>NZ_JAEKFH010000009.1 GCF_016650695.1 Pseudomonas sp. TH41 | reverse complement strand
GTGATTCAAAACCATGACTTTTCGTAAACCATAGAGCAGGTGGCAAGTTAGATGAACAAAAATAATAAGATCTGCCATGCAAACCTCCGCAAGGGGTTGCTGACTTCAGCCATCCTGGCGGGTCTGGGCATAACACCGGCACACGCACTGGAAATCAACACAGGGAACGAAGACCTGGCGGTTCGCTTCGACAACACGGTGAAGCTCAACTATGCCCAGCGGGTGGAATCAGCCAATAGCAAATTGGCCAATTCCTGGAACAACAATGACGGGGATCGCAACTTTTCCTCCGGCAGTGCGGTTTCCCAACGCATGGATGTGCTTTCTGAACTGGACGTCGTTTACAAACAGAAGGCCGGCTTTCGCGTCAGCGCCAACACTTGGTACGACCATGCTTATGACGATGTCGGCAGCAACAATGCGTCGACCAATCAGCTCAACAGTGGTGTACCGGACTCCCGACACCAGAGCGGTTACACCGATCGTTATTACAATGGTCCGTCTTCCGAAATTCTCGATGCCTTCGTGTTTGGCAGTACAGAAGTCGGTGATGAGTCGCTGCTCAGTGGCAAGGCAGGCAAGCACACCCTCTACTGGGGGGAGAGTCTTCTGTCCTTTGCCCATGGCAACAGTTATGGGCAATCCGGACTTGATATTTCCAAGGCGCTGGCGGTACCCGGAACGGAAGCCAAAGAGCTGTTTATTCCGCGCAATCAGTTGTCCGCGAGCTTCACGCTCAACCCGGAACTGACCCTCGGCGCGCAGTATTTTCTGGATTGGGACGCCGCGCGGCTGCCGGAATCCGGCACCTACCTTGGCTTTAACGACGGCATCCAGAATGGCGGGCACAATCTATCGTTGATCGGTGCACAGAACCCTCGCTTTGGTACGCCCGGCCCATTGGGCGCCAATCAGTTTTTGCGGCTCAACAACGGTCACACGTTCACCCCAGACAAGCACGGTGACTTCGGTTTGATGGCCAAGTGGAGCCCTGAGTGGCTGCAAGGCACCCTCGGTTTCTACTACCGCAAAACATCCGACATCCTGCCGAACCTGGTCTTGCAGCCAACCGCAGTAGGTCCTGCGCAACTGATCTCCGGCAACATCGGCAGCTACAACCAGTTTTACGTCGATGACATCGATATCTACGGCCTCAGCCTGTCGAAAAGCATCGAAGGTGTCAGCGTCGGCTTCGACTTGAACTATCGCCACAACATGCCGTTGGCCAGTGTGCCGGCAACGGTCAGCCCGGCGGCCGGGGCGGCCGGTTTGCCAGGGTTTATCAGCAGTTTTGACGGTGAAAACGGCGTGGCCCGTGGCAACACGGTGCATGCGGTGCTTAACGGTCTGACCACCTTTGGCGACACGCCGGTCTGGGACAGTTCGTCCTTGCTGGTTGAGCTCGCTTACAGCCGCTGGCTGGACGTCACCGACAACAAACAGCTGTTCAAGGGCGAAGACTGGTATCACGGTGTCGACAAGGTCAGCAAGGACAACTACGTCCTGGGCGTCAACTTCAACCCGACCTGGTATCAGGTGTTCCCCGGCATCGATATGTACTTGCCGGCCACCTACAACGTCGGGCTTTCGGGCAACTCGGCTGTTCAGCTGGGGGGTAACAAGGACTCCGGCAGTTATTCGGTGGGTGTCGGCATGGACGTGCACAACCAGTATCGGTTCGACCTGAAATACGTGGATAACTTTGGTCCGTTCGACACCTGTGGCTCAGCCGGTGGTGCGAGCGCTCAAGGCCAAGGCGCTGCACCGGGTGCCAACGGCCAGTACAACTGCGTACCGGGGCAGACCACTGCCTTTGGCGGTACTCAGCCTCAGCTCAAGGATCGGGGCATGGTCACTTTGACGTTCAAAACGACCATTTGATCGAAGTCTTTGCTTGATAGCAGGAGTCACTCATGAAGTTCGTCAACACGCTTTTGTTCACTGCCTTGACCGTTGCCATCGCCGGCGCGGCACACGCAGCCGTCTCTCCGGGAGAAGCGGCAAAACTCGGCAGCAGCCTGACAGCCGTCGGCGCTGAAAAGGCCGGCAATGCCGACAACACCATTCCGGCCTATACCGGCGGCATCACCACGCCGCCAGCCAGTTACCAGTCGGGCAGCTCTTTTCGTCCAGACCCTTTCGAGGCCGACAAGCCGCGTGCGGTCATCGACGGCAAAAACGTCGGTCAATTCGCCGACAAACTGACCGCGAGCACGCAGGAATTGCTCAAGCGTTATCCGACGTTCCGGGTCGATGTGTTTCCGACCCATCGCAGCGTTGCGCTGCCTCAGCGCCTGCTGGATAACACCGCGAAAAACGCAGTCGGCACCAAAACCCTCGAGGGTGGTGTAGCGCTTGAAAACGCGTTGCCGGGCGTGCCGTTCCCGATCCCGAAAGATGGCTACGAGGCCATGTGGAACCACCTGCTGCGTTATCAGGGCTACGCCACCAATTTCAAATACGACTCCTGGAACGTCGACGGTGCCGGCACGGCGATTCTGGCCACCACCGGTAATGCGTATCTCGAATACCCGCTCTACGATCCCAAGCGTACAGAGCCGGCGAAAGAGAGCGATCTGTTCTTCAAGACCAAACTCTATTACCAGGCCCCGGCCCGCCGCGCAGGCGAAGCCATCCTGGTGCAGGATGCGGTCAACCCTCTGAAAATGGAGCGTCGTGGCTGGCAATACCTGCCAGGTCAGCGCCGGATCAAACTCGCGCCGGACATCGCTTACGACACGCCAAACCCCGGCTCGGCCGGTGCCTCGACCTATGACGATGCCTGGGTATTCAACGGCGCCATGGACCGTTACGACTTCAAACTCGTCGGCAAGAAGGAAATGATCATTCCTTACAACACCTACAAGCTGAACTATCACAAGGAAGCGGCGGACATCACCACGGCGCACCACGTCAATCCCGATTTGGTGCGTTGGGAGCTGCACCGCGTGTGGGTCGTCGAGGCCACGCTGAAACCGGGCAAACGCCACATCTACAGCAAGCGCACCTTCTACCTCGACGAAGACAGCTGGATCGCCCTGGCTTCGGATGAATATGACGCCAGCGGCAAGCTGTACCGCGGCTCCTTCGCACACCTCGCTTACAGCTATGACGTGCAGGCGCCGAACTCCGACAACCACATGATTTATGACTTTGTCTCCGGCAGCTACAACATCACCGGCATCTACGGCCCGTATGGCGGCATCAAGTACATCGATCCGCTTTCGAAAGCGCAGTGGGCACCTGAATCACTGGCCGGTACGGGTATTCGCTAAGCCATAAACGCGGGTATTTTTTTGTCGCCGGCAGTGTGTCCTCGCACTGTTTGGCGGCTTTTTTCCGAGTGAACCTCATGAATGCATTTAGATGGATAACGCTCACTGCGCTAGCCGTGGCATTGGCCGTGCCATTTACCAGAGCCGTGGTCGCCGCGGATTTTGTCGACCCGCTGTCGAGCCCGGCGATTCAGAGTGAAAAAGCCGTTAATGGAACGTTCACCGGGGTGGCCCGTGCGGGTAAGCGAGTGATTGCTGTGGGCCAGCGCGGCCACATTTTTATTCCGATGATAACGGCGTTCATTGGCATCAGGCTGAAGTGCCGGTGAGCTCCGATCTGGTGGCGGTGCAGTTTCCGAGCCCGACCCAGGGCTGGGCGGTCGGGCACGACGGCATTGTGTTGCACAGCGACGACAACGGTGAAACCTGGAAACGCCAGCTCGATGGACGTCAGGTAGGGCAGATCATGCTCGAACACTATCAGCGGCAAGCGGTGCCGGATGATGCGTTATTAGCCGAAGCCCAGCGAATGATCGACGAAGGGGCGGACAAACCCTTTCTGGACGTGTGGTTCTCTGATGACAAAACTGGCTACGTCGTCGGCGCGTTCAACCTGATTTTTCGCACCGAAGATGGCGGGCAGACCTGGGCTCCGCTGATGGAGCGCACCGATAACCCGGGCGCCCTGAACTTCTATGGGATGCATGCAATCGGTGATGACCTGTTCATCGTCGGCGAACAAGGCCTGGTGCTGAAACTGGACCCGGTAACGCAACGCTTCGTCAACGTTCCCACGCCTTACAGCGGTAGCTATTTTGGCATCACCGGCAAACCGGGCGTCGTGCTTGTTTTTGGTCTGCGGGGCAATGTTTACCGCAGTGCTGACCAAGGAGCGAACTGGGACAAAGTTGAATTGAGTGTGTCCTCAAGCATCACCGCGAGTACGGTCACGGAAGATGGACGAATCATCCTGGTCAGCCAGGCGGGGCAAGTGCTGGTCAGTTCTGATGACGGCGTGACCTTCACGCAAACGCCACAACAACGCCTGGGGCCTGCTGCTGCGGTGCAGGCAACCGGGTCTGGCTCGGTGGTGGTCGCAGGCGCTCAGGGCTTGCGCCAGTTGCCCTACCAATGAGCCCACTTCACACAATAAAAAGAGACGAGCCACGTCATGGGTAATTACAACCTCGATACGATGCCGGTGATCCGAGAGCTCAAGGGCTTCGATGCACGCTCCGGCAATTTGCTTGAACGCCTGATTTTCAATAACCGTCTGCTGGTGGTGCTGACTTGCCTGGTCGTCACCGTGTTGCTGAGCTATTTCGCGGCCACGCGGCTGACGCTCAATGCCAGCTTCGAAAAGATGATTCCGCAGAGTCAGCCGTACATCAAAAACTACCTGGAAAATCGCCAGTCCTTGCGCGGTCTGGGCAACACGGTGCGGGTGGTGGTGGAAAACGCTGATGGCGACATCTACGACCCGAAGTACCTGGACGTGCTCAAGCAGGTCAACGATGCCTTATTCCTGACCCCGGGCGTGGACCGGGCCTGGATGAAGTCATTGTGGACGCCCGCCGTGCGCTGGACGGAGGTCACGGAGGAGGGCTTTCGTGGTGGCCCGGTCATGCCGGACTCCTACGACGGCTCGGCCAGTGGCGTCGAGCAATTGCGCTTGAACATCGCGCGTTCCGGGATTATCGGCAGTCTGGTCGGCAACAACTTCAAGTCGAGCATGATCGTAGTGCCGTTGCTGGAGAAGGATCCCGTTACCGGCGCCGCCATCGACTATCACCAATTCTCGCGCATGCTTGAAGAACAACTACGCAACAAGTTCGAGTTCGCCGACAGCAACGCAACGCACAAGGCCGGTGAAGAGGGCAAAGGCCCGATCAAGATTCGTGTGATCGGTTTCGCCAAACTGGTGGGCGACCTGATCGATGGCCTGCTGCTGATCATGCTGTACTTCGGCGCCGCCGCGCTGATCGCCACTGCCATCATCTACTTGTTCACCCGCTGCGTGCGCAGTACCGCGTTGGTGATTCTGTGCTCGGTGGTGGCCGTGGTCTGGCAACTCGGGCTGATCACTTTGTTCGGTTACGCGCTCGACCCATTTTCGATTCTGGTGCCATTCCTGGTGTTCGCCATCGGCGTATCCCACGGCGCGCAGAAGATGAACGGGATCATGCAGGACGTCGGACGCGGCACCCATCAGCTGATCGCTGCGCGCTACACCTTTCGCCGTCTGTTCCTCGCCGGGCTCACCGCGCTGCTGGCCGATGCCGTGGGCTTCGCCGTGCTGATGCTGATCGATATTCCGGTGATTCAGGACCTGGCGGTCACCGCGAGTATCGGCGTGGCAGTGCTGATCTTCACCAACCTGGTGCTGTTGCCGGTGTTGTTGTCCTACTGCGGCGTCAGCCCGAAAGCGGCGGCGCGCAGTTTGCGTCAGGAAAGCAAAGAGCTGAAGGGCAAAGGGCTGGGCAGTCTGTGGAGTCTGCTTGACCGCTTTACCGAGCGTCGCTGGGCAACGGTGGCGGTGGTGGTGGCCGGGCTGCTGGCGGTAGGTGGCTTCATGGTCAGCACGCATTTGAAGATTGGCGATCTGGACCCTGGCGCACCCGAGTTGCGCGCCGACTCGCGTTACAACCGCGACAACGCCTACATCACGGCGAACTACTCGCTGTCCAGCGACCAGTTTGCGGTCATGGTCAAAACGCCCAGCGAAGGCTGCCTGAAGTACGAAACCCTGGTGGAGGCAGACCGCCTGGGATGGTTGTTACAGCAGCAACCCGGTGTGCAAACCACTGTGTCGCTGGTCAATGCCGTGAGGCAGATTACCGCCGGTTCCTACGAGGGCAACCCGAAGTGGCTGACCATCGCCCGGAACCAGAACGTACTGAACTACGGTGCGCAGCAGGCCTCGGTGAACAACCCCGAATTGTTCAACAACGACTGCTCAATGATGCCGGTGATCGCTTATCTCTCGGATCACAAGGCCGAAACCCTCGATCATGTGGTGAAGATTGCCGATCAGTTCGCCCGGGAGCATAGCAATGGCGATCGCCAGTTCATGCTCGCTGCCGGCAGCGCCGGGATCGAAGCGGCGACCAACATTGTTGTGCGCGACGCCAACCGCACCATGCTGTTCTACGTGTACGGCGCGGTGATCGTGTTGTGTTTCATCACCTTCCGCAGCTGGCGCGCGGTGGTGGTGGCGGTCGTTCCATTGATGCTGACGTCGATTCTCTGCGAAGCGCTGATGGTCTGGCTGGGCATGGGCGTCAAGGTCGCGACCTTGCCAGTCATCGCACTGGGTGTCGGCATCGGTGTTGACTACGCGCTGTACCTGCTCAGCGTCCAACTGGCGCAACAACGTGCCGGTCTGTCGTTGACCGAAGCCTACAAAAACTCCGTCGCGTTCACCGGCAAAGTGGTGGCGCTGGTCGGCATCACCCTGGCGGCAGGTGTCATTACCTGGGCCTGGTCGCCGATCAAATTCCAGGCGGACATGGGCATCCTGCTAACGTTCATGTTCATCTGGAATATGATCGGGGCGTTAGTATTAATTCCTGCGCTATCGCATTTCTTGCTCCGACGCGCACCCTGAAATGCAGCAAAAAAAGCCCGGCACGCAATACGCTGCAGGGCTTTTGGTTTGCGGCGGCTGAGCAAAGCACCAGAGAGGATGCGAGTCCGAAAACGGACTGTTGAGCATCCCTTCGGGACGCTCAAACAATGGATGGGGGCGACGCACTTCCTGACGCGAAAGTTGGCCGGGGTGAGTACGGAGATGAGCTTGAATGTGCTCGCCTACAACTTGAAACGGGTCATGAAAATCATCGGTACCCATCACTTGATGAAGGCGCTAACGGCCTAAACACCGGCCTGTTTTTACGTGTCCCGATGATCTGGCGCGTTGCTGGGGCGGTTTAGCTCATCAGGAAGGGACATCGTGCCTTGATCAGGCTACGAAGCCGGACAGCCACTCAGCCTTGAAGTCGAAACGGGATCTAGCGTTTTTACACACTCTGGGCCGATCGCTGCCTGTCCTGGAGGGCCGCTTTCGATCCAAGTCTGACATTGACGTCCCACATATTTACGCGGTTTAGTATTCACTCTTTATTTTTCGTAAACGTGATGGTAGCAATCGAATCATGGGGTAGTGCAACAGGCCCGTTTTTGCTGAGAATTGCTAAATATCTCTCGCCGGACTGGATAATGCACCCGTCGAGCTTTGTTGTTGACGTGTTCGCTGTCTTAAGATCTAGGATAACCCACTCAATTGATTGACCAAACGTATACGTCTCCCAGTTTCTCGGGCCACAAACATTATAAAAATTCACAGCTCTATCTCTTCCATATGAGTAAGAGATTGAAATTATTGTAATTAATAACAGTAGCCAAAGACAAAGATCACGACAATTATTAAGAGCGACTTACCCAGCGCAATCCACTTTACTTTCGTTCTCGATTGCTGGTGATCTGGTTTCTTTGGCAGCAGTGGCTTACTCAGTCTTGAGATTTTTCCGCTTAGCCGACGCAAAATGTTTGGAGCCAAGAAGACCGTGGCGGTAAACAAGGCGCTGGCAACGATGATTAGATAAAAGGATGCTGGTATGAGGTAGTCAAGTGTAAATGGCTCAAGTCCTCTGGATAGTGTTTCAGCGACACTCAGCGGAAACAATTCATTTGCCAGACCAAAGTATCCAAGATACCCCCGATGCGCTGCATCGCCGGATAAATACAGCAACCCAGTAAGCGCGGCAATCAATAGGGCAGACAGTTCGATCTGCGAGCCAGCTGGTTTTTCCCCTTGCTGGAACATATGAAACTCCGATGTAAAGACGACTGGACGTCTAGCCGCATACTAAAAGTCGAAAAACGCTGCCGGGTGTTTGGCCGGAAGTCGCTAAAAGCAGGTGAAGCTGCTTCAGCATAGATTACCCCCTAGATCGCTGCTTAAAGTCTCATTGGGGATCTTGATCTGTGCTAACGCGACAAGTACAGCCGCAGGGCTGCAGTTATGCTGGTTTCTTATGATTTTTTCACTTTCGAGTGAGCGCTGCTGGCCGACTTCTGCCATTCGCAAGGGGCCGATTTCGACCCCATTGCTGACATTTGTGATCGCTAAAATCAGCCCGAAGAAGTCCCCCGATGAGCCCAAAAAATCAAGAGCGATTCACGCACTCAATGGCAAATCATCGGCATGCCTGAATAGACCCAGTATGCCGAGGCTATGATGCCGCAGACCCAGGCAGCGGCCTGCCAACGTCCGCTTTGCCGGAACCACCTCACGAGAAAGTTTGTCATCACCGTTACGCCGCCGCTCTGCGGACACCGGCGACCGCATAACAAATGCCGACGAAATAGACGAGGATGCTGAGTCCCTGCGCGGCGAGCCACAGGTTCTTTCCGACCTGCACGGGTTCGAAATAGAAGTTTGGCCAGATCTTGTTGCCGACGTAAAAACCCACGCCGGCAGCCACGAGTTCGGCGATCAGGCCGTATGCGCAAAGTTTGGCCGCGATGCGTTCAAGGCCGGAAACGCTGTGCGCCGCGCCTTGGCGGATCGTGGCCAGATAGCACAACCCAATAGCAAGCATACCAAGGCTGCCGGTTTTGAGCGTCATCTCGGCCAGGACGGCAGGGCAGCCCCACCACAGCGTGACGTTCTTCAGGAACACTGGGCCAACATCTCCCTGCTGGGCGCCGACCATGTAGTGCAGGATCGGAATGAAACCGACTGCAAATCCGGTGATGAACAGGCCAAGACCCCAGCGGATGAATGTCCAGCCCAATTCAGCGGGCGTGACGGTTGCTTCGTCACTGCGCATAGCCAATGTTGCGTTGCTCATATGAATGTCTCCTGTTGCAAAGGGATAGCCGGAAATGGTCTGGATTCAGGTCGCGTCATGACCTGTCGGTACGGTCAAAGCAACGGGCACTAGGGTCGAATGGCGAACGATTGCGCCTCCGCCTGGCAGTCACGTTGCGGTTTCAGACCTTTTGCGCGTACCGCAGCGAATTCCAACCTGGCGATCTCCAGGTCGGAGCGAAAGACAGGATCAGCGTGTAAACGAGCGACTGCGGCCGCGCCGATGATGCGCCCTGCATCGACGTCGCTCTGCCAGTGCACATTGCAAATCACCCGGCTTTGTCCATAGGCAAAACCACGTGCCAGAAGGGCATCAGTACGCTCAGGTGCTATCTCGGACAGTATCAGTGCACATGCCCAGCCGACGGCGCTGTGCCCGGACGGGTAGGAACCATCTTTTTTCAATGGCTCCGCGTCCGGTGCGTTCCCAGCCAAAAGGATCGGTGATTCACGGACTACCTCATTTATCGGGTGCACGATGACTTGGAATGCGACTCAAAGCGCACGATCAATGCAGTGAGGCGAAATTCACCGATGGCTTGAGGCAGGCGTAGGGATTCACCGCCTGGCATTCATTCCGGGTCTGGCGTAGCGACTCCAGCGAGACGTCGTCAAATCGTGTGGTGACGGCAGCCACCATTGCGGTGAATGATGCAATGACACACAGCGTTATTATTATTTTCATCGGTTCACCTGCTCGAAAGCGCTGAGTGATGGAACGTACTGTTGTGTCTTGACTTTATCGAGGCTGAAAACTCCTTCCCCCCCCTTGGTGGGGGGGCGAAGACTGACTCAAGATCACTGGTAGATGCCCCAGCCGAAGAGTCTTTGCAAAATGTTTCACGGCCTTTAGGATTGCATCAGGTTCGGCCAGTTCATCGGGACAGGGGCCGTGAGTCCTCATAAGAACTACCTGCCCCTAAAGGGGCGTCACTCGGCGTTGCCCAGCATGTCCACATCCAGTACCCAAACGATCTTCGCCGAAAGCTTCTTCCGCGTGAACGCAGAACTGTTCGCCCCGTTCCTGGCCGAGGCCGGCCTTGACGAGCGTATTTTGCATGCCCCCGATGTGGAGATTCCCGCCGCGAATTATGTCGAGCTCTGGGAGATCCTCGGGCGCAAAGTGGATGCGTCGATTGGCCTGCGCATCGGCATCCAGACTGTTAGCACCGCCCTTGGCGCCTATGGTCAAGCGATACGCAGTGCGCCGACCCTACTCCTGGCACTGCGTTGCATGAGCCATTTCGCTGTGGTGTTTGCTCATGCTATTCGGGTGGATTTCGAAATCGACGCGGGGCAGGTCATCCTGTCTTACCAGTGCACCGATCCGACCATTGTGCGGCGCCGCCAGGACTCTGAATTCACGATTGGCTTCTTCCTCAGCCTGTTGCGGGAGATCACCGAGAACCCGCGATTGACGCCGGAGCGGGCGGACTTCGAGCATGGGACACCGACCGATTTGTCGTTGCACCGTGAGGTGCTTGCATGCCCGCTGCACTTCAAACAGCCGGACAATCGCCTTTATTTTCCAGTTGCTCTTTTGGACATGCCTGTACGCACCGCCGATCCCCGCTTGTTCCAGGCACTGGAACCCTTCCTTGAACAGCAGCGGCAGATCAGGGCGCCGGTCAGCGATCTGCTCGCCCAACTCGGACGTCATATCGCCAGCAGCCTGAGCAGCGGCGGGGCCAGCCTGGAAATGGTGGCGCAGAGCATGGGCCTGGGCCCGCGCACACTGCAACGGCGTCTGGCCGAGCACCAGGTGGAATTCAGGCTGTTGGTCGAGGACGTGCGCCGGTCACTGGCCGAAGCCTATGTGGCGCAGGCCCATTACAGCCTGACTGAAGTCGCCTTGCTGCTTGGGTACGCCGAATGCAGTTCATTCAGCCGAGCTTTTCGTCGCTGGACTCAAGTCTCTCCGCAGCAATATCGCCTGCAAGCCAAGGCCAATCTCTCGTAATTTTTTTTGCAGCTGACGTCAGATGTCAACGGCTCTGACGCACGCTGGCAAGCCCCCGCGTATCTCCACTGTTAGCTTCTGTCCCTGAGGTGGGCATGACCTTCCCCGGCTGGCGCCATCTGGCTCGTCCGGGGTCTTTTTAGCTGCGTTGCATGCCCGCCACCAATAACAAAAAAAGAGGTGTGGGCTAATGGCAGAGCATGAGAACGGCGCCAAGGGCGTCAGCCGTCGAAAGTTTTTGCACGGCGCCGGAGTGGGCGCGGTGGCTGTCGCGGGGGCGGGCGTTATGACCCCTGCCGCGGCGGCGTCGGGCGATAACTGCAAGACAGCGGGTTGCGACTATGACGTGGTGGTGATCGGCGGCGGTTTCGCCGGTGTCACGGCGGCTCGCGACAGTCGCAAGAACGGCTACAAAACCCTGCTGCTGGAGGCGCGCAACCGCCTGGGTGGGCGTACCTTTACCTCCGAGTTCGACGGCCACAAAGTCGAAATGGGTGGCACCTGGATTCACCAGGCGCAGCCCTTCGTCTGGGCCGAAAAAGAGCGCTACGGCCTGGAGGTGCTGGAAACTCCGGTCAGTGGCGTGACGCTGGATAAAGAAGAGTATGTGGTCAAGGTTGGCGATACGACCCACACGCTGAGCGGCGAGCAGTTGCTGCCGCTATACGAAGCCCTGGATGCCTTCTACACCGAGGCGCGCCAGGTCTGGGACCGCCCCTACGACGCTCAATACACCTGGAACGAAATCATCCGCCGTGACAAGCGAACCGGACAGCAACGACTGGATGAGCTCAAGCTCAACCCGGTGCAGCGGGTGGCGATCGACAGCTTCGTCGGCGCGACAGCGCATGCCCCACTGGACCAGACGTCCTACGTCGACATGCTGCGTTACTGGGCGCTTTCTGGCTGGAACCTGCAGGGTTTCAACGACGCTGTCGTGCGTTACAAGCTCAAGGACGGTACCGTCGGCCTGATCAACAAAATGATCGAAGACGGTAAGCCGGAAGTGCGCCTGTCGACCCCGGTCAAAAAAATCGAAGACAAGGGTGACCACACCGTGGTGACCACCCAAAAGGGCGAAAAAATCGTCGCTGCCAGTGTCATCATCGCGCTGCCAATGAACGTACTGCCAAACCTGGAATTCTCCCCGGCGCTGGACCCGGCGCTGATCGAGGCAGGCAAGCAGAAGCACAGCGGCAAGGGGATCAAGTTCTACATCAAGGCCAGGGGCGGGTTTACCAAGCTGGCGAAGGTCACCGCCATGGCCGACTCCAACTACCCGGTCAACTTGGTGATGGCGCACTACGTGAGCGACGATTACACCCTGTTCGTCGCTTTCGGCAACGATCCAAGCAAGGTCGATATCTTTGACATCAAGGCCGTCCAATCGATTCTGGAACCGCTCTTCCCAGGCATCCAGGTCGAGAGTACCCACGGCTACGAATGGACCCTCGACCCTTACAGCCTCGGCACCTACGCCAGCTACAAACCGGAGTGGTTCGAGAAGTACTACGCGCACTTCCAGAAGGATAGCGGCCGCATCTTCTTCGGCCAGGGCGACCACGGCGAGGGCTGGCGAGGCTGCATCGACGGAGCCATCGCTGCCGGCGGCAAGGCGGCCCAGAGAACCAAGGAGCTGCTGGGATGAATGGCCGCTACGCCTTTCAGCTGTTCGCCGCACTCGGGCTGTTGGGGCTGATCAATCTGCCCGCGCAGGCCGCTGAAGCGTGCGACCCGGCTGTCGGCCAGAAGCTCTTTGAAACCCGATGCACAACCTGCCACTCACTCGCTGAACACAAGGTCGGGCCAAAGCTCGGTGGTGTATTCGGTCGCAAGGCAGGTTCAGCCCCAGGCTTCACCTATACGCCGACGCTGGAGCAGGCCGGTTTCACCTGGAATACGGAAAAGCTCGACGCCTTCCTCAGTGGCCCCATGACGTTCCTGCCCGGCACTGCCATGGCCTTCGGCGGACTGCGCCAGGCAGAGGATCGTCAGGCCCTTACATGTTTCCTCAGTCAACAAGGACCCAACTCATGAGCATCACGATCTACACCAAACCCAAGTGCCTGCTGACCGTTGCTGTCGCTGCACTACTGCTGGTCGACCCAAGCCTGATCTTCCACTGGGTGGGCATGCCACTGGGGGCCGACGGCATGCTCCTTGGCCGTCTACTCGGTGCTACGTATCTCGCTGTCGGTCTGGGCTTCTGGTTCATCCGCAGTCTCGAAGACCTGCCACGCCGCGATGCGCTGTTGCTGATCGGCTCCGACATTGTGTGTGCCGGCATCATCGTTCACGCGGTCATGGCGGGCTCGATGAACCCGCTCGGCTGGGGGCTGGCAGCGGTCTACCTGAGTTCAGCCCTGGGCTTCGGTTGGTGCGCCAGCCAGGCTGCCGCCAGACCGGCCTGCGCCTGATCCCCGTTTTGCCCCGGCGTCATGCGCCGGGCGCTCCTGCACAATAATTACAATGGGAGAGTGATCATGAGTATGCAATTCAAGAAGTCCCTGCTGTGCAGCGCCTTGTTGGCACTGTTCAGTGCGAGCGGCGCCCAGGCAGCGACCTCGGCCGATCTGGCCCGATTGGGCAATGAGCTGACGCCGTTCGGTGCAGAAAAAGCCGGCAATGCCAGCGGCAGTATTCCGGCCTGGAACGGCGGACTCACCCAGGCTCCAGCCGATTGGAAGCCTGGCCATGGCGACCCCTACAGCGCGGACAAGCCGCTGTACTCCATCAATGGCAAGAACCTCGCGCAGTATCAGGCACAGTTGCCTCCCGGCCAGGTGGAACTGATCAAGGCCTATCCGGGCTACCGCCTGGACGTCTACCCGACGCACCGTAGCTGCACGTTCCCGACAGAGATTGCCCAGCGCACCAAAGCCTTCGCCGCGCAGAGCAAGATCGGCAGCGACGGGTGGAACCTGGAGCAAGCGGCCGGCGCTTCGATTCCCTTCCCGGTGCCGCAGAGTGGCATCGAGGTAATGTGGAACTACAAACTGCGTTACATGGCCAAGGGGCGTCGCGCCCAAGTGTCGATGTTGCTTCGCGAGAAGAGCGGTGCGCTGTCCGAGCTCAAGCAGTGGGCCAGCGAGTATTACCCCTACAACGATGCGGCGGTCAAAAGCCCGGTAGATGCCGGCGACTACGAAGCCAAGATGCTTTATGACGTGCTGACACCGCCATCGCGGGCTGGCGAGATGTATCTGGTGCACGGTTACCTGGATAAGCCGCAGGATTCCTGGATCTACTTCCCCGGCCAGCGACGCGTGCGCCGTGCACCGTCTTTCGCTTATGACAATCCGATTGCCGGCACCGACAGCCTGTATTTCGTCGACCAGATCAACATGTTTACCGGGGCGATGGACCGTTATGACTTCAAGCTGATCGGCAAGAAAGAAATGATGGTGCCTTACAACTCCTACAAGTTGGTCGACAAGAGCAATAAGTACGAGAACCTGATCGGCCAGGACTACCTCAATCGCGACGTACAACGTTATGAGCAGCACCGAGTCTGGGTGGTGGAAGCCACGGTGAAGGCGGACAAGCGTCACTCATTCGCCAAACGTGTGTTCTTCGTCGACGAAGACAGCTGGGCGCTGTTGCACGTGGACATGTACGACGCCAAGGGCAATCTCTGGCGCGTGCAGGAAGGCAGCCTCTGGGCCAACCCGCAGACCCAGTCTTGCACCGGCTTCGAGTATGTGAGCTACGACCTCGTCGCACGGCGCTACATCGCCGACGGCTTCACCCAGGAGGGCGAGGTGCTCGACCTGACCGCCGGCCTCGAAGGTCGGGTCAGCGACAAACTGTTCAACTCCAACGAACTGCGCCGTAGCGGCGAGCGTTAAGCAGCAGTTACTCCCCGTAAAGGTAGAGCCATGCACAACAATAAAAAAGGCGCGGCCCAGCCCGCGCCGGGCTTCGCGCGCGCTGACAATCGACTGACCCTGGCAGTAATCGCTGCCTCAAGCCTGCTGTGGATGGATGCCAGTCATGCCATGCGCTTTGGCTCCGAGGACGGCATTTCCGGCAGTTTCGACTCCACGCTGTCATACGGCTTCGCCACGCGCATGCAATCGCGTGACTGCCATTTGCTCGGCGGTGACAGCGGTGGCTGCAATGACGGTACCAGTACCGGGTTGGGCCAGTTCTACAACCTGGGCAAAGGCAATGGCTACGCCAATGCCGATATCAATTACACCAACTCCGACGACGGCGATCTGAACTACAACAAGCACGATGTCTTCTCCGAGGTCGTGAAGGGCACTCACGAGTTGAGCTTGAAGTTCGGCGACGGCTGGAGCGCCCTGGGTCGGGTCAGTTGGTCGAAAGACTTCAAGATGGACAACACCCGGCGCACCGAGCTCGATGACGATGCCGATCGCGAAGCCACCGAACGCGTCGACCTGCTCGACCTGTGGGTAGCGAAGACCTTCGACTTGGGCGAGATGCCGGCCAAGGTCAAGGTCGGCAACCAGGTAATCAGCTGGGGCGAAGAAATTTTCGTCACCGGTGGCATTAACCAGATCAATGCCCTCAACCTGACGAAATACCATACCCCCGGCACCCAATTGAAGGAGGTCTTCGTCCCGGCACCCATGGCCTCGTTCAACTTGGGGCTGACGGATAACCTGAACCTTGAGACCTACTACCAGTTCAAGTGGAACGCCTATGGCATCGACCCGGCGGGCACCTACTATTCCAACTCCGATGTGGTGGGCGAGGGCAACCGGCCGATCTACTACTCGACCAGTACGGTCGATGGCCTTCTCGGTGCCGGTACCTGTGCCTCGCTGACACCCACCGGCCGTTGCGGCGAGCCGTCGATCAGCGGCCTGGACGACGCCACGTTGGTCGCCAATGGCCTGGCGATTCCCTTTGCCGGCGAACGCTCGGCCAAGAACAGCGGCCAATATGGCATCGCCCTGCGCTGGACGGTGGAGGAGATCGCGACCGAGTTTGGTTTCTTCTACCAGCGCTATCACGACAAGCTGCCGTTCGTGGGCTACACCGCTACGTCGAACCCGGACGCGTTGGTGATCGACAACTACTTCTGGAATTACGGCGAAGACAAGAACCTGTACGGCCTGTCGCTCAATACCATGGCCGGCCCGGTGGCAGTGGGGGCGGAGTTGTCCTATCGCCCGAATGACAGCGTCGGCATTGACCCCACGGTGGCCTTTGGCCGGGCATTCACCGGTGAGTTCAACAAGTTCAGCGTGTATGACACCGGCACCAGCAAAGGCTTCGTCGAGGAGAAAAAATGGCAGGCTCATGTGAATGCCATCTACACCTTTTCGGCCAATGATCCGCTGGGCTTCATCCCCAGAGGGCTGGGCGCCTCCGACGGGTTCCTGCTGACCGAAGCGGTGATCACTCACTACCCGGGCCTGGATACCTCGGGTAAGACGCCTTACTTCCTGCCCGACTATTCGTTGCCGGATAAAACCTCATGGGGTTACGTCACCGAGTTCGGCATCAACTACCCGAATGTCTACGGCACCGGGATTACTGTCACGCCACAGCTGGACTTCAGCCATGACGTCAACGGCACCTCGCCGAACGCGTTGCCGTTCGTCGAAGGTCGCAAGTCGCTGACCAGTTCGTTGCTGTTCAACTACCGCGACCGTTGGAAAGGTGGTTTGCAGTGGGTGCAGTACTGGGGAGGTGGGGACAACAACCTGATGGCTGACCGCGATTTCTTGAGCGGCAACATTTCCTACTCGTTCTGATGTCGTGCCTTCCCTCGGCCACGGGCTGAGGGAAGCTCATTCCCGTTTTTCAGGAAGGCTCACCATGCTGGCTTCTCTAGTGCTCGGTCTCGAGCGATTCTTTTTTCGGCGTCGTCTGTCGACGTTAGCGGTGCTGGCGCTCGTCACACTGGTGATGGCCGGTTTCGCCTCACAACTTCGTATGTCGGCCGGCTTCGACAAGCAGCTGCCACAGCAGCACGAATTTATTCAAACCTTCAACAAGTACCGGGACGTGCTGTTCGGTGCCAACCGCGTCATTGTGGTGCTGCACGCTAAAAACGGTGACATCTGGAACACGCAGGCGATGACCCGGCTCTACGACCTGACCCAGACGCTGTTCTTTATGCCAGGCATCGACCGGCGCACGGTCACCTCGCTGTGGACGCCCAATACCCGCGCAGTGCAGATTACCGAGGAGGGCATGAAGGCCGAGGATGTGATCGGCGGTGACGTCACGGTCGGCACCCTAAACGAACAGGCGATTGTCGGCATCCGTGATCGCACCATCGTGGGCGGTTTTGTCGGCAGCCTGGTGGCCAACGATGATTCCGGCGCCATGGTGGTGGCCGAACTCGCCGACCCGGACCCGCAGACCGGTAAACGCCTGGACTACCTGGAATTCAGTAAACGCCTGGAAGACGATGTCCGCGCCAAATATGCCGACAGCGCCTATGACGTGCAGATCATCGGTTTCGCCAAGCAAATGGGTGACATCGGCGCCGGCGCGACCAGTGTCATGGGCTTCTTTGCGCTGGCCTTTCTGCTGACCCTGGCCGCCGTGTATTGGTACACCCGCTCCTGGGTGCTGACCTTTCTTCCGCTGTGCTGTTCGCTGGTGTCGGTGGTCTGGCAGTTCGGCACCATCACTTTGCTCGGCTTCGGTCTCGATCCGCTGGCGATTCTGGTGCCGTTCCTGGTGTTCGCCATCGGCGTGTCTCATGGCGTGCAGCAGGTCAACTTCATCTCCAAGGAAGTCTGCAACGGCGCCGATGCAATGACCGCAGCCCGCCGCAGTTTCAGAGGTTTGCTGATCCCTGGCACATTGGCATTGATTACCGCCTTCGTCGGCTTTGCCACCTTGGTGCTGGTGCCGATTCCGATGATTCGCGAATTGGCGATTACCGCCTCGGTCGGGGTCGCTTACAAGATCGTCACCAACCTGATCATGCTGCCAGTGCTGGCCAGCTTCTTCCATTTTGACCAAGCCTATGTCAACCGGGTCAAACGCCTTCAAGCCTGGCGCGATGGCGTGATGAGCAAGCTTGGACGCCTGGCCGAAACCCGCAATGCGGCGATCGGCTCGGTGTTGTGCCTGCTGTTACTCGGTCTCGCCGTCTGGCAGAGCCAGGGCCGACACATCGGCCACGTACTGCCGGGGGCGCCCGAGCTGCGCAGCGACTCGCGCTATAACCTGGACGTGGAAAGTGTGGTCGGCCATTTCGGCCTGGGGTTGGACCTGTTCACCGTGGTGGTGGAAACACCGCAGAATGGTTGCTACCAGCACGACGTAATGGCCTACACCGATCGCCTGACCTGGTTCCTGGCCAACGTGCCGGGGGTATTGTCGGCGCAATCGCTGCCGGCACTGACCAAACTCTCGGCTTCGGGCGTCAACGAGGGCAATCCGAAGTGGGCGGCGCTGCCGGTCGATGAACTGAGCATCGGCGAGGCGGTGCGCCAGGTGCCCGAAGTGCTACGCCTGTACAACGCTGATTGTACGGTGCTGCCAATCAACCTTTACTTGACCGACCACAAAGCCAGCACGCTGAAAACCGTGGTGGCCGCGGTGCAGCAATATCGTGCAGACCACCCCAAGGACGGCGTCACCGTGCGCCTGGCCAGTGGCAACGCCGGTGTGCAGGCAGCCACCAACGAAATCGTCGAAAGCTCCGAGCTGCCGATGATGCTCTATGTCTATCTGACCATCGTGCTGCTGGTATTTCTGGTCTACCGCGACTGGCGGGCGATGGTCGCTTGCTGCGTGCCGCTGACCCTGGCGACCTTCCTCGGCTACTGGTTCATGAAGTCGCTGGACATTGGCCTGACCGTCGCCACCTTGCCGGTGATGGTGCTGGCCGTGGGCATCGGCGTGGATTACGCCTTCTACATCTACAACCGCCTGCAACTGCATCTGGCCGAGGGGCAGGACATCGTCACGGCGTTCAAACTGGCCCTGCGCGAGGTGGGGGTGGCGACTATTTTCACCGCCATCACCTTGTCCATCGGCGTGGCAACCTGGTCGTTCTCGGCACTGAAATTCCAGGCTGACATGGGGCTGCTGCTGACCTTCATGTTCATGGTCAACATGTTGATGGCCATTACTTTGTTGCCGGCCATCGCGGTGATGCTGGATGTGCTGATTCCGCGGCGGGGGCCCGTCCGTGCGCCTCTGATCGCGCATTGATGGAGGGATGTGAGATGTTGAACAAAACAATTTCGCTGTCACAGATGATCGTGATTACCGCACTGTTGGGGTTGGCCGGCCAGGTACTGCATGGCCATGCCGCCGAGGGGCCGTCGGCCATGCGCCTGGCCCAGGCCCAGCATGCGCCACTAGTAGCCGTCAGCAAGGCAGGTACGGGGCTGGTCGCACTGGGTGATTACGGTGTGGTGGTGCTTTCTGCCGATGGCAAACAGTGGCATCAGGCCAAGTCCGTGCCGGTGGACGGGCTGCTGACGGCGTTGAGTTTCGCCGATGGGCAAAACGGCTGGGCCGTGGGTCATGGCGGGGTGTTGCTGCACACTGAGGATGGTGGCGAGACCTGGGCGCTGCAACCGCCATTGGAAGACAAGCCGGTGCTGCTGTCGGTGTGGTTCGAGAATACCCGGCACGGCATAGTCGTCGGCGCCTACGGTTATGCCAGCGAGACGCGCGATGGTGGCCGCAGCTGGCAGCGCCTGAATGTGAGCAGCGACGGCGACGATCACCACCTCAACCAGATATTTTCCGGGCGCGATGGCCACCTGTTCATCGCGGGTGAGGGCGGTAGCGCCTACCGATCCCCCGACAATGGCGCGACCTGGGAAGCCCTGGATACCGGCGCCAGCGGCTCGTTGTGGGGCGGCACCAGCCTGCGCGACGGTCGCGTCCTGTTGGTGGGCATGAGCGGACGGGTGCTGGTCAGCGAGGACTTGGGTGATACCTGGCAGACCAAGGACAGCGGCAGCCACGAAGCCATCACAGCGGTCGGCCAACTCAGCGACGGTCGCGTGGCGCTGGTGGGCAACGGTGGCCTGGTGGCCGTCGCCGATCAGGATCTGCAGCACTTCCAGGCGCAAATCCGCGCGGATCGGCAGAACCTCGCCGCGCTCGCGCCGCTGGGCGATGAACAACTGGCACTGTTCGGCCCACAAGGTGTGCTGAAGCAGGATTTGACTGATACCCACTAAGCCACGCCGGCTCCCTATCGGCGCCGGTTCGGCTGCATTGAAGAAAGGAGTCGAAGATATGGTCGATTGGTTCGGCAAGATGAGCCTGCGTACCAAGTTGGTGGTGTTCAATGGCTTGCTGCTGGCGCTGATTACCCTGGTCCTGGTGGCCTTGGGCGTAGCCTCGGCGCTGCGCAACCAGCAGGAGGTCGCCAAGCGTATCGAGCCCTTTGTGCTCGGTGCCGTGCAAGGGCGGATGAGTGCAGTTCTGGCTGGCGAACTCGGGGTGATCGGCGACACCTTCGAAGCGGCCCATTCTCTTGGCGAAATGCTTTCCCATCAGGTTGGCAGCCATATCGAACTGGCGGCGCAGGAGGGACTCTACGCCGAGGAACGGGCAGCACTGGACCGCGATGTGCAGACGACCTTGAATGTCAGCCGCGCCAGTTCTGCGGTCTATGCGTTACTCGAACCCAATGCCTTCGACGGTGCCGACTCGGCGTTCACCGGTCGCACCGAGACCGGCGCCAACGAAACTGGCAGGCTCGCCACCTCTTGGACGCGCGATGCTCAAGGTAAGTTGAATCACGCGGTGGTAAGCGAAGCGCAACTCAAGGATACCCAGATTAACCACTGGTATCGCTGTGTACTGGAGCGTAACGCGCTCTGCGTCCTGGAGCCCTATAACTACGACTTCCCGGAGGGCAGCGCAGTCGTCAGTACCCTCGCGGTGCCGGTACAGGTGGCAGGCCGGACGGTGGGCATGGTGGGTTTCGATATGCGCCTGGACTTCATCCAGAAGCTGCTGGAACAGGCCAACCGGCGTCTATTCGATGGGCGCGGCGAACTACTGCTGGTCTCTCAGGAGGGTGTGATCGCCGGCCACAGTGGCGCGGCGCAGCGGGTGGGCACGGTACTCGGTGCCGCTGATGGGCTCGATCCGGCGCAATTGCGTGAGCGCCTCAAGAGTGACCAGTCGCAACTGGAAATACTGGCAGACGGGCGTCTGCAACTGATCTTGCCGCGTCCGCTGGTCGGCGGCAGCAGCACCTGGATGGTGATCTATCGCGTCGATCAGGCCGTAGCCAGTGCCGATGCTTTGGCGCTTTATGCCGACCTGGATACCAATGAACGCAAAACCGCCTGGCAGCAGGTCGCAGTAGCGGTACTGATAACCAGCCTCGCATTGTTGCTGATGGCCTGGTTGTGCCGCCGCGCGCTACAACCGCTGCTGCGCATGCGCGTCTTGATGGAGGACCTGGCCAAGGGCGATGGCGACCTCTCGGTGAGTCTGCCGGTGCTGGTACAGGATGAGGTCGGCGCTCTGGCAGCCAGTGTCAATCTCTTCGTCGAGCGTCTGCGTGAACTGCTGTTGGAAGTACGCAATTCGCAGCAACAGGTGGGTGAGCGCTCCCAGGCAAGTTTCGAACTGGGCCGCGCATCGGCCGAGCGATTGGGGCGTCAGCACAGTGATATCAACCAGGTGGCGACCGCAATCAACCAGATGGCGGCCTCGGTGGAGGCGATCGCCCGTAACGCGGCGACCACCGCTGCGGCAGCCCAGCGTTCCCATGGCGCGGCGCGGGAGAGTGGATTGGTGATCCAGCAGGGCGCCGCCGAGGTGCGTCGACTGGCCGAGGAGATCGGTCAGGTGCAACGGATTACCGGTGAACTGGACGCCGAGTCGATGCGTATCGCCGAGATCATGGTGTTGATCCGTGGTGTTGCCGAACAGACCAATCTGCTCGCGCTCAATGCCGCCATCGAGGCGGCGCGGGCCGGCGAGCACGGCCGTGGTTTTGCGGTGGTGGCCGACGAGGTGCGTGCACTAGCCGCGCGCACCCGGCAATCCACGGGGGAAATCGAAACCATCGTCGAGAGTATTCAACAGGGCTCGCAACGTGCGGTGGCGGCCATCGCACGCAGTCTGCAACACCTGGGCGGTAGTGTGGCGCATGCCGAGGCAGCGGAACGGGCACTCGACGGCATAGTCGGGGCGGCAGGAGAGATCTCCGGCCTGGCCACCCAGACTGCCACTGCGGTGGAGCAGCAAAGCGCGGTCACCGACGAGCTGAATCGCAACATCTCATCCATTGGCCAGATGGCCGTGGAGCTTAGCGATCTGGCCCAGTCTGGCGAGCGTGAGCAGGTCCGAATGACCGAGCAGATGAAAGTCCTCGGCCAACAGATCGGCCGGTTTCGGCTGTGAGGGCCGGGTGAATGGAATCGTTTACCCCTCTCTCTCGCAGAGAGGGTTTCCACGCCTGTCTACCTGCTCCTGTGAATGGCGGTAGACCGGCGCACTCAAACAATAATCTGAATGGAGCACGAAGCCATGCTGGGCTTGATGCAAGATCAACCGCTACTGATTTCCTCGGTCCTCGAACACGCACTCACTGCGCATCCGAGGAGCGAAATTGCCTCGCGCACGGTGGAAGGGCCATTGCACCACTGCACCTATGCCGACATTGGCCGGCGTGCCAAACAACTGGCCAATGCCCTGACCGCCCTGGAGGTGCAGCCCGGCGAGCGGATCGGCACCCTGGCCTGGAACGGTTACCGGCATATGGAGCTGTATTTCGGTGTGTCGGGAATGGGTGCCGTCCTCCATACCATCAACCCGCGGCTGTTCCCCGAGCAGATCGAATTCATTGCCAACCACGCTGAAGACCACTACCTGTTCTTCGACCTGTCATTCGCCGCGCTGGTAGAGCAGCTCGCGCCGCGGATGAAGACCGTCAAGGCCTTCATCGCCCTGACGGATCGCAGCCGGATGCCAGCCATCGAGGTGCCCAATCTGTTGTGTTACGAAGACCTGATCGAAGGCCATAGCAGTGAATTCGCCTGGCCAGTGCTCGATGAAAGGGCGGCTTCCTCGATGTGCTACACCTCGGGCACCACGGGCCATCCGAAAGGCGTGCTGTTTTCGCACCGTTCCTCGATTTTGCATTCCTTGGCGCTCTGCACTTCGGACGGCTTTGGCCTGTCGTCGGCGGATTCGGCGCTGCTTGTAGTGCCGATGTTCCACGTCAATGCCTGGGGCATGCCCTATGCGGCGGCCATGTGCGGCGCCAAGCTGGTTCTACCGGGCCCGGCGCTGGACGGCGAGAGTATCTATGAGCTGATGCGTACCGAAAAGGTGACGCTGGCCTTGGGTGTACCGACGGTGTGGATGATGTTGCAGCAGCACGTCGAGGACCGAGGCCTGGATCCGGCGGCGGACCTGCACCTGAACCGGGTGGTGATTGGAGGGGCTGCAGCACCGAGAACCCAGGTCGAGACGTTCGAAACCCGGTTCGGTGCACGAGTGCTGCATGCTTGGGGCATGACCGAGATGTCGCCACTGGGCACCGTCTGCAATCCGCTGCCCAAACACCGCGATATTTCGCCGGCTGAACGGCTCGATCTGCAGGCCAAACAGGGGCGGGCGCTGTTCGGGGTGTCCATGAAGATCGTCGACGAGGAGGGCGCCGAGTTGCACCGTGACGGCAAGGCTTCCGGCCATCTGCTGGTCAAGGGACCCTGGATAGCCAACCAATATTTCCGGGGTGAGGGCGGGAGCATTCTCGATGAAGCCGGCTGGTTCGATACCGGTGATATCGCCACCATCGATTCCGATGGCTACATGCAAATCACCGATCGCGCCAAGGATGTCATCAAGTCTGGAGGCGAGTGGATTTCGTCGATCGACCTGGAGAATGCTGCGGTTGGTCATCCAGCGGTGGCGGAGGCGGCCGTTATCGGTATTCCCCATGCCAAATGGCAGGAGCGTCCGCTACTGATCGTAGTAATAAAACCCGGCAAGGCCGCCAGTAAGGAGGAACTGCTGGAGTATCTGGCAACCCGGGTAGCGAAGTGGTGGCTGCCGGACGATGTCGCTTACGTCGAGGCACTGCCGCATACGGCAACGGGCAAACTGCAAAAGATGAAATTGCGCGAGCAGTTCCGCGACTATCGCTTGGCAGAGGAATGATAAAGCCGATTCACATCAAAAGTGGCTGGCTCCCGAGAGAGATCGGGAGCAGCACACCAGTTATCATCCGTCAGATGTTTGCGGGCCGTTGGATGCCTGGCGGTTTCTACACAAACATCACCCACCAAATTTCGTCAGATTGACTGCTTTGGGATTTGGATAGTGTTCGAGTGACTTCATGTATTCCCCGATCAACTTCATATACGGACCAAGGACCCAAGCGTTCACGGCGACGGTATTGACCTCTTCACGGGGGTCCTGCTCGACATTGAAGATCGATGGATAACCGGTCAGTTCCGCGCGGTAGCCGCCAATGCCAGACATGGCTGGATTGCCGGCCGAACTGATGAACTGCTTCGGATAGATGCGGAACTGCCGCCAACGCACGGCAACGATTTCGTCACCGATGAAGGTGATCAGGCTTTCACGCTTTGAAGCGGCCTGCTTGCCGAGAACGACATCGCTTTGGTCGACGCCGTCGATCGGCCGATCTGCGGGAACTGGTGCGCCAATGATCTTCGCCAATGTCGGAAAGACATCGTGGATGGACACCATCGCGTTACTTGCCCGTGGCGCGATTCTGCCTGGCCACTTGATCATGGCCGGCACACGCAATGAGCCTTCCAACGCATCGCCAAGCTCGCCACGGAACGGGCCGTTCGAGCCACCGCGATACTCGGCCGGCCCCTCAGTCGGTGCAGCGCCATTGTCGGACAGCCAGATCACGATGGTGTTGTCTTCGACGCCAGCGGTCTTGATGGCGTCCAATACTTGGCCGGTGCGGTGATCGAGCTCCATGATCGCGTCACCATAGGGACCAATCCGCGACTTGCCGTCAAACTCGGGGGCGACCAGGGAGGGGTAATGGGTATTCGTCCAGCCGACGAAGAGAAAGAACGGCTCAGGAGCCTTGGCCTGGCGTTGGATATATTCCACCGCCGAATTGGCAATATCTCCTTCCACCTTTCGGCGGTAGTCCAGCGAATAAGGACGGATTTTTTTGAGATCGCCGTTTGCCTCGGACTCCCAGATTGCGGGCTCGGACGCCGAGATCAGCGCCTCAGGGAGTCCGCTGCGCTGCATACCACCGCGATACAGGGTGCTGTCGCTGGTTTCGATAACACCAACCCGGTACTGGTCAAAACCCTGGCGGGTCGGCCAGCTTTGTTCGCTCGCGCCCAGATGCCACTTGCCAATGTAACTCGTCGCGTAGCCCTGGCTTTTGAACAGCTCCCCCAGTGTCACTTCACTGGCCTGGAGCGTGTTCGGCGTGCCCGCGACGATGATGCTGCCAAGGCCTGAACGTGGCGAATAGCGTCCAGTTTGCAGCGCGGCGCGGGAGGGCGTGCAACCTGGCTCTACCAGAAACTGGGTAAAGCGCACGCCTTCGCTGGCCAGCTGGTCGATGCGCGGGGTCGGCATACCCCGAACCTCGCCCGCACCATAGGCACCAAGGTCACCATAACCGACGTTGTCGGCCAGCATGACGACGACGTTGGGCCTGTCCTGGGCCTGCGCGCAGCCCATGAATGCGATCAGAAACGACAGTAGCCGGATACGTTGCATTGTTCTTTCTCAAAGGTTGCGCGTTGACTTTCAGGTTCAAATCAATCGGTCGGCTTCATCCTGCTCGGCGTACAGCCACTTCCGGTTGCGGTACAAATAGGCAATCAAACGGAAATAGGTTTCCGGCATCCAGCGTTTGAGTCGCCAGGCCCATTTGGCGTCAGGCTGGGTCATGACGTAGAGGCGGTTCTTCTCCAGTGCGCGAAACACATCGTCGACAATGTCCTGGGAGGTGAATCGGGACTTTTTCAATTGGGACAGCAGACGCTTCTCCATGGCGCGCTCGCTGGTGAGCGAGTCGCCCAGCGATGTCGCGAACACGGTCGGGCACACCACGGTGACGCCGATATCAAAGCCGCTGAGTTCGGACTTGAGGGTCTCCGAGAGGGACACGACGCCAGCCTTGGCCACGTTATAGGGCGACATTTCAGGCCCGGACAAGGTACCGGCGCTCGATGCGGTATTGATGATGCAGCCACCGGCCTGAGCCTTGAGCAAAGGCACGAAGGCCCGGCAGCCATAAATCACACTCCACAGGTCGACGTTGATGACCTTTTCCCACTCTTCAAGGGGAAGGTCATCGATCATGCCAGCGGATGCAATGCCCGCATTGTTGAACACCAGGTCGACTCCACCCCACAGCTGTTTGACGGTGTTGGCGGCGTCCTGCAAGGCCTCTTGTCGGGTGACATCCAACACCATGCTGAAGGTCTCCGCGCCGCGTTTACGCAACTGCGCCTCGGCCTGTTCCAGTCTTGTCGCGTTGATATCGGCGATCAGCAGTTTCCAGCCCCTGCTTGCGAGGTGCATGCAGATGGCCAGACCAAAACCGCTGGCGGCGCCCGTCACGAAGGCACGTTTTGCCGGGTATTTCTGTTCGAGTTTCATGATTGCTCGCAATGCCGTTGTCGTTGCTGAAATAAACCGGTGGTAGGCGTAATGCTGTTCACTTAAGAGCCGGTGCCCACATTTGTGGCTAGGAGATTTACTGTGGAGAGGGGATTCATCCCCGTTGGGTCGCGAAGCGGCCCCCAGCGTCCGTTCAGACAGACTGAGTTGTCCGGATTTACGACTGCTTCGCAGCCGAACGGGGATAAATCCCCTCGCCACAGATGTACTCAGTGCACAGCCCTGGTCTTGCCCTGCCAATAGGCTTTACGCAGTTCGGTTTTCAATACCTTGCCCGCCGGGCTGCGTGGCAGTTGCTCGATGAAATCGACACTCTTCGGGGTCTTGACGCTTCCCAGCCGCTCCTTGACCAGTGCAATCAGGTCGTCCCCCCTGCAGGTCTTGCCAGGCTTGAGCTGGACAATCGCCTTCACCGCTTCACCCCATTTGTCGTCAGGAATACCGATCACGGAGCAATCCTGAACAGCGTCATGGGTCGTCAATACCTGTTCGATCTCGTTCGGATAAACGTTGAATCCGCCGGTGATGATCATGTCCTTCTTGCGGTCGACAATCGTGATATAGCCGTCATCAGCCATAACCCCGACGTCACCCGTGTGGTGCCAGCCCTGCTGACGGACTTCGGCCGTCGCCTGCTGATTCTTGTAATAACCCGGCGTCACCAGATCGCCGCGAATGCAGATTTCCCCCGCGTCACCACGTACCACTTCCTCACCTTCGTCATTCAGGATGGCGACGGTGTTGAGTACGCAGGGCCGGCCAATCGATTGCAGGCGTGCTTCATTGATCGTGCCGTCCGCGTCGATATAGTCCCAGGGTGCCTTGGCGGTAATCGCGGCCGGTGCTTCGGACTGACCAAACGCCTCGGACATGACCGGGCCGAACACCTGCACGGCTTCCTTCAGCTTCTCCAGTGATGTCGGTGCAGCGCCGACCAGGAAATGCTTCAGCGAGCTATAGTCCCGTTGGCGGATATCAGGCAAAGCCAGCAGCATGTACAGCACAGTCGGCGGCAGAAAAAGATGGGTGACCTTGTATTTTTCAATCGCGTCGGCAACCGCTTCAGGGACGGCGGTGGCCATGATCGCGTTGGTCCCGCCACGCGCGAAATGCAGACAACCGGTGAGGCCGGCGGTGTGCGTCATCGGCGCCACCACCAGATGGCAAGTGCTGTCGTGATAATCAAAGTGCGCGTAGAAGTTGCTGAAGAAGGTATGGATGTTGCGATGGGTAATCATCACCCCCTTCGATTTTCCGGTCGTACCACCGGTGGGATACAAGGCAAACGTATCGTCCAGGCTGCCCGTTCCCACGGCCGGGGTGTAGCGCGCCGGTGCACCTTGCGACCACACCGCGATTGAAGTCCCCACGCCGCAATCACCGTCGATGCAAACGAGCTCCCGAAGGCCAGGGCAGCGCGCCTTCAGTTGCGCCGCCTCAGTGGCGTAGGTGCTATGGAACAGCAGCAACTCACCTTCGAAGTCATTGAACAGCTCCGCATTGGCCGCCACCGTATTGCGCGGATTGACCGGCAGCCAGACGCAACGCGCGCGGAACACGCCCAGCAGTGCCAGAAAGGCGACCGTGCAATTGGGCGCAAGAATACCGACATGGCCGCCGCCGCTGAATCCGTTGTGGGCGATTGCGCCGGCAATGGCTTGCGTCACTGGCGCCGCCTGGGCATAGGTCACTGCGCTGGCATCGTTGCCAACGTCGACGAAGGCCCGATTGTTCGGGTAAAAACGTACTGCGTTATCGAAGTGATCGATGATCCGCATGGCAAATACACTCCATTAAACAGGTTTCCACAACGACTGGCTTTTTCGACACAGCGTTATCCTCGGGCTGCACCTGGCAGCCCGGAAATGTGGTGGATTGGGTCGTTGGGGGAATCAGTTGGCGCGTTGGTAGGCGCGGCTCAGCCAGCGCATGCCCTTGAGCTTGAGAACGTTGGTTTCGCCATCCTCGATCATCGATGCCCGTGCGTCGCGCATCAGCTTCTCGATCGGGTACTCCTTGGTCAGGCCATTGCCACCGAACAATTGCAGCGCTTCGCTGGCCACCTGGAACGCAGTCTCGGTGACATAAGTCTTGCTGGTGATCGAGGCCAGCAGGTGAGGGCCTTTTTCGCTGTAGTTGTAAGCGAACACGCGATGCGCAATAGCGCGTGAGAGCTCGACCTTCTGCCACAAGTCAAAGGTCCGCAGCTGCACGCTCTGATGGTTGATGATCGGTGTGCCGCCTTGTTTGCGCTCATGTACATACGCCAGCGCATGCTCGAAGGCTGCGCGGGCCACGCCGGTGAAGGTCGCCGCCATTTCCATGTTGCCGAACGTCAAGGCACCGAAGAAGCTGGTGATGGCCGCTTCACCCTCGGCGAGGGCATATTTGCGGGGCACACGGACTTCATTGAAATAGATCTCACCCTGGGGCAGGGCACGCTGGCCCAGTTTTTCCAGCGGCTTGCCCTTGGAAACACCCGGCAGGTCGAGTGGGATGAGGATGGCGATGTGATTCAGCCCAGCGCCATTTTCATGTTCCAGGCCATTGCCGTAGTCGCAAGGGATATAGGCCAGTGCAGTCTGGGCCAGCGGCGCATACGAAACCCATGCCGAGGACTGGCCTTGAATGATGACCTCATCGCCGTCGACCCGCGCGTAAAGATTGCCGCGCGATTGCTTGTTGCCACGCTGGACCAGGTCGGCATCGATGTCGACGATATCGCTGCCACGGTCGGGCTGGGTGGCGAGCCAGCAGCCAGGCAGTGCGCCAAATCGCTCGATGATCTCCGGGTTGCCGGAGTTGTGCGCCGCATACGCCGGGAACGAGGACGCCAGCGTGGCGATGGCCAGCCCCGAATCGCCCCAGCCAAGTTCTTCAAAGATGATCGGCATGATGCGCGATTTCTGCTGACTGTCCATCGCCGCCAGTGCGCCGAGATCGAGCAGCCCGGATTCGTGCACCTGACGCATGTAGTCGAACAGGGGAGAGCCCGGCGCGACCACTTCTTCGGCAGTCATTTTGTCCAGCTCAGCGCCGATCGGGCGCATGACGTTCTTGGCGAAGCTGTGCGCCACTTCCTGAATGGCCCGCTCTTCTTCCGTCAAGTCGCTTTCCAGACCGCAAAGGCCCAGCACAGGCTCGACAATTCTCTCCAGATCAAACATCGACGATTCCTCTTGTTATTGTTCCAACCGATTGATTGAGAGTAATCCGTAACGAAAACTCCGACTTATCGAAACGGGCACAGCGCTTGTCCCTGCGACCCTCATTTGAGGGGGCTCGATAGGCCGAGTCGGTACGATGGGGTTACGGCTTCACTTCCTCGATCTCGCCCGGCCGCCAGGTCTTGTTGAACCACGGCTCAAGCGGGCCATACAGACGCAGCAGCGTGTTCCAGCCTTTGCCCGGCGTGGTTTGTACCCAGTTGCTTTCCTTGCCGGGCGGCGCTTTGGGGCCGAAGTACAGGTCCACCGAGGTGTCGGGGTTCATGACGATGCCTTTCCTCTGGCTGCCAATACTCGGAAACTGCTGGTCGGTCTGCAGCATCGAGCGCGTCTGATTGTCGTAAAGCACGACCGACCAGAAGTTCTTCGCCGGAATATTGGGCGGCAGATGCAGCCGGTAGGTCTTTGCTCCATCGAAGGGCTGCTTGTTGGCGTCGACGAATGCCGTCGCGTATTGCGATCCGACCCCCACCATTTTGGCGGTCATCGCCGGTGTGTTGCCGGTGGCGTAGAAGTAGAAATACGTGCGTGCGTCGAGCAGGCGGATGCCGTCATGCTCGAAACGATGGCTGCCGCCGATGAAAGGCGTACCCCAGGCACTGTCCGGATAGAAATAGGAATCCTTGTTGCGCATGCGGAAGGTAAGGGTGCGTGCCGTGGCGCTGCCGACGGCTGCGGACTCGGTGAGGATTTTTTTCATCCGCTCGTCCGGTGCGAACGGCTTGCCTTTCTCGATGCCAATGGAGGCCAACAGGCCGAGCGTTTCCGGGTCCATCGCAGCGCTCGGTTCTTCCTGCACCACTTCGTTGACCTCGTCGAAGTAGGTGATGTCCAGGGCGTGGGTGGTGTTGAACGACTTGCCGGAGACATTGACGAAGGTCGTCGTCGGCGGGTTGGCGGCCTGCGCCAGCGGATAGATACGCAAGTGCTGCTTGATGTTCTCGACGCCAGGTTTCGGGTCGCCATCGACCTGAAACCCTCGGGTGATGAACACGTTGTTGAAGGTCGGTGACTTCAACACGAAGTAACCGTCCGGCACGGGGCCTTCGTACCCTGGCGGTAGCACCAAGTACTTGCCACCCTTGCCCTTGTCGGGCCCGGCGTTGCCGAGGTCGCCGACGTAACGGAACCAGAAATCGTCGACGATGCTCAGTGAATTAGGTGCGCTTTCGATGACGATTGGACCGTCCTTGAGGTCGATCCAGGCCCATCCGTAAATGTTCTCGCTGTTGCCGGTCAGGAACAGCGACCTGGCGTCCATCAGGTTTTCGAACAGCGCAACGGTCTGGTTGGCCGGTCCGAACTCGGAGATGCCCTTGCGTATCGCTGACAGCGAAGCCGCCGGCATGGCTGTGAGGAAGGCCTGCACGCCGCGCTGGAAGTCGAGGTTGTCGTAGACCTTCTGCACCGTCGCATCGTCCGGGAAGCCGTCGGTGAATTTGAGGGTGCCGAGCCGCGTCTCGAGGCTATTGGGTGTCACGATCGAAGATGGAATATCTGTTTTGTAGCTCTGTGCGAATGCCGACGAAACCGTGGAAGCACCGAGCAGCACCAGGGTCGAAAGTCTGATCTTCATCAATTTATTCCTTACATTGTCCGCGCCAAGGGGTCACTTGATCTCTTCGATTTCACCCGGTTGCCAGGTCTTGTCGAACCAGGCATCGAGCGGACCATAGAGGCGGAAGAGGGTGTTCCAGCCTTTGCCGGGGAGGGTTTGCACCCAGTTGCTGTCTTTGCCGGGCGGAGGCTTGGGCCCGAAGTACAGGTCTACCGAAGTGTCATCGTTGAACACGATGCCTTTCCTCTGGCTGCCGATACTCGGGAACTGCTGATCGGTCTGCAGCATCGAGCGCGTCTGATTGTCATAGAGCACGACTGACCAGAAATTCTTCGCCGGGATATTCGGCGGCAGGTGCAGCCGGTAGTTCTTGGCCCCGTCGAGTGGCTGACCGTTGGCATCGACGAATGCCGCCGCGTATTGCGAGCCGACGCCGACCATCTTCTTCACCAGCGCGGGCGTATTGACGGTGGCATAGAAGAAGTAGAAGGAGCGCGCGTCGAGCTGGCGGATGCCGTCGTGCTGGAATTGATAGTCAGCGCCGGAGAAAAGCTTGCGCCACGCGCTGTTCGGATAGAAATACGCATCCGGCGATCGGGCTTTATAGGCGTTCGCCCGTGCCGTGGCGCTGCCGACCGCTGCTGCTTCGGTGAGGATCTTCTTCATCCGCGCGTCGGGCGCGAATGGCTTGCCTTTCTCGATGCCGATGGCCGCGAGCAATCCGAGCGTCTCAGGATCTTGCGCTGCGTTCGGTTCCTCTTGCACCACTTCATTGACCTCTTCGAAGAACGAGAAGTCCATCGAGTGGATGGTGTTGATTGTTTTGCCGGAGAGGTTGACGAAGGTCGTCGCTGGTGGATTGGCGGCCTGGGCCAGCGGATAGATGCGCAACTGTTTCTTGAAGCCATCGACCGCAGGTTTCGTGTCACCGTTTACCAGGAAGCCACGGCTGATGAACCAGTTGTTGAAGGTGCGGGATTTGAATACGTGGTAACCCTGTGGCACTTCCCCCTCGTAGTCCGGAGGGAGCAACAGGTACTTGCCGCCCTGGCCCTTGTCGGGCCCGGCATTGCCGAGGTCTGTGACGTAGCGGTACCAGAAATCATCGATAACGCCGAGGGTATTGGGCGGGCTTTCGATCACGACCGGCCCGTTCTTCAAATCGATCCAGCCCGACGCGTAGACGTTCTCGCTGTTGCCCGTCAGGAACAGCGATCTGGAGTCCAGCAGCGTCTCGGCGATGAACACCGTTCCATTGTCTGGACCGAGCGTCCGGATGGCTCGGCGCATCGCCGCCTGCGACGCCGCAGGAATTGTCGTGAGGAACGCCTGCATGCCACGCTGGAAGTCGAGGTTGTCGTAGACCTTCTGCACGGTCGCCTCATCCGGGAAACCGTCGGTGAAGCGCAGGGTTCCGAGCCGTGTCTCGAGCGTGTCGGGTGTCACGATCGAAGGCGGGATGTCGGTCTTGTAGGTCTGGGCAACTGCCGTCGAAGCCACGAGTAAACCGAGCACGATGAAGAGGGACGATTCAAGTCTGCGTCCTGCTCTTCCTGCACGGCTCGTTGGGGGCAATGTCATTCTTCTTGTTCTCCATTGATGCGGACGAAGTCATCCAGCCGATTTTGGCTGCCCTATTTTGGGAAATGAACCGCATCAATGGTTTGTTAATGCACGACAAACATTTGTGATTGGATGTCATCCCTCCGGGAGCGGGGACGAATGGGCTCGGCGCCAGGCACTGGGCGACATCCCATACCAGCGCTTGAACGCGTGTGATAACGAGCTTTGTTCGGCATACCCGAGCAATAACGCCACCTGTGAGATACGCAGCATCGGATCGCTGAGGTACTGGGCCGCACGTTCGCGGCGGATATCGTCCACCTGCTTCTCGAATGCCAGCCCTTGATCCTCCAGACGCCGCTGCAGGGTACGAACGCTGACGAAGTAATGACTGGCGAGGGTCTCGAGCGTGCAGCGGCCGGTCGGCAGAAGTTTACGGATCAGCGCGTCTAGCTGGTGTTCGAGGTCGAGCCCGGAGGCGTCTGCAATTCGCTCCAGATAGTCGGTGACCAGCGCCTTCATTTCTGGGTCGTTGCCATCCATCGGGCGCGCTGTATCAATTGCAGAGAAATCGAGCCCAAACGCTGCTTGCGAAAACTGCACCGGACAACCGAATGTGCTGGAATAGAAGTCCTTCGACAGCAAGGGCGGATGGGTGAAAAACGTCGCCCGTGGCCGTGCTTTTGCGCCCGCCAGGATTTGCAGAATGATGACGCCGGCCGCAAGGCACCATTGTTCGAACTGGCGCGCGATACCCACTCTGGGCACTTTGAGCTGGTAGCTCATGCGCAACCCACCGGGAATATTCTGGCATTGCAGTTCCACGGCCGGGTTCAACATGTTGATGAACCGCGCAGCAGCCCCGATGGCTTCGCCCACTGTTGCGCACTGGGTCAATACCAGCATGACCGGGCCGAGCGGCGCGCGTCCTTGCACGGAAGCGAGGCGAATGCCGAAATCCGGGCATTCCAGGTCCTCGGCGCATGCCTCCATCAAGTGGATCAACGGTGAGCCGGGGATCTTCATATCGCTTTGATCAGGACCTCGCAGCGGCAATTGGAAGCGTTCCTCGTAACGTGCTACATCGCCACCGAGATCCTCGATCAGTTGTGCCAAACCCTGCACCACCCAGCCGCGCATATACGGCGTCATACCACTTCTCCTTGATTACGTGGCTGCCTGAAACGGCATTCAATCACAAATGATTGGCGTGCATTAACAAAATTTCCACCAGCGTAGGTGCCTAAAATGGACCGCGTCAGTCGAGGCGATAACGCTCGTTGCCGACGTGAACAATCAGAGGTTTTTACCGTGACGAGAAGCAATGAATGCAGCGATGTCATTGACGCGCAGCGGACGCTGAAAGATGGCTTTGCGCCGGACACTCAAAGCCGTGGTTCATCGATCATTGGTGCCTATGCCATTGCGATTGCCGAAGCGCTCGAAAACCAAGGTGCTAGCGCCGATCAGGTCTTTCGCTCCTGCGGCGTGATGCTGCCTGCGACCACCGATCCGATGCTGCGCATTGATAATCAAACGATCGCGAAGCTGTATGCCGCGGCCGTCCATGCCACTAAAGATCCTTGTTTTGGCCTGCGTGCCGGAGAAACCTTGCGTCCCGCCAACTTGCATGCGATGGGCTTTGCACTGCTGGCCAGCATTTCGATACGGGACTTCGCGCAACGGTTGAGTTCGCTCTACCGTGTCATTTCGCAGAATGCCAACATCCGCGTAGAAGAACGAAACAATACTTTCCGGCTCATTACTTCAATCGTACCCGGGGCGCAGGTGTGCCATGAAACTCACGATGCCTACATCGCTTTGATCTTTACGCTTCTTCGGACCATCTCCGGCAATCGATTCCGTTTGAGCGAACTCGAGTTGATCCGACCTGCCTCTGAGAACATGGCTCAGGTTTTTTCCAGCTATTTCCAATGCGACGTCGAATTCGACCGGCCCGAGATCGTGATGACAATGGATCTGGACCTGGTGGACAAACGGCTCCCGGGGGCCAATGAGGAGCTTGCATTGAGCCATGACCGCACAGTGATGGAGTACCTTCAGCGCATTGAACGGGGCGATATCGTCAATCGCGTCCGGGCCATTGTCAGCAGTGAATTATCCTCGCGTGCGCTGAACAAGGATCGAGTGGCTGAGCGGCTGCACATCAGTACCCGTGGTTTGCAATTGAAGCTCGCTGCCAGGGATACCAGTTTTCAGGAAATCCTCGACCATACACGGCGCACCAATGCGCTCGCGTTCATGTCGCGCAGTTCGGTTTCGGTGACGGAGGCTGCCTTTTCCCTGGGTTTTTCCGAAGTCAGCAATTTCACCCGTGCCTTCAAGCGATGGACCGGCATGGCACCGAGCCAATATCGTCAGAGCCTTGGGCTGGAGCGCTGATCTTAGTCTCAATGGCGTAGAGGTAGCAGCTGCCGAGCCTGCGAGGCTGCGTTCGAGGGCGAAGTCCTCGCAAATCCTGCATACACGATTTACCTGAAATAACTCGCAGCCTGATTTAACGACCGCTTCGCAGTCGAACACAGCCTCGCAGGCTCGGCAGTTGCTACAAGAATCGGGATCAAGTGTCAAAACCATTGAGCACCTGATACGAGTCGAATGGCACGTAACGCGATTGCCGGTCACGCATGACGCTGACCATCGCGACCTCGGGGTCTCGCGGCAGAATCAACCGACCACCGCTGGCCACCAGGTAGTCCAGTAAGCTTTCTTTCTCGTCGATCAGGGACTCGGGGTTGCGGTCGTAGGCGCTGGTCACATTCAGTTGCAGCCATTGCCGCCCCGGCACCAGGTCACCGGCAAATATTACCGGGCCGCCTGGCATGTCGATCTCCGGCAATAGTTGCCCTGGGGTGTGGCCATCGCTGACATGGAAGCGCCAGCCATCGCCGAGCAGTTCGCAGTCGGGGCCTTCGATCAGCTCCAACCGACCGCTGCTTTCCAGTTGCAGCAATATCTGCGGCACGAACAGCGCTCGGTCGCGCGGATGGGGCTGCCGCGCCCGGGTCCAGTGGCGCTTGCTGGTGATGTAGCGCGCTGCGGGAAACAGCAAGCGAGGCGTATCGCCTTCTTTGATCATCGCGCTGAGGTCGGCCGGCAATTGAGCGTGCAGATGGGTCAGCATCACCACATGGATGTCGTGCTCCTTCAGGCCATACTGACCCAGGCCATCCAACAGGCCAGGGCTTCCCGGTTGACAACGACAGGTGCGTGGCGCCGGAGCTAGCAAGGCATCGGCACCGGCCAGCACGAGGATATTGCGCCCGTCCTGCTGAACCAATAACCCGCGAGAGGCAAATTCCACCCGGTTGTCGTGATCGGGCGTGGCCCAGCTAGCCCACGACTCACGCGGAGTGCTGCCGAACATCACGCCTCCGTCGAGCTTGCGTCGTTTGCCGTCCAGCGTGGAAATAGTGCGACTCACAAAGCGTACCTCTTCGAACTCATACCGATGACATTGAAACTGCGCAATCTCATCGGAAGATGAACTCGCCTGATTTTCACGGGCGCTGTTTCACTTGCATCAAAGGTTTCCAGTGCAGAAAGCCAAAGAGCAGCGTCAGGACCAGACTTGCACCCAGCGATCCCCGGTAGCGCTTGACGTACTTGAACATGACGATGATCTCGAGCAGATGCGCAAGCAGCAGTACGGCTGCAATGGTTTTCCAGAATGACCACGCAGCGGGCAGCAAGCCCACGGCACTTGTGACGCCGAGAACATAGACGCCGATGCACAGTAGTTTCAGCAGTGCCATCAAAATGAGTTCCTCTAATTACCAGGATTCGACCGGTCGGCAGAGACCACGTGATGCTCATCGCCTGCGTATCTGCCACTCAACCCGGGCTTCAATATTTCTTGAGAATGTGCACGAAACCCGCGCTGCCCAGTCCGCCGTTGTGCTGCAACGCGACCCTTGCCCCCGGGACCTGTCTAGCTCCAGCCTGGCCGCGTAGCTGCCAGGTCAGCTCTGTCAATTGGGCCAACCCGGTAGCCCCCAACGGGTGCCCCTTCGCCAGCAGGCCGCCTGACGGGTTGATCACCCATTGGCCGCCATAGGTGCCACGCCCGGAAGCGACAAAATCGTTCAACTCTTCCTGCTTGCACAGGCCCAGGGCGACGTAAGTGGCTAATTCATTACTGGCAAAACAGTCGTGCAACTCGATGACGTCGACATCCGTCGGACCGATGCCGGCGTCTTCATAGGCCTTGTTGGCCGCATCACGGCTCAGTGCCTGGAACATGACATCCATGACGCTGCCTTCGAAATAACTACGCTGGTCGCTGCACCAGCCCTGACCTGCAAGGCGCACGTCAGCGCGGATGCCATGGGCGCGGGCAAATTCCGGTGTGCAGACAATCACCGCGGCGGCGCCACAGCTCGGTGGGCAGGCGAAGTTTTTCCGCAGCCCGCGAAAGATAGGCTTCGTGGCCAGGATTTCTTCGACCGTCAACGGCGTACGAAAGATGGCGTTTTCATTGTTGGCAGCGTGCTTGCGTGATTTGACGCAGACCTCGGCCAAGGTCTTTTCGGTCACGCCCATTTCCAGCATGGCGTCGACCTGAGCACCGAACATGCAGACCGCCGGTGGTGTATCGCGTTCTTCGTCGCTCAGATTCATGAGTCCGGCGATTACTTGCGAGTGGCGCGTCAGCGGGCTGACCTTATCAGGGAAGACCATGTCGATCGCACCTGCGGGCATCTGTTCGAAGCCAAGCGCCAGTGCGCATTCGACCTGCTGTCCCCGAACAGCCTGGACCGCCAGGGCAAAAGCCGAAGAGCCACTGGCGCAGTTATTGTTAACGTTGAAAATCGGGATGCCGCTGATGTCCACCCGATAGAGCGCGGTCTGTCCCGCGCAGCTATCCCCGTAGACATAGCCACAAAACGCTTGCTCGATCAGTGCATAGTCGATGCCGGCATCTTTGAGCGCCGCACGAGTGGCTTGTTCGCCCATGACATCGTAGCTTTGCGATTGACCCGGTTTTCGGAAAGGCACCATGCCTACTCCGGCGATAACAATATCGGTACTCATAGCGACTCCCTCATCAAGGTGACGGCCAGTATCCACAATGCTTGCCGTTTGTAATTGGCAGGGGAGCAACCTGATAACAAGTCAGGCATGCAGGGATAAATCGGCCTTGTGCGGCGTCCGTATTGCTTGGGACAAGACTTGTGCTTGCAAGGACAAGCCCAGGGGCGGGGGGCGGGATAGTTTGACGGTGAACAAGAAAGCCCGTCGGGCATGAGTGAGGAGATTTACCGTGGAATTTACCGGAAAGGTTGTCATCGTAACGGGCGCTGCCAATGGCATTGGTCGTGCTTCTGCCATCCAGTTTGCGCGCCTGGGTGCGAGCGTGGTGCTGGCTGACATCTATGAAGAAGGGTTGCAGGAGACCCTTGAAGTGATTGGCGACAATGCGATCGCCATTACCACCAATGTCGCCGATGAAGCGGCCTGTCAGGCCATGGTCGACATTGCAGTCAGCAAATTTGGGCGTGTAGATGTATTGTTCAGCAATGCCGGCATCTGCGGGATTCGTGGCCGGACGGCCGACGTCTCCGTGACCGAGTGGCGCCGTGTCATTGATATCAATCTGAACGGCGTCTTCTTCTGCGCCAGGGCGGCGATTCCGGCCATGCTAGCCAACGGCGGTGGCGTTATCATCAACACAGCGTCGGTGGATGGTCTGGTGGGTATGGCGACACTGCCGCACTACACGGCGGCCAAACATGGTGTGATCGGGCTGACCAAGGCCTGCGCGCTAGAGCATGGACGGCAGAACATTCGTAGTGTTGCCATCGCTCCCGGTTATATCCGCACCGCCATGACCGAAGACAACCTCAGCAAGAACGAGCAGGCCATGCTGGAGGCTATGATTCCCCAAGGTGGCCGTGCGGGCACTCCAGAGGATGTCGCCAACCTGGTGACATGGCTGGCCTCAGACAAGGCTTCCTATATCAATGGTTCGTGCCACACCGTGGACGGCGGACTGACCGCAGGCTTTGCGTTGCCGGATTGAATGGGAAGCCGCTGGCAAACTGAAGAAAATGAGGCCGCGCCAGCCGTTACGGGGCTATCGTCTATACGCAAGGTCGTTACCCTAGAACAAGCAGCAGAGTAGGGCGTTGATGGCACAAAAACATCAATGTCCGGTCTCTTTCATACCGTGCACGGGATTGCAGAGAGGGATCGCCAACGTGGATCGCATAGAGCCTGAACTGGTGCTCAAGACAACCCCTCCGCGCAGCCAGAGAGGAGGGCAGTTGCGCGATCGACTGAGTATTGATTGCTCCGAACTGGCGGACAAGTTGGCGATCAGCGTGCAAGGGCCGGCCGGCTTCGGCAAGACGATGCTGTTGGCGCAATGGCGACGGGAGTTTTTGTCGCGCGGAGCAATGGTCGCATGGCTGACCCTGGATACGCGTGACGATGGCAGCCGTTTTACCCTTGGGCTATGGGCAGCCATGGCTCTGGGCAGCGGCCGGCAGTCCTTTGCAAGTGCCAGCGATAAATCTTCCGGCCATGGTCGCGACGAGCTGGAAGGACTCACCGACTGGCTGGCGGAAGTGGCCGACCTCGCCGGCGAAACTGTGATGATCCTTGACGAGGTAGACGCACTGCCCGAGTCGACGGTCCGCCACTGTCTGACGTACCTGCTGCACAACGCCCCGGCCAATTTGCGTATTGTCATGTCTTCGCGTCGTCGCCTGAGTATTAACACCGCTGACCTTGTGGCCCGAGGACAATATGTCCGCGTTGCGGAAGATGCCTTGAGATTTCGTGCCGAAGAGACTATTGCGCTACTCAGCAATCGCTTCGGCGAACGCATCGACGCCGATCTCTGCCTGCGCCTGCATGAAATCTCTGAAGGCTGGCCACTCGGGTTGCAACTGGCGATTGCGGCCATCGAGAAGAGTGCCAATCTGGAAACCGCCATCGAGGATCTCTCAGCTTGTTCCGGTGATATCCAGGGTTATTTCGTCGATAAACTGGTCACCCGCCTGTCTGCAGAACAGGTCGACTTCATTACCTGCCTCTCCCTTCTGGAAGTGATTCATCCTTCACTCTGTACCGCGCTTACCGGCAGTGAGCGGGCAGGGGAAGTGCTGCATGAGTTATGCGCCTCGACGCCGATCTTCGCCGAAGGGGTCGACAGCGACTGGGTACGTTTCCATCCCTTGGCCCGGGAGTTTTTGCAGAGCCGTTTTCGTGACCTCCCGCAGGCGCAACGGCAGGCCCTCCATGAGCGGGCAGCAAACTGGCTGGAGGCGAACGCCTTTTTTGAGGAGGCGGCGCGGCAATACTTGCTGGCCGGGCAGGCTATTCAAGGATATTTGATGATCGAACAGTGTCTCTATGAGGTCATGCTGCGCGGTCAGTTCAGCCGAGTGTTGGAGTGGGTCGAAGAGTTGCCTGCGGAGGAGGTGGAGTCGCGTCCGCGTCTGTGCCTTGCGGCCGCCTGGGCCCTGGCGATGAGCGAGCGGCATGTCGAGGCAGCGAGGTTGATCGCCTGCATTGAGCAGGCCCCGACTGCGGATGATGAAACCCGCTGCGAAGCGGCGGCGATAGCAGCAGCCGCCGCCTACTTTGCCGACCAGCCAGACGAATCAATGGCGTTGCTCGCCCCCTGGATGGACAAATTGTCCTCCGGTTCGATCAAGCTGCAAGCTATCGTCGCCAACCTGGTCGCCCGCATAACGCTGTTCCAGGGGCAACCAGAAAAAGCCCGGCGCATCTTTCAGCGCGCACCACACTATACGTGGACTCCGGGACTCGATGGAATTCGCGGTTATGGTGAGTGGGTCGTGGGCATGACCTACTTGAGCGAAGGACGTATGCCTCCGGCCGAGGCCGCTTTTCGCAAGAGCTTGCTGCGCGCGGAAAAGGATATCGGCCGGCGCAGTTCGGTGGCGGTGATGCTCGCCTGTGGACTGGCCACTGTGCTTCTGGAGCGAGGTGAGATTCAGGAGGCCACGACGGTACTCGCCAATCGGCTGGATGTTGTCGAGCGGTTGGCGTCGCCGGATGCGATTGCGATGGGATTTCTCACGGCGGCACGTCTGGCTACCTTGCAGGGGCAGCCACATCGCGGCCACGACTTGTTGACGGCATTGTTCGCGCTCGGCGAAGAGAGGGGCATCGCACGTTTCTGCATGGTGGCACTGGGTGAGCAAATTCGCCTGCATGCGTTGCACGGCCGAAGCGATTCTTGCCTGGCACTCTGGAGACGGCTGGATGCGCTGGTGCCAGATGTCGCTCGTCAACAGCGCGGTCTACTGGGACAGGAACTGGCGTTGCTGGTCGGGTTGAGCAACGCTTACGTTTATTTCGCCCAGCGCGACTGGCAGGCCATGTTGCGCGTGCTCGCCGTGGCAAACGAACTCGCCGAGCGCTTGCAGCGTGGTCGCGAAATCGTTCAGGTCCAGTTGCTCAAGGCATTGGCGCTCAAAGACTCAGGCGGGGATGGACTGCCCTGTCTGCTCGAAGCGATCAGTCTGGCCGACACCTACGGCCTACAGCGTATTCTGCAGGACACCCATCCCGATCTCGTCATGTGGGCGAAGAAGGTCCATCACAAGGATGCCCAGGGGCTTGCGCAGGAAATCATCCCGCCCGTTCCGGTTCGACGCCAGGAACCCTTCGCTACAGGCGTTTCGCCGAGTCGACTGCTAACGGCGAAAGAGCGGGAGGTGTTGCAGTTGCTGGCACGCAACCTGACAAACAAACAGATAGCCCTTGCACTGGATGTCGGTGATGAAACCGTAAAGTGGCATCTGAAAAACCTATACGGCAAATTTCATGCAGGCACCCGCAAACATGTGGTGGATCGCGCCTACATGCTGGGCATTCTCGAAGCGTCCGGTTGAGCGAGACGCGTCCGGGTTGCCTGATCCAGTCCTGAATACCTGACTACTTCTCCGAACCATCCACTTGCCCGGATCGCGCCAGCGGGCTGGCGCGATTTAACCCTGCGAGACTGATCAGAGTTGGGTGACAACGGCGCGAGCCAAACCGCGTTCTTCACAGAAGCCCAGCAGGTAGCGGTGACCGAATGCCTTGGAACCGGACGCAAAGCCCACTTTGGCGGTGTCGCCGTTGAGCAGCTTGATCACACCCGCGACTTGCAAGGCACCGGTGGCAATGTAGGCAGTGGTACCGAACACTTCGGCGCGCACGGCCGAAAGCTGCCCGCGGCCGATCGCAGTGTCGACCGTACGCATCAAGGTCGTGCGCTCGCGTGGCGGCATCGCCGGGGTCGTCGCCTGGACGATGTTCTTGAGTACCTCATCCTGAGCTTCGGGCGGAAGATGCTTGTATTCGGCTTCCCACTTCTGGTTGAGCGAATGCACCATCTTCATCGCATCATTGTCGTAGAAACCGACGCAGGAGACGCAGGACCGTACGCGCGGATCATTCTCGAAATAGATCGGCAACGAGGTACCGCCCCATGGCAAGGCGAACACCGGTTGCATGAAGTGGGCCGAAGGGATCAAGAACGAAGCATCAACAGGGTGTGCCACCAGCTTGTTGTCCCACAGGTAGCAATGCTCGGCGCGGTACATCTCGAAGATTGAAGCAGTGGAGCCAACCGTTACACCAGCACCGATACCACGTTGGCCACGGCACAGCGCCGACGTTTCCAGGGCGTCGATGCCGGGGTGTTCGAGCGCCAGTTCGGCAGCGATCTCAGAGAAGGTATTCATGTACGCCAGTGACGGCGAAACCAGCAAGCCGGCCTGGGCGAAGCGCTCACCAAACTGGTCGCGAACACTACGCACATAGGACTGCTCGCCGGTGGTGTCCAGGTAGTGGCAGCCGGCATTAAGCGCGGCTTCGACAGTGGTGAGACCGAATTTGGCGAAGGGGCCTACGGTATTGCAAACGACCTTGGCACCCTTGAATGCCTGGGTCAGCGATTCGACAGTGTGGTCGACTTCGATGATTTCGTACGTCGCAGACTCCAGTCGCACCACACGCTGCGCCATCATTTCACGGGTACGCCCGGAATCGCGCGCCACCGCGGTAAACGCGATGTTCTGATCAATCAGCCAATCCATAATCAGCATGCCGGTGTAACCACTGGCGCCATAGACAACGACGGGATACTTAGCCATTTTTTATTCTCTTGATGTTGTTTGGGATGCGAGACAGGCGGAGCAATGCAGAGCGGTTCGGAGAGCCGCGACATTCAAGACCTACCTGTTGAAAGCAGTGTCAACCTGCCGGACATTTCGGGTGGGTACATCTCGATATTGTCGAGGCTGGAACTGCTGTCACTCCGCGCTGCAACTTGAATGTTCAAGTCGTTAATACAGGCAAAGCGATAGAGGACACCGCTTCCTGCACCGCCCAAAAATAGTGAGATAGATGCCCTTGACGCCCCCCCACGCCGGGGGGCATTGAACGAGTTTGATCTAGAGTCCCCCATAGATGAGGGGAGGGCCATGCCGGGTTCAGGGAGAACCTGGCATGGATGCGAGGCAGGGTCAGTTCTGTATCGACTGGATAAAACTGGCGATGCGGCTGTTGTTGGGGGCAGCGAGCAGTTCTTCCGGGGTGCCGGACTCCAGAATGCCGCCGTCGGCGACGAAGCAAATGCGGTCGGCCAGTTTGCGCGCGAAGTTCATTTCATGGGTGACGATAATCATCGTCATGCCCTCCTGGGCCAGTGCACGAATGGTGTCGAGCACCCCCGAGACCAGCTCCGGGTCTAGCGCCGAGGTCGGTTCATCGAACAGGATCAATTCCGGCTTCATCGCCAAGGCCCGGGCAATCGCGACCCGCTGGCGCTGGCCGCCGGACAGCTGGTCGGGGTAGTAGTCCAGGCGCGCGGAGAGGCCGACCTTGTCGAGGATGCTCTGGGCCTCGGCGATCGCTTCCTGCCTGGGGCGATGCAGCACGTGTAACGGCCCCTCGATGACGTTCTCCAGTACGGTGCGGTTATTGAACAGGTTGAACTGCTGGAACACCATCGGCATTTTGCTGCGAGCCATGCGCAGCCTGGATTCGCCCACCTGCTGGTAGGACTGATTGTCCGAATGGCACAAGCGCTCGCCGGTAAAGGTAATCTCGCCGGCACAGGGCGTTTCCAGGAAGTTGATACAGCGTAGCAAGGTCGACTTGCCGCCCCCGCTGGGGCCGATGAGGAAGACCACTTCACCACGTTTTACCGTCAGGTCAACGCCGCGCAGGATCTTGCTGCTCCCGTAGGCCTTGTGCAGGCCTTTGATCTGCAGGATAGGTTCGGCATTCATGATTTGGCCTCGGTCAGCTTGGTGGATATCGGGCTTCGGGTGACACGGGTACCGGTACGCAGGTGAGCGGGTGTGAGGCGTTGTTCGATCCAGTGCACGCCCCGTGCAGCAATGAAGCTCAGGACGAAGTAGATGATGGCGACCATCAGGTAAACCTGCATGCTCAGGAAGGTGTTGGCGATGACGATGCTGCCGTGGCGCAGCAATTCATTCACGGCAATGAACGACACCAGCGAGGAGTCCTTGAGCAACGAGATAAAGTAGCCACCTACCGTCGGGATCGCGATTTTCAGGGCTTGGGGCAGGATCACCCGCAGGTAGATTTTGTTGCGCGACATGCCGATGGATAGACCCGCCTCGCGCTGGCCCTTGTCCAGCGAGAGGATGGCAGCCCGAAAGACCTCGGACAGGTAAGCGCCGAGGTTGAGGCTCAGGCCCAATACCCCGGCCCAGAAGCCGGAAAGGGTCAGGCCGATTTGCGGCAGGGTGAAGTAGATCACCAGCAACTGCACCACCAGCGGTACCCCTCGCCAGATTTCCACATAGCAGCGCAGCGGCCAGTCCAGCCACGGCCGGCGTGTCAGTCGGCCAAGCGCGACGGCCAGGCCGATGAGGATGCCGAGGGCCATGCTCAGCACGGACAGTTGCAATGTCACCACCGCGCCCTTGAGCAGGAATGGGAAGTATTTGGGGATCAGGACAAACAGGAAGTCGTACATAGCGGTATCCCTTTGTTTGTGCGCCGGTCAGTTCTTGGTCAGCCTGGTTTGCACGGGATCCCATACGCCGTATTTTTCGAGGATCGCCTTGTGAGTGCCGTCGGCGATCATTGAGCTGAGGGCACCGTTGATGGCTTCGCGCAGATCGCCACATTCGCCCCGCACGGCGATGGCTTGCGTTCCGTAGACGTAGGGCGCCTTGGCTTCGGCGGCGGCCCATTCCGGCTTCGGTTGATAGAGGATCGGCTCACCCACGGTGCGCAGGTTTTGCATGGTTTCCTTCTGGCCGATCAGGGTGCCCTGATCGAGCAGCACGGCATCGGCCTGATTGTTCTGCAGGGCCTGGAAAGGTTCACCGAAGCCGTTGAAGTCCATGACTTCACCGACCACGCCGGTGTCGGCCAGGCGGTGTGCGTTGAGGGAGTCGTCGGTGCCCATCACGGTGGCGAGCTTCTTGCCTTTGAGGTCGGCCATCGACTTGATCGGTGAGTCGGTCTTCACGATCACATAGTTGAAGCTCAGGAAGTAGGGGTTGGTGAACTGGATCCCGGCGTTTTGTACCCGCTCTTGGGTGGCCGACATGGCGGACAAGATGATGTCCCAGCGCTTGGATTTCATGCCTGGAATCAGCGTCGACCACTCGGTGACCACATACTCGGTCTTGGGTACGCCAATGCGCTTGCCGATCTCTTTGAACAGCTCGGCTTCGAAGCCGCCGTAGCTGCCGTCTTCGTTTTGCCAGATGAAGGGTTTGGTGCCCATCAGGCCATTACCCGAGAGCAGCACGCCAGAAGCCTTGACGTCCGCCAGGCAACTGCTGCTGGCCTGAGCCAGGCCGGCGGTACCGAGGAGCAACGCAACAGCGCTGATTTTGAGGAGTGAACGTTGCATAGATGTGTCTCCGACTGGGGGATTTTTATTGTTATTTTTTCGAGCAAAAGCGCTCAATCGCGAAACCGTGTATCTGCTGCAGACAACTCGCTCTCCCTGGCCGCTGGAGAGATAAGTAATGAACTCAGGGGTAAACGCGCGCCGTTGTGTCAGGCGTCTTTACGCCAGACCACTGGAAACCAGTCTTCGCGCATGCGATCGCCGTTATCCAGGTTGATCCCGGGGAAGGGCGGGGATGTACGGCCCGGGCGGGCAATGTAGCGAACGTCGTCACCGATGAAGCGGGTCGAGAACGCTCTTCGGCGGCCGGTGCCCTGGTTGCCCGCGGCACCGTGTACGGTGCGGAAATCGAACACCACCGCATCGCCCGGTTGCAGCTCCGGCGAGAGGATGGTGAAGTCGCCGTTTTCAACATCCGGCATGTCCATGAACACACTTTCCCCGGTAACGGAGTTGGCTTCGCCATAGAAGTCGGCGTTGTTGGCCCAGCTTTTAGGGCGTACCGGTTTGGGCCATCGGTGGGAGCCGAGTACCACGCTCAGGGTGTTGAGCTTGGTCACCGGGTCAAGGGGAATCCAGTAGCTGGCAGTCTGCAGACCGTTCACGCAGTAATAGGGCAGATCCTGATGCCAAGGCGTTGGCTTGGACGTGCCGGGCTCCTTGACCAGGATATGGTCGTGGAACACCTGCACCTGCTGCGATTGCATGATCTGCCCGGCAATGCCCGCCGCCGGTGAGTTGAGGACGAAGTCGCTAAAGGCCGGAATGCGCTGCCAGTTGCAGTAGTCTTCGAAAAACCGGCCGCCTTCGCCGCTGCCCACATTCTCGATCGCAAACTGACTGGGGTGGGCCAGGTTCTGTTCGAAACCTTCACGCAGACGCTCGATCCAGTCGGTGAAGACGCCGCGCAAAACAACGGCACCGTCGCGCTGAAATACCTCGACATCGGACATCATCATCGGATTTGCTCCTTTGCTGTTATTGGTATGCAAGGAGTATTGCTTTTAGATATAAATAGGAAAACGATATATTTCTTATTCTTGAGTATAGGGAAACATGATAGGTTTTTCGTTTCGTCAGTTGGAGTATTTCGTGGCGGCGGCCGAGCACGGCAGCATCAGCGCGGCGGCCAGAGCACGGCACGTGTCGCAACCCTCGGTGTCGCTGGCGATCTCGCAACTGGAAGGCACGTTGGGCGAGCGCCTGTTTCGGCGTCAGGTCAGCCGCGGGCTCGAACTGACCCCCGCGGGCCAGCGCCTATTGGGACGGGCGCGAGATATCCTCAACCTGGCGGTGGCGATGACCCAGGTACATGGGGGGCCACAGGCTTTGCGCGGTCAGCTGACGCTGGTCTGTTTCCAGGATTTGGGGCCGTACTATGCGCCGCGCTTGCTCGCAGGCTTTCGTGCGCAACACCCGGAAGTGACAGTCACTTTGTTCGAAACCGACCTGGCGGGTGTGCACCGGATTCTCAGCGCCGGCAAGGCAGAGCTGGCATTGACCTATGAGTTGGGGCTCGATCCGCTGGCCGAACGCACGGTGCTCGACCAACTGCCGCCCTATGCCTTGTTGCCGGCCGATCACCCCTTGGCGGTTCAGGCCGAAGTCTCGCTGCTGGACCTCTCGCACGAGTGCCTGATCCTGGAAGACATCGCGCAGACGCGGGAGTATTTCCTTTCGTTATTTTGGTCCCAGGACCTGCACCCCATGGCGCAGCAATACACCCAGACCTTCGAGATGCAGCGCGGTCTGGTGGCCCATGGTTACGGCGTGGCCTTGTCCTGTACCCGGCCTGCGGGTGACCAGAGTTACGACGGCAAGGCGATAGCCTGTCGCCCGATCCTTGAGGTGCTCAATCCCCAGCGAGTGGTGCTCGCCCAATCCACGGCCATGCGCCCTTCACAGGTCGCGCAAGCGTTCATGAGTTGGGCGGCGGCTGACGCTTTGGCGGGGTAGGCCGTAACCGCGCATGCGGTTCGTAATGGGTGCCCGGCGCTGCATTACCGAATACAAGAAGGACACCCCAGGCCTAATGCCGATCAGTTAAGCGAATGTGCGCCTTTGTAGGAGCGAGCTTGCTCGCGATGGACGCTAACGATAACGCGTGCTTCCGGATAAACGCGTTGCCCTCAGGTTTATCGCGAGCAAGCTCGCTCCTACAGATTTCCTTAACTGATCGGCATTAACTCTAAGCCTGTTTTTTGGTTGATCGTTCTGGCATTGCCGACTTAGCTGTCCAGAGCCACCACCAAACGGCCGCGTACCTGACCAGCCAGCAGTTGCTGGGCCATCGGGATAATGTCTTTGAGCGCGACAGTCTGGGTGATCTGCTCAAGCAGCTTACGGTCCAGATCACGATCCAGTCGGTTCCAGGCGTCAATCCGGTCCTGCCGTGGGCGCATCACGCTGTCGATGCCGGCCAAAGTGATACCGCGCAAAATGAACGGCGCGACGCTGGCCGGGAAATCCATTCCCTGGGCCAGACCGCAGGCGGCCACCACACCTCCGTAGCGGGTTGCAGCACAGGCATTGGCCAACGTGTGGCTGCCCACGGAGTCGATGACCCCGGCCCAACGCTCTTTGGTCATGGGTTTGCCCGGTTCGCTCAGGCTGGCACGGTCGATGATTTCGCTGGCACCCAGCGCCTTGAGGTATTCCGACTCCTGCAGTCGACCGGTAGACGCGACAACCTGATAGCCAAGGCCGTTCAATAGGGCGATGGCAAAGCTGCCGACTCCGCCATTGGCGCCGGTGACCAGGATCTCGCCGCTGCCGGGGGTGACGCCGTGACGTTCGAGGGCCATGACGCAGAGCATGGCGGTGTAGCCGGCGGTGCCGATGGCCATGGCCTGTGCCGCAGTGAATCCGGAGGGCAGGGGGATCAGCCAGTCGCCATTGAGTCGCGCCTTCTGCGCCAGGCCGCCCCAATGGTTTTCGCCCACGCCCCACCCATTAAGCAGGACCTGATCGCCGATTTTATAGGCCGCGTTTTCGCTGTGCTCAACGGTTCCGGCCAGATCGATGCCGGGGACCATCGGAAACTTGCGCACTACCGGGCCTTTGCCGGTGATGGCCAGCGCATCCTTGTAGTTCAGTGTGCTGTAGTGGACTCGGACTGTGACATCACCCTCGGGCAGTTGAGTCTCTTGCAGGCTCTGCAGGTTGGCGCGGTAACCGGCGTCGTCTTTTTCAATCAGAATTGCGTCAAACATCGCTCTTCTCCTTTTAGACTGATCGTCTATAAACAGTGCAAAAAATCAGGCGCTGAGCCCGGATAGAAAGCCACGCAGGAAGATGTCCAGCGGGTGAGTGTTACCAGTCAGGCGGGCACGCAGTACCGCACCCTCCCAGCCGATCCAGAAAAATGCGGCTTGCTCCTCGCAATTCACTGCCGGGGCCAGTTCGCCGTGGGCCTTGGCCGCTTGCAGACAATCCCCCAGGCGCTTCTCCCAGGAGATGATCACGGCGTCCAGGCGTTGTTTAAAGCTGGCCGGCAGCATGGTCACTTCCTGGCCCAGGTTACCCACCAGGCAACCCCGCTTGAATTCATACTTGGTCATTCCGCGTTTGGCGTCTTCGACGAAGGCAGCTATGCGTTGCAGCGGTGTCAGGTCTTCGTGCAGGAAATGCCGATCCAGGCGCCGTGCGAAATAGTCGGCGTAGTTGTCCAGCACGGCATGCCCGAAGGCTTCCTTGCTTTCGAAGTAGTAGTAGAACGAGCCTTTAGGCACCCCGACCTGCGCGAGCAGCGATTCGATGCCGGTACTCATGAAACCCTGTTCGGTCAGCAGGGCTGTACCGCTACGAATCAACGCATTGCGGGTATCGGGATTGGTGCGGGGGCTTTTCGGCGGACGCCCGCGGCGTTTAGGTAAGCTCGTCATGGGGTCAATATAGACCGGTCGTATTGTAATGCAAGCGCAAAAGGTCAGTTCATAGGAAACGTGCAGGCCCGACAGAACTTTTAACTCGCGCGCCGGCGCTTTATCCTGTCTCTCTCAGCAAGCATTATGGGCCGATCGCACCCATGCCAAAGGTGCCGGACATTCGTGGTGAAAAGGAACTGCAGTTGAACGAACAGACATTGTCCATGCGCCTGGAGCGCGTGGCGGCGCATGTGCCAGCAGGTGCGCGCCTGGCCGATATCGGCTCGGATCACGGCTACCTGCCGGTGGCGTTGATGCACCGTGGCGCCATCGCGGCGGCGGTGGCCGGCGAGGTGGCATTGACGCCGTTCCGCTCGGCCGAACGCACCGTGCGCGAGAACGATTTGGACCCGTGGATCACCGTGCGCCTGGCCAATGGCCTGGCGGCGATCGAGCCGGGAGACGGGATCACGGCGATCAGCATCTGCGGCATGGGCGGCGAGACGATCCGAGATATCCTCGACAGCGGCAAGGCGCGCCTGAGCGGCCAGGAGCGCCTGATCCTGCAGCCCAACGGCGGCGAGCAGCCACTGCGCCAATGGTTGATGGAAAATGGCTACCGAATCCTCTGCGAGGAAGTACTGCGGGAACACCGCTTCGACTACGAAATCATCGTCGCCGAGCGCGACGGGCCGGTGATGTACACCGCCGAGGAGTTGTACTTCGGCCCGCTGCAGATGCAGGCACGCAGCCCGGCGTTCCTGGTCAAGTGGCAGCGCATGCTGCGCCACAAGCAGCAGACCCTCGCGAAGTTCACCCAGGCGCGGCGAGCCGTGCCCGAGGAGAAGGTGCAAGACATCGCCCGGCAGGCCCGGTGGATCACTGAACTGCTGGCTTGAGACGGCTACGGGTTTCTGTGGGGACACGCGTTGAGGAGATGAAAATGAATGGTTTTCTGGTGATTTTCTTTACCCAACAGAACCGTCGTTATCAGGGAAAGATGCTCGGTGACTGGATCGTTGATGTGGCCAAAGAAATGGGGCTGAGAGGCGCGACCCTCTCTACCGGTATCGAGGGTTTTGGGCACACCGGTCGGATGCACTCCTCGCATTTTTTTGAATTGGCAGATCAGCCTACGGAGATTCGCATGGCTATCACCGAGGACGAATCCGAAAGGTTGTTCAAGCGATTGGAGGCTGAGGAAATCTCCGTGTTTTACATAAAGACCCCAATTGAGATGGGCTTCGTCGGAAAAAAGGCCAGCTAGCCAGTAATGCCTGTCAGTTAAGAAATCCCAGGTGAAACACGCTTCCTGTAGCAGCTGGCGAAGCCTGCGTTCGGCGGCGAAGCCGTCGTGAAATCAGTCGACGCGATGCATCAGAAACACCTCGTGGACAGGTTTTACGACGGCTTCGCCGCCGAACGCAGGCTTCGCCAGCTGCTACATCTATGGTTACCCCCTTTTCTGCAATACTGTTTTTGATGCGTGTTTGGCTTGCTTTCATCTATCCGGCGTCTGAGTGGGGTTGTGGCCCCGCGCCTCGATGAGAATCGATGCCTAACGACCCTAATTAGATTGACGGCCTTTCAGCCGTGTAGCAGCTCAGGGTTGTCGTCAGGCCGGTTGGCCGTTCACGTCATCTGTTATCCAGCATCGCAAACAAGGTGGGTGGTGCTTGGGTGACAGCAGGGTCAGGCGTTCATCACGCTTGGCCCTGCATCGAATTCGGTGTGGTGTGCCGCAATCGCCCAGGCGATTCTTGCCAGCTTGTTGGCCAACGCACAGACCACGAGATTGGAGTGATGGTGGGACGCTAATAGCTGGCGGACCCAGTCCGCCAAAGCACCTTTCTGTCGTTCCAGCTGTATCAAATAAACACGGGCACACTGGATGAGTAGGCGTCTCTGGTTTCGATCACCACGCTTGCTGATGCCCAGCAGAACGGTCTTGCCGCCCGTGGAGTGCTGTTTGGGCACCAACCCGATCGAGGCCGCATAGCCTCGGCCACATTTGAACTGTTTGCCATCGCCCAACTCGGCAGCCAGGACGGTGGAGGTGATCGGGCCGATGCACGGCATGGTCATCAAGCGCGTTGCCAGATCATCTTCAGCGGCCTGGCATTCCATGTCTTTGTCCTGCGCCTTGACCTGCCCATCCAGATAGTTGAAGTGCCCATGCAGCACCATCAGATTTTTCTTGATGCGTTCAGAAAATGAACTCACCTCAAGCAACGCTGGAAGCTCTTTGATGGCTTTGAAGCCGGCTGCGAGGCTGACACCAACCTCCAGAAGGGCTGCGTGAATCCGATTGACGGTCGCAGTGCGGTCTTTAATGAACGACTCACGGAGCGAGTTGGACATGGCCAGCGCCTGTTGGGCTTGGGTTTTTGGCGGCACAAAACGCATCGTGGGCCGGGTCGCCGCCTCGCAGATCGCCTCGGCATCAGCGAAGTCGTTTTTGTTGCTTTTCACATACGGACGCACGAGATGAGGTGCAATGAGCTTGGGCGTATGCCCCAGCTTGGCGACCTCCTGCGCCATGAAGTGGGCGCCGCCGCAGGCCTCCATCACGACGGTGCAGGATTCCAAGTTGGCCAGGTACCGAATGAGCGTCACCCGATTGAATTTTTTGCGGCAAAGCTCATGACCGCGATCATCTTGTGCATGCAGATGAAAAGAGTGTTTTCCCAAGTCGATGGCGGCAATAGCTACTTTGGTCATGGCATCAGTCTCCGATGAGCCCCCGGTGAAAGCTTAGTGGGCGATCACAGGGGGCGGCGGGGGTAGCCATTTCATTAGATCGCATTACGGCTTAACTGATCGGCATTAAGCTAGCCAGTCCCTTTCTAAAGACGCGCGGTCCGGGAGAGGACTGCCAATGAGGCAGCGCGTCGAATTTAGCTGCCGCAGGCTGCGATCTTTTCGGGTTACACGCGGAATTGCTTGAGCAATCCGTTCACCTGTTCACTCAGTTCCTTGAGCCGAACACTGGCCAGGCTCGATTGTTCGGCCGCCAGTGCCGTGCTGTGGGACAACCCGGCCGCCTGGGTGACGTTTTGATTGATGTCCTCGACCACATGCGCCTGCTGCAACGTCGCGCTGGCGATCGAAGCGTTCAACCCGTTGAGGTTGCGCAGCGCCTGGCCAATGGCATTCAGGCTGGCACCGGCCAGCCCAGCCTGCTCGATGGTCAATTGCGATGCGCGGCTGCTGTCGCCGATCACCTTGACGGCCGCTTCGGAGTGACTCTGCAGGCGTTCGATCATCGATTGGATCTCGGCCGTGGACTTCTGGGTGCGCTGTGCCAGCAACCTTACTTCATCGGCCACCACGGCAAAACCGCGACCTTGCTCGCCGGCCCGGGCGGCTTCGATGGCCGCGTTGAGGGCCAGCAGGTTGGTTTGCTCGGCGATGGAGCGGATCACTTCCAGCACGCTGCCGATCTGGGTGCTTTCGGCGGCCAGGGTCCGAATCACTTCCACCGCCTGATCGATGGTCGAAGATAACTTGTCGATTTGTTGCAGGCTGCCGTCGATGTTGACCTGCCCTTGCTGCGCCTGAGACTCGGCATCGCGCATTTCGCTGGCGGCGTGCTCGGCGTTCTTCGCAACGTCCTGCACGCCATAGGTCACTTCGTTGATTGCCGTCGCCACCAATTCCATCTGCTGCGACTGCTGCTGGCTGCGTTGTTGTGCCTGGGCGGCGTCGTTGCCCAGTTCACTGGACGACTGACCCAGGGCGCTGGCGGACACCTGCAATTCGCTGATCACCTGTCGCAGCTTGGCGGTGAAGGCATTGAAGTGGCCTGCCAATTGCGAGACTTCATCCTGGCCCTGAGTGACGAGGCTGCGGGTCAGGTCGCTTTCGCCGCTGGCGATGTTGGCCATGGCATCCACGGTTTCTTGCAGTGGCCGCACAATGCTGCGGGCAATCAGGATCACCAGCAGCGCCATGATCAGGGCAATCACCAGCCCGACGAAAGAGGCTTTCCAGACCTGGCCGTAGAACTCGGCCTGCATGTCATCAATGTACACGCCCGAGCCGATCACCCAGCCCCAGGGTTCGAACAGCTTGACGTAGGACGTTTTTTCCACCGGCGCGCTGGCACCCGGTTTTGGCCAGCGATAGTCGATGCTGCCGGCCCCCCTGGACTTGGCGACGGCGACCATTTCGTTGAATACCGCAAAACCATCCGGGTCGCGGATAGCCGAGAGGTTCTGGCCATCGAGTTTAGGGTTGGCCGGGTGCATGATCATCACCGGCGTCAGGTCGTTGATCCAGAAATAGTCGTTCTGGTCATAACGAAGACCGCGAACGGCAGTCAACGCCTGCTTCTGCGCCGCGTCACGAGTGAGCGTGCCGGCGGTTTCGAGGTCGTGGTAGTAGGTCAGAATGCCGCTGGCGGTCTGCACCACGTGCTGTGTTTTCTGCGCCTTGGCATGATAAAGGTCGTCGTGAATCTGCTTGAGCATCAAAACGCCCAGGGTCAATAGCATCATCACGGCCACGATCAGGATGAGCCACAAGCGTCGGCTGATCGACATACTGCGCAAGCTGTTCATAACGCTGTCACTCCGGGTTTTTGTTTTTGTAATAAATGATCGCCAGCATCCAACCACACTTTGTAGACCGGGCCTATTCGACCCAAGTCCAATAACACGGCAGCAGTAACAAGACTTGTCTGATAGGATTTCGGCCCCGCACAGTAAAGCCTGAATCCAGGTTGATTTTTCACAGGATTTTGACGGTGCTGTGTGGATCTTGTGCGCGCCGGACTTCAGCTACGCTGATTGCAGTGAACGCTCTACAAAATTTTAACGGGGCATGCCTGGGGGCATTGCTTCTTGGGGGATTGATGGAACTTTGGACCGCCTTGCAGGCATTGATTCTTGGAGTTGTAGAAGGGCTGACGGAGTTTTTGCCCATTTCCAGTACCGGACACCAGATCATCGTGGCCGACTTGCTCAACTTTGGGGGTGAGCGGGCTATCGCGTTCAACATCATTATCCAGTTGGGGGCGATTCTGGCCGTGGTCTGGGAGTTTCGCCGCAAAATCCTCGACGTGGTGACCGGTTTGCCGACCCAGCCAAGTGCGCGTCGCTTTACCGCGAACCTGCTGATTGCGTTTATGCCGGCCGTTGTCCTCGGTGTGATTTTTTCCGATTTGATTCACCAATACCTGTTCAACCCGATTACGGTTGCCACGGCGTTGGTCGTGGGCGGGATAATCATGTTGTGGGCCGAGAAGCGTCAGCATGAAGTGCATGCCGAAACGGTCGATGAAATCACTTGGCAAGACGCTCTGAAAGTCGGCTTCGCCCAGTGCCTGGCGATGATCCCGGGAACATCGCGTTCCGGTTCGACGATCATTGGTGGCCTGCTGTTCGGGCTGTCGCGCAAAACCGCGACCGAGTTCTCGTTCTTTCTAGCGATGCCGACCATGGTGGCTGCGGCGGTGTATTCGGGGTTCAAGTATCGCCACATGTTCGTGCCGGCAGACTTCCCGGTGTTCGCTATCGGTTTCGTCACCGCATTCATCTTCGCGATGATCGCGGTCAAGGGCTTGCTCAAGTTCATCGCCACCCACAGCTATGCGGCATTTGCCTGGTACCGCATTGCGTTCGGCATTGTGATCCTGGCGACCTGGCAGTTCGGTTGGGTCGATTGGGCTGCCGCGAAGCCATGAATGACTCCAGCGCGCGTCGCAATCCCGGGCGCCCATCCGGAGGAGAGACCCAGCATCTTCGGCTAAAACTGTTGGTGTTCGCGGTCTTGTGCGCACTGCCACTGTTTGGCTCGATCTCGCTCTGGCTGCAGCGGGTTTCGGTGATCCCTGTGGCGGCGTACGGGATTGTCAGCGTGCTGGCGTTTTTTCTGTATTGGAGCGACAAGCGCAAGGCGCGCTCCGACCGTTGGCGTACACCGGAGAACGTGTTGCATGCGGTGGAGTTGGCGGGCGGTTGGCCAGGGGCCTTGGTGGCGCAACAGGTGTTTCGGCACAAGACGCGCAAAGTCTCGTTTCAGCTGGTGTTCTGGATCATTGTGCTGATGCACCAAGTGTTCTGGATCGACCAGCTGTTCCTCGGCGCACACCTGTTCGCATTGTTCTAAAAGAGAGTTCTACAGCAGCAGGCCGACCTGAGTGCGCTTGGGCAGCTTGCTCACCACCAGTTGATGGGAGCGTTGCAGCAACCCTTGCAGCTCTTCGGCGGCCAACGGGTAGGGCGTTTCCATGATGATCCACTGGGCTCGCGCCAGATATGGCGCGGGATGAATGCCCGGGCGGTCGCAATGCCCGAGAAACAAGTCCTTGTCGACCTTGAACGCCAGGGACGCGCCGCGCAAGTTCTGCAAGGCAAACATCTTGTTCCCGGCAATCGAAAACACCCGCACGCCCCCCCATTTGTAGTCTTCCCGCGCACCCGGCAGCGCGAGGCAGAATGCTGCGACATCCTCTTCGCTCATGCGTCCAGCCTTCATATCAGTCGGTCCCCACAGGTATTGAATGATTCGATCAAATGGTCGATCCAGGCGCGCACCGCCGGCATCACTCCGCGACGATGAGGGTAGACCGCTTGCAGCCAGCCGCCCGGTAGCGACCATTCAGGCAGCAATTGCACCAGCGAGCCGTTTTCCAGTTCCTGCTCGCAATACATCATCGGCAGCATCGTAAAGCCCAGGCCGGCGAGGGTGCAGGCCCGGCGCACGATGAAGTCGTCGATGCCCAGTCGCGCTTCCAGTGCCACGTCGAAGCTTTTGCCCTGTTGATCGAGCATGCGTATATGCACCATGCGGTCGGCTTCCAGTGCGCCGAGTATTGGCACCCCCTTGAGGTCCTCGGGATGACTGATCCCGCGGCCAAGGAGAAAGGCCGGACTGGCCACCAGAAGCATCTGCGCCTGGCGCAGGCGCCGGGTCACCAGCAGTGGATCTTCATCACCCAACTCGCGAACCCGCAAAGCGACGTCGACGCCCTCGGTCACCAGATCGACCCGACGGTTGAGCAGCATGACTTCCAGTTGAACCTGCGGGTGCTTTTCAAGAAATTTGCTGATGACCATCGGCAACATTTCATGGGCCAGCCCGACGGGGCAGGACACCCGCAAGCGCCCCCGAGGTTCGCTGGACATGCTGGCCACCGCTTCATCGGCCATTTCGGCTTCCAGCAACATCGCCTGACAGTGGCGCAGGTAACGCTCGCCCACCGCTGTCAACTTGAGTTGTCGTGTGGTGCGTTGCAGCAGGCGCGCCCCAAGGCGTTCTTCGAGTTCAGCGATGCGTCGCGAGAGCCGCGACTTTGGAATCCCCAGCAATCGCCCGGCCGCCGCAAAGCCACCGGCTTCAACCACTTTGGCAAAATAGTAGAGGTCATTAAGGTCTTGCATGATGGTGTGGGCTCGATTGTTCTATCAGTAGGACAAACTATCGCATTGTTGCCGACTAATCAGCTATTGGTTTCGCCTGTAGGATTGTTTCCATCAGATCGCCTCGTGGCGGTCCTCACCTGGAGATCCCACATGAAACTGTTGCATATCGATTCGAGCATTCTTGGTGACAACTCGGCTTCCCGTCAGCTGAGCAGTGAAGTCGTTAAAGCCTGGCAAGCCGCCGAGCCGTCTGCGGTCGTGACCTACCGCGACCTGGCTGCCGACGCCATCAGCCACTTCTCCGCCACGACCCTGGTTGCCGCCGGCACCACCGCCGAACTGCGTAACGCCGCCCAACAGCACGAAGCCGAGCTGAGCGCGTCTACCCTGGCTGAATTCATTGCCGCCGATGCCGTGGTCATCGCCGCACCGATGTACAACTTCACCATCCCGACCCAACTCAAGGCCTGGATCGACCGCATCGCCGTTGCCGGTCAAACTTTCCGCTACACCGAAGCCGGCCCTGAAGGCCTGTGCGGCGGCAAGAAAATCGTGATCGTTTCGACCTCCGGTGGCCTGCATGCCGGCCAGGCGTCAGGCGTTGCTCACGAAGATTACCTGAAACTGGTGTTCGGCTTCCTCGGCGTCACTGACATCGAGATCGTCCGCGCCGAAGGCCTGGCTTACGGTGACGAAGTACGCACCAAAGCCATGAGCGACGCCCACGCGCAAATCAGCGAGCAGCTGTTCGCCGCCGCGTAAGGCTTGCGTAAAGAGCTGAATCAGCTCAGGCAATACACCAAAAAACTCTGTATTCTGATCACGCAAGTGTCAGATACGGAGTTTTTTGTTTCTGGCTATTACATTTCATGGCCCGAGTTATGCAGTAGAGGGTTACCGTCTCCGGTCAAGTAACAAGGTGGGGCATCCCATGGTGCGTCTTTGTGCAACATTACTGATTTGCCTGCTCAGCAGCCTGAATTCAGTGCACGCCGCGCCTGGGCTACGTCCTCACTGGAGCGTCGGCTTCCATGAGATGACCTTTCTCGACCCGTTGGATCTTCAGCCGATGCGGGCCATTGCCTTCTATCCCTCCAGCGACCGCGAACACACCAGCAAACTCGAGGGTTACTCGGTCGAAGCCGGCGAAGACACACGAATCGCCATGGGTCGCTTCCCGATGCTGATGCTGTCCCACGGCAACACGGGAACCCCGCTGGCCTTGCACGACCTGATGACTTCACTGGCGCGCAAAGGGTTTGTGGTGGTGGCGGTGTTCCATCCCGGTGACAACTACAAAGATCACAGCCGTCTCGGTACTTTGAGTAACCTTTACGGCCGACCGATCCAGATTTCCGAAGCGATTACCGCGACCTTGGGCGATCGAATGCTCGCACCTTTCGTCAATGCCGATCAGGTGGGCGTGATCGGTTATTCGGCGGGCGGAGAGACTGCGTTGATCCTGTCCGGTGCCACGCCAGACCTGGACCGCCTGCGCCGCTATTGCCAGGAACGCCCCGATGACCGCGATGCCTGCAACACGCAAGGTGAGTTGATCGTCGACCGCGATGACTTGCAACCGGTCGCCGACCCGCGCGTCCACGCGTTGCTGCTGATGGCGCCACTCAGCTTGAAGTTCGGCCGTTCCACGTTGGCCGACGTGCATGTGCCGGTGCTGCTTTACAGCGGTGATGGCGACAAACTGGTGGCGTTCGACAAAAACGCCGCAGCCCTGGCGCGTAAACTGCCCATCGCACCGGACTTCAAGTTACTGGCCGGGGCAGGGCACTTCGTGTTCATGGCGCCGTGCAACGAAGAACAGATTATCGCCATGCCAGCGCTGTGCACCGATGCCGATGGCGTCGACCGCGAAGACATTCACCGCAACCTGATTTCCGAAGCCGGGCGTTTCTTTTCCCGTACGCTGGGCAAAGCCACCCGCGCCGGGATGCAAACAGCTGATCAAACCGCCGATCAATAAGGTAGTCCCTGTGTAGGAGCGAGCTTGCTCGCGAAAGACGTTAACGATAACGCGTTCTTCCTGAATGAATGCGTCGCTCACAAGTTCTTCGCGAGCAAGCTCGCTCCTACAGGATTGTGGAAGTCAGGCCATTGCGCGGCGTTTAAGCAATAGGGTCAAACCGAGCCCGGTAATGGACAGCAACGCGGCGCTGAAGAAAATCCACGAGTACCCCAGGTTCAAAGCTACTGCCCCCATCAACGGCCCGGCGATCGCCAGCGCCAGATCGAAAAACACCGCATATGCACTTAAGCCCGCGCCGCGACTGGAGTTGGGTACTTGTTTGATCGCTTCAACCCCCAGTGCCGGATACACCAGTGACAGCCCAAACCCGGTCAGCCCGGCACCGATCAGGGCATAACCGGTCGAAGGCGCCAGCCACAGCAGCACCAGGCCTGCTGTTTCAATGGTCATGCAGGCAATGGCCGAGGTGAAGCCGCCAAAGCGGCTTATCGCCGAGATGAACAGCAGTCGCGACAAAATGAAGCAGATCCCGAATACCGTCAGGCAATAGGCTGCGCCAGTCCAGCCTCGACTGACGTAGTACAAGGTGATGAACGTCGTCAGTGTGCCGTAACCGATCGAGGCGAGGCTCAGGCTCGCACCAAACGGCGCGATCCGCCCGAACACCGCCCAGAACGGCAGACGCTCGCCGCGAATCACCGGCACCGAGGGTTTGTTGCGGATGAGCAACAGCGCTGCCAAGGCCAGCAGCGACAGCACGATCCCGAGGCTGGCAAAGCCATATTCTGCGACCATCACCACGCCCAGCGGCGCACCGATCGCAATGGCACCATAAGACGCAATGCCATTCCACGAAATCGAGCGCGCGGTGTGTTCCGCACCAACCTGGCCCATGCACCAGCTGATGGTGCCGACACCGATCAAGCCCTGGGCAATCCCGAGCAACAAGCGACCGGCAATCAGGATCAACAAACTCGGCAGCGGAAAACTTTGCAGCAGCGTAGAAATCAACGTCAGCACGCCACTCAACACAATCCCCGTTAACCCGTAAACAATCGCCCGCTTGGTGCCGATGGTGTCCGACATGCGCCCGGCCATCGGACGGCTCAGCAGCGTGGCCAGGTATTGGGAGCCGATAGTCAACCCCGCAACAATGGCACTGAAGCCCAGCTGTTCATGGACATACCCCGGCAACACCGCAATCGGCAGACCGATGCAGAGGAAGGCAATAAAGGTATAGAAAACGATGGAGACGATCTGCAGGGTGATCGCCATGGAGCTTTGCGGGGGCAGTTGCTGCACAGACATGAGGGCTCGTTCGCGGGCGGCGGTGGGAGAGCTGCATCATGGCTTGGGTGGGAAATAAAAGGAAGCAGGCTAACGATCAAAAGATCGCAGGCTGCGCCAGCTCCTACCTTGGAATGCGTGCCCCTGTAGGAGCTGGCGCAGCCTGCGATCTTTTGATCTTCACGCAATAAAAAGCCCCGTCACCAGGACAGGGCTTTTCAGTTTCAGCAGACGCTTAGAACACCACGCCTTGGCTGCGCAGGTAATCATCATAAGTGCCGCTGAAGTCGATCACGCCGCTAGGGCTGAGTTCGATGATGCGGGTGGCCAACGACGATACGAACTCACGGTCGTGGCTGACGAAGATCAACGTGCCCGGGTAGTTTTCCAGCGCCAGGTTCAGCGCCTCGATGGATTCCATGTCCAAGTGGTTGGTCGGTTCGTCCATGATCAGCACGTTCGGCTTTTGCAGGATCAGCTTGCCGAACAGCATGCGACCTTGTTCACCACCGGAGATGACCTTGACCGACTTGAGGATCTCGTCGTTGGAGAACAGCATCCGGCCAAGGGTGCCGCGAACCAGTTGCTCGCCGCCCTGGGTCCATTGACCCATCCAGTCGAACAGGTTGCAGTCGTCTTCGAAGTCGTGCGCGTGGTCCTGGGCGTAGTAACCCAGTTCCGCGGCGTCGGTCCACTTCACGGTGCCGGCATCCGGGGTCAGTTCGTTGACCAGGGTGCGCAGCAGGGTGGTTTTACCGATACCGTTCGGGCCGATGATCGCAACGCGCTCGCCAGCTTCAACAACGAAGCTGAAATCCTTGAACAGCGGCTTGCCGTCAAAGCCTTTGGCCATGCGCTCGACGATGACCGCTTGACGGTGCAGCTTCTTGGTTTGTTCGAAACGGATGAACGGGCTCACACGGCTCGAAGGCTTGACCTCGGCCAGTTGGATCTTGTCGATCGCCTTGGCGCGGGAGGTGGCCTGCTTGGCTTTCGAGGCGTTGGCCGAGAAGCGGCTAACGAACGATTGCAGCTCGGAGATCTGCGCTTTCTTCTTGGCGTTGTCCGACAGCAGCTGCTCGCGGGACTGGGTCGCCACGGTCATGTACTCGTCGTAGTTGCCCGGGAACAGACGCAGTTCGCCGTAATCCAGGTCAGCCATGTGGGTGCACACGCTGTTCAGGAAGTGACGGTCGTGAGAGATGATGATCATCAGGCTGGAGCGCTGGGTCAGAATGTTTTCCAGCCAGCGGATGGTGTTGATGTCCAGGTGGTTGGTCGGTTCGTCGAGCAGCAATACTTCAGGGTCGGAGAACAGCGCCTGAGCCAGCAACACGCGGAGTTTCCAGCCCGGGGACACTTCGCTCATCGGGCCGAAGTGCTGCTCGATGCCGATACCCAGGCCCAGCAACAGCTCGCCGGCACGGGATTCGGCGGTGTAGCCGTCCATTTCAGCGAACTCGGTTTCCAGTTCCGCCACGGCCATGCCGTCTTCTTCGGTCATTTCCGGCAGCGAGTAGATGCGATCGCGCTCAGCCTTGACCTTCCACAGCTCTTCGTGGCCCATGATCACGGTATCGATCACGCTGAATTCTTCGTAGGCGAACTGGTCCTGGCGCAATTTACCCAGACGCACGTTCGGTTCCAGCATGACCTGGCCGCCGGACGGCTCGAGGTCGCCACCGAGGATTTTCATGAAGGTCGACTTGCCGCAACCGTTGGCGCCGATCAGGCCGTAGCGGTTGCCCGCGCCGAATTTGACCGAAACGTTTTCGAATAGCGGCTTGGCGCCGAACTGCATCGTGATGTTAGCTGTAGAGATCAAAGGTTTTTCCTGCGAAGCATTCAGAGTAGCTAGGGGTGCGGCAGTACCGATTCAGTACCCGTTTCCGGTATTCGAACCACAGGAAATGCATCCCGGTCAGAAGCGGAAGGTCCATCTGGCAATAAGTGGACAGCAGCATGTGGAGCGCTTGGCCCGAGTCGAAGTGCGCTGAGACGGGGTTCATTCCCGTCATCAACCAAGGGGGGCGCGTAATGTTTGGCGGCGATTGTACTGGTCTGGCTCTTTAAACGATAGGGCAATAAGGCCGCACGGACGCTTTGGCGGTATCAGCGGACAGATTTTCGCATCTGAAGGTTAACTATTGGTTACAAACTGTGGCTAAAATGCGATTTATCAGCCGCAGGCCAATCGTCGGCACAGGCTCAACGACGCGCTTGCGGGACCGCTGTTCCGTATTCAGACGCTGCATAAAAACCCTGGGCCCCATGGCCGGCAGGGAACGCAGTTTGTTCACTTCTGACGTGTGACGACTTTTGTGAAACTCATCATCGCCGTTATTTACGTTGTATCCATTGCGTACGTCCATCTGCGGGGTCGGGTGCGCCATAAGCTGGGCCGCCAACTGAGTGATCACTCCACGTTTCTGGCGCCGGTCAATTGCTTCCTTTATATGTGCTCGAAAATCCCCAACAAGCCTTATCTCGATCCTGTTGATTTTCCGGACCTGCGTCCGTTACAGGATCATTGGGAAGAAATCCGTGCCGAAGGCCAGAACCTGATCAAGGCCGGAGAGATCAAGCGCTCTAATCAATACGATGATGTCGGGTTTAACTCATTCTTCAAGACGGGATGGAAGCGCTTCTATCTGAAGTGGTACGGCGACAGCCATCCGTCGGCGATGAAACTCTGCCCGCGCACCACGGAACTGGTGCAAAGCATCGGTTCGATCAAGGCTGCGATGTTTGCCGAGTTGCCACCCGGTTCCAAACTGGTGCGTCACCGTGATCCCTATGCCGGCTCCTACCGTTATCACCTGGGCCTCGAAACGCCCAACGATGCCGGTTGCTACATCAACGTCGATGGCAAGCGCTATCACTGGCGCGACGGCGAAGCGGTGATGTTCGATGAGACGTTCATTCATTACGCCGAAAATACCACCGAGCAGAACCGCATCATTTTGTTTTGCGACATCGAGCGGCCGATGAAGTATCGCTGGGCGGCAGCATTCAATGGCTGGTTCAGCCGTCATGTGATGTCGGCAGCGGGCGCGCCCAACGATGCGGGCGACAAGACAGGCGGCATCAACCGCCTGTTCGCCAAAATCTACAAGATTCGCCTGCGTGGCAAGGCGCTCAAGAAGCGAAATCGTAAGCTCTATTACCTGGAGAAGTGGGCGATTTTTGGTGGGTTGCTGGCGGTTGTTGTACTGCTCTGATTTCTGTTTGGTGGCTGATGACGCCTTCGCGAGCAAGCCCGCTCCCACACTTGTCTTGTGAACGACACAGATCAAATGTGGGAGCGGGCTTGCTCGCGAAGGGGCCGTATCATTCACCGCAACCCTCGAATCAGCCACGAGAAGTTTTGTGTGCTGCCGGCTTGGTTTTACCGGGGCTTTTGCCCCCAAGGCTACGTTTAAGCAGTTCGGTCAGATCAATAACATCGGCCGTCTTGCGTTCTTCCTCACCCGTCGCCGATTCGACATCCTCAATCTTGCCTTCATTAGCCTTCTTCTCGACCAGCGCCATGATCTTGTCTTCGAAGCTGTCGCGGTAATCCTCAGGCTTCCAGTCGGCGCTCATGTCTTCCACCAGGCGTTTGGCCATGTCCAGTTCGCCCTTGGCCAACTCCGGTTTCGTCACCTCGTTGCCCAACTCAAGCGTATCGAGGCTGCGCACCTCCGCAGGCCAGCGCAGCATCACCAGCACCATGGCCGATTCCAGCGGCATCAGCGCGGCCAAGTGCTGACGGGTATGCAGCACGACGTGGGCGAGCGCGACTTTTTTGGTTTTGCTTAACGTTTCGCGCAACAACGCATACACCTTGCCGCCGCGTTTATCCGGCGCGAGGTAGTAGGGCGTATCGATGTTTTGCAAGGGGATTTGCTCGCTGTCGACGAAGGCGAAAATGTCGATGGTCTGCGTAGACAGCGGGTGCGCCGACTTGATTTCCTCTTCGCTGAGCACGACGTATCGGCCCTTTTCGTATTGGACCCCTTTGACGATGTGCTCCTTGGTGACTTCCTTGCCAGTGACCTTGTTGACGCGCTTGTAGCCCACCGGGTCCATGCTGCGGCTGTCGAGCCAGTCGAAATCCACCCCATGAGAGGACGTAGCCGAGACCAGCGCCACAGGGATGTGCACCAGTCCGAAACTGATTGCGCCTTTCCAGATTGCCCTGGCCATCGTCGTCTTCTCCCGTGTGATGATCAGGTGACCTGTGACCTGGCGCAAAAGTTTCAGCGGCGTTTGGCCCAGTCCTGCGGGCAGATCAACGTCGTGTTACATCTTGCGGGGGAGGTTTTGGTTAACAAAACCGAACCCCGGGCGTAGCGTGATACCGATAGATCCTATCCATGCATACGTCGAGAGGCTTCCCCATGAATCGCTTTGTGCTTGGCATCACGGCGTTGGCATTGACTGGCGCGCTGAGCAATCTGCCTCAGGCTGACGCCGCACCCGCCAGTTCGCCATTGCGGATGGCCCAGAACCTGCCGGGCAGCACCAACAACAATCCTTACAACAGCCCGATTCACCGGGCCAATCCCAACAGCATGCAAGGGACGCAACCCAGCGCGCCGGTTATCCGAGGGCCAAACACGGTGCCGGTGCCTCGCCCACCCACCCTGGACAACGGCGGCATTGGCAACCGCTATCCCGAGAATCGGTCGGCTCCCGCCAGCCCACCGAAGTTCATCCCCAATCCGCCCCCTCGAGACGCAGACGACAGCAACCGTTGAGCGGCAAAACGCAGGTCTGCCAGTCATTCAGACGACAAAAGGAATCGTGCATGTTGCGTAAAACCCTCCTGGCCATGTGGTGTGCCAGCGTATTGTTAACCGCCACGGCGCCGGCTTCTGCGGCACCCGTCCAGGAGTTGAAAAGCGAACAAGGCGTCCTTGAAGTCACGACGATCACCAAAGGGCTGGTACATCCCTGGGCCCTGGCGTTTCTTCCCGATCGGCGAGGCATGCTGGTGACCGAACGGCCTGGCAACCTGCGGGTGGTCAGCCCTGACGGCAAACGCTCGGCGCCGCTCGATGGCGTGCCCAACGTCTGGGCCAAAGGGCAGGGTGGTTTGCTCGACGTGGTCTTGTCGCCTGACTTCAAGCAGGACCGAATGGTCTATCTGTCCTATGCCGAAGGTGGCGCAAAGGGCGACAAGGCCGGAACAGTGGTGGGTCGTGGACGTCTGTCCGTAGACCTGACCGCGATCAAGGATTTCAACGTGATCTTCCGCCAGGAACCCAAGCTTTCTGTCGGAAACCACTTCGGATCGCGCCTGGTGTTCGACCGCGATGGCTATCTGTTCATCACCCTTGGCGAGAACAACGACCGCCCGACCGCCCAGGACCTCGACAAGCTGCAAGGAAAAATCGTGCGGATCTATCCAGACGGCAAGGTGCCCGACGACAATCCCTTTGTCGGTCAGTCCGGCGTGCGTCCGGAAATCTGGTCCTACGGCCATCGCAATCCGCAAGGTGCGGCACTCAACCCCTGGACCGGCACCCTCTGGGAAAACGAGCACGGTCCTCGGGGCGGCGACGAGATCAATATTATCGAATGTGGCAAGAACTACGGCTGGCCGCTGGCAACTCACGGCATCGACTATTCCGGCCAGCCGATTCCGGAAGCCAAGGGCAAGACCGCCGAAGGCACCGTCGCCCCGCACCATGTCTGGGAAATATCCCCCGCCCTCAGCGGCATGGCGTTCTACGACGCTGACCGCTTCAAGGCCTGGCAGCACAACGTGTTTATCGGTGCGTTGGTGAGCCGGGAACTGATCCGCTTGCAATTGGACGGCGACAGCGTGGTTCACGAAGAGCGCCTGCTGGGTGAACTCAAGGCACGGATTCGCGATGTGCGGCAGGGACCGGATGGCTATTTGTATGTGCTGACCGATGAGGACGACGGCGCGTTGTACAAGATTGGCCTGAAGTAACCCAATCCCTAATGTAGGAGCGAGCTCGCTCGCGAAGGTCGTCAACGATGACGTTGCACTGGCGGACACCCCGGTGCTCTCAGGTTTTTCGCGAGCAAGCTCGCTCCTACAGCCGAACGCAGGCTTTGCCAGCTGCTACACGGGTTGTTCACTTCACGTTCGGGCATACAAAATCACCGCCGCCCGCAACTTGCCCCGGCCAAAACTGCACATCTTGTCGAATTCCCCATGGCTGACCGGCAAATGCTGGCAGTCGATGGGCTGACGATGCTGGCTATGGTCGACATCCGGGTCGTGCAGGTACACAAATTCTTCATCGCAATCGGTGACGATCACCCAGTGCGGCGATTTGGAGCGGGTCAGTCGATAGCTGCTGATGAGCACCAGCGGCTGGCCACCACCGTCCAATAGCCGTGGCAGATTCAACGGCCCGCCGATCACGCAATCGACGTCTGTGGCGTGCAGCTGCGCTGTGAATTCTTCGTGCACCAGACGCATTACGTCTTTTTTATGCTCATCGCGTACTCCATCGAGAAACAATGGCCCGGCCATGCTCAATTGCAGCCGTACACCAAACCCTCGTCGTGACGCCGCCAGGGCAAGGCCTTGTGGACTGCAGCCACCGTGACCCGCGGTCATGAACACGGTGGTCGCCTCGCGCCAGATCTGCAGTTCCTCGCGGCGTTCCAGCACGCGATCCCCTTGCAGCGCGCCCATCGCCATCAACAGGCAGGCCGGGCCGCAAGTGAAATCGGTGGTTTGCGGGTAATAGGGCACCTTGATGTTGCGGGAATCGCGGTGCTCGAGGATGCGTTTCTCCAGGCGCAAGGCGTCGGCATGGTCTTGGTAATAGTCGTGAATCAACGCAAAACGCCGGTAACCATTGCGCTCATACAGAGCAATCGCCGCCGGGTTGTCGGTGCGCACTTCCAGTCGCAGGTAGGCGCACTCATGTTCAAGGGCGCAGGCCTCAACGCGTTCGAGCAATTGCTTGCCCAGTCCGTTACCACGCGCCTCGGCAGCAATCGCAATCGAGTAAAGGCGCGCCAGCGAGGTGCCCCGATGAAACAGCACCACCGCATAACCCACGAGGTGTTCGCCGCGCTGGGCCACCAACAGTTGCCCGTGAGCCCGATTAATCATCCATAAAAAACTGCGACTGTTGAGCCGATCCGTGGTGAAACATTGTTGTTCAAGTTCCAGTAGGGCCGGTAAGTCTTCAACAACCGCCAGGCGAAAAACAAGATTCATATGGCTACCGTAAAAGTTGCGTAACGAAACGGGACTTTCTAAAAAGTTCGTGCTTAATAGGAAAGGTCTTGTTCTCCAACGGATCAATCACTATGTCAGCGGTACAAGGTCATTGGCGCGAAGTATCCGAGCAAACTTTGCCGGTCGCAACTTATTTAAGCGGGGCAGTTAGAACTTCCAGTCAGTTAATTATCATCGTCGAGCGCAAAGAAGACTGGGCCTCTTACTTTCCCAGTGAAGACATCGTCAGCGCCCAGGAATACCTCGAACAGACCCGCGACAACGAGCAGGGAAAACGGGTCCAGGTGATCAACCTGTGCCGCAGCTACAAGTACCTTGGGCACGGTTATTATTGTTCGCTGCTGGCCGAGGCTCGGGGGCACAAGGTCATTCCTTCGGTGCGCACCATCAGCGAGCTGACCCGTAAATCCCTGTATGGCCTGGCCCTGGATGATCTGGATAAAACCCTGGAAAAAGCACTTAGTCATCATCTTTACAGTGATACCGAAGGCTTTACCCTGACGCTGTACTTCGGCAAAACCAATATCGAGCCCTTGCAGGATCTGGCGCGTCAGTTATTTGAAGTGTTTCCGTGTCCGATATTGTTAGTTGAGTTTCGTCGGACTAATGGCTGGCACATCGAAGGTATTAAGTCTGGCGCTCTGCACAAGTTGCGTGAAGATCAGGAAGATCAGTTCGCCCACTCACTCGACAGTTTCAGCCGAAAAATCTGGCGCCAGCCACGCTCCCGGCGTTTGGCCCGCTATGACCTCGCCATTTTGCACGATCCGCAGGAAGCGTTGCCGCCATCCAATGCCAAGGCGCTGGACAACTTCGTACGCGTTGGCAAGACGCTGGGCATCGATGTGGAGCTGATCGAGCGCAAGGACTACGCACGCATCGCCGAATACGACGGGCTGCTGATCCGCGAGACGACAAGCGTCGACAACCACACCTACCGTTTTGCCAAGAAAGCCGAGAGCGAAGGGTTGGTGGTGATGGACGACCCGGCGTCAATCCTGCGTTGTACCAACAAGGTCTACCTGACCGACCTGCTCAAGAGCCATCAACTCGGTATGCCCGCCACCGAAATCCTCTACAAGGAACGACCGGAAGATTTCGAACGGGTCGGCGAGCGCTTGGGGTTCCCGTTGGTCTTGAAGATCCCCGACGGCTGTTTTTCCCGGGGCGTGATCAAGGTCGAAAGCCAGCAAGCCTTGCTCGAAGCGACGGCCGAACTGTTCGAACACTCGGTGCTGTTGCTGGCTCAGGAGTTTTTCTACACGGAATACGACTGGCGTATCGGTGTGCTCAACCGCAAACCGATTTTTGCCTGCCAGTACTTCATGTCCAAGGGCCATTGGCAGATCTACAACCACAAGGCCAAGGGTCAGGACATCAACGGCGAATGCCGCACTCTGGCGGTACACGAAGCACCACGGGCGGTGGTGGAACTGGCGGTGAAGACCGCGAACCTGATCGGCGACGGCCTCTACGGCGTCGACCTTAAGCAGTCCGGCGACAAAGTGGTGGTGATCGAGGTCAACGACAACCCGAACATGGACGCTGGCATCGAAGACGCTTATTTGCAGGACGATTTGTATTCGCTGGTGTTGGAAGAATTTGTCCGTCGCCTGGAACTCAAGCGCCGCGGCCAGGCCTGGTGAGCGGCCGATGATCAAGAGCTTTCAGTTGACCCACGGCGCCCTGCATAACGTTGAACGGCTGGACGCCGAAGTGATGCTGTTCAGCAACCCGGACGCCGCCGAGCGGGACCTGTTACACAGCCATTTCAAGCTTGATGAACACGCCCTGGCCTCGGCCCTGGATCCCGACGAGGTGTCGCGCATCGAGTTTCATCCCGACAACCTGTTCCTGATCTGGAAGCGCCCGAAAAACTATTCCGGTGCCGGCAGCCTGGCCTTTGAGGTGTCGTCCTGCGGCTTGCTGTTCTCGCCCGGCCGTTTATTGGTGATCGCCACTGACGACTCACCGCTCCATGGGCTCGGCACCCGACAGCGGCTGAACACACCGTTGGATGTGTTGCTGGACCTGCTGTTCAACAACATCCATCACTATCTCGGGCACCTCAAGGTGATCAAGTTGGTTGCCCGGGAGTTGCAGCAAAAATTCAACGCATCGATGCAGAACCAGCACCTGATCCAGATGTTCAACCTCAGCGAAAGCCTGATCTATTACATCAACGCGATTCATAGCAACGGCGCGGTCCTGACCCGATTGCGCAACCACGCGGAAAAGCAGCACTTCAGCGCCGAGGCCATCGGTCTGATCGACGACCTGATCATCGAAAACAACCAGTGCTACAAACAGGCGGAAATCTATTCCACGGTCTTCTCCGGGCTGATCGATGCCCGGGGCAACCTGATGAACAACAGCATGAACAACTTGCTGCGCAAACTGACGTTGATCAACGTGGTGTTTCTGCCGCTGAACCTGATCGCGAGTATCGGCGGGATGTCGGAGTTCAGCATGATGACCGCCGGCACACCGTGGTGGGTGTCGTACCCGTTACTCCTGGCCGCGATGATGCTGGGCGCCGGGGTCATGGTGCAGGGGCTCAGGCGGTTGGCGAAGTGATGTCGGCGGCTGTGAAATCGCCATCGTCGGAACGCCGCCCGGAGCAGGCTCGCTCCCACAATGGTCTGTGCCGTTCATCAATGTTGTGTCCAATTGGAGATCCAATGTGGGAGCGAGCCTGCTCGCGATAGCTATCTCATTAACGCAGCAAGTCACGGAGCCATTGACTTGCCATCCACGCCCGGCTAGTTTTCAGCCATGACTTCCACCGTATTGCGCTGCCAGCCAAGCATTATTACCGCCATTCCTTATTTGGCGGGCTAGCTCACGACTGCAGCACCCAACCCGCCCTAGAGGCGGGTTTTTACTTTCTGTCTCTTGGGTTTTCTGCGTAGGAGCTGCCGCAGGCTGCGATCTTTTGTTTTTCAAAATCAAAAGATCGCAGCCTGCGGCAGCTCCTACACCGACCGTGTGAAACCGGACTTTCAGGAGATGACGATGAATTGCACGCCCGATCAGCAAGCCTTGCTAGAGCATTACGTTAAAAAAATCTTGGCCGCGCCCGTGTACAAACTGGCGGTGCGTACGCCATTGCAGGCTGCACCGGCGTTGTCTGAGGCTTTGGGTAACCAGATCCTGCTCAAGCGCGAGGATTTGCAACCGACCTTTTCCTTCAAGATTCGCGGCGCCTACAACAAGCTGGTGCAGCTGAGCGATGAGCAAAAGGCACGTGGCGTGATTACCGCTTCCGCCGGGAATCACGCTCAAGGCGTTGCCCTGTCGGCACGGGAACTGGGGATTGCCGCAACCATCGTCATGCCTTGCACGACACCGGAGCTGAAGGTGCTGGGCGTTCGCAGTCACGGTGCCAATGCCGTGTTGCACGGCGAGAGTTTTCCGTTTGCGCTGGAGCATGCCTTGAACCTGGCACGGCAAACCGGACGCACCTTCGTCTCGCCATTCGACGACCCGGACGTGATCGCGGGGCAGGGCACGGTGGCCATGGAGATCCTCCGTCAGCACCAAGGGCCGCTGGACGCGATCTTCGTTCCGGTGGGCGGTGGTGGTTTGATTGCCGGTATTGCCGCGTACGTTAAGTACCTGCGCCCCGAAGTCCGGATCATCGGCGTCGAGTCGGAGCACTCTGCGTGTTTGGCCGCCGCCTTACAGGCGGGTGAGCGAGTTGTCTTGCCCGACGTAGGAACCTTCGCCGATGGCGTGGCCGTTGCGCAAATCGGCGCCTACGGTTTCGAGGTCTGTCGGTTTTGTGTTGATGAAGTGCTGATGGTCAGCAACGACGAGCTCTGCGCCGCGATCAAGAACATCTACGACGACACCCGTTCGATCACCGAACCCTCCGGCGCGCTGGCCGTGGCCGGAATCAAGAAGTACGTGGCGCAAACCGGAGCCAGCGGTCAGACCCTGGTGGCCATCGACTCGGGTGCCAATATCAACTTCGACAGTTTGCGGCATGTGGCCGAGCGCGCCGCGTTGAGCGGCGCCACGGTGTGAGGAGATGGATCGGTTATTCCTGGACGGCGCTCTCGACCTTGCTCGACGCCGACCAGATCCGGTAGCGCACTTCCACGTCCTTGGGCACGTAGAGCACGATCGGCAGTTTGCTGTTGTAACGCAGCATGAAGCCGTCACCGACGACCGGCACAAAGTCCTTTTTGCTCTTGTCATCGGGGCAGGCCATCAGCGTGCTCATCGGACCGATAACCTTTTCCAGTCGATAGAAGGGGTAGCCCCAACCCTCAAGGTTCTTCTCCTCAAGAATCCCGCCGAGGCGTTGATGGTTGCAGTCAACGTTCAGTGTCTTGCCTGCGAGGATTTCGACCTGGTAGCTGTCTTCCTGTGTTTGCGGGGTGAGGTGAATCACCTGGCGGGTAAAACCGCTTTCCGGTTTGGGGTATGGCGCTATTGTTTCGAGTTTCGCTGCATGAGCGAAGGTCGACAGCCCGGCAACAATCAGCCCAACGGTAGTGATATAGGTCAAAGAACCCATGACGCCTCCTTGCTTGTGTGTAGTGTCAGCGGATACTGAAAAGTATCGCCGCATTCTTGCTGCCGTCCGCCGCTAATGCAAATTGCAGCGTATTCCTCGATCTTTCTTGCAAATTGCATGAGGCCGTTCGCTGGAAGTTTCGCTAAATCGTTGATTTACCGATGAGCTGCACGGCGAAATTCGAGGCATGTTTTATGCTGTAGCTGGTCTTTAAGCTGACCGACGTTTTCAGAGTCAGTGTTGATCGTTGATTGGCAATCTCAAAATAAGGAGAGGGTCGCAATGTTTTTATCTGCCTTGGAACTTCGCAATATCATCGAAAGCAGTTTTCTGCCAAAACGCTGTTTATGCACGCTGTCTCCAGACCTGTCGATGACTGTAAAAGTGTATGCAAACGGTGAAACCGATCACCTTGACCTGATGGTGACCGGCATCAATGCCCAGCGGCTTAACAGTTGTCGGGAAATTCACGAACTGATCGCCGGGCTGCGTTCCGACATGCAACATCGAGCGAGCTTTCAGCTTTTGCACCTGGACAGGGCTGCTGCGCGCTAGTTCACGGTTTCGAGATCTACCGACACGCGCTTGGTCTGGAGAAAAGCCAGACCCAGCGCCAGTTCGACCACCACCGACAATAGTATGCCCGGCCCGGCATGGCCATTGAGCCATTCGCCGAAGCCCAGTACTGCCAGTCCCCAGCTACCAACAATGAAACCATTACTCAGCGCGTTGCGGATGACAGAAGGCGCCTCGTTTCGAACCCCATATAACATCAAGGCCAACGCTGCGAACAGTACGGCACTGCGCCGGGCGACCAGACCGGTCGCTGTCGAATACTCAATGCTGCCGATCGCCAACAACCAGTCGGGCATCAAACCCCAGACCAGGGCCAGCAGCAAACAAAGCGCGGCGGTAAACGTCGACAACGTACGAAACGATAACTGCATGGCTAATCCTTGCGGCAGTGAGGGAAGGCGCTAGAGCATAGCGCCAGATCCCTCTGAGGAATACCGCCAGGTGTGTTTCAGTCAGTTTTGAAGACTGCAGGCATCGGAGAGTTTTTTGTAGGTGATTTCTGAAGGCTTGCCCGAGGTATCGATGTACTTCATGTCAGCCTTCACCACTTTGCAGTCCAGGGTCGTGGGCTCGGTCAGTGAGACAACCTTGGCCACATGCAGCGGCATACCGTAGTGATAGGGCACGGCTTGAGAGGAGGTGGTGTCGGCGGCTTGGGCAAGACCGGTAAAACCAATGCAGGCGAAGGCGGCAGTAACCACTAATGTGCGGGTGTTCATAATCGATCTCCGGTGCGGACGGAAAGTCAGCCCGACGTCGTGGACGTCGAACCTGCCGCACTGGGCGTCAGAGGAGTCTGAGGGCGTGCGGTCCAGTAAAGTTTTGGACCGCAACGTTAAGTGATGGTTAACCCGGCTGAACGCCACCTGTCGCCTGGCCAGCCGTATCGGCCATTGATGTCACTGGTTAGTTTTTGGCATCCAACTGGTGGCGATACGGCAAATCCGGCCCCGTCTTGCTGCACGTCAACGCTGCCGCTTGCACCGCGAACTTCAGCATCCCGTCGATCTGCTCGCGGCCGAGCGATTGCACACCCTCCACCGAATCGAGCTGTTGCTCGGTCAGCCAGGTGATCAACGCCGCCTGGAAGGTATCGCCAGCGCCCACCGTGTCGGCAATCTTCACCGGGCTGGCCGGCACCGACCACGAACCGTGGCCTTTGCTGAACACCGTCGCCCCCTCGCCACCACGGGTCAAAAACACCAGCTGACAGCGATGCTGCAGCCAGCCTTCGATGACCTGCTGCGGCGCCTGTCCGGGATACAACAGGCTCAAATCCTCATCGCTGACTTTGATCAGATGGGCCAGCTCAATCAACGTCGCAATCCGCGAACGCCACAGTTCGATATTCGGTTCAGGATTGAGGCGCACGTTCGGGTCAAGGCTGATCAAACGCTTGCCGCTTTCCCGGCGCACCAACGCCAGCAAGGTGTCGGCAATCGGTTGCACCACCAGCGAAAACGAGCCGATATGCAAGCCGCGCACCTCGGGCCCCAGCGCCGGCAGATGCTCGGTTTGCAGCTGCCGATCTGCGCAACCTTCACCCCGGAAGCTGTAATGCGGTGAACCATTGGCGCCGACCGCGACCATCGCCAGGGTGGTGGGCGCGGCGAAATCCACCAGGTGGTCAGCACGCACACCTTCGTCCTGCAGCACTTGCAGCAAACGCCGGCCCAGGTAGTCGGTGGACAACCCGGCAAACAATGCCGAATCCACGCCCAATCGCCGCAAGCCCACCGCCACGTTGAACGGCGAACCGCCGGCAATGGCCTTGAAATTGACTTTTGAAGCCAGGCCGCTGGCATCGTTTTCACTGAAAAAATCGAACAGCGCTTCGCCACACACCAGATACATAATTGCTCGCTCTTTAAAGGGTTGCGACCCGTTGTTGATAGCGTTCATAGGCCTGCTGACAGGCGGCCACATTTTCTGCGATAGGCAGGGTTTCGCTGGCCAGATCGAGCTTTACGCAGCGCTCGCAAAGCTCCGCCAGACTGTCCTCGTGCCCGTTTGCCCAAGACTTGCACCATGCCGCCTGAATCGCTGCGCCGAGGGCCGCGGCTTCGCTTTGTTCAGTGCAGATCACGGGGGTGTTCATGATGTCCGCGACGATCTGCCGCCACGCCGGACTTTTCGAGCCGCCGCCGATCAGGCAGATGCGCACGCTTTGTAGGCCATTGCGGCGCAGCAGGTCCAGACCATACCGCAAACCGAAGGTCGTGCCTTCCACCACGGCGCGGCACAGGTTGGCCCGAGTCAGGTTGGTCATCGTCAACCCCAGCAGGCTGCCAGTGGCGTGGGGCAGGGCGGGGACGCGTTCACCGTTAAAAAACGGCAGCATGCACACGCCTTCGGCACCGATCGGCGCTTGCGCGACAAGGTCGTTGAAGGGCTCGATATCCAGCTTGAACAACTCGCGAATCACCCCGGTGGCATTGGTCAGGTTCATGGTGCAGATCAACGGCAACCAGCCACCGCTGGAGGAACAGAACGTGGCGACCGCGGCGTCCGGGCTGACCTTCGGTTGATCGGCATAGGCGTAAACCGTGCCCGAGGAGCCGAGACTCATGGTGATCGCGCCGGGCGTTATGTTGCCGGTGCCGATAGCGCCCATCATGTTGTCGCCCCCGCCGCTGGAGACCAGCGCGTTTGGGTTGATGCCAAGATGCTCCGCGATACTTGGAAGCATCGCGCCGACGGCTTGATGGGCATCGACCAGCTCCGGTAACGCGGCTTGCAGGCGGCCGGTGGGATCGATGTCGCGCAGCAATTGCAAATCCCACTGGCGAGTACGTACGTTGAAATAACCCGTGCCGGAGGCATCGCCATATTCGCTGCAACTGCGGCCGGTGAGCCAATAGTTGAGGTAATCATGGGGCAACAGGATGCGGGCGATCCGGGAAAACACCTCGGGATGCTGTTCTTTGGTCCAGAGTAGTTTGGACACCGTGTAGCCCGGTGCGATGACCACGCCGAGACGTTCAAGTGAGCCTTTTTCACCGCCCAGATGGGCGAGCAGCCGGTCGTTTTCCGGGGTGGATTCGGTGTCGCACCAGAGCTTGGCAGGGCGCAGGACCTGGCCTTGGTCGTCAAGCAGCACCAGGCCGTGTTGCTGGCCGGAGACGCCGATGCCAAGGATCTGCTGGCCGTCGACGTTGGCGGCGAGCAGGGCGCGGCGGGTGGCCAGAGCGAATGCTTCCAGCCACTGGTGAGGGTCTTGCTCGCGGCAGCCATTGGCGCCGCTGATAAGCGTGTGCGCGACGGCGCCCAGGCCGAGGACCTGACCGCTGTGCGCGTCGAGGATGATGGCTTTGGTGCCTTGGGTGCCGCAGTCGATGCCGAGGAAAAGTTGTTGGTTTGCCATGGAAGATCCTTGGTGTGTCAGGTCGATATCAGTGAGCCCAATCGCGAGCAAGCTCGCTCCCACATTTGACCGCGATCTAATGTGGGAGCGGGCTTGCTCGCGAAGACGGCATCACGCTCACCGCCGTGCTTAAGCCAGCACCCTCTCCAGCGTCCGCGTCACACCCACCTCGCGCAAGCTGTTGCAACACCACTCAAACGCCGCCACAAATTCGGGCGAACGCGGAATCGCCATCCCAAAAATCTCCTCGACCCCCAGCAACCGCTGTGTGATCAACGCATCATCCGCCACCAGCGCCTGACAAAACGCAGCCCGCGGGTCCGGGATGCTGTAGGTACCGCCATTCTCATCCACGCCCTTCAAATACAAGGCCCACGCCGCCACCACCAACGCCGCGCGCCGGGTTTCCCTGCCGTCGGCAATCAAGCGGTTGATGGTCGGCACCGTGAACTTCGGAAACTTCGATGAACCGTCCGAACACACCCGCTCCAGTTGATCGGCAATCGCCTGATTGGAGAAACGCTCCACCAGCGTGTTCTTGTAATCGGTCAGGTTGATTCCCGGAACGGCCGACAGCTGTGGCGTCACGTCCAGGTCCATGTAGGCGCGCATGTAACGCACAAACAGCGGGTCGTTCAGGGTCTCGTGAACGAAGCGGTAACCCTTCAAAAACCCCAGGTACGTCAGGGCCAGATGACTGCCGTTGAGCAGTTTGATCTTCATCTCTTCATAAGGCGTGACGTCGTCAGTGAACTGCACGCCAACCTTTTCCCAGGCCGGGCGACCGTTGACGAACTTGTCTTCCAGCACCCACTGCACAAATGGCTCGCAGACCACCGGCCAGGCATCGTCGACCGCATGTTTGTCGGCCAGTTGCAGGCGATGTTCAGTGCTGGTCATCGGCGTGATGCGGTCGACCATGGCGTTGGGAAAGCTGACATGGTTGGCGATCCAGTCGCGCAGTTCGGCATCGCGCAACGCAGCAAACGCCAGCAAGGCTTTGCGGGTGACGGCGCCGTTGTGCGGCAGGTTATCGCAGGACATCAAGGTGAAGGCGGGTGTGCCGGCCGCACGGCGTTTGGCCAATGCCGCGCAGAGAAACCCGAACACGGTTTTCGGCGTGTTCGGGTTGGCCAGGTCATGCTGAATCTGCGGCAGGTGCGCCATGAACTCGCCGTTGCTGTCGTCGATGCAGTAACCGCCTTCGGTGATGGTCAACGAAACGATGCGGATCTCGGGGCTGGCGAGCTTGTCGATCAGCGCTGTCGCGCTGTCTTCGGCCAGCAGCATGTCCCGAATGGCGCCGATGACCCGGACTTCGGTGTCGTCGGTATCGCCGAGTTCGAACAGGGTGTAGAGGTAATCCTGTTCTTTCAGATCGTCCCGGGCACGGCGGTCCTCCGCACGCAGGCCAACCCCGCAAATGGCCCAGTCCAGGCCTTCGCCTAAGTTCATCAACGCGTCGGTGTAATACGCCTGATGGGCGCGGTGGAAGCCGCCGACGCCGATGTGCGCGATGCCTTGGCGGGTGTCGCTCAGGGCGTAGGCGGGCAGGATGACTTGCGCAGAGAGGCGGTTGAGGTTCTGTTTATTGAGTTTCATCACATGCTCTCGACATCAGGCCGCGGCGCGCAGTGGACGGGTCAGCGCCACGCCATCGGCATCAAATAAATGGCAGTGTTCGGCGTCCAGGTGCAGGCTCAAGGTTTCGCCATATCGGCTGGCCAGATCACCGCGCACGCGCATGGTCAGCGCTTCGCCGGACGAGGTCAGCACATGGCAGAAGGTATCGCTGCCCAGACGTTCGCTGACATCGGCCGTGACTTGCAAGGTGCAGTCGCCGGGTTGTGCCAGCTCCAGATGTTCGGGACGAATGCCCAGCGTCACCGCACCGCCGACACTCAGGTTGGCGCCACTCAACGGCAACGTGATGCGGGTGCCGGCATCGAGTTGCACCTCGCAGCTTTGATGTTCTACGCGGGTGACTTTGCCCTTGAGGAAGCCCATTTTCGGCGTGCCGAGAAAGCCTGCGACAAACAGGTTGGCCGGTTGGTGATACAGGTCCAGGGGCGAACCGACCTGTTCGATTTTGCCGCCATTGAGCACCACGACTTTGTCGGCCATGGTCATGGCTTCAACCTGGTCGTGGGTCACGTAGATCATCGTGGCTTGCAGTTCTTTGTGCAGGCGCAGCAGCTCCAGACGCATCTGCACCCGCAGGGCGGCGTCGAGGTTGGACAAGGGTTCGTCGAACAGGAAGATTTTCGGGTTACGCACAATCGCCCGGCCGATGGCCACGCGTTGACGCTGGCCGCCGGAAAGTTGTTTGGGTTTGCGTTCCAGCATCGGCCCCAGTTCAAGGATGCGTGCCGCTTCGCCGACTTTCTTCTCGACTTCAGCTTTCGCTACGCCCGCCAGGTCGAGGGCAAACGACATGTTTTTGCGCACGCTCATGTGCGGATATAAGGCGTAGGTCTGGAACACCATCGCCAGGTCTCGCTTGGCGGGGCTGACCTCAGTGATGTCACGGCCATCGAGCTCAATCGTGCCGCCGCTGACTTCTTCAAGGCCGGCGATGAGACGCAGCAAGGTGGATTTACCGCAGCCCGACGGGCCGACAAAGACCACGAATTCCTTGTCGTTCACTTCCAGGTCGATGCCTTTGATGATGGAAAAGCCTTCGAAGTGTTTTTGCAGATTCTTGATTTTCAGGTTGGCCATGGTGATGGGCCTCCGTTTGTTTTATTCGTTAAACCGGACTGTTTTCTGTAGGAGCGAGCTTGCTCGCGAAAAACGTCCGGACAATGAGTTCTTCCAGGCAGCGCGCGTAATCGTTCACGTCCATCGCGAGCGAGCTCGCTCCTACAGGGACTGCGGTCATTTCACGGCGCCAAACGACAGGCCGCGGACCAATTGTTTCTGGCTGATCCAGCCGAAGATCAGGATCGGGGCGCAGGCCAGTGTCGACACGGCCGACAACTTGGCCCAGAACAGCCCTTCAGGGCTGGAATACGAAGCGATCAGTGCGGTCAGTGGCGCGGCTTTCGACGAGGTCAGGTTCAGTGACCAGAACGCCTCGTTCCAGCACAGGATCAGCGACAGCAACACCGTGGAGGCCAGGCCACCCTTGGCGATCGGCAGCAGCACCCGGACCATTTCCTGCCACAACGTTGCGCCGTCGAGGCGCGCGGCTTCGAGGATGTCTTTGGGGATGTCCTTGAAGTAGGTGTAAATCATCCACACCACGATCGGCAGGTTGATCAGCGTGTAAATCACGATCAGCGCGGTGCGCGTATCGAGCAGGCCGAAGCTCTTGGCCAGCAGGTAAATCGGCATCAGTACGCCCACCGGCGGCAGCATCTTGGTGGAGAGCATCCATAACAGCGTGCCCTTGGTGCGTTGGGTTTCGTAGAACGCCATGGAGTAAGCCGCCGGCACCGCGATCAGCAGGCACAGAGCCGTGGCGCTGAAGGAAATCACCACCGAGTTCCAGGCGAAGCTGAAGTAATCGCTGCGCTCGTTGATGTGCAGGTAGTTCTCTAGTGTCGGCATGAAGATGAACTGCGGCGGCGTGGCGAACGCGTCGATTTCGGTTTTGAAACTGGTCAGTACCATCCAGAAGATCGGGAAGAAGATCAGGATCGCGATGGCCCAGGCCAGGGTGCCCAGCAGCAGGCTTTGCAGACGACGGGATTGTTGAAGGGTCATGGCGTGGGCCTCAGGCTTTGTCTGTCAGGTTTTTGCCAATCATCCGCACCAGCACGATGGCGGCGATGTTGGCAATGACCACGGCGATCAAACCACCGGCGGACGCCATGCCGACGTCGAACTGCACCAGCGCCTGGTTGTAGATCAGGTAGGCGAGGTTGGTCGAGGCGTAGCCGGGACCGCCGTTGGTGGTGGTGAAGATCTCGGCAAATACCGACAGCAGGAAGATGGTTTCAATCATCACCACCACTGCAATCGGTCGCGCCAGGTGCGGCAGGGTCAGGTGCCAGAAAATCGCGATGGGGCCGGCGCCGTCGAGACGCGCGGCTTCTTTCTGTTCCTGGTCGAGGGACTGCATGGCGGTCATCAGTATCAGGATCGCGAAGGGCAGCCATTGCCAGGACACAATGATGATGATCGACAGCAGCGGGTAGTGGGCCAGCCAGTCCACCGGTTGCGCGCCGAACAGCTTCCAGACATAGGCGAGCATCCCGGAAACCGGGTGGAAGATCAGGTTCTTCCAGATCAGCGCACCGACGGTGGGCATGACGAAAAATGGCGAGATCAACATGACCCGGACGATACCGCGACCGAAAAACTCACTGGCCTCCAGCAACGCACTGATCAATACGCCGAACACCACGCTGATCAGCAACACGCTGCCCACCAGCAACAAGGTGTTGGTAGCACCGGGCAGAAAGCCCGAGTCGCTGAGGAAGTAGGTGAAATTCTCCAATCCGACGAATTCGTTTTCACCGGGGTAGAGCAGGTTGTAGCGAATCATCGAAAAGTAAAGGGTCATGCCCAGCGGTACGATCATCCACAGTAGCAACAACGCCACCGAGGGACTGACCAGAAACCAGCCGGGATTGGCCAGCCGGCTTTTGCGCACGGGTTGGGGGATGTCCATTTGAGCTTTGGCAGTTGAAATATTCATGGCGTTTAGAACCGTTTGGGTGCAGATACGAATAGCGCGAACCCTGTGGAGATCTCTGTGGGAGCGAGCTTGCTCGCGATAGCGGCCTGTCAGTCAATATCGATGTTGGATTTGACGGCCTCATCGCGAGCAAGCTCGCTCCCACAGGAGGCAGGAGCAAGTTTCAGCGGGTTACTTGGGGTAACCGGCGCGCTTCATCTCACGTTCGGTGGTTTGCTGGGCGGCGGTCAGGGCCTGGTCGACCGTGGTCTGGCCGATCAACGCTGCCGAGAACAGCTTGCCGACCTGGGTGCCCACGGCCTGAAACTCAGGAATGGTCACCAGTTGAATGCCGATATACGGCACGGGCTTGAGGGTCGGCTTGCTCGGGTCCGCCGCTTTCAGCGATTCCAGCGTGACCTTGGCGAACGGCGCCGCGTTCATGTAAGCCTCGCTGTAGGTCGAGGCTCGCGTGCCTGGGGGTACGTTGGCGATGCCGTCTTTTTCGGCAACCAATGCGCCGTATTCTTTCGATGTCGCCCAGGCACTGAAGGCTTTCGCCGCGTCCTTGGCCTTGGAACTGGTCGGGATCGCCAGCGCCCAGGAATAGAGCCAGGCCGAACCTTTGTCGGTGACTTGGTGCGGGGCGTAGGTAAAGCCGACGTGGTCGCTGACCTTGCTTTGGGTCTTGTCGGTGACGAAGGAGCCGGCGACGCTGGCATCGACCCAGATCGCGCACTTGCCACTGTTGAACAGCGCCAGGTTTTCGTTGAAACCGTTACTTGAGGCACCCGGCGGGCCGGATTTTTTCATGGTGTCGACGTAGAAGTTCAGCGCGTTTTTCCACTCGGGGCCGGTGAATTCCGGCTGCCACTTCTCATCGAACCAGCGTGCGCCATAGGCATTGGCAACGGTGGTAATCAACGCCATGTTCTCGCCCCAGCCGGCCTTGCCGCGCAGGCAAATGCCGTACTGTTCTTTATCTTTGTTGGTGAGTTTGCTGGCGAATTCGCCGATCTGCTCCCAGGTCGGGTGCTCGGGCATGGTCAGCCCGGCGTCTTTGAACAGATCAGTGCGGTAATAGGTGATGGAGCTTTCGGCGTAGAACGGCAGGGCATACAGCGACCCCTTGACCGAGAGGCCTTCGCGCACCGAAGGGAACACGTCGTCCAGGGCATACGAGGCCGGCAAGTCCTTCATCGGCTCCAGCCAACCCTTGGCCCCCCAGAGTGCGGCTTCGTACATGCCGATGGTCAGCACATCGAACTGCCCGCCTTGCGTTGCGATGTCAGTGGTCAGGCGTTGGCGCAAGACGTTTTCTTCCAGCACCACCCAATTCAGCTTGATGTCCGGGTGCTCGGCTTCGAAGGTTTTCGAAAGCCTTTGCATGCGGATCATGTCGCTGTTGTTGACAGTGGCGATGGTCAGCGTCTGCGCGCCGAGGCTGACGCTGCTAAGGGTCATGCAGGAGAGGGCAAGCAGAGCTTTTACAGAAGGTTGCATCGTGCACTCCTTTTCTGCACCCGGCGGGGTTACAGAAGGACAGTTATTGTTTTTGTGTCTTCCTGCGGAGGGAAGAATGTGCACTGATTACAGCCTTCAATTGAAGATGTGACAAATCATCCGTCACACTTCAATCGATACTATTTTGCACTAGGGTTTGGTGCTGGAAGTGCAGGGGACGGCATTTCAGTGCTTCACGGGCATTGAATGCGTATAGGTTTTAAGGGCGAAGATCAAAAGATCGCAGCCTGCGGCAGCTCCTACAGGGATGTGTTTGCGTTCGCGATACCCCTGTAGGAGCTGCCGCAGGCTGCGATCTTTTGATCTTGTCTTTACCCGATGTTTTGTTCGGTCAACCGCTGCACCGCCAACCGCCGGTAGTGAGAGGGCGTCATGCCTTTCAGTTGCTGAAAGCGGCGATTGAAGTTGGAAATATTGTTGAACCCCGACTCGAAGCACACATCGGTCACCGGTTTGTCGCCATCGGCCAGCAGCTCGCAGGATTTGCTGATGCGCAGGCGATTGACGAATTCGATAAAACAGCGCCCCGTGGCTTGTTTGAAGACGCGACTGAAATACGTCGGCTTCATGCCCAGGTGTTCGGCGACTTCTTCCAGCGGCAGTTCCCGGGCGTAATGCGCGAAGATGTAATCCACGGCCCGGTTAGTGCGATCGATATTGTGTTCGTCGGCCAATTGCGGGGTCGTCGCGCCGGAGAGCAACTGATAATCGTCAGCGGCTGCCAGCAACTCCAGCAGAATGAAAAAGTGCCCGAGCCGGGTCACGCCTTTGGTATCGGCAATGCGTTGCATCAGGCCCATCGCCTGCTGGATCGTGCGTTTGCAGCGAAATTCGATGCCGTACTGCGCACGCTCCAGCAAGGGCGCGAGCGTCTTGAGCTCGGCGAACACCAAATGGCCGCTGTCGAACAACTCGTCGGTGAAGTTGACCAGCATGTCGCGCTTGGGCACCACTTCGTTCTCGGCCACCTGACTGATCCAGTTGTGGGGCAGGTTGGGGCCGGTGAGGAACAGGGATTCGGGGTAGAAGTTGCCGATGTAATCGCCAATGAACACTTTGCCGGAGCTGGCGACGATCAAGTGCAGTTCGTATTCCTTGTGGAAATGCCAGCGCACCAAGGGGCAGGGGAACCCGTGCTGGCGATAGATGATGGACAACCCGTTGTGGTCGTCCATCAGTTCGTAGGAAGGATCGGTGACTCTGGCAGTTCGGGTCATGTCAGGCGTGCTTTTTTTGTTATCGCAGCCTGATCATGCCTCTTTCCGGACGTCAAATGCCAGTCTGCGAACCCCTACGTGCCTGCTCGCCGATGCAAGGCAACGCCTACACCGTCATTTGGCATACGCCTGGATCAGATTGGCAATCAGACAGTGGCGTACCACATTCGATGTTTCAAAAAAATCTGTATTGATAATGCTGCTGTTTGTCGCCCAGTCATTAAGCTCGGGATCAAACCACTGATCAATATACGCCCCGATGTTTACCGGACCTGTCGCAACTTGGTAGCTGGTCGCGGAAAGTGACCATGGTAAGGCCCTGCTCGGAGGGTGCTTCATGACGTGCGTTATATACGCGTTCAGCTCACTGATACTGGTCGTCGAAATTCCGCTCCATTTGTGCTCGATTTTTCGATGGAAATAGGTCAAGTCGAGCTGCGGATGATACTCGGCAGCCACTAGTAAGCGCCGGGCAGGGCTCAATCGCTTGAGCTCCTCCAGTGGGAGGAAAGTATTGGTATAGGGAATGATCCTGTCACCCAAGTGAGTCAATAACAGCCTGTTGAATTCTTTGTAATCGAAAGGCCTGTTGCCAGCATTCAATTGGTGAAAATCCAGCACGATAAACTCGTCGGGATTTTCCTGAAGAAACCGGATCACGCTGGTGATCAGGTTCTCCAGGGAGCGGGAGGAACGAAAGCCATTATGCTCAAACCAGAATGTACCGACACCATTACCCGCGATTTCATACCCTAGTCTCAAATCAAGGGCGCGCGCTCCTGAGTTCAGTTGATAATAAAAAGAGTTGTTTTGGCAGGCGATCCAGTTGCTCGCGCCGGGTGCGAAGTAAGAGGCTTTCTTGTCCACGCCGGCATTATGAGCGCCTGGTAGAACCAGTTGAGCAAGCGATAATGAATCGATAATAGGAATATCGCTCATCCAGCTATTAAGTGCGAAGCCTTGGGCTACAGAAGAGAAGTTGGCCGTGGTTGTATTGATAGCAATATTCATAGTGCATCCTTGCACAGTTAATCAGATTTAAACGGAGAGGGTTCTCACGTGGGGGAGTTTAATGATTAGGCGTCTTCACGATACTTGTTTTTCGCTTCAATCCATTGCGCCATGTATTGAGTGCTCTTATGTTGATGATGGCGCAGCATACTGCCGGTGAAGTTATCTCTTCTGATCGTCGACAGATGTTGGCGGCAAAGATCGAGCCGTGCGATCAATGCCGGGCCATGGATGTGTTGCTGATAACGACTCGTCAGAAGGTCCAACCCGAGGGCCTGGGCCTCGAGCCACTGTGTCTTGTCCTGATAGAGCTGCACGGCGCAATCGGCGAACGCCTGGGCCGTTCGGGTCACCGCTCCCGGCCATTGTTCTTCGCCGTGCATGCCTTCGGCGCCCATCGGCGTGGTGACGTTAGGTGTCCCACAGATCATCGCATCGAGGATTTTGCCTTTAATGCCTGCGCCGAATCGCAATGGCGCCAGACACACGCGTGTCGCCGACATGACCTGCAGCGCATCTTCGGCCCAGTTCATCACATGAAACCCCTGGGCTGCGTTGTGCAGCGCGGTGGCTTTTGGCGGGGTGTAAGCGCCGTAGATGTGCAACTGAGCGCCGGGTAATTGCTGACGGATCAGTGGCCAAATAACGGTCTTCAGCCAAAGCACCGCGTCCCAGTTGGGCGCATGACGGAAGTTGCCAATATGAAGAAAGTGCGCCCGATCCTCGAAGGTCGGCGCAGGCGTGACCGGCAGATCAACCATCAGCGGGCACCAAAACAGCAGGTTGCGTGGGACGTTAAACTGTTCGACCAGCAGCTCGATTTCCACTTCGGAGATCATCAGGTTCAAGTCGCAACGATAAATGGCAGCGATTTCCCGTTTGGCCATATCCGTATCGGCCATGAACTCAAACTCTTCGCGCAACGTCGGCGCGAACAAGTCGCTGAAGTCGTTGGCGTCGTCACTGGCCTTCAAACGTTCCTTGAGACGTTGTTGACGCGCATCTCGCAGGCTTTGCAAATCAGAACTCTCAAGCACGCGCACCGCGTCAGGACAGTGCTTTTCAACGCGCCAGCCGAACTGTTCTTCCATCATGAAGCGGTCGAACAGCACCATATCCGGGGCCAGTTCGCTGATGAAGGTGTCGAAACTGCTGTTGTTCAACTCGATAGCCACTTCGCGAATACCCAACGCCGCAAGATCCGCCCGGTGTTCGCCGGTGCCGGCCGGGCTGCTGAAGGTAATGTCCCAGCCTTGCTGCAAGAACGACTCGAGGATTTGCATCATGTGCCCACCCGCTGCAGAAGAGCGGGGCTCGGGCCAGACGTAACCGATGACCAGGACTTTGGTAGGGCGGGGCTGACTCATGCAGGGTGGTTCCTTGAAGCGGGCAGAGGGTGCGGGATAAAAACGGCGCGCAATTAAACCACAACCGATGGCGAACCTTCTGCTCACACTGCCCGAAACTAGGCGCTTGCGAGGATGCTGTTGACCTTGTCCCGCAACTGGTCAATGGAGAACGGCTTGCCGATGATGAACATGTCCGCCGGCACCTCGACGTTTTCGGCATAACCACTGGCGAACAGGATAGGCAACTCGGGTCGCAGCATACGCGCTTGCTTGGCCAGTTCACGGCCATCCATCACCGGCAAGCCGACGTCGGTCATCATCAGGTCGATGTACTGGTCTTCATCATTGAGAAACTCCAGCGCCTTTTCGCTGCTCTCGGCCTCGAGCAACTCGTACTCCAGTTCCTCCAGAACATCGATGATCAGCATCCGCACGATGTCGTCGTCTTCGACGACCAGGATGATGGATTTTTCGGCGGACATAATAGGCGTTCTCAAGGGTTGGATTCGCGGTGACCGGTCGATCGAAATAGCCGGGCTCTTGCATGAGTAAGTGGCGGAACCCGACAAGTTCCCACTGCGCTACAAAAAGAATAGCCATACAAGACTCGGCAAGGATAACCGCTCCTTTGCATCGCCGCGGCGGAATGTAGGGTTTTGCGCGAAAACGCTTCAGAAAATTGGAACATGGTGCCTTTTTTGGGGCAAACTCCTTGGTTTTCAACAGTTCGACAAGGCCTCCCCATGACCCCTCCGTCTTCCGTTGATGAGCAACGATTCCGCAAGCTGCTGAGCCGCAACATCAGCCTGCCATTGGGCATCGGTGTGCTCAGTGCGGTGTTCTTTGTTTCGCTGATCACTTATTTGCTGTCGGTGATCCAGTGGGTCGAGCACACGGACCGGGTGATCAATAACGCCAATGAAGCGGTGAAACTGACGGTTGATCTGGAAACCGGGATGCGCGGCTTTCTGCTCAGCAGTGACGAGCATTTTCTTGACCCCTACGAAACGGCCAAGCCGAAGATTGCTGTCGCCCTCAACACCCTGTTGGAGTTGACGGCCGACAATCCGGTTCAGACCGACCGTCTGCATAGGCTGGAGGCCATGCAAAAGGAGTGGGGGGATTACGCGCAGTCAATGATCGATTTGCAGCGCAGCGCCGGTGATTATCGCGGCGCGGTCAAGGCCGGGCGCGGCAAACGGCTGACGGATGATATTCGCAAACAGTACGAAGACCTGATCGACACGGAGCAGCAGTTGCGCACTACGCGTAACGAAGAAGTGCGCACCACCACGATCTGGAGTATCGGCCTTTATCTGTTGTTCATTGCTGGCATAAGCGGGTTGCTGGCCTACATCGGTCGTCGGGATTTACTCACCCTTTCCCAGAGTTACAGTGCCAACCTCGCCGCACAACAGGCCAGCGCTCATCGCCTGGAACAGCAGGCCTGGCTGCGCAACGGCCAGACGGAGCTGGCCGAACAAGTGTTGGGGCAACTGAGCCTGAACGTGCTGGGCCGCAATATCCTGCAGTTTTGTGCGCAATACCTCGGCACCGCCGTGGCAGCTATTTATGTACGTGAAGAGCATGGCGGCCTCAAGCGCATTGCCTCTTACGGTTTCTCCCGCGAAGAAGAAGAGCGCGAACAGCATATTTACAATGAAGAAGGCATTGCAGGGCAGGTGGCGCAAACGGCTCGTCTGATTCGCCTCGACTCGGTGCCGGAGAATTACTTTAAGGTCAGCTCCGGACTTGGCCAAGGCCTGCCGCGCAGCGTGCTGGTGGTGCCGACCAGCGATGACGAGCGCGTCAACGGCGTGATTGAGCTGGGGTTCCTGCGTCCGCTGAATGATCGCGACATCGAATTGCTCGAGCTGATTTCCGGCAACATCGGGACTTCCATCGAGGCCGCTCGCTATCGCCAGCGCTTGCAGGAAGTGCTGGCCGAAACTCAACAGCTCAACGAAGAGCTGCAAGTGCAGCAGGAAGAGTTGAAAACCGCCAACGAAGAACTGGAGGAACAATCGCGGATTCTCAAGGAGTCCCAGGCGCACCTGGAAACCCAGCAGGTCGAGCTGGAGCAGACCAATGAGCAGCTTGCCGAGCAGGCACAGATCCTGGCCGATCAGCGCGACGCCATGGACCTGAAAAACACCGAACTCAATCAGGCCCGGATCCAGCTCGAAGACCGCGCCGAAGAGTTGCAGCGTTCGAGCAAGTACAAGTCCGAATTCCTCGCCAACATGTCCCACGAGTTGCGCACGCCGCTGAACAGTTCGTTGATCCTGGCCAAGTTGCTGGCAGAAAACCCCCAGGAAAACCTCAGCCCTGAGCAGGTCAAGTTCGCCGAGTCGATCTATTCGGCCGGCAATGACTTGCTCAACTTGATCAACGACATCCTCGACATCTCCAAGGTCGAGGCCGGCAAGCTGGAGATACGCCCGGAGAACACCAGCGTCTCCCGTCTGGTAGACGGCTTGCGTGGAATGTTCGAGCCATTGGCGGCGGACAAGAAACTGGGCTTCCACGTCGAATTGCAGCCAGGCGCGCCGCTGATGATGTTCACCGACCGCCAGCGTCTGGAGCAGGTCATCAAGAACCTGCTGTCGAACGCGGTGAAGTTCACCGAAAAGGGCTCCGTCAGCCTGACGGTTGCCAGTCAACCCAATGAAGGCATCGCCTTTATGGTCCGCGATTCCGGGATCGGTATTGCAGAGGATCAGCAGGACAGTATTTTTGAAGCGTTCCGCCAGGCCGATGGCACCACCAATCGCCGGTACGGCGGCACGGGCCTGGGTTTGTCGATTTCTCGTGACCTGGCCGCATTGCTGGGCGGTTCTATCAGCGTCACCAGCGAACCTGGGCAGGGCAGTGTGTTCACCCTGGTCTTGCCGCAGCAATACGTTGAGCCGGGCGAATACCCTGTCGAGCTGATGAAAGCCTCGCCGGTTGCCGTGGCGCCGAGAGTGGCACCCGCCGCCCCGGTGCCGCTGATCGCCGAGGTCGCTATCCCGCGTTTTGATGATGACCGTACGAAGGCACCGTTCACCACGCGGTGCATCCTGGTAGTGGAAGATGAGGCGAACTTTGCGCACATCCTCTACGATCTCGCCCATGAACTGGGTTATCAGTGCCTGGTGGCGCACGGCGCGGACGAAGGCTACGACCTGGCCAAGGAGTTCCTCCCGGATGCCATTCTTCTGGACATGCGTCTGCCGGATCATTCCGGGCTGACCGTGTTGCAACGCCTGAAGGAACACGCTGAAACCCGGCACATTCCGGTGCACATCATCTCCGTCGAAGATCGAGTCGAAGCGGCCATGCACATGGGCGCCATCGGTTACGCGGTCAAGCCGACCACCCGCGAAGAACTCAAGGATGTATTTGCCCGTCTCGAAGCCAAGCTGACCCAGAAGGTCAAACGCGTCCTGCTGGTCGAAGACGACGTTGTGCAGCGCGACAGCATTGCCCGGTTGATTGGTGACGATGACATCGAAATCACCGCGGTAGGTTTCGCTCAGGAGGCCCTGGACCTGCTGCGCACTACGATTTTCGACTGCATGATCATCGACCTGAAGCTGCCGGACATGCTCGGCAACGACCTGCTCAAGCGCATGTCCACCGAGGATATCTGCTCGTTCCCGCCAGTGATCGTCTACACCGGGCGTAACCTGACCCGGGATGAAGAGAACGAACTGCGCAAGTATTCCCGTTCGATCATCATCAAGGGCGCGCGCTCACCCGAGCGTTTGCTGGACGAGGTGACACTCTTTCTGCACAAAGTCGAATCCAGGTTGTCCCATGAACGGCAGAGGATGCTCAAGACTGCGCGCAGCCGCGACAAGGTCTTTGAGGGTCGCAAAGTGCTGCTGGTGGACGACGATGTACGCAATATCTTCGCCCTCACCAGTGCGCTGGAGCAAAAAGGCGCAGTCGTGGTCATCGGCCGGAACGGTCGTGAAGCGATTGAAAAATTGAATGAAGTTGAGGACATCGATCTGGTGTTGATGGACGTGATGATGCCTGAGATGGATGGTTTCGAAGCCACCATCGAGATCCGTAAGGACCCGCGCTGGCGCAAACTGCCAATCATTGCGGTGACCGCCAAGGCCATGAAAGACGATCAGGAGCGCTGCCTGCAGGCTGGCTCCAACGATTACCTGGCCAAGCCCATTGACCTGGATCGCTTGTTCTCGCTGATTCGTGTGTGGTTACCGAAGATGGAACGTATCTAGTGGAGCGAAATACCGAAATCGAATTGCGCTTGTTGATCGAGGCGATCTATCTCAAGTACAGCTATGACTTTCGCGATTACTCCGGCGCTTCGATCAAGCGCCGGGTCGGCCACGCGTTGAGCCAGTTCGAGTGCTCGACCATTTCGGCGCTGCAGGAAAAGGTCCTGCACGATCCCACCGCGTTCATGCAGTTACTGCAGTTGCTGACGATCCCCGTCAGCGAGATGTTCCGCGACCCTTCGCACTTTCTGGCGATCCGTCAGGAAGTGGTCCCGCTGCTCAAGACCTATCCGTCGATCAAGGTATGGATCGCCGGTTGCAGCACCGGTGAAGAGGTCTACTCGATGGCGATCTTGCTGCGCGAAGAGGGCTTGCTGGATCGCACCATTATCTACGCCACCGACATCAATCCGCGTTCGCTGGAAAAGGCCAAGCAAGGAATTTTCTCGATGGAGAATGTCCGCGCCTACACTTCTAATTACCAGCAGGCAGGTGGCCAGTGTTCGTTCGCTGACTACTACACGGCAGCGTACGGGTACGCGATTTTCGACAAGACGTTGTGTGAGAACGTGACGTTCGCCGATCACAGCCTGGCAACCGACAGTGTCTTTTCAGAAACTCAGTTAATTTCGTGTCGTAACGTTTTGATTTATTTCAATAAAAATCTTCAAGATCGTGCGCTTGGCTTGTTCCACGAGTCCCTGTGTCATCGGGGTTTCCTGGTGCTGGGCAGCAAGGAAACCCTGGATTTTTCGGCCTTTGGCAAGCAGTTCGAGCCCTTGGTCAAACACGAACGGATCTACCGCAAATTATGAGCAGTGCAGCGGGCTTGCCTTCCATAGAGGCTATCGTGATCGGCGCTTCTGCCGGCGGTGTGGAGGCATTGCTGAATATCCTCGGCCCACTGCGAGCAGGGTTTGTCCTGCCGATCATTGTGGTGTTGCACTTGCCGGATGAGCGTTGCAGCCAATTGGCTGAAGTGTTCGCGCGGCGAGTTTCGCTGCCCGTCCTCGAAGCCCGCGACAAGACGCGGGTCGAGGCCGGAACGCTCTATTTCGCGGGACCGGGCTATCACCTGTCGGTGGAGCAAGACCGCAGTTTTTCCTTGAGCCTGGAACCCCGCGTGCACCATTCGCGACCCGCCATCGATTACCTGTTCGAATCGGCTGCCGACGCCTACGGTGCCGCGCTGGCCGCGGTGCTGTTAACCGGTGCCAATCGCGATGGTGCGCGAGGCCTGGCTCAGGTCAAACTTCGCGGTGGCCTGACCATCGTGCAGGACCCGAACGAGGCCCAGGTCGCGACGATGCCCCAGGCTGCGCTTGCCATACACCAGCCAGACTACATTCTCCCTATACGCGGCATCGGCCGTCTGCTTGTCGAGCTGGAACAAATCGCATGCTAAGTCATATCCAAGCCAAACTGCTGATCGTGGACGATCTGCCGGAGAACCTGTTGGCGCTCGAAGCGCTGATCAAGCGTGAAGACCGTGTGGTCTACAAAGCGCTGTCCGCCGACGAAGCCCTGTCGTTATTGCTGCAACACGAATTCGCGATGGCCATTCTCGACGTGCAGATGCCCGGTATGAATGGCTTTGAGCTGGCCGAGTTGATGCGCGGCACGGAAAAGACCAAAAACATCCCGATCGTCTTTGTCAGCGCGGCGGGCCGTGAACTGAACTACGCGTTCAAGGGCTACGAAAGCGGCGCCGTGGACTTCCTCTATAAGCCGTTGGATATCCACGCGGTCAAGAGCAAGGTCAACGTATTCGTCGATCTGTATCGCCAGCGCAAGGAAATGAAGCTGCAGGTCGAAGCGCTGGAGCAGAGTCGCCGGGAGCAGGAAGCCCTGCTCAAACAGTTGCAGAGCACCCAGCAGGAGCTGGAGCAAGCAGTGCGCATGCGCGATGACTTCATGTCCATCGTTGCCCACGAAGTCCGCACGCCGCTCAATGGCCTGATTCTCGAAACCCAGCTGCGCAAGATGCACCTGGCCCGGGATAACGCCGCGGCGTTCACCCTGGACAAGATGCACGCGATGGTCGACCGTGATGAACGGCAGATCAAAAGCCTGATTCGCTTGATTGAAGACATGCTCGATGTGTCGCGCATTCGTACCGGCAAGCTGTCGATTCGACCGAAGCGCTTCGATCTCTCGGCACTGGTTCGCGGCCTGTTGCAGAATTTTTTGCCGCAGATTGACGCCGCCGAGTCTTCGATCACCCTGGACGCCGGGCAGCCGGTGGTGGGTAGCTGGGACGAATTTCGCATTGAACAGGTGATCTCCAACCTGCTGACCAACGCGTTGCGTTACGGCGCCAAGAGTCCGATCACCGTTAAGGTGTACAGTGAGAACGGTCAGGCACGGGTGGAAGTGCGCGATCTTGGGATCGGCATTGGTGAGGAGAACCAGAAGCGTATCTTCCAGCAATTCGAGCGCGTTACGGCCAAACATGCCGTCGCCGGGTTGGGCCTGGGATTGTTTATTTCCGAACAGATTGTGGCCGCGCATGGCGGCTCCATTACCGTCGAAAGCCGGATTGGCGAAGGCGCCTTGTTTCGCGTTTGTCTGCCGCTGTAGGAAAACAGCCAGATACACGCAACCTCTGGTCGACCTCACGGTCGTATCAGCAGCTACTGACCGAACAAAGGCTTCCCATGAGTGAAGATGCACAAGACGTCGTACTGATCGTCGAAGATGACCCCTCGATCCTGATGGTGCTTTCTGCCTATCTGTCAGGGGAGGGCTACCGGGTGCTGCAGGCCGAGAACGGCGAGCAGGCCTTTGAAATTCTGGCAAGCAAACCGCACCTGGACATGATGATCACCGACTTCCGCCTGCCGGGTGGAATCTCTGGCGTTCAGATCGCCGAACCAGCGGTGAAACTGCGACCGGAGCTTAAGGTGATCTTTATCAGCGGTTATCCGCAGGAAATCCGCGAGACCGATAGCCCGATCACCCGCAAGGCTCCGATCCTGGGCAAACCGTTCGATCTGGATGTGCTGCAAGAGCTGATGCAGGACATGCTCTCGTAACGTTCTTTGTAGGAGCGAGCTTGCTCGCGAAGGACTTGAGAGCAGCGCGTTTATTCAGCAAGAACGCGTTATCGTTAACGTTCTTCGCGAGCAAGCCCGCTCCCACAGGAGCAGGTTTAGATCCGGATCATCTCTTGCACCTTCGCGGTCAACAGGTCGAAGGTGAACGGCTTGGTGATCATCTGCATGCCAGGATCGAGAAACCCTCCGCGCACCGCAGCGTGTTCTGCATAACCGGTGATGAACAACACCTTGAGACCAGGCCGGTATTGCCGGCCAATTTCCGCCAGTTGCCGGCCGTTCATGCCCGGCAACCCGACATCGCTGATCAATAGGTCGATGCGCTGCGTGGAATTCAGAATCGGTACCGCGGTGTCGGCATTGCCAGCCTCGACAAAGGCATAACCCAACTCGCTCAGCACCGTGCTCACCAACACCCGCACCGCTGGATCGTCCTCGACGATCAACACGGTTTCGCCATTCTGCGCAAAGGGTGCGTGCTGGACATTCAGCGGGTTGTGCTGCGGTACGTCACCACCGAAACGCGGTAGAAACAATGTCACGGTGGTGCCTTTGTCGACACCACTGCGGATGGCGACGTGTCCGCGCGATTGCTTGGTGAAGCCATAGATCATCGACAGCCCAAGGCCAGTGCCCTGGCCAATCGGCTTGGTGGTAAAGAAGGGGTCGAAGGCGCGGTCAATGGTGCTTTGCGGCATGCCGCATCCGGTGTCGGTGACGCTCAGGACCACGTAATCACCCGGTTCCAGATTGCCCTGGGTTTCGGTGGCGCCAGTGGCCAGGTGCTGATTTGCGGTGTTGACCACCAGTCTGCCGCCACCGGGCATGGCATCCCGGGCGTTGATCACCAGGTTGAGCAGAGCGCTTTCCAGTTGGTTGGGGTCGGCCTCGGCGACCCACAAGCCTTCGCTCAACTGCATGTCCAGCTGGATGCTTTCGTTGATGCTGCGCTGGGCAATACCGCCCGTGAGTTGGCCGACGGCTTCCATTTTCTGCGACTGACGCAGGACCTCTTCGTTGTGTCGTAGCTGTGCAGTTCGTTCCTCGACTTGCTGTTCGAGGGTTTCGAGGGTGGTTTGCAGGCGCAGTTCACTTTGACTCAGGTCGATCAGCCGGTCCCGGGCTTCATACTGTCGTCGGCGCCCGCGCAATGCAGTGGTCACCAGACTGATCAACGTCACCGGATGAAAAGGGCGTTCAAGAAACGTGACGTTGCCCAGTTGCGGGCCGCAGCGCGACATCTGGCTGTCGCGTCCCCGCGGCGTGAGAATGATCGCGCGCTCGGACATCGCTTCCTGGACCGCAACGGGGTTTCGTCCCCGAGCAATACGCCCTGGAACGCATCCAGCGGTTCGCCGATGGTCATGCTGCGCCCGCTATGTCATCCAGACCTTCAATGCCGGTGGCGGCTTTTGCACTGAACAACTCGTTAGATGTAGACAAAAATTGCCCTCTCATGACTAGGGGGAACGAGGCAACAGGTCATCAGTACCTGAATGAGCTACCTGTTCACTGGACCCTTGGCCGTAATGAGCGTTCAACACGTTTTGACGCTAAAAACCTGTAGGAGCGAGCTTGCTCGCGATGGACGTGAACGATGACGCTTACTGTCTGGAAAAATGCGCCGCCTTCAAATTCATCGCGAGCAAGCTCGCTCCTACAGTAGGGGATCGTTTAGAGCCCTTGCTGCAACGCCGGATCGTCCGGGTTCATCTGTTCCAGTTGCGCCAACAGGATCTGCACGTTCTGCAGTTGTCCGCTTTCCTTCCAGTAGTTGATCAATAACACCCGTGCCTTACGGTCGGCCGGGTGGCGCTGGACGATTTCCTGCAGTTGCTTTTGCGCCGCTTCAAGTTCTTCCTCGCCATGAAGCGTGGTGGCCAGGTCGTAGCGGTAATCCTTGTTATCGGGCTCAAGCTCCACGGCCTTGGACAGACCGAGCAAGGCGAATTCACTTTGGCCGTGATGCAGCAACCAAAGACCCAAAGCGTGTTGCAGGTAGGCCGAGTCGGGTTGTGCGTGCAGTTGCTTGGCCAACAGCTGCCGGGCAGCGTCGCTTTGGCCTAGTTTATCCAGCACATCGATCTGCATCACCAGCGCGGGCAGGTTGCCTGGATCCAGCTGCAATGTCTGTTCGAGTGCCTGCTGTGCTGCTTTCAATTCGGCATTGTGCAGATGCAGTCGCGCCAGTTGATAGAAGTTGGCGGCGCTGGGCGGCGCGTTTTTGAGATCCTGTTCCCAGGCATCAATGGCTTGCTCCAACGGCCCGAAATACAAACCCAGGTCATCCGGCGAGAGTCCTAGCAACGCGTTCACTGCGGCAAGCCGTACGCTTTGTTCACTGTCTTCGAGCAAGGGCCCGAGCAACAGGCTGCGCTGCCCGTTGGGCACTAGCTCGCTGACGCTTTTGATCGCTGCGATGCGCACCTCGGGCGCGGGGTGTTGCAGGTCCGCGTCCGCCAGTTTCAAGGCCACGGAGCTGGGGTAGTTGGGCAGCTCGGCGTGCAGCCAGATGCGCCGTTTGGGCGAAATGTCGGGGCGGCCGAGTTGCTGGTACAGAACTCGCGCTGCTCCCGGTTGACCTGCGCGGGCCTGAGTGAGCGCTTCACCGTAGCCACGCTTGATTGCCTCCGGCACCACGGGGGGGGTATTGCGCAAGAAAAACCAGGCCAGGCCAATGGCGAACAAGGCGCAGGCACTGATGATCAGGTAGCGGCGGAACTGGGGCATGCAGGAATCCGGTAGCTGGCAAGCTTTTGCAAAGGTGCCAGCTTCGGTCAGGCAAGGCTGTGAGTCAAACCCTGACTCAGTTCAGCACGTACTCAATCGGTTCGAGGGCCGCCGGTAAATCGGTTTGCCCCAATGCCGCCAGTACTTCACGTTCCAGGGTGCGCAAAATCGCATTGCACGGCAGATCGTTCTCATCGAAGCCGAACGGGTCTTCAAGGTCGTCTCCGATTTCGTCGAGTCCAAAAAAGGTGTAGCTGACAATGGCGGTGAACACGGGGGTCAACCAACCCAGCGGTTCGGCCATCGCAAACGGCAGCAGGATGCAGAACAGGTAAATCGTGCGGTGCAGCAACAATGTGTAGGGGAAGGGCAGTGGTGTACTTTTGATTCGTTCACAGCTGGCTTGAACCTGACTGAGGCTGACCAGTCTGGATTCCAGTTGGGTGTAACGCCATTCGCTGATGTGGTCGCGTTGGGCCAGTGCCGAGAATTGGCCACCGATACGCTGGAGGAGCGCATCGGTAATGTTTGGGTGACCAGCATCCATGGCGTGATGCGTCCAGGGTTTGATGGCAGTCAGCTCGTCTTCCACGCGCAGACGGGCGATCAAACCATGGGCGAAACCACAGAGTTCGCGCAACAGAACCGCTCGTTCAGTGGCGTCCATCAGCCCTTGGGTTTGGCGAATCAGCGAACGCACTTCGATGATCAACTGCCCGAGTTGCTTGCGGCCCTCCCACCAGCGGTCGTAACAGGCGTTGTTGCGAAAGCTCATGAAGATCGACAGCGACAGGCCCAGCAAGGTGAAAGGTGTGGCGTTGACCTTGGAGAAGTACGCGGGATGCCATGTCTCCACCAGCACAATGACGGAGGCCAGCAGCGTGACCAATAGACTGCGCAAGGCAATGCGCTTGGCAATCGAGCCTTTTAGGGAAAACAGAATGCCGATCAGGTTCGGCTTGGCACGCACAATCATGGGCAAAGGTTTTTCAAGTGACGCTTCCGCAGCAATCCCAGCGTAGGGGTAGGGCGAGGGTCTGTCCAATCGCTATGGCTGAAGGATTGATCGAGCGCATCTATCGGAAACGTCTGACCCATCGGCGCTTTTGCCTACCTGTTGCGTCGACAGTGAAACCTGTCAGGGCACCGAGGGAGTGACTACGCTTGCTTGAGATGACCTGACGAGCGTTCCCATGCAACCGCTGCTTCAATACTTCAAGGCAATACTCAACCCCGGACCGGGTGTGTTGTTGTTTGCCTTGAGAACCATCGCGGCTGGGCTGTTGACGCTGTATCTGGCCTTCCTGTTCGACCTCGACCAGCCCAAGTGGTCGATCATGGCGGTGGTCATCGTCAGCCAGCCCTTGGGTGGCATGGCCCTGGCACGAAGCTTCGGCCAGGTCATCGGCACCACGTTGGGTGCGGTGGTTGCCGTGTTGATCATGGCGATTTTCCCCCAGGCGCCGCTGCCTTTTATCCTCACCCTGGCCTTGTGGTTGGCGCTGTGTACCGCCGGGGGTACGTTGTTGCGTTACACCAGTTCCCAGGCGTTTGTGCTGAGTGGCTACACGGCGGTGGTCGTGGCGCTGCTGGCGGTGCCTGATCAGGACGGCACGTTTTTGCTGGCCGTAACCCGTGTGACCGAAACGCTCCTGGCGGTGGCCTGCGTGTGTGTTGTAAGCCTTCTAACCGCTCGGCCGGAGAGCGTTGCCCGGGATTACTTCGCCAAGATCGATCAAGTGATCAAGCTGCTCGCGACCCACGCGGCCGCTGTTATTCGAACCGAAGAAAGCGAGGCTGATTTCCACCGGCGGCAAATGCAGCTGTTAGGCGCGATCAGCGCCCTGGAGGGTGTGCGTCGGCATTTGTATTTCGATGCGCCACGTTTGCGCAGCGCCAATGGGCTGGTGCAGTTGTTGGGTAATCAGCTGGTGCTACTGACCTCGCGGCTGACGGCTTTGCGCCACCAGCGGGAGCTGCTTGCCGAGCGCTGGAAAGGCGCGTTGCCGGAAGAAATACAGCTGTTGCGCGCCGAAGAGCTGTCTTTTCTCGATGAATTGGCCCGGCAGGGACGCTCATTATCAGCCGAAGCTCGCCAACATTTCGGGGCGCTGCAACAGCGATTCGATGACCAGGCCTATAAGGCAGAACAACTGACCGAGACGATGCCTGCCACGTTGCGTTCCCTGGCCTGGGCACTGCGCTGGGAGCAAGCGCGGATGCTGGAGCAACTGGGGCAGATTCTCGAGTTGAGCGACGCTATTCAGGAGGAGCGCGCAGCGAGCTCCGTGTTTCGCGGCCAGGACAATCCTTTGCATCTGGATTTCACCTTGGCGGCAATGAACGCAATCCGGGCATTTACCGCATTAGTGGTGGCTGGCCTGATCTGGATCGAGACCGGTTGGGACGGGGCGCGTGGCGGGATGATTGTGGTGGGGATTCTCTGTTCGCTGATGGCGACTTTTCCGCGACCGTTGCTGGCCAGCCAAAGCTTTGCCAGGGGGCTGGCGCTGGCCTTGGTGGTGTCGGCGTTGTACCTGTTCATGCTGATACCCATGATCAGTGAGTTCGAGTGGCTCGCCTTGTTGTTCGCCCCCTTGCTGTATGCCGTCGCGGTGGGGCTGTCCAGTCCGCCAACCACGGGCACAGGTATTGGACTTGGACTGACGACGATGCTGTTACTGGGCCCGCAAAACGTAGGCGCCGGCCAAAACACTGCCATTCAGTGGTTCGAGTTTGCCGCTGCGTATATCTGCGCTGCCGCGTTGGCACTGAGTGTCTACGCCTTGATATTTCCGTTCCGGCCCGTATTGCGGATGCGCCGTCTGTTCAATGAGAACTGCGAGCAGGTCTACGCTTTGTTGAAGACACCGGCCACCGATGAGCAGCAATTTGCGTTTGAAAGTCGCCTGGTCGATCGCTTGACCATGATGTTGGGATTATTGCCGGCCACCAACGACAAGCCATCCAGCGAGCTGTTCGAAGTCAGCCTCGGGTGCATGGCACTGGGGGTGGCGTTGAACCAACTCCGGCAACAGGGGCAAAGCAATACGTTGCTCAGTACCGAGCAACAAAGCCGTTTGCTGGCGGCAGTCCGTGAGACAGGACGATTGGTCGCCGGGCGCCCCGGAATTGACCTTGAGCAACTGCTCGGACACTTGCGTGTCCTGGGCGATGAAATGGACGACTTGCATCTCGATGTTCATGAACACTTGTGGTCGGTATTCAGGATGCGTGTGGCGCTGCTGATTGTGGTGTCATTTCTGCAGCGCTACCGCGATCACTTTCAACCCGCAGACCTGGAAGGAGTGCCGACCCTTGCTCATTGATCTGGAAGTGGGGGGCGTTTACGTACCGCCAATCGGCCAGGCGTTGCTGCTGGCCTTACCGATTTTCCTGCTGTTGGACTGGATCCTGCGCCGCTTGGGCGTGCTGCGGTTCGTCTGGCACGAAGCCTTGTTCGAAGGCGCGTTGTACGCCTGCGTTTGCGCGACGCTGATTCTGGTGATGGGAGCTTGATGCTTTGAAGAAGATCCTTCCCCGCCTCGTGACGGTGGCGGTGGTGTTGCTGGCCTTTGTCCTCGGCTGGTTTGCCTGGGACCATTACACCCGCGATCCCTGGACCCGGGATGCGCGGGTGCGCGCCGACGTGGTGACCCTGTCCGCCGATGTCTCGGGGCGCATCGTCAGCCTGAATGTCCAGGACAACCAGCATGTGGACAAGGGCCAGTTGCTGCTGGAGATCGACCCCGCGCGCTACACCCTGGCGGTGGAACATGCCAAGCGTTCGGTAGAAGTGGCGAAAGCCTCCCTCGGACAGTCCGAAGCGACGATTGTCGCCAGTGAAGCGTTGCTCCGGCAGCGTCAAAGCGAAGAGCGCCGACGTCGTACCCTCAAGGAACGCGCCGCGATCGCTGGCGAGGAGTGGGAAAAATCCAGCACGGACGTGGCAGTGGCGCAGGCTGAGTTGCTGCGTAATCAGGCCAACCTGGGCTTGGCTCAGGCCAACGTGCAACTGGCAATCGCCGCATTGACCCAGGCTGAACTCGACTTGCAACGCACCCGGGTCCAGGCACCTGTCAGTGGTTATGTCACCAACCTGCTGACCCGTCAGGGCGACTATGCCGCCGCCGGTGGCGCGCTGTTGGCGTTGGTGGACAGCGATTCGTTTTACGTCAGTGGCTACTTTGAAGAAACCAAGTTGCCACGAATCGCGGAGGGCGATCGCGTCAAAATCGAATTGATGAGCGGCGAGACCTTCGGCGGCACCGTGCAAAGCATTGCCTTCGCCATTGCCGACCGGGAAAACCTGCCGGGTGGTCGCTTGTTGGCCACCATCAACCCCAGCTACACCTGGGTCAAACTCGCGCAGCGGGTGCCGGTGCGAATACAGATCGACGCCGATTACGCCGCCAAAAACCGACTGCGTGCGGGCACCACGGCCACGGTTACCGTCCTGGAAACACGAGAGCCCTCATCCACGCCATGACCCCCTGTAGGAGCGAGCTTGCTCGCGAAGGACGATAACGATAACGCGCTCTTCCTGAAAAAGCGCGTTGCTCTCAAGTCCTTCGCGAGCAAGCTCGCTCCTACAGGGGGCAGGTGTTGTCATCAGGCAAAAAAAAGCCCCGCGACCGAATGAGGCACAGGGCTAAAAAAATGGTCGGTTGCGGCCAACCAACGGAGCGCTATAACAGGTTACTTACTGGCGACAGTCTCTGGTTGCCAGCCACCGCCAAGGGCTTTGTAAATCGCGACAATACCGCGATAAAGATCGACTTCAGCCTGGGCCTGGGTGTCTTCGGCCGCCAGACGCTCGCGTTGTGCGTCGAGCAAGACGAGGAAGTCCACGGTGCCTTCGCGGTAGCGAATTTCGGCCAGGTCGGCTGCGGCGCGACTGGATTCGCTCTGACGAATCAGCGAAATCAGACGTTGCTGACGTTTGCCGTAATCGCTGAAAGCATTTTCTGATTCTTCCAGCGCCAACAGCACTTGCTGTTCGTAGGTTGCCAGGGCGCCTTCGGCATCCGCATCGGCACCGCGTATGCGAGCGCGCACACTGCCCAGGTCGAACGCGGCCCAGGTGATGCTTGGGCCGAGTGCCCAGGCGTTAGCGGCCGAGGAACCGATTTGCGAGCCGCGTCCGGCGGTGAAGCCAAGGAAGCCGCTGAGGCTGACCCGAGGGAACAAATCAGCCGTGGCCACACCAATACGGGCGGTGGAGGAGGCCAGTTTGCGCTCGGCGCTGAGGATATCCGGGCGACGTTGCAGCAGTTGGCCCGGATCACCAATGGGCAGCGCCTTGGCAATCGCCGGCAAGTCCTTCGGACTCAGGTCGACGGTCAGTTTGTCCGGACGTTCACCCAGCAGGGTGGCGATGCGGTTTTTCTGCCGAACCTGTTCAGCCTGCAGTTGCGGCACGCTGGCTTCGACGGACGCCAGGCGTGCATCTGCGCGTTCCACATCGAGCTGATCGCCGACGCCGGCATCACGCAGGCTTTCGGTGATCTTGCGCGATTCCTGCTGGTTTTTCAGGTTGGCCAGCGCAATTTTTTCCCGCAGTTGCGCGCCGCGCAGTTGGCCGTAGGAGTCCACCAACTCGGCAATCATGGTGACTTGCAGTTGGTACAGATCGGCTTCGATGGCCTGCTGTTCGGCGTTGGCCGATTCCAGATTGCGCTGGATACGGCCAAACAGATCGATTTCCCACGCCATGTCCAGACCCAGGTCATAGCGTTCGCTGTTGACCCGTTTGGTGGTGGTGCCAGGAATCTGACCCTTGGCCAGATCGCTGCTGGCACGGCTGGTGATGGTCGGCATGGCGTCATTGCTGATGTCATCGCGAATCGCCCGGGCCGCTTTCCAGCGGGCAAACGCCACGCGTAGGTCACGGTTACCTTTCAGCGATTGAGTCACCAACTGGTTGAGCGTCGGGTCTTCGAACTGCTGCCACCAAATGCCTTCGAAACGCGAGCGGTCAAAGTTCTTCTGACCGGCGGCGCCATCGGTGGCCGTCGTGATGTTGGCCGGCTCAGTGGCGGGCGTCTTGTAGTCCGGGCCGACGGCACAGGCACTCAGGGCCAGTACCAGCAGGCTCGGCAGGAAGGCTTTCAAGCTCATTGATGCGACTCCAGTTTCAGGGCCTTGGCCGCTTTGCGCGCTTCACCGCGCTCCACAAAGTTGCGAATCAATACGTAGAACACTGGCGTCAGCAACAGACCGAAGAAGGTCACCCCGAGCATCCCCGAGAACACCGCCACACCCATGGCGTGACGCATTTCGGCACCGGCTCCGCTGGAGAACACCAGGGGCACAACCCCCATGATGAACGCGAAGGAGGTCATCAGGATCGGCCGCAGACGCAGGCGGCACGCTTCAAGCACCGCCGCCAGCGGGTTCATGCCTTCTTGCTGTTTATCCTTGGCAAACTCGACGATCAGAATCGCGTTCTTACAGGCAAGCCCCACCAGTACGATCAGACCGATCTGGGTGAAGATGTTGTTGTCACCACCCGACGCAATCACACCGGTAATGGCTGACAGCAGAGTCATCGGTACGATCAGGATCACCGCCAGTGGCAGGCTCCAGCTTTCGTATTGAGCCGCGAGTACCAGGAAAGCCAGCAAGACACAGAGCGGGAACACGAACAGCGCAGTGTTGCCGGACAGAATCTGCTGGTAGGTCAGGTCGGTCCACTCGTAGGTCATCCCGTTTGGCAGTTCGTCCTTGAGCAGTTTCTCGATGGCTTTCTGGGCCTGGCCGGAGCTGTAGCCGGGGGCCGCCGCACCGTTGATTTCAGCGGTGATGAAGCCGTTGTAGTGCATCACGCGGTCCGGGCCCGAGGTGTCGCTGACCTTGATGAAGGTCGCCAGCGGGATCATCTCGCCTTTGTTGTTACGTACTTTCAGCTGGCCGATCTGGTCCGGCTCGAGACGGAACTGCTGCTCGGCCTGAACGTTGACCTGGTAGGTACGACCGAAGCGGTTGAAGTCGTTGGCATACAGCGAACCCAGATAGATCTGCAAGGTGTCGAAGATGTCGCTGACGGCCACGCCGTGGGTCTTGGCTTTTTCACGGTCGATAGCGGCATCGACCTGTGGCACGTTCACGGTGTAGCTGGTGAACAGGGCCGCCAGTTCCGGTACGTTGTGGCTCTTGGTAATGATGTTCATGGTTTCTTTGTACAGTTCGTCGTAGCCCAGGTTGCCCCGGTCTTCGATCTGCAGGCGGAAACCACCGATGGTGCCCAGGCCTTGTACCGGCGGCGGCGGGAAGATCGCCATGTAAGCTTCTTGAATCCCGGCGAACTTGCCGTTCAACGCACCGGCAATGGCACCGGCGGACATGCTCGGGTCTTTGCGCTCATCAAACGGTTTCAGGGTCACGAACACGATGCCCGCGTTAGGACTGTTGGTGAAGCCGTTGATCGACAGGCCCGGGAAGGCCACCGCACTTTCCACGCCGGGCTGTTTCAGGGCCAGGTCCGACATGCGTTTAATCACGTCTTCAGTACGGTCCAGGCTCGAGGCGTCCGGCAGTTGCGCGAAGGCCACCAGGTATTGCTTGTCCTGGCCAGGGACGAAACCGGTCGGGGTGTTGGCGAAACCGAAGAACGTCAGCACCATCAGGCCTGCGTACAGCAGCAGGGCGATGCCGCTGCTGCGGATAACCCGGCCTACAGTGCCGACATAACCGTGGCTGGCTTTGTCAAAGAAGCGGTTGAATGGACGAAACAGCCAGCCGCCAAAGATCTTGTCGAGGACCTTGGAGAAACGGTCTTTCGGCGCGTCATGACTTTTGAGCAACACCGCCGCCAATGCAGGCGACAGCGTCAGCGAGTTGAAGGCCGAGATCACTGTCGAGATCGCAATGGTCAAGGCGAACTGCTTATAGAATTGTCCGGTCAATCCCGAGATAAAAGCCGCCGGGATAAACACCGCACACAGCACCAGCGCTGTCGCGATGATCGGGCCGGTCACTTCACGCATGGCCCGTTTGGTCGCGTCGACCGGGTTCAGCCCCAGCCCGATGTTTCGCTCGACGTTCTCCACCACCACGATGGCGTCGTCCACCACGATACCGATGGCCAGTACCAATCCGAACAGTGACAGCGCGTTCAGCGAGAAGCCGAACAGGTGCATCACCGCAAACGTACCGATCAACGAAACCGGCACCGCCACTAACGGAATGATCGAAGCGCGCCAGGTTTGCAGGAACAGAATCACCACCAGTACTACGAGGATCAGTGCTTCGAAGAGGGTATGAACCACCGCTTCGATGGAACCGCGCACGAAGATCGTCGGGTCATAGACGATGCTGAAGTCCATGCCTTCCGGGAAGCTTTTCTTCAGCTCGGCCATTTTCGAGCGCACTTCGTTGGAGATCTCGATAGCGTTCGAGCCCGGGCGCTGGAAGATCGGGATGGCCACCGCCGGCTGGTTATTCAGCAAGGAGCGCAGGGCGTATTGGCTGGAACCCAGTTCAACCCGAGCGATGTCTTTCAGGCGCGTGATTTCACCGTTGTCGCCGGAGCGAATGATGATGTTCTCGAACTCTTCCTCGGAAACCAGACGACCTTGGGTGTTGACCGACAGTTGGAACGCGGTGGCATTCGGCGCGGGAGGCGCACCCAACGCACCGGCCGCCACTTGACGGTTCTGCTCACGGATCGCGGTGACCACATCGGTCGCAGTCAAATTGCGCGAAGCGGTCTTGTTCGGATCAAGCCAGACCCGCAGCGAGTAGTCGCCCATACCGAACAGCTGCACATCACCGACACCGCCCAAACGTGCCAGCTCATCCTTGATGTTGAGCAAGGCGTAGTTGGACAGGTAAAGCATGTCGTAACGTTTGTCCGGCGAGGTCAAGTGCACCACCATGGTCAAGTCGGGCGACGCCTTGTCCACGGTGATACCGATGCGCGTCACTTCTTCTGGAAGTTTCGGCTCGGTCCGGGTCACACGGTTCTGTACCTGCACCTGTGCGTTATCCAGGTCAGTGCCCAGCGCGAAAGTGATGGTCAGAGTGATCTTGCCGTCAGCGGTGGACTGCGAGGACATGTACAGCATGTTCTCGACGCCGGTGATGGCTTGCTCCAGCGGGGCGGCGACGGTTTCACCGATGACTTTAGGGTTGGCACCCGGGAAGTTGGCGCGGACCACAACGGTCGGCGGCACGACTTCCGGGTATTCGCTGATCGGCAACTGGAACAGCGAGATGGCGCCGGCAATCAGGATCAGCAGCGACAGCACCGCTGCAAAGATCGGCCGTGAAATAAAGAATTGGGAAAAATTCATCGCAGTTGTTGCTCCCTTAACCGCGTGGAGTCGCAGCAGCCAGTTTCACAACCGACCCCGGCGCGACCTTGGCTGGCGCGACTTGGGGCAGGTTGCTGGCTTCCAGCGCTTGTCGTTGTTGGGCGAGTGCCGCGAGGGTTTGCTCGCTGGCCATCGGGATCACTTCAGGGGTGACCGGCGAACCAGGACGAACCCGTTGCAGGCCCTTGACGATGACGGTGTCATCCTTGTTCAGGCCGCTGCGCACGATGCGCAAACCTTCGATCTTCGGACCCAGTTCAACCGCGCGGTACGCCGTTTTGTTGTCGGCATCCATCACCAGCACAAACTTCTTGCCCAGATCGGTCCCGACCGCTTCGTCGTTGATCAACACCGCGGAGTAGGTGCCGCTGCCAACCAGTTTCAGGCGTGCATACAGGCCAGGGGTGTAAGTGCCGTCGGTGTTGTCGAACACGGCGCGACCACGGATGGTGCCGGTTTTCGGGTTGACCTGGTTGTCGACAAAGTTCATTACGCCCTGGTGCGGGTTGCCGTCTTCATTGGACAGGCCGAGGTAAACCGGGGTAGTAGCACCGCGTTTGCCCTGGCGAGCGAGCTCGGTGTACTTGAGGAACACACGTTCGTCAGCGTCGAAGTAGGCGTAGACCTTGTCAGTGGAGACCACACTGGTCAGCGCGGTGGTGTCGGCGGTCACCAGGTTGCCGGCGGTGATTTCCGCACGGCTGACGCGCCCACTGATCGGCGCGGTAACACGGGTGAAGCTCAGGTTCAGTTTCGCCAGGTCCAGTTGCGCCTGGAGGGCGCCAACAGCGGCGCGGGCTTCTTGAGCAGCGCTGGTGCGCGAATCGGCCAGCTCGGCGGAGATCGCGTTGCTGGTACGCAGACGCTCACCACGCTGGGCTTCGTTTTCGCTGCGAGTGGCATTGGCGCGGCCCTGAGCGACCAGTGCTTCAAGGCGGCGGACTTCGGCCTGGAACGGGCGCGGGTCGATCTGGAACAGCAAGTCACCTTTCTTGACCAGTGCGCCTTCGGTGAAGGCAACTTCATCGATCTGGCCGGAGACCCGTGGCCGGATTTCTACGGTTTCCGGGGCTTCAAGGCGCCCGGTGAATTCGTCCCACTCGTTAACCGGTTGTTCCAATACCTTGGCCACGCTGACCTTGGCTGCGGGGAGGGTGGCGGCAGTTTCCGGAGTCTTGCCGCAAGCGCTCATCACCAGTACGGCCAATAAGGCCAACGGGAAGCGCAAATGTTTGAGTGACTGTTCCATGGATGCATCCGCCAATGTATTGAGAATGGACGGATGATGCTCGGCGGGAGGGGTATCTCACGAATCGAATGAAGCAAAGGTAACTATCATTCGGAATGATATAACCGCAAGGCGAGCCCTCTAGCATGCGCCTTCGGTTGGAAAGCGATCAACTTGATTGATGACAATTCTGTGTTGCCGGGGGTGCAAAAATAAGACCCCGGATCGAGTCGCGGCCATCGCGAGCAGGCTCGCTCCCACAGGAGAACGCTTTCCAAATGTGGGAGCGAGCCTGCTCGCGATAGGGCCAGGCGCTTTAATACAGATCTCACTGCAGACCCGGATAAATTCAAACCTGTCATCAATAGCGAAGTCGATGTCGTTAAATGCGAAGCGCCCGCCGATCGGGTGACTCTTTAATGTCAGCACAATAAAAAGTCGCTGGCGCTTGAAACCGACACGCCCGACTGCAACACCTGATTCACGAGTTGCTTAGTTCGCTAAGCAGGAGAATAACAAGATGATATTCGTGAAAAATGTACTGGCTGCTTCGCTCATCATGGCGCTGGCCATCGATGCTCAGGCGTCCGTTCCGAGTCACGAAGCCGCCAAGCTGGGTGTCAGCCTGACCCTGGTGGGTGCCGAAAAGGCCGGTAATGCCGATGGCACCATTCCGGCCTATAACGGTGGTCTGAGCACCGCGCCTGCCGGTTTCAAGGTGGGCGATAACATGCGCCCGGACCCCTATGCCGGCGAAAAACCGCTGTTGGTGATCAATGGCAAGAACCTCGACCAGTACAAGGGCATGCTCACGGCCACTACTGCGGAGTTGGCCAAGCGTTTTCCCGGCTACCGCATCGACGTGTATCCGACCCACCGCACCGCAGCCCTGCCACAGGCGGTGCTGGACAACAGCCTGAAAAATGCCACCGGCGCCAAGTCCCTCAAGGGCGGGTTGGCCATCGACAACGTACTGCCCGGTGTACCGTTCCCGATTCCACAATCGGGTGCCGAGGCGATGTGGAATTTCTTGCTGCGCTACCAGGGAGTCACCATCACCTCCAAGTATGACTCCTGGAATGTCGACTCGGCTGGCGTGCCGAGCCTGACGGTCACCGGCCAGGCGCTCATCTCTTTCCCGATTTACGAAAACATGTCCAAGCTCATCAACAGCACCGACATCTACTATCAGATGAAGTTGTCCTACACCGGCCCTGCGCGCCGGGCCGGCGAGTCGATCATGCTTAAAGACGCCGCCAATCCTGCGCAGCAGCCGGGTCGTGCCTGGCAGTACATGCCTGGCCAGCGTCGCGTCAAACTGATATCGATCCTGGCCTACGACACGCCTAACCCTGGTACCGCTCGCGCACTGGAACTTTACGACTGGACGCTGATCGGCAAGCAAGAAATGATCGTGCCCTACAACACCTACAAGTTGACCTACGCGCAGGATCCCAAGTCGTTGACCACCCCCAATTACCTCGCCCCTGATTTCGTACGCTGGGAGAAACACCGCGTCTGGGTCGTGGAGGGCAACCTCAAGCCCGGCGCGCAGCACATCTATCAGAAACGCCGCTTCTACCTGGATGAAGACAGTTGGGCCGCTCTGGCCTCCGATCAGTACGGCGCGAGTGGTCAGCTTTACCGTGGCTCCTTCGCCTTCCTTAGCCAAAGCTACGACCATAAGGTGCCGGATGCGACCCCTTTCATGACATACGATCTGGCGCTCGGCTCGTACAACATCAATGGTGTGGTAGGGCCTCACGGTGGCATCAAGTACATCGAACCGTTATCGACGGCACAGTGGTCGCCGGATTCCATGGCCGGTTCCGGCATTCGCTAAGCACAAGGTGGCGTGCGGCATTGGGACTCCGCCCGCCAGCCAGGGCCGGGCGGGGTGTTTGGCGTTAGCGGATAAACGCCTGTAAATCACTGTTTACTGTGTTGATCGCCACTTTGAAGTCGTTGGTGGTAATGGGTTGGCTGGCATTTTTCAGGGTTTCACCGAAGAGTTTACGCACCACTTTAGCCACCGTTTGGCCGTTCCTCGCATCGATCAGTTCGGCTTCGATATAGAGCTCGGTGTCCTGGTCGCGGTGGCCCGTGGCAGCACTCACGCTGCCGACGAGGGCAGCGACCGGGACGACTTCATACCAGTGCATGCCTTCGTTCGACGCCGTTACGCCGGTGATGGCGGCGCGGATGATCAGCGTGCGCGAACCCGCTGGCGCAGAGTGGGCGTTCGATACGATCGAGTATTTCTGACCCAGCACGTTTTTAGCGCTACGGGTCATGTATGCCTGCAGCTCTTGAAGGGTCTTGAGGTCGACCCTGTCGTCGGGCCGAGGTGCCGGGTAGAGTTCAAATTGCTTGAAAGCGACCGTGTCATAGGCGTCCGGGTTCCACGAAGGGGCGACCCAACGCAACGCCTTCTGGCCGCTGGTGGTGGTGACTTCTTGCAGGTTGTTGGAGTCGCTCAAGAAGTGGGAGTACTGCTCTTTCTGGGTGATTCTCGAGGTGCAACCGCCCAGCATCAAGCTACCCAATGCGACGCTTAGTAAAAGTTTATTGACCCTGTTCATCTGTTTCTCATTTTTTGCGTTTGGTTGTTCACTGGGCCCCTTGGCTAACGTGTTCGAAGTGTCTTCAGGGGCGGAGAGGGTGTGCCGCAGGTGCGCGGCTGTTCCCTTATCAATCGGTGCGCGATGTATCGTTACCCTGTACCTGGGTTTGCGGCTCGCCGTGGGCGGTCAGCCAGTTCAGCATGTCGGTCACCGACACCCGATGGCTGCTTTCCACCCATTGCACGTCGTCGTGGCTGTAATGCTCGACATAGCGGCTGAGGATTACTTCACGTCGGTCGTCCGACAGTTTCAGGCTGGTTTCGCGAACGTGCAGGGCGGCGTTGGCGTGTTTCGCGACCTGTTGCTCCAGTAGTAGTGACTGATATTCAGACGACATGGGTTGTGGCCTCTTCACTGGAAGGGTCGCTTGACGGATGAGGGCAGGGGCGCGCTTGAGCGAAGGCATGGCAAACAGTCTTGGCTGGAAAGGAATCAAATGTTGGCATTCGGTCCTTGCTTGAGAATGTCTGTTTTTTTACCGTGCCGACACTTTGTTACCGAGTTGAAATATATGACGAATCGCATCGAATGGTTTTAGATGTGAGGTCTTACAGAACTTAAGTGATACGCGCCGGTGAGCAGTCTTTTAATCGTGGACGATGACCTTGAGGTCCTTGCTCTGCTGAAGAAATTTTTTGTGCAACACGGCTATTCGGTGGAGGTCGCCACCGATGGCACTTCACTGTGGTCGGCCATGGAACGTCAGGCACCGGACCTGATCATTCTCGACCTGATGCTGCCGGGGGAAAACGGGTTGACGCTGTGCCAGCGCCTGCGCCAGCAATACACCACGCCGGTGATCATGCTGACCGCCATGAGCGAGCTGAGTGATCGGGTGGTGGGGCTGGAAATGGGGGCCGACGATTATCTCGGCAAACCCTTCGACGCTCGTGAACTGTTGGCTCGGGTGCGCGCGGTGTTGCGCCGAGCCGGGGAGAGCCGACCGTTGACCGGGCAGATGCCGCGTCCGCTGATCAAGTTCGCCGACTGGCAGCTGGACCTTACCCGACGGGAGCTCCGCTCGCCGGATCAGGTGATGATTCCGTTGTCGGCCGGGGAGTTTGATTTATTGCTGGTATTTGTCGAACACTCGCAGCGCATCCTTACCCGGGAACGGTTGCTGGACCTGGCGCGAGGTCGCAGCCATGAAGCATTCGACCGTAGCATCGACGTTCAGGTCAGCCGCTTGCGACGCAAGTTGGCGTTCGACAGCAAGCGCGTGGAGATGATTCGCACTGTGCGCAACGTCGGCTACCTGTTCACGCCCAGTGTGACCCGCCAATGAAGGGGAGTAAGGCCGGCCGGCATCTGCGCGCGCGCGATACGATAGCTCGCTGGATCGCTCTGACGACCATCGTCGCCATGCTTACTTCGCTGGGCTTCAACGCACTGTTTACCCAACTAGCGGGCGTCTGGGCGTATCCGCCGCTGACCGAGACCGGGTTGCTGGAGAAGGTTTCCTTGTTGAGCAAGCTGATCGAAGCTTCACACGTCGAGCAGCGCGAACACCTGGCCGCCGCAGCCAGTGACAGCAACTTGAACATCAGCTGGCACGCCAGCCGTGAAGAGCTGGAGGTGCCGACGGTCCCCGACGCAATCAGTCGTACCACCACACCTCAGGTGCAGCGCCTGTTCAACGCCCCTAAGCGCCGACTTGAAGCCTATCAACCCAGCGAATGGCCCCAGCAAAACGGCCACTACACCTTGCTGGTGCAGCTGATGGATGGTTCCTGGCTGATGTTCAGCCTCTCTTCGCGCAGCTGGGGGCTGGGGCAGTGGCAGCGTGACCTGATCTTGGTCGTACTGGTGCTGCTGTCCACCGGCCTCGTCACATTGATTGCCACCCGCCGCCTGGCCAGGCCTTTGCAACAATTCGCCCAAGGTGCCCGACGTTTTGGTGTCGACTTCCGCGCCCCGCCCATCGAACCGGTCGGCCCCCAGGAGATCCGCCAGGCAATCCTCGCGTTCAACGCCATGCAGGCTCAATTGCAACACTTCATCAACGACCGCACCCAGATGCTCGCCGCCATCTCCCACGACCTGCGCACCCCCCTGACCCGCATGCGCCTGCGCGGCGAATTCATCGAAGACCTCGAGCAACAGCAACGGCTTTTTCGCGACGTCGACGAGATGCAGGCCATGATTAACACCAGCCTGGAATTCTTTCGCGACGATGCCCGACTGGAACAGGCCACGCCGTTCGACCTGGCAGAACTGCTGCATACCCTCATCGACGACTACCGCGACCAGTCCATCGACATCACCTTCAGCGGTCCCCCCCACCTGGTCTTCTTTGGTCGCCCGCTGGGCCTCAAGCGCGTCATCACCAACCTGCTGGACAACGCGACCAAATACGCCTGCGACCCGGCCGTCGAACTGCGCGGGGACGATGAGCAGGTGACCATTCTCGTACTTGATCGCGGGCCGGGGATCCCCGTCGAAAACCATGAGCAGGTGTTTGCACCGTTCTTCCGGCTGGAAACCTCGCGCAATAAAAGCACCGGTGGTGTGGGGTTGGGGTTGTCGGCGGCAAGAGCGATCGTTTTGGAGCAAGGGGGGGCGTTGACCCTGAACACCCGCAAGACTGGAGGATTGGAGGTGAGGGTGGTGTTGCCGGTGTTGAAGGGGGAGGCGGTTGGGCAACGGAATAACTAATGATTCAGGTATCATCGAGTCGCGGCCTTCGCGAGCAGGCTCGCTCCCACAATTGACTGCCTTCCCCTGTGGGAGCGAGCCTGCTCGCGAAGAGGCCGGCACAATCACCGTAAATCCCAGCCAAAATAAACACACCGGATGGCATTCGCCGATACGAAAACAGTGTCAATCGTCATCGTGCCAAGAGGAAGTCCGACAATGCTTGAAGATCACTCTTCGCCGCTCCCCACTTCTCGTTCTTCGAATGCGGAGCGCACGGCTTCCACAACACGTTCCGCCCGGTGAGCGTCGTCCAGTTGCGGATACGCTTTCTTCAATTTGCCAGATACCTGCCAGCCATTTTCCTTGAGAGAGCGAATGATGCGGTTCGCGTCCTGATCCGGCATTTCCAGCACCTCTTTGAGTCGCTCCTGGGCGCGCTGGAAAATGACCAGCACACGGGCCTCATCGGCCATCTCGGTACGGACCGTATGCGCCACGACCTGTGCCGTGTACAGGACGTGTTCGGTCAAATCGGGATAGCGCCATGCAAATTGCGCGTCGTCATAGTCATCGAAGACCAGGTTGCTCGAGGTGCCGTCCTCGTAGACGACGAGTTCGCCAAACCGATAGGACGCTGCGTAGCGTTGCATGAATGGCCGCGAAAACACCTCCAGCGTACGATCGTAGCGCGCCCGGAAATCGATCGAACTCGTGATGGTGGCCGACACCGGCAGGATCACGCCATCAGGCAATGCCTTATCGCGGATCAGAGTGTCGTTGATCAGGAAGCGATGGATCCGACCATTGCCGTCCCGCATGGGGTGGATATACACAAAGGCGAAGGCGATTGCAGCTGCCCGGGCCAGTGGCTCGGCGCCCCGTGTTGCCAGCTCGAATGCTTTCAGGCCATCGAGCAGTTGCGTTAGCACCTCAAATTGCGGTGCAATGTAGTGCACGATGTCCTCGCGCATGGTCGCCTGTCCTACGAAGACCGGCGAGTGCCGCAGGCCCAGTCCGAAGGACTCATGACCCAAAATACCGGCTTGCAACGTGTGCAGGCTATCGTTGCTCAACGGATCCTTGATATGGCCACAGTACTTGGCGATCACGTGGGCAAACCGCTGGATCCTGTCGGCTTGGTCTGCCTCTTTCTCGATCAGAAAGCTCGCACGCGACTCCTTGAACGTCAGCCAACTGGCCGTGCGCATCAGAATGTCGGCGCCAAAGGTTTGGTTCAGCTCGCGCAGTGCTGCATCCAGGTCAAATTGCAGCGCTTGCTGTACGGAATCGGTACGGCGGATCAGGGGGCAGAACTCCGGCACGCCGGGCAGATTATCGTTGATGCGCCAGCGCCGTATTCGCAGTGGCTCAACGCGGGTCAGGTACTGCTGCGATGAAACGGCATCGACATAGCCGCCATTGGTCACATCTGGCACATCCAGATGCTGTCCCGTTAGCCACTCGTAAAGGAATCCGGTGCGGCGCGCATATTGGCCAAAGGGCGCTTGCCGGCACCAGGCTTCGATGGACTCTGGGCCAGCAGCCGCAAACAGACGGGCGAAAAACTCGAGGTGAATTTCTTCGTACTTGAGCCCAAACTCGAAATGCCCCGCGAAATTGTCCACCGGCTGGTAGCTGGCGGGATACTTGTTCTCGACATGTCCGTTGCTCTCGCGGCTCATCCGTGTCGTACCGATCACCGATTCGACACGTAGGGGTTGTGCAAGCGCGATAGCGTAGCGATCGGCGAGTGCCTTGAAGCCAACTTGCATTGTCGAATCCCCTAACGAGAGCAAAAAAATGATAACCAGAAGGGGATAGTACGCGAAAATAATAATTCGATGGACGCGAAAACGCTAACGCTCACTAAAATTTGATAACGATTCAGCTACTCTCGCCGAAAACGATAAGGGCTGGGATACCCCCGTTGGACACTTGTCCTGGAGCCAGTGCCATGGAAGCCCATGGTGGGGTGCTGGGTCTGCAACTGTCGAGCAGGACGGGGGCAAGGTTGGGCCAACGCCTGTGGGTACGCGTTCACCAAGTCCGCAGCGACTTGGTGAACGCGCCTCGATGGGCGAAAGCGTACAGACTAGGCTTGCCTTGCCGCCCAGAGTCGGCACATTCAAAGACTCTCAGGATCCCCAAAGAACATCTGAATCCGCGATCGCAACCAACGCTCACCCGGGTCGTTATCTTGCGATCCCCGCCAGGCCATGTGCAGTTCAAAACTGCGCACCGGCAACGGCGGATCTTCAGCCCGCACCCCGCCAGCGGCTGTCAGTGCTTCGGCCGTGTAGTCTGGCACGGTCGCCACAATATCAGTGCCGCTGATCAGCGTGCTCAGGCCATTAAACTGCGGCACCGCAAGCACCACATGACGTTTGCGTCCGAGTTTTTCCAGCTCTTCATCGATAAAGCCGCTCAGGTCGCCCGCGAATGACACCAGCGCGTGAGGCCGTGCGCAGAAGTCATCCAGGCTCAATGGACCGGGGACGGTGTCGGCGCGCAACAGCTTCGGCGAGCTACGCCGTAGCACCTTGCGCTTGGCGTTGGCCGGCAGGTCGGCGGTGTAGCTGACGCCGATGGAAATCTCGCCCGAGGCCAGCAGGTTCGGCATCAGGATGTAGTTGGCCCGACGCACCACCAGCACGATCCCCGGCGATTCGGCACGCAGGCGCTTGAGCAGCATCGGCAGCAGGGCGAATTCGACGTCGTCCGAAAGGCCAATGCGGAATACCGCAGTGCTGGTGGCGGGATCGAATTCCGCCGCACGGCTGACCGCGGTGGAAATCGAATCCAGTGCAGGGGAGAGCAGGGCGAAGATTTCCACCGCCCGGGCGGACGGCTCCATGCTGCGACCGGTGCGCACGAACAACGGATCATCAAACAACCCACGCAGGCGTGAGAGCGCCGCACTGATGGCCGGCTGGCCGAGGAACAGTTTCTCCGCCGCGCGGGTCACGCTGCGTTCGTGCATCAATGTTTCGAATACGATCAACAGGTTCAGGTCGACACGACGCAGGTCATTACGATTCATCTGGAGTCCTGGCAGAGTCAGCAAGCTTGACGTGAGCGGCCGTATAAGAACAATGGCCGGCATGAATCTTACGGGGAAAGGCTGGTACTCTGCACCGAGTAATTCAGTTTTCCTGAAAAGGCTGCTTCGGCTTTTAGGGCATTTGACGATGTCGCCGGTGCTACGGAATCAATGACAGGCATGTCGACTATTAATAGCCACTGATGGTCTTGGGTAGAAAGCCCAGATAGAGTTCATGGCATTAGAGGTTACTTTGACGAGGTTTGCGATGTCCCGCACGATCCGTTTTCACAAGTTTGGTCCAGCCGAGGTGCTCAAATGCGAAGAGCATCCAGCCGCTCTGCCTGCGCCGGGCGAAGTGCAGGTGCGCGTCGAGGCGATTGGCATCAGCTGGTACGACACTCTTTGGCGTCAGAACCTGGCCTCGTCCCATGCTCGTCTACCGGCAGGCCTCGGCCAGGAAATGTCCGGCATCGTCACCGCGGTCGGTGAGGGCGTCGATGATCTGGCAGTCGGTGACAAGGTCGCCAGCTTCCCGGCCCAAAGCGCGAACGACTATCCGGTCTATGGCGAGCAGATCGTTATGCCTCGCCTGTCACTGACCCGTTACCCGGACGTGCTCAGCCCGATTCAAGCCAGCGTGCATTACACGCCACTGTTGGTCGCCTATTTCGCCTACGTCGATCTGGCGCGGGTCAAACCCGGGCAATTTGCCTTGGTGACCGACGCCAGTCACTGCGCCGGACCTTCGTTCGTACAACTGGGCAAGGCCTTGGGTGTGCGAGTGATCGCTGCGACCAAGACGGCCGAAGAACGCGAATACCTGCTGTCCCTGGGTGCCGAGAAAGTGATCGTCACCGAAGAAGAAGATCTGCTCATGCGGATCAACAAAATCACCGACAACCGCGGTGTCGATGTGGTGTTCGATGGCCTGGGTGGCCCGCAGATGTCACTGCTCGGCGACGTGCTTGCGCCTCGCGGCAGCCTGGTGTTGTACGGCCTGCAAGGTGGCAACCAGACGCCATTCCCGGCCTGCGCAGCGTTCCAGAAGAACATCCAGTTCTTCGTGCACTGTATCGGTAACTTCACCGGTAAGCCGGAACTGGGCATCATCCAGGACCAGGTTGCACTGCAACGTGCCTTGCGTGATATCAACCAGCTGACCGCCGATGGCGTGCTGCTGCCGCTCAAAACCAAGGTGTTCCCGTTTGCCGAGTTCGTCGAAGCACACCGCTACATGGACGAGTGCCCATGCCGCGAACGGGTCGCCCTCCAGGTCGAACCTGCGTAATCCCCCCCTCAGCAAAAGTCCGTGCCCCCCACGGACTTTTTTGCAGCCGCTTCCCGACATGAGACTGCCCATTGACCCGTCGATGGGGCCGTTCAGCAACTGAACTGGTTTTTGCTCTCGATCTGTATCTTCTAATCAGTTTGTAAGCCTTGATAATTGAATGATTACTTTCATCTCAAGGAATGAGTCATGGCTGGGTATCAGGCCGATACTTTTCAATGCATACCGTTGATATATGTCCGGCAAATAGTTTGTTGTTGTCCAGTTCCCAAAAAACAATGGGCGACTTATTTCTTTATTTCTTGTGCTAAATGTCTGTGGGACGCTGTCGGACATTTCCTAGGACATCCCGCACGGGCGCGAGACGCCGGCGTTGCGCGCCTTTGCGTCGCTCCATCTCTGGTGGGGATGCGGGTGGCGTCCGAACATTTCAAATAATTACTAAAAACTTAAGTGTTAGCATTTGGCAAATAAAGTCCAGTGCTTTAAGCGCGTCAGGCTGCCCGAGCGGGGTGGCTGTCGTTGTTTGCGCGATATCGAACTTACGAGCATCAGGTAAATAAAAATGACCAATATTCATGATCAAGCGATGAACTATGTCTATCAGCAAGTACTGCAACGATTGCTGAGTTTTTTCTCCAGGGCAGAACGCACCGCGTTGCAGTTGATGATTCAGCGGCTGGTGGTGGCCGCCGGGGGCATGGAGCGCATTGGCGAATACAAAGTGCTGGCCATTCAATCCGGGTCACGTGACAGTTGCTACACGCTTGCGCTGCTGCGTGCTGCACAGCTGAGCATCGCCGGGCGGGCGCCCGCCACGTTCCAGTTGCGTGTAGCGTCCTTGTGCCTGAACGGCACAAGCCCTAAGGCCCGGGAGAACATCCATCGCAGCTATAGCGCTCTGTTCCTCTACGACGATCCGCGGGTCGACGTGTTGATGGTCGATAATCGGGAGGTGCTGCCGTTCAATCATCTGGCGCCGATCTCGAGTGCCGGTCGCGAGTCCAACCGGTTAAACCTGCTGATGGTGGGGCACCGTCGAGTCTGGGACGGGCCGCTTGATCTGTGGGACGACGGGTATCTGGCCACCGGCGAGTTCTACGGGCAAATCGCCCGCTGGGACGGCGGTGTCGACGCGTTGATCAGTGGCGATACGCCGCGCCAGCAGAAGCAGTTTATTGATGGTTTGAAACGCGCTGCGGCCAAGGCCGGATTAATGACCCCGAACCACAACGAAACGGGGTACGAGGTGCTGTTCGCACTGCTTGATGAGTTGGGCTGCGACAGCTACCGCGCGTTTTACACCGGGCATGAGCAGGCGGCATGGCGTCCGGCCGACCAGTTTGAAGCCTGCCGCCGCACCACGTTCATCGACCTTCACGACATGTTGGTCAGCAACGTGGAAGAGCGCTGGCCGCTGCTCACCGAGTTTCTCGGTTTTCAACCGGATGAACTGACGGCTCAGCTTCGCGACAACGAGTTTGTCAGCCTCTCCATTTGCGCACACCTTCGAGGTTTGCAGGCGTGCTTCGCGCAAGGGCGGAGCTATGAAGCCGGAGTCGCCGAATACCTGCAGCGGGCATTGGTGATGATGCGTCGCAAACGACTTCCGGAGCGTTTGTGCGAGCAAGCGGTGAAAGTGTTTGGCAACCCGGCGACGCAGGCCGATCAGCGTGCACTGGCAACGGCTGAGGTGCAGAAGTATTTAGGTTTGAGTGAGGTTCAACTGGTGTGTCTGCTCTTTTCACCTTTTGTCGAGAAGGGCGCAACGCTGGAGCGTTTTCTGCGCCACTGCCACCCCGGCATGCTCGTGGCGATGCCTGAATTGCATCGGGCAATGCAGGGTAATCCGGTGCCGGAGCAGATTCTGCAATGGATGGTCGATGTCAGCGGATTGCCTGTCAGTTTGATCGGCACGCTTTATCGCATGGGCCCGGTGGCCGCGGATGAGGGTTGCGTGGCGGATACGCAAGAGGCTGACGCACAGGCACCCGATGATCACGATGACGCCGCCATAGCGGGTGAATGGTCAGCGGGACATTGACGGTGCCGGATTCGATGAACGCTGCATTCGGCCACTGCCCATGAAAGGGCCTCGAGAAACCGACTTTGCGTATCAGGCGGTGTATCGATACCTGACGCAGTTGATCGGTGAGCCCGCCAGCGAAGACCGGGTCCGCTTGCCATCGCTGCGGCAGTTGGCGGAACGCCTGGGCGTGTCGATTTCGACCATTCAATACGCCTATTCGCTGCTGGAAAAAGAAGGGCGCGTGTATTCGGTTGCCAAGTCCGGCTACTACGCCTTTCCGGTGTCCTCTCTCAATACACTCAGCAGCGGTAATGACCTGCTCGAAACCGTCTACGTCAACGCCCGGCGTCCTGGCATGCTGGTGTTGAGCGCCGATGAGCCGGCGTTGTTGCAACCCCTCGACAGTCCGTTGTTGCTGCTTGAGAGGGAACTGTTGCGCCAGTATCCGCGCCAACCGCAACCGACGTCGCAACCCTGTGGCGAACTGGAACTGCGTGCCGCACTGGCGGTACGCTACACCACGTCGCCAGTGCGCTGCTGGCATGCCGACGATGTCTACATCGGCGCAGACCTTCGCGGCGTGCTGGAAATACTGATCGCGGTGTTGTGCCTCAAAGACGCGACAATGGTGGTGGAATCGCCGTGCGACTGGGCGATTCTGCGTTTACTCCAGGCCGCGGGCGTCAGGGTGCTCGAGCTGCCGGTAGAAGCCAACGACGGCCTGGACCTTGGACGGCTTAAGGAACTGCTGGAGTCAGAGCCGGTGCGACTGGTGATGCTGTCCTCCGGGGTGAACATGCCGCGCGGTAGCCTGGCGCCCGATGACAACCGGCAATCCGTCGCGCAGTTGCTGGAGCGACATGGCAGTTGGGTGTTGGAGAACGACTGTTACGGGGAGCTCGGATTCGAACCCGACAATCTGCGCTTTCGTGACCTGCTGAACCCCGATCGGCTGTTGGTGTTTTCCACCTTCGAAAAAGTCATCGGGCCCGAGGCACCTTACGGGTATTTGCTCTCGCGGCATCTGCGCGCGGAATTGCAGCGACACTTCCTGCTGCGGTCATTCCGCCTGTCACCCATTCGCCAGAAAGCCATTGCTCGTCTCTATAGCAGCGGACGTATCGACCAGCACCTTCAGGTGTTGCGACGGTTGCTCAAGGATCGCAAGGTGCAGATGACTCAGTTGCTGCAGGAGCGTTTGGGCGATGCCCTGCATGTCGTCGAGCCTCAGGGCGGCGCAACGATCTGGGTGCGTTCACTGCGCCAGGTTGATGTGCGTCGAGTGTTCCAGCGCCTGCTCAAGCATCAGGTGGTGATCGCGCCGGGAGAACTGTTCAGTCTTCAAGGGCTGCACACACAACATTTGCGCCTGAGTCATACCTTCGCCGGCGATCATGACCTGGGTGCCGCACTGGGCCTTTTGGGGACTGCCTTGCGTCTGGAATCGATCGATTGAGTCCACCCAAAAACATCTGCGACACAGGTGGATCGATCCCATCGCGTTACGGTCAAACTGCCAGTAAACTGCGTTCCTATTCCTGAACCACTCTCTCAGAGGTTTTGCATGACACTCAGTCCTTTTGCGGGCAAACCGGCACCGGCAGAATTGTTGGTCGACATCCCGCGACTGGTAACGGCCTATTACACCGGCCAGCCCGATGCCGCCGTCTCCACCCAGCGCGTAGCCTTTGGTACGTCCGGGCACCGGGGTAGCTCGTTCGACTTGAGTTTCAACGAATGGCACGTTCTGGCCATCAGCCAGGCGATCTGTCTGTATCGCGAAGCCCAAGGTGTCGACGGCCCGTTGTTCGTCGGCATTGACACCCACGCACTGTCCACCCCGGCAGGTGCCAGCGCCCTGGAAGTGCTGGCGGCCAATGGCGTGACGGTGATGATCGCCGAAGGCGACGAATACACGCCGACGCCCGCTATTTCCCACGCGATTCTTTGCTATAACCGCGGTCGTACGTCGGGCCTGGCAGACGGCATCGTCATCACGCCGTCCCACAACCCGCCGCAAAGCGGTGGCTACAAATACAACCCCACCAATGGCGGGCCAGCCGATACCCACATCACCAAGTGGATCGAGGCAAAAGCCAATGAACTGCTCGCCAACAAGCTCGTCGGCGTCAAGCGCATCAGCTATGAGCAAGCCTTGAAGGCCAGTACGACCCATCGTCACGACTACCTCAACACCTATGTCGCCGACCTGGTCAACGTGATCGATTTCGATGCCATTCGCGATGCGAAGCTGCGACTGGGTGTCGATCCGCTGGGCGGAGCAGGGGTGCGCTACTGGTCGGCGATCGCCGAGCATTACAAACTGGATCTGGACGTGGTGAACACACAGGTCGATCCAACCTTCCGCTTCATGACCGTCGACTGGGATGGTCAGATCCGCATGGACCCTTCGTCCACTTACGCCATGCAAGGCCTGATCGGACTCAAAGAGCGCTTCGATGTGGCGTTCGCCTGCGACCCCGACCACGATCGCCATGGCATCGTGACGCCGTCCGGTGGCTTGCTGGCGCCGAACAACTACCTCGCGGTGTCGATCGACTACCTGTTCCAGAACCGCCCGCTATGGCGCGCCGATGCGGCCGTGGGCAAAACCGTTGTCAGCAGCGGCTTGATTGATCGCGTTGCAAAACGTTTGGGTCGTCGCCTGTACGAAGTACCGGTCGGCTTCAAATGGTTTGCGGATGGCCTGTTCGACGGCTCGCTGGGCTTTGGCGGCGAAGAAAGCGCCGGTGCCTCGTTCCTGCGCAAGGATGGCAGCGTCTGGTGCACCGACAAGGATGGCTTGATTCCGGCACTGCTGGCAGCAGAAATGACTGCCCGCACAGGTCGTGATCCAAGCCAGGCCTATCGCGCGCTGACGGATGAGCTGGGCGAACCGTTTTCGGTACGGGTCGATGCCAAGGCCAATCCTCAGCAGAAAGCACTGTTGAGCAAGTTGTCGCCGGATCAGGTCACCTCGACCCAGCTGGCTGGCGAAGCGATCCAAAGCATCCTCAGCAACGCACCGGGTAACGACCAGGCCATCGGCGGTTTGAAAGTCATGACTGAAAATGGCTGGTTCGCAGCGCGTCCGTCGGGCACTGAGGACATCTACAAGATCTACGCCGAGAGCTTTGTGAGTGACGAGCACCTTAAGCAGTTGGTGGCGGAAGCCCAGACGTTGGTGGATGGCGCTATTTCTGCGAAGTGATTGAGGGCCCCATCGCGAGCAGGCTCGCTCCCACAATGGTTTGCGCAAAACTCTGTGGGAGCGAGCCTGCTCGCGAAGGCGTCGGAACAGTCAAAAAAAGGGGCGACCATCACGGTCGCCCCTTTTTTTGTCCCGCGTTTATCCAATCAAGCCAGGTCCACCAGGACAATTTCACTGTCCTCGATGGCGGTCACCCGCAACACCCGCTCATCGGCAACCGCAACACCATCTCGAGCTTGTGCACGCAAGCCATTGACTTCAATGACACCGGTAGCCGGCACCAGGTAGGCACGACGCCCACCGTCCAGATGATACTCGGCGGTTTCGCCGGCCTTGAGGTTCGCCGCTACCAGTCGCGCATCGGCACGAATCCGCAGGCTTTGGTCGTCACCCGCCTTGCCGCTGGCCAGCGTCACGAAACCCTCGCGCTGGCCTTTCGGGAAAGGCTTCGCGCCCCAGGAGGGTGCCAGACCCGTTTCGTTCGGAATGATCCAGATCTGAAAAATCCTGGTTTCGGTGGCTTCCAGGTTGTACTCGCTGTGGGCGATCCCGGTACCGGCACTCATGACCTGAACGTCGCCCGCTTCAGTACGGCCCTTGTTGCCCAGGTTATCTTCATGGGTGATCGCGCCTTCACGGACGTAGGTAATGATCTCCATGTCCCGGTGCGGGTGTTTCGGGAAGCCGGTGCCGGAGGCAATCACGTCGTCGTTCCACACCCGCAGGTTGCCCCAATTCATCCGTTTTGGGTCATGGTACTCAGCGAACGAAAAGTGGTGATGAGCATCCAACCAGCCATGGTTGGCGCCGCCCAGGGAGTTGAAAGGTCTGAGTTCGAGCATGATCGTCTCCTGAAAAGAGGGGTTGATGGCGAGTATCATCCATCAAGAACTAATCGATAAAAAGCGTAAAAAATGCCTCAATACAATCGATAAATTTGATATTGGTTTACCTCGAAATGTTGTCATCCGACCTTCACTTCATCGCATAAGCCAATGAGCTGTAAGCATTTCACTAGAACTCGGCGGCAAATGCAGACACCATAGCCCCCAACAGCCTCACACCCTGGAGACAGTCCGCGTGCCGCAACACACCCCCGATCTTCCTCCTGAACTTCGCCCCCTGGCTGAGATGCCACTGCTCAAGCGTCTGGCCGCCCGGTTCTTTGGCCACGGCCTGACCCGCCTGCGCGCACAGCACCGTGCGTCCTGGCTGCACGGCCAGGCCGACGGCTTCCGCAGTGGTCACAGCGCCGGCGTGGATTACGGCTATAAAGAAGGCAAACTCGAGGGTTTGGAGGAAGGCCGGCAGGTCTTGCTGATACGCGACTCGCGTTCCACCGAGCACCGGCCGCCCCAGGTCGATGAAAACCTGTTCGATGACTGGCGCCTGCCCTTGAGCGCAGAGCTGAAAAAACGCATGAAGGCCGATGTTGCCCGACTGCTTGCGCCACACGCCCAGCCCAGCGCCGCTCAGTGGAAAATGATCTTCAGCGATACCCCTTCAACGTCCGTGATCGCCGGTGCCGGTGCGGGCAAGTCAACCACGTTGGTCCTGCGCATTCTGCTGCTCACTCAATATTTGGGCTACGAACTGAGTTCGATGACGGTAGTGACGTTTACCCGCGAGTCGCGCAAGGACTTCATTAATAAGCTGGTCGAGTTGTTTGCCCTCTGGGGGCGGACGCTCAGTGTCAAAGAGGCGCGGGAACTGGTTCGCACCTTTCATTCGCGAATTTTGCCGATGGTTCGCAGCCTGCCAGGCTTTGAGCGGCTGCAAGCCTTCGAAAACCTGAGTCTGCGCCCACAACAAGGTGATGAGGAAGTCGACAGTAATCCCTTTGACCTGCGAATCAACGACGCCCAGCGCCAACAGCTCAACGCCTGCTACCACAACCTGCACACCCGCGATGAGCGTTTCCGCGAGGTGATCAAGCCTTTGTCGCGGCATGCCTTGCAGCTCAAGGAGTTGGAGCGCGATCATCCGGATGTGCAAAAGCGCATGGCCGTCACCGAACTGGCCGCCAAGCGCGACGAAGAGCTTTGCGACGCCATTGAAGACCTGTGGTTTCGTGCCAATGCCTGGCCGATCAAGGGCATTGAGCCGAATCGCCAGTCGTTCGACATTAACGGCTCGAAGTTTCAGTGCCATGGCTACATCCCGAGTCTGGACGCCTGGGTCGTGTTGGGGTTCGATCCTCGGGAAAATCCACAGCTCAGTCGTCCGAACGCAAAGCTGACCCTGCGGGCAGAATGGGCTGTAAAGCGCACCTTGTTTCAAGCTTTCTGTCGTAAGCCATTGATATGGCTTGATAGTTACGAATCATCAAGACGGGTGCTGGCCTCGATTGCTGGCGATGCCAGCGCCGGGCCGGGCTTTGATTACAAGGTCAAGGGCGAACTCGGTTCTGCGCCATTGCTCGACTGTTTTGTCGCCGCAGCCGGTTTTATCGAGAACCTGGGGCTCGATGTACCGAACGCCGTGAGTCAAATGATTTTTGCCAAGGACGATCCTGATCGATTTTTCTTCGAGGCCTTGAGCCTGTTCTGGCGGGCGCTGGAAGATCATCTGCTGGATCAGAAGCCCCCGGTCATGACTTACAACCGGATGTTTGCCTTGTTCAGCGAGCATTCGCCGGAAAATCTGAAGTTGCTGAGCGATGAGCTGCTCAGGCCGATGTCGCACCTGATGATCGATGAATTTCAGGACGTATCGCCACAAATCGTTTCCTGGATTCGAGCCAGTCTGGGCGAGATCCGCAGTCGGGGACCGGCGATGCACGTGGGGCGCGGTGCCCAACGTTCGTCATTGCTCTGCGTGGGCGATGACTGGCAGTCGATCTACGGATGGCGCGGTAGCTCACCGACGTACTTCATGGAGTTCAACAAGGAATTCCCATCACCCAGCACCACCAAAGTCATGCTCAGCGACAACTATCGAAGCCACCAGCACATTATCGATGCCGCCGAACACATCGTTCGCGCGGCACCCGCGATCGCCGGCAAGAAGGCCAAGGCGGGCGGCGAGCCCAAGGCTTTACTGCCGGTGAACGTGCATGATCGGGATGACCAGGGCATGGCCCAGCGTTTGATCGAACACTATAGAAAGGGCGATTCGATCTTGATGCTTTATCGAAAAAGCAGCGATAAGATATTGATAGAAGAGCATATTAAGGCTGTAGTTAATGTGGATTCTAGCTTGCCCTACGAAACGCGAAGGCTCAAACAACTGACCTATCACAGCGCCAAGGGCCTTCAGGCTGACGCAGTGTTCCTGCTGGGAGATTGCCAGCATCTCACCAGTTCGCCTTACAAAAATCAGGTTTACCGTATGGCGGGTTTGGGCAAGGTCGGCGATAGCGAGGCTTACGACAATGCTCAGAAAGACGAGATCCTGCGACTGGCTTACGTTGGCATCACTCGGGCAGTGAGTCATTGCTACTGGTATGTCGATGCTCAGGACACCCAGGCGGTGAATATGCCGAAAGCTTCTGACCGGATTGGCAAGGGCAAGGCGTTCTTTGCTGATCATCGAGAAGGCAAGACGCTGGCGTAAATCGCAGCCTCTGTAGGAGCGAGCTTGCTCGCGAAGGATGTTAACGATAACGCGTTCTTCCAGAATAAACGCGTTGCTCTCAAGTCCTTCGCGAGCAAGCTCGCTCCTACAAGGGGTACGCAATTCCCATGTAGGAGCTGCCGCAGGCTGCGATCTTTTGATTTTGAGAACAACAAAAAGCCCACGCTATGTGGGCTTTTATAGTTTTGCCTGAAGCGTCAGGCATAACTCCTAAGGGCAAATGGCGGAATGAACGCTTCAAGCTCATCCTCCACCGCTTCAATTATTAGTTCCACATCTGCGGCATTCATGACAGGTGCGCAGGGAATACCGGCAATGGCGATCATGGTCTCGCCCGTGGCACGGTCAAAAAGACGGGCGATCATACTGCCCGGCGCATCCATGCTCGCCTCGAAACCCATGGGATGAAAATGCCAGCGCATCAGCTGGCAGGCGTTTGGAAAAGTGACCTTGCTAAACCCTTTATTCATATATTGCCCGCCTTCTTCATCGAGCGCTTCCATTAGCTCATGTAGGAGGGAAGAGCCTTCAATGGCTCAACCGATGTCTGCCATTAAAAGTAGCATCCAGATGTGAAAACAATGTGGAATTTTCAGTCCGTTTAGCGATTGCTGGCGCTTTTTTGATGCGGGTCAATGAAAGCCGGGCTTTCAGGGAAAAGTGAGTATTGATTAGCCATTGAAGCCACAGCCGTTCTTCGGCAAGCTCGGCCTTTTTCTCGCCGAGTCTTTTATGCACGCCGATTTTGATGGTCCGCAGCAAACGCACACTACCGGCGAGACGGTCATGCGTTATCACCTGTGCTGGAAACACCGGGACCTGGACGGCGTCATGGCGCTGTATCACCCGGACATTCAATACAATGACTTTTTCCAGAACCGAGTAATGGGGCTGGACGAGTTACGCGAGTATGTACGCAGCAGCATGCCTCGCAACCCCGACGAAGCGCTGGAACATTCGGACCGCATTCGCCTCGACGGTAATACCGCGTTCATCCAGTACCAAATGACCTTGCGCGGCGGCGAAGGGCTGGTGTCTTTCCGCTCCAGTGAGGCCATTACGGTACGCGACGGGTTGATCTGGCGTGTTAACGAATACGCCTCGCTGGTGCGTGAACAGCCCTCAAGCAGCGCAGCCGCAAACTCGCGCCCGGCTGTCAGTCGGCTCGGGTTGTCGCCACGCCAGTTGAGTTTCATGGCAGAAGACCTGCAACAGTACTTCCAGCATCAGCAACCTTATCTCGACCCTGAGCTTGACCTGCAGCGGGTGGCGAAGGAGTGCGGGTACAGCCGCAATCAAATCTCCTATCTGCTGAATCAAGTGCTCGGCCAAAGCTTCTATCGTTACGTCAACCAGGCGCGGTTGCAGCATCTGCTTGCGGCGCTGGATGGCGCCACACCGCGGCTGCGTATCGACGATCTGGCCTTTGCCGCCGGGTTCAATTCATTGTCGGCGTTCTACAGCTGTTTCCGTCAGCACACCGGGCTCTCGCCCAAGGCCTACGTCAAACAAATTTCTTTGCGTGCACGCGCGCAAGACAGCCTTTAAGCCCACGCACTAGGATCGACGCCATCGAAGTTTGAGTGGCGGAGTCTTGCATGTCGGCGTGGCGCACTATCAGTTTGTGGATGGACCAACTCGACGAGCCATTGCTGGCACGTCCGGCGCTGGAGCAGGATCTGGACGTCGACGTTGCCATCATCGGCGCGGGATACACCGGCCTTTGGACCGCGTATTACCTCAAGCGCCAGGCCCCGGACCTGAACATCGCCATCGTCGAAGCTCAAATCGCCGGGTTTGGCGCCTCGGGGCGTAATGGCGGCTGGTTGATGGGGAACCTGTTGGGCGAAGACCGCCTGCTCGCCGATTTGTCGCCCGAGCAGCGCCGGGCGTCTTTTGATCTGTTGCACAGCATTCCTGATGAAGTCGGGATTGTCCTGGAACGCGAAGGCATTGACTGCGATTACCGAAAAGGCGGGGTGCTGTATTGCGCCGCCCGTTATCCGGAGCAAGAAGCCGGCCTGCGGGATTATCTGGACAGTCTCTACCGTCAGGGCCTGACCGAAAACGATTACAGCTGGCTCAGCCCCGAACAGTTGGCGCAACAGATCAGAATCGCCAAGCCCTATGGCGGTATCTACGCACCGCACGTTGCAACCATCCACCCGGCAAAGTTGGTGCGAGGTCTGGCACACACAGTGGAGCGCATGGGCGTCAAGATTTACGAAAACAGCCCGGTCACTCAATGGCAATCGGGCAGCTTGCGCACGGCCAGGGCCCAGGTCCGTAGCCGCTGGATCGTCCCGGCGGTTGAAGGGTATGCGGTCGACTTGCCGCCGTTGGGGCGTTATCAGTTGCCTGTACAAAGCCTGATCGTCGCAACCGAGCCGCTGTCCGCCGCGACGTGGGACGAAATCGGCCTGAGTCGCGGCCAGGCCTTCGGCGAAAGCAGTCGTCAGGTCACTTACGGCCAGCGCACGGCAGACAACCGTCTGGTGTTTGGCGCACGCGGCGGTTATCAGTTCGCCGGCAAGCTCCGCCATGATTTCAACCTGACCACCAGCGAAGTGGAACTGCGGCGCTATCTGTTTGGCGAACTTTTCCCGCAGCTCAAGAACGTGCGGATCACACATGCCTGGGGCGGCAATCTGGGCATGTCACGGCGTTTCAAGCCCCACATGCTCTGCGATCAGGCCAGCGGCATCGCGATTTCCGGCGGTTATGGCGGGGAGGGTGTGGGCGCCAGCAACCTCGGCGGGCGGACGCTGGCGGACTTGATCCTGAAGCGCGACACCGAGTTGGTGCGCCAGCCGTGGGTCATCCCGCAGGGGGGGCTAGACGCGCTCAAGGCGTGGGAGCCGGAACCCTGCCGCTGGCTCGGCTACAACGCGATCATCCGCAGCTTCGTCCACGAGGACCAGACCCTGGCCAATCCGGCCACCGCGCCATGGCGACGCAAGCTGGCCAGCGGCGTGGCGGGGTTCATGGAAGGTTTCATGCACTAAACGGCGCGCTCTTCATCTATAGGTTTTATCGACAGGTACTCCCATGAGCATCACGCAATTCAAGAACACCGCAACACTGGCGTTGGAAGAGTCGAACCCCGTCGCCGTACCACTGGGAACACCCGTGGCCGTGGCTTCAACTACCAGCGTCGAGCGCGACGACGGTGTCGAAACCGGCGTCTGGGAATGCACACCTGGCCGCTGGCGGCGGCAGATCGTTGCCCAGGAATTTTGTCACTTCATCCAGGGTCGCTGCACCTTCACCCCGGACGACGGTGAAACCTTGCACATAGAAGCTGGCGACGCACTGATGTTGCCAGCCAATAGCCTCGGCATCTGGGATATCCAGGAAACCGTGCGCAAGACCTACGTTTTGATTTTTTGATTTTTTGATTTTTTGATTTTTGATTTTTGATCTTCTGATTGCCTGCCAACAAAAAAACACACAGGAATCCTAGTTGTAGTGGCTCGAGCCTTAAAGTACGCGGGCTCGCACTAATCCCGTTTTTGGGCTCAGATTATTTGCAAATGATGAGTGGTGTTTTGATCGACCTATCAATTTAAGTCTTAGACTCTAATCGGGTCATGTAAAATCAATCCTCACCGGAAGAACCTTGTATAAGGTCCGGCTATGTGGCCGCTGAAAATTCAACCCGCTTTGTATCGCCACCAATGAACGATCGGCAAACTACGACGTTGATGTGTGTGACAGGACGGCGGATGTAAATCCGCCTCCATTCCAATTGACGTTGATTATCCGTGAGTTTCCAAGCGTTCGAGTGCCAGTCGTACGGCGCGTAGGGCGTTGAGTCTCCCATGGCCGTAGTAGTAGCTATGGCCGTTGAGATCGTACTGGCCGAGCGGGCCATCGTCGGCACTCCCGATCTTGTCGCAACAATCGGCAAGGATTTGCCGTACGGCCTGGCGGTCCAGAGCAGAGTTGACGCCAAGCACAAGAGCTGCCACGCCGGCGGCACCCGGGCAGGCGCTTGAGGTACCGCTGAAAAACTCGGTATAAGCGCCACTGTTCACATTGGCAAACTTACCGCTCAAGTCTGTAGTGCGAATGCCCCGGGTCTGCGGTATTGACGTGGCAGGCTTAAACTTTGGGTCGGGGTGCGGCTGGTCACCACTAGGGAAACAGCACCAGAGCGCTTTGCCAAAATCGCTGTAGGCGCTGCGGCGGTTTTGGTCGTTGCAGGCACCGACTGCAACCACCATCGGATGACTGGAATAGCCATCGTTGTCCACACTCTCATTGCCATTGCCAGCTCCGAAAAAAATGACGCAACCTTTTCCATTACGGCCTTTGGTTGCTGCGTACTCAATAGCCAGTCGGGTACTGGCCGCGAGTGGAAATTTTTGTGTATGTCGGGGATCCGTAGGGTCGGCCCAGTGTCCTTCTGCTGGCCCCCAACTGCAGGAAATGATATCGGCGCCATTGTCGGCGGCCCAGAAAAATGCGTCGGCTTCAGCACGCGCACCCAAGGGTTTGGTAAGTTTGAGAGGCATAAGGCTGGCGCGCGGGGCCACCCCACTGGCCCCCACTTGACCATTGGCGCAGGCAACTCCGGCGGCGGCTGTTCCATGGCGTTCAAAGGCGTTTTTAGGTCTCGGACCCAGTGCGGCATTGCGGCGATCAAAATTCCGCGCGCCCACGATTTTTCCCGGACCGGTGAACTCGGGATGATCGATATCGAATGCATCGTCAATGACCGCAACAACCACTCCTTCGCCCTGACTCAGTTCATGAGCCGCTTCAACATTAGCGCTGGCGTCGATGTGCACCTGATAGGTGACGGTAGTTTTCTTTAGATGCCATTGGTTCGCATGGATGGTTCTGCGTTGTCCCTGCCGCAGCATTTCCGGGTGGCAATAGTCTACGTCCTCGCGCTCCAGCAGCCTAAGCGAAAGTGAGCACACATCAGTGCCTCGATAGTCTTTGTGGTTAACGAAGAATGCATTGGTTGCATAGGGAGCCTGTTGTTTAATTGTCAGGCCGAGTTCTTTGAGGATTGCCTTACATTGTGTTGACGTAAGTTGATCGATAAATTTCAGAAAGAGGTTCTCTGTATAGAGGACTGCTTCCTGTGTTAAAGGGTCCACCAGTACGCTTCCTGCGAAACGCACTCCGGGTAATGAGCGTAATAGTGTCTTACGTTTTCGCAGATTCGAAGTTGGTGGGATTTTGAAAACCTGTACGTCCGCGTCGGCCACATGCATCACTAACTGACTGTCGATTAAAGCTTCATTGGCCAGTTCGCAGGATAGTGTTGATGCGAGATCTTTTCCTGCCTGGCTGCGTACAGCGATCAGATCCTCGCTCTTTTGCAGAAAATATGAGGGTGTTCGCTTTTTGCCGAAGTTGACTTCTTCCATGGATGTTCCCATTTGTATAAAGTGGATGGAAATAATAGATGGTAGTTCGTGTTTTTCAAGTTCTAGGCTCTGTATGAAGTCCCTTGAAACATTGATTCCAGTAGAATCCGCCACCATCACCGCCAGGAGACCTGGACGGCTACGCAGACTTGGGATGTGAGCGTCGTCCACCACTGGGCATAGGCGACATAGCTGCTTGTCCACCGGATAACAGAAAGCGCAGGGGTACACCATTGGCATCGCACAGCATGAATCTTGGTCGTCAAGCAGCCCCCGCTGCACCCGAGCGCGTGGCCAAACGCAAAGGCCTCAGATAGAGTTGATTTTCTATTCCACATAAACGCCAACGGCAACGAACAGGCCGACAGCCTGATCGATCCCTCCATCAAAAACGACACCAAGGTTTATCCAAGTGCGGAAATGATGGGCAAATTGTTTGCGCTGGAAGCGATGCCGCTGAACATCGACCGGATTCGTACGCGGGTGTGGAACAAGATTCGGACGGGGAGTTGATGATTCATATTCTGTAGCCATTCCTGTCAGTCGGGTGAGCAGGCAACGCTGTAGATTCCAGACCTGCTATCTATTGATGAGGAGGCGATGGAATGCCTGTCTGCCTGGACGCGGGTAATTTGCGGATTGGTCGTTTTTCTGAGTCTGGACGAATCTATTTGCTAACGGCTGTCGTTCACCAACGGCAGCCGTTTTTTGCTAATTGGCGGATGGGAAGATTGGTTGCTTTGCAGCTGCGACAGGCACAAGAAGAGGGTTGGGCCGATTTTTTAACGTGGGTGGTGATGCCGGATCATATGCACTGCCTTGTGCAACTGCGCGACAAAACCTTGGCCGAGCTGATGTGCCGAATAAAATCCCGAAGTAGCCTTGAGGTCAATCGTGCGTTAGGGCGGCGAGGTCGCCTGTGGCAGAAGGGCTACCATGATCGCGCCGTTCGGCGGGAGGAGGATGTGAAAGGTCTTGCGCGATACGTGGTCGCCAACCCCGTTCGCGCAGGACTAGTGACACGCGTTCATGATTACCCGCTGTGGGATGCGTGTTGGTTATAACGGCTTACGACTGCTGTGCAGCCGGACGCAGCCTTCGGCAGCTGCTACAGGGAGCGCGTGCGCCGAACATTTGTAGCAGCTGGCGCAGCCTGCGTTCGGGCGCGTAGCGCTCGCGAAACCATTCAACCCGGTTCCGGGGTTTTGCTCGTGATGCCCGGGGATTCGACCGCTGTGCAGCCGGACGCAGCCGGCGTTCGGGCGCGTAGCGGTCGTGGTTAGTTAATCTTCCTTGCGGATTGTGGCTACGTCATTGGCGTTGACCTTGACCTTGGCCCCGGAAATATCCTCGAACTCGAAGAAGCCGTCCTTGGTCTTGGTTTTGGGCATGTCCTTGGTCAAATACTGGGTGCCGTTTTGAAGAGTGACCACTGTTGGCGTCGAGCACCCGGCCAGGGCCAGAAAGGCCACTACTGCCAGGGGCAAACCCAGAGTCTTGATGTTCATACCCACCTCTCATATTTCAAAAAAAACACAGTGCGACGGCTTCGAACCAGCTTCATCATCACTGTAGCTCTAACGCGTTTGGTGCGATGGATCGTCAGAAAGTTCGACTTTCTGCGAAAAATAACCGAATAGCGCCGCCACTTATCCTTTTCCGTTTGCACGTGGCAGGGCGTACTGGTATCTGTACGCATAACCAGTATTCGCTTGCCATGGCCCATTTTCCCCGTGACTGAAAATCCCCTCGACGATCCGTTCTACTACTTGAACAACTTCATGCAAGTGATTGATTGGCTTGAGCATCGTTATGCCGATGTATTGAGTGTCGAGGAGCAATCCTTTATCCGCGAGTTCCATCGGCTGCCCCGTGAGTCCAAAGCGCTATTGGTGCGGATGGTGATGCGCAAGGGGATTCACTTTCGTGCGAGCAAGCTGTATTACGTCGAGATTGGTGACATCGCGCTCGCCGCTGGCCCCTTGCTGGCGCTGGGCTGGATCGATGAGCAATGGCCGCTGCCGATCGAGGCGTTGTTCGATGTGCTGCTCAAGGCTGAAATACTTCAGTGTTTTGGCGACGTCATCGATCAACCCAAGGGCAAAAAGCCGGATTGGCTGCCGACGTTGAGCGAACAGTTCCCCGAAGCTCAGGCCTTCACTCAGTGGTGCCCGGCACTGGAAGACCGTTTGTTCAGCCTGACGATCATGGGCCTGTGCGATCGTCTGCGCTTGATGTTCTTTGGCAATCTTTACCAGGACTGGTCCGAGTTCGTGCTGGCCGACCTGGGCATCTTTACCTATGAGAAAGTCGAGTTCTGTGCCGACTCCCGGGGGTTGCGCAGCCGTGAGGACGTGGACGCCTGCCTGTTCCTTCATGGCTGTCAGCAGGATTTCGAGGCCGGTGAGGCGGTGGCCGAGGTTGTCGAGCGAATCAACGAGCTCGCGCTGTCCAACCCCTGGCTGCAAAGGCGTCGCGGCAAGCTGTTGTTTCAGATCGGTCAGCACTGCGAGCGCATTGCCGCGTTTTCCTCGGCCCTGTCGATCTACCGTGATTGCACCTATCCTGGCGCGCGACTGCGGCTGATTCGCGTGTTGGAGCGCTGCGCCGAGTATCAACTGGCGCTGGAGCTGGCCCTGCTGGCCGAGCAAACGCCGGAAAGCGCCGCCGAACAGCAGCAGTTGCTGCGGGTACTGCCCCGACTGCGACGCAAGCTCGGCGGTCCGGCGATCAAGCGGTCGTCCCCTCGGGAAATGGTGCGCCTGGACCTGCAACTGCCCAGAGTCGACCCCACGCTGTCGGTGGAACATTACGTTCAGGCGCACCTGGCTGAAGACTCGGCACCGGTGCACTACGTCGAGAACAGCCTGATCAATTCATTGTTCGGCCTGCTGTGCTGGCCGGCCATCTTCGCGCCTTTGCCGGGAGCGTTTTTCCACCCGTTCCAGCGCGGGCCGGTAGACCTTCTGAATGAGGACTTCCATGCTCGCCGGGCGGACCTGTTTCAAGCCTGCCTCGCCGAGCTCGATGACGGTCGTTACGTCCAGACGATCCGCGAACGTTTTGCCGCGAAGTGGGGCGTGCAGTCGCCGTTCGTGTTCTGGGGCGTGTTGAGCGAAGAACTGCTCGATCTGGCGCTCGACTGCCTGCCGGCCGACCATCTCAAGCATTGGTTCAATCGCCTGCTTCTCGACATCAAGGGCAATCGCGCCGGCATGCCGGACCTGATCCAGTTCTGGCCGCAGGACAAGACCTATCGCATGATCGAGGTCAAAGGCCCCGGCGATCGTCTGCAGGACAACCAATTGCGCTGGCTGGAGTTCTGCCATGAACACCAGATGCCGATTGCCGTTTGCTACGTGCAATGGTCGGAGCAGGACGAGTGAGTTACAGCATTGCCGTGAGGGCGTTGTGCGAGTTCACCGCCAAGGTCGGTGATCTCGACCTGCGCTTTACCCCGTCACCCACCGCCCTGGAAGGTATCGTCGGGCACCGCACGGTGGCATCACGCCGCAGCGAGGGCTACCAGAGTGAAGTGGCGCTTGAGGGCACGTACCAAACGTTGAAGGTCAAGGGCAGGGCGGATGGCTACGATCCGGCGCAAAACTGCCTGGAAGAAGTCAAAACCTATCGCGGCGACCTGAGCAAGCAACCGGCCAACCACCGCCAGCTGCACTGGGCGCAGGCGAAGATCTACGGCTGGTTGATGTGCCAGAAACTGGATCTGGCGCAGATCAATCTCGCGATGGTGTACTTCGACATCGTCAGCGAAAAGGAAACCTGTTTGGTCGAGGCTTTCAGCGCCGAAGCGCTGGGACAGTTCTTCGTGCAGCATTGCGCGCTGTTCCTGCACTGGGCCGAGCGGGAAATGGCCCATCGCGATTCACGTAACAGCGCGGCGCAGCAGTTGACGTTTCCACATGCGGACTTTCGACCGGGGCAGCGACATCTGGCTGAATCGGTGTACAAGGCGGCCAGCACCGGTCGCTGCCTGATGGCCCAGGCGCCCACGGGGATCGGCAAAACCGTGGGTACGCTGTTTCCGATGCTCAAGGCCCTGGCACCGCAGCAACTGGACAAGGTGTTCTTCCTCACCGCGAAAACTCCGGGGCGCAAACTGGCACTGGATGCCGCGCAGGTCATTATTGAAAGCGCCGACGCGCCGCCGTTGCGGGTACTTGAAATGATTGCCCGGGACAAAGCCTGCGAGCATCCAGACAACGCCTGCCACGGTGACTCCTGTCCGCTGGCCCAGGGTTTCTATGATCGCTTGCCAGCTGCTCGCCAAGCCGCCAGTGAGCTGACGCTGTTGAATCAGAGCGCACTGCGCGAGGTGGCCCTGAAACACGACGTCTGCCCCTATTACCTGAGCCAGGAAATGGCCCGCTGGGCAGATGTGGTGGTCGCCGATTACAACTACTATTTCGATTTCAGCGCGTTGCTGTTCGGCTTGGCCCAGGCCAACAACTGGAACGTTGCGGTGTTGGTGGATGAGGCGCACAACCTGGTCGAACGCGGCCGGCAGATGTATAGCGCCAGCCTCGACCAAGCGACACTCAATGGTGTACGCAAATCGGCCCCGGAAGCGTTAAAGAAGTCGTTACAGCGAGTCAACCGAGAGTGGAACGCCCTGCATAACCCGCAATTGGGCGCCTATCAGGCTTATGACAAGGCGCCGGAAAAGCTGTTGCAGGCGCTGTCGTCTTGCACGGCCAGCATCGGCGACTACCTCAACGATCATCCTCAGGGGCTGGACCACGAATTACAGAACTTCTATTTCGACATGCTGCAATTTAGCCGGGTGGCGGAGCTCTTCGATGAGCAGTTTCTGTTCGATATCAGCAAACGCGACCTCGACCGCAAGCGCAATCTCTCGCAGCTGTGCTTGCGCAACGTGGTACCCGCCGGGTTCATCCGCCCGCGCCTGACGGCTGCACGAAGTACCGTGCTGTTTTCCGCAACGCTGAGCCCGCGTCACTATTACGCCGACCTGCTGGGGACACCGGCCAATACAGTGTGGATCGATGTCGAATCACCGTTCCACGCCGACCAGTTGCAAGTCCATATCGTCAGCCAGATCTCCACGCGGTTCGTCCATCGTCAGTCATCCCTTGCGCCCATTGTCGATCTGATTGCCCGGCAATTCACGCAACGCCCCGGCAACTACCTGGCGTTTTTCAGCAGCTTCGACTATTTGCAGCAAGTGGCGCAGCTACTGGCGCAGACACATCCGCAGATCACGGTGTGGTCGCAATCCAGAGGTATGGGGGAAGCGCAGCGTCAGGCGTTTCTCGACCAATTCACCGCCGACAGCCAGGGCGTCGGTTTTGCGGTGCTGGGTGGGGCGTTTGGCGAAGGCATCGACTTGCCCGGTGCGCGACTGATCGGTGCGTTTATCGCCACCCTCGGGCTGGCCCAACTCAACCCGATCAACGAGCAGCTGAAACATCGCATGGCGGCGATTTTCGGTGCCGGTTATGACTACACCTATCTGTTTCCCGGTGTACAGAAAGTCGTCCAGGCGGCGGGAAGGGTGATCCGCACCCAGCAGGATCAGGGCGTCGTGATGTTGATTGATGACCGGTTTGGTGACAGTAAGGTGAAGCAGCTATTGCCGCGTTGGTGGACGGTCAGCCCGGCGATTTGTTACACCGCTCAGTAGGATTTTTTACTTTAAAAAACAGTGATATATCTTGAAAGACACACCGATTTGATCATTCCGTGAAAGGGATCTTTATTAAAGGAGCCGGTTATCACTTTCAAGCGCTTCTTTGATAAGGAAATCAAGTTATGTCAACAGCACCGATATATACGTACACCCCTGAGCAAGTGACAGCGGCATTCGACGAAATAAAAACCACACTGTTCAGCGGCATTACTGCCGAGACCATCCCCAAAATACTGATCGTTGCCGGGTTACAGGGCTCGGGAAAAACGTATTTGCTGGAAAAGTCCCTGCTGCCTTCTAACCGCTATGGCAATTATGTTCGTCTGTACTTGCCCGATTACCGGAAAAAACACCCCCAATACGCAGAGATGATCAAACTGGGTGTCTTGCATGCGTATGAGCATACAGAGGCGTTCGTCCGTGAGGTCAGCGGGAAGATCCATGCACATGCATTCGGTTGCAAATACAACATCATCATGGAGTGCGCTTTCGATAGCATCGACTTCGCGTCCTTCCCACCGTCAGCGACAACTGCGGGTTATCAGTTCGAAACGCACATCGTTGGCTGCACTCAAGCGTTCGCCCATGTATCGAGCATCAAGAGAGCGCTCAAGAGCCTCGAAAACCAGGAACTGGAACGGTTTGTCTCCTTCGCGGCGATGGACGCCAGCATGAACAACGCGCAAGCAATCATGCTGGCGTTCGAGACCGCAGCCAAAGCGGTGAGCGGCTCACAAACCACTTTGTACGAGCGAGGCTTCGGCGATTTGAAAGAGCGGACCCTGCGCGCCCAGAGCACCTACACCAAAGCCACCGACGGCTCGCTGACTACCACGGCATCGACGAAGCCCTTTTCCTACAGCGCTTATGGCGAAATCATCAACAATCACGTCTACGCCATGAGTGACCGCAACGAAATGGTCAAGGAGTGCCACATCGCGCTGCACAAATCCCGGACTCACGCCCGATACGTTCCGGACTTCGTCTACAACGACCTGTACGCCTATATCGTCAAGCACGTGTACCGATAAGCAGGTGAACCCAATCGGCGGCGAAGCGATGACAGTCCCCCGGCCAGCGAGCGGTCAGCAACTGGCCATCACGGACTGTGAAACCCGGTTGCGGCCGGTCCGCCGAATCACGTACTGCCAGTAAAGGTCCTCGCTGAAAATCCGTTGGGCTGGACAGCGCGGCCGTGACTTCCTCCTCAACGGTTTGCGGATACGTGCGGTAATAGCGACCCAGCCAGGGGGCCGTCATGATCCAGGCAGGTAATTCCATGGTCGCCGCCAGCAACGCGGTGACCTTGCGCCCATGCAGCACCGAACGCCCGCTGTCGGGATCTCGCGTGCGAGCCAACAGCAGCACGCCGGTTTGTCTGCTTTGAAAAAGTGCAGGGCAATCGCCTGGGCCTGCTCGGATTCAAGCAGGCTGCGCATACCCTTGGCATGCCCACCCGGAATCAGCAGCCCGGCGAATTGCTCAGGGTCGACATCGGCATAGGCCAGTGGCCGGCGAAACGAATCGTCTTCGGTCATCCGGGCGTAACTCGCGAGGTCGGCGTCGCGCGTCATCAGCAACGGGTTCAGTGGGCCAAAGCCGATGTCCACCAGCCGAGCGTCGGCATAGGCCGGTAACCCCGCTGGCGTTGCGAAGCGCACGTCGAGGCCGGCATGACGCATGGCCTGCCAGGGCACGCTGCTTTCGGTTGGATCGTAGTCAGAGGTCGGCAACAGAATCAGGATCATCGGAACGCCTTTTTTCGAGCAGCAATGGCTGTTGGCGTCGAGCATAGGTGGAACGGAACCCAAGCTCTACTGCTCAACAGTATTGTGGCTTTCCAAACCAGCGGTTTGACGCATACTTCACGCAGATAACAATGACAGGGGTAATCGATGACTGATGTACGGTCCAAACCCAGTTCTATCGAAGATGGGCGCTTTCGGCTGTTGATCGATGCCGTGATTGATTACGCGATCTATATGATTGACCCCGATGGCATCATCACGAGCTGGAACTCCGGGGCCAAGCGATTCAAGGGGTATGAGGAGGCGGAGATTCTCGGTCAGCACTTCTCGCGTTTTTACACCGACGAGGATCGCCGTGCCGGATTGCCCCAACGTGCGCTGGATACGGCGATTCGCGAGGGACGTTTCGAGGGCGAAGGCTGGCGGGTGCGCAAGGACGGCTCGCATTTCTGGTCCCACGTCGTGATTGATCCGATTATTGATCCGTCGGGCAAATTGTTGGGTTTTGCCAAGATCACCCGCGATCTCACTGACCGAAAGATGGCTGAAGAAACTCTCAAGCAAAGCGAGCAGCAGTTTCGTTTGTTGGTTCAAAGCGTCACTGACTACGCCATTTACATGCTCGCACCGGATGGCCGACTGACCAACTGGAACCCTGGCGCTCAGCGAATCAAGGGTTACCGGGCCGAGGAAGTCATCGGCAAACATTTTTCGATGTTCTACACCGCCGAAGACCGTGCAGCCGGCGAGCCGCAGCGGGCCCTGGAAACGGCTACGCGCGAGGGTCGATTCGAAAACAAGGCCTGGCGCGTGCGCAAGGACGGTACGCGGTTTATGGCGCATGTGGTGGTCGACCCGATTTGGGGGGAAACCGGCACATTGCTCGGTTTTGCCAAAATCACCCGCGACATCACCGAGGCGACACAAACACAGCAAGCCCTTGAAAAGACCCGTGAGGCGTTGTTCCAGGCGCAAAAGATGCAGGCCATTGGTCAACTCAGCGGAGGTATTGCCCACGACTTCAATAATTTGCTGACGGTCATCCTCGGTAATCTGGAAATCGTCCGCAAACGCGTGGGGGATGATCCGAAAATCACCCGGCTGGTCGACAACGCCACCCAGGGGGCCTTGCGCGGCGTATCCCTGACCCAGCGCATGCTGGCGTTCGCACGGCGTCAGGAGCTCAAGTTCGAATCGGTGGAAATACCGACGCTGGTGCAAGGGATCAGCGGCCTGTTGCGCAGTTCTCTTGGGCCTTCAGTGGTACTCGAAATACACTTTTCGCCTGAACTCGTCCCGGTCATGGCCGACGTCAATCAGCTCGAACTGACGGTGCTGAACCTTGTGACCAATGCACGCGACGCCATGCCCGACGGCGGTAAAATCGTCATCAGTGCCAGTGCGGAAGACGTCCATGATCAAACAACGTTATCGGTGATCGCTGGCCAGTATATCTGCCTGAGCGTCACCGACACGGGTGACGGGATGGATGCCGCCACGCTGGGTTGCGCAATGGATCCGTTCTTTACCACCAAAGGGGTCGGGAAGGGCACGGGCCTGGGATTGTCGATGGTTCACGGTTTCATCGAACAACTGGGCGGGCAGTTCGTTCTCAAGAGCGAAAAGAACAAAGGCACAACGGCTGAACTCTGGATTCCCGTCGCTACCACCGCATCGGTCGTCAAACCCGTTACCCACGCGGCCGAAGCGACACCCGTGTCCGGGCTGTGCGTGTTGGTCGTGGACGATGACAGCCTGGTGCTCACCAGTACCGGCCTGTTGCTAGAAGACCTCGGTCACCGCGTCATCAGTGCAGCGTCCGGCGCACAAGCGCTTGCACTGTTCGACGCCAGGCAAGACATCGACCTGGTCATTACGGACATGGCCATGCCCAAAATGAATGGCGCGCAACTGGCACAGACGATCCGGATCATGAAGCCGAGCCTCCCGATCATTCTCGCGACCGGTTACGCCGAGCGCCTGGAAGGCTTCGCGGCGGAACTGCCGCGCCTGTCCAAACCCTTTACCCAACTCAATCTGGTGGAAGTCATTGCGTCGGCCATGAAGTAGGAGCGAGCTTGCTCGCGATGGACTCAAGAGCGCTGCGTTTAGCCAGAAAACATGCGTTATCGTTAACGACCATCGCGAGCAAGCTCGCTCCTACAGTTGGCACTTCGCAGGGAACGTAATAAATTAGCGGTTGCGTGTCTTGCGTCGCTCATAGCGGGCAAGCGCCGGTTGCGTACTGATCCCGTGAACCAGGATGCTCAGCGCGACGATGGACAGCGTCAGGTCGGTACACAATGTCGCCACCGACTGGCCAAGCCCGTGGTTCAAGGCATAGAACAAATAGTACAAACTGCCGATGCCACGAATCCCGAACCAGCCAATCAACAACCGTTGTCGTCCATCCAGCAGAACACCCCACGGCATGGCGAAAACACTGAGCGGCCGAATCAGGCAAAACAATACGGCACCGATCGGCAAGGCGCGCCAGTCCCAGTGCGCGATCAGAACGACGCCGAGCAGTGTGACCAAAAACACTTCCATGGCCCGTTCCACCAGGCTGCCAAAGGCGAGCATGTCGCCCATCATGATGCCCGCCGCGACCTGGCTGTCTTCAAGGTTTTCGGTATCCCCGTGAACAGCGTATTGCGGTTCGACGTTCTGGTGGCCAACCACGGGCTGTACAAGGTGCTCGGCGGGTTCCTGGGCAATCCCCGCGGAGTTAACCTCTTCCTGACGCAGGCCGAGGCCGGCGGCGAACACCGACAAAAAACCGTAGGCATGGATAGATTCAGCGCCGACATACGCCAGGGCGATGAGCGCAAGGGCCAGATAATCGTTGGGCGAAAGCGTGCTGTCGTCATTCCTGATGCGCAGCGAAAGCGTCAGGCGGCCAATACCGCGTCCCATCCAGTAGCCCATCAACACGCCGGCGGGAACTGCCCACAGCAGACTTTTCAGCAGCCAGTCGCTCAACCAGCCCGGATTGCCGTCGTGTTGCAGCAACAAAAGGCCGAGGATCACGAAAGGAAAGGCAATCCCGTCATTGAGTCCGGCTTCGCCCGAGAGCCCAAAGCGCACGCTGTCTTCATCCCGGGCGTCGTTGACCTGCACCAGGGCGGCCAGTACCGGGTCGGTGGGCGCCAGAATCGAACCGATCAGCACCGATGCGCCCCAAGAGATTTGAAACCCGTAATGCAATAGCAGGCAAACGGCAGCGATGGTTAGCACCATGACCGGTCCCGCCAGCCCGAATGCGATCCGCCAGTTTTTGTCCTTGAGCGGCAAACGCAACTTCAACCCGCAGACGAACAGCGAAAACAGCACCGCGACTTCCGTCAGGTGTTCCATCCAGTTGGACGCTTCATCCATGTCCAGTTTCAACAGGCCGAGTCCCGCTGGCCCGATGGCCGCCCCCAGCACCAGGCAAACCGCTGACGTGGTGACCGGCATCCAGCGCACATACGAGGATGTCAGCGCCAGCGTCAGCAGCACGGCACCCAACACGGCGACCCATACAATAAAACTCATGCTGCGTACTCGCCGGGTGAATGCCGAGATAGAAGGGGGCCGACACTCAACCGACGGTCGCGCGCAGGTATTCAGGTGTCGGCACGTTGAACCAGATCAAAATCATTCCCACCAGCATAGTGGACATGACGCACTCTTCAGCAGCCCATGAATGGGTGCTCAAAGTATTGAGGGGGAAGCTTCGTGCGGGGTTCATTTTTTATGCCGGATTTACCGACACGCGTTAGCTGTAGCAGCTGGCGAAGCCTGCGTTCGGCTTTGTAGGAGCTGCCGCAGGCTGCGATCTTTTGATCTTGATTTTCTCCAGATTGCTGAGAACAAATCAAAAGATCGCAGCCTGCGGCAGCTCCTACAGGTTGTGATCACAAGATGGGCTTGCCACCGGTGACGCCATACCGCTGTCCCGTGATGTAACTGGCCTCATCCGACGCCAACAGGACGTAAATCGGCGCCACTTCTACCGGTTGCCCGGGCCGTCCCAGTGGTGTTTGGGCGCCGAAGTTTTGCACTTCATCATCCGGCATTGTCGAAACGATAAGCGGCGTCCAGATCGGTCCCGGTGCCACGCAATTCACGCGGATGTTTTTCGGCCCCAGCATCTGCCCCAAGCCAGCGGTGAAGTTGGCAATCGCGCCTTTGGTCGTGGCGTAAGGAAGGAGGGTGGGCTTGGGCATGTCTGAGTTGACGGAGCTGGTGTTGATGATCGAACTGCCCGGTTTCATGTGCTTGAGCGCGGCCTGACAGATTCTGAAGATGGCGGTGATGTTGACGTCGAAGGTCATCACCCATTCATCGTCCGGGATGTCCTCGAAGTGTTCGTGGGTCATTTGGAACGCGGCGTTGTTGACCAGGACATCGATGCGGCCGAAGCGCTTGACCGTCTTGACGACCAAGGCCTGGCAGTGGGCTTTCTGCGCCAGATCGCCGGGCAGCAGAATGCATTGGCGGCCAGCTTGTTCGACCCAGCGTGCAGTTTCCTGGGCGTCTTCATGCTCATTGAGGTAGGCGATGGCGACATCCGCGCCTTCACGGGCGAAGGCGATGGCCACCGCGCGGCCGATGCCGCTGTCAGCTCCAGTGATCAGTGCGATCTTGCCGTCCAGTCGGCCCGAGCCTTTATAGCTTTGCTCACCGCAGTCCGGGTAAGGCTCCATTTTTTTTTGCGAGCCCGGGACCGGCTGGCTTTGTTTCTTGAAGGGTGGTTTTGGATAGTCAGTCATCGCGAAATCTCCGTTCTCAAGGCGAAAGCGTCAGAGGGTGGACCCCGGTCTTTTGCCTTGAGTTCGGTTGGATTTCATAGGGTGGAAAATCAAAAGATCGCAGCCTGCGGCAGCTCCTACAGGTGTACACAAAACATTGTAGGAGCTGCCGCAGGCTGCGATCTTTTGATCTGGGTTCAGATTTTTCGGTTGAGCAAACTGCGCTCCATTCGCGCAATACCTTCTTCAAGCAAGGCGCGCGGGCAGCCGAAGTTCAGGCGCACGAACTGGTGGCTGTCGTCGCCGAAATCCAGCCCCGCGCTCAAACCGACTTTGGCCTTGTCTAGAAAGAACTGCTGCGGGTTATCCAGCCCCAGCGCCGAGCAATCGAGCCACGCCAGATACGTCCCTTGTGGCACATTGATCGTTACACCCGGCAGACGCGTGCGCACTGCCTGCACCAGATAATCCCGGTTGCCTTGCAGGTACGCCTTCAAACCGGCCAGCCAAGGGCCGCCTTCGGTGTAGGCCACGCGAGTCGCTTCCATGCCCAGCGGGTTGACACTGTCGACCATGCCGCAGCGGGCGTGGTTGACCCGCGCACGCACTGCCGTGTCTTGAATAATCATAAACGAGGTCTTCAGGCCGGCGATGTTGAAAGCCTTGCTCGCCGACATCAGCGTAATGGTGCGCCGGGCGATTTCCGGGCTCAGGGTGGCGGTGGGAATGTGCACCCGCCCGTCGAAACAGAGTTCGGCGTGGATCTCGTCAGAGATGATCCATGCGTCCTGTTCCAGGCAAATATCGGCGATCGCCTGGAGTTCTTCGCGCGGGAAGACTTTACCCAGCGGGTTGTGCGGGTTGCTCAATAGCAACGCGCCGCCGCCGGTCAGGGACTCGCTCAAGGTCTCGAGCGGCGTGGCATACGTGCCATCGGCCAGCGCATCGAAATTCAGCTCGACCTTGTTCAGCCCCCAATGCCCCGGCGCGTGGCGTAGCGGTGGGTAATTCGGCACCTGAACCACAACGTTCTGCTGTGGCCGGACCAGCGCGTTCAGGGCCATGTTGAAACCTGACTCTACGCCCGGCAGGAAGGTCAGTTCCTCAGGCAACACGCGCCAGGCGTATTTGTTCCAGAGGTCGGCAACGATGGCGTCGCGCAAATTATCCTGGGGCACGCTGTAGCCGAGCATCGGGTGTTCGAGGCGTTTTTGCAGGGCCTGGAGGATCACCGGCGGCGCCGCGAAGTCCATGTCTGCCACCCACATCGGCAACACGTCCGCCGGGTAGCGGCTCCATTTGGTACTGCCGGTGTTGTGGCGGTCGACCACCTGATCAAAATCGAAAGTCATGCTCAGTCTCGTAACAGCAGGTTGGTTATGGCGGCCATGATAATCGCCAATCCCCTGTAGGAGCGAGCTTGCTCGCGATGGACGTTAACGATACCGCGTGTTTTCTGAATAAACGCGCCGCCCTTGAGTCCATCGCGAGCAAGCTCGCTCCTACAGTTGATCTGATAGTGCCCGACGGTCGGTTTTCAGGCAGTCAGTTCTCCCATTGACTAAAGTTTGAAGTGTCGGCAGTCACGCTGCCGTGACCGTGTTTGCCCAGAGAAACCCGGCAAAAATACCGGGTATCCACCTGATCAGGAGTGCACGATGGACCTCAACCGTCGTCAGTTCTTCAAGGTCGCCGGTATCGGCCTTGCGGGCTCGAGCCTCGGCGCGCTGGGCTTGCTCCCCGCGCCAGCCTTCGCCGAGCAAGTGCGTCATTTCAAGCTCGCCCACACCCATGAAACCCGCAACACCTGCCCGTACTGCTCGGTCGGTTGTGGCGTGATCATGTACAGCCAGGGCGACCAGGCGAAAAACGTCACCCAAAGCATCATCCACATCGAAGGCGACGCCGATCACCCGGTGAATCGCGGCACGCTCTGCCCGAAAGGTGCGGGCCTGCTGGACTTCATTCACAGTCCCAGCCGTCTTCAGTACCCGCAGGTGCGCAAGCCCGGCAGCACCGAGTGGACGCGCATTTCCTGGGATGAAGCGCTGGATCGCGTCGCCGACCTGATGAAGGCCGACCGCGATGCCAATTTCATTGAGAAGAACGCGCAGGGCCAAACGGTGAACCGTTGGCTGACCACCGGCTTCCTCGCGGCGTCGGCGGCGTCCAACGAAGCGGGCTACATCACCCACAAGGTCATTCGCAGTCTCGGCATGCTGGGGTTCGATAACCAGGCGCGTGTCTGACACGGTCCGACGGTGGCAAGTCTTGCCCCGACGTATGGCCGTGGTGCCATGACCAATACCTGGACCGATATCGGCAACGCGAATCTGATCCTGGTGATGGGCGGCAACGCAGCAGAAGCGCACCCGTGCGGTTTCAAATGGGTGACCGAAGCCAAGGCGCATAACAAGGCGCGGCTGATCGTGGTCGACCCGCGTTTTACCCGGACCGCCTCGGTGGCCGACTATTACGCGCCGATTCGCACCGGCACCGACATCGCCTTCATGGGCGGGCTGATCAATTACCTGCTGACCGAAGACAAGATCCAGCACGAGTACGTGCGGGCTTATACGGATGTGTCGTTCATCGTCAAAGCCGGGTTCAGTTTCGAGGACGGGATCTTCAGCGGCTACGACGTCGCCAAACGCCTGTATACCGACAAATCCGGCTGGGGTTATGAAGTCGGCGAGGACGGCTTTGCCAAAGTCGACCCGACCTTGCAGGACCCGCGCTGCGTTTATCAGCTGATGAAAACCCACTACAGCCGCTACAACATCGACCTGGCCAGCCAGATTTGCGGCATGCCCGTGGACGCGATCAAGAAGATCTGGGAAGAAATCGCCACCTGCTCGCAACCGGGCAAGACCATGACGATTCTCTACGCGCTGGGCTGGACCCAACATTCCATTGGCTCGCAGATCATTCGCAGCGCGGCCATGGTGCAACTGCTGCTGGGCAACGTCGGCATGCCGGGCGGGGGCGTCAATGCCTTGCGCGGGCACTCCAACATCCAGGGCCTGACCGACCTGGGCTTGCTCTCCAACTCGCTGCCCGGCTACCTGACCCTGGCCACCGATGGCGAGCAGGACTACGACGCCTACATCACCAAACGAACGCTCAAACCGTTGCGGCCGGGGCAGCTGTCGTATTGGCAGAACTACGGCAAGTTCCACGTCAGCCTGATGAAGTCCTGGTATGGCAACAATGCCAGCGCCGAGAACCACTGGGCCTATGACTACCTGCCAAAACTCGACATCCCCAGCTACGACATTCTTAAAATGTTCGACCTGATGGGGCAGGGCAAGGTCAACGGCTACATGTGCCAAGGCTTCAACCCGATTGCCGCGTTGCCGGACAAAAACCGGGTGATGGCGGCGCTGGCCAAGCTTAAATGGCTGGTGGTCATGGACCCGTTGTCCACCGAAACCTCGGAGTTCTGGAAAAACGTCGGGCCGTACAACGACGTGACCAGCGCCAACATCCAGACCGAAGTCATTCGCCTGCCCACGACCTGTTTCGCCGAAGAAGACGGCTCCCTGGTCAACAGCAGCCGTTGGCTGCAATGGCACTGGAAAGGTGCCGACGGCCCGGGAGAAGCCCAGACCGACATCAAGATCATGAGCGAGTTGTTCCTGCGTCTGCGCAAACGCTATCAGGCCGATGGCGGTGCGTTTGCAGACCCGATCCTGAAATTGTCGTGGCCGTACAAAATGCCCGACGATCCATCGCCCGAAGAACTGGCCAAGGAAATCAACGGCTACGCGACCACTGATTTCACCGACGCCACAGGGGCAGCGGTCAAGGGCAATACGCAACTGGCCGGTTTCGCCCAGCTCAAGGATGACGGCAGCACCGCGTCTGGCTGCTGGATTTTCTGCGGCAGCTGGACCGAAATGGGCAACCAGATGGCCCGGCGCGACAACAGTGATCCGTACGGCATGAAGCAACACTTGGGCTGGGCCTGGGCCTGGCCAGCGAACCGGCGGATTCTCTACAACCGTGCCTCAAGCGACCCGCAAGGCAAACCGTGGGCGGACAATAAACGGTTGGTGTGGTGGAACGGCAAGGCCTGGGCCGGCACCGATGTGCCGGACTTTAAGGTGGACTCGCCGCCGGAAGCCGGGATGAACCCGTTCATCATGAACCCCGAAGGCGTGGCGCGGTTCTTCGCCGTCGACAAGATGAACGAAGGACCATTCCCTGAACACTACGAGCCGTTTGAAACGCCCATCGGCATCAACCCGCTGCACCCGACCAACAAGAAAGCCACCAGCAACCCGGCGGCGCGGATCTTCGACTCGGTGTGGAATACCCTCGGTGTGGCCAAGGATTACCCCTATGCCGCGACCAGTTACCGGTTGACCGAGCATTTCCACTTCTGGAGCAAGCATTGCAAGCTCAACGCGATTGCCCAGCCGGAACAATTCGTCGAGATCGGCGAAGTGTTGGCCAAGGAAAAGGGCATTGCCGCGGGTGACAAAGTACGGGTCAGCAGCAAGCGCGGGTTCATCGAAGCGGTGGCGGTGGTGACCAAGCGGATTCGTCCGCTGCAAGTCAACGGCCAGGTGGTGCACCACATCGGTATCCCGTTGCACTGGGGTTTTACCGGGGTCACGCGTCACGGCTATCTGACCAACACCCTGGTGCCGTTCCTCGGCGATGGTAATTCCCAGACCCCGGAATCCAAGTCGTTCCTGGTCAACGTGGAGAAAATCTAGATGGCCAGCCAAGACATCATCGCCCGCTCTGCCACCACGACAGTCCCGCCTTCAGTGCGCAATCAGGAGGAAGTGGCCAAGCTGATCGACACCACCAAATGCATCGGCTGCAAGGCCTGCCAGGTCGCCTGTTCGGAATGGAACGAGTTGCGCGACGAGGTCGGCCACAACCTTGGCACCTACGAGAATCCACAGGACCTGAGCGCAGAAACCTGGACCTTGATGCGCTTCACCGAGCATGTAACCGACGCCGGGAATCTGGAATGGTTGATCCGCAAGGACGGCTGCATGCATTGCGACGAACCGGGTTGTCTCGCGGCCTGCCCGAGCCCGGGGGCGATCATCAAGCATGCCAACGGCATCGTCGATTTCGATCAGGACCATTGCATCGGCTGCGGGTATTGCATCACGGGCTGCCCGTTCAACATTCCGCGAATTTCGCAAAAGGACCACAAAGCTTACAAATGCACATTGTGTTCGGACCGTGTGGCGGTGGGGCTGGAGCCGGCTTGCGTGAAAACCTGCCCGACCGGCGCCATTGTGTTCGGCACCAAGGAGGACATGAAAGAACACGCCGCCGAGCGCATCGTCGACCTGAAAAGCCGGGGCTTTGAAAACGCCGGTTTGTACGACCCGGCCGGGGTGGGCGGTACTCATGTGATGTACGTGTTGCACCATGCCGACACACCACAGGTGTACGCCGGGCTGCCGAAAGATCCGGCGATCAGTCCGTTGGTAGGTTTGTGGAAAGGTGTGAGCAAACCCTTGGCCTTGCTGGCCATGGGCGCGGCGGTGCTGGCGGGGTTCTTCCACTACGTGCGAATCGGGCCGCAGCGGGTTGAGGAAGACGAGCATCCAACGGTTAACGATCCAGCGGTGCATGAAGTCGATCCGTCGGTGCACACCTATGATCCGCGCGGGGAGGACAGACCATGATTCGCAAACAGATCCTTCGTTACACCTCAAACCAGCGCACCAATCACTGGCTGGTGGCGATCCTGTTTTTCATGGCGGCGCTGTCCGGGCTGGCGTTGTTCCATCCAGCACTGTTCTGGCTGAGCAACCTGTTCGGTGGCGGTCCGTGGACGCGCATCCTGCATCCGTTCATGGGTGTGGTGATGTTTGTGCTGTTTCTTGGACTGGTGATCCGTTTCTGGCGCGCGAATTTCTTTATCCGCAACGATGGGCTGTGGCTCAGGCGAATAGGGCGGGTGATTAAAAATGAAGAGGAGGGCGTACCGCCCGTTGGCAAGTACAACCCTGGGCAGAAGCTGCTGTTCTGGACGTTACTGGCCTGCATGCTGGTGCTGCTGTTCAGCGGATTGGTGATCTGGCGCGCGTATTTCAGTCTGTACTTCGGCATCACCACGATTCGCTGGGCGATGTTGTTGCATGCGCTGGCGGGTTTTGTGTTGGTGCTGAGCATCATCGTCCATATCTATGCCGGCATCTGGATCAAGGGGTCGGTCAACGCTATGTTGCATGGCTGGGTCAGCCGTGCCTGGGCGAAAAAGCACCACGAGCTGTGGTACCGCGAAGTGACCCGCGACGAAACCCCCGACCGGCCGATCAGCAAAAAAGGATAAGCACTTGGCGACGATTCTTGAGCCTGGAGAGATCGAAGCGGCGGCGAGTTCACCGCCGTTTCTGCACTTGCCGCCCAATAACCTGTTCACCTTGCGTGCGTTACGCCTGGAGAAATTGGCTGACGGGCATCCATTGGCCGATTACCTGCGGCTGGTGGCGGAACTCTGTCAGGTCCAGCAGAGCCTGATGGATGATCCATCGATTGCCGCACCCCTCGATCCCGAACGTTTGCGCCTTTGTCAGCAACACGGCTTGCCACCGTTTGCCGCCGACTCGTTGGTGCGTGAGGACCATTGGCTGCCGTACCTCAATGGATTGTTGCAGCGTTTCCTGCCACGCCCGGATTCAGCGATTGAAAAAGCTCTCGCCACGTTACGCCACGCCAATAACGGTCAACGCAAAGCCTGGGCGATTGCCTTGCTCAGCGGTCAATATTCACTGCTGCCAGCCGCTGTGGTGCCGTTTCTCGGCGCGGCATTGCAGGCCGCCTGGAGTCATTGGTTGTTGTGCACGCCAGACCTTGTGCTGAAACCCGGTGACAGCCTCAGTCAATGCCCGGCCTGCGGTTCGCCGGCCATGGCGGGGGTGATTCGCCATCGTGGCAAATACAACGGTTTGCGCTATCTGGTGTGTTCGCTGTGCGCCTGCGAATGGCATGTGGTGCGGGTCAAGTGCGTGTATTGCGAACAGAGCAAAGGCCTCGAATACGTCAGCCTCGATGACGACCGCCACGCGGCCAATCAGGCTCCGTTGCGGGCTGAGGTGTGCCCTGGCTGCAACAGCTACCTGAAACTGCTTTACCTGGAAAACGACGCCGACGCCGAAGCGCTGTCGACGGACCTGACCAGTCTCATGCTGGACATGCGCCTTGAGCAGGAAGGCTACCAGCGATTGGCGCCGAATCTGTTGTTCGCCCCCGGGGCAGACTGAGCACAGCGGCTACACTCAGGCGGTCAGCCGTTTTCGGGAGCCCCTGATGTCCTCCAGACCCGCCAGCCATGCCTTGCGCCTGCCTTCCATCGACAGTTTGTTGCGTCATCCGGCGTGCCAGCCGCTGGCCGAGCGCTATGGGCGTGACGCGCTGTTGGCCAGCTTGCGGCAATTGCTCGACGACCTGCGCGAGCCGGTGCTGAGCGGCCAACTCAGCGCTGTAGAAATCATCCCGCAAGTATTGGCCGGCAGGGCGGGCGAGCGTCTGGCTGTCCAGCATCGCAGTCATGTGCGCCGTGTGTTCAACCTGACCGGTACCGTGCTGCACACTAATCTGGGGCGCGCGTTATTGCCCGAGGAAGCCATCGATGCGGTGCAAATGGCGGCCCGTTATCCACTCAATCTGGAATTCGACCTGCACAGCGGCAAGCGTGGCGACCGTGATGATTTGATCGAAGGCCTGATCCGCGAACTTACTGGCGCCGAAGCCGTGACCGTGGTCAACAACAACGCCGCCGCCGTGTTGCTGACGCTCAACAGCCTGGGCGCGCGCAAGGAAGGCATTATTTCCCGAGGGGAACTGATCGAGATCGGCGGCGCCTTCCGCATTCCCGACATCATGGCCCGCGCCGGGGTGAAACTTCACGAAGTCGGCACCACTAACCGCACACACGCCAAGGACTACGAAGCGGCCATCGGCCCGCGCAGTGGCCTGGTCATGCGTGTACACGCGAGTAACTACGAGATTCAGGGGTTCACCACCCGTGTGCCCACCGCTGAATTGGCAGCGCTGGCGCATCAGCACGGTTTGCCGTTGCTCGAAGACCTCGGCAGCGGCAGCCTGCTGGACCTCACGCGCTGGGGCTTGCCTGCCGAGCCGACGGTACGTCAGGCGTTGCTCGATGGCGCGGACATCGTCACCTTCAGCGGCGACAAGTTGCTCGGTGGTCCGCAGGCCGGGTTGATTGTAGGCCGCAAGGACTTGATCGCCCGGATCAAGAAGAACCCGCTCAAGCGCGCGCTGCGGGTCGACAAGCTGACCCTGGCCGCGCTTGAAGCGGTGTTGGGCTTGTATCGCAATCCGGATCGACTGGCCGAAAGGCTGCCGAGCCTGCGACTGCTCACGCGCGCGCAAGCCGACATTCTCGCTCAAGCCAAACGCCTGCAACCGTCATTGGCGAAGGTGTTGGGCGAAGGCTGGGACGTCGCCGCCGTCCCGGCTCTGGGCATGATCGGCAGCGGCAGCCAACCGGTGGCACGCTTGCCCAGTGCCGCGCTGTGCCTACGACCGCACACCTCCAAACGTCTGCGCGGGCGACGATTACAGGGGTTGGAAGCAGGATTTCGGGCCTTGCCGATTCCGGTGCTCGGGCGCATCGATGACGACGCCTTGTGGCTGGACCTTCGGCAACTGGATGACGAAGCCACATGGCTGGCGCAACTCGATCAATTGCAGACGCAGGACCGCGAAGCGTGATCGTCGGCACGGCGGGGCACATCGACCACGGCAAAACCGCGTTGCTCCAGGCATTGACCGGGCAGGCGGGGGATCGGCGCCGGGAAGAGCGTGAACGCGGCATGACCATCGACCTTGGTTACCTCTATACGGCGCTGGAGCCGGGTGCGGCCCTGACCGGTTTTATCGACGTGCCCGGTCATGAACGTTTCACCCACAACATGCTGGCGGGGGCTCAGGGCATTGATCTTGTGTTGCTGGTGGTGGCGGCGGATGACGGCGTCATGCCGCAAACCCGCGAGCACCTGGCCATTGTCGAACTGCTGGGCATTCCAGGGGCGCTGGTCGCGATCACCAAATGCGACCGGGTTGATCTCGCCCGAGTGCACGCCGTGCGCCAGCAAATAGAGGCCTTGCTGGCGCCGGGACCGTTTGCCGGCGCACCGCAAATTGCGCTGTCGAGTGTGACTGGCGAGGGTATCGAAATATTGCGGAAGGCTTTGCTGGATGCACAAAAAGAGGTCCTTCAACGCAGCTCGAGTGGAGGCTTTCGTCTGGCGATTGACCGCGCCTTCAGCGTAGCTGGCGCTGGTGTCGTGGTGACCGGCACTGCGTTGTCAGGACAAGTGGGCGTGGGCGATACGCTGCTGCTCGGTCCGCAAGGCAAACCCGTGCGCGTGCGCGGTCTGCATGCGCAAAACCAACCCGCAGAAGGTGCGGTAGCCGGCCAGCGCGTTGCGTTGAACCTGAGTGCCGAGCGCCTGGCGCTTGAACAGATTCACCGGGGGCACTGGTTGCTGGCCGACTGGCTGTTCGCACCTACCCAGCGTCTGGATATCGAGATGCAATTGCTGGCCAGTGAACCCCGCGCTTTCGAGCACTTTCAACCCGTGCATGTTCACCTGGGGACTCAGGATGTCACGGGGCGGGTGGCGCTGCTGGAGGGTACCCGTCTCGCGCCGGGCGAGCGGATGTTCGCGCAACTGCTGCTCAATGCGCCGGTGCAGGCTGTGAAGGGCGATCGATTGATCCTGCGCGATCAGAGCGCCCAACGCACCCTTGGCGGTGGACGGGTGCTTGACCCGTTCGCCCCGACCCGACAACGCCGAAGTCTCGAGCGTTTGGCTCAGCTCCAGGCTTTGATATCAACGGATACGCTGGAAGCCGCATTGCCCGCGCTGTTGGCCAGCAGCGACACGGGGCTCGATCCGCAACAGCTGGAGCGCCACTTCAACCGTCCGCGCACGACGTGGGTGCTACCGCCTGACGTGCGCCTGATCGACACCCGCCAAGGTCCGCGACTGTTCAGCGCATCCCGTTGGGAAGCCCTGAAGGCACCGTTGCTGGAACATCTCGCACGCTTTCATCAGCTCGAACCGGATCAAATGGGCCCGGACCGGGATCGCCTGCGTCGATTCACCGGCACCGCACTGGCCCGCCCGACCTTCATCACCTTGCTCGACGAATTGTTGGCCGGTGGCGACATCGCGGCCAGCGGACCCTGGCTGCATTTGCCCGGTCATCAGGTGCGCTTGAGTGCTGAGGACGAAGCGCTGTGGCAACAATTGCAGCCGCTGTTCGAAACGGCCGGTTTCGACCCGCCGTGGGTGCGCGACCTGGGTCATGATGAGGCGACGGTGCGCTTGTTGCTGCGCAAAATGGCGAGGTTAGGGCAGGTGCATCAAGTCGTGCGGGACCTGTTCTATACCGAAACGGTGATTCGGCGATTGGCGGCTATGCTGTTGCAACTGGCTGCCGAAAACCCGGTGATTCAGGTGTCGGCGTTTCGTGATGCGGTGGGGTTGGGGCGCAAGCGTAGTATTCAGATTCTCGAGTACTTCGACCGGATCGGTCTGACTCGACGCTTTGGCGATCAGCGTCATATCCGTTTCGACAATGCCTTGGCCCAGGCAAACGGGCACTGATTTCAAGGAAGGCAATCGCGCCCGGTGGCGCGGCCGGGCTTCAAACCCGGTTGGGGACGGCATCCGTTCCCGGGCAGGTTCGACTCCGGCTGCCTTCCGCCGCTTTCGGTTTTGCGCTTTTGTTTTGGGTGTATATCCGGTTTTTTTGGTAGCGGCCGCTATTGGTTTCGCTTTTACAGCGAGTCACTTTGAAAAGCGCAAAGTAACCCAACGCTTTTGCCCCTTTCGTTCGGTGCCTCGCTGTGGCTCGGCATGCCCTCGCTCCGGTCCTGCTCCGTGGGCCCGCCGCCATCGGCCATCCATGGCCGGGGGCGGCTAACCCGGCATCCATGCCGGGTTGCCCACTGCGCAGAACCTCCACTCGGCCTCTCGAGGGGGCGGTGCCTCAAGATCAAAAGCTGCAGGCGAGCTAACGCTCGGCCTGTTGAGTGGTGAAAGGCCAAAGCTATACACCGATCTGCTTTCTGTAGGAGCGAGCCTGCTCGCGATGGACGTGAACGATAATGCGTACTGTCTGGAAAATGCATTGCCTTCGAATTCATCGTCGGAACGCCGCCCGGAGCAAGCTCGCTCCTACAGGGGGAATGCGCACGTTCTGTAGGAGCTGCCGAAGGCTGCGATCTTTTGATCTTGATGTCGCTTTAGATTTTGATCTGCCTGCCCCTTTCCCAGAGGCCGAACGCAGGCGTTGCGCAGGGGGCACCGCGGCAAGGATGCCGCGGTAGCCGCCCCCGGCCATGGATGGCCGATGGCGGCGGGCCCCCGGAGCAATGCCGGAGTGAGGGCATGCCGAGCCTAGGCGAGGCACCGAATGGAGGGGCAAGACTTTTTGGTTACTTTTGACTGGGCCGGCATTCCGGGCGTTTGTCAAAAGTGACTCGCTGTAAAAGCGAAACCGCCAGCAGCCGCTACCAAAAAACCGGATATGCCCCCCATCCCATCCAAAAAAACATCACTATCAGGGATCAGGGCTGGCTTTGGGGGAAAATCAAAATCTCCAACTTCCCGCGTTCGAAGCGCTCACCATCCACCGGCAACATTTCGACCTCCTGAACTTCCTGGACACTGTTGACCCGCATGACCACACCCACCGCGCCTTTTTTACGGGCCTCGGTCATCCATTGCTCGACGTTTTCCTTGGTGACGATCCGCGAAGCCATGGCCGGATCTTCCAGGCCATATTTCAGCTCCCCGACAGTATTGAAAAGGAAAATCTCCGGCCGTTTCAGCCGCCAGGACAGCGCAGACGCCGCACCGAGATCGTTGCTGAGCAATGTGGTGGTCTTGCTTAACGCCTCCAAATGCTCGGCAATAAACTGATCCGGCATCTTGCTCTCGACGATCTGTGCAGGCATGGCTGCCGGCAACAACGCTACCAGCATCCCGATGCCGATAGCCGGCGCGGCCCAGAACCGTAGTGGACGCAAGACTTGCAGGGCGTTGGTGATAATCCAGCTGACTAAAACGATATACACCAGCGACAAGGCGAACGTGTCGGTGTTCTCGTAGATCTCTTTGGTGGTTTGTAAAAAGATCAGGGCGATCAGGGCAGTGGTGGCCAGGGTCGCGTTGACCACACCATTGATGCGAATCGCTCGCCCTCGCTGCTGATTCAGCAGATTCATTACGGCGTGCCCCATCAGCAAGGCCAGCGGTAACAGGCACGGCATGATGTACGTCGGCAGTTTGCCGCTACTCATGCTGAAGAACGCCAACGGCAGCAGCACCCCCATCAGCAGAAATGCAATCTCGGGCTGGCGTTTTTGCTTCCAGGCCTTGATGAAGGTTACCGGCAACAACGCCGCCCACGGCAAGCTCGACGCGACCAGCAGCGGCAGGTAAAACCACCACGGCCGCGCATGTTGCGCATTTTCGGCGGCGAAACGGCGAATGTGTTCGTTCCAGAAAAAAAAGTTCCAGAAGTCCGGTTCTTGATGGTGAATGGCAAGTGCCCACGGCAAGCAGACGAGCGTCGCAACCAGCACCGTCAACATCCCGTAACGCAACAACTCGAGAAAGCGGCGTTGCCAGAGCATGTAGGGCAGGGCAACCAATACCGGCAATAACCCGGCGAGAAAGCCTTTGGTCATGAACCCCATGCCACAGGAAAAGCCCAACAGCACCCATGCGGCTGTTTTGCTGCGAGATGAATGACCCTCAATGGCAAACCACAACGCGACCAGGCTCAGGTTGGCCCAAAGCGTGAATTGCGGATCCAGGTTGGCATAGCCCGCCTGACCCGCAATCAACCCGAAACTCATGTAGAACAAAGCACTGGCCGCACTTTTGCGCGGATCGTTCCAGAGACGACCGGCCAACAGGTACGCCAGCCAGACACTCAGCCCGGTGCTCACCGCCGATGCAATCCGCACACCGAACAGATTGTCGCCAAACACGGCCTGACCGATAGCAATCATCCAATACCCGGCGATAGGCTTCTCGAAGTAGCGAATACCCATGAAATGCGGTGCGATCCAGTCGCCGCTCAGGCGCATTTCCTGGCTGATCTGGCCATAGCGGGTTTCGTCAGGAATCCACAGGCCATGGAACATGAGCGGCAGCAGATAGAAAGCGACAAAGGCCAACAGCAGACTCGGCACGAGCCAGCGGTCGATGAGTGACGGTGTTTGAACAGCAGGGGGGGATAGATCAGCAGCGGGGTATCGCAAGGGTTTATGTGACGTCATGGTTGGGCCTTGGCACAGGAGAAATTATTCTTGATTATTTAAAGTTCAGCAGGGAAGGCCAAGCGTCGGCATTAACAATGCCCAATACTTGAAGTTCTCCAGTGGCATCAATACTGATGAATAACGAACTTACATATTGACTCTTCGCCACGTGTTGAAAGCCGGTCTGGGCTTCGAAGTCACTGATGCAGCCACTGTGGGTGACGAGCAGCAAATTGTGATGGGCTCGTTTGTGCGCCACTACCTCGTTGCGCAGACTGTCGCCACACGTGGCGAGCCACTCTTGGGCGATCGCGTCGTGGCCGAACATGTAGCGAGAGGTTTGTGCCGTGCGTGTGATCGGGCTGCTCAAAACGTCAGTCTGTTCCATGCCCAGTTGCTCAAAGCTGCGACCCAAGGCTGCCGCCGCATCGCTTCCGGCGCGGGTAATGCCATCAGCGGGCCCCAGGCATGGGTTGCTGGAACGGTCGCAGCGCTCGGCATGCCGAACAAGCACTACGATTTCGCCGGCCTGCCAGCGCTGCATCAATTGTGCGGTATCCCTGGGGGATGAATGTCCCAGGTTGGCTGGCGATCTTTGCCACCAGACAAAACCTGACACCAAAATAACGATCACCAGAGAGGCGATGACAAACGCCGTTTTTTTTAATCGAAAGTTCATGATGTGATCTGAAATAGTGAACGTGCAGGCAAACTAAGTTCCGAGGGGTAGCGGAGGGGTGAAACGAATGTGAAAAATTTGCTGGGCAAGTACAGGACGAGTATTTAGTTGGTTTTTGATAACTTTTATCTTTTACGCTGTTCTTATACTGGGCTTTAACAGATCAATACAACCGGCAAGGGTGAGTTCAACGGTGACGCGATCCACCGTTGAACAGAGGATGGATTGATCAGGACGACGGACAACCGCTTTGTGTTCCGCGCGTTGCCTGGCTGATCAACGCGGCCAGACGTTTGACATTGTTCTGTTGAGCCGCCACCAACTCATCGATGGAGGGGCCTGAAGGTGTCTGCAACGTGCTGCGGCACGTCACCAGCGCACTGTCGCCTTCACCGGCGTTGCGCAGACGCCATTTGACGTCGATCAACCCGTATTGACCGGGAATCGAATCAAAGCGCTGCACCTCCAGCCGCACCGACACTTTGCGTTGCGGATGGCTGTTGACCATCTGGTCGGACAGTGCGCTGCGCAATTCATCCACCAGACTGGCGCTCCACCACTGGGTTTCAAGGATTGCGATGCCCGTATTGCCGTGGCGAACCACAATCTGCGTACGATCGACCTGAGGCGGAACCGTGAGGCTTTCAATCTGGATATCCGCCGCGGCCCTTGAGCTGCCGCTCGTTAGAGCCGGGGTCAACGTATGGAACTGAATCGGATCGCTACGGCAAGCGGCGAGCAACGACAGCGCAGCGACCAACATAATCTTCAGCGGAAAAGCCATGGGTGATGCTCCTGTGGTCATTTGCTCGGTGGTCCTTTCATATCCATTGGCGCTGCATTTTCCGGACGGCCGCGAATCAGCGATTCCGGATGCCGTCCCAGGTAATCCGAGAGGTCACGCAAGGAGCGCGACGTGCGTCCGAGCTCGTCCAGGGTCTGAGACAACTGCTCGCGTTGCGGCGAGTCTTCGGCCAGCGTCGAGTTAGCCGATTGCAGGGTCTTGCTGACCTCCGCCAGGGTGGTTTGCACGCCTGGCAGGGTCTTGGCGTTGAATTGCGCCAAGCCTTTGCGCAGTTCAACGAGGTTGCTATCAAGATTGCCGGCAATCCGCTCGATGGGCAGTTGGTTGATCTTGTTGACCATCGCTTCGAGTTTTTCCTGCAATTGTTCCAGGCTGCCAGGTACGGTCGGAATACGGATCGGGCGTGCGCTCGTATCGAACACGACTTTTTCAGCTTTAGGGAAAAAATCGAGGGCAATATAGAGTTGGCCGGTCAACAGATTGCCGCTACGAGCCTGGGCCCGCAGACCGTTTTCAACGAAAGCGCCTATCAACCGCACGCCGGCGGCTTCGTCATCGGGATTATGACCCAATGCCTTGATCATTTCGGTGTGGGCTTGGCCGAGTCGTTGCGGGTAAATGACAATGCCGACATTGACCGGAAAAATGTGTTTTTTCGCGTCGAAATCCAGATTGACCGATACGACTTTGCCAAACTCCACGCCGAGGAATTCCACCGGAGCACCGACCTTGAGCCCGCGCAGAGCCTGGTCGAAACGCAGTGACATGTATTGCCCCTTGCCATTGGGCGGGGCGAGGGCGCTTTGCTGATCGTCGAACAGTTCATAGGCATATTCCGCCGCGGCCGGCTTATCGTCGGGGCTGTATTCCGGTGCGCGAAACGCGACGCCGCCGACCAGCATCGAGGACAACGATTCAGTCTTCAGCGCAAAGCCATTGGCACCGACGCTCACATCGATGCCACTGGCATTCCAGAAGCGGGTGTTCTCGGTGACGTAGGCGTCATTGGGGGCGTGGACAAACACTTCGATGTTCACCCCTTTGCCATCCGGGTCCAGGGCATAGGCGACCACTTGACCGACCGGAATCTTGCGGTAGTAAACCGGGGAACCGATGTCCAGCGAACCAAGGTCCTGGGTGAACAGGGTGAAGCGCTTGCCCGGCTCACCGTAGGTGATCGGGGGCGGGTTTTCCAAGCCTTTGAAGTTTTTCGCACGGGCGTTGGCCTGGCCGATATCGGCGCCAATGTAGTCACCGGAGAGCAGGGTATCGATGCCCGATACGCCGCCAGCACCGATGCGTGGACGCACGACCCAGAACTGTGAGTCTTCCCGGGTAAAACTTTCCGCCTGCTTGGCCAATTCGATCGTGGCATTGACGCTCTTCTGGTCAGCGCTCAACGCCACGTCCGAGACATGACCGATCACCACGTTGCGATACTTCACTTCGGTTTTATTGGCGATCAGGCCGTCACCGGTTTTGAAATTGATAGTGATCGTCGGCCCTTCCTGCAGGATGCTGTGAACCACCAGGGAAACGCCCACCAAAACGGCAACGATGGGCACGATCCATACCAGCGAAATGCTGAAACGACGGGTCTTGATTGGGGCCTGACCCGGGGGCTGTGCCCCGTCAGTGGCTTGTGACTTCATCCATGGACTCCTCGTTTAGTGGTCTTTGCGGCACTTTATCCGGCCCGTCATCCCGCCTTTTATCCCGCCCTTTATCCCAGATCAGGCGGGGATCGAAACTCATCGCCGACAGCATGGTGAACACGACCACCAGGCCAAAAAACAGAATGCCCGGGCGTGGCTCGATGTCCGCCAGGGCCTGAAACTTCACCAGTGAGGCCACCAGGGCCACCACAATCACGTCGAGCATTGACCAATAGCCGATGACCTCGACGAAACGGTACAACTTCGACCGTTCCTTGCGTGCCCACAGGCTGTCGCGGTGCACGGTGACCAGCAGCAGCGTCAGGGCGACGAACTTGATGCCTGGCACCGCGATGCTGGCGATGAAGATGATCAGGGCAATGTCCCAGGCACCGTGCTTCCAGAAATCCAGTACGCCGCTCATGATCGTGCTGTCGGCGCCGTTGCCGGCCATCTTGGTGTTCATCACCGGCAACAGATTGGCCGGAATGTAAAACACCAGGGAAGTGAACAGGTAGGCCCAGGTCCGGGTCAACGAATTGGTTTTGCGCCGATGCAGCGGCGCGCCGCAGCGCTCGCATTCGTGGGGATCCAAGGTCATGTCACAGGCCAGGCCGCAGCTGTGGCACAAGCACAGGTTGAGTTCGTTGGCGACCGGAGGCGTTGTCATAAAATGTCCCACAGTTCACGAATATCGCGCCCGGCGATACGGATCATCATCAGGCTGAGAACGGCCAGGGCAAACAGGCCGATGCCGGGCAGCACATCCAGCAACCCCGCGAGTTTGATCACCGCGACCATCGCCCCCAGCAAACAGACTTCCAGCATGCTCCAGGGCCTGAGGGTTTCCAGCCAGCGCATGCAGAATTTGAAACCGGGCGAGCGCCGGGAGACTAGGGCGAAACTCAGGACCCAGATCAGCAGCAACAGCTGGAAAATCGGCGCGATGATCATCGCGATCGCCGCCACCATCGCGATAAAAGTGATCGGCCCCAGACTCAGGGCCAGCACCGAATCCCAAAGGGTCGCGCTGTTCTTCAGGCCTTTGAGGCTGATGCTCATGACTGGATAGAAATTGGCGAAAATCCACACCACTAACGCAGTAAAGGTCAACGCCAGTCGCTGCTCCACGGTCAGGCCGTTATAGCGTTGAAGCACGCCGCCGCAGCGCGTACACAGGGTTTTCTGATGTTTGGCGAGCGTGACTTTTTCGTATACACAGTCACAGTGCTCGCAGATGATCAGTGGTTCAGTCTTCGCCATTGGCCGCGCTCAATAAGAGGCATAAAAGTCAGAGCACCCCCTCAATATAGAAGTGACTCGCAATTGAGCAAATTAAAAAGCTGATCAACAGGACTGGAAGGGCGAATGATCTCCCTTGTAGGAGCGAGCTTGCTCGCGAAGGACGTTAACGATAACGCGTTCTTCCTGGATAACCGCGTTGCTCTCAAGTCCTTCGCGAGCAAGCTCGCTCCTACATTCTGCGGGGCAACATAGAAGGAGTTGCCGCAGGGGAATGGCGTTTGGCCGTCAGCCGAGCAGTTCGCGCAGGCGATACCAGAACATGCCGAGGGCCAGCAGGGGAGAACGCAACATCGGTCCACCGGGAAAGGTCATGTGCGGTACCGCGCTGAAGACATCGAAACCTTGGCTGTGCCCGGTATGAATCGCCTCGCCCAACAGTTTTGCGCACCAATGGGTCACGTTCAGCCCATGCCCGGAGTAGCCCTGGGCGTAGAAGACATTAGGATGTTGGCTCAAGCGCCCAACCTGTGGGAAACGATTGGCGGAGATGCCAATCTTGCCGCCCCATTGATAGTCGATGCGCACGTCCGCCAATTGTGGAAAGACTTTGAGCATGTGCGGGCGCATGTAGGCTGTGATGTCTGCCGGATCGCGCCCTGAATAGTGGCAGGCGCCGCCGAACAGCAAGCGCCGGTCTGCCGAGAGACGGTAGTAATCCAGGCCGACTTTCTGGTCGCAGAGTGCCAGGTTTTGCGGGATCAGTTGGCTGGCCACGTCCGCCGTCAAAGGCTCGGTGGCAATGATGTAGCTGCCCGCCGGGAGCACTTTGCCGCTCAATTTTGGTTCGAGCTTGTCCAGGTGCGCGTTGCAGGCCAGCACCAGACTGCCGGCGCGCACCGTGCCGCCGGCACAGCGAATCTGCACGGTACTGCCATGCAGCAGTTCCAGTACCGGGCTCTGCTCGAAGATCTGCACGCCGAGGGATTGCGCCAACCGCGCTTCAGCAAGGACCAGGTTGAGCGGGTGCAAATGACCGGAGCCCATGTCGATCAGGCCGCCGGCATAGACGCCGGAATCCACCACCTGCTGACGGATTTGCTCGGGCCCGACGAGTCGGGTTTCATGGGCATAACCCGACTCACCGAGGTTTTCGTGCTCAGCCTTGAGCGCCGTGAACTGCGCAGCCGTATTGGCCAGTTCACAGAAGCCCCATCGCAGGTCGCAATCGATCGCGTGTTCGCGGACGCGATTGGCCACCACTTGCACCGATTCGATGCCGGCGCGCTCCAGATATCGCACGCCGTCCTGACCCACATGGCGGGCGAAACCGGAGACGTCATGGCCAATGCCACGGATCAACTGCCCGCCGTTGCGCCCGCTGGCGCCCCAGCCAATCCGCCGCGCTTCCAGCAGAATCACCGAAAGCCCGCGTTGCGCCAGTTCGATCGCCGTGTTGACGCCGGTAAACCCTGCGCCGATCACGCAGACGTCAGCGAACAGATCCTCGGCCAGCGTGGGGTAAGGCGCCAGGCTTTTGGCCGTTGCCGCGTAATAGGAATGTGCATGTTCGTTATTCATTTGTTGGACTTCACTTTGCTCCAGGAACGGGTCATCAAACGCATGATCGCCTGGGGCGGGGTGGTCGAAATGTAGAGCTTGTCGAGGACTGCCTGCGACGGATAAACCTCGGGATTGCTCACCAACTCAGGGTCCATGTATTGCTTGGCCGCCGGGTTCGGGTTGGCGTAACCGACCGAGGCGCTGACCTTGGCAATCACCTGCGGGTCCAGCAGGTAGTTGACGAAGGCGTGGGCTTCTTTCGGGTTGGCGGCGTCAGCGGGAATGGCCAGCAGGTCAAACCACAAGTTACTGCCTTCCTTGGGAATCGCGTAGGCAATGTTCACGCCGTTCTTCGCTTCCTTGGCCCGGTTGGCGGCCTGGAACACGTCACCGGAGTAACCGAAGGCCACGCAGATGTCGCCGTTCGCCAGGTCGGACACGTACTTCGAGGAGTGGAAGTAGGTGATGTAAGGCCGGATGCTCAGCAGCTTGGTCTCGGCTTTTTTGTAGTCCTCGGGGTTTTCGCTGCGCGGGTCCATGCCCATGTAATTGAGAATCGCCGGGTACACTTCATCGGCCGAATCCATCATCGATACGCCGCACTGGCTGAGCTTCTTGATGTTTTCCGGTTCGAACAGCACGGCCCAGGAATCGATGTGGTCGATGCCCAACACTTGCTTGACCTTGTCGACGTTGTAGCCGATGCCGTTGGTGCCCCACAGGTACGGAACGGAATGTTCGTTACCCGTGTCGTTTTTTTCCAACAACGCCAGCAGCTTGGGGTCGAGGTTTTTGAAGTTGGGCAGCTGCGAACGATCCAGTTTGAGAAACGCGCCGGCCTTCACCTGGCGAGCGAGGAAGTGATTGGACGGCACCACCACGTCATACCCCGTGCGGCCAGCGAGCAGTTTGCCTTCCAGGGTTTCGTTGGAGTCGAAGACGTCGTAGATCACCTTGATCCCGGTTTTTGCCTGGAAATCGACGAGAGTGGTCTCGCCGATGTAATCGGTCCAGTTGTAGACACTGACCGTGGGCTGAGCCTGCGCAACGGCGCTGAACAGCACGGCCAGCGCGACCGGAACCATGGATTTCAATAGACGCATTTCGACACCTCTTGTAGTTATTGGATTCTTCCAGAGTTTCTTTGGTGTTCTCTATCCCTGTGGGAGCGGGCTTGCCCGCGAAAGCGGTTTGTCAGTCAACGGTGATGTTGAATGTACTGGCCTCTTCGCGGGCAAGCCCGCTCCCACAAGGGTATGGGTGCATGGTTACTAGACGCTTAGCAGCAGGAACTCACGCTCCCAGGAACTGATGACGCGCTTGAAATTCTCGTGTTCGGCACGTTTGACCGCGACGTAACCGCGGACGAATTTGCTGCCCAGATAACGCCCGATGGTTTCGCATTCTTCCATCTGCGTCAGCGCGTCCTCGATGGTGATTGGCAATCGCAGGTTGCGCCGTTCATAAGCCCGGCCCTGCACCGCAGCGCTCGGCTCGATGCGCTCGACCATGCCGAGGTAGCCGCACAACAGGCTCGCGGCGATGGCCAGGTACGGATTGGCATCGGCACCCGGCAAGCGGTTTTCGACGCGCATCGCGTCCGGACTGGAGGTCGGTACGCGCAGGCCGACGGTGCGGTTTTCTTCGCCCCATTCGACGTTCACCGGAGCCGAGGTGTCCGGCAAGAAACGGCGGAACGAGTTGACGTTGGGCGCAAACATCGGCAGCACTTTGGGGATGTATTTTTGCAGGCCGCCAATGTGATGCAGGAACAACTCGCTCATGCGCCCGTCGGCATCGGCGAAGATCGGCTGACCGGTAGCGATGTCGACCACGCTCTGGTGGATATGCATCGCGCTGCCAGGCTCATCACCAATCGGCTTGGCCATGAAGGTGGCGGTCACGTTATGTTTGAGCGCGGCTTCACGCAGGGTGCGCTTGAACACGGTGATCTGGTCCGCCAGGTCCAGCGCGTCGCCGTGACGGAAGTTGATTTCCATCTGCGCCGGTCCGTCTTCGTGGATCAGCGTGTCGAGGTCCAGGCCCTGGAGTTCACACCAGTCGTAGACGTCTTCGAACAGCGGGTCGAATTCGTTGGCCGCATCGATGGAAAACGACTGACGACCACTTTCCGCGCGGCCCGAACGTCCCAGCGGTGCCTTGAGCGGCAAGTCCGGGTCTTCACAGCGCTGGGTCAGGTAAAACTCCATTTCTGGCGCGACAATCGGCCGCCAGCCTTTGTCGGTGTACAGCTGCAAGACTTTCTTGAGCACGTTGCGTGGCGACAGCTCGATGGGATTGCCGAACTTGTCGAACGTGTCGTGGATCACAATCGCTGTCGGCTCGATGGCCCATGGAATCACGTAAACCGCATCAGAGACGGGCTTGCAGACCATGTCGATGTCAGCCGGGTCGAGCAGGTCGTAGTAGATGTCGTCGTCGACAAAGTCCCCGGTTACCGTTTGCAACAGCACACTTTCCGGCAGGCGCATGCCTCGCTCATGCAGGAATTTGTTGGTGGGTGCGATTTTGCCGCGTGCAATGCCGGTCAGGTCGCTGACGACGCACTCGACTTCGGTAATCTTGTGATCTTTCAGCCACGTGAGCAGCTGATCGAAAGGGACATTCATAAAGACCTCGTTATTGGTTTTATTTAACGCCAGGGAAGACGGTTTCATCCGCCGGACACTTCCCCTGTGGCGCGTTGACGACTATCTTGGGCGAGCCTTGCAGATCCATCTATCCACTTTCAGCAGCACCAAAACGCACCAAACGAGTGCGTAAGGTCTCCCAATGACAACGTGCAACGCCTTACACGTCCAAGCCTTCAACACCGCCGATGTCGCCGAGCAAATCCGCGCCACACCGGGCTGGGTGCAGCATTACCAGCAGATGTCACCGGGGCATTTCGCCGGGACGGTGCGCTATCTGGACCTGCAAGGCGTGGAAGTCTACGAGGAGCACATGAACACCCGGGTCGAGCAAAATTTCAGCGCGCCCGAGGGCTCGCTGTCGTTCTGTTTCGATCGCAGTGACAACGCGCTGTACTTGCTGAATGGCGAAAGCCGCAACATCTGGATCACCCCGGAGAACTACCAGGAAATCGCCGTGGTGTTCGGTCCGGAGTTCGTTCAGCGTCACGGATTGAATGTCGCCAGGCTCGAAGGGTTGTTCATGGCACCGCTGAATTCGGGGCAAAACGCACTGTTCAGCCGCTGGCTGAGCGGGACCTTGACCCGACTGGCGCAAACGCTGGACCCGCCGAGCAAGGAGGCGCTGACTCAGCAGTTGCTGGAGGACTGCCTGTACATCCTCGACAACGCTTGCGTCTGTCTTGATAGCGGCGGTTTACAGCGCCGGACCGAAGAACGCGCGGTGATGAAGCGCATCGGTGAGTGGGCGGCCGATGCTCCGGAAGACACCTTGAATCTGCTGGAGCTTTCCCAGATCGCCGGGGTGTCGCTGCGTCAGTTGCAGCACGCGTTCAAGGCCTACACCGGGATGACTCCGACGCATTGGCTGCGTTTGCGCCGCCTCAACAGTGCGCGTCGCGAGTTGCTTAGCCGTACGCCGATGGATACGACGGTGGCCGAGGTCGCGATGCGCTGGTCGTTTTGGCATTTGGGGCGGTTTTCCAGCAGTTATCGGGCGTTGTTTAATGAACTTCCCAGTGAAACGCTGAAGCGGTAGCAGGTGGTTGGGTGGGCTTTTTGATGGGGGGTATATCCGTTTTTTTGGTAGCGGCGGCTATTGGTTCCGCCCTTACGGCGGGTCACTTTGAAAAGCGCAAAGTAACCAAACGCTTCTGCCCCTTTCGTTCGGTGCCTCGCCTAGGCTCGGCATGCCCTCGCTCCGGTCCTGCTCCGTGGGCCCGCCGCCATCGGCCATCCATGGCCGGGGGCGGCTAACCCGGCATCCATGCCGGGTTGCCCACTGCGCAGAACCTCCTCTCGGCCTCTCGAGGGGGCGGTGCCTCAAGATCAAAAGCTGCAGGCGAGCTAACGCTCGGCCTGTTGAGTGGTGAAAATCAAAAGCTCCACGCCGATCTGCTGTGTGTGGGAGCGAGCTTGCTCGCGATGGATGTGAACGATAATGCGTACTGTCTGGAAAAATGCGTTGCCTTCGAATTCATCGCGAGCAAGCTCGCTCCTACAGGGGGAGTGCGTACGCTCTGTAGGAGCTGCCGAAGGCTGCGATCTTTTGATCTTGCCGTTGCTTCGGCTTCAGATCTGCCGCCCCTTTCCCAGAGGCCGAACGCAGGCGTTGCGCAGGGGGCACCGCGGCAAGGATGCCGCGGTAGCCGCCCCCGGCCATGGATGGCCGATGGCGGCGGGCCCCTGGAGCAATGCCGGAGTGAGGGCATGCCGAGCCTTAGCGAGGCACCGAATGGAGGGGCAAAGCCTTTTGCTTCCTTTTCGGCGTTTGGAAAAGGGAGTCGCTGTAAAAGCGAAACCGCCAGCCGCCGCTACCAAAAAACGGATATGTACCAAGCCCCCAAGCACACTGAAACCCTCGCCACAAGGCATTACGCAGGCGTAACCGGCTTAGCCAACTCAATACCCGCCGCCCCCAACCGCTTAAGAATCTCAAACAACAAATCACTTTTCGTAGTGCCCACAATTCTCGGGCTGCTGACGTATCCGGTAACCGTCAACGTGATGCCTTCGGGCGTGAGTTTGCTGAACCGAACAAAAGTAGCCGGTCTATCGAGGATGGTTTCGTTCTCGCGATACGTGTCGTACAGCAGGTTTTGTACTTGTTCGGGGTCAATGTCCAACGGGAACACCAGTTCGAGCGTCGCGACACCTTGCGCACTGCCGCCCAGCGTCACGTTGCGCAAGTTTTGCGAGATCAATTGTGAGTTCGGAACGATAACAATCGAACGGTCGCTGAGTTGAATCTCGGTGGCCCTGACATTGATTCGCCGGATGTCACCTTCGACCCCGCTGATACTGATCAAGTCGCCGACTTTGACCGGGCGTTCAGTCAGGAGAATCAGGCCGGAAACGAAATTTTTGACGATTTCCTGCAAACCGAAACCAATACCCACGGACAGGGCGCTGACGATCCAGGCCAGGTTAGTCCACCTCACGCCCAGTGATGACAGCGCCAGCAGAACAACCAGGACATAGCCAATATTGGAGAACAGTGTGCTGAGGGAGGCGCACATGCCGGGGTCCATATCGGTCTTGGGCAGTAATTCGTTATCCAGCCACCGGCGTAATGAGCGAATCAGGTAGATACCAATTAACAGGGCCAGCATTGCACTCAATAAGTGGCCGGGGATGATATTGAGTTTGCGCAAGCCTTCGCCGCCGAGGATGGCGAGAACCTGGGAGACCAGTTGCCCGAGTGTCGTTCCTACGCCACCCACTAACAATGAAATGAAGGCGAGCAGCAATAAAGTGGCGCGACCCGCTCCGGACAAAATGATCGAGACTTGTTCAAGACGCACATCGCCTATCCCGAGCAATTGTTTGAACGATTTTCCGCTGGGACTCTTGGGTGAGAACAGGTATTCACAGCTGTCTTTGAACAACTGCGTGAGCAAGTAAAAACCGGACAGGATGATGAATCCCCATACCAGTTCGTAGGTGATGAATCGGGCCAGGGAGACGTAGCCGATCAGCAGGGCAAGTAGCGCAACAAAAATCGCAATGCCGGCGAAGGAATAAACCAGGCCGGCCAGGGTGGTACTCGATTCGGGGGCTTCACCGCTGGCTGCCACGGCCCTCCGGGCGTTGCTGACACGCCGGAATAACGTACCGAAAATCAGCGTGACAACGAACGCAATCAAGCCTCGACCAAAAAGCACGGCTGGGGTGCTCATGCCGGAGACATTGGCAATTTGCGCCAGCCCCACCAGCACCAGAAGTGTGCCGGCCAGTAGCCTGGGAAAGGGTTTCATCGCCAGGGCGACGGAATCGGAGATAGCCGGTAGCCGCCAGGAGGGATGTTGGGTCGAGAGCATTGCCCGGCTTAAACCGGTAATCAGTACACAGGTATAAATCAGCTTTTCAAATTCATCGGCAAAGTTCTGCATCATGGACGACAACGGAAGTTGTCGAGTCAGTGCATAAAACAGCAGGTGCATGGCGAAGCCGGTGGTCAATACCGTCGCCACCACTGACGCCAGTGCAAGCGTACTACGACGCAAACGCCCTTCGGGCATTCGATGAATGCACACCCAGGTCAACCCACGTTCCGCGACGCTTCGGCCCCATGTCCAAATGACCAGCGCCAGAACAATCAGTGTGACGGCAAACAGGCGCTGGCCGGGCTGCCAGGCTATTTCAATTGAATGACCGGCCTGCTCGATGAAGTCGTGCAGCCGCTGACGGTCCTCCAATAGCGGGTTAAACAACGGTGCCCAAAACTCCGGCCCCAGAATGCTGCCGCTGCGAAGCGTTACTTCGGACTCCAGAAGGCTGCGTCGAATCGCAGCAATTTGAGCGAGGAGGTCGGCACCACTTTGTTTAAGCGTTGCCAGGGTTTTCAAGTTGGAATCGACGGCACTCTTTTGCTCGGAAAAAAAGGCTCTTTGCGTTGCAATATCCGATTTTTCTGGCGAGAGATCACCAGGGGATACAGGGCCCAACACATCAAGTTGAGCTTGTAATTGCTTCTGTTCGGGCAACAGCGATGACTGCAGGTTGTCCACATCGCTAATAAACAACTGCACGGTATCTTGCAGGCCCACCATCTGGGGGAGGCTATTCGCCAACGAAACCGTTTGTTTGATCCGGTCAAGCCGAGTTTGAAGTCCTTGCAGATCACTCTGGGACACTGCGAAAGACGAAGTGCCTGGCGTGGAGGTTGAAGTGGCTGCGATGTCCGCAGCCGACAGCTCACCGACGCTCGCGCCCCACAGTCCAATGACGACAATCAGGAATAATTTCAATGCAGGACGCATGGGCATGCTCCAGCGACTTTAGCCATTGAGGTTAGGCCATGGCGGGTGCCGATGCGAAAAATAGTTCCCCAATGGGGGTGATTGTTCTGAATACGCAAACACTGAAGTCGCCGAGAATGGAATTGTTGGCGTGGTGACGGGCTTGTAGCCTCCATTACGCCGAACACTACGATCCGCCAGCGGTCGGGTGGAGCCCCAAGCCAGGGCTCATCAAGTCAGACATTTCAACGTCATACCTTGCTTTCGGACTTCCGCCCTCTCGAGGGTCTGGCGCCTAATAAAAATAAGGAAGGCAGGTATGAGTATTCGTGCATGGGTCTGTGCAGCAACCCTGCGGCACGGTCCTGATGTGCGCTCATCACAGCGCGATGTTTCGTTTCGAAGACGGCCACTGCATCGACGGGCCCTGTAAGGGCGCGCACCTGGAGCCAGTGTCGGTGCGATGGGTCGAAGACCGATTGGTGATGGAGGTGTAGCGCGACGCCGATCATCAACGGGTGGGGGAGGCAGGGTGATCTACAATCTTTCAGGGTGAGAACCACGCTCATCCGGAGATCATCATGAAAAGGTTATCGCCCATCAGTCTGTTCGTCGCATTGTCGGTATTCAGTGTCCAGGGATGGGCCGAAACGGTGGTGCCGATGAAAGGGCAGAGTTCACAACAAACCCAGGCGGACATCACCGATTGCCACAACATCGCGGCCAGTCAGAGTGCCTCGACGACGGCGGCGCCTCCTGCCGGTGGGAGGCTGAAGGGGGCCGCGGTGGGGGCCGCTGCCGGGGCGGCGGGGGCCGAGGTGCGCGGACGTCAACATGACGAGTTTTATGATCGCGCCAATGATGACACCAAGCAGGACTACCGCCAGAACCAGGCAAAAGGCACCGCAGCGGCGGGCGCGGTGGTCGGTGGCGCCCGCCAGCGTCAAGAGCGCCGGGCGCAGCAGAAAACCAGTGCCGCGACCAGCTCGACAGCCTATTCCAGTTGCCTGCAAGGGAAGGGGTATCAGGTCAACCCTTGAACGTCTTTTTGCTGACGCTGATCGAGCAAATGGACCATCAGGCAGGCGTAGAGCGTCACGAAGATGAACAACCCCATGCGCACTGCAAAAGCGGTGTACACGTCTTTTCCCGCCGCGCTGTCCTGAACCGACTGGCCCAGCAGGATAATCAGCGTAATCAGGGTGTTGAGCCAGAACCCAGGGGTTTGTCGCGTCGGGGTCAAGGCATAGAGCTTGCGCGCCAGCACCAGGCCGAACAGCAGCATCCACAGAAAGAACATCCACAGATGGACAAACAGACTGAGGGCGCACCAGAACAGGATGGCCAACAGCCCACCGAGCAACGTCGATCCGATCAGCTCGCGACCGGCGTTGCGGGCAGTCGTTGTTTCGCTTTGCTGACCCAGGCTGACGGCCTTCAGGATAATCGGCAGATAGCTGGCGGGGTCGATCAACGCCAGCAGGAACGTTGGCAACACAATCAGGGTGGCACGCAGCGCAATCCTGGTCACCTCGTCAGGCGACAGGGCCGGGGCGGGCGGTGGCGACGGGGCATTGGCCGGTTCTGGAAACAGCCGATGACTTAAAGCCACCACCATGACGGCAAGGAGCAGCCCCTTGACCAGTGCACCAATCACCATCATCGCCAGGTCAAAATCGGCCACGCCTGCCGAAGAAATCATGGTCAAACCAATCACCAGAAAGGTCACGAGCAAGTTGTTACCGCCGCGCAGCCCAAAACCAAAGGCCAGGAATAAGCTGACGCCGATCAGCAGCACACCCGTGAAGGGGTAGTAGCGCAGGACTGGAATCAACATCAAGCCGACGCCCGTGATCAACATCGCGGCCAGTGCGAGCACCAGTCCAACCTTGAACGGCAGCGGCCGATTGAGCGTGCCCAGCAACAACACACACAGTACCGGTGCAAGAAACGGGATCGGCAACCCCAGGCCGTAACTGACAGCGAGGCACAGTGCCGTGCCTGCGGCCAGACGCAGCGCGCGCTGAGCCCGGGGATTGTGCTCATCAGGCCGGCGATTAATAGGCATAGCTCAGCCAGCTCATGAACCCGAAAAACACGCGGCCTAGCACATTCAACGGGTTGCCCTGAGTCGGGAAGGCCATGACTTCGGCCTGCCCGCCAGCCCGGATGGCGCGACTGTCGCGCAGCGTGTTCATCGAGTCTTCGGAAAATTCGATAATCACCGGAAAGCGCTGTGCCGGACGCAGCCAGTCACGGCTGTTCTGTACGCTCGGCAGGCTGCCGGGCGGGGTTGGCTGACCGACACTGACACCAAAGCCGACACTGCGCACGCGGCCCTCGAACGTGTCGCCCGGCAACGCGTCGAGCACAATCCGCACCGGTGTGCCGACGGCGACCAGCCCCAGGTTGTTCTCGGTCATGTCCGCACTGATCCACACATCGTGGATCGCGATCAGGGTCATCACCGGGCTGCCCGCTGCAGCGAATTGTCCGGCGTCGGTGCGAAGATCGGTAATCAGCCCTGCTGAACGTGCGCGTATCTGCGTGTTGGACAAGTCCAGTTCGGCTTTGGATAACGCCGTGGCCGCGCTGCGCAGCTTGGCGTTGTCTTCGTCACTGCCGCCTTCTTGTTCGCGCGCCCGCTGCACCTCGGCACGGGCGGCGGCCACCTGACTGGTGGCCTGTTCGCGGTTGGCGCGAGACACCTCAAGCAGCCGCACGGAAATGGTTCCAGGGTCCTCGCGGTACAAGCCTTCAAGACGCTGATTGTCCTGTTTCGCCTTGAGTTCATTGGCTTGGGCCGCTCGCAGCGAGGCTTGTGCCGAGGCAATGCCGGCGGTACTGGCGCCGATCTGACGGCGTGTCGATTCAAGGTCCGCGCGCGCTCGGTCGACGGCGATTTGATAGGGCTGCGGGTCCACCTCAAACAGCACATCGCCCGCCTTGACGTCCTGGTTGTTGCGCACGTTCACGCGGGTCACCCGGCCCGCTACCTCCGAGGCCACCGGAATGACGAAGGCACCCACCCGAGCCTGTTGCGTGTAAGGCGTAAAGCGGTCAGCCAGCAAGTACCAGACCAGGCTGAGGAAAATCAGCGCCAACACCCACTGCAGGCCTTTTTTTGAAGGATCGGTGGCCGGCGCTGGTGGCTCGGGAGAAGGCTGCTCGGTGTCACTCATCTTCTTTTACCTTCTGCGGGAGAGGAAAGGCTGGCTGTGCAGCGGCGGGTTCTTCCAGTAAACCGCCCCAGTCCGTGCGTTTTTCCATTTGCTGGCGGGTGGCCTGATCCACTTTGGGCTGGCCGCTGTACCATCCACCGCCCAATGCTTTGTATAAGGCAATCACATTGCTCACGGCATTGCCGCGGGCAATCAGGTAGTTGTCTTGTTGATCGAGTAACGCTCGCTGCGCATCCAGTACCCGCTGGAAATCCGAATAGCCTTCCCGATACTGGACGCTGGCCAACACCAGCGAACGCTTGGCCGCCACTGAGGCCTCACGCAGGATGCGTTCGCGCTCCAGGGATTTGATCAGGCCGCTGGCGGCATCGTCAGCCTCGCGTGCAGCCTGACGGACCTGGTCCCGATAGGCCTCGATCAGCTGCTGCAAACGCGCATCCTGGACACGCACGTTGTTGCTGATCTGACCGTGATCGAACACGTTCCAGCGCACGCTGGGACCGCCGATCAAATCCAGCGTCCTGGAAGTACCATTGAGTGTGTCCGCCGACCAGACGATGCTGCCTAGCAACGTCAGTGACGGATAGAAATCGCTTTCGGCGACACCGATTAGCGCCGACTGCGCGGCGACATTCAACTCGGCGGCGCGAACATCTGGACGACGCTGCAGTAGATTGGCCGGCACATCCTGGAGTACAGCGCGGTCGACCAGCGGGATCAGTCCTTCATTTTCGAGCAACTGCGGCAGTCCGCCTGGAGGCTGACCAATCAATACAGCCAAGGCATTGCGGGTGCGATGTATCTGGTCCTCAAGGTCAGGGATGGTGCTCAGCGTGCCCAGGTATTGGGTCTTCGCTTGTTGCAGGTCGAGTTCGGCTTGCTGGCCGCTGTTGAACAGCTTTTCGGTAATCTCGAAGTTACGCTTTTGTTGCCTGGCGTTTTCCCGGGCGACGCGTAGACGGGCTTCGGTGGTGCGCAACGAAAAATAGGTATCGGCCACCTGCGCCCGCAGCAGTACGAGGACGTCTTCGTAGTTGGCCTGTGCCGCGAAATAGCTGGCATCCGACGACTCGATGGCGCGACTGAAGCGCCCCCAGAAATCCAGTTCCCAACCGATATCAAACCCCGCGCTGTATTGCCAGAAATGGCTGTCCTGAGGATTACTCCCACCGGATTGCCTGCGGTTGACGTAGAGGCTGTCGGCGCTGGCCTGCTGCAGTTGCGGGTAAAGCCCGGCCTGGGCAATGCCCAGTTGTGCACGGGCTTCCATGACGCGCAGACCGGCGATTTTCAGGCTGGAATTGTGCGCATCCGATTCGGCAATCAGGCGGTCGAGCACCGGATCTGCAAACACGTTCCACCACTGACGGATGTCCGGGTTCGGGCCCCGTCGGCTGGATTGTTCGAGGGCAGGGGAGTCCCAGTGTTTGCTCCATTCTTCACCCGGTGGCTGGAAGTCCGGCCCCAGCCGCACGCAACCGCTGAGGGCGAGTCCCCCAAACAGAAGAAATGAGCCCGACCGTATCAGCTTGGCGGTGCGTGAATGCATCACTGGGGATCCACAAAGGATGATCAGTGGGAGCATAGACGGCTAGAGCAGCCAGGCACCTTTGTCATGAAATGAAAAGTCATTGTCGTCTGATGAAAAGCGATCAGTCAGCGTGCTGACCTAAAGTCCAATCAACGCAAAACGCCAAAATATTGCAGACTGGAGAATAAAAAGCATGGCCAAAGCCGTACGTTTCAACGAAACAGGTGGTCCCGAAGTCTTGCGCTATGAAGACGTCGAGGTCGGCGAGCCGGGTCCCGGCCAGGTTCGTCTGCGCCATGTGGCCGTCGGCCTCAACTACGCCGACACCTATTTTCGCAACGGCACTTATCCGATCCCGATGCCCAACGGCATGGGCGTCGAGGCTTCCGGTGTGGTCCAGGCCGTCGGCGAGGGTGTGACCAACGTACAAGTCGGTGATCGCGTCACCTACACCGGTTTTCTCAACACCCTGGGTGCCTACAGCACTGAACGCCTGATCTCGGCCGCGCCGCTGATCAAACTCCCGGAAACCATCAGTTTCGAGACCGCCGCTGCGATGACCATGCGGGGCTTGACGTCGTCGTATCTGATGCGGCGCATTTATGATTTCAAGGTGGGCGACAGCATTTTGCTGCATGCAGCCGCCGGTGGTGTCGGTCTGATCGTTTCGCAGTGGGCCAAGCTGCTGGGCCTGACGGTCATCGGCACGGTGTCCACCGATGTGAAGGGCGAAATCGCCCGGGCGCACGGCTGCGACCATGTCATCAATTACAGCCATGAAGACGTCGCCCAACGCGTTCGCGAACTGACTGACGGTGTCGGCGTTAACGTGGTGTTCGACAGCGTCGGCAAGAATACCTTCATGGGCTCGCTGGATTCGCTCAAACGCCGTGGCCTGATGGTCTGCGTGGGCACGGCATCCGGCCCGATCCCGGCGTTCGATCCGGTACTGCTGGCGATGAAAGGCTCGTTGTTCCTGACTCGCCCGGCCTTGGCCGATTACATCGCCGCCCCTGCGGAAAAAGCCGCACTGGCTGGCGAATTGTTCGACCACGTCGGCAGCGGTCGAATCAAGATCGAGATCAACCAGCACTATGCCTTGCAGGATGCCGTGCAGGCCCATCGTGACCTGGAATCGCGCAAGACCACAGGCTCGTCGATTTTCGTCATTTAAGGGAGTCCCTGCCATGAAAGTCGAACAATTGACCTGCAACATCGGCGCGGAAATAGTCGGCGTCAACCTCGCCGACGCGATCCATGACGACGGTCTTTTTGCCGAGATTCGTGCCCAGTTGCTCAAGCACCGAGTGGTGTTTTTGCGTGACCAGGACATCAGTCGCGCCGAGCACGTGGCATTCGCCCGTCGCTTTGGCGAGCTGGAGGACCATCCGGTAGCGGGCAGTGACCCGGATCACCCGGGGTTGGTGCGTATCTACAAAAATCCGGACCAACCGATTGACCGCTACGAAAACGCCTGGCACACCGATGCCACCTGGCGCGAGGCACCGCCGATGGGTTGCGTGTTGCGTTGCGTGGAGTGCCCGCCCGTAGGGGGCGACACCATGTGGGCGAATATGGTGGTGGCTTATGAACGTCTGCCCGATGACGTGAAGGCGAAGATTGCCGACTTGCGTGCCCGGCACAGCATCGAGGCCAGCTTCGGTGCGGCCATGCCGATCGACAAGCGTCTGGCGCTCAAGGCGATGTACCCGGACCCCGAGCACCCGGTGGTGCGTACCCACCCGGAAACCGGCGAAAAGGTGCTGTTCGTCAACGCGTTCACCACCCATTTCAGCAACTACCACACCGCTGGGCGGGTGCGCTTCGGCCAGGACGCCAACCCGGGTGCCGGCGAGCTGTTGCGCTACCTGATCAGCCAGGCCTACATCCCCGAGTATCAGGTGCGCTGGCGTTGGAAGCCGAACAGCATTGCCATCTGGGACAACCGCAGTACTCAGCACTACGCCGTCATGGATTACCCGCCATGCCATCGCAAGATGGATCGTGCCGGCATCATCGGCGACAAGACCTACTGATCAGCCTTTCGTACTCGTATATCCGCTTGCCCGGCATCGCCCGCCGGGTCCGCAATCATAATAATAGGAGTCACTCATGCAATTCTTCGACGATTCGCTGCACCCGGAAAACATGGAAAAGGTGGTGATCACCGTCGCCCCATACGGCCCTGAATGGATGCCGGAAGATTTTCCCGAAGACATCCCCCTGACCATGGATGAGCAGGTGCAGAAGGCGGTCGATTGCTACGAAGCCGGTGCAACCGTCTTGCACCTGCACGTGCGGGAACTGGACGGCAAGGGCTCCAAGCGCCTGTCCAAATTCAACGAGCTGATCGCCGGTGTGCGCGAAGCCGTGCCAGACATGATCATCCAGGTTGGCGGCTCGATTTCCTTCGCCCCGGAAAGCGATGGCGAAGCGGCCAAGTGGCTGTCCGACGATACCCGCCACATGCTGGCTGAGCTGACGCCAAAACCGGATCAGGTTACCGTTGCGATCAACACCACCCAGATGAACATCATGGAGCTGCTGTATCCGGAATACCTGGAAGGCACCTCCCTGGCCAATCCGGCTTTTCAGGCAGCTTACAGCGAGATGACCGTACCGGCCGGCCCAGCCTGGGTTGCCGAACACCTCAAGCGACTGATGGACAACGACATCCAGCCGCACTTCCAGCTGACCGGCATGCATGCCATGGAAACCCTCGAACGCCTGGTGCGTAGGGGCGTGTACATGGGCCCGCTGAACCTGACCTGGATCGGCATTGGCGGCGGTTTCGACGGCCCTAATCCGTTCAACTTCTTCAACTTCATCCACCGCGCACCGGACGGCTGCACGCTGACCTCCGAGTCGCTGCTCAAGAACGTAATGCCGTTCAACACCATGTCGATGGCCATGGGCATGCACCCGCGTGTGGGCAATGAAGACACTATCATTGATCACAAGGGCGATCGTTTCGGCTCGGTTGCGCAGATCAAGCAAACCGTGCGCATCGCTCATGAACTGGGTCGCGAAATTGCCACCGGCAAAGAAGCCCGTGAGATCTACCGCATCGGTGTGAAGTACCAAAGCATCGAAGAAACCCTGTTGGCCAACGGCATGGCACCCAACCGCAAGGCGGGACAAAAAGGCATCCCGCAACGCGGTTGACCGATAGCAGGGGCGGGGAGTGACAGCTTCTCGCCCGCTGCATTGCAACAAGCTCGATAACAACAAATAAAACAATGTTTCGAGGAGGCTACATGGCCTTTCACCCAATTGCCGCAGACGATGACGACTGTGCCGTCGGTGTTGCGCGCAAATACGCCTGGATAGTCTTCGCACTGACGTTCGGTCTGTTGATTTCCGATTACATGTCGCGGCAGGTGCTCAATGCCGTGTTCCCGCTGCTCAAAGGCGAGTGGGCATTGAGCGACGGCCAGCTCGGCCTGCTCAGCGGCATTGTCGCCTTGATGGTCGGCCTGCTGACGTTTCCGCTGTCGCTGATGGCTGATCGCTTCGGTCGGGTAAAAAGCCTGGCGCTGATGGCGCTGCTGTGGAGTCTGGCGACGCTGGGCTGCGCATTGGCGCAGGACTACCAGCAGATGTTCATTGCACGTTTCATGGTGGGCGTCGGCGAAGCGGCTTATGGCAGCGTCGGCATCGCTGTCGTGATCTCCGTTTTCCCCAAACACATGCGTGCCACGCTGGCCAGCGCCTTCATGGCGGGCGGCATGTTCGGATCGGTATTGGGAATGGCAATGGGCGGCGCACTCGCTGCGAAGCTGGGCTGGCGCTGGTCGTTCGCCGGTATGGCGTTGTTCGGTCTGCTGCTGGCAGTGCTTTATCCGCTCATCGTCAAAGAAGCGCGCATCGCCCCACAACGGGCCGTCCAGGCTGCGAACAAGGCCGCCGCGGCGGTCAAGCGCCCGTTAAGCACACTGTTTTCCACTCGCTCGGTGGTTGCGACCTATATCGGTAGCGGCTTGCAATTATTCGTCGGTGGCACCGTGATTGTGTGGATGCCCAGCTACCTCAATCGATATTACGACATGGCCACTGACAAGGCCGGCGGCGTCGCGGCGATCATCGTGTTGTGCAGCGGTGCCGGGATGATTCTGTGCGGCATGCTCAGCGACCGACTGTGCCGCCACTCGCCGGAGCGCAAGGTGGCCCTGGCCATCGCTTACTGCCTGGGCAGCTGCCTGCTGCTGTCAGCGGCGTTCGCCCTGCCGGCAGGACCGCTGCAACTGGCATTGATCTGCCTGGGCATGCTGATTGCCGCAGGCACCACTGGCCCAGCCGGGGCAATGGTTGCCAACCTGACCCATTACTCAGTCCACGGCACAGCCTTCGCCACGCTGACCCTGGCCAACAACATGCTGGGGTTGGCGCCGGGTCCGTTTATCACCGGCAAGGTATCCGACCTCATTGGCCTGCATGCTGCGTTCCAATTGGTCCCGCTGATCAGCATCGCCGCCGCGGCCGTGTTCTTTTATGCCAAGTGCCATTACCACAAAGACATTGCCCGACTCACGGGCCAGAGCGTGCCTGACTCCGTCAGCGAAGCAGCGTTAGAGGTGAAGTTGTGAGTGGTCGTTTACGTATTGATGTGTTTTTCGATTTCATCTGCCCCTGGTGTCTGATCGGCAAGCGCCAATTGGAGCGCGCAATAAACTTGCTGCGCACCAAGGAGCCGGATGTGGAGCTCAAGACGGTTTGGCACGGGGTGCAGCTTCTGCCACAGCTACCGGCACAGGGTGAACCGTTCACTGACTTTTATCTCAAGCGTCTGGGCAATGCCGATTCAGTGATCATGCGCCAGGCCCAGGTGCAACAGGCCGCCATGGCGGTGGGAGAGCCCATCGACTTGAGTCGCATCGCAACAATGCCCAATACCGCGGATGCCCATCGTCTGCTGGAGCGGGTCAGCGTGCTGGGCAATACCCTCCAGCGTGACGCGTTGCTTGAGCGGCTTTTCGCCGCGTACTTCCACCGCGGAGAGGATCTGGGTTGCCCCGAGACGTTGATCGCCATCGCCCAGTCGTGTGGCTTCGACGCGGGCACCGTGACTGACTGCCTGTATGGCGACGGCCGGCCCTTCATTGGCAGCCCCGGGGCTATCGGCGGCGTGCCTTGTTTTCAGTTCGACCGTCGACTGACGGTGGTGGGTGCGCATCCTGCCGAGTCGCTGTTTGGCGCCATGCAAGAAGTCTTGCTGGAAAGTACCGGCGAGCGGCAGCCGTCATGAATTCGCGTGTACCTGTACCGGCCGGAAAAAACCCGCAGGCCGGAGGACGTGCGCTGTTCGAATTCGATGGTCGGAGCATTGCGTTGTTCAACGTGGAAGGACAGCTCTATGCCATCGACGACAGCTGCCCGCATCAGGGCGCCTCGCTGTGCGGCGGGCGTCTCGACGGGCGGGTGATTCAATGCTGTGCCCATGGACTGCGCTTCGATCTGGTCAGCGGCTACCTGCTCAATTCAAACAAACTCAAAGTTGCCAGCTACCCGGTCGATGTCATCGACGGCCAGGCATTTATCATCATCGTCCCCGAGGAGTCCGCGCCATGAGCGCCATTGCTCTCACCCGTATCCACAGCCGCACCCGCGAATTGGCGCCGGGGTTTATCGTCAGTCTGATCGTCGCGGCAGCAGCCAGTTTCCTGTCCGAACACTACGGTGCGCCGGTCATGCTGTTCGCTCTGCTGCTGGGCATGGCGCTGAACTTCCTCTCCGGTGAAGGCAGCTGCAAGGCCGGGATCGAATTCACCGCGCGCTCGGTGTTGCGAATCGGTGTCGCCCTGCTGGGGATGCGCATTACCCTGGAGCAGATCGTAGGGCTGGGCTGGAAACCATTGGCCCTGGTGGTGATTCTTGTGGTGGTGACCATCAGTGTGTCGGTGGTGGCGGCCAAGGCCCTGGGCTTCTCACGCTTGTTCGGCATGCTCACCGGCGGCGCCACCGCAATCTGTGGCGCCTCGGCGGCACTGGCGCTGGCGGCAGCACTGCCCAACCACCCACAGAAGGAACGCGCCACACTGTTTACGGTGATCGGGGTCTCGGCGCTGTCGACGGCGGCGATGATTGTTTATCCGATGATCTGTAAATGGCTTGGGCTATCACCGCAAGTCGCCGGGATGTTCCTCGGCGGCACTATTCACGATGTGGCGCAGGTGGTCGGTGCTGGCTACAGCCTATCGACCGAGACGGGTGACACGGCCACGGTGGTCAAGTTGATGCGGGTGGCAATGCTGCTGCCGGTGATTGTCTGCGCGACCATGATCACGCGCCTGCAAGGCGCCGACCCGACCGGTAAACGGCCGCCACTGCTGCCATGGTTTGCCGTCGGCTTCCTGGCGCTCGCGTGCATCAACAGCACTGGCTGGATCGCCCCGGTGGTGCAGGGTTCAGTCAATGAGCTGTCACGCTGGTGCCTGGTGGTTTCGATCAGTGCCTTGGGCATGAAAACCCAGCTCAAGGAACTGGCCGCCGTCGGCATCAAGCCCATTTTGTTGATGGTCGGGGAAACCGTTTTCCTTGCCGTTCTTGTGTTGCTGTTGTTGCACTGGGGGATGTAAGCCCGGCTGCAAGCAGCACCGCCTTGCAAGCAGCGCCGCATTGCGTTTACTCCGATGCAAAGTGGCACTCGACCGGCGTCATAAGCTCCGGTTCTTTTGCGGCGACTGTACCCACAGTCGCCGTTTTTTTTTCGTTTGCGATCAGGCACTTGCTTGCAGATATACCTGTAGGAGCTGCCGAAGGCTGCGATCTTTTGATCTTGAAGGGCGCGCTAAGGAAAGATCAAAAGATCGCAGCCTTCGGCAGCTCCTACAGGTATATCTGCAAGCGATTGGTTGGATGTCAGGCCGCTTTCGCGGGCAAGCCAGATCCTACGGTTTGATCTTCGCCGGCTCAGGGTTTGTTCGAATCTGGGAGGGTAGTGCTGTCCGTCGGGGCTTTTGGGCTGCCAGGCTTGTGCGTGTTGCGCCATACGGCCGGCGGCATGTCGAACTGGCTGATGAACCAACGCGTAAACGAACTCGCCATGGAGTAGCCCAGCATGTCGGCGACCTGGCTTAACGAATAGCTCGGGTTTTCCAGGTAGCGCAACACCAGATCGCGGCGCACATCGTTGATCAGGTCATTGAAGGTGCAGTCGTCTTCTTTCAGACGGCGCTGCAACGTCCGCACGTTCATGCCCTGGCTCTGGGCGATCTGCTCGATGGTGGCGCGGCCCATGGGCAGCAGCAAGTAGATGGCTTTGCGTACCTCGAACAGGGTCGAAGGCCCGTCGTTGCTTTGCAGCGAATCGAGATAACGTTGGGCGTAGCGCGCCATACCCGGATCGGCATGGGGATTGGTCATGTCAAGGTTGGCGTCAGGGCAGACGATGCCATTGAACTCACTGCCGAACTCCAGCTTGCACCCAAACAGCCGGCGATGGAGTTGCAGGTTGTCGGGGGGCTGGTGGGTGAAGTTGACGCTGTAGGGTTGCCAGTGGGCACCGAGCAGGGCGGCGCAGAGACGAAACATCACACCGATTGCCAGCTCATTGGCTTGCCGACAGGGCATCGGCGACTCGGGGACCACCTCTTCGCGGATGATCACCATCCTGCCCGCTTCCTCGACGAAGATCGCCAACGAGTCGTTCATCAGGTGGCGGTAGTGCACCAGCACTTGTAACGCATCACGCAGTGTTCGCTGATGGGTGAGCAACAAGCTGACGACACCAAAATCGGAAAGCTGGCGTGACTCGGCCATGCTCAAGCCAAAGTACTGGCAACCGCTGGCAGTGGAGGAGTTTTCCAGCAGGCGCACCGCCGCATCGATAGGAATACGGTGTTCTGGGGTTTGCAACACGGCTTTGTTCAAACCGACGTCGACCAGCATGGTCTGTGGGTTCAATCCCAGGTGTTGCGCCACTTCCAGGTAGTTAGTCAAAACGGCGGCGCGTACGAGCTTGGTCATGCAGGACCTTTTTCTTGTAGTGATTGCGATCGAAATTAACGTGACCGGCTACGTCCGGCAAGTCATGAAATGAAAAGTTTTGAACAGAGGCTTCCAATACTTTTTTGTGCTCGGAAGTTCATCGAAACAACTGCAAACGTGTCATCAAAAGAAAAGTAGCTGACGTCAAATGTAAAGCATCGCGGGTGGGGGCTCTTTATTGTCGGTACTACAAAAAGATTCTGGCGACACAGCCAGTCGAGTCACCGTGAAGGCGAAGGTGTTCAAGTGGACAAACTGCAAACTGCTGCAACCGTTCTGATCGTACCGGGTCTGCGCGACCACGTTGCCGAACATTGGCAAACACTGCTGGAGGCCCGGTTAAGCAACGTGCGCAGCGTCCCGCCGCTGGAAACCGACAAACTTGACTGCGCTGCACGGGTCCGGGCGATCCAGCATGAACTGGAGCAAATCGACGGGCCGGTGATTCTTGTCGCTCACAGCGCCGGTGTGCTGATGGTTGCGCACTGGGCAACCCGGCACAGCGGCTCGATCAAGGGCGCTCTACTGGCTGCACCGCCTGATCTTAATGCCCCCTGGCCGCAAGGCTATCCGTCCCCTGACACCCTTCGAGCCAATGGCTGGGCGCCTCTGCCCACCCGCGTGCTGCCTTTTCGCAGCATTGTGGCGGGCAGCACCAACGATCACCTGGCCAGCCTCGAGGCTGTCACCCGTATGGCCCACGGCTGGGGCAGCGAACTGATCAACCTCGGCGAAGTCGGCCACCTCAACCCGGCATCGGGCTTTGGCCACTGGCCACAAGCCGAAGCACTCATTCTGGAACTGGATCGCTAGTCAGGCACCTGCCCGGTCGTAACGTGGCCGGCAATTGCTCTAACGTGTGAAAAAAACGCAGGCCTTTCACCCGGGCCTGTGCAAGGGAACCTGCGCTTAAAAATAAGTACAACATGGCGGAGACAACGTAATGCATAACAATAAGAGTCATGGCCTCACACTACCCCCGCGTCGCAGTTTGTTGGCCCTGGCCATTCTGGCGGCGTCCATGCCGGTCGCCCACGCCGTCGAACTGGATACCGGCAACCCTGACTGGGCCATGCGTTTTGATAACACCGTGAAGTACAACTACGGTGTGCGCACCGAAAACGCCGACAAACGCATGTTGGGGACGCCGAACAACAATGACGGTGACTACAACTTTCGCAAGGCCGGGACCAACATCACCAACCGGGTTGACCTGTTGACCGAGATGGATGTGGTCTACAAGGACCATATGGGGTTTCGTGTCAGTGCCGCGAGTTGGTACGACAAGGCGTATGAAAACACCGGTTCCAATTCCAATCCGTTCGTCAACGGTAATGGCAGTACCTCGGGCCTGGTCGCCAATGATCCGCGTCTTGCCCCCGTTACTCGCGACAATGTCGGTAATGGCAGCTCCCACCTGAGCAACTACGCCCAGCGCTACTACACCGGACCCTCCGGCGAAATCCTCGATGCCTTCGTGTTCTACAGCACCGAAGTGGGCGAAGAGTCGATGTTCAGTGTCAAGGCCGGGCAACACAACGTGTTCTGGGGTGAAACCATCCTGAACCCGGTTCACTCGATCAGCTACGGCCAGTCCGGCCTGGATCTGGCGAAGCTGGCGGCGTCGCCGGGTACCGAGGCCAAGGAGTTGTTCGTTCCGCGAAATCAGCTCTCGATGACCTTCACCCTCAATCCTGAGTTGACCGTAGGTGCCCAGTATTTCCTGGATTGGGATGCCGCACGACTGCCAGAAGCGGGGACTTACTATGGCGGTTCCGATCTGGTGGGCTTCGGTGCGCAGTCGTTCCTGCTGGGCAACACCAACTCCATCACCCCCGGCAGCCCTCTCGGTTGTGGCCTGGCACCTTGCAATGCGCTGACCAACGTGCGCCGTGGCGATGATCTGACACCGCGCAATTCGGGCGATTGGGGCGTTATGGCGAAATGGTCGCCGGCGTGGCTGGACGGCACGCTCGGCTTCTACTATCGCCAGACTTCGGACATCTTGCCTCAGGCCTGGCTCGACGCCAGAGGGTTGAGCTCGGCCAATCCTAACGGCACGCGGCCAGCGGGCCAGGTGCCAGCGGTCGTCAACACACTGAACTCGTTGAGCACCACCACCTATCAGCTGGCGTATTCCGACAAGATCGACATCTTCGGCTTGAGCCTGTCCAAGGATGTCGGCGGCATCAGCGTCGGCAGTGACCTGAACATCCGCCACAACATGCCGCTGGCCAGTATCCCGGCGATCGTCAGTACCAACAGCCCGCTCGGGCTCGGGCAAGGTCTGGGCCTGTTGCCGCCACGTACGGCGGCCACCGGCATCATCTACGACACCCCGCACGATGGCGACAGCATGAGTGCCACAGGCGACACGCTGCACTGGACGCTCAACGGTCTGATGGCCTTGCCCAAGACACCGGTGTTCGATTCGGCTTCGCTGTTGGCCGAACTCTATTACAGCAACCTGCTCAAGCTCGATAGCAAGAATGAGGCGCTCTACAAGGGCAAGAGCACTTATCGCGGTATCGATGCGCCGACCCGCGACAACTGGGGTATCGCGGTCAACTTCACACCGACCTGGTACCAGGTATTCCCTGGCGTGGACATGACCATGCCAACCTCCGTCAACGTTGGACTTGCGGGCGTTTCACCGGTATCGGGCGGCGGTGCGAAAGACACCGGCAACTATGCCGTGGGCGTCGGCGCCATCGTTTACAACAAGTACTTCGTCGACCTCAAGTACGTGGATTCCTTCGGCAAGACTGACAAGTGCAATGTCAGCGGCAACAGCACCGGCGCAGCCAACGCCGGAAGTGGCGACGGCTCTACGCCGAACGCCTTCAGCGGTAACGAAAACTACGCGTGCTACGCCGGTGGCTATTCGGCCTTCTCGGGCGGCGGTGCGACCACTGAAGACCGTGGCGCCCTCTACCTGACGCTGAAAACCACCTTCTGATTCACCCAATGCTTAGTCACTAAGCAGGAGTATGACCCCATGAAATTTGTGCAAACTCTGTTGGCCGCGTCTCTGGCCATGGCCATTGGCGCCCATGCGCAGGCAGCCGTTTCGCCTCAAGAGGCCGCCAAACTGGGCAGCAGCCTGACCCTGGTGGGCGCCGAAAAAGCCGCCAATGCCGATGGCTCGATTCCCGCCTATGCCGGTGGGCTGACCACAGCCCCGGCCAGTTTCAAGGCCGGCGACAGCATGCGCCCGGATCCGTTTGCCAGCGAAAAACCGGTGCTGGTGATCGATGGTAAAAACGTTGATCAGTACAAAGGCATGCTTAGTGCCACCACGGTGGAACTGGCCAAGCGCTTCGCGACATTCCATGTTGATGTTTACCCGACCCACCGCACCGTGGCCCTGCCGCAGACGGTGCTGGACAACGGCGTGAAAAACGCCATCGGTGCCAAGTCCCTTGAAGGCGGCCTGGCCATCGACAACGTATTACCCGGCGTACCGTTTCCGATTCCGCAATCGGGCAGCGAGGCGATGTGGAACTTCCTGCTGCGGTATCAGGGCGTCAACATCAACTCCAAGTACGACTCCTGGAACGTCGACTCGGCCGGTGTACCGAGCCTGGCGACCACCGGGCAGGCGTTCATCACGTACCCGATCTACGAAAACCTGTCGCAGCCCATCAGCAGTTCCGATGTGTACTACCAGATGAAGCTGTACTACACGGGGCCGGCGCGTCGTGCCGGCGAATCGATCATGCTCAAAGATGCCGCCAACCCGCTGGAGCAGCCACGTCGCGCATGGCAGTACCTGCCGGGACAACGTCGCGTCAAGCTGGCGCCCAACCTCGCTTACGACACGCCTAATCCCGGTACGGCCGGAGCGGGCACTTACGACGATGTGTTCGTGTTCAACGGCGCACTGGATCGCTACGACTGGAAGCTGGTCGGCAAGCAAGAAATGATCGTGCCGTACAACACCTACAAGCTGACCTATGCCCAGGACCCCAAAAGCCTGACCACCGCTAATCACCTCGCACCCGATTTCGTGCGCTGGGAAAAACACCGCGTCTGGGTCGTCGAGGGCAACCTCAAGGCGGGTGCACGTCACGTGTACCAGAAGCGCCGCTTCTACCTCGATGAAGACAGCTGGGCCGCTCTGGCTTCCGATCAATACGACGCACGCGGTCAGCTCTACCGTGGCTCGTTCGCCTTCCTCAGCCAGAGCTATGACAAGCAGGTGCCGGACTCCACGCCGTTCATGATCTACGACCTGGTCGGCGGTTCCTACAACATCAATGGTGTCGTAGGGCCTTACGGCGGCATTCGCTACATCGACTCGCTGTCCAAGGCGCAGTGGTCGCCGGAGTCCCTGGCGGGCGCCGGCATTCGCTAAGCGCCGGGGTTCAACGCCGGGTGCACTCGACGTGCGCCCGGCGCTTTTTTTCAAGAGGGACGCCGTATGTGTTCGTACACGAAGTACCTGCAGGTCGCGCTGGGCATCACGCTTGCTTTGCTGCAAGGCCTCACTCAGGCGGCCAGCTACGTCGACGTGCTGGATCTGCCGGCCAAGGCCAGCGCCCTGGCGGTTCGCAGCCCTTTGCTCGGCGCGGCTCGCGCAGGTGAGCGACTAATCGTCGTCGGACAACGTGGCCACATCCTTTATTCCGATGATAGCGGCAAAGACTGGCAGCAGGCGGCTGTGCCGGTCAGTGCCGACCTTAATGCCGTGAACTTCCCTTCAGCCACGCAAGGGTGGGCGGTCGGCAACGACGGCGTGGTACTGCACACCAGCGATGCCGGCGTGACCTGGAACAAACAACTGGACGGTCGCCAGATCGGCGCCTTGCTGGTCAAGCATTACCGTGCGTTGGCCACTCGTGAACCCGCCAACGAACACTGGGCGAAGCTCGCCGCTGATGGCGAGCGACTGGTCGAGGAGGGCGCTGACAAGCCGCTGCTCGACGTTTGGTTCGCCAACGAAAAAGTCGGCTTTGTGGTCGGTGTGTTCAACCTGATTCTGCGTACCGAAGATGGCGGTGAACACTGGGTGCCGTTCCAGGACCGCACTGATAACACGCAAGGTTTGCACCTCAATGCAATCGCGTCCACGGGGGATGCGCTCTACATCGTTGGCGAACAGGGATTGCTGCTCAAGTGGGATGAGGCAGGGCAGCGTTTCGTGGTGCTCGAGTCGCCCTATCAGGGCAGTTTCTTCGGCGTGATCGGCAGGCCCGGCGAAGTGCTGGTGTACGGTCTGCGCGGGCATGTGTTTCGAAGCATCGATGGCGGTTCCAGCTGGACCCCGCTCAGCACGGGTCTGCAGGTCAGCATCACGGCCGCCACGGTGGACGCCAAGGGTCGTTACCTGCTGTTTAGCCAGGCAGGACAAATGCTGGTCCGCGGCGACGACAGCACCCGACTGACGTTGGTGCCTCAACAAAATCTGTCCCCGTCAGCCGGCGCCACCCGAGCACCCGACGGCAGCCTGGTGTTGGTCGGCAGCCGTGGTGCACGCGTACAGAACGTCAAATAAGAACTGGATCCATTAGAGCGAGTACCCTGACATGGGCAACATCAAGCAAGACACCATGCCGGTGATCCGCCACTTGCGTGACTTCGATCGGCACTCCGGCAACCGCCTGGAACGCTGGGTGTTCAACCACCGTCCGCTGTTTGTGTTGGTCATGGCGTTGGTCACGCTGGTGCTGGGTTATATGGCGGCCACCCGCCTGGAGCTGCGCCCCAGCTTTGAGAAGATGATTCCGCAGAGCCAGCCCTATATCCAGAACTTCCTGGAGAACCGCAAATCGTTGCGTGGCCTGGGCAGTTCGGTGCGGGTGGTGGTGGAGAACACCCAGGGCGACATTTTCGACCCCCAATACCTGGCCGTACTCAAACAGGTCAATGATGACTTGTTCCTCACGGAAGGCGTCGACCGTGCCTGGATGAAGTCTCTGTGGAGCCCGGCGGTGCGCTGGAATGAAGTCACCGAAGAAGGCTTCCAGGGTGGCCCGGTGATGCCCGATGCGTACCAGGGTTCACCCGCAGACATCGAACAGTTGCGCCAGAACATCAACCGCGCCGGCATTGTCGGCAGCCTGGTGGCCAGCGACTTCAGGTCGACCATGTTGATCGTGCCGCTGCTGGACAAAACGTCGGCGACCGGTCACAGCATCAATTACTACTCGTTCGCGCAGATGCTCGAAGAACAGCTGCGAGACAAAATCGAATTTGCCGGCGATAGCAAGGCACGCAAGGCCGGGGCGGAGGGCAAAGGCAAGTACAAGGTCCGCGTGATCGGTTTTGCCAAGTTGATCGGCGATCTGATCGACGGCCTGATTCAGGTGATGATGTTCTTCGGTCTGGCCGTGGTCACCTCGTTCGTCATCATCTATCTCTACACCCGTTGCCTGCGCAGCACGCTGTTGGTGATCTTTTGTTCGCTGACCGCTGTGGTCTGGCAGTTGGGCATTGTCGCCTGGCTGGGTTATGCCATCGATCCCTACTCGGTTCTGGTGCCGTTCCTGATTTTCGCCATCGGTGTATCCCACGCGGCGCAGAAGATGAACGGCATCATGCAGGACATCGCCCGTGGCACCCATAAACTGGTGGCGGCGCGGTACACCTTCCGTCGTCTGTTTATCGCTGGCGTCACCGCGTTGCTGGCCGATGCGGTCGGTTTTGCCGTGTTGATGCTGATCGACATTCCGGTGATTCAGGACCTGGCCATTACCGCCAGTATCGGCGTCGCCGTGCTGATCTTCACCTCGCTGTTGTTGATGCCGGTGGCCCTGTCCTACATCGGCGTTGGCGCCAAGGCTGCAGAGCGTGCGCTGAAGATCGACACTCGCGCCGCGCAGAGTCGGGGGTTCGGCAAACTGTGGGATTTCCTCGACCGTTTCACCACGCGCAAGTGGGCCACGGGTATCGTGCTCGGGGCGGTGGTGTTGGGCATCGCAGGTTTCGTGGTCAGTCAACGCCTGCAAATTGGCGACCTCGACAGTGGCGCCCCGGAGCTGCGCGCGGACTCGCGCTACAACCGTGACAACGCCTACATCACCAGCCACTACGCGCTGTCCAGCGACCTGTTCGCGGTGATGATCAAGACGCCGCCTGAAGGGTGCCTGAATTATCAGACGTTGATTCTGGCCGATCGCCTGGCCTGGGAGCTCCAGCAATACCCCGGTGTGCAAGCGACTTCATCGCTGGTCAATGCGGTACGTCAGATCACCGCTGGCTCGTTCGAAGGCAACCCCAAGCTCAACAGCATCCAGCGCAACCAGAACGTACTGAACTATGCCGCGCAGCAGGCGTCGGTCAATGCACCGGAATTGTTCAATACCGATTGTTCGGTGATGCCGGTGATCGCCTTCCTCAAGGATCACAAAGCCGAAACGCTGGACGCCGTGGTCGCTATCGCCGACAAATTCGCCAAGGAAAACAGCACCGACGATCGCCAGTTTCTGTTGGCCGCCGGCACTGCCGGCATTGAAGCGGCGACCAACATCGTGGTGCGTGAAGCCAACCACACGATGCTGCTTTACGTGTACGCGGCAGTGACGCTGTTCTGCCTGATTACCTTCCGCAGTTGGCGCGCGACGCTGGTGGCGCTGCTGCCGCTGGTGCTGACGTCGATCCTCTGCGAGGCGTTGATGGTGGTCATGGGCATCGGCGTCAAAGTGGCGACATTGCCGGTGATCGCGCTGGGGGTAGGGATCGGTGTGGATTACGCGTTGTACTTGCTCAGCGTGCAGCTGCACTTCCAGCGCCAAGGCCTGCCATTGGCACAGGCCTACCGTAACGCGGTGTCTTTCACCGGTCGAGTCGTCGGACTGGTCGGCATCACCCTGGCGGCAGGCGTTGTGTGCTGGGCCTGGTCGCCGATCAAGTTCCAGGCCGACATGGGCATCCTGCTGACCTTCATGTTCATCTGGAACATGCTCGGTGCGCTGATTCTAATACCGGCGTTGTCCTGTTTCCTGCTGCGAAACATCACTCCCATTCCTGCAAAGTCCACCGAACGCCCGGCGGAACTTGTTGGCGCACACCCATAAGGGTTGCACTTCCACTGACCAGGGCATGTTCCATGCCCTGACATTGCCTGAGTATTTCAAACATGTCTGACTACAAAGCGCCGCTGCGCGACATTCGGTTCGTACTCAACGAAGTTTTCAACGTTTCCCGGCTGTGGGCCGCCATGCCGGCCCTGGCCGAGGTGGTGGATGAAGACACCGCCAATGCCGTGCTCGAAGAAGCCGGCAAGATCAGCGCAGAGCTGATCGCACCGCTCAACCGCAGTGGTGACGAGCAGGGCTGTTCCTGGAACGACGGGCAGGTTTCCACGCCAAACGGCTTTGCGGACGCCTATCGCGCCTTTGCCGAGGGTGGCTGGACCGGCGTGGGCGGAGAACCGGCATACGGTGGCATGGGCATGCCCAAAGTGATCGGCGCCCAGGTCGAGGAAATGGTCAACGGGGCCAACCTGTCGTTTGGCTTGTATCCGATGCTGACCGCCGGCGCCTGCCTGGCCCTCAACGCTCATGCCAGTGAAACGCTGAAAGCGACGTACCTGCCAAACCTGTATGCCGGCGTCTGGGCCGGTTCCATGTGCCTGACCGAACCACACGCCGGCACGGATCTGGGGATCATCCGCACCAAGGCCGAACCTCAGGCCGACGGTTCTTACAAAGTCAGCGGCACCAAGATTTTCATCACCGGCGGCGAGCACGACCTGACCGAGAACATCATCCACCTGGTCCTGGCCCGCCTACCTGACGCGCCCGCAGGCCCCAAAGGCATCTCGTTGTTTTTGGTGCCCAAAGTCCTGGTCAACGCCGATGGCAGCCTTGGTCAGAGGAACGCGCTGTCCTGTGGTTCAATCGAACACAAGATGGGGATCAAGGCCTCAGCCACCTGCGTGATGAACTTCGACGGTGCCACCGGCTGGATCGTCGATGCACCCAACAAGGGCCTGGCGGCAATGTTCACCATGATGAATTACGAGCGCCTGGGTGTCGGCATTCAGGGGCTGGCCACGGCTGAACGCTCTTACCAAAATGCGCTCGCCTATGCCCGCGACCGTTTGCAAAGTCGTTCGCCGAGCGGCCCGCAAGCCACCGACAAGGTCGCGGATCCGATCATCGTGCACCCCGACGTTCGCCGCATGTTGCTGACCATGAAAGCGTGCAATGAAGGCAGTCGTGCGTTTTCGACCTACGTCGCGATGCAACTCGACACGGCCAAGTTCAGTGACGACCCAAGCGCACGCAAACGCGCCGAGGCACTGGTGGCATTGTTGACGCCGGTGGCCAAAGCCTTTCTGACTGACCTGGGCCTGGAATCCACTGTGCATGGCCAGCAGGTATTTGGCGGTCACGGCTACATTCGCGAATGGGGCCAGGAGCAACTGGTGCGCGATGTGCGTATTACCCAGATCTACGAGGGCACTAACGGCATTCAGGCGCTGGACCTGGTCGGACGCAAAGTGGTCGGCACGGGAGGTGCGCTGTACCAACTGTTTGCTGACGAGATCCGCCATTTTACCGCCACCGCCAGTGCTGAGCTGGCTGAGTTCACCCAGCCGCTGAACAGCGCACTGGACAACCTCGACGAACTCACCGCGTGGTTGCTGGACCGTGCGCAAAACAACCCGAATGAAATCGGCGCTGCCGCGGTCGAGTATCTGCACGTCTTCGGTTACACCGCCTACGCCTACATGTGGGCGTTGATGGCCCAGGCCGCCTTCGGCAAGGAAACGCAGGACGATTTCTACGCCAGCAAAATGGGCACCGCACGTTTCTTTTTTGCTCGTCTGTTACCGCGTGTCCATTCGTTGGCGGCGTCGGTCCGGGCCGGTAGCGACTCGCTTTACCTGCTCGATGCAACGCAGTTCTGATCCAGTGAACTGGAGATGATCTACAACCAACAGAATCAGGAAGACTTCACCGTGGTAACCACAAAAATAATCTCCCCCGCGCAAGGCGCATACACCTACCCACTGTTGATCAAGAGCCTGTTGCTCTCGGGCGCGCGCTATGCGCCCGATCAGGAAATCGTCTACGCGGACAAGCTGCGCTACAGCTATCGAACGCTGAATGACCGCATCAAGCAATTGGCCAACGCGCTGACGAAAGCCGGCGTCAAGGCCGGGGACACCGTGGCGTTGCTGGATTGGGACAGCCATCGGTATCTGGAATGCTTTTTTGCCGTGCCGATGATTGGCGCCGTGTTGCACACGGTCAATATCCGTCTCTCGGCGGAGCAGATTCTCTACACCATGAACCACGCCGAGGATGACCTGGTGTTGGTGCATGACGATTTCCTGCCCTTGATAGAGCAGATTCAGGATCAGCTGACGACCGTCAAAAGCTACATCCAACTCAGTGACGTCGGCGCACCATCAGCCGCGCTGCCCGTGCTGGGTGAATACGAAAGTCTGTTGACGGACGCGGAGCCTCACTTCGATTTCCCGGACTTTGATGAGAACTCGGTGGCGACGATTTTCTACACCACCGGCACCACCGGAAATCCCAAGGGCGTTTACTTCACCCACCGCCAACTGGTGCTGCATACACTGAATGCGGTTGGCACCCTGGGCGTGTACCAGGGCTTGCCGTTGTTACGTTCCGACGATGTGTACATGCCCATCACGCCCATGTTTCATGTGCATGCCTGGGGCGTGCCATATGTTGCGACGTTGATGGGGATCAAGCAGGTTTACCCGGGTCGCTATGAACCCAATAGCCTGGTCAGGTTGTACCGCGAGGAAAAGGTCAGTTTCTCCCATTGCGTGCCCACGATTCTGCAAATGATCCTGCAGTGCGACGAAGCGACCGACACTGACTTCAGCGGCTGGAAAATGCTCCTGGGCGGCAGTGCATTGACCCACGGGCTGGCGGCCCAGGCGACCGCACGGGGCATGCGCGTGCATAGCGGATACGGGATGTCCGAGACCTGTCCATTGCTGTGTTTGACTCACCTGACTGAGGCCGAGCTTGAACAACCGGCGCCGGCGCAGGTGGCCGCTCGCATCAAGACCGGGGTGGCGGTGCCGATGGTGGACTTGAAAATCATCGATGCCAGCGGCAACGAGGCGCCTCAGGATGGCGAGGCGCTGGGTGAGATCGTGGTACGCGCGCCCTGGTTGACCCAGGGTTACCTGAAGGAACCTGAGCAGGGCGCGCAGCTGTGGGAAAACGGGTGGATGCATACCGGTGACATCGGCTCTATCGACGCCTTGGGCGTCGTGGAGATCAAGGACCGGATCAAAGACGTCATCAAGACGGGAGGGGAGTGGATCAGCTCGTTGGAACTGGAAAGTCTTATCAGCGAGCATCCCGCCGTCACGTCTGTGGCGGTCGTCGGCATTCCCGACCTGCAGTGGGGTGAGCGCCCCGTGGCCCTGGTCGTTTGCGCGGTAGTAGAAGGCATCACGCCTGAAAAGCTGGTGGCCCATCTGCATCAATATGTCGAGAGTGGCCGTATCAACAAGTGGGCGATTCCCAAGCAGATCAGGATCGTTACCGAGATCCCTAAAACCAGTGTCGGGAAAATCAACAAGCGGCTGATTCGCGAACAGGAACTGAGCCGACAGGCACTGGACATCTGCTGATCAGAGTTCCTCATCTTCAGCACCGGGGTAGAAACCGTGCAGCAGGCGGTAGCGGTCATGGCGTATCTGGTCGACCCGGTCCTGCACCTGCTGCTCGGGGAAACCCAGCAGGACCAGTGCATGAGCGGCGAGCATCAGGCTGGATTCCAGCAACTCGGGCACGACTTCGCTGGCACCGGCCGCCTTCAGCTCGGGCCCCTGACTGTCGTCCCGAGTGCGCACCAGGATCGGCACGCTCGGGTTGATTCGGCGTGCTTCCTTGAGGATAAGCAGTGCGATGTCAGCTTTGTCCACGGCGATCACCAGCAGGCTGGCGCGCTCCAGCCCGACCGCGACCAGCAGATCACCGCGATGTGAATCACCGTAGTGAACATGGCTTTCACCGACCGCTGCTTCCTGAATCCTCACCGGGTCGTTATCCAGGGCGATGTAGGGCTGCTGGGCATTGAGCAAAATGCGCCCGATCGATTGCCCCACACGACCGTAACCACAAATCACCACATGCCCCTGCACTTGCGCGTTGAGTGCACTGATTTCCTCAAGTCGTGCTTCTTCGTTGGGTTTGCGGTGCAAGCGTGCGGCAATGTGAGGGGCGGCGCGCAGCAACGACGGCGTGACCACCATTGAGCAAAAGGTTGCGGCCAGCAGCAGGCCGCCGAGATTGGCAGGCATCAGTTGGTTTTGCTGCATCTGCGTCATCAGTGCGAAACAGAACTCCCCGCCCTGGGCCAATGCCAGGCCGCTGCGCCAAGCGGTTTCACCGTCGCTGCCGCGCCATTTGACCAGCAACGCGACCACGCACCCTTTGATCGCCAGCAACCCCAGGGTCAGGCCGAGGATCAGCAGGCCGTGGCTGGCAAACAATCGCAAATCGATCAGCATGCCGATACTGACGAAAAACAGCCCGAGCAGGATGTCGCGGAACGGGCGAATGTCGGCCTCAATCTGATGTCGGTAGTGGCTTTCCCCCAGCAGCATGCCGGCGAGAAAGGCACCCAGCGCCGGGGAGAGACCAAGCAAGTGGGTTAACACGGCCGTCAGCAAAACAATCACCAGCGTCAGCAGCACGAATAGCTCTGCGGAACGGGACGCGGCCACTTCATGAAACAGGCGTGGCAATAACCAGCGACTGGCCAGGGACAGCCCGACGAACAGCACGACGGTTTTGCCCAGCGTTATGGGAAGCGCCCAATACCAGGCCTGATCGCTGGTGCCGGCGAACACTGGCACCAGGGTCAGCAACAACACTGCCACTACGTCCTGGAACAGCAACACACCAATGGCATTCTGGCCATGGCTGCTGAAAATCTCGCCGAGGCTGCCGAGTTCCTTGCTGACAATCGCGGTGGAAGAGAGTGCCAGGCCGGCACCGAGTAGAAACGCAGAAGTGGTCGGTACGCCAAACATCATCAGCAGAGCGCCAAGCACTGCCCCGGATACAATCACTTGAAGGCTGCCGAGGCCAAAGACCACCCGACGCAGCGCTATCATTTTTGACAGCGAAAACTCCAGCCCCAGGGAGAACAGCAAAAACACCACACCCAACTCGGCGAGCAGTGGCAACGCGTCACTGTCGTTCACCCAGTTGAACGCCGTCGGCCCGACGATCAGCCCCACACAGAGGTAGCCCAGCACTGGCGGCAATCGCAGGCGATGGAACAGGGCGATGACGACCAGGGAGGCGGTGAAGATGATCAACAGGCTGACGAACATAAAAACTCCGTGGCGGTCTTGGCAGGGCGCAACGGTGTCGCCAAGGACGGGACGATCCGCTGGATCAGGATGACAATGGCAATGACAGCCCTGCCCAGGGGATCAAGTGCTTGATCATCGTTGGACTCCCGGCCCATCAGTCGCCGTCAGCTTGTCCGCCTCGGTCACCCAACCTCCGCCGGTCGCCTTGTACAGATCGATCATGGTGGTGAACACAGCGCCGCGGGTCTGGGTGTAATTCAACTCGGCGTCAAACAGGGTGCGTTCAGCGTCGAGGACTTCAATGTAGCTGGTGTAACCGTTGTCATAGCGTAGCCGCGCGTAACGGGCGTAAGTGCGCAATGCCTCGACCTGCCGTTCCTGGTAGGCCATTTGCTCTCGGGACTTGCTGGACGCGACCAGGGCATTTTCCACATCCCGGAAGGCCGACTGAATCGCTTGCTGGTAAGTCAGGAGCGTTTGCTGTTGAAACGCTTCTGCTTGTTGAACCTCACCGGCAATACCACCGGCCGTGAAGATCGGCATGCTCGCCGCGACGCCATAAGACCAGGTGGCGGCGGGGCCGGTGAACAAGTTCGAGAGTTGATTGCTGACGGAGCCAAGCAGCCCGGTCAGGGAAATGGTCGGGAAATACAGGGCCTTGGCTGCCCCGATACGGGCATTTGCCGCGATCAGGTTCAGCTCCGCCTGACGCAGATCGGGGCGGCGTTCCAGCAAGTCTGACGGTAACCCGGCGGGCACCGACGGCAAGGCCAACTGTGCCAGGTCGCGTCCTCTGATGATGGGGCCCGGGTTGCGACCCAGCAGTACGGCCAGCGCGTTTTCCTGTTGTGCAACCTGGGGTTCTAACGCCGCGACCGCCGCTCGGGTCCGTTCGTACTCGGATTGGTTCTGGGCCAATTCCATTTCTGAAATGGTGCCGGCGCCATAGCGCAGTTTGAATATTTCGTATGAATCACCCCGCGCCTTGGCCGTAGTGCGGGCAATTTCCAGTTGCCGGTCAAGATCGCGCAGCGTCACGTAACTCGACGCTACCGACGATACCAGGCTCAGTATGACGCTCCGGCGACCCTCTTCCGAAGCCAGCAGATCAGCGCGGGCGGATTCGTTGAGACGCCGCAAGCGTCCCCAGACATCCAGCTCCCAGTTCACACTGAGGATCGCCTGGTAGTTGTTGAACACCGGATCGACGGACGGATCCAGGGGCACAGGACCGTTGTCTCGGGGCGATCGGGTCCGCTGACCTTGCGCGTTGAGCCCGACTTGTGGAAACAACCCGGAGTGCACTACGCCATAACGACCCTGGAATTCTTCGACCCGTGCGGCGGCAATCTTGATGTCTTTGTTCTCGAGCAACGCGGTCCGGATCAGGTCATTCAGGACGGGATCCTGGAACTGCTCCCACCAGAGCGTATTGGATAGGTTCTTTGCTTCCTTGTCGGCATACCGATAGGCCGCGGGGGTTTGAATTTCAGGGTGCTGGTAGTCCGGGCCCACCATGCAGCCAACCAGGCCCAGGCACAGCAATAGGGGGAGAGGGGGCTTGCGCATCTCAATCCCCCTCATGTCTGTGTTGCGCCGCACCGTCGGGAATCTGTGCAGGCCCTATCGATTCTCCCGGTGGAAGGGCCTTTTGGGCGCCGTCCTTTTCCCCGAACATTCGCTCCACCAGGTAGTAGAACAAGGGGATGAAAAAGATCGCGATCACTGTCGCTGCGAGCATCCCGCCGATCACCCCTGTACCAATGGAGTGGCGACTGTTTTCGGAGGCGCCGACGGCAATGGCCAGCGGGACACACCCCAGAATGAACGCCAGCGACGTCATCACGATAGGCCGCAAACGCTCCTTCGCCGCCGTCATCGCGGCATCGTAGGCGGACATGCCGTTTTCCCGGTTCAGTACCGCAAACTCGAAAATCAGGATGGCGTTCTTGGCGGCCAGGGCCACCAGCATCGTCAAGCCGATCTGGAAGTAGACGTCATTGCTCAACCCCCGTATCAGTACGGCAAGCAGCGCGCCGAACAATGCAAAGGGCACCGCTAGCAGCACGCCGATGGGCAGGGACCATTTTTCGTACTGAGCCGCCAGGATCAGGAACACCATCACCAGGCCAAAAATGAACACCTGGGAGGAAGCACCGCCGCTTTTTTTCTCCTCGAACGCCTCGCCACTCAACGCCAGCGCATAGTCGTTGGTCATGATTTCAGCACTGACTTCCTCGAGAGCCTTGAGCGCTTGCCCCGAACTGTAGCCGGGGGCCGGGTTGGCGGTGAGCTTAACCGCCGGGAAGTTGTTGAAGCGGGTCAACAGGTCAGGCCCGGTGACATAGCGAGTGGTCAACAGGGCTTTGAGCGGCACCATCTCAAGGTTTTTACTGCGCACGTAGATCTGTTGCAGATCCTCGGCCTTGAGGCGATAGGCAGGTTCGGCCTGCAGGATGACCTGCCACAGGCGACTGAATTTGTTGAATTGCGAGACATACAACGAGCCGAACATGGTCTGCATGGTGCTGTAGACGTCTTCGACCGGCACACCCAGGGTCTCGGCTTTTTCCCGGTCTACGTCGACCAGCAATTGTCGTGAGAACACGTTGAAGGTGGAGGTAATGGCGCCGAGTTCCGGACGCTGTTTGGCCTTCGCCACAAGATTGCCGACCATTTCGGCCAGTTGACCGATGCTGGCGTCGCCCTTGCTCTGAATCCATACCTCCATGCCGCCGGTGGTGCCCAGGCCCGGAATCGACGGTGGATTGACCGGCAGTATGATCCCGCCCTGTACCGTGGAAAAAGCACGGGCCGCTTTCTGAATCACCGCCGGGGCGCTTTGTTGCTTGATCGTTTCCGAGTCCTTGTAGCGCCCCTCGAAGTCCTTGAACCCGACGAAGAAGGCACCCGCGTTGTTCTTGTTCTGGCCGTCCAGCAAGCTGTAGCCGTTAACGATGGCGACGCCTTCGACGGCCTCATCGTTCATGAAGAAGTCACTGGCCACTTTGCCAACGTCGCCGGTGCGATCCAGGCTCGCGGCATCGGGCATGATCACGGCGCCGAGCAGGTAGCCTTGGTCTTCCGGTGGCAGGAAGGCGCTGGGTATGCGCTGCGCCATCAACAGAATCAGAACGATCATGCCGGCAAACAGCAACAGCGCCAGCACGAAGCGCTTGATCATGAACGCCACCGAGCGGGAATAGCCCTCGGTCATGCGCTCGAAGCTGCGCTCGAACCAGCGAAAAAAAGCGTTTTTATCGCCGTGCTGAGGCTTGAGCAGCAGCGCTGCCAGAGCGGGCGACAGGGTCAGAGCGACCAGGCCGGAAATCACCACTGAAATGGCGATGGTGATTGCGAACTGTTTGTAGAGTTGGCCGGTGATACCGCCCATGAATGCCACAGGAATGAACACCGCACACAACACCAGCACGATGGCCACCACCGGGCCGGCCACTTCATCCATTGCCCGTTTGGCCGCGTCCTTGGGCGTCATCTTGTGGACGTGCATGTTGCGTTCGACGTTTTCGATCACCACGATGGCGTCGTCCACCACAATGCCGATGGCCAATACCATGCCGAACAGCGTCAGCATGTTCACCGAAAATCCCAGGGCCGACATGCCGATGAAGGTGCCGACGATCGATACCGGTACTGCCAGCACCGGGATCAACGTCGCACGCAAGCTCTGCAGGAAGATGTAAACAACGATGACCACCAGCACCAGGGCTTCAAAGAAGGTGTGTATCACCTCGGAAATCGAAGCGCGGGTAAACGCGGTAGTGTCCATCACGATCTTGTATTCGATGCCCTCGGGGAAGGTCGTTTTCATTTGTGCCAGGGTCGACGTGACCGCGGCTGAAACGTCGAGCGCGTTTGCGCCGGGTTGTTGATACACCGCAATCAGCGTCGCCGGACGGCCCTGGTAGGTGCTGCGCAGTGAGTAGTCTTTTTGTCCGAGTTCGGCCCGGCCGACATCTTTGAGACGTACGATGGCGGCGCCACCGTTGCTGGCGCGCAAGATGATGTTCTCGAACTCCTCGGGTTCGGTGAGTCGTCCCTTGGTGGTCACGGCAAAGGACTGTTCAACGGCTTGCCCCGTGGGGGATTGGCCAACACGGCCTACCGCGAACTGCTGGTTCTGATTGGCCACGGCTTTCTGCACGTCGGCGGCAGTGATTCCCAACTGGGCCATTCGGTCTGGCTTGAGCCAGATCCGCATGGCGTAGTCCGGGGTGCCGAAGATGCTGGCCTGGTTGGCACCCGGAATGCGCTTGATCGCATCCAGAATGTAGAGGTTGGCGTAGTTGGCCACGTAGGTGCTGTCATAGCGGTCGCCGGCGGAGTACACGGCGAGCACCATCATGAACGCCGACGATTTCTTCTGCACCTGTATGCCCTGGCTCTGGACCGCGGAGGGCAGTTGCGGCAGTGCCAGATTAACCCGGTTTTGCACGTCCACCTGGGCAAGAGAAGGGTCGGTGCCAATCTCGAAGAAGACGTTGAGGGTCATGTTGCCCGTCGCGGAGCTCGACGAGTTCATGTAGATCATGTTGTCGGCGCCGTTGACCTGCTGCTCAATGGGCGCTGCCACATTATTGGCCACGACCTGCGCATCGGCGCCCGGATACGTCGCTGCAACGGTAATTTGCGGCGGCGTGATATCCGGGTACTGGGCGACCGGCAGCTTGAGCATGGCCACTGCACCGGCCAGGGTAATGATGATAGAGATCACCGAGGCGAAGATGGGCCGATCAATACAATAGTGGGAAATGCTCATGGAGTATTCCCGCTACCAGCACTCGACGGGCTGGCCTTTGCCGGTTGTCCAGTTGTCGCACCTGCCGGCGCGGCGCCAGGTGCTTCGACGATATTCAATGGTCCTCCGGGTGTCACCCTGATCGCGCCATCGACCACAATGCGTTCGCCGGCACGCAGGCCCTTGCTGATGAACCAGTCATCGCCGTTCCATTCACCGACTTCGACAACCCGTTGCTCAGGCTTGCCTTCGGTATTGATGACCCACACGAAATGACTCTTGGCACCCTCGAGGACCGCTTTCTGGGGCACGAGAATGGCGTTCGGTCGCGATGCGCCTTTGGCCAAGGCCCGCACGAACTGGCCGGGACGCAGCAAGCCCGCCGGATTGGCCAACACTGCCCGGACCAGAAAGGTGCCTGTTTCCTGGCTGAAGGAGGGGGCTAAAAAATTAACCCGCCCGTGGTCAGGCGCCACGGTGCCGTCAGCCAACACCACTTCGACCACAAAGTCGCTGCGCGGCGGAAATTTGAGACGTCCGGCAGCAATGTCGTCGCGGTATTTCAGCGTTTCGTTTTCCGAGAGACTGAAGTTGATGTAGATCGGGTCCATCTGCGATACGGAGGTCAGCAGTCCCGACTCACCCGGCGTTACATAACTGCCTTCCTGCTTTTTGGCATAGCTCGAAAGGCCAGTGAGGGGAGAGGTGATCGTGGTGTAACTGAGGTTCAATTGCTCAGTGTGCACGGAGCCTTCTGCGGCCAACACCGCGGCCCGGGTTTCTCGTTCCTGGCCCACGGCATTGTCCAGGTCCATCTTGCTGACCGCGTTTTGCGCCGCCAGTGGACGGACGCGGGCGAGGGTGGCCTTGGCCACTTCCCAGCGCGCCTGTTGTTGGGCCAATTGACCCTGAGCCGACAGCAGAGCGGCCTCAAAAGGCTTGCGGTCCATCTGGAACAGCGTTTGCCCGGCCTTCACCAAGTCGCCTTCGGTGTACAGGCGTTTATCCAGAAACCCGGAAACACGCGCGCGGATTTCCACCTCTCGGGAGCTCTGGGTCTGGGCGACGAATTCGAAGGTGACCGGGGTATCGCGGGCGGTGACGGTCATGACAGTCACATCCGGAGGCCGACGCGCCGGGGAGTCAGGCTCTTTTCCGCAGCCGGCCAGCAGGATGGAAACGCCCATAACACAGGCCATTGGCAAGCCGAAACGGCTCGAACACTTGACGCTTTTATTGCCAAGGGCAACGAACAGCGAAAGCCGCCAGTTTCCTTCGATCCATCCGGCAATGTTCACGCCCATGGCCGTGCTCCCTGAAACTCGATCAACGAAGCGTAGCTACTAATGCTGCATATTTCCCGAGCATGCTGAGTTGATTGAAAAGCTGACGCGGGAATGAGAGCACGGCAGCTTCCTGTAGCAGCTGGCGAAGCCTGCGTTCGGCGGCAAAGCCGTCGTAAAACCTGTGCACGGGGTGTTTCTGATGCACCGCGTCGGCTGATTTCACGACGGCTTTGCCGCCGAACGCAGGCTTCGCCAGCTGCTACAGATCGCATTGCGGCTTAATTGATCGGCATTAGCCGCTATGGATACTTTTCCTTCGCCGTACTTCAAATGACCAGGAAGCCCGGTGTGAGATGTCTACTGCAATGGGGGTAATGTTTCGCTGCTTTGTTATAAAGGCGATTAACAGAGACTGATACTCATCTTGCCTGTTTAGATCGAGCTTCTGAAAGAATACACAACATTTCAAACATGAGCGTTGCAGCATTGAGCGCTGTAATGCCCGACGGATCGAGTTCGGGCGCTACTTCAACCACATCGCCGCCAATCAGGTTCAGGCCACGCATCCCCCGGATCATCCGAAGCGCTTCACGCATCGTAATGCCGCCCGCCTCTGGTGTACCGGTGCCAGGGGCATAAGCAGGATCTAATCCATCGACATCAAACGAGATATAGGTTTTACCGTCCCCCACAACGCGCTTGATTTCCTTCAATACGCCTTCGACACCCAGCTCATCAAATTCATCGATGAAGATCACTCGCATACCGCATTCAAGACTGAAATTAGGGGTTCCCGAGTGTTCGGACCCACGAATGCCGATTTGAATGGTGCAATGAGGGTCTAGCAGTCCATCTTCAACGGCCCGTCTGAAGGGCGCCCCATGGAAAAATTTCGAACCGTACAGGCTATCCCACGTGTCGGTGTGCGCGTCAAAGTGCACCATGCCGATTGGCCCGTCTTTCGCCAATGCTTTAAAAATCGGATAGGTGATGGAGTGATCACCCCCCACCGTCAGGGGCATGATATTTCGCGCACCTATTTCCTGGTAGTAACGCTCGATGCAGGCGTGTGCGTCTTCGATGTTATACATACGATCAATAAAGACATCGCCAAGGTCTCTGACTTTAGAGAGCTCAAACGGAGCAATATCAGAGAAATGGCTTTTGGTACGCATCAAGCACGATTGCTGTCGTACGCCACGTGGTCCAAAACGGGCGCCGGGTCTAAAGGAAGTCCCGCCGTCAAACGGAACGCCGATCAAGCCGATATCGACATCGTCCAGCGACTCCGCGACGGGGGCACGCATAAAGGAGGCGATTTCATTGAAACGAGGTCGCTTTTGCGGGTCGTAAAATTCACCACTAATAACGTCTTTTTTCATATTGGATTCAGGCATGACCTTCCCTCTGGCTTTAGGAGCTGCGCTTTTATTCTGAATATTATGCGTATAGTTCATCAGTGGCTTGTTGAGGCATGATTTTAATTTAAACCAAACGCCATGATGTATAACTGGCGTATTTACGCCACTAAGCGAGTAACTATCGGTACATAAAGATCTGTTGAAGACAGATTTAAGCCTAAAGCGGCGAGATGTAAAATCCATGTTTTTCGATTTGATAGTTCAAGATTCCTTGAACTATCCCGGAGGTGAGCCCCACGGCACGCCTTCACGACCGTTGGTCGCGCAAACCAATACATCGCAAGCCGTATTTTAACGTTTTCAAAAGCTGAACTCAGGCAAAAAACGCCAAGATAAGCGCGGGACTTTTTTTACCATTCCTCATTTCAGTCATCTATAATCTCAGCTTATCTACGCTCAATTAAAAATTCACTGGGTGAATTAAAATTATTAAAAGCACTTATGGGTAAGCTGATGAAAGAGTCGCTATACAATATCCGCCTCTTAAGAATTTTCCTTACGGTTGCTGACAACCAAGGGTTTTCCGCCGCGCAACAAGATTTAAACATGTCAACTTCTGCCATTAGCACCTATATGAATCAACTTGAATCCCAGTTGGGCATGCAGCTATGCAATCGTGGGCGAGCTGGATTCGGTTTGACCAGTAAAGGGTTGCTGGTTTATGAAGAGGCAAAGAAGCTGGTTGGCCAGATAGACAACTTTGAAAACTATGTAGCGGAACTAAACGGTGAGTTGCGCGGCACTATAACGTTCGGCATTCTAGACTCCATGCTGACCGATGAGAAATTCAACATACCCGATCTTCTTGGGAGCTTCAGCCAAAAAAGCGATAAGATTCACGTCAACCTGAAGATTTCAAGCCCTTTTGAGTTACAGAAAGAGGTTCTGGAGGGGAAGATCGACCTTGCTATTGGTTCGTTGCCCACGAAGATGAGCGGGCTTAAATACATGCCACTCTATATCGAACAGCACTGGCTTTACTGCAGTGATCGTCATCCTCTCTATTCAATGAAAGAGTGTTCAGTTGAACAAGTCACAGAGTACGCATTGATAAAGCGTGGCTACTGGTCCAACTCCGAGGGGATGCGGCATGGCTTCACTCGTTATTCAGCCACAATTGATAGCATGGAAGCCGAGCTGATATTGATTTTATCAGGCAACTATATTGGCTATTTACCAGATCACCTCGCTAAACGATGGGAAGATGAGGGGCGGTTGCTTCGGATAATTCCAGAAAATTTTGGCTACACAGCTGAGTTTTCATTGATCGTTAAAAATGGCAGATCGAGAGAGCCGTTGATCCAGGCCTTCAGGGAAGAAATCGATACTGCATTTGGGCTGGTCGACAAATTCAATGCACAAGATTCTGTCGGGCAATAATCTATACGCCCGGACTGAGTTGTCCAGACCGTTTGATGTAAACACCCAACCGGGCGAAGCAAAGAATAAAAAGTAGCAGCAGACAATTTTTGATAGAGGAGGGTGACCGCCCACATCATCAAAAGAATGTCTGCTCCTACGAAAGGCGTATACCCCCGCCAATCAGCGGGATCTACCGAGCGCATTGGGTGCAAGCAACGGCTTGTCTGTTCCCGATTATGGTCAGTCAGCAGGTTTGAAAACACTACCTGAAGTGGGGGGGCAGTCAGGGTGGCGGCTGCATCGCCCTGCGTTATGGACGCCGCACCCCAATGTGTTTTTTGGGCACGTCAGCCGACGTGGCCGGTCACCTGGGCGCATAGCCTTGTCAGCTGTTCGGCCAGATCGATCACGCGGCGTGGTGCGTCGGGGCGTAGGTGCAGCGCGATTTCCAGTGCCGCCAGTTCCGGGAAGGATTCGTCCACGCCCAACCGTCGGTGGCCGGGCAGTGCAAGTCGCGAGGGGAGCACGCTGACGCCGAGACCATCGGCGACTGCCGAGCGGACGCTCGCGAGGCTCGCGCTGCTGTAGCCGATGCTCCAGCGTCGGCCGGCGCTCTCGAGCGCGTGGATCATTTCATCGCGATACAAACCGCCAACCGGAAACACCACCAGTGGCAGCGGGTCGCGCTCGTACGTCGGCTCGCTGAGGCTGTCGAACCAGGCAAGCGGTTCGGGCCAGGCGGCGTGCCCCACCACCTGTCCCGGGCGCTGTTTGACCAGCACCAAGTCGTAGTCGCCTGCACAAAACTGTTGCCATAGCGTGTTGCTGAGCCCGCTGCTGATCTCAAGCCTTATCGACGGGTGCGCGCGTGCGAAGGCGCCAAGCGTCGGCGTCAGCAAGTCTGACGCGAAGTCTTCCGGCACGCCGATGTGCACCTCGCCCTGTGCATGGCCCTTGCGAAACTCTTCCACCACCTCTTCCATCAGCCCCAGGATCCGGCGCGCATAGCCGAGCAAGCGCTCGCCGTCCTCGGTGGTGACAACGTAGCGCCCGCTGCGGTTGAGCAGCTCGCAGCCGAGTTGCTCTTCAAGTCGCTTCAACTGTTGGCTGATGGTTGACTGGCTCAGGTGCACGCGCTCGCCAGCGCGGGTGAAGCTGCCGCTCTCGACCACCGCGACGAAACTCTTGAGCAGCAAAGGATCGATCAGCGTCGACGTCATTACGTTCCCCACTAATTGTTATTCGAACATTTAATTTCCGAATAATAGCACCTGCTCTTAATCTTCAGAACAGCCGCTGATGCGGCCTGTTGACCAGAATCCCCAAGGTAAATGTGATGACAAGTGACGAGACGCTGATGCAGCAGATGCTGCCGAGCCCGCCCCCGCACCGGCGGGAAAGAAGTGCGCGCCATGACTGACCGCGGATCGGTTTTCATCGCTTCCGGCGTATCGAGCAAGGATGAGGTGTCACTGGCCGCATTGGTGCTCCTGGTGCTACTCGGCTTGAATTTGCGGCCATTCTTGACTTCGGTTGGGCCGGTGCTCGATCTGGTGCGCGCCGACATTGGCCTCGATTTTCGCGCCGCCGCAATGCTGACCACCTTGCCCTTCGTTCTGATGGGCCTGATTGCTTTTATTGGCATCGGTGTCGCCCGTCGTATCGGCGAGCGGCGGGCGCTGGCCGGCGCATTGTTGCTCTTGATGCTCGGGTGCGCGTCACGCGCCGTGGTCAGGGACGGCGCTCAGTTGATTGTCGGCGCCGGCATCGCCGGCACCGGCGTGGCGGTGATCCAGGCCTTGATTCCGGGTGTTGCCAAACGGTGGTTTCCTGAACGGATAGCGATGGTGATGGGGCTCTATTCCGCGGCACTGGTCGGCGGCGGGGCGCTTGGCTCGCTGGCAAGCACGTGGCTGAATGCGTATGGCGGCTGGAGGCTAGGGCTTTCCATGTGGGCGTTGCCAGCGCTGGCTGTGCTCTTGCTTTGGCTGGTGTGCGCGCCACGCACACCGCCGATAGCCGCTTGCGGACCGGCACCGGTCTTGACCGGCAGGTTCTTCAAGAATCGGCGTGCGTGGCAGTTGGCCGCCTACTTTGGACTGACCAACAGCGGCTACTCAAGTCTGGTGGCGTGGCTGCCTTCCTTCTACCAGCAGCAGAACATGGGCTTGCAGGCTTCGGGCAACTTGCTCGCGTGGTTGGCGATGTTTCAGGCGACGGCGGCGTTCGCGATGCCGATGCTTGCCCGCCGCAGCGCTGACCGGCGCGGTGCCTTATGGTTGACGATAGCGCTGCAGGTCGCGGGCTTTGCCGGCTTCGCGCTTGCCCCTAACGCAGCGCCTTGGTTGTGGGTCGCACTGGTCGGGTTTGGTCTCGGCGGGTTCTTCTCGCTCAGCCTGATTGTCAGCCTCGACCACTTGTCCGGTGCGCAAGCGGCCGGGACCTTGGCGGCCTTCGTTCAGGGCGTCGGTTTCTTGCTCGCATCGAGTGCTCCCTGGTTAATCGGCTGGCTGCGCGACTCCGGCGGGAGCTTCATCACCGGCTGGTGGTTGCACATTGGAGTGCTCGCGGCGATGGCAGTGCTGACTATCAAGTTTTCCCCGGCGAGCTATCGACACAGCATGCAAGACGTGTAACCCAGGTCGGGTCGACCACTTTTAAAACCTCAGTACATTGTGCTTACGGAGAATAATATGAAGAAGTTCGCAGTTTCTGTTGTTCTGGCCTTGACCGCCAGCGGCGTATACGCGAAAGACTTGCAAGTCATTCGCTTCGGCGTTGACCCCACTTACGCGCCGTTCGAGTCGAAGGCACCCGATGGCAAGCTTGTGGGCTTCGATATCGATCTTGGCAACGCGATCTGCGAAAAGCTGAAGGTCAAATGTGTATGGGTTGAGAACTCCTTCGACGGCATCATCCCGGCGCTGAAAGCCAAGAAGTTCGACGGCATTCTTTCCTCCATGAGCGTGACTGAGAAGCGTCAGGCGCAGATAGCCTTCTCCGACAAGATCAGCAATGTCCTGCCCCGTCTCATTGCGAAGAAAGGCTCTGAACTTCAGCCGACAGTCGAATCTCTTCAAGGCAAGCGTGTAGGGATCGAGCAGGGCTCCACCCAGGAAACCTATGCCAGGACTTACTGGGCACAGAAAGGCGTCACCATCACGACGTACCAGAACCAGGACCTGGTTTACCAGGACTTGATGGCCGGCCGCCTGGATGCAGCACTGCAATCCTCAGTCCAGGCCGACCTGGGTTTTTTGAAAACCGAGAACGGACGTGATTTTGCTTTTGCCGGCCCAGAGCTGCGCGACCCAAAAACCCTCGGTGTAGGTGCAGGGATTGGTTTGCGCAAGGAAGACAACGAACTTCGCGAACAGATCAATGGGGCGCTTGCCGAGATTATAAAGGATGGAACTTACCAGACGATCTCCGATAAATATTTCTCCTTTGATGTCTACAACTAATTGATTTACGTCGTATACGACTCCAGGTTTTTGCGGCATTCAAAAACAACAAAAATACTATTGAACAAGATAGGCAGCATCGGCTGAACTATCGTATTCAAGGAGAGTGCAATGTCCTTGGCAGACTATGGGCCGCTGATCGCGAGTGGCACCTGGATGACACTAAAACTGGCCACATTATCGCTGCTGGCCTCGGTACTGATTGGATTGGCAGGCGCCAGTGCCAAGTTGTCTGGTAATCGGTGGCTGCGCAATATCGCCACGCTCTATACCACGATGATCCGCAGTGTTCCCGATCTGGTGACCATGCTGTTGCTTTTCTACAGCATTCAGATACTCCTCAACCAGGTCACCGAAGGGCTTGGAATGGATCAAATTGATATTGATCCCTTCCTCGCGGGTGTAGCGACGCTCGCGTTTATCTACGGTGCTTACTTTACCGAGACCTTCCGCGGTGCATTCCAGGCGGTCCCACGCGGCCAGACAGAGGCGGCCATGGCCTATGGCCTCAGCCCATGGCAGGCGTTCTATCGTGTTTTATTCCCGCAAATGATGCGTTTCGCCTTGCCTGGTATTGCCAACAACTGGCAGGTCATGATCAAGGCAACCGCGCTGGTGTCCATCATCGGTCTGTCCGATATCGTCAGGGCCACTCAGGATGCCGGAAAGAGTTCCATGCAGCTGTTTTATTTTACCGTGATCGGTGCGCTGATTTATCTCTTCATTACCACTGTTTCGAACGGCGTCTTGATCTGGCTTAAGCATCATTACTCTGTCGGAATTCGGGAGGCTGAACTGTGATCGCTATTATCCAGGAATATTGGCAAGCGTATTTGTGGTCGGACGGCGCCAGCTTTTCCGGCCTGGCAATCACCTTGTGGCTGCTGGTGCTGTCCGTCGCGATCGGATTCGTACTGTCAGTGCCGTTGGCCGTGGCTCGCGTGTCAAAAAACCGGTTTATCCGACTTCCAGTCTGGTTTTACACCTATATATTTCGTGGCACACCGCTCTATATACAACTGTTGATCATCTATACCGGTGTTTACAGCCTGAGCGTGGTGCGCGAGCACGAGTTCCTCGACATGTTCTTTCGCGAGGGCTTCAACTGCACGGTGCTGGCGTTCGCGCTCAATACCTGCGCCTACACCACGGAAGTCTTCGCTGGCGCGATCAAGTCGGTGCAGTTCGGCGAGGTAGAGGCGGCCCGGGCCTTCGGCATGTCGAAGTTCAACCTGTATCGCCGCATCATCTTGCCCTCGGCGCTGCGTCGCGCACTGCCGTACTACAGCAACGAGGTGATCATGATGCTGCATTCAACCTCGGTGGCGTTTACCGCCACGGTTCCCGACATCCTGAAGGTCGCCCGCGACGTCAACTCGGCGACCTACGCCTCGTTCGAGGCCTTCTTCATCGCCGCACTGTTGTACGCGGTGATTGCGCTGTCGCTTGTCTGGCTATTTCGTCGCGGTGAAACCCGCTGGCTGGCCTTCCTGAAACCCCAGGCCGCCTGAAGGCCGCATACGTAGGGACAAACCCATGTACAAACTGACCGTAGACGATCTGTACAAGAACTATGGCAACCACGAGGTGCTCAAGGGCGTTTCGATCAAGGCCAAGGCAGGCGACGTGATCAGCATCATCGGCTCCTCCGGTTCGGGCAAGAGTACCTTCTTGCGTTGCATCAACTTCCTCGAGCAGCCGTGCGCCGGGCGAATCACGGTGAACGCCGAGGAAATCCGCACCGAGAAGGATAAGAACGGTGGGCTGCGCGTGGCCAATCAGAAGCAGCTGCAAAGCATGCGCACCAAGCTGTCCATGGTGTTTCAGCACTTCAATCTGTGGGCGCACATGTCAGTGCTGGAAAACGTTATCGAGGCGCCGATGCATGCGCTCGGCCTCAGCCGCGATGAGGCGGTGGCCCGCGCACGCAAGTACCTGGCCAAAGTCGGCCTGCCAGCCAGCATGGAGGAAAAGTACCCGTCGCACCTGTCCGGCGGCCAGCAGCAGCGTGTGGCGATCGCCCGGGCCTTGGCGATGGAGCCGCAAGTGATGCTGTTCGACGAGCCGACCTCGGCGCTCGACCCCGAGCTGGTCGGCGAGGTGCTGAAGGTGATGCAGGCCTTGGCCGAAGAGGGGCGGACCATGGTGGTGGTGACGCACGAGATGGCCTTTGCCCGCGAGGTGTCCAACCACGTGATCTTCCTGCACCAGGGCAAGATCGAGGAAGAAGGTAGCCCCGAGCAACTGTTCAAGCACACCAAGAGTGAGCGCCTCAAGCAGTTCCTTGCCGGCAACTTGAAGTAGCCCTTTGGGTGACTCCGTAAACAGTATCCCCGTTGGCTATGTGGCGGCGGGGCTCGCTCGAACAGTGATGAGGTTCAAATGATCAAATCGTTCTGGTTGCGTAATGTCCGCCCCTATGGCGGCGACATTGAAGACATACAGGTTATTGAGGGTCGTATCGGCGATCGTCAGCCAGCCAGTGGCAATCCAGTCGCTGACGCTGACCTTGACGGACAAGGTCAATTACTCGTTCCGTCACTGGTAGAAAGCCACATCCATCTGGATAAGACCCTGTGGGGGCAACCATGGCGGCCGCACAGTGCAGGCCCGACGCTTAAAGCGCGCATAGCGAATGAGCGCCAAATCCTGCGCGAGCTCACATCACCCATTGCAGAGCGAGCGGGTGCTCTGCTGGAGCAATGCATCGCTCGCGGCTCGCTGATGTTGCGCTGTCATGTAGACGCCGATCCCGAGTTGGGTATCCAGCATGTGGAAGCCATGTTGGAGCTGCGCGAACGCTACGCCGACCTGGTTGACATTGAGTTCGTCACCTTCCCTCAGGTTGGCCTGGTTAACCGCCCTGGGGTTGAGGCATTGATGCGAGAAGCCCTGGAGATGGGGGTTGAGGTAGTAGGGGGGTTGGACCCCTGCGGCATAGACAATGATCCCATCGCGCACCTCACAATCCTGTTCGAACTCGCGGATAAGTTTGATCGCGGTATCGATATCCATCTGCATGACGGTGGTGAGCTGGGGCTTTGGCAGATTGCTCGTATCATTGATTTCACCGAGCGCTATCAGCGTCAGGGGCGAGTCATGATCAGCCATGCCTTTTGCCTGGGCATGAAAAACTGGGCTCAAGTGGTGCCGTTGGCTGAACGGTTGGCTGCCAATCAAATTTCACTCATGACCACGGCACCCTCTGATATTGCCATACCGCCCTTTGCTGAGCTGCTCTCGGCGGGGGTAAACGTCTGCCTCGGTTCAGATGGCATTCGGGACGCTTGGACCCCAATGGGAAATGGCGACATGCTTGAACGCGCGATGCTGCTCGCATTGCGCTGCGGCATGAGAACGGACCCTGAAATCTGCGCAGCGTTCGAAGCCGCTGCCAGCAATGGGGCTCGGGCACTTGGGCGAAGTGATTACGGATTGGCGACGGGGCAAACAGCCAACTTGTTGTTGCTGCCTGCAGAGACACTGAGTGAAGCCGTTGTGGCTCGTCCGCTAGCGCGGACGGTGATCAGCCGCGGAAACGTCGTGGCGAAAAATGGCAGTTTGCTCCAGAGCCGCTTGTGACTCAAAACACGCGCCCACGGATGTTTTTCCAATTGCCCCCAGTCTGAACCGGATGCCCTGTATGACACACCACTACGACGTGAACGCCCCCCTCAACAAAGTAGACCTGCTGATCGAGCACGGCGTGGTCATCACCGTGGACGAGCAACGGCGTGTAATTAAAGACGGCGCAGTGGCCGTGCTCGGCAACCGCATCGTAGCGGTGGGGCGCACGGATGAACTGCGGGCTCGCTTCACTGCTGAAAAAATCATCGATGCACGCAACAAGGCGGTGCTCCCAGGCTTGATCGACAGCCACGCCCATGCCGGCCACGCGATGCTGAAAACCATCGGCGGCGGGGAGGGCGATGCCTGGATGGAGGCTTGCCAGACCATCTACACCTCGGCCTCCGGTGTCGAGTTCTGGGAAGTCGATGCCAGGTTGTCGGCGCTGGAGCGGCTGAAATGCGGCACCACCACCGGCGTGTCGCTATTGGGCGGAGGCGATTCGATCATGCGGGTCGACGACCCGGTTTACGCGCAACGCCACGCCCAGGCTATCGCCGAAATCGGTACTCGTTCGGTGGTGGCCGTCGGGCCGTCGCGACCACCAGCGCCGCGCACCTACCTGGACTGGTCGACCGAACCGCCCACTCGGCGCGACGTCAATTTCGAGACCATGTTCGAGGTCTGCGAAGAAATCGCCAGGAGCTGCGACGGTATGGGTGACGGCCGGGTGCGCATCGCCATCACGTTGCCGGTGTACGCGCCACAATACGAGCCCAGCCATCGGGAACTGGCACCTCTGTTCCGCCAGCAAGCACAGGATTACCTGGCGCTGGCCCACCGTTATGGCCTTACATTCACCCAGGATGGCCACCGCGCCGGTACGCTGGCGCTGGCCCACCGCGAACTGGGCCTGCTCGGCCCGACATCCTTCATGTCGCACTGCATTGACCTGACCGAGGAAGACATCGCCCTGTGCCGCGAGACACAGACCAAGATCGTGCACAACCCGAGCGCCATCATGTCGATCCTGGGTCGCTGCCCGGTACCGGAACTGATCGAGGCCCATGTCACCGTCGCCCTCGGCTCCGACGGCGCCGCCCCGGACCGCGGTTACGACATGTTCCGCCACATGTTCCAGTGCATGCACTACCACCGCCGCCATTTCCGCGATCCGGACATCCTGCCGCAGGGCAAAGTGCTGGAAATGGTCACTATCGACGCCGCCAAGGCATTGTCGATGGAACATGAGATCGGCTCGCTGGAAGTTGGCAAGAAAGCCGACATCATTCTGATCGACCTGTTCAAACCGCACCTGATGCCGATGAACATGCCGGTCCACCGTGTCACTTGTTTCGCCAACGGCGGGGACGTATGTACCACCATCGTCGATGGCAAGATCCTGATGGAAGACTACGTCGTACGCGCCGTCGACGAGGCTGCTGTGCTGGCTGCGGTGCAAGAGGAGTCGGAACGCATGCTGGACCGTAGTGGCTTGCGCCATCTGACAGAAGAATCGAAAAACCTCTGGCGGGCGGCACGGTATCACGCGGCAGGTTGAGTAATGCGACTGAAATGCCGGCTCAATTTTTCTTGAATCCGTTATCTCAGGGCCGTTGATTTTCCTCGGGCTCAAGTGATGATCGGAGCTCGGATCGTTGAGTTGGATTGTTGATAGGGGCAGCCAGATTTCTAATGCTGGAATTGGGTTTGTTTCAAGCGCGTTGATTCTGGATTTGGAATGGGTAGAGATGGAGAAGGGTGGTTACGGAAAAGTTATCTCACGTCCGCGAATATTTGCCTCTGACAGGCAGCAAGCTCGCATCTACTGCACGAAGTTATGCCGGCTGCTGGACGTGAAGGGTGGCCATCGAAGGATTCAGGAAAGCCCTGACATATAACTAAACTAAACAGACATTTAGTTTAGTTATAATCTAATGGAATTTTGATTCCGTTCTTTTTCTCGCTCGTAAACCCCTCATGTTCGTTTACCCTGTGCCTGATTCTATTCACTACAAGGAGAGGTTTTGTGGCAGATGACCAACAGGCAAAACAGCACTCGGAGCTTTTGGGGGCTCTACAGGGTATTCAAGGTTCGCTGAAGGCTTTGGCCACCATTCAACTATCTGCTGAGTTCTACACGCCTCATGAGCGTCGGGCACTTCGCGCTGAATATGACGTATTGCGTGAGAAGGATTCAGCAGCGTTGGCAGCCGTGCAGCAAGCCCGTGAAGACGTTTTTGATCCCGGCTTGTCGTGGGATCAGCGCATTCAAAAATACGGTGAAAGAACTGCAAGACAGCACCTGGCAGATGTTCGAGCCTGCGAGGAGCTTCGATCGGCGGCTTATAAGGATGTCGTATCCTTCGAGCGTAAACATCCGTTGCTGATGCGCCTTGTAGATTCGGCCGCTGAACTCGGCAAGGGTAAATATGAATAAGTAGCTCTCTGGTGAACCAGGGTAGCTCAAGCATGATCGTTAGCGTTCAAATCTGAGCGTTAACACAGATGAACGAGGGGTCGTTCATTCCAGATCGGGTATCTGCCAACAGATGAAGGATATCTCGCAGGCGTGTGTGATAAGTCGCGTCAGGCTTCAAATCTGACCACCAGACGCTCCCACACCCATATAGTACGGTTCGCATAATGTATATTATGTTAAATGATGTGTCAGAGTGGAACTTCTTCCAAGGTCCTCTCTAGTGCACCAGTACCCCGAAGTAATTCTCCGAAATCCGAGGTACTAATTATGCGAAACGGGGAATTTATTCCCCATTTCGGAAAATTACTTCGCTTCGGTCCTGAGCCAATCCGCAGCAGTGCACCGAACTAACTCTCGAAATTTTCAGCATGTAAAATTCAAAACTGGGATCGACGTTACCGTTTCTGAATTTCAGTTCCCACGTTTTCACCGTGCGATCCAGACAGCACGGCGAAGAGTTTACCGTCATAGAAATTTAGTTCTTGGGCTTCCGGCGACTGGATACCGCTGGACTACGTGACTTCCTATTGCGAGGCCCTCGCGGACCTAGCCATGCATGACACCGCTAGCTTCTTCGTGTGCAGCTGAAATCACGCGGCTTGGCTCGGTGGAAAGGAGGTCCTGTGGGCGCTTGCCTCCAAGCCATCCGTTGGGAGAGATAAACCAGAATGAAACTCCCCAACCATCTTTCATGGGACAGAGAACAGATAATACATCGCTAAGGCCGGGAATCGGGCTGGCGCCGCCTTGCAATGGGAACGCGTAAATTGGAAAAGAGCTGCAGCCATCGTGATCGATCGAGAAAATTCGGTGGTCCGCTTCCCACTCCTTGAGTGCGGGACTCAGGAGCTCAACGTGAATACCCAGATGGTTAGCCAAGTCCTGAACTAGCAGGAAGTCGCCGCACGTCAGAATATGAGCTCTGGCAAGGGCAACCATCTCCTCTTCTCTTTCTTCGATAGTCCGACGCTTCTCATCTCTTCCTGCAGGCGCCGCCCCTGGACGAGGACACACGTCTATTCCATGGTCCTTTAGTGGTTTACCCGCAGGAGCTGAGCTCTCGACCCGACTGAATGCCTCGATCGCGGTAGCTTTGACATCTTTATCGGGATCAATCGTCATGGGTTGGCCTCCCAGTTACCTTCCAATTCTCCTGCTGCACGAAGCGCGCTGCTGGTGAGCAGCTGGCGAGGTGCCTGACACCTCAGGCGTCAACATTGCTATGGCTTGATTATAAGCGCCGAAGTCAATGATTACCGTTTAAGCTTCGCTCTACTCCGCTGTGAAAATACGATTCCAATCTCGAACCACCAATGTCCGACACGCGATCTCTGATCCCCCGAAGCAGCGTCTTGAGACCGTCTGCATGTTTGCTTCTGTTAAATAGTAAATTGACTCACCATTTTCATTGAGCAAAATGCCACCCGCACCTCGCAACAACGCGTGTCCTGCAACGACGTCATGTGCAGAAACCGCGTACAGAGAAACTCCGCAGACGCCATCTCCTGCGGCGACTTTTGCAAGTCTATAGGCAATTGAGGGCATCGCAACAAAACTGCTGGGGGTGCAGAGCTCGCGATTGATCTCTGGCTTGATGATCGCGGCGGCACTCACCATCACGTAGGAGCTGCTCGACAACGCCAGTCCAGAAAGCTTTCTTGTTACTGGCTGTCCATTGCGTAACAAATCGGGTAGTCCCTCAGACCAGGCGATGCAATCAGGCGAGCCCTCAACAGTGACTGGTGCGTAGACCACCCCCAATACCGGAATTTGCTTATGCAGAAGGCCGACAGAAATGGCAGACCCTTTGAGACCTTTGAGAAAATCACTCGTACCATCGTTAGGATCGACGACCCAACACCAGGAATGTCCCGTGAGGCTATGTCCGGTTTCCTCGCCCCAGAAGTCACAAGAAAAAAGTCCTAGAAGTTGCTGGCGTAGAACGCGTTCGATTTCTATGTCTACTATGGCCTTATCACCCTTCCCTCGTGGTCCATTTACCCTCGCCCATTCTGCAATAAGTAGCTGTCCCGCTCGGATAACGACTTCGATAGTCTGAGTGAGTAGCATTGGAAGATCTGATTTGTGCATGGGGCTCTCAATATCGGAAAAAATACTGGGGCGCTTGATGAGGGTTAGGCTGTCAGCTAGGCAATTCAGATTTATCTATGCATCCAGGGGGCATTATCTGACCACATGTAATGGGTCGATAATAGGCGTGTGGAGCCGCGGTCACCTTGAGGATTAGGGTTATGCTAGCCGCCGGCAAGGCGCCCATTAGGTTCATGTTCTATTCCAAATTGCGAGGCCGCATCAAGAAATCTATGTGCTGCTTCATTAGATCTATTTGCCATCATGCGCTGAGCTTCGGCCTCAAATTGAGCCTTTAAAAACCACTTAGACGTTTTGACTTTACGTCTTCCTTTCATGGCCGCCTCTCGTGAACACTATTGGGTAAGGGGGCTTCGTCGTCGCGCTCGTCGTGGCCTACCGCCAGCAGCGATGATTAGCGTGGAGGTCGATAAGTTTGAAAGCCAGAAGTATCCGTACCCTCCTCCCCGGTTTGATCTGCAAAAAGGTCTCCTTTGGGATTGAGCTACGGTACGAATGGAGCGTCGACAACTACTCAGGGGTATCCTCCTCATCAGGTAGATTTACTGCGTTGACCATTCGAGTGATGACGATAGACAACCAAGTTTGATGGGTGACAAGCTCTGGATCAACGTCACCATCCGCATTGGACGTTTCATAGAGTGATCTCCAGCCCAGGATATCTGCGGGGTCGACCTTAGAGTTGTCTCTGAATACAGCTTTTGAAGCAAGCCGGTAGGCGTATGTATCCAAGCAAGCGTCATCCGCTAACCTTAGCTCGACTCGGCCAAAATCAAACACATTCTCAGCGATCCATCGCGGGGAGCCGTTAAGTTTTGGAGGTATTGCCAGCAGGACACCAACGATGGCCTTATCTGAATCAGGCCGATCCATTTCGTTGAACAGGTCGAGCAGATGTTGGCCGGAGAAGCGTTTGACTATCTCTATGCCCTGCTCCGGCTGAGCAACGTTCGCCACCGCGACCATCAGCATGGTTGAAGGGCTGTGCTCATTACTCGTCGCAGATAACTGACGGGTGCTAATCTGAACTGCAGGCATAAATCTCTCTCAAAATGAACACTATAGATTGTAGCTCTATAGAGTTCAAAAAGGCTTCATCGTTCCTTTTGTGGATTAAGCAAAATGGAACTGAAGGAAGCGTTCGCCATTGCGTTACGTAACACGCGGCTTCGCCGGGGCTTGACTCAAGAAGATTTTGGAATCGTCAGTAGCAGGACGTATCTCAGTACGCTTGAGCGCGGCCTTAAGAACGTTACATTGGAAAAGGCATCGGAGCTTGCCGACAGAATGGGGGTGCATCCACTCACCCTCCTCCTTGAGAGCTTTTTGCTCCTCGATCCGGATACAGATTTAGATTCGCTGCTTGAACGAATTCGGCGTGAGATCAATACGGACCAAAACTCTTAGCTAAGGGCCGGTGATGTCGAACTATTGCAGAGAGTTCCCTATTCAGTACTCAAGGTATACGAAAGTCTCCAGCATGGCCTTGATGGCATGCCGGCTAGGTAAACGATTGGTTTTCCGGCGATATACCCCTATCGTTGACCAGCCCTTCCCCCGCGGCCTGTGATATCTGCAAAGGTACCGATGCGTCACAGGATCAAAATGCGAACCCATCTGCTGTCTGAATCAGCATCTCCTCAATCAGGCGGGTGCCCTGGGTGGTGGAAAGCATCGCAATAGGGCTTTTGCCCGAAAAGCGATCCTTGGACTTGGAGAGCCAGTGCTTGGCCTTTTCGTCGTCCCCAAAGAGCGTCTGGGCCATGGCCATGATGTGTGCAATACGGAAAAGGCGATCGCTCTCCTCCACCGTCAATCGCTGGCCGCGCGCCAACCTCGTTTTGAGAGCTTTGAGCGGAATGATCTGGTCGCGCTCTAGCGGGCTTATTGCGCCAAGGTCGCAAAGGGCTTTGACACTACCAGCCGAGAAACCCGTCTCGATCAGTTCGTGGATGTCCTGATCTGAAGCGTCCGTGGAGATGTGGAGAAGTGCTTCCAGACGTACCCGGTAGGCACCATAGGCATTCTCGCGCAGAACTTCAGTAAACATAGGGCACCCTTGGTTGAGCGGGACAGTGGTTCGTACTCGGCCGCATCCTTCCTGCGCAGCTCCGTGACGTCCTGAATGATGCCTAGGACATCGAGGCCAGCCGCAAAGAACCTCGACAGATCTTCCAGTGCCGCTATCTTCAGAATTGCGGCACCGAACTTATCGGGGGCACCCGCCTGAGTACTGCCGATCCGCGACCAGGTATTGGCCACCGGTTTCTCATGGGTATAATCGGCAATGGAGGGCTAGGTGTAACTGACATTCTTGGCGTCCAACAAATCTGTGCGGAACATGCCAGGCTCGACCACGGTCGACTTGATCCCGAACTGCTCGACCTCCGCAGCCACGGATCGCTTGAACCCCTCGACGGCGTATTTCGTCGCGCAATAGGCGCGTTATGCCTGTATCCCATTACGCCACCTCCGGAGCTGACGTTCAGGATAAGTCTCCCCTTTCGGAATCATTCCCGGCGTACGACCATAGCGCACTGCCAGGACGGTGGTCAGCGTCGAGTGCATGATCTCCAACTTGGAAATCACCATGGCCACATAGGTTTCGAAGGTCGGATGCTTTCTTCCAATAGCCAGATTCGACCGCACTGTGAAGTGAGCGGTCAAGCCAGCTCATCGTGACCTCCAGCAGACCTTCAATGCGATCTGCATCGCTACTCCTGTCTTGAACCTTCCAGTCTGAGCTGCTCAGAAATAATTTCTGCGCTTGCGTCATGTGTCATGCGTCTTCGTTTAGAGCCGTGCGTGAAAGGTGAGCGCTGCGCTCGGTACTAAAATGTTTCATTAGACTGACTCCCCAAAGCCACCATTTTGCAGCTATTGTTGGGATTCTTCATGGAAGATGAAAATAATATGCCGACGCAAGACGTATCATTAGCCCTCTTTCCCTTCGGACTTGCTGAACCGGATCTGGAAATGCTGCGGCCGACAGTGGCAAGTTATACGACTCTGCTATTGCAACCTAGCGGGCCAATTTTTGCATCAGAGCAGCGCATTGGCAGCTTCGATGTGGCTACTGCGACAGCTAAAAGTCTATCGTTCCTGACATTAGCTCGCGAGAGAGGCGCGCATCTTGCGATAACACCTGAATATTTCATGCCATGGGTCGCGCTGAGCGAAGCGATAACAGCCGGCATCACACCAGCTGAAGATGCGCTTTGGGTTCTGGGATGTGAAAGCATCACACAAGAAGCACTTGAGCAGTTTACGCGGGACGTTAGCGTTCATTGCTTGGTTGTTCACGAACCATTGGAAGGCTTAGCCCAGGATCGCGATCTCTTTGATCCTGCGGTGCTTATGTTTCAGGCCAAGCATCAAGACGGCTCATCCCAATTAGTCGCGCTGGTCCAGTTCAAGACGTTTCCGTCGAGAGACGAGTTCTTTCTGGAGGAGCGGTGGTTGCGTCGGGGTACCCAGATCTACCGGTTTCAAGGGCGCAGTAGACGTCTCTCGGCAGCTGTAATCATATGCTCTGACGCCTTCGCTGTCGGAGATGATTGGCTAGCTGACTTCAATGATCGCTCGACGCTGATTCATATCCAACTCAATCCAAGTCCGCGGAACACTGCATACCGTCACTATCGAACCACAACATTCAATACGGACCCGCGATCCAGCATTTGCCATATCGTCTGCCTGAACTGGGCGCAGTCCATCGTCCAACATGGCGCACCAGGAACACCTCCTTACCCATGGAGGAACATCGCCGCATCGACTTGGTACTGCTCTGCGGAAGATTGCTCCTCCGACGATGCGGTGGTCATGCCGAATCATAATTTAGGCCTTTACTATGCCTATATGACAGAGCGGCGCCATGCTCTTCTTTTTCACTATGACGAAGCGGTATTCGAGCTACGAGTACCGAAAGTATTAACGGTTGGCATCGCAATCATGGCCAATCGAAATGGCCCCACTGCAGTCCAACGATACGTTTGGGAGGCTGATGATGATAAATGGGTAATAGCAGGCGCGCCCGAAGCGGGGTTTGCAGACCTGGTTGCTGCCAGCCCGCCGACGAAAATAGCGCTGCAGCACATTATCGCAGCTCACAATCCCTTAGCCATTGAGCGAATATTGGCATTAAGCGCTGGCCAGATAACCGGCCAATCGAATTGGCGCGCACTCAAAGAAATTGATTCCTGCAGGATGGGACCAGACGAGGTGGTGCGCAGATTAACTGTCGCTCAAGATCGCGAGGGTCAAGATTTTCGTCATCAGCGACTCAATACTGCAGCTCAGATCCACCATGAAATTTTGAACAGGATTGAATGGCCTCCTCAGGTTTGTGGAGTGGATGCAGCATCCACCCTGCGGTGGGATGATGCCAATCCGAATTTCAACGTGCTGACCGCGGGCAACCAGCCAACTCTCATCGCGTATTTAGGAGAGTCACCTCAGCCCCGCCACATAGAAAACATTGCGGACAAACTCTACGAGTTACTGCGAAGAGCTGGCGGGCAGCATCAAAAGAGGTTGTGCATAGCGTACCGAGAGTTTGGGCTACTCAAATTTGCAGGCATTGATGCTCTGACCCGCTTTGATGACCCAGCAGAAGACAAGACCGATTTCCTTGCCGTTACTCCGCTCGATACCACGGAAGCCTTATGATTGACTCAGCCGCCTTGCGTCGAACGATCACGGAAAAGCTCACTCGGGTTCAAGATTTGGGTAACGATATTTTTCGTGGGGAGCGCATCTACCAGGGTAAAACCTTTGCTACGGCCTACATTGACCTATCGGATAACGTTATCCAACGGGCAGCGAACCTGGCGAAATTTCAAGAAGAGTTGCTGGGGAGTGAATTCTTCACAGCTGATGGCGACCAGCGCTGGAATAGCTATCTGTATTTTTGGGCAGGCCCCGACTCTCAGAACGACGAAAGCTTTTTGAAAGCGAAGGCGCGTATTGAGGGGGATAGGCATTTTGCGAGAAAATTTGTCCTAACTGAAGAGGATCTTTTAGAGCGTTTTGAGGACGTCTCGATTCGGAAGCACAGCGCGCAAGTCGCTACCGACGCCAGTGTCCAATGGGAAGAGATTTTACGAACTGCAGCGCTCAGTATCTTGTTAGAGAAGCGCCCTCGAACCCAATTAATAGAACTGATAGGCACGGGAGAAGCCTTTGCCGTCGACACCGTCCCGGTAGCGCGTGCGCTTCCTAATCCCCTGTCTGACCCGCTGAGTACCGGTCTGCTTCGTAGTTTTCGGGTAGGAAAATTTCGGGCAGCCCTCACTGATAAGAAGTTTCAGTTTGGCGATGTGAACCTGATATTCGGCCCAAACGGAGTAGGCAAAACTTCATTACTCGAGTCCATAGAAGCCCTGTACTGCGGACGTGTTCGTCATGATCGTGAAGCAACGTTTGAGAACATCGAAGCCGATGTCTTCACCCCAGCCGGTGAAGTAGTAACTGTAAAAAGCACGGCTGTGCCTGCCATCATAAGGGCACGCAATCTCGCATGGTACGGACAGTCGAACCAAAACGCTGGAGCAATCAGCCAGTCATTCACCCGGTTCAACTTCCTAGATACTGATGCCGCATTCCGACTTTCGGGCGAATCAACACCGGACCAGCTTAAGAAGGATCTGAGTCTATTGCTGGTCGGGGCCGAAACCTCATCGCTATGGACCGATCTCTGCAAACTTCGTGACGACGCCATGTCAAAGCGTACGAGCTTCAGCGAGCGCATTCCCTCGCTCCAAAAGCAGACTGAATTGCTCGGTAATGAGGTCAAGCGGCTGCAAGATTCACCAACCGAGTCGACCGCTTTCACAAAATCATATCGTGCAAGTTTGCACGAACTCGGCTGTTCCTGGGCTCAGGACGACGGCAATGAAGCACTCGCACCTTCCGACCGATCTCGACTTGAATCGCTTTCACGCGGGTTACGCCAAGCTATCGCTTTAGCGCAAGACACGCCTGCGAAAATCACAACGCTACGCCAGCAAGCGCAGTCGCTGTTGGCTGCGCTCGATAAGATTCGGAACCTGGTAGAGGCTGACACGAGTAAGCGGCAGAAGCTTCGTGAGCATGAAGCGCAGATAGAGGCCTATCAGCCAATGCTGTCTGACTTGGGGGTCTGGTCGATTTACTGCGAAGCGGATGCTCCGGCTCTTGCCAAATCGATTGAGCAAGCCAAGCTTGCGACTTCAAATGCGCGGATCGCCCTCTCAGGAATATCCCTCGACGATGTCCATGAGGTTCCTGCTGAGTACGCTATTCGTGGGCTATCCGCTGCCTTCCAAATCGCCTCGGAAAGCCTCGCGCTTGCTGAGCAGCAAGAGAAGTCAGCTTCAGACAGCCTGGTGCAACAGGAGCGGATCGGCCAATCATTGACTGCACTTCGCTCAGATCTGCGTGGGCTTGCGCAGGCAATAATCGATCGTACGGGCGACACACTGCATTGCCCTGTTTGCGCGACGCCTCACCTAGACGGGGAACTGCTGCACAAAATTGAGGCACTCACCGCGACGGACAATGCGGGTCTGAGCAATGGGCTTCATCAGGCTGCACAGGTAGCCAGAGATCGCGCGCAACGAGAGCGTGATGCACTAGCTACCCTGCAAGTACTTCAACGCTTCGCCGAGGCAAATGATGTAAAGGATTTAGCAACTGTTCGCGAAATTCATGAGCGATTGATTTTAAAACACCGTGAGCTCATCGACGCGATGTCCGAGCTGGAAAGATTGGAATCAGCGACGTATTCGCTCGGTCAGTATGGTGCAGACTGGGCTGGCTACCCCAACGCAGAGGCGGCAGCTTTCAAATTGCTGGGAGCCGAGGAAGACCTTTCAAATCTGCAGGTGGTGAACTCACGCATAGCAACAATACGTAAAGATGCAGAGGCGGCAGACAAAGCCGCATCTGAGGCGCGTGAGTCTTTGACGGTTATGAACTCCGAGGTGAACGCAATTGCTCTCTCTGTAGGGCTACCTGCGGATGGAGCCTCTCCGAAGGACATGGACATTGCGATCCAACGAGCGATGGGGGCGCACGACGCAGTCTTGGATTTACTCGGTGAAGCTTCTCGGGTAATTACCTTGGCAGATGATCAACCATTAGAGCCTATTTTGCAGGCAATCGCTGACACCATTAACGCCTTTGACCGCGCCCAACATGCGGAGAAATCTGAGATAAATGCGCGTTCCGAGCTAAACGCCAGGGCCGAAGAGCTTCAAGTGGATAATTGCAGAGACTTGCCCACCCATTTGCATTCGACCTGACCAGTCATTTCCAACGGATTTGACCATCAGACTGCGTGGCCGTGACCGGCAAAAAACGACCCCCAGCAGACGCTCGACCAGGATTCCGACCTGGTCGGCGAGACTCATCGGGCGCTGCCCAATGATGCTTTCGACATAGGATTGCGCCATGCGTACCAGGCCTGGCTGAGTCGGGTCGATCTGCTGCGCCAGGACATCGGCGTGGATCAGCAGCGCATTGATCGTTTCGCCGAAGCGCACTTCGCAACCGAACCAATCGCGGTAGCGTCGTTCTGGCAGGCTGGGCGCATGACGCAGAAGCACGAGCGCGGGACGGACCGTTTCGCCCGCGAGCAATTTCAACACATTGTGTACAACCCCCAGCGTGAGCTCCGTCACCTGATTGCGTTGTGGACAATCCTCGACATCGATAGTGAATCCGATGCGGCGCAGATCCGGCGTATCATCGGTTTCTACTGCTATGCGCAGGCCCGGACTGTGGTACTGCAAGTAACGACCAATCACGCCAAAGGCTTCGCCCACCGTCTTCGCCCCCTGCCCGACGATGGCCAGCGGCCCAAGCACTTGCAACCCTTGCCGCTCGGCCAGCCTCAGTCCGAAATCTGCGCACGACAAGCAGTCGGCCGTCGCCTGTAACAGTCGGATAGCACTGCTGTAGGGCACCATACTCTCGTCATCGTCGAGTGTGGCCGGCGCGATCTGAAACCGTTCCAGCAATGGCAGCGGGTCACCGCCCAGGTCGCTCACGAGCGCCCGGTAGCCGGTCAACGACGCACTCCGCACCATCACTTGCATCGAATGCTTTCCTTCATGGCCTTTCGTCTCAGGACAAAACTCTTTCGCTTTAGGACAATATTGTATCCGGGTGGTGGCGCACAATTGCTGCCAACCTTGTTTCAACCACGGACCAATAAAAACTATGCGAGCCGTCATCTGTAAGGATCAGCAATTGCGCCTGGGCGATCTCGATTTGCCCACGCCAGCCACCGGTCAAGTGCTTGTGCAAGTACTGCGTTGCGGGATCTGTGGCTCCGATCTGCATGCGCGCCAGCACTGCGGTCATTGGGGCGATCTGATGCGGCGTAGCGGTTACCACGGTTTCGTGAGACCAGGACAGGAAGTGGTGTTCGGCCACGAAATCTGTGCGGAAGTGGTCGAGCACGGTCCCGGCTGTGACAAGAAGATTAAACCCGGCACAGCGGTCTGCACGGTACCTCTCTTGCGCAACGGAGCCGCTATCGAAATGCTGGGCTTTTCGGCACAGGCCGGCGGCGGTTATGCCGAACATATGCTGCTACAGGAAAGCATGATGATGCCGGTGCCCAATGGTTTGTCGCCCGATCTGGCAGCCCTGACCGAGCCGATGGCGGTCGCCCTGCACGCGGTGAACCGTGGCGAACTCAAACAACGGGACATCGCCATTGTCATCGGTTGCGGACCCGTGGGTCTGGCCGTGATCTGTGTGCTGAAGGCGCGCGGTATCAAAACCATTGTTGCCAGTGATTTTTCGCCTGGCCGTCGCGCGTTGGCAGCCAAATGCGGAGCAGACATTGTGCTCGATCCGGCCACCGACTCGCCGTTTGCCACCTGGAAGGCCATGGGTCATATAGGCGAACTGAATGGCGCATTGGAATTGGCCGTCGGAACGCGCGAGAAGCTGGGTAAGTTGCCGCTGCCTTGGTGGCACACTTGGCGTCTGGCTGAAGCGCTCGGCGCGAAACCGCCGCGCCCGGTGATCTTTGAATGCGTGGGTGTGCCAGGGCTGCTGCAGAATGTGATCAACGGCGCACCGCTGTTTTCGCGCGTGGTGGTCGTGGGTATCTGCATGCAAAGTGACACGCTGGAACCCGCCATCGCCATCAACAAGGAAATCGATTTACGCTTTGTGATCGGCTACACGCCGCTGGAGTTTCGTGACGCCTTGCACATGATCGCCGATGGGAAACTCAATTGTGCGCCGCTTATCACCGGCACTGTGGGGCTGAACGGCGTTGAACAAGCGTTCACCGCCCTGGGCGATCCCGAGCAGCACGCCAAGATCCTGATAGCGCCCGCCACTTCAGCCACGCTTCACAACAGCAATGCAATCACGTCAGAACCCGATTGCCTGAAAAGCGCCGCGCAATCTGTCGGGAGCGTGAAATGAACAAGGCCAATGACTCCCAAAACAGCGGTGGTGCCTGGATGATCTATGGCGCCACGGGTTATACCGGGCTGCGATTGGCTCGCATGGCCAAGAAACGTGGACTGCTCCCGGTGTTGGCCGGACGCAATGCCGTCGCACTGGAATTGCTGGGTGCCGAGTTGGGTTTGCCGTGGCGTGCGTTCAACCTTGACGACACTGCCGCCAGTCAAGCAGCACTAAGCGATATGAATGTGGTTGCCCATTGCGCAGGTCCGTATTCGGCGACAAGCAAACCCATGCTGGACACTTGTCTCGCCGTTGGCTGTCATTACGCAGACCTGACCGGTGAAGTGGATGTAATCCTGGCCGCCCAGGCGCACGATGCCGCTGCAAAACATGCCGGCATCACCGTCATCACCGGAGCCGGTTTCGATGTCATTCCTACCGATTGCATCGCGGCGGTTCTGAAACAGGCGCTACCCGATGCCACCCATTTGACGCTCGGCTTCAGCGGCCTGGACGACCTGAGTCCGGGCACCCTGAAATCTTCGCTGGAAAGCGTGGGAAAGGGCATGTCCAAGGTCAGAGTACAGAGCGCGCTAGTCGACATCCCTTATTTCTCGCGTAACAAGGTGCTGAACTTCGCCGATGGCAAAGGCTCGGTCAATGCATTCAACATTCCTTGGGCGGACGTGGCCACCGCCTACTTCTCCACCGGTATCCCTAATATTGAAGTGTATGTGCCGCGCAGTTCGGCCATGGCTCGCAGCATGTCATTGCTCAAGCCCTTCGTACGCCTGCTGCGCAATCAATCACTGGTATCGGCGCTAAAACGCTTGGTCGATCTGGTCGTCAAGGGGCCCGGCACGGCTGCGTACGAGAATGGTACCTGTCACGTGATCGGCGAAGTGCACAATGCGCGAGGCGATGTGCGTCGCGCCCATCTGCGCACACCGAACGGCTACTGTCTGACGGTGGATGGCATGCTCATGACCGTGAGTCATTTGCTTGCCCACCCTGAAAGCAATGGCTTCCATACGCCCACCACGCTGATGGGCTCACGTTGCGTCGAACGCCTGTCGGGCGTCTCGACAATCACCCTCTCCTGAGCACAAGGAATATCGGCATGGCCATTCCCAATCTTAAAAACAAACGGGTTCTCATTACCGATGCCGGTTCAGGCATCGGTCGCGCCGTGGCGATCGCCTTCGCCAAACAGGGCGCACACATTATTGCGACCGACATCCAGCCTGCACCACTGGAAAGTTTGCAAGTCGACGTGTTGGCGTTGGGCTCAACCTGCCAGATCCATACCGTGGACGTCTCGAACCAGGCAGCCATGCAGGAACTGGCCGCACAGGTGCAACGTTAAGGCGGTGCACTTGACGTATTAGTCAACAACGCAGGGATAGCCCACCTGGGCTTGTTCCTGGAAAGCGACCTGGCCCACTGGCCACGCATTATCAACATCAATCTAATGGGCGTGGTCTATGGCTGCCGCTATTTCCTCCCGGACATGGTTGCCGCTGGGGGGGCACGTCATGTACTCAATGTCGCCTCCACTGCCGGGATCTACCCCGCCCCCTCGATGGCTGCCTATTCCGCTTCCAAACACGCGATAAACGTGCTGACCGAAGCGCTGAAAATGGAGCTGGTCGATAGCGACGTCAGCTTTACCACCGTGTTCCCCGGGATCATCAACACCCCGTTGGCCGCTAACAACTCAGCCGTCTCGCCCTCTGTACCCGAGGCGCAGCGCGCAAAAAACCAGGCCTATTATCAGGCTAATGGCTGCGCACCGGAGATTGTGGCGCAAGACATGGTGCGCGCCGTGCAACGAGGCAGTGACATCTGTCTGACAGGCCCTGGCGCAGCCTTGGTCTATCACGTCAAGCGGCTGTCACTCGGCCTGTTGCGCAGGCTCATGATTAGTAAAGCCAAGCAAATCGGTTATCTATGAGTCGCCCACACATGATCACCCTCTACCACTGCATGAGTGCTCGCTCGTTCAGGCCGTTATGGGCTCTGGAAGAATTGGGATTGAGCTACAAATTGAACATGCTGCCCTTTCCGCCAAGGGTTCACGCTCGTCAATATCTGGATATCAACCCGATCGGCACGGTCCCGGCACTTGTCATTGACGACATACTGATGACCGAGTCAGCCGCTATCTGCCAATATCTGGCGAAACGATTCGGACCTACCGCCCTGGAGATCGATCCTGAAGAACCAGACTACGCCAAGTATCTGAACTGGCTCCACTACGGTGAAGCAACGCTGACATTCCCTCAGACCCTCATTCTGCGTTATGGCCAATTCGAAGAGCCGCAAAGACGATTGCCACAAGTAGTCGAGGACTACTCACGATGGTTTCTGGGTAGGCTGAAGGCCATCAGTTCCGCGCTCGAGGGACGAGAGTATCTGTGTCAGAACCGATTCACGATTGCTGATATTTCCGTTGGTTATGCACTGATGCTCGCAGAGTTCATTGGGCTGGGTGATAGATTCCCTGAAAACGTAATGCTGTATTGGCAGCGACTTCAGTCCAGGGAATCGTTCACTAAAGCGTGGCTCGCCATAGCCCGTGAAGTGTTAGGGCAGACAGTGCAGACTTTTCTGGATTCGAATGATGCAGGGCGCGATGGTGCTTTCTGCACAATTGCCTTGTTGACGCCACCACAGGCCATTTTCTGCTCCTACGATTTCGTACTGTGTTACATACCATGTATTTACGTACTATTTTTATGCTAAGTAAAGACCAATAAAACAGCATTCATCTGATAAAATAATGGAGCGTTATCGCATCATAGAGCCGTTTTTGGCTTTTTCTGGAGCGCTCCGAACTAATTCTGTGAATTTTTGCGAACTAATTTGTAGATTTTCGACCGATGCTTCAAAAGCTAATTTTTAGTTCTAGCGATGCGCCACAGAACGCAGAAGGGAAACTTCTGAACAAATTCGGAATGAGTGCGTGATGACCGGTATTTAAGCGTTATCTACTGATTACCTTGCGACTCCGCGAAAGTGAAACCTTTTGGCTACCCAATCGCCTTGGACATTCCTTTGTGGAGGTAAACTTGAAACTTTCGCGTGGACCGGTACGTAAATGGTTCCTTTCCTGTCGTAACTGCGTGAGCTCGACAGCGGATCCGTCAGTTGCCTCCCCGCACCGACAGAAATCTTGGACTATTTGACCATTTTATAGCGTCCAGAATCCCACTAAGACAGAAAACGTGGACTTTTCGTCGCCCTAGAACGGAAATCATGTAATTTCCGTTGGATGCGTCACAAAAGGTGGACTTGTAATCGTGAGATTGGCTGCTACGTGCTACTTTGCTGCTTCGTTTTGTGCCGTAACTCCGTGAGCTCAACAGCGGATTCTGTCAGTTGTCTCTTTGGCTTGAGCCAACTCTTCAGCGGCCAACACAGCTACCTCTTCAAGCCGCTTGGTTTCATTGCGTGAGTCAGCGAGCTTCTCCGCGACAGGTCCCTTAACCGTGCATGACACCGCTTGCTTCTTCGTGTGCAGCTGAAATCACGCGGTCTGGCTCGGTGGAAAGGAGATCCTGTGGACGCTTGCCTCCAAGCCATCCATTGGGAGAAATAAACCAGAATGAAATTCCCCAACCATCTTTCATGGGGCAGAGAACAGATAGTACGTCTCTAAGGCTGGGAATCGGACTGGCACCGCCTTGCGATGGGAACGCGTAAACTGGAAAAGACCTACTACCATCGTGATCGATCGAGAAAATTCGGTGGTCCGCCTCCCACCGCATAAGTGCGGGACTCAGGAACGCGATGTCGATACCCAGATGGTTAGCCAAGTCCTGTACAAGAAGGAAGTCGCCGCAGGTCAGAATGTGAGCTCTTGCAAGGGCAACCATCTTTTCTTCTCTTTCTTCGCAAGTCCGACGTTTCTCTACTCTTGCTGTAGGCGCCGTCCCTGGACGAGGACACTCGTCTAGCTCCTGCCCCTTTAGTGGGTTATCCGCAAGAGCAGAAATCTCGGTCCGACTGACCTCGTTCGCGGAAGCTTTGACATCTTTATCGGGTTCGATCGTCATGGTTTTGTTACCTGATTGCCCTTCAGTTCTCCTGCTTCATGGAGCGCATTGCTTGAGTATATAACGCCAAATATGCTGCCCGGACGGTTACTGGCAGCTCAGCGTAAATCTGCATAAATTTCATCGTATGCGTCCGGCCAAGTCATCTACCCACGTGTCGCCCTAGCACCTACCTAATTAGGAAGCAGCGTTGTATGAGTTCGACCGCAGCGTCTCCGTTCGCCTCATACAAGCCGAGCAAGCTGGCCTGGTCCGTAAGCGAATGAAGCTTGAAATAGTTGTAGAAGGCCTAGCCGAGCCGCTGTTGCTCGAAGTCAGCTCGTTCCCAAGCGGCCAGAAAATCCTTATATTTCGAGGCTTCAATCTCGTACACGCCAACCTCCATAATTTCAGTGTGCCCTTACCGACAAGCTTTCATTTTTTGAATTGATGATCCTCGCATAATGGACGTTATGGATAAACTCAGCGCCGAGGCTTCGCTATTATTCCGGCGCTGAATTCGTCGATCACGACGGCAAAGCTACCATAGCGTCATATTATGCGAACCTTCGGATTCACCTCGTGGGGCTCTGCCCCATGCTTTTCACCACCGTAGAACTTGAGGACAGCTGAAATTGAGGCTGCCCTTCGACAGGCGGAAAAATGACTTTATAGACGATTATTAGGTTTCCTGGCACTACGTAGTAGCCCTACTCCCCCCCCTCAAACAGCTTGGCAATGCCATTATCTAGCGCATCCGATGCTTCGGCATTAAATTCAAAATCCGATAGCATTCCACGCCGTTTAAGATTCGTTACAGGAGAGAGTTTGGCCACAGGTATGCCGCCATCGGTCAAGATGATTGTGTCTCCGTCCACTACCGCATCGATGAGTGTAGAAAAAAGCGTTTTGGCAGCTTGTATATCGAGAGTCTGCATTCCGTCATCTCCCCCTGCCTTTTCTGGCCTTACACGCCTATCACCGCCGCAATTAGCGCTGCCTGATCGACAAGTCAGAACTCAATCATCTTGAGGTGCGGCGTGGTTCGAACCGCCCGCGAGACGCCCTGTTGGCTCGTATTCAGCTCCGAACTGCAATGCGGCATCAAGAAATCTGTTTGCTACATTCTTTGATCTGATTGCGCTCATTTGTTGAGCTTCGGCCTCAAATTTAGCCTTCAAGAACCACTTGGATGTACTGACTTTACGCCTTCCTTTCATGACAGCTCTCTCGTGGATGCTGTGAGTTACGGATGCTCCTTCCATCGCACTCATTGTGGCTTATTGCTAGCAGTCGAGTGTTTAGTCATCTCTCAGAAGATCGGACTCGCGTAGATTTTCGTGACCGTCGACTGATGAACACTCTTTCCCCTACTTCATAATGGTTGAGTTACGTCACAGCTTGAAATCCGAACATTACTCAGGGGCTTCCGCTTCGTCAGGTAGATTTACAGCATTGACCAGCCGAGTTATGACGATGGATAGCCACGATTGATGGGCGACAAGTTGCGAGTCGACGTTGCCACCCGCGTTGGACGTTTCGTAGAGTGACCTCCAGTCAAGAATATCCGCTGGGTCGACCTGGGCGTTGTCCCGGAACACTGCTTGTGAAGCAAGTCGATATGCGTATGTATCCAAAGAAACCTCCCCCCTCCCCTTGAGCTTGACCCGAGCAAAATCAAACACATTCTCGACGACCCATCGTGGAGAGCCGTTGAGTTTTGGAGGGATCGCTAATAGGACGCCAACGATGGCCTTATCTGAATCAGGTCGGTCGATTTCGTTGAAGAGATCAACCAATTTTTGGCCTGACAGGCATTTTTCCATCTCGATGCCCTGCTCCGGCCGAGCAATGTTCGCCACCGCGACAATCAGCATGGTTGCAGGGCTGTCCTCGTCACCCGTCGTAGATAACTGACTGGCGCTAATCTGTAGTGCGGGCATAAACCCCTCCCAAAATGAACACTATAGATTGTAGCTCTATAGAGTTCAAAAAGGCTTCATCGTTCCTTTTGTGAGTGAAACAAAATGGAACTGAGGGAAGCGTTCGCTATTGCGTTACGTAACACACGTATTCGTCGGGGTTTGACCCAAGAAGATTTTGGAATTGTCAGCAGCAGGACATATCTCAGCACCCTTGAACGTGGCCTTAAAAATGTGACGCTGGAGAAGGCATCGGAGCTTGCAGGTAGAATGGGGGTACACCCGCTTACCCTTCTTCTTGAGAGTTTTTTGCTCCTCGATCCTGATACGAATTTAGACGCGTTGCTAGAACGGGTCCGACAAGAATCCACTTCGGGCCAGTCCCTCGACTCGTAGATTGGGGCCGATAATGGAGATCTCGCAGGCGATGAGGGGTCTTGACTTGGCTGGCCGACAAACATATCGCCTCACGCTGCGGACTGTGCCTACATTGCAATTGGTTGAAAGCAGGCCCAAATTCGCACACGATTTGTTCTGAATGATTTGTTGGTGACGGTTCGTCGCCCCTTCCCGGAAGGCTCCATCCAATTTTCCCGTTGCTCGTCCATACTGAACCGATGAATACCCCAACGACCGCTCGGCGTCAGCTAAACAAGAAAGGCGAAATGCGTGATGCCGCTATCGCCGCATTCTCGGATTTCAGTGCCAATCGGGTTTTGCTTAATGATTCCGAGCGACTGCTTCAGATCAAAGCAGGGTTTTCCGCTCAGCTTTTTCAAGTGGTTCGCATAGCTTTTGACCTTCAGGGGCGTAGCTTGGAGATGCTCCTCAACGTGTCAATCTCCACGTTGAAGCGACGTAGCCGTGAACAACAGCCGCTCACCTCCGTCGCTTCAGAACGGCTAGATCGAGTTGCCGTGGTCTGCCATTTGGCTGAACAGGTGTTCCAAAATAGAAATATGGCCGCATGCTGGATGTCGAAACCAAACAAAGCCCTCGGCGGAGATACGCCAGTGCTGCTCTGTGGAACGGAAATTGGGGGCAAGCAGGTTCGTCGGGTGCTTCAAGCGCTGGAATGGGGAGGTCCTGCCTAGATTTGGATTCGGAGCGTAAGCGTTCTGCTAATCGACGCCTGGGTTTTAGGAAATTTCATTCGAGAGGTTTTTGGTCGGGCGCTAGCGGACTGTGTGCAGTTGAATCGGTCAAGTACAAGCGATACCAGTTGCTCGAATAAGTTGGGCAGCGGCTTGGTTGGGGATTAAGTGAAAATAAGCTCCCATTCACGAGCCAGCAAGACGCGGCACGCTGCCACTGAACCACTGAACCACTGAACCACTGAACCACTGAACCACTGAACCACTGAACCACCGAAGCAGCGTTGTGATACCGCTTGCATATTGGCTTCAGTAATGTAGGTAATGACTTCGCCTCGCTCATCAAATAAAACGCCGCCCGCTCCTCTCAAGAGTGCGTGGCCTGCGACAACGTCATGTGCGGAAACGGGATAAAGAGAGACGCCACAGACACCCTCCCCCGCGGCGACTTTGGCGAGCCTGTAGGCAATGGATGGCATTGCTACAAAAGTGCTGGGTTGGCAGGGCTTGCTATTAAGTTCAGGCTTATTGATTGCAGCGGCACTGACCATCACGAACTCGCCGCTCGACAACGTTTTGGTAGTAAGCCGTGACGTGACGGACTGTCCATTGCGGCTCACCTCGGCCATCCCTTCTGCCCAAGCAATGCAATCAGGCGTTCCCTCAACGGTGACGGGGGCATACACCACACCTAGTACGGGCAACTGATTGTGCAATAGACCGATAGAAAGGGCTGAGCCTTTGAGCCCCTTGAGAAAATCCGCGGTCCCGTCGTTCGGGTCAACGACCCAGCACCAGGGATGGCCCGTCAGAAGGTGTCCGGTCTCCTCTCCCCAGAAGTCGCATGAAAGAAGCTTCAGCAAGTGCTGATGTAAGAACTGTTCGATTTCTTCGTCGACGGCGGCCTTGTCACCTTGACCTCGTGGTCCGTCAACTCTCGCCCACTCGGCAATCAATAGCTGGCCAGCGCGAATGACGACCTCAATGGTCTGGGTGAGTAGTTGTTCAAGGTTGGGGTTTTGCACGAAATGTGAAGCCCTATGGTTGGGTGGGGTAATGCGATGGTCCTCGACTATAAGGCGACGCGAATCGTGCTTCAGTCGCCTAATAAACTGTCAGCCAAATTGCAACATCGCTTCTCAAAATCTGTGTGTGCCCTTCTGCCTCTTTCCGCATGACTCGATGGACTTCGCCTTAAATCTACGCTTGCAATGACTGTTAATGGCTGATGAGCTTACGTACAGCAGAAGAATTTCGCTGCCATCAAGACTCTATCCTTTTTGTGGTTAAGGATTGTAGGGGCAGGCTTTTCAAACTGTGCGCCCTGTTGCTTCGACCTGTACTAGCAGGCAAGCCGCTTTCCCATTCTGGGTGATGACGAACGTCTGCCCCTGCGCAACCAATACCAGCAGACGATGCATACGGCGGCGAGCCTGGCTTTTACTGTAAGTGGTGCGCATGGCTGATACCGCTGACCAGATGGTGAAACGGACTGAGTTTGTTGGAGGCTGCGCACCGCAGGTACGCAGGTACGCCGGTTGAGTGGCTTCGGGTGCTCTGACCCATTTTCGGATGGTGTTTCTCGACAGCCCGGTACGCTTGGCTATCTGATGCAGCGACAGCTTGTCGCGAAAATACATGCGCCGAATTTTGCCCATCATTTCCATGCTGATCACCCTGTGTTCTCCTGCTCAAAAATTGAGCAGAAGCAGTTGAACACCTGGGTCAGTTTTCAGTCGGCAGAACAGCCTTTACTAGGTCAGTTTTCGGTCAGCGGCAACATCGATATCCCCTATACTCCTGAAACAGATCCCCTCCTCTGCAAATAACCTATGAGAGCAACTCAACTAAACATCTATTTAGTTGAGTTAGCAGTTACCCTGGTTTGGTGTCCTCCAGCCAGAAGCTATATGCAATATCTGATAACTGTCTGCCCCGTATTTCGTAACTCCCATTAGACACTCAAACTGACACCATTCCAGTACCCCATTGGTCCATCCATGTCACGATTCCCTCAGCCGCTGTTCGACACCTAAGAGCTCAACTTTCTCCAGCTCAGCGAGGAACGTCCTTCTGTCCAGCGGCTCGTAAACCGCTCCAGGATCTGCGCCGCTCTGATGCTGAGCAATTCATGGAATTTTGTCTTAATCCGCCTGCGGATTGGGTCGGCCCAATCGTCAAATCCCGGTTCAAACACATCGGTGGACGCAAGCGGCTTGAATCGGATGAGTTCATACGCAAGCTGGCAGCTCACGCTGATTGTCGTCGCCACGCTCTTTGCTATGCGGCTCTGTGTTTCTGACTTGATCGGCCGTGACAACTGACGGCCAAAAATGGGGATTTGCGACAGGATACAACGGATAACTGGCGGTTCCACGTGGTCGGTAAAGGTAATAAAGCGAAGATCGGTGTGAGAGACGAGTACGTCGAGTGCTATCTCGTCAGATATCGCGACTTCCTAAAGCTCTCTCCCCTACCCTCACCGCAGGAATAAACGCCACTGATTACCACACTGAAAGGTCGCGGAGCGCTGTCGGATCGACATGAGTTCCATAAAAAAGGCATGCATGATTGGTCTGTCACCATCGCTTTACTGGACAGATCATCCAGTCTTAAAAGTTCTCCTGCTGCTAAGCCGACCTCTTCCAGGGAGGAATCGCGATGCTAAATTCGGAGGGGAAACATACCCAGCTACTCCCAGCCGTTATGGTCCCCAGAACCCGAACGAGCTGCCCACTAAAGAGCAACGCGATCCCAAATACCGCAGAAGGCCATGCGAGTGCTTTTACTATTTCAACCATGAAAGTGCCACCGCATATCTGAGAAACGCCTTACCGCTTTCCGGCCTGCTCAATCCGTGTGCCGCGTTCCACTACCTGCGAGTAACGGCCTTGCTCAAGCGCTGAAAACGCCTGTGCCCCCCCCCCGACAAGAGGGGGGTTTAAGCGTTCAAAACGAGTAATTTTTACTCCCGGAACAACAAGTACTGTCATCGATGCTCGAAAGCAGGTGAACGGATGAAAATAATAATAATGCTGTCTGTAGTTGCATCGCTGACTGCGATGATCGCCGTCGTTCTACGACTGGACGAGGTCTGGTTCGAGTCGCAGCGCCAGGCCGCGAGTGAATGCCAGGTCAATCAATACACTTGCTTCAAACCGGCCGTGAGTTTCGCGTCACTGCACTGATTTTACTTCAGGCTCGCCCCCTGCTACCGCCGGCCTGGGTTCGATACTGCGCCGGCGTAGTTGCATGTGCAGTCTTGAATGCCGCTGTCAGGTGGCTCTGGGTACTGAAACCACATTCCAGGGCGATGTGCAGAATCGGCAGGTCGGTTTGCATGAGCAGATCGCGTGCATGTTCCAGCCGCGTATTCATCACGTAACGATGAGGTGGCATGCCCATCGCATTCTGAAACAACCGCCGAAAATGCGCCGGACTGACCTCGGCCTGTTCCGCCAGTTGGCTGATCGATAGCTCCTGCGCCAGGTGCTCACGGATGTAGACCAGTACTGTCTGCAGACGCGCCAGCTGAATGTGCGGTGGATTAATGCCGCTGGTGATATCGGACCGCAGCACACGGCATACCTGCTCGAGCATGACCGCAGACAACCTGTCCATGAAGCCCCGGTCGGCCTTTTTACCCAGATTCAGTTCATCCATCAGTTGCCGGGCAGCGGCGCTGACCAGGGCATCGCTGAAGGAAAACGGTGCCTGCGCATCAGCGCAGAGCTCGAGCAACTTTTGAAAAACGCCGTCGGTGCGCTCGGGCAAGTAGAACACCGCAAAGTCGACGCTGCCGGAATAGTGCCAATGGGTTGCACAACCGGCAGGCATCAGCAGCGATACAAAAGGCAGTGAGGTCGAGCGCAGCTCCCCTTCCATGCCTTCTTGCACCCGTGAGCCGCCGAACTGGGTCAAGAGGGCCATGACACTGACCGGAGGTACGACCCGATCGGTCTCATGAAGAAAATAACGCTCGGCATACAAGGGCATTTCACTGCACAGCATACCGCCAACCATCGGCAAACCTAGTGCTTCGTGGACTTGCTGTTGCGGATTCATCGGTATCTCGGGATGAGCAGATTTTGACAAATATGACCGCTTTTTCGGTGAGTTGTCGAGGGCCGGAAGAACAATCATTGCACCCATATTCAACCCTCCGGTAAACGCCAGGCGGGCCATTTCATCTCCAGTCGAGGAACCGTGATGATCAACTTACACGACACGCTGCAGTTGCCCGCCGTTGGCTTGACCGGTTTTGAAACACCGCTGACCGAAGAAGAATCCGCCATTCAGCAGAGCGTTCATCAGTTTGCCAAAAACATCATGCGACCGATCGGCCAAGAGCTCGACAAGATGAGCGCGGCCGATGTCTGCGCGCCAGGCTCGCCGTTCTGGTCGGTGTTTCAGGAAGCCGCAAAACTGGGCCTTGATCCGTCCTTTTTCTCCCAGTTCCCAGCCGAAGTCGCGGTACGCCTCGAGTCGCTGATCGGCGAGGAATTGGGCTGGGGCGATGCGGGCCTAGGCACTTCATTGGCAGCGGCCGGCTTTCCCCTGCACATGGCGATGGCTGCCGGCAACCAGGAACTGGTCGATCTCTGCACCGGCAAGGTCGGCTGCTGGATGATCACCCATCCGGACAAGGGCAGCGACATCATGGTTTATGACATGAAGCGCGAGTGGCCCCACGGCCAGCAAGGTAACAAGGGCAGCCTCTCGGCCAAGGTCGGCAAGGACGAAATCGTCATCAACGGCCAGTGCTCGGCCTGGGTCTCCAATGGTGCCGTGGCGCAAGTAGCGCTCGCCTACATCGGTGCCGATTACGGCGACGGTTACTTCGATACCGAAGGGCGGCCCCATGGCGTGGCGGTGATCATCCCCCTCGACCTGCCCGGTGTCTCGCGCGGCAAGCCGCTGGACAAGATCGGCCAGCGCGCGCTACCACAAGGCGAAGTCTATTTCGACAACGTCAAAGTGCCGCTGCGTTTTGCGGTCGCACTGCAAGACCAGTACTACGGCAACCAATCCTCGGCCTGGTCCTACGCCGGCACCCACATGTCGCAATGTTTTACCGGTGTTGCTCGCTCGGCCTTCGAACTGGCCTTGCAGTATTGCCATGAGCGCAAACAAGGCGGCCAGTTGCTGATCGACCATCAGCTCACCCGCTATCGCCTCGGCGACATGCTGCGCCGAGTGGAACTGGCCCGGGGGGTGGCGCGCCGTTCGCTGGCCTATGCACGCCTGTCGCCGCAATCCCATCCCTACGCCACGGCATCAGCCAAGGTCACGGTGACCGAGGAATGCATGAAGGTCGCCAGCGAGGCGCTGCAACTGTTCGGCGGCGCCGGCACCTCGCGCGAATACCCGATCGAAAAAATCTTCCGCGATGCCCGCTCGGCCCTGATCGAAGACGGCGAAAACTACATCATCACCATGCGCGCTGGCCTGTTGTGCCAACAGCTTTATGCCGAAGGTTGGTCGCAGAACTGACCCCGGCACTCAACCCAGTAACCTCAAACAACAAGAGATACTCGAAAATGGCTAAATACCCCGTAGTTGTCTATGGCGCCAGTGGCTACACCGGCATGCTGACCATGGACTGGCTGATCGATCAGAACATTCCATTCACCGCCGTGGCGCGCAACGCCGGGCGTGTGCACGAAATGATGGCGCAGCGCGTGGTGCGTCTGGAGTCCGCCACCTATGAAGTCATTGAGGCCGAACACACGGTCGAAGCACTGACGGAAGCCTTCCGGGGTGCCAAGGTGGTTTGCAACACCGTCGGTCCCTTCGTCAATTTCGGCCTGACCACTGTTGAAGCAGCGCTCAAGGCCGGTTGCCATCACCTCGATACCACTGGTGAACAGGGATACATGCGCGAAGTGCGGGAAAAATTCGGCAAACTCTATGCCCAGGCCGGCCTGCTGGTCTCGCCATCGCTGTCCTACATGTACACCTATGCGGAAATCGCCGCGGAACTTGCGCTGGAAACCCCGGGCATCGACGCGTTGGAAACCTCGACACTGTGCCGTGGCCCGCGCGATGCCGGGTCCGGCGTGACCGTTGGTTCGACGGCCTCCATCTTCGAGTTGTATCGCTCCGAACAGTGCTACCTGTGGGAGAAGAAACTGGTCCCACACGCCATCGACACCTCTTTCAACATCGCCTCGCCCGACTTCCTACAACCGGTCTTTGCCCTGCCGTGGGGCGGCACCTCCTTGCCGGTGTATTTCGAAAACGATCCGCGCGTACGCTCCTGCGTTTCCTGCGTCGGCTTTTATGACAACAACGTCATGAAGATGGTGCATGCCTTGGGCCAGAAGTGGGAGGCCGAATACAAGCACCTGCCAAAAGAACAGCAGGATGCGGTACTCAAGCAAATCGTCGAGTCGACCACCCCGACCATGCCGCCGCGCGAGCGCACCACCACCGTGCGCATGGTCGACACCGCCATCGGTCGCGGCCAGCTCTCGGCCGTGCGCGCCACCGTACATGGCACCACCGCCTACATTGCCACCGGCGCCCTGCAGGTCGCGGCCGCAATCAAGCTGATCGATGGCGAGACCAACAAGGTCGGTTTCGCGTCCGGTTCCAAAGCCTTCGGTCACCGCTACCTGTTGGGCTTCCTCGAAGAGCGCGGCCTGGCTCGTGCCACCGTTACCCCGCTCTGATCGGCTGCACTGGAGAAATTCATGGCAATAATTGATTTCTACGACCGCGGCTGGGGCATCGACCCGGCCGGTGTCGCCTACATCCAGGGCGAGCGCTCCTATACCTTCGACGAAATCGGCGAACTTTCTTGCCGAGTCGCCAACAAGCTGCTCGCACTGGGCTTGCCGAAGGAAACCAAGGGCGCGATCTGGGCCGGCAATGACGTGACTGCCTGGGCCTGCACCTTGGGACTGTGGCGCGCGAACATGACCTGGATTCCGGTCAACGGGCGCAATGCCGTTCAGGAGAACACCGACATTCTCGACGCGTTCGATTGTGAGGTGATGTTCTACCAGCACGAATTCGCAGCAGCGATGGCCGACATCCGGCCTGCACTGCCGAAGATCAAGCACTGGATCTGCATCGACGCCACCGACGGCGATACACCATCGCTTGATACCTGGACCGCGGGCCAACCAACGACGCGTCCGGAAGTCGCCTATGACATGGACGACGTGGTCATGCTCTCGCCCACCGGCGGCACCACCGGCAAGCCAAAAGGCGTGATGAATACGCATCGCAGTGCGCAAACGTTCATTGCGCACTTCATGCTCGCCTGTGCTTATCGCGACGGGCATAAACCGGTGAATATGGCCGCCGCACCGATGACCCACACCGCCGGCCTGTTGGCGGTTCCTTGCACGGCGCAAGGTGGCACAGTCGTCGTGCTCCCAAAGCCTGATCCGGCGCTGATGCTGACGTCCATTGCGCAACATAAGGTCAGCGAGTTCTTTCTGCCGCCGACGGTGATTTACAAGCTGCTGGAAATCCCCGGCATCGAAACCGTCGACTTCTCCTCGGTGAAATTCTTGTTGTACGGCGCCGCACCAATGTCGGTCGAGAAGCTGAAAAAAGCCATCGAAGTCTTCGGTCCGATCATGGCCGGCGGCTACGGCCAGACCGAGGCCCCCGCCAGCATTTCGTACCTGCGGCCCGACGAGCATCTGGTTAACGGTGAACTCGCCAGTGACAGTCGCCTGTCGTCGGTCGGCCGGCCTAATCCGCTGATTCGGGTCGAAATGATGAACGATGCCGGGCAGATTCTGGACCGGGGTGAAACCGGTGAAATTTGCGTGCAGGGCGACCTGATCATGAAGGGCTATTACAAACAGCCGGAAGTGACCGCGCAAACCATCGTCGGCGGTTGGCTGCACACGGGCGATATCGGCCATATCGACAGCGAAGGCTACCTGCACCTGACCGATCGCAAGAAAGACATGATCATCACCGGTGGCTTCAACGTCTATCCGAGTGAAGTCGAGCAAGTGTTGTGGAGCCATCCTGCGGTGCAGGACTGCGCGGTGATCGGCGTCCCCGATGAGAAATGGGGCGAAGCGGTCAAGGCCGTGGTTGAGCTCAACCCTGGCCATAGCGCTTCGGCACAGGAACTGATTGACCTGTGCAAGACCCGTTTGGGCGGCGTCATGGCGCCCAAGTCGGTCGACTTCATCACTAGCCTGCCGCGCAGTCCCGTGGGCAAGGTGCTGAAGAAAGACCTGCGCCAGCAGTACTGGGAAAACTCCACTCGCAACATCTGAGGTTTGCAAGATATGCCGATGAACATGACGCTGCTCGATATGTCGTGGTTTCCACTGGAGTCCAGGACTATTCCCGTGCACGGAGGGTTTCTGCACGTTTTCACTCCGCCGTCAGGGGTCAGGGCTGATTACAGCCGTCGACTGCTGGCGACGATGAAAAAACGTGCCGTCGGCGCACCGTTCAACCTCCGACCGCGGCTCCGGCTTAGCGGCCTGCCCTACTGGGAGGAGGTCGACGTTGACCTCGACAACCACCTCGTCGAGCTGCGCTTGCCGGCGCCAGGCAACGATCAGCAATTGCGCGACGCTGCAGCGCAAGCGATGCACGAACCGCTGTCATGGTCATTGCCTTTGTGGCGCTGCCATTGGATCGAAGGCCTGGAAGGTGGGCGCTTCGCGTTTTTGCTGGTCGCCCATCATTCGCAATGGGATGGCATGGCGATATTTCGCCTGATGGGTGAAACCATGTCGCAGTCCGCGCAACGAAAAACCATTCGGGCGCCGTGGCAAGGCGTATCGACCTGGTTGCAACATGTTGTGCCGGATCAGGAAAGGAAGGAGCGCCCGTCTGTCCTGCGCCGGGTGCTGGGCACCATGCGTGACGCTACTCGCGCGGCGACCGATATGCGCAAGGTGTACTTACGGCAAAGCCTGCGATTGATCACCGGCAAAGGCGGAATCGCCCTGCCCCTGGCTGCGCCTGAAACCCGCCTGGAACGTCAGGGCTCAGGAGAGCGTACTTATGGATTGGTACGTTTCCCGGTAACACAGGTCAAGGCGCTGGCCAAGGCGACGGGGTGTTCGTTCAACGATGTCATGACCACGGTGATCGACGACGCCTACGGCACTTATCTGGAAGAATCGGGCAAGCCGGCAACCAGGCCGCTGGTGGCCATAGTGCCAATGGCCCTCAAGCTGGCCGGTTCCGGTAACCAGCTTTCCGCTGCGCTGGTTACCCTCGGCACGCCGGGTAGCGATGGTCGCACTCGCCTGGCCAGCATCCATGGGGCCATGAACCGCGCCAAAAAGGATATCGGCGCGATGAGTCCGGCTGGTGCCAAGCTTTACGCCATGATCAACATGACGTTTGCCGCTTTGCCTGACATGTTACGCGTCGGCGAGCGTTTCCCGGCGACGGCCAACCTGCTGATTTCCAATCCATTCGGCCTGCCGCAGCCGTTGTACCTGAACGGCAGCCGGCTCGATTACTTCCTACCCATGATGGGCCCGTCGCTTGGGGCGCGGCTGATGGTGGGTATCTGGACCTATGCTGACGAAACCTTCATGTCGCTCACCTCGCTGCGCTCTGTGGTGCCCGATGTCGAACGGCTTGCCTGCCTGGTGCAGCAATCCTTTGACACCCTTGAACAGGTGCTCGGCGACGGCCCGAGCCAGAGGCTGCCGGCGCCGGTGAAAGCGCCGAGGAAGAAAGCCGCTGCAGCCGCCCGCAGGCCGGCCGCACGTAATGCGGGGCTGGCATGAGTCCAGCTCTGAATTGCTCACCGCCGCTGCCGAATGCGCCACGCCCCTTGAGTCTGCGGGCGCGGTTTCTGCTGTGGTTCTACCGGCACATCGTCAAGGCCCGCCTGGCCAAACCTATGGAACTCGCCAAGGTCCAGACGCTACTGACCAGGCTGGATCGCTGGCTGGGCGGCGGCGGCAGAGGTTTCAACCGTGAACACATCAGTGCCCGTGGGGTGGCCGCCGACTGGATCGGTGTCGACGCAATCAAGTCGGGCCGCGTCATCCTCTATCTGCATGGCGGAGGCTTCATGTTCCGTACGCCGCGCCTGCATGCCCGGCTCGCCGCGCGACTGTGCCTGACCCTTGGTGCCCGGACGTTGATGCCGCATTACCGGCTGGCGCCCGGGCACCCGCTGCCGGCCGCGCACGAGGACTGCTTTGCGGCCTATCGCTGGCTGCTCGAGCAGGGCCAGGATCCTGCACGGATTATCGTGATCGGCGATTCCGCCGGTGGCTTACTGACGCTGGCTACCTTGCAGCGAATTCGTGATGCCGGCCTGCCCTTGCCTGCCTGCGCCGTGATGTTTTCGCCAGGCACTTGTATCGATTCCATCCGCCGGCTCGATGCGCGGGCGACCGCTGACGACCCGATGATCGGCGCCGGTGCACTCGAGTTGCTGCAGCGAGTGGTGGTCGCTGAGGTCGCCGCCCACGACCCCGGCGTATCGCCCTGTGCCGGCAGCCTGCACGGGTTGCCGCCGCTACTGTTGCAAGCGGGCAGCACCGAATGCTTGCTGCATCAATCGCAAATCGCCGTTGCGCAAGCGCGTAACGCTGGAACCCACGCCGAGCTGCAAGTTTGGCCACAGATGCCGCACGTCTGGCAGGCCGTGGACTGGCTACCGGAAGCACAGGATGCACTGGCCTGCGTCGGCGAGTTCGTCGAGCGTCACTCGCATCAGCCGGCAAGCACCTCTTGCTCTCCCACTTCAGCCGCGCACGAAGCTCGAACCTGACGCCGGTCAACTGAAAATAAGGAATGTTTATGAGCACTATCTATATCGCCGGCATCGCCATGACCGTGTTCGGTCGGCACATTGAACGCAGCCTCGACGACCTGGCGCGCGAAGCCCTCAATGGCGCATTGCAGGACGCCGGCTGCACTACTGAGGATCTGGGCATCGCCTTTTATGCAGGCATGACCAATGGACCGCTGCAGGGTCAGATCGCCATTCCGGGCCAGGTCGTATTCAGCAAGCTCGGCATCGAAGGCATCCCCATCTACAACATCGAAAACGCCTGTGCCTCCGGCAGTTCGGCCTTCAATCTGGCGGTGCAAAGCCTCAAGGCCGGCACTGCCGATGTCGCGCTGGCGCTCGGCGCGGAAAAGATGAACATCGCCGACAAGTTGAAGGCGTTCTCAATTTTCGAAGCCGGCTGGGATGTCTCGCGAGCCGAAGAGAACTACCAGATGCTGGTGAAGATGGGCGAAGGGGTTGAAGTCCCGGACGGTTCGGAATCGGACAAGCCCTACAGCAAGTTCATGGCCATCTACGCCGCCATGTGCCGTTATCACATGAGTAACTACGGAACCACCCAGCGGCAGATCGCTGCGGTGTCAGCGAAAAACCATAACCACTCGGTACATAACCCGTTCGCGCAATTTCGCAAGCCGTTCAGCATCGAGGAGATCCTCGCTGCGCCGCCGATCACCTACCCGATCACCTTGCCGATGTGCGCACCGCTGTCGGACGGTGCCGCGGCGGCCATTCTCTGCACCGAGGAAGGACTCAAGCGCATCGGCGCCGACAAGAGCCGCTGCATCAAGGTCGCCGCCAGCGTCATGCGCAGTTTCAGCCACCGCCGCCTCGACCAGCCACTGCTGCACGTCGGCCGCCTGGCCGCCAACCTGGCTTATGAGCAGGCGGGCCTGGGGCCGCAGGACATGCATGTGGCCGAAGTACACGATGCGTCGGCGATGGGTGAAATCATCCAGGTCGAAAACCTTGGTTTCGTCCCCCTCGGCCAGGGCGGATCTGCAGCCGAACGCGGCGAATTCACCCTCGGAGGGCGAATTCCGGTCAATACCTCGGGCGGCCTCGAATCCAAAGGGCATCCCCTCGGCGCCACCGGTATCGGCCAGCTCTGCGAACTGGTAACTCAGTTGCGCGGCGAAGCCGGCAAACGTCAGGTAGAGGGTGCACGCCACGCCATTCAGGAAAACGGTGGCGGTTTGCAGGGCATCGAGGAAGCGGCAGTGGCGATTCACATTCTGAGCAAATAGTTTCTTTGCTCATTGGGTACAAGCCCGCTGCAGCGGGAGGCTCTTCCCCAACAGTTATCCGACACTGCTCAGCCTGCTGCGCTGAAGCCTACACAACACTTTGCAGGAAAAATCTCATGTCCAACAGTTCCGCCCGCACCCTCTTCGGTTCCGCCGCTGGTTTCAACGTACTGGCAGGCCTTCCATTTCTGGTGGCCTTGCAACCGGTCGCCGCTTTGATGGGGCTGCAAGTCACGCCGACGTCCGCTTTGTTCATTCAAATCACCATGGCCCTGGTGGTGATGTTCGGCTGGGCCTACTGGATGATCAGCCGCGATCCAGTGCGTTATCGTCCCTATATCGTGCTCGGGATCTTGCTCAAGATCCTCGTCGTTGCTGTCATCTACGGTCACTGGCTGGCAGGCAATATTCCTTGGCCGCTGCCGGTACTGGCATCCGGCGACATCATTTTTGCGCTGCTGTTCTGGCGTTATTTGAGCAGTACTCGATAAGGATAAAACCATCATGGAACTGCGCTACCTCAAGACTACCCAACTCGAGCGCACGCTGTGGATCGAGTTGGCAAACCCACCGGCCAACTTCCTGACGGTCGATATCTGCGCCGAACTGCACCAGGTGTTCAAGGCCGCCGAACAGAACAGCAGCATCGGTGTGCTCGTGCTGACCGGCGGCCTCGAAGATACCTATATCTTCCACTTCTCGATTGCCGAGCTGCAAAAGATCAGTGCTGACAATCGGGCCTTTCTGCTCGACCGGATCTGCGGCGCGCGCATCGGCAGCAAGCTGATGGAATGGCAAGCCGAATTTTGCCTGTGGCTGATGGACAAGCTGCCATCCAGCGAACGGCCCGTGCTGGCGCTGACCCGCCGGCTGCGCGGACGCTGCTCGACGCTGTATCTGTGGTTTCAGATGATGGCGGCCTACTTTGCCATCGAGCGCAGCAGCAAGATCACCATCGCCGCGATCAATGGCAACTGCAATGGCGGCGGTACCGAAATGGCCGCCTGCTTCGACTTCCGCTTCATGGTTGGCGATGCCGGCTTTACTATAGGCCAGCCGGAAGCGCTGGTCGGCATCATCGCCGGCGGTGGAGGCACACAGCGCCTGCCACGCCTGATTGGCAAGGCCAAGGCGCTGGAATTCATGCTTGGCTGCGACCAGTGGAGTGCCGATCAGGCCAAATACAATGGCCTGATCACCGACCACTTTGGCAAAAGCGAATTCAGGAAAAAGGTCCAGGCCTTTGCCCAACGCATGAGCCGGCGCAGCCCTATCGGAGTGGCTTCGACCAAGCATGCGGTACATGCTGGACAAGACACTGGATTGCGCCAGGCGCTCGCCATCGAAATGACCTCGACCGTACGCTGTTTCGCCGACCGCTCGACCCAGGCGGCACTGGTCGAATACATGGACATCCTTGACGAAAAAATCACCCACGGGCTTGAACAGCCCGGCACTGTCCATGACGTCGCGCCATTGCTGGAAAGCGCGCGAGTTACCCGGCATTTCCACTGAAACGGCTCCCTCCCCCCTCGTCGACGGGGGGGTAATTGTTGCCTCGCATCCTCAGGATGCACCTCAGAGTGTCCAAGTTGCCGTCAATGGCAGTCATCCGAGGAGCATCACCATGTTGTACGAAAGCATCGATACCGCAGCCATCAACGACGAAGACCTGCCCTGGGTTCCCTTCTCTCCCTACAGCGACGAAGTCTTCATCAAGTACATCAAGTGCGACCCGGTTCGTGGCGAGACCATCACCCTGCTCAAGGCCCCGGCCGGCACCACGCTGCCCAGGCACTACCATACCGGCACCGTGATTGTTTATACCGTCAAGGGTGGCTGGAAATACCTCGAGCACGACTGGATCTCCAAACCGGGCGGCGTGGTGTTCGAAACCGCCGGCACCAGCCATACCCCGGTCGCGCTAAAGGAGTACGGCGATGAAATCATCACCCTGAATATCACTCAGGGCGACCTGCTGTATTACGACGAGAACGACAACATCTGCGCCATCGAAAACTGGAAAAGCGGTGTACAGCGCTACCGGGCGTTCTGCGAAGCCCAAGGCATCGAAGCCAAGGACATCACCAGCTTCTCTGCCTAACCTGCCTCGGCGATCCTGCGTCTTCAGCGGATCGCCGGCAACGTGCCAAGCACAATCCAACCCGCCGCATAAAAACAATAATCGATGGAGATACCCATGACCCAGAGGCTGCCATTGTCCGGGCGCTTCACGTTGAAACTGAGCATGCTGCTGGCCAGTTCGATCGCCTGTGCCCAGGAGACGCTGCCCTTCCCGCCTACGCCCTCAGCCAGCGATGCCAAGCCGACGTTGCAAGCGTCCAGGCACCAGAAGCGTCAGGAGCAATCGCACTTGCCGGCCGATGCACCAAACATTTTGGTGATCATGCTCGACGATGCGGGCTTCGCCCAGTCCGATACCGTCGGCGGCGCCATCCACACCCCGACCCTGAGCCGAGTTGCCGACAGCGGCGTGCGCTACAACGCCTTCCACACCACCGCGATCAGCTCGGCCACTCGCTCCGCGCTGCTGACAGGGCGCAACCATCACCGGGTCGGCAACGGCGTGATTTCGGAGCTGGCCACCGACTGGGACGGTTATACCGGGAAGATCCCTAAAAGCTCGGCGACCATGGCCGAGGTGCTCAAGCAATACGGCTACAGCACCGCCGCCTTCGGCAAATGGCACAACACCCCGCCAATGGATACCACGGCTGCCGGCCCATTCGACACCTGGCCAACCGGCTATGGCTTTGAACATTTCTACGGTTTCCTGGCGGGCGAAACCTCGCAGTACGAGCCGCGTCTGTACCGCGACACCACGCCGATAGAGCCACCGCGCGACCCCAAGTACCACCTCAGCGAAGACCTGGCCAATCAGGCGGTGAACTGGCTGCAAGGTCAGCAGACCTTTGCTCCGGATAAACCCTTTTTCCTCTACTGGACCCCGGGTGCCGTGCATGGCCCGCACCAGGTCAATGCCCAATGGGCAGACAAATACAAGGGCAAATTCGATGGCGGCTGGGATGCCTATCGTGAGCAAACCTTCGCCCGCCAGAAGGCATTGGGCTTTATCCCCCAGGACGCCAAGCAGACGCCGCGCCCGGCCGAACTGCCGGCCTGGGACAGCCTCACCCCGGAACAAAAGCAATACCAGGCACGTTTGATGGAGGTGTTTGCCGGCTTCATGGAGCACGCCGACACCCAGGCCGGGAAGATCCTCGACGAACTGGAACGCGAGGGCAAACGCGACAACACATTGATCTTCTATGTGTTCGGCGACAACGGCGCCTCTGCCGAAGGCATGGAGGGCACGATCAACGAGCTGCTGGCCCAGAATGGCATTCCGGTGTCCAAGGACCAGCAGTTGAAAACCCTCAATGACATGTACGGTGGCTTGCCGGCACTCGGTGGGCCGAAGCTTGAAAGCATGTACAACGCCGCCTGGGCCTGGGCCGGCTCGGGGCCGTTCCCCGGAACCAAAACAGTCGCCGGCTACTTCGGTGGCACGCGTACCCCGCTGGCGGTTTCCTGGCCCAAGCAGATCAAGGCTGACGCCAAGGTTCGCGGGCAGTTCCACCATGTCAACGACATCGCGCCGACCGTATACGACGTTCTGAATATCACCCCGCCCAAAGAAGTCAACGGCATCGCCCAGGACCCCCTTGACGGCATCAGCATGCGCTACACCTTCAACGACGCCGAAGTGAAGTCGAAGAAGCCGGCGCAGTACTTCGAAGTCCTCGGTAGCCGTGGTATCTACAAGGACGGTTGGATGGCCTCTGTTTTCGGCCCACGCAAACCCTGGGTCCAGGGTGCTGCCCAGTTCACAGGCTGGAACCCCGAGAACGACCAATGGGCGCTCTACAACCTAAACAACGATTATTCGCAATCCACCGACCTGGCCGCCAGCAATCCCGAGAAGCTTGCCGAGTTGAAGGCCGAGTTCGATGTGCAAGCCAAGGCCAACCATGTCTACCCGCTCGGTGCCGGCCTTTATCCGCTGCTGGATCCTTCCGTACGTGTCGGCACCCGCCAGCGTGAGTGGCATTTCAGCGACAAAATCCAGCGCATGCCGGAGCTGACGGCACCCAACCTGCGCAGCCAGAACAACAAGGTGGTGGTAGATGCTGACATCCCGGCGAACGCCAACGGCGTGCTGTACGCCCTGGGCGGTATCGGTGGCGGCGTGAGTCTTTACATGGATGACGGTCATCTGGTCTATGAATACAACGCGCTCGCCATCGCCCGGGTCAAGCTGCGCTCGGCGGAGAAAGTACCGGCCGGCAAGGTCAGTATCGAGGTGCTCACTTCCATGACCGCGGCCAAGCCTGGGTCACCGGCCAACCTCAGCCTGCGCCTCAATGACCAGGAAATCGCCAAGGGTACAACGCCGTTCACCCCACCGTTGATCTTCACCGCCAGCGAGACCTTCGATGTGGCCGAGGACCTCGGCTCGCCGGTATCTCTGGACTACTTCGAGCGCGCGCCCTTTGCCTTCAACGGCAAGATCAATGACGTGCACGTCGCCTACATGCCCTGACCTGCAGCAGTCGTCCCGGGCTCCCGGGACGGCTTTGGCGTGACGCCTGTGCTACCCAACATCTCCTGAGCGACGGATACCGATATGACTTTCGTTCCCCCACTCAATCAGATTGCCCTGTCCGTGGTCGATCTGCGCCTGACCGAGCACTGGTTCCGCGAGGGCTTCGGCCTATTGCCAGCCGGTGGTAGTCGATTGATGATGCGCGGCCTGCTGCCCTCACGGGTGCAAGGTTTACCCAAGGCTGCTTCGACCTGCTGGTGGCTGGTCGGCAGCAACCCCTGGGCACAGCTCGAACTGTTCCAGTTCGAAAACCCGATCGCCCGACCGCTGCCAAGCGACTTCCGCCCCTGCGACATCGGTTACACCCGTATTGGGCTCTGGGTCGCCGATTTCGATGAAACCCTGGTCCGCCTCGCCCGCCTCGGTTCGCAACCGCTGTCCGCGGTGCAAGGCCAAGCTGGCCAGCGCCGGGCCTGCGTGCGCAACCCCGATGGGGTCTATGTCGAGATCATGGAAGCCGATCCGCTGGCCGGCCAGGTCAAACCTGGGCGGGACTGCCCCGCAGCCATCCGCTCGGTGACCATGTCCGTGCCTGATCTTAAACAAACCTGCGCGTTCCTGCGCAATGGCATCGGCCTGACCGAAGCCGAGGCGACTTTGCACCATCCGCAGCACGAAGCGCTCTGGGGCCTGCCAGGGGCGAAAAAAAGAAGCTGCCTGTTCCTCGCCGGTGACGTGTTGCTGGAAGTCGTGCAATACCTGGAGCCGCTCGGCAAACCCCGGCCCGCGGGCTATCGGGTGTGCGACCAGGGCATCCTCAACATCGCCTTCGGCGCGCACAACAAGCAGGATCTGATGACGGTTTACCGACGAGCCCGCGCCGCCCATGCACGACCCAATTGCCGCCCGGTGCATATCCCGCTGCTGAATGCTGGGGTGGTCTACCTCAACGATGCTCAGGATTTCTCCTACGAAGTGCTCTGGCTCAAGCCGGGCAAGGCTGACCGTGCCTGGGGCTTCGAGCCGCTGCCGCTGGCCCGCCGGCCAGCGCCTGACACTCACTGCATCGAACACAGCGTGCGGATCGAGGCACCGGCGAACAAGGTCTGGGCCCACATCAGTGATCACGAGGGCATGGCCCAATGGAGTGGTTTCAAGCCGGTGACTGTCCACCGTGCCGGTAATGGCGAGCGCAACGGCCACGGCAGCGAGCGCTTGATGCACGGCCCCGGTGGGCGCGTGGTCGAGCAGGTCATCGACTGGCAACCGCCGCACAGCCTGCGCTACCGGGTGACCGAGGGCTCTCCCTTCATCTGTCACCAGGGCGAGATCCTGCTGCGCGATCTGGGCCAGGCCACCGAACTGACCTGGCGCATCCGCTTCCGGCCGAAATTGCCCGGCACCGGCAACCTGCTGCGCTGCCTGCTCCAACGGATGCTCGGGGCAATGCTGCTCAAACGTCTTAAACCGCTCATCGAGCGCTGCTGAGGAAGCACGATCCGGCACCGGCACCGGCATACCAGGGCGAGATCTTGCTGCGCGATCTGGGCCAGGCCACCGAACTGACCTGGCGCATCCGCTTCCGGCCGAAATTGCCCGGCACCGGCGACTACAGGCTTATTATCAGGCCAAGGGCTGTGAGCCGGAGCTGGTCGCCGACGCTATGGTGCGAGCCATGCAAAAAGGCCAGAATCTGGTACTGGTCGGGTCGTTCGCCAAACTGATTTTCCATATCAATCGCCTTTCCCTGGCCTGATCCGCCGGGTAATGATCAGCGACGCACGGAAAACCGGTTACCTGTGATCCTCTGCTCTGCCCCTCGCCTCCCCGAGCCTGGCCCGGGGAGGTTTTTTATGACGCTGATCGACTGCGCAGAGTTGCCGGGGGACGACAGCCTTGTGTCAGCAACCGTTCGCCCCGGCCTGATCGAACCTACTCTCAGAGTGCTGCGCTATCGCTCTTCTGCGGGCCACGTACCAGTCGCCCTGGCAGCGCACCCGTGGCCTTCCCTTCCCGATAAATCGGTACACCTGAGACAATGGTCGCGACATATCCGCGCGCGCCCTGCAGCAGCCGCTTGCCGCCAGCCGGCAAGTCGAAGTGCATTTGCGGCTGGTCCAGCCCCAACCGATCCATATCGATGACGTTGAGGTCCGCCTTCATGCCCGGTGCGATCACCCCGCGATCAAAGAGGCCCACAGCGCGTGCCGTGTCGCTGGTCTGGCGCTTGACCAGCCAGGACAGGGCGAACTTGCCACTTTCGCGGTCCCGGCCCCAATGTGTCAGCAGATAGCTCGGGAAGCTGGCATCGCAAACCACCCCCACGTGCGCTCCGCCATCGCCCAATCCCATCACCGTGTTCGGGTCGGCAATCATCTCGCCGCAGGCATCAAGATTGAAATCCGCGTAGTTCGCAAACGGGGCGTAGAGGAAACTGCGGCCTTCATCCTCGAGCAACATGTCGTACGCCAGCTCCGCGGGCTTGCGGCCCTGCCTGGCCGCTTGCGCCGCAATCGACGTGTCGCGATTCGGCTCATAGTTTGCCGGATTGCCGAGCGGGAAAATCATCCCGAACGACGTCAGATGCCGCGCCAAACCGCTCTTTGGTGGCAGTTCTATTTCTTCCAGCAAACGCTGTCGAAGACCGGCATCCTTCAGCAGCGCTAGGCGCTGCGCCAAGGGTTCATGGGCAATTCCCATGTAGCTGGCGCACTCGAAGAATGGATTGAGGCTTGCCTGAAGACCGAGCAGCGTGCCAATCGGCCGCGGTGCCACCTGCGCGCGCATGGGCAGCCCCGCCTCTACCGCATCGGCGGTCAGCGCAAGCAACTGGCGCCACGACTCCTTCCTGTGTGTCTGCTGCGCCAGGGAAAATGACATTGGCCTGCCCGACTGCTCGACGATGCGGCGCATCATCGCAAACTCCGTTTCAAGATCGGGCGTATCGAAGTCGGTGATCAGGGCAATGACACCACGACCGGCATCCTTGAGGCCCATAGCGATGCCCATCAGTTCATCTTCAGCGGCGCGCAACGAGGGGGTCGGATCGCCATTGAGGGTCCGATGGTTGATCGTGCGCGACGTCGAAAAACCGATGGCCCCGGCGTGCATAGCCTCTGCCGCCAGTATGCGCATCTGCGCGACATCATCGGCAGTCGCGGCTTCCAGGCGGGTGGCACGCTCGCCCATCACGTATACACGCAGGGCACCATGAGGCAGCTGCGCGCAAATATCGATGTCATGGGGCCGCCGCTCCAGGGCGGCAAGGTACTCGCCGAAGCTTTCCCATTGCCAGTCAAGCCCCTCATGCAACACGGCTCCGGGGATGTCTTCCACCCCCTCCATGAGCTCGATCAGGCGCTCGCGGTCCTGCGTGCGCACTGGCGCGAACCCGACGCCGCAGTTGCCCATGACCACGGTCGTGACGCCATTCCAGCTCGATGAAGCCAGCCTCGAATCCCACATAGCCTGGCCATCGTAGTGGGTGTGAACATCCACGAAGCCTGGCGTCACCACCAGGCCACGCGCATCGATCTCCTCCTTCGCCGAACCCAAAACCTTGCCCACTTCGACAATCCGACCATCGCGCACCGCGATGTCGGCCTCGAACAACGGATTGCCCAAGCCGTCCGCTACCATGCCTGCGCGTATGACCAAATCAAACATCGTTTCCATCGCTCACCCCTGATCAGAAATTGCATTGCTCGGCAATACGGCGCTTACCGTGGGACTGCTGTCTTTGAGTGCTTGCGAGAGCGCTTCGGTGAAGCAGATGACGGGTTGTGTAGCGCGTGAATGATCCCTGCTCTCAGAAGATCAGTTTCGCCATGATTGTTTTTCCTGGCATCGACAACTCCTATAAAAAGCGCTCATTTTTGTCAAAAATTGCTCATGACGATTGGCGATGGTTGGAGGCGTGCAGTCTTGAATGCAGAAGCAAGATGGTGCTCAAGGCGAGCAGAAACATGGCGCTCAAGTAATGCGCAAAAAGAACTTGAACGAGGCGCGGATCGCGCCGTTGATTCAGGGAAGTCGAAGTGGCCTACCGACTACTTTTTCAGCAGTATCGCGACGGGACTATCGTCGCGCAGGGCATGACAAGTATTGAGCAAGCCGGCAGTGGCGCGATTGTAAGCCTCGGTATCGGCGGCGGTGCGCGGCGCAATCATGGCCCTCGCCATGGGGATGGTCTGAAACGCCGTGGTGGCGATGGGCAGTAGCAACTCTGTCAGATGCACACAGCCACCGATTCCGCCGAACAGCTCTTTGATTCGCCGCGAAAAGCCCGCGCCGATGCGCTCGCCAAGCAATTTTTCGTAAGCCGGCGCCGCGGCGCGACATTCGCTGGTGGGCACTTGCGGCATGCACACCTGCACTTCGCGCACGATGAAGTCGTCGTCCAGGGTCAAGCGAATGTACATCCCGTGAAAAGTCTGGCCGATCGCCAAAGCTCGTCCTTCGGCCAGGGTCACCGGGTGAGTCTTGCTGTCATCCAGGCGTCCTTCGATATCCCACAGACCGTCTGCCCGCAGGTACCCCAGGCACTCGACCTTGCGGCGGTGAATCAACCGGCGGCCTTGCTCGTCGACATCGTTGGTCACGGTCAAACTCCAAGTATTAGACTGCCTGTTGCGATGCCCGACCAGCTGCGCCAGGCTCATCAAGGCCCAAGGCCATGCCAACTTCAATCACCCGGTGTTCTACCGGGCAGTACTACGTCGTACAAGCGCGAGCGCACCATCGCCAAAAAGTCATTGATGGCTAGATTTTGCAAATGTTCCGGTAGCGATAGAGCGGCTTCGTATGCCGGGACGGCGAGCGTTGCCGCCATTCGCATGGTGACGCAGATAATGTTTTGGTCAATATCCGGAGTCAGCGCTATGAAGCGCTCGCTGAACAAGCGGGCATTGCGCGCCGTATCTTCGTCGTCGATCTTGCGCAGGGTCGGCAAATAGCGGGTCGCCGCCCACAGGCCACGTATTACCGGCGTGGAACGATAAGTCTGGAAACCCAGTTCGATGCTTTGCAGAGCCGCTCCAATAAGCGCCTCTGGGGTTTGAGCGCGCGCCAGGATTTCGGCGGCGCCGCGATCGAAGTCAGCCATCAGGCGTGAAATCAGCGCGGCAAGAATGGCTTCGACTGAATTGAAGTAGTGATAAATCGAGGAGTGGGTAATGCCGGCGCATGCGGCGATTTTGACCATGGTCAGGTTGTCGTAGCCCCCTTCGGCCACTACTGCCTCTGCGGCGGCGAGGATTGCGTCAATGCGATCGAGGGCACGCTGCTGCTGTGGTGCGCGCTTGATCGGCAGCGCAGTTTTTTCAGAACTTTCCATATTCGTCTCTTGCTCTCCGGAAAACAGGCCAATAGCGCGATTGTGACAGCAGTGGGCCCGACTGGGTTTGACTGCGCCTGATTATTACCGGCGGCTATGTGATTTTTGGTGCGCGCCATTCTGATATTGCCATTGCATAAGGGTACCGCCGATCGTGCCCGAATGTAAATTGACACGGTGTCAGATAATATTTTACATTCTGTCACATTCAACCTGAGGGCTGGCCCGCGAGGCGGTGGGCGCTCCTGCACAACAATTACAATCGGGGGAAAAACGCATGAATAGCCACTTCAAACGATCCTTGCTCGGCAGCGCACTGGTGGCGCTACTGGGTATCAATGGCGCTCAGGCGGCGTCCACCGCAGACCTGGCCAAATTGGGCAACGAATTGACGCCCTTCGGCGCAGAAAAGGCTGGCAACGCCAATGGCACCATTCCAGCCTGGAGCGGCGGCCTGACTCAGGCACCCGCCGGCTGGCAGCCAGGTCATGGTGACCCTTACGGTGCCGAAAAACCGCTGTATTCGATTAATGCGAAGAACCTCGCCCAGTACCAGGCACAATTGCCACCTGGTCAGGTCGAGTTGATCAAAACCTACCCGGGCTACCGCCTGGACGTCTACCCGACCCATCGAAGCTGCACCTTTCCGGACGAGATCGCCAAACGCACCAAGGAGTTCGCTGCCCAAAGCAAGATCGGCAGCGATGGCTGGCAGCTGGAGCAGGCCGCTGGCGCTGCGATTCCCTTCCCGGTACCGCAAAGCGGCATCGAGGCAATGTGGAACTATAAGCTTCGTTACATGGCCAAAGGGCGTCGCGCGCAGTTCTCCCTGTTGATGCGCGAGAAAGACGGGGCATTGTCCGAGTTCAAACAGTGGGTCTACGAGTATTACCCCTTCAACGACCCCGCGGTGAAGGGCCCGTCCGATGCTGGCGGGTTCGAAGCCAAGCTGCTCGCCGACGTACTCTCGCCATCCTCGCGAGCAGGTGAGCTGTATTTGGTGCATGCCTACCTGGATAAGCCGCAGGATTCGTGGATCTACTTTCCAGGCCAGCGTCGTGTTCGCCGCGCGCCATCCTTCGCCTATGACAACCCGATCGCCGGCACGGACAGCCTGTACTTCGTCGACCAGATCAACATGTTCACCGGCGCGATGGATCGCTACGACTTCAAACTGGTCGGCAAGCAGGAAATGGTCGTGCCGTATAACTCCTATAAGCTGATCGACAAGGCTAACAAGTTTGTCGACCTGATCGGCCAGGACTACCTCAACCGCGACGTGCAGCGTTACGAGAAGCACCGAGTCTGGGTGGTGGAAGCGACGGTTAAGGCGGACAAGCGCCATTCCTTTGCCAAGCGGGTGTTCTTCATCGATGAAGACAGCTGGGCCGTATTGCATGTGGACATGTATGACGCCAAGGGCAATCTCTGGCGCGTACAGGAAGGCAGCCTCTGGGCGGACCCGCAGATTCATTCCTGCACCGCTTACGAGTACACCAGCTACGACCTGATCGCCCGACGCTACATTGCCGACGGTTTTACCCAGGAGGGTGAAGTACTCGACCTGACGGCCGGCCTCGAGGGGCGGGTCAACGAAAAACTCTTCAACTCCAACGAACTGCGCCGTCGCGGCGAACGCTAAGTCCGGTCAAAGGAAGAACTCATGCACAACAATAAAAAAGGCGCGGCGTCAGCCGCGCCGGGGTTCCTGCGCTCAAAAAACAGTCTGGCTGCGGCGGTAATGACCGCTTCGAGCCTGGCCTGGATGTCGCCTAGTCACGCCATGCGCTTCGGTTCCGAGGACGGTATCTCCGGCAGCTTCGACTCCACGCTGTCATATGGCATGGCCACGCGCATGCAATCACGCGACTGCCACCTGCTCGGTGGCGACAGTGGTGGCTGCAACGACGGCACCAATACCCAGCTAGGGCAGTTTTATAACCTCAGCAAAGGTAATGGGTACGCCAACGCCGATATCAATTTCACCAACTCCGACGATGGCGACCTCAACTACAACAAGCACGACGTCTTCTCCGAGGTAGTGAAAGGCACCCACGAGCTGAGCCTGAAGTTCGGCGATGGCTGGAGTGCGTTGGGGCGGGTCAGTTGGGCGAAAGACTTCAAGATGGATAACACCCGGCGCACGGAGCTCGATGACAATGCCGACCGCGAAGCCACCGAACGCATGGACCTGCTGGACCTGTGGGTAGCCAAGAGCTTCGACCTGGGCGAGATGCCGGCCAAGGTCAAGGTCGGCAATCAGGTGATCAGCTGGGGCGAGGAAATTTTCGTCACCGGTGGCATCAACCAGATCAATGCCATCAACCTGCCGAAATACCACACGCCCGGCACTCAGTTGAAGGAGGTTTTCATCCCGGCCCCCATGGCTTCTTTCAACTTGGGACTGACGGAAAACCTGAACCTTGAGACCTACTACCAGTTCAAGTGGAATGCCTACGGCATCGACCCGGTGGGCACTTACTATTCCAACTCCGATGTGGTGGGTGAAGGCAACCGGCCTATCTACTTCTCGACCAGCACCGTCGACGGGCTTCTCGGTGCAGGGACCTGCGCTGCGTTGACACCGACCGGCCATTGCGGCGAGCCACGGATCAGCGGACTGGACGATGCGACCCTAGTCGCCAACGGCTTGGCGATACCGTACGCCGGTGAGCGCGAAGCCAAGAACAGCGGCCAATATGGTGTTGCCCTGCGCTGGACGGTAGAGGAAATCGCGACCGAATTCGGCTTTTTCTACCAGCGCTATCACGACAAGCTGCCCTTCGTGGGATACACCGCTACGTCAAATCCCGATGGGCTGGTGATCGACAACTACTTCTGGAATTACGGCGAAGACAAGAACCTGTACGGCCTGTCGCTCAATACCATGGTCGGTCCGGTGGCAGTGGGGGCCGAGTTGTCCTATCGGCCAAACGACAGTGTCGGCATCGACCCCACAGTGCCCTTCGGTCAGGCCTTTACCGGCGAGTTCAACAAGTTCAGCGTGTACGACACCGGCACCAACAGAGGCTTCGTCGAAGAAAAAAAATGGCAGGCCCATGTGAATGCCATCTACACCTTCTCGGCAAGCGATCCTCTGGGCTTTATTCCCTTGAGCGTGGGGGCATCGGACGGTTTCGTACTGGCTGAGGCGGTAGTCACCCATTATCCGGATCTGGACACCTCGGGTAAGACCCCGTACTTCCTGCCTGACTATTCACTGCCGGACAGGACCTCATGGGGCTATGTCACCGAGCTGGGTATCAACTACCCGAATGTGTTCGGCACGGGCATTACTGTCACGCCGCAACTCGACTTCACCCATGACGTCAACGGCACGTCGCCGAACGCCTTGCCGTTCGTTGAAGGTCGCAAATCGCTCACGACAGCCTTGCTGTTCAACTACCGCGACCGCTGGAAAGGTGGCTTGCAATGGGTCCAGTACTGGGGCGGTGGCGACAACAACCTGATGGCTGACCGCGACTTTTTGAGCGGCAACATTTCTTACTCGTTCTGACCGCGGGAGCATGGCGGGCCCGTCCCGCCCTGCCCCGTTCATCACGTATTTTCAGGAAGGCGTAATCATGTTGGCTTCCGTCGTACTCAACCTCGAACGCTTCTTTTTTCGTAACCGTTTGCTCACGCTTGCCACACTCGCCGTGGTAACGCTGGTGATGGCAGGCTACGCCTCGCAACTACGCATGTCGGCCGGCTTCGACAAACAGCTGCCGCAGCAGCACGAGTTCATCCAGACCTTCAACAAATACCGTGACGTATTGTTCGGCGCCAACCGGGTCATCGTGGTGCTGCATGCCAAGAATGGTGACATCTGGAACAAGGAGGCAATGACCAGGCTCTACGATCTGACCCAGACACTGTTCTTCATGTCGGGGGTCGACCGTCGCACCGTGACTTCGCTGTGGACGCCGAATACCCGTGCGGTGCAGATCACCGAGGAAGGCATGAAGGCGGAGGACGTGGTCGGTGGTGACGTGACCGTCGGCACACTTGATGATCGTGCCATTGCCGGTATTCGCGAGCGCACGATCATCGGTGGTTTCGTTGGCAGTCTGGTGGCCAACGATTACTCGGGCGCCATGGTGGTGGCCGAACTGGCCGACCCCGACCCGCAGACCGGTCAGCATTTGAACTACCTGGATTTCAGCCAGCGTCTGGAAGATGAGGTCCGAGCCAAGTACGCCGACGATAAGTACGACGTGCAAATCATCGGCTTCGCCAAGCAGATGGGCGACATCAGTGCCGGTGCGAAATCGGTGTTGGGTTTCTTTGCCCTGGCGTTTTTGCTGACAGTAGCGGCCGTGTATTGGTATACCCGCTCCTGGGCACTGACCTTTCTGCCGCTGTGCTGTTCGCTGGTGTCGGTGGTCTGGCAGTTCGGCACCATCACGCTGCTGGGGTTCGGCCTCGATCCGCTGGCTATCCTGGTGCCGTTTCTGGTGTTCGCCATCGGCGTGTCTCACGGCGTCCAGCAGGTCAACTTCATTTCCAAGGAAGTCTGCGCCGGTGCCGATGGCATGACCGCTGCACGCCGCAGCTTTTCGGGCCTGCTGATTCCTGGCAGCCTGGCGCTGATCACGGCCTTCGTCGGCTTCGCCACCCTGGTATTGGTGCCCATTCCGATGATTCGGGAACTGGCGATCACGGCATCAGTCGGCGTGGCCTACAAAATCATCACCAACCTGATCATGCTGCCGGTGCTGGCCAGCTATTTCCGTTTCGACAAAGCCTATGTCGCGCGCGTCGAACACCTGCGTCATTGGCGCGACCAGGTCATGCTCAAGCTCGGGCGCATTGCCGAAACACGCAATGCGGCGTTGGGGGCGGTGCTGTGCCTGATCCTGTTGGTGATTGCCGTGTGGCAGAGTGAGGGCCGACACATCGGCCACGTACTGCCGGGCGCCCCGGAGCTGCATATCGACTCGCGCTACAACCAGGACGTGGAAAGCGTGGTCAAGCACTTCGGTCTTGGCCTCGACCTGTTCACGGTGGCGGTAGAAACGCCAGCCAACGGTTGCTATAACCATGAGGTCATGGCCTACACCGACCGCCTGACCTGGTACCTGGCCAATGTGCCGGGCGTGCTTTCGGCCCAGTCATTGCCGACATTGACCAAGCTATCCGCCTCTGGGGTTAACGAAGGCAACCCGAAATGGGCGGCGCTACCGGTGGATGAGTCGTCCATCGCGGAAGCCGTGCGCCAGGTGCCCGAGGGATTGCGCCTGTACAACGCCGACTGCACCTTGCTGCCGATCAATCTCTACCTGACCGACCACAAGGCCACAACCTTGAAAACGGTAGTGGCAGCCGTGCAGCAATACCGTACCGAGCATCCCATGAATGGGGTCACCGTGCGGATGGCCAGTGGTAATGCCGGCGTGCAGGCGGCCACGAATGAGATCGTCGAAAGCTCCGAGCTACCGATGATGCTCTATGTCTATCTGACCATCGTACTGCTGGTGTTGCTGGTCTATCGCGACTGGCGAGCAATGATCGCCTGCTGCCTGCCGCTGACTCTTGCGACCTTCCTCGGTTACTGGTTCATGAAAGTCCAGGACATCGGCCTTACCGTCGCCACCTTGCCGGTGATGGTGCTCGCGGTCGGTATCGGCGTGGATTACGCCTTCTATATCTACAACCGCCTGCAACTGCATCTGGCCGAAGGCCTGGACATCGTCAGTGCTTTCAAACAGGCGCTGCGCGAGGTTGGGGTCGCGACCATATTTACCGCCATCACCCTTTCCATTGGTGTCGCCACCTGGTCGTTTTCGGCGCTGAAGTTCCAGGCCGACATGGGCCTGCTGCTGACCTTCATGTTCATGGTCAACATGCTAATGGCAATTACCTTGCTGCCTGCGATCGCAGTGATGCTGGACGTGCTGATTCCGCGCAGGGGGCCGGTACGTGCGCCCCTGATGGCGCATTGATTAAGGAGCATAAAAATGCCCAGGAAAAATTTCACTCCCTTGCGCCTGTTGGCCGTCGTCGCGCTGCTGATTGGGGCAAGCCAGGTACTCAATTGCCATGCTGCCAGGTTTACTCCAGCCATGCGTCTGGTGTCCGCGCAACAAGCGCCGCTGGTAGCGGTGACTCGTGTCGGAGAGAAATTGGTCGCGGTGGGTGACCACGGTGTGGTGTTGCTATCGGATGAAGGACGAAATTGGCGGCAGGCTAATGCGGTTCCGGTGGATACATTGCTGACCGCATTGAGTTTTGCCGATGCACATAACGGCTGGGCCGTCGGGCACGGTGGCGTGTTGCTGCATACCGAGGACGGTGGCGAGAGCTGGGTTCTGCAGGCGCGCCTGGAAGGCAACCCGGTATTGCTCTCGGTATGGTTCGAAAACCCTCGCCACGGAATCGTCGTCGGCGCCTACGGCTACGCCAGTGAAACCCACGATAGTGGGCAGAGTTGGCAGCGTCTGGCCGTCAGCGCCGACGACTATCACCTCAATCACATTTTCCCAGGGCCCGATGGCAGCCTTTTCATCGCAGCAGAAGGCGGTATCGCCTACCGCTCGCGCAATAACGGCAGTACTTGGGAAACGCTCGACACCGGCACCAGCGGTTCACTCTGGAGCGGCATGACGCTTGAAAACGGGCGCGTGCTGCTGGTCGGCATGAGCGGACGCGTGCTGCTCAGCGACGATCGCGGTGATACCTGGCATGACCTGGAAAGCGGCAGCCATGAAGCCATCACCGCCATAACGCAACTGCGCGATGGGCGCGTGGCAGTGGCTGGCAACGCAGGGCTGGTGAGTGTCGCCGATGCGGGCTTGCAGCGTTTTCACGCCACTGTGCGCCCGGACCGTCTGAACCTTGCCGCCGCGGTATCGCCAGGCAATGACCAGTTAATGCTGTTCACCTCTCAAGGCGTGCTGAAGCAGGACCTGAACGGACCTCATTAAGTGGATAGGCGCGGAGTAAGAAGGCGCACTTTAAATCTGGCCGGGGATCGCGTGAATCATTTTTCAGCGCACTCACTGGCCCGGCAACACAGAAATCAAGTTGGCAGAGGGCGGATCAAGCAATGGATGAAAAACAAGAACACGTGGCAACCGTGCCCCCACCGAGTGGCGGAAAATTGAGTCGGCGTGGCTTTCTCGGCGTGGCGGCCGGAGCCATGGCGGTGGCTGCAATGCCGGGCGAGGCTGCTGCGCTAACGGCAAACAGCAACGATGTGCTTGATGTCGTCATCATCGGCGCCGGTCTGGCCGGGCTTACCGCCGCGCGCGACTTGCGCCTGGCCGGCTGCGAGTCTTTTGTCGTACTGGAGGCCCGTGATCGGGTCGGTGGCCGGACCTTTAATCATCAGCTGAGTGGCGGTTATATCTCTGAAGCGGGCGGGCAATGGATAGGCCCGGGGCAGACGGCGGTGGCAGATTTGGCCCGGGAGCTGGATATCGCCACCTTCACGACTTACTACCAGGGTGAAACGGTATTCCTCGCGGGTGACGGGCGGGTGGCGATGGATCTGCACGGTAGCTTCGGCACTGACGTAAACATCGCCGCGAAGCTCGATGAGCTGGCGCGCGGTGTACCTTGCGGGGCACCGTGGAAGGCGGCGCGTGCGGCCGAACTGGACAAAATGTCGCTAGGCGACTGGCTGGTCACGCAGGACCTCAAACCGGAGGACAGGGTCGGCTGGGATATGGCCTCCCAGCTTTCAGGCGGAGTGGCGCCGGCCAAAATGGGGTTGCTGCATTTTCTGTCGATGATCAATTCGGCTAACAGTCGTTACGAACAGCTCGACTCAATCAAGGGCAGTGCTCAGGAAACCCGCTTTGTCGGAGGCTCACAGATTTTGAGCCAAAAGATGGCTGAGGCCTTGGGCGATAAGGTCCGCTTGTCGACACCGGTACGCGGTATCAGTGGATGGGATCAGGCCGAGGTCAGCCTGCACACCGACCAGGGGCTGTTGCGCGCCCGCCGGGTGATCATGGCGATTCAGCCGGCCTTGTGTAACCGAATAGATTTCAGTCCGGCGTTACCTGAACGGCGTAGCGAAATGCAGCGCCGCTGGCCGGCCTACTCGCCTGGGCGCAAGACGGCCCACGTGTATGCCAAACCCTTCTGGCGTGATCAGGGATACAACGGACATATCATCCAGGCCAATGGTCCGTTGCTTTGGGCGTACGACAATTCGCCACCGGATGGTTCCATCGGTGTGATCAATGCCTTTGTCACTCAGTCCGGGCTACCGAGCGATCCGAAGCAGGCAGAGATCATGCTTTCGGAGTTATTCGCCCAAGCGCTAGGCAAAGAAGCCCTGAATCCGCTTGAGTTTCACGATCTCGACTGGGGTCAAGAGCCTTGGACCATCAGCTGTGTCTCTGCCATCCCGCCTGGATTCTGGACGGAGCACGGTGAGGCCTTGCACCCGCCAGTAGGCCATCTGATCTGGTCAGGCACCGAAACCGCCGATATCTGGGCCGGCTATATGGACGGTGCCGTGCGCTCGGGCCATCGCGCCGCGCTGCAGGCACTGCAAACCTTACGGCAAGTCGGTTAAGGGGGGACTGAAATGGAGCTTATGCAGCAGAGCAAAAAACACGGTGTAGCACGGCGAGCGCTCATCATCAGTGGGCTTGGGGTGTTGGCCGTGCTGACAATGGTCGGCAACAGCTATGGCCCACAAGTGCTGGACGCCTATCGATTCAGCCAGGCCATAGAAACGGCGAGCCGGGAAAGTGTCGCCAACCACGGCCCCTGGCCGCAACTGAACGAAACCTGCATGAATTGCCATGGCAACAATGGCAACCCACAGACGCAAACCTACCCACGCCTGGCCGGCCAGCCGACGGCCTATTTGACTGCGCAACTGACCGCCTTTGCCAACGGTCAGCGCGCCAACCCCACCATGTCGTCACTGGCGATAAACCTCTCGGAGGCTGAAATCGGCTCGCTGGCCGCCTATTTCGCCGCACAGACCGCCGCCTCCAACTCAACGTTTGCAGCCGATCCGGTACGCCAGGAAAAGGGTGAACTACTGGTCAAGTCGGGGAATTGCGCGGCCTGCCACGGCGCTGAGTTAACTGGCCAGGCTGCTTTCCCACGTCTTGCCGGGCAAGGGTATGACTACCTGGTCAAACAGCTGACCGATTTCAAGCACGGCAGCCGCAAGTCTATCGGCGATGCAATGGCGTTTACCGCCACGCTGTCGGACGAAGACATCAAAAATATCGCCAACTACCTGGCCATTTACCAAGGAGATACACATGCACAATGATCGACGTGAGTTTCTGAAAACAGCCAGCGTACTGGCGCTATCGACAACGCTGGGTAGCCTGTCGACCCAGGTTGCAGCAGCACCCGCGAATGTTCCTGTCAGCCAACCAGCCGCTGCACCTTTGGGTATACGCAGCAGTGTGCCTGGCAAAAAAATCGAGCTGAACGGCGTGCACTACCACGTCGCCGATCAGGGGAGCGGCGACAAAGTCGTGCTGTTGCTGCACGGCATGCCCGACACCTCGAACGTCTGGGACCATCAAATACCCGCACTGGTGCAGGCCGGCTACCGGGTGATCGTCCCGGACATGCTCGGTTATGGCGAAACCGACAAACCACAAGACCCGCAGCGCTATGGTCTGGCAATGATCGTCGGCGACATGATCGCTCTGCTGGACGCTCTCGGCCTCAAGCAAGTGGACCTGATTGGCCATGACTGGGGCGCCGCTACCAGCTGGGAATTGGTACTGAATTTCCCCGAGCGCTTCCGCCGGTACGCGGCGCTCTCGATCGGGCATCCAGACCAGATGATGTACATGAACTCAATCGCCGAAGTGAAAGACAGTTGGTACATGTACCTGCCGACGCAGGCAGCGGCTGGGGCGCTTTATGCCGCCAATGAGGGCGCCTTTTTCAAGCAGTTCATCATGCCCACCCATCCTGAGATCGACGAAGTCTGGTCGCGCCTGAAAAATCCAGAGGCGATGCTCGGCAACTTGAATTGGGATAGAGGCAATCCCATGGCCACGGCATATCTGGCTGCCCTTGATAGCGCCGCAGCCCCGCGTAAATGCAGCGTGCCCACACTGGGCCTGTGGAGCAGCGGCGATGCCTATGTGTGGGAGTCTCAGGTGAAGCTGAGTTCGAGATTCATGTCTGCGCCCTGGCGTTACGAGCGCATCGAAGATGCCTCGCACTGGATGATGCTTGATCGTCCGCAACAGGTGAACACGCTGTTGCTCGATTGGTTCAAAAACGCCTGACTTCTGATCAAGGAAAAGACAAATGCACGCGCTGGAACTTCGTATGACTCACTCGTTGTTTGCGGCCAATGGCCGACGCCTGGTTGGCTGGGTCGCCATCATTGGCGCACTGTTGGGTTGGACCACCGTCGGTTTGTATGGGGCCGCAACTGGCGGTGACTTCTCGGTGGTCTTCAAACCCGAAGTCTTTCTGACCCTACCGTCGCAGGCGCACACCTATCTCCACTGGGCGATGGTAGTGGATACCCTGGGGTTTTATTTGCCCTTCCTGATAGTTGGCGGCTATCTCTGGTCGCTGCTGCGCAACGAACACGGCGCAATCATCGACATGGCCACGCTGTGCATCGTCACCTACGTGGCAATGGGCATTGCCGGCGCATCCATTCTATTCGCCACAGTGTCGCCGCTCGCGGCCCTGCATACGGCGGGTGATGCGTTGAACAAGGCCGCCAGTGAAGCAGCCTGGTTGGCGGTGGCAAATGCGGCACAGCATGGCTTGTGGATTATGGAGGGTCCGGTCATGGGCTTCTGGGGGCTGGTCATCGGCAAGGCCATGCGTGCCTCAGGCATGGCATATGGGCGCCTGTTGATGGTAGTCGGCGCTTGCTATATCAGCGCCTTTTTCACCGGTGTGCTGGGATTGGAAGAAATGGAGGGAATTATCCAGGCGGTCTTCTTTATTCTGTTGCCACTGTGGGCATTGCTGACCGGCATCGCACTGTCGCGCCAACGTGATCGCTGAGAGGCAGTAATATGAAGCTCGTAGGCACCCTCCTTCTCGGGCTCATTGCCCTGCCGCTGGCTGCATCGGCGGCAGGGGTCAGCAGCGACAAGCCCAATATCGTTCTGGTGTTGATGGACAACCTTGGTTATGGCGAGCTTGGCGTTTATGGCGGCGGCATCGTCCGTGGTGCGCCGACGCCACGGATCGATGCGCTGGCGCAAGAAGGTGTGCGTTTCACCAACTTCAATGTCGAACCACAATGCACGCCCAGCCGTGCGGCGTTGATGACGGGACGCTATGCGGTGCGCACCGGGAACGGCTCGGTCCCGATCGACACGCCGCTTTACGGTCTCACACAGTGGGAGATCACCATCGCCGAAGCGCTGTCCGCCAAAGGTTATGCCACGGCGGCTTACGGCAAATGGCACCTTGGCCATACCGAAGGACGCTTTCCTACTGATCAGGGCTTTGACGAGTGGTACGGCATTCCAAACTCGTCTGATGAAAGTTACTGGGCCGACAACCCGCTGGTCGACGGTAAATCGGTTCATCCTTTCGTCCGGCCCGAATACATCATGGAAGGCAAAAAGGGGGAAGCGCCGAAGCAGGTCAAGCGTTATGACCTTGAGCAACGGTCGCTGATCGACGCAGAGCTGACAAGACGCGGCATCGACTTTATCAGCCGCCAGAGCAAAGCCGGCAAGCCGTTCTTCCTCTATCTTCCGCTGACCATGGTGCACTACCCGGTTATCCCCAGCCCCGAATTCAAGGATAAAACCGGTAATGGCGAATTTGCCGACGTGCTGGCCCAGACCGATGCCTATATGGGGCGCTTGCTCGACGCTCTCGACAAGCTTGGTGTGCGCGACAACACCTTGGTGATCTTTACTTCAGACAACGGTCCGGAATTTTCCTTGCCCTACATCGGCTCCAGCGGTCCGTGGCGCGGCACCTACTTCACCGGGCTGGAAGGCTCGTTGCGCGTACCTTTTATTGCCCGTTGGCCGGGCAAGGTGCCGGCAGGTGGAGTCAGTAACGAGATCGTCCATGAGATGGATATCTTCCCCACCCTCGCGCGCCTGGCCGGTGCCGAGGTCCCGCAGGACCGCATCATCGACGGCCTGGACCAAAGTGATTTCTTGCTAGGCAAGACCGATAAATCGAAGCGCGAGAGCTTGGTGGTCTATGTCGGTAACGACATCTATGGCGTCAAGTGGCGCAACTGGAAAGTCATGAGCAAGGAGGTCGGAGCCGGTTATGGCGATCCAGTGCGCAGCTACAGTGTGCCGTTGTTTTACAACCTGCTGACTGACCCGAAAGAGGAGCACGCCACAGATCCGCGCTTTATGCAAAACCTCTGGGTGCGCTTCCCGGCTTTTCAGGTCATAGCGGAGCACATGAAGTCTTTACATCAGGAGCCGCCGATCCGTCCGGGTACGCCCGATCCTTATGAACCCGGACATTGATGGAATTTCAGTCAGCCCCCTCGCCGCCGGGGGGGTAATTGTTCCCCCGCATCTTCAGGATGCCCCTTAGAGCATTTCACTTTGCCGCGTTTTGCAACCCGGATGAGCATCACCAGCTTTTTGGCCTGACCAACCACGACGATTCCGCCGTCATCAGGGGATCAACAATCAAACCCTAATTTGAAGTGAAAAAATGTTCAAAGATAAAGTAGTCGTTATCACCGGTGCAGGATCAGGTATTGGTCGAGCATTGGCCCTGCAGTTTGCCGAGGCCGGCGCGCGTCTCGCGCTGTCCGACATCAGTCAGGTCGGTCTGAACGAAACACTGGCGCTCTTAGCCAAGTGCGGCACGGGTAGCGCCAAGGGCTACATTCTCGACGTGTCCTCCTGGGAGGCCTTCCAGGCCCATGCCGCCGAGGTGAACCGCGACTTTGGCGCGGTGCACTACCTTATGAACAATGCCGGTGCTGCGCTGTTTGGCACGGTCGCGCACACCTCCATTGAAGAATACGAGTGGCAACTGGGTATCAACCTGTGGGGCGTGCTTTACGGTACCAAGGCCTTTTTGCCGATGATGCTGAAACAGCGCGAAGGCTGCATCGTCAACATTTCCAGCATCTTCGGTCTGATCGGCTTCCCCACCCAGAGCGCTTACAACATGTCGAAATTCGCCGTGCGCGGCCTGACCGAGTGCCTGTGGTCGGAACTGGAAGGTACCGGTGTGCGCGCCATTTGCGTCCATCCCGGCGGCATCAAGACTAATTTCGAAAAAGCCGGACGCCGCGTCAAGGAGGCAGGTGCCCAGGAGGAGTTAATTTGCAGCCACGCCGAGAGGATGTTGCTGACCCCACCGGAAGTGTGCTCGGCCGACATCATCAACGGCATCCGAAAAGGCAAAAAACGCGTCATCACCGGCAACAAATCGACCACCATATTCTGGATGGCGCGGCTCTTTCCAAACTTCTATCCGGCACTGCTAAAGCTGCTCACGCGCTGATTCGGGCCAACAATAAAGCAAGCAAAGATCTGCCAGAGGCGTGCCTGCAAGCCCTGAGGGAAGCGCACAAACAAATCATCGTGAATCAGATCGCGAGTGCATGGCTCACCCACAAGCGCTCTGCGGCTTGAAAGAAGTTGCACTCCTCATGCACGGCCTCGAAGCACAGTGCATACCTGATATGTGAAAGGTTCAGTTCTGGATCAGGGGTAACGATTCAGTACCGAGCCATCGAAAGGCCGCGTAGTAGTTAGTTTGACGAGTACAAGGAAATTCACCGAGGACGATATGAAAAACTTTTGGATACCTGCACTCCTGATCGCCCTCACAGGCTCAGTGTATGCCCAAGACAAACCCAACGTCGTCGTCATGCTGGCCGATAACGTTGGCTATGGAGACATCGGCGCCTATGGCGCGGGTGAGGTTCGCGGTATGCCGACCCCAAGTATCGATCAGCTTGCCAGCGAAGGCCTGCGCTTTACCCAGTTCCTGGTGGAGCCGGGTTGCACGCCCTCCCGCGCGGCGCTGCAAACCGGGCGTTATTCGCCCCGTTCGGGTCTTGGCAGCATCATTGTCGGGGGCACGCCGAACACGCTCCAGGCCAGTGAAGTGACGCTGGGAGAGTTGTTCAAGAGCCAGGGTTACGCGACGGGCTACGTTGGCAAGTGGCATCTGGGGGCAAGCGAGCAAAGTTGGCCGACCCGTCAGGGCTTTGACCAATTCCGGGTCGGCGTCATCGAGACGACCGACGGCACCCTGTACCGCGACAGCATGCAGCGTACCGGGCTGCCTGAAGGCGTCATCGCTGCGTCCGAGCCCGGCATCTGGGAATCGGAGGTAAACGGCACTCTGAAGAAGGTCCGACCCTACACGGTGGACTACCGACGTCAGGTGGAGGGTGACATCGCCACTGCGGCGGTGGAGTACATCGGGCGCCAAGCCAAAGCGAAGGAGCCTTTCTTCCTCTTCGTCGGCTGGACCAACACGCACTACCCCTCGCTGGTCGCCCCCGAGTTTGTCGGCAAGTCGCGCAGCGGTCCGTATGGCGATGCGATCATGGAGCTCGACCATCGCACCGGCCAGGTGCTGGACGCGATCAAGACTGCCGGCGTCGAGGACAACACCATCGTGATCTGGCTATCTGACAATGGGGCCTCGCCCACGGCGGGGCCGGCCGAGTTCCGCGGCGGCTCGAATGGCCCGTTCCGTGGCGAGGTTGGTGATGCGCTAGAAGGCTCGTTGCGTGTGCCCGGTATGATCAAGTGGCCGGGCAAGATCGCGCCGCGCGTGAGCAACGCGATGGTGTCCATCCATGACGTCTTTCCGACGTTGGCAAAAATCATCGGCGCGGATATCCCCCAGGATCGGCCCATCGACGGCGTGGACCAGAGCGAATTCTTCACTGGCAAACAGGCCAGCTCGAATCGCGTAAGCCTGATCACCTTCATCGGCGACCAGATCGTGGCGGTGCGTTGGCGACAGTTCCGTATCTATCCGCAGCAGTTCGTCAGCTCCGCCGGTAATCCGGCCATGGCCGGCGCCGCCGGCTACCGTGCCGAACTGAATGGTTATCCGTCGATCTTCAATGTCGAGCAAGACCCGCGTGAGGAGGTCAACACCGTCGCCGTGAATGGCTGGGTTATTGCGCCGTATATGAAGTTGATCGGCGAGTACCTGAAGTCACTTGAGCAATATCCAAATCCCAAAGCAGTCAATCTGACGAAATTTGGTGGGTGATGTCCGTGAAGAAGCCGTGGCGTGTCCAAAGGCCAACAAACAAACGGCTACAGCCGTGAGAGACAACACGCGGCAATGCGCCGATGCACAACTGAAAGGAGAAACAATATGAATTCCGTGGCCTATCCTGCGTGGATCCGAGAGCTACATGAGAGCGAAATTTTCGGTGAAGCGCTCGCGCTGGCGCTTATCGCCGTGGCCAAAAATCAACGCGACGAGTACCACTTCGGCACCTTGCTTCAACTTGAAACCGAAACAAAGGCGCGCTTGCGCCCGTTCTTGGTCAAATACGGTATGTCCCTGAGCGAGAACATAGATCTCGGTGATGTCGAGGCAATAGTCAACGCGTATAAATCAACAAATAACCTCCTGGAGTTTTCCGCCGTCATCAAGCCTACTGTGCAGGGTTTTCTGTCCCGCTTTGAAGAGATCGCTCGCATTTGCCCCGAAGAAGATCGCGACGTTACCGAATCAATGGTTCGCCACGAGTCAGCAATCCTGAAATGGCTTGCAATGGAAAGCGAGGGTAAATCTGAGGAGTCCCTGGATGAGATGATAGGCGAGTTGCGCTATCCCCTGCCCAAGCCTTGAAATTCATCTGGGCGAGACGGTTTGCAAGATCCCGAATTTTGATACTCACAAGTCGCGTGACGGGGAATCCGAGCTCAGAAATTAACCGCCTGCCCATAAAGATTGTGGCAAGACCATCTGATTAACCGACGAATAAATAGAACAAAGGAACTTTGATGATCACCTACTCACCTTCATGCAAAAATGATGAACTCACTTACATAGGCTCACCTGAAAGTTTAGGCGGAAAGACGCTATCTGAAACAGAAATCAAACTTTATGCGCGCTCAGACTTTGGCGGTGGAAACCTCCCCTTGACTGCAGGATTGTTTGAAACAACAAAAGGCCGCTTTAGCTTTACTTATCCATTTAGCGAACTGGCAACGTTAGTCGACGGTGAGCTTGAGATTACCGATGAGTCAGGCAATAGCGTTACCTATAAGGGTGGTGATGGCCGTAGTTGGTTTATTGCCAAAGGGGAAACCGTTGTCTGGCATGTGAAGTCAGATACGGCGCGCAAGAGCTTTCTCTCTGCGATTACGGATATTTAGACAACACGACCGCAGGAGCTGCGCGCGACCGCCGCTCAATAACACACCCGCAAAAATTCCTGCCCTTTAAAAGCCGTCAAATAACGATCTACAGGAAAAGACGATGAGTAAAGATGACATCCACTTAAAATCGAATCGGCGTGACTTTATCAAGGGTGTAACTGTCGGCGCTTTGGCGGCAGGATTGTCGAGTCATGTTTCACTCTCGTCTGCCGTTGATGCTCCTCGAGGTAAAACGCCATTCGATTACGATGTCCTGATTGTAGGTGGTGGGTTTGCTGGAGTTACCGCCGCTCGCGATGCAAAAGAAAATGGGTATCGCTGTGTCATTTTGGAAGCGCGTAATCGTTTAGGTGGCCGTACTTTTTATCAAGCGCCCTTTGGCGATCAAGAAGTAGAGTTGGGTGGCACTTGGATTCACTGGATGCAGCCCTTTGTGTGGGCCGAAACGATGCGTTACGGTTTAGAGATTAAAGAAACGCCGGGGGCAACGGCGGAACGTCTTATTCAAATCAAGGATGGCAAAAGAATCGAGCCCGATATCGTTAAACTTTTTACCGACTTGTATGCCGGCGGTAAAAAATTAGCGATAAAGGTATGGCCATTTGGCCGCGGCCATTTGACGCCGACTTTAGCATGGAGGAAATACTGAAAGCAGATAGCGACAGCATTCATGACTTGCTAAATAGTTCCGACTTGACACCTGATCAAATTGAAATATTCCAACGACTATTAAGCGGCGGCGTGAACTCAAAAACGACCTATGTATCGGCCAATGAAGCCTATCGAATTTTCGCTCTGTGCGGACAAAACATCGCTTCATACTATGATACAAATGCGCGTTACCAGCTAAAAGAAGGCACCATTTCGTTGATCAATAAAATGATTGAAGATGGCAAGCCAGAAGTAAGATTAAATACACCCGTTAAAAGAATTGAACAAAAATCAGACCACGTCGTTATCACTACTCGCGCAGGTGAAATCCTTACCGCGGCGACGTTGGTCTGTACGATACCCTTAAATGTACTGAAAGATGTTGAGTTTTCACCATCGTTAGATCCAGGCAAATTGGCAGCTTCCAAAGAGGGGCATCCTGGAAAAGGCTTCAAGGTATTTGCGCAAACAAAAGGTGAGGCTCCAAAAGTGTTGTTGTATGGCAACAAGGACATAGGATTTGACGAAGCTTTAACCTATCACATAGGCAAAGAAAGCTCTTTGATAGCGTGCTTTGGAAATGATCGAGCAGACTTTGACACTAACGACGCTGACAAGATGCAGAAAGCATTAGAGCAATTTTTGCCCGGCATCGAAGTAACTGGTTCCTATGGTTATGACTGGATTGCAGACCCTTACTCGCAAGGAACCTGGTGTGTATGGCGTCCGGATTGGTATAGGAAATACGGTAAAGGTTTGCGGGACGGCGCAGAAGGTCGGGTTTTCTTTGCTAGCGCTGACTTCTGCGCAGGCAACCGAGGCTATATTGATGGCGCGATAGGCTCGGGTATCAAGGCGGCTCAACAAATAAAAGAGCTATTAGGTTAATCGACAGAAATAGCGGGCGATAAAACCGAGTACAACACCCGCCCCTTCCAGTACGGTGTTGTCATGTAGTGGTCAACTAATCCCGGACACGACGTTAAGTTTTTCTTCGGCCCGAGCTGGCGCCAGCCCACCGTTGAATTGATGGGGTCGAATCCAGTTTTACCGATGCATCAAAAAATGGCTGATATCGCGCTGAGCTTCTTGAACAAATCTGTAGCCCACGGTCGGTATCCATTCCGTTTTCAAGCTGCGGAACACGCGCTCCATCGGCGCATTGTCCCAGCAATTTCCCCGGCGACTCATGCTCTGACGCATTCGATAACGCCACAGCCGCTGGCGAAATAAACGACTTGCATACTGCGACCCTTGATCCGAGTGAAACAGCAGACCTTGAGGCCTTCCACGTTGCTCGTAGGCCATATCCAGCGCTTTGATAACCAACTCGGCGTCCGGCTTTTCCGACAGCGCCCAGCCCACCACCCGGCGCGTACAAAGATCCAGCACGACAGCCAGGTAATGCCATTTCCCCTGGGCCCAGATGTAGGTGATGTCGCCGCACCAGATCTGGTTGGGTGCCGGAACATCGAACTCCCGATTCAAGATGTTCGGGATATCCAACCGTTCAACCGTCGCTCGTTTATAGGCATGTGATCCGGGCTGTTTACTGACGAGGTCAAGCTCGCGCATCAGGCTGCGCACTTTGAATCGTCCGAGCTGCTCACCGTCTTCACGCAGCATCGACAAGATGCTGCGACTGCCCGCAGCACTGCGACTTTGCGTGAACAGTTCATTGACCCGACTGCGCAGCCGAAGCCGCTCAACGTCGGGAGTCCGGCGCCTGAGACGCTGGGCGTAATAACACGAGCGAGTGACTTCAAACACCTTGCACAGCCAATCAATCGGCTCGTGGACGCTCAGTTGGTCAATCAGCGCGAACGCTCGTGATCTTCCGACATCAAGAGCGCGGTAGCCTAATGAGATGGTCACCCCCACACCTTGAGAGAGCTAGGCTTTCCCAGGGGGTTACGTTTCGGAGGCCATCATCATGAGCGAGTTAGCAATGGTCGGGATTGATCTCGGCAAACACAGCTTTCATCTGCACGGTCAGGACAAGACAGGCCGGGAGGTGTTTCGTAAGAAACTCTCACGTCAGCAGATGATGCAGTTCTTCAGCAACCTTCCGGTATGTACCGTGGTGATGGAGGCCTGTGCTGGAGCGCATTTCGTTGCTCGCCAGCTGATGGTCATGGGGCATGAAACCAAGCTGATTTCCCCTCAGTTCGTTCGCCCTTACGTCAAGGGTAACAAAAACGATTTTGTCGATGCCGAAGCCATCTGCGAAGCGGCATCACGCCCGTCCATGCGTTTCGTTTCGCCTAAGACCGAAGCCCAGCAGACACTTTCGGTTTTGCATCGTCTACGAGAGTCACTGGTGCGAGACCGCACCAAAACCGTCAACCAGATGCATGGTTTCCTGTTGGAGTTCGGGATCAGCCTACCCAGAGGGTTGGCCATCATGAAGCGCCTGCCGGTCATCCTGACTCAGCATGAGCTGCCCATTCGTCTCATGACACTCTTGGATCGTTTGCGCGAACACTTCAACTACCTAGACGGCCAAATCAGGGATTTGGATAAGGAGCTGGCCCGCCAACTGGCTGACGATGATCTTGGCAGTCGTTTACTGAGCATTCCATGTGTCGGCCCGATCACCGCCAGCCTGTTGGCTGTGGAAATGGGCGATGGCAAGCAGTACGCATGTAGTCGTGACTTCGCTGCATCCATTGGCTTGGTGCCAAGGCAATACAGCACCGGGGGCAAGGCCACTTTGCTGGGAATCAGCAAGCGCGGTGACAAAAATCTCAGGCGATTATTGGTTCAGTGTGCTCGAGTTTATCTTCAGCAATTGAAGATCCAGCATGGTGCGTTGGCAGATTGGGTTCGCTCGCTGCTGATACGACGGCACTCGAACGTGGTGGCCTGTGCCTTGGCCAACAAACTGGCTCGGATCGCTTGGGCGATCTCAGCTGGTCATGGAGTATTTAATGCAGGGCCAGATGCCGTGGCTATCTGACTCAGCTGTTGTTCTAGTGCCACGAACCACTTTCAGGTTTTGCGATAGCTGAACAATGGATGACGTGAACGGCCCACCGGCCTGGCGAAGAACCTGCTTTAAAAATCGGCTCTGCAAGAAGCCGTTAGCCTTTTCAGGATCGTCAGGCGCGACTCTCATCATGGCGCGGGTGACTCACCCAATAGACGCCGGATAGATTTAAGCAAGCCAAGCACTTCGCCCACGAATCAGCATTGCAAAAACGGGGGTGACCATAGATTTTTTAATATCGATTTCTCTCGCTCAAGCCGAGCGATACGAGCTTCCAGTTCCTGGATTTTCTGCTGTTCCGGGGTCAGGGCTTTGCTCTGCGGAGTGACGCCTTGGCGCTCCTGCTGAACCTGATCAACCCAACGACGCAGGGCCGACTCACCGACACCCAGTGAACGGCTGGCTTCGATGTAGCTGTAATTTTGCTTGAGCACGAGGTCGGCAGCCTCGCGTTTGAATTCAGCAGAAAAGGAACGGCGTTGTTTGGTCATATGACACCTCGATCTGGCGAGCATTCTCGCCTAAATGGGTGTCCGGTTTCATTAGACCACTACATCATCCCCTGCCGTGCACTTAGCATTGAAGAGCTCGCCCCTGTCGGTTCGCAGGCCTGGTATGTGCAGGTCGGCTTGCCAAAAGACCGACGGTGCTGTGTAGCATCGTGCGTGATGCGGGGCAAAATCTCGGTATTTACGCCCGCGCCGTACAATCAAGCTATGTCGCGGTAGGTGATTTGGTGGAGTTGCTGTAAGACCATCGGTTCCGATCCTGGCCGGGCTTTGTTGACAGATTCCCGGCTGATTGGTGGCTCGCCTGGTCACAGCTGAGCAGATCATCAGTAATACTCTGCTTTGCCCCCCGGTCATGGGGGGTGGCTGCGGCTCGTCCAGTCCCTAGCCTGTAGACTGAAACCGCCGCGTCCTGCGGAATGGTCTGCACAGCACGCAGGAACCCAGCCATGCTTCCCCCCCAAACCCCACCTCAGGGCCTGCACCTGATGGCCAAGCCGATCGGGCCGATCTGTAACCTCGATTGCAGCTATTGCTTCTATTTGGAAAAAGAGCAGCTGTTCCCGCCCCGCGAACGTTTCAGCATGCCCGACGAGGTGCTGAGTGCGTATGTTCAGGGTTATATCGCGGCGCAGAACAGCCCCGAAGTGGAGTTCACCTGGCAAGGCGGCGAACCGACCCTGCTGGGGCTGTCGTTTTTCCAGCGGGCGCTGGCCTACCAGCGTCAGTTCGCCGGCGGCAAGGTCATCCGCAATACTCTGCAGACCAATGGCACCCTGCTCGACGACGACTGGTGCGCTTTCCTCGCTCGCGAAAAGTTCATGGTCGGCTTGAGCCTTGACGGTCCACGCGAGGTCCATGACCTCTATCGGCCGGACAAGCGTGGGCGCTCCAGTTTCGACGACGTCATGCGCGGCCTCGGCCTGCTTAAGCAGCACGGCGTCGAGTTCAATGTGCTGGTCACCGTGGCTCGTGAGGTTGCGCGTTATCCGCTGGAAATCTATCGTTTCCTCAAGGCCCAAGGGGTTCGGCACATTCAGTTCAACCCGGTGGTGGAATGCCAGCCCGGTGCCGCGGAAGTCGAGCAAGGCCTGCACTTTGCCACTCCGCCGGAACTGCGCTTGCACAGCCTGTCCGAGCCTGCGGCAGTGACTGCGCAAAGTGTCGAGCCGGAAAGTTATGGCGACTTTTTAATCGCCATCTTCAACGAATGGGTGCGCCAGGACGTCGGCGCCATCCATGTGATGAATTTCGAATGGGCGCTGGCTTCCTGGTGCCAGCTGGCACCTTCGGTGTGCCTGTTCAGTCCGCGCTGTGGCAAGGCTGCGATCGTCGAGCATGACGGCAGCATTTACTCCTGCGATCACTTCATGTACCCGGAATACCGCCTGGGTAATATCCAGACCGACGATCCGGCAGCCCTACTCGCCTCACCCGCCCAGCAGGCATTTGGGGCGGCCAAAGAAGAGACTCTGCCAGCCGTATGCGTGCAGTGCGACTACCGCTTCGCCTGCCATGGCGAGTGCCCGAAGAACCGCTTCATGTCTGCGCCCAACGGCGAGCCTGGCCTGAACTACCTGTGTCCAAGCTACAAGAAGTATTTCCGCCATCTGACGCCCTACATGAACGCCATGGCCCAGCTGGTCAGCCACGGCCAGCCGGCGGCGCTGATCATGCAAGCCTTTGACGGCCCGTTGATCGTACCGCTGTAGCAGCTGGTGAAGCCTGCGTCCGGCTGCACAGGACATTGCTGAACCTGAAATGCCTTAACTGACTGACATCAGAGCAAGCCCCGCGCCGCATCCGGTCGCGAGGCTTTTTCATGCTCGGATCAGTGGATTTTCCTCAACAGAAAATGCGACAGCGCCGGGATCAACACCAACGCGCCGATCATGTTCCAGATGAACATGAACGTGAGCAGGATGCCCATGTCGGCCTGGAACTTGATCGGCGACCAGGCCCAGGTGATCACACCTGCCGCCAGGGTGATGCCCACCAGTGCCACGACCTTGCCGGTAAACGCAACGGAGTTTTTGTAAGCTTCGGTCAGCGACAGACCGGCACGTTGCTGAGCCAGTTGCACACTGAGCAGGTACAGCGCGTAGTCGACGCCGATGCCCACACCCAGGGCGATCACCGGCAAGGTCGCGACCTTCACGCCCATGCCCAGCCAGACCATCAACGCCTCGCAGAGAATCGAGGTCAGCATCAATGGCACCACCGCCACTACCACGGCCCGCCAACTGCGGAAGGTGATGAAACACAGCACGATCACTGCGCCGTACACGTAGAAGAGCATGGTGCGGTTGGCCTCGCGTACGACGATGTTGGTCGCGGCTTCGATCCCGGCGCTGCCGGCCGCGAGCATGAACTGACGATCGTCATTACTGTGTTCGCGAGCGAACTGATCCGCCACCTTCACCACGTGATCGAGCGTCTCAGCCTTGTGATCCGAGAGATAAGCGATCACCGGCATCATCGAGCAGTCGCTGTCGAACAGCTCCGGGTTGTTCACCGAGGCCTGTTGCGCGCCGTAGTTCAGCACGTTCTGGTTGCGGGCGATGGTCAGCATTTTCGGGTTGCCCTCGTAGGAACCCGCCGTTATCTGCCGCACCGCATTGACCAACGACACGGTGGTCTGCACCCCCGGTTGCTGTTGCAGCAACCATCCCAGGCGGTCTGCCTCCACCAGGGTTTCGTACTTCAGGCAGCCTTCGCTGGGCGTTTTGACCATGACCGCAAACTGGTCGCTGGACAGCGAGTAGTTCGCCGTGATGTAGGCGTTGTCGCGGTTGTAACGCGAGTCCGCACGCAGCTCAGGTGCCCCCGGGTCGAGATCACCGATCTTCAAATGCGTGCTGACCATGAAGCCACCCACCGCCAGCAGCCCGGCAACCACCACCGCCACCGTCGCCCAGCGCCGTTCGGTAAAGCGGTCCAGCAAGCTCCAGACATTGCCCAATCCTTTGCCTTTTCGCTCCTGGCTTTCCTGACGCAAACTGCGCGCCGCCGCTTTCGGACTGACGCCGCAGTAGGACAACAACACCGGCAACAGCACCAGGTTGGTGAAGATCAGCACTGCCACGCCGATACTCGCGGTGACCGCCAGGTCCTGAATCACCGGAATATCGATCAGCATCAGCACGGCGAAGCCCACGGCATCGGCCAGCAGCGCGGTGAGCCCGGCGAGGAACAGACGGCGAAAGGTGTAGCGCGCAGCGATCAGCTGATGGGTGCCGCGTCCGACGTCCTGCATGATCCCGTTCATCTTCTGCGCGCCGTGGGATACGCCGATGGCGAACACCAGGAATGGCACCAGAATCGAAAATGGGTCGAGCGCGTAACCGAACAAAGTGATCAGCCCGAGTTGCCAGACCACGGCCACCACCGAGCACAGAATCACCAACGCGGTACTGCGCACGCAGCGGGTGAACAAGTAGATGATGGCAGTGGCGATCAGCGCGGCGGCGCCGAAGTACAGCATGATCAGCAGCAGGCCATCGATCAGGTCGCCCACCAGTTTGGCGAAACCGATCACACGAATCTTGATCGGGCCTTTGCCCTCTTCACCGGCCTTGTGCGTTGCGTTGCTGTCGGCGAACTCGAACTTGTTGCGTAGTTGTTCTTCAAGCATGCGCGAGAATTGGTGATAGTCGATGGCGGCGCCGGTAACGGGATCCTTCTCCAGCAACGGCACTACGATCATGCTCGACTTGAAGTTGTTGCCGACCAGACTGCCGATAATCCCGGAACGCGCGATGTTCAAGCGCAATTGCTCGACGCCACTGGCCGAGCCGTCGTAGGAGTCCGGCATGACCGGGCCACCACGAAAGCCCTCCTCCGTGACCTCCGTCCAGCGCACGGCGGGCGTCCACAATGACTTCATCCAGGCCCGGTCCACGCCCGGGGTCAGGAATAAGGCATCGTTGACCTGCTTGAGCACGTCCAGGTACTTCGGGTCGTAGATGTCGCCTTCAGCGTTTTCCACCACCACCCGCACCGTGTTGCCCAGACCGCGCAAGGACTGGCGATTTTCCAGGTAGTTTTTGATGTACGGCTGACTCTGCGGAATCATCTTTTCGAAGCTGGCATTGAGCGTCAGCCGAGTGGCCGCGAAGTAACTCAGCAGCACGGTCACGATCAGACAGGTCAGCACCACCAGCAGGCGGTTATTGAAAATCAGGCGTTCAAGGAAATTGCCGGAGCGTGCATCGAAGCCCTTGAGCTCTCGGATCACCGGCATCGTATCGAGGTTGTAGTTACCCATGACGTGGTTCGTCTCTTTTTATTGTGTGAAGTGGGCTCATTCGAAGGGTATCTGACGCAGGCCCTGAGCACCCGCGACCACCACGGAGCCTGACCCGATGGCTTGCGCAGCAGCGGCTGGCCCCAGGCGTGTCTGTGGCTGCTGCGTGAAATGCGCGCCATCGTCAGCGCTGACCAGTACGTGACCGGCCTGGCTGACCAGAATGATTCGACCGTCTGCCGTGACCGTGCTCGCGGTGATGCTCGAGGACAGGCCCAGCTCGATTTTTTCCCAGTTCGCACCGTGATCGACGCTGCGGTAAACATTGCCGCGAAGGCCATAAACCAGTACGGCTCCCGGCGTGCCGGTGACACCGAAGTAACTGCCGCTGTAGGGCGTCGGAACGTTAACGAATCGTTGGCTCGCAGGGTCCAGTTTCAAGACCAGGCCTTGTTCGCCGACAATGAACAGGTCGTCGCCGATGGCGCGCATTCCATAGAGGTTTAAAGCTCCTGGATTGTCTGTGCGGTCCATCAACGGCAGCCAGGTCTGGCCGCCATCGTCGGTGCGGAAAATGAGGTTGAAAGCGCCGACGATGTAACCGGTTTTCTCATTGGCGAACCACACGTCCAGGAAGGGTTTATCCGCCCCTTCATCGATCATTCTCTGAGCATCAGCCAGTAGAGCCTCATCCTGTGCCGCTTGCCGCTGATAGTGTTCGAGCATGATCTGCCCTACCTGACGGCCATCGAGCTGGCGCGTCCAGGTTTCGCCATTGTTGTCGCTGTGCAACACAATGCCGTCGTGCCCGACCGCCCAGCCCTGGGTCGGCGTCGGGAACTGCACGGCCACCAGATCGGAGCTCACCGGCACTTCAGCCTGATGCCAATGAACGCCGTTATCATCGGAATAAAAAATGTGGCCGCGCTGGCCCACAGCAATCACTCGCTTACCCGCACGGGCCACCCCGGTGAACGTTCCATTAACGGCTTTTTCACTCTGAATCGCCGGGCTCGACAGCGGGTCGACAAAATCCGCGGCGACCACGGCTCTGGTAAATGGCACGGCCAATGCCACGGCTAGCGCAGTGAGCGTTATCCATCTAAATGCATTCATGAGGTTCACTCGGAAAAAAGCCGCCAAACAGTGCGAGGACACACTGCCGGCGACAAAAAAATACCCGCGTTTATGGCTTAGCGAATACCCGTACCGGCCAGTGATTCAGGTGCCCACTGCGCTTTCGAAAGCGGATCGATGTACTTGATGCCGCCATACGGGCCGTAGATGCCGGTGATGTTGTAGCTGCCGGAGACAAAGTCATAAATCATGTGGTTGTCGGAGTTCGGCGCCTGCACGTCATAGCTGTAAGCGAGGTGTGCGAAGGAGCCGCGGTACAGCTTGCCGCTGGCGTCATATTCATCCGAAGCCAGGGCGATCCAGCTGTCTTCGTCGAGGTAGAAGGTGCGCTTGCTGTAGATGTGGCGTTTGCCCGGTTTCAGCGTGGCCTCGACGACCCACACGCGGTGCAGCTCCCAACGCACCAAATCGGGATTGACGTGGTGCGCCGTGGTGATGTCCGCCGCTTCCTTGTGATAGTTCAGCTTGTAGGTGTTGTAAGGAATGATCATTTCCTTCTTGCCGACGAGTTTGAAGTCGTAACGGTCCATGGCGCCGTTGAATACCCAGGCATCGTCATAGGTCGAGGCACCGGCCGAGCCGGGGTTTGGCGTGTCGTAAGCGATGTCCGGCGCGAGTTTGATCCGGCGCTGACCTGGCAGGTATTGCCAGCCACGACGCTCCATTTTCAGAGGGTTGACCGCATCCTGCACCAGGATGGCTTCGCCTGCGCGGCGGGCCGGGGCCTGGTAATAGAGTTTGGTCTTGAAGAACAGATCGCTCTCTTTCGCCGGCTCTGTACGCTTGGGATCGTAGAGCGGGTATTCGAGATACGCATTACCGGTGGTGGCCAGAATCGCCGTGCCGGCACCGTCGACGTTCCAGGAGTCGTATTTGAAATTGGTGGCGTAGCCCTGATAACGCAGCAGGTGGTTCCACATGGCCTCGTAGCCATCTTTCGGGATCGGGAACGGCACGCCCGGCAACGCGTTTTCAAGCGCTACACCACCCTCGAGGGTTTTGGTGCCGACTGCGTTTTTCGCGGTGTTATCCAGCAGGCGCTGAGGCAGCGCAACGCTGCGATGGGTCGGAAACACATCGACCCGGAACGTCGGATAACGCTTGAGCAATTCCTGCGTGCTCGCGGTCAGTTTGTCGGCGAATTGACCGACGTTTTTGCCGTCGATGACCGCACGCGGCTTGTCGGCCTCGAAAGGGTCTGGACGAAAAGAGCTGCCCGACTGGTAACTGGCTGGCGGCGTGGTGATGCCGCCGGTATAGGCCGGAATGGTGTTGTCGGCATTGCCGGCCTTTTCAGCGCCGACGGCTGTCAGGCTGCTGCCGAGTTTTGCCGCTTCTCCCGGAGAGACGGCTGCGTGTGCCGCGCCGGCGATGGCAACGGTCAAGGCAGTGAACAAAAGCGTGTTGACGAACTTCATGAGTGACTCCTGCTATCAAGCAAAGACTTCGATCAAATGGTCGTTTTGAACGTCAAAGTGACCATGCCCCGATCCTTGAGCTGAGGCTGAGTACCGCCAAAGGCAGTGGTCTGCCCCGGTACGCAGTTGTACTGGCCGTTGGCACCCGGTGCAGCGCCTTGGCCTTGAGCGCTCGCACCACCGGCTGAGCCACAGGTGTCGAACGGACCAAAGTTATCCACGTATTTCAGGTCGAACCGATACTGGTTGTGCACGTCCATGCCGACACCCACCGAATAACTGCCGGAGTCCTTGTTACCCCCCAGCTGGACAGCGGAGTTACCCGAGAGTCCGACGTTGTAAGTGGCCGGCAAGTACATATCGATGCCGGGGAACACCTGATACCAGGTCGGGTTGAAGTTGACGCCCAGGACGTAGTTGTCCTTGGATACCTTGTCGACACCGTGATACCAGTCTTCGCCTTTGAACAACTGCTTGTTTTCCGTCACGTCCAGCCAGCGGCTGTAGGCGAGTTCAACCAGCAAGGTCGAGCTGTCCCACACCGGGGTCGCACCGAAGGTGGTCAAGCCGTTGACGACTGCATGCACGGTGTTGCCTCGGGCCACGCCGTTGTCGCCGTCGAAACTGCTGATGAAGCCCGGCAAACCGGCAGCGCCTGCCGCCGGATTGACGGTTCCCGGCACGCTGGCCAGTGGCATGTTGTGGCGATAGTTCAAGTCGACGCCGACGCTGACACCTTCGATGCTTTTCGACAGACTGAGGCCGTAGACATCGATGTCGTCGACATAGAACTGGTTGTAGCTGCCGGCGTTACCCGAAATCAACTGCGCAGGACCGACAGCCGTTGGTTGCAAGACCAGATTGGGCAGGATGTCGGAGGTTTTGCGGTAGTAGACACCCAGCGTGCCCTGCAGCCATTCCGGGCTCCACTTGGCCATCAGGCCGAAGTCACCATGGTTGTCCGGGGTGTAGGTGTGGCCGTTGTTAAGCCGCAAAAACTGATTGGCACCCAACGGACCGGGCGTGCCGAAACGAGGGTTCTGTGCGGCGACCAGCGACAGGTTATGTCCGCCACTCTGAATGCCGTCGTTAAACCCGAGGTAAGTGCCCGATTCCGGCAACCGCGCCGCATCCCAATCCAGGAAGTACTGCGCGCCGAGGGTCAGCTCCGGGTTAACCGTAAAGCTGGCCGACAACTGATTGCGCGGAATGAACAGCTCTTTGGCTTCTGTTCCCGGCACTGCCAGTGCCTTGGAAAGATCCAGGCCGGACTGGCCGTAACTGTTGCCATGGGCAAACGCGAGGATGCTTTCGCCCCAGTAAACAGTGTGCTTGCCCGCCTTGCCGCTGAGCAGCGATTCATCGCCGACCTCCGTACTGCCAAACACGAAGGCATCGAGAATTTCCGAAGACGGGCCGTTGTAGTAACGATCGGCATAACCACTCTGGTGATGGGAATCCGGCCGGCCACTGTTGAGCTGGTTGGTCGACGCATTGTTGCTGCCGACATCGTCATAAGCATGGTCGTACCAAGTGTTGGCGCTGACGCGAAAGCCGGCCTTCTGTTTGTAAACGACGTCCAGTTCAGAAAGCACATCCATGCGTTGGGAAACCGCACTGCCGGAGGAAAAGTTGCGATCCCCGTCATTGTTGTTCCAGGAATTGGCCAATTTGCTATTGGCTGATTCCACCCGCTGGGCATAGTTGAGCTTCACCGTGTTGTCGAAGCGAACCGCCAGGTCTTCGTTCCCTGTGTTGATTTCCAGTGCGTGTGCCGGTGTTATGCCCAGACCCGCCAGGATGGCTGAAGTCAGCAACCCCTTGCGGAGGTTTGCATGGCAGATCTTATTATTTTTGTTCATCTAACTTGCCACCTGCTCTATGGTTTACGAAAAGTCATGGTTTTGAATCAC
>NZ_JAEKFH010000008.1 GCF_016650695.1 Pseudomonas sp. TH41 | reverse complement strand
GATATTTGCAACACTGTCTGAAACATCGGCGGCCCTCTCGCTGCCTTTCCTCGACAATAATGAAAGAGAGATCTACATCTGGTTCCTGATCAGTTTCCCTTATTATTTGATTTTACTTTTCTTCGCCACACTCAACTTCAACTATCGATCGCTTTACGCCCCCTCTGACTTTGAAAAGGGAAAGCATTTCATAAAAGTCATGGACAGGGCTGAGCGTCCGGACAATGAAGCCATGCCGGAGGAAAAACTGAAGGAAAGCACATTGAAAAATTCAAAATCCCCTAAGAAACGCAGTCATCAGTAGCGTTTGAGGGATTGTCAGGAGGGCTTGAAAGAAACCGGAAAAACGCTAAATCGCAAGACAGGTAGAAAATCACCCTTTTCAAATGTGTGGCCACGTCGACGACGGGCCACACATTCTATTCGTTCTACGGCCTCAAAGGTCTCAGAACAGCTTCCGGCCTTTGTTCGCCGCGATACGCATGCGCAAGGCATTGAGCTTGATGAAACCCGCCGCGTCGGCCTGGTTGTAGGCGCCGCCGTCTTCTTCGAAGGTTGCGATGTTGGCGTCGAACAACGACTCGTCGGACTTGCGACCCGTGACGATCACGTTGCCCTTGTACAGCTTCAGGCGCACAACGCCGTTCACGTGTGCCTGGGACGCATCGATCATCTGTTGCAGCATCAGACGCTCAGGGCTCCACCAGTAACCGGTGTAGATCAGGCTGGCGTATTTCGGCATCAGCTCATCTTTGAGGTGAGCGACTTCGCGGTCCAGCGTGATCGATTCGATCGCACGGTGAGCGCGCAACATGATGGTGCCGCCTGGGGTTTCGTAGCAGCCACGGGACTTCATGCCCACGTAACGGTTCTCGACGATGTCGAGACGGCCGATACCGTGTTCACCGCCGATACGGTTCAGGGTCGCCAGCACGGTGGCCGGGGACATTTCGACGCCGTCCAGTGCGACGATGTCGCCGTTGCGGTAGGTCAGTTCCAGGTACTGCGCTTTGTCAGGAGCCTTCTCCGGGGAGACGGTCCATTTCCACATGTCTTCTTCGTGCTCGGTCCAGGTGTCTTCCAGCACGCCGCCTTCATAGGAGATGTGCAGCAGGTTGGCATCCATCGAGTACGGGGATTTTTTCTTGCCGTGACGCTCGATCGGGATGTTGTGCTTTTCAGCGTAATCCATCAGCTTTTCACGGGAGAGCAAGTCCCATTCGCGCCACGGAGCGATCACTTTCACACCTGGCTTCAACGCGTAGGCGCCCAGTTCGAAACGAACCTGGTCGTTGCCTTTGCCGGTGGCGCCGTGGGAAATGGCGTCAGCGCCGGTTTCGTTGGCAATTTCGATCAGGCGTTTGGCGATCAACGGACGAGCGATGGAAGTACCCAGCAGGTACTCGCCTTCGTAAACGGTGTTGGCGCGGAACATCGGGAAAACGAAATCGCGTACGAATTCTTCGCGCAAGTCGTCGATGTAGATCTCTTTGACGCCCATGGCCTGAGCCTTGGCGCGTGCAGGTTCGACCTCTTCGCCCTGACCCAGGTCAGCGGTGAAGGTCACGACTTCACAGTTATAAGTATCCTGCAGCCACTTGAGGATCACCGAAGTGTCCAGGCCGCCGGAATACGCCAGAACGACCTTGTTTACGTCCGCCATGCCATCACTCCACGGGGTTCTACGGAAAGCCGTTGAGTCTACCGGGCATGCAGAATAATTTACAGAGGCGCGACAGCTTATGACGACGAAGCGACAGATTATGTCGAGTGAGCGACGATTACAGCGGGTTCAGGAGGTCGCCGGGGTGCTGCCCGGTGTCGTGGTTTGAGGCGCGACTTTCTCGGTCGGCGCCACCCGCTCCAGGCGCACAGCGACCCGGCGATTTTTCGCCCGGTTGGTCGCATTGGTGTTCGGCGCCACCGGGTATCGCTCACCGTGGAAACGCATAGTGATCTGCGACTCCTGAATGCCATTGGCCTTGAAAAAGTCCATCACCGCTAATGCCCGGCGGCGTGACAACTCGCGGTTGGTCAGGCGATTGCCGCTGTTGTCGGAGTGGCCATCGAGTTCGATATGGTTGACCGTTGGATCAGCCTTCATGAACTCCAGCATGACCTGCAGCTGCGCCTTGGCTTGCGGGTTCAACTCTATCCCTTCACCCGGAAAACCTATCTCGGACTGTTTAACCTGTTCGAAATTCTTCGGCAGCAGTTTCGCCACACAACTTTGGTAATCATTGAAGGCCTTGCTGAACTTGACGGGCAACAGGCGTACTTCAGACACACGCCCGTCGCCAGAGGAGTGCCGAATAAGTGGACTGCGACCGTCCATCAGGCCACTGATCAAGCGTCCGGCCTGAACTTGCGAACTGTTGAACAGTACATTCCCGCTGCCGATTTGCACGGCCCCCAAGTTGATATCGCCACGCCCTGGCTGCCAGGGAGCGGCGGCCGCCAGCAAGGTCGCCGAACCACCGCCCATCATCGCGTTGTAGGCCTTCAGACGAAAAGTCGCCTGCTCGCCCGCACGGCGCACGAACTCTCCCGAACCGAAATCGGTGATTGGCTGAGTCAAGCGGCACTCGAACTTGTCACCTTCGACCGTCCACTCGATGCTCTCCAGACGGGTCTGGAAAGTGAGCGCCATCGCAGGAAGGCTGGCAAACACACTGAGCAAGGCTAAATAACGCTGGCGCACGGGAGGCTCCACTGGCTTCTACAACAAAAAGACCGACACAGACTTGTTTACGGCGTACCTGTTGGATATCGGAAGCTTCCTGCAAAACTTGATAGCGAGTGCCTGCAAGAGTCTTTTCCGGTAGCATTCCCCTGAGTTTGACCCGCCTGGAATCCCCTCATGTCCGACCGCCTGACCCTGCTGCGTCCCGACGACTGGCATATTCATCTTCGCGATGGTGCCGTGTTGCCCAATACCGTCGCGGATGTCGCGCGCACCTTTGGTCGCGCGATCATCATGCCCAACCTCGTACCACCGGTGCGCAATACGGCTGAAGCCGACGGCTATCGCCAGCGGATTCTCGCTGCACGGCCGGCCGGTAGCCGTTTCGAACCGCTGATGGTTCTCTACCTGACCGACCGCACACAGCCCGAAGAAATTCGCGAGGCCAAGGCCAGCGGTTTCATTCACGCCGCCAAGCTGTACCCGGCCGGCGCGACCACCAACTCGGACTCCGGTGTCACCAGCATCGACAAGATTTTCCCTGCACTTGAGGCCATGGCTGAAGTCGGGATGCCCTTGTTGGTTCACGGTGAAGTCACCCGTGGCGATGTCGACGTGTTCGATCGCGAAAAACTCTTCATCGATGAGCACATGCGTCGTGTGGTCGAGCGTTTCCCGACCCTCAAAGTGGTGTTCGAACACATCACCACCGCTGATGCCGTGCAGTTCGTCAACGAGGCTTCGGCCAATGTCGGCGCAACCATCACCGCGCATCACCTGCTCTATAACCGCAACCACATGCTGGTGGGCGGGATCCGGCCGCACTTCTATTGCCTGCCGATTCTCAAGCGCAATACGCATCAGGAAGCCCTGCTCGACGCCGCCACCAGCGGCAGCGAGAAGTTCTTCCTGGGCACCGACTCGGCCCCCCATGCCCAGCACGCTAAAGAAGCGGCTTGCGGTTGCGCCGGTTGCTACACCGCTTACGCGGCGATCGAGATGTATGCCGAGGCCTTCGAACAGCGCAACGCGCTGGACAAGCTCGAATCCTTCGCCAGCCTCAACGGCCCGCGTTTCTATGGTCTGCCGGTGAACACTGATCGAATTACCCTGGTCCGCGAAGAGTGGACCGCCCCCACCAGCCTGCCATTTGGCGAGTTGACCGTAATCCCGCTGCGCGCCGGTGAAAAACTGCGCTGGCGCCTGCTGGAGGAACACGCGTGAGTGAAGACCATTTCGACGACGAACAGGACGGTCAAGGCGGCGGAGGTGGCTCGCGTCACCCGATGGCAGCTCGCTTCCGTGGATACCTGCCCGTTGTTGTCGACGTTGAAACCGGCGGTTTCAACTCTGCCACTGACGCCTTGCTGGAAATCGCTGCGACCACCATCGCCATGGACGAAAAAGGGTTTGTGTATCCCGATCACACCTACTTCTTCCGTGTAGAACCCTTTGAAGGCGCGAACATCGAAGCGGCCGCGCTGGAATTCACCGGTATCAAACTTGATCACCCGCTGCGTATGGCGGTGAGCGAAGAAGCCGCACTGACCGATATTTTCCGTGGCATTCGCAAGGCGTTGAAATCGAACGGCTGCAAACGGGCGATTCTGGTCGGGCACAACAGCAGCTTCGATCTGGGTTTTCTCAACGCCGCCGTCGCGCGCCTGGACATGAAACGCAACCCGTTTCATCCATTCTCCAGCTTCGATACCGCGACGTTGGCGGGCCTGGCTTACGGTCAAACCGTACTGGCCAAGGCCTGCCAGGCAGCCGATATCGACTTCGACGGTCGCGAGGCTCACTCGGCTCGCTACGACACAGAGAAGACGGCTGAATTGTTCTGCGGCATCGTCAATCGCTGGAAACAAATGGGCGGCTGGGAAGACTTCAACGACTGATGTGTGTGTAGGAGCGAGCTTGCTCGCGATGGTCGTTAACGATAACGCATGTTTACTGGCTAAACGCGGCGCTCTTGAGTCCATCGCGAGCAAGCTCGCTCCTACAGGGATTGCAGTTTCCGCCCATAAAAAAACCGGCCTCAACGGCCGGTTTTTTTATGCGTCAAACGTGCCTTACAGCGAAGCAGCGTTCTCGGTCAGGTAAGCCGCGACGCCTTCGGTCGAAGCGGTCATGCCTTTGTCGCCTTTTTTCCAGTTGGCCGGGCAAACTTCGCCGTGCTCTTCGTGGAATTGCAGAGCGTCGACCAGACGGATCAGCTCTTCCATGTTACGGCCCAGTGGCAGGTCGTTGATGATCTGCGAACGGACAACGCCTTTGTCGTCGATCAGGAACGCGCCACGGAATGCCACGCCGCCTTCGGACTCAACGTCGTAGGCCTTGGCGATTTCGTGCTTCATGTCGGCAGCCATGGTGTATTGAACCTGGCCGATGCCGCCATTGTTCACCGGGGTGTTGCGCCATGCGTTGTGGGTGAAGTGCGAGTCGATCGAAACCGCGACCACTTCAACGTTACGTGCCTTGAAGTCTTCCATGCGGTGGTCCAGAGCGATCAGCTCGGACGGGCAAACGAAAGTGAAGTCCAGTGGGTAGAAGAACACCAGGCCGTATTTGCCTTTGATGGCCGAGGACAGGGTGTAGCTGTCTACGATCTGGCCATTGCCGAGTACGGCCGGGACGGTGAAGTCTGGGGCTTGTTTGCCTACGAGTACGCTCATTGGATATCTCCTGGTGTAAAGACGTGAAGAACCTGGCTCGGATCAGCCTGCCACCCTCAGGCGACAGCCCTGTGACACGAACCTGTTTCGCAAAGACCGGCCATCATACACTGCGTGTTTGACCTGTCCAAAAAAGCATCCGATACATGTCGACGCGAATCACCTGAAGCAAACCGTTCGTCAGTCACACGCCTGTATGCCCTAGAAACCACTTTGACAATCATTCTCGTTAACATTAAGATCCATCGCAATTGAGTCACAACCAGCGACGGTTTTCACTTATGTATGTTTGCCTCTGCACTGGCGTCACCGACGGTCAAATCCGCGATGCAATCTATGAAGGTTGCTGCAGCTATAAGGAAGTCCGCCAGGCCACCGGCGTTGCGAGTCAATGCGGCAAATGTGCCTGCCTCGCCAAGGAAGTGGTCCGCGAGACCCTGACCAAGTTGCAATCCGCCCAGGCGGCGATACCTTTTTCAGTTGAATTTACCGCCGCATAAATACCCTATTTTAAAAAACCGGACGCCTGTCCGGTTTTTTTATGCCTGAAAATCAATTGCTTATGCGCTAGACGCGGAACATAAACACTCTTATTCCGATTAATTTTCATTTAAGTTTCAATAACTTAGGTTTGACACCCCTAATTACGCGGCCCAAACTCTGCCTTATTGACAGTTAATACAGGGCAGGACCCCATCATGAAAGGCGACGTTACAGTCATCCAGCATCTCAACAAGATCCTTGCCAATGAGCTGGTCGCGATCAATCAATATTTCCTGCATGCGCGCATGTACGAAGATTGGGGCCTGAACAAGCTGGGCAAACACGAGTACCACGAATCCATCGACGAGATGAAGCACGCGGACAGGCTGATCAAGCGCATCCTGTTCCTTGAAGGCCTGCCGAATGTCCAGGATCTGGGCAAGCTGCAGATCGGCGAACACACTCAGGAAATGCTTGAATGCGACCTGCGCATCGAGCGCACCGGCCACGCTGATCTCAAGAAAGCCATCGTTCATTGCGAAAAAGTGGGCGACTTCGGCAGCCGCGAACTGCTGGAAGATATCCTGGAGTCCGAAGAAGAACACATCGACTGGCTGGAAACCCAACTGGGCCTGATCGATAAAGTCGGTCTTGAGAACTATCTGCAATCGCAGATGGGCGAAGAGTAAGTTAGCGCCTGCTAATCTCGAGATAATAAAAAGCCCCGCGCTCTTTTGAAGAGGCGGGGCTTTTTAGTTTCTTCACGGGCTGCCGGGGCGTTTGGGTGTGTACAGGAACGCTCCAATCCTATGGACATCAGGGGAATATTCCTAAAGCATGCCCCCAACAAGTCGATAACCCGGCATCGATAGCTGTAGGCGGTCCCCTGATCGCCCGCCACCTTTTTCCATAGAAGGTTTTTATGTCTTCCAACAACGCCCGCGCAGACTCACTTTCGCTTCTGCTGTTTACCTTGCGTAGCGGCAAGCTGATGGCGATCAACCTGCTGAAAGTCAGTGAAATCATCCCCTGCCCGCCGCTGACCAAGCTTCCCGAGTCGCACCCTCACGTCAAAGGCATCGCCACCCTGCGCGGCGCCTCGTTGTCAGTCATCGACCTGAGCCGTGCCATCGGCGAGCGACCGCTGGAAGATCCGAACGGTGGCTGCCTGATCGTCACGGACGTCAGCCGCTCCAAACAAGGCTTACACGTTCAAGCGGTGAGCAAGATCGTCCATTGCCTGACCACCGACATCCGTCCGCCGCCCTTTGGCTCTGGCGGCGTGCGTTCGTATATTACCGGCGTGACGTCCGTCGACGGCACGTTGGTGCAAGTGCTGGACATCGAAAAAGTGATCCACGGCATCGCCCCGGTACAGCTCGAAATGGCCCCGACCGAACTCAGCATGGAAGACGCCGAAGTGCTGGGCCACGCACGGATTTTGGTGGTCGATGACAGCCAGACAGCGCTGCAACAATCGGTACACACCCTGCGCAACCTCGGGCTGCAATGCCACACTGCCCGCAGCGCCAAGGAAGCCATCGATTGCTTGTTGGACCTCCAAGGCACGGCGCAGCAGATCAATCTGATCGTGTCGGACATCGAAATGTCCGAGATGGACGGCTACGCCTTCACCCGCACCCTGCGTGAAACCCCGGACTTCGCGCACCTCTATGTGTTGCTCCACACTTCGCTGGACAGCGCGATGAACAGCGAAAAGGCCCGTCTTGCCGGCGCGAACGGGGTACTGACCAAGTTCTCCTCCCCGGAACTGACCAAGTGCCTGATCGAAGCGGCCAAGGCAGTCGCCGAACAAGGTCATTGAGTTGGCTGAGGAATTTTGCTTTCTGATGCGGCGCAACCTTGCCGAGGTTGTGCCGGTCATAACGTGGCCCAACGGTATTGAGTTGACTGAATATCGCCCCGAACTTGCCGATGCCGTTCATCACCTTATGCTATTGGGCTATCAGGAAGGCGGAGGTCGCGTGCCGGCTCTGGAAGTCTGGCAGCAGCGCTTTGAAACTGACCCTGAATATGATCCCGGCCTGTGCTTCATTGCTGTGGATGCCGACGGCATCGTCGGGGTAGCCCAATGCTGGACCAGCGCCTATATCAAAAACCTGGTGGTGCATCCGCGGGCTCAGGGGCAGGGATTAGGACGCGCGTTGCTGCTGCATGCTTTCAAAGTGTTTCAGCAACGCCACGAAGGCTTTGTGGATTTGAAGGTGCTGGAGGATAACCTTCGGGCGCAGCGGCTGTACGAAAGCGCCGGGATGCGGGTAGTCCGCCGGGAACCGGTTCCCACCTGACACACTGAGCAATGCGTTTGTTTCGTTACGGGCGGCCTGATCCAGGCGATGAGTTGTCTTTGATGGCCTCATCGCGAGCAGGCTCGCTCCCACCTCTGATCTCCATAGCACACCGATTCGTGTTTGACGCAGATCCTACTGTGGGAGCGAGCCTGCTCGCGATGGCGGCAGCAGCACGGCCTTACAAGTAGGTGATGGTGACGATACCTTTTTCAGGTGTCGAAACGACACGGGCCTCATCTGCCTTCAACGACTCGAAAGCCGTCGAAAAGGGTATCGGACCGTGACCGCAGGCATTGCGATAGGTATCCACGTCCAGATCCAAACCGGATGCCACCTGGATACGTTGCGACTCGGCAAACTGCGCCGGCCCCGCGTGACTCACCGCACATCCCGAATTGACGATCTGCCCGACGAAATGCACGCTATCCGACACCGTTTGCGGCGCAGCGGATACGGCCAGAGGTATGAACAACAGCACACTCGAAACCACGATTTTCCGCTTCATTTCAAGAGCACTCCGGCATCGTTCATGGACCACACCCTCTGTATCCGGCCATAGGAAAAGATCTTTCATCAGCTTAGTCGCCCTCGCCAGCAAGCCAGGTCCTGCGGGGGACTGTGGTGTACGCAAATGTTTCGCAGAATAATCAGGCTTCCAAACTGACAGCGCCGTCAGTTAGCAGTCACCTTCCTGACCGTCGAACAGGTTTATAAAGGAAGGTATAAACCTGCCCCAACTCCCGACCACCCAGCCCCGGCGCCCCACTCGCATGCGAATTCAGAAAAACCCCGCCCTGCTCGCCGCCCTTCTGATCGTTCTGGCAGCGCTGGGTCTGTGGTACGCCACCAAACCCGCCACAACAAAACTCGCCACCCCCACCGCCATTCCCGTGCGCGTGGTCAACGTTGTCGAAAAAGATGTTCCCCGTTACGTCACCGGCATCGGCTCAGTGCTGTCCCTGCACAGCGTCGTGGTCCGACCGCAAATCGACGGCATCCTGACCAAAATCCTGGTCAAAGAAGGCCAACTGGTGAACAAAGGCGATTTGTTGGCCACCATCGACGACCGTTCGATCCGCGCCAGCCTCGACCAGACCCGGGCCCAATTGGGTGAAAGCCAGGCACAACTGCAAGTGGCCCTGGTCAATCTCCAGCGCTACAAACTGCTGAGCGTCGACGATGGCGTTTCCAAGCAGACCTACGACCAGCAACAAGCCCTGGTCAACCAACTCAAAGCCACGGCCCAAGGCAATCAGGCCTCAATCGACGCCGCTCAGGTGCAGCTTTCCTACACACAGATTCGCTCTCCGGTCACCGGTCGCGTCGGCATTCGTACGGTGGACGAAGGTAACTTTCTGCGCATGACCGACGCTCAAGGGCTGTTCACGGTGACCCAGATCGACCCGATCGCCGTCGAGTTCTCCCTGCCACAGCAAATGCTACCGATTTTGCAGGGCCTGATCAGCGATCCACAGCACGCCCAGGTCAAGGCCTACATCGGAGCCGACACCGACGGTGAAACCGGCAACCTGCTGGGTGAAGGCCACCTGACGTTGATCGACAACCAGATCAACGCCAACACCGGGACCATCCGGGCCAAGGCTGAATTCAACAATCCCGGACAGAAACTCTGGCCGGGGCTGCTGGTGACGGTAAAGATTCAGACAGCGCTGGATAAAGATGCGCTGGTCGTACCGCCCACCGTCGTACAGCGCGGGCTCGATCAACATTTTGTCTACCGCGTCAAAGGCGACAAGGTCGAAACCGTCCCCGTGCAAATGGTCTATCAAGACAGCGGCCTGAGCATCATCAAAGGCGTGCAGGCCGGCGACACATTGGTCAGTGATGGCCAGTCGCGGCTTAAACCAGGCTCGACCGTCCAGGTGCTGAGTGATCCGCCGCAGGTCGTTCAGTCGGAGATGAAACAATGAAGGGCCACGGCTCGGTCTCCGCCTGGTGCATCGACCACCCGGTGGCCACTATTCTGCTGACCTTTGCCCTGGTACTGCTCGGCGTCATCGCCTTCCCGCGTCTGCCGATTGCGCCGCTGCCGGAAGCCGAGTTCCCGACCATTCAGGTGGCCGCGCAACTGCCCGGTGCCAGCCCGGACACCATGGCGTCATCGGTGGCCACGCCGCTTGAAGTGCAATTCAGTGCCATTCCCGGCATGACCCAGATGACCTCAAGCAGCGCCCTCGGCTCAAGCATCCTGACACTGCAATTCACCCTCGACAAAAGCATCGATACCGCCGCCCAGGAAGTTCAGGCCGCGATCAACACCGCCGCCGGCAAACTGCCCAAGGACATGCCGACCCTGCCGACCTGGAAGAAGGTCAATCCGGCTGACAGCCCGGTGCTGATCCTCAGCGTCAGCTCGAGCCAGATGCCCGGCACCGAACTCAGTGACCTGGTGGAAACCTTACTGTCGCGTCAGATCAGCCAGATCGACGGCGTAGGCCAAATCAACATCACCGGTCAGCAACGTCCGGCGATTCGCGTTCAGGTGTCAGCCGACAAACTCGCGGCCATTGGCCTGACGCTGGCGGACATTCGCCTGGCGATCCAGCAGACCAGCCTCAATCTGGCCAAAGGTGCGCTGTACGGCGAATCGAGCATCTCGACCCTGTCCACCAACGATCAGTTATTCCACCCTGATGAATACAGTCAGTTGATCGTTTCCTACAAGAACGGCGCACCGGTTCATCTCAAGGATGTGGCCAACGTCGTCAACGGTTCGGAAGATGCCTACGTTCAGGCCTGGGCCGGCGATCAACCGGGGGTAAACCTGGTGATTTCCAGGCAACCGGGGGCCAATATTGTCGAGACCGTGGATCGCATTCAGGCGGCCCTGCCCGCACTGGAAGCCATGCTGCCAGCCTCGGTGCAAGTCAAAGTGCTGATCGACCGCACGCAAACCATTCGCGCGTCCCTGCATGAAGTGGAAATCACCCTGCTGATCGCGATCATGCTGGTGGTGGCGGTGATGGCGCTGTTCCTGCGCCAATGGTCGGCGACGATGATCGTGTCGGCTGTGCTCGGCGTTTCGCTGACCGCCAGTTTCGCCCTGATGTACATCATGGGCTTCAGCCTGAACAACCTGACCCTGGTGGCGATTGTCGTCGCCGTCGGGTTTGTGGTGGACGACGCGATTGTGGTGGTGGAGAACATTCACCGCCACCTGGAGGCCGGCGACGGCATGCGCGAAGCGGCGATCAAAGGCGCCGGCGAGATCGGTTTTACCGTGGTTTCGATCAGTTTCTCGTTGGTGGCGGCGTTCATTCCGCTGCTGTTCATGGGCGGTGTGGTCGGGCGGCTGTTCAAGGAATTCGCGCTGACCGCCACCTCGACCATCATGATTTCGGTGGTGGTGTCGCTAACGTTGGCGCCGACCCTCGCCGCGTTGTTCATGCGCGCGCCCGTGCATCACGCCCACAGCAAACCCACGTTCGGCGAACGCTTGCTGGCAGGCTATGAAAAACTTCTACGTCGCGCCCTCACCCATCAGAAATTGATGATCGGCGTGTTCGGCCTGTCACTCGGTTTGGCCATCGTCGGTTACATCTTCATTCCGAAAGGCTTCTTCCCGATCCAAGACACCGGCTTCGTCCTCGGCACCACCGAAGCGGCTGCCGATATTTCCTACGGCGACATGGTGAAAAAACACCTGGCGATGGCTGAAATCGTCGCCGCAGATCCAGCGGTTCAGGCGTTTTCCCACTCGGTCGGCGTCTCGGGCAGCAACCAGACCATTGCCAACGGCCGATTCTGGATCACCTTGAAAAAGCGCGGTGACCGTGACGTTTCGGCCAGCCAGTTTATCGACCGGATTCGCCCGCAACTGATGAAAGTCCCCGGCATCGTGCTCTACCTGCGCGCCGGCCAGGACATCAACCTCAGCTCCGGCCCGAGCCGCGCGCAATACCAATACGTGCTTAAGAGCAACGATGGCCCGACCCTGAGCACCTGGACCCAACGCCTGACCGAAAAACTGCGCAGCAACCCGGCGTTCCGTGACATTTCCAATGACTTGCAACTGGGCGGCAGCATCACCCACATCAGCATCGACCGCAGCGCCGCCGCACGTTTCGGCCTGACCGCCAGTGATGTCGACGAAGCGCTGTACGACGCGTTTGGCCAGCGGCAAATCAATGAATTCCAGACCCAGATCAACCAGTACAACGTGATCCTCGAGCTCGATACCAAGCAGCGCGGCAAGGCTGAAAGTCTCAACTATTTCTACCTGCGCTCACCCCTGAGCGGTGAAATGGTGCCGCTGTCGGCCTTGGCCAGATTCGACGCACCGACCATTGGCCCGCTGTCCATCGCCCATGACGGGATGTTCCCGGCCGCCAACCTGTCATTCAATTTGGCGCCCGGCGTCGCGCTGGGCGATGCGGTGATCATGCTCAACCAGGCCAAGACGGACATCGGCATGCCGGCCGCCATCAGCGGCAACTTCCAGGGCGCGGCCCAGGCGTTCCAGAGTTCGCTGGCCAGCCAGCCGTGGCTGATTCTGGCGGCGCTGGTCGCGGTGTACATCATTCTTGGCGTGCTCTATGAGAGCTTCGTCCACCCGCTGACCATCATCTCGACCCTGCCGTCGGCGGGGCTCGGGGCAGTGATCATGCTGTGGATCTGTGGCCAGGACTTCTCGATCATGGCGCTGATCGGTTTGGTGCTGCTGATCGGCATCGTCAAGAAAAACGGCATCCTGATGATCGACTTCGCCCTTGAAGCGCAGCGCAAGGGCGGCTTGTCGCCGGAAGAGGCCATTTTCCAGGCGTGTATCACGCGGTTCCGGCCGATCATCATGACCACCCTCGCCGCCCTGCTCGGCGCCTTGCCGCTGATGCTCGGCTATGGCACTGGCGCCGAACTGCGCCAACCCTTGGGGATCGCGGTCGTCGGTGGCTTGCTGGTCAGCCAGGCGCTGACGCTGTTCACCACTCCGGTCATATACTTGTGGCTTGAGCGGCTTTTCCATCGGCACACTCTCCCACCAGCGCCAGCTCCGATGCCGGCGCTGACGACCATAGACTGAGGCGGGGTCATGCGCGTTCTGATTATCGAAGACGAGGAAAAAACCGCGGATTATCTGCACCGCGGTCTGACGGAACAGGGTTACACCGTGGACCTCGCCAGGGATGGCGTTGAAGGCCTGCACCTGGCACTGGAAAGCGACTACGCGGTGATCATCCTCGACGTCATGCTGCCGGGCCTCGACGGCTTCGGCGTACTGCGCGCTTTACGTGCGCGCAAGCAAACCCCGGTGATCATGCTCACCGCCCGCGAGCGTGTGGAGGACCGCATCAAAGGCTTGCGCGACGGCGCCGACGATTACCTCGGCAAGCCATTTTCCTTCCTCGAACTGGTGGCGCGCCTGCAAGCATTGACCCGGCGCAGCGGCGGCCACGAACCGGTGCAAGTGACCATCGCCGACCTGTGGATAGATTTGATCAGCCGTAAAGCCACCCGGGCCGGTGCGCGCCTGGACCTGACCGCCAAGGAGTTCTCACTGCTAAGTGTGCTGGCGCGTCGGCAAGGTGAAATCCTCTCGAAAACCGCCATCGCCGAAATGGTCTGGGACATCAATTTTGACAGCGACGCCAACGTCGTCGAAGTGGCGATCAAACGCCTGCGCGCCAAGCTCGATGGGCCGTTTGACGAAAAACTGCTGCACACGATTCGTGGCATGGGTTATGTGCTGGAGAGTCGTGTTGTCCAGTAATTCCATTGCCCTGCGCCTCAGTGGCATGTTCACGCTGGTGGCGCTGCTGGTGTTCCTGTTGATCGGCTGGGCGTTGTATCAACAGGTGGATAAAGGCTTGGGTTTGCTGCCCGAGGCTGAACTGGATGCACGTTACAGCGTGCTCGAATCCACCGTCGGCCGTTTTGGCACGCCCGAGCATTGGGTGAAGATCAACAACAAGCTCAACTTGCTCAGTGAGGAAGACCGGCGCATCAGTTTCTGGATCATCAGCGGCGATCCGAACTACGAGTACGGCAACCTGACGCCACAGATTCGCACCTTTGCGCAAGGACCGCTGGGCATGCGTGACCTGAAGCTGCCGGATCAGCCTTATCCATTGAAGGTGCTGGTCAGCCAGTTCCCGGCCAAGGACCAGCGACCACCGTTGCGTTTCATGATCGGCATCGACACCGAGACGTTTTTCCAGACCCAGCATCATTTGCTGATTGCCCTGATCAGCCTGGCGATCGTCGGCGTATTACTGGCCTCGGCCCTGGGGTATTGGGTGGCGCGGATTGGCCTCAAGCCACTGATCAAACTGTCCCAGGAAGCCCAGCGACTGGCCCCTCCATTGCGTTCCGGACGCTTGCGATTGTCTTCACTGCCGCCGGAACTCAATCAGTTCGTCAACTCGTTCAATTCCACGCTGGAGCGGGTCGAACAGGCCTATTCGCGCCTTGAATCGTTCAACGCTGACGTCGCCCACGAACTGCGTTCACCGCTGACCAATCTGATTGGCCAGACCCAAGTCGCGCTGACTCGCGGGCGCTCGGCGGAACATTATTTTGAAGTACTGCAATCGAACCTTGAGGAGCTTGAGCGACTGCGTTCAATCATCAACGACATGCTGTTCCTCGCCAGCGCCGACCAGGGCAGCAAGGCCACCAAACTGACGTCCACCTCGCTGGCGGATGAAGTGGCAACGACGCTGGAGTATCTGGATTTCATTCTTGAAGACGCCCAGGTTCATGTGCAGGTCAGCGGTGATGCGCAAGTGCGGATCGAAATTGCTCATCTGCGCCGGGCGTTGATCAATCTGCTAAGCAACGCGGTGCAGCACACCGAGCCTGGGCAGGTGATTCAGGTACGAATTGAGGTTGAGGAGCATCAGGTCAGCATTGGTGTCGCGAACCCGGGTTCGCCGATTGCCAGCGAACATCTGTCGCGCTTGTTCGAACGTTTTTATCGGGTTGATGCATCGCGCAGCAACAGCGGCAACAACCACGGCCTGGGGTTGGCGATCGTCAAGGCGATTGCGCTGATGCATGGTGGGGATGTGTTTGTGCGCAGTGATCATGGGATGAACACGTTCGGGATTCATCTCCCCGTCTGACGGGTCTTAAAAGTCAAAAGATCGCAGCCTGCGGCAGCTCCTACAATTGGAATGCATTCCAATTGTAGGAGCTGCCGCAGGCTGCGATCTTTGCCGTTCCCGCAACAGTCCTTTCTTGAATCGGCTCTGTTTCCAAAAGGCCAAGATCTTTATCTTTGCCCGTACTCCATTTCCCTCGACACGGTTCAGGGGCTCTTCCCCTTGTACCGTTGTCTTCAAAGCCGCTGCTATCAGCGGCTTTTTTTCGTTATGCAGCCGATCGTCGACGCCCCGTTCAATGTCCTCTAAGCTTCAATCAGCAAAAGGCCCCCTCCGAGCCTCAAGAAGACATCAGCCCCATGACCGCAAGCCGGCCCTCTTACGTTTCAGGCAAAACCGGGCGACCTGAGCTCATGGTGATCCTCGGCAGCTCGCTGACTGTCATCGCCATTCTCGGCATTGTGGCCTTTCTACTGATCCGCGAACACGCCAACGCCGAACAGGAAGCCACACGCAGCGCAACCACCATCGCGCAGTTGATCGACGCCGACGTCCTGCGCACCGTTGAACTCTACGACTTGACCCTGCAAGGCCTGATTGCTGCCGCGCAACGAGACGATCTGAAACAGGTTTCACCGCAAATCCGCCATTTGGTGCTGTTCGATCGCTCCACCACGGCACGCTTCAAGGGCGACGTCCTGTTGCTGGGCAAGCACGGCGAGGTGCTGGCCGACTCATCGTCGATTGAACCCAAACCGGATAATTTCGCTGATCGAGACTACTTCCTCGCCCATGTCGTCAATCGCGACACAGGGATGTTCATCAGCCGACCGTTCAAGCCCCAGTGCGACTGCGAAGACAGCGACGAATGGCGGATCAGTTTCAGCCGGCGCATTTCCTCGCCCACTGGTGAATTTCTGGGGGTGGCGGTGGCCTCCATGCGCCTGAGTTACTTCGACCAGTTGTTCAACAGCCTGAACATTGGCACTGGCAGCACGCTGAACATCATCAATGACGACGGTATTTTGCTCGCGCAAAAGCCCTTCCTGGAAAACAACTCAATCGGTAAAAGTTTCGCCAACCGCCCCAATGTCATGCGCGTCTTGCGTGAGGGCAATGGCAGCTTCAGCAGCGTTTCGAGCATTGACCATCGGCGACGCCTGTACACCTTTTCCAGGGTCGGCAACCTGCCCTTGACGGTGATTGTCGCCCTGTCCGGCAATGACGTGTTCGCCACCTGGGAGCGCACGGCAATCGTGATCAGCGGCGCCACCGGCGTGTTGTGCATTGGTCTGCTATGGCTGACCTGGTTGCTCTGTCGGGAACTGCGTCTACGCCACAACGCCGAACAGGAATTGGAGCAGTTGGCGGCCACCGATTCCTTGACCGGTGTAGCCAACCGCCGGACGCTGGACCACACCCTGCGCCATGAGTGGTTTCGCGCCCAACGTACCGGCAAACCACTGTCGTTGCTAATGATCGATGCCGACCATTTCAAGGCCTTTAACGATCAGCATGGCCATCAGGCCGGCGACGATGCGTTGCGCGCCTTGGCCAAGGTGATCTCCGAGAACGTGCGGCGACCGGCGGATCTGGTTGCCCGTTACGGGGGTGAGGAGTTTTCGGTGATCCTGGCGGAAACGGACTGCGCGGGTGCGCAGCAGATTGCCGAATACATCCGCGTTGCGGTGGAGCAATTACCGTTTTTGGCAGGCGTTGAATCGCCGATTACTGTCAGTATCGGTATCAGCACCTGGACCACAACCAGTGATACCAACCTTGAGCAGTTGCTGTTTGCGGCAGACAAGGCGCTGTATCTGGCGAAGGAAAGTGGGCGGAATCGGGTGATCGCCACGACATGAAGATCAAAAGATCGCAGCCTGCGGCAGCTCCTACAGTTGAAATGCGTTCCCCCTGTAGGAGCTGCCGCAGGCTGCGATCTTTTGATCTTCGTGCATAAAAAAAGGCCACCCGAAGGCAGCCTTTAAAAACTAGAGAGGTTTTTGCTTACACGGCCGCAACTGGGCGCATGTAAGAGATCGGTGCAGTGCTGGCGTCTTCGAAAGTCACGACTTCCCAAGCATCTGTCTGCTCAATCAACTTGCGCAGCAGCTGGTTGTTCAATGCATGTCCGGACTTGAAGCCCTTGAACTCACCAATCAGGCTATTGCCCAGCAGGTAGAGGTCACCAATTGCATCGAGGATCTTGTGCTTCACGAATTCGTCTTCATAGCGAAGGCCGTCTTCGTTCAGTACACCATCCGCGTCGACCACAATAGCGTTTTCAACGCTGCCGCCGAGTGCGAGGTTGTGCTTGCGCAGGTACTCGATATCACTCATGAAACCAAAGGTACGGGCGCGGCTGACTTCTTTTACGAACGAAGTGCTGGAAAAATCCACGCTTGCACTTTGTGTGCGGTCACGGAAAACCGGGTGATCGAAATCGATCTCGAAGCTCACTTTGAAGCCTTCGAAAGGGACGAAAGTGGCGCGCTTGTCGCCGTCTTCCACTGTCACTTCCCGCAGGATCCGGATGAACTTCTTGGCAGCGTCCTGTTCTTCCAGGCCCGCCGATTGAATCAGGAATACGAAAGGTCCAGCGCTACCATCCATGATTGGAACTTCGGACGCGGAGAGCTCGACGTAGGCGTTATCGATGCCCAGGCCAGCCATGGCCGAGAGCAAGTGCTCTACCGTATCCACTTTGGTGTCACCACTGACCAATGTGGTCGACATCGTGGTTTCACCAACGTTTTCCGCGCGGGCAGGAATTTGCACCACAGGGTCGAGGTCGGCACGACAAAACACAATGCCGGTGTCGATAGGTGCAGGCTTGAGGGTCAGGTATACCTTCTCCCCGGAATGCAGGCCTACACCTGTGGCACGGATAATATTTTTCAGTGTGCGTTGTTTAATCATGGCTTGGGCCGCTTCAGCGCAAATTGCGAACTGGTATCAACAAAGGCTGGCGATGATAGCAGACCAGACCTTTGCTGAACACCAATCACCTTCATAGCCCTGATACATTCCATTAATCGGCCTGACGACGCAGGAAAGCCGGGATGTCCAGGTAGTCCAGGTCATCTTGCGGATTCATCTTCGCGGCAGTCGCAGCACCGGCCTGAGCCTGGTTGCGCATGACGGTCGGACGGTCCAGGTCACGGTAGTTTACCGCTGGCGCTTCCTGACGAGTAGGTGCCGATTGCTGCGGCTGGGAGGCCATGGAGGTGTGGACGGTATTGTCGATAACCTTCACAGGCTTCTCGATTTTCGCGCCCAGACCGGTGGCAACCACAGTCACGTGCAGTTCGTCGCGCATGTCCGGATCGATAACGGTACCGACCTTGACCATTGCGTGCTCGGAAGCGAAGGCTTCGATGATGCTACCCACGTCGGAGTACTCACCCAGAGACAGGTCAGGACCGGCGGTGATGTTCACCAGGATGCCGCGTGCACCTTGCAGGTTCACGTCTTCCAGCAGCGGGTTGCGAATGGCCGCTTCGGTGGCCTCACGTGCACGGTTCGGACCGCTGGCGCAGCCAGTGCCCATCATCGCCATGCCCATTTCGCTCATCACGGTACGCACGTCGGCAAAGTCGACGTTGATCATGCCCGGACGCTTGATGATGTCGGAGATACCGCGAACGGCGCCGGCCAATACATCGTCAGCCTTGGCGAAAGCCGACAGCAGGCTGGCGTCCTTACCGAGGATGGTCAGCAGCTTCTCGTTGGGAATGGTGATCAACGAGTCGACGCTTTCAGACAGCAGACGGATACCTTCGTCGGCGATCTGCATACGCTTGCGGCCTTCGAACGGGAACGGACGGGTCACCACCGCAACGGTGAGGATCCCCATTTCCTTGGCCACTTCAGCAATGATTGGCGCAGCACCGGTACCGGTGCCACCGCCCATGCCGGTGGTGATGAACACCATATTGGTGCCCTGCAGGACTTCGGCAATGCGCTCACGGTCTTCGAGAGCGGCCTGACGACCTACTTCAGGGTTGGCGCCAGCGCCGAGACCTTTGGTCACGCCGGTGCCCAGTTGCAGGATGGTCCGCGCGCCAATGCTTTTCAGCGCCTGGGCATCAGTGTTGGCGCAGATGAATTCAACGCCTTCAATGTTGCTCTTGACCATGTGGTTGACGGCGTTGCCGCCGCCTCCGCCAACACCGATAACTTTAATAACCGGGCTTGCGGGGATGTTGTCTACGAGTTCGAACATTTTCCCTCTCCTTTGATTCTCTAGTTTTTCGCCTACTGCCTGTTTCTACAACGGTGCTGCGGTAAATCTTTAGAAGTTGCCTTGTACCCAGCTCTTGATGCGATCGAGCAAGGCGGCTTTCGGTTCGTCGTTGCTGTAGCTGTCGCGACTGCTGATGCCCGAGAACGAAACCCCGTCGGACTGCTTCTGCAGGCCGTACATCAACAAGCCAACTCCCGTGGAATAAATCGGGTTGCGGACCACGTCGTCCAGGCCCTTGACGCCATGCGGCACGCCCAGGCGGACCGGCATGTGGAAGATTTCCTCGGCCAGTTCGGTGGCGCCTTCCATCTTCGATGTACCGCCAGTCAGCACGATGCCGGCCGGGATCAGGTCTTCGTAGCCGCTGCGACGCAGCTCGGCCTGGATCAGCGTGAACAGTTCGTCGTAACGAGGCTCGACCACTTCGGCCAGGGCCTGACGGGACAGCTCGCGCGGTGGACGATCGCCAACGCTTGGGACTTTGATGGTTTCGCCGGCACCGGCCAGTTTGGCCAGGGCGCAGGCGTAGCGAATCTTGATTTCTTCGGCGTACTGGGTCGGCGTGCGCAACGCCATCGCGATGTCGTTGGTCACCTGATCGCCCGCAATCGGGATCACCGCGGTGTGACGAATCGCGCCTTCAGTGAAGATCGCGATGTCGGTGGTGCCGCCGCCGATATCAACCAGGCACACGCCCAGCTCTTTCTCGTCGTCGGTCAGCACCGAGTACGCGGAAGCCAGCTGCTCGAGGATGATGTCGTCGATTTCCAGACCGCAACGGCGCACGCATTTTTCAATATTCTGTGCGGCGTTGACGGCGCAGGTGACCACATGGACCTTGGCTTCCAGGCGTACGCCGGACATGCCCAGCGGCTCACGAACGCCTTCCTGGTTATCGATCACGTAATCCTGCGGCAGGGTGTGCAGCACGCGCTGGTCAGCCGGGATCGCCACAGCCTGGGCGGCATCAAGCACGCGCTCAAGGTCGGCCATACTGACTTCGCGATCACGAATCGCCACGATGCCGTGGGAGTTCAGGCTGCGGATGTGATTGCCCGCCACACCAACGAACGCCGAGTGGATCCGGCAACCGGCCATCAGCTGTGCTTCTTCGATCGCGCGCTGGATCGACTGCACAGTGGACTCGATGTTCACCACCACGCCTTTCTTCAGGCCACGGGACGGATGCGTACCGATCCCGACGATTTCCAGCGTGCCGTCGTCCGACACCTCGCCTACCAGCGCCACCACTTTGGAGGTGCCGATATCGAGACCGACGATCATTTTGCCGCTTTGCACGTTTGCCATGGGTCCTGCCTCTTCTTAATTCTTCGCGACAGCGGGTTGGGCTGTCGTGGGCGCTACAGGTTCCCGCCAGCCAACAGCGAGGCCGTTGGCGTAGCGCAGATCGATGCGCGCAATGTTCGTAATCTGTTCTTTAAGCGTCTTGTCGTAGATGGCAATGAAACGGCGCATCTTTTCCACCAGGTTGCCGCGACCCAGCAGCAGCTCGATCCCCGGGCCCGCACTGCCTGCGCCGGTGGTCAGGAACCAGCTGCCTCGTTCACGCAACTCCAGGCGTGCAATCGAGAAGCCCAACGGCCTGAGCATCTGGCTCAGCACCTGGTATTGCTGCATCACTTGCTGCTGAGCCCGCTGTGGGCCGAACAGCTGTGGCAAGTGTTCGTAGTTCGCCAGCTCGCGCGGGGTGAACGCCTGGCCCTGGTTGTTCAACAGCGATTCGTCGCCCCAACGGGCCACTGGCAGTTGTTCTTCCAGGCGGATCACCACTTGATCCGGCCACACCCTGCGCACTTCGGCATGGGCAATCCATGGCATCTGTTCCAGCTCGGTGCGCATGCTCGCCAGGTCGATGGTGAAGAAGCTCGACGCCACGTACGGGGCGATCCGCTGCTGCACCGCTTGCTGGCTGATGTAACTCAAATCGCCCTGCACGTTGATCTTGGTGATCGGGCGGTCGGCGTATGGCAGCAAACGCTGCGCGCCTACATAAGTACCAAAGCCCAGCGCCACCAACAGCACTGGCCAGAACAGGCTTTTCAGAAAACCAAAATTGGCTTTCGGCAGGCGCACAGACATCGGCTCTTTGGCCACCATTCGGCTGGCTCCCCGAGGCACCGGCTTGCGGCCGGGTGCTGGGGGTGGCTGATGTCTTAGCTGAGCGCCTTGCATGGTCTTAACCTCGCGGCTCGTTGTTGCCGGCAATGCTGGCGGCCAGAATCGCCAGAACCAGTTGCTGGAAATCCAGGCCGGCGGCACGGGCCGCCATCGGCACCAGACTGTGATCGGTCATGCCCGGTGCGGTGTTGACTTCCAGGAACCAGAACTGCCCGTCGGCGTCCTGCATCACGTCTGCCCTGCCCCAACCGGCGATACCCAGCGCCTCACAGGCTTTCGCCGTCAGGTCCATGAGTTCCTTTTCTTTGTCGCTGTCCAGGCCACACGGAATCCGGTACTGGGTATCGGAAGCCACGTACTTGGCGTCGTAGTCGTAGAAGCTGTGCGTCGTGCCCAGGGCAATCGGTGGCAACACCTGGTCACGCAGGGTAGCGATGGTGAACTCCGGACCTTGAATCCATTGCTCGACCAACACTTGCGAATCGTAGGTACTGGCCGCTTTCCAGGCGTCGATCAATTCAGACGCGGAAGTCACTTTGGCCATCCCGATACTTGAACCTTCATGGGCCGGTTTGACGATCAAAGGGAAGCCCAGTTCCGTGGCCGCCGAAATACAATCGGCCTCGTTGCTCAATACCGCGTGACGTGGCGTCGGGATGCCCAAGCTGTGCCAGACCTGTTTGGTCCGCAGCTTGTCCATCGCCAGCGCCGAGGCAAGAATGCCGCTGCCGGTGTACGGAATGCCCAGGCATTCGAGCAGGCCCTGCATGCTGCCGTCTTCACCGCCACGACCGTGGAGAATGATGAAGGCGCGGTCGATCTTTTCGTTCAACAGACGCTGCAGAAGGTCATCGCCCACGTCGAGACCGAACGCGTCCACACCGGCGCTTTGCAGCGCGTCGAGAACCGCGTTACCCGACTTCAAGGAAACCTCACGCTCGGCACTCTTGCCGCCGAACAGCACGGCGACGCGGCCGAAGTCTTTCGGCGCGAGGGTGGAGACGAGGTTGGCGTAAGCAGCAGTCATTTCAACTTCCCCACACTTGGCGCAGCAACGGCGCCAGCAAACAACGGACTATTCAACAGTTTTGGCGCGAGGCCGCCGATATCACCAGCGCCCTGGCACAGCAGGATGTCGCCGGCACGCAGCAGCGGCTTGACCACCGGCGGGAGGTCGACACCACGCTCGATGTAGATCGGATCGAGCTGGCCGCGCTGGCGGATGCTGTTGCACAGCTTGCGGCTGTCAGCGCCCGGAATCGGCTCTTCACCGGCCGGATACACTTCCATCAACAGCAGCACGTTGGCGTCGGCCAGTACATTGACGAAATCGTCGTACAGGTCGCGGGTGCGGCTGTAACGGTGCGGCTGATACACCATCACCAGACGGCGATCCGGCCAGCCACCGCGGACGGCTTTGATCACGGCAGCGACTTCGGTCGGGTGGTGACCGTAATCGTCGACCAGCATCACGCTGCCACCCTCTACCGGCAATTCGCCGTAGACCTGGAAGCGTCGACCGACACCCTGGAACCCGGACAGGCCCTGGACGATGGCTTCATCGCTGACGCTTTCGTCGGAAGCGATGCAAATGGTGGCCAGCGCGTTCAATACGTTGTGGTTACCCGGCATGTTCACCGAGACATCCAGCGGCTCGCGATCAGGACGCAGCACCGTGAAGAAGGTCTGCATGCCTTGCTGGCGCACATTGATGGCGCGCACGTCACAGTCATCGCCGAAGCCATAAGTGACCGTCGGACGTTTTACCAGCGGCAGGATTTCACGCACCACCGGATCGTCCAGGCACACCACCGCCAGCCCGTAGAACGGCAGGTTGTGAAGGAACTCGACGAAGGTTTTCTTCAGTTTGTTGAAGTCACCGTCGTAGGTCGCCATGTGGTCGGCGTCGATGTTGGTGACCACGGCCACCAGCGGTTGCAAGTGCAGGAAGCTGGCATCGCTTTCGTCGGCTTCGGCAATCAGGTAGCGGCTGGTGCCGAGCTGGGCATTGGTGCCCGCCGCATTCAGGCGGCCACCGATGACGAAGGTCGGGTCCAGGCCACCGGCCGCGAACACCGAAGCGATCAGGCTGGTGGTGGTGGTTTTGCCGTGGGTACCGGCGACGGCGATGCCGTGGCGGTAGCGCATCAGCTCAGCCAGCATTTCAGCGCGCGGCACCACCGGAATCCGGCGCTCCAGTGCGGTGGCAACTTCCGGGTTGGACGTATTCACCGCACTCGACACCACCAGCACGTCCGCAACAGCAGCGTTCTCGGCACGGTGACCGATGAAAATCTGCGCCCCGAACGATTCCAGGCGCTCGGTCACTGGCGAGGCTTTCAGGTCGGAACCGGACACGTCATAGCCCAGGTTCAACAACACTTCGGCAATCCCGCACATGCCCACGCCGCCGATACCGACGAAGTGGATGCGACGGATGCGGCGCATTTCCGGTTGCGGCATGGCTTTCTGATTCTCAACCATGGGCCACCTCCAGGCAGGTATCGACCACGTTACGGGTGGCATCGGGTTTGGCCAGACGGCGGGCCGCAGTGGCCATGTCGGTGAGTCGTTGTGGTTGCATCAGGACCTCGGTCAGGCGCGCGGCAAGATCCGCTGCGCCAGTCGTTCTTTGCGGCATCAGGAAGGCAGCGCCTTCACGGGCCAAATAATCGGCGTTGCGGGTCTGGTGATCGTCGATCGCATGGGGCAAAGGCACCAGCAACGAGGGCAGACCGGCGGCGGCCAGTTCACTGATGGTCAGCGCGCCTGCGCGGCACACCACCAGGTCGGCCCAGCCATAGGCTTGGGCCATGTCTTTGATGAAAGGCTGCACTTGCGCCTCGACGCCAGCCGCGCGATAGCGCTCTGCAGTCACTTCATCGTGGTTTTTGCCGGCCTGATGAAACACTTCCGGGCGCAGGTCGGAGGCGACTTGCGACAGGGCTTCAGGCAGCAACTTGTTCAACGGTTCTGCGCCCAGGCTTCCGCCCAGAATCAGTAAACGCGCCTTGCGACCCGCCAGGGCAGGTCGCGGTGTGTCGAGGAACAGCTCGGTGCGCACCGGGTTACCGGTGGTCCGACGGCTGTCCGACAGGGTAAAGGTGTCGGGGAACGCTTCACACACTCGGGCGGCCAACGGCACCAGCAACCGATTGGCGGTACCGGCCACGGCGTTCTGCTCGTGAACAATCACCGGCACGCCGGCCAGTTTGGCTGCGACGCCACCAGGACCGGTCACAAAACCACCGAAACCGACCACACACACCGGCCGCAGCTGGCGAATGATCGCGCGCGCCTGCCAGATGGATTTGAGCAACATGAACGGCGCCTTGAGCAGCGACAACTTGCCCTTGCCGCGCAGTCCGCTGGCATTGATCCGGTGCAGCTCGATGCCGGCCATTGGCACCAGGTCGTTCTCGATGCCACGCGGTGTCCCGAGCCAGTGCACGGTGTAACCGCGGGCCTGAAATTCACGAGCGCAAGCCAGCGCCGGGAACACGTGGCCCCCGGTACCGCCCGCCATGATCAATACGTTAGCGCCCATGGTTCGGCTCCTCGGCGAAGTCGCTCTCATGGAACTCCATCTCTTCACTGCCGAGGTGGGTTCGGCTCTCCCACTCAATGCGCAGCAACAAACCGAGACAGGCGCAGCAAATCACCAACGAACTACCGCCATAACTGAGGAACGGCAGCGTCAGACCTTTGGTGGGCAGCAGTCCAACGTTCACCCCAATGTTGATCAGGAACTGACCAATCCACAGGAACGACAAGCCGTACGCGATGTAGGCGGCGAAGAATTGCTTGGCCTTCTCGGCCCAAAAACCGATGTACATGCCGCGAATACAGACAAAGACGAACAGCGCTACGGTGCACAAAGAACCCACGGCGCCGAGTTCTTCGGCCAGGACCGAGAACACGAAGTCGGTGTGGGCTTCCGGCAGGTAGAACTGCTTCTGCACGCTATTGCCCAGGCCAACGCCCAGCCATTCACCGCGACCAAAAGCGATCAATGCCTGGGACAACTGATAGCCGGCACCGAACTGGTCGGCCCACGGATCGGCAAAGTTGGTCAGGCGCGCCATTCGATACGGCTGCACTTGAATCAACAACACCACCGCCGCAACCGCCAGGACAACCATCAAGGAAAAACGGAACAGCCCGACCCCGCCGAGGAACAGCATCGCCGCAGCCGCCCCCATCATCACGACGGTGGCACCGAAGTCCGGCTCCATCAGCAACAGACCCGCCATTGGCAGCAGAACGATGAAAGGCTTGAAGAAGCCCATCCAGCTTTCACGCACTTCTTTCTGGCGGCGCACCAGATAGCCGGCGAGGTAGATCACCACAAACACCTTGGCGATCTCTGAAGGCTGAACGTTGAAGAAACTGAAACCGATCCAGCGCATCGAACCGTTCACTTCACGGCCGATTCCCGGGACGATCACCATCACCAGCAAACCGAACGCCCCCAGCAGCATCAGCCAGCCCAGGCGTTGCCAGGTGGCAATCGGGATCATCATGGTGATGATGCAGGCACCGAGGCCGAGCACGATGTAAATAAGGTGGCGAATCATGTAATACAGCGCACTGCCCGACTGCACCGCCGCGACTTCGGTCGAGGCCGATGCAATCATGACCAGCCCCAGACCGAGCAAGGCCAGACAGCCAGCGAGCATCGGAAAGTCGAGGTCGATACCGCGCCCGGTAATGATCGGCGACGGATACGGCTTGATGATATTTTTCAGGCTCATGCCAGATCCTCCACAGCGCGGACGAACTGGTGACCACGGTCTTCGTAATTCTTGAACATGTCGAAACTGGCGCAGGCCGGCGACAGCAGCACCGCATCGCCCGGTTCGGCGAGGACGCGGCATTGCGCGACGGCTTCATCCAGCGAGCTGACGCGAACCAACGGTACGGCATCGCCGATGGCCTGGCCGATCAAGTCGGAGTCACGACCCATCAACACCACGGCGCGGCAGTTGGCCGCCACCGGATCACGCAGGTCCTTGAACTCGGCCCCCTTGCCGTCGCCACCGGCGATCAGCACGAGTTTGCCCTCGATGTCCGCGCCCAACCCTTCGATAGCCGCCAGTGCGGCGCCTACGTTGGTGGCTTTGGAATCGTTGTAGTAGCTCACGCCATTCAGATCGCGAACCCACTGGCAGCGATGCTCAAGCCCGGCAAACGTACGCAGGCTCGAGAGCATGGCGTCGAATGGCAGGCCAACCGCATGGCCCAAGGCCAATGCCGCCAGTGCGTTGGACTGGTTGTGGGCGCCGCGAACTTTCAACTCGCGCACCGGCATCAGGTTCTGGAACTCGAAGGCCAGGTATTTCTCGCCATCTTCTTCGCGGATACCGAACGCCTTGAAATCGGGTTTGCTCAAACCGAAGGTCCAGCATGGCTGACCTTCACCTATTAACGGACGGCTCAGGGCATCCTGGCGGTTGACCACAAACTGCCTGGCGCCACGGAAGATCCGGTGCTTGGCCAGATGATAGGCCGGCAGGCCGCTATAGCGGTCCATGTGGTCTTCGCTGACGTTGAGCACCGTCGCCACTTCAGCGCCGAGGTGGTCGGTGGTTTCCAGCTGGAAGCTCGACAGCTCCATCACGTACAGCTCGACGTCATCGCTGAGCAGGTCCAGCGCTGGCGTGCCGAGGTTGCCGCCGACGGCGACACGCTTGCCGGCCGCGGCCGCCATCTCGCCGACCAGGGTGGTGACGGTGCTTTTCGCGTTGGAACCGCTGATGGCGACAATCGGCGCTTTCGCGTTACGCGCGAACAGTTCGATGTCGCCGGACAATTTCACGCCACGGGCGGCGGCAGCCTGCAGGGCCGGGGTTGCCAGCGCCAGACCAGGGCTGACGTAGAGTTCATCGGCGCGGCACAAGAACTCAACGTCCAGCTCGCCACAACGCACCTCCACGTGCGGATAGTCACGCTTGAGCGTGGCCAGTTCCGGTGGATTTTCCCGCGTATCGGCGACAGCAAACGACGTGCCCCGATTCGCCAGGAAGCGAACCAGGGACATGCCGCTCTTGCCGAGGCCGACAACGATGCGGAAGTGGTCAGAAGCGATCAGAGACACTCGTTCTACCTCAGCTTCAGGGTGGCAAGACCGATCAGCACGAGAATCACGGTGATGATCCAGAAACGGACGATCACGCGCGGCTCGGGCCAGCCCTTGAGTTCAAAGTGGTGGTGAATCGGCGCCATGCGGAATACGCGGCGACCGGTCAGTTTAAAAGAAGCGACCTGAATGACGACGGAGAGGGTTTCCATCACGAACACACCGCCCATGATGAACAGGACGATTTCCTGACGGACGATCACTGCGATGGTGCCCAAGGCTGCGCCCAACGCCAATGCCCCGACGTCGCCCATGAAAACCTGTGCCGGATAGGTATTGAACCAGAGGAATCCGAGGCCGGCACCGATCAACGCGCCGCAGAACACGATCAGCTCGCCCGCGCCCGGCACATAAGGAATCAGCAGGTATTCAGCAAATTTCACGTTACCCGACAGGTAGCAGAAAATGCCCAGCCCGCCGCCCACCATCACGGTCGGCATGATCGCCAGGCCATCGAGGCCGTCGGTCAGGTTGACCGCGTTGCTGGAGCCGACAATCACGAAATAGGTCAGGACGATGAAGCCGGCGCCCAGCGGAATGCTGTAGTCCTTGAGCATCGGCAGGATCAGGGTGGTTTCCACCGGTGTCGCTGCGGTCATATAAAGGAAGATCGCCGCGCCCAGGCCAAACACCGACTGCCAGAAGTACTTCCAGCGGCTCGGCAAGCCACGGGAGTTCTTCTCGATTACTTTGCGGTAGTCGTCGACCCAGCCGATGGCGCCGAACAGCAGGGTCACCAACAACACGACCCACACGTAACGATTCGCCAGGTCAGCCCAGAGCAAGGTGCTGACACCGATGGACGACAGAATCAGCGCGCCGCCCATGGTCGGGGTGCCTGACTTGGAGAGGTGCGATTGTGGACCGTCGTTGCGAACGGATTGACCGATCTGACGGTTCTGCAAAGTACGGATCATCCACGGGCCATAGCACAGCGACAAAACCAGCGCGGTCAGCACACCGAGAATCCCGCGCAGGGTCAGGTACTGAAAGACCGCGAAGCCTTTGTAGAACTGTTGCAGATACTCCGCTAGCAGCAGCAGCATTAATGTTTCTCCAGGCTGGTCCCGCACAAAGCGGCGACGATGTTTTCCATCGCGGCGCTGCGCGAGCCCTTGATCAAAATGGTGGTGTTTGTGTCTTGCTCGGCGCCGAGGGCCTTGATCAGTTCAGCCTGAGTGGTGAAGTGATAAGCCTGCTCGCCGAAAGCGTTGACGGCGTGAGCCATCATTGGCCCGACCGCGTAAAGCGCGGAAACCTTGCCACGGGCGTATTCGCCCACGTCGCGGTGCCCCTGCTCCGCCCACTCGCCCAACTCGCCGATATCCCCGAGCACCAGAACGGTACGGCCGGAAAAGCCGGCGAGTATATCAACGGCGGCGCACATTGAGGTGGGGTTCGCGTTGTAGGTGTCATCAATCACGCGCATGCCATTGGTGGCCAGTTGCGCGACAGTACGGCCCTTCACAGGTTGTACCGCGCCGAGGCCGGTGGCGATGCCGAACAGCGACACGCCCAAGGCATGAGCGGCAGCGGCGGCGGCCATGGCGTTGGCAACGTTATGGGTGCCGAGCAGGTTCAGTTGAACGCGCTCCACACCGTCAGGACTGTGCAGGTTGAAGGCCGGGCAACCGCGAGCGTCGCGATCCAGATCGCTGGCATAGAAATCGGCGCGGACGTTGCTCAGGGCGAAGGTCAGGATTTTGCGACCGGCGGCGCGGGTCTTCCAGATCTCGAATGCCTTGTCGTCAAGGTTGAGAACGGCGACGCCATCGGCACCCAGCCCTTCAATAATCTCGCCTTTGGCTTCAACGATTTTTTCCGGCCCGCCAAACTCGCCGACATGGGCGGTCCCAGCGTTGTTGAGGATGGCCACGTGCGGCTTGGTCATGCCGACGGTGTAGGCAATTTCGCCGAGTCGCGATGCGCCGAGCTCGATGACTGCCGCGGTGTGTTCCGGCGCCAGTTCGAGCAGGGTCAGCGGAACGCCAAGGTCGTTGTTCAGGTTGCCACGGGTCGCCAACACCGGACCACGGGTGCGCAGGATGCTTGCGAGCATTTCCTTGACCGTGGTCTTGCCGCTGGAACCGGTAATGGCCGCCACCGGATGGGTGTAAGCCGCACGGTTCAGCGCGCCCAGCTGACCGAGCGCCTGACGGGTATCTTTCACCAGCAATTGCGGCAGCGTGCTATCGGCGACTTCGCGCTCGACCAATGCGGCTACGGCGCCTTTTGCGGCAACGTCATTGAGATAGTCATGACCATCGAAGCGCGGGCCGGTCAGGGCAATAAACAGCTGGCCTGGTTTGATCGCGCGACTGTCGATGCTGACACCGTCGAAGCTGGCATCGGCAGTCAGTAGACGGGCATTCAGCGCGCCAGTCAGCTCGCTCAGTTTCAAGACTTTAAGCATGGGCCACCTCCCACGCAGTCAAGGCGTGATCGGCTTCGACCAAATCGGAGAAAGCGTGACGTTCGCCGTTGATTTCCTGATAGTCCTCGTGACCTTTGCCAGCCAGGACAATCACGTCATCCGCCGAAGCGCTGGCGATCAATTGCGCTATCGCCTGGCCGCGGCCAGCGACGAAGGTCACTTTATCCATCGCCGTGAAACCGGCACGGATGTCATCAAAAATCACTGCCGGGTCTTCAGTGCGCGGGTTGTCGTCGGTGACCAGCACGCCATCGGCCAGACGCTCGACCACTTCAGCCATCAGCGGACGCTTGCCGCGATCGCGATCGCCGCCGCAACCGAACAGGCACAGCAAACGACCTTTGGCGTGAGGACGCAGGGCCGTCAACACTTTCTCCAGCGCATCCGGGGTGTGGGCGTAATCGACCACCACCAACGGCTGAGAACCGCCGCCGAGACGCTGCATCCGGCCGGCCGGGCCTTCGAGTTTCGGCAGGACCTTGAGGATTTCGTCCAACGCGTAGTCCAGACCGAGCAAAGCGCCGACAGCTGCCAGCACGTTGCTCAAGTTGAAGCGACCGAGCAAGGTGCTGCGCAAATGGTGCTCGCCTTGCGGCGTGACCAACGTGGCGCGCACACCCTCGTCGTCGAACTGCGCTTCGCGGCAATAAAGGTAGGCGTTGCTGTCGAGCAGGCTGTAGGTGATCAGCCGCGATTCGCGTTTTTCGGCGGCCAGCTGCCGGCCAAAATCGTCGTCGAGGTTAACCACCCGGCACTTCAATTCGCTCCAGTCAAACAGCTTGGCCTTGGCTTCACCGTAGGCCTGCATGGTGCCGTGGTAATCCAGATGATCGCGGGACAGGTTGGTCATCACCGCGACATTGAACGCCAGCGCGGTCACGCGGCCCTGATCCAGGCCATGGGAAGAGACTTCCATGGCCACGGCTTTGGCGCCGGCTTTTTTCAGGTCGGCAAGGGTCGCTTGCACGGCAATCGCATTCGGCGTGGTGTGCAAGCCACTTTCCAGCGCGCCGTAGAAACCGGTGCCCAGCGTACCGACGATGCCACAATGTTGGCCGAGCAGGTCAAGCGCCTGGGCAACCAATTGGGTCACGCTGGTTTTGCCGTTGGTGCCGGTCACGCCGACCAGGTTCAAGTGACGGCTCGGATCACCGTAAAAACGCCCGGCGATGTCCGACAACTGCGCCGCCAGGCCTTTGACCGGAATCAACGGCACATCGGTAATGGGCAGCACGGTGGCGCCCTCGACTTCATACGCCACGGCAGCAGCGCCGCGTTGCAAGGCGTCGGCGATGTGCGCGCGACCGTCGAACTTGCCGCCAGGGACGGCGAGAAACAGATCACCAGCCCGCACGTTGCGACTGTCGAGCGCCAGTTCGCGAATCAACAGATCACGGCCGGCATGGGCGAAAATTTTATTCAGACTCAGAGACATCAGCCGCGCCCTCCATTGGCTTTCAGCGGAACGACCGGTGTTGCGTTAGCTGTTTGAGTGGGCGGCAGGTTGTCCGGGGTGATGTTCATCAGGCGCAAGGTCCCGGACATCACTTTGCTGAACACCGGCGCTGATACCAGACCACCGAAGTAACCGGCCTTGGTCGGTTCGTCGATCACCACCACGATCGCGTAACGCGGATCGCTCATAGGCCCGAAGCCGGCGAACAGCGAGCGGTAAGAATTCTCGGCGTAGCCCTTGGTGCCCACCGACGTTTTACGTGCAGTACCCGACTTGCCGGCCACGTGATACGCCGGCACCTGCGCGCGGAACACACCACGCGGCGCTTCGATCACTTGGGTCAGCATCCCTTGCATGGTTTTCGCGACGGCTTCTGGCAGCACTTGCGTGGTCTGCGGCGCCTTGTCGGTTTTGATCAGGGTCAGCGGCGCGATGCGACCATTGTTGGCCAGCGCCGAGAAGGCGTGCACCAACTGGATCGCAGTCACGGAAATACCGTAGCCGTAGGACAGCGTGGCGGTTTCAGCCTTGCGCCATTCGCGGTAGTTCGGCAGGTTTCCGACGCGCTCGCCCGGGAAGCCGAGGCCGGTGTCCTGGCCGAGACCGACTTTCTGCGCCAGGCGGAAAATCGTCTCGCCGCCGATATCGAACGCGACCTTACTCATGCCGACGTTACTGGAGTTGATCAGAATGCCGGTCAGGTCGAGCACCGGACCTTCGGTCTTCGATACGTCCTTGATGGTGTACTTACCAATCTGCAAGCTGCCCGGGTACACCTCGACGGTGTCGCTTGGTTTCCAGCGCCCGGTTTCAATCGCGGCGCTCATGGAGATCGCCTTCATGGTCGAGCCCGGCTCGAACACGTCGATCATCGCGCGGTTGCGCATCATCGCCGGTTGCAGGTTGCGACGGTTGTTCGGGTTATAGGTCGGCTGGTTGACCATGGCGAGGATCTCGCCGGTCTTCACGTCCATGATCACCAGGCTGCCGGCCTTGGCGCCATTCTCGATGATCGCGTTGCGCAGCTCGCGGTTGGCCAGGTATTGCAGGCGCAGGTCAATGGACAACGCCAAGGGCTTTCCGGCCTTGGCGTTTTTGGTGACCTGGACATCTTTGATAAGTCGACCGCGCCGGTCCTTGATGACCTGTCGCTTGCCGGCGACCCCGGCCAGCCATTCATCATAGGCCAGTTCGACACCTTCACGACCATGGTCGTCGATGTCGGTAAAACCAACCATGTGCGCCGTCACTTCACCGGCCGGGTAGAAACGCCGGAATTCTTCGATGCCGTAAACGCCCGGGACTTTCAGGTCGAGCACGGACTGACCTTGCTCAGGCGTGAGCCCGCGCACCAGATAGATAAATTCTTTGTTGGCCTGAGCTTCGAGACGTTCGGCCAGGGCTTTAGGGTCTTGGCCCAGTGCCGCCGCCAGAGCAGGCCATTTCTCTTTGGCCAGCTGCATTTCCTTGGCGTTGGCCCATAGCGTGGTCACCGGGGTGCTGACGGCCAAAGGCTCGCCGTTACGGTCGGTGATAAGACCACGGTGAGCCGGAATCGGAATATGACGAACGCTGCGTGCGTCGCCCTGGCCTTTCAGGAAGGCTCGGTCGACCACTTGCAGATCGATGATGCGCCAGGAGATAGCCGCGACCATGATACCGAGCAAGCCCAACACCACGCGGAAACGCCATGGGAACATTGCGCCTTCGAGCTTCATCATGGCGCCACCATCCGCACTTCAGCTGCGCCAGGAATGCGCATCTTCAGTTGCTCGGTTGCCAATACTTCTATTCGGCTGTGGGCGGTCCAGGTGCTTTGCTCGAGAATCAAACGGCCCCACTCGGCCTGTGCCTTGTCGCGCACGCTCAGCTCGTTGTATAGCGAGTTCAACAGTTGACGGTTCCAGTGGGCGCTGTAGGACACCCCAATCGCTGAAACGAGCACGGCAAGAAACAACAGCAGCATGAAAAAGCTTCCGCCGGGAAGTGGCTTGGCGAAAAGCTTGCTCACCGCAGCTTCTCCGCGACACGCATGACAGCGCTACGGGAACGTGGGTTGGCTTTGAGTTCGGCCTCGGAGGCGGACTGCGCTTTGCCATGGATTTTGATGATCGGTTCGAAGGCGACGTGACGGACCGGCAGGTTGCGCGGCAGATTGTCGGCTTCGCCTTTAACCAGTTTGCGCATGAACAGTTTGACGATGCGGTCTTCGAGCGAGTGGAAGCTGATGACCACCAGACGGCCGCCCACTTCCAGGCATTCCAGCGCGGCTTCGAGGCCGGCTTCCAGATCGCCCAGTTCGTTGTTGACGTGAATACGCAAGCCCTGGAAGGCACGGGTCGCCGGGTTCTTGCCCTTTTCCCATGCAGGGTTGGCGACTTTCAAGACTTCAGCGAGGTCGGCAGTGCGCTCGAACGGCTTGATGTCGCGACGCTCGGCCACGGCACGGGCCATGCGACCAGAAAAACGCTCTTCGCCGTATTGCTTGAACACGCGGGCGATTTCTTCCACCGGCGCAGTGTTAACGAATTCGGCGGCGCTGATCCCGCGGGACGGGTCCATGCGCATGTCCAGCGGACCATCATTGAGGAAACTGAAACCGCGCTCAGGGTCGTCGAGCTGTGGCGACGACACGCCAAGGTCGAGCAAAATACCGCTGACCTTGCCGTCCAGGCCGCGCTCGGCCACTTCCGAACCGAGTTCGGCAAAGCTGCGCTGCACAACGACAAAGCGGCCGTCTTCGGCCGCTAGCGCTTGCCCGGTGGCAATCGCTTGAGGGTCTTTGTCGAACCCGAGCAACCGACCATCAGGGCCAAGCTGGCTGAGGATCAATCGGCTGTGTCCGCCGCGTCCGAACGTGCCATCCAGATAGCAGCCATCAGGGCGTACGGCGAGAGCCTCCACGGCTTCGTCAAGCAGTACGGTGATGTGGTTAAAGCCGCTATCAATAGTCACAGGATCAAATCACGCAGTTCATCAGGCATAGCGCCCGGTTGTTGAATAGCAGCCAGGTCAGCGGCAGAAACCGCATCCCAGGCATCCTCGTCCCACAATTGGAACTTGTTCAGTTGGCCTACCAACATCGCGCGCTTATCCAACTTGGCATATTCACGAAGACGCGGCGGAACCAGAAAACGACCACTGCCATCGAGCTCGAGGTCGACGGCATTACCAATCAGCAAACGTTGCAGGCGGCGGTTCTCTTCGCGAAGCGAAGGCAGTGCGCGCAGTTTGGTTTCAATAATTTCCCACTCATCGAGCGGGTAAACACACAAACATGGATCAACGGCATCAATTGTGATGATCAGCTGACCGGAACTACGCGAAACCAGCTCGTCACGGTACCGGCTCGGCATAGCGAGACGGCCCTTTGCATCGAGACTGATAGCGTTGGCTCCGCGAAACACGACAGCGTTTCTCCAAATATTAGCGTTTTGCGTTTAAAAAACCCACTTTATGCCACTTTCCGCCACTTGTGCACACTATAGGAATGCGGCCACCGCAGCGTCAAGGCGCGGATTAAAGGAAAACCCTTACAGAACTGAGATTTAGGAGCGTATCGGGAGGGGTAACGAGAATCTGGCGGATTAAACTGCCCAATAACTTGAATCAGCACAGAAGGCTGCGTTCAGAAGTTAAAGTAGTTTGTTAAGAGTAAGATTTTTTCGGTATTACGAAAGTGCTTCTGCTGATGATTTTGTAAGGAGGGAAATAGCCATTACCAACACCCTGCTCAATGCTTCAAACAGGGGGAGAAAAAAGGTGGAGAGTCGATCTGTAAGCCGGGTTCTGTCTTGAACAGTCATTCGTCTACGATGGCCATCACTGGACATCTTTAGCAACCTACCCGGTCCCAGCGCGGGCCACGCCTTGGGACCCTATTTGGTCTTGCTCCAAGTGGGGTTTACCTAGCCACGAACTGTTGCCAGACGTGCGGTGCGCTCTTACCGCACCTTTTCACCCTTACCGGCGCCGAAGCGCTTAGGCGGTTATTTTCTGTGGCACTTTCCGTAGGCTCACGCCTCCCAGGCATTACCTGGCACTTCGCCCTATGGAGCCCGGACTTTCCTCCCCCCCCTAATTTTCATAGAGGGCAGCGACTGTCCGATCGACTCTCCGCCGCGAAGGTTAACGGCAGATCGACCGAAGAACAAGCGCTAAACGCCTTTAGACCTGCCGGTGCGTCGGGTTTTACTCGCCTTTCTGTTTATCCAGCGCGACCTGGTAGAGAACATTCTTACGCTCGCCGGTAATTTGGGCCGCCAAGGCTGCGGCACGCTTGAGCGGCATCTCTTCGAGCAACAGATTAAGGATGCGCATGGCTTCACTACTGACGGCGTCTTCAGTCTCGGGAGCCGACCAGCCCGCTACCAACACCACGCACTCGCCCCGCTGTTGATTGCTGTCCGACTCGACGAACTCACGCAACTCGGCCAGTGGCAAACCTTTGAGGGTTTCGAAAGTCTTGGTCAGTTCGCGCGCCAGCAACGCCGGGCGTTCGCCACCGAATACCAATTCCATGTCTTGCAGGCATTCGAGGATCCGATGCGGAGCCTCGTAGAAAATCAGCGTGCGCGGCTCTTCCTTTACCAACTCGAGACGAGCACGTCGCCCGACCGCTTTGGCCGGCAAGAAGCCTTCAAAGATGAACCGGTCGGAGGGCAAACCCGCCGCCGACAACGCTGCGATCAATGCACAAGCACCCGGCACAGGCACAACATTGATTCCGGCAGCCCGGGCCTGTCGCACCAAGTGATAGCCCGGATCGGAAATCAACGGCGTGCCGGCGTCAGAGATCAACGCCACATCGTCACCGGCGAGCAGACGGGTGATAAAGCGACTACCTTCATCCCGTTCATTGTGTTCATGGCACGCTGCCAGCGGCGTGGGAATACCGAAATGCTGCATCAGTCGCTGGGAGTGACGGGTGTCTTCGGCAGCAATCAGGGCGACGTCACGCAGGATTTTCAGCGCACGCGCACTGATGTCGTCCAGGTTGCCGATGGGCGTCGCCACCACATAAAGCGAGCCAGCAGCGGAATTCAAAGCACCTGGAGCAGTCAAAGCGCACACCTCATGATCGGTAAAAGCGGCCATTGTAGCGCGTAGCGACGTTTGCGATATGTGCAAGCCATCCTCGGTTTTTCAGCCTTTTGTGCAGCACTGCAACATTTCCACGAGCTAAATTGATCGATTCACGCCAGTAACATCGCGCCCCGGCCAGTGCTTGGGTACAATTCCACGCTAATTTGATCGAGTATCAGGAACACTTACATGATCGCTTGCCTGCGGCTGTTCACTGCCCTCTGCCTCGCTGCCTTGCTAGCGGCTTGCGCCAGCTCGCCCTCCTCCAGCCTTGGCGAACTTCCACGGACCCCGGATGCCAGTATCGAGCAACTGCTCGAGCAGGCCACTCAAAGCAAAGATCCGGAAAAAGCCTCGCTGTTGCGCCTGAGCGCAGCAGATCTGGCCTATCGTCAGGGTAATGCCGGCCAGTCCGCGCAAATCCTGCAACAAGTGCCCATCGAACAACTCAAGCCTGGCCCGCAGGTTTTTGCCAGTACCCTGGCGGCCGAACTGGCCCTGACCCGCAATCAACCGAAAGCGGCGCTGACTGCGTTGAGCCACCCAAGCCTGCAACGCCTGAGCGAACTGCCTGCCGAGCAACAGGTTCGGACCGGCACCGTGCATGCACGCGCGCTCGAAGCCGATGGCCAGACCCTGGCAGCTGCGCGGGAACGCATTTTTATCGCTCCGATGCTCAGCGGCGAAGCGGCCAACAAGAACCACGAAGCAATCTGGACCCTGATTGCATCGCTGCCCACCGATCAATTGCATCCGACCACCACCGATGACCTCGGCGGCTGGATGGGCCTGGCGCTGGCAGTGAAATCCGCCGGCACTGTGGAACAGCAGCAAGCCGCGATCGATAACTGGCGTGCCCAGAACCCCAAGCACCCGGCCGCTATTCAGTTGCCGCTGCCACTGACCAAGCTCAAGGAACTGGCCAGCCAGCCCCTGGGCAAGATCGCCCTGCTCCTGCCGCAAGACGGCCCGCTGGCGTCGGTCGGCAAAGCGTTGCGTGAAGGTTTCATGGCCGCTCACTACCAGGCGCAACAAGCCGGGCAGAAGCCACCAGCCATCGAGTTCTATGACAGCTCGCACCTGACATCCATGGATGAGTTCTATCGCAAGGCGCAGGCTGACGGCGTGCAACTGGTCGTCGGCCCGCTGGAGAAGCCGCTGGTCAAACAGCTCAGCTCTCGTCCGCAACTGCCGATCACCACCCTGGCGCTTAATTACAGCGAAGGCGAACAAGGTCCGGCCCAGCTGTTCCAGTTCGGTCTTGCTGCCGAAGACGAAGCCCGCGAAGTATCCCGTCGCGCTCGCGCCGACGGCCTGCACCGCGCCGCCATCATGGTGCCGAAAGGCGAATGGGGCGACCGTGTACTCAGGGCGTTCAGCCAGGACTGGCAAGCCAACGGTGGCAGCATTGTCGCTACCGAACGTGTCGATCAGCCGGTTCAACTGGCCCAGCAGATTGCTGACATGTTCCAGCTGCGCCAGAGCGAAGGCCGCGCCAAGAGCCTGCAAAGCACCGTCGGCTCGCAGATAGCTGCCCAGCCTTCGCGCCGCCAGGACATCGAGTTCATCTTCCTGGCTGCGACCCCGCAACAGGCCCAGCAGATCAAACCAACCCTGAACTTCCAGTACGCAGGTGACGTGCCGGTTTACGCCACATCCCACGTATTCAGCGCCAGCGGCGACGTGAACCAGTACAACGACATGAACGGCATTCGCTTCTGCGAAACCCCATGGTTGCTGGACGCCAATGATCCGCTGCGCAAACAAGTCACCGCACAATGGCCGCAAGCCGCGGGTAGCCTGGGCCGCCTGTATGCAATGGGCGTCGACGCCTATCGCCTGGCACCGCGCCTGGGCCAACTCAAGGCTCTGCCGGACAGCCGCATCGAAGGTGAGTCGGGCAGCCTGGGGATGACTCAGAACCAGCGCGTCGTACGTCAGCTGCCTTGGGCACAGTTCGTCAATGGACAGGTCCAACGTCTGCCGGACACCCCGCGCTAATGCCCGACAGGTCACGCCAGCAAAGCGGCAAGGATGCCGAGCGCCATGCGCTCGAGCATCTTCAACAACAGGGACTGCGCCTGCTGGCGCAGAACTGGTTGTGTAAACGCGGCGAGCTTGATCTGGTCATGCTTGATGGCGATACAGTAGTATTCGTTGAAGTTCGCTACAGAAAAAATACTCAATGGGGTGGCGCGCTCGATAGCATCGATGGGCGCAAACAGCAGAAATTGATATTTGCCGCGCAGTATTTTCTTCAACGCGAGTCGCGCTGGGCCAATTCCCCTTGCCGTTTCGACGTGGTTGCCATCGACAGCAACCTCGATCAGTTGAACTGGTTGCAGAATGCCTTCGACAGTTGATCGCGCGCGTCACGAACCGGACACTCTCACCCAACACTTTTGCTCTTTGCTTTGCGGGCTGCACATTCTTGTGCCGAGTAGCCGCGCTAATTAAGGTCACACAGATGGACATGCAATCCCGAATTCGCCAGCTTTTTCAGGCCAGTATCGACACCAAGCAACAGGCGATGGAAGTACTTGCACCGCACATCGAGCAAGCCAGCCAGGTCATGGTCAACGCCCTGCTCAACGAAGGCAAAATGCTCTCTTGCGGCAACGGCGGCTCCGCCGGTGATGCCCAGCATTTTTCGTCCGAACTGCTCAACCGTTTCGAACGTGAACGCCCGAGCCTGCCAGCCATCGCGCTGACCACCGACAGCTCGACGATCACCTCGATCGCCAACGACTACAGCTACAACGAAATCTTCTCCAAACAGATCCGCGCCCTTGGCCAGCCGGGTGATGTATTGCTGGCGATTTCTACCAGCGGCAACTCGGCAAACATAATTCAAGCGATCCAGGCCGCACATGATCGCGAAATGGTTGTCGTAGCATTGACGGGACGCGATGGCGGCGGCATGGCATCGCTGCTATTGCCCGAGGATGTCGAAATTCGCGTACCGGCCAACGTCACCGCACGTATTCAAGAAGTCCACCTGCTGGCGATCCATTGCCTTTGCGACTTGATCGACAGCCAACTGTTCGGGAGTGAAGAATGACCCCTAATCGCCTAAGCCTTCTGGCCTTGACACTGTGCCTCGGCATCAGCGGCTGCACCTCGGTGGTTAACTACAGCCGTGAAGCACCGATTGAAGATGACCGTGGCACGCGCACCCTCGGTAGCAAGATCGATGACTCCCTGATCGATACCAAGGTCGGCGTGAACATCGCCAAGGCTGATCCGGCCCTGGACAAGGACTCCCACATCGTCGTCACCAGCTTCAACGGCGTCGTGCTGCTCGCCGGCCAAACCCCGAGCGCAGACCTCAAGGCCAAGGCCGAACAGGCCGCTGCCGCTGTTCAGCGCGTGAAGACGGTGCACAACGAACTGCAGGTGCTGCCACCCTCCGGCTTCCTTGCCCGCCAGAACGACAACTGGCTGACCTCCAAGATCAAGACCCAGATGCTCACCGACCCGAACATCCCTGGCTCGCGCATCAAGGTTGTTACCGAGAACGGCATCGTCTACCTGCTGGGCCTGCTGACCAAGCAGGAAGCCGCTCAAGCCACCAACCTGGTGCAAGGCGTTTCCGGCGTGCAGAAGATTGTGAAGTTGTTTGAATACATCGACTGATCCCTGATCGACTGACACCTGTAGGAGCGAGCTTGCTCGCGATGAACTTGAGAGCAACGCGTTTATTCATGAAGAACGCGTTATCGTTAACGTCCTTCGCGAGCAAGCTCGCTCCTACACAGTTTGAAGGTGGTGAAGTAATAAAAAAGGCGATCCTTTCGGATCGCCTTTTTTATTACTTCACCACCTTCAAACTCGGTCGACCGCTGGGACGCGGCGGCTCACTATCGGGTGGCGGAAGGTCATCTTCCGGCTCGATCTCTTCCTCGTCTTCCATAGGCGATTCCAGATCGAACACCATGCCCTGACCGTTCTCCCGGGCGTAGATGCCCAGGATCGATGCGATAGGCACGTACAGGGTGTGCGGCACGCCACCGAAGCGCCCTTCGAAGCTGACCGCTTCGTTGTCCATGTGCAAATGACGCACGGCTGCCGGTGATACGTTCAGGACAATCTGTCCGTCACTGGCAAAACCCTGAGGCACCTGCACCGACGGATACTCGGAATTGACCAGCATGTGCGGGGTGCAATCGTTGTCCACAATCCACTCATAGAGCGCGCGGACCAGATAAGGTCGACTGGAGTTCATAGCGGCTCCTTAAGCCTTAGCGCATATCGCGTTCGACACCAGACAGACTCGCCTGGAAAGCCTCACGCGCAAACGAGCGCTCCATGTAATCAAGCAGCGGCTTGGCAGGCCGCGGCAGTTCTATACCCAGAATCGGCAATCGCCAGAGTATTGGCAATAGGCAGCAGTCCACCAGACTTTGTTCCTCGCTGAGGAAAAACGGCTTGTCGGCAAACAACGGCGACACGCCTGTCAGGCTTTCGCGCAGCTCTTTACGAGCCACGACACGGGCTGCCTCCTTGGTCCGCGAATCCAGGATCAGATCCACCAGACCACACCAGTCACGCTGAATACGATGAATCAGCAGACGGCTGTTGGCACGCGCCACAGGATAAACCGGCAGTAAAGGCGGGTGCGGGTAACGCTCATCCAGATATTCCATCACCACGGTCGACTCCCACAACGCCAGGTCACGATCGACCAGGGTGGGCAAGCTGCCGTAAGGGTTCACTTCAATCAGTTTAGGCGGCTGGCGACCAGCTTCCACGTAAATGATCTCGGCGCTGACACCCTTCTCTGCAAGTACGATGCGCACTCGGTGGGAATAGTGGTCGGCGGGGTCGGAGTAACAGGCCAACCGATTGGTCACGCCCATGGCGGTCCTCCTCGCTTGTTGAAATTATCGGAAGCGGAAAAACGCGCGCGCCCAGAGAGCGCCTCCCGTAACACCTGGAACACCAGGCTCGTTACACCTTCAGAGACACCCTTGGGCGCGCGCGATCAACAGCAATTACTTACAGCTTTATCAATGGACGTCTTTCCAGTATTCACGCTTGAGCAAATAAGCGAATACGAAGAAGAACGCCAGGTACAGCAACACATAGGTACCGATGCGCTGATGCTGCAGCTTCACCGGGTTGGCCGAATAGGCCAGGAAGGTCACCAGATTCTTGACCTTCTCGTCGAACTGCTCTTGAGTCAGCGCGCCGGTTTTCGGCAGAACGGTCAACTGGTCGCACGCTTCATGAGTCAGAGGCGTACCCGTCAGCGGATCGAATTGCTTCTTGCCGTCTTCGACGATTTGAACTTGTTTACAGCCTACCACCTGACGACCCTGCAGGCCGACCAGAACGTTTGGCATCCCGACGTTCGGGAAGACCTTGTTGTTCACACCCCAAGGGCGCGCCGGGTCTTCATAGAACGAACGCAGGTAGCCATAGAGCCAGTCAGTGCCACGAACGCGAGCGACCAGGGTCAGGTCCGGCGGTGCCGCACCAAACCACGTCTTGGCGTCAGCCGGCTGCATGCCGATGCTCATGTGGTCGCCGATCTTGGCGCCGGTGAACACCAGCTTCGAGAGCATCAGGTCATGAGGAATGCCCAGATCATCGGCAACCCGCTCATAACGCTGGAACTTGGCGCTATGGCAGCCCATGCAATAGTTGGCGAATGTACGCGCGCCATCCTGCAGTGCAGCCTTGTCGGAAACGTCGATGTCGACCTTTTCCAGCTCAGGACCACCGTGTTCAGCCGCGAAGGACAGCACAGGCAAAGCAGCAAGAATCAATACAGCAAATAGCTTTTTCATCAGCCAGTCACCCTTTCCGGAACCGGTTTGGTCTTCTCGAGCCTGGTGTAGAACGGCATCAGGATGAAGTAGGCGAAGTACAGGAAGGTACACACCTGCGACAGCAACGTACGTTCCGGGGTAGGCGCCATGACACCCAACCAGCCAAGAATCACGAAGGAGATGCAGAACACCCAGAGCCAGATCTTGCTCAGCCAGCCCTTATAGCGCATGGACTTGACCGGACTTCGGTCGAGCCAGGGCAGGACGAACAGCATGGCGATCGAAGCACCCATGGCAACAACGCCCATGAGCTTGTCCGGAATCGCACGCAGAATCGCGTAGAACGGGGTGAAGTACCAGACCGGAGCAATGTGCTCTGGGGTCTTGAAGGCGTTCGCCACTTCAAAGTTCGGCTTCTCGAGGAAGTAGCCGCCCATTTCCGGGAAGAAGAACACGATCGAGCAGAAGATGAACAGGAACACCACCACGCCGACGATATCTTTCACGGTGTAGTACGGGTGGAAGGCAATGCCGTCCAGCGGTACGCCGTTCTCGTCTTTGTGTTTCTTGATGTCCACGCCGTCCGGGTTGTTCGAGCCGACTTCGTGCAGCGCCAGAACGTGCAGCACCACCAGACCGAGGATCACGATCGGCAAGGCCACGACGTGCAGGGCGAAGAAGCGGTTCAGGGTAATACCGGAAATCAGGTAGTCACCACGGATCCACTGGGTCAGGTCGTTACCGATAACCGGAATCGCACCGAACAGCGAGATGATCACCTGGGCACCCCAGTAGGACATCTGGCCCCACGGCAGCAGGTAACCCATGAAGGCTTCAGCCATCAGCGCCAGGTAAATCAGCATGCCGAAGACCCACACCAGCTCACGCGGTTTCTGGTACGAACCGTACAGCAGGCCACGGAACATATGCAGATAAACCACGATGAAAAACGCCGAAGCGCCGGTGGAGTGCAGCAGACGCAGGATCGAGCCGTACTCGACATCGCGCATGATGTATTCGACGGAAGCAAAGGCTTCTTCCGCCGACGGGGTGTAGCTCATGGTCAGCCAGACACCGGTAACGATCTGGTTGACCAGAACGAGCAGCGCCAGGGAACCAAAGAAATAGAAGAAGTTGAAGTTCTTCGGGGCGTAGTACTTGCTGAGATGGTCTTCCCACATTTTGGTCGCGGGAAAGCGCGCATCAACCCAATCCATGAACTTGCTCATCACGCTTTCTCCGTATCGACGCCAATGACAATGATGTCATTGGTCTCATAGGAATGCGGGGGAACTGGCAGGTTCAAAGGCGCAGGTTGCGACTTGTAGACGCGGCCAGCCAGATCGTAGTGGGAACCGTGGCAAGGGCAGAAATAACCACCCACCCAGTCTTTGCCCAGATCCGCAGGTGCCACTTCAGGGCGGAAAGTCGGCGAGCAACCCAGGTGCGTGCAGATGCCGATCAGCAGCAGAACTTCTGGCTTGATCGAACGTGTTTCCGGGTCGACATAAGTCGGTTGTGTCGAGTTCTTGGAGGTAGGGTCAGACAGCTGGCCCTCGATCTTCTTCAGATTCCCCAGGATTTCCGCGGTACGGCGGACAATGAACACCGGCTGACCGCGCCACTCAGCAATCATTTGCTGACCTGGCTCGATTTTGCTGACATTCACTTTCACCGGTGCACCTGCGGCTTTCGCCTTGGCACTGGGAAACCATGACCCCACGAACGGGACCGCAGCCCCCACCGCTCCTGCAGCACCCACCACGGATGTGGCTGCTACCAAGAAGCGACGCCGGCCTGCATTCACGCCGTCATTGCTCATTCAGTCCTCTCCCATCAGCTTTGTGGCCTGTTAAATCAGGCATCTACTAAGTAAAAATCTGAACTTATAAAAATTTTGCCGAATGGTAATGAAAAGCCCCAATTCTGACAAGGTAATTACCGAAGGGCTCCACTGCCAAGCCTTGCAGTATAGGGGCTCTACGGCTGTGGCAAGTTGTCACAGCGCAATTCTTTAATAAATCGCGCCCATAAAAAAACGCCCAGCTCCGAGAGGAAACTGGGCGTTCTTTTTGAACGCGAAAGCGAATTAACGCTTCGAGTACTGCGGACGCTTACGCGCTTTACGCAGACCAACTTTCTTACGTTCAACTTCACGAGCATCGCGAGTAACGAAGCCAGCTTTGCGCAGAGCGCCACGCAGGGTTTCGTCGTACTGCATCAGTGCGCGAGTGATACCGTGGCGGATTGCGCCAGCTTGACCACTTACACCACCACCGATCACGGTGACGTAGATGTCGAATTTCTCGACAGTCTCAGTCAATTCCAGCGGCTGACGAACTACCATGCGGGCAGTTTCGCGGCCGAAGAAATTTTCCAGGGTGCGGTTGTTGATGGAGATGTTACCAGTGCCCGGACGCAGGAAAACGCGTGCGGTTGCGGTCTTGCGACGGCCAGTGCCGTAATTTTGAGTCGCCGACATAATGAACTATTCCGTTAAAACTTCAGTTCTTGGGGCTGCTGAGCAGTATGAGGGTGTACAGCGCCCGCATAGACTTTCAGCTTACGATACATGTCGCGACCCAGCGGGTTCTTAGGCAGCATGCCTTTGACCGCGGTCTCGATCACGCGCTCAGGGGCTTTAGCGATCAGCTTTTCAAAGTTGATCGACTTGATGCCGCCCGGGAAACCGGAGTGGGAGTAGTAGATTTTATCGGTGGTTTTAGCACCGGTTACACGAATCTGCTCGGCATTGATAACGACGATGTAATCGCCGGTGTCAACGTGAGGAGTGTACTCAGCTTTATGCTTGCCACGCAGACGGCTCGCGATTTCGGTGGCCAGACGACCCAGGGTCTGACCTGCAGCGTCGACGACAAACCAGTCGCGCTGTACTGTTTCCGGTTTAGCAGTAAAAGTTTTCATTCTTTATAGCCTCAGGGGCCGCCCTGTAAATTAGACGGCGGATCTTACTGAATAGTGCGTACTTTGACAAGTCAAAGGCAGCCGGATACAGACGCTTTCGGGGGCTCGGGTCGGCGCGTCCGTTCAACGGCAAGATTCTTCGGCGGCGGCGCATCACTTCCACTGCAGAAAGAGGTGCGCAATTATGCAGATTGCGAAAAATAATTCAACCTGCTTTTATGATTGTTTTGCCCAAGGAGCATCCGATGGACTATCGACAGCTAGGCCGAACCAATCTGAATGTGAGTGCCATCTGCCTCGGAACCATGACCTGGGGCGAGCAAAACAGCGAGGCTGAAGCCTTCGCCCAGATTGAACGGGCCAAAAGCGCCGGGATCAATTTCATCGACACCGCCGAGATGTACCCGGTGCCGCCCAAGGCCGAAACCTACGCCTCCACCGAACGCTACATTGGCAATTACTTCAAAAGTCGTGGCGATCGCGCCGACTGGATCCTGGCCAGCAAAATCGCCGGCCCCGGCAACACCATCGACTACATCCGCGACAAAAACCTGCGACATAACCGCCAGCACATCACCGAAGCAGTGGATGCCAGCCTCAAGCGCCTGCAAACCGATTACATCGACTTGTACCAATTGCACTGGCCAGAGCGCAGCACCAACTTCTTCGGTCAGCTCGGCTACAAGCACAAGATCGAAGCCAACCTCACGCCGCTGGAGGACACCCTCGAAGCACTGGACGAACAGGTGAAAGCCGGCAAGATTCGCCACATCGGCCTGTCCAATGAAACGCCGTGGGGCACCATGCGCTTCCTCGCCCTGGCCGAAGCCCGTGGCTGGCCGCGCGCGGTATCGATCCAGAACCCGTACAACCTGCTCAACCGCAGTTTCGAAGTCGGCCTGGCGGAAATCGCGATCCGTGAACAATGCGGCCTGCTCGCCTATTCGCCGCTGGCGTTCGGTTTCCTGTCGGGTAAGTACGAAGGTGGCGCACGCCCACCGAAAGGCCGCCTGAGCCTCTACAGCCGCTTCAGCCGCTATTTCAATCCACAATCGGAAGCAGCCTGCAGCCGTTATGTGGCACTGGCACGTGAACACGGTCTGGATCCGGCGCAGATGGCGCTGGCATTCGTGACGCAGCAACCGTTCGTCACCAGCAACATCATCGGCGCGACGACGATGGAGCAACTGGAGAGCAACATTGCCAGTTTTGATCTGAAGCTTTCCGACGAAGTGCTGGAGGGGATTGAGGCGATTCACAAGGATCACCCGAACCCGGCACCGTAATTTGCGGTGATCCCGAAAAGATCGCAGCCTGCGGCAGCTCCTACATGGGCTTGACGTACACCCTGTAGGAGTTGCCGCAGGCTGCGATCTTTTCATCCATCAAAGAGATTTAAAGCGACCGCGCAATAATCTCCTTCATGATTTCATTGGTCCCGGCATAGATGCGCTGCACCCGCGCATCCGCCCATGCCCGGGCGATCGGGTATTCCCACATAAACCCGTAACCGCCATGCAACTGCACGCATTCGTCGAGCACCCTGCATTGCAGGTCCGTGCCCCAGTACTTGGCCATCGCCGCTGTCGGCACATCCAGCTTGCCCTGCAGATGCAATTCCAGGCAGCGATCGACGAAGACGCGACCGATCTGAATCTCGGTCGCCATCTCCGCCAATTTGAACCGAGTGTTCTGGAAATCGGCGATCGCCTTGCCGAACGCTTTACGCTCGCGGGTGTAATCCAGCGTCCATTGGAGCCCGGCCTCCGCCGAAGCCACCCCGCCGATGGCGACGGTGAGACGTTCCTGCGGCAGCTCCTGCATCAGGTAGGCAAACCCCATCCCGGCCTGGCCGAGCAGGTTTTCCTTGGGCACTCGCACGTCCTGAAAGAACAATTCCGACGTGTCCTGGGCCTTCATGCCGACTTTTTCCAGACGTTTGCCCTTGGCGAAGCCCGGGGTGTTGGCTTCCACCAGGAACAAGCTGGTGCCCTTGGCGCCGGCCTTCGGATCGGTCTTGGCGACGACAATCACCAGGTCAGCGAGATAGCCATTGGTGATGAAGGTTTTCGAACCGTTGATCACGTACTCGTCGCCATCCAGCACCGCGGTCGTTTTCACCCCTTGCAGGTCGGAACCGGCGCCCGGCTCGGTCATCGCAATCGCGGTAACCATCTCGCCAGAGACCAGTTTTGGCAGGTATTTGTGCTTCAGTACTTCACTGCCGTAATGCAGGATGTAAGGCGCAACGATGTCCGAATGCAGAGAAAAACCGATACCGGTCAGGCCAAGACGCCCCACCTCTTCGATCACCACCGCACTGTAAAGAAAGTCTGCTCCCAGCCCGCCGTATTCTTCAGGCAGATGCGAACACAACATCCCCGCCTCCCCCGCCTTGTTCCAGAGTTCACGGTCGATATACCCCTGCTTTTCCCATTGCCCATGAAACGGCACCGCCTCTTTTTCGAAGAACGTTCGCACGCTGTCACGAAAAAGTTCGTGCTCGGAACTGAACAAGGTTCTGGGGATCATGCGGCACCTGTCGTTATTGTCAGAGAGAATCGACCTCAGAGACTAAGCCTCGTATCCGATACAGGACACTGGACACATCAGACAAAAAATAAGACGATCCAGCCGTCTGGTGACCACTTTCCCCTATAAGAATAAAGTTGAATTATGTCTAACCAAGTCTCCACGCCCTTGCGGCGCGTCTGCATCCTGGCTATCGACCGGGTTTTTGCATCCACCCTCATGCAAGCCAAGGATTTCTTTCACCTGGCAAGCCTGCGTTACGGCAAACAACTGGGCCACGGCCTGACTCCAGCGTTCGAAACCCGACTGGTCAGTCCCGACGGAAAGCCAGTGAACAGCTTCAGCGATGTGATGATGCCGGTGGACGGCGGGCTGGAAAACGCCGATATCATTATCCTTCCCGCCTTCTGGGACGATTTCGAAACCCTTTGCCAACGTTATCCACAGGTCCTGCCATGGCTGCGCCAGCAACATGCGCGCGGCGCAGTGCTCTGCGGCGAAGCGACCGGCGTGTTCTGGCTGGCCGAGGCCGGTTTGCTCGATGGCAAGGAAGCAACCACCTACTGGCGCTTCTTCAATGCATTTGCCGAGCGCTTCCCGAAGGTGCAACTCAATCAGGACAAGCACCTGACCGACGCCGACAACCTGTATTGCGCGGGCGGTACCACGTCGGCATGTGACCTGTACATTTACCTGATCGAGCGTTTCTGCGGCGCCAACGTATCCCAAGCTGTCGCGCGAGACATTCTGTATGAAGTGCAACGCAGCTACACCCCGGGAAGAATCGGTTTCGGTGGGCAGAAACTGCACCAGGACGTGATCATCCTGCAGATCCAGCACTGGCTGGAAGAACACTTCGCCGACAAATTCCGCTTCGAAGACGTCGCGCGTGAACACGGCATGAGCATTCGCAACTTCATGCGTCGCTTCCAGACCGCCACCGGCGACAAGCCCTTGCATTACCTGCAACGCCTGCGCATCGAAACCGCCAAGGGCTTGCTCTCCGGCAGCCGCAAAAGCATCAAGACCATCAGCTATGAAGTCGGTTACGACGATGCGAGCTTCTTTGCGCGGCTGTTTCGCCAGCATACCGAGCTGTCACCGAACCAGTACCGCCAGCAGTTTCAGCAGGCGGCGTAAACCACAAATCCCCTTGTAGGAGCGAGCTTGCTCGCGATGGTGTGTCAGTCGACATCAATGCAGCTGACACACCATCGCGAGCAAGCTCGCTCCTACAGGGGAAATTCCGCGCACAAAAAAGGGCCTGATGCAGGCCCTTTTTTATTTTCCGGATCGTCCTACGGCTTGTGCGCCCGGGACAGAAATTCGTGTGACTGCATTTCCAGCAGACGGCTGAGGGTGCGCTGGAACTCAAAGTTCAGGCGACCACCGGTGTAGAGGTCTTTGAGCTCGACTTCAGCAGAAATGATCAGCTTTACGTTACGGTCGTAGAACTCATCGACCATGTTGATAAAGCGTCGGGCGATGTCGTCGGTGGTGACGCTCATCTGCTCGACACTGCTGAGCAACACGGCGTGGAAGATTTTGCCCAGTTCGATGTAATCGTTCTGGCTGCGCGGGCCGTCGCAGAGTTCGCGGAAGTCGAACCAGGCCACGTCATCACATGTGCGCAAGGCACGGATTTCACGGTTCTCGATCATCAGCACGTCGTTCTCGATGGCTGCCGTGCATTCCGGCGTCAACGCGCGAAAGCTTTTGCGCAGGCTTTCGTGAGACGCTTCGTCGAGCGGGAAGTGGAACAGTTCGGCTTGTTCGAGGTGACGCAGACGGTAGTCGACGCCGCTGTCGACGTTGACGATCTCGGTGTTCTGCTTGATCAGCGCAATGGCCGGCAGGAAGCGGGCACGTTGCAGGCCATCCTTGTACAGACCGTCTGGCACGATGTTCGAGGTCGCGACCAGCGTCACACCGTTCTTGAACAGCTCTTCCATCAGCGTACCGAGGATCATCGCGTCGGTAATGTCGGACACGAAGAATTCATCGAAGCAGATGACCCGGGCTTCATCGGAGAAGCGCTTGGCGATGATGGTCAGCGGGTTTTTCTCGCCGCCGAGGGTCTTCATCTCTTCGTGCACACGCTTCATGAAGCGGTGGAAGTGCGTCCGGACCTTGTCCTTGAACGGCAGCGCTTCGAAGAAGGTGTCGACCAGGTAGGTCTTGCCACGGCCAACGCCGCCCCAGAAGTACAGGCCCTTGACCGGCGCCTGCTCTTTCTTGCCAAACAGTTTGCCGAACAGGCCCGGTTTGCTCTCCGAGGCCGCGACCAGATCGTCATACAGGCGCTGCAAATGGCGCACGGCAGTTTCCTGCGCGGCATCATGGAAGAATTCCGGGCGTTTCAGATCAGCTTGATATCTTTCTAGGGGCGTCATAATTCGTTAGCAAGGCAACAAAAACGGGCCGTCACTGTAGCGACGGCCCGGAGGAATGGCAATCAGCCCTTGGTCGGACCGAGCCGCTGATTTATTCCTGAGCCGGCGTCAGAGCAACCCGCAACGCGTCAATGGCGACGTCGCGAGCGGCACTGTCAGCAAAGGTTGCGCTGTCGGCAACACACTCACCTTCCAGCCAGATGCTGAAGCTCAAGTCTTCGCTGCGCACGTCCAGCGGTTGGCCCGCTTGCAGTTGCTTGGTGACCTGACCGGCGGTTTTGCCATCGGCAAAGTTGCGCGACAGCAGCAGTTGCTCGCCATCGGCCGCCAGCAGACGGAAGCGGAAACTGCCGTCGTCCTCACGGAAACTGACGAAACGCGCCGCTTTTGCGGCTTTCTTCTTGGTGGTCGCTGCGACTTGTGTCTGGGCGACGAAAGAACGCAGGCCGACCGCTTCACGCAGTTCGTGAAGGAATGGCGTCGCCACAGAGCGGGCCTTTTTGGCGCCGATTTGCAGGATGTCTTCCAGATCCGCCGGACGCTCGATCAGCTTGTAATAGCGCTCACGAGCCTCGCCCAGCTCGCTGTCGAGCAGCTGGAACAGACGATTCTTCGCCTCGCCCCAACCCAGGCCCTGCAACAGTTCGCTGCGGAATTCGTCGGACTGCGCCGACGTGGCGAAGGCCTGAAACAGTGTGAACAAATGCGAATTGTCCGGATCTTTGGCTTCGCCCGGCGCACGGGAGTCGGTGACGATCCGCGAAATCGCGTCTTTCATCTCTTTGGCGCTACTGAACAACGGAATGGTGTTGTCGTAGCTCTTCGACATCTTGCGACCGTCGAGGCCTGGCAAGGTGGCGACGCTTTCTTCGATCAGCGCCTCGGGCATGGTGAAGAATTCTTTGCCCTGGCCGAACAGATGATTGAAACGCTGACCAATGTCGCGGGCCATTTCCACGTGCTGGATCTGGTCACGACCGACCGGCACCTTGTGGGCGTTGAACATCAGAATGTCGGCGGCCATCAGCACCGGGTAGCTGTACAAGCCCATGGTGATGCCGGCATCCGGGTCCTCGCCGGTTTCGACGTTCTTGTCCACCGACGCCTTGTAGGCGTGGGCGCGATTGAGCAGGCCCTTGGCGGCAACGCAGGTCAGCAGCCAGGTCAGCTCGGGGATTTCCGGGATGTCGGACTGGCGGTAAAAGGTTACGCGGTCCACATCCAGGCCACCGGCCAGCCAGGTCGCGGCGATTTCCAGACGCGAGCGCTGGATGCGCAGCGGGTCATCGCATTTGATCAGGGCGTGGTAATCGGCCAGGAAGTAGAACGAATCGGCATTGCTGTCACGGCTGGCCAGGATCGCCGGGCGGATGGCGCCGGCGTAGTTGCCCAGGTGCGGCGTGCCGGTGGTGGTGATGCCAGTGAGGATACGGGTACGAGTCGTCATGGGTAATCGCTTGTCAGACTGCAATCAATTCGAAAGACGCGGCAGGATCAGATCCTTGAGATCGGTCAGCTTGCCATGAAAAAAGTGTCCGCATTCTGCCACTTTCAGCAGCTCATGGGGGCGCTCAAGCGTGTCGGACCATTCATAAACGAGCTGCGGATCGATGACTTCGTCGGTTTCCGGTTGAATCAGGGTCAACTCACCCTGCTGCGGCAATTGATCCTGGTCACCCAGGCGCATGACCGCAGGCGCAACCATGAACACATGCTTGAGCTGCTCGCCCTTGGCTTCCAGGCGCCCGCCGAGACTTGCAGCAACAAAACCGCCGAAGGAGAAACCGAACAGGGTCAGCGGCAACTCAGGGTGCTTGGCTCGCAGCCATTGCGCTGCTGCCTGGGCGTCGTCGACTTCGCCAGTGCCCATGTCGTGCGTGCCTTCGCTGGCACCGACGCCACGGTAGTTGAAACGCAAAGTAATCAAACCGGCGTCGCGTGCGGTGCGTTGCAGGGTCGAGACCACTTTGTTGAGCATGGTGCCGCCCTGCACCGGGTTCGGGTGGCAGATCAGCGCAATGCCACGGGGCTCTTCGCTGTTCAGGTAAAGGGCTTCCAGTTGACCGACCGGGCCATCAATCACTACAGGGGTTTCGCGCATAAGCAAGGAAGGAACTCCGTGACCTCGAATCGGGTCGACTCGTCTAGCAAATTGTCTGTGCCAATCTATTGCGAGTGAATCGCGGTATACAGCGCAGGTTCGAGCCGTTAACGTAAAGCAAAGCCGTTTATAGAGGAAGGACTCGTGGAACACTCGCTCTTAGTTTGGTTGTTGCCGACTCTTGCCCTGGTTGTGGGTGTCGCCATTGGATTCCTGATCGCTCGCCTGGTGCCGAACGCTGCGCCTAGCAGCACGCAACGTCAGCTGGATGACGTTCAGGAACGTTTTGACAGTTATCAGAACGAGGTGGTCACCCACTTCAACAGCACTGCAACCCTGGTCAAGAAACTGACTCAGAGCTATCAGGAAGTGCAGGATCATCTCGCCGAGGGCGCCAACCGTCTGGCCCTGGACGAGCAAACCCGCCAACGCCTGCTGGCCTCCCTGCACGCCGACGCGGCAGCAGCCCCACGGGAGCGCCTGACGCCGCCGCGCAATCAGGAGCCGCCTCGCGACTACGCCCCAAAAGCCCCGAACGCACCGGGCATGCTCGATGAGCATTACGGCCTGAAAAAGTAATCAGGTTTCGCGCCGCACAAAAAAGCCCTCGGACAAGAAATTGTTCGAGGGCTTTTTTGTTGCTGATGTTTGGTTGCCTACTCTGGCCTCATCGCGAGCAAGCTCGCTCCCACAGTTGACCGAGTTGCTGGATAAGTACGCGGTCCCTGTGGGAGCGAGCTTGCTCGCGATGAGGCCAGATCTGTCGACACAAAAAAACGCCCGATCTGTTGAGGATCGGGCGGTTTTTTTTACGCCTGGGGTTCAGTCAGGTGGGTAAAGGGACTGCGTTTACTGCTGCGGATACTGCTGACCCGGGATCGCCTTGAGGTTGACCTCGACGCGGCGGTTCTGCGCCCGGCCATTGACGTCAGCATTGCTGGCAATCGGGCCATCCGGACCGGCGCCACGCGCCGACAGGTTGGCACCGCTCACGCCCTGCGACGTCAGATAAGTCGCCACGCTCTGGGCCCGACGCTGGGACAGGTCCATGTTGTGCTGACGGGCGCCGGTGCTGTCGGTGTAGCCAACGATCTCGATCTGGTTCTGGCTGAACTCCTTGAGCGAACCTGCCAGGCTATTCAGTGGCTGATAGAAGCTCGACGCGATATTCGCCGAATCGGTAGCGAATGTGATGTTGCCTGGCATGATCAGCTTGATCTGATCGCCCTGGCGTTGCACTTCAACACCGGTGTTGGCCATGCTGGCGCGCAGCTTTTTCTCTTGCTGGTCGGCGTAGTAGCCATAACCGGCGGCGGAAGCACCGCCCAGAGCCGCACCGATCAGCGCGCCCTTGCCACGGTTATCGTGGTTGATGGCGGCACCCGCCAACGCACCCGCCAAAGCACCGAGACCGCCGTATTTGGCGGTTTTGCTCATGCCTTGGGAGCCGCTATCAGCCTGACCCTGGTTATCGTAAGGGCTAGGCGAGGCGCAGCCAGATAGCAAGGCCACTGCGGTAGCGACAATAATCAAACGACGCGTGGTGAACATGAAGAGCTCCTACTTTTTTTGCATTCTGTGGTGCAACGGACTTAAGCATTGGACCTTTGCGGGCGTTGGATCATCTCGCCGGTCAAAAATTCCCCGTGTTACAAATCAGGCCCGCACAAAAGGGTTCTCGCGCATTTCATCGCCCAAACGCGTGTCCGGACCATGCCCGGTCACCACGGTTGCCTCTTCATCGAGGGTGTACAGCCGCTGCTTGATTGACCGCACGATGGTCGCTTGATCGCCACCCCACAAATCCGTACGCCCTACCCCGCGACGAAACAACGTGTCGCCGGCAATCAGCAGCTTAGCCTCTGAAAACCAAAAGCTCATGGAGCCCGGCGTATGACCCGGCGTGTGCAACGCCACGCCGCAGCCGCAGGCCAGCTCTTCATCATCGGCCAGCCAACGATCCGGCGACGGCACCGGGGTGTAAGGCACTCCGAACATCTGGCACTGCATTTCCAGGTTGTCCCAGAGAAATTGATCTTCTTTATGCAGGTGCAGGGTCGCGCCGGTTTTCTCTTTGAGCTGACCGGAGGCCAGAAAGTGATCGAGGTGCGCGTGGGTGTGAATGATACTGACCACCTTCAGTCCCAGCGCGTCGAGCCGAGCCAGAATCAGCTCATGATTGCCCCCCGGATCGACCACGATGGCTTTTTTCGTGACCGGATCGCCGATGATCGTGCAGTTGCACTGCAAAGGACCGACGGGGAAGGTTTCTCGTATTAGCGCGGGCTTTGCGGCTTCCATGGGTGTTCCTGTAAAGTTAATCGCACGTTTGGGCTCCGTGCAAAAAAGCGATGGTGACGTTTAAGAAGAAAGGCCGGCACCTGGGACGACCAAGCTGTCTGATCGCATGTTCGGCCATTACCTCAGATATGCAGCCATGCCATGGAGCCTATCAAGACCCCTGCGCCAGCGGCACAATACGAGACCCTTTTCAGCCACTCCTTGCGCGTCAACAAGGTGATCGCCGCCAGTGAAATGGCGATCTGAATAGCCGTCATGGCCTGGGCCCAGCGGTGATGCTGGTGCAATACCAGTTCGGATTTCGCATCCCACTCGCGAGCCTCCTTCTCGAGCGCTTCTGCCTTCTTGCGCGCTTCTTCTTTCTGGTCTTTGTAGCGCTGGGCTTCTGCGACGTAGTGCGCGGCGTCCAGGCCGGGTAGATGGCTTGCCAGTTCTGAAAGGTTTTGCCGGCTGGACTTGGCCTGGTAGTAATTCCATTCGTTGGAGGCTTCGGTTTTCTCGATGGCCGCGTTGTTCTTGTCCATGGCCGCCTCACTCTCCGTGGAGCCGGCCTGATAGCTGAGTAAAGCGCCTATGGTCGCCATGACCGCCGTCATCACTGCGATCTTGCTGGCGAAACCGTCGCCATGGGCATGAGCGTTGTGGGTCGCATGTTTAACATGATGTTCGTGAGGGCTGGGGACTTCGAACTCTTCAGGCATGGATGTCGATCTTGAGGGATTGATTCAGGATGTTTGCAGGCAGCAAATGCCCGCGGCTTTATATCAATGGATCACCAGCAAGTCGACGCTTCGGACTGCTGTGCCCCCGTTTTCAGCACCGCCGCAAAAACACTGGGTGAAACGGCGACACTACACTGGGTGTCGCGGACTTGTGAAAAATCACTAGCCCAACACCCCCAACTCCTTCGCCCGAGCCACCGCCTGCGTGCGCCGCTCTACTCCAAGTTTGCTGTTGATATGGCTGGCATGGGTTTTAACCGTGTGCAGGGAGATAAACAGCTGATCACTGATTTCCTGGTTGGAGCAGCCCTGCGCAATCAGTCGCAAGACGGCCATTTCCCGCGCACTAAGTTGTTCCGCCGCAGGAGCGGCCTCGGGTGCTGGACGGCCTGCCGATACCGGAAGTTTTTCGAAGAGGCTCTGTGCAACAGGCGTTGGCGCACTGAGTTGAAGTTGTCCGCGCAGCCAGTCCGGATGATCAATCAGTAACCCGTCGAAGGGTTGCAGCACACCCCCGGCCGCCGCTTCCAGCGCCTGACTCAAGGTCTTGCGGGCCTCGGGCTCACGGCCGCTGCCCAGCAACAACATCACTTTCTGTGTCAGCACCATGACGCTGAGCATCTGCCTGCCTGTTTGCTGACCATGCTCAAGCAATGCGTTCAATCGTCCCTCGGCCAGCATTGGCTGTCCCTGAATGACCTCAAGCAAGGCTTGCTGCAATTCGATGTGCAGCGGCAGTTGTGGATGGAACTCCGGCGGTGCCGCTGCGTGCTCGCCGGTGTAGGTCTGGCCTAATCGCGCCAGCCAGGCCTCGGCCAGGTCCGTGCGTCCCTGGGCCAGCCAGAGTTCGCATTTGACCAGGGTGATCATCGCCAGGTAGTAGATCGGCGGAACGTCCCAGATGTGCATCAGACGCTCAGCTTCGGCGAGTTCGGCGAAGGCTTTGGCAAACTCGCCACTGTTGCCTTCAAGCCTGGCGATCACACAATGACCGATCAATATGCTGATATCGCGACAGGCGCGCGCTTCATTCAAACCGATCTGCAAACGTACCCGGGCGGCTTGTGGCTGCTGGCGCAGGGCTAGCAAAAAACCCTCGTACAAGGTCAGTCGGGCACGTATGGCATAGAGGCGTTGCGGGGATAACCCTTGCAGGCGTTGCAGCCCCTGACGGACCTCATCGAGAGAACGAAGGACTTCCCCTCGCGCTTGCAGCACCCGCGCGCGGTCGTAATGGGCCAGCGCTTCGAACAGTGGGTTACCGACCCGTTGCGCCAATTCCAGCGAGTCTCGGTTCAATGCGCGTGCACGCCACAAATCACCGTCGGCAATGGCCAGGTTGGACAGGGTTGAGAGGCATACCAGGCGCTGACCGTAACGCTTGGCCGGAAGGCTCTCCAGCGCTTCGGTGCAATAGAGCAGTGTCAGTTCACGATTGCCGCGACCGCGAGCGACGATTCCGCTCAAGGCCAGCCATTGCGCCAGCATGGATTTTTGCGCGGTAGCTGATGGGGCCGGCAGGAAGCGGCTCAAATGGCTGGCCAGTTCCTCGGCGGCGTCCAGCTGACAGGCCAGCCCCAACGCCCAGCTGTAAAGCACGATCAGCCGCGGCGTGCTGATCAGCAGGCTGTCGGGCAAATCCATCTTCCAGCGCAGCAACATGCCGACGTTCTGTTCGGCCAGCAGTTGTTCTTCAGAAAGGTTCTGAACCAGATTCGCCGCAACGTCGAGGTGTCCGGCGCGTAACGCCTGTTCCACCGCCTCATCGATCAATCCTTGAGCATTGAACCAGCGACAGGCGCGCAGGTGCAGGCTGGCAGCCGGCACCATCGTCTGAGCTGTCGGCCGGGTGCGCAGCAGGTCGGAGAACAGATGGTGATAGCGATACCAGTGACCGTTTTCGTCCAGCGGCACCAGGAACACTTGATGAGCCAGCAGAAAGCGCAAGATCTCTTCGCTGTCATGAGCTTCGCGAACGGCGTCGCACAGCTCGCTGCAAAAGCGCTCCTGTGAGGCCGTGTCGTACAGGAATGACTGCACCTCGGAAGGCAGGCAGTCGATGACCTCTTCAAGCAGGTAATCGCGGATCAACCCTTCCCCACCATGCAACGTCTGGGGTAATGCACCCTGGGTACCCGCTTCGGAGGCTGCCAGCAGCCAGAAACGCAACCCGGCGACCCAGCCTTCGCTGCGCTGAATCAAGCTTTCCAGCGCTTCGCCGCGCAAGGAACTGCTGTGCCGATCGAGCAGGGTCAAGGCTTCGTCGTGGGTCAGGCGCAAGTCCTGCTCGTTCAACTCAAGCAGTTGCCGTGACAGCCGCAAGCGCGCGAGATGCCAGTCCGGGCGCTGACGACTGGTGACCATGACCAGCAAACCATCGGGCAAATGATTAAGGAAAAACTGCAGGCAACGATCAAGCACCGGGCCCTGGGCCAGATGGTAGTCATCGAGCACCAGCAGCAAGGGTGCCGTCGGCAGCAAGTGCACGGCCAACTCATCGAGCAAACCGTCCAGCCATTCTTCGAAAGCGAACGGTTGATGCCGCTGGCGCATTTTCAGCAACCCCAGAGACTGTCTCCCGAGGCGCGGAAAATAATCCTGAAGGCCTTCGAGCAATCGCTCAAGAAAACGGCCCGGATCGCTGTCCCGTGGACTCAACCCGAGCCAGAGGCTTTGCCAATGAGCCGGCAGGCTCTGACAGAATTCCACCGCCAATGAACTCTTGCCAAACCCCGCCGGAGCGCTGACCAGCAATAACCTGCCACCGAGACCGGCACTCAGGCGCTCGCACAGGCGAGGCCGCAGCACATGGCCGTCGGGCAACGGAGGCCGAAAAAAGCGCCCGTCCAGTGCCGCGACGGCGATGCTTGCAGGGCCCGGAAGTGGGGACAGATCAGTCATGGCCGGCTCTTGTTTGAATGGCTGTTGGCGGCGTTGCAGATGTCCGCAGACTAGCGGTAAACGAAGAGGGAATGAAGGTTATTGCTACAAATGGCTACAAAAAGTCTACAAAGAAAAGATCGCAGCCTCGTTTCACTCGACAGCTCCTACAGGAGAGTGCGTTCCAACGTAGGAGCTGTCGAGTGAAACGAGGCTGCGATCTTTTTCAGCGCCCAAAAAAACGCCCCGAACCAGTCGGGGCGTTTTTCGAGGATGCGGCCTCAGTTCAGTGCTGGTTAGCGAACACCATCCTGACGCAATGCCGCCGGAGTAAAGTCGCTGGTGGTGGCGGTGAAGCCGAAGTCATACGCTGACTTTTCTTCGTTCTTCATGCCCAGTGCCAGGTAACGGCCCGATTGCAGGTCGTACAAGGTTTCCAGGGTGTACCACGGCACCTGGACGTTGTAGTAGTTCTGGGAGTGAGCTTCGGCCACACGCCAGAGCTGATTACGACCGTCGTAGTGATCGATCACTGCAGCCTGCCAAGTGTCTTCGTCGATGTAGAAGTCACGCTTGGCATAGATGTGACGCTGACCTTCCTTCAGGGTTGCAACCACATGCCAGACCCGGCGCAGCTCGTAACGAGTCAGGTCCTGATTGATGTGGCCGGCCTTGATGATGTCGGCGTACTTGAGGTTCGGCGAGTCGAGCTTGTAGCTGTCGGAGCCGATGTACATCTCTTTCTTGCCTTCGAGCTTCCAGTCGTAACGATCCGGTGCGCCGTTGTACATGTCCAGGTTATCGGAGGTACGCAGGCCATCCGCCGCGGTACCCGGCCCGTCATAGGACACTTGTGGCGCACGACGCACGCGACGCTGACCGGCATTGTAAACCCACGCCGAACGCGGTTCTTTGACCTGGTCGAGGGTTTCGTGCACCAACAGCACACCACCGGCCAGACGTGCCGGCGCGGTCACTTTCTGCTTGAAGTAGAACAGGATATTGCCCGGGTTTTTCGGGTCGTAATCCTTCATCTTGTCGCGGAACACGAATTGGTCCTGGAAATACACCAGGCTGAACGAGCCGTTTGGCTGTGGCGTGGCCTGGGTGACCAGACGGGTCACACTGCCACCGCGATAGCGGGTGATGTGGTTCCAGATGACTTCGACGCCGCTTTTTGGAATCGGGAACGGCACTGCGGATTCGAAGTTTTCCAGACCGTTGCCGCCGGACACCAGGTTAGTGGCGGTGGCGTTTTTCTTGATGGCAGCGAACACGTCATCCGGCACGGTCGCACCGCGATGGGACGGGTAGACCGGCATCTTGAAGGTTTCCGGGTAGCGCTTGAACATCGCGTACTGGCCCGGAGCGAGTTTGTCTTTGTACTGGTCGACGTTCTGCGCAGTGATGGTAAACAGTGGTTTTTCACTGGCGTACGGGTCGGACAGGAAACCTTTGCTGTCTGCCGTACCGACGGTTTTCGCCATCGGTTTCCAGGCCGGGATCGAACCGTCGGCGTTGCCCGCCATTTCGGCGCCCATTGGGGTCAGGCTCTTGCCCAGCTTGTCCGCTTCGGCAGCAGGGACCGCCGCCATGACACTGGTCGCCAGCAGCGAAAGACCCAGAACACCGGCGTGAAACAGACTCTTTGTTATTTTCATATGTGTGCTCGTCCTGAAAATACAGTGCTTAGAAGTTCACGCCAACGCTGAGCGCGACGAAGTCACGGTCATCCACGGTGGTGTACTTGCCGTCGAAGAAGTTGGTGTAGGCCAGGCTGGCGGTGTAGGTGTTCTGGTACTCGGCGTCGACACCCAGGCTCACCGCTTTGCGGCCTTCCTCGAAGTTGCCGCCAGGGCCAGGCGAGTAACCGCTGACGTCATGGGACCAGGCCACGTTCGGCTTCAGGTTCACACCGGCGAACACGTCGTTGTATTCCCAGATGGCGCGACCACGGTAGCCCCAGGAGTTTGCAGTGGTGAAGCCATCGTTTTCACAGTAGCGACTGACGTTGTTTTGCGGTCCGCCTGCCAGGGTGGTGGTGTTCACTGCCTCGCACTGACCATTCGGCAATGGCCCAGGACCATAGCTCGGGTCGCGGCCATAACGTGCTTTCGAAGTGCTTTCCAGACCGCCAACGTGCGTTAAACCGATCTCGCCCACCAGCGTCAGTCGTTCGGCGCCCATCACTTGGTCGAAGAAGTGAGTAAAGGTGGTCTGGAACTGGGTCACTTCCTTGCGGCGATAGCCTGTTTGATCCTGCCCTGGCGTTCCTTGGAGCACGGAAAGGTTAGGGTTCAGTGGTGTCAGACCGGAGTAGAGAATATCGGTGGTATTGAGCTGAACCGGTGCATTCGGACGGTAGCTGACTTCACCGCTCCACGCGGTACCCGTAGGCAGCGTGGTGGAGAAGCTCAGGCCATACAGGCGAATATCTTCCGGATACTCGACGTAGTAACTGGAGTTCCCCGCGACCACCAGCGGCAGCAAGGTCGGAGCCAGCCCGCGGGCGACACCGACCGGAACGCCCGAGCCGACCAATGAGCCTACCAGGCCTGCCGCACTATAAGCGCTCGCCGGAGCCCCCTTGCCGCTGAAAATCGGCGCACGGCTGTGGTAGTTCATGAAATAGGCGCCGAATTCGGTGTCCAGCGGGTCGAACATGTATTTGAAGGACAGGCCAAACTGGCCGCTGTCACGGGCATCGCGATCCGGGCCGCGACGAACGATGACACCTTCATCCGGGTTGCCCCAGGTCACGCCCTTGGCAGCGAGTGTGTTGATACTGGCATTACGCAATGAAGCCGGCAGCCCCGCCGCCGCCAGTCCGTTGTTCAGTCCATTTTGGGTACGCAACACCGCCAGGTTATTGTCGCAGCCATCCGCGATCACGTCCGGTTGCGAGAAGAAGGTGCCGCAGTTGTCGACAACGGTCTGGTCCCATTCCAGTTGGTAGAAGGCTTCGGTCGAGAGATTCTCGGTGAGGCTCTGGGACACGTAGAACATGTTGACCGGGATCAGGCCTTCCTTGATCTCGGCACCTGGCCGACGAAACGCGGAAACGTCGATCGGGTTAATCGAGTTGATGCCGCCGCCGATGAAGGTACTTTCACCCCAGCTCACGACCTGCTTGCCCAAGCGCACGGAGCCCGGCTCATCGGCAATGGAGTAGTTGTGGTAGATGAAGGCGTCGAGGATTTCGCCACCGGAGGACTTGGCGCCCTCCTTGCGTCCGTCGTTGCTGACGTTCTTGAATTCCAGGTCTTCGTTTTGCAGCGCGAAGTCGTACCAGTATTTACCTCGCACGAAGATGCCGGTGTCGCCGTACTTCAGTTCAAGGTCATGGATGCCCTTGAAGATCTTCGAAAAGGCTTGTCCGCTCTTGAAGTTCAAGTGGCCGTCATCGGACGTCTGGGACAGACCACGCCCCCCGTTGTTGACACCAATCAGGTTCTTGTTCGGCTGCTGGGTCGACACACTCATACCCAGAGAAAGAGACGAGTCGAACTGACCTTCGATTTCACCAACGTTGAAACTGACGCCGAATGCTGGCCCCGCGAGCGTAGAAGCAAGACTGATCGCCAGAGGCAGTTTCGCCCGGCGCCAGAACTGGTTTACTGATGTCATCGACGCTACTCCATGTGCATTATTGTTATGGCAGTTAGCACTTCTAAAAACGCTGTGGTTGACTGGGCACCAAGGTGTCCCAAAGTCATTCCAAAGTTGCATCGCCCCGTTTTGTGCGTTTGCTCCGTTCTTAAAAATCCGTGAGCGGACTATAGCTAGCAGGTGGTACTGCTTGATCCCTCTAAAGTGTGATTTGCAGCTGCCGGCCACTCTGGAACAGTCCTTTGCCACGCCGACACCCGTCGGCACGGCAAGGATGACTGAAAACTCGGATTACACAAGCCAAGCGCTTGCTTGGTGGGGCTGGCGTGCCATTTCTGGCACGCCAGGGGCGCCTAAAGCGTCGAGAGGAAGGTGCTGTTATTGGCCTGCCATTCGGTGATGTCGACGCGAATCCGCTTCTTGTCGAGTTTGCCGACACTGGTCTTGGGAATTTCAGTAACAAGGGCGATCTGGTTCGGGATAGCCCACTTGCTCAGGTGCCCCAGCTCCACAAACGGCTTGAGGTGTTCCTTGAGTTCCTTGGCCCCTATCACATGCCCTTCGCGGACCACCAGCAATGCAAACGGACGCTCACCCCACTGCGGATCGGCAATGCCCACCACTGCTACTTCGCGTACCGCCACATGGCGGCTGATCAGGTCCTCCAGGTCCAGAGAAGAGATCCACTCGCCCCCCGTCTTGATCACGTCCTTGATGCGGTCGCGAATGTCGATCACGCCCATGCTGTCCAGCGTCGCCACGTCACCGGTATGCAGCCAGCCCCCGGCCCAGAGCTCGGCGCCCTTCTGCGGCTCATTGAAATAGCCTTCGGTGAGCCACGGCGCACGCAGTACCAGCTCCCCCTGAGTCTCGCCATCGGCGGGCAGGAAGTTGCCTTCGGTGTCGACGATCGCCGCCTCCACCAATGGCCCCGGCACTCCGGCCTTGATCCGATACGTGGTGCGCTCGTCTTCAGTGCCCGCCATCAACTCGTCGTTGAGGTGAGCACACGACACCAGCGGGCCGGTTTCCGACATGCCGTAGGCGGCCGTCAGCTGAATGCCCTTGGCCTTGGCGGCGTCATACAGCGTCCGGTTCAACGCACTGCCGCCGATGACGATTTTCCAGCCATCGAAGTCGATGTTTTGCGCAGCCTTGGAGTTGAGGACCATTTGCAGGATGGTCGGCACGCAGTGGGAGAAGCTGACGTTTTCCTTGCGCCACAGCTCCACCAGATATTCCGGGTCGTAGCGACCGGGATAAACCTGCTTGAGCCCGAGCATGGTTGCCACATACGGCAACCCCCAGGCGTGCACATGGAACATCGGGGTGATGGGCATGTACACGTCGTTGGTGCCCAACAGTCGCACGCTGTCGATGGCGCCCATGATGGTCGACACCCCCATGGTGTGCAGCACCAGTTGCCGATGGGTGAAATACACGCCTTTGGGATTGCCAGTCGTGCCGGTGGTGTAGAAGGTGGTCGCGACCGAGTTTTCGTCGAAGTCCTGGAAGTCGTACTGCGTGCTCGCAGTGGCCAGCAGTTGCTCATACTCGCCAATGAGGTTCGGCAGGTCGGCGGTTTTTTCCGGCAGGTCGGTTAACAGCAGGGTTTTCTCGACCGTGGTCAGGTGCCCGGCGATCGCCTGGTAGAGCCCCACGAACTCGCTGTTGACCAGCACGAAGCGGTCCTCGGCGTGGTTCATCGTGTAGAGGATCTGTTCCGGCGACAAGCGCACATTGATGGTATGGATCACGGCGCCAATCATCGGGATGGCGAACATGCACTCCAGGTAACGATGACTGTCCCAATCCATCACCGCCACGGTATCCCCGGCTTTTACACCGGCCGCCGTCAGCACATTGGCCAGCCGTGCGACCCGTTCGATCAGGGTCGGATAGCTGTAGCGCAACTGATCGCGGTAAACGATCTCGCGGGTTTTCTCGTAACGAGCACCGGACATCAGCAGCCGCTTGATCAGCAGCGGATACTGGTAAGCGCCTTCGGCTGGGGGAATAACGCGAGTCTGTAACATAAGAATCCCTTTTCTGACTGCTCGGTCGTGGCTGAAAGTAAGCACTTTAGTGCCCTAATGCGCCAGCCAAATCAGCCAAAGGAATGATTTGCAGAGCCAATCAAATGCTAGCGTTGCGCCAGCATTCACAGCCACCTGGACATGTAGGAGCTGCCGCAGGCTGCGATCTTTTGATCTTTGGCAATTTCCAAACCGCTGAAGATCAAAAGATCGCAGGCTTCGCCAGCTCCTACATAGGTCGGTGTTCGATCAGTGCATCTCAGTGAACGCGAGTTTTACGCCAATGGCGATCAGGACTGCGCCCATCGTCCGGTCAAACCAGTGCCCCATGCGGGCGAACCCGGCGCGTACACGCTGCTGACTGAACAACATCGCCACCAGGCAGAACCACACGGCCGTGGCCACCGCGAGGTAAACCCCGTAGCCGGCCTGTACCGCCAGCGGCGTATGCGGGTTGATCACCACGGTGAACAGCGACAGGAAGAACAGCGTGGCTTTCGGATTCAGACCGTTGGTCACAAAACCGGAAGTGAAGGCACCGCGCGCCGTGCGCTCACCCGCTTCCTTGTGCAGATCATCCGCCACCGGTTTCGCCGGTTGTGCACGCAAGGCCTTGAAGCCGATGTACAGCAGGTAAGCGGCGGCAGCCCATTTCAGGGCGTTGAACAGCACGATCGACTGCGACACGATCAGGCCAATGCCCAGCAGTGAATAGCCAACGTGCAGGAAAATCGCCGTACCGACGCCCAGCGCCGTCCAGGTACCCGCGCGACGACCGTGGGTCACGCTCTCACGCACCACCACCGCAAAGTCAGGGCCGGGACTGGCAACGGCCAGCAAATGAATCAGGGCAACGGTCAAAAACTCTGTCCAGTACATGGGGGCTCCTTTGGGGCAGCTTGGTCAAATAAAATTCCAGGCATCGACATCACCTGTAGCAGCTGGCGAAGCCTGCGTTCGGCTGCGAAGCAGTCGTGAAACCTGCCGACTCGGTCAGTCTGATAGAGCACGGAGTCTGAATTTACGACGGCTTCGCCGCCGAACGCAGGCTTCGCCAGCTGCTACAGGGGGCGTCGCCGCCTCATCGCATAGCGCGTCAACTTAGCCATTTTGGTGCAATGGGTAACCATTTGTTTCATCTGGTAGGCTCGGCAGATTACGCCTTCAGTTCAATGCACAAAAGGTACAGTTGATGACGAACTCTCACCGCGCCGTTTTCCTCGACCATCCATCGCTGGACCTTGGCGATCTCGATCTCAGTCCACTGCGCGATTGCTTCGATGATTTGCAGCTGTTTGCGCAAACCGCACCGGATCAAGTCATCGAACGCCTCAAGGGTGCCACCGTCGCCATCAGCAACAAGATCCTGATCGACGCCGCAGCCATCGCTGCCAGCCCCGAGCTGAAGCTGATCCTGATCACCGCCACCGGCACCAATAACGTCGATCTCGCCGCCGCCCGTGCTCACGGCATCACCGTCTGCAATTGCCAGGGTTACGGCACGCCGTCGGTGGCGCAGCACACGATCATGTTGTTGCTCAATCTGGCGACGCGTCTCGCCGACTATCAGAAAGCCGTTGGCGAAGGCCGCTGGCAGCAAGCGAAACAATTCTGCTTGCTGGATTACCCGATCGTCGAACTGCAAGGCAAAACCCTTGGCCTGCTCGGGCACGGCGAATTGGGCGGTGCGGTGGCGCGACTGGCCGAAGCCTTCGGCATGCGTGTACTGCTGGGGCAAATTCCGGGGCGCCCTGCCCGTCCGGACCGATTGCCGCTGGATCAACTGCTGCCGCAAATCGATGCGCTGACCCTGCACTGCCCACTCAATGAACACACCCGCCACTTCATTGGTGCCCATGAGCTGGCCTCAATGAAACCCGGCGCGTTCGTGGTCAACACCGCACGCGGTGGCTTGATCGACGAACAGGCGCTGGCCGACGCCTTGCGCAACGGTCACCTCGGCGGTGCAGCGACGGACGTGCTGAGCGTCGAACCTCCCACCACTGGTAACCCGTTGCTGGCCGCCGACATTCCACGACTGATCGTCACGCCGCACAACGCCTGGGGCAGTCGCGAGGCGCGGCAGCGCATCGTCGGCCAGTTGACCGAAAATGCTCAGGGATTCTTCAGCGGTAAAGCGCTGCGGGTCGTCAGTTGATAGACTGCTGCACTTTTTTTCAGGGAGCAGAGTATGGATCCGCGCAGTGAAGTACTGCTTCGTCAGGCCGAGTTATTCCAGGGTTCGGTGTTGCTGGCCGGTTTGCCCGCCGATGATTTGTTGGGCCGCCTGCCCGATGCTCATGGCTGGTGCTGGCATGCCGGTGACCAGGCCGCGCTGGACGCTCGCTTCGCCGAGCGCAGCCATTTTGGCGTGGACGCCCCGGAACGCGAATTCGATAACGCAGTGGTGTTTCTGCCCAAGTCCAAGGACCTGACCGACTACATCCTCAACGCCCTCGCCTCGCGCCTGGCCGGACGTGAGTTGTACCTGGTGGGCGAAAAACGCAGTGGCATCGAAGGCGCAGCCAAGCAGCTGAACCCGTTCGGTAAACCGCGCAAGCTCGACAGCGCGCGGCATTGCCAGCTCTGGCAAGTCACCGTGGCCAATGCGCCAGAAGCCAAATCGCTGGAAAGCCTGGCCGAGACCTATGAGCTGCCGCTGGCCGAAGGTCCGCTTAAAGTCATCAGTCTGCCGGGCGTGTTCAGCCACGGTCGACTGGATCGCGGCAGCGCGTTGTTGCTGGAGCATCTGGACAAATTGCCGAGCGGGCATTTACTGGATTTCGGTTGCGGCGCCGGTGTGTTGGGGGCGGCGGTGAAACGTCGTTATCCGCACAACCAGGTCACCTTGCTCGACGTGGATGCCTTCGCCGCCGCCAGCAGTCGCCTGACGTTGGCTGCCAACGGGCTGGAAGCAGACGTGATTACCGGTGATGGCATCGATGCTGCGCCGATGGGTTTGAGTGCGATTCTGAGCAACCCGCCGTTCCATGTCGGCGTTCACACTGACTACTTTGCGACCGAGAACTTGCTACGAAAAGCAGCCAAACATCTGAAAAACGGTGGCGAACTTCGCTTGGTTGCCAACAGCTTCCTCAAATATCAACCACTGATCGAAGAGCACCTCGGTGTGTGCGCGATCAAAGCTGAAGGACAAGGCTTCAGGATTTACCGGGCCAAACGCGGCTAGCCCTTCTTTTTAAAAAGAGGCTTGCCCTATCGGATTTGCCTAGGCAGAATCCGCTCCGTCCTAGGGGAGTAGTCTCCCACGAGCGCCATGCTCGTCCGGCATACGTCAACATACTTGGTCCTCAGACCATGGCGTATGCGACCCAAGCGTCCGCATCAGTCGGATCGCAGGGTTTGACAAGACCTATGACACGAACACCTTACCCGGGGCGGGAAGGCTGTACGTGTCATAGCCGTGTCGACCCGCCCCTTAGGAAAAACCCTGATGCTGGATTCTTTACTCGTTCCCACCGCAATCGTTGCCTTGGCCGAAATCGGCGACAAGACGCAACTGCTCGCGCTCATTCTCGCTGCACGCTTTCGCAAACCCTGGCCGATCATCGCCGGCATCGTCGCCGCGACCCTGGCCAACCATGCGGCAGCCGGCGCAGTCGGCGCCTGGGTCGGCAGTTTCTTCTCGAATGCGATGCTGCACTGGATCCTCGCGGCAAGTTTCACCGCGACCGCGCTGTGGACCCTGGTGCCGGACAAGATGGATGACGACGAAGCCAGCACCGCCCGCAAGTTCGGGCCATTCCTGACCACGCTGATCGCATTCTTCCTCGCGGAAATCGGCGACAAGACCCAGATCGCGACCATTATGCTCGCCGCGCAATACCCGGAACTGTGGCTGGTGATCATCGGCACCACCGCAGGCATGTTGATTGCCAACGTGCCGGTGGTACTGGCCGGTAACTTTGCGGCGGATAAATTGCCATTGACGTTGATCCGTCGTTTGGCGGCGTCGGCGTTCTTCATCCTGGCGGTGGTTGCGGTGTACAAGGCGATGCAGAGCAGTGGGTGGGTTTGATGCGGTAGGTCGTTAGACCGTGTCATCGTTCTTCGCGAGCAAGCCCGCTCCCACATTGGAATGCGATCAAATGTGGGAGCGGGCTTGCTCGCGAAGGCGCCCTCAAAGGCGCCACATGACCGTCAGTTCTTTTTGGCCTTCTCGTACAACGGCATCACCTTCGGAATCGCCGCCTGCAACGCAGCAACTCGACTGGCCGACGCCGGGTGAGTACTCATGAACTCAGGCGGTGAGCCTTCCGAGGCCTTGCTCATCTTGTCCCAGAGGGTGATCGCGGCATTCGGGTTATAGCCGGCACGCGCGGCCAGTTCCAGGCCGATCAGGTCCGCCTCGTTTTCATTGGCGCGGCTGTTAGGCAGCGTCATGCCGTAGTTCGCCACGGTGTCCGCCAGCGCCAGGCTGTCCTGGCCCAGACCGAACAAGGCACCGGCGCCCTGCTTGGCCATTTCAATGCCGTAAGCCTTGGACATCGCTTCACGACCGTGCTCGCGCAGTGCGTGGGCGATTTCATGGCCCATGACGGCGGCGATTTCATCGTCAGTCAATTGCAGCTTGTCGATCAGCCCGGTGTAGAAAATGATCTTGCCGCCAGGCCCGCAGTTGGCGTTGAGCTCGTCGCTCTTGATCAGGTTGACTTCCCACTTCCACTGAGCCGAATCCGGACGAAAAACCGGTGCCTGGGCAATCAGCCGATCAGCAATGGCCTGGACGCGTTTGGCTTCATTACTGGTCTTGTCCAGCACGCCTTGGGTGCTCGCCTCGCCAACTGTCTTTTGATAAGACTGGGCGTACATCTGGTTGACCTCATCAGTCGACAGCATGCTGAACATGTACTGTTTGCGCTCAACGCCCACGGCGCCACCGCTGGTGGTATTAACCGACTGGCAACCGGCCAGCAACAAACCTGCGCTCAGCGCACACAAAACCAATGTCTTGTTCATCAAAAAACTCCCTGAAAACATGCCGCGTATCCTAGGCGGGGAATTGTATCGACGCCAGATACAAAAACCTTCCAGAGGTACTTTTCGGACAAAGCTCTCGTCACCGTACGAAAAAATTCACACAACGACGTCCACCGCGGCCGGTAAAGGCCCGCGATGATTCTATTGCGACATCCACCACTCCAAAAAAGTCAATTCGCATCACCCTGCTCATGGCCTTCGAGCCCCCTGCCGATACACCACCGCAGTCGTCCTCTTGCGTGCGGAGCACCCATGAAATTCAAGTCGATCCAGTTTTCCGTGGCAGCCCTCGCCGGCGCCATCGTTCTTAGCGTCGTGGCCGCGTTGGTGCTTTACGCACTGTTTTCCGGCGCACGGACTCAAGACATGGTCCAGGAACGGACCCAGGCGCAATTTGAGCAAGTCATCGAACAGCGCCTGACGTCGCTGGCGCAAACCCAGGTCAGCCAGATCCAGCGCGAGCTCGAAGCGCCCCTGCTGATTGCTGGCGGACTGGTGCGGGTCAATACGCTGATCGGCACACCGGGCGCCGATGGCCAGCCGCAGCTGAGCCTCAGCCGGGAGCAGTTGATCAACCTGATCAAGGAAAACGTCGCCAAAAACCCGAAAATTCTCGGCACGTACGTCGGCTGGGAGAAAAACGCCCTCGACCACAACGATGCAGCGTACGTCGACACCAAAGTGGTCGGTATCGACGCCAGCAACGGACGTTTCCTGCCGTGGTGGTTCCGAAACGAAGATGGCAGCCTGGGCCTGGACAAACTGGTGGACGTCGACGACCAGAAAACCCTGTCCACCGGCGTGCGCGCCAGCGAGTACTACCTGTGCTCGAAAGAAACCAGGAAATCCTGCGTGATCGATCCGGCGCCCTACAAGGTCGGCGACAAGATCGTCATGCTCGCGTCGTTTATTGAACCGATCATGCTCAACGGCACCTTCCAGGGCATCGTCGGCGCCGACCTCTCGGTGAATTTCATCCAGGAAATGCTCCTGGGCGCGAATCAGAAACTCTACGGCGGCTCCGGTGTTATGGCGCTGATTGGCGGTAATGGCCGGATCGTGGCCTACACCAAGGACCCGAGCAAATTTGGCGAGAAAGTCAGCGACATCCTCGACAGTCAGCAGATTGCCAACATGGCCAATCTCAAACGCGGCGAAGTGACCTACACCGTCGACAAAGCCCAGGACCGGATCGAGTTGTACCTGCCGTTCGGCATCGGCCAGACCGACGCTCGTTGGACCCTGATGCTGCAACTGCCGCTGAATGCGGTGATGGCCGACCTGCAAAAACTTCAGGGCGACCTGAACACCCAGCGCAAGTCCGATACCTTCGGCATGGCCATGGTCGGTCTATTGATCGCGGGTATCGGCTTGCTGGTGATCTGGCTGGTCGGCCACGGCATTGCCCGGCCACTCAAGCAAATGGTCGCGATGCTCGATGACATTGCCAAAGGTGAAGGCGACCTGACGCGCCGTCTGACCAGCGATCGCGCCGACGAATTGGGCTCGATCGCCAAAGGCTTCAATACCTTCCTGGCCAAGTTGCAGGCGATGATCACTCAAGTGGTGGCCTCGGTGCAGAGCGTCAGCGACTCATCGGAACACACGGCCGACATCGCCATCCGCACCAACATCGGCGTGCAGAAGCAAATGGCCGAGATCGATCAAGTCGCCACCGCGGTGCACGAAATGACCGCCACGGCCCAGGATGTGGCGCGCAACGCGACCCAGGCTGCGCAAGCCGCCAGCCATGCCGACCAGGCAGCGGCGCAGGGCATGCAGATCGTGCGGGACACGTCGAACTCGATTGGCGTGCTGGCGATTGAAATCGGCAAGGCTGTCGGTGTGGTGCAGACCCTGGCCAAGGACAGCGAGAACATCAACGCGATCCTCACCGCCATTCGCGGGATCGCCGAGCAGACCAACCTGCTGGCCTTGAACGCGGCCATCGAAGCGGCGCGGGCCGGCGAACAGGGCCGTGGCTTTGCGGTGGTGGCGGACGAGGTGCGCAACCTGGCGCAGAAGACCCAGAAGGCCACTGAAGAAATTCAGGCCATGATCCAGCAACTGCAACAAGGCACACGTGACGTAGTGCGGGTGATGGAAGACAGTCAGAACCGCACCGACGAAAGCGTGCAGCATGCGGCGAAAGCGGCCGAAGCACTGGAGACCATTACTCAGGCGGTGTCGGTGATCAACGACATGAACACGCAGATCGCCAGCGCGGCCGAAGAGCAGAGCGCCGTGGCGGATGACATCAACCGCAACGTGATCAATATTGGGCAAGTGGCCAATGAAGTGGCCGGCGGGGCGGATGAATCCAGTGCGGCGAGTGCGGGCCTGACCAAATTGGCTGAGCAGCAGCGGCGGTTGATCAATCAGTTCAAGGTTTAAGAGAAAGATCAAAAGATCGCAGCCTGCGGCAGCTCCTACATTGGGTTGGCGTACACCCTGTAGGAGCTGCCGCAGGCTGCGATCTTTTTGAGTCCACCACTCAACCCGGGGTCAAACACTCCGGCGCATTCAACTTCGGATCATTCACCAAATTCGCCAACACCCGCTCGCGCAACGCTGCGGGTTCACTGGCAAGCAACCCCTGCAACACATGCAACGGCGTCTGCGGATCGAGCCACGCCGCCTGCCCTGCCGCATCAAGAATCAACGGTCGACGCTGACTGGCCGCCGGCTGGGTGATCACCGCCGTACTCAACCACACCTGTTCCTGTACCGGATACGCCTCCCAAATCGCCGCAAAAAACAGCGCCGAGCCCTCCCCCGGTGTCAGCCAATACGGGCGCTTGCGTGTGGTGCCGCGCCATTCGTAAAAACCATTGGCCGGCAGCAGGCAACGGCGCTCGCGCAAGGCCTGACGAAACATCGGTTGCTCGGCAACGGTTTCGGCCCGGGCATGGGCCGGCGTACGGGACAGATCGGTCAGCCACGGCGGCGTCAAACCCCAGCGTGCCCGGGCCAACTCACGCTGACCATCGGCGCCTGCACGCAGCATCAACACCGAATCGTTTGGGGAAATATTCCACTGGGCCTGCTGATCGGCGGGAAAGCCAGGCAGGGCCGCGAAGGCGGGATTCCAGCGAAACAGGGCATAACGTCCACACATGGGGCAGCACGACTCTTGATAAAACGAACGCCAGCCTAACAGACCAGCGTGCCTTGGTAGCTCTCCGGTTCATCGCCGGGCAGCGGCAGCGCGGCATTGTACGCGGTGATCAACTCCCGGGCGTACTGCGCCTGGTCGTTATCCACCGACAATCCCAGAAGGCCGAAGATTGGCAATTCGCCGGTGCCACCGAGTAAATCGCGCCCCACCAGATGCGCCTCGATGCCCTCGCTGGCCAACATGCTTTGCAGCAACTCGCCTTCCATCAGGTTTTCCGGCTCGTAGATTCGCTGCATGGGGGTGCCCCTTTCATTCGTTTTCGCTGTGAACTTCGAGCAACCATTCCTGACCGTCGGTCTGCAGGACAAACGTAATCGGACGACAACAGACCGGACAGTCTTCGATATAGGTCTGATCGCCGCCGGACAAATCAAGAACGGCCTCTGCCTCTTCACCACAATACGGACATTCGTAGCGCTCGGTTTCCAGCATCGCGGTCTCCCTGGTGACTTGTGCGTATAATCGCCGGTCTATTTGCAGGGCTATTTTTGTCTGGCTACTTTTTCAGACCGTGCCCCGCGGGTTTTCGATCAAAACCTTTACTTACCCTAGCCGTTTCTAACAAGAGAGCATGATGGGCGAATTCGATGCCATCCGACCTTACGACGACAGCGAAGTCCCAGCAGTGCTGGACAGGCTGCTTGGCGACAAGGCGTTTCTAGATATCCTCACCCACTTTCGCTTCCCGCGCTTTGCCGGTGCATTCGGCTGGATGCTCAAACCTCTTATAGCTCATCGGCTGCGCCGTGAGTTCGCCGATGTCACATCAGTGGCCACGTTGCAGGACAAAGTCGAGATGTATGTCGACCACACCATCGAGCGGGCCACGGACGGTGTGACGTACACCGGCGTCGAGCAGTTCAAGTCTGGCAGCGCCTATCTGTTCATCGCCAACCACCGCGACATCGTGATGGACCCGGCCTTCGTCAACTACGCCGTGTACCACGCCGGCCTGCCGACACCGCGCATCGCGATCGGCGACAACCTGTTGCAAAAACCCTTCGTCAGCGACCTGATGCGCTTGAACAAGAGTTTCATCGTGCACCGTTCGATCAGCGGTCGCCGCGAGAAGATGGCGGCGTATCAGCTGCTGTCGGCTTACATCAACCACTCGATCCGCAACGATTGCGCGTCGATCTGGATCGCCCAGGCCGAAGGTCGGGCCAAGGACGGCGACGACCGCACCGAGTCGGCCATCCTCAAAATGTTCCACATGAGCCGTAAGGACGAGCCGTTCGGCGAAGTCATCCGCTCGCTGAACGTCACCCCGGTGTCGATCAGCTACGAATACGACCCGTGCGACCAGGCCAAGGCCCGCGAACTGTTCATCCGCTCCACCACCGGCAGCTACACCAAAGTGCCGGGCGAGGATGACGTGAGCATTGCCAAGGGCATCACCGGTTACAAGGGCCGCGTTCACGTGAACTTCGCCTCGCCGATCACCGAATTGTTCGAAGACACCAAGCTGTTGGCGATCGAGATGGACCGGCAGATCCTCGGCGGCTACCGCCTGTTCCCGGTGCACTACCTGGCCTACGCGCAATGGAAAGACGCCGACCCGCAATTACAGGTTCCAAAAGCCGCCGAGGTGTTCCCGGCCGACGAACTGGCCAAGGCCCAGGAGCAATGGCAGCAACGCCTGGAAGCTTGCCCCGAGGCACATCGTCCCTTCCTGGTTCTGCAATATGCGATGCCGGTGCGCAATCAGTACCGCGTGAAAGCGGGATTGCCGCTGTAAGGTTTTTTACAACAAGGTCAAAAGATCGCAGCCTGCGGCAGCTCCTACAGGATCCACGTCATTACGCAAATCTGTAGGAGCTGCCGCAGGCTGCGATCTTTTACTTTAAGAGATTCATACCCGCGTGCTGATCCACGACACCAGCAACGCCACCCCCAGGCAAGCAAAGCCGAATCGATAGAAAAACCGATTCATGCGCAAGGTCGCGCCGTCCAGCATCAACGTAGGCTCATTGATGCGACGGCTCTGGGTTTGCGCGTCCAGACTGGCCAGCGCGCGTTGTTCGCGGCGACGCGTGGCATGCAGCAACCAACTCCCCGGGAACGCAACCAGCAACGCCAGCAGGTTGATCAATTTGGCGGGATGGGCGGTAAACAGCGTCATCAAGTGCAGCGACATCACGGACCTCAAGCAAATCAGGTGTGGCAGACGCCGGACGGACGACCGCGGCGCGGAGTCTACCGAAAGCCTTCCCGCTTGCCCTGCGCTTTACGACAAATAACGAACCATTTGGCAGATTGCTGCCCCGCGTCACGGCTTCGTCATCTAAATACGCCAGTCTGGCGCCCCTCGAAACCGACACGGAGTCCGTCGTGCTGCACGCCGAAAATCAGGATCGTCTCTACCTTATCGCCCAAAGCGAAGAACAACAAAACCTCGTCGGAAGCCTTGCCTTCAACGTTCAGGATCGGCACTGGCTGGTGTATTGCGCGCTGGGGGGGCATCAGCATGCGGATTTGCCGGAGACGGATTTGCTGACAGGCGTGAGCGTGCTGGATTTCTATTCGCAAGCCGCCTGAGCAACGCAGATCCCGGTGTAGGAGCGAGCTTGCTCGCGATGGAGTGTCAGTCGACATCAATGCATCTGACACACCATCGCGAGCAAGCTCGCTCCTACAGGGACAGGGGTGAATTCGGCAAAAAACGCAGGTATGAAAAAGCCCGGGGCCATTGCTGGCACCGGGCTTTTTTGAATCCAGCGATTTATTCGCCGAGAATCTGACCCACTGTCGGATCCTTGAACAGACGCGTCAACGCATCGCTCAACACATCGCTGACCAGTTTGGTGTTGGTTTCCTGATTCGGCGCCATACCAAAACGCTGATCCAGGGACGAACCATAACGACCGCTGTAACGACGACTGGCATTCTGCACATCGGAGCGGAACGTCGCGCCAATGGTCGCCTCAGTCACATACATGCCTTCTTTAGGCGACTGATACTTCAGCTCGACCAGGGTCACGGTCAACTGCGGTGCATTCATGCCATTGGGGACCGGGGTAAAACCCAGCAAACGAACGGCCGCTTCGGCTTGAGCCTGCAACTTCGGCAGAATCTGCGCGCCCTGCACTGTAATCGCACTGGTCTCCGGATACAGGCCACCGCGCGTTCCGAGGGTTGGCGACGGACGACCATCCACGACACGCACCACGACCTGCTGACCATGGCCCACTGGCGCGAGCTGAGTGGTCAGCTTCGGTTCCGGACTCAGTTGTTGCGGGCTGTTGGCGCAGCCGACCAGGGTCAAACTGGTCACAGTGATCAAACCGAACAACAGGCGTTGCAACATGCTCTTCTCTCCAGAATCAGGCAAAAACAGGCCGGCAGTATAGCGGTGGGCCATCGTTGCGAACCAGTGTTCGGTCTCGCAAATACATTTCTCGCAGTGACTGCTGAAATATCTGACAAACCCTGCAGACCACGGTTCCTGTCACACCTCTGTCACCGTACTCACACAAACACGTCACAGCTCACGGGCAACCTGTAGAACAGCTCCCCTACACGGTACTTTGCCATGCGCCACCTCATCTCGCTGTTCGCGCCACGCCCGCTGCATCGCAGCTTTGCCCTGCTCGACCGCAATGGTCTGTGCCAGGCATTCAAGCAGTGCAGTCTCCAGCCGATGGGCGATGGCTGGGTCGAAATCGAAGAAATCCACCTCGACTGGCTGCACCAGCCCCTGCCCCCGCGCGCCCGTGTCAGCCAGCGCCAGCCGCGCGCACGGGTGCAACATCTGTTGACCACCTGACCAGACGTCTAATAAAAGTCATTAAACACGTCCATTTCCCTGCGTTTCTTAGATACAATCTCCCCCCGATTATAAGGACGTCTCCTGATCGGGCCTCGCAGCATCGTCAATGCCTTGGTATTGACACCCCGCACCGCCCACAGAGAGCCGCCCACACAGATCGAGTGAAGCTGGCGCGCTTGCTGTTCTTTAAGCAAAACCCCCACTTTTCGCGAATCTGCAGAGCTGTCATTACGCTCGGTCACTGAGCTGTTTGCCCGTTTTGCCTGTCATGTATCCCATGACGGCAATCCATCCGGGCCCGGTGCCAGGCTGGACAGCCCTTTTTTGAGGTTCACGTCTTCAAAAGAGCGTGAAAAAAACGGGTTTTCACAACTTCACAAGAGTGTGGCGAGCAAATGAATAGTTTTGCGTCTGAACATGCACCATTAGCGTCTGAAACAGCCCAACGACACAGGACCGAGTATTCCTCGAACACCGGAGCCTGAAGCCTGTCCGCTACGGATTTGGTTGCACAAACGGATGTCTCGACCATAAGTCGAATTGCCAGACGCGTGTTGAAATGAGTTCATAGGGCTCATTAACCCGGCCGGTAGCGTCCGTCGAAGTTGCGAAAAATTGCGAAGATTCGGACATGGCGATACTGCCATGGGTACCTGGGGCAACACTGACACGCCCCGTCACTCCTGGCAGCCATGCCGACAATTTGGTGCTGCAGATTTTGGAGACGCGTTAAATGGCGCATAACGAAGCAGTCGACGTAGTACTGGTTGGGGCCGGCATCATGAGTGCCACCCTCGCTGTACTGCTCAAAGAACTCGACCCCGCGATCAAGCTGGAAGTCGTCGAGTTGATGGATTCCGGTGCCGCGGAAAGTTCGAACCCGTGGAACAACGCCGGTACCGGCCACGCCGGGCTGTGTGAGCTCAACTACACACCGCAGGCCGCCGACGGCACCGTCGACATCAAGAAAGCCGTGCACATCAACACCCAGTTTGAGGTGTCGAAGCAGTTCTGGTCGTACCTGACCAAAAAAGGCACCTTCGGCTCGTGCAAGACGTTCATCAGTCCGGTGCCGCACCTGAGCTTCGTGCAGAGCGACAGTGGCGTTTCCTTTCTCAAGGAACGCTTCAAGACGCTGAGCAAGCACCACGCCTTCTCGGACATGGAATACACCGAAGACAAGGCCACCATGGCCGAGTGGATGCCGCTGATGATGCCGGGCCGTCCAGCCGACGAAGTCGTCGCTGCGACCCGCGTGATCAACGGCACCGACGTCAACTTTGGGGCCCTGACCAATCAGCTGCTCAAGCACCTGACCAGCGCACCCGATGCCCAGGTCAAGTACTGCAAGCGTGTGACCGGCCTGAAGCGTAACAACGGCGGCTGGACCGTCAGCATCAAGGACGTCAACAGCGGCAACACCCGTGAAGTCGACGCCAAGTTCGTCTTTCTCGGTGCTGGCGGCGCAGCATTGCCGCTGTTGCAGGCGTCGGGCATTGAAGAAAGCAAAGGCTTCGGCGGCTTCCCGATCAGCGGCCAGTGGCTGCGTTGCGATAACCCGGAAGTGGTCAAGCACCACCAGGCCAAGGTCTACAGCCAGGCTGCCGTGGGCTCGCCACCGATGTCGGTGCCGCACCTGGACACCCGCGTGGTCGATGGCAAGAAGTCCCTGCTGTTCGGGCCTTACGCCGGTTTCACCACCAAGTTCCTCAAGCACGGCTCCTTCATGGACCTGCCGATGTCGGTTCGCGCCGGCAACATCGGCCCGATGCTGGCCGTGGCGAAAAACAACATGGACCTGACCAAGTACCTGGTCAGCGAAGTGATGCAGTCGATGGAACAACGCCTGGATTCGCTGCGCCGCTTCTACCCTGAAGCGAAAGCCGAAGACTGGCGCCTGGAAGTGGCTGGCCAACGGGTGCAGATCATCAAGAAAGACCCGAAAAAAGGCGGTGTTCTGCAGTTCGGTACCGAACTGGTCGCGGCTAAAGACGGTTCCCTGGCCGCCCTGCTCGGCGCTTCGCCTGGCGCTTCGGTGACCGTTTCGATCATGCTGGAACTGATCGAAAAATGCTTCCCGGGCAAGGCATCCGGCGAGTGGGCCGCCAAACTGGCGGAAATCTTCCCGGCTCGGGAAAAGGTTCTGGAAACCGACGCTGCGCTGTATCGCAAGATCAATGCGCACAACAACATCGCACTGGAGCTGGTTGAAGCCAGTAACGAGACCGAAAGCTACGCTTGATTCGGCCACATAAAAAACGCCCCGTTCTCATTGAGTACGGGGCGTTTTTTTGTGCCGCTTAAAAGATCGCAGCCTCGCTGCGCTCGACAGCTCCTACAGGGGTCGCGTCACACCGGAAATTATCGGGTGGACCCAATCCCTGTAGGAGCTGCCGCAGGCTGCGATCTTTTGATCTTGTCTTTTGATCTTAACCGCGAGCCTTGGCGATCAGCTCGATGTACTCGGCCGCGTTACGCTGATCCTTGATCACCGCGACGAAATCATTGCCGTGCTCATCCTTGCCGTCCAGGTCAAAACCGGCTTCGACGAAGAACGTCAGAAAACGCTCGAAATCATCGATACGCAGACCGCGATAGGCCTTGATCAACTTGTGCAGCGACGGTGAAGTGGCGTCGACCGGTTCAAAATCGAGGAACAGTTTGATCTGCTCATCGCCGATCTCGTCACCAATCACTTGCTTCTTATCTTTACGCATTGCCGACTCCAGCTCGCAGACATTTCACGGGGCGGGCAGTTTACCCCTCCCTTGCCGCCGGGCTCAACGCGAACGAACGCTGCCTGTGTGCAGATCAGCCCAGACATGACCGTTGGCGTAGCTGAGGAACTGGCAATACACCGTGTCGTTACGCAACAAATCGATCACCACCCGGTATTGGGCCAGCGGGTAATAAAGCGTCAGGGTTTTGCTTTTCTCGTCGTAGACCGGCTTTTTCAGGCTTTTGCTTTCGCCGTCGAAGTTGACCAGCACCTGGCTGATGGTTGCGCCCTTGTTCAAGGATTTGCCCTTGAGACGGATCAGCAATGGCGACGTGACCGGGATCGGCTGTTGGGTGGACTGGCGCTGACTGCCCACCACCACCGAATAGTCAGTGACCTGCAACAGTTGTTGTTGCTCGGGTTCGGCGTCACGCAGGGTCAGGTCGTCTGGCGGCAGGAACTGTGCGTGCATGGGCGCTGGAGCAGCGGCCAGGGGCAGGCTGAGGGTCAGCAACAGGGTGGCGCAGCTGCGGATCAAAAAGCTCATGACAGGTTCCGGAGGGCGGTTGTAGGAGCGAGCTTGCTCGCGATGAACTCTAAGGCGGCGCTTGTTTCCAGACAACAGGCGTCATCGTTCACGTCCATCGCGAGCAAGCTCGCTCCTACAGGAGGCCGTGCAGGATTCTTACATGCCTTTAACGGCAAAAATCCCGTTGGCGTTACGCCAGTAGCCTTTGTAGTCCATGCCGTAACCGAAGATATAACGGTCGATGCACGGCAGGCCGACGAAATCGGCTTTCAGGTCCGGGCGAGCCTTGCGGTCGTGGTCCTTGTCGATCAGCACGGCGGTGTGCACTTTGCGCGCGCCGGCGTGTTTGCAGAAGTCGATGATCGCGCCCAGGGTGTGACCTTCGTCGAGGATGTCGTCGATGATCAGTACATCACGGTCGATGAACGACACTTCAGGCTTGGCTTTCCAGAACAGGTCGCCGCCGCTGGTTTCGTTGCGATAACGGGTGGCGTGCAGGTAGGACGCTTCCAGCGGGAAGTGCAGATGGGTGAGCAGCTTGCCGGCAAAAATCAGGCCGCCGTTCATCACACAGAACACCACCGGATTGCTCTCGGCGAGTTGTTCGTTGATGTGTGCACCGACGCGGGCGATGGCCGCCTCGACTTCAGCTTCGGTGTACAGGCAGTCAGCCTCTCGCATGATTTGACGGATATGCTCGAGATCAGCGGACATGGCGCTCTCCAGGGGGACGGATTCAGGAAAAGCGGGCAAAGGTACGCATCCCGCACGGCCAGATCAAGCGTTTGTGGACTAACGTACTTGATGTCTATAGGACAACACCCTCGGATAGATTAATCTAGGCCGGTTTTTTTGCCCGCCGCCGGAGCCTTTCCCATGCCCATCCTCGAGATCCGCCATCCGCTGATCCGTCATAAACTTGGCCTAATGCGCCGTGCAGACATCAGCACCAAGAATTTCCGTGAGCTCGCTCAGGAAGTCGGCGCCCTGCTGACCTATGAAGCCACCAAAGACCTGCCGCTGGAAACCTACGATATCGAAGGCTGGTGCGGCACCGTGTCGGTCGAGAAAATCGCCGGCAAGAAAATCACCGTGGTGCCGATCCTGCGCGCCGGTATCGGCATGCTTGAAGGCGTGCTGAGCCTTATTCCGGGCGCCAAGGTCAGCGCCGTCGGCGTGGCCCGCAACGAACAAACACTGCAGGCCCATACGTATCTGGAAAAACTGGTCCCGGAAATCAACGAACGCCTGGCGATGATCATCGACCCGATGCTCGCCACCGGCAGTTCCATGGTCGCCACCATCGACCTGCTGAAAAAAGCCGGTTGCCGCGACATCCGCGCGATGGTCCTGGTGGCCGCGCCAGAAGGCATCGCCGCTGTAGGAAAGGCTCACCCGGACGTGACCATCTACACCGCTTCCATTGACGAGAAACTGAACGAACACGGTTACATCATCCCAGGCTTGGGCGATGCCGGTGACAAGATCTTCGGCACCAAGCAGAAGGACGCGTGACCATGCAGCAAGAGTTCAACGATCCGCTCTGGCGCACGGTGCTGTCTGGCGCGCAGATGCTGTTCGTGGCCTTCGGCGCCCTGGTGTTGATGCCGCTGATTACCGGCCTCGACCCGAACGTAGCGCTGTTCACCGCAGGCCTGGGGACGATTCTGTTCCAGATCGTCACCGGGCGTCAGGTGCCCGTGTTCCTGGCGTCGAGCTTCGCCTTCATCACCCCGATCATTCTCGCCAAGGGCCAGTTCGGCCTCGCGGCGACCATGGGCGGTGTGATGGCGGCCGGTTTCGTCTACACCTTCCTCGGCCTCGCGGTGAAAATCAAAGGCACCGGTTTCATCGACCGTTTGCTGCCACCGGTGGTGATTGGCCCGGTGATCATCTCCATCGGCCTGGCCATGGCGCCCATCGCCGCCAACATGGCAATGGGCAAGGCCGGCGACGGCACTGAGCTGATCCATTACCAAACGGCGATGCTGATCTCGATGCCCGCGCTGCTGACGACGCTGATCGTCGCCGTGTTCGGCAAAGGCATTTTCCGCCTGGTGCCGATCATCTCCGGCGTGTTGGTCGGTTTTGCCATGGCGTTCTACTTCGGCGTGGTCGATACCGCGAAGATTGCTGCCGCACCGTGGTTCGCGATACCCCATTTCACCGCACCAGAGTTCAACTGGCAGGCGATTCTGTTCATCGTTCCAGTGGCGCTGGCGCCGGCCATCGAGCACATCGGCGGCGTGATTGCCGTGGGTAGCGTAACCGGTCGCGATTACCTGAAAAAGCCGGGACTGCACCGCACCCTGCTCGGCGATGGCATTGCCACCACGGCAGCCGGTTTGTTCGGCGGTCCGCCTAACACCACCTACGCCGAAGTTACGGGCGCGGTGATGCTGACCAAAAACTACAACCCGAAAATCATGACCTGGGCGGCGATTTTTGCCATCAGCCTGGCGTTTGTCGGCAAGTTCGGCGCACTGCTGCAAAGCATTCCGGTGCCGGTGATGGGCGGGATTCTGTGCCTGTTGTTCGGTTCGATCGCGGCAGTCGGCATGAACACGCTGATTCGCCACAAGATCGACCTGGCTGAGGCACGCAATCTGGTGATTGTGTCGGTGACGCTGGTGTTCGGGATTGGCGGCATGCTGGTCGGCACCGGCACGGGTGCGGACGACTTCGGTCTCAAAGGCATCGCGCTGTGCGCGGTGGTGGCGATTGCGCTGAACCTGCTGCTGCCAGGCAATGACAGCTGGAAGCACAAGCAGGCGGACAAGCCGTTGTTGTAATGGTTTGATTTATTAGTTGTCAGTGAAATAGCTTTCGCGAGCAGGCTCGCTCCCACATTGGATTTGTATTGTTTACAAAGCCCCCTGTGGGAGCGAGCCTGCTCGCGATGCTTTTATAGGGCTAACGGTGCCCTTTCGCACAAGGCATTCAACGCCCGCGCCCACTGCGGGTTATCGTTGAGGCAAGGCACCAGCACCAACTCCTCCCCTCCCGCTTCGCGGAATTGCTCCAGCCCGCGATCACCGATCTCTTCCAGCGTCTCGATGCAATCGGCGACGAACGCCGGGCACATCACCAGAATCTTTTTCACGCCGCTCTTGGCCAGTTCTTCAAGGCGCGCTTCGGTGTAGGGTTCGATCCATTTCGCCCGGCCCAGCCGCGACTGAAACGACACCGACCACTTGCCGTCCGGCAAGCCCATGCGTTTGGCAAATTCCGCCGCGGTGCGCAAACACTGGCCGCGATAACAGGTCGCAACCACTTCCGGCGGCGCACCCGCGCAGCAATCGCCCCCACCGTCGAAACTGTGACCCGGATTGAGCTTCTTCAGATGCCGCTCCGGCAAGCCATGAAAGCTCAGCAACAGGTGATCGAAATCCTGCTCCAGATAAGGCCTGGCGCTGGCTGCCAATGCATCGAGGTATTCCGGCTGATCGTAGAACGGCTCAAGAATCGATAACTGCACATCGAGTTTCTTCTCCCGCACCACTCGCTTGGCTTCCTCGATGACCGTGGTCACCGTGCTGTCGGCGAACTGTGGATAAAGCGGCGCGAGGGTGATTCGCTTGTGGCCCTGCGCGATCAACTGCAGCAGTTTCGATTCAATGGACGGCTCGCCATAACGCATCGCCAACTCAACGGGACCATGGGCCCATTTCGCGGTCATGGCCTGTTGCAGGCGACGGCTGAGCACCACCAACGGCGAGCCCTCCTCCCACCAGATTGACGCGTAGGCATGGGCTGACTGTTCCGGACGCTTGATCAGGATGAGCGAAACCAGCAAACGCCGCACCGGCCATGGCAGGTCGATGACGTACGGGTCCATCAGAAATTGATTGAGGTAGCTGCGCACATCCGCCACCGAAGTGGAAGCAGGTGAGCCCAGGTTGACCAGAAGCAACGCGTGATCGGTCATGCAACATCCTATTTCAGAGGCGGCTGGACAGGTCATCCAGAGCCGCGCGCAAATCAGTGAACTGGAAAGTGAAACCTGCTGCCAGCAAACGAACCGGTGTGGCTCGCTGCCCCCCCAGCAACAGCAAAGACAACTCGCCCAGGCCCACCTTCAGTGCGAAGGCCGGCATTGGCATGAATGCCGGGCGGTGAAGCACACTGCCCAACGTCTTGGCGAACGTGCGATTGCGCACCGGTTTGGGCGCGCAGGCATTATAAGGACCGTGGGCATCATTCTGATGCAGGAGAAAATCAATCAGGGCGATTTGATCCTCGATATGGATCCACGGCATCCACTGCCGACCATTGCCGATAGGCCCGCCCAGCCCCAGTTTGAACGGCAGTAACAGCCGCGACAAAAAGCCGCCCTCGGCGGACAACACTAGCCCGGTGCGAATCAGGATGACGCGCACGCCCAAGGCTTCGGCACGCTGGGCGGTTTCCTCCCAGGCAATGCACAACTGACTGGCGAAATCTTCGTTGACCGGAGGCGAGTCCTCGGTCAGTTCTCGCTCCCCCCCGTCCCCGTACCAACCGACTGCAGAACCGGAGATCAACACCGGCGGTTTCTGTTCTCGGCTTTCGAGCCAGGCCAGCAGGGTTTCGGTCAGGGTGATCCGGCTGCTCCACAACAACGCTTTGCGCCTGTGAGTCCAGGGCCGGTCAGCAATAGGGGCGCCCGCCAAATTGATAATTGCATCGACCGATTCCTGACCGATGTCCTCGAGACGGGCAATGCCACGCACTTGTGCTCCACAGATTTTCGCGACTTTTGCAGGCTTGCGACTCCAGACCGTCAGGTGATGTCCCTGACTCAACCAGCGTCGGCAGAGCTGACGTCCTATCAAACCAGTACCGCCGGTCAGCAATATGTGCATGACTTCTTCCTCGCGTGGCGTTTTACCCTGATCACTAGTCTATTTTTATAAGCAGGGATCTTTGGTATCGGGCAGGCTCTGTGATTAACAATAGGCCAAGCTGTCAGAACGAGAACGCTAAAAGTTATACCAAAAAACAATATTGTACAGGTTTCAACCACGGCGTAGTCTGTACAGAAAGGTAAACGAGGCCCCTATGACTGTACCTATCGCAATCATCGGCACCGGCATCGCCGGGCTCTCAGCCGCCCAGGCCCTTACGGACGCCGGGCATGTCGTTCAACTTTTTGATAAAAGCCGCGGCAGTGGCGGACGCATGTCGAGCAAACGCAGCGATGCGGGGGCTCTGGACATGGGCGCGCAATATTTCACTGCCCGCGATCGCCGCTTTGTCACTGAAGTCCAACGCTGGCAAGCCAATGGTTGGGTCGCCGAATGGACGCCGCAGCTGTACACCTACCACGGCGGTCAACTCAACCTGTCACCGGACGAGCAGACTCGCTGGGTCGGAACGCCGCGCATGAGCGCCATCACCCGCGGCCTGCTCGGCGACCTGGAAGCGCATTTCGCCTGCCGGATCACCGAGGTCTATCGCGGTGAAGAACACTGGCACCTGCAGGACGCCGAAGGCTTCACTCATGGGCCATTCAGTCATGTCGTCATCGCCGCGCCAGCCCCTCAGGCAACTGCGCTGCTGGCCGCCGCCCCCAAACTCGCCGGGGCCGCCGCCGGGGTAAAAATGGACCCGACCTGGGCGATCGCGCTGGCGTTCGATACACCGCTGGATACGCCCATGGAAGGCTGCTTCGTGCAGGACAGTCCGCTGGATTGGCTGGCTCGCAACCGCAGCAAACCCGGACGTGACAACACACTGGACACGTGGGTGTTGCACGCCACCAGCGCCTGGAGCCGACAACACATCGACCTGCCCAAAGAAGCAGTGATCGAGCAATTGCACGGTGCGTTTGCCGAATTGCTGCACAGTGCCATGCCCGCCCCGACCTTCAGCCTCGCCCACCGCTGGCTCTACGCCCGGCCCGCCAGCAGCCATGAATGGGGAGTGTTGGCAGATGCCGATCTGGGTCTGTATGTGTGTGGCGACTGGTGCTTGTCCGGCCGTGTCGAAGGCGCCTGGCTCAGCGGCCAGGAAGCCGCCCGCCGCCTGCATGCGCATCTGCAATGAACAGCATCAATCTGGTAGGAGCTGCCGAAGGCTGCGATCTTTTGATCTTGATCTTTAGCGGTTCCGAACAATGCAAGATCAAAAGATCGCAGCCTTCGGCAGCTCCTACAGGAAGTGCTTACCGATCCAAAAAACTTGTACAAACAATTTGACTTGTACACCTTTGAATCTATGATGAAGTCCATGCTGTACAGAATTACATTTCTGTACAGGTTTAGATTTGAGGTGCTCCGATGCCCCATTCCCCCGAAAAACCAAAAATTGCTATCAGCGCCTGCTTGATGGGGGCTGAGGTGCGTTATAACGGCGGGCACAAGGCGTCGCGGCTGTGCAGTCGCCTCCTCACTAAGTACTTTGATTTCGTTCCGGTCTGCCCGGAAGTCGCCATCGGCCAGAAAATGGCGGCAGAGCTGGCTGATATCTGCGGCTACATCTTCATGCAGAAATCGCTTTCGTGCGGCCTGGATCGGGTCAAGGTCTACTCCATCAACGGCGCGCCCATGGACGGTGGTGGCCGTGGCCTCTATGCCCAGACCTTCTGCACGCAACATCCGGATTTACCGGTGGAAGAAGACGGCCGACTCAACAACCCGGTGCTGCGGGAAAACTTCCTGACCCGCGTGTTTGCGTACAGCGCCTGGCAGCAGCTGCGGCAAGAAGGCCTGACTCGCCGTGGCCTCACCGAATTTCACGCTCGCTACAAATACCTGCTGATGGCCCACAACCCGGTGCAATACAAAGCACTGGGCCATTTGCTGGGCAACATGGGCCGGGCCGATCCCGACGAAATTGGCCCGCGCTATTTCAGCGAGCTGATGGCGGCACTGAAAAAATGTGCCACTCGCCGCACTCACACCAACGTGCTGCAACACCTCAGTGGTTACTTCAAGCAGGTCATCAGCGCTGAAGACAAACAGGCAATGCAGCTCGTCATCGGCCAATATCATCAGGGCATCGTCCCGTTGGTGGTGCCGTTGACGCTGCTCAAACATTACTTGCGCCAACACCCGGACCCCTACATCGCGCAGCAGGTTTACCTGCAACCCCATCCGGAAAGTCTCAGCCTGCGAAACGCGATCTAATGAAAACCCGACTCGACACGAGTGCCCACGAAGATCTCGGCGCTGACTTCAAGACAGCCCTCGACGAAGGCTGGTTGCCGATCCGTGAAGTGGCGCGACAGACGGGCGTCAACGCCGTCACGCTACGCGCCTGGGAACGGCGATATGGCCTGATCGTGCCGCAACGTACGCCCAAGGGGCACCGGCTGTTTAGCACCGACCATGTGCAACGCATTTTGATGATTCTCACCTGGCTTAATCGCGGCGTGGCCGTCAGCCAGGTCAAGCCACTGCTCGACACCCCGCAAGCCTTTACCGAATCGGCCGGAAACGACTGGCAAGTGTTGCGTCACACGCTGCTGCAAGCGGTCACTCAACTGACCGAACGCACCCTCGACGACACGGTCAACCAGGCAATGGCGCTATACCCGCCACGGACTTTGTGCGAACAGCTGCTAATGCCATTGCTGACGGAACTCGAACAACGCTGGCAAGGCCAGTTCGGCGCGCAGATGGAGCGGGTGTTTTTCTGTTCCTGGTTGCGCAGCAAATTTGGCGCACGCATCTACCATAACAACCGTCAGCTGCGCGCCGCGCCGCTGCTATTGATCAATCACTCGGACCTGCCACTGGAACCTCAGCTGTGGCTCACCGCCTGGCTGATCAGTAGCTCCGACTGCCCGGTGGAGGTGTTCGACTGGCCACTTCCCGCCGGCGAACTCGCGCTGGCGATCGATCACCTGCAAGCCCGCGGCGTACTGTTGTATTCCAGCAAAGCCATGAACCTTTCGCAGCTGCCGAAACTTTTGAACGGTGTCCGTTGCCCAAAAATGATTGCCGGACCAACTGTGTGCATTCACCACGCCGAGTTGTCCGCCAGAACTTCCGAGATCGCTGACGTGCTCCTGGCCGAAGATCCGTTATCGGCTCATCAGGGCCTGGTTCAGCGTGGACTTATTTAAAGGTGCTTTTTGAATGGATCGTGCGGGGACCACCATGCAACTGATCTGGCTACGCAGCGACTTGCGCCTACACGACAACACCGCCCTTTCGGCCGCGACAGCCCTCGGCCCGAGCGTCGCGGTGTATCTGCTGAGCCCGCAGCAATGGCGAGAGCACGACGATGCGCCATGCAAAGTGGATTTCTGGCTGCGCAACTTGAGCGAGTTGAGCCGTATGCTGGGCGAACTGAACATTCCGCTGCTGATCCGCAAGGCACCGCGCTGGGATGAAGCACCCGAGGTTTTGCTCGATCTGTGCCGGCAGCTGAAAATCGACGCGGTACACGTCAACGAGGAATACGGGCTTGATGAAACCCGCCGTGATGCAGCGGTGGCCGACACGCTGAACGCCGAGGGTATCGATTTTCACCGCTACCTCGATCAACTGCTGTTCAAACCCGGCACCGTGCTGACCAAAACCGGCACCTGGTTCCAGGTCTTCAGTCAGTTCCGCAAAGTCTGCTACGACCGTCTGCGTCGTTCGTTGCCGAGTCTGGTGCACAAACCCGGGGCTCAGGCACCGTTGAACATCGACAGCGACAACGTTCCCTCAACCGTCGAGGGTTTCGAGACGCCCAGCGACAGGTTGCGTGCCCTCTGGCCGGCCGGTGAAGCCGAAGCGCTTCGCCGTCTCGACACCTTCATCGACGCCCAAATCGACGACTACAGCAACGAACGGGATTTCCCGGGGAAACCCGGCACCAGCCAGCTCTCGGCGTATCTGGCGGCCGGGGTGATTTCCCCTCGCCAGTGCCTGCATGCCGCCGTGCAAAGCAATCAGGGCGAGTTCGAAAGCGGCAAGGTCGGCGCCGTTACCTGGATCAACGAGTTGCTTTGGCGCGAATTCTACAAACACGTTCTGGTGGGCTACCCGCGGGTCTCTCGCCATCGCGCCTTTCGCCCGGAAACCGAAGCGCTGGCCTGGCGCGATGCCCCGGAAGAACTCCTGGCCTGGCAGCAAGCCCGCACGGGCTTGCCGATCATCGACGCGGCCATGCGCCAATTGCTCGAAACCGGCTGGATGCACAACCGCTTGCGCATGGTGGTGGCGATGTTCCTGACCAAGAACCTGCTGATCGACTGGCGCGAAGGCGAGCGTTTTTTCATGCGTCATCTGATCGATGGTGACTTGGCGGCGAACAACGGGGGCTGGCAGTGGAGTGCCTCCACGGGCACCGACTCGGCCCCCTACTTCCGGATTTTCAACCCACTGAGCCAATCGGAAAAATTCGATGCCGAAGGTGTGTTCATCAAGCACTGGCTCCCGGAGCTGGCCGGCCTGAACGAAAAAGATGTGCATAATCCGGCAAACCTTGGCGGGTTATTCGGCGGGGTGGATTATCCCCCACCCATGGTCAATCTCAGTACTTCGCGCCTGCGAGCGCTGGCCGCGTTCAAAAATCTGCCATCGCGACAAAACGCAGGAGGAAGTTATGAGAGACTTCCTGCAGCGCTTTACCCGGCAGTTCGTGGACCTGGGCATAGGCTTTCGTTATGAACACTTACCCCTATTGGGCCGGGCGATTGCCTGACTGAAAAGGAGAATGGGATGAGCTTTACACCTCCACGACGCTATTGGTTGACCGGCGCCAGCAGCGGAATAGGCGCCGCGCTGGCCGAAGAAATACTGAAAACCGGCGCCCACCTGGCCGTCAGTTCACGCACGGTGCCACCATTGAAAGTCTTGTCCCAGCGTTATCCGGGGCAACTGCTGGTGGTGGCTGGCGATCTGACCAACAGTCAGACCGTGCGCGAAATCGGCGAGCAGATTGCCGAGGAGTGGGGCTCACTGGACACAATGATCCTCAACGCCGGCACCTGCGAATACGTTGATGCCAACCAGTTAGATGCCTCGATCGTCGAGCACGTGGTGCGTACCAACCTGCTCGCCAGCAGCTATTGCATCGAAGCGGCGCTGCCCTTGTTACGGACGGGTATCGCGCCGCACCTGGTGGGCGTCGCCAGTTCAATCACTTACCTGCCGTTGCCGCGGGCCGAAGCCCATGGCGACTCGAAAGCCGGGCTACGTTATTTGTTCGAGTCCCTGCGCATTGACCTGGCCCCGGAAGGCATTGACGTCACCGTCGTCCATCCAGGGTATGAAGACACGCCGCTGACGGTTGAAAATGACTTCCCGATGCCGCTCAGCTGGCCCGTGGATCAAGCCGCGCGGCACATTTTCAGCAAGCTCAAGAACCGTCCACCGGAGATAGCATTCCCCGCGCTGTTCATGGCCGACTTGTGGCCCCTCTCAAAAATGCCCAACCGGATGAAACTGGCGATCGGCAAGCGCATGGTGCGCAGTCATCCGCCCATCAAGGACACACCGTGAATCGCCATTATCGGCCGTTATCTTCCCCGGTGGCATGGCCAGCAGGCTCGAGTACGGTTGCCGCGACTGAACGTCTGTCAGCCCTTTCACACAGCACCGAGCCACTGCCTTACACTGCGCGCCATGAAAACCATTCCCCACCTGCAAATCGCCGAACCGGCGATCACTTGCTCGACGTGCGCAGCCTGTTGCTGTCAGCTCGAAGTGATGTTGATCACCGATACGGGCGTGCCCGAACGATTTATCGATACCGATGACTGGGGTGGGGAAGTCATGCTGCGTCTGGATGACGGCTGGTGCGCCGCGCTGGACCGCAACACGATGCTGTGCACCATCTACGAAAAACGCCCGCTGATCTGTCGGGAGTTCGAGACGGGCTCGCCGGAATGTATCGACGAGCGCCAGGGGATTACCACGGTGTATCGCTGAAATCGAAATCACCTTGCCCCCCTGTAGGAGCGAGCTTGCTCGCGAAGGACTTGAGAGCAACGCGTTTATTCAGAAAAAACGCGTTATCGTTAACGTCCTTCGCGAGCAAGCTCGCTCCTACAGGGTCGGGTGTTTACAACGGCATCGTGTAATGCAGTGCGTAGCTTTCTACGCCGTCGTTGTGAATGCTCATACTTGCGTTGGAATAGTGCGTCGCACGAATCCCGACTTCATGTCCGCCCGCAAAGCGCAGACCAAAGCCGAATCGGTCTTCGAACTGAAAAGCGCCACCGAGGTTGTTGTTTTCAACTTCGCTATGAGCGAACACCGCCACGCCAATCCCGGCCTCCAGGTACGGCTTGATGTTCTGACCGGCAAACTCGTAAACAAACACTGGCGAGAACGACAGGCTGTGGTTGCTGGAAGTCTTGTCACCTTCCCAGTAGGTGTAGGCGCCACTCCAGTAACCCGTCACACGACCGACGTCACTCTGCAGCCAACTCTGGTCCCAATCAAATTGCATACCCAGTCGATAGGTCATGGTCGAATCGCGGGTGTGGCCGACCGCGAACTCCACGCCTGCCGCCTGTGCGGTAAAACTTTGCCCCATCAGTGCGGCCGCAATCGCGGCCAAGCAGAATAGTCGCTTCATTAGAAACATCCTTTTCCGAACGATTTCGTATGGTTTTTTTGTTGCTCAGCAGCACTAAAGCTAAAGAAGTCGACGCGTAACCGGAAGTTCACCCCAATGACTCGTGTTTCCCCAAAATTTTAATTACCCCTCAAAGCTTCGCACAACGCCAGCGGTATTCCACAGTATCGGCAGGATATTTCTGAAATGTTCTGGATCGGAACTCGTCCAGAACTGCGCGGCACGAACAGGCCCCTCGGCCAGTAACTCACGCTCGGCCAACAGGCGCTGAAGTTGCCGCGCGACAGCGGCGCCAGTGTCAATCAAGCTGATGTCCTCAGGGATCATCTGCTTAAGCAATGGCTTTAGAAAGGGATAATGCGTGCAGCCGAGAATTATCGTGTCGCACCCGACGGCCAGCAGCGGTTCGACATATCCGGCCAGCAACTGGCGCAGGGCGGGACTGTGGAGATCGCCGTTCTCAATCAACTCCACCAACCCCGGACACGGTTGAGTGATAACCCGCACATCAGTGGCAAAACGGTCGAGTAATGCGGCGAACTTGGCACTTTGCAATGTGCCGGTGGTGGCGAGCACCCCGACGACGCCGCTGCGAGTGGCGGCGGCCGCCGGCTTGACGGCCGGTTCCATGCCGACGATGGGCCACTCGGGATAATCGCGTCGCAGGTCCGCAACCCCGGCGACAGTCGCCGTATTGCAGGCCAGTACCAAAGCCTTGGCGCCCTGCTGTTGAAAAAAACCGGCCATCACGCTGCAACGATGGCGGATGAACTCCGGGGTTTTCTCGCCGTACGGAACGTTCCCGCAATCGGCGACGTACAGCAGCGACTCATTGGGTAGCAAACGCTGGATCTCGGCCAGCACCGACAGGCCACCGACACCGGAGTCAAACACGCCGATCGGCGCTTCACGCATGTGCAGTACCACAGACACTGCAACCCGGATCACGCTTGACGCGCAATTCACGGAAGCGTGTACCCAAGGCATCAATCAATAACAGGCGCCCCACCAGCGGCTCACCAAAACCCGCCAAAAGCTTCAGGGCTTCCAGCGCCTGGAGACTGCCAACCAATCCCACCAAAGGCCCCACGACGCCGGCTTCGCTGCAGGTCAATTCGGCTTCAGTACCGTGCCCGTATAAGCAGTGGTAGCACGGGCTCTCCGGACGGCGCGGGTCAAACACTGACAACTGACCCTCCAGGCGAATCGCCGCGCCGCTGACCAAGGGTTTGCCGGCGGCCACACACGCAGCATTGACCGCTTCGCGGGTAGAGAAATTGTCGGAGCAATCCAGTACCAGATCCACGGCGGCCACGGCGGCGGCCATCGAATCTTCGTCCAGCGCCGTGCGATGGGCAATCAATTGAATCTCGGGATTGATCGCGCTCAATCGGCGGATCGCCGAATCAACCTTGCTCACACCCACGCTGTCGGTGTCGTGAATGATCTGGCGCTGCAGGTTGGTCAGATCGACGGTATCGAAATCCGCCAGATGCAGTTCACCGACACCCGCGGCGGCCAGGTAAAGCGCCACAGGCGAACCGAGACCGCCGAGGCCGACGATCAGCACACGGCTTTGTTTGAGTCGCAACTGGCCGTCGATATCGACGTGCTGCAACAGAATCTGCCGGCTGTAGCGCAATAATTCCTGATCATTCAGCACGGCAGGCGCCCCAGGCTGATACGTTCGTGACCGCCCAGATCGGTGCGGCTGTGGACGGCTTCAAAGCCTTGGGTCAGCAGCAAATCACGCACCGCCGCGGCTTGATCGTAACCGTGTTCGAGCATTAACCAGCCCCCGGCTTCGAGGTGAGCCGGTGCCTGGGCCGCGATCAATCGCAAATCGTCGAGCCCGTCGACGCCGGCCACCAACGCACTGGCCGGTTCGAAGCGCACGTCGCCCTCCACCAAGTGCGGATCGGCCGACGCGATGTAGGGCGGGTTGCTGATGATCAGGTGAAAACGCTGACCTTCCAGCGCGCTGAACCAATGACTGCTCAGCACGGTGGCGTTGTTCAAGTGCAGGCGCTGACGATTGCGCTCGGCCAGGGCCACGGCTTCCAGTACGCGATCCACTGCGGTGACGGTCCAGGCCGGACGCTCGCTGGCCAGGGCCAACGCAATGGCGCCACTGCCGGTGCCGAGATCGAGGACGTTGGCCGGGGTCGCGGGCAGCAACTCCAGCGCAGCCTCCACCAACAGCTCGGTGTCGGGACGCGGGATCAACGTGTGCGGCGCGACTTCCAGATCCAGCTTCCAGAAACCCTGCTGCCCCAGAATGTAGGCCACCGGTTCACCGCCACGACGACGCTGCAAATACTCGGCAAATATCAGTGCCGCTTCGCTCGGAACGATACGTTCCGGCCACGTGTGCAAAAAGCTGCGGGACTTGCCCAACGCCGCCGCCAGCAGCAATTCGGCATCCAGGCGCGCGCTGGGCGAATCGGGCAAATCGGCGGCGCGCAGCAAACTGGCAATGATCGTCATTTACTCACCTATCGCAGCCAATTGGTCGGCCTGGTACTCGGCCAGCAACGGCTCGATCACCGCATCGACACCACCCGCGAGGATTTCGTCGAGGGAGTACAGCGTCAGGTTGACCCGGTGGTCGGTGACCCGGCCCTGGGCAAAGTTGTACGTGCGAATCCGCTCGGAGCGATCACCCGAACCCACCAGCAATTTACGCTCACTGGCGATGGCATTGGCAGCGGCGCTGGTCTGCTGGTCGTTCAGCTTGGCCGACAGCCAGGACATCGCCCGGGCACGGTTCTTGTGCTGGGAACGTTCTTCCTGGCACTCGACGACGATACCGGAGGGCAAGTGGGTGATGCGGATCGCCGAGTCGGTCTTGTTGACGTGCTGACCGCCAGCACCCGAGGACTTGTAGGTATCGACCCGTATATCCGCCGGGTTGATCTCGATCGCTTCCTGTTCGTCCGGCTCTGGCAACACCGCGACGGTGCAGGCCGAAGTGTGGATGCGTCCCTGGGATTCGGTGGCCGGCACACGCTGTACGCGGTGCGCGCCGGATTCGAACTTCAGCTTGCCATAGACGTTATCGCCTTCGACCCGGGCAATGACTTCTTTATAGCCGCCGTGTTCGCCGATGTTCTCCGAGAGAATTTCCACCCGCCAGCCACGCCGCTCGGCGTAACGCGAATACATGCGGAACAGGTCGCCGGAAAAAATCGCCGCCTCGTCACCGCCGGTGCCGGCACGGATTTCGAGGAACACGTTGCGCCCGTCGTTCGGGTCCTTGGGCAGCAGCATGCGTTGCAGACTGGCTTCGATTTCGATCAGTTGCTCTTTGGCTTCGCGAACTTCTTCCACGGCCATTTCGCGCATGTCCGGGTCGCTGTCTTTGAGCAGTGCCTGAGCGCCTTCGAGGTCACCTTGCACTTTGAGCAACTGTTTATAGGTGTCGACAATCGGCTCGACTTCCGCGTACTCCTTGGAATAGGTGCGGAATTTGTTCTGATCGGAAATGACTTCGCCGTCGCCAAGCAAGGCGGTCAGTTCCTCGAAACGGTCCTGGAGGATGTCCAGCTTATTGAGCAGTGACGCTTTCATTGCGGTTTTTTATCCGAAAAGCTATCCGATGAGCCCTCACCGAGGGCAAAGAGTTCCTGGGCCATGGCCAGTGCGTCGAGGCGACCTTCGGCAGAAAGCTTTTTCAACTGCACGCTCGGTGCGTGCAAGAGTTTGTTGGTCAAGCCCCGCGCCAGTTGCACCAGCACGTCTTCGGCGCTGCTGCCGTTGGCCAGCATCCGCTGGGCTTTCTGCAATTCTTCGTCACGCATGCGCTCGCTTTGTTGGCGATAGGCCTTGAGCACATCCACCGCCGCCAGCTCGCGCAAGCGGACCATGAAATCTTCGGCACCGACCGAAACCATCTCTTCGGCCGCCTGGGCTGCACCCTGACGACTCTTGAGGTTCTCGGCGACGACTTCGTGAAGATCGTCGACGCTATAGAGGTAAACGTCGTCCAACTCGCCGACTTCAGGCTCGATATCGCGAGGGACGGCGATATCCACCATAAAGATCGGTTTGTGCTTGCGCAGCTTCAAGGCACTTTCCACTGCGCCCTTGCCCAGGATCGGCAACTGGCTGGCCGTGGAACTGATGACGATGTCGCTGCGCACCAGTTCTGCCGGAATGTCCGAGAGCAATACGGCATGAGCGCCGAATTGTTCCGCAAGAATACTTGCGCGCTCAAGGGTACGGTTGGCCACGACGATGCGTTTCACACCCAGTTCGTGCAGATGACGGGCAACCAGGGTGATGGTTTCGCCGGCGCCGATCAGCAAGGCCTGGCTGCGCTGCAAGTCGCTGAAAATCTGTTTCGCCAGGCTGACGGCGGCAAACGCCACGGACACCGGGTTCTCGCCGATGGCGGTGTCGGTGCGCACTTGTTTGGCTGCATTGAACGTCGCCTGAAACAAACGCCCGAGCAACGGACCGATGGTGCCGGCCTCGCGGGCCACGGCATACGCCGATTTCATCTGGCCGAGAATCTGCGGTTCGCCCAACACCAGCGAATCGAGCCCGGAGGCGACCCGCATCATGTGACGAACTGCCGCATCGTCTTCGTGCACATAAGCGCTCGCGCGCAGCTCTTCGAGGCTCAAATGGTGATAATCAGCCAGCCAGCGCAACACGACATCAGCCGAAAGGTGATCCTGCTCTATATAGAGCTCACTGCGATTGCAGGTGGAAAGGATCGCAGCTTCGCGGCTGTCGGTGAGTCGGCAGAGCTGCTGCAAGGCCTCCACCAGCTGCTCAGGGGTAAAGGCCACGCGCTCGCGGACGTCTACTGAAGCAGTCTTGTGGTTAATACCGAGTGCAAGGAAGGCCATTCAAGGTCGCTGATGGTGACGTGAAGCCGGCAATTGTCCTACTTCGACAGATTCAGAACAACTACCGCTGACTATTGTCCTGCCAGCTTGCGTTTATAAAGACCTTTTTGTAGGAGCGAGCTCGCTCGCGAAGGTCGTTAACGATATCGCGGGCTCACTGGATAAAACGCGTTATCCTCAGGTTCTTCGCGAGCAAGCTCGCTCCTACATGGTTATGTTTGGCCGAAGGCTTGTGTCATGATGATCCGACCGCAGGTTAGTCGTCCTCCTCCTATATGAATAGATCTTCCGCGTTGCTCCTTGCTTTTGTCTTCCTCAGCGGCTGCCAGGCCTTGGCACCCGTTTCGTCGGACGGTACGCCGCCGACCGAAGACAGCACTCCGGCCCCTGAAAAGCCCAAGGTTTATAGCTCATTCAGTGAAGAAACCATCTTCAGCCTGTTGAGCGCTGAATTGGCTGGCCAGCGCAATCGTTTCGACATTGCCCTGGACAACTATGTGACCCAGGCCATCAACACTCAGGATCCGGGCATCTCCGAGCGCGCATTCCGTATCGCCGAATACCTGGGCGCCGATCAGGCTGCCCTGGATACTGCGCTGATCTGGGCGAAAAACGCCCCGGACGACCTCGAAGCGCAACGAGCCGCAGCCGTGCAACTGGCCCGTGCCGGGCGCTATGACGACTCCATGGTCTATATGGAGAAAGTCCTGCAAGGCAAGGGTGACACGCATTTCGACTTCCTCGCCCTGTCCGCGGCCGATACCGACCAGGACACGCGCAACGGCTTGATGAAAAGTTTTGATCGTTTATTGCAACGCCATCCAAACAACGGCCAGCTGATTTTCGGCAAGGCCTTGCTGATGCAACAGGACGGTGATGCCAAGGGCGCACTGACTTTGCTGGAAAACAATCCGCCGGACGAAGGCGAAATAGCCCCCATTCTGCTGCGCGCGCGCCTTTTGCAAACGCTCGATCGTGGCGGGGAAGCCTTGCCTCTGCTGCAAAAAAGCATCAAGAAATACCCGGACGACAAGCGCCTGCGCCTGACCTATGCACGCATGCTGGTTGAACAGGACCGCATGGACGACGCCAAAGCCGAGTTCTCGAGCCTCGTTCAGCAGTATCCGGAAGACGACGAATTGCGTTACTCCCTGGCCCTGGTGTGCCTGGAAGCCAAAGCCTGGGATGAGGCCAAAGGTTACCTGGAAGACTTGATTGCGCGGGAAAGCCACGTCGATTCGGCGCACCTGAACCTTGGCCGAATCGCTGAGGAGCGCAACGACCCCCAAGGCGCACTGATCGAGTACGCCAAGGTCGGCCCGGGCAATGACTATCTGCCAGCACAATTGCGTCAGGCCGATATCCTGATGAATAACGGCAGGACCGCCGAAGCGCAGAGCCGCCTGGCGACGCAACGCGACGAACAACCCGATTACGCGATTCAGCTGTATCTGATCGAAGCCGAAACCCTGTCCGCCAACAAACAGGGCGACAAGGCCTGGAACGTATTGCAGAAAGCCTTGCAGCAATACCCGGACGATCTGAATCTGCTTTATACCCGCGCCATGCAAGCGGAAAAACGCAATGACCTGGCGCAGATGGAAAAAGACCTGCGACTGATCATCAAGCGCGATCCCGACAACGCAATGGCATTAAACGCCCTCGGTTACACGCTGTCGGACCGTACGACCCGTTACGCCGAAGCCAAGGCCCTGATCGAACAGGCTCACCAGCTCAATCCGGATGACCCGGCAGTACTCGACAGCCTCGGCTGGGTGAACTACCGCATGGGCAATCTCGACGAAGCCGAACGCCTGCTGCGCAAGGCGCTGGACCGCTTCCCCGACCAGGAAGTCGCCGCTCACCTGGGTGAAGTCCTGTGGGCCAACGGCAAGCAACGGGAAGCCAAGCAAATCTGGGGCAAGTTCCTCAAGGAGCAACCCGACAGCCCTACCCTGCGCGGCACCATCAAGCGCCTGACCGGATCAGAGACTCTTTAAGATTATGTTTTTGCGCCACATTATCGTTTTCAGTTTCATCGCCCTGCTCGCCGGTTGTGCGGGCTTCGGCGCTCGCGAATCGGTCGAGGGACACGGCAACCCCGCCCAATGGCGGGAGCACAAACAGCAGCTCGCAGGCCTTGATGGCTGGCAAATCAACGGCAAGATCGGCATTCGGGCTCCGAAAGATTCGGGCAGTGGCACGTTGTTCTGGCTGCAACGCCAGGATTACTACGACATTCGCCTCTCCGGCCCCTTGGGTCGCGGCGCAGCGCGCCTGACCGGTCGCCCCGGCAAGGTCTCGCTGGAAGTCGCCAACCAGGGTCGGTATGACGCACCGAACCCGGAAGTCCTGCTCGAAGAACAGCTGGGCTGGAAATTGCCAATTTCCAATCTGGCCTGGTGGGTTCGCGGACTTCCGGCTCCCGACAGCAAAAGCCATCTGACCCTGGATGCCGACAGCCGACTGGCCAAACTGGAGCAGGATGGCTGGCAGGTCGAGTACTTGAGTTATGCCGAACAAAACGGCTATTGGCTGCCCGAGCGGATCAAACTGCATGGCACCGACCTTGATGTCACGCTGGTGATCAAGGAATGGCAACCTCGCAAATTGGGGCAGTGAACATGACAGCTCCGCGCTTGACGCTGCCCTCCCCGGCCAAACTCAATTTGATGCTGCACATCCTTGGTCGCCGTGATGACGGTTATCACGAACTGCAGACAATTTTTCAGTTTCTCGATTACGGCGATGAAATCACCTTCGCCGTGCGCGACGACGGCGTGATTCGTTTGCACACCGAATTCGAGGGCGTCCCCCACGACAGCAACCTGATCGTCAAGGCCGCGAAAAAACTTCAGGCGCAATCCGGTTGTGCACTCGGCATCGATATCTGGATCGAAAAAATCCTGCCCATGGGCGGTGGAATTGGTGGCGGCAGTTCAAATGCCGCGACGACGTTGCTCGGCCTGAATCATCTCTGGCAACTGGGTTGGGACGAAGATCGACTGGCCGTGCTGGGCCTGACGCTGGGTGCCGACGTCCCCGTTTTCGTGCGTGGACACGCGGCTTTTGCCGAGGGCGTGGGGGAGAAACTCACCCCTGTAGACCCCGAGGAACCGTGGTATCTCGTGCTTGTGCCGCAAGTATCTGTAAGTACAGCAGAAATTTTTTCAGATCCGTTGTTGACACGTAACTCTTCTCCCATTAAAGTGCGCCCCGTTCCCAAGGGAAACAGTCGAAATGACTGCTTACCGGTGGTAGCAAGACGTTACCCAGATGTACGTAACGCATTGAATTTGTTAGGTAAATTTACCGAAGCAAAACTCACCGGAACTGGAAGTTGTGTGTTTGGGGGCTTCCCAAGCAAAGCTGAAGCTGATAAAGTCTCGGCCCTTCTGACAGAGACCCTTACAGGGTTTGTAGCAAAGGGAAGCAACGTTTCGATGTTGCATCGCAAGCTGCAGAGTCTGCTTTAAAGGAATCGAGTACTGGGTACTCGTTGCAACAGATACAGGGGCGTCGCCAAGCGGTAAGGCAGCAGGTTTTGATCCTGCCATGCGTTGGTTCGAATCCAGCCGCCCCTGCCATTTTCCTATACTCATCCAGGTTACCCTCAGCCTTCAGGTACTGCGCGTGTCCAAGATGATGGTCTTTACGGGGAACGCTAACCCCGATCTGGCTCGGCGTGTCGTACGTCAGCTGCATATCCCTCTCGGTGACATCTCTGTCGGTAAATTCTCCGACGGCGAAATCACAGCCGAGATCAATGAAAACGTCCGCGGTAAAGATGTCTTCATTATTCAGCCGACTTGCGCTCCGACCAACGATAACCTGATGGAACTGGTAGTGATGGCTGATGCCTTCCGCCGCTCCTCGGCTACTCGTATCACTGCTGTTATTCCTTACTTTGGTTATGCCCGTCAGGATCGCCGTCCGCGTTCCGCACGTGTGGCTATCAGCGCGAAAGTCGTTGCTGACATGCTTACCGTAGTCGGCATCGACCGTGTTCTCACGGTTGATCTGCATGCTGACCAAATCCAGGGTTTCTTCGATATTCCAGTAGATAACATCTACGGCTCCCCGGTATTGGTGGATGACATTGAAGATCAGCGCTTCGAAAACCTGATGATCGTGTCCCCGGACATTGGCGGCGTCGTGCGTGCACGTGCTGTTGCCAAATCCCTGGGCGTGGATCTCGGGATCATCGACAAACGCCGTGAGAAAGCCAATCACTCTGAAGTGATGCATATCATCGGTGATGTCGAAGGGCGTACCTGTATTCTGGTCGATGACATGGTCGATACCGCCGGCACTCTGTGCCACGCGGCCAAAGCCCTGAAAGAGCATGGCGCTGCCAAGGTTTTCGCCTACTGCACACACCCTGTGCTGTCCGGTCGGGCGATCGAAAACATTGAAAATTCCATGCTGGACGAACTGGTGGTGACTAACACCATCCCGTTGTCCGCTGCTGCTCAAGCCTGCTCGCGTATCCGCCAACTGGATATCGCGCCGGTAGTTGCCGAAGCGGTCCGCCGCATCAGCAATGAAGAATCGATCAGCGCGATGTTCCGTTAAGGGCCCTGCCCTTCTCGAATATCTCGTTGACGAAAAGCGCCCCGCCCCGGCATTCCTGTCGGGGCGGGGCTTTTTTGCCCATATCGCCTTTTAGCGCTGGTCGCAAACGCTGGGGCGAATGTGGTTATTTTGGAGATACAACATGAACGATTTTACTCTGAATGCTGAAGTGCGTTCCGACCTGGGGAAAGGTGCGAGCCGCCGCCTGCGTCGTCTCGCAAGCCTGGTTCCAGCTGTAGTTTACGGTGGCGAAAAAGCCCCTGAATCCATCAGCATGCTGGCTAAAGAAGTTGCCAAACTGCTCGAAAACGAAGCGGCTTACAGCCACATCATCGAGCTGAACGTTGGCGGCACCAAGCAAAACGTAATCATCAAAGCTCTGCAGCGTCACCCGGCTAAAGGCCACGTGATGCACGCTGACTTCGTACGCGTTGTAGCTGGCCAGAAACTGACCGCTACCGTGCCTGTACACTTCGTTGGCGAAGCGGCTCCGATCAAGAAAGGCGGCGAAATTTCGCACGTTATTGCTGAAGTCGAAGTATCTTGCCTGCCGAAAGATCTGCCTGAATTCATCGAAGTTGACCTGGCTGATGCCGAAGTCGGCTCGATCATTCACCTGTCCGACCTTAAAGCCCCTAAAGGCGTTGAGTTTGTTGCTCTGGCTCACGGTAACGACCTGGCTGTTGCCAACGTTCACGCTCCACGTGTTGCTCCAGAAGCTACTGAAGGCGCTGCAGAGTAATTTCACTCTGTTCGCCGGAGTGACCGGAAACATCGCGGACTAGAGCGTAGCGAGAAAGCGGGCGAGAACGCGGAGTTTACATAATGGTAAATGAGCACTTGTCGTCCACTTTCGCCGCACTCCCTGATTGCGGCGATGTTATCCACCACTCCAAGGAAGGGCCCCTATCGTGACTGCCATCAAACTGATCGTTGGCCTGGGAAATCCAGGCGCTGAATACGAACAGACCCGGCATAACGCAGGGGCCCTTTTTGTTGAGCGCATCGCGAACGCACAAGGCGTAAACCTTGTGGCCGATCGCAAATATTTTGGCCTGACCGGACGCTATTCGTATCAGGGTCAGGATGTTCGTCTGCTGATTCCCACCACGTACATGAACCGTAGCGGCCAGGCCGTGGCGGCACTCGCTGGCTTCTTCCGCATCAAGCCTGAAGAAATCCTCGTGGCGCATGACGAACTCGACTTGCCACCTGGCGTTGCCAAACTCAAACAGGGCGGCGGCCATGGCGGTCACAACGGGTTGCGCGACATCATCGCGCAACTGGGCAATCAGAATACCTTTCACCGCTTGCGGCTTGGCATTGGCCACCCGGGCGTTGCCAGTATGGTTTCAAATTTCGTCCTGGGTCGTGCGCCACGCGCCGAACAGGAAAAACTCGATGCCAGCATCGATTTTGCCCTCGGCGTGCTGCCGGATATCCTCGCCGGTGAATGGAACCGTGCGATGAAAAACCTGCACAGCCAGAAGGCCTGACTCTAATCCGAGGGGAAACACCATGGGATTCAATTGCGGCATCGTCGGCCTGCCTAACGTCGGCAAGTCCACCCTGTTCAACGCCCTGACCAAATCCGGGATCGCGGCCGAGAACTTCCCCTTCTGCACCATCGAGCCGAACACCGGTATCGTGCCGATGCCGGATCCGCGTCTGGAAGCCCTGGCAGCCATCGTCAATCCAAAGCGCATCCTGCCGACCACCATGGAGTTCGTCGACATCGCTGGCCTGGTTGCCGGCGCATCGAAAGGTGAAGGCCTGGGCAACAAATTCCTGGCCAACATCCGTGAAACCGATGCCATCGCTCACGTGGTCCGCTGCTTCGAAGACGAGAACGTGATTCACGTCTCCAACAGCGTCGACCCAAAACGCGACATCGAAATCATCGACCTGGAACTGATCTTCGCCGACCTCGACAGCTGCGAGAAACAACTGCAGAAAGTCGCCCGCAACGCCAAGGGTGGTGACAAGGACGCCGTGGTCCAGAAAGGTCTGCTGGAGCAACTGATTGCTCACTTCACCCTCGGCAAGCCAGCGCGCACGCTGATGAAGAGCATGGGCGCCGACGACAAATCGGTGATTCGTGGCTTCCATCTGCTGACCACCAAGCCAGTCATGTACATCGCCAACGTCGCTGAAGACGGTTTCGAGAACAACCCGCTGCTGGACATCGTCAAAGCCATCGCTGAAGAAGAAGGCGCCATGGTGGTTCCGGTCTGCAACAAGATCGAAGCCGAAATTGCCGAACTGGAAGACGGCGAAGAGAAAGACATGTTCCTCGAAGCCCTCGGCCTCGAAGAGCCTGGCCTGAACCGCGTGATTCGTGCCGGCTACGAAATGCTGCACTTGCAGACCTACTTCACCGCCGGTGTCGAAGAAGTCCGCGCCTGGACCGTCCGCGTCGGTGCTACCGCACCACAAGCCGCTGGCGTGATCCACACCGACTTCGAGAAAGGCTTCATCCGCGCCGAAGTGATCGCCTATGACGACTTCATCCAGTACAAGGGCGAAGCCGGCACCAAAGAAGCCGGTAAATGGCGTCTGGAAGGCAAGGACTACATCGTTAAAGACGGCGACGTGATGCACTTCCGTTTCAACGTCTAAGTTTATTCAGGACGAAGCACCCGCCCAAGAAAAAGCCGCGTTTAAACGCGGCTTTTTTGTGCGCGAAATATTTACCTCACACCCCCATTAACTGTAGGAGCGAGCTTGCTCGCGATGGTGTGTCAGTCGGCGCTTAATTGTCTGATACACCATCGCGAGCAAGCTCGCTCCTACAGGGGAGATGTGTGGGTTCAGGACTTTTTGGTCCTTGGCAGGAAGACCGCCAGCACACCAAACAACGGCAGGAACGAACACAGGAAGTACACGTACTCGATGCCGTGAATATCCGCCAGATGCCCCAGCAATGCAGCGCCAATCCCGCCAAAACCAAACATCAACCCGAAGAACACCCCGGCAATCATCCCGACATTGCCCGGCACCAGCTCTTGCGCATACACCACAATGGCCGAGAACGCCGAGGCGAGGATGAAGCCGATCACCACGCTCAGAATGCTGGTCCAGAACAGGTCGACGTGAGGCAGGATCAGGGTGAACGGCGCCACGCCGAGGATCGAAAACCAGATCACCGCTTTACGGCCAATCTTGTCGCCGATCGGTCCACCGAAGAAGGTCCCCGCCGCTACCGCGCCAAGAAAAAGGAACAAGTGCAGCTGCGAACTGGCGACCGACAGGTCAAACTTCTCGATCAGATAAAAGGTGAAGTAGCTGGTGAAACTGGCCATGTAGAAATACTTGGAGAACACCAGCAATCCGAGCACCACCAGCGCACTGATCACCCGGTTTTTCGACAACCCGTGAGTCGCCGCCTGGCCGGCCTTAAGCTTGAACAGGTTCAAGTGGTTGGCGTACCAGCGGCTGATCCGATAGAGCACAAACAGGGCAAACACGGCGAATAGCCCGAACCATGCAACATGGCCCTGACCGAAAGGAATGATGATTGCCGCCGCCAGCAACGGGCCGAAGGCCGAACCCGCATTACCGCCGACCTGAAAGGTCGATTGCGCCAGGCCGAAACGCCCGCCCGAGGCGAGTCGCGCCACACGAGACGCTTCCGGGTGAAAGGTCGACGAGCCGATACCGATCAACCCCGCCGCGAGCAGAATCAACGGAAAGGTGCCGACCACCGACATCATCAGGATGCCGATCAATGTGCAGACCGTCCCGGCTGGCAACAACCAGGGCTTGGGGTGGCGATCGGTGTAGTAGCCGACCCAGGGCTGCAGCAACGAGGCCGTCAGCTGGAACGTCAGCGTGATCAATCCGACCTGAGTAAAGGTCAGACCATAGTTGGCCTTGAGCATCGGGTAAATAGACGGCAGAACCGACTGAATCAGGTCGTTGATCAAATGCGCCAGCGCCACCGCGCCGATGATGCGCATGACCAAAGGACTGCTTTGTGATGTTGCGGACGCCGGCGGTGTGCCGGTCTGGGCATTGCTGATAGCCATGGGAATTTCCGTACAGCGGATGAGTGCGCACTCGCAGGTGCGTCAATGTGCCATTTTTCAGTGCAGCAGCGCTATCCCCTTAGCCTGCTAACGACCTCGGCGTTCATCGCTGAGAAGGTGATAGCGCAAAGCCATGGTCTGAATCTTGCCTTGCTTCTCCGCTTCAACGCGGGTCCCTTACAAAGGGGCCCGAGAATGGGAAGTTTCGCCACAGCGTCGGCCTACAGAGCTGACGAGGGTGAACTTTCGAGGCCTTTTAAAGGGCACAAGTCGTGGCCGCAATGGCCTCGGCGCACGCCAATGGTGCGTGGTGTCCAGGGGAGTCATGGGGCATGCAGGCTTTTTTATCACCGGGGATCGGGTTGCTGGGGCGTTTCGGTTTCGCACGTAAATTCCAGTTGTTGTTTCTGCTGTTTATTCTGCCCCTGGCGGGCAGCCTGTGGATGATCGGTCAGGACTATCGCGAGAAACTGACGCTGATCTCCGGCGAACGTGCCGGGGTTCATCAATTGCTCGCCCTCGATGCGCTCGACAACCTGCTCGCCGCTCAGCGCGACCGCGCGGCTCGCTGGCGCGCCACCGAAACCAATCGCCAGCCGACGCCTGCCACGCTCACGGCGATGGCCGCATTTGACGCGGTTCAGCCAGCCGTCGCGCAAGCCACCTCGGACCTCGGCAACGCACTGCAAACCGAAGGCGCCGAGGGTGAAACCCTGGCCCGTTACCAAGCCCTGCAAGCCGCGCTCAACGGCCTGGACTCGAAAAGCCTGAGCAGCGTCGGCTGGTGGCCGGACGGCTATGATCGCTTTACCAACGCCTTGAGCGCCCTGCAAGCCTTGCGCGAACAGATCGCCATGGACAATCGCCTGACGCTGGCGCCGTGGCTGGAAACCTACCTGCTGACGCAGATCTCCACGCAGCACGCACCGGACCTGATCGAACGGGTCGGTCGCCTCGCCAGCGTTGGCCAGGCGTCGGTGGTGTCCGGACAGTTCACTCTGCAAAGCCGTCTGCAATTGCGAGATTTGCGCAGCCGCATCGGCGACGCCCGAGAGCAACTGGTGAAAACCGCCAGTCTGCTGGAAGCGCGTCTACCCAGCGCCTTGCAAGCCTGGGCCGGGCAATACCATGACAGCCTCAAGCACCTGGACGCCGAACTGAAAGTGCTCGATGACGGTGTATTCGGCGGCAGCATCAAGCTCAAGCCCGAGGAGTTCGAACGCAGCCTGGACACCTTGCTCACCGACCTCGCCTCGTTGCGTCAGCAGTCGTTGGTGTCGCTGGATCGGCGCCTGGATTACTACCACGGTTCCGCCATCCGCCAGTTCATCTTGGTAGCGACGATCCTGGGCTGCCTGCTACTGGCCGCGCTATACCTGTTCATCTGCTTGCAGGCCTCGATCCGTCGCAGCGCCAGCGGCATCACCCTGCTGGCTGAAGCACTTCGCGATGGCAATCTGAGCCTGCAAGTACCGGTGCAGGGCCGAGACGAACTGGCCGCTATCAGCACCGCCCTCAACGTCGCCGTGGTGCAACTGCGCAACAGCCTGCTGGGGGTCGATCATGAAACCTTGCAACTGAGCAACGCGGTACGCACCCTCAATCATCATTCCAGTGGTGCATTGGGTGAGGTCGAAGCTCAGCAGCTGCAGATCAGCCAGATCGCCGCCGCGGCGACGCAATTGGCCGCGACCTCTCAAGGGGTCGCCCAGAGTTGCGAGCAGGCTTCTGGCAGCGCTCAGCACACCCGGCGCATCGCCGCCGACAGCAGCCGTGACAGCCAGCGTACGACAGCAAGCATTCAGCAACTCAATCAGCGCTTGAACGACACCGCTGCGGCACTGGGCCGGGTCAGTGAGCAAGGGCAGCAAATTCAATTGGTGGTGGACACCATTCGCGGCGTTGCCGAACAGACCAACCTGCTCGCGCTCAACGCCGCCATCGAAGCTGCTCGAGCCGGTGAGCAAGGTCGGGGGTTTGCCGTGGTGGCCGATGAGGTGCGCAGCCTGTCGCAGCGCACCCAGTCCTCCACCGCGCAGATTGCCGGCACTGTCGACAGCCTGCGCAGTACCGTGAACGAAGCGGTGAGCCTGATGGAAACCGCTTGCGGCCAGGCTCAGTCCGACGCGCAGGCGGTCACTGACCTCGGCGAACGATTGGGGGAAATTGCCAGCGCCGTGCAGAGCGTCACCGACACCCTGGCGCAAATCGCCACAGCGGTCGACGAGCAAGCCACCACCGCCGACGAAGTCAGCGGCAACATCCAGCAAGTCGATCAGGCGGCGGTACGCTTGCTCGAAGGCGCGCGGGCAGTGAACCTGGCGGCGGACACCTTGAGCCAAGGCAGCAAGGCCCTGAGTACCAATACCGGGAGATTTCAGCTCAGTTGACGCCCTCCCCTGGCCCGCTTTTTCGGGCCAAGTGGATAAGCGGTTGAAAGCGTAGAGAAATATTTTATATTTACGCTTGACGCATCTGCATTACCGGTGAATAATGCGCGCCACTTGGCTACATAGCTCAGTTGGTTAGAGCATAGCATTCATAATGCTGGGGTCCGGGGTTCAAGTCCCTGTGTAGCCACCAAGTACTAAAAACGGCTTACCGAAAGGTAGGCCGTTTTTTTATGCCTCGAGAAAAGTGCCACACCGCAGGGCCGTCGCCATTGCCGCTCTGCACTTTACCTCTGCTTCGATTTACTGCTAGAAGATCACTGCATCGGTTGCCGGCCTAACACGCCGGGCATCTGATGCGCTGTCTCCCAGCCAGAAAAATAATAAGAGGCGAGGCCATGTTCCGAAAACCGCATCCCGATGCACTTTCACCACAAGCCTGGGCAGCCTTTATGCCCACCCCAGCACAACTCTCCAGCGACGACAGTGGCTGGTCGTCGATCACGGCACGCCGTCACCAACATCCGCCGAGTGGATACATCCAGCCACCTCCACTCGCCGCTCATTTTATCGTGATCCACCTGGACACCCCTGGTGATCTCGGTGTGCGGCTGAACGGCCAATGGCTGCGCGGGCACAGTCGCCCGGGACAGATTTCCATCATGTCCGCCAACCAGGAAAACGCTTGGGAATGGACAGCGGCCATCGACTCTTTGCATCTGTGTCTTGACCCCCGCGCCCTGCAGCGGACAGCGCGCGAGATCGACATGACAGCCTTCGAGCTGGTCGATGGGATAGGGCTTGAAAACAAGGCCATCTACAACATTGGCCTAGGGCTCCTCGACGAGTTGCGTGGCGAAAAGCCGGGTTCGCGTGCCTATGTTCAAGCATTGACCCAGACCTTCTGCCTGGAGCTGTTGCGCGGTCATTGCAACATCCACCCCGACGAGCCGGACGAGCGTCTAGCGCTGTCGCCCCACAAGCTGAAGGCGGCACTGGACTTTGTCGAAAGCAATCTGGCGCAGAATATTTCGGTTGAAGACATCGCCTTGGCGGCCAAAACCAGCCACTTCCATTTCGCCCACACCTTCCGCAAGGCCATGGGAATTTCGCCCTATCACTACTTGCTGCAACGGCGTATCGAGCGCGCCAAGCTCCTGTTGAGAGACACGGATGCGCCGATTAGCGATGTGGCACTGGCGACTGGCTTTTCCAGTCAGAGCCATTTTACTGCCTGCTTTCACAGAACGAGCCAGGAAACGCCCAAGCGTTTTCGTGAGCGCAACGATGAGTGAGCCAACGCAAAAAACCCCGGAGCATGGGCTGCATACTCCGGGCCGGTATCTACCGATAGCCACCTTTGCCTGCTGGCCGAACCCATAGGTGGGTGACGACGCAGTACACCAGTCCCGCGATCAGTACTGATGGCAGTGAGGCCGTGGTGAATGCATAGGGGCCATGACTTTCATACGTCAGCGGATCGAGTAGCCCAACGTAGGTGGCGCAACCGGCAACCATCGCCAACAGCGCTGCCGGGTTGAATCCACCCCAGAAGCGATAGGGGCTGTCTGGCCCATTGTCGAACAGTGCTCGCACCCCGACTTGGCGTCGCCGCATCAGGTAGTAATCGGCGATCTGAATCCCGCAGAGCGGCGCAAAACCCACGCCAATGAACGCGAGGAACGTGCCGAAGTGGGCAAAGAACAGCTCTGGAATAAACAGCCCGACCGTGGCAACCGGCAGGATGGTGATCAGCAGAATCGCTGGCCAGGACAATGTCTCCAGCGCTTTGAAGTGCCGCAGTCCGATAGCCGATGCGTAGACCCCGGCCACGGCAGTTCCCAGATTGGCGGCCGCCACGAACAGCAAGGCAACGATCCCGTAGGCAGGTCCGCCAATGGTGCGTAACCACTCGGACGGATCGGAAACCTGCAGCACCAGAACCCCGGCGATACCGATCAGACTCAGTGCCGGTACCGGGGCCGACATGCCCAGCATGATCGGTAGCGCAGCGGTTCGTCCCTTCGGCGCCATCCGCACCATCGCCCCGATGTAGGGCCACCAGGACAGCAGCGAGGCGATGCCGATTTCCACGCCCGTGGTGTAATTCCACAGCCGGTCTGGCGATGCGGCCGCCGGCACCGCGGTGGAGAGATCGTGCCAGCGCTCGCTGACGATGATGTAGAGCACCCAGAAACCAACCAGCACATGGACGACGAGAATCCTGGCGATCCGATCGACTCCGCGAGACCCCTTCAATAAAAAACAAAACACCAGTGAGCACGCCAGCAGGATGGTCATCGGCACCAGCAAGGCGCTGTTACCGTCCTCGATCCAGCCAAGCGCCAGGAGCAATTGCGTGGTCGACTTGGCGAAGAAAATCAACAACAGGGAGTTCCAGCCGACGATCGAGATGAATTGCATGGCACTGACTAGAACCCAGCCGCGATTGCCGAACTGCGGTTTGGCCGAAGCAATCGAGTCGACACCGAAACGCATGCACACCGGCACCGCTGCCAGGGCCACCAACAACATGCCGATCATGCATCCGGCAGTGAGGGAAATGGCGCCTTGAGCGAAGGGCAGGTAAGCCCCGACATAGCCCCCAATCAGATAGCACCACGTTGCGGCAGCGGCGGTGGCCAGTGAAATACCGAGTTTCCAGCTACCCCAGGTACGCTCATGGCGTAGCAGCGGCAACGCGCTTTTGTCTGCCTCGATATCGCTGCCCGAATCCGCGGCGGAGCCGTCCAGCGTCGATATGTGCTCGTTCATACGTACCACCCCGCTATCAGCGCGATGATCGGCAGCACTACCCCGAGCAGGAGCAGCCAGAACCAACTCGTCGCATCGAAGTCTTCGCCTTGCTCCGCCGGGTTCTCCAGCAGCCGTAGACGTCTTTCCAGTTCGCCAGTTTGTTGTTGCATTTTTTTGGCCCTCACCAGATATCCATTTACAAATGACCCGCCATTCAGAAGAGGACGGCGGGAGTGGCTGGCCCCCATAAAAAGAGGCCCAACCGGTGTTCAGCGCTGCCCAGGGAACGCATCTTCATCGCGGAACGGGAACCACCAGAAGTCTTGCGCCGACGCGGCAGGGTCCATCATCACGAACTTGCTGTGACGGAAGTTATCCAGCCCCTCGGCCCCCAATTGACGCCCCATACCCGACTGCTTGCGACCGCCAAATGGCCCTGCATCGTTATCCAGCAGAGGAGCGTTCACCCAGACCATGCCGGCCTCCAGTTCATGGGTAGCGCGCATGCTCTCTTCCAGGTTGGTGGTATAGATCGTCGACCCCAACCCATAGCGGGAATCATTCGACAGTGCCAGGGCCTCATCCAGGCTTGCCACTTTGCAGATCGGTGCCACTGGCCCGAAGCTCTCGTCGTGCATGATATCCATGGTCGCAGCGATGTCGGTCAGCACCGTGGCGTCAGCGAACCAGCCCTTATCAAGGCCGCGCGGGCGACCACCTCCTGTACCGACGCGAGCGCCCTGCTCGATGGCCCGGTGAAGAATCCGTTCGTAGCGTTCGCGCTGCCCTTGCGAGGCCAGCGGTCCCATATCGACCTTGTCCAGACCATTGCCGACCCGGATACACCGGGCATGGTGAATCAAGCGCTCGACGAACGCGTCATAGACCGCCTCGTGGACATAAAAACGCTCCGAGGACGCACACACCTGGCCGCAGTTGAGATAGGCACCGAAGGCCGCGCCACGGGCAGCGATGTCGATCGGCGCCGACGGCATGACAATGAACGGGTCGTTGCCCGAGGTTTCGATCAAGGTGCGCTTGTACATTCCCGCGCACTCACGGGCGATACTGCGCCCCGTCTCAATCCCGCCCGTAAATGCCACCATGTGCGTATCCGCATGCCGGACCAGTTGTTGGCCGACCTCGGCGCCGCCGGTCAGTACCTGAACCAGGCCCTGTCCCAGCCCAGCGAACGCCTGGACAAACTGCAAGGTGGTCAGCGAAGTCAGCTCAGAGGGTTTGATGATCACCGCATTGCCGGCCACCAGCGCCGCAGCGGCTTGCCAGCAGAGCAGGCAGAGCGGGTAGTTGAACGGCAGGATCAGCACCACCACACCCAGCGGTTCCTTCAGCGAGAAGTTGAATTGCCCGTCTACCACCGGACCTGCTACCCGTCCGATCTCGTGTCGACCCAACTCCGCGTAGTAATCCACTGCCGTGGCGGACCAGGAGGCTTCATCGAAGGACTCTTTGTAAGTCTTGCCAATCTCACGGGTGAGCATTTCCGCGAACAGTGGGCGCTGCCGGCGGATTTCGGCGGCGATTTCATGCATCGCTTCGGCACGATGCAGCGCATTGGTCCGGTTCCAGCGTTTCTGCGCCTGGTTGGCGATACCGATTGCTTGATTCACCTCTTCCCGGGTGGCATCGCACAGTTCACCAATACGCTGTTCGGTCGCGGGATCGAGTACATCGTAATTCGAGGGACTCGTTCCCGCCTGCAACTCACCATTTATCCAATGACAGCCGCTGAGGCTGGCGAACAGTTCTAGAGCACTCATAGGAGACGCATTTCCTTTAACAGATGGATTTGAGCACTCTCCAGGCGCCCAAGCGGTGTTGCCTGGCGGTGCGCTGTGAATGCCTTGAAGCGCCCCCAAGTTATGCCCAGAGCCATCTGTCGTTCTTTCAGGTTCCTGCTGCTTTTTATTCAATCCTGCGAATTGTTGTTCTCGCGTTATCGCGCAATCTGTTTCATCGAGGCTAGACAAGCCAGTACTGCCCCTAATGCCAGTCAGTTAAGAAATAGCAGGCAAAACACGCTTTATGTAGCAGCTGGCGAAGCCTGCGTCCGGCTGCGCAGCAGTCGTAAAACCTGAGGGCGGGGTTTTCCTGAAACACCGCATCGCTTGATTTACGACTGCTGCGCAGCCGGACGCAGGCTGCGCCAGCTGCTACAGACCGTATTACGGCTTAACTGATCGGCATTAGGTTCTGCCCCGCGATTTCGCAGGCTGAATGATTTGGCTTGATCAGGTTCCGGACTGGATCAGGAAAGCGTCGACTTCAGGCGCGAAGCGTCGGCAGCGCCGACAACGCGCGCTCCCATATCTGCCAGGTGCGCAGCCAGACCATCGCCTGCCAGTCGCTGTCGGCGGGATAGAACTGTTCAACCAGATTCAGTTTGATCCCGCGCCCTACTGCATCACTCGGATTGCCGTGTAGGTGCAGCCAGTGATCATCGCGCAGATGACGATGGACGTCCGGCCCCGGATAAGTCCCGCATTCGATCACAAACGGCATCAGCCGCACGTGCGGTAGCGCATTGATCAACGCCTGCGAGGTGTAGCCCGTGGCGGTGGCCGCAACGCCGGTTTCGCTCAGCGTGTCGGCGCCCGTATGCAAGGTGTAGAGCCACGGACCATAGATGGCCTGCGCATCCGCAAGCGCTGGATACGCCGACTGGGTAATGGTCAGCAACATTGGGTGACCGTACTCCCCGGCGCCGGTGTGCAAGTCGAAACACATGGCCACTTCGGCATGGGCAACATGCGTTTGAATGATCTGATGCAACGTGCGGTTCGACCAGCTCGGTGCCAGCCCGCCGTAAAACAAACCATCGGGATGACCATGCTGGCCACCCTCGACAATCGACATCACCGCCGGCCAGCCGTGTTCGCCAATCTGCTCGTCGAGCAAGGCATCGGCGCGATCACGCTCCGGGCCCTGCAACTCGGTGCAGGCATAGATTTCATGCAGCGCGGCATAGGCCTGATTGTCTGGCAGTGGCCCCTCGAAATTCAGGTGATTGCGGTTCAGGTCGATGTTGTCTTCATTGACCCGTCGCAACCACGCCGTCCCCCAGGGATTGATCAGGTGGATCATCACCACGGCGACATCCACCGGCAGCGAACGCTTGCCCAATTCCTGCAGCCACTTGATCTGGCAGCCCGAACCATAGAAGCCTTCGACCCCGTGGGTGCCGCTGAGCGCAATCAGCAGGCGCTTGGCAGCCGGATCGCCAAGTACTGCGACATCGGTGCTCAAGGGCTCACCGAACGGCCCTTTAAGTGGATGCGGGTACTCCGTCAGCGTTGCACCGGCCGCCGTGGCGGCGGCCAGAAATTGTTCACGCGAAGTGCGGTAGCTGGGCTGGGTGGGAAACTCGGTTTGCATGTCTGCCTCTTGTTGATCTTCTGGCCAATCTGTTGTCCTCGACCCTACAGAAAATCCGTCGACGGATGAAGGACAAACGCATCTTTACTGTAGGCCTTGGTTTGCGTCACTTCCTGTCGGCCGATAAAGTCCACGGATCTTTTCCCACGGACGGAGTACCCCGCGTGTTCTCAGCCTTCCATTTGAGCCGCTATCGCCTGTCAGCGCTTTCGCTGATCGCCACCGCATTAACCCTTGCAGCCTGCAATGTTCCGCCCTCTTCAACGTTGCCGGTCGCGCCGGAAGTCGCCTCGGGTTACCGCACCGACCTGCTCACGCAGCACGCTGCGAAACACATGGCTGCTGCGGCTAATCCTTTGGCGGCTGAGGCCGGACGAGAAATGCTGCGTCTGGGTGGCTCAGCGATTGATGCCGCGATTGCGATGCAAGCGGTGTTGACCCTGGTCGAGCCGCAATCCTCCGGCATTGGGGGTGGTGCGTTGATCGTGCTGTGGGATGGCAAGAATGTGCGTACTTACGATGGCCGTGAAACCGCACCGGCCGGCGCCACCGAGAAGCTTTTCCTGCAGGCCGACGGCAAACCGATGCCATTCACCCAGGCACAGATTGGTGGCCGCTCGGTGGGGACACCGGGCGTGTTGCGAGCGCTTGAGCTGGCCCATCAGAAACACGGTCGGCTGCCATGGGCGAAGCTGTTCGAACCGGCCATCAAACTGGCGGAAGAAGGCTTCGCCATCTCGCCACGCCTTCAACGGTTGATCGCCTCGGATTCGTCCATGCGTCGCTCACCGGACATGATGGCTTACTTCCTCGATGCGGATGGCAGCCCGAAAGCCGTCGGCACGCTACTGAAAAACCCGGCACTGGCCGCAGTCCTGAAACGCATCGCCATCGAAGGGCCTGATGCGTTTTACACAGGCCCCGTCGCCCAAGAGATGGTCACCAAAGTTCGGGGCCACGCCAACCCCGGCAGCCTGTCGCTGAACGACCTCAAAAGTTACAGCGCCAAGGAGCGCGCGCCGCTGTGCACCGACTACAAACGCTGGCAGGTGTGCGGCATGCCGCCACCGTCGTCGGGCGGAATCGCCGTGGCACAGATCCTTGGCACGCTGGAAGCGTTGCAGACTCGCGATAAACGCTTTGCCCTGGCACCGCTCAAACCGGTCAAGACTGACACGCCAGCAGGCGTCGAACCGTCGCCTGAGGCCGTGCACCTGATCTCCGAAGCCGAGCGCCTGGCCTACGCCGATCGCGCACAGTACGTGGCCGACACGGACTTCGTGCCCGTCCCCGTCAAAGGCCTGGTGGACCCGACGTATCTGGCGAGCCGCGCCGCGCTGATCAGCGATCGCAGCATGGGCCTCGCCAAACCCGGCACCCCGCCGGGGATTCAGGTGGCTTATGCGCCGGATCGCTCACCGTTGCGGATCTCCACCTCACAAGTGGTGGCGGTCGATGACCAGGGCGGCGCCGTGTCCATGACCACCACCGTCGAATCCGCGTTCGGCTCGCACTTGATGGTCCAGGGCTTTGTGCTCAACAACCAGCTGACCGATTTTTCGTTCATTCCCGAAGAAAACGGGCAAAAGGTCGCCAACCGCGTAGAACCCGGCAAACGCCCGCGCTCGTCCATGGCCCCCACCCTGATCTTCGACCGCCAGAACGGCGAATTCCTCGCCACCCTCGGCTCACCGGGCGGTTCGCAGATCATCGAATACGTCGCCAAGTCGACCATTGGCCTGCTCGACTGGAACCTCGACCCGCAAACCGCCATCCGCCTGCCCAACTTCGGCAGCCGCAACGGCCCGACCGAGCTGGAGCAAGGGCAGTTCAGCCCGGCACTGATTCAGGCGCTGAAGGACAAAGGCCACAGCGTGGACGAGATCGACATGACCAGCGGCACCCAGGCGATTGTTCGGGTCAAGGATGCGCAAGGGAAAGCGTCATTGGCGGGCGGGGCGGATCCGCGGCGTGAGGGGGAAGCGTTGGGGGATTGAGTCTTACGCTGAGTGGAAAGGGCTTACCGGGAGGTAGGCCTTTTTTTATGAAAATAAATCCTGATCGGCCCGGTCGCGCAGCCTTTTCCTACCCGCGAATGACTGCTTCTTGGATAGAGTTCGGAGATCAGTTTCCCAATTCCGAGCCAGCCCCAGCTCATCAAATCGGCAATCGGCAGCACTTGATACAGAAGTCGAACTCACGTCCCCGCACATCGGATACGCCTTCACAGACTTGCATCAGTCCCACCACGGGACTAGGATCACTCAATGAGAATCATCGCTATCAGTCAACTGAAAAGGTTTTGGGAGAAATACCCCGATTCGGAACAGTCCTTTCTGGCCTGGATGGACGAGGCTAGAAATGCTGAGTGGAAAATGCCAGCGGACATAAAGGCGCACTTTGCTAGCGCCAGTATTCTCAAAAGCCGCAGAGTCGTGTTCAACATCAAAGGCAATGACTTTCGGTTGGTAGTCGCTGTGGCGTATCGCTTCGGCGCCGTATACATAAAATTTGTCGGCACTCACAAGCAGTACGACGCTATCGACGCTGATACCGTCGAGATGGAGTAACCCATGAACATTCGTCCGATTCACACCGACGACGACTACCGTGCAGCCCTCAAGAATGTGTCAGCACTGTTCGACAACGAACCAGAGCCTGGCACCCCTGAAGGTGATCACTTCGACATCATGATCACGCTGATCGAAGCCTATGAATCGAAGCAGTTCCCAGTGGATCTGCCCAATCCGATTGACGCGATAAAGTTTCGTATGGAGCAGTCCGGCTTATCTGCTGCTGACTTGGCACCCGCTATTGGACGTACAAACCGGGTCTACGAAGTGCTCAATGGCAAGCGCGCACTGACACTCCCGATGATTTGGAAGCTTCATGATTTATTCGGGATACCCGCAGAAAGTCTGATCAAGCCCGTGAAGCAGGCTTGACCAGGTGTAAGCCAACGCCTGAAATCAAACCGGCACACCCAAAATAATGTGCGACGCCTTGATCACCGCCGTCGCACTCACGCCCGGCGCCAGGCCCAATTCTGCTACAGCCTGGCGCGTCACGATCGAATAGACCTCGGTACCGCCGTCGAGCTCGATGACGACTTCGGCGTTCACTGAGCCGTCGATGACGCTGGTGACTTTGCCTGCCAGGCAGTTGCGCGCCGAGAGGCGAATGTCGCTGGATTCGGTCATCAGCATGACCCACGGCGCCTTGACCAGCGCGACTGCCTCCTTGCCGACCGCCAGGCCGAGGTTCTTCACGCTTTCCATGGTTACCACGGCCACCAGCTCATTGCCTCCCGCCAGTTTCAGCGAGACTTCGGCGTTGACCGCACCTGGCTGCAATTGACTGATGGTGCCTTTGAATACGTTACGCGCGCTGACTTTCATGACGTTATCGCCTCGAATAATTATTGTTGGATAAAACCTACCGAGAGATCTTTAGCGCCTGCCGTGCCTTGTGCTTCTCCAGCGCCAGGTCGATCAAACGGCTGACCAGCTCGCTGTAACTCATGCCGGCGGCCTGCCACAGCTTGGGGTACATGCTGATGCGGGTGAAGCCTGGCAGCGAGTTGATTTCGTTGATCAGCACTTCGCCGCTGTCGGTCAGGAACACATCGACTCGGGCCAGCCCGGAACAGCCCAGCACTTGAAATGCTTCGACGGCCATGGCGCGAATGCGTTCGCTTGCGTCGACGCTGATATTAGCCGGCACCACGACTTCTGCCGCCTGATCGTCGATGTATTTGCTGTCGTAGGAATAGAATCCGCTGTGCACCACGATCTCGCCACAACCACTGGCGATGGCGTCTTCATTGCCGAGCACCGCGCATTCGATTTCGCGACCGCTGACGGCGGACTCCACCAGCACTTTCTCATCGAACCCCAGGGCCAGCTCGACGGCCGCCGCGTATCCGGCTTCGTCAGTCACCTTGCTCACGCCCACGGAAGAACCCTGGTTCGCCGGTTTGACGAACAGTGGCAGGCCGAGTTTGCCTTGCACCTCGGCGAATGCGGTGCGCGCCGCCGTGGCGCGGGTCAACGTCACGAACGGCGTGACCGCCAACCCGGCGTCACGCAGCAAGCGCTTACTGATGTCCTTGTCCATGCAGACGGCCGAGCCCAGCACGTCAGAGCCGACAAACGGCAGAGCGGCCATGCGCAGCAAACCTTGCAGGCAACCGTCCTCACCCAGGGTGCCGTGGACAATCGGAAAAATCACATCGACGTGCCCCAGCAGTTCCTGACTGGAGGTTTCTACCAATTGCTGACTGGCCTTGCCCGGCACGACGGCCAGTTCACGGTTGGATTGATTAAGGGCGATCAGTGCCGGGTTTTCCTGATTGAGCAGGAAGTTCGACGGGTCGTTGAGGTGCCAGTGGCCTTGTTTGTCGATACCGATCAACACCGGTTCGAAGCGCGAACGATCCAGTGCATCGACGATATTCTTCGCCGACTGCAAAGACACTTCGTGCTCAGTCGAACGGCCGCCAAAAATAATCCCTACCCGCAGCTTGCTCATAGAAAACACCTCAACGATTGGCCACCAGATGCGCACCGAACAGCAAGTAGCAACTGCCAGCAAAGCGATCCAGCCATTTGCGCGATCGCTCGTAAGCCCCTGCGACCCGACGGCTGGCGAACAGCAGCGCTACGCTGCAATACCAGCTGAAAGACAAGGTCGCCATAGTTAGCGGCGCCTTCGTGGTTAAAAAGAATATGCAGCACCTTGCAACATTAGCCCGTAATTTTCTACCAATCGGATGGTTAGATCGCCAGCAGACAGGTGGCGGGGCGCTGGGGTAACGTAATCTGCATCGAATTCAAGACAACGACGTCCATGACCAAGCAAACGCGTCCCATCGACTGGTTCCACCGTGCGCCCGACGGTGGAGGGCTTCAGCGTTTCGAAGCGTTTTTCGCAGGTCACGGCTACAACCTTCACCGTCACGACACCTATGCCATCGGGCTAACCCTGGCCGGCGTGCAGAGTTTTCAGTATCGAGGCGGCTGGCGCCACAGTCTGCCGGGCGGGACGATGGTGCTGCACCCGGACGAAGTACACGACGGCGAGGCCGGCACGGAGGCCGGTTTCAAATACCGAATGATGTACATCCAGCCGGCGCTGATCCAGCAGATGCTCGGCGGTCAGCCGCTGCCGTTTATCAAAAACGGGCTGTCGACCGACCCTCGACTGTTCGCCGCCACCGCCATGCTGTTGCGAAGCCTCGATGGCCCCCTTGATCCACTGGAAGAACAGGACGCGCTGTTCGATTTGGCGCAAGCCTTGAGCAATGCTTGCGGAGTATCTGTCACCCGCCCGAGCTTCGACTATGTGGCAGCGGAGCGCGTGCGGGAGTTCATAGACAGCGCTCTGGATCGCACCGTGACGCTGGAAGAACTGGCGCAGCACAGCGGTCGGGATCGCTGGAGTCTGTCGCGGGATTTTCGCCTGTTATTCGGCACCAGTCCGTATCGCTACTTGACGATGCGCCGCCTGGACCTGGTCCGCTCACTGCTGATTCAGGGTCAGTCACTGGTCAGCGCCGCCCTGATCGCTGGCTTTACCGATCAGAGCCACATGACCCGGCAATTCAGCAAAACCTACGGACTGTCGCCGGCCCGCTGGATGAAAATGCACCGTCGCTAAGTCCCGCACAATCGTACAAGAAGCGCATCGATGCGCTGGCTATCGTGGATTCACGATCAACCACGAGAGCCGCGTCATGAACGCTTACGAAAGCCTGAACTTTGCTGAAAAAATTTCCAGGATCACCTCGCACTGGACGCCTCGGGTCATTGCCGAAATGAACGACTACCAGTTCAAGGTGGTGAAGCTGCTGGGGGATTTCATCTGGCACGACCATCTCGATACCGACGAAGCGTTCATCGTTCTGGAAGGCCAGTTGCGCATCGACTTTCGCGATGGCCACGCTTTGGTGAACGCGGGCGAAATGTATGTGGTGCCGAAGGGCGTCGAGCACAAACCGTTCGCCGAGCAGGAGGTGAAACTGCTGCTGATCGAACCCAAGGGTGTCTTGAACACTGGCAGCGAAGGCGGCGACCGCACCGCCCAGAATGACCTGTGGGTGTGAACAGCAGCCGGCTTACGCCTGCAAGGTTTTACCGTCCACCGGATCGCCAATCTTCAAGAAATGCCCGCCAGCCACGTGATGCAAGGTACGTAATGCGTCTTGCCCTTCGAAGTGCCAGCGGCCTTCGCTGAACACGCGTTCGTCTGCCTGCGCGGCAATCACTTCGGCCAGGAACAGATCGTATTGCTGGTGATTGCCCGGCTCCGGCAGCAATCGGCACTCTAGCCACGCGACGCAGCCTTCGAGCATCGGCGCCTCGATCAATTCGCCACTGAAGGTTTGCAAGCCATACACCTGGAACTTGTCCCGACCTTGGCCCTGAACCAATTCCAGGCCGGAGGTCGAACCGACTGTCTGCACGATATCGGCCTGGGCGGCGCAGGGTACGTTCAGCACGAACGTACCGGAGCCTTCCAGCAGTTGTCGGGTCCAGGTGGACTTATCCAGCACCACGGCAATTTTCGGTGGTTCGAAGTCCAGCGGCATGGCCCAGGCGGCGGCCATGATATTGCGCTGGCCATCATGGGCCGCGCTGACCAGCACAGTCGGCCCATGATTGAGCAGGCGATAAGCCTTGGACAACGGAACCGGACGGCGATGGGAAACGCTCATGGATGGCTACTCCTCGGAAAAGAGCCAATTGTAGCCATATCCCGCGAGACGCGGAAAAGATCGCAGGCTGCGGCAGCTCCTACAGGTGTGCCCATGTAGGAGCTGCCGAAGGCTGCGATCTTTTAAACATACTGACGCGTAATCAACTCGCCAGCTGATTGGCAAACTGCCCCACCGCGTTCACCACTTTCTGCGCACCGTCCTGAATTTCGACGATCACCGTGCCGGCCTCTGCCGCCAACGCCAGGCCTTGTTCAGCCTGAAGCTTGCCGTCGGTAATCAGGGCCACGGCGTTGCGGGCCATCTCCTGATTCTGGCGCACTACGCCGACAATTTCATCGGTGGCCTGGCTGGTGCGTGATGCCAGTTGCCGGACCTCGTCCGCCACTACCGCAAAACCGCGCCCCTGTTCGCCCGCCCGAGCCGCTTCGATGGCCGCATTGAGCGCCAGCAAGTTGGTTTGTTCGGCAATGCCGCTGATGGTTTTAACGATGGTGCCGATCACCAGTGATTGCTCGTTAAGGGCTTCGATACCTTCGCCGGCGGTTTGCATATGCTTGGCAAGATCTCGCAGCACATTCACCGCTTGTGTGACCACGGCGTTACCGCGCTGAGCACTATTGTCGGTTTGTTGTGAAGTGCTGTAGGCAATGTTGGCCGCTTCGGCGACTGCCTGTTCCTGCTTGACCTGGTCGCTAATCACCGTGGCGAATTTCACCACTTTGTAGAGTTTGTTGTTGGCATCGGTCACCGGGTTGTAGGACGCCTCCAGCCAGACCGTACGACCGTGGCTGTCGACGCGTTTGAATCGGCCGGCCACAAACTCACCGGCGTTCAAGCGCTGCCAGAAGTGTTGATACTCGGCGCTGTTGTACTCCTGCGGCTCGCAGAACGTTCGGTGATGTTTACCCTTGATCTGCGCCAGGCTGTAACCCATGCCGCTGAGGAACCGGTCGTTAGCCGTCAACACCTGACCATCAAGATCGAACTCGATCACCGCGGTCGAGCGCACCAACGCGCCGATCAGGTTCTCGTGCTCACGGGACGCCTCAATGGTGCGGGTCAGGTCGCTGGAGTAAATCGCGAAGTGCCTGATCCGCCCGTCCGCAGACCGCACTGGCTGCACAATCGAGCGCAACCAGGCTTCCTGGCCATTACCACGCAACAAACGCACCGCGCCGGCGAAGTGCTCGCCACGGGTCAGCGAGGCCTTGAAGCGGTGATGAAACTCGTCCGATTTCACATGGGCCGGGACGAGGTCCTCGATGTGTCGGCCGACCAGGTCGTTGCTTTTGTAGAGCATCTCGCCGAGGAAGTTCTGGTTGGCCGATTGAATCCGGCCATCGGGATCGAGGGTCAGGACCAGCATCTCGCTTTCCAGACTTTCCTTCACTTGCTGAAGGCTGGAGAGTTCTTCACGAAGAGCCGACAACTCTTGCTTCAAGCGTTTGTTGAACATGGGAAAGTACCGATGGACAGAGATAGAAAGCGGAATGCAGCCTAGCCATCGGCTTTGGAAGTATTTTCTGAAGAGCGTTTGCGGTTTGTCCTACAAAAATAAATGAGGGGCAGACGCTTAATGCCAGTCAGTTAAGCCGTAACGCGATCTTGGTAGCAGCTGGCGAAGCCTGCGTTCGGCTGCGTAGCAGTCGTGAAATCAGGCGGCGCGGTGTTTCAGGAAGACCTCACTCAGGTTTTACGACTGCTACGCAGCCGAACGCAGGCTTCGCCAGCTGCTACCAAGAGCGTGTTTCGCCTGAGATTTTCTTACTGACTGGCATTAGGGCTGGCGCTTCGGAGCATTCAATCAGATCGCGCCAGCCGCTGAGCAGCTTCCAACGCTCGGCATCCGTGCGCCAAAATACGCGGCACTGCTTACGCCTACCGCCCCCATCGCGGCGCAGAAAATCACGCAGATCCATGGACTCCACGGCATCAGGCCGATCAACAACAGCGGTGTGACACTCGCCCATGCGGCGTAGGCAATGTTGTAAGTAAAGGAGATGCCCGAGACGCGAATCCGCGCCGGGAACAGGCTTACCATCACCGACGGCACCGCGCCAACCACCCCGCAACTAAGGCCGGCAATCGAGTACGCCAGGCCGATCCAGTTGCCGCCGATAATCAAGCAGGTATAAAGCACGCCAATACCCAACGGCAGCAGCAGGCTATAAAGCATCACCGTGCGCCACGCCCCGATGCGGTCGACCAGCAACCCGGCGAGCACGCAGCCAATGTTCAGAAAAACGATGCCCAAGGCACTGAGTGCGAAGGTGTGACCAGCGCTCATGCCGAAGGTTTTCTGCATCATGGTCGGGGTGATCACCACGAACACCACCACCGCCGACGTCAGCACGCACGTGAGGATCATCGCTGGCAGCATCGCCAGGCGATGTTCACGCAAGACCGTGCGCAATGGCAGTTCGATAGCGGCGTCGCGTTGCGCCTGCATGGCCATGAACACCGGGGTTTCGCTGAGCCAGCGACGTAGCCAGACGCCGATCACGCCAAACACGCCGCCCAACAGGAATGGATAACGCCAGGCGTAATCAAGGATTTCGGCCGGTGTGAACGCCTGTGTCAGAAACGTCGCCGTCAATGCACCGATCAAGTACCCAAAGGTCAGCCCCGCTTGCAAAAAGCCCAAGGCATAACCGCGATGCCCGACCGGTGCGTGCTCGGCGACAAACACCCAGGCGCTGGGCACTTCACCACCGACCGCCGCGCCCTGGAGGATTCGCAGGGCTAACAGCAGCAGCGGCGCGAAATAACCTATTTGCGCGTAGGTCGGCATGATGCCGATCAGCAGGCACGGCAGCGCCATCATCAAGATGCTCAGGCTGAAGACCTTCTTGCGCCCCAGTCTGTCGGCGAAATGCGCCATCAGAATTCCGCCCAGTGGCCGCGCCAGGTAGCCGGTGGCAAAGATCCCGAAGCTTTGCAGCAGCCGCAGCCACTCGGGCATTTGCGGTGGGAAGAACACCTGGCTGAGGGTCAGGGCGAAAAATACGAAAATGATGAAGTCGTAGATTTCCAGCGCCCCGCCGAGGGCGGCGAGCCCCAGGGTTTTGTAGTCCGAGCGGTTGAATGGCGCCGGGGGCGAATCGGTGTTGGCAGTCATGAAAAAGAACTCTGGAATCGGCAAAAAAACCAAGGCGCCCATGGTCTACGCAAACGTGTCCACGGACAACCCGTTAGACCTTAGTCCCATACGCCCAAAACAGCGCCGCAAAAAGCATCCTATTGTTTTACTGTTGGCAGCTGTCCAAATGGGCCTTTGCCGCCAATGCATTGTAGGAGCGAGCTTGCTCGCGATGGTCGTTAACGATGACGCGTGTTTTCTGGCTAAACACGGCGCTCTGAAGTCCATCGCGAGCAAGCTCGCTCCTACAGCCCCTGAAAACCACAACAAACATAAGAATTCGAGGTACTCCCGTGGCCGCTGATATCGAAGATAGCCGCTATGCCCGCTTTGCCCTGCGCTGCTCAAGCTTTGCCGAACGCTGGTTCCCCGACTCCTGGGTGTTTGCCGCACTGGCGGTGATTATCGTCGCGGTGGCCACCATGGCCATGGGCGCCAAACCCACCGACGCCGCCATGGCGTTCGGCGACGGGTTCTGGAGCCTGATCCCGTTCACCATGCAGATGGCGTTCGTGGTGATCGGTGGCTATGTGGTCGCCAGTTCGCCTCCGGCGGTGAAATTGATTGATCGCTTGGCGCGCATCCCGAAAAACGGCCGCTCCGCCGTGGCTTGGGTGGCGCTGATTTCCATGGTCGCGTCGTTGCTGAACTGGGGCTTGTCGCTGGTATTCGGCGGTTTGCTGGTGCGCGCCCTCGCCCGCCGCACCGATCTGAAAATGGATTACCGCGCGGCCGGTGCGGCCGCGTATCTCGGCCTTGGCGCCGTGTGGGCCTTGGGCCTGTCGTCGTCCGCCGCGCAACTGCAGGCCAACCCGGCCAGTCTGCCGCCGTCGATTCTGTCGATCACCGGCGTCATTCCCTTCACCCAAACCATTTTTCTCTGGCAGTCCGGCGTGATGTTGCTGGCGCTGATCATCATCTCGCTGATCATTGCCTACGCTACCGCCCCCGGCCCGAATACCGCGCGTGATGCCAAAGCGTGTGGCATCGACCCCAGTTTCAATCTGCCGCCGCTGCAACCGCGCACCCGCCCCGGCGAATGGCTGGAACACAGCCCGCTGCTGACGATTCTGCTGGTGTTGCTGGCCGCCGGCTGGCTGTTTCATGAGTTCTCGACCAAACCGGCGATCAGTGCCATCTCGGGCCTGAACACCTACAACTTCCTGTTCCTGATGCTCGGCGCGTTGCTGCACTGGCGCCCACGCAGCTTCCTCGACGCCGTGGCCCGTGCGGTGCCGACCACCACTGGCGTGCTGATCCAGTTTCCGTTGTACGGCTCGATCGCTGCGCTGATGACCACCGTCAAAGGCGCTGACGCTCAAACCCTGGCGCACCACATCTCGACCTTCTTCGTCAGCATCGCGTCCCACGACACCTATGCGCTGCTGATGGGTGTGTACTCGTCCATCCTTGGTTTCTTCATCCCGTCCGGCGGCGGTAAATGGATCATTGAAGCGCCGTACGTCATGCAAGTGGCCACCGACCTCAAGTACCACCTGGGTTGGGCCGTACAAATCTACAACGCCGCCGAAGCCCTGCCGAACCTGATCAACCCGTTTTACATGCTGCCGCTGCTCGGTGTGCTCGGGTTGAAGGCGCGGGACTTGATCGGATTTTCGTTCGTGCAACTGCTGGTGCACACGCCGCTGGTGCTGTTCCTGCTGTGGGCGCTGGGGACGACGCTGACGTATACGGCGCCGGTGATGCCGTAACTGAAGTGGATTGCACCCGCTGTGGAGCAGGTGCAATCAGGTTTGATCGGTGGGTAACACCTTCAGAAATTCAGGCAACGCCGCCTGAACCGTATCCCACACCACTTCAAGATTGATATCGAAGTAGCCGTGGGCAATACGATTGCGCACACCTCGCATGCTGCGCCATGGCACTTGGGCGTTTTGCGTGGGTATCGCGCCAGTCCAGCAGTGCCTGATGATGGTAAATGTCGCACACCGTGACAGGATGCGTGCCGGCCATCGCAGTGTCAGCCAATTGAAACTCTCGTGTAACCTCCCCGCCACACCGCGCTGCTAGTGTCCCGCAGAAATATATTGCAACAACTTTGCAAGACAGGAGTCGGAATGAACGACGAAAAAGACGGAAGCGACATCCCCTCCCCCGAAGACGATCAACCCACCGATACCAGCCGTCGCCGTTTCCTCGGTGGCGTTGCGGTATTGGGTGTAGGCGCTACCTTAAGCGCTTGCGGCCCCCATGGTGATGAACCGGGAAAACCGGCTGAACGAGCACTGACGCCAACCGAACTGGATAAAGCCCTGCGCGAACAGGTGAAAAACGTCGTGGTGATCTACGGCGAAAACCGCAGCTTCAACAACCTGTTTGCCGATTTCCCCGGCATCGAAAACCCGCTGTCCGCGATCAAACCCGAGCAATACCTGCAACGCGATCGCGACGGCAGCGTGCTGTCGGGCCTGCCGCCGGTATGGGGTGGCGTGAACCAGGTCGGCCCGCAAACCCTTGATGGCGTGATTTATCCCGCCGGTACGCAGTTTCAGGAACATCTGCCCAATGCCCCGTTCGCCCTCAAGGGGCCACAAGGCGAAGACTTGCCCCTGAACCTGGTCACTCGCGACCTGTGGCATGTGTTCTATCAAAACCAGATGCAGATCAACGGCGGCAAGAACGATCACTTTGTGGCATGGGCCGACTCCGGCGCCCTGACGTTCGGCCATTACGCCCAGACCCGGTACTCGCTGCGCTTGTGGGATGTCGCCAAAGAATTCGTCCTGTGCGATAACTTTTTCCAGGGCGCGTTCGGCGGTTCGTACCTGAACCATCAATATCTGATCAGTGCCCAGGTGCCGTTTTATCCGGATGCCGCCAACTCGGCGGCCAAGTCGCAGATCGCCACACTGCAGAGTGATGATCCGACCGATACGCGCCTCAAGCCGTTGGCCCAGTCACCCACCAGCGCCATGACCGGCCCGCCGCAATTCGGCCCGAGCCTGCTGACTCCCGACGGCTATGCCGTGAACACCATGGCTCCCCCTTACTGGCCGACCTGGATCCGCGATCCCGAGCGCCCGGACTACGCCAAAGCCGACTTGCCCAGCGTGCTTGTCCCGCAAACACACGAACATATCGGCGACAAGCTCTCGAAGAAAAACGTCGACTGGGCCTGGTACGGCGGCGCGTGGCAAGCCACGATCGATGAATACAAGGATTCGGGAGCCATTCCGAAAATTCCGAACTTCCAGTACCACCATCAACCGTTCAACTACTTCAAACGCCAAGGCCCGGAAAACCCGGCTGAACGCAGCAAGCGCCTGCGCGATGGCGGTTTGGGCGATGAGTCGAGCACCAACAAGTTCCTGGCCGATGCCGAAGCCGGCAAGCTGCCAGCGGTGACGTTCTACAAACCCCAGGGCAACTTGAATATGCACGCGGGCTACGCCGACGTGGCATCTGGCGACCGGCACATCGTCCGCGCACTGAAGGTTTTGCAGCAGAGCCCGCAATGGAAAAACATGGTGGTGGTGATCACGGTCGATGAAAACGGCGGCTGGTGGGATCACGTTGCTCCGCCCAAAGGCGATCGCTGGGGCCCGGGGACGCGTATCCCGGCGCTGGTCATTTCACCGTTCTCGCGCAAGGGCACGGTGGACCATACGGTCTACGACACGGCTTCGATCCTGCGGCTGATCACTCGGGTGTTCCAATTGGAGACACTCGACGGAATCAAACTGCGCGATGAGTCGATGATTGCCCGTGGCCAACAGCCAATGGGGGATTTGACCAATGCCTTGCATTTCACGAGCTGACTGAAGATGGCATCGCCCCTTGTCGAAGGGGCGAATGACTGCAGCTGAATTGGTCTTACAAACAGGTTCGGTGTTGCCTGACACAACGCCAGGTAACGTCCTATCTTCAATGCATAAATTACCGCGTTAGACTTCGACGGAGCAGACAACTTCTATTCAGTAAACTGCATTAACCAAGGACGGAAAAGTAAATGCCTTTAATATCGAAATCGCTGGAAGAAATGATTAATGAAATTTACCAGGATGGCAGAGTTTCATTCGTTGAATATAAAGCCCTGCGCGATGATGCCGACAGACGCATGGACGCTGTCATTCGGGAGTTTGGCCACCATAACAATGTGACGGCTTTTCAAAAGGCAATGGATGTCGCCATGCAGTTACTGCAGTCGGCAATTATCGATGCCAAGAAAGCCAAACTTACCGATACCGGCGAAGCCATCGTTAAAGACGCTGTTGTTGCCCAAGTGGAATACTTGCGCGCTGGAAGTGATTTAGCCCTGCATCTGTTGTAACGCCACAACCAGGAGTCGGTCCGCCGCAAGAGTGCGGCGGGCTACAGCCTGCGTTCCCGACTCATCACAATTATTCTGTTTCATACCACTTCTCTGACTACCCTTGCCGATCCAGTATGACGCTGTTCCCTATCCTAGGGCCCATCGCTGAAAAGGATCTGAGCATGTTCAAACTTGCAGGACTCACCCTTGCCGCCCTCACCCTGAGCGCCACCGCCCACGCCGATGTCGACCTGAAGCTGGGCAACACCGAACGGGTCACGCGCCTGTTTGCCTTCCCCAACAACTGCAACGTGATCTGTTTTCGCAACCGGACGCTGGAACAGACCGTCGAGCATTACCTGACCCAAAGCGTGCAACGCGATGGCTACAGCGAAGCGAAGGTTCTGGTGAAAACCGATAACGATCAGCTCTACGCCGAAATCAGCGGCGTGCCCAAGGGTTATGAAAAACCGTTGGCAGCGCTACTCGATGCCGGAGATCTGGCCTACACCGGTGCCAGCAAACTGAATGCCGATGGCAAGTGGGCCTACAGCTGGTATCTGTTCCTGCCATTGGGCATGGCGCTGGAAAACCGCAAAAGCGTTGAACTGCTGCACTTCCCGCCGGATTACTCGTTGACCCAGGCACAAGATTATCTCAGGTCTGCCACCACCGATCGTTGGGCCACGCTGCTCACCGACAACGGCATCCCCGCAGACCAGACGCCGGGCTACCAGACCATCATCGACATCGCACCGATTGCCGCGCCATCCAGTGCCGGCAAGGATCTGGAAGGGGTCTACGACTACTTCAAGGACTATCAGACCTCCATGGTCAAGGACGTCAGCCAGAACGCCAGCGGTGCCGCGTTACCGATGGTCGCCTTCGGCGCGCCGGTGCGTAACTGGATCAAACAGCAATACGGTCCGACCGTGAACGTGTTGGGTCTGGCCACGATCAGTCCAAGTACAGGGGTAAACGTGCCGGTACTGGGTTCCAACCACCCAAGCTACATCTGGTACGCCGCTGACCCCGCGACCTACACCGGTGAAGATGCCCAGGCCAAGGCCGACGCCGCCGGCTTGAAAGTCATGGGGCAGGATTTGAGCGCCGCGTGCTGGCAGGCCGGCATGGGCAGCAAACCGGGCACTGACCCTCAAGTTCAGCTGAAAAGCTGCACCCAGACCTGGCAAGTGACCCAGAAAGAAAAGACCTGTGAATTGTTTTACACCTCGATCCGCAACCTCACGCCTGAACAGGCAGTGACCAAGTGCGCAACGCCACCGATCAAATCCCAACTCAAACAGCTCAAGGCCCCGGCCCCCGCGACCGCAATGCCTGCGCCACACCTGTAAACGATGCATGACTTTCCCGCGTGGCCGATGGCTGACGCGGGAAAGCGTCTGTGCTGAAAGGCTTTACAACTTCTCGACCGGACGCAAGCGGTATTGCGGCGGCAGTTGCTCGAAACCGCTGATGGTCGTGTTCAGGCTTTTCCAGCGGCCGTCCTTGATGCCATAGATGCAACCGTGGATCGACAGCTTCTGCCCACGATGCCAGGCGTTTTGCACAATGCTGGTGTGGCCGACGTTGGCCACCTGCTGGATCACGTTGAGTTCGCAGAGGCGGTCGACCCGCTCTTCTTCGGTCGGCAACTCGGCCAGCTCTTCGCGCTTTTCGTAATAGAGATCACGAATCGACCGCAGCCAGCCGTCGATCAGGCCCAGCTGGCGATCCTGCATCGAAGCGCGCACACCACCGCAGCCGTAATGCCCGGTGACGAGGATATGTTTGACCTTGAGCACGTCCACCGCGTACTGGATCACCGACAGGCAGTTGAGGTCGGTGTGCAGTACCACGTTGGCCACGTTGCGGTGTACGAACAAGTCGCCTGGGAGCATGCCGACAATCTCGTTCGCGGGCACACGGGCGTCAGAGCAACCGATCCACAGGTATTCCGGCGTCTGCTGGCGGGCCAGCTTGGCGAAGAAATCAGGATCTTCTTTGGTGATCGCGTCAGCCCAGCGCTCGTTGTTATCAATCAGATCTTGTAATTCGTTCATACAATGAAAGCCTCGAGAATGATGCGTTGCTTTGACAGACAACCGGCCGTCGGGGTCACGCACGAGATGTAGATCCCCTTGATGCCCTGATGCACCCAACGGTTCGCTGGCGCTCCGTGCCGGTGGAATTCTCAGCAGCCCAGTGGGTCTACTCTAAAGTAAGGCCCACAGTATGAGGAATTGCCATGACTGATTCACGACGTCCTTTCGATGCGGTGCAGCCCGAGCCCATCGATGACAATGAAGACCGCATGGGATCGATGCATGAGCTGGATTTCGACGAGGAAGAACCCAGCACTAAAATTGGCGACGAACTGCCGGCAACAGCGAGCGAACGACTGATGGCCCGCAATCGAGTGCGTAAAGACGGCATGACCGGCGACTCGACCGATGACCATGATTCCACCGACGACGACATGAGCCCGGAAAACCTGATCCGCGAAGACGGCGCCCGGGATGCCCATGAAGCGGGTGAAGGTGGCCAGGCCGATTGGGATTTAAGCATTGTCGATGAAGACGACATCGGGGGTGGCAATGGGCTGGATGAGGCGGAAATGGCAGAGCGCGATCCGATAGATGGCAATCGCTGAACCAGGGGGCAGACCGAATTCACCTGTGGGAGCTGCCGAAGGCTGCGATCTTTTGATCTTTTGTTGTCGCGAAATAGAAAGATCAAAAGATCGCAGCCTTCGGCAGCTCCTACAGGGATCTGTGTTCAGTCGACGAGGGTGCAGGCCATGACCACGGCATCTTCACGCCCGCCAACCGCCGGGTAGTAATCCCGACGCCGGCCAATCTCGTTAAACCCATACCGCTCATACAACCGGAACGCACCACGGTTACTGTCGCGCACTTCCAGAAAACACTCTCGTGCCTTAGCGTCATATGCACGGGACATCAAATGCTCAAGCAGCGTCAAACCCAGCCCACGGCCTTGATTTTCCGGTTTGACCGTGATGTTCAGCAGATGTGCTTCATCAAGGATGATCTGCACCACACCGTGACCAACCTGCTGCTGACCTTCGAACATCAGCCAGATCTGGTACTTGCCCAGCCCATCGAGAAAAATCCCGCGGGTCCAGGGATGGCTGTAGGCCGCGTATTCAATTTTCAGGACAGCGTCCAGGTCCGCTTCGGTCATCGGGCGGAACGATACAGCGTCACTCATTCGATTCTTTCCAGCGCGCCATCAGCCGACGCATGGCTTGCCAGACATCAGCTTTACGCTGTGGCTCTTCCATTAATAATTCCAGGCCCGGCAGGGCCCAGACCGAGCCCAGGCCTTCGACCTGGAGTTCACGGTTGAAGGATTCGGCGTTCGCCTCTCCGGCAAAACGCACCGCGGGCAGGCCGATCAGCCATACGCAGACGCAGGGAGCATCTTCCAGCCGGGCCGAAAGAAAACCTTGCACGAAGTCGCGAGCAGCTTCCGGGCCCTGGTCCATGGTGCCACGGACCAATAGCGGCCAACGCACCGGCTCGCCGACGATCTGCGGGCTGTCCGGCAGGCCGGCGGCGCGCAGCATGTCCTTGAGCAGCAGATACGCGGGATCGCGGGTCTGGAACGTTTCGCCTGTGGGTAACTCCACCAGCAGCAGGCAGCGGCCGGCGCGCAGCAATTGCAGGGCGAAACGCGGTGGCGGCACGACCGGCGCCTTGACCGCGACCGGCGCCTCCTCTTCTTCGACCTTGGCGTTCGTGCGCGTGCTGGCCAACGATGGCCGCGGAACCTCGATCTTCACCCGTTCGGCCGGTTTGATCACCGGCTCCACTGGCGCTTCCGCCACCGGAACCGGTGCAACCGGGACGATGACCAACGGCTCGGGCATCTCCAGCAGCTCGGCGCGCGAGGGCGCGGCAAAGGGCAATTCGGTGCGCGGCAGCCAGTTGACCACCTGCATGGCGGCCAAATAAGCGCGGCGACGGGACTCGATAAGCAAAGGTCGGCCACTTGTGGATAACTAAAGTGCGGTGATTCTACCGCCCTTCGCTCAAGATCGCCCGCGCTGTTGATCGATAGACTTCACCGATAGTCTTTCCACCTATGAAAAATGGCGACAGCCCGTCCCGAGAGTGAAGCGCCACGCCTGCGATGAAGTACAATCGCGGCTTTTAATCGCCAACCAGCCGGCCATTCCGATGATCGAACCCAAGCGCGTCTTGCGCGCCCTCGCTGAACACTGGGCACTTCTGGAGCCACTGTGCGAGCACTTCGACCAGGGCACCTTGAGCCTCAACGAACTGCGTTCACAGTTGGCCGCCCAGCAACTCGACAGTACGCCGCAGGACATCACCAGCCTGCTGGACGTGTGGATCCGCCTCGACATTCTGGTTCCCGTGGCGAAAAGCCCGAACCGTTTCGAGCTCAACGCCCAGATCCATGACTTCCTCGCTTACCTGCGCCGTGAGCACCGTCTGGGCCTGTGCCTGGAAATCGAAGCCTACTTGCGCCACCTCGAGCGCCTGGCCGGTTACATTCAGGACGCGTTCGACATCCGCGACGGTGACGACCTGGCGCGCCAGTTGCGCCTGCTCGACATGCGTGTGCGAGACGTTCTGAAGAAGCTCGCCAACGATGAACAGGCCCTGGTGGCCGTCGCCGAACGCGCCAAGACCAGCGACCGGCAGATTCCATTGCGTCAGCGTTATGCTGAAGTGCTGGCGACCTGGGATGAATACGTCGAGCCGATGATTCAGTTGGTGAACGCCGATGGCGCCTTCGAACAAGGCGTGCGCAAGGTCGAAAACGTCCTGTTGAAGATGCTCACCGACCAGCAGCGCCTCGGTCACTTGGTCGATGACGACATGCTGCTACGCACCCACGCGCGCATCCTCGAAATGCAGACCAGCGCCCAGCTGACCCTACGCCACGCCCGCGAACTGTTGCTGCCGCTGCGCGAAGAAGCCCGTCGCCACAACGCCGTGACCCGTGGCGCAGCGCTGGCGCTGGCGGCCATCCGTCGCAAAGGCATCGATGCGGTGCCGCAAGCCGCCATGCCGATGTTCACCCGCCCGCAAAGCACATTCCTCGGCAGTGCCAGTCAGGTCGAGGCCTACGTGTATGCACTGGCCCGATTCGAACCGAAACCGGCGCGCTTCCCCAAGGCCCACAAGACTCAGAAAGGCGAAGCACCGCGCGCGCCACGCACGGTTCGGGAAATGCTCGAACGCTGCGAGGACGCCCTGCCGATGCCGGACCTGATGACCTGGCTGCTGGACCAGGAACCGGACGGCGCCACCGACGAATTACTTTATTGGTTCTCGCGCCTGTCGCGGGAAAAACGCTTCAAACGCGAGCGTCTGGAGCGTCGCGACTACCACACTCACGAGCACCAGGTCAGCCTGCGCTCCTTCGCCCTGCTCTCGGCCGGCGACATCGCCGCCGAGGATTCTGCGAGCATTCCACATGCATCTTGATCTATCCGAACTGTCCCAGCTGGCGCCGATCTTTCGCGAGCTGTTCAAGGGCTACCACGTCAGCCGCCGTGACCCGGAACTGTACGCACAACTGTCGAACTTCCAGGACCAGTACCGCACGCTGTTCAAGGCATTGGGCTTTGAACTGGTCTGCGACACCCGCGGCTTCTACTACTTCGTCCCGGACCTCGCCGCGGCGGCGGTGAATAAAACGGCGCAACGTCTGGCGCTGTTCACCTTCATCCTCGTCGAGCATCTGGCAGATCAGGGTCGTGACCCCGTCGCCGTACTCGACGGCGGCAGCCTTGGCCGCGATGAATTGCCTTCCTTACTGGAAAAGTACCGCGACCTGTTCATCCAGGCGGAGGTGCAGACTGTCGAAGAGCTCGAAGAAAAAATCATGCGCCGCATGACCCAACTCGGTTTTGCCGGCGAAGAAAACGGCGTCTACCGTTTCCTGCCGCCGATGCACCGATTCCTCGATGTCTGCCTGTCGGTTCAGCAGGACCGCGATCTGGCGGCCAGCCTGCACAGCGTGCTACCTCTGCCGGTTCCGGTGTTGATCGACGACGACAGCGACGAAAAGCTGCTGCAGACCGATGATCCGCTGGACCTTAGCGACTTCGAAGAAGAAAGCGAAGAAGACGCGATGGCCCGTGCCATTGCCGAAGAACAGGAGACCGACGCATGAGCAAGGAACGCTACGGCATTCGCCGCTTCGCCCTTTTGAACACCGCCGGTTACAGTCTCGGCCTGTTCCCGCTGGAAGAACCGCTGTCGGTCTACGGCGCGAACAACCTCGGTAAATCCGCGTCGATCAACGCCTTGCAGTTTCCGATTCTGGCGCGCATGTCGGACATGAGTTTCGGCAAGTACAGCCTGGAACAGTCCCGGCGCTTTTACTTCGCCTCGGACACCAGTTACATCCTCGTCGAAGTCTCGCTGCCCCACGGACCTCACGTCATCGGCGTGGTGGGTCGCGGCCCGGGCGGTGGTTTCGGTCACCAGTTCTTTGCCTACGCCGGCAAACTCGATCTGGCTCACTATCAGAAAAACGACACCTGCCTGCGCCAGAAAGAGCTGTTCACCAACCTTGAGCGCGAGGGCCTGAAAGCCTACGAACTCAAGCCGGATGAATTGCGTCGCTTGCTGGTTGGCGGTCACACCTCGATTCCGCTGGACTTGACGCTGATCCCGCTGCGTTCCACCAGCGAACAGAGCCTTAAGACTTTCCGCGCGTTGTTCATCAACCTGCTGCACATGCGCGAAATCACAGCGGCCAAGCTCAAGCAGCTGTTTCTCGATGCGTTCGAACACAGCCTGCGTTCCGGCAGTGTCGACTACATCGCCGCGTGCGAAGAAGCGTTCCGCGACGTACGACGCATGGAGCAGGACTACAACTCGCTGGTCACCGCCGGCCCACTGGTCGAAGCCCTCGCGGCAGGCGTGACCCAGCGCAATATCCTGCGCGGCAAATTGCACCGGATCTCGCCGCTGCTCGATTCCCTGCTCGGCACCTGGTCGGACTACGCCAGTGCGCGCAAGGAAGAGCTGACGATTCAGGCCGAGCACTACCGCAACGAGCAAGACGCATTGCAAAACGATCAACGCGGCGGCACTCAGGAGCTGATGCGTCTGGAGCGGGAAATCACCGGCATCCAGCGCTGGCTCGGCGAGCTGTCGGTGCTCAAGCATCGCTTCGCGTTAGTCGATGACGTTAAAGTCCTGGAGCAGCAACTGCTCGCCGCCAAGGACGCGCACGATGAGCTGGCCGGTGCGCTGGCGCAGTCGCGCCAATTCACCGCCGAGGATTTGGAAGAACGTCTGCGGGATCTGGAAAAACGCCTGAAGTCGGTCAAGCAACAACTCGATCACGCCGACAACAACAGCTACGCCCGTCTGCGCGAAGAATTCTCGCAACAGGATGTAGAGCGCCTGATGCGCCTGTTCAATAGCGCGCTGTTCAGCCTGCCGCTGGGCGAGCACGGGATTGCGCTGGACGAGGACGGTCAGTGGGTCAAATCCATGGAGCTGATCCTCGATGGCTTCAAGGGTGAGCGTTTCGAGGTGCCGGGCCTGTCCATCGACCTCTCGCACATCGAGCCGCCAGCGCTACAAGCCTTGGCTGACCGCGCGGCATTGCGCGATCAGAAAGAGCGCCTGGACAAAGAGCTCAAGCAACTGAAAACCCAGCAAGCGGTTGCAGCAGACCGCGCGGCCAGCAAAACCCAGACTGAAGCGTTGTACCAGCAAGTGCTGGACGCGCAGAAAGCCCTGGAAGATTTCCGTCGCGCGCAAACCCTGAGCGCCGAGGAAGGCGACAAGCTGGAACAGCTGGCGCAAATGGAAGCCGCACAGGATGAACTGAAGCGCTCCAGCGACGCCTTCACCGAACGTGTCCAGCAACTGTCGGCCAAGCTGCAACTGGTCGGACGGCAGATCGGCGATATGGAAGCCAAGCAACGCACACTCGACGACGCTCTGCGCCGCCGTCAGTTGTTGCCGGCAGACCTGCCGTTCGGTACACCGTTCATGGACCCGATCGACGACTCCATGGACAATCTGCTGCCGCTGCTCAATGACTATCAGGACAGTTGGCAGGGGTTGCAGCGCAGCGATGGTCAGATCGAAGCGCTGTACGCTCAGGTTCGCCTCAAAGGCGTGGCCAAGTTCGACAGCGAAGACGATATGGAGCGTCGTCTGCAATTGTTGATCAACGCGTACGCGCACCGCACCGATGAAGCACTGACCCTTGGCAAGGCGCGCCGTGCGGCGGTCACCGACATCGCTCGGACCCTGCGTAACATTCGTAGCGACTACGACAGCCTCGAGCACCAACTGGCGCTGTTCAATCGCGAGATCAACAAGCGTCAGGTCTCCAACCTGCAGAGTTTCCGTATCGTGCTCGCGCCGAACAAAGAGGCGCTCAAGCACATCGACCAGATCATCCACAGTGCCGGCCAGTACGAAGAAGGTGAAACACTTTCCGTCTTCGACCTGAGCCAAAGCGCGGATCAGGACAACAAGAACGAAGAGGCCAAGGAGTATTTGGCACGGCTGGTGGCGGCGAACCACAACCAGCTCGGCCTCAAGGACTTGTTCGAGCTCGCGTTCGAAATCACCAAGGTCAACGGTCAACCGGTGATTCACACCGACATCGATGGCGCCGCTTCCAACGGCACCACGATGACCATCAAAGCGCTCACCAACATGTACTTGTTGCTGCACTTGATGGACCGCGACCAGGCCGGCCGGGTGCGTCTGCCGTACTACCTCGACGAGGCGGCGGACATCGACGAGAAGAACCAGGCAGCCTTGCTGGAAACCAGCCTGCAACTGGGCTTCGTGCCGATCCTGGCGAGTGTGAAGCCGCAGGTTTGCGCCAGTGTCGCCATCGACCTGGAAGGCGGCAGCGGGCCGAACGGGATCTACATCGACGAAGCGGACTGGAAGTACATCCGTCGTCACGATGAAGTGAAACCGACGATCATCGTGCAAGCGGATGAGCCGGAGCTGGATGCGGTCTGATTTGAACCGTTAGATACGAAAAAGGCCGCGATCCAATGGATCGCGGCCTTTTTTTGTGGCTGCATTTTTGAATGCTTTCAGTGAGCTTGAGGGCCTCTTCGCGAGCAAGCTCGCTCCTACATTGGATCGGTGTCGTACACAAATGCGATGATCGACATAGATTCAATGTGGGAGCGAGCTTGCTCGCGAAGGCGTCATCACAGACGCCCTATGAACTGCCTGCTACTTACCGATCGAAATTTTCGGCGCCCAGGTCAGCCACTCTTCTTCAAACTTATCGAACAGTGGGAATGTTTGCTCAGGCCGCGCGGGGCTCCCCATGCGATCACCGTCCGGCGTGGCGAAAGCGATGCCACCCTGAATCAGGGTCTCCAGCGATTCAGTACGGACCGTCGCGCCTTTGAACAAGCCGTAGTCGAAACCGAAACCGCTGGTATTCCAGAATCGCGTGCCGCTGCGCACCAATGGCGCGTACTTCGGCTCAATCAGGATGTGCACCAACACACGATCAGCGGTCTGGCCCAGTTCGTAGCCCGTCACCTTGCCCACGGTGATCTCGCGATACGTCACCGGTACGCCGGTTTTCAGCGAACCACGGCGAGCGGCGCTCAGGACCAGACTCAAACCGGGTTCTTGCAGGGCGGTTTCCGGTGGATTGGCCAGGGCGACAAAGTTCTTCTGCGGGCCGAGGTTTTTCGCTGCAGGCTGAACTTCGATGTATTGGCCGGTGACCAACGTCTCCAGATTCGACGTTTTGATCAGACCCAATTCTGGTTTGACTACCCAAAACTGACTGCCTACCCGGGCGATACGCTCAGGCACTTCGGTGATTCGCGCAGTGAGCATCACCGATTGCAGGTCATCCGTGAGGTCGACGTCTTCAATCTTGCCGACATCCAAACCTTTGAACCTCACCGGTGTGCCGCTGCGCAAACCATCGGCGCGATCGACCTTGATCGTGACCACCGTGCCTTTCTGGTTGGCGTCGTCATGGCTGGCGAACAGACGGAAACGTGGAATACGTTTCTGCAGCGGCGCTTTTGCTTCCGGTGTTTCGAAGGCAATGCCGCCGGCCATCAGGCTTTGCAGCGACTCACTTTTGACCTGGATTCCACCAGTGAGTCCCCCCGTCAGCGTGATGCCACTGGCATTCCAGAATCGTGTCGAGGCGTTAACCAGACCTTCGTATTCCTTCTCGATGTGTACGCCGATTACCAACTGCTTTTTAGTGCGTGAGAACTGATAACTCTGCACCGAACCTACCTTGACCTGCTTGTAGAGAATCGGGCTGCCGACTTCCAGTGAACCGAGGTTCTCGGTGAACAACACCAGGTGCAAGCCCGGTGAACGCAAATCAAGCGGCGGCGCCTTGGGCCGTGCCACGAACTCACGTTGTGGCGCTGCGCCTTTGTCGCCGGGGCGCACGGCGATGTAGTTACCTTTGACCAGGGCTTCCAAACCGGTGATGCCCGCAAGGGAGATCGACGGTTTGACCACCCAAAACTGAGTGCCTTCGACCAGATAATCTTCGGCCAGCGGGTCCAGGGTCAATTCGGCGGTAGCAGCGGAGAGATCGGGATCGATCTTCAGTGCTTTCAGATTGCCGACCTGGATGCCCTTGTACATCACCGGCGTGCGACCGGCCTGCAAACCTTCGAAATCGCTGAGTTTGACCTTGACCCGAATACCGGCCGCGGCGGCATCGAAGTCCTCGTAGAGACGGAACGGCAGACTCGGATCGGTGGGCGGGCTGTCCTTGCGGTTTTCCGGCGTGGCGAACGCGATACCACCCGCGACGATGCTGGCCAGCGACTCACTGCGCACTTTCACACCGGACAGGTTAGCGTCGATGCTGATGCCGCTGGCATTCCAGAAACGCGTGTGTTTGCGCACCAGCTTGGCGTACGTTGGCTCGATGAACACTTTGAGTTCAACCGTGCTTTGGTCTTCGGACAGCAAGTAGCTTTTGATCTGGCCGACTTTGATCTGCTTGTAGAACACTGGGCTCCCGCGGTTCAGCGAGCCGAGGCGATCCGCCTTGATGGTCAGGTGCAATCCGGGCTTGGCGTCCGACAACGGTGGCTCTTCCGCCAAGGCCTTGAACTTGCGAGTCGGTTCGCCTTCGCCAGGACTGATGGCTACGTAGTTGCCCGACACCAGGGTTTCCAGGCCAGTGATACCGGCCAGCGTCACGCTGGGTTTGACCAGCCAGAAGCGCGTGCTGGTCCTGAGGTATTGCTCCACGTCCTTGTTCATCTCGATGGTGGCGATCACACCTTTGGAGGCGCCTTCGTCGTCGAGCTTGAGGGTTTTCACCTTACCGACCGACATGCCTTTGTAGACGACTTCAGTCTTGTTGGCCTGAATGCCTTCGCCACTATCGAAACGCACCTGAACTTCGATGCCGGTTTCGGTGTAGGCACGCCAGCCGAGCCAGCCGCCGATGATCAAGGCGATCAGGGGCAACACCCAAATGGCAGACCAGTTCGAGGCCGGTCGGGTTTTAGCTGTAGGTAAATCAGTCATAGTCGTCGTCCGACTCCGTGTTATCCCAAATCAGTCGGGGATCGAAAGTAACTGCGGCAAACATCGTCAGAATCACCACACTGGCGAAAGCGATGGCGCCAAGATTGGCTTCGATGCTGGCAAGCCGTCCGAAATTCACGACGGACACCAGAATTGCGATCACAAAGATATCCAGCATCGACCAGCGCCCAATGAACTCGATAAAGCGATACATCCAGATACGTTGACGAGCAGAGAGCGGCTGGCGACGCTGCACCGAAAACAGCAGCAGCGCGATGCCTACCAATTTGAAGGTCGGGACCAGGATACTGGCAATGAAAACCACGGCTGCGATTGGAATCATGCCGTGCTGAACCAGCTGGATCACGCCGGACATGATGGTGCTGGGATCACCTTGGCCGAGGGAACTGACCGTCATGATCGGCAGCACATTCGCAGGGATGTACAGGATCGCTGCGGTGACGAGCAACGCCCAGGTACGCATCAGACTGTTGGGGCGACGAGCGTGAACCAGGGCACCGCAGCGGGTGCAGACTTGCTCGTCGGTGTCAGCTTCCTGCTTATTCAATTCATGGCATTCAGCGCAAATCAGAATGCCTGCATCAATCGCCCGCATGGGCATCCTCTCCTGATAAAGCCTGCCAGATCTGATGAGGCGACATCACAACCTCCAACCAGACCTGAACCAACAACAAACTGATAAAGCAGGCCAAGCCAAGACCTACGGTAATAGTCGCCATATCTGCCAGTTTTACGATCGCGACCAACACGCCCATGAGGTAGACCTCAAGCATCCCCCAATCGCGTAGATGGTGATAAATGCGGTAGAGCAGGAGGCCATAGCTGCGTCCAACATCAAAACGAATACTCAACAGCACGACCAGTTGGCAGAGCAACTTCAACAACGGGATCCCCATGCTGCAGAGAAACACGACGACTGCCACGCCTTGCATACCGGTGTCGAACAGGCCGACAACGCCTCTCCAGACCGTGTCATGCGACGAATGACCGAGTAGATGGAGCTGCATGATGGGTAAAAAGTTCGCCGGGACATATAACAATAGAGCGGCGAGGACCAAGGCAAGACTACGTTGCACAACGTTGTGCCGATGCGCGTAAAGCTCGTAACCGCAGCGTGGACACAGGGCTTTCTCACCATGGGCAAGCTCAGGCTTGCGCATCAGCAAATCGCACTCATGACACGCCACCAAGTCGTCCAGTGGTAATTCTGACAGCCCGGGGGCGTCAACCGGATCTGGCATAAAGGCTCTGGCTCCAAAAAAGGTGGACCTATTCTAGTGGTCTAAATCGAAAATAACTGTGCAAATTTATGCTGCTCCGGGACGGTGCTTTATTCC
>NZ_JAEKFH010000007.1 GCF_016650695.1 Pseudomonas sp. TH41 | reverse complement strand
TGCTGTAAGCGTAAGTGGATAATTGATGTGTGATATTTCTGGTATAGAGGTTGATTTGGTAAATATCGGTTACTTTTAAGGGTGATTCTATAATTTACGCTTGTCGAATTACCGCAGCCAAGTCGTGTTGTTGGGTTTTTTGGTCGTAAGTTGATACAAAAAACTAATGAAAAGAGAAATACCGTCAGTCTGAAAAAGTTTCAAATACCGTGTTTTCGAAGAATTTTTGTAGGAAGAATCCGTGTTGTTTGTAGGGAATGTCTCTCGGTGTGGGTGGCCGGGGGGGGCGGCATGCCAGGGGCGAAACGACTAGGCTATTGTGCGGGCTCTAAAAATTCGAACAGCGAAATTGGACTTGCCCATGAATAAAGTGCTGATCGTGGATGATCACCCCGTCATTCGTCTTGCGGTACGTATGCTAATGGAGCGTCATGGCTACGAGGTTATTGCAGAAACAGATAATGGCGTGGATGCATTGCAACTGGCGCGTGAATATATGCCGGATATTGTCATCCTCGATATTGGGATACCGAAACTGGATGGCCTGGAAGTTATTGCGCGTCTGACATCGGCCGCGATGCCTATGAAAGTGCTGATATTGACTTCCCAGGCGCCGGGGCATTTTTCCATGCGTTGCATGCAGTCGGGTGCGGCGGGATATGTCTGCAAACAGCAGGATCTCACTGAATTGCTGAGCGCAATCAAGGCCGTATTGTCAGGCTACAGTTACTTTCCGAACCAAGCCTTGCATACCGTACGCTCCAGTCTGGGTAATGCCAGTGAAGCCGATATGGTGGATCGTCTGTCGGGACGGGAAATGATGGTCTTGCAACAGTTGGCGCGAGGCAAGACGAACAAGGAGATTGCCGATGGAATGTTCCTGAGCAATAAAACCGTCAGTACTTACAAGACTCGCCTGTTGTTGAAACTCAATGCTCGTTCCTTGGTCGACCTGATCGAGTTGGCTCAACGCAATGGTCTGGTGTAATTGCGTCAGTATTTGGCACTTAGTAAAAAGCCTCCGTTTCGGGAGGCTTTTAGGTGTCATAGATCAAAATCGTAATCGGCCAATTGCTTTTGCAGTCGGCGCTCCTCCAGCAGATTGTCGATGGTACGGCGTTTGCTCAGGTTGGTCTTCGCCACTTCAACCACCGGTTCAGCGTCATCGGCCTCAACGGGGGTGAAGTCGTCTTCTACGTCCAATTGCTCTTTGCCAGTGCTCATAGGTTAACTCCAGGCTTAGACTGCCTTTGGCGCCCCTTATATCGACAATCTCCCCGCGGGTAAAAAAGATTTTTTCAATCGATATATCAATAATCTTAATAGTGCCTCAATCGTCCGAGGTCTTTTGCTTGTATTCGCACAAGTCTTCGATCCGGCAACTGCCGCAGCGAGGCTTGCGGGCCAGGCAAACATAGCGTCCGTGGAGGATCAACCAGTGATGTGAATCGAGCAGGTATTCCTTGGGCACGAACTTCATCAGTTTTTTCTCAACCTCGACCACATTCTTGCCTGGCGCAATGCCGGTGCGGTTGCTGACCCTGAAGATATGCGTGTCGACGGCCATGGTCAGCTGACGGAAAGCGGTATTGAGCACCACGTTGGCGGTCTTGCGACCGACGCCGGGCAGCGCTTCCAGCTCTTCGCGGGTCTGCGGCACTTCGCCTGCGTGACGCTCCACCAGCAAGCGGCACGTCTCGATCACGTTTTTGGCTTTGCTGTTGAACAGGCCAATGGTCTTGATGTACTCCGACAGTCCTTCGACGCCGAGTGCATAAATCGCCGCTGGCGTGTTGGCCACCGGATAGAGTTTGGCGGTGGCTTTGTTGACGCCGACGTCGGTCGACTGCGCCGAGAGAATCACGGCAATCAGCAATTCGAACGGCGAGGAATAGGCCAGTTCGGTCTTTGGTTCCGGGTTGTCTTCGTGAAACCTGCGGAAAATTTCCAGACGTTTTGCGGCATTCATAGGCAGTGCATTTCCTCGAAAGCGTTCAGTGTGGAGTGGTCGGGCGGGGCCAGGCCTGCCAGGCGGCGATGAGCAGGCCCAGCAAAATGAATCCGCCAGGGGCCAGGGCAGCCAAGTGAAAGCTACCGCCGAGGAGTTCGCGTAGCAGGCCCATGCCCACCAGCAATGCGCCGAACACGCCACACAAGCGCAGGCGGTCACGCCATGCGCTTTGGAAAAACCCGGTGTGTTCCAGCACTACGCATTGCAGGGCGATCAATCCTGCATAGATCCCCAAGTGCCGGTGACCTTGCAGCGACCAGGCTTGCGCGGCGAGTTCCGCGCAGCTGGTCAGAGCAGCCGCCAGCAGCACCCCGGCCAACAGGTGTGTTGCCGGGACAACCCGGGATCGCAAGGCGCCCATGCTCACGCCAAAGGCACTGATCACCACAATAAACATCAGCCACAGGCCCAGCGCGGTCACCCAAGAGTCGGTAGCACCGATCAGCGGCGTCAGCATCAGCGAATTTTGCAGAGTCGATGGCTTATTCATGGAGACTGCTCCCGATCAGTTGTTGCCGGTGCTCGTCGAAGTAGCGCAACGCGTCATGAATGGCGTTGATCACCGCTCTTGAAGTCATGGTCGCGCCCGCGATCTGATCGAATTGACCCTGATCCTTTTTCAAAGCCCAGCCACTGTCGCCAGGTTCGTTTCGGGACTTGCCGGAAAAAACCTGAAGCCAGCTATTGGGCCACTCGGCGATTTTACCGCCCAACCCAGGCGTTTCCGATTGCTTAAGGGTTTTGACGCCCAGCAGCTTGCCGTTGATGTCGATGGCGATCAGCAAGTCGATGGAGCCTGCATAGCCCAGGGTCTGGCTGCGCAACAACACGGCGCTGGGCTGGCCGGCCTTGGTTGCGCGGTAGCCGATGAGCAGTGTGCTGTTGGCCAATGCGCTGCTGTCGAGGTTGAGCGGCTGTTCCAGCGGTTGATTGTCGTAACTGTCCGAGGGCAGCAGGTCCAGCAGGTTGCGACTGTCGATCAGGCGTTGTTCGGCGGCGATGTGCGGCGCGATGGCGTGTTGCACGAGGTAGGTCGTTCCAACTCCCACGCTTGCCAGCAACACCAGCGTGACAATGCTTGACGTTCGGTTCATGGCGCACTCCGCTCTTGCCTGGAGGCGACGAACCGGTCCAGCGCCGGCACACAGAGGTTCATCAGCAACACTGCAAAGGCCACACCGTCCGGGTAGCCGCCCCAAGTGCGAATCAAATAGGTCAGCAGCCCCACTCCCGCCCCAAACAAAAGCCGGGCGCCGGGGCTTCTAGCGCCAGACACCGGCTCCGTGACAATGAAGAATGCTCCGAGCATGCTCGCGCCGCTGAGCAGGTGAAACAGCGGCGAGCCATGAGAGTCGGAACCCGAGCCGTTCCAGCACAGCAGGCTGATGATGAACAGGCTGGCGAGCATGCCTACCGGCGCATGCCACGTGAATATGCGCTGTTGCAGGAGAAATGCGCCCCCGGCCAGAAACGCCAGGTTGACCCATTCCACGCCACGGCCGCCGAAGTGACCGAACGCCGGGTTGCCGGCGAAGAGTTCGTCCATGGTCAGGCTTTTGTTGATCCGCAGGCTGTCCAGTGCCGTGGCCTGGACCCAGGCATCCGGGGACTCACTGAGGCTGAAACCGAATACCTGTTGCAAACCACCCAACAGGTCCATGCCATGGGACGACGGCCAATGGGTCATTTGTTGAGGAAACGTCACCAGCACCAGGGCGAAACCGAGCATTGCCGGGTTGAAAGGGTTCTTGCCGACGCCGCCATACAGGTGCTTGCCGAACACCATTGCGAACGCCGCCGCGCTGACGGTCAGCCACCACGGGCAATAAGGCGGAAGGGCCAGCGCCAGTAGCGTCGCACTGACCAGGGCGCTAACGTCGCTCAAGGTGGGTTTGAGCGGTCGCTTGCGCAACTGCAACACGGCCGCTTCAACAGCCAGTGCGGTCACACCCGCCAGGATCAGGTTGATCAATACCCCCCAACCATATAACCCGAACAACACCAACATCCCCGGCACAGTGGCCAGCAACACCAGCTTCATGGCCTGCTGAAGGCGTTCGTCGACCGATTCAAGGGGTGCCATAAGCATCCACCTGACGCTCGGCTTCGCTCACTGCTTCTTCCAATGCTTCGATTTGTTCAGCTGGCGCTTCGCTGGCTTGAGCTTTTTTAAGCGCTGCGCGGCGCATCGCCAGTTGAATTTTCGCCCGATTTAGCTCCGCATTTTTTGCCGGGGCCACGGGCGCCGATGCAGGTGGTGCACTGTTTTCCAATGTCGCCAACGCTTGCTCGGCAGCCTCGAACTGCTGTTGCAGGACGATCAGTTGCGACTGCTGTTCAAACGTCGGCGGATGCCCGAAGGCCTTGAGCGACTTGTTCAATTGCGCCCGGCTCATGGCCAGATCGATCTTGGCTTTTTTCAACGCCGCATCGGCAGTGGCTGCTTTCTGAGCACGCACCCGTTCAAGTGCGGCTTGAACCGGATCAAGGTAGGGCGCGTCACTGGGCTGCGGCACTGTGCGCTGCGCACGAGCCTGACGTTCCGCGAGTTTCTGTTCTTCCTCACGTTGCAGCCTTGCGTTGCGTTGCTCGAAACGACGGCGCGCGTGATTGCGTTTGGCCGCGCGGGCCCGCTGTTCCTCAAGGCTGAAGGCCAAACCGCCGACGATCGGCAGTACCGTGGCCAGTGGCAACGGACGCATCTCGATGCAATCCACCGGACAGGGCGCCACGCAGAGGTCGCAACCGGTGCATTCATCGACGATGATGGTGTGCATCAATTTGGCCGCGCCGACGATGGCGTCCACCGGGCAGGCCTGAATGCATTTGGTGCAACCAATGCACTCCGCTTCACGAATATAGGCGATCTGCGCCGGGGCCGAACCGCGACTCACATCCAGCTCCAGCACCGGCACCTTCAGCAAATCGGCCAGGGCCGAAATGGTTTCGCTGCCGCCCGGTGGGCACTTGTTGATCGGCTCGCCGTTGGCGATGCCTTCGGCGTAGGGCTTGCATCCGGGATGGCCGCACTTGCCGCATTGGGTCTGCGGCAGGAGGGCGTCGATGCGTTGAATCAGACTCATGTTTTGATCAGTCCGCTGAATCCGAGAAAGGCCACTGCGATCAGACCGGCGCCGATCAGGTCAATCGGCAGGCCGCGAAAGGGCAGGGGGACATCGTTATCGACGGTGCGCTGGCGCAAGTCGCTGAACAGACTCAGTACCAGCCAGAAACCCAGCCCCGCGCCAAGACTCAGGGCCGTGGCGTGGAAAAACCCGTTGTCGTCCTGAACATTGATCAGCGTCAGCCCGAGCACGCCGGCATTGCCGAGAAGCAGCGGCCAGAGCCCTTCGAATGAAAGCGTCGAAAATACCGTCGACAGTAACGTCAGCAACGGCGCGATCAACAACACGCTCAGCGGCAGAACTACGAACAGACGCAGCGAAGTCAGCTCCAGTGGCACCAGCAGCCAGTGGTAGAGCGCATAGCCGAGCATGCCGACGATCAGCATCAGACACGTCGTTGCAATGCCCAGCGCATGAACCTGACGGCGCTCGGCGCTCAGTAGCGGATCGACGCCCAGCGGCCAGTGCAACACGAAGTTGTTGATAAGGGCAGCGCTGATAAGCGTCAGAATAATCTCGGTCATGATCTGTTTGCCTGAAGCGTCCTTACCCACACATCGTAATGGCTGCTGAATAACCCTGTAGGAGCTGCCGAAGGCTGCGATCTTTTGATCTTTTTTTTACGATCAAAAGATCAAAAGATCAAAAGATCAAAAGATCAAAAGATCGCAGCCTTCGGCAGCTCCTACAGGGAGAGTATGGGCCAGACATGAAAATCCCACAGTCGCGCCGGGCGCGACTGTGGGATCGGTTTACCGCAGAAGATTACTTGATCCGCTGACCTGGCTTGGCGCCGCTGTCGGGGCTGAGCAGGTAGATTTCTTCACCGCCAGGGCCCGCCGCCATCACCATGCCTTCGGATATGCCGAACTTCATTTTCCGTGGCTTGAGGTTGGCGATCATCATGGTCAGACGACCATTGAGCTTGGATGGATCCGGATAAGCGCTCTTGATCCCGGAGAACACGTTACGTTGCTCGTCACCGATGTCCAGGGTCAGGCGCAGCAGTTTGTCGGCACCTTCCACATGTTCGGCCTTAAGGATCAGAGCGACGCGCAGGTCGACAGCGGCAAATGCATCGAACTCGATTTCTGGCGACAGCGGATCCTTGGCCAGTTCGCCGTTGCCGGCAGGTGCAGCATCGCCGGTGTCGGTTGCGCTTGCGGTCAGGTCTTCTTTCGAAGCATCGGTCATGGCTTGCACTTTCACCGGGTCGATACGGGTCATCAACGGTTTGAACTCGTTCAGCTGATGGTTGCTGAGCAGCGTTGCGTGATCGTTCCAGGTCAGCGGCGCGACGTTCAGGAACGCCTCGGCGTCGGCGGCCAGCAGTGGCAGCACCGGCTTGAGGAAGATCACCAGTTGGCGGAACAGGTTGATGCCCAAGGCGCAGATGGCCTGGACTTCGTCTTGCTTGCCTTCTTGTTTGTTCAGCGACCACGGCGCCTTGTCGGCGATCCAGGCGTTGGCGCGGTCGGCCAGGCCCATGATTTCGCGCATCGCGCGGGCGAAGTCGCGAGCCTCGTAGGCGTCGCAGATGCTCGGCGCTGCAGCGAGGAACGCGTCGGTCAGTTCTGGCGCGGCGTTACCGGCCACCAGGACGCCGGCGTTGCCTTTGTGGATGAAACCGGCGCAACGGCTGGCAATGTTGACGACTTTGCCCACCAGGTCGGAGTTGACCTTTTGTACGAAGTCTTCGAGGTTCAGGTCCAGGTCGTCGACGCCACGGCTCAGCTTGGCCGCGTAGTAGTAGCGCAGGTATTCCGGCGATAGGTGATCCAGGTAGGTCCGGGCCTTGATGAAGGTGCCGCGGGACTTGGACATTTTCTGACCGTTGACGGTCAGGTAGCCGTGCACGTTGATGCCGGTTGGTTTGCGGAAACCGGCGCCTTCGAGCATGGCTGGCCAGAACAGGGCATGGAAGTTGACGATGTCCTTGCCGATGAAATGGTACAGCTCGGCGGTGGAATCCTTGCCCCAGAACGCGTCGAAATCCAGCTCCGGCGTGCGGTCGCAGAGGTTCTTGAAGCTCGCCATGTAGCCGATCGGCGCATCCAGCCAGACGTAAAAGTACTTGCCCGGCTCGTCAGGGATCTCGAAACCGAAGTACGGCGCATCGCGAGAGATGTCCCACTGCTGCAGGCCGGCGTCCAGCCATTCGGCGATCTTGTTGGCGACCGCGTCTTGCAGGGTGCCGCTGCGGGTCCAGGCCTGCAGCATTTCCTGGAAGTCCGGCAGCTTGAAGAAGAAGTGCTGGGAATCCTTGAGCACCGGAGTGGCGCCAGAGATCGCCGACTTCGGATCCTTCAGGTCGGTCGGTGCGTAGGTCGCACCGCATTTTTCGCAGTTGTCGCCGTACTGGTCTTCGGTGCCGCATTTCGGGCAAGTGCCCTTGATGAAGCGGTCGGCCAGGAACATTTTCTTTTCCGGGTCGAAGTACTGAGTGATCGAGCGCTGGGCGATGTGCCCGGCGTCGCGCAGCTTCAGGTAGATATGGCTCGACAGCTCACGGTTTTCTTCGGCGTGAGTGGAGTGGAAGTTGTCGAAGTCCACCAGGAACTCGGCAAAGTCGGCGCTGTGTTCAGCCTGGACGTTGGCGATCAGTTGTTCCGGGGTGATGCCTTCCTTTTCCGCGCGCAGCATGATGGCCGAACCGTGGGCGTCGTCGGCGCAGACATAAATGCATTGATTGCCGCGGTGCTTCTGGAAGCGCACCCACATATCGGTCTGGATATATTCCAGCATATGGCCGAGGTGGATCGAACCATTGGCATAGGGCAGGGCGCTGGTGACGAGGATCTTGCGTGGCTCGGACATGGGGCTCGGCTACTTGATGAAACGGAGGTCGGCCACTATAAAGCGCTGGCGCATATTTTTCACCCAGTGAGGTTGTTTCCTCCGATGATCGAACCGGCGGCGCCGTTAAAAGATCGCAGCCTTCGGCAGCTCCTACGCGCCTGTGGGCGCTGCCGAAGGCTGCGATCTTTTAGCGGCATCCCGCCGAACGATCAGAACAGGTACGATACCCGCCTGATTTTCCAGTCTTGTTATCGGAGTTGCCCATGAGCGCCGTCAATCGCGCAGCGGTGGAAGCCGTCCTTCGCCAATACACCGACCCTTATCTGAACCAGGACCCGGTCAGCGCCGGGTGCGTGCGCAACATCGACATCCAGGGCGATCGCGTCAGCGTCCAGCTGGAGTTGGGCTACGCTGCCGGCCTGTTCAAAAGTGGCTGGTCACAGATGCTGCAAATGGCCATCGAAGGGCTGGACGGTGTCACCACCGCTCGCGTCGAGATCACCAGCGTGATCGCCGCGCACAAGGCTCAGGCGCAGATTCCAGGCCTGGCCAACGTGAAAAACGTCGTGGCCGTGGCGTCCGGCAAGGGTGGCGTGGGCAAATCCACCACCGCCGCCAACCTGGCGTTGGCGTTGGCGCGTGAAGGCGCCAAGGTCGGGATTCTCGACGCAGACATCTACGGTCCGAGCCAGGGCATCATGTTTGGCATCCCTGAAGGCACCCGACCAAAGGTCAAGGACCAGAAGTGGTTCGTGCCGATCGAGTCCCATGGCGTCGAAGTCATGTCCATGGCGTTCCTGACCGACGACAACACGCCAATGGTCTGGCGCGGGCCTATGGTGTCCGGGGCACTGTTGCAACTGGTGACACAAACCGCGTGGGGCGATCTGGATTACCTGGTCATCGACATGCCGCCAGGCACCGGTGACATCCAGCTGACCCTGGCGCAGAAAGTCCCGGTGGCCGGCGCCGTCATCGTCACCACTCCGCAAGACCTGGCACTGCTGGATGCACGCAAAGGCGTAGAGATGTTCCGCAAGGTCAACATCCCGGTGCTGGGCGTGGTGGAAAACATGGCGGTGCACATCTGTTCGAACTGCGGGCATGCCGAGCATCTGTTCGGTGAGGGCGGTGGTGTCAAGCTGGCCAACCAGTACGGCGTCGAACTGCTGGCTTCATTGCCGCTGTCGATGGTCATTCGCGAGCAGGCCGATGGCGGCAAGCCAACGGTGATCGCCGAGCCCGACAGCCAGATTGCGATGGTGTACCAGGAACTCGCCCGTCATGTTGGCGCGCGAATCGTGTTGCAGGAAGCGGCGACACCGGCGATGCCGAATATCACCATCAGCGACGATTAAATAGATCCCCCCTGTAGGAGCGAGCTTGCTCGCGATGGACGTAAACGATAACGCATGCTTTCTGAAAAAATGCGCCGCCGTCGAGTTCATCGCGAGCAAGCTCGCTCCTACAGTTGTTTTTGGGGCCCTTAGATCCGCAACCCGCCATCCATTTCCAGAATCCGACCGGTGTAGTAGTCGTTCTCGAAAATGTACGCCGCCGAATGGGCGATCTCTTCCGGCTTGCCCATGCGCTTGAGCGGAATCCCGGACGTCATTTTCTCCAGCGCTTCCGGCTTCATGCCCAACGTCATTTCGGTTTCGATAAAGCCCGGTGCAATGCCCGCCACGCGAATACCGTAACGCGCCAGTTCCTTGGCCCAGGTCACGGTCGCCGCAGCGACACCGGCCTTGGCGGCGGAGTAGTTGGTCTGGCCGACGTTGCCGGCTCGGGAGATCGAGGAGATATTGATGATCGCACCGCTGTTTTTCAGCTCGACCATTTTCGCCGCGACTTCACGGGTACACAGGAACACGCCGGTCAGGTTGACGTCGATCACCGCCTGCCATTGGGCCAGGCTCATCTTCGTCATCTCGCCGTCCTTGACCTTCAACAGCAGGCCATCACGCAGGATTCCGGCATTGTTGATCAGGCCATGGATCGCGCCGAAATCTTCGGCAACCTGAGCGACCATGTGCGTCACTTGCTCTTCATTGGCGACGTTACACAGATAGGCGCGAGCCTCAGCGCCCTTGGCTTTGCACGCGGCGACGGCCTCGTCGAGCTTTTCCTGGTTCAAGTCCACCAGCGCCAGCTTCGCGCCTTTGCCTGCGAAATACTCGGCCATGGAACGGCCTAAACCCTGGCAACCGCCAGTGATAATGATTACTTTGTCAGTGAGTTGCATTCGCATGCCCCAATAGGAGGTCAGAGTGGTTTCCTTTAAGAGGGCCTCTCGATCTGCACCTGATGTGGCTTGGCTGCACATGAGAACTGCCCTGATGGCGCACTGGAACGTATCCCCAGTCACCTGTCCGTTTTTTCGACGGATTCTATAGAAGGAGTCATAAATTGAGCGTTGAAGCGGCCAAGAATGCCCGAGAATTGCTTCTCAAGGAATACCGTGGCGTGTTGTCGACTCACTCCAAGGCCATGCCCGGTTTCCCGTTTGGCTCCGTGGTTCCGTACTGCCTGGATGAGCAGGGCCGGCCGCTGATCCTGATCAGCCGTATCGCCCAGCACACGCATAACCTGCAGAAAGACCCGAAATGCTCACTGTTTGTGGGCGAGCGTGGGGCTGAAGATGTGCAAGCCGTTGGTCGGCTGACCTACCTGGCCGAAGCGGAAAAGCTCGAGGACGAGGCCGCCATCGAAGCAGCGGCCGAGCGTTACTACCGCTATTTCCCGGATTCGCAGAGCTACCACAAGGCCCACGATTTTGATTTTTGGGTGCTCAAACCCGTGCGCCACCGTTACATCGGCGGCTTCGGCGCGATCCACTGGGTTGATCAGCTGACGCTGGCTAATCCGTTTGCCGGCAAAACCGAAGTGAGCATGGTCGAGCACATGAATGCCGATCACGCCAAAGCCATTGCGCATTACGTGGCGCTGGCAGGTTTGCCGATGACCGAGCCGGCACAATTGGCCGGTATCGACACTGAAGGCATGCACCTGCGCATTGGTCAGGTTCTGTATTGGCTGCCGTTTCAAGCGCCTTGTAATACGCCGACACAAGTTCGGGAAGCCTTGATTTTCCTGGCCCACGCCGAGCATTGGCCGAGAAATGAAGTGGCCGATGCTTGAATTCACGAATCGGCGACGTCATCTAGGGAAGACTGGCAAGGCATTCTTGCGTTGAGGAACCATTTGATGCGCCCTTTTTTATTGCTCTTTGTACTGTTTCCGGTGTTGGAGCTGTTCGTATTCGTCAAAGTCAGCGGGGCGATCGGGTTTTTCCCGGCACTGCTGCTGGTCATTCTCGGCTCGATGCTAGGCGTGTTCGTGCTGCGTATCGCCGGTCTGGCCACTGCGCTGCGTGCTCGTGAAAGCCTGAACCGCGGTGAACTGCCGGCCCAGACCATGCTCGAAGGCCTGATGCTGGCCCTGGCCGGCGGTTTGTTGATCCTGCCGGGCTTCGTCACTGATGTGCTGGGTCTGATCATGTTGCTGCCGATCTCTCGTCGGCTGCTGGCCAACAAAATGCGCCAGCGTGCCGAGGAACAAGCCATCCGTCAGCGCGCATTCGCCGACGACCTGCAGCCACGTGGCGGTCCTGCCCCACGCGAGCCTCTGGGCCGGGAGCCGAATGTGATCGAAGGCGAGTTCGAACACCGCGACTCCAAGTAAATCGTTTCACCTGCACGGCACCTTCGGTGCCGTGTTCGTTTTCGGGCGATCAACGTAAAAAATTTCGATCCTCGCCCTTGTAATAAGCTTATGCGCCCTTATGTAACGGTCACCGCAAGGTTTCTGGCAATCATGCCAGGCAGACTTCCGCGTCTCGCTTGTCGAGGCGCAACCGGCGCCGCCGGATTTGTTAAACCCGCCGGGAATACACCGGCCGATGAAAACCACAATTAGGAGAGATCGACAATGAAGCTTCGTCCTCTGCATGACCGCGTCGTCATCCGTCGCAGCGAAGAAGAAAAGAAAACCGCTGGCGGTATCGTCCTGCCAGGTTCGGCTGCTGAAAAAGCCAACAGCGGCGAAATCCTCGCTGTCGGCACCGGCCGCGTGCTGGACAACGGTGAAGTGCGTGCACTGGCCGTGAAAGTGGGTGACAAGGTTGTGTTCGGCCCGTACTCCGGCAGCAACACCGTGAAAGTCGACGGCGAAGACCTGCTGGTAATGGCTGAGAACGAGATTCTCGCTGTTATCGAAGGCTGATTCCCCGCTCATTTTCCCGCTACTACAAAGTATTTAAGGAATATCGATCATGGCTGCTAAAGAAGTTAAATTCGGCGACTCCGCCCGCAAGAAAATGCTCGCCGGTGTAAACGTCCTGGCTGACGCAGTAAAAGCGACCCTGGGCCCTAAAGGCCGTAACGTGATCATCGAGAAGAGCTTCGGCGCTCCGACCATCACCAAGGACGGCGTTTCCGTAGCCAAAGAAATCGAGCTGAAAGATCGCTTCGAAAACATGGGCGCGCAGCTGGTCAAAGACGTTGCCTCCCGTGCCAACGATGACGCAGGCGACGGCACCACCACCGCTACCGTTCTGGCTCAATCGATCGTCAACGAAGGCCTGAAAGCCGTCGCTGCCGGCATGAACCCGATGGACCTGAAGCGCGGTATCGACAAAGCGACCATCGCGATCGTCAAAGAGCTGAAAGCCCTGTCCAAGCCTTGCGCTGACACCCGCGCAATCGCTCAGGTCGGCACCATCTCGGCCAACTCCGACAGCTCCATCGGCGACATCATTGCCGAAGCCATGGAAAAAGTCGGTAAAGAAGGCGTGATCACTGTTGAAGAAGGCTCGGGCCTGGAAAACGAACTGTCGGTTGTTGAAGGCATGCAGTTCGACCGTGGCTACCTGTCCCCGTACTTCGTCAACAAGCCAGAGACCATGACTGCCGAGCTGGACGGTCCGCTGATCCTGCTGGTCGACAAAAAAATCTCGAACATCCGCGAAATGCTGCCAGTACTGGAAGCCGTTGCCAAAGCCGGCCGTCCACTGCTGATCGTGGCCGAAGACGTTGAAGGCGAAGCCCTGGCGACTCTGGTTGTGAACAACATGCGTGGCATCGTTAAAGTCGCAGCCGTCAAGGCTCCAGGCTTCGGCGACCGTCGCAAGGCCATGCTGCAGGACATCGCTGTTCTGACTGGCGGTACCGTTATCTCCGAAGAGATCGGTCTGAGCCTGGAAAGCACTACCCTGGAACACCTGGGTAATGCCAAGCGCGTGATCCTGTCCAAAGAAAACACCACCGTGATCGACGGTGCCGGCGTTGAGGCTGACATCCAGGCTCGCGTTCTGCAGATCCGTCAGCAAGTGGCTGATACTTCGTCCGACTACGACCGTGAAAAACTGCAAGAGCGTCTGGCCAAACTGTCCGGCGGCGTTGCAGTGATCAAGGTTGGCGCCGGTTCCGAAGTTGAAATGAAAGAGAAGAAAGCCCGCGTTGAAGACGCCCTGCACGCCACCCGTGCAGCCGTTGAAGAAGGCGTGGTACCTGGCGGCGGCGTGGCACTGGTTCGCGCGCTGCAGGCTATCTCCGAGCTGAAAGGCGACAACGATGACCAGAACGTTGGCATCCAGTTGCTGCGCCGCGCTGTTGAAGCGCCACTGCGCCAGATCGTTGCCAACTCCGGCGACGAGCCAAGCGTAGTTGTAGACAAGGTCAAGCAGGGTTCGGGTAACTACGGTTACAACGCTGCTACCGGCGAATACGGCGACATGATCGAAATGGGTATCCTGGACCCGGCTAAAGTGACTCGTTCGGCTCTGCAAGCGGCTTCGTCGATTGCCAGCCTGATGATCACCACCGAAGCCATGATCGCTGAGATCAAGGAAGACGGTCCAGCTGGCGGCGGCATGCCAGACATGGGCGGTATGGGCGGCATGGGCGGCATGATGTAAGCCAGCCTTACCCCGTACGAGCTTACCCCTATAAAAAAGCCCCGCCTGCGATAAGCAGGCGGGGTTTTTTATTGTCCCGGATCATTGTAGGAGCGAGCTTGCTCGCGATGGTCGTCAACGATAACGCTGTTAGCCTGACATCCCCGTGCGTTCTGAGGTCCTTCGCGAGCAAGCTCGCTCCTACATTTAAAATCGGTGTTTCAGAGGTTTACCGGTTGCGCTTTAGACACTCGCTTAGCCTTTGAGTCCGGGCGGTACAAAATGTAGTAATACGCCCCAAAACAAATCAGCCAGCAGAAAATCGCCGTCCACACGTTGTGCGAGAAGAAGTGCGCGCCCTGCATCATCCGGCCCAGGGAAAACACCGTGCCCAGGGCGAAGGCGAAAACAAACGCCTTGCGGGCCAGGCGCGGGCGACGATCACGCAGTACAAAGAACAGGGCAAACAGCGTGAAACCGGTGGCCGCATGACCACCAGGCCAGCAACGGCCAGGTTTGTCGGTAGGCGGGCGCGGGCTGAGCAGTTCGCTGTAGGTTTCGTGACCGCCGAATTGCTCCAGGCTCCAGGGGCATTGCACCGCCGTCACTGCTTTCATCGGAGTGACAAAGGATGTCGACAGCGCCAGCGACAGCACCAGACAGCCCAACTCCCGTTTGAACGGCTTGAGCTTGTCCACGAAAAAGGAGGCAATGAAACCGAAGATCGCAAACACCGAAAAGGCGATGACCACTTGTTTGGCCCGGTCGTGCAGGACATCTTCCAGAAAGTGACTGTGCCGCCCGATGAAATCACCCGCAACCGGGTCATAGAACAGCTTGGCAATGTCCATGTCCAAGGACGTCAGTTCGAGCAACATCAGAGTGATCGCGGCAATGGCGGGAACTCCCAGGCACACCCAGAAATTGAGAGGGCGAGAGGCGGGACGGACAGCAGTTGATGACATGATGGATCCTGAGCAATAGAAAAAGCCCCGAGGCATCAGCTCGGGGCTGTTCGGTTAACGATCGCCGACCTGGCCGGAGCCCTCCGTGGGCGCCTTCCAGGCAAGCAGTTGTTGCTTGAAGCCATAACTGGCCGTTTGGTAGTAAGTAATTGCGCGGGTGATCAACGGATCACTGGCCGTAGCCTGTGACTCACGACTGTCAGTCAGCGCGTCATCGTGGCGACGCAAGCCCTGGCGTGGACTCAGAATCGCCAGATCCTTGCCGTCAAACAACCCCAGATGTTGATAATTGCCCACCACGACGCGTGGCGGCAACGGGTTGTCCTGCAACAGGTTACGCCCGAAGAACGTCGACTGATAATCCAGGTTCAGCAGGCCCAGTAACGTGGGTGCAAGGTCGATCTGGCTGGCCAGCTGCGCAGTTTCCCGAGCTTCAATCAGTTTCGGTGCATAAATGAACAGCGGAATCTGATAGTTGTTGATCGGCAAGTCTTCTTTACCTGCGCTGCCAGCCGTGTGGTCGGCGACGAAGACGAAGATTGTATTATCGAACCACGGTTTTTTACGTGCCTGATCGAGAAACTGACCAATGGCATAGTCGGTGTACTTCACCGCACCGTCGCGGCCATTGCCGGATTTGATGTCAATCCGATTGTCCGGATACGTATAAGGACGATGGTTGGACGTGGTCATCAGCTGCAGCAGAAATGGCTGTTGCTTCGCATAGTCGGCGTCGGCCAGTTTCAGCGTCTGGGTATAAATGTCTTCGTCGGCCATGCCCCAGGCATTTTTGAAGTGAATCTCCGATTCGTCCACGCTGCTCTGGTCGACGATGCGATAACCGTTGCCACTGAAGAACGCGTTCATATTGTCGAAGTAACCGCGCCCACCGTAAACGAATACGCTGTCGTAACCCACGGCACTGAGTTGCTGGCCGAGGCTGGCAAAACCGCTTTCACGGCCTACGCGTTTAACAATCGAACGCCCCGGTGTTGGTGGGATCGCCAGGGTAATGGCTTCCAGGCCGCGGTCGGTACGGGTGCCGGTGGCATAGAAGTTATTGAAGTACAGGCTTTGCTTGCGCAGTGCATCGAGATTCGGTGTCAGGTTGCGTCCGTCGCCGTTACTGCCCATGTACTTGGCACTGAAGCTTTCGATGGTCACCAATACGATGTTGGGTTTTCGCAGGACACCCGGGTTGTTGATTTCCCGGCGTATGTCTAGCGGGTCCTCACCAATGAAGCGTGCGTTGGGTTCACTCAACTCGGCCCGGATCTGTTGCGCTACAACGGCAGTCGGCAGCGTGCTGTAGAACTGTTGGTAATCCAGTTCGTTATTGCGAAAAGCGGCGAAGAACTGGTACGGGCCATTGCTCGCGAGTTCGTTCTGGTAGGCGTTGCCGCCTTGTGCTCGAGGTGCATCCTGGCTGAGTAATTGCAGACTCAGACCCGCAGCGATCAACAGCACTAACGCATTCAGCAGGCGCCCGCGCAGGGGGGGCAACGGTGCATTCAGTGCGGCATTGAAGCGTTTGCGCAAGGCAAAACTCAACGCTATAGACAGCATCGCGAGGATGCTCAGCAGCGTGCCGATCGGATAAGACTCGAGCAGGTTATTGAGCACCTCGTCGGAATACACCAGGTAATCGACGGCGATGAAATTGAAGCGCACGCCGAACTCGTCCCAGAACAACCACTCGGCCACCGAGGTGAACAACATGGCGAACAGGCTGACGGTCAGCAGCCCCTGAAGAAACCAGCGATGCCCACGGCGGCGCCACAAGGCCGGCGGGCAGAGCAGCAAGTAAAGCCCCATGGGCAGTGCTGCATAGGCAATGAAACCCAGGTCGTACAGCAGACCAATACCAAAAACCGACAGTGAACCGCTACCGGCCTCATCCAGATGAGTGAGCAGCAGAACCGTTCGGGTCAGGAAGAAAATGACCAGCCAGGCGCGGGTCACGAGCAGCAGAAAGCGCATGGGCGCGGTCTTGAAAAAATCCATTGGGTCTACATTCCTTATATCAATCGCGCGATAGTCTCACGCAAGCACTGTAATCAGGTTGTGAATCGATAGTAAAAAACTTGTTAGTCCCTCATTTAGTTGGGTGAATTGATTGGCACGATCCCCGACCCTAGCTCTGAGTCACCGTTGGCCTTAAGCTGCGCGGGCCAAGACGGCCGTTACTGTGTACGGAGGAGATACCCATGCGAATTTTATTGGTTGAAGACAACCGCGATATCCTGGCCAATCTGGCCGATTACCTGGGGCTCAAAGGCTATACCGTGGATTGCGCGCAGGACGGTTTGTCAGGCTTGCACCTGGCGGCCACCGAGCATTATGACTTGATCGTGCTCGACATCATGTTGCCTGGCATCGACGGCTACACCCTGTGCAAGCGCCTGCGTGAAGACGCCCGACGCGACACGCCGGTGATCATGCTCACCGCTCGCGATCAACTGGACGACCGCCTTCAAGGCTTCAAGTCCGGCGCCGACGACTACCTTATCAAACCCTTTGCCTTATCCGAACTGGCCGCACGCATCGAAGCCGTCATGCGCCGTACCCAGGGAGGAGGTCGCCGCACGTTGCAGGTCGCCGATCTGAACTACGACCTCGATACTCTTGAAGTGACCCGCGAAGGTCGCCTGCTGAAACTCAACCCGGTCGGCTTGAAGTTACTGGCCGTGTTGATGCAGAAAAGCCCTCATGTCCTGCGTCGTGAAATTCTCGAAGAGGCGCTGTGGGGTGACGATTGCCCGGACAGCGACAGCTTGCGCAGTCACGTCCACCAATTGCGCCAAGTGATCGACAAACCGTTCGCCAAGCCGTTGCTGCAAACGGTGCACGGCGTGGGTTATCGCTTGGCCGAGGGCCGTGATGGAGTTTAAGCAGAGCCTCGCTCAACGGATCATCATCGCCTTTGCGCTCATGAGTGCCCTGGTGGCGGGTGCCTTCGCCATGGGCATTGTAGCGACTGTACACCTGGTGGAAGAAAAACTGATATCGGCAGGTCTGGGCGGTGACCTTCAGCGACTGTTGTTGATGGACAGTGTCACGGACTGGAGCCACCGCCCCGAGCCGGACCAGCTGTTCTATTTCAGCGGCGGGCCGGGTGACTTCAAGCTGCCTAAGGATTTGCGCCACCTTGAGCCAGGTTTTCACGAAGTGTTTCGTGAAAACCTGTCGTACCACGCCATGGTCGAAGTCGTCGACGGTCGGCGTTACGTGCTGTTGCAGGATCAAAGCGATTTCGAAGAGCGTGAGCGAGTGCTGTTTGCCGTGGTACTGGTGGGCTTTGTACTGAGCCTGGCGTTGGCCGTGTCTCTCGGCTGGGTACTGGCGCGCAAGGTGATGGCGCCCGTGGTGCGGCTGGCCCGTCAGGTTCGCCACCGTGATCAATTGTTGGGGCTGGCGCCGCCACTGGCACCGGATTACGCGGCCGATGAAGTGGGCGAACTGGCCGTGGCTTTCGACGCCACACTCGGGCGCTTGCGCCAGGCGTTGACCCGGGAGCGACTGTTCACCAGTGATGTCAGCCACGAACTGCGCACGCCATTGATGGTGCTGGCCAGCTCCTGTGAGCTGCTGCTGGAAAACCCCGGCATTGATCAACGCGGCCGTGCCCAGGTCGAGCGAATCGCCCGTGCCTGTGAGGAGATGCGTGAGCTGGTGCAAACCTTCCTGATGTTGGCCCGCGCGCAACGTGAAGACGCCAGCATGTCACCCCAGCAGTCTGTGAGCCAGATAGCCAATGGTTTGCTCACGCTATGGCGCGAGCCGATCGAGACAAAAGGATTGAAGCTGATCTTTGAACCGGGCGAGCCGCAAAGTACCTGTTACAACGCAACCCTCCTGCACGCCGTCATGGGCAACCTGCTGCGTAACGCACTGCATTACACCGAGCATGGGTTCATCCGTCTGACCTTGACGGCCACGGGTTTCCTGGTCGAGGACAGTGGGGTGGGCATTCCCGAGGAAAAGCGCGAGGCGATGTTCGAGCCTTTCGTTCGTGGCTCTGAAAAACGCGGTGAAGGCCTTGGGTTGGGGCTCTCGCTGGTGCAACGAATTTGCGAAAACCAGGGGTGGAGCGTCAGCCTGACGAACATGGAGCCCAATGGCTGCCGCTTTCACGTGGAGTTGCATCCCTCGAAGGTGACCTGATCGATTTATTCAAGGCGGATGGCCCCAAGCCAGCGCTGCCACCCTGTAAAACGCTGAAATAGCTTGGGGTTTCGCATCACGAAATTTTCACCGGTGTGTAACCTGACACTGACACCCATGTCATTAAGTTAGTGGCCATCAGTCGTTAGGAGACCTTGATGATGGACGGCCCGATCAAACTTGATTTTTCCGAAAAATGCGACGGGCAACACGCTCAACGCTACCCGCGTACGCATAAGGAAGGGTTAGGTCGTCGCCTGTCTCACTGGCGTGACCAACAATTGGCCCGTAAGGCGCTGGCATTGGTCGATGAGCCGGGGCTGGTCCTTGATCTTCCGTGCGGTGCAGGGCGTTTCTGGCCATTGCTCGCGGAAAAAAGCAATCGCGCAATCATCGGCGCCGACAGCTCCGAGTCAATGGTAAGGATCGCAATGCAGGCGCAACCCGCCCATGTGGTAAAGCGGGTACAACCCATGCATACCTCTGCATTCGACATCGCGTTGCCCGATAACGCTGTCGACAGCATTTTCTGCATGAGCTTGTTCCATCATATCGGTGAAGCCGAGCATCGGCTGGCGATTTTACGTGAGTTCGAGCGCGTCACCCGCGACAGTGTGGTCCTTTCGCTGTGGGTGGATGGCAATTTCAAAGCGTGGAAACGCAAACGTGCAGAGAAGAGCCGTGGGCAGGAAGGTTCCCAAAACCGGTTTGTGTTACCGGCTGCTACGGTAGAAAAGGAATTCGAACAGGCGGGTTTTCATATCCAGGAACGACTGGACTTTTTACCGCTTTATGCGATGTGGCGAGTTTACGTATTGCGCAAAAGGTAACCGGATGGTGCCCTGATCAATCTCAAGAAGTGCCGGCTTGACCGCCCGTCGTGCCGCTGCCCATGACATGCAGAAACTGCGTCGCCACTCGTCGTTCAGGGCGACGGACCGGGGAAAACTCGACTACTTTTATAGGACGGCGTTTGGCAGCGCTATCAAGGGTTTATAGCAATGAAACTCGAAATTGCACGAGGTGTATTTTTAATGGGAGCCTTGGCAGTTGCTTCACTGGCGGTGGCGGCTTGGGAGCAGCCCCGCACGCAAGTCCTCAGTTCCGTGAGCGCTGACGCTCAATGTTCGATGCCACGCGTTGCCAAGGCCTCCGTGGCAACCCGCCCCGATCATGATTTGTTGCTGTTCATGTTCGGACTTTCTCAAGGATTGAGGCCGCAAAGTTGAACAGATTGAAGCCAAAATAAAAGGCCTCGCCAATGCGAGGCCTTTTTTTTTAACGGCAGGATCAAAAGATCGCAGCCTTCGGCAGCTCCTGCATTGATCGCATTCCTCTGTAGGAGCTGCCGAAGGCTGCGATCTTTTGATCTTAGGGTTTCTCGGGTTTTGCCAATACCGTGTACACGCACGGCAACACAAACAAGGTAAACAACGTCCCGATGGACATCCCCGTAGCGATCACCGTGCCGATGTCGAATCGGCTGACGGCGCCCGCGCCTGTGGCGATGATCAATGGCACCATGCCAAACACCATCGCGGCGGTCGTCATCAATACCGGACGCAGACGTATCGCCGCCGCTTCCTCCACCGCCTCGCGGGGTGTCAGACCCTTGTCTTTGCGCAGCTGATTGGCGAACTCGACGATCAGGATCCCGTGCTTGCTGATCAGCCCGATCAACGTCACCAATCCCACCTGGGTGTAGATGTTCATGCTCGACCAGCCCAGGAACAGCGGGATCAAGGCGCCGCAAATAGACAGTGGCACCGTCACCAGAATCACCAGCGGATCGCGGAAGCTTTCGAACTGGGCGGCCAGTACCAGGAAAATAATCGCCAGTGCCAGGCCAAAGGTGACCCACAGGGCGCTGCCTTCCTGGACGTATTGCCGCGATGCGCCGGCATAGTCGAAGGCATAACCCGCCGGGGCCTCTTCGCGGGCGATCTGGCGCACGGTGTCGATGGCTTCACCGATGCTCACCAGCGGGACGCCGGAAAGGATGGCCGAGTTGAGCTGCTGGAACTGGTTCAACTGCCGTGGACGCGCCCGGTCGCTCACGGTAATCAGGGTCGACAGGGCCAGCATTTCGCCCTGGGTGTTCTTGACGTAATAGTTGTTCAGCCAGTCCGGGGTCTCGCGAAAGGTCCGTTCAACCTGAGCAATGACTTTGTAGCTGCGGCCTTCGATGGTGAAACGGTTGATCTCCGCCTCACCCAGCAACGTCGCCAGTGTTCCACCTAGCTCCTGCATCGATACGCCCATCTGAGCCGCCTTGACTCGATCAATGTCCACCACCACTTCCGGCTTGTCGAAGGCCAGGTCGACGTCGACGAAGGCAAACTTGCCCGATTCCAGTGCCCGCTTTTTCACCCGGTCAGACACCTGCAGCAGCGACGCGTAATCGTTGGCGGAGTTGATGACGAACTGAAAGGGCAAGCCCTCGCCAGTGCCCGGCAGGGAAGGCAGGTTGAAGCCGAAAATCTGCAACCCGGTGATGCTTGCCAGCTTGCCCTGGACCTGCGGAAGGATCTGCATCTGGGTGCGGTGGCGCTCGTTCCACGGTTTGAGCAGGAAACCACCGATCCCCGATTGCACGCCGTTGAATCCATTGATCTGGAACGAAGAGTAGTACTCGGGAAATTCCTTGAAGATCGTGATGAACTCGTCGGTGTAGGTGCTCAGATAGTCCAGGTTGGTGGGTTGCGGGGCGTTGGCCAGCATGAAAATGACGCCTTGATCCTCGTCCGGTGCCAGTTCCGATTTGGTGAACTTGAGCAGCACCGGAATCAGGCACAGGACAATCACCGCGAACACCAGCACCACCGGCCGGGTGTTGAGCGTGCCATGGAGCATGCTTCGGTAACGGCGCTTGAGGCCTTCGAAAATCAGGTCGAGGCGATGGGCCAGGCCACTGGGGTTTTCATCGTGACGCAGGAGCAGGGCGCACATCATCGGCGACAGGGTCAGTGCGACGATGCCGGAGATCACCACGGCCCCGGCCAAGGTCAGGGCGAATTCCTTGAACAGCGCTCCGGTCAGCCCCGTCAGGAAACCGATCGGGGCATAGACCGCCGCCAGTGTGATGGTCATCGAGATCACCGGCATGGCGATTTCCCGGGCACCCTCGATGGCTGCGTCCAACGGCGTCTTGCCGCCTTCGATATGCCGGTGGATGTTTTCCACCACCACAATGGCGTCGTCGACCACCAGCCCGATGGCCAAGACCATTGCCAGCAAGGTCAGCAGGTTGATCGAGTAACCCATCATCTGCATGAAGAACATCACGCCGATCATCGACAGCGGGATGGTGACGACCGGGATCACCACCGAGCGCAGCGCCCCGAGGAACAGGAACACCACGACGATGACGATCAGCACCGCTTCGAACAGGGTTTTGATCACCTCGTTGATCGAGGCCTGGATGAACAGCGTGGCGTCGTAGGCGATTTCACCTTTGAGGTTCGGCGGCAGCTGGGCTTCCAGGTCCGGCATGATTTTGCGCACTTCCCTGATCACGTCCAGCGGGTTGGCGCCGGGCGTGGCCTTGATGCCGATGTACACCGAGGGAGTGCCACCGAAGGAACTGATGGTGTCGTAGTTTTCCGCGCCCATTTCAACCCGCGCCACATCGCTAAGGAGCACGCGACTGTCGCCTTCGACCTTGAGCGGAATCGCGGCAAAGGCTTCGGCGGATTTGAGCTCGGTGTTGGCGTTGATACTGGTGACCACGTACTCGCCTTTCACTTCGCCGGCAGCCGAGAGGAAGTTGTACTGGCGCACCGCATTGGTCACGTCGCTGGCGCTCAAACCGAAGCCGGCCAGTTTTACCGGGTCCAGCCACAGGCGCATGGCGAAGACCTGATTGCCGAGAATCTCGGCTTCGGCCATGCCCGGCAGGGTCGCGAGTTTTGGCTGGATGACCCGGGACAGGTAGTCGGTAATCTGCGGGTTGCTCAGTTCCTTGCTGAAGAAACTGATGTACATCAGCGCCGAGGCATCGGCGGCTTCCTTGCTCAGTACGGGGTCTTCGGCGTCCTGTGGCAGCTGGTTTTTCACCTCGTTGGCCTTGGCCAGGAGCTCGGTAAACAAGCGATCACTGTTGGAACCGATGCGCGCGTAGATCGAGATCACCGAGAAGTTCTGGCGACTGACCGAGGTCATGTAATCGATACCCTCGGCGCTGGCCAGGCTCTGCTGCATCGGCTGGGTGATGTAACCCTGGATGGTTTCGGCGTTGGCCCCGGGGTAGGCGGTGGTCACCGTGATCAGGGCGTTTTCCATTTGCGGGTATTGGCGCAGCGGCAACTTGCTCCAGGCCTGGAAGCCCAGCAGCACAATCAGCAGGCTGATCACGGTGGCGAGCACCGGGCGGCGGATGAACGGGTCGGTAAAAGCCATGGGGATTCCTTGATCAGTCAGCGCGCGGCTGACTGCTCTTTTCGGCTAGGGTCTTGTCGTCGCTGATGGCAATGTGTGCGCCGTTGTCCAGTTTGATCTGGCCGGCCGTGACCACCTTTTCGCCGTTCTGCACGCCCTTGGTAATCATCACCAGACCCTCACGGCGCTCGCCTGTTTCGATGAAACGACGTTCGGCGATCAGGATCGGCTGGCCCTTGTCGTCCTTTTCAACGGTGCCGTCTTCGGCCTTTTTCTGCGCGACAACATAGAGTGAGTTGCCGTACAGCGTGTAGGTGATCGCGCTTTCCGGCACCACAATGCGCGGCAGCGGGTCTGGCAACAGGACTTGCAGGCTGGCAAACATGCCCGGCAGCAGTTTGCCGTCCGGGTTGGCCAGGGTGGCGCGGACCTGAACGTTACGCGTGCTGTTCTCGAGTTTCGGGTTGATTGCACTGATGGTGCCGGGAAAGGTCTGGGACGGATAGGCCGCGACAATGATTTCTACCGGCTGGCCAATGGCGATCTTCGGCACCGATTGCTCGGGGATGAAAAAGTCGACGTAGAGACTGCTGAGGTCTTGCAGGGTGGCGATCATGGTGCCGGTGGCCACATAGTCGCCGACGTCGACCTGACGAATGCCGATGGTGCCGCTGAACGGCGCCAGGATGCTTTTTTTACCGAGCGCAGCCTTGAGCTGATTGACCGTGGCCTTGCTCTTTTTCAGTACCGCCGAAAGTCGGTCGAACTCGCCTTTGGAGATGGCCTGGCTTCCGACCAGTTGACTGCCTCGGTTGTAATCCAGCTGCGCCAGCCCGAGGTCGGCAAGCGCGGTTTCCAGCAAGGCGCTTTCTACGGCGCTGTCGAGCTTGACGATAGGCTGGCCGGCCTTGACCATCTGACCTGACTGGAACTGCACATCCGTGACGGTGCCGTCGGTCTCCAGGCTAAGGTCTACCCCTTGCAGCGCCTTCAGCGTACCGACGGTGGGCAAACGAACTTGCCACGGGCGCTCGGTGGCCGTGGCCACGGCGACACTTATCGGCGGTTTCGGCACGGAGAAGCCTTGAACCATGGTGTAGATGGAGAAGGCTTTGTAACCGGCCAGAACCAGCACGATCAACAGAACAACACCCAACATGATCAGCATGCGGCGACGCAGCATAGTTCCATTTCCTTGGAGAAAATCAGGTGAGACTGTCGGGAACATTACTCCGAGTGCGCGGGTGATTCCAACTGACACATTTCACAGGACGATCCCTGCAGCAGCTGGCGCAGCCTGCGTTCGGCTGTAGGAGCGAGCTTGCTCGCGAAAGACGTTAACGATAACGCGTTCATGTTGGAAAAACGTGCGCTCTCAGGTCTTTCGTCGGAACGCCGCCCGGAGCAAGCTCGCTCCTACAGGCAGCCGAACGCAGGCTGCGCCAGCTGCTACAAAGGGCTGTGTTCAGATGAGGTGAAGATGGTTGTCCCAAAGGCCGGCAGGGAGCTCAAGCGGTTTTGCAACAAGATTTGTCTGGCGGCAATCGTAGTACCGGCAGCGTCCTTGACCCGAGGTCACGACAAAACCATCGGCCACTGCCCCGACCCCGGCGCAATCGGGAAGCGGCGCGTCCAGGCGCACTTCACCGCTGTCCAGGTCCCAGATGAAAAAGCGGTTGCCCCGTGGCGCGGTCAATGCGACCAGACGAAGTTCGCTGTGCACCGCGACGCTGGCGGTGTAATGCCCCATGGCTTGCAGTTGATGCTCGGGTACCGGGAAGGCCACGAACGGTTGGCCGGGACGCTTGATGGCCAACAACTCCGACGGCTCATGAGCGTCGCCCATAAACTGTTGTCCGGCGACGATGGTGCCGTCGTCGGCAATGCCTAAATGCCGCACGCTGTTCATCTGCTGGGCGAGGGTTTCCTTGCTCAACAGGGTGCCGTCGCGTTGCATCAGTACCAGGCTCGGTTCCATGGCATTGAGGTTCATCTCGACCCGGCTTTCGGCCTCGGTGCGAATCCCGCCGTTGGCCACCACCAGGGTTTCGCCGTCCGGCATCCACGACACCTGATGCGGGCCGACGCCGTGGGTCGGGATCTCGCCGCTGTGGATAAGTCGCCCGGCTTCAAACTTATACACACCCAGCAAGCCGCGACCCGGATCGGAGGTGTCGTTCTCGGTGGCGTACAGCCAGTCGCCGCTCTTGTGAATCACCGCATGACCGTAGAAGTGCCGGTTCGGTTGCGAGACCACGGTTTGCAGCAGCGTGCCGTCGCGCAGGTCGATCAGGTAACTCTCGGTGCCCGGCCTGCGGGCGACGAACAGCGCCATCGGCAGCGTCGGGTGGTTGATGATGTCATGGCAACGCTGGCCGACCTGGGTCGCAAACACCCGGGTGCCGTCCAGCCGATAGCCGACGGCATAATGCTTGCCGTCGTTATCGTCCCGCGCCGAGAGCAGCAGCGGGCTCTTGTTCTTTTGCTTGAACAGCGTCCAGCCGCCCAGCGTCACTGCTCCCAGCAGCAAACTACCTAACGTCAGAGCCTGGCGTCGCAGCATGGCACTCACCCTCATCAGTCACCGTCGTTGGCATTGAAGCCCAGTTGAATGCCCAGCGCCTTGGCCAATTCGCCTTCGTGCAGGCGATGGACGACGTTGAGGCTGTCGTAGAGGTCGTTGAGTTGCTGGCGACCCGCGTCGTCGGTGAGCATTTCGGTCAGCGAGCGCTGGTTGCTGGCGAACAGTTTCAGGGACGCGGCGTAGGCGGCGCCGATCTTGTCGGCCAGTGGTTTCTGCTCGCTCGGCAGCAGACCGCGCAGGCCTTTGTTGTCGACACCTTCCCACACCGTTTTGGCGGCCGCGAGACTGGCTTCCATGCCAGCCAGGGACGACTGGCTACGCCAGGCATCGGCCTGGAACGGTTGCGGCACACCTTTGCTCTGGCGGCCCATCGGCGTGCCGAGTTTTTTCTTCAAGGTGTCGAGTGCGGTGACTTGTACGCGCAGCAGGTCAGCAATGGCTTCGTGGGAATCGGCGTAACGCTGGTTCGGGAATTTGCTCATCTGCGCGAGCATGCCGTCAGTGCTGTTCCAGCTTTTCAGAATCTCTTCCGCCAGCAGTTTCTGACGTTCGCCAATCGCCTTCAGCAGTGGGCAATACTTGGCCTTTTGCGCGTCGTTGGCCACGTCTGGTTTGCTGTCGAACAAAATGTATTCGTAAGCCGAGAGGCCTTGCACCACGACGCTGGACTTGGCCAGGGCGGCGGCATCGATTTGCGGCTGTGCGGTGACCAGTTGCTCGACCTGACGACCGACGAGGTTTTTCTTGTCCGGCCAGAATTGCACCTGCCAGGCGCGATTGCCCTCGGCCAGTGGCCCGATCAGCAGCGGTTGCAATTCGGCCCAGGCTTTTTGCGCGTGCAGGAAATCGGCGCGGGCGGTGTCGAGATTTTCCTTGCCTTCGCAGTAGGCCAGCGCGCTGACAGCCAATTGGCGATCGGCTTCAACCCAACGGGTGTAGGTCGGCAGGATCACTGATTTGGCGATTGCCGCCGACGTGACGGCTTGCGGGTCCTGTGGCGAACAGGCGCCCAGGGCCAGTGCTGCAAGGCTGGTGAACAACAATTTGGGACGGAACATGTCGGGCTCCCGCTATGGATACGTATTAAAGGGAATTCAAAAACGCCAGCAACGCTGCGCGCTGTTCGGCATTGAAAGACAACACTTGTTGCTGCGCTCCTTTGGCTTCGCCGCCGTGCCAGAGCACGGCTTCGAGCAGATTGCGGGCGCGGCCGTCATGCAAAAACTGGGTGTGGCCACTGACCGCTTGCGTCAGGCCAATGCCCCACAATGGCGGGGTGCGCCAGTCGCGGCCACGGGCCTGGAATTCACTGCGGTTGTCGGCCAGGCCGTCGCCCATGTCATGCAGCAGCAGATCGCTGTACGGGCGAATCACTTGATTGGCCAGTTCAGGTTCGGCGGCGTTGGCGGCGGTGGTGTATTTGGGGGTGTGACAGGACTGGCAACCCGCCTGGAAAAACAACGTTTTGCCGGCCAGCACGTCGGGCGCGCTGACATGGCGACGGGCGGGAACGGCGAGGTTACGGCTGTAAAACAGCACCAGACGCAGGATGTTGTCGCTGACTTCTGGCTTGCCATCGGGGCCGGTGCCATTCGGTGCCTGTTTGCAGGCCGTTTGCGCGTCGGTGCAGTCATCCACGGTTTTCAGGCTGGTCGTGAGCCCCATGTCGCCGGAAAACGCATGCGCATTTTGTTGATTGAGGTTGGGTTGCCCGGCTTTCCAGCCAAAACGGCCGAGAACGGTTTTTTGCTGCGCGTCATCCCAGACCCGGTTCGGGCGTCCGGCGATGCCGTGTTTGTCGGCGGCTTGTGCGGCGGCATTGGCCAGGATCGCTTCCTCGGGAATCGCTTCGAGCAAGCCCAGGCCAATCATCGGCGGCGCAACCCTGGCCGAGAAACGGGTGTCGGGGTGCATCGGGCCATAGCCGAGCTGGGTGATGTTCAGGCTCGGCTTGCGCAACTCGACTTCGGTGCCGTCCTTGAAATGCACCGCAACCGGCGTGTAATCGACGCGCACCTTGCCTTCCGGGACGACACCAGGCACGGCCATGTCCTGGAATTGCCCGCCGTAGACCGGCTCCGGAACGACACCGAGCTGTTCGATCACTTTGGCATAGGCCGGCGCGTCGGGAATCGACAGGCGCACCAGCATGGACACGGCATTCGGCGAATTCGGCGTTGGCGGATGGCCACGGCCGTCCTTGATGTGGCAGCCCTGACAGGCGTTGGTGTTGAACAACGGGCCGAGGCCGTCCCGGGCGGTGGTGGTCGACGGCGCGATCACCCAAGGGCTGCGGAAGAAACTGTTGCCGACGCTGAAGTCCACACGTCGTGACGGCGGCAGGTTAGCGGAAGGCAGGGAAAATGAGTTGTGATCGGTCTTGCGCACGGTGGCGCTGCCACCGGACCGGGCTTCACCGGGTTCGGCTTTGGTAAAGCGTGGGGCGTCATCGCAGGCACTCAGGCCCAGGGCCAGCAACAGTGCGGACAAGCGAAGCAGCAGCGGGGGCATCAGACATCCTGCAAGACGAGCAAAACAAGGGCGCAAAGTCTAACAGGGCAGGGGAGTTTGAATAAGAGGAATTATCGTTTGGTTGATGTGGGGCAGGGGACTAACGGCAAAACCACGATCCCTTTGTAGGAGCGAGCTTGCTCGCGATGGTGTGCCAGTCGACATCGTTGTAGCTGACACACCTTCGCGAGCAAGCTCGCTCCTACAAGGGATCTGTGTTCGTGGGCATGAAAAAGGCGACCCGAAGGTCGCCTCTCTATTCAGCCAGCGTTGATCAAAACTCGTGATCAGCGTTGTCCGGGTTCAGGTCGCTGATGCCCAGTTTGCCAGCGGCCGCTTCGATCGAAGCGGTCTGCTTGACCAGGGAAGCAATCGCGTCGCGGACGATCTGATTGCCAGCGGTGTTGCCGGCAGCAATCAGCTGGTCGTAGTGCTCACCCTTGTTGGCGTGATCAACCATGACCTGGATCTTGGCTTCGGTAGTGGCCAGATCAGCCTTCAGCGCGGTGTCGGTAGCCGGATCAACGGCGGCCACCAGGGACGACAGGCTGGCGCCAGTCATTTTGGTGCCGTCGACGCGAGTGTATTCGCCCAAATACACGTTACGAACGCCTTTGGCATCGTAGAAGTGTGAGTTGTGGGTGTTGTCGCTGAAGCAATCCTGTTCGTCTTCAGGGGAGTTGGCTTCCAGGGAAACCTTCATGCGCTCGCCTGCCAGTTCGCCCAGGGACAGACTGCCCATGCCGAACAACATTTTGCGCAGGCCGCTTTCAGCCGGTTCCGCTTCCAGCGTGGCGCGGTAGTTGTCGGCCACGTTCGGCTTCCAGTTACCGACCATTTCTTCCAGGTCGCTGACCAGCAGTTGGGTCACGGACTTGAGGTAAGCGCGGCGGCGATCGTTGTGACCGCCAGTAGCGCCGGCGCCTTCCAGGTAGTCGGAAGCCGGACGGTTACCGGCGCCAGGGCCGGTGCCGTTCAGGTCCTGGCCCCAGAGCAGGAATTCGATGGCGTGGTAGCCCGTAGCGACGTTGGCTTCGGAACCGCCCAGCTCGTTCAGGCTGGCGAGTTTTGCCGGGGTGATGTCTTTCACATCGACCTTGTCTTCGCCGATCTGAACTTCGGTATTGGCGATGATGTTGGCCGTAGCGCCCGGGTTACCGAGTGCATGTTCGTAGGATTTGTCGACATAGTCGATCAGGCCTTCATCCAGGGGCCAGGAGTTAACCTGACCTTCCCAGTCATCGATGATGGTGTTGCCGAAGCGGAACACTTCGCTCTGCAGGTAAGGAACGCGAGCAGCAACCCAGGCAGCCCTGGCGGCTTTCAGGGTGTCGGCGTTCGGCTTGGCAAGGAAGGCGTCGACGGCAGTTTGCAGGGTTTTTGCGGTGGATTCGGCATCACTGTAAACGGCGAAGACCATGTCGGCGTAATGCGCAACAACGGCTTTGGCGGCGGCTTCATCGACTTTGCTGGCAGCGGCGGGAGCCTTGGCTGGAGCCTTGGCTGGAGCGGTCGTGGCGGCGGCTGGTGTAGGCGCTTGCGCAGCGGCGGCCTTGTCTTTGCCTTCGCCACAACCGGCGAGGGAAATAGCGATGGCCAACAGACTGGCGGTAGCCAGAGGCATACGAATCATGGCGAACATCCTGCTTCGAGAGGGGTGGAATGGCGCTGCACGCGCGCAAAACTGCGACATAATGCAAATCTTTCGCATTATGTGTAAAGAGTTGTAGCTGGAAATATTTCTTATTCAGCTTAAAAGATCGCAGCCTCGTTTCACTTTGTAGGAGCGAGCTTGCTCGCGATGGACGTGAACGATGACGCGTGTTGTCTGAAAAAATGCGCCGCCTTCAAATCCATCGCGAGCAAGCTCGCTCCTACAGAGATCTTTACAAAATAGCCGCGTTACTGCGCTGGGCCTGTTTCAGGTAGGCACTCAGCTCCCGTGCCGGCAGCGGTTTGCTGTAGAAATAGCCCTGACCTTCGTGACAGCCTTCGGAGATGATGTAGGCCTCTTGCTCGGCGGTTTCCACGCCTTCGGCAATTACCTGCATGCCCAGGCTTTTGCCCAACTGGATAATGGCTCGAACGATGGTCGCATCGTCGTCGTCATCGAGCAGGTCCTGAACGAAGCTCTTGTCGATCTTGATCTTGTCCAGGGGCAGGCTTTTCAGATAGCTCAATGACGAATAGCCGGTGCCGAAGTCGTCAATGGCAATCAGCGCGCCGGAACGACGCAGGCTCAGTAGGTGCTGGGCGGCGGTGCTGATGTCTTCCATCAGGCCGGTTTCGGTCACTTCCAGTTCCAGACTGCGCGGTGGCAGGCGGTAGATCTGCAGCAGGTTATTGACCACTCGCGGCAGTTCGGCGTGGTGCAGTTGCACCGTGGACAGGTTCACCGCCATGCGCAGGTCGCCGAAACCCTGGTCATGCCAGTCGCGCAATTGCTTGCACGCCTGATCCAGCACCCATTCACCAATGGCGATGATGGTGCCGTTCTGTTCGGCGAGGGGAATAAACAGGTCCGGCGGAACCAGCCCGTGTTCGGGATGTTGCCAGCGAATCAACGCCTCGACGCCCACCACGCGGTGATCGCGATAGCTGATCTGCGGTTGATAGACGAGGTAGAACTGGTCGCGGGCCAAGGCGTCGCGCAGGTCTTTTTCCAGCTCGCGACGGCGGCGCATTTCTGTGTCGACGCTGGCGATATAGAACTGGTATCGGTTGCGCGAACGCGTCTTGGCCAGCGTCATGGTCTGTTCGGCTTTTTGCAGCAGCTTTTCAGTGCTGTCACCGTCCTCGGGGAACAGCGTGATGCCGATGGTGGCGCGCAGGCGAATCTTTTGAGGACCGAGGACAAACGCCGCTTCCAGGTCATCGAGGATGCTTTGGGCCAGCTCGGCCGCTTCGTAGGGTTGTTCGATATCAGCCTGAACCAGGGCGAACTGGTCGCCGCCGAGGCGAGCGAGGGCGCCAAGGCGACCGCTGTGGGCTCGCAAGCGATCGGCCAGGGCCAGCAACAATTGGTCGCCGGTCTGGTAGCTGAACTGTTCGTTGATGCCCTTGAAGTCATCGAGGCCGACACACAGCACCGCGACCCGACGCTGCAATTTGCCGGCGTCGACGAGGATCTTGTCCAGCTGCTGCTGCAATTGCTGGCGGTTCGGCAGGCCGGTGAGGAAGTCGTACTGGGCCATGCGCAACAGGCTGTTTTCCGCTTCATGGCGTAAATGGGTGTTGCGCTCGATGGACTCGAGCAACTGGTTGGCGGTGTTTATCCAGATCCCCAGCTCGTTTTTCTCATGCCCTTTGAGTTGCGGGATTTTATGTTCGCTGGGTCGGTCCGGGTTGATTTCGGTCAGGTGTTCGATGATCCGCGACAGCGGTTTGGTCAGTAGCCAGTGATAAACCAGGTACAGCACCAGGCCCATGGCCAGTGCGCGCAAAACGCCGGAAATGAAGATGATCACCGAACTGACGATAAAACTCTGGCCGTAGGTGGCGGTGTCGAGGGTAATGCTCAGGTCGCCGTAATACTCGCTGTAAGGGCCGCGACCCACCAGTTGTGTGGTGAAGGTGCGTTCCTTGCCGAGGATCAGGTCGGTCAGCCAGCGACTGTGGGAATGCTGCAACTCTCGAGTCTTTTGCGCGAGCATGGCTTCGTTGGGATGGCCGATGGAGGCCTGGCGCACCGCATCGTCCTGAAACAGACCTTCGATGACCTGCATGCCCATCTCCCGGTCCAGGCTGTACACGGCCTGGGTCGACGGGTCACGGAACATGTCGAGGATGCGCTGAGCATCGTTGGCTACGGCCTGGTGTGTTTTATAGGCATCGAACACAATCTGCGCGCAGCTCAATACCACGCCGACGATCAATGCCGACAGGAGCACGACCCGAAGCAACTTCACCGACAAGCTGTTCTTGAGTTCCAGCTTCAAAGAGTCATTCCTTGTTCCGTGCGGGTAGCATCAAGTTGCCATGAGTATTGGCAATCCCGTGTTGGCAGTCAAAGGGACATTCAATCACAGGGGATTTTGCCTGTGCCTTGGCCGATATGCTGCTGTTTGGAGACAGTGACCTATTAGCACTGTGTCGGTTGTCGAGTCCTTCAACTTGAGGGGGATGTGGACATATTTTCAATTTGCTTGATGTTAGACGGCTGTGGCGTTGGAGCAAGGTGCTGAACGCTGGTTTCGTTGTGGGAAAACGCCCCCGGTTTTTGCAGATGTGCGCCATTTCACGGTGGGAAGCGTACTGCCCAGGCACCCATAAAAAAGGCGACCCCCTCACAAGGATCGCCTTTGGTCTAACGACGACTATCGCTTATTCCGACAGTTTGTACGCAATCACATAGTCACCTTGTTTGGTGCCCAGCGAACCGTGACCGCCGGCAACGACGAGCACGTATTGCTTGCCGTCCTTGCCGGTGTAGGTCATCGGCGTGGTTTGCGCGCCCGCTGGCAGGCGGCTTTCCCACAACTGCTTGCCGTTTTTCACGTCATAGGCGCGCAGGTACTGGTCAAGGGTGCCGCTCAGGAAGCCCACGCCACCGGCGGTGGTGAAGGTGCCGCCCAGGCTAGGCACGCCCATGCTCAGCGGGATCGGAACCGGCGAGCTGTCGCGCACAGTGCCGTTTTTGTGTTTCCAGAGGATTTTGGCGGTGGTCAGGTCGACCGCGGCCACATAACCCCATGCTGGCGCCTGACATGGCAGGCCCATTGGCGACAGCAGTGCTTCGAGGACCACGCCGTACGGCGCGCCTTTATTGGGCTGCACGCCTTCGGTTTCGCTTTTGCGCGGGCCTTGGGCGGCGATTTCAGCGGCCGGGATCAGTTTCGATTTGAACGCCATGTAGTCCGGGTTCATGAAAGCGATTTGACGCACCGGGTCAACCGAGATACCACCCCAGTCAAACACCCCGAAGTTGCCTGGATAAACAATCGAACCTTGCAGCGACGGCGGCGTGAACGGGCCGTCGTAGCGCAAGGATTTGAAATCGATCCGGCAGATCAGTTGGTCGAACGGGGTCACGCCCCACATGTCGCGCTCTTGCAGGGGCGGCGGCATCAGGTTCAGGTCGGATTTCGGCTGGGTAGGCGAGGTGTGATCACCGGCGACAGCGCCTTGCGGTACCGGTATTTCGTTGATCGGCACGATGGCCTTGCCGGTGCTGCGGTCCAGAACGTAAATGCTGCCCTGCTTGGTGGACGCCAATACCGCCGGTTTCACTCCGTCCGCCGTTTTCAGGTCCATCAGGGTTGGCTGGCCGCCGACGTCCATGTCCCACAGGTCATGGTGGGTGAACTGGAAGTACCAGCGCACTTTACCGGTGGCGATGTCCAGCGCGGTCAGGCCGGCGGAGTACCGTTCCGACTCAGGGGTACGCGCGCCACCGAACTGGTCCGGGGTCTGGTTGCCCATCGGCAGGTAGAGCATGCCGAGTTTTTCGTCGACCGCGAACATGGACCACATGTTCGGCGAGTTGCGGGTGTAGACCTTGCCCTCGGCAATAGGCGTCGTATCGTCCGGTTTGCCGCTGTCCCAGTTCCACACCAGTTTGCCGGTGTGCACGTCGAACGCGCGGATAACGCCGCTAGGCTCGTCGGTGGAGACGTTGTCGGTGACGTGGCCGCCAATCACGACCAGGTCTTTAGTCACGGCCGGTGGCGAAGTGGAATAGTAACCGCCGGCATTGAAGCCGCCGATGTTGGCGCTCAGGTCGATCTGACCTTTGTTGCCAAAGTCTTCGCACATTTTGCCGGTGTCGGCGTTCAGCGCAATCAGACGGGTGTCGGCGGTCGGCAGGAAGATCCGGCGCGGGCAGGCACTGGTGACGGGAGCGCTGGCGCTGCCGGTTGGGCTCTGCTCGGACGCGTAAGCAGCGTCATCGTGATACGACACGCCGCGGCAGGTCATGTGTGCCCAACCCTTGAAGTTCGCCGCGTTTTGCGTGGAGAGCTTCGGATCGAAACGCCAGAGTTCCTTGCCGGTGTCCGGGTCCAGTGCGATCACCTGGCTGTGCGGCGTGCACACGTAGAGCATGCCGTTGACTTTCAGCGGGGTGTTTTCGGCCGTGGTTTCGCCTGGGTCGTTCGGACCGGGCAGGTCGCCGGTGCGATAAGTCCACGCCGGAACGAGCTTGTTCGCGTTCTGCGGGGTGATCTGCGCCAGTGGCGAGTAACGATCGCCGTGGGCACTGCGGCCATAGGAGTTCCAGTCACCGTCGGGCATGGCCGGTGCGGTGTTGGTCATGCCCGGCACGCTGTCGCGGTCCAGTTGGCCTTTGATTTCACCGGGGTGGGTGAACTGGCTGGCGAGTGCCGCAGCGCCCGCCAATACCACGGCGACGCTCAATGCGCCGGTGCCCATCGGTGCAGCACCTTCACGCAGCAGCGGACGGCGGAACCACGGCAGCAACATGACGATGCCCAGCGCAAACAACAGCGCCAGACGCGGCACCAGTTGCCACCAATCGAGGCCGACTTCCCATAAGGCCCACACGGTACTGGCAAACAGCACTAGCGCGTAGAGGCCCAGGGCGGCGCGACGGGCGACCATCAGCAGCACGCCGGTCAGTGCCAGACCGATACCGGCCAGCAGGTAATACAGCGAGCCGCCAAGCATGCTCAGCTTGATCCCCCCGGCCAGCATGGCCAGGCCCATCAGCAGAAGCAGAATGCCGAGCAGGGTCGGCAATAGACGGCTTCGGCTCAAAGCACCATCAGTGCTCATAGTGTGGTTCTCCGTGACGTTTCAAGTAGTCCCGCGCAAGTTCACTGTAGATGACGATCCGGCGCAGGTAGGGTTCAGGTTAAAAAATGAGCGGTTGATGCAATCCCGTTCACCTATGGGTGTGGGCACCGCAATCTCTGTAGGAGCGAGCTCGCTCGCGAAAAACCTGAGAACGCCTTGGGGTGTCAGACTTACTGCGTTTTCGTTGACGATTCTCGCGAGCAAGCTCGCTCCTACAAGGGAGGTGTGTCGTTAGTTAGAAGGACGACTGGATCTTGATCCCGCCAATCAGTGCGTCATCGACCTCGTTCACGCCACCGGGGTGGCGGATGTATTGCAGGTTCGGGCGCACGGTCAGCCAGTTCGTGACGTGCACGCCGTAATAGAGTTCGCCGCTGTATTCGGTGTCCTGGGGTGGCAGGAACAACGGGTCGTCGTAGTCGAAAACGGCATGGGCCTGATTGGTGGCCTCGGCATTTTTACGGTAGGCCGGGTTGACGTGGACGCGGGCGAGGGCAAAACCGATGTCGTCTTTGGCGCGGGCATCGAACAGGCCTTTGTAGACGACGCCTGCCTGGACATAGTTGTCGATGGCGTTGGTCTTCTTGTCGTGCATCGTGCCGTTGGCGAACACGTTCAAGCCGCGAGCGTTGTCGCTGGAACGGCTAGTGATCTGTTGTTGAATACCAAGCCACATGCCGTGCTTGCTCGACGCGCTGCGGTAAGCCTCGCCGGTCAGCGCTGCGGGCTGGCCATTGCTGTCTTTGTAGACATCAGTGGCATTGGCGCTGCTGTAGTAATAACCGGCGCGGTATTCGCCCGGTAGACCATTGAGCTTGGGCGACCACACCAGCTCTACCGGCAGGATCGTGCCCTGGGTGCCGCTGCCGCTGAGCTTGAAGCCGTTGCCGCGATCCAGGTTGGACGGGTTTTGCTCATAGGCGCCGACCTGTGCATACAGCTGCGGTGTCAGGTGATATTTGACCCGCATCGCCCACTGGCTGACCGGCCAGTTGTACCAGATACCCCCCACCCAGTTTCCGACCTGAGAGCCGCAGAACGCCAGGTTCTGGAAGTCGCAGGGGAAACTGTTGAAGTCTTCGCCTTCGCCGAATCGGCCGACTTTGATGTCGAGTTTCTGATCGATGAATTTTTGCTGATACCACATCTGCGTCAGGCGCCAGGTCTGGCCACGGCCCCAGACTTCCTGAGCCGAGGTGAAACCGCCAACGCGCGGGTCGTTGATCCGGTCGTTGCTGATGTTGTTGCCGTTGCGCTCGGTGATGGTCAGCTGAAATTCGGCGTCGTCCCAGCCGAGGATTTTCTGCAAGTCCAGGTGCGTGCCGAGGCCGAACTGATCGCTGTAACGCGCGGTGCGGTCATGGTCGTAACCGCCGTGCAGATTGCTGCCCATTTCACCGGTGTAATCGACTTTGAAGTCGTAGCCTTTTTCCGAAAGTTCGGTACGAGTACCGTTCCAGTCACCGAGCATCCACGGTGATTCACTGTCGAAAGCCGGGGCAGCCTGGACGCAGGTGGCGAGGCCCAAAGCGGTCCATCCGCCGATCAGGTTCAGGGCTTTTCGGCTGGCAACCGGGGTGCAGATAGCGCTGTCTCGCGAAGATTGAAAGTAAGGCATAGAGAGGAAATTCTGGGTCTTTTTCTGGGGGATAAACTGAATACAGCAGGCGTGAAGCAGATAGAAGAATCGTTTCGGCTTGAGCGGACGCAAGGATAATGTTCTGTTACAAATAGAGAAAGCGCTTTTACAGACATGATTCGTTTCGGATTTTGTAACAGTCCCTGTAGGAGCGAGCTTGCTCGCGATGAACCGAAGAGCGCCACGTTTATCCAGTAAATAAGCGTTATCGTTATCGACCATCGCGAGCAAGCTCGCTCCTACAGTTTTTAGGATTCACCTACATTTACGAGATAGCGCACAGAGCCCTTCCACCCGATCACCCCCTCGGCTAAGGTGCGCGCCTTCCCATCCTTTCAACGCTCGAAGGCCCGGCATGACCGAACAGAACAACAACCCGCTACACGGTGTGACGCTGGAGCAAATCCTCAACGCCCTGGTTGAACACTATGAATGGTCGGGGCTGGCCGAGCGCATTGATATCCGCTGCTTCAAGAGTGACCCGAGCATCAAGTCGAGCCTGACGTTTCTGCGCAAAACCCCATGGGCGCGGGAAAAGGTCGAACGCTTGTACGTGAAGCTGATGCGCACCAAGCGACCGCTCTGAACATGGTCACCCAAGCGGCACCCCGGTCTGCCACGCGGCGTCGTTTTGCTGTCATGGGCGCGGTGTTGGGTTGGGCGGGGTTGGCTATTCAGATGTACTTGATTTTCTATTCACGCTGGAGTCTTGAAGCCAGTCTGCTGGGTGGGCTGGTGAGCTTTTTCAGTTATTTCACGGTGCTGACGAACACGCTCGTGGCCACCGTATTGACCTGTGAGTGGACGTCCCGGGAGTCGTCGGCGCGGCGCTGGTTTTTACTGCCGTCGGTGAGCAGTGCAATTGCGGTGAGCATCGCCGTGGTCGGCCTGGCTTACAACGTGTTGCTGCGCCATCTCTGGCATCCCGAGGGCTGGCAGTGGATAGCCGATGAGTTGATGCATGACGTCATGCCGCTGCTGTTTCTGGCTTATTGGTGGTTGTGTGTGCCGAAGGGCACATTGCGCCTGCGACTCATCATGCTGTGGGTGATTTTTCCGATTGTGTACTTCGCTTACTCGCTGCTGCGTGGGCATCTACTGGCGGTTTATCCCTACCCGTTCATTGATGTCGAGAAGCTGGGTTATCCACAGGTGTTTGTGAATGCGGGGGGACTGTTGGCGGGATTTGTTCTGATTGCTTTGATTGTGATCGGACTGGATCGGTGGCTCGGGCATCGTGGAAAAGGCATCGATTTGTAGAGTTTGTGACATCGCTATCGCGAGCAGGCTCGCTCCCACATTGGATCGTCATACACCAGCCCCTGTGGGAGCGAGCCTGCTCGCGATGGGGGCTTGACGGTGATTATTCCTCGTCGCTTTGATCCAGCCGCCAGTAACCAACGGTTTTGACCAACTGCTCGTTCAGCCCGTGTTCATCGAGCAACACTCGACGGATTTGACGCGACACTTTGGTTTCGGTCGCCACCCATGCATACAGATTGCCGCTTGGCACTTGCAGTTGCTTGACGGTGGTCAGCAGGTTGTTCTTGCCACCTTCGCGCAGTACCCAAATCACATTGATCTGCGCGGCGCTTTCCAGACGCTGCTGCTCGGCGCCGTTCTCCACTTCCACAATCACCAGCGCACGCCGGTCGGCCCCCAGGCCTTCCAGGCGTCGGGCGATGGCGGGCAGGGCGGTTTCATCGCCGATCAGCAAGTAGCTGTCGAATATGTCCGGCACGATCATCGAACCGCGTGGCCCAGCGATGTGCAGGAACTGGCCTGGTTTGGCCTGTTCGGCCCACGTCGCGGCAGGGCCGTCGCCGTGCAGCACGAAGTCGATGTCCAGCTCCAGCATGTCCAGGTCGTAGCGACGCGGGGTGTAATCGCGCATCGCCGGCATCGGGCCGTTGTCCTTCCCGGAGCCAAGTACCAGGGTTTCCAGCGCGGCTTGTTCCGCCGCGTTCTGCGGGAACAACAGTTTGACGTGGTCGTCGGAGCCGAGGCTGACAAAGCCAGCCAGATCTGGCCCACCCAAGGTAATCCGGCGCATGCGCGGGGTCAGGTCAACCACGCGCAAAACTTGCAGCCGACGGCGTTTGATCTCGTGCATCACACGGTGAATGGTTTGGATCACTTCAGTCATTCGGCTGTCTCCGATGCGGTTGGAACGGCAGGGCCATCAACGATGGCTTTGGCGGTGTCGTTGAGCAGGGTGGAGACACGCTGGATTTCTTCAACGCTCCAGCGACCGTGATGCAGTTGCAGTGCATGACGCAAGTTATGCACAGCCTCATGGATTTCAGCCGGGCGATCATGACCACGCAACGAACGCTTGCTGACATCGATGCGCATCCGCACGCCGTCGAGGGCAATCGCTTGCTCGCTCAAGGACAGACGTCCGGCGTCGGTCACGCTGTAGCGCTTTTTTCCACCTTCGGCGTCGCCCTGGATCATTTCGCTTTCTTCCAGAAAGGTCAGGGTCGGATAGATCACACCGGGGCTTGGACTGTAAGCGCCGTCGAACATGCCTTCAATCTGGCGGATCAAGTCGTAGCCGTGGCAGGGCTGCTCGGCGATCAGTGCCAGCAGTAGCAATTTCAGGTCGCCGGGGGCAAATACCCTTGGCCCGCGACCTCCGCGTTCGCGGCCAGGGCGCTTTTCGAAGCCGTCACGGCCATCGCCGTGCTCGCGGTGGGGGGAATGATGGTCTCTCATTTTTCCTTCTCTCCGTCGTGTTTAGATACAACTTAAGATATATCTTATGTGGAGCGCAAATTTCTTTGACCAATGGTCAGCCAAGCGTCACCCCCCGATGGGGCAGGGCGGAAAGGACGCTGAGTCTATTGTTTAGAGTAATTGGACTAATATCCATCTAATGTTAGTTGTAATCATTATCTAGATATAAGTAGTATCAATCTTACAGAAGATATAGTTGTATCTATCTGTGTGGTTTTTTTACTAATACTGTATGTAGTACTTCTCTGACAGCTAAACTATAAACTTGATATTTTATTGGTTTTTTTCTTAACGCTCGTGGGCTGTTTTAGCTACATGCTCTTCGGAATCTTCGTACTTACTTTCTTAAAGAATTGGTCGATTATGCCCCGGCGTCGAAAGTTGAGCCAAAACGCTATCACTCTGGTGGTTGTCGCGGTCTACAAGACTTTCTACGAACCAATCCATCGTAAAAGACAGGTACTCAACAATGTTCAAGAAGTTTGCAATCGCTGTTCCGATGACCCTCCTGGCACTGAGCTCTTCGGTGGCGTTCGCTGCGGAAGAAGCGCGCTCCTCGATCAACATCAGCGCTACCATTCCAAGCAAGGTCTTCCACGCTCAGCCGCGCAATCCGGACTTCGGTAAAGATGAAAAAATGACCTATGAGCTGGGTGCGGGCACATTGACGCCGTTGCGTGCCACCTATGATGTACAGCACACCAACGGTTCGGTCGGTGCCTACGTCGAGGGCGGGCCGCAACCTTTGTCCAACGGTTCCAACACCATCGCATTGACGTACACCTTCAATGGCACAACCCTGTCCGGCGTTTCGCAGGAAGTGGTCGGCGACACCGAGTCCAACGGTGGCATGCAGGCCGATCTGGTGATTGCTGCGGCCAAACCGGCTGATGGCCAGAATGGCCTTTACACCGCTACGCCGGTGGTGATCTTCGACGCCATCCCTCGCGTCACCCCGTAATACAGTTATGAACTAAGGCTAGCCCTTATCTGATAACGATTACCGGTCGGCGGACAACCTCTGTCTGTCGATCGGGTTTCAACGCATTCCTCTTCAGAGTATTTCGTTCATGTTCCCGATGACTCCCATCGCGACGGCGCTTGCCCTTTTTTTCTGTGCAACCGCCCTGGCCGCGCCTATGGAAAACGGTAATACACCTCGAGGTCTGTTAGCCCAGGCCAAGGGTTTGCCGAGCGAGTTCGAAGAGCACTTCTTTGATGTGCCGCTGGCGGTGCGCGTGGAACTTGACCAACAGTTTCTCGGTGAGGCGATGGTCGTTTTAACGCGTGACGATCGCATCACCCTCGTTGACTTCACCGATGTCAGCGACAGCCAGATCAAACCCAGCGAGCGCGATACCTGGTCGAATTATCTCAAGCAAGGTGTGGCGCTCGGCAGCTGCCAGGCCAAATGCCCGGAGCAACTGCTGGCCGTGCATTACAGCCTCGAAAACTCGCTGGTGTCGATCCTCACTGAAAACGCCGAACGCGACGATCAGGTACAGCGCTATTACAACCTGCCCGAAGGTGGCAGCACCGGGTTGATCGTGCGCAATCAACTGAACCTCAACGGCGGCCAGGACCAGGACCTCGGCGGGCGTTATGGCCTGGAGGCCAGCAGCAGCCTGGGCAACTGGACCCAAGCGGTCAACCTGCAGCTGTCCCGACTCGGCGGCATGGATGACAAGCTCTATCACGCCGTCAACGAGCTTTATACCCAACGCGAACTGGAAGGCAATTTTCTGCGCCTGGGCTATTTCACACCGTCGTCGGAAGGACTGACCCGGCAACCGCGCACCTTTGGTGCAAGCCCCGACACCGCGGTGGGTGTGATGTACGGCAGCTCCGACAGCCTGGCCATCAATAATCCGAAACCGGCGGTCTATCCGATCTACGTCACGGCCAATCGCCAGGGTTCGGTGGAAATTTACCGCGACGGCTTGATGATCAACACCCAGGCCGTCCCCGCGGGGCTGCAGACCCTTGATACGCGTCCGTTGCCGGGCGGTATCTATGAAGTGGAAGTGCGCCTGATCGAAGACGGTCAGATTACTTCCAGCACTCAGGAGCTGGTCTACAAACCGAACAACTGGCGCAACCACGACGAACGCTGGCGCTACAACCTGTTCGCCGGTCGTGAGTCCAAACTGTGGAGTAACTGGGATAATCAGGCCGATGGCGACATGACTGCCGGCGCCGCGTTCAACTTCCTCCTGCACCCGCGAGTGATCCTTGGCCTGACGGGGCGACAGGTTCGCGATTCCCTGCAATACGGCACTTCGGTCGACTGGGCCATCGTCAACAATGCCAGCCTCTATGCCAACGTCTACCAGACTGAGGACTACGGCACCGGCCTGGATGTGCAGGGCCTTTATTCCTATGGCAGTGGCAGCATCGTCGCCAGCCACAATCGCAGCTGGCTCGACACGACCCGGCTCTACGACACCTTGCCCGATGGCACGCGGGTGCGGCAGCGCAACGTGTTTGTCGGCCAGACCAGCAACTCGTCGTTGTCGGTGAATCAACGACTCACCAGCAAAAGTTCGGTCAATGCCCGGGTGTCCCACAGTGAGGGCAATACCAATGGCACGGGAGTAGATCTGGGCTGGACCCAGCGTACCCAACTGTTCGGCAGCGACGCCAACTGGCGTCTGTCACTGTTCGACAGGCCGGGCAGTATCAGTTCCGGCGATGATCGCAATCGTGGCATCGACTTGAGCGTCAACATCGCGTTGGGCGGCCCGGGTGAACAGATCTCCGGCAGCATTGGAACGCGCACCGCGCGTGATGGCGGGCGCGATAACAACGCTTCGGTCACCTACCGCAAAGACCTTCAGGATCACCTATTGCAAAGCGTCTCGGCCACGGCAATCACCGACACCTACGGCGTCGGGCTCAATGCGATGGCGACCATGAGTTCCGACCTGGTCAACGGCGACGGTTTTATCCAGCGTTCATCCTTTAACAACGACCTTACCGGCGGCCTGAACCTGGACAGCACCGTCGCGGTGGGCGGGCAGAAAATGGTCATGACCAGCCAATATCACCGCAATGGGGCCGGGATGATCATCGATGTGGAATCGGACATCGACGACATCGCCCTGCGTGCCGACGACTTGAGTGGTGGCAGCGCGGTCCTCAAGCCCGGGCGCAACTTCGTGCCGATCACGGCCTACAAAAGCAGCTCCGTCAGTTTCGATTTCGAGGGCAATCACGTTCCCGCCGCGACGATCCAGCCGGCGCGCTCCAGCTATCACCTGAACAAGGGCGGCGTGGAGTATCGCCAGGTGAAAGTGATGAGAACCCTCACCGTGCTCGGCCGCTTGGTCGACCCCCAAGGCAATCCACTCAAGGGCCACCACATCATCAATCACGCCAGTCGCGGTGTGAGTGAGGTGGACGGCTTCTTCTCCATGGAAATGAACGCCGGCTCGCCGACCCTGGAAGTGCGTCGCGGCAATCAGTTGCTGTGTCAGTTCCGGCTGGACCCGAGCCGTGGTCGCACCGAGAACAACGTGTTGATGATCGGGGATCTGCGCTGCACGCCGGACACCTTGGCGGATGCGACTTTCAAGGCACCGACCGCGGGTTGATGGCTCGGTCAAACGTAATTAATCGACGAGGTTCAAGACGATGAAACGTCTGTTGGCAGTATTTGGTTTCTGTTTGTTCACCCAGAGCGCACACGCTGGCCCGAGCATCAACATCGGCACTGTGTATGACTACATGGACGGTGACAAAAGTACCTACTTGAAACGGGTCTTCAACGGAGGCGACAGCACTGCGTTCGTCAAGGTCAACATCCTCGAGATTCTCTATGAGGCGGACGGTACTTCGCGAGAGGTTCCGATCCAGTCCCAGGCCGACGGCAGTGCCCGCGATGGTTTGATGGCCAGCCCGGCCCGGCTGATCGTGCCGGCCAATGGCATGCAGGGCACGCGCCTGCTGTACATGGGCGAACGTGACCGGGAGCGTTACTTCCGCGTGCGTTTCGTGCCGGTGGTGCCGGAGAAGGAAGATGAATTCGCCGTCTCCAGCGAGGAACGCGAAGAGTACAAAAAAGAGTTGTCCGCCGGGGTGACCGTGTTGGCCGGTTACGGCGCGGTGTTTTTCGTTCGGCCCAAGGACACCCGCTTCGACAGTGCGATCGAAAACGGCGCCGGCAATTATCGGATTCGCAACAACGGCAACACCGTGGTGGTGATCGATGAGTTCAAGGATTGCTCGATCAAAAACGAGCAGGACTGCCAGCCGACCACCAAGCATCACATTCTCGCGGGCCGCACGTTCCAGTTCGAAAAGCAGGCCGGTCGCCAATACAACTTCACGTTGGTTGAAGGCGAACGCAGCAAAAAACTCGACGTGAAGGGATAAGACCGGGTGATGAGCATGTTCAAGAAACTGACTGTCGTGCTGTTGTCGGCTGTTGTCCCGCTGGCAAGTTCTTCGGTTTTCGCCGCCCGCGAAGAACATCGATTCGAGGTGTTCGTGACGATTCCGACCCAGGCGTTTTATGTCATTCCGTCAGACCCTGGCTGGATTCATCGTGAGCAGCAACTGCCCTGGAACCTGACCTCGTCGACGCTGGGGGGCTTGCGCAAATATTTCGATGTCAAGAATGAAGCCGGTTCGATCGAAGCCCGGCTTGAAGGCCGGCCCTATCTGTCCAACGGCACCGACGCCCATGACATTGACTTGCGGGTGCTGTTCAACGGCCTGCTGTTGAACGAACGGGAAAGTATTGAAGTGGTGTCGTTGACCGATGCCGCGCCGGGCAAGCGCGTGTTGCTGGAAATCTTGCCGCAGCCGCCTGCCGATGGTGTTTACAAACCCGGCAATTATTTTGGCAGCGTCAACATGATCTTCAACGCTGTCATGCCGTAGACGTGAGTCAAGCAACAAGTATTGAGTTCAACAAGGATGTTGGATTGCGCCGACTGTTAATGGTTAAACGCGGAGGGTAGGGATGTCTTGTTTGTGAGTGAATCTGGATTAAGTACATGAGCTGGATCAATTGCGCTAAAACTGGCGCCAAGTGGATGTTGGTCATTGGGTTGTTGAGTAACTCTGTTGCACAAGTGGCGAACGCGGCGGTGCAGGAGATTACCGCTGTGTTCAGACCCGACTCTGCGAATCCACAGAACAATAAATTCGAAAATACAACGCCGCAAAGTGGATTCTGCCCTGGGCATATTCCGCAGCGATGCAAGGATATGAATATTTTCAGCATCCGCAATTCGGATATTGTTTTCAGGTCCAACCGTCCTATCCTGGCCAATCATGAAAGTATCCGTGAGGGTGCAATGTTCAAGGTGCCTTCATATTGGCGTCAGGTTGACGTTATAAACAACACTACGAGGGAAGTTGAAACGGTTGAAGTACGGATAGCCGGCGTCGGTAGTCGGACAGATATTGCTGGCGTGAGCTTTGGTGAAGCATGGGTTCGGGGCTCGGCCGGTTGGCTATATGCACCAGCACCCTGTCAAACCACAGGTTATGCGACGGGTAATACGCGTTCCTTACTTTGGCACTGGATCGTGCCAGAAGGGGCGGGCGCTTGTGCGATGCAAGCTGTAAAAGATATTCCTCAGACAGCGCATGTATATCTTGAATACTCATACGAACTCCGGACGCCAAACCCGTTAGGCATGTCGGCGGGGCAGTACACAGGATCGACTCTTTACTCGGTTGGCCCAGAACTGGATTTCGATTTTGGTGACGTCATGATTCCCTCTCAGAGCGAGCTTGTGTTCAATTTCACGCTCGATGTTCAGCACACACTCAAGGTCGATGTTCCCCCGGGAGGCAATCGCATCGAGCTTGAGCCCCAGGGCGGCTGGCAAGCCTGGCTGACCCATGGGCGCAAGCCCACTCGGTTGTTCCGCGATCAGACCTTCAACATTTCCGCCAGTTCGCGCTTCAAAATGCTGCTGGAGTGCCAATACAGTCAGGACGGTAATAACTGCTCATTGTATGAACCCATGTCCCGTCACACTGTTCCGTTGAACCTCAGCGTCAGCCTGCCCCATGGCTTGACGGATGCGGGCGGGCAACCGGTGACGCGTCGGCCGCTTCGGCGTGACGGGAGTGGTACGGAGTTGTTCCAGCCAGCGTTATATGTGGACCGCAAACCTGGAACGTTGCACTTCGAAATTCCCCCCACTGAAGTCGATGAAATGATTCGCCCGGGACAAGCAACGCAGTACTCGGGAAGCGTGACAGTGATCTGGGATTCGCAAGTTTAATCATTTTGCCCAAGGAGGGGCGCGCCATGATGTGAGGCCATTGGGCCAAGTATTACTGACACTATGAGGCTTAAAGGATGAAGCGTTTAGACGCCTTTCAACGATGTGTATTGCGCAGTGCAGGTGCGGGTCTTTTGTTCTCGATGTGGTTGCCAACGGCTTGGGCTGAGGAGGTGTCGATTCAGGCCTCGTTCAAACCAGACTCTGGCAACCCGCAACGTAATCAATTCAAGAACGACACGCCTCCAAGTGGTTATTGCGAGAGCTATCCCGATGAATGCCTGGCAAACAGGGTGTTCAGTTTGCGGGTGCTGTTCAACGGCCTGCTGTTGAACGAACGGGAAAGTACTGAAGTGGTGTCGTTGACCGATGCCGCGCCGGGCAAACGTGTATTGCTGGAAATCTTGCCGACGCCACCGGCTGATGGGGTTTACAAGCCTGGCAGTTACTTTGGCAGCGTCAATAGAGTCTTCAATGCAGTGTTGCCAGGGGCTTGAGTGATGAAACTTAAAAAAATGGAAGGCGTTACGAGTCTTTCTGTTTGGGTCATTCTGGTGTTCGGATGGGGGGTTGAACCAGCAATGAGTGCGTCCATGGATATCAAGGCGGTGTTTCGGCCGGATCCATCCAGACCCATGGAAAACAAGTTCATCAATGAAACGCCTGTTACCGGGCACTGCCAATTACAATCTGAATTCTGCAAAGATAGAGGTCTGTTTTCTCTGCTGATGCCGATTGATTTCGTGTCCGTGGCCCCCATTGAAGCTCGGCACTCAAGTTCACGCAAAGGCGCGATGTTTCGAGTACCAGGTCAGTGGCAAGTGCTTCGTGTCAGGAATACCACGACTCAGGAGTATTCGGAACTGGAAGTACGCATAGCCTCGATTGGCGGCCGTTATGTCCTTCCGGATACCGCTGAAAACCTTGTGGGTGAAGGAGAGCCCACCACCGTTCAGGGGTGGCACACACGTTTATGGGGCGACTGGACATGGAATCCGCCAGCTCCCTGCCAGGCCACGGGAGGTATGTATACCGCGCCTGCCACTCGCACCTTTTTCTGGTTGACTCCGACTGCGAGTGAATGTGCGGCAACCGCCAATTACCGTATTTCGAATCTGTCCTACGACAGGATGCAGATTGGCTATGAGCTGCGTACTCCTAATCCGTTGCAAATGTCTTCCGGTCTGTATGTCGGAGACTGGACCTATACCGTAGGTCCCGGGATGGACTTCGACATGGGCGATATCATGCAGCCCAGCAGTTCAACCCTGAAATTAAACTTCACTCTGGACGTTCAGCACACCCTCAAAGTCGATGTACCACCGGGTGGTAATCGCGTTGAACTGGTTCCGCAAGGCGGCTGGCAATCCTGGCTGCAACAGGGGCGAAAGCCGACGCGGTTGTTCAGGGATCAAACGTTCAATATCTCCGCGAGTTCGCGTTTCAAGATGAACCTGGAATGCCAATACACCCAGGATGGCAGAACCTGTTCCTTGCGCGAGCCTGTTTCCGGCCATGTGGTACCGCTGAATATCAGCGTCAGTCTTCCCCATGGCTTGACCGACGTGGGCGGGCAAGCCGTCAACCGCCGTCAGCTACTGCGTGATGGCAGTGGTACCGAATTGTTCCAGCCGAGTGTGTACGTGGATCGAAAACCGGGAACGCTGCACTTCGAAGTTCCCGCGGATGAAGTGGCCGAGATGATCAAGCCGGGGTCACGACGGCAGTACTCGGGCAACGTGACGGTTATTTGGGATTCGGAGGTTTAGTGGTTTTGCCCAAGGAGGGGCACTTCATGACTGACTTCAAGAGGCTTGGGATTGGCGGACACGACTTACCAGTCCGGTGTGGCGGGTTGATCAGTGCTCCTTATTTAACACTCGGGAAAGTGTGATGATGAAAATATTCAAACGTTTTCGGCGACCCTTGCTGCACATGGTCTGGATTGGCTGTTTATCAAGTCTTTCGATGGTCGCCATCGCAGAGGTCAGGGCGCTGACGGCTGTCTTCAGGCCGGACCCAAATCATCCTCAGCAGAACACTTTCACGAACACCACGCCCAATCAGGGTTTTTGTTTATCTTATCCAGATATTTGCACGGCCAATAACATGTTTAGCGTGCGAATACCCAATATATTTAAAACCAAACATGGCCCTATACAGCCTGACCATACGGACCCGCGAGCCGGTGCAATGATCAAGGCGCCCGCCGACTGGCGTGAATTGACGGTCAGAAATGCCGTGACCAACGAAGTTGAAACGCTAGAGGTACGCATTGCGGGTGTCGGCGGTGTTTATGATCTCAGTGACTCAGTGATGGACTTGACGGGTGAGCCCAATTTAATGGAGGGGCACAGAGCGCTGTGGGAGGGAAGCGACTGGTCATCTGCCCAAAGCCCCTGTCGAGCTATTGGCCCCTTGAGCTATTACGGAAGCATGGGTTTCCAGTTCTTTTGGTTGATGCCTACACCGACGATCTGTGCCAAGAAGGCGAAATACCTGATTCCTGGATTGGGGTACCGGTATGTTGATATCAGCTATGAACTGCGTACGCCCAATCCGCTGGGGATGTCGACGGGAGCCTATGTCGGATCGACCGTCTACACGGTAGGGCCCTCCAGTGACCTGGATTTCGGCGACATCCTGCTGCCCGATGACAACATCCTCCAGCTCGACTTCACGCTGACCGTCGAGCACACCCTGAAAATTGATATTCCCCCAGGCGGCAATACAGTCGAACTGGTGCCCCAAGGCGGTTGGCAGAGTTGGCTGCAAAACGGGCGCAAACCGACGCGGCTGTTCCGCGACCAGACCTTTAATATCTCCACCAGTTCGCGTTTCAAAATGCAGATGGAGTGCCAATACAGTCAGGACGGCAATACCTGTTCGCTGTATGAACCCGTGTCCGGTCACGCCGTACCTCTGAACATCAGTGTCAGCCTGCCTCATGGCTTGACCGACGCTGGCGGGCAAGCCGTCAACCGTCTGCCATTAAGTCGGATTGAGGATCAGGTTTTTCAGCCGGGTTTCTATGTGGACCGCAAACCGGGAACGCTGCACTTTGAAATAACGCCGAACGTCGTGGACGACATGGTTCAGCCGGGGCAAACACGACATTACTCTGGCAACGTCACGGTCATTTGGGATTCGGAGGTTTAGTGGGTTCTGGAACAGCGCAGGCCAGGTGATTTGAACCTTGATGTGGGCTTTTTTTAGAGGAAGAACTATGCGATTTATAAAGGGACGATCAGGCGGTGGGCTCGGGTTGCTGTTTGCCCTGATGACAGGGCCGGCGCTGGCGGACGTGCGTGACATCAGGGCCTTGTTCGAACCCGATGCGTCGAAGCCGCAAAAAAATGAATTCGTCAATCAAACCCCTTCCGAGGGCTTCTGTAGCCAGGTGCCGGGTATCTGTAAACCTGCGGGTCTGTTCAGCCTTCTCGCTCGCATTCCATTCACGGCTAATGCACCGATCCTGGCCAATCATGCTGACCCGCGCAAGGGCGGTATGGCCCAAGTGCCTTCCGAGTGGCGAGATGTGACTGTTACCCTTGCATCGGGTGATTCAACAGTGGTTGAGACAAAAGTGGTTCAAGTGAGGATCGCGGGTATTGGTCACGAAGCCTCCATTCCCGTATCGATCGGTGAGCTGACCGGTGGTGGCTGGTGGGATCAACTATGGGCGGGTGGCAGTTGGGTATACGCACCTTCTCCTTGCGAAGGTGTTGGCGTGGCGACTGCTGGTCACCATGGCTACAACAGTTTCTGGAAAGTGCCCGTGGGAGCGGGTGTATGCAGCAAGAAAGCGTTGTTTGATATTCCGTTTTTTTCCTATCAGTACATCGTTTTTGGTTATGAAATGCGTACACCCGACCCCCTGAACATGCAGTCGGGTGAATACACGGGGACTATTTCATACACCGTTGGTCCGGGCATGGATTTCGACATGGGCGATGTCATGATCCCGAGCAACGGCGACAGCCAGTTAACGCTTAATTTTCTGCTTGAGGTCAGGCATACCCTGAAAGTCGATATCCCCCCCGGAGGCAATCGCGTTGAACTGGTTCCCCAGGGGGGCTGGCAGGCTTGGCTGACTCAGGGGCGGAAACCGACGCGTCTGTTCCGGGATCAGACCTTCAATATTTCGGCGTCGGGTCGTTTCAAAATGAACCTGCAATGCCAGTACTACAGCGGTAATACCTGCGCATTGTGGGAGCCGACAGCAGGTCACCCGGTACCGCTCAATGTCAGTGTCACGCTACCCAACGGCCTGACCGACGGGGCGGGAAAGCCAGTCAGCCGTCAGCCGTTGCTGAGTGATGGCACTGGAACCGAGTTGTTCCAGCCAGGCTTATATGTCGATCGCAAACCCGGAACGCTGCATTTCGAGATTGCACGAGACGAAGTGGCAGAAATGCTTCACCCCGGTAGAGCCAGAAGCTATTCAGGCAACGTAACCGTCATCTGGGACTCGGAAGTGGGTTGAGGGGGCGCCCCTGAAGTTGCCTGGTACACCTTCAGGGGCTTGCGAGCGGTTGATCTATTGTCCGGCTCTTTGCAGAGCCGCACGGGTCAGCTGCCTGCTCAATTCCTTTCTTTCGTAAGCGATATCGTTAAGCAAATCGCCATAGACTGCATCGCTCATTTCTTCATCCGTGACCACCAGGCTTTCTCGGACGTTGAGTTGTCGGGCGAGGGCTTGCAGTCGCTGTTTGAGCGCTCGTCTTTGCGCGATCAGCATCCCTTTGGAACCTGCCCAGGTGCGTTGAACGTCCCGTAACTCATCGAGCAGTTTGGCCTTGCGCTTGTATAGTCGGGTATTGCGCGCTAACCCACTCGGGTAAGTGTCACCCAAGTATTTGTCCCAGAAAAGTTGTTCGAGCATGTCATTGACCAAGCCGTCGCCTGCTTCCATGGACATCACCGTATCGAACGCCGTGTCGAGCATACTGGCGCTCACTCCTGCCCTGGGGCGATACAGCATCGACTCCGATTGCCACGGTAAACCGAGGCGTTGAGCGAGGCCGGTTTCATAAGCGAGATACAGTTCAACCTCATCGGCGTCCGAACGGCCGGCGTAATCGGCACGTGCAATGTCATCCACTCGCGCAAGACGAGCGGCACCTTTCGCCAGGGTCACCAACCTGCTTTGAAGGATCGCATTCGAAGTCGACAAGGCATAGGCTTCGGAGGCGAGCACTTTGATGCCCATGTGGTTGAACACCTGGGCCCCCGCATCGGCGCACGTGGTGGGCGCCGCCGCCATTTCGAACAGCTCCTTGCGCAATTTGCTGTCCAGGTCGATGGCTTCGACCATGCGCCATACCCGGCTGCTGAGTTGTTCGCGCAATAGGCCGCCGGCCTGGTAGTCGGCCGAGAGTGTCTGCTTCTGGATCAACGAGAAGAACCCCTGAGAGCCGGGTTCGGTCATCAAGTCGTGCCAGGCTTCCTCGCGGAAGGTACCCAGCCCGGGGACCTCGGCGCTCCACCAGGCGGAGTCATCCTTCATCGGCCATTGGTCGATCGCGTCCATGGCGGCCTCGGTGTAGACCTGCTTGGGGGATATGCCGACCGAGCGTCGATACGCTTCAAAAATGACCAGATTGACCTCCGAGAGATCTGCTTCGAACAAGCGGGTGCGCGCCACGATGAAGGCATCTGCCGAGCCGGGCACGACGGTCGGAATGTTGCCGATGGGGTTCTCCTGCAAGTCCAGAAAGAAGCCGCGAGGTCGTCGCTTGCCCGGCGCGAAGACGCCATCGGGCCACGTGGTGGCGCCCGTGTTGCTCAAGCTCAGGATTCTCAGCTTGGGCATGCGTTCGACGTTCGGCAGATTCCCCAGCCGCGGGTTGTCATCGAGCCTGAGGGTTTCCATATGGGTCAGATTTCGCAGTTGTTCGACCGCCGACGGTGTCAACGTGATCTCGTTGCTCATCAGCCGCAAGGTACGCAGGTAATGCATCTTGCCAACGCTTTCGGGCAGTTGCGTCAATCGGCAACTCCTGGCGCTCAGTTGCCGCAGGTGAGGGAAGTCTTTCAGCAGGCCGGTGGAAGATGCGGAAAAGGTCGTGCGATCCAGATTCAGAGTGCTGATCTGATCGAGGTAGGGCTTGAGGTCAGGCAGTTGTTTCCACCAGAGTTCGAGATCAGGACGGCTTAACTCCGACGACAGATCCAGTGCATACCCCCCGTCGACGGTGGTACTGCGTTCGCCGAAAACCTTGGGCTTTCTTTGGAAACATTCCACCAGCCGTTCGGCAATGTGTTGGCCGCCGCCCCTTGCAAAGCCTTGCGGATCCGGGCCCCAGTATTCAGGTTGCTGATACCGCCATTTGTTGAGGGTTTCCTGAAGAGTGGCCAGTTCACGGTCGAGTCGCCTGAGCGTTTGAAGCGCGTCGTCTTCTGCACCCAATGATTGAACGAAGGTGCTGACCTCTCGTTCGTTCAAGTGGGGGTACAGGTCACTCGTCCTTTCTTCCAGTGTTTGTCCCGATTTTGAAAGACCGGGGCCGCGCAACAGTAGAGCGTTGTCGGGGTCGGCGACGGGTCGGATGGGCGGCGTTGCGAGGACGGTTCGACGCTCGGCGGGGGCGGCGGTTTTTTCCATGATCCATTGCTTGAGCTTCTGCCCTTCGCCCGTGCGGTAACCCAGTGCCTGGCGTTTGTCTGCGGGCAGTGCCTGCAAAATCGCCTGAAAAAAATCCTCTGCTTCACGGGGCCTGCGGTCGCCATGAACCTCGTACTGTGCGAATTCATCCCTGACCAGAATCCGCACGGTCGCCGCATCTCCTTCACCCACGCTGCAACGCAGCGGGCCGTCAGTGGTGCCCTCACGGACTTCTATACGCCAATCATTGAACGCGTCGGTGTAGATCCTGAGCGTATTCAGGGCCAGGCGTTCGGTATCCGCCGTCAGCTGTGCGTCGTTGTAGAACCCTTCGTAAGCATGACTGGTTCGCGCCTCGAATGCCCATTCCCGGGCCTGGTTTTTCAGGCGTAACGGTAGCCGTTGCTCGACGGTCATGCGCTCAAGCTCGGCGGCACTGGCGTTGCCCAATAGCGTTTGCGCGGCCCTGGTCGGCAGCTTCGGGAATGTATTTTTAAACAGTCGAATCTGTGGATTATTCGATGTTTCGCCCGCCTGGTATTGCTGCTCGAAGATCTCCGTCTTGAGCTTGTCTGCTTCGTCAGCCAGCCTGTTGCGCAGCGTTTGTACTTGCTCGTCTTTTGGCATCTGCCGACCGAACAGGGTCTTGAGTTCTTCTTCATCAAGGAAGTCGATGATGCTCTGCGGCCATTCTCCGCTCATGACCTCAGAGAGATGGGTGACGAGTGTCTGGTCGGCGCTCGCCCCGGGATTTCCATACTGGCGAAAGTGTCCTGTCCGGCCGGCGTCTTTGTACACTTTCAGGGCCTTATCGGCGGGCCATCCTTCCAAGTAGGTGGGGAGCGGTTCGAACCAATAGGAGGACGGCGCCAGTGGCTGGCCGGCACGGATCCGTTCGCTCGCCTGCGCGGCGTCTTTGAAGAGTTTGAAGCGGTTCAGGCTGTCGGCCAGCAGCGGTGGCGGCGTAGTGTTGTCGACGTACATTTTGCGCAGCGCATTGTCCTCGGTACCGCTGGTGATGCGGATTCGCGCCAGCTCGGCATCGCTAAGGCTGTCCACGCTATGCCCGAGACGGCGCATCAGTGTCGGGCTTTCCCAGGCTCGCGGGGTTTCGGCTTCATGGGTCCAGGCGCCGCGACCGTTGTGTTTCAGCTCGGGCAAATAGGCATCGGAGCGGTGTGGGTGCTTGATGCGATAGTTGCCCGTTTTTGGATCTTGCTGCACCGCATAATGTTTTTTATCCAAAGGCAGTATGTCCTGGCCTTTGTGTGAGTGCAGGCCCTGCTCATTGGGACGGGAGTCGGCCGGCAACTTCAGGTTCGGCTGTTCGTAGGGCTTGAGATCCGGGTGCCACAGGCGGCGCTGGCCGTTGGGCAGTTCCACCGGTTTCATGCCTTCGATCAGCCCCGAGAGTTTGAGGCGAGCGATATTGCCAATCTTTACGCCCGCCGCAAAAGCCGCCAGTTGCACGACATCGTTCACGACGGCCACAACATGTTCGATGGCCTCGATCCACAGGCCTTCGGCCAGGTCGATGATGGATTCGATGACGTCGTTGGCAATCTGATAGGCGGTATAAGCCATCATCAATTCACCCAGCCCCGGCACGAAGGGCGTGATCACCATCAGCGCGACATTGAAGATGTCGGACACGATTTTCTTGAAGTTATCCCACCAGGCCCAGCGTGCGTTGCTATCGGTATCGGCGGTGGAGACGGCGACGTGTCTGGCGTCATTGAGGATCTTGTTGAGCTTTTGCTGATAGAGATGAGTCCACAAAGCACCGGTGATCGGTGTGACGTTGAATTGCAGATGGGGGTTGGTTACCGGTTCTTCTCGCCACGTCGGACGTTGGTCCAGCGCTTCTTTCTTATGCCATTCAACCCTGAACAGGCGTTGCTGGAGACCGGCGAAAAAGTGTCCTCGCTCTTGCTGGTCGACGAACCGGCTGAAAAACTGGCGGTAGGTCATCCGGGCCGATTCGATAAAGGCGTCGTCCCGCAGCTGGCCGGTCAACTGATTCAGAAAGTCGGTCACCGAGGCATACTCTTTGAGTGGATGCTCGGGGTCACCGGGGATGTAAGCGATCAGGCCTTCGACCTTATGGCTTTTCTCAAGGTCCGGGGCAATCAGCACTATTCCGGTCAGGGTGGTGTTCATGATGGACAGTTCGGCGAACCGCACCGCTTTGCCTTTGAGGGTGAGGTAGTGCTGCCCGTCGAGCATGGCCAGTACCAGGTCACGGGCGTTGCGGTCGACGTCTTTGGTGATGAAGGCCTGGTGGGCCGCGGCCACGAATGCCGCTTTCTCGCTCTCGATGACTTTGTGTCTCAAGGACGTTCTGGCGACTGCATCGCTGGGCAGCAAGATGCTTTCGAGGTACTGGGTGTATCGCGCGCCGATGTCCAGTTCGCGACACAGGGTCTGGAACTGGGCGATGGACATTTTGCGTTTGATCGGCTTGATATCGAACAGCCCTCGCTGATCGGGCTGACTGATGAAGTCGGAGTCCGCTTCGCAAGTTTCGGATCGGGCGAAGTTATGCAGCGCAGCGTCAAGCAGTGAAACCGTACGGGTCACCACGCCCTGGGAGAGGTTGATCGCATACCAGGGGCGTTCTTTGGGCAGGTAAAGACGCAAGTAAGTTGTTCTAACATCATCGTCGACGCCGTAGTGTTCTTTCAGTGCGGCGCTCAGTAACGGTTCGGCGAATGTATAAATATCCTGTAACTCATCAAGCATCTGATCAACTTTATTTTGTGCAGCCCAGAGTTTCAGGTTGGCGTCTTGTAACAGGTTGTGATTGAAGTTTGAGGCTGTGATTACCCATTGCGCGGGGCCTTTTCGAGCGGCACTGAGCGCCTGGATTCTCTGCACTGAGGCATTTTTGAATGGGTGAGGGATACGACTGTTGATGAAGTCGTAATGGCGGCCTTTGTTGTCGGGTGTACGTCCTTGTAAATCAGACATCGTGGTAACAAGCCTTGAGTGATGATGGAAGTCACCAGCCTATCTTCCATCGCCCAAAGTAAAAGTCTGAATATCTGTGGTTAAACCGGTGTTCGTCAGTACGAAGCACCGGAATTATCAATGCCGAAAATAATTAATTACCACCTTCGTTTATTCACTCCGTGCCACTTCGACAGGCAGGCACTGCGTATGACTCCCCGGTTGCAGATACGGCGTGAGAATCGGCGCCATGCCTTTGAGCACTTGCACCGGCAACGCCGAGGTGAACTTGAAGGCTTCGGCAGATTGGCCGGGAACGAACGCGGTCAACGTCCCGAAGTGATTATCGCCGATGTAGAACACAAAGGTCGCCGTGCGGTTGATGGATTTAGAGCTGAGGACCCGTCCGCCCGAACCGAAGGCTTCAATGCGGTTATCGCCTGTCCCGGTCTTGCCACCCATGGCCAATGGTTTGCCATCGGGTGTGGTGAAGCTGCCGGAAACCCGTTTGGCGGTACCGGCGTCTACCACTTGCGACAAGGCTTCGCGCATGGCGGTGGCAACCTCGGAAGGCATCACCCGTTTGCCGACATCCGGGTCATTGATCAATTTGGTTTCATACGGTGTATTCGCAGCGAAGTGCAGGGTGTCGATGCGCAACGTTGGCATGCGGACACCGTCGTTGAGGATGGTCCCGATCAGCTCCGCCAGCGCCGCCGGGCGGTCGCCGGAACTGCCGATGGCGGTGGCCAGTGATGGCACCAGGTGATCGAACGGGTAGCCGACTTTCTGCCAGCGCTGGTGAATGTCGAGGAACGCTTGGATCTCCAGCATGGTGCGGATGCGGCTGTCGCGGGCGCCCTTGTGACGGCTTTTAAACAACCAGCTGTAGACTTCCTGGCGTTCGAACTGACTGGCTTTGACGATCTGGCTCCACTTGGCATCCGGATTGTTCAGCAGGTAACCCATCAGCCACAGGTCCAGCGGGTGGACCTTGGCGATGAAACCCTGGTCCGGCAGGTCATAGGTGCCAGGGCCGTAACTTTCGTAGAGCCGTTGGAGGCGTTCGTCAGTGAGTTTTTCGGTGAGCTTGGCGCCTTTGAGGTGCGAACGCACGAAGGTGTTGAAGCTTTCCTGACTGGCCTCTGGCAACAGATACCGGTGTACCGCGGCCATGCGAATCGGCGTCGGGTGCATGCTGTCGAGGAAGGTCTCGAGCCGCGCCGGGGTGTCCTTGTTCTTGTACTTCTTCCAGAACTTCAGCAGGAAAGACGTGCCTTCACTGTCGGCGAACGAGGCCAGGTATTCCTGACGGCGCGGATCTCGGTCGTCCAAGAGCAACTCGGCGCTGCTGTTGGGGCCGGAGTAGGTGGTGTAACGCACCAGGTCGCGCATCAGCCGAATGAACGGCAGGTTGATCGACTCACGTATTGCATCGCGCAGTGTCGGTATGCGGCCATTGTCTTCCTTGCGAAAGTTATGGAATACGTGCAATCCGCCACCGGTGAAAAAGGCTTCGCCGGGGCTGGCGGAGTATTTGCGGTCCAGCGCAGCGCTAAGCATGGCCGGCAGGTTGCGATCCTTATTCTGGATCAGGTAGTCGACGACCCAGCGGCTAATATGGTCCTGATCCGGGACGTTGACTTTCTTCAGTTCCGGGACGGTCATCCCGGCGTATTTATCGTGCAGCTCGGAGATGATCTGCAAGTAAGTGGTGAGCACGCGCATTTTCGCGGTGGAGCCCAGTTCCAGCTTGCTGCCTTCGTTGATGTCGAACGGCTGGTCGGTGCTGTCGGTCTGCACCCGCACGCGCGAGCCGTCCGGTGTCAGTTCAAACAGCGTGAAGCTGTAGCGCACTTGGGTCGTGCTGGTCGGGGTGAGCAAGTGTTCGCCCATCAAACCGATTTGCGCGGCAAACGCAGGGTCGGCCAGATGCTTGAGGTATTCGGTGGCCTTGGTTTGCAGAACACCTTGCAGGGTGCTGGTGGCCGAGAGGTCAAGGCGGTCGAGGTCATACAGCGGACGATTGAGCAAACCTCCCAGACGACTGCGCGCCACGCTGATGCCCTTGTTGGTTTCGATGGGCTGGATAGTCGGTTGAGTCTGCCAGTCTCGGTAAGTCACCTTGCTGGCCAAGGCCGCCGCAGACAGCGATTCATCGATCACACCGTTCTGGGCAAGCAGGCGAATGTGGCTGTCGGTGAGGTCGGTCAGTTCTTCGCGACCCTTGGTCAGGTAATGGGAAGGACGGCGCTGGGCAATCATCAATGACAACATCTCACGCAGGGCCAGACCTTTTTCCGACATGGTTTTTGGATCCGTCGCAGTGCTGGCCAGCGATTCGTTAGCCTGGTTGAAGTCGGCGCCATACCAGACGCGTAAACCTTCGGCCATGCCATGCACTTCACCGTGGCCTGGTACGGCGGACAGGGGCACGCTGTTGAGGTAGTCGCGAACCACGTTTTGCCGGGCCGCCATGGTTTCCGGTCCGGCCTGATAAGCCCGCACGCTGGCGGATATCATCTGACGGATTTTTTCCCCGCCCGACACCGTCAAGCCATCGGGCGAGTGCCGGTACTTCTCAAGTTGTGTTGCCAGGGTGCTGCCACCGGCAGATTGGCCAGGCATGTGCAACAGCTTGGCGACCTGGGACCACGCCGCCATGCCGAACCGTGGCCAGTCCACGGCAGGGTTGGCCTGGGGCTGCCGGGGGTCGAGCAAGAAGCGGTTTTCGATGAACAGCAAGCTGTTGACCACCACCGGCGGGATGGCCGCAAAACTCGAATAGAGCTGTTGGGGGTATTTGTACTGATACAGCGGTGCCGCACGGCAGTCGGTGATCGACAGCCCGGCCTGGATTTTCTCCGCGTAGGGCACGAAAAGGCCCCTGTCGGTGTAGTCCATCAGCTTTTGGGAAAAGCGTGTTTGTGACGCGATGACATAGTCGCGCTTGATCAGGCGCGGCAGGAATTCATCCAGAGCGCTGTAGCCCAGACGCAGGTCAAATGGGCCGGCTCCAGGATAGTGAATAGCATCGCTGGGGCCGGGTTTCAGTTCGTAACTCAGGGATGCGGCATATTTGCTGACTTCCTGTGCCTGAAACTTCGAAGTGCGCATTTCCTTGGCGGCGGCCAGGCCCAGGACGATCAGAATAATCAGCACCAGCAACCAAAACGCCTTCCACCCGTGCTTGATGCGACTGCGACGGGGTTTTTCAGGTAAAGGTGCTTCATCCACACGTTCAGTCGGGACCACAGTTTTACTCGAATCGGTTTGCCATAACGCGCCCATAGTCGACTGATCCATTCACGCAGATTGATCGGACTTGTCTGAAGCTTAGACGGTGGTTGGCATCGGTGAAAAAATTGTGAACACACAAATCTCAAATATTCACCATCAAGCGCCTGTGGAAAGGAGGCTTCTGTGGTGAGGGGGATTTATGTGGTAAGGGGATTGGTGAGTGGATTTATGTGGTGAGGGGATTGGTGAGGGGATTTATGTGGCTAGGGGATTTATGTGGTGAGGGGATTTATCCCCGTTGGAGTGCGAAGCGCTCCCCTGTGTCCTTTCAGTCACACCGCATCCACAGGTTTTACGGCTGCTGCGCAACCGAACGGGGATAAATCCCTTCACCACATAAATCCCTTCACCACATAAATCCCCTTCACCCCAAAATCCCCTCACCACAGGGGTTCGGTAGCCACAGAAGGGGAGTGACGTTACAACCAGCAGACATCCCAGAGGGGGTAATCGCCGATTTTGTCTACGAGCCCTGCTCTCAAGGGGTTGGCAACAATGTAACGAGCGAACGGCAGAAGCTCTTCGCCATCACGAATGGTTCGGTCGTGATAGCCGGTTTGCCACAAAGAGCCACTTCGGCCGGTCATTTTGTTCACTGCCTGGGCGCATCGGGCTTTGGTAGCACCAATGACATTCCCTAAATTTTCGTCTTGCAATTGCATCAGCCAATGAAAGTGATCAGGCATAACCACCCAAGCGATTGAATTCACCAGCCCGGAGTCGTGAACCCGTCGCATTTCTGCGACAAGCAGGCGGCCCAAGCGCCAATCAGAAAATAGGGGTTGGCGATTGTGGATAACCGCGGTGATGAGATAAGCGCGACCGGTTTCGGAGTGTCGACCGAAGCGCAGGCGATGAGAGTTAGGTTGAGTAGGCAATCCATTGCTTCCTTACGTGATCGTCAAGTGACGCTTTCAGGCTAGTACGCAGTGATCTGTATCGAAGCTGAGACTTTTGAGTGAAATTTCTGATTGCTACGAAAGATTCACAGCAGTGATGGAGCGCCTTGTGGTGAGGGGATTTATGTAGTGAGGGGATTTATGTGGCTAGGGGATTTTATGTGGCTAGGGGATTTATGTGGCGAGGGGATTTATCCCCGTTGGAGTGCGAAGCGCTCCCCTGTGTCCTTTCAGTTACACCGCATCCACAAGGTTTACGGCTGCTGCGCAACCGAACGGGGATAAATCCCCTCACCACATAAATCCCTTCACCACATAAATCCCCTCACCACAGAGGTTGAGTAACCTGAAAGGTTTGAACTAGAGCCATCGTCGTGCCAATGCTGGCTGGATAGGTGCATGACGATGCACCAATGCTGTGCAATACTCCGCGCCGATTTAGCGGCGAATAATCCTACAAAACTCAGGTAATGCCCCTCCGTAAACCCGGCTTTTGCCGAGAGTTCTCGCTGAATGTTGTGGTTTTTAGAGTGAAAAACCCTATAGGAAGCTTTTTATACTGCACGCCCCGCTGGTTCTGCAGGTTTTGTCCTGCAGGACGGTTCTGCCCACAAAGCAGGCCCGGTTTCGCAGAAGCAATGGCTTATCGGTCAGCGCTTCGATACTCGGTGGTCATCTCCAATAACAAGACGAGGTTGTACCCCTATGCCAGTTGGCAATCACCTGCCCCACGGCGAGACCGCTCAGGGCGGCCCCCTTAAACGTGAACTCGGCGAACGGCATATTCGCTTGATGGCGCTCGGTGCCTGTATCGGCGTCGGTCTTTTCCTCGGTTCGGCCAAGGCCATTGAGATGGCCGGCCCGGCAATCATGCTGTCCTACATTATTGGCGGCCTGGCGATCCTGGTGATCATGCGCGCCCTCGGCGAAATGGCCGTGCACAACCCGGTCGCCGGCTCCTTCAGCCGCTACGCCCAAGACTACCTCGGCCCCTTGGCCGGCTTCCTGACCGGCTGGAACTACTGGTTCCTGTGGCTGGTGACCTGCGTTGCGGAAATCACCGCGGTGGCGGTGTACATGGGCGTCTGGTTCCCCGATGTGCCGCGCTGGATCTGGGCACTGTCGGCCCTGATCAGCATGGGCACCATCAACCTGATCGCGGTGAAAGCCTTCGGTGAGTTCGAGTTCTGGTTCGCCCTGATCAAGATCGTCACCATCATTGCGATGGTGATCGGCGGCGTCGGCGTGATTGCTTTCGGCTTCGGCAACGACGGTGTGGCGCTGGGGATTTCCAATCTCTGGGCGCACGGCGGCTTCATGCCCAACGGTGTGCAAGGCGTGTTGATGTCCCTGCAAATGGTGATGTTCGCCTACCTCGGTGTCGAGATGATCGGCCTGACCGCCGGTGAAGCGAAGAACCCGCAGAAGACTATTCCGAGCGCGATCGGCTCGGTGTTCTGGCGGATTCTGCTGTTCTACGTCGGCGCGCTGTTCGTGATCCTGTCGATTTACCCATGGAACGAAATCGGCACTCAGGGCAGCCCGTTCGTGATGACCTTCGAGCGGCTGGGCATCAAGACCGCAGCCGGCATCATCAACTTCGTGGTGATCACTGCCGCGTTGTCGTCCTGCAACGGCGGCATCTTCAGCACCGGGCGCATGCTCTACAGCCTGGCGCAGAATGGCCAGGCCCCGGCCGGTTTCGCCAAGACCTCGAGCAACGGCGTGCCACGTCGCGCACTGTTGCTGTCGATCGGCGCGTTGCTGCTGGGTGTGCTGCTCAACTACCTGGTGCCCGAGAAAGTCTTCGTCTGGGTGACCGCGATTGCCACCTTCGGCGCGATCTGGACCTGGGTGATGATCTTGCTGGCCCAGCTCAAGTTCCGCAAAGGCCTGAGTGCCAGCGAACGTGCCGGCCTGAAATACAAGATGTGGCTGTACCCGGTCAGTTCGTATCTGGCGCTGGCGTTTCTGGTGCTGGTGGTTGGTCTGATGGCGTACTTCCCAGACACCCGCGTGGCGCTCTATGTGGGTCCGGCGTTCCTGGTGCTGCTGACGGTGTTGTTTTATGTGTTCAAGTTGCAACCGACCAATGTGTCGCAAGGTGCGGTGCGTTCGGCTTCTTGAGTTGTCTCGCTTGAAATGAAAATCCCCGGTCCATTTGGCCGGGGATTTTTCATTTGGAAGATCAAAAGATCGCAGCCTGCGGCAGCTCCTACATTGATCGCATTCCTTTGTAGGAGCTGCCGCAGGCTGCGATCTTTTGACTTTAAGCAGCGGCTACGGTCAGCGGTCGGGTCAGCCGTTTGTTGAAATCCAGCCATACTGCCAACAACGCCATCAAACCGACCCCCACCAGCGCGGTGAAAATCTGCATGTAAAACGCATCATCGGTCATGGCATTCACCATATCTGCCAGCGGCGCCAACAGCACGCCCAGACAGAAGACTTCCAGCGAATAACGCCCCATGCGACAGCATTGCCGTGCCAGCCAGTTGTGCGTCCAACCATTGCCGGGCAACAGCCGGGCGGTGACATAGGCCAACGCCAGGAAGTGCAACAGACGTACCGGTGACAGATCGGTCTTGCTGATCGGGTACAACAGGTTGCTCAGCCGGGCCGGCATCACGGCGTCGTGTAGTTCCGGCCATCGCCATGAGACGGTAATCACCCCGGTCACCACCACGTACACCACCGCAATGACGAGCAACGGCTGAAAAGATCGCAGCCTGCGGCAGCTCCTACATTGATCGCCTCCCCCTGTAGGAGCTGCCGCAGGCTGCGATCTTTTGCTCGCTACGCGCTGCCCATGAATCGCTGCGGCGCCGCCGAGCACAAACAGCAATTGCCAGGTAACGGGGTTGAAGTACCACACGCCGTCCTTGATGGCCGCCAGGTTCCAGCCAAACCACGGTGCCAGCAGGTACACCGTCAACGACACCGCCACCACCGCCCCTGTCTTGCGCACCAGCATCGGCAGCACCAAGGGCAAACCGGCCAGCAGCACGATGTACAACGGCAGCGGGTCCATCAGGTTCGGTTTGAAGCGCAACAGCAGTTCATCCACCAAAGCTTGCTGGGGATTGCTGATGAAATGGTGCAGGCCCATTTCTTCCACCAGATCCCGCGTTTCCACGTGGCTGTTGGCGAAGAAGACGATGCCCATCAGCATCGCCAACAGGAAAATATGCACCACGTAGAGCGTCCAGGCGCGGCGCAGGATCTTCACGCAGGCAATCAGGAAACCGTCGCGCTGAAGGATCCTGCCGTAGGCCAGCACCGCGGCGTACCCGGCCAGAAACACGAAAATTTCCGCCGCATCGCTGAAGCCGAAATTACGCAGGGTGATTTGGCCGAGCGGGTTGTGAGGCACGTGATCCCAGAAAATGAAGATCAGCGCGAGGCCTCGAAAAAAGTCGATCCGGTGATCGCGTTCAAACGTCATGACGGCAGGCTCGTGAACGGGTGTTGAAATAAGGAATAACCGAAGGCGCCATAGGCGGCGCGCAGGGTGGCGAAATTCGTGGGCAATTGCAAAGTCGGGATATTACGGGATGTCTCTCGGGATGGCCGATGTGCGCAACCATTGGTCTGAAACGTCGTCAGGCCTGTGATTTATGACAGTAGACAGGTTCAAAGCTTTATGACGGGTTTGTGCCGCTCTCTCAGACAGGAAGGGCACCATGCGGCTCTCGTGGAAAGGGTTCTCCAGCTACACGGTGATCGGGGTCGCCAACACCCTGATTCACTGGCAAATCTTTTTCCTGTTGAGTGTGGCGGCTGACTTCAGTCAAGCGATCAGTAACCTGGCCGCCTTCTGTGTTGCCGCCTCATTCTCTTTCTACATGAACGCGCTTTATACCTTCGACGCCAAGGCAACGCCCGGCGGGTATCTGCTGTTTCTGGGGGCCATGGGGGCGTTGAGTCTGGGTGTCGGCCATCTGGGAGACGTATGGAAACTACACGGCTTGCTGACAGTGGCTATATTTTCGGCACTGAGCCTCGTGTTTGGCTTTCTGTTTTCAAAGTACGTGGTGTTTCGCGAGCGTGACGAATGAAAGTCTCGTTGATCGTTCCGGTATTCAATGAAGAGCAGGCGATCAGCCTGTTTTACCTGGCGGTGCGCCAAGAGTTGAAACTTGAACGCACCGAGGTCGAAATCGTGTTCATCAACGATGGCAGTTCCGACCGCACGGCGGAGCAGGTCAAAGCGCTGGCGCAAGCCGATGAACAGGTGATGCTGATTAACTTCTCGCGAAACTTCGGCAAGGAACCGGCGCTGTTCGCCGGCCTGGAATATGCCACCGGCGATGCGGTGATCCCTATGGACGTGGACCTGCAGGACCCGATCAGTGTCATCCCGCTGCTGATCGAAGAATGGCAAAAAGGCGCCGACGTGGTGCTCGCCAAGCGCCGCGATCGTACCACCGACGGCTACCTCAAGCGTCGAAGTGCCGCGCTGTTCTACCATGTGCTGAACCGAATCGCTTACACCCGGATCGAAGAAAACGTCGGCGATTTCCGGCTCATGGACCGCAAGGTGGTCAACGTGATCCGCACACTGCCCGAGCATCAGTTGTTCATGAAAGGCGTGCTGTCGTGGGCCGGGTTCAACACCGTGGTGGTGGAATATGAGCGAGCGGAGCGCGTAGCCGGCACCAGCAAGTTCAATGGCTGGAAGCTCTGGAACCTGGCGCTGGAAGGCGTGACGTCGTTCAGCACCGTGCCGTTGCGTTTATGGACATACGTCGGCGGCAGTATTTCGATCTTTGCGGTGCTCTACGCGGTGTACATGGTGCTGGACAAGATTTTCTTCGGTAACAGCGTGCCCGGTTACCCGTCATTGATGACGGCGATTCTGTTTCTCGGCGGCGTACAGCTGATCGGCATCGGGATACTCGGTGAGTACGTCGGGCGAATTTACATCGAAGCCAAGCATCGGCCGCGCTATGTGGTGAAAGACATCGTCGGCGGCAAAGACCGGCTCGGGCTTTAGCATGGGCAGGTTCAGCGATTTTCTCGTCAAAGAACTCGGACGCCGCCAGGTCTTCCTGTTTTTTCTGCTCGCGACCCTTGTGTATGTCGTGCCGCTGATTCTCGCGGACTTTCCCTATATCGATGACAATTGGCGTGCCCTGTCGGCCGGAATGGCGTGGGCACAGGAGGGCCGACTGTTTGCCGAGCTGTTTTATAACCTGCTCACGTTCAGCAATGCCGCACCGAACATCTTTCCATTACCGCTGTTGATCGCCACGCTGGCCATGGCCTCGGCATTGACCAGCCTGACGTTTCATTACGCCCCGCAGCCGACGATTTCCGATTGCCTGGTGCTGTTACCGCTGTGGTACAACCCGTTTTTCCTGCAAAACCTGACGTATCAATACGATGGCCCCGCCATGGTCTTGAGCCTGGTTGCGGTGATCTACGCGATGACGTTTCGTCATCCCTCACGCATTCTTCAGTGGCTGGTGCCTTCTTTCCTGGTTGCGCTGGCGCTGGGGCTCTATCAAATAAGCCTCAATGTGTTTCTGGGCTTGTGTTGCCTGGAGCTGCTCAGGGCCGCCAATGATCGGCTGGCCTGGGTGCAATGGCGCGACTTGATCGGCTGGAAAATCGCCCAGATCGTGCTCGCCTGGCTGATCTATGCGGCCAGTGCTTACCCGTTCATGACGCAAAATCGCACGGCGTTACTGAATTGGACGGCGGCGCCTTGGCTGCAGCTTCAAATCAATGTCGCCCGAGTGCTGGAAAAAATCGCGCTGCTGTTTCATGGCGGATTTGCCTGGGTGTTCGCCGCGCTGTTGCTGTGTGCTCTGGCTGGCGCTGTGCGCGTTGGCCTGAGCGTGCTGGAGCGTCACGACACCGGGTTGAGGAAAGGGCTGATCGCGCTGGTGTGTTTGCTGACATTGCCGGTCGTGGTGCTGCTGGTGTCGGGTGTCGCGCTGTTTTTCCGGGATTTCAATGAGGGCGCCAGGACACTGATGGGCTTCGGGGTTTTGTTGGTGCTGTTGTTCTATTTGAGTCATTTGGCGCTGGCCCGCATCCACACGCGGCTGCCATTGTTGTTGGTGGTGCCTTTGCTGGCGATGCTTTCGTTGTCGTACGCCTATGGCCGGGTGCTGACGATGCAGAAAACCTTCGCAAGCAGCGCGCTGATGAGCCTTGAGCACGACATTGCGTCTCACCGGGAGCTGCGCGAAGCCAAGCGTATTTATATGTCGGTGACGTATTCCGATCACTGGCTGATGGGGGCGGCGGGTTCATTCAAGCAGATGCCGGTGCTGCACTACCTGCTGAACATCGACTTTTACATGCTGGCCGAGAATCTGCCGAAAGTGGGCATCACCAACGTGGTGGCGGAGCAGGAACGACGTAACGCGACCCGGGTCGGTTATCTCGGTTATCCACCGCTGGTGGAGAGCCCGTACTACCGGATTTATGTGCTGGGTGATTACGGTTTTATCGTCTTTAAAGAACCGGCCCCGATCAAGGCGCTTTATTGGTGACGCGCATTGAAAGGGGGAGGCCGAAGATCAAGAGATCGCAGCCTGCGGCAGCTCCTACAGGGGGGGCATTCGAGTCAGGCTGCGGCTAATTCGTTGGGTTCAAAACTGTCCGCTCGCGCCATCTGCCACATCCGCGAATAAAACTCGCCATTCACTTCACCGGTCAGTAACTCCCCCGGTTTCAGGAACACATGCAACTGCGAGAACAGTTTGATCTCGGTGGCTGACATGCGCCGTACCAAATGCTTGGCGGATAACTGGGACGGATGATCAAGCCCCGCGGCAGCCAGCATTTCGGCCAACGCCTTCAATGTGTTGCGGTGGAAATTGAACACGCGCTGGGCTTTGTCCGGTACCACCAGCGCGCGTTGGCGCAGGGTGTCCTGTGTGGCAACGCCGGTCGGGCATTTGTTGGTGTGGCAGCTTTGCGACTGGATGCAGCCAATGGCGAACATGAAGCCGCGCGCCGAGTTGGCCCAGTCGGCGCCGATGGCCAGGACGCTGGCGATGTCGAAGGCGCTGACGATCTTGCCGCTGGCGCCGAGTTTGATTTTGTCTCGCAGGTTCAGGCCCACCAGCGTGTTGTGCACGAACAGCAGACCTTCGCGCATCGGCACGCCGATGTGGTCGGTGAATTCCACAGGCGCGGCACCGGTGCCGCCTTCCTTGCCGTCGACGACGATGAAGTCCGGGAGGATGCCGGTTTCCAGCATGGCCTTGGCGATGCCCATGAATTCCCACGGGTGGCCAAGGCAGAACTTGAAGCCCACCGGTTTGCCGCCAGACAGTTCGCGCAATTGCTGGATGAAATGCATCAGCTCGATCGGCGTGGAAAAGGCACTGTGCCGAGACGGCGAGATGCAGTCTTCGCCCATCAGGATGCCGCGGGTTTCGGCGATTTCCCGGGTGACTTTGTGCTTGGGCAGAATGCCGCCGTGGCCCGGTTTGGCGCCTTGGCTCATCTTGATTTCGATCATCCGCACTTGGGGTGTTTGTGCTTGTGCGGCGAAGCGTTCCGGGTCAAATCGACCGTCAGCGGTGCGGCAGCCGAAATAGCCACTGCCCAGTTCCCAGGTCAGGTCGCCGCCGTTTTCCCGGTGATACGCACTGATGCTGCCTTCACCGGTGTCATGGGCGAAGTTGCCGAGTTTGGCGCCCTGGTTCAACGCGCGAATCGCGTTGGCGCTGAGGGAGCCGAAGCTCATGGCCGAGATGTTGAACACCGACGCCGAGTACGGCTGCGTGCACTGCGGGCCGCCGACGATCACCCGAAAGCTGTTGGGATCACTTAACGGTGCCGGGCGCATGGAATGGCCGATGAATTCGAAACCCGACTGATACACGTCGATGAGCGTACCGAACGGTTTGTCGGCGCTTTCATTCTTGGCCCGGGAGTAAACCAGCGAACGCTGGGCCCGGGAAAAGGGCAGGGCGTCGCTGTCGGATTCGAGCAGGTATTGGCGGATTTCCGGGCGAATACCCTCCACCAGATAACGAATGTTGCCGAGGATCGGGTAATTGCGGCGCACCGCGTGGGGGATCTGCAGCAGATCGAAAAGGCCGATCAGACTGAGAACGCCGGTCACGGCGGTGATCGGCCACAGCCAGTCGTGTTGCAGGAAGGGCAGGCTGGCGAGGGTGAACATCACACAGACGGCAAAGAAGGCGTAGCGGCTCAGGAGTGACAGGCTCATACGGTTTCCTTGGGTTCGGACTTAACAATGACCTGTAGGAGCGAGCTTGCTCGCGATGGTCTTTAACGATAACGCGAGCTGTCTGAATGGCCGCGTTGCTAGGGCGTTTTTCGCGAGCAATCGAGCGTCGACCGGCTGCTCCTACAGTTTTCAGTCAGGCATTTTGCGCCTGTAGAAAAATCGAAAACAGCTCAGACTGGGATTTGATCCCCAGCTTGCTGTACATGTGTTTCTTATGGACTTTCACGGTTTCGACAGCGATTTCCAGCTTACGGGCGATTTCTTTACCGGAGCAACCGCTGAGCATCAAACGCCCGACGTCCAGCTCCCGGGCGGTCAATTGCGCGCCTTTGAGTTGCTGCACCGAGGCTTCCAGTTGCACCCGCCAGTCGGGCTGCGGTGGTGCGGGCGCGAGGGCCACGACTTCGTTGATTTCATAAGGCAGGCGCTGGCGCAACAGCCCCAGCACCCAAGGCTGGATCAGTGACAGCAAGGCAATTTGCTGACCGCTGAACCGCTGCTTGCTGCCCAGTGACAGGCACAATGTGCGGTCCCCTTCGAGCAGGCAATTGAACTGGATTTCATCGGCCACCACATTCAGACGAAAGTAGCGCTGGTAATACTCCGTCAATTCGAAGTGCTCCGGGGCCACTTCCGACAAACGATAGAGCCCGGTGCGCGACTGCTCGCGGCAGGCAATGTAGAACGGATCGAGCAGGTACAAGCCGCGCAGGTAATCCTGGAATAACTGATCGGGGCTGCCGTCCTCGCCTGGGCATTCGGCGAACACTTGCGGGCGCTGATCGGCGCTGAAAAGCAGCACCACCCAGCTGTCGAAGATGACGTACTGCTCCAGCAAACGCACCAGCTGCGTCCAGAAATTGGGCTTGTCCAAGGCGTCGATCAGTTGCCCGACCGAGCGGTGCCAGGCGATGTCGTCCAACGAGAGTGTCATGCCTCTACCCCTATCGTGTTACCCCAGCGGCGTGATTTCCCGACCGGTTGCTTGCTGCGCATACTGGCGCACAGACAACGACCGGGCAATCTTTCCCAGCCCGGCGACTCGAGCAAGGATTACCGATGAAAGTCGAACTCGCCCAAATGGCGGGCCGTGACAACGACACGGCTTATAACCTCGAACGCGCTCTGGCGGCCATTGCGGCCTGCGCCGCCGACACGCAACTGATCGTCTTCCCGGAAACCCACCTGATGGGGTTTCCCACCGCCGAAACCGTGGCCCGGACCGCCGAGCCGCTGGACGGGCCCACCGTCAGCGCGGTGCTGGCGGCTGCCCGTGAACGCAACATCGCCGTGGTGATCGGCATGGCCGAGAACGACAACGGCCGTTTCTACAACACCACGCTGCTGCTGACCCCCGAAGGGATCGCGCTGAAATACCGCAAGACGCACCTGTGGGCATCGGATCGCGGCGTGTTCGAGGCCGGCGACCGTTACGCCACGTGTGAGTGGAACGGTGTGCGGATCGGCCTGTTGATCTGCTACGACATCGAGTTCCCGGAAACCGCCCGCGCCCTGGCGCAACTGGGCGCCGAATGGCTGATCGTCACCAACGGCAACATGGACCCTTACGGCCCGACACACCGTACCGCGATCATGGCCAGGGCCCAAGAGAATCAGGCGTTCGCGTTGATGGTCAATCGGGTGGAAGCGGGCGATGACGGGTTGATGTTTGCGGGTAGCAGTGCGCTGGTGGATCCGTTGGGTACGCTGCTGTTCGAAGCCGGACGGGATGAAGGGCAGTTTGCGGTTGAACTGGATTTCAGCCAGTTGGAGGCTGCGCGCAAGGACTATCGGTATCTGGATGATCAGCGGCTGAAGTTGCCGGGGGAGATTGTTGAGCATGCTTGCGGATTGCGTGAGCTGATGATTCCGGCGCGCTGAAGATCAAAAGATCGCAGCCTGCGGCAGCTCCTACAGGGGCTGATCCTGATTCCTCCACAGGGGATCTTCAGCGGACACAAAATGTGTGGACGACAGAAATCAAATGTGGGAGCGAGCCTGCTCGCGATGAGGCCCTGACAGGCGACACATCAATGTCGCCCTGAAAACAAAAACACCAACACAACACCGAAAATTTTTGCCGAACTCGGCTCTGTCATAAATCCAATAAAATTCGGAGTAGTCGCTCATGGCTCATTTGCAACGCACCTTGTCATTAGGGTCGGTGGTGCTGTTTGGCATTGCCTACATGACGCCAATCATTGTGCTCGGCACCTTTGGCATCCTCGCTCAATCCACCGCTGGCATGGTGCCGGCCGCTTACCTTGCGGCGCTGGTGGCGATGTTTTTTACCGCCATGAGCTATGGCCGAATGGCTTCGGCGTTTCCTGTCGCCGGCTCGGCCTACAGCTATGTGCGCAAAGCCATCAGCCCGAAACTCGGCTTCATCGCCGGTTGGGCGGTGCTGCTCGATTACCTGTTCCTGCCCATGGCGATCTGGCTGATCGGCGCGGCCTATCTCAACTCCGCGTTCCCGGCGGTGCCGCAATGGATCTGGGTGCTGGCCTTTATCGGCATCACCAGCGCGATCAATATCGTCGGCCTGAAACTGGCCAATGGCATCAACGCCTTGCTGATGCTGGTGCAGTTCCTGGTGCTGATCGCCTTCGTCGTCCTGTGCGTCCACTACGTCGGTGGCGATGCGAGCACACCGCTGTGGTCGGTCAAACCGTTCTTCAGCGGCGACATGCAGATGCCGCTGATCATGAGCGGCGCGGCCATCGCCTGTTATTCGTTCCTCGGCTTCGATGCGGTCAGCACCCTGACTGAAGAAACCCGCGACCCGCGCCGCACCATTCCTCGGGCGATCATGTTGATTACCTTGATCGGCGGGCTGATCTTCGTGGGTGTGTCGTACTTCGTGCAGATCGCCCATCCGTCGTTCCAGTTCGACAACGTCGACTCGGCGGCTTATGAGATCGCCCGCAACATCGGTGGCGATCTGTTCGTGTCGATCTTCCTGATCGGGCTGATCGTCGGCCAGTTCGCTTCAGGTCTGTCGGCTCAGGCCAGTGGTTCAAGGCTGTTGTTCGCCATGGGCCGCGACGGCGTGCTGCCTAAATCGTTCTTCGGCACCTTGCACGAGCGCTTTGGCACCCCGGTCAACAGCATCCTGTTGTGCGCAGTCGTGGCATTGTTGGCACTGAAGCTGGACGTCACCACCTCGACCTCGTTCATCAATTTCGGCGCGTTCCTCGCGTTCAGCCTGGTCAACCTGTCGGTGATCTTCCATTACTGGATCGGCGGCGAGAAGAAAGGCCTGCGCGATCTGGTGCTGTTCCTGATCTTCCCGTTCATCGGCCTGGCGGCGGACCTGTGGCTGATGGTCAGCCTCGATCACCTGGCGATCTATCTGGGCCTGAGCTGGCTGGCGATTGGCGTGGTGTACCTGGCGGTACTGACCGGCGGCTTCCGCCGCCAGCCACCGGAAATGGATTTTCAGGAAGCCGCATAAATCATATTGCCCCCCTGTAGGAGCTGCCGAAGGCTGCGATCTTTTGATCTTTGGCACATTCCAAAAAGGTCAAAAGATCGCAGCCTTCGGCAGCTCCTACAGGGGCGGGTTCAGGTCGCTGATTTTGTTTGGTGCACCGGTAGCTCAACCCTGAAGGTCGTCCCCACGCCAACTTCACTGCGCACCGTAATATCCCCCCGGTGTTTTTTTACGATGCCATAGGACAGGGACAACCCCAGCCCTGTCCCCTGGCCCACCGGTTTGGTGGTGAAGAACGGGTCGAAGATTTTCAGCAGGCTGTCCGGTGCAATGCCGGAGCCGGTATCTGCGACCTCGATCCACACCGTTTCAGCTTCAAGCCCGGTGCGCAGGGTAAGGGTGCCGCGTTCCGGGCCGATGGCCTGAGAGGCGTTGACGATCAGGTTCATGATCACCTGATTGATTTGCGAAGGCAGGCATTCGATGTCGGGCAGGTCCTGAAATTCCTTGAGCACATCGGCCTTGTATTTGAGTTCATTGGCGACAATGTTCAAGGTCGATTCGATGCCCTGTTGCAGATTGGCCCACTGCCATTCCTGATTGGAGTCCACCCGGGAGAAGTCCTTCAGATCCTTGACGATCTGCCCGACCCGGTTGATGCCGTCCTTGGATTCCTTGATCAGCAGCGGAATGTCCTCGCGAAGAAACTCCAACTCGACCCGTTCGCGCAGTTGGTTCAAACGCTCGATGAGCTCGCTGGAGCCGATCGCCTCTTCCGCATCGCGATAGGCGTCGAGCATTTCCTGCAGTTGTTTAAAGTAGCCATCCAGGGTGCCGAGGTTGGAGGAAATGAAGCCGATGGGGTTGTTGATTTCATGGGCGACGCCAGCCGCGAGTTGCCCCAATGAGGCGAGTTTCTCTGATTGCACCAACTGACTTTCAAGCTGTTTACGCTCGTCGATTTCCCGCTGCAACTCAACGCTGGCGTCTGTGAGCTGGCGGGTTCGGCGTTCGACCATCTGCCCTAAATGGTCCATCTGCACGCTGGCCCGTTCGGTCATGTCCCATTTGGTCAACAGGGTGTTGGCCATCTGCTGGACTTCAATGTTGTCGAACGGTTTTTTCAGAATCAGCAGCCGGTCATGCGCTTTCAAGCGGTCCAGCAGTTCATCCCAGGAATAGTCGGAATAGGCGGTGCACACCACCACTTGCAGGCGCGGGTCGGCCTGCCACAAATGCTCGATGGTTTGCGCACCGTCCCAGCCCTCAGGCATGCGCATGTCGACGAAGGCCAGGGCGTAGGGGCGGTTTTCCTGCAAGGCTTCGTTCAGTTTGCCCAGGCCTTCCTGGCCGCCATAGGCAGAGTCCAGCTCGAACAGCGCACTGGTTGATTTCACTTCACTGCCAAACAGTGTGGCCTCCATCTCGTCCAGTTCCACTGTCTGCTCCGGCGGGGGCGTGAGAATCTTGCGGAAGTCCACGTGAATGGACGGCGTGTCGTCGATCAATAGAATGCGTCGGTTCGAACGCTCGCTCATGCTTCCTCCGGTACGGTTTTCAGCGGGATCTGCAACGTGAACAGCGCACCCTTGCCTGGCCCGTCGCTATGGGCGGTGAGGTGGCCATTCATCTCGATGGCGGCCAGGGCGCAGCTGTGAAGGCCGAAGCCGTGGCCTTCCTTGCGGGTGGTAAACCCGTGCGCAAAGATCCGCGTCATGTTTTCCTCGGCGATGCCCTCGCCGTCGTCCTTGACGCTGACTTGCAGGGTTGTGTCGTTGACGACTTGGACCCCCAGAGTCATTTGTCGCGGGCGGTTGCTGAGGTCGGACATGGCGTATTTGGCGTTGCTGATCAGGTTGATCAGGATCAGCAACAGCCGGTGCTTGTCGCCCATGACTTGCGGCACATCGCTGTACTCCTTGACCACCGTGACGTGGTGCCGGGTCAGTGCGCCGGAGTTCATGCGCAGGGCGTCCTCCAGCAATTCGCTGATATGCAGCGGTTCCATCAGACTGTTGGCGCCCGCGTAGGACTGCTGGGTGGAGACGATGTCCTTGATGTGGTCCACACTTTTCGTCAGCTGGGCCAGTTCGTCGGTCATGCTTTGTTGCTCCAGGGCAATCGCCTCCACCAGTTGGTTCAGGTAACCCGGTAGCAACTTGCCTTTCGCGTCCTCGGTCAGAAAGGTCCCGAGGTCGCCTGGATGATCGTTGATCAGCTGCATGGCCTTGCCCAGGCCTTGCGCTTTGCTGGCGCGCAGTTTGCGGGTCACCAGGTCGGCCGAAATGTTCACACTGTTGAGCACGTTGCCGACGTTGTGCAACACATTGGTGGCGATCTCGGCCATGCCGGCCTGGCGTGCGGTGTCGAGCAGTTCGCTCTGGGTATCCTTGAGTTCGCGGGTGCGCTCTTCAACCCGTAGCTCCAGGTCGTCATTGGCGGTTTGCAGGGCTTTGTTGACGCGATTGATCACCGTGAAACTGCGCATCAGTTGAATCGCCAGGTACACCAGCAACAGCACCAACAGTACGGAAAACACCAGCATGTAGAAGTGATAACGCTGATCGACCGCGTCGGCTTGCTGCTGATCGGTATTCAGCAGGTTGGTAATGTCGTCCAGGCGTTCGGCCACGGGAACGGCTTCGATGTTTTCCAGTAACCGGTTGACCACTGGCTGCTCACGCAGGATCAGTGACATGTGATTGCTCAGAATATCGATCGGATGGTGGAACTGTTCAGGCAGACGCTGTTTGTTCACCCCCAGTTTGTTCAGCCCGAGCAGGATGTCGGCGGCTCTGTCGTCGGAGGTGACCTGAGCGAACTCCAGGCCGCTGAGCAGCAAGTCATACGTGTCGGTGGCGATGTTCTGAAGTTGCAGTTTGTCGCCATCCACCAACCGGGCCAGCTGTTCCTGAATGTCGTCCTCGGCGGTGGGCAGGAACGCCAGCGAGTTGCGCAGCACGGCGTTGTGAGACTTGAACTGCTCCACCAGCCGGGTCTTTTCCTGAATGGCGGTCAGGTATGCATCATGGCTGGCGCGCCAGATGGGCGAGTCGTTGCGGCCATGGTTCGACTCCATCGTGTCGAACCGCTCCCAAAGGCTCGTTATCTCGGTCAGTGGTGAGACCAACGGATCGTAGTTGTGACTGATGGCGATCCGGGCCTTGAGGATCTCGGTTTCCCATTGTGCGTTCAGCTGCTTGATCCGGCCGATCAAGTCCCGGGATTCGGTGTAGGTCGTCGTCTGGTTCGAGCTGGATTTGAGGTACAGGAACAGCAGTACCGAAGCCAGCATCAGGGCCACGACGCCTAGCAACGCCAGGTTGCGGCGGTTAGACGTTTTCATAAGGGCTTGCCTTCCCATTCACCGGTCAGGGTCTTGAGGAATTTGATGATCAGCGTCTTGTCGTCGGCAGAGGGATTACGGCCGAGCTGGAACTTGAACATCACGTCCACCGCGTCCTCGAGGGTTGCGGCCGAACCATCGTGAAAGTACGGCGCGGTCACGGCGACGTTGCGCAGGCTCGGGACCTTGAACACGTTGCGGTCCTCTTCGTCCTTGGTGACCAGATAGCGGCCCAGGTCGGCTTCGGTGGGGTTACCCCGGGCCTTGAAGTAGTCGCCCATGACCCCGAACTTCTGGAACATGTTGCCGCCGATGTTGACGCCCTGATGGCAGGCGATGAAGCCGTAGTCCTTGAAGCGTTGGTAGCCGTACTTCTCGTCGAGGCTGAGGATGTCGGTATTGCCCTGCAGGTATTGGTCGAAACGCGAGTTGGCGCTGATCAGCGTGCGTTCATAGGTGGACAGGGCATTCTGCACATTGTTCATGGTCACGCCGTCCGGGTAGGCGTTGGCGAACGAGGTTTGATACGCCATATCGGCGGTCAACGTCTGCACCACGTGTTCCCAGTTACTGCCCATTTCACTGGGGCTCTGCACTACGTCGTGGATTTGGGTTTCCAGGGTATCGGCGCGGCCGTTCCAGAATTGCCGGAAGTTCAGACTGGCGTTGAACACGCTGGGGGTGTTGATCGTCACCGGAAGGCCGGCGAAGCCGATGGAAAACGCCTTGTTGTCGGCACCGCCGTTTTCCAGTCGATGGCAACTGGCGCAGGACAGACTGCCATTGACTGACAAACGTGTCTCGTTGAACAACTGGCGGCCGAGCTCAACCCGCAGTGGATTCTGCTGGGGCACTGTCGGCAGTGGTTTGAGCGGTTCATCCAGCGGTGCGGCGCCAGCGCTCAGGCAGAGCCCGAACAACGGCGCCAGCAGCAGACGGTGAAAGGAGGACGACATCTGATGATTCCTTGGCGTAGGGCCTGTGTGTCGTTGCGTATCGTTCACGTGGCTGCGGATGAAGAGGACTTCACCGATCCCAGATACCGGACGAAGGCGTCCGGCTCCACCGCTTTGCTGAAGTAGTAACCCTGGCCTTCCTCGCATTGATGAGCCTTGAGGAAATCCAGTTGTTCGAGGGTTTCCACCCCTTCGGCAATGATGGTCAGCTTGAGGCTCCGGCCCAAACTGATGATGGCGCTGACCAGGGCGGCGTCGTTGCTGTCGCTGCTTAAACCGCGAATAAACGACTGGTCGATTTTCAGCACGTCGATAGGAAAGCGCCGCAAGTAACTCAGGCTGGAATAACCGGTACCGAAGTCATCGATGGCCAGTCGCACGCCCATGACTTTGAGCCGGGTCAGCGCGTTCACCGTGGTATCGATGTTCTGCATCAACACGCCTTCGGTGATTTCCAGTTCCAGCAAGGCCGGCTCCAGACCGGTTTGTTTGAGTATCAGTTCGATGCCGTCGACAAAGTCCCGCTGACGGAAATCGATGGCCGACATATTCACCGACATACAGATTTTCGGCAGTCCCGCGGCCTGCCAGGCGCAGGCTTGTCGGCACGCCTCGGCCAGCACCCATTTGCTCAACGGCACGATCAAGCCGCTGTCTTCGGCGACACTGATGAAATCCGATGGGTAGACCAGGCCATGCCCCGGTTTTTGCCAGCGAATCAGCGCCTCGGCACCCACCACCTGGCCACTGCCCAAGTCCAGCTTTGGCTGGTAATGCAGGACAAATTCGTTGCGCTCCAGCGCCAGGCGAATGCCGCTCTCGATGCTTTGCTGATCCCGGGCACGCTGGTTCATTTCGTCGATGAAAAAACTGAAATCGTTCGGGCCGCTTTCCTTGACGTTGCGCATCGCGGTTTCGGCTTTCTTGATCAGCGCGATGGCATCGAAGCCGTCATCCGGGTAAATGCTGATGCCCAGGCTGGCGGTCACGCTCAGGTCGTGGCCGGCAATGTGCTGGGGCGCGCGGATGGCGTTCAAGAGTTTTTCGGCGATGCCCTTGGTTTGCTGGGGGTGGCGGACGTCGGCGAGGATCACCACGAATTCATCGGAACCGTAGCGGAACACCGAGTCGGACTCGCGCACCGTTGCTACCAGGTTGCGCCCGACCTGTTTAAGCATTTCGTCACCGGCAGGATGGCCCAGGGCATTGTTGATGCGCTTGAAGCGATCGAGGCCCAGAAACATCACGGCCAGTTGTTTGTCATGGCGCCGGGACAGGGCCAGGGACTGGTTCAACCGGTCACCGAGCAACGTGCTGTTGGGCAGCTCGGTCAGTACGTCGTACTGCAACAGGTGCGACACCTTGAGCAGTTCGTGGACCCGCGCCTCAATGGTTTGCTCCAGGCTCAGGACCTTCATCGCCGCGTCCTGCGCCATCTGCCATTTCCAGGTCAGGGCACTGGCCATCTGGCGGATTTCCAGGCCGTCGAAGGGCTTTTTCAGCACCAGCAACTGGTCGCCGAACTCCAGCCGTTCGGCCATGTCTTCCCAGGTGTAATCGGAATAGGCCGTGCACAGCGCGATTTGCAGGTGAGGGTCGGCCTTCCACAATTGTTCGATGGTTTCCAGGCCGTCCCAGCCCGGCGGCATGCGCATGTCGGTGAACGCCATGGCATAGGGGCGACCTTCGGCCAGTGCGCGCTTGACCAGTTCGAGGGCTTCCTGCCCCTGATAGGCCGAGTCGAGCTGGAACGTCAGCCGATCAATCTGCACGGTGCCGAACAGGGCTTCTTCCGCGCCGGCCAGGGATTGTTCACCCTCAGTCCCAGCACCGAGAATCTTGCGAAAATCCTCATGAATCGAGGGCGTGTCGTCGATGATCAGGATGCGCCGGTTGGTCCGCACAAAAGGCATTTTCATCCTTTTCCCTCCGTGGAGCGTGCTGGATTGTCCAGGATCGGCCCGATGTCTTGATTCGGGGGCACGATGCTGCCGGCCTTCAGCAGCTCGGCGGCCTGCTGGCTGCTGACCGCTTTGCTGAAGTAGTAACCCTGGGCGTTCATCGGTGAACCGGTGGCCATCAGCGAGCTGCGCTGCTCCTGGGTTTCAACGCCCTCGGCAATGATGCCGATCCCGACGTCACGGGCGAAGTTGATGATGGCGCGCAGGGTGTTGGCGCTGGCCGGATCGCGGGCGGCGGTGTCGATGAAGGCCTGAGCAAGTTTCAGGTGATTGACCTGGTAGGTCTTGAGGTAGTCGAACGAGGAATACTCGGTGCCGAAGTCGTCGATGGCGATCTTCACCCCCAGCTCACGCAGGCGCGGCAGCACATCGTTGTGGGTCCATTTGGTCTGGGCCAGCGTCGCTTCGGTGACGTCGAAGCGCAGGTCCCAGGGGCAGAGCTCCCAGCGTGCGGTGGTGCGCAGCACGTCATAGATCAGTTCCGGGCCACTCTTGAGTTGGGCCAGGGACAGCTTGATCGCAATCACCGGCGGCGCCATGCCTTCATCGCGCCATTGGCGCATTTGCTGACAGGCGCGATCCAGCACCCAGTGACCGAGCGCGACGATGGTGCCGGTCTTTTCCGCAGCGGGCAGGAACGCCGGAGCTTCCAGTAAACCGCGCTCAGGGTGGTTCCAGCTGACCTGAGCTTCCATGCCGAGGATTTTGCCGCTGCTCAGGTCCACTTCCGGCCAGTAATGCAGTTCGAGTTCTTCGTGTTCGATGGCCGCTCTCAAGTCGCTGGCGATGGTCATGCGTTCGACCACCTCCTGATTGATCTCCTCGGAGTGGAAGTGGTACTGGTTGCGACCCTTTTCCTTGGAGCGATACAGCGCCATGTCAGCCTGGGTCAGCAGGCCGTCGGCGCTGGTGCTTTCCGGGGTGCAGATGCTGATGCCGATACTCACCGAGACGCGCACATCATTGCCGGCCAGGGAGTAGGGCAGCACCAGCGTATCGCGGATCTTGGCGGCCAGGGCGGCGGATTGGGTCGGGTCACCGACGTCCAGCTGCAAGATCGCGAACTCGTCACCGCCGAGGCGGGCAACCACATCGTTTGTGCGGACACAGACCTTGATCCGGCGCGCAACCTCTTGCAGCAACAGGTCGCCTACCGGATGGCCGAGGGTATCGTTGATGCGTTTGAAGTGATCCAGGTCCAGGTAAAACATCGCGAACGGTGCCGCGCCCCGACGAGCAGCGGCGAATGCCTGGTGCAACCGCTCGATCAGCGTCGCACGATTGGTCAGTCCGGTGAGCCCGTCCGTGCGGGCCAGCAGGGCGATTTTCTCCTCGGCCAGTTTGCGTTCGGTGATGTCGATGATGATGCCTTCGACTTCCAGCAAGCGGCCTTCATCGTCGCGCACCGGGATGTAGCGGTTTTCGACCCAGCGCCAGGCCCCTTCGCCCGTACGCATCCGAAACTCGATGGAGGCGCCCGCCGCATGACGGTCCAGCACCCGGGCCATGGCGGTGTCGACCTTCGTTTGATCTTCGGGATGGATCAGTTCCTGGGCCCAGTCGGCCGAGGCCACGAGGTTCGCTGCGATGTGACCGTATTTGGTGATGTTGTGCGAGATGTACATCAGCGGAAACGACGGCTCGCCCCGCAACCGATACAGAATGGTCGGGCTGTTCTGCACAATGATGTTGGCATCGGACAGCTCGCGGGTGCGCTCCTCGACCGCTTGTTCCAGCAGCGACATTTTCAGCGCCGCGTCTTCGGTCATTTGCCACTTGACCGTCAGTGCACTGGCCATCTGGCGGATTTCGATGGCATCGAAGGGCTTTTTGAGAATCAGCAAGCGATCGCCCAGTTCCAGGCGTTCGTCGATGTCTTCCCAGGAGTAGTCGGAATAAGCAGTGCAAAGTGCCACTTGCAGCTTGGGATCGGCCTGCCACAGCCGTGCGATCGTTTCCAGCCCGTCCCAGCCCGGCGGCATGCGCATGTCGATGAAAGCCATTGCGTAGGGCATGTCGTTGGCCAACGCCGTCTCGACCTTGTCCAGGGCTTCGAGGCCCTGAAACGCCGAGTCGAGTATGAAGCTTTGCAGCGACAGCGCCGCAGGGGTGCCGAACAGGGCGTTTTCGGCGCTGATCAGACTGTCGTCATCGATTGATGGCGGACTGAGGATCTTGACAAAGTCCGCATGAATCGAAGCAGTGTCATCGACGATAAGAATCCGCCGGTTGGTCCGCGCCAGCAGCGTATTTAGCGACATACGCCGGTACCGGCAGCAGTATGGTGCGGTGTTCTCATTGGGGGCTTCCTTTCCCTGACCACCTGGCCGAACGTACAGATTATGGATCCGAGTTACCTGAGCATAGTCCTCTGTCCAGCACTTCGCGCAATTGAATGAGCTGAATCATTTCCGTTGGCGGGCTGAAAATCATCTAGCCTGTAGGTCAGGCTCCGGCAATAGGGGATGTTTGTCGGGTCCTGCCATAACGATGTGCCCGTTTCACTTGAGGTGACGCCATGGAAGAGCAACTCCCCACTACTTTGAACGATAAACCCAAGGTGCTGCTGGTCGATGACGAGGAATCAATCCTCAACAGCCTGCGTCGCCTGTTACGCGGGCAGCCCTACGAGGTGCTGCTGGCCACCAGCGGTGCCCAGGCGCTGGAGATCATGGAGCAACAGTCCATCGATCTGGTGGTGACCGACGCACGCATGCCCAACATGGACGGCGCCACGCTGCTGGCCCACATCCATCGGCTTTATCCGACGACCACCCGCATTCTGCTCACGGGCTACGCGGACATGCCGACGATCATCAAGGCCATCAACGAAGGGCAGATTCACCGCTACATCAGCAAACCCTGGAACGACGAGGAAATGCTCCTGACCTTGCGCCAGGCCCTGGCTCATCAACATTCCGAGCGCGAACGCCAGCGCCTGGAGAAATTGGCCCGGCTGCAGAACGACCAGTTGAAGTCGCTCAACATCACCCTGGAAAAACACGTCGCCGCCCGCACCTCCGAACTCCAGCAGACCGCCGACATGCTCGACCTGGCCTACGAAGAACTCAAGCGCAGCTATGTCACCGGCACCGAGGTGTTCTCGCTGCTGGCCAACCTGCGCTTGCCGCCAGCCAAACAGACCAACCGCCAGATCATCGAACTGGTGCGGGTCTACTGCAAGCTTCATGGCCTGGACGAGGGCACCAGTCGCGACCTGGCCATGGCCGCGGCGCTCTACAACATTGGCAAGCTGAGCTGGACCGACAGCATGATGACCGCCCCCGCGGACCTGCTGCACCACAACGATCGGGAGCACTATCGCGGTTATCCCAAGCAGAGCGAATCGCTGTTGATGACGCTCGACCCGATGAAAGACGCCGCCCGTCTGATTCTTCATCACCAGGAGCGCTGGGATGGCAGCGGCTTTCCCGACCGGCTCAAGGGCGAGGCGATTCCGTTCGGTTCACGCCTGCTGAAACTGGCGGTGGATTTCATCGAGTTGCAGCGCGGGCTGATCCTTGAGCGGCTGATGAACAGCGATGAAGCACTGGTCTACATCCGCAGCTATGCCGGGCGACTCTACGATCCTGAACTGGTGGAGGATTTCATCCAGGTCTGCGTCGCGTACCTGAGCGATGTCTCGTTGGCCGATCCGTCGGTCAAGGTGCTGACCACCCGGGAACTGACGGCGGGCATGATCCTGGCGCGCAACCTCAATGCCGACAACGGCATGCTGCTGCTCAATGCCGGCAAGGTGTTGAATGGGCCGCTGGTGGAGAAGTTGATCGCCTTCGAAGCCATGGAAGGTGCGAAATACAGCATTTTTGTGAAGGTGCCGGAAGACGTTGCGATTCTCGAGGCCAGTTAATTTTTCCAGACGCTACACAACCCCCCTGTGGGAGCGAGCTTGCTCGCGATGGCGGAGTGTCAGTCAATATAGATGTTGAATGTTGAACCGCTATCGCGAGCAAGCTCGCTCCCACAAGGGTTGGGCAGTGCTCTGCAGAGATTTTTCCGGCGTGACGACGCACCGGGACTCATGTGATCCTTGCGCCTTTTCCCCAAGGCCAATCCTGATCCATGACCCTTTCTTCCGCTGCTTCGCCCCGTCTCATTCGCATCGCCGCCGCCCTGTTGATCGGTCCCGACGGCCGCACCTTGCTGGTCCGCAAACGCGGCACCGAAGCCTTCATGCAACCCGGCGGCAAGATCGAAGCCCATGAACAGCCGGTCCACGCCCTGGCCCGTGAACTGGAAGAAGAATTGGGGTTGGTGATCGATCCGGCGTGCGCTACCTACCTGGGGCAATTCTCGGCACCGGCCGCCAACGAACCGGGTTTTGTCGTGCAGGCCGAACTTTTTCAGCTGACGATTGATTCGCACGTATCACCGGCGGCAGAGATCGAAGAGGTGCGCTGGATTGACCCGGCCACCGACGGTGATGTCACGCTGGCGCCATTGACACGGGACCTGATCCTGCCGTTTTATCGAGCCTCGTTAAGCGCGACCGCTTGATCATCTCTGGACCAAAGGACAGCCCCCCATGATCCCGCTTCAAGACGTGCTGATTTTCGCCGCTGCCGCATTGTTGATGGTGCTGACGCCGGGGCCGAACATGATCTATCTGATCTCCCGTTCGATCTGCCAGGGGCGCAAGGCCGGAGTGACCTCGTTGCTCGGTGTGGTCGCGGGTTTTTTCGTGCATCTTTTCGCCGCCGCCGCCGGTTTGACCGCCGTGTTCCTGGCGGTGCCGATGGCGTATGAAGTGTTGAAGTGGGCCGGTGCGCTGTACCTGCTATGGCTGGCCTGGCAAGCGGTCAAACCGGGTGCGCGCTCGCCGTTCGAAGCGCAGCAGTTACCGCCGGATTCGTCGCGCAAACTGATCACCATGGGGTTTCTGACCAGCGCGCTGAACCCGAAAATCGCGGTGTTTTATCTGTCGGTGTTTCCCCAGTTCATCACGCCTGAGCACGGTTCGGTGTTTACCCAAAGCCTCATTCTTGGCCTGACGCAGATCAGCGTCAGTTTCTGCGTCAACCTGCTGATTGCCTTGTTTGCGGCGGGCATCGCCTCGTGGTTCGTCAAGAACCCGACCTGGCTGGCGGTGCAGCGTTACTTCATGGGCTTTGTACTGTCTGCGCTGGCGGTGCGCCTGATGCTTGAGCAACGAAGGGCGGCTTGAGCATGTGGATCGAACGGCTTGATGCCAGCCATGCCCTGGACTATCGGGCGCTGATGCTCGAAGCCTATGACCTGCATCCCCAGGCGTTTACCTCCAGCGTGCGCGAGCGCGCCGCGATGCCGCTGAGCTGGTGGGAATCACGCCTGACCAGCAAGCTGGAGGTGGTGCTCGGGGCGTTTGAAGAGGGCAAGCTGGCGGGCATCGTCGGGTTGGCCTTCGAGCCTCGGGAAAAGGCCCGGCACAAAGCGACCCTGTTTGGCATGTACGTGTCCGGCAAGGTTCGACAGCGTGGGCTCGGTTATCAACTGGTGCAAGTGGCTCTGACGCAAGCGCAAACCCATCCAGGCCTGAAGCTGATCCAGCTGACCGTCACTGCCGGCAACGAAGCCGCATTAAACCTCTACCAGCGCTGCGGCTTCATCCAGTTCGGCCTCGAACCGCTGGCTGTGCGGGTGGGCGAAGACTACTTCGACAAAATCCACATGTGGCGCGAACTCTAAACCCACCACGCCCTTGTAGGAGCGAGCTTGCTCGCGATAAACCTGAAGGCAGCGCATTTTTCCAGACAGCACGCGTCACCGTTCACGCCCATCGCGAGCAAGCTCGCTCCTACAGGGAATCAGCGTACGGCGCTGACACCGTCCAGTGTCGAAAACGATGTGTCCTTGGCCGTCAGCAAAAAGTCGCGCATGTACGGTGCATCCAGCATGTCGGCGCGAATCCCCGCATACAGCGTCGCAAACAACCCTTTCTCACCCAGCCGCTTGGCCTTCACGTAACCCCGTGAGCTGTATTCATGCAGCGCCCAATGGGGCATGCCGCACACGCCGCGACCACTGGCCACCAGTTGCATCATCATCACCGTCAGTTCCGAGGTGCGGACCTGCGCCGGTTCAATGTCTGCCGGTTCAAGGAAGCGGGTAAAGATATCCAGTCGATCACGTTCTACCGGGTAGGTGATCAGCGTTTCCGTGAGCAGGTCTTCCGGGACGATGTAGGCCTTGCTCGCCAAACGGTGCTGGTTGGCCACGGCGAGCATCGCTTCGTAGGTGAACAACGGCACATAGGTGATACCCGCCAGCTCCAGCGGATCGGACGTCACCACCAGGTCCAGATCACCACGGGCCAGCGCCGGCAGCGGGGCGAAGGAAAAGCCCGAGGCCAGATCCAGCTCGACTTCCGGCCAGGCATCACGGAACTGGTCGATAGTCGGCATCAGCCATTGAAAGCAACTGTGGCACTCGATCGCCATGTGCAGGCGCCCGGCGGTGCCACCGGCCAGCCGCGCAATATCGCGCTCGGCGCCACGCAGCAGCGGCAGGGTGGCGTCGGCCAGTTGCAGCAGGCGCAAACCGGCGCTGGTGAAACGCACCGGTTTGGTCTTGCGCACAAACAACGGCATGCCCATGCGCTCCTCCAGTTCCTTGAACTGGTGGGACAGGGCGGACTGCGTCAGGTGCAACCGGTCGGCGGCATCGACTAGGCTGTCGGCTTCGCGCAAGGCGTGCAGGGTCTTCAGGTGACGGATTTCAAGCACCGGATGGCTCCATGAGGAAAACTTGTGATCAACACGAAAAGGTTGAGTTTGTCTCATGTTGGGTTGGGTGTCGACAATAGCGCCATGTTTTACACCATCTTTGAAAGAGAGCATTCACCATGGCCCTGGCCCACACACTTGGTTTCCCACGCATCGGCGCGGACCGCGAACTGAAAAAAGCCCTCGAATCCTACTGGAAGGGCGATCTCGATCAGGATGCGCTGCACAGTGTCGGCCGCCAACTGCGCGCCACCCACTGGCAATTGCAGAAAGACGCCGGCATCGACCTGCTGCCGGTCGGCGACTTTGCCTGGTACGACCAGGTCCTGACGCATTCCCTGACCTTCGGTGTGATCCCCGAGCGTTTTCACAGCACCCAGGATGCCAACGGCCTGCCGACCCTCGACACGCTGTTCGCCATGGCCCGAGGCGCCACGGCGGCATGTTGCGGCGGCGAACATGCCACGGCGCAATACGCTCAGGAACTGACCAAGTGGTTCGACACCAACTACCACTATCTGGTCCCGGAATTCAGCGCTGACCAGCCATTCAAGCTGAGCTGGGAACAGCTGTTCGACGAAGTCGAAGAAGCCAAGGCCCTGGGCCATAACGTCAAACCGGTGATCATCGGCCCGCTGACTTACCTGTGGCTGGGCAAGGCCAAAGGCAACGACTTCGACAAGCTCGACCTGCTGGAGCGTCTGCTGCCGGTCTACAACGAAATCCTCGGTCGCCTCGCGGCCCAAGGCGTTGAGTGGGTGCAGATCGACGAACCGATCCTGACCCTCGACCTGCCGCAAGCCTGGAAAAATGCCTTCGAACGCGCCTACCACATCCTTCAATACTCGCCGCTGAAGAAACTGGTAGCGACCTACTTCAGTGGCCTGGAAGACAACCTCGGCCTGGCCGTCGGTTTGCCGGTGCAGGGTTTGCACATCGACGCGGTGCGCGCACCGGACCAACTGGGCCAGGTGCTGGACCGTCTGCCGACCTACAAGATTCTTTCGGTGGGGCTGGTCAACGGTCGTAACGTCTGGCGCTGCGAACTGGAGCCGGTGCTGGCGCAACTGCAATTTGCCCAGGAACGCTTTGGCGACAACCTGTGGGTCAGCAGTTCCTGTTCGCTGCTGCACAGCCCGGTGGACCTGGATCGTGAAGACAAACTCGACCCGGAACTGAAAAGCTGGCTCGCCTTCGCCGTGCAAAAGTGTGGCGAAATCGCCGTGCTGCGCGATGCCCTCAACGACCCGCAATCGCCCAGGGTGCAAGCCGCGCTGGCCGAAAGCCGTGCCATTGCGGCCCGTCGCGCCGAATCGCCACGCATTCACAAATCCGCCGTGCAGGCGCGTATCGCGGCGATCAGCGCAACGGACAGCCAACGCCATTCGCCATTTGCCACACGCATCGAGCAGCAGCGTGCGCGCTTGAAACTGCCGGCGTTCCCGACCACCACCATCGGCTCGTTCCCGCAAACCGGCTCGATCCGTCTGGCGCGTCTGGCGTTCAAGCAAGGCAAGCTGTCGGCCAACGACTACACCGATGCCATGCACAGCGAAATTCGCCATGCCGTGCAGGTCCAGGAACGCCTGGGGCTGGACGTGTTGGTGCACGGTGAAGCCGAGCGCAACGACATGGTCGAATACTTCGCCGAGCAGCTTGATGGTTATGCCTTCACCCGGTTCGGCTGGGTGCAGAGCTACGGTTCCCGTTGTGTGAAACCGGCAATCATCTACGGCGACCTGAGCCGCCCGAACGCCATGACTGTCGACTGGATCACTTATGCACAGAGCCTGACCGACAAGGTCATGAAAGGCATGCTCACCGGTCCTGTGACGATGCTGATGTGGTCGTTCCCGCGCGAAGACGTTTCACGCAAAGTCCAGGCGCAGCAATTGGCATTGGCCCTGCGTGACGAAGTGCTGGACCTGGAAACCGCCGGGATCAAAATCGTGCAGATCGACGAAGCGGCCTTCCGCGAAGGCTTGCCGCTGCGCCGTGCGCAATGGCCGGAATACCTCGACTGGGCGGTGGAAGCGTTCCGCCTGAGCGCCGCCGGCGTACGTGACGAAACCCAGATCCACACCCACATGTGCTACAGCGAATTCAATGATGTGATCGAGGCCATCGCGGCGATGGACGCTGACGTGATCACCATTGAAACCTCGCGTTCCGATATGGAATTGCTGGAGGCCTTCGAAGCGTTCGATTACCCGAACGACATCGGTCCGGGCGTCTACGACATCCATTCGCCACGGGTGCCGGATACGGCTGAGATGGTCGCGTTGATGAGTAAAGCCGTGAAGCGCATTCCGGCCGATCGGCTTTGGGTCAACCCGGATTGCGGATTGAAAACCCGGGCCTGGCCGGAGACTGAGGCGGCGCTGGTGAACATGGTCGCGGCGGCACGGCAGCTGCGCAGCCAGTTGGCTTAAAGGAAAATCAAAAGATCGCAGCCTGCGGCAGCTCCTACAGGTGTACATAAATCTGTGTAGGAGCTGCCGCAGGCTGCGATCTTTTTGCTTTGGTAAATGACCGTTCAGCACTCTTCATCAAACTGTCACGCAACTGTGGCAGCGCGCTTGAACAAACTTCATCAGACTCGCGCTCTACTGGGGTTCTGCGTTTCGGTGTTTTTCATGCGTGCGTCTTTTTTATCGAGAGCCATTTTTCTGGCCGCGTTGTTGTTTAGCCTGCCGTCGTTGGCGGCGTCTCGTTGTGATGTGAATGTTCCGACCGAACGGGTTGACCTGGCGCAGGTGAGCCTCGCGTATCAAAGCATCGGTCGCGCGTCGGACCCGGCGTTGTTGCTGGTGATGGGCCTGGGCGGGCAGTTGATCCACTGGCCGGACGAAGTCGTCGTCGCGTTGTGTCAGCAGGGTTTTCGGGTGATTCGTTATGACAATCGCGATGTCGGCTTGTCGACCTGGCGGCAAGCGCCCATCGACGCCAACCTGACCTTCGAAGTGCTGCGCTACAAACTGGGTTTGCCGGTGTCTGCGCCGTACACCCTCACCGACATGGCGGACGATGCGTTCGGATTGATGGATGCCTTGCACGTCGAGCAATTCCACGTGCTGGGCGCCAGCATGGGCGGAATGATCGCCCAGCACATGGCGGCCATGGCCCCGCAGCGTGTGGAAAGTCTGACCTTGATCATGACCAGTTCCGGGGCCGAAGGACTGCCGGCGCCGAGTGCGGCATTGCTGCAGTTGCTCGCGCGCCGTGGCGCACCGAATCGTGAAGTGGCGCTGGAGCAGCAGGCCGACTTGCTGGCCGCGTTGGGTAGCCCGACGGTCAGCGATGATCGGCAGGCGCTGCTGCATCAGGCGGCGCTGTCCTATGACCGGGCATTCAACCCCGAAGGCGTGAAGCGCCAGATCATGGCGATCCTCGCCGAGCCGAGCCGGGTGGCGCTGCTCAATCAACTGCGTGTGCCGACCCTGGTGGTCCACGGCACTGCCGATCCGCTATTGCCGGTGATGCACGGCGTACACCTGGCGGCGCATATCCGTGGCAGTCAGTTAAAGCTGATTCCGGGGTTGGCCCACCGTTTCCAGGAGGCGTTCAAGGCGCCCTTGCTGGCGGCGGTGTTGCCTTACTTGCAGGCTCATCGCGAAGACACCTCTCATTGGGCGCAGATTGAACCGCTACCGGCACCGAACCTTCTGTAACATTGCAAATCCATTGTAGGAGCGAGCTTGCTCGCGATGGTGTGTCAGTCGACATCAATGCAGCTGGCCCACCATCGCGAGCAAGCTCGCTCCTACACGGCGTGTTCAGCCTGCGAGGTGTGTGATGAGTACCCCCTTGAAAATCGATTTCGTCAGCGACGTGTCCTGCCCCTGGTGCGTCGTCGGCTTGTATGGCCTGACCCGGGCCCTGGATCTATTGGGTGACGAAGTGCAGGCAGAGATTCGTTTTCAGCCGTTCGAGCTGAACCCGAAGATGGGCCCTGAAGGGCAGAACATTACCGAGCACATCACTGAGAAGTACGGCTCGACGCCCGAGCAGTCGCAGAAAAACCGCGAGATGATCCGCGCGCGTGGCGCCGAGGTCGGGTTTGCCTTTCGCACAGACGGCAACAGCCGTATCTACAACACCTTCGATGCTCACCGTTTGTTGTACTGGGCGGGGCTGGAAGGGTTGCAGTTCAATCTGAAGGAAGCCTTGTTCAAGGCGTACTTCACGGACGGCGGCAATCCGTCCGACCCCGGTCAGCTGGCGCAGATTGCGCAAAGTGTTGGCCTGGACCGGCAGCGGGCCGAGGCGATTCTGGCGTCGGACGAGTTCGCCAAAGAGGTGCGCGAGGAAGAGCAGTTGTGGCTGTCCCGTGGCGTGAGTTCGGTACCGACCGTGGTCTTCAATGGACAATACGCGGTCAGTGGCGGGCAACCGGTGGAAACGTTTGTCGGGGCAATTCGGCAAATCATGAGTGAGGTGAAGGGCGGAACGGTCAGCTGAGGGATTTCAGTCGGCAAAAAAGTGATGTTTTTTTGTGGCGAGGGAGCTTGCTCCCTCGCCACAGTGGTTTCTTTCGTTCACCTCATGGCCGTTGCGCTACTCGAGCGGATCGAGTTGATCCAGCGCCCGGTTCACCGCCAGTTCACCGAGCATGATGACTTGCGCGATACCCAGTAAAGAATTGCGACTCGGCCCCTCCATATGATCCGCCAGGTCTATGGTCATGACATTGGCCGAGCAAGTCCAAGATGTCCATGAGAGGTCTCCGCAAGTAAATGAGAACCCCGGTAAGTTTAGATGTAGCGGGGTTCCCGTACTGGGCTGACCATCTCATTAGGGTGGTGGCCATGCACAGGTTGGTAGACCGGAGTACTGGAACCGGCGCTTCCGAAGAAGCCCTGCGCATAACCACCATAAAAGCAGGACCTGAACAAGCGTCTGCACAAGGGGGCGTTGCGCGCCGTACTCCGGGCTACCAAACCCGATCGCTGTTTTTCAGCGACCGGCAAACGATAGAGCCCAGGTCCAAGGCGCACAAGCCGGCGGATTCTGGCGTAAGCGTAGGCAACGACGCAAGGTGCTGTGGCTTTCATGAAGTAACTTCGGGCGCCGTTAAACAAGATCTGGCCAAGCCTTCCACCCGAAAAAATGTAGGAGCGAGCTTGCTCGCGATGAATTCGACGGCGGCGCATTTTTCCAGGCAGTACGCGTCATCGTTTACGCCCATCGCGAGCAAGCTCGCTCCTACAGGGGGAGATGGGGAGGTCCTTATTAGCGGGCGATTTTGTCCACGTGAATCCCGAGTTTCTTTAGCCGATACCAGAAACTGCGCTCGGAGATCCCGATCAACTGCGCGGCCGCGGCCTGCACGCCGTTGCTTTGTTGCAGGGCCGCCAGAATGTAGGCCTTCTCGACCTCGGCCAGTGCCGCTTCCAGGTCCGCCGGCACGCTGCCTTCGGTGATCAGCGTGCCGCTGGCGACGGGATTTGAGGCGAACAGGTAAGCCGGCAGATCCTCCTCTTCAATCACCGCGCCTGACGCAACAATGGTCGCCCGTTCCACGCAGTTCTGCAGTTCGCGAATGTTCCCCGGCCACGAATATTGAGCCATGGCCTGCAACGCTTCCGGGCTGAATCCGGTAAAGCGTTTACCGGCAGTAGCCCCCAGCGTATGGGCAAAATGCCGAGCCAGCGGGGCGATGTCCTCGACGCGTTCGCGCAAGGCAGGCAGCGGGATCGGAAAGACGTTGAGGCGGTAATAAAGGTCTTCGCGAAATTCCTTGTTGGCCACCGCGTCCAGCAGGTTCTTGTTGGTCGCCGCGATCACCCGCACATCGACCTTGCGCTCGCGCGGATCGCCCACCGGCTCGATCACCCGCTCCTGCAACGCGCGTAGGATTTTTGCCTGCAAGGCCAGCGGCATTTCGCCGATTTCATCGAGAAACAGCGTGCCTTTGTCGGCCTGCAGGAAACGCCCGACCCGATCCGCCACGGCGCCGGTAAACGCGCCTTTGCGGTGGCCGAACATTTCGCTTTCCAGCAGCCCTTCGGGGATCGCCGCGCAGTTCACCGCGACAAAAGGTTTGTCGGCGCGATTGCCGTGATTGTGGATCGCCCGGGCGACCATTTCCTTGCCGGTGCCGCTTTCGCCGGTGAGCAGGATGGTCGCATTGCTTTCGCGCACCGAGGCGATGGCGTGCAGCACCCGACGAAAGCTTGGGCTGTCGCCGATAAGGCTATCGATCTGCCGGTGTTCGTCGAGCTCGGCGCGCATGCGCTGGTTGTCTTTGAGGATGTCGCGAAATTGCAGGGCCTTGCTGACGGTGATGTCCAGCTCATCGATATCGAAGGGTTTGGCGATGTAGTCGAAGGCGCCGTTGCGCATCGACTGCACGGCATTTTTCACTGTGCTGTAGGCGGTCATGACGATCACCGGCAACTGCGGAAAGCGCAATTTGATTTCCGCCAGCAGCTGCGGGCCGTCCATACCGGGCATGCGCCAGTCGCTGATCACCAGGTCGATGTCTTCGACCTCCAGCACCTTGAGCGCATGCACGCCATTGCCGGCGGTGAACACTTGAATGCCGTTCTGACTTAACGCCGAGGCCAGCAGGTCGCAGAGCTTGGGCTCATCGTCGACCACCAATACGTTATGTGTCATTTCTGCCCTCGTCGAAATCTTCACCGTTGGCCGGAATGTACAGCGTGAACGTGGCCCCGGCATCCTTTTCACTGACGCATTCGATGCGCCCGTCATGACTCTCCATGATCGAGAACACCTTGGCCAGACCCAGGCCGGTGCCCGACGCCTTGGTGGTGACGAACGGCGTGAAGATCCGTTCGAGCATGTTCGGCTCGATGCCTTGGCCGGTGTCGGAAATGCTGATCATGGTGTAGCGCTGATCGCTGGTGATGCCAAGGGTCAGTCGGCCGCCATCGGGCATGGCGTCGATGGCGTTGACGATCAGGTTCAGACCCGCCTGTTTGAGTTGCCGCGCATCGGCGTAAAGGGTCGCGGCAGGGGCCTGGTCGTCGATGCGTACATCGATGGCGTGGCTGGCCAGTTCCGGCGCGCAGAAACCGACCAGTTCATCCACCAGCGGCCGCGCCAGTTGCGTCGACCGCATCGGTGCGCTGGGTTTGGCGAAGTCGAGAAATTCAGTGATCAGGTCGTTGATCCGGCTGACTTCGCTGACCACATACTCCAGATGCCGCTTGTCGGTTTCGGGCAAGTCGGCGCGCCGGTGCAGCAATTGCGTGGCGGTCTTGATGATGCCCAGCGGATTGCGGATTTCATGGGCCAGGCCCATCGCGACTTCGCCCAGGGCATGCAAACGGTCGCGGCGGCGCAGTTGTGATTCCAGATGCTGCAACTCGCCCAGGCGCTCGCTCATGTGGTTGAAGGTGCTGCTCAATTCTGCCAATTCGTCGCCGCCAGTGACCGGCAAGCGCTGGCGGTAATCCCCGGCGATCACCGCCTGAACGCCGATGGACAGCCCGCGCAAGGGTTTGGTCAGGCGTTGTGAGACCAGCCAGCCGACCGTCAGTGACGCCGCCGAGCTGAGCAGGAAAATCAGGATGAACAGGTTGCTCTGATTCACCAGGCCCAACAGGCTGGTGTGGCGCAGCAGGCCGCTGAAGATCACGCCTTGCAGCTCGCCATTCTCGTTGAGGATCGGCCGGTAGATACCGCTGTAGCGACTGGTCGACTGCTCGATCGGCTGTTTGGTGCTGCGCAGGATCTGTTCAATGTTCTCCGGGACGGCCGGCGGGTGATCTTCGAAACGCTGGCTGGAAAAGATCTCCGAGAAGTCATCGGCTTTGGCCAGGTACAGCCGCAGGTCGAGAGAGTGCACGTCCGCCACGCTGGTGAGGAAACTGCTGTCGAGGTAGGTGCCAATCACAAGTTTGTAGTCGACGCCGCCCTGCTCGGTCTCGAACGTCGAGACCACCGTGCCGGTCGCTACGCCACCGACTTGCAGGGTCTGCAACACTGCTTTGGGCTCGGTGCTGATCTGGCGGACGATGTCGTCGGCCACGGTGCTGAACACCACTTTGTGATCGCTGTTGCGCACCAGCGCCACCACGTCGATGCCCATGGCGTCGGCGATGTCGGTGGTCAGTTTGTCGTTGCTGACCGATAGCTGATCCGTGGGCGGACTGGTGTAGCGCAGGAACAACCGGGCAACCCGGGCGTTATCGCGAAGGATCTCAGTGATCTCGTCCTCGACAATCTTGGTCGATTCTTGCAGCCAGATCCGCACGTTGCTGTCGAAAATCTGCGAAAGCGTGGTCGCGGCCAGTTCGGCCGCAATCATCGTCGGGATCACGCTGACCAGCCAGAACGCCAACACCAGTTTGCGCTGCAGGCTCCAGCCAGAGAGGGCGAAAGGTCTAACGGTGGCGGGTGGTACTTTGATCATCATGCTTCGCTTATTTCAGCCGCTTATCGCAGCAGCCATGGCAGGGCGGGAACGGTCCGGCCGGTACGCGCAGCTTACTGGCATCACCGGCCTGGCCGCACGCGTAGATCTCAGTGTAGGAGCTGCCGAAGGCTGCGATCTTTTGATCTTGATTTTGATCTTTTCGAGACCGCCGAAGATCAAGATCAAAAGATCGCAGCCTTCGGCAGCTCCTACAGGTGGGTGTGTCAGGCCAATTGTCGATAGTCCTGATGGATGGGGTGCGGAACGCAGCCTTGTTGCGTGAAACGGTGCTGGATAAAATCTGCGCTCAACTCCACGACGCGGCGGTATTGCAGGTCGACGGTGATCATGTGATAGCAATCGTCGAGCAAGATTTTCACCACCGGCCCGCCGAGTTTGCGTTCCACATAGTCGGCGTTCCAGCGGCTGGTGATGTCGTCTTCACTTGAATGCAAGACCAGCGCCTGGGTGGTGATCTGCGGCATGCGTTTCTTCACCGCCGCCACCAACCGATGCAGTTCCCGAACACTGACCCCGGACATGGTCAGCAGCCCGGCATTACTGCTTTCGCCCGCCTTCATCTGTCGCTCGACGATCGCTCGCAAGCGTTCGTCCTTTATGCCGAACGGGGATTTTTCGTTGAAGCGGCACAGGTGCACGCCAAATGGAATCGACATCACCAGGCTGCTCAATTTCGCCACCCACGGCATGTTCCAGCCGTCATAACGCAGGGTCGTCGAGTACAGCAACAAGCCTTCGATCTGCCCCGGGTGTTCGGCGGCCAGGTACATCGACAGCACCGCGCCCATCGACAAACCGCCGACGAACACGTGTGGGTGCTTACGCCGGATACCGACGAAGGTTTTGCGTGCGCTTTCGTACCAGTCGCGCCAACCGGTGGCTTGCAGGTCGGCGTTGTTGCCGCAGTGTCCGGCCAGGGTCGGCACGTAGACCGTGCAACCGGCCTTGGCCAGGCCCATGGCGACCCGACGCAATTCGGTCGGGGTGCCGGTGAGGCCGTGGATCAACAACACCGCGACCTCCCCGCTGCCGAGAACGAAACCGGCGCTGCCTTCGCCCATGTCGATCTCTTCGGCATTCATCGTTTCATGGCTCGATCAAGCAAACGGTCGAGCAGGGCGATGCCCAAATCGATTTCGGGGTAGCTGATTTCCAGCGACGGCGCCAGGGTGATGACGTTCTTGTAGTAACCGCCCACGTCGAGAATCAGGCCGAGGCGTTTACCGTCGATTTCGATGTCGCCCTTCATGCCTTCTTCAACCATGAAGTCCAGGGTTGCCTTGTCCGGTGTGAAACCGTCCGGGCCGCAGATTTCGCAGCGCAGTGCCAGGCCCAGACCGTCGACGTCGCCGATGATCGGGTAGCGTTTTTGCAAGTCTTTCAGGCCTTCGAGGAAGTACTTGCCCTTGTTCATGACCATCGCACCGTAGTCGACTTCGCTGGTCATCTTGAACATTTCCAGACCCACCGCCGTGCCCAGCGGGTTGGACGCAAAGGTGGAGTGGGTCGAACCTGGCGGGAAGATTTTCGGGTTGATCAGTTCTTCCTTGGCCCAGATGCCACCCAGCGGATTGAGGCCATTGGTCAGCGCTTTGCCGAAGACGATCACGTCCGGTTTGACGTCGAAGTGTTCGATCGACCACAGCTTGCCGGTGCGCCAGAAACCCATCTGGATTTCGTCGACCACCATCAAGATGCCGTGCTGATCCAGCACATGCTTGAGTTCGCTGTAGAAGTTCATCGGCGGAATCACATAGCCGCCGGTGCCCTGGATCGGCTCGACGTAGAAGGCGGCGTATTCGCTCTGGCCGACTTTCGGGTCCCAGACGCCGTTGTATTCCGTCTCGAACAACCGGGCGAATTGCTGCACGCAATGGCTGCCGTACTCTTCCTTGGTCATGCCTTTCGGGCCACGGAAGTGGTACGGGAACGGGATGAAGTTGGCGCGCTCGCCAAAGTGGCCGTAGCGGCGGCGATAGCGGTAGCTGGAGGTAATCGACGAGGCGCCGAGGGTGCGTCCGTGGTAGCCGCCCTCGAAAGCGAACATCAGGCTTTTGCCGTTGGTGGCGTTGCGCACGACTTTCAGCGAGTCCTCGATGGACTGCGAGCCGCCGACGTTGAAGTGCACACGACCGTCGAGGCCGAATTTCTTCTTCGCATCGACCGCGATCATTTCCGAGAGCTCGATCTTGCCTTTGTGCAGGTACTGGCTGGCGATCTGCGGCAGGGTGTCGATCTGTTGTTTCAACGCATTGTTCAGGCGCGGGTTGGCGTAACCGAAGTTGACTGCCGAGTACCACATTTGCAGGTCGAGGTAGGCCTGGTCGCTGGTGTCCCAGACGTAGGAACCTTCGCAGCGGCTGAAGATGCGCGGCGGTTCGATGTAGTGAACGGTGTCGCCGTAGGAGCAGTACTTGGCTTCTTTTTCCAGAAGGATCTGGTCTTCTGCGGTCGCGATTCGAATATCAGACATGGTGGAAGAGTTCCTGTGTTTCTACGTTGAATGAGGTGACGTTAGCGGCGCGGGCGTTTGGTAGCAGGGCGAGCAAGGCCGGGAGTTCGGCGAAGCTGTCGAAGCGCGCGTAGGCGATGCCGTTGCGTTCGCAGTGTTCGGCCAGGCGATCCTTGGCGAACACGAAATCGGCGGTGGAGGCCACGCACATGTCGGACTGGCCGTCGCCGATGACCAGCACGCGTTGGGCATTGGGTGTGGATTTGCATTTACAGTTGCCGGCGGCCGCGCGGCAGGCGTCGCTGGCGTGCGGGAAGTCGATGCGCCAGCTCTCGTGATCGACCTGACGCAAGCGGTTGGCGAGGATCGGCAGCAGGTTCACGTAGTTGCGCGCGAGGATTCGTGCGATGCCTTGCTCGATGCCATCGCTGACCACTTCAAACGAAGCGCCGAGGCCGATAACGTGATCGACGAAGTCGGGGAAGTCCGGGTCGATCTCGATGCTGTCGAAGAACCCGAGCAGTTCGGTCGGCGTGGCCTTGACCAGTGCGAGCTGGCGGCTGAGGCATTCACGGGAACCGATGTCGCCTGCCAGCCACTCGTTTTCGATCGCTTCCCAGCTTGGGTCGGCGAATCGTTGGAGGATGCTGTCGATCACGTCGGTGCGGGTGATGGTCCCGTCGAAATCACACACGATATGCCAGTCAATCATCTTTTGTACCTATTTGGCCGGACGCGCTGTTTGCGCTTGCCAAAGGGGTAGAGCAGGGACTGTGCCAATCGTGTTCGGCCCAGCGGGGCTGGGGTTATGGCAGGTTTTGGTGGTGGCGAAGCTACAATTTTTGTAGGTCGCTACAAACAACATGAGTGCTTGCGCAGGGCGCTTGATCCGAGGATTGATGCGCGTATGTACAGATTAAGGAACCGCCTCATGTCGAGGATTACTGTTGCTCTATTCACAGCGTTGACGTGCGCTTCGGCCAACGTTTTTGCGGGCAGCATCACCGGTGAGGCAGGCGCTGGCCTCAGCTATCAACCGCGCGATCCGAGCGGCAGCCGCTACGAAACCCGGCCAGTGCCGTACCTCGATCTGGACTGGGGCGATGTCAGCCTCAGCACTGATGACGGGTTGACCTGGAATGCGTTCAAGGCCAACGGTTTCAGCGCGGGGCCGTTTGTGAATTACCTGCCTGGGCGGGCTTCCAATGGCGAGCTCCGGGGGTTGCGGGATGTGCCGGACATGGGCGAAGTGGGCGGGTTTGTTCAGTACGCGCCGGCTGATTTCTGGCGGGTGTTTGCCTCGGTTGGCCAGGCCGTGGGCGGTGGGGGCGGGCAGGGTGGGGTGCTGGGACGGGTTGGCGGGGAGGTGGGTTATCCACTGGGTGGCGGGGTGATTGGCAGCAGTAACCTGACCGCGCACTTCGCCGATGCCCGGCAGAATCAGACGTTCTTCGGCGTCAGTGCCCAAGAGTCTCAAGCCTCCGGGATTCGCCGGTACAACGCGGGAGGCGGCTTGCAGAACGTGGCGCTGACCCAGAGCTTCGAGTTTGCGCTGGCGCCGCATTGGTCGCTGGTGACCAGTGCGAGCTGGATTCACCTGACGGGTTCGGCGGCGGACAGCAGTATTGTCAAAGAGATCGGGCAGACCAATCAGGGCGAAGTGCAGGCAGCAATCGCCTACAAATTCAACTGACTCACCGCTAACCTTTGTAGGAGCTGCCGCAGGCTGCGATCTTTTGATCTTGATTTTTAAAGCAAAGTCAAAAGATCGCAGCCTGCGGCAGCTCCTACAAAGGTTCGATGTTGGCGTCAGGTTTCTTCGCCTTCGGCGAGCAGCGCAATCCCGCCCATGATCACCGCCATACCGATCCAGTGCAGTACGCTGATCTGCTCCCCGAGCCCCAACCAGGACCCGAGCAAAACCCCGACAAACACCAGTGAACTCAGCGGAAACGCCAGAGACAAACTGCTGCGCCGCAGGATCAGCATCCACACAAAAAACGCGCCGATGTAACAAGCAATCGCCAGCCACACGCCGGGATTGACCGCCACGGCCAGCAGCCACTGCAGGTTGAAACTCACCTGGCCCAATTGATCGCCACCGACTTTGCTGGCGATCTGGCCGGCACTTTCGAAACCGATCAACAGCGCCCACAGCACGATAGTGCCAAGGCGCTCATGCAGCCAATCCGTGTTGCTTCTGCGCATCGATTGAGCCTCAGGCATAAGGAACACACACGAGCATGACGCCCGCCGTAATCACTAACGTACCGAGCCAGCGCCGACGACTGACGGTCTCGCCGAGGATCAGTTTTCCAGCCAGCACCACGCCGCAATACGCCAGCGCCGCCGCGGGAAACAACAGGCTTAGTGGTGCCCGGGACAGGGCTTCGAGCCAGACGAAAAACTCGATGGTGTAGGCGCCGATTCCGCACCACAGCAGGGGGGCGTTGAACACCTGGCCCCAAAACGCGTTCAGCCGAAACCTGCCTTCGAGTTCCGGCAAACGGTCCAGGCCGAGCTTGAAACAGAGCTGGCCGATGACGTCCAGCACAATCGAAAACGCCACCAGCACAATCACGGTGAAGGTCATGGAATCAACGCCTCGGACCGCTCGATGAGTGTCGTGGCCCGGCCGTTTTCAAGCAACCGCGCGATGGGGACCTGGGCCGTGAGGCTGTGGTCGAGGTCTGAAATGTTCAAGGTCAGGGTTCACCCTTGGCAGACCCTCCCAGACACCGGCTTCATCCATCATGAAGGCGGCCGAGGGGGCTTTTGGGGGTAAATGCAAGGGACGGGCCACCCATCAACGATTCCCTGTAGGAGCGAGCTTGCTCGCGATGGTGTGTCAGCGACATCGATGTCGACTGACACTCCATCGCGAGCAAGCTCGCTCCTACAGGGGGAATGTGGTCAGGCTTGGAAGCGGACCCAAATACTGACCAGCACCGTCGCCGCCATCAACCACGCCACTGCCGCCACCGCCAGGGACGCTTCCAGGCGCATCCGGTCCACCATCACATACAAGGTCGCCAGATAGATGAAGTACGGAATGATCGACCACATCCAAACATGATGGTGGTCTTCAAGTCCTCCAGTGAGCGCCCTTTGCCGACGATGTAATGAGCAATGAGCGCAAAGGTCGGAAACAGTGGCACCAGCCCTGCGATGTAATAGTTTTTAGTCCTGGCCAGGGCGGCGAGGATCAGTACCACGGCCGCACCCAGCGTCGCTTTGAGAATCAGGTCCATCAGTGGCTCAACCCGTACTTCTTCACTTTGTCGAACAGCGTGGTCTTGGCCATGCCCAGTTCGAGGCTGGCCTGGGTCAGGTTGCCGCCACTGCGTTGCAAGGCGTCGCTGAGCAGGTTGCGCTCGAAGGCTTCGACCGCTTCGGCGAAGGCCAGGCCCTGGTTGCTGCCACTGGTACCGGATTTTTTGAAGGCGGGCAGACCGAGGGCAAAGCGCTCGGCCACGTTGCGCAGCTCACGCACGTTACCCGGCCAGTCGTGGCTCATCAGGTTCGACAGGGTCTGGTTGTCCAGTTCCGGCACCGCGCGGTCAAAGCGCAGGGACGACTGCTGCAGGAAGTGTTCGAACAGTTGCAGGATGTCTTCACGCCGTTCGCGCAGGGGCGGCAGCTCGAGGGTCACCACGTTGAGGCGGTAATACAGGTCGCTGCGAAATTCCCCCGCTTTGCTTGACTCGTCCAGATCTGACTTCGTTGCGGCGATCACTCGGCAATCCACGGCCACGCTCTGGTTCGAACCGAGTCGTTCGAGGGTGCGTTCCTGCAACACCCGCAGCAGTTTGATCTGCAAGGGCAGCGGCATGCTTTCCACTTCGTCGAGGAACAGGGTGCCACCGTCGGCGTGTTCAATCTTGCCGATCCGCCGTTTGCCGGCGCCGGTAAAGGCGTTGGCTTCATGGCCGAAGATTTCGCTTTCGAACAGGTTCTCCGGTAGACCACCGCAGTTCAGTGCCACGAACTGTTTGGTGTGCCGGCGACTGAAGTCGTGCAGGCAACGTGCAACCAGTTCTTTACCGGTGCCGGTTTCGCCTTCGATCAGCACGTTGGCCGAGGTGTCGGCCACGTTGGCGATCAGTTCCCGCAGATTCTGCATGGCCGGCGAGCGGCCGATGATCCGGCCTTCAAGAGAATCCCGCTCCGCCAGTTGCCGGCGCAAGGACGAGACTTCCCGCGCCAGGCTGCGTTGCTCCAGCGCGCGGCGGGCTACCTCCACCAGCCGTTCGGGGGAGAACGGTTTCTCCATGAAGTCGTAGGCGCCTTTTTGCATCGCGCCGACGGCCATGGAGATGTCGCCGTGGCCGGTAATCAGTACCACTGGCAGGCTGCGGTCGCGGGCCTTGAGCCGGGTCAGCAGTTCCAGCCCGTCGATGCCAGGCAGGCGGATGTCGCTGATCACGATCCCCGCGAAGTTGTCACCCACCCGCTCCAGCGCTTCTTCGGCGCTACCGACACCCACGCAGGGAATGTCTTCCAGGGTCAGCGCCTGTTGGCAGCCGAGCAGCACATGGGGATCGTCTTCGACGATCAGCACACTAAGGTCGTTGTTCATATTGGCTCGGCGGGAGTGGGGCTTACCAACGGTAAACTGAGGACGAAGGTGGTACCACCGCTGACGGGGTGTTCGACACCCAAATGGCCGCCAGTGGCCGCCGCCAGACTGGCCGACAGGGTCAGGCCGAGGCCCAGGCCCTGCTCGCCGGGCTTGGTGGTAAAGAACGGTTCGAACAAATGTTTGCGCGCTTCGGCGTCGATGCCGTGGCCGTTGTCGCGTACGCGCAGGCGATACTTGCCGTCGAGCGCTTCGCCTTCGAGCCACAACTCCGGCAGCGGTTGCGCCTGCATGGCGTCGAGGGCGTTGCCGATCAGGTTGACCAGAATCTGCTCCAGGCGGGTCTGGTCGATCTGCACCTGTACCTGCTCGAAGTCACGATGCAGTTGCAGATGGACACTTTCCACGCGACCGCCGAGCAGTTGCAACGCGGCGTCCACTGCTTTGCAGAGGCTGGCCTGACCCTTGTCATCGCCGCGACGGGCGAACGACCGCAGGCTGGCGGTGATCCGGCCCATGCGGTCGATCAATTCGTTGATGGTCTTGAGGTTGGTGCTGGCCACGTCCAATTGACCGCGTTCCAGAAAGCGGACGGTGTTGCCGGACAAGGTCCGCAACGCGGCCAGCGGCTGGTTCAATTCGTGGGCGATGCTGGTGGACATCTGGCCGATAGCGGCGAGTTTGCCAGCCTGCACCAGTTCATCCTGGGCCCGGCGCAACGTCTCTTCGGCTTGACGGCGTTCGCGGATCTGGCCCTTGAGCCGTTCATTGCTGGCGCGCAGGTCGGTGGTGCGTTCGGTAATCCGACGCTCCAGTTGATTGTTGGCCTCCTGCAAGGCTTCCCGGGCGGCGAGGCGGGTGGCGATGACCTTGCGCCGTTCGTTCCAGGCGATCAGCAGGAACGCCACCAGGGCAAATGCCACGGCCACCAGAATCCCCTGATTGATCGCTTCGCGCCGCAAATCCTGCAAGGGCGTGAGCAGGGTGAAATTCCACGGCGTGTCACTCAGCGGGCGAGTTTGCGAGAGGTAGCTGATGTCCTCTTCATCGGACTCGACTTCGCTGTTGGCCGGGAACGTCAGTTTTTCTTCGCCTTCGGCCAGTTTTTCCCGGGCCAGCGGTTGCAGCTCGTTCAGTGGAAACCAGTAGTACTGAAGGCTGCGGGCGAGTTTTTCCTTGGTCTCGTCGCTCAACGGTACAACCGATTTGAGCCGTCGCGCCGGATCGCTGGAGAGAATGATGATGCCGTTCTCGTCACTGACGAAGGCTTCCAGGCGCGCCCGTTGCCAGCGTTCCTCCATGGCTTCGAGGCGGACTTTGACCACGGCAACGCCGATGATCTTGCCGTGTTCTTCCAGGCCATGGGCCAGATAGTAACCGGGTTCGCCATTGGTGCTGCCAATGCCGTAGAAGCGCCCCGGCTGACCGCGCACGGCGTTCTGGAAATAAGCGCGAAAGGACAGGTCTTCACCCAGATAGCTGTCGACATCGCGCCAGTTGCTGGTGGCCATGACTCGACCGGTGGTGTCCATCACGTAGATGGCCCGGCTGCGGCTGCGCCGGTTCAGGCCTTCAAGGTATTCATTGACCGTTTTCCGGTGTTCCGGCGTCGGGTCGGCCAACAGTGTTGGAACGCTGGATTCGAGTTCCAGCAGGCTGGGCAGGTAGGTGTACTTGCTGATCTCGCTCTCGACGGCGCGGGCATGCAGTTCCAGCTGACGCTGGCCATTTTCGCTGAGGCTGCGGATCCCGTAGTGCTCACTGACCCAAAAGCCGAGGTAACCCAGTCCGATCATCAGGGCGATGATCAGCGGCGGCAGGAACAAATGGCGAATCAGACGGGGTTTCACGGCGAGTGATGGCGGCGCGGCGCGATAGAGAGTGGGGTCGCATTTCATCACAGATGCCTTGGGTCAACCACAACTACAAGCCTTGAGGTTCCCCTGTAGGAGCTGCCGCAGGCTGCGATCTTTTGATCTTGTTTTTAAGGGCAAGGTCAAAAGATCGCAGCCTGCGGCAGCTCCTACAGGGGCGGCCGTGTAGCTTTTAGTGCTGCAAAATCTTGGCGAGGAAGTGCTGTGTGCGTTCGGCGCGGGCGTTGATGTCGCCGAAGAACTCCTCTTTCATGCAGTCTTCGATGATCTTGCCCTGGTCCATGAAAATCACCCGATCCGCCACTTTACGGGCGAAGCCCATTTCGTGGGTCACGCACATCATGGTCATGCCTTCGTGGGCCAGTTGCACCATCACGTCGAGCACTTCGTTGACCATCTCCGGATCGAGTGCCGAGGTCGGTTCGTCGAACAGCATGACGATCGGGTCCATCGCCAGCGCGCGGGCAATTGCCACACGCTGCTGCTGACCACCGGAGAGCTGGCCCGGGTGCTTGTGGGCGTGGGCAGAGAGGCCGACGCGCTCAAGCAGTTGCAGGCCTTTCTTGGTCGCTTCTTCCTTGCTGCGGCCCAACACCTTAATCTGCGCGATGGTCAGGTTTTCGGTGATGGTCAGGTGCGGGAACAGTTCGAAGTGCTGGAACACCATGCCAACGCGCGAGCGCAGTTTCGGCAGGTTGGTCTTCGGGTCGGCGATGGACGTGCCATCGACCACCACGTCGCCTTTCTGGAACGGTTCCAGGGCGTTGACGCATTTGATCAACGTGGATTTGCCGGAACCTGACGGCCCGCACACCACGATCACTTCGCCTTTTTTGACCTCGGTGCTGCAATCAGTCAGTACCTGGAAGTCCCCATACCACTTGTTGACGTTCTTGATAGAGATCATACGGCAAACCTTTTTTGCAGACGCTTGACCAGCTGCGAGGCGGCAAAGCTGATGATGAAGTACGTGAGCCCTGCGATGATCAGGAACTCATTGGAGCGGCCGATGATGTCGCCACTGGCACGCGAGGCATTGAGGAAGTCAACCAGGCCGACCGCGTAAACCAGCGAGGTGTCCTGGAACAGAATGATGCTTTGTTGCAGCAACAGTGGCGTCATCTTGCGGAACGCTTGCGGCAGGATGATCAACCGCATCATCTGGCCATACGTCATGCCCAAGGCCTGTGATGCGCCCATCTGGCCCTTGGGAATCGACTGCACGCCGGCGCGGACGATTTCGCAGAAGTACGCCGCTTCGAACATCATGAAGGCCACGATGCACGAGGTGAACGCGCCGATCGGGGTGTCTTCACCGGTGATCCAGCGCAGTACAAACGGCACCGCCAGGTAAAACCAGGTGATGACCAGCAGCAACGGGATCGAACGGAAGTAGTTGACGTAGGCGCCGGCAAGGTTCGACAGCCACTTGCTGTGGGACAGGCGCATCAGGGCCAGGATCGTGCCGAGGATGATCCCGCCGACGACGCCCATGGCCATCAGTTTGAGGGTCATGACCATGCCGTTCCACAAACCCGGCAGGGACGGAATGATGCCCGAGAAGTCGAATTCCATCATTTACCCCCTACGGAGATCAGGCCCGGTACGGCGACTTTCTTCTCGACCGCACGCATCAGCAGCATCAGGCTCATGTTCAGGGTGAAGTAAATCAGCGTCGCCAAGGTAAAGGCTTCGAATAGATTGGCGGAGAACTCGGCAGTCTGTTTGGTCTGCGCGAGCAGCTCCATCAGGCCGATCAGCGAGGCGACGGAGGAGTTCTTGAACACGTTCAGGAATTCCGAAGTCAGCGGCGGAATGATGATCCGGTACGCCTGGGGCAGCAGCACGTTCCAGTAGATTTGCGGCAGTTTGAAGCCCATGGCACGCGCGGCGGCTTCCTGGCCACGCGGCAGCGCCTGGATACCAGTGCGCACTTGTTCGCAAACGCGGGCGGCAGTAAACAGGCCCAGGCAAACGACGACGCTGAGATAAGCCGAGGTGGTCGGGTTCAGGTCCTGTTTGTACCAGTCCTGAAGGTTTTGCGGCAGCAGGTCAGGCACCAAAAAGTACCAGATGAACAGCTGAACCAGCAGCGGCACGTTACGGAAGAGTTCGACGTAGCAGGTCGCGATGCCCGATACGATGCGGTTCGGCACGGTGCGCATGACGCCCAGAATCGAGCCCAGCAGCAGGGCGATGATCCATGCCACGACGGCGATAGCGATGGTCCAGCCCAAGCCGGCGATGTACCAGTCGAGATACGTCTCGCTGCCTATGCCGGTGGACCTGAAGAACACGCCCCAGTCCCAGTTGTAATTCATTAGGGTCTCCCCACAGATCGATCGATGTACAAATGCCCGCCTGGGGAGATCCTTTCCCGCCTGATCTTGACGATCAGGCACACACGAACGGCTCGACAGCCACCGGTTCGAGTGATTCCAAAAATACCAGCAGGGAGTGACAACCTCCTGAAAGGGCCGTGGCCCTGTCAGGAGATAAGGTTAGTCAGAAATCAGGATTTCTTGTCGTCAGCCGCTTTATCGGTCGGATTGGCGATCAATTTTTTGAGCTCTTCGCTCATCGGGAAGTTCAGGTTCAGGCCTTTTGGCGGGATTGGCTGCATGAACCATTTTTCGTAGATCTTGTTGATCTCGCCAGACTTGTAGGTGGCAACGATCGCGTCATCCACGGCCTTCTTGAACGGCTCGTCGCCCTTGCGGACCATGCAGCCGTAGATTTCGTAGGACTGTGGAGTACCGGTCACGGCCCAGTCAGCGGCGTTCTTGGCTTTGGCCGCTTCACCGGCCAGCAAGGCGTCGTCCATCATGAAGGCAACGGCACGGCCCGATTCCAGCATCTGGAAGGATTCGCCGTGGTCTTTGGCGGAGATGACGTTCATGCCCATTTGCTTGTCGGCGTTCATCGACTTGAGGATGCGCTCGGACGTGGTACCCGCGGTGGTCACGACGTTCTTGCCTTTGAGGTCGTCGAAATCCTTGTACGCGGAACCTTTCTTGGACAGCAGGCGGGTGCCGATTTCGAAGATGCCAACGGAGAAGTCAACCTGTTGCTGACGTTCTACGTTGTTGGTGGTGGAGCCGCACTCGACGTCCACGGTGCCGTTCTGCACCAGCGGGATACGGGTTTGCGAAGTGACCAGGTTGTATTTGACCTGAAGGTTCGGCAGGTCCAGGTCTTTCTTGATGGCTTCAACGATTTTCAACTGGATATCGTGGGAGTAGCCAACCGGTTTGCCGGAAGCGTCCGCGATATAGGAAAACGGAATAGAGGCGTCACGATGCCCGAGGGTGATAACGCCGGACTCTTTGATCTTTTTCAGAGTGCCGGTGAGTTCGGCGGCGAAAACTGGCGTGCTGATCAGAGCGGCAGCAATGGCTGCGCCCAGGATATGGGGAACGATGCGCATCAAATTTTCCTCGACATTGTTTTTTTTATGGAGCCAGTTCATCGGCCCTTTTGTGCTTCAAATGCCTGGCGGGTCCCTGAAAGGGCGGACGGCAGGTATTCGTCAAGAGTGTAGAGCATGACTCGTGCCAGGCCAGGCGCTGTAGATTAAGCTATTGATTTATAAGGAAATTAAATATTTTTTATGCGATTTTTTGCCTTTAATAATCCGGTTAACCGAATCGACTGGCAGGTCGCGTTCGGAAAACCGAATGCAATCTACGGCTCACCCCTATCCCCTGTGGGAGCGAGCCTGCTCGCGATGGTGTGTCAGTCGACATCAATGCAGCTGACACACCATCGCGAGCAGGCTCGCTCCCACAGGGGATTGGTGGTGTCTGGCGGAACGCAAAAAGCCCCTGAATCATGAAATTCAGGGGCTTTGCTTTAACCGGATTTCCGATCAGGCGGCTTCGATCTTGCTGCGATTCTGCTCGAGCTTGCCCAGGTAGTCCGCCAATGTCTGCTGTTCCGCCGGGGTGGTGAACAAGCCGAGCTTGGTGCGGCGCCACAGAATGTCGCGCGCTGTGGTCGCCCACTCTTCGCGGCACAGGTAATCGACTTCGCGGGTGTAGAGTCCGCCGCCGAGGTGTTCGCCCAGGTCGCTCAGGTTTTGCACGCCTTCAAGCATGCGCCAGGTGCGGCTGCCATACGTGGTGGCCCAGCGCCGCGAAATTTCCGTCGGCACCCAGTCGTATCGGTCGCGGATCAACGAGCTCAGCGCCTGCGGGGTGGTCATGTCTTCGCCGCCCGGCAGCGTAGCGCTGGCCGTCCAGCTTGGCTGGATGTGCTTGAAGTACGGCGCCAGTTGCGCCAGGGCTGACTCGGCCAGTTTTCGGTAGGTGGTGAGCTTGCCACCGAACACCGACAGCAGCGGCGCTTCTTCGCCAGTGCCCGACAGCGCCAGGGTGTAGTCGCGGGTGACGGCCGATGGGTTGTCGGATTCGTCGTTGCACAGCGGCCGAACGCCGGAATAGCTGTGCAGGATATCGTCGCGGCTGATCTGCTTTTTGAAGTGGGCGTTGACGACCTTCAGCAGGTAATCGGTCTCGCCTTCGGTAATTGCAACTGCAGCCGGGTCACCGGTGTATTCGCGGTCGGTGGTGCCGATCAGGGTGAAGTGGTTCAGGTACGGGATGGTGAACACGATGCGCTGATCTTCGTTTTGCAGAATGTGCGCGTGCTCGCCTTCGTACAGTTTAGGCACGATCAGATGACTGCCCTGGATCAGGCGAATGCCATAGGGCGATTCCATTTTCAGGTCGTCACGAATGAACTTGGCGACCCATGGCCCCGCCGCATTGACCAGTGCTTTGGCGCGGATTGAAAACAGGCTGCCATCGGCACGTTCCAGGTGCAGGTGCCAGAACCCTTTGGTGCGACGAGCGTTGACGCAACGGGTCTGGGTGTGGACATGGGCGCCTTTTTCGCGGGCGGCCATGGCGTTCAGCACCACCAGGCGTGCATCGTCGACCCAGCAATCGGAGTATTCGAAGCCTTTGGTGATTTCGCTTTTCAGCGGGCTGTCCGGGCCGAACTTCAGGCTTTTTGAACCTTCGAGCTTTTCCCGTTTGCCAAGGTTGTCATACAGGAACAGGCCGGCGCGGATCATCCACGCCGGACGCAGGTGCGGACGGTGCGGCAGCACGAAGCGCATTTGCTTGACGATGTGCGGCGCCTTGGCCAGCAACACTTCACGCTCGGCGAGCGCTTCTCGCACGAGGCGGAATTCGTAATGTTCGAGGTAGCGCAGGCCGCCGTGGATCAGCTTGCTGCTGGCCGACGAGGTGTGACTGGCCAGGTCATCCTTTTCGCAAAGGAACACCGAGAGGCCGCGACCGGCGGCATCCGCTGCGATCCCTACGCCATTGATCCCGCCACCGATGACGGCAATGTCGTAAACCTCAGCGAGAGGGGGCGTAGGCAAGGTAGAAGTGGGCATCGGCTGGCCTCGGGCTTTTTTGATTTTCTGTATTGGATTTCGAACATTAATGTTCATTTGCGAAAATGGTAGCCCATAAAGACGCGCGCAGCCAGTCAACTTCGATTGAAAAAACTGATCGAAGGGCCGTGAAAGGAAAATATTCGAACATTAAATGCAAAAGATCGCAGCCTTCGGCAGCTCCTACAGATGTAATCAAACCCTGTAGGAGCTGCCGAAGGCTGCGATCTTTAGAGGCTGAAAGCCTTAAACCACTTCCAACCGAATCTTGTGCTGACTTAACAATTGCGCCAGCGCCGGCACCGGCTGCTGATCGGTCACCAGGCAATCGATCAGGCTGATCGGCCCCAAACGAATCATGGCGTTGCGCCCGAATTTGCTGGAGTCCGCCGCCAGAATCACCTGTCTCGCGTTGGCGATGATCGCCTGCGATACCCGAACTTCCTGATAATCGAAGTCCAGCAGGCTGCCGTCTTCATCGATGCCGCTGATGCCGACCAGCGCGAAGTCGACCTTGAACTGATTAATGAAGTCGACACTGGCCTGACCGACCACGCCGCCATCACGCCGCACATTGCCACCGGTCAGCAGAACGTCGAAGTCGTCCTTGGCGCTGAGCATTGAGGCCACGTGCAAGTTGTTGGTGATGATCTTCAGGTGGTTATGGTTGAGCAGCGCCCGGGCAATCGATTCGGTCGTGGTACCGATGTTGATGAACAACGAGGCGTGATCGGGAATCTGTGCCGCAATGGCTTCGCCGATACGCTGCTTTTCATCGCGCATCTGATCGGCGCGCATGGCGTAGGCGGTGTTTTCGACACTGGAGTCGTAGGCTGCGCCGCCGTGGTAGCGACGCAATAAATTAGCTTCCGCGAGCTGATTGATATCGCGGCGGATGGTCTGCGGTGTAACGACGAACAGCTGAGCCATTTCCTCGATGCTGACATAGCCGCGTTCGCGGACCAGCTCGAGGATTTGCTGCTGACGGGGAGGCAGATTCATGGGGCTTCCTTTGGGCTGCCGTGCAAAATTTGCCCATGATGCCGCAGGAATCTGCTCCCTACCAGTTACATACAGATACGAGTACTCAGGCTGGTTTATTCAGCGCCTTCATGCGGTTCCCAATCACGGGTGCGGCTGACGGCTTTTTTCCAGCCGGCGTAGAGTTTTTCCTTCGCGGTTTCATCCAGGGTCGGTTCGAATTCGCGCTCGATGACCGCCTTGCCGCGCAACTCATCCAGGCTGCCCCAGAAGCCACAGGCCAGGCCCGCCAGGTACGCCGCACCCAGCGCCGTGGTTTCGCGCATGTGCGGACGCTCGACCTGAGTGCCGAGGATGTCGGCCTGGAACTGCATCAGGAAATTGTTGGCTACCGCGCCGCCGTCCACGCGCAGGGACTTGAGGCGTTCGCCGGAGTCCTGTTGCATGGCGTCGAGTACATCGCGGGTCTGGTAGGCAATCGATTCAAGCGCTGCCCGAATGATGTGATCCACGCGTACGCCGCGAGTCAGGCCGAACAACGCGCCACGGGCATACGGGTCCCAGTACGGAGCGCCCAGACCGGTGAAGGCCGGGACCAGGTACACGCCGTTGCTGTCCTTGACCTTGTTGGCGAAGTATTCGGTGTCGTGGGCGTCGTTGATGATTTTCAGTTCGTCACGCAGCCACTGAACCGTGGAGCCGCCGTTGAATACGGCGCCTTCCAGGGCGTAGGCCACTTCGCCACGCGGGCCACAGGCGATGGTGGTGAGCATGCCGTGCTTGGACTTCACGGCTTTGTCGCCGGTGTTCATCAGCAGGAAGCAACCGGTGCCGTAGGTGTTTTTCGCCTGGCCGGGCTCGACGCACATCTGGCCGAACAGGGCGGCCTGCTGGTCGCCGGCGATACCGCCGATGGCAATGCCGCTTTTAGTGTGACCGTAGATTTCGGACGAGGATTTAACCTCGGGGAGCATCTCGCGCGGGATATCCAGCACCTGCAGCATCTTCGCGTCCCACTCGAGCGTGTGGATGTTGAAGAGCAGGGTGCGCGAGGCGTTGGTGTAATCGGTGACGTGCACCTTGCCGCCGGTAAATTTCCAGATCAGCCAGCTGTCGACGGTGCCGAACAGCAGCTCACCCTTGCGCGCACGTTCACGGCTGCCTTCGACGTTGTCGAGGATCCATTTGAGTTTGGTGCCGGAGAAGTACGGGTCGGTGACCAGGCCCGTGGTGTCGCTGATGTATTGCTCGTGACCGTCGCGCTTGAGTTGCTGGCAGATTTCGGTGCTGCGGCGGCACTGCCAGACAATCGCGTTGTAGATCGGGCGGCCAGTGGTCTTGTCCCAGACCACGGTGGTTTCGCGCTGGTTGGTGATGCCGATGGCTGCGACCTGGTCGTGATGCAGTCCGGCTTGAGCCAGGGCCTCGACCATCACGGCGCTTTGGGTGGCAAAGATTTCCATCGGGTCGTGTTCAACCCAACCGGCTTGCGGGTAATGCTGGGCGAATTCGCGCTGGGCGGTGCAGACCACGTTCGCGTCACGGTCGAAAATGATCGCGCGGGAGCTGGTCGTACCCTGATCGAGGGCAATGATGTAGTTCTTATTCTGAGTGTCGGTCATGTCGATTGCCTTGGACGAAATAAGGGAGTGAGGTTAGGCGCGCGATCAAACGGGCAGGACAACGCGCCTACGGTATCAAGAAGTTCGTGGTTTGCCGTCAATGGCCGGTGTTGCGTCCTTTGTAGTAACCAGGGCATTGGGCAGATGGCGGGCAATCAGCCCGCGATAAGCCGCCGCACCGAGGCAGGCACCGACAATCGGTGCAAAGATCGGAATCAGGAAATACGGGATGTCACGCCCGCCAGTGAAGGAAATTTCACCCCAGCCCGCGAAGAAAGTCATCAGTTTGGGGCCGAAGTCGCGCGCCGGGTTCATCGCGAAACCGGTCAGCGGGCCCATCGAACTGCCAATCACCGCAATCAGCAGACCGATCAGCAGCGGTGCCATGGGGCCCTTTGGCAGGCCATTATTGTCGTCGGTCAGGGACATGATCACGCCCATCAGGATGGCGGTAATGATCACTTCAACCAGGAAGGCCTGGGCCGTGGACAGGGCAGGGTTCGGAAAGGTGGAGAACACCGAGGCCAATTCAAGACTGGTCTGGGTACCACGAACCATATGGTGAGTTTGTTCGAAATCGAAGAATAAGTTGCTGTACAGCGTGTAAACCAACAAAGCCCCGCAAAAGGCCCCGGCCACTTGGGCGAGAATGTAGAACGGCAGTTTACGTTTTTCGAAGTCAGCAAAAATGCTCAGGGCGATGCTGACGGCGGGATTGAGGTGAGCCCCGGAAACCCCGGCGGTCAGGTAGATCGCCATGCTGACGCCGACGCCCCAGATGATGCTGATTTCCCACAAGCCGAAGCTGGCGCCCGCGACCTTGAGCGCGGCAACGCAACCAGTGCCAAAAAATATAAGCAGCGCAGTACCCAGGAACTCGGCCATGCATTGGCTCGAGAGCGATGGTTGTTGTAAAGCAGTTGTCATTGAAACCTCGTTTTTTGTTGTTGTGTGGCGCTTGTCCTTCCAGGACAAAGCGCGATTTACACCGAGCCAGGATCCCCATCCTGTTCTCTGCTGACTGCTTGTACCGCGAAGGAATATTCTTACGGTATTCGTAAACGAAAAAATATAGACAAGAAACGCCGCTGTCAAAGGTCGAAAGTGAACCGTCGGTCACAATTCAACTATTAGTGAGGTGAATGATCGTATTGTTCATGGGGCAGACTGAATGTGGACGAACGGCCAAAGGTGCGAAAACGCCATGGAAACAGGGCCGCAATGTAGGAGCGAGCTTGCTCGCGATGGACGTTAACGATGACGAGTTCTGTCTGGATGAACGCGGTGCCCTCAAGTCCATCGCGAGCGAGCTCGCTCCTACAGAGGGCAGAGGGCGCAACAGAGCCTTTTGTGGATCAATGACCTAGAATCCAGCGCAGGATTTTCTACTGCCGCCCAGTCTGGAGCTGTCATGACCCCCGCATTGGATTTGTTGAAAAAAGTTCGTGCCGAACATCGCGTGCACAGTTACGAACATGATCCCAAGGCAGCGTCCTACGGGTTGGAGGCCGCGGAAAAGCTGGGATTGGCCCCGGCGCAGGTGTTCAAGACCTTGCTGGCGGCCAGTGAGAAAGGTGAATTGCTGGTAGCGGTGGTACCGGTCGTCGGAAGTCTGGACCTGAAGGCTCTGGCTCACGCTGCCGGCGTGAAAAAGGTCGAAATGGCCGACCCCGCCGCGGCTCAACGATCCACCGGCTACCTGTTAGGCGGGATCAGTCCGCTGGGGCAAAAGAAGCGCTTGCGCACATTCATCGACAGTTCTGCCCAACCCTTCGCCAGCATTTTTGTCAGCGCCGGTCGCCGCGGGCTGGAAGTGGAGTTGGCACCGGCCGTGCTGGCCGAATACACCCAGGCGAAATTTGCCGATATCGGTCGCGCCTGACGAGAGAAAACAGGCGGGCGCTGTATGGCGAAAATTAGCCTGCTCTGTCACTGGTGTGTGATTGATCGCGCCTTCATGCTCGGTGGCCGGACTTAAGGAGAAGGTTATGCAGCTTGAATTTCATCAGGTCGATGCGTTCAGTGATCGCCCGTTCAGTGGCAACCCGGCGATGGTGTATCGGCTCGACGCCTGGCTCAGCGATGAGTTGATGCAGAAGATTGCTGCCGAACACAATCTCGCCGAAACCGCCTTTGTGGTGCGCGAAGGGCAGGGTTGGCATATCCGCTGGTTTACACCGGCCACCGAAGTCCCGTTGTGTGGTCATGCGACGCTGGCCAGTGCCTACGTGCTGTTCGAGATCTATAAAGAGCCCGTCGAGCGGCTGGACTTTGTCTGCAAGTCCGGCCCCTTGAGCGTGAGTCGAGAGGGCGATCGCTTGTGGCTGGATTTTCCGGCAATCGTGCCATCGGAAGTGGGCGTGACCCTGGATGTCGAGCGCGCACTGGGTGTTGAAGCGGTGGATGTGCTGGGTTCGAATGAATTGTTCGTGGTGCTGGAGTCCGAGCAAGCGGTGCTCGACTGTCAGCCGGACATGATTGCCCTGGCGAAACTGCCGTGGCTGGGCGCCATCGTGACAGCGCGGGGCAGCAAGCACGATTTTGTTTCTCGTTACTTCGCCCCGGCGATTGGCATCAACGAAGACCCGGTGACCGGGTCCACCCATTGCAGCCTGATCCCGTACTGGTCGAAACGCTTGAGCAAGTCGAGTATGACGGCGTACCAGTGTTCGGCGCGGGGCGGGGAATTGTTCTGCCGGTTGGAAGGTGATCGGGTGAAAATTGGCGGGGCTGCGACGCTGGTGGCGAGTGGAACGCTGATGCTGGGTTAACGCAAGTCCCCTGTAGGAGCGAGCTTGCTCGCGATGGTGTATCAGCCGAAATCGATGTCGCTGATACACCATCGCGAGCAAGCTCGCTCCTACAGGGGTTTGTGTGTATCAATGAGCGGTGCTGTAGCGGCGGACACCCGACTCCACAAGCGGAATCTGCGCCGCCGTGCTACCGGACGCCTGGAACAACACCAGGTGTTCAGCCGCGACACGAATGCCGACCTCCGAACCCACCGGGTGATCGGCATGACTTGGAAATATCGACTCAAGCTGTGCGCCAGTCGGTAGCTGCAAGCGATACAAGGTGGACGCACCCTGGAAGCTCTTGCCGACAATCCGCGCTTTCAGCGCACTGTCGGGTGCATAAACAATATCGTCCGGTCGCAGCAACACGTCCACGGCGCCACCGATCGGCCAGGTGTAAGCACGATTGCCGCGTAATTCACCTAGCTCGGTCTGCACCGATTCCGGGGTGTTCAGCTGGCCGCGAATGAAGTAACCCTGCCCAATGAAACTGGCCACAAACGGCGTCAGCGGTTCGTGATACAGGTTGTAGGGCGTGTCCCACTGTTCCAGGCGACCTTCCTTGAAAACGCCAACATGGTCACTGACCGCGAAGGCTTCTTCCTGGTCGTGGGTCACCAGAATTGCACTGGTCCCGCGGGCCTTGAGAATGTCGCGCACCTCATGGCTGAGCTTGCGTCGCAGCTCGCCGTCGAGGTTGGAGAAGGGTTCGTCGAGCAGCAACAATTGCGGTTCCGGCGCCAGGGCGCGGGCCAGTGCAACCCGTTGCTGCTGACCACCGGACAGTTCATGCGGAAAGCGCTTGCCGAGGTTTTTCAGGTTGACCAGTTCAAGCAGTTCCTCGGTGACGCGATCCTTTTGCGGATGCTTGCGGATCCCGAAGGCGATGTTTTCGGCGACGCTCAAATGCGGAAACAGCGCGTAGTCCTGGAACACCATGCCGATCCGGCGTTTCTCCGGCGCGAGGGTGAAACCGGCACTGGAGATTGTCTCGCCAGCCAACGTGATCTCACCTTCGTGCACCGGTTCAAATCCGGCGATGGCCCGCAGCGTTGTGGTCTTGCCGCAGCCCGAAGAACCCAGCAGGCAACCGATATCACCCGCGTTCAAATGCAGGTTGAGGTTCTGCACGACCCGTTGGTCCTGGTATCCGCAGGCGAGGTTGCGCAGGTTCAGCAGTAATGGCTGGCTCATGCGTGGTGGTACGCCGGTTCGACGAGAAACTCGAGCAGCGCCTTTTGTGCGTGAAGCCGGTTTTCCGCTTGATCCCAGGCGACCGAGCGCTTGTCGTCAAGCAGGTCGACGCTGATCTCTTCGCCACGGTGGGCCGGCAGGCAATGCATGAACAGCACATCGTCTGCGGCCAGATCCAGCAGCGCACGGTTGACCTGGAACGGTGCGAACAGCTTCAGGCGCTTGGCGGTTTCCTCTTCCTGGCCCATGGAGGTCCAGACGTCGGTGCTCACCAGATGGGCGCCGCGAACGGCATCCTTCGGATCGCGAACGATGGTCACCCGATCGCCGGCCTTGGCCACGAACTCTGGATTAGGCTCGTAACCTTCCGGGCAGGCAATGCGCAACTGGAAGTCGAACTGAATCGCCGCTTCTATATAGCTGTTGCACATGTTGTTGCCGTCGCCGATCCAGGCCACGGTCTTGCCTTGAATCGAGCCTCGGTGCTCGAGGAATGTCTGCATGTCGGCCAGCAACTGGCACGGGTGCAAGTCATCGGACAGGCCGTTGATCACGGGCACGCGGGAGTTGGCCGCGAATTCGGTCAGGGTGCTGTGGGCAAAGGTACGGATCATCACGGCGTCGAGCATGCTCGACATCACGATTGCGCAGTCGCCGATCGGCTCGCCACGGCCCAGTTGAGTGTCGCGCGGCGACAGGAATATGGCCTGGCCGCCGAGCTGGATCATGCCGGCTTCAAACGAAATACGGGTGCGAGTCGAGGACTTCTCGAAAATCATCCCGAGCACGCGGTTTTTCAGAGGCTCGAACAGTACGCCGCGGTTACGCAGGTCCTTGAGCTCAACGCCTCGACGGATCACGCTGACCAGCTCTTCGGGCGTGCAATCCATCAGGGAGAGAAAGTGCCTTGCGCTCATCATTGACTACCTTTTTGCTACAAACCGCAGATGCTCAAAGCCTTGTTTAACGGAACAACGGGCGAGACCTGCGGCGTAAGCCGCACGGGGCGACGAAATAGGGGAAGGCGCGATCTTATAATTAAATGTCGCGTCTTACCAATAGGGCTACGGTTTTTAGGGGATTTCAGAGAGGCTACGGGGTGACCGCGATAGCGCTTTTGAAGCCTGTTTCCTGACAGCAGCCAGTCATTTGTACACTGGGCTCGCGGGGCTTTGCAATCGAACGGGGCGGGTACGGTATAGCAACGGTCGGTTTCTGACCCGGGATTCGAGGTTTTTGCGCAAAGATGTCAGGTCTGAAACATTTGCTAATGCAAAGTGCTGGGTTATAACTAAGTCACGAGCGATGGAGGAAGCCTTCGGAATGGAATCGAAAGAACAGCAATTGTTGGAATTACTTGGCGTCACGGCCCGCTCACTGACCCACCTCACTGCTTCCATCACCTCGATGTCTTTCGAGCTGTTGCGCAGTAACGACGAGGTCACTAAAGCCGCCGGTCGACGCATGATCGACCGCATGGCAACCATCAGTACCGGGCTCGACGATCACTGGCGACTGATCGGCGAACTCACCGGTGTGCACGTCGCCCACGAGCAGATCGAGACCCTCCAGGAGATCCAGGCCCAGGCGCCGCTCAGGTTGCGTCGTCCCGATCCCTGACAGCCATCGGCTGGCCTGATGGCTGCCGATTCACAGGATGAACGTCGCTGGCGCAAGTGGCGGGGCACGCGCCATAGTTTTGTTTCGGCGGTCGACATCGCCCGCCCAGAACAAGACTGAGATGGCCATGACCAAGACTCTCCATCACCGTGCCTGCCACCTGTGTGAAGCCATTTGCGGCCTGACCATCGAAACCACCGAGGTCGACGGCGGTGGCGTGCAGATCACTTCGATCAAGGGTGACCCTCAAGATACCTTTAGCCGCGGGCACATCTGCCCCAAGGCTGTCGCCTTGCAAGACATTCAGAATGACCCGGATCGCCTGCACCAGCCGATGCGGCGGGTCGGCAGCGAATGGCAACCCATCGAGTGGGAAGACGCCTTCGACCTTGTCGCCGAACGTCTGGCGGCCATTCAGGAGCGTCACGGGCACAACGCGGTGGCGGTCTATCAAGGCAACCCCAGCGTGCATAACTACGGGCTGATGACCCACAGCAATTACTTTCTTGGCCTGCTGAAAACCCGCAACCGGTTTTCCGCAACGTCGGTCGACCAGTTACCGCATCACCTGACCAGCCATTTGATGTACGGCCACGGTCTGCTCTTGCCGATACCGGACATCGATCACACCGACTTCATGCTGATTCTGGGCGGCAACCCGCTGGCCTCCAACGGCAGCATCATGACCGTGCCGGATGTGGAAAAGCGCCTGAAGGCCATTCAGGCCCGGGGCGGCAAAGTGGTGGTGGTCGATCCGCGCCGCAGCGAAACGGCAGCGATTGCCGATCAGCATCTGTTCGTGCGCCCGGGAGGCGATGCGGCGTTGTTGTTCGGGCTACTCAATACGCTGTTCGCTGAGGGCTTGACCCGCGGCAGTCATTTACCGGTGGACGGTCTGGATGAGGTGCGTGAGGCGGTCGCGTGTTTCACCGCCGAAGCGATGAGCCCGCTGTGCACGGTGCCGGCCGAACAGATACGCCAACTGGCGCGGGACTTCGCGGCGGCACCGAGCGCCGTCTGCTACGGTCGCATGGGCGTTTCGACCCAGGCGTTCGGTACCTTGTGTCATTGGGTGGTACAGCTGATCAATCTGGTCACCGGCAATCTCGATCGCGTGGGCGGTGCGCTGTGCACGGAACCCGCGGTGGATTTGGTGGCGTCGACCTCGGGAGGGCATTTCAATCGATGGCAAAGCCGGGTGTCCGGGCGTCCTGAATATAGCGGCGAGCTGCCGGTGTCGGCGCTGGCCGAAGAAATGCTCACCGAAGGGGAAGGGCAAGTTCGCGCATTAATCACCGTGGCGGGCAATCCGGTGCTGTCCACACCCAATGGCCGGCAACTGGAACAGGCTCTGGACGGTCTGGAGTTCATGGTCAGCATCGACCTGTACATCAATGAAACCACGCGGTATGCCGACCTGATCCTGCCGTCCACCTCGGCCCTGGAAAACGATCACTACGACACCACGTTCAATATGTTTGCGGTGCGTAACGTCAGCCGGTTCAACCGCGCGATCCTGGCCAAACCCGAAGGTGCATTGCATGACTGGGAAATCTTCGTGGGGCTGGCCAAGGCGTTTGCGGCAAAGTCCGGCAAGGAATTGAAGCCTACTGTTCCACCCGCGCAGATGATCGACCGTGGTCTGCGGATGGGGTTGTATGGCGATGCCTCGGAACACCGGTTGTCTGTGGCGACGTTGTTCGATCACCCGCATGGCGTCGACCTCGGGGCGTTGAAAGCCAACCTTGCGCCACGGCTGAAAACGGCCAATCAGCGAATTCAGGCAGCGCCTGCACCGCTCCTCGCTGACCTGATTCGATTTGCGGCGTTGCAAGCGCCGGCTGCCGATGAGTTGTTGTTGATTGGCCGCCGCCATGTGCGCAGCAATAACTCGTGGATGCACAATTACCACCGTCTGGTGAAGGGCAAGCCGCGCCATCAATTGCTGATGCACCCCGATGACCTGGCCAGCCGGGGGCTCAACGATGGGCAGCGAGTGCGGGTCAGTTCGCGGGTCGGAATGATCGAGGTTGAAGTGCTGGGCAGTCTGGACATGATGAAAGGGGTGGTCAGTCTTCCTCACGGCTGGGGGCATGCGCGGCCGGGCGTGCAGATGACGATTGCCAGTGGCCAGCCAGGCTCCAGCGCCAACGACTTGACTGACGAGTGTCAGCTCGATGAGTTGTCCGGAAATGCGGCGTTGAACGGCGTGCCAGTGACCGTGGCGGCGGCTTGATCGAGTCTGTCGGGGAGACCGAGCATGGCGCTCGGGTTTCCGTTACAATGCGCCACCGTGCCGACCTCTGAGTCGGAAAGTTCAGCCGAGGTGCTCCATGGATATCATCGAAACGATTAAAGAGCAGATTGCTAACAACACCATTCTGCTTTACATGAAAGGCTCACCGAACGCCCCGCAGTGTGGCTTCTCCGCGAAAGCCGCGCAGGCCGTGATGGCGTGTGGTGAAAAGTTTGCGTACGTGGACATCCTGCAGAACCCGGAAATCCGCGCCAATCTGCCAAAGTACGCCAACTGGCCAACCTTCCCGCAATTGTGGGTCGGTGGAGAGTTGATCGGCGGTAGCGACATCATGACTGAAATGGCCGCCGACGGTTCGTTGCAGGCCACGATCAAAGCCGCTGCTGAAAAAGCCGCAGCAGCCAAGACCGAAGCCTGAGAACCGGGCATCAAAAAAGGTCCTTCACGGTCATCCGTGAAGGGCCTTTTTTTTCGCCTGTGAACTGTAGGAGCGAGCTTGCTCGCGATGGACGTTAACGAAAACGCGTGTTACCTGGGTAAACGCGGTGTTCTGAAGTCCATCGCGAGCAAGCTCGCTCCTACAGTGAGCACAAATCTCCTCTGATTTTGACCGCCCAGCCCGAGAAGGTTGTCCTCTCGGACGAAGCTGACTAACATGTCAGAAAATTCATCCTATGATTGGATGAAAGGGCGATTCCCATGTCAGAAATGTCTCCATTGATTAAGCGTTCCTTGGTCGACCAGGCCCTGGAACAATTGCGTCTGCGCATTACCCAAGGAATCTGGACCATCGGCCAGCGCCTGCCCACCGAGCCCGAGCTGTCTGCAGAGCTCGGCATCAGCCGCAACACGGTGCGTGAAGCCATGCGCGTGTTGGCGTTTTCCGGATTGATTGAAATCCGTCAGGGCGACGGCAGTTACCTGCGGGCGGTGGTCGATCCGCTGGATACGATGAAGGCGTTGTCGCGCTGCTCCCACGAGCAGGCCCGGGAGACTCGGCACATTCTGGAAGTCGAAGCCATTGGCCTCGCGGCATTGCGCCGTACCGATGAAGACCTCGTGGCGTTGCGCGAAGCGCTCGGTGTCAGCGGCAGTCATTACCATGGCGATCTCGACAGCTACATCGCCTGCGACCTGGTGTTCCACCGTCGCCTGGTGGACGCTGCGCACAACCCGGCACTCAGCGAGTTGTATCGCTATTTCTCCAGCATCGTCGGCGCACACCTGCGCCAGACCCTGAACATTTCCCCCCGACGCCAGGAAGTGTTCGATCTGCACATCGAACTTCTGGATGCCGTCGAGCAACGCGACCCGGAACGGGCGAAAGCCTTGTCGAGGCAGTTGATCAATGAACCTTGAAACCGAGAATTCCATGTCCAGCGACAACAGCAGCATCACGCAACCCAAACGCACGGCAGAGCTCGAAGAGCTGCTGATCGACGCCGAGGCCGATGACGAAGCGGTCCAGCACAGTCATCCGGTCCTGCAGCGGCGGTGGTTGTTGTTGCTCGGCCTGATTCTGGTGGCGTTGAACCTGCGCCCGGCCTTGTCGAGCATGGCGCCGATGCTCAGCGAAGTCTCGAAAACCCTCGGCTTGTCGGCGGCCCAGGCGGGTTTGCTGACGACCTTGCCGGTGCTTTGCCTGGGCTTGTTTGCCCCGTTGGCGCCGATCCTGGCACGACGTTTTGGCGCCGAGCGGGTGGTATTGGGAATCCTGCTGATGCTGGCTGGCGGGATCATCCTGCGCAGTTCTTTCGGCGAGATCGGCCTGTTTGCCGGCAGTGTACTGGCCGGCGCCAGCATCGGTGTGATCGGCGTGTTGCTGCCCGGCATCGTCAAGCGTGACTTCCCGAAACAGGCCGGCACCATGACCGGCGTCTACACGATGGCCCTGTGCATGGGCGCGGCGATGGCTGCGGGCGCGACCGTGCCGTTGAGCGAACACTTCGACAAGAGCTGGGCCCTGGGCCTGGGCATCTGGGTTGTTCCGGCATTGGTGGCGGCGATTTTCTGGTTGCCACAAGTCGGGCAGAAACACGGCGCACATCACGTTGCCTACCGCGTCCGAGGACTGCTGCGTGACCCGCTGGCCTGGCAAGTGACCTTGTACATGGGCCTGCAATCGTCCCTGGCGTACATCGTATTTGGCTGGTTGCCGTCGATCCTGATCGGCCGCGGCCTGACCCCGACCCAGGCCGGTCTGGTGCTGTCGGGCTCGGTGATCATTCAGCTGGCCAGCTCGCTGGCTGCGCCGTGGCTGGCGACTCGCGGCAAGGATCAACGCCTGGCGATTGTGATTGTCATGGTGCTGACCCTGGGCGGTTTGTTCGGCTGCCTGTATGCCCCGATCGAAGGCTTGTGGGGCTGGGCCATCCTGCTGGGTCTGGGGCAGGGCGCTACGTTCAGCCTGGCATTGACCCTGATCGTGCTGCGCTCGCGGGATTCGCATGTTGCCGCGAACCTGTCGAGCATGGCTCAGGGCTTCGGCTACACCCTGGCGTCCATGGGGCCGTTCGCGGTCGGTATCGTCCATGACTGGACCGGCGGCTGGACGGCGCTGGGCTGGATCTTTGGCGTTATCGGTCTCGGTGCGATCCTCGCCGGCCTCGGTGCCGGGCGTTCGTTGTACGTGCAGGTCGAAAGCGAGAAAGTCTGACAACCGCGTACTGTCGGTATTCGGCTCACGAATGCCAATAGTGCTTCGCGCATTTGTTGACTATCGTGCAGGCAATCTTTCGACGCCCATTTTCCAACCCGGGGAACCTGCCCATGAGCGATGCCCACAGCGCCTTGATCACCCAGTTCTATCAAGCTTTCCAGCGGCTGGATGCCGAGGCCATGAGTGCCTGTTACACCGATGACGTGGTGTTCAGTGATCCAGCGTTCGGCGAACTGCGCGGTCAAGCGGCTGGCGACATGTGGCGCATGCTCACCACCCGGGCCAAGGATTTTTCCTTGACGTTCGACAGCGTGCGCAGCGATGAGCGCACGGGCGGCGCCCATTGGGTGGCGACGTATCTGTTCAGCCAGACCGGCAACACCGTGGTCAACGACATTCAGGCACGCTTCGTGTTTCGCGATGGCAAGATTTGCGAACATCACGACAGCTTCGATTTGTGGGCGTGGTCTCGACAGGCATTGGGGGTCAAAGGTCTACTGTTGGGCTGGACGCCGCTGGTGAGAAACGCCGTCCGCGCTCAAGCCTTGAAGGGGCTGAAGGCATTTCAGGCCAGTCGCTGATAAGATCGCGGCTTGTTTCCTTTCAAGCCTTGATCGTTACGTGAGCACCCTCAGCGAAATGCCTGCCGACACCGACGCGCCAGTCATCAAACCCTGGTTCGTCTACCTCGTTCGTGCGGCCAATGGCTCGCTCTACTGCGGGATCAGCGACGATCCGTTGCGCCGCTTCGCCACTCACCAGAGCGGCAAGGGCGCACGCTTCTTTCTGTCCAGCCCGGCAGTCGCCCTGGTTTACACCGAAGCATGCCGCGACAAAAGCGAAGCGCTACGTCAGGAGCGACTGATCAAAAAACTCAAGAAAAGCGCCAAGGAATGTTTGGTAGCGAGTGCTGCACGCATACCGCTGTAGGCGCTGGCTTGCCAGCGATGGACTCAAGAACTCTGCGTCAATCCAGTATGATCCCGTCATCGTTAACGTCTTTCGCTGGCAAGCCAGCTCCTACAGGTTATCAATCTGCCTGATAGGCTCCCATCAGGCAGATGGGTAGGCTGGCCATGGATTGCGCGTTAAGCTGAAAGCTCCTATTCCTGCGGCGGAGCCGAGCATGTCAGAGTTGATTCTTCATCATTACCCGACGTCCCCTTTCGCTGAAAAGGCCCGCTTGCTCCTGGGTTTCAAAGGGTTGTCCTGGCGCTCGGTGAAGATCTCGCCCGTGATGCCAAAACCCGATCTGACCGCATTGACGGGGGGCTACCGCAAGACGCCGGTGTTGCAGATTGGCGCGGATATCTACTGCGACACTTCGCTGATCGCTCGTCGTCTGGAGCAAGAGAAAGCCTTGCCGGCGTTCTTCCCGGAAGGTCAGGAAATGATCGCCGCGACCTTCGCCGCCTGGGCGGATTCGGTGGTGTTTCAGCACGCGGTCAGCCTGGTGTTTCAACCGGAATCGATCGCGGTGCGTTTCGGCCATTTATCGCCGGAAGCGATCAAGGCGTTTGTTGCCGATCGCGCGGGATTGTTCAGCGGTGGCAGCGCCACACGGTTATCGGCTGAGCAGGCTCGGCATCAGTGGCCGACCCTCATGGCGCGTCTGGAGCAGCAGCTTGAACGCGAACAAGGCGATTTCCTGTTCGGCGAGCCGTCGATTGCCGACTTTGCCCTGGCCCATCCCATGTGGTTCCTCAAAGCGACGCCTGTGACTTCACCGCTGGTCGATGCCTATCCGGCGGTTTCGGCATGGTTCGCTCGGGTGATGGGCTTCGGTCATGGCGCGTCCAGCGAGATGACTTCCGAAGAGGCGCTGGAGGTGGCGCGCATTGCCACGCCGGCTGCCTTGCCGGATGAGCAGTTTGACGAACCGAATGGGTTTGAGCTGGGCCAACAGGTTTTCATCGCGGCCACTGACTATGGCGTCGACCCGGTGGTGGGTGAGTTGCTGTTTGCGGGCCGCGAAGAGTTGATTCTGCGTCGTGAAGACGAACGTGGCGGCGTGGTGCATGTGCACTTTCCGCGGTTGGGATTCTGCATCGAAAAACGCTGAAATCAATGTAGGAGCGAGCTTGCTCGCGAAGGCGTGTCAGGCACTTTGATGTCAACTGACAATCCATCGCGAGCAAGCTCGCTCCTACAATTATTTCAGTGCGGCGAGAATTGCATCCGGGTCATACCCGCGAATCAACGTCCCGTTGACATCGATGATTGGAATCCCGCCGCCACCCAATGCCTCATAGGCTTTGCGCGCTTCAGCATCTTTTTCGATATCGAATTCCTTGTACGGAATACCTTTCTGATCGAGAAAGCGTCGGGTCAACTTGCAGTAGCCGCACCAGTCGGTGGCATAGAGCACGACATTGGCCTTGGCCTGGGTCTGCTCCGACACCACCTGCGCCGGATGGATCACCCGCTCGATCTTGCCCCAGTTCTGGTAAACCACGACCACCAGCAGGATCAGCAGGAATTTCTTCAGTACGCCGCCCAGCATCAGTTGCGTCGCTTGAGCTGGTCGGTCAGCTGGGTCGGCAGGCCTTTGATGATCAGCGTGCCGGCTTCTTCGTCGTATTCGATCTTCGAGCCCAGCAGGTGCGCTTCGAAGCTGATGGACAGGCCTTCGGCGCGGCCGGTGAAGCGGCGGAACTGGTTCAGGGTGCGTTTATCCGCCGGGATCTCTGGCGACAGGCCGTAATCCTTGTTGCGGATATGGTCGTAGAACGCTTTCGGGCGTTCTTCGTCGATCAGCTCGGAGAGTTCTTCCAGGCCCATGGGCTCGCCCATTTTTGCCTGGCTGCTGGCGTAATCCACCAGGGTCTTGGTTTTCTCGCGGGCAGACTCTTCCGGCAGGTCTTCGCTTTCGACGAAGTCGCTGAAGGCCTTGAGCAAGGTGCGGGTTTCGCCGGGGCCGTCGACGCCTTCCTGGCAGCCGATGAAGTCGCGGAAATACTCCGAAACCTTTTTCCCGTTCTTGCCTTTGATGAACGAAATGTACTGCTTGGACTGTTTGTTGTTCTGCCACTCGGAGACGTTGATCCGTGCCGCCAGGTGCAACTGACCCAAGTCCAGGTGTCGCGACGGTGTCACGTCCAGTTGCTCGGTCACCGCAACGCCTTCGCTGTGGTGCAGCAGGGCGATCGCCAGGTAATCGGTCATGCCTTGCTGGTAATGCGCGAACAGCACGTGGCCGCCCACCGAGAGATTCGACTCCTCCATCAGCTTTTGCAGATGTTCCACCGCCACTCGGCTAAATGCCGTGAAATCCTTGCCGCCGTCGAAATACTCCTTCAGCCAGCCACTGAACGGGTGCGCCCCGGACTCGGCATGGAAGAAACCCCAGGCCTTGCCTTGTTTGGCGTTATAACTTTCGTTGAGGTCGGCAAGCATGTTCTCGATGGCGCTCGACTCGGCCAGTTCGGAGTCGCGGGCGTGAAGAACTGCGGGCGTGCCGTCGGGTTTTTTGTCGATCAGGTGGACGATGCAATGGCGGATCGGCATGGGCTTCTCGGCTGATTGAAGAGAGGAGGGCGTGCTCCCTCAAAAAGTGCCAAGTGTACCGCAATCATTGGTTTTGGCGCGGTGCGAAGGGCAATTCACCCCCGACCACCGGTGCTTATGCAGTTTTTTCCCGATTTAGAGCAATAAAGCTGACCAAATGGGTAGCTAGAGGCGGATATTTCCCCGTCTCTGTGCTAGTTTTGCCCGGTCTTACGCGAAGTCACTGCGTTAAGCGTGCATTCAGCATTTGTCAGGTCGAACCAAACCCAGATTTCGGTATCTATAACCCCGATCCCGTTGTTATTGGCCGAGGGTGCCGGATCCAGATGATCGGGCTCGATGGCTGACACTGCACACTGCAAACCATATGAATTTGATAGGGAAGGAACACTACATGGCTCTTACTAAAGACCAACTGATCGCTGACATCGCTGAAGCTATCGACGCGCCAAAAACCACCGCGCGTAACGCTCTGGACCAACTGGGCCAAATCGTTGCCGATCAGCTGGAAAACGGCGGCGAAATCACTCTGCCAGGTATCGGCAAACTGAAAGTGACTGAGCGTCCTGCCCGTACCGGCCGCAACCCTTCGACTGGCGCTGCCATCGAAATCGCTGCCAAGAAAGTTATCAAGCTGGTTGTGGCCAAAGGCCTGACCGACGCTGTTAACAAGTAAGACGCAGTAAAAAAAGCCGTGCTCCGGAGTGATCCGGGCACGGCTTTTTTGTGTCTGTGATTTACCCTCAACACCGCTAAACCAATGTGGGAGCGGGCTTGCTCGCGAATGCGGTATGTCAGTCGACTTTAATGGTGACTGACACACCGCATTCGCGAGCAAGCCCGCTCCCACAGTTGATCTGCGTCGGTCAGTTACTCAGCTTTTTTTCACCCAGCGTTCACGCCAGACCTGCTGCTCGGACTTGGTCTGGAAAGTCCAGGCGACGAAGCGGCTTTGCTTCTGCCCCTGGGACATTTCCACGACCTGGCTTTCCAACACGCCGGCTTTTTTCAGCGCGGTCTGGATCGCCGGCAGGTTCGAGGCTTTCGACACCAAGGTGCTGAACCAGAGCACTTTATGTTGAAAATGCGCGCTCTCGGCGATCAGTTGCGTCACAAAACGTGCTTCGCCACCTTCACACCATAGTTCGGCCGATTGACCGCCAAAGTTCAGCACCGGCAGTTTACGTTTCGGGTCGGCGCGGCCCAGTGCACGCCATTTACGCTCGCTGCCCTTGGTCGCTTCGTCCATCGAGGCGTGGAACGGTGGGTTGCACATGGTCAGGTCAAAGCGTTCACCGGGTTCGAGCAGGCCCAGCAAGATGTGCTTGGGATTGCTTTGCTGGCGCAACTGGATGGCTTTGTTCAACCCGTTGGACTGCACGATGGCTTTGGCGGCGGCCACGGCTGTCGGGTCGATTTCCGAACCGAGGAAGTGCCAGCGGTAGTCGCTGTAACCGATCAACGGATAGACGCAGTTGGCGCCCATGCCGATATCGAGCACCTTGACCGGTGCGCCGCGAGGGATTTCGCCGTCGTTGACGCTGGCCAGCAAGTCGGCCAGGAAATGCACGTAATCGGCACGGCCCGGAACCGGCGGGCACAGGTAGTCGGCCGGGATGTCCCAGTGGGCCACACCGTAGAACGACTTGAGCAGCGCCCGGTTGAACACCCGCACCGCGTCGGGGCTGGCGAAGTCGATGCTTTCCTTGCCATACGGGTTAATGATCACGAACTTCGCCAGTTCCGGCGTGGTCTTGATCAGCGCCGGGAAGTCGTAGCGACCCTGATGGCGGTTGCGCGGGTGCAGGCTGGCCTTTTCACGCGGTTCCACGGCTTTGGCCGGGGTGGCGGAGTCAGGCTTCTTGCGCGCAGGTCTAGGTGTGCGGGGGGCGTTCATGGGCGTGGTCGATTCGGGTATGGCTGAAAGTGGCGGGTATTGTCCCACATCCGCTCCCTGATGACGCATATCCCCTGTAGGAGCTGCCGAAGGCTGCGATCTTTTGATGTTGTTTTTTAAAAAGCAAAATCAAAAGATCGCAGCCTTCGGCAGCTCCTACAGGGGAATGTGGCGGGCATAAAAAAGGGAGACCACTTGGGCCTCCCTTTTCATTGCGATTTGCCGTTACAGACTGGCAATCCGCGCATGTTGCTCGGCCAGTTTGCCCAGAGCCTGTTCGGCTTCAGCCAGTTTGGCGCGCTCCTTGTCGATGACTTCGGCCGGAGCCTTGTCGACGAAGCCTGCGTTGGACAACTTGCCACCCACGCGCTGGACTTCGCCCTGCAGGCGCAGGATTTCCTTGTCCAGGCGCGCCAGTTCGGCGTCCTTGTCGATCAGGCCGGCCATCGGCACCAGAACTTCCATCTCACCCACCAGCGCGGTGGCGGACAGCGGTGCTTCTTCGCCGACAGCCAATACGGTGATCGATTCCAGGCGAGCCAGTTTCTTCAGCAGGGTTTCGTTCTCGGTGAGACGACGCTGATCTTCGGCGCTGACGTTTTTCAGGAACAGGTTCAGCGGCTTGCCCGGGCCGATGTTCATTTCGCCACGAATGTTACGTGTGCCCAGCATCACGCCCTTGAGCCATTCGATGTCGTCTTCGGCGCCTTGGTCGATGCGCTCTTCATTGGCCACTGGCCAAGGTTGCAGCATGATCGTCTTGCCTTCGATACCGGCCAGCGGCGCGATGCGCTGCCAGATTTCTTCGGTGATGAACGGCATGAACGGGTGCGCGAGGCGCAGGGCCACTTCCAGTACCCGAACCAGCGTGCGACGGGTGCCGCGTTGACGTTCAACGGGCGAGTTTTCGTCCCACAGCACCGGCTTGGAGAGTTCCAGGTACCAGTCGCAATACTGGTTCCAGATGAACTCGTACAAGGCTTGTGCCGCCAGGTCGAAGCGGAACTGGTCGAGTTGACGGGTCACTTCAGCTTCAGTGCGTTGCAGCTGCGAGATGATCCAGCGATCCGCCAGTGACAGCTCGTAAGCTTCGCCGTTCTGGCCGCAGTCTTCGCCCTTGTCCAGAACATAACGCGCGGCGTTCCAGATCTTGTTGCAGAAGTTGCGATAGCCTTCGACGCGGCCCATGTCGAACTTGATGTCGCGACCGGTGGACGCCAGCGAGCAAAAGGTGAAGCGCAGGGCGTCAGTGCCGTAGCTGGCGATGCCGTCGGCGAACTCGTCGCGGGTCTGCTTCTCGATCTTCTTCGCCAGCTTCGGCTGCATCATGCCGGAGGTGCGTTTCTGCACCAGCTCTTCCAGCTCGATGCCGTCGATGATGTCCAGCGGGTCCAGGACGTTGCCCTTGGACTTGGACATCTTCTGGCCCTGGCCATCACGCACCAGACCGTGAACATACACAGTCTTGAACGGAACCTGCGGCGTGCCGTCTTCGTTTTTCACCAAATGCATGGTGAGCATGATCATCCGGGCAACCCAGAAGAAAATGATGTCGAAGCCGGTCACCAGCACGTCGGTGGAGTGGAATTTCTTCAGGAACTCGGTCTGTTCAGGCCAGCCGAGGGTGGAGAAGGTCCACAGGCCCGAACTGAACCAGGTGTCGAGAACATCGTTGTCCTGTTGCAGCGCAACGTCCGGGCCGAGGTTGTGCTTGGCACGCACTTCGGCTTCGTCGCGACCGACATAGACCTTGCCCGACTCGTCGTACCAGGCCGGAATCCGGTGGCCCCACCACAGCTGACGGCTGATGCACCAATCCTGGATGTCGCGCATCCACGAGAAGTACATGTTTTCGTATTGTTTCGGTACGAAGGCAATGCGGCCATCTTCAACGGCGGCAATTGCAGGCTCGGCCAATGGCTTGGTCGACACGTACCACTGGTCGGTCAGCCACGGCTCGATGATGGTCCCGGAGCGGTCGCCTTTCGGCACTTTCAGTGCGTGATCGTTGACGCTGACCAGCAGGTCAGCGGCATCGAACGCTGCAACGATTTGCTTACGCGCTTCGAAGCGGTCGAGACCGGCGTATTCGGCCGGGATCTTGCCGTCGATGCTTTCGTTCAGCGTGCCGTCGAGGTTAAACACCTGACAGGCCGGCAGTACGGCGGCGTTCTTGTCGAAGATGTTCAGCAGTGGCAGGTTGTGACGCTTGCCGACTTCGTAGTCGTTGAAATCGTGGGCCGGGGTGATTTTCACGCAGCCGGTGCCGAATTCAGGGTCGCAGTAATCGTCGACGATGATCGGGATGCGGCGGCCGACCAGCGGCAGCTCGACAAATTTGCCGATCAGGGCTTTGTAGCGTTCATCGTTCGGGTTCACGGCAACGGCGGCGTCGCCGAGCATGGTTTCCGGACGAGTGGTCGCGACGATCAGGAAATCATCGCCTTCAGCGGTCTTGGCGCCGTCGGCCAGTGGGTACTTCAGGTTCCACAGGAAACCTTTCTCGTCGTGGTTTTCCACTTCGAGGTCGGAAATCGCCGTGTGCAGCTTGGTGTCCCAGTTGACCAGGCGCTTGCCGCGGTAGATCAGCCCGTCTTCATGCAAGCGAACGAACGCTTCTTTAACCGCTTCCGAGAGGCCGTCATCCATGGTGAAGCGCTCACGGCCCCAGTCCACGGACGAGCCGAGGCGGCGGATCTGACGGCTGATGTTGCCGCCGGACTGATCCTTCCACTCCCAGACTTTCTCGAGGAATTTCTCACGACCGAGGTCGTGGCGATTCTGGCCTTGGGCTTCGAGTTGACGTTCCACCAGCATTTGCGTGGCGATACCGGCGTGGTCGGTGCCCGGCTGCCATAGGGTGTTGCGACCCTGCATGCGGCGGAAACGGATCAGGGCGTCCATGATCGCGTTGTTGAAGCCGTGACCCATGTGCAGGCTGCCAGTGACGTTCGGCGGCGGGATCATGATGGTGTAGGACTCGCCCGCGCCTTGCGGGGCGAAGTAATTCTCTGACTCCCAGGTGTTGTACCAGGAAGTTTCAATGGCGTGCGGCTGGTAGGTCTTATCCATGCGCGGCGGGACCCTATTGGCATTAATTCAGGAAAAGCCGACGAGTATAGCGGGGCATGGGGCGAAGGGCGAGCAGGGGCAGACTGTGGCGAGGGGATTTATCCCCGTTGGGCTGCGAAGCAGCCCCCAGCATTTCATTCGGAATACGCATTTACAGGGTTGACGACTGCTGCGCAGCCGAACGGGGATAAATCCCCTCACCACAGAGGGGATTGGGGATTACTCGTATTGACTGAGGAGCCGTTCCATCCGCGCAGCGAGGCGGCGTTTGATTTCGGTTTCGATGTGCGGCGCGAAGTCGTCGATCACGTCTTGCATGATCAACATGGCGGCGGCACGCAGTTCGCCATCCAGATGCAGCAAGGCATCAGGGCCTTTTTCGGCGGTGGGTGCGGCCGGGGCAGCGCTCGGTTCGGTGACGGGCGGCGGGTTGTCGACGGCCTCGAACAGCATCGGAATTTGTTCCTGGTCATCGTCGTTGACCGTATCGGTCAGCAGCGGCGGTTGCAGGTTGTCATCGCCGAGCAGTTGGCGGATCGACTCGAGGTCGTCCAGCAAGTGCGCGGACTTTTGCAGCGGTTTTGGAGTGTCCATCGGAATGCTCAGAGTCGCTGTAAACGGTGATCTTGCAGAGGATAGCCCTGTTCGCGGTAGAAACGGAAACTCTCCCGCGCAGCCGTGCGAATCGTCGGATCTTCCACCACCACTTCCGCCACGCGGGCGAAGCGGGGGGCAAAGGTCGGGACTTTCAGGTCGAGGTTGACCAGCAAGTCCTGATGCTGACCGCAGTTATCGCCAACACCCAGGACAATCAAACCGTCCGGCTCGCTTTCGGCGGGGCCGTGGGGCACGAAGCTTTCGCCCTTGAACGCCCACAAACGCGCATCGAGATCATCGCGCTGGGCCGCATCGCTGCAATGCAGGTAGATGCGGTGGCCCATGCGCCAGGCTTTTTCGGTGAGCTTGCAGGCGAAGTCCAGTCGCGCCGATGGATCGGCGCTGGGCAGGATATAGAAGTCGACTTTGGTCATTGCGGTTCCTGGCCCCGGGGTGGCTATAGAATTGACCCGGGAATTGTAGGAGCGAGCTTGCTCGCGAAAAACACAAAGACGCCGCGTTTATGCGGGTTCCCTGCGTTATCGTTGACGATCTTCGCGAGCAAGCTCGCTCCTACACGACGGTTAAGCTTTAGCGCGGTCCAGCAGGTATTGGGTCAGCAGGGGAACCGGGCGGCCAGTGGCGCCCTTGTCCTTGCCGCCACTGGTCCAGGCGGTGCCGGCGATGTCCAGGTGCGCCCAATTCAGGTTCTTGGTGAAGCGCGACAGGAAGCAGGCCGCGGTGATGGTGCCGGCTTTGGGGCCGCCAATGTTGGCGATGTCGGCGAACGGGCTGTCCAGTTGCTCTTGATACTCATCGAACAGCGGCAGTTGCCAGGCGCGGTCGTCGGCGGACTGGCCGGCGCTCAGCAGTTGGCCGATCAGTTCGTCGTTGTTGCCCAGCAGGCCCGAGGTGTGGGAACCCAGCGCGACGACGCAAGCACCGGTCAGGGTCGCGATGTCGATGACGGCTTGCGGCTTGAAACGCTCGGAGTAGGTGAGGGCGTCGCACAGCACCAGACGGCCTTCGGCGTCGGTGTTGAGGATTTCTACGGTCTGGCCGCTCATGGTGGTGACGATGTCACCCGGGCGCGAAGCGTTGCCGCTCGGCATGTTCTCGGCGCAGGCCAGGATGCACACCAGGTTGATCGGCAGCTTCAATTCGAGCACGGCGCGCAGTGTACCGAACACGCTGGCAGCACCGCCCATGTCGTACTTCATTTCGTCCATGCCGGCGCCTGGCTTCAGGCTGATGCCGCCGGTATCGAAGGTGATGCCTTTGCCGACCAGTGCGTACGGCTTCTCGGATTTCTTGCCGCCGTTGTATTGCATGACGATCAGGCGCGGTGGCTGGGCGCTGCCCTGGCCGACGGCGTAGAACGAGCCCATGCCCAGGTCCTTGATCTTCTTCTCGTCAAGGACTTCGACTTTCAGGCTTTTGAATTCTTTACCCAGGTCCTTGGCTTGTTCGCCGAGGAACGTCGGGTGGCAGATGTTCGGTGGCAAGTTGCCCAGGTTACGGGTAAACGCCATGCCGTTGGCGATTGCGGTGGCGTGGGCCACGGCGCGCTCGACTTCAGCCTGTGCAGCCTTGATGGTCACCAGGGTGACTTTCTTCAGCGTGCGAGGCTCGGCTTTCTGGCTTTTGAACTGATCGAACTGGTATTCGCCGTCCACCAGGGTTTCAGCCAGCAGGCGGGTCTTGCCGTAGCTGTCGCGGCCTTTGACGACCACTTCGTCCAGGGCCAACACGGCATCGCTGCCACCCAGGCCTTTAAGGGTGTTGAGGATGCCGGCGATGATTTTACGGAACGGGCGATCGCCAAGCTCTTCATCCTTGCCCACGCCGACCAGCAAAACGCGTTCGGCCTTGAGGTTCGGCAGGCTGTGCAGCAACAGGCTCTGGCCAACTTTGCCGGCCAGGTCGCCGCGCTTGAGCACGGCGCTGATCGCGCCACCGCTCAGTTCGTCAAGTTGTTTGGCGACGGCGCCGAGCTTGCGGCCTTCGCCGACGGCGACCACCAGAGTGGCGGTTTTCAACGTTTCTGGGCTAACGCTTTTTACAACCAGTTCCATGTCCGGGTCCCTGAATTAATGGTCAACACGCAAGCGCTCGACGCTCGGCGTGCGTCGCTTGCTTATATATAGAAAGACGCAAGTCACGGCCTGCGACAAAGGCCGCAGTTTGAACCTCACGCCCCGAGGCTGACAACCCTCGGTTATACGATTGTAGGAGCGAGCTTGCTCGCGAAAAACCCGAGACCGCAGCGGGGTATCAGGCTTCCCGCTTTATCGTTGACGACCTTCGCGAGCAAGCTCGCTCCTACGCACCTCGGTTATACGAGTGTAGGAGCGAGTTTGCTCGCGAAAAACCCGAGACCGCCGCGGGGTGTCAGGCTTGCCGCTTTATCGTTGACGACCTTCGCGAGCAAGCTCGCTCCTACACCCCCTCGGTTATACGATTGTAGGAGCGAGCTTGCTCGCGAAAAACCCGAGACCGCCGCGGGGTGTCAGGCTTGCCGCTTTATCGTTGACGACCTTCGCGAGCAAGCTCGCTCCTACACCCCTCGGTTATACGATTGTAGGAGCGAGCTTGCTCGCGAAAAACCTGAGACCGCCGCGGGGTGTCAGGTTTGCCGCTTTGTCGTTGACGACCTTCGCGAGCGAGCTCGCTCCTACACCCCTCGGTTATACGATTGTAGGAGCGAGCTTGCTCGCGAAAAACCCGAGACCGCCGCGGGGTGTCAGGCTTGCCGCTTTATCGTTGACGACCTTCGCGAGCAAGCTCGCTCCTACACCTCCTCGGTTATACGATTGTGGGAGCGAGCTTGCTCGCGAAAAACGTGAGACCGCCGCGGGGTGTCAGGCTTGCCGCTTTATCGTTGACGACCTTCGCGAGCAAGCTCGCTCCTACGCACCTCGGTTATACGAGTGTAGGAGCGAGCTTGCTCGCGAAAAACGTGAGACCGCCGCGGGGTGTCAGGCTTGCCGCTTTATCGTTGACGACCTTCGCGAGCAAGCTCGCTCCTACACCCCTCGGTTATACGAGTGTAGGAGCGAGCTTGCTCGCGAAAAACCCGAGACCGCCGCGGGGTGGCAGGCTTGCCGCTTTATCGTTGACGACCTTCGCGAGCAAGCTCGCTCCTACGCACCTCGGTTATACGAGTGTAGGAGCGAGCTTGCTCGCGAAAAACCCGAGACCGCCGCGGGGTGTCAGGCTTGCCGCTTTATCGTTGACGACCTTCGCGAGTAAGCTCGCTCCTACACCCCTCGGTTATACGATTGTAGGAGCGAGCTTGCTCGCGAAAAACCCGAGACCGCCGCGGGGTGTCAGGTTTGCCGCTTTGTCGTTGACGACCTTCGCGAGCAAGCTCGCTCCTACACCCCTCGGTTATACGATTGTAGGAGCGAGCTTGCTCGCGAAAAACCCGAGACCGCCGCGGGGTGTCAGGCTTGCCGCTTTATCGTTGACGACCTTCGCGAGCAAGCTCGCTCCTACACCCACAGCCTCGCGCCAATGCATTGCGCAGTGACAGGCGCACCCAATCACAGGATAATGCGCCATCTTTTTTCGGCGGCTCTGCCCTACGGGCTGCCTGATACGTTTGCTTGTTTGGCCGCCTTAGCCTGACAACCCTGGAGTGTCTGGTTTGATTGTCTTCCGTTATCTATCCCGCGAAGTCCTGTTGACCTTGAGCGCCGTCAGCGCCGTGCTGCTGGTCATCATCATGAGCGGACGCTTCATCAAGTACCTCGCTCAAGCGGCTGCCGGCCTTCTGGATCCAGGCTCTCTGTTTCTGATCATGGGCTTTCGCCTGCCGGGTTTCCTGCAACTGATTCTGCCTCTGGGGCTGTTCCTCGGCATCCTGCTCGCCTATGGTCGTCTGTACCTGGAAAGCGAGATGACCGTGCTGTCGGCCACCGGCATGAGCCAGCAGCGTCTGTTTGTCATCACCCTGTTTCCGGCCACACTGGTTGCACTGATGGTGGCCTGGCTGAGCCTGAGCCTGGCGCCACAAGGGGCCAACCAGTTCCAGCTGTTGCTGAACAAACAGGATGCACTGACCGAGTTCGATACCCTGGAACCGGGGCGCTTCCAGGCCCTGCGTGACGGAACCCGTGTGACTTACACCGAAAAGTTGTCGGATGACCGCATCAACCTTGGCGGTGTATTTATTTCGCAGAAAAACGTCTCGTCCGATAATAAGGATCGCGGCATTTCCGTGTTGGTGGCCGAAAAAGGCCGTCAGGAAATTCGCCCGGACGGTAATCGCTACCTGATTCTCGACAACGGCTATCGCTACGATGGTAATCCGGGGCAGGCCGACTACCGTGCGATCAAGTACGACGAGTACGGCGTCTTGTTGCCAAAACCGGATGTCAGCGACGAGGTTACCGACCGCGATGCAATGAGCACCGGTACATTGATGGACAGCGACGACGTGCGTTTGCGCGCCGAGCTGCAATGGCGTCTGTCCTTGCCGCTGCTGGTCTTCATCGTGACCTTGATGGCGGTGCCGCTGTCGCGGGTCAATCCGCGCCAGGGTCGTTTCCTAAAGCTTTTACCGGCGATTCTTCTTTATATGGGTTACCTGTCTATCCTGATTGCCGCTCGTGGCGCCCTTGAAAAGGGCAAGATTCCGCATGAGCTGGGTTTGTGGTGGGTGCATGCGATGTTCCTGGTCATCGGTCTGGGCCTGCTCTATTGGGAACCTCTGCAGTTGAAGCGGGCGAGTCTGCGCAGCGCGCGGGAGGTGGCTCGTGGTTAAGCTCGACCGCTACATCGGTAGCAGCGTGTTCATTGCGATCCTGGCGGTACTGGGGGTCATTCTCGGTCTGGCAACGCTGTTTGCCTTCATCGACGAAATGGGTGAGGTCAGCGATACCTACACCATGGTAGACGTATTGAGTTTCGTGCTCCTGACTGCGCCGCGTCGTCTTTACGACATGTTGCCGATGGCTGCGCTGATTGGTTGCCTGATCGGCCTCGGCAGCCTGGCCAGTCACAGCGAGTTGACCATCATGCGCGCTGCGGGCGTGTCGGTCGGTCGAATTGTCTGGGCGGTCATGAAGCCAATGCTGGTCCTGATGGTAGCGGGTGTGTTGATTGGCGAATACGTGGCGCCGGCGACCGAAAGCACCGCTCAGGCCAACCGTTCCCTGGCTCAGGGCAGTGGCGATGCGCAAAGTTCCAAGCATGGTCTATGGCATCGCCAGGGAGGCGAGTTCATTCACATCAATGCCGTGCAGCCCAATGGCGTGCTGTATGGCGTCACCCGTTATAGTTTCGACGATCAGCGCCATATGCTGACTTCAAGCTTCGCCAAGCGAGCGGATTTCGACAAGGATCACTGGCAGTTGAGCGACGTCACCACGACGCTGTTCCATGACAAGAGCACTGAAGTGGTCACTGCACCGGTCGAGCGCTGGAACGTGGCGCTGAGCCCGGAACTCCTGGATACGGTGGTGATGACCCCCGACGCGTTGTCGATCACCGGTCTGTGGGGTTACATCCACTACCTGGCTGATCAGGGGCTGAACAATGGCCGCTACTGGCTGGCATTTTGGGTCAAGGTGTTGCAACCATTGGTCACCGCCGCCCTGGTGCTGATGGCTATTTCCTTCATCTTCGGTCCGCTACGCTCGGTGACCCTGGGTCAGCGGGTGTTCACCGGCGTGCTGGTGGGCTTCACCTTCCGCATCGTCCAGGATCTGTTGGGGCCTTCGAGCCTGGTATTCGGTTTCTCGCCGCTGTTTGCAGTGCTGGTTCCGGCGGGCGTTTGTGCCCTGGCCGGGGTCTGGTTGTTACGGCGAGCCGGTTGATTACGGGTATTTCCCGACCTGGCTGGTCATGAAAAACGCCCCTGTCGCGAGACCGGGGCGTTTTTGTACGTGCCGTCTGACCTGCGAACGTGACGCTTGCGCCGTGGATCAGGTACAATTCCCGGCTATTTTTCGGCGGGCTATGCCTGCAGCCTTTTTGAGTGTTGATCCGTGAGTGATTTGAGTCATATCCGCAATTTCTCCATCATCGCCCACATTGACCATGGCAAGTCGACGCTGGCCGATCGCTTCATCCAGATGTGCGGCGGCCTTGCCGAGCGCGAAATGGAAGCCCAGGTTCTGGACTCCATGGACCTGGAACGTGAACGCGGGATCACCATCAAGGCCCACAGCGTCACCTTGTATTACACCGCCAAAGACGGCATCAAGTATCAGCTGAACTTCATTGACACCCCGGGCCACGTCGACTTCACCTATGAAGTCAGCCGGTCGCTGGCGGCCTGTGAAGGTGCGTTGCTGGTGGTCGATGCCGGTCAGGGCGTTGAAGCGCAATCGGTAGCCAACTGCTACACGGCGATCGAGCAGGGCCTGGAAGTCATGCCGGTCCTGAACAAGATCGACCTGCCACAGGCCGATCCGGACCGCGTCAAAGAAGAAATCGAAAAAATCATCGGCATCGATGCCACCGATGCGGTCGAGTGCAGCGCCAAGACAGGCCTGGGCGTTGACGAGGTGCTCGAGCGTCTGGTCAAGACCATTCCTGCGCCAACCGGCAACTACGAAGATCCGCTGCAAGCGTTGATCATCGATTCCTGGTTCGACAACTACCTGGGCGTTGTTTCCCTGGTACGCGTGCGCCACGGCCGTGTGAAGAAGGGCGACAAGATCCTGGTCAAATCCACCGGCAAGATCCACCTGGTGGACAGCGTCGGTGTGTTCAATCCCAAGCACACCCCCACGGCCGACCTCAAGGCTGGCGAAGTGGGCTTCATCATCGCCAGCATCAAGGACATTCACGGTGCGCCAGTGGGCGACACCCTGACCTTGAGCTCGACGCCTGACGTCGACGTGCTGCCAGGCTTCAAACGCATTCAGCCACAGGTTTACGCCGGTCTGTTCCCGGTCAGCTCCGATGACTTCGAAGATTTCCGTGAAGCGCTGCAAAAGCTCACGCTCAACGACTCGTCCCTGCAGTACACCCCGGAAAGCTCCGACGCCCTGGGCTTCGGCTTCCGTTGCGGGTTCCTCGGCATGCTGCACATGGAAATCATCCAGGAGCGCCTCGAGCGCGAGTACGACCTGGACCTGATCACCACAGCGCCCACCGTTATTTTCGAGCTGTTGCTGAAAACCGGTGAAACGATTTACGTCGACAACCCGTCCAAGCTCCCGGACGTGTCTTCGATCGAAGACATGCGTGAGCCGATCGTGCGGGCCAATATTCTTGTGCCGCAAGAGCACCTGGGCAACGTCATTACCCTGTGCATCGAGAAGCGTGGCGTACAACACGACATGCTGTTCCTTGGGTCCCAGGTCCAGGTGACCTACGATATTCCGATGAACGAAGTGGTCCTGGACTTCTTTGACCGTCTGAAATCCACCAGCCGCGGCTATGCTTCGCTGGATTACCATTTCGACCGTTATCAATCGGCTAGTCTGGTGAAGCTGGATGTGCTGATTAACGGTGACAAAGTCGACGCCCTGGCGTTGATCGTGCATCGTGACAATGCGCACTATAAAGGTCGCCAGTTGACCGAGAAGATGAAAGAACTGATTCCGCGGCAGATGTTCGACGTTGCGATCCAGGCCGCCATTGGCGGGCAGATCATTGCGCGGACTTCCGTCAAGGCACTCAGAAAGAACGTATTGGCCAAATGCTACGGCGGTGACGTTAGTCGTAAGCGCAAGCTGTTGGAAAAGCAAAAGGCCGGTAAAAAACGCATGAAGCAAGTCGGTAACGTGGAAATTCCACAAGAAGCCTTCCTTGCAGTGCTCAGGTTGGATAGTTAGGTCCTATGTCGCTAAATTTCCCGCTGTTGCTGGTCATCGCCGTGTTCGTCTGCGGCCTGTTGGCGTTGCTCGATCTGGTTTTCCTGGCGCCGCGTCGGCGTGCCGCCATTGCCTCCTATCAAGGCAGCGTCAGCCAGCCTGATGGGGTGGTGGTCGAGAAACTGAACAAAGAGCCGCTGCTGGTCGAATACGGCAAGTCGTTCTTCCCGGTGTTGTTCATCGTGCTGGTACTGCGTTCGTTCCTGGTGGAACCGTTCCAGATTCCATCCGGCTCGATGAAACCGACCCTGGACGTCGGCGACTTCATTTTGGTGAGCAAGTTTTCCTACGGGATCCGCTTGCCGGTGATCGACAAGAAAATCATCGAAGTCGGTGAGCCACAGCGCGGCGACGTGATGGTGTTCCGCTACCCGAGCGATCCGAACGTCAACTACATCAAGCGTGTGGTAGGCCTGCCGGGTGACCAGATTCGTTACACCGCCGACAAGCGTCTGTTCGTCAACGGTGAATCGGTTGCCGAACAAATGATCGGCTCCGAGCCGGGCACGTTGGGCAGCGCTGAGCTCTACAAGGAAAAACTCGGCGCCGCCGAGCATCTTATCCGCAAGGAAATGAGCCGCTATCGCGCAACACCGGAACATTCGTGGACCGTGCCCGCCGGGCACTACTTCATGATGGGCGACAACCGCGACAACTCGAACGACAGTCGCTATTGGGATGATCCGAGTATTCCCAAGGATCTGCTGGGCATGGTTCCCGACAAGAATATCGTCGGCAAGGCCTTCGCAGTCTGGATGAGCTGGCCAGAACCTAAACTCAGTCACCTGCCGAATTTCTCGCGGGTTGGCCTGATCAAGTAATCACCCACGGCGCTGTTGAACACAGCGCCGAATGCTTTTCTGGCGTCGACACATTCGGCACCGAAAGCATGAAGCCAATGATATTCAGGACGTTATTTTTGAACACAGCGTTAATTGTCCCAAGCCTGCGCCGCATCACGGCGATGGCGGTGGAATCCAGCCACGAACTCAGCGTGGGTAAACCGTGAGCGTCTCCTTAAGCCGTCTAGAGCGTCAGCTCGGCTACACCTTCAAGGATCAGGAGCTGATGGTCCTGGCCCTGACTCACCGCAGCTTTGCCGGGCGCAACAACGAACGCCTGGAATTCCTCGGCGATGCCATACTCAATTTCGTCGCTGGCGAGGCGCTGTTCGACCGCTTCCCGCTGGCCCGCGAAGGACAGCTGTCCCGTTTACGCGCACGCCTGGTAAAAGGCGAGACCCTGGCCGTACTGGCCCGGGGATTCGATCTGGGCGAATACCTGCGCCTGGGTTCCGGCGAGTTGAAAAGCGGCGGTTTCCGTCGCGAATCGATTCTGGCCGATGCCCTGGAAGCACTGATTGGTGCGATCTACCTGGACGCCGGCATGGACATGGCGCGTGAGCGCGTGTTGGCCTGGCTGGCCGGTGAGTTCGAAGGGTTGACGCTGGTCGACACCAACAAAGATCCAAAAACCCGCCTGCAGGAATTCCTGCAGTCCCGGGGTTGTGAGCTGCCGCGATACGAAGTGGTGGATATCCAGGGTGAGCCGCATTGCCGGACGTTCTTCGTCGAATGTGAAATCACCTTACTGAATGAAAAAAGCCGAGGTCAGGGTGTGAGCCGTCGTATTGCCGAACAGGTAGCGGCCGCCGCAGCACTGATTGCCCTGGGCGTGGAGAATGGCCATGACTGATTCAACTGCAACTCGCTGTGGCTATGTCGCCATCGTCGGCCGTCCAAACGTGGGCAAGTCCACGCTGCTGAACCACATCCTTGGTCAGAAGCTCGCGATCACCTCGCGCAAGCCTCAGACCACTCGCCACAACATGCTGGGCATCAAGACCGAAGGCGCCGTGCAGGCGATCTACGTCGACACCCCGGGCATGCACAAGGGCGGCGAAAAGGCTTTGAACCGCTACATGAACAAGACCGCTTCGGCTGCGTTGAAAGACGTCGACGTGGTGATCTTCGTGGTTGACCGCACCAAGTGGACCGACGAAGACCAGATGGTCCTCGAGCGCGTTCAATACGTGACCGGCCCGCTGATCGTGGCGCTGAACAAGACTGACCGCATCGAAGACAAAGCCGAATTGATGCCGCACCTGAGCTGGTTGCAGGAACAGCTGCCGAACGCGCAGATCATGCCGATCTCGGCTCAGCACGGGCACAACCTCGAAGCGCTGGAGCGCGTGATTGCCGGTTACCTGCCGGAAAACGATCACTTCTTCCCTGAAGACCAGATCACCGACCGCAGCAGCCGCTTCCTCGCCGCTGAGCTGGTGCGTGAGAAAATCATGCGTCAGATGGGCGCTGAGTTGCCGTATCAGATCACCGTGGAAATCGAAGAATTCAAGCAGCAGGGCAAAACCCTGCATATCCATGCCTTGATCCTCGTGGAACGTGACGGCCAGAAGAAAATCATCATTGGTGACAAGGGCGAGCGCATCAAGCGCATCGGCACCGAGGCGCGCAAGGACATGGAGTTGCTGTTCGACTCCAAGATCATGCTTAACCTGTGGGTCAAGGTTAAGGGCGGCTGGTCTGACGATGAACGCGCCCTGCGTTCGTTGGGTTACGGCGACCTGTAATACACCGCAGGACCCCCTGTAGGAGCGAGCTTGCTCGCGATGGACTTGAGAGCGCCGCATTCATTCAGAAAGCCCGCGTTATCGTTATCCACCATCGCGAGCAAGCTCGCTCCTACACCTCGCGAGAAGCCCATGTCCCCAACCCCACCCCTCGGCCAACCCGCCTACGTCCTCCACTCCCGCGCCTACCGCGAAAACAGCGCGTTGGTGGATTTCCTCACGCCACAAGGTCGGCTGCGGGCGGTATTGCGCAGTGCGCGAGGCAAGGCCGGGACGCTGGCGCGGCCGTTCGTGCCACTGGAAGTCGAGTTCCGCGGGCGCGGAGAATTGAAGAACGTCGGGCGCATGGAAAGCGCCGGCGTTTCGACCTGGCTCATCGGTGAGGCACTGTTCAGCGGTCTCTACCTCAATGAGCTGTTGATTCGTCTGTTGCCCTCTGAAGACCCTCATCCTGGAGTATTCGATCACTACGCCGCGACGTTGCTCGCTCTGGCCGAGGGTCGCGCGCTTGAGCCGTTGCTGCGCTCCTTCGAATGGCGCCTGCTGGATGATCTCGGTTACGGCTTTGCGCTGAACACCGACATCCACGGCGAGCCGATCGCGCCGGATGGTCTTTATCGTTTGCAAGTGGACGCGGGCCTGGAGCAGGTCTATCTGCTGCAACCCGGCCTGTTCAACGGCACCGAACTGCTGGCCATGGCCGAGGCAGACTGGTCCGCCCCTGGCGCGCTGTCTGCCGCCAAGCGCTTGATGCGTCAGGCACTGGCCGTTCATTTGGGCGGTCGTCCGCTGGTTTCCCGAGAGTTGTTTCGCAAGCCGTAGGGTCTGTTGATCAACAGACCCTATCTCCTTGTGTATGCTGTGCACCGAACTTTCCCCTCTTCAGGAGCGCTTCCGTGACCACCAGCAATCGCATTCTTCTTGGCGTGAACATCGACCACGTCGCCACCCTGCGTCAGGCCCGGGGCACTCGCTATCCGGATCCGGTCAAGGCAGCACTGGATGCGGAAGAGGCGGGCGCTGACGGCATCACCGTGCATCTGCGCGAAGACCGTCGGCACATCCAGGAGCGCGACGTGTTGCTGCTCAAGGATGTCCTGCAAACCCGCATGAATTTCGAAATGGGCGTCACCGAAGAAATGATGGCGTTCGCCGAGCGCATCCGCCCGGCACACATTTGCCTGGTCCCGGAAACCCGTCAGGAGCTGACCACCGAAGGCGGCCTGGATGTCGCGGGGCAGGAAGCACGGATCAAGGCGGCGGTGGATCGTCTGGCGAAAATCGGCTGTGAAGTGTCGCTGTTCATCGATGCCGACGAACGGCAGATTGCAGCCTCCAAACGCGTAGGTGCGCCAGCCATTGAACTGCACACCGGTCGTTACGCCGATGCCGAGACGCCGACAGAAGTGGCTGAAGAGCTTAAGCGTGTGGCCGATGGTGTGGCGTTTGGTTTGGCCCAAGGCTTGATCGTCAACGCCGGTCACGGTTTGCATTACCACAACGTCGAAGCGGTCGCCGCAATCAAGGGTATCAACGAATTGAACATTGGCCATGCATTGGTGGCCCATGCGTTGTTCGTGGGTTTCAAGTCGGCAGTGTCGGAAATGAAAGCGTTGATTCTGGCTGCGATCTTTTGTTTTAAAGCGGCGCAGGTTCCTGAGCCGGCTTGGTCTTGTCGATCCCGGGCACATGCAGGTTGCCTTCAGCCACCTGATTGCCCTCAAGCTGTGGCTGCGTCACCCACGTCAGGATGTCGTAGTAGCGACGGATGTTCGCCACAAAATGCACCGGCTCGCCGCCTCGGGCGTAGCCATAACGCGTCTTGCTGTACCACTTCTTCTCTGACAGGCGTGGCAGGATTTTCTTGACGTCCAGCCACTTGTTCGGGTTCAGCCCTTCCTTCGCCGCCAGTTTACGCGCGTCATCCAGGTGGCCGCTGCCGACGTTGTAGGCCGCCAGTGCAAACCAGGTGCGATCCGGCTCCTGGATCGACTCATCGAGCTGATCCTTCATATAAACCAGGTACTTGGCGCCACCCATGATGCTTTGCTTCGGGTCGAGTCGATTGGACACGCCCATGGCCTGCGCGGTGTTCTGGGTCAGCATCATCAAACCGCGCACACCGGTCTTCGACGTGACAGCCGGCTGCCACAGTGATTCCTGATAACCGATCGCCGCCAGCAGTCGCCAGTCGACCTGTTCTTTCTTGGCGTACGCCTTGAAGTGCTGCTCGTATTTGGGCAGCCGTTGCTGCAAGTGCTGGGCGAAGGTGGTTGCCCCCATGTAACCGAGCACATCGACGTGGCCGTAATAGCGGTCTTTCAAGCGTTGCAGGGTGCCGTTTTTCTTCACCTTGTCGAGGTAGGCGTTGATCTCATTGAGCAGGCTGTTGTCATCACCCGCCGCCACGGCCCAGCTCTGGTTGCTGGCGTCGCCGAGATCAAAGGCGACCCGTATGTTGGTGAAGTAGACCTGGTTCATCGCCACTTCGTTGGAGTCGACCAGGGTCAGATCGATCTGGCCTTCATCGACCATGCGCAGCAGGTCGACGACTTCAACCGCGTCGGACTCTTCGTATTCAATGCCGGGGTATTTCTTTTTCAGCACCGCCAATTGCTCGGCGTGGGTGCTGCCCTTGAGCACCATGATCTTTTTGCCAACCAGATCACCCGCGTCGGTGGGCCGTGATTGGCCGTTGCGGTAGATGATCTGAGGGGTGACTTCCAGGTAGGAGTGGGAAAACCGTACCTGCTTTTTGCGTTCTTCGCTGGCGACCAGGCCGGCGGCCGCCAGTACCGGGCCGTTGGGTTTGCCCACCTGACTGAACAGGTCGTCGAGGTTGTCGGCGGTTTCGATTTTGAGTTCGACCCCCAGATCTTCGGCGAAGCGCTTCACCAGCTCGTATTCGAAGCCGGTTTCACCGTTGCGATCCTGAAAGTAGGTGGCGGGGCTGTTACGGGTAACCACCCGCAGCACGCCATCCTCCTTTACGCGCTCCAGCGTGTTGGGTTTATCAACACAGCCACTGAGCATCAGGAAGAGTCCGGTTGCGATCAGCCATTTGGCGTACCGCGGACGCAAAGCCGTTGGGGAAAACATCTGCGCAGTATACGCAAAGGACCACGAGCGCCATATCTCGACAGCGAAGGGCTTGTCTGCTAGAGAGCTGGAAACCCGCTTGGAGCCCGCAGGAATGGGCTCAAATGGCAATTTATGAGCGTAAAAATAACCCCCGGCGAACCGTTGATTAGCGCCCAAATCCCCGGCCCGACGTTCGGGTACAGCCTCGCGTACCGTTTCGGGTGATGTCGCGGGCGGTTTAGGCTAGAATGCACGGCCTCAAAGCACACCCCTCCCGAGGCTGTCCCGAAGATGTTGATCCTGCGCGGCGCTCCTGCCCTTTCTGCCTTTCGCCACAGCAAACTCCTTGAGCAACTGAGCCAGAAGGTCCCGGCTGTCAGCGGCCTGTATGCTGAGTTCGCTCACTTCGCCGAAGTTACCGGCGTCCTGACCGGCGACGAACAGCAGGTGCTTGCGCGCCTTCTGAAGTACGGCCCAAGTGTTCCGGTTCAAGAACCGACCGGTCGTCTGTTCCTGGTGTTGCCACGGTTTGGCACTATCTCTCCATGGTCCAGTAAAGCCAGCGACATCGCTCGCAACTGCGGCCTGAGCAAGATCCAGCGCCTGGAGCGCGGCATCGCGTTCTACGTGGCCGGCCAGTTCAGCGACGCCGAAGCACAGCTGATTTCCGATGCCTTGCACGACCGCATGACCCAGATCGTCCTCGGTAACCTTGAACAGGCTGCCGGTCTGTTCAGCCACGCCGAACCCAAGCCGCTGACCGCGATCGACGTGCTGGGTGGCGGCCGCGCCGCGCTGGAAAAAGCCAACACCGAGCTGGGCCTGGCCCTGGCCGAAGACGAGATCGACTACCTGGTCAATGCCTTCGTCGGCTTGAAACGCAACCCGCATGACATCGAACTGATGATGTTCGCCCAGGCGAACTCCGAGCACTGCCGTCACAAGATCTTCAACGCCAGTTGGGACATCGACGGTCAGAGCCAGGAAAAAAGCTTGTTCGGCATGATCAAGAACACCTACGTGATGCACAGCGAAGGCGTTCTGTCGGCTTACAAGGACAACGCCTCGGTGATCGTCGGCAACGTTGCCGGCCGTTTCTTCCCGGACCCTGAAACCCGCCAGTACGGCGCGGTGCAGGAACCGGTGCACATCCTGATGAAAGTCGAAACGCACAACCACCCGACCGCGATTGCCCCGTTCCCGGGCGCATCCACCGGTTCCGGTGGCGAGATTCGCGACGAAGGCGCTACCGGTCGCGGCGCCAAGCCGAAGGCTGGCCTGACCGGTTTCACCGTGTCCAACCTGCAAATCCCGGGCTTCGAACAGCCGTGGGAAGTGCCGTACGGCAAGCCGGAGCGCATCGTCACCGCGCTGGACATCATGATCGAAGGCCCACTGGGTGGCGCCGCGTTCAACAACGAATTCGGTCGTCCGGCCCTGACCGGTTATTTCCGTACCTTCGAACAGTCGATCACCACTCCGCGTGGCGACGAAGTTCGCGGTTACCACAAGCCGATCATGCTGGCCGGCGGCATGGGTAACATCCGTGCCGAACACGTACAGAAAGGCGAGATCACCGTTGGCTCCAAGCTGATCGTGCTCGGCGGCCCGGCGATGCTGATCGGTCTGGGCGGCGGCGCGGCTTCCTCCATGGCCACCGGCACCAGCTCGGCGGACCTGGACTTCGCATCGGTACAGCGCGAAAACCCTGAGATGGAACGTCGCTGCCAGGAAGTCATCGACCGTTGCTGGCAATTGGGTGACAAAAACCCGATCAGCTTCATCCACGACGTCGGCGCGGGCGGTCTGTCCAACGCCTTCCCGGAGCTGGTCAACGACGGCAACCGTGGCGGTCGCTTCGAGCTGCGCAACATTCCAAACGACGAGCCGGGCATGGCCCCGCACGAAATCTGGAGTAACGAATCCCAGGAACGTTACGTTCTGGCGGTGGGCCCGGCCGACTTCGACCGCTTCCAGGCGATCTGCGAACGTGAGCGTTGCCCGTTTGCTGTCGTCGGTGAAGCCACTGCCGAACCGCAACTGACCGTCACCGATAGCCACTTCGGCAACAGCCCGGTGGACATGCCACTCGAAGTGCTGCTGGGCAAAGCGCCACGCATGCATCGTTCGGCCGTTCGTGAAAACGAACTGGGCGACGACTTCGATCCAAGCACGCTGGAAATTGCCGACTGCGTCGAGCGCGTCCTGCATCACCCGGCCGTGGCCAGCAAAAGCTTCCTGATCACCATCGGCGACCGCACCATCACCGGCCTCGTGGCCCGTGACCAAATGGTCGGCCCGTGGCAGGTTCCGGTGGCTGACGTTGCCGTCACCGCCACCAGCTTCGACGTTTACACCGGTGAAGCCATGGCCATGGGCGAGCGGACTCCGCTGGCACTGCTGGACGCTCCGGCGTCGGGCCGCATGGCCATCGGCGAAACCCTGACCAACATCGCCGCTTCGCGTATCAACAAGATCTCCGACATCAAACTGTCGGCCAACTGGATGTCCGCTGCCGGTCACCCGGGCGAAGATGCGCGTCTGTATGACACCGTGAAAGCGGTCGGCATGGAACTGTGTCCTGACCTGGGCATCACCATTCCAGTGGGCAAGGACTCGATGTCCATGGCCACGCGCTGGAATGACGAAGGCGTCGACAAGACCGTGACGTCGCCGATGTCCCTGATCGTGACCGGTTTCGCGCCAGTGGCTGACATTCGTCAAACCCTGACGCCGGAATTGCGCATGAACAAAGGCACCACCGACCTGATCCTGATCGATCTGGGCCGTGGCCAGAACCGCATGGGCGCCTCGATTCTCGCTCAGGTTCACGGCAAGCTTGGCTCGCAAGCGCCGGACGTCGATGACGCCGAAGACCTGAAAGCCTTCTTCGCGGTGATCCAGGGCCTCAACGCCGATGGTCACCTGCTGGCTTACCACGACCGTTCCGACGGCGGTCTGCTGACCAGCGTGGTGGAAATGGCGTTCGCCGGCCACTGCGGTCTGAGCCTGAACCTCGACGGTCTGGCAGAAACGTCCGCCGACATCGCTGCCATCCTGTTCAACGAAGAACTGGGTGCGGTGATTCAGGTTCGTCAGGACGCCACACCGGACATCCTCGCGCAGTTCAGTGCTGCCGGTTTGGGCGACTGTGTGTCGGTGATCGGTCAGCCGATGAACAACGGCCAGATCAACATCACCTTCAACGGCGAAACCGTGTTCGAAGGTCAGCGCCGTCTGCTGCAACGTCAGTGGGCCGAGACCAGCTACCAGATCCAGCGTCTGCGTGATAACGCCGACTGCGCCGAGCAAGAGTTCGACGTGCTGCTGGAAGAAGACAACCCGGGCTTGAGCGTCAAGCTGAGCTTCGACGTCAACCAGGACGTCGCCGCGCCTTACATCAAGAAAGGCATCCGCCCACAAGTTGCCGTGCTGCGTGAGCAGGGCGTCAACGGTCAGGTGGAAATGGCGGCCGCGTTCGACCGCGCCGGTTTCAACGCGATCGACGTGCACATGAGCGACATTCTGGCCGGCCGTGTCGACCTGAACGAGTTCAAAGGTCTGGTGGCGTGCGGCGGTTTCTCCTACGGCGACGTTTTGGGTGCCGGTGAAGGCTGGGCCAAGTCCGCGCTGTTCAACAGCCGTGCTCGCGATGCGTTCCAGGGCTTCTTCGAACGTAACGACAGCTTCACCCTCGGCGTGTGCAACGGTTGCCAGATGATGTCCAACCTGCATGAACTGATCCCGGGCAGCGAGTTCTGGCCGCACTTCGTGCGTAACCGTTCCGAACAGTTCGAAGCACGCGTGGCGATGGTTCAGGTTCAGGAATCGAATTCGATCTTCCTGCAGGGCATGGCCGGTTCGCGCATGCCGATCGCCATCGCTCACGGCGAAGGTCATGCCGAGTTCGCCAGCGAAGAAGCGTTGCTGGAAGCTGATCTGTCGGGTTGCGTGGCCATGCGTTTCGTCGACAACCATGGCAAGGTCACCGAGCAATACCCGGCCAACCCGAACGGCTCGCCACGCGGGATCACCGGGCTGACCAGCCGTGACGGTCGCGTGACCATCATGATGCCGCACCCGGAGCGTGTGTTCCGCGCAGTGCAGAACTCGTGGCGTTCGGAAGACTGGAACGAAGACGCACCTTGGATGCGTATGTTCCGTAATGCTCGCGTGTGGGTGAACTAAGCGCCGTGTACAAGCTCAGCTTTTTTGTTCCGGACAGTCATGTAGAGCTGGTCAAAAGTGCCGTGTTCGCTGCCGGTGGTGGGCGAATCGGGGCTTATGATCACTGCGCGTGGCAGGTGCTTGGGCAAGGTCAGTTTCGGCCATTGGACGGCAGTCAGCCGTTCATTGGCGAAGCGGGGCAGGTCGAGCACGTTGAGGAATGGAAAGTTGAGCTGGTGGTGGCGGATGAGTTGATTCGTTCGGTGGTGATGGCTCTGAAAGCGAGTCATCCCTACGAGACACCGGCTTACGAGGTGTGGCGGTTGGAGGATTTCTGATCCTGCAACAGGCAATAAAAAACCCGCTGATTCGTCAGCGGGTTTTTTTATGGCCTGTTGTAGGAGCGAGCTTGCTCGCGATGGACTCAAGAACGCCGCGTTTAGCCAGTAAACACGCGTTATCGTTAACGTCTATCGCGAGCAAGCTCGCTCCTACAGTCGATCTTAAGCGGTGAAGGTTTTGCCCTCGAACTGCTCAGCCACGAATTTCCAGTTGACCAGGTTCCAGAACGCTTCGACATACTTTGGACGAACGTTGCGGTAGTCGATGTAGTAAGCGTGTTCCCAGACGTCGCAGGTCAGCAGCGGGGTGTCGCCGCTGGTCAGCGGGTTGCCGGCGCCGATGGTGCTGGCCAGGGCCAGGGAACCGTCAGCCTTTTTCACCAGCCAGCCCCAACCGGAACCGAAGGTGCCGATGGACGTCTTGCTGAACTCTTCCTTGAACTTGTCGAACGAACCGAAGGCTGCGTTGATGGCTTCAGCCAGCGCGCCGGTTGGTTGACCGCCGGCGTTTGGCGCCATGCAGTTCCAGTAGAAAGTGTGGTTCCAGACTTGAGCAGCGTTGTTGAAGATGCCACCCGAGGAAGTCTTGACGATTTGTTCCAGAGTCTTGCCTTCGAACTCGGTGCCTGGCACCAGGTTGTTCAGGTTCACGACGTAGGTGTTGTGGTGCTTGTCGTGGTGGTATTCCAGAGTTTCCTTGGAAATGTGCGGCTGCAGGGCATCGTGTGCGTAAGGCAGCGGCGGCAATTCGAAAGCCATGATGATTCTCCTAATCAGGTCAGTTGCGGTGAGCGCAAGGCCGATCACGGGCGGCCAGACAAGCGCCGGGGAGTTTGTACTCTTTGCGGCGCAGCGAACCGGATCATAGCACCGGGGGGACGGCATAACCACGCAACAACTGTGTGGGATAGAGGTTCCAGAGCCTTTTGGAATAATCAGGGCGTGGTGATTAATTGAAAGGCCACAGTGAACATCATCACCGCCACCAGCAAATCGAGGATTCGCCAGGTACTCGGCCGCGCCAGCCAGGGTGCCAACCAGGCCGCACCCAGCGCCAGTGTGAAAAACCACAGCAACGATGCGCTGGCCGCGCCGACGACATAAGCGCCGGGCTCAGTCTGTTGAGCGCCGAGGGAGCCGATCAGCAGCACCGTGTCCAGATAGACGTGCGGGTTGAGCAGCGTCACGGCCAGGGCGCTGAGCATCACCGCTCGCAGTGAGCGTACGGTCTGGTGCTCACCCTGCTGTAAACTTTGTTTCGAACAGGCCCGACGCAGCGCCTGACTGCCATACCAGATCAGAAATACGGCGCCCCCCCAACGGGCAACGGCCAGCAAGGTCGGGTTTTGCGCCAGCACCGTCGCCAGGCCGAATACGCCGGCGGCGACCAATAATGCATCGCACGTCACACAGAGCGCTGCCACCGGCAGGTGATGTTCGCGCCGAAGGCTTTGAGCGAGCACAAAGGCGTTCTGAGTGCCGATCGCCATGATCAGCCCGGCGGCCACTAACAGGCCGTTTACATAACTTTGCCACATAAGCTGTTTACTCCCCGTTGGCTGCCAGATCGCGCAGCACTTGCATCGCGCGTTGGGCATGGGACTGACCGACGAATAAGTGGTCGTGGTAGTAACCGGCGATCACATTGCAGCTGATGCCGGCGTTGCCCAGTGCCGTCGCGAACGCGGCGGTCAGGCCGACGGCTTCGAGGGCCGAATGCACGTTCAAGGTGATCCACGCGGCGATGTAATCGAAACTGAAACCGGCCTTCTCGGCATGGGAGCGCTCGAGAATCACCGTCAGACCTTCCTGTTCGCGAAAGCTGCCGATGATCTCAAGGTCCGCCGGTAGCTTGCCGTCGCGCAGGGTGCAGAACACGTAATCGCCAGCGTTGAGTTGCGGGCTCATGCTGCGCAAAAGAGTGGCCAATGACGTTTCGCCAGCCATGTCGGTATTCCTTGTTCAAGAGTTCTTGTCGGGCATTCTCCGCTGCTAACCTGTATAAGAAAAACCAATCATGCTGATCGCTCATTAGGAAAACTGATGTTCGACTATAAATTGCTGTCTGCCTTGGCCGCCGTGGTCGAGCAGGCTGGTTTCGAACGTGCCGCGCAGGTGCTCGGCTTGTCGCAATCGGCGATCTCCCAACGCATCAAATTGCTGGAGGCGCGGGTCGGTCAACCGGTGCTGGTGCGGGTCACTCCGCCCGCGCCAACGGAAATTGGCCGACGGCTGCTCAACCATGTGCAGCAGGTGCGGTTGCTCGAACGGGATTTGCAAACGCTGGTGCCGGCGCTCGACGAAGAAGGCCTGCCGGAACGTCTGCGTATCGCACTGAACGCCGACAGCCTCGCCACCTGGTGGGCAGAGGCGGTGGGGGCATTTTGCGCGGAGCAACACCTGCTGCTCGATCTGGTGGTGGAGGATCAGACCGTCGGCCTCAAACGCATGCGCGCCGGTGAAGTGGCGGCTTGCGTCTGTGCCAGCGAACGTCCGGTGGCCGGTGCGCGCAGCGTGTTGCTGGGCGCGATGCGCTATCGAGCGCTGGCCAGTCCCGCCTTTATTGCCCGGCATTTCCCGGAAGGTGTTCGCGCCGATCAGTTGTCGAAAACCCCGGCGCTGGTCTTCGGTCCCGACGACTTCCTGCAACATCGCTACCTTGCGTCCCTCGGTGTGGATGGCGGTTTCGAACACCATTTATGCCCGTCGTCCGAAGGCTTTATCCGCCTCACGGAAGCAGGACTTGGCTGGGGGCTGGTGCCTGAATTACAGGTGCGCGAGCAACTGGAACGGGGCCTATTGGTAGAGCTTTTGCCAGATAAGCCCATCGATGTGCCGCTGTACTGGCATCATTGGCGCAATGGCGGCCAGTTATTGGGGTTACTGACCGACCAATTGGTGCGCTCGTCGAAGCAATGGCTGGTGCCGTTGGACTGATGGGCAGCGTCAAGACTCACGCATTACGCAAAACGAAAGACATCGGAGCTCTACATGAAAATTCTGGTTACCGGCGCAAGCGGCTTCATCGGCGGACGCTTTGCGCGTTTTGCCCTGGAGCAGGGCCTGGACGTGCGGGTCAATGGTCGCCGGGCCGAAAGCGTCGAACACCTGGTGCGCCGTGGCGCCGAGTTCATTCAGGGCGACTTGAGCGATCCGGAACTGGCGCGTGAGCTGTGCTCAGACGTTGAGGCCGTGGTGCATTGCGCCGGCGCGGTGGGTGTGTGGGGGCGTTATCAGGACTTCCATCAAGGCAACGTGCAAGTCACCGAAAACGTGGTCGAGGCCTGCCTGAAACAAAGGGTGCGCCGCCTGGTGCATTTGTCGTCGCCCTCGATCTATTTCGATGGTCGCGATCATCTCGGGTTGACTGAAGAACAAGTCCCCAAGCGGTTCAAGCATCCCTACGCCGCCACCAAGTACCTGGCCGAGCAAAAAGTCTTCGGTGCCCAGGAGTTCGGCCTCGAAACCCTGGCCCTGCGCCCGCGCTTCGTGACCGGCGCCGGTGACATGAGCATCTTTCCGCGGCTGCTGAAGATGCAGCGCAAGGGGCGCCTGGCGATTGTCGGCAATGGCCTGAACAAGGTTGATTTCACCAGCGTGCAAAACCTCAATGAAGCGTTGCTCAGCAGTTTGCTGGCCAGCGGTTCGGCGTTGGGCAAGGCGTACAACATCAGCAATGGCACGCCGATTCCGTTGTGGGATGTGGTCAATTACGTCATGCGCAAAATGGAAGTCCCACAAGTAACCCGCTATCGTTCCTACGGTTTGGCCTACACCGTCGGGGCGCTCAATGAGGGCGTGTGCAAGCTGTGGCCCGGTCGTCCCGAGCCGACGTTGTCGCGACTGGGCATGCAAGTCATGAACAAAAATTTCACCCTGGACATCAGCCGCGCCCGGCATTATCTGGATTACGATCCGAAGGTCAGTCTCTGGACGGCCCTGGATGAATTCTGTGGCTGGTGGAAGGCCCAGGACCTCCACTGACAATCCCGGTAATGAACCGAGTTCGGGGTTGAGGGTCAATCGGTGCGGCAGTGGGGTTTATACTGCGCCGCATCAAGCCATCACCGCGTTCCACAAAGGTTGACTCAATGTCCATGCGTAACGATGCCAACGACGATTTCGACAATGTACCCAGCCTGCGCGCCGACAGCCTCGACGACGATGATTTTGTACCCACCGCTCGCACCTCCGTGCATTCGCGGCCGGCACCGGTCGTCAAGGTCAAAGGGCCGAGCACCGGGCCGTTGTGGGCGCTGGTCGGCGCTTTGTTCTTTGCGTTCGCCGGCCTTGCCTGGTGGAGCTTTCAGCAGCTCTCGCTGATGGAGCAGCAATTGGTGGCGACCCAGGAAAGTTTCGCGCGCATCAGTGAGGATGCGGCGGGGCGCTTGCAGGACATTTCCGGCAAGGTGGTGGCCAGCCAGACCAACGTCACCAGCGACAGCGAAGCGCTGAAACTGCAAATCAAACAACTGGAAAGCAAACTCCAGGATCAGAGCCAGCAACAGCAAGGCGTTGCAGGCCAGACTTCGGATCTGGACAAGCGTCTGGCACAGATGACGGCGCAAACCACTGATCTGGATAAGCGCCTGGCGCAGGCAACCGCTCAGAACACCGAGTACCAGACCGCCAACACGCAATTGCAGGCGCAGGTCAAAGCCTTGAGCAGTGACCTGGCCGCATTGAAAAGCGCCCCGGCCGATACCGGCAAAGTCGATGCGGAGCTTAAAAGTCTCAACGCCGACATCGCCGCATTGAAGAAGCAAGGCAACCCGAGCGCTGCCATCGAGCGTCTGGAACAAGACATGATTGTGCTGAAAAGCCAGCAGGACAACCGCCCCCAAGGCGCGACCAACACCGCCGAGTTCGACGCTTTCCGCGCGCAGGTCACCCGCACCATCAACACCCTTCAAGCGCAGATCCAGAACCTGCAGCAACAACTTCGCGCCCGGCCACAATAATCCGGCCCCCCTGTAGGAGCTGCCGAAGGCTGCGATCTTTTGATCTTGATTTTGATCTTTTCGAGACCGCCGAAGATCAAGATCAAAAGATCGCAGCCTGCGGCAGCTCCTACAGGGCGACGCAGGCTACACCAGCGGCTACAAAGGATATTCGTTCAGCCGCCAGGGCGATTTTGTCGACAAGGATCGTTATGTCTTTGTGGTCGATACCAAGGGCGTGATGCTCGCCAGCGGCGGGCCGTCCTCGGCGTTGATCGGACGTGAGCATTTTCTGGTGGCTGTCGGGTATTACAGCCCTTGATGATGCGGTGTCTGTTATGACGCTTTCGCGAGCAGGCTCGCTCCCACATTGGATCTCCAGCAGCCACACATTTTGTGTACGACACCAATCACTGTGGGAGCGAGCTTGCTCGCGATGGCTGCGACTCGGTCTTCCTATCGGACCTTATCCTCACGCCCACGCAACACCATGTTCGGCATGGCAATCGCCGCCGCCAATCCCAACAACGATACCGCCGTGCTGACCATCAGCAAATGCCGGAAGGTCAGCAGCAGCTCGGCGCGCAACGCGTTCTGCGCATCCCCCGGCGCGGCGTTCAAGCCGTCCAGCAAGACACTCCCCGAACTGCCCTCGGCAATCATCGACGAACCGGCCAGGTGGGCGAAGCTCGAATCCTGCAACAACGCCAGCAGCAGCGCCGACATCAACGCCACGCCCACTGCGCCGCCCAACGAACGGAACAGGTTGGTGGTGCTGGTGGCGACACCGATGTCCCGTTGTGCCACCGAATTCTGCGTCCCGACCAATGACGTCGGGAACTGCATGCCCGAGGCAATCCCGCTGAGCAGCATGAACACGCTGCTCAGCAGCACAGCCTGCGGCGGGCTGAACGCCATGCCGATGATCGAGATTGGCATGAGTATGGCGCCGCTCAGGATCATCGGTTTGTAGCGCCCGGTCACCGAGGTCCGGCGGCCGGCGAAATACGCGCCAATCGGTAAACCAATGGCCAGCGGCAACAGATGCAGGGCGGCGCTGTCAGCCCCGGCACCAGTGACGCTCTGGAAGCGCAGCGGCATCAGCACAATCAACGAGATCGCCTGGAAACTGGTGAAGAAAATCGTGCACCAGCACAGGATCGCATTGCGATTGGCGAACAGGTGCATCGGCAGCAACGGTTCCCGTGCCCGGCGCTCGTGCCAGACGAACAATGCCAGAACGACTACCGCGCAGACGAGCAAGCCCAACACGTCGGCACTGCGCCACGAATGGCCCTGACCGACCTGGGTGATGCCCAGCAACAAGGCCGTCAAACCGATGATCATCAGCAAGGTGCCGAGGTAATCGATGACGGGTTTGCGTTGCGGTATAGGCAGTCCCACCAACGTGCGATTGGCCACCAGCCAGGCGCCAAGGCCCAGCGGCAGATTGATCAGGAACACCCAGCGCCAGGACAGGTATTCGGTCATGTAACCGCCAAGCACCGGGCCGGCCACACTGGCCACCGCGTACATGCTGCTGAAGTAACCTTGATAGCGGCCGCGTTCCCGAGGCGGCACGATGTCGCCGATGATCGCCTGGCTCACCGAAACCATCCCGCCGGCACCAATGCCCTGGATAATCCGCGCCAGCACCAGTTGCTCCATGCTCTGGGCCATGCCACAGAACAACGAAGCGAGCGTGAACACGCCCAAACCGAACAGCATCAACTTGCGGCGGCCGTACAGATCGCCGAGTTTGCCGTAGATCGGCACGGCCACCGTCATCGCCACCATGTAGCCGGAAATCACCCAGGCCAGCAGATTGACGTCCTTGAACTGCGCGGAAATGGCCGGCATCGACACGGCGACGATGGTCTGGTCCAGCGCGGCGAGAAAGATCGCCAGCATCAGCGCCATTAGCACACTGCGAATGGCTGATTTTGGCGTTTCAGGCTGGTTGAGATTGGTCACGGGTAAAACCTGCAGGCAGTGATTGACCCGCAAGGAGCAAGGCGAGCGGGGATGCTCGCCAGTGTAAGTCGGTAGCAGGCTATTCGATAGCCTCGTATGGAAGACCGACGTAATTTTCTGCAATGGTCTTTCGACCGGCCTCAGAGTCGACAAAGTAGGCCAACTCCGACTCGGTGATCCGCTGGCTGAAGGCGTCGTGATCGTCGAAGCGGTGCAGCATCGACGTCATCCACCAGGAAAAGCGCTCGGCTTTCCACACCCGGCGCAGGCACACCTCGGAGTATTTCTCCAGCAAGTCGACACGGCCTTCGCGGTAAACCTTCAGCAGGATATTGAACAACGTACTGACGTCGCTGGCCGCCAGGTTAAGGCCTTTGGCACCCGTCGGCGGGACAATGTGTGCGGCGTCACCGACCAGGAACATTCGCCCGTATTGCATCGGTTCGGCCACAAAACTGCGCAGCGGCGCGATGCTTTTTTCGATGGACGGTCCGGTCACCAATGACTCGGCCAACGCGCCAGGCAGGCGGCATTTGAGTTCATCCCAGAAGCGCTGATCGGACCAGTTTTCCACCTGTTCATCGGCTGGCACCTGTAGGTAATAACGAGTGCGCGTCGCCGAACGCATGCTGCACAGGGCAAAGCCGCGTTCGTGGCGGGCGTAGACCAACTCGTCATGGACCGGAGGGGTGTCGGCGAGAATCCCGAGCCAGCCAAACGGGTAGACCCGCTCGAACACCTTCAGGCTCTCGGCGGGAATCGACTGCCGTGCCACGCCATGGAAGCCGTCGCAACCGGCGATATAGTCGCAATCGAGCCGATACGTCTCACCGTCCTTTTCGAACGTGACAAACGCTTCATCGGTTTTCATGCCGTGAGGCACGACGTTTTGCGCCTCGTAGATCGTCATCGCCCCGGCGATCTGACGAGCGGCCATCAGGTCGCGCGTGACGTCGGTCTGGCCGTAGATCATCACGGTTTTGCCACCGGTCATGGCGCGCAGATCGATGTGCACCCGACGCCCCTCGAGGGCCAGTTCAAACCCGCCATGCACCAGCCCTTCGGCGTCCATGCGCTGCCCCACGCCGGCCTGGCGCAGCAGCTCTACCATGCCTTGTTCGAGAACACCGGCACGGATTCGACCGCGCACATAATCCGGCGTTTGGCGTTCGAGGATGAGGGTGTCGATGCCGGCGTTGTGCAGCAATTGGCCGAGCAGCAAGCCGGAAGGGCCAGCACCGATAATGGCAACTTGGGTTTTCAGGGTTTTCATTGTTTTTATGACTCGCAAGTTCCACGCGACCAAGGCCGGTGAATGATTTTTATGGATCGAGTGCTTGCATTTTTCACTTGCGAGTCTGTCAATTGAAGGTGAAAACTGAGCCGATACCTGGACATTCTGCCAATCGGTGCGATTATCGCCCGCCACATCCCCGAGGCCTGGATTGAAGTGATGAACAAGCCTGCCCTGCCTTCGATTCCGGTGTTCAAGCTCTATGGTGAAAGCCTCGACTGGCCGACCCCGGACTTGCTGCACTGTGAAACCATTTCCAAACGCAGCCGCGAACATCAATGGGAAATCAAACCCCATCGCCACGCCGATTTGTGTCAACTGCTCTTCGTTTTCAAAGGTCAGGCAGAGCTTGAAATCGAAGGCAAACGCACGCAATTGAGCGAACCGGCGATCCTGGTTTTGCCGCCGTTATCGGTGCATGGCTATCGTTTTTCCGAAGATGTCGAAGGGTTTGTCGTCACCCTGGCCACGCCGCTGATTGCGCATCTTCAAGCGCAACTGGGTCACTCGGTGAATGCCCTGGCCCACGCCGAAAGTTATCCGGCGGGCAAGGACAGCGACTACTTGAATAGCCTGTTTTCGGCGCTGCAAAGCGAATACACCGGCCATCAACCCGCGCGGGAAATGCTCATGCATTCGCTGGTCAGCGTGATCATGGTGTGGGTCAGCCGCCAGGTGCTTCAGCGCCGCTCGGCCACTCAGCGTCCGCAGCGTGCCCGGGAATACCTCAACGGTTTTATTCAATTGGTGGAGGAGACTTATCGCCAGCACGTCAAGGTCGAGGACCTGGCCCATCGATTGGGGATTTCCGTGTCGCACCTCAACGGCACCTGCCGTGAATTGGCGGGACAACCGGCGTTGCAGATCATGCACGAGCGTCAATTGCTGGAGGCCAAGCGTTTGCTGACCTACACCAGCATGACCATTTACGAAATGTCCGACGTGTTGGGGTTCTCTGATCCGACCAACTTCACGCGTCTTTTCCGGCGCCGAGTGGGGATCTCGCCCAAGGCTTTTCGCGACCGCTTGAAGGCCGATCAGGACAACCAAGCCTGATCCCCTGCGTTACCGGAGGGCGTTGAGGGTCGCGTTGTGGGGGATGCAGCGTTCAAAGTTGCAGCTCGCGTATTCACGGGGCAAGTTGCGTAGCTGTTCGACGCGCCAGGCGGCAGCGCCATACAGCCCGAGCGTGACGGCGCAGGTGACAAAAATCGCGAGGTATCTTCTTGTTTTGATGTTCATGGCGCTGACCTCTGAACGAATACCCTTCGGTATTACTTTAAGCATAGGTCAAGCCGGTAATATGTGTAGGAGCTGCCGAAGGCTGCGATCTTTTGATCTTGATTCTGATCTTCAGCGGTGCCGAGAAAGGCAAGATCAAAAGATCGCAGCCTTCGGCGGCTCCTACAAGGTGTATGCATTCCAAATCCAGGAGTTGGCGGGGTCTCTTAAAGACCCACATCCCACGCGGGTTCTTCGGGGAACCTCAACACCAGAAAATCCAGCAGGCTGCGCAACGCCGCCGGCATGTGTTTGCGTGAGGCATACACCGCGTACACGTTCATCTGTCTTGGTTCAGCCAGGGGCAGCAAGCGGATCAGTTCGCCGCTGTGGATATGCACGCCGGCCTGATAACTGGGGAGCATGGCCACGCCGGCACCGGCCATTGTCGCGCGCAGCAGGGTGCTGGCCTCGTTGGCGCTGATATTGCCCTGCACCGGCACCGAGACCGGTTCGCCGTCCTGCTCGAAATGCCAGAGGCTTTTGCCGAAATAGGAATGGGTCAGGCAATTGTGCAGGCTCAAATCCTCCACCCGCTGCGGTGTCGGGTGTTCGCGCAAGTAAGCGGGGGAGGCGCAGATCACCGAGCGGCAGACCGTCAGTCGCCGGGCGATCAGGTTCGGGTCGAGGTCGTTGCTGGTGCGAATCGCCAGGTCGATGCGCTCATCCACCAGGTTCACCGTGCGGTCGAGCATCTGCATGTCGATGCTGACGCCAGGGTAGCGCTTGACGTAAGCCGCCATGGCGTCCGCCAGTTGCGCCTGGCCGAACGAGGTGCTGACGCTGATGCGCAGCAGGCCACGCGGGGCATCATCCGGTTCGCTGACGGCGGCTTGCATGTCTGTGGATAAGTCGAGCATTTGTCGGCATCGGGGCAGGATTTCGTTGCCGGCAGCGGTCAGGCTCAATTTGCGGGTGGTGCGGTGCATCAGGCGCGCGCCGACCCAGTCCTCCAGTTCCGCCAGATACCGGGACACTACCGGGCGTGACAGGTCCAGATGATCGGCGGCGGCCGACTGGCTGCCGAGGTCAACGACCGTGACGAACACGCGCATTGCTTGTAGACGATCCATGATTTGCCCGCTTTTAGAAACAAACTATGTTCCAGCTTCGCATTTTTTGTACTGAGTCAGGCAACTAAGCTCTGTTCCTCTGTAGGAGCGAGCTTGCTCGCGATGGTCGCAAGAGCACCGCATTTACCCGGTTAAGCACGCGTTATCGTTAACGACCATCGCGAGCAAGCTCGCTCCTACAAAGGGTACTCATCAACCTACGGAGCAACACATGATCGGCTTCACTTCTCTCAAACGCCTATTGCTGGCCACCGCCATTCTCGGCTTCGCGGCCCACGCCGCGGCGGCCTCGACGCTGACGCTGGACGTGTACAACCCGGGCGAAAAAGCGATTTTCCCGGTGACCTCGGTATTGGTCAGCGGTGAGAAGGACGCAATCCTGGTCGACGCGCAATTAGGCAAATCCCAGGCCGAGCAGGTGGTGGAGAAGATCCGCGCCAGTGGCAAGCACCTGACCACCATTTACATCAGTCACGGCGACCCGGATTACTACTTCGGCCTCGACACCCTGACCCGCGCATTCCCGCAAGCCAAGGTGCTGGCCTCGCAGCCGACAGTTGATCACATCAAACAAACCGTCGACGGCAAACTGGCGTTCTGGGGACCGAAAATGGGGGCTGACGTGCCGACCAAGACTATCGTCCCGGACGTCCTTCAAGGTGACAGCCTGATCCTCGAAGGGCAGAAACTGCAGGTGGTGGGACTGGAAGGCAAGCAGCCAGATCGGACGTTCGTGTGGATCCCGTCGATCAAGGCCGTGGTCGGTGGCGTGGTCGTCGCAGAAAACATCCACGTCTGGATGGCCGACACCCAAACGGCGCAGTCCCATACCGACTGGTTGGCTACGCTGCACTCAATCGAGACCTTGAAACCGAAAACCATCGTGCCGGGCCATTACCTCGGTGACAGCGCCCGTTCGCTGACCGCTGTGCAGTTCACCGCCGATTACATCAAAGCCTTCGACGAAGAAACCATCCAGGCAAAAGATTCCGCCGCGTTAATCGCCGCGATGAAAAAACGTTACCCGGCACTGGGCGAAGAGAGCTCGCTGGTGCTGAGCGCCAAAGTCGCCAAGGGCGAGATGAAGTGGTAATTCGCGATAGCAGATGTTTTACGTCAAGCGCTTGACCCTGTAGGAGCTGGCGAAGCCTGCGATCTTTTGATCTTGCCGTTGCCGCAGCTGCCTAAAGATCAAAAGATCGCAGGCTTCGCCAGCTCCTACATAGGCACACCCAATTTCACTGGAGAATGTCATGAGTAAAATCGCAATCATCGGGGCCACCGGTCGTGCCGGTAGCCAGCTAGTGGAAGAGGCCCTGCGTCGTGGCCATAGCGTCACCGCCATCGCTCGCGATACTTCTAAAATCGGCGAACGTGTTGACATGGTCTGCAAAAACGTCGATGCGCTCGACCCACAAGCCTTGCAAGCGGCAATCGCGGGCAATGATGTGGTGATCAGCGCGGTGCATTTCTCGACGCTGGCGGCCAGCGCCGTGATCGGGCCGGTGAAGGCGGCCGGGGTGAAACGTCTGCTGGTGGTGGGCGGAGCCGGCTCGCTGTTGCTGCCGGACGGAACCCGCGTTATCGACAGCAAGGGCTTCCCGCAGGCGTACAAGGCTGAGGCGAGTGCCGGCACGGTATTTCTTGAAAACCTGCGTCAGGAAAAGGATCTGGACTGGTCCTTCCTGTCGCCGTCGGCGGAGTTTGTCGAAGGCGAACGCACCGGCAAGTTCCGGATCGGTAACGATGATTTGCTGGTGAGCAGTGCAGGGCGAAGCTGGATTACGTTCGCCGATTTTGCGATTGCAATGATCGACGAAGTGGAAGCGCCGAAGCATTCACGGCAACGGTTTACAGTCGGGTACTGAATCCCGCAACACCGCAACCCTGTTGTAGGAGCGAGCTTGCTCGCGATGGAGTGTCAGACACATTGATGTCGACTGACACACCATCGCGAGCAAGCTCGCTCCTACAGGGTGCTTGGTTTACCTGGATTGCGCTTGTGCCACCAACCACCCCAACAATTCCTGCAACTTCGGCGAAGGTGCTGGCTTCTGCGGAAGCACCAGGTAATACGCCAACCCTGTTTTTACCTTCAATTCGAACGGCATCACCAGGCGCCCGGCGCTCAGGTCATCGCCAATCAACGACCAATCCCCAATCGCCACGCCCGTCCCTTGTGAGGCCATCGACATCGCCAGGTCCAGCGTTTCGAAATGCTGACCTTTACTGACATTGCTCAAACGAACATCAGCGGTGGCCAGCCACGCCTTCCAGTCCCGTTCATCCCGGGTCGGGTGCAGCAGCATGTGCTGCTCCAGGTCCTTCGGCGTCTGCAGCGGCACCGGGCCTTCGAGCAGAGGCTTGGAACAGACGGGGGTCAGTTGTTCATCGAACAGAAGTTGGGACGCCATTGAATGGTCCGGCGGTGCGCCGTACATCACCGCAGCATCGAATTGTTCACGATGAAAATCCACGCCGTGTTTGACCGTGGTGGTCAATTCCACCGGCACGTCCGGGCGCTCCCTTTGCCACTGCAACAGACGCGGCAACAGCCAGCGCATGACACAGGTCGGGGCCTTGAGTTGCAGGGTTTCGCGCTTCTCGCCGATCTGTTCTACAGCGTCGTCGATCAGCTCGAAAATCTGCTGGACCCGTGGCAGCCATTCCCGTCCCTCAGCGGTCAGGTCAAGGCCTCGGGCCTGACGAATAAACAACTCATAACCCAGATGATCTTCCAGCCCTGCAATCTGCCGACTCACCGCGCCTTGGGTGATGTGCAGTTGCTCGGCGGCGCGCGTGAAGTTGCAGCACTGCGCGGTGATCAGAAAGGTGTGCAGCGCCGGCAGGGGAGGGAGTCGTTTCATTGGGATCCAAGGTATGACGTGAGGACATGGCTAGTATGACTTTTTATCCATTGTTGCGGCTACCTGTCGCCCGTTCCAATGAGGCCATCCCTGGACCTGCGAATCCATCATAAACACTGCGCAGGCCCGGCGTCTCAAACGAACAAGAAGGGCAATGACATGGCGACGTGCGGCGAAGTATTGGTCAAGTTACTCGAAGATTACGGGGTTGAGCAGGTATTCGGCATTCCCGGGGTTCACACCGTGGAGCTGTACCGCGGGCTGGCCCGTTCGAGTATCAACCACGTCACTCCGCGTCACGAACAAGGCGCCGGTTTCATGGCCGACGGTTATGCTCGCACCAGCGGCAAGCCGGGTGTCTGCTTCATCATCACCGGCCCAGGCATGACCAACATCACCACAGCGATGGGTCAGGCGTACGCCGATTCGATCCCGATGCTGGTGATCTCCAGCGTACAGTCCCGCAGCCAATTGGGCGGTGGTCGCGGCAAGCTCCACGAGCTGCCGAACCAAAGCGCATTGGTCGGCGGCGTGGCGGCGTTCTCCCACACCCTGATGTCGGCGTCCGAACTGCCGGGCGTTTTGGCCCGTGCTTTCGCGCTGTTCCAGGCAGGCCGTCCGCGTCCGGTGCACATTGAAATTCCTCTGGACGTGCTGGTGGAAGAAGCCGATGACCTGCTCGCCAGCCTTCCGGTCACCATCGACCGTGCCGGTGCTTCGCCGAGCGCGATCAGCCGCATGACCGAATGGCTGGCCGGCGCCAAACGCCCGCTGATTCTTGCCGGTGGCGGCGCCATTGATGCGGCTGCGGAGCTGACTGAGCTGGCCGAATTGCTGGACGCGCCAGTGGCCCTGACCATCAATGCCAAAGGCATGCTGGAATCCGCCCACCCATTGCTGATCGGCTCAACCCAGAGCCTGGTCGCCACCCGCGCCCTGGTGGCCGAGGCCGACGTGGTGTTGGCCATCGGCACCGAACTGGCCGAGACCGACTACGACGTCACCTTCGCCGGTGGTTTCGAGATTCCCGGTGTGCTGCTGCGTGTGGACATCGACCCAGACCAAACCGTGCGCAACTACCCGCCGAAGGTCGCGCTGGTGGCTGACTCGCGCAACGCCGCTCAAGCGTTGCTGAGCGAACTGTCCCGTCACTCGCTGGCCGAACGCCGCAACGATTGGGGTCAGGTCCGCGCCGCACGTTTGCGTGAAGAGCTGGCCGCCACATGGGACGCTCCGACACTGGCCCAGACCCGTTTCCTTGAAACCGTTCTGCACGAATTGCCGGACGCGGTTTTCGTCGGCGATTCGACCCAACCGGTGTACACCGGCAACCTGACGTTCAACCCGGAGCGCCCGCGCCGCTGGTTCAACTCATCGACCGGTTACGGCACCCTCGGCTACGCATTGCCGGCGGCGATCGGCGCCTGGCTCGGCGGTAGCGCCGAAGAGGGAACACGTCCACCCGTGGTGTGCCTGATCGGCGACGGCGGCCTGCAATTCACCCTGCCAGAACTGGCCAGCGCCGTTGAAGCGCGCACCCCGGTCATCGTCCTGCTGTGGAATAACCAGGGCTACGAAGAAATCAAAAAGTACATGGTCAACCGCGCCATCGAGCCAGTCGGCGTGGACATCTACACCCCGGACTTCATCGGCGTGGCCAAGGCCCTGGGCTGCGCGGCCGAGGCCGTCAACGGTGTAGAGCAACTGCGTATCGCACTGCGTGCCGCTGCCGATCGTCAGGGCCCGACCCTGATTGAAATCGATCAGACCCACTGGATGACGGCGGTGTCGAAATGAGTTTCCCAATCACTCTGGACGGCCTGTATATCGACGGCCAATGGTCGGCGGGCGACGAACACTTGCGCGTGATCAACCCGGCGACCGAAGCCTTGTTGACCACCGTTAACGGCGGCGATGCACAGGCCGTCGATCAAGCCGTGAATGCGGCGACCGAAGCCTTCAAGGGCTGGTCGCAAACCACCGGCGCCGAGCGCGGCGCGATCCTGCGCAACATCGCCGCAGGCGTGCAGGCCCGTCGCGAGCAGTTGATGCACGTACAGTCGAGCAACAACGGCAAACCGTTGTTCGAAGCGGCCATCGATGTCGATGACGTGATCGCCACGTTCGAGTATTACGCCGGTCTGGCCGAAGGCCTGGACGCGAAACAGGACAGCAACGTCGAGCTGCCAACCGACGACTTCAGTGCTCGTGTGCGCCGCGAACCGTGCGGCGTAGTAGGCCTGATCGTGCCGTGGAACTTCCCGATGGTCACCACGGCCTGGAAACTGGCCCCGGCCCTGGCCGCCGGTTGCTGCGTGGTGCTCAAACCTTCGGAAGTCACGCCACTGCCGGAGCTGGAGCTGGCGGCGATCATCGCCGAGGCCGGCCTGCCCAAGGGTGTGTTCAACCTGGTCTGCGGCACCGGCCTGGCGGTCGGCGCGCCGATGTCGGCTGACCCGCGCATCGCCAAGATTTCTTTCACCGGCAGCAACGCTGTGGGCGTGCAGGTCATGCAACGCGCAGCAGAAACCGTCAAAGGTGTGAGCCTGGAACTGGGCGGCAAATCCTCGCTGCTGGTGCTGGCTGATGCCGACATTGAACTGGCGGTGGAAGTGGCCTGCGGCGGTGGTTTCTTCAACGCCGGGCAGATGTGCTCCGCCACCAGCCGCGTGCTGGTCGCCGATGAACTGGCCGAGGAATTCCTCCTGCGTTTGAAGGCCCGCGCCGAAGCCATTCGTGTGGCTGACCCGTTCGACCCGAACGTGGAAATGGGGGCGCTGGTCAATCAGGCGCAATACCAGCGCGTGCTGGGTCATATCGATCGTGGTTTGAGTGCCGGGGCGAAGCTGGTTTGCGGCGGTAATCGTCCAGCGGACCTGCCGCGCGGTTATTTTTTGCAGCCGACGATTTTCACCGACGTGCCCTCAGGCAGTGCGCTGTGGTGTGAAGAAGTTTTTGGCCCGGTGATCTGCGTGCGCAGTTTTGCCTCCGAAGCCGAGGCGATTGCCCTGGCTAACGACAGCCAGTTCGGCTTGGTGGCCAGCGTGGTCACGCGTGACGCCGAAGCGGCCGATCGGGTCGCCAACGCTTTGCAGGCGGGGCTTGTGTGGATCAATGCGCCGCAAGTGATCTTCCCGCAGACCGCCTGGGGTGGCTACAAACAGAGCAGCATCGGCCGCGAATTAGGGCCGTGGGGCCTGCAGGCTTTCCAGGAAATCAAACATGTGATTCGGGCCGTCTGACGGCACGAAAATGGTCAGTGCATGCCTCGAAAGGAGGCATGCACTGACGTCATGGCTTCGATGAGTTTTTATCGATAGTCAGGTGTTTTACACGACCTCAGGATGAACCCGCAGGCGTAGCTCAAACCCCCGTGAATACGGGGCTTGAAGCTGATTTTGCCGCGAGGATGCAACGGTTGCGACCAGCCTCATACCTACAAAAACAAAGGGAGTCCGTAATGGGCGAGCATGATCTGAATAGACGTCAATTTATCAAAACCGTGGGCGTAGCCTCGGTGGCAGCAGCGGCCATGAGCATGCCGTTCATGAAAGCCAATGCCAGCGACACACGTTTTGCGGGCAAGACCCTGCGTTTGCTGACCTGGTCCGATGACACCGGCCTGGCAGCCCTGCGCAACATCGCCGCGACCTTCGAAGACAAGTACGGCTGCAAGGTCATCGCTGACCGCACCGGCAGTACCTCGGAAATGGTTGCCAAGCTCAAGGCTGGCGGTGATCGTCCGCAGTACGACGTCATCACCCTGGCAGGCGTCGGCGCCGAAGGTCTGGCCGCCGCCGGGTTGCTGGAAAAACCCGACCTCAATCGCATTCCCAACCTGGTGGATGTACCCGAGAAGTACCGCACCGGCGCCAATGGCCACGGTATCGGTTATCTGCTCTGGTGCAACAGCCTCGTCTACAGCACTCGCACCCAGAAAGAAGCCCCGAACAGTTACGCCTCGTTGTGGGACGCTGACGCGGCGCCAAACATCTTCCTGCCGCCGCCAAACTGGACCGAGGCCATGGACCTGATCATCATCGCCGCCAAACTGGCCGGTGGTGACGAACACAACATTGAGCCGGGCTTCAAGAAACTCGCCGAGCTGAAATCTCGTGTGGTGACCCTGGGTGAAAACCCGAACCAGATCGCCGAGCTGTTCCGCACCGGTTCCCTGGACATGGGCGGCCTGTACGCGCCTGCGTTCTTCCCGAAACAGATCCGCGATCCGGCCTACGGCCTGAGTGCAACCTTTGGCATGAAGGAAGGTTTCTACACCGACTTGATGCAATCGGTTATGCCGAAAAACCGTCCGGGCGACGCCGACATGGCATACGCGTTCATCAACCACTCTCTGGACCCGTTGGTGCAGGGCAAGATGGCTGAAGACATCTACAACGGCCCGGTCAACGCCAAGGCGATCATCTCCGCCGAAGCGCGCAAGAGCCCGTACATCCTCACGCCTGAGCAGATTGCCGAGAAGGCGATCATGCACGACAACGCCTTCCTGGCCACCGTGCATGACCAATGGATTCGTCGCTACACGGAAATCTTTTCTTCCTGATCCGTAGGCGCTGCCGGAGGCTGCGATCTTTTGATCCTGGTCTTCGGTGGCTCTGAAAAAGATCAAAAGATCGCAGCCTCCGGCAGCTCCTACAGGGGCTCCGGGCGCGAGATATTCCTGATCTGCCATTGACGAGACCCTTGCTATGGAACACCAACCTCTGACTCATCCGGTCGTCGCCGCACCCGCGCGTGCCAACCGGGGTGTTTCGCCCACGACGCGTGCCTGGATTTTCCTCTCGCCGTCGATGTTGTTTCTCGGCGTGCTGATTGCCGCCAGCCTTCTGGTACTGCGCATGAGCGTCGGCACCAAAGGCGCGGAATGGACCGGGTTCAGCCTGGCCAGTTACGCCCAATTGCTGGAACCGTATTACCTCAAATCCTTGCTGCTGACCCTGCGCCTGGCCTTGATCAGCGCAGTGATCGCCGTTGTGCTGGCGATCCCGGTGGCGTACACCATGTCGCGGCTGACCTCGCCGTTTGTGCGACGGATCTTTCTCGCGGCGGTGCTGTTGCCGTTGCTGGTCAACCTGTTGCTGCAAAGCTACGGCTGGCTGGTGATTCTCGGCCCGGGCGGGATGCTCAATCAGGCGCTGATGGGCCTGGGCCTGATCACGCGGCCGATCATGCTGCTGTACAACCAGAACGGCGTCTTGATGGGCCTGGTGCAAACCGCGTTTCCGTTGGCCGTGCTGCCGATTGCCAGCGCCATGCGCGGCGTCGCCCGTACCTACGAAGAAGCCGCTGCCACCCTGGGCGCCAGTCGCATGCAAGTGTTCCGTCAGGTGGTTCTGCCGATGAGTTTTCCGGGGATCATCACCGGTGCGACGTTGGTGTTCGCTTATAACGCCAGCAGCTTCGTGGTGCCTTTGCTCCTCGGTGGCCGCCGTGTGCCGATGCTGGCAGTGATGGTCCATGACCAGATCGCGCCGCTGATGAACTGGCCCGCCGCGTCCGCTGCCGGTGTGGTGCTGATTGTCACCACCCTCGCGATCATGACTTTGTCTGAATACATCACTGGCCGTCGTCGGCGCATGCTGGAGGCTTCCCAATGAGCACCCTGATCAAGAAGCGTCACTCGCTGCTGCCGGGCGAAACCGGCAAATTTGCCGGTGTGTTGTCGGGCTTCATCCTGCTGCTGGCGGTATTGCCGATCCTCACCATGATCGTGATGTCGTTCAGCGGTTCGTCGAACCTCGACTTCCCGCCGAGCAGCTACAGCCTGCAATGGTACAAGGCCGCCTGGCACACCTTCGTGTCGCCGGATTCCAGCGATGTGCTGAGCCTCGGCAAAGCCATGACCACCAGCCTGATGGTGGCGTGCCTGACCATGGTCTTCGCCACGATCATCGCGGTACCGGCGGCCTATGCGCTGACCCGTTGCGAGTTCCGCGGCAAAGCCGTGGCGCTGCAACTGATGTCGCTGCCGTTGGTGTTTCCGATGGTGGTACTGGGGCTGGCGTTGCTGCTGGTGTTCGACAGTCTGCCGTTCCAGATGACCACCTCGCGCTTGGTGATTGCCCACGTGATTCTGGCGCTGCCCTTCGTGGTGAAGAACTGCACCGCGGCGATGCTCTCCATCGGCAGCGAAGTCGAAGAGGCCGCGCAGATGCTCGGTGCTTCGCCGACACGGGCGATTGTTGATGTGGTGGTACCGCTGATGAAATCGGGGATCCTGGCGGGCATGCTGCTGGCGTTCATCGTTTCTTTCAACGAATTCACCGTGACCTATTTCCTCTACACCATCGACGTCATGACCGTGCCGATCTGGATGTACAGCCGCACCGTGTCTTCGCTCGACCCAACCGTATTCTCGTTCGCCGTGCTGATCGTGCTGATCGACTTCGTCCTGATCTGGGCGTTGGAGAAGCTGGTTGGTGAAGGTGGCGTTTCGTTCTGATTCTTGAGGTGCAACATGACTGGTCTGATTCTGGAAAACGTCGAGAAACGCTACGGCTCGGCTTGCGCGGTAAAAGATGTAAACCTGCATTTGCCGGAAGGCAAACTGGTGTGTTTCCTCGGCCCTTCGGGCTGCGGTAAAACCACCTTGCTGCGGATGATCGCAGGGCTCGAAACCCTGTCCGGCGGTGAGATTCGCCTGGACGGTGAAGACATTGGCCACACCCCGGCGCACGAGCGCAATTTCGGCATGGTGTTTCAATCCCTGGCACTGTTCCCGCACATGACGGTGGGCGAGAACATCGCGTATCCGCTGAAACTGCGCGGGGTCAGCAAGGCTGATCAGCAGGCGCGGGTGGTGGAGTTGCTGGAACTGATTCAGCTGCAGGAAATGATTGATCGCCCGGTGGCGAAACTCTCTGGCGGGCAGCGTCAGCGTGTGGCGATTGCCCGGGCGATTGCCTCGCGTCCGAAAATCCTCCTGCTCGACGAACCGTTGTCGGCGCTGGATGCCAAGTTGCGTGAGTCGATGCAGGTGGAAATCCGCCAACTGCAACAGCGCTTGAACATCACCACCATCTTGGTGACCCACGACCAGCGTGAAGCCATGACCATGGCTGACATCGTCGTGGTGCTGGGTGAGCATCGGGTGCAACAGGTGGGCACGCCGATCGAGATTTACCGGCACCCGGCCAACGAGTTCGTCGCGGACTTCATCGGCTCGGGCAACATCTTCCCGGCCACGGCGCTGGGTAACGGCAAGGTAGGCTTGCCGGGTGGCGATGCGCTCGAAGTGCCGATCTGCAGCAGCATTGTGGTCGGCGAGAAAGTGAAGATGCTGATTCGCCCTGAGGACCTGCAACTGTCGCATCCGCAGGCAACGGCGGGGAATCGGTTGCTGGGCAAGGTGACGTTCGTGCGCGATATCGGTGCGACGATTGAAACGACGGTGGAATGTTCCGGGGTTTCGTTTACAGCATTGAGTACGCCGAGTCAGGGTTTTGGGTTGAACATTGGCAATCCGGTGTCGGTGACATTGCCGGCAGAGGCGTGCCGCGTTCTCAGCGCCTGACTATAAAGATAGAGTGCCTGTGCTGGCCTCTTCGCGGGCAAGCCCGCTCCCACAGTTGATCTGAGGTGTTCACATGTTCTGTGTTCACTGGAGAGCCAATGTGGGAGCGGGCTTGCCCGCGAAGGGGCCATTAGTCACACAACAAAATTCGGGCTAAACCGACAACCGCAACCGCGCCAAATCCCGCAACGGCGGCGCCCCGAACAATCGGCTGTACTCCCGGCTGAACTGCGAAGGGCTTTCATAGCCGACGCGATACCCCGCCGCCGAAGCTTCCAGCCCCTCCGCCAGCATCAACCGCCGTGCTTCCTGCAAACGCAGCTGCTTCTGATATTGCAACGGACTCATGGCCGTCATCGCCTTGAACCGGTGATGCAGCGTCGACACGCTCAGGTTCACTTCCTTCGCCAGGTCATCGATACGCAACGGTTGCTCATAGTTGCCGTTGAGCCATTTGATTGCCTGGCTGATGCGATGGCTTTGGCTGTTGGCGATGGCAATTTCGTACAGCCGATAGCCCTGCTTGCTGCGCAACAGTCGATAGAGAATCTCCCGGCGAATCAGCGGCGCAAGCATGGCGATGTCTTTCGGCGTCTGCAGCAAGCGGGCCAGGCGCAGCACCGCGTCGAGCAGGGCGGTGTCGATCCGTTCGACGTACAGGCCGCGCCCGGTTGGCCGTGCGGGCACACCGAGGGGGCCGGCGTCGGCAATCAGCGCGGTGATTTCCGCCGGGTCGATGTCCAGTCGCACGGCCAGGATCGGTTCTTGCGGCGAAACATTGACCACCCGCCCGCTCAAAGGCATCGAGACCGAGACCACCAGGTAATTCAGTGGGTCGTAATTGAATAGCTCATCGGCGAGCCGAACTTCCTTGCGACCTTGGGCCATGATGCACAACGCCGGTTGCGCCAACACCGGGGCGAATTCGTGGGACTGGGTGTGACGCGACATGAACAGCGAGCCGACGGCAGTGGCATAAGTGCCATCCTCCGCAGTATTGCTGCGGATAATGGCGGCCAGTTCCGCGCGCTGTTTCTCCATGTCGGCATCCAGCGGGGCTTGGAAATGATCGAGCGACGACATGCAGGGCATCCTCGGTGAGGCGTGGGTAATGAGCCGAGCTTAAATTTGTGCAAGGAACAGCGATAGACACATCCTGCCAAAAGCTTGCCTGATTCTGCACGGGGTTGCAGGGCGGCGCTGCCATGGCAGCCTGTTGCAGGGAAAACTTGCTTGAAACTCGTGTTTCAGTCCCGTGACAGGATTTGCACGGTTTACAGGTGCGGCCAGCAGCCTCGCAGGATTGTGCAACAAGCCGGCAGGAATCGACTAACGGGACGGCGTGCGGGTGATTAACCTGTGAACCTGTCGCAGCCCGTCCCACGGCTGCCACTCGAGTACCTGGGAGGGTTGAACATGTCTACGCAAATTCCCGTCAGTCATATGGCCTTTGTCCGCGCCCGCGCCGGGCGTTCAGCCGAACTCGGTGCGCGCCTCAGTGCCCTGATCGAACCGTCCCGCAGCGCACCGGGCTGCCTGAATTTTGCCTTGCAACACTCGCAATGCGATCCGGAGTTGTGGCTGGTGTCCGGTTCCTGGACCCATCAAACGGCCATGACGGCCTACTTCAATACGCCGGCCATGGAGATTTTTGCCGAGCTGGTGCAGGAGATGGTAGTCAATAGCCTGGATTTTCATACCTTCAAGGACGTGTCGGCCGCCCAGGCGCTCGGGCAGTCCCAGTCGTGGGTACACAAAATGGCGGGTTGAGGGTTTAATGGCTCAACTTTCCATTAGCCAGGATCCGCGATATGGCACGCAAAGCCTTTGAACACTTCGAAGCCGTTTCAGCCGTAATACCGGGCGAGGGTGGTTACCACGCCGCGATCGCCGTCAAAGCCCTGGGTGGGGCAGGTGCACCGAGCTTTCACAAAGTCCTCGAAGGCCAGACCTTCAAGACCGCGCACGCCGCCGATGAAGCCGCCGCCAAAGAGCTGACTCGCCTCAAGGACGTCAAAGAAGACAGCGACCTGCTTTGGTAACCTACCTTTTCGCCCCTGGGCGATACATCTTGAACAATGCGTCTGGCCCGAGCTGGAAGTAATCCGCGGGCCCTCCGCCGCGCAGAATCGGTTCTGCCGCGGCGGTGTCGTACACCCCATCCTTCAATAGCCACTTGGCGATATGCACGGCGACCACCTCGCCAAGAATCAGCCAGCTCGGCACCACGTTCCCGTCAGCGCGCTGCAACTGAATGATCTGTGTCACCTTGCACTCAAAGGACACCGGACTTTCGGCAACCCGTGGCACCTGAATGATTTTCGACGCAACGGGCGTCAGCCCCGACAGTTCGAACTCATCGACCTCAGGCACGACCATGGCGCTGCTCTGGTTCATCTGCTCGGCCAGTGGCCGGGTCGCCAGGTTCCAGGCGAATTCGCCGGTCTGTTCGATGTTGTTCAGGCTGTCTTTGCGCCCGACGCTGGAAAAACCAATGATCGGTGGAATGTAGTTGAAGGCATTGAAGAAGCTGTAGGGCGCCAGGTTCAGGCGGCCTTCGGCATCCTGTGAAGAAATCCAGCCGATGGGGCGCGGGCCGACGATCGCGTTGAACGGGTCATGGGGCAGGCCGTGGCCGTTGGCGGGTTCGTAGAAATGGATGTCGTCAGCCATGGCGCGGGGTTCCTGAAATCGGTTCGTAGCGAAGGGGGCCATAGTGCAAGCGGTGGCCGGCAATTTCCAGTGTCGCAAATGCGGTGCATTGGCTTGTGTGACAGATTTTTCATAAAGCACCTACCTAATTTTCACGGCCTCACCTTCAGTCTGCGCGGCGTCCAAAGCCTGAGAAACGGCTGCCCTGACTATTGGAGCTTTACCCTCGATGAACAAACTGCCTCAAATCACCTTGGCGTTCTGGGTGATGAAAATCTGCGCGACGACCCTGGGGGAAACCGCGGGGGATTTGCTGTCGATGACCCTTAACGTCGGTTACGCCGTCAGCTCGCTGATTTTGATCAGCGTATTCGTGCTGACGCTCATCACGCAGTTGATGGCAAAAACCTACAAGCCGGTGCTGTACTGGATCGTGATTTTGTCGACCAGCACGGCCGGCACCACGATGTCCGATTTCATGGACCGCACCCTGGGCCTGGGCTATGCCACAGGGTCGATGATCCTGATTGCGATTCTGATAGGCATTTTTGCGGCATGGCGCCTGAGCGGTGATTCGCTGAACGTGACCAAGGTCCAGACCTTTCGCGGCGAGATGTTCTATTGGATGGCGATTCTGTTTTCCAACACCCTGGGCACGGCGCTCGGCGATTACCTGGCCGACGATTCGGGTCTGGGTTTTGCCGGTGGTGCGTTGTTGATCGGCTCGACCATTGCGTTGGTGGTGCTGTTGAAGTACTTCACGCGGATTTCGTCGGTGCTGCTGTTCTGGGTGGCGTTTGTACTGACCCGGCCCTTCGGCGCGACGTTGGGTGATTTCCTGACCAAACCGCATGAAAAGGGCGGTCTGGATTTCGGCACTATTGGTTCGTCGCTGGTATTGGCGGGGGTTCTGGTGGTGATGATTGCGGGGGCTTCGTATGCGCAGAACGCGTATGGGAAGCGGGCGGTTGTCGAGTTGACTTGATACCGAGTCGCGGCCTTCGCGAGCAAGCCCGCTCCCACAAGGGGCTGGTGTACACCAATTCAATGTGGGAGCGAGCCTGCTCGCGAAGGCGGTGTAACAGGTGACTTCTATGTTGAATGCTAGTCAGCTATCGCGAGCAGGCTCGCTCCCACAGGGTTTTGGGTTGATGCCGGCATTTATGTAAGCCCGGCCGAAGCCGGGCTGTGGACCTTCATCCAGCTATCAGCCGATAGCTTCTGCTGTGCCGGTTTTGTCGAAACCGTCAGCAGCATAGGTATCTGAGTGGGCGCGTTCGACAGAAGCGCTGGCTTCGGAGGCAAAAGAGGCCGAGCCGGTTTTGTCGTAACCATCGGCCGCGAAGGTGTTGGCGCCCAGCACGGAAAGGGTCAGGGCGAGGATCAGTTGGATTTTCATGGTGTTTACTCCAGGTTCGTTCGCAGTGAATACGTTCAGGCGCTGATTCAGGGCCTGTAACCGATATACGTGCGTCAGGCTGATGTGGATGCGGTCAACTGCAGAATGCTGCTGGAGCGTTAACCGATCGTTATCTGCTGGAGGGATTTGCCGAGGGTGTTGGCGGGGGGTGGAGCAGATTGTGATCGACGCGAAACCGCGGCGCGGCCTTCGCGAGCAAGCCCGCTCCCACATTTGACCGAGTTCTGTCAGAAGAATGCGGTCAAGTGTGGGAGCGAGCTTGCTCGCGAAGAGGCCGGTACAGACGACCTGGATTAGTCCGTCTCGATCCGCGAATGCTTGCGGGTGTCTTTCATGGTCACGTAGACCAGCAACGACACCGCAATGCACGCCGTCACATACCAGTAGTAACCGGTTTCCATGCCAATGCTCTTGAACCACAGCGCGATGTATTCAGCGGTGCCGCCAAAGATCGACACGGTCAGCGCGTACGGCAAACCAACGCCCAGCGCACGAATCTCGGTCGGGAACAGTTCGGCTTTGACCACCGCGTTGATCGAGGTGTAGCCGCTGACAATGATCAGCGCCGCCATGATCAGGAAGAACGCGCCCCACCAGGATTGAACGGTGTGCAGGGTGGTCAGGATCGGCACGGTGAACAGTGTCCCCAGGATGCCGAAGGCAATCAGGATCGGCCGACGACCGACCTTATCCGACAACCCGCCCACCAGCGGTTGCAAACACATGAACAGGAACAACGTGGCCGCCGAAATCGTGGTGGAGTCGGAGATGCTCATGCCGACCGTGTTCACCAGGTATTTCTGCATGTACGTGGTGTAGGTGTAGAACGCCAGGGTGCCGCCCATGGTCAGGCCGACCACGGTCATCAATTCCTTTGGATGGCGCAGCAAGGTGCGCATCGCGCTTTCCTTGGCCTTCTCTTTCTTGGTGAACGACTCGGTTTCTTCCATGCCCCGACGCAGGTAAAGCGCGACCACGGCACACAGCGCGCCGATGGCGAACGGGATGCGCCAGCCCCAATCGTAGAGTTGCTCGGTGGTCAGGGTCTGTTGCAGCACGATCAACACCGCCAGGGCGATGAGCTGACCAGAGATCAGGGTCACGTACTGGAAGCTGGAGTAGAAGCCGCGACGTTCCTTGGTCGCCATCTCGCTGAGGTAAGTCGCCGAGGTGCCGTACTCGCCACCGACCGACAGGCCTTGCAGCAAGCGCGCGAACACCAGCAGGATCGGCGCGCCGATGCCGATGGTTTCGTAACCCGGGCTCAGGGCGATCAGCAGGGAGCCGAAGCACATCAGATAGACCGAGGCCATCAACGCGCGTTTGCGACCGGCGCGGTCCGCGTAGAGGCCCATGAGCCAGCCACCGATCGGGCGCATCAGGAAACCCACGGCGAAAATCGCGGCGGTGTTCAGCAGTTGTGCGGTGGTGTCGCCTTTGGGGAAAAAGGCTTTGGCGAAGTACAGGGAGAAGGCGGCGTAGACGTACCAGTCGTACCACTCGACCATGTTGCCGACCGAGCCGCTGAAGATCGATTTGATGCGGCTGGACGTGGTTCGTTCTTTGGCGGGCACGGCAGCCGACCCAAGGGGCAGGGCGTTGGAGTTATCCATTGAAGGATCCTTCGTTTAATTGTTTTTGTGGAGCGCGTTTAAACGCAGCCTGCGAGGGCTATAGCAGGAGGTGTGCCAAGGGGGAGAGGGGCGGTTTAGAGGGGTTTTGAAGTTTGAGTGAGCGGAAATCCGCTTATTGGAAGTTGGGTGTAAGCGGAAAATTGCTTATATGGCTCTTGGGTTTGTGCCGTCTGTGCCGGCCTCTTCGCGGGCAAGCCCGCTCCCACAGGTTTTGTGGCGATCACATAATGTATGGACACCCCGGACACTGTGGGAGCGGGCTTGCCCGCGAAGAAGCCAGTCCAGACACCAAAGATTTAGTTGCCTTGCACAAACATCTCACGGGTCAAGCCATGCCGCTGCATCTTTTCATTGAACGTGCGGCGCGGCAGTTGCAGCTCTTCAAGCACCGCTTTCACATCCCCCTTGTGCCGGGTCAATGCCGCGCGCAAGCAATGTGCTTCAAACGCTTCCTGCTGCGCCGCCAGCGATTGCCCCGGATCGATGCCCGCAGGTGTAGGCTCGCCCAGTCCCAACACCTGGCGCTCGGCAACGTTCGCCAGTTCGCGCACATTGCCCGGCCAGTCGTGGCTCAGCAGATGGCTCAACTGCGGACCGGTCAACGGTGGAAAGGTCCGGCCCAAGCGCTCGGCGGCCTGTTGGGCAAATGATTCGAACAGCATCGGAATATCTTCTCGACGTTCGCGCAACGGCGGCAGACGCAACTCGGCCACGTTCAATCGATAGGCCAAATCTTCGCGAAAGCGTCCGGCGCGAGCCTCATCCAGCAGGTCGGGCTTGGTCGCGGCAATGATCCGCAAGTCCACGCGAATGCTCTGGTTCGAACCCAGACGCTCGAGCTTTTGCTCCTGCAATACCCGCAGCAATTTCACCTGCTGGGCCAGCGGCATGCTTTCGATTTCATCGAGAAACAGCGTGCCGCCATCGGCGTATTCGAGCTTGCCGATGCGTTTGCCCTGGGCGCCGGTGAAGGCGCCGCTCTCGTGACCGAACAGCTCGGCTTCGAACAACTGCTCCGGAATCGCCGCACAATTGAGGGCCACAAATGGCTGGCTGGCGCGCGGACCGAAGTCATGCAGGCAGCGGGCAACCAATTCCTTGCCGCTGCCGGTTTCACCGCGGATCAACACGTTGACCGGCAACGCCGCGAGGTCCAGCACCTGCCGACGCAAGGTCTGCAAACCACGGGACACCCCGAGCAATGTCGCATCGAGTTTTGCGCGGTTGTCCGCTAGCTGGTGCAAGGCGCGGTTTTCCAGTACCAGCCGGCGCTTGTCCAACGCGCGGCGCAAGCTGCCGAGCAGGGTTTCGGGGCTGAAGGGTTTTTCCAGAAAGTCGTAGGCGCCATCGCGCATCGCATCGACGGCCATCGGCACATCGCCGTGGCCGGTCAGCAAAATGACCGGCAAGTCGGCATCACGGCGCTGCACTTCGGCCAGCAATTGCAGACCGGTCATGCCGGGCATGCGCACGTCACTGAGAATCACGCCGGGGAAGTGCTCGGGCAACTGCGCCAGGCATTCATCGGCGCGGCTGAACAGCTGCACCTCGAACCCCGACAGGCTCAGCCACTGTTCGACGGCACTGCGGATGCTGCTTTCGTCGTCGACCACCATCACTGAATTCAGCATGCGCCAGGCACCTCCGGATCGATCGGCAGCGTCAGGGTGAACACGGCGCCGTTGCCCTGATTGCCCGCACTCAGGCGGCCGCCCGATTCGTGAACGATGGCAAACGATACCGCCAGGCCAATGCCCAGACCATCGCCCACCGCTTTGGTGGTGAAAAACGGATCGAACACTTTCGGCAGATGGTCTTCGGCGATGCCGCCACCGTTGTCGGCGACGGTCAGGCGCCAGAGTTGTTCGTCGGCTTCGAGGCGGATTTCCAGGCGCTTGCAGGGTTTGTCCTGCATCGCATCCAGGGCGTTGCGCAGCAGATTGATCAACACCTGTTCCAGACGAATCGCATCGCCGCGCACCCAGGCCGGGCGCGTCAGGTGCAAGACGGTGCTGACCTGTTCATCGCGCAACCTTGTGTCGAGCAGGTGCAACGATTGGTCGACCACGGCGGCAAGATCAAGACGTTCGCGCAAGCCGCTGGGGCTTTTGCGGGCGAAGGTTTTCAGGTGGCCGGTGAGAGCCGCCATGCGCGTCAGCATGTCATCCACTGGTTTGAGCGCCTTGTAGGCGTCGTCGACCCGGCCGTGATCGAGCAGCAGGCGCAGCGTCGCGAGTTGCATGCGCTGCGCGGTCAGCGGCTGGTTGATCTCATGGGCCAGCGCAGCAGACATCTGGCCAAGAGCAGCGAGTTTGGCCGATTGCACCAGCCCATCTTGCGCGGTGCGCAAGTCGCGGGTGCGTTCTTCCACCAGTTGTTCGAGTTCTTCGCGACTGCGCTGGCGCATTTTCGCCAGGCGCCAGCGCTGGTTGAGAAACAGCAGCAGGAACACCAGCGTCAGCCACAATCCGGCAGCGGCGAGCGCGGCGTTGCGGCTGTCTTCGAAGGCGACTTGCGGGCGGCGCAACAGGTGCAGCGTCCAGCCTTCGGTGGCCAGCGGCAGGGATTCCCACAGGTAATCCTTCTTTCCGTCGGGGCCATCGACCCGTGCCAGGTCACTGTTGTCGTCGAAGCGTCGCAGCGATTGATAGTCAAGCAGCGTCAGCGGCTGCTTGTCGTATTGGCGGGTGGCCTTGAGTTCGGCGTGATCACTGTCGTTCAACGGTTTCAGCGAGCGATAGCGCCAGCCCGGCTGGTTGGCGATGAAGATGATCCCCCGTGCGTCGCTGACCAACAGCGTGTCGCTGCCCTGGCTCCATTCGCGCTCCAGTTCCGGAAACTCGAGTTTCACCACCATCGCGCCGAGAAACCCGCCGTCGTCATCAGTGACGGCGCTGGACAGGAAGTAACCCGGAATCCCGCTGGTCACGCCCACCGCATAAAAACGCCCGGTGCCCTGGGTGCGGGTCTGGCTGAAGTAGGGACGAAAACCGTAGTTGTGGCCGACATAACTACTGGGCAAGCGCCAGTTGCTCGCCGCCACGGCCAGGCCGGTGTGATCGAGCAGTTCGAGGGTCGAGGACTCGGCGGCCCCGTTGATCTTTTCCAGCTTGCGGTTCAGCGCGTCCTGTTGCCCGGGGCTCACCGACCCCTTGAGCGCCGAACGCAATTCCGGGTCCAGCGCCAGCACGGCGGGCAGGGCGCGGTAACGTTCGATCAGGGTGTGCAGTGACGTGGCGTACAGCGCCAGCTGCTGATTGGCGCGGGCAGCGTCTTCCACCAAGGCCTGACGCTCGGCGTGACGCATGGCCAGGGTGGCTGCGAGGGCGGCGCCGGCGAGGATCACAACGGTGTACAACGTCAGGCGCAGAGGGCGCGAAAACTCAGACATGCGGGGCATTACACACGTATTCGGGAGGGCCCGCACCATAACATGGGCTTCCCCCGTCATCCCACTGTAGGAGCGAGCTTGCTCGTGATGGACGTTAACGATAACGCGTACTTCCTGAATAAACGCATTATCGTTAACGTCCATCGCGAGCAAGCTCGCTCCCACAAGAGCAAGCATGAGCAAAACAATGGGCAATAAAAAAGGCGACAGGAGCATGACCCCTGTCGCCTTTGCTGTGTCAGTCGAAGCGTTTACTGCACTTCTACCGCCAGGCTTTCACTGATCTTTTTCTGCCAGATGGCAGGACCGGTGATGTGTACCGACTCACCCTTGCTATCGACTGCAACGGTGACCGGCATGTCTTTGACGTCGAACTCGTAGATCGCTTCCATGCCCAGTTCGGCGAAAGCCACTACGCGGGATTTCTTGATGGCTTGCGCCACCAGGTAAGCCGCGCCGCCAACTGCCATCAGGTAAACGGCTTTGTGGTCCTTGATCGCTTCGATCGCGGTCGGGCCGCGCTCGGATTTGCCGATCATGCCCAGCAGGCCGGTTTGCTCGAGGATCTGACGGGTGAACTTGTCCATCCGCGTGGCGGTGGTCGGACCGGCAGGGCCTACCACTTCTTCGCGTACCGGATCGACCGGGCCGACGTAGTAGATGAAGCGACCTTTGAGGTCCACCGGCAAGGTTTCACCCTTGTTCAGCATCTCGACCATGCGCTTGTGCGCCGCGTCGCGACCGGTGAGCATCTTGCCGTTGAGCAGGACGGTTTCGCCCGGCTTCCAGCTCTGCACGTCTTCCGGGGTCAGGGTGTCGAGGTTGACGCGACGGGCCGATGGACCGGCTTCCCAGACGATTTCCGGGTAGGCGTCCAGCGGTGGCGCTTCCAGGGACGCAGGCCCCGAACCGTCGAGCACAAAGTGCGCGTGACGGGTGGCGGCGCAGTTGGGGATCATGCACACCGGCAACGAAGCGGCGTGAGTCGGGTAGTCCATGATCTTCACGTCGAGCACGGTGGTCAGGCCACCCAGGCCCTGGGCGCCGATGCCCAGTTGGTTGACCTTCTCGAACAGCTCCAGACGCATCTCTTCGATACGGTTGGACGGGCCGCGCTTTTTCAGCTCGTGAATGTCGATGGATTCCATCAACACTTCCTTGGCCATCACCGCGGCTTTCTCGGCGGTGCCGCCGATGCCGATGCCCAGCATGCCCGGTGGGCACCAGCCGGCGCCCATGGTCGGAACGGTCTTCAGTACCCAGTCGACGATCGAGTCGGACGGATTGAGCATGGCCATTTTCGACTTGTTCTCGGAACCGCCGCCCTTGGCTGCCACGTCCACTTCCACGGTGTTACCCGGAACGATGGAGTAGTGGATAACGGCCGGGGTGTTGTCCTTGGTGTTTTTACGAGCGCCCGCCGGGTCGGCGAGGATCGAAGCACGCAGGACGTTTTCCGGCAGGTTGTAAGCCCGGCGCACGCCTTCGTTGATCATGTCGTCCAGGCCCATGGTGGCGCCATCCCAACGTACGTCCATGCCCACGCGGACGAAGACGGTGACGATGCCGGTGTCCTGGCAAATCGGGCGGTGGCCGGTGGCGCACATACGCGAGTTGATCAGGATTTGCGCCATCGAATCGCGAGCTGCCGGCGATTCTTCACGCAGGTAGGCCTCGTGCATCGCCTGGATGAAATCAACGGGGTGGTAATAGGAAATGAACTGCAGGGCGTCGGCAACGCTCTGAATCAGGTCGTCTTGCTTGATCACGGTCATGAGTCGCGCTCCTCTAAAAGACGGGAACATTCAATAAGGTGCTTGCAGCTTGGGTGCATCGGTCGGTTGCAAGCACCTTTACAAGGCACGCCGGGGTGCTGGCGCGACGCTAAAAAGGCGCGGCAGTATACCGCGCCTCGCGAGTGGGTACACGCGCCGACGGTCAATCTTGTGGCGAGGGGATTTATCCCCGTTGGGTGGCGAAGCCGCCCCAAAAGCTGCACCTCGGTACATCAGGTATACCGCGTGTGTCGGATTGACGACTGCTTCGCAGTCGAACGGGGATAAATCCCCTCGCCACAGGTAATCGGTTCATCGGGCTCATGGCTTTGGCGCCAATTTTTTCAGACCCTAAAATTGAATGGTCATTTATCAGACACGCCACTAAAGTGGCATTCGGCCTGTAGAGTAGCCACTCCAACAGCCTCCTTTCGCACGGTGAGTCAACGATTGACCCATAACGCCCTCCAGCGCCTTTTGCTCAAACGCTTTGCCCTCGCAGCCGGCACTTACGCCCTGGCTCTGGTCCTGCTGTGGTTGGCGTTTTTCACTGGCCACTACGATGAGCCATTAGCCAGCGTGGCCGTCGGCAGTGCGCTTGTCGTCATCAGCCAGGCGACGCTTTTCGCGGTGTTTTATTCAGGTTTCAACCTTCGGTTCAACGACCCGAGCCTGACCGAAGCGCAAGTATTGCTGGGGCTGGGTTGGCAAACCTGGCTGATCGCCCATCTGGATGTGGCTCGCGGCGCCTTTCTGGTGTTCTACGTACTGATTCTGCTGTTTGGTCTGTTCCATCTGTCACGCCGGTCCTTGACTCGATGTGCGCTGTTGGTCTTCTTCAGTTTCAGCGCGATCACGCTTTGGGAGGGCTACCACTTCCAGTTAGCCGATCCGGCATTGGCGGTGCTGCAGGTGTGTGTGCTGTTTATTGTGCTGGTCTGGCTGGTGCTGTATGCCCGTCACGTCCAGGCCTCGCGGCAACGCATGCGTCAGCGGCGGTTTGCGTTGCAGGCGCACCAGGACACGCTGCGCGGGATGATGCGCCAGCTCGAAGACCTGGTGGCGACCGATGAGCTGACCGGGCTGTTCAATCGCCGACATTTCCTGCGCCTGGCCTCCCGCGAGTTGAACACCATGGAAGTCGGGGTCGTGCATGGCCTGGCGCTGATCGACCTCGACCATTTCAAACGGATCAACGATTTCCACGGTCACGCCGCCGGCGATCAGGTGCTGCAAGCCTTTGCCGGCGTTGCCACTGCCTGCCTGCGCGAGGGGGATGTGCTGGCCCGCTACGGTGGCGAAGAGTTTGTGGTGTTATTGCCCGATTGCAATGCCGAGCGATTGACCTCGTGTTGCGAACGGCTGCGCATTGCGTTCACCGATGTCGAGTTGATCGGCCTTAATGTGAGCAACCTCAGCCTTAGTGGCGGCATGACGCTGCTGGAACTGGGCGATGATCTCGACGACGCTTTGCAGCGGGCGGATCAGGCACTCTATCGTGCTAAACGTGACGGCCGTAATCGTTGCGCGGCGGCGTGGGAGAACGTTGATGCCTGAATTGCGCGTGGGTGAACGCCAATGGTCGGTGGCGACCGGCAGCAATTTGCTGGATGCGTTGAATCAGAATGGCGTGTCAGTGCCTTACAGCTGTCGCGCCGGCAGTTGCCATGCGTGTCTGGTGCAGTGTGTGCAAGGGCTGCCCAGCGACAGCCGACCTGATGCCTTGAGCGCTGACCAGCGTCAGCAAGGCTGGCGCCTGGCCTGCCAGTGTCAGGTGACCGAAGATTTACAGGTGCACACCTTTGACCCGGAGCGGGACGGATGCCCGGCCGAGGTCGCGGCCGTCGATTGGTTGAGTGCCAGCGTGCTGCGTTTGCGCCTGACCCCACAACGACCTTTGCGCTACGGCGCCGGGCAGCATCTGGTGTTGTGGGCCGGTAACGTGGCGAGGCCGTATTCTTTGGCCAGCCTGCCGGAAGAAGACCGCTTTCTGGAGTTCCATATCGATTGTCGTCAGCCGGGAGCCTTCAGCGATGCCGCGCGCCAGCTGCGGATCGGTGATTCGATCAACCTCGGTGAGTTGCGCGGCGGCGCCTTGCATTATGACGCTGACTGGCACAATCGACCGCTTTGGCTGATGGCCTCCGGCACCGGTCTGGGGCCTTTGTTCGGCGTCTTGCGCGAAGCGTTGCGTCAGGATCATCAGGGCGTCATCCGCGTCATTCACTTGGCCCATGATGCCAGTGAGCACTATCTGACCAAGCCCCTGCAAGCCATGGCCGCCAGTCGCCCGAACCTCAGCATCGAGCTCTGGACCCCCGCCGGGTTGCCAGAAGCATTAGCGCAACTGCGCCTGGTTTCACGGCAAACCCTGGCGCTGGTCTGCGGGTCTCCCGACAGCGTCGACGCCTTTTCCCGACGTTTGTACCTGGCGGGACTGCCGCGCAATCAACTGCTGGCCGATGTTTTCCTGACGCGTGGTTGAGCGCTGATTTTCTTCGGTGCCTGTGCGGGCCCCTTCGCGAGCAGGCTCGCTCCCACATTTAATCTCCAGTGTTTGTGAGGTCAGTGTGGGAGCGAGCCTGCTCGCGAAGGGGGGTTGTCCAGGCAACACACCTTCAGGCCCAGAAACGCAAAAGCCCCGCCATTCACAGGGCGGGGCTTTTGTTTTTCAGCGGTCGATCACTCAGACCATCGGGTCGCCAACGTGCAGGATTTTCATCCCGTTGGTGCCGCCGATGGTGTGGTAGCTGTCGCCCTTGGTCAGGATGACCCAGTCGCCTTTCTCGACAACACCGCGCTTGAGCAACTCGTCGATCGCAGCCTGGCTGACTTGCTCAGGCGGCAGGGACGCCGGGTCGAACGGTACGGTGTAGACGCCACGGAACATGGCTGCGCGAGCCTGGGTTTCGCGGTGCGGGGAGAACGCGTAGATCGGCACCGAAGAGCGGATGCGCGACATGATCAACGGCGTGTAGCCACTTTCGGTCAACGCGATGATCGCTTTCACGCCCGGGAAGTGGTTGGCCGTGTACATGGCCGCCAGGGCGATGCTCTGGTCGCAGCTTTCGAAGACCTTGCCGATACGGTGGCTTGAGGTCTTGCTGGTCGGGTGCTTTTCAGCGCCGACGCAGATGCGCGCCATGGCTTGCACCGCTTCCAGCGGGTACAGGCCCGCGGCACTTTCAGCCGAGAGCATCACGGCGTCGGTGTAGTCGAGCACGGCGTTGGCCACGTCGGACACTTCGGCGCGGGTCGGCATCGGGTTCTGGATCATCGACTCCATCATCTGGGTCGCAACAATCACAGCCTTGTTGTGGCGGCGTGCATGCAGAATGATTTTCTTCTGAATGCCTACCAGCTCGGCGTCGCCGATTTCCACGCCCAGGTCACCACGGGCAACCATCACCGCGTCGGAGGCATTGATCAGCGCATCGAGGGTGTCGTCGTCGGCTACGGCTTCGGCGCGTTCGATCTTCGCCACCAGCCAGGCAGTACCGCCGGCCTCGTCGCGCAGTTGACGGGCGTATTCCATGTCGGCCGCATCACGCGGGAAGGACACGGCGAGGTAGTCGACTTGCATCTCGGCGGCGAGCTTGATGTCGGCCTTGTCTTTTTCAGTCAGGGCCGGAGCCGTCAGACCGCCGCCGCGACGGTTGATGCCTTTATGGTCGGACAGCGGGCCGCCGATCAGTACAGTGCAATTCAGTTCGGTGGCGTTGGCAGTATCAACGCGCATGACCACGCGACCATCGTCGAGCAGCAGCTCGTCGCCTACGCCGCAGTCCTTGACCAGATCCGGGTAGTCGATGCCGACCACTTGCTGGTTGCCTTCGGTCAACGGATGGCTGGTGGAGAAGGTGAATTGATCACCGATCTTCAGCTCGATCTTCTTGTTGGCGAATTTGGCGATACGGATTTTCGGGCCTTGCAGATCGCCCAGCAGGGCGACGAAGCGCCCGTGCTTGGCAGCGAGGTCACGCACCAGCTTCGCGCGAGCCTTGTGCTCGTCGGGGGTGCCGTGGGAGAAGTTCAGGCGGGCGACGTCCAGGCCAGCCAGAATCAGCTGTTCGAGAACTTCCGGCGAGTTACTGGCCGGGCCAAGGGTAGCGACGATTTTGGTACGACGGACGGACATGCAAAGACTCCTGAGTTCAAGCGCTGAGTGAGGCTACTATGCTCTCCGGTTGTAGTCATTGTTCGTGTGCACTACTTATTCGCTTGTTTCTTTAAATGAACATTCCTGAAGATTTTCGCCAACGGGTCGATACAGAGCTCAAGACAGGAGAACCCCCATGCGATTCGTGCTCATAGCCGCCCTTGCCCTCAGTGTAGTGGGCTGCACCCGTTGGTCGATGAACCATCATTTGAATAACGCCTACAGCGCCTATGACCGGGGCAATTGCGAGCAAGTGATGCTTGAACTGTCCAAGGTCGACCGCGCCAGCCGCGAGCGGCGCTATGTGCAACCGGAAGTGTCGATGATGCGCGGCCAATGCCTGGAGCGTCAGAAGATGTTTATCGATGCGGCCCAGACTTACCAGTACATCATCGCGTCGTATCCGCAAAGCGAGTACGCCTATCGCGCGCGCGCACGGCTGGAAACCTTGCAGAGCCTGGGTCATTACCCGACGCGTTCCGCCGCGGCCGTGCGCCCGACCCAGTTCTGATTGCCGCTGTCATGTAAAGGCTGGCCGACTGATGGAGGGTGGTGAGCTATAGTTGAAGGAACCGGTTTTGCAGTCGTGCCGCTAAACCGGCGTAACACCTGTGATCGGCAGACGTAAGCGGCAGCGGCTCCCTGGGCTGTCGTACCGGGATCGGGGAGAGCGCGTTTGCTTGCCATGCAGACCCGTTCCGAAGCATTAGTGCGGCCCTGCTTAAGGGTCTTGCGTAGCGAATTCAGTATGTTCACTGACCGCCGGATCGAGCGGCATCAACTGCCGTATTTTCTGAGAGTGTTCAATAGCATCACCGACAAACCCATTGGCTTCCTGGGCAACGTGAGCGAAGACGGGCTGATGCTCATCAGTCAGTTGCCGATGATGATCGGCGCCGATTTCGATCTGCGCCTGAAAATCCCCGCGAGTGGCGGCCTTCTGCAGGTCATTGATGTGCGGGCGTGTTGTTTGTGGTGCCATGAAGATGCTAACCCCCATCACTATGACGCCGGTTTTAGCCTGCAACGGGCACCGCCGGAATATGGGCAACTGGTCAGTGCGCTGCGCCAGTACTTCAGTTTTCAGCCGTTGCCGGCGTCTGCCTGATAACCGTAGGAGCGAGCTGCTCGCGAAGGACTTGAGAGCAACGCGTTTGTTCAGCAAGAACGCGTTATCGTTAACGTCCTTCGCGAGCAAGCTCGCTCCTACAGGTGTGCCCAATCCTACGCGACAACACCTCGGCTCCAATTCAAATAGAGCGTCACCAACGCCGGCCCCAGCCTTTTTGCGAGACTACTGGCCGGGGCGGGATGTGAACGCCTAGACTTCGCCGATCTTCAGTTCAGGAATCGCCCGTGACCTCGATCTTCTGGTACGACTATGAAACCACTGGCATCAACCCCCGTTGCGACCGCCCGCTACAAATGGCGGGGATTCGCACCGACGTCGATCTCAATGAAATCGACGAGCCGGTCAATCTCTACTGCCAGCCCAGCGACGACATCCTGCCGCACCCTGCCGCCTGCGCGATCACCGGTATTACGCCCGGCCGGCTGGCCGAGCAAGGACTGAGCGAAGCCGATTTCATGACCCGAGTGCATGCTCAACTCGCCATGCCCGGCACCTGTGGAGCGGGGTACAACACGCTGCGTTTCGACGACGAAATGACCCGATACAGCTTGTACCGAAACTTTTTCGACCCTTACGCGCGCGAGTGGCAGGGCGGTAACAGCCGCTGGGACCTGATCGATGTGGTGCGGGCGGCGTATGCCTTGCGCCCTGATGGCCTTGTTTGGCCGAAAGACGACGAGGGGCGGATTACGCTCAAACTTGAGCGCCTGACCGCCGCCAACGGTATTGATCACGGGAATGCCCACGAAGCGCTGTCGGACGTTCGCGCTACCATCGCCCTTGCACGCTTGATACGGGAAAAACAGCCAAAACTATATGACTGGCTGTTTCAGTTACGCGGCAAACAACGGGTAATGGATCAGGTTCGACTCTTGCAGCCGATGGTGCATGTTTCCGGGCGTTTTTCGGCAGCACGCAACTATGTCGGTGTGGTGCTGCCACTGGCGTGGCATCCCCGTAACCGTAACGCCCTGATTGTCTGTGACCTGCACCTGGATCCTCAAAACCTGCTTGATCTGGATGCCGAAGCATTGCGCCAGCGGTTGTATACCCGCCGCGATGAACTGGTCGAGGGCGAGTTGCCGGTGCCACTCAAGCTTATCCACATCAATAAATGTCCGGTGGTGGCGCCGTTGTCGGTACTTCGTCCTGTCGATCAGCAGCGTCTTGAGCTGGACATGGCGCTCTATCAGGCGCGGGCGCTGCGACTAAGTGACGCACAAAAAGTGTGGCACGATAAAGTTTTGGCGATTTATGCGAGCGAAGACTTTTCCTCGAGCCAAGATCCTGAGCAACAGTTATACGATGGTTTTATCGGTGATCGGGATCGGCGTTTATGTGAGCAAGTCAGAACGGCCGATCCCGTGCAATTGGCGCAACAGCAATGGCCTTTCGATGATGAACGTTTGCCGGAATTATTGTTTCGATATCGCGCACGTAACTTCCCCGATACGTTGAATTTTGAAGAGCAAGAACGTTGGCGAATATTCTGTCAGCAACGTTTGTCAGACCTTGAGTGGGGGGCACCCAATACACTGGAAACTTTCGTAGAGGCCGCAGCGCAATTGAACATTACGGCTACATCGTTTCAGCGACAGGTGCTGAATGAATGGCAGGATTATGTGCAGGGATTACGCAAACGTTTGAATGTTTGAAAACGAATATGTCCATGGCTCGACAATCGGGCATAAAAAAACGCCAGCATCAGCTGGCGTTCTTTTCATCGCGGATCAGTCCGCGACAAGCTCTGCGGCTTAGCCCAGCAGAGTAGCCCAGCCTTCAACCACGTCACCGCCCCACTTGGCTTTCCACTCTTTCAGAGTTTTGTGGTTGCCACCTTTGGTTTCGATGACTTCGCCGTTGTGCGGGTTTTTGTATTGTTTAACTTTGCGGGCACGTTTGGTGCCGGTAGTTTTTACTGCGCCGCCACGTGGAGCCTTGGTTTTGGCTTCCGGGTCCAGCAGCGCGATGATGTCACGCAGGGACTTGGAGTATTCGCCCATCAGGGTGCGCAGTTTGCCTTCGAATTCCAGCTCGGTTTGCAGTTTGTCGTCTTGGGACAGATTTTTCAAACGGGCTTGCAGCTCTTTGATAGCTTCTTCGGTGGCACGATATTCGTTGATCAAGGACATGAGGATTACCTTATGTAGGGCGCTGGATGGCAGGAGACAGTGAGGCAATAATAGTCAGGGTGTTTCATCAAGTAAACATTTAACCGGTGTTTATTTAATTTAGTTCCGGTGAATAGCGCATAAATTGGAATGCACTTAATTAGCCTGATGCAGTCGTCACAGATATTCACAAATGAGCTCTTGAAGATTGGCTACAAGAGCACCATCGCGCGGGATGAGGGTAATGCCAGAACCTGTGTCACCGGACCAACGCGCAAGGCAAGGCATCATCAATACTGCAGTTTTGCTGCGCAATGGCTAGAATGACGGCCTTTGCGAAGTTCTGGAGTTTCCCCCTCATGCGCACTTTTCGGCTGGTGATCTCTTGCCCGGACCGCGTCGGCATCGTTGCTAAAGTCAGTAACTTTCTGGCGTCACATAACGGCTGGATCACTGAAGCGAGCCATCACTCGGACAATCTCAGTGACTGGTTCTTCATGCGTCACGAAATTCGTGCCGACTCGCTGCCTTTTGGTATCGAAGCATTGCGCGAAGCATTTGCACCGATTGCGCAAGAGTTCTCGATGGACTGGCGCATCACTGATACGGCGCAGAAGAAGCGCGTGGTGTTGATGGCCAGCCGCGAGTCCCACTGCCTGGCCGACTTGCTGCATCGCTGGCACAGTGATGAACTGGACTGCGAAATTTCCTGCGTGATTTCCAACCATGATGACCTGCGCAGCATGGTTGAGTGGCACGGTATTCCTTATTACCACGTACCGGTCAACTCGCAGGACAAAGAGCCGGCGTTTGCCGAAGTCTCGCGCCTGGTTAAACAGCACGATGCCGAAGTGGTCGTACTTGCCCGTTACATGCAAATCCTGCCACCGGAGTTGTGCCGCGAATATGCCCACAAGGTCATCAACATTCACCACAGCTTCCTGCCGTCGTTCGTCGGTGCCAAGCCGTATCATCAAGCCTCCTTGCGCGGCGTGAAGTTGATTGGTGCTACTTGCCACTACGTGACCGAAGAGCTGGACGCTGGTCCGATCATCGAACAGGACGTGGTGCGTGTGAGCCACAGCGACAGTATCGAAGACATGGTGCGTTTCGGTCGTGACGTCGAGAAGATGGTGCTGGCTCGCGGTCTGCGTTATCACCTGGAAGACCGGGTGTTGGTGCATGGCAACAAAACCGTAGTGTTCTGATAGCAATACGGCACGGTTGAAATTCGAAGGGCCTGGGCGTTCAATCGCTCCAGGCCCTTCGCCGTTTCTGCACTGAGGACATGATCATGGCCGATCCACTGGACAAAGCCACTTCCAAGGCCCCCGCCACAGTGGGCGAGGGATGTTTGAGCCGCTACGACCCGGATGACATGAGCCCGGAAGATGGCACGGAGTTTCCCGGTGCTGCCGAGTTGTGGGAGGCGTTGAATCCTGAGTCTGAACTTGTATCTGCTGGCGATGGGGTACTGTTGCAGAGGCTGTGAAGTCTGGTTGGGGTCTTTGATTGTGTGTATATCCGTTTTTTGGGTAGCCGCCGCTATTGGTTTCGCTTTTACAGCGAGTCACTTTCGAAAAGCGCGAAAGTAACCAAAGCGCTCATGCCCCTTTCGTTCGGTGCCTCGCTGTGGCTCGGCATGCCCTCGCTCCGGTCCTGCTCCGTGGGCCCGCCGCGATCGGCCATCCATGGCCGTGCGCGGCTAACCCGGCATCCATGCCGGGTTGCCCACTACGCAGAACCTCCACTCGGCCTCTCGAGGGGGCGGTGCATCGAGATCAAAAGCTGAAGGCGAGCTAACGCTCGGCCTGATGAGTGGTGAGGATCAAAAGCGGTACGCCGCCCCAATATCCAATGTAGGAGCGAGCTTGCTCGCGATGGACGTGAACGATAACGCGTGCTGTCTGGAAAAATGCGTTGCCTTCGAATTCATCGCGAGCAAGCTCGCTCCTACATTGCTCGCGAAGCTCTTGATCTTGCCCTTGCCCTTGCCCTTGCCCTTGCCCTTGCTTTGGCTTTTGATCTACCTGCCCCTTTCCCAGAGGCCGAACGCAGGCGTTGCGCAGGGGGCACCGCGGCAAGGATGGCGGCGGGCCCCCGGAGCAATGCCGGAGTGAGGGCATGCCGAGCCTTAGCGAGGCACCGAATGGAGGGGCAAGACTTTTTGGTTACTTTTGACTGGGCCGGCACTCCGGGCGTTTGTCAAAAGTGACTCGCTGTAAGAGCGAAACCGCCAGCCGCAGCAATCAAAAAAACGGATATGTACACATTCAAAAAATCCTCAGCCATAGCAAGACCAAGCCCCCCAGGCTCCTAAGCCTGCTTAACCTTCATCAACTTCTTCAGCAGCGGCCGCCCCAGCATCAGCAAAAATACTGGGCCACCGACCACCAGGTAGAAGTAATAGGTCACCGCCCGCCAAATCAAAATCGCCGCCGCCGCGGTGGATTTTCCGACCATGGGCGCCAACAGCGCCGCCGACGTCAGCTCTGCCGCCCCTGCACCGCCCGGCAACAGGCTGAACTGCCCGGCGCTCAGAGAAAGCATCTGGATCAGAAAACACCAGGCCCACTGCAAGTCCGCCCCGAGCCCGCGCAACGCCAGATACAGCACGCTGTAGCGTAAGACCCAATGCAGGCAGGTGAGGGCAAAGACCTTGATCAGCGTCTGAAAAGGCAATTTCAACGTTTCTGTAAACGCCGCCAGGAAGTGCAGGAGTTTGCGTGCCCAGCGCAGGCGCGTGGTGGCTTTGACATTCAAGCGAGCGAGCAAACGGCCGCCAAGACGAATCAGCAACCGGTGGTAGTGGGCGATCAGCCCACAACTGATCAACCCGCCGAACAAGGAAATGGCGCTCACGGTCAGCAGCCATTCCATGCGCTGGCTAAGGTGCTGGAACAGTGCATAAATCAGGATCCCGCTCAGCGCACAGAGGAAAAACAGCAAATCGCTCAGCTGATCCATGGCGAACACGGCACTACCCCTGGCCGGGCGCACGCCATTGCGTGCCAACAACGCCATGATCGTCAGCGGTCCACCGCTGCCGCCGGGCGTGGCGCAATAGGCGAACTCGGCGGCCATTACCACGCCGAGGCTTTTGAACCGACTCACCTTGTCGCGCTGGTCCCCCAGCAACAAGCGCAAGCGCATTGTGTTTACCACCCAGCACAGCAGAATCATGCCGAACATGATCAACAGCCAGGTCAGCGGAAAGCTTTGCAGGCGCGACGCTGTCTGATTACCGCCAAGCAACAGTGGAATCAGCACTGCAGCGAGCAGGGCGACGAGCAGCAGAATCCCGCGACTCATGCGGCGCGACCGATGCGGTCGCTGTGCGATGCCAGCCACCCGGCCTTGGTCATCGGCACACGGCCCTCGTCGAGCAAACGCTTGAGGGTTTGCAGCCAGTAAGTGCGGGAGAACTCATGGCGCATGTCCACCGGATGCAGGCCGAGGCGAATCACCGGCGCCTGGCGCCAGCGCTGTTCGCGATGATCGCTGACGAGTTTTGACAGGCCTCGGCGCCAGGCGCTGCGTGCACTCCAGACCAGGCCCGGGGCATCGATCGCGGTGAAATCCGGCAAACGATAGAGATGTTGCGGGTCGCTGGTGTAGTTCAGCGGTAACTGGCGCAAGGCCTCGCGGGTGCCGTCGCTCATCAGCCAGGCCGGGGCGACGAAACCCTCCAGCGGCCAGTCAAATCGCCGGAACACTTCGATGCCGGCGCGCAGGCGGGTCCATACCGCTTCCCGGGACAAGCTGTAGAACTCACCTTCGTGGGTGTAGACGCGCCGCATGAACCAGTCGCGGGGATTGTTCGCAGAGGGGGCATCATCGCAATGGAAGTAACCGTGCAACGCCAATTCGTCACCCCGGGCAACCCGCCGGGTGAGTAGGCGTCGAAATCCCGGATGGGCATCCAGGCCGTTGTGCTTGTGAAAATTCGGCACCACCAGCCAAGTCAGCGGCACCTCGCCCAGCGCGTCGACGGCTTCAACGAAGGGTTGGTAATCGGCCCAGGTTGGCGGTGCAACATCATGCAGCACCACTAAAAGGCTGCGTGCGTTCATGAGCTCAACCATTGGCGGCCAGCGGCCATTGGTGGCTGCCGAGCACGGCGTGATAGTGCCCCAGCAGGCTGTTGACCACGGTGTCCCACGAGTAATGCCGCTCAACATGGCTGCGGGCGTGCTTGCCGAGAACAGCGCTGCCTGAGGTGAATAACTCGCGTACTGCGTTGGCCATTGCCAACGGATTGTTCGGCGTGCAGAGCAGGCCGCATTGATCGGTGACAATCTCTTGAAAAGCCCCGGCCGCCACGGCCACGACCGGAATGCCACTGGCCATGGCTTCCAGAATCACCAGGCCGAACGTTTCCTGATCGCCTGCGTGCAGCAGCGCATCGGCACTGGCCATCAATCGCGCAACGTGCGTCGCCGGGCAGAAATCATCAATCACGGTGACGTTGTCCGGTACCACGGCCGGCATCGATGAACCGACCAGCAGCAGGTGATAACGTCGGCCCAGCCGACTCATGCAGTCGAGCAGCACCGGCAGGTTTTTTTCCTTGGAGCCACGCCCGGCGAAGATCAGCAGGTGGGTATTTTCATCGATGCCCAATTCGGCCCGCAGACCGGAATCGCGTAAGCCGGGGTTGAAGGTTTGCAAGTCCACGCCCAAGGGCTGCACGAAAACGTTTTTCACCCCCAGGCCGATCAGTTTGTCGGCCATGACCCGGCTCGGCGCCAGAACCCGGTCGAAGTTGCCATAAAGCTTGCTGACATAAGCTTCGACATTCCCGGTGACCCAATTGCCCATGCGGTTGCTGACCAGCAGTGGCAGGTCCGAGTGATAAAAGCCGATCACTGGCACGTCGAGTTGGCGCTTAGCATCCAGAGCCGCCCACGCGGTGAGGTAAGGATCGCCGACCTCAATCAGGTCGGGCTGCAAGTCCTGCAGAACATTGCGCCAGGGCGCGAGGCGGAGGGGAAAGCGATACCCCTTGCCGAAGGGCAGGGCGGGGGCCGGAACTGTGTAGACGCCATCCTGTTCACTTAAGGAAGGACCCGGAATCAGCAGGCTATGGCGAATGCCCGGTTTGATGCCCAGGCGACGGTGTTTTGCATCCAGATAAGTGCGCACGCCACCGCTGGCAGGGGCGTAGAACATGGTTATGTCAGCGATATGCACGATGAGCATCCCTCCGGTCCGTTGTTCTCCCTTGGTTGACCTTTATGAAGGATAGATGTTCGGTTGGGGTTTTGCGTTGACGGGGGAGGGCGCGTTCGCGAGCAAGCCCGCTCCCACATGGGTTCGCGCTGAACCTGTGGGAGCGGGCTTGCCCGCGAAGGGGCCAGATCAGACGCTAGATACGGAAACTGCCTACCAACTGTTTAAGGCGCGCCGCCTGCTGCTCCAGGTCTGAGCATGCCCGCAACGTCGATTGCAGGTTTTCCACCCCTTCCTGGTTCAGTGTGTTGATCTCGGTGATGTCGACGTTGATCGACTCGACCACCGCCGTCTGCTCCTCGGTCGCCGTCGCTACCGACTGGTTCATCCCGTCGATTTCGCCGATGCGCAAAGTCACGCTGTTGAGGCGTTCGCCGGCCAGGTTGGCGATTTCGACGCTTTCCTGACTGTGGCGCTGACTGTCGCTCATGGTACTGACGGATTCACGAGCGCCGATTTGCAGCTCCTCGATCATGGTCTGTACCTGTTGCGCCGATTCCTGGGTGCGGTGCGCGAGGTTGCGAACTTCGTCGGCCACCACGGCAAAACCGCGCCCGGCTTCACCGGCACGCGCAGCTTCAATGGCCGCGTTGAGCGCCAGCAGGTTGGTTTGCTGGGAAATGCTGGTAATCACTTCGAGAATCTGCCCGATGTTCACGGTTTTGCTGTTCAGCGATTCGATGTTGGTACTGGAGGCGCTAAGCATGTTCGATAGCTGATTCATCGCGACAATGCTGCGATCCACCACTTGCTGGCCGTCTTCGGCGAGGCTGCGGGCATCGCTGGCCTGGCTGGATGCTTGCGCGGCGTTGCGGGCGATTTCCTGGGCGGCGGCACCGAGCTGATTGATCGCCGCGGCAACGCTGCTGGTGCGTGAAGCTTGTTGGTCGGAGTTGTACATCGACGAGTTCGAGGCGGCCACGACGCGCAAGGCCACTTCGTTGACTTGCCCGGTCGCCGAGGACACTTCGCGGATCGAACCGTGAATACGCTCCACGAAACGGTTGAACGCGGTGCCGAGGAGGCCGAACTCGTCGTTGTTCTGAATGGTCAGGCGTTTGGTCAGGTCGCCTTCACCGTCAGCGATGTCGGCCATGGCGCGGGTCATGACGTTCAATGGCTGGATCAGGATACGGATCAGCATACCCAGCAGCGCAATGATGATCGCCACGGCAATGAGGGTTGCGATGATCGCTGAAGTACGGAACTCGCTGAGCATGGAAAAGGCTTTGTCCTTGTCCACGGACAAACCGATGTACCAGTTCACCGACGACAGCCCTTTGATCGGGGTGAAGGTCATGATGCGGGTTTTGCCATCCACCTGGATTTCGCTCAGGTCGCTGCTGATGACAGGCGTGTCCTGCGGGTAAACCTCCTTGAGCGATTTCATCGCCAGCGCTTTGTCGGGGTGTACCAGGATTTTGCCGTCCGAGCTGACCAGAAAGGCATACCCCATGCCGTCGAAGTCCAGTGCCTTGAGGCTGTCTGCAATCACTTGCAAACTCAAGTCGCCACCGACCACACCCATGTTCTGTCCATCCTTGACCACGCTGTCAACGATGGAAATCACCAGTTGGCCAGAGGCCAGATCAATGTACGGTTCCGTCAATGCAGGACCGCTGGCGCTCTGCGCACTCTTGTACCAAGGACGAGCGCGAGGGTCATAGCCATCGGGCATCTTGCTATCTGGACGGATGATGAAAGAACCATCCTTATTGCCCAAGTAGGCGCCCATGAAGGTCGACGTTACGGCCTTCTGCACAAGCAGTTTGGCAACGTTGTCGGTATCGGGGTTCATTGCAACGGTTTGCGACAGATTTTCGATCAGCAAGCTACGACCGGCCAGCCAGGTCTGGATGTTGTTGGCAGTGACTCTGCCCATCTCCTGCAGGTAGTGGTCCAGGTTCTTTCGAATGGCGTTTCGCTGTAAATAGTCGTTGTACAGAGTGAACGAGGCGAACGCGGCGATGACGATGAGCGCGGCGGCAAGCAGGATTTTATGGCTGAAACGCAGATTTTTGTTCATAGCTTGGAGTGTCCGCTAAGGTCTTATTTGGGGCGTGTTGCTGTTAACTCGCGCAAAGTGGGTACGCGTAGGCGCGAATTGTGTATTCCAGGCCTCCATGCGGAACGTCAGACCTTGTTATCCGTTGGGTCTCTTGCTTTGCTCTATCGGCCGTGAAGGATCAAAGATTAACCATAGGTGACCAAATGCCTGATTCATTGCAACTCGTTATCGGTGCCGATCTCGCGGGGCAGCCGATTGCTCAGGCCATGCGCCTGGCGAACCGTCACGGTCTGGTCGCGGGCGCCACCGGGACGGGTAAAACCGTGACCTTGCAACGCATGGCCGAAGCGTTCAGCGATGCTGGCGTGGCAGTGTTTGCCGCCGATATCAAAGGCGACCTGTGCGGTCTGGGCGCCGCCGGCAACCCTCAAGGCAAGATCGCCGAGCGCATCGCCGGGATGCCGTGGCTGAACTACAAGCCTCAGGCGTATCCGGTGACTCTGTGGGATGTTCACGGTCAGTCCGGTCATCCATTGCGCACAACCTTGAGTGAAATGGGCCCCTTGTTGCTGGGCAGCCTGCTGGAATTGACCGACAGCCAGCAATCGGCGCTGTACGCCGCCTTCAAGGTGGCGGACCGCGAAGGGTTGCTGCTGCTGGACCTGAAGGATTTGAAGGCGCTGCTCAATCACCTGCGTGACCACCCCGAATTGCTCGGTGACGACGCCGCGCTGATGACCACCGGTTCCAGCCAGGCGCTGCTGCGGCGTCTGGCGACCCTGGAACAGCAAGGTGCCGAAGCACTGTTCGGCGAACCGGCCTTGCAACTCGAAGACATTCTGCAACCGACCGCCGATGGCCGTGGGCGCATTCACTTGCTCGACGCCAGTCGTCTGGTCCACGAAGCGCCGAAGGTCTACGCGACGTTCTTGCTGTGGTTGCTGGCCGAACTCTTCGAGCAACTGCCGGAACGCGGCGATGCCGACAAACCGTTGCTGGCGCTGTTTTTCGATGAGGCACACTTGTTGTTCGCGGGGACGCCCAAGGCGTTGCAGGATCGCCTGGAACAAGTCGTGCGGCTGATTCGTTCAAAAGGCGTGGGCGTGTATTTCGTCACCCAATCGCCCGGCGATTTGCCGGATGACGTGCTGGCGCAATTGGGCCTGCGTATCCAGCATGGCTTGCGCGCGTTTACCGCAAAAGAGCAGAAGTCCCTGCGAGCGGTGGCCGAGGGCTTCCGTCCCAACCCGGCGTTCGACGCGTTGTCGGTGCTGACCGAACTGGGGATCGGCGAGGCGCTGGTCGGCACCTTGCAAGACAAGGGCACACCGGAAATGGTCCAGCGCGTCCTGGTCGCGCCGCCGCAATCGCGGATCGGGCCCTTGAGCGAAGCCGAGCGTGCGGCGTTAATCGCCAGTTCACCGTTGCAGGGGCGGTATGACAAGCCGATCGATCGTGAGTCGGCTTATGAAGTGCTGATGGGGCGCAAAGGTCTGGCGCCAGAGCCTGAAGCGGCGCCGGGCAAGCCCGCCGCTGAAGAGCCAAGCTTCACCGACAAGGCTGGGGAGTTCCTCGGTACGGCGGCAGGGCAGGCGCTGAAATCGGCGATGCGACAGGCGGCTAATCAGTTGGGCCGACAATTGGTACGCGGCTTGATGGGCTCATTGCTCGGTGGCAGCAAGCGCCGCTAAAGCAAAAGATCGTCCGAACGCGGCCCGAACCTTCGGCAGCTCCTACATTGGATTGCGTTCACCCTGTAGGAGCTGCCGAAGGCTGCGATCTTTTGATCTTGCTTCTATTCCTTGGGTTTCGCATGAGCCGCGAGTCGCTCCAGCGCCGCTCTAAGATTCGGATCGCTAATCCCCTCAGCCGTAGCCTGAATGGTCGCACCCGCATCGCTGGACAAACTGATGGTATGCCCCGCCGCCCCTTGCTGAACCGTGGGTGGCTGCACCTTGAACAGAATCCGCGTCAAACTGGCGAATTCGTCGAACATCTGTAATTGCCGTTGCAGACGTTTTTGCTGGTAACGCAGGCGGGTAGCCCAATGACCGTCGGTGACAATCAGCAATAAACTGCCTTCGCGCCATGAAGCCACATGGCAGTGCTCGCGCGCGGCGGGCTGCAATTGGCTTTCCAGCAGACGTTGTAAATGACCCAGGCGTTGAGCATGGCCAAAGATGGCTTTCAGCGGTTTGGCTTCGCGAAGCAGAACGGCGGGTGCTCTGGCCGTAAGAGGGCGAAATGCCATGATCAGACACCTGAAGTAACAGAGCTGCCATGGTAGCAGAAAGCACCCGATTCGCCCGACCCATTGCTTTGCGAGCGCTTTACCCATTAAATCAACAAGTAACTTATGCCGTGAATGGCTTGAAGTTCAGTAAAAAGCCCTTATTTTAAGTGAGCCCCGTCACAGCGCTGTGCCAGCATCGTGGAATAACGCCACTTTCCTCACCATCGTTTCCGGGTAGAATGCTCGTTCGCATGCGGCCATGAGGGCTGCACGGGCGACTCACGGGGCCGCCCTCCATCCCTTTAGTGTGGAAGATCCTGCCGATATGTTTGCGCCTTTGTTAAAGAAACTTTTTGGAAGCAAGAACGAGCGTGAAGTCAAACGCATGCTCAAGACGGTGCAACTCGTCAATGCCTTCGAAGAGCAAATGGTGGCCCTTTCGGACGATCAATTGCGTGCCAAGACAGATGAGTTCAAGGCCCGCATCGCCAAAGGGGAAGACCTCGACAAGCTGCTGCCAGAAGCCTTTGCGGTCGCCCGCGAAGCCGGTAAGCGCGTCATGGGTATGCGCCACTTCGATGTCCAGCTGATCGGCGGCATGACCTTGCATGAAGGCATGATCGCGGAAATGCGTACCGGTGAAGGCAAGACCCTGGTGGCGACACTGGGTGTTTACCTGAACGCGTTGTCCGGCAAAGGCGTGCACGTTGTTACCGTGAACGACTACCTGGCCCGTCGTGACGCCAACTGGATGCGTCCGCTCTACGAATTCCTCGGCATGACGGTAGGCGTGGTTACGCCGTTCCAGCCGCCGGAAGAGAAACGTCTGGCTTACGCCGCCGACATTACCTACGGCACCAACAACGAATTCGGTTTCGACTACCTGCGCGACAACATGGCGTTCAGCATGGAAGAAAAATTCCAGCGCGAACTCAATTTTGCCGTGATCGACGAAGTCGACTCGATCCTCATCGACGAAGCCCGTACCCCGCTGATCATTTCCGGTCAGGCCGAGGACAGCTCCAAGCTGTACATCGAGATCAACAAACTGATCCCGCAGCTCGAGTTGCACATCGAAGAAGTGGAAGGCGAAGTGACCAAGGCTGGGCACTACACCGTCGACGAGAAGACCCGCCAGGTCGAACTCAATGAAGCCGGTCACCAGTACGTCGAAGAAACGCTTACCCGCATCGGCCTGCTGGCTGAAGGCGAGAGCCTGTATTCGGCGCACAACCTGGGCCTGCTGACTCACGTTTATGCCGGTCTGCGCGCGCATAAACTGTTCCATCGCAACATCGAGTACATCGTGCAGGACGGTCAGGTTGTCCTGGTCGACGAACACACCGGTCGTACCATGCCGGGTCGTCGTCTGTCCGAAGGTCTGCACCAGGCCATCGAAGCCAAGGAAGAGCTGAACATCCAGGCCGAAAGCCAGACGCTGGCGTCGACCACGTTCCAGAACTACTTCCGTCTGTACAACAAGCTGTCCGGCATGACCGGTACCGCTGACACTGAAGCGTTCGAATTCCACCAGATCTACGGTCTGTCGGTGATGGTTATCCCGCCGAACAAGCCACTGGCGCGTAAAGACTACAACGACCTGGTGTTCCTGACCGCCGAAGAGAAATACGCGGCGATCATCAACGACATCAAGGAATGCATGACCCACGGCCGTCCGGTGCTGGTGGGTACTGCAACCATCGAAACTTCCGAGCACATGTCCAGCCTGCTCAACAAGGAAGGCATCGAACACAAGGTTCTGAACGCCAAGTTCCACGAAAAAGAAGCCGAGATCATTGCCCAGGCCGGTCGCCCAGGCGCACTGACCATCGCCACCAACATGGCCGGTCGTGGTACCGACATCCTGTTGGGCGGCAACTGGGAAGTGGAAGTTGCTTCGCTGGAAGACCCGACCCCTGAGCAAATCGCCCAGATCAAGGCCGACTGGCAGAAACGTCACCAGCAAGTGCTCGAGTCGGGCGGCTTGCAGGTCATCGCTTCCGAACGTCACGAATCGCGCCGTATCGACAACCAGCTGCGTGGTCGTGCCGGTCGTCAGGGTGACGCCGGTTCCAGCCGTTTCTACCTGTCGCTGGAAGACAGCCTGATGCGCATCTTCGCCTCTGACCGGGTGAAGAACTTCATGAAAGCCCTGGGCATGCAGCCTGGCGAAGCGATTGAACACCGCATGGTGACCAACGCCATCGAGAAGGCTCAGCGCAAGGTTGAAGGCCGCAACTTCGACATTCGTAAGCAGCTGCTTGAGTTCGACGACGTCAACAACGAACAGCGTAAAGTGATCTATCACATGCGTAACAGTTTGTTGGCTGCTGACAACATCGGCGAAACCATTGCCGACTTCCGTCAGGACGTGCTCAACGCCACCGTCAGCGCACACATTCCACCGCAGTCGCTGCCTGAGCAGTGGGATGTGGCGGGCCTGGAAGCCGCGCTGCAGAGCGATTTCGGTGTGGCGCTGCCGATCCAGCAATGGCTCGACGAAGACGACCACCTGTACGAAGAAACCCTGCGCGAGAAGCTGCTGAACGAATTGCTGGCTGCGTACAACGAGAAAGAAGAGCAGGCGAGCGCCGAAGCGCTGCGCACCTTCGAGAAGCAAATTGTACTGCGCGTGCTCGACGACCTGTGGAAAGACCACCTGTCGACCATGGATCACCTGCGTCACGGCATCCATTTGCGTGGTTATGCGCAGAAGAACCCGAAGCAGGAGTACAAGCGCGAGTCCTACACGCTGTTCTCCGAGCTGCTGGATTCGATCAAGCGCGACTCGATCCGTGTGCTGTCGCACGTTCAGGTTCGCCGCGAAGATCCAATCGAAGAAGAGCAACGCCTGCGCCAGGAAGCCGAAGCGCTGGCGGCACGCATGCAGTTCCAGCACGACGAAGCACCGGGTCTTGAACAACCGGAGCTGCTGGGTGAAGAGGTTGATGTTGCCCTCGCCACCGCGCCAGTACGCAACGAACAGAAGCTGGGCCGTAACGAACTGTGCTACTGCGGTTCGGGCAAGAAATTCAAGCATTGTCACGGGCAGATCCAGTAAAACCCGTTTCATACGCTGAAATACCCGCGCCGCGACCGGCATAAGCCGTCGCGGCGTTTTGCCATTTAAACCACCGTTCTTCCTGACGACGGTGCTGACATCTTTTTAAGGAGCGCTTTCATGGCTGTTGGTCTTGGTCCTTTGCCAACGTTGCACCCGGTTGCCGGTTTTGAACTCGGTATCGCCTCGGCCGGCATCAAGCGCCCGGGGCGCAAGGATGTGGTGGTCATGCGCTGTGCCGAAGGTTCTACCGTGGCAGGCGTGTTCACCCTAAACGCCTTTTGCGCAGCGCCGGTGATCCTGGCCAAGCAACGCGTGCAAGGTCCGGTGCGTTACCTGCTGACCAATACCGGCAATGCCAACGCGGGTACCGGTGAGCCTGGCCTCGCCGCCGCCGAGCGCACCTGCGCCAAACTGGCTGAGCTGACCGGTGTCGATGCCAGCCTGGTGCTGCCGTACTCCACCGGTGTGATCGGCGAACCGCTGCCGGTCGAGAAGATTGAAGGCGCGCTGCAAGCCGCCCTCGACGATCTGTCGGTCAACAACTGGGAAGCGGCCGCCACTGGCATCATGACCACCGACACCCTGCCGAAGGGCGCCAGCCGCCAGTTCCAGCATGACGGCGTGACCATCACCGTCACCGGGATCAGCAAAGGTGCGGGCATGATTCGTCCGAACATGGCAACCATGCTCGGCTACATCGCCACCGACGCCAAAGTCTCCCGCGACGTCTTGCAAAACCTGCTGCTGGACGGTGCCAACAAGTCGTTCAACCGGATCACCATCGATGGTGACACGTCGACCAACGACTGCTGCATGCTGATCGCCACCGGTCAGGCAGCACTGCCGGAAATCACCGAAGCGAGCGGTCCGCTGTTCGCCCTGCTGAAGCAAGCCGTGTTCGAAGTCTGCATGGACGTGGCCCAAGCCATCGTTCGCGACGGCGAAGGCGCGACCAAATTTGTCACCGTAGAAGTCAACGGCGGCGGCAATCACCAGGAATGCCTGGACGTTGGATACACCGTGGCTCACTCGCCGCTGATCAAGACCGCACTGTTCGCCTCCGATCCGAACTGGGGTCGTATCCTGGCCGCCGTCGGCCGTGCCGGTGTGCCGAACCTGGACGTGAGCAAGATCGACGTGTTCCTCGGCGACGTGTGCATCGCCAGCCGTGGCGCGCGTGCCGCGACTTACACCGAAGCCCAAGGCGCGGCGGTGATGCAGCAGGAAGAAATCACCATCCGTATCGAACTGGGTCGCGGTGATTGCAGCGAAACAATCTGGACCACCGACTTGTCCCACGAATACGTGAAGATCAACGCCGAGTACCGTACGTAATCTCCAAACCGAGTCGCCTTATTCGCGAGCAAGCCCGCTCCCACATTTGACTGAGTGCTTCCAGTAGAAATGCGATCAAATGTGGGAGCGGGCTTGCTCGCGAAGGCGGACTTCCAGTCACCACCCAGACTGGCTTGTTTCCCTTCATCAAAAGGTCCCGAACATGAGCCTCCACCTGATCATCGGCGACAAACTGCTTTCCTCCTGGTCCTTGCGCGGCGCACTGGCCCTCGACCTGGTCGGCGCTCCTTACACCGAAGAATTGATCAAGCTGAACCAGCCGGACACCCGTGAACGTCTGCTCAGGCATTCGCCAACCGGCAAAGTCCCGCTGTTGAAAACCGAACACGGCACCATCGCCGATTCCCTGGCGATTGCAGAATACCTGGCCGAACAATTCCCCGACGCAGGCCTCTGGCCCAAAGACATTGCCGCCCGCGCCCAGGCGCGTTCGGCCTGCGCGCAGATGCACGCCGGATTTTTCGCCATGCGCGGCAGCATGCCGTTCGACCTGAGCCGTGACACACCGCTGTCGCTGACGCCGGCCGACGTGCAGGCAGACATTGAACGCATGCTGGCGTTGTGGGCCGAGTGCCGCGCCGCCGCGACCGAACCTGGTCCATTCCTGTTTGGCGGCGCGACCCTGGCCGATGCGTTTTTCGCACCGATTGCCGTGCGCTTGCGTACCTATCAGGTGAAATTGCCGGCGGCGGACGAGGCTTACGTCAACACGATCTATCAATGGCCAGCCTTCAAGGCTTGGCAGAAAGCGGGGCTGGAGGAGGTCGCACAGTGAAACGAGTACACGTAGCCGCCGCCGTCATTCGTGATGTCAGTGGCAAGATTCTCATCGCTCGCCGTGCCGATACCCAGCACCAGGGCGGTCTGTGGGAGTTTCCCGGTGGCAAGGTCGAAGCCGATGAGTCCGTCGAAACCGCGCTGGCTCGCGAACTCCATGAAGAGCTGGGCATTGTGGTCAACGCGGCGCGCCCGCTGATCAAGGTTCACCATGACTACCCGGACAAACAGGTGTTGCTGGATGTGTGGGAAGTCTCGGGCTTTTCCGGGGAGCCTCACGGTGCAGAAGGTCAACCATTGGAATGGGTGGCGCCGCGTGATCTGTTGAATTATGAATTTCCGGCGGCCAATCAGCCTATCGTTGCGGCCGCGCGCCTCTCTTCGCAGTACCTGATAACCCCGGAAGACCTGGAAACCCCGGCCCTGCTGCGTGGAATTCAGAAAGCCATCGCGGGCGGTATCAAGTTGATCCAGCTCCGGGCGCCCAATGGCTACGACCCGAAATACCGCGATCTGGCGGTAGATGCGGCGGGGCTGTGTGCCGGCAAGGCGCAGTTGATGATCAAGGGCCCGTTCGAATGGCTGGGCGATTTCCCGTCAGCCGGTTGGCACATCACGGCAGCACAGTTGCGCAAGTACGCGGCGGCGGGTCGACCGCTACCGGCGTCGCGCTGGTTGGCGGCGTCCTGCCACAACGCTGAAGAACTGACGCTGGCCGAGCAGATGGGCGTGGACTTCGTAACGTTGTCGCCGGTGCAGCCGACCCAGACTCATCCGGACGCTCAGCCGTTGGGTTGGGCGCAGGCTTCGAGCTTGATCGAGGGGTTCAGCAAGCCGGTGTTCTTGCTCGGTGGCGTTGGCCCGGCGGATCTTCAGAAAGCCTGGGAAGCGGGTGCCCAGGGTGTGGCGGGGATTCGGGCATTCTGGCCCGAGGCATGATTTTGCGGTGAGGCTGCCGGCCTCATCGCGGGCAAGCCCGCTCCCACAGGGATCAACGTCGTACACAAATCTGTGCACACCACTGAACCTGTGGGAGCGGGCTTGCCCGCGAAGGCGGCCTTGAGGACGCCGACTAAATCTGGGGTTTCGCCGCCGGCTGCCACAAAATCTCGGCAATCCCCTGACGCTTGGCAATCAGCCGCGCCGCCACAAACAACAAATCCGACAACCGATTGATGTAGGCCAGCCCAACGCCGGCCAATGGTTCGATCGCATTCAGTTGCTGGCAACGTCGTTCCGCACTGCGCGCCAGGCTTCTGCACACATGGGCCTGGGCAATCAGCGCCGAACCGCCGGGCAGGATAAAATTCTCCAGTGGGCCCAGCTCTTCATTCCACAAATCAATCGCCGCTTCCAGACGCTCGATTTCTGCTGTGTTCAGCGCTTGATACACCGGCATTGCCAACTCGCCGCCCAGGTCGAATAACCGATGCTGGCAGGGCGCCAACACCTCGATCACTTCGTTCAGTCCCGTAAACCTGTGACTTTCCGCTTCCAGCCCGGCCAACAGTACGCCGACCTGACTGTTCAGCGTATCGACTTCGCCGATGGCTTCGATACGTGGATGGTCCTTGGGCACGCGGCGACCGTCGCCCAGGCCGGTTTCCCCTTTGTCGCCGGTGCGGGTGTAAATTTTCGACAAGCGAAAGCCCATGGTTACCTCGATAGCTGATTGAGTTCTTGGGAGACGACCGGGGTGCCCGCCAAGGGCAAGCGCAAGGTGAAACACGTGCCCTGGCCCAGAGTCGATTGCACTTCCATCTGGCCCTTGTGGTTATTGGTGATGATGAAATACGAGACCGACAGGCCCAGGCCGGTGCCCTGGCCGATTTCCTTGGTGGTGAAGAATGGTTCGAAGGTGCGTTTGCGTACGCTCTCGCTCATGCCGACGCCGTTGTCCTCGACCTGGATTTCCGCCCACGGCGGGTTCAGCTTGGTGCGCAGGATGATCCGCCCCGGTTCGCGGTCATCCTCGCGCTGGTGAATGGCTTGCGCGGCATTTTTCAGCAGATTGAGCAACACCTGCTCCAGCTCGTTGGCGGTGCCTGGAACCGGGCCCAACGCCGGATCGAACTGGCGAATGATCGCCTGCCCCTTGAAGTCGAAGCCGATGGCCAGATCGAAGTCGTTGCTGGCGATTTCCACGGCCTGATCGATCAGCGCCGGCAAGTCGCAGGGGGCCATTTGCCGGGTGCTCCGACGGCTGAAGCTGAGCATGTGGGTCACAATCTTTGCCGCCCGGGCGCCGGCCTGTTGGATGCCATCCAGCAACTGCGGCACTTCGCGCGCTTGCAGGTACTGGTTGACCGTCGACAGTTCGATGCCGGATTGCTCGGCCTGTTCGAGGTTTTTGGGCAAGTCGGGGGAAAGGCGCCGACGGATATTCTGAACGTTGTGCAGGATGGCGCCCAGCGGGTTATTGATCTCGTGGGCCATCCCGGCGGCGAGACCACCGACCGAGAGCATTTTTTCTGACTGCACCATCATTTCTTCCAGCGACAGGCGCTGGGTGATGTCGTCGATCCGAATCACCACGCCACGCCCGGCCCCCCCCATTAACGGGTAGAAAGTCAGGGCGTAGTGCTTGGGTTCTTCGTCCTTTAACCACGTCACGCGCTCGATCTTGGCCACGGTGTGCTGCTCGACGGTCTGCTTGAGTTGCGGCAGAAATGGCTTCAGCGGTTCGAAGGCGAGGAAAATCGGCTGGTTCAGGGCTTCGTCGAGACGGGTGCCGGACAGGGCGCTGGCCTCCTGATTCCATTGCGTCACGTAGAGCTGCTCGTCGAGGGCGATCAACGCCGAGGGCATGGAGTCGATGATGCTGTTGAGGTAATTCTGGAAGCCGGTGAGTTTCTTCTCGATCTTGCTGCGCACCTGGACTTCGAGTTCCAGTTTGCGGTTGGTGTGGCGGGTTTCTTCGGCCAACCCCTGGGCCTGATCATAAGCGGCCTGAGAATCATCCCGGGCCCGTTTGAGTTGCTGTTCGCGCGCCTCGATGCGCGAGAGCATGGTGTTGAACGCCTCGGCAAGGCTACCGATTTCATCGTGGTTGCCGCGGGAGGCACGCAGGGCGTAGTTCTCTTCCCGGGTTACTTGCCGGGACAATTCTTCGAGCTGATGAATCGGTCGCGTGATCAGGCGTTTTATCTGCCGGGCAATGACCAGCCACAACAGTACGCTGAAGATCAAAATCCCCAGGCTGGCAGTCAGCGTGCCGGTGTAGAACGCCATCGGCAGTTCGCTGCTGGCAACCAGTAGCAGGTGGCCGGGCGCGGTGCCGGGGCGGGGCAGGGTGATGATTTGGTTGCTGCGGAATTCAGTGGCTTGCCAGGATTCGATGTGCCGGTAACGCTCCGGCAGATTCAACTTGTCGCCATGCTGCAATTGCGCCAGGCGTTCGCCCTTGCCGTCATAAAGGGCCGCCGCACGCAGCGGGGAATAACTGTTGAGCTCATTGAGCAGGCGTTCGGCACTTTGCGGTGACTGCAAAGCCTCTGATACCAGGCTCGGGTTGGATACCAGACGGCCGATGGTCTGCAACGCCTGAGGCGCCATGCTTTCCTGGGAGATGTAATACGCGGCGCTGATAAAGGTCAGGTTGGCGACCAGCAGAACGGTGGTCAACAGCACCAGCAGGGCGGCCAGCAGTTTCTGGCCGACCGGAAGGTTATCGAGGCGCTGGCGCAATGGCATCAGGTTTATCGCTGAATAGGAACAAGTGGCCAGCGTAGCCGCTGCTCAGTCGCTGGGCAATCCAAGGCTGTGCAGATGGGTGATCAACCTTGCCTCAAGCTGATTGAGGTGCGGCAGGTTCAGCTGGTGCCTCGCCGCGACTTTGCAGGCATGGCCCAACAGGTAGCTGATTTCGGTTCGGCGCCGATTACTGACGTCCTGGTGCATCGAGGAGTAGTTGGCGGCCGTCGCGTGGATCACCCGTTCGACTTCCTGTTGAAGGTCCTCGGCGGCTGCCGGCTGACCGCAACGTTCCAGCAATTCCGTCAGTTCGACGCAGAGGGTGGCCACTTCGCAATGATGTTCCTGCAAGCCACCGTTACGACAATCGTGCAGCACCGTCAGCGGATTGATCGCGCAGTTGAGCGCCAGTTTTCGCCACAGTCGGGTCAGAATCTCGGTGCTCCACTCGTGGGGAATACCAGCGGCGCTCACGTCATCCAGCCAGATGGGGGCCACGGGGTGACCGGCATCCCCCAGCCAGGTGTAACCGTGACCGGCAAATACCACACGCCAGTCACCCTCGCGGAAGGCACCTTCGGTGCTTGACGCATAAATGCAGCGTGCCTGTGGCACCTGGGCCGCCACGGCGTCCTGACTGCCGAGACCGTTTTGTAACAGAATCAGCTCCGCGCCAGGGGCCAGGCGCGGCGCCAGTCGGGCCACGGCTTTTTCGGCGTCGTACGCTTTGCAGGCCACCAGCAGACGGTTGATCGGCTCGTTGCTGTCCGGTGTCTCACCGGAGATGTCGTAGGTGGTGGCTTTCCCGTGCTCGACCAGCGTCAGCCCACCCGCCGCCTCATACGCCTGCAAGCGCGCCGCGTCCCGCACGATCAGTCTGACCGGTGCACCGGCCCGTGCCAGGCGAGCGGCCCATAAAGTGCCGAGGCTGCCGGCGCCCAGAACATGCCAGGTGGTGGACATCAGCTTTTTGCTCTGTTTGAGGCGTGCATGGGAGGCTCGCAGTGAATGATGGGAAAGACCCGTTATAATCAGCGCGGATTTTAACCGCAAGCCAGGCGTGCTCTATCGTGATTGAACGCGCCCTTTTATTGGAGAGATTACATGCCGTCGTTCGACGTGGTATCCGAACTGGACAAACACGAAGTCACCAACGCGGTCGAGAACGCCGTCAAGGAACTCGATCGTCGTTATGACCTGAAAGGTAAAGGCAGCTTCGAGTTCAAGGAAAAGGACCTGACCGTCAACCTGACCGCTGAAGCCGATTTCCAGCTCGAAGCAATGATTGAGATCCTCAAGCTGGCCCTGGTCAAGCGCAAAATCGACGTGCAGTGCCTTGAGGTCAAGGATGCTTTTGCCTCGGGCAAGCTGATGAAACAGGAAGCGGTCCTCAAAGAGGGCATCGACAAAGAGATGGCGAAGAAAATCGTCGCTCACGTCAAAGACGCCAAGCTCAAGGTTCAGGCGGCCATTCAGGGCGAGCAGGTGCGCATTACCGGCAAGAAGCGTGACGACTTGCAGGAAGCCATTGCGGCGCTGCGGGCCAAGGAATTCGGGATGCCGCTGCAGTTCAACAACTTCCGCGACTGACCTTCGAAGCGGGAACCTGTGGGAGCGGCGGTGCGACGATTCGACTTGCTCGCGAAGAGGGCGTGTCAGTGGACATCACTGTTGGATGACACACCGCTTTCGCGAGCAAGCCCGCTCCCACCCGGATTGTGCTTAACCCAGGAGAAAAAAGATGGATTTGAATACCGAAGTAGACAACTTGGTCAAGGCGTCACAAGCCTGGATCCCGATGATCATGGAGTACGGCAGTCGCGTGCTCCTGGCGGTCATCACCCTGGCCGTCGGCTGGTGGCTGATCAACAAGGTGACACAAAAGCTCGGCGGCCTGTTGGCGCTGCGCAACGCCGACCTGGCGCTGCAAGGGTTCATCAGCAGCCTGGCAAACATCATTCTCAAGGTGCTGCTGATTGTCAGCGTCGCGTCGATGATTGGTGTTGAAACCACGTCGTTCGTTGCGGCAATCGGTGCGGCGGGTCTGGCCATCGGTCTGGCCTTGCAGGGTAGCCTGGCCAACTTCGCCGGCGGCGTGCTGATTCTGTTGTTCCGTCCGTTCCGTATTGGTGACTGGATCGAAGCCCAAGGTGTTGCCGGTACTGTCGACAGCATCCAGATCTTCCATACCGTACTGCGTACCGGCGATAACAAAACCATCATCGTGCCTAACGGCAATCTGTCGAACGGCATTATCACCAATACCAACCGTCAACCGACCCGTAAAGTCGTGTTTGATGTGGGCGTTGATTACGAGGCGGACTTGCAGAAGGCCCGTGAAGTGTTACTGGAACTGGCCAAAGATTCGCGCGTATTGGCTGATCCGGCGCCTCAAGCGGTGGTTTCTACTCTGGGTGACAGTTCGATCACTCTTTCGCTTCGAGTTTGGGTAAAGACGGCGGATTATTGGGACGTGATGTTCATGTTCAACGAACAATCCCGTGATCGTTTGAAAACAGCCGGTGTTGAAGTCCCGTTCCCACAGCGGATGATTCGAGTGGTTCAGGAGTCTGCGGTGCAGTAAGCAACAAAAAAGGCCCATCCGAAGATGGGCCTTTTTTTATTACCGCAAACTAACTTTCGGCAATTACAGAACCGACAGCGGGTAGTCGACGATCAGACGGAACTCGTCAACGCTACCTTCAAACGCGTCGTCATGGTTGGCGCGATGCCATGCTTGACGAATACGGAAGGACAGATCCTTGGCCGGGCCGGTTTGAACGACGTACTTGGCTTCGACGTTGGTTTCGTGGTGTTTGCCATCTTCACCGTAGAAGCCGGTGTAGGCACTGCCCGCCGGTGTGTTGGTACCGTCGATGTCCCAACCTTTCACGTAACGGGTCATGAAGCTCAGACCAGGTACGCCGTATTCGGCCATTTTCAGGTCATAACGGACTTGTACCGATTTCTCGCCAGGGGCGTTGAAGTCAGAGTACTGGATGGAGTTGGCGAGGAAGATCGAGTCGCCACCGCGGTTGTTTTTACCCACGCCGACATAGTCGAACGGAGTATCGCCATTCACTTTCTGGAAGCCCAGGGTGACGGTGTGTGCTTTCAGGAACGAGTAAGCAGCGGCCAGCGAGTAGGCGGTGTTGTTGATTTCGCCTGCTTTAGCGCTACCGGTGTCCCGGGTGTTGTAGATGTTACCGTCGAAGTTGATCGAGTTGTCGCCACCCAGTGCGAGGGTGTAGTTCGCGTTGGCGTAGTACTGGTTCCAGATGTCTTCCAGTTTAGCGCCGTACAGCGAAACGCTCAGGTCTGGGGTAATGCCGTACTTGCCACCGAGGTAGTCGATGGAGTTGGCTTGCACGCCAGCGTAGTTAGCCCACAGATCGCCATCACGGGCGTTGCTGTCCTGGCTGGTCGCCGAGTAGAAGTGACCGCCTTCGAGGTCAAGATCTTTGACTTCGCTGCTCTGCAGTTGGAAACCGCTGGCAGTTTGATGAAGGATACGGGAACCGCCAACAGCGAATACCGGGGAGGTGCTAGGCTGCAGGTCGCCGGCTTTCAGCTCGGTCTTGGAAATGCGTACCTTGACGGCAGCGCCGGCTTTACCCTGGCTGTTGTTGACTTCGCCATCATTGCCCACGGTCATGTTACCGGAGCCTGCATATTTGTCGGAACCGTCCAGCTTAATGGCCAGTTGACCCCAAGCTTCAACGCCAACACCGATCAGACCTTGGGTGTAGCCAGAGCTGAACATGCCCTGGATGCCCTGGGTCCAGTCTTTGTCGTCGGTTGCGCCGTCTTTCTTGTTACGGTTGTAGTAGTAGTTGCGAACCAGCAAGTCGAGCTTGCTATCTTCAACAAAACCTTTGGCTTCTGCCTGGTCGCTTACGAAAGGTGCGGCTACTGCCAACTGAGTACTGGCTGCTGCTGCAACTGCCAGTGCGATCATGCTCCACTTCATCACGCGCATCGTGATTTGCTCCTTTGGTTTTATAAGAGTACTGCCGTCCCACCTGATTTATTATCTGGGCGGCTCTTTCTTTTTGTGTCGGCGCAAACTTATATCACGCCGACCATGTTGGCGATACTTGCGTACCTAACCTTTCAGCTTCTTTACGACCTAGTCGCAAACTGATTGGTAGATGTCGCAAATTTACAGCCCCGACGCAAGCGGACTGACAACTTTAACGTTGTTTTCCAGGGCCTGAACATCGGTAAAAAGAGTCCCTGGTGAAACGTTTGAATCTCCATCGGGCAACCCTGCCACTATTTTTATTTCCCTTGAGGCGTCCACTTCCAGCGGCTGCCTCAAAGGCGATGTGAGTGTGAATGCAACAAGCGTGCACAAAACAGCTATTTGCTGTTTTTTTTTCTGAACACCTGGCCGACGCTGTAAAAACCCCATAAAACCGGGGGGCTCAAGCACCTACCACTTGGGCTTGACGCCATGATTTACATCGTGCTGCACCATCCTGGAACACTGCGCGACCTTCAAAAACGTTACCGGTTCACCCCACACGTGAGTAAATGGCGGATACCCGACGGAATCAGCGTAGACGCTCTGTACGATTTTGGTGCAAAAAATTTTTATCGCTGTACTGAATTCATACAGTTAGGGCTCATTGTTAAGTGTGGACGCATCATCACTTTCCGGTCACTTCGGCGTTTTCTCGGCGATTGCTGGTTCTGTAGTGGTGCGTTCCAGCGGAAAATGTCTCATGTCGGGGCGTACGTCCGGCTGATCCAGGGGGATCGGGCGGACCATGACCATGGTTCGTCGTGAAGCAGCCGACGTTCGCAGGTATGCTGCCGTCCAGTCGCTTGGTGCGCCGTCTCTCGGGATGGGCGCTAAGCTAAAAATGATGACCCGGCGGGAGTGCGCACAGTGTTCGCTTTAGATCCACGACTTCAACAAGACACGTTACCGATCGGGGACTTCCCGCTCTGCCGTCTGCTCTTGTCCAATGATTCGAACTACCCCTGGTTCATCCTGGTGCCACGTCGCGACGATATCAGTGAGATATTTCAGTTGGGTGTCGCAGATCAACAGTTGCTGTGGCAGGAAACAACCGCACTGGCGCAAATGCTCAAAGGCTCGTTCGACGCCGACAAGATGAATGTTGCAACCTTGGGTAACGTTGTCAGTCAGTTGCATATGCACGTGATTGTGCGCAAACGCGAGGACGCCGCCTGGCCAGCCCCGGTTTGGGGTAAGCATCCGGCAAAGCCGTACAGTGCAGAGCAGATCGCGTCGATTCGCGAACGGCTGCGCCTGGTATTGACCGACAACTTTACGTTTCTGGAGGGTTGAGTAATGAGCCTGGAAGAACGCGTTACCGATCTGGAGAGCCAGTTGGCGTTTCAGGATGACACTATCCAGGCATTGAGTGATGTGCTGGCGGTGCAGCAGCGTGCTGTTGAGCGTTTGCAACTGCAAATGACGGCGTTGCTCAAGCGCCAGGAAGAAATGGCCGGCCAGTTCGAAACGTTTGAAGAAGAAGCGCCACCGCCGCATTACTGAGCTGTTTTTAACAAAGCACAGGCAATAAAAAACCGCGAACAGCCTGGCTGCTCGCGGTTTTTTTCAGCCTTGAATCAGCGTCGCGGCAATGCGGCGATCACGTCTTCGGCTTGCAGGCCCTTGTCACGATTCATCACGGAGAACTCCACGCGCTGGCCTTCGACCAGGACGCGGTGGCCTTCGCCGCGAATAGCGCGGAAATGCACGAAAATATCATCGCCGGAATCACGGGAAATAAAGCCAAAGCCTTTGGAGGTGTTGAACCACTTGACGGTGCCGGTATCGCGATTGCTCATGTCATAGCTTGGCGAAGCGGCGGCGGGTGAAGATTTGTAGAAGCTGATGGCCAGGTGCAGAAGAACGGCGATCAGGGCAGCAATCAGGCTGAACAGAACGGCAGGTTGACCAGCGATGACAGGCATCGGCGCGATCAGCGTCAAGGTTTGCAGGACGACAGCCAGCACGAGCAGGGCACTGACCAGGTTTTGCAGTTGATGACGCGGACCTTTGTTCCAATACGGGATGACCGGAGCCAGGGTGAGGTTAAGCAGGCCGAAAAAGGCCAGGTACAGCGCATCAGGTTGTTGCAGGTAAGGAGCAGCTTCGGATCGCAGGCTAGGGATGAAGGACAGCAGCAAGGCTGCTGCGCCCATTAGCAGGTGGACGATTTTCAACATTTTGATTAACTCACGTTAAGACGGATCACAAGGAAGAGCTGATGAGGCACGGTTCGCTTCAGAACAATAAGAGGCGTTGGGCACGTACCTGGTATCAGCCTATGCGCAGCACCCGGAAAAAATAGGTACCGGCGACACACTGCCTATTTAACAGTAAAGCTTGCGGCTACTCAAATCAGGGAGTCCGGCGGTACGCCGAGGGCGTAGGACGCTCTCCGCAATCTCCCAACAGTTGTTGGCTTATCCTACGTTGATGGTCATAAAGTCATCTGGATATACCTTTGCGCCTGCGCTTTTATAAGACATGGCTTTGTTCTTATAGAAGGCAAGGATGGCAAAGGAGTGTCAAGGATATGGATTACGAAGACAGGCGAAGCGAGGAGAGGGCCAGTCCGGTCAAGGAGATAAGGATTGATCCATTTGTTAGCGAATTCGATATGGGGCTGGCCCAGCCTTTGTCCCGATCAGTACGATTGAATGGCTTTGCCACCTGTTTGCGGCTTGAGCAGGTCTACTGGGATATTTTGGGCCAAATGGCCAAAGTCAATTGCTGCTCCGTCAGTGCGCTGTTGTCCCATGTGGACCGCGAAGTGCATTTGCGCCACGGCGGCGTGAAGAACTTCAGCGGGCTGGTGCGGGTGGTCTGTGTTGTGCACAGCTTGAAGGAAGGGAGTTGTGTCGTCACAGGCTAGTGATGGCGATGGAATGGGCAGAGTGTCGGTCTGTGCAGTCTTACGGCTGCACAGGCTGCATTTAATGGATATAATCCCGCTCTTTGCCGCAAAACCCAGCGTGTGCGGTAGCAATCTGATCGCCGAGACAACCCCCATGCCGATGTACGACTATCAATGTGCTTCCTGTGGTCATCAGTTGGAAGCCATTCAAAAGATCAGCGCAGCACCGCTGGTCGACTGCCCTGCCTGCCAGGCGCCAGAGCTTAAAAAGATGCTGTCCATGCCAGGCTTCCGCCTCAGCGGCACCGGCTGGTACGAAACCGATTTCAAGACCGGTTCAAAGAAGAACCTGGCCGGCGGCGACAAAGCTGACTAGGGTCTAGAGCCTGTTGAACGACACGAGTGAGCGCTTGCAGCATCCAGCACCTTTCTTAAGGGCGAGTCTGCTGCAGGAGCTCCAACCGAATTTCGAATTACGAGAAGTGAAACCACGACCATGATGCGCAGCCATTATTGCGGCCAACTGAACGAAGCCCTGGAAGGCCAGGAAATTACCCTTTGCGGATGGGTTCACCGTCGCCGTGACCACGGTGGGGTGATTTTCCTCGATATCCGTGATCGTGATGGTCTGGCCCAGGTGGTGTTCGACCCGGACCGCGCTGAAACCTTCGCCGTCGCCGACCGCGTGCGCAGCGAGTACGTGGTCAAGGTCACCGGCAAGGTGCGCCTGCGTCCGGCCGGTGCCACCAACGCCAACATGGCGTCGGGCATGATCGAAGTGCTGGGTTACGAACTGGAAGTACTGAACGAATCGGAAACCCCGCCGTTCCCGCTCAACGAGTTCTCCGACGTCGGCGAAGAAACCCGCCTGCGCTATCGCTTCCTCGACCTGCGTCGCCCGGAAATGCTCGAGAAGCTGCGTCTGCGTTCGCGTATGACCACCAGCATCCGTCGCTACCTGGACGAGAACGGCTTCCTCGACGTCGAGACGCCGATCCTGACCCGTGCTACCCCGGAAGGCGCTCGCGACTACCTGGTGCCGAGCCGTACCCACGCCGGTTCCTTCTTCGCCTTGCCGCAATCGCCACAGCTGTTCAAGCAACTGCTGATGGTGGCTGGCTTCGATCGTTACTACCAGATCGCCAAGTGCTTCCGCGACGAAGACCTGCGTGCAGACCGTCAGCCTGAGTTCACTCAGATCGATATCGAGACCAGCTTCCTCGATGAAAAAGACATCATCGCCATCACCGAAGGCATGATCCGCAACCTGTTCAAGGAAGTGCTGGATCTGGAATTCGGCGAATTCCCGCACATGACCTTCGAAGAGGCCATGCGTCGTTACGGTTCCGACAAGCCGGACCTGCGTAACCCGCTGGAACTGGTTGACGTCGCCGACCAACTGAAAGAAGTCGACTTCAAAGTCTTCAGCGGCCCGGCCAACGACCCGAAATGCCGCATTGCCGCCTTGCGCGTACCTGGCGGGGCGAGCATGCCGCGCAAGCAAATCGACGACTACACCAAGTTCGTCGGCATCTACGGTGCCAAGGGCCTGGCGTACATCAAGGTCAACGAGCGCGCGAAGGGCGTCGAGGGGCTGCAATCGCCTATTGTCAAAAATATCCCTGAAGCCAACCTCAATGTGATCCTCGATCGTGTTGGCGCAGTCGATGGCGACATCGTGTTCTTCGGTGCCGACAAGGCCAAGATCGTCAGCGAAGCCTTGGGTGCACTGCGGATCAAGGTCGGCAACGACCTGGACCTGCTGACCTGCAAGTGGGCGCCAATGTGGGTTGTCGACTTCCCGATGTTCGAAGAGAACGACGACGGCAGCTTCACCGCCTTGCACCACCCGTTCACCGCGCCGAAGTGCACGCCGGAAGAACTGGAAGCCAACCCGGCGACCGCTCTGTCCCGTGCCTACGACATGGTCCTGAACGGCACCGAGCTGGGTGGCGGTTCGATCCGTATCCACCGCAAGGAAATGCAGCAGACGGTGTTCCGCCTGTTGGGTATCAATGAAGCGGAACAGGAAGAGAAATTCGGCTTCCTGCTCGACGCCCTGAAATATGGCGCGCCGCCGCACGGTGGCCTGGCCTTCGGCCTGGACCGTCTGGTCATGCTGATGACCGGCGCCCAGTCGATCCGTGAAGTGATCGCTTTCCCGAAAACCCAGAGCGCGGCTGACGTCATGACTCAAGCTCCGGGGGCCGTAGATGCCAAGGCGCTGCGCGAATTGCACATTCGTCTGCGCGAAACACCAAAGGCTGAGTAAGGCTGACCGAAAAGGCGCATCCTTTTGGGATGCGCCTTTTCTTTAGGTCGAGATTTTTTGTTGCTGGCCGTCGTATCGTGCGAGGCGAGCAATTGTTTCAAAGAGAATTCGGAGCGAGTTATGGCGGGTCATTCCAAGTGGGCGAACATCAAGCACCGCAAAGAACGTCAGGATGCCAAGAAAGGCAAGATTTTCACCAAGTGGATTCGTGAGCTGACCGTTGCGGCCCGTCAGGGCGGCGGTGACCCGGGTTCCAACCCGCGTTTGCGCCTGGCGCTGGACAAGGCCCTTGGTGCAAACATGAGTCGCGATATCATTGATCGCGCGGTGGCCCGCGGTGCCGGTGCTGCCGACACCGACGACATGGTCGAGCTCAGCTACGAAGGCTACGGCCCGGGCGGCGTGGCGGTGATGGTCGAGTGCATGACCGACAACCGTAACCGCACCGCAGCGGCTGTTCGCCATGCCTTCAGCAAATGCGGCGGCAATCTGGGTACCGACGGTTCGGTGGCTTATTTGTTCGAGCGCAAGGGGCAGATTTTCTTCGCGCCGGGCGTTGATGAAGATGCGCTGATGGAAGCGGCCATGGAAGCCGATGCCGATGACGTGGTCACCCACGAAGACGGCTCGATCGACGTGTTCACCTCGTTTGCCGGATTCTATTCCGTGCGTAACGCCCTCGAAGCAGCTGGTTTCAAAGGCGATGACGCGGAAATCGTCATGCTGCCGACCACCAGTGCCGAGCTGGACCTGGAAGGCGCCGAGAAGGTCCTCAAGCTGATCGACATGCTCGAAGACCTGGATGATGTGCAGAACGTCTACTCCAACGCGGACATTCCGGAGTCGGTGGCCGCTCAGCTCGGTTGATGTGCCCCTTGTAGGAGCGAGCTCGCTCGCGAAGAACCTGAGAACGGCGCGTTAATTCAGGTTGTCCGAGTTATCGTTAACGTCCATCGCGAGCAAGCTCGCTCCTACCTATAAGCCCGCAGGCGTTATGACTTTAATTCTTGGTATCGATCCCGGTTCGCGCATTACCGGTTATGGCGTGGTACGCGATACCGGGCGTGGCTGCGTTTACGTGGCGTCGGGCTGTATTCGCACGGGGTCCGGCGAGTTGCACGAGCGTCTGCAAATCGTCTATCGCGGTGTGCGGGAAGTCATCCAGACGTACGGCCCGGTGACCATGGGCATCGAAAAGGTCTTTATGGCGCGCAACGCCGACTCAGCGCTCAAGCTCGGCCAGGCCCGTGGCGCAGCCATCGTCGCTGGCGCCGAGGAAAGCCTGGAAATTGCCGAGTACACCGCGACCCAGGTCAAACAAGCAGTGACCGGCACCGGCTCTGCCAATAAAGAGCAGGTGCAGATGATGGTCATGCACATGCTGAAATTGACCAGCAAGCCGCAAATCGATGCTTCAGACGCCCTTGCCATCGCCATTTGTCATGCTCACACGCGTTCCAGCCTGTTGCCGCATGGCCTTGGCTCGGCACGCAGTCGTGGCGGGCGCTTGCGTCTCTGATAGCATCAGCAATCATTTTTTATGGAATGAGGGCTTTGCGCCTGTGTTGCCGGCGCAAAGCCCTCGTTCTGTCAGTCGCTAGCCATTGAGCTGGCCAACGCTCAAGGATCTGAAACGTGATTGGACGCTTGCGCGGCACACTGGCTGAGAAACAGCCGCCGCACCTGATTCTGGATGTAAATGGTCTGGGGTATGAGCTGGAAGTGCCCATGACCACGCTTTATCGCTTGCCGTCGGTCGGTGAACCGCTGACCTTGCACACCCATTTGGTCGTACGCGAAGACGCGCAGTTACTCTATGGTTTTTTCGGCAAGCGCGAGCGAGACTTTTTCCGCGAATTGATTCGCCTCAATGGCGTGGGACCGAAATTGGCCTTGGCCTTGATGTCGAGCCTGGAAGTCGACGAGCTGGTCCGCTGCGTGCAGTCCCAGGACACCTCCGCCCTGACCAAGGTGCCTGGCGTGGGCAAGAAAACCGCCGAACGTTTGCTGGTGGAACTCAAGGATCGCTTCAAGGCTTGGGAAGCCGTACCGGCAATGTTCGCCCTGGTACCCAACCAGCCGGGTGGGCCGGATGCGCCGGCTCCGGTCGCCACCGCCGAAAATGACGCTGTCAGCGCACTGATTTCCCTGGGCTATAAGCCACAGGAAGCCAGCAAGGCGATTTCCGCGATCAAGGAGAAAGGTTTGAGCAGTGAAGACATGATCCGTCGCGCCCTGAAGGGAATGATCTAAGTGATTGAAGCTGATCGTCTGATTACCGCCACGCCGGGCCCTCGCGACCGCGAGGAAGTCCAGGACCGGGCGATTCGTCCTGTCAGCCTGGCCGAATACATCGGCCAGCCGACCGTTCGCGAGCAAATGGAGTTGTTTATCCAGGCCGCCCGTGGGCGTAACGAATCACTGGATCACACGTTGATTTTCGGTCCGCCGGGTCTGGGTAAAACCACCCTGGCCAACATCATCGCCCAGGAAATGGGGGTGTCGATCAAAAGCACCTCCGGCCCCGTTCTGGAGCGTCCCGGTGACCTTGCCGCGTTGTTGACCAATCTTGAGCCCCACGACGTGTTGTTCATCGATGAAATCCATCGACTGTCGCCGATCGTCGAAGAAGTGCTGTACCCAGCCATGGAAGACTTCCAGCTCGACATTATGATTGGCGAAGGGCCGGCAGCGCGCTCGATCAAGCTCGATCTGCCCCCGTTCACTCTGGTAGGGGCCACGACACGAGCCGGGATGCTGACCAATCCGTTGCGCGACCGTTTCGGTATCGTCCAGCGTCTGGAGTTCTATAACACCGCCGATCTGGCGACCATCGTCAGCCGTTCGGCAACGATCCTCGGCTTGCCGCTGGACCCGGAAGGCGCCTTCGAAATCGCCCGCCGCGCCCGAGGCACCCCGCGGATAGCCAACCGATTGCTGCGCCGGGTTCGGGATTTCGCCGAAGTTCGCGCCAAGGGCCACATCACCAAACCGATCGCCGACCTGGCGTTAAATCTGTTGGATGTCGACGAACGTGGCTTCGATCATCAGGACCGGCGTCTGCTGTTGACCATGATCGAGAAGTTCGACGGTGGGCCGGTCGGGGTGGACAGTCTCGCGGCCGCCATCAGTGAAGAGCGCCATACCATTGAAGACGTGCTGGAACCTTACCTGATCCAGCAGGGCTACATCATGCGTACGCCACGGGGGCGGGTGGTCACCCGGCACGCGTACCTGCACTTCGGTTTAAATATTCCTTCACGATTGGGCGAGATGCCCGTGGTAGACGAATTCCTCGGTGCTGTGGACGATTAATTAACCTTTGCGCGCTGAATTTTCGGGCATTGTGCTGTCCTAGGACCGTACTTTTGCGAGAAAGCCGCAGAACAATGAAAAACAGTTGCCTGGCCGGATTGGCAACCTGAGGAGTAAGCACTAGAGTATGCGCGCGCAAAACGGGCTTGAGCCTTTCGCACTTCGTTGTCGCGTTTATTACGAGGACACCGATGCGGGCGGCATCGTGTATTACGTTAATTACCTCAAGTTTATGGAACGGGCTCGAACCGAGCGGCTCCGGGAGCTGGGCTTTGCCCAATCGGCGCTTGCAGGGGAGGACCTGTTGTTCGTCGTGCATTCCAGCGAAGCGCGTTACCACGCGCCGGCGCGACTGGACGACGAGCTTCTGGTAAGCGCTGAAGTAATCGAATTGAACCGTGTCAGCCTGCGCTTTAAACAGCAGGTCAGGCGGGCTACGGATAATGTGCTGCTCTGCGAAGGGCAGTTTTTGGTGGCCTGTGTGCGCACTAACAGTTTGAAACCCCGGGCCATTCCCGAAGCTCTACGTGCGGCCTTTGCCGACGTGAGCGGCGCGGGTACACACTCAAAGCAGGAGATAAAGCGTGGAAGCTAACGTCGTCGACCATTCCTCCATGTGGAGCCTGGTCAGCAATGCCAGCGTCGTGGTGCAGTTGGTAATGCTGATTCTGGTAGCCGCATCGGTGACCTCATGGATCATGATCTTTCAGCGCAGCAACTTGCTGCGTGCCGGTCGACGTGCCCTGGAGAGCTTTGAAGAGCGCTTCTGGTCGGGTATCGACCTGTCCAAGCTCTACCGTCAGGCGGGTAGCAACCCTGATCCGGATTCGGGCGTCGAGCAGATCTTCCGTGCCGGTTTCAAGGAATTCTCCCGCCTGCGTCAGCAGCCTGGCGTCGATCCTGAAGCGGTCATGGAAGGCGTGGCCCGTGCCATGCGCGTCGCCATTTCCCGCGAAGAAGAAAAGCTCGAGCAGAGCCTGCCGTTCCTCGCCACCGTCGGTTCCGTCAGTCCGTACATCGGTCTGTTCGGTACGGTCTGGGGCATCATGAACTCCTTCCGTGGTCTGGCAGCTGCCCAGCAAGCGACCCTGGCCACTGTGGCACCGGGTATTGCCGAAGCACTGATTGCCACCGCAATTGGTCTGTTCGCTGCCATTCCGGCCGTTATCGCTTACAACCGCTTTGCTGCCCGCAGCGAAACGCTGATCAGCCGTTACTACACCTTCGCCGATGAATTCCAGGCGATCCTGCACCGCAAAGTGCACACCAGCGAAGAATAAGCAGGTAATTTCCAATGGCTTTAATCGCTCGAGCTCGTAAAAAGCGCAAGCCGGTTGCCGAGATGAACGTGGTGCCTTACATCGACGTGATGCTGGTACTGCTGGTCATCTTCATGGTGACCGCTCCGATGCTCAATCAGGGCGTGAAAGTTGATCTGCCCAAGGTTTCCAGTGAAGCCTTGCCGCAGGACAACAACACCCAGGTCCTGACCATTTCGATCAAGGCTGACAAGACCTATTACTGGAACCTTGGCAGCGAAGTCGACACCGAAAAGCAGCAGGACAAGGCCATGACCTTGCCGCAGATGACCGACGCCGTGACCAAAATCATTCGTGCCGGGACTGAAGGCGGCAAGCGTACCCAGGTGTTCATCCGCGGCGACAAGACCGTCGACTACGGTTCCGTCATGGGCGCCATGGGCGGATTGCAGAAAGCCGGGGTCGGTAATGTTGGCTTGATTACCGAGGCGCCCTGATGCAGCAACAGCGAGAGCCGTCCGCCTCGGAAAGCTACTTCTGGCCCAGTGTCCTGGCGATTGTCCTGCACGTGCTGGTGTTCGGCATGCTGTTCGTCAGTTTCGCCTTTACACCTGAGCTGCCGCCGGCCAAACCGATTGTCCAGGCGACCTTGTACCAGCTGAAATCGAAGAGTCGGGCGACTACCCAGACCAATCAGAAGATTGCCGGTGAGGCGCAGAAATCTGCTGCCCGCCAGACTGAAGTCGAACAGATGGAACAGAAGAAGGTCGAGCAGGAAGCGGTAAAGGCTGCGGAACAAAAGAAAGAAGAAGCGGCTCAAAAGGCCGAGGAAGCCAAGAAGGCCGACGAGTCGAAGAAAGCGGATGAGGCTAAAAAGGCTGATGAAGCCAAGAAAGCCGATGAAGCGAAGAAGACCGCCGAAGCCAAGAAGGCCGAAGAGAAACAATTGGCTGATATAGCCAAGAAGAAATCTGAAGAAGAGGCCAAGAAGGCTGCTGAAGAAGAGGCCAAGAAAGAGGCCGCTGAAGAAGCGAAGAAAAAGATCGTCGAAGACGCGAAGAAGAAAGCTGCGGAAGACGCCAAGAAGAAAGCTGAAGCTGAAGAGGCGAAGAAGAAAGTCGCCGAAGACGCGAAGAAGAAAGCTGCTGCCGATGCTGCGAAGAAGAAATCGCAGGATGCGGCACGTAAATCTACCGAAGACAAAAAGGCTCAGGCCCTGGCAGATTTGCTTTCCGACACGCCGAAGCGCCAGCAGGCCTTGGCCGATGAGCAGGGTGACGAAGTCGCCGGCAGTTTCGATGATCTGATTCGTGCACGCGCAGCGGAAGGTTGGGCTCGTCCTCCTTCGGCACGCAAAGGTATGACGGTCGTGTTGCAAATCGGCATGTTGCCGGACGGTACGGTGACTTCGGTCAGTGTGGCCAAGTCCAGTGGCGACGGTCCGTATGATGCTTCGGCGGTAGCGGCGGTCAAGAATATTGGACGTTTGACAGAAATGCAGGGAATGAAGCCGAGCGATTTCGCTCCGTATCGTTCATTCAAGATGACATTCACACCTGAGGATCTAGCCTTGTGAGAAACCTTCTTCGAGGAATGCTTGTCGTTATCTGCTGCCTGGCAGGGATAGCGGCAGCGGATGAAAAAAACATTCTGGTCACCAGCGGCAGTGATCGGGCAACCCCAATCGCGGTAGTGCCGTTCGGTTTCCAGGGCGGCACCGTATTGCCGGATGACATGGCCGAAATCGTCGGTAATGACCTGCGTAACTCGGGTTACTACTCGCCGATTCCCAAGCAGAACATGATCAGCCAGCCGAGCCAGGCCAGCGAAATCATTTTCCGTGACTGGAAGGCTGTTGGCGCCCAGTACATCATGGTCGGCAGCATTGTTCCGGCGGGCGGTCGCCTGCAGGTTCAGTACGCATTGTTCAACGTCGCCACCGAGCAGCAAGTGCTGACCGGCAGCGTGTCGGGCAGTGTCGAGCAACTGCGCGACATGGCGCATTACATCGCTGACCAGTCGTTCGAAAAACTCACCGGTATCAAAGGTGCGTTCTCGACGCGTCTGCTGTACGTGACGGCCGAGCGTTTCTCCGAGAAGAACACTCGTTACACGTTGCAGCGTTCGGACTATGACGGTGCCCGCGCTGTCACTCTGCTGCAATCGCGTGAGCCGATCCTGTCGCCGCGTTTCGCACCGGATGGCAAGCGCATCGCTTATGTCTCGTTCGAGCAGAAGCGTCCGCGTATCTTCATGCAGAACATCGACACCGGTCGCCGTGAGCAGATCACCAACTTCGAAGGCCTCAACGGTGCGCCAGCCTGGTCGCCGGATGGCAATCGCCTGGCATTCGTGCTGTCCAAGGACGGTAACCCGGACATCTACGTGATGAACCTGGGGTCGCGTCAGATCTCGCGTGTTACCAACGGTCCCGGCATCAACACTGAGCCGTTCTGGGGTAAGGATGGTTCGACCATCTACTTCACTTCCGACCGTGGCGGCAAGCCACAGATCTACAAAACCAGCGTCAGCGGTGGCGGTGCGGAACGTGTGACCTTTATTGGTAACTACAACGCCAACCCTAAGCTTTCGGCTGATGAAAAGACCCTGGTGATGATCCACCGCCAGGATGGTTTCACTAATTTCAAGGTTGCGGCCCAGGATTTGCAGCGAGGAAGTGTAAAAATCCTCACTGATAGCACTCTGGACGAGTCGCCTACTGTCGCGCCCAACGGCACCATGGTAATCTACGCCACCCGCCAGCAGGGCCGGGGAGTCTTGATGCTCGTGTCCATCAATGGACGCGTAAGGCTCCCGCTTCCTACCGCTCAAGGCGAAGTCAGAGAACCTTCCTGGTCCCCTTACCTGAACTGACGCGGCGCTACACGTTTCACTTAACACAATTGGGGTTCATTAGGAGTTTCACGATGGAAATGCTGAAGTTTGGTAAATTTGCTGCGCTGGCTCTGGCCATGGCTGTAGCTGTAGGTTGCTCGTCCAAAGGCGGCGACAATGCCGGTGAAGGCGCTGTAGATCCAAACGCTGGTTACGGCGCAAACACTGGTGCAGTTGACGGCTCCCTGAGCGAAGAAGCTGCTCTGCGCGCAATCACCACTTTCTACTTCGAATACGACAGCTCGGACCTGAAGCCAGAAGCCATGCGCGCTCTGGACGTTCACGCCAAAGACCTGAAAGCAAACGGCGCTCGCGTTGTTCTGGAAGGCAACACCGACGAACGTGGTACTCGTGAGTACAACATGGCACTGGGCGAGCGTCGTGCGAAAGCCGTTCAGCGTTACCTGGTACTGCAAGGTGTTTCCCCAGCTCAGCTGGAACTGGTTTCCTACGGCGAAGAGCGTCCAGTTGCTACCGGCAACGACGAGCAGTCCTGGGCTCAAAACCGTCGCGTCGAACTGCGTAAGTAATTCGTCATGCGAACGTGCCGTCGTGCTGTAACTGTTCTGGCTCTCAGTCTCGCACCGCTTGCGGTGTGGGCTGCGGTTCCTGTGGTCGATAACGACTCCGGCTATAACAATAGCGGGACCAGTTATCCGCCTGCGGGTTACGGTACGAACGGCGCCTATGCCGGGGGAGGGGTTTCGGCCCCTGTCTCGGCACAGGGCGAGCTGTTCAACCAGCTGCAATCGATGCAGGAGCAGATCTCACGCCAACAGGGTGTGATTGAAGTTCTGCAAAATGAAGTAGCGCGCATGAAGCAAGAGAACCTGGAGCGATATCAGGATCTTGATCGGCGCATAGGAACCGGCGTTGCACCAGCCGCGACTCCTGATAATTCTTCCACCGGTGGCAATTTGAACGCCCCCGGTGCAGCGGCAGGCGCAAGTGCAGGAGCGGCAGCCGCAGCCGCAGCCGCTCAAGCGCCCGCCGCGGGTAGCGAGCCGGCTGATCCGGCGAAGGAAAAACTGTACTACGATGCAGCCTTCGACCTGATCAAGGCCAAGGATTTCGACAAGGCCAGCCAGGCTTTTTCCGCATTCCTGCGTAAATACCCGAACAGCCAATATGCGGGCAATGCCCAGTACTGGTTGGGCGAAGTCAATCTGGCCAAGGGCGATCTGCAAGGTGCAGGCCAAGCATTTGCCAAGGTCTCGCAGCTGTACCCAAAGCACCCCAAAGTGCCTGATTCGCTGTACAAGCTGGCTGATGTAGAGCGCCGCCTCGGTCATACCGACAAGGTAAAAGGCATTTTGCAGCAGGTGGTGTCCCAATATCCGGGTACTTCCGCCGCTCAGTTGGCTCAACGCGATTTGCAACGCATGTAAGCCTGTGTGACTCGTTTTGAAGAAACCCGCACTTGTTGCGGGTTTTTTCGTTAGAATTCACGCCCTTTTTATGAAATACGCTTTTTGGGATCTGCGCGATGGCGGGGTTCCTTGAAGTGCCTGACGGAGGCGGACAGCCTGTTTAGCTGTTATGCCCGTGGCGACTATGCAAGACACATTGAGAATCACTGAAGTTTTTTACTCGTTGCAGGGTGAAACGCGGACTGCCGGGCTGCCCACCGTTTTTGTGCGCCTGACCGGTTGCCCATTGCGATGCCAATACTGCGACAGCGCCTACGCGTTCACAGGGGGCACCATTCGCACGCTCGATGACATCCTCGAGCAAGTGGCCGGTTTCCGCCCCCGTTACGTCTGTGTTACCGGTGGCGAGCCGCTGGCGCAACCCAACGCCATTCCATTGCTCAAGCAGTTGTGTGATGCCGGTTACGAAGTGTCACTGGAAACCAGTGGTGCTCTTGATATATCGGCAGTAGATTCTCGGGTCAGTCGCGTCGTCGACCTGAAAACTCCGGGTTCGAAAGAAGCGCACCGCAACCGCTACGAGAACATCGAACTGCTCACGCCCAACGATCAGGTGAAGTTTGTCATCTGTTCGCGGGAAGACTACGACTGGGCTGTGTCCAAGCTGATTCAATACGGTCTGGACCGGCGCGCCGGCGAAGTTCTGTTCTCGCCAAGTCACCATGACCTGAATGCTCGGGACCTGGCGGACTGGGTGGTGGCGGACAACCTGCCAGTGCGTCTGCAATTGCAGCTGCATAAATATCTTTGGAATGACGAGCCGGGGCGCTGAAATGACGGAACCACTGAACACTGCTGAAAAACGTGCGGTCATCTTGCTGTCAGGTGGCCTGGACTCGGCGACGGTCGTGGCCATGGCTCGTGCGCAAGGCTACAGCTGCTACACCATGAGTTTCGACTACGGTCAGCGGTCTCACGCAGAATTGCACGCCGCTGAACGTGTCGCCCGCGACTTGGGTGTGGTCGAGCACAAGGTGATCGGTTTAAACCTGAACGGCATTGGCGGTTCGGCGCTGACTGACAGCCGCATCGACGTGCCGGAAGTGCCGGGGGAAGGTATTCCGGTGACTTACGTGCCAGCGCGCAACACGGTGTTTCTGTCCCTGGCGCTGGGCTGGGCTGAAGTGCTCGGCGCGCGTGACATCTTCATCGGCGTGAACGCCGTCGACTACTCCGGTTATCCGGATTGCCGTCCCGAGTTCATCGAGTCTTTCGAGCGCATGGCCAATCTGGCGACCAAGGCCGGCGTAGAAGGGAACGGTTTCCGCATCCAGGCCCCACTGCAGAACCTGAGCAAGGCACAAATCGTCCAGGCAGGCGTGAAGCTTGGCGTCGATTACGGGCTGACCGTTTCGTGCTATCAGGCCGACGATAACGGCCGTGCGTGCGGCAAATGCGACAGCTGCCGTCTGCGTGCAGAAGGCTTCGCAGCCGCCGGAATCAGCGACCCAACCCCTTATTTTTGATTTATTTCAAATTAGGTGTTGAATAGTCCTTAAAAATCAGTATTATACGCGCCACCACACAGCGGGTCGTTAGCTCAGTTGGTAGAGCAGTTGGCTTTTAACCAATTGGTCGTAGGTTCGAATCCCACACGACCCACCATTTTTGTAGCAGTTTTAAAAGTCTGGAAGGCCCACGCAAGTGAGGATTTCCGGATTTTTTTTTGCCCGCGATTTTACGTTGCCTCCGTGCGGTGCCGCATCGTATGACGCAGGTCAGAATCATCTTTTGCATCCTCCGGATATTCTGTAGCCTTGCGCAGCTCCAACGCTGTCCATGCCTGATGAATACTCACTTTCCCGGCGGTACCCTGAAGGGGCCGGAGCCGGGTGTATACTCGACTTTCGCGCGAACGCGCCTGCAGGTCTTGCGAACATGACGCAGATTTCCGAACGCCTTCTGGTTCAAGCCCACCTCGACGCCAAGCAGCCAAAGCCGCTGACGGTTGAGGAAGAGGCTTATTACCGTGCCGCCATCGCTGCCGAGCTCAAGGCTCAGGACGCGGTGCTGGTTGCTCACTTCTATTGCGATCCGGTCATTCAGGCCCTGGCTGAAGAAACCGGTGGTTGCGTCTCCGACTCACTGGAGATGGCCCGTTTCGGCAATGCCCATCCGGCCAAGACCGTCGTGGTCGCCGGTGTGAAGTTCATGGGCGAAACCGCGAAAATCCTCAACCCTGAAAAACGCGTGCTGATGCCGACACTGGAAGCGACGTGTTCGCTGGACCTGGGTTGCCCCGTCGACGAGTTCTCGGCGTTCTGCGATCAGCACCCGGAGCGCACGGTGGTGGTGTATGCCAACACCTCGGCGGCAGTCAAAGCCCGGGCGGACTGGGTGGTGACATCGAGCTGCGCACTGGAGATCGTTGAAAGCCTGATGGATAACGGCGAAACGATCATCTGGGGGCCGGACAAGCATTTGGGTACCTATATTCAGCGCAAGACCGGTGCCGACATGCTGCTGTGGGATGGTGCCTGCATCGTTCACGAAGAGTTCAAATCCAAGCAGCTCGAAGACATGAAGGCGCTGTACCCGGACGCCGCGATTCTGGTACACCCGGAGTCGCCGACGTCGGTGATCGAGTTGGCGGATGCCGTCGGTTCCACCAGTCAATTGATCGCGGCGGCACAAAGCCTGCCGAACAAGACGTTCATCGTTGCTACAGACCGCGGCATCTTCTACAAGATGCAGCAGCTGTGTCCGGACAAGGTCTTCATCGAAGCGCCAACGGCGGGTAACGGCGCATCCTGCCGTAGTTGCGCACACTGCCCATGGATGGCGATGAACACCCTTGAGCGCACGCTGAAGAGCTTGAAGGAGGGGGCGAACGAGATCTTCGTTGATCCTGCGTTGATTCCTCAGGCGATTCGCCCGTTGAAGCGGATGCTCGACTTCACCCAGGCGGCACGGATGAAGCTGGCTGGTAACGCTTAAGAGCAGGATCAAAAGATCGCAGCCTTCGGCAGCTCCTACACAGGTTTATGTAAACCCCTGTAGGAGCTGCCGAAGGCTGCGATCTTTTTTGTGGCCGTTACTTGGTCTTCTTCGGAACCCGCACCAACTGCGTGTTGGAATACATGTCATGCCAGCTGCGTTGCTGTTTGTCGAACAGTGACCAGAAGAACCCAAGCCCAACACATAGCAACGACGCAATCGACACCACAAACCGCAACAGCGCCTGCCACAGGCTGATGGATGAACCATCGGCATTCTGCACACGGATGCACCACACCTGCATGCCTAGCGTCTGGCCAGACCACGTCCAGAACTTGGCAAAGAAGCCGAACAGGACAAACAGCAGCACCGTCGACAGCAACGGATCGCCGTCCAGCGCGCCGGCCTCGGTCAGCGCGCGCATTTTGTCTTCACCGATGATTGCCATCTGGATCATCTTGTAAAGGCCGCTGGTGACAATCAGCAAGGCGGTGCATAACAGAAAGTCATAGAACATCGCTGCCAGACGACGACCCAAGCCAGCGGCAGGAAAATTGCCCTGGGGAGTAAGCAGGTGTTTCGACATGGCAGGCTCTCGGCGCAAAAGAAGCCATTTTACGGATTTACGTGCACAAAAAAGCCCCTGATGTCAGCATCAGGGGCTTTTTCGTTACAGAAGATTAAGCTTCTGCTTGTACTTCGTCAGCCTGCATGCCTTTCTGGCCTTGCACAGCAACGAAAGTCACTTTTTGGCCTTCTTTCAGGCTCTTGAAGCCGTTGCCCTGAATAGCGCGGAAATGCACGAACAGATCCGGACCGCTTTCTGGAGTGATAAAACCAAAACCTTTCTCGTCGTTAAACCACTTGACGGTACCGCTCTGACGTTGGGACATTTCTTATTTCCTTTGACGCTAAAATTAATGACAGTCTCCTTCTTGTGAAAGAGTACTGGGGCTGGTTGCAGGAGAGTAAGAAGACGCCGAACGGGATGTAGCTAACATGTAGGCTACTGCCCAGGTCACGATTCCAAGCGACCCATGCAAACACAGTGAACAAACTCTACGCCAACTATGGGAGAAAAAACAAGCCCCGTGAAGGGCCCGGTTTGCTTGGCTTGGCGGCAGTAGTGCGTGCACTAGTACGGGCTTATTCGATTGAGGTGTTCAATTGTTTTCGATCGTTATAAGGCAAGTTCGTAATCGAAACCCTGCACTGTTTTATGGCGATTGCGTTACACATTAGTGCACTGTTAACGCAATCGCGTTACTTATAGAAACAGTCAATCAGCCGCGATAGTAGCGTTGCGGAACAAATGGCATTTTGCTTACAAGCAATGGCACCTTTTTCCCACGAACAATCGCCCATACCGGTGTATCGATCGCGATGTAGGCGCTGTCGAGGTAACCCATGGCCAACGGACCGCCCAGGGTCGGGCCGAAACCACCGCTGCAAACAGCGCCGATGATGTCGCCGGCATCGTTGACGATCTCTGCACCTTCGCGCACCGGGGTACGTTCCTGAGGCAGCAGGCCAACGCGTTTGCGGCTGACACCCGCTTGCTGTTGGGCGAACACTGTTTCAGCGCCAGGGAAGCCGCCAGGCCGTGCGCCATCAGCGCGACGAGGTTTGGACATAGCCCACAGCAGACTGGCTTCGATGGGCGTGGTGTCGGTGTTCATGTCGTGGCCGTAGAGGCACAGGCCGGCTTCCAGGCGCAGGGAGTCGCGTGCGCCAAGGCCGATGGCCGCTACTTCCGGTTCGGCCAGCAAGGCGCGAGCCAGGGCTTCGGCATGGGCGGCCGGCACCGAGATTTCGAAACCGTCTTCACCGGTGTAGCCAGAACGGCTGACAAAACAGTCGACGCCGAGCAATTTCACGCGGGCGAACTGCATGAAGGTCATCTTCGACACTTCAGGCGCCAGGCGTGCAAGCACGGTGACGGCGGCCGGGCCTTGCAGCGCCAGCAGCGCGCGTTCTTCGAACAGCGGCTCGATGGTGCACTGGTCACCGATGTGCTTGCGCAGATGCGCCAGGTCCTGATCCTTGCAGGCTGCGTTGACCACCAGGAACAGTTCGTCATTGCCCAGGTTGGCGACCATCAGGTCGTCGAGGATGCCGCCGGTCTCGTTAGTGAACATGGCGTAGCGTTGCATGCCCACCGGCAAGTCGATGATGTCCACCGGTACCAGGGTTTCCAGGGCCTTGGCGGCGTTGGCGCCGGTCAGGCGGATCTGACCCATGTGCGAAACATCGAACAGCCCGGCCTGATCACGGGTGTGCTGGTGTTCTTTCATCACGCCCAGTGGGTATTGCACGGGCATGTCGTAGCCTGCGAACGGCACCATGCGGGCGCCGAGTTCGATGTGCAGTGCGTGCAATGGAGTTTTCAACAGTTGTTCGGTGGACATATTCAGCTCCTGAAAAAGTCTGATGCAAGTGAGCGCGCATCAGCACTCGATAATGTTGACCGCCAAACCGCCACGGGCGGTTTCCTTGTATTTGCTTTTCATGTCGGCGCCGGTCTGGCGCATGGTGCGGATGACTTTGTCGAGGGAGACGAAGTGCTGACCATCTCCTCGCAAAGCCATGCGCACCGCATTGATTGCCTTGACCGAACCCATCGCGTTGCGCTCGATGCAAGGCACTTGCACCAGCCCGCCAATCGGGTCGCAGGTCAGGCCGAGGTTGTGCTCCATGCCGATTTCAGCGGCGTTTTCCACTTGTTGCACACTGCCGCCAAGGACTTCGCACAAGGCGCCAGCCGCCATGGAACACGCCACGCCGACTTCACCCTGACAGCCGACTTCGGCGCCGGAGATCGAAGCGTTTTCCTTGTACAAAATACCAATCGCCGCCGCCGTCAGCAGAAAGCGCACGACGCCGTCTTCGCTGGCACCGGGAATGAAGCGCATGTAGTAATGCAACACGGCCGGAACGATCCCCGCTGCACCGTTTGTGGGCGCAGTTACCACGCGCCCGCCGTTGGCGTTTTCTTCGTTGACCGCCAACGCGTAGAGGTTGACCCAGTCCAGTACGGACAACGGATCGCGCAGTGACGATTCCGGGTTCTTGCACAGCTGCCGATGCAGTGCCGCGGCCCGACGTTTGACCTTCAAGCCGCCGGGCAGGATGCCTTCGTTACGGCAACCCGCGGCAACGCAGTCCTGCATCACTTGCCAGATTTTCAGCAATCCGGCGCGGGTTTCCGCTTCCGGGCGCCAGGCACTTTCATTGGTCAGCATCACCTGGCTGATGGACAAGCCGTAGGTGGTGCAGTGACTGAGCAGGTCCTTTGCGCTTTTGAAGGGGAAGGTCAGCGGTGTGGCGTCTTCGACGATGCGGTCGGCGCCAGCGGCGTCTTCATCGACCACAAAACCACCGCCGACGGAGTAATACTCGCGACTGCGGATCTGGATGCCGGCGGCGTCGAAGGCGCGAAAAATCATGCCATTGGGGTGATAGGCCAACGGTTTGCGAATCATCGCCAAATGTTCTTTTTCGTTGAACGCAATGCTGTGTTCGCCGAGCAGGTTCAAGCGGCCGTTGCCACGAATTTCTTGTAGACGAGCGGCGACGGTTTCGGTGTTCACGGTGTCCGGGTGTTCACCTTCCAGGCCCAGTAACACCGCTTTATCGCTGCCGTGGCCCTTGCCGGTGGCGCCGAGTGAGCCGTAAAGCTCGACTCTGATGCTGGTGGTTGCCGACAACAGCCCTTCACGACGCAAACCTTCGGCGAAACGCGCTGCTGCGCGCATCGGGCCGACGGTGTGGGAGCTGGAGGGGCCGATGCCAATTTTGAACAGGTCGAACACGCTTAACGACATGGTTGTTCTCCGGTTTCTTGTTATAGGCGCAGATATCACGAGAGATGCACCCCTGTCCCCTGTCCCCTGTAGGAGCTGTCGAGTGAAACGAGGCTGCGATCTATTGATTGTTTAGAAACCAAGATCAAAAGATCGCAGCCTCGTTTCACTCGACAGCTCCTACAGGTCCTACAGGTCCTACAGCTCCTACAGGGGGATGCGGTGTTCTTGAAGGAGGCGAGCGAACCCGCCCCTTTCATTGGTTTAAGCGTAGCTTTCGATCGACGGGCAGGCGCAAACCAGGTTGCGATCACCAAACACGTTGTCGACCCGGCCGACCGGCGGCCAGTACTTGCCCTCGATCAGCGACGCAACCGGGTACACCGCTTGTTCACGGCTGTACGGATGCGTCCATTCGCCAACGATTTCCGCTGCAGTGTGCGGCGCGTTTTTCAATGGGTTGTCGTCCTTGTCCAGGGTGCCGTTTTCCACCGCGCGGATTTCTTCGCGGATGCGGATCATGGCGTCGCAGAAGCGGTCCAGTTCTTCCTTGGATTCGCTTTCGGTCGGCTCGATCATCAGCGTGCCGGCGACCGGGAACGACATGGTCGGGGCGTGGAAACCGAAGTCGATCAGGCGCTTGGCGACGTCGTCGACGCTGATGCCGCTGCTGTCTTTCAACGGACGCAGGTCGAGGATGCATTCGTGCGCCACCAGGCCGTTACTGCCGGTGTAGAGCACCGGGTAATGCTCTTCGAGGCGACGGGAAATGTAGTTGGCATTGAGGATCGCCAGTTGCGACGCACGCTTGAGGCCGGCGCCACCCATCATCCGAATGTACATCCAGGTGATGGGCAGAATGCTCGCGCTGCCGAACGGTGCCGCGCAGACGGCGCCTTCCTTGCGTGCCATCTGCGCGTGCCCCGGCAGGAACGGGGTCAGGTGCGATTTTACGCCAATCGGGCCGACGCCCGGGCCGCCACCGCCATGCGGGATGCAGAAGGTTTTGTGCAGGTTCAGGTGCGACACGTCGCCGCCGAACTTGCCCGGTGCGCAGAGGCCGACCATCGCGTTCATGTTGGCGCCGTCGATGTACACCTGGCCGCCGTGGTCATGAATGATGCCGCAGATTTCGCGGATGCCTTCTTCGAACACGCCGTGGGTCGACGGGTAGGTGATCATCAAGGCCGCGAGGTGTTCGCGGTGCTCGATGGCCTTGGCGCGCAGGTCTTCGATGTCGACGTTGCCACGTGCGTCGCACGCGGTCACCACCACGCGCATACCGGCCATGTTGGCGGTGGCCGGGTTGGTGCCGTGGGCCGACGACGGGATCAGGCAGATGTCGCGACGGTCTTCGCCACGGCTCTGGTGATAAGCGCGGATGGCCAGCAGACCGGCGTATTCGCCTTGCGAACCGGCGTTCGGTTGCAGGGAGATCGAGTCGTAACCGGTGGCGGCGCAGAGCATCGCTTCCAGTTCATCGGTCAGCTGCTGATAACCGGCGCTTTGCTCGGCGGGGGCGAACGGGTGCAGAGCACCGAATTCAGCCCACGTCACCGGGATCATTTCGCTGGCGGCGTTGAGTTTCATGGTGCAGGAGCCCAGCGGGATCATGGTGCGATCCAGGGCCAGGTCCTTGTCGGCGAGCTTGCGCAGGTAGCGCATCAGCTCGGTTTCCGAGTGATAACGATTGAACACCGGGTGGCTGAGGATCGGCGATTGGCGCACCAGTGTGGCTGGAATAGTGCTGATCACCGAAGCGGCGAGGGCGGCGAAGTCTGGCAGGGCTTTGCCGTCGGCCAGCAGGCTCCACAGGGTTTCAACGTCGGCCTGGCTGGTGGTTTCGTCGAGGGACAGGCCCAGACGTTCGCCGTCGACCACACGCAGGTTGATCTTCTGCGCATGCGCCTTGTCGTGCAGGGCGGCGGTTTGCGCGCCGGTCTTGATCGTCAGGGTGTCGAAGAAGTTGGCTTGCTCGACGCCCAGGCCCAGTGCGCTGAGGCCTTGGGCAAGAATGGCGGTCAGGTGATGCACGCGATTGGCGATCTGCGCCAGGCCTTTCGGGCCGTGGTACACGGCGTACATGCTGGCGATGTTGGCCAACAGCACCTGCGCAGTGCAGATGTTGCTGGTGGCTTTTTCGCGGCGGATATGTTGCTCACGGGTCTGCATCGCCAGACGCAGGGCCGGCTTGCCAAAGCGGTCGACGGAGACACCGACCAGACGGCCCGGCATGTCACGCTTGAACGCATCTTTGGTGGAGAAGTAAGCCGCATGTGGACCACCAAAGCCCAACGGCACGCCGAAGCGTTGTGCGCTGCCGATGGCCACGTCGGCGCCGAACTCGCCCGGCGGGGTGAGTACAGTCAGGGCCAGCAGGTCGGCGGCGACCGCGACCAGCGCGTTGGCGGCGTGGAAGCGTTCAGTCAGTTCGCGGTAGTCGAACACATCACCGTTGCTCGCCGGGTATTGCAGCAGGGCGCCGAAGAACGGCGTCACGTCGCTCAGTTCACGCTCGTCGCCGACCACTACGTCGATGCCCAACGGTTCGGCACGGGTGCGCAGCACGTCGAGGGTTTGCGGGTGGCAATGCACGGAGGCGAAGAAAGCGTGGCTGCCCTTGTTCTTGCTCAGGCGTTTGCAGAACGTCATGGCTTCTGCGGCGGCGGTGGCTTCGTCCAGCAACGAGGCGTTGGCGATCGGCAGGCCGGTGAGGTCGCTGATCAGGGTCTGGAAGTTCAGCAGCGCTTCGAGACGGCCCTGGGAAATTTCTGGCTGGTACGGGGTGTACGCGGTGTACCAGGCCGGGTTTTCCAACAGGTTGCGCAGGATCGGCGACGGTGTGTGGGTGCCGTAGTAACCCTGGCCGATGTAATTCTTGAACAGCTGGTTTTTGCTGGCGATGGATTTGATCAAGGCCAAGGCATCGGCTTCGCTCAGGCCGTCTTCGAGGCCGAGGACGCTGGTGCCTTTGATGCTGTCCGGAATGACGCTGGCGCTCAGCGCTTCCAGCGAGTCAAAACCGAGGCTGTTGAGCATGGCTTGCTCGTCGCCTGTACGCGGGCCGATGTGGCGGGCGATGAATTCGTTGGCGGTGGTCAGGTTGACTTGAGTCATGTTCGGCGCTCCTCAGGCTTCGGCGTTGGCTTTGATCAGGCGGTCGTAGGCGTCTTGATCCAGCAGTTTGGCGACGGCAGAAGTGTCGGCAGGCTGGAAGCGGAAGAACCAGCCTTCGCCCAATGGATCTTCGTTGACCAGCTCAGGGCTGCTGTCGAGTGCCGGGTTCACTTCCAGCACTTCACCGTCCAGCGGCATGTACACGCCGCTGGCGGCTTTTACCGATTCCACGGTGGCGGCTTCGGCGCCTTTTTCGTAGGACTGCAGCTCAGGCAGTTGAACGAAAACCACGTCGCCCAAGGCGTTCTGTGCGAAAGCGGTGATACCGACTGTGACGGTGCCGTCAGCTTCGGTGCGCAGCCATTCGTGATCTTCAGTAAAACGCAACTCGCTCATGGAAACTCCTAAGGGGGCCAGACTCGTCTGGTGGACGCGATTGAATGCTCGGCAATGCCGTACTTTATAAGCGGTCACTAAGCAAAAACACGGCCAATGTTTTTTTATTGTTATAAATCAATAAGTTAGTTTGTTTTTAGGCATGCGTCTGATCGAAATGTGTAGCGAAATCGCTACAGCGCAAGGCGAAGAAAAAAGCGTAGGTGGATCAAAGCCTTGCACAGCGGTGATCAGGAGGGTGTGTAGCGATATCGTTCCGCTGTAGCGCTTTCAGTACAGATAGAGGTCGCTTTTAAAACAGGTTAGACACTCTTGAATTGTGAACCGGGCCCGTAGGAGCTGCCGAAGGCTGCGATCTTGTCGCAGGCAGTACAAGGTCAAAGTCAAAAGATCGCAGCCTTCGGCAGCTCCTACAGGGGAAGCGTGCATCTGTGGGTTGCGATCTTCGCAGGCAGCACAAGGTCAAAGTCAAAAGATCGCAGCCTTCGGCAGCTCCTACAGGGGAAGCGTGCATCTGTGGGTTGCGATCTTGTCGCAGGCAGCCCAAGGTCAAAGTCAAAAGATCGCAGCCTTCGGCAGCTCCTACAGGGGAAGCGTGCATCTGTGGGTTGCGATCTTGTCGCAGGCAGCCCAAGGTCAAAGTCAAAAGATCGCAGCCTTCGGCAGCTCCTACAGGGGAAGCGTGCATCTGTGGGTTGCGATCTTGTCGCAGGCAGCACAAGGTCAAAGTCAAAAGATCGCAGCCTTCGGCAGCTCCTACAGGGAAAGCGTGCATCTGTGGGTCGTCCGAACGCGGCCCGAGCCTTCGGCAGCTCCTACAAAGGTAAGCGTGAGGCCGAAGGTGAGGCAGGCTTACGGCTTATTGGGAATGCCGTACTTGCGCAATCGATGAGCAATCGCGGTGTGGGAAGTTTGCAAACGGCTGGCCAGTTGCCGCGTCGACGGATAGCTGACGTAGAGTTTTTCCAGCAAGGTTTTCTCGAACTCTTCCATGGCTTGTTCAAGGCTGTCGACGTCGCTGTCGCTTTGGCGCGCCACTGAGGTGCCGGCGATGTCGAGGTCACCAATGTCCACCAGCGTGCTCTCGCAAATGGCCGCGGCGCGGAAGATCACGTTCTGCAATTGCCGCACGTTGCCCGGCCAGCGATTGCCCAGCAGCGCCGGATAAGTCCCGGGTGCCAACCGGCAGACCGGGCGCTGAATCTGTGCACAGGCCTGCTGCATGAAATAGCGCGCCAGCAGCAGAATGTCCTGGCCGCGCTCGCGCAGGGGCGGGACTTCGACGTTCAGGACATTGAGGCGATAGAACAGGTCTTCACGGAAGCTGCCTTCGCTGACCATTTTCTCCAGATCGCGGTGCGTCGCACTGAGGATCCGCACGTTGACCTTGACCTCACGATCACCACCGACCCGGCGGAAGCTGCCGTCGTTGAGAAAGCGCAGCAGCTTCGCCTGCAAGTACGGCGACATTTCGCCGATCTCGTCGAGAAACACCGTGCCCTGGTTGGCCAGTTCCATCAGCCCCGGTTTACCGCCCCGTTGCGCACCGGTGAACGCGCCAGGGGCGTAGCCGAACAGTTCGCTTTCGGCGAGGTTCTCCGGCAATGCCGCGCAATTCAACGCCAGGAACGGCGAAGTGTGGCGAGCGCTGATGGCGTGGCAGGCCCGGGCCACCAACTCTTTGCCGGTGCCGGTTTCGCCCTGGATTAACAGCGGCGCATCGAGGGCCGCGACCCGTTGGGCGCGAGCCTTGAGGGTACGGATGACCGGCGACTCGCCGAGCAACGCATCGAAACCTTCGGCGTGATCGTGGTGCAGCGCGGAAAGGCGCTCACCGATGCGGTTGGGTTGATACAGGGTCAGCAGGGCGCCGGCATCGGTAATTGGCGTGGCGTCCAGCAGCAAGGTCTGGCCGTTGACCGTGATCTCGCGCAGCGGCAGGCGGAAACCGTGTTCCAGCAGAGCGTCGAGCAACGCCGGATCGGCAAACAATTCGGTGATACTTTCACCGGCCGGTTCGCGGCCGTACAGGGCAATCAATGCCGGGTTGGCCAGCAACACCTTGCCGGCACTGTCCAGCGCCAGCACCGGGTCGGTCATGGCCGCGAGCAAGGCATCGAGCTGCAAGTGCCGACGCTGGCCGGGAAGGATGTCAACCACTGTCACCGCTTGCACGCCACGCACACTGAACAGGGCATCGCGCAACTCTTCCAGGACTTCCGGACTCAGGGTCGGGGCGTCGATGTAGACGTTGGGTGGAACCATTTCCACCGCATCGAGATTGAGATTGCGCCCACCGAGCAAGGCCAGGACTTCCTGGGTAATGCCGACGCGGTCGATGAAGCTGACGTGGATACGCATGGTGCGGTTTGGTTCTGGAATGCGGAGGGTGGCAAGTATGCCTTGGGGCGGGCGAATGGTGAAATCCTGCGCAGGATTTCAGGGCTATTACGCAGAACCCCTGTAGGAGCGAGCTTGCTCGCGAAGGACTTGAGAACACCGCGGTTATTCAGTAAGCCCGCGGTTATCGTTAACGTCCTTCGCGAGCAAGCTCGCTCCTACAGGGGTGGTGGGGTTATTCGAAGTGTTCGGGGTTTACCGGGTCGCCGGATTTCATATCCAACTGCTTCCGGATGTCTTCGAACATCAGGTCGTAGTGCTTGTGGACCGAGCCAATCTGGCTGTGCGTCTTTGGGATTCCGTACTTCTCGGCGATTTTCGTCACGTTGTTGGCGAAGTTGTAAGCCTCCTCCTTGGGCAGAAAGAAGGTCTCTGTCATGTCCTTTCCCTGAATGCTGCCATGCATGGTGAATTGGATGCCTTTTACCCCTTTGGGGTTCGTGCTGAGTTCATAGTCGAGGTGCACGTTGTAGCTGACATCATCCTTGTTCAGCGCGTGACGCTCGATGTGCAAGTGGCCTGGCTCAAACATTGCCATAGACGTCTCTCCTTACAAGTAAGTAATGCCAGGTTTCGCCGTGCTGATGCGCGTACCGGCCTTGCCCTGGACGATCGCTTCAATGTCCGAGAGTGAGCCGATCACCGCAGTTTTTCCAGTATGGCGCGCGAACTCGCAGGCCGCCTGGACCTTTGGTCCCATGGAGCCGGCCGCGAAGCCGAGTTTTTCCATTTCGTCCGGGTGGGCCTGGGCGATGGCTTTCTGGGTTGGCTTGCCGAAGTCGATGAACGCGGCGTTGACGTCGGTCGCAATCACCAGCAAATCGCTGTCCAGCTGTTCGGCCAGCAGCGCCGAACACAGGTCTTTGTCGATCACCGCTTCCACGCCTTGCAGCTTGCCATCGGCACCGTACATCGTCGGAATGCCGCCACCACCGGCACAAATCACGATGCTGCCTTTTTCCAGTAGCCACTTGATCGGGCGGATTTCAAAGATGCGTTTGGGTCTGGGACTGGCGACCACGCGGCGATATTTGTCGCCGTCCGGGGCAATCGACCAACCTTTCTCGGCGGCGAGTTTTTCCGCTTCGGCTTTGGCATAGACCGGACCGATGGGTTTGGTCGGGTTCTGGAAGGCCGGGTCGTTGGCGTCGACTTCAACCTGGGTCAACAGAGTGGCGAACGGCACTTCGAAATCCAGCAGGTTGCCCAGTTCCTGTTCGATGATATAGCCGATCATGCCTTCGGTTTCGGCACCGAGCACGTCCAGCGGGTAAGGGGACACCGAGGTGTAGGCCGCGGCCTGCAACGACAGCAGGCCAACTTGCGGACCATTGCCATGGGCGATCACCAGTTGGTTGCCGGGATAGGCCTTGGCGATCTGTTCGGTGGCGATCCGGATGTTGGCGCGTTGGTTGTCCGCGGTCATGGGTTCACCACGGCGGAGCAGGGCGTTACCGCCCAGAGCGACGACGATACGCATAATGCAGTCCTTTCAGAATTCGGTGATCCCTGTAGGAGCTGCCGAAGGCTGCGATCTTTTGATCCTGATTTTGATCTTTGCCGAGCCCATAAAGATCAACAGCAAGATCAAAAGATCGCAGCCTTCGGCAGCTCCTACAGGGGTTAGTGGTGGGTCACACCTAGATATCCGCCAACGCCGACACCAGGATCGCCTTGATCGTGTGCATGCGGTTTTCCGCTTGCTCGAAGGCGATGTTGGCTGGCGATTCGAAGACCTCTTCGGTGACCTCGACGCCATTGGCCAGGTGCGGATACCGCGCGGCGATGTCCTTGCCGACCTTGGTTTCGCTGTTGTGGAACGCCGGCAGGCAGTGCATGAATTTCACGCGCGGGTTGCCGGCGGCCTTCATCATGTCGGCGTTGACCTGGTACGGCAGCAGTTGCTCGATGCGCTCGTCCCATGCTTCCACCGGTTCACCCATGGACACCCAGATATCGGTATGGATGAAGTCGACGCCCTTGACCGCCGCTTTCGGGTCTTCGGTGATGGTGATGCGTGCGCCGCTTTCTTCGGCGAAGGCTTTGCACTGGGCGATGAAGTCAGCGTGTGGCCACAGGGCTTTCGGTGCGGCAATGCGCACGTCCATGCCGAGTTTGGCGCCGATCATCAGCAGCGAGTTGCCCATGTTGTAGCGGGCGTCGCCGAGGTAGGCGTAGCTGATGTCATGCAGCGGCTTGTCGCTGTGCTCGCGCATGGTCAGGGTGTCGGCGATCATTTGCGTCGGGTGGAATTCAGCGGTCAGGCCGTTGAACACCGGCACGCCGGCGAACTTGGCCAGCTCTTCGACGATTTCCTGTTCGAAGCCACGGTACTCGATGGCATCGAACATCCGCCCCAGCACACGGGCGGTGTCTTTCATGCTTTCTTTGTGGCCGATCTGCGACGACACCGGGTCGATGTAGGTGACATGAGCGCCCTGGTCATGGGCAGCAACTTCGAAGGCGCAACGGGTGCGGGTCGAGGTTTTTTCGAAGATCAGCGCGATGTTTTTGCCTTGCAGGTGTGGGCGTTCGGTGCCGGTGTACTTGGCGCGTTTGAGGTCCCGAGACAGGTCCAGCAGATAGTGCAGCTCGCGAGTGGTGTGGTGCATCAGCGAGAGCAGGCTGCGGTTGCGCATATTGAAAGCCATTTTGGATCTCCTTTGGTATCGGTTATCCCCAGGGCCCGCGCATGCCTTGGTGTAGAAGGCAACGCGAGCCGAGGTGGGCAAATTAATAGTCGATAGGGTCGCGAATGATCGGGCAGGTCATGCAGTGGCCGCCGCCACGGCCGCGACCGAGCTCGCCGGCGCTGATGGTGATGACTTCCACACCGGCCTTGCGCAGCAGGGTGTTGGTGTAGGTATTGCGGTCATAACCGATCACCACACCTGGTTCCACGGCAACCACGTTGTTGCCGTCGTCCCACTGCTCGCGTTCGGCGGCGAAGCTGTTGCCGCCGGTTTCCACTACGCGTAACGCTTTGAGGTTAAGGGCCTTGGCCACGGTGTCGAGGAAGTTGGTTTCTTCGCGGCGAATGTCGATGCCGCCCGGTTTGCTTTCGTCAGGGCGCAGGGTGAAGGCGACGATCTGGTTCACCACTTCCGGGAAGATCGTCACCAGGTCGCGGTCGCAGAAGCTGAACACGGTGTCCAGGTGCATCGCTGCGCGGGATTTCGGCAGGCCGGCGACGATCACGCGTTCAACGGCTTTATTTTTGAACAGGTTCACTGCCAGTTGACCGATGGCCTGACGGGACGAGCGTTCGCCCATGCCGATCAACACCACACCGTTGCCGATCGGCATGACGTCGCCGCCTTCAAGGGTGGAGCTGCCGTGTTCCTTGTCCGGGTCGCCGTACCAGATCTCGAAGTCGGCGTTGGTGAACTGCGGGTGGAATTTGTAGATCGCAGTGGCTAGCAGGGTTTCCTGACGACGCGCCGGCCAGTACATCGGGTTCAGCGTCACACCACCGTAGATCCAGCACGTGGTATCGCGCGTGAACTGAGTGTTGGGCAGCGGCGGTAAAATGAAGCTGGAGTGGCCGAGGAAATCGCGGAACATTTGAATGGTCTTGCCGCCGAAACTGTCCGGCAGGTCATCGGCGGAGACGCCGCCGATCAAGAATTCGGCGATCTTGCGCGGCTCCAGGCTGCGCAGCCACGACCCCACTTCATTGATCAGGCCGAGTCCGACCGTGTTGGCGGTGATCTTGCGCTCCAGAATCCAGTCCAGGGCTTCGGGGATGGCGACGATGTCGGTCAGCAAGTTGTGCATTTCCACGACATCGATATTGCGTTCGCGCATTTTGGTGACGAAATCGAAATGGTCGCGCTTGGCTTGGGCAACCCACAACACATCGTCGAACAGCAGTTCGTCGCAGTTGTTCGGGGTCAACCGCTGGTGGGCCAGGCCGGGGGAGCAAACCATGACTTTGCGCAGTTTGCCGGCTTCGGAATGGACGCCGAACTTAACTTTTTCCGTGGTCATTACAGTGATCCTCCAGATGACAAACGAGTCAGGTATTTACAGGGTCAGGAAGCCGTCATAGAGCCCATAGGCCGCCACCAGGGCGCCCACGATGACTGCGGCGAAAATCAGCTTCTCGACGTTGGTGAAAACCGGTTTGTTGACTTCAAGCTTGGCCTTGGCGAACAGGATCACGCCGGGCGCATAGAGCAGGGCGGAGAGCAGCAGGTACTTGGTGCCCCCCGCGTAGACCAGCCAGACTGCGTAGATCACCGAGATGGCGCCGATGAGCAGGTCCTTCGAGCGTTCGCGGGCATCGTTTTCGTAGCTCTCGCCGCGCACCGCCAGCAGCAGGGCGTAGGCCGCCGACCACAGGTACGGCACCAGGATCATCGAGGTGGCGAGGTAAATCAGCGACAGGTAAGTGCTGGCCGAGAACAGGGTGATGATCAGGAACAGCTGCACCATCGCGTTGGTCAGCCACAAGGCATTGACCGGCACATGGTTGGCGTTTTCCTTGCGCAGGAAGGCCGGCATGGTGTGGTCCTTGGCGGCGGCGAACATGATCTCCGCACACAGCAGCACCCAGGACAGCAGGGCACCCAGCAAGGAGATGATCAGACCGACGCTGATCAGCACCGCGCCCCAGTGCCCGACCACATGTTCCAGCACGGCCGCCATCGACGGGTTCTGCAGTTTGGCCAGTTCCGGCTGGGTCATGATGCCCAGCGACAGCACGTTCACCAGCACCAGGAACAGCAACACAGTGATGAAACCGATCACGGTAGCTTTACCGACGTCGCTGCGTTTTTCCGCGCGGGCCGAGAAAATGCTCGCGCCTTCGATACCGATGAACACCCAGACGGTGACCAGCATCATTTTGCGCACCTGGTTCATCACACTGCCCAGGTCCGGGTTTTTCACACCCCAGATGTCAGCGGTAAAGATGTCCAGTTTGAAGGCGAAAATCGCGATCAGCACAAACAGCAGCAGCGGCACGACCTTGGCTACGGTGGTCACCAGGTTGATGAACGCCGCTTCCTTGATCCCGCGTAGCACGAGAAAGTGCACGGCCCATAGCAGCACCGACGCACCGATCACGGCGGCAACGGTGTTGCCTTCGCCGAAGATTGGAAAGAAGTAACCGAGTGTACTGAACAGCAGAACGAAGTATCCGACGTTGCCCAGCCAGGCACTGATCCAGTAACCCCAGGCGGACGAGAAACCCATGTAGTCGCCGAAACCGGCTTTGGCATAGGCGTAAACACCGCCGTCCAGGTCAGGCTTTCGATTGGCGAGGGTCTGGAATACGAAGGCCAGGGTCAGCATGCCGACCGCTGTAATGGCCCAACCGATCAATACCGCGCCGACATCGGCACTGGCGGCCATGTTCTGGGGCAAAGAAAAGATCCCGCCACCAATCATTGAGCCGACAACCAGCGCAACCAACGCGCCGAGTTTCAGTTTTCCGGGGGATTCAGACATTGCATGACTCCAATGCAGGAGAAAAGAGACAACAGATTAATTCTGTTAACAGTTCAATCAGCTGACTTAGATCAGTGCATGGGTACATTCCTTTGTTAATTAAAGGCTTGCGAACCTTTCACCGGTCATAAAAATATTGCCGGAAAAGCCCTTTCCAGAGGCATCGGCCACAATAAGTAAAAATAATGCGTATCACTTGGAGTTTTTAAACTAGTTCGTTTTTACGTTTCCGCAAATTTTTGACGCTTGTTTTCAGTTCAGTATCGATTAATTAGGATCGACCCACCAAACCGCTCTTTGCCATGGTGTTTATAGATTGATCAGTTATAAATAATCGATGTGATTTGGCGTTATCTAATAAACGTTATTACGCTGTATCTATTTAGTTCAAACCAACACTGTGACGGTTTCACGGTCGTGGTCGACCCCCGACCGCATCGGGAACAAAAGTGGAGACGCAGGAATGTCGCAACCGACGCAGAAGCTTCGCCTGAGCGCGCTGATCGCCCTGGTGGTGGGATCGATGATTGGGGGCGGGATTTTCTCCCTGCCGCAGAACATGGCCGCTCAAGCCGATGTCGGGGCGGTATTGATCGGGTGGGCTATCACGGCGGTGGGGATGCTGACCCTGGCCTTTGTCTTTCAGACGTTGGCCAATCGCAAACCCGAACTGGACTCTGGGGTGTATGCCTACGCCAAGGCCGGGTTTGGCGACTACATGGGATTTTCATCCGCCTGGGGTTACTGGATCAGCGCCTGGCTGGGCAACGTCGGGTATTTTGTCCTGCTGTTCAGTACCCTCGGCTACTTCTTTCCGGTTTTTGGTCACGGCAACACGCCGATCGCCATTGGCTGCGCGTCGGTGTTGCTGTGGGCCGTGCATTTTCTGGTGATGCGCGGGATCAAGGAGGCGGCGTTCATCAATCAACTGACGACCGTGGCCAAGATCATCCCGCTGATCATGTTCATCGTCATCGCGGCCGTAGCGTTCAAGGCCGATATCTTCACCCGGGACATCTGGGGCCGTAGCAACCCGAATTTCGGCGGGGTGATGGATCAAGTGCGCAACATGATGTTGGTGACGGTGTTCGTGTTCATCGGCATCGAAGGCGCCAGTGTGTATTCGGCACGGGCGCAGAAGCGTTCCGATGTCGGACGGGCGACGGTCATCGGTTTTCTCGGCGTGCTGGCGTTGCTGGTGCTGGTGAACGTGTTGTCCCTCGGGATCATGAGCCAACCCGAGTTGGCGAAACTGCAAAACCCTTCTCTGGCGGCGGTGCTGGAACATATCGTCGGCCCTTGGGGCGCGCTGCTGATCAGTGTCGGCCTGGCGATTTCGCTGCTCGGTGCCTTGTTGTCGTGGGCACTGCTCTGCGCCGAAATCCTCTTCGCCACCGCCAAGGACAAGACCATGCCGGCCTTCCTGAAGAAGGAAAACGCCAACCATGTGCCGGTGAACGCGCTGTGGCTGACCAATGTGATGATCCAGATTTTCCTGCTGATCACGCTGTTTTCCGCCGGTACGTATACCAGCCTGATCTATCTCGCTTCATCGATGATCCTGGTGCCTTACTTGTGGTCGGCGGCCTATGCGGTGCTGTTGAGCGGACGCGGCGAAACCTACGAACACGCTTCGGCCGAACGGACCAAAGACTTGATGATCGGCGGCATCGCCCTGTGTTACGCGGTGTGGTTGTTGTACGCCGGTGGGGTGAAGTATTTGCTGCTGTCGGCGTTGCTGTATGCGCCGGGGGTGATTCTGTTTGCCAAGGCCAAGCATGAGCAGGGCGAGCCCTTGTTCACTCATTTCGAGAAGGGGATTTTTACCTGTGTGATGACCGGTGCCGGGTTGGCAGCGTATGGGTTGTACAGCGGCTTGCTGTCGTTGTGAGGTTGTTGCTGGAGCACCAGGCGCCTTATGACTGGCCGGCGATGCTGGGTTTTTTGTCGGCGCGGGCCGTGGCTGGAATGGAAACGGTGGTCGATGGCGTTTACTCGCGCAGCATCGGGTTGAACGGTGTTCAAGGCACGTTTTCGATCAAGCCTGCACAGGTGGACGCGCTGGAAGTCATGCTGGATTTTCCAGATAGCGCGGCGATACCGCAGATTGTTGCGCGACTGCGGCGGATGTTTGATCTGGATGCTGATCTGGCAGCGATTCATCGGCCGTTAGCGGTTGATTCGTTGATGGCGCGGCTGATTGCCGAACATCCGGGGTTGCGAGTGCCGGGGGCTTGGGACGGGCTGGAGTTGGCGATCCGTGCGGTGCTGGGGCAGCAGATTACGGTGGGCGCGGCGATTAAGTTGGCGGGGAAACTGGTGGAGCAGTATGGGCAGCATTTATCGTCTTCGTTGCCCGGTGTGGCTTACGTGTTTCCTGAGGCTGGCGTTTTGGCGCAAGCCGATCTGGCGACGTTGGGAATGCCGAAAAGCCGTGGCCGGACATTGTCTGGCGTGGCTCAGGCGTTGCTGGATGATCCTGTGTTGCTTGAGCCGGCTCGGGCGGGTGGTGTGGCGCGGTTGTTGGCGTTGCACGGGATTGGTGACTGGACGGCGCAGTACATTGCACTGCGGCAGTTGCGGGAGATGGATGCGTTTCCGAGTGGGGATGTGGGGTTGATCAATGCGTTGGCGGCGCTGGAGGGTGGGCCGGTCACTGCGCGGGCGTTGTTGCAGCGGGCTGAAATCTGGAGACCTTATCGAGGGTATGCGGCGCAGCTGCTTTGGACATCGCTGAGCCGGACTGACTGAACTGATCCAAGCAGGATGTTGAATATTATGGCCTCTTCGCGAGCAAGCCCGCTCCCACATTTGACCGAGTTGTCCTGATGGAATGAGGTCAAATGTGGGAGCGGGCTTGCTCGCGAAGGCTATCTGATAGTCACCACCACTGCGGGCGATGGGAACCCAGTTCCGAAGCCGGAAGCGCCCACTGCAGCGGCGTGCCGGTGATTTTCAATGGCACCTGCAGTCGATGCGCCGCCCCCCAAGGCGTCTGTTCAACCAACATCCCCTGATCATTCTCATCCTCCGCCCGCAACGGCTCATGGGTCCCCGGTCCCTGTTCAATCAGCAACTTCGCCGTTCGCGCCAACGACAACCTTGCCGACCCACCTCGTCCCAATAACTTGATCGCCGCAGCCGCCATCAAATACCCGGTTGCATGATCCAGTGCCTGCACCGGCAACGGCGTCGGCTTGTCCGCTTTCTTCCACTGCATGCCCGCCTCGGCAATCCCGCTGCTCATCTGCACCAGGCTGTCGAACCCCCGACGATTCTGCCAGGGACCGCTCCAGCCATAGGCGTTGAGGCACACATCAATCAGGCCCGGTGCCCATTTCTGACGCTCGGCAACACCGTAACCCAAGCGCTCCAACGCATCGGCACGGTAACCATGAAGCAGGATATCGGCGTTCTTGAGCAGGTTTTCGAAGACGGCTCGATCGCTCTTGTCGTGCAGGTCCAGCCGGGCACAGCGTTTGCCCAGAGTGACTTCCGGCACCACGCCCGGCTCGTTCCAGGCCGGCGGGTCGATACGCAGCACGTCGGCGCCGAGGCCAGCGAGAAAACGACTGGCAATAGGCCCGGCGAGAACGCGCGTGAGGTCCAGCACCTTGATCCCGGCCAGCGGTTGCGCCACGGACCCTTGCCACGCTTTCACGTTTTGACCGCTACCATTGCTGAACTGAATAAGCGGTTCGGCGTTCACGGCCTGGCCCTGAGGGTGCGCCTGCCATTGCGCCCAGCTGCGCATTTCGGCGGCGCAACCACCGGCATTCACCACCGCCTGTTCCAGATCACTTTTCGCCCATTGCGCGACCTTGTTGGCCATCGCTGCACGGTCGGCACAGGCGCCGAGTACGCTTTCGGCCGCCGCACGGTGATGTGGCGCGTTGGTGTGCAGGCGGATCCAACCATCCTTGGTCGCGTAATCACCCGCGACCGGATCCCACAGCGGTGGAATGCTCCAGCCGACGGGACGGATCGACGTTGCGAACCAGAACGAGGCGAGTCGACGGTCGACTTCAAGGGCGGGCAGGCGACCGGTGTGTTGCTGCAGCCATTCACTGACCGCCTGACCGGCAGCGCCAATACTGGCGCATGCCAGGTCGGTAACGGCAAACGCCGAAGGCAGGGCGCCACTCGACGTGAAAGGAATCGGGGGTTGGGGCAAGCCGAGTGCGGCTTGAATGGACGTGAGTAAACCAGTCATCGAAGGCCCTCCGGAATGAGAGCCCGATCATAGTTCAAAAACATGTCGCCCGAATGAAATCCCCCCTGTAGGAGCGAGCTTGCTCGCGAAGGTGTGTCAGTCGGCGCCAAGTTAGCTGACACACCATCGCGAGCAAGCTCGCTCCTACAAGGGGGCCATGGTGGGTTCTTTACACCCGGAACTGATCCATCAACTTCATCTGGTGAGTCGTCAGGGAATTCAGCTTGCTGCTGATCTGCGCCGATTCAGTGGCCTGGCCGGTCAGGGTTTCGGTGACGCTACGGATCGCCGACACATTGCGGTTGACCTCTTCGGCCACGGCGCTTTGCTGTTCGGCGGCGCTGGCGATTTGCAGGTTCATGTCACTGATCACGGTGACCGCGTCACTGATTTTGCCAAGGGCCTGGACCGCTTGTTGAATCTGTCCGGCGTTGCTGTGAGCCTGTGTCTGGCTCGAATGCATGGTCGCGACCACGCCGCGCGTGCCGGTCTGGATGCGTTCGATCACGATGCGGATTTCTTCCACTGAGTCCTGGGTCCGTTTGGCCAGGTTGCGCACTTCGTCAGCGACCACCGCAAACCCGCGACCGCTCTCGCCGGCACGGGCCGCTTCAATCGCGGCGTTGAGCGCCAGCAAGTTGGTTTGCTCGGCGATGCTGCGGATCACTTCCAGTACCGAACCGATCTGCTCACTGTTGACCGCCAACGCTTCCACTTCGGTCACTGCTTTGCTGACTTCGTCGGCCAGTTGATTGATGTCGCGGGTACTGCGCTCGATGATCGACATGCCGTCGCGGGCCGACTGGTCGGCCCCTTTGGCGGCATTGGCCGCGTTCGAGGCGCTGTTGGCGACGTCGTGGGCGGTGGCGCTCATTTCATTGGACGCGGTGGCGACCTGGTCGATTTCGCGGAACTGCACCTGCATGCCTTCGCTGGTCTGGCGGGCGATTTCCGAAGACTGGTCAGCCGTACCGCGAGCGTCGGTGATGCTTTGTTTGATCTGCGCGATGGTCGGTTGCAGCTTGTCGAGGAAGCGGTTGAACCAACTGACCAGTTCGCCCAGTTCGTCTTTCTTGCTGTAGTGCAGGCGCTGAGTCAGGTCACCGTCGCCGCTGGCAATCGCTTTGAGCATCTCGGCGACGCTGTTGATCGGCCGGGTCACGCCCGAAGCGGTGAGCCAGATCAGCAGCAAGCCGATCAGACCGGCAATGATCGCCACACCCAGCGCTTTGATCGTGCCGCTTTGCTGAGCGTCATCGAGTACCGCTTGCAGCTTCACCGAATCGGCCAGCAACACTTGTTTCGGCAGGTCGATTACCACGCCCCAGGCCTTGGCGTCGGGAATCGGGCTGACCGGGTACACCGCGCGGATCAGGTCGCCTTGTTGGAGAATTTTTGGTGCGCCATTGCCGAGCAACTGCAGGATGTCTTTGCCTTCCGAGCCAAGGGTGTCGCCGATGCTTTTGCCCACTTTGGCAGCGTCGACGCTGTAGGCAGCCATTACGCCAGTACCGGAGACGATCAACATGTGCCCGGCGCTATTGAACAGGTCACGCTGGGAGTTGACAGCCGCTGCCTGAAGGGCGTCGAGGGCGATGTCGACACCGACCACGCCGATGGACTTGCCATCCACCAGCAGCGGTACGGAAATGGTGGTCATCAACACTTCTTTGCCACCGACGGTATCGGCGTATGGGTCGAGCAGGCAGGTACGCTTGCTGTCCCGAGGGCAGGTGTACCAGACGTTGTACGGTGTGCCGCTGAGGTTCAGGGTGGTCTTGGTCATGTCCTCTTCGACCATGATGGTGTTGAGCGCCTCCCCACCGGCGCGGCTCCAGTACGTGGCAAAACGCCCGGCTTCGTTGGACTGGCGAGGCGCGTCATTGACGAATTCACTGTCCTTGCCGCCCAGGCCATTGGGTTCGAACGCCAGCCAGATCCCCAGCACTTTGCTGTTGCGCTCGAACGCGGATTTCAGGCTCTGGTTCAACTCTTCACGCAAGGCGCCGGGCTCAAGAGAGCGCTTGGCGGCCATATTGCGCATGTCCCCGATTTGATCGGCCAGCGCGGTCACCACCGTCTGGGTTTCGCCAAATGTCTTCTGCACCCGCACCGCTTGCTCGGCAGCCTTGGCCTGGAGCAGGTCCTGCACACTGTCGGTGAGCATCTTGCTGCTGGAGGCACTGACCAGATCATCATTCTGGTTGGTCTGGTAGACGTTCATGCAAACAATCAGCGCAATGACACCCAGCAAACACAGACCGGACAGCAGGACGATTTTCAGGCGGATAGACAGAGAGTCGAACATAGGGCGAACTCGCAAATGAATGAAGTGTTGGCGGTGAGTCGGGGGCGACCCATTTCGCCAAGTCCATTCAGCGCCATTCAATGCACATCGGCGTGGTCAGAGGTTGCATGAACGCGAGTCCGACGAACGGTAACAGGTGAACGTTTGCGCAGGACAATGCCCTGAAAAGGACAGGAAATTCAGGAAAATTTCGGCAACGATTCCGGTCGCGACCACATCCACAGATTGCCCAGACTCATGCCAGCCACCGCCAGATAAATCGGCCAGCCGTGATCGAACATCACCAGCATCAGGGTGGCGCACAGCAGCATGCTGACCGTGGCGCTGACTTTGGCTCGGCGGGCGATGATTTTGCCGTTGCGCCAATTGCAGAGGATCGGCCCGAACAGCCGATGGTTTTCCAGCCGGGCACTCAAGCGCGGCGAACTCTTGGTCGCGGCCCAGGCGGCCAGCAGGATGAACTCGGTGGTCGGCAGGCCCGGCACGACAATGGCGATCAGGCCAATGCCCAGGCTGACGTAGGCCAGCAGACCAAAGAGGATGCGGGTGGGTTTTGGAGGCATAGGGCTCAATCGGCAAATCCCCTTGTAGGAGCGAGCTTGCTCGCGAAGGTGTGTCAGTCGACACCAAGTTAACTGACACACCATCGCGAGCAGGCTCGCTCCCACAGGGAATTGCGTTCAGTCAGGCGAGTTCTGGAGTGGGGGCGTAAGCCTGTTCCAACAGCACAGTAAAGCGGTTGAACGCATCGATGGCGCCTTTATCCAGCTCGGCTTCTTCCGGTGCGTTTAGCACCAGCCCATCGAGAGTTCTGACGAAGCTTTTCCAGCCATCAGCGCGACCACCGGCCGGTTCGCCGAGGTGGCGGGCGCCAAAGGTTTCGCTCAAGCCCAGGCCGACGGCACGCTTGATCAAAAACGCTGCGCCAAGCTTCGAACCTTCGGAGACGAACAGCCAGCCTAGCGCCTCGGCTTGGGTCGGGTTCTTCACGGCGCCAGCCACTGGGGCCGGCACGTCGGTTTCCAGGTCGGCCAGGTCTGCCTTGGCCGCTTCAGCCCGGCAGCGAGCCGGCAGGTCCGGGACGATGGCGGTCAGTTCAGCGTCCCTACACCCCTCGAGACAGTCATGGTCAGACATGAACATTCTGCACACTTTTCAGCGAGTGCAAGGCTGGAGCTGTCAGACGTTTCAGTGACGATTGTAAGTCCGATCCGAAACGTTTTCGGGGCCTTCAGATAGCTCTGGAAGATGGTCATAGCCCTGTTAATACTTCGTTTCTCAACGGAGTTAATTGGCAGGAGCATCAGGTGATGGCACTCCATGGATGGACACCATCCGTTTTCAACAACAGCCGGTCGTTGCGTCTCATACGCCGACAACTGGCTTGCGCACTGGCAATCATTGCTCTGGCGCTTGCCGCTGGCGGTTGTGTGGTTGCGCCAGCGCAGAGCTTTACCTTGCAGACCGAAGTGCCGGCCGATTTCAGGGTCAAGGCTGATGCCTTTTATGTGCCGGCCACCGGCGAAACCTGTGTGGCGCCGCCCCGTGAAAGCGGAAAAGTGGCACCGAATCGTAAGTTCTTCACCAGTGAATATCAGAGCGTTGCGCGCACGGCGGAGTTTCAGGTGCCGCTGACCAAGCGTGCGGGTGGCTGTCCGTTGGTGTTGAGTAGTTTAAAGCTGAATCTGCGAGCGAGATGGGGGCCAGACCGCTCTGATACTGATGGCGACTTTGCCAGCCTTTCCTTTTACGACGAACTTGCAGATGACCGTCCAGGTTTTCCAGCCTCTGGCATTCAGGAGTTTCAAGGGCAATGCCAATGGTTGTTTCGCACCGCAGGCCCAGAACGGTCGATCATAAAAATCCTGCACTGCCGGGCCGTCGATGTGGACGGACAGATAGTGAAACGCATGGCGGGCGGCGTGTTGCAACTCGATCAGTTACCGGGGAGGACGGTGAGGATGGTGTTCAGGATGGCGGAGCAGGAGACGCCTTATTTCGATTTGTATTGGTTTAAAACTCCGAGTGGCTGGAAACCCTGCGGGGGCCGATGGGGACGAGATATAGAAGAACTCTGTCTGGAGCCGCCTCAATTCAAGGATTTCAGAATGCCTGACGGCAGGACTTGCACCATCTACCCCAACTGTACTGAATAAGGAGATCAGTCATGACACTTCAGGAGCGAGAAACGCCCTGTTTTAGCGGAAGAATATTGGCCTGCCCGCTACGGGGGCATTGGACGAGTTTTCGATTAGTTGATGAGCAGGGTGATGGGAAACCCTACGGCGGCTTGCCTTACACCGTTGTGGACAGTGTCGGCCAGGAATATACCGGACGGTTGAATGGTGAGGGGGTTGCCAAAGTAGAGAACCATTACCGTGGGCCTGTCGTACTCAAGTTGGACGCTCCGTATCAAGGCGTGGAGGCAACTTACCGTGACTTGATGATACGGAAGTCTTACCCCCTTCCCATCACCCAACTCCAGTTCCGCGCCGAACAAACCCGCTTCTTCCACGACAACGGATTTCGTCGCGAACACAACCCGGCCATCAAGGAGGCTGACATCTTCGTCCAGGTCGAAGTGCGGGACCTGGTCCGTGAAGGCGCGCATTTGCCACCGGTGGTCAAACGCTTCTACGAACCACAAAGCGCACTGCTTCGGGGCATGAGCGAACTGGGCTTCGGCCCCGAGCATTCATTTGGCATTGCGCTGAGCCCCAACAAACACAATGTGCTGGAAGTGCGGCCGATGCGCGCCTTGCGGCCCATGCTGTCCACCGATGACCAGTTCTGTGCCCTGAACCTTTATCAGCTAGCGTTGATGGCGACCTTGAGTTACACCGATTTCGCCCAAGACCCGCGCGAAAACCCGCTGGATAAAGTGCGCTTTCCGGAGGAACCGAGCATTGGCAATCTATTCGGCGAAGCATTGGCCAGTTACCGGGAAAACTGGCAAGTCGATAGCAAGCAACCCCATCGGTTCTTCCCGTTGTACGAAGACGTGCCCTATTCAAAACGGCTGGAGATCCTGCCGTTCGACCCGACGCTGTATGAGCAGAACCACCCGGACAAAGGCCAGGACCAGGAACACCCGGCCAACCAGCATTTTTTCGATGATCAGGAAGATGGCGGCGATACCCAGGCGTTTATCTGTCATCACGACGAAGTCATTCTGATTGCGGTGCGGGGCACGGCGAGCCTGAAGGATGCGTTACGGGATGTGGATGCGCTGCAGGTTCCGTTCGAGGAAGGCGTGGGGCAGGTTCATAAGGGTTTTTACACCGCGTTTCAGGCGATCAATGAGTTTGTGGAAAGCTATATGAGTCGATTCTGTTCAAACCAAAAGGTAATTATTTGCGGGCATAGCCTGGGGGAGCCATCGCATTACTGCTGGCCGAAGCGCTGCGTCGTAACAAGAAGCAAAAATACAACATCCTCCTCTACACCTACGGCGCCCCACGCGCTGGAGACTCGACTTTCGTTGAAGGTGCCACCGGCCTCGTTCATCACCGCATGGTCAACAACAACGACCCGGTGCCCGGCGTGCCGGCCCCCTGGATGAACGCGAACTGGAAAGTCTGGGTACCGGGCCTGGCGATGACGGCCGCCAGCGGGTACGGCTTGTTGGTGTTCGGCGCGGGTCTGGTGCGCCTCGGCGGTGATCCCTATCAGCATCACGGGCAACAACAGCACTTCATGCCCGTGCATTTCGATGCGAAGGAGTGGTCTGCAGTGTTGTGGGATCCAGCCTGCGAATCCATCGAAGATGCCGCGTGTACCGCGATGCTGGAGAAGACCCGGCGTAACGATATGCCGATGCGCGACGGCCTGCTCGCCCAACTGATCAACTACAAAGACCACATGATGGTGGCCAGTTACATTCCTTTCGCCTGGGCGACCTTGCGCCGCTGGCAGCAAACCCAGGAAACCGGTGCAACGGTGGTCACCGAACGTGAGTACATGATGATCGACAATGCCCTGGCTGTGCTCAAGGAAAAACTTTACGAGCATGCCCGCCAGATGCGTCAAAACGAGGGCCCGCGTGGCGCGACGGCAGATGAAAACGCCGCTGTAACTGCCTTGTTCAGAGAACAGGATCGGCTGACGACAACCCGCCAGCGCTTGAAAGCCTTGCGCACTCGCCGATTAACGCTGGCGGATGTCTACGGCAGCGCGGCGCAGTCGCCGGAGTTCACCGGTAGCGTGGAGCGTTGGGCAAAACACAGTGAAAATCAGCATTCAGTGCAGTACGCGAAGATTCCAAGGCAGTTGGATGATGGATTTCGGCTGGCCCACAAGCCGTTCGATATTAATTCGCTTATCTGAGTACCCCGACCAGGTTATTAAAGGACTAAACAATGCTTGATCCACACTCTCGGCCTCACTTCTATCTCGACATCACCGGGCAGCAATACGACTTTCAAGTGCTGGCCTTCAAGGCTAGCGAGTCGATCAGCGAACCTTATGAAGTCACTCTGCACCTGGTCAGCGAGCGCTCTGATCTCGACCTCGAGTCGTTGCTGCACAAACCGGCATTTCTTGGCTTCGGGCCGCCCGGCGAGGGCATGCATGGGCTGATTTATAACTTTGCGCAACGTGAATCGGGTGAGCGTCTGACGCGCTATGAGCTGACCCTGGTCCCTCGGTTGGCCTATCTGGCGCTGAGTCGCGACCAGCGAATTTTCCAGCAGTGCAGTGTCCAGCAGATCATCACGCAGGTGTTGAAAAAGCACGGCATCCTTGGCGATGCGTTTGCTTTTCAATTGGGCCCAAGCGTTTATTTACCGCGCGAATACTGTGTGCAGTTCAAGGAATCCGATCTTGAATTTATTCAGCGGCTCTGTGAAGAGTCGGGCATTCACTACCATTTTCAGCACAGCCCACACGGGCATTTATTGGTGTTTGGCGATGATCAGACGTGTTTCCGCCGGTTAGCGCCATCAACCTTTCGCCAAGATAATGGTCTGGTTGCTGATCACCCGGTCGTTAACCGCTTCGGCGTGGATGTGGCCACTCGCCCCAGTCAAGTAGCGCTGCGCGACTATGATTTCGAAAAGCCGAACCTGTGCCTTGAAGTAAAGACCAGAAGCCCGGTCGCTCCTGCGCTAGAGGATTATCAGGCGCCGGGGCGTTTCAAATACGGTGACGAGGGCAAGCGTCTGGCTGCCCGCCAGTTGGAGCGGCATCGCAGCGATTACCGGTTGGCCGAAGGCGCCAGCGACCTCGGTAACCTGCACAGCGGACATTTTCTCGAATTGCAGGGGCATCACAGAACCGAATGGAATGACCTTTGGCTACTGACTGGCATGGTGCATGAAGGACAGCAATCCCAAGTGCTGGAAGAGACAATGGCCTGTGAGCTGCATGCCGCGGATTTTCAAGGCTATCGCAATACCTTCACCGCAACGCCATGGGATGCCGTGTATCGACCGCCGATTAAACACATCAAACCCACCATATCCGGCAGTCAGAACGCCAAAGTCACCGGGCCTGCGGGAGAGGAGATCCACTGTGATGAATACGGCCGGGTCAAAGTCAGTTTTTACTGGGACCGTACCGACCCGCAAACCGATAACAGCAGTTGCTGGTTGAGAGTCTTGACCCATTGGGCTGGCGATGGCTACGGCGCGGTCAACATTCCCCGTGTCGGCATGGAAGTCAGTGTCACCTTTATCGATGGCGACCCTGATCACCCTGTGATTTCCGGTTGTTTGCATCACCTGACCAACCCGGTGCCCTATGAGTTGCCGGCGAACAAAACCCGAAGCGTCTTTCGAAGTCGCAGTTCACCCAAGAGCGGAGGGTTCAATGAGTTGCACATCGAAGACCGCGCCGGGCAAGAGCTGATCTACCTTCGAGCGCAGCGGGACCTTGAGCAAAAAATTGAAAACGACAGTCGGCTGGAAATCGGCCGCGAGCGTCGGGAAACCATCAAGGGCACTAGCACCAGTGTGTTCGAGACCGAAGAACATCGCACGACCACAGGCGACCGCAAAACCCACCTGATGGCCAATGATCATCTGCACGTCGCGCAAAACAGCCATACCTATGTGGGTGAGGTGCTGGTCGCAGAGGCGGGTCAGGAAATTCATTTCAAGGGGGGTGTGAAACTGGTGCTCGACGCCGGCGATAACATGACCTTGTGTGCTGGCGATCAGCATTTTGTGATCAGTTCGAGTGGCATTTACAGCAGTTGTGCAATTGAGGTGGGGGGCAAGCCTGCGCAGGGTACGCTGGCTGCGCCGCTGATACCGGGTGCAACACAGGCATTGACGACCCCCATCGAACGAGCGCCGGTCATCGCCCTTGTGCAACGGGCGCTGATGACTCTGGCTGACGAGCAATCCGCAGACTTCTGCCCGATCTGCGAGGCTTGTCGAGAGGGTGTTTGTTCTATCGAAGGAGTTTGCGCATGAGTAACCTGCCTGTTCAGTGGATGGTGCAGCAATCACAACTTGGCCGTAGTCTGTGTTTGATTCTTGACTCGAAGGCGGCGCCCCGGATTCATCAGTCCTTGTTGCACCAGCTGACACCTGAACACTACCGCAGCGTCTACAGGGAGACCGCCGTCGCCGCGCTGGCCGTGGGCGGCCCGTTTATTTTTTTAATCGACAGTCTGAACCCGTCATCGCTCAATGAGTTGTTCGAAGGGCAGCCTCAGGATTGGGGGTGGCTGGCGAGCATCGAAAATCACTCAATCGGAATACTGGTGAAACATTGGCGCGAACGCCTGTTTATCGGGAAACGGCCGCAACAGGCGCTCTACCGTTTCCACGACAATCGGGTGTTGGCGCGGGCTCTGGCTCATCTTCCCGAGTCGGAATATCCCCACTACCTCGGCCCGGTCGTCAGTGTCTGCTACTGGCAGGGCGAGCACTGGACGACAGCCGAGAATTCGGCACCTGGCGAATACCCGGTTCCCGACAATCCGCTATGGCTGGATATCCCGGCGCCGGTCAGCCAGGAACGGGCGATCCTGTTGGCTAATGTTGGTCAGTACCTGTTGGCCGAGCACAGTGAGGACCTTGCCCGATTGCCGGAAGACCTGTCGCCGAGAGCCTGGCTGATAGAACAACTCGACCTGGCACAGCGGTGGGGATGGCAGACGCCGGAGCAGCTGCATTTTTTGGTTGTCGAGCGCCTGCGGGAGATGCACACGCCCGGTATCAAAAACTGGAGTCCGCAACCTGAAGAGCAGGCGCAGGCTCATTTTGAGCGCTTGCGCGGCGAGTTGCTCCCCGAGATAAAAAACTGGCCGTAGATCGCAGGCTTGTACTAACCCCGTCCCGACAAATACGTCGCGTAATCCGGGATGCGGTGTTGGTGAGCCTGATCCATCAACGGACTGCTGAGCAGGTAGTCGGCGCTGCATTCGTTGCACGCCACGGGAATGTTCCACACTGCTGCGACTCTCAGTAACGCCTTGATGTCCGGGTCGTGCGGCTGCGGTTCGAACGGGTCCCAGAAGAACACCAGCATGTCGACCCGTTGCTCGGCGATTCGCGCGCCGAGCTGTTGGTCGCCGCCCAAGGGGCCACTGATCATGCTCTCCACAGGCAGGTCGAGGCGTTGTTGCAACAACAGCCCTGTGGTGCCGGTGGCGACCAGTTCATGTTGCGCGAGCTTGTCTTTCTGCCGCTCGGCCCAGTCCAGCAAAAACACCTTGCAGTGGTCATGGGCGACCAGGGCGATACGCTTGCGCGCTGCCAGGGTCTTTTGCGTAAAGCTGATACCGATCATCGAATGATGCTCCAGACGTGCATGTGCCAGCGACACATCATTTGGCGTTGCAAATACCTGTAGGAGCTGCCGAAGGCTGCGATCTTTTGATCTTGATTTTCAGCGATCCGGAGAAGATCAAGATCAAAAGATCGCAGCCTTCGGCAGCTCCTACAGGTCTGTGAGGCGTTGCTTATTCCGCGTTGCACAGCGCCAGGCAGTTATCGAGCATGCGGTTGGAGAAGCCCCATTCGTTGTCGTACCAGGCCAATACCTTGAGCAGCTTGCCGCTGGATTTGGTGTGGTTGGCGTCGAAGATCGACGACAGCGGGTTATGGTTGAAGTCGCTGGAAACCAGCGGCAGGGTGTTGTAGCCAAGAATTTTCGAGTGCTGGCTGGCTTCTTTTAGCAGCGCGTTCACTTCATCGGCCGATGCTTCGCGCTTGAGTTGCACGGTCAGGTCCACCAGCGACACATTGATCACCGGGACACGCACCGACATACCAGTCAGTTTGCCCGCCAGTTCCGGCAGCACCAGGCCGACCGCTTCAGCGGCGCCGGTCTTGCTCGGGATCATGTTCTGGGTGGCCGAACGTGCACGATACGGGTCGACATGATAGACATCGGTCAGGTGCTGATCGTTGGTGTAGGCGTGAATGGTGGTCATCAGACCGTTTTCGATTCCCAGCTCACGGTGCAGCACTTGGGCGACCGGGGCCAGGCAGTTGGTGGTGCACGACGCGTTGGAAATAATCTGGTGCGACTGGCGCAGAATGTCGTGGTTAACCCCATAAACCACGGTGGCATCGGCGCCTTTCGCCGGAGCCGAGATGATCACTTTGCGTGCGCCGGCCGTAATATGCGCGGCGGCTTTGGCCCGGTCGGTGAATAGGCCGGTGCATTCGAATACCACGTCGATTTGCTCCGCCGCCCAAGGCAAGTCGGCCGGATTGCGGATGGCGCTGACGGCAATGCGATCACCGTTGACGGTCAGGCTTTCCAGATCGTGCTGGACATCGGCATCGAACGTGCCGTGAACGGTGTCGTACTTGAGCAGATGAGCGTTGATCGCGCTGTCGCCCAGATCGTTAATGGCTACGATCTGCAGGTCCTGACGATAGCCTTGGGTATACAGTGCACGAAGGACGTTGCGGCCAATACGGCCAAAACCATTGATTGCGATTCGAAGAGTCATTTAACAGGGCCGCCGTCGTTTTGTTGTTGGAATTACAAGATTATTCGCATAAAAATAGAAAACAAGCCTTTTTAATGGCAATATTTTGTTCAATCTACAACGAGTGACCTGAATCAACTGGTCCGACCGAACAAGAAAACCGTCTGTCATCCCATCGACAACGGCTTTTGTTCAGCATAGACAATCAGGTCGCAATATCCGTTAGCCTGGAGTTCTACACATGCATCCCCGCGTCCTTGAGGTCACCGAACGGCTTATCGCCCGCAGCCGCGCCACGCGTGAGGCTTACCTTGCACTGATTCGCGGAGCAGCCAGCGACGGTCCGATGCGTGGCCAGCTGCAATGCGCCAACTTCGCCCACGGTGTGGCCGGTTGCGGCACCGACGACAAGAACAGCTTGCGGATGATGAACTCCGCGAACATTGCGATTGTGTCGTCCTATAACGACATGCTCTCCGCGCATCAGCCCTACGAAGTCTTTCCTGAACAGATCAAAAAAGCCCTGCGTGAAATAGGCTCCGTCGGTCAGTTCGCGGGCGGTACCCCGGCCATGTGCGACGGCGTGACCCAAGGCGAACCGGGCATGGAATTAAGCCTGCCGAGCCGCGAAGTGATTGCGTTGTCCACCGCTGTGGCGCTGTCCCACAACATGTTCGATGGCGCGCTGATGCTTGGCATCTGCGACAAGATCGTGCCGGGCCTGATGATGGGTGCGTTGCGTTTCGGTCATTTGCCGACGATCTTCGTGCCGGGTGGGCCGATGGTGTCGGGCATTTCCAACAAGCAGAAAGCCGACGTCCGTCAGCGCTACGCCGAAGGCAAAGCCAGCCGCGAAGAGTTGCTGGAATCGGAAATGAACTCCTACCACAGCCCTGGCACGTGCACCTTTTATGGCACCGCCAACACCAACCAGTTGCTGATGGAAGTCATGGGCTTGCACTTGCCGGGCGCCTCTTTCGTCAACCCGAACACGCCGTTGCGCGATGCGCTGACCCGCGAAGCGGCGCATCAAGTTACGCGCCTGACCAAGCAGAGCGGCGATTTCATGCCGATCGGCGAAATCGTCGACGAGCGTTCGCTGGTCAACTCCATCGTGGCGCTGCATGCCACCGGCGGCTCGACCAACCACACCCTGCACATGCCGGCCATCGCCATGGCCGCGGGCATACAACTGACCTGGCAGGACATGGCCGACCTCTCCGAGGTGGTGCCGACCCTGAGCCACGTCTACCCGAACGGCAAAGCCGACATCAACCACTTCCAGGCCGCGGGCGGCATGTCGTTCCTGATCCGCGAACTGCTGGAAGCCGGTCTGCTGCATGAAAACGTCAACACGGTTCTGGGCCATGGCCTGAGCCGCTACACCATGGAGCCGTTCCTCGATAACGGTGAACTGGTCTGGCGCGAAGGCCCGACGGAAAGCCTCGACGAAACCATTCTGCGTCCGGTCGCTCGCGCGTTCTCGCCAGAGGGCGGCTTGCGAGTGATGGAAGGCAACCTCGGTCGTGGTGTGATGAAAGTGTCGGCCGTCGCGTTGGAAAACCAGATCGTCGAAGCGCCGGCCATGGTGTTCCAGGATCAGCAGGACCTGGCCGATGCGTTCAAGGCCGGTTTGCTGGAGAAAGATTTTGTCGCGGTCATGCGCTTCCAGGGCCCGCGCTCCAATGGCATGCCGGAACTGCACAAAATGACGCCGTTCCTCGGCGTGCTGCAGGATCGCGGCTTCAAAGTCGCGCTGGTGACGGACGGCCGCATGTCCGGTGCGTCGGGGAAAATTCCGGCGGCGATTCACGTCAGTCCCGAAGCGTATGTAGGCGGCGCTTTGGCACGGGTGCAAGAGGGCGATATCATCCGCGTCGATGGCGTCAAAGGCACCCTGGAACTTAAGGTGGACGCCGAAGAATTCGCCGCGCGCACGCCGGCCAAGGGCCTGTTGGGCAATAACATTGGCAGCGGTCGCGAACTGTTTGGTTTCATGCGCATGGCCTTCAGCTCCGCAGAGCAAGGCGCCAGCGCCTTTACTTCTGCCCTGGAGACGCTTAATTGAAACTGGCTTTGGTCGGTGACATCGGTGGGACCAACGCACGTTTCGCGTTGTGGAAAAACCATCAGCTGGAATCAGTCCAGGTGCTGGCGACGGCCGACCACGCCAGCCCCGAGGAGGCCATTGCGCTCTACCTGAGCGGGCTCGGTCTGGCGCCGGGTTCTATCGGCTCGGTGTGCCTGTCGGTGGCCGGCCCGGTGAGTGGTGATGAATTCAAGTTCACCAACAATCACTGGCGGCTGAGTCGCAAGGCGTTCTGCCAGACCCTGCAGGTGGATCAACTGCTGCTGGTTAACGACTTCTCGGCGATGGCGTTGGGCATGACCCGTTTGCAGCCGGGCGAGTTTCGGGTGGTCTGCGAAGGCACGCCGGAATCGTTGCGGCCTGCGGTGGTGATCGGTCCGGGCACGGGCTTGGGCGTTGGCACGTTGCTCGACTTGGGCGAAGGCCGTTTCGCCGCAATGCCGGGCGAGGGCGGTCACGTCGATTTACCGCTGAGCAGTCTGAGGGAAACTCAACTGTGGCAACACATCTTCAACGAGATCGGCCATGTCAGTGCTGAAACAGCATTGAGCGGTAGCGGCTTGCCGCGGGTCTATCGGGCGATTTGTGCGGTGGATGGGCATGAGCCGGTTCTCGATACTCCGGAATCGATCACCGCGGCGGGGTTGGCAGGCGATCCGATTGCCCTGGAAGTGCTGGAGCAATTCTGCTGCTGGCTCGGTCGCGTGGCCGGCAATAACGTGCTGACCACCGGCGGGCGCGGTGGCGTGTACATCGTCGGCGGGGTGATTCCGCGGTTTGCCGATTTCTTTATCGAAAGCGGTTTTGCCCGGTGTTTTGCCGACAAGGGCTGCATGAGCGATTACTTCAAAGGCATCCCGGTGTGGCTGGTGACGGCGCCGTATTCCGGCCTGGTGGGGGCGGGTGTGGCACTGGATCAGGCTTGAGACCGAGTCGACTTCATCGCGGGCAAGCCACGCTCCCACAGGATTACCTGCATTTTGAAAATGTGCGCATAACCTTGTGGGAGCGGGCTTGCCCGCGATGAGGCCAGAACAGACAACAAATATCCAACGTCCATCAGGCATAATCCGACCCATTCAAACAACAAGGACGCCGCCCCGTGAGCTCAGTCAACAAGTCGATTTTGTTGGTCGATGACGATCAAGAGATACGCGAGTTGCTGGACACCTACCTGACTCGCGCCGGTTTCCAGGTCCGTACCACGCCCGACGGTGCGGGCTTTCGCCAGGCGATGAACGACGCGCCGAGCGATCTGGTGATCCTCGACGTGATGCTGCCGGACGAAGACGGTTTCAGCCTGTGTCGCTGGATCCGCCAGCACCCGCGTCAGGCTCAGGTGCCGATCATCATGCTCACCGCCAGCTCCGACGAGGCCGACCGCGTTATCGGCCTCGAACTGGGCGCCGACGACTACCTCGGCAAACCCTTCAGCCCACGTGAATTGCAGGCGCGCATCAAAGCCTTGTTGCGCCGCGCGCAGTTCGGTCAGGAACGCTCCGGCAGTGAAGTGCTGGCCTTCGATGACTGGCGGCTGGACATGGTCAGCCATCGGCTGTTCCACCTCGACGGCGAAGAAGTGATTCTCTCGGGCGCCGATTTCGCATTACTCAAACTGTTCCTCGACCACCCCCAGCAAATCCTCGACCGTGACACCATCGGCAATGCCACCCGAGGTCGCGACTTGATGCCGCTGGATCGCATCGTCGACATGGCGGTCAGCCGTTTGCGTCAGCGTTTGCGCGACACTGAAAAGCCGCCACGGCTGATCCGTACCGTGCGTGGCAGCGGCTACCAACTGGCCGCCAATGTGGTTGCCAGCAATGGACACTGAGTTTCTGCGCAAACTCGCCGCACGGGTGCCGGTGCCGCGTTCGCTGCTTGGGCGGATGCTGTTGCTGACGCTGCTGGCGGTGCTGTTCGCCCAGACGTTATCAAGCGTGATCTGGGTGTCGCAACTGCGCGCCACGCAACTTGAAGGCCTGGTCACCAGCGCCCGCAGCCTCGCTCATTCGATGACGGCCAGCGTCAGTTATTTTCGCTCGCTGCCGGTGGCGTTCCGGCCGCTGGTGCTCGACCAATTGCGCAGCATGGGCGGCACCCGTTTCGTGGTGACCCTCAACGACAAACCCTTGGGCATGGAAGTACTGCCAATCACCCCGCGCAAGGAAGCGGTGCTTAAAGCGGTGGACGAAGTGCTGCGCCAGTCGCTGGGGCAGGACACGGATATTTCGGTGACCTTCGTCAGCCCCGGGGACCTGCGGATCTTCAACGGCGGCCTGAAGCTCGACGAGTTACCTCGCTCCTGGGCGCACTACGCATTGACCCTGGAGCCAGTGAATCCGCCGGTGCTGGTCACGCAAATCCAGATGGCACCGGGCGAGTGGCTGTACATCGCCTCGCTGTTGCCCGAGCCCTACACCAGTCTTGAAGAGCAGGGTTTGCCGGCGCAACAAGTCTGGTTCATCGTGCTCACCAGCGGCTTTTTGCTGCTGTTCATCGGCCTGCTGGTGCACTGGCAGAGCCGGCCGCTCAAGCGCTTGGCGCGGGCGGCGCGAGACATGTCCCTTGGTGCGGAAGTCGAGCCCGTGGCGGAGGGCGGTGGCAGTGAAGTGGTCGAAGTGGGGCGCGCCTTCAATGCAATGCGCGAACGCATCAGCCGCTACCTCACTGAACGCAGCCAGTTGTTCAGCGCGATTTCCCATGACCTGCGCACACCGATTACCCGGTTACGGCTGCGGGTCGAACTGCTCGAAGACGAAAAGCTTCAAGCCAAATTCGGTCGCGATCTGGATGAGCTGGAGCTGCTGGTCAAAGGCGCGCTGCAATGCGTGAAGGACACCGACATCCACGAAAATATCGAACCGGTGGACCTCAACCATGTGCTCGATTGTCTGGTGGAACCGTACCTGGCGCCCAACGGCAATGGTCGCGTGACCCAGCAAGGGCGGGCGGTGGCGGCGTATCCGGGCAAGCCGCTGGCGCTCAAGCGCTGCATCGGCAACCTGATCGACAACGCCTTGAAATATGGGCAGAACGCGCACCTGCACATTGATGACGATGACAGCGCGTTCATCCTGCATGTCGACGATGAAGGGCCGGGGGTTCCGGAGCAGCGGCTGGAGCAGGTGTTCGAGCCGCATTTCAGGTTGGCCGGGCAGCAGCAGGGGTATGGATTGGGGTTGGGGATCGCGCGCAATATCGCGCATAGCCATGGCGGGGAAGTCAGCCTGCAAAACCTGCGTGAAGGCGGGTTGCGGGTGACGCTTCAATTGCCTCGGTCTGTCGATTGAGAAGATCAAAAGATCGCAGCCTTCGGCAGCTCCTACATTCGCCGCGTACACATTCCATTGATCGGCGTGTGTAATCCTTGTAGGAGCTGGCGCAGCCTGCGATCTTTTGATCTGGCTTTTGCTTTGTCACAAGCCAGTGACATAACTCGCCCCCTTCGTTACAAGCCCGCCACCGCCGGTTGTTTAGACTGCCTACAGTCATAACAACAAAAAAGGCACCCCATGGACACCTTCCGACCCGCTTTCAGCAGTTGGCTGAACGCACCTGCCCATCAGCAATGGCTCGCCGCTGAAGGCCTGCGCCTGTTGGCGTTTGCCAAGGCCTCAGCACTTGCCGACGGTTTCGGCAATCTTGATGAACAGGGCCGTCTCCCGGCCAATGCCCACGCCGAAACCATGAACACCGCGCGCATGACCCACAGCTTCGCCATGGCTCACATCCAGGGTCTGCCGGGGTTTGCCGAGTTAGTGGATCACGGCGTCAGAGCCCTCAGCGGTCCGTTGCGTGATGCCGAGCACGGTGGCTGGTTCGCCACCGCACATCATCGCGACGACGACACCGGCAAAGCCGCTTACCTGCACGCCTTTGTCGCGCTGGCCGCCAGTTCCGCGGTCGTCGCCCAGCGCCCCGGCGCACAAGCCTTGCTCGATGATGCGATCAACATCATCGACACGCATTTCTGGAGCGAGGAGGAGGGCGCGATGCGCGAGTCCTTCAACCGCGACTTCAGTGACGAGGAAAGCTATCGCGGCGCCAACAGCAACATGCACGCCACCGAAGCCTTCCTCGCATTGGCCGATGTCACCGAAGACACCCGTTGGTTGTGCCGTGCACAGCGCATCGTCGAGCGTGTTATCCATGGTCACGCCGCGGCCAATGACTATCAGGTGGTCGAGCATTTCGATCGCGACTGGCAGCCGTTACGCGAATACAACCACGACAACCCGGCGGACGGTTTCCGCCCCTACGGCACTACGCCGGGTCATGGTTTTGAATGGGCGCGCCTGTTGCTTCACCTCGAAGCAGCGCGGGTTCAGGCCGGAATGCTCACGCCAGGCTGGCTCGCCACCGATGCGCAAAAACTCTTTGAACACAACTGTCGGCACGGCTGGGACGTCGACGGTGCGTCGGGGATTGTCTATACCCTTGATTGGGACAATCGCGCGGTGGTGCGGCATCGCTTGCACTGGACTCATTGCGAAGCCAGTGCCGCTGCCAGCGCGCTGCTTAAACGCACCGGCGATGCGCAGTACGAAAGCTGGTATCGCCTTTTTTGGGAATTCTGTGACAGTCATTTTATCGACCGTTGCGAGGGCAGTTGGCACCATGAACTTGACCCGCAAAACCGCCCGAGTGCCGATATCTGGGCCGGAAAACCCGACCTGTATCACGCCTGGCAAGCCGTATTGGTCCCGCGCCTGCCGCTGGCACCGAGCATGGCCACGGCGCTGGCGCAGTTATCCCAGAGTGCTCCTGTGTAACCATGCGGTGACATTCACGCGTCCCTTCGTTACCTGCGAAGGGAAAACTCCTGTTTAGAATCCTATGCAGCGCAAGCACCAGACTTGCATGCATAACAACAAGAAAGGTACTACACGATGAATGCGATTTCTCGCCTCGCTACGGTCATTTCTCTCGCCTCTCTGCTTCCTCTGTCTGCATTCCCTCTGAGTGCGCTTGCTGCCGATTCCAAAGGTTCGGTGGAAGTCGTTCACTGGTGGACGTCGGGTGGTGAAAAAGCAGCGGTCGATGTCCTCAAGGCCCAAGTCGAAAAAGACGGCTTCACCTGGAAGGACGGGGCAGTCGCCGGGGGTGGCGGTTCCACGGCCATGACCGTTCTCAAAAGTCGCGCAGTCGCCGGAAATCCACCGGGCGTTGCCCAGATCAAAGGCCCGGACATCCAGGAGTGGGGCAGCACTGGCCTGCTCAGCACCGACACGCTGAAAGACGTCGCGAAGTCGGAAAACTGGGATGGCCTGCTGTCGAAAAAAGTCTCCGACACCGTCAAGTACGAAGGTGACTACGTCGCTGTGCCGGTGAACATTCACCGCGTCAACTGGCTGTGGATCAACCCGGAAGTCTTCAAGAAAGCCGGGATCGATAAAGCCCCGACCACCCTCGAAGAATTCTATGCCGCTGGCGACAAGCTCAAGGCCGCCGGTTTCATCGCGCTCGCCCACGGTGGCCAGCCTTGGCAGGACAGCACCGTGTTTGAAGACGTGGTGCTCTCGGTCATGGGGGCCGACGGTTACAAGAAGGCCCTGGTAGACCTGGATCAGAAAACCCTCTCCGGGCCTGAAATGACCAAGTCGTTCACCGAGCTGAAAAAACTCACGGGCTACATGGACCCGAACCGCGCCGGTCGTGACTGGAACATCGCTGCCGCCGACGTCATCAATGGCAAGGCCGGCATGCAGATGATGGGTGACTGGGCCAAGAGTGAATGGACCGCCGCGAAAAAAGTAGCCGGTAAAGACTACCAATGCGTGCCGTTCCCGGGCACCGAAAAAGCCTTCACCTACAACATCGATTCCCTGGCGGTGTTCAAGCTCAAGGCTGATCGCAAAGGTGACATCGCCGCCCAGCAAGACCTGGCCAAGGTCGCTCTGGGTAAAGACTTCCAGAAGATCTTCAGCATCAACAAAGGCTCGATCCCGGTGCGTACCGACATGCTTAACGACATGAGCGGCCTGGGTTTCGATGCCTGTGCTCAAGCGTCGGCCAAGGACTTCCTGGCGGATGAAAAGACCGGCGGCCTGCAACCGAGCATGGCGCACAACATGGCCACTTCCCTGGCCGTGCAGGGCGCGATCTTCGATGTCGTGACCAACTTCATGAACGACAAGGATGCTGACCCGGCCAAGGCCAGCGCGCAACTGGCATCGGCTGTCAAAGCCGCCCAGTAAACCCTGTGTAGGAGCGAGCTTGCTCGCGATGGAGTGTCAGTTAACACCTGTCTAGCTGACACACCATCGCGAGCAAGCTCGCTCCTACAGTGGATCGCACTCCAATTCTTATATCTAAAACTGGATTATCCCGATGAGCTCTGTGGCGGTTTTCAGCAAAGCCTCACCGTTCGATGCGCTGCAACGCTGGTTACCCAAGTTGGTACTCGCGCCGAGCATGCTGATCGTGTTGGTTGGCTTCTACGGTTACATCATCTGGACATTCGTACTGTCCTTTACCAACTCCAGCTTCATGCCGAGCTACAAGTGGGTCGGCCTGCAGCAATACATCCGTCTGATGGACAACGATCGCTGGTGGGTCGCGAGCAAAAACCTCGCGGTGTTCGGCGGCATGTTCATCGGTATCAGCCTGGTATTAGGCGTGTTCCTCGCCGTGCTGCTGGATCAGCGCATTCGCAAGGAAGGTTTCATTCGCACCATTTACCTGTACCCGATGGCGCTCTCGATGATCGTCACCGGTACCGCATGGAAATGGTTGCTCAACCCCGGTCTGGGCCTGGACAAAATGCTGCGTGACTGGGGCTGGGAAGGCTTCCGTCTCGACTGGCTGGTGGATCAGGATCGCGTGGTTTACTGCCTGGTGATCGCGGCTGTGTGGCAAGCCTCCGGGTTTGTGATGGCGATGTTCCTGGCCGGCCTTCGTGGTGTCGATCAATCGATCATCCGTGCTGCGCAAGTCGACGGTGCAAGCCTGCCGACCATCTATTTGAAAATCGTCCTGCCGAGCCTGCGTCCGGTGTTTTTCAGCGCCTTCATGATCCTCGCGCACATCGCGATCAAGAGCTTCGACCTGGTGGCGGCGATGACCGCGGGCGGTCCTGGCTACTCGTCCGACCTGCCGGCGATGTTCATGTATTCCTTCACCTTCAGCCGTGGCCAGATGGGCATTGGTTCGGCCAGCGCCATGATGATGCTCGGCGCGATCCTGGCGATTCTGGTGCCGTACCTGTATTCCGAATTGCGAGGCAAACGCCATGAGTAATCTACCTGGCAAGCCGGCGTTGAGCTTCAGCCGTATCGCGATCTACGCCACGTTGTTGCTGGCCGCTGCGATCTACCTGATCCCGCTGGTGGTGATGCTGTTGACCAGTTTCAAATCCCCGGAAGACATCCGCACCGGCAACCTGCTGAGCTGGCCGCAAGTGATTGACGGCATCGGCTGGATCAAGGCCTGGGACGTCGTCGGCGGCTACTTCTGGAACTCGGTGAAAATCACCGTGCCAGCGGTTTTGATCTCGACGTTTATTGGTGCGATGAACGGCTACGTGTTGTCGATGTGGCGCTTCCGCGGTTCGCAGTTGTTCTTCGGTCTGTTGCTGTTCGGCTGCTTCCTGCCGTTCCAGACCGTGCTGCTGCCGGCCTCGTTCACTGTCGGCAAACTCGGCCTGGCCAACACCACCACCGGTCTGGTGCTGGTGCACATCGTCTACGGCCTGGCGTTCACCACACTGTTCTTCCGCAACTACTACGTGAGCATTCCGGATGCGCTGGTCAAGGCTGCACGCCTTGATGGCGCGGGCTTCTTCACGATTTTCTGGAAGATCCTGTTGCCGATGTCGATCCCGATCGTGATGGTCTGCCTGATCTGGCAGTTCACTCAAATCTGGAATGACTTCCTGTTCGGCGTGGTCTTCGCCAGTGGCGATGCCCAGCCAATTACCGTGGCCCTGAACAACCTGGTCAACACCAGCACCGGGGCCAAGGAATACAACGTTGATATGGCCGCCGCGATGATCGCCGGGCTGCCGACACTGCTGGTCTACATTTTCGCTGGCAAGTATTTCCTGCGTGGGCTGACGTCCGGCGCGGTCAAGGGGTAGAAACATGGCAACTCTCGAATTACGCAACGTCAACAAAACCTACGGTGCCGGGTTGCCGGACACCCTGAAAAACATTGAACTGAAGATCGATGACGGTGAGTTCCTGATCCTGGTCGGTCCGTCCGGTTGCGGCAAATCCACCTTGATGAACTGCATCGCCGGCCTGGAAAACATCAGTGGCGGCGCGATTCTGGTGGACGATGCCGACATCAGCGGCATGAGCCCGAAAGATCGCGACATCGCCATGGTGTTCCAGTCCTACGCGCTGTACCCGACCATGAGCGTGCGCGACAACATCGCGTTCGGTCTGAAGATTCGCAAAATGCCCGCCGCCGAAATCGACGAAGAAGTCGCTCGCGTCGCCAAGCTGTTGCAGATCGAACACCTGCTCAGCCGCAAGCCCGGCCAACTCTCCGGTGGTCAGCAACAGCGCGTGGCGATGGGCCGTGCCCTGGCGCGGCGGCCGAAGATTTACCTGTTTGACGAACCGCTGTCCAACCTCGACGCCAAGCTGCGGGTCGAGATGCGCACCGAAATGAAACTGATGCACCAGCGCCTGAAAACCACCACGGTCTACGTGACTCACGACCAGATCGAAGCCATGACCCTGGGCGACAAGGTGGCGGTGATGAAGGACGGAATCATCCAGCAGTTCGGCACGCCGAAGCAGATCTACAACGATCCGGCCAACCTGTTCGTGGCGAGTTTTATCGGTTCGCCGCCGATGAACTTCATCCCCCTGCGTTTGCAACGCAAGGAAGGTCGGCTGGTGGCGCTGCTCGACAGCGGTCAGGCGCGTTGCGAATTGCCGTTGGGCATGCAGGACGCCGGCCTCGAAGATCGCGAAGTGATCCTCGGCATGCGTCCGGAGCAGATCGTGCTGGCCAACGGCGAAGCGAACGGTTTGCCAACCATCCGCGCCGAAGTCCAGGTCACCGAGCCGACCGGTCCCGACACCCTGGTGTTCGTCAATCTCAACGACACCAAAGTCTGCTGCCGTCTGGCTCCGGACGTCGCGCCTGACGTCGGCGAGACCCTGACCCTGCAATTCGATCCATCGAAAGTGCTGCTGTTTGATGCCAAGACCGGTGAGCGCCTGGGGGTGGCCGGTCTGCCGCAAACCGAGACACGAGCTGCCAACGTGACCCAATTCAAAGGCCGCTGAAGACCAAAAATGTGGGAGCGAGCCTGCTCGCGATGGAGTGTCAGTCGACATCAATGCAGCTGACACACCTTCGTCGGAACGCCGCCCGGAGCAAGCTCGCTCCTACAAGGGATGTAACCGCGTTAGATAACAGTTAATAACAATAAAACGAGGATGTAGGGATGAAGAAGAAGAACAACGCTCAGCTTATCTGTCAGTTGTCAGCTATTGCGGTGATGACGATGGCCGGTAACGTTCACGCGGCTGACGCGTTCAGCGCCGATTCCAAGTGGATGACGGGGGACTGGGGTGGCGAGCGGACCAAGCTGATCGAGCAAGGGATCGACATCAAGGCAGATTACGTCGGTGAAGTGGGCGGCAATCTCCACGGTGGCTTCAACGACGACAAGACCGCGCGTTACGCCGACCAGTTTGGTCTGGGCGTGGCACTGGACCTGCAAAAGCTGTGGGGCTGGGATAACACCCAGGCCAAGATCCAGCTCACCAACCGTAACGGTCAGAACATCTCCAATGACCGTGTCGGCGACCCGCGTGCCGGCACCTTGAGTTCCTCGCAGGAAGTCTACGGCCGTGGCCATATGGTCCGTCTGACCCAGCTGTGGGTCCAACACCAGTTCCTCGACAATAAACTGGACGTCAAAGCCGGTTACTTCGGTGAAGGTGAAGACTTCAACACCTTCCCGTGCGAATTCCAGAACCTGGCGTTCTGCGGTTCCCAAGTGGGTAACTGGGCCACCAACGTCTGGTACAACTGGCCGGTCAGCCAGGCGGCGATCCGCGTGAAGTACAACATCACGCCTGAGTTGTATGCGCAGATCGGCGCGTACAACCAGAACCCGACGCAACTGGAGCACGGCAACGGCTTCAAGCTCAGCGGCAGTGGTACCGAAGGCACCGTGTTGCCGGTCGAGCTGGTCTGGTCGCCGAAGGTCAACAGCCTGCCGGGCGAATACCGTGTGGGTTACTACAAGAGCACCGCCGATGCCAATGACGTGCTCAAAGACGACAATGGCCAGGACGCTGCGACCACGGGTAACAGCTACCGCGTTCACGATAGCAAGCACGGCTACTGGTTCGTTGCGCAGCAACAACTCACCAGCCATAACGGTGACGCTTCTCGCGGTCTGAACATCGCGGCCAACGCCACCTTTCACGACAAGGACACCAACGTCGTCGACAACTACCAGTCGCTGATGTTTGTGTACAAGGGCCCGTTCGATGCACGTCCAAAAGATGATGTCGGCATCGGTTTCGCCCGTATCCATGTCAACGATGACGTGAAGACAAACGCCGAGTTGGTCAACGCCTCCAATGGAGTCACCGACTACGACAATCCACTGTTTTCGCCGCTGCGAACCACTGAGTACAACTACGAGATCAACTACGGTTTCCACGTGACCAACTGGCTGACGGTGCGGCCTAACCTGCAATACGTGACTCACCCGGGCGGTGTCGATGAAGTCGACAACGCGCTGGTGGCCGGCCTGAAAATTCAGTCGGTGTTCTAACGCTGTTGCGATAAGCTCCTCTCTATGTGCGCATATTTGCGGATGGCCAAGGCTGTCCGCTTTTTTTTGGGGGGCTTACAAGGAATGTCATGTCTGGCGCATTGTGGCGAGGGGATTTATCCCCGTTCGGCTGCGAAGCAGTCGTAAACCATTGCATACGGTGTTTCTGGCACACCGCGGTGTCAGATCTGGGGGCCGCTTCGCAGCCCAACGGGGCGGTGCGGCGTTCCGATAAATCCCCTCGCCACAGTGGTTCACTGGGCACAAAAGTATGAATACACCCATGATTTTCAGGACCGTGGCACATGCATGAGCATCCGCTACAACGCTTCTTCAAATCCTTGCGCGAACGTCCTGTGTTTGCGTGGGAGCGCTATCAGATGCGCGATGTGCTGGTGATTGATCATCCACTGTGTCAGGCGGTGTTCAGTCGGCAGGGCGCGCAGCTGCTGCACTTCCAGCCCAAAGGGCAGAAACCCTGGCTCTGGTGCGCGGCGAAGTGGCCACAGGTCGGCGCCATTCGTGGCGGCGTGCCGGTGTGCTGGCCGTGGTATGGCCGTCATCCGAGTGAAAACGCCTGGCCGTCCCATGGCTGGGCGCGGCTGATCGACTGGAAGTTGCTCGACAGCAGCAGTGACGAGGAGGGTGTGCGCCTGCATTGGCAGCTTCAGTTGTGCGACTGGCAAGTGGACCTGCATGCGCACCTGGGCGAGCGGATGGATTTGCGCCTGAGCACCGAGCATAAGGACAGCCTGCCGTGCCAATTGAGCCAGGCGTTGCACGCGTATTGGCGTATTGGTGACATCGGCGAGGTAGCGCTGTCTGGGCTCGACGGCGCACAGGGTTACGATCAGTTGAGCCGGCAGGTTTGTCATCAGGAAGGTGAGTTGCGGGTCGATGGCGGTTGCCAGCGAGTGTTCCAGCATGAGGGCGAATTGCAGCTCAACGACCACGCCTGGCAGCGAGCGTTGTGTATCGATACCGGTGACGATGCGGATACCGTGGTGTGGCACCCTGGCTCACGACCGTTATTGGGGGTGAGCTGGAATGAAATTTCCGAGTTTGTCTGTGTTGAGGCGGCCAGCGGCGGGACCGATAGCCTGAGATTGGCGCCGGGGGAGAGGGCGCATTTGAGTTTGCAGGCTAGGGTTGGGGTTTAGACAGATCAAAAGATCGCAGCCTCGCTTCGCTCGACAGCTCCTACAGGTCCACAGGTCCACAGGTCTACGCGATCCCTTGTAGGAGCTGTCGAGTGAAACGAGGCTGCGATCTTTTACGCGAAGCGTCCTAGTTAAACTCATCCCCAATCGGATACCGACTGGCATTCAAGCTTTCCTTGATCTTGCGCAAATGCGGCTGGAAATCCACGCCCCGGCGTAAGGTCATGCCGGTGGCGAGCACGTCCAGCACGGTCAGCTGAATGATCCGCGACGTCATCGGCATATAGATGTCGGTGTCTTCCGGCAGTGGAATGTTCAGGCTCAAGGTGCTGGCCTTGGCCAGTGGCGAGCCTTCGGCGGTCAAGCCCAGTACCGAAGCCCCGTTTTCTCGAGCGATGCGCGCCACTTCTACCAGCTCGCGGGTGCGGCCGGTGTAGGAAATGATCACGAACAACTCACCCGTGTGAGCCACCGACGCGATCATGCGCTGCATCAGCACGTCGGCATGGGCCGTCACGGCCAGGTTGAAGCGGAAGAATTTGTGCTGCGCGTCCAGCGCCACCGGAGCCGAGGCGCCGAGGCCAAAGAAGTGGATCTGTCGGGCCTGGATCAACAGGTCGACGGCGCGGCTGATCAGGTTCGGGTCCAATGCCTGCAAGGCACTGTCCAACGACGCAATGGCGCTGCCGAAAATCTTCTTGGTATACGCTTCCGGATTGTCGTCCGCCTCGACCGCACGGCTGACATACGCCGCACCACTGGCCAGGCTCTGAGCCAGTTGAAGCTTGAGTTCGGGATAACCGCTGACGCCAAACGAACGGCAGAAACGGTTGACCGTCGGCTCGCTGACCTTTGAGGCCTGGGCGAGGGCGGCGATGCTGAACCGGGTGGCCTGCTGTGGGTTGAGCAGGATCACTTCGGCGACTTTGCGTTCGGCCTTGTTCAGGTCTTCAAGGCGATTCTGGATCTGTTCCAGTAAATTTCGCACGCGGTCCATAAATGTTCCTTAAGTCAGCAGCGCAAAAAAAGCGCGCTGCTATGCAAAAAGGGCCTTTGATGCGGCCCGTAACGGTGGCCTATCCTACTGATGGCTCCGACCGACCACCACTCGGAATCTGTATTTTGCGAAAATGTTGTGGTTATTACTACATTTTCCCTTGAGTGATGCCTTGAAAAAAGGTATTTGTAGCTTAACTTGATAAAAGAACAAACATCATGCCTTCGATTACGGTTGAACCGTGCACCTTTGCCTTGTTCGGCGCCCTCGGCGATCTGGCCTTGCGCAAGCTGTTTCCTGCCCTTTATCAACTGGATGGCGCAGGCCTGCTGCATGAGGACACGCGGATTATCGCGCTGGCCCGTGAATCCGGCAGCGAGCAAGAGCATCTGGCGTTCATCGCCTCTGAGCTGCGTCGTTACGTCGGTGCCAAAGAGCTGGACGAAGCCGTGGTCGAACGTTTCCTGGCTCGCCTGAGTTACCTGCACGTCGACTTCCTCAAGGCTGACGATTATGTCGCCCTGGCTGAATTGGCCGGCAGCGCTCAGCGTGTGATTGCCTACTTCGCCACGCCGGCCGCTGTTTATGGCTCGATTTGCGAGAATCTGGCGAAGGTCGGTCTGGCCGAAAACACGCGTGTGGTGCTGGAAAAACCCATCGGTTCCGATCTGGAATCCTCGCGCAAGGTCAACGACGCCGTGGCGCAGTTCTTCCCGGAGAACCGCACTTACCGCATCGACCACTACCTGGGCAAAGAGACCGTTCAAAACCTGATCGCCCTGCGTTTCGCCAACAGCCTGTTCGAAACCCAGTGGAACCAGAATTACATTTCCCACGTGGAAATCACCGTGGCCGAGAAGGTCGGGATCGAAGGCCGCTGGGGCTACTTCGACAAGGCCGGTCAGCTGCGGGACATGATCCAGAATCACCTGCTGCAACTGCTCTGCCTGATCGCCATGGACCCGCCGGCCGACTTGTCCGCCGACAGCATCCGTGACGAGAAGGTCAAAGTGCTCAAGGCGCTGGCGCCGATCAGCCCGGAAGGCCTGACCACTCAAGTGGTGCGCGGCCAGTACATTGCCGGTTACAGCGAAGGTAAACCGGTTCCCGGTTACCTGGAAGAACCGAACTCCAATACCCAGAGCGACACCGAAACCTTCGTCGCCCTGCGTGCCGATATCCGCAACTGGCGCTGGGCCGGTGTGCCGTTTTACCTGCGTACCGGCAAGCGCATGCCGCAGAAGCTGTCGCAGATCGTCATCCACTTCAAGGAACCGTCGCACTACATCTTCGCTCCCGAGCAGCGCCTGCAGATCAGCAACAAACTGATTATCCGCCTGCAACCGGACGAAGGCATTTCCTTGCGCGTGATGACTAAAGAGCAAGGCCTGGACAAGGGCATGCAGCTGCGCAGCGGTCCGTTGCAGTTGAATTTTTCCGACACCTGGCGCAGCGCACGGATTCCCGATGCGTATGAGCGGTTGTTGCTGGAAGTGATGCGCGGCAATCAGAACCTGTTTGTCCGTAAAGATGAAATCGAAGCCGCGTGGAAGTGGTGTGACCAGTTGATCGCCGGGTGGAAAAAATCCGGTGATGCGCCCAAGCCGTACGCGGCCGGGTCCTGGGGGCCGATGAGCTCCATTGCACTGATCACGCGGGATGGGAGGTCGTGGTATGGCGATATCTGAATTGAAACTGCCTCAGGGCGTCAGCGCCCATGAGTTCAAAAGCCCGGTGTTGCTGGCCGATGGTTTGGCGCTGAATGTGGCCAAGCAACTGAGTGACGCCATCGACGCTCGCGGCTCCGCGACGCTGGTGGTATCAGGTGGACGCAGCCCGGTGGCGTTTTTCCAGCACCTGGCCAAGCAGAAGCTGGACTGGTCCAAGGTGGTCGTCACCCTGGCCGACGAGCGCTGGGTGCCGGTAGAGCATGCCGACAGCAATGCCGGTCTACTTAAGCGCTACCTGTTGCAAGGCCCGGTGGCGAAGGCTCAGTTCCTGAGTCTGTACAGCGCCACCGCGAACCTTGAGCTGGCAGCCGAGCAAGCCGACCGTTTGCTCGCCGAGTTGCCGCCGATCGACGTGCTGATACTCGGCATGGGCGATGACGGTCACACCGCTTCGCTGTTCCCGAATAGCCCGAACCTGGCCGATGCCTTGAAAATCGACGGCACACGTCGCTGCTGGCCGATGCTGGCACCGACCGTTCCGCATCAGCGCCTGACCATGAGTCGCGCGCTGCTGGCCTCGGCCAAGAACACCGTTTTATCGATTTCCGGTCAGTCCAAGCTGACCACCCTGAGTGCCGCATTGGCCGGTGACGATGTCGCCGCCATGCCGATTCGCGCGTTTCTGCAACCTACGTTAGAGATTTACTGGTGCCCATGAGCCAAGGATCAGCCGCTATGAAAAACACATCCCCGACCGTTTCCATGGCGGACAAAATTGCCCTGATCGACAGCCTCTGCGCTAAAGCGCGGATCCTGCCGGTGATCACCATTGCTCGCGAACAGGACATTCTGCCGTTGGCCGACGCCCTCGCCGCCGGTGGCCTGACGGCCCTGGAAGTGACGCTGCGTTCGCAGTTCGGCCTCAAGGCCATCCAGATTCTGCGCGAGCAGCGTCCGGAACTGGTGACCGGCGCTGGCACAGTGCTGGATCGCACCATGCTCGCCGCTGCGGAAGCCGCCGGTTCGCAGTTCATCGTCACACCGGGTATCACCCGTGACCTGCTGGAAGCCAGCGTCGACAGCCCGATTCCGCTGTTGCCGGGCATCAGCAATGCCTCGGGCATCATGGAAGGCTACGGTCTGGGCTATCGCCGCTTCAAGCTGTTCCCGGCGGAAGTCAGCGGTGGTGTCGCCGCTATCAAGGCCCTGGGTGGCCCGTTCGGCGAAGTGAAATTCTGCCCGACCGGCGGCGTCGGCCCGGCCAACATCAAGAGCTACATGGCGTTGAAAAATGTCATGTGCGTGGGCGGTAGCTGGATGCTTGACCCTGAGTGGATCAAGAACGGCGACTGGGCGCGCATTCAGGAATGCACCGCTGAGGCATTGGCGCTGCTGGACTGATCGGATTCACCAGACACTTCGTTGTGTGTTCTACGGCTTTACGGTGCGCTTGGTCGGTGCACCGTTTTTTTTTGCCCGCGAAAAACGGTGGGAGCGAGCCTGCTCGCGATGGACGATAACGATAACGCGTGCTGTCTGAATGATCGCGATCTCCCGAAGTTTTTCGCGAGCAAGCTCGCTCCTACATGAGACATCGTGCGATACATAGTTACCGCATCTCGCCGCTCGTCCGACGCTAACCTGAGTTCATCTTATGGAAGAGCGAACATCATGGACGACAACACCTCAGCTACATCGGTACAACCGGTTTACCAGCTGTCACCCGAGCAGATCGCCGGCCCTTATTTCCGCAACCCGAAACTGATCAGACGAAACATCAGCGAAGGCACCGAGGGTATTCCCTTGGTGCTACGGCTGACGATCGTCGATGCCATGACCGGGCAGCCGGTGACAGACGCCGTGGTCGATATCTGGCATTGCAACGCACGCGGGGCCTATTCGGGCTGGAGCCTGGTGAACCCGGACAAGGAAGTCGACGTCGGGGATATTGGTGCGATCCCGCGAACTGACGACGACACCTATTTACGTGGAGGGCAATGCACGGACAAAAGGGGCATCGTGCGGTTTACCACCACGTATCCGGGGTTCTACGCGGGCCGCGCCTTGCACATCCACGTAGCCGTACGCGTGACGGCCGGTAACCATTGCATGGACGCGCGGCACGTCGCCTGGGTCGGCCAGCTTTATTTTCCCGAGGTGGCCTCGCGTTCGGTACTTAACGCCAGGGCGTACAGCGGTCGAGCCGTCCCGTCGCTGACCAATGCACAGGATTTTTTTTATAAGACCATGGGGGGCGAAGCCTCAACGTTGAATGTTCACGCCATAGGTCGAGACTCACATGAAGACGGTTTTTTCGGGCACCTCACCATCGGTATCGACACGTTTGCGGTGTCGACACACATCAAGCCCGAAGACTTCGACAAGTACACCGTGTGACGTCAACGCAGCTCGTTCAGTGCCTTGGTCAGTAACGTCATGTGCGCTGCCGTTGTAGTAAGCCCTGGGGTAATGCGAATACACGGCCCACACGCCGCGCCGCTGCGCACTACGGTAAACAGGTTGTAGTCATTGAGCAGCCGGTCAACCATCGTCTGCTGATCGGCATGCCGAGTGAAGCGCATCGACGTGATGCAGCAATAAAGGCGCGGGTCATCCGGGGTCATGACTTCGATCCCCGGCAGCTCCCGCACTGCTCTCACCCACAGGTTGCGCAGGTAATTGAGCCGTGCGCCTTTGGCTGCGGAACCGCCCATCGCGTGATGCTCTTCGAACACCAGCGGCAGGGTCAGCAGTGCCGGAATATTCGGCGTGCTATACGGCGTGCGGGCGCGAATGTCATCGAGTGGAAAGTGCATCTCGCCCATGTCCGGGTCGATGTCGGCCAGGCGCTCGGGGGCGATATAGATGAAACCCAGGGTCAGCGGCGCACCGATCCATTTGTGCAGGTTGTAGCCGGCGAATTCGATACCCAAATCATCGAGATTAAACTCGATCTGGCCGAGCGCATGAGCGCCGTCGAGGATCACGTCGATCCCATGTTCCCGAGCCGCTGCGGCGATCGCCTTGACCGGCATGACCAGCCCCGTGCGGTGGGTGACATGGGTCAGGGCCAGCAGTTTCAGTCGCGGATAACGCTCGAAGGCTTCGCGGTAAGTGTTCAACAAACTGTCGAAGCTCGCAGGGTGAGTGTGCTCGATCTCGATCACTTCGACACCGCGATTGCGCGCCAGCCAGCGCATTGCGCCTTTTACCGTGTCGTATTCCAGATCACTTATCAGCACCTGATCGCCCGGCTTCAGGCCGTTGTAGTTGCGGATCAGTGATTGCAAACCCTCTGTAGCGTTGCGAGTGAGGGCGACCGTTTCGGCGGGGACGCCAACCAGCTCGGCGAGCTGCGCGCGAATGTCCAGGCTGTCGCCCTGTTCGAAACGCTGGCGCACGTAAACCGAGTTACTACGGTTGATCAGTTCGATGTTGCGCTGATACTCCTCGACCACTGTGCGCGACAGGCGCCCGAAGTAGCCGTTTTCCAGATTCACTGGGCCGGGTTCGACGGTGTAACGGTCGGCAAATATCTGCCAGAAGGCTTCATCACGGGCGCGGCGGGTGTTATCGGGCATGAGGTACAAGGTCCAGGATCAATGGCGGGGTGCGGGTTTGCCATGTTTGGCGCGCAGTGGTTCGAGCAATTCCGACAAGCCGTTGTGATCGATTTCCTGCATCAGGGCCAACAAGCCGCCGAGTTCGCCATGGGGGAAACCTTCCCGGGCGAACCAGTTCAGGTAGGGGCCGGGCAGGTCGGCAATGATTCGGCCTTTGTATTTGCCGAAGGGCATTTCACGGGTAATCAGCAGTTCGAGCTTTTCAGGGTTCATCAATGAGTCGTCGTGATTCAAACAGTCAGGAAAATACAGGCATTCTGCATGCAGGCCAAATGACAGATCATGCAAAAAAAGCGGATACAGATTCGGTTATAAAAATTAAGTCATTGAATAATAACGATTAGTTAACAAATTCGAAGCTGGCATGCAGGGTGCAACGGTTATTGCATCTTTCATCAACCCGCAAGGAATTGAAAAATGACCGACATGAATAAAGAAGCGATTTCTGTACTCAACGACCTGATTGAAACCAGTAAAGACGGTCAGGAAGGGTTCAAGACTTGCGCTGAAGACATCAAACACCCTGAACTCAAAACCCTGTTCGTGCAACGCTCGGCCGATTGTGCAACCGCTGCGGCGGAACTGCAGAGCACGGTACGTTCGATGGGCGGCGATCCCGAAACCTCCACTAGCGTCAGCGGTGACTTGCACCGTCGTTGGGTTGACGTGAAAGCGATGTTCACCGGTAAAGGTGAAGAGGCCGTGTTGAACGAAGCCGAGCGCGGTGAAGACCACGCGTTGAAGGCGTACAAGGACGCCCTCGAAAAAATCAACAAACACAACCTGGTAGGCATTCGTGACCTGGTTGAACGTCAGTATCACGGCGTGCAACGTAATCACGATCAGGTAAAAGCCCTGCGTAACCAGGCTCGCGCACGCTCGTAAGCGTTCGTTGTCTGTCAAAAACGCCAGCCAGTCTGGCGTTTTTTTGTGCCTGGCGATTAACACTGACATCGGCCCTTGTAGGAGCTGCCGAAGGCTGCGATCTTTTGATCTTGCTTTTGGGCGACCTCAATGCCGCCAAAAGATCGCAGCCTTCGGCAGCTCCTACATAAGCTGCGATCTTTTGATGTCTTCGCATCGAAGCCGTCTACCGTTAAATCGTCCTTTCAAGAGAGTTTTACGTGCCGATCACTTTCCAGGCTTTGTTTGCGCCTGACCGCCGCGCCATTCAGTTCGCGATCAAGACGTTGATCGGCGGCGGCCTGTCGCTGTGGCTGGCGTTGCGCTGGGGGCTGGAGCAGCCGGCCTGGGCCTTGATGACGGCATTCATCGTCGCTCAGCCGTTGTCTGGAATGGTGGTGCAAAAAGGCTTGGCGCGGCTGTTGGGTACGCTGGTCGGGACGCTCATGTCGGTGGTGTTCATGGGGTTGTTCGCCCAGACACCGTGGCTGTTTCTGTTGGCGTTGGCGTTGTGGCTCGGGCTGTGTACGGCGAGTTCGACCTTGCTGCGCAGTGCCTGGTCCTATTCCTTCGTGCTGGCCGGTTACACAGTGGCGATCATCGCATTGCCCGCCATTGCCCATCCGCTCACGGTGTTTGATCAAGCGGTGGCTCGCTGTACGGAAATCTGCCTGGGCATTCTCTGCGCCACAGCGACCAGTGCGCTGCTGTGGCCGATGCGGGTCGAACGGCAACTGTCGGATCAGGCCCGGGCGGCGTGGGAAAGTGGCACGAAGGCCGCGCGCGCGACCCTGGCCGGCGATAGCCAGGCGCGTAAAGGTCTACTGGAAATTCTCGGCAGGATCGTCGCCGTGGATGCCCAGCGCGAGCACGCCTGGTTTGAAGGCGGACTTGGTCGACAACGCGCGCGGGCCATCAGCGGGTTGAGCCAGAAACTGTTGATGTTGCTGCGCATCGCGCGTTCGGTACGCCGTCAGTGGAAGCAGTTGGAACCGCAGGAAGCCGAGCACCTGTCGCCGTGGATGACCGAGGTGCAGGAGGCGCTCAAGGGTTCCGATACGCCGACCCTGCAAGCCTTGCGACCGCAACTGCTCGACGCGTCCCATGACCCCCACATCAGCTCCGCGCAGAGTTACTGCCTGGCCCGTTTCACGTTGTTGCTCGATACCGCTATGGCCGCGACCGCAGCGTTGAAAGCGGTGGAGGAGGGCAAGGAAACGGTCGATCCGCCGCGAACCCTGACGCCGCATCGCGACCTGCCATTGGCCCTGGTTTTCGGTGCCCGCAGTGCCTTGGCGTTTCTGGTGGTCTCGTGCTTCTGGCTGGCGACTGCGTGGCCCGCCGCGTCGGGTGCGCTGGTGCTGACCTGTGTGGTGTGCAGCCTGTTTGCCAGCCGTGAAAACGGTGCCCAGATCGGCATGAGTTTCCTGCGCGGCATCCTGTTGGCGGTCCCGTCGGCGTTTATCGTCGGTCAGATTCTGCTGCCGCAGTGGAGTGGTTTTGCGTTGCTCTGCATGGGCATGGGTGTGCCACTGTTTCTCGGGGCGCTGGGCATGGCCAAGCCGCAGATCGGCGCCACGGCCACGTCGTTCTGTCTGCACTTCATCGTGTTGGTCTCGCCGCTCAACACCATGAAATTCGATGTCGCGAATTTCTTCAACAGTGCTCAGGCCATGATCATTGGTGTCGGCGCCGCCGTGCTGGCGTTCCACTTGCTGATCCTGCGCAACCCGGCGTGGCATGGCCGACGGTTGTTGGCGGCGACCCTCGACGATCTGGGGCGCCTGACCCGACGCAACCTGCGCGGTGCCGAAAGCTGGTTCGGCGGACGAATGGCCGACCGCTTGCTGCAACTGGCGCGGCACTACCCTGAATTGCCGGAACAGGCGCGCAGTCGTTGGGATGACGGTTTGCTGGGCTTGGACATCGGCGACGAATTGCTGCATCTGCGTTTGAGCCTGGCGGTCGCGCAAGTGCCGGTCAGTGCGCCGCAACGGCGTTATCTCGAACAGCTGGAAAAAGCCCTGGTGCAAGGTCCGGCCGGCAACCATGCCGATGCGCTGGAGCAACCCAGCGAAGAGTTCTTGAAGACGTTGTACGCGTTGCCCCCCAGCGATGCCGTAAAACTGGCCCAGGGCGCAGTGCTGCAGTTGCAGAACAGCTGGCGTGCCTGGTGTCGTCAACAGGAGCAAAGTCATGGGCTTGCGTGAATGGTCGGTGGGCGGTGTGCTGCTCAGTCCGTTTCTGATTTATGTGGTGCTGGCGCTGCTGGTCACCGGGGCCTTGCGCATGCTGTTGCGCCTGACGCCCGTGGGCCGCTGGATCTGGCACGAAGCACTCTTCGATTGCGCCTTGTACGTCTGTGTATTGACCCTGATCACCGTCGTGCTCGGACCTTTATAAAGGAGTTGAACATGCGTACACCCGTACGTGTCGCGGTAACCCTGTGCCTGGTGGCGGTGGCGATCTTCGCCGGATTTCATTTGTGGCAGTACTACATGCTGACACCCTGGACCCGCGATGCGCGGATCCGCGCTGACGTGGTGGTCATCGCCCCCGACGTGTCGGGTTGGGTGCGTGAACTCAAAGCGTTCGATAACCAGCAGGTCAAGGCAGGCGACTTGTTGATGAGCATCGACCGCGACCGTTTCGAAGCCGCGCTGGAGAAAGCTCAAGCGGTGGTGCAGACCCGCCAGCAGCAACTCAATCTGCGTGAACGCGAAGCCGGCCGGCGTGCCAGCCTCGGACCGCAAGCGATCAGTGCCGAGCTACGCGAGAATGCGCAAATCAATGCCGGCATCGCCCGTGGAGAACTGCGTGAGGCCCAGGCCGAAGCCAAAGTCGCCGAACTCAACCTGGCCCGCAGCCAGGTCCACGCGCCGCGTAACGGCCACATCACCAACCTGCGTCTGGCGGAAGGTAACTACGTGAATGCCGGGCAGTCAGTGATGGCGTTGATCGATGATTCGACTTTTTATGTGCAGGCGTATTTTGAAGAAACCAAACTGCCGAGGATTCGTGTGGGCGATCCGGTGAAGGTGTGGTTGATGAGTGCGGGGGAGGCACTGGACGGGCAGGTGGAAAGCATCAGTCGCGGGATCACCGACCGCAACACCACGCCGGATGGGCAGTTACTGGCGGAAGTGGAACCGACGTTTAACTGGGTCAGGCTGGCGCAGCGCATTCCAGTGCGGATCAAACTGGACAAGGTGCCCGATGGGATCAACTTGAGTTCGGGGATGACGGCGAGTGTGCAGGTGCAGGAGAGGCCCTAAGATCAAAAGATCGTCCGAACGCGGCCCGAGCCACCTGTAGGAGCGAGCTTGCTCGCGAAGGACTTGAGAGCCACGCGTTTATTCAGGACGAACGCGTTATCGTTAACGTCTTTCGCGAGCAAGCTCGCTCCTACAGGTGTACGGCATCAACCGATGCTGATCGCCGGCAGAGTCGGTAATGTCACGGTCTGCTGCTTGCGCGGTGCCAGAATCTCCGCTTCGCCATCCACCACCAACTCATCGCGCTGGTTGAATACCCGAGTGGCAATACGCACGCGAAACTTTGGCAGCTTCTCGAGAATCTCCAGGCGCACGGTCAGCGTGTCACCAATCTTCACCGGCTTCTGAAAGCTCATCTGCTGACCGATATAAATAGTCCCCGGCCCAGGCAGCTCGCAGGCAACGGCTGCACTGATCAGCGCGCCGCTGAACATGCCGTGTGCGATGCGCTCCTTGAACATGGTGCCGGCGGCGAATTCAGCGTCCAGGTGCACCGGATTGTGGTCACCGGACATGGCGGCGAACAACTGAATGTCACGCTCTTCGACCGTCTTGCTGTAGCTGGCGGTCTGACCGATTTCAAGGGCTTCGTAGGGGGTGTTGGTAACCTGGGTCATGTGTCTCAATTCCTGTCACGAATAAAAAAAATCACAAAAAAACTATTCGGTTCTGTGCGGTCGGCCAGTACTCAGCGTCTGGGCGATCCAGTTCAACACGTCGGCGATCACTTCATCACGATTACTCTCGTTGAACAGTTCGTGCCGTGCCTGCGGGTAAATAGTCAGTTGCAGATGGCGGCTGCCAGCCTCCCGCAGCGCGTGGGCCAGACTTTTCAGACGTTTGCCTTCACTCACCGGATCACATTCGCCGCCTATCACCAATAGCGGCAGGCCCGGATCGATCTGGGCGAGATTGGACGCTTTGCTGATTTGCTGCAACCCGCCAAGCAAATCGATCCACAGCTGATTGGTGCAGCGAAAGCCGCAAAGCGGGTCATTGGCGTACAGATCGACCTCTGCCGGATCGCGGCTGAGCCAGTCGAATTGGGTACGCACCGGCTTGAATGACTTGTTGAACGAGCCGAACGACAACCATTCGATCAAGGCGCTGCGACCTTTGGGGCCCTGGCGCAGCTTTTCGAGACGGGCGATTTGCCGCGCCGCACGATAAAGCGCGATGGGTTGAAAGTTTGATCCGCTGAGAATGGCACCGTACAGGCTGGCGCTGTGATGCAGCAGATAGGCCTGAGCGATGTAGCTGCCCATGCTATGACCGAGCAGCACGATCGGCACGCCGGAATGCTGTTGGCCGATGTGCTGATTCAGGCTCGCCAGGTCACCGACGACCTTGCACCACCCGTCATCGTCGGCGAAATGGCCCAGCGTCCCGTTTTCGGCAGTTTTGCCATGTCCACGCAGGTCCATTGCATAAACACCGTAGCCCTGTTCGCAGAGTTTTTCTGCCAGACGGGCGTAGCGACCACTGTGTTCAGCCATGCCATGGGCCAGCAGGATGACTGCCTTGAGTGGGCCAGCAGGTAGCCACTGGTTGACGAAAAGGCGACTGCGGTCACTCGCGGTCAGCCAGAAAGTATCGTGGATCATGGCGATTCCTTTTGCATAGGGCTACAGGTGGCATAGGCGTCGTTGCATTGTATAGCGCATCCCACACGTGTCGTCTGATCAGGCCACGCCACGGCGGGAAGATTCACACGATCAATGACGCCCGTTGGCATATTTGCCTGATTCGTCATAGCTGCTAGTGTCCGTGAAGCTCCGCTTTTCGCTTGGCTTTTCAGAAACGACAGAAAAGCGGCCCCCGGATAGGTTCAGGTAACGAGGACAAGAACAATGCAACCTGATTTCTGGAATGACAAACGCCCGGCCGGCGTGCCCCTGGACATTGACCAAGGGGCCTATAAGTCGGTGATTGAGGTGTTCGAGCGTTCCTGCAAGAAATTTGCTGACCGCCCGGCCTTCAGCAACATGGGCGTCACCCTGACCTACGCCGAACTGGAACGCTACAGCGCGGCATTCGCCGGTTACCTGCAAACCCACACCGACCTGGTGCCGGGGGATCGCATCGCGGTGCAAATGCCCAACGTCCTGCATTATCCGATTGCCGTGTTTGGCGCCTTGCGCGCCGGACTGATCGTGGTCAACACCAACCCGCTGTACACCGCGCGGGAGATGCGTCATCAGTTCAAGGATTCCGGTGCCCGGGCATTGGTTTACCTGAATGTGTTCGGCCAGAAGGTCCAGGAAGTGCTGCCCGACACCGACATCCAGTACCTGATCGAAGCGAAGATGGGCGACCTGATGCCCAGCGCCAAGGGCTGGCTGGTCAATACCATGGTGAGCAAGGTCAAGAAAATGGTCCCGGCGTATTCCTTGCCGCAGGCCATCTCTTTCAAGAGCGCGCTGCGCCTGGGCCGGGGTCTGGGCATCAAACCACTGAAAGTCAGCCTCGACGACATCGCTGTGTTGCAATACACCGGGGGCACCACCGGCCTGGCCAAGGGCGCGATGCTGACCCATGGCAATCTGGTGGCAAACATGCAGCAGGCCCGGGCTTGCCTCGGCCAGTTCGGCAAAGACGGTCAGCCGTTGCTGCGCGAAGGGCAGGAGGTGATGATCGCGCCGTTGCCGCTGTACCATATCTATGCCTTCACGGCGAACTGCATGTGCATGATGGTGACCGGCAACCACAATGTGCTGATCACCAATCCGCGAGACATCGGCGGCTTTATCAAGGAGCTGAAAAACTGGCGGTTCTCGGCGTTGCTGGGGCTCAACACGCTGTTCGTCGCGCTGATGGACCATCCGGATTTCAAGTCCCTGGACTTCTCCAGCCTCAAACTCACCAATTCTGGCGGCACCGCACTGGTCAAGGCCACCGCCGAGCGTTGGGAAGAACTCACCGGCTGTCGCATCACTGAAGGTTACGGCCTGACTGAAACCTCACCGGTGGCCTGCACCAACCCTTATGGCGATAAATCGCGGATCGGCACGGTCGGCTTGCCGGTACCGGGCACTACGCTCAAAGTCATCAACGATGAAGGCGTCGAGCAACCGTTGGGCGAGCGCGGCGAGCTGTGCATCAAGGGCCCGCAGATTATGAAAGGCTACTGGCAGAAACCTGAGGCGACCGCCGAAGTGCTGGATGCCGAGGGCTGGTTCAAGTCCGGCGACATCGCCGTGATCGACCCGGACGGTTTTGTACGCATCGTCGACCGCAAGAAGGACATGATCATCGTCTCGGGTTTCAACGTGTACCCGAACGAGATTGAAGACGTGGTGATGGCGCACCCGAAAGTCGCCAACTGCGCAGTGATCGGCGTGCCGGACGAGCGTTCGGGGGAAGCGGTGAAGTTGTTCGTGGTGGCCCGCGAATCGGGTGTCAGCCTTGAAGAACTGAAGGCCTACTGCAAGGAAAACTTCACGGCGTACAAAGTGCCCAAGCACATCGTATTGCGTGAGTCGTTGCCGATGACGCCGGTGGGCAAGATTTTGCGGCGGGAGTTGCGTGATATTGCTTGATCGCTGAATGGCCGCGCTTCGCGCGGATCGCGGGCAAGCCACGCTCCCACAGGTTTCGCGTCGTTCACCCTTTTGTGAACAACATCGAACCTGTGGGAGCGGGCTTGCCCGCGAAGCTTTTAAGGGGCCTAAAGCCCCGATTTCAGAGGCTTTCAAGGCTCTATAGAATCTTTGCTCTAAAAGTGACTATTAAGTTGTCACTAGTCACAAATGTGACCGTAGAGGCCGCTTTTGGCTCTAGTCGACCCTTGGCAAAGCTGCTACTCTCGGCCCGCTTGTGACTTCTCGGCCTTCTGTAAAAGCCAGACTCACCAATAATCAAACACCAATAATAATCGCATCAAATGCGGTATTGAATTCGCGTTGCTGAGGAGTGGGCTTCCATGATCGAAGACTTTTGGAAGGATAAGTACCCTGCCGGGATTGCTGCCGACATCAATCCAGACGAGTATCCGAATATTCAGGCAGTGTTGAAGCAGTCATGCCAACGCTTCGCCGACAAACCGGCATTCAGCAACCTGGGCAAGACGCTTACCTACGGTGAGCTGTACGAATTGTCCGGCGCTTTTGCCGCGTACTTGCAACAGCATACCGACTTGCAGCCGGGCGATCGAATCGCCGTGCAATTGCCTAACGTGTTGCAGTACCCGGTCGCCGTCTTCGGTGCCATCCGCGCCGGGTTGATCGTGGTCAACACCAACCCGCTGTACACCGCGCGGGAAATGGAACACCAATTCAACGACTCCGGCGCCAAAGCCCTGGTCTGCCTGGCCAACATGGCGCATCTGGCCGAGATTGTCGTGCCGAAAACCGGCGTCAAGCACGTCATTGTCACCGAAGTGGCCGACCTGCTGCCGCCGCTCAAACGACTGCTGATCAACAGCGTCATCAAATACGTGAAGAAGATGGTCCCGGCGTATCACTTGCCTAAAGCCATCAAGTTCAACGACGTGTTGAGCAAAGGTCACGGCCAGCCCGTCGCTGAAGCCAACCCGACCAGCAGCGATGTCGCGGTGCTGCAATACACCGGTGGCACCACTGGCGTGGCCAAAGGCGCGATGCTGACTCACCGCAACCTCGTGGCGAACATGTTGCAGTGCAAGGCGCTGATGGGCTCCAACCTCCACGAAGGCTGCGAGATCCTGATCACACCGCTGCCGCTGTACCACATCTATGCCTTCACCTTTCATTGCATGGCGATGATGCTGATCGGCAACCACAACATCCTGATCAGCAACCCGCGCGACCTGCCGGCAATGGTCAAGGAACTGTCGAAGTGGAAGTTCAGCGGTTTCGTCGGTCTCAACACCCTGTTCGTGGCCCTGTGCAACAACGAAGGCTTCCGCAAGCTGGATTTCTCGGCGCTGAAAATTACCCTGTCCGGCGGCATGGCCTTGCAACTGGCGGCGGCCGAGCGCTGGAAAGCGGTCACCGGTTGCGCGATTTGCGAAGGTTACGGCATGACCGAAACCAGCCCGGTGGCTACCGTGAACCCGATCCAGAATATTCAGATCGGTACTATCGGTATCCCGGTGCCATCGACCCAATGCAAAGTCATCGACGATGCCGGCGTTGAACAGCCGTTGGGCGAAATTGGCGAGTTGTGTGTGAAAGGTCCGCAAGTGATGAAGGGCTATTGGAAGCGCCAGGACGCCACCGATGAAATCCTCGACAGCGAAGGCTGGTTGAAGACCGGTGACATCGCGCTGATCCAGCCTGATGGCTACATGCGCATCGTCGATCGCAAGAAAGACATGATTCTGGTCTCCGGTTTCAACGTGTACCCGAACGAGCTGGAAGACGTGCTGGCGACCCTGCCGGGCGTGCTGCAATGCGCGGCTATCGGTGTTCCGGACGAGAAGTCGGGTGAGGCGATCAAGATCTTCATCGTCGTCAAACCGGGCGTGACGTTGACCAAGGAACAGGTGATGGAGCATATGCGCGCCAACGTCACCGGCTACAAGGTTCCACGGGCTGTGGAGTTCCGCGATGCGTTGCCGACCACCAACGTTGGCAAGATCTTGCGCCGAGAGCTGCGGGACGAAGAGCTGAAGAAAATCGCTGCCAAGAAGGTCGGCGCGTAACCCACAAAAAGCCCCGCAGATGCGGGGCTTTTTGTTGAAGATCAAAAGATCGCAGCCTTCGGCAGCTCCTACAGGGAACGCATTCTCATGTAGGAGCTGCCGCAGGCTGCGATCTTTTGCTTTTAAAGGCGGAACGGCGCGAAGTTCACGTTCGTCCCGGCAGGCCGCATGTCCTGCAAGTACGAATCTTTATCCGCGCTCAGTTCCAGGCTCAAGGCGGCTTTGCGCTTGCCTTCATTGCGCACCACCAGGCCTTCGAGCTTCTCGCGCAGGAACACCGTCGGCACTTTCAGGTGCAGCAGTTCGTCGGTATCCGGCGTGTGCATCAGCAGGTGAACCCATTCGTACTGACCAATGGCCAGGCGGGCCACCGGAATATCGAACCACCAGATGTTACGGTTGCGGTTCAATTCGGTGAAATGGCAGTTGTTGACGCCAAGCACAGCACCGCCGAGTTCCTGGTTTCTGCGGGCAATGGCCTGCTTTTTATCGAGTTTCATAACATTCCTACGGGATTGGATCTTCAGCGCCAAGGCCTGAACACGTTGCGCATTCTCGGGGGTTAGCCTGCAAACATAAAGCCTAACCTGCTTCGATCGATGAAATGTGCGGCCGAAAATAAATGAAACTCCCTGCAAACGCCTCCGGTCAATCTTTGTGTAACTACTTTCCCCGTTGAATTGTTCACAGGAGAAACACCATGAGCAGCACAGGCGATAAAGTAAAAGGCATGGCTAACGAAGCCGTCGGCAACGTCAAGCAGGGTGTCGGCAAGGCCACTGACAACACCCGGCTGCAGGCCGAAGGTAAAGTGCAGGAAAAAAAAGGTGAAGTACAAGAAGCCATTGGCAAGGCCAAAGACGCTATCAAAAAAGGTGTCGACAAGGCGTGATCCCGCCTTTGACGCGTATCGGAAACGGCCATCCGCGGATGGCCGTTTTTGTGTCAGCCTGAACTTGAACAAGGAAATTGTTTCAAAGTCGCCAAGTAGGCTACTTTGATGTAGAAAACGGCCCCTGAGTCGCTACGACTTCAACCCTTTGCGGCGAAAGGAGACGCTAATGATTTTCCCGGACATGAAAGGTCTGCCCATCCACCGTGTAATGGTGCGTACGGTGACCGAGTTTATCGCCGACGAGATGTCGACCTATGCCTCGGCGCTGGCCTATCAGATGCTGTTTTCGCTGTTTCCTTTCATTCTATTCCTCATCGCCCTGATCGGTTTTCTGCACCTGCCGGACTTTTTCTCCTGGCTGCGCTTGCAATCGGAACTGGTCCTGCCGCCACAGGCGCTGGAACAGGTAAACCCGGTGATCGACCAGCTCCAGCAATCCAAGGGTGGCTTGCTGTCGGTCGGTATTGTCATCGCGCTGTACACGGCCTCCGCCGGTGTGCGGCTGATGATGAACGCGATGAATGCCGCGTATGACGTGGTCGAAGGCCGTCCGTTATGGAAGCGTTTTCCGCTGTCGGTTTTCTACACCGTGGGCATCGCCGGCATGTTGCTCATCGCCGCGGCGCTGATGGTGCTCGGGCCGCAAGTGATGAGCTGGATCGCCTCTCAGGTCGGTCTGGAGGATTTCATTGTCACAGTCTGGACCATCGCGCGCTGGCCGGTGATCGTGATCCTGATGATGGTCGCGGTGGCATTGATTTATTACGTCATGCCTGACGTCAAACAAGAGTTTCGCTTCATCACCCCCGGCTCTGTGCTGGCGGTGGTGGTGTGGATCATTGCGTCCCTGGGCTTCGCGTTTTACGTCAAGACCTTCGCCAACTACAACGCCATGTATGGCAGTATCGGCGCGATCATTGTGCTGTTGCTGTACTTCTATATTTCCGCGGCGGTGCTGTTGCTCGGCGCGGAGATGAATGCGGTGATCGAGCACATGTCGACCGAAGGCAAGGACCCTGGCGAAAAAGTCCCCGGCGAGCACCATCACGAAAACAAACACCATGTTTCGGGGTTGGGCCGGGATCATTCGCTCAACCCGAACACTGACGAAGCCTGACCATGATCCGTGAAATTTTGAAAATGGGCGATGAGCGCCTGCTGTGCATTGCTCCGCCGGTCCCGGCCGACATGTTCGACAGCCCTGAGTTGTGGCAGCTGATCGATGACATGTTCCAGACCATGGAAAGCGTCGGAGGGGTTGGCCTGGCCGCTCCGCAGATCGGTGTCGATCTGCAACTGGTGATCTTCGGTTTCGAGCACAGCGAGCGCTATCCGGACGCTGAAGCGGTGCCGCAGACGATTCTGATCAACCCGTTGATCACGCCGTTGAGCCCGGTGCTGGAAGAGGGGTTTGAAGGGTGTTTGTCGGTGCCCGGCCTGCGGGGCGCGGTGGAGCGTTATCAGCAGATTCGCTACGAAGGTTTTGATCCGAAGGGCTTGCCGATCGTGCGCATCGCCTCGGGGTTTCATGCGCGTGTGGTGCAGCATGAATGCGATCACCTGATCGGGCGGTTGTATCCGTCGCGGATTACCGACTTCAGCAAATTCGGCTTTACCGAGGTCATGTTCCCGGATCTGGATCCCAACGCAGACGATTGAACGGCAAAAAGATCGTCCGAACGCGGCCCGAGCCTTCGGCAGCTCCTACAGGGGAGTGTGAACACCTGTAGGAGCTGCCGAAGGCTGCGATCTTTTGATCTTGTTTTTTCTTGGCAGGTTTAACGAATCGCAACATCATCCGGTCAAGCTCTCCGGTTCCAGGCCCATGGCGATCATCGGTTTGCTGCGTGCATAACGGGTCAGGCGTTCGACCATGGCGTAAGGCATTTGCGGATCGAAGGAAAACCCGCGGCGTTCGTAAAAGCCACGCAAGTCCGGATGGCAGAACAACCAGACCGGGTGTTCGAGACCTTTCACCGCTTGCGCAATCAACGCCGCCGCGATCCCTTGTTCACGACAGGCCGGATCGACGAACAAGCCGGTTAGCCAATGTCCGCCAGAGACTGGGCGCAAACACAGCGCACCAATGATTTCATCACGACGAGCGACCCACAATTGAGCGTCGCGGACCGCTTTCATCGATGACTGGTGGGCGCGATAAAACTTGTTCATCAGGGGCCACAAAGGCTCGTCGAGCAAGGTGTATTGGGTGTTGGGCATGGTGGTGGGCTGTCGGTGTGCAAAGCGGGCGATTATAAAAGAACGCGCGCGCGGGGATAGGTGTATACCTGATCTCACATCCCGTATGAGTGGAGTAAGTATCATGGCCAAAGGCATGGATTCAAAGAAAGCAGCGAAGAAAAAACCGGCGAAAACCGCTGATGAAAAGCGCGCGGACAAAAAAGCCAAGAAGGTGGATGTGTTCGGTCATTAAGATCTAAGCCCCCCTGTAGGAGCGAGCTTGCTCGCGAAGGACGTTAACGATAATGCGTTCTTCCTGAATAAACGCGTTGCTCTCAAGTTCTTCGCGAGCAAGCTCGCTCCTACAGGGGGCGTTGAAGTCATCAAATAATCTGCAAGATTTCCCTGCGCCGTTGCACAGAAGGGGATTGGTCCCCGATCTGAGCAACGCCATGCCCCATTACTTCGATAATGCCCACCAAGAAGAAATCGAAACCCTGCGCCAACGCCTGACGGCCCGCACCGAGTGGCCGACCTGGTTGTTGTTGATAGGCGTATACATCAGCTGGTTCAGCCTCGTGCTGGCCAGCGCCCGGTTGGGCCTGTGGTGGAGCACTTTGATGTTGATTCCGTTGGTGGTGCTTTGGTTGTCGGTGCAGCACGAATTGCTGCATGGTCATCCGACTCGCTGGCCAACACTGAACAAAATCCTCGGCTACGCGCCGTTCGCTGTCTGGTATCCCTATACCCTGTATCGCGACAGCCATTTGCGGCATCACCGTGATGAAGACCTGACCCTCCCCGGTATCGATCCGGAAAGCCGTTACCTGAGCGCCGAGCAATGGCAGGGCAGTTCACTGTTCGAACAAGGCCTGCACTGGCTGAACAAAACCGTGCTCGGTCGCGTCATTCTCGGTGCGCCACTGGCGCTGCTGGGGTTGGCTCGGGAAGAGCTTGATCGCCTGAAAGCGGGGTCGCGCCAGGCCTGGCTGATGTGGCTGAGCCACGGCGCGCTGACGCTGTTGATGCTGCTGTTCATCGCGCACTACAGCGTGCTACCGGTCTGGCATTACCTGTTGCTGATCAGTGTGCCGGCCCTGTCGATTGCCATGATTCGCTCTTACTATGAACACCGTCCCCATGCGCAGCCCGAGCAACGGACGGTCATCAACGAAGCGGCCTGGCCGTGGCGCTGGTTGTTCCTGAACCTCAATTTTCACCTTGTGCATCACGACCTGCCGGGGCTGCCCTGGTACGACTTGCCCCGGGCCTACCGCGCCCGTCGCGAGCAATGGCTGGCACGCAGTGGCGGGTTCCTGGTACAGGGTTATGGCCAGTTGTGGCGTCAGCACGGGGTGAAGGCCGTGGACAGTCCACAGCATCCGTTTCACTGATTGCGAACGCGTTCTCTTTGTAGGAGCGAGCTTGCTCGCGATGGTGTGTCAGTCGACATAGATGTATCTGATACACCATCGCGAGCAAGCTCGCTCCTACAAGAATTTTTGTTGTTTGGGGTATTTTGATGACACAACACTTCGCTGAATTACTGATGTATGTCGCCCCAGAACCCATCCGCCGGGCGAACGAGCGTTGGCTGGCGCGGATTCTGGAGCGACTGGGTGCGTTCCGCCGTAACGCCGAACACCTCTCGTTGATGGACCTGTGGCTGTCCCCGCACTTGCTGCTGACCCAAACCTGCGGCTATCCGCTGATGACAGCGTTGCGCGGCCAGGTCCGGGTCGTCGGCCGTCCGCGCTACGAACTCCCCGACAGCAACGGCGGCAGTCATTGCAGCCTGCTGCTGAGTCGCGCCGATGATCCTCGGCGGACCTTGGCGGCGTTTCGCGACAGCCGCGGTGTGATCAATGGCGAGGACTCCAACAGCGGTATGAACCTGCTGCGCCATCGTCTGGCGCCGCTGCATCACGACGGACAGTTCTTTTCCAGTGTCGGTATCAGCGGCAGCCACCGCGAAAGCCTGCGCTGGTTACGCGAAGCGCTTGCTGACCTGGCGGCCATCGACAGCGTGACCTTCGCTTACCTGGCGCGGCATGCCAAAGACGAGGTGGCCGGTCTGCGCGTCGTCGCGCGAAGCGCGTTCAGTCCGACCTTGCCCTACATCACCGCCGCGACGGTGACAGATGAACACGTTGAGGCGCTGCGGCAAGTGATGAACGAGACATTGCGGGAGTTGCCCGATGTCGCTGAAATCCTCGGTTTGCACGAGGTTCTGCCGGCCAGCGAGAGCGACTATCAAATCGTTCTCGACTATCAGCAGGAAGCTGAGGACCTGGGGCTCGGACGATTGCGTTGAGATTCAAGTATTGCGTCGACAGTTCTATTAATCGCGGGCAAGCCACGCTCCCACAGGAATTCCGTATACCTGTGGGAGCGTGGCTTGCCCGCGATAGCTATCTGCCAAGCGCCGCCTACTTAAATTCCATAATCGAATATAAAAATTCGTTTTAAGTATTATTAAAGAATAAGGCTCCTTGCTAGGATCGCATCACCGGACGACCGGACATTCAGCGACCCCTCACCCTTGGAGCCTCTATGTCCGGCACCGACCTATCCCATCGCAACGACGTGGGTGGATTGTTCCGCGCCCATTACCCCTGGCTGTGCGCTCGGTTGCACCGCTATCTGGGGGCCAGTAGCAGCGTTGAAGACATCGCCGCCGAAGCCTTCATGCAACTGCTCGAATCGCCGGGACTGACGCCTATCCGCGATCCGCGCGCCTTGCTCACCACCATCGCCCAGCGGTTGATTTATCAGCTCTGGCGCCGCCGCGATCTGGAGCGCCGACACCTCGATCAGTTGCAACACGTCGATGCGCAGCAAGCGAAGTCGCCCGAGGAACTGGCGCAAGTGAGCCAGGCCCTGCATGGCCTCCACCGCACGCTTGAACGCTTGCCTGGAAAAGTCAGGGCAACGTTCCTGCTGTCGCGAATCGATGGCCTGACCTACCCACAGATCGCCGCCGAACTGGGCATTTCCCAACGTTCGGTGAGCGTCTACATGACCCGTTCCCAGACGTTGTGCGCCCAGCACAGTGCCAATGAACCCTTGAATCGCCTGACCCGGAGGTCTGCATGAGATCGATCAAAACCCTGCTCGGCAGTTCGCTGCTGGCCCTGAGCCTTGTGGCTACCCACGTCCCCGCAGCGGAAAAAACCGCCCCCATTCACTTCGGCGACATCACTTGGGAAAGCGGCAGCCTCATCACTGAGATCCTGCGATTGATCGTCGAGAAAGGTTACGGCTACCCGACCGATACGCTGCCAGGCAGCACCGTCAGCCTCGAAGCGGCGCTGGCCAAGAATGATATTCAAGTGATTGGAGAAGAGTGGGCCGGTCGCAGCCCTGCGTGGGTCAAAGCCGCCTCGGAAGGCAAAGTGTTTGGCTTGGGCGATACCGTCAAAGGGGCCACCGAAGGCTGGTGGGTGCCGGAATACGTGATCAAGGGCGACCCGGAACGTGGCATCAAACCCTTGGCCCCGGAACTGAAATCCGTCGCCGACCTGGCGCGCTACAAGGACGTGTTCCGCGATCCGGAAGACCCGAGCCGCGGACGCTTCCTCAACAGCCCGACCGGCTGGACCTCGGAGATCGTCAACAGCCAGAAGCTCAAGGCTTATGACCTGACCGCCAGCTACGTCAACTTCCGCACGGGCTCCGGTGCGGCGCTGGATGCAGAAGTCGCTTCATCGATCCGTCGTGGCAAACCGGTGCTGTTTTACTACTGGTCGCCGACCCCGCTGTTGGGTCGCTTCAAACTGGTCAAGCTCGAAGAACCTGCTTTCGACGCCGACGCCTGGAAAACCCTGGCCGATGCCAGCAACCCCCATCCCAAAGGCACCCGCTCGATGCCGGCCAGCTTGGCCATCGGTGTCTCTGCGCCGTTCAAAACCCAGTATCCAGACCTGGTGGCGTTCTTCGAAAAGGTTGATTTGCCGATCGATCTGCTGAACCAGACCCTGGCGCAAATGAGTGAAAAACGCCAGCAACCGCGTCAGGTGGCCGAAGCGTTTTTGCGCGATCAGCCGCAGGTGTGGAAGGGTTGGGTGCCGGGTGAGGTAGCCACCAAAGTGACAACGAATTTGTAAGTTTTTCAGCGCCTGTTCTACCGTCATCGTCGGAACGCCGCCCGGAGCCGGCTCGCTCCCACATTTGATCTATGCCACACCGAAGATCAAATGTAGGAGCGAGCCTGCTCGCGATGGTCTCAAGACCTATACCCACTGCGTGGACAACACCGCTTCCACACCCGGTCTTGAGCAGCTTCTCCTTCATCAGTGTCCTCTCCTTATCCCCCAGCCGCCTCGTCACGAGCGGCCACCGTCGGTGGCCGTTCAGGCGGGAGCATGCTCGCTGAACCGATTTTGTCCTGCATAGTGGCCGACTAGTGGCCTTGCGTACTCAAAGAGGCTGTCTATGCTGACTTGTGACCAGCGATATCGCTCCCGAGGCACCTGCACCGGGCCGCTGGGAGTCGTCCGGTAAAGAGAGTTACTTATAAGAAAACGTTAGGGCTGGCCTGAACCTGGGCTATCAAGAGAAGGATGTCTTGATAAGAGCGTCGCTGCATGGACTCTCCGATTGAACATCATTTATCACCTGACAATTCCTCCTGTGGAGGAACGCGTGTGCCTGTTCCGTGGAACGTAGTGGTGGATAAGTTGAAAGACCGAAGTACTTTCATCAATCAAAAGATCGCGCTTAAGGTGATATGACTATGTTTAACCTACATCGCAAGTCTGACCTGCAGGAAATCGAACGCTTCAGCTGCGCGCTGACAGAGGCGAACGCCAAGTTGGCCGCCGTGAGCCGTTCGATGGCGATGATTGAATTCACTCCCGAGGGCATCGTGCTCGATGCCAACGAAAATTTTTGCCGCGCCATGGGTTACGGCGCTGAGGAAGTGCGGGGCAAACATCACCGCATCTTCTGCGAAGAAGCGTTTTACCGGAGTGAGGATTACGCAAAGCTATGGCGTGACCTGGCCCGTGGTGAACCGGTCAGCGGCACCTTTCTTCGGTTGAACAAGCAAGGCAAGGAGGTTTGGCTCGAAGCCAGTTACATGCCGGTATTGGGTTCCGATCGCCAAGTCAAAAGCGTGATCAAGGTGGCGGCGGACATCACCGACAGAGTCAACAAAGAGAACGAAAACGATAGCCTGCTCGCTGCCATCGGTCGCTCTATGGCCGTGATCGAATTTACGCCGGAAGGCAAGGTCATTACGGCCAATGAAAACTTCCTGAAAACCCTGCATTACTCGCTGAACGAAGTGGTTGGGCAGCACCACAGCCTGTTTTGCCACCGCGCCGAAGCTGAGTCACACACCTATAAGGCGTTTTGGGCGTCACTCAATCGCGGCGAATATCACTCGCGCCGGTTCGAACGCAAAGATAAGTACGGTCATACAGTGTTTCTAGAAGCGTCCTACAACCCATTGTTCGATGCCAAGGGCCGACTGTTCAAAGTGGTGAAGTTCGCCAGTGACATTACGAATCAGGTGACCACGCTGCAAACCGCTGCGGAATCGGCCCACAGCACCTCGGTACAAAACGACGTCTGTGCACGCAAAGGTTCCGAAGTGGTGCAACAAACGGTGCAAATCATCCAGGACATTTCCAAGGACTTGAACGAAGCAGCGTTGAGCATTGATGCGGTCAGCAAACAGTCCGACATCATCGGCACCATCGTTCAGACCATTCGCGGGATTGCCGATCAGACCAATCTACTGGCGCTGAACGCCGCCATCGAAGCGGCCCGGGCCGGGGAGCATGGGCGGGGGTTTGCGGTGGTGGCGGATGAAGTGCGCAGCCTCGCGGCACGCACGAGCCAGGCGACGCTGGAAATTGTTGACGTGGTGCGCAAGAACCACGATTTGTCGCTCAGTGCGGTGTCGAGCATGCAGTCGAGTTTGAGTCGAACCGGTCTAGGGGTGGAGCTGGCGAACGAGGCGGGCGAGGTGATTCTGGAAATCCAGCAGGGCTCGCGGCATGTGGTGGACGCGATCAGTCAGTTCAACTCGACGTTGCAGTTGAACTGATTCACGCTGGACGCATTTCCTGTAGGAGCGAGCTTGCTCGCGAAGGACTTGAGCGCAACGCGTTTATTCAGGAAGAACGCGTTATCGTTAACGTTCATCGCGAGCGAGCTCGCTCCTACAGGGCTTGGTTAAAGCGAGGCCAGGAACTTGTCCACAACCTGGCTGCTACTGTTGCTGTCTTCGCTCCCGGTCTTCGCCAGCTTCAACTTGTCTTCCATGCGTTGGGCGATCTCTTTGGCGATGGCCTGCTGTTGTGCCGGCGGCATTGCTTTCACATCGTCTTCCGTCAGCCCCATCTCTTTAAGAATGCTGTCGTGCACGCGCTGCTCGGGCGATTTGCTCATGTAGTCCTTGAAGTCGGCCATGGCCGTGCTATCGCCGGACGTTGGCACACTAGAAGTATCTGTCGATTGCAGCGCCACGCGGGTTTTTGCGAATGCCTCATTGACGTTGTCGCTGATTGTGTTGGCCGCGGTGACTTGCTGGGTGGCGGACGTCAGGCCGGAGGCCTGGACGCTGGCGCTGTTCTGCACCGATTGCACAACCGCATTGTTTTGCACGTTCGGGATCAACCCGCTGTACAACGCACTGGCGGCAGCGGTGGTCGGGTCCATGTCCGTACGTTGCGGTGGCTGAACGACGGGTGTTTGTTTTGCATTGACCAACATGATGAGTAGACCTGTGGGTAATTGCTGTCCGGACTGTAGGAGCAATTAACATGCCGTCGCTGTCGCCCAGTGCTTTCAAAGGGCGCAAGCCGGGAATCGCACCGGAGGCGGTCAAATCTTGCCGCTTGGCGGCAGTGGTCGACCGCACTGTTGTCAACGGTGCGCAATATTCTCCAGTGCCAGGTTGCGGGTGCGTGGGCCGAACCCACCGATGGTCAACATCACGATCAGCATGCTGCTGACAATAAACGCCAACACCCCCGGCGTGCCGAAGTGTTCTAGGAAAATCCCGATCAGCAAACTGCTGAACACCGTCGACAATCGACTGAAGGAATAACAGAAGCCCACCGCCCGGGCACGGATGTTGGTGGGGAACAATTCGCTTTGGTAGGAGTGATAGCTGAAGCTCAGCCAGGCATTGCAGAAGGTGATCATCACCCCGCAGAAGATCAGGCCGAACGCGCTGGTCTGCAACGCGAACAGTGTGCCGAAGGTCATCGCGCCCAATGCCGAGCCGACAATTTGCCACTTGTTCTCGAAGCGGTTGGCGAACTTCACGAACAGCAGCGGCCCGAGCGGGTAGGCGAGGGTGATGATGAACGCGTACATCAAACTATGGGTCACGCTCACGCCCTGGCCAGAGAGCAGCGCCGGCAACCAGTTGCCGAAACCAAAGAAACCGATGGCCTGGAACACGTGAAACACAATCAGCATAAAGGCCCGACGCCGATAGGGCGGCTGCCAGATATCGGCGAAACGGCCCGAGCCCTGAATATCCAGCGCTGCCAGTTCCGGTTCATCCAGCGGCTTGCCCTGATCCTTCACGCAGCGGGCTTCAATGCCATCGAGAATCTTGCTGGCCTCCTCGAACCGCCCATGCTGGGCCAGCCAGCGCGGCGACTCCGGCAAGCGCTTGCGCAACCACCAGATGAACAACGCAAACACCGCGCTCGCCAACACCACCCAGCGCCAACCGGACACACCGAACGGCGCTTGCGGCACCAGCCACCATGACATCAGCGCCACCGCCGGCACGGACAAAAACTGCACAAAAAACGCAAAGGCAAACGCCGAACTGCGCATGCGTTTGGGCACCAGTTCCGAGAGGTAGGCGTCGATGGTCACCAGTTCGATGCCTAGCCCGATGCCCACCAGAAAACGCATGCAGATGATGCCCAGTGCTGAACTCTGGACGCCCATTGCCACGGTCGCGACGGTGTACCACACCAGCGCGAACGTGAAGATCGCGCGCCGGCCGAAACGATCGGCCAACGGGCTCAGGACGCTCGCGCCGAGGAACAGCCCAAGAAACGTGGCGGAGGCGAAGGCGGCCTGGTCGGAGAAACCGAACACGCCCTGGCTACCGGTGGCGAAGATGCCGTCGCGGATCAGGCCCGGACTGATGTAGGCGGTCTGGAACAGGTCATAGAGCTCGAAAAAACCACCGATCGACAGCAGCGCCACCAACCGCCAAATCGTTGAAACAGCGGGAAGTCGGTCAATGCGGGCGGAGATCTGCGCGGCACGAACAGGGTCGATGCCATCGGATTGAGCGGTGATGGGGGACTGAGCAGGCATGGGCGGATCCAAATTCTTGTTGAAGAGGAAGCTTAGCCTGCTATCGGAAATCAATGCGTGTGAATCTCGGCGCCTTTGCATCGAGATTCGCCTGGTTATTGCAAGGAAGGTTCACATTTTGCTGGTTTATAGCGCGGGGCCGCTCAAGGCAGGCCGTTACAGCCGTGTTTCAAGAACCCAGGGCGTTGCGCCAACCGTTGAAAATACTCATCGATGGCCGGGTAGTCGGGGCGCTCCATGGGGGTCATCAGCCAGCGGTTGACGGAGAGCCCGAGGACAATGTCGGCCAGCGTGAAGTGTGGCCCGGTGACATAGGCTTTGGTGGCCGCGAGTTGATGCTCGAGGATCGCCATTTTCTGGTTCCAGCCACGGATGCCGACCTCAATGCGATGCGCATCCTGGAATTCCGGGTCTTTGCGCACCAGCGCCGTGAATGCATAGCTCCAGGAAGGATTGAGCTCGGTGGCTTGCCAATCCATCCACTGTTCCACCCGGGCGCGCGCCGCCGGTTCGTGCGGCAGCAACTCGGTGTTTTGGTGTTTGCCGGCCAGATAACGGCAGATGGTATTGGATTCCCACAGCACACCGGCCTCGTCGATGATCACCGGCACCAGTGCGTTGGGGTTGAGCCTCAGAAACTCCGGAATGTGAGTCGAGGTGAAACCGCTGCCCCAATCCTCGCGTTCGTAGGTAACGCCCAACTCCTCGCAAGTCCACAGGACTTTTCGGACGTTGATGGACGAAGCTTTACCTAGAATTTTCAGTGCGTGTTCCATTTGGCTACTCCGTTAGCGGATCGAGGCTTCGGGAATTTAATAGTGTGCCCGCCAGCGGGCGACATCAAGCCTGCTTAAACCGGATCCGGTCGCGTGGGGAACAATTCGCTCCAGATCGGCGTCGAGCAGGCGCTGGGAACATGCTCAAGAAGTATCGGTTGCCTGACGATCCAGCCCTGCAGTTGGTGGTCGATGAAAACCGGGGTCGATTCAATGCACGTGCCTTTGGGGGCCGCCTTGACTTGATCCACTGACACAAACAGCGGCCCCGGCGGATCGAACACCGTCCTGGATAGGCTCTCCAGACCCGTATCCTTGCGGGCATAACATGAGTTTCTGCGCCCGCTCAGGTCGGTTGTCATGACGCCGACTTCTTCCAGATTTGCGTGCCCGACATACATAACAACGGCCATCCCCTGATCTTTGGGGTGCGCGGCGAGACAGCTTTTGATCGCCGGCATGAAGCGAGGATCGCTTAAAAAAACAGTCCAGTCGTCCGGCGCTGAAGCCTGCACCTGAATCGTCTGTCCGAGCGAGAGCGTTAGCAGGGAGGCCAGGATGATGATTTTGCGCATGGGAGTGTCCGCCGGGAATGAAGATTGCGGATTCTGCACTCGAGTCGCATGAGAGGGAGGGTAAAAGGTGTTTCGAAATACGGATAAGCAGAGTGCTGGATAACCTGTGTTCGCAGGACTAAACGCTGAGTCTGTGGTGAGAGTGCAAACCGTAACGCGATCTGTAGCAGCTGGCGAAGCCTGCGTCCGGCTGCGCAGCAGTCGTAAAACTTGTGCGCACGGTCTTCCTGAACCACCGCGCAGACTGATTCTACGACTGCTTCGCAGCCGGACGCAGGCTTCGCCAGCTGCTACAAAGAGCGTGTTTCGCGAGTCCCTAGCCGTGTCAGGTACTCTCACGCACCTTCAACTCAAACCCCATGTCCTGCACCGGTTTCGCCACCGTGTTGCCCGCCATCAAGGTCAGCATTTGCTCGGCCGCACGGCGGCCAATCGCCTCGCGTGGGGTGCTGATGCTGCTCAGGCGCGGGACCATGTGGGCGGAGGCCGGCAGGTCGTTGAAGCCAAGGATCGCCACTTGTTCCGGGATCTTGATCCCGCAGCGCATCGCCTCAAGCAGCGCGCCCTGCGCCAGGTCGTCGTTACCGAAGAAGATCGCATCGACCTCTGGATGACTGGCGATCAGTTGTAGAAACAATTCGCCGCCCAAACCGACAGAGGAGGCGCGCGGTGTCAGTACTTCCAGGTCCGGGTCATATAAACCGGCCTTTTGCAGGGCTTTGCGAAAACCTTCCCCTCGCAACAACGTGCGTTGATCCAGTTGCGCGCCGATATAGGCCAGACGCTTGCGACCGCGTGACAGTAAATGCTCCGCCGCTGTTTCACCGGCCGCGAGCTGTGAGAAACCCACGCAATTGAGGCCCGCTGCACTGTCCAGCTCCATCATGTACACGCAAGGAATGTTGCTTGCCTCGATCATCCGCCGCGAGCTTTCGGTGCGATCAAACCCGGTCAGTAGCAAGCCACGCGGCTGATAGGCCATGTAGTTGCGCAGCAGGTTTTCTTCTTCATCGCGCGAGTAATGGAAGTTGCCGATCAGCACTTCGAAGCCCTTGGGGCGCAACACCTGATGAATGGCTTCCAGTGTGTCGATGAACAACAGGTTGGACAGCGAAGGCACCAACACCACCACCGAATGGCTCTGCGCCGAGGCTAGCGCGCGGGCGGCGGGGTTGACCACATAGTTGAGTTCGAGGGCGGCCTTCTGGACTTTTTCCACCAGTTCGGTGGCCACGGTGCTGACGCCGCGCAAGGCGCGGGAGGCGGTGATCGGGCTGACACCGGCCAGGCGTGCCACTTCGTTGAGGGTAGGGCGGCCAGTGGTGCGCGTATTTTTGTCGTTTTTAGGGGAGATCATCGGACGGCTTGCCAAACAAAATTCGAGGCACTAAGGTAGCGCTGTCTCGATGCAGCTGCAAATGCGTGAGCGGGGTTTGCCTGAACCTCGCTTTTCGGCGTTGGGAACGAACATGCTGCAACCCACAAAAATGACAAGAAGGCGTCGGCAACTTCTACTTTTCGTCTAGTGTCATAACTGGCAAAGGTAGCGCTGTCTGCGCGCTGAGGTGTTACATGAATCATCCCATCACAGCCCTGGTCATCATGGGCGTTGCCGGTTGCGGCAAGACGTGCGTCAGTGAGGCCTTGTGCCAACTCAGCGGCGCGACGGCCATTGAAGGCGATACTTTCCACCCGGCCGCCAATATCGAAAAGATGAGCGCGGGTATTCCCCTGAACGACGACGACCGTGCCGGCTGGCTCGACAGCCTGTGCGATGAACTGCGCCGCGTCGACGCCCTCGGCCAACGTCCAGTGCTGACCTGCTCGGCCCTCAAACACAGTTACCGCGAAGTGCTGCGCAGCGCCTTGCCGGGCCTGGGCTTCGTGTTCCTTGAACTGACTCCCGAAGTCGCCGCCGACCGTGTGTCCCATCGTCCTGGCCACTTCATGCCGTCGACGTTGATCGCCAGCCAGTTCGCTACCCTCGAATCCCCCGTGGGCGAGCCCCTGACCCTGGCCCTCGATGCGTCGAACCACAGCGTCGACGAATTGGCCGTTCAGGCGCACCACTGGTGGCTCGAACATGGCTTGAAGCGCGCCGTATGAGTTTTGCTCACAGAGATAGCGCTGTCCTGTTGGCGTGCGAATTACCCGCTTTAATAACAACAACAACCAGGAGACACCCCTAATGTTTGGCATGTCCCACGAGACGTTCCTGCTGCTCGATGCAGTGGTCACGGTGATCGGGCTTATCGTCCTGATCACCCAATTCAAACTGCATCCTTTCATCGCGCTGATCATTGCCGCCGCCTTCCTCGGGCTGACGTCCGGCATGCCGATTGGCACCATCATCAAAGCGTTCCAGGACGGTTTCGGTGGCGTGCTTGGTTTCGTCGGGATCATCCTGGCGCTGGGTACGATGCTCGGCAAAATGATGGCCGAGTCCGGCGGGGCGGATCAAATTGCCCAGACCCTGATTCGTGCGTTCGGCAAGGACAAGGTGCAGTGGGCCATGATGTTCGCGGCCTTCCTGGTCGGCATTCCGCTGTTCTTCGAAATCGGTTTCGTGCTGCTGATCCCGCTGGTGTTCATCGTCGCCCGGCGTACCGGCGTGTCGATCATCAAAATCGGTATCCCGTTGCTCGCCGGTCTGTCCGCCGTGCACGGTCTGGTTCCGCCGCACCCGGGCCCGCTGCTGGCCATCGGCGTGTTCGGTGCCGACATCGGTAAAACCATTCTCTACGGCCTGATCGTTGCGCTGCCGACGGCCATCATCGCCGGCCCGATTTACGGCACCTTCATTGCCAAATACATTCCCGGCCATCCTAATCAGGAACTGGTGGATCAACTGGCTCGCGAGCCTGAGGCGGCAGAGCTGCCGAGCTTCGGCATCACCTTGGTCACCGTGTTGCTGCCGGTGTTCCTGATGTTGCTCAAGACCTTTGCTGACGTAGCGTTGCCGGATGGCAATTTCTTGCGCACCTTCATGGACCTGGTCGGTCACCCGATCTCGGCGCTGTTGCTGGCCTTGCTGCTGTCGCTGTACACCTTCGGCCACCGTCAGGGCATCGACTCCAAACGCATTCTGAAATTGCTCGATGCGAGCCTTGCGCCGACCGCCGCGATTATTCTGATCATCGGTGCCGGTGGTGGCTTCAAGCAGATGCTGGTGACCAGCGGTGTGGGTGATGTGATCGGCCACATGGCGGTGAACGCACAGATCTCGCCGATCCTGCTGGCCTGGCTGGTGGCGGCGGTGATTCGCGTGGCAACCGGTTCGGCGACCGTGGCGACCATTACTGGCGCGGGCATTGTAGTGCCGGTGGTGGGGATGATTCCGGGAGTGAACCGTGAGCTGCTGGTACTGGCGACGGGTGCCGGTTCGTTGATCCTGTCTCATGTCAACGACGCCGGTTTCTGGCTGGTGAAGCAGTACTTCAACATGACCGTGGCGGAAACCTTCAAAACCTGGACGGCGATGGAAACCATCCTGTCCATCGTGGCGCTGGGCTTTATCATGCTGTTGTCGATGTTCGTCTGACACAAACGCCAAACCCAAAAAAACCGCAGCGATGCGGTTTTTTTGTGGGTGAAGAATCGAAATCCCTGTCCCTGTCCCTGTCCCTGTCCCTGTCCCTGTAGGAGCTGTCGAGTGAAACGAGGCTGCGATCTTTTGATCTTGTTTTTTCAGATCAAGATCAAGATCAAAAGATCGCAGCCTCGTTTCACTCGACAGCTCCTACAGTGTTAGGTGTTAGGTGTTAGGTGTTAGGTGTTAGGTGTTAGGTGTTAGGTGTTAGGTGTTAGGTGTTAGGTGTTAGATGTCAGGCGTTGGTTTTGCTGACCAGCCCATCCGCCCGGAACATCGCGCGTATCCCACGCACGGCCTGACGAATCCGGTCCTGGTTTTCGATCAGCGCGAAGCGCACGTGATCATCCCCATATTCCCCGAAACCCACGCCCGGCGAGACGCAGACCTTGGCCTCTGCCAGCAGTTTCTTGGCGAACTCCAGCGAGCCCAGATGCGCATACGCCTCGGGAATCTTGGCCCAGACGTACATCGACGCTTTCGGGTTTTCGACCATCCAGCCCAGTTCATGCAGGCCTTTGACCAGCACGTTGCGACGCTGGCGATACTGTTCGGCGATGTCTTTGACGCACTGTTGATCGCCTTCCAGCGCCGCAATGGCCGCGACCTGCAGCGGGGTGAACGTGCCGTAGTCGTGGTAGCTCTTGATCCGCGCCAGGGCATTGACCAGTTCGGCGTTGCCGACCATGAAGCCGATGCGCCAGCCCGCCATGTTGTAGCTCTTGGATAGAGTGAAAAACTCCACCGCGATGTCCTTGGCGCCGGGTACTTGCATGATCGACGGGGCTTTCCAGCCGTCATAGACGATGTCGGCGTAGGCCAGATCGTGCACTACCAACACGTCGTACTGCTTGGCGAGGGCGATCACGCGCTCGAAGAAGTCCAGCTCCACGCACTGCGCGGTGGGATTGGAGGGGAAACCGAGGATCATCATTTTCGGTTTCGGGATCGAACCGCGAATGGCGCTTTCCAGCTCGGCGAAGAAGTCCACGCCCGGAATCAGCGGCACCGAACGCACCTGGGCGCCTGCAATTACGGCACCGTAGATGTGAATCGGGTAGCTTGGGTTCGGCACCAGGACCGTGTCGCCCTGATCGAGGGTGGCCAGCATCAAATGCGCCAGGCCCTCCTTGGAGCCGATGGTGACAATGGCTTCGGTTTCCGGGTCGATGTCGACCTCGTAGCGATCCTTGTACCAGTTGGAAATCGCCCGACGCAGACGCGGAATACCCTTGGACGTCGAGTAGCCGTGGGTGTCTTCGCGTTGTGCAACGGTGACCAGTTTTTCAACGATGTGTGGCGGTGTCGGGCCGTCGGGGTTGCCCATGCTGAAGTCGATGATGTCTTCGCCACGACGACGGGCGGCCATCTTCAGCTCGGCAGTGATGTTGAAAACGTAAGGGGGGAGTCGATCTATGCGCGCAAAGCGGCGCGGCGAACCTGGGTTAGCCATTGTTGCCTCGGGTAACGTGAGCGCCCGGAACCGTCCGAGCGACGCTGGCCACTGCGGTGGCCTGTTGCGGAAGATAAGGGCTGGTATGGCACACTGTCCAGTGACTATGTAAACAAATTTGTCCGAAGGAAACGGGTTGATGGAATTCACCAGTGGCTTCTTGCTGAGCCTTTCGCTGTGCCTGGACATCGGCGTGGCCAATATCGCGATGATAACGCTGGCGATGCAGCGCGGCTATTTTCAAGGCTTTGCGCTGGGGTTGGGGACGTGTGTCGGCGACCTGATTTACGCGGTGCTGGCGCTGGCCGGCATGACCGTTTTGCTGCAGTACGAAACCGTCCGCTGGGTGCTGTGGATCGGTGGTTCGGCGCTGCTGGTGTATTTCGCGGCGAAGATGATCTATTCCGCGATTCACCACGAAGCGGTGCTGGCGCAGGCCGAGGAAGTGGGGCAGAACTCGCACCGCAAGGAATTTTTTCGCGGGATCTTCCTGGCCATGTCTTCACCGAGCGCCATTCTCTGGTTCGCTGCGGTCGGTGGTACTCTGATCGCGCGTTCAGGCGGGGCAGGGGCGCTCAGCTCGGCGTTGTTCTTGAGCGGGTTCTTCTGCGCCGGACTGCTTTGGTGTGTGGGGTTGTGCTTGGCGGCGAGCCACGGCGGCAAGTTGTTGGGCGATAAACTGTTGCGTTACTCGTACATGACATCGGCGGCGATCTTCTGCTATTTCGCGGTCTACGTGATCCTATCGGGTTACAACGAGTTTGTCGGTGCGGGCGCCGTCGAGCAATTGCACGCACTGTAACTGGGCGAATCGGGTTTGGCTTCTATACTCCCAGCCGAACCCACTTTTTTGATCCAGGAGTCAGTCATGGATGAGCAAACAGGCGTCGAACCGACTGGGCCACGCTTCGAACACGGGCACTTCCTGCTCATTGCAGGGTTTGGCGGACGATTTACCACGGCTACAACGGAAGGTATCCCCAAGCTCTGGGATAAATTCATTCCCGAGATTGGTAAAATTCCCGGTCAAAAAAGCGAAGTCACCTACGGCATCTGCTGCAATCCGGATGGCAAGGGCGGCTTCGAATACATCGCCGGCGTCGAAATCAGCAAGCTCGACGACCTGCCCGACAAATACCGCTGGGTCGAGGTTCAGCCTCAGCAGTACGCGGTGTTCGAACACCAGGGCGCGCTGGACACCTTGCCCCAAACCTTTCAATACATCTGGAAAACCTGGCTGCCGCAGTCCGGACGCCAAGCGGCAGACGCACCGGAGTTCGAACGCTACAGCGAGGACTTCAACCCGAAGCTCAACACCGGTGTGCTGGAAATCTGGCTGCCGATCAAGGCGCAATAATTTATGATCGCCAGCCTTTTTATCGCTGATTCCGAGCTGCCATGAACACCGTCATCCGTCACGTCACGCCTGCTGATCTGGACCGTTGCTACGCCATCGAAACCGTCGCCTACGAAGGCGACGAAGCCGCCACCCGCGAGAAAATCGCCACGCGCATTGCCACCTGGCCCGAGGGCTTTATCGTCGCCGAAGTCGACGGCGTGGTAGCCGGTTTCATCAACTCGGGTGCGGCGTTTCAGGTGGAAATGTCGGACGAGGCGTTCAAGGAGCTGATTGGCCACGACCCGAAGGGCCCGCATGTGGTGATCATGTCGGTGGTGGTGCATCCGGACTATCAGGGGCAGGGTTTGGCGAAACGCTTGATGGGCGAATTCATCGAGCGGATGCGGGCGTTGAACAAAACCAGCATCAACCTCATGTGCAAGGAACGGCATATTCCGCTCTATGCCGGTTTTGGGTTTGCCTACATCAAGCCTTCAGCGTCTGACCATGGCGGCATGGCGTGGCATGAGATGATTTTGAACCTGTAAACACAACCCCCTGTAGGAGCGAGCTTGCTCGCGATGGACGTTAACGATAACGCGTTCTTCCTGAATAAACGCGTTGTTCTCAAGTCCATCGCGAGCAAGCTCGCTCCTACAGGGGTTTATGGTTGTTTCAGTTGATCTTCAGAAAACCAGCCCCATCCGCCGTTCATAGCCTATCCGGCCCTTGTAGGCCTCGCCGCTGTCTGCCCAGCCGAATTTTACGTAGAGCGCGATGGCGGCTGCATTGTCCGCATCCACCGACAACTCCAGCGCTTTTATTTCCGGAAACGCCTGACGCGCCACCTCAGGCAAGGCGCGCAGGCAGGCCTTGCCATACCCTTTGCCCTGGGCCCGGTGATCGACTTGCAGCGCATGCAAGGTGGCGCTGTGTTCATCGGCCCAGGCCGGTAATACCGGTGGGCGTTTGAGCAGCAGGAAGGCGACGGGGACTTCTTCGGCCAGCAGGGCAAATCCTTTGACGCCGGGGCCCGGCTTGGACAGCAAGGTGTGCAACGCCCCGTGGATGTCGCCGGAGAATTTGATTTGTTCTTTGTGAACTTCAATGGCCTCGACCTGCTGGCGCTGGAGCGCGTTCAGGCTTTCGTAAGGCACGAGTCGGGCTGTCACTGGAGTGTCCTTTTTCCAACAGAGATGAGCCACGGATTCTAACGAGTTTGTGTTCATGTTTTTTTTATTTCGGCTGTCGATTTGGCTTTTCGCCAGACGACTAAGGGTGTCTTCACGATAAACCTCTCGGAGAATCGTCATGAATGCGCTCACCGCTCAAACCGAAATCCAGACCCTGGTTGAAACCTATCGCCAAGCTGTCATCGCCAAGGATGTGGAAAAAGTCATGGCGCTGTACGCGGACGACATCGTCTCCTTCGACGCCGTCAAGGCTCTGCAATTCAAGGGCAAGACGGCCTATCGCGCGCACTGGGAAGAATGCATGACGATGTGCCCGGGACCCCATATTTTCGAGTTCCACGAAATGAGCATCGTGCCGTCGCAGGACATCGCCTTCGCCCACTGGCTGGCCCATTGCGGCGGCACCAACGACAAAGGTGAAACCCAGGCCTGCTGGATGCGCGTGACGGCCTGCTATCGGAACATCGCCGGGCAATGGTGCATCGTCCATGAACACTGGTCGGCTCCGTTCGACATGGTGAGCGGCACGGCCTTGTTCGACCTGAAACCCTGACTGTCGGGTTGATTCGTCGGGAATGTCGCGAAAGCACCTATCTGCAGCCATAGTTGATCAGTTCGATTAGGGAGAGCCCTATGAAATATTTATGCCTGGTCTACAGCAACGAGCGCGAATTGCACGCCTCGCCTGAAAGTCCCAAGGACGCCGAGTGCATGGCCTATGCCGAGTCAATCCAGGGCAGCGGCCGGATGGTTGCGGCCGAGGCGCTGGAATCGGTGCAAACCGCGACCACCGTGCGCATGCGCAACGGCAAAATGTCGATCACCGACGGACCGTTCGCCGAAACCAAGGAGCAGTTGGCCGGCTTCTACCTGATCGATGCCAAAGACCTCAACGAAGCCCTCCAGGTCGCCGGCAATATTCCGGCGGCCCGGGTTGGCTGTGTCGAGGTGCGTCCCGTTCGTCAGTTGAATCCCTGAATTAAAATCACAACACAGGAGAGACCCATGAGCCCACAGTCGTCTAAACAACCGCCTGGCGAATTCGGGTTGTCCATCAGCCGTCTGATCGACGCACCCCGCAGCAAAGTCTTCCGTGCCTGGACCGAGCCGGCCTTGCTGGTGCAGTGGTGGGGGCCTCACGGGATGACCACCCCCGAGTGCGAAATGGATCTTTGGGTCGGTGGCCAGTTTCGAACCCTGATGCGCGCCCCGGACGGCGCTGAATACCCGACCATGGGCGTGTTCCTCGAGATCGTCGCGCCTGAGCGGCTGGTGTTCACCGATGCCTTCATCCCGGGCTGGATTCCGTCGGGTAAACCGTTCATGAGCGCCGAAGTGACGCTCGAGGACCGGAACGGCAAAACCCTCTACACCGCCCGCGCCATGCACTGGTCCGAAGAGGATCGCAAGGCTCATGAGGCCATGGGCTTTCACGAGGGCTGGGGGCAGAGCCTCGATCGGCTGGTGACGCTGGTGACCGAAGGCATGCCGGACTGATGCCTGGCGAGTCGGTACGGGCGCGGGTCGAGCAGGTTTACCGCGAAGACTCGAGGCGGGTTCTGGCGACCCTGATCCGTTTGCTGGGGGATTTCGACCTCGCCGAAGAGGCCTTGCACGAGGCATTTTTCGTCGCGATCGAGCGCTGGCAGCGTGACGGCATGCCGGACAACCCGCGCGCCTGGTTGGTGTCCACCGGACGCTTCAAGGCCATTGATGTGTTGCGTCGGCGCGCACGCTTCGCCGCGTCCCGGCCGATGTTGATCGCTCAACTGGAGGCGCTCGAGCAGGCTGACTGGAGTGACGAAGACGTGGAAGACGATCGCCTGCGACTGATCTTCACCTGTTGCCACCCGGCACTCGCGGCGGACGCCCAAGTGCCATTGACGTTGCGAGAAGTCTGCGACCTGACCACAGAAGAAATCGCCCGGGCGTTTCTCTCGGCGCCGACCACCATCGCTCAGCGTATCGTGCGGGCCAAAGCCAAGATTCGTGACGCGAAAATCCCTTATCAAGTGCCAACCCTGGCTGAATTACCAGAACGCCTCGACAGTGTGCTGCGGGTGATCTATCTGGTGTTCAACGAAGGTTACTCGGCGTCCGTCGGCGCGCAATTGACCCGCGAAGACCTGACCCGCGAGGCGATTCGGCTCGGCCGATTGTTGATGGAATTGTTGCCTGAATCGGAGGTGATGGGGCTACTGGCGCTGATGCTGCTGCACGAGTCGCGGCGCCCGGCGCGGACCTCGTCCAGCGGGGAACTGATTCTGCTGGATGAGCAGGACCGTTCGCTGTGGGACGCCGGGATGATGACCGAAGGCTGCGCGCTGGTCGAACAGGCGCTGACGACGCGGCGTTTCGGGCCTTATTGCCTGCAGGCGGCCATTGCGGCGGTGCATGCGGAGGCGCCTTCGGCGGGAGAGACGGACTGGCCGCAGATTGTGGGCCTGTATGAGGTACTGTTGGCCGCCGTGCCTTCGCCAGTGATCGAGTTGAACCGTGCGGCGGCGATCTCCAAACGGGATGGACCGTTAGCGGCGTTGACGCTGGTTGAAGGCATTCTGGCGCGCGGGGAGTTGCTGGATTACCACTTGGCGCATTCGGCGCGGGCGGAGTTTTGCCGGCAATTGGGGCGGGTCGAGGAGGCGAGGGCAGCGTATGAACGGGCGCTGGAATTGACCCGGCAGGTGCCCGAGCGGCGGTTTATCGAGGCGCGGCTCAGGGCGTTGGAGTGAGGTGAATTCGCCGGCCCCTTCGCGAGCAAGCCCGCTCCCACATTGGATCTGTGACGCCATGAAGATCCAATGTGGGAGCGGGCTTGCTCGCGAAGGCCACACCGCTATTCCAGCATCTTGCTCAACAACCAACTCCCCGCCGGCCCCGGCGGGTGCAGGCGCGACCACAGCGCATCGACAAACACCGATTTGGGCCAGCCGCGCACCTCCAGTTCCACCAGCGTCCCGCTATCAAACCGTCCCACCAGCCAGCGCGGCAACGGCGCCCAGCCAAACCCGCCCTGGGCCATTTCCAGCAGCATCAAGTAACTCGGCGCCGACCAGACGCGCCCCTTCGCGCGGTTTTCATACGGGTTGACGATGGTCGCCAGACGCAGCTCCCGATGGTGTTGCAGCACCTCCTGATCGATACCGCTCAGCGCCGCCAGCGGATGCGCGCGGGACACAAACAAGGCGATTTCCGTGCGTTCCTCGACGGTCGAACTGACCAGGTCCGGTGGATAACTGTCCTGCATTTCTGCGAAAGCAACGTGCGCCCGACCCCGTTGCACCAGCGCCACCAGGTCATCGCATTCCGCGATCAAACATTCGAGTTCCAGATCCGGATAACGCTGTTCGAAGGTACTCAGTGCCGCTTCGAACCGGTCGGACTGATAGGTGTCGGAAATCGCCACCGTCAGCTTCGCCTCAACCCCTTGGGACAGTTGGCTGGCGCTCATCTCCAGACGGCTGGTGGCGGCCAGAATCTCTTCGGCCCGTTGCAACATCACATGCCCGGCCGGGGTGAGTGTGGGTTTTCGGCTGCTGCGGTCGAACAGCGTCAGGTTCAGGTCAATCTCCAGGCTGGCGACCGCAGCGCTGATGGTCGACTGACTGCGGCCAAGCTTACGTGCCGCTGCGGAGAACGAGCCTTGAGTCGCCGCTTGCACAAAAGCTTGCAACACTTCCTGAGAGGCCATGAACTATCGCCTTGATCGATGGTTATTGGTTAGGAAGTATCGGTGTGAGGACGGATCATGGCAACCACAGTCACTCAGGGAGTTCTGCTCATGAACGCCAACAAAACCATCACCGAACGTATTTTCCAGGCCATGGGGTTCGAATTGCTGGCCATCCTGATCTGTACGCCGCTGCTCGCCTGGATCATGGACAAGCCGATGCTCGAGATGGGCGTTGTCACCGTCGTGATCGCGGCCCTGGCGCTGGCCTGGAACGTGGTCTTCAATGGCCTGTTCGACCGCGTGCTTGAGCGTTTCAACATCGTGCACAACGCCTGGCTTCGAGTCGTCCATGCGTTGCTGTTTGAGGGCGGCCTGGTCGCGGTCGGTGTGCCGTTGATTGCCTGGTGGCTGAACATCAGCCTGTGGCAAGCGTTCCTGCTGGACATCGGCGTGCTGCTGTTTTTCCTGCCATATACCTACGTTTACCACTGGGTCTATGACGTGGTACGTGAGCGGCTTGTGATGCGCGAGTCTTGCGAAGGGTAAAGCAAAAAGATCGCAGCCTGCGGCAGCTCCTACATTGGAATGCGATCCTCTGTAGGAGCTGCCGAAGGCTGCGATCTTTTGATCTTGTGGGAGCGGGCTTGCTCGCGAAGAGGATTTCACATTCAACATTGATGTTGACTGATCGGTCGCCTTCGCGAGCAGGCTCGCTCCCACAGGGGTTATGCGTTAAACGTGGAAATAACCTACACAGGAGTCGAACGGCAAGCGCTTCAGCTCGATCTTATTCAGGTCGAGCACTTCGCGCAGGGCTTTGGTTTCGCCCGGGAAGTTGCGATAGGCGACTTCGTCCAATACCACGATCGCGCCTTTTGGCATGTACGGCAGGAACGTTTCCAGCGCGACTTTGGTCGATTCGTACAGGTCGGTGTCGAGGATCAGCATGGCCACGACCAGGTCCGGACGGGTCTTCACCCACTCAGGCACGGTTTTGACGATGTCACCTTTGACCAACTCGCAACGCGGGATGCGGTTGACCGGGCGCAGCAGGTCGTTGGCGTCGATCATGTCCTGGATCAGCGATTGGTCGGTGTCGGAGAACATGGTCTCGTTGACGTCCGCCGGATCTTCGTTCTTGTCGATGCTCTGGAAACCTTCGAAGGTGTCGAAGCCGACGATCGAACGGTTGATCGCATACGGTTCAAGAATCATCGACAGGTGCATGTAGAGCATCAGCGAGTTGCCCTTGTACACGCCGCACTCGATGATCGCGCCCGGTACTTCGGCGACTTTCTTGAACAGTTCCATGCGCGACAGGGCAGCGGTCACGCCGATGCGGTTGGCGAAGACGAACGGCGCGTCAGCTACATACTCGGCATCGACCCGTTTCAGGACATTGGCACGGGTTTCGTTGTACTGGGCCTCTGCAGGCGTGATGCGACGCTTGGTCATGCTTCGATTCCTTGGAAATTAGAAAAGTCGTGGGCGTGGAAATAGTCTTTGAAGCCTGCGCCGACGTCCGGGCACGCGCTGTCGACGTTGATGGCGCCGCGCTTGTGCTTGAGGTCGTCGAGGTGCATCAGGCGGAAGTCCACGCTGAAGCGGGTTTGATTGGTGTGGTTGGCAACCGTGCCGTGCAGGTGCGAACCGGAGAAAATCAGCATTTCACCGGTATTGCCGGCGATGCGCATTTCGGACGCGGTATTAATCGCTTCCAGCGGCACCGGGTGCACGCGGACTTCCTCTTTGAGGTTGTCCTTGGCTTTATGCCGCTGGTTGCTGATCCAGTCGTTGAGGCTCCATTCGCTGGAGGTGTTCTTCACCGGCACGTCGAAGTAGCCGCCGTTGATCATCATGGTCTGGTCGGGGCTGATGGTGTGCACCGGCATCCAGGTGTTGATCTGGCAATCGACGCTGCCGTACCAGGTGTCGCGATGAGGTTTGTAGGCGTAGCTGACACCGGCGTGCAGGTATTCGTAGTTCGGCACCACGCGAATGCGCGGCACGTCGAAAATGTATTCGCGAGGGTCGGCACCGATCTCGTCGATGAACGACAGGATCAGGTCCTTGGCGCGTTGGCTGTTGGTGAACTGGCCCTTCAGGCGAGTCACCAGCACCACGAACTCTTCCACCGGCATCAGCGTGTGCAGCGCCTGGTGACGGGTCTCGCCGTCGAAAGCGGCGGTGATGCTTTCCTGGGCGAACGCACACAGCTCTTTGGCGGCGCGTAGCTGAGTGTTCAGGAAAATGTCGCCGGCGTAGATGGCTTCTTTGAAGTCAGCTTTGTGCTGAAGCTGATTGATGTACAGATTCACGATTCCTCTCCTGAATGCATCGAGTCTCTTAAGAATCGGCAACACGTTAACAAACTGAAGTGCGATCCGGCGGGTGATGGATCAATAAAAACGTAATCCCCTGAATTTGCGACGAAATGCGTTGTCCCGCGCAAAAAAATCCCCTGTAGGAGCGAGCTTGCTCGCGAAGGACGTTAACGAAAACGCGTTCTTCCTGACCAAACGCGTTGTTCTCAAGTCCTTCGCGAGCAAGCTCGCTCCTACAGGGGGGGTGTTGAGGCTAGAAAATTTGGGTGAACAACCAATACAAACTGCCCGACAACAGAATCGCTGCCGGCAAGGTCAGCACCCAGGCCATCAGCAAATTGCGGATGGTCTTCATCTGCAACCCGCCACCGTTGGCGACCATGGTCCCGGCCACCCCCGATGACAGCACGTGGGTGGTCGACACCGGCAGACCGAACATGTCAGCGGCGCCGATGGTCAGCATGGCCACGGTTTCCGCCGAGGCGCCTTGGGCGTAGGTCAGGTGGGTCTTGCCGATTTTTTCGCCGACTGTCACCACGATGCGCTTCCAGCCGACCATGGTGCCGAGCCCCAGGGCGATGGCCACGGCGATTTTTACCCACAGGGGAATGAACCGCGTGGCGCTGTCGATTTGCTGTTTGAACAATTGCAGTTTGCTGCTGGTGTCAGCATCGAAGTTGCCGACTTTGTTCTTGTCCATCAGGCGAATGGTTTCGCTGGTCAGGTACATGTCGTTTCGCACGTTACCCATGGCCTCGGCCGGGACTTTCGACAGCGAGCCGTAGCCTTTCACTTCGTTACCGATGTTGCCGGCCAGCGCGGCGAGGGCGGGGATCAGTTGCGGCGTCACTTCCTTGCTGCGCACGTAATCGGACAGCACCGGGCGCGGGTCGGCCGGTGCCGGCAGCGGTGCACTTTTGACCAGGGCTTGCTGAGTGACTTCGGCCACCGCCGCGAACTGCAGGGCTTGGTCCGCCGGCATCGTGCGGTTCAGTGCATACGCCATGGGCAGGGTGCCCACCAGAATCAGCATGATCAGGCCCATGCCTTTCTGACCGTCGTTGGAACCGTGGGCGAAAGACACGCCGGTGCAGGTCAGGATCAACAGGCCGCGAATCCACCACGGTGGCGGGGCGTCGCCCTTCGGTGCCTTGTACAGCGAGCGATTCTTGACGAAAGCACGCAGGGCCAGCAGCAACAGTGCGGCAAAGCCAAAGCCGACCAGCGGCGACAGCAGCAGCGCATACCCGATCTTGGTCGCCTGCGCCCAGTCCACGCCGCTCGTGCCGTCGCGGCCATGCATCAAGGCATTGGCCACGCCGACACCGATGATCGACCCGATCAGCGTGTGCGACGACGACGCTGGCAAACCCAGCCACCACGTGCCGAGGTTCCACAGGATCGCGGCGATCAGCAGGGCGAAGATCATCGCGAAGCCGGCGGAAGAACCGACTTGCAGAATCAGCTCCACCGGCAACAGGGCGATGATGCCGAACGCCACCGCGCCGCTGGACAGCAGCACGCCGAGGAAATTGAAGAACCCCGACCAGACCACCGCGAAATGCGGCGGCAGCGAATTGGTGTAAATCACCGTGGCCACCGCGTTGGCGGTGTCGTGGAAACCGTTGACGAACTCAAAACCCAGCGCAATCAGCAGCGCCACGCCCAACAGCAGAAACGGCGTCCACGTGGTCACCACGGCGCCGAGTTCGTTCATGTCGTGCATCAAGCTGTAGGCCGTGAACAATAGCCCGCAACCCAGCACCGCAAAAAACACCACGATGGTGAGCAGGCCGGGTTTTTTGTCGAGTTGCGGTTGGGTGCCGCTGGCGGGAGCCTGTGGATCGGCGGTAAAGGTAGGAGTAGCCATAACGGACAATCCTGAGCGGGGAGGAGTGTCGGTCATGATCGTTGCTGAATGTTACAGAGAGGCTGCGTCAGATCAGGGTTTGGGGTTTTTTTACCGGGCCGTTGATCTGAATCCAACGCCATCTCTGTAGGAGCGAGCTTGCTCGCGAAAGTCGTGAACGATAATGCATAAAACCAGATACCCAGCGACGCCCTTGGGTTTTTCGCGAGCAAGCTCGCTCCTACAGAGGAGAGTGTTCGTTCAATAATCCTGTCGCTTGCGAAACGCCCAGCGCCCGGCAATCACGGTAAACGTCGCGACCAGCGCCACCAGAATCCAGAACCCTTCCGGATCCCCTGAAAGCGGCACCCCACCCACGTTCATGCCAAAGAAACCGGCGATGATGTTGATCGGCAATGCCAGCACCGTGACCACGGTCAGGGTGAACAGCGTGCGGTTGCTCTGTTCGTTGAGGTTGGCGGCAATTTCTTCCTGCAACAGCTTGATCCGCTCGCCCAGGGCGGTGAGGTCGTTGATGATCAGCGCAAACTCCTCGGTGGACTTGCGCAGTTCCTTCACGTCTTCCTTTTGCAACCACTGTGGCGGGCGATTGAGCAGGCGCAGCAACGAGCCTGGCTCCAGCGCCAGCAGCCGTTGCAAGCGCACCAACACCCGGCGATTGGCGCCCAATTCCGCGCGGTTGGTCGACAGTCGCGAGGACAGCAACTCGTCTTCGATCTGATCGACACTCTGGCTGGTCTTGCGCACGATCTGGGTCAGCACTTCGCCCTGGTCGCGCAGCAAATGCACGAGCAATTCCAGGGGTGAGCGAAAGCATTCACCGGCTTTCACCGACGAACGCAGCTTGTCCACCGAATGCAGCGGTTGCAGGCGTGCGCTGATGATCAGCCGACTGCGGGCGCAGACCCACAGCGTTGAGACATCGGACGACACCATACTGCTGAGGTTGAACACCACGTCGTTGACCACCGCCAGCAACGCCGAATCCACATGCTCGATGCGGGTCGAACGCGAGCCTTCGTGCAGAGCTTCGAAAAACTCGTCCGGCAATTCCAGATTGCTTTTCATCCAGCGCTCGCACGCGGCATGCGCCAGGTTCAGGTGCAGCCAGAGAAATTCGTCGCTGTCGCCCGGTTGTTGCAGGCATTGCAACGCCTTGGCCGAATCGATTTCCCGACCGCGCTCACCGGGACGAAAACTGAAACCGTAAAGCAGGCCGAACAGGTCCGGGTCGCGATGGCTTTGATCGATGCTGTGGTTCATGAAGTCTCGCAAGTGGAGGCACTATCGCCCTGTAGCAGCTGGCGAAGCCTGCGTTCGGCTGCGCAGCAGTCGTGAAATCAGGCAATGCATTGCCATTGAATGACCTCGTGTTCAGGTTGACGACTGCTGCGCAGCCGAACGCAGGCTTCGCCAGCTGCTACAGCCGCATCATCGCAAGGAATTTTGACAGTTTTGTGACCGTTGAATGGCTAAATAGTGGCCACACCGATGGTCGGAATTCATTCAAGAACCGCTCTGGCACGCCGATGACGCTGACGTTAACTTGCACGGTTTTGGCCATGAGCCAAGGTCGCAGACAGGGATGTCCGGACGCCTTCCACGCCTTATTTCGGCGTGCCTCATCCCTGTCATGAGTATCACTCGATGCTGCAAAAATCCCTGAGAGCACAAATCCTCGCCTTGTTGAGTGGCAGCCTGTTGGCCATGTTGCTGATCGCCCTGGCCTGCTTTCATTTCCTGTCCAGCGGCGTACAGAACTACGCCAATCTGATCGATGGCCCGCTGCACACCTCGCAACTGATTGACGAAGCCAACCTGCAATTCAAAGTGCAGGTTCAGGAATGGAAAAACGTCCTGCTGCGCGGCAAGCAACCGGCCGATCTGGACAAATACTGGAAACAGTTCGAAGACCGTCAGCGCGACGTGCAGAGCATCCTTGGCGAACTGGCCACGCAGAAAGGCCTCGAGCCGCAGCTCAAGACCCGCATCGAACGCCTGCGCGACGAACATCGTCAGTTGGGCGCGGCTTACCTGAAGGGCCGCGATGCTTATGTGGCGGCAGGTGCCGACCCCACCGCTGGCGACACCGCCGTCAAAGGCGTGGACCGTGCGGTCAGTGATCAGATGAGCGAACTGGTCAGCGAGTTGCGTAAGCACGGCGCCGAGCAGTCGACGCTGATCAGCGCCAGCGCCGATCGCACAGTGTTGCTGGGGATCATCGTGATGCTCGGTTCAGGTCTGTTGATCGGCCTGTTGAGCCTGTGGCTGGTCAACCGCAACCTGGTCGAGCCGATTCGCAAACTGATCGAATACGTGGCGCAACTCAGCCAAGGCAAATTTGCCGAACGCGTGGCCAGCAGCCGTCAGGACGAGTTGGGTAAGCTGGCGATTGCAGCCAACACCCTGCGCGATTTTCTCGCCGAAACCTTCAGCCGTTTGCAGCGCAGTGCCAAGGATCTGGACAGCGCCAGCGGCGAGCTGAATTCGATCGCCAGCCTCATGGCCTGTGGCACCAACGAACAGTTCAACCGCACCGATCAGGTGGCCACGGCGATGAACGAAATGTCCGCCACCGCTCAGGAAGTCGCGCGTCACGCCGCCGACGCAGCCCGTGCGGCCGACGATGCCGACCAGTCCGCCCAGCAGGGCGAAAAAGTCATGCAGGGCACCATTCACACCATCACTCAAATGCGCGGTGAGATCGCCAATACCGCCACGGTTATCCGTCGTTTGGAAACGGACAGCGGGCGCATCGGCAAGGTGCTGGAAGTGATTCGCGGCATTGCCGAACAGACCAATTTGCTGGCGCTCAACGCGGCCATCGAAGCGGCGCGTGCCGGTGAAGCCGGGCGCGGTTTCGCGGTGGTGGCTGATGAAGTCCGCAGCCTGGCCCAACGCACGGCGGCGTCGATCATCGAAATCAACCAGATCATCCAGACCGTGCAAACCGGTGCGGTGGACGCGGCGCAGGCGATTGAAAGCGGTCAGTCGCGCAGTGAAGAAAGCGTCCAGCAAGTGACCGAGGCGGGCGCCATGCTCGAGCGAATTACCCTCGCGGTGGAAGCGATTCGCGACATGAACCGCCAGATCGCCACCGCCGCTGAAGAGCAGACTTCGGTAGCCGAAGACATCTCGCGCAATCTCACCGAAATCACCAGCATCGCCAGTACCAACCTGGACAATGTGCAACGCACCGAAGCGGCGAGCCACAACCTGCACGGGTTGTCGGGGCAATTGAATGAAGTGACGGCGCGCCTGAGCGCGTAACGCGGCTTACTGTGTACCGGTTTGCTTACCGGGTCGGTACACAGTCGATCTCAAGTCAGTGCACGTGGTGTCGATGATGAGCGTATGCCCATCACTTCAATGGTAAACAGCCATGGTCAGCCTCACGTCGGTTTCAATTGCCCAACCCCTTTCGACCGCTTCGAGCAAAGCCGCAGCCAGCGACAGCGCCGAGAACACTTCCGTATCGACAACGGCTGGCACCTCCAGCGATAGCACCAAGGTGTCAGCCGGTGGCGCTCCGGCGTCGAGCGACAGCAGCTCCAGCAGCGATGAATCCGATTCGGTGAAGGCGCTGCGCAAGCAGATCGCCGAGCTGCAAAAGCAACTGCAGGAACAACAGCAGCAACTGCAAGCAGCCCAGGCTAAACAGGAAAGCGCCGATGCGAAAGCCGCCGACGTGGCGGCCGCCCAGTCGCAGCTAGCGACCACGTCCGGGTCGTTGCAGACGGCCACCGCAGCGTTGTTGCAGGCGTTGCAGGATTCCGGTTCCAGCACCTCGGGTTCGCTGGTCAGTACGTCGGCCTGATCAAACCGACCGCGCGAAACGCAAAAAAACCGCACGATTCGAATATCGTGCGGCTTTGTTGTGCAGGCATCAGTCGTCTTGTTTGTTTTTCAGGACTTCGCCAGTGGCGGCGTTCAAATCCACGTCCCATTCAACGCCTTTGGTATCTTTCAGTTCGACTTCGTACTCGTAGATAGTGGAGTGTTTGTCCAGGTCGCTGTCGGTAATCGTGGCGCCCGGGTGCAACTTCAGTACGATCTGGTTCAGCTCTTCCAGCGGCTTGATCTTGCCGTCTTTGACCAGCTGAGGGATCTGATCGACTGGAACATCAGCCGCCTGAGCCAGGCCAGCGGTGAGGGTCAGGGCGACAGCGGTGAACAGGGCGGTCAGGGTTTTCATGAAGTTCTTCCTTGGGGGAGCTGTTTAAGTGGGGCCAGATTAGCGGTGGCGACTTAATTCAGCCTTAATTCCCGGAACCGCGCCGTTTGTAAAAGCTTCGCGGGCAAGTCGAATCGTCGCACCGCCGCTCCCACAGGTTTGCGCGAACCTTGTGGGAGCGTGGCTTGCCCGCGATGGCCGCACCACGGTCCCGAATCAATACCCATTGTTCTGCAGCAACTGCGCAACACTAGCCGCCGCCGGGCGCTTGTAGAACTTGAGCAATTCGCTGGCGCGATTAGTGAAGATGCCATCGACACCAGCATCCATGACTTTCTGGTAATCCACCGGATCGTCAATGGTGTAGACGTGCACCAGCAAGCCCTGGTCGTGGGTGTACTGGTTCATCCACGGTTTTACCAGGTCCGAGTAGCTCTGATCGCCACCCTGGGTCAGCGCGGCAGAAGGGCCGGTGCCGATCGCGCCCTGGGCCTTGGCGTAGTCGACCCATCGCTGGAATTCGGCGATGTCCTTCGGTTCCTGTTTGGCATAGTAAGTGGCTTTGTCCTTGTCACCTGACTCAGCAAAGATCACTTTGGATTTAGGCTCGATGCTGCCTTCGCCGACCCACAACAACAGGATCTTCGGCACGTGCGGCATTTCCTTTTCAAGCAGTTCGAGGCTGCTCTTCTCGAACGTTTGCAGCACCACCTTGCCTTTGCCCTGGCCGACAGCCAATTCGCTTTTCGCCAGTTTCGAACCGGCCGGACTCAACCAGCCTCGATCCTGCAATTTATCCTTGAGGTCACGCTCGATGCCGGGAAATTGCTTCGGCTCCTTGGTCTCGATGTACAAGCCGGGCTTGTGCAATGGATTGCCTTGGGCGATGTCGATGATTTCGTCCAGCGTCAGAATTTTCAGACCGGCGTAGGAAGGACGTGCGCGATCCGGGTGAGCGGTATTGAACCAGCTGCCGGCATCCAGGGTTTTGAGTTCGGCAAGGGTGAATTCGTTGGCGGGGCTGTCCTTGCGCTCAGGGAACCGGGTGGCCACATCGGTGGTGCGTTGCAGGTTGTTATCGTGCAGGGCAAACAGCACGCCGTCCTTGCTGCGTTGCAGGTCCATTTCCAGGTAGTCGGCGCCCAGATCGCGGGCCAGTTTGTAGGCCGCTGCGCTGGATTCAGGGGCGTCGAATGACGCGCCGCGGTGAGCGATGACCGCTGGGTGCGGGATGCCCATTGTGGTCGCCAACGCAGTGGGGCTGGGCTCAGTGGCAGCCTGTGCCTGGCCGAGAGTGAGCATCAGGCTCAGTAGCAGGGCGCTCTGGGTGAAGGTAGCCGGCATGGTCGAGATCCTTTCGCTAAGTGTTTTCACAGAGGTCTCTTTTAACAACTGAACGCCGTTGGCGCTATCGCCAGACCGACATTAACCTGTTTAAAGCCCATTTTTTCGGCGCTTTTGTGCGGTTCTTTGCAGTACTCTTGGCCCTGGCAGTTTCCCCGGCAGAGGGAAACCCATTCGCTTGCCCTGCGTGTAAACCATCGATCACCGGTCCTTTACGACCTTTTGTGAGGTTTATATGCGCATCACTTCCGAGCTAATCTGCCAGGCCGCCGACCAACTCAAAGGCTTCGTCGGCCTCAATCGCAAGACCGGCCATTACCTTGTTCGTTTCAGTGAAGATGCCTTCGGCATGGACGTGGCGGACGACGGCATTATTCCTGTGAGCGAGTTTGTCTGGGCGCCGGGGCCGGAACAGACCATGACGCTTAAACGTGAGTTGATTCAGCTGCTGCTGGATCAGAATATTGATGAGCGGATCAACATCACCGGGCCGCTGCGGGTGTATATGAGTCGGCGGGAAGTGCCGGAGATTTCGGCGGTGCGCAGCCTTGTTCAGGGCTGAGTTTTGCGGTGGATACATCGGCCTCTTCGCGAGCAAGCCCGCTCCCACATGGGCCTTGTGATCGACACATAACCCATGTGGGAGCGGGCTTGCTCGCGAAGGCGGCCTCAAGAACACCGCATCATTTACTGTTTGAACGCATACGCCCGCTCAACCTTGCACACCCGCGTATGGCACTTCGCATACCACGTCGATCGCCCACGCTCACGAATCGTGCTGTGCTCGGGATGATGCTTCCACGCCAGGATCGCCGCCTCACTGGTCCAATAGGACACCGTAATCCCGAGCCCATCCTCGCCACGGGCCGACTCCACGCCTAGAAACCCCGGCTGCTCACGCGCCAGTTCCACCATGCGTTCGGCCGCCTCGGCGTAACCCTGGTCACCCTCAGTGCGCAGTGAGGTAAAAATCACGGCGTAGTAAGGTGCTGGCGGTGTTTGAGCGATCATGACTTCTGCCTCGCACACGCCTCGATCAATGCGCGAACCAGTGGCGGCAGAATGCCTTTCAGCGCCGCACGTTCAGGCTGAAACAGCGTAGCGACAAAGAACGGATGACCTTTGAGCTCCACTGCCCGCAAATCCCCCCGCGAATCGTGGCCCACGGCGCACAGCTGCCGGGTCAATAACTCACGTTCAAACGCTGGATTAACCCCGTAGCGGCAGCGATAGCCTTCGACAATCTCGGCGCTTTCGTACGCGTTGGCGATCAACGAGCCTTCAACCAGCTGAATGCTGTCGACGGCTTCTACCAGCGAGCAGCTCAGTGGCGAGAGCAGGGCTCGCGTCGCCTCAGGGTTGGTTTCGCCATGTTCGGCATCTTCCCAACCCAACACGTTTCGAGCGAACTCAAGCACCGCGTGTTGAAACCCGCCACAGGTGCCGAGAAACGGTCGTTGCTGCTCCCGGGCGAAACGAATCGCGCGCAACGCGCCGCCCATGTCGCGATACGGACTGGCGGGCACGCACCAAAAACCGTCGAAGTCATGCAGCGCGGTACTGGCGTTGATGTGGTCAGTGGCCAGCCATTTGAACTGCACGTCCATCTCGGCGTGCTTGGCGGCCATGTCGAGGGCGATGGGGATGGCTTGGTGGGCGGTGACTTGCGGGTCGTAATCACCGATCAGGGCGATGTGAATGGCGTTGGCTTCCATGAATGATCTCGCTGCTTGTTGATTCCTGATACCCACTATAGATTGGCGTTCACGCACTCAATATTGGCGTTATCCCAAGTGATCAATGCAGCGGCGCACTATCGGCTGGACTACCCCGACCTGTCCCTGATCCTCGCATTGGTGCGCGGCGGCTCTCTGGCGCGGGCATCGGCGCTGTTGAAGGTCGACGTCTCGACGGTGTTTCGCGCCGTGCGCCGACTCGAAGCCGCGCTGGGCCAGCAGCTGTTCGAAAAGAGCCGTGCCGGTTATTTGCCGACCACCCTGGCGCAAACCTTGGCCGAACAGGCTGAACGGGCCGAGCAAGCGTTGGATGCGGCGCGCATTGGCGTGGAGCAGGGCGGCGAAGTCATCAGCGGTACCGTGCGCCTGACCTGCACCGATTCAGTCCTGCAAGGCTTGCTCTTACCCGCGCTGGCGCAGTTCATGCCCGGTTATCCGGTGCTGACCCTTGAGTTGAGCACGTCCAACGATTTCGCCAACCTCAGCCGCCGGGATGCGGACATCGCCTTGCGCCTGACCCGCACCCCGCCCGAGCATTTGGTGGGCCGACGTCTGGCCGAGGTTTCCTATCGAGTTTGCGCCAGCGCGGCGTATCTGAAGTCGGTCGAATCTGAGGCGCTGGCCGAACTGACCTGGATCGCCCCGGATGACTTCCTTCCCGATCACCCTACCGTCGCGTGGCGCCGGCAAGCATTGCCGGGGGTGACACCGGCTTATCGCTGTAACAGCATGTTGTCGGTGACCGAATTGGTGCGGGCCGGACTGGGTGTCGCGGCATTGCCGGACTTCCTGATCGGTGGCGAACTGCAGCCATTGAGTGCGCCGTTAGACGGTTACGACACCGCGCTGTGGCTGCTGACCCGCCCGGACTGTCGCGCCTTGCGCTCGGTGGTGACGTTGTTCGATGAGCTCGGGCGCGCGCTGAAGTCGCCTTGAGGCGGATCAGACCTTCGGCTGATCCTTGCCCACAAAGTGCTGATGCATTTCCGACGTCAGGTTTTCGATGCGTTCGGTGAGGGTCTTCGTCAGTTCGGTGAGGCGGGTGTTTTGCTCGAGTAGTTCCAGCAGTTGCGCGGAGTTCTGCGCCGCTTGAGCCTGACGTTCGCTGTTGGCCACGGCCAATGCTTCGCGGTGTTGCGCATCGGCCTCGGACTGCGCTTTGTCCCGCGCCGCTTGACGGGTCTGGGCCAGCAGAATCAGCGGCGCGGCGTAAGCCGATTGCAGGCTGAACGCCAGGTTGAGCAGGATGAACGGGTAGAGGTCGAAGTGGGCCACGCCGAACAGATTGAGGCACACCCATAACACCACGATCAGCGTCTGCGCGCCGAGAAAGGTCGGCGTACCGAAGAACCGCGCAAAGGCTTCTGCGCGCAGGGCAAACTTGTCGTTGCCAAACGTCGGCGCCAGATGAGCGTGAGGGCGATGGAAACGCAGGTGGTCGACAGGGGCGGTGGCTTTTGTTTCGGTGGTCGTGGTGGTCATGGTGCTCTCTGCATAGCGCGGGGACTGAGGCCCACTATAGCCTCAGCGCCAGTTTCATTCTGAAACACATTGCTGTGTGTTTTTTTAGAGCGAACCCGTACGCGGTAAAGCGGCGGACATTGTCATTTATGGCAGCTGGTAGCAGGCCAGAAACATGTCCAGCGCCGACTCCACGACGGTGGTCTGCATTTCGGGCGACAGACCGGGGAGCCCCATGGAAATCTGCGGCCAGAACGCAAAGGATTTGAGCATTCCCTGAACCTGTTGTGCGGCAAATTCCGGATCGATCGGTTTCAGTCGGCCATCGGCCTGAGCGGCGCGAATCCACACGGTTAAACCTTCTTCGCGTTCCCCCATTCGAGCGACCATGTTCTGCGCGCGTTCGGGGGAATGGATGGTGGCAGCGATGGCCACCCGTGCCAGGTCGAGAAAATTGTTATCGCCCAGCATCTGCAATTTCGCCGTCAGCATCAGGCGCATTTGCTCACGCAGGGGCAGGTCAGGGCGGTAGGAGGTTTCCTGTTCGCCTGTCACCCGCGCCCATAACTGATTGAGGATTTCGGCGAATAACTCTTCCTTGCTGGGGAAATGGTTGTACACCGTGCGCTTCGACACGCCGGCCGTTGCGGCGATCTTGTCCATGCTGGTGATGTCGAACCCGTTGGCACGGAATTCGGCAATCGCCGCCTGAATGATGGCTTCGCGTTTTCGGTCGGTGAGGCGCTGTGGAGCTGTCATAAATACGCTTCGGCAGGAGGTCGGGAAAGTTACACTCGGTAGTTTACTTGTGATCGGGTTTGATGCAACCTTGAAACTACACTGTGCAGTGTAATGTTTTGTTAATCCTGCCCAGTGAAAAATAGAATCTCCGGCTGATGCGTGCGTGCTTTGGCCATTTATCGTCCCACCGTGAAAAACCGCAATCTTGCGGTTTTTCTGGAGTCATTCATTCATGGCTACTTCAACTTCCCCAACTGAACCTGAAGCTTCCCGCCAGGTAGAAGGGCACTTCAAAAACCATGTGCCGGTGCAGCGCGAAGGCTTTCGCAAAATGCTGCGCATCATGTGGAACATGATCTTCCACAAACCGCGCAACACCCGCCCGACGGCGCCCGTCCCGGTGCAAACCCTGACCCGCGACGCGTTGATCGCCGCACCCAATCACAGCGTCTACCGCCTCGGCCATTCCACGGTCCTGCTGAAGCTGCGGGACAAATTCTGGATCACCGATCCGGTCTTCGCCGAACGCGCTTCGCCGGTGCAATGGGCCGGCCCCAAACGTTTCCATCAGCCGCCCATCAGCCTCGAAGAATTGCCGCCGATTGAAGCCGTCATCCTTTCCCACGATCACTACGACCACCTCGATTATCAGGCCGTGCTCAAGCTGGCAGACAAGGCCAAGTACTTCCTCACACCGCTGGGCGTGGGCGACACCCTGATCAAGTGGGGTATCGATGCCAGCAAAATCCGCCAACTCGATTGGTGGCAAGGCACCGAGGTCGACGGCATCCAATTCATCGCCACACCGTCGCAACACTTTTCCGGGCGCGGCCTGTTCGATGGCAACAGCACGCTCTGGGCTTCCTGGGTAATGATCGACGGCGACACGCGGATCTTCTTCAGCGGCGACAGCGGCTATTTCGATGGCTTCAAACGCATCGGCGAACAGTACGGCCCCTTCGACCTGACGCTCATGGAAACCGGCGCCTACAACGTTGAATGGCCGCATGTTCATATGCAGCCGGAGCAAACCCTGCAAGCGCACATTGACCTGAAAGGCCGGTGGTTACTGCCGATTCACAACGGCACGTTCGACCTGTCGATGCACGCCTGGTACGAACCGTTCGACCGGATTCTGGCCTTGGCCTGGGAACGGAACGTATCGATTACCACGCCGCAAATGGGTGAAGCGTTTAATGTGATGCATCCGCAGCGTGGGAGCGCCTGGTGGTATGAAGTCGAGCAGCAGGTGTACCAACAGAGTGTTGGCTGAGCGGCTACAGATGGGGGCGAATATTCATACGTGATCCAGCGACAAGTGATGACGGACATTTCCGGCGGCGTCTGTAGTCTGGGAAAACGAGTGAGCTCATTCACTCGCTATCAGTCATCACAAGGATCTTTACCACATGGATGTAACGTTAAACGGCTATGTGCAAACGCCGACAGCCGAATCGGCGCTGGAGTATTTAAGTGTCGATGAAATCAGCCAAAGAATGGAACGCAATCAGCTGAGTGCCGCAGCGCTCGTGCGGCACCTGCTACACCGGGTCGAGGCGCTGGATAAACTGGGGCCGGCGATCAACGCGATCATCGAACTCAACCCCGATGCCTTGGCCATTGCCGAGATGCTCGATCAAGAGCGACAACGAGGACACATCCGGGGACCCCTGCACGGCATTCCCGTATTGCTCAAAGACAATATCGATACCTCCGATCAGATGCAGACCAGCGCCGGTTCGTTGGCCATGGTCGGACAGCCCGCCGCGCAGGATGCCTTCATCGTCCAACAGTTAAGAACGGCCGGTGCGGTGATTCTGGGAAAAACCAACCTCAGTGAATGGGCCAATTTTCGCGATCCTGCCATCCCCGATGGTTGGAGCAGCCGAGGTGGGCAAACCAAAAATCCGCACGTGCTGAGCGAATCGCCACTCGGTTCAAGCTCAGGCTCCGGCGCGGCGGTTGCTGCAGGTTTTGCCCCGCTGGCAGTCGGAACGGAATCCGTCGGCTCGATCATCGCCCCCGCGTCCGTCAATGGCGTGGTGGGCCTCAAGCCTACCGTGGGTTTGCTGAGTCGCAGTGGCATCGTCCCGGTGAGTCACAAAGTCGATACCCCCGGGCCTATGGCGCGCACCGTTCGCGAGGTTGCACTGCTATTGAATGCGATGACGGGCAACGACGACGCCGAACTGATCAAACAACCTCACGCCATCAGTGGTGTGGACTACACGGCACTGCTACTTCCGAACTCATTGGTCGGCAGGCGCATTGGTTATCCGGTCAAGTTCGATACAAGCGACGAGGCTGCACAGAGCGACCCTCAGTTCTCGCGGGCATTGGAAGTGATGCAGGCCGCAGGCGCCACATTGATCCCGGTGGAATTCAATGATCCTGAATCGCAAACGCCAGAGTCCGTAGACCAGGCATTTTCGATGGGGATCAAGCGGCATCTTCCCGACTACCTTGCGACGCGAACCGGTCTTGCAATCCAGAGCCTGGAGGATCTCCTGCAATACAACGAGAACGCTCCCTGCGCCGAGGGTTTTGGGCAAACCACGTTGAGCGCGGCCAGCAACATTGATTTTGACGAGCGTACGTACAACGAGTTGTGGCAAACAATTCAACGTGAAAATGCGGCTGTCATCGACGACTTAGTGGTCACACATCAACTGGATGGCCTTGTGTTGGATGTCGGTTCCCCAGGATTGAACGTCATACCACTGGCGGGCTATCCCGGCATCATGATGCCTTCCGGAATCGACGATTACGGCCTGCCCACCTCGGTGTTGTTCTTCGGCACCCGATGGAGTGAGGCGACGCTTTTGGCATTGGCTTATGGTTATGAACAAGCCTCCCAGGCGCGACGAGTACCTGCGTTCAAGCCATAGTCACTGATGGGGCAGGTCAGGTCGTCGCTCAAACGCTCATCAAGCGTTAGAGCTGCGACCTGTCATGTCACTCAACCATCGCATAATCTGTGCGTCCCACCGGATTTGACGTAGACCCTTTCACACTCATCCCCCGCCCCGGCGCAAACCCCGGGAAGAATACCAACCCCTCCGATTCAAACCGATACGCCAACGTCAGCCGGGTAACATCCGGCACATCACGCTTGGCCTCAAACCGCTCGATCGCGTCGACCGAAACGCCAGACTCCCGGGAAAGCTCATCAACACTCCAACCCAACATCGCCCGTGCCTGGGCGCAATGGGCGGGGGTGAATTGGAAGAGGGCGATACGTTCCAGGGTGATTTTCATCGCATAAGAGGCCATGGTGTTCTCCGGGCTCGAGAGTGCTGATTCAAAATGTACTGTGTTTTTGTACAGTTGTTTTGCGCCCGGATCAAACTCAATTTTTGATTTGTTTTATTTCGCCCCTTCCAACCAGACGGACGGTGCCTGCCCCAGCACACGACGAAACATTGTCGAAAAGGCCGCCGGGCTGTCATAGCCAAAATCCAGCGCAATCCGCGTTACCGGTTCCCCCTCCACCAACCGCGCAAGGGCCAGCACCACGCAAGCGCGCTGGCGCCACTGGCTGAAACTCAAGTCGGTCTGTTGGCGAAACAGGCGATTGAACGTGCGCAAACTGATGTGCAACTGATCAGCCCATTGCTGCGGCGACTGATGTGCATCAGGCCGCTGCAAAAAGCCCTGGCACAGCCCGAGTAGTCGCGCATCGACCGGCAACGGTATGTGCAACGGCAAGTGAGCACTGCGCCCGAGTTCGTGTAGCAGCAAATCAATCAACGCCCCATCGCGCCCGCCCTCGTCGTACGCCAGCGGAATCTCCACCGCCTCCATCAGCAAATGCCGCATCAACGGCGAGACGCTGATCACCTGACAACGACTCCCCAGATCAACCGCCGTCGGCTCGATATACAGGCTGCGCGTGCTCACCCCGAGCATCAACACTTCATGTGCCACCCCCGCCGGAATCCACACCGCCCGCTGCGGCGGCACAACCCAATTGCCATCGTGCGTGCTGACCTGCATCACCCCGGTAGCGCCGTACAACAACTGTGCCCGCCGGTGTGTATGACGGGGCAACACGTGACCGTAGGAATAATCCGTACCGATCGCCACCACCGGCCGTGGCGTGTCATCCAGCAGATCAATCGAAACATTGCGCATCAAGCGGCTTCCAGCAGTTGGCGTAAACGCAAACAATATTGGCTGACTTGCTGAGGCAGGCCAAGCCGCATCGCTCTATCGTCGACCGCTCTCAACCAACGGACGACGCGCGATGCTCTATCTCTTACTGGCACTTTTCGGCTGCATGACCGGCGTCACCGCCGTGCTGTTCGGCTTCGGCGGCGGGTTCGTCGTGGTGCCATTGTTGTACCGCATGCTCATGGCCAGCCACGGTGCAGACGACCCGATAGGTCAATCGGCGATGCACATCGCCGTGGCCACCTCGACCTGCGTGATGATCGTCAACGCGCTGGTCGCCACTGGAAAACATCACCGCGCGGGTAATCTCATTCGCCATTACCTGTGGCCGTTGGGTGGGTTCATTGGGTTGGGGGCAGTGGTCGGCGCCGTGGCCGCGATGCGGGTGAGTGGTGAGGTGATTCGGTATGCCTTCATCGCCTACTTGGGCGTGACCATCGTCGACTGTTTGTTCCGACGCGGATTTCTTACGCAGTCCCACAACGAAATCCCACGTCGATTGGGGAGGGCAGAGGTGTCGGGTGGTGGCGTAGGAATTGGTGCTATCGCTACTTTTCTCGGCGTAGGTGGCAGCGTCATGACCGTGCCATTGTTACGTCGATGCGGGTTGAGCATGTCGCAGGCGACGTCCATGGCTAATCCGTTGAGCCTGCCCGTGGCGCTGGCCGGGACGGTGACTTACATGGCGATGGCGGGGTTTACCGAGTTTGATCTGGGCGCGTGGTTTATCGGGTATGTGGATCTGCTGGCGTTTGCCGTTTTGACGATGGGGTCAATGGTGGGGATTCGATTGGCCGCGCCGTGGATCGGACGGATACCGGATCGATTACACGCTTGGGTCTATATTGGATTGCTTGTGTTGGTGATGATCAGCATGTGCCTGAATTGAATGCCGTCACTTTGCCTCCAACCCCGGTGCTTCCCGAATAATGAAGTGATCCAGGTTCTCGATATTCGCACTGAACACCCCGAACGTCTGCTCGGGGTTTTTCTTGCTCGGCACCTGCTTCAACTCCGGCGTCACACCATAAAAGAAGCAATACAACTCCGCTTCACTCTCGATGGCATGCTTGATCTCTTCCAGAAAAGCTTTGCGCTTGCGGTAGTTCTCGATCAGCTTCTTGCTCAGGTAAACGTTGACCGAATAAGGCTTCTTCTTCGCCTCGTCCGCTTGCTTGAACCAGACCTTCTGTTCGAAATCGATGCGAAAGCTCTGGGTGTAATCCTTGATCTCCTTGATTTTGCCCCAGTAAATCAGCCCCTTGTTGTCCTGCAGATACTCGATCTTCTTGAAGAACGACCCATAAGGCGCCGTGTGCTCGCCAATCTTCAGCGGCATGCGCTTGAGCAGCTCCTTGTCCTCGAAGTTCGACACAAAGCACTCCACCGGGTGGGCGAAGACACTGGTCTTGTCCGGTGCTGATTCACGGCTCGGATGCACTATGTTGCTGGCCGCAGAAGGTGGCGTTGGGGCCTCTTGCATAACATCCGCCGCCACTGCAGCACTCGATGGCTTACGCACATACTGACGCCGAGTCAGCAACAACTCCGACGGGAAATGCTCCTCGCGACTGTCATCCGTTTCCGCACCGTCCGCGTGCGCCTTGAGACTGACATAAGGACAATCCGCCACATGCCGGGTGCTGGGCGTGTTTTTGAAGTGCGGGGTGCGAACGTAATTCACGTTTTTTGCGTTGAACGTTGTCAATACATTCAACCCATCGAACGCCAAGCGGCAGGCATCGTTCGGGCACTGGAAGTGTTCCTTGGCGGAGTCGAACTCCATGGTCTCGTCGAAATTCAAATCGCGCACGTCATAGATCGACAACTTGTCGTCGAGGCTGAGGCAGTAGGCGAGGTCGAATTTCATGGTGGATATGGTCCTTGTAGGAGCGAGCTTGCTCGCGATGTTCGTCAACGATAATGCGGCAAGTCTGACTCCCCGCAGCGTTCCCAGGTTTTTCGCGAGCAAGCTCGCTCCTACAAAATCAGAGCAAGCCTTCGTAGCGCTTGTTTGCGCAAACATAGGCCCTTTGCAGGAGCGAGCTTGCCCGCGACTCCCAGCATCACCGCATTAACCAAACCTGGCACCAGCCTGTGGCGAGGGGCCGCCGTTGGGTTGCAAGGCAACCCAAAAACCAGCAAACACGGTACGTCAGACCAAACGAGTTGTTCACTCGGCGACTGCTTCGCAGTCGAACGGGAGCAAGCTTCCTCGCCACGGTTAGTGTTTAGCTCAGCTACTCATCTTCTAGCCGATTCACCCTCTCATAAAGCGAAGCAGTGAACTCATTCCTATCGCTGGAATAGTGACAGCGACGATGACAGTTCGGGCACAGCGCGACAGCGTTGGTCACCAAATCCGCGCCCTCGTTGACCAGGTGTTTAACGTGGTGGACTTCTAGAAAGTGCAATCCATTTGGCAGCTTGAATGGTGCGTCCTGACCGCAACCTTCGCAAACCCCGTTGGCATTCTTAAGTACCCAGGCCTTGACCAGCGGATCTCGTAAAAATGAAGAGGTCGTTCCGCTGACGCGTTGCGGCCTCTCTATACCGCGAGGGATGCCTACCAACTCGCGCTGCTCAAGCTTCAGAACCTTGGCGTTTAACGCTTGATCATCCGCAGTAGGTGCATAGTCGTCAGGGTTGAAAGCACCTTTTGCAATCATTGCTGCGCGTACGCGCTGGGTTACGCCAGCTCCAAGATGTTTAGCAGGCAGGTATCCAACAATGTAAGGGAGGCACAAATCATGGAGTACGGTGGAAATATTACGCATCCGATACTCGATGGAGACTCTGCTGCGATTAATCAGCACCCCTTCGCGCAAAAGGCGATTCTCATGTGCCTTATTGAGCTTCTGGTCACTTTTCTCAATCGCCAACATCTTCAAGTAGCCTTCGACTGCCGCCTCAAGCTCCTCGTCGCTCCAGTCATTCTTATCTTTTTCGATATCCATACAATCGCCGAGGGTTAGAAACCCTCGGACGATACTGAGTGGCCATTACGACTGTCTACGAAAATTCCTACAGGAAAGACCGACGCATCGCTCAATCGATCCTACAAATGCATCGCTGCACTAACCCGCCGAATGCTTCGAAGACTGAAACACTTCCACAACTTTCCGCCACCAAGGCTTAACCACCGGCACCCGCCGCCGCGTGCGATTGAGCAACAGATAAGGCATGTCTCGTAGCCGAATCCAACCTTCATCCTGCCAATGCAGCAGACTCAACGACATCTCCGGCCAATCCAACAAACTCAACATCGGCCGATCTGAATTTTTCGATAGTCCCGAGTCACGCAGGGCCGGCACCACTTGATGGGTCAACTACTCGCGCAACAACCGATGCCCCGGCGCGTAGTGATAGACCAGCAATGCATACGCTCCGGACTCACTAAGCATCAACCGTTTCTCCGGTTGGCCGTGATATTCAATCAACAACGTATGTCGCTGATCCTCGTCCAGCTTACTAACCACACGATCGTTCAGATGGACGCCCATTAAGCGACCGAGATCGCGCGCGCAAAACCAAGGTTGATTTTCCAGGAGGAGGGCATGGAGATGGATATTGTGGCGTGTGAAGAGTTTCGGAATGAACGGATCTGGCATGACCGAAACGGAGGGAGAGTCAAGCAGGCTTTGTGTCGGCATATCCAGTACCTCTACGTGTGAGTTTTGAGAGGGCCAGAACCCGACGTAGAGGATTTAAGAACCCCAACAAGCAGTCTCTTTCAAACACAAGTTTGCGCATATGTCTTTGAGACAAGTGCGATTCTGTGTGAGGAAAGTAGCTTCTACGTTGGGCGTTTCTTAGGCACCTGAAATGGAGCTTAGAGGTGCTTTGAGCAGGCATCAATGCGGAAGCAGCTGTAAGTTTTGTAGGAATTTTGGCGTCGTCGCGTAGGCAAAAAAATGGTTATTCATTCACCAATAAAAAAGCCCCGATCAGATCGGGGCTTTTGCTTTTTTGATTCGTCGATTCAGATTGCAATCGTCAAATCGAGATGAACTCGGGAATCAATCCCAGCTCAACGCCCCACCAGTCTGATACTCAATAACCCGAGTCTCAAAGAAATTCTTCTCTTTCTTCAAGTCCATAATCTCGCTCATCCAAGGGAACGGATTCGTAGTCCCCGGATACTCTTCCTTCAAACCAATCTGGCTCAAACGACGGTTAGCAATAAACTTCAGATAATCCTCCATCATCGCCGCATTCATACCCAACACCCCGCGAGGCATGGTATCCCGAGCGTATTCAATCTCCAGCTGAGTCCCCTGCAGAATCATCTGGCTCGCTTCTTCCTTCATCTCAGCATCCCACAAATGCGGGTTTTCGATTTTGATCTGGTTGATCACGTCGATGCCGAAGTTCAGGTGCATGGATTCGTCGCGCAGGATGTATTGGAACTGCTCGGCGACGCCGGTCATTTTGTTGCGGCGGCCCATGGAGAGGATCTGGGTGAAGCCGCAGTAGAAGAAGATGCCTTCCAGAACGCAGTAGTAGGCGATCAGGTTGCGCAGCAGTTCTTTGTCGGTTTCGACGGTGCCGGTTTCGAACTTCGGATCGGAGATCGAGCGGGTGTATTTGAGGCCCCAGGTGGCTTTTTTCGCGACCGATGGGATCTCGTGGTACATGTTGAAGATCTCGCCTTCATCCATGGCCAACGATTCGATGCAGTACTGGTAGGCGTGGGTGTGGATCGCCTCTTCGAACGCCTGGCGCAGGATGTACTGGCGGCATTCCGGGTTGGTGATCAGGCGGTACACGGCCAGGACCAGGTTGTTGGCAACCAGGGAGTCGGCGGTGGAGAAGAAGCCGAGGTTGCGCATGACGATGCGGCGCTCGTCGTCGGTCAGGCCTTCCGGGTCTTTCCAGAGGGCGATGTCGGCGGTCATGTTGACTTCTTGCGGCATCCAGTGGTTTGCGCAACCGTCCAGGTATTTCTGCCAGGCCCAGTCGTACTTGAACGGTACGAGTTGGTTGAGGTCGGCGCGGCAGTTGATCATGCGCTTTTCGTCGACGGCAACACGGGCGGAGGCGCCTTCGAGTTCGGCGAGGCCTTCGGCGACGTCGAGGGTGTCCAGTGCAGCTTTGGCACGGGCGATAGCAGCGGAGTCGGACGCGGTGACAGCGCGAGCTTCCTGAGCGGCAACACCACCAGCGGTGTCGAGGCGGTCCATGTTGGCTTCAGTAGCGTGGCCGGCGTTGGCGCCTTTTACCACAGCTTCGCCGCTGTCTTCTTTGTCGAATTCGTCCCAGCTCAGCATGACGTGTCGTCTCCTGCGTGAGGGCCAGATGCCCGTGTGAAAATGGATAGTTGGTTTTTCACACGACTGTTCTGGCCGCGTTGGATCTAAAGGAAATCGTTTTTTGCAGCAGTACAACGCAGGCAATAAACAGAATTTTGTACGGGTGTTCCGAAGCCACTGATGGGCGCAGAAAACGTGAACAGCTTCTGCGTGGACTTCAGATTGGCGTGATCCCCTGTAAGGGAATATTGCAGGCCCGATTTACGGCGCATTATAGGGAAAAAAACAGGCGCGTGGTGGGACGAAGTGGCGCTGAGAACAGTCGGCGGGAGAGGTTTTTCGGTTGGAGCGAGGGTTTACAGGGCTTTGGCTGGATATCACGGGGGCAGATTTTTTTTCTTAAATTTTGGCTGGCGATTTTTTTTGTTCAGAAAATAGTCAAAAACCGCGTTTTTCACTACATCTTGTGTTTTGAGTCGGTTTTCCATGGCTCCAGACACAACTACGCCCGACCGAAGTCGGGCCGTAAAGTCACGCTCGATGATCAGCTGAGACGAGCCGCACCGACATGGTCTGCACCATCGGCAGCGACCTTGGCTGCACCGGTGTGATCCGAGCCGTCAGCAGCGACTTTAGCGGCGCCGATACGATCAAAACCGTCAGAAGCGAGTTTGGCAGCGCCCGTGTGATCGGAACCATCGGCAGCGAAGGACGCCGAACCGGTGTGGTCATAACCGTCAGCAGCGACAGCCGCGTCGGAGGTAAAAGCAGCCGAACCCGTGCGGTCGTAACCATCGGCGGCGAAGGTGTTGGCGGCCAGCACAGACAGGGTCAGGGCGAGAATCAGTTGGGTTTTCATGGTAATGCTCCAGGTTCGTTGGCGTTTTTGCTTTGGCGTGGAATTCATATTACGCCGACTAATTCGATTGAAAAGTTCAAATAAACGCTTTAATAAATCGTATTAATCGATATATCTGGTTCGGCGCTTCAACTGCCTGAACAGCGGGCGGATGGGTCGAACCTTTGGGGGGAAGTGAAAGCGGGTGATCAGCCGCTGGAGCAGCCGTTACCCATGACGCTGTAGCGCAGAATGTGGCGTTGACCTTTGGAGTCGTCGTATTCCATTTTCACCGGAACAACTTCGCAAACATTCGGGACTTCGCTCATGGAGACAACTTTGGCGATGTCCAGGTGAGTGGAGTAAGTGTATTCCTCAACTACCGGTTGCTGCTGTGCGACATCAGTCGGGACCTCGTCTGCCATGGCGGTTGCGCACAGGCTGCTGAGGGCCAGAACCAATAAAGCTTTCATTTCAAATTTACCTTTTAGAGGTCGAATGGGGTCACGCAACCTTTTTGGGGTTGCGTGTGGAGCTTTATTAAAGAGTCTTGGATTAACTGCCTTCGTGGGGGCTGCAACTTGGTTAATCACTGTGCCTTGTTGGCGAGGCTGATTTTAGGCGTGGGGTTCGGATTCATATAGGCGTGCTTTTGATAAACACCTTTGACGAATCTTGTAACAATCCCTGAATACCTTTGTAGGAGCGAGCTTGCTCGCGATGATCGTGAACGATAACGCGCCACATCTGACACGCCATGGTGGTCTCAGGTTTATCGCGAGCAAGCTCGCTCCTACAAGGGGGGGCGTGATGTTTGGGACGGGCGTTCCGGACATTTTGTAGGGGCTTGTTACTACCATCGTCGAATGGTTCTATAGGCCCGGCCCGGCTACAACGGGGTTATACAAAAACAACTATTCCACCGAGGTAAGAAAGATGAGTGCGGCTTCTCTGTATCCCGTTCGTCCCGAGGTTCTGGCCAACACGCTGACTGACGAGGCGACCTACAAGGCCATGTACCAGCAGTCCGTCGTCAACCCGGACGGTTTCTGGCGCGAACAAGCCAAGCGCCTCGACTGGATCAAGCCTTTCACCACGGTGAAGCAGACGTCCTTCGACGATCACCATGTCGACATCAAATGGTTCGCCGACGGTACCCTGAACGTTTCCTACAACTGCCTCGACCGTCATCTGGCCGAGCGCGGCGATCAAGTCGCGATCATTTGGGAAGGGGATGACCCTGCCGAGAGCCGCAACATCACCTACCGCGAGCTGCACGAACAAGTCTGCAAGTTCGCCAACGCCTTGCGCGGCCAGGATGTGCACCGCGGCGATGTGGTGACTATCTATATGCCGATGATCCCCGAAGCTGTGGTCGCCATGCTGGCGTGTACCCGGATCGGCGCGATTCACTCGGTGGTGTTTGGTGGTTTCTCGCCGGAAGCCCTGGCGGGCCGGATCATCGACTGCAAATCCAAAGTGGTGATCACTGCTGACGAAGGCCTGCGTGCCGGCAAGAAGATCCCGCTCAAGACCAACGTCGATGACGCGCTGACCAACCCGGAAACCAGCAGCATTCAGAAAGTCATTGTGTGCAAGCGCACCGGTGGCGACATCAAGTGGAACCAGCATCGCGACATCTGGTACGAAGACCTGATGAAAGTGGCGGGCAGTGTCTGCGCGCCGAAAGAGATGGGCGCCGAAGAAGCACTGTTCATCCTTTACACCTCCGGTTCGACCGGAAAGCCAAAGGGCGTGCAGCACACGACTGCCGGTTATCTGCTGTACGCGGCGATGACCCACGAACGCGTGTTCGACTATCGTCCGGGCGAAATCTATTGGTGCACCGCCGACGTCGGCTGGGTCACTGGCCACACCTATATTGTCTATGGCCCGCTGGCCAATGGCGCGACCACCTTGCTGTTCGAAGGCGTGCCGAACTACCCGGATATCACGCGGGTGGCGAAGATCGTCGACAAGCACAAGGTCAACATCCTCTACACCGCTCCGACCGCAATCCGCGCGATGATGGCGTCGGGCAAAGCCGCTGTTGAAGGTGCTGATGGCAGCAGTCTGCGTCTGTTGGGTTCGGTCGGTGAGCCGATCAACCCGGAAGCGTGGGATTGGTACTACAAGAACGTCGGCCAGTCCCGTTGCCCGATCGTCGATACCTGGTGGCAAACCGAGACCGGTGCCACGCTGATGAGCCCGTTGCCGGGTGCTCACGCGCTCAAGCCGGGTTCGGCGGCACGTCCGTTCTTCGGTGTGGTGCCGGCGCTGGTGGATAACCTGGGCAACATCATCGAGGGCGTTGCCGAGGGCAACCTGGTGATTCTCGATTCGTGGCCAGGCCAGGCGCGCACGCTGTATGGCGATCATGACCGCTTCGTTGATACCTACTTCAAGACCTTCCGTGGCATGTACTTCACCGGCGACGGCGCCCGTCGCGACGAAGACGGTTACTACTGGATCACCGGTCGCGTGGACGACGTGCTCAACGTTTCCGGTCACCGCATGGGCACCGCCGAAATCGAAAGTGCGATGGTCGCTCACCCGAAAGTTGCCGAGGCAGCGGTGGTCGGTGTGCCGCACGACATCAAGGGGCAGGGCATTTATGTTTACGTCACCCTGAACGGTGGTGAGGAGCCGACCGAGCAATTGCGCCTGGAATTGAAAAACTGGGTGCGCAAAGAGATCGGCCCGATTGCTTCGCCCGATGTCATTCAATGGGCCCCGGGCTTGCCGAAAACCCGCTCGGGCAAAATCATGCGCCGGATTCTGCGCAAGATTGCGACCGCTGAATACGATGGGTTGGGCGATATCTCCACCCTGGCGGATCCGGGTGTGGTGCAGCATTTGATTGATACGCACAAGACCATGAACGTTGCGTAACTAGCGGTTCTTGAGTCATCGAAGCCCCGCCAGGTGGTGAGCCTGGTGGGGCTTTTTGTTGTTGAAAATCAAAAGATCGCAGCCTTCGGCAGCTCCTACAGGGGAATGCGATCCATGTAGGAGCTGCCGAAGGCTGCGATCTTTTGATGTTGATCTTCAACCAATATTTATCGATCTAGCCTGTAGGCCTTTTCCCACTGTTACCTGCCCCAGCTCAAGTAACTGAATGTGTAACCGCTCGCTCGGATACGGGGCATTGGGAAACGCAACGTCCTGCTTCCGTGCCTCATTAGTCCCTCTAAAAAATAAGACACTACGCTGCGCTTGCCGGATTAGAAGGCTTTGCCAATAATAGGCCCGCAATTTGCAATAGATATCGGTTCACTGTCTTTTGCTCCTGCATGAATTTGCAGGGCTGTCAACGCGCCCAAGCGGCTTTCTCGGTGCTTCTGTAATTAGTTGTCGCATTGAAGAAATATCGGCTTCGGGCCTGTCGTTAGAATGCCGATCACTCGCTCGTTGTTGCTCGCGTTGAAAAAAGCGCGCGATTCCTACGACGCAGCAACCGCTTTTCGGTTCCACTCATTCGCATATTGGGCTGTCGCTCACTCTGCCGTTTTAGCCCTTTACCGATGGAGTCCCAACATGAAGAAACTCGTGCTGCTCGGCGCCCTGGCACTGTCCGTGCTGTCCCTGCCAACGTTCGCCGATGAAAAGCCTCTGAAAATCGGTATCGAAGCGGCTTACCCTCCGTTTGCTTCCAAAGCACCGGACGGCAGCATTGTTGGTTTCGACTACGACATCGGCAACGCCCTGTGCGAGCAGATGAAGGTCAAGTGCGTGTGGGTCGAGCAAGAGTTCGACGGTCTGATCCCGGCACTTAAAGTGCGCAAGATCGACGCGATCCTGTCGTCGATGTCGATCACTGAAGACCGCAAGAAGTCCGTGGACTTCACCAACAAGTACTACAACACCCCGGCCCGCCTGGTCATGAAGGCTGGCACTCCCGTCAGCGACAGCCTGGCTGAACTGAAGGGCAAGAACATCGGCGTGCAACGTGGTTCGATCCACGAGCGTTTCGCCCGCGAAGTCCTGGCCCCACTGGGTGCCGAGATCAAGCCTTACGGTTCGCAGAACGAAATCTACCTTGATGTGGCGGCGGGTCGCCTCGACGGCACCGTGGCAGACGCTACGCTGCTGGATGACGGTTTCCTGAAAACCGACGCTGGCAAAGGTTTCGCCTTCGTCGGCCCGGCCTTCACCGACGTCAAATACTTCGGCGACGGCGTAGGCATCGCGGTTCGCAAGGGTGACGCGCTGAAAGACCAGATCAACACCGCGATCGCTGCCATTCGCGAGAACGGCAAATACAAGCAAATCCAGGACAAGTACTTCGCCTTCGATATCTACGGCAAGTAATCGCCCCGGCGACAAGTCCGAAATGGCGCAAGCAACAGGATCTCTGAGGTTTGCGCCATTTTTTCATCCCAACTTTCGAGGACCTGAATCATGTTGAAAGGCTACGGGGCTGTCATCCTCGATGGCGCATGGCTGACGCTCCAGCTCGCCTTGTCGTCCATGGCCTTGGCCATCGTTCTGGGGCTGATCGGCGTTGCGTTGCGTCTGTCGCCAGTCCGTTGGCTGGCCTGGCTGGGCGATCTGTATTCCACGGTCATCCGCGGGATTCCCGATCTGGTGCTGATCCTACTGATTTTCTACGGCGGTCAGGACTTGCTCAACCGCGTCGCACCGATGCTCGGCTTTAACGACTACATCGACCTGAACCCGTTGGCTGCCGGTATCGGCACCCTGGGCTTCATCTTCGGTGCGTACCTGTCGGAAACCTTCCGTGGTGCGTTCATGGCGATCCCCAAAGGTCAGGCCGAAGCCGGCATGGCGTACGGCATGAGCAGTTTTCAGGTGTTCTTCCGGGTGTTGGTGCCTCAGATGATTCGCCTGGCGATTCCGGGCTTCACCAACAATTGGCTGGTACTGACCAAGGCCACCGCGCTGATTTCGGTGGTGGGTCTGCAAGATATGATGTTCAAGGCCAAGCAGGCGGCAGATGCCACCCGCGAGCCTTTCACCTTCTTCCTCGCAGTGGCGGCGATGTACCTGGTGATCACCAGTGTCTCGTTGCTGGCATTGCGTCACCTTGAGAAGCGCTACTCGGTAGGCGTAAGGGCGGCTGATCTATGATCTTCGACTACAACGTCATTTGGGAGGCCTTGCCGCTGTACTTCGGCGGCCTGGTGACCACCCTGAAATTGCTCGCGCTGTCGCTGTTTTTCGGCCTGCTGTGTGCGTTGCCGCTAGGTCTGATGCGCGTGTCGAAAAACGCTGCCGTCAACATGACGGCCTGGCTGTACACCTACGTGATCCGCGGCACGCCGATGCTGGTGCAGCTGTTTTTGATCTACTACGGTCTGGCGCAGTTCGAAGCCGTACGTGAGAGCTTCTTGTGGCCATGGCTGTCCAGCGCCACGTTCTGTGCGTGCCTGGCCTTTGCGATCAACACCAGCGCCTACACCGCCGAAATCATCGCCGGCAGCCTGCGTGCCACGCCGAACGGCGAGATCGAAGCCGCCAAGGCGATGGGCATGTCGCGCTACAAATTGTACAAGCGCATCCTGTTGCCATCGGCCCTGCGCCGGGCGCTGCCGCAGTACAGCAACGAAGTGATCATGATGCTGCAGACCACCAGTCTGGCGTCCATCGTGACCCTGATCGACATCACCGGTGCCGCGCGCACGGTCAATGCTCAGTTCTACTTGCCGTTCGAAGCCTACATCACCGCCGGCGTGTTCTACCTCTGCATGACCTTCATTCTGGTGAAACTGTTCAAACTGGCCGAGCGCCGCTGGCTGGGCTATCTGGCCCCGCGGAAGCACTGATATGGAACGCATCGATCATTCATTGCCATGGAACCACCTGGGCAGCGAACGCCAGATTTCGGTGTTCTGTTTCGGCAATAGGGAGCGCAGTGGCGGGCGCAAGGCCTACATCCAGGCCAGTCTGCACGCCGATGAATTGCCGGGGATGCGCACGGCCTGGGAGCTGAAAAAGCGCCTGACCGAACTCGAAACCCAAGGCTTGCTCAATGGTGTGATCGAACTGGTGCCAGTGGCTAATCCACTGGGCCTCGGTCAATTGCTGCAAGGTAATCATCAAGGGCGATTCGAGGCGGGCAGCGGCAAGAACTTCAACCGGGATTTCGTCGAGTTGAGCGCGCCAGTGGCCGCTGAGCTGGAAGGGCACCTGGGTGATGATCCGCATGCCAATATCCGTTTGATTCGTCAGGCCATGAGTGATGCGCTTGCCGCATTGCCACCGGCCGCGAGTCAGTTGCAAGGCATGCAGCGCATCTTGCTCAGCCATGCCTGCACCGCCGATGTTGTCCTGGATTTGCATTGCGACGCCGAAGCGGCGCTGCACATGTACGCCTTGCCGCAGCACTGGCCGCAATGGCGTTCGCTCGCCGCGCACCTGAATGTAAAAGTGGGGTTGCTGGCGGAAGACTCGGGCGGCAGCTCCTTCGACGAAGCCTGTTCGCTACCGTGGCTGCGTCTGTCGCGTCAGTTCCCGCAGGCGCAGATTCCACTGGCCTGCCTGGCGACTACTATTGAATTAGGGGGGCAGGCCGATACCGGCCGCGCCGAAGCCTGCGCTTACGCTGAAGGCATTCTGGCGTTCCTCGCCGAGCAAGGTTTGATCGGCGGCGAATGGCCGAAACCTGCGCAAGACCCCTGCGAAGGATTGCCGTTCGAAGGTACCGAGTTGCTGTTCGCGCCGCACCCTGGTGTGATCAGTTTCTTGCGTAAACCCGGTGAATGGATCGAAGCCGGCGATGAGATTTTTGAAGTGATCGATCCGTTATCGGATCGGGTCAGCACGGTGTGTGCTGGTACGTCCGGGGTGCTGTTTGCCATTGAACGGCTGCGTTATGCCCAACCCGGTTTCTGGCTGGCCAAGGTGGCGGGGCGCGAAGCGCTGCGTCACGGGCGCTTGCTCAACGACTGACTGACTGTTTTTGTGAGAACCGACCGCATGTACAAACTTGAAGTCCAAGACCTGCATAAACGCTATGGCAGTCACGAAGTGCTCAAGGGCGTGTCCCTGAAAGCGGCGGCTGGCGATGTGATCAGCATCATCGGCTCCAGTGGCTCCGGCAAAAGTACTTTCCTGCGCTGCATCAACCTGCTGGAGCAGCCGCACGCGGGCAGGATTCTGCTCAACAACGAAGAGCTGAAACTGGTGGCGAACAAGGAAGGCGCGATGAAAGCGGCCGACCCGAAACAGCTGCAACGCATGCGTTCGCGCCTGTCGATGGTGTTCCAGCATTTCAATCTGTGGTCGCACATGACCGCGCTGGAAAACATCATGGAAGCGCCGGTCCACGTGCTCGGCATGTCCAAGGCCGAAGCCCGCGAGAAGGCCGAGCACTACCTGAACAAGGTCGGCGTGGCGCATCGCAAAGATGCTTACCCTGGCCACATGTCCGGCGGCGAGCAACAGCGCGTAGCGATTGCCCGTGCATTGGCCATGGAACCTGAGGTCATGCTGTTCGACGAACCGACCTCCGCGCTCGACCCGGAACTGGTGGGCGATGTGCTGAAAGTCATGCAGGCGCTGGCACTGGAAGGCCGGACCATGGTGGTGGTCACGCACGAAATGGGCTTTGCCCGTGAAGTGTCCAACCAGCTGGTGTTCCTGCACAAAGGTGTTGTCGAAGAATGTGGCAATCCGCGTGAGGTGCTGGTCAATCCACAGTCCGAACGCCTGCAACAATTCCTCTCGGGCAGCCTGAAGTAATCAGGACTGCCGTTGTGCACCGGGATAGTGCATGCTTCGCAATTTAGAAGCTGGCCTCGATCCTCTGTAGGAGCTGCCGAAGGCTGCGATCTTTTGATCTTGATTTTTCAATTCAAAAGATCGCAGCCTCGTTTCACTCGACATCTCCTACAGGGGGTCGGCAAGCCAGCTCCCACATTTGATCTCTGTTGGTTTTGAGATTTGCGTTCATTTACGGGCTAGCATTGGTCCGTGCCTTCATCACTGTTTTCGTTTCGGATTGCCCGCCATGACTGCCCATCGAATTGGTTTCCTGATTTGGCCCAGCACTAAAGCACTGACGCTTGCGCTGGCTGAGGAGGCCTTGCGTGTTGCCCAGCGTGTGCACCCGGACGTTGTCTACGAATTGTCGTTTTTGCAGGCCGAACCGCCGGTCGAAGGCGCCTGGCAATTGCCGGGTGAGCCGTGGGCCGGCAAGCTCGAAAACTTTCAAAAGCTGTTTCTGCTCGCCGATGAGCCGCCGACCGCACTCGCGCCGGCGCTCAGCAGTACGCTGAAACAACTGGTGCGAGCCGGTTGTGTGATTGGTGGTTTGTCGGCCGGTGTTTACCCGTTGGCTCAGCTCGGTTTGCTCGATGGATATCGTGCTGCCGTGCATTGGCGCTGGCAGGACGATTTCGCCGAACGTTTCCCGAAAGTCATCGCCACCAGTCATTTGTTTGACTGGGATCGCGATCGCCTGACGGCATGTGGCGGCCTGTCGGTACTCGACTTGTTATTGGCGGTGTTGGCCCGCGACCACGGTGCCGAACTGGCTGGCGCAGTGTCGGAAGAACTGGTGGTCGAACGCATCCGTGAAGGCGGCGAACGCCAACGTATTCCGTTGCAAAACCGCCTGGGTTCCAGCCATCCGAAGCTCACCCAGGCCGTGTTGCTGATGGAAGCCAACATCGAAGAGCCGCTGACCACCGACGAGATCGCCCAGCATGTGTGCGTGTCCCGTCGGCAACTGGAGCGGATCTTCAAGCAATACCTCAACCGCGTGCCGAGCCAGTACTACCTGGAACTGCGCCTGAACAAGGCCCGGCAGATGTTGATGCAAACCAGCAAGTCGATCATCCAGATTGGCTTGTCGTGCGGTTTCTCCTCGGGGCCGCATTTCTCCAGCGCCTACCGCAATTTCTTCGGCGCCACGCCGCGGGAAGATCGCAACCAGCGGCGCAGCAGCAGCCCGTTTGAGTTGTCGTCGGTGCCGTCAGAACGCGGCTGAGGGCGGCTTTATTCGTCGATTTCGGAACCCTCCGTGGAAGACACTTCCATCTCACCTCGGTTGATCACCTCTTCCACACCGAAATCTACACTCGTGCGTTCGAAGTAGCTGATCAGCCGTAGCAGGCTTTCCTCGGAAAACGGGTTGCCTCTGAAGCTGATGTTCTCTGCGGTCTCGGTGGGTGCTTCCAATACCTCACGGGGCATTTCAGTGATCGCGTTTGTGCTCAGGTCGGCCCAATCCAGTTCCTCCAGCTGGAACAGTCCTTGCGGTATTTCGGTGATGCCGGTGTCATGGAGCAGGACGGTAGCGAGTCCCTTCATTTGGCTTAGATCGGGCGTTTTGCCCAGCGGGTTGCGGCCCAGGTCCAGGTAATCGAGCTGTTCCATCGCGGTGAGTGCAGTGACCGACTCCGCGGTCAACGTGATCCGGCAGTTGGGCAGGGACAGTGACCTCAATCGGCCCATCTTGAATACCGCATCGGGAATGTCGCCCAGATTGCAGCCGCGCAGCCTCAAACTTTTGAGATTGGGAAAGCCGTCCAGAAAACGCCCAATGCGGGTCACGCCATTGGCACTTTGCAGCTCTAGTGCCGACACATGGCTGAAGTCGGCGCTCAGGGTCGGCAACTCGCCATTTATCACGGAGCGAATCACGAGTTCATGGGTGGGCTCAAGCGCGTCATTGAAATCGTCCAGCTCGCTTTCATGCCGCCAGCATTGCTCGACCGCCTGTTTGAATTCATCGCGGTTTGCATGTTCGAGGAGCTGTTGTTGCGCATCGAAGGGTTCGCCCGTCAGCGGGTGTTGGGGCGGCAGATCGGCTGTCCAGGCAGCCAGATCGTTGCCGAGCCGGGTCAACTCCGCTTCCAGGCGCGCCAACTCGATGCGACCGTCGTCCAGGGTGCCGGGCAGCTCATAGACGAAGTCGCTGACCTGCTCGAGCTCCATGTTCGGGTACAGCGCCCTGACTCGATCAGTGTCCACCTTGGGGGCGAAGACACCCAGATCATATGAGTTGTCAAAGTAGTGATGCTTGATAATTTGCCGTGCCGTGTCGATGAGCGGGTTGTGCGAAAGGTGTATTCCGCGTTTTTCGTAGACATGGCTGTCGAACAACCCGGCAGGCAATTCGGTGATCTTGTTGTTCATCAGCATGAGAGTGTCGAGCGAGGAGTGCTTCAAGGCGCTGCCGGGGAATGCAGTCAGGCCCGTGTCACTCAGGTCCAGATGCACGAGTTCGGGAAAAGATTCGATGCCGGGTACCAAGTCAAAGGGATTCTTGTACAGGTCCAGCATCACCATTTTTTTCAAAGACGACAGTTTTGACCATGCGTCAGCGTCAAACCTGATTGCGCAATCGCTGAGTATCAGGGCGTCGAGATTGGCCATCTGGGGGATGGCGTCGGGCAGGGTGGTCAGGGCGAAGCGGCGTAAATCGAGGCGGCGAAGGTCATTGAAGCGTTGCAGAAATGCGTGAATGCCTTGCTCCGCATGGCTGCCTTCAAGGGCAAGCAGTGACACGTGACTGAAGTCGGCGGTCAACACTGGCAGATCGCCCAGGATCGGCTCCTCGAATCGCAGTACATATCGGTCGCTGTCGCCAGGAGCGTCCATGTCTCGGGCCGATTGCCGGCGCCAGCTATTCTGGATTTCCTGGGCCAGCAACCGGCGATTGTTTTTCTGGCCCTGTTGTTCCAGATCACTCAGTGGGAGCCCGGTTTCGGGATGAACGGTGGGCGTGTCGTTTCTCCAGGTATCCAGGTCTCGATGCAGTTCTTCAAGTTCGCGAGCCAGGCGAGAAAGCTCAACGCGAGCGCCATCGGGGTGCTGCTGTAAACGGGCGACGACGGATTGCAGCTCCTCCTGGGTAAGGCTGGGGTAAACCTCGCGAACCCGATCGTTGAGGGTGGGCGACGTGGGGTGACTGCGGCCGTAACCCTCGGTGCCCCCAGGCAAACGCATGGTGGTCGGGTCATAGAAAGGTTTTCGATGGGGATTTTTTGCAAACAGTTTGCGCAATGCCGGTTGTTCCAGCGCCTGCTTCGAGATGCGTTGTCGGAGTGTCGGGCCGTCTTCCACGGAGAGGCCCAGCGCATTGCGATCCGTTTCCGGCAGCGCTTGCAGTAGGGCGGTGTAAAAATCACCGGGCGGTTGACTGCTCTCGTTAACCTGGTACATGCCGTCTTCGGTGCGCACCAGTGTTTTAAGGGTTGGTGCATCGGCCGGGCCAATGCTGTCGCTCAGCGCGCCCTCCCAGGAGTAGTCCCTCACCTCGATGCGCAGGGTATCGGGCCAGCCGGGCAGCGAGTCCAGGCTGTGCAAGGCCAGTCGATGGGTATCCACGGTTTCCAGCGCATCGGAATAAAGCCCCTCGTAGGCGCGACTCGCCCGAACAGCCTCCATGGCTTTCTGCGCTGCATCCTTGAGGCGCCGGGGGACACGTCCGTTGCGCAGTTGCAGCAGTTCGGTGCCTGTTGCGTTGCGCACCAGTTCTTGTGCGACATCGGTCGGCAATCCGGATACCTCACCGAGCAGTAGCTGGGTTTGCCGGTCATTGGTTCTTTCGAGTTCCCGATAGCGGGATTCGAACAGAGATTTGCGGTTGGTCAGGGCCTGATAGTGCTCGGGGTCTGCGCTGCCGATCTGTTCGCTGAGTGTCTGGATGTCCCGATCGATTTTGAAGCGCTTGATAGTGTCGGTCAGCAGTGAAGGTGGTGGCAGGCTGTCGACATGCATCTCGCGCAACACGTTGTCGTGATAGCCGCTGATGCGCAGGATTTGCTCGCGCTCGACAGCATTGAACGACTCGACGCTATGGCCGATTCGACGCATGACGGTATCCCGATCCCAGCTCAGCGGTTGCTCCAGCACGGTCTGCCAGGCGCCGTGGCTGTTATGTCGCAGGGGCGGCTGGTAAGCGTCGGTGCGGTTCGGGTGCTGGATTTGAAATTGACCGGTCTCGCCGTTCCTTGTTACCGCATAGAGCTTGTCGTCGATGGGCAGCAGGGTTTTTCCCTCATGCCGGTACAGGCCGAGTCGGTCGGGTTTGGCCGTTGTCGGCAGGGGCACTGACTGCTCGTAGGGTGAAAGGTCCGGCTTCCAGTAGCGGGATTTTCCACGGGACGCTTTGACCGGGGTGAATTTGTCGAAAAACGCCAGGGTGTCGCGAGACAGCAGAGGTCTTATCTCGCCGACGACGATGGCGCCACCGATGGCGAATGTCCCCAGCTGAACGACCGATTCGATGACGCCCATCAGGTGCCCGAACGCTTCCGTTTTCAATCCTTCGGCCCAATCCAGAATGCTTTCGAAAGTTTCGTCGAGTACTTGATAAGCCATGTAAGCCAGCATCAACTCCCCCAGGAACGGAACAAATGGCAGGGCCACGAACGTCGCCACTTCAAGAATCGTGGACGCGATTTTGCTGAAGGCGTCCCACAACGCCCATCGAGCGGTTCGGTCGGCACTGGCTGTGGAAACGGCGATGGTGCGCGCGTCATTAAGGATCTTGTTGAGTTGCTGTTGATAGAGGTGGGGCCACAGCGCTGTTTTGAAGGGGGTCACTGAAAACTGCAGGTTGGGTTTTTCGATGGGGGTTTCTTGCCAGCTCGGCAACGGGTCGCCGTGCTCGCGTTGATGCCAGGTAACGGCGCTGAGACGACGATTGAGGTCGGCGAAAAAGTATCCCCGTTGCTGATGATCGATGAACCGGCTAAAAAAAGTCTGATAAGCGGGCGAACGCAGTTTGCGGGTCAGCTCCGACATGAATGCCAGAGTGTCCGGGTACTGTTTGAGCGGATGTTCCGGATCATCCGGAATGTAGACAATGATCCGCGTGGCCTGCCGGGCACGCTCAAGCCTGGGTGTAAAAATGACGATGCCGGTCAGCAATGAAGACATCATTGTCAGGTCGTGGCAGTGCAGCAGTTGGCCGTCCAGTCGCACGCCTGCGCGGCCCTCCAGCATGCCGAGAATCGAAAGACAGGCATCGTCCGGCAAATCTTCTCGGACGTAAGCCATTTGCAGCGCGGATCGGAGTGCGGCCTTGTGTGTGGTGATGACGTTTGACTTCAAAACCGCTCCGGCCACCGGATTGGTCAAGCCCAGATTGTCTTTGAGGTAAGCCTCGTACTGGGCGCCAATGTCCAGCTCCCGGCACAAACGCGTAAAGTCCTGGACAGAGAGTTGGCGCTTGATCGCGGGCAGCGTATCGAACTGCCCGGTGGGCGAAGGTTCGGTGATAAACGTCGACGCGGACTCATAGGCGTCAGGCTCCGTCTCCGAGGCCTGAAAGTTATGCAGCGCCGCATCGAGCAATGACACCGTCCACGTGCGAGCCGCCCCGGATTTGATCGCAAACCAGGGAATGGTCTGCGGGATGTACAGGCGCAAGAAGGTCGTTTTGACATCCAGGTCCAGGCCAAACCGTTTTTTTAGCGCAGTGCTCAATAGCGGCGCGGCAAAATCCCGAGCATTTTGCAGATTCGCCAGCATCGCGCCCAGACGATTGCGCTGGTTCCAATGTTCCTGGCTGACGGTTTTCAATGTCTGCTGTTGCTGACGAGTAGCGGTGCCATGCCAGTGAGGTGCTTCAAGGCTGACGTTCTTTAGTGCGCGATGGGTGTCGGCCGAAGCCTCTAATACCCACGTCGGCAAATTCCGGTAAACGTGATGAAAGTGAGTGTCCGGATGAGCGGCGAGCTCAGGTTCGTGTTGATTCATGCGCTAATCCCTTAGCGGGTGGATAAGACGCAAGCAAAACAGACGATGAAGTGTTCCGTGCGGTACATATTTACCGCACCGCTCGACGACGCTGCCTATAACCTGTGCCGGCGGTTTAAACTGCGCCTTTGCGACGCTATATGTCGCATTGCCGTAAACCCGGCTGAAACCGGGGTTTGCGCTATAAGAAGTTGTCGCTTGGCGGCAAGGCCGAGCTGAAAACTGTCCTTACAATCCTCACCAAGCTCGCCAGTTTCAGGCGAGTGTTCCTCTTCAGGAGACTCCGATGTCCGTTGAGCACGCTGCGGTACAACGCGCCGATTTCGACCAGGTAATGGTTCCCAACTACGCGCCTGCCGCTTTCATCCCTGTGCGTGGCGCCGGTTCCCGCGTTTGGGACCAGTCTGGCCGCGAGCTGATCGACTTCGCCGGCGGGATTGCCGTTAACGTATTGGGCCATGCGCATCCGGCGCTGGTCGGTGCTTTGACCGAGCAAGCCAACAAGCTGTGGCACGTGTCCAACGTGTTCACCAATGAGCCGGCCCTGCGCCTGGCGCATAAGCTGATCGACGCTACCTTTGCCGAACGCGTGTTCTTCTGCAATTCCGGCGCCGAAGCCAACGAGGCCGCTTTCAAGCTGGCCCGTCGCGTCGCCTTCGATCGTTTCGGCAGCGAGAAGTACGAAATCATCGCGGCACTGAACAGCTTCCACGGTCGCACCCTGTTCACCGTTAACGTGGGTGGCCAGTCGAAGTACTCCGACGGTTTCGGTCCAAAAATCACCGGCATCACCCATGTGCCTTACAACGACCTGGCAGCTTTGAAAGCCGCCATTTCGGACAAGACCTGCGCGGTCGTTCTGGAGCCGATCCAGGGCGAGGGTGGCGTATTGCCGGCTGAACTGGCTTACCTGCAAGGCGCCCGTGAACTGTGCACCGAGCACAATGCACTGCTGGTGTTCGACGAAGTGCAAACCGGCATGGGCCGCAGCGGCAAGCTGTTCGCCTATCAGCATTACGGCGTCACGCCGGACATCCTGACCAGCGCCAAGAGCCTGGGCGGTGGTTTCCCGATCGCAGCGATGCTGACCACCGAAGACCTGGCGAAGCACTTGGTTGTCGGTACTCACGGCACCACGTACGGCGGCAACCCGCTGGCATGTGCTGTTGCGGAAGCCGTGATCGACGTGATCAACACCCCTGAAGTGCTGGCCGGCGTCAACGCCAAGCACGACAAGTTCAAGGCTCGCCTGGAACAGATCGGCGAGAAGTACGGCCTCTTCACTCAGGTTCGTGGCCTGGGTCTGCTGCTCGGTTGCGTGCTGAGCGATGCCTGGAAAGGCAAAGCCAAAGACATCTTCAACGCCGCCGAGCGTGAAGGCCTGATGATTCTGCAGGCGGGCCCGGATGTGGTGCGTTTTGCGCCGAGCCTGGTGGTTGAAGACGCCGATATCGATGCAGGTCTGGACCGCTTCGAACGCGCCGTGGCGAAATTGACGCAAGCCTGATAGGCCCTTCGACGCCTGATATTTCGGGCGTCGAACCCAAATTTTTATGCCGGGCCCGCTTTTCTGTAGGAGCGAGCTTGCTCGCGATGGTGCGTCAGTCGACATCAATGTTGCTGATCCACCATCGCGAGCAAGCTCGCTCCTGCAAAAGGCCCGGCTTATTTCCCTCAAAGAATTTTTCGAGAAAGGAGTGACACCATGCTGGTGATGCGCCCCGCGCAAATGGCTGATCTGGGCGAGGTACAGCGTCTGGCTGCGGACAGCCCGATTGGTGTCACTTCCTTGCCGGATGACGTTGAACGCCTGAGCGACAAGATCGCGGCAAGCGAAGCTTCATTCGCCGCTGAAGTCAGCTTCAATGGTGAAGAGAGCTATTTCTTCGTCCTCGAAGACACCGCTACCGGAAAACTGGCTGGATGCTCGGCCATCGTTGCGTCGGCGGGTTATTCGGAACCGTTCTACAGTTTCCGCAATGAAACCTTCGTACACGCCTCCCGCGAGCTGAAGATTCACAACAAGATCCACGTGCTCTCCCAGTGCCACGACCTGACCGGCAACAGCTTGCTGACCAGTTTCTACGTGCTGCCAGAGTTGGTGGGGTCGGCCTGGTCGGAGCTCAACTCCCGTGGTCGACTGTTGTTTGTTGCCAGCCATCCCGAGCGCTTTGCCGATTCCGTCGTGACCGAGATCGTCGGTTACAGCGATGAAAATGGCGACTCGCCGTTCTGGGACGCCATCGGTCGCAACTTCTTCGACCTCAACTACGCCGAAGCCGAGCGCCTGTGTGGCCTGAAAAGCCGGACGTTCCTGGCCGAGCTGATGCCGCATTACCCGATCTACGTGCCGCTGCTGCCGGACTCCGCTCAAGAAGCGATGGGCCAGGTGCACCCTCGGGCGCAGATCACCTTTGACATCCTGATGCGCGAAGGCTTCGAGACCGATCATTACATCGATATTTTCGACGGTGGCCCGACCTTGCACGCCCGCGTCTCGGGGATCCGTTCGATCGCCCAGAGCCGTGTGGTCCCGGTAAAAATTGGCGAGCCGGTCAAAGGCGTCGGTCGTCAGTATCTGGTGGCCAACGCCCAGTTGCAGGATTACCGCGCCGTGTTGCTCGAGCTTGATTACGCGCCGGGCAAACCCGTGACCCTGGATCTGGAAGCGGCCGAAGCCTTGGGCGTCGGTGAAGGTGCCAGCGTGCGCCTGGTGGCGGTTTAACGCCTTACAGAAGTGTTTCGCGGGTGGCGCAAGCGGCCCGTTTGAGGAGATAGCATGATCGTTCGTCCCGTACGCAGCAGCGATTTACCCGCTCTGATCGACCTGGCCCGCAGCACTGGCACCGGCCTGACCACCTTGCCGGCCAACGAAGAACGTCTGGCCCATCGGGTCGGCTGGGCCGAGAGGACTTTTCGCGGCGAAGCCGGGCGGGGCGATGCGGACTACCTGTTCGTGCTCGAAGACGACGATGGTCGCGTGGTGGGCATTTCCGCCATCGCTGGCGCCGTCGGCCTGCGCGAGCCTTGGTACAACTTCCGGGTTGGCCTGACCGTCAGCGCCTCGCAAGAGCTGAACATCTACCGCGAAATTCCGACGCTGTTCCTGGCCAACGACCTGACCGGTAACTCTGAGCTGTGCTCGCTGTTCCTGCACGCTGATTACCGCACAGGCCTCAACGGCCGCATGCTGGCCAAGGCGCGGATGCTGTTCATCGCCGAGTTCCCGCAGCTGTTTGGCAACAAGATCATCGCTGAGATGCGCGGCGTGTCCGACGAAGCCGGGCGTTCGCCGTTCTGGGAAAGCCTCGGTCGTCACTTCTTCAAGATGGAATTCAGTCAGGCCGATTACCTGACGGGTGTCGGCAACAAGGCGTTCATCGCGGAACTGATGCCGAAATTCCCGCTGTACACCTGCTTCCTGTCGCCAGACGCGCGCAACGTCATCGGCCAGGTGCACCCGGACACCGAGCCGGCGCTGGCCATGCTCAAAAGCGAAGGTTTCAGCTATCAGGGCTACGTCGATATCTTCGACGCCGGCCCAGCGGTCGAGTGCGAAACCAGCAAGATCCGCGCGGTGCGTGACAGTCAGGCATTGGTGCTGGCTATCGGCACGCCGGGTGACGACGCCACACCTTTCCTGATTCACAACCGCAAGCGCGAAGACTGCCGGATGACTGCCGCTCCCGCACGCTTCGCCGCCGGTACGTTGGTGGTCGATCCACTGACCGCCAAACGTCTTCAACTCAACGCTGGCGATCAAGTGCGCGCCGTTCCGTTGTCCGCTGCTCGGGAGTCGAAATAATGAATTCGTTATACATCGCAGGTGAATGGCTGGCCGGACAGGGAGAAGCTTTCCAATCGCTGAACCCGGTCACGCAACAAGTGCTGTGGACTGGCGAGGGTGCCACCACCGCTCAAGTTGAGTCGGCCGTGCAAGCCGCGCGTCAGGCATTTCCAGGCTGGGCTCGCCGCACGCTGGAAGAGCGCATCACCGTGCTGGAAGCGTTTGCCGCTGCGCTGAAAAATCACGCTGACGAACTGGCTCGCTGCATCGGTGAAGAAACCGGTAAACCGTTGTGGGAATCGGCGACTGAAGTCACCAGCATGGTCAACAAGATTGCGATCTCGGTGCAAAGCTACCGCGAACGTACGGGTGAGAAGAGCGGCCCACTGGGCGACGCCACTGCCGTGTTGCGTCACAAACCACACGGCGTGGTGGCGGTGTTCGGGCCTTACAACTTCCCTGGCCATTTGCCGAACGGCCACATCGTGCCCGCGCTGCTGGCGGGTAACAGCGTGCTGTTCAAACCAAGCGAGCTGACGCCGAAAGTCGCCGAGCTAACGGTCAAGTGCTGGATCGAAGCAGGCCTGCCCGCCGGCGTATTGAACCTGCTGCAAGGCGCTCGTGAGACCGGTATCGCCCTGGCGGCGAACCCTGGCATCGACGGCTTGTTCTTCACTGGGTCGAGCCGCACTGGCAATCACTTGCACCAGCAGTTTGCCGGTCGTCCGGACAAGATCCTCGCGTTGGAAATGGGCGGCAACAACCCGCTGGTCGTCGATCAGGTGGCTGATCTCGATGCCGCGGTTTACACCATTATCCAGTCGGCGTTCATCTCTGCCGGTCAGCGCTGCACGTGTGCACGCCGCTTGCTGGTGCCGCAAGGCGCCTGGGGCGACACGCTGCTGGCGCGTCTGGTGGCGGTCAGTTCGACAATCGAAGTGGGTGCGTTTGATCAACAGCCAGCACCGTTCATGGGCTCGGTGATTTCACTCGGCGCTGCGAAAGCGCTGATGGATGCGCAAGAACATCTGCTGGCCAACGGTGCAGTGGCGCTGCTGGAAATGACTCAGCCTCAGGCTCAGGCGGCCTTGTTGACACCCGGTATTCTGGACGTCACCGCCGTGGCGGATCGCCCGGACGAGGAGCTGTTCGGCCCGCTGCTGCAGGTGATCCGCTACGCTGACTTTGAAGCGGCGATCGCTGAAGCCAACGATACCGACTATGGCCTGGCGGCCGGTTTGCTGTCGGATTCCGAAGCGCGCTATCAGCAGTTCTGGCTGGAAAGCCGTGCCGGTATCGTTAACTGGAACAAGCAGCTGACCGGTGCGGCGAGCAGCGCGCCATTCGGCGGTGTCGGCGCCTCGGGCAACCATCGCGCCAGCGCTTACTACGCCGCAGATTACTGCGCATACCCGGTGGCCTCGCTGGAAACCCCGAGCCTGACCTTGCCGACCGCGCTGACCCCTGGCGTGCGTATGAGCTGAGACCGCATCGCGAGCAAGCTCGCTCCTACAGGGGATTGTGTGAAACCTGTGGGAGCGAGCTTGCTCGCGAAGGCCGCGCCTCGGTCTGAAAGAACAGTTACCAGAAGCCTATAACAACAGATTCTCGTGGAGCCTCGCTGATGAAATCCTATGAAGTCAATTTTGACGGTCTAGTGGGGCCGACCCATAACTACGGCGGCCTTTCCTACGGCAACGTCGCGTCCCAGAGCAATAGCCAGCAATCTTCGAACCCGAAGGAAGCCGCGCTGCAAGGCCTGGCGAAAATGAAAGCACTGATGGAAATGGGCTTTCAGCAGGGCGTTCTTGCGCCTCAGGAACGTCCGGACGTGGCTGCATTGCGTCGCCTGGGTTTCAGCGGCACTGACGCCGAAGTGATCGAGCAAGCGGCCAAAGACGCGATGCCGTTGCTGGTGGCCAGTTGCTCGGCATCGAGCATGTGGGTAGCCAACGCCGCCACGGTCAGCCCGAGTGCCGACACTGCCGACGGCCGTGTGCATTTCACCGCTGCCAACCTGAACTGCAAATACCATCGCAGCATTGAACACCCGACTACCAGTCGCGTACTGGGTGCAATGTTTGCGGATCAGAAACACTTCGCTCACCACGCCGCATTGCCGGCCGTGGCTCAATTCGGTGACGAAGGCGCGGCTAACCACACCCGTTTCTGCCGTGAATACGGTAAAGCCGGCGTCGAGTTCTTCGTGTTCGGTCGCAGCGCATTCGACACCCGTTACCCGGCACCGCAGAAATACCCGGCGCGCCAGACGCTTGAAGCATCCCAAGCCGTTGCCCGCTTGCACGGCTTGAGCGAGGACGGCGTGGTGTATGCCCAGCAGAACCCTTCGGTGATCGATCAGGGCGTGTTCCACAACGACGTGATCGCCGTCGGTAACGGTGAGGTGTTGTTCTATCACGAGGATGCGTTCCTCGACACCGAGCAGATGCTTGCCGAACTTTCAGGAAAGCTCGCAAAAGTCGGTGGGAAATTTCAGTCGATCTGTGTACCGCGTTCCGCCGTAACCGTGGAAGACGCCGTTCGTTCCTACCTGTTCAATAGCCAACTGCTGTCCCGTCCTGATGGCTCCATGCTGTTGATCGTGCCGGAAGAGTGCCGAGGCAACGAGCGTGTCTGGCAGTACCTGCAAGGTTTGACCAGCTCTGGCGGGCTTATCCGCGAAGTGAAAGTCTTCGATCTCAAGCAGAGCATGCAGAACGGCGGTGGCCCGGCTTGCCTGCGGTTGCGCGTCGCACTGAATGAAACCGAACTGGCGGCCGTCAACCCAGGGGTTATCATGACAGCACCGTTGTACGGCACGCTGACCGAATGGGTCGACAAGCACTACCGCGACCGCATGACCGAAAACGATCTCGCGGACCCGCAATTACTGCTTGAGTGCCGGACGGCACTGGATGAACTGACGCAAATCCTTAAACTGGGCGCGGTTTATCCATTCCAGATCAATTGAAAGTCGGCGCACTCTTGAAATGAGTGCGCCGCGCTATCTCCAAATGAGAGCGTAAAACATGAGCGATACCCTGCAGCTGATCCTTGAAGACACCGACGGCACGCAACTGGAAACTTCCTGCACCCGCGTCGCGGTCATGTGGCAAGGCAAAGAGCTGTGGATCCAGCAGGATGGCCGTGGCCAACTGCTGATCGGCGTGGACGTCGAAGAAGGTGACGCTGAATACGCTAACCTGCTGCTGCGCCCATTGGCGACTAATCTGGTAAGTCTGCAACTGGAAATGGAACCGGCTGAAGTCGGTGACGAAGACCACGTGCACGGCCCGGATTGCGCACACGACCACTAAGGAAACCGCTCTATGCTCGCCCTCGGCAAACTGCTTGAACTGACCCTCGCCGGCCGCGAACCGGCGGAGAAGACTCAACTGACTGTCGAAGGCGTGCGGATGCGCTGGTTGAGCGAAGGTGCGCTGGAAGTCCGGCCACCTGAAGCGCGCGACAATGGCCTGGACCTGCTGCTTTCGGCGGGTATCCATGGCAACGAAACAGCACCGATCGAGCTGCTCGATCGCCTGTTGCATGGCATCGCTCGCGGCGACCTGAAGCCGCGCGCACGTATTCTTTTCCTGTTCGGCAACCCCGATGCGATCCGTCGCGGTGAGCGATTCATCGAGCAGGACGTCAATCGGCTGTTCAATGGCCGTCACGAACAAAGCAGCGGTTCCGAAGCCTTGCGCGCTTGTGAGCTGGAGCGGCTAGCGGCGAGTTTCTTCAGCCTGCCGGACCGCAATCGTCTGCACTACGATCTGCATACCGCGATTCGTGGCTCGAAAATCGAGCAGTTCGCGCTGTATCCCTGGAAAGAAGGCCGCCAGCATTCTCGTCTGGAACTGGCTCGCCTGCGCGCTGCTGGCATGGAAGCGGTGCTGTTGCAGAACAAACCGTCCATCGTTTTCAGCTCTTACACCTATGACAAGCTCGGTGCCGAGTCTTTCACGTTGGAGTTGGGTAAGGCGCGGCCGTTTGGGCAGAACGAAGGGGTGAATGTCTCGCGGCTCGAAACCCGCCTGCAGCAGATCATCGAGGGTAACGAGCCACCTCTGGCCGAGGAGGCGCTGGATGGCTTGCAGCTGTTTAGCGTGGCGCGGGAAATCATCAAGCACAGCGATAGCTTCCGCCTGAACCTGCCGGCGGACATCGAGAATTTTTCGGAATTGGAAGTGGGTTATCTGCTGGCCGAAGACATCGCCCAGACCCGCTGGATCATCGAGGAAGAGGGCGCCCGGATCATCTTCCCGAACCCCAAGGTGAAAAATGGCCTGCGCGCCGGCATCCTGATCGTGCCGACCACTGACGAAAACCTGGCCTGAGGCTCACCATATAACCCACTGTAGGAGCGAGCTTGCTCGCGATAAACTTGAGAGCGCCGCGGGGTATCAGGCTCGCAGCGTTATCTTGACGACCATCGCGAGTAAGCTCGCTCCTACAGGGATCCAGTGTTTAGACGGCTACCGCGCGTGGCTCACTACGACGCAGCGCACGCATCTTGTGCAGCGTATCCGCGCAGGTCTTCGCCGCTTCCTGACCCTTGTGCACGAAATGCTCGAAGAAAAACTTTTGATGTTCTTCGCCAGCGTGGAAGTGGTGCGGGGTCAAAACCACCGAGAACACCGGCACTTCGGTTTCCAATTGAACCTGCATCAGGCCGCTGATCACCGATTGGGCAACGAATTCGTGGCGATAGATGCCGCCGTCGACGACCAGACCGGCGGCGACAATGCCGGCATATCGACCGGACTTGGCCAGCAGCTTGGCGTGCAGCGGGATTTCAAAGGCTCCGCCGACTTCGAAGAAATCGATCTCTGATTCCTGATAACCCTGGGCGATCATTTCGGCGACGAAGCCCTTACGGCTCTGGTCGACGATTTCCTTGTGCCAGCAGGCCTGGATGAACGCAACGCGCTCGCCCTGATGGTTTTTGCTTTTGCTATCGATTGCGGTGGGTTGCATGTTCTGATTCCTGTTTGTGTAAAAAACAGGGCTTATGAATCGAATGGGATTTAAGGGTACGCTCGCTCGCATGAATGCCCGCGGACGGCCCTTTGGCGCCAATCCCGTTCTCTCTTCATCCGGACTATGACCGTCGGCCCCGGAATCACACCGGGTCTGCTGACCTTGCCGTCATCCACAGCCATTGCCGTGTCTGTCGCCAAGCGCTCGCGGGCTATGCGCGTTGCGCGCAATTACCGCCGGTGGGGAGTTGCACCCCGCCCTGAGAACGTTTTGCCGCCAGATTGTTTGGCGGCGCAGCGTTTTTAACACATATTTCTCACCTGTGCATCGCTGCTATCTGATGATTGCTATCGACTTTTTCGTCGATTCAAGCAGCCTTTTCCTATTCAAGGGTTGATTATTCGTCGGCATGACCGCAGTAATTCCTACTTGAAAGGGATTTTCCCCTGCTTACCGAGGCCAGATTCATGAGCGTTATCGATCTTCGCAGCGACACAGTCACCCAACCGACCGCCGGGATGCTCGACGCGATGGCCAAAGCGGCCACCGGTGACGACGTTTACGGCGAAGATCCGACGGTCAATCGTCTGGAGGCCGAACTGGCAAAACGCCTGGGTTTTGCCGCCGCGCTGTTTGTCCCGACGGGCACCATGAGCAACCTGCTGGGCCTGATGGCTCACTGCGAACGCGGTGATGAGTACATCGTCGGCCAGCAGGCGCACACCTATAAGTACGAAGGCGGCGGTGCGGCGGTGCTCGGGTCGATTCAGCCTCAGCCGCTGGAAGTGCAGGCCGATGGTTCGCTGGACCTGACTCAGGTGGCCGCTGCGATCAAGCCGGACGACTTCCACTTCGCCCGCACCCGCCTGCTGGCGCTGGAAAACACCATGCAGGGCAAGGTCCTGCCGTTGGATTATCTGGCCAAGGCCCGCAGTTTTACCCGCGAGCATGGCTTGCAGCTGCACCTGGACGGCGCTCGGCTGTACAACGCAGCGGTCAAACTGGGGGTCGATGCCCGGGAAATCACTCAGTATTTCGATTCCGTTTCGGTTTGCCTGTCCAAAGGCTTGGGCGCGCCGATCGGCTCGGTGTTGTGTGGCTCAGTGGAGTTGATCGGCAAGGCGCGGCGTCTGCGCAAGATGGTCGGCGGTGGCATGCGTCAGGCCGGGATTCTGGCGGCGGCAGGTTTGTATGCGTTGGATAACAACGTCCAGCGTCTGGCCGACGATCACGCCAATGCCCAACTTCTGGCCGAAGGCCTGCGAGCGGCGGGGTATGAGGTCGAGCCGGTGCAGACCAACATGGTGTACGTGGCGATGGGTGACAAGGCCGAAGCCATCAAGGCCTTTGCCGCCGAGCGGGGCATCAAGCTCAGCGCTGCCGGTCGCCTGCGAATGGTCACGCACATGGACGTCAGTCGGGCGCAAATCGAGCAGGTCGTCGCTACATTTGTCGACTTTTCTCGCAACTGACCGTGTTAGCGGTCCAATTGACTGTTTGTAACGTACAAACACACTGTACCTAGTCACTAACGCCGATATAATGCGGCCCTTTGCCGTCGCTTCGTCTGTTGACGTTTCGCACAGGCCTTTGGCCGCAGCCTCCGTGGAAGAACCTAATGAAAAGCGCAGAAATCCGTGAAGCCTTCCTTCGCTTCTTCGAAGAGCAAGGCCACACCCGTGTAGCCTCCAGCTCTTTGATTCCGGGCAACGACCCAACCCTGCTGTTCACTAACGCGGGGATGAACCAGTTCAAGGACTGTTTCCTGGGCCAGGAAAAGCGCGCGTACACCCGCGCTGTCAGCAGCCAGAAATGCGTACGCGCCGGCGGCAAGCACAACGACCTGGAAAACGTCGGTTATACCGCTCGTCACCACACTTTCTTCGAAATGCTGGGTAACTTCAGCTTCGGTGATTATTTCAAGCGTGACGCGATCACCTACGCCTGGAACTTCCTGACCTCCGACCAGTGGCTGAACCTGCCGAAGGAAAAGCTCTGGGTCACCGTCTACGCCAGCGATGACGAGGCGTACGACATCTGGACCAAGGAAATCGGCGTTCCGGCCGAGCGCATGGTTCGCATCGGCGACAACAAAGGCGCGCCGTACGCATCCGACAACTTCTGGACCATGGGCGATACCGGCCCGTGTGGTCCGTGCACCGAGATTTTCTACGATCACGGCGCTGACATCTGGGGCGGCCCACCGGGCTCGCCGGAAGAAGATGGCGACCGTTACATCGAAATCTGGAATAACGTGTTCATGCAATTCAACCGCACAGCAGACGGCGTGTTGCACCCGCTGCCTGCTCCGTCGGTCGACACCGGCATGGGCCTGGAACGGATCAGTGCCGTGCTGCAGCACGTACACTCGAACTATGAAATCGACCTGTTCCAAAGCCTGCTGAGCGCATCGGCCAAGGCCATCGGTTGCACCAACGACGCACAGGCATCCCTGAAAGTCGTGGCTGACCACATTCGCTCTTGTGGCTTCCTGATTGCCGACGGTGTATTGCCTTCCAATGAAGGTCGCGGTTACGTACTGCGCCGGATCATTCGTCGTGCGTGCCGTCACGGCAACAAACTGGGCGCCAAGGGCAGCTTCTTCTACCAGATCGTAGGGGCCCTGGTCGCCGAGATGGGTGAGGCCTTCCCTGAGCTGAAATCCCAGCAGGCGCATATCGAACGCGTCCTGAAAGCCGAAGAAGAGCAGTTTGCCAAGACCCTGGAACAAGGTCTGAAGATCCTCGAGCAGGATCTGGCCGACCTCAAAGGCGATGTGGTTCCGGGCGACGTAGTGTTCAAGCTCTACGACACCTACGGATTCCCAATGGACCTGACCGGCGACATCGCTCGTGAGCGCAGCCTGACCATTGACGAAGCGGGCTTCGAGCGCGAAATGGAAGCCCAGCGCGTCCGTGCCCGTTCCGCCAGCTCCTTCGGCATGGACTACAACAGCCTGGTCAAGGTTGATGTGGCCACCGAATTTACTGGCTATGAAGCGACTAAAGGTTCGGCGAAAATTGTTGCCCTCTATAAAGAAGGGCAATCAGTCGACGTATTGAGTGAAGGCGAAGAGGGCGTGGTTGTTCTCAACCAAACGCCGTTCTACGCTGAATCCGGTGGTCAGATTGGTGATTGTGGCTATCTGCAGGCCGGCAACAGCCGTTTCGACGTACGCGATACCACCAAAACCGGCGGTGCGTTCCTGCATCACGGTGTGTTGGCATCGGGCAGTCTGATCGTTGGGGCTCCGGTTGAGGCTCACGTCGAAGCTGACGTGCGTCACGCGACTTCGCTGAACCACTCGGCGACTCACTTGCTGCACGCCGCATTGCGTCAGGTGCTGGGCGATCACGTTCAGCAGAAAGGCTCGTTGGTCGACAGTCAGCGCCTGCGCTTCGACTTCAGCCACTTCGAGGCCATCAAGCCAGAGCAGTTGAAGGCGCTGGAAGACATTGTCAACGCCGAGATTCGCAAGAACTCCGCCGTTGAAACCGAAGAAACCGACATCGAAACCGCCAAGCAAAAAGGCGCCATGGCGCTGTTTGGCGAGAAGTACGGCGACAATGTGCGCGTGCTGAGCATGGGCGGTGATTTTTCCGTCGAGTTGTGCGGTGGTATCCATGCCAACCGTACCGGCGACATTGGCCTGCTGAAAATCATCAGCGAAGGCGGTGTGGCCTCCGGCGTGCGTCGTATTGAAGCGGTCACGGGGGCTGCGGCATTGGCCTACTTGAACGCTGCTGAAGAACAACTCAAGGAAGCGGCCAACCTGGTCAAGGGCAGTCGCGACAACCTGATCGACAAGCTGTCGGCTGTGCTGGAGCGCAACCGCCTGCTGGAGAAACAACTCGAGCAGTTGCAGGCCAAGGCAGCCAGTGCGGCGGGCGACGATCTGTCGGCTTCCGCTCTGGACGTCAAAGGCGTGAAGGTACTGGCCGTGCGTCTGGACGGTCAGGACGGCAAGGCGCTGCTGGCATTGGTCGATCAGCTGAAAAACAAACTCGGCCGCGCAGTGATCCTGCTCGGCAGTGTCCATGAGGAAAAGGTCGTTCTGGTTGCAGGCGTAACCAAAGACCTGACTGGCCAACTCAAAGCCGGTGATTTGATGAAGCAAGCCGCTGCGGCAGTGGGCGGGAAGGGCGGTGGTCGTCCAGACATGGCGCAGGGCGGTGGTACTGACGCTGGCGCACTGGATGCGGCATTGGCCCTGACTGTTCCATTTGTAGAGCAGGGTTTATAAGGCAGTGTGTCCGGCCCGTAGTCTAGTGGCGGGCCGGAACGCTGTTTGAGTGATTATTTGGGCGCCCTTCATGGGCAGAGGCGGCTTTGAAATGGCTTTGATCGTACAGAAATTTGGAGGCACCTCGGTCGGCACTGTCGAGAGAATCGAGCAGGTCGCCGACAAGGTTAAGAAATTCCGCGATGCCGGCGATGACCTGGTGGTTGTGCTGTCTGCAATGAGCGGCGAAACCAACCGTCTGATCGATCTGGCCAAGCAAATCAGTGGCGACGGCCAACCGGTTCCGCGTGAGCTGGACGTGATCGTCTCCACCGGTGAGCAGGTGACGATTGCACTGTTGGCCATGGCGCTGATCAAGCGCGGCGTGCCTGCGGTGTCCTACACCGGCAACCAGGTGCGAATTCTGACGGACAGCGCGCACAATAAAGCGCGTATCTTGCAGATTGATGACCAGAAGATTCGCGGTGATCTGAAGGCAGGCCGTGTGGTGGTTGTCGCCGGGTTCCAGGGCGTCGACGAGCACGGCAACATCACCACCCTCGGTCGTGGCGGTTCCGACACCACCGGCGTGGCGCTGGCGGCAGCCTTGAAGGCTGACGAATGCCAGATCTACACCGATGTCGATGGCGTCTACACCACCGACCCGCGTGTGGTGTCCGTGGCCCAGCGCCTGGACAAGATTACCTTTGAAGAGATGCTGGAAATGGCCAGCCTCGGTTCCAAGGTGTTGCAGATCCGTGCGGTCGAGTTCGCCGGCAAGTACAACGTTCCGCTGCGCGTACTGCACAGCTTCAAGGAGGGTCCGGGTACCCTCATTACTATTGATGAAGAGGAAACCATGGAACAGCCGATCATTTCCGGCATCGCTTTCAACCGCGATGAGGCCAAGCTGACCATCCGTGGCGTGCCAGACACCCCGGGCGTTGCGTTCAAGATTCTCGGCCCGATCAGTGCCGCGAACATCGAAGTCGACATGATCGTGCAGAACGTTGCGCACGATAACACCACCGACTTCACCTTTACCGTGCACCGCAATGACTTCCAGGCCGCGCAAACCGTGCTGGAAAACACCGCTCGCGAGATCGGTGCCCGTGAAGTCGTTGGCGACATCAAGATCGCCAAGGTCTCGATCGTCGGCGTCGGCATGCGCTCTCACGCAGGTGTGGCCAGCCGTATGTTCGAGTCGCTGGCCAAGGAAAGCATCAACATCCAGATGATCTCGACTTCGGAAATCAAAGTCTCCGTAGTGATCGAAGAGAAGTACCTGGAACTGGCTGTGCGCGCTCTGCACACAGCTTTCGAACTGGACGCGCCGGCCCGCCAGGGCGAGTGATGCGTTTGCCAAAGGGCGCGGTCTGACCGCGCCCTTTGTTTTTTTGAATGGCGCGACTCATGAACTGTTCTTTTGCTCGCGCTGGTCAATACTCAGGCATGTAGGGCTGCGATCGCTCCGGTTGTAGGTCGAGTGCCTTTTTTTTGCAGACTGTTGTCCCTGAAATGAAATGCGTGAGGAGAAAGGTATGCTGATTCTGACTCGTCGGTGCGCAGAAAGCCTGATTATTGGTGATGGCGAAATCACCGTGACCGTGCTCGGCGTCAAAGGAAATCAAGTGCGTATCGGTGTCAACGCCCCGAAAGAGGTTGCGGTCCACCGTGAGGAAATCTACCTGCGTATAAAGAAAGAGAAGGACGAAGAACCAAGCCATTAATTTTTATCGTTTTTTATGTTTGCAAACGGGGAAAAGGTTGGTTAAGATACGCCCCGTGTTGCGGAGAGCTGGCCGAGTGGCCGAAGGCGCTCCCCTGCTAAGGGAGTACACCTCAAAAGGGTGTCGGGGGTTCGAATCCCCCGTTCTCCGCCATTATTTGCGTAGTACGTTGTAATCTGGCTTCTTCGGTAAGTTGTTGAAATTACTAGAAAAAGTGTTTGACATAGAGATTAAACGGCCTATAATGCGCGGCAACAAATGCACTCGTAGCTCAGCTGGATAGAGTACTCGGCTACGAACCGAGCGGTCACAGGTTCGAATCCTGTCGAGTGCACCATTTAAGGGTTGTTTGCAGCGATGTGAATGACTTGGCTTCAACCAGTTGTGATCTGGTATAAAAACACAAATGCACTCGTAGCTCAGCTGGATAGAGTACTCGGCTACGAACCGAGCGGTCACAGGTTCGAATCCTGTCGAGTGCACCAAACACCAAAAAGCCCGCGTTTAACGCGGGCTTTTTGCCGTCTGGGATTTGGCTTTTCCTTTCGTGCATCCTCTCTCATCGAATTCGACGTGTGCGCTACGACCTCGCTTGGTGTCGTAACGATAACTTGTGGCTGAATTCCGAATGCTGACCTTGTCGGGTTTGCCAAGAGCACTCTCGACATCCTGTTGGCTCATGCCTGCCACAACCCGTTGATTGATTATGGCCTCGCGGCGTTCCCGGGCACTGATCAGGTTTCCACAGGTGTCCTCACGCTGGCCGACGACAGTCGGATCTCGCCTTCTGATTTTCATGCGTGATGTTTCGCGGATACCGGCTTCCGGCAAGAGAGCCGTCATGTTGCCCGGAGTGAAGGTGCGCACATCCTGAAGCGAAAGGCTTTCTCCAGCGGTACAGCTCAGTGTGGTGAAGGTAATGCGCCCGTTGGCCGCCTCGCATCGGTGAATGGTCGTGGCCAGCGCCCAAGGCGGGCAGAGCAGGGTGATCAGTAAAAAGTATTGTGCATTCGATGGCATCAAACGTCCTCCATGACGGTCTGACTCAAGGGTAGCTGCTACATTTTTCAACGATGGTGTGTTTTCTTTTCAGAATGAGTCGTCGCATTTTGATGGATCAGGACGGTGCTCAGGTTTGTCTCGCAAGCGCTTGTTTCAGCCGCGATTTTTTAACATTTAAAACCTTCGGGCGGTGTATCATTGCGCCCGTCAGCCCCGCCGGGGCTTGTGGAATACCTCCATGGACTTACCCAGTAGTTACTCAGTACCCCGTTTTTCCAATCATGAATTGACTGATTGATCCTTCCGGCGTGCCCCGCTGCTGGGAGTGGAGTTCGCCTATGTCTGAAGTTGAAGTAAAGAAAACGCAAGAAAGCCTGCAGGATCGCCTCGCTCAAGTTATTGAGCTGTTGCAGCGTCAGCGGGTAGTCGAAGACCTGACTCACCGCCAGGAAGGTCCGCATCACGACCGGGTCGAGAACCTGGTTCACCGGCAAAACCTCGTCGAGCTGCAACGCAAGCTCGATGACCTGCACTCCGCCGACGTCGCCTACATCCTCGAAGCCCTGCCGCTGGACGATCGTCTAACGCTCTGGCAATTGGTCAAGGCTGATCGAGACGGCGACATTCTCCTCGAAGTATCCGACTCGGTTCGTGAAACCCTGATCGCCGACATGGACGATCACGAGCTCCTGGCTGCGGCCAAGGACATGGATGCCGACGAACTTGCTGACCTGGCCTCCGAGCTGCCGCGAGACGTCGTTCACGAGCTGATGGAAACCCTCGATGGTCAGCAGCGCGAGCGTGTTCGCTCTGCCTTGTCTTATGACGAGGAGCAGGTCGGTGCGCTGATGGACTTCGAGATGGTGACCATTCGCGAGGATGTCAGTCTCGAAGTGGTTCTGCGCTACCTGCGTCGCCTGAAGGAATTGCCGAGCCACACCGACAAACTGTTCGTGGTCGATTACGACGGCGTGCTCAAGGGCGTCTTGCCAATCAAGCGTTTGCTGGTCAACGACCCGGAAAAACAGGTTTCCGAAGTCATGGCCAGTGATCCGGTGAGTTTTCACCCGGACGAGGACGCGTACGATGCGGCTCAGGCGTTCGAGCGTTATGACTTGATCTCGGCCCCGGTGGTCGACAAGAACGGCAAGTTGATCGGTCGTCTGACCATCGATGAAATGGTCGACCTGATTCGTGAAGAGAGCGAAAACGAAGTTCTCAACATGGCGGGTCTGCGTGAAGAAGAGGATATTTTTGCGTCGGTCTGGAAGTCCCTGCGTAACCGCTGGGCCTGGCTGGCGGTGAACTTGATCACTGCGTTCATTGCGTCCCGCGTGATCGGTCTGTTTGAAGGCTCGATCGAGAAGCTGGTGGCGCTGGCGGCATTGATGCCGATCGTGGCGGGTATTGGTGGCAACTCGGGTAACCAGACGATCACCATGATTGTTCGGGCCATGGCGCTGGATCAGGTCAATACGGGTAATACTTCGCGATTGATGCGTAAGGAGTTGGCGGTAGGCTTGATCAATGGTCTGGTCTGGGGCGGTGTGATTGGCATTGTTGCCTATCTGCTGTATGGCAGTTGGTCTCTGGGCGTGGTGATGACCGCCGCCATGACGCTCAACCTGTTGCTTGCCGCGTTGATGGGCGTTTTGATCCCCATGACTTTGGCGCGGCTTGGGCATGATCCTGCAATGGGCGCGAGTGTGATGATCACCGCCATGACCGACAGCGGTGGGTTCTTCATCTTCCTTGGGCTGGCTACCATCTTCCTGCTCTGACCGATTGAATCCACACTTAAAACCCGCCAATCGGCGGGTTTTTTATGGCCGAATTTCAGGCAAAAAAAAGCCAGCAATTATGCTGGCTTGGGGAGTTTCGGATGAATCAGGAAGCGTCTGCGGCCATTTCGGCGTCATGGGCAATCAGCGAAACAAGTGCGTTCTGCTGTCGGTGGGAGAGTTGGCGAAAGCGTTGCAGCAGTTCACGTTCGTGCAACGATAGCTCAGGGCTGTCCAGGCGCATGCTCAATTCTTCACCCAGCGCGCCTTCCTGAATAAGGCTCTGCTCAAGGCGCGCGATGATTTCGGAGTTCATGCTGCGATGATGATTGCGAGCCACTTCGGCAATGCGTTCACGCATTCCGTCTGGCAGACGTACGACGAACTTGTCAGCCGTACGGCTGGAATAAATTGCCTGTTTCAATGGGCGCATATATTTAACCGGTTAGTTCAGGGGAGCGGTTCTCGGGATTGGCCGCAGGATGTCAGATAGGACAAGCGCTCTGGCCAAATGTTCAACCTGAATTGATAGAGGCTCGCATCATGCCTCAAAATAGCCAGATCATTGGCGTCAATTCTGTGACAAATATTGAACTGGATAAAGGCGTTATGCCAGCACCAATTATCAGAAATGCGGACTGGTTTGAAAAGCGTAACCCGCTCCGCATCACTGACCGCGTCCTCTTGCCCTACAGGGGATGTCTGAAGACACCTGAAGGTGCATGCTATGCGGATTCGATCATTGTTCCTTACCTGTACAGGATAGTGGCAATTGGCCGATTTACTAGCGTAAACGTGGGATGGGGGCGAATTCAGGATGGATGGCAGGCTGATATTTTTGATGGGGCCTTCCGGATCCGGCAAGGACAGTCTCATCGAGGCTGCTAGAGAACCTTTGCGGGCACTAAATTGTGAAGTGGTGCGCCGAGTCATCACTCGATCGGCCGAATCATTAGGTGAAGATGCTATCGGAGTTTCCCGAGAAGAATTTGAGCTGCGCAGGCTTCGCGGGGACTTCGCGCTGTCCTGGAGCGCCAATGGCCTTGATTATGGTATTCCGATCGAAATAGATTTATGGCTCAAGGATGGCTGGCATGTTTTGGTCAACGGCTCCCGTGGCCATTTTGCTGAAGCGCTGCGCCGCTACCCCACGCTGATGCCGGTTCTTTTAACAGTGGAAGTTGACGTCCTGCGAGAGCGCCTGCTGCGACGGGGTCGTGAGAATCAAGCGGAGATTGAATCGAGACTTCTGCGCAATGATTTATTCACTTCAGATGCTTCTATCGGCGATAGGCAGGTTCATCGGCTCGACAACTCGGGCGACCTGGCTAACACGGTGGCTAATCTGTTGCACTTGCTGAGGGTTAACGCGGTACTGGATCGAACTTGATTTTTCGCCCGACGATTAGCCGAGCACGAGCAGTGCTCCGAATGCGCTGCAGGCGATCAGGGTAGGGTGAGCGCCAGTTGAGGGGCTTTTTGTAGCTGCAATTTGCACGATGAGCAAAGGGATGCTGGGCTGGACTTCTGCCTACACTTAATAAGCACAACGGACGACATGACAAACGCAGGGCGGGCCGTTAACATGCAGGCCGTCTGTTTGTACCGCGTTCCTCGCGGGCAGTTTGTGTCTCAGTAGCTCAATTGGATAGAGCATCCCCCTCCTAAGGGGAAGGTTGGCAGTTCGAACCTGCCCTGGGACACCATATTCAAACCTCCAGCGGTATCTGATTCTTCCACTGAACCCTTTCGGGGTGTGATCGATGAGTCAGTAATGCTTCCAACCGCAATAGCTTATCTCAACTCAACTTATCCTCTGGCTGATTGCCCTCATGGTCTGCTGCCGCTTTGGTCGCGCCTATATATAAGCAGTGATTTGGATATCTCGATAGAAAAGCATAATTAGGGGTTGACGGCAGATTCCAGACGTCTATAATTCGCCCCACTTCCGGCGCAGTCGAAACGGAAAACTCCTTGGTAAACAATGAGTTACGCAGTTTTCGGCAGCAAGTTGCTTCAGGTCATCGAAGCGCGAAAGGAGTTGAAAAAGAGGTGTTGACAGCAGCGAGTAACGCTGTAGAATTCGCCTCCCGCTAACGAGAGATCGAAAGCGCAAGTGGTTGAAGTTACAAAGGAAACTTTGAAAGCTTCGGAAAATAACCGCTTGACAGCAACAGAGGCTGCTGTAGAATGCGCGCCTCGGTCGAGACGAAAGACTCAACCAACCGCTCTTTAACAACTGAATCAAGCAATTCGTGTGGGTGCTTGTGGAGTCAGACTGATAGTCAACAAGATTATCAGCATCACAAGTTACTCCGCGAGAAATCAAAGATGTAACCAACGATTGCTGAGCCAAGTTTAGGGTTTCTTAAAAACCCAAAGATGTTTGAACTGAAGAGTTTGATCATGGCTCAGATTGAACGCTGGCGGCAGGCCTAACACATGCAAGTCGAGCGGCAGCACGGGTACTTGTACCTGGTGGCGAGCGGCGGACGGGTGAGTAATGCCTAGGAATCTGCCTGGTAGTGGGGGATAACGCTCGGAAACGGACGCTAATACCGCATACGTCCTACGGGAGAAAGCAGGGGACCTTCGGGCCTTGCGCTATCAGATGAGCCTAGGTCGGATTAGCTAGTTGGTGAGGTAATGGCTCACCAAGGCGACGATCCGTAACTGGTCTGAGAGGATGATCAGTCACACTGGAACTGAGACACGGTCCAGACTCCTACGGGAGGCAGCAGTGGGGAATATTGGACAATGGGCGAAAGCCTGATCCAGCCATGCCGCGTGTGTGAAGAAGGTCTTCGGATTGTAAAGCACTTTAAGTTGGGAGGAAGGGCAGTTACCTAATACGTAATTGTTTTGACGTTACCGACAGAATAAGCACCGGCTAACTCTGTGCCAGCAGCCGCGGTAATACAGAGGGTGCAAGCGTTAATCGGAATTACTGGGCGTAAAGCGCGCGTAGGTGGTTCGTTAAGTTGGATGTGAAATCCCCGGGCTCAACCTGGGAACTGCATTCAAAACTGTCGAGCTAGAGTATGGTAGAGGGTGGTGGAATTTCCTGTGTAGCGGTGAAATGCGTAGATATAGGAAGGAACACCAGTGGCGAAGGCGACCACCTGGACTGATACTGACACTGAGGTGCGAAAGCGTGGGGAGCAAACAGGATTAGATACCCTGGTAGTCCACGCCGTAAACGATGTCAACTAGCCGTTGGGAGCCTTGAGCTCTTAGTGGCGCAGCTAACGCATTAAGTTGACCGCCTGGGGAGTACGGCCGCAAGGTTAAAACTCAAATGAATTGACGGGGGCCCGCACAAGCGGTGGAGCATGTGGTTTAATTCGAAGCAACGCGAAGAACCTTACCAGGCCTTGACATCCAATGAACTTTCCAGAGATGGATTGGTGCCTTCGGGAACATTGAGACAGGTGCTGCATGGCTGTCGTCAGCTCGTGTCGTGAGATGTTGGGTTAAGTCCCGTAACGAGCGCAACCCTTGTCCTTAGTTACCAGCACGTAATGGTGGGCACTCTAAGGAGACTGCCGGTGACAAACCGGAGGAAGGTGGGGATGACGTCAAGTCATCATGGCCCTTACGGCCTGGGCTACACACGTGCTACAATGGTCGGTACAGAGGGTTGCCAAGCCGCGAGGTGGAGCTAATCCCAGAAAACCGATCGTAGTCCGGATCGCAGTCTGCAACTCGACTGCGTGAAGTCGGAATCGCTAGTAATCGCGAATCAGAATGTCGCGGTGAATACGTTCCCGGGCCTTGTACACACCGCCCGTCACACCATGGGAGTGGGTTGCACCAGAAGTAGCTAGTCTAACCTTCGGGAGGACGGTTACCACGGTGTGATTCATGACTGGGGTGAAGTCGTAACAAGGTAGCCGTAGGGGAACCTGCGGCTGGATCACCTCCTTAATCGACGACATCAGCTGTTCCATAAGTTCCCACACGAATTGCTTGATTCATTGAAGAAGACGATAAGAAGCAGCCCGAAATTGGGTCTGTAGCTCAGTTGGTTAGAGCGCACCCCTGATAAGGGTGAGGTCGGCAGTTCGAATCTGCCCAGACCCACCAATTTTGTGTGGGAAACGCCTGTAGAAATACGGGGCCATAGCTCAGCTGGGAGAGCGCCTGCCTTGCACGCAGGAGGTCAACGGTTCGATCCCGTTTGGCTCCACCACTACTGCTTCTGACTTGTAAAGCTTAGAAATGAGCATTCCATCGTGACGATGGTGAATGTTGATTTCTGATCTTTAAGATTAGATCGTTCTTTAAAAATTTGGGTATGTGATAGAAAGATAGACTGAACGTTACTTTCACTGGTAACGGCTCAGGCTAAGGTAAAATTTGTGAGTAATTGCGAATTTTCGGCGAATGTCGTCTTCACAGTATAACCAGATTGCTTGGGGTTATATGGTCAAGTGAAGAAGCGCATACGGTGGATGCCTTGGCAGTCAGAGGCGATGAAAGACGTGGTAGCCTGCGAAAAGCTTCGGGGAGTCGGCAAACAGACTTTGATCCGGAGATGTCTGAATGGGGGAACCCACCTAACATAAGTTAGGTATCTTAAGCTGAATACATAGGCTTAAGAAGCGAACCAGGGGAACTGAAACATCTAAGTACCCTGAGGAAAAGAAATCAACCGAGATTCCCTTAGTAGTGGCGAGCGAACGGGGACTAGCCCTTAAGTGGCTTTGAGATTAGCGGAACGCTCTGGAAAGTGCGGCCATAGTGGGTGATAGCCCTGTACGCGAAAATCTCTTAGTCATGAAATCGAGTAGGACGGAGCACGAGAAACTTTGTCTGAATATGGGGGGACCATCCTCCAAGGCTAAATACTACTGACTGACCGATAGTGAACTAGTACCGTGAGGGAAAGGCGAAAAGAACCCCGGAGAGGGGAGTGAAATAGATCCTGAAACCGTATGCGTACAAGCAGTGGGAGCCCACTTTGTTGGGTGACTGCGTACCTTTTGTATAATGGGTCAGCGACTTATTTTCAGTGGCGAGCTTAACCGAATAGGGGAGGCGTAGCGAAAGCGAGTCTTAATAGGGCGTCTAGTCGCTGGGAATAGACCCGAAACCGGGCGATCTATCCATGGGCAGGTTGAAGGTTGGGTAACACTAACTGGAGGACCGAACCGACTACCGTTGAAAAGTTAGCGGATGACCTGTGGATCGGAGTGAAAGGCTAATCAAGCTCGGAGATAGCTGGTTCTCCTCGAAAGCTATTTAGGTAGCGCCTCATGTATCACTGTAGGGGGTAGAGCACTGTTTCGGCTAGGGGGTCATCCCGACTTACCAAACCGATGCAAACTCCGAATACCTACAAGTGCCGAGCATGGGAGACACACGGCGGGTGCTAACGTCCGTCGTGAAAAGGGAAACAACCCAGACCGTCAGCTAAGGTCCCAAAGTTATGGTTAAGTGGGAAACGATGTGGGAAGGCTTAGACAGCTAGGAGGTTGGCTTAGAAGCAGCCACCCTTTAAAGAAAGCGTAATAGCTCACTAGTCGAGTCGGCCTGCGCGGAAGATGTAACGGGGCTCAAACCATACACCGAAGCTACGGGTATCACTTAGGTGATGCGGTAGAGGAGCGTTCTGTAAGCCTGTGAAGGTGAGTTGAGAAGCTTGCTGGAGGTATCAGAAGTGCGAATGCTGACATGAGTAACGACAATGGGTGTGAAAAACACCCACGCCGAAAGACCAAGGTTTCCTGCGCAACGTTAATCGACGCAGGGTTAGTCGGTCCCTAAGGCGAGGCTGAAAAGCGTAGTCGATGGAAAACAGGTTAATATTCCTGTACTTCTGGTTATTGCGATGGAGGGACGGAGAAGGCTAGGCCAGCTTGGCGTTGGTTGTCCAAGTTTAAGGTGGTAGGCTGGACTCTTAGGTAAATCCGGGAGTCTAAGGCCGAGAGCTGATGACGAGTTACCCTTTGGGTGACGAAGTGGTTGATGCCATGCTTCCAAGAAAAGCTTCTAAGCTTCAGGTAACCAGGAACCGTACCCCAAACCGACACAGGTGGTTGGGTAGAGAATACCAAGGCGCTTGAGAGAACTCGGGTGAAGGAACTAGGCAAAATGGCACCGTAACTTCGGGAGAAGGTGCGCCGGTGAGGGTGAAGCATTTACTGCGTAAGCCCATGCCGGTCGAAGATACCAGGCCGCTGCGACTGTTTATTAAAAACACAGCACTCTGCAAACACGAAAGTGGACGTATAGGGTGTGACGCCTGCCCGGTGCCGGAAGGTTAATTGATGGGGTTAGCTAACGCGAAGCTCTTGATCGAAGCCCCGGTAAACGGCGGCCGTAACTATAACGGTCCTAAGGTAGCGAAATTCCTTGTCGGGTAAGTTCCGACCTGCACGAATGGCGTAACGATGGCGGCGCTGTCTCCACCCGAGACTCAGTGAAATTGAAATCGCTGTGAAGATGCAGTGTATCCGCGGCTAGACGGAAAGACCCCGTGAACCTTTACTATAGCTTTGCACTGGACTTTGAATTTGCTTGTGTAGGATAGGTGGGAGGCTTTGAAGCGTGGACGCCAGTTCGCGTGGAGCCAACCTTGAAATACCACCCTGGCAACTTTGAGGTTCTAACTCAGGTCCGTTATCCGGATCGAGGACAGTGTATGGTGGGTAGTTTGACTGGGGCGGTCTCCTCCTAAAGAGTAACGGAGGAGTACGAAGGTGCGCTCAGACCGGTCGGAAATCGGTCGTAGAGTATAAAGGCAAAAGCGCGCTTGACTGCGAGACAGACACGTCGAGCAGGTACGAAAGTAGGTCTTAGTGATCCGGTGGTTCTGTATGGAAGGGCCATCGCTCAACGGATAAAAGGTACTCCGGGGATAACAGGCTGATACCGCCCAAGAGTTCATATCGACGGCGGTGTTTGGCACCTCGATGTCGGCTCATCACATCCTGGGGCTGAAGCCGGTCCCAAGGGTATGGCTGTTCGCCATTTAAAGTGGTACGCGAGCTGGGTTTAGAACGTCGTGAGACAGTTCGGTCCCTATCTGCCGTGGACGTTTGAGATTTGAGAGGGGCTGCTCCTAGTACGAGAGGACCGGAGTGGACGAACCTCTGGTGTTCCGGTTGTCACGCCAGTGGCATTGCCGGGTAGCTATGTTCGGAATAGATAACCGCTGAAAGCATCTAAGCGGGAAACTAGCCTCAAGATGAGATCTCACTGGGACCTTGAGTCCCCTGAAGGGCCGTCGAAGACTACGACGTTGATAGGTTGGGTGTGTAAGCGCTGTGAGGCGTTGAGCTAACCAATACTAATTGCCCGTGAGGCTTGACCATATAACACCCAAGCAATTTGTAGGCTCGAGAGAGCACCAGATTGCGGTGTGTGAAGACGAAACGAACCGAAAGTTCGAGCTGTTCACAAACACCGAGATCTATCACATACCCATTCGCTGGAGCGTGATCTCGCAAGAGAAAACGACCTGGCTCCCGAATTTCTTGACGACCATAGAGCATTGGAACCACCTGATCCCATCCCGAACTCAGCAGTGAAACGATGCATCGCCGATG
>NZ_JAEKFH010000006.1 GCF_016650695.1 Pseudomonas sp. TH41 | reverse complement strand
TTCCAGATGAACATGAACGTTAGCAGGATGCCCATGTCCGCCTGGAATTTGATCGGCGACCAGGCCCAGGTAATGACACCTGCCGCCAGGGTGATGCCGACCAGCGCCACCACTTTGCCGGTGAACGCGACGGAGTTTTTGTAGGCTTCGGTCAACGACAGACCGGCACGTTGTTGCGCCAGTTGGACGCTGAGCAGGTACAGCGCGTAGTCAACACCGATGCCGACACCCAGTGCGATGACTGGCAAGGTCGCGACCTTGACGCCCATGCCCAGCCAGACCATCAGCGCTTCGCAGAGAATCGACGTCAGCATCAATGGAACGACCGCCACCACCACCGCGCGCCAGCTGCGGAAGGTGATGAAACACAACACGATCACCGCGCCGTACACGTAGAACAGCATGGTGCGGTTGGCGTCGCGCACAACAATGTTGGTCGCCGCTTCGATCCCGGCGCTGCCGGCAGCGAGCATGAACTGGCGATCGCCATTGCTATGCTCCCGGGCGAACTGATCGGCAATCTTCACCACATGATCGAGGGTTTCGGCCTTGTGATCCGAGAGATAAGCGATCACCGGCATCATTGAGCAGTCGTTGTTGAACAATTCGGGGTTGTTCACCGAGGCCTGCTGCGCACCGTAGTTCAGTACGTTCTGGTTCCGGGCGATGGTCAGCCACTTTCGGGTTGCCCTCGTAGGAACCGGCGGTAATCTGCCTCACGGCATTGACCAGCGACACAGTGGTTTGCACACCGGGTTGCTGCTGTAACAACCATCCCAGGCGGTCTGCCTCCACCAGGGTTTCGTACTTCAGGCAGCCTTCGCTGGGCGTTTTGACCATGACCGCAAACTGGTCGCTGGACAGCGAGTAGTTCGCCGTGATGTAGGCGTTGTCGCGGTTGTAACGCGAGTCGGCGCGCAACTCGGGTGCGCCAGGGTCCAGATCGCCAATCTTCAAATGCGTGCTGACCATGAAGCCACCTACCGCCAGCAGCCCGGCCACCACCACCGCCACCGTTGCCCAGCGACGCTCGGTAAAGCGGTCAAGCAGACTCCACAGACTGCCCAGCCCTTTGCCCTTCAGCTCTTTGCTTTCCTGACGCAAACTGCGCGCCGCCGCTTTCGGGCTGACGCCGCAGTAGGACAACAACACCGGCAACAGCACCAGGTTGGTGAAGATCAGCACCGCCACGCCGATACTCGCGGTGACCGCCAGGTCCTGAATCACCGGAATATCGATCAGCATCAGCACGGCGAAGCCCACGGCATCGGCCAGCAGCGCGGTGAGCCCGGCGAGGAACAGAGCGGCGAAAGGTGTAGCGCGCGGCGATCAGCTGATGGGTGCCGCGTCCGACGTCCTGCATGATCCCGTTCATCTTCTGCGCGCCGTGGGATACGCCGATGGCGAACACCAGAAACGGCACCAGAATCGAAAATGGGTCGAGCGCGTAACCGAACAAAGTGATCAGCCCGAGTTGCCAGACCACGGCCACCACCGAGCACAGAATCACCAGCGCGGTACTGCGCACGCAGCGGGTGAAGGCAAGTAGATGATGGCGGTGGCGATCAGCGCGGCCGCGCCGAAGTACAGCATGATCAGCAGCAGGCCATCGATCAGGTCGCCCACCAGTTTGGCGAAACCGATCACACGAATCTTGATCGGGCCTTTGCCCTCTTCACCGGCCTTGTGCGTTCGCGTTGCTGTCGGCGAACTCGAACTTGTTGCGTAGTTGTTCTTCAAGCATGCGCGAGAATTGGTGATAGTCGATGGCGGCGCCGGTAACCGGGATCCTTCTCCAGCAACGGCACTACGATCATGCTCGACTTGAAGTTGTTGCCGACCAGACTGCCGATAATCCCGGAACGCGCGATGTTCAAGCGCAATTGCTCGACGCCACTGGCCGAGCCGTCGTAGGAGTCCGGCATGACCGGGCCACCACGAAAGCCCTCCTCCGTGACCTCGGTCCAGCGCACGGCCGGTGTCCACAATGATTTCATCCAGGCCCGGTCCACGCCCGGCGTCAGGAACAAGGTGTCGTTGACCTGCTTGAGCACTTCCAGGTAGTTCGGGTCGTAGATGTCGCCGTTGGTGTTCTCCACCACCACCCGCACCGTATTGCCCAGCCCGCGCAGGGATTGGCGATTCTCCAGGTAGTTTTTGATGTACGGCTGACTCTGCGGAATCATCTTTTCGAAGCTGGCATTGAGCGTCAGCCGAGTAGCCGCGAAGTAACTCAGCAGCACGGTCACGATCAGGCAGGTCAGCACCACCAGCAGGCGGTTATTGAAAATCAGGCGTTCAAGGAAGTTGCCGGAGCGTGCATCGAAGCCCTTGAGCTCTCGGATCACCGGCATCGTATCGAGGTTGTAGTTACCCATGACGTGGCTCGTCTCTTTTTATTGTGTGAAGTGGGCTTATTCGAAGGGCAACTGACGCAAACCCTGGGCGCCCGCGACCACCACGGAGCCAGACGCGATGGTCTGCACCGCAGCGGCGGGACCCGGGCGTGTTTGTGGCTGTTGCGTGAAATGTGCGCCGTCGTCCGCACTGACCAGTACGTGGCCGGCCTGGCTGACCAGAATGATGCGTCCGTCTGCCGTGACCGTGCTCGCGGTGATGCTGGAAGACAGGCCCAGCTCCACTTTGTCCCAGTTCGATCCGTGATCGACACTGCGGTAAACATTGCCGCGCAGGCCATAAACGAGCACAACGCCCGGTTTGCCGGTGATACCGAAATAGCTGCCGCTGTAGGGCGTCGGAACGTTGACGAAGCGTTGCGTCGCCGGGTCCAGTTTCAACACCAGGCCTTGTTCGCCGACGATGAACAGGTCATCGCCGATGGCGCGCATTCCATAGAAGTTCAGGGCGCCCGGGTTATCGGTGCGCTCCATCAGCGGAGCCCAGGTCTGCCCGCCATCTTCGGTGCGAAAAATCAGGTTGAACGCGCCGACGACGTAGCCAGTTTTGTCATCAGAGAACCACACGTCCAGAAAGGGTTTGTCCGCCCCTTCGTCGATCATTCGCTGGGCTTCGGCTAATAACGCATCATCCGGCACCGCTTGCCGCTGATAGTGTTCGAGCATGATCTGCCCTACCTGACGTCCATCGAGCTGGCGTTTCCAGGTTTCACCGTTGTCGTCGCTGTGCAACACAATGCCGTCGTGCCCGACCGCCCAGCCCTGGGTCGGGCTCGGAAACTGCACCGCCACCAGATCGGAGCTCACCGGCACTTCAGCCTGATGCCAATGAACGCCGTTATCATCGGAATAAAAATGTGGCCGCGCTGGCCCACAGCAATCACTCGCTTACCCGCACGGGCCACCCCGGTGAACGTTCCATTAACGGCTTTTTCACTCTGAATCGCCGGGCTCGACAGCGGGTCGACAAAATCCGCGGCGACCACGGCTCTGGTAAATGGCACGGCCAATGCCACGGCTAGCGCAGTGAGCGTTATCCATCTAAATGCATTCATGAGGTTCACTCGGAAAAAAGCCGCCAAACAGTGCGAGGACACACTGCCGGCGACAAAAAAATACCCGCGTTTATGGCTTAGCGAATACCCGTACCGGCCAGTGATTCAGGTGCCCACTGCGCTTTCGAAAGCGGATCGATGTACTTGATGCCGCCATACGGGCCGTAGATGCCGGTGATGTTGTAGCTGCCGGAGACAAAGTCATAAATCATGTGGTTGTCGGAGTTCGGCGCCTGCACGTCATAGCTGTAAGCGAGGTGTGCGAAGGAGCCGCGGTACAGCTTGCCGCTGGCGTCATATTCATCCGAAGCCAGGGCGATCCAGCTGTCTTCGTCGAGGTAGAAGGTGCGCTTGCTGTAGATGTGGCGTTTGCCCGGTTTCAGCGTGGCCTCGACGACCCACACGCGGTGCAGCTCCCAACGCACCAAATCGGGATTGACGTGGTGCGCCGTGGTGATGTCCGCCGCTTCCTTGTGATAGTTCAGCTTGTAGGTGTTGTAAGGAATGATCATTTCCTTCTTGCCGACGAGTTTGAAGTCGTAACGGTCCATGGCGCCGTTGAATACCCAGGCATCGTCATAGGTCGAGGCACCGGCCGAGCCGGGGTTCGGCGTGTCGTAAGCGATGTCCGGCGCGAGTTTGATCCGGCGCTGACCCGGCAGGTATTGCCAGCCACGACGCTCCATTTTCAGCGGGTTGACCGCATCCTGCACCAGGATGGCTTCGCCTGCGCGGCGGGCCGGGGCCTGGTAATAGAGTTTGGTCTTGAAGAACAGATCGCTCTCTTTCGCCGGCTCTGTACGCTTCGGATCGTAGAGCGGGTATTCGAGATACGCATTACCGGTGGTGGCCAGAATCGCCGTGCCGGCACCGTCGACGTTCCAGGAGTCGTATTTGAAATTGGTGGCGTAGCCCTGATAACGCAGCAGGTGGTTCCACATGGCCTCGTAGCCATCTTTCGGGATCGGGAACGGCACGCCCGGCAACGCGTTTTCAAGCGCTACACCACCCTCGAGGGTTTTGGTGCCGACTGCGTTTTTCGCGGTGTTATCCAGCAGGCGCTGAGGCAGCGCAACGCTGCGATGGGTCGGAAACACATCGACCCGGAACGTCGGATAACGCTTGAGCAATTCCTGCGTGCTCGCGGTCAGTTTGTCGGCGAATTGACCGACGTTTTTGCCGTCGATGACCGCACGCGGCTTGTCGGCCTCGAAAGGGTCTGGACGAAAAGAGCTGCCGGACTGGTAACTGGCTGGCGGCGTGGTGATGCCGCCGGTGTAGGCCGGAATGGTGTTGTCGGCATTGCCGGCCTTTTCAGCGCCGACGGCTGTCAGGCTGCTGCCGAGTTTTGCCGCTTCATCCCGGAGAGACGGCTGCGTGTGCCGCGCCGGCGATGGCAACGGTCAAGGCAGTGAACAAAAGCGTGTTGACGAACTTCATGGAGTGACTCCTGCTATCAAGCAAAGACTTCGATCAAATGGTCGTTTTGAACGTAAACGTGACCATGCCCCGATCCTTGAGCTGAGGCTGTGTACCGCCGAAAGCAGTGGTCTGCCCCGGTACGCAGTTGTATTGACCATTGGCCCCAGGTGCGGCGCCCTCGCCTTGAGCACCCGCACTACCGGCTGAGCCACAGGTGTCGAACGGACCAAAGTTATCCACGTATTTCAGGTCGAACCGGTACTGGTTGTGCACGTCCATGCCGACACCCACCGAATAACTGCCGGAGTCCTTGTTACCCCCCAGCTGGACAGCGGAGTTACCCGAGAGTCCGACGTTGTAGGTGATCGGCAAGTACATATCGATGCCGGGGAACACCTGATACCAGGTCGGGTTGAAGTTGACGCCCAGGACGTAGTTGTCCTTGCTGACCTTGTCGACACCGCGATACCAGTCTTCGCCCTTGAACAGCTGTTTGTTGTCGGTGACGTCCAGCCAGCGGCTGTAAGCGAGCTCAACCAGCAAGGACGAACTGTCCCAGACCGGCGTGTCGCCAAAGGTGGTCAAGCCGTTCAGTACTGCGTGCACGGTGTTGCCTCGGGCCACGCCGTTGTCACCATCGAAGTTGCTGATGAAGCCCGGTAAACCGGCAGCACCTGCCGCCGGACTGACCGTTGCCGGCACGCTGGACAACGGCATGTTGTGGCGATAGTTCAGGTCGAGACCGACGCTGACGCCTTCGATGCTTTTCGACAGGCTGAGGCCGTAGACATCGATGTCATCGACGTAGAACTGGTTGTAGCTGCCGACATTGCCGGAGATCAGTTGCGCAGGACCGACAGCCGTTGGCTGCAGCACCAGGTTCGGCAGGATGTCGGAAGTTTTGCGGTAGTAGACGCCCAGGGTGCCCTGCAGCCACTCGGGGCTCCACTTGGCCATCAAACCGAAGTCGCCATGGTTGTCGGGGGTATAGGTATGCCCATTCGTGATGCGTAAAAACTGATTGGCGCCCAATGGACCAGGGGTGCCGAAACGAGGGTTCTGTGCCGCAATCAGAGACAGGTTATGCCCGCCATTTTGAATACCGTCGTTGAAACCCAGGTAGGTGCCCGACTCCGGCAACCGCGCGGCATCCCAATCCAGGAAGTACTGCGCGCCGACAGTCAGCTCCGGGTTCAGCGTGAAGCTAGCGGACAACTGGTTGCGCGGAATGAACAGTTCTTTGGCTTCTGTTCCCGGCACTGCCAGCGCCTTGGAAAGATCCAGGCCGGACTGGCCGTAACTGTTGCCGTGGGCAAAGGCGAGGATGCTTTCGCCCCAGTAAACAGTGTGTTTGCCCGCCTTGCCACTGAGCAGCGATTCGTCGCCGACTTCCGTACTGCCGAACACAAAGGCGTCGAGAATTTCCGAAGACGGGCCGTTGTAGTAACGATCGGCATAACCGCTCTGATGCCGGGAATCCGGCCGGCCGCTGTTCAGCTGGTTGGTCGAGGCGTTATCGCTGCCGATATCGTCATAGGCGTGGTCGTACCAGGAGTTGGCACTGACCCGGAAACCGGCTTTCTGTTTGTAAACCACATCCAGTTCGGACAACACATCCAGTCGCTGAGCAACCGGACTGCCGGAAGAGAAGTTGCGATCCCCATCGTTGTTGTTCCACGAATGGGCCAGCTTGCTGTTGGGTGCCTCCACACGCTGGGCGTAGTTGAACTTCACCGTGTTGTCGAACCGCACCGAGAGATCCTCGTTGCCGGTATCGATCTCGAGGGCCTGCACGGGAGTAATCCCCAGCCCCGCCAGAATTGCAGAAGCCAGAAGCCCTTTACGCAAGTTTGCATGGCAGATCTTATTGTTGTTGTTCATCTAACTTGCTCACCTTCTCTATGGTTCACGAAAAAGTCACACTTGAATTCGCAGGGTTCTTTCCTTAGGTCCTCTGCAGAATGGTTACTGATACTGCTCGGCCAAGCGCCGCGCTGTGTTGGAGGGCCGTCCGGGCACCGGTGATCTGCCTGGCCTGGGCCGCACCACGCAGCTGCCACACCAGTTCACAGATCTGCGCCAGCCCTGTTGCACCGGGTGCATGTCCACGACCCAGCAGGCCTCCCGAGGGGCAGACAGCAACCTGTCCCCCCCATGATCTGCAGGTGCGCCGGACGAAACTGTCGATCTCGTCTTCCTGACACAATCCCAGTGCCGCGCTGTACACCATGAAGTCGCCGACGCTCTGGTCGTGCAACTCCACCACTTCGATGTCTTCGGCCCCGACTCCGGCCATTTCGTAGGCCTGCTGCGCAACGCGGCGGGTTGCGGCCCGCCCCAGTACATCGAGCACACAACCGGACTCTTGCTCGGAGGCGGTATCGCTGCCGCGCACACTGGCGAGCACTGCGACACCACCCCGGGCGCCATAACGCGCCAAGAACGCCGGAGTACAAAGCAGCACCGCCGCCGCGCCGTGAGCGGGTGGGCTGAGGTAAGGAGCGAGCCAGCCATCACGGTCTGAGCAACGGTGCAGCACCGCATAGGGATTGAGCCTGGCCTGCGCCCGAGCCTGGTTGATCACCCGCTCGAAGCTGCTTTCCTCAATTGCCATCCGGGTCAACAGCCAACTGGTCTGGGCGGCGAACAGCGCGGCCGGATGCTGACGGCGGGCGAGAAATGCCAGTGGATCGTTGCGACCTCCCAGGCTGTCCCACTCATCGTCCGGGCATTCGTCCAAGCCGAAAAAGGCCCGGTTGGAAATACTCGTCGGCATGCATTCGAAGCCAAGCGCCAAGGCGCATTCGGCCTCGCCCGAAAGCACGCTGTTGCGGGCCAACTGGAACGCGCTGCTGCCCGAGGCACAGCCATCGCTGGTGATGAAGAGCGGAATACCGGTGAGGCCGACCTGCGCCAACACCTGCTCGGCACTACCGGCTTCACCCTGTACGCAAGAGGCGAACACCTGGTCGACCAGATCGAAGTCAATACGCGCATCATCAAGCGCCGACCGGATCGCCCGGCCAGCCAGCGAAGCGACGCCATCGCGAGCGCTCAGCGGGACGAACGGGGTCATGCCCACCCCCGCAATCAGCACTCTTTCACTCATAGCCCCTGCTCCTGGATAGCCGCCATGCATCGGCAAATCTTTTTGTAATTGGTTTATCGAGCATCGCTACACAGGACCGGCGAATTCGGTCAGGAGTGCACACTCGGCTTGGTACTCAGACTATGACGTCGCTGCAAATCAGCCACCCCCAACGTCAGGGGGAGTGAATTCGGGGGGGAGGTGGAAGGACGGCCAGGATACAGCGCGGATCCGGCCTCAGCCGGCTGGGTGAAGGATACCCAGCATGTAGGCGCGATCGACGACATGCCGGCGCGTGCCGGCCTGGAATTTTCCGAAGAGGTTTTTCAAGTGCCACTTCACCGTTTCTTCGCCGACATTCAGCGCCAGGGCTATCTTCTTGTTCGACAGGTTGCGTGCCAGCAACTGCAACACTTCACGCTCCTTGGGCGTCAACAGGCTGCTGGGAGAAACGTTCGAGATCGGTTCCGGGCGCGGAACCGGAGGTGGCTGGTGCATGGCCGGCGTAACCGGTCGGACATTTTCCCGCTGAAGATCTTGCGCCCACTTGAGCAGATCCGGATGGGTGTCTTGCACGACTCGCTGCAGATCGTATTCCTCGGCCAGGCTGATGGCCTCCAGAAGGCAGGGAAGCCCGTCTCCACCCGACTCCCTGAGCGCCAGGGCCTTGAGCAACTTGACCTGAACGATTTCGCGGCCACGCCGCAGGCGCTCGACTGTTTCGCCAACCATCGCCAGGACGTCCAACATTTTCGACCAGTCGCGCTGCACCAGTGCGACATAGGCGTTCGCCAGCCCGGCCACCATGCTCAACTCCGGTCCGAGCAACCCATGTTGTTCGCGGGCAACGTCGGGCATTCTTTCATCCAGGCGACGCCATAGCGCCTGGCAGGTTTCGGCCCGGCCTTGCAGGGCGTTGAGGCGAATCTGCTCACCCAGAGCGACCATGCAGAAACGCGCAATGTCACGCTCCTCGCCGAGGGCGCAGAGTGCCTGCAACAAGTCATATCCACGGTGTGCCTGGCCCTGCAACATGGCCAGGCGTGCGGCGGTGAGAAAGCCCATGACGATCGCATCCGGTGAGGCCAGCCGCTCGACCACATCCAGGCGGTTGGCCAACACCGTCGTCGCTTCCTGGATCAGTCCACGCTCGAACAGCACTGCAGCCAGACCGCTGGCCAGCATCACCGCCACCGGACTGCGCCGACCGATGTCCTGTTCAGCCCGCAACAGGCTGTCTCGCAGCGAAGTTTCGGCCGGTAACATGCGCCCCTCGCTAAGGTAGCTCATGCCCACCACCCATTCGCCAAATCCGCGAATCGCATCGAGGGCGGGGCTCCAGGCATAGTGCGGCGCCCGCTGGAAGATCCGTCGGGCCTTCTCCGGCTGGCCCTGGAACAGCGTCAGCCGGGCGACCTGGTTGGCGACAATGGCTTGCAGTTTGATCGAGCCAGACGGTGGCGCGTCCACCCAAGGGGTGATGAGTGCCAGCGACTCATCCGGCCGGTCGGCAAAATAGGCCGCGGCGCTGGCTATTGCCGCCGCTTCGCAACGAGTCGCTTCATCGGCGAGCGGGTCCTGCTGGATGCCGGCGATCAACCTCGCCGCCTCGACATGCCGCTCGCTCATTGCCAGCGACCAGGCGGCCGCCAGGTACATGCGCGGACGGGATTCCACTTCTTGCGGGGGAAGCTCTTCGATCCATTCCATTACCCGGCTGAATTGCCCCCGCAACATGATCTCGTACAGGCACTGTTCGATCATCGCGTAGGCCTCGGTGGCACGCCCGGCCAACCGGTATTGCCGAGCCGCCTCTTCGAAGAACGACTGTTCTTCGAGCCAGCTCGCCGACCGCTCATGGAACGCCTGACGCTGCGTCAGTGGCAGTACGGCAAAACGCCCGAGCAGAAACTCCCTGGCCAACGGATGAATACGCACCCAGTCACTATCGACACTTTCGACGAAAATCGGCGTCGAGGTGCACAACTCATGCAGCAGTTCAGCTGCCCGCTCATTGCCGGTCAAGGCAACGCAGAGCGAGGGATGAACCATCTCCACCAGGGCAATGCAGGTGAGAAATTCGACCTGCTCGACAGATAGTCGGGCAACCAGGCTATCGACGAAATATCGCTGGATATCACCCGAGCAGGCCGACAGTTCCTCAATAGCCGCTACCAGGCTAGGGCTCTTCTCTATCGCGGAAATCGCCAGTTGCAACCCCAGTGGCCAGCCTTCGGTGATTTCGTGCAGGCGCACGCAAAGGTCCGGATCGATACGTGCGGCAAAGCGGCTGCTGAGTATCGCCACGGTTTCTTCGACGCGAAAACGCAATGCCGTGACCGTTATCGTGGCGTACAACCCGCGCGCCAGCAGGTCGGCCACATGCACGCTCAAGCGTCGGCGCGAGGCCATGATGATGCGCAGGTTGGCCGGGGCGTTGTGCAGCAGATAAGTCAGGGAATGGCGAACGGTCGCCGCCGGCAAGGTGTCGGCTTCGTCGAGAATCAACACGGTTTCGCTGCCCAGGTCGGCCACCTCTGCCAACCAGTCCGTCAGCCCCTCCAGCTCATCGCGACCATGACCGGGCATACGCTCCAGAGCGCCGGCGAAGGACTGTCGACCAGTGCCTATGGCCATGGCCGCGGCCAGCCCCTGGGCAAAGCGGACGCCATCGTCATGGCTATCCAGCGTCAACCAGCCGACCACCGCCCCACGCGACAGGAACTCCCGGCGCCACTGGGCCAGCAGGTAAGTCTTGCCGAACCCCGCCGGGCCATGGATAGCGATCGCCACCTTGTCCACCAGTTCGGGGGCGTCAATGCGCAGGCGCTCGCGCAATTGCGTCATTTTCTGGCTTCGCGGCGGAGTGGTCTTGAGGACCAGTTCGGGCTCTATGCGATCCATGTTGGAGTTGCCTCTCGACAGAGTGCTGCACTGCGTGAAAGAGACGGAACGTGATGGCTAGCGACATGCTAGACGATAGTCCTGAAACTGTTCGCGCAACTTCATTTTTTGCAGCTTGCCGGTCGCCGTGTGTGGTAGCGCGTCAACGAAGGCCACATCGTCTGGCAACCACCATTTGGCTACACGGGACTCCAGGAAACCCAACAGATCTTCCTTGCTGGCTATCTTACCGGCTTTCAGGACGACGATCAGCAGCGGTCGTTCCTGCCACTTGGGATGGGGAATTCCGATCACGGCGGCCTCCGCCACCGCTGGATGACTCACCGCGGCGTTTTCCAGGTCGATCGAGGAGATCCACTCGCCACCGGACTTGATGACATCCTTGGCCCGGTCAGTGATCTGCATGTAATTATCCGGGTCGATAGTGGCGATATCCCCGGTATCGAACCAGCCTGAGTCATCGAGGATCGGCCCACCCTCCCCCCGATAATACTGACTAGCAATCCACGGTCCCTTTACCAGCAGGTGTCCAGAGGCCTTGCCGTCACGAGGCAGCTCGGCGCCCGCGGCATCGACGATCTTCATCGATACCCCGAACAACGACCGTCCCTGCTTGGCCTGCAAATCCAGGCGCTCATCCAGTGTGGCATAGCGGTGCTTGGGCAGCAGGTTGCATACAGTACCCAGCGGCGACATCTCGGTCATGCCCCAGGCGTGCAGGACCCGGGCGTCGAATCGGTTTTCGAAAGTCTCGACCTGGGCCCGCGGCGCCGCCGCCCCGCCAATCACTACTCGGTTCAGCTGGAGATCCACCGCTGGGTCCAGTTCATGGGCCTCGACGTATTGCTGCAAGGACATCCATACCGTGGGTACGCCAAGGGCCAGGGTCACAGCTTCGTCACGCATCAGTTGATAAAGACTCTCGCCATCGAGCGAAGCCCCTGGCAGAACCAGACGCGCCCCGCTCATCGCCGCCGCATAGGGCATGCCCCAGGCATTGACGTGGAACATCGGCACTACCAACAGCGCTGAATCCGCCGATGACAGAGCGAAACCGTCCTGGGTACACAACGCCAGGGAGTGCAGGATCGAAGAGCGGTGCGAGAACAGCACACCTTTTGGATTTCCGGTGGTGCCCGAGGTGTAGCACAACGACGAAGCGGCCCGCTCATCAATAACCGGCCAGATGAACTCGTCGCTCTGGTCCTCAATCAGTTCCTCGTAACACAACAGGTTGGGCACCTCGATGGCCGGCATCCGGCTGCGATCAGTCAGGGCGATGAAGGCTTTGACGGTCTTCATCCGCGGAGCCAATTGCTCGACCAGCGCGGCGAACGACAGGTCGAAGAACAGGTACTGGTCCTCGGCGTGGTTGGCAATGAACTCGATCTGCTCAGGGAACAGTCGCGGGTTGATGGTATGCAGGACCGCACCCATGCCCGATACGCCAAAGTACAATTCCATGTGCCGGTAGCCGTTCCAGGCCAGCGTAGCAATCCGGTCGCCGGGTTGCACATCCAGGGCAGTCAGGGCATTGGCCAGCTGTTTGGCGCGGCGGCCGATATCGGCATAGCTGCAGTGATGCATCGGCCCTTCGACGGTGCGCGAGGCGATCTGGCCCTGTGGATGCGCTTTGAGCGCATGTTCCAGAACCGATGAAATAAGCAGCGGGTGATCCTGCATTAAGCCCAGCATGGCTTTGTCTCCGTTCAGAATTATTGTTTTTGGATCGTGGTATTCTGCGCAAGCTTCGGGGATTTATTTGATATTACGTGCCAATTATTTGATATTTTATGCCAATCACTCTTGGCAGCAGGTTGCCCATGACTACCCACAGTATCCGCAGCATCGTCCTGTATGGCGCTCGCGAGTTGATCGCCGACCTGCACGGCGATCCTTGGCGGATCGCCCATGCGGCGGCGATCCCGGTCCAGGCCCTGGAGCAACTGGAAATCCTGCTACCCGCCAGAAGTGTTGTGCAATTCCTCGATCTGGCGGCTAGGGAAACCGGCCGGGAAGACTTTGGCCTGCTACTGGCACAGAGACAAAGCATGGGCATGCTGGGCGGGGTTCTGTTCGACCTGGTCAGCGAAGCGACTTCCCTGGGCGACTGGCTTGAGCGACTGTCGCGCTACTTCCACCTGCTGTCCTCCGGTGCTGTTGTGCAGTTGGAACAGCACGAGCTAGGGGTAACGCTGCAGTACGAGATCACCGCCGCAGGCGAACTGGACGACACTCAGGTTCTGCACTTGGGGTTGGCCCTGATCACCCGCAAGTTACGTAGCGCCCTTTACCCCCAATGGTCTCCCGAGCGCGTGATGTTCCGCTGTCGGGAACCGCATAGCCGCGCTTCCTACGTGCGGATGTTTGGACAAAACGTGTTTTTCAATCAGGAGTGCAACGGCCTGCTGATCAGCCGGCAAGTGCTGGAACAGCCGCTGAGCGCTGAACAGCCTTCCTCCAGGCCGGCGCTGCTCGGTTATCTGCGGGAAAACCAGCAGCGCCGCAACAAAAGCCCAGTGCTGGCCACCGAAGACTCGGTGCGCAAGCTCCTGGCCAGTAACGGTGCACCTCTCGAAGCGGTCGCGCTTAACCAGCTGCAGAGCCGGCGAACCTTGCAGCGCAAGCTGGCCTGCAGTGGCACCACCTTCCAGGCCATCAAGACCCAGACCAAACTCGACCTGGCCTGTAAGTACCTGCGCCAGACCGATCTGAAACTCTCGCAAATCGCCGAGGCCCTGGGTTTTTCCAGCCTGAGCGCGTTCAGCCGCTTCTTCCACACGGCAAAGGGCTGCGCGCCCAAGGTCTATCGGGCACAGGTCACCGCTTCAGTGGAAGGGCTGGCGCACACGGCCGCGTTGGTCGAGCAGATGGATCATGAGTCAGGCATAGGGGGGTGACGACAATGAACAGGCCCATGCACACGGTGGAATCGGCGCTGCTGGCCGCTGATACCATGGTCAGCCCGATTACCAGGAAGGCGGATAAGGTTGTGCGATGGTCTATCGAATGGATCAGATCAAGGGGCAACGACAGCCGCAGGTAGCCTCCCGCGGAGCCTTCGGTGGAACCGGATGGCAAATGGCAGCAGATCGCTGATACGACTCCTATTCTCTTTCTATTTGTTGCCCACAAGAGGGGAATGAATGAGGGGAACGTTCTGCTCTTTGGCAGTTCGGTATTGCACCGCCAGCGCTTTGCCGAAACTCTCCCGTTGTTGCAACATCTGCCAATAATTTCGTACCGATTGCGGGAACTGCTCCTCCAGACCAATGAATTCAGCCAGCATGAGCGCGTATCCAACAGAGATGTCTGCAGCAGTGAACCGTTCTTGGCAAAGATAGGTGCGACCCGCGAGGCCTGATTCAATACCCCTCAGCCTCCCGAGAAACCAGCGCCTGTAGTCCTCCACCACCTGAGGATTGCGACGCGAAGGCTCTTCGAAGCGAGCATAGCGAAGGATGAGAGTCTGAGGAAAGGTGAGCGTCGCTTCACCGAAGTGCAACCAATTCAGGTAGATGCCGAAATCAGACTCCTCCGATGCAACATCCAGGTTCGAAGTTCCGGAGCGCCTAGCGAGAAATTCGCAGATGGCGGATGACTCGGTCATTAGCAAATGACCGTCAATCATTACAGGTACAGTCCCCAGCGGATTGATCTCCAGGAATTGCCGCGCATGTGCTCTTGGAGGGAAAGGCAACATTCTCAATTCATACGCAATTCCTGACTCTTCAAGCATCCACAGAGGCCGAAATGAACGCGCACTCATGCAGTGGTACAGAATGATCATCTTAAGGCAACCTCGCTGGTGAGATAGCGGATTCCGGCACCATTCTTCGACAAGCCCTGGCGGCCGAGCGAAATCGAATGGGTTCGGTGAGGGCACACTTCGACCTGTTGACACAAGGGGCCTAAGTAGCCGGCGCGACAGCGCCGACTCCCGCAATGCTGGTTTCTAGTTCAAACGGTTGACCGGTGGCGGTGCCCAGCCACCGTCGAGTGCCACTGGCTTGGGCCAGTAGAGGCGCAGATTCATGGTGAAGCCTCCGCTAGCTGGAGCCGGTAGCCAGTTGGTAAGCTTGTCGGCGTCTGGTGCCTCGCGCTGAATGTAGAGATCGAGCGAACCATCCGCGTTGAATTTCAGTGCGTCGCGATCACCCAGGGCGAAGCGATTGATCGGATTGGCAGTAAAGAGCTGGCGCTCGTCGTACATCGACAGCGACCAGAAGGCACGTATTGGCGGCAACTGCTCCTTGTCGAAATGCATCATGTACTTCGCCGCGCTGTCGAAAGGTTTGCCGTCGGCATCGTTAAACGCCGTCGGATAGATGTTGTCCTCGACAAGGTTCGCGCCAAGGCCGAATTGGGCCATGGTGGCGCGGCGGGTGTAGTCCGCGCCATAGGTGCCGATGGGCGATGAGAGCATGATCCAGCCGTTGCTGAGATTACCGAGATGGTGCGCTGCCAAGGCCATTTTCTTCCGTGCGTTTTCCGGTGCGGCTTGCAATGCCGCCTGCACTTCGGGCGCCAACTTTGTGAACTCGAACGCCTGGTCCGGGGCGATGCCCAGGCGAGCCAGACGCGCGAGCTGCGGGTAGTCGTTGGCATGCGGCTGATTGTTGTGCAGCAGTTGGGTGAACAGGGTGAAGAAGCGCACCGCATCCATCTTGTTGACTTGGTCGTGCGGCGAGCTCATGTCCTGCTCGGGCCGGTATTTTCCAGCGGGCGCGACATAGTCGGGCTTGCCCCAGGCCGATAAGGGAATCGCCTTGATGCCGGCCTGAAACTTGTGCACCGCTGCATAATCGGCAACACCTTTGGTCAGGGTACGGCCGCCCATCCGGCCGATGACCGTTGGCGAACGATAAACGGTGACGCCGGCCGGCAATGTGCCCTTCCAGTCGGGACCGACTATGGCGAGAGTTTGCGCGCCGTTTCCGGTCGTGCGGGTGCCGGCCGAGCTGAACACCTCGGTCCACAGGTCGAGAATTGGCAACAGGTAGTAACGCCCGCCCGAATCCGGCACGGTAATCAGCAGCGGCTCGCGGCTGACGTCGTACCAAAGCGCGGAATACAGCGTGTCGGCGTTGGGGCGAATGGACATAGTGGAGCTGGCGTCGGGAAAGCTGTCCAGGTGCGCAAACTGGTTCATCGGCGCCAACTTGCCGATGGGTTTATCCGTGTTGGTCGACACTTGACGGGTCACTTCCATCAACATCATCGGATAGGCGTAGATATAGGCCTCGGTGGCAATCTCATTCGTCTCCTCGGCGTTGGGCAATGCTGTCGTAGCTGCTGTTGCCGGCAGTGCCGCCAAGCCCATGGTCACGATGAACAAGCGGGCGAACCATAAAGCCATTTCAGATATGTACATGTAATACCCTTCGTTCAGTGTGGTTCAGGATAATTTCGTGCGGCGTCGACGATGGGCGGTGCCACGGCAGTCTCAAAGCAACTCCACCACATCACCTACGGCGACCTGGCTGGACTTTGTGGCATGGGCGTAAATGCCGAGATTCTGCCCCGCATCACGTACGATGCTACGCAGCACGGTCGAGTCCTTGGGCAGATCACTCTGGGCGTGGGCCGTCATCCCGCAGCGCAGGGTGGGGATTCCGCACGTCAAGGACAGCCCGCCCAGCCGCAAGGTCCGTCCCTCCCATCCCGCTTCGACCAAGCCTTCAATATCACCCTCGGTTTCGATCAGGAAGTTCGGGCGGAAACGCCGTGCGTCCCACGCCGCCGAGGGATTAAGCCGCTTCATCGCGGCGAGCGACGAGGTGGTGAGCAGATGGAGGGGCGCCAGGTCGAAGTAGGTGCCTGGCGGCGAGGTAAACTCAAACAGCTCGGACGGAATGCTGGCGTAATCCAACAGTGGCTCACCCGGCTCTCGGCTAAGCAGTTCCCGCGTCATGGTTTCAAAGCTGGTGTAGGGCAACAGTTTTTCCAGCAGCGGCCGCAGCACCCGATTACGGCTCAGCATGCCAATAAAGGCCGCTCCAGCTTGCCCACGGCGGTAATGGGCTTTGTCGCTGGCGGGTTGCAGCGGCCACAGTGAAACGGCGCGTCCCAGCAGTGCTGACAATCGGGCGTTGACCTGCGGGTCATCGCTGCCAATGTGGGTACCGTCCGGCAGGCGGATGTCAACGTGTGGAGTCTGCCCATTGACTGGTTGTTCGCGATAACGCGACGCATGCTGCAATAGTGTGGGCATGTTCTTTGCGCCGCGAATCTCACCCGCGACATCGTCACGCAAGGCCCAGCCCCGGTCACCAGGTATCCCCATGTTGCCTACGGTGCAGCTCAAGAGCTTTTCGCCGCCCATTGATTTCACCGGGTAGCGCCAAATCTCGCGGACTCTTCCAACGATCATGTCTATATCTCTACAGTGGGAAAAACAGGAAGCTGCAGAACGCTAGAGCCAGGACTCCTCTGCTCAACACCGTTCAATCCAGATCGGATTGACCTTGCTGGACATCGGGTGGCCGGGGAAAGCAATGATCAGAGGTAACCGATTTTTCGCGCGTCGCTCAACATCACCCGACGCATCAGGCCCAAGGACAGGCGCTTGAGGTGGAATATCAGCTTGGCGAACGGCCCGACCAGCAACAGGTCCTGGCCTTTCTGCACGGCGCGGACCATGCCTTCGGCGACCAGTTCCGGTTCACAGCCCTTGGCCTGGTAGTACGCATGCAAACGCTTGAGCTGTGCTTCGCTGACCGATGGCGAAATGTTGCTTCGGGCCTGCGTGATCGGGGTATTGATGACCCCGGGACAAACAGTGGTCACGCCGATATCGGTATCGGCCAGTTCCATCTTCAGTACTTCACTGAAACCAAACACCGCATGTTTCGATGCGGCATAGGCCGCCATCGTTGGCGAGGGGTAGATGCCGGCCACCGAGGCCACGTTTAGCACATGGCGCGTGCCCCCGGCCTTGATCATTTGTGGGATGAAGTGATAGCAGCCATGCACCACGCCCATCACATTGATATCCATCACCCGTTGCCAATGGGCCAGATCGCTCTGCAGGAACTGGCCAAGGTAGCCGATTCCAGCGTTGTTGATCAGTACATCGAGCGGCCCAAGTGTGGTGTGAATATGCTCAGCGAATGCTTGCATTTCGCTCTCGCTCGATACATCGAGCTTGTAAGTCATGCAGGCTGCGCCCAAAGCTTCGACTTCAGTTTGCACACCTTTCAGCGCATCTGAGTTGATGTCGGTAGCGATGATATGGGCACCACGGCGGGCGAACGCAAGAGCCGCCTCCCTACCGATGCCAGAGGCGGCACCGGTGATCAGGACTCTCTTGTTCTTCAGATTGGGTATGGCCATGTCGGTTTTCCAGCGGGAATGTGGGCGTCTGCAATCAGCAATGCTCGATCAGCTCAAGGTCGCTTAAATGGCTGTCAGACAGGTGGCGGCGGTCCCTTGAAGGGGGCTGATCGCCGCGGTAAGTCAGGCCGAGAAACTGGTGATGTCCTTGGCTTCGATGTCATTGGCTTCGCAGAAGGCGCGGTAGCGCTCCACGCTCGATTTCCAGTTCTCGATGGCGCAGATGTTGTCGTTCTCGTCGTAATAAAGCAGGTCACCCTGGGTGATATTCAGGGTGATGATTTCATCGCCGTACTCCTCTAGCGCGATCGGGGTATGGCTGGTGCCGGCGGTTTCGAACACCAAGCCGCCCGGTTTGGAGATCCAGTCGTGCTCGAGGTATTTCCAGCCACCCTTGACGGTGTAAACGATCACGGTGCCGGTATGGTAGTGCCTGGGCAGCGTGGTGCCAGCCGGGGCCTTGAGCAAGGTGATGGTCTCGCCACGAACCGGGTCGCACTTGATGTACTTGATGAAAACTTCATCGCTGTAGGGCGCGAAAGGAACCCAAGGCAGGTCTTCGTCATTGATGGCCGCGGTATCGATGCTTTCGTACAACATGGTGATGCTCCTCTGGACTGCCGACGGTGGCAAAGTGAATGCTCTAGGGGCCCTTGAAGTTGACCAAACGAGCCGAGCGGATAGGTGTAGATCGCCCAGGCGCAATTACTGGTATTTCTTGATCCGTATCAGAGGGCGAAATGAAGTGTGCGCCGCCGTTCGGTTACAATATTGTCCTAAGACGAAAGAGTTTTGTCCTGAGACGAAGGTCAGAGAAGGGAATAGGCAATGCAAGTCATGGTGCGGAGTGCGTCCCTGACCGGTTACCGGGCGCTAGTGAGCGAGCTTGGCGGCGATCCGCTGCCATTGCTGGCGCTGTTCCAGATTGCTCCCGCGACACTCGATGACGACGAGGGCATGGTGCCTTACAGCAATGCTATCCGGCTGTTGCAGGCGACCGCCGAATGCTTGCAATGCGCAGATTTCGGCCTGCAGCTAGCCGCGCGGCAAGGGCTGCAGGTGCTGGGACCGTTGGCCATCATCGGGCAGGACGCGCGGACAGTGGGCGAGGCCTTCGGCGTGATCGGCCGATATTTGCATTACCACAGCCCGGCCCTGCGTATCGCGGTGGAAGCCGATGACACGCCAGAACTACGCCGCATCGCGTTCACCATTGATGTCGAGGGCTGCCCACAACGCAACCAGGCGATAGAGCTAACGTTGGGGGTTGTATGCAATGTGCTGAAAATGTTGTCGGGCGAAACGGTCCGCCCCACACGCGTGCTGATGCGTCATGCGCCCAGCCTGCCGGAGCGGCGCTACCGCGACTGGTTCGGCTGCGAGGTGCGTTTCCGGGAAGCGGTCAATGCGCTGCAGATCCATGCCGATGTATTGGCGCTGCAGATAGACCCGTCCCAGCCCGGCCTGATTCGCATGGCGCAATCGTATGTCGAAAGTATCATCGGGCAACGGCCGATGAGCCTGGCCGGTCAGGTCGGTGCCTTGATCGAGCGCCTGCTGGACACCAATACATGCAACTTGAAACAGGTGGCGGCACATGTCTGCATGCACGAGCGCACGCTGCAAGGACATCTGATGGCGGAGGGACTGAGCTTTTCGATCCTGGTGGACAGGGTCCGGCGTCAACGCGCGGAGGAATACCTGGCGCAAAAGGGTATGCCAATGGCGCAGATCACCGGGCTGCTCGGCTATGCCGAACAAAGTTCCTTCAACAAGGCGTGCCAGCGCTGGTTCGGCGCTACGCCGAAAGCTGTGCGCGCAACGATCTTACTGTCCAATTGGGGTAGATAGACCTGCGCATCCAGTTGGTTGTTGACGACCTTTTCGTTACAAACTCCCATATGCTTCAGCTACCGACCTTTTGCGTTAGCTGGTACCAATCCTTTTGGCTCAGAGTCTACAAAAACTCCTCCGCGAACCCTTGTTATGATTTCTGAGGAGTTCATCGCAAGGATCGCCCATGACACCCTTTATTCAAGGTGAAGTCTGCGTTGCTACTTAAAATCTACCAGCGCTTGGTTGGTCAGCAGACCTGAACTGTGCGTAGGAACCCAATTTTCATTGCGGTTCTGACAGTCAAACTCCGCTCTAAAACGTTTTCAAACAGCCTGGATCCAATGCAGCCATTCGTATGAAGCAGAAGTCAGTCAAACGGCCTGTCAGTTTCGCGTAATAAATCACAAGCTTTTATCTACCGTCTTGACTGAATTTCTCGGCGTCACCTGAGCCGCTTAAGCGCAGCGCCTTACGCTAGTGTTTTTTTTGTAATTCAGGAAAAAACCGCATGACCGTCTCCCCGTCGGCTCTCCAGCCGTGACACGAATCGATCAGGTTCGATGCCACCTCTTTCATCACCGGGCTGTGCCAGCCCAGGCTGCCTTGTTGCGACAATAAATGACCTGAGATGGTTTGATAAGCGGTGGTGGCGATTGGGCCGAGCAATTCGGTGAGATGAGTGCAACCGCTGCGGCCGCTAAAAATTTCCCGCACTTTTGCACTGAATCCCGCACCGATGCGCAATCCAATCAGCTTGCGGTAGTCGGTGTTGACCTCGCCGCACGTCACGGCTGGCCCATGCAGGGTCAGCGCTTCGGCGTCATGAATCGTGAAATCACGATCGATGCAAAGCCTGAGCACCATCTCATGCCAAGGTTGCCCGGCTTTCAGCTCTCTGCCGTTGGACATCGTCGTATCGTACTTCTTGGCATCGGTGATATGGCCTTCAATATCGAACATACCATCGTGCCGTAGATAGCCTTGGCATTCCACTTGCCGGGTATGTAATGGTGTGCGGTCGACCGGGGGGCTGATCTTCATAGTGCTTTTCTCCATGACAGCGCAGGCCAATACGTGTCGGGTATCGGCCGGCTGCTGGTTCCTCAACAATGCAATTGATACTCGTTCTTCAGCTGTATTATCACTTCGGCTACGCTACATATGCGATCCGTGGCGCCGACACCCTGGCCGGCGCTCCAGATATCTTTCCAGCGTTTGAATACCTCTACTTCCTTGTTGACATCGATGCCGGTGCCATTTCGCGTGCCGTCAGGTGCAAAGCCGCATTTGACCAGGCTGCTGCGGAGTAAATTAGCCGGAATGCCGGTGACCTCATCGGTCAGCACCACATCGTCAGCGTCGCTGGTCACTAACATTTCCCGATATTGTTCGCTGGCCAGGCTCTCGTACGTCGCGATAAAGCGTGTGCCCATATAGGCGAGATCGGCGCCCAACATTTGCATCGCTGCGATGGCGCGGCCGTCGCCGATCGCGCCGGCCAGTGCGATCGGGCCGTCCCAGAATTGCCGCACCGCCGGCACGAACGCGAAGGGATTGAGTTTCCCGCAGTTGCCACCGGCGCCGGCACACAGCAGCACCAGTCCATCGACACCGCCGTCAATCGCGCGCCGCGCGTGACGTATCGATGCGACATCAGCGAACACCAGTCCGCCGTAGGAGTGAACCGCCTCGTTTACACTTTTCGGATCGCCAACTGCGGTGAATACGATAGGGACCTTGTACTTGACTACGACCGCGAGATCGGCTTCCAGCCGTTCGTTACTGCGGTGGGTCACCAGGTTGACCGCCAGAGGACCGGTCAGTTGATCCGGGTGCGCCGCCTTGTGTCGGGCGATCTCGGTTGTGACTTGCGCCAGCCATTGATCGAACAGCTCGGAGCTGCGGGCATTCAATGCCGGCAGGGTGGCAACGATCCCGGCTTTGGCACCGGCGATCACCAGTTCGGGACCGGATAGCAGGAACATCGGCGCCGCAACCACGGGAAGCGCCAGGTCAAACGGCAGACGAGAGCTGCGTCGACTCTGTGCAGGCAGTGTGTGCTCTTTTATCAGATTTGTTTTTTCCATTGTGGCTTCTCCGGTATTTGATTAAGTGAATGACTGCGCTGGACATTGATGCATTCGACTCCCCCGCCGCTGCCCGCCCGATGTTTGCTGATCAATCTGGGTACGCGGTTTTTGTGGGGGGGCGTGATATGGTCGAGCGTTTCAAGCAATCAAACTGCACGCCACCGGTCCCCCCAGAATTTTGCGCGTACATCTTTCTTAAGTAGCTTGCCCACAGCGCTTCGCGGCAAATCGACCCAAAACTCAACCGACTTCGGCGCCTTGGTGCTGCCCAGATGCTCTTTGCACAGAGCTATCAGTTCTTCTTCACTGACGCGCTGTCCCTGCTTGAGTTGCACCACTGCCTTGACGGCCTCGCCCCATTTGTCATCCGGCACGCCAATGACGATGCAATCCAGTACGCAGGCATGGCCCTGAATGACCTTCTCGATTTCCACCGGATAGATGTTGAAGCCGCCGGATACGATCATGTCCTTGGTGCGGTCCACAACGGTCAGGAAACCGCGCGCATCCATGACGCCGACATCGCTGGTGTGATGCCACCCAAAGGTGGACACCTCAGCCGTCTCTTCCGGTTTCTTGTAATAACCCTGCATGACCATTGATGAACGCACCACAATCTCTCCGCGCTCACCTGGCGGCAGCAAATTGCCAATCTCGTCCATGATGCCGATGCGCGCCCCGTCCACGGCCTTGCCTGCGGCACACACCACATCCTCGTCGAAGCTGCCATCCGCTTTGAGATAGCCTTTCGGTCCTTTGACCACGTTCGGAAACAGGGTTTCGGTCTGACCGTAGGTTTCATACATGATCGGGCCAAACACCTTTACCGCCTCCTTGAACTTCTCGGGTGCGATCGGTGCGGTGCCCACAATGAAGCACTGCAGTGATGAGAAGTCTGCCTGCTTGGTGCGTGGATGCGCCATCAGGCTGTAGACGGCTGTCGGCGGCAAAAACAGGTGTGTGACCTTTTCTGCCTCGATCAGATTCAGAATGGCGTCCACGTCAAAGCCCGGCAAAATGATATTGGTGCCGCCGCGAATCGCGAAACCGAGCACCAGCACTCCAGCCGCATGGGTCACTGGGGCAATCACCAGATGACGCGACTGCGCTGTGATCTTGAACGCGGAAGCCATCGCATGGCTCATCATTTCCAGTGAGCGATGGGTATGCACGACCCCCTTGGAAGGACCGGTCGTGCCACCGGTGGGTTGCAGGAAGGCCCCGTCCAGCGGATTCTCTTGCGCGTTACGGAAAGGCGTCCAGCAATCCGCTAGCCAGTCCTGCAGGAATTGACCCTGTTCGGATGCGCGGTCGATACAGATATACAGCTTGGCTTTCGACAGTTTTGCCTTCAATACCGGCACGCTGCTCTCGAAATAGCTATGGAAAAACACGATGTCGGTATCGAAGTAGTCGAGGATTTTGGCATTCGTTTCAACTGTATTGCGCGTGTGTACCGACATCCAGGCCTTGTCCGCCAGATTCACGCCAAGATGCAGCAGGCTTACCCGATAATCGTTTGGGCTGTAGATTGCGACATGGCTGCCAGCTCCTGCTTTGTCGGCACGGGTCAGTGCATGGGCCACCGCATGGACGAACTTCAGTGCATCGGCAAAATTAATGCGCGTGGCGCCGTCGATGAAGGCCAGGCCCTGTGGATCGTGTTCAGCAGCAGCGTCAAAGTAGTCAGCGAGTCTCATTTTTTTTACTCGTTTTAAGTGCGAAGCGCGCCCTGATTAATGAATGTCTGTTATCTGGCCCTTAGCCGTGATGCGCCGTCGAGACGGATGGTTTCGCCGTTGACGTAGGCGTTCTCGATCAGGAAGGCACAGCAATGGGCGAACTCGCGCATGTCACCCAAGCGCTTGGGGGCTTCCATCTGTTCTTTCAGGGAATTGAGGACTTTCTCGTCGAGGCCGGCCACCATGGTGGTCAGGAACAGGCCAGGCGCGATGGCGTTGACCCGAACCCCAATCGCACCCAGTTCACGTGCGGCCGGCATGTTCATGCCGATCACACCAGCTTTGGTAGCCGCATAAGCACACTGACCCACCTGACCTTCGTAGGCGGCACCAGACGACACGTTGATTACCACACCGCGCTCTTCGCCGGCTTCGGCTTCGTTGTTGGCCATGTGCTCGGCGCACTTGGACATGACGTTGAACACGCCATTGAGGTTGATCGCCGTGGCTTGGGCGAAGCGCGACAGCGGCGCAGCCTTGCCTTCCTTGCCCAGCACTTTGAAACCGGTCGGCACGGCCGCGCCATTAATGCACACATGAATCGCGCCGAATCTGGCGATGACGGTATCGACTGCGTTCTGCACCGAGGCTTCATCGCTGACGTCGGTCTGCACGAACATCGCGCGGTCGGCGCCGATCTCGGCGACAGCTTTTTCCCCGGCTTCGATATTCAGGTCGAAAATTGCCACGCGGGCGGCTTTCTCGCCCGCCATGTAACGCGCGGTAGCCAGACCCAGGCCCGAGGCGCCGCCGGTGATTACGATGACTTTGTCTTCAATACGCATGAATGTGTCCCTGTTCGCTGCCCGGCTCGCAGGAGCCGGGTTGTTATTGTTAGGTGTGGAACTGACGGTTGATCAGAACGCGTTGACCCCAGTCAGGGCGCGGCCAATGATCAGCTGCTGGATCTGCGTGGTGCCTTCCGGAATCGGCACGATGATCGCTTCACGGGCCAGTTTCTCGACCAGGAAGTCGGTGGTCACACCGGCGCCGCCATGAATCTGCACCGCTTGACGGGCGATGGTCACCGCGGCTTCACAGGCAAAGTATTTAGCCATGGCCGCTTCCATTTCTGCCGGGATGCCGGCCCCGATCATCTCGGCGGCGCGGTAGGTCAGCAGGCGGGCCGCATCAACGTTGGTTGCCATCTCCGCCAGCATGGCGCTGATCAATTGGTGGCCGGCAATCAGCTTGCCGTGCTGCTTGCGTTCCTTGGCGTAACGCACGGCTTCTTCCAGTGCGCGGCGACCAATGCCCAGGCCTTGAGCCGCGACAAACACTCGCGAGCGCTCGAAGAGCGACAGAGTGTTTTTCAACGCCTCACCTTCCTTGCCGATGATGTTGCTGGCGGGGACGCGAACATCGTTAAGAAAGATCTGTGCGGTCGACTGGCTGTTGAAGGCAATCTTGTGAATGTTGCGGACTTCGTACGGGTGCTCTTTGCGGTCGAGCAAAAAATGCGTCAGGCCCTTGCGCGGATCATCGCCGGTGCGGCAGGTGCAGATCAGGAAGTCGGAGTAGGAGCCGTTGCTGATCCAGGTTTTCTCACCGTTGATGATGAAGTCGTCACCGTCGCGACGGGCACGGGTCTTGATCTCCAGCACATTGGAACCGACGTCCGATTCCGAGATACCCATGCTTACAAACAGGTCGCCGCTGATCAGGTCCGGCAGGTAACGCTCGCGCAGGTGATCCGGTGCCAGTTTTTCCAGTATCTGCGCGCCGAAGGAGTTGATCAGCACGGGCGTCGACAGGTCCACTGAGCAAGCGGCAACTTCTTCGAAGAGCATGATCATGGTCGGCCAATCCAGGCCCATACCGCCATTGGCTTCGCTGACCGCGCCAGAGATCATGCCGAACTCGGTGAGTTGGCGCATGACCTCGGCCATCTTCTCGCGCGGGATGAATTTGTCACGGTATTCCTTGTTGAACACTGGGTCGATCTTGTCGGCCAGGAAACGGCGGAAGCTCTCGACGGCGTCAAGCTGCTCAGCGGTACGCATCACGTGTCCCATGGTGTTCTTCCTTCACTGTTCTTGTTGACTGGACCCAGTGGTAGGGCCCAGTGGCGGGATTTAGTGTTTGGCGAGGATGGTGACGCCGACCACGGCTTCTTCGATGCCGTACAGACCGCCGCCGTTTTCCTGAATGGCGATGCGGGCACCCTCGACCTGGCCCTTGCCAGCCTCGCCACGCAACTGTGTGACCAGTTCGTGGATCTGCCCCAGGCCGGTGGCGCCGAGCGGATGACCTTTGGATTCCAGGCCGCCCGACGGATTGATCGGTATGCGTCCACCTACCGTAAAGTCGCCGCGCTCGACCGCTGGACCACCCTCGCCGAACGGCACCAGCATCAGGGATTCGGCGTTGAGGATTTCGCCGATGGCGGAAGCGTCATGCACTTCAGCGACATTGACGTCGGCAGGCGCAACGCCAGCCAGTTCGTAAGCCTTTTTGGCGGCCAAATGCGCCACGATCTTTTGCGGCTCGTCCCGGCCGCGCGAAGAGCCGGTCTGGATCACGCTGGCCAGCACACGAATAGCACGACCACCTGCGCCGTTGAGGCGCTTGAGGCTCTCGGCATTGCACAGCACGACAGCGGCTGCGCCGTCGCTGACGGGCGAACACATCGCGGTTGTTAGCGGATAACAGATTGGCGGCGAAGCGAGTACTTCATCGATGCTTAATGGCATCTGGAACTGCGCCAGCGGGTTGTGCACCGAATGCTGGTGATTCTTGGCGGCGACAGCCGCGATCTGACGCTGGGTCGTGCCATAACGCAGCATGTGGTTACGACACATCGCTGCATACACATCCATGAACACGCTGTAAGGGCGTTCGGACACTGTGCCTGGCGGTGGCGCGATACCTTCGCCCAGGACCAGCAAGGTTTTCTTGTTTTCTTCTACCGTCGAGACGTCCCAGCCGCCATCGAAGGCAGTGAACATCTTGGCCTTGTCGGGGATATTCATTTTCTCGGCACCCACCGCCAGCGCGATGTCACAGCTACTGGAGCGCAGCGCCATGGTGGCCAAATTGAAGGCTGAAGAACCGGAGGCGCAAGCGTTTTCTACGGTGAAGACCGGAACACCTTCAATGCCGAGGCGGCGTATGGCGACCAGACCGGGAATCGAGGTCTGACCTTGAAACTGGCCATTGGTCACGCTGGCGTAAAAGACCGAGCCTACGTCTGCAGTTTCGCATCCGGCATCCTTCAGAGCCAAACCCACAGCTTCGCCGACCAGGTCATACACCGACAAGTCCAGAAGACGTCCAAATTTAGTCATACCGACGCCGACTACGTAAACTTCAGTCATCGCTTTATCCTCTACGAGAGTTGGAGATCAACGGCCCTGAAACTGCGGCTTGCGCTTTTCGGCAAATGCCTGCACGCCTTCCTGAAGATCGGCGCTGCGCAAGTGCTGGCGCAGCAGAACCTGCTCGTGCAGCAAGGCATCGTCGGCAGATTTATCTGCCGTGGAGCACGCGACTTCTTTCATGCGGCGCAAAGCGATCGGACTATGGCCGGCGATGTGCTGCGCCAGTGTGGATACGGCGTCCTGGAAGACGTCATCGGCATGGACTTCGCATACCAGACCGCAAGCTTTCATCTCGGCGGCCGACAACGATTTCCCGGTCAGCAGCAAATACATCGCCATGTTTCGTGGAATCAGGCGCGGCAAGATCGCCGCACCGCCGGCGCCGGGATAGACGCCGAAATTGGCATGCGCATCGGCGATCCTGGCGCTCTCGGCGGCGACGATCAGATCGGCGCACAGGGCCAATTCAAGACCACCGCCCATCGTGACACCATTGAGCGCGGCTATGACGGGCTTGGGAAAGTGGCGCAATTTGGCATATACCAGACTGGCGTGATCCAGAAAATCCGCTTCGCCCGGTGCCACTTCCGAGCTTGCCAACACGGCTTTCAGGTCTGCACCGGCGCAGAACGCCGAGCCGCTGCCGGTCAGCACCAGGACACGGATTTCTGCGTTATTGCCGATCTCGTCGAGGCGATTTCCAAGTTCCGTCAGGAGTTCCAGGTTCAGGGCATTCAACGCCTTGGGACGGTTCAGGGTGAGATGCGCAACAGCACCTTGCATCTGAAATAACAATACGTCTTGTGTCATGACGACTCCTAAGTCCGGTGTCTGGTTGGCTACAATTGACGAACCGATATTAGGAGGGGCATCTGGCGGATACAGGTCTTTGCATCGCAAGCATCGGTCAGTTGGTTGTTTATTGCAGGGTGCGACCTGACCGGCCAAAAATTAAGGAATCCGGGGCTTGGCCCGTCGGAGGTGCGACGACTGGAATAGGAGAACGCCAAGGGAATTCGCTATGAAGCTCAGAACCACAACTCCGGACGTCCTGTGTATGAATGACACGCCCAACGGGGACAGATGGAGGGCAAAATCATAGTCCGCAGATATCCATTTCATTACAATCAAACGAGAAATGGCACGACCGACACGCTGAGTGTGGGTAGCCAGATTATTACCTCAACCCGGCCACCTTAAAAATCCACGTCGGTTTTCTGCATGGATAAACCAATGCCCAATTTGAAACCACCAGCGTCCCCAATCGATGCCGATGCTGTACCGATTTCCGGCATAGGCGAGCCCACCATTTTCGCCGGTTATGGGCAGGCAATTAGCAAGGCACTTGAATCATCCGGTGTCGACAGTGGCCGAATCTTCCGCGCGGTCGGGATTCCGCCGGTGTTTTCCAACGATCCGATGAGCCGCCTGCCGCGGGAAGCCATGACCAGGCTTTATCGCGTTTGTGTCGACGCCACCAACAATCCCTACTTCGGCCTGATGGTGGCAAAGTACTTGCATCCTACGAACCTGCACGCGCTCGGCTACGCGCTGGTCGCCAGCGCAACACTGATGGATGTCTGCCAGCGCCTGGAACGCTATATGCGACTACTGACGCAGGCCCCCAAAGTCAGCGTGACTGAAACCGACGGCCAGGTGCTTTTACGCTTTGAGTATCTGACCGAAGTATGCAGTGAAGCTGAAGATTCATTTATCGGCTTCTTGCTTCTGCTGATGCGCAATCTCTACAAGCCGAACTTCAATCCGGCACGGGTGGAATTCTGTCATGCAATGCCGCTGGGTGGTGCCGCGCCCTACGAGGCATTGATTCGGGCACCGGTTTTGTTTGCGCAGACGGACAGTTTGTTAGTCTTTGACAGTGCCGACATGCATCAAAGTCTTGGCGGATCCTGTCCCGACCTGGCGCAGATCAATGACACTATCGCAATTGGTTTTTTAGCCCGTCTGGACAAAAGCGATGTCATTACAGGCGTTAAACAAAAGATCATTGAGTTTTTGCCCGACGGCGATTGCGGCCGCGACAAAGTCGCAAAAGCACTGCGTATGACCCCATTAACCTTGCATTCGAAGCTGGCGCAGCGCGGTACCACTTTTCAGCAGTTATTCGAAAACACGCGCAAGGAACTTGCCTGCAGCTATCTGGAAAAAGGTCAGAGCGAACGCTCCGTGACCGAGATCACCTTCTTGCTCGGCTTCACCGATACCAGCAATTTCACGCGCGCATTCAAGCGCTGGACCGGCATGTCGCCGACCGATTTTCGTCATCAGGACAAATCGCTCGCCGGCGATTGATACCTGCCCCATCGATTTGCCCGCACTACCTCTACTGCAGTGCAGGATCCGGGACGATGATCTCGAAACCCTGCGAAAAATTATCCAGCAATCCTAACCACGCGCCGAGCGGCTGTGGATTCTCATCGACTTTGATGAGTTTGCCCTCTTCCCTATTTTCGTACAGAACCTAGGCGATATAGCTGACGACCGCTTTGGTCGGGCGCGACTCCGAGTCGATCGCGGGCGAGTCCCGGCTCGCCCACATTGAAGCCAAGAGTCTCCAGTTCAAGGGGCTCGGTGCAAATCGATAGGAAATCAGCGATGCTTCCCTGGAAATGATCGAAGAACAGAAGCAGTCATTTGGGGAAACGTCTATGAGTTTAAGGACGATTCGATCGTGCGATATGGCAGCCCTTCGTCCGGTCACTATTCGTCACGGACGAGCAAAACCTGATCGTTCTGTCGGGTGCATGAGTCGCCTTGGAAACTGCCAGGATATTCAATCCACTATGCTCTAAAGCGTAAGCCCAAGGGTTAGCTAATTATGTTCTTTTACGTTGACCTACCGATTGAATGCTGATATTGGCCAGTGCAACCGCGAGACTATAAGTCGACACATTTGTTGGCCTCCCAGAGGAACACCAATGACTTCAATTATCTTCTTCGCATGGGGTCTGGCGGCCAGTACAGTGATCGTGCATGCAATCGGTCTGGCCTGGTTGCTGAGGGCTTTGGCGCGGTTGGAAACTCTCCATCTACAGCACCTCTGGGCGATTAGCTGGAGGCTGGTATGGGTAGCCACTTACCTGATTGTGCTCCATATGATGGAAATTTCGATCTGGGGGATGTTCTATCTGTGGCAAGAATGTCTGCCGGATATCGAAACGGCGCTCTACTTCTCCGGGGTGACTTACGCGACGATTGGTTACGGCGACGTGGCACTCGCGAAGCCGTGGAGGTTGTTTGGGCCGATCGAGGGTTTGATTGGCATCCTCATGTGCGGTTTATCCACGGGCTTCTTCTTCGCTGTGGTTAATCATATTTATCAGATGGTTCACACGAAAGCCGACAACGATCACAAGTCCTGATGCATTCTCATCTTGCAGGGTACGGCGCTAAAAAGTTTAGTTTTTGGCTCGTGACATGCTGGAGATGGTGCTTACTGACCATCGAAACTAGTCGCAAACCTGTACCAGCCTTCATCTGTTTACTGTGGATTGTCGGTGGAGGCATCGCTTTGCACGGCCGTATCAATACTCACAACCACTGACATCCCCGGGCTTAGCCGTTCGCTTTATGCCTGATTGGAATCGACGGTAATCCGCACCGGGATTCGCTGGGCTATTGTCACGAAATTGCCGGTAGCATTGTCGGGTTGCAGCAAGCTGAACTCGGAGTCGGTAGCCGGAGAGATACGCTGCACCCGGCCATGGAATTTCTGGTGATTAAGGGCATCAACGGTAAAGGTTACCGGTTGGCCGATATGTATATTGTTCATCTGGGTTTCTTTCATGTTGACCATTACCCACAGCTGATTCGGCACCAGCATCATCAACTGCGGGCCGGAGTTCACATAGGCACCAAGGCGGACACTGATCTGCCCGAGCTGACCGTCCTGCGGGGCGACCACGCTCGTGTTGGACAGATCGATCCGCGCCAGTTCTACTGCGGCCTCATCACTGGCAACTGCGGCCTCAAGCGAGCCGCGATTGACGATCACTGTTTGCAGGTCCTGTCGGGAAATTTCCAGACTGGCCTGAGCCTGAGCCACCCCAGCGACGGCTTGTGCATTGGCCGCACGAGTGACATCCAGCCTTACCAGCAGGTCCCCGTTCTTGACGAACTGGAAATCCTGCACCGGCACTTCGAACACATAACCACTGAGCTTTGGGCCGATGACCGTCACTTGGCCGCGCACCAGTGCGTTTTTGGTGCTTTCAATGGCGCTGCCGAACGGCGGCAGCTCCCAGGCAAACAGCACGATCAACACCCCGACGATGGCTATCGCGGCAAAACCCAGAGTCGAAATGATCCGCACCGGCAACGAACGCGGCCCAGTGCTGGATGCTCCATGCGGCGCCATGCCTTCGGGAGTCGAGGCGATGGCGTTGTTGGTCGTGGTGATCGGTTCGGTCATGAAGACGAAGCTCCATTGGCCGGCACAGGAGGGACGGCTTTGGTAGCGCTAATCAGCCACAAGCTGCGAATGAATCCAAAGCATGGCCAGCATCGCGATCACCGCAATCAGCATGAACACATTGTTGTAAGCCATGATATTCGCCTCCCGAGTCGCGGCCGTCGCCAGGGAGCGTATACCTTGAGTCGTTCGAGCGGACGGGTCGGCGATGCTTGAGGCGTAACTCGCGGCGCTGCCTTGCACACGGCTGAGCACTTGTAGATCGGTCAGGGCCAGACGTTCGACGATATGACTGGAGTGGAATTTTTCCCGAGCGATCTGGAACGTCCCCAAAAGCGCGCTACCAATTAAGCCACCTAGGCTCTGGCAAATCCCGAACAGCACCGAAAAACTCACCAGATTTCGCGGATTGATACTCACGTTACGGACGCCAAGCACCATTGTCGGTCCAAGGAAAAACGTTCCGCCGAAGGCCAGCAGAACTGACTGAAGTACATGTTGGCCGGGCGTGTCAGGTTGCTCGAGAAACTGTCCATCACCGAACCGGTGGCCATCAACGCCAGGGAAATGACCAATGGCATGAACAGGTGCGAGGGATGGATGGTCAACGTGCTGGTGGCCAAGCCGGCAACGCTGCCCAACAGCATGGACAAGGCTTGCGCATCGGCACCTCGATAAACTCAATCGGAAATAAACTTTCTAAAATCTCTGTTATGACTCCCGATGAGCATTCTCGTTGCGAGGGGGAAATTGATAAATTCTTAAATAATCAGGTGTATATCGATGGGGTGCGAGTAAAGGTTACTCGCTACCAAATCTGACGTAAAATATTTGTGCAAATAGAGCAATCCATTTCCAGGATTGCTTTACTTTTAGCTTTCGACGTAAACATTGTAAGTTTAGGCGTAAAGCAAAACGACTGGCTAAGTGGCGACAATGGTTTTCCCTGCGTTCCCATACGGATAAAGCTCTTGGTGTCGATTAGAGCCCTTCGCGACCGGCAGCAATCGAAAGCTACCCCTTGACCGGATGCTATTGGCGAACCTGTGTCGGTGAACACCCTGTAGACCTAACCGGGGAAAAACACTTGCCGGCTATGCCCTTGGTAGCGTGGTGCCCTTCCCGCGACATTCACTTCGGATACCGACATCATCCTGAGGGTTCGCTTTTCGACGCCGTGGGTTTTCGACTCCGCGGCTTACGCTTGGCGGCGGGAACCTGACGCACCTGCGTCAATTGCTGCTCCAGCGTTTCAGCGCGGGCGTGCTGTGCCGCGGCACGTTGCTGGGTTTGACTCAGCTCGGTCTGGATCGACTCCAGCCGCCGTTGTAACTGCTCCACGTGTCGCCCGACCTCCTTGAGCTGAGTCACCGAAGCCTTGCCCTCCTCCCGGGCGCGGTCTACCTCGCGGTGCGCGCGATCCTCAACTCCACGCACGTAGCTCTCCTGCGCTACGCGCTCCTGCTCGGCCTTGAGCCGCAGCGCCTGCAGCTCCTGCTGTAATGTCTGGTTGTGCTGCTGAGCTTCACGGCGCTCGCGCAACAAGCTCTCGCGCTGCTGTCGCAGATCCTCGATCTGCAACTGGCGTTGGGACAGCAGCAGTTCCAAATCTGCCAGGCGCGACTCGGCTGACTGGCGCCCAGCCAAGGCCTCCGCCGCATCCTGACGCGCCAGGTCCTCGACCGCCGCCACCCGTTCGCGCTCGGCATCCAGCACTTCACGCTGCGCAATTAGAGCCATTTCGACCACGCCTTGAGCCAGGTGGATCGCCTGCTGCCACACCGCGACAAAAGCCTGCGATACCTCAGCGGGCAGGGCCGGCAGGCGCGTCTCGCCATTCAGGCGTTCGGCTAGGCGCGCCCACCATTGGTCCAGCAGGCCGCCAACCCGCGCCGGGCTACCGCGACCCAATTCCAGGCGCACGCGCTCCACTGTTGGCCGTTCGCCACGCGCCAATACCGCGTCCACGGCGGCAAATACGTCGTTTTCCGGCACCCCTACCGCCATGACCCACCTCTAGCTATATTAGGTCTGATAATAGAATGTTATCCGACTCTATTATTTTTTAATTGGAATTAAAAAACGTTGAACGTAATAGAATTTACGAATGAGCACATCTTGGTTGACGAAACCCCGCTGGACTCGCATTTCCTCGCGCTCAAGGCCCAGAAGGCCGCGGCGGCGTTCATCGCTGTGGGAACGTCTGCCAATACGGTACGCCGTTACCGCAGCGCCCTAACCTACTGGTCAGCCTGGCTGCAACTGCGTCATGACCATGTGCTGAAGGATGCCCCGCTGCCGCCGGCGGTCGCGATTCGGTTTGTCCTCGATCACCTGTCGCAGCCGCAAGAGCAAGTTGGGTGTGCCACCTGTTACCGCCCGGCATAGACGTCGCCTTGGTGGCGGAGCGAATCAAAGCCAAGCCTGGAGCACTGGCCTTCTATACCGTCAGTCACCGCCTGGCCGTTGCTGGGGAAATTGCACCGGATCAATAAGTGGGATAGCCCGATCGAGGCGTCGGCGCTGAAAACTCTACTGCGCGAAGCGCGCAAAGCGCAGTCACTTTAGGGAGTGACGGTGCGCAAAAGAAGCGCGATTATGCTCGAACCGTTGCAGGAGCTGCTCGCCACCTCGGACGACGCGTGCGCGGCGTGCGCGGCGTGCGTGACCGCGCGCTGCTCCTGCTGGCCTAGAGTGGCGGCGGTCGCTACCGTTCGGAAGTGGTGGGTTTGCAGGTCGGGCGGTGTGCGTCAACTCGATGCCGACACCTGGCTGTACGCCCTCTACGTAACCAAGCCTGACACCGGCGGTGTGCGGCGTGAGACGCCGCTGCGTGGACCTGCAGCACAAGCGCTTTTCGCCTGGCTGGCCGACTCTCCCGCCGACAGTGGCCCGCTGTTCGCCAAATGTATAAAGGCAACAAAGTTGGAAGCACGCCCTATCGGCAGATAAAGTAGCGCGCATCGCGCAAGCGTCGGCCGAAGCTGGCAGGCTTGGAGGGAGATTGGGCTGCGCACAATTTAAGGTCGGGATTTGTCACCGAGGCTGGACGCCAAGGAGCGCCGCTAGGTGAAATCATGACTATGACCGAACACCGCAGTGTTAGTAGCTAATGGGTTACTTCCAGACCGGAAATCTATTGAATAGCCGTGCAACTGAATTGTTATCCAATTCTGGGCCGCGTGTTAGGCTTGGATCAATCAAAGCGGCGGATATAATAAAAGCCTGCTAAGGCAGGAACACCGCCCTGTACTCCGACGAGAACCATACAGCCTTACGACCTCCTAGAAAGTTAAAACATTATGAACGGAAACTTCATTGTCATCGTAGATTATGCATAGTCCGCTCGTCTTGGAGCTCCGAGTCACTTTAAATAACTGCTGATAATCCAAATCCTGGGTACAAGAGTTGCGAAAGCGATAGCTACTTCGCCTTATAAAAAAACTCTGATGCTTTCCCGCTCTATACCAAGGAAACTCTGCATTCAACACTATAGTGAAGCTAATACCCTTTTCAATCCAATATTGAATCTCTCCTAGAAAGCTTAAATAGCACGCGGTAATAATTTTAGATATAGCTGCACTGCTATAGGGGCATGGCGCCCGCTGGATAAAGCAGTCGAATCCAGACTTTTTACCTGAAACACTGGTGATTGTAGGCCACCTGATGCAAGCCAACCTCAACCGCATTAGGACGTACGCCAAAGCACATGAGCAAAAGCCACAGACAACTCCAGTCGTTGCACCATACTCCGTCAACGAGTTGATACGTGCCAAACAATCCTGATGACCACGAAGATATTTGTCCTCTAGCGCCTCGCAGCAAGTATAAAGCGTTTCCCGGATCGGTTGATAATCATCAAGCTCAAGATAGTCATATTGCTCATTATTCGGGGAGTCAGGAGTTACCCAATGCACTGGTTGATGACTAAATATCTGACCGACCAATCGGTCCGGACTTGAAATACCCAATAGCCGCTCGATAGGCACCACCAAAGCCTCTCTAGCCATATCATTACTATAGTAATCTGCACAATGATACGAGCCACTGAAAACACCCCGCATTAACGCTCGAAACCATTTTGCTTCGAGGTTGCCAATTTCCAGCGTTCTAGCCATAAATGCGCTATCCACATTGAAATTAGAGCGATGGCCTAAATCAGGCCAGCTAAGGTTGCAAACACTACAAATTTTTTGTGTTGCACCACGTATTTTCCGTTCGTAAAAATAGGAATCAATGGGAGTATTACCGTTGAAACGATCCAAGCATTCAGGGCACATTTCGACAAGTTCAACGTCATGGATCGAACAATAACGATAAAATTTAATACACGAAAATACCGAGTGAAACCCTACTTCCATACATAGTGGACAAAATCGTATGCTCGCTTTTGGATTTAAAATTTGCTGAGATGGAGCAAACTGAGTAGGGATGTGTGAGTCGCTCTCCTCTGATGCTGACGAAACCAACCAGTTCGGAACTACGAATGGCATTCGATGCTGACTATACGTGGTTCCACTATCTTTGAGGAGATCCTCGCCCCTTAAGTAGCTGTATCTCATGACTTTGTAAAAAATAGAAATGTAGGATTCGTAGGGGTATATCTTTTTTGGAATATATATATTCATCGCTTAACACCCATCGAAGCAGTTCGACAAAAAGTCTCTAACCCGCTAACATTTACAGCCTCCCGAATATCATCATTTGTTATCGGAAGACTAGCGTCGTCACGCCCATCAACCATACTTCTCATTAAAAAAAAATATTGTACGACTCTAGTCACATGTTCCATTGGTAGGTTGCCAACGTAACGGCCTGACGCTTTGTTATTCATTTCCGCCCAAAATTGAGGAGCAATCGAACTGATTCTCCAGCCGCGCGCGAAAGCCTCTGGAAAAAAGCTTTGAGTGTACGTAATTCCGCTGCCCAACGGATAAACCATATCATTGTCGTAGAGCTTCAGAATTTGAAATAGATTTTTTTCGCTGCTCACCCCAGACATATCTCGCACATCACTCATGAATCGCGCGATGATTTGTAACTGTTCGACATTTTTAAGATCATTTACCAGATCAACGATCTCCGGCATGGCAAAGGATATCACGGTCATTTTTATTTCTATGCTATCGAGAACGTTCATCAAATCAGCCAGCTGATAGAAATCTGCGCTTGCAAAACGTTGCAACTCATCGATAATTAGTAAAAAATGAGTCTTACCACTCTCTTCCATCTTGTTTTTTATACGATCAACCAATAAGTTAAACCTCACAATACTACTGTCTCGCGACTTGATTGGTATCCTTTCCTGCTCAATCAATTGATGTATTATGGTAGACCTATGCTTCGCGTTTTCGCGAGCAACAGCGATGAGCCTAATTACCAACACATCCTTGAATTTGGCTCCCACCTCTTCACTAAGCGCCTTCGAACACCGTGTTTTACCAATGCGTGCAGGCCCCTGATAGATTACCCCCGTTTTTTGCATCGCAATTTCAAAAAAAACTTGCTTTATGACCTCCTTCAATACAGGTGTATTCAGCCGAAAATAGGTTTTTAATGCGGGATGACTGAGATTAGGCATTTATTCGTCCTCAAAATTGAAGATAGGAAGAGAGCGCCATTTCGGAGTTTCAATAATATCCTCGTTCTGATTACTGCATTCAGCATTACGAGCAATGCTCTGTTCCACGTGACCAGCAGTCCCACTGAGCTCCGGGCATTCAGCTAACAATCTTTGCAACTCTAAATTTTTCCGTGCAGTTGACGATTTCAATAAATGGTTTTGATATACAACAACAGGGCGCTGACCGCGACAAATCTCGAATACTTTTTTACTCACTGCTCTATTAATAAGCTTTCTTGTTTGAACGCTATGTTTATATTCTCGCCAAGCGAGCTCTACAGTTAACACATCGAGAGGTAGACCGCTGAGCAAGTACGCAGTGACGGTTCTATAATCATCCGGATCGATTCTAACAATTATTTCCTGCCCTATTAAGCTCGGCATTTCCGCCAAAATTGGGCTGGTATATAACGCTTTATCCAGCTTGATGCGTGGACGTATACCGTTTTTAATGCTGCCCCTGACAAATACCTTGCGACACAAAGAATTGACGTCCTTTGAGTTTATTAGGACTGCATTTACAATGGGTTTAAATAAATTCTCGCAATCCTTGTAGGCTTTTATTGCCTCAAGAGGACTATTTCCTTTGTTGGCGCCACCGCAAGGAGTGGCATTATAATTAGCAATATAAACATCTAATACTTCCAACGCTTCATCCACATTAATATCATAATAAATCGCCGCCTTCTCGGGCACGTCTGATCGCCCATCGTGAGGGTGTCGGCCTGTTGTTGAAGAAAGCGGGTGAAGCACATGACTGGCCAGGGTATTAAACAATCCCTCGATGTTTGTTCTACGCCCGGGATTACCTAGCGGCCCGTAGTCAATTGCAATGCCCAATTTATCTAAGCACAGGCTTTGAACATCCTTGGCAAAGTGCTGCATCGCGTTATCGAAATATATTGCCGCAATGCTGTGATATCTAAGTTCGGGGAAAACATAGTATGGCATGCCCGCACCTTCAACGTACGTCAGATCAGCGATGCTAAATTTTACTCTTGGCTTCCAGTTTCCAAGATATGCATCACAAATCACTTGGAATATATCCAGCGCGCTGACTTGACTTGAAAAAACATACCGGGCGGCGCAAATCGCTTTACTTCTCCTGCATCGTGCGCATATCAACCAGAATCTGTCGACAATATCATCTGTTGTAAGCCGACGATCCCCTTTAATATTAAGCACAAATTTTCCATCCAGAAAATGGGAGTCAATTTCTAATACATCCAAAACATCACATTGACCAAACAATGACTCAATCCCATTGCAAACAGCAGTATGAATGAGACTCAAGCGACCTCCAACCGCTAGCGCCCCAGCTTGGAAGTTTTGCTCCAGTACTTTATCTATCAGACCTGATATAGTTTTATTTGCGCCTCTGAGCTGGCAAAAAGGCCAGTCATTTTCTCCTACGCCTTCATGCCTGCATATTTCATAAAAATTTTGGAATAGAAGTGTCTTTTGATATTTCATTCCCTTCCCAACAGGTGCATCCTGCCGAAGTACTTTTTTGACAAAACGAGGCAGAATATTTGGAAAATTTTTTAATAGATTAGACATTGCTCCTGCCATCCCGCCTTTCTGCTCAGTTTTTTTTGGCTGGATTGGTTTTTTTCGATCATATTGTTTTACTCTAAAGCCAGGGATGCACGCCGCATCCCCAAAACAAACACCATTTTCGTCCTTTGCTTTGAATCGCTTGATTAAGCGACTCACCTCAGATGCAATGATCTCTGTCTGCACAAAAATTTCGCTCAATGACTCCCCATCTAAGCGCATTCTCACTGCTAAGCGACGGCGCAGAAACACTGCCCTTTTATCTTCAGGCACCTGCGCAGCATCGACTGACGCATAGATAGGATTAATTGGCTCCCTCCCTCTTTCATTCATTATTAAGGCTCCATTCTGAGTCTAATAAAAATGGGGTTTCCTCGAAAGCTATCAAAATCTTGCCAGAATTGTACAAGCGATATATTTGTAACATCACAGTGGTTTTGCTGTATTCATTTAAAGCAGCGAGACAATGCAATAACGTCCCCTTTCTGAACCTCGAAAAATACAAATTCGCAGAATCTATTAGATTTGATGGAATGTATTGTCCTCGACTGGCAGTCAAAAAAGCTGAAAGTTTCAGCAACGGAAATATCTTTTGCCTTTGGCAATTAAGATCCTCATCCGTAATATGTCTAAATCTAATATGCTTCTCGCGCCATAAGAAATTATCCAGAAAGCCTGCATCCCGTTTGCTTTGCTCGCCCTTACTTACCGAGATTTTGTGATACTCTACACCTTTATTAGACTCTACTCGCAGGCGATATTTCGCGAATATTTTTTCGCCATTTATCTCTATTTCTACCTCATAATCACCGAATTCAAATGACTTTATATTTGAGCAGAACTCTAAGTTCAACACCCAATGTGCGACCTCTCGGTCACTGAGCAACGAAAGTACGCACTGTGCTTTATTGCTGAATATGAGCCAGTGATTGCCAAAGGCTCTTTTTCTGGATGTGAAGTTATAAGTTACACTTTTCGCGGACATAACTATCCCCATGATAAGCATGAGGATATGCCGACCTTTGATTCAATTCCTTTTGTCAGGGGCATTCCGGTTAGATTCTTTCATAACCTTAGCAGAGCGGAGCCACCTTGCAAGTTTTAGGTTCATTCCCCATTTCGAATAATTACTTCTACTCCGAAACGGGGACTAAAATCTGTTTAAGGTTAAGCGGTAGTAATTCTGCACTAGAAATTCGAGCAGGAGCTTTACAAAGTGCACTAAGCCGTTATTCTGTATCAGATTTTCAATTTTTCATGAAATTGTAAGTTTTACTTCGGGGTGCTGCACCGAACTAAATCTCAGAATTCGGAGCATGTAAAACTCCAAACTGGTGTCGACGTTACCGCTTCTGAATTTCAGTTCCCACGTTTCACCGTGCATTTGTTCCACGTTTCGGAAATTTACTTCCGCAGCTCCCTGGGCCCGTGGCTGCGTTAGAAACGGCGAAGAGTTTGCCGTCATAGAATTTAGTTCTTGGGCGTCCGGCGACTGGGTACTGCGGGACTTCGTGACTTCCTATGGCGAGGCCCTCGCGGACCTAGCCATGCATGACACCGCTAGCTTCTTCGTGTGCAGCTGAAACCACGCGGCTTGGCTCGGTGGAAAGGAGGTCCTGTGGGCGCTTGCCTCCAAGCCATCCGTTGGGAGAGATAAACCAGAATGAAACTCCCCAACCATCTTTCATGGGACAGAGAACAGATAATACATCTCTAAGGCCGGGAATCTGCGCTCGAAAGCGTCACACATGGCGGCGTGCAACCCGATCTGATACTGGCAGATTTCAATCTGCCTGGATCGATCAATGGCTTACAAATGATCACTCAGTTACGCAAAACACTGCATCGCAGCATTCCCGCCATCATTCTGACGGGTGATATTTCACGCCAAACCTCCCGTGACGTAGCGTTTGAGCACTGTCCTCAGCTCAACAAACCCGCGAAGCTCAAAGAGGTCATTTTCGTTGTTACTTCCCTGCTTGCACAGCAACGTCTGGCGATTGCCGACAATGAGCAATTCCAGAAAACTGAGTCCTGCGATATAAGGACATCGATCATATTCGTAGTGGATCGCGACGATGTTTTTCGCGATACGATCCGAGGCATACTTGAATCCAGTGACTATCTAGTCCAGGACTATGCCTCCTGCGAGGCGTTTCTGGAGGACTACTCTCCCGGTTTACGTGCATGTTTGCTGGTTGATGCTCATCCGCCAGGAATGGAAGGCCTTGAACTCCTGCATCGATTAAGACGCAACGGCGACGACCTGCCAGCCGTAATGATCAGCGGTAGCAGCGAAATCTCAATCGCCGTGGATGCCATGAAGGCCGGCGCGTCGGATTTTATTGAAAAGCCATTTGGTCGTAGTGAGGTACTTCAAAGTGTTGCGCGAGCCTTGGAGCACTCACTTGACGCGAGTAAAAAACTGGCCTGGACTCAGGAAGCCACTCAATGCATTAACAACCTGACTCATCGTCAGCGCGAGATCATGGACATGGTGCTGGCGGGTCACCCCAGCAAGAACATCGCTGTCGAACTCGGGATCAGCCAGCGAACAGTGGAAAATCACCGAGCTTCGATTATGACTCGCACTCATTCTAAATCCATTCCCGCACTGGCTCGTATTGCACTGGCAGCCAACTCTCGGACTTCTGCGCAGTCGGTCTCCGGCGTGTGCACGCCACGTAAAAACTAAGTCGCCCTTGAATCAATCCCCAACAAACTGGTTGCTGGAAAACCCCAGGTATTCCCCCGCGGGTGCCCCCTATTTCGACTTGCAAGCGACTAACAAGAGCCAGATCGCCGAAAAAGCGCTGCACTTCATCGCTGCCTTGTACGAAGTTGAACGAGAGGCACGCGAGCTGGAACCGGGTATCCGGCAGCGAATACGGCAGGACAAAGTAGCGCCGTTCATCGACGCACTTCATACCTGGATGATCGCCCAGAGGCAGCTTGTGCCTGAGGGATCGACCATCGCCAAGGCGTTGGATTACAGCCTAAAACGCTGGATAGCGCTGACGCGCTATCTTGATGACGGTGCTGTGCCCATCGATAACAACTGGTGTGAGACTCGGCCGGTCGCAACAGGCAGAAGTCGGCCCAGAGTGTGTAAAAAGCCCCTAATCTCCAGAGCGCTGTGTAAAACTCTTATCTCGATGGACGTTGAGGTCACAAGCGACCTTGCTCTTAGAACATATCATTTCCGTGACGATCACCGTCCACAGGACTCGCGAGGAAGCACATGATCGATGGTTCCGCCGTTTTGACAGTTTTTTTGGTTTACCTCGCCGGTGTCGTTATCCCTGGGCCAAATTTTGTCGCAGTGGTCCATAAAGCGGTGGCTGCTACACGGTCAGAAGCTCTGGCCTTGGTAGCGGGTATCGTACTGGTCAACTTGTTCTGGTCCACCTGTGCAATTGCAGGTCTCGGGATTGTATTTGCTGCGCTCCCTTGGGCTGCGCTTGTAGTAAAGGTTCTGGGGGCTGCCTACCTGATGTGGTTCGGATTCCGACTGCTGATCAACGCGGGGAAGAATGCGCTTGGCCCGCTAAATGATGCCGTCGCCGGTAGTTGCAGGCAGTCTTTTATTCAGGGGGTGATTACCAACATTGGCAACCCCAAGTCCATGGCCTTCTATGCCGCTGTCTTTTCAGCCGCAGCCCCCGTCCATGTTTCGCCAGGCACGTTTTTGTCGATGCTGGCAGTCGTAGTGGTGGTTTCAATGACCTGGTATGGAATGGTCGCAATCGCTCTTTCGCAACCTAAGATTGCTGCCGGGTATCAAGGGAGGAAAAAAGCAATTGATCGACTGTGCGGTGGTTTGATTTTGTCTCTGGGGATCCGCCAGCTGGTTTAGCAATCCTACGACAGAGTATCTATCGAGATCGAAAGTCCTTGCTATGATCCTTGAGGATTTCATCGCAAGGATCGCCTATGAAGCGCTTTATCCAAGGTGAACATCGAGGCCAAGGCACCTTACTTCCCGAGAGCCTCGACGATTACGTCACGCATACCAATCCGGTGTGCGTAGTCGACGTCTTTGTCGACGAACTCGACCTGGTCAATCTGGGTTTTGAGGGTGCCATTCCAGCCGCGGCGAACAACAAGCCCGAGCTGAACCTGCTCGCCAGCGGCTAGGAAGTCGCCTTGATCCTGGCGGCGGGTGAACGCCTGAAGGGCGAAGGCATCGCCGTGCGCTGTGTCTCGATGCCGAGTTGGGAGTTGTTCGAGGCCCTGCCGCAGGCCGAGCGCGACGCCGTGCTGCCGCCTTCGGTCGGCGCGCGACTGGCGGTCGAGTTGGAGTGCGGCAAGGCTGGGAGCGCTACATTGGCGTCAGTGGCGACATGCTTGGGGTGGAACGATTCGGCGCCTCGGCACCGGCCGACGTCTTGCTGCGCGAATACGGCTTCACCATCGACAATGTCTGCGTGCGCGCCAAGGCGCTGCTGGCACGGTCGTAGGGTGTTTCTCAGCGCTCCATCCAACGCGCCAGCCGTAGCCTGACCCGCGACGGCAGGCGCGTACGATTGTAGGCGTCGGCGGCCTTGCGAATCGCCTCCGCCTGCGTGGGGTAAGCGTGGATCACCAGGGCCAATGTACGCAGGCCAACCCCCGCGACCATGGCCAGGGTGATTTCGTTGATCATGTCGCCAGCATGGCGGGCGACGATGGTGGCGCCGAGAATCCGATCCGTACGCTCCCGGACGTGAATTTTCACGAAACCATCCTCCTCGCTGTCAGTCACCGCACGATCGACCTGATGCATGGGAATGGTGAAAGTCTTCACCGGAATATCCTGAAGATTGGCCTCGCGCACGTACAAACCGACGTGTGCGATTTCCGGATCGGTGTAGGTACACCAGGGAATGACCAGCCCGCTCATTCGCTCGTGACCGCGCAGCAGTGCGTTCTGCACGACGATGCGCGCCGAGGCCAAGGCCGTATGGGTGTATTGGTGTTTGAGGCAGACATCCCCGGCAGCGTAGATCAGCGGATTGCTGGTGCACAGAAAGTCATCGACATGGATTCCCACCTCGGCGTCGTAGTCGACACCCGCGGCTTCCAGGCCCAGGCCCTGGACATTCGGCGAGTGACCAATGCCGGTGAGGATCGCATCGACGGCGATCGTATTGCGGTAATCGTCGCTGATCAGGTCAACCAACTTCTGCCCGCCTTCTACGCGCACGGCAACCACGTTCGTGTTCAAGCGCACCTCGATGCCGTCGCGGGCAAACGCATCCGAAAGCAGTTGCGCGGCGTCCCGTTCCTCGTTGCCGAGGAACAGCGGCAGGTCCTGCACGATGGTGGTTTTCGCCCCCAGCCGGCAGAACGCCTGAGCCAATTCACAGCCAAGAGGACCACCCCCGATCACCAACACGCGGCGCGGCAACTCGGTGAGATCGAAGACGTTTTCATTGGTCAGGTAACCTGCCTGCGCGAGCCCGGGGATCAGCGGGATGGTCGGGGCCGCACCCGTCGCGATCAGGGCCTTGCGAAAGCGCAGGGTCTGCCCATCGACCGTCAGCGAATCGGCTCCGGTGAAGCGCACTTCGCCAAAGAATACATCCACACCGATCGCTCTCAGCCGCGCGGCAGAATCGCCGCCACTGAGGTGACTGCGGATACGCCGCACGCGCGCCATCGCGGCAGCGAAGTCGACCTGAATATCGCCTGGAACTTGCGCGCCGTAGCGCTGGGCATCGCGCATTTCGGCATATAACTGCGCCGTCCTGATGATCGCCTTCGACGGCACGCAACCATAGTTCAGACAATCGCCGCCCATCAGCCTGCGTTCGATCAGCGCCACCCTGGCACCGAGGGCGACGGCGGTTTTCGCGGCGCCCAGGCCCGCCGGGCCAGCACCGACTACCACCAAGTGGTAGCGTTCGGCGGCCTGCGGATTGACCCACTGCGGCGGATGCACATTGGCCAGGCGCTGGCGCTCATAGGCATCCTGGGGGGTGGGGATCGACCCATCGTAGTGTTGCGACATCAGCGTGCTCCTGGGCGTGGCGGCTGCTGCAACCAACCGCCGTGGAATCCGGCGCGCAGCAAACCGTCGCGGATGTAAGGGCAGGCGCGCATCAGCTCCCAAATCCGTTGACTACGATGGTTCTCAATCATCATCAGTACGATGCCCTGATCAAGCCCGTAATGCCCTGCGGACACCCAAGCGCGTCCGTTGGCATCGCAGAGGCTGGGATTGAAACTGCTGGAAAAGCGCCCTTCGACGCACATTTCCGGGTAGCTCGCCATCATATGTCTCACCGTGTCGAGGACGATCTGCGGTGCAAACGGTAGCGACGCCATCACCGATGGTGCGCACAGGGTGCCGTCGTCCGGCCCGTACGGCACGCCACGGGCGGCATAACCGAACAGCCTTCGTCGCTCATTGGACAGCTCCGCCTGCTCGTCGCTCGGCCCATCACAAGCGGACAGGCCCCAGCAGTTTTCAGCGTAGCCCGCGAATTCACGGGGGTTGCGTCGTGCGTACTCGCGCTGGATGTAAGCGGCGCGCCGACTGTTCTGGAAATAGTCCGAGCGTTTTTTGTACATGAAACCATCGCGGATACCGCGAAAGTCTATCCAAGCATGGGAGAAATGGTGGACGAACAGTGGCCCGGCATAGAGATAGTCGTGATCGTAAAGGTTTTCCCACTGGTAGGTGGCGGTCCATGCCTGATAGCAGTCGCCGACGATCGGGTTGCTTGGCGAACCAAGCGCGAGCACATACAGCAAGATGGCCTCGCTGTACCCCTCCCAACCGTAATGCAGAAACCCGCATTCGGGTTTCCAGCCCTGCCTGATCGTCTCGCCGCTGTCCTGCGCCCATCGCCAGTCGATGCGCCGATAGAGAAAATCCGCCAGTTCACGCAGTTCGTTCTCGTCGGCGGTGTCCGCGTCAAAGTACAGGCTTGCCGCCAACACGCCAGCGATCAGCAGCGCGGTGTCGATCATCGACAGTTCCGAGCGCCAGACGCGCACGCCCGTATGGAAGTCGAGGAAGTGATAGTAAAACCCCTTGTAACCGGTCGCCGAGGGGCTAGTGCTTTGATCGCTGGCCTGGAAAAAACGCAGCGCGGTGAGGCTGCGCCGTAGCGCATCGGCCCGGGTCAGCCAGCCCCGATCCACGGCCAGCGGATACGCTGACAGCGCGAACCCGACCACCGCGATGCTGACCGGCGAACCGGGGCGCGAGGTGTCGGCCACCAGCCCGTTGAGCGGGTTCAGGGTCTGCAGGAAATAGCCGAAGGCGGCACACTGCAGGCGATCCAGAAGCACGTCATCGGCAAGCGTGAACAGGGGGGGCTTGGTTGGCGACATATTGATTCTCCAGTAGCGCGCGTGTACCCGGGGACCTAAAGATCAAGCTCCAGGCGATGCGCACATCCATCCAGCGGCACTCGAACGGATCCTTCCTCGCAGCGCTGCGGTACACCATCAAGCAGCGCCTGCACGAGGCCCCGGCAACGGACTCCGGCTGACTTCACGCTGACCTTGTAGTCGCTGCCGTCCAGCCTCAGGCTGGCATCGAACCCCGGCCAATGACGCGGGATGCAGGGGTTGACGACGAGGAACGCACCCTCGCGGCGCAACCCCAGGATGCCCTCTACGCCCGCGCGATACATCCAGCCGGCCGAGCCGGTGTACCAAGTCCAGCCGCCCCGGCCGATATGCGGCGCGACGGAATAGACATCCGCGGCGATCACATAAGGTTCGACCTTGTAGCGCTCGACCTGCTCTGGGGTACGCGCATGGTTGATCGGGTTGAGCAGCGCAAAAAGCTCGGCAGCCTTGTCACCCTCCCCAAGTCGGGTCAGCGCCAGGATCGTCCACATCGCCGCATGGGTGTACTGCCCGCCATTCTCGCGCAGGCCTGGCGGGTAGCCTTTGATATAGCCGGGGTCAAGCGGCGTGTGCGAGAACGGCGGCGTGAACAGTAGCGCCACGCCGTCCCTGCGACGAATCAGCAGACGCTCCAGCGAGGCCATGGCCAGCCTCGCGCGGGCAGGCTCGGCGCCGCCGGAGAGTACCGCCCAGGACTGTGCGATGGAGTCGATCCGACATTCATCGCACTCCGCCGAGCCGAGCCAGGTGCCATCGTCGTAGGTCGCACGGCGATACCATTCGCCATCCCAGGCCTCACGCTCCAGCGCCTCGCGCAGTAGTGCCGCATGAGCCCGCCACAGCCCGGCACGCTGATCATCGCGGCCGTCGGCGAAAGGCGCAAAGTATTCAAGGGTGCACAACAGCAACCAGCCGAGCCAGACGCTCTCGCCCTGCCCGCCCGCGCCGACTCGGTTCATACCGTCGTTCCAGTCACCGCTGCCGATCAGCGGCAGGCCTTGGGCACCGGTCAATTCCAGGCACTGATCGAGGCCGCGAGCACAGTGTTCGAACAGCGAAGCCGATGTGTCCGCAGGCATCGGCTGGAAAAATGCGTCGCTTTCGTCGGCGTGCAACTTCGGCCCCTGGATGAATGGCACGCTCTCGTCCAGTACCTTGCAATCCCCCGAGGAAGTGACATAGGTGGCGCAGACAAAGGCAAGCCAGACACGATCATCGGAAATCCGCGTGCGCACCCCCTGCCCCGTCTGCGGCAACCACCAGTGCTGTACATCACCCTCGACGAACTGTCGGGCGGCAGCGCGCAACAGATGACTTCGAGTTTGCGCCGGGCACGCAAAAGCCAGTGCCATGCAGTCCTGTAACTGGTCGCGAAAGCCATAAGCGCCACTGGCCTGGTAGAACGCCGAGCGAGCCCAGATGCGACAGGCCAGGGTCTGGTAGAGCAGCCAGCCGTTGAGCAGGATGTCCAGCGTGCGATCGGGCGTGCGCACCTGTACCGCGCCGAGCACCTCGTCCCAGTGCCGCTTGACCGCTGCGAGCACCTCGTCCAGATCACGCTCGCGGTAACGCAGCACGATCTCCCTTGCAGCGTCAGTCGAGCCGGCCTGACCGAGCAACGCTAGCACCTCGACAGACTCACCTGGGCGTAGCTCGACAAAGCACTGCAACGCTGCGCAAGGGTCCAAGCCGGCACCGCAGGCCCCGGACAACGGCGTTCTGCCGAGCAGCGCCTGGGGCGCCGCAGGCCCGCAATGGCGACCGAGAAACTCGCAACGGTCGGCGGTCCAGGCGCTTTGCCGGCCGCCGAGGTCAGCAAATGCCACGCGCCCCGGGAAGGCAACGCTCCACGGATTGTGCGCCAGCAGCGCACCACTGCCCGCGTCGATTTCTGTCTGGATAAAGGGTCCGCTGGCGCCCCGCGAGGTGCCAAGCACCCACTCCACATAGGCTGTGACTGACAGCCGGCGAGGTCGCCCCGAGAGGTTGCGCAGGGTCAGCCGGGAAATCTTCACGGGGTCGTCCAGCGGCACGTACTGCAACAATTGTGCCTGGATACCGTGTGCCGTGTGGCTGAAGCGGCTGTAACCAAAGCCGTGCGCAGCGCGGTAGACACCGCCGTCGCGGATCGGTTGCGCGGTGGCGCTCCACAGCTGGTAGCTCTCCTCATCACGAATGTACAACGCCTCGCCCGCCGGATCGACGGTGGGGTCATTCGACCAAGGGGTGAGCTGGTTGTCCCGGCTGTTCTCGGCCCAGACATAGCCACTGCCTTCAACCGAAACCTGGAAGCCAAACGCCGGGTTGGCGATCACGTTAATCCACGGTGCCGGCGTCGTCTGGTCACGGTCGAGGACAGTCAGGTATTCCCGCCCGTCGCAGTCGAAGCCTCCCAAGCCATTGAAAAACTCCAGGTCGCTACCCTCGGCCGTCGACACTGACGATGGCCACGCCGGCATTGAGGGCGACTGACGGACGCTGATCCCGTTGCGCGATGGCGGCTGTGGCAGACGTGCGAGCTGGGCGGCAATAGAGCCACGATGGGCGACCAGTTCAACACGCGCCACGGCTTGCAACAGCGCCCGCGCTTCAACGCTCATCAGGTCGGCTCGCAAGGTGAAGACCGCACCGCGCCGGTGATCCTCGCCAAAACGCACGCGCGACTGGCTGCTGCGCACTGCAGTTTCTATTGCCACCTGCAACTCCTGCACATAGGACGACGCCCGTTCGTTGACGATGACCAGGTCGATATCCAGGCCCTTCATCCGCCAATACTCGCGTGCGCGCAACAACTGCCGGACCTGGGCGATGTCCTCGACTTCGTCGATGCGCAGCAGGACGATTGGCAAGTCGCCGGAAATGGCCAGCGGCCACAACCCCGATTGGCACCCCGCGCCACGTTTGAGGGCGTCCGCCGATGCGCGAAAACGTGGGTCGGCATAGAGGATCGGCGTGGCCAGGCGCTGGAAGTCCGCCGCCTCTTCGGTGTCGATGCCCAGGTCGCGCAACTGCACCTGGGCCTGGGTCCAGGCCAAGGTCTTGGCGCGCGCGAAGGCATTGCGCTCATGGTGTTTGTCGATCAGGTCCAGTAGAGCCTCCCGCGAGCTTGCGACCACGGTCCAGAAAGCCACCCGTGCGACCTTGCCGGGCGCAACTCGCAGGGTCTGGCGCAAGGAGAAGATCGGGTCCAGGACCGTCCCCTGGCTGTTCGACAGCGCCCGGTGCCCGGTGATCGCCAGCGCCTCGCGTACGCTACGGTTTCTGCCCAGAAAGCGCGCGCGGTCGGACTCGAACTGCGGATCGGCGATCAGCTCGCCTTCCATCACCGCGAAATGCGCCGCCCACACCGGCGTGTCCTGCGGCGCACGCGGGCGTCGGGTGGCGACCAGTGCAGTGAATTCAGCCAGGTATTCGGTCTGCACAAACATTCGCGAAAAAACCGGATGCGCGCTGTCAGCGGCCTGTGTCGCCAGGACCACCTCGGCATAGGACGTCAGCTCGATGTCCCGTGGCCGCCGTCCGTTGTTGATCAGCGAAACCCGCCGCACTTCACCGTCGTCCTCCCCTGATACCAGCACTTCCAGACGGGTCACCAGCGAACCTTCGCGATGGCTGAACTCGGCATGATCCTCGTCGAACAGGACCTCGCCGTTTTCCACCTCGCGGCTGCTGGGCTGCAGTGTCGCTGACCAGACGGCCCCGCTCTGTGTGTCACGCAGGAAAATAAAGCTGCCCCAGTCATCGCGGGTGGCGTCCTCACGCCAGCGTGTCACGTCAATATCCCCCCAGCGGCTGTAACCCGCGCCCGCCGCGGTCAGCATCAACGCATAGCGGCCGTTGGACAGTAGCTGCGTGAACGGCGCGCCGCCGGCCACCGCTCTGATGCGCCGCAAGGTGGATGTCTCGCTGCGGTTCTCGGCCGCGGAAACCGTCACCTCTTCAGCCCTTGGATGTGCCAGTGCAACGTCCCGTGGCACGCGCTCCTGCAGCAGCAGCTCGCAGGCCTGGATCATCGGCTCGCGGTGAAAGCGGCAGCGCATCCTTCCATCGTGCAAGGTATTGGCGATGGCGACGATGGTCATGCCCTGGTGGTGGGCCATGAAGCAGCGCACGATCACCACGTTCTCGTCGTCCGGCAGCCGCGAGCGGGTGAAATCCAGCGCTTCATAGAAACCATAGCGGCCTTGCGCGCCCATCCCGGCCAGCCGATCGTAGTTACGTCGTGCCGCCTGCGGGTCGATCATCGCCGCCAGGCCGGTCGCATAAGGCGCGACCACCACGTTCTCGGAAAGCCCGCGTTTGAGGCCAAGCCCGGGCACGCCGAAGTTGGAGTACTGATAGGTAAACTCCACGTCGCGGGCATTGTAGGCTGACTCCGAAATCCCCCAGGGGATGCCCAGCAAGCGACCATAGGATTGCTGCAGCGCCACCACCAGGCGAGTGCTCTGCTCCAACAGACTGCCGGCCGGCGCGCGCATCACCAGCGACGGCATCAGGTATTCGAACATCGAGCCGGACCAGGAGATCAGTGCCGAGCCACCGGGGACCGGTGTTGCGGTACGCCCAAGACGGAACCAGTGACGACTCGAGACATCACCCTTGGCAATGGCGAACAGGCTTGCCAGCCGTGCTTCTGAGGCAAGCAGGTCGTAGCAGCTGGGGTCGAGACGATTGTCGATCTGGGAGTAGCCGATTGATAGCAGCTTGCGTTCCGGGTCAAGCAGAAAGCCGAAGTCCATCGCCCCGGCCATCGCCCGCGCCGTATTGGCAAGGGTCTGCAAACGCTCTGCCAGCGTCGGCTGCGCCTCGTCCGGCACCTTACGGTCACGCAGGTGTTCGGCCACTGCCTTGCGCAACGCTTCGATCCAGAACAGCAAGTTGCCGCCCTCGCCGCTCTCGCCCGCTGGGACGACGCTGCCGGCTACTTTGGCGGCCTTCTCAGTCAACCGTTTCAGACTCGGCAGCAGCGCGTCGAACGCTTGCAGTCCCTCCAAATGGACGTGAATTTCCTCCAGGTCGTCGTGCAGTTGCCGCAGTGACTCCCCGGCTGCGACCGGTAGCACGGCGATTGCCTCCCGCACTAGCCACAGGTCATCCATCAGACCGCTGCAGGCCTCTTCTGCCAACGGGCTGGTCTGCCATTCCTCGCAGGCGTTGGCAAGCACGATCAGGTGCCCGGCAAAGTTACCGCTATCGACCGAAGACACATAGGCCGGATTCAGGGCACGCAGGTCGCGGGTCGCATACCAGTTGAAGAAGTGCCCGCGGTAGCGCGGCAGCTTCTCCAGGGTGGCCAGGGTCGCCTCCAGGCGTTCGACCGTCTCGATGCTGCCGGCCCAGCCAAAGTCGCGGGCAGCGACTGCAGAAAGCAGGTAGAGCCCGATATTAGTCGGCGAGGTGCGGTGTGCCACCGCCGGCTTTGGCTGCTCCTGGAAATTGTCCGGCGGCAGCAGATTGTCCTCGGGTGTGACGAAGGTTTCGAAGAAGCGCCAGGTGCGCCGCGCGGTCAGGCGTAGGGCATGGGCGTCCAACGGTGAAACCGTGCGCAGGCGGGCCACCTGCGATGGCCGACTGCTGAACAAAGCCAGGGCCGGCGCCGCCAGCCAGAGCAGTGCCAATGGCCCGATCAGCGGCCACGAGGCTGGCACCAACGCCAGTCCGGCTGCGCTCATCAGCAGCGCCAGCGCAGTGCCACCGGCCATTTGCCGGTAGCTGCCGTGCAGGTCGGGCAGCGGGCAACCGGAGGACTGCGCCGCTGTGGTCCATTCGAGCAGGTGATTGTGGCTCAAGAACAGCCGTACCAGCGTACGCCCGATAGCGTCGCCCATGCGCCACGCCTGGTCTGCCAAAAAGGCCAACGACAGCAGACTCTGCAGGGCTGCGCGGCGCAGATCGGCGCCGAGTATCGCGAAGTGATTGCGTAAGCGGATACCGCGCCGCCGCGGTATCAGGGAGCAGGCGATCGGCAGCAGGGCCGGGACCGCCAGGGTCACCAGCACGAAGAGTGTGGCGAGCAGCGCCACGGGTAACGGCAGCCACCAGCAAAGCACGAGACTGGCCAGGGTGAAAGGCGCCAACAGCGAGCGGCGCAAGTTATCAAGCATCTTGCAACGGCCGATCGGCGGCACCGCCTGGGGCCCCTTCCAGTGTCCGAGCACCCAAGGCAGTAATTGCCAATCACCGCGCGTCCAGCGGTGCAGGCGCTTGGCGGTGACATCGAAGCGCGCCGGAGGCTCCTCGACCACCTCCACATCCGAGGCCAGACCGGCACGGGCAAAGATGCCCTCGAACAGGTCATGACTGAGCAGCCGGTTGTCGCCGACCCGGCCACCGAGCGCGGCTTCGAAGGCATCCACATCGTAGATGCCCTTACCGGTATAGGAACCTTCGCCGAAGAGGTCCTGGTAGACATCCGAAACCGCCGCGGCATAGGGGTCTATGCCACCGGGACCAGAGAACACCCGACGATAGAAGGAGCCCTCGCCGCCCATCGGCAGAGAGGGCGTTACCCGTGGCTGCAGAATCGCGTAGCCGCTGACGATGCGCTTCAGCACGGCGTCGAAACATGGGTGGTTCAATGGATGAGCCATCTTGCCAATCAGCCGAAGCGCCGTATCCCGTGGCAGGCGGGTATCGGCGTCAAGGGTGATCACGTAGTGCACCCCGGACGGCACATGCGGTTCCTCGCCAGCGATGGGCATGAAGCTCGTGTCGCTACTTCCTCGCAACAAGCGGTTTAGCTCGTGCAGTTTGCCGCGCTTGCGCTCCCAGCCCATCCAGCACTGCTCGCTGGCATTGAACAGCCGCCGCCGACAGAGCAGGAAAAAGCGCTGGCCGCCAGGGCCGGGGCCATAGCGACGGTTCAGCCGCTCGATTGCCTCGGCTGCCACGCCAAGCAGGTGCATATCGCTGTCGAGTTCCTCTTGCGGCGCATCGACGCCATCGGCCAGCAGGACGAAAGCCAGATCACCGCCAATTCCCGCCAGATGATGGACCTCCAGCCGCTCTATCTGCTCCAGCAGGTCTGCCTCGCTGGTCAGCAGGGTCGGCATCGCGACCAGCGTACGTAACGCCTGCGGCACACCGGCAGACAGCTCCAGCCCCGGCAGGGTAACGGCGCCGAAGCTCCAGGTGATTGCACGATTGACCAGCGCCGTGGCCACCTCGCTGACCGGCACGAACATCCACAGCACGAATAACACGATCCAGCCCACCATCACGGACGGAACCGCCAGCGCCCAGGCCATAAGCGCCAGCAGCAGTGCGCTCAACACAAAAATGCCGCCGACATAGCCGCCGATGCCCAGGCGAATATTGAAGCGGCTGATGCGCAGGCGTACCGGCGGGTGAAATCCGATGGCCCGCTCCAGCGCCGGGCGGCCCTCGGCGATCAGGTGGTAGCCAGGATCGTTCGCACGCTCATCATCCCCCTGCTCGCCCGGCCCGGCGCTTTCGGCTTGGCGGGCGGCCTTTAGTGCCCGGTCGGCGACCTGCAGTTCCGAGAGTGCGCAACCGCGCGCCAGTTGTTCGATGGCACTGCGGTACAAGTTGCGCGTAGGGAAGTCCATGGCGGCGAACGCACTGCCCGCACGCAAGTGCACGTCGACCAGGCTGACGCTTTCGAACAGATTGGCCCAGTCGATATCGGAGATCAGCCGCATGCTGGTGATAATGTTGCGTACCGTGACATTCGAGGCGCCTTGGCGTTGCTGGGCATGCTGCACAACGTCCTCGACGCTAACGCCCTGTTCTTGCAGGCGTTCGTCCAGCCAGCCCAGTGCCGGGGTCGTGCGCGGGTCCTGGTCGCGCAGGCGCTTGGCGAGCTGGGCGGCGAACATCTCGGACAACCGCCCGGACGGGCGTGCGGCGATATCCGTCACCAGCGCCGAGCGGGCGCAGCCGGGCGCGAGCAACCGATCGGCCAGCCCATCGGCGTCGGCGCGGGCCACGCGACCGTCGTCGATCTGCTCGGTGAGACGGCGCAAGTTCTCGATCAGGACGATACGCAGTGTGATCGCCACCGCCCACAGCTCGCCGATGGTCAGCGGCTGAACGCGCTGGTAGGCGACGATGAAGCGCCGCAACATGTCGAGATCGAGATGACTGTCGGTATGAGCGACGAAGGCCCAAGCCAGGCCAAAGACCCGCGGGTAGCCGGCGAACGGCCCCTCGGCCAGTTTCGGCAACTGGCGGTAATAACCGGGGGGCAGGTCATCGCGGATCTCTCGGATCTGCTCCTCGACAATATGATAGTTGTCCAGCAGCCATTCAGCGGCGGGCACAACACTATGGCCGCTCTCAAGCTCCGCAGCGCTCGCCCGGTAGGCGGCGAGCAGCATCGCGGCATTGTCGTCAAGGCGCACATGCAAGGAAAGTACGGCGGGTGGACTGGGCGCTATCTGCTGGGCGACGGCTAGGCTGGCGGCATGTTGCTCAAGCCGCTCAATACCGAAAAGCGTTTCCCGTACTGGCGCGTGATCACTCCATGGTGGTGATTCAGAGCGCCGCCCAAAAGCCCGGCGCAGCATCGAACGCATCGATACCGCTGCGCTGTTCAACCCAGCCAGGTCCCTGTCAGTCAAAGTCGCCCCATCAAGAGCTGCTCGACCAGAACAATATCCAAGCCACTGGTTGGTGCATCTCCCCAATTCCTGCTGTGCGGCCAACTCGGTAAAGCGCCGATCAGTAGCAGAATGCGGATGGTTATCACGATTGTGCCCACGCTCATGACTATCTCCTTGGATGCATGAAAAGGCGCGCTTGCTGGCTGTCACTCAGAGAGCATCCGACCAACCGACTGACACCAGATTGCGCACCTTCATGGGGATGAGTCTGTACGCTGCCGCACACAAGCCTTAAGGGACGGCGATACCTCGCCTTGACGGATCTTCGGTGAGTACGCCACAGCAACCCGATTATCGCCAGATTGAGTGCAAATCCCGGACCGAGCGCGCGCGTCGATCATATTGATCCGCAGCTGCTATGTGCTGCAGCGAACAGATCATCGGCGAGCGGTCAATCAGACTGAGGACACGGGATTGCCAGGCACCTTTTCCCGGGCCACCTACCGGCTTGCTCTGTGCTATGGGACGCCCGCATGCCAACCGTCCTTCCGACTCAAGAAGGCAACTGCCTGATCGACAGCCTGTCTGGCAGGGAGCACAACAGAATCCTGCGGCATTGTGAACCAGTGGACCTTGTGTATGGCAGCATCCTCAGCGAATCCGACCACCCCTTGCGCTATCTGTACTTCCCGCTCACTGGCTTTATCTCGCTGGTCACCACACTGGAATGCCATCGTCCGCTGGAGCTTGGCCTGATTGGCAATGAGGGTATGCTTGGCGCCACGTTTGCACTGGGTGTCAATGCCGCTCCTACCCGCGCAGTGGTCCAAGGCGCGGGTCGTGCATTGCGGATAAACGCGACGCTGCTGCGCCAAGAATTGCATGCGTATCCAGGCCTGCTTCGTGCACTCAAACGCTATCTTTATGTGTTAATCGCGCAGTTGTCGCAGAACGCAGCCTGCGGCCATTTCCATGAGATCGAACCACGCTTGGCACGTTGGTTGCTGATGGCCCATGACCGTGCACACGCTGATCACGTCTATCTGACCCATGAACGGCTCGCGGATATGCTTGGGGTACGAAGAAGCGGCGTGAGCATTGCCGCGGGCGCATTGCAGCAGCGACAGCTCATCCGCTACAGCCGTGGTCAAATCACCATTCTGGACCGGCAAGGCCTGGAGGAAACAGCCTGTGGGTGTTACGACGCGCTGATAGCGGTTCACGCGCGACTGCTTTCTTCGCACGTTCGACACTAGCCTCGCAGCAGTCTGTGTACGTTAGCAGACAGACAACCTCGGGCAACGCTAGCACACTGAAACTTCAGTAACCGGAAGGAGGTCATCATGGAAACGCCAGTCACGTCCAAGAGGGTCACAGCCGACACGGAATGCCTGCAGCCGGCCCCTACGCTGAGCGGTTCCTCTGCCTCGCGGAACAGGGAGGCCGAAGCACAACACATGTTCGAGAGGCTCATCATCGGGAGAAAGGTACTCAGAAAAGGCTGGCGGCTTTGGGTGATGAGCGAGTTGTTCAAGCTCAACGATGGACTGTTGAGCATCCAGGTGAAAATCAAGCTTCGCACCTTTCTCAAGGACACTCATTACAATTGAGTATCGGCGTGGGTAACCGCGCCACGAGCCGACAATGCCTTAGCAGCCTGTCGTATCTAACGCTGCGATATTAATGGGGAGATAGGGCAACAGACGTTCGGTCTCGGCCTTCACCACCGCGTAGCATTCGCAGCTCAGTTGCTCCAGCTTGGGCCGATCGAGTACTTTGATATGCCCGCGGCTGTATTCGATGACCCCCAAGCGCTGCAGTTTTCCTGCAGCATCGGTGACACCCTCGCGACGTACCCCAAGCATGTTGGCAATCAGCTCCTGAGTCATCGTCAGTTGATTGCTGGGCAGGCGATCCAGAGACAGCAGCAGCCAGCGGCACAGCTGCTGATCGATCGAATGATGGCGGTTGCACACTGCTGTCTGGGCCATCTGAGTGATCAATGCCTGGGTGTAACGCAGCATCAATTGCAGCATGTCACCGTGGCGGTTGAATTCGTCCTTGAGTCGTTGGTTCAGCAGCCTATAGGCATGCCCGGCGCTCTGCACGATGGCCCGGCTGGGCGTGCTTTCGCCACCCATGAACACCGCGACGCCAATCAACCCCTCGTTGCCCACCACCGAAATTTCCGCCGAGGCGCCGCTCTCCATCACGTAGAGCAGCGAAACGATGGAGTCGGTGGGGAAATACACATGACGCAGCGCATCGCCAGACTCGTATATGACCTTGCCGAGTGGCAGAGGTACCAGTTCGAGATAAGGGAGCAGACGGTCTTGTACCTCCGCTGGCAATGCAGCCAGGAGGTGGTTCTGTTGGGGAGCAGGCTTTGCAGACATGATCACCACCGTGTCGGAAAGAATCTTCCGGTTTCAGCAGGATAGACCAGTATTTTCGAGATTACCGAGTCTTTGATCGACCCGTCCACTGCCTGAAAATTGTAGAAAACGCTTCGTCTGAAATCATGACTCGGGGAAGGTCATGAGCGCGAGACGCAAATAAACGAGTGGCAAATTCGATGAATCCAAAGGTAGTCATACCACAAGCAGCCTTCAGTGCAATGTGTTGTGCTTCAGCCTTCTGCTTCAGACCGTATGGGACAGGCAAGAATACTAACAATAGCGGACCATAGGTCAGTCATCCGAGAACGCATTCCATAGCGCGATTACCGTCACGTCGGGGTGGTGGGTGTCGTAAGTGAGAATGCTGAGCGATGCCGTACCCAGTGGAAAATGCTGCGCTGCGATCAGCGATAAACCAATCCATCGCATGGCCAGGACGGAAGCGAAATGACCATGGGAGAAGAGTGCAATGTTGCCTTCCAGTGCCCGCAGTTGGGTGATAACCCGGTCAGCGCGACTGGCAATTTGCGCAGGACTTTCACCCTGCGGACAGCCATCGCGAAAAATATTCCAGCCCTGTCGCTGCTTGAGAATGTCGACTGATCGCTGCCCTTCGTAGTCACCATAGTCCCACTCCGCCAGGTCCGAGACGATTACGGCGTGCGCCCCCTGCCCCGCCAGCGCGCAGGTTTGTTGCGCGCGTTGTAGCGGGCTGGTCAGCACATGGGTGAACGGGATATCCCGCAGGTGCAGTGCAAGTTTCTTCGCCTCGCTCTCGCCGCGCGCGGTCAACGGAATATCCGTGCGGCCCGTATGCTGACGGGAAAGCGTCCATTCAGTTTCACCGTGCCTAACAAGATAAAGGTGCATGGGCGTGGGTATGATGGGAGCGGTCATACGGCCGGCCCATCCAGAACAGCGTCGTATTCACCACGACATGCCGCGTGATTACACCTGAGCCGGTGCAACAGCGCCTGTTGTGCTGCCACTACATTGGCCTGCTCGCCGCACCAAATCTCCAAAGCCGGTTGCTGGACAGCACGAGCAAACGAAAACGCCAATGCCCAGGGCAGTCGTGACTTGAACTGAAGATTCATGGCATTTAATCGTGCCGAAGCCAACTCTCCCGATTGCCCCCCCGACAAGAACGTAATGCCTGGTACCGCGGCGGGTACAGTTCGCAGGAGACAACTCACAGTTGCCTCAGCGACCGCGGCCACCGTTGTCGGTGTGGTGCAAGCCAAGCCGGGAAGCACCATATTAGGCTTCAAAAGCATCCCTTCAAGCAGCACTCGTTGGGCGTGCAGCTGATTGAAGACGATTCGCAGAACGTCCTCCGTGACAGCAGCGCACTGTTGCAGGGTATGTTCACCGCCCATCAGCACTTCCGGCTCGACGATGGGGACCATCCCCGCCTCCTGGCACAACGCGGCATACCGGGCCAGCGCCTGAGCGTTGGCCTCAATGCAACCGGTGCTGGGAATGTCACTACCGATGGTGATCACCGCGCGCCACTTGGCAAACCGGGCGCCCATTTGAAAATATTCTTTGAGCCGATCACGCAACCCATCCAAACCCTCGGTGATCTTCTCTCCAGGATAACCGGCCAAGTCTGTTGTACCGATGTCCACTTTAATGCCCGGGATAATGCCCGCGTCGCTCAGGGCTTTACTAAATGAGGCGCCATCTTTGGTTCGTTGACGGATTGTTTCATCGTAGAGAATTGCACCATTGAGGTATTGACCCAGACCCGGAGTGGTCACAATGAGCTCCCGATAGGCGCGCCGAACCTCCTCGGTCTGAGGAATACCCAACGGGGCAAAGCGTCGGTTGCATGTGGGGTTGCTTTCGTCCATGGCCAGCAACCCTTTGTCGTCTGAGACCAGCGTCCTCGCGGTGTTTATTAGTGCTTGCGCATTCATATTCAACCCCTTGTTAACAGCGGAATCACGCGCTCCAATATGTCCCATCGCCCAACATCCATGCGGTTCATGATTACCCTTACCTGAGTTGACGATAGCGCCGGATGAGCGCATTGGTCGAGCTGTCATGCTTTAGCAAGGGTTCAGCATCGGCGGTCAACTCAGGGAGGGTTATCTGCGCCATCGACTTGCCAAGTTCGACGCCCCACTGATCGAATGAATCGATGTTCCAGATCGTTCCTTGAGTAAAGACACTGTGTTCGTAAAGTGCGACGAGACTCCCCAAGGTTTCCGGCGTCAGCCGTTCGGCAAGGAGGGTGTTGGTGGGGCGATTGCCTTCAAAAATGCGATGCGGTACCAGCCAGTCAGGTACTCCCGCCGCTTTGACTTCTGCTTCCGTTCGGCCGAAAGCAAGCGCCTCAGTCTGGGCGAACAGATTCGCCATCAAGAGATCGTGATGCGGCTGCAAGACGTTCAATGCCTGGCAGAAACCGATAAAGTCACACGGGATCAACGGCGTACCTTGATGGATAAGCTGATAGAACGAATGCTGGCCATTGGTGCCGGGTTCACCCCAATAGACGGGGCCCGTTGGATAATCGACGCGTGCGCCATCGAGCGTAACGTGTTTGCCATTACTCTCCATCGTCAACTGCTGCAGATAGGCTGGAAAGCGCTTCAGGTATTGCTCATAGGGCAGCACGGCGACGGTTTGAGCACCGAAGAAATTGTTGTACCAGACGGCGAGCAACCCCATCAGGGCCGGCAGATTCTGGTCGAACGGTGTGCTGCGAAAGTGCTGGTCCATGGCATGAAAGCCGGACAGCATCGCACGGAAATTTTCCGGCCCGATGGCCAGCATCGTCGACAAACCAATCGCCGAATCCATCGAGTAGCGACCACCATCCCAATCCCACAAGCGAAACATATGCTGGGTATCGATGCCGAACTGGGTAACCGCCTCGGCATTGGTCGAAACGGCCACAAAATGCTTCGAGATTGCCCGCTCATTTCCAAGTTTGCTTAAAATCCAATCACGCGCGGTGTGGGCGTTGGTCAATGTCTCGAGTGTTTTGAAGGTTTTCGAACAGATAATGAACAGCGTTTGTGCGGGGTCAAGATCGCGTGTTGCCTCGAAAAAAGCAGTACCGTCGACATTCGAAATGAATCGGAGTGTCAAGTTGCGCTGACGGTAATGGCGCAACGCATCATAGGCCATCTCCGGCCCGAGATCAGAGCCGCCTATACCGATATTGACCACATTACAGATTGGCAGGCCTGTAAAGCCCAGCCATTCACCGCCCCGAATTTTGCGCGCGAAATCGGCCATTTCATCGAGCATCGTGTGGACTTGCGGCACGATGTCGATGCCGTCGACCACAATTCGCTCCTCCTTGGGTGCGCGCAGCGCGATGTGAAGTACCGCGCGTTGCTCCGTCACATTAATTTTCTGGCCCGTGAACATTGCTTCGATACGTTCGCGCAAGCCACGCGCCTCAGCCAGTTGCAGAAGCAAATGAATCGTTTCATCGGTGACGCGGTTTTTTGAGTAATCGAGGTAAAGTCCGCATGCTTGCGTGCTGAAGCGCTCGCCACGTTTAGGATCGTCGCCAAACAATTGTCGCAGGTGCAGTTTGGACACCGCCTGATAATGCACCTGAAGTGCTTTCCAGGCAGGGCACTGTGTCAGAGATGGCGAGCACGCTGCATTTGACTTTTTCATGACTTGCTTGCTCAGTCGGGCGCGTCAGCGGTGGCGAGTTTCCGGCAGCTAATCGCCGTGAAAAATGATCGAGACGCCAGATTCATGTTCGCTTTTCAGTGTAGTCAGAATGCACAACAACCAATGTGTGATCGGTACGATGCCGCACTTAGAGATGTGTACCGCGCCGTCAACCCCCATGTCAGGCACACCTCATCCGACAGTCTGCGCCGGGTAGACAAGGGAATGCCCCGCAGGGGTCGCGGCCCGATTCAATGTTGCTGATTCAGCTTTGGCCCGGCCCATCAGATGCACGACTATCCGGCCGCGGTGGAGAAGGTAGTCAGCAACGATCCGACGATGGCAACGCCACCAGACGGCTTCCGCACACATGATCACGCACTGTTGGTCCTGACTGAGCGCTGACAATCGTGAGAGTCCCGATTCAAAATCATCGGACAATGCGTAATCAGCATAGTTATGAAAACTTTGGTTGATCCAAAACCCGTTAATATCCGGCGCCACTATTTTTGATTTTTTTCGTAATCCACCCAGCTCCAGTATTTGGATATAACCGATTTTCTGCGCAGCAAGCGCCTCCGGTAGTCTATCCAGATTGAACTGGGGATTAGTTCGAGATCGCGGCACACTACGAATATCCACGACCCACTCGACCTTCCTGAACTGAAGTAATTCGATAAACTCCGGAAGGGTTCTGGTGGAGTGCCCTATTGTATAAACGACTGGCGCTTCGAACATTCGCCGTTGATCCCTCGTATTAAAAAGGCACTCTAAGGAGTCTTTGGAAGCCGAGCCAATTCATTGCGTTGATCCAACGTCCTAGGTGGATTTTCGGAACAGCTCCTGGCGAATCTTTCCGATGGCCCCCATGGGATTGAGGCCCTTGGGGCAGACCCATGAACAGTTTCCGATGCTGCGGCAACGGAACAAGCTGAACGGGTCCTCCAGCCGTTCTAGCCGTTGCGCCGTGGCCTGATCGCGGCTGTCGGTGATGAAACGCCAAGCTTGCAACAGCCCGGCTGGACCTACGAACTTTTCGGGATTCCACCACCAGGATGGACATTGCGAGGAACAGCAAACACAGAGGATGCATTCATACAGCCCGTCGAGCTTGGCGCGCTCCTCAGGAGACTGGAGACGCTCGATAGCCGGTGCTGGCTCGTGGTTGATCAGCCATGGCTTGATACTCTCATACTGCTGAAAGAAGAGACTCTGATCGACGACCAGATCGCGGATGACCGGCATGCCGGGCAAAGGTCTGATGATCAGTAGGCTGGCCGTGCCCAGGGCCTCCGAAACCGGCGTGATGCAAGCCAACCTGTTCTTGCCGTTGATATTCATGCCATCCGAGCCGCAAACCCCCTCCCGACAGGAGCGCCGATAGACTAGCGTCTGATCTGCCTCATGCAGGAACTCCAGCGCATCCAGCACCATTCGCACCCGGGACTCCTCGGGCAACGACAACGACTGCATCCAAGACGACCGATCTTGTTCCGGGTGGTAGCGATAGACCTGTACGTCGATCACGGCTCTTTTCTCCTCCACCAATTACGACGAGAGTGGACAGCTCGTTGAGCCGGCAAGCGCCCGGCGACCATATCCGATCGCTCAGGAAAACTCCTCACATGGAGCATAGATGTTGATGACGACAGGGCGAATTTGCATCGGCGCGAGTTATAGAGCGGGCGGTGAAGCGTCGCTGACTGAAAACGAATCGTCGCCCGCGTAATCCGCACACTACACTTAGCCGTCACAGCGCCGCACCGCCGTAATCTCGCCAAGTTGCAGAATCTCCAAGCGAGTCATGCCGACACGCCACGATGCTTCCAAGTCAAAGAGATGAAAGGTTCATGGCCGAAGCCGCGCAACCGAAGGACGAACCCGAAGACTCTCCGTTGTCGCCGTGGTGGGTCCGTTCGGTACTGATCGTTCTGGTATTCGGCCTGGTTGCCCTGATGGCGATCACCCTGTTGGCTTATCGCAATGCGCCGCCGATACCGGGCCAGGTCAAGGACGCCAGCGGCGCCACCGTCTTCACCGCTGACGACATCAGCAACGGCCAGGCGCTGTTCCTGCGTTACGGCTTGATGGACAATGGCACCATCTGGGGACATGGCGCCTACCTCGGCCCCGACTATTCCGCCGAAGCACTGCACGAGATCGGTGACGACATCGCCTCAGCGTTGGCGCAGCAGCAATACGGCAAGCCAATGGCCGAACTGACACCGATCCAGGCGGCATCGGTCCGCGCTCAAGTCGCGGTGACGTTGAAGACCAATCGCTACGACGCCGACCACGACACGCTATCACTCAGCGCCCCGGAAGCGGACGCGTATCGCCAGCAGACCGACCACTGGAAGAGTTACTTCCATGATCCGGCGCGCAATGGGGGCCTCAAGCCCGATCTGATTACCGACCCGGTCAAACTGCACCAGTTCAGCGCGTTCGTCACTTGGGCGGCGTGGGCTTCGGTCGCCAATCGCCCAGGCAGCAATTACTCATATACCAACAATTTCCCCTACGATCCGGAAGTCGGGAATCGACCGCCGCCGGGTACCTTGCTGTGGAGCGCGCTGAGCCTTGTGGTGCTAATCGGTGGCATTGGCGCGGTGTTGCTGGTATTCGGCAAGTTCGATTATCTGGGCTGGGTCAACCGTGGTCATCATGTGCACCCTCAGGTCATTCCGGGACAGGCCAGCCGCGGCCAGCGTGCGCTGGTGAAATTTTTCGTGGTGGTGATACTACTGTTCCTGATGCAGACGTTGGTGGGCGGCGGCGTATCCCATTTCCGGGCAGACCCCGGCAGCTTCTACGGCTTCCAACTGGAGAACATCTTTCCCAGCAATCTGCTGCGGGTTTGGCATCTGCAGACGGCGATTTTCTGGATCGCCACAGCCTATGTCGCTGCGGCGCTGTTCCTGGGCCGCTCGCTGCGTGCCGACGAGCCGCGCTGGCTGGTGCCGGTGATCAATGTGCTGTTCGCGGCGTTTGTCGTGGTGATCGGCGCGAGCCTGCTCGGCGAATGGGCGGGTATGTCCGGCCTACTGGGCAAGTGGTGGTTCTGGTTCGGCGACCAGGGCTGGGAATACCTGGAAATCGGTCGTTTCTGGCAATACCTACTGGTAGTCGGCCTGCTCGGCTGGTTTGCCATGTTGTGGTGGCTGGCGCGGCCACGCACGGTGGCCAATCCGGAGGCACGGCCGCTGGCGCGGATGTTCCTGTACGCGTCACTGGCGATACCTGTGTTCTACCTGCCGGCACTGTTCTTTGACGCAAAGACCAACTTCACAGTTGTCGACACCTGGCGCTTCTGGATCATCCATCTGTGGGTAGAAGGCTTCTTCGAGTTCTTCGCCACCACAGTGGTGGCACTCACGTTCTTCCAGCTCGGCCTGACCCGGCGAAACACCGCGCTGCGGCTGATCTATCTGGACGCCATCCTGTATTTCGGTGGTGGTCTGATCGGCACCGGTCATCACTGGTATTTCAATGGCCAGAGCCAATTCAACATGGCGATGTCGGCGATGTTCTCGGTGCTGGAAGTGGTGCCGCTGACCCTGCTGACACTGGATGCCTGGGATTTCGTGCGCACGACCCGCGGCGACTGCGATATCTGTGATCGGCCCATCGCGGTACCGCACAAGTGGACATTCTATTTCCTGATCGCGGTGGGTTTCTGGAATTTCCTCGGTGCGGGCGTGTTCGGCTTCCTGATTAACCTGCCGATCATCAGCTATTACGAGGTCGGCACCATCCTCACGCCCAACCATGGCCATGCCGCGATGATGGGTGTGTTCGGCATGCTGGCCATCGCATTGATGGTATTCGTGCTGCGCCAGACTACCGATGACGCGCGCTGGCCAGCTATTGAGAAATACATCCGAGTCGGTTTCTGGGGCACCAACATCGGCCTGCTGCTGATGGTAGCGTTGAGCCTGTTTCCCGGCGGCGTGCTGCAGGTGTGGGATGTGGTGCAACACGGTTACTGGCATGCGCGTAGCCTGGAATATACAGGCACCCATGCCGCCCGCCTGATCGAGTGGCTGCGTCTCCCTGGCGACCTGGTGTTCATCATCTTCGGCGCGATGCCATTGGTTATCGCCGCAATCAAAGCCTACATCGGCGTGCGCGCGACACGAGAATCCTACGATCCGAAAGTCTCTTTTAAGTCTTGAACAGCATCAGGAGAACTCATTCAAATGGTCACAAAATTCAAGGTAGGCGACCACGTGAGCTGGAATTCGGAAGCGGGCCGCGTAAGTGGCACGGTCATCAAGGTGCATACGAAAGACACCGAATACAAGGGCTACACTCACCACGCTAGCGCCGACGAACCGCAGTACGAAATCAAGAGCGACAAGACCGAGCACATTGCGATGCATAAGGGCGCGGCGCTGCACAAAATCAGCTGAGAACCCATATTGCGTTCGTCTAACAAAAAGAACGACATCAGCGAGGCAGCTGTCGCCGGGAAGACGAATGCTTCCAGGAAGAGAAAGGTCGTCAAGAAAATGGCTGTCTCAAAAAAAGCGGCCGCTGCCACGAAAGTCGTCAGGAAAACTGCTGTCACGAGGCTGTAAAAAAATCGGCGAGGTGATGGCGCAAGTCGCTCAGATCGAGACACCGATCAATGCTGCGCAGAAGGTGATTGGCTGGGATGTGATCTTCAAGGTTGAACGAGTAAAACAGCCGTTCCTGCCCACTCGATAACTGTCCCATCATGCTGCGTGCTTCCCTACTGGCCAATGCAGAGATTTTGCCGCAGGCCAGACAGGGGAGCTACTTTTTCAACAGAATCGGTCGATTAGAGCCCTTCGCGACCGGCAGTAATCAAAGCTGCCTTTGACCAGGAGCGCTCTGCAAATGTACGACCGTGGACGCCTTGGAGTCTGGACGGGGGAAACGCTGGAAGGCCTTTGCTCTGTATAGGGTGGTTCTCATCACGCGATATTAATCGCAGTGGCACCATAATCTGTCAGGGGGAGCTATTCGTCTGGGGTTTTCTGGTGCTCGGCTTACGTTTGGCGCCGGGAGCCTTACGCACCTGCGTCAGTTGTTGCTCCAGCGTATCGGCACGGGCGTGCTGTGCTGCTGCCGATTGCCGAGATTGACTGAGCTCGTTTTGAATCGACTCCAGCCGCCGTTGCAACTGCTCGACCTGCCGACTGGCCTCTTTGAGCTGAGTCGACATCGCCTTGCCCTCCTCTCGCGCGCGGTCGACCTCGCGGTGCGCACGATCTCCGACGCCGCGGACATAGCGCTCCTGCGCGACGCGCTCCTGTTCAGCCTTGAGCCGCAGCGCCTGCAGATCCTGCTGCAATGTAAGGTTGTGCTGCAGCGCTTCGCGGCGTTCGTGCAGCAAACTCTCATGCTGCTGCAGGTCCTCGATCTGCGTCTGGCGCTGGGACAGTAGCAGCTCCAAATCTGCCAGGCGCAACTCGGCTGACTGGCGCCCCGCCAAGGCCTCCGCCGCCTGCTGGCGACATTGCGCCGCGTCCTGACGCGCCTGGTCCTCGACCGCCGCCACCCGTTCGCGTTCTGCGGTCAACACCTGACGTTGTTCGGCGACGCCCTGCGCCAGGGGTGTCATAGAGGGTTACAGCGCGCGGGTAAGTTTGCGTGAGGTAGGGTTGGGGTTGCAGGCGATTCTGCGCATTCGCACAACTCACCAGCACATCAAGCGCTATCTGGAGTTGTTTAACAACATACCTGAGGTGCTAGAAGCTGACAGGATCACGGGAGAAGACTGCTTCATAGTCCGTTGCGCGTTTTCTCAGCCTGCTGATTTGGAGACTATAGTCGATGCGCTGGCCGTCCATGGTTCGGTCACGACATCGTTGGTTCTGTCCAATGCCGTGCGCAAACAGGTACCTGTACGTCCGAGAAGTGACCCAGACAATTAACTGCTCGCAAGACGTGATTGCCAGACGCTTACGTTCCACGAGCACCGCTGCCTGACGATCACCTTGGATCGCCCCAGGACACCGCAGGACGTGCCGAGTCACCTCATGCACATTGCCATTGCCGCATTACTGGCTGGCAAAGGCAATGCCTTGGTGGGGTACAAGAACCGGCTCGGTATCATTAATCATCGTCCCGAAGAAGACGTCTGGAATGAGTATCGACGTGGAACCTGGCACCGCACCTTGCCCAAACGTCTTGCGGAGCCATTCCAGCGCTACTTGGCAGTGATCGACCAACTACATAGCCAATAAGCTCCATCCCTATCGGCTCTGAGCGGGATGGCGCAAATCGGGGCAATCTCAACGAGCCACGTCAGCACGAACCTCTACTTCTAGTCCAGTGGGCTTAGCCATTTCAAGGGCACTTTTATGGTCGTTTACTTCTTGCGAAGTGTCCCCTCCCTATCGGCCTTTGCGGGCTTGATCGCAGCACGTCCACCTCGTTTGGTAAGGTCAATACCGATGACCTTTATATCCTCAACGTTGGGGTACCGAGCCGCCAGGATCTCCCCGTGCTGTTGCAAAGCGGTGACCAGATCATCGAAGGCTAGTCGCTTTTTGCCAGGGGGTGACCAGGTGTTTTTGTCCCCGTGGCATACCAGTAGGAAGATTCCACAGCTTGATCGAATGTCTCGCAGATAGTCACCACACAGCTGATTCTCAAGGCGCTCAAAAAGCTGCGATCCAGTCCATTTATCAGCGAGCTTCAGCTCAACGGGAACGGGCCCATCAAACAAACTGCTCTGGACTCTAAAATCAGGACGCTTGTCGTCCGCGAGCTGCTCTTCCTGAGGAATGATGTATCTCCCAGCAGCACGATCACGGCACCAGTTGCCTATGAATTTGCGGATAGAGGTTTCTTGGCTAAAAGGAATCAGAATCTCCGCGATACTCGAATCGCCATTCTCCAGGTCGTGTTTCAGGTCGCTCAGCCGATCAATCGCAAGGTTCCAAAGATCACGATGATTGGATGGGGTACTTTCCAGCGCTTCGTGAAACTCCACGACTTTCTCTGGTTCCCATGGGGGCGTCCTAGCGTCTGCCGTAGCTTTTTGCTCAGCGTAAAAGGCGCTCCAAGGTCGAAGGTGCTCCGCCGGGTGCTCACGAGCTATTTCTCCCAAGGCGAGAAACGCTTCCTTGCCAGGCGTTTCTCGAATGAAAGCCAAAAGTGCGTCTCGAGCGCCTTGTGCATCATCTCTAAGGCCTGGGGAATAGACACCACCTCCAGAACGGTCGATATCTTCCGCGATACGAACGTGGGTGTGGATCAGTAGATATAGGGACTTCGCATGCCCGACCGTTTTATAGTTTTGCCGGCAGCGGCTTGCTATCCGGTTGCCCACGATAACCGTCAAGCAACGCATAGCGAAATTCGCCTTATCTTCATCAGAGTGAAGAGTATCAATGCGTGAGGCTAAGGCCGGAATAGCAACGTCAGGTTCCGTTCCTATCCACACTGCGTACCATGTGGGAGCTAACTCCGGATTGGTCTCTTCAATGGCTCGCTTACTCGCGAGTTTGGCCAGGACTTCATCTCCGATGGGAGAGTCCTGCACGATACTCAGCGCTAGCTGAAGCGCCTCTAGGCTTCGCATGGGGCTTTCGAGGAGTGCCAAGAGCGGTGCAGCGAGCGACTCATACATCCACCCCCCACCCCAGCGCGTTTTTTGCAGCACGTAGTAGCTGAACGATTCCGTATATTCCGCATTTAGCTCGTACTCGATTTCACGCAGCACAATCTGCAGGACGGAGTCTGGGAAAAGTCCAAAGAGCTTAGGGAGCCAGTCAGGGAAGCCATTTAGTTCAAGTAGGCCGTAGCGAGCTGCGTATTCGGCATTCTCAACAGACATTTGCGAGAAGCGCGAGGGCTCCTCTCTCGCTTCTATACCAACCCCTATCAGTCCAAAAATCACTTGATATGGTGTCGTGTTAACTGCTGCTCCCTCCGAGGGCAATGTCGGACAGTAACTACGCCAGAATCTGATCGCACCTTCGCGAAAGGCTTGAGCAACGGGCAAGCCAAATTCTTCGCTTAGCGATTTCCAATCCCCGCTGCGCCAAGTGTTTGATGTCGACGAGCCTTCTCCCATCCGATCCATAAGGTAGGCCTGGCTACGAGTCATCACGCCTGGCTCACTGCCGTTCAGTCTCGCAACGTCTGCAGCAAGCCCTTCCCGCCAAGAGCGACGGTGCTCCTCTTCTAGAGCTTGTCGCTGGGCTGATTCTTCCTTCCACTGGGCTTGGTTGAGTTCCCACTCTTGGACTTCTCGCACTGGTGGATTCAGGAGGCTCTCAAACTTCTCGTACAGTGTGTTCTCGGGCTCGGTAGCCTTCCTCAGTCGGCTCTCCCAGGCGGTAGGTTTGTCATTTTCCGCATAGATTTGGAAAGCCATGCTTAACGCCATCAGGCGATCATCCACTACCGGGCGGTTGACGATATCATCGCAAGCGAGTTCGAAATTCGTTTTGTTAAATGACCAAAATGGCCGAAAGCCGATCAACTGCCAGACGCTAACCACCGGCTCCTCGCGATGGACTCGACCTTTGCGGGCCAGCGCAACATCGTGCCAGAACAATTGATAGTCGAGCTGCGGCCAGGACGGCACAAATTTCCGGATACTGTCGCACAGCTCGCGAGCATCCAACTCATTGAACATCTGAGCTTGGGGCAGCTTGCACAGAATTGAGAGCGCCGGCTGATCGAGCGCAAACGTATCTCTCGCTTCTAGTAGACGGAATACTGCTATGCCGGCTATTTCCAAAAGCCAGCCGTACCTTTTGGAGACGGTGCAGAAGCCACGCTCAACGACTGGAGGCTTGTCCAAGAGCGCGCTAAGCCCACTGATGAGTGCTGGAAGACTCGCCAGCGGACATTCGCTTGCCATGGCGGAAAGCCGAGCTGCTAGCGTGTCACTACCGCTAAAGCGTTCTTGCTTTTCGGATCGCCGGATTGCCTTCATCAACCACGGGAGCCATCGCTCGTCGAGTGGAATATCGTCGAGCAACTCAGCTAACCAATCCCGGTTAACTCGGCGTGTACCTGCCAACAGTGCGTCACGCACATCTGCGATATCTTGAGGTGACCCTAGGTCGATGACGGCGCGGATTGCTGCAGAACGGGTGTACTTATTTTGTGCATTGAGAGCGAATTGCTTCGCTTCGTGCAGAGCACCCACGACCTCCCCCTGCCATATCATTCTTAGCAGGAACCAAACGATGTCGTCATTGGTGCGGTAGTGATCCAGCAGCTCTCTGATGTCTTGGGTGAGGTCGATGTTAGCAAATCGTTGGACAGCCGAGTAATCGGTTAGACCCCAGCTATGTGCTGGCTGCGCCAACTGCTCGCATGCTTTGCGTAAGACGCTGCGCCTCGTACTCAGAGGCAACTGGCCTGGATCGCCACCCTCAAAGAACACTTCTGGGGCGACCCGTGCCACCCGGGCGCAAACACGGACGTCCAGTAGCGCCACCCACGGTAAGATTGGGCGCATTGTTGGGTCGATGACTTCAAGCCCATACTGAGTCCGGAAGAATAGGTTCTCGATTTTGACACGAGATGCCTCGTCCAGAATTAGCCGATACAACCACTCCGCTGTCAAATACTCGCGTACAGAGCGGTGATGGAAGCGAACCGTGCCGTAAATGCCTTCGTCGAAAACTGGACGACTCAGCAACGCAGCGCATTCTGCATCATTCCAGTGTTTGAGCACCGCTCGGATTGGGATACCTTTTTTGTTGTCCTCACCGTCAGGAACGCGAATGGCGGATGTTTGCCCTAGCGTTGTCGCTGCTGCAATGAGTCGTACGCCTTCCCTTAGTTTCTCCGCAGAAATGGGCCGGAGCTCTGAACGATTCTGGTCGCGCTCCTCAAGGCGGCGTTCAATACTGCTCTTCATTAGCTCGAAGCGCGTGCCGATACGGTGGTGCTTGTCCCAGAAGTCGACTAGCTCCAGAAAGTCCTGCGGTCTCGTGGTAAGAGACCATGCTTCTTTACGGTCTACTGCGATGCGGAACGCTTTCATGTCCTGGACGCCGGCGGCACTCAAGAAACGATCGATCTGCTCACCGTGAATGTCGTCCAAGGTGACGAGAAGGAACAGTTCGTCTAGCTTTTCCTCGGTTCGAGCCCCTTGCGCTCCTTGTGTATCAACCACCTGCCGGGTACCTAGCTCGTAGGGAAATGCCTGCTGACAGAGCAAAAGATCTGTCCTAGCTCTCCATGCTGTACTCCGCCCTGTAATTAAAATATGCGCCCGGGCGCCCATACCCTTAATCAAAAGCCCTATCTTCCGGATCGCCATTTCGAAATCCCGAGGATCGCGGAGTCGAGCTTCATCTACTGAATCCATGAGCAGCCAGCCTTCCGTGCCGGATGCACACCAACTCTGAAATTCCTCGAAAGTACCCTCTTCGAAGGCTCCTTCTAAGAGCTCTCTTACATATTCAATCCGAAGGAAAAAAGCGGACTTTCCTTCAGCACGAAGCTGTCTGGCGACATTTCGGATTTCCGCAGTCTTACCTGACCCCGCCTCAGACAGCACAATTACTCGATGATGGCTGAGCAAATCAGACCATTGCAATACGCCCGATCTGGCCGGTGCAGCGCTAAGATCCGAATCATCGCCGGCGTCAGGATCGAGAATGATTTTAGAGAAGGTACGCTCGAGGGGAATGAAGGCGTCCAGATGCCCAGTCATAGCAAATCTCAAGGTTGTTATGGAGGAGCCAAGAGTGACCCGGCGTAGCTCCCTATCCTACATGACCTGTGTCTTCTCGAAGTACGATTGCCTTTCTCTTGATGGCCGAATACATCTGTATGCCAGCTTTACTAGTATCGGCATTCTTATCGCTCGGGAAATGGCTCACCACATCGAAGATGCCCCTCCACAACCTGCGAAGTCGACATGTTGAAAGCCATACTTGGTTCCAGCCTGCCAGCATTCTTGGCCTCCGCGAAACCTCTACGCTAGAGTGTTTTCAGGAAGTCTTCGAGTGGCCCATATGTATTCAACGAAAATCACTTGGTCAGCTAGGACTCGCAGTGTCGGAGCTACATCCGGCGTCCAGACCTTTTGCTACGCTGTCCTCTTCCACGGAGGAATCACAATGTCGAATGCAGACCTACTTCCTTCCCTACTCTTCAAGATCAATCAGAACCAGGTAGCCCTGGAAGCCGCAATCATGGAGCTTACCCTTTGGGTTGAGCAGCGCGGCGCGGGTGAGGTTGGAGGTTGGAGGTTGGAGGTTGGAGGTTGGAGGTTGGAGGTAACGTGCCCGGTAGGCTGCAAACGATCAGCAAGAATGAAGAGTTCATCAACATGACGCTTGCGGTGCTGATGTCGCCAGAGTGAGTAGGTTTCGACTTGTTAGGCTAGCCGGGCCTCGTTGGCCCGAAGGAGCGACCTGTCCATTCACGCCACTTCATACCGCAGCTTAGCTATGGGCAAGCGATGACTCGAACGCAGAATGATTTGAACACAACCCCTCTCCTCCCGGCCCGCGAGGTCTGCCAGGTGCTGACGGACGTCGCGCTTGGCAAACGCATCATGACACGAAACTCCATCCAGTCCTGGAGCGAGATCTATCATGGCCTCATGCCCGTGGAGATTGATGGCTGGTTACTCACCCGCTTCAATGACTGCAACACACTGGACTATTGTGAGGGTTGCAGGGCACCAGACGGGCGAGTCGGGACTCTTGAAACCTGGCAGCGTTACGGCACTGATCCTGTCGAGTTATTGAGTGGCTGGGAACGTGAGCAGCTTGAGCGCCTGCTAAATGCGCAACTACCGCATACGGCTCCTGCCTCGGGTATGTGACGCGAAACGATCCTCAGGATACGGATGTGCATTTCTGGGACTCGGAATATATAGGTCTGCAAGGCGTCCGAAGCGCGACCATTAGATTCGATTACGCTGGCTGCGCCGCTTGAGGGCTTGCCGCCATAGATGGCATACCGCGAACCGAAAACCACCAAGACGTATCAGATTTCCCGGCACCGCGTGGTAGTTGAAATATCCACTGACCACCCGGGTAAGCCACTGACCCACGACTCGAACAGGCTCATGACGTCCGCGTTTCAGCTCATCCCGAATGGCGAGCAGCGTCGCACGCATCCATTCATGGTCGATCTCGTCAAAGAACGACGTGATAACAGCATCGGCATCCCGGATTCCTGATTACGCGGCTCAATGCCTGACCCATAGGTTCCCCCTGTCAACGCTTCACCCTGCACCTCAGGGTGCAACGTGCATGACTCGGGGTCTGGTTGATTCGCCATTTCTTACCAGTATCGAACTTTCATCGACTATCCTCCGCCAGCTTTAACTGGCGCACTAGGCGTCCGGCTAACACACCTTTCTGATCTCAACGCTTAGGTCACTGGTGTCCACCTATGTTGTGATCTGCCCCCCAAGGTTTTGACATCACCGTTGGGATGCCTCATGGGAAAATATACGTAACTGCACGGCAATCCGCCGACTGGGCGGCATAGATGGCTGACAGTCCAACCTCACGGGCATAGTCACAGCTCGTAGAAATAGCTCGTTTTCGCACTTGCATGTGGGAGATCATCTGCTTAACTCTGAACCTCTGGTCAGCCAGTGACTCATTGGTCACTACGCCCGTATTGGCGTCCACGCACCGTTGTTGCTTGTCCGTGCTGCCAGCAGGCTGTACCGGAGGAACCTTGTGCGTTGACGCATGAAAATCGCCTTAAGTTATGTATTTGCCTGGCACTTCACTGTCAGGCCCACGTGTTCTGCATTCTGCGATATGGCCCTATGGGCAGTCGCTCACGCTGTGCGCTTAGTCCAATTTTTTCAAGGAAGAAAATGACATGATGCCGAAAACTGCCATCGTCGAGATATGCAAAAAATACAAGGTTTATACCGAGCACTATCTCAACGCCGCCGCTGACAAGACCATCATTCTGGTCAACGGCTCGCTGGCAACTACCGCATCCTTTGCCCAAACGGTGCGTTACCTGCAGCCGCGATTCAATGTGGTTCTCTACGACCAGCCCTACGCCGGTCAGTCGAGACTACACAACCTCCATGGCAAACCGCTCCGAAAGGAAGACGAAGCAGAGATATTGCTGGAATTGATCGAACACTTTTCCGTGCACCATGTGCTGTCCTTTTCCTGGGGCGGGGCGGCTACCTTGCTGGCACTGGCCCAGCGGCCACGACGAATCGAGAAGGCGGTGATCAATTCATTCGCAGCGCGGATCAATACGCCGATGCGCGATTATCTGGAGAGCGGCCTGAATTTTCTCCAGGTCTGCGATCGCCTCAATGTCGGACGCTTGATCAACAGCACTATCGGCAAGCACCTGCCATCGTTGTTCAAACGTTTTAATTACCGCCATGTCAGCAGCCTGGCCGAACACGAATACAGGCAGATGCATTTTCACGTCAATGAGGTGCTGACCCAGGACACCCACTGCTACGTCGCCTGTGCCGCTGCTATCGAAGTCCCGCTGCTGTTTGTCAACGGCGAATGGGATGAGTACACCTCGGTGGAAGATGCCCGCCTTTTTGCCGGTCATGCCCGTCAGTCCCAGTTCCATATAATCAAGAACGCCGGGCACTTCCTTGATATGGAGCACCAGACGGCCTGGCACGATACCCAGCAGGCCTTACTCAGCTTTCTGCAGCCGGCCTCCAGCCTTGTCAAACCGAAGAGCTCGCCACCGTTGGGCAGCCGGCACCGCTACGCAGCCAGTGACCGTATCTTCAGTCACAGTGCGGCGCATAGCCACTTGCCCCGCTAGCATGGCTCTGGGTTGACTCTCGCGCGGCGGTTTGGCGCGCCTTGGTACAAGTCCTTTCTGTTTAGCTCTATGACGACGCGAATCATATGGCCGGAATGTTTCGTCAGTGTTTCAGTTGCACGAGCTGGTTTTGAATCACCGGCTCGGGCTGATTTGACGCTAGCTGGAGGGGCGCACCATGGGGGGTCAATTACGCTTGTCGCGCCGATCCGTGATGTAGCTAAAACGCTACCATTAAGCCGGGCCTTGCCCGAATGAGCGATTACAACAATCAACATCAGGTGCTACCGCTGACTGAGGCGCGTGACGAAGCTCAAGCGAGCCCTTCTCTCTCGGTCAACCGATAAGGTCGAGAACACATGTCGTTTCTACCCTCAGTCCAAGTCCACAGAGACAGGAAACGCGACGATGTCATTCTGCATTCAACCGGGTCGTGAAATACCGTGATGACGCAGTTTGCGATAGAGCGTATTGCGGCTGATCCCTAGGCGAGCGGCAACATGGGCGATATGCCAGTGTTCCGCCTCAATCAATTTGAGCAGTGTCTGCCGCTCGGATACGCCCAGCGGATTTTCGGCCAGCGCAACTGTCGCTGGCACTGCCGGCAGCAACTCCGCCAAATCGTCCAGGGTGACATACCCCTCCAACGCCAACGCTACCAGTGTGCGCAGGCACGTACGCAGCTGCCGGACATTGCCAGGCCAAGGCTGCGTCAGCAGGCGCTCTCTGACGCCCGCCTCTAGCCGAATCCTGCCCCCTGCTGCCTCCTCGCGCAGCAATAGGTCGAGCAAACGCCCCTTGTCTGATCGTTCACGCAGCGGTGGGAGCTGCACGGCGAACCCGGCAACGCGGTAGAACAGATCCTCGCGGAAGCGCCCTTCGGCCACGCAGGCGTGCAGATCCTGGTGGCTGGCACTGATGAGGCGAACATCGAGCGGACGTGCCGTCGCGCCGCCTAAGGGCACCACCTGTCGCTCCTCCAACACGCGCAGCAGGCGAGTCTGTAAAGCCAGTGGCATATCGGCGATCTCATCAAGAAATAGTATGCCGCCGTGGGCCTGTTCCAGCTTACCGATCATCCCGTCTTTACGTGCACCGGTGAAGCTACCGCCGCGATAGCCGAACAGCTCGCTTTCGATCAGCGTTTCTGGAATGGCTGCGCAATTGATCGCCACAAACGGCTGGGTCGCTCGGGAGCTGGCGCGGTGCAGCGCCGCAGCAAAAGCTTCTTTGCCAGTACCGGTTTCGCCCTGTAAAAACACCGGAACGTCACGCTCCAAAACACGTAATGCGCGAGCAAAGCCGCGTTGCAGGCGTGGGTCTTCCAAGCACACGTGCAAGTCGTTGATTTTGGGAGTCGCGGGAATGACTAAGGGCGCCTGGTGCGCGGGTTCTCGCAGCTGCCCGTAGAACTGGCGTCCGTCCACCAGCCGCACTGGCCAACAGACACTCGGCTGAGAGCTGGCCTGGCTCATCACCTGCTCAATAGGTGTTTCCAACAGCATTGTTAGAGACTGGCCGATCACTTGATCACGGCTGAGGCCCAACAGATCCAGCGCAGCATGATTGACTGAGCAAATACGGGCACTCTCGTCGAAACTGAGCAGTCCTTCACCCAGCAGTCCAACGAAGCCTGCCTCAGGGTGGAAGCGCAGCAAATATCGCTGCGGATCATGCCCCAAGAAAAAACAGCTCTCTATTAACTTGGCCGATAGGTTGGTCAATGCCATGGCCTGGAAGTGTTGCTGAAGGCTGTGGTCATCCCTTACAGAAGAGAGGTTGAGCACGGCTAGCAACTCTCCACTCGCATCAAATATCGGGCTTGCCGAACAGGTAAGACCGACGTGCTTGCCACGGAAATGCTCATCACGACGGATGGTTACGTGCGCTCGCTCGACCAAGCAGGTGCCGACACCGTTGGTGCCTTCGCAATCTTCACTCCATACAGAGCCGAGCCACAGCCCGGAACGCTGAAATTCGGCTCGTTCGGATTCGTTAAACACACTGTCGATCGCCACACCGCGAGCATCGGTGAGTAGCACCACGTGGCCATCACGTCCGAGTTGTTGGTGCAAGTTACTCATCTGCCAGTGCGCCACAGCGATGATGTGTTCCAGTGGCGCGCGGTGATCCTGCAAGCGTGGATGCTCAACCACGTTAGGTGCGCGGCGACTGGCAGGATCGAGCTGATACTGATCCAGGCACCGGCGCCAAGATCGTGTGATGGCACGGTCAGCAATAGGGCCATGGTTGGCGTGAGTGTCCTGCACGGCTTGCAGCACTTGTTGTGCATGGGCGTTGATCAAGGCCGGCTTCATTGTTCTTGTTCTCCGTTACGGTTAGGACACGGGTCTGTTCGCAGCTTATATGAAAAGATCGCAATGAGCGCTTTTTGCACCGAGTGACACTCTGTCATCCACCATTTCCAGAATCGTGACAGAGATTCGAATCCAAGCCTGAGCAATACTGCAGCAGCAGCTCTGCAATGGGGCTTTCGAGAAGGTGGCCCGAGCCTTGCTCTGGGGCAAGTTGTACAAAAACAACAGGATCGGGAGAAGCCCCATGAACATCGCTGTCGAAACGCCTCTGCACACGCCAACTGCTCAACTCGCTGCTTGGATCGAAAATCTCGGCGAGCGTCTCGCCCAGCGTGATGTGGACGGCGTGCTGGAACTGTTTGCCGAAGAGTGTCACTGGCGTGACCTGCTACTTTTCAGCTGGAATTTGGTGACCTTGGAAGGCAAGCCTGCCATCCGAGACATGCTCGAAACACGCCTCGACCAGACTCGTCCTGAGCGATGGAAACTGGAAGGCGAGGCAACGCTGAATGACGGTGTGCTCGAAGGTTGGATCAGCCTGGAAACAGATGCGGCGCGAGGTAAAGGCTACGTGCGTCTAAAGGAGGGCCTGTGCTGGACGCTGTTGACGACCATGCGCGAGCTCAAAGGCTTTGAAGAACCCAGCGGCCGCCGTCGTCCAATGGGTGCCAGTCATGGTCACGCCCACGCCGACAAACGCAACTGGCTAGAGCGGCGTCGCGATGAAGAAGCTTCGCTAGGCATCACCACCCAACCTTACTGCCTGATCGTGGGAGGCGGCCAGGGTGGGCTGGGGCTCGCTGCGCGGCTCAAGCGAATGGGTGTGCCAACTCTGATCGTCGACAAGGCCGAGCGTCCTGGTGATCAGTGGCGCGGTCGCTACAAGTCGCTGTGCCTGCACGACCCTGTCTGGTACGACCATATGCCTTACCTGCCCTTCCCCGATCACTGGCCAGTCTTCACTCCAAAAGACCAGATTGGCGACTGGCTGGAAATGTACACCAAAGTTATGGAGCTCCATTATTGGCCGCGTACAGAATGCGTGAGCGCCAGCTTTGACGAGCAAAGTGGCACCTGGAAGGTTGAAGTGCAGCGCGAGGGCGAGCGTGTGACTTTACAGCCTACCCAGTTGATCCTCGCCACCGGCATGTCTGGCGTACCCAATGTTCCCAGTTATCCGGGTGCCGAGGTTTTCAATGGCCAGCAGCATCATTCCAGTCGCCATCCCGGCGGAGACGCCTGGAGTGGAAAGCGAGCGGTGGTCATCGGTGCAAACAATTCGGCTCACGATATCTGCGCCGACTTGGTGGAGAACGGCGCCGAGGTGACCATGGTGCAACGCTCCAGCACCCACATCGTGCGTTCCGACAGCTTAATGGATCTCGTCTTCGGCGGGCTCTACTCTGAAGACGCCCTGGAGACGGGTTTGACCACGGACAAGGCCGACATGCTGTTCGCCTCGATCCCCTACAAGGTTATGCCAAGCTTTCATCAACCCATCTTTGACGCGATCAAGGAGCGTGACAAGGACTTCTACGTGCGCTTGGCTAAGGCCGGCTTCATGCTCGATTTTGGTGACGACGAGTCTGGCCTTTTCATGAAGTATGTACGCCGTGGTTCTGGTTACTACATCGACGTCGGCGCCTCCGAACTGATCGCTAACGGCACGATCAAGCTCAAGAGCGCGCCTGGCCTGGGTGTCGAACGTATCGAAGCAGATGCCGTCGTACTCAACGATGGCAGCCGACTACCGGCAGATCTGATCGTCTACGCCACGGGCTATGGCTCAATGAATGGTTGGGCGGCGAAGCTGATTTCCCAGGAAGTAGCTGACAAGGTCGGCCGCTGCTGGGGCTTGGGTTCTGGAACCACGAATGATCCTGGCCCGTACGAGGGCGAACTGCGGAACATGTGGAAGCCAACACAGCAGGAAAACCTCTGGTTCCACGGTGGTAACCTGCATCAATCACGGCATTATTCGCTGTATCTGGCGCTGCAGTTAAAAGCGCGCTTCGAAGGCATCGACACATCCGTCTATGGACTTGCCGAGAGTCACCACACTGGCTGAGTCAAATGGCGCCCAGCCGTGGTTGGGCGCCTCTCCACAATGCCCCGGATACCGCCATCCACCATCTACCTGCATAAGCCTTGGTCATTGGACGACTTGGTAATCGCGGTGGCGTCTCTCCTGCAGCCTAATTATCCCACTCGTAAGACTTGAGTCGTGGTTGGGCTGTTAGCTCTGATGCTCCGAGTCCACCATTTGCCGTAGCGCCTACGCACAGATCGCTTTGCGCGCCGTCATTTCAATTCTGAGTTCGCCGAGCAAATTTGAAATCGCCCGACTGGACGTGAGATCCGATGCCAACACTCCGGGGACAAACAGTTCGACACGGCCAGAGGAGGCCTCAATCATCTTGATCAAAAGCGACCCTTGGGGGTTCACGGAGCAGGTGCAGGAGCGAGGTAATAAACCGCTCTCAATGATATGTCGGAGCTCAAGAGCGGAAATCATGACGTTCATCCTAATGAGAAATTTCATCTCATTCTTGTCTATGAAACTCAGTAGTCAAGGAACGCGCCGAAGTAATTCCCAACCAATCGTTTCACCTCCACTGGCATCGAGCTGACGCAGTCGATCCTCAAGTTTTGTGTACTGCTACGCTTGGCTTTTCCACGGAGGAATCGTGATGCCTAATTCAGACCTGCTCCTTCCCTGCTATTCAACATCAATCAAACCAGGGTGGAAGATTTAAAGCTCATGAGTTCCGTGCCAGAGACCGGGATGGGTGAATCAATAGCCTGGTCAGCGCACGGATCAGAATCCCAGAAAAGATACCTAGGATTCTTCGGCAAAAAGTGGCTTGCCAGTTTTTCTCAATTCCACGTCAAGCGACTGCGACCTGAGTAACGAAGAGAAATTTGCCGACGGTGTGAATTGGAGAAATACACCTCCAATTCATCCTGGCTCTTTGGGCTGATACAGAGGTAATTCGGAAAGGTCGAAACGGCGTAGCGCACACAAAACCAAACAACTGGTGGGTTGGCATGAACGTCCGTTACATCTATCGAGCGGTTGGATGCGGACACTACGCCGGCAGGTACTTCCTGACCGCCTCATGCAATACATCCAGTGCCCATGGCTTGCGCAGGAACATAGCATGGGAAGGCAACAGCCCGTCGGGTATCGATCTATTGCCGGACGTGACGATGACAGGCAAGCAAGGCCAACGTGACCAGATCACTTGTGCTAATTCCAATCCATCCATACTGCCCGGCATGCATACGTCGGTCATTACCAGAGCTATTGAAGACGAGCCCTCCAGCGTGGTGAGAGCGTCATCTGCAGATGCACAATCAATCACACATAACCCCAACAGCGAAATTGCATCAACCACCAGGGAACGCAGTATTTCATCATCTTCTACGACCAGCACTGTTGGCGACATGGTTAAGATCCCGAAACCTTTTCACTTAGAGGTACTGCAAATAGTTAGCGTTTCGGGCAGCTGACGAGCGGTTTTCAGTGCTGGATCTATTGCCGATTTTTGTCATTCCGCTAGTCTGATTTTGTCGACCAAATTTAGGTGGCTGATACCTTCATCATAAACAGGAGGCGAGAAAGGACTGTCATGCGACTTTCAGATTTCATCCTCAAAAACCTTGAGCCTATTCTGCAAGCGTGGGAGGAATTCGCCAGGTCTGTTGATACCCCGATGCCAGCTTTGGATTCACGAGGCCTTAGAGACCATGCCGAGTATATTTTGAGGAGTGTTGCAGAGGATATGCGCACCTCCCAAACTCCGCAGCAACAGATCGACAAGTCTCAAGGCATGGGGCCTGTAACCGACGAAGAATCGGCTGCCCAAAGCCACGCACTGACGCGCCTCATGGCTGGTTTCACTTTAGACCAGATGGTTTCCGAATATCGTGCACTCAGGTCGAGCGTACTCAGACTTTGGCTTGCCCAAGGATATGAAGGGAAAGACCATCAAATCGTCGACATGATTCGATTCAACGAGGCGATAGATCAAGCGCTTATCGAATCGATTGAGACCTATGGTCAAGCGGTAGAGACAACCCGAAAAACAGTCTTGGGGGTGTTAGGCCACGACCTTCGCACACCATTGGGCGCCGTGACGCTGGGCGCCGACTTGCTGAGACAGACAGAAGAACTGGGCACTCGTGGAAAAAAGATAATTGCGCAGATTTCTACAAGTGTTCAAAGCGCCAACCACATGGTGAACGACCTGCTCGACTTGGCGCGGTGTAATCTGGGAACTGGTATCCCGGTACGACCGCAAAAGACTAACCTGACTTCTGTTTGCAAATCAGTCGTGGACGAGCTCACCACCGCCCATCCTAAAGCGCAAATTATTTTCGTCGATACGGGAACGGTATCCGGACAGTACGACCCAACGCGCATGGCACAAGTTTTCTCGAATCTCATTGGCAATGCTGTACGGCATGGCAACTCACAGCGTCCAATTAATATCACCTTGAACGGGGATGGCACCAGTGCCTGCTTTTGCGTGCAGAACTACGGAGAGCCCATTCCTGCCTATGCATTGCCCTCTCTCTTCAATCCAGAAGGACGTTATTCCAGGTACTCCGAGGGAGAAGGAGCGTCGTCTGGTCTGGGGCTGGGATTATTCATAGCATCCCAGATTGTAGAGGGACATGGTGGAACAATAGAGGTCGAGTCGACGCTGGAGCAGGGCACGATTTTCCGTGTGAAGTTACCCGTTAGCCAATAACGGTCTTTCGATTGCACAGGTACCACCGCACCGGAAGACCATGAGGTACCAAAAATTTCAGTCTGGTATCCGTGGATGCAGGCCTACCCGCTTTATATTTTTGCTTCTCATCCATCTAGTTTTGAGAGGCTGCGTACCAAGATTTTCCATCTTTCAGGATACGTCAGCAGCACTAAACGACGACGTTCATATCCGACTCTATTTATCGAACAGAAGTGTCATAGCACTTTCGATTTCGGCGGCGCCGTGTCTGTGCTCCGCATTCGCCCAGTGCCAGTAACGGTCAGTCATCAATCCTCCTACGGCTTGCGCGCATAACACATCACTACCGATGCCTTGTTGGCCAGCGGCGGTGATCATTGCTAACAGGGCTTGTTCTAGGTGAAAAATTCTTTCGACGGACACGACTGAAGGACTTTGATGATGGGTGACGCTGGAGTCTAGCCCGACATCAAAGGCAGGCACCTAACGGTCGAGAAAACTTCACGACTCGATGAGCGCCTCGTCACGCAAATGTTGTTTTGCAGACCGTCATATCGCTTCGGAGCTCTGAGATCAGATTCGCGATTGCACGACTGGAGGTGAGATTCGCAGCAGAAACAGCAGTGACCAATAGTTCGACGCGATCAGATGAAGGCTCGAATACCTTGATCATCAGTGAACCGTCAGGATTCACGGTGCAATTACAGGAAAGAGGCAGAAAGCCGCTTTCGATGATGTGGCGCAGCTCAAGACTGGAGATCATGACTTTTCCTCCTCGGTGGTTGGGTTGACTGATTCCTGTCTATTAAGAATAGTCGCCAAACGCTTGGGTAAGGCAATTTACGACTAGCTATTGCCATGTCCTGGCCGTTGACCTGCTCATCCTCACTCCTCGATGACTTCCACCACCAAATCGTGATCTGACAGTGCGAAATCTCCGACTCTTCCACGTGTTCAAGCCACCTTCATGCCCTTGGATGAAGTACAAACATCACATCCTCAGGCAGTTTTGACTCACTCACTTAACGTGCCCACTAGCGTCTACTGCGACGCTCTGCGGGTCAGTCAATTGTTATCAAACCTATTGGGTAACGCGGTCACGCGCGGGGCAGCTGCAACACCCATCAGCGTGCATGCTTATACCGATGATGACGAGCTTGTTATATCGGAGGCCAACCAAGGCGCCCCAGTTCTCTGGAGTTAATGCCATTGCTATTCGAGGCGTTTGCTCGATCAGAAGCGGATCAACGTGACGAAGGTCTGGGATTGGGCCACTACATCGAATTGCAAATCGCCAGGGCGCATAATGGAACCTCGAGTGTCACTTCGACGGTGGAATCAGGGACATGTTTTGTCTCACGGATCCCCGCTCGATTCATAGGGGCATGACTTGGGCTTCACAGGAGCTACCGACCACTATCGGCCGATTCCTGTCCCTGTAACGACTAACCAAAGTCGGCCAAAAACAGCCCTTCAAATCTGCCGAGGCGCGCGTTGCTGGTCGCTGCATCTGGCATCAACTGGGTTTATTAACGACCTTAATCTGCGTCAGCCCTACCAGCTCAGCCTGCTCTAATATCTCCTCCGGCGTCGCGTCCGCAGTGGGCATGAGTAGGCTGTTCTCTCCATCCCCAAAATGCAGCTGAAGCAGGTGCATCGCCGCCTCATGCAAGGGCAGCTGAGGCTGCTTGAGTTCGAACATGTGGGTGCGGGCCTCGCCGTTGAACAAGTATTTCAAGGTGTAGTGGCGCATGGAGTGATCCTCGTAATAAGACAAGTGCAGCTGACCATCCTGACTTGTTAGTCAGCTTTTAGCTCAACTGCAGACCCAAGATTGGTTATCGAGAAGCTATAGATGCGCCTCGGTACATCGGCCTGCACTTGCACGTCTGGGAGCGGTCAGCCCTTGGCGTTGAACTCTTTTGTCATAGCTACCGTCTAGCGCATAGGTGAGCACAGAAACTACGCCTCCAATCCCTGGCATTAAAGGACGTAGCCATGACAGACCACGTACGTTTGATTTACTTAAACGACACCCTTCTCGGCCCTATCGCTAAAACTGTTGATTGCGACCTACTCATCACGCCCATCAAGCCTGGTGCCTTACAGGTGCAGGTGCTTTCGCCAGAGCCAGACGATCTGCACAAGGCTCATTCCTTGACCATTACCCTTTCTTCAGGAGAGCGCTTGAATGGCACAGTGGCTCATGCCCGCAAATTGGAAAACGCTGATTTGGAGTTACAGATCGATGTATGAAAATCCATCGCCGTAGCCAAGTTTCGGAGATCCTTGAATGAACAAACCGCAAGCTGTGACCGCTACCGTTCAAATCCTGATGTTTGAACGCAACAAATGGGTTCCTAACAACCCGCGCCTACCGGTACTCATTTACCCCAACGCGATTGCCGTTCAGGGTGGTGACCCGGCTGCGTTGTTCGAGAAAACCTTCAGCGCCAATGGCTGGCTGCCACAATGGCGATACGGGGTTTATAGCTACCACCACTACCATACCGAAGGTCATGAAGTGCTTGGCATCGCCAGCGGCCAGGCCCGGTTGATGCTGGGCGGCCCAGATGGACACGTACTTGAAGTCAACTCAGGCGATGTATTGCTGCTACCAGCCGGCACCGGCCACTGCAATTTAGAGTCCAGCGAAGACTTTCTGGTCGTCGGTGCTTATCCGCCGGGTCAGCATGCCGATATCTGCCGCGTGGCGCCAACCAAGGCCCAACTGGCGAGCATCGACACGCTGCCGTTTCCCGACCAAGACCCGGTACAAGGTTTGCCGGGCGCCGTACACCAGTATTGGGTTGGCCAGCATTGAAAGGCTATGGTCAATCACGGGCGGCACGAACCTTTCCACTGAAGACTCTGAAGCCGTAGGTGTTGTAGATGAGCGTCACTGGTATCAGCACGGCGAAACCGACCAGCATGAAAATCTGGCTGGTCGGACTGGAGGCGGCAGCTTGCAAGCTCAGATGCGGCGGGACAATTAACGGAAAAAGCACCGCGTTCATCACTGCGAATGCAACAACGAAGATTCCCAATGCAGCGAACAGGGGAAGATAATGTCGGCGACTGCGAAATCCCAGGACGAAGCCGATCAGCAGTGCAATGAGCAGGGTTGCTGTCGGTAGCCAGACAAAACGATCTGAAAGCCGCTGTGCATACCGGGTATCCAGTGTCGCTGTCCAGACAACCAACCCGGCCAATAGCACTAAGATTATGCTTGCCAGCGCCCTCGCCTGCCGCCTTGCCCGCCGCTGGAGTTCTTCTTCCGTACGCCAATAAAGCCAGCAGGCGCCCAGCCACGTGTAGCCCACCACAAGCACTGCGCCACAGTACAGCGGAAACAGACCCAGCCATTCCCACCCGTTACCGTTGTACTGCCCGGCATCATTAGGTACGCCTTGTACCAGCGTACCCAATACGATTCCCTGAGATCCGCCGGCGAGCAGTGAACCGCACAACAACAAGCCGTCGACCGCGCGTTTGATTCCGTGGCTTGGCGCGTAGTCACGAAACTCCAGCGCGACCGCTCGAAGACTCAACGCCAAAAACATTAGGATAAAAGGCAGATAAAGCGCCGGCAGCAGAATGGCGTAGGCCAGCGGAAATAATGCCAACAGACCGCCGCCACCGAGCACGAGCCATGTTTCATTAGCATCCCATATGGGCAAGATAGTCACGGCCATGGCACGACGATGCTTGCTACAACGGGTAAGGCCCATTAGTACGCCAACGCCAAGATCAGTGCCGTCCAATAGCACATAGTTCAGCACCGAAAACCCCAAGGCTGCGGCAGAAAGTAGTGTTATCCAGTCATTGTCCACCATGGATTCATGCCCTCAGGATTCACCCGTCTCGTCAGCCAAAGTGGGTTGCGGCCCGGGCTCGCCCTCGTGAGGCGGCTCACGCAATAATCGCAGTAGCACCCAGAGACCCACGCCGAAGATCACCAGGTAAAACGACAGGATTGTCCAGGTCGCCCCTACCACCTGCTGTCGAGACACCGAAGACAGGCTGTCAGCCGTGCGCAGCAATCCGTAGACGATGAAGGGTTGGCGGCCAACCTCGGTCACTACCCAGCCACTGAGCATCGCGAGAAAACCAGCTGGAGCCATCAACACACAGACTCGGAGCATCCAACGCGTTGCGTACAACCGTTGTCGCCATCGCAGTACCAAGCTGGTCATGCCCTGCCCCAACATCAAAAGGCCCAGACCGACCATGAAGCGAAAAGCAAAGAACACCGCTGGCACAGGTGGTATGTCCTGAGGTGGGAATTCGTCCAGGGCGGCAATCGTGCTACTTAGGTCATGCCGCAAGTACAGCGAAGCTATGCGCGGAATTGCCACTTCCCAATGGTTTTGCCGCTCCGTCATGTCTGGAAGGGCGAACAAGCGTAACGGCTCCCCTGCCCCTTCCGCTGGGCGAGTCCAGGAGCCTTCTATGGCAGCGACCTTCTGTGGCTGAACTTTGAGGCTGTGTTGACCATGGAGATCTCCCACCACGATTTGCACAGGCATGAGCACGACGATCGCCCACAGCGACATGGAGTAGGCAAGCCGTGCTCTCGGGTTTTCAGGCGCACGTAACAGCTGCCAGGCGCTGACACCGCCCAGCAGCGCAGCGGTGCCGAGCAACGCGGCCAACGTCATATGCACAAGCCGATAAGGGAAGGAAGGATTGAAGATGATTGCCCACCAATCCTCGGCGATGAAGCGGCCATCTGTGCCAATGGAGTAACCGACGGGTGTCTGCATCCAGGAATTGGCTGACAAGATCCAGAAGGCGCTGATGAGCGATCCAATTGTTACGGCGCAAGTGGCAAAAAAATGCAGACGCGGGCCAACCTTCTTCAATCCGAACAACATGATGCCAAGGAAGCCAGCCTCAAGAAAAAATGCGGCAAGTACCTCGTAGAACATCAACGGGCCAAGGATATCTCCCGCCTGGGTCGACAGCCGCGACCAATTGAGCCCGAATTGGTACTCCAGAATCAGACCCGAGGCGGTGCCCACCGCCACGTTGAGAGCAAAAACCTTTAACCAGTAAAGATAGACGTCCAAGTAGATCTTTCGCCCATGCCACAGCCAAAGCGCTTCGAGCACCATCAGAAAGTTGGCCAACCCGATGGTGAATGCCGCCAGCACGATATGAAAACTGATGGTGATCGCGAACTGGGCACGCGCCGCCATCAGCGCCGAATCAATCGCGTCCATGCCGTGCCCCCATCATTAGCCAGCGCGCACAGGAATCAGCCATTGGAAGCAGCGAGCGATGATTGGGAATAAAGGCGGTGTGGGCGTATATAGACATGACACCTGTCCGATGCAGTATTTGTCGGTTGACTATCCCCTGCACCAATGATTCCGAAAGCCAAAAGCTAAGGCTCGAAATACTTCTCCTTGATGAACGGAGTCTAGGTAGAGGTTCCTGATTAAGGTATTGGAACTATTAGTGAGAGGCCCTTCATAGGACAGCTGGAACCAAAGCATTCGGGTTCCCTGAATACTTCCGCAATCTGCAAGTCGGGTATCAATCAATCATGCAAAACACCCGAGCCAAAGACACACCATAGGAAAACAACTCGTTGGTTTTTATAGCCTTTTTTACTAGTGATTGTTGGCATAGCCGATGCAGGTAATGGTACTGCGTAGCGTTGGCACATCGATCGACGCGCGTCTAACCGTGATTACCGAAGGAAGCCGACATGAACGCCATTGACCTCTTGAAAGCAGACCACGATCGCGTAAAAGCCATTCTGTCTCAGCTTACCGAATCGACTGAGCGCGGCATCAAAAAGCGCACTGAGTTACTGGCAAAATTGGAGATGGAGATCACCATCCATACCAAATTGGAGGAGGAAATCCTCTACCCAGCATTCAAGGAAGCTGGGAGCAAGGAACAGGACGTGATGTATTACGAAGCGAAGGAGGAGCACCGTACTGTGGACACCCTCGTGCTGCCGGATTTGAAAGCAACAGATCCTGGCACGCCTGAGTTCTCTGGCCGAGTGAAGGTCGTCAAAGAGCTTTTGGAGCACCATATCGAGGAGGAAGAAACAGAGACGTTTCCTCAAGCGAAGAAGCTTCTTGGAAAAGCCAAGCTGGACGAACTAGGGCTGCAGATGGAAGAAATGAAAGCAGGCTACAAAAAGGCGCTTTCTGACCCTAGCCTTGCTGCTTGACTGAAATTCGAGGCTCAGCTCAATGCTGGGCCTTTATTTGTGTGTGAAAAAAAAGCCCTCATAGCATGCTGGGTAATAAGGGTACTCACACGAGCAATCCAGCTCGTACATGTTTGAGATTTGCTTCACTTCAAATCGTTTAAAGGAAGTCGACATCTTCACCTCATTACGTGACCCTCACGATTTTGGTCAGCGAATGAGACTCACGGCGGTGGCACGGATCAGAATGTCCTCCTGTTGAAAACGCTCTTCAAGATCGCGCTTATAGCTTTGCCACCAAAGCCGATCAACAGCTTCAACCATTACCTCATAAACGATGATGTCGTCCTCTGATTTTTCGTTGTCTTCCAGCAGCGATATTCCTTTCGCCGGATTGCGAGTGAACGCCGTCACTCCTCCGAACTGATCGGCCAACTGCTCCCGTACGCGGCGAAAAAGCTCGACGGGCTGAGGCGTGCCATCGTTCGTGTTGAGCGGCAAAAAAATCTCGATCAGGTGCATTTGGAAAACCTCGACATCTTAAGAGGTCGTTTCGTGAACAAGGCGGATGCTTGTTCATAGGATCACTTGTGCCGCCTCACGCGTGAGAATTTCGATGGTCTTGAGGGCAATCCCTTCGAAAGCGGTAGAGCGATTCTTAAAATCCTGGCGGTCGGCACTCGCCTCTACGATATTGCTCCCCCCCCAAAAATATATTCGTTGCTGAGTTGTGAGCCAAGGCTCGGATCTCAGTATTGGCCGACAATATCGAAATCAAGCCCCGAAAGATTCGGGGCTTGATGGGGTCAGACGGCATCAGGGTTTGCGTCCTCCACCTCCGCTCATCCCACCGTCCTTGCCCCCCATTTCAGAGGATTTATCGCGATCATCGGAAAGATTGCTGTCGCGTCCGCTTCCTTTTCCACCGCTGGACGATTGATCAGCCTTGTTGGCCCGTTGTCCGCCTGAAGCCTGGCCGCCTTTTTGGCCTGGCTTGGACATGTTTTCTTTATCGTCGGCAAATTCGCCTCCGCGATTCGTACCCTGCCCGCCTCCGGACATGCGATCACTATCACGGGATTGTTGTCCGCCGGAAGCTTGACCACCTTTTTGGCCTGCTTCAGACGCGCGTTGTGGATCGTTGGCAAAATTTCCGCCAGAGGCTTCTCCACCTTTCTTACCGGCTTCAGAAGCCTTGTCCCGGTCATTGGAAAAACTGCCTGGATTTTTGTTTCCTGTATTGGCCATTTTTGTTCACCTCTACATCGTTAGCACGAGCATGGGCTCGTCTAATTCGGAGGACGCACAAAACAGAAAGTTTGAACTGAAATACTGACTCGCGACGAGTGGAGTTGGGTATTTGGTTCCATTAAAATGCGCGCATTCGATGGACGGCGTGTGTGGCACAGAGGAGCAACTTACGTCGGATTTCAGATCAAAATGTTCGATTTTTACTAGACTCAATAACTCGTAGAAGCCCTCCACCCATCACACTCAGGAGGTCAATCGATGACTGAACACATCGTGCATTTTCATTGCCAGATCGATCAGGGAACGACTGAGCGCTTCCGGGACTGTTGCCTCGAAGCCATCGATCAAGGCGCCACCTCCTTGCTCCTCAACCTTTCTACAAGCGGGGGTAGCACTAACTTTGGCTTCACCCTCTACACGTTCCTGAAGTCATTGCCGGTACCGCTATGCGCGATCAACGCGGGTAACATCGAATCGATGGGCATCATTATGTTTTTGGCGGCCAGCCGCCGTATCACCTCGCCCCACTCGCGCTTCCTGATTCACCCGATGAATTGGTATTTCAGCCAAAAATCCGTCGACCATCAGCGTCTGCGTGAATACCTGTCGAGCCTCGATAACGACCTCGCGCGTTACGTGCAAATTTTCACACTCGAAACTGCTGACGCAGAGACCAAGCTCGATATTTTTCATTGCCTTTCAGCAGAAGAAAAAGTCATCGCTGCACACGAGTCTCTGGCATATGGGATTGCGCATGAGATGAAGCAAATGATGTTCGCGGATGATGTCAAACACTGGAAAGTCAGCGGTGGGTGAACCGAGCGCATTCTTCCTTCCTGACCTAGAGGACGTGTCAAATCTGATCCGCTCAATGTTCATATAAATCATAGACTACCAGCAGGCCTACCTGATCTACATCGATGTGATTGCTCGTTCTGCGCAAGGGATTTCTTTTACGGCATCTGTGGTTTCTACACCCATCACCGACGCAGTACCAATCCGAACAAGTTTGGTTTCAATATCGGCTGCATGGAAGGCGTGCCCCCTATGATTTGGCTAACGTCCGGGTAGCGGATGGTGGCCAGTGGGAGCAACCTGTCGGCCAGTCACGTTAGCGATAAATTTCTTCCTTACTTGCCTCCCAAAAAAAATAATGGAGGCCCCCCCATTAGCTGAGTCGCTCAACCAGAAAATCGCTGACTGTCGTTGTCATTAAAATCCTCGTCTTTCATCGGTGCGTAGATCGCTTCTGGAACGGCAGGTGCAGATTAACTGACTGGCATTACCCGAAATGGGCCCCTTTTTTGTGCTCAATCAAGATCACTTGCCCGGCCAAGACAAAACCGTGGTTGAGCCGGGTTCAGCGCTGCCCTTTCAAAGTCTTTTAGTTAGCGTCGTTGGTTTAGACGATTTCGCCAGTGGAAATTTTGTAGAATTTCAATTGGCGAGGCCGCTACTCCCCATGTATGCAAAGCCCCCTAGAGCGTCAGTGTTGCGCTCCGCTTCCATGCATACCGTCGGCCCAATGCTCCAAAACTCGTCAGCTCATCCAGTTACCACCATCGACATTGTAGGTCTGAGCCACAACGTACTCGCTCTCAGATGAAGCGAGGAAAATGGCCATTCCCGTCAGGTCGTCAGCTGTGCCCATCCGTCCAAAAGGCACTTCCTGACCCACGAGCTTTTTCTTTTCGCCCAGTGGTCGGTTCTCAAGTTTGGCGAACATGGCATTGACACCATCCTAGTGCTCGCCATCTACGACGCCTGGCGCGATGGCATTCACATTGATCCCATGCTTGATCAAATCTAGACCTGCTGATTGCGTCAGACTGATAACCGCCGCTTTGGTTGCGCAATACACACCAACAAGTGCCTCCCCCCTCCGTCCCGCCTGGCTGGCTGGCTGGCTGGCTGGCTGGCTGGCCATGTTGATGATCTTGCCGCCATGTCCCTGACTGATCATCTGACGCGCTACTGCCTGCAGGGTGAAAAGTGTTCCTGCGACGTTGATCGAAAACAAACGCTCAATGCTGTCGCGGGTGATGTCGACAATGGGAGCCAGATCGAACAACGCGGCGTTGTTAATCAAGATATCCAACTTACCTGTCTGCGAAATGACGGCGGCGATTGCACCATTGATGGACGCTTGGTTGGTGACGTCCATCTTGACGGCGTAAGCGTTAGGCCCGAGCTCGGCAGCCGTGGCTTGAGCGCGCTCCAGATTGATGTCGGCGATGGCGACCGTTGCCCCTTCACGAATGTGCGCAACCTCGCGCGGACCAGGGCGGAGGACCTGAAGGGTACCGGCATCCGGGTAAACGTGCTGTCGCCCGGGCCGACAGCGACCGAACTTGCGAAGGAAGCGCTAGGCGAGGAAGGCATGAAGGTCTTCGCCTCGATGAATCCGCTCCAGCGCATGGCCGATCCGGCGGAGATCGGTGCGGCGGCCGCGTTTCTCGCATCGCAGGACAGCAGCTTCATGACCGCAAGTGAGGTCGCCGTCGACGGCGGCCTGGCGCAAATCTGACTCGTGACGCCCGGCCGGCGGACATCGTCTTTCTGGCTGTCCGTTTCGAGTCGCACCCGGATGTCGCGAAGGTGCTGCCGACCTGGAAGGGAAAGACCATCATCGATGTGACCAATGCCTACGGCGTGTCCCCTGAGGAACTGGGAGGAGAGCCTTCTTCCAGGGTCGTCGCGCAGGCCTTCACTGGTGGACGACTGGTCAAGGGCTTCAATCATTTGGGCGCTGCCGTCCTTGGCCAGGATCCGGCCGTGCAGGGTGGCAGGAGAGTCGTGTTTCTAGCGAGCGACGATGACAGCGCCGAAGCGGAGATTGGTGCGCTTGCGCAAAATCACGGTTTCTCGCCGATCAAACTTGGCGGGCTTTCGGACGGTGGACTGCTTGTGCAGGCGCGCGAAAATATCTGGGGACAACTGATCTTCAAGGACTCGGTCAAGTTCGACTGATGAATCGCGATCGCAAATTTTGATGCGGTCCTGCCTCGTGGACAAAGGGTAGCCACAGTTTGATTGAAGCGAGGACGACGCCGGCAGCAAGGCGTTCAACACCCTCTTCGGCCACGTCCTTGCTAAGGGTGGACTCGAGAGTCTCGGCTGCGTCCGTTGGATGTCGACGGCCTGCACATGGCCCAGACGCTCGAGGCGGCCGGCCTGATGCTCATCGGCCTTGCCAAAAACGGCGCCGACACCTGGGACGTCACCTTGAACGTCGATATCGGCTGAACCATCGTCCTCGCCCGCAGGTCCACAACTTATACGATTGGATAAGTGCCCAATAATGAAGAAGAGGATCGATGATGCTTAATAATGAAAGAATAATCAGAGAACTCTGCACCGCCGCGGAAGGCCAAGGAACGGATATCGAGAAGTTTGTCTCCATGTTCTCTGAGGAAGGATACATGTGGGATATGGCATCCGGCATGAAGTTTCGCGGGAAGGCCATTGGTGAGTCTATCGCGGGTATGGTCAGTGCGTTCCCCGATGTCCACCGTGAGATATTTAACATCCATGTCGCGGGAGACGTCGTCGTTGTCGAACTCGCGATTCGGGGAACGCACAAGGGTGATCTGCCTCTTGCTTCAGGGACGCTAGCTCCCACGGGCAAGACGATAGATGTCCCGTCATGCGATGTTTTCCAACTCGAAGGCGGGAAGGTCAAATCTTTCCATTGCTACAACGAGGCTTCTGCGATGCAGCAACAACTCGGCCTCGTCCCCGGCTGAATGACGGACACTACGCGATCCTCTGTAAGAGCAATGGGGAAGTCTTTATGAGCATTCAAGAGAATATCCAGATTGTGAAGGACTTTTTTGCAGTAATGGGCGGCGGCGATAGGCAAGGTGTGCTGGCGTTGTCTGCCGAAGATATCGAGTGGATAATTCCGGGAGAGGGTTGGCCGCTGGCCGGCACGCACCGCGGGCACGCGGGATTGGCAGACCTGCTTCAGAAGGCTTCCGCAGAGATGGAAGTTTCCTCCCCGCAGCCCCCCGAGTTCGTAGCGCAGGGAGACCGGGTTCTGGTAGTTGGCTTTGCTACGGGGAAAGTCAAAGCCACGAACAGGACGTTTGAGGACTATTTTGTCTTCGCCATCACTGTTCGCAATGGCAAGCTGACGAACATTCGAGAATATGTCGACACGCAAGCACTGGCGCGGGCCTCAGAGATGGACGCAAGCCCCAGGCACTAAGCCATCGGGACCAATACCACCCGACACGATCCGCAAAGGGTTGGTGTATTGATCACGAGCCTGGCGCCACTTGACGTTGCATTGGCTGCGTTGATGTAGAGGCTTATCCGGATCCGGGCGGTGCGCTAGACCAGCTTCATGCGCTGATGATCCGTGGTGCGATTCGCCATGCTCAGTCTGTCAGTGGCCGATTTCTGCCTGTCGCCACCGTCAGCAACGGGCAGCTCTCTACCGATCGTGCAATTCCGCAACACCCAAACTTTTCAATTTTTGCACCCACCCTTGGCGGAAATCATCCGATAGCGGTCACTCAGCTGTTCAGCGACATTGGCTTATCGCCACCTGGAGGTAAGCCAAACAACTTCCGTACCCCGTTAAGAAACGCGCCATAAGGTCGTCCCAGAATGAGCATCATCAGGGCCGCGCCGAAAGTGCCGCGCACTAGGCCGCCTCCCGATGCACCACTGAAAGCAATGATCGCCGCATAGATGGGAACTTGGAAACTGACGAGGGCAATACTGTCCCATAGCAACAAGGAAACCCGGCTCTGACTGGCTCGCTTTATCAACCAATCCCGCCATAAGCCGTAAGGTCTCGCGACTGGAATCATCAGGCTCGCTCCCAGAAGGCGAGCATGAAGGACCTGATCCCACGTCATGCCAGCAATGAAACGTTCATTGATGATGCCGGTGGTCGTGAAAAACAGGATCAGCGCAGTTGTGTCTGCAAAAAACGCAGTCCGACGCATTGGCTGTTGCAGGCGTTGAGGCAAATCACATCTCCTCTCATGGCTTGAACAAAAAGCGAGTCCCGACCGAATGAAGGGCATAAAAATATAGCGTAATAGATGCTCTGCCCCACTGGCCGTTTCTGGCCGAATAGCGACGGTCTAGCATCGACCGTCACTATGGATGATCAGACTTCAGTCTGTTCCGCCATTTCCAGGGCATCATCGACCTCGATTCCCAGGTATCTGACGGTGCTTTCAAGCTTCGTATGACCAAGCAGGAGTTGGACAGCTCTCAGGTTCTTCGTCCTGCGATAGATCAGCGATGCCTTGGTTCTCCGTAGTGTGTGAGTACCGTACATGGTTGGGTCAAGGCCAATGGCGGTCACCCACGCTTTGACTATTCGAGCGTATTGTCTGGTCGAGAGGTGGTCTGAGTCGTGCAGCCGGGTCGGAAACAAGAAGTCCTCACTTCGAAGGTGGGCCTGATGCATCCAAGCCTCCAGAACCGTTCGGGTTTGCTCAGTGATTTCAAATTGCACAGGGTCCTGGGTTTTCTGCTGCATCACGATGGCTCGTGATGATACATGTGCTCCATGGGCTATATCTCGTACTCGCAGCTTGGTTAAGTCACAGGCGCGCAGTTTGCTGTCGATAGCCAAGTTGAAGAGTGCCAAATCCCGTGTCTTCTCCGCGAGCTGGAGTCTGACCCGAATGGCCCAGATATCTCTGACTCGAAGCGGTGCTTTCTGGCCGACAATCTTTCCCTTGTTCCAAGGCTGATGGCTGTGTGTGGCAATAGTGTTCATGGCTGGTCCTCCACGTTCAGGGAGGACAAGGGTGGATCAGTCACAGTGAGTGAGGGGCGCTATCCGACCCAAGCGGACGGTCGGCTTGGCGTAAATTCAGATCTGGCAAGCAGGTCTCTCGCCCAACCGCTCTACCAACTTTACGAGATAACCTTCGGGATCCTGGACGATGAATTCGCGCTGGCCTACTTCTATATTTTCAGGCTGATACCAAGTGTCTTTGCTATCTCGATAGAGTGGAAATCCAGCCTGACCAAGTGTATGGATAATGGGTGTGACAGCCTCAACATTGAGTTTGCGAAGACCCGTCCGATCGGCTCGACCACCTTGACGAAATTGCCTCCCGGCCTAGCTCACCTTCTGGATGCAACTGGTTCCGGGATAGATGATACTGGTTGCTCTTGAAATGGCTAGAACCGTCACTATCTCGCCCGTCGTAGGGCCATGGCGCGGGCTCCATGGCCATGAACTGGAGGATTCGTCCATGACGAAGCGCGGGCTATCAGAACCAGACTCCTCTTTTAAACGTTTCCGGGTGCAATGGGCGCTGATGAATGCTTATGAGAGGTTCGAGCAGATAATCGTTTTCGCCCTGAGCCTTATCATCGCCAGTGTGATCCTCATGGCGATGCTCCAGCTCTGTCGGCGCCTGCTTCCCATGTTGATATCGGGAACAATCGATCCGCTCGACCATGAAGTGTTCCAGTCGATTTTTGGCTCGATCTTTACCGTCCTGATTGCGCTGGAATTCAAGCATTCGATAGTTCGCCCAGCGCTACGACGTGACAGCATCGTCCAGGTGAGAACTGTTCTGCTGATCGCTCTGTTGGCGCTCAGTCGCAAATTCGTGATTCTGGATTCGATGACTACACCAGCCATTACTATTGCCGCGCTGGGTTTCGCTACACTTGTGCTTGGCATCGTGTGCTGGCTTCTCGGCAAACAGGGTGGCGATTCAAAGGTTGATGGGGAATAAATAGATACGCGCTTACCCGATTGACCTGCTAAAGCTGAACGGAGGCATTCACAACTGGTGTCTGCCTTCGGAGGTTCTAGTCTTGATATAGATTTGAACGCACACCGTGGCGTGACCTTTCTGTCAGGGCACAATCAACGCCCGCAGGCCTGGCGATTTATGGATGGCGGTAGCGAGCAATGTCACGTCAGTCGCCAAGACATTACCGTCAACGAGCCCAACGCCTATGTCGAGTGTGGCGTCGCAAGCTTTCGCATTCTTCAGGCACTAGGTATTACGCTGGACCGTTTTCTGACGGACGGAACTTTGGTTGAGGTGCTGCGCCCCTATCGCCCACACCCAAGGCCGGTGTCAGTGCTGTACCCCAGTCGCTCGCATCTGGCCCCGCAGGTTGAGGTCTTTGTTGATTGGGTGCGTGAACAATTTCCCAAACTCTATGGGCGCTGGCTGGAGAGTTAGGAGGGTACTAAGCGGTGAAGACGAACCTGTCAAAGGACCGATTCCGACCCAAAGCAGACACTTAGACCATATAAACTTCTATTTTTCTAACCTCGACTACTCTCCTAGGATGTGGCAGGAAAGCCACACCCATAATTGCTAGGAGAGCTCTATGTCGGATATTCAGCATGGAACAGGTTCAGGGGGCGGTCATATTCGACAGGTCGGGAAATTGAAGCATCGACCGAATTCCGTCTCGATTGAAGCGACTGCTGTCGTATGAACAGTTCACAGCGAATCAGTCCTCAGACCGCTGTTGCCTTTGGGCAGGAGAGTGTGGCACCAGAGGTATTACACTGGAGCAAAACAGTATTATCCGGGTGGGCGAATTACGGGCTCGCCATCGTGTTGCTTTCAATCAGTGGATTCGCGGTGTGGTCGTCTATAACAACGGATCACTTGGGTCGAGAGGCCATTTCATCGAGTGTCCTGTCAGATTACTACTCTGAAGCAGCGACGGCAGTTGCCGCTGCAGAGTCTCAGGAGCGTCAATACCAGTTGGAGCCAAGCTCGGAGGTTCGCCGTCTCTTCGATGCTGCAATGAAGGAACTGACGAATTCGCTAGAGCAGGTTTACCATTCCGGATCGCGAAAAGATCGCCTCCTCGTCGTAGACGTGCGTTCAGAGCTACCTTCCTATCTGGAGAGCATCAAACGGTTGTTCGATGCAGTTGATCGTGGAGATCGGGCGGAAGTGCGTCGGATCGACAATGACGTGGCCGACCCGACTTTCGACAAAATTGAAAAGGCAGTTCTGCAAGCATCGGCTGAGCATGACCAGGAATCGATTTCGTCACTGGTGAAGCTTCGCACGCGCGAGTCGTTCAACGCTAATACTACCCCCATCGTTTTTGTCGTTGGGCTGATTCTTGTTGGTCTGTTTGCCAAGGTGCTGCAGCGCACGCGTGTCGAACTCGACAGTCAGCGCGAAGATGCATTGCATGCTTCGCTGCACGACAAACTTACTGGGCTGGCCAATCGAACTCTGTTGGTAGACCGTTTAGAACAGGCATTGCGCCTGGGACGACGCCAGAACTCAATCACAGGGTTGTTGCTGATTGATCTTGACCGGTTCAAAGAAATCAACGACACCCTGGGGCACCACTACGGGGACCTTCTGCTCAACCAGATAGGCCGGCGGCTGGTAAGCGTTGCACGGGAAGTTGATACGATCGCCCGGTTGGGAGGGGATGAGTTTGCCATCCTGCTACCCTCCGTAGACGGTCTGGAAGGCGCATTAAAAGCGGCGCTACGGCTACACGCTGCAATCACCGCTGCGTTTGAAATCGAAGGTGTCGATCTCGACGTTGAAGCGAGCGTTGGTGTGGTCATCTCCGGCCTTCATGGCGATGATGCTTCGACACTCATGCAGCGCGCCGACATTGCCATGTATGAGGCCAAGAAACAGGGTAATGGCATACTTACTTACGATCCTGGCGCGGATCAGCGCTCCCCGGAGCGTCTCGCCCTGCTCGGTGACTTGCGTCGAGGCCTGGATCGTGGCGAGCTGTTCCTGGATTACCAACCCCAGGTCAGCCTGAGCACAGGAAAAGTCATGGGGGTCGAAGCACTCGTGCGCTGGCGGCACCCGGTGCGCGGACTCATTAGCCCAGATGAGTTCATCCCCTTCGCTGAGCTCACCGGGATCATTGGCGCTCTGACGCAGTACGTACTCAACCTGGCGTTGTCTCAGGTGCGGACTTGGGCAGACGCCGGGATTCGGATTCAGGTGGCGGTAAACGTTTCTTCGCGCAACTTGTTGGACGAAAAGTTGGTGACTAAGATCGTTGACCTGCTTGAACGTTACAGGCTTGCCCCGAGTCTGCTCGTCATCGAAGTGACCGAGTCGGCGATCATGCTTGATTCATATTTGGCTCGAACAATCCTTATGCAGCTGCATTCGATGGGCATCCGTATTGCCATCGATGATTTCGGGGCCGGTTTTACTAGCCTTGCGCAGTTGAAGAACTTACCCATCAGCGAACTCAAGATCGATAAGTCTTTCGTGCTCGCCATGCAGGACGATCAGGCTGACGAACTGATTGTGCGTAGCATCATCGATCTGGGTCACAACCTTGGCATGAAGGTCATTGCCGAAGGCGTAGAAACAGCGGACGTTTTCAGTGCTTTAGGCGCATTCAGTTGCGACATAGCCCAGGGCTTTCATGTGTGCCGACCGATAACCGCTGAAGCGTTTACACATTGGTATGAAGAGCGAGCCCGCACATAACTCAATAACCTCCAACGAATTCTCGGTACATCGATACCCCCTTGGCCATTGACCGCTTTTGGCCGATTCTGTTGAAAAAGTCGGATTTTCAGATCGCCTGAACTCAGGCACGACCACCACCGGAGAACCTACTCACCACATTGAGTGGTTTTTCGGCCCTTCGTTGACCTTTGCTGCTCTGTTATTGGGTTAGTTTGACGTGTTTTCCGCAACAAACAGGATGATCGGCATGTTGCCGTGAAAGTGGTGAGCAAACAGGTAAGCGATCGCCAGGCCCGTTTCAAAAATCGCAAGGCCCTCTCCAGACGGTGTGACGACGATACGTTGGTCCTTGCCGACGGTGGACACGCCGCCTGACCTGCGCCGCACCGGCGCAACAATGACGCAGGCCTTGGGGGGCAGCCTGAGCGTCATTGATCGCTACCAAAATCTGTTATGGCCGGCTCTCGAGTTAGGCGCCACTACCTGCATCACGACTATGCCGAAGAGAAGAACCGCCTATAATCTGTCGGGTGATCGACTCAGTGCTGTCTTGTCATCTACCTACGAGCATCCTCCGGCCGAGTCGCCCTCATAGGTGAACCGCATACAGAGCTATCCGCCTCCGAGAAGAAGAGGAAGCAAGAGAACGTGAATGGGCTGAAGATGGAAGACGATGTCTTGAACGAGCCCAAACTCAATGTCGCCTCAGACAAAACCTCATTAAACATACGGAGCTACGTGCAGACTCGACGCCTTGTTCGAGCGCCGTGTCAGGGATGCGATGCAGCAGCCTCCTCTCGATCACCCTCCTCCCTATTTCGGGTATCGATACTTACAACCACCGACATCCCCGGCCGCAAGCGCTTGACCTCGGCCTGGTCCGGGTCGACGGTGATGCGCACCGGGACACGCTGAGCGATCTTGACGAAGTTGCCGGTGGCATTGTCCGACTGCAGCAGTGCAAATTCGGAACCGGTGGCCGGCGAGATACGCTGCACATGACCACGCAATTGGAGGTGGTTCAGGGCATCGACGGTAAAAGATACCGGCTGACCGATACGGACTTTATCCATTTGGGTTTCCTTCATGTTCGCAATCACCCAGAGCGTATCAGGCACCAGTGCCATCAACTGCGCCCCCGAATTGACGTATGCGCCCAGTCGTACGCCGATCTGCCCCAACTGACCGTCGCGCGGTGCCGTCACGCGGGTATTGTCCAGGTCGATACGCGCCAATTCCACTGCGGCTTCGGCATTGAGGACCGACGCTTCCAGTGAGGCCCGGTTGACGATCACGGTCTGCAAGTCTTGCCTGGAAATTTCCAGTGCCGAATTGGTCTCGGCCAGCGCCGCAACCGCCTGGGCATTAGCGGCGCGGGTCACGTCCAGTTCGCGACGCGACACCGAGCCGTCACGGATCAGTTCTTCATTACGGCCTAGGTCAGCCTGACTCTTGCGCGCCTGCGCATCGCTGTTGGCGATAGCCGCATGCTTCTGGATGATGGTGGCCTCGGCACTCTTGCGCTGCTGCAGATTATTGGCCAACGCGGCCTTTTGCTGTTCGAGTTGCGCCAGCGACTGGTTCAACCGTTGCTTGTAAATCCGGTCATCGAGGCGCACCAGCAAGTCCCCGGCCTTAACGAACTGAAAGTCCTGCACCGGCACTTCAAATACATAACCACTGAGTTGCGGCCCGATAATGGTGACCTGGCCACGCACCACCGCATTCTCGGTACTTACAATGGCGCTGCTGAAGGGCGGCAACTGCCAGGCATAGAGCACCACAAGTACGCCGATGATGGCAACCGAGGCGAAGATTATGGAGGACAGAATGCGTACCCGCAGCGCCCGCGGCTCGGTGGCCAGGTTAATGGATGGCTCGTCTCCCTCGGGAGTGGAGGCGATGGCATTGGTCGTCGTAGTAGTCGGTTCGGTCATTGCGTGGAGGCGCCACTGCGAGAGTCGGAAGTGCGAGCCCCATTAGCGGCCCGGTTAGCGTTCCACAGCCACAGACTGCGGATGAAAATCCAGATCATCGTCAGTATCGCGATGCTGCCGATCAGAATGAAGACATCGTTGTAGGCCAGTATATTGGCTTCTCGAGTTGCCGCTGCAGATAGCACCCGGGTCCCGACGTTGGTGCGCAGCGACGGGTCGACAATGATCCCGGTGTAAGCCGCAGCGCCGCTCTGCACCCGGCTGAGCACCAGTGGGTTGAGCGTCGTCAGCTGCTCGACGATGACGCTGGAATGAAACTTTTCCCGCATGATCTGAAAGGTGCCAAGTAACGCTGAACCAATCAGGCCCCCAAGGTTATTGCAGATCCCGAACAACACCGAAAAGCTCACCAGATTACGTGGGTTCGTCATTACATTACGGGTGCCAAGCACCATGGTCGGTCCGAGAAAAAATGTCCCGCCAAACGCCAGTAGAAACTGACTCAAATACATTTGCTCCGGGCGGGTCAGGTTGCTCGACGAGCAGTCCATGAATGAGCCGGTGGCCATCAATACCAGTGAAACAATCAGTGGCATGAACAGGTGCTGCGGATTGATCGTCAGGGCGCTGGCGGCCAGCCCCGATACAGCCCCCACCAGCATGACGTAATACAGGCTGCGCATCTGCTCGTTGCTCATGTTCAATGCCTGCAAAAACCCCACCACTCCGGTGGACTGCTCGGAAGTGACCATACGAATCAAGATCACCGCCAAGGTCAAGCGAATGGCCACGCCACTGCCTAACCAGCGCGTCATCAGCAAAGGATTGCTGCGGTTATGCTCGATGGCCAGCCCGGCAACGATCAGCGCAATCGACGCCGCCAGGGCGATGCCGATCCAGGGTGCCTCTAGCCACCAGTCAATTCGCCCAAGCGACAGCACCGCACACAGCAGCGCCACCCCGCCGGACATGATAGCGAAGGTCAGAAAATCCAGCGGCTCGAAAGTCTTGAAACGATCCCCCGGTGGCAGTTTGAGCATCAGCACACACCCCAGCGCCGTCATTGCCAGCCCCAGTTCGAACAGATACAGGCCACGCCATTCGGCGATCTGCAGCAGATCTTCAGAAAAAATACGTGCCAATGGCAGCGCCAACTGAGAGGCGCCCAACCCGAGCACCAAAGCTTTCATCCGCCACTTCGCCGGGAAGGCCTGGATCATGTAGTACAGCCCCAGGGAGCTCAAAGCCGCGCCAACCATCCCGTGGGCCGCCCGTACGGCGATAGCCGAATTCAAGTCGTTGACAAACAAATGGGCAAAGGTCACCAGCACGTAGAGCAACAGGAACACTTCGGTGAACGCACGCAGTCCGAATTCCTGGCGGAATTTGACCAGCAACAGGTTCATCGAGACGTTGGTCATGACATAGGCGGCCGGCAACCAGGCCATTTCCGCAGTGGTAGCCCCCAACGCGCCCTGAAGAAATTGCAGGTTAGCCGTGACCAGCGCGTTGCCCAGCCCACCGGTAATGGCTACCAGCAAGCCGACTGCCCCATAGGCAAAACGCTTGGGATTTGAGTGCAAAGGGGTCGATGGCGAGCCCGGCAAGGAAGGCTTTTCATGGGGGAGCCATTCGCGCGACGCGTATCGGTCCATCGGCTCTCCTCTCGTTTTTCTCATCATACCTGCGCAAAGGTTCGCTTACCCTCCGGCAATGAGATTTCATCCTGGTAAGCCATGTGCGGCAGGTCAAAAAAAGGCCGTGACACGTTAGCGCACGGCCTTTCTTTATTTGACTGATCGCTTAATCCAGGCGGAACGCAATCACGCTATCACCCAAGGTTGTCCCAAGGGAGCCATGGCCACCGGCAGAGATGATCACATACTGCTTGCCATCGCTGCCCATATAGGTCGATGGCGTGGCCTGCCCACCCGCGGGCAATTCGGTCTGCCATAGGAGTTCGCCAGTATTGATGTCGTAGGCACGAATAAAATTATCAGCGGTTGCGCCATGGAAAACCACACCACTGGCAGTCACCAACGGCCCACCATGGGCAACCATACCCATCGGGAAGCCAACCGGGAAACGCCCTGGCAGGAAACTGGTTTTCAGGTTTTTGCTGGTGCCAGTACGGCGCATCCATTCGGTTTTGCCCGTATTCAGGTCAACCCCGACCATACGACCCCAAGGCGGTGCGATACAGGGAACGCCAAGACCCGAGGCGAACTGCTGAATATGAATGGCATAGTCACCGTTGAAGTTTTCGTTCCAGTAAGGCGTTCCGTCCTGGGTGAACAGGCGCTTGTCTTCTGTTTGCGCGGTACGCTTGATCAGGTTGTATTTATAGGCAAGACGCACAGGCGCTGCGATCAGAATCTGCCGATCAGGATCGACCGCTACCGAGCCCCAGTTAAAGGCGCCGATGTTGCCAGGAAAAATAAGTGAGCCCTGCTCGGTGCTTGGCGTCCAGGGATTGCCATCGTAATGCAGCTGGTTGTAGCTGATGCGGCAAGACATCTGATCAAAGGGCGTCATGCCCCACATGGATTTTTCCGTCAGCGCTTCAGGAATGAAGTTGAGTTTGGAAACCGGTTGCGTTGCTGCAAAGTGCTCACCCGGAACACCGCCTTGGGTTGAAACCTTGACCTGATCGACAGGGACTATCGGCTCCCCCGTCAGGCGATTGAGCACAAAGATATTACCGACCTTGGTTGGCAACAGCAGCGCCGGTTGTTTGTTGCCCTCTTTTCCCAGGTCGACCAACGTAGGCTGCGAAGGGTTATCGCGGTCCCACAGGTCATTGTGCGAAGTCTGGAATTTCCACTTGAACGCACCCGTGTTCAGATCGAGCGCCACCAACGTATCGCGGAATTTTTCAGTGTTGCTATTCGGATCACGCTTGATGCCGAGTTCATCGGGCGAGGCATTACCGAAAGGTACGTAGACCAGCCCATTTTTCATGTCGGCACTCAGGGTGCCCCAAGCCACAGGCGTGTCATAGGGATAGGTCTTATCCGCCGCGATTGGCTGGGTGTTGTCCGGATTGGCCGGATCGAAGTTCCACACCAACTGGCCGGTGATCACGTTGTAGGCCCTGATTACGCCGGACGGGTTGCCATCGTTGTAACCGTTGTCCATGACCGAGCCACCGACAACAATCAGTTTGCCCGCCACCAGCGGTGCCGCTGTTTGCATCAAGGCATGTGGGCGAATCTCGCCCATGTTGGCACTCAGATCGACCACACCGTTGACGCCAAAGTCATTGCAGACTTTGCCAGTATCCGCGTCCAGCGCCACGAGCTTGGCATCCGCCGTTGCCGTGATGATGCGTTTTTCGCATTGCACCGCAGCGGAGGAACTACTATCGAAGGCTGCAGAGTAATAACTCACGCCTCGGCAGGTCTGATGCTGTTGCAGGTAGGAGCGGTTTTTCTCTGGCGCGTATTTCCAGTCCAGTTTCCCGGTCTCTGGGTTCAGGGCATGCACCTCGTTATGAGCGGTGCACAGATACACCCGGTTATTGACCTTCAGCGGCGTCGCTTCGAAGGTGTACTCGCTGGCATCTTTTTCAGCATCGCGCAGGTCGCCGGTGTGGTACTCCCAGGCAACCGATAACGTTTTGATATTGTCTGGCTTGATCTGGTCCAGGCTGGAAAAGCGTTGGCCATTATTGGTACCGCCATAAGCCACCCAGTCCTTCCCTGCTACATCGGTGCTGCGTGACGTCACTGGATTGCTGAGCTGGCCTTGTATCGGGTAGGGGTCATAAAACATGACCGCGATCACGATCACCATCATTATACCTACCGTGCCGCCCAGGAAGGGATGAAAACCGCGGCTATCGGCAGCTGTCTGCGCCTGATAAAGCGGACGGACTACCCAAGGCAGTGCCAGCCACAACCCCATCAGCGCAAACAGATCGCCACGGGGAATCCACTGCCACTTATCGAAGCCAACTTCGTAGATGATCCAGATCAGAATCCCCCACATCATCAGCGCATACAGGGTCAGCGCCGATTTCTTTTTCAGGAATATCAGAACAGCCGTCACTAGCACGCCAACGGCAATGACCGTATACGCTGGTGAACCACCGGCAGCCATCAGCTGTACGCCCATATAGAGCAGCGCAATACCCAGTATCGCCATCACGATACTTGTCACTCTGAGAATCATCGTTGTTTTCCTGTTTTATGAAGAAGTGAAAAGCCGCAGCTCAGAACACAGTATTGACAGTCAAGCCTACGACGGTGGCGTTATCTACTTGGTAAACGCCGCCGGGATTGGCGAGGTACTGAATGTTGGGACGCAGCATCAGCCAAGGCGTCAATTTGAAGTCGTAATGCACTTCGGCGGCATACTCGGCGTGCTGGATTGGCTGATAAGCCGGGTTGTCATAGTCAGTGAGATTGCGCGTTTCGTTGTGCAATCGCTGATTTTTTGTCAGCGCCGGATTGACGTGCAATTCACTGAAGCCGATCGCCAGCGAATCCTGCGGACGGGAGTCGAATGGACCGGCATAAATAGCGCCCACCTGCGCCTGCCAATCCAGGGTGCTGCTGCGCTTGTCGTACTGGGAGTAATGGGCGAACAGGCTGAGACCTCGCTTAGCGTCACCGCCCACGGTGGTGATTTGCTGGCGAGCGTAGGCATACATGCCATAGCGCCCATCGAGCTGGTCTGCCGGCTCACCCGTTACCTGTTTGTTTTGGCCGTTGGCATCTTCCAGAACATCATTGGCCGTTGCGCTGTTCCAGTAGCCTCCAACCATGTACTTTCCCGCCATCCCGGCCTCACCTAGCGACGGAGTCCAGCCCACCTCGCTGACATAGGTCGTTCCTTGGCGGCCAGATGTGTTCAGCTTGAAGCCGTTGTTGCTTTCCAGCAGGGTTGGGTTGTATTCGTAGGCGCCAGCCTGGGCGTAGATTTGCGGCGTGATGTTGACCTTGATCCGTCCTCCCCACTGCCCCACGGGTGAGTTGTACCAAACGGTGGACGCGTGACCGACCAAGCCACCGCACAATGAGTTGTTCTGAAAAACACAACCTGTCGAATCGAAGTCACTGCCGATAGGCAGACGGCCGACTTTTATGTCCAGAACGTCATCGAGAAATTTTTGCTGATACGCCAATGTGGTAATACGCCAGGTCTGGCCACGTCCATAGTTCTCCTGGACCGAGGAACCGAGCGTACCCGTGCGTGAGTCTGTTAGACGATCATTGGTGATATCTCGACCGCTGCGCTCTGTAATGAGTAACTGAAGATTGGCCTTTTCCAGGCCCAGGATTTTTTCAAGATCAAATGCCCCACCCATGTTGAACTGATCGGTATAACGAGCCGTATGATCGTGATCATATCCACCGCGAAGATTGGCAGCACTTTCCGACTGATAACTAAATTGAAAGTCATACCCCTTATCCAGTAATTCGGTTCGCAGACCACCCCAGTCGCCGGTCATCCATCGAGAGTTAGCGGAGAACATTTGCTCCTGCGCCATGGCTCCCGTTGCAACAATAGATATAAATAACCCACTGGCAGTTATGATCTTGATCTTCACTGGTAACCTTACTGGATGCGTTCTATTACGTATTAGAGGGGAAGACGCGTTGCGCGCACAACTTGAAAGGCAGCGAGCCTAACACATAGATAGCAGCCTACCAATTAGTCAGCTACTAGTAATAACCTTTTAAAAATAGCCATTTAGCCGAAGATCTGTGCATTTTATCAGGCGTTCATGACCTATCGAGGCAACGGCAACCACTATTCAATATCGAAATACAGACTATCGATTGTATGGATTACTGTTTAATCGCCCCCGACAAATCTAAGGCTATTGGATCCACTTATGGCTATTGGTAGTTGATAATTCGAAATACCCGAGCAATGCTACTGATGAGCGCGCTCAAAGATTAAAAGCGTTACTACCAATCCTTAGTGTTTGAACGCAAATACAGCAAGCATGAAGAAAAATAGCACGCTCCAGCCGTTGAACAACAAAGAATAAATTCCAACTATCACACTTTGAGCACCACCCAATTTTCGTGATGATTTTAAAAAATCAGACATTCACGCACAGTGAAACAACTACAATAAGTGCTTCCCGACTGCGTCAATGGTCTTTGGTCAATACAACTAAATCAAATCGCCTACTCGCCCAGCCAGGCTCAGTCCCATCAGACCAAATGACCGATGACCATTGCGCGGTCGAAATTCAATCTTTCCATGATAGGTGCATCGGAAAAGCTGAACAGGTCGAATTGGCTTTCAGCGTGCAATGACCAACTGATCCAGGATGGAATGACAAAGAGGTCGCTTTTTTCCAGGGTTCGGCTGATGCCGTCCAGTACGACCTGTCCCCTGCCCTCGAACACCTGGGAAACCCGTGAGCCCACTTCCCGGCGCTCGGCCGACACCGCACCGGCACGCAAGCGATGAAACTCGGCGCGGATGGCGTGCATGATGTCGCCACCGGTGGTCGGGTTGACGAAGTGCACCGCAGCATGACCTTTCTCTAGGACACCGGGGAATTGGCGTGATAGAGGCGCCCCATCTCGCGGGCCGACCAGAGGATCCGGGCCGTGCGCGGGATGCGGATGGTTTTGTACAAGAGGAAGGCTGCCGTCAGGTCAAAATTTCATTGTTTGATAGCCTGCCCCAGTACCACGGCGTCTTCCAGTGCACTGCAAGCACCTTGGGCCAGCTATTGAATGCTCAAAAACCATGCGGCAGCCATTGAGTTCCATCCTGGTGTTCGAACTGTCGAAAATAGGCCTTGGTACCCTCTGTTTCCTCCAGCAACTCATTACTCGTTTGTTGCCCGATACATGCTCCAGAAGTCATAGCAAACGCATGGCGGGAAGTTGTTTTTTGATTCGGATCGGGTTCCGCTCTGCACGCTTCAACCGCGAACGAATCGATATTGGCTATCCCCTGAGGCAACAGTCGGTCACTCCCACCAAAAGAAAAGTGGGCAGTCACAATGAGTATTCCCGCAGCCAGAGCCAATCCGCCAATTAACTTATGACCTGACGTCAGGTGCTCGATCGCTTGCCATCGTAAACGACGCACTTCTCACTGCGCCTTTCGTTGAACAGCGGCCTCTGCACCTGCGATACGTCCCAACACAGAACCCGATGTTAGCCCCGCACCACCGGCGTATTTGACGTAATAAAGGTTGCCCACCAACTCGCCCGCGGCGTAGAGCCCGTCAATCGGTTGATCCTCTTCGTCCAGCACCTGGGCCTGGCTGTTGATCTTCAAGCCGCCGAACGTGAAAGTGATGCCGCAGGTCACCGCGTAGGCCACGAAGGGCGGTCTATCCAGCGGATTGGCCCAGTTCGACTTGGGCAACGCCAGGCCTTGAGTCGCTCTACCGTCACGAATGGCCGGGTTGAATGGAACATCGAGCTGCACGGCAGCGTTGAAGGTCTCCAGAGTTTGCAGCAGCGCGTTGCCGTTGACCCCCTCCATCTGCTCGACCAGCCCTTGCAGCGTGTCTGCCTGGAGGCGCGTTACCTGGCGTACCCGATATTCATCGGGCAGCAAGTGGTGGCTGTGCTGGTCAAAGACCTGCCAGGCCACGCCCCCCGGTTGCGCCATGACGCTGGCGCCCATGCTGGAGTAGGTGTAGTTGCGAAAATCCTGGCCCTCATCAACGAAACGTTTGCCGTGCGCATTGACCACTACACCCAGGTGGAAGTAGTTCTTTTGCTGGTTTAGGCGGCTAAGGTCGCCCATCTGCGGCGCGTTGACGTCATAGAACACTGCGTGGCAACCGGACCAGTTGCCGTGCGCCACGGCGCCCACCTCCATGGCCATGCGGATCCCGTCACCGGTGTTGTAGCGCGACCCACGGACCTTGGCCAGATCCCATCCCGGCCCCAGGTACTTGGTACGCCATTCCAGGTTAGCGTGAAAGCCTCCGGTGGCGAGTACCAGCGAGCGCGTAGAAAACTGCCGACCGTCCAGGCAATCGAGTTGCCACAAGCCGTCGGGATGGAGGGTGATGCGGTGAGTGCGGCAGCCGTAGAAAACCTCCACCGCTTCTTTTTCGACGCGACGGAACAGGGCATCGACCAACCCCAGACCGCCGCCCCCAGGGCCCAAGCCATGCGCAGGCCGTCACCTTCATTGCCTTCACCACCGATAAACACCGCATTGTCGTATTGCGGGACAAAGCGGTGAATCAACGCGCGGTCCTGGACAAACCCGCCGCTGGCCAGCAGCACCGTTGTACGAGCCATGACCTCGACCGTTTCGCCGTTGCGCTCGACGCTCGCCCCCAATACCCGGCCACCGTCCTCGCGCAACAGACGGCGGGCACGGCTGTGTAGCCAGACCTCTACCTGTTGCGTTGCCAGCGCCGCCATTTGCAGTTGGCGCACCATGTCGGCCGGGTCAACGTTGTGCACCCGTGGCACCGACTGCCCGGAGGCGGCCTCGATGACATCGGTAAAAACCACGCCGTTGTCCTTGAGCCACTGATAGGTCTGCAGTTGGTGATCGGTGTACAGCTTGACCAGTGCCTCGTCGCATTCGCCCTTGCCCACATCGACGAGGTCGTCGAACAGCAATTTCGACGAATCTTCAATACCGTGCGCACGCTGCAGATCGGTGCCGGCGAACGCCAGGCAACCACCGCTCATAGCCGATGAACCGCCGGTTTGCGCGGTTTTTTCCAGCACGATCACCTGCAAGCCAGCTTGGGCAGCTGCCAGGGCCGCGCTAAAACCCGCCAGCCCACCGCCGATCACCAACAGGTCACATTCATAACGATTCATGCCAGATCTCCTGCTTGTATAAACGAGCCCAAGCCATAGAACTCGAAGATTTCCCGAACCCGCTCAGGCTCTGGTTGAGCCGAAAAATGCCCACGACTGCAAGTGCGCGTGCCATTGGCGCGACGCAAGTCCACCATGCTTTCCGCCTGCTTGACCCATGCACCGAGCGAGTGGAGCACTGGCACACCGTCCACCTCGTTAATGCCGTTGGTGACCAGCAGTACGTTCAGCGGGGCTTCGCCGGGAATGATCACCTCAGCGCCTTTGGCGATCAGACCGCGGGCCGCGCTGCGAAAACGTTCGATCAGTTCAGCGGGATCGGTGAAGCCTGCCAGCACATCGGCAAAGCGAAAGCCGACATGTTGCACCTCCGTCAGCCGCCCAGCCAAGCCATGGCGCGCGGCGTTTTCAGTAACCTGCTCAGCCAACTCGTCAATGAACACCAGAACCCCGAACGTACGCCCGAGCATGCACGCGGTCAGCATCGCGGATTCGCCATAGCCCACCACCGGAATATCCAGCAGGCTGCGCGTCTCCTTGAGAACCGGCTCAGGCAAGGTGCTGATTGCGTAGGCGTCGAAACCCTGACGCTGGGCATTGATGCCGGCAGCCATGAACTGCAGGCCATGCAAGTACTGCAAGGCCGAATACTTGATGTCGTCGCCCGGATAATGACTACGGTAGGTACCCGGGCGCATACCATGCATATGGACCTCGGTGTCCGGCCGGCCCACCTTGCGAAAATGCGCACGCAAGGCCTCGTCGTAAGCACCCAGGTCGCTCAGTACAGTGAAACTTTGATGCCAGATACGAATGCTCATGTGTGTCCTCGTTCAAGAGCCAGGCACTGAGAGCATCAACCTTGCGGTCAGCTCACCAGGCAACCATGGCGAATATTCGATGAGGAATTATCGGCAGAGCATCGCAGCGGGGAGTAGGCGCTGACGTTGAAGGGGCTTTTCAAAAAAACTGCATTATCGACGAATGACCATGCTCGATTACCGTAAAAAACAGCGGCTTGTTGCGTGATTGAGTAACCGGTTCTGTTGCAGTCAGTAGGTAGTTGCACGACGTCACAAAGGCGTTGAGGTAGCAACGTCTTTCAAGGCAAGGTGGGCATCGATACACGCAAGTCCTGTAGCAGGTCTGCCGGGATTCCACATGACCGCCCGCCTGACGTCTCCCCTGCATCTTGTCCCCTTCTGGGGAGATCCCTTTGCAATTCTGGCCTTAAAGCTGGCATCACTTCCGAACCCTCCACTCTTACCAGCCTGCACATCGTCCCGCCCCTGTGCCCTGTGGATGTCTCGGTGTTCAACTTTGACCAGACCGAGTCTTTGCTGCAGCGTGCCTATGAGCAAACCCTTCGGTGGCTGGAAACTGGGGGGCTCGAACGCACCAAGGTACCTGGTGCCCTGACTATCCATTCACATGCCCATGAGCATTGAGTGATGTGAATTACCTATAAAATAGGCCCTCAACACTCCGTGCAATATTGCGAGAGTAATACCTCAGACTTCGAACCGCTCAAGGCAACAGCAGCGCTTCATGGATCTCAATAGAAGGTATCGCACCTCCCACACGCCTGCTATCAAGCCACCCCCTAGTTTTGCTGACATCGAAAATCTGGCCCTGCTCCATCAAGGTCAATATGAGTTCGTCCGAGACTCGGTAGCGCCCGCAGTCCGGACAGTCTCTTTCTTCCCAAGGGCCAGAGCACTGAATGCGCTCAGCGACACCTACACAGATAAGACAATTCATCAGAATCACCATTTTTATAGTTGTACCCGATCTGTTGTGGGCCACCTGCGATGGCATTCCCACTGACACGCCATTGAGTGCGTTGATCAGGTTGGTGCTTGGTCGACTCAAAAGATCGAAAGAAAGTTCGGAGCGATGGCGTTTTCGGTACAAATAGGTCGTATCTACCGATCCAGCCGCGTCACTGGGGAAAAGCAGCAGCGCTATTGCAGAACGGAGGAAAGTGGGATTAGAGCCACTGCGGCATCTCATCTGACTACAGAGTCAATCGGCTCCGGTCGACTACGCTTGTCGCTAAGGGAGCTCGCGTAATGCGTGCTAGTTAGGGGCAAAGGATATGCGCAAAAAATCTCAGTCATGATTTGTCCCTCTTCTGATTCTTGTTGCAGTCCTATGGTTCATGGGCAAGAGGGATACGCTCCCGTGAACGATCAGGAAGCCCTCAGGACGACCGGATTCACCCGGTAAGGCTGCTCGCCTGGAAATCGGCGATCTGTTGCCACATCGCGATGGGGTTGGAATACATCGGGAAATGCCCGCAATCAGGAATGGGGGCCAGCCGGACCCTCGGCCAGGATATGCGGCAGATAGGACAGTGACGCGTTCTGCTCGCCGTACATGAACATTCGCGGACATTTCAAACCGAGGAATTTGCTCATCAGATTGGCATTATCGGAAAGGTCGACCATCGACTGGAAAATCCCGCGTACCGCGCCGGCACGCACCTTGTGCCGCAAGCTTGCGGAATAAAGCGCACTGGCACAGGCCGGAGCATGCCGGGCACGTTCGATGAAGGCGGCGAAAAACACCTCGGGATCGTCCGCCGGGTAATCGACGATCTGCCGGCTGAGGAAGCAGGCTTCCGGGGCGATATTGCCCTCGATATCGACGAAGCTGAGCACTCGATCCGGGAACTGGTCGGCCAGCATCAGCGCGGTCAGTCCGCCCATGGAATGGCCGACCAGATGGAAGCGCTCAATGCCAAAATGCTCGAGCACCTGCAAGGCAGTCTGCAGCAGAAAGGGAATGGAAATTCTGGAAAGATCACTGCACTGGCTTTCGCCGCAACCCGGTGCGTCGTAAGCCACGAAAGGGTGACCGGCGAATGCAGCCTGCTGCACGATGTCCAGCGCGACTTTGCCCCCCAAAAACCACCAGAGCAAATGCCACCACCCACCACAAGTGATTCAGCTCACTGAATGACTGTGGATCAGTTACAGACGTCGAATTAGCCATGTCGATTACCCCTTGTGATCCAGGGTGGCGATACCGCAGTTCAGCTCAAAGCCCTTGCCCGTCGACCAGACGCTTTTACTGAGAAACACTCGATACCCGTTGAACCCCTCTTCGAAGGGTTTGCCCAGACCTACCCGCTTGGCCATGTCGGCTGGCGCCTCGCCCACCAGCATGAAAAACGAAGCTCATCAACTTCGCCTACTGGCATCGAAGGACTCTATAAATCTCAGAAATCACCTGCATCGTTGCGTCTTCGATCGTTCCTTCATTACGGCATAAAACCCAGCCGTGATCTGCAATTGCTCGCTCGAACGCCTTGGTACAAGCGACATGTTCTTCCAGCTTATGGATCACCGTACTGCTCAGCCCACGCCGTCGTGCCGCTGCCCTCGCCCATGAAATATCAGGGGCGGTGACAACCCCGACATGCAGGTCTGGCACTCGCACGTTTCGATCAATGTTCAACTGTAGAATCTCTGCAAACGGGACTATCCGGCGAAACGCGGCATCAGACGGGTACCAGCGATCGATCAAGATGATGCTGCCTGGTGGCTGTTTAGCCAGCACGTGCTGGGAAATCCAGGTACGGCTATCCGCAAAGCGCTCACAAACCCCCAACTCCAAATCCCGGGTGGGATTTCTGACGAGTTTGTTAACGAGGGCCATCGTTTCACCCCTATAGGGATCGCTTTTTTTCTCGCAAAGTCGGATCACCTTTTTGTTGTCTGCCCTCAGTACTTTCGTAACGGCCTCCAACAGTGTGGTTTTGCCGGTTCCCTTGGGCCCATCTAGAGAAACAAACAGCGGACGATTCATTCTTAAAACAACGATTGATATACGGTTTTTTTTGCCCGGTTCGTTCGCTGGAACCGCTTGGCGCGACTACGCGAATCGAGTGGAGGGCCCTTATGAACAGACATTGATGAACACTCTAACCTGATTTCTGGCTAACGGGTCTCAAAATCCAGGGTTACAGCCGCTTATGAACATCGGTCATCGCCCATAAGTTAAATGATGTGTCAGAGTGGAATACTCGATGTGTTGAGAACAAAAAAAGGGGATTTGTGCATTCGAAAAACAAGACAAGGGTGACATTGAACCGTGGCCGGATAGAGGTACGCGGCCCCCTTCCCCCTGTCGGAGCTGTGTAGGAGCTGTGTAGGAGCTGTCGAGTGAAACGAGGCTGCGATCTTTTGATCTTGTTTTTCAAAAGCAAAGTCAAAAGATCGCAGCCTCGTTTCACTCGACAGCTCCTACAGCTCCTACAGCGGATGAATTTGGTCCAGCACCGGATTCGCGAGAGGATCGCTTCGAACGGCACGCTATTCTTTATCTGGGGACACCCTTAAAAGGAGACACCAGCATGGCCACCTTGAAACTTCACCCTGCACTGGACAATGGTATCCAACCCGCCGCCGCGAATTTCACAGGTGGCACCCTCCAATGCCTGTGTGCGACCGACAAGGTCGAGGTCAAGATTGACGCACAAACTCTGCATAATCACGCATGCGGCTGCAGCAAATGCTGGAAACCGCAAGACGCGACATTCGCCGTCATCGCCGTGGTACCTCGGGACAAGGTCAGCGTCACTGCCCACGGCGAAAAACTGGCAATTGTCGACGAAACCGCCACCATTCAGCGCCACGCCTGCAAGCAGTGTCACGCCCATCTCTTTGGGCGCATCGAGAACAAGGACCATGCGTTTTATGGCCTGGACTTCGTCCACACCGAGCTCTCTCCCCAAAGCGGATGGGCTGCGCCGGGTTTCGCCGCGTTCGTCTCCTCCATCATCGAAACCGGTACACCGCCAGCGCAAATGAAGGCGATCCGTGAGCGCCTGCGCTCGATCGGCCTGGAGCCCTATGACTGCCTGTCCCCGGACTTGATGGACGCAATGGCGACGCATGTCGCCAAACAGAAAGGCCTGCTCCCTGCCGCCTGATTGATCGGCCGCCGCGGCACCCCGTAGGAGCTGTCGAGTGAAACGAGGCTGCGATCTTTTGATCTTGTTTTTTAAGAGCAAAGTCAAAAGATCGCAGCCTCGTTTCACTCGACAGCTCCTACAGCGGATCAATTTGGTCCAGCACCCGTGGCCTTGATGTCAAAAGCCCCCCTGTCGAAATGTCCAAGGTCAGCGCCACTCGTTTGTTGGCCATCGCCTGACTGATCAACTGCAGGATGGTCAGTTCCCGTAGGGTGTGCATCGAAGAGGCGCCATGCACCGCCATAACAAATGAGTAGCTATGCTTGGTTTGCTGCCAGACTCTGGTAGCAACATCGTGAAAGGAGGCGTTTGAGATGCAACTCATCACGTTGAAAATCGATAAGCCGGATGTGACGAACTTCATTTTGGGTCAGACGCACTTCATAAAGTCCGTCGAGGACATCCACGAAGCGCTGGTTAATACCGTGCCAGGTATCCAGTTTGGCGTGGCCTTTTGTGAAGCCTCTGGCAAATGCCTGGTGCGATGGTCTGGCACCGATACCTCAATGATTGAACTTGCACAGAAGAATGCGAAAGCCATCGCCGCAGGCCATAGCTTCATCGTTTTCCTAGGCGACGGTTTCTATCCGCTGAACGTGTTAAACACCATCAAAATGGTTCCAGAGGTATGCCGTATTTTTTGTGCAACAGCCAATCCAACCGAAGTGATTCTCGCGGAGACAGAACAAGGGCGAGCAATCCTGGGCGTAGTGGATGGCTTCTGTGCCAATGACATTGAAGGCGATGAAGACATCCTGTGGCGCAAGAACTTGTTGCGGCAGATTGGCTACAAGCTGTGAATTGCAGAGCGCGCATTTCGTGGGAAAGGGACGGGTTTGATTTCGTCTGGCTGAACATCTGCGAAGTGTCGATTGCAGCTGATCGTGGATGGCCGGAGTCGACCCAGACTGTATAAAACCTGCGATGGATTCAGCAAGGCTACCTATCCCAACCCGCCCTCCTCCTATTTTCTTACTTCATCTTCTCATTCGGCGCCAGCATCGGCGTTCGGACGATCTTTTGATCTTCAAACTTTGCCCTTACCCGGTACAATCCGCCCCCTCTTCGATTTCCCCAAGGAGCCCCCATGTCCGGGCTTGAACTGTTTGCCGCCGCCCTCGGTGTCATTGCCGTCTGGTTGACCGTCAAACAGAACCCCTGGTGTTGGCCGATCGGTCTGGTCATGGTGCTGCTTTATAGCTGGATCTTTTTCGAAGTGAAGCTGTATTCGGACATGCTGCTGCAGGTGATCTACGCCGCCTTGCAGCTCTATGGCTGGTGGCAGTGGACGCGCGCGGGGGAAACGCAGCAGGGTCGGCAGGTCAGTCAACTCAAGGGAAGAGCGGTCGTGTTCGGTCTGGCCATCGGCACGCTCGGCAGCCTGTCACTGGGCGCGGCAATGGCCCACTGGACCGACGCAGCGCAGCCTTGGCTCGATGCTGCGCTGACGGGCTTCAGCCTGGTGGCGCAGCTTTGGATGGCGCAGAAGCGCGTTCAATGCTGGCCACTATGGATGACCCTGGATGTGATCTTCGTCGGGCTCTTCATTTATAAAGGCATGTACCTGACCGCCGGGCTCTACGCACTGTTCCTCCTGATTGCGGTACAAGGCTGGCGCGAATGGCGCGCCGATCCGGCGTTGCGTACATGAAAGTACTGGTGCTGGCAGGACCGGAATCCAGCGGCAAAAGCTGGCTTTCGAACGAGATTCACGCCAATTTTGGCGGCATATTGGTCGGTGAATACGTTCGGCATTTCATCGACAGTGAAGCCCGCGTAACCTGCTACGACGACATTCCATCCATAGCGCATGGACAGCTGGCTTGGGAAGATGAAGCACGCGCCAAACAACCGTCACTGTTGATTCTCGATACGCACCTTCTAAGCAATATCCTTTGGAGTCGCACTTTGTTTGGCGCTTGCCCGACGTGGATCGAGCAAGCATTGCTGGCACGGCACTACGACCTGCATTTACTGCTGAGTCCTGAAACCGTGCCCTGGCATGACGACGGACAACGTTGCCAACCGCAACTGGCAGAACGCCAGGCGTTTTTCCAGGCCAGCCGCCAATGGCTTGACCTGCACCACCAGCCTTGCCAGGTACTGCAAGGCAATTGGAAACAGCGCAAGGACGCGGCATTCGAGGCTGTGGCGCGCTTGCTCAAAGCCTGACAGGGGGTCCACGCCCTGCCGAAAATGTCCATTCCTGAAACAACCAACCCCGCGTAAACCCGCGAGCTAAAGCGGCTCGATCACTTCGGCAAGAAAATGTTAAGCCACTGATACAACCTGCCTTCAGCAGCCTTCAGCGAGCAATGCCGCCAGCATGGGCGGCGCTTTTGCGTGGCTCTGTCTCAGTGGCGTTACAACTTTTTTTTGACCACCTCGACAATTAAAGCCAACCGACTGTTTTAAAAAGAAAATCAAAAACCGGCACACCTTCTGCTCTCTTCCTCGCAACGCTGATAGGGCCAGCGTTCCACTTACAGAAGGAATTGCCGCCGTGGGGAAACTTGATAAACGTATCTATGGCCTGCTGCTGATCGGATGCGCACTGGGCTCAAGTGTCAGCCTGCCTGTACAAGCTGATAACGGCATCATTGTTATCAAACGTGATGTCCAACCGCGCATGGCAACGCGTGCACCGCTGGCTCCCGACCCTAACCCCACGACCGTCAATGCCAACCCGTCCCAACATATCCTTAACCAAACGAACGAGTTGAGCGACGGCGACTTCGCCAGCGTCGCCAGTGGTGCAGGCATCTCCCGCCTGGTCACTCAAAACACCAACAACCTCAGCGGCAATATCAGCAGCCAGTCCCAACTTTCCAACCTCTCCGCGGGACATTCGGGAAATTCGGGTAACGGTATTGCCAACATGGTCAATTCAAACATCCAGCAAGGCCTGGGTGCTCTCAAAGTCATAACGGGAGACCGTTAAGATGAATCGTACGCTGCTGATTCTCGCCATGTTTTGCAGTGCATCGACCTTTGCCCAACCTCCCGTCATCAATAACGCCGATATCGACGGTTCGGGCTCGCAGTACCAAGGCAACCTCTCGGTCAACCAGGCGGCGGGCGATGTGCAGCAACAGGCCAACGCCCGGGCTTTCGCCATTGGCAAAGACGCCAGTGCTTCCACACAGATTCGCCAACGGCTGCGTACGCCGGTCGACCCCAGGATCGATGCTCGATCCAGCATTCAAGGCAACTCCTTCAGCAATGGCAACGGCGTACTGGGCGTCAACCAGAGCGCGGGCGCCGCCAACCAGCAGGCCAATGCCCTGCACATAAGCATCAGTGCACAGCCGCAAAGTATCGACGACAGCGTCCTCATGCAACAGAACGTGACGCTGAACACCAACTCCGATCCAACTGACTCTGCACCAGGCTATCGCCAGATCGCTACCAGCGATCAGGCCTTCACCGGTAGCCATGGGGTGATCCAGTTGAATCAGAGCGCCGGGGTGGCAAACCGAACGGCGAACATCCTGAGCGTACGGGTCACGGATTGACCCAAACAGGTAATAACAACACTTAACTACCTAAAATAGAGTACGGAGAACAAGCATGAAACCTTCAATGGCAATCAAGCCTCTGGTTTTCGCAATCGCTGCGGTCATGGCTGTTGCTGTACAAGCGGGGCAAAGCGATGACAACGGCCACCACCATGGCCATCACAATAACGGCAACCAACACACCCCTCCTCCAACCAAGATCCCTGTCTATGCGACTGCCAATGCAACGGATAGCCAAAGTAGTACCGGCAACCGCGTCCTCAACCAAGGGACTCAGAACTCAGCCGAGATGAGCAGCTCTGCCACAGGCGCCAGCGGTAACGTCGGCGTCAACGTGGCGGGAGGCGACGGCAACCAACAAGACAACGCGGCCGCCATTGCCAACGCTGCCTCCACCTCCAGTGTCGATAACACCTTCGTGTTCGGCACGGCCACTGCCACCGCTAAAGTCACGCAATATGGCAACAATAACCAGGTCTACAACTACGGAAGCACCGCCACTGGCACGATGAGCGGATCGGGTAATGGTAGCAGCGGCAATATGGGGATCAACGTTGCTGGCGGCGACCTTAACCAACAGAAAAACACCATGGCAATTGCCAACTCCAACGCCCCGCTCGGTAGCGCAACAGCCTCCGCCTCTGCCACTCAAAGCAGTCCTGGTCTGACAGTGACTAACAACGCCGATCGTACATTCCAAGTGGATACGCTGACGGTTACCAAAACAGCCAGCGGCAGTGCCTCTTACAGCAAGTCATCTGATTTGAGCGTTGATAAGAGCGCTTCCAGCAGCTGGTCCGCAAGCGGTTCCAAGAGCTTTGATGCAAGCGGCTCCAGGAGCTTTGATGCAAGCGGCTCCAATAGCTTTGATGTGAGCGGTGCCAAGAGCAGGGATTCGAGCTCTTCTAGCAGTGCTTCTTTGAGCGCCAGTCTGGACGCTACTTTGAGCGCATCGGCGGATGCTGCCAGAAGTGTTACTTGGAATAATGGCAGTGGCGATCACACCCGCAGCAGGACTGCCAGCGCATCGCTTGACGCTTCGCTGAACGCATCGGTCGATGCATCTCTCGACACATCGCACTCTAAATCGTCTGACTCCTCGTTCTCAAAATCGGGAGACTCGTCGTTCGCAAGAGCGGCAGACTCCTCGTTCTCGAAATCGTTTGATTCTTCGTACGACAAATCAGGCGCGAAAGCGTCTGCGTCTTCGAAAGACGTTTCGAAGAGCTACAGTGAGAGCAGTGCGTTTGACTTGAGCAACACTTACTCCTATCAAGTGCTGACTCCAACTGGCTGGGCAAACCCTGTGACCAACACTGCAACCCTGAGTGGTTCGGTGAATGGCGGCAGTGGCAACCTGGGCGTCAACGTAGCTGCTGGTGTGGGTAACCAACAAAGCAACTCGCTGTCCATTGCCAACCAATCGTTCTAATTGCTGTCTCTGGAGGCCCCCTTATGGGGGCCTTTTTCAACCCAACCAGAAGGCGCCCCACCATGCGCATTATCGCCTTGGCACTTTTGCTTTGCGTGGCCAGTGTGAACGAGGCTGCACAAATGCCGCTTTCCGTCCTGCCGGGCGGCGCGGTGGTGTATAAGCCGATCCAGAGCATACGCGAGCGTAAATTTGCCGACCTGGTGCAACAGAAAACCGACTTCAGTTGCGGCGCAGCTGCGCTGGCGACCGTATTGCGTCAGGCCTATTGGCTGGACGTGAACGAAGAACAAATCATCGAAGGCATGCTGGAACACTCCGATCAAAATCTTGTCCGCGTGCAGGGCTTTTCCATGCTCGACATGAAGCACTACGTGGAAAGTATCGGCATGCGCGCCCGTGGTTACCGGGTAGCGCCAGAGACTTTGAAAGACGTCCGGATTCCGGTCGTGGTACTCATGGACATCCGTGGCTACAAGCACTTCGTAGTGCTGCAAAGAAGCGACAAGGACTGGGTGTATGTCGGTGATCCGGTACTGGGTCACAAACGCTACAAGTTCGACGATTTTATCAAAGGCTGGAACGGCATCATTTTCGCCGTCATCGGCCAAGGTTATGACAAAACCAATGCGCTGCTCGACCCACCTATGCCTTTGACCGCCCGGAACAAGATCAACGCCTTCAACCCGGTGCCGGACGCGGAGTTGCTGGATTTCGGATTCATTCAGAGCGACTTCTTCTAATGACAAGGGAGCATGAAGCTCCGGGAGCATCCAATGAAGACCTCATATTGGCTGGCCGTCGTCTGCCTGGCCGCTAGCCTGCCGACGCAAGCTCAAATGTTCAAGCCTATCGAACTGAAGGATCAGGAATTGGCAACCCTGCGTGGCCGCTATGTCATGCCGGGACGAATCATCAGCTTCGGGATTGTCATGTCCAGCACTTGGCAAAATGCCAGCGGTGACGTAATCGGAGCAACCTCTTCGATGCAAATTCAACAATCGACCATCAAACCGCAGTTCTACGTATCGATGATCGACAAAAAAGGTGATGGTTCGGCGGTTTCTCAGGGCACCGGTACCGTCAGCGGCGGCAGCGGTTTGAGCACGACCCAGGGCGTCACTCAAGTGGTGCGAGCTGCCGGCGACAACAACAGCGCTTACAACAACGTTGATCTCAACGTCCAGAAAGGTAACCAGGCACCCGCGATGGACACCCAGGGGCAAGCGTTGGCCGCGGGGACTACCATGACCCGCTCCAACGGTGCCGGGGCGCTGAGCATTTCCGCTACCGGCGTGGGCGTGCAACTCAACATCGTGGCCAACAATAACCAGGGTAACCTCGCGCAACGCCTTGCGCAGGGTGGGCTGATGCAAAACGCGACCTTGCTCGGCGGTGGCAACCAGGTAAACAACCTGATGTCGATCAACGTGGTGCTGCGCGATAACCTACCGTCAACCGGTTCGATGAACGGCAACCTGGAACAGCTTAAAGGTCTACACGCTCTCGGATACTGATCTACGCTCAGTCTCATCAAATGTAGTCAGAAGGGACGGCTAACCCATGCACAGATCGTTCACGTTCAGAGCATTCGTTTGTTTGAGTACCCTGGTCCCGGCGACTTTGCTGCAAGCAGCACCGGACCCCCAGGTAGAAGCCCTAAAACAAGAACTCATGGAGCTGAAACAGCGTTACGAAGCACAACAGAACGCGCTGATGGTACTCGAACAGCGCGTTAAACAAGTCGAAGAAGCACCGGCAACACCTCCCCCTAAACGCCTGACCCGCTCCCCGGCCGAACCTGTAAAAGGCGCTCAGTCGGTCGCCGCCAGCGGAGCCAAGGGCAGTTCCTATGGGGAGTCACTCAAAGATGATTCGGAGCCGGCACAAAGCGTTTCCAACTTGTATGACGAAGCCAGCGGCTTTTTCGGCGGCGGCAAGTTCAGTGTCGAAACCGGCCTGACCTACACGCACTACGATACCCGTGCACTGGCGCTCAACGGGTTTCTGGCACTGGACTCGATTTTTCTCGGCAACATCAACCTCGACCGCATCAAGGCCGACAACTGGACACTGGACCTGACCGCCCGCTACAACGTGGCACAACGTTGGCAGTTCGACATTAACGTGCCCATCGTTTATCGCGAATCAACGTATTCCTCCGGTGGCGCCGGTGGCGCAGGCCCGGTGACGTCGGACGCAACCGTTACCCGCGACCCGACCATCGGCGATGTGAACGTTGGCGTTGCTTACAAGTTTCTGGATGAGTCGGCCAGTCTGCCCGACGCGGTCTTTACGTTTCGCGTCAAGGCGCCGACCGGTGAGGACCCTTACGGCATCAAGCTAGTCAATGACCCGAGCAACGATAACCTTTCGGTACCCCAGAGCTTGCCTACCGGCAATGGTGTCTGGTCGATCACCCCGGGTATCTCGCTGGTCAAGACCTTCGACCCGGCCGTGCTGTTCGGCAGCCTGGCCTACACCTACAACATACAAGACTCTTTCAGCGACATCAGCCCTCAGGTCGACTCCAAGGTACCCGGGGATGTGAAACTGGGCGATTCCTGGCAGGTCGGCGCCGGCATTGCATTCGCCTTGAACGAGAAGATGAGTATGTCGTTCTCGTTCACTGATCAGTTCGCGCGCAAGAGCAAGATCAAGCCGGACGGCGGCGATTGGCAATCGATTACCAACAGTGACTACAACTCGGCCAACTTCAACATCGGCATGACCCTGGCAGCAACGAATAACCTGACGATCGTTCCCAACCTGGCCATCGGACTGACCGAGGACGCACCAGACTTTTCCTTCAGCCTGAAATTCCCGTACTACTTCTAATCCACAACAAAAGCCCCGCTGCGACTTCAATCGCAGCGGGGCTTTTTGGTGATACGCAGATCAAAAGATCGCAGCCTGCGGCAGCTCCTACAGGATGTACGCCAATCCATGTAGGAGCTGCCGAAGGCTGCGATCTTTTGCTCTTTTGATCTTTTGATCTTGCGTTCAGCGAATCTGATGCTTGTGCAACAAACGGTAGAAGGTAGGCCTGGATATCCCCAGTACCTTGGCGGCGATGCTCAAATTATCGCTGTGGCGGTTAAGTACATCGCACAAGGCCTGGCGCTCTGCCCGGTGCTTGTAGTTTTCCAGCGTGCCCATCGGCGCGGCAACGCTCTGCTGACTGATCAACCCCAGGTCTCGCGCCTCGATCTGCCGGCCTTCGGCCAACACCAGCCCGCGGCGAACCCGGTTGGCCAGCTCGCGCACATTGCCCGGCCAGTCATGCTTGCCCATGGCAATCAAGGCGTCTTCACTGAAGCTGCGCGGACGGCGACCGGTTTCATGGCTGTAGAAGTGGGAAAAGTGGTTGGCCAGCATCGATAAATCGCCATGGCGCTCACGCAGTGGTGCGGTGACAACTTGCAGTACGTTCAGGCGGTAGTACAAATCTTCGCGAAAGCGTTTCTTCTCGATAGCGGCCTCGAGGTCGACGTGAGTCGCCGCCAACACCCGCACATCCACTGGAATCGGCTGGCTGCCGCCCACGCGTTCAATGTGTTTTTCCTGCAGGAAGCGCAGCAAATTGGCTTGCAGCTCCAGCGGCAGGTCACCGATTTCATCGAGAAACAACGTTCCGCCATGTGCCGCTTCGATCCGCCCGACCTTACGTTGATGGGCACCGGTAAAGGCGCCCTTCTCATGACCAAACAGTTCGGACTGGATCAAGTGCTCGGGAATCGCGCCGCAATTGATCGCGACAAAGGGTTTGCTGTGACGCTGGGATTGTCGGTGCAGGGTCCGGGCCACCAGCTCTTTACCGGTGCCGCTTTCACCCCGAATCAACACCGGGGATTCGGTGGGAGCCAGTTTGCTCAGCAGCTTGCGCAATTCACGAATGGGCTTGCTGTCGCCCAGTAGTTCGTGCTCAGGCTGATCAATGTGAACGGTGCCCTGCCCTCGCAGACGGGCCATACCGAAGGCCCGGCCCAGCGTCACCTGAACCCTGGACACGTCAAACGGCAAGGTGTGGAAATCGAAAAACCATTCGCAAACAAAGTCCCCGACATTCTGCAGCCGCAGGACTTCCTGATTCAGCACGGCGATCCACTCGGTGCCGCTGCGACTGATTAGCTCTTTGACGGCATCCGGGCACTCAAGATGAAACGGCTGCAAGCGCAACAACCCCACATCGCAGGTTTTGTCGCCGGCATTTTCCAGGGTACAGCTATCAACGTCCCAACCCACAGCGCGTAAACCGGGCAACAACTCATGGCAGTCGTTGCACGGATCTACCACTAATAGACGTCGTAAGGCAGGCGCTTCGCTCATGTCTGTTCCTTGGCGCCAAATATATGAAATATTATTAAAAACAGTCATTTGGCGGACCTGGCTGTAACATTAGCAAGAATTTGACGTGGGCTTGTACCGTTTGACTATAGGGGTATTGGCTAATGAGTTATAAGACAAGACTTTGTTAGTCTGCTAACGAGTCCAGTCTTTCATTGAGCTTTCAACACCAGCCCTTTTGCTTGGTATAGGAAAGAAAGTTGAAATTTCTTTTGATTGTGTGTGACCCGAACCCCGGTTGCGGGCATCAGTACAAGTAACCAGCCGATCGGTACGCCCAACCGCCGGCACATCACTTGATTGGGCATACAGAGAGAAAATCCCATGAACGCCCCGCTCCGCATCAATGAAGCTCTTTTGATTGCCGACCGCGCATTCCAGCCTTTTCAGTGCGTGGCCTGGGCGCCACAGGACGGTAACGGCGAACTCAGCCTGACCGTAATCGACCGTACCAACAACAATATAGGCCGCAAGCAGATTCCGAGCAGCACCTATACCGACCCTGAACAACTTGAACGCCTGCTCGAAGAGGCCCGCGCCGAGTTGAACCAGGAAGGCTACACACTTGAGTCGTGGTCGATGCCGCACTAAATGTTTTGCGGATTACTTCGTGGTAATCCGCACCCTCCCCTTCATCGTTAGTTAGCTGGCCTTTCTCGCCATCAACACTGACGACATCTGTTTATTACAACTTCCAGGCCTTCCATTACTTGGCAGGCTTGCCGGTGGTTCGAAAAGACATCGTTCTGGCACACAGCGACCCTCCGTCTATTAGTTCTGTCAGTTGTGCATCCAGTCATTCAGGGATTGAATGTTGTACGGTCGCCACCCCACTCCTGGATCAGGACGACTCGCAAGGAGATGCGTGCATGTCAATCCAGACCGCGTTTGCTCTACCTGCCACACGGAACGCCGCCGGAACACTCGATGCAACCTTTGCCGGCAAGGGCAAAACCCAAGTGTATTTCGCCGGCAGCACATCAAGCATGGCCAACGGGATCGCGATTGATTCATGCGGCCGATTGCTGGTGGCGGCTAAAGTGGGAACGCCAGAGGGTAGCCGTTTTGGCCTGGCTCGCCTGCTTGAGGATGGCTCGGCAGATCTGGCATTTGGCAAGCAAGGCAGCGTGATCGGCCAGTTCGAGCGCGGCTTCGAGGCCATGGCCGACAACGTCAGGCTTCTGCCCGACGGACACATTCTAGTGACCGGTCTGCAGTACGAAAATGCCCACCGGACCCTCCCCGCCCTGGCGTTGTTTGATCAGCAAGGCCACCCGGTCCAACGTTTTGGCGACAACGGATACTGCGTGGTGCGCCTGCCGGGCAATCTTTCCGAGGGCATGCGCGACACCTGGCTACCACCCGGTTTACCGGGCGTCGAGGCCAGTGATGTGTGCGTGCAGGGGGATGGTCGAATCCTGCTGCTGGCCAATCATCACTTCGAGCTGGCCGATCATGTCGGTCTGCTGATCCGTCTCAACGCCGACGGTTCACTGGACAACACCTTCAACGGTCGCGGCTTCGTGATTGTCAGGCACTTGCTGATGAACACCTGGATCAGCAGTCTGCTCGTACAACAGGATGGGCGGATTTTGGTAGGCGGATCGATCAATTTTCCTGAAGAGGGCCTACTGGCCCGCTATCACGCCGACGGCAAACTCGACGACAGTTTCGCCGTGGATGGTTTTATGACGTTCAACGCGCGGGGGCATAGCACCCAGGTCAGCCAGATCGTCCAAACCGAAAATGGCGATGTGCAGTGTTTTGGCAGCACCCGTGACCCCATGTACTGCATGGCACTGAAAGTACACGGCAACGGACGCCCGGACAGTCATTACAACAGCGGCCAACCTCGACTGCTGGAAATCAGCCACAGTGCGTGGACCGCCGCCCAGGCACTGCCGGACGGCTGCATGCTGACGGTGGGCGCAACGATTGGCGGTGTCGAAGCTGACTTCATTGTGGCCCGACACCGGCCTGACGGGCTGCTCGATGGGGACTTCGGCGACGGCGGCTGGGTCCGTACCCGCCTCGGGCGCAGCCTTGATACCGCGAACTCATTGGCCGTGCAGGCCGACGGCAACGCGGTGGTCGCCGGTTACTCTCTGGATGGCGCCTATCGGGCGGTCGTCGTACGTTATCTGGGGTAGGCCAATGGTTTACTCCTGCGCTTGAACTTCCCCTCCACTTACGGCAAGTTGCGCGCTTCTTAAAGCAAGGAGCAGCCGATGTCCGGTTCAATGGCCCAGGCGTTCGCGCACAATTTTCTCGGGCAATCACCCCGCTGGTACAAGGCGAGCATTGTCGGCTTCCTGATTCTTAACGCCCTGGTGCTATGGACGGTAGGCCCGACAGTGGCCGGTTGGCTGCTGGTGCTGGAATTTATCTTCACCCTGGCCATGGCGCTCAAGTGTTATCCATTGATGCCCGGTGGCCTGCTGCTGATCGAAGCGCTGTTGCTGAAGATGACCACGCCCCAGGCACTCTACGACGAACTGGTGCACAACTTCCCGGTGATCCTGCTGCTGATGTTCATGGTGGCTGGCATCTATTTCATGAAGGACCTGTTGCTGTTTCTGTTTTCCCGCCTGCTGCTCGGTGTTCGCTCCAAAGCCATGCTGGCGTTAATGTTTTGCTTTCTGTCGGCGTTTCTGTCGGCATTTCTCGATGCCTTGACCGTGACCGCCGTGATCATCAGTGCGGCCGTTGGTTTTTACTCGGTGTACCACCGCGTGGCCTCGGGTAACGATCCGCGTCAAGACAGTGGATTCGGCGATGACCAGCACCTGCCGAAGCTTCATCACGATGACCTGGAACAATTCCGTGCCTTTCTGCGCAGCCTGCTGATGCACGGCGCCGTGGGCACCGCATTGGGGGGTGTTTGCACGCTGGTTGGCGAGCCGCAGAACCTGCTGATCGGCCACGAGATGGGTTGGCACTTCTCCGAATTTTTTCTGAAGATTGCTCCGGTTTCATTGCCGGTGCTGGTAGCGGGTCTGCTGACCTGCGTCCTGCTGGAGAAAATGCGCTGGTTCGGTTACGGCACGCTGCTGCCGAACACCGTACGTGCCGTGCTGGCCGACTACGCCGCCGAAGACAATGCGGAGCGCACCTCGCATCAACGCGCAGCGTTGATCGTTCAAGGACTGGCGGCGCTGATCCTGATCGCCGTTCTGGCGTTTCACATTGCTGAAGTCGGCCTGATCGGCTTGATGGTGATCGTGCTGATCACCGCGTTTACCGGTATCACTGACGAGCACCGGATCGGCAATGCGTTCAAGGACGCCATGCCGTTCACCGCCCTGTTGGTGGTGTTTTTCGCGGTGGTGGCCGTGATCCACGACCAGCAGCTGTTCACCCCACTGATCCAGTGGGTACTGGCCCTGCCAGCGGACCAGCAACCGGGCATGCTGTTTATTGCTAACGGTGTGCTGTCAGCCATCAGCGACAATGTGTTCGTCGCGACCATTTACATCACTGAAGTCAAACAGGCCTTCCTCTCCGGACACATGAGCCGTGAGCACTTCGAGACCCTGGCCATTGCGATCAATACCGGCACCAACCTGCCGAGCGTGGCGACGCCTAATGGTCAGGCCGCGTTTCTGTTTCTGCTGACCTCGGCGATTGCACCGCTAATTCGTCTTTCGTATGGACGGATGGTTTGGATGGCGCTGCCGTACACGGTGGTGATGGGTGTGCTTGGCTGGTATGCGGTAAGTTTCTGGTTGTAAACACTGGCCAAAAATGGTGGGAGCGAGCCTGCTCGCGATGGTGTGTCAGATACGTTGATGTCGGCTGACACACCATCGCGAGCAGGCTCGCTCCCACAGTTTTTTTGTGTGGTTATTGGGGGAGGATGTAGCGCTCGATGGCCTGGGCCGCGCCGTCTTCGGTGTTGGCGCCAGTGACGACATCAGCCTGACGCTTCACCGCCTCCTCCGCCTGCCCCATGGCGATCGAGAACCCGGCGCGATGAAACATCGCCGGATCATTGCCGCCATCACCTAGCGCTGCCGTCTGCGCCAGCGGTACGCCGATAAACTCGGCCAGTGTCGCCAGCGCCTGGCCTTTGTTGGCCTGCATCGCGGTCACGTCCAGGTACACCGGCTGCGAACGCGAGACCTGCGCCTGGCCCTCGACCTTGGGCAGCAATTGCGCTTCCAGCTCAATCAATAATTGAGTGTTGTTACTGGTGGCGACGATCTTGTCGATCTGTTCAAGGTACGGCTCGAAACTCTCCACCACCACCGGCGGATAGCCCAGCCCATGCTGCTCACGCGGCACCATAGGGCCGGACGAGTCTTTCACCAGCCAGTCGCCGCCGCTGAACACCCAGACTTCGATGTCGGGCACATCGGCAAACAGGGTCAAGGTGGTCAACGCGGCCGTTACCGGCAAGTAATGCGCAACCAGCAAACTGCCATCTGGATTGACGATAGTCCCGCCATTGAAAGCCGCCGTCGGCAGATCAACGCCCAACGCCTCAATCTGCTGCAACATAGCGCGCGGTGGACGGCCGGTGGCCAGGCTGAACAGCACGCCGGCCTTGCGCAACGAGCGCACCGCATCAACGGTGCGCTGACTAAGGCTGTGATCGGGCAGCAGTAAAGTGCCGTCCATGTCACTGAGCAAAAAACGGATGGGGGGTTGCGTTGGTTCGCTCATCCGAGACCGTGCCAGACGCGACCATCGCGGGTCAGCAACTCTTCGCCAGACTTAGGCCCGTCCTCGCCCGCCGCATAGCTCTGCACCGTCGAATCCTGCTGCCAGGCATCGAGGAATGGCTGCACTGCGCGCCAGCCGTTCTCAATGTTGTCGGCGCGCTGGAACAGGGTCTGGTCGCCGGTCAGGCAATCGTAGATCAAGGTTTCGTAGCCGGTGGACGGCTGCATCTCAAAGAAATCCTTGTAGGCAAAGCCCAGTTCGATATTGGCCATCTTCAGCGCCGGTCCGGGCCGTTTGGCCAGCAGGTCGAACCACATCCCTTCATTGGGTTGAATCTGGATCCGCAGGTACGTCGGCTGAAGTTCATCAACCTCGGTATCGCGAAACTGCGCATAAGGCGCCGGCTTGAAACAGATAACGATCTCGGTGTCGCGAACGCTCATGCGCTTGCCGGTACGCAGGTAGAACGGCACGCCGACCCAACGCCAGTTGTCGATCATGACTTTCAGCGCGACATAGGTTTCGGTGTTGCTATCAGGGGCGACGTTGGCTTCCTCGCGATAACCCGGCAACGGCTTGCCGTCGAGTTCGCCTGCCGCGTATTGGCCGCGAACCGAATTGGCAAGCGCCTCTTCGGTGGACCAGGGACGAATTGCCCCGACCACCTTGGCTTTCTCGCCACGAACGGCGTCGGCGCCAAAGGCGGCCGGGGGTTCCATGGCCACCATCGCCAGCAACTGGAACAGGTGATTGGGCACCATGTCCCGCAAGGCGCCAGTGTGCTCATAAAAACTGCCACGGGTTTCCACGCCGACGGTTTCGGCAGCAGTGATTTGCACGTGGTCGATGTAATGATTGTTCCAGAACGCTTCGAACAGGCTGTTGGAGAACCGGCTGATCAGAATGTTCTGTACGGTTTCCTTGCCCAGGTAGTGGTCGATCCGGTAGATCTGGTTTTCCGTCATGACCTTGAGCAAGCACACGTTCAACGCTTCGGCGGTGGGCAGGTCGGAGCCGAAGGGTTTCTCGATCACCACCCTTCTGAAGGCTTCGGGGGTTTCTTGCAGCAAGCCGGCGGCGCCGAGACGGCGCACCACTTCGCTGAAAAAACGTGGTGCGGTGGCCAGGTAGAAGACCGCGTTACCGGTGCCGCTGGCAGCGATTTTCGCCGCCAGCGCTTGATAGGTGCTGTCGTCCAGGAAATCGCCCTGGACGTAGCTGATGCCTTTGGCCAACGTGGCCCACAACGCCGGATCAAGCACTTGGTCGCCGTTGCCGATCTTGGCGGCCACTTCCGCTCGAATGAAGTCTTCGAGTTTTTTCGCAAAGGCTTCATCGGTGATGGCGTTGTGGTCAACGCCGATGATCCGCAGTCCATCCCCAAGCAGACCGTCACGACTCAGGTTGTACAGCGCCGGCATCAGCAGGCGCTTGACCAGATCACCATGGGCACCAAACAGGAACAGCGTGGTCGGTGGTGCGGGTTCTGCCTTGGATTTATTACGGATCAGACGGGTCATTTTTTCGAAGTCTCCACATGGCCGCCGAAGCCGAAGCGCTGGGCCGAGAGAATCTTGTCGCCAAAGGTGCCTTGCCCGCGCGAACGGTAGCGGGAGAACAGCGAGTTCGACAGCACCGGTACGGGCACCGATTGCTCCATGGCGGCTTCGATGGTCCAGCGACCTTCACCGCTGTCAGCCACTGACCCGGAGTAACCGTCGAGTTTCGGGTCGCTGGCCAGGGCGTCGGCTGTCAGGTCGAGCAGCCAGGAGGACACCACGCTACCACGGCGCCAGACCTCGGCGATGTCAGCGACGTTGAGGTCGAAACGCTGATCTTCCGGCAGGTTGGTGCTGGATTTGGTCTTGAGGATGTCGAAGCCTTCGGCGAAGGCCTGCATCATTCCGTATTCGATGCCGTTGTGGATCATCTTCACGAAATGCCCGGCGCCGGGTGGGCCTGCGTGAATATAGCCGCGTTCGGCACGATCGTCTTCGGACTTGCGGTCCTTGGTCCGCGGGATGTCACCCAGGCCGGGGGCGAGGCTTTCGAACAAGGGGTCGAGGCGCTTCACGACGTCGGCTTCACCACCGATCATCATGCAGTAACCACGCTCCAGGCCCCAGACACCGCCGGAGGTACCGACGTCGACGTAGTGCAGGCCTTTATCCGACAAGGTTTTCGCCCGGCGGATGTCATCTTTATAGAAAGTGTTGCCGCCGTCGATGATGGTATCGCCAGCTTCAAGCAAGGTGCTCAGGGTATCGATGGTGTCTTCGGTCGGTGCGCCTGCCGGCAGCATGACCCACACCGCTCGTGGTTTGGCCAGGCCCGCGACCAGCGCCGACAAGTCGGCAACGCCCGTAGCGCCCTCCCCACTCAAGGTCTCGACGAAGGCGGTGTTGCGGTCGTACACAACGGTGGTGTGCCCGTTGAGCATCAGGCGCCGCGCAATATTGCCGCCCATGCGGCCCAGTCCAATAATCCCGAGTTGCATGTGCTGATGCTCCCTACTACAAATAATGTGTGTCAAAGGTTATAGCCCAACGTGACTCATCCGGGTTAGTCCAGCGTAGAGGCACATAGTTTCCGGGCATTGTGCCCGATCCCGATTGATAACGTCGCGAATCAAGCCGAAGACACAACGACCGTGAAAAATAAAAAAGTTCCCTTCAGGGGCAAAAGAAATCAAAATCAGCGCCGATACTAGGTCAGCACCCGATCTCGGGGCGGATTTACAGTTGAGGCAAGCCATTTGCGAGGTGAGCAATGGGCACAGTACAAGCAGCACGGCCAGCACAAACCCTTTACGTCACGATCCGTCGCGATGAATTGCGCCAGTTGAAAGACGAGCGCGACCAGCTGAAGCAGGAGCTCGCGCAACTGCGCCTGCTAATGGGCCATCAACCCCAGAGCTTGCCGTTGACACAACGTGCGCCTCACGCTTAATCCCCTCGCCTGAACCGGAAACAGCTCGCTGCTGTTTCCGATACGCCTGCCCCCTTCGCCCTCTCCGGCAAATCACACAATCTTCCGCCTGTTCTTCCAGGCCCGGTTAATTCCCATTTAACGGATTCGGCAGATAATGTGCCTGCGACATTGATTCATGGACGAAAGGCACCCGACATCCGTAATGGGAGGCACACCATGAAACACTCACCCTTGATCATCGCTGGCCTGATGACGTTCGTCTCATCCACCGCGTTCGCTGAAGGTGGAGCTGAACGTATGAGGTATTACTTCGCGAACTTCCCGGTTGGCCAACATCAGGAACAGGCCAAGGCTAATGCGGCCAAGAATGGCGAAATCTGGGTTCCGGACGATCAAACCGCGCAAGTGACTGAATCCTATAAGGCGAAATGATCAATAAAAGTTGGGCGTCCTGTAGGAGCGAGCTTGCTCGCGATGGACTCAAGCGCGGCGCGTTTGTTCAGAAAACACGCGTTATCGTTAACGCCCATCGCGAGCAAGCTCGCTCCTACATAAGTCCAGACGGACGCCCTTTTTTATGCCTAAAAAATCAAAGTGCCTTGGTCCAGAACAGCATCCGGCCGTGCGTCGGGTCGAACATGCCAGCGGCAAAACCGAACTTGCCGTAGGAAGCCTGGGCGACAGCATTGCCTTCCAGTACTTCAAGGGTGATTTTGCAGCAGCCGCGCTGACGGGCGATGTCCTCAACCTTTTGCAGCATTTTCTGACTCAAACCCAACCCGCGAAATTTCTTAACCACCACCACATCGTGCACGTTGACCAACGGCCGACAGGCAAAGGTCGAGAAGCCTTCAAAACAATTGACCAGCCCCGCCGGCTCACCACCGACAAAGGCCAGCACGCTGAAGGCGTGAGGACGCTTGGCCAACTCCCCCGGAAGCTGTGCCAGCACGTCCGCCGGCAATGAATGACCGCCACCCATCGGGTCCTCGGCATACTGATTTAACACCAGGCTAATCGCCTCGGCATGCACCGGGTTGGTGTAGCTGGCCTGAAGCACAAGCATTTCTGTGGATTCCATTTCCATCCTCGAGTACACATGAAGTAGACCAGAGCGACCCTATCAAAAGATCGCAGCCTGCGGCAGCTCCTACACGAAGCCTGCGATCTTTTGATCTTCAGTGCCCCCAAATCAACGCTTCGGTCCAGCCAAGCTCGGCAAAATCCTCGGCCCGCAAACCCGACTCATCGGCACAGAAGAACTCGTCCAGCTGCGGCGGTTTGACCGAAGTGCCGCTGAGCATGGCGTGAACCTGCCCGCGATGATGGATCTGGTGCTCGAACAAATGGGAGAGCAGGCGCAAGCGGCTGTCATGTTGCGGCGTGTCCCGGGCGATGGTCACGATTTTTCCGAGGTCGGCGTCGCGCATTTGCTCGCAATAGGCGATCAGTCGAAGGTCCACCAGCGCTTGTTCACGCTTGAGGTCTGTCGCTTGGGTAAACGGTTCGTCTTTTTTGAAAAACACCGTGCACTCGGGGTGCGGATCATCACCGCGCAACTCCCGCTCCAGCGCATCCACGTAAAACCAGTCGCAGGTCAGGATGTGATTGAGGGTAGCGCCGAGACTGGGAAAGAAGCTGACCCGGGGCGCCGCCAGTTCGTCACGACTCAACTGGCTCCAGGCCTTGGCGAGTCGATGATTGGCCCAGGCGTTCTGATAGGCCATGGTCAGCAAGTGGTGGGACAAGGGCTGATTCATGTTCACGGCTCCTTGGGTTCAAACGTCGGCGAAACGTTGCAGCTGCATTTCCTGTAAACGGCTGAGGGTGCGGCGAAACGGGAATTCCAGGTAGCCCTCGGTGTAAAGCAACGCCATAGGCACCTGCGCCTCAAGGTACAGCGGCACCTTGCGGTCATAACACTCATCGACCAGGGCAATGAAACGCCGTACACCGTCGTCATGCACCGACAACTGCGGCAACTCGCGATCCCCCGCCACCACTCGCTCGACACCGTCTTCAGTGCCGCGGGCGATGCGTCCTTCGCGTTTCTGCGCGCTGAGATTGGGGACGTCACTCAACAGAATAGCGCTGAAGGTGTCGCACAGGGCCATGAAATCCATCGCGGCAAACGGCTGCTCACAGAGGTCGGCGTAACGACTCCAGAGCACGGTTTCACTGGCTTGCACCACATCGAGCGAACGGTAACCGACCTTGATCGGGTCACCAGACACCGACTGGCCGTCGGTCAAGGCCTTGAACACTTCATTCAGCGCGCTGGGCTGCCCGGGCACTGCCACCCAGTAACGTTGCAAGCCAGCGCCGGGATGCAGGCGATGGTCTTCAGCGCCATCCACTGCAATCACCTGCATGTGCTGTTTGATCGCCTTGATAGCGGGCATGAACCGGTCGCGATTGAAACCGTCCGCATAAAGCTGGTCCGGCGGCTGATTGGAGGTGCAGACCACCACCACGCCCTGATCGAACATGACCTGAAACAAGCGCCCGAGAATGATCGCGTCGCCGATGTCGTTGACGAACAGTTCGTCGAAGCACAGCACCCGCACTTCCTCGCTCAGCTCACGAGCCAATGCCTTCAACGGGTCGGCGGTGCCGGTCAGCTGGAACGAACGCTGATGCACCCAGCCCATGAAGTGGTGAAAGTGTTGGCGGCGGGCCGGGACCTTCAAGGTTTGGTAGAACTGGTCCATCAACCAGGTCTTGCCGCGTCCGACCGGGCCCCAGAGGTACACACCCATCGTCGGCGTGCGACCTTCATGCAAGGCTTCGTAGCATTTCTGGAGCGCCCAGACGGCATGTTCCTGGGCTTCGTCCTGGACGAAGCCCTTTTGTTCAATGGCATGCTGCCAAGCGCTGAGGGGGGAGTCGACATTCATGCGCGGCAGTATGCCACGACCCCTGGCCATCCCACCCGATTGAAAAAGCGTCTTGACGATTGATATTACTGACATCATATTAAATACATGTCGCAAGACATTTATATTAAGCCCCACTGTCTTTTCCTTCAGGAGTCCTCCCCATGCATTACAAAGTCTTCGGCCGCAAAACCGGCTTACGGGTTTCGGAACTGGCATTGGGCGCCGGTAACTTCGGCACGGGCTGGGGGCATGGCGCCGAACGTGACGAAGCCAAGCGCATATTTGATGGTTACCTTGAAGCGGGCGGCAACTTCATCGACACCGCCAATGGTTATCAGGCTGGCCAGTCGGAAGCCATGCTCAGCGAATTCATCGCGGCAGAGCGGGACCGCCTGGTCATCGCCACCAAGTACACGTTGGGGACCACACCGGCCGCAGGTATTTCCCACACGGGCAACAACCGCAAGAACATGGTTCGCGCCGTTGAAGAGAGCCTGACGCGCCTCAAGACCGATCACATCGATCTGTTTTGGGCGCACATGAGCGACGGCGTGACGCCGATGGAAGAAATCCTCCGGGGTTTTGACGACCTGGTGCGCGCCGGCAAGATTCACTATGCCGGCCTGTCGAACTTTCCGGCGTGGCGCATCGCTCGCGCCGACTTGCTGGCCGAGGTTCGGGGGTTTTCACCAGTGGCGGCGATCCAGGTCGAGTACAGCCTGGCCGAACGCACCGCCGAACGTGAACAACTGCCCATGGCCGAAGCACTGGGGTTGGCCGCGACGTTATGGTCGCCGCTCGGTGGCGGGTTCCTGACTGGCAAGTATCGAAGCAATGATGGTGACAACCGCGCCGCCAAACTTGGCGTGTTGATTCACGCCGAGAAAAGTGCCCGGGACACCGCCCTGCTCGACACGTTGCTGGCCGTCGCCGCAGAACTGGCGGCCAGCCCGACGCACGTGGCCATTGCCTGGCTGCGGGAAAAAGCCAAGCGCTCGACCACGGCGCTGATTCCGATTCTCGGCTCGCGCACCCGTGAACAACTGGATGCGACACTGGGGGCGTTGGCGGTGCAATTGAGTGACGATCAACTGTCACGCCTCGAGGGTGTCAGCGATGTGGCGAAGGGTGTGCCGCACGAATCCATCGCCGGGTCGGTGGCGCGGTTTACGGGTGGTCAAATCCTGGATCTGCCGATAATCCCCGTGGCCTGACACTTTCCCCCTGTAGGAGCGAGCTTGCTCGCGATGGAGTGTCAGTCGACATCACCGCAGCTGACACACCTTCGCGAGCAAGCTCGCTCCTACAGGGATTGTGTTTTACCGATCTACCTTATGTTTCGCGGCATAGAGGCACAGCATTTCCATCGCCAACGTCGCCGCCGCCAGTGAGGTGATGTCCGCATTGTCGTAGGCCGGAGCCACTTCCACCACGTCCATTCCCACCAGGTTGATCCCGCGCAACCCGCCAAGAATCTCCAGCGCCTGCACCGTGCTCAAGCCACCGCACACCGGTGTTCCGGTGCCCGGCGCGAAGGCCGGATCGAGGCAGTCGATGTCAAACGTCAAATACACCGGATTGTCACCGACCCGCGCCCGAATGGCTGCGACAATCGCCTCACACCCTTGCCGATGCACCTGCCGCGCATCCAACACCTGAAAGCCCTGATGATCGTCGTTGGTGGTGCGCAAACCGATCTGCACCGAACGTGACGGGTCCACCAAACCCTCCTTGGCCGCATGCCAGAACATGGTCCCGTGATCGATCCGCTTGCCCTCTTCATCCGGCCAGGTATCGCTGTGGGCATCGAAGTGAATCAGCGACAACGCACCGTGCTTGCGCGCATGGGCCTTAAGCAGCGGATACGTGATGAAGTGATCCCCTCCGAACGTCAGCATCGCGCTGCCGGCGTTGAGAATATGTTCGGCGTGGGCTTCGATGCTTTCCGGCACCGACTGCGGTGTGCCGTAATCGAAGTCACAATCACCGTAGTCGATCACCGCCAAATGATCGAACGGGTCAAACGTCCACGGCCAGTGGCGTTCCCAGGCAATGCCGGTGGAGGCGGCACGAATGCCCCTCGGTCCGAAACGCGCGCCGGGACGGTTGCTGGTGGCGGTGTCGAACGGGACACCGCTGACCGCTACGTCGACGCCGCGCAAGTCGCGGCTGTAGCGACGACGCATGAAACTGGTGATACCGGCGTAGGTGCTTTCTGCGGCAGTGCCATAGAGACTGTCGCGGGTCATGGCCTGGTCGTTTTGCATTGGGGCATCCATCTCGGGTTCCTTATTATTGGCGGCTACGGAAGGTGGTCCACAGGCGTGTGCGTTGACGCATGTCCTTGAGGCTCATGCTGCGGTCGGCATACAGCCGGCCGCGAACGTCGGCGGGTGGGTAAATGTCCGGATCAGTGCGCACGGCCTCGTCCACCAGTGGTGTGGCGGCCTGATTGGCGCTGGCAAAGAACAAGGTGTTGGTCAGCGCCGCAACGGATTCGGGGCGCAACATGAACTCGATAAATTGGCGGGCGGCTTCGGGGTGCGGCGCGTCCTTGGGGATCGCCAGGTTGTCCTGCCACACGAGGGTGCCTTCCTTGGGAATCCGGTAGGCGATTTCGTAGGGTTTGTTGTTCTTGCGCGCCTGCTCGGCAGCCATGCTCGCATCACCGTTGTAAGCCAACGCCAAACAGATATCGCCGTTGGCCAGATCGTTGATCTGCCGTCCGCTCGCGACGTACAGCACTGAGGGCTGCAACTGGTTTAACAGCGCTTGCGCCGCGTCGAGATCGCTCTTGTCGGTGCTATAGGGGTCTTTACCCAGATAGTGCAACGCCAGGCCGATCACCTCCTGCGGCGAATCAATGATCGCAATCCCACAATCCTTCAGCTTGCTGGCGTATTCCGGTTTAAACAGCAGGTCCAGGCTGTTGAGCGGCACGTTCGGCAAGCGTTTCTGCACCGCCTCGACATTCATCCCAAGCCCCAGCGTGCCCCAGGTATAGGGGACACCGTAGCGATTGCCGGGGTCGACCGCGGCCATTTTCTCCAACAGATCCGGATCGAGATTGGCGTAGCCCTTCAGACCTTGGTGATCAATGGGTTTCAGCGCACCGGCCGCCAACCCACGGGCCAGCACGCTGGACGATGGCACCACTACGTCATAACCGCTGCCACCGGTAAGCAGTTTTGTTTCGAGCACTTCCGGCGCGTCGAAAGTGTCGTAGCGCACGTGAATCCCGGTTTCCTTCTCGAAGCGCTGCAAGGTTTCGGGGGCGACGTAATCGGCCCAACTGTAAAGGTTGAGGACTTTTTCCTCGGCCTGTGCCGACACGGCCATGGCAAGGAACAGCGCGGGGAAACACAGCTTGAATAGAGGAGCCATGACGAACACCTGACCAGAGGAAGTGGCTGCAGAATGCGTCGTCGGATACATTGAGGAAATATCAAGTTTATTAACCTGACTTTATCTCGGAGTAATGTTTGATGCTCGGTCAACTGCATGACCTGGACCTGCACCTGCTGCGCCTATTTGTCAATGTGGTGGAGTGCGGTGGCTTCAGCGCGGCGCAGGGTGAATTGGGTCTGAGCCAGTCGAGCATCAGCCAGCAAATGGCCAAGCTTGAAACCCGACTCGGCTATCGCCTGTGCAGTCGCGGCAAGGGTGGATTCAGGATCACCCCAAAAGGCGAACAACTGCTCACGGCGACTCGCGGGCTGTTTGAGTCCATCGAAGCGTTCCGCCATCAATCCAATGGTGTAGCCGGGCGCTTGATCGGTGAGGTGCGCCTGGGCTTGTCCGAAGCGCTGGATCAATCAGTGCTGCTACGGGTGGCCGATGCGATCCGGCGCTTTCGGGAGCGGGACGAGTCGGTGCGCATCGAGTTGATCAGCGCCATGCCCGGTGAAATGGAACGGTTACTGCTGCAACAACGGCTGGAACTGGCCATCGGTTATTTCTCACAGGTGCAAAGTGCCTTTGACTACCGCGAGCTGTTCAGCGAGACCCAGCACTTGTATTGCGCACCCGGTCATCCGTTGTTCACCGATGACGCACCTGACGATCAAGCGCTCCAGGCGTGCGACCGGGTCGATCACCCTTACCGCTTCCTGCGCAGCGACGAGCCATTCCAGGGCAAGCAGTGTTCGGCTCGCTCGGAGCAAGTCGAAGGGACCCTCGCCTTCATTCTGTCCGGCAAGCACGTCGGTTACTTGCCCAGTCACTTTGCGCGGAGCTGGGAAGACAAAGGCCTGCTCAAAGCCGTGCGTTGCAGCGATATGAGTTTTGATGTGGCGTTTCATCTGGCCCGCCATCGCGCTCAGGTGCCGGGGGATGCACAGAAGGCCTTTGAAGAGGATTTGCTTGCGGCGTTCGCCTGAAGATCAAAAGATCGCAGCCTTCGGCAGCTCCTACAGGAGATCACGATCCAAATGTAGGAGCTGCCGAAGGCTGCGATCTTTTGCGCTTTCTGGCATCCTGCGCCTCCATTTTCTGACCCGGCCCGCCTTCTGGCACGCACAAAACCCATGACCGCCTCTGAAAAAGCCCCTGCTTCACGCAACAGCGACCTGATTTACGGCCTCAACGATCGCCCCCATCTGACCGCCACCCTCTTCGCTGCCCTGCAGCACGTACTCGCCAGTTTCGTCGGCATCATTACCCCGACGCTGATCATGGGCGGCGCACTGGGCCTGCAAAGCGAAGTGCCCTACCTGATCAGCATGGCGCTGTTTGTTTCAGGCCTGGGCACCTTCGTCCAGGCGCGGCGGTTTGGCCCGGTCGGCTCTGGGTTGCTGTGTCTGCAAGGCACCAGTTTTTCGTTCATCAGCGTGATTCTCAGTGCCGGTTTCATGGTCAAGGCCCGGGGTGGCGGCCCCGATGAAATCCTCTCGACGATCTTCGGCGTGTGCTTTTTCGCCGCCTTCATTGAAGTCGTGTTAAGCCAGTTCATTGGCAAGCTGCGGATGCTGATCACCCCGGTGGTGACCGGGACCATCATCACCCTCATGGGCCTGTCGCTGATCAAAGTCGCCATGACCGACATCGCTGGCGGTTTCGGTGCGACGGACCTCGGCGCGGCCAGTCACCTGGCACTGGCGGCACTGGTGCTCGGAACCATCGTGGTGCTTAACCGGGTGGATGTGCCGTTCCTGCGCCTTGGCGCGATCGTCATCGGCCTGACCCTCGGCTATGCCGTCGCCTGGTTCATGGGCCATGTCGATTTCAGCAGCCTGACCGCTGTGCCGTTGATGAGCGTACCGGTGCCGTTCAAGTACGGCTTCAATTTCGATTGGGTGGCATTCGTGCCGGTGGCGGTGATTTTCCTGGTATCGCCACTGGAAGCGGCTGGCGACCTGACCGCCAACTCGATGATTTCCGGGCAGCCGGTCAAAGGTCCGATCTACATTCGCCGAATCAAATCCGGTTTGCTGGCCGACGGTCTCAACTCGGCCATGGCAGCAGTGTTCAACAGCATGCCGATGGTGACCTTCGCCCAGAATAACGGCGTGATTCAGCTCACCGGCGTCGCCAGCCGCTACGTGGCGTTCTTTATTGCCGGGCTGCTGGTGGTGCTGGGGTTGTTCCCGATGATCGGCGCGGTGCTGCAATTGATGCCCAAACCGGTGCTCGGAGGTGCAGAGCTGGTGATGTTCGGCACCGTCGCCGTGGCCGGGATCAAGATCCTCGCCGAAGCGGGTCTGCACCGGCGCAACATGCTGATCGTGGCGATTTCCATCGGCATGGGCCTGGGTGTGGCGGCCGTGCCGGAAGTGTTGCGCGAACTGCCGAAGGCGTTGCATAACATCTTCGAATCGCCGATCACCGTCGGTGCGTTGTGCGCTATCGTGCTGAACATCTTCCTGCCCGAGGAGTTCATTGCCCTGGAAGAAGACGATTTCGACCCGGAAGCCTCGATCCTGCAGGTCATGGAAAACCCGGATGTCCAGGCCAAAGGTGAACCCGCTGCGTCGGTGGCTGTCGCACAGTTGAACCGCTAGCCGTGCTCAAGGGTTGAGCCGCTGTCGGCTCAGTCCTTTTTTATACGAGAGCACCTCAATGCGCAGTGTCCACGCCGTCATTCTTTCCCTGCTTTTGCTCTCCCTGAGCGCCTGTGCGCTGTTCCCCCATCGCGATCCGCTGAACATCAATGTGGTCGGCATCGAGCCGCTGCAAAGCCAGGACATGGAAGTGCGATTCGCCGTGAAAATACGGGTGCAGAATCCCAATGAAACCCCCATCGACTACAACGGTGTTGCCCTGGATCTGGAAGTCAACGGTCAGCCCCTCGCCTCTGGCGTGAGTGATCAGTCGGGCTCGATCGCACGTTTTTCCGAAACCGTACTGACCGTGCCGGTGAGCGTTTCAGCGTTCTCGGTGCTGCGTCAGACATTGGGCCTGACCCGGACGCAAACGCTGAACAATCTGCCTTATGTGTTGCACGGAAAATTGGCTGGCGGCTTGTTTGGTACCATGCGTTTCGTGGACAGTGGCAAACTCAGCCTGCCTACATCGGCCACCGGCACTTGGTAAAACCGACTCAAGGCGCTACAAACACATCCGGGCAATCACCCCCTGTAGGAGCTGCCGAAGGCTCGGGCCGCGTTCGGACGATCTTTTGATCTTGATCCTCTTCAAGATCAAAAGATCGCAGCCTCGTTTCACTCGACAGCTCCTACAGCTCCTACAAGTCAGGGGGTTAGGTGAAGCGGACGCCGGGTTTGGCGCGTTCATCTACGGTCAACTCGAATACATCCGGGCGCGCATAGTGCCCGACCACGTCAAAGTCGTACCGTGCGCGGATAAGGTCATCGGTGTCGATTTGTGCGGTGAGCAAACCGGGTCCGCCGCGTAGCGGCCCGGCCAAAACGTCGCCCATTGGCCCGATGATCACACTGCCGCCGGCAATCAGCGGCCGGTCCGCCGGCCAGTTGGCGACTTCCACGCCCAAGGCGTGCGGCGAATCCTGAACCTGGCAGGCGCTGACCACGAAGCAGCGTCCTTCATGGGCGATATGACGCATGCTGACTTGCCACATGTCCCGCTCGTCCACCGTCGGCGCGCACCAGATCTCCACGCCCTTCGCGTACATCGCGGTGCGCAGCAGCGGCATCATGTTTTCCCAGCACACCACCGCACCGATCCGGCCGACCTGGCTGTCGATCACCGGCAACGTCGAACCATCGCCCTTGCCCCAGATCAGGCGCTCAGTGCCGGTCGGCATCAGTTTGCGGTGTTTGGCCACGAGCCCGGCCTGCGGATCGAAAAACAACGCCGTGCAGTGCAACGTACTGCCGGCGCGTTCGATGACGCCAATCACCAGGTTCGCCCCGGTGCGGGCCGACAGCCCGGCCAGCGCTTCGGTTTCCGCGCCGGGCACGTCGATGGCGTTGGCGAAATACCGGGCAAAGGCCTCACGCCCCTCCGGCAGTCGGTAGCCCAGTTGAGTACCAAACCCCTCGCCTTTCGGATAACCGCCGAGCAACGCTTCGGGCATGACCACCAGCGCCGCAGCGGATTCAATTATGGCGTTTTCATACGACAGGATCTGCTCCAGGGTCTCAGCCTTGCCCCCGGGCAACGACCCAATCTGCAGTGCAGCAACGATTGACGTGGGCATCTCGGCAACTCCATTCGTATCGGGTGTTGCTCATTTTCGGTCAGCAATGGATCATCAATAAAGCCCTGTTCGCTGCTGAATGATATGAACTCAATGAATATCGCCACCGTTGATCTCCTGCACCGACAGAAATCCTGGACTATTTGCCCATTTTTTTAGCGTCCAGAATCCCACTAAGAAAGAAAGCCTGGACTTTTCGTCGCGCTCGGACGGAATTCATGGAATTTCCGTCGGAAGGGCCACAAAAGGTGGACTTTTAGTCGTGGCGAGTGCCGGCGGCGGCTCCATGCTGTCGATCGGCGACATCCTCATCGCCCGCTGGTTTTTTTGCCCGGGATTTTGCGGGAGCGGGTTCGTTTAATCCCGCACCGACTTAATTAATGGAGGTTCCCCCTTTTTTTCAAAAAAATAGATCTCCGACACGATTCCTGAACTACAAGTCGTCACCCGAAACAATATTTGCAATTTCTGTCGCTACGGCAATACACCATATGGTTCTTTGATTGAGGGAGGGGAACCCATTACTAATATTTATCTTCCACGTCGGCAAAAATACAATTCCAATCTCGAGTAACCAATGTCCGGTTCTGGACTGCCTTGCATGGCCATGCCCGCATTATTCAACAAAATGTCTATTCGCCCCCAAAAACTGGAAGCCCACTCAACCAACTCTTTTACTTGCCTCTCATCACTAAGGTCCTCAGCCATTCCCTCGGCCAAGAAACCTTCGGATTTCAGATCAGCAACGCGGTCCGCAATACGGGCAGTTCCAGCAGCGGAGCACCCAGTTCCTACTCAAGTTGCCCTATCTGCCGGCTCACAGCAAAAGGCGCCACGGTCAGTCGACACCATTCGTGCTGTTTTGATAGCGCCAAAACTGCCGCTCAAACTCCAAACTCTTTTTCCAACTCCTCCTGCAGCCATTGGATAAACCACACCATGTCCGCTGACGGGTCGGCGGAAAGTGTCAGCAACCGATAGTTTTCGAGCTTCACCTGTGCATCCACCACCAAAATCCGCTGTCTCAGACTATTTTTCATGTCCATAGGGTTCAACGCTGTCAGGGTGCGCATTCAGCCGCCGACCCGTTGTACCGCAACATTTGGATGTCGTTTGCGCAGACGGTTGAACCAGAGATAGACCACTGGCGTTGTATATAACGTCAGAATCTGCGAGACAACCAAACCACCCACGATGGCGATCCCCAGCGGCTGGCGCAACTCCGAGCCGGCCCCCTGGCCGAATGCCAGGGGCAAGGCTCCGAGCAAGGCTGCCAATGAAGTCATGAGGATTGGCCTGAGCCGCAGCAGGCAAGCCTCGCGCACAGCATCCACCGGCGCTAACCCACGCTGCTCGGCTTCTAATGTGAAGTCTACAATCATGATCGCGTTTTTCTTGACGATGCCGATCAGCAAAATAATTCCGATCATCCCAAGCACCGACAAATCCTGTCGACAGAGAATCAACGCAAGCAATGCGCCAAAACCTGCTGACGGCAGCGTCGATATGATGGTCAATGGGTGAATGGCACTTTCATACAGCACGCCAAGCACTATGTAGACGGTGAGGATCGCCGCCAGAATCAACCACGGTTGAGACTTGAGTGAGTCCTGAAACGCTTGAGCCGTGCCCTGGAAACTACCCTGCACGCTGTCCGGCATGCCGGTCGTCAGCGACGTTTGCTGGATCGCATCCACCGCCTCGCTCAAGGCATGCCCTGGCGCGAGGTCAAATGAGAGGGTGATCGCCGGGAATACGCCTTGATGGTTGATGACGATGGGCATCAGTTCGTTCTTGATGTCAGCCAACAGGCTCAGCGGCACCATGGCGCCTGAAGTGGACCGGACATAAAGATGGTTCAAGGTCTGGATCGACAGCTGCCAGCGCGGATCGACCTCAAGGATGACGTGATTCTGATCGAGTTGGGTGAACATCGTCGCCACCTGCCGCTGACCAAAGGCGTCATACAGCACATCGTCGATGGCCTGCACGGAAACCCCCATCCGCGCCGCGGTGGGTCGGTCAATGACCAGCGTCGCCTGGGTGGAAGCTTGCTGCTGGTCGGAGGTGACGTGCTGCAGTTGCGGCAGTGTCTTGAGTTTGTCCAGCAACACACCGCTCCAGTGATCCAGCTCGACGCTGTTCGGGTCTTGCAAGGTGTACTGGTATTGCGTCTTGCTGGGGCGGCCGCCGATCTGGATATCCTGGTTGGCCTGAAGGAACAAACGGATGCCCGACACTTGATTGAGCTTGGGCTGCAACCGGGCGATCACCTGCTGTGCGGAGGCCGTACGTTCACTGAACGGCTTGAGATTGATGATGACACGCCCTTGGCTGATGGTCGGGCTCGGTCCGACCCACGAATACACCCTGGCAATATCTGGGTCCTGGCCCACGACGTCCACCAGCCGCGCGACCTGAGCGCTCATCGCCTTGGGCGAAATGTCCGGCGCCGCTTCGGCGATGCCCTGAATCAGGCCCGTGTCCTGCGGCGGGAAAAAGCCTTTAGGGATGTAAACATAAAGCGCTGCTGTCGCGACAACGGTAGCCAAGGCGATGGTCAGGGTCATGCGTTGATGAGCCAGGACCCAATCCAGGCTGCGACGATAGCCGCTGTGAATGCGGGTAAACCCGTCTTCGCAGGCCTGTGCAAAGCGACCGGGTTTGACGCCATCGTCATGATTGAGCAACCACGCACAGAGCATCGGTGTCATGGTCAGGGATACGACGCAGGACATCACAATCGCCACGCTGACGGTTACTGCAAATTCGCGCATCAGGCGTCCAACGATGCCGCCCATCAATAGAATCGGCAAGAACACAGCGATCAAGGAAAGGGTCATCGAAATGATGGTGAATCCCACCTCACGTAAGCCATCAATGGCGGCCTGCAAGCGTGACTTGCCCATCTCCAAATGACGAACGATGTTTTCCATCACGACGATCGCGTCATCGACCACGAACCCGACGGCGATCGCCAGCCCCATGATCGACAAGTTGTCCAGGCTATACCCCAACAGGTACATCACGGCGAAGGTCGCCACCAGCGAAAGCGGAATGGTCATCGCAGGAATAAGCGTTGCGGTGGCCTTGCGCAGAAACACGAAGATCACCACAACCACCAGGGCAATGGATAGCAAGAGCGTGAATTGCACGTCGTTGACCGACGCCTCGATGGTTTGGGTCCGGTCGCCGATGACATGGACCTGGACGTCCTTGGGCAGCGATGCAGTCAAGGAAGGAAGCTTGTCGACGATATTCTGCGTGGTCGACAACACGTTGAAACCGGGCTGCTTATGGATGTCGACGATGATCGTCGGTTCCTTGCCAAGCGCGGCTGATTGCTGCGTGTCTTCGGCACCGTCGATGACTTTGCCTAGGTCACCGAGCTTGATCGGCACTCCGTTCCTGTAAGCGATCACCTGTTCTCGGTAACCCTTGGGGTCGAGCAGCTGGTCGGTAGCCCCCAGAGTGATCGACCGATCCTGGCCATCCAGACTGCCCTTGGGCTGATCCAGGGTGTTGATGCCGATCACACTGCGCACCTCTTCCAGGGTCAGGCCGCGAGCGGCCAAGGCATCGGGATCGATCTGAATGCGCACTGCCGGCTTCTGCTCACCATGGAAATCCACCAGCCCGACACCCGGCATTTGCGACAGACGCTGTGCCAGATAGTTATCGGCGTAAAGGTCTAGCTCGTGCAATGTGCGAACCGGTGACGTCAGCGCCAGCGACAGCACTGTGCCCTCCGCCGGGTTGACCTTGTTGAAGGTCGGCGCGCTGGTCATGGTTTTCGGCAAGTTGGCGCTGGCGGTGTTAATGGCCGTTTGCACATCCTGCGCGGCACCGTCGATGTCTCGCGATAGATCGAACTGCAGCACAATCTGACTTTTGCCCGCCGCGCTGGTGGAGGTCATCGAAGTGACCTGCGGAACGGCTGCAAATGCCCGCTCCAGTGGCGTTGCCACCGAGGTCGCCATCGTCTCCGCGCTGGCGCCCGACAACTTGGCAGTGACTTGAATCGTCGGAAAATCCACCGTTGGAAGCGCCGCGACGGGCAGCTGAAAATAGGCGACCGTGCCCAACAACATAATCCCCAGCGCCAGCAGGCAAAGACCGACCCGACGTGGTATCAAACCTGCCAATGCGTTCATCGGCTGGCCTCCATCGCAACGGCTGCCTGAGTTTGGCTGTCAGCCTTGACCGGCGAAACCTTTGTGCCCGGCGCGATTCGTGACTGCCCCTGAACGACCACCGTTTCCCCCGGCGTCAGCCCTTCTCGAATCCACTGTTGGCCAGCAACCACTGCGCTAGCGTCGACCTGCCGGGGCTCAACCCGCTGATCAGCATTCACCACATACACATAAGGCCCTTTCTGTCCTTGTTGCACAGCCGTTACTGGAACCACCGTGGCGTCGAGCCGGGTGTTGAGCAATACCCGGGCGCTGACCAGTTCGCCTGGCCACAACTGACTGTCATCGTTGTCGAACTGCGCCTTGAGCTGGATCTGGCCACTCGCCGGCGACACCTGACTGTCGATGAAACTGAGTGTGCCACTGGCGATCTGCTTCTTGCCATCACGACTCATCGCCACGACTTGCAACGGCTGGCGAGCGTTCTCTTCAAGGATTTGCGCAAGATCGTCCTGAGAGACAGCAAACGCCACGGAAATAGGATTCATCTGAGTAATCGTCACCAATCCAGTCGCATCGGCGCCGTGAGCGATCGAGCCGACATCCAGCAGTCGCTGCCCGGTACGTCCGGTAAGAGGAGCGGTGACCTGGGTGAAGCTCAGCTGCAGACGTGCGTTGTCCAGCTGGGCCTGATCGGCCTGTACCATGGCCTGCTGCGCCGCGAGTTGCGCGCGATAGGTGTCGACGTCCTGCGTCGGGCCGGCCTTGGCATTGGCCAGATTGGTTGCCCGTTGCAAATTGACCTTGAGGTTCGCCAGCTGCGCCTGATCCTTGGCGACCAACGCCTGTGCCTGAGCAACCAGGGCTTGATACACCCGAGGGTCGACCTGCGCCAATGACGCCCCAGCCATAACCATCTGCCCTTCGGTGAACATCACCTTCTGCAATTCGCCGTCGACCCGCACCCGCACATTCACAGTGTTGAGTGCCTGCACGCTGCCAATCGCGTCCAGCCAGATCGGCAGGTCCTTGCGCTGCGCCGCTTGCATCACCACGGGAACCGCGGCATCGGCCGACACTGCCGGTGAAGCCTGCACCCGACCTGGCCAGACGTAATGAAGCAACAGCGCAATCGCGATCAGCGCAATGAGTACGGCGATGATGCGCAGGCGGCGAGAAAACGAAGCGGTGTTGTCCGGGGTCATGGGCGGGACGCCTGAAAAGTAGAGGAAGACGATGCGAGGGACGCCGAGGCGCCAGAAGTGGCATTGGCAACGTTGCTGGTGGCGAAGTCACCGCCCAGTGCGCGGAACAGACCGACCGCCGCTTGCAGGTGTTGCAAGCGAACCTGCAGCAACGTGTCTTCGGCTTGGTACTGGGTTTGCTCCACGATCAACAGCGTCTGAAAGTCGGTGGAACCAAGGCGGTAACGCACCTGGGCCAGCCTCGCGGCTTCGCGGGCCGACATGACGGCGGCTTCATTCAGCGATAACGCCTGATCGAGCTCGCGGGTCGCACTCATTTGTGTTTCCACGTCCTGCAAGGCTTCGATCACCGACTCACGATAACTGTCCGCCAATTCCCGGACATGCGCCTGATCGAAGTGCAATTGGCCGTCGAGCCGGCCACCGGCAAACAGCGGTTGCGCCAGGGTGCCGACCAGGCTCCAGATCCCGCCGCCTGTCAGGGTGTCGATGCCTTTTTGTAAATCCAGGGTCAGGCTGGGGAAGTACGCGGCGCGTGCCACACCGACATCGAAGTTGGCCGACTGCAGGCGCGCTTCTGCCGCCTGGATATCCGGCCGCTGACGCAACAGTCCCATCGGCAAGCCGCTGTCGGGACTGGGAGCGGTGAGATTTTTCAGGCCGTATTCTTTCAGTTTAAAGCCCTGCGGCGACGCACCGACCAGTACCGCCAATTGGTACAGTGCCATGTCACGTTGTTGACGTAGCGGCGGAGTGGCGGCCTGGAAAGTTTGCAAGGTGTTGCGTTGCTGGGCGACTTCCAGTGTAGACACCGCCCCCTGACTGGCCTGGTACTCGACCAGGTCCAGCACTTGCTTCGCATCTTCGGCAATCGACTCTGCCAGCTTCAAACGATCTTGCAGCGATAGCACCTGGAAATAGGTGATGGCAATGTTGGCGCCCAACGTCATGCGCAACGTCTGCGCATCGAACACGCTGGCGTTGGCTAATACGCTGGATGAGTCTGCCGACGCGTGGTTCTTGCCCCAGAAATCCACTTCATAGCTGGCGTCAGCGAAGGCATTGGCGGTCTTGGGCGTCGAGGTAGTGTTCCTGCGCTGGTAATCCCCCCCTAGTGACAACAGTGGATACTGCGTCGCGCCCGTGACTTGAGCGATGGACCTCGCTTCTTCAATGCGGCTTAGCGCAGCCTTGAGGGTGTAATTCTGGTTAAACCCACGAGCAATAAGCTTGTTAAGTTCTGCGCTGTGAAACTCTTCCCACCAGGGGCCACCGCTAGCGGGTTTGATGGACGCGCCCTGCGCAGCATCCCAGGCAGGCGCCAGAGCCACTTCGGGTCGCTGATAGGCAGGCACCAAGGAACATCCGCCCACGGCCAGCCATAGGGCGACGCCCAGTGAGCGTGACGCGTACCGGGTCAAAAAATGCCGCGAAATGAACGACGTTGTGTGTGCCGCAGGCATGTGCTGACGATCTCCGAAACCTGATGGAATACTCCACGAAGGGCTCGAAGATTAAGGCGCGGCGACTGTCAGCACGCTCCTCTGTACCTAAACAATTGTTTAAGAAGCATCCACCCCGCTGTCCTGAGCCTTCTCGGCGTCGAAGGGCCCGGGCTCTTCCTCGTTTTCCAGAAGGTAACCAGCACCCGGCACGGTGCGAATGACCGAATAGGGAAACCCCTCGTCGAGTTTGCGGCGCAGGCGATAGATGTGCTTATCGACGACGTTGTCGTTGGGATCGAACGCATAATCCCAGGCGCTCTCCAGCAACATGTCGCGGGTCACTACCTGTCCGCAGTGACGCATGAGTTTTTCAAGAATCAGCGACTCTCGCTGCTGCAGCACAATGGTCTTGCCCTGACGAACGACCGAGCGCGAGGCGCGGTTCAAGCGCAGCGGGCCGGCTTGCAAGGTCAAGGTGTCACGGGGATGCGGGGCCGCCGAGCGCAGCAGCGCGTCGAGCCGCGCCAAGACTTCAACGAACGCGTAGGGTTTTGCCAGGTAGTCGTCACAACCGGCCTCCAGGCCTTCAACCCGATGCTGCGTCGAGGCCAGGGCACTGAGCATCAGGATGGGTGTACGTAGCCCGCGTTCACGCAGTTGTGCCACCAGCGCAATGCCATCCATCCCCGGCAAGCGGCGGTCAACGATCAGCGCGTCGTAGGCGCCCTCGATTGCCATCGACAGTCCATCACGGCCATCTTCGGTCGTGTCGACAATGTGCCCGCTTTCGCTCAGACCGCGTACCAGATAGGCCGCCGCTCGCTGATCGTCTTCAACTACCAATATCCGCAAAACCGCCTCCGGGATGGCCAGCTAAACTTTTTTTCATGTTGGCGCGACCTTTATGTTCGCTGCGCGTTGGCACACTATGCAACTGCCACGGGGTTCACACCAGTTCTCCGACTTCCATCAATTCCAGGGAGCACTGCGCATCCATGCCCCATGTACTCGTGATTGAGGACGACGTCACCACTGCCAGCGAAATCGAAGCCGCCTTGCAGGATTATGGCTTTGTCGTGACCTGCGTCGATAACGGTCGAGAAGGATTGCTACAGGCCTTCAGCGACAACTTCGATCTGATCGTTCTGGATCGCATGCTGCCCGGATCGGTGGACGGCCTGGGCGTGCTCACCGCCCTGCGCGCCGCCAACATTGCCACCCCGGTGCTGATTCTCAGCGCGTTGAGCGCACTCGATGAACGTGTCCGAGGCTTGCGTGCCGGCGGCGACGATTACCTGACCAAACCCTTCGAGTTCATCGAGCTGACCGCTCGGTTGGACGCCTTGAGCCGTCGTCGCAGCGTGCCGGCCGGCACTGATCGTGAAAGCCGACTGAAAGTCGGCAAACTGGAAGTCGATCTGCTCAACCGTAGCGTGCGTCGCGGCGAACGCATAATCGAGTTGCTGCCCCGCGAATATGCGTTGCTCGAGCATCTCATGCGCAATGCCGATCAAGTGGTGACTCGCACCATGCTGTTCGAAGCCGTATGGAATTACAGCTACGACGAACGCACCAACGTGATTGAAGTGCACATCGGCCGGCTGCGTCGCAAGATTGACGGCGACGACGAAGAACCCATGATCCATACCGTCCGTGGGGCAGGCTATGTTCTCCGTTCACCTGAGTGAAATTCCCCGCACCATCAGCTTTCGCACCGGCTTGATGTTCTTGGCGCTGTTTGGTTGCTCCTTCCTGGCGCTGTTCGACTACATCTACTGGCAAACAGCGGTCTACTTGACGTCCGAAGCAGACGCGGCATTGTATCGCCAGGTGGACAACCGCAGCCGGCAAACGCCGGTGTCGCTGGAGGAAGAGATTCGCAGGCACAAGATCCAGGACGTCGAAGCACGCTTGCCTCACACCCTGTTCGATGAACAGGGCAAGTACATTGCCGGTGCACTACGTACGCTGCCACCCTTCCAGGCCTTTGACAAGCCAGAGGAATTTCGCTGGGAGACGCCCAACGGCAGTGATCGGCCAATACGTTTCATGGTTCATCGACTCGACAATAATAGAATCCTGCTCGTCGCTCAGGACATGCACGACATCCGCGAATTCGACGAACTGTTGGTCAATGCCATGATTTCCGGCGGCTGCCTGTTGGTGGTGGTGGGGCTGGTCGGTGCTGTCCTCCTCGGCCACTCAGCGCGGCGTCGGCTGGACACGCTCAGTACGTCGATCAAAGGCATTATCGAGGGCGATCTCAGCGGTCGTCTGCCGACACGTGGCAACCACGATGACATCGACCGGATTGCACACGTGGTCAACGGCATGCTGGACGAACTTCAGCGCCTGATGAGCGAAGTCAAAGGTGTCTGTGACGATATCGCCCATGACCTGCGCACCCCGCTGACTCGACTGATTGCAGGACTTGAGCGCGCACAGCGCAGAGGCCTGCGGGAAGACGAGTACGCCGAAACCATCGACGCGGCGATTTCCGAAGCGCGCGGCCTGATGCTGACCTTTCGGGCTCTGCTGCGAATTTCGGAAATCGAGGGCAGCGCCCGACGCAGCAATTTCTCGGAAGTAGACCTCAATCAGATCGGTGCTGACGCGGCGGAGTTTTTCGAACCGCTTGCCGAGGAACGCGGTATCACCCTCAGTTTCACGCCCGCCAACACGCCGGCACTGCGCTCCGGGGACGCACAATTATTGTTCGACGCTGTCTGCAATCTGCTGGATAACGCCGTCAAATTCTCCCCGGACAACGGACTCATTCAAGTGGCCGTCATTATGGCGCCCGAGGGCCCCGGTCTGCGGGTCAGCGATAACGGCCCGGGCATTGAACCGGCCGAGCGCGAGGCGGTTTTTCGACGGTTGTACCGCTCAGAATCGAGCCGCCACACTTCAGGTAATGGTTTGGGCCTGAGCATGGTTGCGGCAGTGGCACGCCTGCATGAGATGACGCTCACCGTGTACGACGCCGAACCGGGCTGTCGGATGGATCTGATGAGCGTTCGCACGGCCTGAGATCGCCAGGCTCGCGGCCCAGGCTTGATCAAGCCAAGTTGGTCGAGGAGGACGTCGAGTTGTTATTCACCACAAAAAAACAGGAGTACCCGCCCCCTACAAGCCTCCTACAGAAGCGTGAGACGGGTCATAGCCTATTGAACCTCGATTATTTAACCGATACAGCGGATGACTTCTTAAAATTGATGGGGCGTGCGCACGATCAATTCGCACGGGCGGCATCGCCAGTCGACGCTTTCTGATTGGTGGCAATGGCAGTTGCAGACCCAGACTGTTGGGACGTTGTCATAGCGGATGCTCGTGCAGCCTCCATCTTGGCCATGACGGTGTCACCACCGCCTTCTGCCATCGCGGCTACAGAGGCACTCATCAACGTCACGATCAAAAAAGCTTTAAGGGTGTTCATGGCAAATCTCCAGTTTTGAGTTCAGCCAACACACTGTTGGCTGGCTTGAACTCATCCTGAAGCCTTCGGCCTTTCACCCTGTTCCCCGCAAAATAAATTTTTTGACAGGTGGGTTGCTGAGTAGGTTACTTGCTATCCCAAAGGACGAAATACTGGGGGCAGCGGTCATGCCGTTGCGGTGCGTTTTTTTAGAACAGCCAGTGCAATCAACTGGGCAGACATTCTCATTACCCTGGATCGCTGAGAAAACTTCAGGCAACAGAAAGGCTGGCTTCTATGGAGCAAAACATTCGAACATCTCCTCCAAAGATAACCAGAGTGCCGGCTCGCATGTCCATGGGCTCGGTGGCGAGCCAGATGAAGTCGATGCGGATCATTGCGTTAGGTCGCGAACGAATCGGGCACAGCCATCAGGATCGGAGGCCGACCATTTCACGGTCATCGCTCCTTGCCCGCATGGCAACTCGACGCTGCAGGGATTACCGTTCGGTTTGGAAGGCAGGTGAATTTCACCAGGTTTGGTAGTCTTTTTATGTTCCCTGAATATCACGGCGCCTTGCTCTCAACCAGAGAGTTTCCACCGTCTACGACTATGACCTCTCCGGTGATGTAGCTAGCTTCTGGAGAGGCTAGGAAATTTACCGCAGCAGCCACTTCCTCTGGTCGCCCGGCACGCCCCACAGGTGTGTACCGCGAAGCCTCTATTTCTTCTTCGCTACTTGATCCTGTGGCGATCCAGCCTGGGGCGACACTGTTGATCGTGATGCCCTTTTTGGCGACCTCCAGAGCCAATCCCATACTCATTCCAAGCATGCCGGCCTTCGCCGCACTATAGGCCGCCTCACCTGGATTACTGCACCGAGTTCCGGTAGTCGAACTGATGTTAACGATGCGACCATAACCTTGTTTCTGCATTCCTGATAATACTTCCCGAGTGAGCAAGAACGCCGTTGTTAAATTACGTGTTAACGACAGATTCCAAATATCGAGGGTCATGTCAGCTAACGACGAGAACGGTTCTGGACTACCTTGCATAGCCATGCCCGCATTATTCACCAAAATATCAACTCGCCCCCAAAGACTATAAGCCCACTCAACCAATTCCCGTACTTGTCTCTCATCGGTAAGGTCCGCAGCCATTCCCTCGGCCAAGAAGCCTTCGGCCTTCAGATCAGCAACTCGGTCCGCAATACGGGCACTACTAGCACTGACGATCAATTTGGCCCCGGAACGACCCAGCCGACGAGCAATCGCCATTCCTATACCGTCCGGAGCGCCCGCGCCACTTATAAGCGCCACTTGTGTTTCAAGATTGAGGTTAAGCATGTACGACGCTCCTGTTACTTTAAAGTGCGAAAAGCAGCATATACCTAGGGAGGCGCTGAACAATTCACCTGTTCGTCCCCCGCGCCACTTTCAAACCGGCTTCTCTCAACCCCGGGCCTTATTCCACGCTTCTGAGGCCGGTTTCAGCCCCTATTTTGCGGATTGGCGGGTCAACCCCGTGTTTCAGGCGGTTTTATCCCGACGCACGTTTTAAAAATCTCTTGGCCAGCATCATATTGGCCAACCCGAACAGACTGAACAACTGTGCGATGTTGTTTTCCAGCCCGCAGTACCGGTCGCGATATGAATGACCGTTACCTGCCTCCGCTGGCCGAGCTCTCAATAGATCCGTGTGCTCGGGCACGCTGTGCAGGTCAGATTTTCTTGACCACGCTCTTACCAGTTTTACCATCAATTCATGATCACTTGAGTAATCAATAGAGTTGCTCCGCTACAGGGTTAAGTTGATGTCTTCACTCCTGGCATCACCAAGAGAGGCTGCCATCGCATTGGCCGTGACCGACCCGATGCCTGGCATCTTGGCCAGTTTGCGGCTATTTCCGTTGACGCGGTGCCAGGCGACAATTTGACTCTCGATTTCATGGACCTGATTATCAAACTTCTTCAACCGCTCCAATAGACAATTCAATCGCCCGACTGGTTGACCTCCCATCCCCCACCTAGCGCGACCACAAGCCCTACACTTGCCTGTAACCTGTTAGTTTTTACGAGTTCCAAATGTTGTTGCGCCTGCAATGCCAGGTTCTGTGCGGTCACAACTTCCAGATAACTGACGGCCCCGGCTTGAAAGCTGTTCAGCGCAATGCTCTGGGCGCGCTGTGCAGCGTCGACGGCAGCCTGCTGGTCCGTGGATTCCAATGCCAGGTCGCGCAGCTGGCCGAGGTTGTCCTCGACCTCGCGCACAGCCTTGAGCACCTGAGCGCGATAATTCGCCGAAGCTGCATCGAACTCGGCTCTGGATTGCCACTCGGCGGCATTCAGACGGCCGCCATCGAAGATCGGCAGGGTCAGTGTCGGGCCGATTGCCCAGATGCGGTTGGCCGACGAGAGCAAGCTGCCCACTCCCATGGTCTGCCCACCGAACAGGCCGGTCAGGCTGAAGTCCGGGTAGCGCGCCGCGCGGGCGACGCCGATGCCCGCGTTGGCGGCGAAAACCCGACGCTCGGCGGCAGCGACGTCGGGGCGGCGTTGTAACAACGTGCCTGGCAGTGCCTTGGGAATGCTCGGTAAGGTCAGTGGCTCGCTGTTCACGGTCAGGTTGAAATCGCTCGGCAGTTCGCCGACCAATTCCGCCATGGCGTGCTCCGCAAGATTGCGCTGGGCACGAATGTCATCCAGTCCGGCCTGGGCCAGTGCCTGTTCGCTCTGCGCCCGGTTCAGATCCAGCTCCGAAGCGATCTGGCCCTGATAGAGATCCTGAGTCATTTTTAGCGCTTGCTGGTATCCGTTGAGCGAATCACCGAGGATCTGCGCTTGCGCATCGAGGCCGCGCATCTGCACGTAGAGATTGGCCAACTGGCGCTGCAGGCTCAACCGCGCGCCCCCCAAGTCGTCTGCCGAGGCTTGGGCCTGGGCATCGCCGGCCGCCACTTGATTGCGAATTCTGCCCCACAAGTCGACGTCGAAACTCAGGTTTAAGGCCGCCGTATCGCTGTTATAGACATTGGGTTGGCCGCTGCCACGCAACGGCTTGTTCTCGGATTGGCGCTGGCGCACCGGTTGCAGACTGCCGGTGATCGTCGGGAACAACCCGCCGCGGATCTGCCCGGCATAGGCCACGGCTGCCTCGTAATGCGCCAGGGCCGCAGCCAGGTTTGGGTTGGCCGAGAGCAAGCGCTGCTGCAACTCGTTTAGCGTCGGGTCATTGAACACCTGCCACCATTGAGGTTGCAGATGGTCTGCCGGTTGCGCGGTTTTCCACGGGCCGTCGGCGGTGTCTTCACGGTAGGTCGCCGGCAACGGTGTGCTCGCGGTCTGATAAGTCGGGGCCAGCGAGCAGCCCTGTAGGGCCAGCGCCATCAGCACTACCATGCGATCAAGCCTTGCTCGCATTGGAAGCTCCCTGGTCGGCGAGTTTCACCACGTCGTTTTCACCCAGCGAATCGGGGGGACTGTCGATCACCTGGTCATCGGCGTTGATGCCTTGGTCAATCATCAACTGGTTGCCGAGGTCCATACCGATGTGCACGGTGCGCATGTGCACATGGTCGTCCTTGCCGAGCACCGCCACCTGGGTACCGGCCGCGCGGAAAACCAGTGCAGTGGCCGGGATAGTCACTGCGTTGGGGTTAGAAGGAACCTTGAAAGTTACTTGCGCATAGCTGCCCGCCAGCAGCGCCCCATCCGGGTTTTCCGCAGTGAATTGCGCCATCAGAGCGCCGGTTCGAGGGTCGATGGAGGTCGAGTTGCCCACCAATGTCGCCTTGAAGCGCTGACCGGGATGTTCCGGCACCGTAAGATCTACTGTCAGGCCAGGATGAACGACACTTACGTAGTCTTGCGGAATCTGCACATACAGCCGCAAGCGCCGGGTGTCGGCGATGCTGAACAACGCCAGACCTCCCCCACTATCAGCGGTGACCAAGTGGCCAATATCGACATTACGGGCCGTGACAGTGCCAGCGAATGGCGCCCGCAGGGTCTTGAAACTTAGCAAGTCAGTCAGGCGTCCGTAGTCGGCTGCGGCTGCAGCCGCATCTGATCGCGCACCGTCAGCTGCGGCCAATCTAACGTCGACATCTTGCTGCGAAACCGAACGCGTGCTTAATAAATTTTTCCAGCGAGTGGCCGTGGTCTCGGCGATACGCAAATTGGACTGCACCTGCCCAAGCTTTGCTTTGGCCTGAGCGACTTGCTGATTAAGCTCCGGAGTGTCGATCTCGCCCAATACTTGGTCAGCCTTTACCCGGATACCGATGTCGGTATTCCAGCTTTTCAAATAACCGGTTACCCGAGCGTAAATCTGCGCCTGGCTCCAGGCATCCAGCCTCGCGGGCAGACGCAGGGTGCTGTCCTCGCTGCCAGTGGGCTTGATCACTTGCACCACGGGTATGGCCTGGGCCATGGTCCAGTTGGTCACTGCCTGGGCTTGGCTGTTACGCGAAACCAGGCCGTTGATGACCAGCGCAGCGGCCAGGGTTATCCCGCAAGCGGCAATCAGCGTAAGGCGTTTGCGTGACGGGATGTGGTCAGGCGACATGAGGTAATTCTCCAGCAGCGGCACGAGGTTGAAAGCGACGATGTACCAGGCTGAAAACAACCGGTACGAACAGCAGGGTGGCGCAGGTGGCCAGGATCAGACCGCCGATCACGGCGCGTCCGAGGGGAGCGTTCTGCTCTTGGGAAATGGCTAGCGGCAACATGCCCAGGATCATCGCCAGGGCGGTCATGCAGACCGGGCGGAAACGGGTATAGCCGGCTTCAAGGGCTGCCTTGAAGGCGTCACCGTGTACCTCGAGACGTTCGCGGCAGAAACTCACCACCAGGATCGAGTTGGCGGTGGCCACGCCCATGCACAGGATGGCCCCGGTCAACGCTGGCACCGACAACGCCGTGCCGCTGAGGAACAGCATCCAAACGATCCCCGCCAGGGCAGCCGGTAACGCGGTGATGATCACGAACGGGTCGACCCACGACTGGAAGTTGACCACGATCAGCAGGTAGATCAGTACCACGGCGCCGAGCAGGCCGAAGCTCAGGCCGCTGAACGCGGTATTGAGCGCATCAATCTGGCCATGCAGGCTGGCCGTAGTGCCTTTGGGACGATGGCTGGCGGCGTCATCGAGAATCTTCTGGATGTCCTTGGCCACACTGCCCAGGTCGCGGTCCTGCACGTTGGCATAGATGTCCAGCGTCGGCTGAATATTGTAGTGGCTCACTACGGCGTTACTGTCGACGCGGTCGATGGTCGCCAGTGAACCCAACGTGTGGACCTGCCCGTTGCTACCGGAAATCGGCAGTGCTTCGATCATGGGCAGGGTGTCCAGGCGATACTGGGGCGTCGCCGCCACCACGGCGTAAGACGTGCCGGTGGCCGGGTTCAGCCAGAATAGCGGCGAGCCCTGAGAGCTACCCGCCAGCGAAGTGCCGAGGTTGTTGGTAACGTCCTTTTCGGTGATACCGAACTGCTGGGCGCGGGTACGGTCGACGTTGACTTGCAGCGCCGGGTAACCGGTGGCCTGCTGGATACGCATGTCGGCGACACCCGGCACTTGGCGCAGGCGCTTTTGCAGCGCCAGGGCATAGTTACGCGTAGCAGTGACATCCGGGCCGGAGACGCGGATGTCCAGCGGCGCTGGTGTCCCGAAGTTGAGGATCTGGCTGGTGGTGTCCGCCGGGGTAAAGGCGAACTGAACGCCCGGGAAGCTTTGCGGCAAGACTTCACGCAACTTTTTCATGTACTCGGCCGACGGCGCATGGTCCGGCTTGAGCAGCATCTGAATGTCACCGTCCTGCGGACCGATGGTGCCAGTGTTGCTGTAGGCCACGTCGATGCCGCTCAGCGGAATACCGATGTTGTCGATTACCGTGTCGAGGTCGCCAGGTGGCACTACCTGGCGAATACGCGCTTCGATGTGGTCGAAGGTGGCAGCGGTTTCCTCGATCCGCGTACCCAGTGGCAGGCGTACATGCAGCGCCAGCGCATCGCCGTCCACCGTCGGGAAGAAGTCCTCACCTAAGCTTGGCAGCAATGCAAAACTGGCCAGTACGCAGAGCAGGAAGCCCGCCATGAACCGGTTGCGGTACTTCAGGGCCAGGAACAGCAACCCGTGGTAATTATCGCGAACCTTGGAATAGCCACGCTCGAAACCCTGCTGGAAGCCAACCAAGCCGCGTACCAGCAGATTGCGGGGCTTGGCGGCGGGCTCGCTGTCGAGATGTTCGACATGGGGCTTGAGCAGGAACATCGCCAGGGTCGGGACCAGGGTCCGTGACAGCAGGAACGAGCTGGCCATGGCGAAGATCACCGCCAGCGCCATCGGCCGGAACAGGTAGCCGGCAATGCCCTGCAGCATGAACATCGGGACGAACACGATGCAGATGCACAGCAGCGATACGAAGGCCGGGCCAACAATCTGCTTCGCACCGTCGAGAATCGCCACCTTAACTGATTTGCCCTGCTCCAGGTGCCAGTTGATGTTCTCGATGGTCACCGTGGCATCGTCCACCAGAATACCGACGGCCAACGCCAGCCCCCCGAGGGTCATGATGTTGAGGGTCTGTCCGGTAAGTGACAGGAGAGTAATCGCCGACAGTATCGCCAGCGGAATGGACGCGGCGATGATCAGCGTCGAACGCCAGCTACCGAGAAATAGCAGAATCATCACACTGGTCAGCAGCGCAGCGATGATGCCTTCCTGGGCCACACTGCCCACCGCCTGTTTGACGAATACCGACGCGTCGCCCAGCAACGAGGTTTTGAGTTCCGGCGGCAGGGTTTCATTGATCACCGGCAGCATGTCGCGGATACCACTGACGATCGACAACGTCGACGTGCTGCCGTTTTTCAGGGCCGGCATCAGCACCGCGCGACGACCGTCGACGCGCACCACGTTGGTCTGTGGCGGTGAACCGTCACGCACATGGGCTACCTGGCCGATAGTGATCATGGCGCCGTCCACCAGCTTGACCGGCAAGTTGTTGATGTCGTCGATCTTCGCCGGGCTGTTGTTGATCTGAATGGTGTATTCGCTGCGGCCCAGCTTGGCGGTACCGACCGGGACAATCTGGTTCTGCGCGGCCAGCGCGACGCTCACATCTTGCGCCGACAGACCTTTGGCGGCCAGCGCCTGCGGGTCGATGTCAAGGGTGATCTGGCGCTGCTTGCCACCAAAGGGCGGCGGCATCGCCAGGCCGTGCACGGAGGTCAGCGGCAGACGGATGTTGTTCAACACCAGGTCACGGATCTTCGCTTCCGAGAAGGTCGGGCTGGAGAACGCCATCTGCAGGATCGGCACCGTCGAGGCGCTGTAGTTGAGAATTAATGGAGGCGTGATACCCGGCGGCATCTCTTTGAGGATGGTCTGCGAGATCGCCGTCACCTGAGCGTTGGCGGTACGGATATCGACGCCAGGCTGGAAGTAGATCTTCAGAATGCCCATACCGGGCAACGATTGCGACTCCAGATGTTCGATGTCATTGACCGTGGTGCTCAAGGTCCGCTCGTAGGTGTACATCACCCGCCCGGACATTGCATCCGGCGACAGGCCGTTGTAAGACCAGACCACCGCTACCACCGGAATACCAATGTCAGGGAAGATGTCCGTAGGGGTTTTCAGTGCAGCCAACGGCCCGACAATGCAGATGAAAATTGCCAACACAATAAATGTGTAGGGCTTCAGCAATGCAGTTTTTACCAGTTCGAGCATGCCGGAACCTCCGAGAATTATTAACGGAAGTATGCGGACCGAAGATTAACGGGGCGATCACTTGAACATAAACTAGAATTTATCATCAAGGTTTTACGAAAGGACGCACTAATACAAAAAGCCGGTTCAAAGAACCGGCTTTCTTGATTGAGCGCTTGTTAGAGCACGCTGATCGGATAATCAATGATTATGCGGTATTCGTCTGCATCGTGGTCGACGGCCTTGTAGCCGTCCCCACCACGGTTAGTGGCCCAACGCAGGCGCATACCGAGATGCTTTGCCGGGCCCTCCTGCACCACGTACTTCAGGTCGACGTCACGTTCCCAGTGCTTGGCGTCTTTGCCATCAGCGTTGTAGTAACTGTAGCCGGAGTCGGCAGCGGTGGTGGCCTTGGTCAGGTCCATGGTCCCGCGGGTGTAGGACACCGCCGAGGTAAGGCCTGGCACGCCCCAGCCCATGAAATCATACGCGTATTGCAGTTTCCAGGATCTCTCGCCCGGAGCATTGAAGTCCGAGTACTGCTGAGAGTTGTCGAGGAAGATGCTGTCGCCGTCTTGGATGTAGTCGAACGGTGTATTGCCATTGACTTTCTGGAGCGACGTGGTGACGGTCTGGTAACCCACGGTCACGCCCAGGTGCAGGCTGTAGGTGTTGTTGTCGATGGTGCCGAGCAACGCCTGACCGCTGTCCTGAGTGTGGTAGTAGTGGAAGCCGGGGTTCAGGCTGACCAGATCATTGAGCGCCCAGTTGTAGTCCAGGTCGTAGTAAATCTGGTTCCAGATGTCTTTGAGTTGCGAGGCGTACAGGCTGGAGGTCATGCCCGGCACGCCGGTGTAGACAGCACCGGCCCAGTCCATGTGCTGGCTGTGTTCACCCTCTGGCAGGGTGGCGTAGTAGGTGCTGATGCGCTCGTTGTTAGTGCTGTTGAACGTCTTGGTGAAGCTCGCCTGGCCAGCGTCCAGCGTCAGGTGGTTGAAGCTAGTGTTGGTCAGGCTGAAACCCTGGAAGGTCATCGGCAGCATACGCGTGGTTCCGCCGGCGATCACTGGGTTGTTAAGGAACAGGTCACCGACCTTCAGCACCGTGTCGAAGGCTCGCATCTTCAACGCGCCGCCGGCTGACGAGAAGTCCGTCGGGGCTTTGCCGTAAAGGTTGTTCTTGTTCGGGTCTGGCTCAGTGATCGGCAGGATACTCGAACCGCCGCTGCCGCCACCGCCATCGAGTTTCAAGCCGAGCATGGCATTGGCGTCAATACCGAAACCGACAGGGCCCTGGGTGAAGCCGGACTCGAAGATGCCGATGAAGCCCTGGCCCCATTCCTTGCTGTCCTGCTTGCCGTCATGGCGATCGTGGTTGAAGTAGTAGTTCTTCAGGGCAAGATTTAAGCTCGAGCCTTCAATGAATCCATCCTTACTGCCGGCGGTGCTGGTGGCATCGTCTGCGTGGGCGCAGGTGGACATCGTTGTAGCCAGCGCGACGAAAAGCGGGCTGAATCGAAATGAGATTTTCACTGCTATACGAACTCCCTGATTAATTTTACTTAACTTGTGGAGTAGTTATTTTTATGCACTCAGTTTTTTACTCGGAAACTCCGAACAACTTCACCGAAGGCGTCGAGTCGATCACAAAAAAACCAACAAACGATCAGGCGATTAGCATCAGGCGCGCAAATAGATGTAGTGAAGTTACGCCATGGAGCGTTTCTTCCATCGCAGGGTCGCTGAGTGCGAGCTCGTTTGTCGGCAGGCGAATTCACCGCATAGTTTCCAGCGGAAAAGGCTTCCTACCGCCATAGACCTTGGGGTAATACGGTTCGTATCAGGTTCCGCAACCTACTCCAGTGCACCAACTGTTCCATTTCGGCGATTAATCATTCGCGGTGTGTTTACTTGCGATTCCCGATGTAATCGAAGTCGGAAAGTTTATCCGGCTCTTGGGCGGCCCAGTCAGTGGTGCATTCTCACATTTGGTCGGCTGTTCTTAAAAACCATAGTTATTTCAATAATTTATACTGACAAGCCCAACCACTACACGGTAAATGACTGGCCCGGATCAAACCAGGTTTCACAGGGATCGGTTATATCCCATGACACTTAAAACGGATGGTGAATATTTTGGCAGCGAAGGTAATATGATCGATGAAGCACTGTCAGTTAGTGCGCTTTGCCGCTTCTGAACCTGATTTCTGATTACTCGCGACAGCGCTGGCGTCTTTAGTTTTCTGAGTACTCGCGACATTGCTGGTATCTTTAGTCTGTTGATAATGCGCCATCGCTGCATCACGCGCGGCGTCCATTCTGGCCATGACCTGATCACCACCACCTTCGGCCATCGCGGTAACAGACGCACTCATCAAAGTAACGATCAACAAAGCTTTAAGGGTTTTCATTGGAACCTTCCAGTAAGTGGGTTGCACCAACATAGTATTTGTTGGTGTCATCTCATTTTAAGGAGGGCAACCTATCGACTTGTTCCCCGCTACATAAATTATCTGACAGGTTCACTTCGAATAATCAGCTGCTTCAGCCCATGACAGCGGTGGGCATTGGCGCACGGTGTCAGTATCTATACCGGCGTTTCATCGGCGTGGATCACGCCATGCTCGAGCACTGCATCGCGCAACGCATCCACCAATAGCTGTAACTGCACCCCGCAGACGCCAACCCATTGCGCCAAGGTCGAACGGGCGTTCGCCAGACCGGCTCGGGCGAAGATTTTCTCTTGTCGATACAGCGGCCGATGGTGAGCAACCTTGGCCACCTTTACGTGGGCCAGCAGTCTGCCGTCGGGATGCCTTTGTCGAATGGCGTGAAGGGCCCATCAACAACACCATTGTCGAAATCAACGAACGCAACCTGGTGATCGCCAGCGCCGCCGAAGAACAGGCGCAAGTGGCCCGCGAAGTGGACCGCAATCTGGTGAACATTCGTGATTTGTCGGTGCAGTCGGCCACCGGGGCCAATCAGACGAGCGCGGCGAGAAATGGCTGGCGCGTCTGGCGCTGGATCTGAACACTATGGTTGGGCGGTTTAGCCTCTAGTCCTTGATAGTTCCCGCGCAAACTGAATGCACCCCAAAGGTTAGATAAACCGATGGGGTGCATCATAAATCCGCAGCTTTTTAAGAGGCTGACTGGTAGTACCAAGAGTGTTCAGTGCCTCGCAGGAAATAATCTACAAGGCTGGGTCGCTCCCGACAGTGCTGCGGAGGACAATCTTCAATTGATATCAAAACCGCATGAATTTGATGAGTAATCAGCGTTTGTCGCGCTGAGTATCACGTCTTACCCTGACACACAGAACCATGAAGGCGAGTGTCTCACGAGCCGTTCATCTGGCCCTGAATCTGGAGTTGATCATGCCTCTTACTGCCGATGCCAATGGCGTCTTTCCAATCGCCCCAACGCCCTTTTTCGATAACGGCGACATCGATAAATCCTCGATAGACAGGATGGTCGATTTTTACCTGGAGTGCGGCTCGACCGGCATGACTGTATTGGGTCAATTGGGCGAAGCGCCGAAACTGGAGTACTGCGAATCGCTGGATATTGCCAGCCAGGTTATCCAGCGTGCCCAGAAGCTTCCCGTTATTGTCGGCGTGTCTGCTCCAGGATTTGCGTCCATGCGCGCGCTTACGCATGAAGTGATGGATCGCGGCGCTGCCGGGGTAATGATCGCGCCGCCAAACACGCTGCGCACCGATGACCAAATCGTCAACTATTACCATCAGGCTGTGGATGCCATTGGCGGTGACGTCCCTTTCGTATTGCAGGACTATCCACTGACCTTCTCGGTGCAGATGTCACCGCCCGTCATTCGACGCATCGTTACGGAGCTGCCTTCATGCGTAATGCTCAAACATGAAGATTGGCCGGGGCTTGAAAAAATCTCCACTCTGCGCAACTTCGAAGCGCAAGGCACCATGCGCCACATATCCATCATGGTGGGTAACAACGGTTTGTTTTTGGAGTACGAATTGGCCCGTGGCGCCGACGGTGCAAATACCGGATATGCCTTCCCCGATATGCTTTGCGATGTGGTGCGAATGACTAAAGCGGGCCAGATTGAAGAAGCCCATGATTTGTTCGATGCCCACCTGCCGTTGCTTCGTTATGAGCAACAGCCAGGCGTTGGCTTGGCCGTTCGTAAGTACGTGATGATGAAACGTGGAATCTTGACGTCCGCTGCACAACGCAAACCTGCAGCACCGATGTCGGAGAAGGCGCGCGTTGAAGTCGACAATTTGCTCAAACGTCTTGCCCGTTACGATCGTCGAGCTGACGTCTGAACGTTGCTGGAGCCTAGCCTGGCACGGTGTTGGCCCGGTTTAGTGGGCAAACCGTTTGATCAATGAGCCATCGTCACGTCTGAGATGAGGCAGGCACACCTTGGCGGTTTCGATCAGGGCATCTATTTGCCCTGTGCGAACGGAAGCCTTGCTCGACAGCAACCCAACGCGGCGATTGAAGCCATCGAGAGGGAGCAAGTACTTGTTGAGGGATAACCCCTCAGGCCAGGGCCCTGTCCAATCGGGCACCAGTGAAACACCCAGGCCTTCGTTAACGAACAGGCTGATGGCGCTGAGTGACTCAAGTTCATAACGTTCAACCGGTTGGATGCCCGCCTGACGGAGGTAGCTGTCGGCGTGCTTGCCCCCCCATAGATTTCGGTCATATCGAATAAGAGGTTCACCCGCGAGCGTTTCGTGAGGATGGTTTACCTCCATCGAAGAGGGTGTCAGCAGTATCAAGGGTTCCTCTACCCAAGTATGCCATTGGCACGTTTTAGGGATCTCGAATTGCGGCTCAATCATGACAGCGGCATCAAGTTCACCATCACACACACTGCGATACAGAGCACCAGAAAACGCGGGCTGGATGAATATTTTGGCTTGAGGGTTGGAGTGTGTGAATCGAGCCAGGATAGGGGGTAACAAACCGGTGATCGCACTGAACGTTGCCCCCAACCGTAGCTGGCCCGTCATAGAAGGACTGGTGGCGAGTTCCCGCAGATCGTTGATCTCTCTAAGGACCGTATTGGCACGGCTGAAAACCCTGTAGCCGGCTTCCGTCGCCACCACAGTGCGCCCCGCGCGGTGCAGTAAGGGTGTGCCGAACTCACCTTCGAGTGCGCGGATCCTGAGACCTATGGCGGCAGCGGTCAGATTCAAATGGCGGGCAGCTTCAGCGATTGAGCCGTGCTCGATCACAGCAACAAAGCTTTCGAGAAATTGAGATTCCATGATGACCTCCTATGAGCGGCGCGCGTTTTGTCGATTATTGTAAGTTGGCGCGCGGAGTATCCGTCATTGCAGCCCATATAACGTTGAATATGACTCAACGTTTCGTGCAGTAAAGCTAAACGGAAGCTCATGTAGCTCGGTGTACCATTAAAACACTCAACGATTACCTGGACCGTATCGGCCGTTTTGGTCATACCCACCGCCATGCTTGCTGCCCGGCAACCCGCCGAAGCTAGCCGCTTTGATTAGGAACCTCTAATGAAAATGCAAGACCTTGCGGGAAAAATTGCTGTGATTACAGGCGCTTCCAGCGGTATAGGAGCGGCCACGGTGAAACTGCTGGTGGATGAGGGCGTGCATGTGATCATGGTCGCTCGTCGAGCAGAACGTCTTGCGGCATTGGCTCAGCGCTTGGGCGACAAGGTTACCGTCATGCAAGCCGACGTGACCGATCAGGCCGAGGTCAAGGCCCTGTTTGCTGCTATTGGCGAGCGATTCGGCGGCCTTGATTTGCTTTTCAACAACGCCGGCCTCGGCGTCAGCGCGAAATTCGAACAGAGCACCGCCGCTGACTGGAAAAGCATGATCGACGTGAACATCTATGGCGTACTCAATTGCACTCAAGAGGCCATACCTCTTCTGCGAGGGCGGCCTGGGGCAATGATCTGTTCGGTTTCAAGCGTAGGGGGTCGATACGGTGTCGAGAACTGGTCTGTCTATAGCGCGACCAAATACGCCGTGATTGGGTTCCACGATGCCTTGCGTAAAGAACTGGGCCCGGATCGGATTCGGGTCACAGTCATCGAACCGGGAGCGGTGTGGACCGAGTTCGGTGAGAACGTGAGTGAGGCGTTACAGAATCGCCGCGAACAGTTGGATGCATTGAAGTCAGAAGACGTTGCCCAGGCGCTGGTCTACGCCTTTGCACAGCCAGCTAATGTGCTCATCGAGGAAATTCTGATGCGCCCGGTTTTGCAGGTCGCTCCCTGAATTCAATAAAGGGAATCGGCTGACGACGACTGCTGGAAAATAATCCCGGACACGACGTCGATGCTGTTCACTTAAGCGCAACACTGAACCTGTGGTGAGGGAGCTTGCTCCCTCACCACAGGTTTTTTCGTAACTGACTCCTCAATTCTAAAAACTTGCCCGTACGTGGTCATAACTGATCAAGGGCACTACCGCTCGCCGAACTACTTCCCCCCTACGGATACTTCCTGGACCCGCACCCAAGTCCTTTCACGATAAAACAACAGGCGAAATAACAGCCCATGGTTGTGCGCAAAAGACTTTTTCGCACCACAAACGGGATTCCTGAGCAGTTGTTCATAAAAGCTCAACAAGCATTGAAAAAGCATGGTTTGCGACACTTTTAACCCGATGCTGAAATGACCCCTCGATTCGAATCGCGCTCGTCTGGTTACCCACCTTGACTATAGGAAGAACTTGCTATGACCGCACCCATCGTCTCCGCGAGGTTAAGTCCCGAGCTCTCTAGAAAGATCGTTTGGCGGTTGGCTCCATTGCTGATGTTGATGTACCTCATCAATCAGCTGGACAGAGCAAACGTCGGTTATGCGTCGCTGACGATGAACCAGGAGATCGGCATTACCATGGCCCAATACGGCCTCGGCACAAGCCTGTTCTTTCTGGGTTACATCCTCTTCGAAGTGCCCAGCAACCTTTGTCTCCATCGCTTTGGCGCCCGCATGTGGATGATGAGGATTATGGTGACCTGGGGATTGATCAGCGCCGCGTCTTGCCTGATTCAGAATGCAACCTGGCTCTACATCGCACGTTTCGCTTTAGGCGCCGCAGAAGCAGGCTTTTTCCCCGGTGTCGTTTATTTCCTGACCCTGTGGTTACCCACCCGTGACCGTGTTTGGCTGATGTCACTGTTCGTCATGGCAATCCCGATTACCGGCATGTTGGGTGCACCGATATCCACCTGGGTGATGCAGGAAGTGTCGCTGTTCGGCATGAGCGGCTGGCGTAGCATGATTCTGCTCGAAGCACTGCCAGCGATCATCATGGGAATTGTGGTCTTTGTACTGTTGCCAGACAGTCCCGAGAAAAGCACCTGGTTGTCTCCCGCTGAAAAGGATGAAGTCAAGCAGGCGCTGGAGTTGGAACGCAAAGAGGTGCCTGTGGCTGGAGGCTCAACCCTCGCCGAGGTTCTGCGTAATCCAAAAATCTGGGCTCTTGGCCTGGTCTACTTTGGCATCAATGCAACGATCATCAGCCTCCTGTACTTCCTCCCCCAAGTCGTCAAAGGGTTTGAGGCGAGCTTCAACGTCAAATACAGCATCTTTGAGGTCGGCCAAATCACGGCCATCCCCTTTACGGCGTCGATCATCGCAATGGCGTTCTATGGCCGCTACGTACGCAAACGCCCATTCAGTGTCGCGTTCGTATCTGCCCCCATGATCATTAGCGCCTTGGCACTTGCCAGCGCCTTGTACATGAGTTCCCCCATCCAGACGATGATTGCCTTTTCGATCGGCGCCACCGGTTGCTTCTGCAGCATCAGTACGTTCTGGCAATTGCCGTCTCGCCTCCTGTCTGACCGAGGCGCCGCTGCTGGCATTGCTCTGGTCACGAGTGTGGGTGTTGCATCAGGAATGTTCGTGGGCTGGTTCATCGGCGCGGTGAAAGACGCTACCGGTTCCTACAACCTCGCCATGCTGGTCGTTGCAGGATTCATGACGCTCAGTGCCATCCTCGTGCTGTGCCTGGAAGCTCAGCGCCGCGCGAGCCTCGTCCCCTTGAAAAGCTGATTTTCAACTAGAAACGCGGCGCGTTGCGCCGCTACTGCCCCAAGGTGCCAAAATGACCCACCAAGCAGACATGTACATTCCCAAACCACTCGGGGGCGCCCTGCCAATCCCCGAAGCTTTTGCAAGTCATCAGCAGGAGCGAGAACACCGTAAGCGAACGCTTGCAGCGGCCTTCAGAGTGTTCGGGAAGCTGGGGCTTGCCGAGGGCATTGCCGGGCATATCACCGTCAGGGATCCAGAGTTTCACGATCATCTCTGGGTGAACCCCTACGCGGTTCACTTTTCTAAAGTCCGTCCGGAACATTTGATCCGCATTACGGAAGCTGGCGAGATCGTGGAAGGCGACGGGCCAATCAACGCTGCGGCGGTGGCCATTCACTGTGGCATTCACAGTACATGTCCATCCGTCGTTGCCGCAGTACATACGCATTCGGTCTATGGCCGTGCGTTCTCGGCATTGCGTCAACCCCTGCTACCGCTAAACCAGGAGTCATGTGCGTATTTCGAGAATCAGGTGCTTTTTCAGGGCGATGTGGTCGTGCTCTCTGGAGATGAAGGTACGCGCATCGGCCGCGCGCTGGGCACCAGCAAGAGTGCGATCTTGCTGAACCATGGCCTGTTAACCGTTGGAAGCTCTGTTGAAGCGGCAGCCTACCGATTCATTGCTATGGAGCGCTGCTGTCAGATCCAGCTCCTCGCCCAAGCCGCCGGAACGGTGCACGCGCTACCGGACGAAGAGGCTCGCCAGGTGAAGTCGCAACTTGGATCTGACTATGTAGCCTGGCTCGGCTTTCGAGGATTGATGGATGTGCACCTGGAGGATTAGCGGCGCAAGCGTTTCTGTGCTGCGTCCTGCTGATATTCAGCCACGGTGTCCAGTAACCAGGCCTCAAATAACAGGAAGGCTTTGTTAAGTGCAGTGTGATCCGGATAGGCGCAATAAATGAAATCGGGACTTGGAAGGGTAACTGGATGAGCTTGAATCAATCGTCCCTGCTGAAGTTCTCTCCAAATGAGCGAGCGGGGAAGCAAGGCGACACCGAGCGACTCGAGTGCGGCGTTAATGGCCATGACGTACATCTCGAATCGATGGTCGGGGACGGTAGTTTCCTCCGAGTGAGCAAGCCCTACGGTCAGGCACCAGTCATGCCACGCGTCGGGGATGTCTCGCAGGCTGATTCTGGGCAATTGGTCGATTTCATCGAGCGAGAGTTCACCCTTCCCTCCCATCAAACCTGGGGCACACACCAGCATCAAATCATCGTCATTGAGCAAGCAACGCCCTTGCATGCCCGGCCACAGCGAGCGCCCGAAATAAAGGGCGGCATCAAAGTTGGAGTTGTTGAAAAAGTAGGGCTGATCGCGCCCCATCAGATGCAAGCGGATGTAAGGATAAAGCCGGTAGAAACCGCTGAGTTTGGGTATCAACCATTGGGCGCTGAAGCTGACCCCAATCGCAATATCAAGACTGATCTCCCGGCTTTGGCGCACCAGTTCCACCGTATCGCGCCGCAGATGCTCAAGATGAATGCGAACCCGTGCCGCATACCGTGCACCCGGGTCGGTAAGTATTACGCGCTGGCGTTCTCGCCGAAAGAGCGTTACCCCGAACAAGGTTTCCAGTTCATGGATGCTTCGGCTGATGGCGCCGCAGCTAAGCGACAGCTCATCCGCCGCTTTCGCAAAACTTTGGTGCCGTGCCGCGGCCTCAAACGCCTGAAGTGCACCCAGGCTTGGAATTCCGTTACGCACGTCTGCCCCCTATTGATTCACAGTACTTGTCATCTATACAGCCCAGCCGAGAACGACTTTGAGACACGTTTTGTCTGGGTCAATGCTAACTAATATCGACGGCCTTGAGAGGAACAACATGCCTTCATTTCGCGACCTGCCAACTTCATCGCTTATAGCGCAAGCCTCTGCCTGGAGACGCGATTTTCACGCTCATCCAGAGCTTGCATACGCGGAACACCGTACCAGCGAAAGAGTCGCCCAGCTACTGGAAAGCTTTGGCCTCAGCGTGACCCGTGGGCTTGGCGGGACGGGACTCGTAGCGACACTACAACGAGGATCAGGACCTGCAATTGGTTTGCGTGCCGATATGGATGCCCTGCCCTTGCAGGAAAAAAGTGATCATGCCTACGCGTCTACCCATGAAGGCTGCATGCATGCCTGTGGCCACGACGGCCACACCTCCATGTTGCTCGCCACCGCCAAGCATCTCTGTGAGTCCGATGATTTTACTGGCTGCGTTCACTTTATCTTTCAGCCCGCCGAGGAAACAGGTGGTGGTGCACGCAAGATGATTGAAGATGGTCTTTTCGAGCGATTCCCGATGCAGGCGGTTTATGGGTTGCACAACTGGCCAGGTATCGCCCAAGGTTCGGTTAGCGTGAACCGGGGCGCGATGATGGCATCGCAGGACACCTTCGAAATTCTCATCCAGGGTTCCGGTGCACACGCGGCAATGCCGGAAAAAGGAATCGACCCGATCACCGTTGCCAGCCAGCTTGTGTCCTCTCTGCAAACCATTGTGTCGAGACGGATATCGCCGCTGGATTCGGCCGTACTCAGCGTCACCGTGATTGAAGCCGGCAGCGCCTACAACATCATTCCTCACACCGCGACCCTCAAAGGTACAGTGCGTTGTCTTGATCAAGTGGTGCGTAACCGTATCCAGAAAATGATCACGGCCATGGTCGAAACGTTACCGGTAGCTTTCGGCGCTTCGGGCACTGTTGAGTATCGCGAAGGCTATCCGGTGACCCAAAATGATCCGGCTTGCGCCCGGCGCGTGCGGGAGGTCGCAGTGCAGGTTCTAGGTGATGAGAATGTGCAGTGGGACGCGAAAGCCTCAATGGCCTCGGAGGACTTTGCTTACATGCTCCAATCGTGCCCTGGCGCCTATTTTTGGTTGGGCGCCGATGGTGCTCAACCTTCCCGCCCCTTGCATCACCCCGCCTACGACTTCAACGATGCGCTTATTCCGACAGGGGTGCGCCTCTTCACCGCAATTGTGAGGTCTTATCAGGACGCTTAAACAGGTCAAAGCGTGCCGCGAGATGGGTGAGCAGTTACCCGAAGCTCACTCAGATCGCTTTTCGTAGCACACCTGTAGTCCCCGGGCAGGCTTGGCTATGCCAATTGCGATAAAACAATGAATACACGGGCCACTATCATAACTGGCTCAATAACCATTCTCTGAAAGCAACCAGGGCTACATCCCGGGATTTGTCGGCTGCGGCCAGCAGGTAATAACTGGCACTGGAAGGAGAAACAACGTCCAGAGGGATTTCCAAAGACCCATTTGCCAACTCGTCTTCAATCAGAAATCTGGGGACCAATCCGACGCCTAAGCCAGCACTGACAGCCTGCAAAAGATGAGACGTCAGCTCGTACCGGGGCCCCAGTTTAACTTGGCCTATGTCGGTTCCTTGAGCGCTCAACCAGTCCAGCCACAACTCAGGGCGGGCGGCACCTCGCAACAGACGGGCTTCCTTGAGGTCGTCGATCGAGCGTATTGGTTTTTCAGATACCACCGTACCACTGATAACTGGCACCAGAAATTCCGGAAAAAGAGGATAGGCATCTGCCTCATTCCAGGGGCCGTTCCCTACACAAATGGCCGCATCCATTTTCGAGTGCTCCAGATCGACTTCACCAATTCTGGCGTGGATATGGATCTGAATTGAGGGATGGCGACGGTAAAAATCAGACAGCCGTGGCAACAGCCATTTGGTGCCGAAGGTGGGTAATACGGCAAGGTGAAGTGCTGTTTCGGGTTGCCTGGATCTTACCAGGCGGGTCGTCGCGCTTTTGATGGCACTTAGGGCGACGGACAAATCCTTTGCATAACTACGCCCAGCATCGGTCAACTCAACATGACGTCCCACACGGTCAAACAACGCAACGCTGAGCAATTGCTCAAGCGTCTGGATTTGTCGACTCACTGCGCTTTGCGAAAGGCTAAGCTCCTCTGCCGCGCGTGTGAAGCTACCCAGCCGGGCGCACGATTCCATAGCCAGCAGCGAGGACATCGACGGAGCAAGCGTTCTAGGGTTCATTTGCATGGTGGCAACCGATCTTCAATGGCAGGTAATGCACCCGTTGAAAGTCGCATTACCTGCCTGGGGTCTATTGCTGCGTTTTCGATTTTTCGTAACGCAGTTTGTTTTCTTCATTGGGCGGATAAAGGCCTGGCAAACTCGCCCCCTCGTTTACCTGAGACATAATCCAGGTCTCGAGACGCTCCTGCTCTACCGCCAGCTCAATGATCTCCATCAGCATCGCCTGAGGAATGACTACCGCACCATCAGAGTCGGCGACGATGACGTCATTCGGAAATACAGCCACACCTCCACAAGCGACCGGCTCCTGCCAATTCACAAAGGTCAGTCCAGCCACTGATGCCGGGGCTGCAGTGCCCTGCCCCCAGACAGCGAGGCCTGTGGAGAGCACCCCATCCACATCTCGTATGACGCCGTCTGTCACCAGCCCCGCGATCCCACGCATTGCCATCCGAGCGCACAGGATGTCGCCAAAAATGCCGGCATCCGTCACACCCATTGCATCCACAACCGCAATGCAACCGCCAGGCATAGCCTCAATTGCAGCCCGAGTCGAACGCGGCGACGCCCATGATTCAGGCGTCGCCAGATCTTCACGTGCGGGGACAAAACGCAATGTGAATGCCGCACCCACCGTACGTGGCTGCCCCGGCCGAATGGGCTGCGCTCCTCGCAGCCAAACGTTGCGTAGACCCTTTTTAAACAGGACCGTGGTCAGCGTCGCAGTCGATATACCTCGCAGCACGTCGACGGTTTGTTGATCAAGCATCAAGCGCCCTCCTCGTACCATTTCTCGTTAGATATTGGCGAGAAGACCGCCATCAACCCGCTGAACTGTGCCTGTAACGTACGAAGCCCTGCCGCTGGCGAGGAATGCCACAACGTCGGCGTATTCCTGCGGAAGGCCATAGCGGCCGACAGGAATCGAACCCGTACTTTCAGCGGAAACCTCTTCGACGGAGCGGTTCTCGCGCTTGGCTTTTGCTTCATCAAGAAAACGGATCCGGTCAGTGGAAATACGCCCCGGAAGAATCACGTTAACCGTCACACCATCACGGGCAACTTCGCGCGACAGAGTCTTCGACCAACCGACCAGCGACAGGCGCAGAGCGTTTGAAATACCCAGGTTAGGGATCGGTGCAACAACGCCCGAAGACGTGCTGGTGATAATCCGGCCCCATTTGCCTTCGCGCATCCCAGGCAGAACACGGTCGGTGATCGCGATGACGGAAAGCACCATCAATTGGAAGTTTTTCTGCCAGAGCTCAACCGGCTGACCATAGGCAGGTGTTGGGGGTGGGCCACCGGTATTGTTGACCAGGATATCGACCTGGCCGAAATGAGCTTCGATGGTCGAAACATGCTTATCGATAACACTCAGGTCGCTCAGATCCCAAAGAATCGGCAGGACATCAGCGCCCAACGCTTTCAGCGATGCTTGCGCAGCATCCAGCGCTTCCTGGTTGATGTCAGCAATGACAACCTTGCTGCCTTCTTGCGCGAAGGTCTTGGCGATGGCACTGCCTAAACCGCCGCCAGCGCCCATGATCAGGGCGACCTTGTTCTGCAAATGCAAATCCATACGGATCTCTCTCTGTTGAAGTAGGCGACCGTGTGAGCCGCCAATAGCCTCTAATAGGCGTTGCTAGGGTGTCGACGCGGTCACCCGCGTCGAGCTTCAGGACAATCAGTGGTTAACAACTTTGGCGGGTACGAATTTGATCAACACAAAGGCCGTAATGATCAGCCAGCCACTGGACAAAAAGAGCCCTGCGGTCATGGAGCCCGTGGTGCTGATCAACCACCCCATGATTACAGGGCTGACAAAGTTGCCGAGGTTGCCGGTGCAGTTAATGATCGCGATACCCAATGCTGCGGCACTACCACCCAGGAACGACGTAGGAAGGCCCCAGAAATGGGCGATCGCAGTGATGACGCCGCCAGCCGCCATGCAGAGACCCAGCATGGCGAGGATGATGTTGGCCTTGAACAGCACGCACAGCGTGAACCCAACAGCGGCGACCAGAAGAGGCACAGCAACGTGCCACCGACGTTCTCTTCTGCGATCAGCACTGCGTCCAACAAACTGCATAGAGATCAATGCAACCATGTAGGGCAGCGATGACAACAAGCCGATGACCATTGGGTTATCGATGCCGTAGCCTTTGATGATGGTTGGCTGCCAGAACTGGAAAGTATTGGACCCCAGGCAGATGCCGAAGTAGATCAGGCACATCAACCAAACGCGGGGGCTACGCCACACAGACGCGAGGTTTGTGAGCGTTTTATTCTTTGCGTCTTCAGCCAGGGCATCGTTGAGCAGGGTCTTTTCTTCGGTATTCAGCCACTTGGCTTTCGCGATCGAGTCGTCCAGGTAGAAGAACACCACAATGCCCAGCACGATCGCCGGTATGGCCTCAATAACGAACAGCCACTGCCAGGCGGATAGCCCCAACGCGCCGCCCGTGGTCGCCATGATGTAACCAGAAATCGGCCCACCGATAATCCCCGACGCGGGATTCCCTGCAACGAACAATGCGGTCGCGTGCCCACGACGTGAAGATGGGAACCATTGGGTGAGGTACAGGAGGATCCCGGGATAAAAACCTGCTTCTGCAACACCAAGGAGAAACCGCAGCACATAGAAGCCGGTTGAGCTTTCCACGTATGCCATAGCGGCCGATAGAATCCCCCACGTGATCATGATGCGCGCAATCCAACGCCTCGCTCCCACCTTATGCAGGGCCATATTGCTGGGTACTTCAAACAGGAAGTAACCAATGAAGAACACCCCTGCGCCCAGGCCGTACACCGCTTCGCTGAGGTGAAGATCATTGAGCATTTGCAATTTGGCAAACGAGACGTTCACCCGATCCAGGTACGCGACCAAGTAGCAAAGAAACAACAAGGGTAGAAAGCGCAGCGTTACCTTGCGGAAGGTGGCGCTGAGCGTTGTTGCAGGAGTCGCAGGAGCTGTGGGGTCAAGCGTGCCATCTAACGAATTGGTAGTCATGAAGATCCTCCGGAGGATTATTTTTGTGATATCCCGGGACGGCTACGCCAAAGCGCAGCCGTCTGATGCCTGAACCGACAGTTGATCAATCGCGTTGCTTGGGTACCTTGTCGGTAAAGTGCTCCGCTCGCAGGAAGTCGAAGTCGACGCCCTGGTCTGCTTGAGTGATGGTGTCGAGAAACAGTTTTTTATAACCACGAGGTGCGGTTGGGCGAGTCATCGGGTTCTGACGTCGACGCTCAGCCAACTCTTCGTCTGAAACCAGGAGCTTCAAACTACGCTCTGCAAGGCTCAGACGAATTCGGTCCCCACTCTGGACGTAAGCCAAAGGCCCGCCGATCGCAGCTTCAGGAGTGATATGCAATACGATGCTTCCGAATGCTGTGCCGCTCATGCGGCCATCGGACATTCGCAAAATATCTTTCACACCTAGCTTGCCGAGCTTTTTCGGAATAGGGATGTAACCCGCTTCCGGCATCGCAGCTGCGGTGGGGCCAATATTTTTCAACACAAGGATGTCATCGGCGGTAACGTCGAGATCCTCTGAGTCAATGCGTTCCGCCATATCCTCAAGGCCTTCGAATACAACTGCCCTGCCCTCGTGCTCCATCAACCGGGCGTCGGCCGCCGACTGTTTGATGATCGCGCCACCGGGAGCCAGATTACCGCGCAGTACTGCGATACCACCTTGCGGATAAATGGGATCGTTGATCGTGCGCACGACGTCCTGGGGGAAAGAAGGCGCAGCGTTTTCAATCTCTTCACCCAGTGTTCTGCCGGTTACAGTCATGGCATCGAGGTGAAGTAAAGGTTTGAGTTCGCGGAGCAAGGTCGCCATTCCGCCTGCGCGGTGAAAGTCTTCCATGTAATGCTGGCCGGAAGGCTTCAGGTCGAGCAATACCGGTGTGTCACGCCCCATGTCGTCGAGTCGCGCCAGGTCGATATCGATGCCCATACGGCCAGCCATGGCTGTCAGGTGAACAATACCGTTGGTTGAGCCACCAATCGCCAGGAGCACTCGCAAAGCATTTTCGAAGGATTTGCCTGTGAGGATCTTGTCAGGCGTGAGGTTTTCCTTGGCCATTCGTACGGCGCATGTGCCGGTCAACTCTGCGATCCGCATGCGATCGGAAGTCACCGCGGGTGGTGAGGCAGACCCAGGTACGGAAATGCCCAATGCTTCCGTAATGCACGCCATGGTGCTGGCCGTGCCCATCACAGCGCATGTACCCACGCTGGCTACGAGGCGGTCATTGACTGCATCGATCTGCTCGTCGTTGATCTCCCCTGCGCGGTACTTGCCCCAGTAACGACGGCAGTCAGTGCAGGCACCCACCCGTTCACCCTGGTGGGATCCGGTCAGCATCGCACCGGTGACCAGTTCGATTGCAGGGACGTTTGCCGAAGCAGCTCCCATGATCTGCGCAGGGACGGTTTTGTCGCACCCGCCGATAAGAATGACGGCGTCCATCGGCTGAGCGAGGATCATTTCCTCGGTGTCCATGGACATCAAATTTCGCAGGTACATGCTCGTCGGCTGGGAGAAGCTTTCCGCCACGGAAATGGTAGGAAACTCCATCGGCAAACCACCCGCCATGAAGATCCCGCGTTTGGCCGCTTCGATCAACTGGGTCATGTTGCCGTGGCAGGGGTTATAGGCGCTACCGGTGTTTACGATTCCGATCACGGGACGGGAGAGAGCATCGCTGGAGTATCCTCCGCCCTTGATGAAAGCGCTGCGCAGGAAGCGGGAAAAGCCAGCATCGCCATAGTTGGCAAGTCCTTTGGAGAAACCTTTATTTTTCATCAGCGTGATCCGTCGTTCTTATAGGTTTGGCTCGTTCCAGACGAGTTCTGACTGAACTATGGAGGTGATCCCACCAGAGAAAAACGGGTTGATACTATTTTCAGAAGAAAGGTTTTCTTTCGAATCAGTACATACAGCACAAGGAGGTAATCAGCGTTGCCCAAAAACCTGGTCACACCGTTTGGTTTTGAACGAAAGATGGTGACTAAATGTCACCATCGCGGCTCCCACCCTTGATTACCAACTGACTCCAAAAGCCTTCTCAAGCTCGGCCAGTGCCGTAGCATCGAGTGCCGGCGGTTTGGGATTACTCATGAGCCACAATCGCGCTGTTTCCTCCAGCTCCTCAAGCGCGAAGCTCGCCTTCGACACCGAGCTTTCCCAGACGACTGGCCCCAATCGCTCCAGCATTACGCCCCGCACTCTGTTCGCCAGCTCAGCGACACGCTCAGCCACCTCCGGTGAACCAGGCCGCCGGTATGGAATCAGCGGAATGCGCCCAACTTTCATCACTTGGTACGGCGTGATCGGGGGCAGGATACCTTCGGGGCTGAAAACTCCCGCGAGGGTCAACGCTACCAGGTGAGTGGAGTGTGTATGGACGACACCGCCTACACCCGGATTTCGATCATAGACCTGACGGTGCAACGCAAGCGTCTTGGACGGCTTATCCCCAGACACCCATTCCCCATCGCTCGCAACCTTGGAGACTGCTGCCGGATCAAGCCGTCCCAGGCACGCATCGGTAGGTGTAATCAACCACCCATCCTCCAGCCGCGCGCTGATGTTGCCGGCACTGCCCACCGTATAGCCCCGCTCGTACAAGCTCTTGCCGACGGTGCAAATCTCTTCTCTCAGTTTGCTTTCTTTGCTCATGACTACCTCAGAAAAATATAATCCGTGGACAAAAAGCCTGATTCACGATCATCAATGATTTAGCGAATCTCAAATACAGCGTTATCGACATTGCTGATAGCGGGCAAATATGCACAATCATCACAACTAAAACCTGAGATACCTACGTGCAGACCGATCACAGTCCAAAAGTCAGTCTGATTGATGTCGCTCGCCATGCGGGCGTTTCGACGGCAACCGTATCGCGAGTGCTCAATGGCACTGCCATTGTCAGTGACGCCCGGCGCGAAGCCGTCGAGCGTGCATGCGACGAATTGGGATTCGTCATAAATGGCGCAGCGCGCACGCTCATGACCAACCGCAGCATGACGATCGGCGCTGTTGTACCCAACCTCGCAGCCGAGACCTTTTCGCGCCCGCTCGCCGCTTTTCAGCGCCGAGTACATGAAGCCGGTTACACACTGTTGCTCGCAGACTCCCAATTCGACATGGACATAGAGCTTCGCGAAGTGACCACGCTGCTGGAGCATGGCGTCGACGCCTTGATGGTGGTTGGTCACACCCACCATCCCAAAATGTGGGCGCGCATTGAAAGTCGCGGTATTCCCTGCGTACAAGGCTGGACCCTGGACCCGAATCGCCCAAGCGTTGGATTCGACAATGCCGCGGTCGCACGCGAAATGACCAGCCACCTCGTCGAATTCGGCCATCGCAAGATTGCGCTCATCATTGGCATGCGCCCTTCGAACGACAGGTGGACGACACGCATCGAAGCCATCCGCGCCAGGCTTGCAGAAGATGGATTGGAGCTGCCTGACCACTACTTGATCCAGGACGCGTTTACCCTCGAGGATGGTCGCAGGGCAATGTTCGAGTTGCTCGACCTGCCAGAGCCGCCGACGGGCATCATCTGCGGTAACGATATCCTGGCCTTTGGCGCGCAAATAGCCGCTCACTCACGAGGGGTTCGCATTCCAGAGGACCTTTCGATCATCGGATTGAACGACTTCCACTACGCCGCATATCTCACCCCGCCATTAACAACGATGCGCATCAACCTTGAACAAATCGGTGAGCGTGCCGGCGATTATTTGCTAAGCCAATTAACGAATGAGCCACTTGATGCTCAGCCGTTGATCGAAACAAAACTGATGGTTCGAGCAAGCACCGGTCCGGCACCAGAGAACCGATAAACTCTGGTGGTCGGTCAGTTCCTGGCAAATGACGCTTAGCGTAGTTCCAGCCCTTTTTCACGGTAGGCGATCGCGGAGGCGTCACTGCGCAGGTGAGCGAACAGCTCGGCCACGGCATCAGCGTTCTCACACCCCATGAATGCCGCAGCGGAAAACGAAGTCGTGCTTTGCACGGCCTCAGGCAGCGGACCGATGACTTCGACCCCCTCGACGACCAGCAACTCACTGATCTGTTGAATCGCCACGTCGGCGTTGCCTTCTGTGATCTGCCTGGCGGTGAAACCTTGCGCGATGGTGCTGGCCTTGGCGTTGATCTGGTCAGCGATCCCCAGCTGGCTGATGAGCTTCTGAAAGTAGATGCCGCTGGCACCGCCAAGCGAGTACGCGACTGAGCGGGCGTTAAGCAACGTCTGCACTAACGCTTCAACAGTAGAAATATCGTGATGCTCGGCACCGGCTCGCACTGCAACGCCGATACGGGAATCCACCAGCTCCACACGACTGGCAGCATCGACAATTCCGCGCAGAACCAGCTCATCCATTGCCGGGACGGTCACAATGATCGCATCGCCGCGGGCGCCTTTTTCGATATTGTCCATCAGCACAGTTGTGGGAGCCCAATCGATGTCCACTACTCCGCCTTTCGCCTCGAACGCCGGCAAAATAGATGCATCAAATGGCGCGCGAACGACGAGCGCGCTCATCAATCGTACGCCTGGTACCGCTTCTTGCTCGTTCATCGTTTTTACCTGTTCAACGGTTGCTCGGGATAAATGGGGTAATCAAGAGACGCGGCGCAGTAAGCCTGGATGCAATTGGTACACGCTGCGAACACCAACTAACGCCATGTCACGATCAATCTCTTCTTTGAGGATGCGCATCGCGTGCAGCACACCCTGCTCTCCTCCGATAGCCGCGGCATAGAGGAAGGAGCGCCCGAGGAAAACGAAGTCCGCACCCAACGCCATCGCTTTGAGAACGTCAGTGCCCCGGCGTATACCGCTGTCGATCATCACTTTCATGGCGCCCTTGTGCTCGGCGATCTCAGCCAATACATCCAATGGGGCGACTGCATAATCGAGCTGGCGACCACCGTGATTCGAGACGATGATGCCGTCAACACCGAGATCACGCGCCATACGAGCATCCTCGGCACTCAAGATGCCTTTTAAAACCAGATTGCCTTTCCAGCGCTTGCGAATGGCTTCAATGTGCGTCCAGTTGAGTTGGTCACGAGCATTCGTATTGCGCACGACGTTGTTGGACATCATGGCTGGACCACGCTGGGCTTCGGTGTTCTCGAAATGAGGCATACCATGCTTCAGGACAGTTCGCAGCACGGTGCCGAACAACCAGTTCGGCTTCATTGCGCTTTGCCACATGACTTTGGGCGTAACCTTGATTGGCATGCTGAAACCGCTGCGTTGCACGTGCTCACGGTTGCCGAGAACCGGAAGGTCGCCGGTTATTACCAACGTTTTGTAGCCTGCGTTTTCGACCCGATCAATCAGCGGATCAATGCGTTTACGGTCGCCAGGGAGATAAGCCTGGAACCAGCTTTGCGGGTTACGAGCAATGACGTCCTCCAGTGAAATCAGCGACGAGGCGCTGAGAATCATAGGCACATTCATCGCTTTGGCCGCACCCGTGAGAACAAGGTCTCCTCGATAGGCTACAAATGCCGCCCCTCCTAAAGGTCCAACTCCAAATGGATGAGAGAAGGTCTGCCCAAACAACGATGTGTCCTGTTTGCGTCCGGATACATCGACGAACATCCGTGGGACGAAACGGTATTTCAGGTAGGCATCTCGCGATCCACGCAAGGCGGTTTCCGTTTCTACGCCACCGCAAACATGGTGGAACACCATCGTAGGCAAATGTCGTTTTGCATGACGCTCGAAATCATCCAGCGCTAACAGATCGCGAAATCGGTGGGGAGTCGTAGTCACAGGCCGTGGCACGTTGACGGCGATTGGGGCATCGGATTGCACGCCTACGCTTTTTGTTGTCGTGTCTGAATTCATACGAAATCTCGTTAAACGCGTTAACCGTGGATCGGAGTGCTAGCGTGGCGCCGGCCCTTGAGTCGCATCAAAACAACTCAATTTGAAAGCGCTTACATGCTAGGGCCGTTCATTGATAGCCGTCAATCGCAAGCCCCGTCATTTTTTGTTTTGCCATCGGCAATCCTTCATTTCAAAGGACCTCGGAAGCTTGCTGTTGACGTGTCTGAAAAAATGGCGTGATAATTTGTAAAGGCTTACATTGCTTTCAAAGACGACCGACGCAAGCGTCAAAGAGCTGCATCCATGCGGATGCCGCTCTGCAATCCAACAACAAAGGGCCACCCCATGCCGCCTCGAATTGTTCTACTTCATGCCACTCCCGTGGCTATGCAACCTATCCAGGAAGCTTTCGCCCGTGGTTGGCCAGAAGCGGAAATCGTTAACCTGCTGGATGATGGATTGACCATTGATCGCGCTCTCGAGACGGACCTATCTCCACAGATGATTCAGCGGTTCGTCGATTTCGGGCGGTACGGGTATGACATGGGTGCCGCAGGCGTTTTGGTAACCTGCTCCGCATTCGGTCCCGCTATTGATCGCATGGCCAAAGTGTTACCTGTGCCGGTTCTAAAACCAAACGAAGCGATGTTTCAAGCCGCGATCGCGCAAGGTAAAAAGATCGGCATGCTGGCAACCTTCGCTCCCGCCGTCAGCACAATGACTGCGGAATTCGACGAATACGTTTCCCGCATCGGATCGGACGCGACACTGCATACCATCGTCGTTGAAAAGGCCATCGACTTGCTGCGCAAGGGTGACATCGAAACCCATAACAGTCTTATTGCAGAGCGTGCACCGGAATTGGCCGATTGCGACGCAATTATGCTCGCTCACTTCTCCACCTCGCGCGCCGCAGAGGCGGTTCGAGCAGTGGTCAACGTCCCGGTGCTGACAGCGCCTGATGCAGCGGTTCAGCGTATGCGGACGCTTGTCGATGTCTCACGAGCGCAGGGGTGACCAACGATGTTATTAGGCGTAATTGCAGACGACTTCACTGGAGCCAGTGACATTGCAGTCACCTTGGCAAAGGGCCTGCCTGGCCAGGGTGGCCTGAAAACCGCGCAGTTTCTTGGAGTGCCTGATCAACCGGCTCCAAACGATATCGAAGCGGGAGTGGTGGCTTTGAAAAGCCGCTCTATCCCTGCGGCACAAGCCATTGAGCAATCTCTGATGGCCTGCCGCTGGCTGAAGGAACAAGGCTGCCAGCAGATTCTTTTCAAATACTGTTCGACCTTCGACTCTACCCCAGCTGGCAACATCGGTCCGGTCGCGGAAGCCTTGGCATTGGAGTTAGGTGCTGAAGCTGTTGTCGTCTGCCCATCGTTTCCTTCCATGGGCCGCACCCTGTACCAGGGCCATTTGTTCGTTAATGGCAAGTTGTTAAGCGAGTCGGGCATGCAAAATCATCCGGTAACGCCGATGACCGATCCGGATATTCGAAGGGTGCTTCAAGCTCAAAGCCAGGCCCCTACCGGTTTTATTGCCTGGCAGGTGGTACGCCAAGGCAGTGATGCGCTCGAAGCTGCGTTTGACGCCTCCCGCAAAAATGGAGAACGGCTGACGGTGGTCGATGCCATCGAAGACGAAGACCTGGTGGTTATCGGCAAGGCCTGTCGTTCTGCTCCCCTGCTCACCGGCGGATCAGGTATTGCCCGTGGACTCCCACGTAATTTCATCGACCAAGGCTTAGCGGCCGGAATCGAGCTGGGTGATGTTCAGGTCAAAGGGGGCGAAGCCATTTTGGTCGGTAGTTGCTCCGGGGCGACACTTGAACAGATCGCACAGCATGGGCTTGACCATCCAATATTGATGATCACCGTCAAAGATGTCCTGGAGGGCAGCATCAACGCCATTCATCTGGTTAGCTTCGTACTCGAACACCTTGGGCAATCACCGCTGGTTTACTCCTCCGGCGAGCCCGAAGAGGTCAAGGCCATCCAGCAGAAATATGGCCAGGAAATCGTTTCTGCTGCATTGGATGAGCTATTTGGAGAGGCCGCACGGTTGCTCGTCCAGTATGGCGTGCGCCGAATTGTAGTCGGTGGCGGAGAAACGTCGGGAGCTGTCGTGAGCGCATTAAAACTAGGGGCTCTGACGATCGGGGCCGAAATCGATATCGGTGTGCCTGCCCTCCTCTCCAGCGGCAGCGATCCTGTAGCCCTGGCACTCAAATCTGGCAATTTCGGCTCGAAAGATTTCTTTGCCAAAGCGGTGAAACACCTGGGCGGAAACTCCTGACGAACGTCAGTTGCTCACACGCCCTATCCGTCTCGTTGCACCTGAGGTACCGACATGACCCAGAATAATAAGACGCGGTTTTGCGCAAATCTGAAGTGGCTGTTCACCGAGCAACCGTTTCTGGACCGGTTTGCAGCCGCTTCCAAGGCTGGTTTCGAGGCAGTGGAATACGCTTCGCCGTATGAGTACTCGGCAACTGAGTTGCGCTCACGTCTGAATGACAATGGCCTGAAACAGGTGTTGATCAATACCCCGGTGGGCGCCCCTGGCACCGCTACTGCTTCAGGCTCTGCCTGCCTGAAAGGATACGAAGAGCAAAGTCGTACAGGCCTCAAGCGTGCCTTCGAATATGCCAGCGCGCTGGATTGCCCAATGGTACACCTGATGGCCGGCATCCTGCCTCAGGGGGAAGACCGTGACGATGCTTTCAAGCGATATGTAGACCACGTCGCCTGGGCTGCCGAATTAGCCCGTGACGCCAAGATCAAGCTGGTATTGGAAGCCCTCAATCAGCGCGATGTTCCTGGCTTCATCGTCCAGACACAGGAGCAATCCGCATCAGTTGTGCAGACGGTGGGCAGCGAGCATGTCGGGCTGTTATTCGACATCTATCACTGCCAGGTTAGCCAAGGTGACATTGCCACTCGCCTCAAAGAGCTGATGCCATTGATTGCCCACGTTCAGGTCGCGGACCCACCACTGCGCTCCGAACCTGGTTTGGGCGAGATCAACTGGGATTACGTTTTCAATCACCTGCTTGAACTGGGATATGACGGCTGGATCGGTTGCGAATACCGGCCGCTCAATGGAACCGAAGCTGGCCTCGGCTGGCGTACGCGTTTCGCCTGACCCCCCCAGAAAAAGGTCCTTATCAATGTGAGGTGCAAAATGTGCGTAGCAAAGTCCAACTTTTCGTCAGTGCTCTTTGTCAGACTCAGACTTGCTCTCATACAGAGGAAGACACGATGACACAGTATGTATTTACCCCAGCCGAAACCCCTTCACTCGCTGTCCAGGGCGAGGAATCCCGCTTTCCTGTCCGTCGCGTTTTTTGTGTGGGTCGCAACTACAGTGAACACGCCCGGGAAATGGGACACGACCCCGATCGTGAGCCTCCGTTTTTTTTCATGAAGCCCGCTGATGCTGTGGTTGCTGCCCAGGGAACCATCGCCTATCCGCCTCTGACTGCAGACTTGCACCATGAAGTCGAGCTGGTGGTAGCCATCGGCAAGGATGGCGCAGATATATCTCCCGAGGCTGCACTTGATTACGTCTGGGGATATGGCGTTGGTGTCGATCTGACCCGTCGGGATATTCAAGCTCAGGCGAAAAAGATGGGGCGTCCTTGGGAATGGGCCAAGGCCTTCGACCAGTCTGCTCCGTGCACCGCTTTACAACCTGTGAGCGCAGTTGGTCACCCTGCTAAAGGGCAGGTATGGCTCAAGGTAAATGGCGAGCAGCGGCAAGTTGGCGATCTCGCGGATCAAATCTGGGCAGTCAGTGATGTGATCAGCTATGCGTCAAAATCCGTAGCGCTCAAGGCTGGCGATCTCATCTTCACCGGAACGCCGGCAGGCGTAGGAGCGTTGCAGCTGGGGGATATAGTCAACGCAGGTATCGAAGGTATCGGTGAACTGAGTTTCACTGTCGGTAAACGTTGAGCTTGGCGTGCCGGTCGTTGCTGATTAAAGTGCGGTATATGCATTGAGAGAAGCGCATATGCCTTCAAGCACACGCATACTGACGTACGGGATGCAGCAACGCAGCGATCGGCACGACTTTTACATCCGTGACAAGCGGGGGCGAGCCGCACTGACCAGCCCGCATCGGCACGAATATTTCCAGATCCAGATCAATCTGGGTGGTGACACCGTGCAACATATCGGCGGAGCGGTACGTCCCTTTCCCAGGAAAGCGATGGCTTTCATCCTCCCGCATCGTCTTCATCTGATACCTCACCCTGACGACGGCGATTTCGTTCTCATCAACTTCAGCCAGGAGTTTTTCCTGCCTCAATTGAAGTGTGATCCTTTAGATTTGGAAGACATACCCATTGGGCATGCTCCCGAGCTTTCGCCGTTTCGGTTTCAGGAACATATCGACTTCATACTTGAGGATGGTGCATTCGATGAAGTGAGAACCTTGTTGGAGCACATGCGGGTATTAGATCTAAACAGAGAGTTTGGAGTACGAGAAAGACTCAAAGGTTATTTATTCCAGATCGTTGGCCTTGTATGCCAACACTTCTCCGAGCCGCTTCAAGCCCTTGTTGCCAGCAATGCTACCCATCGAGGTCGAAAGGATGCTGTTAATCGAGTGCGAACCTACATCCGTAACCATATACACGATCCATCACTTGGTTTGAAGGAGGCTGCTGCTGCGGCATTTCTATCCCCAAACTATCTCACGCATTTATTGCGCAAGGAGACCGGAAAACCATTCTCGCAACTAGTTCTCGACCGAAGGATGCAGTTAGCCCGCACCTTGCTACTTAACAGCCAACAGCCGATAGGCCAAATAGCACACGGTTGTGGGTTTGCCGATGAAGCTTATTTTTCGCGTTGTTTCCGCAAGGAGCACGGTCTCGCACCGGGACAATTTCGCCGCGCTCATCAGACTGCCAATTGATCGCCGGTGCGCTGATTCTATTCAACGTGCGATTCCGAGTATCAATAGAAGCAGGTTTAATAAGCCAAAGCTATATAACCAAATCCCTAAGAGGCCAAAAAGCGCGCATATCCCTGGTGCATTCTCCAGGATTCGCCTTCCTGTGTAATCCGCGCAGGTCTTGCGTATATTCCCCTACTCCTCTGAGACTCGAACAAAAAGTACCAAAATGGTGCAAGACAAAACACTTCGCACCACCAGCCAGCTTAAAAAAATTCGACAGAAAATCATATTTTCTCTCTTGTCCGTTTAGCGACAGACAACGACCTCCTAGCGATAGACGCCCATCATATCGCCGTGCAATTCTAGGATCATTAATAAATGATTTTATTAAATCATATAGTTACTTTCTATTTTTTCGAACCTCTACGAAAAGAATAAGCCGTGCCTGTTTATAACTAAACACCACATTAATTTAACAGTTTTCTTATACGCCGCAACAAATCATAATTTCTGGCACGCCACTTGCTCTCTATCATCGTGATATTAACGTAGTTGCGAGCACCCCTTATGAGCAGAGAACAGATATTAGTAGAGAGCGCCCAGGTTAAGCCATTCAGCGCACGCGGGTATCAACTCGTGGTTGGCATTATTTGTATGATGGCGATATCCAGCCCGCAATATGTCTGGACGCTTTTCACCGGCCCGCTGACCGCGAAACTGGGTGTTTCGCTGGCACAGGTTCAAATAACCTTTTCATTATTGATTATCCTGCAAACCTTCTTTTCGCCTGTACAAGGTTACTTGGTCGATCGCTTTGGCATTCGCACGCTAGTGGGCTTTGGCTGTGCACTATCCGGACTGAGCTGGGTACTGGCCAGCCAAGCCTCGTCGCTGAGCATGCTTTACCTGAGCTACGGCGTGGTCGGCGGCCTGGGTACCGGGATCGTTTATGTCGGGATCGTCGGCCTGATGGTGCGCTGGTTCCCGGATCGCCGCGGTCTCGCCGCCGGCGCAGTGGCTGCCGGGTATGGCATGGGAGCGATGATCACCACCTTCCCTATTAGCAACAGTCTGCAAAATGTCGGCATGGAAGCCACAATGCTGACCTTCGGTCTGGCGCTGGGCGTTGTGGGGTTTGTGGCATCGCGCTTTCTGCGCCAGCCCCCGACATCGCAGAGCATTGATTCTCTGCCGGAAATGAAACAAACCGTGGTCGATGTGCCGCCGCGAGAAGTACTCAAGACTCCAGTGTTTTGGCTAATGTTCGCCATGTTCACAATGATGTCGACGTCAGGCCTGATGGTCACTTCGCAAATGGCCAGTTTCGCCAAGGACTTCGGAATGACCACCGTGATGGTCCTGGGCATGGCCGCCTTGCCACTGGCCTTGACCATCGACCGCGTCTGCAATGGCCTGACACGCCCGTTGTTCGGCTGGATCTCCGATCGCTATGGCCGCGAGAACACCATGGCTTTCGCGTTTCTTTTCGAAGGTATCGCCATGACCCTGTGGCTGCTGACCAGCGATAACCCGGTGCTGTTCGTCCTGCTCTCTGGCGTCGTATTCCTGGGCTGGGGCGAAATATTTTCGCTGTTCCCTTCGACTCTGACCGACACGTTCGGCACTCGTCACGCCACAACCAACTATGGGTTCCTGTACATGGCACAAGGGATCGGTTCGATTTTTGGTGGCCCGGTCGCCGCGCTGCTGCACCAAAGTACCGATAGCTGGTACCCGGTGTTCGCCGTTGCCATCAGTTTCGACATCACTACTGCCCTACTCGCCTTTTTCGTGCTCAAACGAATGCGTGCCAATTGGATCGCCAAGCACTCGCTGAAATCTTGATAACAAGGAAAATCATATGTTGAACACTACACTTGCTGCACGCGGCATTGCCGTAGCCCCCCATAGTCTGGCGGCACAATCAGCCTTGGCTGTATTGCGCGAAGGTGGCAACGCCATCGAAGCCATGGTCGCCGCGGCTGCCACGATCGCCGTGGTCTACCCGCACATGAACAGCCTGGGGGGAGACGGTTTCTGGCTGATCGTACCCGCGCAAGGCGCGCCACTCGCGATCGACGCCAGCGGCCCAGCCGGCAGCCTGGCGACCCTCGCCCGCTATGATGGTATGAGCAAGATCCCGACACGCGGTGCCGACGCGGCACTCACTGTCGCGGGCACCGTTGGCGGCTGGCAGGAAGCACTGGCCATTGCGACTGAGTTGGGTGGACAAACCCCATTGCCACGCCTGCTGGAGGATGCCATCCACTATGCCAGCGCCGGGATTCCCACCACCCCGTCTCAGCACCTGGCCACTTCCAGCAAACAAGCCGAACTGAGAGGCATCCCGGGATTTGCCGAAACCTTTCTGCATGACGGCACCGCGCCTGAAGCCGGCAGCCTGTTCAAACAGCCGCGCCTGGCAGTCACTTTGCGCACCCTGGCCGAAACAGGCCTGGACAGCTTCTACCGAGGGGCGCTGGGCGACTCCATTGCCCGTGACCTGAACGCAGTGGGTTCACCGGTCACTCGCGAGGACCTGGCCAACTACCGTGCCCAGCGCGTGGTCCCCCTGGAGTTGGCTCACAGCGCCGGCACCGTCTACAACCTGACACCGCCCAGCCAAGGGCTGGTATCGCAATTGATCCTGGGCATTGCCGACCATGCCGGTCTGAATGACTTCGCTGCGGACGGGGCCGACCATGTCCATACCCTGGTCGAAGCCACCAAATTGGCGTTTGCTGTACGCGACGCCCATATCACCGACCCTGAACACATGACGATCAACCCGCAAAGCTGCCTCAGTCCAGCCTATCTGCAAGCATTCGCGGCACAAATCAACCCGAAAAAAGCCGCACCCTGGGGCGAAGGCAAAGGCCCCGGCGATACCATCTGGATGGGTGTAATCGATAACGACGGGCTGGCGGTGTCGTTCATCCAGAGCATCTATCACGAGTTCGGCAGCGGTATCGTGCTGCCGGAATCGGGCCTGAACTGGCAGAACCGCGGAGCCTCGTTCAGCCTGGATCCGCAACACCTCTTGAGCCTGAAACCGGGGAAAAAACCTTTCCATACCCTCAACCCTGCTGCGGCACGCCTGAAGGATGGACGCACTTTGGTTTACGGCACCATGGGCGGCGACGGCCAACCGCAGACGCAGGCCGCCGTGTTCAGTCGATATGCCATATTCGGTCAGCCGTTGCAGCAAGCCGTGACGGCGCCGCGCTGGTTGCTGGGGCGCACGTGGGGTGAAAGTTCCGACACGCTGAAAATGGAGTCACGCTTCGACGACAAGGTACTGAATGTACTCAGGGGCCGAGGGCACGAAATTGAAGTATTGGGTCCGTTCTCTGAAACCATGGGCCACGCGGGTGCGGCGGTTCGGCTGGTAAACGGATCATTTGAAGGTGCATTTGACCCGAGGGGAAATGGAGCGGCTGCCGGGTACTGACGACGGGACGGCGGATTGGCTAACGGCTGCGATTCATGCAATCACCTTCAGCCAGTCCGCTATACCTTCCCTGCACTCGCAAGGGCAACTCACTTAACGCCTTCGATGTTCCCCTGTTCCAGCAACCAGGTCTCGAACTTTCGATGAATCACCGTCTTGGGCACGCCGGCTGGGGTCAAGCTGTAATACCGACGGCTGGGTGTGCGGATGTCGGGAAACGGCAACACCAACCGACCGACATTGACGTCATGTTCAAGCGTGGGCATGGGGCCAATACCCAGGCCAAGACCATCAATCAGCGCGGTGTAAGTCACATAGAAGTGATCGAAACGCTGACGCTCGGAAGAGCCGTGTTCGGTTGAACCTGCCGAGTTCAACCACTGCTGCCAATCCCCAGGTCGCGTTTCGGTCTCCAGCAGCAGATGCTCACGCAAATCCGGCAGTGAATTTAGAGGTACACGTGCTAGCAAGCTTGGAGCCGCTACCACTGTAAGCCATTCATCCAGGAAGGCCTGGGCGCTGAAATGGTCAGTTTGTGGCGAGCCACGACGAATCGCCAGGTCAAAGCTGCCCGCCAGAGAGATTTGCTGGGTGGTGGCGGTTTGCACTTGAATCAACATACCGGGGTGGCGTTCGTGGAAGTCATTCAAGCGCGGGATCAGCCAGCGCATGGCAAAGGTCGCGGGAGCGCTGACGCGCAGCAACATACTGGCGCTGCCTTTACCGTAGCGTTGCGCCGCGTCGTTGATTCGCTCGAACGCTTCACTCACCTCCAGCGCGAAGGCCAGCGCATGGGAAGTGGGCGCCATGCGCTGCCCTGCGCGCTCGAACAGTTTCTGCCCCAGCCAGTCTTCAAGGGTCTGAATTTGCCGACTGACTGCGCCATGAGTGACATTCAATTCTTCGGCTGCGGCGCTATAGCTACCTGCACGGCAGGCAGCGAGAAAGGCCTTGAGGGCAGGCAATGGCGGAATTCGGGTCATGGAGGTTCCTAAGTCATAGCGCACACCTGTGAATATAACTCACACACAGGTGTAAAAGCAGCACGGCATGATCCTTATTGGCACAGTAAGGTACTCAGCACTACCCCCCTCGTGAAGCCTGCTGAGTCATCTATGAACAACTCGATAACGCTGCACCAACGCCAGTACGCCATTCCGACCCAACCGGTGGTGGTTGTCTGCATCGATGGCTGCGACCCGGAATACATCACACAAGGCATCGCCGATGGCGTTTGCCCGACCATTGCTCATTTTCATACCCATGGCTTTGCCAGCACGGCCGACTGTGTGATGCCGTCATTCACCAATCCCAACAACGTCTCGATCGTTACTGGCGCGGCACCTGAAGTACACGGTATCGCCGGCAACTATTCCCTGGACCGGGAGACCGGCAAGGAAATCATGATGACTGACGCCAGCCTTTTGCGAGGCGAGACGTTGCTGGCGCTGCTGTCGGAGGCAGGCGTTGCAGTGGCTGCGGTCACGGCCAAGGACAAACTGCGCAAAGTACTCGGCCACAACCTGAAGGGCATCTGCTTCTCTTCAGAAAAAGCGGGCACCTGCACCCTTGAGGGACACGGCATCGATGACGTCCTGGCACTCGTAGGCCGTCCGCTACCCGATATGTACTCCGGTGATCTGTCTCTCTTCGTGCTGGATGCGGGCCTTGCACTGTTAAAGCAAAAACGGGCACAAGTATTGTACTTGTCATTGTCCGATTATATTCAGCACAAGTTTGCGCCAGGCACTAAGGAATCCAACGAATTCCTTAAAGCCATCGATGATCGCCTACAAGCCTTTATCGATGAAGGAGCTATTGTTGGCTGCATCGCCGATCATGGGATGTCAGATAAAAACAACACGGCCGGCACACCGAACGTAATCTTCCTGCAAGACAAACTGGAAGAGCGATTTGGTGCTGCAAGTGCGCGCGTCATTTGCCCGATCACTGACCCCTTTGTTCGTCACCATGGCGCACTGGGCTCATTTGTTCGAGTGTATGCCAAAGACCCCGCCAACATCGAGCCGATGATCGATTACATCAGTGGCTTGTCGGGTATCGAAGACACTTTAAATCGCCATCAGGCAGCAGTAAAACTCGGCCTTCCGGAGGATCGCGAGGCTGATATCGTGGTCATTTCGAGCGAATCCTGCGTCCTCGGCTCCTGCACCAGCGAGCATGATCTCTCGACCGTAGGCGACCGCCCGCTGCGCTCCCACGGCGGTTATTCCGAGCAGTCGGTACCGTTCATGCTGTCTCATCCGATTAACGAACATTACCGACAATTTGCAGCTTCAATACGCCTACGTAACTTCGATATATTCGACTTTGCACTCAATGGTGTGCAGCACATCGATTAACAACATCACAAAGCGACACAAAATCAGCGTTAAATTATTTACCGAACGCAAATGATAATGAGCGAAGCCTTAATAAAAAAGGACTTCGCTTTTTCTGCTGAAACAAACTTATAGAAAATTAAATTAAGTAACTGTCACACACCTGAAATATTAAAAAGCGATGATTTTTCATATGAAAAATATATAACGCTGCATCCTCATTATGTGTGACAGTCTGCGTCGAGACTTAATACTTCCCGACAGCAGCCCGACCCTTACCGCACTAGCAAAAGAGGCGTCCTGGTTTGCTGACGCCCGTGCGGTATTTCCTTCCACCACCCGCGTTAGTTCAGCCTCTATAGCAACTGGTTGCCATCCCGGCCGACATGGTTTGCTGGGCAACAAGATGATCCTTGAAGAAGCGCAGGGTTTGCGCTGCCACAACGTCGGAGAACCGATTTTCCGCGATCATCTGCAATGCACCACGGGCCGCACACTGCTTGTAGTACTGGTCAATATCGCCACCGCCGTCCTCCACCTGTGGCTTGACCCACGCCTTGCACGCAATCATTAAATAGGAATCAGCTATGTCCGGGCCCCTGCTGTCCATCCGTGATCTGAGCATTCGTTACGGCAACAAAACGGTGGTAAACCACATTTCCTTCGATATCCATCCCGGCGAAGTGCCTGGGGGTGATCGGCGAGTCCGGCAGCGGCAAGTCGTTGACCGCCCTGGCTGCGCTGGGTTTGTTGCCGGATTCTCCGCAGGTTGCTGGTGCCCTGCGCTATCGCGATATGGACCTGGCACAGATGGACGCCAACGGCTAGCGCAAAATTCGGGGTCGCGAAATAGCGATCATCTTCCAAGATCCCATGACTTCACTCAATCCATTGATGACCCTCGGTGCACAAATCATCGAAGCGATGCCGGTCGAGCAGAAACTCAGCCGCGAAGAACGCAAGCAGCTTGCTATACAGCTGCTGAGTGAAGTGGGCTTGCCTGAACTTTCGCGTCAACTCACACGGTTTCCATTCGAGCTGTCGGGTGGCCAACAGCAACGAGCGATGATTGCCATGTCGCTGGCCATGGCCGATCGGGTCGCGGTGATGTGCAATGGTGATCTGTTGGAGCAAGGCACGGCCCAGGCGATTCTCAACGATCCGCAGCATGACTATACGCGCACACTGACCACCGCCCATAGGCGCCGGTTGTCCGGTGGCAGGCAGAAATACAACGTGGAAGGTCTACCACTGCCTGCGGTGAGTCTGGCCGGAGTCAGCGTCGATTACGGTAACGGCCGCCACCGCAAACGGGTGCTGCATGACATTGATCTGCAAGTGCCGGCAGGCAGCACACTGGGTATCGCCGGAGAGTCAGGGTCCGGCAAAAGCACCCTGGCCAAGGCCATCATGGGGTTGATCACGCCCAGCACAGGCAGTATTGAAGTGTGCCGGATCGACCCGGCCAATCCGCCCGCTCGCGAAGAGTTTGCGCGGACCTGCCAGTACATTTTTCAGGACACCGCTGGCAGCCTCAATCCTCGCCACAATATCTTGCAGGCGTTACTCGAAGCCGTGCAGATTCATCAGCGCGGCACGCTTGCGCTCATCAGCGACTTACCGTCGTATTGTGCCGATTTGCTTAACGATGTCGGCCTGAATAAAGAGATATTGCAGCGCTACCCCCATCAACTGTCAGGTGGCCAACGACAACGCGTAGTGATTGCTCGGGCTCTGGCGCTGGCGCCCAAGGTATTGGTCTGTGATGAACCGGTGTCGGCACTTGATGCGACGGTACGCAATCAAATTCTCGACCTGATTATGGACATCAAACGAAGACGCAACCTGACCCTGATTTTCATCGGCCACGATCTTGCGGTGATGGAAGATTTAGCCGACCGGTTAGTCGTTATGCAGCATGGCCGCATCGTAGAACAGGGCGACGCACACGCGCTGTTCAGTGCACCACGCTCGGCTTACACCCGGGAATTGTTGAAGGCTAGTCATTTGTCGCGTAATCAAACGCAATTCACGCACACGCCGGCATCGGGAATGAAAACAGCACCCGGTTATCTGATGGGTGTCTGAAATTGAGCGAAGAGCCCATGACAGGCTCTTCGCGTTTGAACCGGGAATCTTACTGGCTAACGCCGACGGACTGCCCATTGACCAGGCGTGAGATTCCCAGAGGGTTGGCATCTTTCAAGGCATCGGGCAGCAATGTATCCGGGAAGTTCTGGAAGCACACTGGCCGCAGGAAACGGTCGATGGCCAGGGTGCCCACCGAGGTGCCGCGCGCATCGGAGGTCGCCGGATACGGCCCGCCATGCACCATCGAATCGCAGACTTCCACACCGGTCGGATAACCGTTGAGCAGGATCCGCCCAACCTTCTGCTCCAGCAACGCCGTCAGCTCGCCGAACTGCGCGAAATCCGCCGGTTCGCCAATGATGGTCGCCGTCAACTGGCCGTGCAGGCCGTTCAACGCGGCACTGAGTTGCGCCTGATCGGCCACTTCGACGACCACCGTGGTCGGGCCAAACACTTCTTCCTGCAACACTTCATCGCCATTGAGCAGCAGGCTGACATCGGCCTTGAACAGTTGCGGCTGGGCCTGATTGCCTTGTTGCGGGCTACCGGCCAGATGCTCGATGCCCGGATGAGCAAGCAGTTTTTGCAGACCTTCGCCGTAACTGCCCAAGGTCCCGGCGTTGAGCATGGTTTGCGCCGGTTGATCCCCCATCAGCCCGGCCACCTGCTGCACGAATGCGCTGAACTGCGGCGAACGAAGGCCGATTACCAGACCCGGATTGGTGCAGAACTGACCGCAGCCCTGAACCACCGACGCCGTCAGGTCGCGGGCGACGGTTTCTGCCCGAGCGTCCAGCGCCTGCGGCAAAACAATCACCGGGTTGATGCTCGACATCTCGGCGAACACCGGGATTGGCTGTGGACGTGTTGCTGCCATGTCGCACAACGCTCGGCCACCCTTGAGCGAACCGGTAAAGCCGACCGCCTGAATCGCCGGGTGCTTGACCAACGCCCCGCCAACCCCGCCGCCGTAGATCATGTTGAACACACCGGCCGGCATGCCGGTTTTTTCGGCGGCACGGATGATTGCATCGGCGACCAGTTCGGCGGTGGCCATGTGGCCGCTGTGGGCCTTGAATACCACCGGACAACCAGCGGCCAGCGCCGACGCGGTGTCGCCACCGGCGGTGGAAAATGCCAGGGGAAAGTTACTGGCGCCAAACACGGCAACCGGTCCGAGGCCGATGCGGTACTGACGCAGGTCCGGACGCGGCAGAGGTTTGCGCTCAGGCAGTGCCTGATCGATGCGCGCCCCATAGAAATCACCGCGACGCAGCACCTTGGCGAACAAACGCATCTGGCCGCTGGTGCGGCCGCGCTCGCCTTGAATGCGTGCGGCGGGTAACGCCGTTTCGCGGCAGACCAGCGCGACAAAGTCATCGCCAAGGGCGTCCAGTTCGTCGGCGATGGCGTCGAGGAACTCGGCACGTTTGGCTGCGCTCAGGCTGCGGTAGACCGGATAGGCACCAGCGGCCGCCAATGCGGCACGGTCGACCTCTTCAAAAGTGGCCTGGTGGAAACTGTAAGGCAGTTGTTCGCCCGTGCTGGCATCAACACTTTTGACGATGATGGTGCCGGCAGCGGCGCGCTGACCGCCGATGTAGTTATGGCCGATAATCGTGAACATTGTGGCTCCAGAAAGGGGTGTTCGAATCCCCTTTGCGGGGATGTCGGGGCATTAAGGAAGGAGAACAGGCACCGTCAATTCAGGTGACGGCACCGATCTGCCATGGCACGAATTCGTTCTGACCGTAACCGTGCTGCTCGCTCATGCTGCGTTCGCCCGAAGCGATGCGCAGCATGAGCTTGAAGATGGCTTCACCGCATTCTTCGATGGACATGGTGTCTTCAGCGATCTCGCCGCAGTTGATGTCCATATCCTCGCGCTGGCGGTTCCACAGCGCTGTATTGGTCGCAAGTTTGATCGACGGAGAGGGAGCACACCCATAGGCAGAGCCACGTCCTGTGGTGAAGGCAATCAGGTTGGCGCCACCAGCCACCTGACCTGTGGCCGATACCGGGTCGTAACCAGGGGTGTCCATGAACACCAAACCTTTCGCGCTAACCACTTGGGCATACTCATAAACATCGACCAGGTTGCTGGAACCTGCTTTGGCGACGGCGCCCAGTGACTTTTCAAGGATGGTGGTCAACCCACCGACCTTGTTGCCAGCCGATGGGTTGTTGTTGAGTTCTGCGCCCATGCGTTCGCAGTACGCCTCCCACCAATGGATTCGTGCGATGAGTTTTTCGCCCACCTCGCGGTTGACCGCTCGGCGGGTCAACAGGTGTTCGGCACCATAGATTTCCGGAGTTTCGGAAAGGATGGCCGTACCGCCACAGGCGACCAGGCGGTCCACTGCATTGCCCAGGGCAGGGTTGGCCGTGATACCTGAATAACCATCCGAGCCGCCACATTGCAACCCTATGATCAGGTGTTTGGCACTGACGGGTTCGCGCTTGACCTGGTTGGCCTCCTCAAGCAATTCCTTGACCTGGGCAATGCCGCTGGCAATGGCTTTAGAGGTGCCGCCGCTGTCCTGAATGCTGAAGGTGCGCAGTGTATTGCTCCTGCTCAGACCCTGGGTGCTGAGTAACCCTTCGATCTGGTTGGTTTCGCAGCCCAGTCCGATCACCAGCACCGAGGCGAAGTTGGCATGAGTTGCGTAGCCTGCCAATGTTCGGCGCAACAGCGCCAGGCCTTCGCCTGCGGAGTCCATGGCGCAACCGGCAGAATGGGTCAGCGCGACCACGCCATCGACTGCCGGGTACGCCAGTAACGCGCCAGGGTTAATGTCCCGTCGGAAGTGGTCGGCAATGGCGCGGGCCACGGTGGCCGAGCAATTCACAGAGGTCAGGATACCGATGTAATTTCGCGTAGCCACACGACCATCCGGGCGCACGATACCCATGAACACAGGCTCATCGTTCAAGGGCTTGTCGGGTTTCACATCGAGGCTGAAGGCATAGTCGCGGGCGAAATCGCCCATGGTCAGGTTGTGCACATGCACGTGATCACCCGCCTCGATAACCTCGGTCGCAAATCCGATGATCTGCCCATAACGACGCAAGGGTTGGCCCGCCTCGACACGGCGTGAGGCAATCTTGTGACCGGCGGGCACCGGTTGGCGCACGGTTACGCCTTCCTGTTCGAGTACTTCACCCGACAACAACGGCCGGCGGGCGATCAAGACATCGTCCAGAGGATTGAGGCGCAGGACGGCGGCTGCACCGGTTTTCATAATCAATTCCATCGGAAACTCTCTGGCTATGAGCGTGGGAGGTCGCTGGCGAACGGGCCGCGCCATACCTTTGTTGCTGCACTATAAGAGTCACCGGACAGTGCTGCCTAATGAGACCTTTGGATTGATCGATAACTTTTTCTCATTTGTTCCGGCGATATTCACTGAAACATCGTCCTCATCTGTCGCCAGCTTCCCGTCGCAGCCTGGCGAACTCCAGCAAGGTATCGGCAAATTCGCGGGCAGCTTCGCTCAGCGGTTCATCCTTGCGCGTGATGATGCCGTAGTCCTGAGGCTCGACTTTGAACGGCGTGTTGAGCACTTTGAGCAAGCCACTCTGAACCTGCGACTGGACCATGGATTCGGGCAACAGAGCGAGCATCGGTCCCGATTGCAGGAGTTGCAGAAAGGTTGGCATTGAGATGGTTTCGACCGTGTTGGTAGGCGTGCGCATATTGAATTCGGTGAAAGCGCTTTCCATCCGGCGACGGATGGGGGCGTTGAAGGGATACATGACCCAAGGCCAATCGCTGAGTTGTTCGATTGCCACCTCGTCTAACTGCGCAAGGGGATGGCGACTGTTGACCACCAGGCAAAAGGGCTCAGGCCCTAGCGCACGAAATTCGAACGGTTGCTGATAACGTTCGTCCGTGTAGCGGGCAATGATCAAATCGAGTTTTTTATGCTCAAGCATTTCCAGCAATTGATTACTGGTTTGCTCTATCACTTCGATGGACAGCAGGGGGCGGTCCAGCTTGATCCGGGTGATGGCTTCGGGCAGCACGACTGAGGTCGCGGCGAAAATCGCGCCGACTTTCAAATGGCCATGTCCACCTTTGCGCAGTTTATTGAGTTGATCGACGAATGATTGTGTGTCGTCCAACGTCATCCGGGCATAGCGGACAACGAACTCGCCTAGTTCAGTCAACGCCATGTTGCGGGTTTGCCGTTCAAACAAGGCAAAACCGAACAACAGCTCGATGTCACGCAGCATCTTGCTGATGGCTGGCTGAGTCAGGTTCATCAGCTCGGCGGTGGTATGCATATTGCGGGTCTTGGCCAGCGTGTCGACCAGCATCAGATGCTTGATCTTGAGCCATTTGCTGACGCTGGCGTATGAAATTTCGTCGTTTTCCATAAGGGTGCTCAACCTGGTCGATAACGAAAAGATATCAAATGCTGAGAATATGTCATTGGGATTTATCAACCAAGTCCACTAGTTTTTACCCAGTCGTCACTGAATTGACTTGGATCTCCTTATGCCCACTCTGAAATTAACGCGTGAAAACACCCTTCCGATCGACGGATTGCAAGGCACCCTGATTGGTCGTGCCTGGGTGCCGGGGGAGACAGCAGGCCCATCGCCGGTGGTACTGCGCGCCGATGGTGTGTTTGATTTGTCCCAGGATTTCGCAACGCTGAGCGATCTGCTGGAAAGCGCCTCACCGCTTGAGGCCGTTCGCAGCGCTCGCGGCCGATACATCGGCAGTGTGGAAGAGTTGTTGGCCAATACAGGAGCGGAGTCCGATCCCGCCAGAGCTTTTCTGCTGCCACCGGCGGACCTGCAGGTGATCAAGGCCGCCGGTGTGACGTTTGCCTCCAGCATGATCGAACGCGTAATTGAAGAGCAGGCTGGTGGTGATGCCGCCAAGGCCGAGAGTGTACGCAGCCTTGTCACGGCTGCTATCGGCGACAACCTGCGCTCGATCAAACCCGGCTCGACCGAAGCGGCCCGGCTAAAGGGTGTGTTGATAGAACAAGGTCTTTGGTCGCAATATCTCGAAGTGGGCATCGGCCCTGACGCCGAGATATTCACCAAGGCTCCGGTCCTCGCTTCCGTCGGCAGTGGCAGTGAGATTGGTATTCATCCCAAATCCAAATGGAACAACCCTGAGCCGGAAATCGTACTGGCGGTTAACAGCCGTGGCCAGGTACACGGCGCTACCTTGGGCAACGACGTCAACCTGCGCGACTTCGAAGGCCGTAGCGCATTACTGCTGAGCAAGGCCAAGGACAACAATGCGTCTTGCGCCATCGGTCCGTTCATTCGCCTGTTCGACGAAGGCTTCTCTCTGGATGATGTGCGCCGCTGCGTGGTCGACCTCGACGTCGTGGGTGATGACGGTTTCATTCTGCGCGGAACCAGTTCGATGGAGCAGATCAGTCGCGACCCGTTGGAGTTGGTGGCCCAGACCGTGGGCAGTGATCACCAGTACCCGGACGGCTTCATGCTGTTCCTCGGCACGCTGTTCGCCCCGACGCAAGATCGTGAAGAGCCGGGCAGTGGCTTCACCCACAAACAGGGCGATAGCGTCAGTATCGGCAGTCCGCTGTTGGGCGTTCTGCACAACCGCGTTACCACCAGCAATGAAGCCACACCATGGACGTTCGGCCTGCGTGCATTGATGGGCAACCTGGCCGTTCGCGGTCTGGTGGCAGGTAAATCGCTCCACTGATTTACCTCTGCCAGAGGTCCTGGCAGATAAAACACAGTGGTCGCTGGACATCTAATAACAAGGTACAAAAACGATGACCAAACATACAACAAGATCAAAGCATGCCGCAGCTATTGAGAGCGCTCTCGCCAAGTGTCGCTGGAAGCTGTTGCCGTTCCTCGCATTGATGTTCGCCCTGGCGATGATCGATCGCTCCAACGTTGGCTTCGCCAAGGCGGCCCTGCAAACCGATATCGGTTTGAGCAATGCCGCCTTCGCTCTGGGGGCCGGCATTTTCTTCATTGGTTATGCGATCTTCGAAGTCCCAAGCAACCTCATGTTGCACCGGGTCGGTGCTAGAGTCTGGCTCAGCCGGATCATGATCACCTGGGGGCTGGTATCAGCAGCCATGATGTTCACCCGGGATGAAACAACGTTTTACGTGCTGCGTTTTCTGCTCGGAGTGGCGGAAGCGGGGTTTTCCCCAGGTGTCATCCTGTATCTGACTTACTGGTTTCCGGCCCAACGTCGCGGTCAGGCCATCGGGATCTATTATTTTGGCCTGCCATTGGCCTTGATGTTAGGCAGCCCGTTGTCTGGTTGGTTGTTGGAAATGCATGGCATGTTCAACCTGACCAACTGGCAATGGATGTTCCTGGTTGAAGGCCTGGCCGCTGTCATCGTGGGAATCATTGCGCTGTTCTACCTCAAGAGTAAGCCACAGGACGCCAACTGGCTTACCCAAGAGGAGAAAGCCGCGCTGAGCCAGGAGCTCAAGGCTGAAGACAAGCTCAAGCTTGCCCATGGACCGAATAGCCTGCTGGGGCTGGTTAGCAACAAGCGAGTGCTGAAGTTCATCCTGATCTATTTCAGCGTTCAGGTCAGTGTGTACGGGGTCATCTTTTATTTGCCGACGCGCATCGCGGAGCTGTTGGGTACCACTGTCGGTTTCAAGGTGGGCATGTTCATCTCGATACCCTGGCTGTGCGCCGCAATCGCCATGTATTTTGTGACGCGTTATGCCGACCGGCATGGGTCGCACCTGAAGATGGCGATGTGCATGCTGAGCATGGCAGCGCTGGGCATTGCCGCCTCGGCGTTGCTCAATAGTTTTGCTCCGGTATTGCTGGCTTTCTGCTTTGCAGCCGCCGGTTTCGTGACCGTTCAACCGTTGTTCTGGACGCTTCCGACCAGTTACTTGGGTGGCGTCGCTGCTGCAGGCGGTATTGCTCTGATTGGCTCCATGGGAAATATCGGTGGCTTCGTTGCACCGATGCTCAAGGCCAATATGGAGATTTGGTTTACCGACCCTCGCGCTGGGATGTTGTCACTGTCGGCCGCCGGGCTGGTAGGGGTTTATCTGCTATGGACGTTGCGCGTGACGAAGGCACAACCGCAGGGAAATCAGGGCCGGGCGGGAGGGGTAGCGAGTCATACCTAAGCACCATCGCCCTCTTGAAAAAAGCTCTCGAAACAAACCTTTAAAAAAGCCAAAGCCCTCAGGGGCTTTGGCTTTTTTTGTGTCGTTTTGAAGTCTCGTACTCTCACGACAGCGCGCTCATTTTCTCCGACTTCGCTCGCTACCGTGACGAGCGCTTTTCAAATAGGTACCCGGCAAAGTGCCTGCCGTCGATTGCGAATAGCACACCCCAGGAATGTGCAACATTTTGAACCTGACTATGCACCATCTTCGCGCTCGAGTGCCCGCTTTTGGCCTCTGGTGCCCTGTTCATTGACGTCACCTCATGAGCCAACGCCTTACAGTTGCCCATACGCGTGGGTTCCATGCGTTGGCACGCTTCATGCCTCGATTAATAAGTAATTTACAATAGTTGCAAGTTGCAAATAAAAAGCATCACCGGATGGCACAGAGTTCGAATCATTTTTTCTGACATTTTACGAGGTGGGCATGATGAAGCGCTGGATGAAAATGTGTGTAGCGGGAGCGCTGGTGGCGAGCGCAGCAACGATGGTGTACGCGCAGGATGACTCCAAGGTGTTGCGCATCGTGCCCCAAGCGGACTTGAAGATCCTTGACCCGATTTGGACCACGTCGTTCATCACGCGCAACCACGGTTATATGGTCTATGACACATTGTTCGGAGTGGACGCCGAGGGCTCGGTGCAACCGGAGATGGTCGACAGTTACACGACCTCGCCGGACGCCAAAACCTGGACGTTCACGCTGCGCAAGGATCTGGCTTTTAGCGACGGTAAACCGGTCACCTCGGCGGACGTCATCGCGTCGATCACGCGCTGGGGCAAGCGCGACGTGTTCGGGCAGAAGCTGCTCGCGGCAATGGCATCCTTCGACGCAATCGATACCAAGACGTTCCGCATCACCTTGAACCAAGCGTTCCCGATGATCCTCGAGGCGCTCGGCAAGCCGTCCGGCAGCGCCGCGTTCATTATGCCGAAGCAGGTCGCCGATACCCCGCCGGACCAGCAGATTACCGACTACACCGGCTCCGGCCCCTTCATCCTCAAGCTTGACGAGTATCGCCCGGGCGCGAAGATCGTCTACCTCAAGAACCCGAACTATGTGCCGCGCAATGAACCGGCTTCGGGCACGGCCGGCGGCAAGCATGTCTATGTCGACCGGGTCGAATGGCTCGTCCTCAAGGACGCCCAGACCCAGGCCAATGCGATTGCGAACGGCGAAGTGGACATGATCGAATGGATGCCCGCCGAGCAGTACGCGGCGTTCAAAAGCAATCCCAAGCTGGAGCTGGTAAAACCGACTCCCGCCGCGCTGGTCGACTTACACCTGAATCATCTGGTGCCGCCATTCAACAACCCGAAGATCGCCCGGGCCGCCGTCATGGCGATCAACCAGGAAGCGCTGATGCGGGCTCAGTTGGTCAACAAGGACCTGTACCGCAGCTGTCTCTCGATTTACCCCTGCGATTCGGCGCTGGCGTCGAGCGAAACTGCCTACTTCAACGGAAAGCCGCAGTTCGCGGCAGCTCAGGCGTTGCTCAAGGAAGCAGGCTATGACGGCAAGCCGGTGGTACTGCTGTATCCGGCCGACTTCGCCGTACTCAACAAATTCCCGCCGGTCATGGCGCAACTGCTGAAGCAGGCCGGCTTCAATGTCGACATGCAAGCGATGGACTGGAACACGCTGGTAACGCGCCGCACCAGCAAGGCGCCGTCCGACCAGGGTGGCTGGAATCTGTTCATGACCGCGTGGGTACCCGGCGACACGATGAACCCGATGTATTTTGCACCGCTGACAGGTAATGGCGAGAAAGGCTGGTTCGGTTGGCCAACTGACAACGAGCTCGAACGACTTAAGGCCGAATTCACGGTCGCCACCGATGCGGCACAGCGCAAGACAATCGCTGCGGCGATCCAGCAGGAAACGTTCGAGAGCGCACTCTTTGCGCCGCTGGGTAACTTCGATTTGTATTCGGTGATCCGCAAGGGCGTGGTGAGCGGCGTCGTGAAGGCCCCGGTCAACGTGTTCTGGAACATCCAGAAAATTTAAGTACGACCGCGGCGGCGGCGGGCCGTCGCCGCCTTGCGGGGTATCGCCTCCGTCATTTGTCAACCGGCCTGGGAGCAAAACGAAATGCTTTTCTTTCTTTTCCGGCGCGTGCTATCGACGCTGCCGGTCCTAGTCATTGTCGGTCTCATCGTGTTCATGATTCTGCGCCTGACGCCGGGCGATCCGGCTGCAGCCCTGGTCGGCGACAACGGCACCAGCGCCGACATCGCGCTGGTGCGCGCTAACCTCGGGCTGGACCAGCCACTACCGGTGCAGTTTTTCAATTGGAGCAGCCAGATCCTGCAAGGCAATCTTGGCGAGTCGTACTACATGAAACAGCCGGTGACCAGCTTGATCGCGCATCGCATCGAGCCAACCCTGGCCTTATCGGCGCTGACGCTGGTGCTCACGCTGTTGCTCGCGGTGCCCCTCGGCGTGATCGCCGCCTGGCGCCACGGCGGCTGGCTGGACCGGATGCTGATGGGATTTTCGGTCATGGGGTTTTCGGTACCGTCATTCGTGGTCGGCTACATCCTCATCTGGGCCGTCGCCTTGCATGCGCAACTGCTTCCGGTACAGGGATATGCCTACTTGAGCGACGGCGTCGGTCCCTGGCTGGCGCACCTGATCCTGCCTGCGATCACGCTATCGATCGTCTACCTTGCGCTGATTGCCCGCGTCACCCGCGCAGCCGTCGCCGAAGCGCTGACCGAAGACTACATCCGCACCGCCCGCGCCAAAGGTATCTCCGAGATACGTGTGCTGATCCGCCATGCCCTGGCCAATGCCGCAGTACCGATCGTCACAGTGATCGGCATTGGCGTCGGCTTGCTGATTGGTGGCGTGGTGGTCACTGAAACCGTGTACGCCATCCCAGGACTCGGGCAACTGACGGTTGATGCCGTTCTGGCGCGCGATTTCCCGCTGATACAAGGCATCACGCTGCTCTTTTCCGTTGTGTACGTGCTGATCAACCTGCTGGTCGACCTGAGCTACCTGCTGCTCGACCCGCGCATCCGTTATTGAGCGGGGACCCTATGGACATGACCGAAAATCACGCCGAGCTTCACAACCTGATGGCCGTTGCCGCGCCGAGTACCCTCCTGGACAACCTGGACGCAGTGCCGACCACACGCTCGCGTACACCGCTATGGCGCCTCGTCCTGCGCAACTGGTCGGTGCGCCTGGGAGGCAGCGCGCTGCTGCTGCTTGTGCTGGCAGCGCTCGCCGCGCCGTTGCTGGGCACGATCGACCCGACCGCGATGGACCCGTCGAGCGCCAACCTCCTACCCGGCGTGCAAGCCGAATTCACCGACCTGTCCGGCGCGACATTGCAGCACTTCTTCCTGATGGGTACCGACAGCCTGGGACGGGATACCTGGAGCCGGGTCGTCTACGGCGCGCGCGTGTCACTGTCGGTTGGAATCTCGGTGGCACTGCTGGCGCTCGTTTGCGGCGGCCTTGTCGGCGTGGCGGCCGGATATTTCCGCCGCCTCGACGACATCATCATGCGCACGATGGACAGCGTGATGGCGATTCCCAGCATCCTGTTCGCGATCACGCTGATGGCGCTGTGGCGGCCGACCCTGATCACGGTGATCGTCGCCATTACAATTCCTGAAATTCCGCGTGTCGCGCGCCTGGTGCGCTCGATTGTGCTGACCATCCGCGAGGAGCCGTACGTCGAGGCCGCCATCTCGCTGGCTACGCCGACCCTGAAGATTCTGTGGCGTCACATCCTGCCAAATGCGATTGCGCCGCTGATCGTACAGGGCACCTATGTCTGTGCATCCGCGATTCTCGTGGAAGCGATCCTGTCGTTTCTAGGCGTGGGCCTGCCACCGGACATTCCGACCTGGGGCAATGTGATGGCCGATGGCCGCATGCAGTTCAACCAGTACCCACAGACCGTGCTGTTCCCAGGTATCTTCCTGGCGCTGACGGTACTGGCGGTCAACATCATGGGCGACGGATTGCGCGATACGCTCGATCCGAAATTCAACAAGCGAGGAAGCTGAGGCCATGCGCGATACGAATGCAAACACAGACATACCCTCCTCCGCTTGCGCCGCGACCGTCCTCGCTGTCAAGCAGCTGACGATTGCGCTGCCAACCGGCGCCGACCGTTCGCATGCGGTGCACAACATCTCACTCGATGTAAGGCAGGGCGAGATCGTATGCCTGCTGGGCGAATCCGGCTCGGGCAAATCGGTGATCGCGCAGGCGGTGATGGGGCTGTTGCCGGAGACGCTGAAGACGTTGAACGGCGACATCGAACTGCTGGGCGAAAGCGTGCTGACAGCAAGCCCGGTGCGCATCCGCCAAATGCGCGGAGAGAAGATGGCGATGGTTTTCCAGGAGCCGATGACGGCCCTGAACCCGATCATGACCTGCGGCGCCCAAGTCGACGAAATGCTGGCCCAGCACAGCCACACTCGCGCCAACGAGCGTCGCCAGCGCATCCTCGAAATCTTTGAACACGTACAGTTACCGGAACCGGAACGTATCTACGCGTCCTACCCGCATCAGTTGTCGGGCGGGCAGCGCCAACGCATCGTGATCGCGATGGCGCTGATCCTGAAGCCGGCGTTGCTGATCTGCGACGAGCCCACCACGGCGCTCGACGTCACGACCCAAGCCGAGATCCTCAAACTGATCCGTGAATTGCAGACCGAAAGCGGCACCGCAGTGCTGTTCATCACCCATGATTTCGGCGTCGTCGCCGAAATCGCCGACAGGGTCGTCGTGCTGCGGCTGGGCGACATGATTGAGCAGGGTCCCAAAATGCAGGTACTGCAGCAGCCGCGTGAACCCTATACCCGCATGCTGCTGAGCGCCGTCCCCGGGCTGGTGCCACGCGCCCGGCCGCCGGTGCAGAAAGCCTATCCGCTGCTTGAAGCGCGCGCGATCGGCAAGACATATTTGACGGGCTCTTGGCCAGGTCGCAAGCGTGAGGTAAAGGCGGCCAGCGACGTGTCACTGACGGTATTGCCGGGCGAAACGGTGGGCATCGTGGGCGAGTCCGGTTCCGGAAAGTCGACGGTCGCGCGCTGCATTGCGCGGCTGATCGAGCCGACCACCGGCGATATCTTCGCCGATGGTCGATCGGTGGCCAACGCTCGCGGCCGTGACCTGTATCCGTTCCGGCGCAGCGTGCAAGTGGTGTTCCAGGACCCTTACCGCTCGCTCAATCCACGTCAGACCGTGGGCGACTCGATCATCGAAGGACCACTCAATTTCGGCGTGCCGTACGCCCAGGCGTGGCAACGCGCGGAAGAACTGATGACGCTGGTACGCCTCAAACCTGATGCGCTGCACCGCTACCCCAGCGAATTCTCGGGCGGCCAGCGGCAACGGATCTCGATCGCGCGGGCGCTGGCGTGCGATCCGCAAGTGCTGATCGCCGACGAAGCGGTGTCCGCGCTTGATGTCTCGGTCCAGGCGCAAATCCTCGAACTGCTTGACGATATTCAGCGCAGGCTGCGGATCGGCATTCTGTTCATCACGCATGATCTGCGGGTGGCCAGCCAAATCTGCGACCGGGTCATTGTGATGCGGCGCGGCGAGATCGTCGAGGAAGGCTTGATACAGGATGTATTCCTGGCGCCGCGTCATGAATACACGCAGGCGTTGTTGGCGGCGGCACCGGGGCGCGGCTTTTCTTTCGGCACGGCGTAACAAAATGGGGGCAGCGCATGCGCTGCCCCCTACGCCGATGCGCGGCGCTAACCTCCGTCAGTCTTGAAGCAACCGGCTGATTGCCGTGGAAATAAACGCGGCGTCTTCCACATTGGCAGTCGGCAGCCCGGCGCGGTGACCCCAGATTGATTGAATCGGCAGCAGTGTAGCGTTGGGCATTTGTTCCACTTCCAGGCGATTGTCTTCCACCTGGAAGTACAGATCGGTTGTGCCCGGCATGATCAACGCCTTTGCGGTAATCGCTTTCAGCGCCGCATGGAAATCGCCGTTGTACATGGTGTTGGCAGCAATGTTCGCGTGTTGCCAGGCCCACAGCTGCGCCAGCAGGTTGTTGGCGTCGCGTCTCAGGAAATTCGCTTCCCACGACATCACCAGAAAATCTTCGAGCGAGGAGAAACCGGCTTGGCGCCACACTTCCTCGCGATAAAACGTTTGCGACATTGCCATGGCGGCATAATTGCGGCCCATGGCACGCAGACCGCGCTCGGGACGCTGGACGAAGGCGCCGTTTTGAAAAGCGGGATCGGTCGTCAGGGTGGCGCGCACCCCTTCGATGAAGACTTGATTATGGGGTGAGGTTTTTGCCGCGCCACACAGAACGACGAGCCGCTGGACCATGGCGGGATACAGCGCTGCCCAGTGATAAGCCTGCACGCCGCCCATCGACCAGCCGCACGCCATGTGCAAGACCTCGATGCCAAAGTGTTGCGTCAGCATCTGGTGTTGAATTTTGACGCTGTCAGTGATCGTCATATTCGGCCAGCGGCTTCCGTTAAAGGGCTCACTGGCATTGCTGGGCGAGGACGAAAGCCCATTGCCGAACAGGTTCGGGATAATCACAAAGTACTTGTCGGTGTCCAGCGCCTTGCCGGGACCGACCATCCACTCGATGTCATAGTGATGCGCGGCAAAAGATGTCATGTAGAGAATGACATTCGATTTTGCGGCATTCAATTTGCCGTAAGTCTGATAGGCGAGTCTGGCATCCCTGAATGTGATGCCGGACTGTAAAACGACGTTCCCAGCATTGAAGACAAAATGGTCATTCATAACGGGTTCTCGGTGGAAAATTGAAATGTAAGGTGCAAGACCTGGCGCTAAATTCAGTCCATGCGCGCGCTCGGCGGACGCGTCCAGGCGCCACCCTCCTCGACATGTTCGGTCAGCTTGCGGATGCAGCGAAACAGCACTTCCTTCTCGTCCGGCGACAGAACGGACATCAACTGCTGGTCGAATTCCTTGCCGATCCGGTCGCTCTTCCTGACGACGGCCTGGCCTTCTTTTGTCACGTGCAGGTGGATGACGCGCGCATCTACGGTGCCAGTCGAGCGCGTCAACAAGCCGCGCTTGGCCAGCGCAGTGACCAGCTTCGAGACTAACGTCTGTTCAAGATACGTCAGCGCAATCAGCGGACCGAGGGAGATGCCCGGCTGCATGTCGACGAAACGCAGCACGCGAAGCTCGCGCAGGGTGACGCCGCATTCGGCTTCATAGAGGTCCGACGCGACGCCCTTGGCCATTTCGCTCAAGACATCAAGGTGAAAGTTTAGATGTTCCAGCCTTGGATATAGCGCCTTTGGCATGCTGCTCTCCCATTCAAACATTTGAGTTATCTGTAAATTTCAATAATTGAAATTCCGCCCGATCAGGCTTTTATTCTGCCTTGCCGAGCCAGGTGTCGACCAGCCGAACCCAATAGGTCGCTCCTATCGGCAGCAGCTCGTCATTGAAGTCATAACTGGGATTATGCAGATTGCAGGTCCCCAACCCATGTCCCGCATCGCGATGCGTGCCATCGCCATTGCCGATGAATACATAGCAGCCCGGCTTGGCCTGCAGCATAAATGCGAAGTCTTCCGAGCCCATGGTGGGTTCGGCGTGCGGGTCGACATTGTCCATGCCCACGATGGACTGCATCACTTCAACCGCCAGTGCCGTTTCTTTCGGGTGGTTCACCAGTGCTGGATAATTGCGCGTGAACCTGAATTCGATCTGCGCGTCGAACGCGGCGGCCGTATGCTCGGCAATCTCTTTCATGCGCCGCTCGATCAAGTCCAGCACCTCGACGGTGAAGGTACGCACCGTTCCAAGCAGGCTAGCCTCGTCGGGAATTACATTGGTCGCGCTGCCGGCGTGGATTTGCGTGACCGACAACACGGCGGAATCGATCGGGCTCACGTTGCGCGAAACGATGGTTTGCCAGCTCTGTGCTATTTGCACGGCGACCATGACCGGGTCAATGCTCTTGTGCGGTTGCGCGGCATGCGCGCCCTTCCCTTTGACAATCACTTCAAAGTGATTGCCTGATGCCATTGTCGGCCCGGTCCTCACGCCAAAGGTGCCGGCCGGATGTCCGGGCCAATTGTGCATGCCGAATACCGCGTCCATCGGGCATAGGGTAAACAACCCGTCGTCCATCATCCGCTTGGCGCCGGCACCGACCTCTTCCGCCGGCTGGAAAATGACATACACCGTGCCGTCGAAATTGCGGTGCTGCGACAGGTAATGCGCGGCGCCCAACAGCATCGTTGTGTGTCCGTCATGACCGCATGAGTGCATCTTGCCTTCATGCCGGGATGCGTGGGCAAACGTGTTGAGCTCCTGCATCGGCAGTGCATCCATGTCGGCACGCAAGCCAATTGCACGGGGGCTGTCGCCGTTCTTGATGACACCGACCACACCGGTTCCGCCCATGCCGCGCAATACCGGAATTCCCCATTTCGTCAGCTTCTGCGCCACCAGATCCGAGGTGCGCTGCTCCTCATAGCCGAGCTCGGGATGGGCATGGATATCGCGACGGATTTGCCGGAGTTCGCCATGGAACTGAGTAATCGAATCAATCAACTTCAAGATAGTTTCCTCATTGTCCAAAAAAGGCCCCGCATCAGTGCGAGGCCTCTTATTGCGCAAGCTGAAAATGTTGCGACCGCTACGCGTTCGAGCGCGGCCTGCGGCAGCACCGAGGTCCGCTGGACCTCCAACAATTTCAGGATTTATTACAGGAAGTTGTAGGTGTAGTTGAAGATCAGACGGGTCTGGTCTTGCGCAGGAATGTTGGTGTCGCCACGGTAAGTACCGTGACGCAGCGTCGTACCGAACCCTTTAAGCGCGCCAGTTTGAACTACATAATCCACACGCAAGTCGCGTTCCCACTCGGTCTGGTCTGGACCTACGCCGTTGGTAGCCTTGATGTCCTGACCACGCAAGTAGGAGGCCGAAGCTTTCAGGCCAGGTGCGCCGAGCGAAGCGAAGTCATAGGTGTATTGACCAAACGTAGTGTTCTCGCCTGCACGAACGAAACTGTTGACCACGCTATCTGTGAACAGATAGAAGCTAGGGCCGCCGTTGCCTTCGTTTCCACCATTGCCATCAACAACGTTGCCTTGGTTCAGGTAAACAAAACCGCCGTCGTCACTGACACGCTGATGGCCAACCAGGAAAGCGTTGGCACCCAGGGTGTAGGTGAACATCGCGCTCCAGGTGGTGTTGTCGACTTCACCCGGAGTTTTGGCGAAGCCGCCGTTGTTATTGAACATGTAGCCCGTCGTGCCATTCTTGCCGTCAGAGCTGCTGTCGAAATAACGCAGGTCAGTCTTGAAGGACTGGCCGTCAGCGATCGGCAACACATGAATCAGACCGAAGAAGGTCTGTTTGTAGTAGTCCTGCAATTCGGAGTGATAAGCCTGCAACGTCAGGTCTTTGGTGGCCTTCCAGTCAACGCCGCCGAAACGGAACTGGTTGCTGTCTTGGGTGCCGCCAGCGACGCTCAGACCAGTACTGTTGCTCGTTGCGCGACCTGCAGAGTGCTCGAGTTGACCGGCAACCAATGTGAAGTTATCGATGTCCTTAGAGGTGATGATGCCACCGTCGTAGGTCGCTGGCAGGAGACGGCTGTCGTTCGCCAACAGAATCGGGAGTTGCGGCGCCAAGGCACTCCCCACATGCATTTCAGTCTTGGAGATGCGGGCCTTGACGTTTGCCCCTGCACGACTCCACTCATCTACCGCCGAACCGTCGCTGTCGCTTGGGAAAAAGCTGTTGTTATCTGGATGGTGGCCTTTGCCGCCGTCCAGGTGAATGCCGACTAATGCCTGAGCGTCGATACCAAAACCGACGAGACCCTGTGTGAAACCGGAGGTGTAATCGAATTTCAGGCCTTCGGCGGTTTCTTCTTGATCGTTTGCAGTGCCTTCGCGGGTATCAGCCCTGTAGTAAAAGGTACGTGAACTGACGGAAGCCTTGCTGTCTTCGATGAAACCGGCAGCACCGGCTTGCTGGGCCAACACCCCAACGGCCACGGCAAGCGCCAAGCTGGATTTGTACATGATCTGCTCCTCAGGTTTTCTGGTCTTGTGTTCAGCTACTTTTTATATGCAACTTGCAATTATTGATAATTACTTATTAATCAAGGCACGAAGTGTGCCAACGGATGGAGCCCACACATATGGCCCACTGCGCGTGCTGGCTCAAACCGTAATAACGTCAATGAACAGGGCGCCGTAGACCAAAAAGGGCAGGCAAGCGCGAAGATTAAACCCGGGCATTCGGCGCACCAGTTGAGTGCGCACACATTGAAATTGCACCGAAATCGCCCCCCATTCTCCTTTGGCGTCCCATGATTCCTGTCCGCCAGGACCCGATTGCGTTCATGGCACCGTTGTTGCTTCTGCCGAAATACCATCATGTATACAAGATGGTATTTTATTACCGTGCCCGACATTCGCCGGCAGGATCACCTTAGGAGACGTCATGAGTAACAAGATCAAAGTGGTTGTGCTGCCCGCTCTCTTTTCTGCCTGCCTGCTCGCCGCGCCATTCGCGCTGGCCAAGGAGGTGGTGAAAATAGCTTTCGTCGGTCCCTTGACCGGCGGCACCTCGCCCATCGGCCTGGGTGGTCGTAATTCCAGCGACCTGGCAATCAAGCAACACAACGCCAAGGCCGACAGCCCTTATGAGTACGAACTGGTATCGCTGGACGATGAGTGCAAGCCCAACGTCGGCGTGCAGATCGCAACCAAGATCGCATCGGACAAGGAAATCATCGGTGGCATCACCCACTACTGCTCGGCCGTGGCCATGAGTGCCGTCGACGTCTATCACAAGTTCAGCCTGCCAGTGGTGGTCTGGGGTGCGGTACTGCCGGACATCACCTACGCCAATGACTTCAAGGAAGTACATCGGGTCAACGGCACGATGATCAACCAGAACCAGGAGGCCGCGAAGTTCATGGTCGACCACGGCTACAAGACCTTCGCGGTAATTCACGACACCACCGATTACGGTAAAGGCCATAACCAGTACTTCAGCCAGGCGCTGGAAAAAGCCGGCGGCAAGATCGTCGGTACATTCGGAGTCACCGCCGATCAGCAGGACTTCACCGCCGAACTTACCCAGATCAAACAACTCAAGCCGCAGGTCATCTACTTCGGTGGTCTGACCCCGATCGGCATCCGTATCCGTTCGCAGATGGAAAAACTTGGGATCGACGCCCAGCTCGAAGGCACCTCGGGGATCAAGTCCGATTCCTACATCGAAGGTGTCGGCGCCCCTATTGCCGAAGGTTCGCTGTCGTTCATCGAAGGCGCTCCGTGGGAGAAACTGGCTGCCGGCCCTGCGTTCTTCGCCGCCTATGGCGAGCAAAAATACGCGCAGCCCGCCGAAGCCTATGGCCCGTTCGCCTACGTGGCGACCAACTTGTTGATGGACGCCATCGACAAGGTCGGCCCGAACCGACGCAAAGTGCGTGACGAGCTGAACCACACCAAGGACGCCAGCACCATGATCGGCCCGGTGACCTTCGATGACCACCGGCAGAACATCGTGCCGCTGATCACTTCCTATGTGGTGCAGGACGGCAAATGGGTGCCGTGGCAGGACAGCGAATACGCCAGCGGCAAACGCACCCTCAAAGATCTGTAACCGGCGCCTTGCATGATCCGGCTCCGACACCGTGTCGGAGCCATGACCCTTTACGATCCGGACCTTCCAATGAATCTGGAAATACTCAGTCAATACCTGATCAACGGGCTGATGCTCGGAATGATCTACGCGATGGTCGCGGTGGGCTTCACCCTGTTTTTCGGGGTGCTCGATGTGATCAAATTTTCCCATGGCGATGTGTTGATGGTCGGTGGGTTCGCCGGGCTCAGTGCGTTCACTGCGGCACAGTCGTTCGGCATCGCCAATCCCTGGCTACAACTGTTGATCATGCTGGTGGCGGCTTTGGCAGTGACGGCTGCATTGGGCGCGCTGGTCGCACGTTTTCTGATCCTGCCGCTGCGCGATGCCCCTCCGATCAACCTGTTGCTGATCACCCTGATGCTCGGTCTGGTGCTACGTGAGTGCATCCGTCTGTTCTACCCGGACGGCTCCAACTCCAAGCCCTTTCCGCAACTGCTACCGTCCGACACTTGGCATCTTGGCAACCTGGCAGTACGTGCCGATAGCGCGATTCTGTTGTTGGCCGGTGCCTTGACCATCGTTGGCGTCCATCAGTTGATCAACCGCAGCAAGCTGGGTCTGGCCATCAGAGCCGTGGCTCAGGATGGCGAAACGGCGCGGGTCATGGGTATCAACTTCGAACGCATCGTGCTGGTGACCTTTGCTCTGGGCTCGGCCCTGGCAGCCATGGCCGGGATGATGAACGGCCTGTATTACAACGAAATCAACTTCAACGTCGGTCTGCTACTGGGCGTGATCGGCTTCTGCGCGGCGATCCTGGGCGGCCTCGGCAACTTCTATGGTGCGATCCTCGGTGGTTTTCTGTTCGCCGCCCTGCAGACCTTCGGCGCAGTGGCTCTGCCGCACTTCATTCCTGGTTTCCAGGGTGCCTACAAAGATGTGTTCGCCTTTTTAGTGGTGATCGTCCTGTTGGCCTGGAAGCCCACCGGCCTGATCGCCGAACGCAGCAGTGAGCGAGTCTGAGCATGATCAAATTTCTGTCCAATACTTCACGACCGTTACTCATCGCGGTCTTAGCCCTGAGTTTTCTCGCAGGCTGGGCCTTGCTGCATGCCGAAAGCCAGCTTGAGATTCTTGTATTGGGAATCGTCGTAGCGGTACTGCTCGGTGTCTCCCGACGCCTGGGCATCGCACGCCCGCTGGGCCTCAGCGCCGGACGTTATCCACGGCTGCTGGGCATGGGCTGCATCGTCGGTGTGCTGGTCTTGCTCGCGGTGTTTCATGAAGATCACTTCGCGCTGCTGCTGCTTGCCACGGTATTGATCTATAGCGTGGCCTGTCTGGGCCTCAACGTGCAGTTCGGTTACGCAGGGATCGTCAACTTCGCCGGCGCGGCGTTCTTCGGCATCGGCAGCTACACCGCCGCCATGCTGGCCCTGCACAGTGGCGTGCCGGACCTGCTGGCGATACTGATCGCCGGGCTGCTGGCGGCGGCGCTGGGCTCGCTGCTGATCCTTCCGGTATTGCGCACCCGCGGTCACTACGCAGCGTTGGTGACCATCGCGTTCGGCATCCTGTTTCGCACTTTCATGGAGGTTAATGACACCTTCGGTGGTCCGCAGGGTGTGCGCATTCCCAGCATGACCCTGTTCGGCCGGGATCTGGGCGAGAGCCTGGAATGGGGTGACAGCGAGATATCGTTCTACGCCAACTTCGTGATTCTGGCGCTAGTCCTGTGCAGCCTGGCCTTCTGGCTGGTGCGCCGTCTGGAACGCTCCTGGCTGGGCGTGTCCATGGACATGGTGCGCACCGATGAAGTCTCGGCCTCGGCATTCGGCATCCGCATCGCCCGCACCAAGGTCATGGCCTTTGTGTTCGGCAATTTCCTGATCGGTGTCGCAGGTGCCAGCTACGGTCTGATGACCGGTTACGTGGCCCCCAACAACTTCACATTCGGCGACTCGCTGATCCTCGTGTCGATTGTGATACTCGGTGGCATCGGCAACCCGTGGGGGATCATTCCAGCAGTGGCCATCGTGATGATCCTGCCGGAGAAACTGCAGTCGATTCAGGAGTATCGCTTCCTGCTGTACGGCCTGCTGGTGATCGCGATTCTGCTGTTTCGTCCTCAGGGGCTGCTGCCTCGTCAGGTACGCAAATTCTTTCCGGGACGTGAATCATGAAACCACTGTTGCAGACACGCGGCCTGACCATGCGCTTCGGCGGCCTGACCGCCCTGGACGGCCTGGACCTGGAGATCGCACCACAGGAAATCCTCGCGTTGCTGGGCCCCAATGGCTCCGGCAAGACCACCTGTTTCAACGTGATCACCGGTCTGTACAAGGCCAGCGCGGGCAGCGTCAGCTTCGGCGGCGATGACCTCAGCGGCCGCTCGCCACAGACCATCTATGGTCATGGCATCACCCGTACCTTCCAGCGCCTGCGCCTGTCGTTGCCGCTGACGGTGTTCGACAATGTGGTCATCGGCAACACCCGCAACCTCGATGAAAGCCTGTGCTTCAACTTGTTCCGTCGACAGGCCTTCAAGCGCCAGCACGGCGAAATGGTCGAGCGCGTGCATCAGCTGCTGAAGACCTTCAACGCCGCGCTGGCCGACAAGCTTTGGCAGCCTGCGGTAAACCTGAGCATGCTGGACCGGCGCCGGGTAGAAATCTGTCGCGCGCTGATCAGCGAGCCGCGCCTGCTATTGCTCGACGAGCCGTCGGCGGGCATGACCCATGAGGAAACAAACGAGTTGATGGACGACATTCTCAAGGTCCGGCAGAGCGTCGCCCCGTTCGCCATCGCCTTGATCGAGCATGAAATGGACCTGATCCAGCGTATTTCCGAACGCTGCGTGGTGCTCAACTACGGCAAGAAAATCGCTGAAGGCACCTACGCCGAAATCATCGCCGACCCAGAGGTCCAGGTCGCGTACCTGGGCAAGGAGTGAGTCAATGCCCCTATTGAGCGTTCAACGCATTGCCACGGCCTATGACCGCATCGACGTCATCCATGACCTGTCCCTGGAGCTGGAAGAAGGCCGTATCACCTGCATCCTCGGCGCCAATGGCGCGGGCAAGAGCACGCTGATCCGATCGATTCTCGGCCTCACACCGCCCAATCGCGGCGACATTACCTTCAATGGCAGGTCGCTGCTGGGCCTTCCGACACACCGCATCATCGCCAAGGGCATCGCCTGCATTCCCGAAGGGCGCAAGATTTTCCCGAAGATGAGCGTGGCGGAAAACCTGCGCGTGGGTGCCTATCAGGTGAGCGATGCGGCGGAAATCGCCAGGCGTGCCGACGAAGTGTACGAGCTGTTTCCGCGCCTGAAAGAGCGTCGCGAGCAACTGGCAGGCACTATGTCCGGTGGCGAACAGGCCATGGTTTCCATAGGTCGTGGGCTGATGGCCAAACCCAGCCTGCTGATCATCGACGAACCCTCCCTGGGTCTGTCCCCGCTGTATGTCAAAGAGAACTTCAGGATCATCGCCGACATCTGCCAATTGGGCATCAGCGTTCTGCTGGTCGAGCAGAACGTGCATCAGACCCTGGCGATTTCCCACTACGGCTTCGTGCTTTCCCAGGGACGCATGGTGGCCCAGGGCGACGCCCGCAGCCTCAGCGAAGACAAAGAAGTCCAGGCCGCCTACTTCGGCTAATCCTTATTTGGAGCATCACTCATGACCTCGCAATTTAACGCTGTAGAAATGACCCAGGCGCTGGTGCGGATGAACACCATCAACACGCCGGGCGATGAATCGAGCTGCACCCGCTACCTGGCCGAGTTGCTGGAACCCCATGGCTTCACCTGTACCCTGACAGAACTGTCCCCCGGCCGGGCCAGCCTGATCGCCAGCCTCGGCGACCCGGGCAAGGGCTTGCCCTTGGCGTTCACCGGCCATGTGGACGTGGTGCCCTTGGGCGATGCGCCCTGGACTCAGGCCCCGTTCGGCGGCGATATCGTCAATGGCAAACTCTACGGACGCGGCAGCAGTGACATGAAGGCCGGGGTCGCCGCGTTCGTCTGCGCCGCCCTTGACTGCAGCGAACAAATCTCGGGGACTGCCGGCGTCACCCTGATCATTACCGCAGGCGAAGAGACCGGCTGCGAAGGCGCATTTCACATGGCTTCCCAGCCAGGCCTGCTCAAGCCGGCGGGTGCGTTGCTGGTGGCTGAGCCGAGCTACAACAATCCGCTGGCCGGTCACAAGGGCGCGCTGTGGTTGAAAGCCAAGGCCAAGGGCATCACCGCCCATGGCTCGATGCCTCAACATGGCGACAACGCGGTGTACAAAATCGCCCGTGCCGCGCTGTCCCTGCAAGCCTTCGATTTCCATTGCCCGGCCCATCCGGAAATGGGCAGCCCAACCCTGAACGTCGGCTTGATCAGCGGCGGGCTCAACGTCAATTCGGTGCCGGATGCCGCCGAGCTGACCATCGACATCCGCAGCGTCGCCGGGCAATCCCATGCCGCCGTGCAGCAGGCAGTACAGGAAGCCGTCGGCGACGACATCGCACTGGAAATCATGATCGACCTGCCGCCGGTCTACACCCCGCCCGAATCACCTTGGGTACAGCGAGTCATGCAACTGTGCGACAGTACCCAGACGCCGGGGACGGTCACCTACTTCACCGATGCCGCCGCCCTCCTCGCGCCACTGGGCAATCCGCCGACACTGATTCTCGGCCCCGGCGAAACCCATCTGGCGCACCAGACCGATGAATACTGCGAGGTCAGCCGCATCGAAGAGGCTCACGACCTGTATCGCCGGATGATCCTCGATTGGTGCCAGGCATGAACGTGAATCGTATGGATGACCCAACGCAACTGACCGCCAGCGAAGCCGCGACACTGCTGCGACAGCGGACCTTGAGTGCCGAGCATCTGATGATGGCCTTCCTCGAACGCATCGCCGAGCGCGAGCCAGAGGTGCTTGCCTGGCGCAGCTACAATGCCCACGCCGCGCTGGCGCAGGCCCGAGCCCTGGATCGTGGTCCGTTGCGCGGACCACTACACGGCCTGCCACTTGGGGTCAAAGACCTGTTCGACACTCGGGATTTCCCTTCCGGCTATGGCTCGCCGATCTACCAACACCATCAGCCCATCAACGATGCCGCTGCCGTCGCTCTGTGTCGCGAAGCCGGAGCGATCGTGCTGGGCAAGACCGTCACTACGGAATTCGCCACCTTTACTCCGGGACCGACGCGCAATCCGCATAATCCGCTGCACACACCCGGTGGATCGTCCAGTGGTTCGGCTGCCGCCGTGGCCGCGCGCATGGTGCCACTGGCGCTGGGCACGCAAACCGCCGCCTCAATCATTCGCCCTGCAGCCTACTGTGGAGTCGTCGGCTTCAAGCCCGGCTTCGGTCTCATTCCCCGCGCCGGGGTTAAAAGCCTCAGCGAGTCCCTGGACACGGTCGGTGGCTTCGGGCGCAGCGTGGCGGATGTCGCACTGCTCACTTCAGTGATGGCGGATGCTGCGCAATGGCGACAGTTGCACCTGGACAGCAAACCACGCATCGGCCTGTGCCGCACAGCGTATTGGGACGCGGCGAGCCCGGCAGCACGCCAGGCACTCGAAGACACCCGACAACGCCTGATCAAGGCCGGTGTTCAGGTCGTCGACGTGCGCCTGCCGGACACCTTCGACCAGCTCGCCAAGGTGCACGACGACATCATGTGCGCCGAGGCATTCAAGGCGCTGGCCGACGAGCGCGTGAATCATCCTGAGTTGCTCAGTGAAAGTCTGCGGCAGATGCTGGTGCGTGGCGAAGAGGTCGACTACCCTCAAAACCGTTACAATCACGCCCTTGTCGCGTCTGCCCGCGCGCAACTTTGCCAAGTGTTCTCCGACTGTGATCTATTAATGACGCCCAGCGCCTGTGGCGAAGCCGACATCGGGCTGCAGCGTACCGGTGACCCGCTGTTTTCACGAACCTGGAGCGTGCTCGGCCTGCCCAGCCTGCATCTGCCTACCGGCTTCGGTCCCATGGGGCTGCCCGTGGGCGTGCAGTTCATCGGGCCTGCCTCCAGTGATACCCAAACCCTGGTCTTTTGCCATTGGGTGGAACACCAGTTGAATCGTCAATAGGATTGAACATGCAACTTGCTTCCCAAGCCACCGGCAAAGAACGCCGGGAAGGTCTCGCCGAACGGATCTATGCCCAGCTCAAGCAGGACATCTTCGAGTTTCGCCTGTTGCCCGGGGACCGTTTCAGCGAAGGGGAAATAGCCACACGCATGAACGCCAGCCGCACACCTGTGCGGCAGGCGTTGTTTCGTCTGGAGCAGGAGAATTATCTGGAGGTGCACTTTCGGGCTGGCTGGCAGGTCCGTCCGTTCGACTTCACCTATTTCGAAGATCTCTATGACGTGCGCATCGTACTGGAGCAGACGGCGGTCAAGCGCCTGTGTGAAAGCATCGCTCCCGGCCAGCAGGAGGCGCTCCAGGAGCTGTTGGCCATCTGGAGCATTGAACCTGACCAGCGTTGCTATGACGCCCACCAACTGATCCAGATGGACGAGCACTTCCACCAGAAACTGCTGACCTTGGCAGGCAATGCACAGATGACCCGGATTCACGAAGAGATCGGCGACAAGATCCGAGTGATCCGCCGTCTGGATTTCACCCAGCCATCGCGCATCGATACCACCTACGCGGAGCATACGCAGATCCTTTACGCGACACTGCACCGCCGCTCGGAAGAGGCGCAGCGCCTGCTCAAGGCGCACATCGAGGTCAGCAAGGCCGAGGTCCGCAAAATCACTCTGCACATGGTGCATAGCGCGCGAAATTGACGATGCATTCCATACAAAAAACGCTCAATCCAGACGACATGAAAACACGCTGAAGACGGTTGTAGGAGCGAGCTTGCTCGCGATGGTCGCCAACGATTACGAGTGTTTGCTGGATAACACGCGGTGCTATGGAATCCATCGCGAGCAAGCTCGCTCCTACAACAGCATTGCGACTTGTTCGGAGCGTTTGCTTTTGTGCAGATAGCAGATGAAGAAAAGACCTTTTCGCCTATCAACTATTTCAATTGGCCACGCACCGGCTCGGCAACACTCTGCCGAGCCGGTGCATACAGGTGGATCAGCCTGGCAAAAGCCTTGCGTTACTCAACGCATTGCCAGTGGCGGCGTCGATGCCGGAAGCTTGCGGGCCTTGGCCGCCTGCTCGAAACTGTAGGCATAGCCGATGAGTTTAGGCTCGCTCCAAGGACGCCCAATCAGCTCCATGCCGACTGGGACGCCCATCGGCGCATCGGCCGTAGGCGTAGAAAATCCGGCAGGAACCGCGATTGACGGAAACCCGGTGAGCGCGGTCAGGATGCCGTTGCGATCAGTCTGGTTAAATTCGCCAATCGGCACCGGCAATCGTTTCTGGTGCGGGTAGACCATCGCATCGAGATGATTTTCTGCCATCAGGTTGGCAAGGCTGACCTTCAGAGCGTCAATCTTGACCATTCGGTCCTTGTAATCCGGATCCGCCAGCCCGTTTTCATAACTCTGAGCCGACAGCAGGAACTTATTCAGGGATTGATGCGGCTTGCCGGAAGCAATGATGTCGTCCAGCGAATGCGCAGGTGTGGCCGTGCCGAGCGCCTTCAGGTAAGTATTGATGACGCCTTTATATTCATACTTCTGCACGTCCAGCTCGGCGTTCAGTTTGTCGCTGTCCATCTCCGGAGCACCCACCGGAACGATGACCGCGCCCTGCTTCTTCAGGACCTCGATGGCGTTGGTCATGACGCGGTTGACTTCCTGATTCTCCGGCTTGGTGCCGAACATGGTTTGCAGCACACCGATCCGCACGCCTTTCAGCGCAGTCTTGTTGAGCGATGCCGTGTAGGTTTTCGGGGTCTTGCCGACACCGAGCGCTGTCAACGGATCGGCCGGATCGTAACCCGCCATCGAGTCCAGCATCACGGCGGCGTCGGCCACGGAGCGGGTCAACGGGCCTGCGTCGTCCATGGTGAATGAGACCGGCAGGATCCCAGCCCGGCTGATCAGGCCATGAGTCGGCCGGATTCCGACCAGGCTATTGGCGGAAGCGGGCGAGCGAATCGAATTGACGGTATCCGATCCGGTTCCAACCGTAGCGAAGTTGGCAGCCAGCGCAACGCCAGTGCCGCCGGAAGAGCCGCCTGGCGTCAACAGCAGGTCATAAGGATTCTTCACCTGGCCGCCGAGCGAGCTGATCGATACTCCGCCAAGAGCGAACTCTTGCATATTGGTTTTAGCGAGAACCAAGGCGCCGTTTTTGCGCAAGCGGCTCAGCGCGAAGGCATCTTGCGTGGGTTGGGCGCCGGCCAGAGAAGCCGAACCGCCAGTGGTCGGCATATCAGCGGTGTTGTAATTGTCTTTCAGTACCGTCGGAATGCAATGCAGCGGTGCCATTTCGCCGGTCTGCTTGAATTGCTGATCCAGGGCATCAGCTTGTTCCAGCGCCTTGGGGTTCAGATAAAGAATCGCATTCAGCGCAGGGCCTTGTTTGTCATAGGCCTTGATGCGATCAAGGTACTGCTGCACCAATCCGCGGCAGGTGAGACTACCTGCCTGCATCGCCTTGTGGATGTCCCCAATCGAGGCATCCATGACATTGAACTGCGCGCCTGCAGCATTGGCCGACAATGGAAGTAGTCCAGCCAGCAATACCGGCAAAGCCTTGTTTGTGTAATCCCGCATTTTTTGAATGACCCTATCAGTTTGTGATCTACATTGTTTTTAAAGATGCTCATTTTTGCATTTTGAATTTTGCATACAACGTGCCAGCTCGGGCCAAAAATGTAGTGTTTGCCCTATGTAGCGTCAGGTATAGCGAGGTGATGCAAGAGGCGGGTGCAGCGAGGTGTCTTCCGAGGTCTGCGAAATGCACCAGTTTCGGGCGCACTGCACATTTTTAGTTTCCGAAATGGTGCGCACTTCGAAGGATGTTTTCTTATCGTTACGACAGCAGCTGCTGCCCAGTGCTGACATGAACACGCCATGCCAGCACAGTGATGCAGTGAGATGATCAGGCGCGCTCGAGAGGATCCGGCCCAACGCGCAGTCCACTGTCCAGCTTGGCAATCGCCGCCATATCCTCCGCATCCAGGTTGAAGTCGAAGACCTTGTAGTTCTCGCGAATCCGCGCCGGGGTGACCGACTTTGGAATCGCGATCAGACCAAGTTCCAAATGCCAGCGAATGATCACCTGCGCGGCGGTGCGACCGTGCTTGGCAGCAATCTCGCAAATCACCGGATTATTGAGCACTTGGCCTTGACCCAGCGGACTCCAGGACTGCGTGCGGATGTTGAGCTGGTTGTGAGAATGGCGCAGATCACCCTGCTGGAAGAAAGGATGCAGTTCGATCTGGTTGAGGACGGGCACGACGCCTGTTTCATCGATAAGGCGTTGCAGGTGGTCGAGGTTGAAGTTCGAAACACCAATGGAGCGCACCTTGCCCTGCTCCTTGGCTCGGATAAGTGCTTTCCAGGTGTCCACGAACAAGTCCCGTGAAGGCGCCGGCCAGTGGATGAGCAACAGATCCACATAATCCAGCCTCAAGCGCTTCAGGCTTTCGTCGAATGCCTTGGTCGCCGCATCAAAACCCTGGTTGGCGTTCCAGACCTTGGTGGTGACGAACACCTCGGCGCGGTCTACCCCAGAATCGCGGATACCTGCGCCCACGCCTTCCTCGTTGTCGTAGACCGCAGCCGTGTCAACATGGCGGTATCCGGACTGCAGCGCATGACTCACCGCAGCGCGAGCCTCCTCCGGGCTGGCCAGCCAGACGCCCAACCCGAGCTGAGGAATCCGGTTTCCATCGGAGAGTTTGATCATTGGTTGTTCGTGACTCATAGACACCCTCAGAAAAACAACAAACATTGAATTTTCTAAATGGTACACGGGCGTTACATGAGTTTTCGTTTAGCTTTACTTCACGAAACGTTGAGCCATGCTCAACGTTATATGAACGGTTATGTGGGTACTTCCCGCATGGGCGCATGCGAGACGCATTGGGTAACGAGCAACCGTGAACGCGCGAGTGCTTCAGGCTACCGCTGGAAAAAATCCCCCGGCGTCACGCCGAAGTGTTGCCGGAATGCAGCTATGAAGGCAGAAGTGGAGTCGTAGCCGCAGCCAAGGGCGACCTGGGTCACGCGCTGTCCCTGTTCCAAGGCTTCCAGTGACCCGAGCAAACGCAGGCGTTGACGCCAAGAGCGGAAGGTCAGGCCAGTTTCGCGCAGAAACAGCCGCCTCAGCGTCTTCTCCGAGGCGCCCAGGTCCTGACTCCATTCCAGAAGCGTACGGGAATCATCGGGTGCTTCCTGCAAGCTCCGGCACAATCGGAGAAGTCGCGGGTCACTGGGAAGGGGCAACGACAGGCTGACCTCACGGGCCACCAGCAACTGGTCAAACAGCACTTGAGCCAAGCGACCGTCCGCACCTTTCTCGTCATATTCCACTGGCAGCTCACAGAAACGCCGAATCAGCTCCCGCGTGAGCGTATCAATCTCGATGACCCGGCAACCGCACAGTCCACAACTCGAGGTGACGTCATTCAGGTAAAGGCTGCGCATCTCGGTATGAGGAGAACTGAACACTTCGTGCTCCGTCCCTGCCGATATCCAGATCGCGCGCTGCGGGGGCGCCACGAAATTGCCTTCAGCGGTGTGCACATGCAACACGCCTCGGATGGCATATGAAAGCTGCACCCAGGCATGGGCGTGGCGCGGTGTACCCACCGCGCCAACCAGCGACTCATTGCGGGCAAACAAGGGGCGGGGCAATTGTTGCAGTTGTGGAATCTGGCGCTCGCGCCATTGATTTTGACCGTTTGTAAGCATTTTTTGCCCCTATTGCGTTAGTCGGCATCCCATAGCCAGGGTTAGGGTAGCCGGAGCCTCAATGACAACTATTGGATAACCCCATGGCCCGCTCACGCTTGCTCCCGGACAACTTCACCCTGACGCTGATCGCCGTCGTCGCTACCGCCACCTTGTTACCCGCACAGGGGCAGGTGGCTGACGCCTTCGGTTGGATCACCAACATTGCCATTTCCCTGCTGTTTTTCCTGCATGGCGCCAAACTATCTCGCAGCGCTGTAATTGCAGGCGCCGGCCATTGGCGCCTGCACCTGCTTATATTCATCTGCACCTTTGGCCTGTTCCCGCTGCTCGGACTTGCCCTGAAACCGGTTCTGATGCCGATGGTCGGACCTGAACTCTATGCTGGCTTCCTATACGTCTGCGTCCTGCCCGCCACCGTGCAGTCGGCCATCGCCTTCGCATCCCTGGCCCGGGGCAACATCCCTGCGGCGATATGCAGTGCCGCCGCCTCCAGTCTTGTGGGCATTTTTATCACCCCAGTACTGGTCGCCCTGCTGATGGGCGTACACAGCGACGGGAGTTCAACGATCGAGGCCATACGCAAGATCAGCATCCAACTGCTTCTGCCCTTCATCGCTGGTCAGATTGCCCGTCGCTGGATCGGTGACTGGGTGAACCGTAACAAGGGTTGGCTGAAGAACGTCGACCAGGGAAGCATCCTTCTTGTAGTTTATACCGCGTTCAGCTCAGCCGTGATCGGTGGACTCTGGCAGCAGGTCCCGCCCCTGAAACTGCTGGGCGTAATGTTCGGCTGCAGCCTGCTACTGGCTCTGGCGCTGGTGATCGCCCATCTGCTGGGCAAATGGCTGGGCTTCAACCTGGAAGACCGTATCACCATCCTCTTTTGCGGCTCGAAGAAAAGCCTGGCCACCGGAGTTCCCATGGCACAGGTTCTATTCGCCGGCAGCAGCATCGGCGTGCTTATTCTTCCGCTGATGCTGTTTCATCAAATACAACTCATGGTCTGTGCCGTCTTGGCACAGCGCTATGCAAAGAGGCCAGAGTCACCTCACCTCACCTCTCCAAGTGAGGCGTCAGCCCGCTCTTAACGACAGTCTGAACACCCCATCGGCTTTGTCCAACCTTTGGGGTGCAGTCCAAACTGCGTGAAAACCGATCAGCGGCTCACAGGCGAAATCGCCCAACCATAGTGTTCAGATCAAGCGCCAACCGCGACAGTTCGTTGCTGGCCGCACTCGTCTGGTTGGCCCCGGTGGCCGACTGCACCGACAAATCGCGAATGTTCACCAGATTACGGTCCACCTCCCGGGCCACTAGCGCCTGCTCTTCGGCGGCGCTGGCAATCACCAGATTACGTTCGTTGATTTCGACCATGGCACTGTTGATAGTGTCCAGGGACATGCCGGCGCCGCGGGCGATGCTCAACGTCGACTCGGCGCGCTTGGTGCTGTTGCGCATCGAATCCACTGCGTGCTCGGTGCCGGTCTGGATACTGCCGATCATGCCTTCGATCTCGCTGGTCGACTGCTGAGTGCGATGCGCCAATGCACGAACCTCATCCGCCACCACCGCAAAACCACGACCGGCTTCACCGGCACGGGCGGCTTCAATGGCGGCGTTCAACGCCAATAGATTGGTCTGGTCAGCCAGGCCACGGATTACGTCCAACACCTTGCCGATGTCGCGAGATTCGATAGCCAGGTCGCCGATCAGGGTGGAGGTGCTTTGCACATCGGCGCTCAAGCGCTCGATGGCGATGACGGTTTCCTGTACCAGACCACGACCATCGCCAGTGGAGGTGGTGGCGTTCTTCGAGGCTTCGGAGGTGCTGACCGCGTTACGCGCGACCTCCTCTACAGCGCTGGTCATTTCGTTGACGGCGGTGGCGGCCTGTTCGATTTCGTTGTTTTGCTGGGTCAGGCCACGGGCGCTTACGTCGGTGACGCTGTTGAGCTCTTCAGCAGCGGACGCCAGCTGTGTGGCAGAACCGGAAATCCGCTGCAGGGTGTCGCGCAGCTTGTCCTGCATCTTGGACATCGCCAGCAGCAGACGGCCGGCTTCGTCTTTGCCATCAACCGTGATCGGCCACGTCAGGTTGCCTTCGGCGATGGCTTCGGCGGCGCTCAGGGCATTGGCAATCGGTTTGGTGATGCTATTGGTCAGCAGCCAGGCGAACAGTAGGGTCAGGCCAGTGGCGATGACCAACAGGGTGATCACCAGGTTAAAGGCCGAAGCGTACTGGTCGGCGGCTTGCAGATTGGTGTCGACGGTCTGCTGATTGTTGATGTCCAGCAAACGCTTGAGCACGGCGTTGATCGCATCGGCATTGGTCACCATATCGGTATTGAGCAGGGCACCTATCTCGTCCACCTGATTGCTATTGGACAGGGTCTTCAACTGGGATTCGATCTGGCGGTACTGCCCCAGCAACCGCACGTACTCATTGTAGGCCGCATGTTCCTCGGGGCCGGCGAGCATTTTTTCATAGATCGCCTGAATGGCAGAAATCTGTTGGTTGCGCGCGTCGTACTGCTTCATGGTCAGCTGCAGGGCATCCGGATCACGGTTCACCAACAGACGGTAGGACAGCACGCGCAGGCGCAGGGTGAGTTGGCTGAGCTCGGCGAGGCTGTTGATACTCGGCACGCTGTTCGAGGTGATGTTCTCGGCGGCGCCGCGAATCCTGCTCATTTGATTCAAGGCAAACACACCCAGGATCAGCATCAAGCCGCCAATCAGGGCAAAGCCGAGGAACGCCCGCGGGGCAATATTCATATTACGAAGGGACATACTGTGCACCTGAAAGAGCGCATCCGCGCCAGACTTAGAATGAGTTGAAAAATGACCTGTCGGACATTTCGTGAGAACCGCCGCTCGACCCGGAAGCAGTCATCGGGTGAGGGATCATTGGGTATCTGAAATGGCAAAAAGGTGATTAACACTTCTCGCAATTTCGCTCTTCATACCATCGCATGAAGGCTTCAGCGCTTATCGGTCGGCAGAGGTGAAAACCCTGGGCGATGTCGCAGTGGTATTTACTCAAGGCATTGAGTACGTCGACTGTTTCTACGCCTTCGGCGATGACCGACATGCCAAGGTTGTGTCCAAGGTCGACAACACTTCGTACGATCAGCTCGTTGGCCTTATTACTTTGCATGGCCAGTACAAACGATTTGTCGATCTTGAGTTCGCTGATGGGCAGATCCTTCAACTGAGCCAGGCTGGTATAGCCCGCACCGAAATCATCGATGGCGATACGGATGCCCATCGTATGGAGCCGCATCAGAATCGTACGAGCAGCATGACGATCGAGCATCATGGCTGACTCGGTCACTTCGAGCACGAGCATGTCCGGGGACAGTTGGTGGCATTCAAGCAGCTCGACAATCTGAAAGACCAACTTGTCGTCCAGCAGGTTTCGCGCAGAAATGTTGACGGCCACCGGGATGCTTATTCCGGCATCTGCCCAGACCCGCACCTGGGACAGCGCGAGGTTCAGCACATAGTAGGTCAACGAGCCGATAATCCCGGTGAGCTCGGCGCAGGGAATGAATTCGTCCGGACGCACAAGGCCGCGTACCGGGTGCTGCCAGCGCACCAGCGCCTCGACACCGGTGACTTTCCCTGTGCTCAGGCTCACTTTGGGTTGGTAGTCCAGGAACAACTCGCCACGATCCAGACCTCGACGCAAGTCTCCGAGAATGGTCAGGTGTTCTGGAGATCGACGATCCGATTCCGGGTCGTAGGTGAGTATGCCCATGCCCTGCTTCTTGGCTGCATACATGGCGATGTCGGCGCGTTGCATTAGCGTCGAAGTATCGTCACCGTGCAGGCCGGAAACGACCACCCCGAAACTGGCTTCGACATCGAGCTCGACGCCGTCGATCTCAAAAGTTGCAGTGATCGCGGTGTGTAGCCGCAGTGCGGCCTGTAAAGCGCCGTCCAGACCGTCCACGGAGGGAAGCAGGATGGCAAACTCGTCGCCTCCCAGTCGGGCGACAGTGTCGATTTTACGTGCCTCATTGAGCAGGCGCTGGCCAATCTGGTCGAGCAGCCGATCCCCGTAATAATGTCCAAGGGTGTCGTTGACCTCTTTGAATCGGTCAAGGTCGATCAGCAACAGACCCGTGGTTGAGCCGTGGCGCCGCGCCGAGTGCATTGCCTGCTCGAAACGGTCGGCCAACAGCGTCCGGTTGGCCAGCCCGGTGAGTTTGTCGTGCAGTGAAGCGTGCAGTGCGGCTTTGCGTTGGCTGTCGAGCTCGACGCGAGTGCGCTGCAGCACCGTGGCAAACAGGCCCGCGAGGATCAGTCCGGCGATAAAAACGATTGGGGTGGTACTGGCGTTGAAGGATTCCCGTGTGCGCAGTTTCTCCAGCGCCACAATCGACTCGTAGCGGTAATTATCCGAGGCTTGCAGGACGGTTTTTTCAATCTTTTCGAATCTCGGGCCAGCCTCTTCATTGTCGATCCAGCGCACCTGCGTGTCATCGCCGCGATCGACTGCGTCGAACAACTTATTGATGCTTTCCAGGTAGGGCGTCAGTTCCGTGCGAACACCCTCGACGAGGGTACGGTCCTCAGGCGATCCCAAGCGGTGAATATTCTCGAGCGCAGTGGTCAGTTGCGTTACGACATTGTTGAAGTCATGTCGTACTTTGGGGTTGGGATCCAGCCGATATTTATGCCCCAGAGACTTGGCGGCTGCCACTGCAGTCCCTGCCGAGGTGTAATGGTCGGACAGTCGGCTCCAGGCGATTGCCTCCTGCCCAAGGCGTCCGGTGGTTATTGAGGACCACACTGCAAAGCCGCTGATTGCAAGCAGTACGGCGATCAACCCATAGCTCGCCCATCGGGTAGGCAATGTTTTACACCAGTGAAATTGCCGGGGTGTCGCACTCACCTGCACAAAGACTGCAGGTTGCTTCGGACTAGCTGGTGGTAAATGGCTCATGGGCTACCAGAGAGAAAAATAGCTTTTATTAGTGCTGCGCACGACAGCCGCCAAAATTACAGAACGGTCGAACACGTTGAGGCGCGCGAATGGGTATAAAAAGCCCGCGATCAGGCTAAGGGACCCGCCAGGTCTGATCAGTTGAAAACCATCAAATCTGGCGGGCGGGTGCTGTTGGAATCGAGTTTTTCAACGGCCTGCCAAGGCCTGTTGACAAGCGTGGGCAACATCGCCCCCGAGGTCAGGCCGCGTCAGTGGCGGGGCCATGAAGGCGGGCGAGACCGGACTCTGGATACAGCGCGCGAGAATAGCGTCGATCTCGCGCTTGCTCGCCTCGTCGATTTGCCAGCCACTGATTTCGCTGATCGGGTCGAGTTGATCCGGGCGGCGCGCGCCCCACAGCGCGATTGTCGGACCCTGGTCGAGTACCCACCTCACGGCGAGCGCGAGCACGGATTTGCCGAAGCGCTGCCGCGCCAGGGCGGCGAGTTCATCCACGGCGGCGAGATAGTGCGAGAAACGATCGCCCTGGAATTTCGGATCGACCTTTCGCAGATCGTCGCCGTCGAAGGTGGTGGATGCGCTCATCCTGCCGGAGAGAAGCCCGCGGCAGAGCGCGCCATAGCTCAGGACCGTAAGACCTGTCTTGTTGGCATACGGGAGCACATCGACTTCCATCTCCCGCTCGAACAAATTGTACGGTGGCTGAACGGCGTCGACCCTGGCAACGGCGCGGAATGCTTCCAACTGCGCCGGCGAGAAATTGCTGACGCCGATCGCCCGAATCTTGCCCGCCAGGCGCAGCTTCTCGAGAGCCAATGCGGTTTCCTCGAACGGCGTCTCCAGATCCGGCCAATGGATCTGGTAGAGGTCAATGGTGTCGGTGCCAAGCCGCCGCAGTGAATCCTCTACTTCCTGGGTGAGACGCGCAGGCCGGGAATCGCGATAGACCTTGCCGTCTTTCCAGGCGAGGCCTGCCTTAGTCGCGATCTGCACCTTGTCCCGCAGCCCCCCGGCGAGCGCCTTGCCCACGATCTCCTCAGAATTGCCGAAGCCATAGACCGGCGCGGTGTCGATCAGCGTCACGCCGTGCTCCACAGCCGAGCGGATGGTGGCGATGGCTTGTCGTTCGTCGGTGCCCCCCCACTTCCATCCCCCAATAGCCCATGTGCCCAGGCCAATGCGCGACGTCTTCAGTCCGGACGAGCCGATTTCAATTTGTTCCACTGTGAAATCTCCAAGGTATGTTCAGGAATCCTGACGGTCGCCGCTCACTTTCAGTTGAGTTCGATCATCTCGAGCCTTCGCCGGCATCTTTCGTGGGGAGATGGCCGATCGCCGACCAATCCAGCGTTTCACCGCCATGCGCCATCAGGGTCAGGAATCGGTCGCGCAAGAGGCTGGCGAGCGGCATGGGGACGCACAGTTCCTCGGCGGCAGCGAGGGTCAACCGGATGTCCTTCTGTCCGAGTGGCGCGGCGAAGCCTGCCGGTTCGAACTGCTCCGCCGCGATCAACCCGCCATAGGTCTTGTAAACCGGGACATTGAACAGCGAGGACGTCAGTAGCTCGAGATATTGGTGCCGGTCGATACCCGCCTTCCCGACCAGCGCCATTGCTTCGCCGAGTGACTCGATCACCGAAGCGATCAGGAAATTGCCGCTGAGTTTCACCAGATTGGCGAGGCTTGGCGTGTCGGACATGATGACCGTCTGCTTGCCAATGGCATCGAACAACGGCGTGGCGTCACGGATCGCATCATCGGTACCGCCCGCAACGACGAAGAGCTGACCAGCGGCCGCAGCCTCCGGACGTCCGAAGACCGGCGCTGCGACATAGCGCTGCCCTTTTAATGCGTGGCTCTGCGAAAGTCGCCGCGACAGGGCGACGCTGATCGTGCTCGCGGAGATGTGGATCGTGCCTTCAGCAAGACTCGCGAGCACGCCTTCCTCGTCGAAGACCATGCTCTCGACGGCTTCGTCATTCGCGAGCATCGTCATGACCACCTCACCCTGGCAGGCCTCTGCCACGGTCGCGGCGGCCCTTGCTCCTAGTGCCACGACCTCGTCCGCCTTCGCGCGGCTGCGATTGAATACGGTCACGTCATGGCCGGCCTTCACGAGATTCGCAGCCATACCGGCGCCCATGCGCCCCAACCCTATGAAACCTACCTTCATGGTTCAGTCCTCTTCATTGATGCGAAACGGAGTGTTTGGGCAGCACCGACAAACATTTTCAGGCTGTTTCAGCCCTGTTGTTTGATGAACGCGTCGAATGCTGCAGCATGGTCCGGATGCCAGCGCGACAGTGCCGGGCGGTTCTCGACAACGTCACCAGCGGCCCAAAGAATGCGCAGTTCATCCAATGAACGAGGTACGTCGTTGTCTGGGCACAGGATGTAGAAATCTCCCGCGTCGAGACGCGCCATCATGAAGTCGATGGTCTGTTCGGGCGTCCAGGCGCCAGCGGGTTTTTCGCGCCGGCCATTGCGAGACAATTCTGTGAACACAAAGCCCGGGATCAACAGATGCGCGCTGATCTGTCCGCCCGCGGTGTTACGCAGCTCATGCTGCAACGCTTCGGTAAACGCCTTCAGTCCTGCTTTCGAAACGTTGTACACAGGATCACCTGGCGGGGTGGTAATACCCTGTTTGGAACCCGTATTGATCACGAGGCCCGGACGACCGCGCTTAATCATCTCGGGTACGAACACCTGCGAGCCATGAATCACACCCCACAAGTTGACACCCAGGACACGCTGCCAATTTTGCGCAGGACCGAAAATCCCGCTGCCGGGTTGAATGCCGGCGTTGTTCATCAATACATCCGTACCGCCGAAGCGCTCCCGAACGGCCGCTTGCAGGCGGAGCAGGTCTTCGACACGACTGACGTCCGTTTCAATAGCAAAAACGTCCTGAATGCCGTTCGCAGCCAATGCGCAGACTTCTTCGACAGCTTTTGCGAGACGCTGGGCCCCGAGATCGGCAATACAGATGCGCAGCCCTTGTTGAGCGAAGCGCTTGGCCGCAGCCAGGCCGATACCGGCGGCACCGCCGGTAATCACCGCGACAGCGCCTGGAATCAATGCAGGATGAGTCATTTGAAATCCTGGTTTAGAGCCGATTGCCGGCATTAGAAGAGAAGAACAATGGGTCCCTCACACGGCTACACGGTTGTCCGTATCGCTCGCCCACATCATGGAAACCGCAAATATACCCAGCCCTCCTAATGCCAGCAGTGCGCCCACCCAACCTGTCGAGGCCCAGCCAAAACCGGCGGAGATGGTCACCCCGCCCAGCCATGCACCCAACGCATTGGCCGCATTGAAGGCCGAGTGGTTCAAGGCTGCCGCCAGTGTCTGGGCTTCACCTGCCACATCCATCAGGCGCGTTTGCAAGCAAGGGCCCAGGGCAATCAAAGTGCCTACCAGGAACACATTCATCGGAGCCAGCCATGGGTTGCTGGCGGTGAATACAAAGAGCGTCAAAACCATAGTCGCCCAGACCAGCACTCCACCGATCGTGGGCAAGAGCGCCCGGTCGGCGAGTCTGGAGCCGATAAGGTTGCCGGCAACCATGCCTGCGCCGAACAGAGTCAGCACGATCGGCACAACTTCCTCGGGCAAATGTGTCAGCTCTATCATGGTCGGCTTGACATAGCTGAAGACCGAGAACATCCCCCCGAAACCGATTGCGCCGATAAGGAGCGTCAGCCAGACCTGACTGCGATTGAGCGCTGAAAGCTCACGCAGAGGGCTGGACGATCGATTTCCAGGAGCGTAACGCACAAAACGCCAGATCATTGCCGCAGCGAGCAACGCTATGAGGCCTACGATCAGGAAGGCGGTCCGCCAGCCAAACCACTGCCCCACCGCCGCTGTTGCCGGTACGCCGAACAACGTCGCCAACGTAAGGCCCATCAGCACCATGGCTACCGCTTGCGTTCGAAGCTCTCGCGCCACCAAACCAGCAGCGACCAACGCTGCCACGCCAAAATAGGTGCCGTGGGGAAAGCCCGTCAGCAGCCGGGCAACGAGCATCGACTGATAGGACGGTGCCAGTGCACTGGCAAAGTTGCCGAGCGCGAAGACCGCCATCAGCCCAATCAGGAAATTGCGACGAGCCCATTGCCCTCCCGCAACGGCCAGCAATGGCGCACCAATGACCACGCCCAGGGCATAGAAACTTATAAGGTGACCGGCCTCCGGAATGGAAATAGCGAGGTCTTTTGCCGCATCAGGCAACAAACCCATAATCACGAATTCGCCAGTGCCAATGGCAAATCCACCCACACCGAGGGCCAGGATAGCTAGACGTTGACTCGTGCAACTTTGCTGGGGCGACGCCACCTCATCGCCTGAAGATTCATCAAGCAATTTGCTATCAACGTGGGACATAAACACTCGCGTATTGGATAAAACAGAAGGCTGGATTCAACGATTTCGTGCAAGATGATCATAACGCAAGTATCGTTGAATAAAATTCAATGAGCCGATGAGGCGCCATTTCACACGTCTTTATGAACCCGTCACGAGAACTCGCCGAATGCCTGCCTTATCCAGAGCCGATCTAGCTGATTTGAATGTCTTCTCCGTCATCTGCCGACGCCGAAGTTTCCGTTTCGCAGCGGCGGAACTGGGGGTGTCAACATCAGCCCTCAGCCATGCCATGCGTAATCTGGAAAATCGATTGGGCGTCAAATTGCTCAATCGCACCAGTCGCTCCGTCGTGCCGACGGCTGCCGGCAGTGCGCTGGTAGAAGGTCTGGAACTAGGATTCGGGCAAATAGAAGCGGCCATGGGTGAACTGGAGCAATATCGCAATGCCCCCATGGGAAGGTTGCGACTCAATGTGCCCCGTGATGCCTCGCGCTTGTTGTTGGGGCCGATTGTGACCCGGTTTTGCCAGACCTATCCCGATATCAAGCTTGAAATCATTGTCGACGACAACATGGTCGACATCATCAAGACAGGCTTCGACGCCGGCATACGTTACGGTGCGACTGTTCCTCAGGACCTGGTCGCCGTGCCACTGACCAAACCGTTGAAATGGGTTGTCGTGGGCTCCCCGCTTTACTTGGAGCGACACGGACGCCCGGAAAAACCGGAGGATCTACTGCAGCACGAATGCATCAGAATCCGGATTGGCGATAACTCGATCTACAAGTGGGAACTCGGCGACGGTGATGACGTTTGTGAAATCGATGTACCCGGCCCAATCATCGTGAATGAAACGGATATCGCCCTGGACGCTGCCATAGATGGATTGGGCCTTGCCTACTGCCTGGAACTTCGCGTGGCACAGCAAGTGGCTGATGGGCGCCTGGAGGTGGTATTGCCGTCATGGGCCAGCACCAGTGAACCTATGGTTATGTATTACCCCAGTCGCCGGCAGGTCCATCCTGGATTAAGGCAACTGATCGAAACCATCAGAACGGCCCACCTGTAACACTCATTGAACGAGCCCCTTGCAGAAGGGGCCCATTGCCGTCTCTTTGCAGCGCTCACTCCTTTCGTGACTGCCTGAAGCGGTGCAGCAAGGGTTCGGTATATCCGTTGGGTTGAGCGGTCCCTTGAAATACCAGCGCACAAGCAGCAGTGAACGCGAGCGAATCGTCGTAGTTCTTCGACATAGGCTGATACGCAGCGTCACCAGCGTTTTGGGCATCTACGACCAACGCCATTCGCTTAAGTACCGCCATGACTTGCTCGCGGTTCACCACACCGTGCCTGAGCCAGTTGGCCATATGCTGGCTGGATATCCGCAAGGTCGCTCGGTCCTCCATCAGTCCGACGTCATGGATATCGGGCACCTTCGAGCACCCCACCCCATGATCGACCCAACGCACGACATAGCCTAAAAGGCCCTGTGCGTTGTTCTCCAACTCCTCGGTAATCGCTTGTTGATCCCAATCACCGACGCGGCCCACGGGCATATCCAGCAACTGGTCCTGCAGTTCAGCGATTTCACCCGCGGATGCATTCTGCGCTATCCGGTTCTGCACAGATGTGACGTCAACCTGGTGATAATGCATCGCGTGGAGTGTGGCCGCCGTGGGTGACGGGACCCACGCCGTGCTCGCACCGGCCAAGGGGTGCGCCACTTTCTGCTCCAGCATGGCGCTCATCAGATCCGGCATGGCCCACATGCCCTTACCAATCTGCGCCCTGCCCTGCAGTTGGCAATCGAGGCCAACCAGCACGTTGTTGAGCTCATAAGCCTTGAGCCATGAGCTGGATTTCATTTCACCCTTGCGCATCATCGGACCGGCCTCCATGGAGGTGTGCATCTCGTCACCCGTGCGATCAAGAAAGCCCGTATTGATGAACACTAACCGCTCGGTGGCCTGGGCAATACACGCCTTGAGATTAAGGGTGGTTCGCCGTTCTTCGTCCATGATGCCCATTTTCAAGGTATTCGCCGGCAGCCCGAGCATCTGCTCGACACGACTGAACAACTGACCGGTGAATGCCACTTCATCAGGGCCGTGCATTTTCGGTTTGACGATGTAGACGCTTCCGGTGCGGGAATTGCCTCGATGTTTGAGGTCATGCATCGCCGCGAGACTGGTGACTACTGCGTCCAGAATGCCTTCGGGCACCTCGCGTCCTTCGTTGTCCAGCAGCGCTGGAGTGGTCATCAGGTGGCCGACGTTTCGCACGAGCATCAGCGAGCGCCCCGGCAACGTCAGTGATGAGCCGTCCGCGCGAGACCATTGGCGATCCGGGTTGAGCCGTCGTATGACGGAGCGCCCGTTTTTTTCCAGAGTTTCGCTCAGGTCACCTTTCATCAACCCCAGCCAGTTGCGATACACCACGACCTTGTCAGCGGCATCGACCGCGGCCACCGAGTCTTCGCAATCCATGATGGTGGTCAGCGCTGCCTCCAATACGACGTCTTTGATCTGCGCGGCGTCGGTGCCTCCGATGGCACTGGCCCCATCAATCTGGATCTCGATGTGCAGGCCGTTGTTCAACAGCAAAATTGCACTTGGCGAGTCTGCGTCCCCCTGAAAACCCACCCACTGCTGTGGATGCTTCAGCCCGGTTGTCGTACCGCCCGCCAAAGCGATTCGCAGTTGGCCATTTTCGACGCTGTAGCGCGTGGAGTCGGCATGAGACCCCGACGCCAATGGCACGCTCCTATCGAGAAACGCGCGGGCATAGGCCACGACTTTCTGCCCGCGCGCCGCGTTGAACCCTGCGTTCTTACGCGCGCCCTCTTCATCGGCAATGGCATCTGTACCGTACAACGCATCGTACAAAGAGCCCCAACGGGCGTTCGCCGCATTGAGCGCGTAACGCGCATTCATTATTGGAACCACCAGTTGGGGACCGGCCTGGGTGGCAATTTCGCTGTCCACATTGGCGGTGGTCACGGTAACTGCTGTCCGCACAGGTTGCAGATAACCAATCGATTGCAAGAAGCTGCGGTAGGTGGACTTGTCCTGCACCGGCCCCAAATGGTTACGGTGCCAAGCGTCCAGTTGCGCCTGCAGGAGATCGCGCTTGTCCAACAGAGTACGGTTGCGAGGTGCGAGGTCGTGGACCAGTTGATCCAAGTCGTTCCAGAAAACGTTGCTGTCCAGACCAGTGTCAGGCAGCGCTTCGTCTTCGATAAAACGTAGCAATTGCGGGGCGATTGTCAGGGTGACTCTACGCGGGAAATCGGTCATAGCGTCCTCGCTTCCGTCACAGGAACGGAATACTCACTGTTGTGAAAGGCCGCTAGTGTCACCGATATTGCATTTTGAATTCAATATGCATTCCAACTGAAAGCCATTGATATTAGTGAAACCTCGCCAGCATCTCCCGGATTTGTTGTGAGGAGGCCGCAGTCTCCGTGGCTGGACAAGCTTGCAGACGTCCGCACGGCGACACCTGCAATACTTGAGCGAGCAGCCGGGCCACTTCAGACATGTGCGTCGCTTCCAGCCCTTGTCGGGTGATGAACTGAGTACCCAGCCGCAGTGCCTGATGGCCGGCAAGTGATGGGTCGACGCACGTACCAATGAGGATGCCGTGCGCCTGCAACGCGGTCATGACCATCCGCGGATCCACACTTTTTGCTAACGGTAACAACAGCTGATGGGTATGCACCTCGCCGCTGTTGGCCGCGAGGATAGGCATTCCGATGTTGTGCAGTGACCGGTGCAATGCGGCGCTGTTGGCGATGATTTTTGCCGCGTACTCGGCGCCATTGGCCTGGGCTTCGGTCAGAGTAACCAACAATGATGGAAGTCGCCCCGCGTCGTAATTGGCGAGCATCCGCGTGTCGAGCAGATCACGCAGCGGCTGCGCGTCTCGCGGGTCGCGCCCCAGTACCAGCCCTTGGGGCCGTCCGGGCAAGGTTTTATAAGTGGAACTGCTGATCAGATCGACGCCCGAGTCGAACGGGTTGGGGTACACGCCTCCAGCAATCAGACCCAGCACATGTGAGGCATCGAACAGGGTTTTGGCCCCCACGCTGCGGGCGGCTTGCACGACGGGAGCAATATCGTCGGCCTTGATCATGATGCTGCGTCCCAACATCACCAGCCTGGGCTTGGATTGCTCGATCAACTCGACGGCGCGTGCGGTATCAAGCCGGCAGGCGGAGCGATCGTACGGCAGATCCTCGACCACCAGGCCAGCCATTTGCGGGGTGCCGCCTCGGCGCTGACTCAGATGCCCGCCATGTTCAGCGGCCGGTGCCAGCACGCGATCGCCCGGTTGGCAGTAAGCATGGAAAATGGCCAGGTTGGCCAGCGTACAACTGGCCAGCCTGACTTCGGCCCATACCGCGTTGAAGAGCGTCATGGCGGCCTGACTGGCACGACGTTCAAGCTCGCTGACCAGCTCGGTTTCCGGCTGTTCCTTGCAGTCAGTCGGCCCCATCGCCGGGTACGCGCTGAGTGCCGGACTATAGGCCGCCATCGCTCGGGCGCTGGGGATATTGGCACCGGCATAGAGCATCAGGCGCTGCTGCTCTAACTGCGGCAGGCGATCGGCACAGGCTGCCAGCAAAACGTCGAGGTCAAGCGCCATGATCCGGCTCCCTAGCGGCGAATGGAGTCTGGATGTTCGGAGTCGTCGCGAACCATCAGCATGATGGCGTCGCGTTTCTCCAGAAGATGGTGACGAAGAATGCTGCTCAAGCGCTTGCTGTCTCGCGCTTGTAAGGCCTCGATCATTTCTTCGTGATCGTGCAACGCCCTTTCCCACTTCGGCGCCTGCTGGTTGGACAGAAAGCGCAGCGCCTGGATGCGACGGTTCAATGACAGGTACACCTGGCGCAACGCCGAGTTGCGTGCGGCCAGGTTGATCAGATCGTGGATGGCGCGGTTGCGCTGATAATAGCCCGGCAAGTCGTTCTGGTTCTTGCTGACCACCATGGCGTAGTGCAGCGCTTTGATCTCCTCGATTTCCTGAAGCGTGATGCGTTCACAGGCCAGTTCGCCAGCGAAGGCTTCAATCCCGCTCATCAGCTCGAAGGTCTCGCGAATTTCCAGCTCCGACATACGCGCGACACTCGCACCGCGGTTGGGGTTGATCTCGATCAGGCCTTCAACGGCCAGCACCTTCAACGCTTCACGTAAAGGTGTGCGGGAGATACCCAGAGTTTCGCAGAGCTCGCGTTCGTTGAGTTTCTTTCCGGGTGCTAGCACACCTTCGGTAATAAAGCTGCGCAGGTGTTCCACAACCATGTCGTGCAAACGCTGGCGTTCGACCTTGGGCATCAATCGAGGGCTGGCGAGCGCCCCCAACTCTTCAATATTTTGCATTCAAAATCCTCATCAGCATCGCTTAAAAACCATGCCTTATTCAAAAACGTCGCGGTTACTGCCGAATATTAGCGCAATTATAGGGTTTGACACAGCAACATGACGTGCTAACGTATTTTGAATTCAAAATACAAAAAGAGGAGTCACCATGTTAAAACTTGATTTCCACCCCGCCGGCCGCCACTTTCTGCAAATTCCTGGCCCGAGCCCGGTTCCGGATCGCATCCTGCGAGCCATGAGCTATCCCACCATTGATCACCGTGGCCCGGAATTCGGAGAGCTGGGGCTCAAAGTGCTGGATGGCATCAAAAAGATTTTCAAGACCCGGCATCCTGTCGTTATCTACCCCGCCTCGGGTACCGGAGCCTGGGAAGCGGCGCTGTGCAACACACTGAGCGCTGGCGACGAAGTATTGATGTTTGAAACCGGTCATTTCGCCACCCTCTGGCAGAAAATGGCACTGAGCCTGGGGCTCAAGCCGCAATTCATCGGCCGGCCCGGGATTGAGGGCTGGCGCGGCGGGGTCGATGCGCAAATGATCGAAGAGCATCTGCGCGCCGACAGCCGTCACCGCATCAAGGCAGTTTGCGTCGTGCATAACGAAACCAGCACCGGTGTGACCTCGGATATCGCTTCAGTGCGCAAGGCCATCGACGCCGCCGGCCACCCGGCACTGCTGTTAGTGGATACCATTTCCGGCCTCGCGTCAGCCGACTATCGTCATGATGAATGGGGTGTAGACGTCACCGTGTCCGGATCGCAAAAAGGTCTCATGCTCCCTCCAGGCATCAGCTTCAACGCCCTGTCCCCAAAAGCCCTGGAGGCCAGCAAAACAGCAGGCCTGCCGCGCAGTTTCTGGGCCTGGGACGAAATCGTTGAAATGAACAAGACCGGCTATTGGCCGTATACCCCAAACACCAACCTGCTGTATGGATTGTCCGAGGCCCTCGACATGATCCTCGGCGAAGGGCTGGACAATGTGTTTATCCGCCACAACCGCCTCGCCCATGCCTGCCGCACAGCCGTGAATGCCTGGGGCCTGAAAATCCAGTGCGCCGATCCGAGCGTGTACAGCCCCGTGTTGACCGGCGTGATGACACCCGATGGCATCGACGCCGATGTCGTACGCAAGACCATCTACGAGCGCTTCGACATGTCACTGGGAACGGGCCTGGGCAAGATGAAAGGCCGCATGTTCCGCATCGGCCACTTGGGTGACTGCAATGATCTGATGCTGATGGCCACACTGACCGGCTGCGAAATGGGTTTGCAAATGGCCGGGGTGAAACTCCAATCCAGTGGCGTACTGGCGGCCATGGATTATCTGGGAGGGCAATCCGTACCGCTGCGGCGCGAATGATGTGAAAGGAGCTGCGGCATCTGCCGCAGCTCCCCTGATCCGACTAACTATCCCGAGTCATCGCGTTTGTCAGCGTGAACAATAAGAAACTGGAGATAGAACACATGAAGTTTTTACGTCTGCGCCCCACCACAGTGGTGCTATTCATGCTGTGCGCCATGTATTTCATTACCTACCTGGACCGAGTCAATGTCAGTACGGCAGCGGTCGGTTTCGGTAAGGAATTCAATTTGACCAAGACGGAGATTGGCCTCGTCTTCTCTGCTTTTGCGTACCCCTACCTCGTATTTCAGATCATCGGCGGCTGGGTCAGCGACCGATTCGGCGCCAAACGAACGCTGGTGGCCTGCGGGCTGATTTGGGCCGGCGCTACTGTGTTAACAGGTCTCGCCGGTGGTTTCGTTTCTATGATTATCGCGCGGCTGCTCCTGGGCCTCGGCGAAGGTGCCACCTTTCCTGCTGCAACAGCGGCAATGTCGCGCTGGGTTCCCAAGGAGAAACGCGGATTTGCGCAAGGCATCACCCATGCCTTCGCGCGTCTTGGCAATGCCCTAGCCCCTGCAGCCATGATCGCGATCATGGCGACTTATGGGTGGCGGGAATCTTTCTATGTCTGCGCGGGCATCAGCTTGGTATGGGTGGTGCTCTGGGCGTTGGTCTTCACGGAACTGCCGAAGGACCATCCGCGCATCTCGCAAAAAGAACTGGATGTCTTGCCGCTACCCAAGGTGAAGAGTAAGCAGCCTCTGGCCTGGGGACGACTTTTCAAGCGCATGGCGCCCGTGACCATTGTCTATTTCTGCTACGGATGGACGCTGTGGTTGCTGCTGAGCTGGGTGCCGATGTACTTCATGAACATGGGCCTTGATCTGAAAAACACCGCAATCTTCGCCTCCACGGTGTTCTTCGGCGGTGTCGTTGGCGATACCTTGGGCGGCATCGTCAGTGACCGTATCTACGCTCGCACCAAAGATCTGAACAAGGCGCGCAGCCTGATGGTCGCAGTCTGCCTCGGGCTGACGCTGCTATCCCTGGTACCGCTGATGTTCACCAAGGATATGCACGTTTCCCTGGCGTGCCTCGCCATCGGCTTCTTCTTCTCCGAGATGACAATCGGCCCGATGTGGGCCATCCCGATGGACATCGCGCCTGATCATTGCGGTACCGCCAGCGGCATGATGAACACGGGGTCGGCCATGGCGGCTATCGTCAGTCCCGTGGCGGCCGGATTCTTGATCGACAAATTCGGCAACTGGCAGCTGCCGTTCCTGGTCAGCATCGTCCTGCTTGCGATTGGCGTGATTCTTTCCTTCCGCATGAAGCCGCAGAACAAGTTTGAGTATTTGAAAGCGCCCCTGCCGCCGACAACTGATGCGCAAGCCACACCCGTCATCAGTAAATAACTTGCAGCTAACTCCCGCCTGCGGGTGGGGTCTTGAAAAATGGAGCGACACATTGAACACAGCATCCAACCCTTCGCACCTGGCACAACTGATCGTCGAAGCGCAACGTGAGCGCAGGTCGTTGGGCGAACTCGACAACGACTTGTACCCTGCCGATATGGCAGCCGCCTACCTCACTCAACAGGAAATTTTACGCCTGCGCGGAGTCGAAGCCGGCGGCTGGAAGATTGGCTCAAAATCCCATACCGGACCGATCCAGGGTTCACCGCTGCCGCGGGACTGCCTGTTTCCATCTGCCAGCCAGTTCGATCGTGTCGCTTACGCACCGGTTGGTCTGGAACTGGAGATCGCCTTTCGATTCAACCGTGCATTCAGCCCTCGTGATCAGGAGTACAGCGAAGATGAGGTCATGGCCGGCGTTGGTGGAATGGCCGCAACCATCGAAATCGTTTCCAGTCGCTTTGCGGCCTGGCCGCGGATCGAACCCCTGACCCAATTGGCAGACCTGCTTAACCATGGCGCCCTGGTGGTGGGCGAATTCGTCCCTTACGAAGCTGATTTCGATTTCGTTCATCCTGAGCTCGAACTGACGTTGGGCGGCAACAGCATCGTGCCAGCGGCGGTCGCCAACCCGGCGGGCGATCCGCGACGTCTGCTGCCGTGGCTGGTCAACCATCACACCCGCCAGGGATTGACCCTGCCCCAGGATTTTGTCATCACGACGGGTTCCTACACCGGTATGTTCTTCGCCGAAGGCCCTGGGCAGGTGGACGGGCAGATTGGAGGTTTGCCTCCAGTATCACTGGCGTTGGTCTAGCGGCGCCCCGGTCGGCTGCAGACCTCCTTGAGGAAAGCACAGACCGTCGGCTTTTCCATCCGCAATTCAAAGACATGAGTTTTCCTAGAGATAAAAAATCCCGCCAGATTGGCGGGATTTTTTTGACTCAACGTTTATTCGGGGCGTCGCACGTATTGTCGATAAACCGGCTGCCAGAAATGCTGCTCAATGGCTGCCTGCAATACCTCCTCGGACATGGGCGGGGCAACGCTGTCGCGCTGGGCTGCCATGCCAACGGCGAAGGCGATGCGCTTGCTCACGGCCTGAACATCGCGCAACGCAGGCAACATCTGCCCCGCACCCGCGCTCTCGGCCAGCGCCTGGGCAGAAGCCATCAGCATACCGTCAGTGATGCGCGTCGCCTTGCTGGCGATCGCCCCCAAGCCAATGCCAGGGAAGATGTAGGAGTTATTGCACTGGGCAATGGGAAAAGTTTTGCCCAACAGCTCGATCGGCAAAAACGGACTGCCCGTGGCCACCAAAGCCTGCCCCTCGGTCCATTGCAGGATGTCCTTGGGATGCGCTTCGATCTGCGAGGTCGGGTTGGACAACGGCATGATGATCGGTTGCGGGCAATGGGCATGCATCGTCTCGATGATCTGCTGAGTGAACAGACCGGCCTTACCGGATACGCCGATCAACACAGTGGGTTTGGCGTTATTCACCACCTCCTGCAGCGACGGCCAGTCACCGCTGAAATCCCAGTGCGCCAGCGACTCACCGGGATGAGCCAGGCGCTGCTGGAAATCGTAGAGGTCAGGCTGGCGATCGGTCAGCAAACCTTTACTGTTAAGCAGGTACACCCTGCTGCGTGCCTGGGGCTCGCTCAGTCCTTCCAACTGCATGGCGGCAATGATCTGCTCGGCGATGCCGCACCCAGCGGAACCTGCGCCGACAAAGGCGACCGTCTGTTCGGATAGGCGCTGGTCCTTGACCTTGCAGGCCGCCAGCAACGTGCCGACGGTCACGGCGGCGGTGCCCTGAATGTCGTCGTTGAAGCAGCACAGCTGATCGCGATAGCGCGCCAGCAATGGCATGGCATTGGTCAGGGCAAAGTCTTCGAACTGCAGAATCGCGTCGGGCCAACGGCGCTGTATGCCCTCCACAAAAGCCTGCAGGAACTGATCATATTCAGCCCCACGGATGCGCTCTTCCCGTAGGCCGAAGTACAAGGGGTCCGCCAGCAGCTTCGGATTGTTAGTCCCCACGTCGAGCACCACCGGTAGCGTGTAAGCCGGACTGATGCCACCGCAAGCGGTATACAGTGACAGCTTGCCGATGGGAATGCCCATGCCGCCGACACCTTGGTCGCCAAGCCCCAGGATGCGCTCGCAATCACTGACGACAATGACCTTTACATGGTCCTTGGTGACATTGTTGAGGATTTCGTCGATGCGCTCGCGGTCGGCAATGCTGATGAACAACCCACGATGGCTGCGGTAGATACGGGAGAATTCCTGACAGGCCTTACCAACGGTGGGCGTGTAGATAATCGGCAACATTTCATCGAGATGGTCATCGACCACCCGATAGAAAAGGGTTTCATTGGAGTCCTGTATCGAGCGCAACAGGACGTGTTTGTCCAGATCCGTCGTGCAAGCCTGGAACTGCAGATAAGCGCGCTCGGCCTGCTGATCGATCGTTTCGACCTGCTGCGGAAGCAACCCTTGTAAATGCAAGGCTTCACGCTCTTGCAGATCAAACGCCGTACCTTTGTTAAGAAGCGGGGTTCCCAACAAAGTAGGGCCTTGGAAAGGGACTTGTAGCGTGCGATTGATGGGGTTATTCATTTCGCTCTCCTGCACTTATTGGATTTTGTATTCAATATACACATTTGATGTCGAATTCCAAGAAGCAGCCGTTGAAACGAGGCCCACCTCAACTGTGCCAGCAGCCATACCAACCATACTGCTCGGACACTTCCAGGTCGGTCTGGTACAGATCCGAAAGGTTATCGCTGGTCAGAATCTCGCTCTTGGGACCATCGGCTACCACTTGCCCTTCGCTCATCAACACCACTCGATCAATCTCGGGAATTATTTCGTTAATGTGGTGAGTGGTAATAATCATCGCCCGACCTTCGCCACAAAAGCTGCGCATCAGCTTCAGCAAGCCCAGACTCGCCCCCATATCGAGGCCACTGGTGGGCTCATCGAGGATCAATGCCTGCGGATCGTGAACCAGCGCGCGCGCCAGTAACAGGCGGCGTTTTTGCCCCGTGGACAGGCGCTGAAACATGTGTTGTTCATCGACAGACATGCCCAGTTTTGCCATGAGATCTCGTGCCAGTGCGACCTGATCATCAGAGGGTTTTATATGATCATGTGCACCTATAGCGCCAAAAAAACCTGAGATGACGACATTCAGCGCCGAGGTATAAGGGGTGTAATCTTCCTGTAGGTCCTGCGAGACAAAGCCGATCTTGCTGCGCAGGTTCCAAAGGTTGACCCTTTCATCGCCAAACAGCTTGAGATAGCTGTCTGGCGTGTCGACGGGGTGGATCTCCCGGGTCATCAGTTTCAACAGTGTGCTTTTGCCTGCCCCATTAGGGCCGAGGATGGCGACGCGTTCGTTGTAACCGATTTTCAGTGAGATCCGATCAAACACTTGGGTCTGTTGTTGATAGGCGGTGACTTGGTTCAACTCGATCATCGTTTTGCCTTTATGAGCGGTTGGTCTCTTGCTGCGGGCAACGACCTGTATGTGTTGGTTGGAGGCAGGCAGAGCAAGGGGGAACGAGGGGAGCAAGTTCCCCCTTTAGTTGTTACGAGACGCCAATGACGCAAAGCATGGGAATGATCAGTTACAGGACTTCGCGGGACGGCTGGCCATCCACCAGGCGCTGAATACTCAGCGGATTGCCATTTTTCAACGCATCCGGCAACAGGCTGTCAGGGAAATTCTGGAAGCACACCGGGCGCAGGAAGCGGTCGATGGCCAGGGTGCCCACCGAGGTGCCGCGCGCATCCGACGTCGCTGGATACGGCCCGCCGTGGACCATCGAATCGCAGACTTCCACACCGGTCGGATATCCATTGAGCAGGATCCGCCCGACCTTCTGCTCCAGCAACACGGTCAGCTCGCCGAACTGTGCGAAGTCCGCCGGCTCGCCAATGATCGTCGCCGTCAACTGCCCGTGCAGGCCGTTCAATGCCGCACTGAGTTGCGCCTGATCCGCCACCTCGACGACCACCGTGGTCGGGCCAAACACTTCCTCTTGCAGCACTTCATCGCCATCGATCAGCAGGCTGACATCGGCCTTGAACAGTTGCGGCTGGGCTTGATTCCCCGCCTGCGGGTTACCCGCCAAATGCTCGATGCCAGGATGCGCGAGGAGCTTCTGCAAGCCGTTGCCATAACTGCCCAGAGTCCCGGCATTGAGCATGGTTTGCGCCGGTTGATCCCCCATCAGCCCGGCCACCTGCTGCACGAATGCACTGAACTGCGGCGAACGAAGGCCGATCACCAGACCCGGATTGGTGCAGAACTGACCGCAGCCCTGAACCACCGACGCCGTCAGGTCACGGGCGACGCTTTCAGCGCGGGTTTGCAGCGCCTGCGGCAACACGATCACCGGGTTGATGCTCGACATCTCGGCGAACACCGGGATTGGCTGTGGACGTGTTGCTGCCATGTCGCACAACGCGCGGCCCCCCTTGAGCGATCCGGTAAAGCCGACCGCCTGAATCGCCGGGTGCTTGACCAGCGCGCCACCCACTCCGCCGCCGTAGATCATGTTGAACACACCGGCCGGCATGCCGGTTTTTTCGGCGGCACGGAGGATTGCATCCGCGACCAGTTCGGCGGTGGCCATGTGGCCGCTGTGGGCCTTGAACACCACCGGGCACCCGGCAGCCAGCGCCGAAGCGGTGTCGCCGCCAGCGGTGGAAAATGCCAGGGGAAAGTTACTCGCGCCAAATACGGCGACCGGCCCGAGACCGATGCGGTACTGGCGCAGATCCGGACGCGGCAGCGGTTTGCGCTCGGGCAAGGCCTGATCGATGCGCGCCCCATAGAAGTCACCGCGACGCAGCACCTTGGCGAACAAACGCATCTGGCCGCTGGTGCGGCCGCGCTCGCCTTGAATCCGTGCGGCGGGTAACGCAGTTTCGCGGCAGACCAGCGCGACAAAGTCATCGCCCAGAGCGTCCAGTTCATCGGCGATGGCGTCGAGGAATTCGGCACGTTTGGCGGCACTCAGGCTGCGGTAGACCGGATAGGCGCCAGCGGCCGCCAGGGCGGCACGGTCGACCTCTTCAAAAGTGGCCTGGTGAAAACTGTAAGGCAGGTGTTCGCCCGTGCTGGCATCAACGCTTTTGACGATGATGGTGCCGGCAGCGGCGCGCTGACCGCCGATGTAGTTGTGCCCAAGAATCTGCGTCATGGGTGTCTCCTTAAAGGGTGCCGACGGTGCCGGGCTCGAAGGCCGCTTCGACGGTTGCAATGCCGTTGATCAACGGCGCGCCAAATTCGGCCTGGCTGATTTCGAACACGTCACCCGGTTGTGTGCGTATGCCGTCCGCGAAGGACAGGGTCGCGGTGCCGAAGAAATGAATGTGCACGTCACCCGGACGCAGGAACTGGCTGTACTTGAAATGGTGATACTCGAGGTTCGCGAGACTGTGGCACATGTTCGCTTCGCCACTCAGAAACTCGTTCTGCCACAGCACTTCACCATCGCGCAGAATGCGACTGCTGCCGGCCAGGTGTTGCGGCAATTCGCCGACCCGAAGTTCCGGGCCATAGCTGCAACTGCGCAACTTCGAATGCGCCAGGTACAGGTAATTCTTGCGTTCCATCACGTGGTCGGAAAACTCGTTGCCCACCGCGAAACCGAGGCGATACGGTTTACCGTCCTGACCGATGACATAGAGACCGCTGATCTCGGGCTCTTCACCGGCATCTTCGGCGAACGGCGGCAGCGGGAACGGTTGGCCCGGGCGCACGACGATGCTGCCGTCGCCCTTGTAGAACCACTCCGGTTGCGCGCCAGCCTGCCCCGCTGCCGGTTGCCCACCCTCCACGCCCCACTTGAAGATGCGCATGGAGTCAGTCATCGCGGCTTCGTCGCCGGCCTGCTGGTGCATTTTGTCCCGAGCCGAGGCGCTGCCCAGATGGGTCAGTCCGGTGCCGCTGACCAACATGTGCGCCGGGTCCGGGTGATCCAGCGGCGGCAGAATTCGCAGCTTGGCCAGCAGCTCGGCATAGTCGTGACTGATGCCCAGGCCCAGGGTTTGCACCTGTTGCTCAAGGTTGACGCCCGCCTCGATCGCCGCCAGTGCAAGGTCACGCACGGTGCGCGCGTCCTGGACTTCTCGCACCAGACCGTCTTCGACCACGCCGACGCGGCGCTCGCCGTTACTCAATTCAAACTGCACTAAACGCATGATTTTCTCCTGTAACAAATCTCAAATCCAATGCGGGCCCCCTGTGGGAGCGAGCTTGCTCGCGATAGCGGCCTAACATTCAACATTGATGCGGGCAGACACTCCGCCATCGCGAGCAAGCTCGCTCCCTAAAGGGATTGGTGTGATGGCTCAAGTACGGGTCGCGCCACGCGCACTGGCGGCAAATTGATCCGCCGGCAACACATGCTTGCGCTCCAACAGGCGATAGACCACGCCGGTCAGCACCAGCCCGAACAGCATCACGCCAGACAAGAAGTACAGCCCTGAGCCCAGGCTGCCGGTGTACTCCTTGAGCGCGCCGATCACGAACGGGCCGATGTAGCCACCGAGGTTGCCCACCGAGTTGATCAAGGCGATCCCGGCCGCCGCGCTGGCACCGGCAAAGAACCGACCCGGCAACGTCCAGAACACCGCGGTGCAGGAAAACAACGAGAACGCCACCAGGCACAGCGCCGCCAATTGCAGCACTGGCACGCTCAGCCAGGCACTGAGGAACAGGCCGATGGCGCCCAATACGTAAAGAACAGCCAAGTGACCGTAGCGGTCATTCAAGCGATCGGAGCTGCGCGGAATGATCAGCAAACCAATGATGCCGAAGATGTACGGCACCGCCGACACGAACCCGGTCACCAGATCGGTGCCACCGAATTGCTTGATCAGGGTCGGCAACCACAGGCCCAGGCCATAAATGCTCAGGGTCACCGGCAAATAGAACAGCGCCAGCAGCAACACGCGCCTGTCCTTCAGGGCATGCAGCGGATTGCCGTGGCGAGTCTGGCCGTACGCCTCCAGATCCTTTTTCAGCTCACCGGTCAGCCAGTCTTTCTCGGCCTGGTCCATCCATTTCACTTGTTGCGGACCATCAGGCAGCCAACGCAGCACCGGCCAGGTCAGCAGGATCGCCGGGGTGCCGATGACAATGAACAGCCACTGCCAACCGTGCAGACCTAGGGTGCCGTCCATGCCGAGCAAACCGCCGGACACCGGGCCGGTGATCATCATCGCGATGGGTTGGGAAAGGATGAACAGCCCGAGGATCTTCCCGCGATTGCGAATCGGAAACCATTGGGTGATGTAGTACAGAACGCCCGGAAAGAACCCGGCTTCCGCCGCACCGAGCAGAAAGCGCATCACATAGAAGCTGTGCGGCCCCTGGACGAAGGCCATGCCGATGGTGATGGCGCCCCAGGTGATCATGATCCGCGCAAACCAGCGTCGCGCGCCAAAGCGATCGAGCATCAGGTTGCTGGGGATTTCCAACAGGAAGTAGCCAATGAAAAACAGCCCTGCACCCAAACCGTAGGCCGCATCGCCGATGCCGATATCGGCGCCCATGTGCAGCTTGGCGAAGCCGACGGCGGAGCGATCCACATAGGCGATCAGGTACAGCAGGATCAGGAAAGGAATCAGTTTCAGCGTGATGCGACGAATAAGCCGCAATTCCTGGCTCATGAGATCGGTCTCCGATTGTTTTTATAGAACCTCGGGGGACGCCTCTCGCACAAACCGCCAGGGCCATCCCTCCGTCGAAAACGACTATATAGTAATACTAATTGATCAACAATACTTCCAAACAGGCAAATTTGCGTTTATGTTACGCCTCATTATGAACAATATAGTCATACAATAAGAGAGCTATTATGTCTGATAAGAAACCCACCCTGCGCTCCGCTCAATGGTTTGGCACCGCCGACAAGAACGGTTTCATGTACCGCAGCTGGATGAAGAATCAGGGTATCGCCGACCACCAGTTCCATGGCAAACCGATCATCGGCATCTGCAACACCTGGTCGGAATTGACCCCGTGCAACGCGCATTTCCGCCAGATTGCGGAGCACGTCAAACGTGGGGTGATCGAGGCAGGTGGCTGGCCGGTGGAATTCCCGGTGTTCTCCAACGGCGAATCGAACCTGCGTCCGACCGCCATGTTCACCCGCAACCTGACGAGCATGGACGTCGAAGAAGCGATTCGCGGTAACCCGATTGATGGCGTGGTGCTGCTGACCGGCTGCGATAAAACCACCCCCGCATTGCTGATGGGCGCGGCCAGTTGTGACGTACCGGCGATCGTCGTCACCGGCGGGCCGATGCTCAACGGCAAGCACAAGGGCCAGGACATCGGCTCGGGCACCGTGGTCTGGCAGCTCAGCGAGCAGGTCAAGGCCGGCACCATTACCCTCGACGACTTCCTCGCGGCCGAGGGCGGCATGTCCCGCTCCGCCGGCACCTGCAACACCATGGGCACCGCGTCGACCATGGCCTGCATGGCTGAAGCCCTTGGCACTTCCCTGCCCCACAACGCAGCGATTCCAGCGGTGGATGCGCGGCGTTATGTACTGGCGCACATGTCCGGCATGCGCGCGGTGGAAATGGTGCGCGAAGACTTGAAGCTGTCGAAGATCCTGACCAAAGAGGCCTTCGAAAACGCCATCCGTGTGAACGCGGCCATCGGCGGCTCGACCAACGCCGTGATTCACTTGAAAGCCATCGCCGGCCGCATTGGCGTGGATCTGGAACTGGATGACTGGACCCGCATCGGTCGCGGCATGCCGACCATCGTCGACCTGCAACCCTCCGGGCGCTTCCTGATGGAAGAGTTTTACTACGCCGGTGGCCTACCTGCGGTTTTACGCCGCCTCGGTGAGGCTAATCTGATTCCGCATCCGAACGCCTTGACCGTCAACGGCAAGACCCTCGGCGAGAACACCAAGGACGCACCGATCTACGGCCAGGACGAAGTGATCCGCACCCTCGACAACCCGATCCGCGCCGACGGCGGCATCTGCGTGTTGCGCGGCAACCTGGCGCCATTGGGTGCAGTGCTCAAACCATCCGCGGCCAGTGCCGAGCTGATGCAACACCGCGGGCGTGCCGTGGTGTTCGAGAACTTCGACATGTACAAGGCACGGATTAACGATCCGGAACTGGACGTGGATGCCAACTCGATTCTGGTAATGAAGAACTGCGGGCCGAAGGGTTACCCGGGCATGGCCGAAGTCGGCAACATGGGCTTGCCGGCCAAACTGCTGGCCCAGGGCGTGACCGACATGGTGCGTATTTCCGATGCGCGCATGAGCGGCACGGCGTACGGCACGGTGGTGTTGCATGTGGCCCCCGAAGCCGCAGCCGGTGGGCCTTTGGCGACGGTGAAGGAAGGTGACTGGATCGAGCTCGACTGCGCCAATGGGCGTCTGCATCTGGACATTCCGGATGCGGAACTGGCGGCGCGCATGGCTGATCTGCAACCGCCGCAAAACCTGATCGTGGGCGGTTATCGTCAGCTCTACATCGACCATGTGCTGCAGGCGGACCAGGGTTGCGACTTTGACTTCCTGGTCGGGTGCCGCGGGGCCGAAGTCCCCCGCCACTCTCATTAACACCACCGTCCCCTTGTAGGAGCGAGCTTGCTCGCGAAGGTGTGTCAGCAACATAGGTGTCGACTGACACTCCATCGCGAGCAAGCTCGCTCCTACATTTGATTTGTGCCGGCCTCAAGTTTGCATCGCGCCTGTTATCATGCGCGGCATCTCCATCGCACAGGATCGCGCCGTTCCCCATGGATTACCGCAAACCCTCCGACCGCAAAAGCATGCACTCGCGCATCGTCCAGGAACTGGGCATGCAGATCGTTTCCGGGCGCTTCAAACCGGACGATAAACTGCCCGCCGAAGCCCTGTTGTGCGAGGAGTACGCGGTCAGCCGGCCGGTGCTGCGCGAAGCTACCAAGGTATTAGTCGCCAAGGGCCTGGTGTATTCCCGCCCGCGGGTTGGCACGGTGGTCAAACCACGCCGGGAATGGCACATGCTCGACCCGGACGTGCTGCACTGGTTGATGCAAAGCAGCCCGCAAAATGAGTTTTTCAGTCTGCTGACCAGCGTGCGCAGCATCATCGAACCGGCTGCTGCTGCGCTGGCCGCGCAGTTCGCCACCGACGATGACATCGCCTCCATCGGTGAAGCCTACCAACGCATGGAGGCCGCTCCGACGCCAGAAGCGTTGCTGCAACCGGACCTGGATTTTCACAGCCGGATTGCCCACGCCACCCATAACGACTTGCTGGCCAACCTGTGCAACATGCTGTCGGTGGCGATTACCGAAGCGTTGAAGCACTCCAACCAGCGACCGAATCTGCATGAGCTGGCGTTGCCGCGGCATAAGGCGATTCTGACGGCTATCGAAAACCGCGATGCGTTGGGTGCGCAACATGCGACGTTGGTGCAGCTCGATGATGCGCGCAGTGCATTGAGGGTGGTGTTGGTTCCTGACGAAGCAACGGCCTTGTCGCTCTAGTTCCATGTCCACTTACCCAGCAACGGGGAATGTGGTCGGATCAGACGCAGAACACTCAAAGCGGGTGCGGCGCCTCCCAGTAATCGGCTGAATTATATAAAGTTTTAAGATATTCGATAAAGAAACGCACTTTGGCTGGTAAATAGCGTTGCTGGGGGTACACCGCCTGAATGTCGTAATTTGGCAAAGCAAACTCATCCAGAACCGTTACCAGTTCACCCCGCTTGAGCTCTCCCTGAATCTCCCACGTTGAGCGCCAACCAATACCGAGCCCCTGACGTATCCAGGCGAAAAGCAATTCACCGTCATTGCAAGCAACGTTACCACTGACTTTCATCGCTACCAGTCGACCATCGCGCAAGAACGTCCAGCCCCGTTGCTGGCCACCCTGCAGGTTGAACGCCAAGCAATTGTGCTGTGCCAACTCCTCCAGCGTTTGCGGTGCACCATGCTTGGCGAAATAGTCTGGCGTCCCGCAAACCACCCTCCAATTGGGGAACAGCTTGATCGCCACGTAGTTGGGGTCAGTGACTTCTCCGATACGGATGCTCATATCGTACCCCTCGCTGACCAGGTCAATCACGCTGTCCGTAAAGTTGAAAGATAACTTGAGATCCGGAAAACGCTGCTGGAAGGCATAGACATGAGGGGCAATATGCTGTCGTCCAAAAGCAGCCGGAGCGGACACCACCAAATGGCCGCTGACGGTGGTGCTTCTGTTGCTGATGCCTGACTCGATCTCGTCGAATTCGCGCATCAAATGCTTGGCCCCTTCCAGAAACTGCTCTCCCGCCTCAGTCAGCTTCAAGCCTCGCGTAGAGCGATGCATCAACTTGACGCCCAAGCGTTTTTCTAGCGCATCAAGTCGTCGACCAAGGATGGCTGGCGTCACACCCTCATTCAATGCCGCAGCGGCGAAGCTGCCCTTATGGGCGACCTGAACAAAACTGTGTAGCTCGGTATAACGACTCATCGATACCTCATGTATCGGCAGAAATCGATTTATGACTGTTCAACTCAATAATAACCTCCTTCATGCTGAGATCCGCTAGTAAAAATACCGACCAGCTTGAAGGAGGCAACAATGGCCAAAATGCGAGCAATTGAGGCTGCTGTATTGGTAATGCGTCGCGAAGGTGTCGACACCGCTTTTGGCATTCCCGGTGCAGCCATCAACCCGCTGTACGCTGCACTGAAAAAAATCGGCGGTGTTGACCACATTCTGGCACGTCATGTGGAAGGTGCCTCCCACATGGCTGAAGGTTACACGCGCACCAACGCGGGCAATATCGGCGTTTGCATCGGCACCTCTGGCCCCGCAGGTACCGACATGGTCACCGGTTTGTACTCAGCGTCCGCCGACTCCATTCCCATCCTCTGCATCACTGGTCAAGCGCCCCGTGCCCGGATGCACAAGGAAGACTTCCAGGCAGTCGATATCACCAGTATCGTCAAACCTGTCACCAAGTGGGCAACCACTGTGATGGAGCCCGGCCAGGTTCCTTATGCTTTCCAGAAAGCCTTCTATGAGATGCGTTCCGGTCGCCCAGGCCCTGTACTGATTGATTTACCATTCGACGTACAGATGGCAGAGATCGAGTTTGATATTGATGCCTATGAACCACTGCCATTGGCCCGCCCTTCCGCTACTCGACGTCAGGCCGAAAAGGCACTGGCAATGCTCAACGATGCTGAGCGCCCGCTGATCGTTTCTGGTGGTGGCGTAATCAATGCTGATGCCAGCGCCAAGCTTGTCGAGTTCGCGGAGTTTACCGGTGTACCTGTGGTTCCAACCCTGATGGGCTGGGGAACAATTCCGGACGACCATAAGCTGATGGTTGGCATGGTCGGCTTGCAGACCTCGCATCGCTACGGCAACGCCACCTTACTCGAGTCTGACCTGGTATTCGGCATTGGTAATCGCTGGGCCAACCGCCACACTGGCTCTGTCGATGTGTATACCGAAGGTCGACGCTTCATTCACGTCGACATCGAACCCACTCAGATAGGTCGCGTGTTCACCCCAGACCTGGGTATCGTTTCAGATGCCGGTGCCGCTTTGGACATGTTCTTGACGGTGGCTCGTGAATGGAAAGCCGCTGGCAAACTGAAAGATCGCAGCACGTGGGTAAATGCTTGCCGTGACCGCAAGCGCACTCTTCAACGCAAGACTCATTTTGATAATGTGCCGATCAAGCCCCAGCGCGTTTACGAAGAAATGAATGAATTCTTCGGCAAAGACACCTGCTATGTCAGCACCATTGGCTTGTCGCAGATTGCTGGCGCGCAGTTCCTGCACGTCTACAAGCCGCGGCACTGGATCAACTGTGGCCAGGCGGGCCCGCTGGGCTGGACTATTCCTGCTGCATTGGGTGTGGTCAAAGCCGATCCAGGCCGCCAAGTCGTAGCACTGTCTGGCGACTATGATTTCCAGTTCATGATCGAGGAATTGGCCGTCGGCGCTCAGTTCAACCTGCCCTATATTCATGTCCTGGTGAACAACTCCTACCTGGGATTGATCCGCCAGGCACAGCGCAACTTTGACATCGATTTCTGTGTGCAGCTTTCGTTCGACAACATCAACGCTCCAGAGCTGAACGGCTATGGCGTCGATCATGTGGCAGTCGTCGAGGGACTAGGATGCAAGGCGATTCGTGTGCGCGATCCAAATGACTTGCAGGCCGCATTTGCTCACGCCAAAGAACTGATGCACCAGCATCGCGTGCCCGTGGTTGTGGAAATCATTCTTGAACGCGTGACCAACATCGCCATGGGTACCGAGATCAACGCCATCAACGAGTTCGAGGATCTGGCGCTGAGCAGTGCCGATGCACCGACTTCCATTTTGCCATTGAATTAACCCTTTCCCCTCCCTGACTTTTTCCAGACAACGACACAGGAGCATTCCATGCCCCGATTCGCAGCCAACTTATCCATGTTGTTCACGGAAGTGGATTTTCTGGATCGTTTCGCCGCCGCCGCTGAAGCCGGCTTCAACGGTGTTGAGTACTTGTTCCCTTATGATTTCAGCTCCACCGAAATCAAGGAGAGACTCGAGAGCAACGGACTTATCCAAGTGCTTTTCAATTTGCCCTCGGGGGATTGGGCCAAGGGGGAACGCGGCATCGCCTGCCATCCCGACCGCGTTGAAGAGTTCCGGGCTGGCGTCGATTTGGCCATCGTTTACGCGCAAGTACTGGGCAACAAGCAACTCAACTGCCTGGCCGGTATCCGCCCTCAAGGTGTGGATGCCAATACAATCGAAAGCACCTTCGTGGCCAACCTCAAATATGCCGCTGACAAGCTGGAAACCGCGGGCATCAAACTTGTGATGGAAGCCATTAACACGCTGGATATTCCAGACTTCTATTTGAACAGCACACAGCAGGGACTCAACATCAGGAAAAAGGTCGGTAGTGCCAATCTTTTCCTGCAGTACGACATCTATCACATGCAGATTATGGAAGGTGACCTGGCGCGCACCGTCGAGTCCAACCTCGCTGCGATCAACCATGTGCAGCTCGCCGACAACCCGGGCCGCAACGAGCCGGGCACCGGCGAGATCAACTACAGCTTCCTCTTCGAGCACCTGGATCGCATCGGCTACCAGGGCTGGATCGGCTGTGAATACAAGCCGGCTACCACCACCGTTGCTGGCCTTGGCTGGCTGACAACCCATAACGTGATCTAACGGAGATTTTACCTATGGCCAAAATCGGATTCATTGGCACCGGCATCATGGGCAAGCCCATGGCTCAGAACCTGCAGAAAGCCGGCCACACCCTGTTCCTCTCCCAACACCACGGCCCTGCCCCGGCAGACTTGTTGGAAGCCGGTGCCATCGCTCTGGACAGCCCAAGGGATGTGGCCCAGGAAGCCGAGTTCATCATCGTCATGGTCCCGGACACCCCGCAGGTCGATGACGTGCTGTTCCGCAAGGACGGCGTGATCGAAGGTGTTGGTGCTGGCAAGGTGGTGATCGACATGAGTTCCATCTCCCCCAGCGCCACCAAGGCCTTCGCCGAGAAGATCAAGGCCACCGGCGCTGCCTACCTCGACGCCCCGGTATCCGGTGGTGAAGTGGGTGCCAAGGCCGCAACCCTGAGCATAATGGTCGGTGGTTGCCCGAACGCCTTCGAACGCGCCCTGCCGCTGTTTCAGACCATGGGCAAGAACATCACCCGCGTCGGTGGTAACGGCGACGGCCAGACCGCCAAGGTGGCCAACCAGATTATCGTCGCCCTGAACATCCAGGCCGTTGCCGAGGCCCTGCTGTTCGCCTCGAAGAATGGTGCCGATCCGGCCAAGGTACGTGAGGCGCTGATGGGCGGCTTCGCCGGCTCCAAAATCCTGGAAGTCCACGGCGAGCGTATGATCAAGGGCACCTTCGATCCGGGCTTCCGCATCAGCCTGCACCAGAAGGACCTCAACCTGGCACTGTCCGGTGCCCGCGAACTGGGCCTGAACCTGCCGAACACCGCCAATGCCCAGCAAGTGTTCAGCACCTGCGCGGCCCTCGGCGGCAGCAATTGGGACCACTCCGCCCTGATCAAGGGCCTGGAGCACATGGCCAACTTCTCGATTCGCGAGGAGTAAAGCGTTACCCACTGCCCGCATACCGGGTGGTGTGGCAGGGGCACGGCCTATCCATGGTCGTCCCCCATGCCGATTATTTCCACCCCTCCAGTCGCATGGTAGCGCGAACCAGGCGCTGTTCTTCTTGCTCGATCTCGTGAAGGTTGTCTCGCACGCTGTGGATGTGCTCGCGAGCGGCTCGCTGGGCCTGCTCCGGCAATTGCTCGATCACTGCCTGGTGGAGCCGCGTGTGCTGACGGTCGATCTGCCGTTTCTGCGCAGGCCGGCAGTAAAGATTGTTTACCGAAGCGAACACGCTACTGAGCATTAGATCGCTGAGCAACTGAAGGGTATGCACCAGGACGGGATTGTGCGAGGCCTCGCTAATTGCTCGGTGGAATGCGTGGTCGCGCCGTGCATGCTCTCGCGGATCATGTGCTTGCAGGTTCTCGTGAGCGGCGACCATCTCGTCATATCGCCGTTTGATGAGCACTCGGTCGACATCGGTAGCTCGCAATGCCGCCAGGCGTGCTGACTCCCCTTCGAGTAACGCTCGCACCTCCAACAGATCGAAAAGTGTGCGCGGCTGCGAACTGAACAGGTGCATCAATGGCGTCGCGTTATCTGCCCGGCTCAAGTCCGCGACGAACGAGCCGCGCCCCTGTTCGGTATCGACAATGCCGCGCCCGCGCAGCACTCGCAATCCTTCACGCAGCGCCGAGCGAGAGCAGCCCAGTTTCTCCACTAAACGCCGCTCGGAGGGCAGCGCTTGGCCGACTTTGAGGACGCCATCGACGATCAGCCTTTCGATGCGTTCTGCCACCTGATCGGCAATCTGCGGCTTGCCATGCTTACTTGAGTCGGAACGCACCATCAGAGCACTCCCAGAACTGGTAGGACCAGTTGGTGATAGCTTGAAATTTTCTGGTCGAATTATATTTAGGGAGCCCCGTTTATTCTACGTAAATAAGCAAAAGACCAGAAAAATTGGTAGGACCAGTTCGATTACCCATCGACGCGAGACCTCACCCATGAGCACTCTGGTTGTACTCGGTCTAGTGAGCCTGACTCTGCATACGCATTAGTCTTCAGGCACACCCGAGCGCTGGTTCCGAGAACAACAAGAACAACTCTGTGTGAGCCTTATGAACATATCTTATGACGAGCGTGTCGATGGTGCCCTGCCCAGCGTCGACAAGGCTGCTTTGCTTTCCGAACTGCGCGAAGCCTTGCCTGATCTGGAGATCCTGCACAGCCAGGAAGACCTGAAACCTTATGAGTGTGACGGTCTGTCTGCCTACCGTACGGTGCCAATGCTGGTGGTCCTTCCCACGCGCATCGAGCAGGTGCAAGAACTGCTCAAGCTTTGCCACGCCCGCCAAGTGCCAATTGTTGCCCGAGGCGCTGGCACCGGTCTGTCGGGCGGAGCCCTTCCGCTGGAACAAGGCATTCTCCTGGTGATGGCGCGCTTTAACAGGATCATCGAAGTGAACCCGCAAGGCCGCTTCGCACGGCTCCAACCAGGCGTGCGCAACCTGGCGATTTCCCAGGCGGCGTCGCCATACAACCTGTACTACGCGCCGGACCCGTCCTCACAGATTGCTTGCTCCATTGGCGGCAACGTTGCGGAAAACGCCGGAGGCGTGCACTGCCTGAAGTACGGCCTGACAGTGCACAACCTGCTGAAGGTGGACATTCTCACTATCGAAGGCGAACACCTGACCCTTGGCAGCGATGCTTTGGACGCTCCCGGCTTCGACCTGTTAGCGCTGTTCACAGGTTCGGAAGGCATGTTGGGGATCGTTACTGAAGTCACCGTCAAACTGCTTCCCAAACCGCAAGTGGCGCGCGTGCTGTTGGCTAGCTTTGACTCGGTGGACAAGGCCGGCCGAGCAGTGGGCGACATCATCGCCGCCGGCATCATCCCTGGCGGTCTGGAGATGATGGACAACCTGTCGATTCGCGCCGCCGAAGACTTCATCGGTGCGGGGTACCCGTTGGATGCCGCGGCCATCCTGCTGTGCGAACTGGACGGTGTTGAGGCCGATGTGCAGGACGACTGTGAACGGGTCGAGGCGGTGCTCAAGAGCGCCGGTGCAACCGAAGTTCGCCTGGCCCGCGATGAGGCTGAGCGCATCAAGTTCTGGGCTGGGCGCAAGAATGCATTTGGCGCGGTTGGCCGTATTTCCCCGGATTACTACTGCATGGATGGCACGATCCCACGTCGCGAGCTTCCTCGGGTACTCAATGGCATCGCCAAACTGTCCGAAGAGTACGGGCTGCGCGTGGCTAACGTGTTTCATGCCGGCGACGGCAACATGCATCCGCTGATCCTCTTCGATGCAAATGTCCCAGGTGAACTGGAACGAGCTGAAGCCATTGGAGGCAAGATCCTTGAGCTTTGCGTCGAAGTCGGCGGCAGCATCACCGGCGAGCACGGGGTCGGGCGCGAGAAGATCAACCAGATGTGCGCCCAGTTCAACAGCGACGAGCTGACCCTGTTCCACGCAGTGAAGGCGGCCTTCGATCCGAAAGGCCTGCTCAACCCGGGCAAGAACATCCCGACCTTACACCGCTGCGCCGAGTTCGGCTCGATGCACATACATCACGGCAAGCTGCCTTTCCCTGAACTGGAGCGTTTCTGATGCGACACGATCACGACGCCAGCGTAGCGCTGCTGGAACAGGTTAACTACGCCCTCTATAAACATACCCCACTGCGAATTCAGGGCAGCAACAGCAAAGCCATGCTCGGCTGCCCAGTGAGCGGCGAGGTACTTGACACCCGTAGCCATCGCGGCATCGTCAGCTACGATCCGACCGAGCTGGTGCTGACCGCCCGGGCCGGCACACCGCTCGTAGAGATTGAGGCCGCGCTGGACTCCGCCGGGCAGATGTTGCCCTGTGAACCACCGCACCTGGGCATAGGCGCCACCGTCGGTGGCATGGTCGCCGCTGGCCTGTCCGGCCCGCGGCGCCCCTGGGCTGGGTCGGTGCGTGACTACGTGCTCGGCACCCGGGTGATCACCGGTCACGGCAAGCTCCTGCGCTTTGGCGGCGAAGTGATGAAGAACGTCGCCGGTTACGACGTGTCACGCCTGTTGACTGGCAGTTTCGGTTGCCTGGGCGTGCTCACCGAGGTGTCGCTCAAAGTACTGCCAAAGCCGCGCCGGTGCGCCAGCCTGCGCCTGGAAATGAACGTCCACCAAGCCCTCGGCAAACTCGCCGAATGGGGCCAGCAACCGACCCCCATCAGCGCCGCCAGCTACGACGGCGAGGCGCTGTACCTGCGACTGGAAGGCGGCGAAGGTTCGGTGGAGTCCGCCAGCCTGCACCTCGGCGGTGAGGAGATCGACAGTGACTACTGGCTGGACCTGCGCGAACAGCGCCTGGACTTTTTCACCGATCCTGCACCGCTGTGGCGCCTGTCGCTGCCGAACAACACCAGGCCGCTGGCCTTGCCCGGCAAGCAACTGATCGATTGGGGCGGCGCCCAACGTTGGCTCAAGTCCGACGGCGATGCCGCACTGATCCGCCGCAGCGTCGCTGAAGTCGGTGGCCACGCCACCTGCTATGGCGCTGACGAAAACCCATTCCCACCTCTGGCTGCGCCGTTGCGGCTTTGCCACCACAACCTCAAGAAACAGCTCGACCCCCAGGGGATTTTCAACCCCGGTCGTATGTACGCAGAGGTCTGAGATCGAGCCATGCAAACTAATTTGAGCGAACAAGCCAAGCGTCTGTCTCGCGCCGAAGAAGCCGAGAGCATCCTGCGCTCCTGCGTGCATTGCGGTTTTTGCAATGCCACTTGCCCTACTTACCAGCTGCTGGGAAATGAACTGGACGGTCCGCGCGGGCGAATCTACTTGATCAAGCAAGTGCTAGAGGGGCAGGAGATCACAGCCAAGACTCAGTTGCACCTGGACCGCTGCCTGACCTGCCGCAACTGCGAAACCACCTGCCCCTCCGGTGTGCAGTACCACAATCTGCTGGACATCGGCCGCGCCGTGGTCGAGGAGCATGTGCCACGCCCCTTGAGCGAGCGGATTCTGCGCGAAGGTCTGCGCGCCGTGGTGCCGCGACCGGCATTGTTCAAGGCTTTGACCCAGGTCGGCCAGGCGTTCCGCCCGCTGCTGCCGGTGATCTTGAAATCCAAGCTGGCAAGCCAGCCACGCCCAGCCAAGCCCCGTCCGACTAGACGCCATGCTCGCTGTGTATTGATGCTTGAAGGTTGCGTACAGCCAACCCTGTCGCCAAACACCAACGCAGCCACGGCGCGGGTGTTGGATCGTCTGGGCATTAGCGTGGTGCCCGTGCGCGAGGCAGGTTGCTGCGGTGCGGTGGATTACCACTTGAACGCTCAGGACAAAGGTCTGGAGCGCGCTCGGCGAAACATCGACGCCTGGTGGCCCGCCATTGAGGCCGGCGCCGAGGCCATAGTGCAGACCGCCAGCGGCTGCGGAGCTTTCGTTCGGGACTATGGCCACCTACTCAAGAGCGACGCTGCCTACGCGCAAAAGGCCGAGCGAGTCAGCGCCCTGGCCAAGGACCTGGTGGAAGTGCTACGTGCAGAACCGCTGGAAGAGCTCGGCATCCACGGTAATCGACGTCTGGCCTTCCACTGCCCTTGCACACTTCAACATGCCCAAAGGCTCGGCGGTGCAGTGGAAAGCGTGCTCACCCGCCTCGGCTTCAGCTTGACCAGCGTCCCGGACAGCCATCTCTGCTGCGGCTCGGCCGGTACCTACTCGCTGACTCAGCCAGAGCTGTCACGACAACTGCGCGACAACAAGCTCAATGCGCTGGAGAGCGGCAACCCCGAAGTGATTGTCACCGCCAACATTGGCTGCCAGACCCATCTTGAAAGCGCAGGACGTACCCCGATTCGACATTGGGTCGAGTTAGTGGAAGAAGCCCTGATTTAGGAGAAAACCATGCAAAGCAAAGTAGTACTTGATAATGCCGATATCGCTCGCATCCTCGCTGGCGCGCGTGAGGAGGCCCTGCGCAACCATTGGGCGGTGACCATCGCCGTGGTCGATGACGGAGGACACCCCCTCGCTCTGGAACGCCTGGACGGCTGTGCGCCGATCGGCGCCTACATAGCCATGGAGAAAGCCCGCAGTGCGGCTCTGGGCCGGCGCGAGACCAAGGGTTATGAGGAAATGGTCAATGGTGGTCGCACCGCCTTCATCAGTGCCCCGATGCTGACCTCATTGGAAGGCGGAGTGCCGATACTGATCGAAGGTCAGGTAGTCGGCGCGGTGGGAGTGTCAGGCGTCAAGTCTGACCAGGACGCGCAAATCGCCAAAGCCGGTATCGCCGGTATTTGAACGTGATCAGTTTCAGGCCCCATCAATGGGGCGCAATCGAACGGGAGAGAAGAGAATGACCGAGCGAGTGCTCTGCCATCACATGCAGGTGGCCAGCATCCTTAAACACTTCATTGACGACGAGGTGTTGCCGGGGACAGGTATCGCCGCCGAAGACTTCTGGGATGGTTTCGATGTATTGGTGCACAAGCTTGCTCCGCGCAATCGCACCCTGCTGGGCGAACGTGATCGCCTGCAAAGCGAACTGGACACTTGGCATCGTGCCAATCCCGGTCCGGTCACAGACATGGACGCTTATCAGGCGTTTCTCACTGCTATCGGTTACCTGGTTGCGCAGCCCGAGCAGGTGCATATTGGCACCGCCAACGTCGACACCGAAATATCCGTGCAGGCCGGTCCGCAGCTGGTTGTTCCGGTGATGAACGCGCGTTATGCGTTGAATGCCGCCAACGCCCGCTGGGGCTCGCTCTACGATGCGCTCTATGGCACCGACGCTGTCAGCGAAGAAGGTGGTGCCGAGAAGGGCAAGGGCTACAACAAGGTTCGCGGTGACAAGGTCATCACCTTCGTCCGCGCCTTCCTCGACGAAGCCGCGCCGCTGGAAGGCGCTTCCCACGTCGATGCCACCGCCTACGTGGTGAAGAACAGCCAGTTGGCCGTGAGCCTGAAGAATGGCAACGAGGTCAGCCTGAAGAACGCCGCCCAGTTCATCGCCTTCCAGGGCGAGGCCGTCAAGCCCGCCGCCGTCCTGCTGAAGAACAACGGCCTGCACTTCGAAATCCAGATCGACCCGACCAGCCTCATCGGCCAGACCGACGCCGCTGGCGTGAAGGACGTGCTGATGGAGTCCGCACTGAGCACCATCATGGACTGCGAAGACTCGGTCGCCGCAGTCGATGCCGACGACAAGGTCGTGGTCTACCGCAACTGGCTGGGCCTGATGAAAGGCGACCTCGCCGAAGCAGTCAGCAAGGGTGGCCAGACCTTCACCCGCACCCTGAATCCGGACCGCACCTACACCAGGGCCGGCGGTGGCGAACTGACCCTGCATGGCCGCTCGCTACTGTTCATCCGAAATGTCGGCCACCTGATGAGCACCCCGGCGATCCTCGACGGCGAAGGCAACGAGATTCCCGAAGGCATCATGGATGCGGTGGTCACCAGCCTGATCGCCCTGCACGACATCCAACGCAATGGAAACTCGCGCACCGGCAGCGTTTACATCGTCAAACCGAAGATGCATGGTCCGGCCGAAGTGGCCTTCGCCGACGAACTCTTCGACCGCGTCGAGGACCTGCTCGGCCTACCGCGCTACAGCCTGAAGATGGGCATCATGGACGAGGAGCGCCGCACCAGCGTCAACCTCAAAGCCTGCATCGCCGCGGCGGCCAATCGCGTGGCCTTCATCAACACCGGCTTCCTCGACCGCACCGGCGACGAAATGCACTCCGGCATGGAAGCCGGCGCCATGCTGCGCAAGGGCGACATGAAGGGTTCCCCGTGGATCGCCGCCTACGAGCTCAACAATGTACTGGTCGGCCTCGCCTGCGGCTTGCGCGGCAAAGCGCAGATCGGCAAGGGCATGTGGGCCATGCCCGATCTGATGGCAGCCATGCTCGAACAGAAGATCAGCCATCCCAAGGCCGGCGCCAACACCGCTTGGGTGCCGTCGCCGACCGCCGCCACTCTGCACGCCCTGCACTATCACAAGGTCGATGTGCAGGCGGTGCAGCGCGAGCTGGAACTGCTCAACCTGGCCAGCCAGCGCGCCAGCCTGCTGCACGATCTGCTCAGTGTACCGGTGAGCATCGCGCGCAACTGGAGCGCTGCCGAGATCCAGGCGGAACTGGACAACAACTGCCAGGGGATTCTCGGCTACGTGGTGCGCTGGATAGAACAGGGCGTCGGCTGCTCCAAGGTGCCGGACATCCACAACGTCGGCCTGATGGAAGACCGCGCCACCCTGCGCATCTCCGCCCAGCACATCGCCAACTGGCTGCAACACGGCGTGGTCAGCGTGGCCCAAGTGCAAGAGACTCTCGAGCGCATGGCCCGTGTGGTCGACGAGCAGAACGCCAGTGACGCCGCCTATCGCCCCATGGCACTGGACTTCGAGCGCTCGCACGCCTTCCGCGCCGCCAGCGACCTGGTGCTCAAAGGCCGCGAGCAGCCCAGCGGCTACACCGAGCCCCTGCTGCACGCCTGGCGGCTGCGCTTCAAGCAGCAACACTGAGCAGCGCCTCCCCCGGTCGAATCACCGGCTGGGGGAGGCATGCGCGGACGAACACCAGGACGCCCCAAGCAGCATCCGGTTTAACCCACGAAGAGCATTAACGCGCTCTTTTCAAGCCTCAATCACTACAGAGACCACGCGCCACTGATAACCCCCATGCCAGCGCGTCGCTATGCGCAATCCGCAGCGACGCCGCAGTTGACATATTGGATACCCAAAAATAACAAGAGGCTCCTCACATGCAAACATGGCACCAGATGTACACCCCACTCGGAAGCTTGGGATTATCAGCCCTGGTTGCGCTGATCCCCATCATATTCTTCGTTGTAGCGCTCGCAGTCTTGCGCATGAAAGGCTATATCGCCGGCACCATTACCTTGGCGCTGTCGATTGCTATTGCCACCCTTGCGTTCGACATGCCACTGGACATGGCTTTCGCCTCAGCCGGTTATGGCTTCGCCTACGGTCTCTGGCCTATCGCCTGGATCATCGTCGCGGCGGTGTTCCTTTACAAACTCACGGTCAAGAGCGGCCAGTTCGAAGTGATCCGCAGTTCAGTGCTGTCCATCACTGACGACCAGCGCCTGCAGGTGCTGCTGATCGGCTTCTCTTTCGGCGCCTTCCTTGAAGGAGCAGCCGGTTTCGGCGCACCCGTGGCGATCACCGGTGCACTACTGGTCGGTCTTGGCCTCAACCCGCTCTACGCAGCGGGCCTGTGCCTGATCGCCAACACTGCCCCGGTGGCCTTCGGCGCCCTGGGCGTACCCATCATCGTCGCCGGCCAGGTGACCGGTATCGATGCCTTCAAGATTGGTGCGATGGCCGGCCGTCAGTTGCCGTTGCTGTCGGTCATTGTGCCGTTCTGGCTGGTCGCCATGATGGATGGCTGGCGGGGCATCAAGGAAACCTGGCCGGCGGCCCTGGTGGCCGGAGGTAGCTTCGCCATCACCCAGTACTTCACCTCCAACTACATCGGTCCTGAACTGCCCGACATCACCTCGGCGCTGGTGAGCATCGTGTCCCTGACCCTGTTCCTCAAGGTCTGGCAGCCCGCACGTGCCGAAGATCGCGAGGTGGTCGGCGTGTCCGGCGGTGTGGCGGTGATGGGCGGTTTCGGCGGCCGACAGAGCGGCACCCCCTCGCCTTACAGCTTCGGCGAAATCCTCAAGGCCTGGTCGCCCTTCCTGGTGCTGACTGTGCTGGTGACCATCTGGACGCTGAAGCCCTTCAAGGCGCTGTTCGCCCCGGGTGGCGCGCTGGAGCAGTTCGTTTTCATTTTCGCCATCCCGCACCTGGACCAGTTGGTGATGAAGGTTGCCCCGATCGTCGCGACCGCCACTGCCATGCCGGCTGTGTACAAGTTCGACCTGATATCGGCAGGAGGCAGCGCGATCCTGTTCTCGGCATTGATCTCGATGTTGATCCTGCGCATCGATGTCAAGACGGGGCTCTCGACCTTCAAGGAAACCCTGATTGAATTGAAATTCCCGATTCTCTCAATCGGCATGGTGCTGGCCTTCGCGTTCGTCACCAATTACTCCGGTATGTCCACCACCCTGGCCCTGGTCCTGGCTGGTACGGGCTCGGCATTCCCCTTCTTCTCGCCGTTCCTCGGCTGGCTGGGCGTGTTCCTGACCGGCTCAGATACCTCGTCCAATGCCCTGTTCGCTTCGTTGCAGGCGACCACCGCGCACCAGATCGGCGTCCACGACACCCTACTGGTCGCCGCCAACAGCAGTGGAGGTGTGACCGGCAAGATGATCTCGCCGCAGTCCATCGCCGTGGCCTGTGCCGCAACAGGAATCGTCGGCAAGGAATCCGACCTGTTCCGCTTCACCCTCAAGCACAGCCTGATTTTCGCCAGCATCATCGGCCTCATCACGCTGTCCCAGGCCTACATATTCACTGGGATACTGGTGTACTGAGCCAGCCTCGGGCGCTGGGTTATCCGGTGCCCGCTTCCATTCCTTTGCGCTATCCTCGCCCTGGGAGACCTGGGCCCCCTGGCCAGCAAACCGGTGCGTGAAGCTGCTGTTCGCTCTCGGTGCGCGCAGGAGCAACCTATACATGGTCGACCGCCAGGTTCAGGAATGTCTGCAACCCAGCACATCTGTCGCCAGCGTCGCGATGAGGCACGGGATCAGTTGACCACTACACCGCATACCGATGAGGACAATGAGATCGGTTCCTTGCCGCTGTCGGTGATTCAGTCAACCAACAACCAGACATCATCCGCACTTGCGCTCATGAGTACGTCTCCCTACAGGCAGTGCCCCTTTGCGAGGCATGCAGTCCATAAAAAGGCACAACCGCGAATCATAGAAAAAATTGGTTCGCTGACGATCGAACCAATGGCCTTTCATCGCCCTACCCCTAAGCCGCGAACCTTTGCTCATTGGCTCAACCATCGGCCACGCAAGTTTTTACAGGCCTGATTCGCATTGACCCAAGGCGAACCAATTTATTTTGGCATCGCTCTTGCTCTGACCCTCTTGTCCTGTAGATCTGCCTGAAGGCGGATCAATCGGCTTTTTTTGGTCTGGCGTGAGTGACCACAATGCAAAGGTTCGACCCTGACACAACCATAGATAGTTCTTCGAAGCTGGCGCTGGATACCTTGCGGCAGATGGTGGCGCAGCGTGCGGAGTTTCCTCAGCGGGCGTTGCCGACCGAGCGGGATCTGGCGGCGGATTTCGGGCTTAGCCGACGGGCGATTCGTCGCGCCTTGTCGGTGCTTGAAGCCGAAGGCCAAATCTGGCGGCGGCAAGGCAAGGGTACTTTCGTCGGCCCGACGCCACCCAGTGCGTCGTTGAGTTTTTCCCGCCTTTCCGGGCGGACCAATTTCAGCGAGGTCATGGAGGCCCGGCTGCATCTGGAACCGGCCCTGGCGTCACTGGCGGCGGTACGGGCCAATGGCGAGCAGATGGCGATTCTGCGTCGGTTGGCCGAGCGCACCACGCGCCAGCAAGGCGCCGAGCAAATAGACCCTGAAGGCCTTGAATTGTGGGACAGCGCCTTGCACCGGGGTATCGCGGAGGCAGCGGGCAACCGCTTGATGCTGGACCTCTTCGAAATGCTCGACGCTATTCGCCTGGACCCGATGTGGCGCGACTTGCGCCAGCGGGCGCGCAATGCCGATCGTCTCGACACCTACAGCCACGATCACGACGACATTGTCAGTGCCATCGAAAACCGTGATCCGGTCAAGGCCGCCACCGCCATGCGCGGGCATTTGCGGGCACTGCAACAAGCGCTCGATCACGTCATCAATCAAGACCTGGAGGCAAGCTTATGACCGCCATAGCCCAAGCCCATGACACGGTACTCAGTGTCAGCGACTTGACCATTTGCTTTGCCGGTGCCCCGGCCAACGTCGTCGACGGCGTGTCGTTCAAGGTTCGGCGTGGAAAGACTCTGGCCATCGTCGGAGAATCTGGTTGCGGCAAGAGCGTGACGTCCATGGCGCTGATGGGCTTGTTGCCGGACACCGCCAAAATCGCTGCCAGCGCTTCCAGTCTGCTGGACGAAACGCTGTTGGGAATGCCGGAAGAACGCTTGCTCAACGTGCGCGGCAATCGTATGGCGATGATCTTTCAGGAGCCAATGACCTCGCTGAACCCGGTATTCACTATTGGCGAACAGATCGCGGAAAGCGTGATCCGTCATCAGGGCCTGTCGGCAAAGGACGCCCGCCAGCGGGCGCTGGATATGCTGGAAAAGGTCCGGGTCCCGGACGCCCGCCAGCGCCTGGATGCCTATCCCCACGAGATGTCCGGCGGTATGCGTCAACGGGCAATGATCGCCATGGCCCTGGCCAACGATCCGGCATTGATTATCGCTGACGAGCCGACCACCGCGCTGGATGTGACCATCCAGGCGCAGATCCTTTCGCTGGTCGCCAACCTCCAGGCCGAAACCGGCACGGCGATGATCCTCATCACCCACGACCTGGGTGTCGTGGCAGAAGTGGCCGATGACGTCATGGTGATGTACGCCGGTTGCGTTGTGGAACACGGTCCTGTGAAAACCCTGTTCGACGACCCTCAGCACCCGTACACCATTGGCCTGATGGGCTCGATGCCTTCCGTCGGTCCTCGGGAGGGACGCCTGGCGACCATCAATGGCCGCGTGCCGACTCCGGCGCAAATGCCTGTCGGTTGCCGATTCGCCGGGCGCTGCCCGTTCGTGATCCAGGCCTGTCGCGATGCCCGCCCGCCGCTGCTTGAACTGTCGCCCGGTCATTACGCCGCGTGCATCCGGGCGCCTTTGGAACTGCATGTGGGAGCCAGCGCATGAACTCTTTTGAACGCTTCCTGCTGGAAAGCGCTGCTGAAAAACCGATCCTTGAAGGCATTGACCTGAGCAAGCATTTCGGTGTCGAAAGTGGCCTGTTCCAGCCCAAGAAGCCGCCTGTGCAAGCGGTTAACCAAGTGTCATTGTCCGTACGCAAGGGCGAAACCCTGGCGTTGGTGGGTGAGTCCGGTTCGGGCAAATCCACCCTTGGTCGCCTGCTATTGAACCTGCTGCAACCCACATCGGGCGATGTGATCTACAAAGGCCGCAACCTGGCCAATCTGCCCCCGGACAAACTGCGCCAGGTTCGCCGCGAGCTTCAGATCATTTTTCAGGACCCGTTCGCCTCACTGAACCCGCGCATGACGGTGGAATCCATCGTCGGCGAGCCGATCTGGCTGCACAGCAACTCCAGTCGCAGCGACCGTCAGGCAAGGGTCGCCGAACTGCTGCGCACGGTGGGCCTGGCCCCGGAACATGGCAGTCGTCACCCCCACGAGTTCTCCGGCGGGCAACGTCAGCGCATAGGTATCGCCCGTGCCCTGGCTTCCGAACCCAGCTTGATCCTCGGTGACGAACCGGTCTCGGCGCTTGACGTGTCGGTGCAGGCGCAGGTGGTCAACCTGCTGGAAGACCTCAAATATCAGTTCGGCCTGACGCTGGTAATCGTCGCCCATGGTCTGGCGGTCATTCGTCATATGAGTGATCGGGTCGCGGTGATGTACCTGGGTGAAATCGTCGAATTGGCGCCGGTCGACGCGCTGTTCGAAACATCCTTGCACCCCTATACCCAAGCGCTGATGGCCGCCGTGCCGGTCAGCCATCCCGATCTGCGTCATCCGCGCCCGTTGCTCGGCGGCGACATGCCGAGCCCCAGCAAACCACCTTCGGGCTGTCGCTTTCATACCCGTTGCCCCCATGCCCGCGCCCTGTGCAAAGAGGTTGCACCGGTCATGGAAAGCGTCGAACCCAACCGTCAGGTCGCCTGTCACTTCTGGCGCGAGATAGCCAATGCCGGTGCCGGCGCGCTGATTCTTCCTACACCCAACGCCACCTATACCCAACGTCTGAATTTATTCAAAAGCCATCAATCCTTATCACTGGAGAGCCAGCCATGAAAATCGCACGTGCCATACCCGCAATGTTGTTACTGCTGGCTGCCAACGCCGCGTTCGCCGAATCGACCCTGCGCATTGGCATTCAGGACGACCCCGATGTCCTCGATCCCCATCGTTCACGCACCTACTCGGGTCGTCTGGTCTACACCGCCCTGTGCGACAAGCTGGTGGACGTCACCCCTGAGTTGACTTACGTACCGCAACTGGCCACGGCGTGGAACTGGAGCGAGGACGGCAAAACCCTGACCATGAACCTGCGCGAAGGCGTGACCTTCCATGATGGCGAACCTTTCGATGCTGCCGCGGTGAAGTTCAACCTGGACCGCGCCCGCACCCTGCCCGACTCGTTGCGCAAAAGTGAAGTGGCCTCGATTGAAAGCGTAGAGGTCGTGGACAGCAAGACCGTCGCCATAAAAGTCAAGCAGCCGGACGCCACGTTGATCTCGCAGCTCTCGGACCGCGCCGGAATGATGCTCGCGCCGAAAGCGTCCCAGGGCGACGTCGGCGCCAAGCCGGTCTGCTCCGGACCTTACAAATTCTTGCAACGGGTGCATCAGGATCGCATCGTGCTGGAGCGCTTCGACCAGTACTGGAACAAGCAGGCGTACCACTTCGATAAAGTCGTGTTCTTGCCGATCCCGGACACCTCGGTGCGTCTGGCCAATCTGCGCTCGGGTGACCTGGACATCATCGAACGTGTCGCGCCCACCGACGTGAAGACAGCCAAAGCCGACAGCAATCTGGTGATTTCCAACTCACCCGGTCTGGGTTACGTGCATCTGATGTTCAACGTGGCCGATGGCGAAAGAGCCAATACGCCGGTAGGCAAAGACAAGCGCGTGCGCAAGGCCTTTGAACTGGCTATCGACCGCGATGCGATCAACCAGGTGGTGTTCGAGGGCTTGTATGATCCGAGCGGGCAGCCCTTCCCGAAAAGCAGTCCGTACTACGACAAGTCCTTGCCGATGCCGACCCGCGATGTGGAAAAAAGCAAAGCGCTGCTGACTGCCGCAGGCGTGAAGATGCCACTGGAAGTGGAACTGAAAGTCACCAACAACCCCATCGCCCAGCAAGTGGGGCAGATCATTCAGGCCATGGCCGCGGAAGCGGGCTTCGACGTCAAACTGGTCGCCACCGAGTACGCCACCTTGCTCGCGGAACAGCAGAGCGGCAATTTCCAGATTGGCATGAGCAACTGGTCGGGCCGTCCTGATCCGGATGGCGACATCCATCAGTTCGTGGCCTGCAAGGCCGGACAGAATGACGGTCACTACTGCAACGTCGAACTCGACAAGCCGCTGAACACGGCGCGCACCGTTAACGATGTGGCACAACGTCAAGAGCTGTACAACAAGGCCCTACGTGTGCTCGCCGATGAAGTGCCGACTTCGTACCTGTACTTCGAACCGCGAATCATCGCCATGCGTAAAAACGTGACCGGCTTCGTGCCAAACCCGGACGGGTTGATCCGTCTGGCCAACGTCTCGTTCAAGCCGTGAGGACTGCACGGGTGAATGACTTGCACACACGCGAGGGTTCGACATGCTGATGTTCATCCTGCGACGCCTGCTCAGCGCGATTCCGACATTGGTCCTCGTTTCGCTATTCGTCTTCACCCTGCAGAAGCTGCTGCCGGGTGACCCGGTACTGGCCATGGCCGGGGAAGAGCGTGACCCGGCGGTGATGGAATACCTGCGCGAAAAGTACCGGCTCAATGACCCGATCCCGGTGCAATACGTGAACTGGCTCGGCAACGTGCTCACCGGCGACTTTGGCATTTCGCTGAAAACTGACCAACCGGTGACCACACTGCTGGCATCCAAATTGCCGGTGACCCTGGAGCTGGCGGTGCTGGCGTTGTTGATCGCGCTACTGATCGGCATTCCCACCGGCATTGTTTCTGCGGTGCGCAAGGGTACAGCGGTGGATTACGGGGCGAACATCGTCGCGTTGTCCGGGATTTCCATTCCGCACTTCTGGCTCGGAATCCTGCTGATCATGGTTTTCGCCGTGAAGCTGCAATGGCTGCCCGCCTCGGGTTTCGTCACTCCCGGTGAGGACCTGGGGCAAAACCTGAAGACCTTGGTCCTGCCAGCCTTCGTCCTCGGCGCGGGGCTGTCGGGAGTCCTCATGCGTCACACCCGCAGCGCGATGCTCGAAGTGCTGCGTACAGACTACGTGCGCACCGCCCGGGCCAAGGGCTTGTTCCCACACACAGTGATTCTCAAGCACGCGTTGCGTAATGCGCTGATGCCCATCGTTACCCTGACCACTCTGTTGTTCGGCGAGTTGCTGGGCGGCGCGGTGCTGACGGAACAGGTCTTCAGCATTCCGGGCTTCGGCAAGATGATCGTTGATGCTGTATTCAATCGCGATTACTCCGTGGTGCAAGGTGTCGTGCTGTGCGTGGCGATTGGCTTCCTGCTGCTGAACCTGCTCGCCGACGTGCTCTATCGCATGATTAACCCGCGTTTGAGGAATGCCTTATGAACGCTATTGCCAGCGTCACTCTTCCCGCGATCCAGCCCCGCAGCCGCTCGCCCTTCGCCCGGAAGTTTTTCGCCAACAAAGGTGCGGTGCTGGGCACAGCGGTGTTACTGCTGTTTGTCCTTGCGGCCGCGTTCGCGCCGTGGATCGCGCCGTTTGATCCTGTGAAAGCTAACTTCATGGCAGTGCGCAAGGCGCCGTCGCTGATCTACTGGCTGGGCACCGATGAACTTGGGCGCGACCTGTTTTCGCGCCTGCTCTGGGGCGCGCGCAGTTCGTTGCTGGCCGGTGGCGTCTCGGTGGCTATCGCCATAGTTATTGGCGTGCCGTTGGGCCTGTTGGCCGGCTACTTCGGCGGCAAGTTGGACGCGGTCCTCTCGCGAATCATGGAAGCGCTGCTGTCCTGCCCGTTCCTGGTCCTGGCCATCGCGCTGGGCGCCTTCCTCGGCCCGAGCCTCACCAACGCCATGATCGCCATCGGACTTTCTGCCATGCCGATCTTCGCCCGCCTGACCCGGGGCCAGGTGCTGTCGATCAAGCACGAAGACTATCTGGAAGGTGCCCGCGCCATCGGCCTGCCGGATCGTTGGATTATCCTGCGTTACGTGTTGCCCAACGTGATGTCGCCGCTGGTGGTGCAAGCCACATTGACCATCGCGTCCGCGATCCTGGCCGAAGCCAGCCTGTCGTTCCTCGGCCTGGGCCAGCAACCACCCTCGCCATCCTGGGGCTCAATGCTCAACACCGCGAAAAACTTCATGGAGCAGGCGCCTTGGATGTCAATTGCTCCCGGTGTAGCGATCTACATCACAGTCCTGTGCTTCAACCTGCTGGGCGACGGGCTGCGTGATGCCCTCGACCCTAAAGGCTAACCCTTCCTTCACAAAGAGACGCTTTTATGTTTGATGATCTGGATTACAGTCAACCCTACGCCTCAGCTCGCTCGCCGGTGATGGGCAACAACATGGTCGCCTGCTCCCAGCCATTGGCCGCCCAGGCCGGTCTGGACATGTTGCGCCGTGGCGGCAATGCGGTAGACGCCGCCATCGCCGCGGCCATGGTTCTGACAGTGGTAGAGCCCACCGGCAACGGGATCGGCAGCGATGCCTTTGCCATCGTCTGGGATGGCAAGAAGCTGCAAGGCCTGAACGCTTCCGGCCGTGCGCCGCAAGCCTGGACGCCGGAACATTTCCACGGCCAGAGCACAATGCCGCAACGCGGTTGGGGCTCAGTAACTGTGCCTGGCGCCGTGTCGGCCTGGGTCGAATTGTCAGAGCGTTATGGCAAGCTGCCTTTCGCCACCTTGGCCGAGCCCGCCATCGGTTATGCACGGGACGGTTATCAGGTCACGCCGATCATCGCCGAGCTGTGGCAGCTCGGTTCACAGATGCTGAAGTCGCAACCGGGTTTCGCCGAGTGCTTCATGCCCGAGGGCAAGGCACCGCTGGCCGGAGAAAAAATCCGGCTCAAGGATCACGCCCGCACTCTGGAGCTGATTGCTCAAACCAAAGGTGAGGCGTTCTATCGCGGCGAACTGGCCGAGGCGATCATCGCCCATGGCAACGCCAATGGCAGCGTCATGACCCTCGACGATCTGGCCACTCACACCGTTGACTGGATCGACACCCTGTCAGTGCCTTACGCCGGTGCCGTGATTCATGAATTGCCGCCTAACGGCCAGGGCATCGCGACTCTGGCAGGCCTGACCATGCTCGAAGCACTGGGCATCGGGGAGCACCCGGTGGACAGCCTGGAAACCGTGCACCCGGTGCTGGAAGCGATGAAACTGGCCCTCGCCGATCTGAACGAGCATGTTGCGGACAACGAGCACATGCGTTTGAGCAGCGAACACTTGTTGGATGTTTCTTACCTGATGGACCGCGCCGGGCTGGTGGGCGAACAGGCCGCCAACCCCGGCCACGGCTCACCAAAACCCGGTGGCACGGTGTACCTGTCGACTGCCGACGAGAGCGGCATGATGGTTTCGTTCATTCAGTCCAACTACATGGGCTTCGGATCAGGCGTAGTCGTGCCCGGCACCGGTATCAGCCTGCAAAACCGTGGCGCCGGGTTCTCTCTGGACCCGCAGCACGTGAACGTCGTCGCACCGCGCAAACGCCCGTTCCACACCATCATTCCCGGTTTTGTGATGAACACTGATGGCACACCATTGATGTCGTTCGGGTTAATGGGCGGCCCAATGCAGGCCCAGGGGCATTTGCAGATGATGATGCGCATCCTGCGCTACAAACAGAACCCACAAACCGCTGCCGATGCTCCACGCTGGAGGATCGAGTCAGGACTTAAAGTCGCAGTGGAGCGCTCGTTCGATCCTCAGGTCGTCGAAGGGCTGCGCGCCAAAGGTCATGATGTCGTCGTCGAAGCGCCTAGGGGAGTTTTCGCCTTCGGCGGTGCACAGATCATCCAGCGCACTGCCCACGGTTATGTAGGCGGCACCGACCCGCGCAAAGACGGGTTAGTGGCTGCTTTTTAATTCAATAAGCTATCCGCCCCGCTGGACGGTCAACCGATGCGCAACGCGCGCAGATCCAGATGACCGTCCTTGGCGGGGACCTTCCGCATCAGCCTGCATCAGAAGGATCTCAATCTGGCTCTCTCGGGAGCTCGTGAGCTCGTGAGCTGGGCCTGAATCTGCCCAACACCGCCAACGCACAACAGGTATTCAGCACCTGCGCCGCGCTCGGTGGCAGCAACTGGGATCATTCGGCGCTAATTAAAGGTCTGGAACATATGGCCAACTTCTCAATTCGTGAGCAGTGAACTCGTAAGGTCTAGAGCACGCACCCATCACAACCAACCCTGACATTCCCCGGCAACTCGCTGCGATGCTCAAGTAACCAGGCATCCAACGTATGCCCGATATGTGTCAACACCGCCAACTCCGGTTGCAGGTCCTCAACGCAACGCAACGCAAGATTCAGATCGTTGTGATTACGCGGAGCCTGAGGTTGCGGCGGCATCGAACAGTCGAGTACCAGCACATCAAGGGGAGCGCGTTGCAGCCATTCCTTGGTGGCCGGCGGCAAACCCACGGTGTCGGTCAGATAAGCGATACGCCGTCCCTCTCCCTCCAACAAGTAACCAAGCGTCGGTCTTGAATGTTGCAGCGGTAACGCCGTCATGCTGAGCGTGCCGAACTGCCGGGTTTCAAAGGCGTCGAAAGGCTGGCTGAAATCGAGTATCCCCGGATGCTTGTAGAGGTCGGCCAGGCCTTCCGGGTCTACCGGACCATGCACCGGAATCACCAGCCCCTGACCCCAACGCAAATGCAGCAGCCCTTGGGCGTGATCGGCGTGGTAGTGGGTCTGGAAAATGCCGTTGAAGCTGCGCGGCGGGAAGCGTTCGGTCAGGTCGGACAGGCCGCTGTCGATCAACCAGCGCTGATCGCCGCACTCGATCAACGCGCTGCACGGACGACGTCTCAGGCGTTCATCGTTGCGAGCCAGGTCGCAGGCCGCGCATTCGCAGCCGTAGACCGGCACCTGTCGGGCGTCACCGGTGCCTAGCAAGGTCAGGCGCATACGGGTTGCCCGTCGACGCAGGCCAGCAAGCATTCGACCGTGCGCTCCAGCGGCCCGGAGTTGTCGATCACACACAACGCCGGATCGTGTTCGGCGAGCACGCGGTTGCTGAAACAGGCATTGCGCGCCAGCCGATCATTAATCTCGCCGACCGTTTCACGCCCCCGTGCCAGCAAGCGCTGGCGCAATACAGCCTGATCGACCGTCAGCAAGAGCACGAGCACGTTTGGATAACGCAAGCGGGTCTGCGGCAGATGACCGCGAGACCCATTGACCAGCACATCCTGCCCCGCCGCCAGCCAATCGTCGATCTCCCGTGGGATCCCATAGGACAAACCATTGGCATGCCAGCTCAGGGCAAACGCGCCCTGAGCCTCCCTCTCGGCGAACTGTTGCGCACTGACGCCTTGTGCCGCTTCCCCCACCGCTTCCGCCGAGCGGGTGATGACCCGCCGCACGATACGACAATCGCGTTCGGCCAACCGCACGCGTGCGCCATCCAGCAGGCTGTCCTTGCCCGAACCTGAAGGTCCGATGAGATAGATCAACCTGCCCGCCATCAAAACACCCTCTTCGCTTGGCGCCAGACTTGTTGAACGACTGGCAGCCCGCCCTGGTTCCTGGCTTGCACAAGATCCGCTCGCAAACCCACAGCAATCTCGCCGCGATCACTCAGCCCTGCCGCTCTGGCCGGGGCCAGGGTGACCATGCGCACCGCCTGAGCCAGGTCGCACTTGCTCTGGGACGCCAGTAAAAACGCCGCTTGCAACAGGCTGGCCGGATAGTAATCACTGGACAGGATGTCCAGCAGCCCTTCAGCGGCCAGGTCGGCGGCGGCGACGTTACCCGAGTGGGAACCGCCGCGCACAACGTTCGGTGCGCCCATCAGCACTTTCATGCCTAACTGCTGACAGCCGCGCGCCGCCTCAAGGGTGGTGGGGAACTCGGCAATGGACATGCCATAGCCCGCTGACTCTTCGACGTGAGCCAGGGTCGCGTCGTCATGGCTGGCCACCGACAGGCCGAGGGCCAGGCAGTGCTCCACGATCGCCGCGCGATGGCGGGCACTGTATTCACGGGAGTTGGCCATCTGCAACACGACGAATTCATCCATTTGCGTAGTCGTCAGATTGTATTTGCCCATGTAGTACTCGCGGTACTTGGACTCCAGGACGAATTGACGTTGACCCGGCGAGTGGTCCATCACCGACACCAGTTGCACCAGGGGATGTTCGACCAGGTCGCGGAACACACTCAACGTGTCCGGGTGGCAAAGTTCACAACGCAGGTGCAGTCGGTGTTCGGCACGGGTCAGTCCGGCATCGCAAGCGCTAGAGATCGCCTCAAGCATCCCCGGCAATTTCTTCATGCGATTGCCTTTGGGATTCACATCACCGATGGACACGGCGTCAAACACCGTGGTGATGCCGGCCGCGATGATCTGCGCATCGTGACTGAGCACCGCCGAGGTCGACGGCCAGTCCACGCCGGGGCGCGGGGTCATGTGTTTTTCCAGGTTGTCGGTGTGCAACTCCACGAGGCCCGGCAGCAGGAAATCACCGTTGAGGTCTTGGGCCTGAGGCAAGCGGCTTGGGCCTTCGACGATTTCGGCGATCAACCCGTCGCGCAGCACGAGGGTGCCGACGAACACACGGTCAGCGGTGACCAGGCGGGCATTGCTGAGGATCTGTTCAGCGGACATCGGCGTATTCCTCGTGGTTCACAGCGGCTGGGGTCATGTCGAGATGGCGATCGGCAACCGCCTCGCGGGCGGCGCGGTCATGGAAGATGCCGATTAACGCGGCCCCCTCCGTTTTCGCTTCGTTCATCAGTTCCAGCACCACCTCGCGATTGGTGTCATCCAGAGAAGCCGTCGGCTCGTCGAGCAGCATCACCGGCCAGGCGACCATAAAACCGCGGGCGATATTGACCCGTTGTTGCTCGCCACCGGAGAAGGTGCCGGGTGCCAATTGCCAGAGGCGTTGTGGAATGTTCAGGCGGCTGAGCAGCAGCTCGGCACGTGATTGCGCCAGGCTTTTTGACCAGCCGCGGGCCAGCGCCGGCTCCATCACCACATCCAGACACGCTACCCGCGGGATCACCCGCAAGAACTGACTGACATAACCCAGGGTTCGTTGGCGCACCTGCAGAATGTCACGGGGCTCGGCGCCCACCAGCTCCAGCCAGTGGCCGTCATGCTGTACGCGGATGCTGCCGCCGGCTGGCAGGTAATTGCCATACAGCGTGCGCAGCAACGTGCTTTTACCGGCACCGGACTGACCATGCAGCACCAGACATTCACCGGCCGCCACGCTGAAATCCACCCCGCGCAGCACGTTCAGGACCACGCCGTGCTGTTGATGCAGGGTGAAGGTTTTCGAGAGGTCACGGACCTCGATCAAGGTATTCATCGCTCGGATTCCACAGATAAACGGGACTTCACGGTTGCAACACCGAAGACACCAGCAGTTGTGAGTAAGGGTGTTGTGGATCGTCGAGGATCTGGTCGGTAAGGCCGGTTTCCACTACCCGCGAGCGGCGCATCACCATCAGCCGATCGGCCAGCAGACGCGCCACCGCCAGGTCGTGCGTAACGATGACCACCGCAAGGTCCAGCTCGCGCACCAACCCACGCAACAGGTCGAGCAACCGAGCCTGCACCGACACATCGAGTCCCCCCGTCGGTTCGTCCATGAACACCAGCCGCGGGCTAGACACCAGATTGCGGGCGATTTGCAGCCGTTGTTGCATGCCGCCGGAGAAGGTCCGGGGCAAGTCGTCGATGCGCAGTGGATCGATTTCCACCTGGCTCAGCCAGTCGATCCCTGCCCCGCGCAGCTGCTGGTAATTGCGTACGCCCTGGGCCATCAGGCGCTCGCCGATGTTGGCGCCGGCCGAAACGCCCATGCGCAAACCGTCGCGAGGATTCTGTTCGACGAAACCCCACTCGGTGCGTAGCAAGGTCCGGCGCTCGGCTTCGCTGGCGCTGTACAGGTCGAGCCATTGGCCCTGTTTGTCGCGGTAACCGATGCTGCCGCGCTGGGGCGGCAGGCGGCCGCTGAGCAACGAGAGCAAGGTCGATTTGCCCGAACCGGACTCGCCGACAATCCCCAGCACCTCACCGGGATACAGGTCAAAACTGACGTCCTGGCAACCCTTCTCCAAGCCGTACAACAACGACAGGTCGCGCACTCGCAGCAAGGGCTCAGCGGTGGCGGCGGACAGTTCATTTTTCAGTGCCTGGTTCATTGGCCCTGCTCCTGCTGGCTGACGCGCTGGGCGCAGTAATAAGTGTCGGAACACACAAAACTCTGGGTTCCGGCGTCGTCGATGATCAGCTCGTCGAGGAAGGACTCGTGGCTGCCGCAAATGGCGCAGGACTCGTCCCACTTCTGCACTTCGAAGGGGTGATCCTCAAAGTCGAGACTGGTGACTTTTGTGTACGGCGGCACGGCATACAAACGCTTTTCACGACCCGCGCCGAACAGCATCAGCGCAGGACTCATGTCGAGTTTCGGGTTGTCGAATTTGGGAATCGGCGACGGGTCCATCACGTAGCGCTCGTCCACCATCACCGGGTAGGCGTAGGCGGTGGCGATGTGGCCGAAGGTGGCGATGTCCTCGTAGAGTTTGACGTGCATCACCCCGTAATCATTGAGGGCGTGCATGGTCCGGGTCTCGGTTTCCGACGGCTCGATAAAGCGCAACGGCTCCGGAATCGGCACCTGATACACCATGATCTGATCAGCGTGCAGCGGCGTTTCAGGGATGCGGTGACGGGTCTGGATCACCGTCGCGTCCGGGGTATTTTCGGTGGTTGCGACGCCAGCGGTCCGGGCGAAAAAGCGACGGATCGACACAGCGTTGGTGGTGTCGTCCGCGCCCTGGTCGATGACCTTGAGCACGTCTTCAGCACCGAGAATCGCTGCGGTCAGTTGCATGCCACCGGTGCCCCAGCCGTAAGGCAGTGGCATCTCGCGGCCACCGAACGGCACTTGATAACCGGGGATCGCCACGGCCTTGAGCAAGGCGCGGCGGATCATGCGTTTGGTCTGTTCGTCGAGGTAGGCGAAGTTGTACGCGGCATCGCGCTCCGGCGCCCGGCCCTTCATGGGATTGCTCAGGTCATTCATGGCTGTTGGCCTCGGCAGGCTTGCGCAGTTTGCGGATCAGTTCCAGTTCGGCCTGGAAATCCACGTAGTGAGGTAATTTGAGGTGCGAGACAAAACCCGCGGCCTCGACGTTGTCGCAATGCATCAGCACGAACTCTTCCTGCTGCGCCGGCGACTCGATCTCTTCGTTGAACTCCTTGGCGCGCAGTGCGCGGTCGACCAGCGCCATGCCCATGGCCTTGCGCTCGGCATGCCCGAACGCCAAACCGTAGCCGCGGGTGAACTGCGCCAGTTCGGTGGCGGAACCGACGAACTGGTTGACCATCTCGCACTCGGTGACTTCGATGCTGCCCAAAGCGATGGGGAAGCCCAACTCTTCGGGATCGATCCACACCTCCACTTCACCGATGCGAATCTCCCCGGCGAACGGGTGGTTGCGGCCATAACCGCGCTGGGTGGAATAACCCAGTGCCAGCAGAAAACCTTCATCGCCACGCGCCAGCGCCTGCAAGCGTTGGGCACGGCTGGCGGGGAGTTCCAGTGGGTCTCGGGTGATGTCCGCCACTGTTTCGTCGTTGTCGGACTCGTTCTTGATCAAACCTTCCTTGGCCAGCAAACCCAGGACCCGTGGGCAAGGTTCGAGGCTGGCGTTCGGGGTGGTTTGCGGTCCCGGGTATTCGCCTTCGGCGAGCAATGCAAAGTCGAGCAGACGATGGGTGTAATCGAAGGTTGGGCCCAGCAGCTGCCCGCCCGGCACGTCCTTGAACGTGGCGGACAAACGCCGGCTGAGTTGCATGCTTGACGTGTCGATCGGCAGGCTCGGGCTGAAACGCGGCAACGTGGTGCGATAGGCCCGCAGCAGGAAGATCGCTTCGACCAGATCGCCCGCCGCTTGCTTGATCGCCAGCGAGGCCAGTTCTTCGTCGTACAGCGAGCCTTCGCTCATTACCCGCGCCACCGCCAGCGGCAGTTGCTGACGGATTTGCTCGACGCTCAGCTCAGTGACCGAGGTATCTCCCCGGCGTTTTTTCGCCAGCAGACGGTGGGCATTGTCGATGGCCTGTTCGCCACCCTTGACGGCTACGTACATCAGACAAGCTCCTGTGCTGTGCGGGCGACCCGCGTGCTGCGTGGCAGGCCGATAAAGTCGTGACCGGTGGTGAAAAACACGTCCAGCCCGCGAGGGAATTCGTTGCGCTGTTCGCGCTCGCGCCAGAAACCGTCGGTCAGAGGCAGACTGACCTGATGCTCGGTCTCGATCCCCGGTCCGCACCAGGCCATCCCTGCCCCGCCGTCGAGGCTCGGCAGCTGAACCAGCAAGGTGCAGGACTGATCGGGGTAACGGTCATTACCGTGGTCGAAGCCGCTGAGGTCGAGCAGGTCCTCGGCACCCAGCAAGGCAAAACGCGCGCCTTCCCGATGCGGTGTCAGTGGGCAGCCGCAGTGGAACGCCAGATTGGCGCGGATCGCCGGCGTGTCGAAAGACGGCGCCAGCCACAGCGGCGTGTCGACATCCAGCAAGGCCAGGCACAATGCGTAAGTGGCTGGCGCCAGCCCTTCAAGGCTCGGAGTGGTATGCAATGTCTGGATTAATCCGGGGCTGGCCAGCGCTTTGAGCGCAGCGCGAAAACCGCGCTGGGCATCCAGCACCGGATCGGAAAACGCCGGTTGCAATAGCAGTGCGCTCATCAGTTTTCTCCTCGCACGAGGGTAAAGAATTCGACTTTGGTGGCGGCGGTTTCCGCCTCTTTCTGCGCCCGGCGTTCTGCCTGGGCGTTAGCCAACGGCGTGATCACTTCATCAAGCCAATGGCGCTGTTGCGTGCCCTGCAAATGCGCGTCAGCCAGGGCCGCCAATTCGGCGTGGGCCTTGTCGCGCCCCGCCACGTAGCTGTAGCCGGTACGGCCATCGGCCAGGCGCACCACGCAACGGGTTACGCTCATTTCGCCGACGTTGAACGGCGCACCGTTGCCGCCCATGCGGCCACGAACCAGGGTCATGCCGATTTCCGGGCCGCGGATCAGTTGGTATTCGATGTCGCGCAGTGCGGCTTCATGGGGTTGCAACTCATCGCGACGGGCGCGGGCCAGCACGCCAATCCAGTGCTGCCGCGCAGAATAAGGAGCAGGGTTCATCGGTAAGTTCTCCATCAGGTGACGACCTGGTACTGGAAGCGATCCGAACGGCTGGTGGTCTGGGCGAGCTCCACCGGACGGCCGTCGCGGTCGCAGGAAAGGGTGAACACACTCAGCGCCGGCAAATGCCGGGGCATCATCAGCAACGCGGCTTCTTCGCGGCTGGGCAAACGGGCGCCGATCAGGCTCAGCGTGCGGGTCAATGGCAGATCGCGTTCGCTGAGGTACTGGCGCAATGAGCCGCCGGTGTAGTCCGCCAGCATCGGCGCATGGCTGGCGCAGTAGCGATGGCGGATCAGGCTGACCGGTTGGTGATCGAGTTTGCGCAGGGTCTGCAACTCGATCATTGGCGCCATCTCGGCAAGACCGAGGTGTTGCGCCTCTTCACGACTGGCGAAGCAGTAACGACGTTTGAGCAGTAGCGCCTCGACGTCCAACCCCTGGTCCGATAACAACTGGCTGTAGGCACTGTCGGCGGCCATCGGATAAATCAGCGGCCGCTCCAGCACCTGCGTGCCCTTGCCCTGGCGGCGCAGCAGACTGCCTTCGAACACCAACTCATCGATGGCGCGGCGCAAGGTATGGCGGTTGACCCCGAAACGCTCGGCCAACTGCACTTCCGCCGGCAGGAAGTCCCCGGCCTGATAATCGGCTAGCTCACGACGCAGGACGTCGGCCAGTTCGCGGTACACCGGCTCATCTTGTCTAGACAACTGCATGCTTAAAAAAGCGCCCACGGGCACCCCTCCGAAATTCAGATGAACTGCTTGCGCAGGCGTTGCGACAGGATGTCGATCAGGCTCACCACCACGATGATCACCAGCAGCACCGCACAGGTCTGCACGAACTGGAAGGCGCGGATGTTTTCCCAGAGAATCACCCCGATCCCACCGGCACCGACCATTCCCACCACCGTCGCCGAACGCACGTTGGCCTCGAAGCGGTACAGCGCGTACGACACCCACAGCGGCATCACTTGCGGAATGATCCCGTAGATCACCTCTTGCAGCGCGCTGGCACCAGTGGCACGAACGCCTTCAACCGGGCCCGGGTCGATGGCCTCGACCGCTTCGGCAAACAGCTTGGCAAGCACACCGGTGGTGCTGATCCACAGCGCCAGTACACCGGCAAACGGTCCCAGTCCGACGGCCACCACAAACAACATGGCGAAGACCATTTCGTTGATCGAACGGAAAGCGTCCATCACCCGACGCAGCGGCTGGTGAATCCACCAGGGTGTGATGTTTTCCGAGCACAGAATCCCCAGGGGAATCGAACAGACAATCGCCAACACTGTGCCCCAAAGGGCGATTTGAACGGTGACGATCATTTCCTTGAGGTACGAGCGCCATTCATGGAAGTCCGGCGGGAAGAAATCAGCGGCGAAGGTCGCCATGTTTCCGGAGTCGCGGTACAGCGCCATCGGGTTCATCTCGGCGCCGTGCCAGGCCCAGACCAGCAGGACCAGGAACAGGCCCCAACCGGCGTACTGCGGCCAGGTACGCTTGCCGACAGCTTCAGCGTGGAGAGTGGTCATGAGGATTCTCTAAAAATTTCCGAATGCGTTGGCTGATGCGAAACCCTGTGGGAGCGGGCTTGCTCGCGAATGCGGTGTACCAGTCGCCATATTTGTTGAATGACACACCGCTTTCGCGAGCAAGCCCGCTCCCACACTCGTTAGCCGTTGGCTGCGGATTTTTTGTCAGCGGTTTTGTCGAGCAAGGTGATGCGCTCTTGCAGCTTGGCCAGCTCGGCATCGATGTCGGCCAGTTTCTTGGCCTTGTCGGCGGCTTCCAGTTTGTCGTCGGCGCTGATCGTGGTGCGCTGCTTGAACAACTCAAGCTGACGGATCGGCAACAGTTGGTCGTCGCTGGATTTCAGGAACTTGCCCAGCTGCATGCCCTTGAGCACGGCTTTCTCGGAGTCGGTGTCGCCGTAGCTGAAGATGAAATCGCGGATCTTGGCCTTCTCGCTGTCGCTCAGTGCCTTGCTCCACACCAGCGGGTCGGCGGGAATCATCGGCGACTTCCAGATCACCTTGAGCAGTGCTGCCTTGTCCGGCTGAGTGACTTCCAGACGGTCCCAGCTTTCGGTGTTGAAGGTCGCCACATCCAGTTGGCCCTTGGCCACGCTCAAGGCATTGACCTCATGGCTGGAGTTGAGGGTGCGTTTGAACGCGGTGGCGGCATCGACGTTGTTCTTGGCGAACACGTAGTAGCCCGGCACCAGGTAGCCCGAGGTGGAGTTCGGATCGCCGTTACCGAAGGTCAGGGTCTTGGCGTTCTTCAGCATGTCATCGACGGAGTTGATCGGACTGTCCTTGCGCGCGATCAACAGACTCCAGTAGCCGGCAGCACCGGTGGCAGCGGCGGTCTGGGCGAATATCTCGCCGTTGGAGCGGTCCACCGCTTCGATGGCAGCCTTGTTGCCCAGCCAGGCGATGTCGACTTTGTTGAAGCGCATGCCCTGGATCAGCCCGGCATAGTCGGACGCGAACGTGGCATTGATCCTCAGGCCGGTCTGCTTCTGCATGTCATCCAGGAACGGCTGCCAGATGCTCTTGAGGTTCTGCGAGGACTCGGTGGACATGATCCCGAAGTTGATGGCTTTTTCTTCAGCCTGGGCAGTGCCCAGCACACAGCTGGCGAGCAGTGCTGCGCCAGCAAAAACGCGACCGATACGGTTCAACATGAAAAGGTTTCCTGTGGGTGAACGGTTGGGTAATCCGGGGTAGTCACGCGCGCGCCAACACCAGCCGGGGGGCGGCTTCAGCAGGGCGAAGCTGGTCGGAGCACATGAGGCTGGTGTCGATGTCGGCACCGTACAAATCGTTGAGGAACTGGCCGCTCAGCTCGGTAGCACGGCCATCGAAATGAATACGTCCGCCCTTGAGCGCCACGGCACGCGGGCAATAACGTGTGGCGTAATCCACTTGATGCAGGGTCACCACCACGGTCTTGCCGTCGCGGCGATTGATGTCGGCGAGGATTTCCATGACCTTGCGCGCCGATTCCGGGTCCAGGGAGGCGATCGGTTCATCGGCCAGAATGACCTCGGCGCGTTGGGTCAGCGCCCGGGCAATCGCCACGCGCTGTTGTTGGCCGCCGGACAAGGTGGATGCGCGCTGCTCCGCCAGATCGACCAGGCCGACACGGTCCAGAGACTCGAGGGCAAACTGCTTTTCCTCGGCATTGAACAGGCCCAAATTGCCCCGCCAGCGTGGCATGCGTCCCAGGCAACCGAGCAGCACGTTATCGAGCACGCTCAGGCGGTTGACCAGATTGAACTGCTGGAAGATGTAGCCGATGTCGGCACGCAAGCGCCGCACCTTGCCATTGAGCCGTCCGGAGGACTGCACTTCCCGCCCCAGTACCTTGACGCTGCCGCCGCTGTTGCGATCGCAACAGGCCAGCCCCGCGAGGTGCCGTAACAAAGTGGATTTGCCGGAGCCGGAAGCGCCAATCAGCGCGACCATCTCACCGGTCGCGATGGTGAGTTCGAGGTCAACCAGTGCGGTTTTACGTGCAAAGGTCTTGTTCAGATGATCGACATGGATAGCTGCGTTCATGGGCTTCTCTGTCAGGTTGAACAGCCGTCCCTGGCCGCATTGGAGTTCAACCAACTTTAGGCAGGGGCTGTGTCAGACCTATGACTTGCACATGACGCTGGAATAAACGTTTGGTTAAGGTTTGGTGAAAGGTTGGCTGGGGGCCTTATAGGCGATTGCTGTTTTGATTGAGTACGTATTTTTCTGCCGTCTATGGCGACCAGACTTTCTCCGAACAGTCCCAACTACTGACACAGCACAACGAACTGGCGGCAGACACCTCGGATGGCCTTGCTGTGGTCTTTTCGGAAGTTGGCGATGGTCTTTAATCAGGCATCAAACGCCCGGTCAGCCACATCAGTTCGACGATGCCGCATCATCCTCAGGGATCACTCTTCGACGCCGTGGATTTTCGGCTCCGCGGCTTGCGCTTGGCGGCGGGAACCTGACGCACCTGCGTCAGTTGCTGCTCCAGAGTTTCAGCCCGGGCCTGCTGTGCTGCGGCACGCTGCTGTGTTTGACCGAGCTCGACCTGGATCGACTCCAGCCGGGCTGCGCTTCGCCTGGGCGTGACGCAATCGCAGTCAGCGCGGCGTTGCGCCGGCTGCGGGCGCTGTATGGCGATCAATTATTCGTGCGTACCGGTCGAGGCCTTGCCCCGACGCTCAAGGCCTATCAACTAAAACCGGTGGTCAGCGAGGCGTTGAACAAATGCCGGCAGAGCCTGGCGATGGTTGACCCCGCCGCTGATCATTACGACGGCCGCTCGGTCACGGTGGGTTTATCGGATGATTTCGAGATCGCCTACGGTCGGCGCTAGATCGAGCACATTGCAACGACGGCGCCGAAGCTACGGCTGATCTTTCGTCAGATCCACAGCCAGATCGTCGCCCAGGCGTTGATCGAACGCAGCATCGATCTGGCGATTACCGCCGGCGGGTTTGCCGAGCGATTGTGTAGGAGCTGCCGAAGGCTGCGATCTTTTGATCTTGTTTTTAAAGGCAGAATCAAAAGATCGCTGCCTGCGGCAGCTCCTACAGGGAAGGCGTCAGCAGAAATTTACTTGGCAGCCATCAGGCGATTGACTTCACTGCGCACCATGTTCGCGAATTCCGGCGGCGACATGCCATCGAGTTCAGCGCGGACCCACTCGGCCCATTTGCCTTTGCGTTTGGCGCGCTCACCGAACAACCGTGCGGCTTCGCCTTTGGATTTACCCAGGTTGCTTTGCCAAAGATCAAACAGGCGGGATTTCTCATCTTCAAGCGCAGCGCGCTCGGCAAGGGGTTTGTCGGCCAGATTGAAGCTCATGGGGGTTACCTGCTGCGTAAAATAGGCGACATCTTACACTGTAGAAGGAAATGTCCTGCGCTGGATTTTCCTGCCGGACGGCGTTTTCGCGCAAAATGGCTGCAACTTTTACAGGTGCGCCAGACTCCATTGTTCACTGCCCATTCACCGCAAGGAGTACTCCAATGGCCCGAAGAACCGCCGCACAAGTCGCCGAAGACCAAATCAAGGATCAGGCCTTCAGTGAACTTCAGGCTCTGATAGAAGAGTCGGAAAAACTGCTCAAGAGCAGCGCCTCACTGGTCGGTGAGGAAGCCGAGACACTGCGTGGGCAAATCGCCCAGAAACTCCAGCAGGCAATGGATTCGGTGACCCGTGTGCGTGATCGGACGAAACCCGCCGTCGACGCGACCGAAACCTACATCGGTGGTCATCCGTGGCAAACCGTGGCCATCTCCGCAGGCTTCGGCCTGGTGGTCGGATTGTTGCTGGGTCGGCGCTAATAGGCTCTGCTTTTGTAGGAGCGAGCTTGCTCGCGATGGTCGTTAACGATAACGCGTTCTTCCTGAATACATGCGTTGTTCACAAGTCCATCGCGAGCAAGCTCGCTCCTACATGATGATGTTTGTCACGCCTCGGTAAGCCCTGCCAGCTCCCGCAGGTTCGCCAGTGTTTCCGCGTCGAGATGAATGCCATCAGCGTTGGTCTTGGCCCGCTGATGATGTCGTCGGTCACCCGGCAAACGCTTAAGCCCTACGCCGTGCATCTGCCGGACCAGTTCCTGACTGCGCTCGGCAAAATTCTGCCCGGCGGCCTTGCTCGGGTCGATAACGATCAACAGCTGGCCAGTCCAGGGTGTCTTGGCCCCCGGATGGTTCGACCAATCGAACTCGAAGGAGAAATTGCCGCCGGTCAACGCCGCCGCGAGCAGTTCCACCATCATCGACAGCGCCGAACCTTTATGCCCACCGAACGGCAGCAACGCCCCCCCTTCCAGAATCGCTTTCGGATCCTGCGTCGGCTGACCCAGGCTGTCCACGCCCATGCCCGCCGGCAAGCGCTCGCCCTTGCGCGCGGCGATCTGCACATCGCCATGGGCAATGGCGCTGGTGGCCAGATCGAAGACAATCGGCTCACCGTCCGCCCGAGGCGCGGCGAAGGCAATCGGGTTGGTCCCGAACAATGGGCGATCAGCGCCATGCGGCACCACGCAGGTCATGCTGTTGACCACACTCAGCGCCACCAACCCTTCGTAGGCGAAAGGTTCGACATCCGGCCACAAGGCGGCGAAGTGATGGGAATTGCGGATCGCCAGCACTGCAATGCCGGCACTGCGGGCCTTTTCCACAAGCAACGCGCGTGCCGCCGCGAGGGCTGGTTGGGCGAAACCGTTGCCCGCGTCGACACGAACAAAACCCGAGGCCACATCCTCGACCACCGGCACGGCAAGGCCATTGACCCAGCCGCTTTTCAGCGTCGACACATAACCGGGAATACGGAACACACCATGGCTGTGGGCGCCATCGCGTTCGGCGCCAGCGCAGTTGAGCGCCAGTGTTCTGGCGACATCGGCGGATGTGCCATGGCGCAGGAAAATCTGTTCAAGCAAAACAACGAGCGCCTCGAAATCGAGGGTTTGCGTGGCCATTTTGGGTGTAGCGGTCATCTGAAGCTCCAGTTTTATTATTGAGTACGGGCAACAGGGTGGAACGCGGTTGCAGGGCAACCAAAAGCAGTCGCCGATTAAGCGCTGTTTTACCGGCGTCCTGTCAAGTCTCGACCGCCTGTTCGATGCAAGCAATATGTACCGCACTACAACCTTCCACAGACCTTACTGTTTTTCCTCGACTTAACGACCTGCGCTTGCCTACCCATGGCAGCACTCGAGGAAACACATGACAACGCTCCCACTGCCGTATTTTTTCGACGAGGCAGAGCTTGCCTCCATGGCCAAACAACCTGGCGATCGCGAGAAAGCGCTCGCCTTCACGATCGACGACCTGACGTGGTTGAAGAACATTTACCTGGCGACCAAGGCCGCCCGTACCGCGCAAAAAGTACCGATGTACGTTTACCAGCTGCTGCTGAGCGAAACGGACAAGCCGGATGTACCTTTGGCCGGCGCATTCGCCATGAGCCAGTCCGAAAAAGGTGAGGTTACGCTCTACACACCGTGGAAAGGCCTAACCAAATGCGCGGACATGGAAGACCTCAAAAGCAAACTTAAGGAGTGGTTGACGCAGATCACCGCCAAGCGTGAGCTGCTGCGCTTTCTCTCCATCGAGCAACGCTGTGCTTTACCCGCTGCAACGGCACCGGACATTTCCACGAAAGAAATCGAAGGCGGGATTTTCGAGGACCAGGCGCTCACCCTCGAGAACAATCAGGCTCAGAACCTCAAGACAATGTTGGGCGAGCTGTTGAAGATGCCCACACTGCAATCCATGCTGGATGAAACCCTCAAGAACGCACTGCTCAAACCATTCCCCACACTGGACCAGCGCCAGACTCGTCTGAAGAGCTTTATCAAAACGGTTTCAGCCTTCGACGAAAGCGAGTACCTGCACCCGCTTTCCTCGCTGTCTCTGAGCGATGCCCTCCTGCAGTACTACCTGACCAACCAGTGGCCGATGGGCGATTCCAGGACTTTTTCCAATCCTGGACACAAAGTGAGCAGCGAGGCCGACAACCTGGCCTGGGAAAGCGCAGTCAAAGAGATCGCGCAAAGTTTTACACCTCACTTGCAAAGCCTGCTCGAGACGTTCTGGAACACACCGATGAGCAATGGACTGTCACGCTCGACATTTTTTGCCGAGGGGTTGCGTGACACCTTTCACCGGAGACTTTTACTTCAGCGTCAGGAAGGTGTTTTAACGACACAGGAATACCTGCGACTGATGAACGTCAGCCTCGAACCTGGTGCCAACAATCCTCTGCACATCGAAAAAGTGCGTGTCACCGCGCCCTTCAAGCATCACGCGGAGCTGGCCTCGACCGTGATGATCGGCAGCAGCGACACGCTGGGCTTTTTGTACACCCAGTCCAGAGGCATCGAGGCCACGAGCGATCTGCCCGCCGTCAGGAAAATCCTCCTGGAGATGATGAAAAGCGAAGGGCATGAAGACACGCTACTCAACTTCATGTCGTTGGACGAACGCGGCACGTTTCTTTCATTTAAGCCCGATGAGCGCGTGATTATCGGTGAACCCATCACCGCCCCGGTGTTTGCGCAATTGATGGACGACATCCTGGGCAAGCAACGGGAGAACCTGTCCCATGCGCTGAGCCGTTACCGTGAAAGCGAAGGCACGCAGGATCCCCATGCCCTGCTCGACAACGCACTGGATGTCCGGGGATTGATCGACGATCGACTACTGGCTGCCGATGCCGCGGGACGCTGGAGTACCCACGCAGACCAGCGCTGGAGCGCACAACCGGCCACCGTGCGCGCCGAGTCGGCCACCGAGCAGCTGGCACGACTCTCCGCCGTTGAACAGGCGCTCGACCAACGCCTCGACAATCACCCGGTCATTCCGGTAAAAACCAGCACGATTGCCGAGGTGGAGCAAATCGTCAATTCGTCGATCGAACGCTTGCAATCGAGTTTCACTCACACCCTGTCAACGGCATTGCGCAGTGAATTGAAGCTGCACACCGTCATGCGCTCCCTGGCTCCGACGACACAGGCGATCATCAACGCCGTGCTCGATACGCCGGTACGCTTGCAGCGAGCAGCCTTGAACGGTTTTCTGCCTGACGTGTTTTCCCTGTCACTGAAGGTTGGCGACGCGACGTCCCTCTTGAAACTGGCCAGTTGCTTTGTGTTGACCGAACGCGGAGGCCTGGACCCTACACATTCGGGCAAGGCGATTCTGTGGACACCGGCGTTGGGGTTTGAAGCCTTCATCACATTGAAGCCGTTACTGGCAGAGCTGGAACGACGCCTCAAAGACGAAAATGATCGCACCAGCCTTCTGGAAAACCTTGGACGCAGCGAACGATTGCCCGGCCAGACCTACACTTTTGCGCCGTTGCAGCGAATAGACGACAATTTTTTCGATCACGTGCAAAAGCCCTATCTCCAGCTGGATAAGGCGTGCGTCACCCGTGCGCTGGCCACGAGGGTCCCCGAGACGGCCCTGGCCAGCCTTCTGAAACTGGTAGCGCTACGCCAACCGATGACGGGGTTAGTCCGTGCAACGGACATTGCCCGGTCCCTGACCACCCAGCAAAAATTGCCGGCCTGGCTGGCCAAGGCCTCTGTTGAAGATCAGATACTGCATGGGGAGCTGCTTCAGCAATACCTCAACCATGTCGCCGAGGATAAGGACTATCTCACCGGCATACGCTCCCTGGCGCGCACCGCTCACGATGAAGTTGAAAAACAACTCAAGGCAGACAACTTCGAGATCGATCCGGACAAGGTCCAGATCCAGATCAGCACACGCCCGAGGTCCGCGACCAGCCCCCAAACCCTGACCGACTTTGCATTGACCCACTTCAAGGATCTGGACAACACCCATTTCAAATTGGTATCGCTCGATACCACCGTGATTCCAGAGGACATGGACCAAAGCTACATTAGAGACCTGATACGAAACCTGAACCTTGGCGAGCATCAAAAGAAAGCACTGAACGAAGCCTTTGCAGACAGCCAGGCAAACGCAGCGGACCGCAGGAAGCGGTTTTGCGCGCAGTTGCCCTGGCAGCTGCTGCACTATGCCCACAGCGAAAAGCTGCAAGAGCGCTTGAGTAAAACCGGGTTCGATCTGATTCGGCAAGTCATGGACATGCCCGACGCCATCGCCCGTGCAACCGTCGAAGGCGCCCACGCAATCATCCGCCCCCTTGAGTTCCTGGGCATCAAAAGCGACCAAACGATTAAAGTGCCCGGCGTCTATCTGATCGGCTCATCGGTTGATAGCACCGCGCCACAGGTCCTTATCGCGCCTCACAGCCCTCGGCACGGGTTGCGGGAATACAAGGATGAAACACAACTGCTGGCAGAACTGAAGACGCGTGGCGAATTGCTCGACTGGGTAGTCATGAACTTGCCGCCGGCTGATCGATTGCATCTTCAAAACCGGATGAGTACCACCAGCAACCGCCTCACCGAAGTGACGCTGGCGTCCAATCCGATCAAGGGGAATCTGTTCAAACACTTGTTCAACGACAATGCCGAGCTGTTGGCACGATTGCTCGGCTGTCAGTCCGATGACAAAAAGCACAGCGAATGGGCAACGATCAAGCATGTGTTGGGTGAAGATCTGCGAGAGGCATTCACGTTCCTGGCAGGCAAGCTTGCCTACCCGCTCACGGTATGGCGCAGCTACCGCGACATCAAGCAATCCGCCGAAGACCTGCAAATGCACAAGTGGGGCGCGGCAATCAAAGCGTTCATCAGCGGCATTGCGCAACTCGCGACATTGCGCCAATCGATGGATACTCAACTGCAGTTGCCTTCGACGACCCGTGCGTCTGCGCCACAAACACCCGCCATCCCCCTCAAATGGCATGACATCGACGTCACTGCCCCCGTACGCACACAGTTGAAGCGTCATGAGAGCATCGACATCGATCTGGGTTCGCTGACACTCGATTCCACGCTTGGGCTCTACACGGATCCATCGACAAAAAAACACTACAGACCCGTTGAAGGCAAGGTGTATCCCGTCGCACAGCACGATACCCGCTGGCGTATCGGCGACACAAAAAACCGTGGCCCTTATCTCCGTCAGAACGCATCCAGGCAATGGGTTCTGGATAAAGGCACACCCGCCCCCCGCTTCAGCCTCATCAACCGGTTTCAGAACGCACTGATGGTGTTGGAGAGCATGAATGTCGAAGCACATGGAATGCCCCAAATCCGGCAAATTTTTCCGCGCAAGGCTCGTCAGATTGAGCAGGCGCTGGACCTGGCAACCACCTATGCCTGGAACAGCGTTCGGAATCTGCAACTGCTGAAGGCGACTGACGATACGGTCACCCCCGTGCATCAGCTAATCAAGGATTTTATTGATGTACCTGCCGTGTTGCCCGCGCACGTAGAGAAGCTGGAGAAAATGCTCGGCGACATTTTTGCGGCCTTGCTGGACCCCTCGCTCAGAAAGCCGAACTCCAGGCGTTTTGTCGTCGGCAGCCTCCTTGATCGCACGGACGAAAGCTTCGGTTTTACCCTTCTAAACGACCCTAAACAGAAAATCTATCTGACAGAGAGATTCTTCTCCCCCCGTTTCGACGTATACCGCCCGCATTTGTCCGACGCGGCCTTTCCCATCAACACCCATGCCCGGGCGGCCACGCTGATCCATGAGGTTTCGCACCTTCACGGCAACACCGAGGACATTGCTTACCTTGACTCTGGCAGGCCTTTCGTCGACCTGATAGGAACAGCCAGCCCTGCTGCCACTGATCTCAAGACCGCCTTGACCGAACTACAGGACACCGCACTGTCGACCAAAACGCCCTATACACAGCTGTTCAACGTTCTGAACCCCGATAACGGTGAGTGGGAGGATCTGGGCAGTACGGTTAATGACGATACTGACCGGGTAAAGGATCATATTTTGAGCTTGACCGGCCAGGACAATCTGGCCGGTGCTCGCACAATCTTCAAAAAAGATCCAATGATCAGGCTGGCAGTGCAACTGGCTAACGCTGATAGCGTGACCTGGCTGATCAGCCACTTGGGACGCCAGTTACACACCAGCATCCCGTAAACCGCAGCAGGATCCAGTCGGCTGCCTGTAGGAGCGAGCTTGCTCGCGATGGTGTGTCAGCTACAAATCCCTCGACTGACACACCATCGCGAGCAAGCTCGCTCCTACAGGTAGCCGAACGCAGGCTTCGCCAGCTGCTACAGATCGTGTTTCGCCTAACTGACTGGCATTAGTTTAGGAGGTGTTTGTGCGGCATCTCACAGGTTGCTGACGTGGCGTCGACAAAATTTCTACATTTGAGCCTTCATGATTTGCCGTACTGATACGTCTCATTGATTGAGCGCACCCATTTTTCCTGATCAGACTCTGAAAAGGAGTTTTTTGCATGCACCACTCGCAAACGCCAACGGACGGTAACCCTGCACCAAAGGGCACTACATGAGCACCGTCGTTTTCGAACAACGTACCGATCGCCATGGCAATGAGCGGATCCGGTTTGTACTCAAGAGCTTTGGCTTGCGAACCAGTCTGATTCGCCTGAAAGTCATCGACGCCTTGCTGATCGCCGCCGAAAGCGATCGCAGCCTGGGCGTGCGCGGCGTGCACACTCAGTTATTGGACCTGGATGTTCCCATGTCTTTTTTGAGTGTGAGAGAAGTCTTGAAACGCTTGTGCAGTGAAGGCGTGATTATCCTGAACCCGGACAAAAGCTACAGCCTGCACCCGCAGGCTCTCGCCGTTCTCCACGGCGAGTAACCCGCCCCCGACGCGTCGCTCAGGGCTTGACCTTGCGGCGCATCACGCCATTGACCACCACCACGATCACCGCCACCCCAATGGCGATGTACTGGAACAGCTTTTCGCTGATGACACCGGTGTTCTGCAGATACGAAAGGCCGAACATGATCGCCAGCACCACCAGCGAAATCAGAATCGAGTATTTCAAACGTTGCGACTGAGTCATTGCCATTTCCTGAACGTGTGCCTGAAAATTGTATCCGGTTTGTATCCGAATGCATGCCAAGCCCCTACCGTTCTACGGGAATGAGGCGCTGCAATCGGGGTCTCATGTTACAGCCGATGAAGAGTTTTAGCTTCATTGCGGCTATAACCATGAGGATCTACAAATGTTCCGTCGAATCACACTGCTGATTCCCCTGCTTGCCATATTGTCCTTGAGCGGCTGCATTATTTTCCCCCACGGTGGCTGGCACCACGATCGCTATTACGACCACGGCGGACCGGGTTACTACCAACATCGCTAGCGTTCCATTCAACGGCCTGAGGCCTTCCTGAGAAAATCATTTTCCGGCTGTGTGCAAAGCTCCACCATCCAGTCCACGAACACCCGAACCCGCCGTGACAACTGGCGGTGAGGAGGATAGAGCGCCGTCAACGGCATACCCGGTGGCGGCACCTTCCTCAAGACCTCAATCAAACGTCCCTCCTTCAATTGGCGGGCCACGTGATAGTACGGGGTCTGGACCAACCCATACCCGGCCTCACACGCAGCCAGATAACCATCGGCACTGTTGACCGAGACCTGCTTGGGCAGGTTGATCGGTTGTACCTCGCCATCGACGACAAACTCCAGCCCGAAGCGCTTGCCGCTGCTGCTGGAAACGTACTCCACCATTTGGTGCCCCGGAAGATCCGCCAGACACTGCGGCGTGCCGTGACGCTGCACATAATCGGGGCTGGCGCACGTGACCTGATCCAGCATGACCAACGGCCGCGCCACCAGCGAATCGTCCAGTGACGAGCCGCCACGCAGCACACAATCGACACCTTCGCGAATCAGGTCGACAGGTCGGTCATTCAGACCAATCTCCAACTCGATCAAGGGATACCGCGCCGTGAACTGCGGCAATGCCGGGATCACAATCAGGCGCCCTACCCCCGCTGGCATGTCGACCCGCAACAAACCCTTGGGATTTTGGCGGGCAGCGGAAAACACCGCTTCGGTTTCTTCCAGGTCTGCCAGCAACCTGACGCAACGGGGATAGTAGGCCGCCCCGTCGAGCGTCAGACTGACCTGCCTTGTCGTGCGTTGCAGCAACTGCACGCCGAGATGCGCCTCGAGCTGCTTGATCAAAATAGTCACCGAAGCCCGGGGCAGTTGCAGGCTGTCAGCGGCCTTGGCAAACCCACCCAGCTCGACGATTCGGGTGAACACGCGCATCGCGTTGAAACGGTCCATTGGGGTGTCCCGACTGATTATTTAGAATTTACGAATAGTGATAGCAGTTTTACCCGGTTTATCTTGTTTCTGTCGAGATCAACAATGGGTTTCACATTCACAGGGAGCTGATTTCATGCAAACACGTCAATTGGGTAAAAACGGTCCGCAAGTGTCAGCGATCGGCCTAGGCTGCATGGGCATGACCGATTTCTATACGACCGGCACCGACACCCGCGAAGCCACGGCCACCCTGCATCGCGCGCTGGAATTGGGCATCAACCTGCTCGACACCGCCGACATGTACGGGCCGCACACCAACGAAACGCTGATCGGCAAAGCAATTGTCGGCAAGCGCGACCAGGTGTTTCTGGCGAGCAAGTTCGGCATCGTCCGCGACCCGGCCAACCCCGGCGCACGCGGCGTAAATGGCCGACCGGAATACATTCGCCAAGCCATCGACGGCACCCTCAAACGCCTCGGTGTGGAAACGCTGGATTTGTACTACCAGCACCGAATCGACCCGCAGGTGGCCATCGAGGAAACCGTCGGCGCCATGGCCGAACTGGTAAAGGCCGGCAAGGTGCGTTACCTGGGTTTGAGCGAAGCCTCGGCCGCGACGCTGGAGCGAGCACACAAGGTGCACCCGATCAGCGCGCTGCAAAGCGAATACTCGCTGTGGAGCCGCGATCAAGAGGAAAACGGCTGCCTCGCGGCGTGTCAGCGACTGGGCGTTGCCTTTGTCCCCTACAGCCCCTTGGGCCGGGGTTTTCTGACCGGGGCCCTGAAAAGTCCGGATGATTTCGCAGCGGACGACTACCGTCGCTTCAGCCCGCGCTTTCAAGGCGAAAACTTCGCGAAGAATCTGTTGCTGGTGCAGCAAGTGCAGGACCTGGCCGCAGAAAAAGGCGTGACCGCCGGCCAACTGGCGCTGGCGTGGGTGTTGGCCCAAGGCGACTACCTGATCCCGATTCCGGGAACCAAGCAGCGTAAATACCTGGAAGAAAATGTCGCCGCGCTGGACGTGAAGCTGAGTCGCGAGGAGTTGCACGCGCTGGAAGCGATATTTCCGGCGAATGCCACTGCCGGTTTGCGTTATCCGGAAGAGGTGATGAAGTTGCTCGATCGTTGACCGATTCTCACCCAAACAATGCCCCCCTGTAGGAGCGAGCTTGCTCGCGATGGTGTGTCAGTCGACATCAATGTAGCTGATACACCATCGCGAGCGAGCTCGCTCCCACAGGGGAGGCACACAGGGGGCATCGTTTGCGGTATTAGTTAGAAACAATCTCGTAGCTCATTCCCGGAAAAACCGGTCAGAATGCATTTTTTTGGCCGTATTTCGACGCGAGATTTTATGCGAAACCACCTACGTCTGGTCGCCCTGAGCGCCCTGTTCATTTCTTCCCTCGCCCAGGCTGCCGACCTGATCCCGATCGAAGTCCACCGCGATGCCAATTGCGGCTGCTGCAAAAAATGGATCAGCCATCTGGAAGCCAACGGCTTCAAGGTCGAAGACCACGTTGAAGCCAACATGAGTGAATTCAAGCAACAGCACGGTGTGCCGCCACGCCTGGCGTCCTGCCACACAGCGTTGATCAATGGCAAATTCGTCGAAGGCCATGTGCCGGCCGATCAGGTGCTGGCATTGAGCAAGCGCGATGATCTGTTGGGTGTGGCCGCCCCCGGCATGCCCATGGGTTCGCCCGGCATGGAAATGGACGGCATGAGCGATGCGTACCAAGTGATTGGTCTGAAAAAGGACGGCACTGACGTCGTGGTGGCGGACTACCCTGCCCATTAAAGTTCGGCGGCATTGGGCTGGAAGGGTTGAACGATCATGCACGGCGATTGCCTGTGTTTAATGTCGCCCTAATCGTGCCGTTCCAGCATCGGCCGATTTCCTATGGAGTTGCCCCCATGCCCCTCGTCCTCACCCGCTGGCTGCCCGGCCTGCTGCTGACCGCCGCACTGCCCGTCATCGCTCACGCTGAAGGCCCGGAATACGGGCCGGAACTGCAAGGCTTCGAGTATCCCTACACGGTCAAGCATTTCGCCTTCCAGTCCCAGGGCAAAGCCCTGCAAATGGGTTACATGGACGTCGCCGCGCATGGCAAGGCCAACGGTCGCAGCATTGTGTTGATGCACGGCAAGAATTTCTGCGGCGCGACCTGGGACAGTTCGATCAAAGCCCTGAGCGAGGCCGGTTACCGGGTCATCGCCCCGGACCAGATTGGTTTCTGCACCTCCAGCAAACCGGACAACTACCAATACAGCTTCCAGCAACTGGCCACCAACACCCAGCAGTTGCTCAAAGCCCTCGGCATCCAGAAAACCAGCGTGCTCGGGCACTCCACCGGCGGCATGCTCGCCACCCGCTATGCGTTGCAATATCCCGATCAAGTCGAGCAACTGGCGCTGGTCAACCCTATCGGACTGGAAGACTGGAAGGCGCTCGGCGTGCCCTATCGCACGGTCGATCAATGGTACGAACGCGAACTGAAGCTCACGGCCGACGGCATCCGCACCTATGAGCGCAACACCTATTACGGTGGCCGCTGGAAGCCGGAGTTCGATCGCTGGGTGGACATGCTCGCTGGCCTGAACAAAGGCCCTGGACATACGCAAGTGGCATGGAATTCGGCGCTGATCTACGACATGATCTTCACCCAGCCGGTGTACTACGAGTTCAAGGACCTGAAGATGCCGACGTTGTTGATGATCGGCACGTCCGACACCACCGCCATCGGCAGCGACATCGCCTCACCCGAGGTCAAGGCGAAAATCGGTCATTACGACGTCCTTGGCAAGCACGTGGCAAAACTGATCCCGCAGTCGACGCTCGTCGAGTTCCCCGGCATGGGTCACGCGCCGCAGATGGAAGAACCCACAGAGTTCCACCAGGCCCTGCTCGCCTGGCTGAACAAAACCAACCCCGTTCGTTGATGAGGTAAGGCTGATGGCTGTGCAGATCGCGGTAATTGATGACTGGCAGGACGTGGCCCGTGGCGTGGTGGACTGGTCGGCTCTGGACGCCATAGGCCCGGTGAGTTTTATCCATGATTATCCGTCCGACAACGAGACGATGGCAGCACGTCTGCGCGAGTTTGAAGTGATCTGCGTGATGCGTGAGCGCACCCGATTTGATGAGGACCTGCTGCGGCGGTTACCGAAACTCAAGCTGCTGGTCACCGGCGGGATGCGCAACGCGGCCCTGGACTTGAAAACCGCCGCTGCGCTGGGCATTCACGTCAGCGGCACCGACAGCTACAAACACGCCGCCCCGGAACTGACCTGGGCACTGATCATGGCCGCGACCCGCAACCTGGTGGTCGAAGCCAACGCCCTGCGCGCCGGCCAGTGGCAACAAGGCCTGGGTGGCGATTTGCACGGCAAAACCCTGGCGATCCTCGGGCTAGGCAGCATCGGCCAACGTGTCGCCCAGTTCGGTCAGGTGTTCGGCATGCGGGTCATCGCCTGGAGCGAAAACCTGACGGCTGAACGAGCCGCTGAAGTCGGCGTGACCTATGTCAGCAAACAGGAACTGTTCGAACAGGCCGATGTGCTGTCGGTCCATCTGGTGCTCAGTGATCGCAGCCGAGGCTTGGTGGACGCTCAGGCACTGGACTGGATGAAGCCCACTGCGTTATTGGTCAACACCGCCCGTGGGCCGATTGTCGACGAGTCTGCACTGATCAAGGCCCTGCAAAAACGGCGACTGGCGGGCGCGGCGCTGGATGTGTACGACCAGGAACCCCTGCCCGCGCATCATCCGTTCAGAACGCTGGAGAATGTATTGGCGACGCCTCACGTTGGCTACGTCAGCCAACACAATTACCAGCAGTTCTTTTCACAGATGATCGAGGACATTCAGGCCTGGTCTGCCGGCGAACCCATTCGCATGCTGGGGTGATACCAATCAATTACTCGCACACCGCAACCCCTGTGTAGGAGCGAGCTTGCTCGCGATGGACGTGAAAGCACCGCGTTGATTCAGAAAGCACGCGTTATCGTTATCCCCCATCGCGAGCAGGCTCGCTCCCACAGTAGATTTCCAGCGGGCACTGGTTGTGTGCCCGACAAAATCCAGTGTGGGAGCGAGCCTGCTCGCGATGGAATGGAAAGCGCCGCGTTGATTCAGGAAACACGCGTTATCGTTATCCCCCATCGCGAGCAGGCTCGCTCCCACAGTAGATTTCCAGCGGGCACAGATTGTGTGTCCGACAAAATCCAGTGTGGGAGCGAGCCTGCTCGCGAATGGCTTCACCTCCGATCTAACCGCCCTTCACCGCCACAAATGCCGCCGTCACATAGGGCACAGTCACCACGCCCCGCCCCCGTAATTCTGGCTCGGCGGCAATCATCGCGCTGATCTGCTCATCAACCTTCGCCCGCTCCGCCGCCGGCAATGCCGCAACAAAACTGGTAGAGCGCACACGGTTGAAAATCACATCCTCCGGTGAACCCGTGTGCCCATGGCTGAATTGCTGCGCTTGCAGCGGACCGAACGCCGCATGTGGAAATGCGTGGCGCCAGGCCCCGGTGTAATAACGCGGGGTATCGCCCTCCAGCGCATTGACGATCGCATCCAGCTTCGGCACCCAGCTCACCTGAGTATCACGCAGGTTCCAGACCAGCCCCAGTTTGCCGCCGGGTTTGAGCACTCGGGCAATTTCAGTCAGCGCCTCGGTGCTGGCGAACCAGTGAAAGGCCTGGGCGCAGATCACCACATCCACACTAGCATCCGGCAGCGGCAGGTCTGTGGCGGTGCCGCTCACGGCCAGCACGTCAGGAAAGGCCGCGGACAATTTCTCGAGCATCTGCGCCACGGGTTCCACGGCAATCACCTGTGCTCCGGTCGCCAACAACCGACCGGTGAATTTTCCGGTCCCCGCGCCCAGATCAATAACGGCTTTATCCGCGTTCAAGCCGAGTGTCTCCGTCAGCCAATCGGCCACCTGCGGCGGGTAGTCCGGACGACCACGGACGTAAGTATCAGCACCGACTTTATACCCCGCGGCCGCAGCGTGATGGACCTGATCTTTCATGGCGGTTCTCCAGATCGACAACGATGCCGTCGAGCATAGCGCCTCGATTTGAGCTTTCCTTGCAAAGACCTGCAGAAAGAAATGAATAATTGTTCACACTGTGGTGTTCATTGCTATATCCCCCATGAAGCACCTGTGGAGCATCACCCATGAACAACCGTTTCGCTGTTATTGCCACTCCGTTGTTGCTGGCTGTCGCGTTATCCAGTTCGCTTGCCTTGGCCAATGGCGGCGGCGATAGCGCCCCTGCCAAACCCAGCTGCCCCAAAGGCCAGGTTTTGGACACCAAGTCGCAAAAATGCCTCAAGCAAACCAGCAGCCTGTTGCCGGACGCCGACCGCACCGACTACGCCTATCAGCTGGCCAAGGACGGGCGTTACGAAGAAGCGCTGGCCCTACTCGACACCCTGAGAGATCCGAACACCGCCAAAGCCTTGAACTATCGCGGCTACGCTACGCGTAAACTAGGGCGCACCGACGAAGGCATCGGTTACTACTTGCAGTCGGTGAAACTCGATCCGCAGTATGCGCAAGTCCGCGAATACCTCGGCGAAGCGTATGTGATCAAAGGCCGACTGGACCTCGCTCAAGAGCAGTTGCAGCGCATCAAATCGATCTGCGGCGACACCTGCGAGGAATACCAGGACCTGGCTGAAGCCATCAACGACTCATCGAAAACCTGACACCGAGCAGACGGAGGTCGCCATCGCCAGCGATCAGGCAATACGGGCAGAGTTGGGCCAGCATCTGGCGCGTTTATGGCGCTATGGCCTGCTGTTGTCCCGACAACGGCACGTCGCCGAAGACCTGGTGCAGGCGACCTGCGTGCGCGCGCTCGAACGTGCCGGGCAGTTTGAACCGGGCACGCGCATGGACCGTTGGCTGCTGAGCATTTTGCATTCGATCTGGCTCAATGAAGTCCGCGCGCGTCGAGTGCGTCACGGACAGGGGCTGGTGGATGCCGACAACGCCTTGTCGTTCGACGGCGAATACGTGGCGCAGACCCACGTTCTCGCGGCTCAGGTGATCCGGCGCGTCGATGCGCTGCCTGAGGCCCAGCGGGAAACGGTGTTTCTGGCCTATGTCGAGGGTTTGTCCTACCGCGAAGTGGCCGAAGTGCTGCAAGTGCCCATCGGCACGGTCATGAGCCGCCTCGCCGCCGCCCGTGTGAAGCTGGCCGAATATCCGCCGCTGCACACTGTGCCGAACCCTTCCACAGGAGAACGTCGATGAACGATCACGCGATACCTTCGGATGAGCAACTGGTGGCCTACCTTGACGACCAGCTCGACGCCGAACAACGCGCCCGCATCGACGCGGCCATTGCTGAGGATTCGATGCTCAACCTGCGCCTGCAATGGCTGGCCCGCAGCAACCTGCCGTTCAAGGCTGCCTATGACGAATTGGGCCGACAAGCACCGGCGGATCGTCTGCAAGCCATGCTCGATACCTTGCCCGCTCCGGCCCGTCCGGCGCTCAGTCGACGCTGGTTCCTCGCCGCAGCGGCCGGGCTGGTAGCAAGTGGTGTGGTGGCGGACCGCTTGTTCATCGTCTGGCAAATGAGCCAGCAGAAAAACAACTGGCGCGGTCTGGTGGCCGACTACATGTCGCTCTATGTGCCGCAAACCCTCGACCACTTGCCCAGCGACGAAGCCGCCCAGCGTGTGCAACTGCGCACCATCGATGCGCGCCTGGGGCTGAATCTTCTGCCCGCACAACTGACCTTGCCCCGCCCCGAATTCAAGCGTGCGCAGATCCTCGAATACGATGGCGTGGCCATTGCCCAGATTACCTACCTGGACCCGGTACACGGCCCAATGGCGCTCTGCGTCACCCGCTCCAACAGCGGCCAGCGGGATTTTGCCCAGGAGCGGCGGCACGAGATGAACATTGTTTACTGGGCTGACAGGGAGCATGCGTGGATGCTGATCGGGCATAACCCCATGGCGGAACTGGAGGACATGGCCAAACAGTTGCGAAGCCGACTCAGCGCCTGAGCGAACCGGTGGACCCCATGTAGGAGCTGCCGAAGGCTGCGATCTATTGATTTTGATGTTGGCCGGAGAAGCAAGATCAAAAGATCGCAGCCTTCGGCAGCTCCTACATTTTGATTGAGTCTCTCTCCCCATCCATTCTGGCGCAACACTGTAGCAGCTGCCGAGCCTGCGAGGCTGCGTTCGAGGACGCAGTCCTCGCAAAACCTGTCTATGCGGTTTGCCTGATAAACCTCGCTGCCTGATTTTACGACTGCTGCGCAGCCGGACGCAGCCTCGCAGGCTCGGCAGCTGCTACAGCTGTCGGTGTTTCCGGTCAGCGCCGGAACAAACCTACAAACAAACAGGCTGTTTCTGGCGTTCGGCCGGTTGACTGCCCAAACCTCGCTCCCTATCCTCGCGCCTGTCACGACACATTCGTGATGGAGGTTGACGGCTCCATTCTCTAGGAAACTTCTTTATTTGAGGATAGATCCGTATGACCGAGCCAAAAATCCCAACCACAAAATCCACCCCCTTCGCCCGCTGCGATCACGTCGACCATGACTTGTTCGCCGTTCAACCGGGCATTCCATTACTCGACGCCCTCGAACACGCCTCGGTCTACCTGAGCTGCGCCGAAGACCTCGCCCATCAAGCCCCCCACGCCACCCGTCCAGAACACACAGCGTCGATGCGTTGGGCCAGTCGGCAGATGCTCGGTACTGCACGCTCACTGGTCCAGGCCTCAATCGATGGCCTGCACGCGGCGCAAGCGGAAGGTGACGCATGAACCCGCACATGCCGATGACCAACAACGATTGCGACATCCCGGTGCTGTTAGTGGCCACCCAGGCGCCGCTGGATGTGCTGCACAGCAATGCCGCCACACGTTTTCTGGCCGTCACGCAAATGATGGAGAGCCTGGCCAGTCTGGACATCACCCGTGCCCGCGGCGCGGATGTGCAACAACTGGCCCACGCGGCGGCGATGTTGCTGCGTGATGGCTGTGATGTGATGGATGTACTGGGCCGGCAGATTCGGGCACGACACTGATAGTGATCGCTTGCGGTTGAGCCGTAGCAGCTGTCGAGCCTGCGAGGCTGCGTACGGGCTGGGGTCGCGCTCGACCGCAGTCCTCGCAAATCCTGTCTATGCGGTCTGCCTGATAAACCTCGCTGCCTGATTTTACGACTACTGCGCAGCCGGACGCAGCCTCGCAGGCTCGGCAGCTGCTACAAAAAAACGGCCCTCACCATTGCGCCCGGAAGCTCTCCCGCCGCACCGGTAGTCACCGTATATTTCACCTTGTCGCCCACGAAAAAACAGACGTCACCTTCGGGCGTGATATTGGGCCCTATCCTGATCGCTAGCCTGGAAGAACCATCATCAGGCGTCACCATGGCAAACTTCGTCAACGCTGTTTCTACCCTGACTTCCCTGATCGCGTTAATCGTCCCGCTGCCGTTTTTTTCAAGTGTGTCCTGTCCCATTTCTCCTCTCCTTGCCATCAGCACTTACCGTCGAAGCCTGACTGCGAAGAGACAATAAAACGCCTAATAGGTGAACGTGACTACTGTCAAATCTGACAGGTACCGCTTATTGATCGCTGACAGGTAACCACAAACGAAACCGCGCCCCACCCAGCGGTGAAGATTCAACGGTGAGCGTACCGCCCTGCGCTTCCAGCGCCCGACGACTGATCGCCAGCCCCAGACCAAACCCGCCAGTCGCCCGATCACGGCTACGATCCAGCCGATAGAAGGGTTCAAATATCCGCTCACGCTCGTCATCCGGAATGCCGATCCCGTCATCGTCGACCCAAATCTCACACCCGTTGGCACACACCTGCACGCCAATCTGAATGCGTTTTTCGCAGTAGCGCATGGCGTTGCGCAACAGATTTTGCAGGGCGCGGGCGGTCAGGCGCGGGTCCAGGCTGAAGCGTTCGAGCTGGCCGTGAAGCAGCACGTCGATGACGATGTCCGGGGATTCCAGTTCTTCGTCGACGCTGCCGAGGATGCTGTCGATGAATTCATCCAGCGACACCTCGACCTGCTCAGGCAACTTCGCCGGGTTTTGCAGGCGGCTGTAAGACAGCAGTTCCAGCACCAATTCGTCGAGCTCTCGAATGTGCGCGACCAGACCTTGCAAGCGTTCGCGGCTGGCGGCCGGCAAATCGTCGGACAGTGCCAGCGCAAGGCCGAAATCCAGTCGCGTCAGTGGCGTGCGCAATTCATGGGACACGGCGTTGAGCAGGTCGCGCTGCTGGTTCAGCAGCTTTTCGATGTCCCCGGCCATGGTGTCGAAGACGTTGGCCAGGCTGCCAATGTTGGAGCTGGGAGAAATCTGTGTGCGCTCGTCCAGGTGTCCCTTGCCGAAGCGTTCGGCCGTGCCCCTGAGTCGCTCAAGGTCGCGCCAGTGCGGGCGCAGCCACAACAACAGGCACGCGAGCATGGTCGCGCCGATCAGCACGTTGATGCTCCAGTACAACAGGTTGACGTCCAACGGGTCCGGCGGTACGACCATTTTTACGACGGTTTGCTGATTCAATGGCGCCACGGCCAACGTGCGCCAGCCCCAGTCGCCAATGCGTACAATATTCTCGCCACGCTGCAAACGTTCGCGCTCATACAGGGTGAAGTCGGCATCGTCATTGCGTGTCAGGACGATATGCAGCGGCTGGAATTCCTTGTCCATCTCCTCGGCCAATGCCGGCCACTGCTCGGGTGGAACGGCGTGAAACTGCTTGACCATGAGGGTTTGCAGCCCGCGAGAGTAATCAAGGTTGTAGGTGACAAAACGTTCATGGAACACCTTGATCACCAGATCCGGCACCAGATAAATCGCGGCGCTGAACGAGACGATGGTCACCAGGTACAGGCGAAAGAGAATTCTGAACATCGGCTCAGCATTCCCACTCGGAACGACTGAACAGGTAACCCTTGCCCCACACGGTCTTGATCTTGCGCGCCTCGCCCGCATGATCGTCGAATTTTCGCCGCAGCTTGGAAATCGCCACGTCCACCGAGCGGTCGGTGCCATTGAATTCGATGCCGCGCAGGCGTTGCAGAATCTGGTCGCGGCTCAGCACTTCGCCGGCGTGCCGGGCCAGCACCACCAACAGGTTGTATTCGCCGCTGGACAGTTCGACCAGTTGATCGCGCCAGGTCACGGTGCGCTCGGACAGGTCGATGCACAGATTACCCATGAGGATGCGGTCGTTGGCAGTTTGCGGATCACTGAGGCTGCTACGCCGCAGCAACGTCCGCACCCGGGCCAGCAAAACGCGGGGCTCGCAGGGTTTGGTGACGTAGTCATCGGCGCCCATTTCCAGCCCCAACACTTGGTCGTGGCTGTCGTCGCGGGCGGTGAGCATCAGGATCGGCAACGTCGCCGAATCGGCGCGTAGCAAGCGGCAGACTTGCAGGCCGTCGAGCCCCGGCAGCATCAGGTCGAGAATCACCAGGTCCGGTGGATTGACCCGCGCACGCTCGCGCACCTGATCACCACGGCTGATCACGCTGACGGAGTAGCCGTTGCGTTCCAGGTAGCTGGCAATCAGTTCGGAGAGCGCGGAGTCGTCTTCGACCAGGAGGATGTTGGGCATGGGGTGTTCCAGAAAGTGCGGTGGCGACTGTTCCGGCCTCTTCGCGGGCAAGCCCGCTCCCACAGGGATCTGATGTGTGCACAGAGTTTCTGTACACCACCGGCCACTGTGGGAGCGGGCTTGCCCGCGAAGGCGGCAGAACTGTCGCAAAAGATATCAAGCTGCAAAGGATATACGCCCTCACGCTCACCTGAGTAAAACCCTTACACAATTTCACACAGCACCTACAAAGCTTCACCGCTCCCCTCGTCGACGCCCGGTAGGATGCTGGGGTCATTATTGGGGTAATTCATGTCAAAGAATCTGCTTGCCAGACTCAGTCTGCTTGCACTGGCGCTGACGCTGAGCGCCTGTGACAAGTCCTCGAACGCCGAAGAACAGGCACCCCTTGCCACCGTTCGCATCGAGACTATCGAAGCGCGGCCGCTGTCGATCAGCAGCGAACTGAGCGGGCGGATTGCCGCGCCGCGCATTGCCGAAGTCCGTGCCCGGGTCGCCGGTGTGGTGTTGCAACGGGCCTTTCGTGAAGGCAGCGACGTCAAAAAAGGCGATGTGCTGTTCCGCATCGACCCGGCGCCGTTCAAGGCTGACCTGGACAGCGCCGAGGCGTCGCTACGCAAGGCCGAAGCCAATGCCTTCCAGGCGCGCTTGCAAGAGCAGCGTTACGCCCAGTTGATCGAAGGCAACGCCATCAGCGGCCAGGACTACGACAACGCCCGGGCCAGCGTCCGCCAAACCGCGGCCGACGTCGCCGCCAACAAAGCCGCGGTCGAGCGGGCGAAACTCAATCTGGGTTATGCCACCGTCACCGCGCCGATTTCCGGGCGCATCGGGCGCGCGCTGGTCACCGAAGGGGCGCTGGTCGGACAGAACGAAACCACCCCGCTGGCATTGATTCAGCAGCTGAACCCGATTCATGCCGACCTGACCCAGTCGACCCGCGAACTCAACGACCTGCGCCGAGCCTTTCGTTCCGGCCAGTTGCAGCAGGTCGGTCAGGGCCAGGCCAAAGCCACGCTGATCCAGGACGATGGCAGCCTCTATCCGCTGCCCGGCAAGTTGCTGTTCACCGACATCACCGTCGACCCCGGCACCGGCCAGATCATCCTGCGCAGCGAGTTCCCCAACCCGGACCTCGACTTGCTGCCGGGCAGTTTCGTTCGCGTGCGTCTGGAGCAAGCGGTGATTGCGCAAGGTATCAGAGTGCCGCAACGGGCCATCCAGCGTGACAGCGCCGGCATTGCCCATGTGTTGTTGCTCGACGCCGAACAACGGGTCGGCCAGCAACCGGTAGAACTGGGCGCCGTGCAAAACGATCGCTGGATCGTCACCGGCGGCCTCAAGCCCGGCGACCGCATTGTCACCGAGGGCCTGCAACACGCCCGGCCCGGCGAAAAAGTGCAAATCGACGACACCCCTCTTCCACTTGCCCAGGTTTCTGGTCAGTAAGCAGGACGCTTGTTTATGCCGCAGTTCTTTATCGACCGCCCCGTATTCGCCTGGGTGGTTGCCCTGTTCATCCTGCTGGCCGGTGCGCTGGCCATCCCGCAGTTGCCGGTGGCGCAGTACCCGAATGTCGCGCCGCCGAAAGTCGAAATCTACGCCGTGTACCCAGGTGCTTCAGCGCAGACCGTGGATGAAAGCGTGGTCAGCCTGATCGAGGAAGAACTCAACGGCGCTGACAACTTGTTGTACTTCGAATCTCAGAGCAGCCTCGGCAGCGCAACGATCACCGCCACCTTCCAGCCGGGTACTGATCCGGAAATGGCCCAGGTCGACGTGCAAAACCGCCTCAAAGTGGTGGAATCACGCTTGCCCCAGGCCGTGACGCAACAAGGCTTGCAGGTGGAGAAAGTCTCTGCCGGTTTCCTGCTGCTGATCACCCTGACCTCCAGTGATGGCAAGCTCGACGACGTGGCGCTCAGCGATTACCTGGCGCGTAACGTGATGAACGAGATCAAGCGTCTGGACGGTGTCGGCAAAGCCCAGTTGTACGGCGCCGAACGTGCGATGCGGATCTGGATCGACCCGCAGAAGCTGATCGGTTTCAACCTGACTCCGGCCGACGTCAACGCCGCCATCGTCGCGCAAAACGCCCAGGTGTCGGCTGGCAGCATCGGCGATTTGCCGACCCGCACCACGCAGGAAATCACCGCGACCATTCTGGTGAAAGGCCAGTTGTCGACGCCGGAAGAATTCGCCGACATCGTTCTGAAGGCCAATCCCGACGGTTCCACCGTGCGCATCGGCAACGTAGCGCGGGTCGAGATCGGCAGTCAGGAGTATCAATTCTCCACCCGCCTGAATGGCAAGCCGTCGACCGCCGTCAGTGTGCAACTGGCACCGGGGGCCAATGCCCTGAGCACCGCGACGTTGGTGCGGGCGAAGATGGACGAACTGGCGCGCTATTTCCCGGCGGGCGTGCAATACAAGATTCCTTACGACACCTCGCCCTTCGTCAAAGTCTCGATCACCAAAGTGATCTACACCCTCGGCGAGGCGATGCTGCTGGTGTTTGCGGTGATGTTCCTGTTCCTGCAAAACATCCGCTACACGTTGATCCCGACCCTGGTGGTGCCAGTGGCGCTGATGGGCACCTTTGCGACCATGCTCGCGCTGGGTTTTTCGATCAACGTGTTGACCATGTTCGGCATGGTGCTGGCGATCGGTATCCTGGTGGATGACGCCATCGTGGTGGTGGAGAACGTCGAGCGGATCATGGTCACCGAAGGCCTGTCGCCTAAAGAGGCCACCCGCAAGGCGATGAAACAGATCACCGGGGCGATCATCGGCATCACGCTGGTGCTGGTGGCGGTGTTCATTCCGATGGCGTTCATGCAGGGTTCGGTCGGGGTGATTTACCGGCAGTTTTCGTTGTCGATGGCGACCTCGATCCTGTTCTCGGCGTTCCTCGCCCTGACCTTGACCCCGGCGCTGTGCGCGACATTGCTCAAGCCAATTGCCAAAGATGAACATCACGCCAAGGGCGGTTTCTTTGGCTGGTTCAACCGGCGTTTCGAGCAACTGACCGAGCGTTATCAGGGCTGGGTCGCCTATGCGCTGAAACGCAGCGGTCGTTACCTGTTGATCTACGGCGTGCTGCTGATCGGTCTCGGCGTGTGTTTCAGTCGCCTGCCCTCCTCGTTCCTGCCGGTGGAAGACCAGGGTTACACCATTACCGACATTCAACTGCCACCGGGCGCGAGCAAGAACCGCACCGTGCAGGTCGTCGAGCAAATCGAAGCCCACAACGCGACTGAACCGGGCGTGGGTGACAGCACGGTGATTCTCGGTTTCAGTTTTTCCGGCAGCGGACAGAACGCGGCGTTGGCGTTTACCACGCTGAAGGACTGGTCAGACCGTGGCAGCAACGACTCGGCGACTTCGATTGCCGACCGCGCCAACCTTGCGTTGAGCCAGATCAAGGACGCCGTGGCCTTCGCCGTTCTGCCGCCGCCGGTGGATGGTCTCGGCACGTCCAGCGGTTTCGAGTTCCGCTTGCAGGACCGTGGTGGCCTCGGCCATGCCGCGTTGATGCAGGCGCGCAAGGCATTGTTGGCGGCCGCCGAGAAGAGTCCGATCCTGATGAATGTGCGCGAAAGCGCCCTGGCCGAAGCACCGCAGGTGCAATTGATCGTGGACCGCAAACAGGCGAATGCGCTGGGCGTTTCGTTTGCCGACATCGGCAACGTATTGTCCACCGCCGTCGGTTCGGCCTACATCAACGACTTCCCCAATCAGGGCCGGATGCAACGGGTGGTGGTGCAGGCTGAAGGTGATCAGCGCAGTCAGGTTGACGATTTGCTGAAGATCCACGTGCGCAATAACGCCGGGGAGATGGTGCCGTTGTCTGCCTTCGTCCAGGCCAAATGGATACAGGGGCCGGCGCAATTGACCCGTTACAACGGTTACCCGGCGATCAGCATTTCCGGTGAACCGACGCCCGGCCACAGCACCGGTGAAGCCATGGCGGAAATCGAGCGGTTGGTGGCGCAAGGCCCGGCCGGACTTGGCCAGGAATGGACGGGGCTGTCGTTGCAGGAGCGTTTGTCTGGCAGCCAGGCGCCGATCCTGCTCGGCTTGTCGCTGTTGATCGTGTTCCTGTGCCTGGCGGCGTTGTACGAGAGTTGGTCGATCCCGACCTCGGTGCTGCTGGTGGTACCACTCGGGGTGCTCGGCGCGGTACTGGCGGTGACGCTGCGCGGGATGCCCAACGACGTATTTTTCAAGGTTGGATTGATCACCATCATTGGTCTGTCGGCGAAAAACGCGATCCTGATCATCGAGTTCGCCAAGAGCCTGTACGACGAAGGCCACGACCTGATCGACGCCACCCTGCAAGCCGCACGCCTGCGACTGCGGCCGATTGTCATGACGTCTCTGGCGTTCATCCTCGGCGTAGTGCCGCTGGCCATTGCCACCGGCGCCAGTTCGGCAAGCCAGCAAGCCATCGGCACCGGAGTGATTGGCGGGATGATCACCGCGACCCTGGCGGTGGTGTTTGTGCCGGTGTTTTTTGTGGTGGTGATGAAGCTGGTGGGCAGACGCCACAAAAACATCTAACCCACACACCTCCCATTGTAGGAGCGAGCTTGCTCGCGATGGTGTGTCAGCCACATTGTTGTCGACTGACACACCATCGCGAGCAAGCTCGCTCCTACAAAAGTTTGTGCCTGCCTCGGGGTTGTGGCCATAACTGACCACCCTGGGCTAAGGTGTTTGCAAAACCCTGACCCATCGAGCCTCCATGCCTTTTCTCGCCCGCACTCACCCTCGCCTGTCCGCCGCCGCCATCCTCGGTGTCGCGGTGGGCATTCTGGCTCCGGCTGATTCGATCATCAGCAAAATCCTGTTCGGCTGGAATGCCGGGGTCTGGACGTACCTGGTACTGATGCTCTGGCTCACCGCGCGGTCCAAAGCACCGGACGTGAAACGCATCGCCGAGATCGAAGACGAAAACGCCGGGCTGGTGCTGTTCGTGGTGTGCATCGCGGCGATTGCCAGCCTGGCGACCATCACCTTCGAACTGGCCGGCAGCAAGGACCTGGAAACCACCCGCAAGCTGCTGCATTACGGATTCACCGCGCTGACGGTCATTGGTTCATGGCTGCTGATCGGGGTGATTTTCAGCGTGCACTACGCCCGTCTGTTCTACACCTGGAATGGCAAAGACCTGGCGCTACGCTTTGCTGAAGGTCTGGAAACGCCCAACTACTGGGACTTCCTGTATTTTTCGTTCACCATCAGCGTGGCCGTGCAGACGTCCGATGTCGGTGTGGCGACTCGGGATCTGCGCAAGATCGTGCTGGCGCAGTCGCTGATCGGTTTTTTGTTCAACACGGCGATCATCGGGTTCTCGGTCAACATCGCGGCGGGGTTGTTTGGATAAAACAGCGATGAGCTTTCGGGAGCCGTGAGCACCACTTTTTACTTCGTGGTTATTTCCGAGATCAACGGTAACGAGCGTCCTGTGGTATTACGGGCTGTAATACTAACCGCGTAACGAGTGCGTGGTAGCAAGACAGGTTTCAGGAAGGTGACGACTGAACTGTAAGTGAGGTGCCCACCCTGGGGGCCGGTCAAAACAATGTCATAGCGGATGACTTCTTCCATATCAATCGGTGCATCCCATTCCAGAGTCGGAATCAAGCCTGTTTGGGTGAACCGAAAGTTGGTGGGTGCGCTCGACGGTTGACCTTCGATGTGAACGGTTCTTGCGGCGGGCTCGGAGGCATTGCCGGAAAAGTCCATGGCGCAGACCTCAAACAAGTACATGCCCGGAAGCAGGTCAACGGCCGTATAGCGAGTAAGCGGTGTGCTATCGAAGTATTCATGATTGTTGTAAATCACATACTCATGAACACCGATGTCGTCTATTGAGTCCTCCCAAATCAGCGTGACCGAATCAGCAGTCACGTCGGCGATGTTTAAATTTCCTGGCAGGCTGGGTGGGGTTACGTCCCGGGGCTCATAGACCAGCATTGTCGGCTCGGAAAGTTGTCCGAAAATGTCAAAAATCGAGACGCTGATTGAGTACTCGACATTCGGGCTCAAGTCATTCAATACAATGGCGTTCAATAAAAGCACGTCTGCGAAGTGCTCTTCATTGATCAGGATTCTTGCCCCAGAGTCAGGGATGCCCTCCTGGTACTGCCACTCCAGTCGGGCTGAAGTGGAGGTCAAGGCCGTGATACTCGCCTCAGGTGGGGACGGCCGAGGTGAAGGCGCCTGCCCAGTGGTTGTGAAGACTGTACTGGAGCTACCAGCGGATGCATTCCCATCCTTGTCTCGGGCACGCACGAACACCCAGTGATAGGCGCCGCTGGTCAATTTATTGAAAGTGAAGTGCGGGTCTGGAGTCCGAAAAAACAGCAATCCGTTCAAGACAACTTCATAGCCTGTCACGCCGACATTATCACTTGAGGGCTCCCAACTCAGTGTTGCACCGTAGTCGTTAATGTCACTGACGGCTGGCTTTCCGGGCCGGCTTGGGGGAACGTCGTCAGCTACAGTTCTTTCGAGCTGTGCAACGTCGGAAATGTCTCCATCCAGCCGAGCATGGACCGCGAACTTCAGGTGGTGCGGAACCGGGCCAGGCGACACATCCGCCAGTTTGAAGTTGTACCCCCAGCGGCCGGGGACAGTGGTGAAGACCTGACCATTGATGGAGAGCTCATGAGCCGGATGTATTCTGAAAACCGGGTCCCATGCAAGTCTGCAGATCCCGTTGCGGTGGCTGAACCTGAGATTGGTAGGCGGACGCAGCCTGGTTTTGAAGGTAACGAAGCTCGGCTCGGATATACCGACAGCATTAACGGCTCGCACCTCGACGCGATAGTCGGTATGACTTTGCAGGTGCGTAAGGCTGACCCAGGGCTGGGTGACCTGTTTAACGAGAAACCCATTTAAATAAACTCTGTAGCTGATTACCCCCTCATGACCCGAAGACGCCCAAGACAAGCTCACCGACGCATGGGTTATGGCGCTCAGCTCTGGAGTGCCAGGCGTAGTCGGGGCGCGCATTTTCAGCAGCAAGAAAGGGCTGGGTGTTGAAACATTATTTCCGGCTGCTTTTGCCGTGACATAAAACAGGTACTCGACCCCTGCTTTTAATCCCGTTATTTCACAAGGCGGCCGGACCACACTTTTCCGTGCGATACCTTCTCCATACACTTCGTAACCGATGGCATCCGGGCACAGATTGCATGTCGCATAGGGTTCGTCCCAACTCAACCGGGCGGTCGTTGACGAATTGCGCCAGCCTCTTACATTGCCCGGAGCACAGATTCGTACCTCGGAGTAAGGCCCGGAGTTGACTGCCGTTTCAATTGGGCTATCAGGGGAATCAAAATTGCTCATGTCGTGTTTCTCGGTGCAGCTAAACTTCCGCACAGTAAAGTCCACCCCTGCCGCCGACACCACTATCAAATCTGATAGTGGCGCCGCAGACGGTTTGTGCTACAGCCGATCTGTCCGACATAGTAGAAGTGGAAGCTTCCTGCACAAACGTTCTAGTCACCGCCCTCGCAACGCGCGTTAAATAGATCGGCAATCAGCCCCGCAGATGCAGCATGACGGCTCACAACTGGCTCGAACTGGCGCAGGACGCCGACACCGGCATCGAGACGTTGCGCGCGCATTTCGAAGGGTTGCGCTCGCCGCAAGCGATGCAACGCTTCAATCGCTGCATGGCCGTGTTGCTGTTGGTTTCCGCGTGGTTGAGTGTGCTGACCTAAACGCCACCCGTCGGCCTGAATCGTCAGAGGCACTTGACGAGGGATTGGTTTATGGTGTCTTCTGAAACCGGTTTCAGTGCACTGCACTCGACCTTATAAATCCAATAAGAAGGTTTCAGACCGTGAACGACTTCTCCGCCGCCCAGCGCAGCCGCGTGACCATGCTCGACGTGGCCGAACACGCCAAGGTCTCCAAGGCCAGCGTGTCGCGATTCATCGGCGATGACCGCGCGTTGCTCTCCGATGCCATTGCCCAGCGCATCGAACAGGCGATTACCGAACTGGGCTACCGCCCGAACCAGATGGCCCGTGGCTTGAAACGCGGGCGAACCCGCCTGATCGGCATGCTGGTGGCCGACATCCGTAACCCTTATTCGATTGCCGTGATGCACGGGGTGGAAACTGCCTGCCGTCAGCACGGCTACAGCCTGGTGGTGTGCAACACCGATCGCGACGACGAGCAGGAATGCCAGCACCTGGCCTTGCTTCGCTCCTACAACATCGAAGGCCTGATCGTGAACACCCTCGGCCACCACCGTGACGAATTGCGCGAACTGCACCGGGAAATGCCGCTGGTGCTGGTGGATCGCAAGGTCGAGCACCTTGAAAGCGATATGGTCGGGCTAAACAACCCGCAGGCCATCGACATCGCCCTCAATCACCTTGAAGAACGCGGTTATCGCGATGTGCTGATGGTGACGGAACCGTTTGACGGCACCAGTTCGCGGATCGAACGGGTCAGCAGTTTCAAGGCTCAGATCAAGCAGCGGCCGTCTCTTCGCGGGGCAATCATTGAAACCGGCAGCGACCTGACGGCACAGTTGAAAACCTTCCTCGACACACCCGGCCCCGGCCCGAAAGCGCTGTTTTGCGCGAACGGGATTGCGGCGCTGGCCAGCACCCATTCATTGCGTGAACTCAAGTGCAACCTGTTTGAGGACGTGGGCCTGATCGCTCTCGATGACCTGGACTGGTATCCGCTGGTGGGCAGCGGCATCACCGCCCTCGCCCAACCGACCACCGAGATTGGCGCGAGTGCGTTTGAGTGTTTGCTCAAGCGATTGCGCGGGGATGACGGACCGGTGCGGACCCTGGATTTTTCGGCGCGGTTGATTGTGCGGGGATCCACACTTGGAAGTTCTCGGTGACTGGACTGGCCCCATCGCGAGCAGGCTCGCTCCCACAGTGGGCCTGTGTTCGCAAATCCAATGTGGGAGCGAGCCTGCTCGCGATGGGGCCCGAAAAAACACTACAAAAATTAAATTCGATATTTTTTTGAACAAAAATGAAACCGGTTTCAGAGGTATACAACAATGAATAAACCCGCCGTCTCCATCAGCCTGTCCAGCTACGGCGCAGACCTTGTGCGCCAGCGCGGCCAGGGCAGTTTCATCGACATTCTGGCCGCCGCCGGCGCCACGCGCATTGAGTGGCGTGAAGAATTGCTGACCGTCGAAGACCCCGCTCAACTGGCCGATGCCGCTCAGGCCCGGGGCCTTGAAAGCGTGTATTCCTCGCCGATGGAGTTGTGGTTGGCCGGCCAGTCGAAACCCAATCCTGACCTGATCATCGCGCTGCAACGCGCCCAGGCGTTCGGCGCCAAATGGCTGAAGGTCTCGCTGGGTTACTTCACCGACAACAGTGACCTTCTGGCCTTGACCCGCACACTCGCGCAGAGCGCCGTGCAGTTGTTGGTAGAGAACGACCAGACCCTGCAGGGTGGCCGTATCGAACCCTTCCAGCGCTTTTTCGATGAAGTCGAGCAGCACAGTCTGCCGATCAAGATGACTTTTGATATCGGCAATTGGCACTGGCAGGACCAGGCGCCTGCCAGCGCTGCGCGATTGCTTGGACGCCACGTCGGCTACGTGCACTGCAAAGCGGTGACGCGCCGCGCCGATGGCAAACTGGTCGCGATCCCGCCAGGCGCCAGCGACCTGTATCAGTGGGAACACCTGCTGCGGCACATGGCCCAAAGCGTTATGCGGGCAGCGGAGTATCCGTTGCAGGGCGACGACCTGGTGCAACTGACCACCGAACATGTCACCGCCCTCGCCCATTTGGGCCAATCGCGACTGGAGAGCGCTCATGTCTGAGATCGATATTCTGTCGTTCGGCGAAACCATGGCGATGTTCGTTGCGGAGCAGACCGGCAATCTGGCCGACATCCGCGCTTTCCACAAACGCATTGCCGGGGCGGACAGCAACGTCGCCATCGGCTTGTCGCGGCTGGGGTTCAAGGTTGCATGGCTGAGTCGGGTCGGCGCCGATTCGCTGGGTCGCTTCGTGATCGACACCCTGGAGAAGGAAGGCCTGGATTGCCGCCACGTCGATATCGACACTGCGCATCCCACCGGTTTTCAGCTCAAGTCCCGCACCGACGATGGCAGCGACCCTGTCGTCGAATACTTCCGGCGCGGTTCGGCGGCGAGTCATCTGTCGGCGCATTCCATCGTTCCCGAATTGCTCAACGCCCGACACCTGCACGCCACCGGCATTCCCCCGGCGCTCTCTGAAACTGCGCGGCAGATGTCGTTCGAACTGATGACCCGCATGCGCGATGCCGGGCGCAGCGTGTCATTCGATCCAAACCTGCGCCCGAGCCTGTGGGCCAGCGAGCAACAAATGATTACCGAGATCAACCGCCTGGCCGCCCTCGCCCACTGGGTGCTGCCGGGTTTGAGTGAAGGTCGCTTGCTGACCGGTTTTGAAGACCCGGCCGACATCGCGGCGTTTTACCTCGATCGGGGTGCCGAGGCCGTGGCGATCAAGCTGGGCCCGCACGGCGCTTACTACCGCACGCATCTGGATGCCGGTTTTGTCGCCGGTGTGCCGGTGGAAACGGTGGTCGACACCGTCGGGGCCGGTGATGGATTTGCGGTCGGCATGATCAGCGCCCTCCTGGAAAACCACAGCTTTGCCGACGCCGTGAAGCGCGCCAACTGGATTGGCAGCCGGGCGGTGCAGAGCCGTGGGGATATGGAAGGGTTGCCTACCCGAGCTGAAATGATCGTCGAATTTGAGGCCGCCTTCGCGAGCAAGCTCGCTCCCACAGGATTTGCGCATTACCTGTAGGAGCGAGCTTGCTCGCGATGGGGCCCGCCCGGTCACTAAAGATTTTTAGCCCGTTACCTGCTGCGACAAAAACAACAAGCTCAGGAGCATCAACATGAAAACCGCAACGCTCGCCGCCCGCCGCTGGTGGTACATCATGCCCATCGTGTTCATCACCTACAGCCTGGCGTATCTGGACCGCGCCAACTACGGATTTGCCGCGGCCTCTGGCATGGCGGCAGACCTGATGATCACCCCAGGCCTGTCGTCGATGCTCGGCGCGCTGTTCTTCCTCGGTTACTTTTTCTTCCAGGTGCCGGGGGCGATCTACGCGCAAAAGCACAGCGTGAAGAAGCTGATTTTCGTCAGCCTGATCCTCTGGGGCGGCCTGGCCACCTTGACCGGGATCGTCTCCAACGCCTACTGGCTGGTCGTCATCCGGTTCATGCTCGGCGTGGTCGAAGCCGCCGTGATGCCGGCAATGCTGGTGTACTTGTGCCACTGGTTCACCCGCGCCGAACGCTCACGTGCCAACACCTTTTTGATCCTCGGCAACCCGGTAACCATGCTGTGGATGTCGGTGGTGTCGGGTTATCTGGTGCAGCATTTCAGCTGGCGCTGGATGTTCATTGTCGAAGGCTTGCCCGCGGTGCTCTGGGCGTTTATCTGGTGGCGTCTGGCAGATGAACGTCCGGCCCAGGCCAAATGGCTCAGCGACCAGGAAAAGCAGGACCTGGAAAGCGCCCTGGCCGCCGAACAGGTCGGCATCAAAGCGGTTAAGAACTACGCCGAAGCCTTCCGCTCGCCCAAGGTGATCATCCTGGCCCTGCAGTTTTTCTGCTGGAGCATTGGCGTCTACGGTTTTGTGTTGTGGCTGCCGTCGATCCTCAAGGCCGGCGCGCAGATGGACATGATCGAAGCCGGCTGGCTCTCGGCGTTGCCGTATCTGGCGGCGGTGATCGGGATGCTGCTGGTGTCCTGGGGCTCGGATAAATTGCAAAAGCGCAAACGCTTTGTCTGGCCGCCGCTGTTGATCGCTTCGATTGCCTTCTACGGTTCCTACGCGCTGGGCGCCGAACATTTCTGGTGGTCCTACACCCTGCTGGTGATTGCCGGCGCCTGCATGTATGCGCCTTACGGGCCGTTTTTCGCCATCGTCCCGGAAATCCTGCCGGCCAACGTGGCGGGTGGCGCCATGGCGCTGATCAACAGCATGGGCGCGCTGGGATCGTTCGGCGGTTCTTATCTGGTCGGCTACCTGAATAGCTCCACCGGTTCACCCGGCGCGTCGTACCTGTTGATGAGCGGTGCGCTGATGCTTTCGGTGGTGCTGACGATTTTCCTCAAGCCCGGCGCCAGTGACCGGGAGCGGCCCACGGTCGCGTTGAGCCGCCGCACCGCTGCCCACCCATGAATTGATGTTGAGATCACTCAGATGAAAAAGCAGATCGTTCTGTACAAAAAACTCTCGCCGCTGCTGATGGCTCGTCTGCATGAGCAGACCGAGGTGACGCTGATCGACACGCTCAATGCCGAGGGCCTGGCGCAACTGCGCGAAGCCCTGCCCCGCGCTCATGGCTTGCTCGGTGCGAGTCTGAAACTGGATGCCGGGTTACTCGATCTGGCGCCCCATCTCGAAGCCATTGCCAGCGTCTCGGTGGGCGTCGACAACTACGACATTGACTACCTGACCGAGCGGCGCATCCTGCTGAGCAATACGCCGGATGTGCTCACCGAAACCACCGCCGACACTGGCTTTGCGCTGATCCTGGCGACGGCCCGGCGCGTGGTGGAACTGGCGAACATGGTTCGCGCCGGGCAGTGGAACCGCAACATCGGGCCCGCGCATTTTGGCAGCGACGTGCATGGTAAAACCCTGGGCATCATCGGCATGGGACGCATCGGCGAAGCGTTGGCCCAGCGTGGGCATTTCGGGTTCGGCATGCCGGTGATCTATCACAGTCATTCACCGAAACCAGCGGTGGAGCAGCGATTCAACGCGCAGTACCGCAGCTTGCCGGAGCTGTTGCAGCAGGCGGATTTCGTGTGCCTGACCTTGCCGTTGACTGCGGAAACCGAAGGGCTGATCGGCGCCGAGGAATTCGCATTGATGCGTCCCGAGACGATCTTCATCAACATTTCACGGGGTAAGGTGGTGGACGAAGCGGCGCTGATTGAAGCGTTGCGTGCGGGGAAGATTCGCGCGGCCGGGCTGGATGTGTTCGAGCGTGAGCCGTTGAACCATGACTCGCCGTTGTTGCAGTTGAACAATGTGGTGGCGACGCCGCATATCGGGTCGGCGACCCATGAGACACGGGAGGCGATGGCCCGGTGTGCGGTGGAGAATTTGTTGGCGGCGCTGGCGGGTGAGCGGCCGGCTAATTTGGTGAATGGCGCTGTGTGGAAGGCTTGATAGATTTGGCGTTTGTCAGATAGCTTTCGCGAGCAGGCTCGCTCCCACAGGGGATCTATGAACGCCACAGATCCAATGTGGGAGCGAGCCTGCTCGCGAAGGGGCCGGCACAAACACTACAAATCCCTCAGGCCCGCCGCGCCTCCAACAGAGCCGCCGCACACAACGCAATCCGCCGGCACGCCTCCGCCAGTTTCAGCTGGTCGACCACCAACCCCAGCCGTATATGCCCCGCCGCACTCGGCCCGAACGCCTCCCCCGCCAGCACCGATACGCCATAGCCTTCCAGCAGTCGCTCGGCGAAGTGCTGAGCCGACAACCCGGTCTGACGCACATCGACCATCACGAACATTCCGCCATCCGGCCGAATGACCCGGAGACCCGGACAGTGGTTCAAGCTCGCACACACCAGGTCGCGGCGCTGGCGGTACTCCTCGCGCATCAACGCCACTTCCGGCAGGTTCCCATCCAACGCGACTTGCGCAGCTTTCTGCACAAAATCCGGAATGCCGAACAGCATGCACAGTGATAGATGCTCCAGATGGTCAATCAAGGGCTTGGGCCCCATCACCCAACCCACTCGCCAACCGCTCATGGCGTGGGATTTGGACAGGCTGTCGATGGTCGCGGTGCGCTCGGCCATGCCCGGCAGACTCGCGGGGCTGATGTGTTTGCCCTCGTACAACAATTCACTGTAGACCTCGTCGCTGATCAACCACAGGTCGTGACGAACACACAGCGACGCCAGATCCTGCCAGACCGGCAGCGGCAAACTGGCGCCGGAGGGATTGTTCGGGCTATTGAGCAAAACAGCGCGAGTCTTCGGCGTAATCAGCGCCGCGACATCCGCCGGATCGACCCGAAAACCGTTCTGCGGCCGCACCGCCACCGGCACTACGTTCGCCCCGCAGGCGCCGAACACGCCTTCATAGGTCACATACATCGGCTCGGCGACGATCACTTCATCCCCCGGATCGAGCAGGCACTGCGCGACTGAATACACGCCACACTGGGCACCGGGCATCACGATCACCTGGTCGGCCTCTACCCTCTGACCGCTGCGACGTCGATGACGGTCAACGATGCTGTCGCGCAGGCCGCGGCTGCCGCGCACTTCTGCGTAATGCGTATCGCCGGCCAGCAAGCTGTCGATGGCCGCCTGAACGATGGGTTGGGGGGTGTCGAAATCCGGGTCGCCGACCGATAGCAGCAGTACGTCGACGCCTTGTTCGCGCATTTCCAGCGCGCGGTTATGTATCTGCCAGGCCGCGGCGCCTTCACCGGCGATGCGTTGGGTCAAGCCTGAATAGCGCATGTATTTCTCCAGTCGCGCGAGTTCCTGACTCAACCCTATCTCAAATCATCAAACGCGCCAGCATGGCATTTAATTTCAGCAAAATTTCAACGGGTTAGGGAGAGAGGGAGGGTCAACTGTCATATGTGACAGGTTCCGGGATCTTTCAATCGCGATATAAATAAATCGAACCTACCGCCACCTGCACGGCGAACAGCACTGTGAAGTAGGACGTTTCTACCGTGCCCACGCGATCATTGATGACAAATGGGAGACCCCGATATGTACCGTACCCATTCAGCCCCGGCCAATTCGTCCGCCGCATCGAATCAACTCCAGCACGGGGAGCCCGAACCACCCACGACGATAATCCTGACCGCTAGAGAGAAAGAAGTGCTGCTGTGGAGCGCCGCTGGCAAGTTTTCCTGGGAAATTGGCCGGATCTTCAACTGCACCGAGGCGGGGGTGAATTATCACTTCTCCAATAACTTGTTTGATGACATCGCCTGTTCTCCGTCGAGGAATATCGGACACACCTGAGCCGATGTGCCCGCAAACTTTGATGAACATCTAACGTCGGGTTGCGAATTGCGCCGGCCCCAAAACCGGCGTAATCCGCTTCATTGGCGAACGCAACTACCAGAGAAAACGCACGCCCACGTTGGCACCCCACGGCTGTTCGATCTTGTCGCCGTTGCTGTAATCGAAATCGGCATGAATCGAGACCTTGTCGGTCAGCGTCATGGCCACACCGACGCCCAATTCGCCACGAGAGCCGGAAAGGTCATTGTTGAATACGTTGTTGTTGACCTTCACTTCATTGTTCTTGGCGAACTCATGCACATAGGCAGCGCGTATATAGGGCTGCACGACCTTGCCTTCACCCAGATTGAAGTTACGACCGGCAGTTGCACCCGCTTTACCCAGCAAAGAGCGCATGCGACTGCCTTCGGCCGAAAGACCGTTATCCAGGTCGTAGTCCTTGCCCTCAATGATCACCCCCGACAGCTGGGTAAAGGGTTCGACGAAATAATCATCAGCCAGCTTGATATGGCGACCCACCTCAAGGGATGCACCGACACCATTGTTGTCGTAATCACCCTTGGTTTTTTTGCCGTCACTCAGGTTCACGTCGGACTCATTCTGGAAACGGTTGAACTTGAGCACGCCATCGAAGTAGTAGCCGCTCTGCTCATCCAGCCAGGTGGTGTAGGCCCCCAGGTAATAGCTGTCAACGGTACCGCTGCTGCCGCGGTTCAAGTCCAGGTCGGACTTGCTGTAACCACCCAACAAACCCACCAGCCACTGCCCGTCACCCATAGGCAACGGCGCATCGGCACCGAACGAAAAGCCCTGCTGGGTTTGCTTGTAATCCACCCCCGAGCTGGCGCTGACGTCAAACTTGTTACCGTAGGCGCGAATCCAGCCACCGGCCTTGCCGTGGTCCATGCGCACTTCGCCCATGCGACTGCGCAAAGTGCTGAGCTCGCCATACCAAACGGTCGGTGCGGTATTGAACAAGGCCAGAACCGCTTGAGTGCCTGGGCTGATCACCTTGGTTGCGGTGTTCAAATACCAGTCGTTATTGCCTTGCTTGATCAGGTCGTAGGAGAAGGTCCCGAGATCCACTTCCCCCCCCTTCAGCGCGAATTGAGCATCGCCGGAACCGATATGCACCACAGGTGTAGAGGTGGTGGCCGTCAACGGTTCCGAGCCACTGCTGTCGAGCGCAATCAAATGCTTCCCGCTGGCGTTCCCGGCAACCGTCAGCGTATCGACCTGGCCGGTGCTGAAGTTGTTGTGCATATAGAAGGTGCCGCCAGCACCCGACAGGCTATCTACCGACAACTTGAAGAATTGGCCCGGATTGCCAAATTGAACGCCACCGCCATCGAGGGTGAGATTTCCAACCTGGCCGTCACCCACCATTACCCACCGGGCATCGCTATTGACCGCCAGATTTTGCACATTCTGCAAGTGACCCGTCAGGGTCGCGAAGTTTTCCAACGTTACCTTGGCGACGCTCGTGCCATCCACGACGATATCGCCGATGAGCGCGCTATTGTTCACCCGCAAGTTGCCTTCGGCGCCTTCTCGGACGTCCATAAGAATGCCATTGCTGGCCACCAGTGTTGAGCCATTGAGCACTGCGATATTGGCCTTGGCCGGCCCCAGACCTGAAGTGTCGACAACGATCGCCGAACCATTGAGGCCAATGACCTCGGTGTGGTTCAGTTCCAGAGTACTCGGGGCATTGACGCTCGGATCGCCATTGATTTCGATCCCATGCACGGCGCCAGTAATCGTACTGTCGGTAGCCTTGGCAGTGCCATTGAACAGAAGTAGACCTACACCGAAAACGCCCGTGCCGTTGAGCTTGGTGTTCACCAAGGTCAAGTCGCTTAGGCCATTGACCGAAGCGCCGGCTGCGGCACCATTGATAGTGCTGTCCTTCACGGTCGCGCTGGAGCCTTTATTCGTCTTAACATCGCGACTGAGAACGAGGCCGGTGCGGTCGCTTGTGATAAAGCTTTGCGCTGCGATGTTGGCCTTGCCGCCGGACAAGTGAACGCCATTGGCACCGGTTGCCGTTACGGTAGTGGTGGTGAGGTTAAGGGTCGAATCGAAGACCTGAATATCACGGGCTTTCGCGCCAATGGCATTCAGGGTCGACTCGCCATTCAACACGTACTTATCGGGCGCCGTGGTGCCGTCAATGTCGAGAACTTGCCCAGGGTTAAGCACCAGGGCATAACCCTGTTCACAGAACATCAAGAAGGGCGCGACCGAGAGCAACTTCAAGGCACGAGACAGCGGATGCAACTTTAACGATTGAACAGTGGGCATGACGGCACCATTGGCGAGCGATGATTGAAAGCCGCGCAGGCTATAGAACGGCGCCTGGTTCGGATGTAGGACTTATCCGAAAGACTTCTCCCTACAACCAAAGTCGGCCGTCACGGGAAACGCGTGCCCGTGGGACACTCGTTTCCCGTATGGCGTTACTGGCCTAGCCCCCGCTCAAGGGTTGGGTGGTGGTGGAATGTTGCAGCTCCCTTCGCCCACGAACATGCCAACCTCCGTATTAGTGGGTGACTGTGTCGCTGGTTTTCCAGTAATGGTGTACGTCACTTCGCCTTTGCCAATCGGCGCAGGTTTCGTATACGTGGGAAGGATGTGAGTGACGTAGGGCTCGATGAGCCAGACAATCCCGTTTTCTGCCTGCTCTTTGGTGATATTGCTGAACGTCGCTTCTTTTGTCGCTGCGGGCACCAGCACCGGGTTGTCAAAGTCCGTGTAGGCGTTCCAGCTGACTTTGACCTCATCGCCCTCCTTCAGGAGTTTGCTCGGAGGGATTTTGTATTCGACGCCAAACGTTGTTTGGCCTGCATTCCAACGCAATGAGTTGCACCACAAGATTCCCATTGGATTGGTCCACAACGGTTCAGCCTCTGGCAAGGTGAAGGTCAGGAACTCGATCTTCACGGAAGTCCGGGGATCCGGCTCTTGCGGATTACCGGGCATCACAAAATGAGACACGTCCGGGTCCTGAACCACCAATACCTCGGCGCCGCCCAAGGCGGACTCGCTTGACGCAAGCTTTTGTTCTTTTTTGTCTGAACCTGCCATGTTATCGCTCTCCGTTTTCGCAACGTTCAGCCATGGAACATGCCATGGCATCCAGGTTTGAAATGCAGACCGATGACCACCGGGCACTACCCATTTGCATCCCGCCGTTCTACGTTGGAGCGAAGTAAGCACTTTTTTCAGACACTGCGAAACTGTCAGAGTTGACAGGTGGAAATCTGTACAGCCCCACAGAAATTGCGCAAAACCCTGTAGGAGCCGAGCTTGCTCGCGATGAGGCCAGTACAAACAAAACAAAGTTTCAAGCCTGTCGGTCCGATAGAAAATCCACCGCAGGGCGACAGTTCTTCCGTTTAGGCCGCGTGAATTCGCTGTTTCAACATCGCCGCAGAGCGTTTGTTTAAAACCGCTCAGGGTTACTTCATGAAAGCTACAAGACCTTGCGTCATTGCCTACGGTTACGCCAGAATCCGCCGGCTTGTGCGCCTTGGGGTCGCCCGGTAACTTGATTCGTGTCACTGACCATCAGTGATCGGGTTTAGCAGCCCGTGGTGACACGAAGCGCATTTGCATTCCAAACAGTCAGGTCATTTCGTTGCCTGCACTTCATGGTAGCTGTGCGCAGGGCGCCCTCGGGCGCGCCGGTTTCGTGTCTCCCCGGTCTGCTAACCTGCGCACAGCTGCCACCATTCGTTTAGCAGCGATTCGGTGACGGCTCCACATGTTTGGAGCACGAAATATGATTAAACCTTCACCCAACCCGCCAGACACCGATCCGGTTTCCCCGTACGAACCCGATTCAAACAAACTCAACGAGGCTGCCGAACGCGCCCTCGACTTTCACTTCCCTTCGACTGCCGACATCAAAGCCACGCCGCGTACACCCAGCACGCTGTTCACCGTCGACCCAGCAGCCACGACCGAAACCCTGATGGTTTATCTGGTCGAGACGCTGGCCTCGGTCGATGTGATGGTCCATCACTTGGTGGATCTTCTGGACGGTGGTTCGCGCAACGCCCTGCTGGGCATTTCCAACAGCATCATGCTGGCGGAGATCACGGCCAATCGGGTACTGGATCAAGTCGACCCGCCTGAGTAGGTGCGCTCGGCCGGAGCTGGTCGGCAGCTCCATTATTTGAATCGCCCCCCTGTAGGAGCGAGCTTGCTCCGGGCGGCGTTCCGACGATGGACGTGAACGATAACGCGTACTGCCTGAAAAAACGCATCGCCTTCGAATTCATCGTCGGAACGCCGCCCGGAGCAAGCTCGCTCCTACATTCTCAACGTTGCGATCTTTTGCGTTTCATGGGCGAGCGCTTGAGTCCGTGCGGGCGGCCATCCGCCAGACCCGAGCGATGTCTGTCGCCCGCTCTTGCAACAAACGCGGCGCGTCGGCGCAGGCCTGCTCCAGTGTCATCGGCCCGCTCGCCAGGGCAAACGCGGCATCGATGCCATGGGCATACAGTTGTTGATAGCCCTCACCCAAGGTGCCAGCGATGACGATGACGGGCACGCCGTGTTCGTGAGCGATGCGTGCCACGCCAAACGGTGTCTTGCCACGCAGGGTCTGTGCATCGAAACGGCCTTCGCCGGTGATCACCAGATCGGCATTTTTGACCGCTTCGGCCAGACCAACCAGTTCTGCAACCACTTCGACGCCGGCCTTGAATTGCGCCCCCAGAAACGCCTTGGCGGCAAACCCCAGGCCGCCTGCCGCGCCGCTGCCCGGTTCGTTGCACACGTCTTTGTTCAGGACTTGGGCGCACAGCTCGGCGAAGTGTCCAAGGGCATGATCCAGTTGCTGGACCTGTCTGGATGTTGCGCCTTTTTGCGGGCCGAAAATCGCCGAGGCGCCATGGGGGCCGCACAGTGGATTGTCGACGTCGGCGGCGATGTCGAATTGCACCTTGGCCAGACGCGGATCGATATCGCCAAGCTCGATGCGGGCCAGTTGCGCAAGCGCCAGGCCGCCAGGTTGCAGTTCCTGGTCCTGTGCGTCGAGCAGCTTCACGCCCAAGGCTTGCATTGCCCCGGCGCCACCGTCATTGGTGGCACTGCCGCCAATCGCCAGAATCACCCGTTGCGCTCCGGCATCGAGTGCTGCGCGAATCAGTTCACCGGTGCCGAATGTACTGCTGATGCAGGCATCGCGGCGGTCGACCGGGACCAACTGCAAACCACTGGCTTCGGCCATCTCAATGATCGCGGTGTGGCTGTCGGGCAACCAGCCCCACGCGGCATTGATCGTTTTGCCCAGCGGCCCGCACACCTCGGCTCGGTGAAGTTCACCACAGCAAGCCGCCAGCACCGCCGCGACGGTGCCCTCCCCGCCATCGGCCATCGGGCATTTGATCAGTTGTGCGTCGGGCCACACCTCAGTGAGTCCAAGGGCAATGGCGTCTGCTACGCCTTGAGCGCTGACACTGTCCTTGAACGAGTCGGGGGCGATGACGATCTTCATGCGAATTCTCCAGTTCCAATGCGCTCATGCTGCCAGCAGGATCTAACAATAACGCCGGTCCGCTGCACAAGCGGCACTGAGGATTATTGTTCATTTCCACAAAACCCCGTATTCACGCGCCCCCCCTGTAGGAGCTGCCGAAGGCTGCGATCTTTTGATCTGGCTTTTAAAATCAAGATCAAAAGATCGCAGCCTTCGGCAGCTCCTACAGAGGATTGTGTTTTGATTATGGAGGTGTGTCGGTCTGGGGCAGGAGCTGCACGCCGAGGTAGAGCGCGAGCATGCCGTCCAGCCTTAATGGATCAACGCCGCTGAGTTCGGCAATCCGCTCCATCCGATAGCGCAAGCTATTGCGATGTATCCCCAGCGCGTCGGCACAGGCCTGGCTTTGACCATCGTGTTCACACCAACTGCGCAGGGTCGCCAGCAGTTGGCCGTTGCTGTCCTTGGCGATGACTTTGCGCAACGGCTTGAGCAGTTCGTCGAGGGCATCGTCGTTGCGGTGCCGCCAGAGCATCACCGGCAGTCGATAGCGGTTGAGCGTCAGCAAGCGGGAACGCGGCAACACATCGCGCCCATAGGCCAGCAAGTCCCCGACACGGCGATAGCAACGGCGCAAACCGGTCAAGCCATCGGCCTGCCCGCCCATGGCAATACGCAGGATGTTCCAGCCGAGGCCGTCGAGTTTCTCCAGTAGCCGATCATTCTCGACAGTCTGGCTGGCGGGTCGACACCACAGCAACGAGGACTTCGCCGAACTCACGCACCAACTGTCCGGGTAGCGCGACGTCAGCCAGGCACTGAGCGCCTCGACGGTTTGCCCCGGTCCGTGCTCCAGGCCCAGTTCGAACAGGTACGGCACTCGCGTCATCTGTGGCTTAAGGCCCAGTTGCTGTGCTTCATCGATCAGACGCGGCGAACTGCCGGAGTCGCTGAGCAGCAACGCCAGCAAGTCATCGCAACGCTGACGCCGCCATTGCTGCTCGGCCTGTTGATTGCGCTGGGCCACGAGCATCTCGGCGGTCATGCGCACCAACTCGGCGTAGGTGCGCAATTGCTCAGGTTCGCCGGTAATGCCCAGCACGCCAATCAAGCGTTGATCAAGCATCAGCGGCAGGTTGATACCCGGCTGCACGCCTTTGAGGTGGATCGCCGTTTGCGCATCGATTTCCACCACGCGACCGTTGGCCAACACCAGTTGCGCACCTTCATGCCGGGTGTTGACGCGCCCAGGTTCGCCGCTCCCGAGGATCAGGCCTTGACTGTCCATGACGTTGACGTTGTACGGCAGGATGGCCATCGCCCGGTCGACGATGTCCTGGGCCAGGTCGTGATCGAGTTCGAACATAGCGGTAATCCTTGAAAGCGTGGAGGGACGGGTTGTTCACCCGCACAGGCCTTGGCCGCGAACCCTGTGCTCAGGCACAAAGACAGCAGCCCCGAGGGTGGTCGAGACTCTCAGGGAGATCAACGTTACCCTTTGCATCGCAAAAAATCATAATAAAGAGAGAGCCACCATGTCACAGAGCGCCGCCGCTACCCAGGCCATCGTCGACGACAAAAATGCCGTCTACAAGCGCATTACCCTGCGTTTGATCCCCTTCATTTTCATCTGCTACCTGTTCAACTACCTCGACCGGGTCAACGTTGGATTTGCCAAACTGCAGATGCTCGACGCGCTGAAGTTCAGCGAAACCGTGTACGGCCTCGGCGCCGGCATTTTCTTTATTGGCTACGTGCTGTGCGGTGTGCCGAGCAACCTGGCGTTGACCAGATTCGGCCCGCGCCGCTGGATCGCGTTGATGATGATCGTCTGGGGTTCGCTCTCGACCTGCCTGCTGTTCGTCACCACGCCGACCGAGTTCTACACCTTGCGCCTGTTCACCGGCGCGGCCGAATCCGGATTCTTCCCGGGCCTGGTGCTCTATCTCTCGCAGTGGTTCCCGACCTTCCGCCGTGGCCGGATCATGGCGTTGTTCATGTCGGCGATCCCGGTGTCAGGCCTGCTCGGCAGCCCGTTTTCTGGATGGATCCTCAACCACTTCGGTGCCGGGCAAGCCGGTTTGGCGGGCTGGCAGTGGATGTTCCTGCTGCAAGGCATTCCGACGATGATCCTCGGCGCCCTCGCTTACTTCCTGCTCAGCGACAGTTACGCCAATGCAAAATGGCTTACGCCGTTCGAGCGCTCGGTGCTGGAAGCCGACCACGCTATCGATCTGGCCAACAAACCGAAAACCACCACCGACTCGCTACTCACCGTGTTCAAGAACCCGGCGATCTGGGCTTTCGGTTTGATCTATTTCTGCATCCAGAGCGGCGTCTATGCGATCAACTTCTGGCTGCCCTCGATCATCAAGAACCTGGGCTTCAGCGATAACCTGGTGATTGGTTGGTTGAGCGCGATTCCGTATCTGCTGGCGGCGGTATTCATGTTGGTGGTCGGTCGCTCGGCGGACTTGCGCAAAGAACGTCGCTGGCATTTGGTGGTGCCGATGTTGATGGGGGCACTGGGGTTGCTGATCGCAGTGAACTTCGCCGCCCACCCGGCCATCGCGATTCTCGGCCTGACCATCGCCACCATGGGCGCCCTCACCGGCCTCCCGATGTTCTGGCCGGTGCCGACGGCGCTGCTGAGTGCCGGTGCTGCCGCGGGTGGTCTGGCGTTGATCAACTCCATGGGGCAAATGGCGGGTTTCCTCAGCCCGTACCTGGTGGGTTGGGTCAAGGACAGCACCGGGTCGACCGATGCGGCGCTGTATTTGCTGGCGGGTGTGATTGTTTGTGGGAGTCTGTTGGCGTTGCGGATGACTCGCACATTGCGCGCCTGACACCAATCCCCTGTAGGAGCGAGCTTGCTCGCGATGGTATGTCTGCCACATAGGTGTGGGCTGATACTCCATCGCGAGCAAGCTCGCTCCTACAGTGATAAATCCGGTTGCCCCCCATGGTTGTTCTGGTATTTGATTGAGCCTTTCCAACCGGCAAAAGGATTTCCTCATGAGCTACCGCACGCTGGGTCATTCGGGGTTGCAGGTGTCCACCCTGACCCTGGGCACCATGATGTTCGGCGAACAGACCAGTACCGAAGATTCCCTGCGGATCATCGACAAGGCCTGGGACCAGGGCATCAATTTCATCGACACCGCAGACGTCTACACCAACGGCCGCTCCGAAGAAATCGTCGGAGAGGCGATTGCCAGTCGCCGGCAGGAATGGGTGCTCGCGACCAAGGTCGGCTTCGGGCCGGTGGACGGCGTGCCGAACCGCAGCGGTTTGAGCCGCAAGCATATGTTCAATGGCATCGACGCCAGCCTGACGCGCCTGGGCACCGACTACCTGGACATCTATTACCTGCACCGCGAAGACCACAACACGCCGCTTGCGGTCACGGTATCAGCGATCGGCGATTTGATTCGCCAAGGCAAAATCCGCTATTGGGGGCTGTCGAACTATCGCGGCTGGCGCATCGCCGAAGTCATTCGTGTGGCCGACCAACTGGGTGTCGACCGGCCGGTGATCAGCCAGCCGCTGTACAACATCGTCAACCGCCAGGCCGAAGCCGAACAGATCAGCGCCGCACAAAACTATGGCCTCGGTGTGGTGCCTTACAGTCCGCTGGCGCGCGGCGTGCTCAGCGGCAAATACGCGCCGGATGTGAAGCCTGACGCCGACAGTCGCGCAGGACGTGCCGACAAACGCATCCTGGAAACCGAGTGGCGCGTCGAGTCCTTGCGCATTGCCCAGCAAATCCAGCAGTACACCCAGGGCCGTGGCGTGGGCATCGTCGAATTCGCGATTGCCTGGGTGCTGAACAACAGCGCGGTGACTTCAGCCATCGTCGGGCCGCGTACCGAAGCCCAATGGGATGCCTACACTAAGGATCAGGCGGTGAAGATCACGGCCGAGGACGAGGCGTTTATCGATTCGCTGGTCACGCCGGGGCACGCGTCGACGCCGGGGTTCAATGATGTGAGTCATTTCGTCTCCGGCCGTAAACCGCGCTAACCACTGTAGGAGCGAGCTTGCTTGCGATGGTGGGTCAGCTACATAGCTGTCAACTGACACACCATCGCGAGCAAGCTCGCTCCTACCTCCTACAGTTGGCAGGCGTTGATCAGTTGGTCAATATTCACCCCGAAAACCACGTATCCTCTGCGCCCGTTTTACGTCCAACCTCGCGAGGGCAGTTTGTCTAAAGGTATCGCTTTATCGGTCACAGCCTCGGTGCTGTTTGCCGTCATGTATTACTACACTTCGTTGCTTACGCCGTTGAGCGGCGTGGAAATCTACGGCTGGCGCATGCTGCTCACCGTGCCGTGCATGACGGTGTTCATGGCGGTCTCCGGCGAATGGCGGCGTGTAGTCGATCTACTGCGCCGGGTCGGCGGCCAACCGAAGTTGATCGGCGGCCTGATCGCCTCCGCGGCTCTGCTCGGTGTGCAACTCTGGCTGTTCATGTGGGCACCGCTCAACGGGTATAGCCTCGATGTGTCGCTCGGCTATTTTCTGTTGCCGTTGACCATGGTCCTGACCGGTCGGATCGCCTATGGCGAACGCCTCTCCTATTTGCAAAAAGTCGCCGTGGTGTTCGCCTGCCTGGGCGTGATCAACGAGCTGTATCAGGTCGGTGGTTTTTCCTGGGCAACCTTGCTTGTCTGCGTTGGCTATCCGACCTATTTCGTCGTGCGCAAGCGTCTGGCAACAGACAACCTCGGTGGCTTATGGCTGGACATGGCATTGATGCTGCCCGTGGCGTTCTGGTTCGTTCAGAGTGGCGAACAAGGTTTTAATGTGTTCGACCAGCATCCGTGGTTGTCGCTGCTGATCCCGATACTCGGCGTGATCAGTGCGTCAGCATTGGTGGTCTACATCATTGCCAGCCGGCTGTTGCCGTTCAGCCTGTTCGGGCTGCTGAGTTATGTCGAGCCGGTGCTGTTGCTCGGCGTCGCCCTGTTGCTGGGGGAAAGTATCAAGCCCGGTGAATGGCTGACCTATATCCCGATCTGGATGGCGGTGCTGGTGTTGATGTTTGAAGGGTTCAAGCATTTGATGCGGCAACGCAGGCCTTAAGCTACTCAAAACAACGTAGGAGCGAGCTTGCTCGCGATGGTGGGTCAGCTAAATAGATGTCAACTGACACACCATCGCGAGCAAGCTCGCTCCTACAGTTTTATCGCTGACTCGGCTTAATCGGTCGAGAGTACGCCACGACGAACCTGGTCGCGTTCGATGGATTCGAACAGTGCCTTGAAGTTGCCTTCACCGAAACCATCATCGCCTTTACGCTGAATGAACTCGAAGAACACCGGGCCCATAAGGGTTTCCGAGAAGATCTGCAACAGCAGACGCTTGTCGCCCGACTCGGACGAACCGTCCAGCAGAATCCCGCGCGCTTGCAGTTGATCGACCGGCTCGCCATGGTTTGGCAAACGGCCTTCAAGCATTTCGTAATAGGTGTCCGGCGGCGCGGTCATGAAGCGCATGCCGATTTTTTTCAGGCGATCCCAGGTGTCCAGCAGGTTATCGCTGAGGAAGGCCACGTGCTGGATGCCCTCACCGTTGAACTGCATCAGGAATTCTTCGATCTGCCCGGCGCCCTTGGACGATTCTTCGTTCAACGGGATGCGGATCATGCCATCCGGCGCGGTCATGGCCTTGGAGGTCAGGCCGGTGTATTCGCCCTTGATGTCGAAGTAACGGATCTCGCGGAAGTTGAACAGCTTCTCGTAGAAGTTGGCCCAGTAGGCCATGCGACCGCGATACACGTTGTGGGTCAGGTGATCGATGATCTTCAGGCCCGCGCCTTCTGGATTGCGGTCAACGCCGTCGATGAACACGAAGTCGATGTCGTAGATCGAGCTGCCTTCGCCGAAACGGTCGATCAGGTACAGCGGCGCACCGCCGATGCCTTTGATTGCCGGCAGGTGCAGTTCCATCGGGCCGGTTTCGATGTGAATCGGCTGGGCGCCGAGTTCCAGCGCACGCTTGTAGGCTTTTTGCGAGTCCTTGACCCGAAACGCCATGCCGCACACCGATGGGCCGTGTTCGGCCGCGAAGTAAGAAGCCACGCTGTGCGGTTCGTTGTTGAGGATCAGGTTGATCTGACCCTGGCGATACAGGTGCACGTCTTTGGAGCGGTGGGTCGCGACCTTGGTGAAGCCCATGATCTCGAAGATCGGCTCCAGGGTATTGGGGGTCGGCGATGCGAATTCGATGAATTCAAAGCCCATCAGGCCCATTGGGTTTTCGTATAAATCTGCCATGGTTGGCGCCTCATCATCATTTTTAGAATTAACGGAACGTTAGTTACTAGCAATGCTGACCGGCGGGTGGCGCACAGGAGATGCCCCGCACGCTGCGGGCGAGGAAGTCACCGTAGATCAATTGGAACCCAAAACTCTTCATTGTCGATCCAAGGCCCTTGGGGGCGAGACGTCTGCTGCCAGAAGCCACTTATTATTGTATGCGTAACCGGATTCTACACAGCGTAAATGGATTTGTCCGTCTTCTGTATCAAATCCCCTTTTTCCCTGCCCGCGCAAGGGGTTTGAACAACACAGGCGTCAAAGGCCAACTATCATGGCCCATACCTGAACTCTTTTTGGAAGGCGACTCGCCCTGCCAGCATTTGAGAGCCCTCTTTCATCGTGACAGGTTTCGTTAATGCCACTGAGCGCCAAAAACAGCCGCAATCGCAGGATCAGGATTGCGGTGACACTGTTGAGCGGATTACTCCCGGTACTGCTGGGGTTTGCCATTCTCTACCTGCAAGCAGAACGCACGCTCCAACACAGTAGCGAGCAGACCGCCGAAGCCGCCATTCGCCAGTTCGACCTGATGCTCGACAATAACGCCCAGGCTGCGCGCGAGTTGCTGCCCTTGGCCGGCCAGAACTGCAACGACGTTACGCTTGCCTTGCGCGAACAAGTCACCCGCCGTCCGTTTGTGCGTTCGACCAGCCTGGTGTGGGACAACACCATTTATTGCAGTTCTTTGTTTGGTGATTATCAGGAAAAAATCAGTGCCGGCGACTACACCCAAGGCGAGTTGTCATTGATGAAGGGCAACCTGGTGACACCCGATACCGCGTTGCTGGTGTACCGGCTCAGTGAAGGTAAACAGGGCGCACTGAGTACGCTGGACGGCTATCACCTGAGTAACGTACTGCGCCTGATCGGCCGCAACACATTGTTGGTACTGCAAGTCGGCCCCCATTGGCTATCCGTCGATACAACGTTCCACGAAGGGGCCCTGCCCGCCTTCCCGGTGGCGCCAAGCACACGGACGTCCTCACGTTATGCCTTCAACGTGGCAGCAGGATTTCCCGCAGGTGAAACCTGGCGCTACATGAGCAGTGAGTACCCGCCGCTGTTCAGCCTGCTGATTTTTTTTGGAGTGGTTTCCGGCTTTATCGGGCATTTTCTGCAGAAGAGCTCGTCGTCGCCGAGCCATGAACTGCTGCGTGCGCTGGAAGCTGCCGAGTTCATTCCGTACTTTCAACCGGTGGTCCATGGTGACAGTAAAAAATGGTTGGGGACCGAAGTCCTGATGCGCTGGAATCACCCGAAGGAAGGCCTGGTGAGCCCGGACCTGTTCATCCCGTTTGCCGAACACTCTGGACTGATCGTGCCGATGACCCGCTCCTTGATGCGACAAACCGCCGCCTTGCTGGGGCCACTCTCGCCGTCGTTCGACGGACCGTTTCATGTCGGTATCAATATCACCGCCAGTCACTGCAAAGACCTTGAACTGGTCGAAGATTGCCGCGAGTTCCTGAGTGCCTTCGCGCCGGGCTCCATCCACCTGGTATTGGAGTTGACCGAACGCGAACTCATCGTGCCCACCGCCATCAGCCACCAACTGTTCGAGCAGCTTCATGAACTCGGCGTGATGATCGCCATCGACGACTTCGGCACGGGACACTCGAGCCTGGGTTATCTGCGTCAGTTCAACGTGGACTATCTGAAAATCGATCAGAGTTTTGTCGCCATGATCGGTGCCGACGCCCTCTCCCGGCACATTCTGGACACCATCATCGAACTCTGCGCCAAACTCGATCTGGGTATCGTCGCCGAAGGCGTGGAAACCGAAGAGCAGAGTGATTACCTGACCGCTCACGGGGTGAACTTCCTGCAAGGTTATCTCTTTGGCCGTCCAATGCCCGGCGCAGAGTTCATTACAGCATTAAGCCACCATTAACTAGCGACTTTAAGCGACGAAACAACGAGTTGGCGCACCCATTTGAATCAAAAGACTACTACTGTTACATGAAGAAAAGGTCAGGATTTACTCTTTGCCAATTAACTACTACAATTTTTCATGCCTGCGCTAGATTGGCAGGTGAGCCATTCTCACCGAGTCGCTTCAAGGCTCTTGGCTTATAGCTTTGTTTGCGGTTGGTATCAGCCAAACACACTATTGGAGTAAAGATATTGTCCAGACTCGCTGAATTTCGTGCCGCTGAAAAGGCCCTTCAAGAACAGCTCAAGCAGCTGGAATCGCTGAAGAACGACGCCGGGCTCAAGAAAGAAATCGAATTCGAAGAGAAGCTCCAGGGGCTGATGAAAACCTACGGCAAAAGCCTGCGCGACATCATCGCCATTCTCGATCCGAACCCGGCAAAATCCGGTCTGCAACACGCCACAGCGCCTAAAACCCGCCGCGCTCGCGTGGTCAAGGTTTATCAGAATCCGCACACCGGTGAACTGATTGAAACCAAGGGTGGCAACCACCGCGGCCTGAAAGCCTGGAAGGAACAATACGGTGCAGCTACCGTTGACTCCTGGCTGCGTGGCTAAGCACTCGCGGTGACAAAAAAGCCCTGCCAATGCAGGGCTTTTTCATGGGCGCCCGCTAAATTCAACGAGCACTGCCGATCAACTCGCTACTTGCCGACTAACTTTCTACTTAATCCATTTGGCTATCTAAAAACTTCAGAACCCGCTGAAAAACCACGCCCATGAAAGTCTTTAACTAAAGTTTCAAGCTGTTACGTGCTGCGTCAATTTCGCCCTGACTTGCCTTATAAGCCTCGGCCTGCCCCGCGTACGAAAGAACATAGGCCTTATCGGCATCCACCGCAGCGACCAATGTTTGCGAGAGCACATGCCTTCCGTTCTGAGTGATCGTGCAGGTAGTTTCCAGCGCCGATAAGCGACTCAGGGTAGTCTCGTGAATTTTGTTGCAGACACTTTGATAGCCGCCTTGAAAAAAGCCTTTTTGCACCGACTTGCGCATCTCCAGCAAGACGCCTTGCAGATTCACCTGATGCCCACTCTCGACCTGAGTCACCGTCAACTCCATCACCATGACCGGCGTGCCACCCTGATCGGTTTTCACTGCACGTTGACGGGACACTTCTGGCTTGGTGTCATCGGGCGCGACCGCTTCGACTTCCCAGCCTTCTGGCCATATCACGACGGGCGCGTCTGCGTGAGCACTGCTGATGCCTGAAAGCACACACATCAGGGCGAACAGCGATTTGGACAATCGAATCATTGCAATGAACACTCACGGATTGAGCCGTAAAGTCTGAGCCTCGCCCGCCCGTCAGGCAATAGCCGACGCTTTCGGTTTGGTGATGTCAGAGCCCTTGCGTATCATTGTCGTCATTCGTTAGCCCCATTATTCTCCGGAGGGCCCATGAGCCTGCACGAATTGAACACCTTCCCGGGCGTCACCGCCCAACCTGACACCGCCACCCAGAAGTTCGTCTTCAACCACACCATGTTGCGGGTCAAGGACATCACCAAGTCCCTGGACTTTTACACGCGTATCCTCGGTTTCTCGCTGGTGGAAAAACGCGACTTCCCGGAAGCCGAATTCAGCCTGTATTTTCTGGCACTGGTCGATAAAAACCAGATCCCGGCCGACGCTGCAGCACGCACTGAATGGATGAAATCGATCCCGGGCATTCTCGAACTGACCCACAACCATGGCACCGAGAATGACGCGGATTTCGCCTACCACAACGGCAACACCGACCCGCGCGGTTTTGGCCACATCTGCATTTCGGTGCCGGACATCGTCGCCGCGTGCGAGCGCTTTGAAGCGCTGGGCTGCGATTTCCAGAAACGCCTGAATGACGGACGCATGAAGAGCCTGGCGTTCATCAAGGACCCGGATGCCTACTGGGTCGAAATCATCCAGCCCGCCCCACTGTAGGAGCGAGCTTGCTCGCGATGGTCGCCAACGATAACGCTGGAGGGCAGGTTCCCTGCGGCGGTCTCGGGTTTATCGCGAGCAAGCTCGCTCCTACAAAAGCCAGTCCCGCATTGGGAATGGGCAGAACACAAAAAACCCCATGATCACGCATGGGGTTTTGTGTTTTCAGCGTCGGCGTTCAGGCGGGGGCCGGCTGGCTTTTGTAGGAGCTGCCGAAGACTGCGATCTTTTACTGCACACACAAAAAACCCCATGATCGCTCATGGGGTTTTGTATTTTTAGCGTCGGCGTTTAGGCCGGGGCCGAGGTCCGGATCAAGTAATCGAATGCGCTCAGCGAAGCTTTGGCGCCCTCGCCCACCGCAATCACGATCTGCTTGTACGGCACGGTGGTCACGTCACCGGCAGCGAACACTCCGGGCATCGACGTTTCACCGCGGGCATCGACGATGATCTCGCCGCGAGGCGACAGCTCGATGGTGCCTTTGAGCCAATCGGTATTTGGAAGCAGACCGATCTGCACGAAGATTCCTTCCAGCTCGACATGACGCAACTCGTCGGACTGGCGATCCTTGTAACGCAAGCCATTGACCTTCTGCCCGTCGCCGGTCACTTCAGTGGTTTGCGCATGGGTGATCACGGTGACGTTCGGCAGGCTGTGCAATTTGCGCTGCAGCACTGCATCGGCGCGCAGCTGTACATCAAATTCCAGCAGCGTGACGTGCGACACAATGCCGGCCAGGTCGATGGCCGCTTCGACGCCGGAGTTACCGCCGCCAATCACGGCCACGCGCTTGCCTTTGAACAGCGGACCATCACAGTGCGGGCAGTACGCCACGCCTTTGTTGCGGTATAGCTGCTCACCTGGGACGTTCATTTCACGCCATCTTGCACCGGTCGCGAGGATCACAGTCTTGGCTTTAAGCGTCGCGCCACTGGCGAAGTGGACTTCGTGCAACTCACCCTGCTTGCCCGGTACCAGCTTGTCGGCGCGTTGCAGGTTCATGATGTCGACGTCGTACTGTTTGACGTGTTCTTCCAGTGCGACGGCCAGTTTCGGCCCTTCGGTTTCCTGCACGGAGATGAAGTTCTCGATGGCCATGGTATCCAGCACCTGCCCACCAAAGCGTTCAGCGGCCACGCCGGTGCGAATGCCTTTACGCGCCGCGTAGATCGCTGCCGATGCACCGGCCGGGCCGCCGCCGACGACCAGCACGTCAAAGGCTGCTTTGGCGCTGATCTTCTCAGCCTGACGCTCGATACCGCTGGTGTCGATCCTGGCGAGGATTTCTTCCAGGCCCATGCGGCCCTGGCCGAAGTTAACGCCGTTCAGGTAAACACTCGGCACGGCCATGATCTGGCGCTGGTCGACTTCAGCCTGGAACAACGCGCCGTCGATGGCGACGTGGCGGATGTTCGGGTTCAGCACCGCCATCAGGTTCAGCGCCTGGACGACGTCCGGGCAGTTCTGGCAGGACAGCGAGAAGTATGTCTCGAAGCTGAACTCGCCTTTGAGCGAGCGGATCTGTTCGATCACTTCAACACTGGCTTTCGACGGGTGCCCGCCGACTTGCAGCAAGGCCAGCACCAGCGAAGTGAATTCGTGGCCCATTGGGATGCCGGCGAAACGCAGGCTGATATCGGCACCCGGGCGATTGATCGAGAACGATGGCTTGCGCGCGTCGTCACCGTTGTCGAGCAAGGTAATTTGGCTGGAAAGACTGGCAACGTCTTTCAGGAGTTCGAGCATTTCCCGGGATTTCGCACCGTCGTCGAGGGATGCAACGATCTCGATCGGCTGGGTGACCCGTTCCAGGTATGACTTCAACTGGGTTTTAAGATTGGCGTCCAACATACGGGCGATTTCCTTTGTTTTGTTTCATGAAGAGCAGACATAAAAAAACGCCCGAGCGAATCTCGCCCGGGCGTTTTATAGGGCGGTGCAGCTTACTGAGTAGGTGCGGCGTTCCGCCCTGATGCAGCGCGACTCACAGACTTAGATCTTGCCGACCAGGTCCAGGGACGGGGCCAGCGTGGCTTCGCCTTCTTTCCACTTGGCTGGGCAAACCTGGCCTGGGTGAGCAGCCACGTACTGAGCGGCCTTGATTTTGCGCAGCAGTTCGGAAGCGTCACGACCCACACCGCCGTCGTTCAGTTCGACGATTTTGATCTGGCCTTCTGGGTTGATCACGAAGGTGCCACGGTCAGCCAGACCGGCGTCTTCGATCAGCACGTCGAAGTTGCGGGAGATGGCGTGAGTCGGGTCACCGATCATGGTGTACTGGATTTTGCCGATGGCTGGCGAAGTGTTGTGCCAGGCAGCGTGGGCAAAGTGGGTATCGGTGGAAACGCTGTAGATCTCGACGCCCAGTTTCTGGAACGCGTCGTAGTTATCAGCCAGGTCTTCCAGCTCGGTTGGGCAAACGAAGGTGAAGTCGGCTGGGTAGAAGAAAACGACAGACCACTTGCCTTTCAGGTCAGCGTCCGAGACTTTTACGAAGTCGCCATTTTTGAATGCGTCAGCTTTGAACGGTTTAACTTGGCTGTTGATGATAGGCATCGTTGACTCTCCGTCAGGGGTTAAGAAGTTGATGGAGAGAACTCTACCCACTCGACGGAAGGAAGGCTCATTGGCAAACCTCATGCTGCTGATTTGTTTTCGCTATTAGCCGACTGTATTAATAGAAGAAATTGGTATCTACGGGCTTTTGTAGCAGCTGCCGAAGGCTGCGTTCGGCTGCGTAGCAGTCGTGAAATCAGGCAACGCGGTTTGCCAGGAAATCCGTGTGCTCAGGGTTTACGACTGCTGCGCAGCCGAACGCAGCCTTCGGCAGCTGCTACAGAGCGTATTTCAGCTTAACCGTGCGGTGTTATTCAGGGTGCCAATGGCTTTTCAGCGACCCGGGACATCCCGAGAAACGGGCTGGCTTCGACATAGCGCATGGCGGACTTCATGTCTTTCCAACCCACGTAATTCATCAACGACTTCAAATCCCAGCCGCTTTGGTGCGCCCAGGTAGCAAAACCACGCCGCAAGGAGTGGCTGGTGTAGTGCTCGGCCGGGATGCCTGCGCGCTCCAGCGCCTGGCGTAATAACGGAATGACGCTGTTGGCGTGCAGGCCCGCATCGCACAGGTGGCCCCAACGGTCGATGCCACGAAATACCGGCCCTCGCACGAGCGCCGCTTCGTTGATCCAGGCGATGTACGCCTGAACCGGGCAAAGACGCTGTAGTGCCGGGGTCTGGTACGTTTTGCCAAGGTTTTCGCGGTCGCTCTTACTGCGCGGCAAATAAAGGCTGATGCCAGAGCCGGCGACCGCTTGTACATGCTCGATCTGTACGCGGCATAACTCGTCGCTGCGAAAGCCACGCCAGAAGCCGAGCAGGATCAGTGCAGTGTCGCGCCTGGCCCGCAGCAAAGTCGGTCGGTCATGTTCAGCTTTTGCCGTGTTCGCTTCCTGCTCCAGCCAGTCAACCACTTGCTCCAGATGCTGCAGCTGCAATGGCTCGGCCTGCTTCTCCTGCACCGGGTGCAGTGCGCGAATGCCCTTGAAGACCTTGCGCACGACCGGCGCCTTGGTGGGATCGGCAAACCCTTGGCTGTTGTGCCACTGAGCCAATGCCGACAAGCGCAACTTCAGCGTATTGATCGATAGATCCCCCGCATAGGCCACCAGATAGCGCGCGACGCTGTCGGCGGTGGCCGGCAAAAAACCGCCCCAGCTGACTTCGAAATGCTCGATGGCCGCCCTGTAGCTGCGACGGGTGTTATCGCGCGTGGCGGCTTGCAGATAGCGATCCAGATCGCTCATTGGAATGACCCTGTAGGAGCGAGCTTGCTCGCGATGGACGTTAACGATAACGCTGCCAGCCTGATACCCCGCGGCGCTCTCAGGTTTTTCGCGAGCGAGCTCGCTCCTACAAGGGATTGCGTACGGGAATGGCGCGGCAAACACTTTGGAACTGCTATCACACGGGGTAATACCAGTATATCCCGCATGAATACTCGACGTATTTTAAATTTTATATAGGTGTAGCACATCGTGTATTATAGTGATACATACCACAGTACGAAATCGTAGGAGCACTCATGGCCCGTGGCGGCATCAACAAAGCGGTGGTTCAAACCGCACGCCTGGCAATCCTCGCCCGCGGCGAAAACCCAAGCATCGACGCGGTACGGATCGAGATGGGCAATACCGGCTCGAAAACCACCATTCACCGGTATTTGAAGGAGCTGGATGACGGTACCGAGCCCGCCGATACGGCCTCCGAACCCATCGATGACGAGTTGGCGGGACTGGTCTCGCGCCTCGCCCAGCGCCTCAAAGAGCAGGCGCAGGAACCTATCGACCAGGCGCGCGCGCAGTTCGATCAACAACGAAAAGAGCTGGACCGCCAACTGGCCGTTGCTCAAGAGGCCAACACCGAACTGCAGCAGCAATACGAAATTCAAACCCTCGCGCTAACGCAGGAATCCGACACCCTGCACAACACGCTGTCCATTTTGCAGACCGAGCAAACCCGCAACGCCGGACTGAGCCAGGCGCTGGCTGATTTCGAATTACGTTTGCAAGACAAGGACGAGCAGATTCGCTCCCTTGAAGAAAAACACCTGCATGCGCGCGATGCGCTGGAGCACTATCGCAACGCCGTCAAAGACCAGCGCGAGCAGGATCAACGTCGCCACGAAGGCCAGGTGCAACAGGTTCAGATGGAGTTGCGTCAGGCTCAGCAAAGCGCGTTAGTGCGCCAGGATGAGATTACCCAGCTGCACCGCGACAATGAGCGCCTGCTGACCGAAAACCGTGGCACGCTGCGGGAGTTGAGCTTGTTGCAGGAACAGCTCAAGCAGACTCACACCCGCCAGGATCAGCTGCTTGAACAAGTCAATCGTATCGACAACGAGCGCACCCTCCTCCAGGAACGCTTGCGCACAGCACTGCTGGAAAGCCAGTCGCTGAAGCAGAGCGTCGATGAGCAATCGCAGATAAACAAAACGCTGGAAACTGAACGACTCAAGACTCAGGCGAGCCTCGATGAGTGCGTGCGCCGGGCGGCTGTCATTGCGACAGCGCCAGACGCATCAGAGCCAAAAAAGGGCGATTAACCCGCGACCGGCGTCCGCATGGTGACGAACTCTTCGGCGGCAGTCGGATGCACGCCGATGGTTTCGTCGAAATCGCGCTTGGTGGCGCCGGCCTTCAAGGCAATTGCCAAACCCTGGACGATCTCGCCTGCGTCCGGCCCGACCATGTGGCAGCCAAGAACCTTATCGGTCTTGGCGTCCACCACCAGCTTCATCAGCGTGCGCTCCTGGCATTCGGTCAGGGTCAGCTTCATCGGACGGAAGCGGCTTTCGAAGATCACTACGTCATGGCCGGCGTCGCGCGCCTCTTCTTCGGTGAGGCCGACGGTACCGATGTTCGGCAGGCTGAATACGGCCGTCGGGATCATCTTGTAATCCACCGGACGATATTGCTCAGGCATGAACAAACGCCGCGCAACCGCCATGCCTTCGGCCAGCGCGACCGGCGTGAGTTGCACACGACCGATCACATCGCCAAGCGCCAGAATGGACGGTTCGGCGGTTTGATACTGCTCGTCGACCTCGACAAAGCCTTTCTTGTCGAGTTTGACGCCGGTGTTTTCCAGCCCGAGATTGTCCAGCATCGGACGCCGGCCAGTGGCGTAGAACACACAATCCGCCTCCAGCTCGCGACCGTCTTTGAGCGTTACTTTCAAACTGCCGTCGGCCTGCTTGTCGATGCGCTCAATGTCGGCGTTGAATTGCAGGTCCATACCGCGCTTGGTCAATTCTTCCTGCAAATGCTTACGCACGGCACCGTCGAAGCCGCGCAGGAACAACTCACCGCGATACAGCAACGTGGTCTCAGCGCCCAAGCCGTGGAAGATCCCGGCGAATTCGACGGCGATGTACCCACCGCCCACCACCAGAACGCGCTTGGGCAGTTCTTTCAGGAAGAACGCTTGATTGGAACTGATTGCGTGCTCATGCCCCGGAATCTGCGGAATCTGCGGCCAGCCGCCGGTCGCGATCAGGATGTTCTTGGCGGAATAACGCTCGCCATTGATCTCGACGGTATTCGGATCAACGATTTTGGCGTGGCCTTCATGCAAGGTCACACCGCTGTTGACCAGCAGGTTGCGATAGATGCCATTCAGGCGATTGATCTCGCGGTCCTTGTTGGCAATCAGCGTGGCCCAGTCGAACTTCGCCTCGCCTGGCGTCCAGCCAAAACCAGAAGATTGCTCGAAGTCTTCGGCGAAGTGCGCACCGTAAACCAGCAACTTTTTCGGCACACAACCGACGTTCACACACGTACCGCCCAGGTAACGACTCTCGGCCACAGCCACTTTTGCACCAAACCCGGCAGAAAATCGCGCAGCCCGCACACCGCCGGAACCGGCACCAATCACATAAAGGTCAAAATCGTAGGCCATCTTCAATCTCCTCGGCAGGCAACCAGCATACCTGCAGACATCTGTTGGGCAAGCGCTGCAGACGATATGAGGGCGGAAAATGAAAAAGCCACCCTAAGGTGGCTTTTTCAGTACAAGCAGGTCAAACCCTATCAGTAGGCTTTGCCAGTCTTGTAGAAGTTCTCGAAGCAGAAGTTGGTGGCTTCGATGTAGCCTTCAGCGCCACCGCAGTCGAAGCGCTTGCCCTTGAATTTGTAGGCAATCACGCAACCGTTTTGCGCCTGTTTCATCAAGGCGTCGGTGATCTGGATTTCGCCGCCCTTGCCTGGCTCGGTTTGCTTGATCAGGTCGAAGATGTCCGGTGTCAGGATGTAACGACCGATGATCGCCAGGTTCGACGGTGCGTCTTCCGGGGCTGGTTTCTCGACCATGTTGCGAACGCGATAGAGGTCATCACCGATCAGGTCGCCGGCAATCACGCCGTACTTGTTGGTTTCCAGCGGATCGACTTCCTGGATCGCAATGATCGAGCAACGGTACTGTTTGTACAGCTTGACCATCTGGGTCAGGACGCCGTCGCCTTCGAGGTTGACGCACAAGTCATCCGCCAGTACCACGGCGAACGGTTCGTCGCCGATCAGCGGACGGCCGGTCAGGATCGCGTGGCCCAGGCCTTTCATTTCAGTCTGGCGGGTGTAGGAGAACGAGCAGTTGTCGAGCAGCTTGCGGATGCCGACCAGGTATTTTTCCTTGTCGGTGCCCTTGATCTGGTTTTCCAGCTCGTAGCTGATGTCGAAGTGGTCTTCCAAGGCACGCTTGCCACGACCGGTCACGATGGAGATTTCGGACAACCCGGCGTCCAGTGCTTCTTCGACGCCGTACTGGATCAGTGGCTTGTTTACCACCGGCAGCATTTCTTTGGGCATGGCTTTAGTCGCTGGCAGGAAGCGAGTACCGTAACCGGCTGCTGGGAACAAGCATTTCTTGATCATAAAAGTCCTTGATAGGGCTGTGTGTACGAGTTTCGGTCGCAGTCTAATCAGGCGGCGTGCACCTTACAATGCCCCGCACTGGCTAACCGATGCCATCATAGAGAAATATTCTTGCGGATAGTTCCCCGGATTGCTTCGGCGCCTTTATTGATAGCACAGACCGTCAGATATGCACGACCACACAATCGCACCACCATACGCCCATCAGCACCTGTTGAGTGCATTTGGCGGTATCATTGCCCGATAGAACCAGCCAACGAGGCAGATAGATGTCGGTAGCAAAGAGCGTCAACGGGTACTTGATCAATCAGGCAAAAGACGGCCAGTGGTGGGTAGACAACGTCGGCGGCGAGAATATCGCCGGGCCGTTCCCTACCGAAGCGTTGGCGATTGAGGTGGCATCGGTGTTGCAGGATCAACCGGCAGCGCCCAAGCGACGTGGCAAGGATAAGTCCTGAGCAGCATCTGACTCGACCGAGCCCCGCCGCTGCGCAGGGCTTTTTTATGGGCAGAATCAAAAGATCGCAGCCTGCGGCAGCTCCTACAGGTGAACACAATCCTATGTAGGAGCTGCCGCAGGCTGCGATCTTTTGATCTTGCCGATGATTGGCCGCAACGAAATGGCCAATCGCTATAACCTTTTGATCCCAGCGCTGTCACAGGCTTAGCCCCATCATCCTGACGACGACAATGACATGACTAGATTTCTGCCACTGATTGCATTGCTGGCCCTGAGTGGTTGTGCGACGTCCGAAAAAACGTACCTGAACAACGGTGAACAAGGGCTGACCATCGACTGTTCCGGAGAAGCCAATTCCTGGGCCACCTGCTACGAAAAAGCCGATGCCTCTTGCGCCGGCACCGGCTATCGGATCGTCGGTACCGACGGAACACCTTCGACCAAGGAAAGCGACAAGACCCTTGGCGTCGACGTCGGCAACTATAAAAACCGCAACGTCGTGGTGGTCTGCAAGTAAGGCGCCCTGCCCTACATGTGAATCTCGGCGAATTTGATCCCGAGACCGCGCACGGTCTCGATCAAGTCGTCCAGGCGACTGAAGGATTCGACTTCATCGTTTTCATCCACCAGGAAATAACTGCGCCCGGCGCTTTTCTTGAAAAACACGATCCATTCTCCCGAATTTGCCGGATTCTGAATCACGTGCGTGGCAGAGATATGACCCTGCGCATGACGCTCCCGTATCTGCTCTCGCTTCATGCTCGCTCCAGAAATGACAACGCCGTCAAAGCGGCGCTTCGACGGCATTGGTGCTGACTGTCGACAGTCTATCAGCCGGAAATGCAATCAGTGGCGGCGTTGCGTACATCATGTGGGCGGATAGGCACGTTGGAAATGCGTTCATGCAGCTTGATGCTGCTGCCGCCGGAGCGGTTTTCGATATCGAATACGGCGGCCGGACCCGACGAAAATTTCTGCGGAACGATGACTCGCATACCGTCCTTCTGTGGCTCGATTTGCAGGGCGCCTCGGCTACCGGCCAGCTTCTCGCTCAGGCATTGCGCGTACTCATGGGGCTTCTTGCCTGAGATCACGCTCATGGTGGGCAGCGACTGGTTGATATCCGAGACTGTTGCACAACCCGTCATTGCCAACGCGAGCGGCAGTAGCACTACACCCCACTTCATATAAAACCTCCGATAAAGCCTCTCCGACAGCACAAATGCCGTTTTTCTCCGAGGCTCACTGCTTTTATCGCGCATAGATTTCCGAATAACTGTTTTTAATTGTCAAAGCGGGCCTCGACGGCCGGATAATAACCCGTTCGGGCTGATAAACTGCGCCAATCGCCCATGCTATCGTTTTGATTTTGTAGAAAAAGCCCTTCTGGAGGCGCCTCATGAAATTTATCCACCAGCGCGAGCACCTCAACGAAGACGACATCGTCGTCATTCAGTGCTCCCAAACGTGCAACATCCGCTTGATGAACGACGCCAACTTCCGCAGCTTCAAAAATGGCGGCCGGCACACTTACCATGGCGGTGCATTCGACACCTTCCCGGCCCGGATTACTGCACCGAGCACCGGATTCTGGAATATCACCATCGACATGGTCAGCCGCAAGGCAATCAGCGTGACCCGCAAACCGACCCTGACTCACTCGATCAAGATCATCCGCCGCTCCAGCTCAAAACTGAGCTGAGTGACACCCCACTAAAAGAACAGGCAGGTATGACCGTGGCCCAAACGACCAAGTACGTCATCAAGTACAAACTCAACGGTGAGCGCCGCTTCGAATTTGCCCAGCTTGAACAAGGCACCGAAGCGGAAGCCAAAGCCGCGCTGGAGGCCATTCATGGCCAGAGCGAAGACGTGATCAGCGACATTAGTGTCAGCAAAGCGCTGTAACCCGATCCGGAGCGACAACCAGGACGTCTGCTCCCCGCGGTGCAGTTCGACCGCAAGCACCGGAGTGTTAACGAAGGTACCGCGCCCTAGACTGACCACCTCAACCCTGAGTTAAGGAGTCAGAAAGTGTTTAGCGAGCATTACCTCGTTGCACGCGACTGGGACGCGCTGGAACGACAACTCGATCAGGATGGCTGCGCGATCATCACGTCGCTTTTAAGCCACCCGGCGTGCGACAACATCAGCGCCCTCTACAGCCAGCACGAGCCTTTCCGCTCTCACGTCGTCATGGCCCGCCATGGTTTTGGTCGCGGCGAATACAAATACTTCAGCTACCCACTGCCCGCCCCGGTAGCCAGTTTGCGCAGCGCGCTCTACCCTCGACTGGTGCCGATTGCCAATCGCTGGTACGAACAGATGGGCCTTGCGATCCGGTTCCCCGAGACGCATGAGGCGTTTTTAGAGCGCTGTCATGCCGCCGGTCAGGAGCGTCCGACGCCGTTGTTGCTGCAATACGGGCCGCAGGACTACAACTGTTTGCATCAGGATCTGTACGGCGAACACGTCTTCCCGCTGCAAGTTGCGATTCTTCTGTCGGAGCCGGACGAAGATTTCACTGGCGGTGAATTCGTCCTGACCGAACAGCGCCCCCGGATGCAGTCACGCCCTCAAGTCCTCAGCCTGAAAAAAGGTGACGCACTGGTCTTCGCCGTCAACCAGCGACCCGTCAAAGGCGTTCGCGGCTATTACCGCGTCACCCTGCGCCATGGTGTGAGTCGCCTGCACAGCGGAAAACGGCATACCCTTGGAATCATCTTTCACGATGCGTTATGACCCCATGAACCCGACCACCCTGGATCTGTTTGCCGATGCGGAACTTGAGCAGCGGCCCAGACGCGACCAGATAGGCGAACAATCCTACGTGTTAAGAGGCTTCGCCCTGCCGTGGCTGGAACGTGTGCTGCCCGCACTGCAAACGGTACTCGCGGCGGCTCCGTTTCGACAGATGGTCACCCCGGGCGGTTTCACCATGTCGGTGGCCTTGAGCAGCTGCGGCACACTGGGCTGGACCACCGACCCCCGTGGTTATCGCTACACCCACCATGATCCGCAGACCGGCCAGCCCTGGCCAACCATGCCCGAGGTGTTTTTTGAACTGGCGCAAGCGGCGGCACGAGCAGCAGGGTTTGCCGATTTCGTACCTGATTCCTGCCTGATCAATCGCTATATCCCCGGGGCCAAGATGTCATTGCATCAGGACAAGGACGAGAAATCCTACGCGGCGCCGATCGTGTCCGTCTCCCTGGGATTGCCGGCGATGTTCCTGTTCGGCGGTTTTGAACGCAGCGAAAAAAGCCAACGCGTGCCTCTGTTACATGGTGACATCGTGGTTTGGGGCGGGGTGGATCGGTTGCGTTTTCACGGGGTGCTGCCCATTAAGGAAGGCCAGCACCCGCGCATGGGCGAACAACGGATCAACTTCACCTTCCGTACCGCAGGATGAAACCCTCGAATTCGACCGCAAGACCCGGAGTGTTCGGAGCCTGCCGGCTGGTTACTCTGAATGAAACGGGTCAACGGAGATGAAGCCATGACAATCCACTCGACAATAATCGCCACCGAAAACGATCCTCGCTGGGCCGCTGTCGTCGCACGCGACTCACGGGCAGACGGACAATTTGTGTATGCAGTGAAAACCACTGGCATCTACTGTCGCCCCAGCAGCCTGGCACGTTTGCCGAAACCGCAGAACGTCGAATTTTTTGATACCGCCGAGCAGGCCCAGGCGGCGGGTTATCGCCCAAGCAAACGGGCAACAAAGGATCAGAGCGACGTCGCCGCACAACATGCCGTGATCGTGGCAGCCGCGTGCCGTCAGATCGAAACCGCCGAGCATCTGCCTGCCCTGAGCGAATTGGCCGATGCCGCGGGCCTCAGCAGCTTTCACTTCCATCGGGTGTTTAAAGCCGTCACCGGCCTGACCCCCAAGGGTTACGCCACGGCCCATCGCTCGCGCAGAGTACGGGAACGATTGGCGAACGGAGGCTCCGTGACCGACGCGCTGTATGACGCCGGCTTCAACTCCAACAGCCGCTTCTATGAAGCCGCGGATCAGTTACTGGGCATGAAACCCGGCGACTACCGCGCAGCCGGTCAGAACAACGACATTCGCTTTGCCGTTGGCCAGTGTTCCCTTGGCGCCATTCTGGTCGCGCAAAGTGAACGCGGGGTTTGTGCGATCCTGCTCGGGGATGATCCACACCAATTGGTCTGCGATCTGCAGGACAAGTTTCGACAGGCCACTCTGATCGGTGCCGATCACTCATTCGAGCAACTGATCGCCAAGGTTGTCGGTTTTATCGAAGCACCGGCCATTGGCCTGGACTTGCCGCTGGACGTGCGCGGTACTGCGTTTCAGGAACGGGTGTGGCAAGCGCTGCGAGAGATCCCTGTCGGCAGCACGGCCAGCTACGCCGAAATCGCCCAGCGCATCGGTGCGCCAAAAGCCTTCCGCGCCGTGGCCCAGGCCTGCGGCGCGAACAGCCTGGCCGTGGCGATTCCGTGCCACCGCGTGGTGCGCAGCGATGGCGATCTTTCAGGCTATCGCTGGGGCGTGGAACGCAAACGCCAGTTGTTGGCGCGTGAGGCGCAGCCTTAGACGATGCCGATGTACACCGCCACGGACTCCGGGCCGACATAAGCCTCAAAGTCGGTAGCGAACCGGCGCTTGATCTGTGGGTTTGCTTCGAAATAGCCCCAGATGCGTTGCCAGGCATCGATGACGGCATCCGGCATCGGCCCCTTGCCGTCGAACACCAGGTACTGGCCGCTTTCGATGTGGATCGTCTCGTAACCCTGCGCCGGAGCCTGAACAGCAATCCCGGCCGTTACATCAAACGGCCCCGAGGCATCGGATTCGTACCCGGAGTACACGCCGTAGACCGGTGAGGCGGGTGGTTGCGGCGCAATCCGCTCAATCAACCCTTCACTGAAGAAGCGTCCCCACATCGGGCCAATCTTTGCTGTTGCAGCCGTTTGCTCCGCGCTGTTGAGGGTTCGTACCCTCAGCCCCGAAACGCTGAACGGTGTCACGTAGACCTGTTTGATTTCCATTGCGACGCCACTCCTTTTTATTGAGATTTGCGGCCCCGACGCGCCAAAACGGCGCCATCCTTGAAATTCAAGGTGCTGTACGCCTCAGGTTGTCGAGTCATCCCTGCTTGTTTTCACCAGCGTTCAGGCCGCGCCGGCACCCACCCAACGGCACCCACGAAACAGCTTTCGCCGAGCCCGAGCTGGCCGCAGGTACTGACCAGCGGCCATACCAAACTGACGATCTATCAGCCACAGCTCGACAGTTGGGACGGTTACACCCTGCAAGGGCGAGCAGCGGTCGAGGCCACGGGAACGGATAGTAAATCAACCTACGGCATCGTGCAGGGAGGTGGCGGATTGCATCGGCGCTGAAGGCCACTTGTCTTGCGAAAACTCGACTGGCCTTGCGCCAGTCATGCTGATACAAAACGGGTTCTACCGTCCCTGCCCTGTTTTCATGCCGGAGAACCTTTCAAATGAGCCGATGGCCAGACACCCGTATTCTTGACCTGCTCGGAATCGAACTGCCAATCATCCAGGCGCCCATGGCCGGCGCCACCGGTTCGGCCATGGTGATTGCCGCGAGCAACGCGGGCGGGCTGGGTTCCATGCCCGCTGCCATGTTGAGCACCGAACAGTTGCGAGAAGAGTTGAGGACGATTCGCCAACACTGCCAACGCCCGTTCAACGTCAACTTCTTTTGCCACCAGCCTCCCTCCGCCGATGAGCAACGCGCCCGGGACTGGAAAAACCTGCTGGAACCGTACTACCGGGAATTGGGTGTCGACTTCGACGCACCGACGCCGGTATCCAATCGCGCACCATTCGATAACGCGACCTGCGAAGTGATCGAGGAGTTTCGTCCCGAAGTCGTGAGTTTTCACTTCGGCCTGCCGGAAAAATCCTTGCTGGATCGTGTCAAAGCGGCCGGGGCAAAAGTACTGTCCTCCGCCACCACCGTGGAAGAAGCCATCTGGCTTGAGCAACATGGCTGTGACGCGATCATCGCGATGGGCTACGAAGCGGGCGGTCATCGCGGGATGTTCCTGAGCGACGACTTGAGCAGCCAGGTGGGTCTCTTTGCCCTGGTGCCGCAGATTGTCGACGCGGTGAAAGTGCCGGTGATTGCGGCAGGCGGCATTGCTGATGCACGAGGTGTCGCGGCGGCTTTTCTGCTGGGTGCTTCGGCGGTGCAAGTCGGTACCGCGTATTTGTTCACGCCAGAGGCCAAGGTCAGCGCGTCTCATCACAAGGCGCTGCGTACGGCCAAGGAAAGCGAGACAGCGGTGACCAATATTTTCACCGGACGCCCGGCGCGGGGGATTCTCAATCGAGTGATGCGTGAACTCGGCCCGATGTCTGACAAAGCCCCGGCCTTTCCACTGGCCGGTGGCGCACTAATGCCCCTGCGGGCCAAGGGGGAAGCCGATTTCAGCAATCTTTGGGCCGGGCAGGCGTTCACCCTGGGCGTCGAAATGACCACCGCCGAGCTGACTCGGCGCCTGGCGGAGGAAGGGTTGGCGAAGTTGACCCATGCCTGATCAGACTGCGTTCGATGTAGGAGCGAGCTTGCTCGCGAAGGACGTTAACGATAACGCGTTCTTCCTGAATAAACGCGTTGCTCTCAAGTCCTTCGCGAGCAAGCTCGCTCCTACATCGAACGCAAGCGTGATCCGAGCAATGCGTATCCAACACGTTCCGTTTGCAGGCAATTCGCTATATATTCCTCTATATAACGTTTTCACCCCTTGTAGCACTTGCCTAACCATGGAGCCGTTTCATGACCCTTCGTGCCTCTCGTTTTGCCCCCACTTGCCTTGCGAGCCTGATCGCCGTATTCGCCTTCGGGTCCGCCCAGGCAGCTGAAGTTCAAGTCGCAGTCGCCGCCAACTTCACCGCGCCGATTCAGGCCATCGCTGCTGACTTCGAGAAAGACACCGGGCACAAATTGGTCACTTCCTTCGGCGCAACCGGACAGTTCTACACCCAGATCAAGAATGGCGCGCCGTTCGAAGTGTTCCTCTCGGCCGACGACACCACCCCGCAAAAACTTGAAAGCGAAGGCGACACGGTCAAGGGTTCGCGCTTCACCTACGCCATCGGCACCCTGGCACTGTGGTCGGCCAAGGAAGGTTACGTCGATGCCAAGGGCAAAGTACTGAGCGACAATCAGTATCAGCACCTGTCCATCGCCAACCCGAAAGCCGCGCCTTATGGTCTGGCCGCGACTCAGGTGTTGGCCAAACTGGGCCTGACCGACAAGGTCAAGGACAAGATTGTTGAAGGCCAGAACATCACCCAGGCCTACCAGTTCGTGTCCACCGGCAACGCCGAAATCGGCTTTGTAGCCTTGTCGCAAATCTACAAAGACGGCAAAGTCACTGGCGGTTCGGCATGGATTGTTCCGGCTGACATGCACGACCCAATCAAGCAAGACGCGGTGATCCTCAACAAAGGCAAGGACAATCCGGCCGCCACGGCGCTGGTTGAATACCTCAAAGGTCCAAAAGCTGCCGCGGTCATCAAATCCTACGGCTACCAACTCTAAATGACGCTCTCGAGTGCCGATTTTTCCGCCATTTGGCTGACCCTGAAACTGGCGTCCCTGACGACCGGCATCCTGTTGGTTATCGGCACACCGATTGCGTTATGGCTCTCGCGCACCCAATCCTGGCTGCGCGGCCCGGTCGGGGCGATCGTCGCCCTGCCCCTGGTGCTGCCACCGACAGTGATCGGCTTTTATCTGTTGCTGGCGCTCGGCCCTAACGGGTTTGTCGGCCACTTCACCCAGTCACTGGGGCTTGGCACCCTGACGTTCAGTTTTGCAGGTCTGGTGATCGGCTCGGTGCTCTACTCGATGCCGTTCGTAGTCCAGCCGCTGCAAAACGCCTTTTCCGCCATCGGCACGCGCCCTCTGGAAGTGGCCGCAACCTTGCGTGCAAATCCTTGGGATACGTTTTTCAGCGTGATCTTGCCGCTGGCCCGACCGGGCTTTTTCACGGCGGCCATTCTCGGCTTCGCCCATACCGTCGGCGAATTCGGCGTGGTGCTGATGATCGGGGGCAATATTCCCGACAAGACCCGCGTGGTGTCGGTGCAGATCTACGATCACGTCGAAGCCATGGAATACGCTCAGGCCCATTGGCTGGCCGGGGCAATGCTGGTGTTCTCCTTTGCGGTATTGCTGGCGCTTTACTCCAGCCGTAAAACCAAAGCGGGCTGGAGCTGATTGATGATTCAAACGCGTCTGAAATTGAGTTATTCGGGATTCGCCCTGGAGGTGGATCTGCAATTGCCTGGCCGTGGCGTCACCGCACTTTACGGCCATTCGGGTTCGGGCAAGACCACCTGTCTGCGCTGTATTGCCGGCCTGGAAAGGGCTGATCAGGGCTTCATCCAGATCAACGATGAAGTCTGGCAGGACAGCGACAAAAAGATTTTCGTACCGCCGCACAAACGCGCACTGGGTTACGTTTTCCAGGAAGCCAGCCTGTTCCCTCATTTGTCGGTGTTGGCCAACCTGGAGTTCGGTCTTAAGCGAATCCCGAAACAACAGCGCCGCGTCGATATGGCTCACGCGACTGAATTGCTCGGGATCGGCCACTTGCTGGATCGCCATCCGCAACACCTTTCGGGTGGTGAGCGTCAACGAGTCGGCATCGCCCGCGCCCTGCTCACCAGCCCGAAATTGCTGCTGCTGGACGAACCGCTGGCGGCGTTGGATGCCCAACGCAAAAGCGAAATCCTGCCGTACCTGCAACGACTGCATGATGAGCTGGACATCCCGGTGCTGTACGTCAGCCACTCACAGGATGAAGTCGCGCGACTGGCTGACCACCTCGTCCTGCTCAGCAATGGCAAGGCGCTGGCCAGCGGCCCGATTGGCGAAACCCTGGCGCGTCTTGATCTGCCCTTGGCGCTGGGTGACGACGCCGGCGTGGTGATCGAGGGACGCGTCAGCGCTTACGACAGCGACTACCAATTGCTGACCCTGCAACTGCCCGACACGCACCTGAACATTCGCGTCACTCACTCACCGATGACCCCGGGCCAGGCGCTGCGCTGCAAGGTTCAAGCGCGGGATGTCAGCTTGAGCCTGCAAAGCGTCGAGCAAAGCAGCATCCTCAATCGCCTGCCCGTCACCGTGATCAGTGAAATGGGGGCGGACAACGCAGCCCACGTGTTGATCCGCCTGGACGCTGCCGGCACACCGCTGCTGGCGCGAATCACCCGCTACTCCCGGGACCAAATGGGCGTGCACCCTGGCCAGCAACTCTGGGCGCAAATCAAGGCAGTGGCGGTGCTGGCGTAAATCCGCTGGCACGTCTGTAAAAGACTGCGGTCAATGGCTGTAACGGTCACTGATTGCTGGCCAGGGACTACTGCCATGCCCGATACCGCGCTGCCCGATGTGCTGCCTTCCGACTTGCGCTACGTCGACGACACTCAACCCGGCATTACCCGCAAAAAACAGCGCGGTAAGTTCTGCTACGTTGACCCGGCGGGTCAACGCATCACCGATCAAGACGAGATCAAACGCATCAATGCCCTCGCCGTGCCGCCGGCCTACACCCATGTGTGGATCTGTGCCGATCCGCGCGGCCACCTGCAAGCCACCGGCCGTGATGCCCGAGGTCGCAAGCAATACCGCTATCACCCACGCTGGCGTGAGGTGCGCGATGCCGACAAATACTCGCGCCTGCGGGATTTCGGCCTGGCCTTGCCGAAACTGCGCAAACAGCTTGAAACGCTGTTGGCCGCTCCCGGTTTCAGTCGCGACAAGGTCATGGCCACGGTCATTACCCTGCTCGACGCAACGCTGATCCGTGTCGGCAACACGCAATACGCGCGGGACAACCGCTCTTATGGGCTGACCACCCTGCGCAACCGTCACGTCGAGGTCAACGGCAGCGCGATCCTGTTCCAGTTTCGTGGCAAGAGCGGCGTCGAGCATCAGATCACCGTGAAAGACCGGCGTCTGGCGCGGATCATCAAGCGCTGCCTGGAGATTCCCGGGCAAAACCTGTTTCAGTATTTCGATGAAAACGGTGAGCGACATACTGTCAGCTCATCTGACGTCAACGCCTACTTGCAAACCCTCACGGGTGCCGACTTCACGGCTAAGGACTATCGCACCTGGGCCGGCAGTGTGCTGGCGTTAGCGGTGTTGCGCAAACTGCAATGGGAACCGGAGTCGGATGCCAAGCGGCATGTCGTGGAGATGGTCAAGAACGTCGCCAAGCAGTTGGGCAACACGCCGGCGGTTTGCCGCAAGTGCTACATCCATCCGGCGGTGCTCGAGGGATTCATGCTGGGCGCTCTGGCTGAACTGCCTCGGCCGAGAACGCGCAAAGGACTTAGAGCGGAGGAAGTCGGGCTGGCGATGTACCTGGAGAAGATGATCGAAAGCACTGAACCGACGAACTGACCTGTGTATTTTTTGCACGATTGCAAATGGCTTCTATAGTTGATCTGAATGAATCTACTGCGGTGAGCCATGGAAGACATTTTTGTCGTGAAGCGTTGCAACAAGATCATCATTCACGGCCGCCGAGCCGGAGACGCCAGTCATCTACCCCCTGACGCCGCCGTCTGGTACCGCATCGCCGATACGCGCACTCGTGGCTTTATCGGTGACGGTTTCGATCTTGAAGAAGACGCCCAAAGAGAATGTCGACAGCTGAACGCGAGGTCACAAGTGACAGCCCGGCTAGGCTGATAAATCACCTTTCTTTTCCGGGTCTATACTGAAAACAGCTGAAGGATCGGCGACCCCATCGGTAGAAAGCTCGCTCCCCGCGGGCTTTTTGTTGCTATTTGTCAGGTTTCTTCAACGGAGGTGTTTGCCATGTCCGAAAAAGAGTCCATCACCACCCTGCTCACCCTGCTCGACTCTCGCCAGGCTCGCTTGGCAGCGGCGTGCAAAGAGATCGCCGACTGGGTTGATCATCAAGGCGGACACCCGACTGCCCTGAGAATTCGTGATCGCCTGAACGACATCGAGAAGGATGCACCACTGATTCGGAACACGCTGTCTTCACTCAAACCTGTAGACCCGCCTCTGCCAAGGTTCAGATGATTCGATCCGGACACTCGACGCGAGTACACGGTCTGATTCAGGACGCATGAACGGCGACGTCACGTCACCGAGTGCGTCCCTGCCTGATCGCCTTCTGAAATACCCCAACCCGGCTCCGCGCTGGGCTTTTTTTTGCCTGTTGCGCACGCAACGAACGTCGCCGCCCGGAGGTCAAACGATCACATGTCATGAAGGAGACATCTGATGGTCACTCATTACAAAGTTGGCGGCCACCTGGCCTGCGGTCACAAAGGCAGCAAACTCACCTCAAGCACCGAACTGACTCGCGTCAAATGCAGAAGCTGCCGAAACACCGACGCATTCAAAGAGGCACGCCGCAACGAACGCAACGCGGCACGCCGAGCCGCACGCAAAGCCAAAGTCACCCACACCGCCAACGATTGGCGCGCAGCCTGGGTGCAGCGGCTAACGGCGATGCCCGGACTGCAAAGATTGCCTCGTGGATTTACCGGTCAACCATTCGTTTAGCGGACAGCTCCGGTGGCTGAATCGGGTGCGCTCGGCTCAGCCCCTGACTGCTTGTTTTCTCGCAACGGCATGCGCTTGAACGCATCGACCAACTCCCGCCCCTCCTCGGGTGCGTAGAAGCCCTGTCGTTTGATGGCGGCAAACAGCTTCATCAACTAGGGTTTCTAGCGCGTAGAACTGCAGCGCCTTTGTTGGCTGGCGTCTAATCAGGAGGAGATCGATGACATCCATTCGTACTGCCGAACAGACCTATCGCGCTTGGTCCAGCCCAATCTTGCTTGAGCTCAAAGAGAGAGAGCATCAACTGGACCCTGAAGCCCGGCAGGCACTTCAAAATGTCCTGGTAGAAAGAAGGCTTGTCGATACCGGCAACCCTTCCGGAAAAGATCGGCGCGGGGCTGATCCAGATCAATAGCCGCTACCCCGCGAAAAATAGTGGACTGAGAAAATCAAGGGTTGGCATCAGCCTGCGCTCGCCAACCCTTATTCGCCAGAGCTTCCATTTCACTTTGATCGTTGTTACCGGGAACACTCGATCGCGCGCAGTTATCACAAGTAGCCGACTGCCTGCCCTACGTGGTTGTCATGAGCACCAACGATGAAATGCAGGGGAACATGTTGTTGCGGCTCTATGGATGGGACTTCAAAACCGCCCACTCTTTGAGTTTGTCGCTCAGATAATTCGGTCGACTCTCCTGCCGATGCTTTAGCCATTTTCGCGTGGTTCGCTGCGATTTCATTGAGAGTTGACACGTTACATCCCCTGGTGACTGCCCCAGCGCATCGCTGGCGTTCTTAAGCCTAAATGTGATTGTTGCCGCGTCAGAATTACGTCGATCCTTCGCCGGCAACGGCGTGCTCTGCAATCCTTAAGCCATGCATAGTCGTATATTTGGCGTTACCCATTGATAGGCGACGAATGGCGGTGCGTCAAGATCAAAAGATCGCAGCCTTCGGCAGCTCCTACAGAGCGTATGCATTCCCCCTGTAGGAGCTGCCGAAGGCTGCGATCTTTTGATCTTGACGTCGCTTCAGTAGCCGAACCCAGGCGTTGCGCCGGGCTTTTTCCGTATCTGCGACATCCTTTTCACCAATCACTCACAGGACAAAGCGCAGATTACCCCTGCTCCTTTAAAGAATCTCCACTAGGCCCGCCCGCATGCGGGCCATTTTTTTGGTCGCTGCTACGCTTTCCCCGTGCACAGGAGGAATAAGCCATGCCGACTCCCGACCTCATCCCTTCCCTGATTTTCAAACTCAACGAAAACCAATTAGCAATCGCTGAAGCCGTTGAGGGTCTCTCATTCTGGATTGAGCAACTGCACGGCCCCGCCGAGGACGCAATTAGAATCCGCAACTCTCTAACCAAGCTCGATGAGAATCTGGAGTTCATTACGCGCGGGGTCGCCGAACTGTTGAATGATGGGTAGTGAGGGAGCAAAAGGAGATTGCGTCATCCAGTGCGGGCATTAACCCGCCCTGAAGGACATGCAAGAAAGGGTCAGTCGTCCCTATCGTCACGATCGCGACCGTGGTTACGATCATATCGCTGATCATTGTCACGACGATCATATCCGCGGTCATGCCCTTGATCATCGTCATACCCTCGGTCGTATCTACGACCGTGATCATGGCCACGGTCTCGACCGTACCCTCCTCCGTCGTCCCAGATAGGCACGCAGCCTCCCAGCAGGAGAGGACTGGAAATGGCCAAAAGCATTAATACTGCGCGCTTCATTTGAAGGTCCTGATAGAAAAGGTCAGGCCTATGACAGCGAGCTAGATCAATGATTCATTGGCGAAATGCAGCAAGCCAAAAAGCCAAATCCAAAGCCTGAATTGACAACGTGCCCCTTCCCCACCGACACCCCCCGCGTGCACTCGACTCCGCGACACAAAATCACGATCATCGAGAACGTGTCGCGCAAATCAGAGCTGGCCTCCCAGCGCGAGTGGCTGCGCATCTGCCGCGACGAATCAGACTGCCTCAGCTTTTACACCGGCACGGTGTCTACTACTTGTGCATGAGCATCACTCATCAATTGAATGGCGTTTGACACATGAGGATGCCCAACCCAGCGGTAAGAGGCGTTATCCAACAAGCCTGTTGCTGCCTTGTTCATCAGGGTTTTTACATCCAGCCCGCTGGCGACAGCCGCTCCAATGATGGCTACCAGCGCCTGTTCAAGCGCAACTTCGCGATCAGTAATCATCCGCGTCTCCTATATCCGACTTCATGCCGGGCAACAAGATAAATAGCTCACCTATAGCCAAAATGCCATTACCCTTTCACATCCGGTCACGCAGGGCTGCGCCTGACTGGAGTGCCAACCTTGAAACTTGAAATCAAGGAGTTGTAACGGTGCGACGAATGCCGAGAGGTTCATGAGCGTACAAAGTTGAAATCGCTGCTCATCAAATCTCGATCAAAAAACCCGGATCGAAACCTGTATTTTGATTCGGATATCCGCGTGGATTGGAAATAACCCGGCACCCATTTTTGAAGAAATCCGCTGCGACGTGGGTATGTCCGTAGACCCAAAGATTGGCCTTACCCAACAGTTCCGGCCAGTCGTTTGCATAGGCTGCAATCAGGAGTGCGGGATGATCATCACCCACATGATCCAACGCTGGTGCGTGATGTGTGACTACGACGGTTTTGCCGCTGAAGGGCTTTTCCAGTTCGTGGGATAGCCAGGCATAGGCTGCCTTTGACTTGGCAATCAAGTCATCCGGACGCAGGCGTCGAAAATTTGCATCGGTTCTGATCACGGTGAAATCGTTCATCCACTCCCAAGCAACGCGTTTTGCCGCAACGACATCTCCGGTTGACGAGTAATCTGTCCACGCAGTTGTGACCAAAAAACGTGTTTGATCCAGGATCAGCACTTCGTTTTCGAGCACGTGAACGTGCGGCATTGCCACGTCCTTCATCTTTTGAAGCGTGCGATCAAGGTGACCACCGTAAAACTCGTGATTGCCGCACACATAGATCACAAGACACTGGAACACCTCGTTCGCCCATTTCACTCCTCGCGAGTTCAGATCGATGTCACCCGCGAGGATCACCACGTCCGCATCGATTGGGACTGGCTCGAACAGAGAGAATTCATTATGCAAATCTGAGTAGATTTGAAGCTTCATGAGAGTCACCGTGTTGCATCGTGCTCCGCGCATTCCTGAATTGGTTTCCGCGCATCCTCGTAGATTGCTCGAGTATCAATTAGTGAATCGGCGTCGAGGCTATCTTGAGCACCGCTGTAAACAGCTCCAAGCCCTCGTCGTCCAGAATAACAACATCAATCGACGTTTATCGCAGTAGTGAATCACTAACGCATCGTTGGTGATCTCGCCACCCTGTTCGCCAGACATTAAGGGATGGAGGCGAAAATAGAAGCCTTGAAGCCGCGAACCTTTGGTGCTTTTTTTCTACACTGACAGTGAATGCCTCTGCCTCCTACCCTGCGAGATGTGTCTTGACCAAGTGTTCGTGACGAAGCCGTTGGCCGCTGGTCTACGCTGAAAGCACAGCCGGAGAACCTGATCATGTGCGGACGACTCTCCCAGTACCGAGGCATTCACGACTTTGTAGCAGCGCTAAGCATGCCGAATGCGCTGGTCAACACTGCCGGCGAGCAGCCGTTCGGGAATTACAACGCCACCCCCACCACTCAGCTCGCCCTCTTCCACCAGGAAGGTGACGTACTGCACGCCGACCTGGTGCGTTGGGGGTGGCGGCCGCATTGGTCCAAGGACCACGCAGCGCCAATCAACGCCCGGGTGGAGAACGTCGCGCACGGTCCGTACTTCCGTGCAATCTGGCCACACCGCGCAATCATTGCGATCGACAACTGGTTTGAGTGGGTTTATGAGGGTGGACCGAAGAAGCAACCCTACCTCATTCGCCACAAGGATCGCGCGCCAATCCTGTGCGCCGCGATTGGCCAATATCCAAGGTACGAACATGGGCCGGACGAGCATGATGGCTTCGTCATCATCACTGCCGACAGTGCCGGCGGCATGGTCGACATCCACGACCGTCGCCCGGTGGCGTTGTCACCGGAACTGGCCCGGGAATGGCTGGATCCGGCTACACCCAAAGAGCGCGCCGAACAGATGGCGCTGCATCAGGGCGAGCCAGGGACGGCATTCGAATGGTTCACGGTCGACCAAGCCATCGGCAACGCTCACAACCATGGCGCCCAGTTGATCCAGCCCACCAGCAAGATCATGAGCGGGGACTATAAAGGCAACGGCTGAGCGGTTCAGCGCGTCACCTCCCGCACGTGAATATTCAGGGAAACGGCAAGGTCCGCCAGTAGGCGATCTTAATCGAGGGTTGATGGCATGGCGCACTCACTTCAATACCAGATCACCGAATCCGTTCGCATCGTTGAGATCGAGGTTGGGAAGCTGCTCGATTTGGCAGCAATGCTGAAGGACGCTGGAAATGATGTATTGGCGACGGCTGTCTCGAACCAGGCGAATAAGCTGCTTGAGGCTGCGGTAGCGCTGAGAATGGCTATGGCAGGCTGAATGCTTGCGCTGATGAGGTGAAGGCGGGAAGGATGGCCCAGCTCCGGGCTTTTTTGGCATCTGCTGTCACGCCTTCGTCACACCAACCAAGCACAATACGGTCAGCCAAAGGGATTTGGCCACGTGTATAAAGAGCCCGGCGCATGCCGGGCTTTTTTCGTTCCGATGTGCTTTTCACAAAGCGCTCATAAAATGCTGCGCAGATTGAGCAGACAGGATTTGACCCCATGCAGAGAGCCCGCCGTGCGCGGGCTTTTTGTTGCCTGCTGTCTCGTGCCACCTGTCGAACTCCAGGCGGCCGTCCGGCTGAGAGCTAGCCCCGGCGGCTATAGGCGGAAGCGCAGCACCAGGGCTTGCTGGTTGTTGGCCACTTGCTGCAGGTGCTCGCCGCTACTGCGGGTATGCGCCGCATTCCTCCGGTTGTCGCGGGTCATGTCGTGCAAGCGGTGCATATGCTGATTCACTTCCTGCGTGGTTCCGGCCTGTTCGTCCGCGGCGACGGCGATCTGCACGGCGAGGGCGTGCACGCCTTGCAGGGAATTGTCCAACTGACTGAGCGAGGTCAGCACCACCTGGGTTTCACGTTCCAGCGTATGTGCTTGTTCGGCCGAAGCCTGCATCGCCTGCCGGGCTTCAGTGGAAGAACTTTGCAAGGTGTTGGTGATGGCAACGATTTCTTCGGTGGCGCTGCTGGTGCGTTGAGCAAGATTGCGCACCTCGTCAGCGACCACAGCAAATCCACGGCCTTGTTCCCCGGCGCGCGCGGCCTCGATAGCGGCGTTGAGTGCCAGCAGATTGGTTTGTTCGGCAATGCCACGGATCACCGCGAGCACGGTGCCGATTTGCAGGGCATCGCTGGTCAGGGTGTCGACCACGCTGCCGGCCCGGCCGATGTCGTTCAGCAAGCGTCCCTGCTGGCCGATCATCTGTTGCAAGGTACCTTGCATCTCGCCGAAGGCACTCCGTGCGGCGGTGCTGCCATGTGCACTGTCGGCGGCGTTGCGGGCGATCTCCTGCACGGTGCAGGACATTTGCTCGACGGCGCTGACGACCATTTCCAGCGACTCTTGCTGCAGGTCGAGGCGTTCGCTGGTTTGCCCGGCTGCGCTTAGAATTTCGCTGCTGGCCTGACCGACGTCCTGGCTGGATTGGCGCAGACGCTCAATCACATCGCGCCAGGCCTGGGCCATTTCATGCAGGGCCAGCATCAGTCCAGCCTGTTGTCGTTGTTCGGTCGGCAGGTTCAGCTCGCCTGCGGCCAAGCGGCGGGCCAGTACCGTCATATTGCTCGGTTCGCCGCCCAGCGGGCGCATCACACTGCGGCTGACCAGCCAAGTGGCGATGGCAACGGCAGCAACGGTCAGCAGGCCGAGCAGCAAGACTTGCCACATCAGCTGACGCACCGGGGCAAACGCCTGGGCCTGATCCATTTCGGCAATCAAGGCCCAGTGGTTGTCATCGAAGACGACGGGGACAAACACTTTCAGCGCACTATTGCCGTCCAGCCCCGGTTCGGCGATACGACCCTGTTGGCCCGCCAGGGCATTGCTGACGGCACTGCCAGTAAGGCCGACTTGTGCATTGAGGCTGCGGTTGACCTGGCGTTCAGGAAAACGCGCCGAGTCCGAACGCAGGCCGGCATCGCTGCCGACCAGGTAGGTTTCACCTTTTTCACCCAGGCCCTGGCGGGTTTGCATCACGTTATTGAGCGGAGCGATGGGCAACTCCAGAACCACGGTCATTTGCAGCTCATCGTGCGACAAGACAGGGGTCGCCAGATACTGGGTCGGCTCCTTGCTCAGCGGGTTGTACTGCAGGTCGCTGATCAACGGTTTGCCGCTATCGCGGCTTTGCTTGACCAGACGCGCCAGCGAGGTGTCACGGAGGCTGGCTTCGCTGAGATTGTGCTTTTCGTCACGGCTGTCCTTCAAACTGAGCATGACCGTGCCATCGGGCATGATCAGTTTCAGATCGCGGTAACCAAAGGTACTGATGAAGTTTTCAAACATCGGATGGTCGTAGTGGGCGGTGCTGATCAGTGCGTTGCCGTCCAGTCCCTGGTAGCTGTTGCTCAGGTTACTGGCCAGGGTGCTGATCTGGTTGCGCCGCTCCTGCCAGTTATCCAGCAACTGCTGCTGTTTGATATGGGCAACCGCCTCGAGGGCGTTCAGCGTCTGCTCGCGCAGGGCCGTACTGGCTTGTTGATAGACCGTAAAGGCCATGCCCAGAACCGGGATCAAACCGATCAACAGGTAGCTTAGGGCTAACTTCAAGCGTAACGGCATGTTCAACGACTCCGCGGGTAGAAGGGTTACAGATTAAGGTGCTTGTAAATTATTCTGCAAGAACTGTGCAAATTACTGAACGCAATGAATTGGCTTGAGCTTCTGAGTCGCTGTTCTGGCTTGTAGAGCAGGCTGGACGGTGAGGGAGGAAAATCGCCGCTGGTTTTGTAGACACATCTGAAGGGCTTTTTTGGGCTGGCTTTTACAGTCGTCAACGCCCGCAATGAGCTGTGGATTCAACCGGTCGGCACTGCGGCGTGTGCTGCTCAAGTTGCATGCAAGCGATGGTGAAAGCGGCGACAGATAAGGAAGAATCGACAGGCAACATTCGCGCAGCACGGGATCAACTGAGACACACCACTGTGGGCATGACCGAGCATTACATTCGAATGCGGGAAGGCTTGAAAGTAACGCCTACGAAATGACCTGAGGCGTTGAATTGCGGAGCAGAGATTGGTTTTTGCGGAGCAAAGAAATAAGGGCTTGCATGAGGTATATCACGCAAGCCCTTGATATTCATGGTGCCGAAGCCCGAATCGAACCTTCCTCTTTGTCGCTGAAAATAAAGGAAAATTTTAAGTTCGAAAATTTCTCTATCTCTATGTGTACCCTCATTGAGCTTTTCCAATGGTACGACAGACCGTCGCTGTCCGACCCAAAGCTAACGGTGGCGACGGGCAGAGATCGGCTAAAGCGGTCATTCGACTATTACATCTGAATTGGCGACAAACCGATGCTGAGCGGACTCAAGCCGCTGCTCCTCGTCGCTTGTTAATACTCACCTCAAACTGCCCCACCAACTTCTGCAGTTTGTTGGCATTGAGCCTTACGGTTTCGGCACTGCTTTGCAGCACTACTACCGTCTGGCGCATCTCGGTGGAGGACTGGTCGACCTGCTTGATCGTCTTGCCGTAGTCGAGGCTGCGCCTGTTGAGTTGCTGAATGATCGCAAACATACTTTCCACTGCTTGATGCAACTGCACGTTTTCCGAGGATGCGTCTTCCGCTAGGCGCAGACTATTATCGACGTCCTTGACGCCCTCCTCCATGAAGGTGACGGCTTTTTGCGTTTCGTTCTGCAAGCCTTCAACCATCTGCCGAATGTCATCGGCAGCTCGTGAGGTGCGTGCGGCAAGACTGCGAACTTCATCGGCGACCACCGCAAAACCGCGACCGTGCTCACCCGCACGCGCGGCCTCAATAGCCGCATTGAGTGCCAGCAGATTGGTCTGGTTGGTGATGTCGCTGATCAGGCCGGTGATGTTGCCGATCTGGGCCATCCGACTGTCGAGCAGTTGTACGCTCGACGACGAGCGTTCGACCACGTCGCGAATCGACTGCGTTCCTTCCTGCACGGCGAGAAACTGCTCGCGGGCACGGGTGACCACTTCGTCCATCGCCTGCTTCATCTGTTCAGCACTGACTGAGGCCTGCTGAATCTCTCCCAATTGATCTTCCACGATGATCATCATGCGGTGCACCGCTTCGGCGACCTCATCTGAAGTGAGACTGGCTTCCTGGCTGCGCCCCAGCATCATTTGATTGGTGGTGCCGACGTTGCTGCTGGCATTGACCACCTGCCCTACGACTGAGTCCAGATGATCGATAAAGCTGTTGATCCAGCGGCCCATGTCACCCGTCTCATCATTAGCCATGCGCGACGTATCCAGGCGCTGACGCAGATTGCCCTCGCCTTCTGCGATGGTTCTGATCACCCCCGTCATCTCGTTCAACCTTGCCGCAAGACGTTTGGGCCCCAGCAGGCTGAACAGGACAGCGGCTGCCACCATACTCAAGACTTCGAAGGTATCGATCAGGTTCTGCGCCACACCGCTGTAATGTTGGACCATGAAGTTGCAGGCAAAGAGTCCCGTCATGGTCGCGAGATAAGGCTTCATCAAACCGTAGCTGAGTGAGCGCCGGCGGTATACCTCCTCCAGATCGGCCTCACACATCATGCCCTAACGGTCAGGTGATCCTGGCAATTGGAAAGTAACGCCCTTACCGACCACCGGAATGTGCCGGTAGTCCGCGTAACCGGGATAAGTCACGAATAGGTTGGAGCCCTTGCGGATGGTTTCGCGCACACCTGGGTGCAGTTGCTGGGTCGCTGGGTCGGTAAAGCGCAGTTCCAGTTCGGTATGTCGTTGGATCTGCACCGTCTTCCAGGGCGTGTGTACGCCGCTTTTCAGATTTTCGCCGTGGGTGAACGTACCGTCCTCGAAGCGTGAGCGCGACAAAGCAGTTCCCGGTTGGATAGCAGGATCAAAGCGTGACTGCGCCATGAATAGATAATTGTCGCCCGACTCGGCAAAAATATGTCCGGCCTCACGCTGAATAAGATCACCCAGCACATCGTTTGGTACGCGACCGCAGAGGCAGCCAAGGACTTTGTTATCTGCCTTCAGGGGGTGATAGAACATCAATGTAACTTCATCGTGGAAGCGCGAAGACGATGGGCCGATTTGCAAGGTCAGTGGATCGCTGTAAGGGCCATGGAGAAACGGCGCTTTCAATCCTTCTGCCAATGCACGAGTGTTCTGGGACTGACTTTTACCGCGCCCGTTCCAGGTCGAGGTGATGACGGTGCCGCTGGCATCAACGACAAACAGCTCCGAAAAATCTTCAGCCTGACTGAGTTTATCCATCAGCGAAGTGCTGTCGAGATGGGCGAAATCACGACTGAGATTTTCCGCCAATTCAGCCAGGTGTTCCCACTGCTCGCGCGTCCAGTTGTGCAGGAATTGCGTGCGCTTTGCAGCGATGGCTTCGAACGTTTGTTCGATCACTGGGTAAGCCGACTGATTGAGCCTGCAAGACCAGCTCATCGCAATTTTTCCAGTTCTGCCGAACCAGGGTAACCAGTGCGTTTCGCTAAAAGATAACTGCATGGAATTACTTGAGAGCGACATTTACTTCCCCAACTGCGACATTCATGTACCGAAACTAAAGGCAAATACCAAGCCAATTCACAAGCTTGCTAACAATTTCGTATATCGAGAGATCAACGCAAACTTCTATCGGTATTGAATTGAAGATCCTCTGCTCGCGGAATCTGTTCGGATCGAATGGGCATGAAACATTCGCGCTACAACTCAGTGCATCAAGCGCGATAGGCTCCATAAGAGTGCCTCCCGACAGGGTTGAACATCGCCTCCGCCATATTTATACGACAAAGCCTTGATTTGTAAGAACTTTGTCGTTTCTAGATTTTTGGAAAAACCTGCCAGCTCACGCTTCAGAAATTGCTGACGATGCACGTAAGTGGTGGCTGTCGCGGAGTACAGGATGCACATGCTTGTCGAAACCGATTCCTCCGCACCGTGTTGCCCACCATAAATTCGACTACCTACAGCTCAACATTGACGAAAAACCCTAGAAGAAGCGGTCGAAATGCACCTGCTCGACCGGCACGCCCTGGTCGAGCAGCAGCATTTTGGTTGTCGCCTGTACCATGGGCGGCGGACCCGCCAGATAGCATTCGTAATCCGCCAACGTGCCAGCCAAGGCCTGTTCCAATGCTTCGTGGATAAAGCCTACCGCCCCCTCCCAGCCATCGCCCGGCTTGGGCTCGGAAATGGCAGCATGGAAGCGAACCCGCTCGTCAAAGTCGGGTAGCGCTTGCAGTTCGGCCAGGCCGCAGATGTCGGCAGGCGTTCGGCCACCGAAGAAGAAATGCAGTTTGCGTCCGGCCATGACTGGATCACTGAGCATTCCGCGGGCGATCGACAACACCGGCGAGATACCCGAGCCACCAGCGATACAGAGCACATCCCTAGGCACCGAAGTTTTCAGGAAAGCCAAACCGTAAGGCCCTTGCAATGTGACCTTGTCGCCCGGCTCAAGCTTGGCGAACAATAACTCAGTTACCCGCCCACCAGGCTTCTTGCGGATCCAAAATTCCCATATGCCTTCGGCATTGGCGAGATTACTCATTGAGTAAGCCCGTGGACCTGGGGCGTCGTCGAGACTGAGCATGGCGTACTGTCCCGGCAAAAAATGCGCTGGAACAGGCCCGAGGAAGCGGAACTCGGTGATATCCGGAGTCAGTTCACGGCGGCTCACGAGAGTGGCCTGAAAGCTCTGTGGCAGTATGGTCGGGCGAAAACTCTCGTCGGTACGCATGCTGATCACCAGATCGCTTTTCGCACGGCACTGGCAGGCCAGCTTACGACCCTTCTTAAGATCCCGGGCGGTCAGCCCTGGCGCTTCCGGCCAGAGTTCCTCGACCTCGCCCTCGATAAGTTCGAATTTACAACTGCCGCAGCCACCCGAGTTGCACTCGTAGGAAAGACCTAGTCCAGCCGCAAGCCCGGCACGCAAAATGGAGTCATGCGCCTCGGTCTGTTCAAAAGATGCGTCGCTGTTGTTGATATGTACGATAGGCATAACGACCTCTCTTGGATTTATGGGGTGAACAACGCTTTACTGGCCCAGGAAGCGTAAGCAGTTACCCACCTGCAAGGCTTCGTGGTCGGCCACGCTGAGTCCTAGCCCCTGCAACCGGCGGGCGGGATGACTTTCGCGAATGACGAAGGGGTAGTCGGTGCCAATCATCAACTGGCTCTTGCCGTAGATTTGCATCAGGTAGGCCAGCGCCGGCTCGCTGTAAACCAGGGTGTCATACCAGAACTGCCGCGCTACTTCTTGCGGCGAACGTAGGATCGCCTCGCGAAGTGGCTTGCTGGTTTCCCATCCATGCTGCAGACGCGGCAGGATCATCGGGAAAGAACCCCCTCCATGACTAAAGGCGATACGCAGGCGCGGGAAGCGATCGAGCACTCCGTTGGCGATGAAGCCGGCGATGCATAGGCCGGTTTCGTTGGGGAAGCCGACCAGCGCTTCGATCAACGGCGGTCCGTAGAGTCGTTCCTTGGTCGGGTGCAGGGCATGTACGAATAGGCACATGTCCTCTTCCTGCAAGGCGGCGAAGAACGGATCGAAACGCCGGTCGCTAATAGCGATGCCGTTGATATTTGAGCCCACCTCAACCCCGACTAGACCGTATTCGTGCTTGAGGCTGCGCACCTCTCGGGCCGCACGCTCAGGATCCTGCAGCGGCACCATGCCCAGGCCGTAAAAGTGTTGCGGTGCGGCAGCGACCATCTCGGCGATGGTACCGTTGATGTAGCGGCCGAAGGCCAAGGCGTCGTCGAGGCTGAACCAGTAAGAAAGCAGCTCCGGCATCGGTGAAAGCACTTGACGATCGACGCCCTCGGCGGCCATTTCCTCCAATCTTCGGCTGGTGTCCCAAGCGTTGGAGGACACTTCGCGGAACGGCTTGTCGCCAATCATAACCGTGCGGTGATGGCCCTCGCCGCAGTGCATGCAGGGCCAACCGTGGTTTTTTTGCCGCCCCGGATAAGCAGGAAAGTCGGCCGGGACAATATGTGTGTGCATGTCGATCATATCTTTTTCCCTCTCGGCCTATGCCTTGATTGCACCGGCACCGAGGTCGAGATAGACCTTGCCGCTTTCTACCTTTACCGGATAGACCTTGATGGGGAGCACACAGGGAAACGACAGTGCTTCGCCGGTGCGCACATCAAAGGTGCCTCCATGCCAAGGGCACTCAACAACGCAGTCCTCATCGACATCGCCTTCAGAAAGCAGTGCCTGGCCGTGGGAGCAGATGTCATCAGTGGCGTAGTACTCATCGGCGACCCGGTACACCGCCACCGAACCGAGACCCGGCGGAGTAACCTGACGAATTTCACAACTGCCCAACGCATCTGCCTCGCAGACGTAGAAGTGGGACATATTGACTACAAGATCCATAATGGCTCTCCTTTCACAAAACTTATGCCAACCCATAGGTCGTCACCAGAACCACTCCCGCAACGGTAGCGAGGGTTCCGGCGATGACTTGAGGCGTAAAAATTTCGTCCGCCCGGATGTACACATACGACACCAGCAGGACAAATAATGGAGTGGTGGCGGCCAGCGGTGCGATGACCACAAGCTCTCCGAACTGCAGCGCCGTATAAAGCAGTACCGGACCGAGACTTGAAAAAAAACCAGCGAGCAGGAAGACGCCGAACTCGCGTCGGTTGCAGCGGATTTCGTCAGTTGAACCGGTGATCAACACGTACAACGTGGAGAAGAACCAGGCAGAGGTACAGGTGACTGCCGCGGCGGTCACTGCATCCGAACCGATATCGATACCAATCTTCCGAAATACGATGGATATGCCATACGACAACGATGCAACCAATGGCAGCAGTAGATAATTACGTGACACGTTTTGTAGGCTGCCGCTCGAGCGCTGCCCGCCCTGCGCACCAACTACAACGCTGCCCAGCACCACCATCAAGGCGCCCAACAAGCCTAATTTAGTGACCTCTTCGCCCAGGAACAGGATCGCCAACGCAACGGATATCACCGGATGAGTCAGTGTCAGCGGCGTGGTGATATTCGCTCCGAGTTTGGCCATTCCCTGGAACTGAAAGAGCCGACCTAGCAAAGGTGCGAATATCCCGGAGAGGAAAAAGTAGCGCCACTCCCACCATTGCTCGAATTGCCATCCATAGACCAGCAGACTCCAGCCCCAGAGAAATACCACGTTGATGGTTAACGTCAGCCACCACGCAGTTGTCGTCGACGCGCTCTTTACTCCGATCCGCACGAAAACGAAGGTGAGCGCAAACATAAAAGCGGAAAGCAAAGCCATGCCAATAGACATCGCTCCAGACACCTGGGTCATACTTCATTCACTCCTGCACATGCCGTGGTACTCGTGTATCCGATAGAGATCTGCTTTATGGCCAGCGCTAACTTGCTGGTCAGGCCGCCGACTTAACGGAGCAGCCTTGGCAATAAGGCCCACTCAGGACACGACCAGGCCCAGGCACGACGTAAAAACGCCGTACCCTCAATCGAAACAAAGGCTGTCAGCGAACCACCGACGAAATACGCATGCCCCGCTTACCGGTATCCAAGATTTCTCCAGTCATGTAAGAAGCGTCGTCGGAGGCCAGGAAAACGATCACGGCGGCCTGCTCCTCAATTGAAGCGGGTCGATCGAACAAACCCTCCTTGCTGACGTAATCGTAAAACTGCTGGTTCCACTGTTTCTCCTGGTCACTCAACTCACGTTCCAGGCGTGGCGTAGGCCGTTCCTTGACTGCGGTGTTGCCCGGGGCGACGCAGTTGACGCGGATTTTAAAGTCCGCCAACTCAACCGCCAGCGCCGTGGTCAGCCCGACAACGCCGCCTTTCGACGCGGAATAGGGAATGCGGAAAATCCCCATGGTCGCGTTGGAACCGACGTTGACGATGGCGCCGCCCCGCGCCTGCATATATGGCACTACCGCACGGCAACACCACAAAGGCGGCCAAAAGGATCGCTCGACCTCAGCCTTGATTTCATCTTCGCTGTAGTGCCAGAACGGCTTCTTCCAAATGGTCCCGCCGACGTTGTTGACCAACACGTCGATGCGCCCGAAAGCCAACTCGGTGTCGACCATCACGCTTTGCGCCCCGGCGTAGGTCGCCAGATCCGCGATCGCCACCGCCACCTCCAGGCCCTCCGCACGCATTGCCTCTGCGGCTTCATGGGTCGGCGCGGCGGACTTGTCCGCCAGCACCACCTGCGCGCCTTCGCGGGCCAGACGCCAAGCCGTCGCCAACCCAATGCCCTGTCCTGCGCCCGTCACCAGCGCAACCTTTCCTACAAATCTTCTGCAGCCTTGTTCGCTCATAATCCCATCCGTTTGCAATTTGATCGTGATCAGCCCGCTACGCGACTGAGCTGTTTATTCGCTGAATTCCTCGACATTGGGCTTGGCGCCCCACATGCAAAACGAAGATGGCTTCATCTCGAACTGGCGCGGCGTGTACGAAGCCTCATCGGTGATTCGCTTTACGCCCGAGGAATATTCGTAGACACGCCCGTCCGGACCGAGGAAGTAGATGAACATCGCCGTAGAGGTTGGGTGCCGACCTGGCCCGAAGGCGATGGGCACACCACGATCCTGCAGGAAGTACCAAGAGCGCATTACGTCATCGATGCTCGCGACCTGGAAGTTGACGTGTTGCACGCCCACCTTGTCCGAGGGGAACAATGCGATCTTGTGATGTACCTCATCGATGCGCAGCAGCGCGCCATCGCCGATCCTGTCGCTAACACGGGCGCTGAGCACCGAGGTCCAGAAAAGCAGGTCCCGCTCAATGTTCCGACTGTGCAGACCAAAATGACCGAATTCGGTAATCCCTGCGTCGCGCGCTGGGAAGTACCGCACTCCGGTCTGATGTGGCCGATAAACGAGCTCGATGCGGTTATCGTTGGGATCGGTAAAGGCAACGAATGCTTCGACACGACGCTCTTCGCATTCGGCCAGAGTGCCCCGGTTTACCTCGATACCTTGAGCGACCAGCTCGCTCTCGGCCGTCTTCAGCTCTTCTATGTGGCGCAATTCGAATGCCGAAACGTCATACGACGCATCGCCCTGGATATAGCAGAGGTTGAAGGCGCTGCTATCGCCACGCAGGTAGGCGTGGGTCGCGGTTTTTTCGCGCAATTCTAGGCCAAGTATGCCGGTGGCGAAGCGCACCATTTCATCGAGGTCATGGCACCCAAGGCGTAGGTAGCAGATATCGTGCAGATTGATCATGGTTTAGTCTCCTTTCGTAAAATTCATCGGTATCTTGGCCAGCCCGCCATGCGTTGGTGTAACTGCGGCAAGAAGCGTCTGGACAAAAGATAACCGCCGCCGATAAGCAGTCCCGACACACCGACCATGTCCCAGGCCAACATCGACAGCAGCCCAGCCGTGATCTTGGAGATGCGAGCCCAGTGACTCAGAATGCCGTATGCCACAGCGGCGAAAATCAGCACGCCTACGGCAACTTTTTAATCGAACAGCGCTGTCTCCCAGCCCCCGATCAGCAGCAGACCAGAGCTGTAGACGAAGGGCAGCAGGAAAGCGACCAAGCTGATTTTCACTACGGTCACGGAAATCACTATGGGGTGCTCGTCGGCGGTGGGACTTGCGATGTACGCCCACACATCCACCCCAGCGCCGCCAAATCGCCTGTCAGACCAGGAAGGTGAGGTTCGGCATTGCCTCATCGTTGTTCAGCAACATCACTTTCTTTCTGCGGATGCGAAATCCCTCGGGGGTGCTCTGCAGCCGATACACACACTTGCCGAACCAGATGTTCTGCACACCGACGCGAATCTCACCGAGCACGAAACTGCAGGCGACTTCCAACTCATCGCCCTCGCTCTTGAGTGGTATCACCGAGGAAATGGTACGGACCAGTTTGGCTTGCGGCCGATAGGCATGGGCGGTCTTGTCCTTCAGGCGCATCATGCGTTCGCTCAGGCTCGCTCGGTTGTCGTAAATGATCGCGATTCCAGTGCTAGGGTCCTGATCGTTATCGTTGCACGGCAACCAATAGAGGATGTCTCCACCGGCCCACAGGCCCATCCAGCGGTCGTACTCGTGCTCGTCCATCAAGGCTGCTTCGTAAGCCAGAAACCGCTCGAGTCGCAGTTGCGTCTCGACGTCAAGGATGCCGCCTGCCAAGGCTTCAGGGGCCGCGTTTACAATTTGCTTCGACATGAAATTCTCTCCGATTCGGATATAACCGGCCGCCTTAGCGGGCGGTCATCAGCCGCTTCCATTCCTGCATTTGCACCCGTTGGGTGATCTCGTCGCTGATACAGGACGTAATGCTTCCGTCCTCATCGACTTGCTCGCGATTCAGGCCGCGTGCGAGTAGCACCCAAGGCTCGGCATCGGCGAGTAAACCGCGCTGAGTACGCTCGAAGATTTCGGCGTCGTCCGGCGAACCCGCGGCGGCCGGGCCATAAAAGGCCTCGTGGGCGCGCAAACGCTTCTCGTTGATGCTCTGCCCCACCCCCTTGAGAAAAACTGGGTACATCAAGACTTGGGTTTCTCCTGGGCCGATTGGAATCACCACGCGCACATGGTCATGAATCAATTGCAGGTTGGGAAATAATCCAAGATGCGGGTCACCGTGCCACGCCAGCAATTCCTCAGCGTGCTCCTGGCCGTAACTGGCAATCATGTCGGCCACGTACTGACGGCCGTCTTCACTGCGCTGCAGATCATCGATAGCCATTGCCGCATGGGAACGACGCTGCTCGCGAAAGTCCAGGCAGGCGTGCCCATTGGCAAAGCCCCGGGTGCGGCTCTGCGAGACATCGGCAAACGGGTCTTCTATATGCAACGCCCCCACGGCTGAACCGATGGTGCTTTCGCGCTTGCTAAAGATCTTGAAAACCGACATGTGCACGTAGTGCGGGTGGTAGCCGTCCATGCCGACCTGTTTCCAGTTGCCGCGGTACATGGTCTTGTTGAGCACGCCCGGCTTTACCTCGATTTCGCCGATCGGAGAAGAGTCGATCATGATGTCGAAGAATTTCTTGGTCGATCCCAGGTACTCGTCGAGTGTCACGCCCTCTTCAGCCAGGCTGGCAAAGACAAAACCGCGGTAGCTGCCGACACGCGGCACCTTGGGCAGTGCGTGCTCGGTGCTTGAAAAGTTCTTGTCGTAAGCTTCCGCACCGGTGACCCCGACAAGGTCGCCCTTGGTGTCATAGGTCCAGCCGTGATACCAGCACTGGAAGCGCTTAGCATTGCCGCGTGGAGCCTCGCAGACCTGAGCGCCACGGTGGCGGCAGCGATTGATAAGCAATTGAACCTTGCCAGTCTCGTCACGCGTGGCGATGACCGGAAAACGGCCCAGTTGGATACGCTTAAAATCGCCGAATTTGGGTATTTCACTCTCATGCAGGGCGAACAGCCAGGTACGGTGGAATATACGTTCCATCTCGTCCTGAAAAATCTGTTCATCGGTGAAAATGGAACTATGAACGCGGTCTTCTTTGACCAACGCACCATAGTCACGGCTGGATGCAATCAACGTTGTCATTGTTATGGCCTCATCACTACAGGTCTTAGCCGCCGTCGCTGCGGCGTGGTTTTCCAGCGGCGGTACCGCCTGGCGCTATTCGTTTAGGAAATCCGTCACCAGCTTATTGAAGCGCGCAGCGTGTTCTATCTGCGTCCAGTGCCCACAGCGACCGAACATGTGTAGTTGCGCCTGATCGATCAGCTCGAACAGCTTCTTCGAAGTCACCGGCGGCACAATTCTGTCTTCGCGACCATGGATGATCAGGGTCGCCTTATCCAGCGCGCGGATGTCGGCTTCTGGACTCGCCAGTGCATCTACCCAGCGCTGACGCGGGGCCGGGAACATCTGTGCGAACGCCTCCTGGTAGCCGGGGCGGATGCTGGCGCGATAGCGCAACTCAGCCAACTCGTCGCTGATCAGCGCCTTGTTGTAAGCGAAGCCGTCCATGAGGTGGCGCATGCCTTTGACCGACGGCACATAGCCCCAAACATCGTCCAGCCCTTGGGTCAGCTCGAAGTCAACACCGGCGGCGCCCATCAGCACTAGGCGCCGCACGCGCTGCGGATAACGAATCGCCATGGCCAGCGCGAGGGCGCCTCCGTAGGAATTTCCGACAACATCGGCCTGCTCGATTTCGAGGGCGTCGAGAAAGTCGATAGCGTGCTTGACCCAGGTGTCCAGGTTGTACTGGATACCCTCTTTGCGCTCGGTATAACCAAAGCCAACCATATCCGGCGCCACCACGCGGCGGCCCTCAGCCAGCAACGGAATATTTAAGCGCCAGTTGGCCCAGGCGGTAACGCCGGGGCCGGAACCGTGCAGCAACAGCAACGGCGTAGCATTGCCCTGGCCAGCGTCATGGTAGTTGGTGTCGATGCCGCCCGCGTTTATACGCAGGCCGATTTCAGGATTCTCCACGCTCATTTTTTATCCTTATCGCGTTGTGCCATTGATTGCCCTGCCGTGCCCTAATGGGGCTTGGACAGTTCATGTATCAGTACCCGGCGCTCCGGGCTTCACCGCCACATCTCAACGACAGTCGCCGTGAGATTGTGGTGCCGTCGTTCATTCAGGTCGGTAGAACGGCCACTAAGTCGTTACCTGCAACAGCGGCATGGCCGGTCTGCTCTTTTAACCTGGCAAAACGCACGCTGACTGAGCCGAGGCCCTGGTAGCGCACGGTGATGTTGTCGCCAGGCATCACCGGCACCGCCGCGGTGATACCGCCGGTCATGATGAAACTGCCCGCAGGAATGTGTTCGCCGCGTTCAGCCAGCAGGTTAGCCAGCATCACCACGCTGACGGCCGGGTGACCGAGTACCGCAGCGCCGGCGCCGAGCGCCACCACTTCGCCATTCTTCTCCATCACCACGCCAAGGGTGCGCAGGTCGAGTTCGGCGAAACCGGCCATCTGCCCGCCGATGATGAAGTGTGTCGTCGACGCGTTCTCGGCGACCTCGCTGATCAGGTCGAACTTGAGGTTCTCGTAGCGCGAGCTGTTTACTCCCAACACCGGGATTACGAAGTCGGTGGCCGCCAGCACTTGACCGATATGGCAACCAGGACCGTGAATCGGTGACTTGGTGACAAAGCCGATTTGCGCGTCAATCTTTGAGTGGTTCAATTTCGAACAATCCACCACGCCTCCATCAGCGACGCTGAAGTGGTCGGCAAGGAAGCCGTAGACTGGCGCTTTCAGTCCCATCTGCGCCAACTTCGTCCAAGAAGTCATGCCCATCTTCAGGCCGACGATCTTGCTGCCCCGGGCCTCCTTGCTTTGGCGAATTGCCCACTGCACGTCGTAAGCATCGGCGAGGTTCATTTCTGGGTAATCGTCAGTCACCTTAGAAACATCACGGGCATTCAGCTCGGCGTTTTCGATGTGCTCGGCCAGCGCCAGCACCTGTTCGCGACTTAGGGTGGACTTCATACGCCGTGCTCCTTACGGGCATCCAGCAGGTCTAAGGCAACGTCAACAATCATGTCTTCCTGGCCGCCGATCATCCGGCGTTTACCTAGCTCAACGAGGATGTCGAGAGTCTTGAGGCCGTACTTCGCCGCCGCCACTTCGGCATGACGCAGGAAGCTCGAATAGACGCCGGCGTAACCCAGGGCCAGAGTCTCGCGATCGACCCGAACCGGTCGGTCCTGTAACGGGCGAACGATGTCGTCGGCGGCGTCCATCAGCGTGTAAAGATCAGTGCCGTGGTTCCAGCCCAGGCGTTCGGCGGCGGCGATAAACACTTCCAGCGGCGCGTTACCGGCCCCGGCTCCCATGCCGGCGAGGCTGGCGTCAATGCGGTCGCAACCTTCTTCGACGGCGGTGATCGAGTTGGCCACCCCCAGGCTCAGGTTATGGTGAGCGTGCATGCCGGTTTCGGTTTCCGGATTGAGCACGGCCTTGAACGCACGGAAGCGGTCGCGAATATCCTGCATGTTCATCGCCCCGCCCGAGTCGGCCATGTAAACGCACGTCGCGCCGTAGCTTTCCATCAGCTTGGCCTGCGCGGCCAACTGCTCGGCCGGGATCATGTGGCTCATCATGAGGAAACCAACGGTGTCCATGCCCAACTCGCGGGCGTATTCGATGTGCTGTTTCGAGACATCGGCTTCGGTGCAGTGAGTGGCGATGCGCACCACCCGGGCACCGGCGTTGTAGGCCGCTTTCAGGTCATGCACCGAGCCGATGCCGGGCAACAACAGGGTGGTGATTTTCGCGTGGCTGATGACATCTGCGGCCGCTTCGATCCACTCCAGATCGGTGTGCGCCGCGAAGCCGTAGTTGAAGCTCGAACCTTGCAGACCATCACCGTGAGCCACTTCAATCGAGTCGACCTTAGCCTTGTCCAATGCGCGGGCAATGTCCTGCACATTCTGGATCGAGTACTGGTGACGAATCGCGTGGCTGCCATCGCGCAGGGTGACGTCGGAGATGTAGAGTTTTTTGCCGGGATTAAAAGTCATGTCGAATTCCTCAGGCGTTCAGCATCGACAGCGCCATGCGCTCGGCAGTGGCCAAGGCAGCGGAGGTCATGATGTCGAGGTTGCCGGCGTAGGCTGGCAGGTAGTGGGCGGCGCCTTCGACTTCGAGGAAGATTGAGGTCTTAAGCCCCGAGAATTTTCCCAGGCCAGGAATGTTCAAGGGCGCGTCTTCGGGGATGACGTCAAACTGCACTTTTTGTTTCAAACGATAGCCCGGCACATAGGCCTGTACAGCGGCAGCCATCTCGACGATAGACGCCTCTATTTCCGCCTGATTAGCCGCTTCGGACAGCACGAACACCGTGTCGCGCATCATCAGCGGCGGCTCAGCGGGGTTCATCACGATGATCGCTTTACCCTTGGCTGCACCACCGATCACTTCGATGGCCTTGGAGGTGGTTTCGGTGAATTCATCGATGTTGGCGCGGGTACCGGGGCCAGCGGATTTACTGGAAATCGAGGCGACGATTTCGGCGTAATGTACCTTGGCAACTCGGGAGACAGCCGCGACCATCGGGATGGTCGCCTGGCCACCGCAGGTGACCATGTTGACGTTGACTTGATCGAGGTTTTTTTCCAGGTTAACCACAGGGACGCAATACGGGCCGATGGCGGCGGGCGTCAGGTCGATCAGGCGGATATCGGGTTTGATTGAGCGCAGGAAGGCGTCGTTTTTCACGTGTGCACCTGCCGAGGTGGCATCGAAGACAAAATCGATGTCTTGGAAAACGTCCATGCGGGTAAGGCCTGCTACTCCTTCGTGGGTGGTGGCCACTCCCATTCGTTTTGCGCGAGCCAAGCCGTCGGAGGCTGGATCGATGCCGACCATCACAGTCATGTCCAGATGCATGGCGTTACGCAGAATCTTGATCATCAGGTCGGTGCCGATGTTGCCGGAACCAATAATGGCGACTTTGAGTTTCTTGTTCATGAGAGTTCCTCGGATCAAGTAAAGCGCACGGAGGCGCTGCCAATACCGCCGATGTCTACACGCATCACGTCGCCGGCTTTGACCGGCTCCAGCGGTACCAGCGAACCGGAAAGAATTACCTCGCCAGCTTTCAGCGGGATGCCGAAGCGGCCCAGGGTGTTGGCTAGCCAAGCCACGCAGTTGACTGGAGAACCGAGCGCCGCAGCGCCGGCGCCGGTGCTTATGACGTGGCCGTTCTTCTCCACCACCATGCCGCAGGTCGCCAGGTCGACTTGACGCGGTGAGACCGCCTGGTCGCCGAGCACAAACAGACCGCAGGAGGCGTTATCCGCCACAGTGTCCTGGATCTTGATTTTCCAGTCGCGAATGCGAGAATCAACGATCTCGAAACACGGCATCACGCATTCGGTGGCGGCCAGCACGTCGGCGTTAGTTACGCCTGGGCCAAGCAAATCCTTCTTGAGGATGAAGGCAATTTCACCCTCGGCTTTGGGCTGGATCAGCAGTTGACTGATCGGCATCGCCTCGCCGCTGTTGAACACCATGGCATCGGTCAGGTAACCGAAATCCGGCTGATGTACGTTGAGCATGTTCTGCACTGCCTTGCTGGTGACGCCGATCTTTTTACCGATGACCTTCTCACCTACCGCCAAGCGCCGTGCGAGCATACGCAGCGAAATGCGATAGGCATCGTCGAGCGTAATGTTCGGCTCCCGCTCGGTCAGTGGCGCCACCGTGCTCCGTTCGAGCATCGCAGTGAAAAGTTCGTCGCCGTACTGGTCAATCCTGTTTTTTTCCATCCCAGTTCCCCTTTGGCCGCTCGCGCTACGGCGCCGGCTAATACTTAGTTCGGATATTAGAAAGCTCGTCGTAGAACTCGAGGCCAAGTACACCCACTTCGCGGCCTGTACCCGATTGCTAGCTGCCGCCGAACGGAGTGCGCAAGTCGCGCAGGAACTACTGCTGGTCGCGACGCCTGTGACTTCATGGGCGCCAAGTTAGTGAAGGTGCACGCGCTAATGCCGGGGTGGCGGGTCACGCAATCAGACCCGAAACCATGCGCCTCGCTGCAGACGCTCTTGGGAATCCTGGTTGTGCTAATCACCTGACCAAGCGGGGTGGTGGTATGCCGCATTACTGCGGAGCGCTTAGCCATCACCGTGGAACCGCAGGTCAGATCCGGGCGCACTTCCCAGGTCATCAGCATCAGCGGCAAACTCAACAAGGCGATGACCGCAATCAGCTCGCGCGGCCGGCGCAGCTCATAATTGAGCGCGCCGTTAGCATCCGGGATATCCACTTGAAAGCCTTCGGAGGGCACGCTCTTCACTAGGCCGGCAAAGGCTTGCACGCTCGTCACACCACGCGAGACTTCGTCTATTCGCGAGGCATGCAATTTTGGTATTTTGGTTTTTAGGCTCTCAGCGTTGATGAACCCATCGAAGCGAGCATCGATACAGTCGACCAAGCTGCGTAACAGAGCAATGCGCTCAGCCACTGGCATTAGGCCCCACTCTCCCTGGGGGAAAGCATGGGCGGTGCATGCCGGCGTGCCGACTTGGCAGCATTCATGCACCTTGGCAATCACCGAGCCGTTGGCAGTGTTGATGTCGTCGAAGGAGCAACCACGATGCGAGGCCACAAATTCGCCGCTGATAAAATGCTTGATCTCACTCATCGACAACTCCATCACGTCCAGTCTTTGGCTGGGTTTTTCTTATTCTTAGAGAATCAATCTTTGAGACTGATTTTTACAAATCACACCCTCACTCAAGCAAATTCCGCTTCATCGCCGTGACGGCAACTCCATTTTGGAGAGGCTTGAAACACATCCCTACGTAAGCGCAAATCTGCTATCAGATGAACTTAGATATCTAAGTTAGATGCCTAAGATACTACGCATCGCAGGACTGTCAAGAGGGGGGTATCACGAAAATTTTTACCCGCGAAGGAGCCGATTCAGTGCCCAAGCCAGCGGACCCGCATTTTTCAGATCCGCTCCCGGCGTAACCCTGCATCCCAATTTTTTAAGAAATGGGATGCACGGCACCATCTCTATCTGCCTAGTGAAACCATTGAAGTAGACGTGCGGGAGCGCTGGCCGCGGATATCGAGTCTGACCACATCACCACGGATGATTGCTGACGCGCACATGGACCATGCGCGAGTCATTGCGCCGTAAGGACGCAGTGATTTGCGGGAATGCCTAGGCTTGGCTGTAGGCTTCATGCTCGCTAGCCTCATTGCCGAGCGCGAGCACCGCGCCGTTTGGATCCTCGCTGACAAGGTCAAATTGCACCGCCAGGGAGAGTTACTAGAAGAAACTGCGGCAAATAACTGAAGCGGCGTCACATCTTCTCGGCTAGATGATCAAAGTTACAGACACGACCAAGCTATCGAAGCGACTGCCCATTTCAGCCGGCGACACCATTGCCTTTTGGACATCCGCTTTACTCCACTGCGAAAGCAGGCGAGCATCACGATTTTGAAGTGGATAACCAATGAGACAGAAAGACGACCATACGGCACAGGATGTTCTACGCCATTGGAGAGAGGAGGTTCCCGATGACCGACTGGCTCATTTGGTCCGGGACGCTGCGCGGGTATTGACCAAAAGCCTGCAATTACGCTTGGCCGAGCACGATGTCAGTTTCGGACACTGGGCCTTTCTCCGTGTGCTATGGGTGACGGAAGGCCTTACTCAACGGGAACTCAGCGATCAGGTCGGGCTGATGGAGCCAACGACATTTACTGCACTGAAAGCCATGGACTCCCAAGGACTGATCGAGCGGCGCTTTCGAGACGGCAACCGAAAAAAGGTCTACATCTACCTCACCCCCAAAGGCCGCGACCTGAAGGGCGTTTTGATACCCATCGCGGAAGAGCTAAACGATGTCGCTGTACGCGGGCTCTCCGAAAACGAAATCAAGATAGTGCACAGAGCGTTACTGGGCATCATCGAGAATCTCGTCGATGCGGAAGCTGTGTAAATTTCGCTCATAGACGGAGCGTCTGTAGGGAGCTAATTGGATCAACATTTTGCGCGGATTGAATACCAGCACTGGGCGAGGCGGCCGGCAATGTAAGAGTTCGATTGCCCAGACGAACATAGATAAATCATGAGCGGGCGCCAGACAGACCAATTTGCATCAGCGCCTTACCAAGACTTTATTTCAATAAGCTCATACCTAATGCCCTCCGGCCGCCTTTGAGGTTAAAGGCATTGAGCTTATCAACGTCAGCTCAGGCTTTATCGCTATTGGTGCCGTCGGTCCATCAATGCCGACAATGTTCTACCTCATGCCAGGTCGACCAAACCAAGCACCTGCATGCTCAACAACAGACTCAAGCCGTACGTCTTCACGTGCACTGCAAGCACCCGAGAGCACCATATGCCTTGCTGACCTCGCCGTATCGGCAGTCACGTTTTCGGCCTCCCCATTCGCCTTCAACACGTTCCTGCAAAGCGTTTCCAACGGGAAATGCATGCGGTCCGTTGTTGCGATGCCGCGCAATGTACCTGCAAAGCTATCCACACAAAAAACAGATCGATATCGTATGGATTTTTGAAAATTCATACGATACAGTATGAATTCAGGTGAGGCTTTTACCCTTTCCGGTCTACCCCTCCCCTATTTGTCATGTATTCACAAACACAATAAAAGGAACAAAGCATGAGTAGCCCACTACCCCTATGGGAAGCCGCAAAGCGCGAGATGGAGGAGTACCACTTCGCAGCAGATGCGTCAGTACAACCGAAATGGGACGTACCATCCGAAATAGCGATCAACGTCGCAGTCTCGGGTCGTTTCGGCGAATCCAACAGCGATAGCGGAAATCCGACTTCGATTGAGGATTACATCGAGTCGGCAACCCAAGTAATCGAGGCCGGTGCTTGCGGTATTCACGTCGACTTCACGTGGGTAACTGACAACAAAGGGCGCCGCCTTGATCGCGACCTCCCCCCTGTCGAGGCCTACTCGCAGGTTCTAGAACCCTTGCGTGCACGGTTTGGCAACGACTTTGTGGTGAATCTGAACGTATTGAATGGTGATACCTTTGAAAAGTGCATGAGCCCAGTCACCTCCGGTCTAGCTGAAGTAGCGCCTTGCGCACCAGGCCACCCAGAGGCATTCGCAACCCATGCGATACAGACGTTAGAAACCTACGGCGTAAAGCCCGAATTGGCAGTACACAGTTCTGGTGAAATCGAGTTAGCGAAGCGCCGCCTGATCGACACAGGGATCCTGAAGGGGCCGTATAATTGGCTCATCCTTTATGGCCTTCCTTTCAATATAGGTCGCACATTAATTTCAGGCACTTGGGTTCCTGATGCGCAAGACATGGCACAGCACCTGTTTTTGATGGTCAACCAGATCCGTAAAATTGATCCCACTGGCACTATTTCGGTGTGTGCCTCCGGTCGTTCAACGCTTTATATGACGACCTTGGCGACCATGATGGGTCTTCATATCCGAGTAGGTACGGAAGATACGCCGTGGAAATATCCAAACAGCGACGAGCGTCTGTCTGACAACCTGCAAATGTTCAACATGGCTAAAGATATGGCCGCTCTACTGGGCCGCCGCCCGGCGACGGCAAACGAGTATCGCGCCTTGATTGGCAAACCAGCTCGCTAATAAACCAGAGAAGGCTTGCAGGCCGAAGTGTGTTGTAACCGTCGAGAACCAGCCTCTTCAAACAGCAAATAGAGTCGTGCACAAGTAATTATTAACAATAGTGACATACGTTGCTTCGGTTATAATTATAAAGCCTATTAACATCCTCACTCAAATTGATTCGGAAACACTCGACCGCTAATTGAGTGGATAAGTTATCGAAGTGATGTGTAGCTTGACGTCTTTTAGCCTTTGTAGTGGCCAGAAATTCTCGATAGCAAGGAGTAAGGTAATCACACATAAGGTTAGCGCCAATAAGCTGGAGTCTGAGACTCCAGCCAATCAGCCCTGCAAGCCCGATCTTTATATTCAGTTTTTTGACTCGCAATGGCCTCTCCGCTGGAAATCTACTGATATTTTATCTGGTTTATCTGTCTTACGTGGTTCGAACGAATGATGTCGAGGAAGCAGATATCCTCTGTTTACGCCGAGCATTTGGGTAAATTGAAGCAAGCTTGGTGTGAGTCTTCATGATCGAGATTGATTAGATCGTGCCCCAAGATCGGTCGAAACACATGGCTACTAGCCAGCACGAGACACAAAAAAAAGTTTGAAGGTAGACTGCGTCGCACGATCGAATACGCTACGGTTTAACAGTCCTGCAACAAGACGATTATTAAAAAATCACAAGTAAAAACATAGAGAAGGTCTAATATACAACTGATATTTGTTTATTGGTCTATTGCCGTCGTGCGAATCCAAAGGCATCGACTTAACATGTTAGCCGGCCGGGATCGTATGCACCTGCGTACTCACTAACACGCGCGCCTCCAAAAACACTCCCCCAAGAGATGGCCAGCGTGTAAACCTTCGTAAAATCAAACTCCATACTGCACTAACACAGGAGCACTTCGATGGCAGATTTCGACGTGGTTATTGTCGGCGCCGGACACAACGGGTTAACCGCGGGCTGTTACCTTGCCCGCAATGGCCGCCGCGTCATTGTTGTTGAACGAGGTAGCAAAGTGGGTGGAATGACAACCTCCGGCTTCATGATTCCCGAAGCGCCCCAACATTTGGTCACCCCCTGCGCGGTCGATGTTATTTTCATGCGCGGCACAGGCATCATCGAGGATTTGGAACTGGTGAAGCACGGCTTCAAAACCTACGATCCTGACCCCTCGTATGCCTATCTGCATCCGGACGGCAATTCGATCGCGCTCTTTCGCGATCCCAAGCGTACCGCCGAGGATATGTCGCGGCTGTCGAAAGCCGACGGCAAGTCTTACATGAAGTTTATGGAAGTCACCGACGCATTGATGGACATCGCCTTCCCGCTCATGAATACCGATGCTGGGCGCCCCAGTCCGCGCGCGTTAGTGAAAATGATCGGTGCATTGATCCGCCATCGAGGTCTGCGTGCGGAGTTACAAAACTTAGCTGCAGGGACCGCAGACCAGATTGCCTGCGAATACTTCGAGCACCCCGCGTCGATTGGTTTGTTGACCGGTGTCGCTGCTATTACAGGCCCGATCGATGAGGATGGAAACGCTGCAGCGTATATGTTATTCAGCCTAATGCATCGCCTCGGCGTCGGTAAACCAGTAGGTTCGTTGCAGACATTGTCGAATGCGCTGGCCAAAAGCTTCATCGCCAGTGGCGGCAACATCCGTCTGAATGCGCAAGTCTCAGAGATCATCATCGAAGGCGGTAAAACTCGCGGTGTCCGCTTGGAGGACGGCAGCATCATCACCGCCAACAGCGTGATCGCCTCCTGCGATCCACACACTGCGTACAAACTCACCACACCTGGGGGTATCGAAAAAAGGCTGGTCACGCGCTTGGAGCATTCGCCGGCGAATCGTTCCAATTGCGCGCCAATGCTCATCAATATCGCGATGTCGAAACCTCTATCGCTGAAGCGCCACCAGGATATGCGCCACGATGATGCTGATCTGAATAAGGCGTGCGGCCTGATCGGTACGCCGGACCAAGTGCGTAATAGTTTCGCAACTGCGCGGCGCGGCGATATTTCGAAAACGCATGCGATCGCTGTATCCCCGCTCAGCAACTGGGAGCCTGCGCAAGCGCCAACCGGTCAGTCGATTGCCCACGTCTATCTGCCGTCGATTGCGGTGGAAGCGCGCGAAGGCTGGAGCGACGAACTGAAAGCGCGGACTCTCCAGGGTATCACCGCACAGTTGTCCGAGTTCTATGACGGCTTTGACGCGCAAATCGGCAACTTCCTGGAAACGCCAATGGATCGCGCAAAGCGTCTCAACCTCACAAACGGTTGCGTGACCCATATCGATTTCGGCGCCGCGCGTACTGGTCTAAAGCGTCCCGCATTTGGTTTGGGCGGCACTAAGCCGGTAGTGCCAGGCTTCTTTCTGGGGGGTGCCGGCACTCACCCAGGCGGCGGCGTATCCGGTCTGCCGGGCAAGATCGCTGCTGAGCGAGTTGATCGCTGGTTGAAAAAATCGATCTAACCCAAATGTCCAGGACGGAGTACCCGTCGCTGGGTATCTCCCGTCCAGGTCACTGTAATGGCTATGAGTAAATGGCACCGAGATAGCCGTTAGCACCGGTAACCGCCGCTATTGGTCCGCACACTGTCCTGGACTTTCGATCAGTTCAATCACCACACCTGGCTCCGCCCCTTTCAGAATAACTATTCCGGAAGGGGAAGCGATGTCATTTCTTTCGTGGCGCACGCTCACCCTAGCGCGCTAATCGAAACACCGGTATTGGAGTGATAGCTTGACTACTCAAGCATTTACGAACAGGCGATGCGGTCGACACGACTGCATCGCAACACGAGACCGGTCAAGAACCGGAATTAGTTCGCAGCAACAGGTATAACGATCTTCTCTACTGCAACAAAGGCTACCGAAGCACTCATATCGATGAGTTCTCGACTAGAAAGCTCATTGAGCAAATTTTGCTCAAGGGCGACGAAGCGAATTAGCTCTTCATCGCTCTCAAACCAGAGCTCGTCGACTCCAGTGAAGGACTGCGAGAGTGGAAAGGGATTGCGATCGATAGGTAAGGACCAATTCTGAACATAGCGAACCACTAGAGACGCAAGCGCCTCATTTTGTATCAATTGCTTGCCGTACCCCGCCTGCCAAGCGGTACGCATGATTGTTGCCTCACAACCTGGTGGTGTGGCCAGAAATCGAAACAGCTTCAGAGCTGTGGGTCGTTGCTTGCTTATGACCGTCTCCTCTTTGGTGAAGGCCATAATCAATCGGTCCGGATTTGCGAAACGCAGCTCATCAGGTCTGATGAGTTCAAGATAGCGTGATTCTGAAAAAGCAGTCGAAAAAGCATCAAGATCAGCGAACCAGAGTTCCGATGCCCCATCGATAGCGAAGTCTGTGCTATTCGCAATGCCACCATCAAATGTGAAGTTTTGTACATATCCTTGAACATGGCGGTTGAATTCACTTACCCGACTAACCAACGGCCCATGAGTAGCGTACAGATAGTTCTGACACTCCACGCGCGTCATCGTAGTGAGACTTTCAAATGCAACGATAAATTTGAGCACCTCGTTCTCCCTCCGATGATATCGAGCCGTGCGCTCTATTATTTTGACTCTGCACTGATTACCAAGCGGTCGTACCCCCGTCGACACACAAATCCGCACCTGTAATAAAACTTGACTCATCGGAGGCTAGAAAAAGTGCAGCCATTGCAACTTCTTCGGGTGTCCCCGGGCGCTTAAGCATAATTTGTTCGGTCATCACAGTAAAAAAATCCGGATCGGCAAGAATACCTTTAGTTTGGTTGGTATCGATTAAGCCTGGAGATATAGAATTTGCGCGAATGCCGTGAGGCGCGCCTTCCATAGCAAGTTGCCGTGTCATGGCAAGCACTGCGCCTTTCGCAGCTGTATGCGCGAGTGCCGGCAATGGACGATAGGCCTGATGCGCAGAAATCGAGGCTGTGTTTATGATACAGCCGCTCGATTTAACGAGTTCACCCCAAGCCGCGCGCGTCATGTAATAGACGAGGTTGACCTCCTGATCCATCGTCTTATGCCAGTCTTCAATCGCGAACTCGTCGACCAAGCCAAAATAAGCCATGGATGCATTGTTAAAAACCACGTCGATGCGACCGAATGCGTCAATAGCGGTTCGTACTAACGCTTCACAATCGTCTAACTTCGTCAAATCGCATGGCTGCATTGAGACCATGCGGCCTCCGCCCTCTGTGACCATTCGCACTGTTTCTTCCGCACGTTCGGCGAACAAGTCACAACCAACAATTAGCGCGCCTTCTTTGGCGAAGGCCAGCGCAGATGCTCGACCCATACTGCCGCCCGAGCCAGTGATCAAACACACTTTACCGTCTAAACGTCCCATTGCGTTACCTCTGAAAGATTGTTTAATTTGAATGAACACGTGATCTGCGAGTGGCTACAGCACGTGATGCAGCCCTCACAATCCCATCAAACCGCCAGATAACCACCGTCTACGGCAATCGCGGAACCGTTAACAAAGGACGCCGCATCCGACAAAAGCCATCGTGCCGCCTCACCAATCTCGCTGGGGTTACCGAATCGTCCAATCGGATGTCTCTCCAGGAGTTTTTCAAGCGATGATGCAAATCGCGGATCAGTACTCAGTTCATCAATAAGCGGAGTCTTAATAATGCCTGGGAGCACGCAATTGACCCGCACACCCTTTGCGCCGTAATCGGCGGCGGCTGCACGCGTAATACCGATGACACCGTGTTTGGCCGCAACATATTCTCCAGCATGAGGTATAGCAACTTGCCCAAGCGCCGAAGCCGTATTTACAATTGCCCCGCCTCCGGTAGTCATCATGGCGAGAATTTGGTACTTCATACACCAGAAGACCGATGTAAGATCTACCAAAAGTGCACGTTGCCACTCCTGTGTTGACAACTCATGAAGGGGCTTGCCAACTTGCCCGATACCCGCATTGTTGAATGCGCCATCAAGACGGCCGTACGTTTCTACCGCTGCGCTGACCAACAGTTGAACCTCGGCTTCCACAGACAAATCCGCCTTTACGAATGTGGCGATACCACCGCGTGAATGGATTGAGTCGACAGTTGCCTTGGCGCTCTCCGCAGTAATGTCACTTACAATCACATTTGCGCCAGCTAGCGAAAAAATTATGGCTGATTCACGGCCTATACCACTGCCCGCTCCTGTGACTATGATCGTCTTCCCTTTAAGATCTTGAGCCGCTGATAAAGACGGCGAAGTGATCGCTGCTTCTTTCATAATCAAAAATCCTCTCAATTAATCATTGATAAAAACGATTCGACTAAATCATAAATCTCAGAAAAACAAATGTAGCTCTACCAAAGGCTACAACCCTCATAGCCTTTTTCGAAAAGTCATTGCTTGAATGGAGAGTGTCTTACATCACGCGAACAGTGCCGAGTTATCCACATAGATACGATATTCTTTGATTAACTCATCTTGCATTCGCCAAAGCACCATTGCAGGACAACTTAGCGTGCTCATATCTTTTCGAGTGTACGTTACTCGCACAGTCGAAATAATAGCATCTTCGAAGGTCCAAGCCTCATCGACAACATGAGCTATACCGGCAATCATTTCTGAAAAAGCACCAAAATAGCTAGCGATGGCACTGTGTCCACTAACAGCATCGGCATTGCCGAAGACAAACACGCAATCTTCTGTCAGCCGAGAAATAAACCGTGGCACTTCAAGGCTATCCACATCTTCATAAACACCCTGTACAAACTCAACAGTATCATTCATCACATAACTCCCAATCAAATTCAGATTCGTAGATCCGATTTTTATTTTTTATGACTGCGTGTGGAGAAGGAAATCTGCTTTACCCCACAGTAACCATTTACCTGCTGGCAACACTTGCTGCCTTGAGTCGAGATGCCTTCGACTGGCCCAACGGAATCGCAAATTGCACCACTGCAGCCCCTGGCGGCATCACAACATTGTCATTGAATTCTTTCTTCATAAGCACCTTCTTATTCTATAAATTCTTACTCAGCATAAATTTTCTGTTTGGGATCGCGCTTTAACTCACCATAAAACTTAAGTCGGCTGAGCCGGTAACACTTGCTCCTTTACAGATACTAGTTGGCAGGGTTTCAGCAGGAAATGTGCTAAAGCCGGTAACAAAATCAACGCACCCAGCATGTTCCAAAGAAACATGAATCCAAGGAGCAACCCCATATCCGCCTGAAACCGAATTGGTGACAGCACCCAAGTGAAAACCGCAGCGGCCAATGTCAGGCCTGTCAAAATCACCACTCGCCCTGTAAAGCGTAGTGCCTGTGCATAGGCCTCAGAGAGGCTCGCCCCGCTACGCATCGCAGTGAGGGTCACACTCAGAATGTACAGTGAATAATCCACCCCAATGCCCACGCCTAGGGCGACGACTGGCAATGTTGCAACCTTCAGCCCAATCCCTAACCACGCCATCAACGCTTCCAGCAGTACCGTGGTCAACATTAGCGGTAACATCGCAGCCAACGTCGCGCGCCACGACCGGAAGGTAAGCAGTGCCAAAGCCATGACACTGAGGTACACCAGAACAGTCATGATCCAGTTCGATCGCTTCACCACAATATTGGTAGCAGCCTCGATACCAGCATTACCCCCCGCGAGCAATACGCGGGTATCAATACCTGCTCCAACCTCCGACGCGAATGATTGCGTTTCCTTCACCACCCGATCCAATGTCTGCGCTTTGTGGTCACTCAGGTATACATACACCGCTAGAAGATCGCAGCCTTGGTTGAACAACTCGCGAGGTGCTCTGGTGGCAACGGAATTAAGCGTTGCCTGGTTTGGGATGTCGTACCAACGGGGGTTACCTTCACTGATGCCCACCGCTGCGAACTTAGACAGGCTTGCAATCGAACTTGTTGACTCGACACCTGGCAACTGCTGTAAACGACGTTCCAACTCATCTATCGCCACTATAGTGTCGTGTTTGGTGCACAAAAATTTGGGGGTCTTCACCATCACGACAAAAAGATCACTACTGGACGGAAAGCTACCAACCATGAAAGCGTTATCGCGGTTGTAACGTGAGTCAGTCCTAAGCTCTGGCGCTCCAGGGTCAACATCCCCCACGGTCAGTCGCGTACTACCCACGATGCCTACGATCGCTAATATGACCGCCAGCGTAACGGTTATCCGCGCCTGTTTGGGGTAGGTAAAGCGAACAAGCACACGCCACACCCCCTGGATCAGAGGCCCATCTTCCCGATTGCGTACTTTGACTCCGGTGTAAGACAAAAGGATGGGTAGTAGCACCAGATTCGTCAGAATTAACGCGCCCATCCCGACACCGGCAGTCAGTGCTAAGTCTCGAATGATGTCGATGTCGATAACTGTGAGCACGGCGAACCCCAGTGCTGCAGCCAGCAATGCGGTCAGCCCTGCAATAAACAGGCGTCTGAACGTGTAACGTGCAGCGACAACCTTGTGCGTACCGCTCATTACATCGTTAGCGATACCGTTCATCTTTTGTGAGCCGTGGCTGGCACCGATCGCGAAAACCAAGAAAGGCACAAGGACGGTATAGGGGTCCAATACATAGCCCAGCCATTGAAGAGCGCCAAGTGTCCAAAGCACTGCGATCAATGAGCAGGTTAATACAACGACAGTGCTACGTACGCAGCGGCTATATACATACAGCGCCAACATGCACATAAAAAAAGCGAGTACAAAATAGCCGGCGATAGCGCCTACACCATCGATAAGATCTCCTGCGACTTTTGCGAAACCGGTAATGTGAATACTGATCCCATCTTTGGAGTATTTTGCTCGAAGCTCCTCTAGCCGATGAGAGAGTTGCTGATAGTCAAGCGGTTTGCCGTTTGGCGTAGTCGCCATCAGTGGCAGCAAAATCAGACTCGAACGGAAGTCCGGAGCGACCAGTCGACCGATCTCGCCAGAACGCTCGACGTTTACCCGCAACTCTGCAAGGCTCTGTACCGAGCCGTTGAAATTGTCCGGTATAACCGGACCACCGCTCAGACCCTCTTCTGTAACACCAAGCCAACGAGTATTCGCCGTCCACAACGACTTCATGAGTGGCCGGTCGACGCCTGGAATCAAGAAGAACTCGTCGTTCAGCCTGCGCAACGTATCCTGGTACTCAGCGTCGTAAATTGTTCCCTTGCTGGTGTGTACAGCGATGCGCAGGGTATTGCCAACGCCTACGAGTTCCTCACGGTGCTCAAAATAGTTCCGGACAAACTCATGCCCGGTCGGAATCATCCGCTCAAAGCTGGCGTTCAATTGCAGGTGACGGGCGCTCGCTCCCAAAAATACCGTCATCAGCGCGCATAGGACAATGATCCAGATGCGATTATTGAACAACATGCGCTCCCCAAAGGAGCCGGAATGGACGTTAAAGTCCGCCAGATTTGAAATCACCGGCCAGTCGTCAGTCTGCTTAATCATGGCTGTCATTTTGTGGTTCCTGTACTGCTACCAGCGACCATTGTTGTTGCATCGACTACGGCTACGCCGCGTAAACCCGCTATCACCATGCTGTTCCCACATGAGGCTGCGCCACCAAGCACCGGACCTACGGGAGAGCTGCCAATCGGCCTTACCGAACCATCAGTGCCGCTGACTTCGACGACCTGGCCGTCTGCATCAAACAACAAAGCACTGCCGTTTGGGCCCGGCGAAGCGCTGAGTAGTGACGCCTCCAATCCGAGTGGAAGCGGTTTTAGGTTCGAGGATTGAGGTGATAGTTCGAACGCGTGACCGCGTAATCCGTAAACAATCAAATGTCTGGACTCTGTAGCACCTAAGCTCGTAATACCGAAGTAACTGCCCTCGTAAGGGCTGTCGACAGACTGAAAATGACTCGCGCCATCCTCCGATCGCACTACCAAGCCTTGCTCTCCGACGACATAGACCTGACTCTCATGCACCCACAAACCGTATAGGTGAAGGCCCATGGGATTGGGGATTCGGTCACCAATCCACTGCCAGGTACGCCCAGCATCTTCCGTGATAAGTGCAAGACCGTATGCGCCAATGACCAAACCACGCTCGGGAGTCCAGAAACGAACGGCAAAAAGGGGTTTATCTGGGCCGTCGGAAACTAAGCGTTCGGCGTCGCTTAATTGACGTTGAGCGTCATCACTAGAGGGGGCGATAGCCACGGCTTTTTTTGCAGCGCCTAGCGCAAGCTCCGCTATAACTCTGCCGTCGAGTTGCTTCTGCCAAGTGGAACCGGCGTCCTGGGTGGCAAGAATGACGCCGTCGTGCCCTACTGCCCAACCGTGATTCGCATCGACGAAACTCAGAGCCGTCAGCGTGACACTCACCGGTACACTGGCCTGCTGCCAAGTGACACCGCAATCGTCGGAGTAAGCAATCAAACCGCGCTCACCGGCAACAACTATCCGGCTAGCGGCCGTGCTTACCGCCTGCATGGCGGCATGCGTAGGACTACTGACGGCAGCCGCGGCTTGATTCAAGCGCCGGGTATCCAGCGCCGTCTTCATTTGTAGCGCACTCTCCGACTTTGGCTCCACCGTCTGGGGAGCCTCCGCGGCATGCACACCGGCACCGACTGCGCTCCATGTCATCAGTATGACGATCAGAGGGAACGAGACAAGGCTCAGGTTTCGAGCGATCATCTCACCCCCTCCCCCGCGAGAGACTCTGGAGTGAAATACGTCGCCGGTATCTTGTCTAGCTGTCGGTAGTAGGGTCCGTTGGCAAAGTCAGCAGGTGCTCCAACAACCCATGATCCAGACTGAATGTTGTAGGTCATCCAAGGTTGGTTAGTCAGTACGTAAGGCCCCTCCCACACAATGTGGGGCATGCCCATGCCAACACGCCAAAGTTTTCCTTCGGCATCCCAACCTTCGTGCATTACTACGCTCCAAGTGTCCTCGTCTAAGTAGAAGCGGCGTTTCGGCACGACATGGCGTTTACCTGGGGCGAGCGTAGCCTCGACCACCCAAACACGGTGTAGCTCCCAACGGAACGAGTCGGGGTTGATGTGATGTTTGGAATACTGCTTATCGGCCGGAAGTGCATGCCAGCCATTGGTGTTGTAGGGGACATACATTTCCTGCTTACCGACTAGCTTCCAGTCGTATCTATCAAGTTCGCTCCAGTACAAAAAACTTTCGTCGTAATACTCTTGTCCAGAGTTAATATCGCTGGGCGTGTCATAGCCCACCGTGGGAGCCTTGCGAACGCGTCGCTGGCCGGGGAAGTACTGCCAGGCAGAACGACCGCGGTCCAGGGTCTCATAAACCAACAATGCCTCGCCCGACTTGAATGCAGGCTCTGTTTGCATATTGCGCAACATCATAAACGGGCCACTAAAATCGGCATGCCATGGCGTCTTCGGATCGTAGTAAGGCCACTGGACCTTGTTATATCCTCTGGACGAAACCACCATGTCCCCGCCCGCAGTCCCCGTGTAATTCATATAAGTCGTGGTCGTGGATGATCCGGCATATGACAACCGGTGGTTCCACATCGCCTCTGCACCGGATTTCGGAATGGGAAATGGAATACCTCCGTAAGCGCCCTGAATTGAATTACCGCCATTGGTCGTCTTCGCGCTGGTTGCATTGCGGAAGGTGTTGTCGTAGACCCATTGGGGCAGCGTCGCCGTACGATGAGTTGGATAAACGTTTATTCGAAAAGTGTCTGGATACTTTTCTAATAACGCCTTTGCGCCATTTGACAGTTTTGAGGCATTGGCTGCGACATCTTTAGCGGTGATGGTCAGGATCGGTTTTTCATTGGCGAAAGGGTCTGGCCGCGGATCCCCTGACTTATAACCAGCTGGTGGTTTAATTCCCGCATCATTCCACGCGGGAATACTCCCAGAAGCATTAGCTGCACGTTCCGCCCCAATGGGTGTCAGGGTACTCTTGAGCAACTGCGCCTCTTCAGGGGTTACCGCCGCATGTGCAAGGCTAATGGTCGCCATTGCCGCAACGACACCAAGCAATTTAAATAGATGTTGAGTCATGATGATCTCCTGTGTCAGAACGACATCTGCGCAGTGGCAGAGATGTTGCTGCGATCTTTGTAGTACTGGTTAAACGACAGTCGATCGTTGCTGGGCGCGAGCACGGCACCGGTATCGCCAAAGTAAGAGGTGTAGGTCAGTCCGAGTGTTAGGTTCTTGTGGTACTCCCCTTTAATCCCAATGCTGTAGTCGCCACCTTTATCAACACCGCCGTTGAAAAGGCTTACTGCCGATGACCTCCCCTTAGGGTTGTATCCAAGACCGATTGGCACGGAGACATCCAGCCCGTCCATAACTTGGTAATAGGTAGGAGAGAAGAGCATTCTGAAACCAAGCGCATCACGTGTGCTGTTCGGATCGAGCGCCTGCCGGTTTTCCGTCACGGACACCGTCCGGTTCCACCCCATCTCGGCAAGCAGGGTTCCTCCTTCCCATAGGTTACCTGGCGAAAGCAGGACAACTGATGACAGGTTCACGTGCGCCGTACGACCAACCGGATAAGCGGGGTGTGAGTCGTTGTCAGCACTTGGATCGAAGACGAAGGTGCCGGCATTAACCAATGGGGCGTTATCACGAAAGGACGCTTCGAGGCCGACGTTAGCATCACCGATGGTAGTACTGGCGCTGGCACCGTAGGCGCGGATGCCTTCGTGATAAGCCGTCTGAAATACCCCTACTGACTCTCCCGGCGCCCCTGGATTCGAGAAGAATCCAGCCCCTGCAGTTGGACGGATATAGATGTTCCCGTCCTTTTGGTGGTAACGAATCGCATAGAGACCAAACTCAGCATCTATGCTTTCAGGCCTAATTCGAACCTGGAAACCAAATTGCCCCATGTCGCTTGGTTTGATCTTGCCACCATTTGTGAAGTGCGATCCTGAAGACCAAAGCAGGCTCTCTGCACCATCACCGAAGATATCCGAAAACGAACTAAAGGAGCCTGACGCGGGGATACGATTCGCCTCCCACTCCAACTGGTAATAACCACTCACGGTTAAACCGGGTCGAATCTGCAATTGACCGGAGATTTGATTAACCGGCCTCACGACCTCCTTAAATTGCGAGCCGGGCACGTTGAATAATTTAACATAGTCAATTGGACCCATCCCCCCTGCAATACCGTTAGAACCGAAGAACAACGTTTCACCCCAAACCTGGGCGTGCTTGCCTAGGCGAAACGTTCCCGTCATATCATCAAAATCTGCCCCCCCGAAAACAAACGCATCAAGCAACTCCGCCTTACGCCCCATAAGATTACGAGTATCACTCGTGAACTCGCCGGACCGAGCGGAAGTGCTATTCAACGTAGAGGGAGAGTTGTTATCGTTGGAGCGATTGTAAGCGTCGTCATACCAGGCTGCACCACTGACACGCGCACCAAAGCGCCCTTTGTATACAGCGTCCGCCTCAGTGAAAATATCCAAACGATTGGAAACTAAACCCTTATTTCTAAAATTTCTGTCGCCATCATCGAAGTTGGCCTGTGCGGGCCCCGTCAACTTGGAATCGGAATCCTTTAGACGCATAGAAGTACTATATTTTAAACTGGAATCCCATCGAACCTTCCAGTCAGGATTGTCAGTCGGAATCTCGAACGCAGAAGCGCCAGTCCATGCCATTGCAGCTGTGCATGCCATTACTAGGTGCGCTAATTGCCGCCCATTCTTAAAACGGGGATGATGAGAAATTGCGAGCATGACAGAGTGCTTGCAGGACATGAGTGCGGTCTCCATGTATCTATTGTTATTAGCAAGGAAACTTCTGTTGCGAAAACGGCAAAGGCAAACGTAAAGTCTTATTTAAATCCGACCTTCAATGCATCCTTAGATGCATTCAGAATCTGAATAGACTCCAACATAACCTATCACCATGCATCTTGAATGGCGTTGCACGCCAAACTTTTGCTATAGCTTTAGCCGATAGGATCGAAAAAAAACTGATATGTGCGGTAACAAACATATGCTGATCAGTGGACTGGGCCTAGCGAGGAAGATTTTAATGTTCACGGGAGATACTCTTTCATTATTTTTATTTTCAGATAAACAACCCCTAACAGCTGCATTTTGCAATACGTTAGGGGCTTGGTGCTTTATCAATTAACCGGAAACGCTTGGGTGGCGAAAGTAATTCCCCGTCTCCATCAACTCGGAAGCTGCCAATGCCTCGGGGGTGAATCGCATCGTCGCTCGCGTTTCAAGAAGCCACGCTTGATACCCCTCTGGCACCGCTTCCGAGGGGCCGTGATGCGGAACACCCTTGGGAACCCAGGTCAGGGTGCCTGGCTCGTCACACCCTCCCCATGCTCCTGGCCCACGAACGTAGAAGACCAACTCGTCAAAATCAGCATTAACGTGCACCGGGGGACGCCCGCCAGAGCGTGCACTCAGGTTGAAAACCAGCGCTTCGCCGTCGCGGGATGACAGGAACATGGAGGGCGGACCGCCATGGGGCTCATAGGCATGAAGTTGGATATTACTGAGATTCAACTTCCACACAGGGACACTGGAAGTCATTTGGCCACCAAGGGATAGTGGGTCGTGGGCCAACATGTATCGAGTGATCTCACCGTCTGCCGTCTTCAACAGTAACGACATCGGACCGGTTGACACTATGTCTAGATCAATCGCTGCCAATTTTACGTCGCGAGAGAAATTGATCATTCCAACTGGGCCTGGCGGGGTCAGATTCAGCGCGCTTGGCGTTTCCATGATGAGACTGCGCATCGCCCCCCCTGTGGGGCCGAAACGATAAGCCACCGAACGCGGAATGCATACAAAGTCGCCTTCATCAGCGATCAGGCTACCCGCGTCAGTATCAAACTTAACCTGGCCAGCCTGTATGAAGTGCAACTCGTCAGCCTCTACGTTTCTGACAGTAAAAGGCATGGGCTGGGTTCGCGCCGAGGTCAGTAGGCGCACACCGAGCTTGGAAGTCGCTACGACCGAAGGAAGCGCGTCTGCATCAGACTGATCTTGTGGCACCAGCCCCTCAATCACACAACGGCGCGGCGCATGAGGGCCTTGAACCGATAGGAAATCCGGACCGTAAGTTGAACGACTAACCAGTGAAAGCGGACCAGCAAACCCTTCTCGAGTCCACAATTGCATGATTGGTGCATTGTTATTCTTGTTATCACTCATTTTTCAATTCCTACCAGTTTGGTAACGCCTTAAGCGAGTCAGTGTGTCGTGCCACTGCGGCTGTCCTGCCGCCCACTAAAGGCATCGCCACCGCCCACCACACAGCCAGAGTTCACCTGAACGAAAACACTTGCCCAAAACACCTCTCGACCCAAAACCTCACAATATTCGTACGTGATCGTATAATCCGATTACGTTCTAAAATTGTCAAGGGCGCTTTTGGCGAAAAATGTTCGGATTGCTGACCCGCTTGGCTGGAGGCCGTTTCGGGGAAAACGTGGGAGCCGCTCATCTATAAAATATCGCCACGAACACGCAATTCGGACGACCACGTCTCAACGGAGAGCCTTCCTTTGCTTGAAGAAGGTGGCAGGTTTTCATGAAAGCAGCAGAGACGTCGCGCGGCTAATTCGGATAGCTCACAGGCTATTCTTTGCCACAGCGGGAGGGGGTCTCAGTCGAAAGTCAGTCGCATTCGCTGAAGGGGGTTTCTTCAGGGGCTGGATGAGTGAGGGGCACCGAACTCAGCAAATGCGCTGAATTGCCTGGAGGACTGCCATTCGGCACTCGACAACCTAAAATTTTGGGGATGCGCTCAGGCTTCATGATGAAAATGACCGTTGAAAAAGCATCACCAGGCTCACCGGCGACGCACTGTCGTACTCGATGCATCGGTGCCAGATAATGCTGAATTCTATAGTTCAGCGCTTGCCCGGATATCCGCGGAAAACACGAGCTAATCCAGGGAGGTGCCGAGACCGCGGTTGGTGCGAAAGCTGTTCGGGACTGAGACCTTGCTAACGATTAAACTCGACGATCTCCCGCACTGCGCCGTCGAGCAAAGGTATGCCCCCCAGCCCGGCGCAAGCCTCAGTGCAAAGTGAAACATCAATCCCACCGAATTCTGCAATCGCGAAAAAACTTGCACAGCAATCGTACGAGATGGTTCTATTGTGATTGGCGGCATCCGCATACCTACCCATCTGAGAAGCATTTGAATGAAACCCAATAGCCAAACCAGTGAGCAAGTCGAGACGCCCCAACTTGACACAGGCTCCATTGTCGCAAGTCACGACGAGCAACCACAGGCAGAAATATCCGTAGACCCCCGAGTTTATGATGACAAGGGTCGCAGCATTGCCTGGCGCTTGAAGGACACTCATCGATTGTACGAATCCCGAGGTCAATACCTTCTTCTTGGTCGGGAGGTAACGATGGGGCATTGGTATTACCTTCGTATACTGTCTGAACATGACGGTTTGAGCCAGCAAGAGCTCAGCAAACGCGTAGGTATTCACCCAAACACAGCGGTTCCTGCAATGGACAACATGGAAAAAAACGGCCTAGTTACCCGAGTCCGAGACCCAAAAGATCGTCGCAGATTCTGCATCCACCTTACAGAAAAAGGTCGCAGTCTCCGTGATGAAATGACACCCGCTCTCAAAGCGTTGTTTGCCAGGTCGGTAAATGGGATCGCTGACGAAGAACTCGATATATTTTTCGGTGTTTTGGAGAAAATCTGGAGTAATTTGCTCAACGAAAAATCAGCGGGTAGTGACGCCTGGGAGTGGTAAAATTTTTGATGAATAATGGATATAAGTACCATCTCGACCTTGGCTGAAATCGCTTAAGTGGTCATTAGAAAATATCATTAATTCGTTCCAACTCAATCATCACACGACTAAAACCATCTATTACAACATCTCCCCCCCGACTGCAGGCGTTGAAATCGCTGCGAGTTCATCGGGGGGGGGAGCTAATACCCACATGATCGAGAGCACATTGAGTACCGCCCCCTACGGGAAAGGAAAGATTTAAATGTTTTTCCGAGTGCCCCCCCAATTGCTTTGGAAATGGCGCAGTGACACTGCGCCAACACTTCTTTTACCCTCTCGTAGTGTGAACGCCAGGCAGTACCGGATAATCAGTATAGCCGCGCTCCTCACCTTGATAGAACGTCTCCTTGTCGGCCTCACTCAACGGTGCGTTTAACAAAAACCTCTCAAGTAAGTCAGGGTTGGCCAAGAAAAGCGTTCCGAACGATACCAAGTCCGCCTTTTCACTTACGATCGCTGCTGCAGCGCGATCCGCGTCATAGCCTCCATTGGCAATGTAAGTACCACCGAAAAGGCGTTTAAGTTCGAGAAAATCAAAGTCCCCCTGGCCCAGTTGCATGACATGCAGATAGGCAAGTCCATACTGCCCCAGCATGCTGGCCGTGTGGCCAAACGTCGCGACTGGATTGCTATCACTCATGGAAAAGCCATCGAAAATCGGTGAGAGACGCACACCTACTCGGTCGGCACCAAAAACAGGGATAACGGCTTCAACCACCTCTTTGAGGAAGCGCGCTCGATTTTCTACTGAACCACCATAAGCATCAGTACGCGTATTACTACCATCTCGCAGGAACTGGTCAATCAAGTAGCCATTAGCAGCGTGGATTTCTACGCCATCGAATCCTGCCAGTTTGGCGTTCTCTGCCGCTTGGCGGAAATCGTCAACGACACCTGGAATTTCCTCAAGAAGCAGCGCTCGAGGAGCTTCAAGAGTTTTGAGGCCCGAAACCGTGAAGATATCACCCTCCGCTTTAATCGCGGAGGGCGCGACAGGTAGCTGATCATCAACCTGAACGACGCGGTGTGACAGGCGACCTACATGCCAAATCTGCAAGAAAATACGCCCGTTTTCTGAATGAACGGCATCAGTGACTAGCTTCCAACCTGCGATTTGATTCTCGGTAAAGATGCCAGGCGTTCGAGGATACCCTTTGCCCTGTGCAGAAATCTGAGAGGCTTCTGTGATGATGAGACCGGCTGTAGCGCGCTGACGGTAGTACTCAGCTATCAAAGCCGTGGCACAGTCCCCTTCGCCCGCACGACTACGTGTCAACGGCGCCATAACCGCCCGATTTTGCAATGTCATAGCTCCCACTCGAACGGGAGCAAGCAGTTGATCAAGATTGGTTGCAGACATAATACCAATTCCTCCAGTTACAGAACGATCAGTCCAGAATAGACTTAATAAAACCCGCCCTAAGGCGGGTCAACTATTGCAATGTGGTCAGCATGACCGACGTTGCATCCTCCAATCGCTCCATATCAAGTCTAGAGCGAGACATCATTTGCAAACCTTGGAGTGTCACCGTAAGAAACCTAGCAAGTCTCCTAGCGTTCTTATTCAACGGAATTGATCCGTCCTTCTTACCGGCCTCAATTGCCAGAGTAAAGGCATCTTCAATTCCCAAGAAATCCTTTTCAACCAATTGCTGCACTTCTGGGTCATGAGGACCAAATTCAACAGCTTCATTACAACTCATGCATCCAAATGGCCTTTCCTGCATGCGCGCATGTTCAAGCACCATCAGAAAAAAACCTTGTATCGAAGTATAAGCAGTCGACTCACTATTGAGATATCCATGCAACACACGCATGCGCTCTTGGCGATAAATCTCAAAAGCGGCTAGAAACAACTCTCGCTTGCTACCAAACGTGTCATAAAGACTACTCCTGCTTAGCCCAGTAGCCTTCAACAAATCGGGAAGCGAAGTAGATTCATAGCCTTTGCTCCAAAACACGTGCATGGCTTGGATTAACGCCTCCCTTTCATCAAATTCGCGCGGTCTTGCCATGCTACTCATCCTAGGATTTAGGACTATCGTAATGATTTAGGATCAATCAGTCCACAATATTTAACCAGAGGAAATATTTGTAGGAGCGTGGATCTGATGACCTAACCACTGTTTCAAGGGACCGCTCATACTAGAAGCGAATAGTAGTCCCCTACCGAGCCGCAGACAGCCAGTGCGTTCTGGTGCCAGGCAGAATCCGAGCAGTACGTCAAAAAATCACGATGCGTTCGACGTGTAATTTAGAGAGGCGCTCATTTCAGACTTCCAGAAGAGATTTGGATATTAGATCGCATCTCCGAAGGGAGGTCGCCGCCGCTGCTAGTGCTCGACCAATATCCAGATTCAGCCATAGGCACTTCGGCGCTAGAATTACTCATTTGCTGGCTCGCTACGCACCGGCAAGCGTGCGGCTGCAATCATGAGCTTGATTCAGTCGCCACGACTCAACATCGCACGCCCCATATTGCCTATCGAATGATGTCCACATGCGCCGACCCACAATGCGCGCCAGTGAGGTTGCTGAGTTGTTGCCGCTTAAGCGGGCCGGAGACTTGAAGCAAATCGTCGGCGCCGTAGGATCAGGCGTACCCGATTTCCTGCATCGCACCGACTTCGTTGACCGCCGCTTAAGGCAACCCGGACACAGATAGTGAATAGATCGCTACGATCTAAATCATTGTGTAGTAAACCCGCCATCAACTGAGAGCGCCGCGCCAAGAACAAAACTGGCACCCGCGCTACAGAGCCATAGAACTGCCGCAGCCAGCTCCTCTGGGCGCCCCATCCGGCCGTTTGGCTGCATTCGCATAAATTCCCGCATCGAGTCAGGGTTGATATCAGCAATCATCGGGGTGTCGAATGTGCCGGGGCAGACCGCGTTGACGCGAATGTTCTTTGTTGCGTAGTCAAGAGCGGCACACTTCGTAAGCCCCAACACCCCATGCTTTGTACCGTGGTAGGCAGCGCGCCCTGGCAAGCCAACGATACCGCCCAACGACGAGCAGTTAACTATCGCGCCCTCACCCTGCTTTTCCATCTGAATCAATTCGTGCTTCATGCACGTCCAGACGCCTTTAAGATTGACGTCATTCACGTTGTCGAACTGGCCTTCGGTTTCTTCAGTAATAGGGCCCGTTGGGCCACTGACACCCGCATTGTTGAAGGCCATGTCGAGTCGACCAAATTCTGCCACCGTGCGCTCAACAAGCGCTTTGGCCTGGGCCTCAATCGTGACGTCGCACACGATTGATATAGCTTTGTACCCCGCGCCCTGTAGCTGTTTGGTAGCAATGTCGAGGGACGCCTCGTTAACGTCCGACAAAACGACTGAGGCGCCGCTTTCGGCAAAAGCCTTTGCGGTTGCAAAGCCAAGGCCTTGGCTGGCGCCTGTTACGAGCGCTACTTTGTTACTGAAATCATAGGTCGGGTTGGTCATGGATATCGTGTCCTTTGTGGTTACTGCAGCAATGCTCAATCAGTGACAGTTCGTGCGGGAGGCGGTTTCGGTTGGCCCAACCTCATATTGCTCGTCAGTAACTTTTTCCAGCCATTCAACATTCTTGCCGTTGAGAGCTTCTTGCACAGCGATGTGGGTCATCGACGTTGTCATCGATGCACCGTGCCAATGTTTGTGGCCTGGTGGGCACCAGATAACATCGCCAGCACGTATTTCTACGATGGGCTCACCTTCGCATTGAGTCCAACCGCACCCTGCGGTGACGATCAAGGTCTGGCCGAGCGGATGGGTATGCCACGCGGTACGAGCGCCGGCTTCGAAGGTCACACTTGCCACCGACACCCTGGCCGGCTCAGGCGGGAAATTTAGCGGATCGATGCGAACGGCTCCGGTGAACCACTCTTCTGGGCCTTTGATGGAGGGTTGAGAGCCTGCACGTTTGAGTTCCATAATGCTCCTCAGTAAAAATAAAGGGCCAAGGGCATGCCTTGGCCAGGTTCTTGCCGCTTACTCAGGCAGCGCATACGCCATCACGTAATCACCTTTTTGCGTGGTCGCAGAATTACCGCCAGCACTGATGACCAGAAACTGCCTGCCGGTTCGCGGCGATACATAGGTCATCGGCGTCGCCTCAGCCCCAACCGGCAAACGTCCTTTCCACAGTTCTTTGCCGGTGCGCACATCAAGTGCCCGGATATAGAAGTCCTGTGTACCGGCCATAAACACCAGTCCACTGGACGTCGTCACCGGGCCGCCGCGAGTAGGCATGCCGATGGGAATAGGCAGGTGGGTGGTAATACCCAGCGGGCCAGTTTGCTCGGTCGTGCCAAGTGGAATAGACCAGGCGACCTTGCGGGTTGCCAGATCAATAGCACTGATCGTTCCGTAGGGAGGCTCCTGACAAGGGATGCCCAGCGGCGACAGGAAGCGTCCCTGCTCAATGCCCCACGGCGTACCTACCTGTGGAGCATTGCCTTCATGCCCGCCACCGGTGAGGCTTTTCTCATCGTAAGCCGCGCGCGGGATCATTCGGTTCCATATCGCAACGCGGGTGTCGTTGACGATCATGTAGCCCAGGTTCTCGGCGATGGAGACGGAACCCCAGTTCATGCCACCCAACCAGCTTGGGTACTGAATCGTCAGGTGCTCGCTTGGCGGAGTGAACTCACCTTCATAGCGCGCCCTGCGGAAATCGATCCGGCAGATCAGTTGGTCAAGCGGCGTCAACCCCCACATGCGTTTTTCACTGAGCGGTTCTGTGCCGATGGAGGGCATGCCAACCGAGTAGGGCTGCGTCGGCGAGGTCCGGTCATCAGGAACACCGCCCTGTGGGACCGGTTGCTCTTGCACCTGGGCGATAGGCTTGCCATCGCGCCGATCGAGCATGAAGATCTGCCCGCGCTTAGTGGTTTGGATCAACGCGGGAGACGTTCCGCCGTGGCCATCAGGTACGTCGTATAGTGCTGGTTGCGAAGGTACATCGTAATCCCAGAGGTCGTGGTGCACCGTCTGAAAGCGCCACCGCTCGCGCCCGGTTCCGATATCCAAAGCAACGATGGAAGATGAGTAACGATCATCCGCCTCGGTACGGTGCCCCCCCCAAAAGTCCGGCGTCGCGTTACCCGTGGGTAAATAAATCAAACCGAGCGCATCGTCAAAAGCAGGTGTCGACCAGACATTCGGTGTACCAGCGGTATAGCTCTGCCCCTCAGGCGGCTCGCGCGTGATGGCCGGGTTCCCGAGGTCCCAGGCCCAGACCAGTGCACCTGTACGCGCATTGAAAGCGCGAACTACCCCAGACGGTTCGCCGGTTTTCTGGTTGTCCCAGACAAGCCCGCCGACCACCACCAGATCACGTACCACGGTAGGTGCCGCCGTCGGAAAGTAAAGATCCTGGTCGTTACTGCCCATTCCAATGCGCAGACTCACGCTGCCACCCTCGCCGAAATCAGTGCAGGCTTTACCGGTTTGCGCATCTACAGCGACAAGTCGGGCATCAACGGTGGTGGCGATAATCCGACGCGCGCAGGCCGCTGGATTCGCATCGGCATCAGTAGTTGGTGTAGCGGGTGTAGTTGATGCAGCGGAGGCCTCGGATGTCGCATCGTAATAGCCCACACCACGGCATCTGGGATACACATTGTTCGCCTGCACTTTCGGGTCGTGATGCCAAATTTCCTTTCCAGTGTCTGCGTCCAAAGCGAACAGCTGGCTGGACTGGGTGCAGCCGTATAGCACGCCGTTAACGTGCAGCGGCGTTACCACGTGCCCTTGGCTCCCCTTGGGGATTTCTCCTGTCCGGTAAGTCCAGGCGACTTTCAACCCTGCCACGTTTTGCGGTGTAATCTTGTCCAGCAGCGCATGCCGTGTCCCGGAGGGTGTACGACCGAAGTAGCGCCAATCTGTCGCTGGCTCTACTGTTCCCACAGCCTTTCCGGGTACATGAGCCAGTGCACTGTCCGCCGCCTGGATCGGCTGCGGCTGCAACGCGGTATAGAACGTTGCCGCCAAACCGATAGCAACAACCACAGCTCCCGTGTAGGCAGTGTTGGCCGAAACAGGACGCTCGCTGCTGCTCAGTTTTGGCATCATCACCAGCACCAGTAAAGCAAGAACACCCAAAGCAAACAGACGAGAAAACAGCGGCCAGAAGTCCAGCCCTACATCCCACAGAGACCAGGCGATGGAGGCAAAAAACACCGCGAGGTAAAGGATCGCACCCAACAAACGTAGGCGCACAAGCAGAAGGCCCGCAATCGTCAGCCCAAGGCCCGCGAGTGCAAAATACCAAGACCCTGCGAGAGTAATCAGGTAAGCACCACCCGCGAGCATGAACAACCCCGTTAACAGGATGATCACGCCCAATGCTATCAGCAATGCTTTGCCGGTCGCGGAAGCGTTCAATTGGGGCATGAGATTTCCATTCCTTTTCTGAAATTCAGATGCGACCTTGCCGTCGACTGCGGCAGAGCCGAGCCCGAACAAGATGAGGTTTATGCACCGGCTGGACGAAGGAGGCTGTTTTCTCTAACACGTCCGCTGTCAGCGTTTGCTTAACGCATGATGAATCCACCATCCACAGAAATGGACTGACCTGTCACGTAGCTGGAGGTATTACTGCTTAGCCAAAGCACCGCGTCAGCGATTTCTTCAGGGAGTCCATGACGGCCCATTGGTACGCTCTTCACCATGGCCTGCATTGCGTCGCCCTGGCCGGCAGCGACCATCTGATCAACCATCGGGGTCCAGATCAGTCCGGGGCACACCGCATTGATACGAATATTGCGCGTCGCATATTCAAGTGCCGCGCTTTTGGTCAGCCCGATCACCCCATGTTTTGCCGCGTGATAGCTGGCACGCTCGGCACCGCCAACGAGACCGCCCAAAGATGAGCAGTTGACGATTGTCCCGCTGCCTTGGCGACGCATGTGCTGCAATTGAAACTTCATGCAGCTCCACACGCCACGAAGATTGACCGACATGACCCTGTCGTAATCCTCCATCGTCGAGTCAGCTACTTCTGCCAGTACATTCTGGATACCGGCATTGTTGAATGCTGCGTCCAGACGACCGAAGGCAGCGACGGTCTTGCTCACCATGGCTTGCACCTGGTCCTCATCGGCGACATCACAACGAATGCCAATCGCCTGATGGCCCGCGGCAACCAAAGCCTCTGCTGCGACCCGCGCAGCTTCTTCGTTCATGTCGACCAGGGCAACAGATGCCCCGGCTTGCGCGAAGGCTTTTGCAGTAGCCAAACCAATGCCAGAGCCGGCACCCGTGATCAACGCGACTTTGTTCTCGAATGAAAAGCTCATCGATATATTCCTCAGTATTAAAGTTGATAAAAATCTATTGGGGTGTCCGCAGCACGCAGATCGCACTGGCTAAACAACCCGCGCCGCAGATAGCCACCACTAGCCCCATTGGCCAGGGTGTTCCGTCAGCGAAAATCGCCACTAATGCTGATCCGAAAATACCCGAGCCATATTGCAACGCCCCGGCGAGCGCCGAAGCGGACCCAGCGAATTCCGGCAGGCAATTCAGCGCGCCAGTGATCGAATTGGCCAGCACAAGCCCGGTGGCAGAAACGAACAAAAAGCATCCGCAAACCAGCAGCGACAGCCCTCCCCAATCGACCCAAGTGCTAATGCCGAGAATCATGCCGGCGACCCCGGCGATCAGCGCACCGACCGCCATCAAGGTGTCGCTGCGAAAGCGGTTTAGCAGTCTGGCGTTGGCCTGGTTCATCAGCATGAGCCCGACAATACCGGCAGCAAAAAGCACGCCGTACCACTGTGGGCTTACGTGGTAATAGTCGATGTAGGCAAAGGGCGAACCGGCAATGTAGGCAAAGGTTCCGGCGTAAAAGAACCCACCTGTTGCGATGTAGCCCAGAAATTTCCGTTGCCGAAATAGGGAGCCATACCGGGTCATAATTGCTCTTGGCGAAGTGGGACTGCGACGCTCTGACGGCAAGGTCTCGGGTAAGAGCATCAGACTGGCCAAGGTCGCAAAGCCCACCAGCACCAACGTCCAGAAAATTGCTTGCCAGGAAAACAGGTGCAGAATCTGCCCTCCAACTGTCGGCCCGGCCAACGGCGCGATGGCCATGATGGTCATCAGCATCGACATTTTTTGGGCAGCTTGCCGTCCCTGGTAAAGATCACGCACCATGGCCCGCGCGAGCACGACATTGGCACAAGCGCCCAGCGCCTGTACCACGCGCCAAGCAATCATTGCCGTGCCACTGTTGGCAAACGCGCAGCCCGTCGAACCAATGATGAACAGCACCAGCCCCATCGCCACTGGAAGTCGCCGCCCGAAGCGGTCGCTGAACGGCCCCCAAAACAGTTGACCGACACTGAAGCCAGCGAGATAGCCGCTAACCGTCAGTTCCATCGTGCCGCTGTCCGCATGCAGAGACGCGGCCATGATCGGCATCGCTGGCAGAAAGAGATCCGTTGAGATCGAAGCGAAGGCCAGCAAGGCGCTGAGGATCAGCAAGACGCGCAGGCCGTGATGATCTGCATTCGCCAAGCTGCCGGTATCAGCGACGCCGTGCTGCCGAAAAGCCAAATCTAGTTCGCTCACTGAGCGCTATCTCTGGGCAAACTGCGGACCGTCGCAGCACGGGAGCGATCGCTGATCATCGGTGTCAGCAGTCGGGGGATCATCTTTATGCCTCGCTCCGGGCTGCGCAACGTCATCTGTGCGATGCCCAGTGTTGATTAGGTTTACACACGCTAATCAACACCGCCTACGATGAATACCGGGCAAAAGCAGGATGCTTTAATGAGCCTCGCTCAGTAATTGAGCAAGTGCCCGTGGGACACGGGCTTTGGCGGCGGCAACAGCAAAACTTCATGACTGATGAGCGCTACTCATCGCTTCATAAGAGTTTTGCCCGGTAGTCGCTACCTGACTCATGAACTAGCGTGTCAGCTCCCGGCCCATTGAGCAGGAGCTTCCCCATGAGAACAGTCGTTGCTGCGTCCACGCTGGCTACATTATTGATGTCATCTCTCTCGGCATACGCTGCTGACATTCCCGCCGATAAAACTATGAATATCGTCAGAAATGGCGAACAGGCCTCGATCATGGGGGCGCCCGGCAACTTTGTCGGCAACGCCAGAATTGACCCGTTGTTTTCGGTACGCGCGCCATCCAAAGTATCGGCAGGCGCAGTCACCTTCCAGCCTGGTGCTCGTTCGGTGTGGCATACCCACCCACTGGGGCAGACACTCGTGGTGACTGCCGGCACCGGATGGATCCAGCAGGCGGGAGGAGCAAAGACAGTCATTAGGCCAGGCGATGTGATTTGGACACCACCGGGTGTCAAACATTGGCACGGCGCCACTGCCACGACGGGCATGACTCACATCGCCATCCAGGAGTCGCAAGACGGCAAAAACGTCGAGTGGATGGAACCTGTGAGTGATGGGCAGTACGAGGCTTCGCGATGAACCTCATGAAAGCAGGCTTAGCCTCGCTGTCGTTGTTACTCGCGGCATGTACCGCTACAGATAAAACTGCGATGGCGTCAAGGCTCCCGGCGGCCCCGAGCCTAGACGACATGCGAGCAGTGTCCCCAGTTTTGGCGCACAACACAGAATCGACTCTTCTCGGGGAAGTCTGGAAACGTCCGGGTTTGTCGTCGCGTGACCGTAGCCTTGTCACCCTGGCAGTGCTGATTTCCAAACAGCAAACGGTCGAGATCGCCTATCACTTCAACCTCGCGCTGGACAATGGTGTCAAGCCAGCAGAAATCTCTGAGGTCATCAACCACCTCGCTTTCTATACGGGCTGGGGCAACGCGACGGCCAGCATCCTTAGCGCCAAGGACGTATTTGCCCAGCGCGGCATCACAGCAGACCAGCTGCCTGCGGTATCGCCAAAGTTGTCGCCCGTTGATGAGGCCTCGGAAAAGGTGCGCACCGCTTTCGTCGACAGGACGGTCGGCCCCGTATCACCAGGTTTGGTGCATTACACCAGCACCGCATTGTTCCACGACCTGTGGCTACGCCCCGGCCTTGCCCCCCGCGACCGCAGTTTGATTACGGTGAGTGCGTTGATTGCTACGGGTCAGGTGGCCCAACTCGGCGCTCACCTAAACCGCGCTATGGACAACGGACTGACTCAGCGCGAAGCCTCGGAAATGCTGACTCAACTGGCGTTCTATGCCGGATGGCCCAACGTGTTTACAGCGGTTCCGGTGGTCAACGAAGTATTTGCTGGCCGTAAGAAATCTTAAGGAGCATGACGTTTATGAGCGAGAAGACATCGGGTGCAGACGCCACTGCCATGAGCCGTCGAAAGGTAATTATCGCAGGCGCCAGTCTGGCGGCTGCGCCACTTCTTGGAGCTGCCGGGGCCTCAATCGCAGAGGCCGCTGAACCGGCACCGCTTAAAGGACCTTTCACCGTTCGTGCTTACGGCACGAAAGGGGTGAAAGCCGGTTTCGCCCCAATGCAGATTCAGCGTCGCGCTGTCGGCCCCAGGGATGTATTGATCGATATCGAGTATGCCGGTGTTTGCCACTCAGACATCCACATCGCCCGCAGTGAATGGTCTGAAACGCCCTACCCTTGCGTGCCAGGTCATGAAATTGTCGGCAAGGTTGCGGCCGTCGGCTCTGAGGTCAAAAAATTCAAGGTCGGAGATTACGCGGGTGTCGGTTGCATGGTGGACTCTTGCGGCGACTGTGAAAATTGTCTGGCCGACCGTGAGCAGAACTGCCTGAAGGGCACGACGTTTATATACAGCTCGCCAGACAAAGTTTCCGGTGGAATGACATATGGTGGCTATTCCGAGCGCATCGTGGTGGCCGAACACTTTGTGATCCGCATGCCACCGGGGGCGGACCTGGCGGCCATGACACCGCTGCTATGCGCAGGCGTCACCACTTTTTCGCCAATGCAGCACTGGAATCTCAAGCCAGGGCAGCGGGTGGCGGTCATCGGTTTAGGAGGCTTAGGGCACTTAGCCGTCAAACTCGGTGTGGCACGTCAGGCCGAGGTCACAGTCTTTACCACCTCGCCGGGTAAACTGGCCGACGCGAAACAGATGGGGGCTCACGACGCCTTTCTTTGGAGCGACAAGGTAGCATTCGAACGATTGGCGAATCACTTTGACCTGATCATATCTACCGTCCCGCAAGCTTACCCAATGCAGCAGTTTGTGGACCTGCTCAAGCTTGATGCAACCTTCGTGAACGTGGGTGTACTCGACGATCTAAGTAGTCTGAACGGCATGCTCATAGCTGTTGGGCGCAAGACCTTTGCCGGATCGTTGATTGGCGGAATCGCCGAAACCCAAAAAGTGGTCGACTACTGCGCGGCGCGAAATATCACTGCAGACATTGAGCGCATTAAGCCAGAGCAGCTCGATCAAGCCTACGAACGTGTGATGAACAAGGATGTGCGTTACCGCTTCGTCATTGATTTCGCATCGACGCGAAAGCCCTGATCATCATCTACTCGCCTAGTGGTTGCAGTTCGCGAATCAGATCAATCAGCAACCGCAAGCCCATCGGCAGTTGTCGATGGCTTGAGTAATACATGTGAAAGCCAGGAGCGAGACTGGCCCAGTCGTCCAGTACGCGTTGTACCTCACCGCTTTCCACTAGCGGTGAAATGACAGGTTCTGGCGCATACATCAGGCCGGCTCCATGCCGCAGAAGTGACAATCCGACACGGGTTTCATCGATGGTGATTGCACCAGGCACGGCGATCGCCAGGTGCTCCGCACCTTTCTCAAAATCCCAGTCGTACATGCGATCATTGCCCAGGCGAATGCGCAGGCAACGATGGCGTAGCAAGTCCTTAGGGTGGCGCGGCACACCAAAACGAGCGAGGTAATCAGGCGAGCCCGCAACCACCCAGCGAATGTCCGGCGAAAGACGCTGGGCGATCATATCTTCCGGTACCGTACCGCCGTAGCGGATGCCTGCATCATGCCCTCCGGCAATGACATCGATCATGCGGTTAGTAACCGTCAGGTCGATCTCGATCTCCGGGTAGCGCTCGTTGAAAACAGGAAGCACCGGGCCTAACAGCAAATCCGCCGCATCACTCAAAATATTCAGCCTAATGCGCCCTGCCGGCTCGTCGCGAAACCGATTGAGCGCTTCCATAGCCTGGCCGATCTCATCGATGGGCTTACTTATGAGCGCATGCAATTCCTCGCCAGCGGCGGTCAGCGTCACGCTGCGGGTGGTGCGATTGAGCAGGCGGACACCAAGCCGACTTTCCAGACCTTTGATGGCATGGCTCAGTGCCGAGGAACTGATGCCCACCTCCAGGCCTGCGCGGTTGAAACTCTTATGACGGGCGATGGCCAGAAAGTAGATGAAGTCGGCCAGATTGGCGCGGCTGAGTTGCATGTGAATCTCCGGCAAATTTAGCGATAGTTTTTCAGTGCGCCAGTGTGCAGGCTATTAGGGAGCCTTATTATTTTTTTAGCAGTCTTGCCAAATGGGGTGGGCGAGCCATTTGATTCTACTGATCAGCCAGGCTGTCGCCGATGAATCGGTTCGCGCCACTACTAAGAAATGCTCATCAATGGCTTGGCGTCCAAATCCAGGGCATCAGGCGATCTGGGGATGCGGACAAAAACTTGGACTGGTTATGCCGCGAAGCCCAGGCTTTCACGATACTCAATGGGACTGAGCGCGCCGAGGGAAATCTTTATGCGTTTTTCGTTGTACCAGCGAATGTATGAATCCAAGGCCTGAATGAACTGCTCGATGCTCGTTGACTGCCAGTTGCGAGGATAGAACAGTTCCGTTTTCAGTCGGCCGAAGAAACCTTCACAAGCCGCGTTGTCAGGTGAGCAGCCTTTGCGCGACATCGAACGAATCAGCTTCGCATCAGCGATGCGCGATAACCAGCCGGGCCAGCGGTAGTGAGCGCCACGATCGGAGTGAACAACAGGCCGTTTATCGTTGCTGGCCACCGTTTCGACAGCGGCATCCAGCATCGTGTTCACAAGCTCGGCGTCGGGACGCGTGCCGATCGACCAACTGATTACCTTTCCATCGAAGCAGTCGATCATGGGGGACAGGTACACCTTTCCGGCCGGGATCTGGAACTCCGAGATGTCGGTCAGCCATTTCTCATTCGGAGCTAGGGCCGTGAAGTTGCGGTTGAGGAGGTTTTCCGGCGCCGGACTGATCTCCCCGAGGTAGGAACCGTATCGACGCCGTTTCGGCTTGGCGACGACTAGGCACTCCTGCTTCATCAAGCGCTGCACCACCTTCTCTGAAAGGCGCACACGCTGCCTGCTCAACGAAGCTCGCATCCGATGGTAGCCATAGCAACGATGATTGCGCTCGAATATGTCCGCCATGGCACGACGCACTTCGGTGTACTTTTCCGCGACCTGCATTCGGGCTCGATGATAGAAATAGGAGCTTCGGGCCAAGCCCAACGCGTCAAGCAGCTCTAGCAAGGAGTACCTCTGCCTTAGGGCATCAGCCAGCAATGTCTTCTCCCGATTGGTCAGGATTTGCCGGTTGATGCCCGTCTCTTTTTTATGAGTTCATTCGCCCTCATCAACAGGTCATGTTCAAGCTGCAAACGGCCAACATCGAGCTGGAGAGATTCGAGTTGCCGCTGCAACTCCTCTCGTTCCGGTGACGATGAGGGTTCAAGCCGACACTTCATGGATGGGGATACCTCTGGGCCGAGTAGCTGGTTTTTCCAGTTGTACAAGGTCGGCCTGCACACGCCCAGCTTTTGAGCCAGGGCTTTCGCACTTTCTTTTCGCGTGCACAGCGCGATGACCGCTGCCTGCTTCACCGCTGGCGGCCGGGCTAACCCGTCTGATCGACCGACAGTACGCGTATGCAACTCGGGGTGCATTTCGTAAATCCAGGCACACAACGAATCCCGCGCGGGGTAGCCCAACGCCTTGATGGTAGCGGCGATGTTGCGACCGTATTCGAGATAGTGCCCGACAGCCTTTTCCCTTTGGGCCAGTGAGTACTTCGACTTCGAGTTCTCGTAGCCACACGGCAGGTCGAGGCATCGCTCATACTCTGCGTGCCAGCTCTTCAAAGAGTTCTTCGTCGGGAAGCCCAACTGACGAATAGTTGCCCCGATTCGCTTGCCCAGTTTGATGTAGAGCTTGACCGCTCGGATACGGTCTTCGTATGAATACATGAACTACCTCCAGGTAGTCCAAGATTTCCGCCGCATCCCCGGTGGGTCAGTTTTCAATCAGCGCCGACAAACGCCTCAGTTTGAGCCCAGGGCACTACACACGATCCGCTTGGTCACGTCGAAATTATCCGAAGTAAGGGCATCAATTGGCGAACGATCTTTTTGTCGCCAATCGAGTGACATTCTCGCCGGCCAGATTCGCAAACTCATGAGGCGTGACATGCTCCCGAAGATTCGCCGTAAGGTACCGGCTCCACCAGTTCATGATCAACCGACGCTCTTCAATGAACTCTGCCTTGTGAATGTAGGCGGCTCTAACGCTGTTGCGCTCTCTATGACTCATTTGCCTTTCGATGGCCGTTTCAGACCACAGACCTGACTCGACCAGTGCGCTACAGGCCATTGAACGGAATCCGTGACCACAAATATCTGTCTTCGTGTCGTACCCCATGGTGCGCAACGCTTTGTTCACGGTGTTTTCTGACATCGGCTTCCAGGCCCTAGCATCACCGGCAAATACCAGATCGAATGTGCCAGTGAGGGTGCGGATCTGTTCAAGCACGGCCACAACTTGCGGCGATAAAGGCACAAGATGAACATCGCCCGCCATTTTCGTCCCTCGCGTTGAATGGCGTACGTCCTCTAGCTCCGGCCGAGTATCCGGGATCTCCCATACGCCACGCTTGAGATCGAACTCACACCAGCGAGCGAAACGTAATTCACTCGAGCGAACAAACACTTGCAGCGACAGCATGAGCGTTAGCCGGGTCAGCTCTCGGCCCTTGTAGGCATGGATTCGTGCCAGCAATTCAGGCAGGCGTGACAGGGGCAATGCAGGCCGATGGGAGACTCGCGGCGCTTTGATCAAGCCCTGAAGATCGTACGCAGGGTTTATCGGAATAAGACGAAGGCGTTTTGCCTCACGCATAATACTTTGCAGGTATCTTTGTACCCTTAAGGCGACGTCAATCGTTCCTCGTTTCCTGATCGTTTCCAAAGGTTGCATCAGATCATAAGTATCGAGATCAGCAATCGCGCGAGCACCGATAAACGGGAAAACATAGTTATTCAGACGGTTCAACACATTCTTGGAATGGTCGGGTGTCCATCTGGCCGACATGTTCTTGTGCCAGTCCAACGCAACGCTTTCAAAGGTACGGCCGTTGACAGCATTTTCCGTTTTGGCTTTACGCTTGTTCTCAACGGGATCAATGCCGTCTGCGAGCATCCGCTTCGCCTCTAAACGCTTCTGGCGCGCATCGGAAAGGCCAATCACAGGATAGCTGCCGAGGGAGGTCAACCCCTCCCGGCCGTCAGGCTTTACGTACCTGAGACGCCAGCCATTACGGCCATTGGGTTGGATTAGGAGATAGAGACCGTCGCCGTCGAAAAGCTTGTAGGGACGGTCTGTTGGCTTGGCTAAACGGCAAGCAGCGTCGGTAAGCGGAGCAGTTGTGCGCGACATAAGGGTACTATCCTTAATCGAACCAAAGACTACCCCTAACTTTACCCTCTAAATGACTGGATTCCAGAAGAATGGGCAAGATTCCGACGGAATGCTAAAACGAAAAAACCCGCCAGAAGGCAGGTTTTTCAAGGCTTCCAAAGAACTCAAAGGCGCTCTGTGGAATGCAAGATGGTGCCCGAAGCCGGAATCGAACCGGCACGCCCTTACGAGCGGGGGATTTTAAGTCCCATGCGTCTACCAGTTTCGCCATTCGGGCGGTAGCGCGGTCAAGTCGTCTTAAAACAGCCAACCGAAAACTGGCAGTTTTGACGCCTGTGCAGCAGAGGGGGAAATATATACATCCCGTCCCGGTGAAGCAAGTTCGCAACTATCCTTTTCAAGACTAAATCTTGCAGGATGGTGCAAATAAAAAAGCTCCGTAAATCATAGATCTACGGAGCTTGTTTATTAGTGGAGGCCGAGGTCGGAATCGAACCGGCGTAGGTGGATTTGCAATCCACTGCATAACCATTTTGCTACTCGGCCTCAAACATTTGATGTCATGTAGCGCAACAACAAATGTGTACAAACTTGGAGCGGGAAACGAGACTCGAACTCGCGACCCCGACCTTGGCAAGGTCGTGCTCTACCAACTGAGCTATTCCCGCGTCTTGGTGTGGCGCATTCTATAGATTCCAGAAGCCCCGTCAACCCTTTGATTCAAAAAAGTTTTATTTCTTTTCTACGTCGGTCTTCAGATGAGGCCAGGCAGCCCGCAAGTACTGGACCATGGACCACAAAGTCAGGCCAGCGGATATCATCAGCAAGGCGTAACCGACCAGGACCCAGAAGCTGAAGTCCGACGGATTGGCCAGCAGAATCACCAGCGCCAGCATTTGCGCGGCGGTTTTCCATTTGCCCAGGTTGGACACGGCGACGTGCGCACGAGCGCCGAGTTCGGCCATCCACTCCCGGAGTGCGGAAACGACAATCTCGCGGCCGATGATCACGGCGGCCGGCAGCGTGAGCCACAGGTTGCCGTGTTCTTGCACCAGCAATACCAGCGCAACGGCGACCATCAGCTTGTCAGCCACCGGATCGAGAAATGCCCCGAACGGCGTGCTTTGCTCCAGACGGCGGGCAAGATACCCGTCCAGCCAGTCTGTGGCAGCGGCAAATGCGAAGACCGAGGCGGAAGCCAGGTAGCTCCATTGGTAGGGCAGGTAGAACAGTAAAATGAAGATCGGGATGAGCAGGACACGTAGAACGGTAATCAGATTAGGGATATTCATCGGCACAACTGGCTACGAGGTGAGGTGGCATTCTACTCGCTGTGCAGATTTGCATAAATCAACTCTGCGAGCTTTTTACTGATCCCGGGTGCTTTGGCGATCTCTTCGATGCTGGCACGAGACAGCTCCTGCAATCCACCAAAATGTTTCAACAAATCGCGGCGACGTGTCGGTCCGACTCCGGCGACGCCCTCAAGTGTAGAGGTGCGGCGAGTTTTGCCACGGCGTGCGCGGTGGCCGGTGATCGCGAAACGGTGAGCTTCGTCGCGTATCTGCTGAATCAAATGCAACGCGGGGGAATCACCGCGCAAGGTAAATTCATGGGCGGCATCGTTCAGGTACAAGGTTTCGAAACCGGCCTTGCGTGTCGCGCCCTTGGCCACGCCCAGCAGAATCAGGTCGGGCACCGCCAGCTCATTGAGCACGTCGCGGGCCATGGACAACTGCCCCTTGCCGCCGTCCACCAGCAGAATGTCCGGTAGCTTGCCCTCCCCGTCCTTCAGCTTGCTGAAACGTCGGGTCAGCGCCTGGTGCATTGCTGCGTAGTCATCACCCGGGGTGACGCCCTCAATGTTGTAACGACGGTAGTCAGACTTGATCGGGCCTTCGGGGCCAAACACGACGCAGGAGGCCACCGTCGCTTCGCCGCTGGAGTGGCTGATGTCGTAGCACTCGAGGCGCTGTGGCGGCTCGTCCAGATTCAGGACTTCCGCCAAGGCGTCGAAACGAGCCGCAACGTGTTGACGATTGGCCAACCGTGCACCCAGCGCCTGCTCGGCATTGGTGACTGCCAATTGCTGCCAGCGGGCTCGTGTACCGCGGACCCGATGGCTGATGGTCAGTTCGCGACCGCGCAGCTCTTCGATGGCGGCGATCAGGGTCGGGAAGTCTTCGTGAACCACGTTGACGATCAGTTCACTCGGCAAGTCGCGTTCAGGGCTGCTGATGAAGTACTGGCCGAGAAACGCCGCCATGACTTCGGAAACGTCCTCTTCAATGCCCACCTGCGGAAAGAAGTTCTTGCTCCCCAGTACCCGGCCGCCGCGCACGCTGATCAAGTGCACACACGCGCCGCCCGGGTTGATAAATGCGGCGATCACATCGACATCACCCGTCCCGCCTTCCATGCTTTGCTGATCCTGGACCCGGCGCAGCAATGAGATCTGGTCCCGCAGCTCCGCCGCACGCTCGAATTCGAGATTGATCGCCGCCTCTTCCATACCGGCCGACAATTCGTCGGTCAGCGCATTGCTGCGGCCTTCAAGGAACATCACTGAGTGTCGAACGTCCTCGGCATAGACCTCGGGTTCCACAAGGCCGACACAAGGCGCCTTGCAGCGTTTGATCTGGTATTGCAGGCAAGGCCGTGTGCGGTTCTTGTAATAGCTGTCTTCGCACTGACGAACAAAAAAGGTCTTTTGCAGCAGGCTCAGGCTTTCGCGAATGGCACCGGCACTCGGATAAGGACCGAAATATTTGCCCTTGGCCTTCTTCGCCCCGCGATGGATGCTCAAACGTGGAAACGGGCCATCAGAGAGGAAGACGTAAGGATAGGATTTATCGTCGCGCAGCAGAATGTTGTAAGGCGGGCGCCATTCCTTGATCAGCGTCTGCTCGAGCAACAAGGCTTCGGTTTCATTGGCGGTAATCGTCGTTTCGACCTGGGCGATACGCGCGACCAGCGCAGCGGTCTTGGGCGCCAGACCGGATTTACGAAAGTAACTCGACAGGCGATTCTTGAGGTTCTTGGCCTTGCCGACGTAGAGCAGGCGTGCCTCGCTGTCGAACATGCGATACACACCGGGGCGCCCACTGACCGTTGAAAGAAAGGCGCTTGGATCGAAGGCTTCAGTCATTTTCAGAGGCTGGCATCAACCATGCCGTGACGAACCGCCAACAGCGTCAACTCGACGTCGCTGCTGATCGAGAGCTTCTCGAAAATACGGTAACGGTAGGTGTTCACGGTTTTTGGCGACAGGCACAGCTTGTCGGAAATGATCTGGACTTTCTGACAGCCGACAATCATCAGTGCGATCTGGATTTCCCGCTCCGACAAGGCGTCGAAGGGCGAATCGTTGGTCGGCTGGAAGGATTTGATCGCCAGTTGTTGAGCAATCTGTGGACTGATGTAGCGTTGCCCGGCAAACACCAGGCGAATGGCCTGGACCATTTCAGGCAAACCGGCGCCCTTGGTCAGATAACCCGCAGCCCCCGCCTGCAACAGACGTGTAGGAAACGGATCTTCTTCGCACACCGTGACCGCAACGACTTTGATGTCCGGATGACTGCGCAACAATTTGCGCGTGGCTTCAAGACCGCCGATACCGGGCATCTTGACGTCCATCAACACCACATCGGGTTTCAACTCACGCGCCTTGAGCAGGGATTCTTCGCCTGACTCAGCCTGGCCGACTACTTGCAGGCCATCGATGTCAGCCAGCATTCGTGTAATGCCTGTACGAACGAGATCATGGTCATCGACTACTAGCACCCTAATCAAGCAGACACCTCGCGATATGGTCCTATTGGGTTGCCGACACCTTAGCAAAAAGCAACTGGCAGACCTAGCGGCAAGCGTTATATAAAAAGTTTCAATACGTCTGGAAAGGCTTGCCGCCAGCGTGTTTCAGCGAGGCAAGTCACCGACATCGCGCTGCATTCTCAGGAAACACGCCTCTTCACCGACCACCGTGAGGCCCTTTCTCTCATACAACGCTTTCGCCGGATTATTTTCAAAAACCGTCAGGCGCAAGGCCGGGCGCCGCTCCTTGCACGCCATGGCAACCACCTGATCGATCACCCAGGAACCGGCGCCCTGCCCCTGAAACGCCTCCAGCATGTGCAGTTCGCGAATGTATAAAGCCCTTGCGTCTCTGCTCAGGCTCACAAAACCCAGCGACACATCCTCTCGCACAACCAACCAGTTTTCGCGCCCCGCCCAACCCACATCGAACGCCTCGTCCTGCCACAGCAAATCGTGCTGCAGGTAATAGCGCAGCATGTTGCGGCGTGTGAGATCGCGAGCAAAACCGAGATCCCCAGAAGTCGCCGCACGTAATTCAAACCCCATCAATCCTCCGAAACCGCGACTATTTGCCCCTGCCATCCATTCGCTTTGCGCCGAGCAATAACCATCAAATTGCCTGTCCCCGGCGCGGCCGAGATCAGCGAACCGTCTGACGCCCAGATCGCGCTGCGTCCTGCCGACTCCCAGCCCCCCGTCGCGCCACCATGATTGGCCATCAGGACCACCATCGAATGGGCGCGGGCATAGCCTTGCAACAGGGCGGTGTCCGGGGCGTAGCCGTTTTCCGTGATCAACACGCCGGCCGCATAAACATCAGCGCCTTGCTCCGCCGCCGCTGCCGCATGGCTGGCGTGGGAAAAATCCGCGCACACCGCCAGCGCGACAATGTCGGCACCGATCGTCAGGGTCGAGCCACCGGTGCCCGGGGCAAACGCCACCTCCTCGCCTGCGTGCAAATGTTGCTTGGTGTAGATCCCCAGCGAACCATCGGCACCCAGCACCAGTGCGCCAATCAATACCGGCGAATCTTCCGACAGCCGAATCGGCATACCGACGACCGTTGTCACGCCGACTTTATGCGCGAAATCTCGCAGGGATTGCAGAACCTCGGCGCCCGGTACAATCGCCAGCTCAGCCGCCAGCCCACGCTCGTAACCCGTCAGCGATAACTCCGGGAACACCAGCAATTGCACACCCTGCTCTGCGGCCACCTGCATGAAACGTTGATGCCCGGCGATATTGGCGGCAAGGTCGCCCGCGACGGAGATCGATTGAGCGGCCGCGATGGTCAGTGGTGTCATGCTTCGTCCTTGTGGCGTTGTGTGGGGTCGAGGCTGCGAGTGTGTCACAACCTTCGGCGCACTCAAGCGATAGAAAACCTCGTCGGTGAGCGATAGCAATTTCTGATTGAATCCACGTACCGGCCTCTAGTAAGCTCGGCGCATCCATCGGAGACAGACCATGTTCAACACCCTCTCAACGCTTCGTACCGCCAGCGCCCCGCGCTCAGTTACGGCTGCCCGGGTGAGCGACGTTTGTGCTTCGGTCAGCTTTTATTTTGGGTATTGGTTTAGCCACTGGCGCGCCTGATACCCACACGGCGCCCACTTTAAACGGGTCGCCACCAGAGAATTCTCAACCCCCGGTCGGCCTCCCGACCGGGGGTTTTGTTTTTTCAGCCCCAGACACTTTTCAGCAACAACCAGACATTCAGAGGATTTAGAAAATGAACTACGCCACTTATTACCGTTACGACAGTTTTACCGCCTGGCGATTTAGCAGCCTCCGCTCGGGACAGCCTGCCGCCTCCGATCGGTCACCCACTGGTGGCAAGCACCTACACGCAGCCAATCCGGCTAATTGTCGAACACCCCAATAGGGCCGAGCGCGCGGGAGCGAACCCGCCGCCAGCCCAGGAAGCCTGAACATGAACTCGTCCGTCTCTGCTCTGCCGCTGTCCACCTTGAGCCCTGCCAATGAAGCGCTGACCCTGCGTCTGCCCAGCTCGTTGCAACTCAAACAGCAATTGCCACTCAACAACGCCCTGACCCAGCAAGTCACTGCCCACCGCGACGCGGTCCGCGCGATCCTCAACGGTGAAGACTCCCGTCTGCTAGTGATCGTCGGCCCTTGCTCGATTCACGACCCACAGTCAGCCCTTGAATACGCCAACAACCTCGCTCGACTCGCCGCCGACGTCAGCGATGAAATGCTGTTGGTGATGCGTGCCTACGTCGAAAAGCCCCGCACCACGATCGGCTGGAAAGGCCTGGCCTACGATCCGCACCTGGATGGCAGTGATGACATGGCCGGTGGCCTGACGTTGTCCCGTGAGCTGATGCGCGAAATGCTCCGTCTTGGGTTGCCGATTGCCACCGAGCTGCTGCAACCGATGGCCGCTGGTTATTTCGACGACCTGCTGAGCTGGGTGGCCATTGGTGCCCGCACCACCGAATCGCAAATTCACCGGGAAATGGCCAGCGGCCTGAGCATGCCGGTGGGCTTCAAGAACGGCACCGATGGCGGTGTCGGCGTCGCCAGCGACGCCATGCGCTCGGCCGCCCATCCGCATCGTCATTTTGGTGTCGACAGCCAGGGACACCCCGCGATCATTCAAACCCCGGGCAATGCGGACACTCATCTGGTTTTGCGCGGAGGCCATCTTGGACCGAACTACGACCGCGACAGCATCGCCCAGGTGCACAGCGACCTGACCAAGCTGAAAATCCCGGCGCGAATCATGGTCGACTGCAGCCATGCCAACAGTGGCAAAGATCCGTTGCGTCAGCCGGCGGTGTTCAACGACGTGCTTGAGCAGCGCCTGCAAGGTGATCGCTCGCTGATCGGCATGATGATTGAGAGTCATCTGTTTGAAGGTTGTCAGCCGTTGAGCCCGTCGCTGCACTACGGCGTGTCGGTAACGGATGGCTGCCTTGGCTGGGACGGGACGGAAGACTTGTTGCGTCAGGCAGCAGGGCGGCTGAGAGCGCAACACGGGTAACAGGCAAATGACGTTCTGGAGGTAGGCCATTACCCAAATGTGCCCTGCCTCCCCTATAAAGGATGGCCGAATATTCCGATATGGACTTCATCCTCATTCGAGCTTTCGTACCTTTTCTATACCGTTTTCATCAGCTTACAGCGGCTTTTTCATACACCGCACACCCGCAGGAGTGCTTTAGAGTGAGCCGCAAGCACACCCATGAACTCCTGCGAAAAAGGTATGAACATGCAACGGAATGCAACCACTCACCATCCGATCCTCCTGGTCCACGGGCTTTTCGGCTTCGAGCGCATTGGCAAATTCGAGCTGTTCCATGAGGTCAAACATGCCCTCAGAGGCGCTGGCGCCAGGGTGTTTGTCCCGCACTTGTCGGCGACCCATAGCAACGAAGCTCGCGGCGACCAATTGCTGATGCAGATCGAACGGGTACTGGAAGGAACCGGCGCGAAAAAAGTCAACCTGATCGGTCACAGTCAAGGCGCACTCGCCGCACGTTATGCAGCGGCGGTTGCGCCACACGCTGTCGCCTCGGTGACATCCGTCAGCGGGCCAAATCATGGTTCGGAATTGGCCGATTTCCTGCGCAAGGCCCTGACGCCCGGACGCCTGCCGGAACATATCGCCGAGACGGTTGCCACTCTATTCGCCGACTTTCTGTCATTGCTCAGTGGCCATCGCCACCTGCCGCAGAACGCTGTCGCCGCGCTCAACGCGCTCACCACCGAAGGCGTGGGCGCGTTCAACGACAAGTACCCCCAGGGGCTGCCGAAAACCTGGGGCGGCAAGGGCCGTGAATGGGTTAACGGTGTTGGCTACTATTCCTGGAGTGGCATCCTGGCGACGAACCCCCTTGATGAAGGGCTCAATGCGTTCGATCCACTGCATGGGATATCCCGGGCCTTTTCCCGGTATTTCACCACCGAAGCGGAGCAGAACGATGGCATGGTCGGTCGATTCAGCTCCCATCTGGGCAAAGTAATCCGTTCCGACTACCCGCTCGACCATCTGGACAGCATCGGCCAGGCGGTCGGTCGCGTTCGCCAGGGCATCGACCCGATTGACTTATATGTGCAACATGCCGAGCGCTTGCGAATTGCCGGTTTATAAAGGAATGCCATACTGGCTGCACGGCCCAGACGGAACTTTGAGAAGAAATAGACCACTGAATCCGGTAGGCTCCGCACTTTACTGAACATTAAGAGGAGTATTTTTCCATGGCTAAAGCCACTGCCCGTCACATCCTGGTTGCCTCGGAAGCCAAGTGCAACGAACTCAAAGCCCAGATCGAAGGCGGCGCTGATTTCGCCGAAGTTGCCAAAGCCAACTCCACTTGCCCGTCCAGCCGCCAGGGCGGTGATCTGGGTTCGTTCGGTCCAGGCCAGATGGTCAAGGAATTCGACACCGTGGTCTTCAGCGCACCGATCAACGTGGTGCAAGGCCCGGTCAAGACCCAGTTCGGTTATCACCTGCTGGAAGTGACCAGCCGCCAGGACTGATCAACGCCTGCGTTTTGCGCATAACGGCCCGCCTTTTGGTGGGCCGTTGTGTTTCGGATACGTGATACGGCTGGCGAGGGACGCGCCGGTAGCGTACAAATTGCGAATATCGACCACCCGGCTCTAAGGCTGACAATGCGACTGGTTTTCCCAACTTTATTGTTCACTGCCGTGGCCCTGTTGTTAGGCGCCGCCGGTGTGAATGCTGAACCGCAACATGCGCTGACCGTGTACGGCGAACCGGCGAAGTATCCTGCTGACTTCAGTCATTTTGCCTACACCAACCCGCAAGCCCCCAAGGGCGGCACGATGCGTCGCTCGGCGGTCGAAATCGGTCACTTCGACCACATCTTGCCTTACATCGACAAGGGCATTGGCGTTACACAGGTCGACGGTCTTATCTACTCGCCCCTGGCCCAGCGCTCGCTGGACGAGCCTTACACCGTGTATGGTCTGGTCGCGCAGAAAATGGAACGCCCCGACGATGGCTCGTTCCTGCGCTTCTACCTCAACCCAAAAGCCCGTTTCGCCGACGGGACACCGATCACCGCCGACGACGTGCGCTATACCTTCGACCTCCTGATGACCCAGGGCAGCCTGCGTTATCGCACCCAGTTCGCCGATGTCAAAGGCGTCGAAGTGGAATCACCACTAACGGTTCGATTCGACTTCAAAAGCAACGAAAACCGCACCCTGCCGCTGGACGTCGCAACTCTGCCGGTGTTTCCCGAGCACTGGTGGAAAACCCGCGACTTCGCCGGTGGTGGCGGTTACGAGCCGCCACTCGGGAGTGGCCCGTACACGATAAGCAAGGTCGACTCCGGGCGCAGCATCACCTTCGAGCGCAATCCCGACTGGTGGGGCAAGGATTTACCGGTCAGCCGTGGCCTCTATAATTTCGATCACTTCAGCATCGAGTACTTCGGCGATACCGATGTGGCGCGCCAGGTACTGCGTGGCGGTGCCTACGACTACAACCGCGAATTCTCCGCCACCGGGTACTCCATCGGTTACGACAGCCCGGCCCTGAGCGACGGTCGCCTGCAAAAGGCGCATCTGGCCACGCAAGCGCCACAACCGAGCCAGGGCTTTGTGTTCAACCTGTTGAATCCGATTTTCCAGGACCGCCGAGTGCGCGAGGCACTGGCCATGCTCTGGGATTTCGAGTGGAGCAACCGGCAGATGATGCGAAACATGTACATCCGCCAGCAGAGCTTCTTTTCCAACACCGACCTCGCCGCCCGACATTTGCCGGACGCGGGCGAGCTGGCGATTCTTGAACCTTTGCGCGGGCAGATCCCCGACGAGGTGTTCACTCAAGTCTTCGAAGCGCCGAAGACCGATGGCAGCGGCCTGATTCGCGACAAGCAGTTACAAGCCCTGGACTTGCTCGAACAGGCCGGCTGGAAACCCGATGGCGATCAACTGGTCAACGCTAAAGGCGAACCGCTGAGTTTCACCTTCCTGGTCAGCCAGAACGGCATGGACCGATTGCTCCTTCCTTATAAGCGCACGTTGAAACAGATCGGCATCGACCTGAACATCCGCCGCATCGATTCCTCCCAATACGTCAATCGCCTGATGAGCCGCGACTACGACATGATCGTCACCGGTTACCCGGTCACCACCTCGCCAGGCAGCGAGCTGATCAATTACTTCGGTTCGGTCTCGGCCACCGACCCCGGCGCCAATAACTACATGGCGCTGAAAAACCCGGCGGTGGACACCTTGATCACCGGCCTGATCCGCGCCACCACCCAGCCGGAAATGCTGCGCTATGCCCACGCGCTGGACCGGGTGCTGCAATGGAACTACTACTGGATTCCCAACTATTACCCGCCGGGCACCTCCACCGTGTGGTGGAATCGCTTCGGCATGCCCACCGAGCAGGCGAGCAATGACGAAGCCATCGAAAGCTGGTGGGAAATGAGCACCACGCCGCTGACCAACCAGCAGATGACTGCCGAGAAAATCAGTCGTGGCAAACCCGGAGGGCCACACTGATGTGGGCTTACACAGTGCGGCGCTTGCTGCTGATCATTCCCACGCTGGTGATCATTCTGCTGGTCAACTTCATCATCGTTCAGGCGGCACCGGGCGGCCCGGTGGAACAGGCCATCGCACACCTGCAAGGCATTGGCGGGGCCAGTGTCGGCGGCGGTTCCGGCGAAACCATGTCCAGCACCTCCCGGGCCAGTCGCGGCCTCGACCCGCAAATGATCAAAGACATCGAAAAACAATACGGCTTCGACAAACCCGCGCACGAACGCCTGTGGCTGATGCTCAGCAATTACGCGCGCCTGGACTTCGGCAAGAGCTTCTTCCGTGGCGCCACGGTCACCGACCTGATCCTGGAAAAAATGCCGGTCACCATTTCCCTTGGGCTCTGGGCGACGCTGATCACCTATCTGGTCTCGATTCCGCTGGGCATCCGCAAGGCTGTGCACCATGGCAGCCATTTCGACATCTGGAGCAGCACTGCAATCATCATCGGCTACGCCATGCCGGCATTCCTGTTCGCGATGTTTCTGATCGTGGTCTTCGCCGGTGGCACCTCGCTGAACTGGTTCCCGGTCCGGGGGCTGGTGTCGGACAACTTCGAATCGCTGTCGACCGTGGGCAAGATCGCCGATTACTTCTGGCACCTGGTGCTGCCCGTCACCTCGCTGGTGATCGGTGGTTTTGCGACCCTGACCATCCTGACCAAAAATTCCTTCCTCAATGAAATCACCCGCCAGTACGTGGTGACCGCGCGAGCCAAAGGCATGAGCGAGCGTCGCGTGCTGTACGGGCATGTGTTCCGCAACGCAATGTTGCTGGTGGTGTCGGGGATTCCTCAAGCGTTCATCAGCGTGTTCTTCGCCGGTTCCTTGCTGATCGAAGTGATTTTCTCCCTCGATGGTCTGGGCCGCATGAGTTACGAAGCCGCAGTTTCTCGGGACTATCCGGTGGTGTTTGGTTCGCTGTTCATCTTCACGCTGTTCGGCCTCTTGATAAAAATCGTCGGCGATCTCTGCTACACCCTGGTCGACCCGCGCATCGACTTCGCCGCGAGGAACGCCTGATGTTCAAGCTCTCGCCGTTAGGCCGTCGGCGTTTCGAACGCTTCAAGAAAAACCGGCGCGGCTGGTGGTCACTGTGGTTGTTTGTCGGGCTGTTCCTGCTGAGCCTCGGGGGCGAACTGATCGCCAACGACAATCCGCTGATTGTCAGTTATCAGGGCTCGCTGTATTTCCCGGCCTTCAAGCGACACACCGAGCAGGAGTTTGGCGGGCAACTGCCCTTCCAGGCCGACTACCGCAGCGAGTACGTGCAGAAACTGATTCAAAAGGATGGCGGCTGGATGCTGTTCCCGCCGATCCCGTTCAGCGACGACACGCCGAACTATGACCTGAATCAACCGGCACCCAGTCCACCCTCCAACGTTAATTGGCTGGGGACGGACGATCAGGCTCGGGACGTGTTGGCCAGGGTGATTTTCGGTGCGCGTGTGTCGATTCTGTTCGCCCTGATGCTGACCTTTGTCAGCGCCCTGATCGGCATTGCGGCCGGCGCGCTGCAAGGCTATTACGGCGGCTGGGTCGACCTGATCGGTCAACGGCTGCTGGAGGTGTGGTCCGGTCTGCCGGTGCTGTACCTGCTGATCATCCTCTCGGGTTTCGTCGAGCCGAATTTCTGGTGGTTACTGGGGATCATGGCGCTGTTTTCCTGGCTGGCCCTGGTGGACGTGGTGCGCGCCGAGTTCCTGCGCGGGCGCAACCTGGAATACGTCAAAGCCGCCCGTGCGCTGGGCCTGAGCGACCGAAAAGTCATCGTGCGGCACATCCTGCCCAACGCGATGAACGCTACCTTGAGTTATCTGCCGTTCATTCTGACCGGGGCGATTTCCACGCTCACGGCGCTGGATTTCCTCGGTTTCGGCATGCCGGCCGGCAGTGCCTCGCTGGGCGAACTGATCGGCCAGGGCAAGCAGAACCTGCAAGCACCGTGGCTGGGGCTGACAGCGTTTTTCACCCTGGCGCTGATTCTTTCTTTACTGGTGTTTATCGGGGAGGCGTTGCGTGACGCCTTTGACCCGAGGTCATGATGCGGGCAAATGATATGAACAACCTGATCGAAATCCGTGACCTCAGTGTGGCCTTCAGCGGCCAGACCGTGGTGCGCAACCTATGCCTGGACATCCGGCCCGGTGAATGCCTGGCGCTGGTCGGCGAGTCGGGCTCCGGTAAATCCGTAACGGCGCATTCGATCCTGCAGCTGTTGCCCGAAACCGACACCGTGTCCACCGGCAGCATCCGTTATCGCGGCAAGGAACTGCTAGGCGCGTCGTCCAACGTGTTGCGAGAGCTGCGCGGCAACCGGATTGCGATGATCTTTCAGGAGCCGATGACTTCGCTTAATCCGCTGCACAGCATCGAAAAACAGATTGGCGAAACCTTGCTGTTGCACAAAGGCCTGACCGGCAAGGCCGCGCAAGCGCGGATTCTCGAGTTGCTGCACCTGGTGGGCATTCAAAAACCCGAAGAACGGCTCAAGGCTTACCCGCACCAACTGTCCGGAGGCCAGCGGCAACGGGTGATGATCGCCATGGCCCTGGCCTGCGAGCCGGAGTTACTGATCGCCGATGAGCCCACCACCGCGCTCGACGTGACGGTGCAGCGCAAGATCCTGCTGCTGCTCAAATCCCTGCAACAGCGGCTCGGCATGTCCCTGCTGCTGATCAGCCACGACCTCAATCTGGTGCGCAGCATTGCCCAACGCGTGTGCGTGATGAAGGCCGGGGAAATCGTCGAACAGGCGCCGTGCGAGACGCTGTTCACCGAGCCGAAACACCCTTACAGCCGCGTGCTGCTGAACGCCGAGCCGGAAGGCGAAGCCCTGCCCCGGGATGAGCGCGAGAAAGTGCTGGAAGTGGACAACCTGACGGTGCAGTTCGCCCTCAGTGGCGGGTTGTTCCAGCGCAAGACGTACCTCAGGGCCGTGGACGGTATCAGCCTGAATGTTCAGCGGGGCAAGACGCTGGGCATCGTCGGCGAATCCGGCTCTGGCAAATCGACGCTGGGCCAGGCGATTCTGCGCCTGCTCGATTCCGAGGGCAGCATTCGCTTCGAGGGTGCGGCGCTGGACAGCCTGACGCAAAAGCAGCTGCGGCCGTGGCGCAAAAGAATGCAGGTGGTGTTTCAGGACCCCTTCGGCAGCCTCAGCCCGCGCATGTCGGTGGCGCAGATCATCAGCGAAGGCCTTGAAGTTCATAGCCAGTTGACCGCTGACGAATGCAAGGCCGAAGTGATTCGAGCCCTGGAAGAAGTGGGTCTCGACCCGCAAAGCCGTCATCGCTACCCGCACGAATTCTCCGGCGGGCAACGCCAACGCATCGCCATTGCCCGGGCGCTGGTGCTGAAACCGGCGCTGATTCTGCTGGACGAACCGACCTCGGCGCTGGATCGCACCGTGCAAAAACAAGTGGTCGCCCTGCTCCGCCAGCTTCAGGAAAAACACGGCCTGACGTACCTGTTCATCAGCCATGACCTGGCCGTGGTGCGCGCCCTGGCCCACGACATGATCGTGATCAAGGACGGCAAAGTGGTGGAAAGCGGCGCCAGCCATGACGTGTTCGATTCGCCGCAGCACCCGTACACCAAAGAGCTGTTGGCGGCGGCGCATCCGCGATAGACATAATTCGGCGCATGCCGTTAAACCGCGTCGCGGCCTTCGCGAGCAAGCCCGCTCCCACAGTTGACCGCGCCCGTCCGGACAACTTGGTCAACTGTGGGAGCGGGCTTGCTCGCGAAGGGGCCAGCACAAGCAATACACAATCAGGACCTTTTCTATGAACACCACCGAAAGCCTCAAGGACTACCAGCGCGTGCGCCTGCTGGCGATCCGCTCGCTGTTTGAAATCATCGAGCAGTCCAGCGAAGGCACGGTGATTGTCGACCGCGATGCCAACATCGTCTGGATGAACGAGCGCTACGCCCGGCGTTTTGGTCTGGAGTCGGCCGAAGTGGCCATCGGCAAACCCTGCGAGCGCGTGATCCCCGGCAGCCTGCTGCGCGAAGTGGTGCGCACCGGTCGGCCGATTCTGCTCGACATGCAGGACACCCCCAAAGAACCGCTGGTGGTCATGCGCCTGCCAATTCACGACGACGCTGGCGTGGTAATCGGTGCCATCGGTTTTGCGCTGTTCGACGAGTTGCGCAGCCTGTCGCCGATGCTCAAGCGCTACATGAGCATGCAGGAAGAACTCGCCTCCACCCGCTCACTGCTGCGGGCACGGCAGACCAAGTACAACTTCGCCCATTTCATCGGCACCAGCACGGCCAGCCTGGAAGTCAAACGTCGCGCCCGGCGCAGTGCCAGCGCCGAGTCGCCGGTGCTGCTGCTCGGTGAAACCGGCACCGGCAAAGAGTTGCTGGCACAGGCAATTCACGGCGCTTCACCGCGGGCGCACAAAGCCTTTGTCAGCATCAACAGCGCGGCGATTCCCGAGTCGCTGCTGGAAGCGGAGTTCTTCGGCACCGCCCCCGGGGCCTTTACCGGCGCCGATCGCAAAGGCCGGGTTGGCAAGTTGCAGATCGCCCAGGGCGGCACGCTGTTTCTCGATGAAATCGGCGACATGCCGTTACCGCTGCAAAGCAAGCTGCTGCGGGTGTTGCAGGAAAAGGAATTCGAGCCGGTGGGCTCCAACGAAGTCATTCAGAGTGATGTGCGGGTGATCGCGGCGACGTCCACCGACCTGGAAGCGGCGATCAAACGCGGCGAATTTCGCGCCGACTTGTATTACCGCCTGAATGTGCTGCCGATCAACGTGCCGCCGTTGCGTGATCGCCTCGATGACCTGCCGGCCCTGAGTGAAGCGATTCTGGAGGAACTGCGCAGCCAGCATGAGCTGAACCGCGAAGCGCTGGCGTTGCTGGGTCAACATGCCTGGCCGGGCAATATTCGAGAATTGCGCAATGTGCTGGAGCGCGCGGCGTTGCTCAGTGATGAATTGATGTTGAATGCAGCGGACATCCGGGCGGCGATCGGGACACTCACCCCGGTGGAGCGTGATGCCTCAGTGGCCATCGAGGGGGTTGCCCATGAGACCTTTAGCGAGGCTCGGGATCGATTTGACCGCCAGTTGATTGAAACTACCCTTGTGCAATGCAAGGGGAAGGTTATCGAAGCGGCGGCGCGATTGGGGTTGGGGCGGTCGACGTTGTACAAGAAGATGGTGGCGTTGGGGATTGTTGAGTCTCTGTAGTGAGACATTGATCTCTATTTGGAGATGGTCCGCCAAGATCAAAAGATCGCAGCCTTCGGCAGCTCCTACAAGGGGTTTGCGCATTTCCCTGTAGGAGCTGCCGAAGGCTGCGATCTTGTCAGGCAAAAAAAAATCTCAGGAATGAGACTTAATTTTGTCAGCGCCCAACAAAACCAAACAAAACCTTTATATTTCAATAACTTGAATGAATGGCACGAAACCCGCTATAGGCCTCTCCCACACAGTTTCACCACACAAAAATAACAATCCAGGAGACACACCATGAGTGTGATCATTGCCTTGGCAGCCCTCACGCTGCTGATGCTCGCGGCCTACCGTGGCTACAGCGTTATCCTCTTCGCCCCGATTGCTGCCCTCGGCGCTGTCCTGCTCACCGACCCGTCTGCCGTCGCCCCAGCCTTCACCGGGGTGTTCATGGAGAAAATGGTCGGCTTCATCAAACTGTATTTCCCGGTGTTCCTGCTCGGTGCCGTGTTCGGCAAGCTGATCGAACTGTCGGGTTTCTCACGCTCCATCGTCGCGTCGGCAATTCGCCTGCTGGGCACTCGCCAGGCCATGCTGGTGATCGTGCTGGTCTGCGCGCTGCTGACTTACGGCGGCGTGTCGTTGTTTGTGGTGGTGTTTGCGGTGTACCCGTTTGCCGCTGAAATGTTCCGTCAGAGCAACATTCCTAAACGCCTGATCCCGGCGACCATTGCCCTCGGCGCGTTCTCTTTCACCATGGACGCCCTGCCCGGCACTCCGCAGATTCAGAACATCATCCCCAGCACCTTCTTCAACACCACCGCCTGGGCGGCACCGTGGCTGGGTGTGATCGGCGCGATTTTCGTGTTCTGCACCGGCATGCTGTTTCTGCAACGTCAGCGCAACAAGGCCCAGCGCTCGGGTGAAGGCTACGGCAGTGAGTTGCGCAACGAGCCGGAAACCGCCGCCGATATCAAGCTGCCAAACCCTTGGATCGCGCTGTCGCCGCTACTGGCGGTCGGCATCATGAACCTGTTGTTCACCCAGTGGATTCCACAGTGGTACGGCAAGACCCACAGCCTCGCACTGCCGGGCATGGCCGCGCCGGTCACCACCGACATCGCCAAACTGACGGCGATCTGGGCGGTTCAGGCCGCCTTGCTGGTCGGCATCATCATGGTGCTGGTATTCGGCTTCCAGGCGATTCGCGGCAAACTGGCCGAAGGCAGTAAAAGTGCGGTCAGCGGTGCGCTGCTCGCGGCGATGAACACCGCCTCGGAATACGGTTTCGGCGCGGTGATCGCCTCCTTGCCGGGCTTCCTGGTGCTGGCCGACTGGCTCAAAAGCATCCCCAACCCGCTGGTCAACGAAGCGATTACCGTCACCTTGCTGGCCGGCATCACCGGTTCCGCGTCGGGCGGCATGAGCATTGCGCTGGCGGCGATGTCCGAGAGCTTTATCAGCGCTGCCCACGCCGCCAATATTCCGCTGGAAGTGCTGCACCGGGTCGCCGCGATGGCCAGTGGTGGCATGGACACCCTGCCGCACAACGGCGCGGTGATCACGTTGCTGGCGGTCACCGGTCTGACCCACCGTGAGGCCTATAAAGACATTTTCTGTATTACGATCATCAAGACCCTGGCGGTCTTCGTAGTGATCGGCACTTTCTACGCCACTGGCATTGTGTGAGGTATTCATGACGACTCTTTCGGGCAAGACTGCACTGGTTACCGGCTCCACCAGCGGCATTGGCCTGGGCATCGCCCTCAGCCTGGCCAAGGCTGGCGCTAACGTGGTCCTCAATGGTTTTGGCGATGCCGCCGCAGTCATCGCGCAGGTCCAGCAGTTTGGCGGCAAGGTGGGTCATCACCCGGCCGACGTCAGCAACCCGGTGCAGATCGCCGAGATGATTGATTACGCCGAGCGTGAATTCGGCGGCATCGACATTCTGGTCAACAACGCCGGCATCCAGCACGTCGCGTCGGTGGAGGATTTTCCCGTAGAGCGCTGGGACTCGATCATCGCGATCAACTTGTCATCGGTGTTTCACAGCACCCGCCTGTGCCTGCCGCGCATGCGTGCGAAGAATTGGGGCCGGATCATCAACATCGCCTCGGTGCATGGCCAGGTGGGGTCGGTGGGTAAGGCTGCCTATGTAGCGGCCAAGCATGGGGTAATCGGTTTGACCAAGGTTGTGGGGCTGGAAACGGCCACCACCCATGTCACCTGCAACGCGATCTGCCCGGGCTGGGTGCTGACACCGCTGGTGCAAAAGCAGATCGATGACCGCGCCGCGAGCGGAATCGACCCGCAGCAGGCACAGCATGATTTGCTGGCCGAGAAGCAGCCGTCGCTGGAGTTTGTGACGCCGCCCCAATTGGGCGAGCTGGTGCTGTTTTTGTGCAGTGAGGCCGGTAGCCAGGTGCGTGGCGCGGCGTGGAATATTGATGGTGGGTGGTTGGCGCAGTAACCCGCCACTAGACCGCGTTATCGTTCATCGCGGGCAAGCCACGCTCCCACAGGTTTTGTGTCGAACCAAATTGGGTGCCCACCACAAAACCTGTGGGAGCGTGGCTTGCCCGCGAATGGATCTCAAGAGAGATAAAGAGGCAAAGCCATGTCCGACATTCTCTGGCAACCCAGCGCCGAGCGCATCGGCAAGACCCGCATGGAGGCCTTTCGGCGCTTCATCAATCAGCGGCACCACCTCCACGTCGACGACTACCCGGCCCTGCACCAATGGTCCATCGATCAGCGGGTCGCGTTCTGGCAGGCCATTGTCGATTTCTTCGACATCCGTTTCCACGATCAACCGGACGCGGTGCTGCTGGAAGGCCCGCAAATGCCCAGCGCCCAGTGGTTCCCCGGTGCGACCCTGAATTTCGCCGAACACCTGCTGCGACGCCGTGACGATGCCGTGGCGGTGGTAGCGATTGGCGAGAACGGCCAACGCGAACAGTTGACCTGGGGCGACCTGGCGGAGCATGTCGCCGGTTTTCAAAACAGCTTGATCGCCGCTGGCGTTGTCGTCGGCGACCGCGTGGCCGCGTGCATGCCGAACACCTGGCAAACACTCGTCGCCATGCTAGCCACCACCAGCCTGGGCGCGATCTGGTCCTGTTCTTCGCCGGACTTCGGCACTCAAGGCGTAATCGACCGCTTCGGCCAGATCGAACCGAAGGTGCTGATTACCTGCGCCGGCTACCGCTACGCCGGTAAAGCGATCGACCAGACCACCAAGGTCAATGAAATCCTCGAACGATTGCCGTCGTTGCAGCAGTTGATTGTCGTGCCTTACGCGCGGCCTCAGGCGCGCATCCAAGACTTCCACACCGAAGCCGACGTGGCGCTATGGGACGCGTTCTACGACATAGGCGGCGAGCCGGATTTCGTTGCCGTACCTTTTGCGCATCCGCTGTACATTCTCTATTCCAGCGGCACCACTGGCGTGCCGAAATGCATCATTCACAGCACCGGTGGCGTATTGCTGCAACACGTCAAGGAACATGGCCTGCACTGCGATCTCGGCCCCGGGGACCGTTTGTTCTACTACACCACTTGCGGCTGGATGATGTGGAACTGGCTGGTCTCGGCGCTGGCCGTGGACAGCGCTGTGGTGCTGTACGACGGTTCGCCGTTCCACCCCGATCCGGAGCGTCTGATCGATTTGATCGACGACGAGCGCATCAGCGTATTCGGCACCAGCCCCAAGTACCTGGCGACCCTGGAAAGCAACGGCGTGAAACCCCGGCAAAGCCATGCGCTGAGCAGCCTGAAAACCCTGCTCTGCACCGGCTCCGCGCTGTCGCCGCAGAGCTACGATTACGTCTACCGCGACTTCAAGACCGACCTGTGCCTGGCCTCGATGTCCGGCGGCACCGATATCGTTTCCTGCTTTGTGAACGGCAATCCGTTGCAACCGGTACGCCGTGGCGAGATGCAGGGCAAGAGCCTGGGCATGGCCATCGAAGTCTGGAACGACGACGGTCAACCGGTCATCGGCGAGAAAGGCGAGCTGGTCTGCACCCGGCATTTCCCGGCCATGCCCATCGGCCTGTGGAATGACCCCACCGGAGAAAAACTGCGCGCCTCCTATTTCACGCAGTTCCCCGGAGTCTGGGCGCAGGGCGATTACGCCGAACAGTTGCCTCATGGCGGGATGATGATCCACGGGCGCTCGGACGCCGTGCTCAACCCCGGCGGCGTGCGGATCGGCACGGCGGAAATCTACCGTCAGGTCGAGAAAGTCCCGCAGGTCATCGACAGCGTGGCCATCGGTCAGCAATGGCAGGATGACGTGCGGGTGGTGTTGTTCGTTCGCTTGCGTGACGGTGTAGCGCTGGACGCGGAGCTGGAGCAGCAGATTCGCCAGGTCATTCGCGCCAACACCACGCCCCGGCATGTGCCGGCGAAGATTGTTGCGGTGACCGACATTCCCCGGACGATCAGCGGCAAGGTGGTCGAGCTGGCGGTGAGAAACGTGGTGCATGGCCAACCCGTGAAAAACACCGATGCGCTGGCCAATCCCGAAGCGCTGGAGCAATTCCGCAATCGCCCAGAGCTCAATGACTGAAACACAACCCGTGATGACTGAAACACAACCCTGATGACTGAAACACACCCCCTGTAGGAGCTGCCGAAGGCTGCGATCTTTTGATGTTGATCTTTTAAAGGCAAGATCAAAAGATCGCAGCCTTCGGCAGCTCCTACAGGGGATTTGTGTCAGTCCATCAGGCCCCATTCGCCGGGAGGGGAATGCAAGCCCGGTGATGCTTCGGCGTGCAATTTGAGCCGCAACCTCAAATTGTTCACCGAGTCCGCATGCTTCAACGCTTCCTCCTCGGTAATCGCACCTTCCACGACTAGCGCATACAGCGCACCGTCGAACGTCTGCATCCCTAGCTCCGCAGACTTCTCCATGATCCCCTTGAGCTCGTCGAACTCGTTGCGGCGGATCAGATCGCCGATGGTCGGCGTCCCCAGCATTACCTCAACCGCTGCCCGGCGCTGACCCTCTTGGGTGCGCACCAATCGCTGGGAAACGAATGCTTTGAGGTTATTGCCCAAGTCATGCAGCAGTTGCGACCGGCGGTCTTCAGGGAAGAAATTGATAATCCGGTCCAGCGCCTGATGGGCGTTATGGGCATGCAGGGTGGAAATCACCAGATGACCGGTATCGGCAAACGCCAGCGCATGCTCCATAGTCTCGCGGTCGCGGATTTCGCCGATCAGTACCACGTCCGGTGCCTGGCGCAGGGTGTTTTTCAAGGCGGCATGAAAACTGCGGGTATCGACGCCGACTTCCCGCTGGTTGATGATCGACTTCTTGTGCCGGTGGATGTACTCGACCGGGTCCTCGATGGTGATGATATGGCCACTGCTGTGGCGGTTGCGGTAATCGATCAATGCCGCCAGCGAGGTAGACTTGCCCGAATCGGTGGCGCCGACAAACAGCATCAGGCCTTGTTTGAGCATTACGGTTTCGAGCAGCACCGGCGGCAACTTGAGGTCTTCGAAACGCGGAATGTCGAGTTTGATGTTGCGCGCCACGATCGATAAATCGTTACGTTGCTTGAAGATATTGACCCGGAAGCGTCCGATCCCGGGCAGCGAGATGGCCAGGTTCATTTCCAGCTCCCGATCGAACTCCAGGCGCTGTTCGGCGTCCATGATGGACGCGGCAATGGCCGCAATTTCCCCCGGTTTGAACGGCTGGTCCGCCAATGTTTTGAGGACACCGTCGAACCGCGCGCTGGGTGGCGCGCCGGTGGACAGGTAGAGATCGGAGCCATTCTGGCTGGCCAACAGCTTCAACAGTGCATCGATTTCCATGGCAAAAAGCACTCGCGAAGCATTCAATGAATAAAAGACCCAACGCGGGTCAAATGTAGGAGCGAGCTTGCTCGCGATGGACTCAGGAGCGGCGCGTTTGTTCAGAAAAGACGCTTTATCGTTAACGTCCATCGCGAGCAAGCTCGCTCCTACAGTGGCATCCAGCGTCTACCGCATGGCAAGGATAGTAGATGTCGCTACACCGACTCAGGCAGGACATTTAGATGAACGCATCACCGATCGGCAGCGATGCCCAGGCCTTGATTGCCAGACTGGACTGGACGCGCACTCCCCTGGGCGCTGCCAGTACCTGGCCGCAGAGCCTGCGAACCGCCGTGGACATCGTGATTCATTCGCCGATGCCGATGCTGTTGCTGTGGGGCCCAGCGCTCACGCAAATCTACAACGACGGTTTCGCCCTGCTCGCCGGCAACAAGCATCCACACGCTTTCGGACAACCGACACACCAGATCTGGCCAGAACTCAAAGACTTTACCGACCCGATTTACAGCGCAGTCCTACAAGGCCAGGTGCGAACTTACAGCGAACAGCGCTTTACCTTGCAACGCGACGGTCGCGATTCCGACTTCTGGCTGGACCTGACCTACAGCCCGATCCGCGATGAAAACGCCGAGGTCGCCGGGATTCTGGTCACGGCGATTGAAACCAACGAGCGCCGACGTATCGCCCTCGAACTTGAACAGCGCTCGGCGGCCAGCCTCAAGGCCCAACACGAAACCGAAGAGCGCCTGCAACTGGCCCTCGCCGCCACCGACGCCGTCGGCACCTGGGACTGGGACATTAGCGAAGACCGCTTCATTGCCGACACCCACTTCGCCCAGTTGCACGGGATCGACCCGCTACTCGCCAACCAGTTGCCCATCAGCGCCTACCTCCAGGCCGTACACCCGGAAGACCGCGCGATGGTCGCCCGCGGCATCAAGCACTCGATCGCCCATGGCAGCGAGTACGCCGAAGAATATCGCCTGTTGCAACCCGGCGGCCAACTGCGCTGGGTGTTTGCCCGGGGGCGTTGCTACAAGGACCACCATGGCCGGCCGATCCGGTTTCTCGGCGCCGCGCTTGACCTGACCGAGCGCAAAAACACCGAGCAAGCCCTGCGCCAGAGCCAGACCGAGCTGCAGCTGATCATCAACGCCATGCCAATCCTGATCAGCTACGTGGACAGCGAGGAACGCTTCCGCCTGAACAATTCCGCGTACCTGGACTGGTATGGCCTGACGCCCCAGGAGCTTTATGGGCGCACCATTCTTGAAGTGCTGGGCGAAGAAGCCTATGCCTTGCGCGCCGAACACATCGCCGAGGCGCTGGCCGGCAAGGCGTGCTGTTTCAGCGTCAGCACCCCGCACCGCGATGGCAGCACTCGCCAGGCGCTGATGAACTTTCTGCCGCGCCACGGCCCGGACGGGGCGGTGAATGGTTTCTACATCTTTGTGATCGATGAAACCGAGCGCAAACAGACCGAAGAAGCCCTGCGCAATCTCAACGAAACCCTGGAGGAACGGGTCGCGGCCCGAACCCGGCAGTTGGCCGAAGCCAACGAGAAACTGCAAAACGAGATGGTCGAACGCGAGCGCGCCGAAGAGGCCTTGCGGCATGCACAGAAAATGGAAGCGGTGGGACAGCTCACGGGCGGCATCGCCCATGACTTCAACAACATGCTCACCGGGATCATCGGCAGCCTCGATTTGATGCAGCGCTACATCGCCGACGGGCGCACCGCCGAGATTGGCCGTTTCACCGAAGCCGCGGTGTCCTCGGCCAATCGCGCCGCTGCGTTGACCCACCGCCTGCTGGCGTTCTCCCGGCGTCAGTCGCTGGATCGCAAGCCGCTGAACGCCAATGAACTGATCCATTCACTGGAAGATTTGCTCAGCCGCACCAAGGGCGACCATATCGAACTCAAACTGCAACTGGCCGATGAAGTCTGGCCGGTCAGCACCGACGTCAGCCAACTGGAAAACGCCCTGCTCAACCTGGTGATCAACGCGCGAGACGCCATGCCCGATGGCGGCGAGTTGCTGATCGAAACCGCCAATGTCTACCTCGACAGCAGTGACATCTCCACGCTGGAACCGGTCAAGGCCGGGGATTACCTGATGATTGCCGTCAGCGACAACGGCACCGGCATGACGCCATCGGTGTTGGCCAAGGCGTTCGAGCCGTTTTTCACTACCAAACCCATTGGCCAGGGCACCGGCCTCGGGTTGTCGATGATTTACGGGTTCGCCCAGCAATCGGGCGGCCACGTGAGCCTGTTCAGCCTGCCCGGCCAGGGCACCAGCGTTCGTTTGTACCTGCCAAGGCTGTACGCCGTGGAGCCGGAAAATATCCTGATGCCGGTGACGGGCGAAACGCCGGCGGCGATTGCCGGTGAAACGGTGGTGTTGGTGGAAGACGATCCGGCAGTGCGCATGCTGGTGCTCGACCTGCTCAATGAGCTGGGTTATCACGCCCATGAAGCCGAAGACGCGAAGTCCGCCCTGCCCCTGCTGGAGTCTGATCTGCGGGTCGATCTGTTGGTGACCGATGTCGGGCTACCGGGGATGAACGGTCGACAACTGGCGGAAATCGCTCGTCAGCACCGCCCCGAACTCAAAGTGCTGTTCATGACCGGTTACGCGGAGAAAGCCACCGAACGCCAGGGTTTCCTGGAGGAAGGCATGGATATGGTGGCCAAACCCTTTTCCATCGACCTGTTGGCCAACAAGATTCGCACGATGATCGGCCAACCGGACTGAGTTAAGGCATAATCGCGCGCCCCGCTGTCACCACCGTTGCAAGGTATCTGCCCCAATGAAAGCTCAAGCCCGCCATATTCTGGTGAAAACCTCGGAAGAAGCCGAGCAGCTCAAACAACGCATCGCCAAGGGTGAAGCGTTCGATGTGCTGGCCAAGAAATACTCGACCTGCCCGTCCGGCAAGCGCGGCGGCGACCTGGGTGAAGTACGGCCGGGTCAGATGGTGGGGGTGATTGACGCGGTCATTTTCAAAAAGCCGCTACGGGTCGTGCATGGGCCGATCAAGAGCAAGTTCGGGTATCACCTGGTGCAGGTGTTTTACCGGGATTGAACAGTCCCTGTAGGAGCTGCCGCAGGCTGCGATCTTTTGATTTTGCTCTTAAAAACAAGATCAAAAGATCGCAGCCTGCGGCAGCTCCTACAGGGGTTTTGTATGGACCGGGGACATTGGTTTGTGTTTCAGCTGCGAGGGATCAGTGCCCCAGGCACCTGAATCACTCGACTCGCCAGCCGATGCCCGGCCTCTGCCGCCTCGACCGGGCTGCCGCCTTTCAGGCGGCTGGCCAAATACGCCGCACTGAACGAGTCTCCCGCCGCCGTGGTGTCTACCACCCGTTCGACTATCTGCGCCGGCACCTCAAACGACTCGCCATCACAGCGAATCAAACACGCCTCGGCGCCGCGCTTGAGCACCACTTCGGGCGTGCCAATCTGCTCGTAAGCGGCAAACACTGCCTCGCAATTGGAAAAATCAAACAACGCCTGTTCGTCATCGACGGTCAGTAACGCCAGGTCGACGTAAGGTAGAACACTGCGATAAGCCGCTTGAGCGTCTTCGATCGATGCCCACAAACGCGGCCGATAGTTGTTGTCGAACACGATCCGCGCATCCCGCTGCCGGGCTTCGATCAGGGTTTCCAGCAACTTTTCCCGTCCGTGCACACCGAGCACGGCCAAGGTGATGCCGCTGAAATACAGCACGTCGTAATCCGGCAGCGCTTGCAGGATCGGTGCGGCAGCCGGGGTGGTGAAGCAATCACGGACGGCGGCTTCATTGCGCCAGTAAAGAAAACGCCGCTCGCCGGCGGCGTCGGTCTGGATGCAATACAAACCGGGCAAGCGGCCGGGTAAACGCTGAACCATGCCCAGCCCGATGTTTTCGCTGGCCCAGCTCTGGCACATGGCATCGCTGAAACTGTCATCGCCCAGGGCGGTGACGTAATCCACCGTGCCGCCCGCGCCCAGCTCCCGGGACAGGTAGACCGCCGTGTTCAGGGTATCGCCACCGAAGCTCTGTTGCAGACTGCCGTCGGCGCGTTGCTGCAACTCGATCATGCATTCGCCGATCAGGGCGATGCGCGGAGTGTTCGGGCCGAGTGTGCTGATGGTGTTCATGGTGTGGGGTCTCTGGTGTTTCTTTGTTGTCTGACGGGCCGCCTTCGCGAGCAAGCCCGCTCCCACAGGGAATGCATTCCAATGTGGGAGCGGGCTTGCTCGCGAAGGCGGCGCCTCGGTCTCAAACCTTAAAAACAGGTTTCCATGGTTTCGATGACATTCAGCTGCTCATCCACCAGACACCCCGTCCGCCACTTGTCGAACGTCAGGCACGGGTGCGAAGTACCGAACGAAATGATATCGCCCACTCGCAACTCAACCCCTGGCGCCACCGTCATGAACGCATGCTGATCCATCACCGCCGTGACTTTGCAGGCGCTGACGTCATCGCCCGTTGCCGGCACCACACCGGCCTTGTAACGCAACAGCGGCACCGGCAAGCCGGCGTCGTAGGCCACGTCGCGTTTACCCAGGGCGATCACCGCAAATCCTGGCTCCGGTAACGACTGCACATGCGCCCAGACCTCCAGCGCCGGGCGCAAACCTTCGTGCAGGTCGCTGCGACGGTCGAGCACGCAGCATTGCGCTTCTTTGTAGATGCCATGGTCGTGCGCCACATAACTGCCGGGGCGCAGCACGCTGAGGAAACGCCCGCCAGCGTTCTGTGCTTCGAAGGATTCGGCGATCAGGTCATACCAGGCCGAACCCGAGGCAGTAATGATCGGCTTGGCAATGGCGAACGCGCCGCTGTCCTGCAACTGCACGGCCAGACGCACCAATGACGCGGCGAACTCGCGGATACCCGTGACCGCATGATCACCGTGGATCACGCCTTCATAGCCTTCGATGCCGGTCAGCGCCAGCGCCGGTTGGGCGGTAATGGCTTTGGCCAGTGCAACCACTTCTTCTTCAGACCGGCAACCGCAACGACCGCCGACCACGCCGTACTCGATCATCACGTTCAGCCGCACGCCGCGAGAGGCGAAATACGCCCCCAGGTCAGCGACGTTGTCCGGGTGATCGACCATGCAATGGAAGTCGAACGTCGGGTCTGCCAGCAGATCGGCGATCAGCGCCATGTTGGGCGTACCGACCAACTGGTTGGCCATCAGCACCCGACGCACACCATGGGCATACGCCGCACGGGTTTGCGTGGCGCTGGCCAGGGTGATGCCCCATGCCCCGGCGTCGAGCTGACGGCGAAACAGCGCAGGCGTCATGCTGGTTTTGCCGTGGGGCGCGAGTTCGGCACCGCTGTTGCTGACGAAGGCCTGCATCCAGCGAATGTTGTGTTCCAGTGCTTCGCGGTGCAGCACCAGCGCCGGCAGGCTGACATCGCGCACCAGGTTGGCGCCGGTCTGGGCAAAGCCCTTTTCCACGGCGGCAGTATTTGGGGCAGAAGACATGGTCGAACTCCTTATATTTTCGCAGTCGCGAGCGGCCGCTGTTATTCGTTGATGCGACGGGCCAGGCTGTTGGCGTTGTCGATCAGCACCCGGCGATAGTCGTTGTAATGGGTCTTGGCATCGTTCCGTGGGGCGACAATGCACAGGGTCGCAATGGCCACGCCGTTCGGGTCTTTGACCGGGGCGGCGAAGCAATGGGTAAAGGTGTCGGCGACGCTATCGAAAGAGAAGAACCCATCGATACCGGCCTGACGAATCTCCTGGAGAAACTGTTCCACGGGCAAGCGTTGGCCGCCGGGCAGGATGAAGTCGTCATGGTCGATCAGGTCGACGATTTCCTGGTCGCTCAGGTGCGCCAGCAGCAGGCGCCCGGAAGCGGTCCAGGGGATGGGCGCGTTCTCGCCGATGTCCGAGGAAATGCGGAAATGCCGTTCGCCCTCTTTCATCAACGCCACGGTGTATTTGCGCCCGTTGAGCAGGCACATCTGCGCGGTTTCATGGGTCTGGCTGACGATGTCCTGCAAGGCGAGATCGGCCTCGCGGGTCAGGTCGAAATGTCTCAAGTGCGCCTGCCCGAGGAAGTACAGCTGACGGCCTAGGTAGACGTGACCGTCCTTGCCCACGGACTCCAGAATCCGCCGTTCCAGCAAGGACGCCACCAGTTCGTAAACCGTGGATTTCGGGCTGCCGATACCGCTGGCGATTTCATTCGGGCGCAGTGGCTGGCCGATCTCCTTGAGGAAATCGAGGATATCGAACGCCCGGTCCAGACCGCGGGCCCGGCGCTTGATGGTGTCTTCGGTCATGTCAATATGCTCATTCAATGATGCCCCGTAGGAGCTGCCGCAGGCTGCGATCTTTTGATCTTGCCCTTGTGGCACTCTCAAAATCGCCAAAAGATCGCAGCCTTCGGCAGCTCCTACAAGAGCGACCTCGGTTCAAGCCTTTTTCTTGTACGCGATGCAGTCGATCTCAACCTTGCAGTCGACCATCATGTTCGCCTGCACACAGGCCCGGGCCGGTGCGTGTTCGCTTTTGAAATACTCTGAAAACACCTTGTTGAAACTCCAGAAATCCCGTGGGTCTTCCAGCCACACACCGGCGCGCACCACGTCTTCCAGGCCATAACCGGCCTCTTCAAGAATGGCGATCAGGTTCTTCATGGTCTGGTGAGTCTGCTCGACGATGCCGCCCGCAATGATCTCGCCATCCACCGCCGGCACCTGGCCGGATACGTGCAGCCAGCCGTCGGCTTCAACGGCTCGGGCGAAAGGACGCGGCTGGCCGCCACCGGCGGTGCTACCGGTGCCGTAACGAGTAATGCTCATGAGTGTTTCTCCTGATTGAAAGTGAATAATTAAAAACGCGTGTTCTTGAGAAATTCCGCCAGTCGTGGCGATTGCGGGCGCTCGAACAGGTCCTTGGGTGGCCCCTGTTCTTCGATCCGCCCTTGATTCATGAAAACGATCTTGTCCGAGACCTCGAACGCAAATCGCATTTCGTGGGTCACCAGCAGCATGGTCATGCCGTCTTCGGCCAGCCCCTTGATCACGTTCAGCACTTCACCGACCAGCTCCGGATCGAGGGCCGAGGTGACTTCGTCAAACAGCATCAGGCTCGGGTTCATCGCAATCGCCCGGGCAATCGCCACGCGCTGCTGCTGACCACCAGACAACTGACCGGGGTAGTGATCGCGTCGCTCCAGCAAGCCGACCCGCTCCAGCCATTTTTCAGCGAGCGCAACCGCCTCGTCCTTGTGCAGTTTCTTGACCTTCAACAGACCCAGCGTGACGTTCTGTAACGCGGTGAGGTGCGGGAACAGGTTGAACTGCTGGAACGCCATCCCAGTCATCGCGCGATGGCGGGCGATGACCTTTTCCGCATGGCGCACACGCTTGCCGTTGACCTCGTCATAACCGATGGACTCGCCATCGAGCATGATCTGCCCGCCCTGGAATTCTTCGAGCATGTTCACGCAGCGCAGGAGCGTGGTCTTGCCCGAACCGCTGGAGCCGATCAGCGTGACCACGTTGCCGCGCTGCATGGTCAGGTCGACGCCCTTGAGTACTTCGAGCTTGCCGTATTGCTTGTGCAGGCCGCGAATGTCCAGCAGGGCCTGACCGCTTTGAGCGTTGGCGTCTTTTGCAGTAGAGAGTTGAGGTTGAGTCATGGCAAGGCCACCCGCTTTTCAATGTGCCGGCCGAGTAACTCGATGCCGTAGTTGATGACGAAAAACAGAAATCCGGCGAACAGGTAAAACTCCAGGGTCATGAACGTCCGGGCGATGATCTGCTGGGTGCTGAGCAGCAATTCCGCCACCCCGATCACCGACAACAGTGTCGACGCCTTGACGATCTCGGTGGACGAGTTGACCCAGGTCGGCAAAATCTGCCGCAGCGCCTGGGGCAGCAACACGTAACCGAGGGACTGATAGAACGTCAGGCCAATCGCCTTGCTCGCTTCCATCTGCCCGCTGGGCAACGCTTGCAACGCGCCACGCACGATCTCGGCGACGTGGGAACCGCAAAACAGCGTCAGCCCCAAGGCACCGGCCTGAAACGCGCTGATCTGCCAGCCCAATGCAGGCGCCATATAGAAGCAGGCGAGTACCAATACAAACACCGGCGTACCGCGAATCAGGTCGACGTAAAAGCGAAACGGCGCGCGCATCCAGACATTGCCGTAGGTCAGCACCAGGCCGGCGACAATGCCGACCATCGTGCCCAGCAAAATCGCCAGGGCCGAGACCTGCACGCTGGTCAGAAAGCCTTGCCACAAGACTTCCCGCGCCACCCATAACTCATGTAACCAACTGGGGGATTCGTACATGGGGCCTCCTATCGGCGGATCGCCAGACGCTGTTCGAGGTAACGCAGCATCATGGCAATGAGGTAACAGGCCGCAACATAGAGCGCTGTGGTCACCAGCCAGGTTTCAATCACCCGGTAGCTCTCGACATTGATCTTGCGCGCGTAATAGGTCAGCTCCGGCACGGCAATCGCGGCCGCCAGCGAGGTGTCCTTGAACAGCGAAATGAAGTTGTTCGACAAGGCCGGCAGTACATTGCGCAGCATCACCGGCACGGTGACGTAGGCCTTGACCTGCCACTCGCCCAGGCCGATGGCCAAGCCAGCCTCTCGCAGTCCCTTGGGAATGCTCAACAGCCCGCCACGGAAGACTTCGGTCAGGTAAGCCCCGGCATACAGCGACAGGGTGATGATGAACGACGGGATCTTGTCCAGGCGAATCCCCAGGCTCGGTAACGCAAAGTAGATCAACAGAATCAACACCAGAATCGGCGTATTGCGGATCACCGTCACATACACCGACGCCAGTACCCGTAATGCGCGGTGTTTTGACAGCAAAGCAAACGCCATCATCAGGCCGATCACGCAACCGATGGCGATCGACACCAGCGCCAGCTCAAGGCCCAGACCGAGCCCCGCCAGCAATGTGTCGAAATCGCGCCACACGGCGGCAAAGTTCAACTGATAGTTCATGGTCAGCAGTACCTTGAACGGGGCGATCGGAACCGCCCCGCTCTCACGGGATCATTTGAATTCGACGGGGAAGCCGATGGCCGGGGTTGGCAGATCGACACCGAACCACTGCTTGAACGAGGCCGCGTAAGTCGGGAACTCAACGCCGGTCATGGCTTCATGCAGGGCGGTGTTAACGAAGTTCAGCCAGTCCTGATCGCCACGTTTGACCGCGCACGCGTAGGTCTGCGGGCTCCAGGCGTAGACCGGGCTGCGGTAACGGCCAGGGTTCTGCACCATCAGGTATTTCACCGAGGACTGATCGGTGGCGGCGGCGTCGGCACGGCCGGAGTTCACGGCCTGGTACATCAGGTCAACGCTGTCGTACTGATCGACCTTGGCCTTGGGCAAGGCTTGATGCACCAGTTCTTCGGCGTACACGTTCTGCAGCACCGCCACGGTGACACTGTCGTTGGCGGCCTTCATGTCTTCGATTTCCTTGTACTTGCTGTTCGCCGGCAGCAGCAGGCCGACACCTTCGCGGTAGTAAGGCAGCGTGAACGCCACTTGCTGCGCACGGCTGGCGGTCACGGTAATGAACTGGCAACTGATGTCGACCTTGTCGGTCATCAGGTTGGGAATCCGCGCATCGGACGACTGCACCACGAATTCGACTTTGCCCGGATCATTGAACAAACCCTTGGCGATCATCCGCCCGATATCGATATCAAACCCCTGCAACTTGCCATCCGCCCCCTGGAAGTGCCACGGCGCATTGGTACTGCCCGTGCCCACAATCAATTTCCCACGGGCCAGCACGCTATCGAGCTTACTGTCCGCCGCCTGGGCCATACCCGCGGCAGCGGCCGACGCTGCGAAAAGAAAAACACACGCTTTGAACAAGGAAGGTCGGTGATGCATGGCAAGCACTCCAGGATGATGTTTATTCCGTTATACCGGAACCTAGTATGTAACAACGGAATAGACAGCAGAAAGTGTGCCACAGGATGTGGGGGGAATGTAGGGGAGATTGAAAAGTGTTTTGAATCAGAGGGATGCGCGAAACCGCGCAAAGGGTGTTACGAAACGTACAGACTGGAAGCGCTACCGTTGGCTACGAAGGACGGGTACCAGGTTCACAATGGGTGCGCTGTGCACCTGAAATGATGTGGGTTCACAAGCCTCTCCTGTAGCTTTTTTTTGAACTGCTCCCTCAGATTCGCCCCCAGCTTCTTCCACTCTTTCCACGCCTTTTCAGAAAACCGCAGCTCATAGGTCATCAATTGAGACCTTTATGGTCGGGTCGTTTTCTCGTTCTTTACAAAGGGCAATTAACTCCAGGTCCTCCAGGCGATTCATCATCGACTCATATTCTTTGGCGGGGACGCAATAGAAGGCTGGTTCGTTACGGTTAAGGATCGCAACTGATTGACCACCACCGGCGGCAACCGTACCCATCGGGTTTTTTTTCAATTCAGAGATACTCGCTACAACATGCGAAAGCACGATATGTGTCATGAAGATGCTCCTTAGAGTGCTTTTAGAAGTGCTAAAAATAGCACTCCAAAGCGCATCTGACCTCTATCCGTTTGGCCTTAAAAACGGCGCTGACCCTATTCCTCAACCCGATTCATGGCATTCAGTGACGGATGCGTAGAAATTATCACGCCATTCGCTTCCCCATTTCCCTGATCCCTGTCGGGTTGGTCCTGCAATAGGGTGAGGCATGTCCGCTTCAACGTAGGAAGAAGTAGCAATGAAACTGCGCCATTGATCGACACCAATGAAGCCCGAACAGGCATTGGACAACCCCGCCATCGACTGCTTTATTCAATAAACAGGTGATAAGCAGTATCAATTGCCATGCGCCCAACGCGTATGCTGTTCCAGGAGGGCTCATGTCTTACCAGGTCATGATGGTTTTCGGTACGCGACCGGAGGCTATCAAGATGGCGCCACTGGCTCGGGTTCTGCGTCATTGGCCGGGTATTGAGTTGAATATCTGCTCCACCGGCCAGCACCGGGAAATGCTCAAGCAAGTGCTGGATTCCTTCGAGCTGTCGGTTGACCAGGACCTGAAAGTGATGACTCGGGGCCAGACGCTCAACGGCCTTTCCGAACAACTGCTGATTCATCTCGACAAAGCCTACGAACAGATAAAACCCGACATCGTGCTGGTCCACGGTGATACCACCACCAGCTTCATCGCAGCCCTCGCGGCCTTTAATCGCCATTTGCCCATTGGCCATGTCGAAGCCGGTCTGCGCACCGGCAACCTGCGCTCGCCCTGGCCGGAGGAAGCCAATCGGCGCTTGACCGGCGTCATCGCCGACTTGCATTTCACACCGACCACCAAAGGTGAAGCCAACCTGCTGCGCGAAGGCGTGCCCAAGGCCAGTATCGAAATCACCGGCAACACCGTGATCGACGCGCTGCTATGGATGCGCACGCATCAGCAGGACATTCACTGGCACCCGGCACCCGACTCACCGCTGGCCGTGCTTGATGACAATCGGCGGATGGTGCTGATTACCGGTCATCGACGGGAAAGTTTTGGCGGCGGCTTCCGCAATATCTGCCTGGCCCTCGCCGACCTTGCCCTGCGCTACCCCGATGTGCAATTTGTCTACCCGGTGCACCTGAATCCGCACGTCCAGACAGCGGTGTATGGCGTGCTGTCGGACAAGCCGAACATTTACCTGGTAGCGCCGCAGGATTATCAGCATTTCGTCTGGTTGATGGGCCGCGCGCATTTCATCCTCACCGATTCCGGTGGCGTCCAGGAGGAAGCCCCTGCCATTGGTAAACCGGTTCTGGTGTTGCGCAACGTTACGGAGCGGCCTTCCGTGCTTGAGGCCGGAACTGTGCTGCTGGTGGGCACCGACACCGAGCGCATCGTCAAGGAGTCCAGTCAGTTGCTCGATGATCCGGCGCACTTCAAACACATGAGCCGCGTCCATAGCCCCTACGGCGACGGCCACGCCAGCGAACGCATTGCCACCCGCCTCTGCGCCTGGTTAAGCAAACGTTCGGCAGCGGGCAGAGCAGTATGAGCCTGGATTTTGTCGATTTTTTTGCCTATGTGCTGTTCGGTCTCAAATACCTCGCGATCACCTTGGCGCTGTTGATGTTTGTGCTCGGACTCGATGATCTGTTCATCGACGTCATCTACTGGAGCCGCAAGCTGATCCGACGCTGGCGGATCTACGAAAAATTCAAGCGCGCCGATGAGGAACGGCTCTACGCCATCGCCGAAAAGCCGCTGGCGATCATGGTTCCGGCCTGGAATGAAGTCGGTGTGGTCGGTGAAATGGCGCGCCTGGCCGCCTCGACCATCGATTACGAGAACTATCAGATTTTCGTTGGCACCTACCCCAACGACGCCGAGACCCAGGCCGACGTCGATGCGGTCTGTCGGCACTACCCCAACGTGCACAAAGTGGTGTGCGCCCGCCCTGGCCCGACGAGCAAGGCCGACTGCCTGAACAACATCATTGACGCGATCCTGCGTTTTGAAAGCGAAGCGAAAATCCAGTTTGCCGGGTTCATCCTGCACGACGCCGAAGACGTGATTTCGCCGATGGAGCTGCGGCTCTATAACTACCTGCTGCCAAGCAAGGACCTGATCCAGATTCCGGTCTACCCCTACGCGCCGGAATGGAAAGGTTTCACCGCCGGTCACTACGTCGACGAGTTCGCCGAGAACCACGGCAAGGACGTTATCGTGCGCGAAGCCCTGACCGGTCAGGTGCCCAGCGCTGGCGTCGGCACCTGCTTCAGCCGCAAGGCCATCAGCGCCTTGCTCGAAGACGGCGACGGCATTGCCTTCGACGTACAGAGCCTGACCGAGGACTACGACATCGGTTTCCGTCTCAAGCAAAAAGGCATGAAGTGCATCTTCGCCCGCTACTCGGTGACCGACCCGAAACTGGCGCTCGAACAGCCTTGGGTGTTCGGCATGAACCGCGCATTTTCCCAAGTAATCTGCGTTCGCGAACATTTCCCCCGGGACTTGCTGCACGCCATCCGCCAGAAATCGCGCTGGATAGTCGGCATCGTCTTTCAGGGCACCAAGAACCTCGGCTGGAGCCCCCATGGCCTGCTCAACTACTTCCTGTGGCGTGACCGTCGTGGCTTGATCACTTATCTGTTGAGTTTCCTGGTCAACCTACTGTTCCTGGTGCTGCTGGCAATGTGGCTGGTGACGGTGGTTGCGCCGAATGCCTGGAGCTATCCGTCGATCCTCTCCGACAGCGCGCTGCTCTCGATCCTGCTTTGGCTCAATGGCTTGATGCTGCTCAATCGACTGTTCCAGCGCGGCTGGTTCGTCACCCGCTATTACGGCTTGGGGGAAGGCCTGCTGTCGGCACCGCGGATGATCTGGAGCAACTTCGTCAATTTCCTCGCCAACCTGCGGGCGCTGCGCCAGGTCATGGAAATGGGCGACTCGCGCCGCGTGGCCTGGGACAAAACCACCCACGAGTTCCCGGCCCTGACCAAGGCCTATCGCACCCCGCTGGGTCATCGACTGGTAGAGAAAGGCCTGCTCACCGAAGAACAACTGGAAGCAGCAATCACTAACCCCGTGCGACGTCGACTGGGCCACGAATTGCTGCTGCGCGCACACATCAACAGCACGCAACTGGTGGAAACCCTGGCCGAGCAACTGGACATGGAATGGGCGCCGCTCAACCCGTTCAAACTCGACAGACACCTGATCGGCCTCGTGCCGCGCAAGGTCGCGTCACACTATGGCGTGCTACCAGTGGCCGAAGAAGGCGACACGCTGGTGCTGGCCTCCGAAGGGCCGGTCAGCCAGGTGTCGCTGGGCGCCATCAGCCGTCAATTGAAGCGCCCGGTGCGCTGTCGTCTGGCACCGCAGGGGCGGGTCACGCTGGGTATTCGCTACTGGTACGCCAGCCCCCGTCAAAATGAGGACGTGCATCACATGCTTGAAGTGCTTGAGCGTCATCAGGACGATGAAGCCTTGCTCGAACGTGTCGGTCATCATCAGGTGCTGCTGGGCAATCTTCTGCAAGTGCGCGGCATGGTCCCTCCCAGTCTGTTCAATCAGGCCTTGATCGACTTCGATGTCGAACACATGTCATTGGGTCAACACCTGATCTCCCGAGGCATGATCACCCAGGAGGTACTCGAACAGGCGCTGGTTGAACAGGCCAGCGAACAGCAAGCCGCCTACCGCATTGCCCGGGAGGTCGAATGAAGCCGGCCCATCGTCATGCTCTGCTGGTCGGCAGCCTGCTGCTGAGCCTGAGTGCTGCCACTTGGGTACAGGCTGAACCGCTGACCGACTTTGAACAATTTCGCAGTTTCCCTTACATGGACCGCAGCTATCGCGAAGCGAAAAAAGGCAACTGGGCCGAAGTCGAACGGCTGATGCGCCACCTGCTGACCCTGGTGCCGAAAAACGATGAAGCACGGGCGCTGCTGGTCGAAGCGCTGGCCAAGCAACGGCGTTACAAGGACGCCGTGCAAGCGCTGCCGGATAACCCGCAAAACAGCGAGGCCCTGCTCAACCTGCGCTTGACCTGGATCGAACAGGACCCGCCCGGCAGCGGACAGGTGGAACAGTGGATGGCCACCAGCAACTTCACCCAGCGCGTGCGTTTGTGGCAGGCCTACAGCCTGAGCCTGGCCAAGTTCGGCGGTGCCGGCAGAGCGCACGCCTGGCTGGCGCAATTGGAGCCTAAAGGTGACGACAAAATCCTGCACCTGGCCCTCTCCAATTGGTCCGAGCAATTGCATGACTGGAACGGCACCATCGAGCAACTGGCGCCCCTGGCCGCCAGCCAGCAATTGGACGCCGAAGGCTGGCAGCGGCTGGCCAATGCTTATGTAAAACGCCTTGACGAAAAACCTTTGCAGCAATTGCTGCAACAAGCGCCGAGCCCCGAAGCGGCGCGCAAGACCCGCCTGGCGATGATCGATCGGGCGATTGCCATGGGCAATACCGAGCAGGCCGAACGCTGGATTCAATCACTCCCGGCCAGCGACCTCGCCGATCCCGCGCAACGGCAACGGCTGTGGGAACTGGCGCGGCAAACCGGCGACACTCCAGCGGTTCAACGCTTGAGTGATGAGTTGCAGCGGCCGTGTCTTGAGACCGCCGAATGGCTGTCGCGGCGCGATCCGGAAGCGGCGCTCAGGCAATTGCGTGGCTGCCGGGCTGATGACGATCCACAGGCCTGGCTGATCCTGGTCCAACGCCTGCATGCCACCGATCTGCTGCAAACCACGCGCCTCCCGGAGCCCTGGGATAGCCGTCGTCAGGCGCGTCTGCTGGACATCTGGCAGGCAGAGGGCCAGAGCGACAAAGTCATGGCCTGGCTCGCCAGTCAGCCGCAGACCGCCGATGTGGTCAAGCGTCGGGCCGAACTGGATCAAGCCTTGGGGCGCACTACCGAGGCAGCGACGCTGTGGGAACAGCATTACCAGCAAACCGCTGACCTCGCTTCGCTCAATCAGGCGACGTACCTGGCGTTGACTGCCGGCCAGCGCCAACACGTGCAACAACTGCTGGAAAACGCCTACGACCGCCACGGCGGCAAACTGCCCGCCGTCCTGCTGCAACGGCTCGCAGGGTTGTATGCCTCATCGACGCCGACCCCGGCGCAGCAGCAGCAGCAGCAGCAGCGCATCGTGTCGCTGCTGACCCGCGTCGATCCCGCCACCCGCGGCCAGTTACTGGCACAACTGGCCGAGAACGGTCAGTGTGAAGCCGTGCAGCAAGCCATTGGCGCGCACCCTCAAGTCGCCGGCGATTATCGCGCCCTCGGTCGTTGCGCCATGCCGGAGCGGCCCGGTGAAGCGGTCGTGTATTACCAGGCGGCGGAAAAACTCGGTGACCGCGACAATCGCCTGCCGTTGGCCTATGCCCTGGAAGCGGCCGGTGATTCTTCCGGCGCCCTGGCGATCTGGCGCAGCATTCCAGATGCCGAGCTGAGCGATAACGCCCGACTCACCGCGAGCCGTAGCGCCCTGACATCGGGCGACACTCAGGTCGCCGAACGTTACTGGCAACAAAGCCGCGCCCGTGGTGCCAATGAATGGGCCTTGGGTGCGGCGATTGCCGACGCTCGGGGTGATCACACTCTCGCCTTGCAGCGTCAGCGCTTCGCCTTGCAACAGGCGCCGGATGCCGGGCATTTCTATGCCGCGTCAGTCACTGCGCAAAAGGCCGGGGAGCTGGAACAAAGCACGGCGTGGCTCGCCGAAGCCGTGCGCCTGGAGCCAGACAACCCGCGTTATCGCGCCGATTACGGCGTGCGTCTGGCCGGCGCCGCGACCCAGGAAGAGCGCGCACGGGCCATCCCCTATCTGCAAAGCGCCACCCAGGCTTTCCCGGAAGACTATCGCCTCGGCGAAACCCTGGCCGTGCGTTATGACGAAGTTGGGCACAGCGCTCAAGCACGCGAGGAACTGCGCCGGGTCATCGATCTGGAGCAAAACCCGGTGGCCGGCGATGACGAAGACGGCAGCCTGGAGGCGCGACGTTATCGCCAGCGCCGCGCGCACGAAACCCTGTCCCGTCGTGACAGCCGTACCGTGGCCAGCACCTGGTCGCCAGCCGGGGTGTCGACCAACGATTTTCTGCGCCCCGACCAGAGCACGGGGGCCCAACGTCGCTCGACGTCGCAGAACGTGCAACTGGCCATGTGGGACCACGCGCTGGGCGAGGAACCGAGCCGCGCCGGCAGCACGCTGTCGGTCTATGGCCGGGTGTTGCTCGGCGGACAGGGCCGGTCGAGCTACGCCGAATCCATCGGCACCGGTGTCGGTCTGCGCTACAAGCCTTGGGGCACGGCCAATATCAACTTCTACGGCGAGTTCTACAAACAGAGCCAGTTCGATGACCAGGACAATCACAGCCTGAGCCTCGGCCAACTGCTGATCCCCGAGAAGTTGGCCGATCAGGCCGACGACCACCGGCAGGATGGGCACTCCACCACCGATTACCTGCTGCGGGCCACCGCTTCGTTCCTCGATCAAGGGCGGTTTCGCAACGACTGGCGCGTCGACGAGAGCGACTGGGAAGAACGTTTTCTGTACCTCGATGCGGCCTGGTGGACCCAGGCTGGCGATCACCAATGGCTGTCGCGTTTCCAGCAGGGGCACACCTGGAAGCTGCCGTTCAACGGCGCGCAAACGCTCATGCCGTACGGATTTCTCGAGTTCGCCGCGCAGGACCCGAGCAACGACTCGCGCCAGGACCTGCGCACGGGCATCGGCCTGCGCTGGCAATGGTGGTTCGACGACGATATCTACAATGCCTACCGTGCACACCTGACGGTTCGCTCCGAGTATCAGCAGTCCCTGAGCGGCAATCTGTATGAAGGTGGCAATGGCGTGCTGTTGGGTGTGGAGTTGAATTTCTGATGAAGCGACTTCTATGGGTGGTGTGCCTGTTACTCGCCAGCACAGTGGCCCGCGCGGATGAGCGGATTTTCTATCAGCCGTTGAGCGTCGATGCCAGTCTCAGCCAAACGCAATGGCGGCAGATCTGGCAAGACACCGCCAGACATGGCGCGCACACATTGATCGTGCAATGGACCGCTTACGGCGACTCGAACTTCGGCGGCCCCTCGGGCTGGCTCGCCGACAGTCTGAAACTGGCTCATGAGCAAGGCCTGAACCTGGTGGTGGGCCTGGCCATGGACCCGGCCTATTACCAGCGTATCAATGAACTGGACAAGCCCGGGCTGGCGACTTACTGGCAGGCACAACTGGGACAGTCGCTGGCTCAGCAGCAGATTCTGCGCAAGGACTGGAAGCTTCCGGTCAGCGGCTGGTATCTGCCGATGGAGCTGGACGACGTTCATTTCCTGGCGGTCGATCGCCGGGCAACCCTGCAGCGCCAGCTCAAGGACTTCGCTGGCAAACTCGACGCGCCGCTGCATGTCAGCGCCTTCAGTGCCGGCAAGCTCGCACCTCAAGTGAATGCACAGTGGCTGGGCGAATTGGCGGCGAATGGGCTTCACGTCTGGTGGCAGGACGGTGCGGGCACCGGGCGCTTGCCACCGCTGATACGGACCGGCTACGCCAGCGCACTGCCCTGTTCGGTGGGCATCGTGCACGAAGCATTCCGCCAGGTCAGTGTCGAGGGGCAGCCGTTCCGCGCTGAACCGGCCACTCCGGACGCGTCTTCGGCGGGCTGCCATCCCACGGCGGTTTTTTCACTGCGCTACCGGCCGTGGGGCCAGGTGATTCTCGACAACCAGCACAAGCGCAAGGTCGACGATGTGCAAAACCATTGAAGCTTGAAGTGCGTAGCCACTACTAAAGCAGTTGATCAATCAAAACCGCGTTGCTATAGATCAAACTGCCATCGCTCGCTCGGTGCCCGACCAGATGGAACTGACCACGTTCGTAGTGCAAATAGACACGCATCTGGCAGTCAGACAAGGGGCCGTATCCCTCTGGCATGATCAAATCCATTGTATCCATATCGACGTCGACCATGGCTTCGGGCTCGTGGGTCTTCTGCAGGCGTTCTTCGGCTGCCTCCAGACGCAAATGCAGAGGGCCATCGACGTACAAATGGATTTCCCCCACCGGGGTGGACTTTTGGGCATCGCTGGTTTTGCACCAGCCCTCGAGCGTCAGGGCACTCATGACGAAGCCTCCAATGTGGATTGCTGGACTCTGTAGCTATACCTCAGTTTGACCGCTGCACAAGGGCAGGGTTCGTCTTTTAGGGCTGCTTCTGGCGGATCACTGCCGTCCGTAATCAGAAGCCGTCCTTAATCAGAAATTGAGTATAGCTGGCATACTCGGCGTCAGCGCAGGTCGTCTGTTTCATCGGAAAAGCTCGTGTAACGGGATAAACGTATTCACCAGGCTTGGCGAATTTCCCCCTGTGTTCTCTTAATCTTTTTTACTGATCGGAAATAAGTCATCACACCCCATCTAGTCTTGGGAGACGTGATACAGAATATCTATAGCTATATATAGCGAATGGAATCTAAGTTATTAACTTAATGTTTGAATTTGCCTATCCGGGTATCGGTCTCTTTAGAAAAAGCGCTTATTCCGCCCATGCACTATACTTCTTGTTGTCTTTGTTGCATAACCAACAAGTAACAGGAATAGGATGAAGAAAAAATGGCGATGGCAATCATCTTAATTCTAATCGTTGTTGCATCAGTGCTGTTCAACATACTAGCGCCTTGGCATGCGACACCGGCAGCTTCCAACTGGGGATCAATAGACACCACCTTGTTCATCACCCTGATCATTAGCGGAATATTTTTCATCGCCATCGCGTTATTTATGGCGGTAGCGGTGATGCGGTATCGTCACAAGGAGGGTGCCAGGGCGGCCTACCAGCCAGAAAATAAAAAATTGGAATTATGGTTAATTATCGTAACTTCAGTAGGCATTGCCGCGATGCTGGCGCCAGGTCTGGTTGTTTACAATGATTTCGTCCGGGTGCCGAAAAATGCTTCCGAACTTGAAGTGATCTCCCAGCAGTGGCAGTGGGCCTTTCGCTTTCCCGGAAAAGACGGGAAGCTGGGCAGATCGGATATTAAGTTTGTTGATTCCGCCAATCCCTTCGGCCTTGATCCCAAGGATCCTGCCGGGCAGGACGATGTACTTGTAATAAACAATGAAGTTCGCCTTCCGATCAATCAGCCGGTAAAAGTTTTACTGCGTTCTAAAGATGTATTGCACGATTTCTATGTACCGCAAATGCGCAGCAAGATGGACATGGTGCCAGGGATGGTGTCGTACTTTTGGTTTACGCCGACTAAAACCGGGAACTATGAAATCCTGTGCGCTGAATATTGTGGCGTAGGTCATTACAACATGCGCGGCCATATGATCGTGGAAGAACAGGACGCCTTCGATCAATGGCTGAACAGCCAACCGACTTTTGCGCAGACATTAAGGACAGCTGCCAAGCCCAGTCGCGACAGCGTTCTGGAAAAGGGCCGCCTGTTGGTCGAAAAACTTGGCTGCAGTGCCTGCCATAGCCAGGATGGCAGCTCCAGCCTCGGCCCGGGATGGAAGGGTCTGTACGGCCGCACCGAACAGCTTGCCGATGGCACCAGCGTGCTGGTCGATGAGGCCTACGTGAAAGAGTCGATCCTCGATCCGAAGGCCAAACTGGTACAGGGCTACCCGCCGGTCATGGTGACCTATACTCTCAATGAAGATGAACTGGGCGCTCTCGTCGCCCTGATCAAATCACTGGGTGCCGAGCGGCAAGGCGATGAATCTTCTGCCAACGAAGCGTCGGGCCCAGGTGACGACTTGGCGGCGCAGGGACAGCGGCTGGCCCAGTCGCTCGGCTGTCTGGCCTGCCACAGCGTCGATGGCAGTAAGGGCATCGGCCCCAGCTGGCAGGGCCTGTATGACAAGACAGAAACCCTTGCCGACGATACGACGATAAAGGTCGATGAGGGCTACATAAAAGAATCGGTTCTGAATCCCAGTGCCAAAATCGTCAAGGGCTATGCAGCCGTCATGCCGGTTTTTGCTCCGAGCGATAAGGACTTGAACGCACTGATCGCTTTTATCAAATCCAAAGCGAATGCCGACGCTGATACGGCGAGCAAGGTGGATCCAGGAAAGTAGCCGTAAAGCAGCCAGAAACACACCGAAACTTCTGCAGGAGGATGACGTGATGGCCTATGCGGAGCAAGCCGAAACAGAAGCACTGCATGAACCCAAAAGCTTCCTGACCAAATACATCTGGAGTCAGGACCACAAGGTCATAGCCATTCAATACTCCTTGACGGCTATATTCGTGGGTCTTATTGCCGTGGTGTTGTCCGACTTGATGCGCATGCAGATAGGCTTCCCCGGTAGTTTGGCGTTCATGGATGCCAGTACTTACTATCAGGCCATGACCATGCACGGCATGATCATGGTCATTTATTTGCTAACGGCCTTGTTTCTGGGTGGCTTCGGCAACTATCTGATCCCTCTGATGGTGGGCGCCCGCGACATGGTCTTCCCCTATGTCAACATGCTGAGTTACTGGACCTACCTGCTAGCGGTACTGGTGTTGCTCGCCAGTTTCTTTGTCCCTGGCGGCCCTACTGGTGCGGGTTGGACGCTCTATCCGCCACAGTCCATTACCAAGGGGACACCGGGGACCGAGCTGGGCATCGTACTGATGCTCGTCTCACTGGCGATTTTTATTGTCGCAACCACCATGGGCGGGTTGAACTACGTAACTACGGTGTTGCAGGCACGCACGCACGGCATGACATTGTTTCGCATGCCGCTCTCCGTATGGGGAATCTTCGTGGCCTCGATTATGGCCTTGCTGGCCTTCCCGGCGTTGTTTGTCAGTGCGGTCATGATGCTGCTCGACAAACTGTTGGGCACCAGCTTCTTTATACCGGCGATCATCTCGCTGGGGCAGCAACTCGATCACCAAGGCGGCAGCCCAATATTATTCCAGCATCTATTCTGGTTCTTCGGCCACCCGGAAGTCTACATCGTTGCCCTCCCCGCGTTTGGTCTGGTCTCCGACCTGATCAGCACCCATGCGCGTAAAAATATCTTCGGCTACCGAATGATGGTGTGGGCCATTATTGTGATTGGCGTACTCAGCTTTGTGGTCTGGGCGCACCATATGTATGTCAGCGGAATGAACCCCTCCTTTGGCTTTTTCTTCGCCACCACCACCTTGATCATCGCGGTGCCGACCGCACTGAAAGTCTACAACTGGGTGCTGACCCTGTGGCGGGGCAACATCCATCTGACCGTGCCGATGCTGTTTGCCTTGGCCTTTATCGTCACCTTCCTGGTCGGCGGCCTGACCGGGTTGTTTCTCGGCAATGTGATCGTGGATATTCCGCTCTCGGACACCTATTTCGTCGTAGCCCATTTTCATATGGTCATGGGTGTCGCACCGGTGCTGGTGGTGTTCGGTGGCATTTATCACTGGTTCCCGAAAGTAACCGGGCGCATGACGAACGACACCCTGGGCAAGCTGCATTTCTGGATTACCTTTCTGGGCACCTACGCCATCTTCTTCCCCATGCACTACCTGGGTTTCCAGGGCATGCCACGTCGCTACTACGCCTATGACAACTACGCGTTCATCCCGCAGTCGGCGCACGATTTGAATGCCTTCATTACGGTGGTCGCATTAACCGTCGGCGTTTCCCAACTGCTGTTCCTGTTCAACCTGGCCTGGAGTGTATTTAAAGGCAAGCCCGCAGGCAGTAATCCCTGGGGCGCGGCCAGCCTGGAATGGCAAACGCCGAACACCCCACCGATACACGGTAACTGGGGAGAGAAGTTGCCGGTCGTGCATCGCTGGGCCTATGACTACAGTGTGCCGGGGATAGAACAGGATTTCGTTCCTCAAACGGTCTCCGACGAGGAACTGGAGCAGATGCGGCAACTCAGTGCCGGAACCAAGATAGCGGACGTTAAAACATGAACAGACTGCTATTGAGAAACGCCGACGGCGCTGACCCTGGCGGCAGCTGGAATCACGATCCTGAGGGTATTCAGGCCGCCGAGGGTGCCGATAGAACGCAAACCGCAAGAATAGGCCTGCGCTTGTTTCTGGCCGTGGTGAGCTCGTTATTCTTTCTCTTCGTGATCGCCTTTATCGAGCGCTCACAAATGGCCGACTGGCTCCCCCTGACAGAGCCCTTGGCGCCGTTAGCCAATCTACGGCAGCTATGGCTGAATTCGGCTTTTCTGGTACTCAGTTGCATCGCTCTGCAGTGGTCGCTTATTGCCGCCCGACAGGCTCGACTGGACGCAACTGTCATTGGCTTTGCATTGGGGGGCGTATTTGCAATTGCCTTTCTGGCGGGGCAACTCTGGGTCTGGCAGCAGTTTGTCACCTGGGGCTACTTTGTCGCCAGCAATCCGGCCAACAGTTTCTTCTACCTGTTGACCGGCCTGCATGGGCTTCACCTGCTAGGCGGGCTGGTAGCCTGGAGCAGAACCGTCGTTAAATTCCTGCATCACGTGCCGTTGCCGCAACTCAACGCCAGCATAGAGCTCTGTACCCTCTATTGGCATTACTTACTGGGTCTTTGGTTCGTGCTATTCGCTCTACTGACCAGCACGCCGGCAACCTATGAAGCCATCGCCAGATTCTGCGGCTTGAGGTGAAAAGCCATGGCATCGCACCCACCAGCCCCAGTCGAGTCCAGTTCATCCAATCCGCCAGGCTCGCCGCCTGCACCGGGATGGCAGGGCATCGCCAGCGACTGGTCCTCGGATAGGGAGGCTTTCAGGCAGGTCCCTTGGGGCAAGGCGATGATGTGGATATTCCTGCTCAGCGATACTTTTGTATTCACCTGTTTTTTAACCGGCTACATGTCGGTACGCATGACCATCACCACCGCCTGGCCGAACCCCAGTGAAGTGTTCGCATTGACGATCGGCGGTAGAGAAATCCCGCTTATTCTGATCGCCATCATGACCTTCGTGCTGATCAGTAGCAGCGGCACCATGGCCATGGCCGTTAATTTCGCCTATCGCCGTGATCGGGCGAAAACCACGGCCCTGATGCTGGCGACCGCAGCCTTGGGTCTGACCTTCGTCAGCATGCAGGCATTTGAATGGAGCAAACTCATCGCAGAGGGGGTGCGCCCTTGGGGGAACCCCATGGGGGCGGCGCAATTTGGTGCCAGTTTTTTCATGATTACCGGTTTCCACGGACTGCATGTGTCAATCGGTGTCATCTACCTCAGCATTGTGGCGCTGAAAGTATTGCGGGGAAATTATGAGCGCTCCGGAAACTATCAGATCGTCGAGATAGCCGGGCTTTACTGGCACTTCGTGGACTTGGTGTGGGTGTTTATTTTTGCTTTCTTCTATTTATGGTAGATCAGAGGAGCACGGGTGATGGCACATGCTCAGGGTCAGCAACATCCAATCAGTTTGTACCTTAAAATTTGGGGGCTGTTATTCGTCCTCAGTACGCTGTCGTACCTTGTCGACTATTTTCACTTCCAGGGCTACCTCAGGTGGTCCCTGATTATCACGCTCATGTTGTTGAAGGCAGGTTTAATTGTCTCCATCTTCATGCATATGGCCTGGGAACGGTTGGCCATGGTCTACGCCATATTGGTGCCACCCCTGTGTTTACTGGTGCTCGTCGGATTGATGGCCACCGAGGCAGACTATGTCTACCTCAGCCGGGTCATTTTCTTTGGCCAATAAGCAGCTTTCGGATGGCCTTGAGCCTCCAGGCGCTAGCCCGATATCACTCGCTTGAACTGATGCCATTTGTGCTGCCAGGCCACTGTCCAGTGAGGGGCTGCCGTTCCCGTGCCGGCGACCGTCAGCGCTGGATGATGTTCGATTACCCGGTCCAAAACCGATTCCTGATTTGGTTCAACATCCACGAAGAAGATATGTTTGCCCTCTTCTACTATCTGTTTAAAGTTGCGGAAGTGAGCGTTTGGCACCTGGATACCAAACAATCCACCTTCCCAGATGCAGAAGCCAAATATAACAATGGCAAGGAAGATAAAAGGCACCCAGCCGGCAGCGGATTCGGTCCAGCCCATCCAATAGGCGCCACCCAGGACCAGCGCCGCGAGTGGCGCACCGACCACCGCACCAATCTCACCAGAGTGAACAGCATCTTGTTTCATTAACGAGTTAACCTCGTGGAGGTGATGTTCTACTACATCAGCAACTTTTTCACTGAGCACGTGAATTTGTTCGGAGTTAATGCCGCTGGCTTCCAATTCATACTCAACGGTTTCAAGATCGTTGAGATTGTCACTAATGTAATAGTGTCGATTCATGCCACACCTCCCATCTCGTGTTTGCTGCAGACCTCCTCTGTCCGGCAGCCGTCAACTGAGATTTGCAGTCGGTATCTGTACCTTGGTGGAACGTTGCACACTTCATGCAATCTGCAAGAAGTATAGCACCCGCTAGCATGCAGATCAGGCGACGTCAAGAGCCAGCTTGCGCCTGAGGGGTTGCGCAGCAAACACACAAGACTTGCGACAGCGATAGTGTCGTGAGATCAATCGGAAGAGCGCGCTATTTGATCTGCACAATGACCGGACCTTCCGTTACGATCGGCGGGTCCGCGTGGATATTCGAGGCATTTTTCTGAATCCAGTCACGCGCGACTTTCAAGCTCGCATCACTGCCGGCCTTGTCAGTACAAACAGTTACCGCCGTACCGCCATCACCCGTATTCAGCAGTGTGTAGCTTACGAGGCCAGGCACTGTCCGCAGGGCAGCTTCGACGTCGGCGTGGCGCTCTTCCAAACGCTCGAAAAGCTGCTTTGCTCCAGTACCCAAGTAGGTTCTTATAACCGCATACATAGCCGTCTCCTTTGGGAGTACCGTCTTGATGCCAATCCAGATCCGCTAATGGCCGCTATCACTCAGGTTTCAGTTCGCCCTGATTTATTAAGCTTAGCCAAACGCCGGTGACAAGTTAAATGCAACGACCACCGGCCACATTTGGTCCCGCGTGTTGGGCGGCAGGCACGTTGATGCGCCATCCGATTCCCGGCGCGATCGGCCCTTCGGTGAACATTGCAGCCATGCCTAATGCTTGAGTGACGCCAGCACCCGTTCGGCATTCGCCTCGCAGGCGATGCCTTCCGGCCGGGCCTGGATGTCCTCGATCACTCTTAGCAACTTCGCCTTGCTCTGAGCAAGGTGCTGTTGCATCACTTCAATCTGCTCGACTTTACGCTCAAGGCCCGCCATCAGTTCGTCGCGCTTGAACGCGCCCGTCGTGACGTCCGGCAAGAGCCGCTTCAGCTCTTCCAGACTGAAACCGGCCTGCTGGGCACACTGGATGATTTCCAGGGTTTGCAATGCTTGCAGCGGATAACGTCGATAACCGTTGGCCTGGCGCTCCACCTGACGGATCAGCCCTTGTGCCTCGTAAAACCGAATGCGCGATGCGCTCAATCCACTCAGCTGCGCCAATTCACCAATCTTCATCATGGCCTCATTTACCTGCTTGACATTAAAGTTAACTTTAAGCTTAGCCTCTGCTCATCCCTGATGAGGAGTCAAGCATGTCGCCCTTCCAAACGTTGAATTTGCCCAACGGCCAGACCATCGGCAATCGTATCGCCAAAGCCGCGATGGAAGAGAACCTCGCTGACACCGGGCAGGCACCGGCCGATGCCTTGTTCCAGCTGTATCAGGCGTGGGCCGAAGGCGGAGCCGGCCTGTTACTGACCGGTAATGTGATGATCGACCGCCGCGCCATGACCGGTCCCGCTGGCGTGGTGCTGGAAGACGAGCGGCACCTTGAGCGCTTCCGCCAGTGGGCAACGATTGGTCGGGCCCGGGGTGCGCAGTTCTGGATGCAACTTAACCATCCCGGCCGCCAAACCATGGCCAACCTCGGCCAACAAGCGTGGGCACCTTCGGCGGTGGCGCTGGATCTGGGCGGGTTCTCGAAGATGTTTGCCGAGCCCAAACCCATGAGCGAGCGCGATATCGAAGAAGTCATTCAACGCTTCGCCACCAGTGCAGCGTTGGCGGAAAAAGCCGGTTTCTCTGGCGTACAGATTCATGCCGCGCACGGCTACCTGATCAGTCAGTTCCTGTCGCCGCTGACCAATCGCCGTGCTGATCAATGGGGCGGTTCGCTGGAAAATCGTGCGCGTCTGCTGCTGGCGGTGGTCAGCGCCGTGCGCAAATCGGTGTCGCCGCAGTTTTGCGTAGCGGTGAAGCTCAACTCCGCAGACTTCCAGCGCGGCGGCTTCGATGCCGACGATGCGCGGCAAGTGATCCAGTGGCTCAACGATCAACAGATTGATCTGCTGGAACTCTCCGGCGGCAGCTACGAAGCACCGGCCATGCAAGGTGAGGCACGGGACGGCCGGACGCTGGCGCGAGAGGCGTATTTTCTGGAGATGGCCGGTGAACTGGCCAGTGTGGCGCGCATGCCGGTGATGGTGACCGGCGGGATTCGGCGCCTGGCAATCGTTGAACAGGTACTAGACAGTGGCGTCGCCATGGCCGGGATCGGCACCGCCCTGGCGCTCGAACCGGACCTGGTCAAGCACTGGCGCGCGGGCCAGAACAGTCATCCGCAGCTGCCGCCGATCCGCTGGAAGCGCAAACCGCTGGCGGCACTGGCGAGCATGGCGGTGGTGAAATTCCAGATCCATCGCCTGAGCCGTGGGCGCAAGACCCGGCCCGGGGTTTCAGCTTTGCTGGCGTTGATTCTTGATCAGTTGTACATCGCCCGGCGTACTCGGCAGTACCGACGGGCGATGACGCAGTAAGATCAAAAGATCGCAGCCTGCGGCAGCTCCTACATGGGAATGCATACTCCTGTAGGAGCTGCCGCAGGCTGCGATCTTTTCGCTCCGCTACACATCATCGATATGTCGATAATCTGCACGCAATTCGCTCGCCAACTGTTTCGCGCGTCCAAGCCGGATCGGCCCGCGCTCGATGTCGATCAGCAGCCCCGGGCATTCGAGCGCCGGCAACATCGACCACGCCTTCAAACGCCCATCGGTGATCAACAACAGCCGCTGCTTTTCCGCAGGAAAACGCTTCTGTCGTTTCGCCAGCCACCCCCGCCTCACCCAGCGCTGCCAGCAACGGCGTACCGCCACCCGCGCCCAGCCCATAGAGCCAGTCGCGCAACCCGGCGGACGCTTTCAATCCTTGCACCTGCCACGTTGGCGCATGGCCGCTGGCGGTCAGCAAGGCCAGGCGGGCGCGCTGGCGATAGGCGTCGTCAAACAGTTGCGCCAGCAAGCCCTTGGCATCGCTCAACGCCTGATGGCGGAGAGTCGAAGCCGAGGCATCGACGATCACCAGCCACAGTTCATGGGGCGAACGGGTGCGCAGGTGGAACAACACCTCATCGCGTTGACGCGGGCGACCGTTAAGCAAGGTGCGGGGCCAATTGACCGATCCGCTACGCGCAGCATGACGCTTGCCCTGCTTACCGTTATCCAGCCTTCCGGCACGGGGTCTGGCATTCGCCCCTGCATCAGATCGAGGGCGAATGCCTAGGGCTTTTTTGGCCAGCTCGGCACTTCACGTCGTGCACCGACCGGCAGCGCTTGGGCCGGCATCTCGCCCCATTGGCCCTGGCCTTCGCCCGGGCTGGCGTTTTGGCCGGATGGCGCCTGGTTTTGTTGCGGTGCCGGTGGCGTCTGTTCGCGACGACGATGACGCAAGGCGAACTCGGCCACCGCGTCGATATCTTCATCGCTGATCACCTCTGCACCTCGCCACGCGGCATGGGCACGGGCGGCGCGCAACCAGACCAGGTCAGCGCGCAAGCCATCGACACCGGCAGCAAAACAACGCTCGGTGATGTGCGCCAGCGCTTCATCGTCGAGGGGAATCTGCGCCAGTGCGCGGCGCGCTGTCTCGCAACGTTCGCGCAACGACTGCTGCTGGCGCTCCCAAACGGCGCAGAAACCTTGAGGATCGCTGTCGAAATCCAGACGACGGCGGATGATCTGGCCACGCTCGGCCGGCGCAGTATGGCCACTGAGGGCGACGTTGAGGCCGAAGCGGTCAAGCAACTGCGGACGCAACTCGCCCTCTTCCGGATTCATGGTGCCGATCAGTACGAACTTCGCCGAATGCCGATGGGAAATGCCGTCGCGCTCGACCAGGTTAGTGCCGCTGGCGGCCACGTCGAGCAGCAGGTCCACGAGGTGATCGGGCAGCAGATTGACTTCATCGACATAGAGCACACCGCCGTCGGCCTTGGCCAGGACGCCGGGCGAAAATTGTGCCCGGCCTTCGCTCAGGGCGGCGTCGAGGTCGAGGGTGCCAACCAGGCGTTCTTCCGTAGCACCGAGCGGCAAGGTGACGAATTGGCCGCTGGCCAGCAGGTCCGCCAGGCCGCGGGCCAACGTGGACTTTGCCATGCCGCGCGGCCCCTCGATCAGCACGCCGCCGATTTTCGGATCGATGGCGGTGAGGCAGAGGGCGAGTTTCAGATCATCGGCGCCGACCACGGCGGAGAGCGGGAAATGGGGGGTGTCGGTCATCTTCAATACTCAGTCATGGTCGGTGGTCTATCAACAACTTCACAGGCACCTTCATCCCTGTGGGAGCGGGCTTGCCCGCGAAGGCGTCGGGTCAGTCGACATCAATGTTGAATGCAAGGGACTCTTCGCGAGCAAGCCCGCTCCCACAGGGTCTGCGGCGGGTCAGGTCTCTTCTTCTATATCGAGCAACAAATTCTCCAGCGCCTCACGATACTCGCCCGGCGCCTGCCACATCCCCCGTTGCTGCGCTTCGAGCATCCGCTCGGTCATGTCGCGCAAGGCATGCGGATTATGCTCACGAACAAAATCCCGGGTCGCCGGATCCAGTAAATACGCATCCGCCAGCAACGCGTATTGATGATCGTCGATCAGCTGCGTGGTGGCGTCGAACGCAAATAAATTGTCGACCGTCGCCGCCAGTTCAAACGCGCCTTTATAGCCATGTCGCTTCACGCCGTCGATCCACTTCGGATTGGCCGCCCGGGAACGGATCACCCGGTTCAGCTCTTCCTTCAAGGTACGAATCTTCGGCAAATCCGGCTGACTGTGATCGCCATGGTAACTGGCTGCGATTTTGCCGCTGAGGCTTTCCACGGCCGCGAGCATGCCGCCCTGGAACTGGTAATAGTCATTGGAGTCGAGCAAGTCATGCTCGCGGTTGTCCTGGTTTTGCAGCACGGCTTGCACGTGGCTCAGGCGCTGGGCGAACTGCTCGCGGGCGTCGGTGCCTTCATCGGAACCGCCATAAGCGTAGCCGCCCCAGGTCAGATAAACCTCGGCCAGATCTTCGCGGCTTTGCCACAGGCGACCGTCGATGGCGCCCTGCACACCCGCGCCATAAGCACCGGGTTTGGCCCCGAAAATACGCCAACCGGCCTGACGCCTCGCCGCGTCTTCATCCAGGCCCGACAGCATCAACGCCTCCCGCTCCGTACGCACCTTGGCGGCCAGCGGATTCAAATCATCCGGCTCATCCAATGCGGCAACCGCTTGCACGGCGGCATCGAACAGACGGATCAGATTGGCAAAGGCATCACGGAAGAACCCGGAGACGCGCAGGGTCACGTCCACGCGCGGACGGTCCAGCAAACTCAACGGCAAGATTTCGAAATCGTCGACCCGCTGACTGCCGGTGGCCCAGACAGGGCGCACGCCCATCAACGCCATGGCTTGCGCGATGTCATCGCCGCCCGTGCGCATGGTCGCTGTGCCCCAGACCGACAGGCCGAGCTGACGCAAGTGATCGCCATGGTCCTGCAAGTGCCGCTCAAGAATCAGGTTCGCTGACTGGAAACCGATGCGCCACGCAGTGGTGGTCGGCAGGTTGCGCACATCCACCGAGTAGAAATTGCGCCCGGTGGGGAGCACATCCAGTCGACCGCGACTCGGCGCACCGCTCGGGCCGGCCGGGACGAAACGCCCGCTCAGGGCGTCAAGCAAGCCGCGCATTTCTGCCGGCCCGCAGGCGTCGAGGCGTGGGGCGACCACTTCGCGCAGGTGGTCGAGGATGTCGCTAACATCAGTCCACACAAAATCCTGTGGGAGCGGCGGTGCGACGATTCGACTTGCTCGCGAAAGCGGAGTGTCAGTCGACATTAATCTGGCTGACACACCATCGCGAGCAAGCTCGCTCCTACAGGGTTCATTCACCGTCTGGGAAATCAGTTGCGCGGCGAACAGCTCAAGACGTTCGCGGGTATCGCCTGCCGTGCGCCAGACTTCATTGCTGAGGGTTTGCAGTTCCATTGGGCGCAGCCCGCTCCATGGCTCGGCCAACGCACAATCCAGCGGATCAAATCCCAATTCGAACGCCTTGGCCAACGCCCGCAACAAACTGGATTGCGCACCTCGGCCATCACCACGGGGAATACGCAGCAAGGCCAGCAACGTATCAATACGCAAGCGCCCGGTCGGCGATTCGCCGAAGATGTGCAGGCCATCGCGGATCTGCGACTCTTTCAAGTCACATAAGTAGGTGTCCAGACGCGGCAACCAGATTGCTGCATCGGCATCGCTGTCGAGCTTCTCGTCCAGCTGCAATTCGCGGTCGATGTGCGTGTCGCGCACCAGCTGCAGGATGTCGCGCTGCAACTCCCGGGCACGGCGCGGATCGAGCAATTGCGCTTCGTAATATTCGTCGGCCAGCAGTTCGAGGTTGCGCAGCGGCCCGTAGGTTTCGGCACGGGTCAGTGGCGGCATCAGGTGATCGATGATCACCGCCTGAGTGCGACGCTTGGCTTGGGCGCCCTCGCCCGGGTCGTTGACGATAAACGGATAGATGTTCGGCAGCGGCCCGAGCAGCGCGTCCGGCCAGCAGTGTTCCGACAGCCCGACACCCTTGCCCGGCAACCATTCGAGGTTGCCATGCTTGCCGACGTGTATCACGCCGTGGGCGCCGTAGGTGTTGCGCAGCCAGAAGTAAAACGCCAGATAACCGTGGGGCGGCACCAGGTCCGGGTCGTGATAGACCGCACTCGGATCCACCTGATAACCGCGCGCCGGTTGAATGCCGACGAACGTCAGGCCAAAGCGCAGACCGGCGATCATCATGCGCCCGTCACGGAACATCGGATCGCTTTGCGGCGTGCCCCAGCGTTCAAGCACCGCCTGGCGGTTGGCCTCGGGCAAGGCGTTGAACATCAGGTTGTAATCGTCGAGCGCGAGGCTTTGCTGGCAGGGACGCTGATCAAGGGTATCGAGGTCATTGCTGACCCCACCGAGCAATTGTTGGATCAGCGCGGTGCCGCTGGCGGGCAACTCGATCGGTAGCGGATAACCTGCTTGATGAAGCGCCCGCAAGATATTCAGCGCCGCGGCGGGTGTGTCGAGGCCAACGCCATTGCCGATACGCCCGTCACGCGTCGGGTAATTGGCGAGGATAAGCGCAATACGCTTTTCGCCGTTCGGTACACGCGCCAGGTCGATCCAGCGCCGCGCCAGTTCAGCGACAAAATCCATGCGTTCCGGTTGCGCTCGGTAGCACACCACGTCCGACTGGCTGCGCTCGCTGCGCCAGGCCAGGTCCTTGAAACTGATCGGCCGGCTGATGATCCGCCCATCCAGTTCCGGCAGCGCAATGTGCATCGCCAGATCTCGCGGACCGAGGCCTTGTTCGCTGGCGCGCCAACCGGGCTCGTTGTCCTGGGCACAGATCGCCTGTATCACTGGAATGTTGCGGCGAAACGGCCGTAAATGCGGCGCTTCGGGGCTGGACTGGGCGAAACCGGTGGTATTGAGAATCACCGAGGCTTCGACTTCATCCAACAGGTCCTCGACCACCGTCAGGCAGCCGGCCTCTTTCAAACTGGCCACCGCAATGGGCAACGGGTTTAACCCCGCCGCCTGCAAGCGCTGGCAGAAAATATCGATGAAACCGGTGTTCGCCGCCTGCAAGTGCGAGCGGTAAAACAGCACCGCCGCCACCGGCTGTCTGGCCTGCCAGTCGGCTTGCCAATCGCTCAGTTCAGCGGGGCTTTTGTGCGGGTGGTAGATCGCGGTGCGCGGCAGGGTTTGTGGCTCGGCCCAGGAATAGTCGCGACCCAGCCAACGATTGGCCAGGCAGCGGAAAAAATCCAGGGCATTGTTCATGCCGCCCTGACGCAAAAACTGCCAGAGCCGGTCCCGGTCGCCGGCAGCCACGGTGCTCAGGTCACTGAGTTCCGGGTCCGGGCGATCATCCCCCGGCACCAGAATCAACTGCACGCCACGCTGGGACAACTCCACCAGCCGCTCGATGCCGTAACGCCAATAGGCGATGCCGCCATGCAGCGAGATCAGAATCACTTTGGCGTGGCGCAGCACTTCGTCGACATACAGGTCGACCGACGCGTGATTTTGCACTTGCATCGGATTTGCCAAGCGCACGCTGGGGTAATCGTCGGGCAATTGCTGCGCGGCTTCGGCGAGCAGCGCGAGGCTGGAATCGCCACTGCACAGGATCACCAACTCGGCGGGGGTTTGTCCAAGATCGGCGATGTTGTCATCTGACACGAAACCGCCGGGCTGGGTCCTGAGCAGGTGCATGGCTTAAACGCTGAGCGCGGCGCGCAATTGCGCTTCGAGTTGAGCGGCGTCCAGCTCTTGGCCGATCAGCACCAGACGCGTGGTGCGTGCTTCTTCGGCACCCCACTGACGGTCGAAATGCTTGTCGAAACGCGTGCCCACGCCCTGGATCAGCAGGCGCATCGGTTTGTTCGGGATGGCGGCGAAGCCTTTGACCCGCAGGATGCCGTGCTTGACCACCAATTGGGTCAGCGCGTCCATCAGCAGGCTTTCGTCGGCTTGCGGCAGTTCAATGGAAATCGAATCGAAGGCGTCATGATCGTGGTCATCATGATCGTCGTCGCCGTCGTGGTGATGGTCATGGTGGCTGTGACGGCTGTCGATATGTTCTTCGGAACCGGCACCGAGGCCGATCAACACGTCCAGTGGCAGACGACCGCTGCTGGCTTCGATGATTTTCACCGCGGGCGGCAGTTCTTCGGCGACTTCCAGGCGCACGCGGGCCAGGTCTGCAGGGCTGATCAGGTCGGCTTTGTTGAGGATCACCAGGTCGGCGCTGGCCAGTTGGTCGGCAAACAGTTCGTGCAGTGGCGATTCGTGGTCCAGGTTCGGGTCGAGTTTGCGCTGGGCGTCGACCTGGTCCGGGAATGCAGCGAAAGTGCCAGCCGCCACGGCCGGGCTATCGACGACGGTGATGACCGCGTCAACGGTGCAGGCGCTGCGGATTTCCGGCCACTGGAAGGCTTGAACCAGCGGCTTTGGCAGGGCCAGGCCCGAGGTTTCGATGAGGATGTGGTCGAGGTCGCCGCGACGGGCAACCAGTTCGCGCATCACCGGGAAGAACTCCTCCTGGACGGTGCAGCACAAGCAGCCGTTGGCCAATTCGTAAACGCGGCCGTTAGCCTCTTCTTCAGTGCAACCGATCGTGCATTGCTTGAGGATTTCGCCGTCGATGCCCAACTCGCCAAACTCATTGACGATCACCGCGATACGGCGGCCCTGAGCGTTGTCGAGCATGTGCCGCAACAAGGTGGTTTTGCCCGAGCCGAGGAAGCCGGTAACGATGGTGACGGGGAGTTTGGCCAGTGTTTTCATCGGATGCCCTTTGGCAAGGTGGCGGGCAAACGGGACGACGACCGGCAACGCGAACGCGCGTGCCTGAAGAGTTCGCCACCGGATCACCCCGCCCGGTTGTAGTGAGAATCTGTGTCGAGGCAGGTCTCCTGGCTGACGGTGCGCCGGGCCGATTGGCCTGGCATTCGCTGCGCCTTCCCGCGAACCCGTGGGACAGGGTTTGCAGTGGCGTGGCAGCGAACATCACCGTTCACAGTTGCGGGGGCAGCCGCGGCATTGACCGCGTTCCCTTCTTAGCTTCGGCAATCGCCGAAGAACCTCGAAAGCGCAAGGCTACGCATGGTGTGGGGGCGGGTCAATCGTGACCTGTTCACTGCCCCTATCGTGACCTGCTCACTACCTCTGTAGGAGCTGCCGAAGGCTGCGATCTTTTGATCTTGATTTTAAGAAGCAAAGTCAAAAGATCGCAGCCTTCGGCAGCTCCTACAAAGAATCAACGAGCCAAGTGAGAAACCTTGCCAATTGACGCCCACCCATGCTCTCCTACGCACCTTGTTACGGGTGCCCTTCACAGGGTGAAACGGGAAACCGGTGAATCATGTGCTTTACTCTAAAGCCATGTCAGTCCGGTGCTGCCCCCGCAACGGTAAGCGAGTGAAGAATCAAATCCACTGTGCCAGCAGTTAGGCATGGGAAGGTGATTCTTGCAGGCTTCGGCTGACGCCAAAGCCCCTCGTGAGCCCGGAGACCGGCCCGCAACACAAAGTGACGATTACGTTCACTGACATAACAAACCCGCGGTGGGCGGGCGCTGTTTGAACGTCTGCGTGCCCGTCTCGCAGGGGTTTTCCATGCGCTCTATCCACCCGCTGACAGACCAGAGGGAAGCGCCATGTCGATTATCAGCAGCACCGACCACAGCACCGCCAGCAGCACCACGACCCTGAGCCAACGCCTGACCGCCGCCGTGTGTGCGTCGATTCTTGGCGCGTGCCTGGTGTACTTCGCCGGTTTCTCGCACATCGAAGCGGTGCACAACGCCGCGCACGATACCCGTCACAGTTCCGCCTTCCCGTGCCATTGAGACCTGCTGACATGATCAAGCGTATTGCGCAAACCGCAGGTTTTACCGGGCTACTGGCCGCCCTGCTGCTGACCTTGCTGCAAAGCTTTTGGGTGGCTCCGCTGATTCTTCAGGCGGAAACCTATGAGAAAGCCGCGCCAGCCGTTGAAGTTCACGAACACGCCGGTGCCGCCATGGCCGGCCACACCCATGATGCAGAGGCCTGGGAGCCGGAAGACGGCTGGCAGCGTGTGCTGTCGACCACGGGCGGCAACCTGGTGGTTGCCGTCGGTTTTGCCCTGATGCTCGCCGGTCTCTACACCTTGCGCGCTCCGACCAAAACCTCTCAGGGCTTGCTCTGGGGTCTGGCCGGTTATGCGACATTCGTACTGGCGCCCACACTGGGTCTGCCGCCTGAACTGCCAGGCACGGTCGCTGCCGATCTGGCGCAACGGCAGATCTGGTGGATTGGCACCGCCGCCTCCACCGCTGTCGGTATCGCGCTGATCGTATTCAGTCGTCATTGGCTGATGAAAGCCCTGGGTGTGGCGATCCTGGCCGTTCCGCACGTGATTGGCGCGCCGCAACCGGAAGTGCACTCTATGCTCGCGCCGGAAGCCCTGGAAGCTCAGTTCAAAATCGCTTCGCAGCTGACCAACATGGGATTCTGGCTGGCCTTGGGCCTGATCAGCGCCTGGTTGTTCCGCCGCAAAAGCGATGGCCACTACCACGCATGACTGATACCCGCACAGCGCCGACTTTAGTGGTCGGCCTGGGCTGCCAGCGCGGCTGCCCTGTCAGCACGCTGCGGGCGCTACTCGATCAGGCGTTACAGGCTCATCAAATCCAACTTCACGAGATCAAGGCCCTGGCCAGTATCGATCTGAAGCGCGATGAACCTGGCCTGGCCGAACTGGCCACGCAACTTGGGTTACAGGTGATGTTTTTCAGCAGCGAACAATTGGCGGGTTATCAACCGCAACTCAGCCACCAGTCACAGATCGCGTTCGAGCGCACCGGCTGCTACGGCGTAGCAGAAAGTGCCGCCCTGGCCCTGGCCGAACAACTGGCTCAGGCGCCGGCAAAGCTGCTGATTGCGCGACAAAAATATGCCCAGGCAACCTTGGCATTAGCCGGGCCTGCGTAAAATCCTCGATAATCCTCGCCTTCGATCATGAGCAATCTTCATCTGAAGCCTTGCCCAGCCCCTTTTTCTCACAGGAACCGACGATGACCGTCTACTTCATTGGCGCAGGTCCCGGCGACCCGGAGCTGATCACCGTCAAAGGCCAACGGCTGATTCGCAGTTGCCCGGTGATCATCTACGCAGGCTCCCTGGTGCCCGCCGCCGTGCTGGAAGGCCACCGTGCCGAACGCGTGGTCAACAGCGCTGAGTTGCATTTGCAACAGATCATCGAACTGATCAAGACCGCCCATGCCAACGGCCAGGACGTGGCCCGCGTCCATTCCGGCGACCCGAGCCTGTATGGCGCGATTGGCGAGCAGATTCGTTACCTGCGTGAACTCGATATTCCGTTTGAAATCATTCCCGGCGTGACGGCAACGGCCGCCTGCGCGGCGCTATTGGGCGCAGAACTGACACTGCCGGACATCTCGCAAAGCGTAATCCTGACCCGCTACGCCGACAAAACCGCGATGCCGGCCGGTGAAGAACTGGGCAGTCTGGCGCAACACGGAGCGACCATGGCGATTCATTTGGGGGTGAATCATCTGGAGAAGATCCTCGCCGAATTGCTGCCGCATTACGGCGCCGACTGTCCGATTGCGGTGATTCATCGGGCGACGTGGCCGGATCAGGATTGGGTGGTGGGGACGATTGAGGACATTGCCGGGAAGGTTGAAGCCAAGGGGTTTCGGCGCACGGCGTTGATATTGGTGGGTCGGGTGCTGGGCAGTGATCATTTTAGCGAGTCGTCGCTGTACCGCGCGGGGCATGCGCATCTTTACAGACCTTAAAATCAAAAGATCGCAGCCTTCGGCAGCTCCTACAGGGGGTATGCATTCCCCTGTAGGAGCTGCCGAAGGCTGCGATCTTTTAAATCTTCACCCATAAAAAAACGGCACTCACGGGTGCCGTTTTTTCATTTCGCAGCGAACACCTTAGTAATAGGCGTTTTCTTTCTGCGTGTGGTCAGTCACATCACGTACACCCTTGAGCTCGGGAATACGCTCAAGCAACGTGCGTTCGATACCTTCACGCAGGGTGACATCGGCCTGGCCGCAGCCCTGGCAACCGCCGCCGAACTTCAGCACGGCAATGCCGTCTTCGACCACATCGATCAGGCTGACCTGACCGCCGTGACTGGCGAGCCCCGGGTTGATCTCGGTTTGCAGGTAATAGTTGATGCGCTCGTTGACCGGGCTGTCGGCGTTGACCATCGGTACTTTGGCGTTTGGCGCCTTGATGGTCAGCTGGCCGCCCATACGGTCGGTGGCGTAGTCGACTACCGCATCGTCCAGGAACGCTTCGCTGAACGAGTCGATGTAAGCAGTGAAGCTTTTCAGCCCCAGCGCCGTGTCTTCAGGTTTTTCTTCGCCCGGCTTGCAATAAGCAATGCAGGTTTCGGCGTACTGGGTGCCAGGCTGGGTGATAAAGACGCGGATGCCAATGCCTGGGGTGTTCTGCTTGGAGAGCAGATCAGCCAGATAATCGTGGGCGGCGTCAGTGATGGTAATAGCGGTCATGGAAACTCCTCGCAGGCTTGGGCGCAGTTTACGCCAATCATCGCCGCGCACAAAGTCCTAGTATTTTTGTCGGGAAAGAGCCAGATGGAAAATCACCGAAAACCCACTGTAGGAGCGAGCTTGCTCGCGATGGTGTGTCAGTCGCCATCAATGCTGCTGATACACCATCGTCGGAACGCCGCCCGGAGCAAGCTCGCTCCTACAAGGGTTCGGCGGCGACACCAGCCCGCGATCAAAGATTCTCGTAGCGATTCATGTCCAGCACGCCCTCTTCCACCGGGTCCGTCTCGTGGACGTATTTGCTCAGGTCATGAAAGTAAAACCAGAATTGTGGATGACTGCGGCGAATGCCCCAGCGCTCAACGATTTTCTCGAAGCGATTGGCGTCCTTCGCGTTTTCCATCGCATCCACGAATGCCGGCACCTGATCGGCCGGGATGTTGAACATAAAGTTCGGATAGCTGCTGAGCACGCCCGGGAAAATGGTCAGTGTGTCGAGCCCCGGCTGATAACGCAGCGATTCACCCAGCAGGAACGCGACGTTGCTGTGCGCGCGGTTGCGCAACAGGCTGTAGACCCCGCGCTTGCCACCCGCGGTTTCGATTCGCAACATCGTCGCTTCAGGCAGTTGATCGATGACGCTAAGGCCCGCAGCCGGGCGCGACGTCAGACGACTCAGGGCCTGTTCGGCACGTTGCAAATCCGGGTCGATGTTCGGTCGCGAGCAATACGCGCCGTCGCAGCGATTGATCGGATCAGGTTTGGCATTGAGTTCGCCGTAACGGACCAGCAACTGCAGGGCGAAGTCGCGTTTCGGGTCTTTCTCGTCAAGTTTCAGCGCCGTCGGTTTGTCGTCATCGATGGCCTCGTAATCGAGCCACATCTTGAATTTGCCGCTGCTCTGGTACCAATCGTCGAGGTAACCGTCCCGGGAATCGGCTGGCATCAGGCGCAGGAAGTTCTGCTCGGCGCCATTGCGAATCAAGTCGAAGTACAGGCGTGTCTGCGCCTGATGGGAGACGTTGCCGAACACGTCGAAGTTGACCACCAACTGATAATACGTGCGCTCCAACAGCGGAAAGTCGAACAGCCACAGGGTTTGCGGCACGTCACCGATCAGGCCCTTGTTCACCGAGGCGCTGTCGAAATGCCGGAAAATGCTTAGCAAAGCGTTATCGTTGCCCGCCCACAACGTCGACCAACTCGGCGCCGGTGCATCGGCGTAGCTGTCGCGGCGCAGTGCTTCGTACTCGTTACGTTTGTCGCGGTAGTCGTGCCACAGGCTCAGGACGCTGCCGACGTCGTCGTTCTGCCCCGGCATTGCCAGCAGCGGCGTGGCCTTGCCACGGTAGTTCGGGTCAGTGATGTAAAGGTCGTGCTCCGGCGCCTGGAACAGTGCCCAGAAGTTGTCGCGGATCACGTCTGTGGCGACCTGCCCCCGGCACACCGGGCCACGAATGAACGTGCGCACGAAGTATTCGGCGTTATCGAGCATGAACTGGTAACGCGCCTGGGCCGGGATTGCCTCGAATGTAGCGAACGGATTGGCCCGACGTTCCGGCCCGTAACCCGGCAAGGCGTTGACCTGCCAATTGCCGTTGTAGAAAAGGCTTTTGATCCGCGCCATCTTCGGCGCACTCAGCGGGTACGTGATGTGGGTTTTCTGCACGATCACGCCTTGCACCGGCCACAAACGGTAATAAACCTGAATGCCCGGATCGTCGTTCGGGCGACGGGTGTTGATCAGGTCGATCGGCTGCCCGGTCGGCGTGCGCGAACGGACCCACTGGAAGAAGTGCCCCGGCTCGCCCTCCTTGAAGTAAATATGGGCGAGGAACCAATGCTCGAACAACCAGCGCCCCACCAGACTTTGCCGGGCACCCGGGGAATTGAGCAGGTTTTCCCATTGCACCACTTGCAACGCTTCTCTCGCGGAAGGCACCAGACCTTGCTCATCAATCGGCGCACCGGACGCCAGCCAGCGTTGCAGTGTCTGGTACTGCTGATCGGTCAGTCCTGTGACCGCCAGCGGCATACCTTCTTTCGGGTGGGCGCTGGCGTAGCCGTCGAACTCCGCGGGCATGGCGCACATATTTTCCCGATTCAGACCCAGGACGATGTCTTCCGGCAACTTGGCATTGGGTTGCAACGGGGTTTTGTGGCCCAGCTCCAGCATCCGCGCCATCAACGCGGCCTGACTGCCCTGGGCGTCGAGCACGGGATAGAAACCCTTTTGCTGCCAGGCGTGCTTGCCGAAGGCGTCATAAAACAGCCGGGTCGGCGCCGCGGCGGTGCTGCGCTGGCCGTCGTAGACCGGGATTTTCGTCGCGCCGCGCGCCACACCTTCGCCACTGCCCAGATTGAGCTGACAGGCGGCGTCATTGCAGGCATGGCAGGCCACGCACTTTTCGGTAAAGATCGGCTGGATGTCGCGGCTGTAGGAAATTGCAGAGGAAATGGCCGGACCTTGCGCAGTGGCACCCCAGCTTAAAAGCAGCATAAAAATGCCGGTGATGACGCGATACGACATGTCCCTGGTCCTGATTCCTGAAAAAACGCCGCGATTCTACCCATCTGACCCGCCCACCAACATGAGCGATATTCATGCAAAACCGGGACATGCTCTAAAACCGCACAGGTTTGCTATCATCCCGGCCCTTCGTCATGGTCTTTCCGAGTAGTCCAAATGTCCGATCGCAGTGTTCGCCTTCAAGCTCTCAAGCACGCCCTCAAAGAGCGCATCCTGATTCTCGATGGCGGCATGGGCACGATGATCCAGAGCTACAAGCTCGAAGAGCAGGATTATCGAGGCAAACGCTTTGCCGACTGGCCAAGCGACGTCAAAGGTAACAACGACCTGTTGGTGCTGACGCGCCCGGACGTGATCGGCTCCATCGAAAAAGCTTACCTGGACGCCGGCGCCGACATTCTGGAGACCAACACCTTCAACGCTACCCAGGTTTCCCTGGCTGACTACGGCATGCAGGGCCTGGCGTATGAGTTAAACGTAGAAGGCGCACGGCTGGCGCGCAAGGTGGCCGACGCCAAGACCCTGGAAACCCCGGACAAGCCGCGTTTCGTCGCGGGCGTGATCGGCCCGACCAGCCGCACCTGTTCGCTGTCGCCGGACGTGAACAACCCCGGCTATCGCAACGTAACTTTCGATGAACTGGTGGAAAACTACACCGAGGCCGCCAAAGGCCTGATCGAAGGCGGCGCCGACCTGATCCTGATCGAAACCATTTTCGACACCCTGAACGCCAAAGCCGCGATCTTCGCCGTGCAAGGCGTGTTCGAAGAGTTGGGCATCGAACTGCCGATCATGATTTCCGGCACCATCACCGACGCCTCCGGCCGCACCCTCTCCGGCCAGACCACCGAAGCCTTCTGGAACTCCGTGGCTCACGCCAAACCGATTTCGGTCGGCCTGAACTGCGCCCTCGGCGCCCGCGAGTTGCGTCCGTACCTGGAAGAGCTGTCGAACAAGGCCGGCACCCACGTCTCCGCGCACCCGAACGCCGGCCTGCCGAACGAATTTGGCGAGTACGACGAACTGCCGGCGGAAACCGCCAAGGTCATCGAAGAGTTTGCTCAAAGCGGCTTCCTGAACATTGTCGGCGGATGCTGTGGCACCACGCCGGGGCACATCGAAGCCATCGCCAAAGCCGTCGCCGGTTACGCGCCGCGTGAAATTCCGGAGATCCCGAAGGCTTGCCGCCTGTCGGGCCTGGAGCCGTTCACCATCGACCGCAGCTCGCTGTTCGTCAACGTCGGCGAGCGGACCAACATCACCGGTTCCGCCAAATTCGCCCGCCTGATCCGTGAAGACAACTACACCGAAGCCCTGGAAGTCGCCCTGCAGCAGGTCGAAGCCGGCGCCCAGGTGATCGACATCAACATGGACGAAGGGATGCTCGATTCGAAGAAGGCCATGGTGACCTTCCTCAATCTGATTGCCGGTGAACCGGACATCTCCCGCGTGCCGATCATGATCGACTCCTCCAAGTGGGAAGTGATCGAAGCCGGCCTGAAATGCATTCAGGGCAAGGGCATCGTCAACTCGATCAGCATGAAGGAAGGTGTCGAGCAGTTCATTCATCACGCCAAACTGTGCAAGCGCTACGGCGCCGCTGTCGTGGTAATGGCCTTCGACGAAGCCGGCCAGGCCGACACCGAAGCGCGCAAGAAAGAAATCTGCAAACGCTCCTACGACATTCTGGTCAACGAAGTCGGCTTCCCGCCGGAAGACATCATCTTTGACCCGAACATCTTCGCCGTGGCCACCGGCATCGAAGAACACAACAATTACGCCGTGGACTTCATCAACGCCTGCGCCTATATCCGCGACGAGCTGCCGTACGCCCTGACCTCGGGCGGCGTGTCCAACGTCTCGTTCTCGTTCCGTGGCAATAACCCGGTGCGCGAAGCGATTCACTCGGTGTTCCTGCTGTATGCGATCCGTAACGGCCTGACCATGGGTATCGTCAACGCCGGCCAACTGGAGATCTACGACCAGATCCCGGCTGAACTGCGCGACGCGGTCGAAGACGTGGTACTCAACCGAACTCCGCACGGCACCGATGCCCTCCTCGCCATTGCCGACAAGTACAAGGGCGACGGCAGCGTCAAGGAAGCCGAGACCGAAGAGTGGCGTAACTGGGACGTCAACAAGCGTCTGGAGCATGCGCTGGTCAAAGGCATCACCACCCACATCGTGGAAGACACTGAAGAATCCCGTCAGTCGTTCGCGCGCCCGATCGAAGTCATCGAAGGCCCGCTGATGTCCGGCATGAACATCGTGGGCGACCTGTTCGGCGCCGGCAAAATGTTCCTGCCGCAAGTGGTGAAATCCGCCCGCGTCATGAAGCAGGCCGTGGCCCATTTGATCCCGTTCATCGAACTGGAAAAAGGCGACAAACCGGAAGCCAAGGGCAAGATCCTCATGGCGACGGTAAAAGGCGACGTGCACGACATCGGCAAAAACATCGTCGGCGTGGTGCTCGGCTGTAACGGCTACGACATCGTTGACCTCGGTGTGATGGTGCCGGCCGAAAAAATCCTGCAAGTGGCCAAAGAGCAGAAGTGCGACATTATCGGCCTGTCCGGTTTGATCACGCCGTCGCTGGATGAAATGGTCCACGTGGCCCGCGAGATGCAGCGCCAGGATTTCCACCTGCCGTTGATGATCGGTGGCGCGACCACGTCCAAGGCGCACACGGCGGTGAAGATCGAGCCGAAGTACAGCAACGATGCGGTGATCTACGTGACTGACGCCTCCCGTGCCGTCGGCGTGGCGACCCAGTTGCTGTCCAAGGAATTGAAACCGGCGTTCGTCGAGAAGACCCGCCTGGAGTACATCGAAGTCCGCGAGCGCACTGCCAATCGCAGCGCCCGTACTGAACGCCTGAGCTACCCGGCTGCGATCGCCAAGAAGCCGCAGTTCGACTGGAGCACCTATGAGCCGGTCAAGCCGACGTTCACCGGCTCCAAAGTGCTGGACAACATTGACCTGAAAGTTCTGGCCGAGTACATCGACTGGACGCCGTTCTTCATCTCCTGGGACCTTGCCGGCAAGTTCCCGCGCATCCTCGAGGATGAAGTGGTCGGTGAAGCCGCGACCGCGTTGTACGCCGACGCTCAGGAAATGCTCGCCAAGCTGATCGACGAGAAGCTGATCAGCGCCCGTGCCGTATTCGGCTTCTGGCCGGCCAATCAGGTGCGCGACGATGACATTGAAGTCTACGGCGATGACGGCAAGCCCTTGGCCAAGCTGCATCACCTGCGCCAGCAAATCATCAAGACCGACGGCAAACCGAATTTTTCCCTCGCCGACTTCGTTGCACCGAAGGACAGCGAAGTGACCGACTACGTGGGTGGTTTCATCACCACCGCCGGGATCGGCGCCGAAGAAGTGGCCAAGGCCTATCAGGACGCCGGCGACGATTACAACTCGATCATGGTCAAGGCGCTCGCCGACCGTCTGGCCGAGGCCTGCGCCGAGTGGCTGCACCAGCAGGTGCGTAAAAACTACTGGGGTTACGCCAAGGACGAGACGCTCGACAACGAAGCGCTGATCAAAGAGCAATACACCGGCATCCGCCCTGCCCCGGGCTACCCGGCGTGCCCGGACCACACCGAGAAAGGCACGCTGTTTGCCTTGCTCGACCCTGAAGCGAGCGAAATGCATGCCGGGCGCAGCGGTGTGTTCCTTACCGAGCACTACGCGATGTTCCCGGCGGCAGCGGTCAGCGGCTGGTACTTCGCTCACCCACAGGCGCAGTACTTTGCCGTGGGCAAGATCGATAAGGATCAAGTGCAGAGCTATACGTCGCGTAAAGGGCAGGAGTTGAGTGTGACCGAGCGGTGGCTGGCCCCGAATCTGGGTTACGACAACTAAAATCACAAGCAAGATCAAAAGATCGCAGCCTGCGGCAGCTCCTACACGGGTGTACACCTAACCCTGTAGGAGCTGCCGCAGGCTGCGATCTTTTGTTGTGGATTGTCTATGCTTACGGTTCACACATTGGTGACGAGGGATTTATGGACGACCCGGTCGACAACAAGCCACCCAGCTTCTGGCAGATGCTGCACAGTGTCATGGCGGCGGCGTTCGGCGTGCAAAGCGGAAAGAATCGGGCCCGGGACTTCACACACGGCAAGCCTAGTCATTTCGTGATTTTGGGGATTCTGTTTACGGCGGTGTTCGCCCTGATGCTGTTTGGCATCGTGAAACTGGTGCTGCACCTGGCCGGGGTTTGACGGCGACTCAGTGCATCAACGTTTGCAGGCTGAACGGGTAGCGATACGACGCCGGCTTGCCCTTGGCCGATAGCTTTTGGAAGTCCACGCCAAAATCCTGCGCCGCCCCCATCGCCAGCAACCGCTTCGCTTGCTCGCGATCAATCAACTGCAATAACGGGACCTGCCGGTCTCGGCCGCCGTACTGGCTGATATCCACGCCCTGATCGTAGTCATGCAACTGCACCAGCGCCCAACCACCCAGACTGAAATGCCCGCCCAGCAGCACGCTCAGCCGATGGTCCAGCAACGCCTGCAATGCTGCCGGCGAGGTATTGATCGTGCCAAACAGTGCGTCCTTACCGGGTACGCCGCCTGTTTCGACAAAGGCCTGCATGACTCCAAAGCCCATTTCATCATTGGCCGTCCAGATCAGCGAGGTCTGCGGGTAACGCTTGAACAACAGCTTGGCCTGCTCATAGGCCCGCTGGCGGTTCCAGCCGCCGTATACCAACTGGCGCAGGTGCACTTCGGGGTGCTCGGCCAAGGCCCGCCTCAAGCCCTTCTCACGCAATTGCGCGGACGGTGTGATCTTCAAACCGGAAAAGGCCAGCAGTTCCATTGTCTGACCCGAGGGCACCGGTCCGTGCTGGCGGATCAGCTCCTTGAGCATCAAATAGCCGCCCTCCTCGTCATTGGGCACCAGGCTACCCACCCAATCGGGATATTTGTCAGGCCGTGCACCCAGCAGCTTCATCTGGTCCGGGGTCAGGGCGTTGTTGACGATGAACAGCTTCACACCGCTGCCTTTGGCCAGGCGCAGAATTTCGGGGGCAATATATTGCTCGTTGACGAACACCAGATAATCGGGCCGGTTTGGCCCTTGCAGGGCTGCGCGGGCCTGCTTGACGGTCGTTTCAGTGACCCGGTCGGAATACTGAATGCTCAGCTCCATGCCCAGGTCCTTCGCGGCAGCGTGCATGAACTGGGAGTAGCTGACCCAGAACGCTTCCTTGGTGTTTCCCGGATTCAGGAACAACACCGACGCTGCTTGGGCACAAGGTCCCACGACCATACCCAGCGCCAGTAATACACCATAGAAAAACTTCAACATTGATCGCCCGAGCCCCCGCAAATTCGCCGCGCATTATAGCCAGCGAAGTGTGGAAAATCGGCGTTTATTCCGGTTTTTGTCCGACAATCGTCGGCACCGGGCCCGGGCGCGGGTCGGTTATTGATGGCTGACCCAGAATACCGCTGTCCCCACGACCAGAATGATCAGAAACAGAATCGCCCAAGCATCGACTGTGCTATCGGGTTTTGTTGCTTTGGATGGGTTGCTCATTGCATCGCCTCTTGTCGGTTTTATCGGTGATTGCATAAAGACTCGACCACAGTTAAGACGATGATTGCCCGCACCACAAATACGGGTTTAGCACTAATAGTTGTCGATAGTCGTTTTGGTTCTTTGCATATACTCAAACATCACTTTTGCGCATAACTCCAAACTGGTATCTTGCCCCGGCTCCGTTGGGAGTGCGCGGCCGTGCGCGCAGAATTGCCGAGGCAGTATCGAGACTTCAGCAAGTCAAAAACGCAGCTGGATCCGACCGGCCCAAGCCTGAGAACAGGACTTATATGTACGTATACGACGAGTACGATCAGCGGATCATCGAGGACCGCGTCAAGCAGTTCCGTGATCAAACCCGACGCTATCTGGCAGGCGAGCTGAGCGAAGAAGAATTCCGCCCGCTGCGCCTGCAAAACGGGCTTTACATCCAACGCTTCGCGCCGATGTTGCGGGTGGCGGTGCCTTACGGCCAACTGACTTCGCGCCAGACGCGAATGATGGCCAAGATTGCCCGCGACTATGACAAAGGCTATGCCCACATCAGCACCCGGCAGAACGTCCAGTTCAACTGGCCGGCGCTGGAAGACATCCCGGACATTCTCGCTGAACTGGCCACCGTGCAAATGCACGCGATCCAGACCAGTGGCAACTGCCTGCGCAACGTCACCACCGACCAGTTCGCCGGCGTCGCCGCCGACGAGCTGATCGATCCGCGCCCATGGTGCGAAATTGTCCGCCAGTGGACGACGTTCCACCCGGAATTCGCCTACCTGCCGCGCAAGTTCAAGATTGCCATCAACGGTTCGACCTCCGACCGTGCCGCCATCGAAGTCCATGACATTGGCCTTGAGCCAGTGCACAACGCCGCCGGCGAACTGGGTTTCCGTGTGCTGGTGGGTGGCGGCCTGGGCCGTACGCCGGTGGTGGGCGCGTTCATCAATGAATTCCTGCCGTGGCAAGACTTGTTGAGCTACCTCGACGCCATCCTGCGCGTTTACAACCGCTATGGCCGTCGTGACAACAAGTACAAGGCGCGGATCAAGATTCTGGTCAAAGCCCTGACGCCTGAAGTCTTCGCCCAAAAAGTCGACGCGGAAATGGAACACCTTCGCGGTGGCCAGACCACGCTGACCGACGCCGAAGTGCATCGTGTCGCCAAACACTTCGTCGACCCGGACTACAAGTCCCTGGACAACCAGGCCTTGGCGCTGGCCGAACTCGATAAAGAACACCCGGGTTTCGCGCGCTGGCGCAGCCGCAATACCCTGGCCCACAAGAAGCCGGGTTATGTAGCCGTGACCCTGTCCCTGAAGCCGACCGGTGTTGCACCGGGCGACATCACCGACAAGCAGCTCGATGCCGTTGCCGACCTGGCCGATCGTTACAGCTTCGGTCAGCTGCGCACCTCTCACGAGCAGAACATCATTCTGGCTGACGTTGAACAGAGTCAGTTGTTCGCGATGTGGGGCGAATTGCGCGAGCAAGGCTTCGCCACGCCGAACGTCGGCTTGTTGACCGACATCATCTGCTGCCCGGGCGGCGATTTCTGCTCCCTGGCCAACGCCAAGTCGATCCCGATCGCCGAATCGATCCAGCGCCGTTTCGACGACCTGGACTATCTGTTCGACATCGGCGAACTGGACCTGAACATCTCCGGCTGCATGAACGCCTGTGGTCACCACCACGTCGGCCACATCGGCATCCTCGGGGTGGACAAAAAAGGCGAAGAGTTCTACCAGGTTTCCCTGGGTGGCAGCGCCAGTCGCGACGCCAGCCTGGGCAAAATCCTCGGCCCGTCCTTCGCCCAGGACGCCATGCCTGACGTGATCGAAAAGCTGATCGACGTGTACATCGAACAACGTACCGAAGACGAGCGCTTCATCGACACCTATCAGCGTATTGGCATCGACCTCTTCAAGGAGCGCGTCTATGCAGCGAATAATTAAGAACAACGAGGTCGTCGACGAAACCTGGCACTTGCTGCCCAAGGATTTCAATATCGACGAGATCAGCAACTGCGACGATCTGATCGTCCCGCTGCAGTTGTGGCGCGAACACAGCCGTATGCTCAAGGCCCGCGATGGCGGCTTGGGCGTGTGGCTGGACGCCGATGAAGAAGCGGAAGAAATCGGTGATGACGTCGAGCAGTTCAAGGTGATCGCCTTGAACTTCCCGGCCTTCACCGACGGTCGCAACTACTCCAACGCCCGCCTGCTGCGTGACCGTTATGGTTTTAAAGGCGAACTGCGGGCGATCGGCGATGTATTGCGCGACCAACTGTTCTACTTGCATCGTTGCGGTTTCGACGCATTTGCCATTCGCGCCGATAAAGATCCATACGAAGCACTGGAAGGTCTCAAGGACTTCTCCGTGACCTATCAGGCCGCCACCGACGAACCGCTGCCGCTGTTCCGTCGCCGCTGATGGTCAAACCTTGAACCCCTTTCGGGGTTCAAGGCTCCCCCCTTGAGTCAAAGATTGGCTCGATCCTCCAGCGCCCCGAAAGCAGCCACCGGATGATCAAACCGCCCGCTGCTGCGAGTCAATCGGCCCCACATTTCCTCCGAAGCATCGGCCTCGTGCAACAATCGCCAGACTCGCGCCTGTAGCGACAGATAACTGACCTGAAAATCGGCCGTCAGACTCAGCCTGCTGATTACGGCTAAAAACCGCGTACCGGAAGGTTTGTCTGCCAGTCGCTGCCAGAGGGCTTGCCGGGATTGTTGCAACGCTGCGTCGCTCTCTCTTAGCCAGACCATCGGCGAACCATAGTCCGCGCCGGGCGCGGCCAGCCATAAATTGATTCCCGTTTGTTCTCGATGCGTGACCAGCCGGCGCAACGTGTCTTCATCCGTCAGGGGATTCCCCAATAGCAGCACGCGATCATCTGCGACAGCCTGATTGATGACCGCTGGCGGAACCCGCGTTATCTGGTTATCGCGTAAATCCAGAGTGGTCAGATAGGGCTCATCCTTGATACCGATCGGGCACCAGCTGATGTGTGTATCCCTCAGGTTGAGCTGACGCAGGTCGTTCATGCCCAGCACCATCGGTGGTAAACCCAACGGGTTGTCACTCAAGTCCAGAATTTGCAGGTGGGCCAGGTCGCGCAGTTGTGAAGCGGCGCTACCCGTGAATACCAGCTGTGTGTCTCGCAGGTTGAGTGAGCGAAGGTGTGTCAATTGACCGATGGCTGGCGGCAAGGAGCGCCCCGCATCGCCGCCGACGAAGAAATGACGCAAATCCACACTTTCCAGATTCAGGATCTCGAGGTTTGGAAAGCTCTCGAGAAACCCGTCCAGACTGTCCTGCTCGGTCAGGTGAAAACCTCGCATCAATAACTCTGTCACATCGTCGAACCTGACGTTTAATGCAGGTAATCGGTGATAGTTCTCGAAGTTCATATCCAGCGTCGCACGTGGCAGCCCTCCGCGCTTTTGCCAAATGGCGACCAGTTCTTCGGCGAGCTCAGTCCGCAGCGCTCGCTCGTCCTGCATCTCGTCCATCAGCAGCTGGACGTTATGAGCCGCGATTTGTGCAGAGGTCAAACCCACCGCCTCTGCATCTCCAACAGCCAGAAAAGGAAGATCCATGTTACTGACGTCTTCGGCGACCTGATCCAGCCAGCTGCTCAAATCGGTGTTGAGTTGCTGCATCTGCTGGTTCAACCCATCGATATAGGTCTGCGCGTTATCGCCCACACGCTGCAGTGCTTCATCGGCCTGCGCACTGGTGAAGTCGGGATAAATATCCTTGAGCTGCAACCTCATCATTTCGTGGGTCATTGCTTCGCCCTGAGGCGTCGCCGGATAGCCTCCGCCACGTAGTCCCTGAGGCTCAAAAGTCAGCTCGCTATCCATTCTCTGCAACCCCAGCATGGTTTGCGAACGAGGCAGTGCCAGATCGCCGATCTTGAGTCGCAACTCATTGGCGGGATCAGGAGACATCAAGTGTAATGCCGACCTTTCGTCCTCTGACAGGATGCCGAGGACAGCTTCATAGAGATCCGTTTGCAAGCCTTGCTGCTGATAGCGGCTGCCCACCCTGATAATGCTTCGAGAGTGAGCGGCATCAAGCGGGCCGCAACGGTCCAGAACCCGCCCGGCAGGCGAATGGTCAAGAACATCTATTCGAAGGTCTTTGGGCCACCCAGGCAGATTCTTGAGGGAGTGCAGTGCCAGCGTGTCCGTCTCGACATTGTCGATCGACCGAAGGTAAAAACCTTCGTAGGCACGATTGAGCCGCACATGCTGTTGGTACTGACGAGCCTTGCTGTCCAGATGTTTGAACACTTGCCTCACTTCGGCAGCGTCAGGCGTCGTGCGGATGTCCACGCCCGAGCGGTCGAGCATTTGCTCAATGGCGCTTTTGGGAAGTCCCGGATACTGGTGCTGGAACAGCCGGACCCATTCGTGTTCGGACGCCTGTAACGCTGCGTAACGGCTGCTGAACAATTCAGGTTGCCTGGCCTGCCCGAGTTCCTGATCGAGCTTGAAGCGACTGATCGTGTCGGCCAGCAACGGCGTTGGTGGGCGTCCGGTTTGCATCAGGCGCAGCATATCGTCATCAATCGCGCTGACTTTGCCGATCTGCGCCAATAGGTCATCGCTAAACGATGCCACCGACGGACCGATTCCGCGCATAAGTTCCAGGCGGCTCAATGGCGCTAACGGGGCAACGCCCTGATTCGGCGCGGGCCTGACAACTTCCTCCTCGGGAATGGCGTCGGGCTCGCGGACGCGCTCTGCAACGGCGCCGACCTCGACAGAATCCCCCCTGACCACCGCTCCCGCGCCGACCAATGGCAGCGCATTGAGTAAGCCAAACACCGTACGCGTCACACCCGCAGAACGATCGTTCGAGGTTTCGCCGTTGATGGCCTGATCAACCCCATAACCAGCGTCGATGATGCCTGCCAGCGCCAGCAAACCTTCGCCACCGGGCACGAACAACGCCAATGGACCAAAACGGTTGATCCACTGCACGACCGGTTCGACGACTGCACTCAAGTTATCGCGGTTGACCTGGGCATCGTCACGAATGGTTTTGACACTGGCCAGCGAAGCCTCCTTCATGGTCAGTACCAATTGGGCAAATGGATCAATGTCCAACGCCGAGTCATCGAAATCGATGTATTGGGCGGGGTCCCAAAAACCGTCGTTGTTGAAAAATCCCGCCTCTGGAGTCAACCAGTGCTCTTTCGGGTAAACCGACATGCCATCCAACGCTGTCAGCACACCGGCATGGAAGGTGCCATCCTTGCGATCGTCCTCGGCAAAATGGGTGGCCAAGGCCTGTTTCGTCGCCTCACTTCTGCCCTGCTCCACAACCCATTGGTGTAATTGACCGCCATCGCTGAAGGCGTGCAGTGGCGAAGAATTGCCGGGGATGTACAACACAATCGCGCCATCAGAATCACGCCAGCCCCAGATATCCTTCGAGGTGTAACGATAAAGCTTCAGACGTCCCGTCTTCAGCTTCGTTGGCAGCCTGAGCGGTGCCTGCAATTGTTTGATCTTCAGCGCTGGCCATGTCTGGTCCGGTGCCAGTCCTGCTGCTTGCAATGCGAGCTCTAGGCCTTTTGATTGCAGGCTGCTTTCATGTCGCTGTAAGAAAGCCGCCATGACAAAGGCTCCCTTGGCCGACGTTTTCAGTGCGTGGGGACTGGCTGCGACGATCACCTCATCGGCTGGCCAGGCTTGATCAAGATAGGCTTGATACCGGCCCTGAAGGTCCAGTTCCCAGATCCATTGCTTGAAATCGGCGGGTCTCACGGCGATCTGGGTGGCCGGCCCGTAACGTTGAGGAACGGTTCGGCGATAAATGCCTTCGTAGGCGTTGTGATAGTCGTTGCCGGGCTCGGTCAAATCATCGACATGTTCCACAACACGAATGGCCGGCCCGACGTCAGGTGGCGTGTACAAGCCAAACGCCGTTTCACCGAAGCGCCCGTCACCCACGGTCTGATAGTTGGACAGCAGCGCCTGCGCCAGGGACATCGAAGTCGCCACCCGCCCCTGGTGGATGCCATTTTGTGCAGGGCGCCCCTTGTAGTCGTAATCAAGCGTGACCAACTGCGCTGTCGCCGGATCAATGTCCTGCCCCCATTTTTCCTTGATCAAGCGTTCGCCAAATTGGCCAGGGGATTGCGGGAGCGCAATAGCTACGGCGGCTTTCAGTTCATCGCGTGTTCGCATAGTCGGGGCGGGATCAGGGCCGGCAATATTGTCGCTAGGTATCTCATTCATGGTGCATTCCATTGCAGTCATTTCAAGAGCATCACCATACCCGGCTTTGGCCCCTTCCAAAGTGGGAGCAATTGACAGCGACCTTAGGAAAGTTCGCCACTTTCGGAGGGAACGCGGACCGTTCTGAAGGGCAAAAAAAATGAAACCGGGGGGGTTAACCGCGGTTTCATTTTTTATAACGATATGGCCTTGAGACTTACCAGAAGCGTTGCTGGGTCAACCGGCTCCACCAAGTCAGCAATACGCGATCAACCGAGCCACTGGCCGCCATTCCGATGCGTTCCTGCAGACTTTTACGTTCGGCGTAATGCAGGTGATAGAGCTCGGACTTCTTGGCCCGCTCGGCGAGGTATTCATCGCTGGTCTTGAGCTCGTCCACCAACTGTTTGTCCAGCGCCGCGACGCCGAGCCAGATCTCACCCGTGGCCACTTCGTCGATGGCCAGTTGCGGCCGGTAGCGCGAGACAAAGTTCTTGAACAACTGATGGGTGATGTCCAGGTCTTCCTGAAACTTCTCCCGGCCCTTCTCGGTGTTTTCGCCAAACACCGTCAAGGTGCGTTTGTATTCACCGGCGGTCAGGACTTCGAAATCGATGTCGTGTTTTTTCAGCAGGCGATTGACGTTGGGCAACTGCGCCACCACGCCGATCGAGCCGAGGATCGCGAACGGCGCGCTGATGATCTTCTCGCCGATGCACGCCATCATATAGCCGCCGCTGGCTGCGACCTTGTCGATGCACACGGTCAATGGCACGCCAGCGTCACGAATGCGCGCCAATTGCGACGACGCCAGGCCGTAGCTGTGAACCATGCCGCCGCCGCTTTCCAGACGCAGCACCACTTCATCCTTCGGCGTCGCCAAGGTCAGCAGCGCAGTGATTTCATGGCGCAGACTTTCAGTGGCCGAGGCCTTGATGTCGCCATCAAAATCCAGCACGAACACCCGGGGTTTGGCTTCGGTTTTTTTCTTTTGCTTTTTCTCGGTTTTAGCTTCGACCTTGCGCAAGGCCTTGAGCTGGTCCTTGTCGAGCAAGGTTTGCTCCAGGCGTTCGCGCAGCCCTTTGTAGAAATCATTGAGTTTGCTGACTTGCAACTGGCCGGCCGACTTGCGTCGACCTTTGCTGCGCAACGACGCGAAACTGGCCAGGACCACCAGAATGGCGATCACCAGTGTCACGGTTTTAGCCAGGAAACTGGCGTACTCGGACAAAAACTCCACAGAGACTCCTTAAACGATGCGCTGCATAGAAGCGCGCGGGATACCTCCAGCATACCCATGCGCCGGCTCGGCGGCCAGCCGTGAAACCTATGGGTACAGGCCTGTAACGGGCATTTCAAACAAGCGTATGTTTTTTCATTGACAGCTCAGCGCCATCCTCATAACCTCGCCAAACCTTCAACGTACCGGGATGAAGCGGACGTGGGCAGTATCTATTTGATTCGACATGGCCAGGCCTCCTTTGGTGCAGACGACTATGACGTCCTGTCGCCGACCGGTATTCGCCAGGCAGAAATCCTTGGCCAGCACCTGGCTGAACTGGGTATCAGCTTCGATCGCTGCCTCTCGGGTGATCTGCGCCGCCAGCAACACACGGCCAACAGCGCGCTGGAACAGTACGCTGCCGTGGGTCTGCCAGTGCCGACGCTGGAAACCGATTGCGCCTTCAACGAATTCGACGCCGACGCGGTGATCCGCGCGCTGCTGCCGGCCATGTTACCGGACGAACCGCAAGCGCTGCACATCCTGCGCAACGCCGCGCAAAACCGTGGCGAATTCCAGCGGATCTTTGCCCTGATCATCGAGCGCTGGCTCGCCGGCACTTACGACACACCAGGCCTGGAAAGCTGGCTGGGCTTCGTCGAGCGGGTGCAAGCCGGTCTGCAGCGAATTCTCGAAAGCGCCGACAACACCCAGAAAATCGCCGTGTTCACCTCCGGCGGCACCATCACTGCCCTGCTCCACCTCATTACGCAAATGCCTGCCAGGCAGGCCTTTGAACTGAACTGGCAAATCGTCAACACTTCGCTCAACCACCTGAAGTTTCGTGGTCGCGAGGTGACGCTGGCTTCCTTCAACAATCATGCACATCTGCAACTGTTGAAGGCCCCGGAACTCATCACGTTTCGCTGAGTCCGGATTATTGTGACCCTGGCTGTAACCACCCAGCTCTTATTACCCAAGAAAGGATCGAACCATGACCTCCGTAGCTGATGCCGTACAAGCAATGAAAGCCAAGTTCAACCCAGCCGCTGCTGCCGGTCTGGACCTGGTTTTCGGTTTCCGCATCGACGACACCAAAAACTTCTCGCTGATCGTCAAGAACAGCACCTGCGAGCTGCAAGAAGGCGAAAACCCGGACGCCCAGGTGACACTGGTGATGGACGGCGAAACCCTGGAAGGCATCGTTGATGGTTCGACCGACGGCATGCAAGCGTTCATGGGCGGCAAACTGCGCGCTGAAGGCGACATGATGCTGGCCATGAAACTGTCCGAGCTGTTCCCGAGCTAAGCGCGCCGCTCCCAACCACAGGGAGCGCGCCTGGCTGCAAACGAATCCCGCCCCTCGTGGCGGGATTTGTCGTTTTTCCCCCTCAAGAACCGGCTACCTGTGGATTTGCCGTCTATATTCCTTCTGGCCGCATGCGTCAGACGTCGGCTGTTTACCCCGCGATTAATTGACGGAGTGCGCGGCCATGAGCCCACCTGACGACCACGACGGATACAACCACCGCCGTGTACTGCAAGGCCTTTCGGCAGGCGCCATCGGTGCCTGGATCAGTCCGCTAACCGCAGGGAGTAAAACCATGCCCGATGCCCCGGCCGACCTCATTCTGTACAACGGACGCCTGCACACCGTCGATCGCAAGAAACCCCAGGCCAGTGCCGTCGCGATCAAGGACGGCCGCTTCGTGGTGGTTGGCAGCGATGCTCAGGCCATGGCCCTGCAAGGCCCCGGCAGTCAAATCATCGACCTGCACGGCCGCACGGTGATTCCCGGCCTCAACGACTCGCACCTGCACCTGATTCGCGGCGGCCTCAATTACAACCTCGAACTGCGCTGGGAAGGCGTACCGTCACTGGCCGACGCGTTGCGCCTGCTCAAGGACCAGGCCGACCGCACCCCCACACCGCAGTGGGTGCGGGTGGTCGGGGGCTGGACCGAATTCCAGTTCGCCGAAAAACGCCTGCCGACCCTCGAAGAACTGAACAAGGCCGCACCCGATACGCCGGTGTTCGTCCTGCACCTCTACGACCGTGCCCTGCTTAACCGCGCCGCGTTGAAGGTGGTCGGTTATACCCGCGACACACCGAACCCGCCGGGCGGAGAAATCCAGCGTGATGCCAATGGCGATCCAACCGGCATGCTGATCGCCCGCCCTAACGCGATGATTCTCTACTCGACCCTGGCCAAGGGGCCGAAACTGCCGCTGGAATACCAGGTCAACTCGACCCGCCAGTTCATGCGTGAACTCAATCGCCTCGGCCTGACCAGCGCTATCGATGCCGGTGGCGGTTTTCAGAACTACCCGGACGACTATCAAGTCATTCAGCAACTGGCTAAAGACCAACAGCTCACGGTGCGTATCGCCTACAACCTGTTCACTCAAAAACCCAAAGAAGAACTGACCGATTTCAAAAACTGGACCAACACTTCCGACTACGGTCAGGGCGACGATTTCTTGCGGCACAACGGCGCCGGGGAAATGCTGGTGTTCTCGGCGGCGGATTTCGAAGACTTCCTCGAACCACGTCCCGACTTGCCGCAAACCATGGAGCAGGAACTCGAACCGGTGGTCCGCCACCTCGTTGAGCAACGCTGGCCCTTCCGTCTGCACGCCACCTACAACGAATCCATCAGTCGCATGCTCGACGTGTTCGAGAAGGTCAATCGCGACATCCCGTTCAATGGTTTGCCGTGGTTCTTCGATCACGCCGAAACCATCACGCCACAGAACATTGAACGGGTGAAAGCCTTGGGCGGCGGCATTGCGATCCAGGATCGCATGGCCTTCCAGGGTGAGTATTTCGTCGACCGGTACGGTGCCAAGGCGGCCGAACACACACCGCCCATCGCTCGGATGCTGGCCGAAGGCATTCCGGTCGGAGCCGGCACCGATGCCACGCGAGTTTCCAGCTACAACCCCTGGACCTCGTTGTACTGGCTGGTCAGCGGCCGCACGGTCGGCGGCCTGGAGCTCTATCCGCAAGGCTTGAGCCGCGACACCGCGCTGGAACTCTACACCCACGGCAGCGCCTGGTTTTCATCCGAGCAAGGCAAGAAAGGCCAGATCAAGGTCGGGCAACTGGCGGACTTGATCGCGCTGTCGGCGGACTATTTCCACATCCAGGATGAAGCGATCAAATCGATCGAATCGGTGCTGACGATTGTCGACGGAAAGGTCGTCTACGGCAGCGTCGAGTTTGAGAAACTGGGCCCGCCGCCCATTCCTGTGGTGCCTGAATGGTCACCCGTGGCCAAAGTACCCGGCCACTGGAAACCGCTGGCGCCGTTGACGGCGCAGGTTCACCAGTGTGTCGGGGCTTGTGCGGTGCATGCCCATAGTCATGAGAGAGCGAGATTATCCTCGGCACCGGTCAGCGATTTCGCCGGTTTCTGGGGAGCCTTTGGTTGTTCGTGTTTTGCGTTTTAAAGCCCATGTAGGAGCGAGCTTGCTCGCGAAGGACGTTAACGGTAACGCGTTCTTCCTGAATAAACGCGTTGCTCTCAAGTCCATCGCGAGCAAGCTCGCTCCTACACTCCCGGTCCACATTAAATCTGTGTTGAGCAGCAAATTTCCGCAACGACGCGATCAAGGCTGTAATAACAGCGCCACCAGGGCTGTCCACCCCGTTTGATGACTGGCGCCCATACCGCGCCCGGTCTCGCCATGGAAATACTCATGGAACAACACCAGATCACGGCTGGCGGGATCAGCCTGCAACTGCGGATACGCCACCATCGAAGGCCGGTTACCCTCTTCATCGCGCAAAAACAGACGGGTCAGGCGCTGGCTCAGGCCGTCGGCAACCTCTTCCAGCGATGAAAAAAATCCTGATCCCGTGGGGTACTCCACCGAGAAATTCTGATCGTAATAGCGGTGAAATTCGCGCAAGGATTCGATCAGCATGTAATTGATCGGCATCCACACAGGCCCCCGCCAGTTGGAGTTACCGCCATACAGTCGCGATTCCGATTCCGCCGGCTCGTAGTGCGCGCAGAGCTTGTCACCGTTGATTTGCAGGCCAAAGGGCAGTCCAGCGAAGGACTTGGACAGTGAACGAATACCGAATTCGCTGAGGAACTCGCTTTCGTCGAGCATGCGTTTGAGCAGGTCTTTGGTGCGTTCACCGCGCAACAGCGCCAGAAGCATCCGGTTGCCTTCGCCCGGTTCGGTCCAGCGCGACACCAGGCTGGCGAGGTCCGGGCGATGGCGCATAAATCCCAACAGCCGTTCGCGCAAACCCGGCAGGCCCTCGTGTTCGTGCTGCTCCAGCACTTGCACGGCAAACAGCGGCATCAGACCGACGATCGAGCGCAGGCGCAGCGGTTCGTTAACGCCATCGGGACGGTGCAGCACGTCGTAGAAAAACCGGTCTTGTTCGTCCCATAAACCTTCGGCCTCGGAGTCGACCCGATTGATCGCCCCGGCGATGTAGAGGAAGTGCTCGAAAAACTTCACTGCGATGTCGACGTACACGTTGTTGCGTTTGGCCAGTTCCAGGGCGATACGCATCAAGTCCAGCGCATAGGCGGCCACCCATGCCGTGCCATCGGCCTGATCGAGTTGGAAGCCGGGCGGCAAGATTGCCGAGCGGTCGAACAGTGCGATGTTATCCAGCCCGAGAAAACCACCCTGAAACACATTGCGACCTTCAGCATCCTTGCGGTTGACCCACCAGGAAAAATTCAGCAGCAGCTTATGGAAAATTCGCTCGAGGAAGTCCATGTCCCCTACACCGGTCAGCGCCTTGTCCTGTTGATACACCCGCCAGCAGGCCCACGCGTGAACCGGCGGGTTGGCGTCGTCGAAGCGCCATTCATAGGCCGGCAACTGGCCGTTGGGGTGCATGAAGCGGTCTTTGACCAGCAGCAACAATTGATGCTTGGCAAACTCCGGGTCGATCAGCGCGAATGCCACGGCCTGGAAGCCCAGATCCCATGAGGCATACCACGGATATTCCCACGTGTCGGGCATGGACACGATGTCGATATTCGACAGGTGTCGCCAATGGGTATTGCGGATGTGCAAGCGCCCGGGCGGTGGCGCAGGTTGTGCCGGATCGCCGTCGAGCCACTGATTGACGTCGAAGTAATACAGCTGCTTCGACCAGAGTAAGCCGGCCAGGGCCTGGCGCTGAACGTTGCGCGCATCTGGATTGCTGATCGCGCTTTGCAACGCCGCGTAAAAAGCGTCGGCTTCACCACGGCGACGTTCAAACAGGGCCTTGGCATTCACCCGGGCAGCGCCTGTCGGGGCGAACCGCAGGTTGACGCTGCGACTTTGACCGCCCTCGAAGGTCAGTACGAAATGCGCCGCCACCCGTGTTCCCGCGTCACGGCGGATCGCGTCGTTGATACCATCGACCACAAAGTCGTTGATCCCGTCTTTGAACGGTCCGTCCGCCGCCACGCCATCAAGCTTGGGGAAATTGCTCTGGTTTTCGCAAAACAGCCATTCGCAGTCTTCCTCACCCCAGGCGCTGGCCTGCCGATCAGCCACTTGCGGGTGCCGGGCCAGAACCTGATCGCCGTCCAGGATCAAGCTCGGCTTCTGCCCGTCGAGCACCCAGCTCCAGGTGTTGCGCGCCCATAATTGCGGCAATACGTGCAACCGCGCAGGTTGATCGGAGCGGTTGTGCACCGTGACACGCATGAAGATATCGTCCGCCGTGTGCTTGGCGTATTCCACCATGACATCGAAATAACGGTCGTCTTCGAAGACACCGGTGTCGAGGATTTCGTACTCGGTATCCGCCAGGTTCCGGCGTGCATTTTCAGCGATCAGGTCAGCGTAGGGAAATTCAGCTTGAGGGTATTTGTAGAGCAGGCGCATGTAGGCATGGCTCGGTACTCCATCGACATAGAAATACAACTCTTTGACGTCTTCGCCGTGATTACCCTCGGCATTGTTCAGGCCGAACAAGCGTTCCTTGAGAATCGGGTCGCGCTCGTTCCATAAACCCAACCCCAGGCACCAATGCTGGGCCTTGTCGGAAAACCCCGCGAGCCCGTCCTCGCCCCAGCGGTAAGCCCGGCTGCGGGCATGATCGTGAGGAAAATACCGCCAGGCGTCGCCATCGGCGCTGTAGTCCTCGCGCACCGTGCCCCACTGGCGCTCGCTCAGGTAAGGCCCCCATTCGCGCCAGGCCCCGGCCTCGTCCCCGGCCAGACGCTGGCCTTCGACAGTGCCCAGGATGTTCGCAGCGGGTTTTGCCGTCATGAGTGAATCCGTTGGGTGAGAGACGGTTGCAGTGTAGTGCGTCAGGTAGCGGCGGAGCTGAACTCTGCCTGTCGCGGCCGCCGAAGACGCTGAAATGCTCTGACCTGAGTTCGGCTTACACCGGATCACGGCGTTTGTATCGTAACGGTTCAGCCAGACAAAACGCCGGGATCGACTAATCTGCTGGAGATAACAATACAGACAGGGTGATTGCAGTGAGGCAGACCACCGAAGGATTCCGCACCCGTTACCGCGCCGACATTCATCCGTTATACAACCCATGGCTGCACGGCACATTTGTGCTGGTGTTCGGGTTGTTGGCCATCGCCGGATTCTGGAGCACGGTGCACAAGGTCAGGCCGCTGGAGTGGGCGGCACTGCCGCTGAGCCTGCTGTTTTTCAACTTCGCCGTGTACAGCGTGCATCGGCACCTGGGGCATCATAAAAAAAGCTTCGCGCGGATGTTCTATGCCCGACATGCGGGCGACCATCACAGCTTTTTCGCCCCGGGTCACATGACCTATGACAGCGCCCGTGACTGGCGGGTCATTCTGTTTCCGGCCTGGCTGATCGTGCTGCACACCGCTGTGATCACCCTGCCCTTGTGGTGGCTGCTCGAGCAGTTCGATGCCAACGTCGCCGGGTTGTTCGGCGGCTGTCTGATTCTCGGTTACCTGGCCTACGAAGTGTTCCATGCCTGCGAGCACTTGCCACCCGAGAATCCTCTCACCCGTCTGCCGTGGATCTGCCAGATGCGCCGCCTGCATGAACTGCATCACCGCCGCGAGCTGATGCAGACACGCAATTTCAACATCGTCTTTCCGCTGATGGACTACTTGTTCGGCACCCTCTACTGGGAACCGGAGCAGATTTACCCGTACCCGACGAGAACCGCCATGACCCGCCTGCAGCATCAGATCGACATTGCCGGAAATCCGATTGACGTGCTCGCCTACGCCAGCACCGCGACCCTCTGGCCGCAATGGCATCCGTCGTCCCTCAAGGTCGAGGGACCGCGAGGCCCGCTGCATGCCGGGGCACGGTTCGAAGAAGACATTCGGGCCGGCGGGCGTGAGGGACATTTGAGTTGGGTGGTTGACGAGTATCTGCCGGGACGCCGCTGGAGTGCGCGCGCTCAAGGTGACCATGGCCTGTCATTGATGCTGACTTACGAGTGCGAGTGTGAGGGCACCGGCACACGGTTTGTCCGCACGCTGGAGTATCAGTTCAGCGGCCTGCTGATGAGCATTGCCAACCGACTGCTGCTCAAGCGGCGTATCGATCGTGAGTCGACAGCGTCGATGCTGGCCTTGAGCGAAATGGCGCAAAAACACCTCGCTTCGACAGGAGTCCCTGCGTGAATCGTACCGTGAAGTTTCGCCACGTCGTGTTGCTGGTGATCGTTGCCATCGGCGCGTTCCTGCTGCTGATGCCGACCAAGGTGCAACCGGTGGCCTGGACGCCGCCACCGGCGCCTTCCCTGACCAGTGGAATCTACGCCGACAACCAGCGCCTCAAAGGCATGAAACGTGTCGGCGCGCCCAACATCGACGGGCCGGAAGCGTTGCTGCTGGAAGACAATTTCCTCATCACCGGTCTGCATGACGGTCGATTGATTCGTACCAGCCTCGACGGCACCGTCACCAAGGTCCTGGCCGATACCGGCGGCCGGCCGTTGGGGCTAGCCCGCCACCCCAATGGATTGCTGGTGATCGCCGATGGGGTCAAGGGTTTGCTATCGCTGGATGCCCAGGGCCGCTTGATCGCATTGACCACCGCCGCCAACGGTGTGCCCTTCGGTTTCACAGACGATGTGGCCATCGACAAGTCCGGGCATTACGCCTATTTCAGTGATGCTTCCAGTCGCTTTGGCTATGGCCAGGACGGCGAGGCCATCATCGAGCACGGCGGCGACGGTCGCTTGTTGCGGTATGACTTCCAGACCGGCAAGACCGAGGTCCTGCTGGACAAACTGGAGTTTGCCAACGGCGTGACCTTGGGGCCGGACGAGGCCTACGTGCTGGTGAACGAAACCGGCGCCTATCGCATCAGTCGCTACTGGTTAAGCGGGCCGAAGATCAGAACCCATGACCTGTTCATCGATAACTTGCCGGGGCTGCCGGACAACCTCGCGTTCAATGGCCGGGATCGCTTCTGGGTGGCGCTGTATGCACCGCGCAATGCACTACTCGATTCCATGGCGCCACACCCGTTCGTGCGCAAGATGATCGTGCGGGCGATGGCCTTCCTGCCCAAACCCGTGGAGAAGCGTGCGTTTGCGTTGGGGTTGGACCTGGACGGTAAAGTGATCGCCAACTTGCAAGACGGGAGCAGCGACAACTACTCGCCGATCACCACCGTGCGCGAATATGGAGATTGGTTGTATTTCGGGTCATTGAAGGCCAGGCACATGGCGCGATTGCCGCTGAGCAAGGCGCTGCAATAAAGATCAAAAGATCGCAGCCTTCGGCAGCTCCTACAGTGATTCGGCGTACACCTGTAGGAGCTGCCGAAGGCTGCGATCTTTTGATCATGGTTTATCAGCTTCTTCGAGTACCCGCTCGGGGTCCATGGCGGTGGTGTCGTCCTCATCTAGCGGGTCGGCACCTTCGTCGGCCGGCAATTCATCGATTCCCGGTTCATCTTTGGGGTGAACGGCAGTGCGTCCTGGGCTTAGAGGCTCGGGATGAGTCGGGATCGGGTCATACCCGCCCTGTTCTTCGCTGGGAAATTTCGGACCGCTCATGAGGCACCTCGCATGGAGCCGTAAATTCGGGCTCTGATCATTCGAGGTGCCGGTATCTATTGCCGTTCCAATTATTCAGTCACCGGTCGTCGGTGGTTCAGGACGGCGCCTGGAGTTGTTTGACGATCTTGTCCTTGACCTGCAAGCGCTTCTCCTTGAGTTTTTTCAGCGCGTCGTCACTGGGTGCATCCGATTTGGCGGTTTCAGCCTTTACCACCTCAGCGTCCGCTTGCGAATACTTGTTGATCAGTGAATCCAATAACGGATCCTTGGTGCGTTTTTGCTGGATGTCTTCCTTTGAAAGTTTCAAGTCCTGATAAAGGTCGTGTGGCACCGGCATGGAACACCTCCGTTTGTTGATCGGTAGCAAACGCGATCGATTGCGTTCACCAACTATCAGAATGGCCTCGGTTAGGCGGTTCTGTCGACCGCCTATCGGACCAGCGGCGTCCGTTCGTCGTCGTGTCGCATTTGCGATAAAACCTTTGTCGCAGCGTCCACCTCCATTGAATAACGATCGTTCGATCAACATAAAAACTGTGTGGAGAATAACCTATGGACGGATCTACCCTGCGCCACCTCACGCTGGCTGTCGCTTTGAGCACAAACATGGGCCTGGCCTGTGCTGCCACTTCGAATAACTTCGTCGATAACGCTGCCGCCGGCGGCATCGCGGAGATCGAAACCAGCAAACTCGCCTTGGAAAAAAGCGCATCGGCCGACGTCAAGGCGTTCGCCAACATGATGATCACCGACCATTCCAAGGCCAACGATGAACTCGCGGCGCTGGCGAAAAAGAATGATATTAAAGTGCCGGACGACACCACGCTGGTGAAACAGGCCAAGGAAAAAATACTCGACATGCGCGGTGAATCGTTCGATGCGGCCTACGCCACCAACCAGGTCAAGGCTCACGAAGAAGCCATCGAGCTGTTCAAGAAAGAAGCCAATACGGTGACCGACGACAGAGTCGCAGGGGCCACGGCGCTGAAAGGTTTCGCCCAACAAATGTTACCGGCGCTGGAGAAGCATCTGGATATGGCGAAAAAACTGCAGGCTGCACACCCAAGCAAGTAGCCCAGGTTTTGAGGGGGCCTGACTGGCCCCTTCGTCGGAACGCCGCCCGGAGCCGGCTCGCTCCCACATTTGATCGCAATCCCATGTGGGAGCGAGCCTGCTCGCGATGGGGCCAGCGAAAACACCCTCCAATCAAGCAATGCCAAGCACTTTGGCCAAAAACGGCGCCGTCCGGCTCTTTTTGCTTTTGGCGACTTTTTCCGGCGTTCCCGCCACCACAATCTTCCCACCCTGATCCCCGGCCCCCGGTCCGATATCGATCACCCAGTCACTCTGCGCCACGACGCGCATTTCGTGCTCGACAACGATCACCGAGTGCCCCGCTGTCACCAGCGTATTCAACTGTTCGAGCAAACGATCGACATCTCGCGGATGCAAACCGGTGGTGGGCTCGTCGAGTACGTAAAGCGTCGCCCCACGCTGATTGCGTTGCAGCTCGGTAGCCAGTTTGATGCGCTGGGCTTCACCGCCCGACAACTCGGTCGCGGGCTGCCCCAGGCGCAGGTAACCCAGCCCGATGTCCCGCAGCACTTCTAGCGAGCGGCGAATGCCCGGTTGCTCGGCGAACACCTCGACCGCTTCATCCACCGTCAGCTGCAACACCTGGGCGATGTTCAAACCCTGCCAGATAATCGCCAGTGTCTCGGGGTTGTAGCGAGCGCCGTGGCACGTCGGGCATGGCGCGTAAACGCTGGGCATGAACAGCAATTCGACGCTGACAAAGCCTTCACCTTCGCAGGTCGGGCAACGGCCCTTGGCGACGTTGAAGGAGAACTGGCCCGCGTCGTAACCCTCGGACTGTGCCTGGGGAGTCGCCGCGTACAGCTTGCGCACGTTGTCGAACAGGCCGGTGTAGGTCGCGAGGTTCGAGCGTGGCGTGCGACCGATGGGCTTCTGATCGACTTGCACCAGGCGCTTGATCGAGTCCAGCCCCGCCGTGACCTGACCGCCACTGACTTGCAGAGCATCGTCCTCAAGGCTCAGTGCTTCGGCGTCGCTATCACTGGCCGCACGCCCGAGATGTGCACCGACCAATTCCAGTAGCGCCTGGCTGACCAGGCTCGATTTTCCGGAACCGGAGACACCCGTCACCGACGTGAAACAGCCCAATGGAAATTCCGCGCTGAGGTTGTTCAGGTTATTGCGCGTGATGCCCTCCAGTCGTAACCAATCGGTCGCCTTACGGCTGATTCGGGGCTCGGTTACGTGCTCGGCGAACAGGTAGGCGCGGGTCTGCGAGTTCGTCACAACCGCCAGTCCTGGCGGCGGCCCGCTGTAGAGAATCTGCCCCCCATGTTCACCCGCCGCCGGGCCGACGTCGATCAGCCAGTCCGCACGGCGCATCGTTTCCAGGTCGTGCTCGACCACAAACAACGTGTTGCCAGCGGCTTTCAAGCGTTGCAGCGCTTCGAACAGCGCCTCGCCATCCGCCGGGTGCAGGCCGGCCGACGGTTCGTCCAGCACGTAGATCACACCGAACAGCTGTGAGCCCAACTGCGTCGCCAGGCGCAGTCGTTGCAACTCGCCGGACGATAACGTCGGCGTGCTGCGCTCCAGCGCCAGGTAACCGAGCCCCAGATCGGTGAGTGTGCTGACCCGTTCCAGCAAGTCCTGGGCAATGCGTTGCGCGGCCAGGCGCTTCTCCATCGACAGGTTGGGCGTGTGGCGCACATCGGGGGCATTGGCGTGCCCACTGGCGCCGTGGGCCACGCGTTGCTCACGAGCCTCACGGGTTTGTGTGTGGGTCAGCACCTCGCCCGCCTCATCCGCCTGATCGAGGTAGCTGTGAGCCGCCACCGGTTTCAGCACGTGCGCCACTTGCAGCAACGGCATCCGCGACAGCTCGCCAATGTCGTATCCGGCGAAGGTCACCGACAACGCTTCGCGCTTGAGGCGTTTTCCGTCACATAAAGGGCAAGGACTGCCGAGCATGAATTGCGAGACGCGCTTCTTCATCAGCGCGCTTTGGGAATGGCTGAAGGTATGCAGGATGTAGCGCCGGGCTCCGGTGAACGTGCCCTGGTAACTCGGTTCCATGTTGCGCTGGAGGGCGACTTTGGTTTCAGCCGGTGTGAGCCCGGCGTACACCGGGACCGTCGGTGTTTCTTCGGTGAAGAGAATCCAGTCGCGCAGCTTTTTCGGCAGATCGCGCCAGGGTTTGTCGACGTCGTAACCCAGGGTGACCAGAATGTCGCGCAGGTTCTGTCCCTGCCAGGCCGTGGGCCAGGAAGCGACGGCACGCTGGCGAATGGTCAGGCTCGGATCAGGCACCATCAGCGCTTCGGTGACTTCATACACCCGGCCCAGGCCATGGCACTCGGAACACGCGCCCTGGGGCGTGTTCGGCGAAAAGTCTTCGGCATACAGCATCGGTTGCCCCGGCGGGTAACTGCCGGCCCGGGAGTAGAGCATGCGGATCAGGCTCGACAACGTGGTTACGCTGCCCACCGAAGACCGTGTGCTCGGCGTGCCGCGCTGTTGCTGCAAGGCGACGGCGGGGGGCAAGCCTTCGATTGAGTCCACGTCCGGCACCCCGACCTGATCGATCAACCGGCGTGCATACGGCGCCACGGATTCGAAATAGCGGCGCTGTGCTTCAGCGTAGAGGGTCGAGAACGCCAGCGACGATTTCCCGGAACCGGAGACACCGGTGAACACCACCAAGGCGTCCCGAGGGATGTCGACATCGACATTTTTGAGATTGTGTTCCCGGGCGCCGCGCACCCTGACCATGCCGGAGGGAGGGTTGGAGGTGTGCTTGGACGTCATGGGCGGCCTTAAACGATGATTGAACGAGATCCAACTGTAGGAGCTGCCGAAGGCTGCGATCTTTTGATCTTGATTTTCAGCGGTATCCCGAACAATCAAAATCAAGATCAAAAGATCGCAGCCTTCGGCAGCTCCTACAGGGGTTCGGGGTTCGGGGTTCGGGGTTCGGGGTTCGGGGTTCGGGGTTCGGGGTTCGGCATTCAGGGTTCGGGGTTCAGGGTTCAGGGTTCAGGGTTCAGCCATTGAGGACTGTGCGTACCATTCGGGTGAGTGCTTCTGGCCCATAGGGTTTGCTCAGCAAATACGTATCGGGGCTGAGTTGGTGATTGCGCGAAATAATGTCACGAGTGTGGCCGGAGGTGAACAGCACCGCCAGCGGTGGCGTCTGCATCTTGGCCCAGGCGGCCAGGTCGGAACTCTTGATCAGCCCGGGCATGACCACGTCGGTGAAAATCAGGTCCACCGCCACGCCTTCCAGCAACATCTGCATGGCGGCGTCGCCGTTGGTGGCGGTCAGTACCTGATAACCCTCTTCACGCAATAATTCCACGGCCGAAACCCGCACCGCTTCATTGTCCTCGACCACCAGAATGGTTTCGTGCCCACCTCGGTGCTGCGCATCATGGCTAGCCGTTTCACTCTGCAACGGACGCAGGCTGCGGGGAAAATACAGCTGCACCCGAGTGCCCTGCCCCTCGATGCTGGACATCTCGATATGCCCGCCGCTCTGTTTGACGAAACCAAACACCATGCTCAGCCCCAGGCCGGTGCCGTGGCCGTCGGCCTTGGTGGTGAAGAACGGTTCGAACGCCTGTGCAAGCACCTGCGGCGACATGCCGACACCGGTATCCGTCACCATTACACAGACGTAGTCGCCGGCGGTGATGCCCTTGCCCGCACAAAAACGGTGATCGAGGTGGATGTTCTCGGCGCTCAGGCCGATGGTCCCCTCACCTTTCATCGCGTCACGGGCATTGATTGCCAGATTGAGGATGGCGTTCTCCAGTTGATTGCGATCCACATACAGGTGCCAGGGCACTTCAGGGGTGGTCACATTGATCTGAATGGTTTCCCCCAGCGCCCGCTGCATCAGTTCCGCCAGGCCTTCGAAGATCTGCCGTGGAATGAACACGGCCGGCGACAATGGCTGGCGACGCGCGAACGCAAGCAATTGCGAAGACAGTTTCGCACCGCGTTCGACGGCGGCAATCGAAGCGCTGACCCGGCGCTGCACGTTGACATTGTCTGGCTCGTGTCGCGCCAGCAAATGCAGGTTGCCGGCGATCACTTGCAACAGGTTATTGAAATCATGGGCCACCCCGCCAGTGAGACCGCCAATGGCTTCAAGCTTCTGTGATTGCCGCAATTGCTCTTCAGCCGCCAGCCGCGCTTCAACTTCGTCGGCGACGCGTTGCTCCAGGTTGCGGGTGAATTTGAGCAAGGATTCTTCGGCGATTTTGCGCTCATGGATGTCGATCAAAACGCCGGGAAATCGAAACGGCTCGCCCTGCGCATTGAACTCGCAACAGCCACTCGCCAGCACCCATGAGTAACTGCCATCAGGACGCAACACGCGGTATTCGGCGTTATACGGTTCACCGGTTGCCACCGATTGATTGACCTGCTCCTGGACCCAGCTGCGGTCGTCCGGATGGATCCGCGCTTCGGCGATGTCGATGGGCAGGTCGGTCAGGTCCTGATCGGGCGAGTAGGAAAACGTGCGGGCGAAGCGCTCGTCACCGGACAGCACATTGGCCTTGATGTCCCAGACGAACGAGCCGAGCAACGCCCCGGCATTCAGCGCCAGACGCACCCGTTCGTTGTCGGCACGATAGGCAACTTCGGCGGCCAGTCGCCGGCGTTCGGAAATCATATGGTCAGTGGTTTCGACCACTATCGCCATGACCCCGGCCGGTGCCCCGTCGTCATTGGCGACCGGGCTGTAATGGAGGTCCATCCAGACGTCTTCGGGGACGCCATCGCGCAACAGCACCAGGACTTTGTTGGTATAGGACAAGGTCCCGCCCGCCAGGCACGTATCGACCACATTCCGATTGAACTCGGCGACCTCCGGCCAGCCCAGTTCCACCGGGGAACCCAACAGGTAAGGATGACGGCCACCGGCAAAGATCGAGTAAGCGTCGTTATAGATCATGTAACCGGGCCGCCCCCACAGCATCACCATCGGCAGTGGCGAAGCGAGCATCAACTGCACCGCAGCGCTCAGACTCCGGGGCCAAGTGTCGATAGGGCCAAGCTCGGTCGTGCTCCAGTCGAACGCGCGAATTCGCCCGGCCATTTCACCGTTCCAACCCGCACACCCGTGGCTATCGTCTAGAAACTGCATCGCCTGATTCTGTGTCCCTGTCATTGGCGCCCGTTTGTTTCGAGCATCGTGCGCGCCAATGGTTTCATAGAGGTATAGCTGAATCATCCTGTGCCGGGAACTTACCCGTCGAGCTCTGTAGGAGCTGCCGCAGGCTGCGATCTTTTGACTTTGCTTTTCTAAGATCAAAAGATCGCAGCCTGCGGCAGCTCCTACAGGGGAAATCGGGGCAAGCCATTACACCTCGATCAGGTGCTTGAGCGGGTGGTACCCGGTTTTCAGCGTGGCGGCGACGTCGAGGATGGCCTTCTCGATGCCGTTCAAATGCATGCAGGTCAGTTCGATGGCGGCGCTTTGGTTGCCGGCTTCGATGTACTCGATCAGCCGCAAGTGTTCGTCATCGCGACAGGCTTCGTGGCTGTCGTCATCCAGCGCAGCCGCGTACAGCGAGGCGCGGGAAATCAGCTTCTGGAACCAGTCCAGCAACACCGGGTTATTCAGGCTGCGCGCGAGTTTGATGTGGAACTCGCCGAGCAGATGAATCAGCCGCTCATGGTCGCCACTGCGGTGCGCTTCATCTTCCAGCAACAGGTGATCGCGCAGGTCCTGGGTCACGGCTGTATCACGTCGGCGGCACAGTTCGCTGACGATGCCGATCTCGATCAGGCGCCGGGTTTCGAACAGCGAACGAATCTCTTCGTCACTCGGTAACGACACCGACGCACCTTTGTTGGGTTCGGTGGTGACCAGGCCATCGGCTTCCAATTGCTTGAGCGCGGCACGCACCGACGTCCGGCTGACATTAAAAAGTTCAGCCAACGACGACTCGCCGAGCTTCATGCCCGGGCGTAACGAACGTTTGCTGATCGCCTCGTAAACCCCTTGGTAGACGCGGTCGACCGTCGTTTCCAGTTTCTTCTCCGCCATTCGAACACTCCTTTAGCGCTAAACAACCCACCCCTGGCGGATGAACAGCCATTGCAAAAGGGGGTTGCACGAGCAGATTAATCCGGGTATTTCTAAATTGCATCCAGATATTGCATACAATAATTAGAGGATTGCACCATTATGGGTCAACCAATCGCAATCGAAGTGCGTAACGTCTCCAAGCGGTATTCCGACGATCCGGGGCTGGCTCCAGCCCTCGACAACGTTTCAGTCGACATTGCCGACAATGAATTCTTCACCCTGCTCGGCCCCTCCGGCTGCGGCAAAACCACCTTGCTGCGCACCATCGCCGGCTTCGAACAGGTCAGCGAGGGCGAGATCCGTCTCGCGGGCGAACCGGTCAATGACCTGCCGCCGTTCAAGCGCCGGGTCAACACGGTGTTCCAGAGCTACGCGCTGTTTCCGCACATGAGTGTTGCGCAGAATATCGCCTTCGGCCTCGAGATGCAGGGTCTTGATCACAAGCAAATTGCGCAGCGCGTTGATGAGATGCTGGCACTGGTGCAAATGCAGCACCTGGCCCAGCGCAAACCCGCCGAGTTGTCCGGTGGTCAGCAGCAACGGGGGGCTCTGGCCCGGGCCCTGGCGCCGAAACCCAAAGTGTTGTTGCTCGACGAACCGCTGTCGGCCCTCGACCTCAAGCTGCGCAAGGAAATGCAGGTCGAACTCAAGCGCGTGCAGAAGGAAGCCGGGATCACCTTTATTTTCGTCACCCATGATCAGGAAGAAGCCCTGACGCTGTCCGATCGCATCGCGGTGATGTCCGCCGGCAAGATCCTGCAGATCGGCAGCCCCAACGAAATCTACGAACGGCCCAAGCATCAGTTCGTCGCCCAGTTCATCGGCGACATCAACTTCCTTCCCGGCCACCTCAAGCGCGGCCAGCAGAACGAAAAACTCTTCGTGCCCAGCGGCATGCCGGTGGAAATCCCCTGCCCGGCTCAAGGCTTCGACGGCGCAAAAGTGCAACTGGCGTTCCGCCCGGAACGTTCGCAACTGGTCGACCCCGCACAACCGCATCATCTGCGCGGAGTGATCGAAGCGGTGTTGTATGTCGGCACCGCCACCCTTTACCAGTGTCGGTTGAACAACGACATCAAGGTCATGCTGCGCGAGAACAACGAAGGCCTGGACCGCGGCCGGGTGGTCGGCGACCGCGTGGCGGTCAACCTGCCGCCCCACGCCTGCCTGTTGATGGAGGCCTGAGATGAGCGTCAGCAGCACTTCTCCCGCCCTCAACCGCGTGCTGTTACTCAGCCCGGTGGTTCTGACCTTGCTGGCCCTGATCGCGATTCCACTGGGCATCATGGGCTACATCAGCCTGCTGCCGCGCAACGTGTATGGCGGTGTCGACTGGCAGGCCAACTGGCAATTGCAAAGTTACGTGCAGCTGTTTTTCCAGGAAGGTTTCGACGGTGAACTTGAGTTGAACTGGGTTTACGCCCAAGCGCTGTTGCGCTCGGTGTTCCAGGCCGGTGGCACCACGCTGCTGTGTTTCCTGTTCGGCTTCCCGGTGGCCTTGTGGATGTCGAGCCTGACACCGCGCCGACGCAACCTCATGGTCTTGCTGATCACCATTCCGTTCTGGACCAACCTGCTGATCCGCAACTATGCGTGGCTGATCATCCTGCGCGAGCAGGGCTGGGTCGCCCAAAGCCTCAACGCGCTGTTCCCCCAGGCCGGCGGTATCACCCTGCTCTACAACGACTTCGCGGTCAGCGTCGGGCTGGTCTACAGCTTCCTGCCGTTCATGATTTTGCCGATCTACTCGACCCTGGAAAAACTCGACTGGCGTCTGGTCGAAGCTGCTTACGACCTCGGCGCCAATCGCTGGCACGCGTTGAAGCGGATCATCCTGCCGCTGTCGATGCCGGGGGTGATTGCCGGTGCGCTGCTGGTGTTCGTGCCGAGCCTCGGCGCTTTCATCACTCCAGCGATTCTCGGCGGTGGCAAGACGCTGATGATCGGCAACCTGATCCAGCAACAGTTCGGCACCGCGCGCAACTGGCCGCTGGGCAGTTCGCTGTCGTTCCTGCTGCTGGGGATTCTGCTGCTGTCCCTGGTGCTTTACGCCCTCTATAGCCGCAGCGCGGCAAAAACGCTTCGTCGGGGAGCCACCGCATGATAGCCCTGCACCTGAAAAAACTGCCGCTGACCCGCGAAGTCAGCCTGCTGATCCTGGCCTATTTGTACTTGCCGATCCTGGTGCTGATTGCCTACAGCTTCAACGCCAATCGCTCGGCGACGGTGTGGACCGAGTTTTCGTTCGCCTGGTACGGACGAATTCTGGCTAACCCGTCGATCCAGACGGCGGCGCTGAACTCGATCATTGTCGCCAGCATCGCCACGGTCTGCGCCACGGCCATTGCGTTGCTCGCGGCGTTGGCGACTTACCGGCCGTTCTACGGGCAGAAGATGGTCGAAGGCGGGATCAACTTACCGCTGATCCTGCCGGAGATCGTCACGGCCGTGGCCACCTTGCTGCTGTTCATGGCACTGGGGATCAAGCTCGGTTTGCTGACGGTGATCGTTGCGCACATCGGCTTCTGCATTCCCTTCGCTTACCTGCCGATTCGTGCGCGGCTCAATGACCTGGACAAAAGTCTGCTGGAGGCGGCGAACGATCTGTACGCCAACCCCTGGCAGGTGTTTCGCCGGGTGACGTTGCCGCTGCTGTGGCCGGCGGTGCTGTCCGGTTCGGTGCTGGCCTTCGTGGTCAGCCTCGACGACTTCATCATGACGTTCTTTGTCGCCGGCCCGGGTTCCACCACGTTGCCGGTGTACATCTTCTCGGCGATCAAGGCTGGCGTGACGCCGGAGATCAACGCGATCTCGACCTTGATGCTGGTGATTTCCATCGTGCTGGTGGTGCTGGCCTTCTGGCTGGGACAGCGCGGTAAAAACCAATGAGTCCTTCCCTTCTGGAGCGTAAAGCGATGATCTTGAAAACCATGCGTTATGGCGTCGCCGGTCTGGCCCTCAGTTGCTTCACTGTCTTTACCGCACAGGCCGCCGAGCCCAAGGAGCTGTTCTTCTATAACTGGACCGATTACTACCCGGTCGATTTGCTGGCCAAGTTCGAAAAGGAAACCGGCATCAAGGTCACCATGGACGGCTACGACAGCAACGAAACCCTGTTGGCCAAGTTGCAGGCCGGCGGCGCGGCGTATGACGTGATCGTGCCCTCCCAATCGATCATGCGCACATTGATCAATCAGGACCTGTTGCTGGAAATCGACACCTCGACCCTGCCCAACTTCCAGTACGTCAAACCCGCCTTTCGCGACCCGAGTTTCGACCCCGGCCGCAAGTTCTCGGCACCGTATTTGTGGGGCACCACCGGATTCTCCTATGACAGCGCGCGCGTGCCCGGCGGCAAACTGGACGACTCGTGGAAAGAGTTCTTCGAACCGCGCAAGGAACTGCAAGGACAACTCGCCGCCCTCGACACCTCCAGCAGTGTGATCAACGCTGCCAGCCATTACCTGAACGTCGACGAATGCAGCGAAAACCCGCAGGACGCCAAGCGCATTCTGGAACTGCTGCAAAAACAGAAACCGTTCCTGAAGATGTACAGCTCGGACAACACCGTCGACCGCATGGCGTCCGGTGAAGTGATCATGATGCAGAACTGGAACGGTTCTACCGCCCGGGCCACGTTGCAGAAGAGCACGATCAAGTACGTCTATCCACGTGAAGGCCTGGCGATGTTCCAGGACAACTTCGCCGTACCGAAAAGCGCACCGCACCCCGGCAACGCTAAAATTTTCATCGACTGGATGATGAAACCGGAAAACGCCGCCGCCGTGTCCAATGCCATCGCCTATGACAACGGGATCCAGAGCGACAAGCTGATCGACGCCAAATGGCGGGTTATGGACGCCATCAACATGCCCGAAGAATTCGCCTCGCGCCTGCGGCCTGAGAAAGAGTGCAGTAACAAGGCGCGGGAACTGCAGGACCGGATCTGGGCGAAGCTCAAGGGCTGATTGCCTGGCTTGAGACCGAGTCGCGGCCATCGCGGGCAAGCCCGGCTCCCACAGGGTTTTGTGTTGATCATGGAATATGTGAACAACCCATGACCCTGTGGGAGCGGGCTTGCCCGCGATGAGGCCCGCCCAAACACCAAAAAATTTGAGGTATGCCATGACCCAACCCCGCTGGCTGCGCAATGTGCGGCCCTACGACTCCTCCGCCGAAGACCTGCTTCTAGAAAACGGCCTGTTCAAACAGCGCCGTCCGGCATCGACTGCGGCCTTGGCCCCCACCGACATCGACGGCCAAAACCAGCTACTCACCCCCGCCCTGGTGGAAAGCCACGTCCACCTCGACAAAACCCTCTGGGGCCAACCCTGGCGCCCGAACAGCGCCGGCCCGACCTTGAAGGACTACATCAGCAACGAGCGCCGCGTCCTGCGTGAAGTCGACGCACCGATTGCCCAACGTGCCGGCGCCCTGCTGGAAAACTGCATCGCCCGCGGCTCGCTGACCCTGCGCTGCCACGTCGACATCGACCCTGATTTCGGCCTGCGCCATGTCGAGGCCATGCAGCAATTGCGCGAACGCTACCGCGACCTGATCGACCTGCAACTGGTGGTGTTCCCGCAAACCGGCCTGATCAGCCGGCCCGGTACCGCCGGACTGATGCGCGAAGCCATGGCCCTGGGCGTGGAGAATGTGGGTGGCCTCGACCCGTGCGGCATCGACAACGACCCCATCGCCCAGCTCGACTTCGTGTTCAAACTGGCCAGCGAATTCGGTCGTGGCGTCGACATTCACCTGCATGACAAAGGTGAACTGGGCCTGTGGCAGATCGCGCTGATCGCCGACTACACCGAGCGCTTCGGCCGTCAGGGCCGGGTCATGATCAGTCACGCGTATTGCCTTGGGATGTTGCCGTGGAGTCAGGTCAAATCGGTGGCCGAGCGATTGTCGACCCTGGGGATTTCGCTGATGAGTTCGGCACCGGCCGATTGCGCGGTGCCGCCGTTCCTCGCACTGCGTGAGGCCGGGGTGAATGTGTGCCTGGGCTCGGACGGCATTCGCGATGCCTGGTCACCCATGGGCAATGGCGACATGCTGGAGCGTGCAATGCTGCTGGCGTTCCGTTTTGACTTGAACAAGGACGAGGAACTGGCGGCGGCGTTTGCGGCGGCAACGATGAACGGTGCCCGGGCCTTGGGCTGTGAGGGTTATGGGCTGGAGATTGGCCGGCCTGCGGACTTTTTGCTGATGCCGGTGCAGACCTTGGGTGAAGCGGTGGTTTCGCGCCCCGTGCGGCAGGTCTATCGCGGCGGCGAATTGATTGCCTCCGGTGGCCGACTGCTGGAAAGCCGCTTGTGAAGCGCATCGGCCTTAAAGCCACATGCGTGGTGGGTTTCGATGGCGCGCAACACGTGCTGTGGCGCGACGGCGAAGTGGTGTTCGAAGGCTCGCGCATTGTGTTTGTGGGGCGTGATTATCCGGGGCTGGTAGATCAATGGATCGACTACGGCAATGCGTTGATCGGCCCCGGCTTTATCGATCTGGATGCGCTGGGGGATCTTGATTCCACGGTGCTGACGCTGGACAACGGCGATGAACGCGACATGGGCCGGATGTGGTCAGAGGACTACCTGGCGGCGGGTCCACGGGAGAGTTACACCGCGGATGAAGAAGTCTTCAAATACCGTTACGCGTTCACTCAGCTGATTCGCAATGGCATCACCACGGCCATGCCGATCACCTCAATGTACTACCGTGAGTGGGCCGAGACTTACGACGAATTTGCTGCGGTGGCCGGCGTCGCTGCCAAGTTGGGGCTGCGGACTTACCTCGGCCCCTGCTACATGAGCGGCATGAGTTACTGGCGGGCCGACGGTACCTTGGGGCATCACTGGGATGAACCCCGAGGAATGGCCGGACTCGATGCGGCCTGTCGCTTTTTCAAAGATTTCGACGGCGCGCACGACGGTTTGATTCGCGGCGCATTGCTGCCGGATCGCATCCAGACCTGCACCCCGGCGCTGCTAAAACGCACCGCCGCGCTGAGCCGGGAACTGAACGCGCCGATGCGTTTACATTGCTGCCAGGGGTTCGGTGAGGTGGCGATGGTTGAGCAACTGCGCGGCACCTCGCCACTGGGCTGGTTGCAGCGACTGGACCTGTTGACCCCTCGCAGCCTATTGCCTCACGGCATTTACACCAAGGGCGATGACGACCTGCAACGCGTGGTGGATGGCGGCGCAAGTCTGGTGCATTGCCCTGTGGTGTTTGCCCGGGACGGCGAGGCGCTGAACTCCTTCGGGCGCTATCGGGCCAAGGGCATCAACTTCGCACTGGGCACTGACACCTGGCCGGCGGACTTGTTGGAGAACATGCGCCAGGGGTTGAACATCGCTCGTTTGATGGAGGGCAGCGCCGCGTTGACCCGCACCCTCGACCTGTACAACGCCGCCACACTCGGCGGCGCCAAGGCCTTGGGCCGTGACGATCTCGGCCGTCTGGCGCCGGGAGCGAAGGCCGACATCACGGTGTTCAATCTCCGCGGTTTGCACCTCGGGCCGCTGTTTGACCCGCTGAAAAACCTGGTGCTCGCCGGGCGCGGCGACGACTGCATCGCCAGCTACATCAACGGCCGCTGCGTGATGCAGGGCGGCCAGGTCCAAGGCGTTGACTACGCCGCCCTGCAACGCCAGGCCCAACAACAATTCGAAAAACTGATGCGCAGTCACAGCGACCGAGCCGTTGGCAGACCGAACTGGAAGACGCTTTTCAAACCGGCCATCCCGTTCGCTGACGACTACAGCGCACACGTGCCTTTGAGCGCGATTGATCCCCTTCTTTAGAGATGTCTGTGCGCGCACGCGGGATTATTTTGATTTGCCGACGCGGTCGTTGCAGGCGTGGACGGATGCGCCGAGGGACGGGGAACTGTTTTGGCCTGTCACCAAATAGGGTGGATGTACACGGTCGATGTAGGAGCTGCCGAAGGCTGCGATCTTTTGGCGGCCTGAAGATCGCCGAAGATCAAGATCAAAAGATCGCAGCCTTCGGCAGCTCCTACAGGGGAATGCTTATTTCAGTGGAAATCCCGGCTGCGCACGCTGATGCCGTCGAGCAACGGGCTCAGGTCACTCAGACGTCCGGCAATCAAATGCCGCACCTCCCCTTCCTTTTCCCAGCGACCGTCGACCTTGAGCAGCTGCGAGCCGACCAACACCTGCCGCTGTCGTTCGGCCAGGTCGCGCCAGACGATGACGTTGACGTTGCCGAACTCGTCCTCAAGGGTGACGAACGTTACGCCACTGGCGGTGCCCGGACGTTGTCGACCGGTCACCAGCCCGGCGACGCTGACTGGACGGCCATGTTCGACCGCCATCAGTTCTTTCGAACTGCGACAGCGCCGGGCTTTCAATTCAGCCCGCAGCAACGCCAGCGGATGCGGCCCGAGGGTGGTGCCGACACTGTTGTAATCCGCCAGCAGGTCTTCGCCCACCGTGGGTTTGGGCAACGACACCGCGTCTTCTTCCTGACTCGGCAAACCGGCGAACAAGCCCAGTTGCTTCTGCACACCCGCCACGTCCCAGCGCGCCCGATGCCGGTCACCCGCCAGCCCGCGCAACGCTCCGGCATCGGCTAATTGTTCTTGCGCGCGTGCATCGAGCCGCGCCCGTTCGCCAAGGTCGGCGATGTCGACAAATGCTCCCCTGGACCGCGCCGCCTCGATGCGTCGGGCATCGTCCTCGCGAAAGCCCTTGATCATCCGCATCCCCATGCGTATCGCCGGCTGTGCACCCGTGACCGGTTCGAGGCTGCAATCCCAGTCGCTGGCCCGCACGTCAACCGGGCGAATCTGCAAATGATGCCGCCGTGCGTCCTGCAGAATCTGGTCCGGGCTGTAAAAACCCATCGGCCAACTGTTGATCAGCGCACAGGCGAAAGCCGCAGGTTCGTGGCATTTCAACCAGCAGCTGGCGTAGGTCAGCAACGCAAAACTGGCCGCGTGGGACTCGGGGAAACCATAGCTGCCGAAGCCTTTGATCTGCTCGAAGATTTGCGCGGCGAACTCGGCGGTGTAGCCGTTTTTTTTCATCCCGGCGGCTAGACGTTCCTTGTGTGGTTCGAGACCGCCGTGGCGTTTCCAGGCGGCCATCGAGCGCCGCAATTGATCGGCCTCCCCGGGGCTGTAGTCGGCGGCGACAATGGCGATCTGCATCACCTGTTCTTGAAACAACGGCACGCCCAGGGTGCGCTTGAGCACGGCTTCCAGTGCCGGGGACGGATAGGTCTCGGGCTCCTCCTTGTTTCGCCGCCGCAGGTACGGGTGCACCATGCCGCCCTGAATAGGTCCGGGCCGAACGATCGCCACCTCAATCACCAGGTCATAGAATTTACGGGGCTTGAGCCTGGGCAGCATCGACATTTGTGCCCGGGACTCGATCTGGAATACGCCGATGGTGTCGGCACGCCCGATCATGTCGTAGGTCAGTGAATCTTCGGCGGGTACCGTCGCCAGGCTCAAGTCCAGATGGCGATGACGGCGCAGCAAATCGAAACAGCGACGAATCGCGCTGAGCATGCCCAAGGCCAGAATATCCACTTTGAGCAGCCCCACCGCGTCGAGATCGTCCTTGTCCCACTGGATGATGGTGCGATCGGCCATGGCGGCGTTTTCCACCGGTACCAGACTGTCCAAAGGTTGCTCGGAAATCACGAAGCCGCCGGGGTGCTGGGACAGGTGCCGGGGAAATCCAATCAACTGTTGAGTCAGGCTGAGTACCCGACGCAACACCGGGCTCTCGGGGTCGAACCCGCCTTCCAGCAGGCGCTCGACGGGCGGTGTCTGGTCGCTCCAGTGACCGCAGCAATCGGCCAGGGCATTGATTTGATCCGGCGGCAAACCCAACGCTTTAGCCACGTCGCGCACCGCCCCGGCGGCGTGATAAGTGCTGACCACGGCGGTCAGCGCCGCACGGGTGCGGCCGTAACGCTGGAACACGTATTGGAGGACTTCTTCGCGGCGCTCGTGCTCGAAATCGACGTCGATGTCCGGCGGTTCGTTGCGCTCCCTGGACAGAAAGCGCTCGAACAGCATGTTCATCCGGTCGGGGTCGATCTCGGTGATGCCCAAGGCGAAACACACCGCCGAGTTGGCCGCAGAGCCCCGCCCCTGACAGAGAATTTTCTGGCGCCGGGCGAAGGCGACGATGTCCTGCACGGTGAGAAAATAACTTTCGTAACCCAGCTCGGCGATCAGCCCCAGCTCCTTGTCGATCAACCCGCGCACCTTCTCGCTCGCGCCTTCGGGCCAGCGCTCGCGGAGGCCACGCTCGGTCAGTTCGCGCAGCCAGGTATCGGCGCTGTGACCTTGCGGCACCAACTCCCGGGGATACTGATAACGCAGTTGACCGAGGTCAAAGGTGCAGCGTCGGGCGATGGTCAACGTTTCAGCCAGCAGTGCTTGCGGGTAGATCAACTGCAGCACATCAAGGCTGCGCAAATGACGCTCGCCATTGGGGTGCAAGCGTAACCCGGCCTCGGCCACCGGCAGGTGATGACGGATCGCGGTCATGGTGTCCTGCAAGGCACGCCGCCCACGAGCGTGCATGTGTACATCGCCACTGGCCACTGCCGGAATTCGCAGGTCGCCGGCCAGGGTCAGCAGTGCGGCCAGCCGTCGGGTATCGTCCTGGCCACAATGCAGCTGCACCGCCAGCCACAGGCGCTCAGCGAAGGTCTGTTTCAGCCAGTGACCGTTTGCAACATCATCGACAGCGTCCGGTACCCACAACGCCAATACACCCAACAAGGGTTCGCTGAAGTCTTCGCGCACTATTTGATACTGGCCTTTCTGCGTGCGGCGTCTTGCTGCGGTAATCAGTCGGCACAGGCTTTGGTAACCCTCGAGATTTTCCACCAGCAGCACCAGTTTCGGGCCGTTCTCGATACGGATTTCGCTGCCAATGATCAGCGGCAGCTCAACGGACCTGGCTGCTTGCCAGGCGCGAACGATGCCGGCCAGCGTGCATTCATCGGTGATTGCCAGGGCCTGATAGCCCTGCTGTTTCGCCCGTTGAAAGAGCTCAAGGGCACTGGAAGCACCGCGCTGGAAACTGAAATTCGACAGGCAGTGCAGCTCGGCATACTCGACGCTCATGCGAACCAGCCTTGCAGCCACAAGGGACCGCCCTCGCCCACCGCGCGGTAGGCCCAACCCTGTTGGCCGGTACGGGTCTGGATCAGGTAATAATCGCGACGAACGTCGGCGCCGTCCCACCAACCGGACTCAATACGCTCCGGCCCCATGAGGATGCGCGTCGAGCCTTCGTGGATCGCCTGCGGTTCCGTCAATAACCATCCCGGACGCTGCACACCCGACAACCCCGCACAGGGCTGGCTATCGGCACGCGCCTGCCACGCACACTCCGGTCGGTGATCCGCCTGGAACCGCAAGCCCTGCACCGCGTCATCCCCGAGCCGCGCGCGCAAGCGTTCGCGCAGTTGCTCCCAAGGCAATGACTGCTGCGGGCGGTCGTCGAATAGCGCCTGGCATTGCGGGACAAAGCTCGGCAGATCTTCGGCTCGCAGACGGAAACCCCGGACGGGCGCCTCGACCTGGACCTGCTCCAGCCGTCCCCGGGCCAGTTCGAAGAGCATCGCCGGATCGCGCTCGGCACTGAGCAGGCCGACCTTGATCACGCTATCCGGCAACCCGGCGTGTTCCAGGTGCAGGTCGAAACGCTGGACGCCACTGTCCCGGCCGCAGAGGAATGCCGACAAATCACTAGTCAGGCGTCTTAAAGGAAACAACAACGCCTGATGGGACTGCACATCGAAATTGAGCTCGATGCGTACATCGAAGCGGTCCGGCGGCAAGTAGAACGCCAGCGCCAGTTGCCGCGCGCCGAACAAGGCGTCCAGATGCTTGAGCACCTGCGCCTCGAAACGCCGGGCCAGACTATGACGAGGCAACGCCTGCACCTGTCTCAAGGTGCGCAACCCCATCCGCGACAACGCCGTGGCCACCGCCGGTTCCAGAGCGATCCGGTCGACGGGCAACTGCCCGAGATGGTGCTGCAGGGCTTGATCGTCGGGCACCACCAGACCGTCATACGCATTGGCCAATACCCGCGCAGCCACCGGGTTCGGTGCGGCGACAATCCGATGGCGAAAACCCAGCTCGCCGAGTTCGGTGCGCAACCGCGCCTCGAACTGCGGCCAGGGCCCGAACAACCCCAGGCTGGATTCGATTTCAAACACCACGGCACGCGGGTAATGCACGCTGACCTGTGAACTGAACCGGTAAGCCCAAGCGGCCAGAAACTGCTGCCAGTGTTCGATCTCGGCGACGTCGTATTCGGCCGTGACAAAACCTTTGCTCAAGGCCTGCGCGGCGGTCATCGATTGACCCGGACGCAAGCCCAGCGCCCGTGCCGAGGCATTGACCGCTTGCAACACCCGACGCTGGGCCGGCCCGGTCAGCAGCGCCAGCGGCTCATCGGGGTCGGTGCGCTGACGCAGCACCGCGTCCAGCGCCAATTGCGGGAAAAGTATGCAAACCCAGCGCATGGCAACCTCAATGCCCCACAGGGAAGGCAATCGGCGCCGAGCGCGCCAACCCGCCGCGGCACTTGAGCACGCGCAATTGCGCAGGTTGGGCATCGATGGCAATGCGCAGGGCCGCGGGCGAAGGGTTGATCGCTTCACTGATCGAACGGTAGGCGAACGCCAGGGTCGAGCCGGTTTCCGCCGCCACCTGCAAGCGACGCAAGGCCCGATCATCCGCTTTGTGCGGCCAGCACAACACCGCGCCGCAACTGCCCGAACGCAGGCATTGTTCCACCGCCCACAGCGCATCGCGCTCGCTGGCCTGGATGATCGACAACTGCCGAAGATCGACCCCGGCGTTCTGCCACGCCAGGGGATACGGCACGTAAGGCGGCGCCACCAGCACGATGCGCTCGCCCGCCGCCGACAACCGCGCCAGCGCCGGCCACACCAGTTGCAACTCGCCCACGCCCTGCCCGGCCAAAAGGATTTCGGTCAGCGCCGCTTCCGGCCAGCCACCGGTGGGCAACGCCGCATCCAGCACGGCATGCCCGGTGGGTTGCGGGCTGGCGGTCGGTGGCGCAGGCCGGCCCTTCCAGACCTGTCCGCCATTGAACAGCGTATCCAGCGCAACGACGGCACCCATCACCCTTGCCTCACCAGACCGCAGAACACCCCTTCGATGGCCAGGTCCTGATCGGCTTCGACGATGATCGGCTGATAGGCCGGGTTGCGTGGCAGCAACCGGACCACGTCGCCGACCCGCTCAAACCGCTTGATAGTGACTTCCCCGTCCAGTCGGGCCACAACAATCTGGCCGTTGATCGCCTCGGGATTGCGGTGCACGCCCACCAGATCGCCATCGAGAATGCCGTCCTCGATCATCGAATCGCCCTGGACCCGCAGCATGTAGTCCGGCACCCGCGAGAAAATCGACGGGTCGAGCATCAACCGGCTATGGACCTCGGCGTCGGCCCCGATCGGCGCCCCCGCCGCCACCCGGCCCAGCACCGGAATGTCCAGCAGTTCGGGACGCCCCGGTTGCCCGAGCAAACGAATGCCCCGGGCCTGATGCGGGTTGACCTCGATGAAACCGGCCTCGGTCAGCGCCAGCACATGCTTGCGCGCCACGCTGCGCGAGGCAAAGCCGAACGCCTCGCTGATTTCAGCGAGGCTCGGGGACTGGCCATGTTCGGCGATTCGATCGCGGATAAAGGTCAGGATGGCGGTACGGCGGGGAGTGAGAGTCGTCATGGAGTACATTTGTACTCTTTCGGCTTTTTGCTGGCAAGCGCCGCCAGTCAGCTCAGCCACTTCCTCCTGTAGGAGCGAGCTTGCTCGCGAGGAATTCGAAGGCGACGCATTTTTCCAGACAGTACGCGTTATTGTTCACGTCCATCGCGAGCAAGCTCGCTCCTACACAGGTTTCAGGTGAGTCCTGAAAGGTAGGGCCAGGGGTAGATGCCGCGTTCGTGGCCGTCGCTGAAGATCAGTTGCAGGCCGTAGCCCTGGGCGTTCAGTTCAGTCACTCGCACGCGAGCGTCGACCATCGGCATCAGGCCTTTCAATCGAAACGCCCGACATTGCGAACACGGGCACTGACGGCGTAATTCAGCATGATCAAGCAACTGCTCGCGCCCGTCCGGCCAGTTCAAGCGCAGCTGCTGTTTGCCCTGGGAATTCCCAATCGCCAGCGGGTTCATTGCAGCTGACTCAGCGCGATGCGCACGGCTTTGCGCACTTCCGGGTCGCCGTCGTCTTGCGCGGCTTCCAAGGCTGCGATGGCGCCTTTATCGTCCAGTTCTCCGAGGGCCAGGGCGGCTTCCTTGCGCAGGTTGCTGATGCGGTGGCCGAGGGTTTCGATCAACGCTTCCAGGGCCGGGGCGTACCGCAAGCGGCCGAGGCTGCGGGTGGCGCGCAGGCGAACTTGCCAGTAATCGTCGCTCAAGGCTTCGACCAAGGCGGGGCCGGCGTCGGCATGCCCGACCTTGCCCAGCGTGGTGGCGGCTTCTTCGCGGACTTGCCAGGCGTCGTCCTGCAACGCCTGGCGCAGTGCCGGCAGCACGTGAACGTCGCAGGCCAGACCCAAAGCACCGGTGGCGGCGCGGCGGACTTCGGTGTCCGGGTCTTGGCTGGCCAATCGAGCCAAGGCCGGTAACGCGTCGAGTTGTTTGAGCCAGCCGAGTACGCCGACAGCTTCGCGGCGCACACTGGCGTCTACGTCATTCAGTGCAACAAGGGCCGCCGCCGCGGCATCGGGGAAGCGCAACTCGCGCAAGGCTCTGAACGCGGCGATGCGCACCGAGATCTCGGCATGCCCGGTCCACGGCAGAATCACCCGGCCCGCTGCTTCGCTTTTCAGCAGACTGAGGCTTTGCGCGGCGGCGGATTGCACAGCCAACGATGGATCGGTCAGCGCCCGGCACAGCGCTTCGACAACTGACGCGTCCTCCCAGGCTTCGAGCAATCGTGCGGCTTCGGCACGGACCTCTTCGGTCGGGTCTTGCGCCAGCCGATTGACCAGCCAAAGCAAGCCGTCCGGCTCCTCAAGATCAGCCAGTTCGATCAGGGCAATCCGGCGCACGCCGGGATCGTCATCGGTCAGGCGTGGTTGCAGGGCAAGAATGTCGTCGTTATCGGTTACTTCGAATAGAGAGGTCATAGGGCAAATCGCGGCAGTTTGTGTTCAGGGGGAAGTCCGAGAGGGTTCAGGCGTGGCAACTGCCGACCGTCTTCGTGACGCAGTAATTCGAGGCAATGGCGTTTCAAGCGGGAGAACTCATGGCTTGTCACCAGGTCGGTGGTGCGTGGCCGCGGGAAATCGAGGCGCAGGTCTTCGATGATCCGGCCGGGGCGCGAACTCATGACCAGCAGGCGGTCGGCGAGGAACAGCGCTTCGTCGATGTCATGGGTGACAAACACTACGGTGGTGCGAATCCGCGTCCAGATGTCCAGCAGCAGCGCCTGCATGTTCAGCCGGGTCAGGGCATCGAGGGCGCCGAAGGGTTCGTCCATCAGCAACAGCCGTGGGCGATTGATCAGCACCCGGGCGATTTCCACCCGTTGCTGCATGCCGCCGGAGAGCTGATCCGGCCAGCGATCGGCGAAGCCTTCCAACCCCACCAGCGCGAGGATTTCGTCGGCGGATTTATGGCGTTCGGGTTTGCCGATGCCGCGCATTTTCAGGCCGAAGGCGACGTTGTCACGCACGGTTCGCCAGGGGAACAACGTGTGGTGCTGGAACACCATGCCGCGTTGCGGTGATGGGCCAAAGACCCGCGCGCCATCGACTTTGAGCGTACCGGCGCGCGGTTGCAAGTGTCCGGCCAGCGCGCCGAGCAAGGTGGATTTGCCGCAACCGGAAGGCCCCAGGATGCAGACAAACTGACCGGGCTCGATCTGGCAATCCAGACCCTGCACGGCTTCGAAAGCTGCGCTGCCCTCCCCCAGGCTGATGGACAATTGGCGAATATCGATTCGCCCTTCAGGGTGCTGAAAAACGCTCATCAGGTTTTTCCTCGTGGTCGGTGCCAAGGCGTGAACAACCCGCCGAGCCGTTTGATCAACAGGCTGCTGCCCATCCCGAGAACACCGATCAGCAACATGCCAACGACGATGTCGGCGTAGTTCTGAATGGTGTAGGACGCCCAGGTGTAATAGCCGATGCCGTACTGGCCGGAGATCATTTCCGCGGTCACCAGACAGAACCACGAAGTGCCCATGCCGATGGCGAGGCCCGTGATGATGCTCGGCGCGGCGCCCGGCAGGATCACCTCCCGCAGAATCGCCCGTCGCCCTGCCCCGAGGCTTTTGGCCGAGGCGATCAGCCGTGGGTCGACGCCTTCGACGCCGTGCACGGTGTTGAGCAGGATCGGAAACAGCGCCCCGGTGAAGGTGATGAAGACCATCGACAGTTCTGACGACGGGAACATCAGGATGGCCAAAGGAATCCAGGCGACTGCCGGGATCGGGCGCAGGACTTCCAGCGGTGTCAGCAATAAGTCTTCGGCCCATTTCGAGCGACCGATGGCCAGGCCGAGTGCGATGCCGATGATCAGCGCCGCGAGGTAACCGGCGAAGACCCGGCTGAGGCTGCTGCTCAGGTGCTGGGCGAGCTTGCCGGAGTCGCCGAGACCGATGGCTGCGTCGATAACCGCCAGCGGGGTCGGGACGTTGGCGAAGGTGACCAGGCCAAGGTTCCAGTGTTGGCTCGCGGCGAGTTGCCAGAATAGAAGGCAGAGCAGCAAGGAAGCGGCTCTGGGGATCCAGCGTAAAAATGATCGGGACACAATACTTCCTCTCAACCGAGATCACTGTGGGAGCGAGCTTGCTCGCGAAGGTGTGTCAGCTAAATGGTTGTCGACTGACACACCGTCGCGAGCAAGCTCGCTCCTACAGGGGATCTGCGGTGTTTTGGGTTTAGCGGACGGCGACGGCCTGGGTCGTGGCATCGGTGAAGTCGAAGACTTTTCCGCCTTGGGCCGTGGCGTATTGCTGGGCTTGGCCTTTGAGCAAGAAGGCGCTTAAGCGCCCCTTGGCATCACTGGCAAACCACGCCTGATCCGCCAGCAACTTGATCCCGCTGTCACTCGCCTGGGCATACACCGCACGGATGTTTTTGCCTTCCGACTTCAGGCTCGCCAATGCGCTGAACGCCGTTTCCGCCGAGGCGTATTGACGGACTTTCGATTCGCCACGCACCCAGATCTCGGCAACATGACTGAAGTCGGTTATGGCGTTGCCAGTCGATGCATCAACGGCCTTGAGCGGCGTCTGCCCGTAGTTGGCCAGTTGCGCGGTGTAGTCCAGATTCGAGGCTTTGAACGCTGCGCGAATGTATTGGTCATCGATGAAGGCATTCAGATCGAGTCCGCGATCAGCCTTCTTCAACAGCTTGAGGGTGTCGATGGCGGTGCCGACCGCCTGACGGTACTCCGGCTTCCAGCTCAGGTCGCGGGTCTGCACACCCAGCGGACCATGGAACAGATAATTCACCTCGGCATCGACACCGGTGACCTTGGCGATCAACTCGCTGTATTTCTCCGGTTCAGCGGCGAGTAATTGATTGGCTTCGATGCTCGCCCGTAGATAGGCGACGACGATTTCCGGGTATTTTTTCGCGTAGCTCTGATCGACCAATGCCCCATGGAAAGTCGGTGCGCCGGCCTGGGAACCGTCATAGATCTTGCGAGCGAAGCCACGGCTCGGGAACAGTTCGGCAAACGGCACGAAATCGGCGTGAGCATCGATCTTCCCGGCCTGCAATGCCGAACCTGCGACCTCCGGCGGCTGCGCGATGATGTTCACGTCTTTAAGCGGGTCCCAGCCCTGCGCCGCTATTGCTCGCAACAACATGCCATGGGCCGTCGAAGCGAACGGCACGGAAATGGTCTTGCCCTTGAGCTCGGCCAGGGACTGAACACCCGACGCGCTCGGCACCACGATGCCGTTGCCACTGCCTTTGGTGCTACCCGACAGTACGCTGATGAACAGGCTGTGCTTGCCCGCCGTTTCGAACGCCACGCCGTTGAACGCACCGGGGAAATCGGCCATGGCGCCGAAGTCGAGTTTGCCGGCGACCATCTCGTTGGTCAGCGGTGCGCCGCTGGTGAAGTTCTTCCACTCGACCTCGTATTTGGCGTCTTTGTATTGGCCGTCGTGGGGCAGGTATTTGTCCAGCAGGCCCAACTCGCGAATCAACAGACCGCCAGCGGCGCAATTGATGGTGGTGTCCTGGGTGCCGATGGCAATGCGGATGGTTTCGGCCGATGCCGACAAGGTGAATGAAGCCAGTACCAGACCGGCTAATGCTGCACGCAATAACATAGTGTTTCCCCTCGAATCATTTATTGGATATTCGTCTCCGCCACGATCTGGGCGCGGTGGGAAACGAGGGGTGTTTTGAATCAAGCGTCCGGTGTTGCCGGATGGCGTTAAAGGTTGTTTGAACCGGCCTCGATCCAGTGTGGGAGCGGGCTTGCTCGCGAAGAGGCCGGCACGGCAGGCATCTTCATTGGCTGATCAGACGCCTTCGCGAGCAAGCCCGCTCCCACCTTGATCGCATTTCAGCGTAAGAGGTACGGGATCTCCACTTTCACCGCCCCGGTCGGACAGTCCTTTTCACACGGCATGCAGTACCAGCATTCATCGAAGGCCATGTAGGCCTTTTGCGTGGCAGGGTTGATTGCCAACAGGTCCATCGGACAGACATCGACGCACACCGTGCAGCCTTTGTGGGCGATGCATTTGTCCTCGTCGACTGTGACGGGAGCGTTGGAACGGAAGAAGATTTCCTGGGGCTGATAGGCCATAGCGCGGTCTCTCTCTTTTGTAATACTCACGCCGCGTCGGCACCGACCCGCAGCCGGTCGTAGGCCTGCATTTCTTCGGCGTCCAGCGGGATGATGTAAGGCTCGACGGCTTTCTTGAAACTGGTCATCACACCGTTTTCATCCTTTTTCAGGTGGCAATGACAGAACCAGTCACTGTCGTTGCGTTGCGGGTGATCGACCCGATAGTGATAGAGCCCCCAGCGACTCTCGGCGCGGAACAGCGACGCACGGGCGGCCATTTCGGCGCAGTCGCGGATCATGCTGACTTCCATGGCGCGCATCAGCTCGTGGGCGTTATGGGCCTTGATCTGATCGAGGTCGCGCTGGATATCGCTGAAGCGTTGCAGGCCGATTTGCATCTTCTTGGTCACTTTCGGCGGTTGCAGGTAGTCGTTGACGAAGCGCCGCAGCTTGTACTCGACCTGAGCCGGTGGCAGTCCGTGTTCGCGGTCCAGTGGTGCGTAGACCCGGGCCTTTTCCGCTTCGATCTGTTCGAGATCCAGCGCCGAAAACTCGCGCTCAGCCACAAACTCCGCCGCATTGGTGCCGGCAAACCAGCCATAGGTAAACGCGCCGAGCATGTAGTTGTGCGGAACTGCGGCCATGTCTCCCGCTGAATACAGCCCCTTCACCGAAGTCTCTGCCCGCTCGTTGACCCACACACCCGATGCGGAGTGCCCGCTGCAAAAGCCGATCTCGGAGATGTGCATCTCGACCATCTGCGTACGGTAATCGGTGCCGCGATTGGCGTGGAACTGGCCGCGACTCGGGCGTTCGTTGCTGTGCAGGATGTCTTCGATGTTCTGGATGGTTTCTTCGGCCAGATGGTCGAGCTTGAGAAACACCGGGCCGTTGCCGCTTTCGAGTTCCTGGTGGAACTCCCACATCATTTGCCCGCTCCAGTAGTCGCACTCGATAAAGCGCTCGCCCTTGTTATTCGCCGTGTAACCACCCAACGGGCCAGTGACATAGGCGCAGGCCGGCCCGTTGTAATCCTTGATCAACGGGTTGATCTGGAAGCATTCGAGGTTCGCCAGCTCCGCCCCGGCGTGATAAGCCATGGCGTAACCGTCGCCGGCATTGGTCGGGTTTTCATAGGTGCCCATCAGGTAACCCGAGGATGGCAAACCCAGGCGTCCGGCCGCGCCGCAGCACAGAATGACCGCTTTGGCCTTGATCACATGGAAGTCCGCGCTACGGCAATCGAAGCCCATCACACCGTTGACCGCGCCCTCTGCGTCTGTCAGCAACCGCGTGCAAACCAGGCGATTGGTGATGCTCACCCGTGCCCGCTTCAACTGGCGGTACAGGACTTTTTTGATGTCGTGTCCTTCCGGCATCGGCAGCACGTAAGCACCCATGTGGTGAACCTTTTTCACCGCGTAATCGCCGGTTTCGTCTTTCTCGAATTTCACGCCCCAGCGATCCAGTTGCTCGATCGTTTCAAAGCTATGGGTTGCATAGGCATACACCGCGGCCTGATTGACGATGCCGTCGTTGGCGATGGTGATTTCCTTGGTGTACTGCTCCGGCGTCGAGTGGCCGGGGATGATCGCGTTGTTCAGGCCGTCCATGCCCATGCTGATCGCACCGCTGCGTTTGACGTTGGCCTTGTCGATCAGCAACACGCGCAGATCGCGGTTGCGCTCCTTGGCCTTGATCGCCGCCATCGGGCCTGCGGTGCCGCCGCCGATCACGACGATGTCGTATTCCTGTTCGAGCGTCTTTCTAATCATGGAGCTGCTAGTCATCGAGCTGTGGGTCATGCCTGCGCCCCTTTTTGCCGGTCGATCCGCAAGCGGTACTGGAAGGCATCGCCGCGGTAGTAAAGGTGTTCGAAGTCCACGGGCTGGCCGCTGGCATCGTGAGTCAAGCGCTCGATGCGCATGATCGGCGAACCGGGCTCGACGTTCAGCGCCTGGGTCAGGTCGCTGTCGGCCAGCACGGCGTCAATGGCCAGGTCGGCGTGGCCGAGGGCCAGTGCGCAGTCGTTTTCAAGAATCAGGAAGATGTCGCGGGTGACCAGATCAGCCTTCTCCAGGCGCTCGCCAATGGCTTTGGGCAGGTAAGTAATTTCCAGCGAAATGGGCTCGCGGTTGATCAGCCTGACTCGCTTGATCTGGGCCACGATTTCGCCTTCGGCGACCTGCAAACGCTCGGCGACGAGTTTGTCGGCAGGAATGAATTTGAAACTGCGCAGGCGGTTGATCACTTCATAGCCGCGACCGGTCATGGACTCGGCCAGACCTTGCAGGGTGCTGACGTTCTGGAAGGTTTTCGGCTTGGCGACGAATGTGCCTTTGCCGTGGATTTTAAAAATCAGCCCTTCTTTCTGCAGGTCACCCAAGGCCTGGCGCACGGTGATGCGGCTGACTTTGAACAAGGCGCCGAGTTCGCTTTCGGAGGGCATCTGGCTGTCTTGCGGGTATTCGCCGTCGAGGATCCGGGCACGCAGCACATCCCGCAGTTGGGTGTGCAGCGGGACGCTACTCAGGGATAGAACGTTATCGGTCATGGCAGATCACTTGTTATAACGAGTTATGACGTGATCTTAGAGAGGCGATGTGGGGGTTGAGAAATACTGTTTGAGCATAAGGTTAGATTCGCCGGGCCACCGCCCTGTAGGAGCGAGCTTGCTCGCGATGGACGTCAAAGCGCCGCGGTTCGTCAGGAAGCCGGCGTTATCATTGACGTTTTTCGCGAGCAAGCTCGCTCCTACAGGGCAGGCTTATTGTCAGCGGCGTTCGATATGCAGTGCGCGCAGATCCAGAAGACCGTCCTTGAGCGGCGGGCACCAGTAGTAGCCGCCGGTGATTGGGCGGCTGATGCGGTACAAACCGTCGGTGATGCCGTCTTCCAGGCCGCTCATCCGGCGCAGTTGAGCTTCAAAGGCGTCGAGGGAAAAACCGAAGGCCAGGAACATCAGACCGGCGCGGTCGCCTTCGATCCACGGCATCGAGCGACGAACCACGAATGCTTCAGGGGCAAAGCTTTCCTGGGCGGTGCGTTTAACGTGGGCCGAGATTGGCGCGTCGTCGAGTTCTTCGTTGTCGCTCAAGCGGCGGCCCATGATGTTGTCCTTCTCATGGGATGGCATCGCCTGGAAGCCCTTCAGGTCATGCTGCCACTGCTGAATCGCGGCGAAGCTGCCACCCACCATGCCGTCAGCGCCTTCACCCACCAGCGCAGCAGCCACGGCGGCTTCGTCGTGAGGATTTTCGGTGCCGTCTTCGTAGCCCGTGAGGTCGTGGCCAGTCATATGGCGGAACGTTTCGTTCATCTGCACCAGGCGCAAGGCCGGTGCCAATGCCGCTGCGATGGCGTTGCTGCGATTGAGCAATTCGCCACGGTCGACACCGTGCAGCCAGCACCAAAGGGCGTGCTGGGTCGACGGGTTATCGACCCCAACACCGGTCAGCGCAGGAAAGGTCCGCAGGCCTTCGATTTGACCCCGCAGGGCTTTAACCAGGGATTCACCGAAACCAACCACTGCAGACTTACCGTCCACCAGTGCCTTCAGCTTTTCGAGGGCCGCGGGCAGCGCAGCGGCAGATTCGAGGGCGAAGAACATATGACGGGCTTGAGGCGGAACTGGGGTGGCGAGAATGCCCGGCTGGTAATAACTCATATGAACTCCTTTTAGAAAGAGCTCGAAGTTTAACCGCAGCATCGGCCGTTGTGTGTTCCCAGGTCAAAAGATCGCCTGTTGCGTCAACGCACACTTAAAAAACCGACCCATTAAGGCGTATAACCTTTGAAGTGAATTCCCAACGGCGAGCCGCCAGCGCATGGCTGACATCACATGGAGTAGCGACATGACCCCAGCACCTATCCTTGGCAACCTGTTTCCTGACGCCAGCAGCATCCCGGAAAAGTACCGCCTCGACGGCCAGACCGAGCAACGTGAATACCTGGTCGATGGCGAGTTGAAAACCTGGTCGGGTCCCCTCGCCCAAGTCCGCAGCCCAGTGTATTTGGCCGGCGAGCATGGCGATGAACAAGTCATCCTCGGCAGCACGCCGCTGCTCGACGCCGACACCGCGCTGACCGCCCTCGACGCCGCCGTCCGTGCCTATGACCGTGGTCAGGGCCTATGGCCGACGATGCGCGTGGCCGAACGTATCCAGCACGTCGAAGCTTTCCTGTCGCGCATGCGCGAACAACGCGACGCCGTGGTCAAGTTGCTGATGTGGGAAATCGGCAAAAACCTCAAGGACTCGGAAAAAGAGTTCGACCGCACCTGCGACTACATCGTCGACACCGTCAACGCCCTCAAGGAACTCGACCGCCGCTCCAGTCGCTTCGAACTGGAACAGGACACCCTCGGCCAGATCCGCCGCGTCCCGCTGGGCGTGGCGTTGTGCATGGGGCCTTACAACTACCCGCTTAACGAAACCTTCACCACGCTGATTCCAGCGCTGATCATGGGTAACACCGTGGTGTTCAAGCCGGCCAAGCTTGGGGTGCTGCTGATCCGCCCGCTGCTCGAAGCCTTCCGCGACAGCTTCCCGGCCGGGGTCATCAACGTGATCTACGGCAGCGGACGCGAGACCGTCAGCGCGCTGATGGCCAGCGGCAAGATCGATATCTTCGCGTTCATTGGCACCAACAAGGCCGCCAGCGACCTGAAAAAACTCCATCCGAGACCTCACCGTTTGCGCGCGGCGCTGGGCCTGGATGCGAAAAACCCCGGCATCGTGTTGCCCGAGGTGGATCTCGACAACGCGGTCAGCGAAGCACTCACCGGCGCCTTGTCATTCAATGGCCAGCGCTGCACCGCGCTGAAAATCCTCTTCGTCCACGAAGACGTGGTCGAGGCCTTCATCGAGAAATTCAACATCAAACTCGCCAGCCTCAAACCCGGCATGCCTTGGGAAAGCGGCGTGGCGCTGACCCCCTTGCCGGAGTCGGGCAAGGTCGATTACCTGCACTCGCTGGTGGCGGATGCCGTCGGCAAAGGCGCCAGCGTGGTGAACCCTAACGGCGGTGAGGCCCGCGCCTCGTTTTTCTACCCCGCCGTGTTGTACCCGGTAACGCCGCTGATGCGCGTCTATCAGGAGGAGCAATTTGGCCCGGTCGTGCCTATCGTGCCTTACCGGCATCTGGACACCGTGATTGATTACGTCCTGGAGTCGGACTTCGGCCAGCAGCTGAGTATTTTTGGCACCAACCCGGTGGCAGTCGGCCGACTGGTGGACACCTTTGCCAATCAGGTCGGGCGCATCAACCTCAACGCCCAATGCCAGCGCGGCCCGGACACCTTCCCGTTCAACGGCCGCAAGAACTCCGCCGAGGGCACACTGTCGGTGCATGATGCGTTGCGGGTGTTTTCGATCAGGACATTGGTCGCGACCAAGTTTCAGGAGACCAATAAAGAGCTGATCAGCGAGATCATCAGCGGACGGAGTTCGAGTTTCCTGACCACTGATTACATCTTCTGAGGATACCGAGTCTGAGCACATTCGGAGCCAATCGCCTGCCACCGCTGATGCGCCGACTACTGCGTCCGTTGCTGGATCCGTATCGGCGCTATCGCCACGCCAGAGTCATCCACGCGGTGCGCGTTTCGCTGGGGTTAATGGCATCCATCCTGCTGACCACCGGCATCAACCTGCCACATGGCGAATGGGCGTCGGTGACGATGCTGGTGGTGATCGGTGGTTTGCAGCACCACGGCAACATTGGCAAGAAAGCCGCCGAGCGTGCCACCGGCACCTTGATCGGAGCTGCCGTCGGTTTATTGCTGGTGGCGCAGCAGGCGTGGCTCGGGATGCCATGGCTGACCTATTTCGTGATGTCGGTGGTGTGCGGATTTTTTTCCTACCACGCCATCGGCAAGGGCGGCTACACCGCGCTACTGGCGGCGATTACCGTGCTTATCGTCGCCGGGCATGGCGACAATCCGGTTTCCGACGGTTTGTGGCGTGGCGTGGACATCCTGATCGGCATCGCCCTGGCCCTGGCGTTTTCCTTCGCCCTGCCGCTCTATGCGGTTTTCTCCTGGCGTTACAACCTGGCCGATGCCTTGCGCGATTGCGCGACGATTTACGGACGCATCATCAATGGCCAATCGGTCGCCGACGACGAACATCACCGGCTCATGGGGCGCTTGAACACAGTGATGGTGCAACTGCGTTCGCTGATGCCGTCGGTGTCCAAGGAAGTGAAGATCTCCATGACCGAACTCGACGCGATTCAGCGTCATTTGCGGATGTGCGTGAGCACCCTGGAAATCCTCGGCAATACCCGGCCGGATGCGAATGATCCCGACGCGATGGCCCATCTGCAATCGTCGCTGAAAGCGGAACACCGGCTGATTCGGGTGCAGCTCGTGGGGATGGCGCGGGCGTTGAAATCCGGCGCCTCCCAACGACTCAACCGACCCATTGAACTGCCGTCAGATTCAAGCCTGGACGCACCTGTTTACAGTCCTCTGGATGGTTACCGGTTACTGATCCTGCAGTTTGCGGCCAACATCGGCGAGATGCGCCAGCGTTTAGCCAAAGCTGCGCCTCGCTGGAATATCTGACGTTTCCCGGTCCGCCTACCAACATTCGCATCACCTGAAAACGTGGATGCCATTAAACGTATTTTTCAGGTCTGACAGCCCACTACTGATTATTGCGCAGCTGCCCGACGAAATCTCAAACTCCAGCCCTGCTGCATACCGGCAGCCGCCAGCAGAATCGCGGCGACACCGATCCATTGCAACGGCTCCAGACGATGGCCAAAGGCAAACCAATCGACAAAAATCGCGGCGATCGGATAAATGAACGACAGTGCGCCGGTCAGTGCTGTCGGCAATTTTTGTATCGCGCCGTATAGCAGAACGTACATCACACCGGTGTGAACGATGCCCAGTGTTACCAGGCTGGCCCATGCACTGGGCGCTTGCGGCAGCGCCGAAAGGTGCGCCAATGGCGCCAGCAACAATACGCCGGTGGATACCTGGATCAACGCGATCAGATGGGGAGGCGTGCCGGTCAGGCGTTTGATAATCAGCGCGGCAATCGCGTAAAGGAAGGCGGCTCCCAGCGCCAGCCCGATCCCAATCAGGTAGTCACTACCGCCCTCAACCGCCGTTCCGTGAGCACTGACAATCGCCAGCATCCCGAGAAACGAGATGCCCAACCAAAACAGTTTCTGCAGGGTGATCTTCTCGTTGAGGAACAAGGCGGCCAACCCCACCAGCATGAACGGCTGAACGTTATAGACAGCGGTGCCGATGGCAATCGAGGCACGGGAGTAGGACGCAAACAACAGCACCCAGTTACCGACAATCGCCACCCCACTGACAACGGCCAGCAAGAACGTGGTACGGGTCAAGATACCGGGACGCAGGAAGCCGAATGCCGTGCAAATCAGCAACAAGGTGCCGGCACCGAAAACGCAACGCCAGAACACCACATCGAGCACCGGTTGCCCGGAAACCAGCACGAACCAGCCGATAGTCCCGGAAATCAGCATGGCGGCGGTCATTTCGAATGACCCGTGACGAATTGTTTTGTCCATCATCAGACTCCTGTGTTTGAGGCCAAAGTATGCCAACCCACCGAGGGTCTTCTCCAGCGCAAAAAGCAGGCTAAACTTGGCATCTGCCTTTTTTATAAAGGCAGTTTTTATTAATCGCCTAATTGGGGCTTCACCATGACCGACGACATCGACCAAGTGCTGATCAGCGCATTGATGGAGGACTCACGGCGATCGCTCAAGGCGCTGGCGCAAATCAGCGGCCTGTCCTCACCGAGCGTTGCAGAACGTCTGCGCCGCCTTGAAGAACGAGGCGTGCTCAAGGGCTACACCGTTGACATAGACCCCAAATGTTTCGGCTATCAACTCCAGGCCATTGTCCGCATCCGCCCACTGCCGGGACAGTTGCAGGAAGTTGAACGGCAAATCCAGGCCATCCCGGAATTCACCGAGTGCGACAAAGTGACCGGCGACGACTGCTTCATCGCGCGCCTGCATGTGCGCTCGATGGAACAACTGGACACCCTGCTCGATCGCCTCAACACCCACGCCGAAACCAACACGGCGATCGTCAAGAAGACTCCGGTCAAGCGCCGGCTGCCCCCTATGGCATAGCCCTTGATCCAAATCGCAGACAATAAAAAACCCGCCGTAGCGGGTTTTTTACTCATGGCTGGCGATTAATCATCGCGGCTCATGATGCCGAAGATCTGCAACAAGCTGATGAACAGGTTGTAGATCGATACATACAGGCTGATGGTCGCCATGATGTAGTTGCGCTCACCGCCCTGAATGATGGCGCTGGTCTGGAACAAAATGCAGACCGAGGAGAACAGCACGAAACCTGCGCTGATCGCCAGTTGCAGACCGCTGATCTTGAAGAAGAAGCTGGCCAGCGTCGCCCCCAGCAGCACGAAGAACCCTGCGGTGATGAAGCCACCGAGGAAGCTCATGTCTTTGCGGGTAATCAGCACATAGGCCGACAGGCCGCCGAATACCAGCGCGGTCATTGCGAAGGCCGAACTGACCACTTCAGCGCCGCCCTGCATGCCCAGGTAGCGGTTGAGGATCGGGCCGAGCAGGAAACCCATGAAACCGGTCAGGGCAAATGCCGACACCAGGCCCCAGGCCGAATCACGAAGTTTGTTGGTGAGAAAGAACAGCCCGTAGAAGCCGATCAGCACCACGAAAACGTTCGGGTAACCGACACGCATCTGCTGGGCGACGTACGCCATCACGCCGCTGAATGCGAGGGTGAGTGCGAGTAAGCCGTAAGTGTTGCGCAGGACGCGGCTAACCTCTAGCTGCTCAGCCTGCACGCTGTTATTAACTGCGTAATCCTGTTCGCGCATGGCGACACTCCTGTTGGTTTGAAACGTTCAGTCGCAAAGATCATAACAGACGCTCTGTAACAAGCGATGGAGAGAGTTTGACAGTGTGTTTCATTCAGGTATTATGGCGCCCGCAACGCAAACGGAGGTGTGGCCGAGTGGTTTAAGGCAACGGTCTTGAAAACCGTCGACTGTAACAGGTCCATGAGTTCGAATCCCATCGCCTCCGCCATATTTGTACCGACAAAGCCCTGATTTTTCAGGGCTTTGTCGTTTCTGGGGTTTGGTGAAAATTTCTCCACCGGGAATGTGTTCCATAACTATTCTGGAAGTGTTCCATAACTCGACACGTCTTTACCCTCTCCGGCGTTCTGCCGAACGAACAAAATCCCTATTTTGAAATACCGTCATACGCCTGTTCACAGGTCACGCCCCTGGCTCGGGCTTGGTCAGCAACTTCAGCCAAGCGTCCTGCCGACCGCTGCCTTCCCCCATATGTGTCACCACATTTCCGATGCTACGCTGGCCCTCTTTCATGGAGGAATCGCGATGCCAAACCTGCTCGTCCAGGGAACCGAGGACATTGCCGCCGACCTCGGTAGCTCCATGATGGCGGCCCCCTTATAAGTGGCTAACACGCGGCCTCCAGAGGAGGTTTTGCGCAAGCCGACCCAACAAAAGCGCCTCCAGGCTTACTAGGCATAAGCGGACACCACAATCGCACCACCCATACGGCCGGGAGAGAAATGTCACCTTCTCGAACTATGGACGAGTCGGTCAACGAAGAACTCCATATGCCCTCTGGGGGTAGCCAGCAAAGGCCAAGCGTCGACCTTTAAAGCGATTTCCTGAAAGGCTTGGGCGCACTTGGAGCGCGGAAACTGTTCGTAGACTGCTCGCTGCTTCTGCACTGCCCTACGCGCACATTCATCGTACGGAACCGCTCCCACATACCGCAGGGTTACGTCGAGGAAGCGATCGGTGACTTTGGCCAATTTAGCGAACAGCGCGCGACCTTCCTTCGGGCTCTGCGCCATATTGACCAGCACCCGGAAACGGTCCATTCCGTAATCACGATTAAGCAGTTTGATCAGTGCGTAGGCATCGGTGATCGAGGTCAGTTCGTCGCAGACCACCAGCAAGACTTCGTGGGCCGCCCGGATGAGACTGACCACCGACGAGCCGATGCCCGCAGCTGTGTCAATCACCAGCACATCGAGACTGTCACCGATTTCACTGAAGGCCTGGATAACGCCTGCGTGCTGAGCCGCAGACAAATGCACCATGCTCTGGATGCCTGAAGCCGCGGGGACGATTCGTATCCCGCCCGGACCGCGCAAAAGTACATCGGATAGCTCACAGCGACCTTCGATTAAATCGGCAAGCGTGTACTGCGGGGAAAGCCCCAACAGGACATCGATATTCGCCAAGCCAAGATCGCCATCAAGCAATACGACTCGCCTTCCAAGCTTCGCTAGCGCCAATGAAAGATTCACCGCCACAGTCGTCTTGCCGACGCCGCCCTTTCCGCCGGACACGGCGATTACTTGTACAGAACGCACACCATCCATGTTATTGATTCCCTTCCATGTGCAACGCTTGCGAGTAGTCGCTAACTATTCCTAGATACGCAATGGTAACTGAAAAGTGCAGACACATAGCCCCTAGCTGTATCACAGGATCACTAGAAACGCTGTAACCCACTACATGGCAATCACGCGAACCAGAACTGCCACTGCTGCGATGCCCTCATCCGCCGAGTAATCGCCTATGCCGAATTCAGACCTGCTCCCTTCCCTGCTGTTCAAGATCAACGAAAACCAGCTCGCCCTGGAGGCTGCCATCATGGAGCTTACGCTTTGGGTCGAGCAACGCGGAGCAACCGAGGTCGGTGGAAATGTGCGTGGCGCCTTGGAAACGATCGACAAGAATGAAGAGTTCATCAAGATGATGCTAGCGGTACTGTTGACACCAGAGTGATCGCTCACAGGCAGAAATCGGCCATGAACTCTCGCTCGCTGACACCAACTTTTCGACAGCGGGTTGGCTGCTCCGCCTCCAAAAGCGGACGCCCACGCGCTCCGCAAAAACTGCCTAATCGTTTCATTTAAAGCGGCAAGCCTGCGCGTTGACGCAGCGCATTTGCAACAACAACGAACGGGGAAGTCGGTTGCCGACAACTTTGGTAGTAGCGACGGTTGAGTTGCTCACGGCAGCAGCCGGTAGGCATGCCAATTTATCCATAATCGGTTCGATTAGCGGCGTGGCAGTCGGGCCCTGATGCTAGTCCGCAAGCCAATGGGCGTAAGCCCGGATGTCAATCATCGGTACCGTGCCGATCTCTTGCAACTTCGCGATGAGCGTTAGCAGAAAGGCTGTTGCAGGCTTGCTCTGCGGTGAAATTGTCACTGCCCCTTGATCGTCGCAGTCGAACAGGCCGTGAGACGCCACACAACCGATATCCAACCGGTTGTTCACGTTCTCCGGCTGAACCTGAAGTGCCTCGACCAGCGGTTGACCCAAGGGCGGCTTCCAATCGCTTTCAAACGTCAGTAGACCGCCGATAATGTTGTGGAGCGGTTTGGCGGCCGAGACGCCTTTGAGCCAGGGAATGGGCATGCTCGTGCGCTCCAAGCGCCGGACGCTCTCTATTTTCTCCCGAGCATATTTCACCTGCCCGGCGTTAATCGACTGCTTTGCTTCGAAAACGGCATATACGCTTTCGGCCGGGATGACCAGTTGGTCATTGTGCTCGAAGATCAACGGCGTGTACTGCCGGTCAAAAATGACGATGTCCATTTGCTGGCTGAACCCGTCCCTGCTATCGACGACATGCGCCGTTGCCGCTTGATACCGGTGCGGCAGATACGTTTCGAGCAGCTCCAGCCATGCTTTTTCGCTCGCGTCACCCTTGGTTCCGGGGTGGCCGAATGACTGCCGCGACACGGCAAGGCTTTGCTGCACCTTATCGTGCAGACCTGACAGCAGCGTTTGAAGGGACCATTCACTCATCGAACCAAATCCTCCCAGGATCCCTGCAGGGATGTAGCGGCTGCCTTGCTGATCGCCTGCTTTTCAGCGGCGGTTAGATCGTCTGAAATACTGTTGTTTGTGTTGGCTGGATCGACAATCTGCGCCGTTGGCAGCGAGTCTCGAAAATACTCCAAGCACTTCACAACGCGGAGAGACAGGGGCGCCAAGAATTCAAACTGCAACGCCTTGATGACGGCGAGCTCGACATAAAATGAGGGAAAATCCAGACCTTTCTGATTGCGCCACAGTTTGATGATACGGATTTCCTGTTGCCTCCCCGCCGCAGTGACATGCGCAATGTGCGTATCGATGTTCGTCTTCTTCCATGTGTCTTTGCGACGGACATAGAGGCTGTGATCGCTCGTCAGGTAGTTTTGTCGTTTCGCGGGCACCAGATCAACGTCGAAGCCATTGACCCTGATATTGATGGACACGTTTTGCCGCTGCGGCGCGTATCCCTGTTCAGTGAGACGCGCAAAAAGCTTTTCGTAGACTTCCTTCAGGGTCTCAGGTGTCTGATCCGATAACGATATGAAAAGATCGATGTCGGTTCCCGATGAATTGGCCGTGCCCTTGGAAAACGAGCCGCTCGGCCGGACGTTGAGGAGATATCGGTTTGCCCACTCATTGAGGAGCGGTTGGATCGTCGTTAGGACATTCCACAAAGGCGAAAATATACTCGTATCAACGGCTTCCCGGTCGAGGATAGTCGTTAGATAGGCGTCTGCGTCGATGTTCATAGGCTCGCACGGGTTGCTCGCGATGTTTAAGCTATAGAGATCGTATGGAGAAACCGCTCCACTTTCAATTTTTCGAGGATTCGGGAGTATCTATTTCGCAGCGGACCGGACTCTATCCGCTTGAGCCTGCACGGCAGCGCAGCGCTGCGGTCGCCCGGTGACTATCCCTTTGGTCAACCAGCCTTTGGCGGCTGCCATCCCAAAACAGGTCCGACATGAACCGAAATGCCGTAGGCAAATGACTCCTGTTTATAAGGAGCCCCGCAATAGAGGATGGCCACGCATTCTTTAGCGAGCATTTTGTAAATACCATTTTCAGTTCCGCAACTATATAGCAACGCAACACTGAAAAGTTGCTCGCCGTGGGTAGCATCGACGGTCATATAGAGCGCCTTATCGTCAGGCTCGTTGACTTTCAAATTCCAGCCAGCATCGCGTAAAGGCCGAACCAAATCAGTCATGCATTGCTGAGAAAGTAGACCCTTACGGAGCAGAACGCCATTGTCTGCTGGCAACGCTGGAACAAGGCGTCCATGTTTTCGAAAATGATCCTGTTCAGCGAGCTTCAGTTTCATCTGAACATCCCCCCGAAGCAGAGCCTGTTGCCATAGCAAGGTACTATCGTCATTCATGTCAGGGAGCAAAAACGAGACGCTATGAGAGGCGTCGTACCAGGATTCGATAGCTGCAAGTGTCGCAAGCGCGACCACCATCCGAGCAAAATTCGCCGGTTTCTGCCATGACGCTGCGGTGCCGTGCGCAAACATGTGCCGATTAAGCCAAGTCACACCCCGGTATTCGCTGGTATTACAGAAAAAATGATTCTTGAGCCATCTCCGAAACGTCTCAAAGGCGAAAACACGCTCATCCTGCCCGAATAAATAGTCACAAGTCCTATATTCAGACGGCACCCACATGCGGTCAAAATGGAGTTGTGCAGCAGTTTCGATCGCGCGGTTTATTGCATGATCAATTTTATCCGGGGCAGTAGCTTTAGTCCCGAGATCAGAAACAATTCTTGTCAGACTGCCTTCGATCGCCGGTATCAAAGTTCCGACGCTGGTAGCCCAATAACCGCTATATGCACCTAAGTAAGCCTCCCGCGCCAACGGCACGATCTCTTTAAGGCTGCGAGCAAGAGGCAAGATCTGTTCGATGCAAACCGCTTGGAAAGCCAATGTGTAAAGCGTTGACGTGTGATAGTCGAAAAGATCAAGCGCCCGCTCTCTCGCTACATTCCTGACAGAAGAAAGTAGCTTAGATATTTCACCCATCGGTAGCCATAGCGGCATAAACCACTCGACCTTGTCCCAAAGAGCGGCTTGATCGTCGTGTTGCTTTCGCCTTATTTGCCAGTTCTCGTCGCCGGACACTGGAATAGTCGGGAAGCATGCTCTGCCACCGTCGACGGTTAGGACAATACACGGCGTCGGATGGAAGACGCCGACATCTGCAAGCTTCGCGACCGGATTAATTAGCCTCTTGTCGCTAGCCCATTTTTCAATGAGTTCCGGTGTCAAAGCGCTCAGCGAAGACTCATTAAGCGCGCGGCGCCAAATTCCACTGAATTTTATCTCGAGATCAGAGAAAAATATTGAGCCCATCCAAAGTGCACTCGTAGTTAATTTTGTTCAGCAATTTACCACGATTTCTGGACACGGCTGCCGCTGAGCATGCGACAAAACGAACGTCCGCTCCATCTTAAAAGTGGCCTGATATGTCGCGTTGAATCGACCGGCTGCAATGGGTCGATTGTAGCCCTTCAACTTCAGCACGAAACGCCCCGTACATAGCCTTGGCACGCCTTGAGCGCGATCAGTCCGCGATCGCCGGCGTCGGTGATTCCGATAATTCGTTGAGCATGCGCCAGGGCAAGTCAGACGCGCGCCTCCTACTAAATCGGGAAATGCACGCGACGGGAGCGGCGCACATCACCAGAAACGGGAAGCCTTCTTCAGAATATCTCCAGGTAAAACAGCAGCCTCGTCGCGGAAAACCACAAAGCTTTCACCTTCATCTAACGGATGGCCCACAACTGTACGCCTACTGTGGGCGCTGCCATGGGTTGATATCGAGGAGGGCCAAGCAAAACAGTCCCGGGGGCAGGGACTTGACGGGTAACTTGACGTAATCGCAATGACAAAAAACACCTGCGCAATCCACTCAGTTAGGAGTTTTCCATGTCCATCGGAACAGTATCAGCTTCAAATTCAGTGACTATCAACGGGCAAAGTCCTGCCCAACGCGATTCCTCGGTGAAAGGAAATCAGGCAACTGCACCTACCACCGCCACCGCTGCCAGTAACGTTAAAGTTGCACTGAAAGAAGCGACCGAGACTGCCGCGCAAACCACTCAAGAGGCACAGCACGGTGATCGTCAGGCTCAGCGATTGATGCAAAAGCAGCACCACGCAAGCACGGCAGCGCCAACCTCTGGCGTTGTAAATGGCAATGGGCAGATAACCGGCGAGATCATAAACACTAAAGCCTAACTTTTGGATACAGTGCCGAAGGCTGGCAAAGCCTGTGCAAGCAGGGTTTGCCAGTTGCATTCAAAGCACAACAGCACGTCACTTACACTTCATCGTCAGGACTTCCAGCACGTAAGCCGGGTACGACGTCAGCGCGATCAGCCCTTGGTTGCTGTGAGCGCCCCCTTTTCGGTGAGCCCTTCTAGCCCCAAGCCTGCCAACACGAAACCCATCACAAAGACTTGCACCACGACTTCATCATGAATCTCTCGCTCTGCTATACCTCCTGTAAGTTCAAACCACTGCCCTCCACAGGCGAGCAGTAAAAAAGCGCTCCCCCTGCCTGGATCAATGCTGGAGTTCATCATGCGCTGCCGATACGTCCTATTACTCAGCTGCCTGCTATTGCTCTTGAACCCAGCCGCTCGGGCAGATGAAGCCAAGGCCACTGAAGGCCTGATCGAGACGTTCCATGCAGTCCCCCTCAAGCGCGGCAGCGTACTGAATATTTTGGTGGATAAGCGCAAGGGCGAGATGCCCACTACAGCGATCTTGTTGTTTCCCGGTTACCCCGGGGTGCTCAATTTGAAGAACGTAGGCGGGAATATCACCTATGACCTGAGCGGGAATTTTGTGATTCGGGCCCGGCGCTTTTTGAACAACGACAGTAACTTCACGGTGATGGTCGATTGCCCGATGGATAAGTTGTCTTCTTGCGATGACCGCTACCGCTCTTCCGCCGAACAGGCAGCGGATGTCAGCGACGTTATCGCGGCGGTACGAAAAGAGTTTGGTGCACAGAAGGTTTATATTCTGGGGACCAGTTACGGCACAGTCTCAAGCTCATTCCTGGCACGCAATCTCAGTGGACAGATCGATGGGGCTATTCACACCTCAACCTTCACCGACCCAACCGGGTCAAATACTCACGGCGCCGTTATGGCTTCCTTCGACTGGGCACAAGCGAAGGTGCCTCAGCTGTTCGTGCACAACAAGGACGACCCGTGCCATGTCACTCGCTACTCCAGTATTGTCGAGCGCAAGAAAAACATTCCACTGATCACGGTCGAGGGCAGCAAGAATCCGCGAGGTGATGCCTGCGAAGCCTTCAGCCCCCATGGTTTTGTCGGGCGCGAGAAGGCGGTGATGTCCGCCATTAACGAGTGGATTACCCATCGCAAGGTGGCGCCGACCATAAGCACAGACAGCTGACAATATCGAATGCCTGGCTCTGCTGGCAGCGTTGGCCCGGCACTGGCTACAACACTACATATAACTCTGGGCGCCTGACAGGAAGCGAGCGAATGTGGATGAAACGCAATCTCTGCGTCGTCAGGCTGGTTCGGTTCGCATCCGCTTCGCTCATCATAGTCGCGCCCGGTGCAGTCGCAGAGGATCTCGAACCCAGGTCCTACGCCAATACGCCGGTCGGTATCAATTTCCTGCTCTTGGGCTACAGCGATCTCCATGGCAACGTGACGGCCAACCCCTCAGTCCCGCTCCAGGATGCCAAGCTCAACATCAAGACTGTGGTGTTTGCCTTTGCCAGATCCCTGGACGTCTGGGGCCGCTCAGGGAAGTTCGATATCGTCGTGCCTGAAGCAAAATTGACGGGCTCTGCTCTGTTCGCCGGTGAACCCAAGGAGCGTAATGTGACTGGGTTGATCGATCCAAGATTCCGCTTCTCGGTCAACTTATATGGCGCCCCGGCGATGTCCCTGGCTGAATTCCCCAGCTATCAACAGGATGTGATTATCGGCACCAGCCTGGCGATCACAGCGCCACTCGGTCAGTACGACGCTAGTAGGCTGGTAAACCTCGGCAACAACCGCTGGTCATTCAAGCCCGAACTTGGGATTTCCAAGCGCCTGGGGTCAGTGACTCTGGAATTATCCGGCGCGGGAACCTTTTACACCGACAATAACGAGTTCCTCGGCGACCACACACTGTCCCAGAACCCGATTTACCAGGTACAGGGGCATCTTATCTATGCCTTTAGCAACGGTGTTTGGGCTTCGCTGGATACGACCTATTTCGCTGGCGGGAGTAGCTCAGTCGATGGGGTCGGTAACCACGACTTTCAGGAAAACACACGTTACGGATGCACCCTCACGCTGCCGTTGAGCCGCAACCATTCGCTAAAGCTGAATGCGAGTAACGGCGGGCATACCCGCACGGGCAGCGAATACGATGTCATTGGCATTGCTTGGCAGTATCGCTTCGGCGGAGGGCTTTGAAACTTAGGGCTTACGCTACTTTCCAGTCCATTCCATTCATGCGTTCGTGAGACATCTGTCACCTACTCGACACTGGCCACGAGCGCGCGGCAGCCTTCCAGACCATTACCAGTGCTCATTAACGGATCTCCAGGGAATCTATCTTCCCATCGCGCACACTGAAGGTGTAAGTCACTACCACAGGGCTACCCGGAAAGTTGCCGGAGAGTCGCACCTTGATCACCGCCCGCGATTCACTTTCCTGACTGTCCAGAGGTTCGGCAGTGTATTGGTACTTCGCTTTCGCGGCCTGTCTCCACGCAGTGATCGCATCGATACCAACGATCGTTTTTCCCTCATCTAAAACGGTCGCATCATGTGTGAATACTACATCGAGGGCGCCTATACCTGTATCAGCCTCGCTTGCGAAATAGGCTTCAATGGCTGGGTGCTGAGTGATACTCATCGAGTTTCTCCTGGTTGATCAGCAGGCTCTCATGATCAGCGGTACAGCCGAACTCGACAAGAACGCACGAAAAAGTAAGTGACAACAACGAGTCACAGCAAGCTCTACACGCCTGATTCCGCCGCGGCAGATGTCAATGCCGTACTTGCACTACTTCGTGGCAGATGGAAATTGCTAATCCTGTTTCACCTGTTCGATGGCAAGATTCAGCGCTTCTCAGATCTTGAACATGTTGTCAGCGGCATATCTCAGGGCAAACGCTTGCCCTGGAACTCAAGGCAATGGCAGCTTCAGGTGTTTTGAAATTACGGTACGGGCAAGTAGAGATCGAGTCCCTGTCGAAATTGAAGGCCATGGAATCGTAATTTTGAACGGTCTACTCAATGAAGCCCCATGCCACGCGACGCCGGCAAACTCGGCCAGTGGAAGCTCTTCCGCCAAACGCCTTAGTAGATCCGGGTTGGCAACGAAAGGTCGTCCAAACGCGACCAGGTCGGCATAGCCTTTGCCAATCACCCAATTGGCGCGTTCCAGATCGTACTTGCCGGCAACGATGTGTCCCATGCCCCCCTCATAGATGATCCTGTGTCATCTATGCCTTGATAATCCATCCTTTGTCAGGCCCTGTGCACTGCCCTCTAATGCCGGAAAGCAGAGTGATCACGGTCACTAATTTCAACAATAAAAGCTCTTCCAGGAGATACCATGCACAGCGGTCCCACTCTATTGCTGGTGTTGTTTTGCGCCATCCTTCTGATCGTTTTTCTAATCGTCAAAGTTCGCGTCCACGCCTTCCTGGCGTTGACCGCGGCGAGTTTTGTGGTGGGTATCGGTTCAGGCATGCCACTGGCGCAACTGGTCACTTCTTATGAAAAAGGTGTCGGTGGAACACTTGGGTTCCTCGCAACGATCATTGGCCTTGGCGGCATACTCGGCAAAATGCTGGAAGAATCCGGTGGCGCGGAGCGCATCGCCCAGACGCTATTGAGCGCCCTGGGTAAAGAGCGTGCGTCATGGGCCATGATGCTCGTCGGGTTTATTGCGGGCATCCCCGTGTTCTTCGAAGTTGGATTCGTTCTGCTGATTCCGTTGATCTATGTGGTCGCGAAAGAGACCAGGATCAACCTTCTGTACCTGGGCGTGCCCCTGGCCGTGTCGCTGATGGCCGTTCATTGCATGTTGCCCCCGCACCCTGCCGCTATGGCGATCACTGGGATGCTGGGCGCCGATGTCGGCAAGGTGATTGTGTACGGCCTCATTGTCGCGCTGCCGACGGCCATTATTGCCGGGCCGCTGTGGGTCAAGCTGGTCTGCAAGACTGAAGCGCCTGCCACTCAAGAAGCTTTTCTGGACGAGCATTGCGACGACAGCATGACCCGGGATTTGCCAAGCCTTGGCTTGACGCTGCTGACCATTCTGCTGCCACTTCTGCTGATGGTAGGGAAAAGCCTCGCGGCCGGCCAACCCCATGACTCGGGGATATTCAGTGTTATTTCGTTCCTGGGAACGCCGCTGATCGCCCTGTCCATTGCCGTGGTATTCGCTTACTGGGCGCTGGGCTTGCGCCGCGGCTTATCCATGCCTGACTTGCTCGCGCACACTCAGAAGAGTTTTCCGCCACTGGCCAGCATTCTGCTGATCATCGGTGCGGGTGGGGCATTCAACGGCATCCTGGTCGACAGCGGCGTGGGTAACGTGCTGGCCGATACGTTGACGCAGTTGCATATGAACCCCATCGTCCTGGCGTGGTTGGTGGCCGGGTTGATGCACTTCGCCGTCGGCTCGGCGACGGTAGCAATGATCAGCGCCGCGGGCATGGTGATGCCAATGCTGAGCGCTCATCCAACCGTGAGTAAGGAAATCATCTGCATTGCCATCGGCGCCGGCGCCATTGGCTGGACCCATGTGACGGACTCCGCCTTCTGGGTGGTCAAGGAATACTTGGGTGTCTCGCTCGCCGAAGCCCTGAAAAAGTTCACCTTGGCCACCGTATTGGCTTCGCTGGTCGCGCTGGGACTGACCCTGTTGCTGTCGTGTTTTGTTTGAATCCACCCGTATTTTTCAGCCTGATTGTTTAAAGAGACCACGTTATGATTTTGGGAAGAACCCTTGAAAGCTGGTACGCCAGCTACCCCTTGACTCGCGATCTGGTCGCGCTGCAAGAAACCACTTGGTTTAATCCTGCCGTGGCGCCGGTCGCGGAATCGATGAGCGATGTGGGGTTGACGGCCGCAGACGTAGCCGACGCCAGCGCTCGACTGACACGTTTTGCTTCTTACCTCAGACGTGCGTTTCCGGAAACGCAATGCAGTGGCGGCATTATCGAGTCGGACATTCTGCCTGTGCCAAAACTGCAACAATTGCTCAGCGAGCGTTACGGTCAGGTATTGCAAGGTGCGCTGTGGCTCAAGCGGGACAGCCATCTACCCATTTCGGGCTCCATCAAGGCGCGCGGCGGTATCTATGAAGTGCTCAAGCATGCCGAAGACCTGGCGTTGGCCGGAAATCTGTTGACCCTCGACGACGACTACGCAGTGCTGGACAGCGAAAAAGCGCGGGCGTTTTTTGGCCAATACAAAATAGCCGTCGGCTCGACCGGTAACCTCGGTATGTCCATCGGCATCATGGGGGCCGCATTGGGCTTCCAGGTGACCGTGCACATGTCGGCGGATGCGCGACAATGGAAAAAAGACAAATTGCGCTCACACGGCGTTACGGTGGTTGAGTACGCCTCCGATTACAGCGTGGCCGTTGCGCAAGGTCGCAAACAAGCGGAGTCCGATCCAGCCTGCCATTTTGTGGACGATGAAAACTCGGTCAACCTGTTCCTGGGCTACTCGGTGGCCGCCGAACGCCTGAAAAAGCAATTGGCGGCGGCCAATATCACCGTGGACGCGCAACATCCATTGTTTGTTTATCTGCCCTGCGGCGTGGGTGGCGCGCCTGGCGGCGTAGCGTTCGGCCTGAAGCTGGCCTTCGGTGACGCGGTCCACTGCATCTTCGCCGAGCCCACTCACTCGCCCTGCATGATGCTGGGGGTCTATACCGGGCTGCACGACGAAGTGAGCGTGCAAGACTTCGGCATCGACAACGTGACAGCTGCTGATGGCCTGGCCGTCGGGCGCGCTTCAGGTTTTGTCGGCAAGGCCATGCAGCGCTTGCTTGATGGTTTCTACACCGTCAGCGACGACGAAATGTACAGCTTGCTGGCACTGATGGAGCGTAGCGAAGGTGTGCGCCTTGAACCCTCCGCGCTCGCCGGTGTGCCTGGCATTGCCAGGGTCCATGCCGACCAGCAAGGCTACCTGGCTCGCACGGGCCTGGACAACCAAGCCATGGCGCAAGCCACCCATTTAGTTTGGGCTACAGGCGGCAACATGGTGCCTGGCGACGAGATGGACGCTTATCTGGCCAAGGGTCGTGAATTGCTGGCCAAGGGTTGATCAAGCCAACCGGCACCCGAGCAGCTTGAGACCAGCGCAGACTCGCCGATGTCAGCGCAAAACGGGATGTGGCAAGATGAACGCCTTGCCACATCCGGTACGTTTGATTGCTAACCCTGCGTCAACGCAGGGTGGCTTTTGGGCTTGAGGAAAAACTGTCGTGCTTAACCTTCCTCCTCGTATCAGTTCCCGGCTCAACAGCAGCCAGTTCGCCAACCTTCACACCTTTTTGGTGGCGGCTCGTCACCTGAGCTTCGCTCGTGCGGCGGAGGAATTGTGTTTAACCGCCAGCGCCGTCAGCCACCGCATCAGCCGGCTGGAAACCGCGTTGGCCATGAAGTTGTTCCAGCGCCTGACCCGCCAGGTCAGCCTGACGGACGATGGCGAACGCATCTTCGAAATACTCCAGTATGCGATGGGAGAACTGTCCGAGGCCCTTGAGCAATCGTCACAGGCGGAAATTGCCGGTTCCATCGCGCTTTACGTCAGGCCCTCAATAGCCCAATGCTGGCTGGTTCCCCGGCTGGCGGACTTTGTTGATCGTTACCCATTGGTCTCACTGGATCTGCGGGTGGGTAATGACAACGTCGACTTTAGAACCCGCAAAATTGATTTGGCCTTGTACTACGCCAATGGCGAATTTCCCGGGCTGACCAGCCATCGCTTGATGCGAGAGCAACTGGCCCCCGTGTGCAGTCCTGACTATGCGCGACGCCATCGTCTGCAGGAAAACCCGGAGAACTTAAGACACTGCACCACGTTGCACGACTCCCTGGCCTGGGATCATGCGGCCTATGATGCCGAGTGGACGCTCTGGGCAGAGCAGCACAACCTGCTCGCGTCACTTCCCAAACGAACCTTGACCTTCGATCGCTCGGATTTGAGTGTGACGGCGGCCATGAACCACGCCGGTATTGCGATAGGCCGTCAACAGCTGGTGCAGAAGCGGGTTGATTGCGGCGAACTCGTTCTGCCCCTCGCCGGATTCAGCCGATCAGGTCACTACGATTACTATTTGGTTCACCCGCCGCTCCCGACTATCCCCAAACGATTACTGGCCTTTATGAACTGGCTACGCGAATGCGCCAGTCAATCATCACCCTTGGGTGAGAAAGAAGACCTGCTCGGATGAGTGCCGCAATGACCTGCGGCACACCGATACCGACTCGACCATTGATGTCCGTCATTTTTATACAACAAAGCCCTGATATTCAGGGCTTTGTCGTTTCAGGCAAGAACCGCTTTGAAAGGTCACTGCACTCGATTGCGCCCATTGCGCTTGGCCAGGTAGAGCGCATCATCGGCACGGGTCAGGAGACTTTCCAGTGTGTCACCGGATTTGGAAACGGCCACGCCGAAGGACGCCGATATCGTGTCGAGCACCGTGTCGGTTCCTCGCGCCTTGATCCGCAGAGACTGAATTTTCAGGCGCAGCTGTTCGGCAAATGTACGTGCACTGTCGAGATCGGCGCACTCTTGCAAGATCACACAGAACTCCTCACCCCCATAGCGTGCCGCTACGGCTTCAGGCGGCAGTGAATTGCGCAGCACCTGCCCGACATGCTCGAGGACACGATCGCCCAACGGGTGGCCGTACTCGTCATTGAATTGCTTGAAGTGGTCAATATCCAGCATGACCAGCGCCACTTTTTTCGGCGCTTTGCTTATTGCCTGCTCCAACACGCGGTTGAAGGTATTTCTGTTCAGCAGTTGGGTCAGGCCGTCCAGCGTTGCTGCCAGGCTGGTCTGCTCCAGTTTTTCGCGCAGGGTTTTAATCTCATTTTGAGCGGCACGCAGCTGGAACAGAAACAGCGCTTGCTGATCCTGCATCAGTTGCGTGCTTTGTTGCAGCTCATTGAGGATATTTGGAAGGCTCTTCTCAACCGGAGCATCCAGCATTTCGAGGCAATGCCCCAGGCTGTTCTGGTAGTTGAGACTGCCATTTACGCTACGCGAGACATCCCGCTCCATGCCGTCGACCAGATTGATCGCTTGCTGTTGCCCTACCCGGGCATCTTCCAGCTCGTCGCGAATGATGTACTCGCGAAACAGCTTGGTGGCCGACTCAGGCGGGAAACTGTCAAAGTCCCTCACCACTCGATCAAGGTGACGATTAAGTTCGGGGTCCGCGCCTTTGCTGTAGGTGTACCAGAGGGCGTAGTGCACCGGATTCGGCGGAATATTGTGACGAACCATCAGCGGCACAGCCTGCTTGAGTAACGCAGCCGCTTCACGGGAATCCTCGGGATATAACGCTAAGGCCGTTGCACGCTTCACTGATGGGTTCATGCGATCACTATGGTTATTTGATCAGGGGGTAAACGAACATAAGTAGAGCATAGTCTTACCCAATACAAACAGCCATTTACTTGCGATTGTTCATCCCAAACCTTAACCGCCTCCCAGCGCTGCAACGAAGTCGACTGTAGGAGCGAGCTTGCTCGCGATGGACGTCAACAATAACGCGTGCTTTCTGAAAGCACGCGTTGTCCTTGTGTTTATCGCGAGCAAGCTCGCTCCTACAAGATCAACAGCACTTAGGCCCTGCCTTACTCCCGTAACGAGCTTCCTGGCGTTCGCGAAAGAACATTTCGTAGCTCATCACCGGTTTGTCCGGGTGTTTGGTTTGCATATGCTCGACGTAATTGTCGTAGTCGGGCATGCCGACCATCAGGCGCGCGGCCTGACCGAGGTATTTACCGAGGCGACTCAGGTCATTGAACATGCTTGCAATCCTCGATTACGCGTCTGGCACGGCGTGGAATGGCGCTTCTTTATCCGTACGTTCCTTGGTACCCCAGGCAGCGATGCCGACCTTGAGCGCAAAGAACAGAATGCTGAAGACCACGAACAGGAACAGCGCCGTCAGCGTGGCGTTGGTGTAGGCGTTGTAGATCACGTGTTGCATCTGCGTGATGTCCTTGGCCGGGGCGAGGATCTGACCGTTGGCCAGCGCATCGCTGTATTTCTTCGCCAGCGACAGGAAACCAATCGCCGGGTTGGCGTCGAACAGCTTGATGAAGCCGGCCGTGACGGTGCAGATCAGCAGCCACACGGCGGGCAGCATGGTGACCCAGACGTAGCGCTGGCGTTTCATTTTGATCAGCACGACGGTCGCCAGCATCAGCGCGATACCGGCCAGCATCTGGTTGGAAATCCCGAACAGCGGCCACAAGGTGTTGATCCCGCCCAAGGGGTCGATCACGCCTTGATACAGCAGGTAACCCCACATCGCCACGCAACCGGCGGTTGCGATCAGGTTGGCGGTCCAGGAATCCGTGCGGCGCAGCGCTGGCACAAAAGAGCCGAGCAGGTCCTGCAGCATGAACCGCCCGGCACGGGTGCCGGCATCCACGGCGGTCAGGATGAACAACGCTTCGAACAGGATCGCGAAGTGGTACCAGAAGGCCATGGTGTTTTCACCCGGCAGAACGTGGTGCAGGATCTGTGCGATACCCACCGCCAGGGTCGGCGCGCCGCCAGCACGGGCCAGGATCGTGGTTTCACCGATGTCCTTGGCCACCGCTTGCAACGCATCAGGGGTAATTGCAAAACCCCAACTGCTGACAGTCTGAGCCACCGAAACGACATCCGCGCCGACGATCGCCGCCGGGCTGTTCATGGCGAAGTAAACGCCTGGCTCAATCACCGAAGCCGCAACCATCGCCATGATGGCCACGAAGGACTCCATCAGCATGCCGCCGTAACCGATGTAACGGGCATGCCCTTCGCTTGCCAGCAGCTTCGGCGTGGTGCCGGAGGCGATCAGCGCGTGGAAACCCGATACCGCGCCGCAGGCAATGGTAATAAACAGGAACGGAAACAACCCGCCCTTCCACACCGGCCCGGTGCCGTCGATGAACTGGGTCAATGCCGGCATTTTCAGGTCGGGCATGGTGATCAGGATGCCGATGGCCAACGCCACGATGGTGCCGATTTTGAGGAAGGTTGACAGGTAGTCGCGCGGTGCCAGAATCAGCCACACCGGCAGCACGGCCGCCACGAAACCGTAGCCGATCAACATCCAGGTAATCTGAATCCCGGTGAAGGTAAAGGCTTTGGCCCAGACCGGATCAGCGGCAATCTGCCCACCCAGCCAGATCGAACCCAGCAGCAACAGCACGCCGACCACGGAGATTTCACCGATGCGGCCCGGGCGGATGTAGCGCATGTAAATGCCCATGAACATCGCAATCGGGATGGTCGCCATCACCGTGAAAATGCCCCATGGGCTTTCGGCCAACGCCTTGACCACGATCAGCGCCAGCACCGCGAGGATGATGATCATGATCAGGAAGCAGCCGAACAGCGCAATGGTGCCGGGGATGCGGCCCATTTCTTCACGGACCATGTCGCCCAGGGAACGGCCGTTGCGGCGGGTGGACATGAACAGGACCATGAAGTCCTGAACCGCACCGGCCAGAACAACACCGGCAATCAGCCACAGCGTGCCGGGCAAGTAACCCATCTGCGCCGCCAATACCGGACCCACCAATGGCCCCGCGCCGGCGATGGCCGCGAAGTGGTGACCGAAGAGCACATGTTTGTTGGTCGGCACATAGTCCAGGCCATCGTTATTGATGACCGCGGGCGTGGCACGATTGGGGTCCAGTTGCATCACCTTGGTGGCGATGAACAGGCTGTAGTAGCGGTAGGCAACCAGATAGATAGCGACTGCTGCGACTACGATCCAGAGGGCGTTGATCGCTTCGCCGCGGCGCAGGGCCACGACACTTAGCGCAAACGCTCCGAGGACAGCCACGGCAAACCAGGCGAGGTGTTTAGCCAGACGGGGCATAGCGTGTCTCCTGCCGACAGCCAGTGGCTGCGGCGGTAATTTTTATAATTGTGTCCGCTGTGCGGAACTGGCCCAATATCCCCGCATGGCGTCTACAAATAAATCCGCGTTACTACGTACGCGACGCCTACGTAGTTCTACGTAGATGACGCTCCCACAGGGTTTGGATTTCACTCCGCCGGTCATTGCGTCAGGCACCACTACTGGACGCGCGTATCTTTGGCCTATGATGCCGGGCCTTCGCCTAATACCAGGAACTTGCAGGAGCGAGCTTGCTCGCGATGGACGTTAACGATAACGCGTGTTTTCTGAATAAACGCGCCGCGCTTGAGTCCATCGCGAGCAAGCTCGCTCCTACAGTAACTGGCATTAGGGCCTTCGCCTTCCCTCGGTCCGGTCAGGAGCACAGATGCAACTCAAACACAAAATCGTCGCGCTCGGAATTCTGCCGCTGGTGCTGGCAATTGCGGTCATTTGTGCGCTGGTGATCTCCCTGAACCGTCAACTCGGTGATCAACAGGCGCAACTGATCGAAGACAGCATTCTGGCCAGCAAGCGCGCCGAACTTAAAAACTACGTGGAAATGGCGCAAAGCCTGATCGCGCCGCTGTACGACGACGGCCACGGTGACGCACACGCCCAGCAACAAGTGCTGGAAGAGCTGCGCAAACTCAGCTTCGGCATCAATGGCTACTTCTTCGTCTACGACCGCGAAGGCCGCAGCCTGATGCACGCGCGGCAATCGGAGCTGGTAGGCCAATACCTGTGGGACATGAAGGACCCGCACGGCCTGCCGGTGATCCAGGCCTTATTGAAAACTGCCGAATCCGGCGAAGGCTTTCAACGCTACGCCTGGAACAAACCCTCCTCCGGCCAGGTCACCGACAAGCTCGCCTACGTGGTGATGCTGGATCGTTGGGGCTGGATGCTCGGCACCGGCATTTACCTTGAGGACGTTGAGCGTGCCACGCAGCAGGCGCGTGCCGAGGTGGCTCAGGGCATCCACACAACCATGATGGCGATTGCCGTGGTAGCCCTCGTCGCCGTGCTGTTTGTCTTCGCCAGCGGCATGACGCTTAACGTCAGCGAACACCGCCTGGCCGACAAAAAACTGCAGCGCCTGACCCAGCGTATCGTCAGCTTGCAGGAAGAAGAACGGTCGCGAGTGTCTCGTGAGTTGCACGACGGCATCAGCCAAGTGTTGGTTTCGATCAAATTTCAGTTCGAACTCGCCAGTCATGTGCTGGAGAATGCACAAGGACAAGACAAGGGCCTGGGCATTTTAAAAGAGGCCACGGAGCGTCTGGGGGACGCGATTGGAGAGGTTCGCAGCCTGTCTCATGACTTGCGATCATCACTGCTCGACACCCTCGGCCTGCCGGCGGCCATCGGTCAACTCGCCGCAGAATTCGAGCAGCGCAGCGGGCTCACCGTGACCTACAACGACAATGAATTCGACTGTCTTCTGGTCGATGGCGCGGCGGTCTCGCTGTTTCGCATCGTGCAGGAAGGACTGACCAACATCGAACGGCACGCACAGGCGAAAAATGTCGCCATTACCTTGCACGGCTGTGAAGAATCGGTACGGCTGACGGTGGTCGATGACGGCATCGGTTTTAATGTCGCCCAGGTCGAACGTCGTCACGCGGGCATTGGCCTGCGTAATATTCGTGAACGCGTCGAGCATTTTGGCGGACGATTCGACCTGATCTCGACGCCGGGAAGAAGTGAGCTGGACGTTTGGCTGCCGATGAAAATGCCCGGCATAAAACGCTGATTCGCCCCCAACAACAAGAGTGAATGCCTTCGATGAACCTGCCCTACCCGATCCGCGTCGCCCTGGTCGACGATCACGCCCTGGTTCGTGACGGGATCAAAGCCCTGCTCGCGGTCATGGCCCCTCTGGAAGTGGTGGGCGAAGCCGAAAATGGCGCCGATGCGATTGAGATGGTCGGGCGTTGCCAACCCGATCTGTTGCTGGTCGACATTAGCCTGCGGGACATGAACGGGCTCGAGCTGACCCGCGTGTTGCGCAGCCAGTACCCGTCGCTCAAGGTGCTGGTGCTGAGCATGTACGACAACAACGAATACGTGAGTGAGTCCGTTCGCGCGGGCGCCAGCGGCTATGTATTGAAGAACTCTCCATCGCGGGAAATCATTGCCGCGATCGAAGCCATTGCCAGCGGCGGAACCTTCTACAGCGCCGAAATCGCCCAGCGGCTCATTGCCGATAAAAGCGCCGACAACGAGCTGACACCTCGAGAAAGCCAGGTGTTGTACAAAATGGCGCAAGGGTTGAACAACAAGGAAATGGCCCGCGAACTGGACATCAGCGTGCGCACGGTAGAAACCCATCGACTGAGCATCCGCCGCAAACTCAACATCGACAAACCCGCCGCTCTGGTCAAGTACGCGATCGATCACGGGATCATTTCGCGATAGAAACAGAGCGACCCACAAACACCTGCGGCGAGGCAGCTTGCTCCATCGCCACAGGTTCAGTGCCACCCTTGACCTAAATTGGCCTGCACACAATGCCCGCGTTGGAGAATCCCCGCTGCAGATCCTCAATCAGTGCCCCGACATCCTCAAGCCCGATGTGTAGTCGCAATACCGGATTCAACAGGCGATCCGCGGCGCTGTTGCGATCCTTGGTGTCGGCGACCGTGATCAGACTTTCATAGCCCCCCCAGGACGCGCCCAGGCCAAATAGCTGGAGCGCATCAATGAATGACTCGACATACGCGCTGCCTGCCTCGCGCAGCTCGAAAGACACCAAGCCGTTGCTGCCAGTGAAGTCCCGTTGCCACAGGGCGTGGCCGGGATGTTCGGGCAAGGCCACATGAAACACCCTTTTCACCTCAGGCCGTGCCTGCAGCCAATGGGCAATTTCCAGGGCCTGTCGCTCGTGCACTTCCAGGCGGGGCGCCAGGGTTCGTGCGCCGCGCAGTACCAGGTAGGCATCGTCCGGGCTGACGGTGTTGCCGAAGGTGTCGCCCATGGACGCCAGCGGCTGCCAGATGTCTTGCCGGGTACAGACGCTGCCCATGACGACATCGCTGTGGCCGCACAGGTATTTGGTCAACGCCATGATCGAGATGTCCGCGCCCAGGGTTAGTGGCCGGTACAGGTAGCCCGAGCCCCAGGTGTTGTCCACCGCCAGCAGGATACCGCGCGGCTTGCAGAGCGCGGAGATCGCCGGCAAATCGCAGAGTTCATACAGCAGCGAACCCGGGACTTCGGTGTAGACCATTTTGGTATTGGCTTGCAGTTGCGCGCGCAGGCCACTGCCGTCCGGCGCAAAGTAGCTGACCTGAATGCCGAAAGGTTCGAGAAAGTCCCGGGCCAGGCGCCGCACGGGCGAGTACACGGCGTCCGTGATCAGCACATGATCGCCGGGGCGCAGGTAAGCCAGGAACGTCTGCGCGACTGCCGCCAGCCCGGTGCCGAACAAACGGGTGCGATAACCGCCTTCCAGTTCCGTAACCAGGTCTTCCAGGGCGAACGCCGTTGGATTGCCTCGGGCGCCGTAGCTCAGGACCCTTTCGCTGTCACGCCGGGAGCGGGCGTCACGCATTTGCGCGAGGTTGTCGAACAGCACGGTGCTTAAGCGGGTGACGGGCACATTGACGGCCCGACCGCCACCCCCCTTTTCGGTACGCGCCGAATGGACCAGACGGGTGCGAACCCGCTCAGGCTGGGTTGTTTGAGGTTGTGCGTGCAACGGCTTGAGACTGGCGATCTCGTCTTCGCTCATCTGCGCCAGCAAACCGATTTCCCACGCCAGGTACTGCCGCGCCGCGTCCTTGTTGCCGGTATGCCGATCATGGGTAAAGAACAGAAAATCGATGCATTGTTCATCGGACAACGCATTGGCCCCTTCCTGTACGGCCAGACCGGCTGCGCGCCAGGCATCCTGATCGCCGTCCAGCAATCGGACATGCGCACGCTGAACGTCGGGCAACTCCAGTGCCGCAAGCGTGGCCAGCCGTGGGTCATCGGCCAGCAACACCAGCGGCCGCTGCTCACCCGACACCTCGTCCGCCAACAACGAACGGATCGACCAGCGCGCCCCGGCAATATGCCCTTTGCGATAGGCCATACTCGGACGCAGATCAATCAGGGCGACCGCCTCATCCTTCAGCGCATCGGCCAATGCCTGTGTCGTGATCGATGGCAGCGCCGGGTGAGCGCTGGCTTCAAGTGCCGGCAGCGCCAGATGACTGTGCACTCCGCCCGCCAGCACATAGGCTTCATGCCCCAACTGCCGGAGCCAACTGGCAACGATGGGGGCCCGCACACCATCGCTGTCGATCAGCACCAACCGTGCCTGACGCACGCCCACGTACAGATCGGTGGATTGAATCAACTGCCCGCCCGGCGTGTGTTGAGCCCCCGGCAGACTGCCCGCGGAAAACTCCTCGGAGGTACGCACATCACACAAGAACAGGCTCCGCCCGGCATCCCCGGCCCACTGCTCGACCCGAACCGCCTCAACCGTTTCCACCCCGGCCCGTTCCGCCAGGCGCGCAGCGGCAAGACGTTGCGTCGTCAAGTCACTCGATGACACCTCATCGGCATAGCGTCGAGTGCTGCCGTGCTCCAGTTGCAAATCGGCCAGATACCAGCCCTGAGTGCCGTTTTCCAGGGCGTAAATCGGGTTTTTCAGGCCCAGATCGATCAGGGTCTGGGCGCCGATGATGCTACGGGTACGGCCGGCACAATTGACCACAATCGGTATGTGCTCGTCCGGCACCAGATCGTGGACGCGATAGCCCAGTTCGCCGTTCGGACAGCAGATGGAACCGGGGATGGTCATCTTGCGGTATTCCTCGAATGGCCGCCCGTCGAGCACCACTAGCGGTTCGCCCCGGGCTTGCCATTGCGCCAGTTGCTGCGCGGTGACATGGGGCGTATGGCTGGCCTCCTCCACCCGCTCGCCAAAGGCCTTGGACGGTACATGCACCCCGGCAAACAGCTGAAAACCGGCGGCCTTCCAACCGTCGGCACCGCCCTCCAGAATGTGCACGCGGGTATACCCCAACGCATGCAGGCGCGCAGCGGAACGCGCCGCGACCGCCCCACCGTCCTGGTCATGGATCACCAGCCGCACCCGCGGATTCGGCGCCAGACGCCGAACCTCCAACTCCAGGCGGCTGTAGGGCAGATTCACCCCGAAAAACAGGTGTGCTTCGCCATATTGGCCGTGCTCGCGCACATCAAACAGGGCAATTTCCTGCCCGTCGAACAGCCATTGCTGCAGTTGCCCTGGGGTTACGGTCTGGCTCATGAGATTCCCGTTTGAAGGTAAAGAATCAATATTATTGAAGGGCCAGCGAGCGCTCATTGGCCGCGATTTCCCGGCCCTTCGCATACGCACGCTGCACAGCCGGACGCGCCTTGAGACGCTCGCGCCAGGCGCGGACATGCGGGTAGTCCGCCAGGTCCTGCCCCTGTCGCAACGGCTGGATCCACGGAAAAATCGCCATGTCGGCGATGGAATATTCGCCCGCGACATAGGGCACTTCGGCCAAACGCGTTTCCAGCACCCGGTACAAGCGCGTCGCTTCCGCGTTGAGCAGGTCGAGGGCGAACGGAATCGGTTCCGGCGCTTTCTCCTTGAACAGCTGCAACTGGCTCAGGTACGGCGTGATATGGCCCACCTGCCAGAACAGCCACGCCTGGACGTTTTGCCGTTCGGCGCTGCCGGAGGCTGGCAGGAATTGCCCGGCCTTGTCGGCCAGGTAATTGAGAATCGCGCCGGACTCGAACAGGCTCAACGGTGCCTCCAGGCCCTGTGGCGCAAGGTCGACAATCGCCGGAATCCGCCCATTGGCGCTGATGCGCTGGAATGCCGCCTGCTTCTGCTCGCCTTCACGGATGTTGATCGGTATGACGCGATACGGCAGCCCCAGCTCTTCGAGCAGGATGCCGATCTTCAATCCGTTGCCCGTGGGCCAGTAGTACAGATCGATCATGCGTAGGCCTTGATCGATGGCGCCATTTGCGAGGCGTTGTAGTTGAGAATGCGCCCGTCGGCCTCGACACCGTAACGGCCGTTGAGCGACTCCAGCGGCAAACCGTAAAGGTGGAAATGCAGGGTCGCCTGCTCGCCTTCGACCCGGATGCCATGCAAGTCTTCGCCGAGAAACGAGATGGAGGTGCCGGGCTGCACGATTACTTCCTTTTTCAGGTGCAAGGTAGTGAAACCGGGCTCGCGGCCTTGATCATCACGGGCGTAGACATAGTTGATTTCCTGGCCTTCTACCGCGCTGATAATTGCCCAGGTTTCATGGTTGTGGGGAATCGTGCTTTTGCCCGGCAACAGCGAATTCAGGTACAGCGTCGGCGTGTCGCCATCGTCATTGAGACGGTAGCGGAACGCGGTGCTGCCCTGCCCCGGCACCGGTGCCGGAAACTCGTTGAAATTGAATAGGTCGCGGCGCTCGGCCAGGGCTTCGAGCAAGGCAACGATTTCCTCCAGCGCGGCACGGTCTACGCCCCGCTGATGGATGACGCGGATTTTCTTCAGGAAATCCTCGATGACATCGGCACGGTTAACGGTACTCATGAACAGGCTCCTCGGTATTAGACGGACAGGCTGTAGCGACTCAGGTTGCTCAGCAGATACGGGTCATTGGCAATGGGCGGTCGACGTCCCGGATCCCCCAGCGCGTGGCGCAGAAATTCCTGGGTACGATCGCTGGTGGGGTGCTGAAAGATCTGTGCGGCGCTGCCGTGCTCGACGATCACGCCGTTCTCGGTGAAGTAGACGATGTCGCTGATCTCTTCGGCGAAGCGCATCTCGTGGGTGACCAGCACGCAGGTCATGCCCTCTTCGGTCAACTCGCGAATCACCGTCAGCACCTCGCCAACGGTTTCCGGGTCGAGGGCCGAGGTCACCTCGTCGAACAGAATCAGTTCCGGGCGCATCGCCAAAGCGCGGGCAATCGCCACCCGCTGTTGCTGACCGCCGGACAGTTGTCCTGGATAGGCATCGGCCTTGTGTTCCATGCGTACCTTGGCCAGCAACGCACGGGCGTCTTTCTCGGCGTCAACCCGGTTGCGCCCCAGCACCTTGCGCGGGGCAATCACCAGGTTTTCCAGCACCGACAAATGCGGGAACAGGTTGTACTGCTGGAACACAAACCCCACGCGCTTGCGCAACTCGATGCGCTGGGCTTCCTGGGTCAGGGTGTGAACCTCGGTGGTGCCGACGCGGATGTTGCCGCGCTGAGGCTGCAACAGGCCGGTGATGCAGCGCAGGATGGTCGACTTGCCGGAGCCGGACGGGCCGATGATCGACACGGCCTGGCCGCGATGGACGTCGAGGTCGATGCCTTTGAGGACCGGGTTGCTGCCGAACGACAAGTGCAAATCGCGCAGGCTGACCAAGGGTTCGGCGACGGTTTCAGTAGAAGGCATAACGTCGCTCCAGGCGTTGGGTGAGTCGGGAAATCGGGTAGCAATAGGCGAAAAACAGCACCAGCAAACTGAGGTAAATCACCACGGTAAAACCCGTTATGTTCACGGTGTTGCTGGCGATCTGTGCGGTGTCGATCACGTCATGCACGCCCACCAGGGAGGCCAGCGCGGTGCCCATGGTGATCACCGCGTAAAGGTTCATCCACGGCGGCAACATGCGTTTGAAACACTGCGGCAGGATGATCGAACGGAAAATCTGCCCGCGAGTGAACGCCAGGGAACGCGCCGCTTCCCACTGGGTGCTGGGGATCGAGGCAATGGCGCCACGGAAGATTTCCGCGACATTCGCACTCGCCGGCAACGCCAGGCCGATGGTGACCTTGACCCAGTCCGGGAACGAGACATAGGCACTGCCGATGTGGATCTCGAACGGGAACACATAGGTGGTGAAATAGATCAGCACCAGCCAGGGCGCGTTACGAAAAACCTGCACCCAGAGCCGCGCCGGCAAGCGCAGCAGACGCAGAGGTGACAAGGCCAACGCGCCTACCAGCAAGCCCAGCACCGAGCCCAGCGCGATGGCGACCAGGCTGATCAGAATATTCTGGCCAAACCCCACGGCCAGCGCTGGCGACCATTGCAACAAGGCCTGGAGCACCGGGCTTTGCGGGGCGTAATACACTAGCCAAAGTACGACGCAGGCCAGTGCCAGTAACTTGCCGACATGCCGCCGAGGCCAGGCCAGCGGCGCGTTGACTGTCGATTCAATGGCCATAGCCGGGCATCCTCAGGCGCGCTTCAAGGTAGCGCCCCACGCAATTGACGATAAAACTCAGCAGGCCGAAAAAGCTCAGGATCAGAATCATCAGCTCCAGCACGTTGTCGCTCTGGGTCCAGATCATGATGGCCGCATAAGTGATGTCCCCCACGGCAATGGCGGAGGCCACGGCGGTCATCTTCACCAGGTCGATCAGGTTGTTGATCAGCGACGGCAAGGCAAAACGCAAAGCCAGAGGCAACTGCACATTCCACAACAACTGCCGGCTACTGAACGCCAGCGAGCTGGCCGCCTCCAGCGTCACGCTCGGCACCGCCTCGATGCCAGCGCGCAAGGCTTCGGCATGGAACGCCCCCTTGTGCAGCGAGATCACAATCACCACCCAGGCGAACGGCGTCAGCGGGTTGGCCGCGCCGACAGCCTGGGTCAGCAACATGTTCAGGACCAGGAAGGCGCAATACAGCTGCACCAGGGTCGGCGTGTTGCGGGTGACCTCAATAAATACTCGCGCAGGTTTTGCCAGCCATGGCTTGCCCGACGTCAGCATTGCCGCCAACCCGACGCCGGCCAGCAGGCTGCCGACGATGGTCAACAGGCACAGCAACACGGTGGTCAGTGCCCCCTGCTCCAGGGTTCCGAGTTGATAGGCGTCCAGCAGAAAGCCGTAATTCAGACCGAACCCGGCGGTCCAGTGCACGAAAAGCTCCAGCCAATGGCTCATGGTTCGCCCCGCAATTGCCCGCAGGCGACCGCGATGCGCCGTCCCGCTTCGGCCACATTGTCGGTTGACGTCGCGATGGACAGGCGAAACCACGGCGATAAGCCATAAGCGCTGCCCGCTACACCGGCCACGCCCTCCTCCAGCAGATACGCCACGACATCGGCATCGCAGGTCAGGCGCTGACCGTCCGGGCGAAAGCGCCCCAACAAACCGGCGCAGCGGACAAACACGAAGAAGCCGCCCTGAGGTTCAAGCACTTCGAGACCTTCCACGTCGCTCAACGTGGTCACCAGCAGATCCCGCCGTTGCTGATACGCCGCGACCTGTGCCGGCAAGAAATCCAGCCCGCCCTCGAAAGCGGCCAGCGCGGCAGCTTGTCCTACCGAGGAAGCCCCCGAGGTGGATTGCGATTGCACCACCGTCATGGCCGTGGTCAGCACCTGTGGCCCGGCCCCGAAACCGATGCGCCAGCCGGTCATCGCGTACGTCTTGGACACACCGCCGACCAACAGGCAGCGCGGCTGCAAATCCGGCGCGACATTGAGCAGGCTCTGCGCCGATTGGCCGTCGAAGCGAATGTGTTCGTAGAGCTCATCCAGCAGGATCAGAACCCGAGGATGGCGCCGCAGCACCTCGGCCAGTACCTGCAACTCGGCCGCGTTGTACACCGCGCCGCTGGGGTTGCCGGGACCGTTGAGAATCAACCAGCGTGTGCGCTCGCCAATGTGCTGCTCCAGTCGGCCCGGCGACAGCTTGCAACCCTCAGCCAGTGCGCACTCGATAAACACCGGCTTACCGCCATTGAAGCGCACGCTGTCCGGAAAAGACGGCCAGTACGGCGTCGGCACCACCACTTCATCGCCATCATCGAGGGTCGCAGCGAAGGCATTGAAGATGATCTGTTTGGCACCATTGGCAATCACAATGGATTCCAGCGGGTAGTCCAGACGGTTTTCCTGACGGAGCTTGCGTTGCACGGCGACCCGCAACGCCTTCACACCCGATGTCGGGGTGTACTTGGTGGCACCGGCAGCGATGGCAGCGCAGGCAGCCTGCTTGATGTGTTCGGGGGTGTCGAAATCCGGTTCGCCGGTGGTCAGGTCGAGGATATCGCGACCGCTCTCACGCAACTCGGTGGCCCGGGATTTCGCGGCGGCGTTGGCCGACAGCGAGACGCGCTGCACACGCTGGGAAAGGCGAACCGTCATGATTGAATGACCTCCAGCACTTTGCCGGGGTTCAGCAGATTCTGCGGGTCCAGCGCCTGTTTGATCCGGCGCATCAGGTCGAGCTCCACCGGGCTTTTATAGCGTCCGAGCAGGCCCGGTTTGCGCTGGCCGATACCGTGTTCAGCGCTGATGGAGCCGCCATGGGCATGGGCGCTGTCATGCACCAGCAGGCTCAACGCCGCGTAATGGGCCATATGCGCCTCAACCGTTGAATCAAGCGGATGGGCGACGTTGTAGTGCAGGTTACCGTCGCCTAAATGGCCGAAGGTGAAATGACGGACACCGGGAAAATGCGCCTGCAACAACCCGTCGGTGTGGGTGACAAAATCGACGATCCGGGAAATCGGCACCGAGATGTCGTGCTTCATGTTGTGACCGGCACGCTTCTGCGCATCGCTCATGTTTTCCCGCAACAGCCACAGCCCGTCGCTCTGCGCGAGGCTTTCGGCGATCAGCGCATCGGCCACCAAACCGTTTTCGAACGCCTCGCCGAGCACGTCTTCAAAGGCCTGGCGAGCATGACTTTCGCTGTGGTTATCGGACAATTCCAGCAGCGCGAACCAAGGCTGGGCGGCACCGAGGAAGGGTTGCGGACCTTCGGGAAATTGTTCGCGCAAGAGGGCCAGGCAATCGGCGCCGAGCAATTCGAACGCGGTCAGACTGGCCCCGAAACCAGCGCGGGCATGGGACAGGAACCCGACCGACTGGGACAACGAATCGAAGGCCAACAGCGCCGTGGCCCGAGCCTTGGGCAACGGGAACAGTTTCAGGGTCGCGGCGGTGATGATCCCGAGGGTTCCTTCGCTGCCGATGTAAAGGTCGCGCAGGTCGTAACCGGTGTTGTCCTTGCGCAAACCGCGCAGGCCATTCCAGATTTCGCCCTGGGCGGTGACCACTTCCAGGCCCAGGGTCAGCTCGCGAGTATTGCCGTAGCGCAACACCGCAGTGCCACCCGCGTTGGTGCCGAGATTGCCGCCAATGGTGCAACTGCCTTCGGCGCCGAGGCTCAGGGGAAACAGGCGACCGGCCTCACGGGCGACGTCTTGGACCGTTTGCAGAATGCAGCCGGCCTCGACGGTCAGGGTGTCGTTGTCGGTGTCCACCGCACGCACCCGATTCAGGCGATCCAGTAACAGCAAAACAGCACGACCGCTGGCATCGGGGGTCGCGCCCCCCATCAAACCCGTGTTGCCGCCCTGCACCACCACGGGTGTGTCGCAGGCCACACAGGCACGTACCACCGCCGCGACTTCCTCGGTGTTGGCCGGGTGCACCGCCGCAATCACTTGGCCCACGTAACGGCCCTGTTTGTCGGTCAGGTAGCGCGCGGCCTCTTCGCTGTTTTGCACATGGCGGGCGCCCAGCATTTGCTGCAACGCTTCAAACAAAGACCGACTCATGGTTGCGACGCCAACGGTGGCGCATCGCGGTATTGCTCGTGCAGGTCACGCAGGGCCTGCGACGGCGCCATGCCGGTGCGTTCGCCCAATTCGATCAACCAGCCGCTGCGGTGCCAGTCACGCACGATGGCATCCAGTTTCGCCTGGGTGTCGCGCTCACCTTTGCGCAGCCAAATGACCGAATTCGAGGGAATCAGATCCCCCGGCAGCGGGATCTCATACCCGGACCACTCGGCCTCGCTCAACAACGCATGCATGGTCGGGCTGACATGCACGGCCGCCACACAACCGTTGCCGCGCAGCGACAACAACGATTCGGATTGACTGCGGAACGCCTTGATCTGTGCGCCGTAGGTTTCCTGCAGCGGCTTGATGAAGTTGCTGCCCTGGGATACGCATACCGGCTTGCCCTTGAGGTCGGCCCACTGGGTGATACCCGCGCCCTTGCGAATCAATGCGGCGCCGCCGACTTCTTCATAAGGCGTGGGCACATAGTCGAGAATCTCGCCGCGCTCTTCGGTGAACTGCATGTTGGCGATCAGGATGTCGACCTTGCCCTGTTGCAGGAATTGCACACGGTTGGGCGCCAGCACCGAGACGGTCTGGACTTGCACCCCCAACGCCTTGGCGACGCCTTTGGCCAGTTCGACGTTGTAACCAAGGTGTTCGCCGGTCTTCGGATCGATCGTGCCGAAAGGCGGACCACTGAGGATCACCCCTACGCTGATGGCGTGGCGTTGTTCGATCTTGTCCAGCGTGGCATCGGCCAGCGCCAGGCTTGCGACCAATGCGGCGCACCCGGCGAGGCACAGGGCTTTGGCGGAAAAATAACGGTTCATGCTGGACTACCTTGAACGACCATCGCGCAACACGACGGTCTATTGAAAACGATGGGGGTGGTGAACCGGACTCAGGCGCCGCTGGCCTGGAACTGCTTTTGCAATTCCACCAGGGCCGGCGACGCGGGCGTAATGCGGTTGCGGGTCTGCGCCTCGATCAGCCAGCCGCTGCGGTGCAGCGCCTTGATGATCGGGTCGAGCCTGGCCTGGGTATCGCTCTCGCCACGTCGGGTCCAGATCACCGAAGGCGCCGGGTTGAGTTCCGGGGTGAGCGCGCGATAGCCCTGCCATTCGGCGGTGTCGGCGATCAATGGGTTGATCAGCGTGGCGTCATGCACTGCCGCGACGCAGTTGTTGCCGCGCAGCGCCAGCAAGGATTCCGACGAACTCTTGAAGGCCTTGATCTCGACGCCCAGCTCTGTGAGCGGTTTGATGTAGCTGCTGCCCTGAGAGGTGCAGACCGGTTGACTCTTCAGGTCTTCCCAGCGGGTGATCTTGCTGTCCTTGAGCACCGCTGCAGTACCGCCGACGCGGTAGAACGGCGTCGGCACGAAACCGAGGATCTCGCCGCGTTCGGCGGTCCATTCCATGTTGGCAATCAGCAAATCGACTTTGCCCTGCTGCAGAAACTGCACGCGGTTGGCGGGCAATACCGGCACCAGTTGCACCTCGGCGCCCAGTTGCCGCCCCAGTTCCTCGGCGAGGTCGACGTTCAACCCGCGGGGCTTCTGGGTGGCGGGGTCAATCCCGCCAAATGGGCCGCCGGACAGCAATACGCCGACCACCAACACGTGACGCTGCTGGATCTTGTCCAGGGTAGCGTCGGCCTGGGCACCGGCACTGGCAGCCAGAGAGATCAAGGCGCCCAGCATCACAGGCAACAATCGTTTAACGGGCGAGCGCTCAAGCAACATGGATTTCCCCTAATGGACGATCGGCGTCCTCCGACCTGGTGTGTGGTCATCCTAGGTACAGAGTGGAAGCAACGGAAATTCAAATATCTAATATCGTTATAACTTGGTGTATTTTAGATTGAGCATATTTTTAACAAACCCTGTATTTACTGACTTTTATGACATCCGCATTAAAATCTCACCAAAAATCCATAAAGTTATGTAATGTTTATGTTTGCGACATTGATATAAAAACAGTCACCGGAACCGCCATGTCGACTTCACCCACGCTCGATCTCGAACTGCTGCGCACTTTCATTGCCGTGGTCGATCACCACAGCTTCGCCGAAGCCGGCGCGCAACTGGCCCGCACGCAATCGTCAGTCACCCAACACATGCAACGCCTTGAACATCTGGTCGGTGTGAACCTGTTCGAAAAACGCGGGCGGCAAAAACAGCTCACCGAGGCGGGCTTGCAGCTACTGCGTCATGCGCGGCAGATGCTCTCTCTCAACGACGATGCCTTGAATTCCCTGCGTGAAAGCCACTTGAGCGGCGTGCTGCGCATCGGCTCGCCCCATGACATCGCCGACACCATCCTGCCGCCAATGCTCAGCCACATCGCTCGCTCGGCCCCGCGTCTGCGCTTGGAGATCGATGTCGGCCGCAGTCCGTTTCTGATGGACGATCTGCACCGGGGAAAGGTCGACATGGTGATTTCCACCCGCGCCGACCCGATCCTTGAAGGCTTCGCCTTACGCACTTCCCCGGTGTGGTGGATTTGCTCGGCGCAATACATTCATACCCCGGGCGAGCCGCTGCCGCTGATCCTGGTGGACGAACCCAGCATCTATCGCCGCTATGCGCTGGAAGCCCTGGAACGCGCCAATATTCCCTGGCGCCAGGCCTATCTGGCCTCGAACCTGATCGGTATCAAAGCCGCGACGCGGGCAGGCCTGGGCGTCACGCCCAGAAGCATGGAAATGCTCGGCCCGGACATGCGCGTGCTCGGTGAAAACGACGGCCTGCCACGACTGCCGGACGTGACCTATCACTTGTGGATTCGCCCTAACACCGTGAACCCGCTGGTGCGTCGGGCTTATGAGTTGATCAAAAGCAGTCAGGGACATTGATTGCCCAGCGTCAACTGCCCGCACCGCTGTGGGCTTCTTCGAAGAAGTAGTCCTTCCAACTCGCCGCCTGATTTTGCAGTACGCCCAACTCATGAAGCTTCTCAGCGTAGATGAAGGTGCGTTGTGGCACGACGGTGAAGTCGATTTCCGGGTCAGCGACGATTTTCTCAACCAGCGGCAAGGCCAGCCATCAAAATAACTAAAACGAATTAATAAATACAAATTTGATATTTATAGTTATAAAAAAATCCGCGTAGTCTCAGCTCATCCCGTCATTCACCACCACAGTGAAGTGCCCCATGAATCCGACCGATAACCTCATCGACTTCGCCAGCTACCGCAAACGCAAACAGGCTCAGCAACGGGCACGGGCCATGTGGGAAATGTACGCATACCACGCAGGTTTACAGGCATTCCAATGGGTACCGTCCCATTCGACCGAGACGCGTCAAGCGTGAATGGTCAAGCGCCCTCGCGCTTTCTGGCAAGCGTCGACGAACCCGGGCTGGATTTGAATAATCTGGAACAACTGGAGGAAGACTCTACCTGTGACCGGGTCGCGCAGAACCTGCAACGTCTACGCGGCAAGCGTCATCTTTCGCTCGACGCCCTGGCGCGGTTGTGCGGAGTGAGCCGGGCAATGCTGGCCCAGATCGAGTCCGGACGCAGCGTGCCGTCCATCAAAGTACTGTGCAAAATCGCCAAAGGCTTGAAGGTATCGGTGGCCGCCTTTCTTGAGCATCGGGCCTTCGAAGGCGTGGCCGTGTTGTCGGCCAGCCAGAGCAAACGCCTGGTCAGTGCCAACGGCGCTTTTGTCAGCCGCGCGTTGTTCCCGTACGACGTGACGCGCCAATCGGAATTTTACGAACTGCGGTTGAGCCCGCTGGGTGAAGACCACTCCGAAGGACATGGCCCCGGTGTGCAGGAGAACCTGGTGGTGTCCCAGGGCGTACTGGAAATCAGCGTCAACGATGAGCGCTATTTACTGTCCACGGGTGACTCGATCCTGTTCTACGCTGACCAGCCCCACCGCTATCGCAACCCCGCCGACAGTGAAGCGGTGGCGTATCTGGTGGTGACTTACCCGGAACGCCTGGACTGAAACTAACTACTGTAGGAGCGAGCTTGCTCGCGATGAACTCAAGGGCGGCGCGTTTATTCAGAAAACACGCGTAATCGTTAACGTCCATCGCGAGCGAGCTCGCTCCTACAATATAAAAAAGCCCGGCAGGGATAACCCCTGCCGGGCTTTTGTGCGACGGCTACAAATCAGCAGGTGCAGCACATCAGCGGCATGCTGTTGCAGCTCATCATCATTGGCATGCTGCAGTCGTTCATCATTTTCATCATCAGGGCGCAGCAGTTTTTCATCATGTCCATGTTCATGCCGGCCATTGGCATGATTTTGCACATCATGCAGTCAGCCATCATGGTGCATTCCATCACGCACTTCATCGATGGCATCGGCATGCCCATCATCGGCATTGGCATCATCATGTTCATCATCGGCATCGCCATGCTCGCCGGGGACACGCACATCATGCTCATGTTGCCGCAGTGCATCATCATCGGCATGCCGCAGTTCATCATCATCTGCATCATTTCGGCGCTGTTCTTGAACATGGCCATGTCCATGCCCGCCGCCGGCATCATTTTGCACATCATGCCGTCGTCCATCATTTCGCAGCTCATGGTCGCCATCATCATTGGCATGCCCATCATTGGCATCATTGGCATGTTGGCGTTCATCGGCATTTGCATCTGCATGGCGTTCATCATGGTGTTGCTCCCTGAGGATTGAAGAGTTGGACGAAGCTGATGGGGCGGATTCTAAGGAAAGGGACAGGCACGACAAGATGCCCATCAAACAGCGAGAGTGGATGTTGGGGCAGCTTTAATGAGGCGGCCAGAACGCAGATTTCTGTTGCAACAAAGAGTTGGCTTTTATCGCAGATACGCCAAAAACCACAGCGCGGTTTTAGCGGTTATAGATATGCACTTCAGACCTATATAAATAACCTGAAGAAATAAACGTTCTAACAACGTAGGTTCTTTTGCAGCAGAGCTGACGCGCTGAACGTAACCCGGTTCGACAATGGTCAAATCAGAGGCAAAAAAAATCCCAGGCAGCTGATGGACGCCCGGGATTTAAAAATGCATAAACCGTGGTGGTGAACGCGGGGCGAATATTACGTAATATTTCGCCTTGTAACAAGATGTTTTTATTCACCATCCGGTTACTAAATTTTCTAACCCCTTAAATATCCGCACTATTTTTAAGGTTAGCTACTGAAACCAGCGCCTACAAACAGTCTCGCACAGCCTTGCGCATCGCTGCTGATTTCGCCCAGGGCGGTCCCTGATACAGCGATACATGGCTACCATCCTTGTACTTCACTACGTCGACAATTTCATCAGCCGTAATGATGCTGGGCGCGGTGATTCTGTAGCCGTTGGAAATGGAGGTTTGAGCCGTTTTCGGGATTTCCTGCTGCCAGGCGGGCAGAACGCACGCCGCATAGTCTTTGGGTGACTTTTTACTGTACTTGCTGACATTCGGCTCACCTGGCACCAGGGACGCGGGCAATGAACAACCCGCCAGCAGCGCCAGCACAACTCCCCCCATGAACATCCGCATGACGCTTCCTTATCCTGAAAAATGGAAATGTAGCGCGTCGCCGTCCAGACATCCATCCACTGCGTACATTTCAGGGGACGGCGTTGTTGTCGCCGGGATCCGGATAGGACCGCGCGTTCAGATAGGTCATCCATCGTTCATACGCCTCATGCTGCCATTGAGTGACCCGCTCCCATTCCGGGCCGCTCAGCTGATGAGCGGAAATCAGTTTCATCATTTCAGTGGTGGCTTCGTCCAAATCGACGATCAGCTCATGCGCGTGAAATCTAAAATCATCGGTAGTCGTCATTTGAGCCTGCCTCACCCTAGCGAAGAATCACTACCCACTACGACAGCACGTCTGTTCATTCGCTTTCATATTCCCGACCAAAGGCAAACCTCGGTGGATCAGACGAACACAACGCCCCGCCGTCGAAATGGGACTACTATTTTGTAGCAGAGACTGGCAGGAGGTCATTATGTGGCTTAACGAATCTGAACAAGAACTTCGACGCGATCTGCAAGGTGTAGCGTCGGATCTGCGGTGGTCGGCGGTGGAGCTTTTGCGCATAGCAGAGCAGTTGCGCCAGGCCGGAAATGATATTGATGCCCAGGCCGCGACCCGGCTATGCGAGCTGTTTCAGGGCGATGAAGAACGATTGGCGGGCTACGCCGAAGAAATCAAAGCCAAAACCATTACTCGAACGAAAACTCATTAGCGGGAGTATGGCTATGAATAAGCCCCTTTGCGCGCTGGTCGTCGTACTGACGGCATTGGGTGGTTGCAGCAGTGAATCAAGTCTCTATCGAGATCAGCCGCTGGTCGCCAAGGTCGAGAACGGCATGAGCAAGGAGCAAGTCCAGCAGATCGGCGGCCAGCCTTTGTCGGTAACCGATCGCACGGTTGAGCCGGGTACGTGCTTTGACTACAAACTGATGCAGACCGGACATCAGCAGACCTTCAATGTCAGTTTCGATGGCCGGGGCAAGGTCGACCATAAAAGCTTCATGACCTGCGCGGAGTGGAGTGCTGTACAACAAAAGGCAAGGGAGCCCTCCCACAGTACTGGCGGTGGTGGGTATTAATGGAGGGGGATTCACCTGGAGCTTTTCTCGGGTGCCCCCCCATCCCAAAACTATCTCAAGTAAACAACATTACCAACATCCCAGGCCTTCAAACCCACTGTCATTCTGACTTCTGGTTGACCGGCGATCGCGCCCTTGCTCGATAAGCCGGAAGTGACGCCGCATACGCCAGCGCTTCCTCCCGGCTAGCAAAAGCGCCAAGCCGATCACCTTTGGTGCAAACCCGCCAGGGGCCGTTGTTGACGCTGAGTACGTCATAACCGTTCATGTGCATTTTGTTCAGAACCGGAACGCTCATAGTCACCTCCTTTTCGGCAGTGATATCCGCTATTGACGTGCCTACCTTACACCCGACCTTTACCCAGGTGCCAACCAGATGTCGCGCCAGTATTCCAGCATTCAATTGCACTTTTTGCCGTCACCCCCGCTCCAACCCTTGAAACAGCCACCTCGGCCTGAATATTGCATTTTGTGACTATTTCATGACAACGAGCACTCAGGTAACACATGAAAGTACGCGCAACCGTCATTTGTGAGCAGGACCGCCATATTCTGCTGGTGCGCAAGCTACGGTGTCGTTGGATGTTGCCCGGCGGAAAAGTCGAGCGCGGTGAAACCACGCTGGGCGCCGCCATGCGTGAGCTTCAGGAAGAAACCGGTCTCGGCGCTGACAGCATGCTGTACCTGATGGAGTTGGAAATCGGCGGCACCCGACACCATGTTTACGAAGCTTCAGTGGTGAACTTTGATGCGCTTCGGCCACAAAATGAAATCTTCGATTGCATCTGGCATCCGCTGGACGCCGTTCAAAACCTGAGCACCAGCGAGGCCACGCTCAGAATCGTCAAGGCGTTCCAGCGTCGCCTGTAAGGTTTTCTACGCCGTGGCCAGCGCCGTTGCGGCCTTGTCGATGAAGGCCGCCACCTCGACCGGCATCGACGCCAGGGATGCATGGTTGGCGTGCAGGGTCAGGATCTCTCTGGCGTTCAACCGCCCCGCCATCCATTGCTGATTTTGCGGCGCGATCATGCGGTCGTCGGTCGAGACCTGATACCACGACGGCTTTTTCTTCCACGCCACCGTATTGAGGGTGTCGCCAAAGGTGCTGGCCAGCGGTGCTTTCTGGATAATCCCCATCACTAACCCTTCGGTCGCAGGTAGGTCCTGGCAAAAACTTTGGTGATAAAGCGCCGGTTTGACCCACAAATAGCCGTCACTGTCGGGTACCAGGTTTGCTGCTGCAACGGGTGGATGCCGTTGAGTGATGCCACCTGGACTTTCACCCGCATCCGGAGCGAACGCCGCGATGTACACCAACCCTACGACATTGGGTTGATCGCCAGCCTCGGTGATCACCGCGCCGCCATAGGAATGCCCCACCAACAACACCGGCCCCGATACCTGGGCGACCATCTTGCGCGTGCGTTCGGCATCGTCGGCCAATGAAGTGAGCGGCATCTCGACCGCGCGAATGTTCGTGTAGCCCTTACTCAGAAGCTCGACGATGACCTTGGTCCAGTGGGCAGCACCGCCCCAAAAACCATGAACCAGCACAATCGTGGGTTTGTCACTCATCACGAGGACTCCGTCAGTGGATGTGGGTGTCAGCCCTGATCGCCGCCGCCCACCGGCATGACCATGCCGGTGATGTAAGACGCGTCGTCGCTGGCCAGAAACAGAATAGCGCCTGCCTGCTCATCCAGCGTGCCGTAGCGTTTCATCAAACTGCTGTCGAGGGTCTGGTCGACAATCTGCTGATACCACACCTTTTCCTCTGCACTTTGTTCGGCGCTGTTGCGAGGAATCACCCGTGGCGGCGCTTCAGTACCGCCCGGCGCGGTGGCGTTGACCCGAACCCCACGCCCGGCAGTTTCGAACGCCAGGCAAGCCGTCAGCGCATTCACTCCGCCCTTCGCCGCGCCGTATGGCACGCGGTTGACACTGCGCGTGGCAATCGACGAAACGTTGACGATCGCCCCGCTGCCCTGCGCCAGCATGAACGGCAGCGCCGCATGGCAGCACCATAATGTCGGGAACAGCGAGCGGCGGACTTCGGCTTCGATCTGCTGCGCCTCGTAATGCTCGAACGGTTTGGTCCAGATCGTCCCGCCGACGTTGTTGACCAGCACATCCAGACGACCGAAACGCTCGACAGCGGTTTGCATCACGCGGTTGCATTCGCTGTATTGCTCAAGGTCGGCGGTCAGGGCCAGCACCTGGCTGCCCTGCCCCAAATCCTTCTGCACCTCGAACACCAGATCGGAGCGGTCGACCAGGATCAGTCGCGCACCTTCAGCCGCCATGCGTTCGGCCACACGCCGACCGATGCCTTGCGCTGCACCGGTGATCAGCGCGACTTTATCGTGAAATCTGTTCATACATACCTCATGCAAAAAGATCGTATCCACGGCGACGCCCTCCTGTAGGAGCTGCCGCAGGCTGCGATCTTTTGATCCTGGTTGTTGAAAAGAAAAATCAAAAGATCGCAGCCTGCGGCAGCTCCTACAGGGAACGTGCAGCGACGCAAAAGATGTTTAGGCCGCGCTGGCGGCAAACTTTTCGTAGTAGAAATTCGCCGGTGCAATGCCTTGTTCGCGAATGAACTGGCTGACCGCCTCGACCATCGGCGGCGGGCCGCACAGGTAGACGTCGACGTCGCCATCGTTCAAATGCTTTGGCTCGATGTGCTGGGTCACGTAGCCCTTGAGCGGGTGCTGACTGTCGGGGCTGGCCACGCAGGCACTGAAGCTGAAGTTCGGAATTCGTGCGGCGAGCGCTTCCAGTCGGTCGAGCTCCACCAGGTCGAAATCGTGAGTCACGCCGTAGATCAAATGCAGTGGGTGCTCACTGCCGTGTTCGGCGATTTTTTCCAGCATCGCGGTAAACGGCGCCAGCCCTGTACCACCGGCCAGCAGCAACAACGGTCGCCGAATGTCGCGCAGATAGAAGCTGCCCAATGGCCCGGCCAGGCTCATGCTGTCGCCGGCCTTGGCCATTCCGGTGAGGAAACTGCTCATCAAGCCACCGGGCACGTTACGAATCAGGAAGCTGACCTCGCCATCACGCTGCAACGAACTGAACGAGTAAGCGCGCGTCTGTTCGCTGCCGGGAATCCCCAGGTTCACGTATTGCCCCGGCAGGAACGCCAGTTTGCTCAGCGCCTCACCCTTGATTGACAGCGCGATGGTGCTGTCGGACAACTGGCGCACGGCACTGATGGTCGCGTCATAGCTGGCCTGTTGCGTGCGACAGACCTGGGAAGAGGCCGGCACCCGCACCACGCAATCGCTCTGGGCGCGCATCTGGCAGGTCAGGACAAAACCTTGCTCGGCCTCGTCGGCCGTCAGAGCGTCTTCGATGTACTCCTCGCCCAGATCGTAACGACCGGCCTCGGCGAAGCACTTGCACGTGCCGCAAGCACCGTCGCGGCAATCCAGCGGAATATTGATGCCCTGGCGATAGGCGGCATCGGCCACGGTTTCGCCCACGTTGGCGTCGATGAAACGGGTGACGCCGTCTTCGAAATTGAACGCAATGGAATGAGTCATGACGGCCGCCTCAGAGGTGGTAAACATCGATAACCTGACGAACATAGTCGTTCTTCAGGATCACTTTCTTGGCCTTGATCAGCGGGTTTTCGCCGCGCACATCGAGGGTGTAGAAACTGCTGCCGAAATAGCTGTCGACGGTCTTGTAGCGAAAACTCAAGGTGTGCCAGTTGAAGCGCACCTTGCACAGCCCGTCGGCCTGTTCAATTAGCTCGATGTTGCTGATGTTGTGGGAGGTGCGGGTGTCTGGAATGCTCGCGCTGGAGCGTTCGGTCTTGATGCGGAAGATGCGGTCCTCAAGACCGGTGCGGTTGCCGTACCAGATCAGCGAGATTTCGCGCTGCGGGTCTTCGGTCAGTTCGTCGTTGTCGTCCCAGGAGGGCATCCAGAACGTCGCGTCCGGGGCGTACAACTCCAGCCAGTCGTCCCATTGCCGGTCATCGAGGTAGCGCGCTTCGCGGTAGAGGAAATCGCGCACGCTGTCGTAGGTGATGGTCATTGCACGGCCTCCACTGCAATCAATTCGGACTGTTCAGCGGCCAGCGCCTTGAGCATCGTCTGCTGCCAATACTTGTGTTGCAGCACAAACAGGCCTTCGTCTTCGGTGCGTACACCGCTGAGCAGCGGATGCAGGTCGATTTCCTTGGCCGCGTCATCGGCGCCTTCGATCCAGTGTTCGGCACCACGGGACATGTCGTTCCACGTCGTGACACTGCCCTGATAGCTGGTCTGGCAGGAGCGAAACTCTTCCAGATCGTCCGGGGTGGCCATGCCACTGACGTTGAAGAAGTCCTCGTACTGACGAATCCGGCTCGACCGTGCGGTGTCGCTTTCGCCTTTGGGGGCGATGCAATAAATGGTGATTTCGGTGCGGTTGACCGAGATCGGCCGCGCAATGCGAATCTGCGAGCTGAACTGATCCATCAGGTATACGTTCGGGTACAGGCACAGGTTGCGCGAGTTCTCGATCATCCAGTCGGCGCGAGCCTGGCCGAAGTCCTGGGCCAATTCATCGCGACGTTCGTACAGCGGACGGTCCTCGGGGTTGGCCCAACGGGTCCACAGCAACATGTGGCCCTTGTCGAACGAGTAAAAACCACCGCCCTGCTTGGCCCAGCTGCCGGCGCTCATGGTCGGGTTGGTGTCGCCGGCCTCGCGTTGTTTACGCTGGTTCTGGGTGGCGGCGTAGTTCCAGTGCACCGAGCTGACGTGGTAGCCGTCTGCGCCGTTTTCGGCGGTGAGTTTCCAGTTACCCTCGTAGATGTAGCTGGAGGAACCGCGCAGCACTTCCAGGCCATCGGCGGACTGGTCGACGATCATGTCGATGATCTTCGCCGACTCGCCCAGGTGTTCCACCAGCGGCACTACGTCAGCCTTGAGGCTGCCGAACAGGAAGCCGCGATAGGACTCGAAGCGCGCGACTTTGGTCAGGTCATGGGAGCCTTCGCAGTTGAAGCTCGCCGGGTAGCCGGCCGCTGCCGGGTCCTTGACCTTGAGCAGCTTGCCGGAGTTGTTGAAGGTCCAGCCGTGGAATGGGCAAGTGTAGGAGCTCTTGTTGCCGGATTTGTGCCGGCACAGCGTCGCGCCACGGTGACTGCAGGCGTTGATAAACGCATTGAGCACACCGTCCTTGTTGCGCGCGATGAAGACCGACTGGCGCCCCATGGTGGTGGTGTAGAAATCATTGATATTGGGGATCTGGCTTTCGTGGGCCAGGTACAGCCAGTTGCCTTCGAAGATGTGTTCCATCTCCAGATCGAACAACCGTGGGTCGGTGAACATCTCGCGTTTGCAGCGATAGATGCCCTGCTCTGGATTGTCTTCAAGCAGGGAGTGAAGGTATTCGGGTCGCAGGGACATGGCCGCCGCCTCCATTGTTTTTATCAGGCAAGGCCATGCTAGGACGGGGGGATGGAGCGGACTATCCGATGGGTGCAGACCTGTATCCGTTTTGTGCAGAACACCCAAACCCATGTAGGAGCGAGCTTGCTCGCGATGGACGTGAACGATAACGCGTGCATTCTGAATCAACGCGGCGCTTTCAAGTCCATCGCGAGCGAGCTCGCTCCTACAGGGATGAGGTGCATCCGCTGTGTCAGTGCCGGCGCTTGAGGGTGTCGGAGGGTAATTCGCCGAACTGTTTGCGGTAGCTGTCGGAGAACCTTCCCAAATGCAGGAAGCCGTAATCCATCGCCACCTCTGTGACATTGCGCACATTGCAGGTCGGGTCGCTCAGGCAGGCGTTAATGCGCTCCAGACGCTTCTGCCGGATGTAGTCTTTCGGTGTGGCGCCGGCGTTGCGCTCGAACAATCCGTACAGCGAGCGCAGGCTCATCCGCGCCTGACGCGCCAATTCTTCGCTGTCGATGTCCTGCTTGAGATTGCGTGCGATGTAATCGGCGATCAACTCGAACGTGGCCGCCGGTGAACCGAGGCAGACCCGGCTGACATTGGTCTTCATCAGGCTGAGCATCTTGCTGACGATGATCTGCGAGTAATGCTCCTGAACCCTGGGGATCTGCTCGGTGGCCTCGGCTTCCTGGCAAATCATCGCCAGCAAATTGACGAAGCCCTCCAGCTCACCAAGTTGATAACGGTTCTCCAGGAACCGCACGCCCTGCCCCGGATACCGCCAACGCTGCTCGTCGCACACCGACTCCAATAGGCGAGTCGGGACTTTGAGGATGAATTTTTCGCAATCGTCGGAGTAGGTCAGGTCCACGGGATCGTCGGGGTTGATCAGCAGCAGCTCGCCCGGCGCGAAGTAATGTTCCTCACCGCGGCCACGCCACAGGCAGTTGCCGCGCAGCAACACCTGCAGGTGATAAATGCTCTCCAGCGCGCCTGAGGTCACTCGCACGCTGGCGCCGTAACTGATGCGGCAAAGGTCAAGACTGGCGAACTTGCGGTGATCAAGGCTGGCCAGCGGCCGACCGGTCCTGGGCATCAGAATGCAATGGTTCCCGACGTGCTGATTGACGTACCCCGACACCGCATAGGGGTCGGCGTGGTCGAACACCCTACTGCGCTGACTCAACAGTTGCGTGTGCATCATCGGGTCACTCTCATTGTAGTTAGCGATTACATCGGGCCATTCTAAGACAGTACTTGCAGCGGTGTGTCAGTGGACTGACCTGTGGAGCATTCTGGCCTCTTCGCGAGCAAGCCCGCTCCCACATGGAATCTGTAGGAGCTGCCGCAGGCTGCGATCTTTTGATCTGGCTTTAGAAAGATCGCAGCCTCGTTGCACTCGACAGCTCCTACAACTCCTACAGCTCCCACATGGAATCTGTAGGAGCTGCCGAAGGCTGCGATCTTTTGATCTGGCTTTAGAAAGATCGCAGCCTCGTTGCACTCGACAGCTCCTACAACTCCTACAGCTCCCACATGGAATCTGTAGGAGCTGCCGAAGGCTGCGATCTTTTGATCTGGCTTTAGAAAGATCGCAGCCTCGTTGCACTCGACAGCTCCTACAGGAGAGTGCGGTTTATTGTGGAGGGGGATCAGTCCTCGAGTGCGCGAACCCGCTCATGGCGCTGTTGTTCATCAGGTTGCGCAGACGACTGCAAGGTGAAGTCGAATTCGATTTCGGCAAAACGGCCGCTGACGCCGTGGGCCGCTGCGCGTTCCTGATCATCGCTGAAGGTGATTTTGGCAATCAGCTCATCACGGGTGGCGTAGGCGAAATCGTCGTGCAGGTACTGGTCGCCATCGAGGTTGATCTGGGTGGTCAGGTGGCGATGGTCCGGCGCGGAAATGAAGAAGTGCACGTGCGCTGGTCGCTGACCATGACGGCCCAGTTGATCGAGCAGTTGTTGGGTCGGACCATCCGGCGGGCAACCATAGCCCGACGGCACGATGCTGCGGAAACGGTAACGGCCGTCGGCATCAGTGACGATGCGGCGACGCAGGTTGAACTCCGATTGAGTGGTATCGAAGTAAGAATAGGTGCCCCCGGTGTTGGCGTGCCAGACATCCACCACGGCGCCGGCCAACGGTTCGCCGGCGGTGTTCTTGACCTGGCCCTGCATGAACAGCACCACGCCCGGATCGACGCCGTCATCGAGGCGCGCTTCGAAGTTCGACAGCGGTGCGCCCGCCACGTACAGCGGCCCTTCGATGGTCCGCGGTGTGCCACCGGACTTGCCGGCCTGCTCGTCTTCGGCGTCCATCAGCAGGTCGAGGTAATGCTCCAGACCGATCCCGGCCACCAGCAAACCAGCTTCCTGGCGCGCGCCCAGTACGTTGAGGTAGTTGACTGCTTTCCAGAACTCTTCCGGCGTCACGGCCAGGTCTTCGATGATATTCACCGAGTCACGCAGAATGCGGTAGATCAAGGCTTTGGTGCGTGGGTTGCCGGCGTCGTTGTGCAGGCCGCTGGCCTCTTCGAGAAATTTCTGGGCACTGGCAGTGTGGGAAATCTTGACGTTCATGGTGGTTCCTCATCTTGTAATTATTAGCGTGGCGAACTGAACTGGCTGGGTTCAGCGGTCATCCTCGCGGATGGAAGAAGGATGCCGGCACATCGCGGTGACTTCGATCGCCATGTAGGGGTACAGCGGCAATTGCATCAGCAGGTCGTGCAGCTCTTGAACGCTGTCGACATCGAACACGCTGTAATTGGCATAGAGCCCGGCGATGCGCCACAGGTGACGCCACTTGCCCTGCTCTTGCAGGCGCTGGGCCAGCGCTTTCTCGTCAGCCTTCAGCTTGGCGGCCGCTTCTGGATTCATGTCGACCGGCAGGTTCACGGTCATTTTTACGTGGAACAGCATAATGCTCTCCTCAGGCTTGATGAATGGCAGTGGATGTCTTGTCACGACGGAAAAACGCCAGACGCTCTTCGTCCACGCTCAGGCCCAGGCCCGGTGCCTTGGGAACGTGCAGCTCGAAATCGCGATAGACCAGCGGCTCGCTGAGGATGTCTTCGGTCAGCAACAACGGGCCGAACAACTCGGTGTCCCAGGCCAGTTTATTCAGGGTGACAAAGGCATGGGCCGAGGCCAGTGTGCCGATACCGCCTTCCAGCATGGTGCCGCCATACAGGCCGATACCGGCCGCTTCGGCAATGGCGGCGGTTCGCAGCACTGCTCGCGGGCCGCCATTCTTGGCGATCTTCAGGGCGAATACCGACGCCGCGCCTTCGCGGGCCAGATTGAACGCATCTTCCACACATTCGATGGATTCGTCGGCCATGATCGGCGCCGGGCTCATGGCATTCAGGCGCACCATGCCCGAGCGGTTATTGCGCGAGATCGGTTGTTCGATCAGATCGATGCCGTTGCTGCCGAGGATCCGGCAGGCGCGCAACGCGACCGCTTCGTCCCAGGCCTGATTGACATCGACCCGCACGCTGGCGCGATCGCCCAGGGCTTTCTTGATTGCAATGACGTGGGCCAGGTCGCGGTTGACTTCGCCGGCACCGATTTTCAGCTTGAAGATCCGGTGGCGGCGCAGGTCGAGCATTTTTTCCGCTTCGGCAATGTCCTTGGCGGTGTCGCCACTGGCCAGGGTCCACGCCACCGGCAGCGCATCGCGAACACGGCCGCCCAGCAGTTCGCTGACCGGCAGGCCAAGGCGTTTGCCCTGGGCGTCGAGCAATGCGGTTTCAATACCTGATTTGGCAAATGTATTGCCGCGAATGCTGCGCTCCAGGCGCAACATCGCGGCATTCACATTGCCGCTGTCCTCACCGATCAACAGCGGCGCGAAGTGTTTATCGATGTTGGTCTTGATGCTGTCCGGGCTTTCGTTGCCATAGGCCAGACCACCAATCGTGGTGGACTCACCGATCCCTTCGATGCCATCGGCGCAGCGCACGCGAATGATGACCAGCGTCTGGTTCTGCATGGTGTGCATCGCCAGCTTGTGCGGGCGGATGGTAGGCAGATCGACGATGATCGTCTCGATCGATTCAATGGCTGTTGCAAGCATGTCGATACCCATCAGGTTCTTAAAGTTCTGGCACCGATTCTGGTACGGCTTTTTTGCCGAAGCCAATATAGAATTGGTCTGGCTTGATACCTTAAAGGTATGCAACCAATTGACGTTTGGAGGCCCCATGGAATTGCGTCACCTGCGGTATTTTCAGGTGCTGGCTCAAACCCTCAACTTCACCCGCGCCGCCGAACTGCTGCACATCGCCCAACCGCCCTTGAGCCGGCAGATCCAGCAGCTGGAAGACGAACTGGGCGTGCTGCTGCTGGAGCGTGGGCGGCCGTTAAAGTTGACCGACGCCGGGCGGTTTTTCCATGAGCACTCCACCGCCCTGCTCGAACAGCTGGGCAAGGTGTGCGACAACACGCGACGGATCGGCCTGGGCGAAAAGACATGGCTGGGCATCGGTTTTGCACCGTCGACGCTTTACGGCGTGCTGCCGGAACTGATTCGCCGCTTGCGCAGCGGTGAGCCGCTGGAGCTGGAGCTGGGACTTTCGGAAATGACCACCCTGCAACAGGTGCAGGCGCTGAAGGCCGGACGCATCGACATTGGCTTCGGCCGCATCCGCATCGAAGATCCGGCGATCATCCAGACCGTCCTGACCGAAGATCGGCTGGTCGCCGCCCTGCCCGCCGGCCACCCCTTGCTTGCCGGCCCGATCAGCCTGCGTGACCTGGCAAAGGAACCCTTCGTGCTGTACCCCGGCAACCCGCGCCCCAGCTATGCCGACCATGTGATCGCGTTATTTGAATCCTATGGCGTGAGCATCCATGTGGCGCAATGGACCAACGAACTGCAAACAGCCATCGGTCTGGTGGGGGCCGGCATTGGTGTCACTTTGGTGCCCGCCTCGGTGCAATTGCTGCACCGCGACGACATCGGCTTCACGCCGCTGCTGGAAGACAACGCAACCTCGCCGATCATTCTCAGTCGGCGCGTGGGTGATGTATCGCCAGGGTTGAATCATTGTTTGAAGGTGATCGAGGAGTTGCAACCGCGGGAGCCCTGTGGCGAGGGCGCTTGCTCCCTCGCCACAGTTCAGTGATCGTCTCTGACAACCTGGTGCATCAACCAGCAAACGCCCGGCGTCCGGCGCTCATCTCGGTGCGCAACTCACCAATGAAGTCGGAGATGGCGCGCACGCTGGTCAGATGTTCGGTCGAGACACCGCGAATCAACAGCTCGACTCGCTTGCTGCTGGGTTCATAAACCGTGATTTGCAGCAACCCGCCGCTCTCCGTGCATTCGCAGGACAGCGGCATGAAACCGGACTCGACGATGTTGCAAAGGACTGAGATGGGAACCATGGCCGGCGCCTCTGTCTGCAGTTGATCGGATTGGATCCACTGAGGATAGATGCACTTTGCCGTTCTTGCGCCAGAAAAACTGTTAGCTGCCTCTCACTTCGAACAGCTTTTCACTCGGAATTGCCTTTCCAGATCCAATTCCAGATCCCCGGCAATTTAACCGGCTGCGAACTGTCGCGCACCGTACGCGCCATCGCCGCCCGTTGCAGCGCAGCGGTGTCGTCGTAAAACGGTTGTTCCGCGGTTTTCACGCCTGTTGCCTGCGCACTGTCGAGCAGGATTTGCAGGTACTCGCGGGTGTGCCGGGCGGTATAGCGATTGAGGTCGTGAAAGGTCACCACCACCGGAATCACCCCGTCCACCACCGGCAGCTCTCCCAGCGCGATGCGCTCGCGCACTTCGGACATTGAGCGCAGGAAGTGAGCCCGCCGCCGGGGGCTGGCGTTAAAGCCCCAGATCTTGCCGTCATTGGCGCTCAAGTCGGTCAACAACACATGCAAGCCATGTTGCTGATACGCGGCGAAGGTCCGCTTGTCGTAACTCCAGAATGGCGGGCGTAGCAGCGTCGGTGGTGCTCCGGTGATCGCGGCGATGTCGGCGCAGCCATTAGTGAGGGCTTGTTCAAGTTCCTGTGGGTCGAGAGAGCGATGGTTGGTGTGCGAAGGCGTGGCGGTATGGAAGCCCAGAATGTGCCCGGCGTCCCGCTCGTGCTGCATGACCGCGCGTCCAATCTCACTGCCGCCGGCTCGCGATGCACGGGTCTGCACGAAGAACACGGCTTTGATATCCGGTTGCAGCGGATTACGCGCCAGGCTATCGAGCACGGTTTCGGTCGGGTTCCAGAAACTCGATGCACTGGGACCGTCATCGAAGGTCAACAGAAAGCGGATCGGGGGTTGTATGCGCAGACGCTGTTCGGTCTGCGGTGTCATTTCGATCGGGGCCGCGATGCAACCCAGCAGACTGGCTGCCATGGCGAACGCCGAGAGAACCTTGAACAACTGTTTCATGTTTTGCCTTGGGCCAGACCGTTTAGGTCACCACTTCAAACGGCAAAAATCCTTTGCCCGTTCATCCTTCGCCAGCCCGCAAGTCGCTACGGGCCGAGGTTGGATCAGGGTACACAGAGTTTGGTTCCGGCGCTGCCCGGGATCATGGGTGACTGGGTAAAAGACAGCTGGAACGAGTTGTCGAAGATCGGCGCGGTCGCGGCAGGCAGATCAAAATCTAAAGCAACATCAAGATCAAAAGATCGCAGCCTTCGGCAGCTCCTACAGGGGAATGCATCCAATCTGTAGGAGCTGCCGAAGGCTGCGATCTTTTGATCTTGACGCACCCAATCAGGGCTTCAAAGGAATCTCCACATCGCGTTCCGACAACTCTTTACCATCGTCCGGATGTTTCCAGTCCGGTATCGAACGCTTCTGCTCCTCGATCTCTTCTTCCGTAGGTTCATCCATGTCTTCTTCCGGCTCTGGATGCTTTTGCTCAGTAGCCATGTCCACCTCTCTTCCCGAAGGGATCAGTCATCCGTATTAAGCGTAGAACACTTTCAAGCACCCGGTTCAAAGCCACCAACGCAGCAAAAAGAAAAACCCCATGCTCAACAACATGCTGAGCAAGGTGTTGCGGGTATAAAGCACCAACCCCACCGCCACCAGCGAACTGATGAGGTACGGGTTGTCCCAATGCAGATTCAGTTGCTTGCCAGGCATGAACACAATCGGCCCGCAAATCGCCGTCAGCATGCCCGGTACTGCAAAACCCAGAAACTGTCGGGCATTGCTGCTCAGGCGTACCGGCAACCGCGGCTCGAGAAACACGTAACGGTTGAGGAAAACCAATACCCCCATTCCGATAATCACCGCCCAGACCATCATGTGCGCGCCCCATAGAATTTATTGCAGACAAAGCCAGCCGTCATCCCCGCCAACCCCGACAGCACCAGCGCCGAGCCCCATTGCCAGTAGCTGAACAGCACCGAGCAGAACAGCGACACCGCCACGCACACCACGGTCGGCACGTTGCGCACCACCGGGGTGATCAGGGCGATGAAGGTCGCGGCGATGGAGAAGTCCAATCCCAGGTGTTCCAGCCCCGGAATGCTGCTGCCCAGCACGATGCCGGCCAGGGTGAAGAGGTTCCAGGCGATGTAGAACGTCAGGCCGACACCCAGCGCGTACCAACGATTGAACTGTTGCTTGTCATGCTGGCTGGTCAGGGCAAACAGCTCATCAGTGAGCAGAAAACCCAGCCCCATCCGCCAGCGCCCCGGCAACGGTGAAATTACCGAACGCAGGCTCATCCCATAAAGCAAATGCTGGGAGGTCAGCAACACAGTCGTCAGCAGAATCGAAAAGATCCCGGCACCGCCCTTGAGCATGCCGATCGCCACCAATTGGGCGGCCCCGGCAAACACGATGCTCGACAGGCCCTGGCCTTGCAGGGGCGTGAGATTGGCTTCGATCGCCATGGAACCGGCCAGCAACCCCCAGGGCGCAGTCGCCAGGGACAACGGCATGATCGCCACGGCGCCGCGAAGAAAGGCACTGCGCGGCATGAGTGAGTTGGACATAACGCTCTACTACCAGGGAAAGACCTCAGACTGTGCCAGCAGTCGCGGCCGATGGCTTGAACAATCTTGCGCACTTGGGCCACGCACTTGTGCTGCAAACGAGGTCCGCGAACTTCGTCCATTCATCGGCTGCACGCTTGATTCGCCCCGATAGTAGCAACATGATGGCGCTGCATTTTTCATTGAGGTCAGGCCCGCCATGAGTTCAGTCGATACCGATGTCTACAAAACCCTGCTTGAATCGACGAAAGCGATTCCCTGGCGAATCGACTGGAAAACCATGACGTTCAGCTACATTGGCCCGCAGATAGAGGCTTTACTGGGCTGGAAACAGGACAGTTGGGCATCGGTCAACGACTGGGTTGAGCGCATGCACCCGGATGATCGGGATTACGTGGTGGAATTCTGCGTGTCGCAATCCCGTGCCGGGGTGGACCATGAAGCGGACTATCGCGCACTGACCCACAACGGCGACTACGTGTGGATACGCGACGTGGTGCACGTGGTGCGCAAGCACGGAGAAGTGGACGCGCTGGTGGGCTTCATGTTCGACATCAGCGAGCGCAAGAAAACCGAAGAGCACCTCAATCGCCTGCAGAAACAACTCGAGGAATATTCCTTCCAGGATGGCCTGACGGGCATCGCCAACCGGCGCATGTTCGACACCGTGCTGGAGCGCGAATGGAGCAACGCCCAGCGCAGTGGTTCAGTTATGTCGCTGATCATTCTGGATATCGATTACTTCAAACAGTTCAACGACCATTACGGGCACCTCAAGGGTGACGAATGTTTGCGTCGTGTCGCCCAGACCCTGTCGCTGGCGGCCAATCGACCGCGGGACTTCATCGCCCGGATCGGCGGTGAAGAGTTTGTCTGGCTCCTGCCGGAAACCGATGCCGAATCCGCCAGGCTGGTAGCACGCAAATGCCTGAACCTGATCCGCCAACAACAAATCCCCCACGAATTCTCGGCGGTGTCGACACTGCTGAGCCTCAGTCTCGGCGTCGGCACTATCAAGGCTTCGCCAGAGACAACGGCGCTGGAGTTCGTCGGACAGGTCGACAAGTTGCTCTACAAGGCCAAGCACAACGGCCGGATGCGCGCCGAATTTGCCGAGTTCCCCTAAGCGCCTTTAATCGGTAGAGCCAGCACACCCCACCCGAGTACCATAAAGCGATTCGCCTGGTTCGTCAGGGAGTGGACATGCTTTACCGGATCGCCGCCGATGGGTTGGTGCTGTTTCATCTGCTGTTCATTCTGTTCGTGCTGTTCGGCGGGCTGCTGGCACTCAAATGGCGCCACGTGATTGGGTGGCACCTGCCCGCCGTCGCGTGGGGCGTGATCGTGGAGGTCTTCCAGCTGACCTGTCCGCTTACCCACTGGGAAAACCTGATGCGCCATGCTGCCGGGCAAACCGGCTATGGCGACGGTTTCATCGAACATTACGTGTGGCCAATCATTTATCCGGCCGGGCTGACACCCGCGATTCAGCTAGGGTTGGGCAGCGTGGTACTGGCGATCAACGTGGCGGTCTATGTGTGGTTGATCAGGTGGGCCGGCTAAAAGATCGCAGCCTGCGGCAGCTCCTACAGAGAGCACGCATTCCCCTGTAGGAGCTGCCGAAGGCTGCGATCTTTTGATCTTTCGAGGATTTAGCACATGTTGTCGATTGAAGACCTGGCGTTGCTGGAAGCCATCCGCGAAACCGGCAGCCTGTCGCGGGCGGCGGCCCACCTTGGCAAGGCGCCCTCGACCATTTCCTACGCCGCGCGACAACTCGAAGAGCGCTTCGATGCCTTGCTGTTTGACCGGCGTCGCTATCGCTTGCAGCTCACCCCGGCGGGCGAGTTGCTGGTGAACGAGGCCGCACGGCTGATGCAGGACGTCTCACGCCTGACCCAACGGGTACAACAAGTGGCCAACGGCTGGGAGAGCCGGCTGTGGATCGTCACCGACGAATTACTGGAATTCGAAACCCTGATCCCGGTGATTCATGAGTTCGACGCGCTGGAATCCGGCGTGCCGCTGCGCATCACCCAGGAGGTACTCAAAGGCGTGTGGGAAGCCCTGCGTGAAGGCCGCGCGGACCTGATCATCGGCGCGACCAACGAACCACCGGCCATTCCCACCTTGCGCTGGATGCAACTGGGTGAATTGGAATGGGTGTTCGCGGTCTCACCGAAGCATCCGCTGGCCAAGGCCAAAGAACCGATTTCACGCGCCATGGTGGCGCAGCACCGGGCGATTGTCGTGGCGGATTCGTCCCGGGGCACCGAGGGCAGCACCTATGGCGTCTCCGGCGGGCAACCGGTGCTGGCCGTGCCAACCATGCGCGCGAAAATCCTCGCCCAATGCGACGCTCTGGGCGTGGGCTGGTTACCGAAAAACCGGGTCGGCTCGCTGCTGAAGAACGGCACGCTGATTGAAAAACAGATGGCCGACCCGCGCGAGCCGAACATTCTCTATGCCGGCTGGCGGGGCGATCATGACGGTCGCGCCCTGGGCTGGTGGCTGGAAAAACTCAAGCAATCCTACCTGTCCACCCAGCTGGTTCAGGGTAGCGACCGGTTTGTCTGAGTTCAGTTGGCAATAACGCTCATGTTCCGCCCGCTGGCCTTGGCCACGTACAGTGCCTTGTCAGCGGCGCCGACCAGGTCGTTGGGCTGGGCTTGTGACGCCGGATCGTAAGCAGCGACACCCAGGCTGACCGTTACCAAGCCCTCGGCACCCTCACTGTGCTGGATGCCGGCTTGCTGAACCGCGCGACGAATTTTTTCCGCCACCAGAAACGCCCCCACATAATCAGTCCCGGGCAGCACCACCGCAAACTCTTCACCGCCATAGCGGGCGGCCAGATCACCGGGCCGCTTGATGTTGTCGGTAATGATCGCGCTGATGTTGCGCAGGCACTCATCGCCGGCCAAATGGCCATAGTGATCGTTGAACCGTTTGAAATGGTCGACATCAATCATCAGCAGGGCGAGGCTGGTCAGGCTGCGCTTGGCACGGCCCACTTCCGCCTGGATGAACAAGTCGAACTGGCGCCGATTGGAAAGCCCCGTGAGCGCGTCTTCCAGGGCCAGCAACTCAAGGCTGCGATTGACCTCGATGAGCTTTTCCTGAGCCTCCAGCAATACGCTCTGAACATGATTCTGCTGCTTCATCAGGCGAATGAGGCGATAACCGAAAATGCCCAGAACCCCCAGCAACAACGCCACGATGCCCGCGCTCAGCATGGATTCCTTGCGCCAGCTGGCCAGGACTTCGTCCTTGTTGAGCGCGGCGTAGATAATCAACGGATACCCCTCGACCCGTCGAAACCCCACCACTCGCACCACGCCATCGAGCACCGATTTGACCGTTGCCGTCCCGGCGTCGCCCTTGGGCAACAACTGCGTGAAGAGTGGACCGTTCGCCACGCTGGCGCCGACTTCAGCCTCTTTGAACGGCCGGCGCACCACGATGGTCGCGTCGTCGGCGAACAGGCTGATCACGCCGTTACTGCCCATGTCGATGCTGTCGTAGAGCTCGAGGTAATGGCTGAGATAGAGCGTTGCCAATGCCACGCCGGCAAAGCGGCCATCGGGATGATTGATGCGGCGCGACACCGTCATGATCCATTCACCGCTCGATCGGCTCTTTATCGACGGACCGATGTGGGGCCCACGGTCGGGATGATCGCGATGGAAGATAAAATATTCACGGTCGGAATTATTCGCGCTGGGCAGTTCTGCGCCATTGGAGTTGGCGACCCAGCGCCCGTCTTCGTCATACACGAACAAACCATGGAGCTGTGCCAGCTCACTGCGTTGGGCGCTGAGCAGGCGTTGCAGTCGGGGCAGCTGCGCCGGTCCCGTGCCGTCGTTTTCGACGCGGTCCACCAAGGTAAACAGGAGCGTATCGGCTTGTTTGATCGACGCTTGCGCTTGCGAGGCCAGGGTCTGCGCCAGGTTGGACATCGCCACTTCTTTTTCATGCAGATGGTACTGGCGCGAATTCCAGGCTTCCCAAATCACGATGGCCGTCATGGACAGGCACACCGCTACGAGCAGGAACACCACCGAGCGAACCTTGAGCGTTGCACCGGTCTGCTCGGCCATCAATGGCAAGGCAGACCGGGATTGTTCAATACGATCTTTAATGGATGGATGGCCCATGGCGCTCCCTGGATCCCGATCACATGGCGAATCTTCGTTCGCCCTTTTTATGACCATGACGGGATGAGCCGCCTGGTGTCAGGCGACTATGCATCAACAAGCACCCGACCGGGGGAGTTTACCCGAGAAATTGGCGCACGACCGCCTCGCCAGCGTGCGGGTGTTTTCCGTTACTTGAGGCTCCCCGCCAGGAACTGCTTCAACCGCTCGCTACGAGGCTGCTCCAGCACAATGCCCGGTACGCCCTGTTCTTCCACCCGGCCCTGATGCAAAAACATGACGTGGTTCGACACCTGTCTGGCAAATGCCATTTCATGGGTGACCACCACCATCGTGCGGCCCTCTTCTGCAAGCTGCTGCATGACTTTAAGCACCTCACCCACCAGTTCGGGGTCCAGTGCGGAGGTCGGTTCGTCGAACAGCATGACCTGAGGCTCCATGGCCAGCGCGCGGGCAATAGCGACGCGTTGCTGCTGGCCACCCGAGAGATGGACCGGATACTGCGCCTCGACCTTGGCCGGCAACCCCACTTTGGCCAGGTAATGACGCGCCCGCTCAATGGCTTGCGCCCGACCGATCCCCAGCACGCTCATCGGACACTCGATGAGATTTTCCAGCACGGTCATGTGGCTCCACAAATTGAAGTGCTGAAACACCATCGACAGCTTGCTACGCATGGCCTGTAGCTGCCGGGGATCGACCGCACACAAGTCCCCCCGTGAATTTTTGCGGGTGAGCAGTTCCTCGGCGTTGACGATAATGCGCCCGGCCGATGGTTGTTCGAGGTGGTTGATGCAACGCAAAAACGTACTCTTCCCGGACCCCGACGAACCGATGACGCTGATCACATCACCCGCTTTGGCCGCGAGCGAGACCCCCTTCAATACTTCATGGCTGCCGTAGTTTTTATGCACATCTTCAACGATCAATTTATACATTCGAGCAGGTCCAGTAGGGGTCAGTGCGTGCGGGGTTTGAGGTAGGCAAGCCAATGCAGTTCGCCGCGACGAAACAGCCAGATCAGCAACAACGCACTGGCGGCGTACAGCACTCCGGCGATCCCGAACGCGGTAAAAGAGGCGTAGGTCGCCGAGTTGACGTCCCGGGCGATCTTCAACAAATCGGGCACCGTGGCGGTGAACGCCACCGAGGTGGAATGCAGCATCAGAATCACTTCATTGCTGAAAAACGGCAGGGCCCGGCGTAACGCCGACGGCAGAATGATCCGGCGATAGAGGGTAAAGCGGCTCATGCCGTAGGCGTTGGCTGCCTCGATTTCCCCGTGGGCGGTCGCCCTGATTGACCCGGCAAAGATCTCGGTCATGTAGGCACAGGTATTGAGCCCGAACGCCAGCACCGTGCAATTGAACCCGTCACGGAAAAACGCGTTGAGAAAATCCTGGGAGCGAACCACGTGCAAGCTGTACACGCCGGAGTAGAAGAACAGCAGCTGGACGTACAACGGGGTACCGCGAAACACGTAGGTGTAACCCCAGACCGGCAGGCGGATCAGCGGGTTGCGACTGACGCGGGCGATCGACAACGGCACCGCCAGCAAGAAGCCGATCACCACCGAAAGAATCAGCAACCACAAGGTCACCGCCAGCCCGGAAAAGTACGGCCCGTCACTCCACAGGTAAGCCTGCCAGTAGTCTTTGAGAATGTTCGTCATAGCGCAGCCTTCCTGACACCCACCGAATAGCGGTGTTCAAGCCACATCAACACACCGTTGGAAACGGTAGTAATCGCGAGGTAGATCAGGCCGCCGACCACTGTGAAATAAAAGAACTGCATCGAGCCCTTGCCCGCGTCCTGCGTGGCCTTGATGACATCGGTCAGGCCGATGATCGATACCAGCGCGGTCGACTTGATCAACACCTGCCAGTTATTGCCGATGCCCGGCAGTGCGTGACGAAGCATTTGCGGAAACAGGATTTTGCGAAAGGTCTTGCCACGGGACATGCCGTAGGCCCTCGCCGCTTCAATCTGACCCGCCGGGACGGCCTGAAACGCACCGCGAAACGTCTCGGTAAAGTAGGCCCCGTAAATAAAAGCCAGGGTAATGACACCGGCCAGAAACGGGTCGATATCGATCTGAGCCATGCCTAACCCGTCGGTCATGCGGTTGAGCAACATCTGCAGGCTGAAGAACAGCAACAGCATGATCACCAGGTCCGGCATGCTGCGGATCACCGTCGTATAACCGGTGGCCAGCGCGCGCAATAAACGGTTGGAGGACAACTTGGAACTGGCGCCTAGCAGCCCCGCCAGGACAGCGATCGACAACGACCAGAGCGCCAGTTTGATTGTGGCCAGGGTGCCCAGCAGGATCTGCGGGCCAAAGCCTTCCAGAAGCATTTCACTCTCCTTGTTTTTATTAGGTTGAGGTGAAGGAGGTTTGCTGAAACAGGGCGGCCCGGACGACCGCCCTGCCCGGTCTGTCGAGGCGGTGTTATTTCGCCCCGTAGACATCGAAATCAAAGTACTTTTTGTTGATCCGCTCGTAAGTGCCGTTGGCGAGAATCGTCGCCAGGGCTTTGTTCAAGTCTTCGCGCAGTTCGACGTCGCTCTTGCGCACACCGATGCCATCCCCGACGCCGAAAAAAGCCGGGTCATCCAGGGTCGCACCGGAAAACTCATAGTCCTTGCCCTGCGCCGTGTTCAGGAAGCCGTAACTGGCCTGGATCGAGCCCTGCAACGAGGCATCGAGTCGTCCCACCACCAGGTCGGCATAGACCTGATCCTGATTCTGATAGGACAGGACATCCACGCCGTTCGAACCCCAGACGGCTTTTGCAAACGCCTCCTGGGTCGAACCCTGCTCTACGCCAATGCGTTTGCCTTTGAGCGATTCAAGCGTCGGCAGCAGGCCGGAGCCACGTTTGACGACCAGTCGTGCCGGCGCATTGGACACCTTGTCGGTAAACGCAATCTGCTCCAGGCGCTTGGGTGTGACGGTCATCGAGGAAGCCACCGCGTCGAACTTGCGCGCCAGCAGCGCCGGGATCATCCCGTCCCAGCTACTTTCCACCCAGAGGCAACGGGCATGCAGTTCAGCGCACAGTGCCTCGGCGATATCGACCCCGAAACCGGTCAGTGTGCCGTCCTGATTCTTGTACTCCAGCGGTGGGTACGTGGGGTCGACCCCCAGCTTCAAGACTTTGCCAGACCAGTCGGCCGCGCCGGCCAGGCCGGATGCCGTCAACAACACCAGTGAAACAGCCGCCATCATCTTGTTCATTATTCTTTTCCTCTCAGGCCAGGCATGACGCTCGAAAATACGGCGTCTCAACTTAGAAAACGTTCAACCAACTTGACCCAGTAGCTCGCCCCGACAGGCAGGCAAGCATCATTGAAGTCATAGCCGGGGTTGTGCAGCAGGCACCCACTGTCCCCGTCGCCGTTGCCGATCACCAGATAGCTGCCGGGGCATTTTTCCAGGATGAAGGCAAAGTCCTCACTCGCCGTGAAGGGCCGCAGGTCGTCAATCAATCGCCCTTCGCCCAGCCACTCACGCGCGACTTCTCGGGCCAACGCGGTGGGCTCGGGGTGGTTGATCAACACCGGATGACAATGCTGATAGTCGATGTCGGCCCTGGCGCCAAAACTGGCCGCTTGACCGTGTACCAGGTCGGTAATTCTGACTTCGAGCAAGTGGCGAATCTCGGGGGTCAGCGCGCGCACGCTCAAGCTCATCTCGGCACTGGACGGAATGACGTTCGAAGCGCTTCCAGCGTGGATCGAACCCACGGTGATGATCGCCATGTCCTGCGGATTGACGTTACGCGAGACGATGCTTTGCAGCGCGATCACGATCGAAGCGCACACCACCACCGGGTCGATGGCCTTATGCGGGACTGCGCCATGACCGCCATTGCCGACTATCTTGATGTTCACCGTATCGGCCGACGCCATGAACGGGCCGCTGTAGAACCCCAGATGCCCGACCGGATAACCCGGCACGTTGTGCATGGCGAAAATCGCGTCACAGGGGAAACGTTCGAGCAGGCCGTCTTCCAGCATTTTGCGGGCGCCGCCCAGCCCTTCTTCGGCCGGCTGGAAAATCAGCTGCACCGTGCCGTTGAACGACCGGGTCTGCGCCAGGTATTTGGCTGCCGCCAGCAGGGTCGCCGTATGCCCGTCGTGGCCGCAGGCATGCATGACACCGTCGATCCGGCTGGCATAGGGCAACCCCGTGGTCTCCTGAATCGGCAGCGCGTCCATGTCGGCACGTAAACCGATGGACCGCCCTTGGCCATTTTTCAAGGTGGCGACGACACCGGTCTTGCCCACGCCGGTGCTGACCTGAAAGCCCCATTGCGTCAAACACGCGGCAACCCGCTCGCTGGTGGCGAACTCTTCAAAACCCAACTCGGGGTGCGCGTGAATGCTGTGACGCAGTGCGATCATTTCGTCCTGAATCTCTGCAATACCTGGCAAGACAGGGGCGGCGTTCATTGTTGTCATCCTTCGATAAGTCCTGAGCGGTTGCTGAGCTGGATCTTAGGGAATGGGCGCTGGGCTGGGGAGACGCAGTTTGGTTATGATGACAACCATCAGTTGTCACCAGGGTAAGCAGATGAAGCTGCATCAATTACAAGCACTGATTGCCAGTGCCGAAACCGGCAGCATCCGGGCGGCGGCGCGCTCGCTGGACATTTCCCAGGCGGCGGTGACCAAAGCGTTGCGCGAGCTGGAGACCGCTCAGCAACTGCCACTATTCACCCGAACGCCCAGCGGCCTGAACTTCACCGAATACGGAAAAGTATTGCTGACCCACGCCCGGCTCGTGATCAAGCAACTCGAGCATGCGCAAACCGAACTCGACCACATGCGCGGCAAGGCTCAAGGGCGGCTCTGTGTCGGGATCACACCCTGGATTGCCCTGACTTTCCTGCCCGAAGTGGTCCTGGCGTTTCGCGAACGCATGCCGGAAATCCGCCTGGAGCTGTTCGAAAGCCTGATGGCCGTCGCCCAGCCACTGTTGCGCGATGGCAGCATGGATTTTGCAATCGGCCAGCTTCACCCTGGGCAATCAAGCCAGGAGTTTGCCTGCGAAACCTTGCTCGATTACCAGACGTCAGTGCTGGTCCGCCAGGGCCATGCACGGCAAAACGCTCGGTCGATCCATGAACTGCTGGAGCAGAACTGGACCCTGAACTATGCCCCGGACGGGCACGATGGGTTGATGCAGGAGCTGTTCTGGAAACATGGCGCGCAGATCGATGAGAACCGAATCGTACGGGCCCACTCGCTGGCCATACTGCAGATGATGGTCGAGCGGGCAGACATGTGCACCTGGGGGCCGTCCATCGTCAGCATCGCCCCACCGTTTCTCGGCCGGTTGGTGTCCCTGGGGCTGGCCGAACAGTTCGAGCCCCGCCAGCTGAGTATCGTCACGCGCCGCAATGGCTCACTGAGCAATCCGGCGTTGTGCTTCACCGAGTGCCTGTTGCAGGTCATTCGGCGCCATGCCCGTTCGGCGAAAAAGGAAGACCGGGAACTCTTTGAAACCCTTCGCCTGCGGGTTTGAGCGCCATAACGCGATCCGTGTAGGAGCTGCCGCAGGCTGCGATCTTTTGATCCTGTTCTTAAAAAACAAAATCAAAAGATCGCAGCCTGCGGCAGCTCCTACAAGGTTTGCGGTGCGGCTGCCACACCAGAGGTTTTACCGGGGTGTCTGCTTCACCGCATCAAGCCAGGCCGGATTCAATTGCGTCTGTTCAGTGTCGATGCCCAGCGCTTCCATCCGCGCCTTGTGTAGATCCATTTCACGGGTCAACTGACTGTGGTCACTGGAGTTGCCGTCCAATTCATGCATCTGGCTCAAGCCCAGGTGATAGAAGCGCAGCAGCTTCATGGCGGTGGGATCACCCGCCTCTATCGCCGCCGTCACCTGATGCATGACGTTGGTGACGCTCATCAGGCTGCGCTTGAGCCGCCAGCCATACACCGCCGGCGCCATCCATTCCTGGGTCCAGAATTTGCCGCGCATCAGCGCCACCATCAGCAATACCGCGACAAACACCCCGCCGACGTTGAACCGCAGGTTGTCGCCGCCGGGCTCACCGAACACAGCCACCGCCGTGGTGGACAGCAGCATCGCCAGCGCCAGGAAAATCAGGGCAATAATCACCGTGCTGCGCCGTGTCTGTTGTCGAAAGGTTTCGGCGTTCATCGGCTGGATTTCAAACATCGCGGCAGGTTTCCTTAACATCATGGACAAAAAGACTGGCCGGCATTATCGCCTCTATGGGGGATTTAGCTATGCTGGGGCTCCTTTTCAGCTTTTATCGTCAAACGGGGAAATGGCGATACAGCGCAGTTCGTGCCATCTTCTTTATGGATTCACACTATTCGGATGCCATTTGCCTGTCTGAATGACATCGTTTTAAGGATCATTGAATGACCCAAAGACATGTAATCAACGCTTCTGTCAGCCCTAAAGGCAGCCTGGAAACCCTCTCGCAACGTGAAGTACAACAACTGAGCGAAGCCGGAACCGGCAGCACCTATACCCTCTTCCGCCAGTGCGCCCTGGCCATCCTCAATACCGGCGCCCACGTTGATAACGCCAAGACCATCCTCGAAGCCTACAAAGACTTCGAAATCCGCATTCACCAGCAGGACCGTGGTGTACGCCTCGAACTGCTGAACGCCCCCGCCGACGCCTTCGTCGACGGTGAAATGATCGCCAGCACCCGCGAGATGCTGTTCAGCGCCCTGCGCGACATCGTCTACACCGAAAACGAACTCGACAGCCAACGCATCGACCTGAGCAATTCCCAGGGCATCAGCGACTACGTGTTCCACCTGCTGCGCAACGCCCGCACCCTGCGCCCCGGCGTCGAGCCGAAGATCGTGGTGTGTTGGGGCGGCCACTCGATCAACACCGAAGAATACAAATACACCAAGAAAGTCGGCCATGAACTGGGCCTGCGCAGCCTGGACATCTGCACGGGCTGCGGCCCGGGCGTGATGAAAGGTCCGATGAAAGGCGCGACCATCGCCCACGCCAAACAGCGTATCCACGGTGGCCGTTACCTCGGTTTGACCGAGCCAGGCATTATCGCCGCCGAAGCGCCGAACCCGATCGTCAACGAGCTGGTGATCCTGCCGGACATCGAAAAACGTCTGGAAGCCTTCGTGCGCGTCGGCCACGGCATCATCATTTTCCCGGGCGGTGCCGGCACGGCCGAAGAGTTCCTGTACCTGCTCGGCATCCTGATGCACCCGTGCAACGCCGGCCTGCCCTTCCCGGTCATCCTGACCGGGCCAAGGCACGCGGCACCGTATCTGGAACAACTGGATGCTTTTGTCGGCTCCACCCTCGGTGAAGCGGCGAAGCAGCACTACGTGATCATCATCGACGACCCGGCCGAAGTCGCGCGGCAGATGACTGCCGGCCTCAAAGCGGTGAAACAGTTCCGCCGCGAGCGTAATGATGCGTTCCACTTCAACTGGCTGCTAAAGATCGACGAAGGCTTCCAGCGCCCGTTCGACCCGACCCACGAAAACATGGCCAACCTGAAACTGAGTCGCGAGTTGCCAGCCCACGAACTGGCCGCCAACCTGCGACGGGCGTTCTCCGGCATCGTCGCCGGAAACGTCAAGGACAAGGGCATCCGCCTGATCGAAAAGCATGGCCCGTACCAGATCCGTGGTGATGCGGCGGTCATGAAACCACTCGATCAGCTGCTCAAGGCATTCGTTGCCCAGCACCGGATGAAGTTACCGGGTGGCGCGGCGTATGTACCGTGTTATCAGGTAGTAGCGTAGCCACACAAGCCCCCTGTAGGAGCGAGCTTGCTCGCGAAAAACGTCAGAGCAACGCGTTTGAGCAGCAAACACGCGTTATCGTTAACGTTCATCGCGAGCAAGCTCGCTCCTACAAATGATCAGCATCAATCACTGCCTTGGCAAAGGCCTGCGGGTCTTCCTGCGGCAAGTTATGGCCGATCCCGCCGTTGATCAGCCGGTACTCATATTTGCCGGTAAACCGCTTCGCATAATCCTCGGCCGCCGGATGCGGCGCGCCATTGGCGTCGCCTTCAAGCGTGATGGTCGGCACAGTAATGGGTGGAGCCTTGGCCAGCTGCTGCTCCAGCGCTTCATACTGTGGTTCGCCCTGAATCATGCCCAACCGCCAGCGATAGTTGAAAATCGTGATCGCCACATGATCGGGGTTATCCAGGGCCGCCGCGCTGCGGTCGAACGTGGCGTCGTCAAACGCCCATTTCGGTGACGCCAGCTCCCAGATCAACTTGGCGAAATCGTGGCGATTTTTTTCGTAGCCGGCCTGACCGCGTTCAGTCGCAAAGTAGAACTGATACCACCACTGCAACTCGGCCTTGGGCGGCAACGGGTTCTTGCCCGCGGCCTGGTTACCAATGAGGTAGCCACTTACCGAGACAAGCGCCTCCACCCGCTCCGGCCAGAGCGCCGCGACGATGTCAGCCGAGCGCGCGCCCCAGTCGTAGCCACCGAGCACGGCCCGCTTGATCTTGAGCGCGTCCATGAAGTCGATGACATCACTGGCCAGCGCAGCGGGTTGGCCGTTACGAACGGTCTTGGCAGACAGGAAGTGTGTGTCGCCGTAGCCACGCGCATACGGGATGAGCACCCGGTAACCCTGCGCCGCCAGCAAGGGAGCCACATCAACATAACTGTGGATGTCGTAGGGCCAGCCATGAAGAAGAATCACCACTGGCCCATCGGCCGGGCCAAGCTCCGCGTAAGCGACATTCAGCACACCGGCGTTGACATGCTTCAGCGGGCCGAACGACGTGTGCGCATCCGTCTTGACCGTGCCAGCATTGACCGCCGCCGGCGCCACGCTTGCAGCGTTGCTGGTTTGCGCATTGACGGCACCGAGGGCACCGAACTGCATCAGCGCAAAGGCGAAGACCGAGGGGCCGATCAGACGGCGGCGTTTAGGGGCTTTGTTGCTTAACACAGTCATCTTCACGGTGTTCTCTCCTGTAAGCCGGCTGCGGGTAGCGATGAGCGTAGTGGACGCGTCTCGATGGAACCCATTCAATAGACCCGGGGTATCCGGCATGTGTCGTAAAAACGCTGTTTTTAAGGCATAAAGTGTCACACAGGGCACGGGATACAGTGCGATACAAAACCCATGGGCAGGTGCACCGTGGCGCCCTGGAATGCGCAACGTGCGTGTAACAAGAGGGTTGAGCAATGGACCATGTGAACCACATCCTGATCGTCGATGACGATCGCGAGATCCGCGAACTGGTCGGCAATTACTTGAAGAAGAACGGCCTGCGCACCACCGTGGTTGCCGATGGTCGGCAGATGCGCAACTTTCTGGAAACGAATCAGGTGGACCTGATCGTGCTGGACATCATGCTGCCCGGCGATGACGGCCTGGTGCTGTGCCGCGAATTGCGCTCGGGCAAGCACAAAGCCACGCCGATCCTGATGCTCACCGCACGCAACGACGAAACCGACCGAATCCTGGGCCTGGAAATGGGCGCCGACGATTACCTGACAAAACCGTTCGCCGCACGCGAACTATTGGCGCGGATCAACGCCGTGCTGCGCCGCACGCGAATGCTGCCGCCGAACCTGCTGATCACTGAAAGCGGCCGGCTGCTCGGTTTCGGCCGCTGGCGCCTGGACACCACCGCACGCCACTTGCTGGACGAAGACGGGACGATGGTCGCTCTTAGCGGTGCCGAATACCGACTGTTGCGGGTGTTTCTCGATCATCCGCAACGGGTCCTCAGCCGCGACCAGTTGCTCAACCTGACCCAGGGGCGCGATGCCGACTTGTTCGACCGGTCCATCGATTTGCTGGTGAGCCGCTTGCGTCAACGATTGATGGATGATCCTCGGGAATCGACTTACATCAAAACCGTGCGTAGCGAAGGGTATGTGTTTTCCTATCCTGTGGAATTGCTGGGTGCTGAGTCATGAGATTTTTTTGGCGTTGGCCGCCTCTGGGAAAGGGGCGGCAGATCAAAATCTAAAGCGACATCAAGATCAAAAGATCGCAGCCTTCGGCAGCTCCTACAGGGTATTGCGTGCGCTCTGTAGGAGCTGCCGAAGGCTGCGATCTTTTGATCTTGACGCACCGCCCCCTCACGCCCTGAGCCTGTCCCCCAACCAGCGACTCACCGCAAAAACGAAGCCGCCAGGCGAATGGCCAACGCCTTAGCCTGACTCGCCACATCGGTAACAGCCGTACTCTCCCACCACATCCCCCGCAACGGCGGCCCCAGGGCGAACAGTCGACCGGCGACCCGCCCCTCGGCATCCAAAACCGCGCCATCAACGGCCGCCGCAATCCCCAACGCCAACGGCCCAGGCCGAATCAACCCGCGCGCCAGCAATTGCTGTGGCAACGGTCGCGCAACCCGGCGCCAGTCATATTCGATGCCGCTGGAGTTGATCAACGCCGCACCACTGACCACGCACGTTTCGGCCTCGCCACGACGGCGAATGCGGATCCTGACTTCACCGCCCAACGAAGGCTCCAGCCCTTTGAACGACGCCGCCTGAATCCGCAAACGCCCTTCCCCGTACAACCGCGCCACCAATTCGGCACTCAACGGTGGCGAGCGGTGGTGATGGCTCTCCCACCACGGTCGAACATGTCGCACGAACTGCCGACGCTGCACGTCCGTCGCCTGATTCCACAACCGCCCGATATGCGCCCGCACGGTATCCAGTGGCGCTTGCCAGTCGATGCCTTGCGCAATGGCGTCCCGGCAATGCCGACGCAGTTCACGCACCAATTGTCGCGGCGTGCGAAGGCTATGATCCTCGGCGAGAAAGTCCACCCAGGCCGGTGGCTGTCGACGCACGTGCGGCAACAAGCCATGCCGGGAAAACACTTCAATCGGCCCCCGATGCCCGGCCTGCTCCAGCGACACCACTGCATCAACCATGGTCAGGCCAGAACCGATGATCAGCACCGTCGACTGCGGATCGAGTTGCCGCATGGCGGCGACATCCCACGGATCAAGTGCGGCGGCGTTCAAACCGCTGGACTCGGTCTGTGGCGTGCGCGCTGCCGGGAACATGCCCGTGGCCAGCACGGCAAACGTGCCCTGCAGCCATTGTCCGTCGCTCAAGGTCAGCCGCACCGAATCATCCTGCGTTTGCAGATCAACCACCTCTGCCCGCACGTGCTCGACCGTTGAACCGCTCAGTGCTCCGACAGCTTGCGCCTCAGCCAGTCGCTGCTGCACATACAGGCCGAAAATCCCCCGGGGCGGGAACAATTCACTGACCGGCACATGCTGCTCATCCGACTCCGGCCAGCCGCCGGCTGCGATGTACTCGGTCAGCCATTGGGTCAGGTCGTCGGCGTTGTCCGGGTCGACGCTCATGCGCGCCGCGTTGCCGTTGAGCGTATGGCCCAACTCGACCGCGCTGTACGCTTCCCCCCGCCCCAGTTCGGCACGAGGTTCAATCACCAGCACCGAACGTTTGCCCGGCAAACGCAGCAGCTGCGCCGCCAGCATCGCGCCGCTGAGGCCGCCACCGACGATCAGGATGTCTGCGTGACGGATGGCGGGCGTCGCCAGTCCGCTTTGAGGTTCAGTCATGCCGTGCTCACTGGTCAGTGTCGAGGATGAAGGCCGTTGAGGCGTATTTGAATGCCACATTAATGTGTTGCCCGGCAAACCGGAAGCTCGCCACAGGGTTCAAGCCACGGCCTCTTTCCTCTCCTGCTGACGCAATGCCGCCAGATTTCGATAACCGGCTCCCGGATGAATGTCTGGCAATCGCGGCCCTTCGCCGAACAACTTCTCGCGCAAAGTCCCCGGCGCGTACTCGGTCTTGTACACCCCACGCTTCTGTAACTCCGGCACCAGCAGCTCCACAGCGTCGATGAAGGTTTCGTGAGTCAGTGCATACGCCAGGTTGAAGCCGTCCACGTCGGTCTCCTCGACCCACTCCTGAAGCAGATCGGCGACGGTTTCGGGGCTGCCAACGAACAATGGTCCAAAACCACCGATGCCCACCCAGTCCGCCAGCTCGTTGGGCGTCCAGACCTTGTTCGGATCCGCCGTGGAGAACGCTTCCACCGCTGATTGAATGGCGTTGGTGTGCACGTGCTTGAGCGGCTCGTCGGGTTTGAACTGACTGAAATCAATGCCCGTCCACCCGGAGATCAACGCCATCGCGCCTTCATAGCTGACCCAGGTTTTGTATTCCTCGAACTTGGCTTTGGCCTTGGCGTCGGTCTCGCCGAGGATCACCGTTTGCAGGTTGAAAATCAGGACCTTCGACGGATCGCGCCCGGCCTCGGCGGCACGCCGACGGATGTCCGCGACGGTCTTCTTCAGCAGCACTTTCGACGGCGCGGCGACGAACACGCATTCAGCATGCTCGGCGGCGAACTGCTTGCCGCGACTCGACGCACCGGCTTGATAGAGCACCGGAGTGCGTTGCGGCGAAGGTTCGCAGAGGTGAATGCCCGGCACCTGAAAGTGTTTGCCGACGTGCCGGATCTCGTGAATTTTGCTCGGATCGCTGAAGATCCGTCGTTCACGATCTCGCAGGATGGCGCCCTCTTCCCAGCTGCCCTCCCAGAGCTTGTAGCAAACCTCCAGGTACTCTTCGGCAAAGTCGTAACGGGCGTCGTGTTCGGTCTGGGCTTTCTGGCCGAGGTTCTTCGCGCCGCTCTCCAGATAGGATGTGACGATGTTCCAGCCCGCGCGCCCCTTGGTCAGGTGATCGAGGGTCGATAGACGTCGGGCGAACGGATACGGGTGCTCGAATGACAACGATGCCGTCAGGCCAAAACCCAAGTGCTCGGTGACCAGCGCCATCGGCGGGATCAGTTGCAGCGGATCGTTGACCGGCACCTGCGCCGCTTGGCGAATCGCCGCGTCACCGTTGCCGTTGTAGACGTCGTAGATGCCCAGTACGTCGGCAATGAACAAGCCGTCAAACTTGCCGCGCTCGAGGATTTTCGCCAGATCGGTCCAGTACTCCAGATCCTTGTACTGCCACGAGCGATCCCTTGGATGCGCCCACAACCCCGGCGACTGATGGCCAACACAGTTCATGTCAAAAGCGTTAAGACGAATTTCCCGGGCCATCAAGCGGCACTCCGAAATGAATACATCAGCGCTTTTGCAGGAGTCGTGCCTAAATACATATTCCTTATATTTCAAATTCTTAACGATTTATTCTAGAAAAGCTTGCAACCTCAAGACAGCAAAGTGTTTATCCACTGTTGATCGGCAAACAGTTAGATCACCACGTTGCGCACAAAGCGTGTGGCCACCGCCCCCTCATTGCGATAGGCATGAGGCTGGTTACTGGCAAACATGAAGAACTCGCCGGCGGCGATGTCATGCGCCGTGTCACCCAGCATCAGCGTCAGGCAACCTTCGAACACGTAGATCTGCTCACTCCAGCCCTCGGCATCGGGCTGCGACGGATAGATTTCGCCCGGTTGCAGGCACCACTCCCATTGTTCCACCTCGCGGGTCGCGGTGGCTTTGGACAGTAAAACGGCTTTGCTGCCGGGAATGATGCCGGCCCAGGCCACTTCATTGATGCGGCTTGTGTCGCGGGCATCGGGAGCCTGGATCAAGTCGCTGAAGGCCACGTCCAGCGCTTCGGCCACGCGGTCGAGGGTGGTCAGGCTGACGTTCTTCTCGCCGGCTTCGATGGCCACCAGCATTCGTCGACTGACGCCGGACTTTTCCGCCAGTGCGGTCTGGCTCATGTCGGCGGTATGGCGCAAACGTCGAACGTTCTGACTGACGTGCTGGAGGACCGAAGCCCGCTGCGTGGAATCTTTGTGCACTATATTGCTCACTTAGTGGCGTTGGGCAGTATACTGCGCAACATTTGGCGCATTGTGCGTCCCCCTTAGGTAGCGTGCAAGGTTATGACGTCGGTGAACTCTCCCCAGGCTTCTTCCCGTTTCTCACGGTTCAGCAAGGCCGAATGCGTGCTGGTGCTGATTACCATGGTCTGGGGCGGCACCTTTTTGCTGGTTCAGCATGCGATGACCGTCAGTGGACCGATGTTTTTCGTCGGCCTGCGTTTTGCCGCTGCCGCGAGCATCGTCGCCCTGTTTTCCTGGCGCAGCCTGCGGGAGTTAACCCTGTTCGAACTCAAGGCCGGGGCATTTATCGGCGTGGCGATCATGCTCGGTTATGGCTTGCAGACCGTCGGATTGCAGAGCATTCCCAGCAGCCAGTCGGCGTTTATTACTGCGTTGTACGTGCCCTTCGTGCCGTTGCTGCAATGGCTGGTGCTGGGGCGGCGACCGGGGTTGATGCCGAGCATCGGGATCATGCTGGCGTTTACCGGGTTGATGCTGTTGTCCGGCCCTGCCGGCGCTTCGTTTAATTTCAGCCCCGGTGAAATCGCCACGTTGATCAGTGCGATTGCGATTGCGGCGGAGATCATTCTGATCAGCACCTATGCCGGCCAGGTCGATGTGCGGCGGGTGACGGTGGTGCAATTGGCGGTGACTTCTGCGTTGGCGTTTCTGATGGTAGTGCCGACCCAGGAAAGGATTCCGGACTTTTCCTGGTTGCTGCTGTGCAGCGCGCTAGGCCTGGGCGCGGCCAGCGCAGCGATTCAAGTGGCGATGAACTGGGCGCAGAAGAGTGTCTCGCCGACGCGGGCCACGTTGATTTATGCGGGGGAGCCGGTGTGGGCCGGGATTGTCGGGCGGATTGCCGGGGAACGGTTGCCGGCGATTGCGTTGGTGGGCGCGGGGTTGATTGTGGCAGCGGTGATTGTGAGTGAGTTGAAGACCAAGGGTAAGAGTGCAATTGAGGTTGAGGAGGCATTGGAGCGCGAAAGCGATCGTTAAACATCAAAAATCAAAAGATCGCAGCCTTCGGCAGCTCCTACAGGGGAATGCATGCGTCTTCCTGTAGGAGCTGCCGAAGGCTGCGATCTTTTGGGGGCCGCCCCGTACTTTGAAACAATGTGAATGAGGGATTTTCGGTCTACCGTGTAGGATTCTGCGACAGCTTGTCGTTTGGTGATCCGGGAACTGGCACGTATGATGCTTCACAAACTTCCGCAGATTAGAAGCCTATGTCCCTGATAGTTCTACTGCTTCTGCCTTTTATCGGCAGCTGTGTGGCAGCCTTGTTGCCACACAACGCGCGCAATACCGAATCGTTGTTGGCTGGCCTGGTTGCCTTGATCGGTGCTGTTCAGGTCGCCTTCTTGTACCCGCAAATCGCCCATGGCGGTGTCATCCGTGAAGAGTTTTTCTGGCTACCGAGCCTGGGCCTGAACTTTGTTCTGCGCATGGACGGTTTCGCCTGGCTGTTCTCGATGCTGGTGCTGGGCATCGGCGCGCTGGTTTCGTTATACGCCCGCTACTACATGTCGCCGGATGATCCGGTGCCACGCTTCTTTGCGTTTTTCCTGGCATTCATGGGCGCCATGCTTGGGCTGGTGATTTCCGGCAACCTGATCCAGATCGTGTTTTTCTGGGAGCTGACCAGCCTCTTTTCGTTCCTGTTGATCGGTTACTGGCACCATCGCGCCGATGCCCGGCGGGGCGCCTACATGGCGCTGATGGTCACCGGCGCAGGCGGTTTGTGCCTGTTGGCAGGGGTCATGCTGCTCGGCCATGTGGTCGGCAGCTATGACCTGGACAAGGTCCTGGCCGCCGGCGATCTGATTCGCGCCCATGCCCTCTACCCCATCCTGCTCCCCCTGATCCTGATCGGCGCCCTGAGCAAAAGCGCGCAATTCCCCTTCCACTTCTGGTTGCCCCACGCGATGGCCGCGCCGACACCGGTCTCGGCCTACCTGCACTCTGCGACCATGGTCAAGGCCGGGGTGTTCCTGCTCGCACGACTGTGGCCATCACTGTCCGGCAGCGAAGAATGGTTCTACATCGTCAGCGGGGCCGGGGCCTGCACCCTGTTGCTCGGCGCCTATTGCGCGATGTTCCAGAACGACCTCAAAGGTCTGCTCGCTTACTCGACCATCAGCCACCTGGGCCTGATCACCCTGCTGCTGGGGCTGAACAGTCCGCTGGCTGCCGTGGCCGCCGTGTTCCACATTCTCAACCATGCCACCTTCAAGGCCTCGCTGTTCATGGCCGCCGGGATCATCGACCATGAAAGCGGCACCCGGGACATTCGCAAACTCAGCGGCCTCATTAAACTGATTCCCTACACAGCCACCCTGGCCATGGTCGCCAGCGCCTCCATGGCCGGTGTACCGCTGCTCAACGGTTTCCTCTCGAAGGAAATGTTCTTTGCCGAAACCGTGTTCATCAACGCGACCGCCTGGGTCGAAATGACCCTGCCGATTGTCGCGACCATCGCCGGCACGTTCAGCGTCGCCTATTCGCTGCGTTTTACCGTCGACGTGTTCTTCGGCCCCACCGCCACCGACTTGCCGCACACCCCGCACGAGCCGCCCCGCTGGATGCGCGCGCCGGTGGAATTGCTGGTGTTCACGTGCCTGATCGTGGGGATCTTCCCTGCCCAAGTGGTCGGCCCATTGCTCGCCGCCGCGGCCCTGCCCGTCGTGGGCGGCATCCTGCCTGAATACAGCCTGGCGATCTGGCACGGCTGGAATGCGCCGATGATCATGAGCCTGATTGCCATGTCCGGTGGCATCGTGCTCTACCTGTTGCTGCGCAATCAGTTCAAGCTAGGGCGTTTCAAGTGCCCGCCGATCATCGGCCGGCTCAACGGCAAGCGCTTGTTCGAGCGCAGCCTGGTGATCATGATGCGCGTGGCCCGTCGTCTGGAGCGGCGCGTCAACACCAAACGCCTGCAAACCCAATTGTTCCTGATGGTACTGGCGGCGGTGCTCGCCGGGTTGATCCCGATGCTCCACAGCAGCCTGAGCTGGGGCGACCGACCGAAGATTGCAGGTTCGATCGTGTTCGTGATCCTCTGGCTGCTGGCGATTGCCTGTGCCCTCGGTGCGGCGTGGCAGGCCAAATATCACCGACTCGCGGCCCTGACCATGGTCAGCGTCTGCGGCCTGATGACCTGCGTGACCTTCGTCTGGTTCTCGGCACCGGACCTGGCGCTGACGCAACTGGTGGTCGAAGTGGTGACCACGGTGCTGATTCTGCTGGGCCTGCGCTGGCTGCCTCGACGGATCGAAGAGGTGTCGCCGCTGCCGAGCAGCCTGCGCAAGGCGCGCATCCGGCGGATCCGCGACTTGCTGTTGTCGACCGTGGTCGGCGGTGGCATGGCGTTGCTGGCCTACGCCATGCTGACGCGCCAGACACCGAATGATATTTCCTCGTTCTACCTCAGTCGTGCCCTGCCTGAAGGCGGTGGCAGCAACGTGGTCAACGTGATGCTGGTGGACTTCCGAGGCTTCGATACCCTCGGTGAAATCACCGTGCTGGTGGCCGTGGCCCTGACGGTGTTCGCCCTGCTGCGTCGCTTCCGTCCTCCCAAGGAAAGCCTGCAGTTGCCAGCCCAACAGCGTCTGCTGGCGCCGGACGTGGTCACCGATCTGGTCAACCCGCGTCATGCCAGCGACACCGCGCTTGGCTTCATGATGGTCCCGGCGGTGCTGGTGCGCCTGCTGCTGCCGATTGCGCTGGTAGTGTCGTTCTACCTGTTCATGCGCGGCCACAATCAACCGGGCGGTGGGTTTGTCGCCGGGCTGGTGATGTCGGTGGCGTTCATCCTGCAATACATGGTCGCCGGCACCCAGTGGGTCGAAGCGCAAATGAGCCTGCGGCCCCTGCGCTGGATGGGCATCGGCCTGCTGTTTGCCACGGTCACGGGGCTTGGGGCGATGGCCGTCGGTTATCCGTTCCTGACCACTCATACCTGGCATTTCGAGCTGCCGGTGCTGGGCGACATTCACATCGCCAGCGCGCTGTTCTTCGATGTTGGCGTGTATGCCGTGGTGGTGGGTTCGACGCTGTTGATCCTGACCGCCCTCGCGCACCAATCGGTTCGCGGCCACAAAACCGCTGCCCAGCCTAAATCCGTCGCCACGAAAGGAGCCGTCTGATGGAAGAAGTCATCGCAATCGCCATCGGCGTACTGGCCGCGTCCGGCGTCTGGCTGATCCTGCGCCCCCGGACATTCCAGGTGGTCATGGGCCTGTGCCTGCTGTCTTACGGCGTCAACCTGTTCATCTTCAGCATGGGCAGCCTGTTCATCGGCAGGGAGCCGATCATCAAGGATGGCGTGCCGCAGGATTTGTTGCACTACACCGACCCGCTGCCGCAAGCGCTGGTGCTGACGGCGATCGTCATCAGCTTCGCGATGACCGCGTTGTTCCTGGTGGTGTTGCTGGCATCCCGCGGCCTGACCGGCACCGACCATGTGGATGGCCGGGAGCCTAAAGAATGAATCCGATGACGCACCTGATCGCTGCGCCGATTCTGCTACCGCTGTTGACCGCCGCCATCATGCTGATGCTCGGCGAGAGGCACCGTCCGCTGAAGGCCCGGATCAATCTGTTCTCCAGCCTGCTGGGCCTGGGCATTTCGGTGTTGCTGCTGCAATGGACGCAAACCACCGGCGTACCCGGTTCCATCGGCGTGTACCTGCCCGGCAACTGGCAAGTGCCATTCGGTCTTGTGCTGGTGGTCGATCGCCTGTCGGCCATGATGCTGGTGCTGACCGGGGTCATCGGCGTCAGCGCCCTGCTGTTCGCCATGGCCCGCTGGGACGGTGCCGGTTCGAGTTTCCATGCCCTGTTCCAGATTCAGCTGATGGGGCTTTATGGCGCGTTCCTGACGGCCGACCTGTTCAACCTGTTCGTGTTTTTCGAAGTGCTGCTGGCCGCCTCTTACGGCTTGATGCTCCACGGTTCGGGCCGGGCGCGGGTGTCGTCAGGGTTGCATTACATCTCGATCAACCTGCTGGCCTCGTCGCTGTTTCTGATTGGTGCGGCGCTGATCTACGGTGTCACCGGCACTCTGAACATGGCCGACCTGGCGCTGAAAATCCCGCTGGTACCGGAAGCCGATCGAGGTTTGCTGCATGCCGGCGCGGGGATACTCGCGGTAGCGTTCCTGGCCAAGGCCGGGATGTGGCCGCTGAACTTCTGGCTGGTGCCGGCCTATTCCTCGGCCAGTGCGCCGGTAGCGGCGATGTTCGCGATCATGACCAAAGTCGGCGTCTATACCTTGCTGCGCTTGTGGACGTTGCTGTTCTCCGGTCAAGCCGGCGCCTCGGCGTACTTCGGTGGCGACTGGCTGATCTACGGCGGCATGGCGACCATTGTCTGCGCGGCGGTCGCCATTCTCGCCGCGCAACGGCTGGAACGCATGGCCAGCCTGAGCATTTTGGTGTCGGCGGGGATTCTGCTGTCGGCCATCGGTTTCGCCCAGCCGAACCTGATCGGCGCAGCATTGTTCTATCTGGTCAGCTCGACCCTGGCGTTGAGTGCGCTGTTCCTGCTGGCCGAGTTGATCGAGCGTTCGCGCTCGGTCAATGAAATGCCATTGTTCGATGACGCCGACCTGCTTGCGCGACCGATGGAATCGCTGCCACCGCTCAAAGGCATCAACCTCGATGACGAACTGAAAGCCGTTGTCGGTCAGGTGATCCCCTGGACCATGGCGTTCCTCGGCTTGAGTTTCATTGCCTGCGCGCTGCTGATCATCGGCATGCCGCCGCTCTCGGGCTTCATCGGCAAACTCGGCCTGCTCAGCGCTCTGCTCAACCCGCTGGGCCTGGGCAATGGCAGCGATGAACCGGTGTCGAACGCCGCGTGGGGCTTGCTGGCCTTGTTGATCCTGTCCGGGCTGGCGTCGCTGATCGCTTTCTCGCGCCTGGGCATCCAGCGTTTCTGGACGCCGGCAGAACGACCGTCGCCATTGCTGCGACGGCTCGAATGCGTGCCGATCATTGCCTTGTTGGGGCTGAGTATCCTGCTGACGTTCAAGGCTGAGCCGCTGCTGCGTTATACGCAGGCCGCCGCCGAGGCCTTGAACCACCCACAGCAATACGTGATGGCGGTGCTCGGCACCCGCGCGGTGCCGAGCCCTGAAGCCAAAGCAGCGATGCTGGAGGTGCAACCATGAACCGTCTGTTTCCTGCTCCGTGGTTGTCGCTGGCACTGTGGCTGTTGTGGTTGGTATTGAACCTGTCGATGAGCCCCGGCAACCTGCTGTTGGGTGCCGTACTGGGGTTCTGCGCGCCATTGATGATGCGAAAATTGCGTCCGCTGCCGATCCGCATTCGCCGGCCTGGCGTGATCCTGCGCCTGTTCTTCCTCGTCGGTCGCGATGTGCTGGTCTCCAACGTCGCCGTGGCCTGGGGCGTGCTCAACGCAGGGCGGCGTCCGCCGCGCTCGCGTTTCATCAAGGTGCCGCTGGACCTGCGTGATGCCAACGGCCTGGCCGCGCTGTCGATGATCTGTACGGTAGTTCCCGGCACGGTCTGGTCGGAACTGGCGCTGGACCGCAGCATTCTGTTGCTGCACGTCTTCGATCTGGATGACGAAGCGCTGTTCATCCAGCACTTCAAGACGGCTTACGAGCGTCCGTTGATGGAGATTTTCGAATGAGCGAGTTGCTGTCGAACGCGGTCCTGCTGAGTCTGTTCATCTTTTCCATGGCGATGATTCTGACCCTGATCCGTCTGTTCAAAGGGCCCTCCGCCCAGGACCGGGTTCTGGCGCTGGACTATCTGTACATCATCGCAATGCTGATGATGCTGACGCTGGGTATTCGATACGCCAGTGACACTTACTTTGAGGCGGCGCTGTTGATTGCGCTGTTCGGCTTCGTCGGCTCATTTGCCCTGGCGAAATTCCTGTTGCGCGGCGAGGTGATCGAATGAGCACAGAACTGTCTCTTTGGGTTGAAATCCCGGTGGCGATCCTGTTGGTGCTCAGCAGCCTGTTTGCGCTGATCGGCGCCATTGGCCTGTTGCGGATGAAGGATTACTTTCAGCGCATGCACCCGCCGGCGCTGGCGTCGACGCTGGGCGCCTGGTGCGTGGCCCTGGCTTCGATCATTTACTTTTCGGCGCTCAAGTCCGGGCCGGTGTTACATGCCTGGCTGATCCCGATCCTGCTGGCGATTACCATGCCGGTGACCACGCTGCTGCTGGCTCGGGCGGCGTTGTTTCGAAAGCGCATGGCCGGGGACGATGTGCCGGCCGAGGTGAGTAGCCGGCGTACAGAAAGCGAGTATTAAGCTCAGCGTTTTGTGTTGCCTGGCAGGACCCCTTCGCGAGCAAGCCCGCTCCCACAGGAATTGTGTGAACACTGCAGATCCAATGTGGGAGCGGGCTTGCTCGCGAAGGCGATGGTCCTGACAACTCAAATCCAGGCGACAGCCAACAACCCCGCCCCCAACACCACGCACAACGGCGAATAAGCCCAGGTATCGAGCCGGGCAAATCTCGAATCCTTGACCTGTTTGAAGAACCCCATCAGCTCCGAATCGCCGATTGCACGGGCGAACATCAACATCGCGACGGCGCTGATCACCCATTGCAGCGACCAGTGATGCACCGTCGGCAGATAGAGGCCGACTCGCAGGCACACCAGCATCGCAATCAGCAACAACCCCACCGCCACCAGCAAGGTCGCAAAACCCGAAGGCTTGAACGCCAGCCTCGGTGCTCCGCCGCCCTCCCCAGGCACTCGCGGCACTGCCGCCTCGCTACCCAACTTGCCACCCGCCGCCCAATACAGGTGGACCAGGCTGATCAACAGGAAAATTGCAGCCATCCATTGCGCGATCATTAGGCTCATATTTAGAGATCCAGCGTGAAATGTTGCGGGAGGATGAACTTCATTGAAGGATTTTGTAAGGGTATTCGTCAGTGGTGGCGGGCAGCCATCATTGGCTGATCGATGACATTGCGCCGCCATGACACCCCTTTATTTCAACTCGGCAGACACCTTGTCCGCCACATCCTTGGGCACCCAGGCCCGCCACACATCCGGGTGCGCCTTCATGAACGCCTCGGCGGCCTGACGCGGCGCGGTGTGTTTTTCGCTCATGTCGGCCAGTGCCTTATTCAATGGATCGATTGGTAAATCGACCTTGCTGAAGAAATCGGTAATCTGCGGATACTGCTTCTGGAAGGGCGTGGAAACGCCAATGGACAGCTTGGAGGCCAATGAACGGGTTGGCTTCGGATTCGGATTGTCGGCGTCGGTCAGGGTTTTCCAGGCTTCGGCGTCAAACGGCGGCTCTTCCAGCTGGATCAGTTTGTAGCGGCCGAGCAACGGCGTAGGCGACCAATAATAAAACAGCACCGGTTTGCCGCGCCGGATGGACGAACTGATCTCCGCGTCCAGCGCCGCCCCGGAGCCGCTGCGGAAATTCACATAGCTGTCGTCCAGCCCATAGGCTTTGAGTTTCTGCTTGTTGACCACTTCCGACGTCCAGCCGATCGGGCTGTTGAGGAAGCGCCCCTTGCCCGGGCTTTCCGGGTCGCTGAACACGCCCTTATAGCGCGGCAGATCACTGACACTGCGCAAGTCCGGCGCCAGCGGTTTGATGCCTTTGGCCGGATCGCCCTTGATCACGTACTCCGGCACCCACCAGCCTTCGGTGGCGCCCTTGACCGTATCGCCGACACTCACGACTTTGCCTTCAGCCTCTGCCTTGACCCAGACCGGGCTGCGACCGGCCCATTCTTCGCCAATGACCTGAATATCATTGTTGGCCAGCGCGGTCTCCAGGGTGATGGTGGTGCCCGGCAAGGTATCGGTGGGCAGCCCGTAACCCTTCTCGACGATGATCCGCAGGATATCGGTGATCAGACTGCCGCTTTCCCAGTTCAGGTCGGCGAAGTGGATGGGCGTCTGGGCAGCGAATACCGGAATGGGTGAAGCCAACAAACCGAACACCGCCAGGGACGCGGCCAACAACCGTCGAAATCCGTTCATGCTTTTGCACCTCGTGCTGTTCACAGCAATAGCAGGATGGCCTGGCAGAAGACCGCAAGCCTCAAAATACCCAGTCAATTGACTGTAGTAGAGGTTCCTGCTTTCGAGGGGGAAGTATTAATTTTCGGAAGGATCCTGCAAGCCCGGAGCCATTACTCGCTAGCCTTGAAGGTCACCAGTTCACCCTTGCGCCACTTGGCGGCCTTGGCGGTTACGGCCTTCAGGGTTTTGGTCAGGCCTTCCTGCAACTGTTGGTGAGCGGCGAATACCATTACCACGCTGTGACCTTCCTTGAACACAATCCCGTGGCCGTCGGCTGTGGTCACGAAAGCGTAATCACCCAATCCGTAAACCGTCAGTTTGATGTCGCGGAACTTGATGTCCAACTTGCCGCCTTCGCGACTGGGTAACACTGAAGCGCTGAAATGATCACCGACCTTAAGTTTGAGTCCTGGCTTGTCGTCCACCACGAGGGCTGATTCGGTGTCGAGCTCGGCAATGTAAATGCCTTCAGCGTTCTGTTCGGTGATGTAAACAAAACGTGACTGAAACTGTTTAACCAGCTTTGCGCGCAAATCACCCAGCACGAACAAAGCATGCATATCGAGATTACTTACTGCCAAGGAAACATCCCCACATCTGAAAATGATGCCGCGCGCTGAAAAAGCTCGCAGCAGAAAAAAAGCAGCAATAGGAAAACGTGCTTCTAACGGTCAGAGAAAACCGGACTACCGACTTTAGGGAAAAAACTCTTAAAAAAAAGCACTTTTCCGACATATCGCGCGCAAAAAATTGCTTTAGATGAACATCAATCGGCGTCCAGTGACGGTGATTCTAGAGCAGTGATGCTCACCGAGACTACCCATAACGACGTACACACGTCGGCAAAATAACGAAAAGGACTTCATATGTGCACGCTGACACACTTCGCCTCCCCCCAGACACCGCACACAAACAGCTCGCCGAGGCTGCACCCGGCAGCGTTCCCCCTGCATGAGTCCTACCCTGAGGAGCCCGCCCCGCCTCGGTTTCAGGTCATTCTGGCCGGCAATTGCTTCTTCCACATCAAGGAAATCTCCACAGGCCGTGTCAGAGGTTTTCGTGGCAACCACAACGAAGCCTGCGCCCTTGCACGTGCTCTTGAGTTACGCCATTGACGGGCTACGTCCAAAGACGTTTCGTCATGCCGATGACTTAACTCAGCCGCCGGCAGGCAACTACTGCCATACTGCCAGACCAATGAAACCCGCCCCAGGGCGGACAGCGTTCAACACTACAGACTATTTCCAAAGGAAGGCTGCTACGTGACGGAATTTGATATCGGCGAATTTTTTATCCGGGGCGAAGCCAGAGAAATCGAAGGCGAATTCCAGGCAGTCATTGTCATGCGCGCCAAACCACCGCTGACCACCGTAACGTATCACCAGGTCGAGAAGGATCGCTGGTTCAAGACATCGGACGTCGCCGCCGTCGCCGCCCAGGACGCCGCCAAGGCACTGAAACTTGCCGTTGATGGCGGCGCATTGAACGCCTGAGGGTCGGGTTTGCGGTCTATGCTCATTCCTGCTTTTGCACATCGCTTACGAACGCCTGAAGCGCGGCCACCTCAGATGCAATGAAGCCGCACTCAGATCTCGCACACGACGCGACACGCAAGGAGATGAAGATGGATTCACCGACGCACGACTTGAAAGGCTTGTTCGACCAACTCGGCCTGGACTCCAGCGAGAAGGCGATCGACGATTTCATTGCCAGTCATTCCCCCCTGGCGGACGACAAGAAACTCATCGATGCCGAGTTCTGGACACCACAACAAGCCGGCTTCTTGAAAGAACAACTGCGTGAAGACGCCGATTGGTCGCGGGTGGTCGACGACCTGAACCTGCGCATGCACCAGATTCACTAAAGCAAATGTGGCACTTGTAGGAGCGAGCTTGCTCGCGATGGATGTGAATGATAACGCGTCCTGTCTGGAAAATTGCGTTGCCTTCGAATCCATCGCGAGCAAGCTCGCTCCTACAATTCATCGTGTCTAGCGAGGTTTTTCCGGCTTGTACCCCAACCGCAAACCACCCCAATGCCGGCCCTTAAGCCTGATCGGGACCGAGAGGTCATGCATCAATTCACCCGTGTCGCGGGTATAGGTTTGCAGCAGCACGGCTTGTTGATGGCTGCCACAGCGGATGCCCGTGCGGTCGGCGAATTTGCGTTTGGTGCGATTTTGCAAGGTGTCGACTTGCACATCCCCAGTCAGCGGCAGACTGAAGACGGTGTTATGCGTCGGCACATAGCCGTGCTCCGTGCAGGCGATGGCGAACACCAAACCTTCATGGCGTGTTAACAACGGCTCCTGGATCGTCGGCAAGACTTGATCGGTGTAGCGATCGAAGCGGGTCTGGAATTTGGCCGGGCTGGTGTTGGGAATGGTCTGGTAATGGCGGTCGAACAGGTCGTCGAGACTGACACGCCCCTGGTCGATATCCGCTTCGAAGCGCGCCACGATCTGGCTCGCGCCTTCGCGGGCCAGGTCATAAATCCGCTGGTGATAGTCATCCAGTCCGACTTCGGCGAGGCGCTCGCTGATGGTTTCGGCCTGACCTTCCATTTGTACGGCGGCTTGAGCCAGGTGCCGGGTCTGTTGATCGCTGATCGCCAGGTCGCTGCGCATTTGTTCGATGGCACGGAACAGGCTGTCGAGTTGTCCGCGATTGGTCTCTGCCCCCTGTGCGATTTCCCCGACCTGATGTTCGACCCCGGCCGCCAGACGCGCGATGTTTTCCAGGTGCCGACCGGTCTGCTCGACTTGCTCGACACCGATGTCGAGGTCGCTGGACAGCTCACGAATCTGCTCCACCACTTGCGCGGTGCGCTGCTGGATGTCGCTGACCATCTCCCCGACTTCGCCGGTGGCCGAGGCGGTGCGCGCCGCCAGGCCGCGCACTTCGTCGGCCACCACGGCAAACCCGCGACCGTGCTCCCCGGCCCGCGCCGCTTCAATCGCCGCGTTCAATGCCAAGAGGTTGGTCTGGCTGGCGATGGACTGAATAACCAGGGTGACCCGCTGGATATCGTCACTGCGCAGACTCAGGGCCTCGATCAGTTCGCGGCTGTTACTGGCGCGCTGACTGAGTTGATGCATTCGGGAAATGGATTCGATCAACTCGGTGCGCCCTACTGCACTGCTCTGATGAGCCTCGCTGGCGGCACTGAGGGCTTCTCGACTGAGTTTAGAAGTGGCTTGTTCGGTCGCAATCATCACTTCGGCGTTGCTGACAATCTGCGCCGCGGCACCGAGTTGCGATTGCAGCTTGTCGGCCAACTGCTTGACCGAAAACGCCACGCCAGCGGCAGACAACGCGTTATGACTGGTGGTGTAGGAAAGATCGCGAGTCAACTGGCCGAGAGTGTCGGCGTTGTCCGCAGGCGTTGCCTCAGGGAGCGCGCGCGCGCGCAGGCGAGGCAGCCAAATAATCAGCACGGCCAATGGCAGGCCAAGGTAAAGCGACCAGCCACCCAGCGTCGTGCCACACAACAAGAGCATCAACGCGATGCTTTGCAGGGTCGGCGTCAGCCAAAGGGTGTTCGCTAATAGTACGGGTGCAGGCGCTGCCCCCACCGGAGATCCGTCTCGCGTCATCTTCGTCACCCCCACGTGCCTTCTAATTGTTGTAATCGCATTGAATGCTATTACAAGGCCATTATCTATGGTCCATTAGTCGTGGGTCTTGCAGCAGATCAATAGAAGTACGCCGGAATCGGAGACAGCGAAAAGCAAAGATCGCAGCCTTCGGCAGCTCCTACAGGTTTATGCGAACCCATGTAGGAGCTGCCGAAGGTTCGGGCCGCGTTCGGACGATCTTTTCAAGGCAACCCACATTCAATGGGTTGCCTCATCGAATCAGGCCTGACGTTGGTGCTTGTCGATCTGTTCGTGACGCTCTTGAGCTTCGATGCAGTACTTGGTGGTCGGGCTGATCAGCAGGCGCTTCAGGCCGATGGCCTCACCGCTGTCATCGCACCAGCCGAAGCTGTCTTCTTTGATACGTTCCAGAGCCTGTTCCAACTGAGGCAGCATGCGCTGATCGCGATCAATCGCGTTCACCAGCCACGTGCGCTCTTCTTCAACAGAAGCTGCGTCGGCCGGATCGGCCGGGGTGTCCAGACTCTCGATGGCGATGCGGTTCTGCTCGATTCGCTCATGGGTTTCGACTTTCATGTTCTGCAACAGCTCAGAGAAAAACGCATGTTGCTCGGCATTCATGTAGTCATCCGCCGGCATGGCCAGCAACTTGTCCTTTGTCATTGATATCTCTATAAAAAAACGTGCATTAAGGCGAATTAGGGAGCGTTCCGGCAGACCTGGGTCGATCAGCGGAAAGGCGCCGTTTATTCCAAGCGCCACCCGGCACTCAATTTACGAGGGGCGGCAGTCTAAGGCCGACTTGAGGCCTCAGCAACTGAAAAGACAGCGAATTTGTCCGACAAGGCCCGGAAAATGCTCTATAGCAGCCTTTGTGGCGGTCATCGGAGTGCGTTTATAGCAAGAAATTCAATCGAGCGGCTGTATATAGAAGACAAACGGCTGTAACAGCGCGATGCCGTTTGCAGCCCACCGAACCTCAGCTAAGGTTGTGCCTCCCGAAATGGCTCTATAAAAGGAGAAGTTCAATGAAGCTGATCGGCATGCTGGATTCGCCCTACGTGCGGCGCGTCGCCATTTCCGCCAAATGCCTTGGCATACCGCTGGAACACCAGTCGGTGTCGGTGTTTCGGCACTTCGAGCAGTTCCAGCAGATCAACCCCGTGGTCAAGGCGCCGACGCTGGTGCTCGACGACGGTGAGGTATTGATGGATTCGACGTTGATCATCGATTACCTCGAAGCGCTGGCCGGACCGGGTAACAGCTTGATGCCCGGTGAGCTCGACCAGCGACTGCACTCGTTGCGCCTGACTGGCCTGGCGTTGGCGGCGTGCGAGAAGTCCGTGCAGCTCTATTACGAGCGCAACCTGCGCCCGACGCAAATTCAATTCGAACCGTGGGTGGAACGGGTTGAAGGGCAATTGGCCGCAGCCTGGTCAGCGCTGGAGCGGGAACTGGAAAAGCAGCCGCTGAAAACCGACGGCTCGCTGACTCAGGATGGAATTACCTTGGCGGTGGCCTGGAGTTTTACCAACCTCGTGGTGCCGGACCAGGTGGAGGTGGCGCAATTTCCACGGATCGTTGAATTCACTGCGTATGCCGAGGGGCTTGAGGTGTTTGTGAACACCCCGATCGATTGAGGGTTTCAACATCAAAAGATCGCAGCCTGCGGCAGCTCCTACCGGGATTCGTGTAGGAGCTGCCGCAGGCTGCGATCTTTTTGCCTTTAGCAGATCAGTGCATGAACAGGGCGATCAGGATGATGATCGGGATCGGTACGCCGAGAAAGAACAGCAATAGTGAGCGCATGATGATTCTCCTGGGTTAGCGAATAGGCGCAGTGGTGACGTAGGCATCGGATTCGACATACACCACCGCATCCCGACGACGACCACCGAAGGTTGCAGCGAAGCTGGCGAAGAACGCACCGATCAGCAGCGCGACAAACATCCACAATGCCGTCATGGCAGCGACTTTGGCGGCGGTGTCTGCAGCTTGTTTGGCGGCGAGTTTGGCGTCTTCTACGGCTTTATGGGCCTTGGCGAAAACTTCATCGACCCGACGTTCGGCATCCGCCTGAGTCAGGTTGGTGCGTTGGGCCACCAATAGCGCGAGGTAGGTCCGATCCTCGGCAGCCAGTTGGCCGTCGTTGCTCAAGGTCCGAACGAAGATGCGGGTTACGGAGCCACGGACAGCGTCATCGCTGACGGCAGCCGGGTGATCGTCACGGAACAGGCTGTCGACGAAGTAACCATACTGGTCACTGTCGGTGTTACCGGCCGCTGTGCCAGCGGCTTGAGTCAGGGTACTTGCAGCACCGCCAACGACACTTGCACCGGCCTGCACACCTCCGCTGACGATGCTGCTGACCGAGCCGACCACCAGGGTCGCGGTCACCAATGTCGCCACACACCAGGCCAGAAAACCATGGGCGGTATCACGGAAATAGACTTCATCACCGTGCATGTTCGCCCACTTCACCCGCAACCGACCGGCAATGTAACCGCCAAGCCCGGAAGCGACGATTTGAGTAAACGCCAGCCAGACAATCGTTGAAATGCCCAGCCCCTTGGCGCTCACCCCATGGTTGGCCCACGGTGAGACCGCCGAAAAACCCAGGCCAAAACCGAGCAGCACCAGAATCAGCGACAACGCCGCGGCCGCTGCGGCCCCGGCGAAGATCGCCCCCCAGGACACACCCGAGAGCGTGCTTGATTCATCTGCGCCAGGATAGAAACCATCAGAGGATCTATTCATTGTTATATCGCTCCAGGCAGGAAAGATGGTGTTACAACTCTTCAACCAAGGAATTGCACCCACCGTGCCAGTCGCCATTTCCAGATAAATCGCTATATTTCAACCTGTTATAAGTTTTGAACTTCCTGAGCCCATGCAAAATGCAAGGAACAGGCAATATCAGCGGGTTTTATGCATTGACCAAAAAAGATCGCAGCCTGCGGCAGTTCCAATGTAGGAGCTGCCGCAGGCTGCGATCTTTTGCTTTTAAATGAAGTTTAATTTAGAAAGCCTGCCATCATTTATTGGCAAAATGCCGCGCAATGTTGTGAACACTTAATCAGGCCAGCCCTATGACCCGCATCTTGACCATCGAAGACGACGCCGTGACCGCCCGGGAAATTGTCGCCGAACTGAGCAGCCATGGCCTCGACGTGGATTGGGTCGACAATGGCCGCGAAGGTCTGGAGCGTGCGGTCAGCGGCAACTACGACTTGATTACCCTCGACCGCATGTTGCCCGAGCTCGATGGCCTGGCGATTGTCACCACGCTGCGAACCATGGGGGTGGCCACGCCGATCCTGATGATCAGCGCCCTCTCCGACGTGGACGAGCGTGTGCGCGGCCTGCGCGCCGGAGGTGATGATTACCTGACCAAACCGTTTGCCACCGATGAAATGGCCGCCCGGGTCGAGGTCCTTTTGCGTCGTCAGAACACGGTGACCGCCCAGGCCACCACACTTCGCGTGGCGGATCTGGAACTGAACCTGATCAGCCACGAAGCCAGCCGCGACGGCGAGCTGCTGACGCTGTTGCCCACCGAATACAAGTTGCTGGAATTCCTGATGCGCAACACCGGGCAGATTCTGTCGCGAATGATGATTTTCGAAGAAGTCTGGGGTTATCACTTCGACCCCGGCACTAACCTGATCGACGTGCACATCGGCCGGTTACGCAAAAAAATCGACCCACCTGGCAATGTCCCATTGATTCGGACCGTGCGAGGCTCGGGTTATGTCATTGCCGAACCCGTCTAAAGGCTGGCGCTCTTCCAGCAGTCGCTTACTCGCGCTCTACAGTTCGCTGTTCGTGATCTGGAGCGCGATTCTCATGGGCGTCATGTATTACGAGGTTTCCGCTTACCTGGACAACCTGGCCAAACACTCGCTGATGCAACGTCAGCACTTGTTTTCGCGCTTTCAGGGCGAACAACTGGTAGACGCCCTCGCCGTCAGCATGACCTTCGACATTCGCGGCATCGATGGCTATGGCTTGTTCGATGGTCAGCATCGTTACCTCAGCGGCGCCTTGCGCCAGATCCCCAAAGGCCTGCCGCTGGACGGCAAGATCCACATGCTCAGCGACTGCGTCGAGGCCGACGACCCGACCCTGCCCGCCGACAGCTGCGACGCGGTGGCGACCGAGACCAATGACGGACGCTGGCTGGTGCTGGTGCGGGACAACGGCTCGCTGTTCGCTGTCACACGCATCATCCTCCACGCGTTGTTCTGGGGCGTGACCTTGACCATTCTGCCGGGTATCGCCGGTTGGCACTTGTTGCGTCGCCGTCCACTGCGGCGAATTCGCGGGATCCAGGCCAGCGCCGAGGCCATCGTCGCCGGCGACCTGACCCGCCGCCTGCCGCTGTCCAATCGCCGCGATGAACTGGACATGCTCGCTACTATCGTCAACGCCATGCTCGAGCGCATCGAGCACTTGATGAATGAGGTCAAGGGGGTGTGCGACAACATTGCTCATGACTTGCGCACACCCCTGACCCGCCTGCGGGCGCAGCTGTACCGGATTCAGCAGCAGGCGGACGACGGTTCGACGCTGGCCGCACAGCTGGATTCAGTGCTCGGCGAAGCGGACACGCTGATGGCTCGGTTTCGTGGGTTATTGCGGATTTCCGAACTGGAGGATCGCCAGCGGCGCTCCGGTTTTGTGCAGCTTGATCCAGTGCCGTTGCTACAAGAATTGCACGACTTTTACCTGCCGTTGGCAGAGGAAGGCGAGCTGGTTTTCACGTTGCAATTGCCGGCGTCGTTGCCCGCGCTGAATGGCGATCGGGCGTTGCTGTTCGAGGCGGTGGCCAACTTGCTGAGCAACTCGATCAAGTTCACCCCGCCCGGTGGCAAGGTGATTTTACGTGGGGTCAGTGAGGGGGGGCATACCCGCATTGAAGTGCTCGACTCCGGCCCCGGCATTCCGGAAGCCGAACGAGAGGCGGTGTTCCAGCGCTTCTATCGTGCCGAGGGTGGTCATCAGAAAAGCGGATTCGGATTGGGGCTGTCGATCGTTGCGGCGATTGTCAGCTTGCATGGGTTTTCGCTTGACGTGGGGACCAGCGAACTCGGTGGTGCGCGGTTGGTGCTCGGTTGCCGACAGCGCCTGATTCCCCAGACCTAGTGCCACTTCACAAACAAACACTGCCCCCCCTGTAGGAGCGAGCTCGCTCGCGAAAGTCCTGAGAGCAACACGTTTATTCAGGAAGAACGCGTTTTCATTAACGTCCATCGCGAGCGAGCTCGCTCCTACAGATTGCGTCGTGGTTCACTGCGGCGCCACGCCCTCGACAATGATGACCTCGGCCTGGGCCACACCCTCTCGCCGCAGCTTTGCCTCCTGATATTGCTCGGACCGGTAACAGGCCAGCGCCTGCTCATACGAGTCGAATTCGATGACCACACTCCGTTGCGGTGTCGCCCGGCCTTCCATCGCTTCGCTGCGCCCGCCCCGGGCCAGTATCCGCCCGCCATACAATGCAAATGCCGCCGGCGCCCGCTGGGTGTATTGGCTGTATTGATCGGGGTCGGTGATGTCTACATGAGCAATCCAGTACGCCTTCATAGTGACCTCTTGGTTTGTTTTGTATTATGGTATACCAAATTACATGTCAATCAAACACAGAGAACCCCAGCATGGCCTTCAACAGCATCGAAGAAATCATCGAAGACTATCGACTTGGCAAAATGGTACTCCTGGTCGATGACGAAGACCGGGAAAACGAAGGCGACCTGCTGCTCGCCGCTGACTGTTGCACCGCCGAGGCTATCAGCTTCATGGCCCGGGAGGCCCGCGGCCTGATTTGCCTGACCTTGACCGACGAGCATTGCCAACGCCTCGGGCTGGAGCAAATGGTGCCGAGCAACGGCAGCGTCTTCAGCACCGCGTTTACCGTGTCCATCGAGGCCGCCGTCGGCGTCACCACGGGCATCTCCGCCGCTGATCGGGCGCGCACGGTGGCCGCCGCCGTCGCCCTCAATGCCGGCGCCGCCGACCTCGTACAACCCGGCCACATCTTTCCCTTGCGCGCCAAAGAAGGCGGCGTGCTGACACGCGCCGGACACACCGAAGCCGGATGCGACCTGGCACGCCTGGCGGGTTTTACCCCGGCCTCGGTGATCGTCGAAGTGATGAACGATGACGGCACCATGGCCCGTCGTCCGGACCTGGAAGTGTTCGCGCGCAAGCACGGGATCAAGATCGGCACCATCGCCGACTTGATTCACTACCGCCTCAGCACCGAACACACGGTGATGCGCATTGGCGAACGTGAATTGCCCACGGTGCATGGCACCTTTCGTCTGATCACCTTTGAGGATCGCATTGAAGGCGGTGTCCACATGGCAATGGTGATGGGTGAGTTACGCCGGGATGAGCCGACGCTGGTACGTGTGCACGTGATCGATCCGCTGCGCGATCTGGTGGGTGCCGAATACAGCGGTCCGGCGAACTGGACGCTGTGGGCCGCACTCCAGCGCGTGGCCGAGGAAGGTCGCGGGGTGGTAGTGGTGCTGGCCAATCACGAATCGTCACAGGCACTGCTCGAACGCGTGCCTCAGCTGACTCAGCCGCCACGGCAGTTCAGCCGCTCACAGTCGCACATTTATTCTGAAGTGGGGACCGGCGCGCAGATTTTGCAGGACCTCGGCGTCGGCAAGCTGCGTCACCTCGGGCCGCCGTTGAAATACGCAGGCTTGACCGGTTATGACCTGGAAGTGGTGGAGAGCATTCCGTTTACCCAGTGATCCGCCAGGAATGCAATACATAGCAGTTGGCGAAGCCTGCGTTCGGCTGTGTGTAGGAGCGAGCTTGCTCGCGATGGTCGTTCAACCACAGAAAATGTGCCGGATGTTCCATATTCGCGAGCAAGCTCGCTCCTACACAGGACCGTGTTCCGGTCTACAAAAAACACGGTTTGGCGGATAGCCGGTAAGGCAAAGTGCTTGCACAAAGCTTGGAATACCATAATATGATATTCCATCGACCGGACGATCTTGACTGACTAGACGGACCTGCTGCTCCCCACTAGGCGGGCACTCAAAAGCCCCGCTCATAAACACAACAATGAGGGCGTGAAAATGGTGTTGAACAAACGTGCAATCGCAGTACTGCTCGCAGGTTTACTGACCACGGCCAGTCACGTGGCAATGGCGGCTGAAAGCGTCAACTTTGTCAGCTGGGGCGGAAGCACTCAGGATGCGCAGAAGCAGGCCTGGGCCGACCCGTTCAGCAAGGCTAGCGGCGTCACCGTGGTCCAGGATGGCCCGACCGACTACGGCAAACTCAAAGCCATGGTCGAAAGCGGCAACGTGCAGTGGGATGTGGTCGACGTCGAAGCCGACTTCGCCTTGCGCGCCGCCTCCGAGGGCCTGCTCGAACCCCTCGATTTCGCGGTCATCCAGCGTGACAAAATCGACCCGCGATTTGTCTCCGATTACGGCGTCGGTTCGTTCTTCTTCTCCTTCGTCCTCGGTTACAACGAGAGCAAGCTTGGCGCCGGCAAGCCCCAGGATTGGTCCGCGCTGTTCGACACCAAAACCTATCCCGGTAAACGCGCCCTCTACAAATGGCCAAGCCCTGGCGTGCTCGAATTGGCCCTGCTGGCCGATGGCGTAGCCGCCGACAAGCTCTATCCGCTGGACCTGGATCGCGCCTTCAAGAAACTCGACACCATCAAGAAAGACATCGTCTGGTGGGGCGGCGGCGCGCAGTCGCAACAACTGCTGGCTTCGGGCGAAGCAAGCATGGGGCAGTTCTGGAACGGCCGGATTCATGCCCTGCAGGAGGATGGCGCACCGGTGGGCGTGAGCTGGAAACAGAACCTGGTCATGGCCGACATTCTGGTCGTGCCCAAAGGGACGAAAAACAAAGCAGCGGCGATGAAATTCCTGGCCAACGCGAGCAGCGCCAAAGGCCAGGCTGACTTCTCCAACCTGACCGCCTATGCACCGGTCAACGTCGACAGCGTGGCGCGCCTGGATTCGGTGCTGGCACCTAACCTGCCGACTGCCTACGCCAAGGATCAAATCACTCTAGACTTCGCGTACTGGGCCAAGAACGGTCCGGCCATCGCGACACGGTGGAACGAATGGCTGGTCAAATGAAAATGACGGCAACTGCGCCCCGTCAATCGACGCCGACCGGGAGCGCCGCTGGCGCTCTCGGGGCGGTTACCGGAAAGGCGGCTGCGATGAATCAATCCCCTTCACTGGCGCAGCGCTGGCGTGGCGCCAGTAACCTGGTCCCTGCCCTGCTGTTCCTCGGCCTGTTCTTTCTGGCGCCGTTGATTGGGTTGTTACTGCGCGGCGTGCTTGAACCGACACCGGGGCTGGGCAACTACGCGCAGTTGTTTGCCAACTCGGCGTACGCCCGGGTGCTGCTCAACACCTTCTCGGTGGCCGGGCTGGTGACCCTGTTCAGCCTGCTGCTGGGCTTTCCACTGGCGTGGGCCATCACCCTGGTGCCAAAAGGCTGGGGGCGCTGGATCCTCAACATCGTGCTGCTGTCGATGTGGACCAGCCTCCTCGCCCGGACCTATTCCTGGCTGGTGTTGCTGCAAGCCTCCGGGGTGATCAACAAGGCGCTGATGGCGATGGGCATCATCGATCAACCGCTGGAAATGGTGCACAACCTGACCGGTGTAGTGATCGGCATGAGCTACATCATGATCCCGTTCATCGTGCTGCCGCTGCAGGCGACCATGCAGGCCATCGATCCGATGATCCTGCAAGCCGGCTCGATCTGCGGTGCCAGTCCGTGGACCAACTTCTTCCGGGTCTTCCTGCCGCTGTGTCGGCCAGGGCTGTTCTCCGGTGGCCTGATGGTGTTCGTTATGTCGCTTGGGTACTACGTCACCCCGGCGTTGCTGGGCGGTGCGCAGAACATGATGTTGCCCGAGTTCATCATTCAGCAGGTGCAATCGTTCCTCAACTGGGGCCTGGCCAGTGCCGGTGCCGCATTGCTGATCGTCATCACGCTGGTGTTGTTCTACTTCTACCTGAAGCTTCAGCCGGAATCCCCGGTTGGCGCCAGCAACGCGAGGTAAGCCGTCATGCTCCTGACCCCCAATGCCATGAGCCGGCGCATGCGCTTCGGCCTGTACTTCACGACTGGCCTGATCGCGTTGTTCCTGCTGTTGCCGATCGTCTTCATCGTGCTGCTGTCGTTCGGTTCCTCCCAGTGGTTGGTGTTCCCGCCACCGGGCTGGACGCTGAAATGGTACGGCCAGTTCTTCTCCAACCCCGACTGGATGAACGCCGCACTGGCGAGCCTGAAGGTCGCGGTCCTGACCACATTCTTCGCCGTGGCGCTCGGTTTACCCACTGCTTTTGCCCTGGTACGCGGACGCTTCCCTGGGCGGGAACTGCTCTATGGCCTGTTCACCCTGCCGATGATCGTGCCGTTGGTGATCATTGCGGTGGCGGTGTATGCGCTGTTCCTCAAACTCGGCTACACCGGGACGATGTTTGCCTTCGTCGTCAGCCATGTGATTGTTGCGTTGCCATTCACCATCATCTCGATCATCAACTCGCTGAAGCTGTTCGATCAGTCGATCGAAGACGCGGCGGTGATCTGTGGTGCTTCACGCCTGCAGGCGGTGTTCAAGGTGACCTTTCCGGCGATTCGTCCGGGCATGGTTGCCGGCGCGCTGTTCGCGTTCCTGGTTTCCTGGGATGAAGTGGTGCTGAGCGTGATGATGGCCAGCCCGACCCTGCAAACCCTTCCCGTGAAAATGTGGACCACCCTGCGCCAGGACCTGACGCCCGTGATTGCCGTCGCCTCGACGCTGCTGATCGGCCTCTCGGTATTGGTCATGGTGATCGCCGCCGCCGTTCGCCGGCGTAATGAAATCAGCGCCTGAGCGCCCAGGAGTACGACATGAGTGCAGTGATCAAAGATACCGCGCAACACAATGACCAACCCCTGGTGAGCCTGCGTAACCTGAACAAGTACTACGGCGAATTTGCCGCCGTGGACGACATCTCTCTGGACATCAAGGACGGTGAATTCCTCACTTTCCTGGGTTCCAGTGGTTCCGGCAAAAGTACCACGCTGTCGATGCTCGCCGGCTTCGAAACCCCGAGCAGCGGTGAGATCCTGGTCAACGGCCAATCGCTGGTCAACGTGCCGCCGCACAAGCGCGACATCGGCATGGTGTTCCAGCGTTACTCGCTATTCCCTCACCTGTCGGTGCGCGACAACATCGCGTTTCCGTTGGCGATTCGCAAACTGGCCAGTGCCGAGCGCGAGCGCCGGGTCGATGCCATGCTCAAACTGGTGCAACTCGAACAGTTCGCCCATCGCCGCCCTTCGCAACTCTCTGGCGGCCAACAGCAACGGGTCGCCATTGCTCGGGCACTGGTCTATGAGCCACGCATTTTGCTGATGGACGAACCGCTCGGTGCGCTCGATAAAAAACTGCGTGAAGACCTGCAAGACGAACTGCGCCAGCTGCATCGGCGCCTTGGCATCACCATCGTCTACGTGACCCACGACCAGGAAGAAGCCATGCGCTTGTCTCAGCGCATTGCCATTTTCAGCCACGGCAAGATTGTCGGTTTGGGCAGCGGTTATGACCTGTACCAGAATCCGCCGAATGCCTTTGTCGCTTCGTTCCTCGGCAACTCGAACTTCCTCAAGCTCAAGGCTCAAGGCAATGCGGTGGCTTCGTTTGAAGGCCAATCGCTGTCCATCCGCCTGACCGCGGGGTTGCAAATCGATCAGGATGTCCTGCTCATGGTTCGCCCGGAAAAAGCCTTGGCCTTGAGTGTTGAGCAAGCCGCTCAAGAACCCTTGGCGGCAGGCTGGAATGAAGTGTCGGCCATCGTCGGTGAGGTGCTGTTCCTCGGTGAGAGTCAGACCTGCACCGTGAAAACCCTCGGCGGCACCTCGATGACCGTCAAGGCACTCTCCGCCGCCGGCATGCCGCTCAAGACCGGCGACCCGGTTCGCGTGCGCTGGGCCACTGCGGATGCGTGCGTTTATACGCAATGGGCTGAGAGTGATCTGAACAAGGCTGCTGGGGCGCATTAAACTTTTGACGGCTCATGTTAGTGGGCCGGATTAAATAGAGTCACCCTCGGGTCGCTGCAACGTCGGGTTGTGGCGGCCTTTTTTTGCGCTTTGGTTTGTGGGCATATCCGTTTTTTGGTTGTGGCTGCTGGCGATTTCGCTCTTACAGCGAGTCCCTTTTTCAAACGCCAAAAAGGAACCAAAACGTACGCCCCTTCATTCGGTGCCTCGCCTAGGCTCGGCATGCCCTCACTCCGGGAAAGGGGCAGCAGATCTGAGGCAACAGCAACATCAGGATCAAAAGATCGTCCGAACGCGGCCCGAGCCTTCGGCAGCTCCTACAGAGCGTACGCATTCCCCCTGTAGGAGCGAGCTTGCTCGCGATGAATTCGAAGGCAACGCATTTTTCCAGACAGCACGCGTTATCGTTCACGTCCATCGCGAGCAGGCTCGCTCCCACATACAGCAGATCGGCGTGGAGCTTTTGCTTTTCACCACTCATCAGGCCGAGCGTTAGCTCGCCTGCAGCTTTTGATCTCGATGCACCGCCCCCTCGTGAGGCCGAGTGGAGGTTCTGCGCAGTGGGCAACCCGGCATGGATGGCCGATGGCGGCGGGCCCACGGAGCAGGACCGGAGCGAGGGCATGCCGAGCCTAGGCTAGGCACCGAACGACAGGGGAAGAAGCGTTTGGTTACTTTGCGCTTTTCAAAGTGACCCGCCGTAAGGGCGGAACCGATAGCGGCCGCTACCCAAAAAACGGATATACACACGACAAAAAAATGCCCGGCATAAACCGGGCATTCCAGACAAACACGAATCAAAAACTAATCAGCAAAACCAAGCCGCGAAGCCCTGACCTCCTGAGCCTGCCCACGCGTCGCCAGGCAGTAATACAACGGACACGTCACCACCAACCCCACCAGCCACGACAGATCAGCGCCGTCCACCAAATTGGCATACGGCCCCACATACAACGACGTATTGGCAAACGGCAGTTGCACGATAATCCCGATGAAATACGCAACGATCGCATGCAGGTTGAAACGCCCATAAATCCCGCCATCCGCACGAAAGATCGAAGCAATGTCATAGCTGCCGCGCTTGATCAGATAAAAGTCAATCAAGTTAATCGAAGCCCACGGCACCAACACCAGCAACAGCGCCAGAATCAGCCCGATGAACTGCGAAATGAAATCCGCCGAAGCACTCAGCGCGACCAGGCAGCAGCCCGCCAAAACAAAACCCGACAACACCACGCGCAGCTTGATACTAGGCGTCCACTGACTGGCAAACGTCTGGATCGAGGTGATGATCGACAACACCGCGCCATACAGATTCAAGGCGTTATGGCTGATGATGTTGAGCAAAAACAGCACCATCAGAATCGGCCCCAGCCAACCGGTGGATTGCTTCACCGCCAGCATCGCCTCAGTACCTTCCGGGGTTGCCAACACGGCCACCGCGCCGAAGGAGAACGAAAGAATGGTGCCCAACGTCGCGCCCAGGTAGGTGGCGAAGAACGGACGAGCAATACCGATATCCGCCGGCAGGTAACGCGAATAGTCCGACACATACGGCGAGAAGCTGATCTGCCAGATAATCCCCAGCGACACCGTGGCCAACCAGCCGGACAGGTTAAAACCACCGCGCGTGAAGAAGTCCGCCGGCAGATCATGCGCAAAGATAAACAGGAAGCCGGCGAGCAAAGCACTGCCCATGACCCAGGTGCCGATGCGGTTGAGGGTATGAATGAAGCGGTAACCGATCACCCCGATGGCCGTGGCGCTGAGGGCACCGATCAGGATACTGGCCGGCACGGGAACCGAAGGCGCGATGCCGACGATGGATTTGCCCGCCAGTACGATATTGGAGATGAAAAAACCGATGTAGATGAGAGCCGCAAAAAACACGATAAGCAACGCACCATACCGGCCGAACTGGCCGCGGCTCTGAACCATTTGCGGAATGCCCATGCGCGGGCCCTCGGCCGACGCAAGCGCAATCACCAACCCGCCGACCATGTGCCCAAGCGCGATCGCCAGCAACCCCCAGAACAGATTGAGGTGGAACACCTGGACCACCATGGCACCGGTGACGATAGGCAGTGGCGCAATGTTGGTGCTGAACCATAGGGTGAAAAGATCGCGGGCCTTCCCGTGGCGCTCTGCGAGTGGGACGTAGTCAACCGTGTGATTCTCGATCAGGGGGTCTTGCCGGGACATCTGGGACATGTGCATTAACTCAAGTTTGTCTGATCTTATATTTGTATGAAGCCAAACCGGGGGTGCTCTACGGCTGCCCCTCAGATGCGGGCCATATTATGGTATTCCAACATTTTCACAAGACTGATCTGGTCTTAGAATTCGCATCTGATCCGCCATTTTGACCTGTAACCGCCTGCCAAACCTAGCTAGAAGCCCCGTAATCATTGACTTTAAGACCAAACGCATACGTTTATCGGGTGCCTTAAAAAGCCCTTGCAAACGATGTATTACGGTATACCATCAGACCTACAAACTCATAAAAATCTGTTTCACCGCGAGAGGACCGTCCCATGATCGATTCCGCCATCTACAAACAAGTGATGGGTTCGTTTCCGTCCGGGGTCACCGTGATCACCACGCTGGATGACGACGGACAAATCGTCGGCCTGACCGCCAGCGCGTTCAGTTCGCTGTCCATGGACCCGGCGCTGGTGTTGTTCTGCCCCAACTACAGCTCCGATTCCTATCCGGTACTGATCAAGAACAAGCGCTTTGCCATTCACGTACTGTCCGGCGGCCAGCAAAGCGAAGCGTACGCCTTCGCGCGCAAAGGCAAGGACAAGGCGCAAGGCATCGAGTGGACATTGAGTGAGCTGGGCAATCCGATTCTGGCCAATGCCACGGCGGTGATCGAATGCGAATTGTGGCGTGAGTATGAAGGTGGCGACCACGCAATCATGGTCGGCGCGGTGAAGAACCTGATCGTGCCCCAGCAGAACGCCGGGCCACTGGTGTACTGCCACGGCAAGATGGGCGCCCTGCCCGTCCTCGCCTGATTCGAGCACACGGCAGCGGCGTGTATCACCGCCGCTGCCGTGCTTGCCTTACGTTCTGAAACGACGTACTCACCCATCGGAACTTGAGCTGCATCGCTTGCCAAATAGCGTTTCAGGCTGGCATCAATGTTCTGCAGCTGCGGGGGCTCGGCCAGATAAGCGACCGTCGGAGAGAAATATTTTGCGGATATTCCATATTATGGTATACCAATAACCAATCAGCCGAACAGCCGCACTCTGCAACGCGTCACATTGGCGAGAACACCCGGGAGCGCTCAGCGCTCATTCCAGGCAACAGGCCCGCAGTCGACAGGCCGACAACAAAAGATTTGAGGTAAGCGTCATGAAATTTTCCCTGTTCGTGCACATGGAGCGCTGGGACGAAAGCGTCAGTCACCGTCAGTTGTTCGAAGACCTGACCGAACTGACCCTGATGGCCGAGGCCGGTGGTTTCAGCACCGTCTGGATCGGCGAACACCACGCCATGGAATACACCATCTCGCCAAGCCCGATGCCGTTGTTGGCCTACCTGGCAGCCAAGACCACCACCATTCACCTGGGCGCCGGCACCATCATCGCGCCGTTCTGGCACCCGTTGCGGGTGGCCGGTGAATGCGCGTTGCTGGACGTGATCAGCAATGGCCGCATGGAAGTCGGCCTGGCACGTGGCGCCTATCAGGTGGAGTTCGACCGGATGGCAGGCGGCATGCCTGCTTCTTCCGGCGGCCAGGCACTGCGGGAAATGGTTCCGGTCGTTCGCGCCCTGTGGCAGGGCGATTACGCCCATGACGGCGATATCTGGAAATTCCCGACGTCCACCAGCGTGCCGAAGCCGATCCAGAAGCCGAACCCGCCGATGTGGATCGCCGCCCGCGACCCGGACTCCCACAACTTTGCGGTGGCCAACGGCTGCAACGTCATGGTCACGCCGCTGATGAAGGGCGATGAAGAAGTTCTGGACCTGAAGAACAAGTTCCAGGCCGCGCTGGATAACAACCCGGACGTGCCGCGCCCACAATTGATGGTGCTGCGTCACACCCACGTCCACGCCGTCGATGACCCAGAGGGCTGGAAAGTCGGGGCCAAGGCGATCTCCCGTTTCTACCGCACCTTCGACGCCTGGTTTGGCAACAAGGCAGTACCGGTCAACGGTTTCCTGGCGCCGAGCCCGGAAGAAAAATTCACCGGTCGCCCGGAGTTCGAGCTGGAGAGTCTGCACAAGACCGCCATGATCGGCACCGCGGAAGAAATCATCCCGCGCATCAAGTATTACGAGGAACTGGGCATCGACGAGTTCAGCTTTTGGTGCGATAACAGCCTGCCCCATGCGGAAAAGAAAAAATCCCTGGAGCTGTTTATCAAACACGTGGTCCCGGCGTTTCGCTGAGTCCGCTGCCCTGTCCCCCGGACGCGAAGCCGGGGGGCTGATTGACGTGTAGGGTCGATTCCAATGCAGAACGGTCGTCTCCCATCACTCGCCCCTCCCTCCAGCGCCGAGCAGGCCTACCTGCGCGGCGAATGGACCGCTTCGCATATCCATTTCAAGCGCCTGCGCGCCAGCGTTTCTGCCAAGCAGAACGGTTTCTGGCAATTAGTTCACTGAGCCCACCCGAACAGACATTCACGCACCCCACTTCTCGCCATCGCGGGGACGTGCACGGTGCATTGTGCTTTGGCTCATGATCAGGTTTGCTCAATGAACAATAACAACGCGCTGTTGATCATCGACATGCAACAGGAGGACGGTTTCGTCCTGGAAAACTTCGACACGGTGGTGGCTAACACGACCGCCTTGCTCGAATCCGCCCGCCGCCAGCGGGTACCTGTCATCTATACCCGTCACATCAATCAAGCCGACGGCAGTGACATGCCGCGCGGCGAACCACGGGCAGCCGACGGCGGTCCGAGCAGTTACCGCGCCGGCACCCGGCAAGTGGAAATACTCGAGCAACTGGCGCCGCTGCCTGATGAGCAGGTCCTGGACAAGGGCCGTTACAGCGCCTTCCACTGCACCGATCTGGATGCCCGACTCAAGGCGCAAGGCGTCGATACGCTGATCGTCTGTGGCGTCTTGACCGATGTCTGCGTCCTCAGCAGCGTGTTCGACGCCTTTGCCTTGGGCTATCACGTTCGGCTGGTCAGCGATGCCTGCACCACGACCACCCTGGCGGGGCATTACTCGGCACTGTTGATCATGGCCAACTGGGTTTACTCACTGGAGATCCTGACCAGCGCCCAATGTCTGCACGCCCTCGAATCTCGCGACTACCTGAGCTTGATTCCCGAGAGCCCGGACCTGTTCGCTCATCAACCGCATGAGTTCGAAAGCACCATTGCCCGTCTGCAAACCCACCTCGCCCGGACTCAGGAGTAATCGCCATGCAAGTCGAAAAAAGAAGCATTGATTTCATTCCTGAATCCGAACGCCATGGCCAACCCGGCTCACTGTTTTTCATCTGGTTCGGCGCCAACATGAACATCACAACCATCGCTTCCGGCGTGTTGCCGGTGGTGATGGGGCTCAATCTGTTCTGGAGTGCGCTGGCGATCATTATCGGCTCACTGTTGGGGGCGATTTTCATGGCTTCCCACTCCGCCCAAGGCCCGAAACTGGGCATCCCGCAAATGATCCAGAGCCGTGCGCAATTCGGCGTGTTGGGCGCGGTGTTGCCGCTGCTGTTTGTAATGCTGATCTACCTGGGATTCTTCGTCAGCAATACCTTGCTCGCGGCCCAGGCCATAGAGTCCGTCAGCCCCATGTCGGCGACTGCGAATGTCTACCTGATCGGGGCCTTGTGCTTCGTCGTTGCGCTGTATGGCTATCGCCTGATCCATCGTTTGCAGAAGTGGCTGTCGCTGCTGTCGTTGGTGGTGTTCTTTGCCGCCACCCTGCTGGCTCTGCAGCTGCCGATACCCGCTGAACAATGGCTGCCAACCGGTTTCTCACTGTCGAAGTTCCTCGTGGCGGTGAGCATCGCGGTCACCTGGCAGCTGTCGTACGCCCCTTATGTCGCCGATTACTCACGCTACCTGCCGAGCACAACACCCACCGCAAAAGTGTTTTGGTACAGCTACGCCGGCACGGTCAGCGGTGGCGCATGGATGATGATCCTCGGCGCGATCCTCAGCGTAGGTATCACTGACTTTTCCGGCAACGTCGGAGGTCATGTCGCCGGGCTGTTCGGCGGCGGCGCTGTGTTGTTGTTCGTGTTCATCCTGTATGGCCAGGTGTCGATCAACGTCTTCAACCTGTACGGCGCGTTCATGTCGACCATCACCGTGATCGAACCCTTTGCCCGACTCAAGGTAACGCCTCGGGTGCGCGGACTGTTCATGTTGCTGATCAGCCTGCTGGCCACGGCGTTGTGCACCATCAGTCAGGACAACTTCATCAACTTCTTCCTCAACTTTATCTTCTTCATGAGCTACTTCCTGATCCCCTGGACGGCGATCAACCTGGTGGACTACTACTGCTTGCGCAAAGGCCAGTACCAGATCGATGACATCTTCAACCTGAACGGGATCTACGGTCGTATCAACTGGATCGCCTGTGGCAGCTTCCTGCTGGCAATCGCTCTGGAAATTCCGTTCATGAACACCACGCTGTATGTGGGACCGGTGGCCAACGCGCTGGACGGTGTGGACCTGGCCTGGATCGTCGGGCTCCTGGTGCCCGCGCTGAGCTATTACTGGCTGATGAAGCTGGGCAAGCGCACGCCAGAGGTCAGCGTGGCACTGCGGTAAACTGAAAAAAACAACACCGACTCAGGGTTAGGAAATTGTAGGAGCGAGCTTGCTCCGGGCGGCGTTCCGACGATGGGCTCAAGAGTGCCGCGTTTAGTCAGTAAATACGCGTCATCGTTAACAACCATCGCGAGCAAGCTCGCTCCTACAGTGGACTCAGGGTCGGCGTTGTCATTCCAGGAGCGAGACCAGGCGCGGCTCAATCGAGCACTCCAGCACCTCGAGTAGCGCCAGCGTCACCGGTAGCTTGAAACGTCGCGGGCCCGCGCTGCCTGGATTGAGGTAGAGCTGTTGGCCGCGCCATTCTATGCCTGGCTTATGCGAATGACCGGTGATAACCAGCTTGACGCCTGCATCCAGCACGGCTGGAACATCGGCAATGTCATGTACCAGCAAGGTCTGCCATCCATTCAGGTCGAAACATAAGCGGTCGGCGAGACTGTCTGCCCAAGGGGCATCCCGATCATTGTTCCCGCGTACGACGTGCAACGGGGCAATTGACGCCAGTTGGTCGAGAATTTCCGGTTTGCCGATGTCGCCGGCATGAATGATCCGTTCACAACCTTCCAGAGCCACCAGGGCTTCGGCGCGCAGTAAGCCATGGGTGTCGGAGATCACGCCAACTTTCATGCAAAGCTCCGGATAACGCTCAAGTATGGATACACAGGATATCCATGCAAGCGCTCTCAGGTCTCACAGGCGTCAAAAAAAATCCTATGTCCCGCCACCCACGCCTTCCACTGTCCGGGCATAACGTTTGGTCGCCTCGGTCACGAGGTGCTTACGCTCGTCGCGATCGATGAAACCTTGTTTGAGGTACTGCTCTGCAAGTCGGAGCAGCTCCTCGTATTGCTCTTGCGCAGTCATTCGAACTTCAGACCTGCCCAACAATTGTTGCCAGGTCGCAAGCGCTTGTGATTTCCGGTCTTCGTCCATGGCGACGCCTCCAAAGGGCCGTGTTGCGTTAGAGAGCGTCGCAAATCGGGACGTTCACCGGGGACGACGTACGGCAAGTGACAACAGTAGCTTTTCAGCACCGCTCGGCCTGCTACGCTCTTCTCTTAATGCCTTGAATGGAGTCGAGCGATAATCACAAGATAGTGTTCCCCTTAACCCTGAGGTGGCTGAGTGTGAGAGGCCAATTGATAGGTACCGCCATCACCCTGGCCGTGATGGGTATTACTGCGCATGTGTTTATGGATTGGAGAGCCGGCGAGAGCGAACGGCGGGATGCGGCATGCAAGGCAGCACACCAGCATGTCGAAAGCCTTGAAGTTCGAGCGCGAGCGATGGCGGCTGGACTGTCTGTCGAGGCTTATGCCGAGGCCGAGAACGCGGACGTGGGCAAATTAGTCAGAGCCCTGGACTCCGCCAACAATGTTGCCGAGGTTGAAGCCGTCATCGACGCACACGCCGCCGAGCTGAAGGCGCAGGACGCCGCAGCCGACGCCCAATTAAAAAACCAGGGAAGCCAGCTATTCCTCGAACAGAAACTCATCAAACAGCGCATAACCACTGACATCAAGCAGGAAATTGAACGCGCCGCGAAGGCCGTAACTGATGCCTGTGGTTAGTACCGACTGCCGCTGGCCCTTTGTCAGTTCTGCGCCTCATTACTCGGTAAATCACGCGGCTAAAAGGTAACCCGTAGCCATTTCCAAACCTCCTCCGGCTCCGGGCTACCCACATTGTCCTTGGTCATGTCATGCCGTGCACATCGCAGTGACTGAATCGATCAGGGGGAAGCAGGCCTGGGATGATTCACGATTCAGATTGGACGCGCAGACACTCGATAAGACAGCTTAGACAGGCTTGAAGCAGTACGCAGCCAGCTTGTTACCGTCGAGGTCTCGGGCGTAAGCGGCATAAGCGTTGGGTGCCCAGCCTCGTGCCCCGGGAGCACCTTCGTCGGTGCCGCCACTGGCCAACGCTGCGGCGTGGAAAGCGTCAATGGCTGCGCGATCCGATGCTTCAAAGCTGACAGTGACACCGTTGCCCACGCTGGCCGGGGCGCCGTTGGCCGGTTTCAGCACGAAGAAGGACGGGGCGTCCTTCCCCCAGATCGAGCCATTGTCGTCCAGATCGGCGATGCGTTTTTGACCCAGTGCACCCAGCACATTGTCGTAAAAACTACGGGCTTTTTGCAGATCGTTGGTGCCGACGGTGACATGCGTGAAAATGCTCATTGTGATGTTCTCTTGGTTAGAAACAGGGTGGGTATTGCAGTTTTCCGACCGGGCGCCATTCGTTTAACGATGATCGCCAGGCCAGTTGAGTCAGCGATCGAAATGAATAACGGTGCGGATACTTTTGCCTTCACGCATCAGGTCGAAGGCCTTGTTGATGTCTTCAAGGCCCATGGTGTGGGTGATGAAGGTTTCCAGCGGGATTTCACCGGCCTGAGACTTCACGACATAGCTGGGTAGTTCGCTGCGTCCTTTCACGCCGCCAAAGGCCGAGCCGCGCCAGACACGGCCGGTCACCAGCTGGAACGGTCGGGTACTGATTTCCTGGCCGGCGCCGGCGACACCAATAATGACCGACTCGCCCCAACCCTTATGGCAGCACTCCAGGGCAGCACGCATCAGATTGACGTTGCCAATGCATTCAAAGGAGTAATCCACGCCACCCTCGGTCAGTTCGACAATCACGTCCTGGATCGGCTTGTCGTAATCCTTTGGATTGATAAAGTCGGTAGCGCCCAATTGCCTGGCGATTTCGAATTTGGCCGGGTTGATATCGATCGCGATTATTCGGCCTGCCTTGGCCATGGTGGCGCCGATGATCGCTGCCAGACCAATACCGCCCAGGCCGAAAATGGCCACGCTGGCGCCCTCTTCCACCTTGGCGGTGTTGAGTACCGCGCCGATGCCGGTCGTCACACCGCAACCCAGCAGGCACACTTTTTCCAGTGGCGCTTCTTTGGGAATTTTAGCCAGCGAGATTTCCGGCAACACCGTGTACTCGGAGAACGTCGAGGTGCCCATGTAGTGGAATATGGGCTGGCCTTTGTAGGAAAAGCGGCTGGTGCCGTCTGGCATCAGGCCTTTACCTTGAGTCGCACGAATTTTCTGGCAAAGGTTAGTCTTCCCGGACATGCAGAATTTGCACTCACCGCACTCCGGGGTGTAGAGCGGGATCACATGATCGCCAACGGCGACCGACGTCACGCCCTCACCCACGGCCTCGACGACACCACCGCCTTCGTGGCCAAGAATCACCGGAAAAATCCCTTCGGGATCGGCGCCGGACAGGGTAAAGGCATCGGTATGGCAGACACCTGTGGCGACGATACGTACCAGCACCTCGCCGGCTTGCGGTGCCGCCACATCGACTTCGACAATTTGCAGAGGCTGGTTCGCCGCAAAGGCGACGGCAGCTCGTGATTTGATCATATTCATAATTCTCGGACGCAAGGTAGAACCCTGCTTCTCTTAAGAGGCAAGAAAAATCATTAATGAGCGTGTGTTTGTGCGGATCACGTGGGGGACGTTAAACGATCAGAGCGTCCTGCCCCCCTTGTCGATCAAAGCGTTGCGTCGATTTTTTTCGCGACGGCTTCACTGACCCAGGCGTGCCACACTTCCGGGTGTTCCTTGAGGAATATTCTGGCCAGTTTCGGTGATTCGATGCGTTCCCGGGTCATTCTCGCCAGGTTCTGATTCAGCAGATCGATGGGAATGTTGACCTTTTCAAGTACTGCGACCAGTTCGGGAGCCTGTTCATGGAACGCCTTGGAGAGTCCAACCATGGTGATAACGTCTTTGTTGGCCCCGGTCTTTTCCTCCAGTCTTATCGCATCGATCTGGCCCATCAGCGGCGTCGGTGACCAGTAGTAGAACAGTACCGGCTCACCGCGTTTATAACTGGACAGGACAGCCGCATCCAGTGCGGCACCGGTGCCTGGACGGAAGTTCGTGAAGGTGTTTTCAAGACCGTACTCTTTGAGCATCTCGGTATTGTCCTGCTCACAAATCCAGCCAGCAGGACAGTTGTAGAAGCGGCCTTTAGACGGCTCCTCCGAATCGTGAAAAACACTCGCGTACTTGCTCAGGTCGGCGACTGTCTTGAGGTCTGGTGCTTGTGCTGGCCGGTTACGTTTGGTGTCGCCCTCAACGACGTAGCGCGGTACATACCAGCCTTGAGTCGCACCAATGATCGGAGCGCCAACCCCGACGACCTTTCCGGCAGCCGCGGCTTTTTTCCAGACTTCGCTGCGCTCCATCCACTCTTCGCCAAATACTTGAATGTCGTTACTGGCCAACGCAGTCTCAAGAATGATGGTGTTACCCACCAACTGATCGGTTGCACAGCCGTACCCATCCTTGAGCACAATCATCATGATGTCGGTGAGGAGCATCCCGCTCTCCCAATTCAGACCGGCAAATTTCACCGTTTTACCCGAGTCACACCAACCTGAGGCCTGGCTGGAAGCACTGCCAGCGAGCACGCCAAGGGCGAGTAATGAGGCCAGCACATTCTTCCTGTATTTCATGATCAGACGCTCCGAAATATTATTGGAGATAGCGAACTGTTGCGTGCCACACACGAGGTAAACGAGGCCATCAGATCTAACGTGGACGGGTGCCTGTGCAAACACGTGAAGCGAAGGAATGAAGAAGTTGTTTATTGTTAATGGCGAAACTTAAGCCATTGGATCAACGGAAGTACGTCCGTAAAACAATTGACGGGCGTAGGCGCTGAACTCGACGTTTGGCTGATCTACGTAAGCCAATACAGCGTTGAGCCTTAACCTGTCCCCTACCACCGGAGTCACACGGTGCAATGAATAGCGTCCGCGGAATAATGTCAGGGTTCCGGCCACTTGAGGTAAAACCTCTATCTGCTGTGTTTTGGGGTCATCGAGGAATTGCCTGACCACGTCAAAGCAATCGTCGTCCGCATTACGAAGCATGCGTACATACTCAAAATCCCCACCGGCGCTCGCGGCCTGAAGTGACAGCGTGACGCTGAAGTCGGAACGATCAAAGTGCCACCCCAATTGCTGTCCCGCCGTAAACCCCTGCAAGTTAAGTGCTGCTAACGGATCTGCATGGCGATAGAGCGTGTCCAGATTCAATACATCTCTAATAAAAGAAAGCACTTCGTCCGATTCGTAAATTTGTCTGATCGAATGCCCGGCAGGAATGTCGGCGTAGGCGACCGTATCTTTTTCAGTTTCCATCAACCGCCGCAGGGGATGCGCTGAATCGACGCTTTCGTCTTGAGGCTTGAAGTAAACCGTGTGCTTTTCTCGGAAATGGAACATGCGTGGGTGCAGCGCAAGGGTTTGATCCGCCATCGCGCTAACCGTTTCATCACGGACAAACCCAGGGAAGATCGCAACGCCTTCCTGGCCGAGCAACGATTGACTGCGAGTGACCAGCTCCAGATACGCCGGATGGGTTCGATCGGTAATGGGATAACGCTCAAGGTCGACGATATCGCCCAGAGTATCTGCAGGTGTCAGCGCAAGCTTTGTCATGATTGTTGTTCTCCGATAGTTCTTGCTGGAACCAGATTGCATCGGCGCTAAAAACAAGTCACGCTCATATTTTTACGCAATTTTGTGAATTATTTTCAGGTCGAAGGCTATGAGACTCACTCTGGATCACCTTGTGATGCTGCACACCCTGTCGGAAGTCGATTCTGTAACGGCCGTTGCCGAGCGGTTATGGCTAACGCCTTCAGCCGTCAGTCATCGCATGCGAGAGGCGGAGCGCCGGCTAGGTGTGAGCCTGACAGAACGATCGGGAGGAAAGCTGAGACTCAGCCCCGCTGGCGTGCGCCTGGAGCGAGCCGCCAAAGACATCATTGCGATTCTTAACGAAGCGGAGTCTGAGGCGAGGTCCATGGCCGGCGGGGTCACAGCCTTCGTCCGAATGGGTGTCACCTCCTACGGCCCATTTCGCTGGATTCCAAAATTTATCAAGCATTACTCAAGTCTTCGCCCGGATATCGAAATAACCCTGGTGACTGTGCCTCGTAATGACGTTTACGCGAGCCTGATGCAAGGAAGGCTTGATGTATCAATTATTGATGACGGCATGGTGCCTAGCGGGGTCGCAAAGTTGCCGCTTTTTCGAGACGATTTAATTGCGATCATGGCAACCGATCATCCCCTGGCGGGGAGGAAAAACATTTACGCCGAAGACTTCAAAACTTATAACCTGGTGACCTATTCAACGGATCGCGCAAGTGGCTGGGAATATGATCGGTTTTTCGCTCCCGCCAGTATCTTGCCGCGCCGTATGATCACGGTTGAATTGATTGAAGCGATCGTTGAACTCGTGCGTTCAGGGTACGGTATAAGCATATTGCAACGAGACTTGGTAACCCCCAGCCTTGAGCGCGGGGAGCTTGCGTGGGCAGCGCTGAATGACGGATTGGATATCGCGTGGAACGCTTTAATTCGCCCCTCGGAACAAGAGGATAGTGAGGTCAATAAAATGGTTACAGAGCTGAATGACTGGATTAAACATGCAGGAAATCCGAACACAACTAATCCAATTAGCTAGTGAGTAAACGTTGTTTTATTCTCGACCAGATAGCTGTTAAGGAGGCGCTGAACAATTAACCCGTTCGCCCCGCCCTCCATTTCCAAGCCGTTTTTTCAACCCGCCGGCCTTATTCTGCATTTCTGGGGCCGATTTCTGCCCTCATTTTGCTGATTTGCGGGCCAGCCTCGCCTTTCAGACGGATTTATCCCGCCGCCCGTTGCAAATACCGCTTGGCCAACATCAGATTGGCCACCCTCGTCGGAGAAACCGAAGCAATGCTGTATGACAGGGATTACCCCTTCACTTCCTTGCAGTGCGGTCGATAACCACTGTGTGGGAACGATTCATTCCTGCTTTCTCTTGCGACCTATCGCATTTAATGCCCCGCTGCCCACTATAGGATGTCTCAGCATGAACTGGTTTCATGACGCCAAGCTGTCGACCAAACTCATTTTTTCATTCGCGCTTTGCGCATTCATTACCTTAGGGGTGGGGGTACTGGGAAGTCGGGGTATCACCACCCTTTCGAACACCCTCCAGGTGGTCTTCTCCAATAACTTGCTGTCTGTCACCAAAATCGGAGAAACCAAGACCAGCGCTGTCTCTCAGAACCGCGATTTGTATCGACTCATGGCGGTGATCGCTGCCAATGGGCCTCAGAGCGTGAAGAGTGAGATTCTGGCCAGTATGACTGCCAACCGGGCGGCCAGTGAAAAAGCGTTTGCCATATACCGTGCCAACCCTCTGGAAGACGATGAACGCGCCGCCGGTGACAAAATGGCGAAGGACTGGCCAGCCTATCAGGCACTGGTCGACCGAGCTGTCGGTTTGATTGCCAAGTGGGATATCGAGGGGGCGAGAACACTGTTGGAGACTGATCTGCAAAAAGCTTACCAGACGGTGATGGACGAACTGACGATCATGGTGGAGTCGAATAACCGGCAGATTGACAAAGGCGCCGTGAATGCCTCGCAACAGGCGCTCTCGGCCAATACTGCTCTCTACATCGGCATTGCCGTCGCATTCATTGCCGCGCTGATGTTGGGCTTGTTCATCAGTCGCGTGATCAGTCGGCCGATCGCCACAGCCGTTGCCAGTGCTCGGCGCGTGGCGGCCGGCGACCTGAGCCAGACGATCATCAGTACTGGCCGTGATGAGACGGGCCAACTGCTGACCGCTCTTGGCGAAATGCAGGGCAGTCTCAAGGCTACGATCCAACAGATCGCCAGCGCAGCGGAACAACTCGCTTGCGCTGCCGAAGAACTCAATGCAGTGACCGAGGAAAGCAGCCGCGGCCTGACACGCCAGAACGATGAAATCCAGCAAGCCGCGACCGCCGTCACGCAAATGACCGCGGCGGTGGAAGAAGTCGCCCGCAACGCCATTTCCACTTCCGACGCATCGAAAAGCACCAGCGAAGAAACTGCCAACGGCCGAGACCAGGCGCTTGAAGCGGTGAATGCCATTAACAGTGTCAGCACCGAAATCACCGCGTCCACCGCCTTTGTCGAAGAGCTGGCGGGACGGGTGCAAGACATTGGCAAGGTGCTGGACGTCATCCGCGCGATCGCCGAACAGACCAACCTGTTGGCACTGAATGCCGCCATTGAGGCTGCCCGCGCTGGCGAGCAAGGCCGAGGCTTTGCCGTAGTCGCGGATGAAGTGCGAGCGTTGGCCGCCCGCACTCAAGCCTCCACCGGTGAGATCGAGGGGATGATTGGTACGGTACAGAACAGTGCCAACCAGGCCGTGCGCTCGATGGGCAGCAGCCGTACACTGGCGACCGGTACTCAGTCGCTGGTCCAGGCCACAGGTCAGTCCCTTGAGCGTATCGCGCAGAGCATCGCTCAGATTAATGACCGCAACATGGTCATTGCCACCGCTTCCGAGGAACAGGCCCATGTGGCACGCGAGGTTGATCGCAATCTGGTGAACATCCAGGCCCTGTCAACCCAGACTGCCGCAGGTGCGAACCAGACCAGCGCTTCGAGCCAGGAGCTGTCGCGCCTGGCCATTTCGTTCAATAATCTGGTGGGCAAGTTCAGACTCTAAGTCAGGGAGAGCATTCTATCCAGTGGCTCATGGATGAGCTCCAGAGGCTGAAAACCGAATAAATCACCGCTTCCTTAACAAGGGTATTTTGTGTGCTGCATCGTCCGGTTGAGCCGCGTATCAGGCCCGTCCGTGTCAGATGTCGGGCCTGACTTTACTCTTGCCTGACAATATCAACCGAGATCTCCACCGCCGCAATCGTTCCTCTGTTCTCAAGCCAGTGTGTGGTGTTCCTGTCCTCGGGCCAGCCCACTCCCGGTCCATAGTCCGTGGCGACTCCATTACGATGGTCAGTGATCATTCCTTGCAGTATGTAGACGGTGCCGGGTCTGTCTATATGGTTGTGAATCGGCCCGAAGACGCCCCCAGGCTCGATGGTCACCATCCGCATTCTAAGTTGGCGCCCTGCCATGCCCTCGATCTCAGGGCCGAGGTCAACCGTTGCAAGTAGCTTCACTGCAACACCTTTAGTCTCGGGTGCCACCGGTTCGTTGCTCATCGCGCTTTCCTCGTTGTACGTAGCGGGCATACCCTGATGAAGCCGAGCTAAATCTGTAGTGACAGACCAAGTCAGTGTAGGTCAGAGCGAAGATCATGAGGGATCGGGTCGACGCCTGCTGAGCAGCCTCCCAGTAGGACTGGCATCGATCAGATGAATCTCGAGATCAAATCCGTACCTACGGGAGAGTTGTCATGTCTGAGCAATCACGTTTCATGCTGGTCGTCTCGCCCCTGATGGAACACAGCCCCGCGTTCGACCAGGCCGCCGCGTTGGCCAAGGCTTCGGGTGCGGCACTGCACATCGTAGCGTTCGATTACCTGGAGGGGCTGGCAACAGCCGGCATGGTCAATGAACAAGCGCGGGAGGAGATGCGCCTGGGCTATGTCGAGCGCCATCGCCAATGGCTCGAAGAACAGGCCCGGCCCTTACGCAACCTCGGGGTGCACGTCACCACTGAAGTGGTGTGGGTGGAAAGCCCCTTGCAGGAAATCCTCATTCACCTCAAAGAACAGCCGATGGCAGCTCTGATTAAGGCACTGGAATACGAATCGCTGCTGTCACGCTTGATGTTCACGCCCCTCGATATCCATCTCCTTCGCGAATGCCCGGTGCCGCTGCATTTTGTCAGCCATGTGCGGCATGCCTTGCCGCGCAAAATCGTCGCCGCCGTCGACCCCTTCCACCGTGATGGCCACTACGAAGGTTTCAACGACAAGATTTTGCGCGAGGCCTCAAAACTGGCGAGCATCTGTAATGCGGAACTCGATGTGATCTACGCCCATGACCTTTCATCCATCAGCGCGGACGAATTCGGTTTTGAGAGTGCTTCGGCGTTTTTCACTTCAGGCACAGCCAAGACCTTGTTCGATGCACAGGGCGATACCTTCCGCGAGCTGGCCGAGCGCAACGGTATCCCGCCGGAGCGCCAGCACATGATCATGGGCAACCCGGCTAAGGTACTTTCCAGTTACGCCGATGCGTATGACATTGACGTCATAGTCATGGGCCGGGTCAGCCATCGTGGCATGGGCCGATTGGTCGGCAGTACGGTGGAACACCTGCTTTATAAAATGCCGTGCAGTGTGTGGGTGGTCTCACCAGAAACACTGGATGACTGATAGAAATATCAGTGTTCCGCGAATTGTCGCCACTGGAGAATGCGGTGAACGCGGACGCTGCCAGGGCAGCTGCCTTTCCCTCGTATCCAGAATCGGGCCGCTGGTCAATATTTTGGGGCGCAAGGATGCAAGTGGCTAAGGTCACAACTACTTTTAGGGTGGCTATAAGAGTGTGTACCCGTCTGCCGTAAACGTCCTTTGGGGTGATCGCTCGCGTTCAATGCCGGCACAGGTGTTCAGATCGAGCTAGCGTATTCCTGACAATAAAAACACACGGCGGGTTATGAACAAAAAATCGAGGAAGCAATCATGGCAAAAGTACTGGTTCTCTATTACTCAATGTACGGCCACATCGAAACCATGGCCAACGCTGTAGCCGAGGGTGCACGCGCCGTGCCTGGCGCCCAAGTAACGCTCAAGCGTGTCGCCGAGACCATTCCGGCTGCGCAGGCCGCCACCATCGGCGTCAAGCTCGACCAGCAGGCGCCAGTGGCGACACCTGCCGAGTTGGCCGATTACGACGCGATCATCTTTGGCACGCCGACCCGCTTTGGCAATATGGCCGGCCAGATGCGCACCTTTCTCGATCAGACCGGAGGGCTATGGGCCAGCGGAGCGCTGGTCGGCAAGATCGGCAGCGTCTTCGCTTCGACAGGCACTCAGCACGGTGGTCAGGAAACCACCATTACCTCGTTCCACAGCACACTGCTGCATCAGGGCATGGTCATCGTGGGTGTGCCTTACACCTGCGCAGGGCTGAGCAACATGAGCGAAATAACGGGCGGTACGCCCTATGGTGCGACCACTCTGGCCGGGGCCGACGGGAAACGCCAACCATCGCAAAATGAACTGGACGTTGCGCGCTTCCAGGGTAAACACGTCGCTGAACTTGCAACCAAGCTCGCCGGTTGACGCAATCACGTAGTACGAGCTGTTCACGTAGTCTGAATTTGCAGGTATCGCTTCCATCCACCACCCCGGACACCAAAATGCCCACCCCTGAAACCACCCTCCTCCAAAGCTGGCACCACAACGCCCACTCCTGGATCGAGGCCATTCGCACCGGCGCCATTGAAAGCCGCCTCAACGTCACCGACCAGGCGATCCTGCTGGCGGTGCTGGGCCGCCAGCCCGAACGCGTGCTTGACCTGGGCTGTGGCGAGGGCTGGTTGTTGCGTGCGCTGGCTCAACGGGCCATCACGGCAGTCGGTGTGGATGGCGATGCGACGCTGGTCGAGGCAGCGCGGGCTGGGGGCTCTTCGCAGGTGCATTTGGCGAGTTATGAAGCGTTGACGGAGGCGAAGGTGGACATCGGCAGCGGCTACGATCTGATCTGCGCCAACTTCGCCCTGCTGCACCAGGACATCATCCCTCTGCTAGCCGCCATGAACGCCCTGCTCGCCCCTGGCGGCGCGCTGGTGATCCAGACGTTGCATCCGTGGACCGTGGCGGCGGGAGATTATCAGGATGGCTGGCGGGAAGAGACCTTCGCGGGGTTCAAGGGGCCGTGGCAGCCCATGCCATGGTACTTCCGCACCTTGTCCAGTTGGCTCAATGCGCTGGACATGGCCGGTTTTCGGCTGGCCAGCCTGCAGGAGCCGCAGCACCCGCAAAGTTCTGAGCCGCAGTCGTTGCTGTTGGTAGCCGAACAGCGGGGATAAGTTCAGTCAATGGGTTCGGGCAAGGTGAACCACCTGGCCGAATGCGGCCTGGCCGAAGGAAAACAACCTTTCCTCAGGCCCAGCTAAGTTTCGTTACGTACCTTCTCCGCTGCGCACATTCGGCGCTGCTCAGGAGAGGCTATCCGCCTATGAAACCCGCAATAGCCGGCTGGCTAAACAAAGTACCTGAAGTGACGCTGTCATTCTGGGTAATCAAGATTTTGTCCACGACCGTGGGTGAAACCGGCGCTGACTTTCTGGCCGTCGATGTCGGCTTCGGCGCTGGCTGGACCAGCATCGGCATGGCGACGTTGCTGGCAATCGCACTGTTCTGCCAACTGCGCACTAAAGCCTACACGCCCTGGATCTACTGGCTGACCGTCGTACTGGTGAGCATCGTCGGGACACAAATCACCGACATTCTCACTGACATGCTGGACGTCAGCCTGTACACCAGCACCGCCGTTTTTTCCGCCCTGCTCGCCATCAACTTTGTGGTCTGGTACCGGGTGGAACACAACGTGTCGATCCGCGAAATTGTCACACCGCGGCGGGAGTGGTTCTATTGGGCCACCGTGCTCTGCACCTTTGCCCTTGGCACCGCGGCCGGTGACCTGGCGACCGAAGCCCTGGGCCTTGGCTTCACCCTCGGTGCGGTGATTTTCGGTGCGTTGATCGCTGCCACCCTGGTGGCCTGGCGCATGGGCTGCAACATGGTGCTGACGTTCTGGATCGCCTACATCCTGACGCGTCCGTTCGGCGCCTCCCTCGGCGACTTGCTGACCCAGGCCAAAACCTACGGGGGCCTTGGAATGGGCGCCGCCTGGACCAGTGCCATCTTCCTGTGCGTCATTGTCCTGCTGGTTGCGGTCGCGCAAATCAGCGTCGGCAATCGCAAAACAGTCACTCAGTAAACGCTCAAAAGCCATTCAAGGAATCGTCATGCGCCAGATTCAAAACATCATTCGTCACGTCGCCATCGTCTCGTCCATTTTTTTGCTTAGCGTCGCCGCCGGCTGTTCGAAACCTGCCGACAAGCCCAATGCAGGTGCCACCTCAGGTTCGGTGAGCACTCAAACCCAGTCGGGTTCAAAACTGGGAGACCTGTCCGAGTTCCGCACCATTGCCGCCGACGTTGCCGTCCTGGTCGACAAAAATGATCTGCCTGGCGCGAAAACCCGCATCAAGGATCTGGAGACCGCCTGGGACTCCGCCGAAGCCGGCATCAAACCACGCGCCGCCAGCGACTGGCATGTGGTGGACAAGGCGATTGACCGCGCACTCGATGCCCTGCGCGCCAGTAACCCGCAACAGAACGACTGCAAGGCCATGATGAGTGAGTTGTTGAAGGCCTTCGATTCAATGAAGGGCAACGCATGATCCCCGAGCAGCGCTGATCCACGGCGGACAAACGCTTGCACAGGTGCTTCAATACAGGCGCGACGGTCATGCCGGTTGCGCTTTTTTTGGGAGCGGGAAATGCGGATATTGTTAGTCGAAGACGACCCGATGATTGGCGATGCCATCCAGGGCGCCCTGAACGATGCGAGCTACGCCACTGACTGGGTAAAAAACGGTCTCACCGCTCTCGCGACGCTGGAAACCCAACACTATGATTTGGTGCTGTTGGATCTCGGTTTGCCCGGGAAGGACGGGCTGGATGTACTCGACAATATTCGCGGCCGCAACAACCCGGTGCCCTTGCTGATCATCACCGCACGAGACAACCTCGATGATCGCCTGCGCGGCCTCGACGGCGGCGCCGACGACTACTTGCTCAAACCCTTCAACATGGCGGAGCTGCTGGCCCGTATGCGCGCCGTGCTACGCCGCAAAGGTGGCAGCGCCCTGTCCGTGCTGGACAACGGCGTGGTGTCGCTGGACCTGATATACAAACAAGCCACCACCGCTGGATATCGCGACGTCCAATTGTCCAGTCGCGAGTTCGCCCTGTTGCAGGCGCTGTTGATTCGGCCGGGGGCCATTCTCTCGCGCAGTGATCTCGAAGATCGTATCTACGGTTGGGGCAATGAAGTGGAAAGCAATGCGGTGGAGTTTCTGATTCACGCCCTACGGCGCAAGTTAGGCAACCATGTCATCAAGAACGTCAGGGGTATGGGATGGATGGTTTCAAAAAGCGTTTGAGGGACTCGGTGCAATTACGGCTGTCCGTCACGCTGTCGCTAGTCATCCTGATCGTTGCAGTGGTGGCCGGGATTTTTGCTTTCGTCTCGGCGTTCGATGAGGCCCACGAAATGCAGGACGATACCTTGCGCCGGGTGGCCGTCCTGTTTGATCGACAGCAGATGACCCTGCACTATCCCGTCGGTAAAGAGGTCGCTGGCGACAACGAAGAATCCAGGATCATCGTGCAATACCTGGCCGACGGCAGCAAAGCGATCGGTAACGATGACGCCCTGATACCGCTGCCCTTCCCCACAACGCTGACCGATGGCTTATCGACCTTGACTGTCACTGGCGAAGACTTTCGTGTGCTGGTCAGAACCACTGCCAGTGGCGAACGCATCGTCGTCGCCCAGGAAACCGGCGCACGCGACAAGGAGGCCCGCGAAAGCGCCTGGCGCAGTCTGCTGCCATTTTTCATTCTGTTTCCTGTGCTGCTGCTGGTGGTGAGCGATCTGGTGCGCAAACTGTTCCGCCCCATTGCGACCCTCTCGGCTGAAATTGATCGACGCGATGAACTGGCATTGCACCCGATCGACGAACACCACCTGCCGACCGAGATCCGGCCTTTCGTCGTGGCCATCAACCGCTTGCTTGCACGCGTCGCGCAGTCCATGGAAAACCAGCGTCGCTTCGTCGCCGACGCCGCCCACGAACTGCGTTCGCCCATGACTGCCCTGTCCCTGCAAGCCGAGCGGCTGACGGCCACAGAGATGCCGGTGCCCGCCCGTGAGCGCCTGCTGCCGTTGTCCCAGGGAATAGAGCGCGGCAGAAAACTGATTGATCAACTGTTAACCCTGGCGGCGGCACAATCGAACTCGGACCGGCCACAGACAACCGTTTCAATCCGTGAAGTCTATCGACGTGTATTGGAGGATTTACTGCCGCTGGCCGAACGTAAAGGCATCGATATGGGCGTTGAAAGTCTTGAGGACGCGCAGGTCACCCTCAACGAAATGGACCTGTTCATCCTGGTCAAGAATCTGGTGGATAACGCCATCCGTTATACCCCCCCTGGCGGACGAATCGACCTTTCGGTTGAGCGGGCACAGGGGGCCATCATCCTGCAGGTCAAGGACTCGGGACCCGGTGTCAGCGAAGACGAACAGATGCGCGTGTTCGATGCGTTTTACCGTAGCGTGGGTACCGATGAAACAGGGTCCGGGTTGGGACTATCTATCGTCAAGGCGATAGCAGATCGCACGGGAGCACAGGTTCGATTGGGCTTCTCGGACGAGCTGAACAAAAGCGGACTCTGTGTCTTGGTCTGGTTGAAAGCAGGCTCGCCTTGAAGTGATCGGCGTCGCGAAGCGCGACGCCGAAAGCCCTCAACGCGATGTCGGCCAAAAGCATCGATCAACATTGTTTTCACACAGCCTCAGCCCAAAGCAGCCGGTGATGATTGGCAAAAAGGGGTGTCGTGTCGATTAGTACCGATAAGTTGCCTGCACTGAAAGTCCATTCGCACTGTTTTCATAATTGGCACTGTATTCCGGTTGAAGACCGGAGTTGTTCGATTGATTTACGGAAACCTTGGAATCCCAGAGATAACCATAAGCAAAGTCTATCGTCAGATCGGAACTCGGCGAATAAGCGCCACCCAAGGTCACGACTTGGCGATTCCCCACCGGAACGCGCACGCTGCGATCGGCATTTCTAATGGGCGACGGATCATAGGCGTAGCCTGCGCGCAGCAGCCATTGTTGGTTCACTTGATAGGATGCGCCAACTGCGGTGGACCAAGTGTCGCGCCAGTTCATTTCTTCGGTCACAGTTCCCAGGCCAGCCGCCTGGCCCACGGGGGAAAGACCGCTGTTGACTGCCTCGACCTTCTGGATCCGGCTCCAACGTTTCCAGGTGGTCCCCAGGTATCCCGTCCAGCGACTATTGAAATGATGGGTGATGGACGTATCCACGGATTCGGGCATCGTGAGGTCTAACTTGTTGTCATACTTTCCGTCCAGCGGTACAACGCTCGGGGAGCCGCTAACCTCAGTATGCCCTTTGAGTTCATAGTCCACCTTCGAGTGATAGTTAATCCCCCAACTAGTCGCATCACTCAAGTCAAACAAGACGCCGACGTTGTAACCAAGTGCCGTGTCATCGCCTTTAATGGTGACCAGTGTGTCCTGACCGTTGTTCAGGGCGCCGGTGGCCAGGTAATTCTGAAGCTTTGCATCGAAATGGTTTATGGTCGGTCCGCCACCAATGGACACGTAATCATTGATCCGATAGGCAATGGTGGGCTGCAGGGTTATTTCCTTGGTCGTGCTATAGGAACCATGGTAGCGGCCCTGAAAAGAGCCCTCGTAATCATTGATCAGACCACTCGGAGCATAGACGCCCAGACCAATCGAAAAACGATCGTCAAGCGGCGTCGACATATAGGCGAAGGGCACGACCGCCAATGGTACCGAGTCCCCCTTATTCGTTCCTGCGACACTGCTCTGCGCATCACTAATGTCGTCGCTCGCCGAGATGATCCCGGCGCCGCCGGAAATCTCAGTACGCTTCAACTTGGTCAAGCCTGCAGGATTTCCAAAGATGGTGCTGGCGTCCAGCGCGGATGACGACCTTCCCGCATACGCAGTCCCCGCACTGCTGGCGCTTTGTTCGTTAAGGGCAATGCCATTGGCGCTTGCCAGTGTAGAGGCGCTGAGGAGTGCCATGGCACTGGTGAACTTGATCCAGACAGCACACTTTCGCTGAACAGAGAGACACGGGATCACACGGCTATTCAGTTTCATTTTCCACCTCTTGTTTATTGTTTTTGTTGATTTCACGCAGGCAAGGCTTCGCCGTCCTGTGCACTTCTCAGTGCCGGTTGGAGTTGATCGAAGTTGTGTAAAAGGCCCTGGCTGAACAGCACCAGGGCATCATTGCTGTACTACAGATGCGAATCAGAAACTCAATTAAGCCACTCGATTGGAAAGCTATAGCGCCCCAAGAGCGGCGCCAGGATTTCTTGGTCAGCTCCGGCCTTGATGCAGGCGACATGCCCACGGCGATTGTCCTGCACGACCTCAACAGCAATACCCGAAAGCCCCAGTCGCCCCACTTCCTGCTGGACTACTTTGGCAATCTCCCGCTGCTGCAAGGCGGGCTTGAATATCTTGCCCACGGCCGTCAGTGGCAACGCTTCGAGGATTTCAATGCGCTTGGGAACGGCTGCCCGCTCGCTGATGTTGAGCTGAGCGAATGCCTCAAGTTCTTCGGCGTTGCAGGCTTGCCCGGGGCGCAGCTGAACGTAGGCGACCGGCACCTCGCCCGAGTAAGCATCGGGGCTGCCGATTGCAGCAGCCAAGGCGACGGCGGGATGCGCCAGCAGAGCCTCTTCGATTTGCTTGGGATCGATGTTGTGGCCGCCTCGAATGATCAACTCCTTCTTGCGTCCGGTCAGCCAGAAGTAACCCTGTGCGTCCTGGCGACCCAAGTCACCCGTATTCAGCCAGCGTTGACCGTCGATATCGATCCAAAGCCCCTGGTTATGACGCTCCTCCAGATAGCCATTGAAGAGGTTCGGTCCACTGATCGTGATGAGGCCGATCTCATCCACGTTGGCATCGCGCAGGTACTCCCCAGAATCATTGAGCAAGACCGCGCGCATATTCTGGTAGGCGATCCGTATCCCGATGGAGCCGATACGGCGCTCGCCATGGGGCGGATTGATTGAGGAGACGCAGGCGCCCTCAGTAAGACCGTAACCTTCAAGAATTTTTAGGCCGGTCCGGCGCTCGAACTCTCGGAAAAGCTCAGCCGGCATGGGCGCGGCGCCACAGATTGCATAGCGAAGACTGGAGAGGTCGCGGCCCTGCCATTCATTTTGCAGAAGTGCAGCATAGACAGTTGGCACGCCGGAAAAGAGGTTGATACCGAAGTGCTCGACCATCTCCCAGAATCGTGGGATCACCCCCTCGCCACGATACCCTTGAGGTGTCCCGAGGATTACATGGTCGCCTTGAGTCCAAGGCATCAGTCCAGTCACCAGTTGTCCATTGACATGAAATAGCGGCAGGCCACAAAACATAACCTGGACGCCACTGCGTGGCTGCATGTGAGAGGCGATGGCCCATGCATTGAATACTTCAGAGCCATGGGTACGCGCGGCGATCTTGGGGAGTCCGGTGGTGCCGCCAGTACAGATATAAGAGGAGCACTCATCCTGGCGGATTTGCCGACCGCTTTTCAGGTGTGTGTGCGGCTGAGTATTCATCAGCGATTGCCAATCGTGGATCGCGATACCGCGGTGTAAGTCTCGTTCCTTCACTGCCACGGCTTTCAGGGCCCCACGCACTGGTTCGTCGACATAGGGCTCCATGCTGACCCAAACGACTGACCTGATCCCGGGTAACTGATCCAGCTGCGAAGCCAGTTTGGGCCACAGATCACTGCCCGCAGTCGGCGCAAGCGTTACCACCACGGATGCCTTCGCGGCATTCAGCAAACCTGCCATCTGCTTGGCCTCGAGCAGAGGATTGATCGCCATGACGATGCCCGCCGCCTCCCCGCCCCATATGGTGAAGTGGGTTTCCGGCAGGTTGGGCAGGATGAAGGCAAGCACCTCACCCGGTTTGATGCCCAGGTCGTGGAAGGCGTTTGCCGCGCGGGTGATATCCGCAAAAAGCTGGGAGTAGTTCCACTCGTGGGTGCGCTTGAAATCGGCGGCATCGGCGAAGAAGCTTAGCGCCGGTGCCTGGGGGGTGCGCTCGGCCGCCTGTCGCAGCGCTTCATAAGTGCTGGAAGCCAGGCCACGCTCCGACAAGGGGACTCGTTCGAGACTTTCGATGTCGTTCAGGGTCTGCACAACCATCAGGCTTCCCCCACCACTCGATTGCGTTGCACACCGAGGTCGATCACACCATCGGCGCTGCGAATGCGCGCCTCGACCACGTCACCGGGCTTGAGATACTGCGTCCGGCTCTCCTGCGCCTTGAGAAAAAGTTTCCACTTGGTGGCTTCTGGCAACAGCGCTGCAATGCGCATTTTGCCCGGCGAAGGGATCGTTAGCGCGCAGCCGGCAGGAGTACCGGTCGCGATCAGGTCTCCAACGGCGAGATCTTGCAAGGCGGAGAGTTCGGTGAGGGTTTCAGCGGGGCCGTAAACCAGATTGGCCGTGCTGTCGTTCTGTCGCACCTGGTCGTTGACTGTCAGGCGCAGTTGCAGTTCTTTCAGGTAATGCATGTCCTTGGCACCCAGAAGACAGAGGTAGGGACCGACCGGACCAAAAGTACGGTAGCTCTTGCCCTTGTAGAACTGCATTTGGGGAATCTGAATGTCACGAGCCGAGTAGTCATTGACAATGACGACGCCTGCAATGAACTCATGCAGATTGGCGTCGGTGACACCAATGGCGCCGGTGATCGAGCGCTTCATCACAAGGCCCAGTTCGATCTCGTAGTCAAGGAAGCGCACGTGGCGCGGCTTGATCAGGTCGCTGTCAGCCGCCACCAGGCAACTCGTCGCCTTGGTGAAGATCATGTTGAATTTCTTCGCATCCGGGTCCATGCCGGATTCGATCATGTGCTGACGGTAATTGGCGCCCTGGCAGACGAACTGCTGGTTACGGGTCACCGGCGACAGCAGTTTCACTTCGCCCTCCTCCAACTCCGAGCCTTTCAGTTGAGCGAGGTCGTCGATACTGTTCTGGCGAATGAAGTCACCGGTGGTTTCAAAAACACCGGGGATGACCGTGATACGGCCCTGGCGAAGCACGCCCCAGTGGATACCGTTCTGAAATTCAAAGCGGACTACGTGTACAGCAGACATTGAAGGTACTCCTGGAGCGGCGTTTGTCCCGCGTTCGGTGGCGTGGGAACTGTGGTGTTGTTCTGAAGGGGGGCTGGCAACGCTGTAGACCAACGAGCCGCCGGCGATCAAGGCGCCGGCTTTAAGCACGTCCCGCCGGCCGTACTGGGTTGAGTTGCCCGACATGGCGGCAGCTCTACCCGAACATCCGCATGAGTGTGATCAACTTGCGGAGGGTCAAATCCGGGCTGCGTCGCAGGTTGCGGATCAGCAAAAGCAGATTGGGTACGCTCATCTTGGGTTTTGTAAAACTCTTGGGCATGCGCTGCCCCCACTGGGCCATTGCCTCGGGGCTTACCGGATGAATGCCCGTCGGCCGAGCGGCCGTGAAAATATCCCCGTCGCAGTAATGCTCGTGCTTATCGCCCCATGGGTCTTGCCAGTAATCGAAGATCTGACTGCCCAGAATGTGTCGGCCGATTCCCCATGAGTGCTCCCAACCCCGCTCGCGCAGGACGCGCTGCCCCATACCCACCGCGTCTGCATCGACGACTTCATAGGCGCTATGGCTATAGGTCGCCATGAACCCTTGCGCTATCGCGAGCGTATGGTGCGCCGCGGGAATGTCACCGAGATCAAGGCGCATGAAGGCGACGATAGGTGTGCCGTCGGGGAGTACTTGCACATCGCTGGGAATAAACCCGAAATGCTGCGTATACCAGGCACAGGTCGCTTGATATTCGGCCACTTCAATCACGATATGGCCAAGCCTGAGCACTTCAGGCGGAGCAATCGGTGGGCGCTGCGTGGAGTTGATTCGCGGTTGCTCCTGCGCCAGATTCCAAGGAAGAGGAGCTCTATGTTCAAGAGTTTTACCTGGAGTCTGGTCGCAAACGGCTTCCACAATGAAACCGGACGGATCAGTCAGCCTGACGTAATACCCTTTGCCAGGATGTTCCGACTTCTCAACCGATGAAGCCCCTGGGATTCGAGTGAGCTTTTCCAGATCTTCCAGAGACTGCACTGCAAGTCCGAACCCGATAAAACGTGCATGTTCTGCACGATGGACACGGTAACAATAGGAAGTGGCATCGGTCGCCCGTAGATAGAGCGTATCGGCGTCCTGCCGACTGACCGTCAGGCCGAAGTCGGTCAGGAAACGCGCCGCCTCATTCAAGTCTGGCCTTTGAAAGATCAGGTGAGTCAGATCCTGGGCCTTCACCGTCGGCTGCGGATGCCGGGCGGGCTGTTGTGTCGCCAACCGGTGCAATTCGATTTTGTTGTTCATTGTTCTTGTTTTCCGGGTTTTTAGGGCAAAGCTGTCCCGAACCCCTGAAAAACCAGGGGTGTTATCTAGTTAAGTCAGTTACAGGCTCAGTCGAGGGACGGAAGTGCCGGCAACTCTTTGGTCGCCACCGCACGAGCCTCCTCTGGCGGCACACCCAACGCCCGCAGTACCAGCTCGGCGGTGTCAGAGCCGGATTCGCGCCACGTTCTGTGACCTTCCAGTACCAGGAAAATTGAGCCCAGGACACTGCTCGAAATCATCGTCAGTACTGAGAGCAATTGCTCCTGCGCAAACGTGTAGCGCCCAGTGGAAAGCCCGCTCAGAAGATCCGTAGCCGCTTGGCTGCTAAACATTTCGCGCAACGAAGAATTGCTCATGGCGAATTTATGGATGAATGCCCCCCACTGGGAGTCCTCGTGCGCTCGACGAATGAAAAATCGAATGCCATTGGCAAGGCGCTGAGCCGGATCGGAGAGGGAGTTGAAGCTCTTGTTGACGCGCTCATGCATCTCCCTCGCAAGATGGCCAGCGACTGCCTCGAACAGGCTTTCCATGCTGTCGATATTGCTATAGACCGTTCCGCGCGCCACGCCTGCCTCTTGTGCGAGGTCGAGAATGTTCACTTGTGAGGTGCCTCTCTCGGCGAACAGGCGAAAGGCGGCTTGATGAATGCGGCGCTGTGTTGGATTTAGGGATTCCACGGTTCTCTCCAGGATTACCTTATGGCCTGATTGAACACCTGTGTTCAGATTACGTCAACAACGTTTTTTGAATTAAGTACGTAAAGCCCAATGAAAACCGTTATATGCCCGAAAAACCGGATGGCTGGATTGATATGGCAAGACCGATGGAGGGCTCTGCACATTGACACAAATGAACACGCGTGTTCAGCTACGTATCGTATTTGAGGCTCGCCTTCCCGGCAGGCCATTAAGCCGGCCCATCGATGCAAACCAGGACCTCAACAACCTGAGCAAGCACTGCGCAGACGGTGCTCAAACGGTATGACCCTTAGCGATGGCTGGCCGAATTTTCATTAGCTGAAGGACAGAACATGACCGGCTCAAAGCTCTTCAAACCGCTTCGATTGCCTAACGGCACGGTGATTCCAAACCGAATTGCCAAGGCTGCCATGGAGGAGAACCTTGCCAATGAGGATCACGCTCCAGGGGAAGCGCTGGTTAAGCTCTATCGGCGTTGGGCGGAGGGTGGGGCCGGCCTGATCATCACTGGCAACGTCATGGTTGATCGCCACGCCTTGACCGGACCGGCTGGCGTCGTGCTTGAGGACGATCGGAACCTGGTGGATTTCCGGCTATGGGCCGATGCCTGCCGCAGTCGTGGGGCCCAGGCCTGGATGCAAATCAATCATCCCGGACGGCAGCTATTGGCTTCAATGGGGCAACCGGCAAGGGGCCCCTCCGCCGTTGCGGTCGATATCCCCGGACTTTCAAAAGCATTTGTGCCGCCCAGGGCCTTGGATGAGCAGGAGATCGAAGAACTGATTGAGCGCTATACCCAAGCGGCGGTGTTGGCAGAGCGAGCCGGATTCACTGGCGTGGAAATTCACGCAGCGCATGGCTACCTGTTCAGCCAATTCCTTTCGCCCTTGACCAACCGACGTGACGACCGCTGGGGCGGCAGCCTGGAAAATCGTGCGCAAATCCTGCTGCAAACCATCGACGCCATACGTCAGCGCGTGGCACCGATCTTTTGCGTCGCTGTGAAGCTCAATTCCGCAGACTTTCAGCGGGGTGGTTTCGATGCCGAGGATGCGGCTCGTGTAGTGGAAATGCTCAACACCAAGGCGGTCGACCTGGTCGAGTTGTCGGGTGGTAGCTACGAAAGCCCGGCGATGCAGGGGCAGACCCGCGATGGCAGCCGCTTGGCTCGAGAAGCCTACTTTCTGGAGTTCGCGGAGAAAATAGGAGAAATAGCGCGCATGCCGCTGATGGTCACTGGCGGAGTGCGTAGAAAGGAGGTCGCTGAGCGAGTGGTGAGCGGCTCGGTGTCGATGGTCGGACTTGCCACGGCGCTGGCAATCGAGCCAGCCCTGCCGAGCCAGTGGATGGCAGGTCGGGACATCAAAGTGGAGCCCATCGTCGTTCGCTGGAAGAACAAGGCGCTGGCATCGCTCGCAGTGGCGTCGGTGATCAAGAAGCAGCTTGGCTTGCTGAGCCAAGGGAAACGGACAAAACCCAGGACGTCGCCCCTCTTGGCATTGATCGGCAATCAGCTGAAGTCTCGTCGCCAGGCGAAGAGCTATCGGCAATGGATTGATCAAGCCTGACCGATCAAGGATGACACCAGATCAGGCCGGTAGCGGCTTGCCGGCGATCCTCCTGGCTCTGGCAGCTGTTACGCCCAGAGCCAGGAGAATCATTTCGGCGACCCGCAGATCGTGCTCCGCCACTGCACGCCCCTCGACAACTGAGCGCATTGCTCCGGTTGTGCATGATAAGACGATGTCCAGGGCGACCCCTTCGTCCTCGTAAGCAAAAGTACCTGCACGCAGCCCCTCACGCAGATCGCCAAGTATATGGGCCGCCAAGCGCGAGCGCATTGCCTGGTCGAAATGGATGATGCGCAGCAGCGCATTCGCCCATTGGTGGTCGGCGGCGGCCCGACATACAAACATGCGAACGCCAATCGAAAGCCGCTGCGCACCACACTGCACGTCCGAGCTCAAGACGGAAATGGCATCAGAAAACTCGGCGGCCATGGCGATGCCCACCGCCTCTAGAACTTCGTCACGCGTTCGAAAATAGTTGTAGATGGTGCCGTTGGATACCGCGGCCTCAGCGGCGACCTCGAGCAGTGCAATCTCCCCCACCTCCTTGCGTGCGATGAGACGCAATGCCGCGTCCACCAGGCCGCGACGGGTGCGCTCACGCTTCTTGTGGCCTCTGGTGAGAGGTTGTGACGCAGTCGCTTCTAAAGGAAGAATGGGGGAATGCATGATCAAGCTCGTAATTTAATGGGCTCGTTGATGGTAACGGAAACGCTATCAGGAGTGGCATCTTCGCTAGCCAACAGGCCCTGGCAGGCACGAAGGAGACTGTCCGCCTCTGTGCCAGGGGCGTGGTGCATGATGATACGGTCGGGGCGAACCGCGACGAGCGTTCCCTTGGCAGCCAGCGGCAGGATCTCATGGTTCATGTCTTCGATGAAGTCACAGCTGCCGCCGGAGCGTTGGCCGCGTGCTCTGATCTCTAAAAAGTGGCCTCCCATTTTTTCCCAGGAAACGATCTGATCAGGGGTGAGCAGTGACAACGGGTCCACACCGAATCCAACCAGGGTCAGGCTATCTCCCAGAGCATCGTCGCTCAGTTTGATCTGCTTTTGCAGGTTGCGAGTCCAGGCCTGGGGAAACAGGCTGCCACGTACCAGCTTGTCGCCCCGACGATGCTGCACGAACAGGCCGTGTTTGAAGGTGTTCTTCGGCTTGATGTCCAGCTGTTCGAAGTACCTCCTGGTGGCGGGAGTCAACGCCAGCGTGCGCATCAAGCCGTGGATAAAGAACGCTGCGATCTTGTTCTTGGGCATCACCATGCGGCCCATGAGTTTCGCCAGATTGATCATCGCCCGGGCATGGGGGCGGCGCTCTACATCATAGCTATCGAGTATCGCAGGCGTGGCATGGCCGCGAAGGACCCAGGCCAGTTTCCAGGCAAGGTTGGCGCCATCTCGAAGTCCCGCTACGAGGCCCTGCCCGACAAAAGGAGGGGTGATGTGCGCTGCGTCGCCGGCGAGAAAGACGCGTCCCTTGCTGAATCTGTTGCAGCACCGCGCGTGGAATCGATACACCGCCTTGCGCTCGATTTCCAGCTCCTGCGGGTTGATCCACGGCGCGATCAACCGGGCTATGCTTTCCGGGCTTTCCAGCTCTTCCCGGGACTCGCCGGGTTGCAGCATGAACTCCCAACGTTCCCTGCCGCCGGGTGCAGGCATGTGCGGCGTCGGGCGGCGCGGATTACAGAGAAACTCAACGTGATCAATCGCTGACTTATGCCGGTTCTTGACATCGACAATCAGCCAATCCTCCGCATAGGTCTGCCCTTCGAACTCCTCGCCAATCAGCCCTCTGACCCTGGAGCTAGCGCCATCCGCTCCGATCAGGTACTGGGCGCGAACGGAATGCGATTGCCCATTCTGATCCCGTACGGAGGCGACAACGCAATCCGACTCCTCGACCAGACTCTCAAGCTCGAAGCCACCAAGACTGGTCACTGACTTCAGCCGGGAGACCTGGCTGCGCATCGCGTGTTCGAGGTCGGGTTGATAGAACGTCACAAGTTTCGGATGGCCATCGATGCACCCCTCAGTATTGGCTCGACCGAACTGCCCGAGCACCGGGGAGTGCATTTTCACTTCAGGGATAACGATCTTCTCGAAAGCGTCTTCCGACAAACCGGCGAGTTGCAGGATGCGCAGCGCCTCATTGTCCAGAGCAATGGCACGAGGCATCAGTAGGACCTCATGGGTCTTGTCCAGCACCAGGGTCGTTACCCCATAGCGGCCGAGCAGCGCCGCGATTGTCGCACCTACCGGACCGTTACCGATGACCAGCACGTCGACGGCGGCGGGAGGCAATTCGCAAACTTTCTTGTTGTTGTTCATCTCGAGCCCTTGTTGTGATTGAAGTCGTGAGGCACTCAGGTCTCATCGTCAGGCAGGGTCAAGATATGTAAAATTGAGACAGATTTCAATATTGATGTTTTTGTCATTATTTTTTCGGGATCATTGCAAGGCCACGATCAGCGCAATACCGAGGTGTCAGGGGCTTGTGAATCGAGTCCGGGCCCAAGCGATAAATGCCACAAGCTCGAGGAGTGAAGTCACGCGTGCGTCAGTTTCCGACCGATGAGGCTTGGCTTCAGCGCCGATCAGCGTTGTTATTGGAGAATGGCCCCAGGACGAGAGCGTGTGGCTGACTGCGACCTACTCCTCAAAGCGACCCGTGGCCTCGCGATCGCGCTCGTATCGTCGGGTGAGCGGAAACGGCGGCAACCAGGACTCACGACGGACGATCCAGCTTTCGTAGGTTGGCATCAGTTGGTCAGGGGCATCCAGGGATCCCAGGCTCACTTCGATTTCATCGGCGGTGCGGGCGAAAATGGACGAGCCGCAGCGTGGACAGAAAAACCGCCCGGCATAGTCGCGTGTTTCACCATCGATCGTCACTGCATCCTGAGGGAAAATCGCGGAGGCGTGGAAAAGAGCCCCATGATGCTTGCGGCAGTCGAGACAGTGACAAATACCCACCCGGTAGGGACGTCCCGACGCCTCAATTCTGACGTTGCCACACAGGCAACCACCCGTGAATCGGTCCATGCTGTGCCTCCTCTAAAGTCATGCTCGCTACACCGAATGCCTGGGCAGCCCGATAGAAATCAAGGCTGCGAGCAGCACGAAGGCGCTCGATATCCATAAGCACGCCCCCAGCCCAGACACCTGATAAACCCAGCCGGAGAGCACCGTGCCGATCAGGCGGCCCATGGCGTTGGACATGTAGTAAAAACCCACATCCAGCGACACACCGTCTTCCTTGGCATAGGACACGATAAGGTAACTGTGGAGCGACGAATTCACCGCAAACAGCGCACCAAAGACCATGAGTCCGCCGAGCAGCACCACCTGTTGCGACAGCCCAGTGTTCAGCCCGAGTGCGATGGCCGCGGGCAGGCCCGCCAGTGCAAGTGCCCACAGAAATGCCGCACGACCGTCCGGTATGTGCCCACGTTTCTTTCCGGTAATGTTGGGCGCGAAGGACTGCACGATGCCGTAGCCAATCACCCAGGCCGCAAGAAAGCCGCCAACCTTCCAGAAATCCCAGCCGAAGACACTGCTCAGGTACACCGGCAAAGCCACCACAAACCAGACGTCGCGGGCACCGAACAGGAACATCCGCGCCGCCGAGAGGATATTGATCGCCCGGCTCTTGGACAGGATGTCGCGAAACTTGGGCTTGGCTTTGGCCTTGCCCAGGTCCTTCCTCAACAGGATCAAGCTGCTGATCCAGATCAGCGCCAGGACACCCGCCATGGCCAGCAAGGCGCCTTTGAAGCCGATGAGCGCCAGCAAGGCTCCACCCAGAAAGAAGCCGACACCCTTGAGTGCGTTCTTGGAGCCGGTGAGGATCGCCACCCACTTGTAGAGCTTTCCCTGTTGCCCATCCGGAACCAGTAGCTTGATAGAGCTTTTGGCACTCATCTTGTTCAGGTCTTTGGCAATTCCTGATAGAGCCTGAGCGCCCATCACCCATGGGATGGTTAGCCAGGCGACAGGAACCGTCAGCATCAGCAGCGCCGCGACCTGGAGGCCCAGCCCGATGTTCATGGTTCGGTTCAGACCCAGCCGAGCGCCGAGGTAGCCACCCACCAGGTTGGTGATCACGCCAAAGAGTTCGTAGAACAGAAACAACGCCGCGATTTGAAGCGGGCTGTAGCCCAACGCGTGAAAGTGCAACACCACCAACATGCGCAAGGCGCCATCGGTGAGGGTGAAAGCCCAGTAGTTGCCCGTGACGAGCAGGTACTGCCGCACTTCCGGCGCGAGGGCCGACAACGCTTTCATAACCGCTCCTTAGACTGCCAGCCCGACCATTCTGGCCAGTTCGACAGTGCGGTTGGCATAGCCCCATTCGTTGTCGTACCAGGCATAGAGTTTGACCTGGGTGCCGTTGATGACCATGGTCGACAGCGCATCGATGATCGATGAGCGCGCATCGGTGCGATAGTCGATGGACACCAGTGGACGCTCCTCGAAACCGAGGATGTCTTTCAGCTCGTTCTCGGAAGCATCCTTCAGGAACTGATTCACCTCCTCGACAGTGGTGGCCCGCTCGACTTCAAAGACACAGTCAGTCAGCGAAGCGTTGGCCAGCGGCACACGCACGGCATGCCCATTCAGGCGTCCGCGCAATTCCGGGAAGATTTCGGCGATGGCGGTGGCCGATCCGGTACTGGTTGGAATCAGGCTCATGCCTGAAGCGCGCGCACGCCGCAGATCCTTGTGCGGCTGATCGAGAATGCTTTGGGTGTTGGTCAGGTCGTGAATAGTGGTAATCGAGCCGTGACGAATACCCAGCTTTTCGTGAATCACTTTGACTACTGGAGCGAGGCAGTTGGTGGTGCATGACGCCGCCGTGACGATGCGATGTTCCGCCGCATTGAACAGCTGATGATTGACGCCCATAACGATGTTCAGCGCGCCTTTTTCCTTCACGGGGGCGCTGACCACTACGCGCTTCACGCCTTGGTCAAGGTAAGCCTGAAGCGCAGCGACGGTCTTCATTTTGCCGCTGGCTTCAATCACCAGATCGCAGCCTGACCAATCGGTGTCGGCAATCGCCTTGTTGGCCGTTACCTTGATTCGTTTGCCATCGATGACGATGCTGTCGCCCTCAGAATCGGCCTGGTCATTCCAACGGCCATGTACCGAGTCGAAGTTCAGCAGGTGCGCATGAGTCGCGGCGTCCCCTGCTGGATCGTTGATCTGCACGAATTCGAACTCTGGCCAGCTCCAGGCTGCTCGCAGAGCGAGGCGACCGATCCGACCAAAACCATTGATACCCACTTTGATAGTCATGTTGTTGTGCTCTGTATCTGCTGAAAGAGGATGTTCATCGAGCGATCTCGTAGTTGAAGGCAGAATCAGGCGATTTAGCGTTCACAACAGGCGAGTGCCCGCTCGGGACGGTCGCCCATTTCATCAAGGCGCTTGGCGTCTGGGCTCAACCAATGCTTGTTGTTTTCGAGCACAGTGGTCAGTAGTTGATGGACCCAATCCGGGAGATTCGGGTGCAGTCGGTAATACACCCATTGACCTTGCCGACGGTCCGACAGCAAACCGCAACTGCGCAACTGCGCGAGGTGCCTGGAGACTTTTGGCTGACTCTCATTCAGCGCGCAGGTCAGCTCGCAAACACATAGTTCGCCTTCACGGGTGATGAGCATCATCGTGCGGACCCGAGTGTCGTCAGCCAGGCATTTGAAAACAGTGGTCGGTATCAGAGGGTCAGCCATATCGGTTCTCAGTGTTTGTTTTTGACCAAGACGAACAGGACACGGGCTTTGCTGGTCATTGCGAGACCTCAGTCTCATATGCGATTTGGCGAATATATGTTTATCCGTATGTAAGGTAAAGACTCAGCGACGGAATAATTTCGAAAGACCAGGTGAACGGAGGTCGACCCGGGAGGCTTTCTAGCGTCAAGTCATGTGGCAAACACGTTTAAATCAGAACTAATGGTTTCTTCGCAATCTACTGACAATCTCATCACATTTCGCCAGATAGCCTTGATGCTCCAGCCGCTTCCCTGACACCACGGCGAGCGCAAGATGCGAAATAGTCATGAAAAATTCGTTAGTCAGGTTTTCGAAAAGTGACCGGGGTGCGCTAATAATTTTGTTGAGCGTATCCGCGATTCTGCTGCTATTCGGGTTGGGGGCAAGAGAGCTTTGGGGCGCAGAAACGCGCTGGGCAAACATCACCCTGCAAATGTTGCAATCAGGTGATTATTTCGACCCTTACCTCAAGGGCGCGCCCTATTACGACAAGCCTCTGCCTTCCTATTGGTTGATTGCTGGCACTGCCCACCTGATGGGCGGCCTCGGACACTGGTCGCTACGCCTGTCCTCGGTCATGGCTGCCTGGCTGAGTGTCTGGCTGGTCTACCTGATCGGAGAGCAGCTATATAACAAAGGCACCGGCCTGATTGCCGGCTGGTTTCTGGCGACGACGTTCTTTTTCGTTTTCTGGGCTCGGGTAGCAACGGCAGACATCCTGACTGTTTGCGGTGTCCTGGCAGCTGTCTGGTGGTATTGGCGCGGTCCGGACGACACGCGCCTGAGTCGCTACCTCGTATTTTTCCTGCTTCTGTCGCTGACCTCGCTTTTCAAGGGCTTGATCGGATTCATCCTTCCAGGGCTGATGCTGCTGCCGCATCTGCTTGGCGAGGGACGCTGGAAAAACCATCTCAACCCACGCCTGTGCCTGGCGATGCTGGTGGGGGGCGTGTTCTACATGGTGCCGTTCATGCTGTCGCACCGCTATGGCGCGCCGAGTTATGGGTCGAGCGGGCTTGGCCTGGTATTTCGGGAAAACGTGGTTCGATTCTTCCAGCCTTTCGACAACATAGGCCCGATCTATACCTATCTGCTTTATCTGCCGATCTATACCCTGCCCTGGGCACCCTGCTGGATACTCGGCCTGTGGGTGGCAGTACGCAACTGGAAGCACACCGAACCCAACATTCGCTGGCTGATTAGCGGCCTGGGATTGCTGTTCTTGTTCTTCACCGCCAGTGGCAGCCGGCGCAGCTACTACGTATTGCCTCTAGTGCCCTTTGCCCAATTGCTGGCAGCCTGGTGGGTAACACGGCGAATGGCCGAGCGTCATGCTGCCGGTAAAATCAGCGGCCCCGGTTGGACAAAGGGTATTGCCGGGACAGCAGGACTGTTATTTTTGATCCTTGGCATTATCTATCCCTGGACCAACGGTGGTGGGGGTGGCGTCATACAGTTCACCAAAGATGTGCGTGCAGAGGCCATCAAAATTGCGCCGTGGAATGAATGGCGCATGGTGCTGGTGGACGTCGACAACAAGCTGCCCATGTACCTGCAAAATCATGGCTCACCGTTCTATTACGTTCGCCCGGATTCGGATATTCCGCAAAAAGGCGACAGTGCAGCACTCATGGCGTGGTTGAAAAAAGAAAGTGGCGAGGCCTGGAATCCTGAACGCACGATCATCGTGGAACAGTACAAAGACCTCAATCAATTGCCCTTGGCTTATCTGACTGACGACCATCAACTGATCACCACCAAGCCAAACAACGGCTCCCGGTTGTTTCACGCTCATGAACCGGGCAGTGCGGCGTTCATACCCAACGTAAGAGCGACAGGTAACCCGGTGGCCGGACAAGCTGCAACGCAAGCCTCGGTGCAAACGGAGTATTGAACAATAAAAGGGGACACCCGTCAGCGATCTGACTGCACGACGTTGTGTTGCGTGAGCTCGGGCAGCAAACACCCTTTGGCCATCCACTGGCAGCTTCTGACCCAGCGGTAGCCGATTTCCAGATCACCTTGATCGTCGTAATACGCCAGCCGTAGCTGATTGGCGTTCAGGTCGAGTTTGGCAAAGCCCGCCCGTGATACGGCGAATACACTCTGCGGTGTGGAGGTGTCCAGGGTGTCGAGTTTCTGGCCCCCCGCACCGGAGATGACCCACGCGGGCTCCCCGGCACGCAACAACAATTGCTGATTGTGTTCATGTCCCGACAAGAGCAAGTCAACGTTGTTGCGTTGCAACACAGGCAGGAGCCGGACCACCAGATCTGACTCATTACCCTGCTGACCCTGATTGCGAACCGGGTGATGGGACGCAACGATTCGCCACACCGGAGCCGGGCCCGATGCCTGGAACGCCTGATCGATAAAGTCGATTTGCTGTTGCAAACTTTCACGTGGCGCCGACGTGTCCAGGAACACCATTCGCACCAATGGACGCCCATCGACGTTACCGAAATCCTTGCTGTAGAAGTTCGTCGGCATCTGCCAGCGGCCCGAACCCGTGTGTTGTTGGCCGTACTCGATCTCAATCTTCTGCGACACCGGGTAATCGTTATTGCCCAGCACCGCGTAGAACGGCACATGACTGAGCCAGTGGCCCCAATAGACACGCTCGAATCTGGTTTGCCAGCTCAGGTCGTGGGTACTGGTCAATGGCTTGCCGTAGAAGTTGTCGCCCAACAACACAACCATGTCCAATCGCCCCTCTCTGGCCGCGACCCGTTCCATGGCTTGCCCTACCCGCCACTGCTGCATATTGCCGCTGCCTTGATCGCCCAAAGCGATCATCGACACCGAGGAAGGGTCCAGACCACGCAGCGGAACAAAGGGCGATGGCGGCGTGTACAGCCAATAACCACCGGACATCAACAGAAGAACGATGGCGATGCCTGAGCCGCGCACAATCCTTCGGAGTACCAACCGTTTTGCAAACCGCGATGGGGTAGTCATGGGCTTCAATCAGGAACTCACTGGAGATGGCCGGTCAGGCAGGGACATAAAGGTCAGTTTCACTTCCAATAGATCATATTAGTTGTTCACGCTTTGTTAAAAAATCAGTGGCATACGAGTTATGCTCCCTCTCGTCGCCACCCTTGCGACGAGAGGGAGCAACCAGGCTTATGTTGAATGGGCTGTCCTTCAAAACAGGCTGGAGTTGATCTATGCGCATCGCCTTGCTGTCGGATATCCACTTGTCGGTCGACGCGTTGCCTTTTCCCGATGTGGATGCCGATATTGTTGTCCTCGCTGGAGACATCTCCCGACCGGCTGCGGCCATTGAGTGGGCGAAATCATGCCCGACTCCGGTCGTGTACGTGGCAGGGAATCACGAGTTTTATGGCAGTGACTTGATCTCGACCTACGAACACTTGAACAGGTTGTCGCAAGGCACACAGATCCACGTATTGGAACGTTCGGAGTATGTCCACGACGGCGTGCGATTCCTGGGTTGTACCCTGTGGTCTGACTATCGTCTTTTCGAGGCCGCCGAGGCTCGGGCATACGGTATTGACCTGGCTACGCAACTCATCCGGGACTTCACCCACATAAAAATCGCGCCCGACTTTCCAGACCTGTTCAGTCCGGCCATGTCCCAACATATTTTTTTACAGACAGTCGCCTGGCTGGAAGACTGCTTCGCCAAAGACAGCACCACGCCCACTGTGGTGATTTCCCATTTCGCACCGACACGGTTAAGCATCAGCCCGCTTTTTGAGCGCTCGCCCATTAACGCGAGTTTTGTTTCAGACCTGGAAGAGCGGATCAAAGACTGGCAACCGGCACTGTGGCTGCATGGCCATACGCATGGGAGCTTTGACTATCGGGTGGGCAATACCCGGGTCATTTGCAACGCCCGGGGGTACGCAAAAAATGGCATTAATGAAAATCCTGAATTTAGTGGCGCCTACGTGATTGACCTGAATACCTGAGGCGACACACTGCAAATCCCTCCGTATCACCCATGATTTGAAGGTGACGAAGTCATCCCGTGGCGCAAAAACGTGTGACGGCAGATCGGCTACACGCGGTGAACCTGCGCAATGCCCAGCCCGGTTGATCAGTTTTTTATTACCGGGACTTGCGAAAAGCGACAGTAAGCTAAGCTTTGAGCAGCTTATTGCTCACGATGCTCGCTCCTGCAGGTTTTGGGTTTTTCTGAAGAGCGTCTGCAACAGCTATTTCAGGCAGTCCCAAATCATTCACGCAGGATTGACGTGATGACCGAGCCCCTTCTCAGTTTCGAAGCACTCAAGCGCGCCGCTGCCTCTGGCGAAATCGATACCGTGTTGGTCTGCATGGTCGATATGCAGGGGCGACTGGTCGGCAAACGATTCCAGGTCGAATTTTTCATCGACAGCGGTCATGAAGAAACCCACTGCTGCAATTACCTGCTGGCCGACGACATCGACATGGAACCGGTGCCGGGTTATGCCGCGGCCAGTTGGAGCAAAGGCTATGGCGATTTTGTGCTCAAGCCGGACATGTCCACGCTGCGCCGCGTGCCCTGGCTGGAGTGCACGGCGCTGGTGCTGTGCGACGTGCTCGACCATCACCATCGGCAGGATTTGCCGCACAGCCCGCGGGCGATTCTGAAAAAACAGATTGAGCGACTGCGCGCGCGCGGCTACACCGGCATGTTTGCCTCGGAACTGGAGTTCTATCTGTTCGATGAGAGCTACGAGGCCATCCACAAGCGCAACTACCACAAACCGAAAACGGCCGGTCATTACATCGAGGACTACAACATCCTGCAGACCACCCGCGAGGAACCGGTCCTGCGGGCGATTCGCAAGCATTTGCAGGCCTCGGGCATTCCCGTGGAAAATTCCAAGGGTGAATGGGGGCCGGGCCAGGAAGAAATCAACATCCGTTATGCCGATGCCCTGACCATGGCCGACCATCACGTCATCATCAAACACGCCTGCAAAGAGATCGCGCAATTGCAGGGCAAGGCAATCACGTTCATGGCCAAGTGGCGCTATGACGCCGCCGGTTCCAGCAGCCATATCCATAATTCGCTGTGGGACAAGAACGCCAAAAAGCCGCTGTTCTTTGACGCAAAAGCAGAATTCGGCATGTCGGCGCTGATGCGCTCCTGGGTGGCCGGGCAGCTCAAATACGCGAACGACATCACCTGTTTTCTCGCGCCTTACATCAACTCCTACAAGCGTTTTCAGGCCGGCACCTTCGCCCCGACACGGGCGGTGTGGAGTCTGGACAATCGCACGGCGGGCTTTCGTTTGTGTGCAGAAGGCAGCAAAGCCATCCGTATCGAATGTCGCATCGGCGGCGCTGACCTTAACCCTTACCTGGCCTTCGCTGCGTTGATCGCCGCAGGCCTGGCCGGCATCGACGAAAAGCTCAGCCTGGCGCCGCCCTTTGAAGGCGATGCCTATCTGGATGAGCATCTGCCTGAAGTGTCGAAGACACTGCGCGATGCCTGCTCCGCACTCAAGGGCTCGGCCATGTTGCGCGAGGCGTTCGGTGATGACGTGATCGATCACTACGTGCACACCGCCGAATGGGAGCAGAAAGAGTACGACCGACGAATCACCGATTGGGAACTGCAGCGCGGCTTCGAGCGCTATTGAGACCTTCATTATCGAGAAGAGCGTGACTGCGATGATTCAACTCATCTCCCCGGTCGATGGCCAGGTCTACGTCGAACGCCAGCGTGCCAACGCTGCGCAGGTCGAGCAGGCGCTGACGGCTGCCGCAACCGCCCAGGAATTATGGAAACGCCGCCCGCTGAGCGAACGTGCCGCCTTATGCAGCGCCGCCGTGGACGCGATGCTGGCGATGAAAGACGACATCGTGCCGGAACTGGCCTGGCAGATGGGCCGCCCAGTACGCTTTGGCGCCGGCGAGCTGCGCGGTTTCGAAGAACGGGCCCGTCATATGATCGCCATTGCGCCTGAAGCGTTGGCCGCGATAGAACCCGCGCCTGTCGCGGGTTTTCGGCGCCAGATCAAACGCGAGCCGCTGGGAACGGTGCTGGTCGTCGCGCCTTGGAATTATCCCTATCTGACGGCAGTGAATACGATCATTCCGGCGCTGATGGCCGGCAACAGCGTCATCCTCAAACACGCCTCGCAAACATTGCTGGTCGGCGAGCGTTTCGCCGAGGCTTTTCGCCGCGCCAAGCTGCCGGAAGGGTTGTTCCAAAACCTGCTGCTCAGTCATACCTATACCGCGGCGATCATCACCTCTGGGCGGGTGCAACAGGTGAACTTCACCGGTTCGGTGGAGGCCGGCCGGGCCATGGAAAACGCTGCCACGGGACACTTCCTCGGCATGGGGCTGGAACTCGGCGGCAAGGACCCGGCCTACGTGCGGGCAGACGCCAACCTCGAACATGCGGTGGAAAATCTGGTGGATGGCAGCTTCTTCAACTCCGGGCAAAGCTGCTGTGCCGTCGAACGCATTTATGTCGATGAAAAAATTTACCCGGTCTTTGTCGAGCGCTTCGCCGCCCTGACCCGCCAATACGTGCTGGGCAACCCGCTGGACCAAGCCACCACGCTGGGCCCGCTGGTTTCACCGAGCGCAGCTGAATTCGTTCGCGGGCAGATCGCCGAGGCACTGTCGAAGGGGGCCAAAGCGCTGATCGACCCAACGACCTTTCCCGCTGACGCGCCGGGCAGCGCGTACTTGGCACCGCAAGTGTTAGTCGACGTCACCCATCAAATGTCGGTCATGCGCGATGAAAGCTTTGGTCCGGTGGTCGGCATCATGCCGGTGGCCAGCGACGATGAAGCCATCGCCCTGATGAACGACAGTGAGTTCGGGCTCAGCGCGTCCATTTGGACGCAAGACCTCGCCGCTGCCGAACGCTTGGGCAATGAGATCGACACCGGCACCGTGTTCATGAACCGCTGTGATTACCTGGACCCGGCATTAGCCTGGACCGGGGTGAAGAACAGCGGGCGCGGCGTCACGCTATCGCGCCTGGGTTACGAGAACCTGACCCGAGCCAAATCCTTTCATCTGCGCCACGAGGTTTAGACCATGAGCCTGACGGGAAACTGGAACTACCCCACGAGCATTCGTTTCGGTGTCGGTCGCATCAGCGAACTGGCCGAGGTCTGTCGCAGCCAGGGTATCCAGCGACCGTTGCTGGTCACCGACAGTGGCCTGGCGCGTGCCCCGATCACCACGGCGGCGCTGGACGCCTTGCGCGCTGCCGGCCTTGGCGTAGCGTTGTTTTGTGACCTCAAGCCCAATCCGATTGAGGCCAACCTGGCAGGCGGGCTCGATGCCTGGCGCGCCGGCAAGCACGATGGCGTGATTGCCTTCGGTGGCGGCAGCGGCCTGGACATGGGCAAGCTCATCGCGTTCATGAGCGGCCAGACCCGACCGGTATGGGATTTCGAAGACATCGGCGATTATTGGACCCGTGCCGACGAAGGCAGTATCGCCCCGATCATTGCGGTACCGACCACCGCGGGAACGGGTTCCGAAGTCGGCCGTGCGGCCGTGATCATCGACGAACGTACGCACACCAAACGCATCATCTTCCACCCGAAGATGATGCCGCGCGTGGTGATCAGCGACCCGGCCCTTACCGTCGGCATGCCGGCAAAAATCACCGCGGGCACGGGTATGGATGCGTTGGCGCACTGCCTGGAGTCGTACTGCGCGCCGGGTTTTCACCCGATGGCCGATGGCATCGCCGTGGAAGGGATGCGCCTGGTGGCCAATGCGTTGGTGCGGGCCGTACACACCCCTTCCGACCTGGATGCGCGAGGGCAAATGCTGGCAGCGGCCGCGATGGGCGCCACCGCCTTCCAGAAAGGCCTGGGCGGGATGCACGCCCTCGCCCATCCGATCGGCGCGCTGTACGACACCCATCACGGCATGACTAACGCCACCTTGATGCCCTATGTACTGAAATTCAATCGCCCGGCCATTGAAGAACGCATCACACGCCTGGCAGCCTATTTACGCCTGCCCTCTCCGGGCTTCGACAGCTTCCTGGCCTTCGTCCTCAAATTGCGCAAGGACATCGCCGTGCCCCATACGCTGTTTGAACTGGGGGTGGATGATCGGCAAGCCGATCTGATCGCGGACATGGCGATCGTCGATCCCTCGGCCGGCGGCAACCCGCTGCCATTGACACGCCCCGGCGCAGCAGAAATTTTCGAAGCGGCTTACCACGGCCGTCTGTAGGAGCCGAGCTTGCTCGCGATGGACGTTAACGATAACGCGTGCTTTCTGAATAAACGCGTCGCCCTTGAGTCCATCGCGAGCAAGCTCGGCTCCTACAAAAAACCAAGGTCGCAGCCTACGGCGGCTCAGTTCTGCCTGTACCAAAACCTGACAAGGGGCACACACAATGAACCCAGCAAGCCAGCCCGGTACCGACGCGCACGACGATGACGTCAAGGTGCTGCACAGCATGGGCTATGCCCAGCAGCTCTCGCGACGAATGGGCGTTTTCTCCAACTTTGCCATCTCCTTTTCGATCATCTGCATCCTCTCGGGTGGCATCAACTCGCTGGCCCAGGGCACCTCGGGTGCGGGCGGCGCGTCTATCGGCATCGGCTGGCCGATCGGTTGCCTGATCTCTGGGGTGTTCGCCATGGCCATGGCCCAGATCTCCTCGGCCTACCCGACCGCTGGCGGGCTCTATCACTGGGGCTCGATTCTCGGTAACCGCTTCACCGGCTGGCTGACCGCCTGGTTCAATCTGCTCGGGCTGGTGACCGTACTCGGCGCGATCAATGTGGGCACCTATTACTTCTTTTTCGGTGCCTTCGGACCTGCCCTGGGCATGGAAGACACCACCACGGTCAGGGTGATTTTTCTGGCGATCCTGACGGGTATCCAGGCCTTGTGTAACCACCTGGGGATCGGCCTCACCGCGAAACTCACCGACTTCTCGGGCTATCTGATCTTCGCCACCGCGCTCGCGCTGACCATCGTCTGCCTGATCTCGGCCCCCAGCTATGAGTTCGTCCGGTTGTGGACCTTCGGCAACTATTCCGGCGATGCCGGCGGCGCCGTCTGGCCACAGGTCTCGAACGGCTGGGTGTTCATACTCGGGTTGTTGCTGCCGATCTACACCATCACCGGCTATGACGCCTCCGCGCACACCTCCGAGGAGACCCGCAATGCGGCCATGTCGGTGCCCCGCGGCATGGTCATGTCGGTGGTCTGGTCGTTGCTGTTCGGCTGGGTCATGTTGTGCTCGTTTGTCCTGATGCTGCCGAACATGGATGAGGCGGCGAAGCAAGGATGGAACGTGTTCTTCTGGGCGATGAACACTCAAGTCAACCCGACGGTGAAGCTCGCGCTTTACGTGGCGATTTTCATCTCGCAGTTCCTCTGCGGGTTGGCAACCGTGACCTCGGTTTCACGCATGATCTTCGCGTTCTCACGTGACGGTGGCCTGCCCTGCTCCAAAGCGCTGGCCTCGGTCTCGCCGACCTATCGCAGCCCGGTGGCGGCGATCTGGACCGGTTCCACCCTCGCGGTATTGTTCGACTGGGGATCGTCCGTGATATCGGTCGGGGCAACGCCGGTCTATACGATCGTGGTTTCCTGCACGGTGATCTTCCTGTTCTTCTCTTTCATCATTCCCATCGTACTGGGCCTGTTTACCTACGGGACCTCGAAATGGCCGACCATGGGCCCCTGGAACATGGGACGCTTTTGGTACTCGGTGTTCGCCATCCTCTCCGTCATCTCGATGGTGATCATTTTCGTCATCGGCATCCAGCCACCGAACGATTGGGCGCTGTACATCACCATCGGCTTCCTGGTGCTGACGGCCATCGTCTGGTTCGGTTTTGAAGCTCGACGCTTCCAGGGTCCGCCGGTGGGCGACGTGATCGTCAAGCGTCAGGCTGAAATTGCTGCGGCGGAAGCGGCGTTGAATAAATCGGCGGGTAGATGATTGCCACCTCCAAGCCCGTCAGTTAAGAGATAGAACGAACGATGAGCAACCTGTGGCGAGGGAGCTTGCTCCCTCGCCACAAGACAGCGGTTACTCAGGCGGGTCGATTTGATCCAGCACCCGGTTCGCCGTGATCTCCGCCAGCATGATGCTGTTTGAAATACCCAGCAGGGCATTGCGCGACCCACCCTCTAGAAGATCCACCAAGTGATGGACCATCACATCGACCGAGGCCAGCGTTTCGACCAGGTAAACCATCAAGGTTTCGGTAGTGACCAGGACCTCGATACGCGTCTTATGACGAAGGGTAAACGGACGAACTCATCACGCCCACTTTTGCCCGAGCGCCTCCAGGCCGGCCTTTTGCAGATCCTGCGCGCTCATCACAATACGGAATTTGCAGGTAGCGTTGAAGTTGAGAAAAAACGGTTCCGCATAAGCGGGGATGTCGGCTGAGTCTTGTACGTCGACCAGAAAAATCCCACCGCGCATTCCATCTTGCTCAGTAAAGTACGCCGCCTCCGGCTTGATGCTTTCCAGGATACGCTTAATAACCTCGCCCACCTTCCCGGCTTTGACAAGGGAGTTGAAGGGTTCATTAGGGCACTCAACCATAAGTAACATCTTCATCATTCAATCCTCTGTTCAACGTGTAACCCTGTAGCCAGACCTTTGCTTCTGGCTCTGCCGGCGTCGGCCATACATTCGTGTTGTCAAGAATAGCCAAGCGTGAACTAACCCTCGTGCAGGGTTACGAGCGGTCATGAAGGCGAACGGCTGAGCCCGTCCACCTGCGCCAGGAATGACCGACCATGGGTAATGCTGTTGTAGGAGCGAGCTTGCTCGCGATGGACTTAAGAGCGCCGCGTTTAGCCAGACAACACGCGTTATCGTTCACGACCATCGCGAGCAAGCTCGCTCCTACATTAGTGGATCACATCGCTTAAATGAACAGCGGGGTCGGCCGGGTTACATGAATACGGGCACGCTAGCTGACCTGTTTGGCGTTTGCAGGTACTCACGCAGTCGAACGCCAATCTCTGCAATTTTTGCCTCTCCCGCACGCAAGGCTTGCGGGTTGGTGTGCACGGAGTAATTTCCCAGCGCAAGTTCATAGGGATGAGGTGCCGCTGAACCGATCACGAAGACCGTGTCTTTTTGCATGGCCTTCAGCGTAACCGCACCGCTACCGGGTTCGAAGATGACCATTTCTCCCGCACTGACCAGGCCGGGTGCGAAGAGAGATCCCCGGCTGACACTCAACCACAATGACTCATGCCCATTGGGTGGAACATAAGTCCAGGATTCCCCGGCACGTAGCGTGACCAATAAGTAGTTCATTCCAGCGGGAGCGCGGACCGGGCTTTTGACACCCTGGTACGTGCCAAGAATCACACGTGCAGGCCCCACTTCAGGCATCACATTCGACTCCAGGTATTGGCTGTCGACACTCGCGTTTTCCAACGCGGGTGGGAGTGCAACCCACAGTTGAAAACCTTGTATCCGCTTCGATGTCCCTACCGACATCTCCTTCCCGTGCCAGACCCCGCCTCCCGCCCTCATCCATTCAACACCACCATAATCAAGGGTCCCCGTGCCCGATTCAGCATCCTCGAAGCGCAAATTACCTTCGGTAATGACGGTGACGGTGGCGATTCCCGAGTGAGGGTGCATTGGCATCCCACCGATGAATGAACTCTCGCCTTCAAACAGGTCAAGAAAAACGAAAGGCTTGATCAGGTGGCCAAAATCGGAAGGACTCATCAGTCGGACAATAGAGCCATGCCCGCTGCCTGTGGTGCGATAGCCGATTGCGCGATGGGTATCGGTTTCGCGTGTATAGCCGAGGTCGATACCGATGTGTGGTTGTTGCTGAAGGGTCATGATGATTACTCACAGGAGAGTTGGCAGCGCTTAACTTACTTCGCTGTATCGAGGACAAGCCTGCCCCGTAAATGACGGCCCATGCTTTTCTCGATCGCCACTTTCGCCTCACTCAAAGGGTACGCCTCAACATCGACCGTGAGGTGTCCCTTGTCGAACAGTTCGGCAATCAGCGAGAGCTGCCGGCCATCCGAACGGGTGGCAAAGTTGGCCGGGGTCACGCCAAAATCGTTGGCCAGCGACATGTTCGGCAGGCTCACAGGCGATACCAACACACCGTTTCTTTTCAGTACCGCAAACGAACGGGTTTGTGTTTCGCCGCCCACTAGATCCAGTACGACATCGACGCCGGACACCAGCTCCTCGAAGGCCTGAGTCGTATAGTCGATGGTGTAATCCGCACCGAGGTCTTTCAGGTAGGCATGATTCTGTGCAGAGGCCGTTGCGTAGACTTCAGCGCCCAGGTACTTGGCAATCTGCACGGCCATGCTGCCCACGCCACCGGCGGCGGCGTGGATCAATACCTTCTGTCGCCGCTGCACACCGGCATGTTCAGTCAGCGCTTGCCATGCCGTCAAAGCGGTTGCAGGCACAGCACTGGCCTGTAGCGCACTGAGAGAGTGCGGCTTCAAGGCCAGTTTTGACACCTGGGCAACCGCTTTGGTCGCATAACCACCGACGATATTGATGAAGCCGAACACTTCATCGCCGATGCTGAACTCAGTGACGCCCTTCCCCACCGCGACGACGGTACCGGCCACTTCAACTCCCGGTGTAAAAGGCAGCGGTAATGGGATGAACGCTTTCATGGCCCCGGAAAGGATTTTCCAGTCAATCGGGTTGACCCCTGCTCCGGCGACATCGATCAGAACTTCACCTTCGCCGGCAACCGGGTCTGCAATTTGTTCCAGGCGTAAAATTTCAGGGCTGCCGTATTCGTACACGCGAATAGCTTTCATGGAGGCCTCGACTATTGAAAGAACGGGAGACAAACACTGCGCTGCGAGGGAACCGGCGTTCGCAGCGCAGGGGTATCAACGACGGCGAGCATCGAGGCTGAAGCGACCGGCGCCGAAGGCCACGACCTGCAACAGGCCACCGGCCATCGCGATGTTCTTGAAGAAGTGGATGAACTGGTTTTGATCGCCCAGTGCGCTATGGAAAGCCAGTGCAGTAAACACGCTGAACAGCGCCAGGACTGCGGCGACAGTGCGGGTGCGGTAACCGGCGATCAGTGCCAGGCCACCACCGATTTCGACGATGACCGCCACCGCCAGCGCCAACTGCGGAAGCGGAAGGCCTACGGAGCTGATGTAGCCGACCATCATCGCGGGAGCCGCGAGTTTGGAAAAACCGGACAGGATGAAAATTGCACTGAGCAGCACGCGGCCGATCAATGAGGCCGAGGCCTGGGTGACGTCATTACGGCTCTCTTCAGAGGTGGTTGCTTGAGCGATGTTGGCAGAAGTGGTCATGAGATATTTCCTTCAAAGTTTGCGCGATTCGCCATGAATCGCTGCAGTGAGGAAATCTTGCGCCTCGCCAGCTAATCTGAATAGCTGGCTAATTTAGATCATTAGATTCGATAAAATAGACAAGCTCGCCCGAGGCACCACTCCTCGACGCTCCAGGGTATTCACCTCAGGGCTTTTAGTCATACCGGGGTAATATTGACCATTACGTTCGAGGAAATAGGCATGATCTCTGACCCCGGAACACCGACACTGGACCAACTGCGCGTGTTCCTGACGGTGGTGGAAGTCGGCAGTTTTGCAGCCGCTGCCAGAAAACTGCACCGGGCCACCTCGGTCATCAGCTACTCGATTGCCAACCTGGAAATGCAGCTCGGCGTATCGCTGTTTGACCGCCAGACGACACGCAAACCCCAGCTCACCGATGCGGGCCGCACCGTTTTGGCCGAAGCCAGAACCATCGCCAATGGCGTCCATGGATTGCGCGCCAAGGTCAAAGGCCTGCTACAGGGGCTCGAAGCCGAAGTTCACGTCGTGCTCGATGTGATGCTTCCCGCCGAACGTGTCGTGGACGCACTCAAATCCTTTCGAGAAGAATTTCCTACGGTTGCCCTTCACCTACACATGGAAGCGCTCGGCGCCGTCACTGAGTTGGTGATCAACCGCGGGGCGATAGTCGGTGTGAGCGGACCCATGAATGAGGGCATCAGCGGTATCGAAAGAGTGGGCGTTGGCAGTGTCGAATTGATTCCGGTGGCAGCCCCGAATCATCCGCTGGCTTCAAGCGACTCGAATGTTCCGGGCGCCGGGCGGGAGTTCACGCAACTGGTGCTGTCCGATCGCTCACTCCTGACCAAGAACAAGGATTTCGCCGTTCTCAGTAACCGCACCTGGCGGCTGGCGGATCTGGGCGCCAAACACATGTTGCTGCGTGAAGGCATTGGTTGGGGGAACATGCCAGCCCCGATGGTCCAGGAAGATCTGCATAGCGGTCGACTCGTGCAGCTGAACATACCGGAATACAAAAGCGGACAATATTCCTTCGACGTCATCTACCGCACGGACTCGCCGCCGGGCCCCGCCGCGAGGTGGTTGATTGACCGCTTCGTTCAACAAAGCTCGGCGCAGGAGACATCCGCTTGAGGGGGTTACTTGTGACGTGATCTTCGCAATGGTCAGGAATGCCTGCAACAGCTCAATGAAGGCAAATGACGGTTCATGTTTTTTATGCGCTCCTCGCATGGGATTAATGCAGAGACATCACTGTAATTCCCGCTGATCGGGGCACATCCTTAGTCGACACATCGACGCGGTGCCACGGGTCATTTTCAACTTGGCGATTCCCGAACTGCAGACCGACCCGGGATGGCGCAATGCGTCATCTTCAGCAGATCTGGCGATGAATCGCGAAGGCGAAACGGCCACCCAACCCCACCTCCTTTCTACCAACGAGAGCTAAAAAATGAGTGTCTTTACTCACGTTACAGTCGGCACCAATGACTTGAACAAAGCCCGCAGTTTCTACGACACCGTACTGGGCAAACTTGGCCAAAAGCGTATTGCAGACCTCGGAGACAATGGTTCTATCTGGGGCGAGGATGCACCGTCTTTCTTCGTTCTAAAACCGGCTGACGGCGCACCTGCCAGCGTCGGCAATGGGGTGACCGTCAGTTTCGAGGCCCCGACGCGCGCCGCAATCGACGCCTTTCATGCCGCAGCATTGGCCGCTGGCGGTACCTGTGAAGGCCTCCCTGGGCCACGTGGCTGGGCACCGAACGCCTACGCCGCGTATGCCCGTGATCTGGACGGCAACAAACTGGCCGCCTATTGCTTCAAACCGGTTTAAACCCGGCACAAGGCCAGCCTTGGTCGGGCCGGCCTCCCCCTCTTTTTTCGCTTCTACTGATGACCACTGAGCTGTACAGGCGTCCCCATAAAATAATAATAATCAAAGTCCAGAGGCCTCCAATAGGACTGGGTTATGTGTATGACTTTGGTAGCAATGGCTATTTACGGACAACACTCGGGCTTCGTTATGTCTATGGATTCGATATCGATAATGAGCACGTCGATCCGGATGGCCTGTACGCCTACTTCGCCCACTCAGACAAACAGATCGAGCGAGATATTGATCTGAAGACCCTTGTAGAAAGTGGCGTCCTGAAAAACCTGTCCGTACGCGTGCGCTATGCCGAGCATTCATTTACCGGCGACAGTGTTCAGCAACTCCGAGTGATAACCGAATACCCGTTCGATTTTTTTTGACGTGCACATCCAAGTCCAAAAAAACAGGAAGTTTCACATGAGTAATAGTCCGATCAAGTGTATCGCCTTGGCTGTAACACTCTCCTCGATGGCGTTGTCCGTGCACGCAGAAACGGTGTATGTCCATGCAGGTCATTTAGTGGATGTCGAGAAAGGTAAGGTGCTGACCGATCAACGCGTCAAGATCGAAGGTGAACGCATCGTTGCCGTCGAGCCGTGGAGTGCTCCACCGGCCGATAGCAAGGTGATCGATTGGTCAGCCAAGACAGTCCTCCCCGGCCTTATTGATATGCACACGCACATCTCCGATTGGGACATGACCAACAATGTGGCAGAGCCACTCCTGCATTCACCCCAGGATGTCGCGCTGATGGGCGCTAAACACGCCTATCAAACTTTGCGCGCGGGTTTCACAACCGTGCATGACCTGGGTACCTACCGCGCTTTTACCGATGTCGCGCTTCGTGATGCGATCAATGCCAACCGAGTGCTGGGGCCAAGAATGAACGTGGTGGGCGCGTACATCACCGTTGCGGGCGGTGGTGGGGAGGTGACGGGATTTGCGCCAGGCGTGGAGATCCCGGCGGATATGCGAGTCGGGGTTTATCGTGATGCCAACGATGCGAAATTGAAGACCCGTTACCTGTTCCAGCACGGCGTAGACACCATCAAGATGATGGGAACTGGCTCAGTACTGGCCGAAGGGACTGAACCAGGTCAAATGGAAATGACTGAAGAAGAAATGCGCGCGGTGGTACAGGAGGCCAAGGTTCACAAAAGCTATGCCACCGTGCATGCCCATGGTGCGGAAGGGATCAAGGCCGCTATCCGTGCCGGCGTTAAATCGGTTGAACATGCTTCACTGCTGGATGACGAAGGCATCAAATTGGCAAAAGACAATGGCACCTACCTGGTGATGGACATCTACAACGGTGACTACATCGATGAAGTCGGGCGCAAGGAGAACTGGCCGGAGAGTTACTTGCGCAAGAACACCGAAACCACTGACGTACAGCGCCAGGCATTTCGCAAAGCGGTCAAGGCTGGAGTGAAGATTGCCTATGGTACCGACGCGGGTGTCTATCCAATTGGCACAAATGCCCGGCAATTCGCCTACATGGTGAAGTTCGGAATGACGCCGATGCAGGCGATCCAGTCTGCCACTGTGGTCGCCGCGGACTTGCTCAATTGGCAGCAGGATGTAGGTGCTATCAGTGCGGGTCGCTTCGCCGACATGATCGCGGTCGACGGGGATCCGGTGGCTGATATTTCGATTCTTGAGACTCTCCCCGTGGTGATGAAGGGCGGAGTAATGGTGCCTCCTGATGTGCTGCCCGGCCTGTAAGCGTTGCAGGTCACACTGAACCGCCCTTGGGAAAAACAGGGACAGACCATGATGGGTCGGCATTTGCCTTAAATCGTGGTCTGTCCCTTTTTAGGTTCAGGACCATTTGTTTTGCTTTTTAGTTGCGCTTACTGCTTTTTGAATAACAGTAACAACAGAGCTGTTGTGGCAAGCAGTGCACCCGTGAGGAAGGTGCTGTCTGACCCAATGCTTTGCCAAAGCCAGCCCGCAAGAACGCTAGCGATCAGCATGCATAGACCACTGACAACATTGAAAATACCAAAGGCCGTGCCCTTGAGTTCCGCGGGCGCTTTATCGGCGACCAGCGAGGCAAGAATGCCTTGGCTAAATCCCATATGAAGCCCCCACAAGACAACGCCCAACATCATTGTCATGACAGAACTGGATTGAGCGAGTACCAGATCCGCCAAGACGAGCAACCCCATACCTGAGCAGAGCAGTTTGGTGCGACTGATGCGATCGGATAGCCAGCCGGCAGGATAAGCGGACAGCGCATAAAAAAGTGCCATTACCACCATCACCAGCGGAGTCCAGGTGATCGACAGGCCTATCTGTTGCGCCCGCAATATCAGAAACGCCTCGCTGAAACGGGCAAGCGTAAACACCCCTCCCACGATGACGACCCACCAATACCCAGAGGAGAAATCGTGAAGGACTCTCCAATGAATGGGAGAGCGAAAGGTGTGTTCGCTGGGGAGGTGTGTGGGCTCTTTTACGCCTGCGACAATGAGAGCCACCGCCACTGCCGCCGGAATAACTGCAAACCACAGGACAAGCTGTATATCGGCGAGCCATAACATGAGCACGATGGCCAGCGCAGGGCCAAAAACAGCCCCTACAGTATCCATCGACTGCCGCAGTCCAAAGCAGGCGCCACGGATTTCTGGTGGCGACACATCTGCGATCAGAGCATCTCGTGGCGCCCCACGAATGCCTTTGCCAATTCGATCCAGAAAGCGTGCAGTAAAGACCACTTCAACCGAGTGAGCCAGAGGAAAAAGTGGTTTGGTCAGAGCGGCCAAACCATATCCAAGCAGCAGCAATCCTTTGCGCCGCCCCATAAAGTCGCTGAGAGCACCAGAGAATATCTTGACGAGCATCGCGGTCGACTCGGCAATACCCTCGATCACTCCGACGGCCAATGCACTCGCCCCCAATGTCGTGACCAAAAACACAGGCAGTAAACTGTGTACCAGCTCGGATGACAGATCCATGAACAAACTGACAAAGCCAAGCGCCCAAATCGTGCGCGGAATGCGAAAAGACTCAGCTTTGGTGTTTGAACATTCGCCACTCATATTTTCTTCCTGTACTCATCGGCATCAAGGAGAGACTGAGAAAGTCCAACGCCATCCTGAGTGTTATGCGAATTGAGACAAAATCAATGAAGCTGCCGTTGCCTCTGTAGCTCCCTCTTCAGCCAGGTGCTTGCCGGTTGTGTGCCCTCTGGACATCGCACCTCATAGGCGCGGCCACTCATACTGCTTTTAGTGGCAGCAAGATCGATGAAGTCCTCTGCGCTGTTCACCATGTTCTTGCCTTCGAGATAATTCAGTTTCGTCTCCAGATGCGCCCGAGCCCGGGGACCTGGGTATTCGCTTCCGTTACGCACAAACTGGCATTCACTGTGTTCGACAAAGTCCAGCAAGCCCCTGATCTCTTGAGTGGCTTGAGGTGTGGCTTGAGCCTGCGCATTGGTTACGATTGCGATAAGGCTAATACCAGCTGCCATCATCCATTGGCTGATGGGCCGAGCCGCTGCTCCTATCCACATCCGCATGATTTATCCTCGTCCTGTAAAGTTGAATGAATGTAGCTACCTCCAACAGATACCACCTATGTTCCAGGACAAGCACGGACTTAAAAGAGCCAGCCCGGCAAAATACCCCCAGCCTCAAACGCAGGCGCAACACCGTTAAATTTGAGTAGAGCACAAACACGCCTCTAGCCGCGTGATACAGGGAAATGGACGAAAAACAGGGACAGACCACGATGGGTCGGCATTTGCCTTAAATCGTGGTCTGTCCCTTTTTATGCTAAGCGGGGCGCGGTGTTTCAACAGGTGGGGTACCTTCGTGAAACATCGTCTTCAGTTGAGCTCGCAGTTCCGGTGAGTCGGTGTGTTTGTGAACACTGACCGCATGCTGTGCGGCAGCCTCGAGCAATTCGTTTTCAGAGTCTGCGGAGAGCGCGACCGAGCATTTGGTATCGCTTGGAAACTCGCGGCAGTCGATGTATTTACGCGCCATGATCTTCTCCTCTCTACGACGAAGGCAGGCCGTAGCCTGCGTGAACGATCACTCGACGCGCCCCCCTGCATTAAACGCGACTACATGTCGCATCGAGTGTGCCGACTTTTAGAGTATAGGCCCGCAACAAGGCGCAATGCCTCTGCGGCACTGGGCGGAACGTCCGCTATTGGCTGGTTGAATCCACAGCCCAATAGCAGACACTCGCGTAGCTCTGACCTAAGCCCCAAAGCGGTGGCCGCAGAGGCCGCAAAAAAGGTTCAGGTGCCGCGGAATGTAGTGATAGACCCACGGTGCTAATCCACAACGAACAGCTTCGCGCCGGTGGTGGTGAACGACCGGTGCCCTTCAGCATTATTGCCCACCTGATAGCTCATCCCGGCAGTCAGCGTGAATTGACGGCCATCCTCCAGTTCAGTGTGCAACTGACCTTCCAGGCACAGCAGGATATGACCTCTCCAACACCAATGATCGGCCAGATATCCGGGACTGTATTCAACCATCCGCACACGCGTCGAACCAAACTGGCAGGTTCGCCAATAGGCTGTGCCTGTTTGTCCGGGATGCTCTACCGGTTCGATAGTCGACCAGTCGGTAGTACCAAACGGGATAGCATTGAGATCCATTGTTGCCTCATCGAAATACAGTGATTGCGGACCGTATCAACCCGTCGATACTACCGATAGACACAGATGGTCCGCATTTATGGGATACAGGGTCAGGTGCAAAACCCGAAGGCTACAATGGCGTGCGCTCCCAGATATCGCCGAAAAGTACATCCCCAGAGAGTTCGGGAAATTTTCGCGCGTACTCACCCTGTTGCTGTTGCCCCAGGACCATGGATGCATTCATGACTCATTCCCTCAAAGGACCCATTGAGGGGTGAAAACCACCAAGTCGCGATTATTCCGAATATCAGATCTAATAGAGGCAACCATCCCGAATGAGTGGATCATCCGATGCGCCGTCTGATGTGACGGTCCAAAATTAGCTACATTTCCACGGGGCCAATGTAGATAGCATCGGCCAATTGCCGTTTTGCACTGGGGTGGAAGCTCAAATGAGCCGTAAACACAACGTGTTGGCGCTACTGCTGATTGTTCCGCTATCGGGCTGCTCCAATGCCCCTTCGATTCCCGTTCTGGGTGCCTACTTCCCCGACTGGCTGTTCTGCATCCTCGCCGGCATGCTGCTGGCCTTTCTGCTTCAGGTACTACTTGCACGGTTAGGCTACGCAGCCTGGCTGGTGCCGTCAGTTCTGACCTATCCGGTTTTGACCGCGTTGTTGTCGATGAGCACTTGGCTGCTGTTTTTCCAGAATTGACCGGGGACTTGCATGAGCGAATCCGCTGTGAACAAACTGCCTCGGCGCTTGATCGTTCTCATATTGCTCGGGTTGACGCTGGTGATGCTGCTGTGGGTGGTATGGCGGTTGGACACCAACCCACGTACCGATGATGCCTACGTGTATGCCGACACCATAAACGTCACCCCCGAGGTGAGCGGCAGCATCGAAGAACTGCCCGTGCGTGAGAACCAACAGGTGAAACAGGGAGACGTACTCCTGCGTATCGACGCGCGGGTGTATCAGGACGTACTGGACCAGGCTCAAGCCTCGATGCAAGCGCTGAACCAGGAAATCATTCTGAGCCAGCGTCAGGTTGATGCCCAACAGTTTAACTCCGAAGCGGTGAAAGCCAGTGTCGAACGTGCCAAAGCTGCCGCTGCGCAGAGCGCCGACACACTGCGGCGCATGGAGCCCTTGCTGTCACCTGGCTATGTTTCCGAGGAACAGGTGGACCAGGCCCGCACCGCCGCCAAGAGCGCCCGTGCCGAATTGAACGCGGCGCTGCTACAGGTCAAACAAGCTGCTGCCGCGGTCAGCGGGGTCGATGCGCTGGTGAGCAAACGCGCGGTCATACAGGCGGAGATAGCCCGCGCCGAACTGGACCTGGAGCACAGCGTGGTACGCGCGCCCTTCGACGGGCTCATTGTCGGTTTGACCACCTCCAACGGTCAGTTCGCTGCCGCCGGCCACCCCCTTTTCAGCCTGATCGATACACGTCGCTGGTACGTGGTGGCGAACTTCCGGGAGACTGAACTGGACAAGATCCACATTGGCAGCCCCAGTACCCTCTACCTGATGAGCGACAGTGGCCGCACCTTCAGCGGCACAGTCGATTCGATTGGTTTCGGCGTGTTCCCTGATGACGGCGGCGCCCAGGCCGCTGGGCTGCCGAAGGTCGCGCGGACCATCAACTGGGTGCGAGTGGCACAGCGCTTTCCGGTACGCATCCGCGTCGATAAACCCGATCCGAACCTGTTCCGCATCGGCGCATCGGCCGTGGCGTTGATTCATGCCGGTCAGGATGGGGACTCGCCGCAATGAACGCTGCGCTAACATCGGAGCGGCGCTTCTGGCGCTTCCTTGACGCAGAGCTTTCGCCCTTTCCGGGGCGTGGCAACGCACTGTTGCGCAACGTGCTGGCCTGCGCTCTGGTGATCATCCTCTCCTTGAGTCTGGAATTGCCGTTGCTGGCGCTGTCGCTGATCCTGGTGTTTTTCGTCAGCCAAAGTAACGTGGTGCTGACGCGCATGGCCGGCATCCTGTTCATCGTCAGCGCGACCATCGCCATCGGCATCGCCATCCTCCTGCTCAAGTTCACCTACGGCTACCCGTTGCTGCGCATCCTCTGCGCGAGTGCGGTGTTTCTCGCCAGTGTGTTCGCCATGCGCGCAACGCGCCTCGGCCCGCTGTTCTTCGTGGTGGCCATCGTCACCATTTACGTGCAGAGCCTGGTGGACCTCATAGCACAACCGGAATTGCTACTGCGTGCCTGCCTATGGGTGTGGATGGCGGTGGTCTACCCCACCCTGGTGACCTTACTGGTGAACACCGTGTTGTTGCCCAAAGAGCCTCAGCGACAATTGCGCGAGACGATGCGCAAGCAACTGGCACAGGTCGATGCGCGCCTGGCGGCGCTGGGTGAGGGACATTTGGAAACAGCGCGGATCGGCGCGGTAGAAGTCCAGCAGGGAATGCTTAGCCTGCACAAACTCCTGAAGTTCGCCAGCATGCGCTCCCCTGGGAAAGAAACCCGGGAAATCGAACAACTGGCGTTGATCACCTGTGTTTCTCGTTTGTACGCGGCGGCGGCTGCACTGAAGTCCCATTGCGACGACACCGAGGCCCTTTTGGCGCTGCGCCAGGATTGCGCGGCCCTGGCCGCAGCCATCGATGCCGATAACCTGTCGCAACCGCCAGTACTGAGCAGTGAAGCCTTGCAACGGATTCTGGCCCCCCCAGCGCTGGAAGAAATGCGCGACGCCTTGCGCGCCTTGACCGCTGCTGAACATGCCACGCCCTCCGGTGCTCCGACACCCAAGGACCCGTTGCTGGTGCGAGATGCTTTCAGCAACCCTAATTACCTGCGCTTCGCCTTCAAGACCTGGCTGGCCACGCTGATCTGTTACGTGTTCTACAACGGCGTGGACTGGCCGGGTATCCATACGGTGATGCTGACCTGCGTCATCGTTGCCTTGCCCAGCCTCGGCGCCTCGACCCAGAAGGGTTTGCTGCGGATCGGCGGCTGCCTGGTGGGTAGCGCGCTGGCACTGCTGTGTATCGTCTTCGTTGTCCCGCACATCGACACACTGGTCGGCCTGCTGGCGATGAGCCTGCCGGTAATCGCCCTCGGTGCATGGGTGGCCGCGGGCTCCGAGCGCATCAGCTATGCCGGCATGCAGATCATGTTTTGCTTCGCTCTGGCCCTGCTCGAACAGTTTGGCCCGAGCATCGACCTCACAGAAGTCCGCGACCGGTTGGTGGGCATCCTGATCGGCGTGCTGGTCAGCACCCTGGTGCACGGTGTGCTCTGGCCGGAAAGCGAAGGCAATAGCCTGCGTCGACGCTTGGCTGATGCCCTGCACGAGATTGCCGCGCTGTTGCGCTCACCGGTATTGGAACCGGGAGATACATCTGAGCGCCTGCAGGGGCAGAGCCTGCGCAGTTGGCGCCAGCTCGCCGAGTGCGAGGCCATGCTTGCGCGGGTAGCCCTGGAGCCCGGCTGGCATCAGGGCGAGCATGAGGAGCAGACACTGTTCACCCAGACGCTGCTCGCCAAGGCGCGGGAGGTCCTCCTGCTGACTGACCAATTGCAGCGCAATCGGGCGGTGCTCCAAGCACAGCTCCCGGCGTCAACGCAGCGCTGGCTGGACGAGCAGCAACAGGGAATGAGTGACTGGCTGGAGCAATATGCCCTACACCTGCAAACCCAGGGCACAGCGTTACAGGCCTTGCCTGCGCTCGACGTTATGACGGCGGGAGTTGGCGTGAATGCCGAAACCCTGCGGCATGACCTGCAGACGTTGCACCACCTGCTGGATTCGCTACCGGACTGGCGATGCTATGAGCAAGGTGCTCTCTCGGAACCGAGCCCATGAACAGACACGCTCATTGTGCATGGCTGCTCGGCCTGGGCCTGTTACTGGGTGGCTGTGCACTGATCCGCGAAGAAGGCAGCCTGGCACCGCAACGGGACCCGGCGGAACTACGTCTGGCTGACGACCTGCACCTGGCCCGTGAGGGTTGGCCCGAGGCGAGCTGGTGGAGGCGATACGAAGATCCCCAACTGAACCAATTGATTGAAATGGCTTTCGCCCAGGCACCCGGCATCGCGATCGCTCGCAGCCATATCGACCAGGCTCGGGCCCAGGCCGACACCGTGAAATCCTTGACGGGCGTGCAAGTCCAGTTGATCGCACTGGTCAACCGCCAGCACGTCTCCGCCAACGGTTTCCTCGGACCATTCGCCCAAAATGAGCCTGCCCTCGGGCTCACCGGCCCTTGGTACACCGAGGGGGTGGTGGGTCTCGGCGGAGTCTACCAACTGGATCTCTGGGGACGCCAACGAGCCCAGGTCGACGCTGCCTTGGGGGTTCACAATGCGCGTCAAGCTGAAGCGGCCTGGGTCGAGCTGGAGGTCTCGAGCAATGTGGCCATGCTGTATTTCCAGATCCAGACAGCACAGCAGCTACTCGACGACTTGCAACACATGTCGGCTATCACAACCGAGGTGGTGGCCGCGCACCAGGCACGCATTGAACGTGGCCTGGAGTCACAGCCGCTGAAACAGCAGGCGTTGAGCAATCAGGCACTGATCGATCGCCAGGTTGTCTCCCTGCGCAGCCAGGTATGGCAACTGCGCGAGGCCATGCGCGCGCTGCTCGGCGTGGGGGCAGACGTCACTTTGCCGCTGGCACCGCGTTCGTTACCGGAGCACGTTTATGGGGTGCCCGACAGCCTGGGTTACGAGCTGTTGGCAAGGCGACCTGACCTGCAAGCCCTGCGATGGCTGGTGCAGGCCTCCTATTCGAACATCGACGCGGCCAAGGCGGCCTTCTACCCTAGCTTCGATATCAAAGCCTTTTACGGCGCCGACGCCCTGCACATGGGAGATTTGTGGGCCCATGGCAGCCGGCAGATCAACCTGATCCCGGGGCTGACCCTGCCGATTTTCGACGGCGGTCACCTCAATGCCGAGTTGGCCACCGCCCGTAGCGTGAGTAATGGCTTGGTGTATCAGTACAACCAGGCTGTGCTCGACGCCGTGCGCGATGTCGCCGTGGCCGGCAGCAAGCAACAGGGGTTGGAAACGCAGGAACAACTGCAACAATCGCGCATCGGCAATATGCGTTTCAATCGCGACAGTGCCACGGCGCATTACCAGCGCGGTCTGCTAGACCGGGTTACAGCGCTTGAGTCAAACCTGCCGCTGCTGGCCGAGCATAGTGGCCTTGCCCTATTGCAGGGGCAGCGGCTGGAAAGCGAAATAGCCCTGATCAAGGCGCTGGGGGGTGGCTATCACTCCAGTAATACAACTGCATTGCAGGAAGATTGACTGCGCAGTGTGTCCAAGCGTTAGGGCCGTTGACTATTTATATGGCGGCTTCCTAGAACTTTTCCCTCTTTATCGGTCTATGTGGATAAGCACATAAAGCTCGGTAAGCGCGCCCCCAAGGTTTGCCGCAGCCAGATGGCCACACGTCCAATTGTCAATCAGAGGTTGTCCTCGCTCATGAAATTTCATGTCCCACGGATGGTGCTCCTCGGCCTGTTCGCGTTCGCGGCAGTGGGCTCGGCATCAGCAACACAGATGAAGACCTCAAACCCTGTTTTCGCAACTGAAGTCACAGCCGTTCAGGCTCCGGTCCAGGCTTCCGGCAACCCTTGGCCGACCTTGGCCAGTATGGCCGGCAAGCAGCCAGGGCCGTTGCTTGCCCATGACGACCGGTACTGGCATGACGGCCGTTGGCACGACCGTAGAGACGATTGGCGCCGAGAAAACTGGCGTAGAGAGCAAGACCGCCGGGAAGCCGAACGCCGTCATGATTGGGAGCGCCATCATGATCGGGCCATGCAGCACCGCTACGAGGACGATCACCGCTACTATCGTCGCTAGTGAGCAGCCGCTGCCTTGCAGCTTCATTGAGCGCACTGATCCGCGCTCAATGAAGTAAAAAAAAAGCATCATTCAGGCAAAGTAGCGACCCTCCATCGAGGGTCGCCTCCCCACATCAATTACAACAAGAACCCAATACGCACGATACATTCCCATCAGAACGGCTATTTATTGGCTTTAACCGGTCCCTGATAGTAAGGCAGGCTGTCAATTCGTGGTTTATAGACGCCAGTGCTGACACTACGCTGAACATGCGCCGCGATCTCATCCATACGTGCAAACCAGACATCGCCTTTTACCATCATGTATTCGATCAATTTCGAAACTTCATGCCATCGTGCCAAGCGACCGGAAAGGAAAGGATGCCAGACAGGTATGAAAAGGCCGCCATATTCCCATGCTGCATCAAACTCGGCCTTGAAAACTTCTACGGCGCGTTGCGGCGACTGAATCGGCATCTGAAAATCAATGTCGATACTGTGCATGTACTGAGGCCAGTCATCCAACGCCCAGCTGGAGGGAAGCTCCACCAGCTCTCCAGCACTTGTGCGCAACAGATAAGGAACATCATCCCCCATCAATGAGGCGTCATAACTGAAGCCGCGCTCGATCAGCAAGTCAGCCGAGTGCTCTGACATGTTGTAGAGGGGAGCCCGCCAGCCTCGCGGTGCCTGGCCCGTGAAGCGCTTGATAGTGTCGCAACCACGATCGAGCCAATAAGCTTCTTCTTCTCGGGTCAACTCGTTTGGATGTTCATGTATGTAGCCATGATGAGCAATTTCGTGTCCATTTTCGACGATTGCCTCAATGGCCTCGGGATATTGCTCGATGCACCAGGCCGGAATGAAGAACGTTTGTTTTATCTCGAAACGTCGATAGGTTTCCAGGATCCTTGGAATCGCCACCTTCGGTCCGTAGTGCAACATTGAAATACTGGCAACTCGCGTTGCTGAATCCTTTGGGTGTGCCACATGCAGAATGCTGTCTGCATCCATATCAAAGGTGAAGGAGACGGCACAGCGTGCGCCATTTGGCCAGACAATAGGGTTTTCAATCATGCTTAATCACCAATGGCTGCTGAATATCATTGATTCACCAAGAACAGCGAGCAATCCCGATATCAATACTCGTGATCGAGCAGCCAATTGGAATAATGCGTCAGTCCTTTTTCCAGCGACCATTGCGCTCGATACCCCAACTCCCGCTCCGCCGCACTCAGATCCCACTCCCCATGCCGATCGAGGTGCCAGTAGCCATCGCCGATTTCGATGCGGGCATCAGGAATTATTTTCCTGATCATTTCGACGGCCTCATGCAGCGTCCAGGAGCGATCACCGGCAATATTAAATATACCGCCCTTCATATCTCTGGTTTCAGCCGCCATCAGTACAGCACGCACAACGTCTTCCACATGAATATAATGGAACCGATGATCGCCGCCGGTAGGCAAGATAAATGTTTCACCCCGATGAACCGTTTTAAGTATATCCCTGAGAACCTGCGGCATTTTATTTTCAGGGCCATACACTTCCGCAATCCGCAGCGAGGTCACTTCCATACCATAGAGATCATTGTAGACTCGGCCAAAATGCTCGGTGGCGACTTTGGTTACACCATAGGGTGTCGTTGGATTAGTCGGTGTTTTTTCATTGATCACGCCCTCGAAGTGACCGTACACCGTTTCAGAAGAAAAATTGACCAGCCTTTTAATGCCCGCCAAGCGCATTGCCTCAAGCAAATGAATGGTGCCATCGATATTGGCGGCCACCGTCGTAATCGGCAGATCTATGGACAAGTCGGGATGTGACATCGCCGCCGTATGAATAATACGATCGACCCCAAAGTCCTGGATGGTTCTGACGATCCTGGGAATATCGTACAACTCACCCTGTACAGGGGTCATGAACTCCGACTTGGCCTCTGAGTAGTCACGATTGTAACTAACCACCTTAACGCCCTGCTCGCTGAGCTTTTTAGTCAGGTACCTGCCAACATAGCCCAAACCACCGGTAATCATCACAGCGCTCATTTTGTATCCTTCTTGTTATTAGAAAAATCAGAGCCACTTATTTGACTGGGAAATTAATGACTCAGTGAAGTTTAATTACACGACACCCAACTAGATCGCAGCCCCGCCATTGGGGCTAACGACCTGTCCAACCATATAATTTCCCGCGGGTCCGGCCAGGGCTTCAACCATGGCCGCAATCTCGTCCGGCGTTCCGAAGCGCTTCAATGGAATTGTCGCGCGTGTCTCGTCGTTGTATTCAATGGTGTCGTTGATCAGCATGTCTGTTTCGATCGGCCCCGGTGCCACCGAATTCACCAATACGCCTTGTGGGGCAACTTCTTTCGCAACCGCTTTTGTCAGCGCGATCACCCCGCCCTTGGAGGCGCAGTACGCGGCGTAGGTCGGAAAGCCAATCAACCCCAGCTCGGAACTGATATTGATAATCCGCCCCTGACCGCGTGCCAGCATGCCCGGCAACACGGCCTGCATGCAGGCCCAGGTCCCCCCGAGATTGGTACTGATCATCTGTTCCCACTGTGCCCAGGTCGTCTGCGCGACAGTCGCCGAAACCAGCCTCCCGGCATTGTTGACAAGAATATCGACCCGCCCAAAGCGGTTCTCCGCCTCCCGGATGATTCCGGCTGCCGCTTCGGGATGACTGACATCAGCTTGAACAGTAATCCCATCGCCACCGTTGTCTTGGGCAATACGTATCACTGCATCCAGTTGATCCTTGACGTCGAAGTAGTTGAGTACCAAATGATCGCCACTTGCAGCAAAACGCTTGGCAATTGCTAGCCCAATGCCCCTTCCTGCTCCTGTAATTACGACAACACGCTTCATAAGTTCACCCATGGTTTTAAATGAACACAGCACGCAGGCGCCAATGCCCAGCTTACGCAGGCTGCAACATTGACCGCATGCGTTAACTTCGGAATCAGGACTCTTGCATTGGAGTGAGTACGGCTTGCTTGGAAACTCGCGACTGCCATACCAGAATCATCGCGCCAGAAAGGATGGTCAGTGCGCCAAGGTACCAGGCGGTGTATTGATCCTCGGGCGAAACGGGATTGGCCCCGGCGGTGTAACCGATGTATCCCAGCACAAGGATTGCCAGCGCAGCCGGGATCGACAGTGTCAATGCCATACCGAAACGTTGACGGCGGAAGGTCATGACAATAAATGCTGCGATAGCGGCCATGTAGGACATCACCAGCGTGATGGTCACGACATCGTAGTACCACGAGATCTTGTCCAGTGGCTTCCACCAAAGCAGTGTAATAGCGACGGTCGAGACGATAACGCTGGCCAGCCATGGCGATCTCGATTTGTTCACTGAGCGAAGCGCTGTTGGCAGATGCCCTTCCTCACTCATTCGATAGAGCGTACGCGCAGCCGCACTCGAAGAAATTTGCAATCCGGCACATGCCGAAGTGACCACGACAAATAAAGCGATCCAGGCCATGGCGGGTGGCAAGTAGACATTCGCCACAGCGGCGATCGGCCCACCGTTGCCGTCTTCGATAATTGCCGCCAATTTCTCTACAGGCACCGCGTACTGCCAGCCAATCGCCGCGAGACTGTAAATGACAAATGCCGAAGTCAGAACGAGTAGCATGGAGCGTTGTACAGTCCGAACCGGAATACGCGACTCCTCGATATAGTTGATCGCCGAATCGAAGTTGGCGAGCATCCATACACCGAACAGCACCCCCGGCCCGATCGCGGACCAACCACCAGACCCTTCCAGCGTGTACATGGAAATGACTGACAAATCTGGAACCTGAGGATTGATGATTCCCATCAACCCGAGCCCGGCTACAACGCTGATCTCGAAAATCAGAAATACGCTGGCTACTTTGGCTGTGGCATTGACGCCGTTGCAGGAAATCGCCAGGAAGATCAGAACCATACCCGTCCCGATCAATTTTGCATTAAGCGGACCTGCCAACACCGGGAACAGCGCCTGTATATATTCGGTTCCGATGATTGCGCACATTGCCATTACTGCCATGCAGGCAACGGAGTACGCCCAACCGAGAATGGTCCCTACACGGGTATGCAGAAATCGCGAGGTGAAAGTGAAGACTCCACCCGCCGACGGTGCTTGGCGAGTGAGTGAGATCATGCAGAAAGCCATGACCAACATCGGAAAGAAGTACGCAATCAAAATGGCCAGCGGAGCGCGGTGGCCCGATATTGAGTAAAGAATCGACATCGAAGAGGCCGCAATCCAGCCAGGCGCATTGAAGCCCAGCGCCGAAAACGTCACATCCCTGGTGGTTAGAGTTCCCTTGTTTAGCGCCGTATCCAGATCACGAACAGTTCCGTCACGGTCATAACCGATGATTTCATAGAAGTTCATTTTTCAGGCTCTGATTAATAGCTATAGAAGATGTTGTAGCGTCAAACCATCTGAGTTGATTTGAACGCTGCTCTTATTATTCAACTAAGCAAAATGCAGATACTCAAAACCCGAACAAGCCAAATACCAACAGCCTATTCAGATTTGACTTACAGCTTTCTTGTTCTTTATCGCCCTCCAGGAACACCCTCCAGCCGAGAATGATTTTTTCAGCCGCCAGCAGTCACCTCAACTGCGTAGCTACGTGCGTGACCCGTTGTGACGCTTAAACCTCTGAATGGGGGGGCCAGTATAGGAACAGCCAAAAAATACCTACCATCAGAAATTTCCGATATTTGAATCTGAATTAGCGAAGTAAGTCGCTGGGGGTAAACCCACCCACCGCCATTGAAACTTGAGCGACACAATTCAATAAAACGACTGCTTTCTGCCTGTAATGACTGGCAGCCCGTTACCCTTCAGTCAGTCCCTTCCCGGACCGACCGTCTGACCTCAGCCTGTATGGCATAAGCCGGCGCCTCCACAGCATTGAAATCTTGTGTATAGCGCTGAGCAAATCCTTCTACCCCCCATTCCTGATACTGCTGCACATGCTTTAATTCATGAGCCCAGAGCGCGATGTTCTGTTCTGCAGTTTGAGCGTCCCGGAAGACGATGATGTCGATCAACGTCACGGCACCGACATCGGGGTTTTGCAGCATGGCAGTGGCGGCGTTGAATTGGCCGTTGTCGCTAACTTTGTAGCGCGCGGTATCGAGGACGCTGGGGTCGTACCAGCGCAGCAACTGCTCCCGGATGTGCGGCGGAATGGGTTGGATGCCGGCGCTGGCCGCGTCAGCGCGGGCTTGGGTCAGCCACAGCGCCAGGGCCGGTGCCGCGATCTGGTAGATGCCCTCAGGCACGGGGCCGAGCACCTGTCCCACGTCTGGCAGGCAGACGCAGCCGTCCAGGCACACTTGTTTCTCGCCAGCTGGGCAGGCGTTGGTCTGGGCTGGCACTTCAAGAGGCAGGCAAAGAACAAACAGCGCCACCAGGCGCGTGGTGATGGGTGACATTGGGCGCTCCAGGGGCGGACGCAGCACAAACAGTGGGTCACATTGATCGACGAAACGCATAGCGTTAGCGTAGACCCGAACTCAGCACCACCAGGATTGTGCATACGGTACTCCGTACCCAGTCTCCGAATGTTTTTTT
>NZ_JAEKFH010000005.1 GCF_016650695.1 Pseudomonas sp. TH41 | reverse complement strand
AGTTGGATGACACCCGGGCGCCTGCAACTCGACAGTAATGCCGTGCCGCTCTTTGACGACAACAGTGTGGATATCGCGCAACACCCTGACCAGCTCCACGGCAATCGGTTTCAGCTTGAGCTTGCCGGTGCGGAATCTGGCAGGATAATCCCGTTTTTCAATAACGCCTTCAAATATTTAGAGTGCATTCGATCAGCAGGAGATCTCAAGGGAACGGCACTCCTGGCCGATAACCCGAACGGTCATGGTCTTCTACTTAAATTGCCTGGAAATCTTCGATGTTGTCGTATCACCAAAAGCGTTTTCTGATCGTCGATGATTTTTCGGATTTCCGCAGTTCCATCAGGTCCATGCTGCGGGAGCTGGGGGTCAAGGACGTTGACACTGCCGATACCGGCGAACAGGCGCTGCGCATGTGCTCGCAGAAGGCCTACGACTTTATCCTGCAGGATTTCCACCTGGGCGACGGCAAGAAGAACGGTCAGCAGGTGCTTGAAGACCTGATGATTGAGAAGCTGATCAGCCATGAGGCCGTGTTCGTCATGGTCACCGCCGAGACGAGCCAGGCCATGGTACTCAGTGCCCTGGAGCATGAACCCGATGCGTACCTGACAAAACCCTTCAACCGTTCCGGCCTGGCCCAGCGCCTTGAGCGGTTGGAGCAACGCAAGAATTTGCTCAAGCCAATCCTGCAAGCACTCGATCGTGGTAAGCCGCTTGAAGTGCTCAACGCCTGTATCGAACTGTGCAAGAAGGACATTCGTTATTCTCCGCTGTGCCTGCGGTACCGCGCGGACGCGTTGCGAGACTTGAGTCAGAACGAAGCACTGGAGCGTCTCTACGACAGCATTATTGCGGATCGCCCGTTGCCATGGGCGTTTGCCGGGTTGGGTCAGTTGCTGTTCAAGCGCGGCCAGGTCAGCCAGGCCAAAGACATCTACGAAAAAGCCCTGAAAGTGTTTCCGATGATGCCGGCACTGTACGACGGCATGGCCGAAGTGCTGATGGTCGAAGGCGACACCAAGGCGGCTCAGAAAGTCTTGGAAGAAGCGATTCGCCTGTCCCCCCTGGCCGTACGCAGGCAAGCGCTGTTGGGCAAACTGGCGATGACCAACGAAGATTTCGACACCGCCTCCAAAGCTTTTCGTCAGGCTGTGTCACAGGGGGCGCAGTCTCGTTTCAAGGATGCGGAAAGCAACCTGGGCCTGGCCCATGCCTTGATCAGCAAAGGCAGCGAGAAAGGACTGGATACCCGCACTCGACTGGAAATCAACACGACCCTCAGTTTGGTGGCCAAGGAGAATCCTGGCGATCCTGGCTTGCAGATTCGTGCGCGGCTGATGAAGGCCACCAGTCTGTTACTCAACGACGCTGAAACGGCGGAGAAACTCACCGAACAGGCAATGCTGCGCCTCGAGGGCATGGAGCAGTTCATGAGCGCGGAAGCAGCATTATTGGTGGCCAAACAGTTGCAAATGCTTGGCCAGGCGAGCGCAGGCGCATCGATGTTGAAAAACTGCGCGGAAATTTATGGTGACGATCCTGTGGTGATGCAGGGGATTGCCAAATTGACCGATGACCCGGCGATTCTCAATTCCAGCAACATGGCCGCCGATCTCAACCGACAGGGCGTACGGGTTTACAAGACCGGAAACCTGGTGGAGGCCCGGGCGGTATTTCGCAAAGCCCTGGCCTTGCAGCCGAAAAATATCAGTATCGCCCTGAACATGGCGCAGTCGCTGCTCCATGGTGCTGACACGAGTGTGCCTTCAGCCGAAATGGATGAATGTCGGGCCTGCCTGAAAATGGTTGGCATGATGCCGGACACCGACGCGCGTTATCCGCGCTATCAGAAACTGAAAATCAAGGCGTTCGGCGAATGAGCCAAGACTACCCGGTGTTGGATTTTTCGACGGTGATTGCTTCCACCGTACACGACATGAAGAACTCGCTCGCCCTGTTGATGCAGACTCACAGCGATTGGCTGGCGCGCTTGCCCGACCCCGAGCAGCACAGCCCGGAGCAGGGCGTCATCGAGTACGAGTTCGCTCATCTCAATGGCATGCTGGTGCAGTTATTGGGTCTGTACAAACTGGGCGTCAACCAGATGCCGTTACAGCCGGCCTACCATGAACTGGATGATTTCATCGAAGCGCAACTGGCCGCTCATCAAGAAGTGTTCGCCAGCCGTGGGATTATCGCGACCTATGAAGTCGACCCGTTGAGTCCACTGGGGTTCTTCGACCGTGAGCTGGTCGCCTCCGTGCTGGCCAACAGCATCAACAACGCCATTCGTTATGCTCGCCACGCGCTACTGATTACCGTCAGTGATGAGGCCGGGCAGCTGGTATTGACCATCAACGACGATGGCGACGGCTATTCACCTGAGATGATCGAGCGTCAGGCCGATTACATGCAGGGCATTAACCACAGCACGGGCAGCACCGGTCTGGGCTTGTACTTCGCCGGACGTATTGCAGCGCTGCATCAGCGCAATGGCGTGGGCGGCCGCACCGAAATCAGCAATGGCGGTTCGTTGGGCGGCGGCGTGTTCAGTCTTTACCTCCCCTGATGAACACAATTCCTGTAGGAGCTGCCGCAGGCTGCGATCTTTTGACGTTGCTTTATAAAGGCAAGATCAAAAGATCGCAGCCTGCGGCAGCTCCTACAGGGTGTGTTGAAACCGTGATTTCTTTGTGTGTGGCGCTTGATATTCCGAACACGCGGAGCCTATTTTGTACGGGTCGCCGTTCGCGGCTCGTACAACAACAAGGATGGCGTCATGAAAACCGACGGCCAGGGTTCACTCGCGCAGCGATTGACAGGCATTGATGAAATTGAATGCGTCACGCCGGATTTGAATGGCGTACCCAGAGGCAAGGTAATGACTGCCGAGGGGTTCCTCGAAGGGCGGCGTTTGCAGATGGCGCGGGGTGTGCTGCTGCAATGCATCATGGGCGGGTATCCGCCGGCGCGCTTTTACGGCAGTGATGATGGCGACCTGGCACTGGTCCCCGATCCTGCGCACATTCATCGCCTGCCCTGGAGCAAGCAACCACGGGCGTTCGCCATTTGCGATGCGGATGAGCTGACCGGTGAAAGCTCTCGCCTCTCGACCCGCGGCCAACTCAAGGCCGTGATCGCTCGTTACGCTGCGCTCGGCCTGGCACCCGTGGTGGCGACCGAGCTGGAATTTTTTATCTTTGCGCCCAATTCCGACCCGACTCAACCGTTTCTGCCGCCGGTAGGCCTGGATGGTCGTCGTGAAGAAGGTCATTCGGCGTTCAGCGTCAGTTCCAACAACGGCTTGCGGCCGTTCTTCAGTGAAGTCTACGAATGCATGGCCGCCCTGGGCCTGCCTCGCGATACCTTCATGCACGAGATGGGCATCAGCCAATTCGAGATCAACCTGTTGCACGGCGATCCGCTGCTGCTGGCCGACCAGACATTTCTGTTTAAACATCTGCTCAAAGAAGTCGCGCTCAAGCACGGTCTGACCGTGGTTTGCATGGCCAAACCGCTGGCACATACGCCGGGCAATTCCATGCATATTCACCAGAGCATCGTCGAGATCGGCACCGGACGTAACGTGTTCAGTGATCAGGATGGTCAGCCGACCGCGACCTTCCGTTATTTCATTGGGGGTCAGCAGGCGGGTATGGCGGACTTCACCGCTTTGTTCGCGCCGAACGTGAACTCCTATCAACGCTTGTGCCATCCGTTCGCTTCACCGAATAATGCCTGCTGGTCCCACGATAATCGTGCCGCCGGTCTGCGCATCCCGGTCAGTTCACCGGTCGCTCGTCGGGTCGAGAACCGTCTGCCGGGCGCTGATGCCAACCCGTATCTGGCCATTGCCGCGAGCCTGGCAGCCGGATTGTATGGCATCGAAAACGAGCTGGAGCCGAGCGAACCGATCCAGGGTGAATTCGACGTGCCGGACAATCTTTCATTGCCGTGTACCTTGCATGCGGCTCTTGAGCGTCTGAAACGTAGTCAATTGGCGAAGGAACTGTTCGGCAAGGAGTTCATCGAAGGTTACATCGCTTCGAAGACCATGGAGTTGACCAGCTTCCTTGATGAAATTACTCCCTGGGAACGTCGTGTTCTAGCCGCCCAGGCCTGACGATCTGTCGACTTCGGGCTATCTTTTCGGATAGCCCGTTTCTCACTGCAAGGAGCCGCTCGGAACGCCGATGCGCCAAATCTGGAAACCTTTTCGAGCGCTTTATTTTGCCTCGCTGATGATGTTGATCGGCTCTGGCTTGTTGAGTACTTACCTGGGCTTGCGCCTGGCGGCCGATCACGTCGACAGCCTATGGGTGGGCGCGTTGATGGCGGCCAACTATTTTGGCCTCGTCCTGGGCGGCAAGATCGGTCACCGTCTGATTGCCCGAGTCGGGCATATTCGGGCCTATTCAGCCTGCGCCGGGATTGTCGGTGCGGCGGTGCTCGGCCACGGACTGATCGACTGGCTGCCTGCCTGGATATTCCTGCGGGTCATCGTCGGCCTCGGCATGATGTGCCAGTACATGGTCATCGAAAGCTGGCTCAATGAGCAGGCGGAAGCCTCGCAACGCGGGGCGGTGTTCAGCGGCTACATGATCGCCTCGTACCTGGGGCTGGTGCTGGGTCAGCTGATTTTGGTCATGCACCCGGCGCTGGGCCTGGAGCTGTTGATGCTGGTCGCGTTGTGCTTCGCGCTGTGCCTGGTGCCGGTGGCCCTGACTCGCCGGATCCACCCTGCACCGCTGCATCCCGCACCCATGGAGCCTCGATTTTTCATCAAGCGCGTGCCGCAGTCGTTGAGCACGGTGTTGGGGGCAGGGCTGATCATTGGTTCTTTTTACGGTCTGGCGCCGCTTTATGCTTCTCAGCAAGGGTTATCCACGGAGCAGGTCGGTCTGTTCATGGGTAGCTGCGTTTTTGCCGGGCTGATGGTGCAGTGGCCATTGGGCTGGTTGTCCGACCGTTATGACCGTGCGTTGTTGATCCGCTGTTTTGCGATGGTCCTGGCCGTAGCTGCGTTGCCGCTGGCAATCATGCAACAGGTGACACTGGAGATATTGTTCATCGCCGGGTTCGTTTGTTCGCTGGTCATGTTCTGCCTGTATCCGCTGGCGGTGGCCTTCTCCAATGACCATGTCGAAGGCGATCGTCGCGTGTCCCTGACGGCGATGTTACTGGTGACCTACGGCGTCGGCGCCAGTATCGGGCCGTTGGTGGCCGGGGTGCTGATGAAGCTGTTTGGCAGCCATATGCTTTATGCCTTCTTCAGTTTCTTCGCGGTGGTGCTGGTGTGGCGGATCCGCCCGAAAGCGGTCACCAATCTGCATCAGGTCGACGATGCACCGCTGCATCACGTGGCCATGCCGGACAGTATGTCGAGTTCACCGCTGGTGGCTTGCCTTGACCCGCGTGTCGACGAGCAGGTGGTACAGGATCAGATGCAGAGCCCGATCAACCCGGAGCCAGAGCCAGAGCCGGAGCCAGAGCCCGAAACCGGCCCGCCTCCCGAAGCCCCTGACACAGGGCGCGAGCAAAGCTTTACCGAGGCCAGGCCATAAAGCCAAGGCATAAAAAAAACGGGCCGTCACCGTAAGGGACTGCCCGTTTTTTATTGATGTGTCGTGTTACATGTCGTCTTTGTCGAAGCGTCGCGCTTCACGCTGAAGCTGATAGACGAAACGCTCGACCTGACGCTGCACCAGCCCGCTCATGTTGTGAAAGCGTACGCCGGCAAACGTGGTGGAGATTTTTTCTTCGAAGTGCAGGTAGCGCAGTTCGACAGGCGCCGTCATTTTGCCGAAGGGCAGGGCAGCCATGAAGCGGTCATAGACCTGGCCCAGTTGCAGGCTGCCAGTGATGTCGCCTTCAAAGCGCAACTTGCAACCGGTAGCGGAAATGTCCAGCAACTTGCCGCTGATCGGCGACTTGAGTTTTTCACCCGCTAACTCGACATCCACCAGTTGTGCCAGCTTCAACGCAGCCCGGAACGCATTGCGGCGCTGGTGGTAGACCACCTCGTCGGGCAGTGGGCCACGATAGCAACGGGTACTGTCGGATTCGTCGATGGTCAATGGCCCGTTGCTTTCCCAGGCAATGCGCACACCGTCGTGAAACCCTTCGATCCGAAACGATTCGCCGGCCTGCAGGTAGCGCTCGCCGTCGCGGGGCACCATTTCATCCAGGGCAATCATGTTCCGGTCACGGTCGACGTCCACCAGATAGGTCTGGAAGCGCTGGTTGCGCTCGTGGAACGTGATAATCAGCGGGTCATGGCTTTCTTGCAGCTGCCGCAGGTTACCAGCGATCTCCATGGGCGTCGCGAGCACCTTGGGCGGCTGCGGAGAATCTTCCGCGGTTAAGGCATTGGACACGGTTCATCAATCTCCAGACAAAATATGACTGCGGCTGGTTATCATATTGCCAGCATGTGACGCGTCTTGGTAGGGCAGGCTCATTGACAAGCTCAAGCCTGACTGAGTGGGCGTGGCATTGCCAGCTTGGAGGTTGATCCACGGGCATCGTAGAGTGCTGGTGGTTCGCCGCCGGTGAGAATTTTCAGCTGATTGGCCGTGGCAGCCTGCTGCACCAGGATTGACTGGCCATTATTGACGTTGATGGCTTGGCATTGGGCCAACATCTGGGTCAGTACGTCACTCTGTTCCAGCAGCTGGTCACCGATGCTCGAATGGCTGGCGAGTTGCTCCAGTCCATTGCGGTTGGTGGGCAGATTAAGGCTCGCAAGAATTTCACTGCGCTTGCGGCCATGCTGTTCAAGCAAGATGATCAATGCCTGTTTCTGCGCAAGAATTTCTTCAAGCAGTTGCATCTCCCGACCATGCAACGCGAGGGACTCGGCCTGCAATAACTCCAGCAATTGTTGCGCTGGAGCAAAGTCGTCGGTGATCAGTTGCAGTAAATTAGTGTCGTGCATGGCGGGCCTTGGGTTTTAAGCGTCCAAAAGCCTGGCGCCGGCCTTGGCCTAGCGCTGGGCTTCGAAGTTAAGCAGTTTGCTGGCTACACGGTTGCTGTCGACTTTGTAGCTGCCATCTGCAATCGCTGCTTTCAACTCGGCCACGCGGGCGTTGTCGACGGCAGGCTGATCGCGCAGCTTGTCAGTGACCTTCTGCAACTGTTGAGCCTCATCGCTGAAATGTACAGATTCCCCGCTTTTGACGGTGCTGGCCTGTTCGGCCGGAGTATTCAGCGGCGCGGATTTGCCGGCTTCGGCGGTTTCCTTGCTGGCGCTGGTACGTGTAGCACCGGTAAGTGACGAGGAGCTGTTCAACCGGCTGAAATCGATGACCATGATAAAAAACCTCTGGGTATTTGGACGCTTGCCATGTTTTCGGCCATACCCGGAAAAACTTTAGGCCCACTTTATCAATGAGCTTGCGCGCGTCAGCGCTTGCCTTGCATGAGGCACAGTTTAGGGAACAGTCGGACATCGCGCCATAACTTCACGAGCAGAGCGCCCTACATGGCCACTTCCACTTGGCCGGGCGCGGTGACTTGCGCCTTGATGACTCGCTGGGAGTTGAGGTTTTTTACCCGGATCTGTTCGCGCAAGCCGCCGTTGGACAACGCTTCCCCCGGCATGCGTACACTGAGCGTTCCACTGCGGGCAGTAATCACCACCTGATCACCCTTGGTAATCACTTCCGCCTGTTCCAGGTGCACCAAGGTAATGACCTGATCGGCGACCATTGGTCGGGTCAGTTTTTGCCCGATCGCGTCGTCGACCGACGTCAGGTAGCCCTGGTTGATCAGGCTGATGTCGCGCTCGCGCAGGGTCACATCTTGAGGTTCGATGATGCCGGCGCGGCGCAGGGGGCGGGTGGTGGTCACGATGTTGCGAAACAGGCGTACTTGAGCGGGCACGAAGACGGTCCAGGGGGACGCACCCTCGCAGCGAACCTTGACCGTCACCCGCCCCAGCGGCTTGGCCGGACTCTCGAGTGAGGCTGTCAATTCCTTGTCGCACATGGGCATGCGCAGACGCGGGTCGAGTTGGTTGACCTCGATTTCATAACGACCTTCGGTTTGACTGGTCGCCAGATAGTCCTCTACGGTGAATTCAAGAAAGCCCTGAGTGACGCCGATAAGCATGTCAGGCAAGGTAACTGCGTCAGCAAGGGCAGGGCTGCCAGCGTTGAACAGGCAAACGGCCGACATCGCGCAAAGCAATGTGCGCAAGGTTGATGTCAGGCGTCGGGAAAATGTCGGTTCTGTGTTCATAAGAGTTAAAAAGCAAGCGCCGTGCCGTTTAGTGATGAAGGTGCGTCGCAACACACTTAAGCGTTGGTGTAGGAGTCTGTGCATGGCTGGTGTAATGGATGCGGTAAACCAGCGCACGCAATTGGTGGGGCAGAATCGCCTTGAGCTGTTGTTGTTCCGTCTCGACGGCCAGCAGCTTTATGGGATCAACGTGTTCAAGGTTCGTGAGGTGCTGCAATGCCCCAAGCTGACCCTGATGCCCAAGTCCAGTCCTGTCGTGTGCGGTGTGGCGAATATTCGGGGGGCGACCATTCCGATCCTTGATCTGGCGATGGCGACCGGGTCCGGCGCATTGAAAGACCAAAGCAATCCCTTCGTGATCATCACGGAGTACAACACCAAGACCCAGGGTTTCCTGGTGCGGTCGGTGGAACGTATCGTCAACATGAACTGGGAGGAGATTCATCCACCACCCAAGGGCACGGGACGCGATCATTACCTCACTGCTGTGACTCGGGTCGACAATCAGTTAGTCGAAATCATCGACGTCGAGAAAGTGCTGGCGGAAGTGGCGCCGACACCGGAAGCAATTTCGATCGGCGTGGTGGATGTCGAAACCCAGCACAAGGCGCTGTCCTTGAAAGTACTGACGGTCGATGACTCGTCGGTGGCGCGCAAGCAAGTCACCCGTTGCCTGCAGACGGTCGGTGTCGAAGTGGTGGCATTGAACGACGGCAAGCAAGCGCTGGATTACCTGCGCAAACTGGTCGACGAGGGCAAGAAGCCGGAAGAAGAGTTTCTGATGATGATTTCCGACATCGAGATGCCGGAGATGGACGGGTATACCCTGACGGCCGAGATCCGCAACGACCCTCGCATGCAAAAGCTTCATATCATCCTGCATACTTCGTTGTCGGGCGTATTCAATCAGGCGATGGTCAAGAAAGTCGGTGCCGATGACTTCCTTGCCAAATTCCGTCCTGATGACCTGGCATCCCGGGTTGTCGACCGGATCAAAGCAGCAGACATCAGCTAGGGGCCTTCTGCCCCTGGTGATCAATACGATTTAAGAGGCGGCATCATTGTCTACGGGTAATTTGGATTTCGAACAGTTCCGGGTATTCCTGGAAAAAGCCTGTGGCATTTTGCTCGGTGAAAACAAGCAGTACCTGGTCTCGAGCCGTCTCAACAAACTGATGGAACAGCAGGGCATCAAGTCCCTGGGTGAGCTGGTCCAGCGCATTCAGACCCAACCGCGCAGCGGTTTGCGCGAGATGGTAGTGGATGCCATGACCACCAACGAAACCCTGTGGTTTCGTGACACCTATCCGTTTGAAGTCTTGAAGAACAAGGTGTTGCCCGAAGCGATCAAAGCCGCTCCCGGTCAGCGTCTGCGCATTTGGTCGGCGGCGTGTTCGTCGGGTCAGGAACCGTATTCACTGTCGATGTCCATCGACGAGTTCGAGCGGGTCAACATGGGGCAATTGAAGATGGGGGTGCAGATCGTTGCCACTGACCTGTCCGGCACCATGCTGACTAACTGCAAGACGGGTGAGTACGACAGCCTGGCGATCGGCCGTGGTCTGTCGCCCGAGCGTCTTCAGCGTTATTTCGACCCGAAAGGGCCGGGGCGGTGGGCAATCAAGGCACCGATCAAAAGCCGGGTGGAGTTTCGTTCCTTCAACCTGCTGGACAGCTACGCGAGCCTCGGCAAGTTCGACATCGTGTTCTGCCGCAACGTGTTGATCTACTTCTCTGCCGAAGTGAAGAAGGACATCCTGTTGCGCATCCACAGCACGTTGAAGCCCGGCGGTTATCTGTTCCTCGGCGCTTCCGAAGCGCTGAACGGTTTGCCGGATCATTACCAGATGGTCCAGTGCAGCCCGGGGATTATTTACCAGGCGAAGTGATGCAAAAGCGGCAGGCATAAAAAAACGGGAGCCCTCAAGGGCTCCCTTTTTTATGCCTGCCGCTTTTGCATCACGTAGGAGCTGCCGAAGGCTGCGATCTTTTGATCTTGTTTTTAAGATCAAGATCAAAAGATCGCAGCCTGCGGCAGCTCCTTGTATCTCGACTATCGCTCCGTCAGGAGCGATAGTTCTCGACTGATCATCGAGGGAGGGATCTGGAAGCCGTGCAGCTCCTTAGGCTTTTTGCCTGTGACGTAGATTGTGCTCCAGCCCTCCACACTCACTCATACAGTTCGAACGGTATCTTGGGCCCGTCTCTGGCGAGAGCCCGCATTCACAAGGTTGGACGGAGTGCAGTGATGATCGCAAGGGATCTAATGGAGAGACGGTCATGTCCAGTTTCGTTGGTGTCGATGTCGCTAAAAACACTTTTGATATTGCTACCCATCTGCCAAACGGCAAGCACAAAACCAAGGCCAAGCTGGCGAACGATGCCAAGGGTTTCAAAGAATTTGAAGCCTGGTTGCACAGGCAGGTCGAGCCCTCAGCGCTGATCGTGATGGAAGCTACCAGCGTCTATCACCTGGAGCTCGCCGAGTTCGTCTACAACAAGGGTTACCGGGTCTGCGTGGTCAATCCGGCCACGACCCATGCGTACGCCGGCAGCGAATTACGCCGGATCAAAACCGATAAAAGCGACGCCAAGCTGATCGCCGATTTCGCCCGGGAAAAAGCTGAAAAGCTTCAACTGTGGGCGCCGGAGCCGTTGAAGTACCGCCAGCTCAAAGCTATGGTGCGCCGCCTGGATGACCTTCAGGAAATGGAGCAAATGGAACGCAATCGTCTGGAGGTGTCCGATGAAAAGGTCAAAGACTCGATCAACTCCGTGCTGCGCCACATCGAAAAAGAGATCGCTGAAACGCACAAAGCAATCAAAAACCACATCGATGACGACCCTGATATGCGCGAGATGCGCGACTTGATCGTGACCATCGATGGTATCGGACAGAAAACCATTGAGCGGCTGCTCGCCGAGCTGGGTGACCTGCGCAAATATGACGATCCTCGCAAGCTGGTCGCTGCTGCTGGGTTGAACCCGAAATTGCAGGACTCGGGACTGCTCAAAGGCCGGACCGTGATCTCCAAGATCGGCTCAGCGCGAGTACGGGCAGGCCTTTACATGCCTGGCCTGGTGGCGCTGAAGCATAACGAGGCGATCATCGCCATGAAGGATCGCCTGAAGGCCAACGGCAAGGCCCCCAAGCAGATCATCTGTGCGGCGATGCGCAAGCTGCTGCACTTCGTTTACGGCGTGCTCAAGTCGGGTCAACCCTTTGACCCGAAACTTGCGCTTGCTCGGTGAGGTTCAAGACGGTATCTACAGGGAGGCGATCTTTTGATTTTGTTTTTTAAGATCAAGATCAAGATCAAAAGATCGAGGGAGGTCCGTCGAACAAGCGGCAGAAAAGCGGCAGCCAGAGGAAACCGTTTGCCGCTTTTCTGGCATTGCCGTGTTTGCCTCCGCCCGCAAAGCCCCGGATTACGGGCTTTTTTGAATTGGCACGACGCTTGCTAAGTTCATCGTACGAAAAATCAGGTCACCCGAAGGTTTCCCGACATGAGCATCAGCTTCGATAAAGCGCTCGGTATTCACGAACAAGCCCTGGGCTTTCGCGCTCAGCGTGCCGAAGTCCTGGCCAACAACATTGCCAACGCCGACACCCCGAACTACAAGGCTCGGGATCTGGACTTTTCGAAAGTGCTCGCAGAGCAGAACGAGAAAACCAAGAACGGCACTTTCGCCTTGAACATGACCAACAGCCGTCATATCGAAGCCGAAGGTCTGGGCAATGGCGACGAGTCGCTGCTGTATCGCACGCCGATGCAACCGTCGATTGACCAGAACACCGTGGATGCCCAGCTGGAACAGTCGAACTACGCGGAAAACGCGGTCAACTTCCAGGCCAGCTTCACCCTGCTCAACAGCAAATTCAAAGGGCTGGTGTCAGCCCTGCGCGGAGAGTAAGCCATGTCTCTATCCAGTGTTTTCAACATTGCCGGTAGCGGCATGAGTGCCCAGACCACTCGGCTGAACACCGTCGCCAGTAACATCGCCAACGCCGAAACCGTTTCGTCGAGCATCGACCAGACCTACCGTGCGCGTCACCCGGTGTTCGCCACCATGTTCCAGGGCGGTCAGAGCGGCGGCAGCGATTCGTTGTTCCAGAGCCAGGACGCGGCCGGTCAAGGCGTGCAAGTGCTCGGTGTGGTCGAAGACCAGAGCAACCTTGAGGCGCGTTATGAGCCGAACCATCCGGCTGCCGATGCCAAGGGCTACGTCTACTACCCGAACGTCAATGTCGTCGAAGAAATGGCTGACATGATTTCTGCGAGTCGCTCGTTCCAGACCAACGCCGAAATGATGAACACCGCCAAAACCATGATGCAGAAGGTCCTGACCCTCGGTCAGTGATAAGGGGCGACTTTCATGAGTGTTACTGATACCACCAGCAGTTTGAGCCTCAACGACATCCTGGCCAACTCCTCGGTCAAGACCAACACCACGACTGATGGCCTGACGGGGGCAGTCAGCAGCGCCACGGGCAGCCAGTCTCTGGGCAAGGATGCGTTCCTGCAGTTGCTGGTAACCCAGTTGAAAAACCAGAACCCGCTGGAACCGCAGGACAATGGTGCGTTCGTCGCCCAATTGGCGCAGTTCAGTAGTCTGGAGGGCATCACCACTCTCAACACCACCGTGTCGGGTATTGCCAGCAACTACAACTCGTCCCAGGCATTGCAGGCCTCGTCGCTGGTCGGGCGTTCGGTGATCGCACCGGGCAGCAAGTCCGTGGTCGACACCTCGAAGAGCATGACCGGCACGGTAGTGATGCCGTCCTCGGTGTCCGACGCCACGTTGAAGATCACTGATGCGGACGGCAAGGCTGTACGAACCATCGACATGGGCGCTCAGAGTGCAGGCAACGCCAGCTTCATCTGGGATGGAAAGAACGATGCAGGCGAGACAGTCGCAGCGGGCACATACACCTTCGCAGCGTCGACCACCATCGACAGTCAGGCTGTATCGCTGATCACCAATCTGCCGGCGACCGTCAACAGTGTGACCATCAGCCAGACGGGCGGTGAGTTGATGCTGAACCTGGCCGGGCTGGGCAGCGTCGCTCTGTCCAAAGTCACAACCATTGGTATATAGAGCCGACAACACGGCATAAAGGAGTGGAATATGTCTTTCAATATCGGCCTTAGCGGTCTCTATGCAGCCAACAAACAACTTGATGTGACCGGCAACAACATCGCCAACGTCGCGACCACCGGTTTCAAGTCATCCCGTGCAGAATTCGAAGACGTGTACTCGGCGAGCAAACTGGGCACAGGTAGCAAGACCGTCGGTAACGGCGTGAGCCTGGCCAACGTTTCCCAGCAGTTTACCCAGGGTGACATCAGCAACACCGGCAACGTGCTGGACATGGGTATCAACGGTTCGGGCTTCTTCGTCCTGAACAACAGTGGTTCGCTGTCCTACACCCGTGCCGGTACGTTCAAGGTCGACAAGGACGGTTACGTCACCAACACCGATGGCACCTCGCGGCTGCAGGGCTACGGTGTGGATGCCAGTGGCAAGATTCAGAATGGTGTGTTGACCGACTTGCGCATTGACACCTCCAACCTGTCGCCGAAATCCACCACCGCCGTGTCGTCGACGATCAACCTGGACTCTACGGCTGACGTGATCGACCAGGCAGTTGCCACCAACAAGTTCGATCCCACCAAGTCGGCGACCTTCACCAAGCAGTTCAGTACCCCGATTTTCGACACTCAGGGTAACCAGCACACCATGGACCAGTACATGGTCAAGACAGGTGCCAACACCTGGCAAACCTACACCCTGATCGATGGTCGCAACCCGGACGGCAGCGACCCTGCCGTTGCCGCTACTGCTCCGGTTCCTTCGACCATGACGTTCGATACGTCGGGCAAGCTGGTTTCGGTCAGTACGCCGCCGGGGCCGGTTATCAGCAGCGATCTGAAGATCATGAACTGGACGCCAGGCACTGTGACCGCCGGCGTCTGGACAGCCAACGGCGCAGCCGCCAGCCCTGCGGGCGTGACCATCGCCATGGCCAACACCACTCAATTCAACGCCGATACCGCACGTTCGATTCCTTCGCAAAACGGTTACGCCACTGGTCAGATCACCAACCTGACCATCGATGGCAGCGGTGTGTTGCTGGCTAACTTCAGCAACAACCAGACCAAGCCTATCGGCCAGATCTCCCTCGCCAGCTTCACCAACGAGCAAGGTCTACAGCCAGTCGGCGGCACCAGCTGGAAAGAAACCTACGTGTCAGGTATCCCGGGCTACGATGCGCCGGAAACCGGTACCTTGGGCTCGATCGCTTCCAACTCCCTGGAAGAGTCCAACGTCAACCTGACCAACGAACTGGTCGACCTGATCAAGGCGCAGAGCAACTATCAGGCGAACGCCAAGACCATCTCCACCCAAAGCACCATCATGCAAACCATCATTCAGATGACCTGATGCCGGTTGGCGGATAGCGCTTCACAAAGAGCCCCTCGAAAGAGGGGCTTTTTTGTGGATGGTCTTTGTAGGAGCGAGCTTGCTCGCGAAAGACCTGAGAGCGATACGTTTATCCATCATGAACGCGTTATCGTTAACGTCCTTCGTCGGAACGCCGCCCGGAGCAAGCTCGCTCCTACAACAGGCAAAAGAAAACCCCCGACAAGCCAGAGGCCTGTCGGGGGTTTCGAGTAAGCGCCTTTCAGCGCTTACCGGCTCAAGCTTATTGGCACGCTTCGCAATCCGGCTCGTCGATGGCGCAAGCCTTCGGTACTGGAGCAGGACCGGCAGGTGCCGCGAGGACCGAGTCGTCACCGTGGTTGCCGCCGCTGGAAACCGCGTTCAGCTTGCCAGTGTTGATGGTCGACTTCTCGGTGCTGGTCGCGGCCAGGGCACGGAGGTAGTAAGTGGTTTTCAGACCACGGTACCAGGCCATGCGGTAGGTCACGTCCAGCTTCTTGCCCGAAGCGCCAGCGATGTACAGGTTCAGCGACTGAGCCTGGTCGATCCACTTCTGACGACGGCTTGCCGCGTCGACGATCCACTTGGTGTCCACTTCGAAAGCAGTCGCATAGAGCTCTTTGAGTTCTTGCGGGATGCGCTCGATCTGCTGCACGGAACCGTCGTAGTACTTCAGGTCGTTGATCATGACCGAGTCCCACAGACCGCGAGCCTTCAGGTCACGAACCAGGTACGGGTTGATCACGGTGAATTCGCCCGACAGGTTCGATTTCACATAGAGGTTCTGGTAGGTCGGTTCGATCGACTGCGATACGCCAGTGATGTTGGCGATGGTCGCGGTCGGTGCGATGGCCATGATGTTGGAGTTACGAATGCCTTTCTGTACACGAGCGCGAACCGGTGCCCAGTCCAGGGATTCGTTCAGGTCAACGTCGATGTACTGCTGGCCACGTTGCTCGATCAGGATTTGTTGCGAATCCAGCGGCAGGATGCCTTTGGACCACAGGGAACCCTGGAACGTCTCGTAAGCGCCGCGCTCATCGGCCAGGTCGCAGGACGCCTGGATCGCGTAGTAGCTGACTGCTTCCATCGACTTGTCGGCGAACTCGACGGCAGCGTCGGAACCGTAAGGGATGTGCTGCAGGTACAGCGCGTCCTGGAAGCCCATGATGCCCAGGCCGACCGGACGGTGCTTGAAGTTGGAGTTCTTCGCTTGTGGCACCGAGTAGTAGTTGATGTCGATCACGTTATCGAGCATGCGAACGGCGGTGTTCACGGTGCGTTCCAGCTTGGCGGTGTCCAGCTTGCCGTTGACGATGTGGTTCGGCAGGTTGATCGAGCCCAGGTTGCAAACGGCGATCTCGTCCTTGTTGGTGTTCAAGGTGATCTCGGTGCACAGGTTCGAGCTGTGAACCACGCCGACGTGCTGCTGCGGGCTGCGCAGGTTGCACGGGTCCTTGAAGGTCAGCCATGGGTGGCCGGTTTCAAACAGCATGGACAGCATTTTGCGCCACAGGTCCTTGGCCTGGATGGTCTTGAACAGCTTGATCTTGCCCGGGTACTCGGACAGGGCTTCGTAGTACTCGTAACGCTCTTCGAAGGCCTTGCCGGTCAGGTCGTGCAGGTCTGGCACTTCGGACGGCGAGAACAGGGTCCACTTGCCATCATCGAAGACGCGCTTCATGAACAGGTCAGGGATCCAGTTGGCGGTGTTCATGTCGTGGGTACGACGACGATCATCACCGGTGTTCTTGCGCAGCTCGATGAACTCTTCGATGTCCATGTGCCAGGTTTCCAGGTAGGCACAGACAGCGCCTTTGCGCTTGCCACCCTGGTTAACCGCGACGGCGGTATCGTTCACCACTTTCAGGAACGGAACAACGCCCTGGGATTTGCCGTTGGTGCCCTTGATGTACGAACCCAATGCACGAACCGGGGTCCAGTCGTTGCCCAGGCCGCCTGCAAACTTCGACAACATGGCGTTGTCGTGGATCGCGTGGTAGATGCCCGACAGGTCATCCGGAACGGTGGTCAGGTAGCAGCTCGACAGCTGTGGACGCAGGGTGCCGGCGTTGAACAGGGTTGGCGTCGAGGACATGTAGTCGAAGGACGACAACAGGTTGTAGAACTCGATCGCGCGGTCTTCTTTGTTCTTCTCTTCAATCGCCAGGCCCATGGCCACGCGCATGAAGAAAATCTGTGGCAGCTCGAAACGCACGCCATCCTTGTGGATGAAGTAACGGTCGTACAGGGTTTGCAGGCCCAGGTAGGTGAACTGCTGATCGCGCTCGTGGTTGATTGCCTTGCCGAGTTTTTCCAGGTCGAAGGTGGCCAGGACCGGGTTCAGCAATTCGAATTCGATACCCTTGGCGATGTACGAAGGCAGGGCCTTGGCGTACAGGTCGACCATTTCATGGTGAGTGGCGCTTTCAGCGACTTCCAGGAAGCTCAGGCCTTCGGCGCGCAGGGTGTCCATCAGCAGGCGAGCGGTCACGAACGAGTAGTTCGGCTCACGCTCGACCAGCGTACGGGCGGTCATCACCAAAGCGGTGTTGACGTCGGTCAGGGCCACGCCGTCGTACAGGTTTTTCAGGGTTTCGCGCTGGATCAGGTCGCCGTCGACTTCTGCCAGGCCTTCGCACGCTTCGGTGACGATGGTGTTCAGGCGGCCCATGTCCAGAGGTGCAAAGGTGCCATCAGCGCGGGTGATGCGGATCGACGGGTGAGCGTTGACGGCTTCTACGGCCGGGGCGTGGGCAGCGCGTTCTTTCGAACGACCGTCACGGTAGATCACGTAGTCGCGGGCCACTTTCTGCTCGCCGGCACGCATCAGGGCCAGTTCGACCTGGTCCTGGATTTCTTCGATGTGGATAGTGCCGCCCGATGGCATGCGACGCTTGAAGGTTGCGGTGACTTGTTCGGTCAGGCGGGCAACGGTGTCATGGATTCGCGACGAAGCGGCAGCGGTGCCGCCCTCAACTGCGAGAAACGCTTTGGTGATGGCGACGGTAATCTTGTCATCGGTGTAAGGAACGACAGTGCCGTTACGCTTGATCACACGCAGCTGGCCTGGCGCGGTGGCGGACAGATCCGAAGTCGAATCAGCGGCCTGCGGCAAGGTGCCCTGCGGGTTCTCGCGAGTTGTGTCGGTTTGCATGGGGGGTTGTCTCCACATTCTCTATGTTTGTTTGGGCACCTTCACGGTGCCCACCGTTCTGTCCTGAAGCACTACAACCGACGGGCGTCGGGCATAACAACTTCGGGACAGTAGGAAAAAGGCTAATGATGCCGCTTCCTTGCCGAAGTCTTTGGCTGCGAGCCTGGGCTCGAAACCGGATTCCATTCCGGGTGGCAGTAATGTCTGCAACACCCGTACCGTTCTGGCCGTTCAGGCCTGAAAAAACGGTGCCATCCGCAGGTGCGGTTTGGGCTTGTAAAATCACGCTTGGTTCAACCATAAACAGGCAATAAAGCGCTTGAGTTTCTGGTCTGAAATGTGGTTGGGCTTTTTAGCAAAAACCCTACATGTAGGGTTTTTTTTGCGCCGACCTACAAGATAATGCGTTTTGGAGGGTGTTGCAACGTACTGCCTGTGGATAAACCTGTGCGTAAATTGTGTGTGAAAGGTGGAACGGGCGTGTAGGCCGCGACGTAGCTGGAGCGGACCGTTTTTCACTGATTTTCAATGATTGAAAACGGTCAGTCGGATTTTTAAGGGCGCGAACCCTATCACAAAAAAACAGCGAGTCCGAACGCATTTACCGGCTTGTGTTCTCGGCGAGCGGCGTTTATACAATCGGCCAGTGCATACGCATTCTTATCCTCCCCCATCATTACAAAAAGACGGGTGGATCCTTCCTTATAAGTGTTGTTGGCAGTAGAGGTCACCCGTGGAACAAGAAGCCTGGCAGATATTGATTGTGGAGGACGACCAGCGTCTGGCCGAACTGACCCGCGATTACCTTGAAGCCAATGGCCTGCGCGTGTCGATCGAGGGCAATGGCGCCCTGGCCGCGGCTCGCATCATCAATGAGAAGCCGGACCTGGTCATCCTCGACCTGATGCTCCCCGGCGAAGATGGCCTGAGCATCTGCCGCAAGGTCCGCGACCGTTACGACGGACCGATCCTGATGCTCACGGCCCGCACCGATGACACTGACCAGATCCTCGGCCTCGATCTGGGCGCCGACGACTACGTCTGCAAGCCCGTTCGCCCGCGCCTGCTGCTGGCGCGCATCCAGGCCCTGCTGCGCCGCAGTGAAGCGCCGGAAGTGGCCCCGGAAAAACAACGACGTTTGCAGTTCGGCCCGCTGGTGGTGGACAACGCATTACGCGAAGCATGGCTGCATGATGTCGGTATCGAATTGACCAGCGCAGAGTTCGACCTGCTCTGGCTGCTGGTGGCGAATGCCGGGCGCATTCTGTCCCGGGAAGAAATCTTCACCGCGCTGCGCGGCATTGGCTATGACGGTCAGGACCGCTCCATCGACGTGCGCATCTCGCGAATTCGGCCGAAGATCGGCGATGATCCGGAGCATCCGCGACTGATCAAGACCGTCCGCAGCAAAGGTTATCTGTTTGTTCCCGAGGCCTGCGCAGACCTGTCCCTGTGAACTCGATCTTTCTGCGCATCTATGGCGGCATGTGCGCGGCGCTGATTCTGGTGGCGGTGCTCGGTGTGCTGGCCTTGCACATGCTTAACCAGGTGCGCAGCGAGCAATACCGCGAACGCCTGGCCCACGGCACGTTCTCGCTGATGGCGGGCAACCTGCAACCGATGAACGATACCGAGCGCCATCGTGCGTTGGTGGTGTGGGAGCGCTTACTGGGGATTCCTCTGGCGCTGAAGACGTTTGCCCAGACCGACCTCGACCTCACCCAGCGCACCCGAGTGCTGCGGGGGCAGGCGCTGGTGGAGCAGACCGGTCCGCATGCGGCGATGGTTTACCGGTTGGTCAGCGACAAGGAACAGTTGGTGCTCACCGGCGAAGTCCAACAGATCAGCGAACAACTGGCCCGGGCAACTATTTACCTGCTGGCCGATGAACTGGTGCGTGTCCCGGTGGCTGAGCAGCCCAAGCGCCTGGCACAAATAAAGGAAGAGAAGGGCTTTGGCTTTGATCTGCGACTGGTCACGGTTGACGAGGCCGACATGGACGAAGACCAGAGCCGTCGGGTGTCCGAAGGCGACACGGTGATGGCGCTGGGCAAGGGGGGCGATTCGATCCGGGTGTTCGCCGGGATGGTCGGTACGCCCTGGGTGCTGGAAATCGGCCCGCTGTATCAGATGAACCCGTATCCACCGGAGTGGCTGGTGCTGATCGCGGCCCTTGGTTTGAGCCTGATCGGTTTGATCGTTTACCTGTTGGTGCGCCAACTGGAACGCCGCTTACGCGGCCTCGAAGCCGCGGCCACGCGCATCGCCAAGGGCAGCCTGGAAACCCGCGTGCCGGCACGCGGCGCGGATTCAGTGGGGCGGTTGGCCTCGGCGTTCAATGGCATGGCCGAGCACTTGCAGCAATTGCTGGCGATCCAGCGGGAACTGGTGCGTGCCGTGTCCCACGAATTGCGCACGCCAGTGGCGCGGCTGCGTTTTGGCCTGGAGATGATCGGCTCGGCGACCACGCCGCAAGCATTGGAAAAATACCGCGAAGGCATGGACCACGACATCGAGGATCTCGATCGGCTGGTGGACGAGATGCTGACGTATGCGCGGTTGGAGCAGGGCTCGCCGGCCCTGAATTTCCAGCGGGTCGATCTGGATGCACTGGTCAATCAAGTCATTGAGGAGCTGGCGCCACTTCGGGCCGAGATCACGGTTCAGCGCGGTTTGTGCCTGTCGGCTGCCGATTGCGACGACGCGTGGGTCGAGGCGGAGCCGCGTTATTTACACCGGGCGATACAGAATCTGGTGAGCAATGCCATGCGTCACGCGTCGTCTCGGGTGACCGTCAGTTATCAGGTGGGGCAGCAGCGCTGTCGCGTAGATATTGAGGATGACGGGCCGGGCGTGCCGGAAAATGCCTGGGAGAGAATCTTCACCCCCTTCCTGCGTCTCGATGACAGCCGGACCCGCGCCTCGGGCGGGCATGGGTTGGGGTTGTCCATCGTGCGACGGATTATTCATTGGCACGACGGACGGGCATTGATCAGTAAAAGCAAAAATTTGGGGGGGGCGTGTTTCAGCCTGAGTTGGCCGAGGAGTCAGGAAAAACGTTGAGATGGGCGGTGAATGATCCACCGCCATCGCGAGCAGGCTCGCTCCCACATTGGATCTATGTCGCACCAAAAATCCCTGTGGGAGCGAGCTTGCTCGCGATGAGGCCCGAACAAACACTACAAGCCTTCAGGCCTTGATACTGACCAAACTCAACAACTGCCCATCCACAACCCCAAATTGCGCATCCAGCTCGGTGCCGTTGCTCCACTCGCGGGACAGGTCGGTCAGCAACCGCAGTCGTACCTGACCGCTCTCGGTCCATTCCAGTACCTCGGCGTGTTCGAAATAGAAGCGTTGCTGCACGATCGGGTAAAGTGCCTTGAACAAACTTTCCTTCACCGAAAACGTCAGCGTCACCCACATCGCCAGCTGATCGCGACGGCCGGCGGCCATGCGCTGCAATTCCGCTGGCGTGAGGATTTCCCCGGCCAGGCGTTCGGCCCGCTCAGGATTGAGCAGGTTTTCCAGGTCCATTCCCAGTCCGCGCCAATCGGACTTCCTTGCGACAATCGCAGCGGCCCGGCCAGTGCTGTGGGTGATCGAACCGGTGATGTGCGGCGGCCACACGGGTGCTCGGTCTTCACCAATGGCCGGGCTGAGGCTCAGTCCTTCGAGCTGTTGCAACGCGGCCCGCGCGCAGATCCGTCCGGCGAGAAACTCCGCCTGACGCTTGGCGACCGAGCGCTGGATGCTGGCAGGCGCCTCGATGGCGCTGCGTTGAAAATCATCGATGGCCAGTTGCGAGGTATCGAAGTGGGTACTCAGCAGCACGGTATCGGGCAGCGCAAACGGCAGCGGCCAATGGGCATCAAGTGGGGTGCAGCAGGCGGGTAGGGCGGGGGCGGGATTCATGTCGGGCATTTTGCCGGGTTGCCTTGGGGCTGGGTAGTGGCAAGGTTCAGATCGGCGTTGAGCCATTCGCGAGCAGGCTCGCTCCCACATTGGATTTATGGGGCTCCACAAATTCCTGTGGGAGCGAGCCTGCTCGCGAATGGCCGCAACGCGGTCTGTCTGATTAACCAAAAATCCTCTTGAAGAACGCCTGCATATCGGCCCACGAGTGTTGATCTGCCGCTTTGTTGTAACCAATATCCGGCCCACCATGATCGCCATGACTCAGGCGATCCGCATCAGGATTGCTGAAGCCGTGCTTGGCGCCATCCAGGCTCACGAATTTGTAATCAGCCCCGGCCTTGTCCATCTCGGCCTTGAATGCCGCGACGTTATCCGCCGTCACCATGCTGTCCAGCGCACCGTGCTCGACGAGGATTTTCGCTTTCACGCTGCCAGGCGTCGCTGGCGTATTGGTCGCCAGTGCACCGTGGAAACTCACCACACCGGCCAGCGGCACGCCCTGACGGGCTGCATTCAGTACCACGCCGCCGCCGAAGCAGTAACCGATGGCGGCGAGTTTGTCCGGATTGGTTTGCGGCTGTTTCTTCAGCAAGTCGAGCCCGGCCTGGAACCGCGCGCTGGCCACAGCACTGTCCTTCAGCACGGCTTGCATAAAGGCCATGGCGTCCTTGGGATGCTCAGTGTTCTTGCCGTCGCCATACATGTCGATGGCCAGTGCGCTGTAGCCCAACCCGGCCAGGTCACGGGCGCGGCGCTTGGCGTAATCGTTCAGGCCCCAGAACTCATGCACCACCACGACACCCGGGCGCGGACCTTTAATGTCATCGTCGTAGGCGTAGTAGCCGATCATTTTGGTGCCGTCGGCACTTTGATAGGGAATCTCCTGCGTCTTGATCGCGGCTTGGCTGAGCCCGCTCAAGGCCAGTAATACGAGGGCGAGAAACACGCGCATGGTTGAGTCTCCTGTAAGGACGTCGTCAGAACAGCCTAGTCGATCTGATTCAGCTTAGGTTCAGTGTGCGTTCAGGGTGAGTTCAGTGCCGGGTGCGTAACCTTGCCCGTATCCCAAAGCACCTGGCGCATGAGGAGCCCCCTAATGACTGGCTTTAAGAACCTGCTTCTGGCTTTTACCGTCCTGAGCGCGAGTACCGCGGCGTTCGCTTCCGACGACAATTTCGCCAGGCTTGCTCTTGGAAAGACCAGCGACAAGGTCAAAAAGTCCCTCGCCCTGAACAGCTCGACCGTCAGTGGCGTGGTGGGCGCTGACAGCGCGTGGGGTGTGCGTCTGGGCCAACAAAACAATCAGGGCGGTTACTTCGCCACTTACGACAACGTGTCGGTCTCGCACAATGGCATTAAACTCCGTGAGGAAGACCTCATGGGGCGCTACGATCTGTCCTGACCGGTGGATGGCGGCGAACATTGGCCTGCTGGCCATCCAGGTACACCATAGCCTTTGGAGATGTTGATTTGCCCGGGAGAGCGTTATGAAACTGCTGGTCGTCGAAGATGAAGCGCTGTTGCGCCATCACCTGCAAACCCGCCTGACGGATAGCGGCCATGTGGTCGAATCCGTGGCCAATGCCGAAGAGGCGCTGTACCAGACCGAGCAGTTCAACCATGACCTGGCGGTGATCGACCTCGGCCTGCCGGGCATGGGCGGGCTCGACCTGATTCGTCAGTTGCGCGCCCAGGGCAAGACGTTTCCGATCCTGATCCTTACCGCACGCGGCAACTGGCAGGACAAGGTCGAAGGCCTGGCCGCCGGTGCTGACGATTATGTGGTCAAGCCGTTCCAGTTCGAAGAGCTGGATGCCCGGCTCAATGCCTTGCTGCGCCGCTCCAGCGGTTTCACGCAATCGACAATCGTTGCCGGGCCGCTGCTGCTTGACCTCAATCGCAAGCAGGCGTCCCTCGATGAACAACCGCTGGCGCTGACCGCGTACGAGTACCGGATCCTCGAGTACCTGATGCGGCATCATCAGCAAGTGGTGGCCAAGGACCGCTTAATGGAACAGCTCTACCCGGACGACGACGAGCGTGATCCGAACGTGATCGAAGTGCTCGTCGGTCGTCTGCGCCGCAAACTCGAAGGCCCGTCCGGGTTCAAACCGATCGATACCGTGCGCGGCCTCGGCTACCTGTTCAACGAGCGCTGCACTTGATTCGTTCTCTTCGCGTTCGTTTGATGCTCGCTGCCACCCTCCTGGCGGTGTTGTTCATGCTGGCGTTGTTGCCGGCGATGCAGGGCGCGTTCAGCCTGGCGTTGCAGGATTCGATCGAGCAGCGCCTGGCGTCGGACGTCACCACGCTGATCTCCGCCGCCCGGGTGGAGAACAATCACTTGCAGATGCCGACGCAATTGCCCGATGAACGCTTCAACCTGACCGACAGCCGTTTGCTCGGCTACATCTACGACCGCGAAGGTCACCTGGTCTGGCGCTCGAAGGGCACCCAGGAAGAGGACATCAATTACAAACCGCGTTACGACGGACGCGGTAACGAGTTTGCGAGGATTCGCGAGGCCAACGGCGAGGAATTCTTTGTCTATGACGTCGAGGTCAAACTGCTGGGCGGCAAAAGTGCGGCGTTCAGCATCGTCGCGCTGCAACCGGTGCGTGAGTACGAAGTCACCCTCGAAGGTTTGCGGGAAAATCTCTACCTGGGGTTTGGCGCCGCCTTGCTGGTGCTGCTGGCGTTGTTGTGGATCGGCCTGACCTGGGGCTTGCAGGCGTTGCGCCGGCTGAGTCAGGAACTCGACGAGATTGAAAGCGGCACCCGCGAAAGCCTCACTGAACAACACCCGCGCGAACTGCTGCGCCTGACCGGTTCCCTCAACCGCTTGCTGCACAGCGAGCGCGAGCAGCGCAGCCGTTACCGTGATTCGTTGGATGACCTGGCTCACAGTTTGAAAACACCGTTGACGGTGTTGCAAGGCGTCAGCGAGGACATGGCGCAGCGCCCTGAAAATCGCGATCAAGCCTGGGTGCTGCAAACCCAGATCGAACGCATGAGCCAACAGATCAGCTATCAGTTGCAACGCGCCAGCCTGCGCAAAAGTGGCCTGGTGCGCCATCAGGTACGCTTGCGGCCGGTGCTGAAAAGCCTCTGCGACACGCTGGACAAGGTGTATCGCGACAAACGCGTGCGGGTCGCTTTCGATCTGCCGGATCCGTGTTACGTGCCGATCGAGCAGGGCGCCTTGCTGGAAATGATGGGCAACCTGCTGGAAAACGCCTATCGCCTGTGCCTGGGCGAAGTGCGCATCAGCGTGCGTGAGACGCTCAGCGCCGTCGAGTTGTGCATCGAGGATGATGGACCCGGTGTGCCGCCGGACCAGCGTGCGCGGATTCTTCAGCGCGGCGAAAGGCTGGATCGTCAGCATCCGGGGCAGGGGATTGGCTTGGCGGTGGTCAAGGACATCATCGAGAGCTACAGCGCGAAATTGACCTTGGGGGATTCGCCTATGGGCGGTGCGGCGTTCCGGATTCATTTTCCGGTGGTTTGAGGGTGGTCTTGAGGGCGACAGACACACCTGGGTGGTCTTTACTCTTTGGCGCGAACCCTCTCAATTGCCAAGGAGAACGAGCATGTCCGGATGGTACGAAGTAAGCAAAACCAGCAGCGGCCAGTTTCGGTTCGTACTGAAAGCAGCCAATGCTGAAATCATTCTGAACAGCGAGCACTACACGACCCGCAGTGCTGCGGATAACGGCATCGCCTCGGTGCAGAAAAACAGCCCGCTGGATGACCGCTACGAGAAAAAGACCACCAAGGATGGCCATCCGTACTTCAACCTCAAAGCCGCGAATCACGAAATCATCGGTAGCAGCGAGGCTTATTCCTCCGAGGCCGCGCTTGAGAAAGGCATCGCCAGCGTCAAGGCCAACGGGCCGACCAAGGTGATCAAGGACAAGACGTTGCCGGTGCTCTGATCACCTGTAGGAGCGAGCTTGCTCGCGATGGTGTGTCAGCTACATAGATGCCGACTGACACACCATCGCGAGCAAGCTCGCTCCTACAGGGATTTGTGCACGCCCGCAGATCCAGTGTGGGAGCGGGCGTCTACCGCGTCGCCGCTAAACCTCGACTGGAACCGTAAGCTTCGGGCTACCCAGTGCATGCGTCTTCGAATCAAAAAACCGCAACTCGCAGCCCGTCCCCTCAAACACCTTCGCGTAATGCCGCTTCTGATGCTGGATGAACGCCTTGCTGCGCGGGTAAATCGAGATCGCCACTGCCTTCGGTTTCGCCTGGCGCAACGCGTGGATGATGTGACTGTCCTGCTCGCCCAACGCATGACCAAACAAGCACAAGCCCTCGCCATGGCTGAGTAACTGGTCATAGCAAAACGACAAATAATCCGAACTGCGAATGGTCTTGAGCTTGTCCTGCGACGGACCTTCGTTCACAAACAGCGGCACGTCATCGAGGGTCTTGATCGTGTTGTTGATCGCAAAGCTGCCGAGCAGCGTGCCCTCGGTCGACATGAGTTTGCGCGCGGTACCGTCCTGATTACGCACCAGGTGCAGACCGCCGTGCAGGTACAGCAATCGGGTTTTATCGGTCGCGGTGGCGCTCAAATCAAAAACCGGCTCGGCACCCTGGAACAGATCGGTGATGGCGTCAGGCTGGTGCTGAATCGCCCAGTAACTGAGCAAGTCATAGTTGGTGGTAAATACCGTCCGATAGCTGCGCAGTTCCTGATTGATCGTTGCCAGCGTCGAAGGCACCACCAGCCGCCACGGGATGTGCACCGCGTGGACGGTGTTGATCAGCGCTTCCTTGATTGCGTAGTAGCGATTGCGCGGTGCGGCGGAGCTGACGGCCAGGGCCTTGTTGACCCGGCTGGTGGTTTTCAGCGCGCTGAGCACTTGCTCGAAGCTGCGCGTCTGCAGGGCGTCGAACACACTCAGCTCGGACTGGCTCAGGGGTTTTTCTTCGACGGTGCGGGCGTTTTCAAACAGCGAGTCGTAGCCGAAATCGTCCCACACCGCGCGGCTGGCGCCGTTACCCAGCAGCAGGCCGCTGAACGAGGCGGTGGTGCGCAAGGCGTTCCAGTCTTCAAGTTGGGCGTCAACATCCTGGAAATCGGTCATTGCGGTCTTCGTCTCAAAGCAAAAGGTCTGATGGGCGGCGACTTTATCACGACCGGGACTTGAGCCAGATCAAGAAACCGCCCGTTTGATGAGGCGATCCTGTGTTCCCGCAGGATCGGCACCGCTGATTCGACCCCGACAGGAGATTCGCTCATGAGCAGCACATTTTTTATCCCCGCCGTTAACATCATGGGCATCGGTTGCCTCGACGAAGCGATGGACGCCATCGGCAAGTACGGTTTTCGCAAGGCGTTGATCGTGACTGACGCGGGACTGGCCAAGGCTGGCGTGGCGAAGATGATTGCCGAGAAACTGGCGCTACAGGATATCGACGCGGTGATCTTCGACGGTGCCAAGCCCAACCCGAACATCGCCAATGTCGAGCGTGGCCTGGGCCTGCTCAAGGAAAGTCGCTGTGATTTCGTGGTGTCCCTGGGCGGTGGTTCGCCCCATGACTGCGCCAAAGGCATCGCCCTGTGCGCGACCAACGGCGGGCAGATTCGCGACTACGAAGGCGTCGATCAATCCGCCAAGCCGCAGTTGCCGCTGATCGCCATCAACACCACCGCCGGTACCGCCAGCGAGATGACCCGCTTCTGCATCATCACCGACGAATCGCGCCACGTGAAAATGGCGATTGTCGACCGCAACGTCACGCCGCTGCTGTCGGTCAACGACCCGGCGCTGATGGTGGCCATGCCCAAGGGCCTGACCGCGGCGACCGGCATGGACGCGCTGACCCACGCCATCGAAGCCTACGTGTCCACCGCCGCCAACTCGATCACCGATGCCTGCGCGCTGAAGGCGATCACCTTGATCAGCAACAACCTGCGCCAGGCTGTGCGCGATGGCAGTGACATGCCCGCACGGGAAAACATGGCTTACGCGCAATTCCTCGCCGGCATGGCCTTCAATAATGCGTCCTTGGGTTTCGTCCACGCCATGGCCCACCAATTGGGTGGTTTCTATGATTTGCCGCACGGTGTTTGCAACGCCGTGCTTCTGCCTCATGTACAAAGCTTCAACGCACTGGTTTGTGCTCATCGCCTGACCGATGTGGCTCACGCAATGGGCGCAGACATCCGTGGTTTCAGCCCGGAAGAAGGCGCTCAGGCAGCCATCGCAGCGATCCGCACCTTGGCCAGGGATGTGGAGATTCCCGCTGGTTTGCGTGAACTCGGCGCCAAGCTTAACGATATTCCGATCCTGGCCATCAATGCGCTGAAAGACGCCTGTGGCTTGACCAATCCGCGCGTGGCGGACCAGCGGCAAATCGAGGAGATATTCCGCAACGCGTTTTAAGCGGTTTTACGCTCGGGCGCGAGCATCACGCAAAGCATCGCGCCCACCGCCAGCAAAGTGCACAACAGCGACAGTGGCCATGCCTGTTGACTGGCAATCAGGCTGGCAAACCCGCCAATAGCGGCGGCCATCAGTTGATGAATGAAACCGCTCAACGCCATCGCATAAGCACCGCTGACCGGCGAACCGTCGTTGGCCAGCGACAGGCTGATCGGGTAATTCAACGACTGACCGAACACCGCGACGCAATAGGGCAACCAGAACAGCAGCGCAATCGAAGTGCCAGCGGCGCTCCCCAGCAGCATCACCGTGCTACCGGCCAACACCAGCCCGACACCCGCCGTCATCAACCGCCGCTGACCCGTGCGCAACACCAAACCGTTAACCCCCAATGCCCCCAGAAAGTAGGCCGCGCTGATCGGCCAACCCAGCAGCCCGTATTCCACGGCTGACCAGTTGAACGGTCCTTGCAGAATCAGCGGTGCGGCGGTGTTGAACGCGATGATCACCCCATAACCAAGCCCGCCGGTTAGGGCTGGCAACAGGAAAGCCCGATCACGCAAAATGCACCAGTAACTCGGCCAGCCGGATGCCTGAACATTGCCCTCCACCAGCACCGGAAACATGACCCGCGCTACGACCATCGCCAGCAATAGACTCACACCGCCCAACAGATAGAAAATCGCCGGCCAACCCAAGGACACCTGGATGATCGACCCGAGGTACTGGCCGATCCCCAGCGCCACCACGAAGGAAATCGAAAGCCAGGAAAGCGCTTTAGCCAACAGTTCACCGCGGAAACTATCGCGTATCAGCACCCTGGCCATCACCGAAATCCCGCTGGCGCCAATGCCTTGAACGAGTCGACAAATCAGGAACGATTCAAGCGTCTGGCTCATTGGCAACGCAAGGTTGCCCAACCCATAAATTCCAAGCGCCGCGAGCAGCACTGGTTTTCGGCCGATGCGCTGACCGAGACTGCCCCAGAACAGCATTGGCAAGGCCATGCCGATCAGATACACCGCCAGCCCCCATGAAACCTGCGAGGCGTCGGCGGACAGAACCCGGGCAATCTCCGGCAGCGCCGGCAAGTAAATACTCATGCCCAATTGCGCGAGAAAAACCGTACTGCAGGTGACCAGTAAGGTGGTGCTGCTCTTCATCTAGTCTTCCTTGGGGTTCAATCGCTGATGTCTTCAGCGTATGTGCCAAAAAGCTCGCTTACGAGTTCACATGTGTGAAGCGATCCATTGGTGTGAAGCAAGCCGTGTGCGTTTCCAGACTTTACAGCGTGTGGTCAGGGTCTTTGAATCAGCTGTTTCCGGCATGGCTGAGTGTTACAAGAGATAAATGTGTAGGCCGATGCCTTGTGAGGTTGTGGGGCAATTGCTTTGCCGAGCTGCATAAAAACCGGGCTATCCTGTCGACTCGTCGAACCGAAGTCATCGAGCCCCCCATGCTGCAAAAAAGCCTGATCCGCCGCCTCGATCTGATCACCCTCCAGTTGTTTGTCGCGGTTCATGAAGAAGGCACACTGACCCGTGCTGCGACCCGCGAAGCCATCGCGGTGTCGGCGGCCAGCAAGCGGTTGATGGAGTTGGAGGAGGCGCTGGGCATTAGTTTGTTCGTGCGTCAGGCCAAAGGCATGACCCTGACGCCGGCCGGTGAAACCCTGTTGCACCACGCTCGGCAGATGCTGTTCAACGTCGAGAAAATGGGGCTCGAACTGGGCGAGCACAGCCATGGTATTCGCGGCTATGTGCGGATGCTCGCCAACCTGTCGGCGATCATTCAGTTTCTGCCCGAAGACTTGCGGGGTTTCTCCGAGCGTCATCCTCAGGTCAAGACCGATCTCGAAGAACGGCCTAGCAGTGGGGTGATCCAGGGGGTGCTGGACGGTGTGGCCGACCTCGGAATCTGCTCCAGTGACAGCGACGTCAAAGGCTTGCACAGTGTGCTTTACCGTCAGGACAAACTGGTGGTGTTGATGCTGCCCGATCATCCATTGGCGAGCCGTTCCAGCCTGGCGTTCGCCGAGACGCTGGACAGCGATTACGTCGGCCTGCATTCCGCCAGCTCGATCAACATGCGCACTCACGCAGCGGCTCGCAAGGCAGGCAAGGTGCTGCGGCTGCGGATTCATGTACCGGGGTTTGACGCGATGTGCCGGATGGTTCAGGCCAATATGGGCATCGGGATTTTGCCGCAGAAGGCTTATGAATTGTTTGGTCGGGCGTTGGGTTTGCATGCGGTGCCGTTGACCGACGATTGGTCGGATCGGGCGTTGATCATCGTGGTTCGGGATGAGGCTGCGTTGTCGCCTGTGAGCCGGATGTTGTTTGAGCAGTTGCGGGGTCAGGTCTGATCAGTCGATTAGCTGGCCACACAACCTGTAGGAGCTGCCGAAGGCTGCGATCCTTTGATCTTGATCTTCCATTGATGCAGAAAAGGTCAAGAACAAGATCAAAGGATCGCAGCCTTCGGCAGCTCCTACAGGTGATGACTGCGTCAGACCATTCACCGACCGTTCGCGTTTCGCGAACACCCGTTGCCAACTGAAGGTTGGATTCCTGCCCCCTCGCTCCTCTAGCCTTGGCTCATATTCCAAGAACAAGAGGTACCCCGCGATGACTGCCCCCCTGAGTGCAATCAAGGTGATCGAGATCGGCACGCTGATCGCCGCGCCATTCGCTGCCCGAATGCTCGCCGAGTTCGGTGCCGAAGTGATCAAGATCGAAGCCATGGGGCAGGGCGACCCTCTGCGCAAATGGCGCAAGCTGCATGAGGGCACTTCGCTGTGGTGGTACCTGCAATCGCGAAACAAGAAGTCCCTGGCACTGAATCTGAAATCCCCCGAAGGCATTGAACTGGTCAAACAACTGGCGACCAGCGCCGATGTGTTGATCGAAAACCTGCGCCCCGGTGCGCTGGAGAAACTCGGATTGGGCTGGGACGTGTTGCACGCCCTCAACCCCAACCTGACCCTGGTACGGATTTCCGGCTACGGCCAAACCGGCCCCTACCGCGATCGGCCGGGTTTCGGCGCCATCGGCGAGGCCATGGGCGGGATTCGCTACACCACTGGCACACCCGGTACGCCGCCGGCTCGGGTTGGCGTCAGCCTCGGTGATTCCCTGGCCTCGTTGCACGCGGTGATCGGCGCCTTGATGTCATTGCTGCGGGTCAAGACCGGGCAGGGCGGCGGGCAAGTGGTCGATGTGTCGCTGGCCGAAAGCGTATTCAATGTCATGGAAAGTCTGGTGCCGGAATACGACATGCTTGGCCATGTTCGTGAGCGCAGCGGCGGGGCCTTGCCGGGCATCGCGCCTTCCAACACGTACCTGACCGCCGACGGCGCCTACGTGGTGATCGCCGGCAACAGCGACCCCATCTACAAGCGCTTGATGGGCGTGATAGGCCGGGTTGATCTGGCCGAAGCGCCGGAATTTGCTCATAACGACGGTCGCGCGGCTAAAAGCAACGTACTCGACGCGGCGATCACTCACTGGACCAGCAGCCTGCCGATCGACCACGTACTGTCAGCCCTGGAAGCCGCCGAAGTGCCGGCCGGACGTATCTATTCAGTGGCCGACATCGTTGCCGATCCGCACTATCAGGCGCGGGACATGCTGCTCAGCGCCGACCTGCCCGGTGGCGCCACGGTGAAGATGCCGGGCATTGTGCCAAAACTTTCCGAAACCCCCGGCGGTGTGAACTGGTCCGGACCGGGTTTGGGCCAGCACACCGACGATATTCTCGCGGGGCTGGGCCTTACAGGCTCGGACATCGAGCGGTTGAAAGCTGAAGGAGTGGTGCAATGATCACTGATTTTTCCCAGACCCTGATGGTTCAGGAAGTCTCTCCCCGCGACGGCTTGCAGATCGAGCCGACCTGGGTCGAAACCGTCGACAAGATTGCCCTGATCGATCAGCTGTCGTTGGCCGGGTTCAGCCGCATTGAAGCGGGTTCGTTCGTCTCGCCCAAAGCCATTCCGGCGCTGCGTGACGGTGAACTGGTGTTTAAGGGCATCACCCGGCAACCCAGTGTGATTTACGTGGCATTGATCCCAAACCTCAAAGGCGCGCAGCGGGCGCTGGCGACGAGGGCTGACGAGCTGAATCTGGTGATGTCTGCCAGCCAGACCCACAACCTGGCGAACATGCGCATGCGTTGCGAAGATTCGTTGGCCGCGTTCGGCGAGGTCGTGCAGTACGTGGGCGGCACCCAGGTGCGCCTCAACGGCAGCATCGCCACCACGTTCGGCTGCCCGTTCGAAGGCACGATCGATGAGGATCGCGTTCTGCAAATCGTCGAGGCTTATCAGGAGCTCGGGATCCAGGGCATTACCTTGGCCGATACCACCGGCATGGCCAATCCACGCCAGGTTGATCGGCTGGTGCGTCGGGTCTTGCAGCGCGTTTCGCCCGCGGATCTGACCCTGCATTTCCACAACACCCGCGGCCTCGGTTTGTGCAACGTGCTCGCGGCTTACGAGGCCGGTGCCCGACGTTTCGACGCGGCCCTCGGCGGGCTGGGTGGATGCCCGTTTGCACCGGGTGCCTCGGGCAATATCTGCACCGAAGACCTGGTGAACCTGTGCGATGAAATCGGCATTCACACCGGTATCGACCTGCCGCTGCTGCTGAAGCTGTCCCGAGGATTGCCGGCGCTGCTAGGCCACGAAGTGCCCGGGCAGTTGGCCAAGGCCGGACGCAATTGCGATTTGCACCCGACCCCGTCCTGACCACACCGAATCCCCGGTGGGAGCGAGCCTGCTCGCGAAAGCGGAGTGTCAGTCAACATCGTTGCTGAATGTCAGACCGTATTCGCGAGCAGGCTCGCTCCCACAATGAATGGCCTCCACACCGATTATCTCAACCAGACAACAAAAACAATCGGACACCCACGGGAAGTCCGCCTGGAGAAACACCATGAGCCTTAATGTACTGGAAGCGGGCGCAAGCCCGTCCGTTAGCCACGACGAAGAAAAAGCCCTGGTCAGCAAGGTCGCCTGGCGGCTGATGCCGCTGATTATGGTCTGCTACCTGTTCGCTTTTTTTGACCGCATCAATATCAGCTTCGCCAAGTTCCAGTTGCAGACGGACCTGAGCCTGAGCGACACCGCGTACGGCCTCGGCGCCGGGCTGTTTGTGGTCGGTTATGTGTTGTTCGAAGTGCCGAGCAACATGATGCTTTACAAGGTCGGCGCACGGCGCTGGATCGCCCGGATCATGATGTCCTGGGGGCTTGCGACGGCGGCGATGGTCTTCGTCAACAGCGAATGGCAGTTCTACGGGTTGCGCTTTGTGATTGGCGCCATGGAGGCCGGGTTTGCGCCGGGCGTGCTGTATTACTTGACGCTGTGGTTCCCGCAGCACTATCGCGGGCGTATCACCTCGATGTTGTTCCTGTCGTCGGCGTTTGCCGGTCTGGTGGGCGCACCGTTCTCCGGACTGGTGCTGCAACACCTCGATGGCTTCCTGGACATGCGCGGTTGGCACTGGCTGTTTCTGCTCGGCGGCGTGCCGTGCATCGGCCTCGGCTTGCTGGTGCTGACGTTGCTCAAGGACCGCATCGAAGACGCTCATTGGCTGACGCCGTCCGAGAAAACGCTGCTGGCCAGCCGCATCGCGCACCATGAACCGCACAAGAGCGGCGGTTCGTTGCTCGCCGCGCTGCGAATTCCGGGTTTCCTGACGCTGGGGCTGATCTATTTCCTGATTCAGGTGGCGTCCTACGGCTTGAATTTCTGGGCCCCGCAGCTGATCCGCAGTGCCGGCACCGAGAGCCCGGTCATGATCGGTTTGTTGACGGCGATCCCGTACATCTGTGGGGCGATCAGCATGGTGGTGATCGGGCGGTTGTCCGACTCGACCGGCGAGCGCCGCAAGTTTGTCGCCGGGTTGGTCGCGGTGGGAGCGGTGGGCTTCTTCTGTGCAGGCATCTTCGCCAACCACACGACCTTCCTGATCGTCGCGCTAGGCTTGCTCGGCGCAGGGATCATCGCCTCCATCCCGAGCTTCTGGACCTTGCCGCCAAAACTGCTGGCCGGTGCCGGCGCAGGGGCGGCTGGCGGGATCGCGGTGATCAACACCCTTGGCCAGTTCGGCGGTATTGTCAGCCCGGTCATGGTCGGGCGGATCAAGGACCTGACCGGCAGCACCACCCCGGCCCTGTACGTCATCGGCGTCGCCGCGCTGATCGCCGTGGCGCTGCTGATGTGGGGGTTGCCGCAGAAGCTGCGCACGCTCGACAAGTTTTAAAAGATCGCAGCCTGCGACAGCTCCTGCATGGACCACGCATCCCTGTAGGAGCTGCCGCAGGCTGCGATCTTTTGATCTTCAACATGTTGCAATAATTGCTTTAGCCAGCGAATCACTAAACTGAATCAACACCACCGTCGCCGCTGATATCTACCAATTCGTGGGTGGAAGGCGCCGAGTATGAAAGACCCGAAGCACTTGTAGGCGACCTTGGCGAACTCGATAGGGAATCAGGTACGGCCGGTCGGGCAGGACCCATTCACGAGTACCGGGCAAACGACCTTCTCGTCCTGTCGCAGGAAAGCTAGCAAGGTGATCGACGCTGGCGAGAATGGCTTGGACGAACTCCGCTGCGGCTTTTGGATTCTCAATGGCTATATAGGCTGCTTCGTCATCCAGATTTTTTAATGCGGTACGCAGCCACTCAACGCGCATTGGCAGCCCACTTGTCTGCGATTGCTTTCACTTCTTCGGGCGTTGCGAAGTCACCTGCATCAGCTTCCTTCAACGCTTTCTGAATTTCCTCAATTTGCCATGATTCTCGTGCCAGGTATTCGCGCAACGCATCCACGGCAAGAAATGACTTGCTGCGACCTGTAGCTTTAGAAAGAGTGGCGAGGGTATCGGCGATTTCGTCTGGCAGGCGCAAAGACATGACGGACATGGCAGTCTCGATGTAGTGGTTTGTAATACAACATACTACAGCGTCATATAGGGTAATAGGCCGGCCGTTCGTCTGTCGTAACAAATGCTTGAATGAACTCACGGAGCTAAGGACCGTGCGCGGTTGAGGCGTCGGGCCCCAGTGCGGACGTAAAGTTCTTTAACGATCAGTCAGTCGATGCGCAAAGTCCTGAGATAGACTTGCGTCCATTCACCCGGTAGTTCAAAAGGATTTCCAATGACCCCATCGCTGCTAATGGCCGTTCTCGCTTCCGGTTTTATCTACGGCATCACGCCCGGACCGGGTGTGCTGGCGGTGTTTGGCATCGGCGCGGCCCGTGGTCGACGGGCGGGGGCGGGGTTTCTTTGCGGGCATTTGCTTGGGGACGTGGTCTGGTGCAGCACGGCGCTCGTCGCGATTGTGGGGGCGAGGGAAATCGGCAGCACGGCATTCGATGTGCTGGGCGTGCTCAGCGGGCTCTATCTGTTCTGGCTGGGCATGCGCGCGGTTCGTGCCCGTCGCAGCAGCGCCGACGCGCCTCAGGGCCCGGCGCGACAACCGTTCTGGCACGGCATTCTGTTTGGTCTGACCAATCCGAAAGCGTACCCGGTTGCGGTGGCAACGTTCACCGCGCTGCTCTCCAGTCGTGCAGAGTTGCTCCACTGGTCGATGTTGCCGTGGCTGATCGTCCTGAGCTTCATCGGCGGTCTGATGGCCTACGCTATCCTCATTGGCATTGTCGGTGCGCAGCAGGTACGCACGTTGTATCAACGGCATGAGCTGTTGATCACCCGGCTGTGTGGGGTCATGTTTATCGGTTTTGCCATCAATGCCCTGGCGCATGCATTGCCGGGGTTGGTGACGAACAAGGCTTGATACTGGTTGCCGGGACGCGCCAGTTCTGCTCATCGGTCAAGGATGGTTTCTTTTTGCTGCATTGTCCGGACACGCTCTCTGCACCATGGCAACCAGAAATTCCGCGCCGTTGGCGAGCTACATTGATCTCTTGCTGGACGCCGTCTGTGCGGTCGATAAACAAGGTCGCTTCGTGTTTGTCAGCGCGGCCTGCGAGCGTATTTTCGGCTACACCCCGGACGAACTGATCGGACAGCCAATGATCGATCTGGTGCATCCAGCCGACCGTCAGCGCACCCTTGATGCCGCACGGGAAATCATGGGCGGCGAGCCCAAGCTCAACTTTGAAAACCGTTACTTGCGCAAGGATGGCCGAGTGGTGCACATCCTTTGGTCGGCGCGCTGGTCTGAGGTCGACCAGTTGCGCATCGCCGTGGCGCGCGACATCACCGAGCGCAAGCAGGCGGAATCCCGGCAAGCGGCGTTGTATGCGATCTCCGAAGCGGCCCACGCGGCGGAAGATTTGCTGGCGCTGTTCAAACGCATCCACCTGATCATCGGTGAATGGTTGCCGGCGCTGAATTTTTCCGTCGCGCTGTACGACGAACACTGTGCACAACTGAACTTCCCCTATCACGTTGATGATCGCGAGCCGCAACCCGGGCAGCCCGGAACGGTCACCGGGCGACTGTGTGCCGAGGTCATTCGCACCGGCCTGCCGATTTTGCTGACCCCCGACCAGGACGTTCCACCCGCAGGATTCGAGGGGCTGGTGGCTGAACAGAATTCGCCTTGCTGGCTGGGCGTGCCACTGAACTCGCAAAACGGCACCATCGGCGCGCTGATCGTCAAAAGCGTACCGGGTGGCGAGCGCTACACCGAGCAGGATAAGGAACTGTTGCAGTACGTTTGTGCCCAGGTCGCCACTGCGATCGAGCGCAAACAATTGCATGCCCGGCTGCAGCAGATGGCCCAGTACGACCAACTGACCCAGCTCCCCAACCGCGAATTGCTCCGCGAGCGTCTCAAAGACTCGCTGGCGGTGGCTCGTCAGGAGTGCGGTCGAATGGCCTTGCTGTACGTCGACCTCGACCGTTTCAAACAGGTCAATGACACCCATGGCCATGCTGTCGGCGACATGATGCTGCAAGCGGTCGCCAATCGGCTCAAGGGGTGCGTGCGGGAAACCGACACGGTGGCGCGCATTGGCGGTGATGAGTTTGTGGTGTTGTTACACAGTATCCACGCCTCGGAAGACGCCGACAGCGTCGCGGGTAAAATCCGTCAGGTGCTGGCTCAGCCGCTGCGTCTGGACGGGCACAGCCTGAACGTTCATACCAGCATCGGTGTGGCGCGATACCCCGACCATGGCACTGATGAAAAACAATTGTTCCGACATGCCGATGAAGCCATGTACAGCGCCAAGCGCGAGCATCACCTGCGACTGGTCTGAGCATTCGCCGCCGTTCGTCGCGGCGTTATCAGGTTTTCTAAACCTTTTTGCGGATCGAAATTCAGATTCTATGCGGGCACCTGCTCGTCGCGATCATCACCAAGAGGTAGAGAATCATGCCTAACTCAAGAAACTCGAACTCGGGAAACTTCGCCAACGATCGAACGAAGGCGTCTGAAGCCGGTCGCAAAGGTGGGAAAACTACCACCACGACTGTCGATAAAGACCCTGTGAAACCAGAAATGGGCCGCAAAGGTGGTCAGAAATCCAAATAGTGGGTGAAGGTAGTTTTGATTGAAAGGCGGGGGCGAAAGCTCCCGTTTTAATTTTATTTTGAGGAGGGCGCGACCATGAGCCGGATGGCCACCCGATTACGCAATGCCAGTTTTGCCGCGGTACTGGGCCTGTGCGCCACAGCAGTGCCTTTGCCCAGTCGCCCGCCGAATTCATCAACGATGCCTCGGCCAAAGGCATGGCCGAAATCGAAGCCAGTCGCCTGGCGCATCAGAAAACCGAATCAAAAGAGGTCAAGGACTACACCATCATTGTTATTAATGACCGCACCACCGCCAATCAGCATCTGGCGAAAATCGCCAAGCAACTCGATTTGCCGGTGGCGCCACGCGAAGAAGTCATCGACAAGGCCAAAGCCCTGATGCCGGAAGTGATGGACGGCGCGAGCTTCGACCAGGCCTACGCCGCCAGTCAGGTGAAAACTACCCAGGAAGCCATCGAGCAACTGCAGCAGGTAGCGCAGACCACTGACGTGCCGGAAATTAAAGCCTTCGCTGAAGAAACGCTGCCTAAATTGCAAAACCATCTGCAAATGGCCAAGGCGCTGCAAGCGAGTCGCTAAACATCGGCGCGCGCGGGTGACCTCCGGCCACCCGCGATTTTCCGATCAGCTTTCATTCAAATCTGGCTTGTCTTTTTCCTGGACGACGGTCCCGTCCAAGGAAATCGTTTCGCCCTCGCCAAGTTGCCGATACTGCTTTCTCAGCGCTTCCAACTGCTTGAGGTCCAGCGCTTCGAGCCCCAGCATCGCGTTCTGCGCCTCCGTCGTCACTCGCAACAACTCATCAATCTTCAAATGCAAAATGTCCGTGTCGCGGTTCTGCGTGTTCTGAATCAGGAACACCATCAGGAAAGTGATGATGGTGGTCGACGTGTTGATGATCAGTTGCCAGGTGTCGTCGAAATGGAAAATCGGCCCGCTTAACCCCCACAGGAAAATCAGAATAATTGCCCCGAGAAACGTCCGGGGACTGCCGGCCCACAGGGCGAGCTTCTGAGAGATTTTTGCGAATTTCATTGCCGTGCTCCTTATGGGGATGCGCCTGATTTTGTGACAGCGCGGGCGGGATGAAAATTCTGATGACATGTTCGTATTTCTCCTGCGCCGCCCTTGTAGGAGCTGCCGCAGGCTGCGATCTTTTTGTTTTTAAGAGCAAGATCAAAAGATCGCAGCCTGCGGCAGCTCCTACAAATAAGGTGTTGATAGGGAAGCGAGTGTCAGTCGAGGTATCGTAGCGAACCGGTTGTCTGCCCCTGCCCACGACAACACGCCGACAGGAGAACGCAATGAGTTGGTCCGCCAAGCAATACGTCGCTTTTGAAGATGAACGCACACGTCCGGCTCGAGATCTGCTCGCGGCGATCCCGCCCGTGGATGCGCGGTCGGCTATCGACATCGGTTGCGGCCCCGGCAATTCGACGGAGTTGCTGGTAGAGCGCTTCACTGACGCCACCGTGCGTGGCGTGGACAGTTCAACTGATATGATCGACGCCGCCCGTAAGCGCTTGCCGCACGTGCAGTTCGACACTGTTGATATCGGAACCTGGGACGACAACGGTCCGTTCGACGTGATATTCGCCAACGCGGTGTTGCAGTGGCTTCCCGATCACGCGATGTTACTGCCTTCGCTGGCCGCCAGACTGACCAAGGGCGGCAGCCTGGCCATTCAAATGCCTGACAACCTCAACGAGCCGTCCCATCGCCTGATGCGCGAAGTGGCCGCTGAGGGCCCGTGGGCCAGTAAATTGGCGGACGCCGCCGGGCAGCGGACGGAAATGGCCAGTGCCAGCGCTTACTACTCGATGCTGCGGCCGCACTGTGCACGAGTCGATGTCTGGCGCACCACCTACCATCATCCACTGGCGGGCGGTGCGGCGGGCGTGGTCGAGTGGTTCAAGGGCAGCGGTTTGCGGCCATTTCTCGAACCGCTGGATGACGCGGAAAAGGCGCAATACCTCAAGCAATATCACGCCGCGATCGAGCAGGCTTATCCGGCGCTGAGCGATGGCTCGGTGCTGCTGCCGTTCCCGCGATTGTTCATCGTCGCGACCCGCTAACGCAAAAAAAGGGACGGATAACGCTGAACGTTATCGGCCCCTTTTCCTGGCACTCAAGTATTCAAAAACAAACGAAGCAAAGCCGAACAACCCAATCATTGAAATGATCATGATCCCGAACTCTGAATGGTCCATGCTGACCTCTAAGTGAAAGGTGAGCTGGCAGAGTAAGGCATCTGTTGTCAGGCTCAATGCGCTGCTACGGCTTCTTTACTGGCTCGCGGGGATCTATACGCAAACTATATGTGGGGAGGCAAAAAACTAACAAAAGAAACGGTGTTCGGGGTAATGCCGTTTGTTAAAGGCGCGACACAATCCGTAGCAGCTGGCGAAGCCTGCGTTCGGCTGCGAAGCAGTCGTAAAACCTGTGCGCGAGGTCTTCCTGAAACACCGCGTAGTCTGATTTCACGACTGCTGCGCAGCCGAACGCAGGCTTCGCCAGCTGCTACAGCTCGTGTTGCGGCTTAACTGATCGGGACTGCCTTATGCGTCGATGCTAGTGGGTTTCGCCAAAGTACTTGGACATGTTGATCTCTACCACTTCCCAGACACATCCCGCGTATTTCTGATTGGCTGTGTGCAGCGTGACGTTACTGGCAGGTGGAATCGGTAAACCGTTTTCAGCCAGTAGTTCGAAATGACCCTCAATGGCTTCGCGAGCCATAGCCTTCGCATCGTCCAGATCTTCCCCGGCGGAAAAACAACCCGGGACATCCGGGACGGCTATGCCCCACGCGTGTTTGTCATCGCCCATTGAAATCGCAATCGGGTAAAGCATGTTCACTGTCCTCACGCGGATCCAGTTGCTGATGCCATGACGTCAAAGGGCGCCCCGAAAGGCGCCCTCATTTCTCGTCAAACTATTGCGCATCCATGCGTCGAGCAATGACGTCCAGCACATCGCAACCGTCGCGCAAGGGTATGCAGCAAAGCAATGCGAAGTCGCTGAGGATTACCGAGTCAGTTGTGATGTCGCCGCGCATGGCGAGGTTTTCAAGGATCTGCGTCACTGCGCCAATTCTGTAGCGGGCGGTGCTAAGCAGTGAATGCAGCGGTTGGGTGGTGTTTACATAGAGCGAGGGGAGGTCGTCGGCGTTGCTGGTTAAAGCCATATATTCGTTCATGAGTGATTACCTTGAAGTTAGGTGAACTACCACTCATCGTCGCCAAACAAAGGGTGGTAGCTGTACGCGGGTTGGCGAACCGGACAAGGCACAAACCGGCAGACCCGAAGATCTCCCACGCACAGCCACCAAAAAACAGGTAGCCAAGTGCGTTCAGAAACGCTCCGAGCTAGCTCGGAGATTTCTGTGCCTTGCCATCGAGTCGCCAAACCCGATACGCCATGTGGACGCGGATCGGACTATAGGCCTCGTGACAAAGACACAGCAATGCGCAAGTGTACGGACAATTCCCAGAGTAGTGTAGGACGTTGCCTTTTCTAAAATAGGCCTCGCTTAGAGCCTAGGAGAATGGGCCGTCGGCACTTGAATTTGGTATGCGTTGACTTGTTACTTCCAGGGGAGAAACAGGTGTTCATCAAAGTCCCGCGCACAAAAAAAACGGCCACTAACGGCTAATGCCGATCAGTTAAGGCGTTGAACACTGCAACCCTTGTGGGAGCGAGCTTGCTCGCGATGACGGTGGCGCAGTCAACACTTGCGTTGCCTGACAGTCCGCCATCGCGAGCAAGCTCGCTCCCACAAAGATTGCCCCTTTAATGTGCATTACACGATCTCCGCGTTGACCTGATCATTCAGGGCGTCGGTGCCGGCGAATCCTTTGTTTGGGCAAGAAAAACGCTAACAGAACAGCGACTTTATGGGAAAACGCTAATTTCCGCGTTGAAACACAAACCCCAGACACAAAAAAACCGGCCATCAAGGCCGGTTTTTTTTACCTGCATCCCCCGTCAAAAAACGACGTGAGATCAAAATTCGATTGGAGCGGGTGAAGGGAATCGAACCCTCGTTATCAGCTTGGGAAGCTGGAGTAATGCCATTATACGACACCCGCTCAGAGCGGCTGACTTTGTACCAGATGTGCGCGTGGAAAAGAAGTTTTTCTTTACGCGGGATCGCTTTAGCGCAGGTGACACAGGGCAAAGACCGCGTGGCGGTCTATCGCGGGCAAGCCTTGCGCCTACAGGAATGCGTTTAACACTGTAGGGCAGGGCTTGCTCGCGATGACTCTGTTTCAGATTGCCAGTGCATGTTGATCCTGGACGTAGTGGTAACGCGGTCGGCTTTCATGCTGTGCCGGTTTCAGGAAACCCAGCAATGCATTGCGGCTGTCTCGGCAGGCGGCTTTGTGTTCCATGTCGAGAAAGTGCCCGGTCGCATCCAGCGTCGTAAACGTGGCGTTTTGCACGTGATCGGCGAATAACCGGGCGCCATCGGCGGCGGTGTATTCGTCCCATTCGCCGTTCATGAACAATACCGGCACGTTGATTTTCTCGGCGGCTTTGAAAAAGCACTGGCGATCGCTGTGCAGCAGGTCGCTGATGTGGAAGTGCATCTGCCCGTATTCATGGTCGGCCAGGCTGCTGACGTGCCGGTAGTTGAAGCGTTTGAACAGGGTCGGCAGGTGTTTGCCGATGGTGCTGTTCACCAGGTTGCCGACGCGGTCACCGTCCCGGCTGCCGAGGTAGTCAACACCGCGCTCGAGGTAATCGAGCATGTGCGCGTTGATCTCCGGGGAGAACGAGCTGATCACGGCTTTTTCGATGCGTCGTGGCTGGTGGGCCAGGGCGACCAGGGTCGCGGCGCCACCCCAGGAAAACGACAGCACGTGTTCGGCGGCGAAGTGGTCGATCAGCTCCAGGAGGATCTGCCCTTCGACTTCCTTGGTCAGCAGTTTCTCGTGCAGGTTGTGGGCTTTTGACTTGCCCGCGTAGGGCTGGTCGTAGCAGACCACATTGAACTGCGGGTGAAGGTTTTTCACGGTTTGTGCAAACGACGCAGTCGTGGCCATCGAGCCGTTGACCAAGATAATGGTCTTCTCTGCGGCGTCTGCGCGATAGAACTCCGTGTAAACCCGGTACTGACCTTGTATATCCAGCACAGCGATTTCTGGCCTCATGTCATAAGACTCCTGGCAAGCGGGTATGCGCGCAAATGAGATTGCACGAGCTTTGTGACAGGTAGGCATATGCCTGGAATTTTTGTGGCCCATGTCGATCCGTACTGCAGGTCGACGGGTATTATTATTGGCGGGCAGTCTGCCGGTCTGAGGCGGAACCTGAGGGTTCTCTAACCGACAAAAAGTTTCTTAGAAGTATGTTGTGACTCGTCAGTCACATTTCGGCTGACGACCTGATTCAAGCAGGGGCAACGCCATCGCGCAAGTGTCTTTCGTAAATTGTTCGACAACTTCTGCTCAGCGGTAGGCGGCTTAGATCAATTGGATCTCTTCATCGCTCAGCGGGCGGTATTCGCCCGGCTTCAGCGAGTCGTCGAGCACCAGCGGCCCCATGCGTTCGCGATGCAGGCGCAATACTTTGTTGTCAAAGTGGCCGAACATCCGTTTCACCTGGTGATAACGGCCTTCGACGATGCTCAGACGCGCAGATTTCGGCCCGAGCAGCACCAGCTCGGCAGGCAACGTGGTGAGGTCTTCGAAGGCGAAATACAGGCCTTCGGTAAATTTCAGCGCGTAGTGCGGCCCGATGTCCTGCTCGGTCTCGACGTAGTAGACCTTGGGCAGTTTGGTCTGCGGTTGGGTCAGGCGTCGCGACCAGCTGCCGTCGTTGGTGATGAGCATCAGGCCGGTGGTGTTGAAATCCAGACGACCGGCGATGTGCAGTTCATCTTTATCCGGTTCATGGATCAGGTCGAGCACCGTCGGGTGTTCCGGATCACGGGTAGCGCTGACACAACCGGCGGGCTTGTGCAGCATGAAGTGGCGCACCGGTTTGCCGGTTTGCAGCACCTCGTCGTCGACCTCGACGCGGCTGAATTCCCGGACCTCGGTGTGCGGGTCGCTGACGATATTTCCGTCGACCCTGATGCGCTTTTCCACCAGCAACAGGCGAACCTGCTTTCGGTTGAAGCGCGGCAGGTTGCTGAGGAAACGGTCAATACGCATGACGGGGTATCGGCAGGAAAAGGGCCGCGCATCTTACGTGATCGGCCGGGAGGATGCTTACAACTGCGCCTCGACCTGAGCGCAGCGCGGGCACAGGCAGGACTTGTCGCGCAACTCGGTAGGCAGTGCTTCGAGTACCGCCGGGTCGATGCTGACGCCATAGCACCAGCAGGCCCGATCGGCGGTGCGAGGATCGGCCAGGGTGCAGTCGTTGGAGGCGCCGCAGGCTGGGCATTGTTCAGGCCGGTTCATAAAGGATTAGTCATAGCAGGAGTGAGACATTTCTACGCAGGTGCGGTTACGGCCGGATTGCTTGGCCCGATACATTGCATGATCGGCCCGGGAGAGCAGGGTATGCAAGGTTTCATCGGGCTGCAAGGTGGTCAGCCCGATGCTGACGGTCAGCTGAAGCGCGTTGCCGTTGTAGGCATATCGCTGTTGCTCGACATGTTGGCGAATTTTCTCGGCGATCATCAGACCGGTCTCACCGTTCGTGTCTTTGAGCAGCACGATGAATTCCTCACCGCCCCAGCGGCAGACGATGTCGGAGTGCCGCAGGCAACTCTCCAGATCCCGTGCAAAGCCGATCAGCACCTGATCGCCGGCAAGATGACCGTAGGTGTCGTTCAACGCCTTGAAGTGGTCCAGATCCAGCAGCAACGCGGTCAGCGGTTTGGGTTCTCGCCGGGCTTCGTGCATGGCTTGTGCGGCCAACAGGTCGAAGCCGCGACGGTTCGGCAGCTCGGTCAGGCTGTCGAGGGTTGCCTGAGCCTGGATCTTGGCCTGATAAGTTTTGATCACGCGGTTGAGCAGGGCCAGCACGATCAGCGTCACGAACAGGCAGATCAGCAGGTTGAGGTACAACGACTGGCGGATCTCATTGAGGGCGCCTTCTTCGCGTTTGTCGACAAACAGGAACCAGTTCAGCTCCGGGATGAACCGGACATTGAGGAAATGGCCCTGTCCTTGAGCAGAATATTCGTAACTGCCGCTGTGGGGCTTGGGCAACTGGCTGACCAGGTTCTTCATGCTGTCCAGATCGCTGAGTTTCTGGCCGACATGCGCCCCTTGCGGGCCGCCCTCGGCCCCGGTCAGCACCAGGTGCCCGAAGTTATCGACGAAGTACACGCTGCGCTGGTAGCGCTGCTGGTATTTGTCGATCAGCTTGATCACCGCATCGACCGTCAGACCGACGCCCGCCGCGCCGATGAAGCGATTGTCGTAGTCGTAGACCTTGTAGTTGATGAAGAACGTCAGGTTGTCCTTGTTGGCAAGGTCGGGGTCGACGTTGATCTCGTAGGGTGCGGCCATGTCTCGTACGCGGAAATACCACGCATCACGGGGTTCAGTGGCTTTGACCTGTTTGAGCACGCCCTTGGCGTGGTAGTAGGTGAGGCTGGTGTTGGAGACGAAAAATGCGGTGTAGGCGCCATAGTGGGTCATGACCTCGTTGAGGTAACGGGTCATTTTTTCAGGGTCGTTTTCGCCGTTGACCACCCAGTCGCGCATGAAGGTGTCGCGGGACATCATCGAGGAAATCAGGATCGGTCTGACAAGGTCTTTCTGGATTTCCGAGTAGACCGTGTCCGACGTCAGCGGCAGTTCGGTGTTGACGATGTTGTCGCGGATCGACGCTCGCGAAGCGTAGTAACTGAGGAACGACGTAGCGAGGAAGCCTGCCCCCAGCAGTGCTATCAGCGTGAGGACCAACGAACGTTGCGAATACAGCGGCGAGCGAGGCGGCATGACAATTCCGTTGGCAGTGACCCGATGGCAGGCATTCTAATGGCACGGCGGGGGAATAGCTGCTCTATGTGCGGCGCGAATGATCGTTGTGGGAGCGAGCCTGCTCGCGAAAGCGATCTGTCAGTCATATCAATGCTGGATGAGCTGCCGCCTTCGCGAGCAGGCTCGCTCCCACAGGTTCTGATCTCAGTTCCCTGTAGGAGCTGCCGCAGGCTGCGATCTTTTGATCTTGCTCTTAAAAAACAAGATCAAAAGATCGCAGCCTGCGGCAGCTCCTACAGGGGGATGCGGTCAGCCAAGGGTTTTCAGATAAGCACGCCATCCGCCAAGGTGACTAATATCCACAGCCCCCTCCAACCCATACGCCTCACAGATAAACCCGCTCTCCCAACGCCCATCCGCCAGTTGCACTTTACCCAACCCCAGCGGCGCCGGAATCCCGGTCAAAAACGAGCCCAATTCACTGCTCGGCAATTCCCAAACCTCCACCGCAATCGCCACGCCGCCGTCCTTCACCCGGACCATCCCCGGACGAAACGGCGGACCACCGGCCAACGCATACAGTTGATAGTCCGGTGAACTGAACGTCGTCTCGACCCACCGTGCACCGCGCCGTTTCAGCTGCCAGTTCAATGCCAGCCCATCCAGATGCGCACCGCACACCACCAACCGCGCGCGATCATTGCGTGCGGCAGTCGTTGGTGCCGATAACCCCGAGCCTTGCTGACGCTGAAAAGCATCCGCCACGCTCAGCAAATACTGATCGGTGAACGCCCGGCCAAACAGCGTCACGCCCCACGGCAAACCATTACCCATAAAACCGCTCGGCACCGCGACGGCCGCGTAATCGAGCAGGTTCATGAAGTTGGTGTAGTAGCCGAGTTCCGAATTGCGCAGCACCGGCTCGGCCTCCAATTCCGCCAACGTGACGGGGCGGCCGAGGGTGGGGGTGACGACGCAATCAAGATTTTCCAGCGCGTGATCGCACAGGGCTTTCAGGGCTTGCAGCCGGTACTGGGCACGGAAGGTTTGCACGCCATTGACCGCCGGCGCCTTGGCCAGCACTGCACGAATCACCGGCAGCACGGCTTCTGGATGTCGCTCCATCAACTCGCCCGCCACGCTGTAGCGCTCGGCCACCCACGGGCCTTCATAAAGCAAGCGTGCCGCTTCCAGAAACGGCGTCAAATCCAGTTCCACCGCCTCGCCGCCCAGCGCCTTGAGTTGGTCGACGGCATCCTCGAACAACAGCGGGCCTTCAGCGCAGCCGAAGAATTGCAGATCCTGCGCACGCGGCACGCCGAAACGGAAGGGGCGCGGTGTGCCGAACGCCGAGCCGTCGTTCCATAGCGGATTGCTGCGGCTGTACACGTCGCGTGGATCGAGGTGTGCGGTGAGCGCCAGCAGCTGACTCGCTTCCCGTGCCGTCGCGGTAAACGTCGTGACGCAATCGAGGGTGCGGCAGGCCGGCACCACACCCGCCGTCGAGATCAACCCTTTGCTGGCTTTCAACCCGACCAGATTATTCAATGCAGCGGGTACTCTCCCGGACCCCGCCGTGTCCGTCCCCAACGAAAAACTCGCCACGCCCAGCGCAACCGCCAGCGAAGAGCCGGCGCTCGAACCGCCCGACGGATACTCCGGCAACACGCTGTTTGGGCACGCGCCAAACGGCGAGCGACTGCCGTTCAACCCGGTAGCAAACTGGTCGAGATTGGTCTTGCCCAGTGGGATTGCCCCCAACGCCAGCAACTGCTCGACGATGGTCGCCGACTGCTCTGGCACATAGGCAAACACCGGGCACGCCGCCGTGGTGGGAATGCCCTCCAGGTCGATGTTGTCCTTGATCGCAAACGGCACGCCGTACAGCGGCAAACTGTCGATGTCTCGATCATCCAGCGCGGCGAGATAGGGTTCCAGTTCTTCAACACTCAGCAAGTGGATGAACAGGTGATAGTCCGGGTTCAGCGCCGCCGCCTTATCGCGCAGGTTCAGCAGCAGTTGCCGGGGCGTGAGGCTGCCGTCGCGGTAGGCGCTGCGCAGGACGTCGAGTTGTAGATTGATGTTCATGGCGTTAATCCTTTTCAAAATGGGCTCAGTCGAGTTCCAGCACCACGACGCGCTGTCCGGCACGCACCGCCGAACCGGGTTGCACGCGAATCTCGCGCACCACCCCGGCCATGGGCGCGAGCAGCGGGATTTCCATCTTCATCGACTCCAGAATCACCAGCACATCGCCGGCCTGAACCCGGCTGCCGGTTTCAACCTGAACCTGCCAGAGGTTGCCGGCGATGTGGCTGTCGATGCTCTGTTGACCGCTGGCCAGAGGTGCGTCTTCGGTCACTGGCGGGGCCAGTTCTTCGCTGTCGAAATGCGCCTGACCGCTGGCGATCCAACGCTCGCGTTCAGCGTCGAACGCGTGTTTTTGCTGATTGCGAAACGCGGCAATGCTCTCGGACTCGTTGCTCAAGAACGCCTGGTAATCCGCGAGGTTCAACTGGCTGTGTTGAATGTTCAGATCGAAACGCCCGAGCGGGAAATCCCGCCGAATGCGCAGCAATTCATCGGCGCTCACCGGGTAGAAACGAATCTGGTCGAAGAAGCGCAGCAGCCACGGCTTGCCATCGAATGCAGCGACCTCGCGGTAGCGGTTCCACATCTGCAAGGTACGGCCGACGAACTGGTAACCGCCGGGGCCTTCCATGCCGTACACGCACATATAGGCGCCACCGATGCCCACTGAGTTTTCCGCGGTCCAGGTGCGGGCCGGGTTGTACTTGGTGGTCACCAGGCGATGGCGCGGATCGAGCGGGGTGGCGACCGGTGCGCCGAGGTACACGTCGCCCAGCCCCATCACCAGATAGCTGGCATCGAACACCGTGCGCTGCACTTCGTCGAGGTTCGGCAGGTCGTTGATGCGACGGATGAACTCCAGATTGCTCGGGCACCATGGCGCGTCCTTGCGCACGGTGGTCATGTACTTTTCGATTGCCAACTGGCAGGCCGGGTCGTCCCAGGACAGCGGCAGGTGAACGATGCGCGACGGCACTTGCAGGTCCTTGGCGGCGCACACGGCGTCCCATTCGCCGGCGACGATGCCGAGCAGATCCGCCAGTGGCAGTTGCTCGGGTTGGTAGTGCACTTGCAGCGAGCGGATGCCTGGCGTCAGGTCGATCACACCGTGCAGGTGTTGGCTTTCCAGCGCCTGCATCAGGGCGTGGGCGCGGAAGCGCAGGACCAGGTCGAGCTCTGGTGCGCCGATTTCCAGCAGCAAATGCGTATCGCCTGACAAACGTGCAACCAGCCGCGTATCCCCCTGACCAATATCCAACACCACCGGCGACACAACCCCCTGTAGGAGCGACGGTGCGACGATTCGACTTGCTCGCGATTGCGGTGTGTCGGTTGCATCAATGTTGGATGTGCCACTATCGCGAGCAAGCTCGCTCCTACAGTGATCCCATTTCAGGGCGAGGTTGCGGGCGGTCTTGAGATCGACCGGGACGAACTGCACTTTATCCCCAGCCTTGAGCTGCCCAAGCTGCCAAAGGTCCGCCTCGATCACCGTCACCGGGCAAACGAACCCACCCAGACTCGGGCCATCCGGCCCCAGAATCACAGGCATGTCACCGGTGAAATCCACCGCCCCAATCGCATACGGATTGTCATGAATGTTCGACGGATGCAGTCCCGCTTCCCCCCCATCGGCACGCACCCATTCCGGCTTCGGCCCGATCAATCGAACACCGGTGCGGCTGGAGTTGAAATGCACTTCCCACTGAGTGGCGAAGAAGGTGCCGATGTAGTGTTCAGTGAAGTATTCCGGCGCGCCATGTGGACCGTAGATCACCCGGATTTGCCGCACGGCAGGTAACTCGGTGACCTGTGTTTCGGGCAGTTGATCGCCATGGCGGCGGTCGCTCAAAACAGGCACATGCAACACGTCGCCAGTGCGCAGCGCACGACCACCATGCCCCCCAAACTGTCCGAGGGTGAAGGTGCTTTTGCTGCCCAGATAATCCGGCACTTGCAGGCCTCCGCGCACGCACAGATAGCTGCGAGCGCCGGCACCCGCAATCGTGCCGAGGCTTAACGTGGCACCGGCCGGTATGAGCAGCGCCGTGTTCATCGCCACGGTTTCACCGTTCAACACCGGCGCAATCGCCGTCCCGGTGACCGCCACCACAGCCTCACAATTGAAGCGCAGCAACGGCCCGCTCATGGTGATTTCCAGTGCCGCGGCGCCTTCGTCGTTACCCAGCAAGCGATTGCCCAACCGCAAGGCGCGACTGTCCATCGGACCCGAGGGCGGCACGCCCACCGCCCAGTAACCGAGGCGACCGGGATAGTCCTGAACGCTGGTCTGAGTCCCCGCGCTGAGCACTTCAAAGGTGTTGGCCTGATACACCAGATTGTCCAGGCAACGGGTCCACGGCTGACCGTTGGCAAACGGCGCATCAAGCAAAATCTGCCGCAGGTAATCGCGATTGGTTTCAACCCCGTAGAGCAGGCTGTCGCCCAGCGCCTGATGCAGATCGGCGCGTGCTGTTTCGCGAGTTGGCGCCCAACTGATGACCTTGGCGATCATCGGATCGAAGTACGGCGGAATTTCGCAACCGGCCTCGACCCACGTGTCGATGCGCAGCCGTTTGCCATCGGCGGCAGGGAAGTTCACGGCCGTCAGCAAACCAGGGCTCGGTTGAAAGTCGCGACCCGGATCTTCGGCATACAGCCGCGCCTGAATCGCATGGCCGTCGGCTTTCAAACCCTGGCTCAATTCACTCAGCGGCGGCAAATCACCGGCCGCCAGTTCCACCATCCAGCGGACCAGGTCGACGCCCCACACTTGCTCGGTGACACCGTGCTCCACCTGCAAGCGGGTGTTCACTTCCAGAAAATAAAAGCGCTGATCTTCACTGTCGAAGACGAATTCCACGGTGCCGGCACTGCGATAGTTCACCGCCTTGGCCAGTTTGATCGCCGCCGCACACAGCTCATCGGCCATGCCTTGTGGCAGGTTCGGCGCCGGGGTCTCTTCCAGGACTTTCTGGTTGCGGCGCTGCACCGAGCAGTCGCGCACACCGAGGGCAATCACGTCGCCGCGACCATCGCCGAACACCTGAACTTCCAGATGTCGCGCGCGTTGGATGTACTTCTCGATGAACACCCCGGCGTCGCTGAAGTTGTTCTGGCCGAGGCGTTTGACCGCTTCAAAGGATTCGCTCAGCTCGGCCGCACTACGGCAGACGCGCATGCCGATGCCCCCACCGCCAGCGGTGCTTTTGAGCATCACCGGGTAGCCGACCTGTAAGCCTGCGATCAATGCCGCGTCGAGGCTGTCGAGCAGTTCGGTGCCTTCGAGCATCGGCACGCCGTGTTGCTTGGCCAATGCGCGAGCGGTGTGCTTGAGGCCGAAGACGCGCAGTTGCTCTGGCGTCGGGCCGATGAAGGCGATGTCGGCCGCTTCGCAGGCTTCGGCGAACGCGGCGTTTTCCGAGAGGAACCCGTAGCCGGGATGGATCGCCGTGGCGCCTGTGGATCGGGCGATGGCGAGCATTTTGTCGACCGCCAGGTAGGTGCCGGCGGCTGCGCCTTCACCGAGGCTGTGGGCTTCGTCAGCTTGCAGGAGGTGCAGGCTCGCGGCATCGGCTTCGGAGTAAACGGCAACGCCTTTGACCTGCAGTTCACGCAGGGTGCGCAGGATGCGACAGGCAATGGCGCCACGGTTGGCAATCAGGACTTTTTCGAACATGGCAAAACCCCCGGAGGCGATAACGCATCAGCCTCGACCTGGGATGCGGGCCGTCCCGCAATTTTTCGATAAGCACCAGGGCCGTCCCGGGTGACTGCAATGGACACCGCACCTCTGTAGGAGCTGCCGCAGGCTGCGATCTTTTGATCTTGATCTTCTTAGCTCCCTGAAAGATCAAGATCAAAAGATCGCAGCCTGCGGCAGCTCCTACAGGGGAAGGTTATTTAATGCACTGGCCTGAACGGGACTGGCACAGGGCGAACAACCATTTACGCAAACGGGCGAGTTTCAGTTCCATACCAGCAACTCCGCAGGCGTCGGGTTGTAGGCGTTGCACGGGTTGTTCAGTTGCGGGCAGTTGGAGATCAGCACGATCACGTCCATTTCGGCCCGCAGGTCGACGTATTTGCCCGGCGCCGAAATCCCGTCCTCAAAGGTCAGCCCGCCATCAGCCGTGACCGGCACGTTCATGAAGAAGTTGATGTTCGGCCCGATGTCGCCCTTGCCCAGTCGTCCGTCATGGACGCAGGCGCGCAGGTAATTGTCGCGGCAGCTGTGCATGTAGCGTTTCTTCAACGCGTAGCGCACGGTGTTGCTCTCTTGCGCGCAGGCACCGCCGAGGGTGTCGTGGCGCCCGCAGGTGTCGGCGACGAGGGTCAGCATCGGTTTGCCAAGGTTGGAATAGAGCACGCTGCCGGTGCTCAGGTAGACGCTGTTCTGCCGACGCAATGTGCGTTGCACGTCGTAGCGTTCCTTCGGATTGGCGACGCTGTAGAACAACGTATCGACGGCTTGGTTGCCTTCCAGGTCGAGGATGCGCAGGGTCTGGCCCGCCTTGACTTCCATCAGCCAGGGTTCGCCGGCCGGGATGGTCGCGCGGTAGATCGCGGCGTCGGGTTGCCTGTTTGTGTGAGCGGCAGCGGTAGCAATTGCAAGTGACATGGCAGCGATCCTCAGGCGAACAGGCGGTCGGTGTTGATAAAGCCGCGCTCGTTTTCCGGGCGCGAGGTGCGGCAGTGTTCGGCGACGCTGGCGTCAGCGTTCATCCAGCTGAGCTTCAGCGGTTTCGGTGAGTATTGCGGCGACGGGTCCATCGGGTGTTGCAGCGCGGTCAGCACCACCAGCGTGTCCATCGGCGCGTACAACTCGATGTAGTCGCCAGCCTTGGAATGGCCTTCGACGAAGTGGAAACGCCCCGCCTCATCGACGTTCACGCGGCTGAACAAATTCAGGGTCATCAGCAGGTCGGACAGGCCCAACCCCCATTTGCCCAATTCCACCAACAGGTTGTCGGTGCCGTTGCGGAAGAAGCCGTTGCGTAGTTCCTGATAGCGGCCGGCACCGTATTTTTCCGCGACCTCCTCAGCACAGAGCACACCGCCGAGGCTGTCGCTCCAGCCGCAGGTGTCGGCGGTAATGGCGACCAACACGCGGCCCATGTCCGAGTACAAGCAATGCCCGCTGGTGAGTTTGGCGGTGTGTTGGCATTTGAGGCTGTCGGGCAGGTTCAGGCGTTCGGTTTTTTCATTGGCGTTGAGCAGCGTCAGACTGACGTTGGCGCCACCGCGCAGGTCGGTCAGGCGCAGCAGTTGGCCGCGCTTCAACACGAAGGAGCGATGGCCGCCGCCAGGGAGCATTTCTTCGGCAAACGGTGGGAACAGTTGAGTCGAATCAGTCATTGCAAAATTCCTCTAAGCGATACGAAGCGTGCCTGCCAGCGGTGCCGGCAAGGCGTCGACGGCGGCACGCTGGACGCGGCGGTCGCTGTTCAAAGGGATGTCGTAAGTGATGCGCGCGCCATAGGCGCCGGGGGCATGCGGGTCGACGCGGACCTTGTCGAACACCAGCAGACGAGTGCCCAGGCTGAAACCTTCGGACAGGTCGTGGGTGACCATGAACACCGTCAGTTGCGTCTCGCGCCACAGCTCCAGCAGCAGCGTGTGCATGTCTTTGCGGATGCCCGGATCGAGGGCGCCAAACGGCTCGTCGAGCAGCAATACCCGAGGCTTCATGATCAACGCCTGGGCGATGGCCAGTCGTTGTTGCATGCCGCCGGAGAGTTGCGCCGGGTATTTGTCCAGCGAGTGGCCGAGGCCGACTTTGTGCAGCAGCACCGAGGCCTGTTCCCGGGCCTCGCGTTTGGCGCTGCCGAACAAGCGCCCGAGCAGCGGCGAGCGCGGCAGTTCGAGGCCGAGGGCGACGTTGTCCAGCACCGTCAGGTGCGGGAACACCGAGTAGCGCTGGAACACCACACCACGACTCGCGTCCGGTTCGCCGGCCAGCGCTTGGCCGTCCAGCCGGATCTCGCCGCGACTGGCGCGTTCCTGGCCGAGCAGCAGCCGCAGGAAGGTCGACTTGCCGCAACCCGAAGCGCCGACGAGTGTGCAGAACTCACCCTCGTTGACGTTCAGGTTCAGGCCTTCGAGCACCACCTGATCGCCGTATTGCTGCCAGACGTTTTTCACCGTGATGAAGCTCATGCGCGGGCTCCTTCATACCAAGGGAACGCGCGTTGGGTCAGGCGTTTCAGGCCCCAATCCATCAGCCAGGCGAGCAGGGTGATCCACACCACGTAGGGCAGAATCACGTCCATCGCCAGGTAGCGGCGCACCAGGAAGATCCGATAGCCGAGGCCGTCAGTGGAGGCGATGGCTTCGGCAGCGATCAGGAACAGCCACGCCGAACCGAGCATCAGCCGCAGCGAGATCAACAGACGTGGCAGCAATTGTGGCAGCACCACGCGCAGCATCAGCGTCCAGGTCGAGGCACCGAGGGTTTGGGCCTTGATCAGCAGTTCAACGGGTATTTCCCGGGCGCGCTGTTCCAGATCCCGCGCCAGGCACGGGGTAATGCCGATCACGATCAGCATCACTTTCGACAACTCCCCGAGCCCGAACACGATGAACAGGATCGGCAGAATCGCCAGTGGTGGCACCATCGACAGCACGGTCAGCAATGGCGACAACGGTGCGCCAAACAGCGGCAGCGTGCCGGCGGCGATGCCCAGGCACAGCCCGGCCAGCGCGCTGATACCGAGGCCGATCGCCAGCCGCCTTAGACTCGAGGCGGTGTCTTGCCACAGCACATATTCACCGGTGCGGGTGTCGGCCACGAAGGCCAGGCGCTTCACCGCGTCGGTCATCTGCACGGCGCTCGGCAGCAGTTTGTCGTTGGGGTTGTCCGTCAGCCGCTCGGCCGAGCCCATGAAGTAGGCGAACAGCACCAGGGCGAACGGCAGGATCACCAACAGCAGGCGACTCGGGCGATCCGGGTGGCGATTGATCAGGCGCATGGCCAAGTCCTCTTTTTATAGCTTGGCGTCGGCGGCCATCTGCACGTAGCTCGGGTCGAAGCGCAGCTTGAGGTTGGCCTTGTCGCCGCTGATCACGCCATTGGCGAAGGCCATGCCGACCGCGCTGGTGTCCTTGGCGCCTTCACCTAGCAAGCCATGCTGGAACGAGAACTCGGCCACCTTGCGCATGGTGGCCGGCAGTTGCTTGCTGGTGGAGAACGCCAACGCTTCTTGAGGGGTGGCGAACAATTTGGTGGTGTCGAGTTGCGACTGGAAACCCGCCAGGTCAGTGCCAGAGGCTTTGGCCATGTGTTCCAGTGCCGCTTTGCTGGCGGCGTTTTTCGCGTTCATCAGCTCAACCACTTCAAACCAGGCGCCGGTCAGCGCTTTGCCCAGGGCCGGGTTGTCTTTGAGGGTGGCGCTGTTGACCACCATCATGTCCATGATTTCGCCGGGGATCTGGCTGGAGTTGAAGACTTCGCTCACGCCGGGTTTGGCCTTGATGTCCGAGAGCATCGGGTTCCAGGTGGTGACGGCGTTGACCTGGTCGGTGTTGAAGGCCGCCGAGATGTCGGCGTCGGAGGTGTTGACCACTTTCAGGTCTTTCTCGGTAAGGTCTACCGAATCCAGCGCGCGGGCCAGCAGGTAATGGGACACCGACAGCTCGACCAGATTGACGTCCATGCCCTTGAGGTCGGTGACTTTCTTGCCGTCGCCCTTGAGCACGATGCCGTCGTTGCCATTGGAAAAGTCGCTGACGATCAGCGCGGTGCTGTCGACGCCACCGGCCGCCGGGATGGTCAGCGCGTCCATGTTGGTCATGGTGCAACCGTCGAACTGGCCGGCGGTGTACTGGTTGATGGATTCGACGTAGTCATTGAGCTGCACCACATCGATTGTGATGCCGTATTTTTTTGCCCATTTGTCGACGATGCCTTGGCTACCGGCGTATTCCCAAGGCATCCAGCCAGCGTAGATAGTCCAGCAAACGCTGAAATGGTCTTTCTGCGCGGCCTGGGACGAGAGGCTTACGAAAGCTGCGAACGCAGCGGCGAGGAGGGCGGGTAAACGAAGCTGGGACATGGTGGTTCTCCAGTTGATCAGGGGCGGGCAGGAGTCAACGCGGCACCGCGAACGGTGGCTTGTCTCCCGGGCTTTTGTCCCGCCGTGTAACCTCAACTGGAGGTCGCCAACTCTCGGACCAGCCACTCGCCTAAGCGAGCCGGAACCCTAGTCAGCCATTGCAAAATGTGGTGCCGCGAACCTGTGGTGACTCCTGCACGTCTTTGCTAAAGCGAGAGCCGTGCCAAGTCGACTTGAGGGCTCTAGCGTGGGGATTGCGCCGTTGGCGCGGAGGGACGGGAAGGGGGTGTTGCCTTTTGATGGTGCGCGAGTGCACCCCAATGGATCGTGTTGTCCGCTGATCTGAAGGTGTTTGTTGCATCGCACTTGGCACAGGTTTGTAAGTCAAAAGAGGTATCAGCCGGCCTGTGCCGGCTGCTGTCGCTGGTCTTCCCGGAGGCCGCCATGTTGCGTCGAATACTGCTCAGTGCGTTTTTCGGTTTAGGTCTTTCAGCGTGCTACTACTACGTAGGCCCTGCCGATGTGTACACCGCACCTTATTACTACCCCGGCTATTACTCGCCTTACTACTACGGCAGCTATTACTGGCCTTACTACCACGGCGGGTATTACGGCCCCCGTTATTACGGTGGTCGCTACTATTACTACGGCGGGCACGGTCCGCGTTATTACGGCGGCGGCTATCACGGTGGGCACCACTAATCAGCGTGTGAATAGATGAAAAACCTTTCATCGGCGACTTGTTTCAATGTGTTTCAAGAACGCACCAGATTCTGAAAACGATGTCTGATCTTTCGACAGTCACCGAATAATTGACTGTCGCCTGCCAGCGTCGCTGGTGTGGCTCACTCGCGGTCCAGGAGGCCGCCATGCTCTGTCGAAAGAAGCTCCGTCGAATTCTTCTGATTGCCGTATTGGGATTGTCTCTTGGTGCATGCGTGCCCTATTCCGATGAAGGAGCCAGCTACTACAGTTCCGAGGTCTACACCTCGCCAGCGCCTGCCTATTACTCGGGTGGTTACTATTCAGGCGGCGGGGGTTATTACTCGCCACCGCCACGGTATTACTCTCCGCCGGCGCGGTATTACCAGCCAACGCCGCGGTATTACTCGCAGCCGCGGATCTACCAATCGGCACCGCGCTATTATCAGTCGGCACCCCGGGCTGATTACCGGGCCTATCAGAATCACGGATGGGAGGGGCGTAACCGCGGCAATTGGAACAATGACGACCACCGGGGTGGCGGACGCAACAGTAACCACGACGGACGAGGCGACCACAACGGTCACGGCGATCACGAAGGCCGAGGCGGCCGCCGGTAACCCTTCACAAAAATCCTCTATAAAAGCGGCGCATCAAGCGCCGTTTTTTTTGCGCGCCAAGCATGGCGGATAGCGCCGTGACTGACGCTGTTCGGTCCACCGTAGCGGTAAGCCGGACCACCTGAAGGTGAAGCACTCTAAGAAACCGTACGCACGGTGGCGGGAGAGAACAAGCGTCGCTCATACTCGTTCCGAAAACTCACTCCTCTTGCTCCATCTCCTCGGGTTTTCTCGGAAGCCTCCTACAGTTTTATTTTTGCGTGTTTGTTAGCGTTTATGCATTCATATTGATGTTGTAAAAACTTCAATTTAACGGGGGTGTCCAAGGAAGAAAGTCGGTCCAATCATGAATTTACTTATTATTCATCAAAATTTTCCCGGTCAATTTCTGCATGTTGCGTTGGCCGCGCTGAGTCGACCAGGCATCGTGGTTACTGCAATAGGTCGAGATACTGCTTCAGGTGTTTATGGTATAAGGCTATTTCGATATCACTCTATAAGAAAAACATCAAGTTATGGTCATCCGTATTTACATAAATATGAAGAAGCGATATTGGATGGGCAGCAAGTCCTAGGCGTGTTGATAAGGCTTAAGCAGAAAGGTTATCGCCCTGATGTGATACTTGGTCATCCCGGATGGGGTGAAACGCTGTTCGTTAAGGATGTGTATCCTGAAATTCCGCTGATTCATTTCTGTGAGTATTATTATCATTCAAAGGGGGCGGATATGGATTTCGATCCGGAGTTCCCGTGTGCCGTAGATGCTTCTTCAAGACTTCGCCTCCTGAATTCGATGCATCTCTTGAACCTTGAACAGTGTGATATTGGAATTTCGCCAACACATTGGCAGCGCAGTCTTTTTCCGACGACCTATCAATCAAAAATTCAAGTGGTTCATGAGGGTGTCCGTTTGCAGTCACCTGGGCCTGTGGCGGTTGCCTCAGTCAAGCTACCCAGTGGGCACGTGATAAAAGCTGGCCAGTCAGTCGTGACGTACGTTGCCAGAAATCTCGAACCATATCGCGGATTTCATAGTTTTATGAGATCCATTCCTTATATTCAGGCCGAATGCCCCGACGCCAAAATCGTAATAGTGGGAGGCGATGGCGTGAGCTATGGGCGTATGCCACTAGGTTATGAAAGCTGGCGCAGCAAATTGCTGGCGGAATTAAATGTGGATCTTTCGAGGGTGCATTTCACAGGCAAACTTCCGTATGCAACGTATAGAGCTATCTTGCAGGTTTCAAAAGTGCATGTTTATTTGACTTATCCATTCGTTTTATCTTGGTCTCTGTTAGAGGCCATGGCATCTGGATGTGTCGTGATAGGTTCTGATACCGCTCCGGTTCAGGAAGTGATCGTTGATGGTGAAAATGGATTGTTGGTGGATTTTTTTGACAGTGAGGCGATCGCTGGAAAAGTTTGCAGTGTATTAGAAACTCCCGAGGGTTTTGATTTGATTAAAAGGTCGGCGGAATCGACGGCGAGCAGGTTTGATGTAAAGCATGGTTTAAAAGGCTATTTTGACATTTTTGATCGCGTGGCTGCTGGTCGTGATTATAAATAGCATGTTTTGTCATTTGAAAATGGAGGTTTTAAATGTTTAAGGTGTCTCGCAGGGATGCATATCGGCGGTGTAAGGTGATACTGAAATATGGTTTTATTTTGGCTTTTTGTTGTTGGTTAGTGAATTGCCACTTTGACTGGAAGCGCGAGACAGAAGCAAGAGAACAGCGTCGTGAGATATCAAAAAAATGTAGTCAAAAACTTGCTGGTATGGAACACGTTCCCATCTTGGGGGGGAGCCTTCTTGATAGAACTCAGATACCAGGGTTCCATTTTGGTTCTTCAACGAGGGACGGGGGATGTATTGCAGATGTTCTCGAGGGTTCTTTTTGGTGGACGGGTACTGAGATCCGCACAGTCTATCAGGAGAGAGGGAAAGAACCGCCATCCAGTTGGGGACATTTCAATGTGGCTGCCAGGCTATACACCAGAAAGCCATCCACCGAGCCATACAATATGGGACGCCAGACTGTCGATTGGCCTGATGAGCTTATTGTTAAACTCAAAAATTACCCTGGCTTGGAACTCTGGCTTACGGCTCCCCCTCCTAGTTTTAAGAATGAATTTTCAATAAAAAACTTTGTGATACGTGATTGGCGTCGACGTGACGGTACACCGCGCGTGATAGCGTGTAACGGTTTGGGTTCTCCGTCTACCGCAGTTTTGGCGAGTGGATTGAATAAGGAAGTATTACTAACTTTTAATAAGTCACAGTTGGAAGATTTGGATTTTGGGCGTTTGAATGCCTATTGTACGGTCGAGTTGCATGATTTCGATTTTGCAGGTGGGGATGCCCGTGTAGGGACTGGAACTGGTTCGTTGTTTGGGGCTCCCATAGCGCTACGGTTGATTAGTGAATATCTTTCGCGTTCCATAATTACAGGGAAGTAATAATGAGTTATATTTTTAGTGTTGCAGAGAAGGAAAAGATTTTTGATGCTGTCGCAATATGCAAGGGAATGAAGTTTGATTCAGAGATTAAGTTGTATCAAGCAGTGGAGATAAAAGGTCTAAATTGTGCTCCTTTTTATCAAGTCTTATCGGATATTGTTGGTGAAAAAATCTCCGGGCGAAGTATTTTCAATGAAAGTTTAAGAGGGACCTTAAAGAGCGCCAAGCTTTGGCTTGATGTGGCGATTGATGCCAATGGAGGAGACGGAGCTTACTCTGCTTTGATTCGCGCCTATACGGTACGGCAAGGACAGTTGAGACTGAATGAAATATTTAGAGCTGACTTGATACAAAAAGCATCTAATGGGGTGGCAGTCAATTTTGTAAATGCTCTGATTTACGGATCGGTTAAAGATAATTTGGCACCTTGGACCGTTCCTTCAATTAGCCAAATCGCTTCCATCGATGCAAGAGCGGTTGGGGAAATATTGTTCGAAGACATGAGTGATGCAGAAGACACTGCCTCAAGTCGTAACTCAGGATGGTCGGGGACAATCGCGTTTAGTCTGTTGGGTGGGGAGTTTCCCTATGAAACGTGGAGACTGATCTCGGCAGGTGATCCTGGGTCGGAATTAAAAGGCAGTCATGAACAAGCAAAAGTTAATAGAGTCGATGATTTCAAGAATATCTTATTTGCAATAAACTCCTACAGCGTGGCTCTTGAGGCCGTGGGCAAAAATTCCGGATGGCACATATTGGAGACGGTGTTTTCAGTTGTGCCAGAACAGATAAATGTGGCACTTAGTAGTGGTAATGTTAATCCGCTAATTCAGTATGTGGTTAAAGGCACGCCTATTTCACCAGCGGTTAATCTGATCTTGAGGTACGGCGTGAATGCCTTCTTTGACATGTTTAAACGAACATACGACGATGACGCTACTTTTGCGGATACCACGGATGAAACGTTTTCTGCTAATGCCTATAGATTTTTCTCGTCGTTCTCACCGAGTCAATCCCAAAGCATCGTAGCCAAGCCAATTGGGGAATACGGCAGCGCTTCTGAGTGGGGAGTACTAGCAGCCGAAGATACATCTGTTGGGCAGGCGTTACGTAACTCTCTAAAACACCTGAGTGAAATAGTTATAGAACGAGACGACGGTTTTCCAGGACGTGGATTGGAACTCTATGACCCGAAAACCGGCGAAGGTGTCATCACAGAGCAATGGCTTTCTGATCGCGCAGATATGTTAGGCCGTTTGATAGCCAGGACCAACGGATCATTCGGTGAAAACACGACTCAGAAATTTTCCTACTCAGATCTTGCATTAGGTAAACAGGCGCCAATGAGTACAGGGGTTTCAAATCCTCTGGTCATGTTTGGTGATGATGGAGGCCGCTCTTTCAGCGGAGGAACAAATATCGATCATCTTTATGGCGGAGCGGGCGATGACGCGATCAAGGCCCTCGAAGGAAATGATTATATTGAAGGGGGGCATGGTAACGACTCGTTAATGGGTGGAGAGGGGAATGATTCTCTACATGGGATGTCAGGTGATGATGTATTAGATGGTGGGAAAGGTAACGATATTCTGATTGGAGGCGAAGGTAATGATCGATATGAATTCTCGAGTGGCGATGGAGTCGATCAAATTTTCGATTTTAACGTCGATGGCCAGATACTTATAAATGGTCTTCCGATACCGGTCCTTAAACGTAGCGGTCCTCTGAGCAATACCTGGGTTACTGAGGGTGGGACCATTGCTTTAACCCTCATCGAAGAACTCGCTGAGAAAACGCTTAATATTAAATACGGTCCGAATGACCTGGTTTTTATTAAACACTACACGCCAGGAATGTTGGGTATTCATCTCCCCGATTACGAAGGCCAAAACTTTTCAGGCCCCGATCTAATCGTTGCGGGCGATTGGAAAGCAAAAGATACCGACCCCCACGTTGCAGGAGATCAGTTCTCTTACGATGAATTGGGGAACGTTTTGGTTCGAAAGGTAAAGCATAGAAATAAGGCAGATGTACTTCACGGATCGCCGAGCGACGACGTAATCATTGGGCTTGGAGGTTCTGACCGGTTATTCGGTAAAGCTGGAAATGACCGTTTGTTTGGAGATCGGCAGTCAACTATCGAACGAGCGATGGCTGATGGAGCCGCTAAAGGGAAAGCAAGTCGTGGCGATTGGCTTGATGGGGGGCTGGGCGATGATCTACTTGTCGGCACCAACTCCCGAGACGTGCTACTGGGCGGTAACGGTCGAGACACGCTGGTTGGGGGCGCTGGCGACGACAATCTATCCGGTGATGATACGACCGGCGGGCTTGCGGAAAATTGGGATTTCAAAAGGATTGACGTCCCTCTCGGCGATGGAGTCGTCAGTATGCGTAACGTCTACGCCAATGCCTCCCTCAGCAATTCTGTCGAGGGTGGCAATGACATTCTTTACGGCCAAGGTGGTCGGGACTTTATGACTGGCGGCTGGGGAGACGATTTACTCGATGGCGGAACTGAAAGCGATGTCCTGAGCGGCGATGGGGGAAATGACACACTTTGGGGAGGCGAAGACGACGATAGATTGTTGGGAGATAACCTTGATTGGGTTGATGGTCTACAAAGCAGACACCACGGGAACGATTTGTTGGTTGGTGGGGGCGGCAACGATGAACTAGCCGGTAATGGCGGTAACGATGTGTTGTACGGTGGAATTGGTAACGATGATCTAAAAGGTGATGACTCTGTATTGCAGGGTGTTGAGGGTGACGCCGCAAATTATTTTGGTAATGACTTTCTCGATGGTGGTGCGGGCGACGACACCCTCCAAGGTGGCGGTGCTGATGATTCACTTTATGGCGGCGCAGGTAACGATGATCTATCTGGCGATTACGCCGATCACCCAGTTCGTTACCACGGTGACGATTTACTAGATGGCGGTATTGGTAATGACACACTTCGGGGCATGGGTGGCTCTGACACGCTGATAGGAGGGCAAGGGGCTGATGCCTTGGATGGAGATGAGCCCAACCTGCTAGCGGGAGGAACCAATGATGATTACGTTCGAGGTGATGCAGGAAACGATACGCTCTGGGGAGGCTTAGGCGCCGATACACTTTACGGAGGTGCTGATGATGACTTTTTAATGGGTGATTATGAACATACGTCCGAATCGGAACATGGCGCAGATTATCTTGATGGAGGTTCAGGTAACGACACTCTGCTGGGCGGCGGTGGAAACGACACATTATCTGGTGGTGCAGGTGTGGACTATCTTCGCGGTGGCTCCGGTAACAACGTTTTTGGAGGAGGCAGTGGCAACGACTATCTGGAAGGGCAAGACGGCGATGATACTTATCATTTCGGCGCCGGTGATGGTCTCGATGTTATCGCAGATACAGGCGGAAACAACATCGTAAAATTTGGATCTGGATTTACTGTGAATAGTTTGAAAGCTGACATCATAGTTGTTGATGTTGGCCCGGTATTACGATTATCGAATGGTTTGGATGACTCGATTCTGATTCGGGATTTTGAAAAATGGCAAGACTCATTATTTAGTTTCAGTGATGGGGTTTTGAGTTTTCAGGATGTTATGAAAATAGCTGACGGCCCGAAAGATATTGACGGTTCGTCTGTTGCAGAAGCCACGTTGGGAAATGGTGCAGTAGAAAATGGCGCTGGGTTTTCTGGAAATACAATTGTTGCGGAGCAGCCCGGAGGTAATGAAAAGCCTAGTGAGGTGGCGGGTACTGATAATTCTATGATGAATCCCCCCAGTCATGGAGCTAAAAACGATATTGTGTGGGGCGAAGAATTTTTAGCAAACCTGAAAGAGCGCCGCGCGGCACGTAGATTAGCAACGGGGTTCGTGTTGAATGATGGGGGTGTTTGGGCCAGGACCCATATTACTGATAATGAGTACAGCTACAGTGAAAAAACTAAATTTATTGTTGAGCGCTTTCAGGCGGGATCATTATCAGAAACTCCAGAGCAAGTGAATTCTGTTTCGGGTAGAGCTGTAATCAGCGAGAGATCCTCAAATTCAACGTCCCGCACTGAGTCCAGACCTGCAGTGGTAGGTGGACTTAAATATACGCCAAAGCAGGAACCGCATTATTATCCGTCAGGCTCAAGCTATAGTGGGTTTTCTTTAAATGCGGGTGATGTTGTTGTAGAAAAGAAAAATGCCTTGGGTGTCATTCAGGGTTGGTATGTTTATCCTGCTGGAAGCTTCGAAAGTAGTGAGGTCAGTTATAAAGAGTTTGGTTGGGATGTTACGACCAAAACTGTCAGTCATCAAATTGTTCAGGGCGACGATGCAGGTGGCAGGGTAAATCTCGAAGTGGGAAATATTTTTCATGGCGGAGCGGGCGATGACTTAATTGTCACTTATAAGGATTCTGAAATTTATTATGGTGAATATGAGGATAGGGTGCCCGGTGCGTTTCTTTCAGGTGGGGGAGGAAACGATACGCTGCTCGGATCCGAGGGTGCGGATTATTTAATCAGTGGCTCGGGGAATGATTGGCTTTACGGCGAGAACGGTCCAGACACTTATGTAATTGGCGCGCATGCTGGAGCGACTACTATTATTGTGGATATGTTGAGTCCTGTTTTTCTCCGTCCTGAAGTTGGGGTTGCCGGATGGAAAGATGAGTTCGGGGTACACGATACGGATACCGTTAGACTTCCGGATGGGATAACCCTTGAGCAATTGCAGTTAAGTTGGGGCGCTATCTTAGTTGAAGCGGTCAATATTGAGTTGGCACCAAGCCCACGACGCGAAACCCATCGAAATCCGCCTCGTGGGCAGATGCTGTACTCGACGCTTGATATTTCATGGGGTAAGAATCAGAAGCTTCGTATTGTATTGCCTAACTCCAGTGATCTCAGTGGCTCCGGTATTGAAATTATAAAATTCTCAGATGGCTCGAGCGTTAGCTTGGAGCACTTTATAGCTAGTAGTAAGTTAGGGCCAGCTCCTGATATTTATCATCATGGTGTCTTGATCGATAGTGCACCTATGGCTAACTCTTATCGGGACAATAAAATGCTGCCTCTCGTTGGAGGTCAAGGTAATGACACTTTGAGTGGCTCCGGTGAGATACGAGGTATGCAGGGAGATGACTTGATTTCCGGCGGTGCAGGTGATGATGTCCTTTGGGGAGGGCCTGGTGACGACACTTTAGCCGGCGGCGCCGGTAATGATATTTATAAATATGACGGCTTGGGTAGAGATTTGATTATTAATGCATCTGGCGGTACTGACGGAATCGACTTTACGGATTTTGGAGTATCCATCCATCAGTTAAAATTTCACCGCGATAATAATGATTTTGTAATGGTAGTGAATTATGGTTCATCTCCGAAGATACGAGTGGCTAATCATTTTTTAGGAGGCGATGCTGCGATAAATTTTATAAGGGTACAAGGAGTGGAAAGAGTCCCTCAAGACTATACTGCTGACCAACTGGTTGAGCTTCTACATCCTCTGCTCCCGTTAAGGGATATGGACGATATATTTTTACGTAATGACGAGGGTGTGTCAGAGGCAATGAAGGAAATAATTAAATTTTACGGGCTTCAGATTTAGCTATGACTTCGATGACAAACAGGCGATGACTGAGCAGTTCTTTCGAGCGCGCCGGGAGGCTCGCTCGGGGAGTATGTCGTGGCCGAGGTGGAGTTAAAAGCGTGTACATGCGTGACTTGCCCGCGATAGATCTCTGGAAATAGCCAGCGCGGGCAATCCCGAATTTTAGTAGTCCTACAAATCTGCCAGAGGATGTCGGCCTTCCCAGACCTTGTGGAAATGCGCTTGAACCACCGCATCCGGCACGTTGTTGATGTCTGGCCAGTGCCAGTGGGGTTTCTGATCCTTGTCGATCAACCGCGCCCGCACGCCTTCGCTGAACTCCGGATGCCGGCAGCAATTGAGGCTCATGGTGTATTCCATCTGAAAGACTTGAGCCAGGGACATGTGCCTGGCGCGGGCGATCTGCTCCCAGACCAGGTGAGCCGTCAGGGGCGCGCCTTCGCTCATGGTCCGCGCGGCACGACTGAACAGCAGGTCGGTGTCATCGCGCAGCGGGGCGATAGCCTTCCAGGCGCAGCGCACATCACTGACATCCAGCAACTCGTCGATCTGCTGACGTCGCGGCAACCATTGGGCTTCGGGCATCTGCGCGACGGCTTCCTGCTGCAAGGCCTTGAGCAGACTGTTGAGCTGCATCGGCGTCTGTTCCTGCCAGTTCAATTGCAGCAAGCCTTCGATCAGCTCTTCCTGCTGTTCATCGAGCAAGAAGCGGTCGGCCAGGTCCAGATCGATCGCATCGCGACCGTTCATATGGGCGCCGGTCAGGCCGAGAAACAAGCCAAGTTTGCCCGGCAGTCGCGACAGGAACCAACTGGCCCCGACGTCCGGGTACAGGCCGATGCTGATCTCGGGCATCGCCAACCGAGTGCTCGGCGTGACAATGCGAATGCTCGCGCCTTGCAGCAGCCCCATGCCACCGCCGAGCACATAGCCATGGCCCCAGCAAATCAATGGTTTCGGGTAGGTGTGCAGATTGAAGTCCAGGCGATATTCCGCCGCAAAGAAGTGCGCGGCCAAGGGCGGCACTTCCCCGGGCTGCGCGCGACAGGCTTCCACCAGGCTGCGGACTTCACCGCCGGCGCAAAAGGCCTTGGCGCCGTTGCCGCGCAATAATACGCAGACGATTTGCGGTTCCTTGGCCCAGGCGTCCAGTTGATCGCGCAAGGCGTTGATCATCGGCAAGGACAGGGCGTTGAGGGATTTTTCGGCATCCAGGCTGGCGATGCCGATGCGAGCGCCGTCGGTGCCGGTGAGTTCTTCGAAGTGCAGATTCATCGTGACCTCGATCGAGAATTTGAGCGTTCAGTATGATCGCTATGCAGGAAAGTGCCGGATCTGCGTCAGATCAATTGACAAGCGTGATGGGCTTTCCTAGGGTTCGCCCCATTGTTTTTGCCGGATGTAACCATGACTGCTGACGACCGTATCAAACTCGAACCGAGCTGGAAGGAGGCACTGCGTGCCGAGTTCGACCAGCCTTACATGACAGAGTTGCGCGATTTCCTGCAACAGGAGCGCGCTGCGGGCAAGGAAATCTATCCACCGGGACCGATGATTTTCAACGCACTCAACTCGACGCCGCTGGATAAAGTCAAGGTGGTCATCCTCGGGCAGGACCCCTATCACGGCCCGGGCCAGGCGCACGGCTTGTGCTTCTCGGTGCAACCGGGCGTGCCGGCGCCGCCGTCGCTGGTCAACATCTATAAAGAGTTGAAGCGTGATCTGAACATCGACATCCCGGCCCACGGATGCCTGCAAAGCTGGGCGGACCAGGGCGTGCTGATGATCAACACCACCATGACCGTGGAGCGCGCCAATGCCAACGCCCATGCGGGCAAAGGCTGGCAGCACTTTACTGATCGGATAATCGAGGTGGTCAGTGAGCACCAGCCACATTTGGTGTTCCTGCTGTGGGGCGCACATGCCCAGAGCAAACAGAAACTGATCGATGCCACCAAGCACTTGGTGCTGACCTCGGTGCATCCGTCGCCGTTGTCCGCTTATCGCGGTTTTTTCGGGTGCGGGCACTTCAGCCGGACCAACAAGTTTCTTGAGCAGAATGGCGAGATGCCGATCGAATGGCGGTTGCCGCCGGTTTGATGTGTTGGCAATGAGGGCCCCTTCGCGAGCAAGCCCGCTCCCACATTGGATCTTCAGTGTTCACAAGATCAATGTGGGAGCGGGCTTGCTCGCGAAGGCGGCGACTCGGTCTATTGGTCTGAATCCGGCACCCGGTTCCAATACTTGAACAACGGCTCCGCCAGAAACAACACAAACAACAGCCGCATCACTTGCATCGCCGTTACCAGCGGCACCGACAATTGCAGGGTCTCCGCCGTCAGGCTCATCTCCGCAATCCCGCCGGGCATCATGCCCAGCGTCAGCGAACGCAAATCCAGGTGCGTAAGCGCACTCAAGCCCAGTGCTGCCGCCGTGGCGATCAACATCGTCAGGACGGTCCCGATCAAGGTCCGCCCCATAAACGAAGGCGCACGTCGGAAAAACTGTCGATTGAAGTGGCAACCCAAGCCGCTACCGATCAGCCATTGGCCAATCTGACTGCCGCCGTTAGGCAAACCGATATGCGGATCCCAACCAATGCTCACCGCTGCACTCACCAGCAACGGCCCGAATAACCACGGATTGGGTTGACGAAGACGTTCCCACATCCAGGCCGCCAAAGCGCCTGCCGGGAAGAGAAGGGCGAGCCACCATCCATCGACGGCGGTCGGATGAAAAACCGGCGCCCCGTTGCCCAGCAAATATTTGAAGGCTGCCGGCACAGACAGCACTACCACCAGCACCCGCAGACTTTGCCCGGCCGCCACGCGGCTGAGTACCGCGCCGTTGCGGGCGCCAAGGTTGACCATCTCCCCGGAGCCGCCAGGCATGCTGGAAAAAAATGCGGTGGCGCGGTCCTCGCCGGTCCGACGCAGCAACCAGACGCCGACCACGGCGGACAGACTGGTGACCAACGCACCGAAGAAGATCAGGCCGAAGTGGCTCAGGACCTGCTCCATCACCACCGGGGTGAAATGCAGGCCGATGCCGATGCCGACGATCCACTGGCCGCACTTGCGACCGCCAGGGATTTCCGCCAATTGCCAGGGAGTCAGGCAGCGCACGAGGATGATCGCCAGCAACGAGCCGACCATCCACGGCAGTGGCCAGCCGATCTGGCTGGCGAGGTAACCGCCCAGCAGACCGACCAGCGGGGTTCCCCACCAGGTTTTGAAGGAGGGGCGATCAGACATCGGCGATAGCGCGCCGGGCGACCGAACGTTTGCGCCAGATTCGCACTATCGGCATTAGCAGCATGATCGCCGTCAGCACCCAGACACTGAAGGTGATCGGGCTGGACCAGAGGATTTCCAGTGCACCGTTGGAGATCGACAGGGCGCGACGCAGGTTTTGCTCCATCAGACCGCCGAGGATGAAACCCAGTAACACCGGTGACAATGGGAAGTCCAGCTTGCGCAGGAGGTAGCCAAAGATGCCGATGCCGATCATCAGGAACAGATCGAACGTGGTGGCGTGCACCGCGTAGACGCCGATCCCGGTGATGATCGCAATCACCGGCACCAGTGCCCAGTTCGGCACGGCGAGAATGCGGGTGAAGATGCGGATCATTGGAATGTTGAGGATCACCAGCATGATGTTGGCGACGAACAACGACGCGATCAGGCCCCAAACGATGTCCGGTTGCTGTTGGAACAGCAGCGGGCCGGGAGTGATGTTGTACAGCGACAGCGCGCCAATCATCACCGCGGTGGTGCCCGAACCCGGCACGCCGAGGGTCAACATGGGCACCAGTGCGCCGCAGGCCGCGCCACCGATGGCGGTTTCCGGTGCCGCGAGACCGCGCATGTCACCCTGGCCGAAACTGCCCTTGGCGCCGGCGATACGTTTTTCGGTCATGTAGGCCACGGCACTGGCGAGTGTCGCGCCTGCACCCGGCAACACGCCCATGATGAAACCCAGCAAACCGCAACGGATGTTCACCATGAACACCGCCGAGGCTTCCTTGAAGTTGAACATCATGCGTCCGGTGGCCTTTACCGCTTCCTGGCCACGATGGGTTTTTTCCAGCAGCAGGAGGATTTCGCTGATGGAGAACAGGCCCAGCACCAGCACCACGAACTGAATGCCGTCGGTCAAATGGATGTTGTCTCCGGTGAAACGGTACACGCCGCTGTTGGCATCGATCCCGACGCTCGACAGAAACAGACCGATCAACGCCGCAATAAAGGTCTTCAGCGGTCGGTCACCGGCCATGCCGCCGAGACAGACGATCGCAAACACCATCAGGACGAAATATTCCGCCGGCCCGAAGGCAATCGCCCATTTTGCCAGCAGCGGCGCGAACAGCACCATGCCGCACGTGGCGATGAACGCACCGATAAACGAGCTCCACGCCGACAGCGACAGCGCCACACCGGCCAGGCCTTTGCGGGCCATCGGGTAACCGTCGAGGGTGGTCATCACCGTGGAGGCTTCGCCCGGAATGTTCAGCAGGATCGAGCTGATCCGGCCGCCGTATTCACACCCCAGGTAAACCGCCGCCAACAGGATCAATGCCGACTCCGGTGGCAGGCCGAGGGCGAACGCGATCGGGATCAATAACGCCACGCCGTTGATCGGGCCCAGGCCTGGCAACAGCCCGACGACGGTGCCGATCAATGTGCCGCAGAGGGCGGTTACCAGGTTGTACGGGCTCAGCGCGACGCCGAAGCCCTGGCCCAAATAGCCAAGAGTATCCATATCAGTTCTCCAGAACGTCGAGCACGCCCAAGGGCAGTGGCACGTCCATCAACTTGTCGAACAGCAGATAAAGACCGACGGCCATCAGGCTGATGATCACCGTGCTCGGCAGCCAGCGGCCGCCATACAGGCGTGCCATCGGGATCCCGATCAATAGGCTGGCGACAATGAAACCGAGGGGTTCGAAGGTTCCGGCGAAAACTAGTAACAGCACTACGCAGATGCCAATTTTGATCAGGGTTTCACGGTCCAGTTTTGGGTCGTCATCACTGTGGATGATCGGCGTCGGCCGAAACACCATGTACAGCAATCCCAGCCCCATCAGGCCGAGCATCAAAAGGGGGAACGCGCGAGGCCCCACCGGTTCGTAGGAAAAAGCCGCCTGGTACGGCCACGCCATCAGCGCCAGGCCAACACAGACCAGCAACAGCACTGACGCAAAAATGCGTTGTAAGAGCATGGGAAACTCCTGTGCCACGGCCCCGCAGAACGGGGGCCGTGGCCGCTAGACAGAGGCGATCACTGAATCAGGCCGAACTCTTTGGCCAGCACTTTGTAGTCCGCGACCTGCTTCTTCACGTAGGTGTCCAGCTCCGGGCCGGTCATGGCAAACGGGAAGAGCTCACGCTGATCGCGCAGCTTGGCGAAGTCTTCGGACGCCAGCAGTTTGTCGAACGCGTCTTTCCACCAGGCGTAGTCTTCGTCGCTGACCTTCGGCCCAAGGTAGAAGCCGCGAACCACCGGCCAGACAATGTCGTAGCCTTGTTCTTTGGCGGTCGGAATGTCTTTCATTTCCGGCTCGTCCAGGCGCTTCTCGGAGAACACCGCCAGCAGGCGCATGTCACCGCTCAGGATGTGCGGCATGGAGTCGGAGATGTCGGTGCTGCCGACCTGAATGTGACCGCCGAGCAGGGCGGTGGCGATTTCACCGCCGCCTTCGAGGGCGACGTAACGCAGGTCGCGCGGGTTGATCCCGGCCGCCTTGGCGATCAGGGCCGTTTGCATCCAGTCCTGGCTGCCGACGGTGCCACCGGAGCCGATCACTACTTTGCTCGGATCTTTCTTCAGCGCTTGAACGAGGTCGTCGAGGTTCTTGTAAGGCGAATCGCTTTTCACCGCGATGGCGCCGTAGCTGGTGCCGACGGCGGCCAGCCAGCGCACGGCGTTTTCATCGAAACGACCGAACTTGCCTTGGGCCAGGTTCAGCAACGAACCGCTGGACCACGCCACCAGCGTGCCGGCGTCGGCCGGGCGCTGCGCGACCACCGCGTTGTACGCCACCGCACCGACACCGCCCGGCATGTAGGTCACGCGCATCGGTTTGGTCAGCAGTTTCTCATTGACCAGCGCGCTTTGCGCCAGTTTGCAGGTCAGGTCGAAACCGCCACCCGGCGAGGCCGGGGCGATGCATTCCGGGCGTTTTGGCTCAGCCATCAATTGGCCGGCAAACAGCACACAGCTGGCGGCGAGGGCGAAACGGCGCAGTGATCGATTCATTATTGTCTCCAGGGGAGTTTTTATTTTTTGGGGGCGTTTCAGGTGCGGCGGTTTCGCGCTGGGCAGCCGGCTTCGGCGCTGGCACGCATCAACGATGGGAATAGAAAGAAGGGGTGGGGCGGGCGAGTCTGAAGCGGTATGGACGGCATGGTGCAGTACCTCGGTTATTGTTCTTATTGGCGAAAACGCTTCATGGCGTTTTTCGGGAGCTACATTTCACAGCACGTTGCAAACTACGGTCGGAGGATTGGCAGTCGAAACCCTCCGTGGACCGACTCTAACGGTCCAACCTTTCACTAACCTTTCAGCAGCCTTTCACGGTTCTCAGGCTTCACAGCGGCGGTTGCGGCTGTAAACTCCGCGCCAAAGAATGGCGTCGACCATCCCTGAATGAGGTAAAGATCCATGCGTGTCCTGCTCGTCGAAGACCATTTGCAGCTCGCCGACAGTGTCGCCCAAGCGCTCAAGAGCACCGGTCTGACCGTGGATGTGCTGCACGACGGTGTGGCGGCCGACCTAGCCTTGAGCAGCGAGGAATACGCCATGGCGATTCTCGACGTCGGCCTGCCGCGCATGGATGGTTTCGAAGTGCTGGCGCGTTTGCGGGCGCGGGGCAAGAACCTGCCGGTGTTGATGTTGACCGCCCGCAGCGACGTCAAGGATCGGGTCCACGGCTTGAACCTCGGTGCCGACGACTACCTGGCCAAACCGTTCGAACTGACTGAACTCGAAGCACGGGTCAAAGCCCTGCTGCGCCGCAGTGTGCTCGGCGGTGAACGCCAGCAGCGCTGTGGGGTTCTGGCCTATGACCTGGACACCCGGCGCTTCACCCTCGGCGAAGAATTGCTGACCCTGACCTCCCGCGAGCAGGCGGTACTTGAAGCCCTGATCGCTCGTCCCGGCCGGGTGATGAGCAAGGAGCAACTGGCTTCCCACGTGTTTGGTCTGGACGAAGAAGCCAGCCCGGACGCCATCGAAATCTACGTCCACCGCTTGCGCAAAAAGCTCGACGGTCAGCCGGTCGCCATCGTGACCTTCCGCGGCCTCGGCTATTTGCTGGAAAGCCGCGATGCATAAGCCCAGCAGCCTGCGCTGGCGGTTGTTGTGGAACCTGGCGCTGTTGCTGGTGGTGTTGATGCTGGCCAGTGGTTTGAGCGCGTACTGGAATGGTCGCGAAGCCGCCGATACCGCGTACGACCGGACCTTGCTGGCCTCGGCGCGAACCATCGCCGCCGGTGTGTCCCAGCGCGATGGCAGCCTGAGCGCCGACGTGCCTTACGTGGCCCTCGACACCTTCGCCTATGACAGCGCGGGGCGAATTTTTTACCTGGTCAACGACATCAACCAGAAGCTGATTTCCGGCTACGAAAACCTGCCGCCGCCGCCGCCAGGCACGCCGCGCACCGATGACTATCCGGCGCTGGCGCGTTTCTACAACGCCAAATACCAGGGGCAAAATGTGCGCGTGGTCAGCCTGCTCAAGCCGGTGAGTGAGCCAAACATGAACGGCATGGCGGAAATTCGTGTGGCAGAAACCGATGAAGCGAGGGTCAGCATGGCCCGTAGCCTGGCGGCAGACACCTTGCTGCGTCTGGGCATGCTGGCGGTCGGGGCGCTGCTGATGGTGTGGTTCGCGGTCAGTGCGGCGCTGCGCCCGCTGGAGCGATTGCGCACAGCGGTGGAAGAGCGCCAGTCCGACGACCTGCGGCCGTTGCCGTTGGTGGAAGTGCAGCGGGAGTTGTGGCCGTTGGTGCGTGCGCTCAATCACTTTACCGAGCGGCTGCGGGTCCAGTTCGAGCGTCAGGCGCAATTCATTGCCGATGCCGCTCACGAACTGCGTACCCCGCTGGCAGCGCTCAAGGCCCGGCTCGAACTGGGCCTGCGCTCAAGCGAGCCCGACACCTGGCGCAGCACCCTGGAAAACGCTGCCCAAGGTACGGATCGTTTAACCCATTTGGCCAATCAGTTGCTGTCGTTGGCACGGGTCGAGAACGGTGCGCGAGCCATTGCCGAGGGCGGGGCGCAACTGCTTGATCTCAGTCAGTTGGCGCGTGAATTAGGCATGGCCATGGCGCCGCTGGCCCACGCGCGTGGCGTGGCGCTTGCGCTGGAAGCGGATGAGCCGGTGTGGCTGCGCGGCGAGCCGACGTTGTTGAACGAACTGTTGAGCAATCTGGTGGATAACGCGCTGGCGCATACCCCGCCGGGCGGTAACGTGATTCTGCGAGTCACCGCGCCGGCCGTGCTGGAGGTCGAGGATGATGGCCCGGGGATTCCCCTTGAAGAGCGCGATCGAGTCTTCGAGCGTTTTTACCGACGTAACCAGCAGGTGGCCGGTTCGGGCCTGGGCCTGGCGATTGTCGGTGAGATCTGCCGTGCTCACCTGGCGCAGATCAGCCTGCACGATGGCGAGGCGGCGGGGTTGAAGGTGCGGGTGAGTTTTATCGCGGGGTAGGTTTGCGGTGTCTGGAATGGCCCCTTCGCGAGCAGGCTCGCTCCCACAAGGGATCTCGGGTGTTGCAGATCCAGTGTGGGAGCGAGCCTGCTCGCGATAGGGGCGGCGCGGTCTCGACTAGTAAAACATCGACCGCGACTCTTCCAGATCCTTGCACATCGCCTCGTTCTCGGGATCGAACCCCAACTTCCGGAGCGCCGGCACGCTGAGCGCATCGATTCGGGCCAGCGGATGGTCGGTGTCCTTGTGGCAATACAGACTGGCCACTTGCACCAGATCGACATAATCAACCCAATCGGATTGACGCTTGAAGTCCAGGTATTGCCCCGGCACCTTCACCAGGTTTTCCGGGAAATCCCAGACCCTGAGCAATTTGTCGCCGAGCCGGGGATGAATACGGTCAATCACATGGTTGAGGCTGACCGGGTCGGACAGCAGTTCATTGTGATCTTCGGCGTAAGTCAGGATCGGCAGCACGCCGATCTGATGCACCAGCCCGCCAAGTGCCGCCTGGTCAGGCTTGAGTTGGGTGTACTTGCGGCACAGCGCATAACTGACCCCGGCGATTTCCAGGCTTTTGCGCCATACCTCGCGCATCTTCCGTTCCACCACGTCGGAACGGGCATGGAAAATCTGTTCCATCACCAGACCGATGGCCAGGTTGCTGCTGTAATTGATGCCCAGCCGAGTGATTGCGGTGTGGAGGTCCGTGACCTCCTGGGTTGCACGCAGCAGCGGGCTGTTGACCACTTTGATCAGGCGCGCGGACAACGCGGTATCGCGGCCGATTACTTTACTCAGGGTGCTGATGCTGACTTCCGGGTTTTCAGCGGCCTTGCGAATCTGCAGGGCCACTTCCGGTAACGTTGGCAGAACCAGGTCATCGTTATCGATGGCCTCAACCACATCCTGTTGGACCTTTTCCGCCAGATCGCTCATTTCTTTTCTCTAGGTGTTGCAACAAGTGCTGCTGTTAACGCTGAATTTCGCGATCGCGATCCAGTTCATAAGGCAGGTCGAGCAGGTGCAGGGCGGGCCCTTCAAGGGCGCCCAGACGGATATCCCCCCCTTCTGCTGCTTCGGCTTGCAGCACGGCCAGGAGTTCGATGTTTTGTCCGGCGTTGGCGGCTAACACCACTTCGCCGATGGAGCTACCGTGTGTCGGGGAAAACAGGGGGGTGCCAGGCTCAGGCAAATCGGTGGCGTCCAGACTGAGGCGATACAAGCGACGCTTGAGTTTGCCCAGGTACTGCATGCGCGCGACGATTTCCTGGCCGGTGTAGCAACCCTTTTTGAAGCTCACGCCACCGACCGCTTGCAAATTGAGCATCTGCGGGATGAACAGCTCACGAGTGCCCGGCATGACCTGACCGATCCCGGCGCGGATCTGGCCCAGCAGCCATTGATTCAGATCGCTTTCGGCCAGCAGCCCGGACAGCTTGCCTTTGATGGCATCAGCTTGATCGGCTGCAACCCAGAGTTCGGCGCGGTCCGGCGAGACACGAATGGCGATCAGGCCGTCATTGCGCACGACACTGTCTGTATCAGCCGGCAACTCAAGACCCAGGTTGATCAGTGCCGCATCGCCATGGTCGACGCCGAAGCGGACCCAGGCAACGCTTTCATCAGTCAGTTTGGATTTGGAGAACACAGCGTACTTTTTCAGGTCCGCCAGTTGCGGTTCCAGCAGCTCAGTGGCCATGGCCAATAAAACGCCGTCACCTTGCAGCAGGATACGGAAACTCGACTGCATTCGGCCCTTCTGCGTGCAGCGGGCGCCGAGGCTGGCTTGGGTGTCGCTCAGGTAGTTGAGGTTGCAGGTCAGTTGGCCTTGCAGGAATTTGCTGGCATCCGCGCCGCGTACCGCGAGAACGCCTTCGTGAGACAGGGTGCAGAAAAAAGCAGAGTCGGCCATGGGTCATCGCAGGGTAAAGAGACTGGTAGACATCATAAGGGGGCGCTCTTGAAATGGGTAGTTCACAAAGGATCGGTATAGGCCGACCAAAGCCGAGTGTTCGACGGTGCTGGGGGCTGTATACTTGCCGCCTATTTGAGGAGCGCTCCATGGTCGAAGATGTTGAACTGAATCGCCTCTACTGGCACAGCCGCCGCGGCATGCTTGAGCTTGACGTGTTGCTGGTGCCGTTCGTGAAAGAGGTCTATCCGCACCTCAATGATGTCGACCGCGATTGCTATCGCAAGCTGCTCGAATGCGAAGATCAGGACATGTTCGGCTGGTTCATGGAACGCGCCGAATCGGAAGATCCGGAGCTTCAGCGCATGGTTCGCATGATCCTGGATCGTGTCCAGCCCAAGTAATTCGTTCGAATGCCGCTGGCATGCCTCGCGGCAGTTGCTGGCGGCATATCTTCTGGCCCAGCTGTTCGCGCTGGGTTCGCTGTTTCTTCTCTCGATACCGATCTGGGCCAGCGTGCTCGGCGTCGCGTTTTGCCTGGTTCATGGCGTTTGGGCGTTGCCGAGACAGATTCTGCTGACACATCCACAGGCATTTTGCGGCTTGCGTCGCGATGGCGATGGTTGGCAGTTGTGGAGTCAGACGGCGGGTTGGCAGGCCGTTCAGCTACGGCCAGACAGCCTGGCGCTGCCATTGGTCGTAGTGCTGCGTTTTCGCTTGCGAGGCGAACGACGGGTCCGGTCGATGTGTGTGCCCCGGGATTCGCAGGCGGCGGATGTGCACCGACGCCTGCGGGTTCGACTCAAGTTCAGTCGACGTAGGTGGGCGGCACCAGGATAGTGTCCAGTGCGACGGGGAGCATGTTCGGATAGTCGAGGGTGTAATGCAGGCCGCGACTTTCCTTGCGTTCCATGGCTGACTCAATCATCAGCTCGGCCACTTGGGCCAGGTTACGCAATTCGATCAGGTCCCGGCTGACCTTGTAATTACTATAGAACTCATCGATTTCGTCCAGCAGCAGGCGCACGCGGTGCTGTGCACGTTGCAAACGCTTGTTGGTGCGCACGATGCCGACGTAGTCCCACATGAACCGCCGCAGTTCATCCCAGTTGTGCGCAATGATCACGTCTTCATCGGAGTCGGTGACCTGGCTCGCATCCCAGATGGGCAGGGCGGTCGGAATCGACACCTGCGGCAGCTGTTCAAGAATGTCCGCTGCCGCTGAGCGCGCATAAACGAAGCACTCCAGTAACGAGTTGCTGGCCATGCGGTTGGCGCCATGCAGACCGGTGAAGCTGGTTTCGCCAATGGCGTACAGCCCCGGCACGTCGGTGCGACCATTTTGATCGACCATCACGCCGCCGCAGGTGTAGTGCGCCGCGGGCACCACCGGAATCGGTTGCTTGGTGATGTCGATGGAGAATTCGAGGCAGCGTTCGTACATCGTCGGGAAGTGAGTCTTGATGAACGCTTCCGGCTTGTGGCTGATGTCGAGGTAGACGCAGTCGACACCCAGGCGCTTCATCTCATGGTCGATGGCGCGGGCGACGATGTCCCGTGGTGCCAACTCCGCGCGCGGATCGAAGCGCTGCATGAAGCGTTCGCCGTTGGGCAACTTCAGGTGGGCGCCTTCGCCGCGCAGCGCTTCGGTGATCAGGAAACTCTTGGCCTGCGGGTGATATAGGCAGGTGGGATGGAACTGGTTGAACTCCAGATTCGCCACCCGGCAACCCGAACGCCAGGCCATGGCGATGCCATCACCGCAGGCGCCATCGGGGTTGCTGGTATAGAGGTAGACTTTGGCGGCCCCTCCGGACGCGAGGATCACAAAACGCGCGCCGTAGGTGTCGACCTCACCGGTGCCACGATTGAGTACATAGGCGCCGAGGCAGCGATTACCTTCAAGGCCCAGGCGTTTCTCGGTGATCAGATCGACGGCGACACGCTGTTCCAGCAGTTCGATGTTCGATCGTTGCCTGGCCTGGGCGAGCAAGGTTTTGAAAATTGCAGCGCCGGTCGCATCCGCGGCATGAATGATGCGTCGATGACTGTGGCCGCCTTCACGGGTCAGGTGGAATTCGAATCCGCCATCTTCGGTGCCGGACTGTTCATCGCGGGTAAACGGTACGCCTTGGTCGATTAGCCATTGAATCGCCTCTTTACTGTGCTCGACGGTAAATCGCACGGCGTCTTCGTGACACAGGCCGCCGCCGGCATTGAGCGTGTCATCGACGTGGGATTCGACGGTGTCGGTGTCATCCAGCACAGCAGCGACGCCACCTTGGGCCCAGAAAGTCGAGCCGTTGGCGAGGTCGCCTTTGCTCAGTACAGCGATGCGTAAATGACCGGGCAGGGTCAACGCAAGACTTAAACCGGCAGCGCCGCTGCCAATGACCAGAACATCGTGTTGAAACTGTTGGCTCATTTCAGGATTCCGCTCAAAGCGACCCGGGTCGGGGTTGGCGCAAGACACCTCGATGGTGAGTCAGGCAGCCACACAGCCCACTAGTATATAGAGGGGGGGAGCGGCACAATACCCGAGCCCATATGGCATTGTGAAACTACTGTGACAGAAAATACCTGACGCTTCGTCGGATGCTTTTTCGGCCGGTTCGGCGACAAGGCGACTGTATCGTCGATTTAACACTATTTTTCTATTCACGGTTGCACGATGTCGGTTGCACCCAGCTATAAATATTTGGAACTTTTGCCAAAGGCCCAAGATCAATAGACGGTGCCTGAAAAGAAGGACAGTGTCGGCTTCAGTGCGGGATCTGCGGTTGGATCCATGCCTGCGAATCCGATGACAAGATTATTTGCGCAGCCGGGTCATGCCGAGCTGCGCTTTTCGTGCGTGCCAAATCAGAGCCCGCAGGAAACTTGCTTGGAGGGGGAGAACTTTTGCGAAAAGCCCGAGTCTATGTTTGCAAGTCTGGTTGTTTAGTTATGCAAGCCTCCTCCGAGCTTATCGAGGAGTGTTCATGCTAACCCAGGAAGAGGATCAGCAACTGGTCGAGCGCGTTCAACGCGGCGACAAGCGTGCTTTCGATCTGCTAGTGCTGAAATACCAGCACAAAATTCTCGGGTTGATCGTGCGTTTCGTGCACGACACCCATGAAGCCCAGGATGTGGCGCAGGAAGCCTTTATCAAGGCGTACCGTGCACTTGGAAATTTTCGCGGGGACAGCGCGTTTTATACGTGGCTTTACCGCATCGCCATCAACACGGCGAAAAACTATCTGGTTTCACGCGGCCGCCGGCCGCCGGATAGCGATGTCAGTTCCGAAGATGCAGAGTTTTACGATGGCGATCATGGCCTCAAGGACCTCGAGTCTCCAGAGCGTGCATTGCTGCGGGATGAGATCGAAGGCACCGTCCATCGAACCATTCAGCAACTGCCAGAAGATTTGCGTACGGCGTTAACTTTACGTGAATTCGATGGTCTGAGTTACGAGGACATTGCAGCCGTCATGCAATGTCCGGTGGGTACCGTGCGCTCCCGGATCTTCCGCGCTCGGGAAGCCATCGATAAAGCCCTGCAGCCGTTGTTGCAGGAAAACTGAGACAGCGGCGACAGCCAAGAGAGGAACGCCATGAGTCGTGAAGCCCTGCAGGAATCGCTGTCCGCAGTGATGGATAACGAAGCGGACGAATTGGAATTGCGTCGGGTGTTGAATGCCTTTGACGATGTTGAAACCCGTGATACCTGGGCTCGTTATCAAATCGCGCGGGCAGTGATGCACAAGGATCTGCTGCTTCCACGTCTGGATATCGCTGCGGCAGTCTCTGCTGCGCTGGCTGACGAAGCTGTTCCGGCAAAAGCCTCCCGTGGTCCATGGCGCAGCCTGGGTCGTCTGGCGGTCGCTGCATCGGTAACGCTTGCGGTACTGGCAGGTGTTCGTCTATACAATCAGGACGAGATTGCGGGTGTCGAACTGGCTCAACAATCCAGTCAACCGGGTCTGGCCGTTCCTCAGGTCAAGGGTCCAGCTGTATTGGCAGGCTACAATGAGAGTTCGGATGCCACCGGCCCTATGGCCAACGGCGTATTGCAAGGTCAGCCAGGCTGGCACGATCAGCGTATGCCAGGCTACTTGCGCCAACATGCTCAACAGGCTGCATTGAAAGGTACTGAGAGCGCGCTGCCTTACGCTCGTGCCGCAAGTATGGAAAACCGTTAAGGAGGATCATGCGCGCCATCCCTCTACTTACGCTTCTGCTCAGTGGCTGGTTTGTTGTTCCAGCCCATGCTGATGAAGCCCAGGATTGGTTGACCCGTCTGGGCCAAGCCGAGCAACAGCAAAGTTTTCACGGTACTTTTGTCTACGAGCGTAACGGTAGTTTTTCTACCCATAACATCTGGCACCGCGTCCAGGATGGCAAGGTCCGCGAGCGTTTACTCCAGCTCGACGGCTCGGCACAGGAAGTCGTGCGCATTGATGGGCATACTCAATGCGTCAGCGGCACCCTGATGGCAGGGCTTGGGGATTCTCCCAATTCCTCTGCTCGTGCACTCGATCCTCAAAAGCTCAAGAATTGGTACGACCTTGCCGTCATTGGCAAGTCGCGCGTGGCTGGGCGGGCGGCGGTCATTGTTTCACTGACGCCACGCGATCAGCACCGCTATGGTTTTGAACTGCATCTGGATAAGGAAACCGGCCTGCCTCTCAAGTCATTGCTGCTCAATGATAAAGGGCAACTGCTGGAGCGATTCCAGTTCACGCAACTGGATACTACTGACGTCCCGTCCGACAGTGATTTGCAACCTGGCGCCGATTGCAAGGCTGTCACCCTCGACAGCGACAAGGCTTCTGCGGTCAAGGCGGCTCAGGTCTGGCACTCTGACTGGTTGCCACCCGGTTTCGAGTTGACCAGCAGTTCTGCGCGAAAAGATCCAGAGACCAAAACCCAGGTCAACAGCCTGATGTATGACGATGGTCTGGCGCGTTTCTCGGTGTTCCTTGAACCGTTGAATGGCGCTACAGTCACTGATACACGCACTCAGCTGGGGCCAACCGTCGCTGTCTCCCGGCGCTTGACCACCCCGCAAGGCGAAGTGATGGTCACCGTGGTCGGTGAAATCCCGATAGGTACTGCTGAACGGATTGCGCTGTCCATGCGCTCCGATGCCACTGCAACCAAGTAGTGAGCTAATGTCGAAATGTTTGGTGAGCATTTCAATTTGCAAATATCCCCGATTTTTTCTATAGGTCAGAGCCTCTCGGCTCTGGCCTTGTTTGTTGTTCCCGGAACAAAAATACCGGCGTATCGTTCCCGGTGTTCCTTGCTCCATATCGCTTAACCATGCTCGTCGTAACGGGAGCCGTATGTCGATACCACGCTTGAAGTCCTACCTCTCTATTTTTGCCACCGTGCTCGTACTCGGTCAGGCGGTGACTGCTCAAGCAGTCGAATTGCCTGACTTCACGCAACTGGTCGAGCAGGCCTCGCCCGCGGTGGTGAACATCAGTACCACGCAAAAACTGCCAGACCGCAAAGTGTCGGACGAGCAGATGCCTGACCTTGAAGGCTTGCCGCCGATGCTGCGCGAGTTCTTCGAGCGTGGCATGCCACCGCCGCGTACACCGCGCGGTGATCGTCAGCGCGAAGCCCAATCCCTGGGTTCGGGCTTCATCATCTCGCCTGACGGCTACATCCTGACCAACAACCACGTCATCGCCGATGCCGACGAAATTCTCGTTCGTCTTGCCGATCGCAGCGAATTGAAGGCCAAGCTAGTTGGCACTGATCCGCGTTCTGACGTGGCGCTGCTGAAAATCGAAGGCAAGGACCTGCCGGTTCTGAAACTCGGCAAATCCCAGGACCTGAAGGCCGGCCAATGGGTCGTGGCTATCGGCTCACCCTTCGGGTTCGACCATACCGTGACTCAAGGTATCGTCAGCGCAATCGGTCGCAGTTTGCCGAACGAAAACTATGTGCCGTTCATCCAGACTGACGTGCCGATCAACCCGGGTAACTCCGGTGGCCCGCTGTTCAACCTGGCGGGTGAAGTGGTGGGGATCAACTCGCAGATCTACACCCGGTCCGGCGGCTTCATGGGGGTATCTTTCGCGATCCCTATCGACGTGGCCATGGACGTTTCCAATCAGCTGAAAACCGGTGGCAAGGTCAGCCGTGGCTGGTTGGGTGTAGTGATCCAGGAAGTGAGCAAGGATCTGGCCGAGTCTTTCGGTCTTGAGAAACCGGCCGGTGCGCTGGTGGCTCAGATCCAGGATGACGGCCCGGCTGCCAAAGGTGGTCTGCAAGTAGGCGATGTGATCCTGGCCATGAACGGTCAGCCGATTATTATGTCCGCCGATCTGCCGCACTTGGTCGGCGCGCTGAAGGCAGGCTCCAAAGCCAATCTGGAAGTGGTTCGCGAAGGTAAACGCAAGAATGTCGAGCTGACAGTCGGCGCTATCCCGGAGGAAGGCAAAGAGCTCGACGCCCTGCCAAAATCCAGCACTGAGCGCAGCAGCAATCGCCTGGGTGTTTCCGTGGCCGAGCTGACCGATGAGCAGAAGAAAACCTACGACCTCAAAGGCGGTGTGGTCATCAAGGAGGTCCAGGATGGCCCTGCTTCCCTGATCGGCTTGCAACCAGGCGATGTAATCACTCACCTGAATAATCAGGCGATTGGTTCCACCAAGGAGTTCACGGATATCGCCAAGGCGCTGCCGAAGAACCGCTCGGTGTCGATGCGGGTTCTGCGTCAAGGTCGCGCCAGCTTCATCACCTTTAAACTGGCTGAATAAACCGGTTGATGGGTAAATAAAAAACCGCCTCGAAAGAGGCGGTTTTTTTGTGCCCTGATTTTGTGTTTAAAAACAGAATCAGCCCATCATGTCCTTGATCATGCGCTCCTGCTCCATCAACTCGCGTTGCCGTGCGTCGATTCGCGACGCCAGCGGGAAGTTGGTGCCGGCCTTACGCTTGGCGAAGTCCAGTTGCTGAATAGCCTGGCGATAGTCCCCGACCAGTGCGAAGTACTCGGCGCGAGCCTGATGCAGGCCGATGATATTGCCCGACAGGCCCCGAGTCTCGGCCACCATGTACCAGACATCCGGATCGTTCGGGCGGGACTTGAGCAGATTCTCCAAGGCTTTCTCGGCTTCGGCGGTACGGTTCTGCTTGAGCAGCAGGTCGACACGCACAGAGTTCAACGGATAGTTGCCTGGATATTGAGTCAGCATTCGGTCGACGCGGGATTGAGCATCCGGCAGACGATTGTTGGTGATGTCCAGATCCACTTGAGCCAGGTTGTAGATGATCTCGTTCGGTGATTTCTCCAGTAGCAACTTGAGGTTTTCCCGCGCTTCATTCAACTGGCCACCCTTGATCTGGGCAATCGCCAGTCCATAGCGTGCGACGTCGTTTTTCGGGTTTTCATCCAGCTGCGCGCGAAAGCGCTTGGCGCCCAAGCCTGGGGTTTCCTCATAAATCAGTTGGACCCGCGCACGAATCAGCTGATAGCGCATGGAGTCTTCGATGCCGCCCACCGGGGCTTGCTCGGCACGGTTTCGGGTGTCGGCGATACGCGATTCGGTCACCGGGTGAGTCAGCAGGAATTCCGGTGGCTTGGCGTCGTAGCGGTACTGGCGCGACAACCGTTCGAACATGGTCGGCATCGAGCGCGGGTCGTAACCGGCCTTTTCCAGATTAAGAATGCCGATGCGGTCGGCTTCCTGTTCGTTCTGGCGAGAGAATCTGCGTTGTTCCTGCATCGCTGCCGCCTGCGTACCGGCAATGGCTGCGATCCCGGCATCGCCGGCACCGGCGGCTGCAATAACGATCCCTGCCAGCAGCGCCGCCATCATCGGAACTTGCATGCGCTGTTGGGCTTCAACGCCACGGGCGAAGTGGCGTTGCGACAAGTGAGCTAATTCGTGAGCGAGAACCGAAGCGTATTCGCCTTCGGTCTGGGCATTGAGGAACAAACCGCCGTTGACCCCGACAATCCCGCCCGGCGCCGCAAAGGCGTTGAGTTGCGGGCTGTTGATCAGGATGAACTCCAGGCGCCGATCATTGACCTGGCTGGTTTCAACCAGTCGATAGACGCTGGATTCGACGTAGTCCTTGAGCTGCGGATCATTGAGCTGCGAGACCTGGCTGCGCAACAACGCCAGCCACGCACGGCCCAATTGGTATTCCTGCTGTGGCGAGACAATGGCAGAACTGGCGTCGCCGAGTGACGGCAGGTCGTCGGCGAAGCCTGGTGAGGCAAGCAGGCAAGCGAGCGTCAGCAGGGTAGGGCGCAAAAAAGTCATGCACAAAGCCTTAGTCGACAAAGACCTTACTGTAGCCGGACACTAAGCCTGGGACCAGATATTCTAAGCCGCTCAATCACCAGACCCGGAGTAACGCGATGACCGACGCTGTAGCCCATGACGCAGAACTGGACGCCAGTGGCTTGAATTGCCCGCTACCGTTGCTCAAGGCCAAGCTGGAACTCAATCGACTGGCCAGTGGCGCGGTGCTCAAGGTGATCGCTACCGACGCGGGTTCTCAGCGCGACTTTCGCACCTTTGCCCGATTGGCCGGTCATACGCTGCTTCGTGAAGAAGATGAAGCGGGTGTCTACCGCTACTGGTTGAAAAAAGCCTGATATCGCTGCGTTCGTTTCTAAGGATTATTGATGTTCAAAGTGTTACGCGACTGGATTCAGCGCTACTTTTCCGACGAAGAAGCCGTGGTGCTGGCGGTCCTGCTGTTTTTGGCCTTTACCGCCGTGCTGACCCTGGGCGGCATGCTCGCGCCGGTACTCGCCGGGATGGTGCTGGCGTATCTGATGCAAGGGTTGGTAGTGACGCTAGAACGCCTGCGCATGCCGGGTGGGGTGGCGGTGGGGCTGGTCTTCGCGTTATTCATGGGCGTCTTGCTGGTATTCATTGTTGTCGTGGTGCCATTGCTCTGGCATCAGTTGATCACCTTGTTCAACGAGCTACCCGGCATGCTCGCCAAGTGGCAGTCGCTGCTGTTGCTGCTGCCCGAGCGCTACCCGCATCTGGTGTCCGACGAACAGGTGCTGCAGGCCATCGAGGTGGCGCGGGGCGAGATCGGCAAGTTCGGTCAGTGGGCGCTGACGTTCTCGCTGTCGAGCCTGCCACTGCTGGTGAACATCATGATCTACCTGGTGTTGGTGCCGATCCTGGTGTTCTTCTTTCTCAAGGACCGAGAGATGATCGGCCAGTGGGTGCGTGGTTATTTGCCCCGGGAGCGGGCGTTGATCACTCGAGTTGCCCACGAGATGAACCGGCAGATCGCCAACTACATTCGCGGCAAGGTCATCGAGATCTTCATTTGCGGCGGTGTGACCTACATCGGCTTTGTCGTTCTGGGACTCAACTATGCGGCACTCCTGGCTTTACTGGTCGGCGTGTCGGTGGTGGTGCCATACGTCGGAGCGGTGGTGGTGACGGTGCCGGTCATGCTGATTGCGTTGTTCCAGTGGGGCTGGAGCGATCAGTTCATCTATTTGATGGCGGTCTACGGGATCATCCAGACGCTGGATGGCAACGTGCTGGTGCCGTTGTTGTTCTCGGGGGCGGTCAACCTGCACCCAGTGGCGATCATCTGCGCGGTACTGCTGTTTGGCGGGTTGTGGGGCTTTTGGGGGGTGTTCTTTGCGATTCCCCTGGCGACGCTGTTCAAGGCTGTGCTGGATGCGTGGCCGCGCAAGGAACCGGTGGTGGCGCCGTTGCTTTAACTGTCAGGCTTGATTATTGGGTGGGGCTAAGGGCCTCTTCGCGAGCAAGCCCGCTCCCACAGGGTTGATGCAGTCCCTGTGGGAGCGGGCTTGCTCGCGAAGGCGCCAGAACAGACGCCAAAAAATCAGACCTTGTTTAACGCCTGAGCAGCCGCCAAAACAGCATCCACATGCCCCGGCACCTTCACGCCACGCCACTCCTGACGCAGCACGCCATCCTTATCAATCAGGAAAGTGCTGCGATCAACACCCATGTATTCCTTGCCATACAGCTTTTTCAGCTTGATCACATCGAACAACTGGCAGAGCGCCTCTTCCTTGTCGCTGATCAGCTCGAAGGTGAACGCCTGCTTGGTCTTGAAGTTTTCGTGGGATTTCAGGCTGTCACGCGACACACCAAAGACTTCGGTGTTCGCCGCTTTAAAGGCGTCCAGCTGATCGCGAAAGCCCTGGCCCTGGGTGGTGCAGCCCGGCGTGCTGTCCTTCGGGTAGAAGTAAATCACCACTTGCTTGCCTTTGAGGCCCGCGAGACTGACGGTCTGCCCGCTGGTAGCGGGCGCTTCGAAGTCGGCAACCGGTTGATCAATGGCAACGGCCATGAAAGCTTCCTTACATTGGGTTTTGTGGGCGCCACGGTTCGATCAGGGCATCCAGATTCAGCGCATCGGCGAAATCCAGGAACTGATCGCGCAGCCAGCTGATTTGCACGCCAGCCGGCAACGTCACGGTAAATGTGGCGTTGAGCATGGTGCCGCCGGTCTGCGGGGCCTGATAGGTGTCGCAGGTCAGGTTTTCCAGCTCGACATGGTGGTCCATGAAGAACTGGCACAGCTCGTTGATGATGTCCGAACGATAGGCCGAGCTGACATAGGCGACGTAAGGCAGGGCCTGTGGACGGCTCTCCAGTGCCGCGCTGCGCACCACGTTGACCGTGAAGGCGTGCTTCTTGGCGAGGCTCGACAGGCTGCCTTCCAGGCGCGCCAGGGCGTCCCAGCTGCCGGAGATCTCGAGGATCAACGCACTGCACTCGCCATGACGGGTCAGGCGGGACGTGACGACGGCGCAGCGATTTTCATGGCTGGCGCGGCACAGGACGTTAGTCAGCTCCATGGGGTTGGCGCCGAGGGCACTGATGACAAGGAATTGTTCGCGAACTGTGGGGGTGGACATGCAGCATTCCTAAAGCGATGAGCGGTCGATACTTCTACGGGCTTTATATTGCCGGGGCGAGCCTGCGGATGCGAATTCAGAAAACCCGGCCGAAGGTTGCAACGTGCTCCAGTGTGGCGAGAGCGAGGGGTGGCAACGCTGGATCGGGGCTTGTGATGCCGAAAATGGAGGCTGGAACCCGGCGTACGAGCTTATCAGTACCGATCAAAGTCTGAAGGGTAGCGAAAAGCAGCGCCAAGGGGAATGGCAGCAGCGCAGTACTTCGCTTGTGCAAGCATCTTGGCGCCAGTACCATTACCGCTCTCTTTTTCCGGCAGGAGCGGTTGCATGATTGCGGGCAGTATGGTGGCACTGGTCACACCCATGGATGCACAAGGTCGTCTCGATTGGGACAGCTTGAGCAAACTGGTGGACTTTCACCTGCAAAACGGCACCCACGCCATCGTGGCGGTCGGCACTACAGGTGAGTCTGCCACGCTAGACGTGAATGAGCACATCGAAGTGATTCGTTATGTGGTCAAGCAGGTGGCAGGGCGCATTCCGGTGATTGCCGGTACCGGCGCCAACTCGACGCGCGAAGCCATCGAGCTGACCACCAACGCGAAGACCGCTGGCGCCGACGCTTGCCTGCTGGTCACGCCGTACTACAACAAGCCGACCCAGGAAGGCTTGTACCAGCACTTCAAGGCCATCGCCGAAGCCGTCGATATCCCGCAGATCCTGTATAACGTGCCCGGTCGTACCGCTTGCGACATGCTGGCCGACACCGTGATCCGCCTGTCGACCGTGAAAAACATCATCGGCATCAAGGAAGCCACCGGCGACCTGACACGTGCCAAAGCCATCATTGATGGCGTAGACAAAGACTTTCTGGTGCTTTCCGGTGACGACGCCACCGCGGTCGAGCTGATGCTGCTCGGCGGTAAAGGCAACATCTCGGTGACCGCCAACGTCGCCCCGCGCGACATGGCAGACCTGTGCAACGCTGCGCTGAAAGGCGACGCCGTCACGGCCCGCGCGATCCATGAAAAGCTGATGCCGCTCAATAAAACCTTGTTTATCGAATCCAACCCTATTCCCGTGAAATGGGCGCTGCATGAAATGGGCTTGATGCCGGACGGTATCCGTCTGCCGCTCACCTGGCTCAGTGCTGCCTGTCACGAACCGCTGCGGCAGGCCATGCGCCAGTCCGGCGTCCTGGTTTAATTGAGGAAGTACTACGCATGAAGCGAATGGCCGGACTTTCCGCACTTGCCTTGATTATCTCCAGCACCAGTGGCTGTGGATGGGTCTGGGGCCCGGAAGGTTATTTCCGTGACCGTGGTAGCGATTACCTGGAAGCGCAACAGACTGCACCCATGCAATTGCCACCGGATGTCAAAGCCGCCAAGCATCTGGATCCGTTGTTGCCGATCCCGCGTAACGTGGCCGATGACACCGCCAAAGGCGAATACATCGTTCCTCGTCCGCAGCCACTGTCGGCATTGGCCGACGCCGGCGCCTATTCCCTGCAGAAAACCGGTGATTCGCGCTGGATCGTGGCCCAGAACCCGCCGGCCGAAGTCTGGCCAGTGGCCGTGCAGTTCTTCCAGGACAACGGTTTCCGTCTGGACGAACAGCGCCCGCAAACCGGTGAATTCACCACCACCTGGCAGCATTCCGACGAATTGTCCGCCGCGATGGGCAAGCGCCTGAGCGCGGCCGGTGTCGCCGCCGACAGCGAAACCCGCGTGCGGGTGCGCATCGAGCCAGGCGTGCAGCGCAACACCAGTGAAGTCTACGTCGTCAGCGCCGAGCGCCCTGCGGGCAGCACCTCCGACGTCGCTTTCACCAACCGTTCGGTCAACACTGGCCTGGACGCGGCACTGGTCGACGATATGCTCGCGAGCATGAGCCGCATCTCGGAGAAGGGCGGTACGGTCTCCATGCTGGCTTCGCGTGATTCCGATACGCCGAGCCGGGTCAGCCTGAGCGAAGACGGCAGTGGCAACCCGGTATTGAACGTCGGTACTGACCTGGATCGTGCCTGGTCGAGCGTCGGTCGTGCGCTGGAACAGGGTGAATGGCGCGTTGAAGACATCAACCGCAGCCTCGGTCTGTACTACATCAACCTGTCCGAAAAAGCCGAGAAGAAAGACGAGAAGCCTGGCTTCTTCAGCAGCCTGTTCGGCAGTGCGCCGAGCAAGGAAGAAATTGAAGCCCGCGCCGAGCGTTATCAGGTTCGCCTGAGCAAGGTAGGCGATAGCGTCCAGGTCACCGTCGAGAAGAACATCAATACCGTGGCGCCGGCAGCAGTGGCGCGCAAAGTGTTGAGCAAGATTCAGGACAACCTGGGCTGATCACATGCGTTTTGCCGTTCTCGGCAGCGGTAGCCAAGGGAACGGCACGCTGATAGCCAGCGCTGACACGTATGTGCTGGTGGATTGTGGTTTTTCCCTGCGGGAAACCGAAAAACGCCTGCTGCGCCTGGGTGTGAACCCTGCGCAGCTGAGCGCGATACTCGTGACCCACGAACATGCCGACCACGTGCATGGCGTGGGTTTGCTGTCTCGGCGCTACAATCTGCCTGTCTACCTCAGTCGCGGGACCCTGCGCGGGATGCGCAAACCGATTGAACCGGCTGGCCTGTTGGCCGGCGGCGAGCAACTGCAGATCGGCGCACTGAGCATCGGCGTCATTGCCGTGGCCCATGATGCACAGGAGCCGACGCAATATGTGTTCAGTGATGGTGAGCGGCGTTTCGGCCTGTTGACCGACCTGGGCTCGTATTGCGACAAGGTGCTGGACGGCTATCGGGACCTCGATGCGTTGATGATCGAGTCCAACCATTGCCGTGACATGCTCGCTCGCGGTCACTACCCGTACTTCTTGAAGCAACGGGTGGGCGGTGAATTGGGGCATTTGAACAACCATCAGGCGGCATTCCTGGTGTCCGAGTTGGGCTGGCAAGGCCTGCAACACCTGGTCCTGGCCCATCTGAGCAGCAAGAACAACCTGCCGCAGCTGGCCCGGCAATGTTTTGTCGACACCCTCGGGTGCGACCCGGACTGGCTGCAACTGGCCGATCAAGATTCAGGGCTCGACTGGCGACACATCGCCTAGCCCACCTACTTAGCAAGCGGAGCCCATCATGGAAAAACGTGAAGAACTCTACCGCGGCAAAGCCAAATCGGTTTTCAAGACCGACGACGCTAACCGCTTGATCCTGCTGTTTCGCAACGACACCTCGGCGTTCGACGGCAAGCGCATCGAGCAGCTCGACCGCAAAGGCATGGTGAACAACAAGTTCAACGCCTTCATCATGCAGAAACTCGAAGCAGCCGGCGTGCCGACCCAATTCGACAAACTGCTGGGCGACAACGAATGCCTGGTGAAGAAGCTCGACATGATCCCGGTCGAGTGCGTCGTGCGTAACTACGCCGCCGGCAGCCTGGTCAAGCGCCTGGGCGTTGAAGAAGGCATGAAGCTCAACCCTTACACCTTCGAACTGTTCTTGAAGGACGACGCCAAGGGCGACCCGTTCATCAACGAATCCCACGTCGTGGCATTCGGTTGGGGCACCGCCGAGCAACTGGTTCGCATGAAAGAACTGTCGCTCAAGGTCAACGAAGTCCTGAGCAAACTGTTCGACGACGCCGGCCTGCTGCTGGTCGACTTCAAGCTTGAATTCGGCGTATTCCATGACGGTTCCATCGTCCTGGGCGACGAATTCAGCCCGGACGGCTGCCGTCTGTGGGACAAGGCGACCGGCAAGAAAATGGACAAAGACCGCTTCCGTCAGGGCCTCGGTGACGTCATCGAAGCCTACGAAGAAGTCGCCAATCGTCTGGGCGTACCGCTTTAATCGACGCAAGCATCTGATAGCACGGAAAAATTTCGCTTAGGGGGTTCGCTTCCGGCAAAAGTGTTGTTATGATGCGCGCCGTTGGAGAGATGCCAGAGTGGCCGAATGGGACGGATTCGAAATCCGTTGTACCTTCACCGGTACCTAGGGTTCGAATCCCTATCTCTCCGCCATTATGTTCGAATAAAGCCCCGCATTGCGGGGCTTTTTCGTTTGTTGTGCTTTCTGTTCCCCCACCTGTTCCCCCACTCTCTCTTCGCGTGATTTTACCCCGCTGCCTTTCAAGGGCGTGGATCTGGCGGTGCGTAAGCGCGAGGTATAGAAATACTTATCAGTACGTATGGCATGCGCGGTCTAGCTCTCTGGGGGGGGGGGTACGGCTCTGGCCAATCAGTACGCTATCGTCGTCATTTTGAAATCCCTAAATTGAATAGCCTTCGGCACTGGATAGATGTCAGAGTCGATGTAAGACTGACTCACTTGTGTGAATCCTACTTTTGCGAGCGGCCGTGATGTCCAAGGAGCCGCGCGTGGAAATCAGTTGGGCGAGCCTGCAATACCTTCATTTGCGTTACGAAGACAGTTTTTCGTGGGCTCCCCTTGATGAAATCCTATGCCCCTTTATTGCTGAATACCTCGAGCGACCTTAATCCCCTCTGTCGTTGTTGTTCGATTACCATCAGGTGTTCGCGGTACGCTTCGACCTGCGTTCCAGGCGACTACTAAGACTTCATCGCCAGGCTTGATTTTCTGGTCGTAACGCTTGTGATGGTTCAGGCGTTGCGGTCCTTGGTTCGCAAGGGGAAATGATGCAGAGTTGTGCTGAAGCCTTGGGACGCATTTCATCCGACCGTTGGGCGCCAGGACCGAACCTCTCATATCAAGTTTAATTACGACAATTGGAAGTCAATCTGGGGGAAGGATGGCAAAGACAACAAAACCAAGCGGGTTCGGATCCCTCTTCGAAGACGACTACTTGGTTCGGACGCTAGGGCCGATATCACACGATCCAGAGGTCGCCCTGACGGAATTGGTTGCCAACGCTTGGGACGCTGGCGCATCTATAGTCAATTTGACTATTCCCCACGCTAAGCAGAATGTTCTCGTCGTCGAGGATGACGGTCACGGCATGACCGCGAGTCTTTTCAAGCGCAGGTGGATGACTCTCGGATACGACCGTCTGAGGCATCAAGGCGTTAATGTGGAGTTTCCGTCGGAGCGAAATAGTTGGAGTCGTCGGGCCTATGGTCGAAACGGTGTTGGTCGCCATGGGCTTCTCTGCTTTGGAGACATTTACTCGGTGGAAACTTGTGCTGGGGGGGACGAGGCTATTTTTGAAATAGGAGCCGGGGGTGGGAAAGATCCGTTCAGAATCATGACCGAATCCTCCGCCAAGAGGGGCGGACATGGAACGAAGCTTTCTGTCATCGTCGAAAGGCATCTGCCAGATCCCGACAAAATTCGTGAGGTCCTCTCTGCTCGCTTTTTGCACGACCCTCGGTTTGAGGTTCGCGTCAACGGACGCTCAGTGTCCCTTCCTGAGCATTTGGGGTTGGTTGAGCAAGCTACCGTCGAGGTCGTCGATGGTTTCTCTGTTGAGGTGTTTGTCATTGACTCATCTCGGGCGGCAAAGTCTAACCGCTACCAGGGCATAGCCTTTTGGGTGAATAACCGGCTTGTCGGGACCCCTGCATGGGTTGTGGGAAATATTGCGGTTATTGACGGACGTTCTCGTTTCGCTAGGCGATACGCCATTGTGGTGAGAGCGGACGAACGCTGGATCGAGGAAATAGAGGCTGACTGGACGCGGTTCAAGCAGACACCTAGGGCAGCGAATCTTTTTTCGGCAGTGGTGCTCCAAGTCAGGGATGTGTTCGAGCGGCTGTCCGCGACATTAGTCGAGGAGAACTCCGAGGAAGCCCTGATTCGGAATAGGGAGGACTTCAAAGAACTTTCTACACTCGGGAGGATCGAGGTGGCCAATTTTGCCCAGACCCTTGCGAAGAGCAATCCGGGTATAGGGAGCGACACGCTTTCAGCTGCTGTGCAGGCCGTCATCAAGCTAGAAAAATCCAGGAGTGGCATCGCCCTCCTCGAAAAGCTTACAAAGTTGGACGAAGAAGACATTGATGGCCTTGATCGTCTCCTTGGACAATGGACGGTTGGCGACGCATTAGCAGTACTTGATGAGATTGATCGGCGCCTTTCTGTACTTTCCGCCATCGACAAGCTCGGAGGGGATTCTGGGGCTGACGAGTTGCATACACTTCATCCCTTGGTGACCCAGGCTCGCTGGTTGTTTGGTCCCGAATTTGATAGCCCGGAATACGCGTCCAATGTGAGTCTCAGGAATGCTGCGGGTAAGATTTTTGGGAAGCGCGGGGGCGCTGGGGCATTTCTCAACTCCAGACAGCGCCCTGATCTCATGACCTTAGCTGACAGCACCCTCTCTATCGTCGGAACCGAGGAGTTTGATAGTAGGGAGAACAACTTGACCAAAATACGGGATGTCTTAATTATCGAGTTAAAAAAGGGCAAGTCCACCATTGGCCGGGACGAGATGAATCAGGCAGACGGCTACGTGCAAGACTTTCTCGGAAGTGGATTGTTGGATGGCACGCCGATATTTAGGGCCTTCGTGGTAGGTCACGAGGTCTCCCCGAAAACCTCCACCGAGAAGGAAATAAAGGAGAATGGAGTGTTGCGGGGTAGGGTTGTTGCAACCACATTCGGGCGTTTGACCCGAACAGCCCATCATCGACTTTTTAGGCTGAAAGAGCGGATTCCAGCTCGGTACGAAGACATCAACGGAGCTGAATTGGCTGCCAAAGTGATGGGGATAGCAAGCCAGGCGAGGATTGCGCTTCTATCTCCGGAGTACGGTCACGTTGAAGACGCGGTAGATACGAAAGCTTGATTTTCCTTCATGTGAAGTTCGGAACAATTTTATTGTGCGGCATTTCGATTGCTGCATGTTCGTAGTGGTCAGGCCGACACACCTTTCTGATTCCCTGCGTTTAGGGCAGTCGTTCAAGAGTTTTCGTCAGTCGACTAATAAAATGTTGGTTAGTAGATTATTGAAAAAAGCTAGACAATTTATATTGTTATACCCGGCATGATTGCTTGGTCGGATAGTTTATCATTAGGGAATTGGACTCAAATATTGATAGGGAAGCTCGATCACGATGACGAATGAAAACAATCAGTTTTTCGAGAAGCCTATTCTCAACTCGCCCTATGAGTACCCAGCGCGTCACTGGGAGCTTGTTGAAGGTCAGCCAACTCAGCAGATCATCGATAACCGCCGCCGAGCTGAATTTGTCACGCCTATTCCTAGGCCCAAGAAGCAGAAGGGTGGCAAGACGGCTGATCTATTTGATGAGTCTATGGGGCTTTCAAACGGCGGGCAAAAGTACGATCCGATCTCAATCATTAACGAGCTGCGTTTTCATCTCGATGCCTGGCGCAATCTGAAGAGTCCGAGCGACTGGAATGTAACTCCCGAAACCGTTCGATTACTTCAGCACTGGCGGCATCACCAGTTCAATGGCGTGCGGCCCTTCTTTTGTCAGGTCGAAGCGGCGGAAACTGCCATCTGGCTGACTGAGGTCGCGCCCAAAATGGGCAGGATCGGTAAACAGTTTCTCGATCACCTAGCAGGTGCTAATAACGACGCTAACCCCGAATTGATGCGACTCGCGCTCAAGCTGGCTACGGGCGCAGGTAAAACCACCGTGATGGCAATGCTGATCTCCTGGCAAACGCTCAATGCTGTGCGCCAACCGAACAGCAAGTTGTTTACCCGTGGATTTCTGATTGTCGCGCCTGGCCTGACGATTAAAGACCGCCTACGTGTGCTTCAACCGAATGACCCAGACAGCTATTACCAAAGCCGTGAAATTGTGCCTGCCGATATGCTCGCCGATCTTGATCGAGCAAAGATCATTATCACCAACTACCATTCCTTTAAACTGCGTGAGCGCATCGATATTTCCAAGGGTGGCCGTGCCCTTCTTAAAGGCCGGACGGGCGATGACATCATTACCCTAGAAACCGAAGGCCAGATGATTCAGCGGGTAATGCCTGAGTTGATGGGCATGAGAAACGTACTGGTCATCAATGACGAAGCGCACCACTGCTACCGGGAAAAGCCGGGCGAAGATGACGGCCTGAAGGGCGACGAAAAGAAAGAAGCTGAAGAAAACAATGCAGCGGCACGGTTGTGGATTTCCGGTATTGAGGCAGTAAATCGCAAACTTGGTGTAGCGCGTGTATTGGATCTCTCTGCTACGCCATTTTTTCTGAGTGGTTCAGGCTATGCCGAAGGCACCTTGTTTCCTTGGGCAATGTGCGATTTTTCGTTGATGGATGCCATCGAGTGCGGCATCGTCAAGCTGCCTCGCGTGCCTGTCGCGGATAACATCCCCGGCAGCGAGATGCCAATGTTCCGTGAGTTGTGGAAGCATATCGGTAAGAAAATGCCGAAGAGCAATCGCAAGTCCAGCGGCACACTCGATCCGCTCAGTATTCCCGTCGAGCTGCAAACCGCACTGGCAGCACTTTACGGCCATTACGAAAAAACCTATGACCTCTGGAGTAAAGCCGGCATCCGCGTGCCGCCGTGCTTCATCGTGGTCTGTAACAATACCGCGACGTCCAAGCTGGTGTACGACTACATATCTGGCTTTACGCGGGAAAATGATGATGGCTCAAGCAATGTAGTCAATGGTCGCTTGGAGCTATTCCGCAATTTTGATGAGCATGACAATCCTATTTCGCGGCCGCGCACGCTGCTGATCGATAGTGAACAGCTAGAGTCGGGCGATGCGTTGGACGATAACTTTCGCAGCATGGCAGCCGATGAAATTGAGCGGTTTCGCGATGAAATTCGCGAACGTACAGGTGACATCCAGGCAGCCAATAACATCACCGATCAGGAGCTGCTACGCGAGGTCATGAACACCGTCGGCAAGCAAGGCCGGCTGGGCGAATCAATTCGCTGTGTGGTTTCTGTTTCGATGCTCACCGAAGGCTGGGATACCAACACCGTCACCCATGTGCTGGGTGTGCGCGCGTTTGGTACACAACTGCTGTGTGAGCAAGTTATTGGCCGTGCGCTGCGCCGCCAGTCTTATGAGCTCAATGAAGAAGGCTTGTTCAACGTCGAATACGCCGATGTGCTCGGCATACCTTTCGACTTTACCGCCAAACCGGTAATCGCTCCGCCGCAAAAACCCCGCGAAACCATTCACGTAAAAGCGATGCGTCCGATTCGCGACTCTCTGGAAATCCAGTTTCCGCGCGTAGCGGGCTACCGGGTGGAGTTGCCAGAGGAACGGCTCACAGCCGTATTCAATGTTGACTCCATACTGGAATTGACACCTGAGTTGGTCGGCCCATCGATAACTCGCAACGAAGGCATCATTGGGGAGTCTGCAGACCTTAGCCTCGCTCACACGGGTGACATGCGCCTGTCCACGTTGCTGTTTCATCTAACCCAGCGGTTGCTCTACACCAAATGGCGTGACCCCGGTGAAGAAGCCAAATTGCATTTATTTGGTCAGTTGAAACGTATCACCAAGAAGTGGCTGGATACCTGCCTCGTATGTAAGGGTGGCACCTATCCTGCGCAGTTGATGTTTCAGAGCCTGGCCGACATCGCCTGCGAGCGCATTACAACGGCCATTACTCGCGCTGAAATGGGGGCGAGACCGATCAAGGCGGTGCTTGAGGCGTACAACCCCATGGGCTCAACCATGAGCGTGAGTTTCAATACCTCAAAAACCGAGCGCTGGGAAACGCAGGCTGACAAATGTCATGTCAACTGGGTGATTCTGGACAGTGATTGGGAAGCTGAGTTTTGTCGAGTTGCCGAAGCACACCCGCAGGTTAGGGCCTATGTGAAAAATCACAGTCTGGGCTTTGAAGTGCCCTATCGTTTTGCTTCTGAAATGCGTAAATACCGTCCCGACTTTATCGTCCGGGTGGACGATGGTCGTGGTGACGGTGATCTGCTCAACTTGGTCGTCGAAATCAAAGGCTACCGCCGCGAAGATGCTAAAGAGAAGAAGAACACCATGGATGTCTACTGGGTACCGGGAGTGAACAATCTCGGCACTTTTGGCCGTTGGGCTTTTGCTGAGTTTACCGATGTATTCGGTATGCAGGACGACTTTGCCCAAAAAGTAGAAGCCGAATTTAGCAAAATGATCGAAGCCGTTGCCAACGCGCCGGCGCAAGGAAACTAACATGGCCAAGATTACTGGCACAAAATCATCATCCAAACTTTCCGTCGAAACTATCAAACATGATGAAGCCACGCGTAAAAATATTCCTACCGCGGAATACCAGTCTTTGGTACAGAAAACCGATCAAGCTACATTGAAGGTTAAGTATCCACGCAATACCGATCTGGATCCACAACTGGTGTGGCGCAGTAAAGATGAGCAGGACTGGTCTGATCTGGTGGTAAATGCACCACCACTTTACATTCAAGACAAAGTGCATCCAAAGGTGTTGATCGACGATTTGTTGCGCCGCACTGAAGCAGGTGAGCAACAGCAATCCGGTGCAATGGACGATATGTTTTCCGATTTCAACGGCCTGCCGGATGAAAACGCTAAAACTGAGTTTTACCAACACGATGCCCATTGGGCCAACCGTATGATCCTAGGAGATTCTCTCCAGGTAATGGCTAGCCTGGCTGAGCGTGAAGGTCTACGTGACAAGGTGCAGTGCATTTTCTTCGATCCACCATATGGTATTAAATTCAACTCAAATTTTCAGTGGTCCACCACCAGCCGCGACGTGAAGGACGGCAAGGCTGACCACATTACCCGCGAGCCCGAGCAGGTAAAAGCCTTCCGCGACACTTGGCGCGACGGCATCCACAGCTACCTCACCTACCTCCGTGACCGGCTCACCGTCGCCCGCGATCTTCTCACCGATTCCGGCTCCATCTTTGTGCAAATCGGTGATGAAAATGTCCACCGGGTCCGGGCATTGATGGATGAGGTATTTGGGGATAGTTGTTTCATCGCGAACATCAACTTTCAAACTGCGCCTTACGCGACATCAAACTATCTTCCGTCTGTGGTCGATACGATTCTCTGGTATTCAAAAAATGGTACTCCAAAGTATCGCGGGTTATTCAAGTCTAAATCAGAGCTCAAGAGTTTAGATTTATATCGCCAAGCATTATCTGAAGACGGTGTGTCACGTTCCATTTTGACTGCAGAGGAGACGGCAAATGGGCCTGCTGACAAGACTTTCCGCCAGTATCGCTTGGTTAGTCTAATTTCTCAGGGGGCGGCCGCATTACCACAGTCAGTCGAATTTCAGAAAAAAAGTTACTTTCCTCCTTCGAACAGCCATTGGAAAGTCAAGGTCGATGGGTTGCTGCGAGCTATAAAAGCAAGCCGGGTTCAGTCTACTAAGGCGTCGATTCAGTTTCGGAGCTTCATAGAAGACTTCCCGATCTCGATAACAAACAATATTTGGACCGACACTATCACAGGTAGTTTTAACGACGACAAAGTTTATGTCGTGCAAACGAACCCAGAAGTTGTGAAACGCTGCATATTGATGACCACCGACCCCGGCGACCTCGTGCTCGACCCAACTTGCGGTTCCGGTACCACTGCCACCGTCGCTGAGCAGTGGGGGCGCCGCTGGATCACGATTGACACCTCTCGCGTGGCGCTGGCCCTGGCCCGTGCCCGTATCATGGGCGCGCGTTATCCGTTTTACCTGTTGGCCGATTCCCGCGAAGGCCAGCTCAAGGAAGCCGAGGTCACCCGCACCACACCAAGTTCACAGCCTGTGCAAGGCAACATCCGCCACGGCTTCGTCAATGAGCGTGTGCCGCATATTACGCTTGGGGCTATTGCCAACAATGCGGAGATTGATGTCATCTGGGACCAGTGGCAGGTGAAGCTGGAGCCGCTGCGGGAGAAGCTGAACGCAGCGCTAAAGCAGACCTGGCAGGAGTGGGAGATTCCGCGCGAGGGCCCTTCAGATAAAGACAAGGTCCAGTGGCCCGACGCGGCTTTGAAGCTGCACGCCGACTGGTGGCAGGCCCGTATCGCCCGGCAACAGGAAATCGACGCATCCATCGCTGCGAAGGCTGAGTTCGAGTACCTCTACGACAAGCCCTACAGCGATAAGAAAAAAGTGCGGGTAGCCGGGCCGTTCACCGTCGAAAGCTTATCCCCACACCGTGTACTAGCAGTGGATGAAAACGACGAGCTGATCGATGGCATTGGCAAGAAGCAGGGTGAGTATTCCGAAGAACGCGATTTTGTGCAGATGATTCTGCAAAACCTTAAAACTTCCGGCGTGCAACAGGCGCATAAAGAAAACAAAATTAACTTCACCTCACTTACGCCATGGCCGGGTGATTTGGTTTGTGCCGAAGGGCGCTATATGGAAGGTGATGCCGAGCGTCGTGCCGCCATTTTCATCGGGCCCGAGTTTGGAACCGTATCGCGCCCTGATCTTGTATCCGCTGCGCGTGAAGCCGGGGATTCTGATTTTGATGTGCTAATTACTTGCGCCTTCAATTACGATGCCCAATCCACCGAGTTCGGTAAGCTAGGTCGCATTCCAGTGCTAAAGGCGCGCATGAACGCTGACCTGCATATGGCGGAAGACCTCAAGAACACCGGCAAAGGCAATCTTTTTGTGATCTTCGGTGAACCTGATATCGACATCATTTCTACCGATGACGGTAAAGTCAAAGTGAAAGTTAATGGTGTGGACGTATTTCATCCTAATACTGGCGAAGTCCGTTCCGACGGTGCCGATGGCATTGCTTGTTGGTTTATCGATACTGACTACAACGAAGAGAGTTTCTTCGTTCGTCACGCCTACTTCCTCGGCGCGAACGATCCGTACAAGGCCCTGAAAACCACGCTGAAAGCTGAGATCAATCAAGAGGCTTGGGAGTCACTGCACAGCGATACCTCAAGGTCGTTTGATAAGCCTAAAAATGGTCGAATAGCGGTGAAGGTCATCAACCATTTGGGCGATGAAGTTATGAAGGTGTATCGGGTGAGTTAATGGTTTGCAGTGGCACGCAATACGATGTGGCGACTTATAAACTTGTAAAGGCATATTCATGAATTTTCGCATCGCAGACACGTTCACTGACAGCCTTGCTCGCCTTACGGGTGACGAGCAGAAAGCCGTGAAAACCACGGCTTTCGATTTGCAGATTAATCCTGCCAGTACCGGCATGAGCTTTCATAAACTGGAAAAGTCGAAAGATAAAAACTTCTGGTCGCTACGGGTAAACGCCGATATTCGTCTGATCGTGCATAAAACTGAATCCAGCCTACTGCTGTGCTATGTCGATCACCACGACAAAGCCTATCAGTGGGCGGAAAGGCGCAAGCTAGAGACCCACCCTAAAACGGGTGCGGCGCAGCTGGTGGAAATTCGCGAGAGGGTAGAGGAGGTAGTAGTTCCTAGGTTTGTTGAATATGTCCAGCAGGAGCTGATTAAGCCGCTGCTATTCAACGGTATTTCTGAGGATCAACTGCTGAGCTATGGCGTGCCAACAGAGTGGCTGGCGGACGTAAAACAGGCGGATGAAGATACCCTGTTACAGTTGGCCGATCACCTACCCGCCGAGGCAGCTGAGGCTCTTTTGGAGTTGGCGACCGGCGGTGTTCCGGTTATTTCACGACCTGTTGTGGGTGATGATCCATTCGCTCACCCTGATGCACTGCGCCGCTTCCGGGTAATGGCGGACGTCGACGCGTTGACACAAGCACTGGATTATCCCTGGGAGAAATGGACAGTATTCTTGCATCCCGCTCAGCAGCAAATGGTTGAGCGCGATTACAGTGGCCCGGTACGTGTGTCGGGTTCTGCTGGCACCGGGAAAACTATTGTGGCGCTACATCGCGCGGTATTTCTTGCACGCCACAACCCTGATGCGCGGGTATTGCTAACCACTTTTTCAGACACGCTGGCGAATGCCCTTCACTCAAAGTTGCGGCGTTTGTGTAGCAGCGACCCACGCTTGGCTGAGCGCTTGGAAGTTCATGCAATGAACTCGATTGGCCAAAGGTTATTTGAGCGAAATTTTGGCAAGGCTAACTTGGTCAAGAAAACCCAGCTTTTGAAACTGATTACTGAGGCGTCCAGCTTGGTAGCCGAGCACAAATTCAGTTTGTCTTTCTTGTTAGCGGAGTGGGAGCAAGTTGTTGATGTTTGGCAACTAAAAAGCTGGGAGGCTTATCGCGATGTTAAGCGGCTTGGCCGTAAGACGCGCCTGCCTGAGATACAGCGGCAGTTATTGTGGAATATATTTGAGTGGGTGCTAAATGCTCTCGGAAAGCAACAGCTAATAACCTCGGCTGAAATGTTTGCGCAACTGTCGGGACACGCGCAAAAAAGTAAAAATCCGGCATTCGAGTTTGTCGTGGTGGACGAAGCGCAGGATATTAATGTACCGCAGTTGCGCTTTCTTGCCGCGCTGGGCGGTAATCGACCTAATGCGCTGTTTTTTGCTGGTGATCTTGGACAGCGCATTTTTCAGCAAGCATTTTCATGGAAGTCCCTGGGCGTTGATGTTCGCGGCCGCTCTCGTACGCTTCAGGTTAACTATCGAACGTCGCATCAAATTCGCATGCAAGCAGACAAGCTGCTAGGCCCGGAAGTCTCCGATGTGGATGGTAATACTGAGTGCCGTGGTGGCACGGTATCGGTCTTTAATGGACCTAAGCCACAAATTCATAGCTTCAGCTCTGAAATTGATGAGTGTGCCTATGTAGCGCAATGGTTAAGAAGTCTTTTGAGTGAAGGTGTAAAGCCTCATGAAATGGGTGTTTTCGTGCGGTCTCGGGCGGAGATTGATGTCGCGATAAACGCAGTTGAGGCAGCAGGATTAGCTTATAAGCTACTTGATGAGCATGTTGAAACAGCGAATGGCTATGTCTCTATCGGAACTATGCACCTGGCCAAAGGCTTAGAGTTTCGATCTGTTGCTGTAATGGTTTGTGATGATGAGGTCATCCCATCGCAGGAACGTATTGAAAACGTCACTGACGACGCCGATCTGAAGGAGGTTTACGAAACAGAACGGCAGCTTCTTTATGTAGCTTGTACGAGAGCCCGTGACAGATTGTTAGTGACCAGTGGTGGCATTCCTTCTGAGTTTTTGGAGGACATGGTTTAAGTTTGGCTGCTCGTTGCTCGGAGCAAGTCACTAGTTAAGTCGAATTGGGACTTGCTTCACAGCCAGTGTGCTGGAACCTCAATGCCGTAGTTTTTGGATACGGTTTTCAGTGTTGTGATAATTTCAACATAACGAGCTTGATCAGCTAACTGCCAATCTGCCCGACTCTCAAGTAAGAGCTTGAGCTCAGTGAGGTTGTACATGCCTAGACGGTGGAAGTTGCCCCAGTTCGGAATGCCAAACAGATTGTAAATAACCACAGTGGCATCGCGTTCGCTGGCTAGTCGTTTCTCGCCGATGAGTTTTTGCGATGCATCTTCGGCGTCATCGCGATCTTCGTAGGTGTTAAGGAGTTTCATAGGGATCTTGTCTGTGAGTTCGGCAGAATTATACCAGACGTAAGACGCCGCGCTCTGGATGAGGCTGTAGAATTGCGATTAAGCCTCTGTGAGGAGAAAAGGTTAAACACTGACTATTTCGTTGAGTTGAGAAGAGGCTTGAGCCTCCTCTCATGGGTGCTCATGATCGGATGTGTTGAGGGCAACACACTACCGCTTGAAAACATTGCCAACCGATGCGGCGAAACTCTTTAAAGGGACCGACTCTTCAGGCTACCAGTTGAAGGGCAGTGTTGAGCGCTCGTTGTTTGATGACAGCTCCTTGACCGAACCACGCCGTGTCCATGCGGTACTCGTTGCTCCGTGCGCGACGCTCGTGATCGACATACTCGGTGACCGAGTTGAGTAAGCCCCAGGCCGTGCCCTTAGCCGCCTCCAGTTCCGCCCCCCGTCCTTGCCCCTCGTACAGGCTCAGTACCTTGGTTAAGGCCCGTTCATTTGAGAGCCCAGTCAGCTCTGGGGTGCCCGACTGTACGTCACACAGCACTCTCCGCAGGTAGTCCTTGGCTTCCTGGGCTTTTACGGGGCGTGCGGCGAGTGTGCGCATGCGGTACATAAAGTCGTCCCACTGCGAAACGGTGATGCCCAACTGCTGCTTAACAGCTCGCGGATTGAAACGAGTGCTGTGCGGCACCTTGATCGCCTGGCTGGTACCATTGATAGCAATCGTCAGCGTGTTGTTGCAGACCACACGAATAGTGGTCGGTGTTGCCGTAGTGGCAAGCGTGCCGTCACAAGATGTGGCCAGCAGCAAGTAACCGTTGACCACGTCATTACCTTTAAGAGCGGTTGACTGTCCGGTCCTGGCTAGTGCCCAGAGTTTACGACCTCCCTTCAGTACTCCAGCGGTTTCCAGCTCATAACCCGAACGCTCGGTCAGGTCCCGGTAAAACTCCAGGACTTCACGGGGTTGGACAACCTGGTAGCGCTGCGAGACCACCGACAGTGGAGCTTTGGTATCGGAGCGAAAGAGCACCTTCTGTTCTGCAAACGAGTGAATGGTGCCGAGGTCGCCGACATTATCGGCTTTGAAGTGAACCGGGCTTTCCTGAATCTGCCAGTTCATACCGGCTTCGCTCTGCCAGATTTCCAGCGGTTGATTGGGGGAGAGCTGACTGCCCAGGCCATGCCAGGGAGTAGCGCCAACGTAAGCCATTTGCTCAATGAAGTGGGCCATGGTGATTCCTGCTTAATAATGGATGGTGGAGCCGTTCTGGAGCAGAACAGCGCCTGGCATTTGTTACTTAGTTTTTGGTACTGAACGTGTAACCGCAGTGCAAGCACTGGTAGTTATCCAAGATCTTTTCATCAACTTGTTCGCCAATCGCTGCCCCAGCAATGCCGCCTGCGGCTCCGCCAAACAGTCCGCCGAAAATAGCTCCAGCAATGCTTCCGATAGCGATGCCAACGGGCCCACCGGCGATACCAAGGGTCGCGCCTACTTCTGCGCCTGATAAGGCTCCAGCGGCTCCACTAGCCGCGCCACTCACAGATCCGATGACTCCCCCCGTTTTTCTTCCAATATTTTTTGTGACCACTCGGTCGGAGTTGCAGTTAGGGCATAAGTTGGACATACAGAAGTTCCTTTTTTATTTCACGCGCAAACGATTAATGATTCGCTCATGGTTGAGCGTTCATTTAGGTGATATAGGTCTGAAAATATTTTCAGTGGGCTTTTTTAGTTGCAATGCTTGAACCATGCTTTATATCGAGGCTGCGGGGCTGTATCGAAGTGTTACGCCATCAACGTTTTAGCAAGTATTGGGTTTTAAATTGTGACCATGTAACACAAGCACAATGCTCTGCGCTTTGAACTCATTCAGGCATAAAGTTGGAGAGTACTTCTGGTCCTGAAGGTGAGGCGTTACGGTGACGGAGGGAGAATATTTCAGGAAGGGGCGGTCTGAACTTACTGCTATTTCTGCTACTCGTAGCAGAAATAGCAGTTGCGTGACGATCCCCCGTCACTGTTTCTGCTCTGTCCTCCAGCTTCGATCCTGCCAGATGGGGCGTTACGCCACCCTGTCACGCTCAGCTCCCTCGACACCTAAATACTCCAGAAAGCTCCGCCGTAACGGGACCTGCGCCAAGTGTGAGCGTCGCCAGTCCCTAACGTTAGCAATCGTTACGCTAACGGAATTCAGTTTTAGAAATTCGTTACCTAGGATGGGCTCCAGTTAATCCTAAGGAGTCCAAACAGATGCTCAGTCAAAACACCCCGGTGCTGGTTATGCTTCGCTTGAAACAAGTCATTGAGCGTACGGGATTATCTCGTTCCACCATTTATGGGAAACTTGATTCGAAATCGACACAATATGATCCAAACTTTCCCACGCAGGTCCCTCTTGGTAATGGGGCTGTGCGCTGGGTGGATGCAGAAGTAAACGCATGGCTTGAACAATGTGTGAATTCGTCTCGCTCCAATAGCCCTGATTTATTTGCAAAAGTTGACCGCAAGGTCGGCAAGCGCAATGTCTCGGCCGCATAGTGCACCATGATGAACATTGACATGCACTTCAACTATAAACCGGCTATGAGTATATCGTCTCAGCTGCTCTGGCTTAATATGGACTTGCCCTTACTGCGAGGGGCAGTTGACGAAGCTCAAAACAATATAATGGCTCCTCGTCCGCTCATTTTTACGAGTGCGCTAACAGCGATTGCTCTCGTGTCGCAGGGGCTGGTGGATGTCTGTAAACCGAATGGACAGGTAGTGCCAACCTCATTGATGTTACTGGCTATCGCCAACTCGGGGGAGCGCAAATCCACGGTGGAAAATGTTTTTCTCAGGCCGGTTCGCGCTTTCCAGCAGCAACACAGCCTTATTTACCAAAGCCAAGTGCAGCAGTGGCAAGTTAAGTACGATATCTGGGTGACTCGACGTAAGGCGATGCTGAAAGGCATCAACAAAAAGGCAGACCAAGGACAGCCGACCCAAGACGAAGAGCAGCAGTTATTGGCGCACCAAAAGAACCAGCCTGTCGAGCCTAAGGAATTTAAGCTCCTTTATGAAGACTCCACTTCTGAGGCTCTGTTTCTAGGGCTGCACGAAAACCTGCCAACGGCTGGGCTGACATCCAGCGAAGGCGGTGGGATTTTAGGTGGTCGGGTCCTGAACGATTTGTCAAAGATGAATGCCATCTGGAGCGGTGACTCCATCACCGTAGACCGTAAGACTGCCAAGAGCTTTGTACTGAACGAGGCTCGCCTAACCGTGTCGGTCATGGCGCAAGAGAGTGCTGTCAGCGATTACATGAAACGTCGAGGCGAAACGTCCCGTGGTGCGGGATTGTGGGCACGTTTCTTGGTTTGTCATCCCCTGTCGACTCAGGGCTTCCGCGTGCCCCTCAATGCAACGGCGTCATGGGAGCATCGCGACCTTTTCGTCGAGCGTCTAACTGAGCTACTTCAGCAGAATGTCGTTTTGCTGGAAGAGCCCACACAAAAAAAACAGGTAATAGAATTCAGCGCCGAAGCTTCTGACCGCTGGCATGAAATTGTAAATGCCATTGAGATGGCCATCCGTCCAAGCGGTCAATTTGAAGGTGCTGGGGATCATGCGTCAAAGCTGGCAGACAACATCGCCAGAGTAGCGGCTTTGTTTCATTACTTCGAAAAGCTCGAAGGTAATATCGCATTAAGCACGCTGAATACCGCCATTTATTTTTGTGAATCGTGTTCGGACGACTTCCTCAAACTCTTCATGCCTCCTGCGCAAGAGCAGCTGGATGCGTGTGAGCTGGATAATTGGCTGAACCGTTTCCGGAACTCGGGGAACCATTTAGTCCGTAAAAACCATCTTCTTCAGCATGGCCTGTATAAGCTGCGGAAGCAGGACCGCTTGGATCGTGCTTTGGAAGTGCTTCGTAATAACGAACGCATTTCATTAGGTGTTATGGAGGGCTCTGTGTATATAGATGTGACGCCATGGCTCCAACACCATCAACCGATGCCGCAAATGGCGTCATTCAATCAAATATAGTTTTAGTTGTTTTCCGGCTTTTTGGGTACTAACTTATTTTAAATACAGCGATGTGTTTGACAGGATTTTATAGTGTTCACTAGCGTTATTGTTTGTTTTTTGAGCTGGTCAATTATGGAGTATTATTTAATTATAGAGTGTAACTGTGTAGGGCTATAAAGAATCAAATACAAGATTATTAGAGTTGTTGTAAGGTTGTAAGGCTGTAAGGTGCTGTGAAGGTGGCGGTTATTAGGCTTGGCAGTGTTTAACTATCGTTGGCTTGTTCGTGTTGGTTAATCTGACGGAGGTGTTGGGTTGTACGGGTATCAGTTTTATTGGAGTGGATAGTAGCTGAGGTTGGGATGATGTATTCGGATGACTTAGACGATTACTCTCCAGACTCATCTGGAGAGGTGTTGACAGAGGAGAAAGACTTATTCGAGAAGCTAAAGCAGATTGAACCTGTTGTAGTACAGGTGCTGAGTAGTGGAGAGCAACTGTTCTCTGCTGTTGTTCTTACGCGCCGTGGTCTTGCGTTCCAGGCAACACCTTTGGGTAAACAGTTGTTGCTGGCGTTAAAAAATGGCTCAGGAGAGTTTCATTGTTATTTCCCTCTGTATGATCTGAATCCTTATGTCGCGTTACTGTTTGAGTGTGCTGAAAAGTTCGATAGTCTGTTACTGCTTTCATCTACCGCTAAAATTTCATCTCGGGAGGTTCTGAAGGAGGTGGTAGTCATGAACAGTTTGGTTGATCACCTTAGGCAAGAAGCTGCTGGTAGTGAGTTCAAAAAAATAATAAAGACATTTGTTAACGCTAAAAATAAACGAGCTAAAAGTCTTGAACAGTACATTGACGCTCTGTTTGAAAAGCATTCTAGGATGGTGGTTATCCGTTTGGATCTGGCATACGAGCCTGGTTTGTTTAATGATCGTAAGAATTTGCAGCGTTATCTGACTCAGGTAAGGGCCCACTGGGCCAAGCTACAGGGGGACTTACACAAAGGTATACCGATAAAGGGCATGCTGGGGTTTGCTTGTAAGCTGGAATACGGGCATCTCAAGGGGTTTCACTTTCATTTGTTAGTTTTTTATAGCGGAGCGGATTATCGAGAGGATGTCGTATTAGCCAAGCTGATTGGAGAGCATTGGCGGCGGGAAATAACGAAAGGGAACGGACGATATTTAAATTGCAATAATAAGAAATGGTCGTACCGGTATCTAGGGATAGGAGTGATAAACTGGTTTGACACCGTTCTCATTTCAAATTTGAAAACTAAGGTTGCGGCGTATCTGGTGAAGACTGATTATTGGTTGAGGTTTTCGTCGAGTTGTGGCAGGTCTTTCTTTAGAGGGAATATGCCGAAATTCGAGGGTGTTAAACTGGGCAGACCGCGTAGTTTAACTGATTGACGAACATCAGGTCTTTAGGAAAGCCATGTGTCTGCCCTGGGGGCACGTACATGGTTGTTTTTGTAAGAATATTATGTGCTGGTCGTTGCATGTTGACGGATCAAGAGTAAGACAGGTATTTCAGTATGGAGAAGTCATTTTTATCCGTTTGTTTTCGTCGGGGCGAATTATTGTTGAAGCTGCTTTAATAAGCCGTCCTTTAAGTTTGTATTTCTCATGGAGTAAATTTGTTAGGGCTTTGTCTTGCTTGTATTTTCCATTTTTGGATTTCATCTCCGTCCAATTGTGGAAGGCCGCCTCATTAATTATGGTCAAAGTCGTTGAGGTGTAATCGTTGCAAATTCCTAAAATGTAATCGCTGATCTTTACTTCTGATTTCATTTCTGTGTCGACTTTGTTTGGGAGTATTGCTTTTGCCGCTTCTTTCACCAGGATGTCTCCTGCATCCTCTCTTCCCCATCGAGCTCTCAACCACGTCTCGATTTCTTTAATTGTTTCATTCGAAGTCAAATTTGGCTTGGTGGAGGCGAAGAATAGGGTGGACGCTTCGTTCAGTTGCGCCAGCATCGTTGATGTCCATTCCTCTATCTTGAACTTTCCGTATGCAGGTTCTTTGTTGCTCAGCTCTTTTCTAATTGCTTGAAAGTCTTCGGTGCTGATGAGTATGTCGTCAAATCGGATGGTAATTGTTTTTTCTAGTAGGGGGTGTTTAGTCGCATCTTGTCGGTGGCATGAGAAAAAAGTACCGTCTCGATACGCGGGGCTGTCGTTGCCCGCTACATAACGCTTTACATATTGGTTTGGGCCCAGGTACGTTATTTTCGTGTTTTTATCGAGTAGCGCGACAGACGTGAACTCTTTCTTTCGGAGTTTTCCTCTCTGGAGAATAGAGCTGTAATCAGATGCTTCGAGACAAAAAAACTCTACCTCTGGATTAATTTCTAATGAGGTGTCTTGATCAGTGCGCGTACCGCGTCTCGCTGCCTCAGCGAATGAGGTCGACGGTTTCGTGAGTTTGTCCCCCTTCAGATGCACTTCAGTATTGTCAGGGATCTCTATTAAAAAGATGCATTTCAGCGTCGAGGCAAGATCAACCAGCTCCTGTGGGGCAATGCCAAGTTTATCGACTACCTCATTAACTGAGTGAATTTTACGGTTGTTATCGTCAAAGGTTTTCATACGAAAGGTCCGCTGGTTCTGCTTGATAACTACCCGTAATTGGATGCTGCGAGGTATTTTTCTGCAGCTCATCACGGCCAATAGAGAATTGATCTAGACCAGCTCGCGGGCGGTTCATTGGCTTATCGCCCCGGTCTAGATGGCAAGCTCGCGCCACTCGTAGCCATTGTACTTTTCCCACACACGCCCATTCTCGAAGTGCAGATACACCCTCCATTCCTCTGCATCAACCAAGATCTCGCCCCCAATACGCGCGTGATTACCGATCCGGGCACGCAGATGCGATTCAAGTTGCGAGAAAAAACCATCAGGTAGTTTCGAACTACCAGCCAGGTAGCATGAAGTCCCATTATTGAACAACACGCAAGGTTGAACGCTCGACCAGAGTGTAGCGGTGTCCTGCTGCGGATGGGCCGCGCTCCAATTATGCGCAAACTCATGGATTAGGCCGTGCCAATTCCCATCGGCATATTCCCCCTCGATCCCCCACATATCGATGGCTAAAAACAGGGATGGTTTTTTGGACCGTTTTTCCGTTGGGTAGAAAGAATTGTCCATATGCCTGTATCTCCTTAATGAGCCAAAGGGCCTGCAGCCCTCTCGATAGACCTCGATGATGGCATTTGGCTTCTGGCTCGTAAACTGTCAATAAAACGCACGTAACGGTTGCCATTTTCCTAGTCTGGCGCACGTTTATCCGGTTTTATCATCGTTACCTGCTCCAAAACTTGACCTGTACATCCGCCCACTATTCCCATGTCGTATTTAGCGACATATCGTCTGCCAATACGCACATATGGCCTTTCTTGTAGGTCGCCCTGCATCAAGATTTCGATTCAGGCAGGCCATTGCCGTTGGTCATCGCTACGCGTCATTTCGGCGCATCAACCAGGTGCGCCCAACAGCGGGATTTGGACAAATACAGGCTCTGAAGTTACAGATCACGACGCTGTTATCCCTGAAGTATTCGACTTACAGTACTGGCATTTTGGCATTCAGCGCCTTTGGCGCGGCATTTCTACATTTGAAGGAGTGATTTCATGCAGGACGCTGACGCGTTGAAGCCCGGCTTCATGATTATCCACAGTAACCGACTTGATGATTTGCGTGCCCTAGCGGTGAGCTGGATGCAACGTTATCCACTGGCTCCCCTGGAAAACGAGGTGGTGCTGGTACATAGCAACGGCATTGCGCAATGGCTCAAGCTTGCCTTAGCTGAAGACACTCAAGCGGGCGGTTGCGGAATTGCCGCTGCGCTGGATGTGCAGTTGCCGGCAAGCTTTTTGTGGCAAGCCTATCGTTCAGTGCTGGGCGCTGATTCCACACCCGAGAACTCTCCGCTCGACAAGACACCGCTGAATTGGCGTCTGATGCGGTTGCTGCCTCATCTGCTAGCCAAGCCAAACTTCCAAAGCCTGCAGCGTTTCCTGGAGCAGGACGATGACCTGCGCAAGCGTCATCAACTGGCGGAGCGTCTGGCCGATCTGTTCGATCAATATCAGGTCTACCGCGCCGACTGGTTGGAGGACTGGGCGGCCGGTCGTGATCAGCTCCGGCAGATCAATGGTGCGCCCCGCCCTCTGAATGCCGACAACCTCTGGCAGGCCGAATTATGGCGGGAGTTACTGGCTGACGTGGGCGAGGGGGCTCTCGAACAAAGCCGCGCGGGAGTGCACAAACGCTTTATTTCCCGTTTGCAGGTCGTTGGGCAAGCCCCAGTGGGTTTACCGCGTAGGGTAGTGGTATTCGGTATTTCTTCGATGCCCGCACAGGTCCTTGAAGCCTTGGCGATGCTCTCGCGCTTCAGCCAGGTATTGCTTTGCGTCCACAATCCTTGTCGTCATCACTGGATCGATATCGTTCCGGACAAGGATTTGTTGGTTCACCAGTACAAGCGTCAGCAGCACAAGGTCTCCGGCTCTGTCTCGGGTACCGATCCGCTTCATCAGCAGAGCCAGCCATTATTGGCGGCTTGGGGCAAGCAGGGGCGTGACTACATCAACCTGCTCGACAGTTACGATGACCCGTCCAGCTACAGGCATCTGTTTGATGACGTTAACGGTGGGCGAATCGATCTGTTCAGTGAAGAGGACGCGCCCACTCTGCTAGCGCAGCTGCAAGACGATATTCTCGAGCTTCGTCCCCTCGGTGAATCCCGAGAAAACTGGGCACCGGTGCTGCCCGAAAGCGATCGCTCCATCCGTTTCCATGTCGCCCACAGCGCTCAGCGTGAAGTAGAAATTCTCCATGATCAGCTCCTCGCGCGCTTCAGTGCCAACCCAGAGCTCAGCCCGCGTGACGTGATTATTATGGTGCCGGACATCAATGCCTATGCGCCGCATATCGAAGCGGTGTTTGGTCAGGTGCCGTACCAGGATCCACGCTATATTCCGTTCACGTTGGCCGACCAGGGACAGCGCGGTCGCGAGCCGCTGCTGATTGCCTTGGAGCATCTGCTCAAGCTGCCGCAAAGTCGTTTTGCCGTCAGCGATATTCTCGATTTGCTGGATGTCCCGGCGCTTCGGGCTCGTTTCGGGGTGGCCGAGGCCGATCTGCCGATTCTGCATCGCTGGATTGAAGGCTCCGGCATCCGCTGGGGATTGGACGGCGCTCAGCGCGAAAGTCTGGACATGCCCGCTGGGCTTGAACAGAACACCTGGCGTTTCGGCCTGCGGCGCATGCTGCTAGGCTATGCGGCTGGCAAAGGTCCTGCTCTCGATGGGATCGAACCCTATGACGAGGTCTCCGGTCTGGAGGCCGCACTGGCAGGGCCGCTGCTGACACTGCTCGATCATCTGGAAATTGCCCGGATCGACCTGCAACAGCCCGCCCCGCCCAAGCTCTGGGTCGAGCGGCTGCAATCGCTACTCAAGGTTTTCTTTCTGCCTGTGGATGAGGCGGACGAATTGCTCGTCAATCAGTTGTTGAGGTTGCTCGAGGACTGGTTGAAAACCTGTGATCAGGCTCAGTTCGATGAGCCAGTGCCGCTGAGTGTCGTCCACGAAACCTGGTTGGTGGGCATGGATCAAGGCGGCCTGTCCCAGCGCTTTCTGGCAGGTGCCGTGAATTTTTGCACGTTGATGCCGATGCGGGCGATCCCCTTCAAGGTGGTCTGCCTGTTGGGTATGAACGACGGTGATTACCCCCGCCAACAGTCGCATGTCGACTTCGACTTGATGCGTCACGATTATCGTCCCGGCGACCGCTCACGACGGGAGGATGATCGCTACCTGTTGCTAGAGGCGGTGTTGTCGGCCAGAGAGCAGCTGTACGTCAGCTGGGTGGGGCGCAATATTCGCGATAACAGCGAGCGGGTGCCATCGGTGCTGATCGGGCAGTTGCGTGATCATCTGTCTGCTGGCTGGAGGTTGAACGGCAACCCGGATGATTCGCGAGCGTTGAACAAAGCCTTAACGCTGGACCACCCGCTGCAGCCGTTCAGCCCTTCTTACTTCGCCCACTTGCCTGGCCCTGACGGCCTATTTACCTATTCTCACGAGTGGCGCGAGGTTCATGCCGTCGCTGATGACGCTCAGGCGACGATCGAGCTGACACCGTTGCAGCAGGACATTGCGCTGAGCCTGCGACAGTTGTCAGGTTTCCTGCGTGATCCGGTAGCGGCCTTCTTCCAGCAGCGCCTTAAAGTGCACTTCGATAGTGATGAACTGACGAGCCGTGACGAAGAACCGTTCGAGCTCGATGCGCTGGAAAACTGGCAGCATCAGGATGCATTGAGCCAGGCGCTTAAGCGTTGGGTGGAAGAAAAGTACCAGCCTGAGCAGACGATCACTGAACTGGATCATCACGTTCAACGCCTGCAGCGGGAGGGTAAGTTACCTCTGGCAGGATTCGGATCGCTGAGCGCGGCCAAACTGTCCGACCCGCTTCCAGACCTGCTCGCTCGTTACCACGCTAGGCTCCAGGAGTGGAGTCAGTTAGAGCCTGGGCAAGTCGAGATGAAGTGCGAGCCGACGGACACATCTCCGGGGTTTACCGACTGGCTGGGTGGCATGCGCCGAAACGCTCAAGGACAGCTGGCGTATGTGCAACTGGATAGCAAAAAGCTGTGCACTGATGACAGTTATCGATGGCACAACCTTGTTCGACCGTGGGTACGGCACTTGGCTTTGCAGCTGGGCGCTGAGCCTTGCACCACGATTCTGGTCAGTCTCAACGGTGATGTTGTTTTCCCCGCGCTGGAAAAGTCCACAGCTCAAGAGCATTTGCAGACCTTACTGCAACTGTGGGGCGAAGGTATGTGCCAACCCTTGCCGGTAGGTTGCAAGACCGCTTTCGCCTGGTTAACCAAAGCGAACGGTGACGAGGCTAAAGCCTTGGAAGAGGCTCGCGGAGCCTTCGAGGGCGGCTATATGAGCACTGGTGAGGTGGAGAGTTCCGCTGCCTTGCGTCGTGCTTATTCGGACTTCGATGCACTGTGCGCCGACGGGCGATTCACTGTTTTTGCCGAGCGGCTCTATGGCCCGCTGTTCAGACACCTTCCATCTTCTAACGCAGGGAGCGACCAATGACCCCGTTAAACCTTGAAGCCCTGACCTTCCCTCTGCATGGTAGCCGACTGATTGAAGCCAGTGCCGGTACCGGCAAGACGTTCACCATCGCTTTGTTATATGTGCGCCTGGTGCTGGGGCACGGTGGCGAGAGCGCATTCCAGCGCCCGCTCAATCCGCCGGAAATTCTGGTGGTGACCTTCACTGATGCCGCTACGCAAGAGCTGCGCGATCGTATTCGGTTGCGCCTCAGCGAGGCGGCGCACTGCTTCGGCGAACCGCTGAAAAAGCACGACTCATTGCTTGAACTATTGCGGGCTGACTATCCGGCGGATCAATGGCCGGAGTGCGCTCGTCGCTTGCAACTCGCCGGTGAGTGGATGGACGAAGCTGCTGTTTCGACCATCCATGGCTGGTGTTATCGGATGTTGCGTGAGCATGCGTTCGACAGCGGAAGCCTATTCACCCAGACCCTGGAAACCAATCAGAGCGAATTGTTGGCCGAGGTAGTGAGGGACTATTGGCGGCGACATTACTACGGCTTATCGATCAGCGAGGCGAAGGTCATCGCGGAGTATTTCAAAGGGCCGAAGACGCTGGGTGAGGCGCTGTCATCCTTGCTGGCGCGGCGCGATGCGAACTTTATGCATGGTGGTAAAGATCTACCAGCTCCGGGAGCCTTGCGAGTTCTTCTCAAGGCCCCTGCCGACTGGAATGCTAGCGCCAGTACCCTGGAGCATGCGGCTCGCAGTGCCTGGCGCAAGGATCGGCAGGCGATCGAAACGCTGTTGCAGGGTATGCGAGGTAAGTTCAATGGGAACAGTTACCGTAAGGTCAAAGAAGATCCAGTGTTCAATGGCTGGCTGGCGGCTCTCGAGCACTGGAGCTTGGGGCAGGAGGCACCGAAAAATCTGAGCAAGTTCGGCCAGACCCGCTTCGTACTGACAGGCGGAGCACAACCTTCTCAGCATGAAGCGTTTCAGGCAATCGACGCTCTGATCGACCACCAGGCGGCCAAGCAGAACATCCGTGCCCAATTGCTGCTGCACGCGTTGGCTGAAATCAGCGAGCGCTTCGATACCGAAAAACTACGCCGTGCCGAAATAGGATTCGATGACCTTCTCAACAGGCTTGACGCGGCTCTTCAGGGCCCTTCGGGTGAGCGTCTAGCGACGATCATTCGCGAGCAGTACCCGATTGCACTGATCGACGAATTCCAAGATACCGACCCAGTTCAGTACCGGATTTTTGAGACCGTCTACCGCATCTCTGAAAGTGCTGAAGACAGTGGATTGTTTATGATCGGTGATCCGAAACAGGCGATTTATGCGTTTCGTGGTGCGGACATCTACACCTATCTGCGCGCTCGCGAAGCGACCTCCGGACGTCATTACACTCTGGGTACCAACTACCGTTCCACCGAGGCGATGGTTACGGCAACCAACCGTTGCTTCGAGTTTGCTGAGGGGCATGAGCGCGCAGCTTTTCGCTTCGCAAAAAAGGGCCTATCGAATCCTGTGCCGTTTCATCGCGTAGATGCCAAAGGTCGAGAAGACTATCTGGAAGTCGGCGGACAACGGCAAACGGCATTGACGCTGTGGAGCCTGGCGGGTGAGGGCGATATGGTCAATGCCGACACCTATCGCCGCGGGATGGCCGACGCCGCTGCCTCGGCAATTCAAGCCTGGCTTGAGCCGAGCGGTCCGCAGCAGGCAGGATTGCGTCAGCACGATGGTCGTTTCACGTCATTGCGCCCTGCCGATATTGCCATCCTGGTGCGCAACCGAACCGAAGCCGAAGTCATCCGCAAGTCGCTGGCCCAGCGTAATTTGGCCAGCGTATATCTATCTGATCGCGACTCGGTGTTCGACAGCGAGGAAGCGCGCGACCTGCTCTACGTTTTACGTGCTTGCGCGGAACCTTCGGTTGATCGCTTGCTGCGTGCCGCGTTGGCGACGCGCAGCATAGGCCTGGATTGGCAAGCCCTGGAGCGGCTCAATCACAACGAGCTGCACTGGGAAGAGCAAGTACAGAGTTTTCGTGAGTATCGCCAGCTTTGGAAACAACAAGGTGTGCTGCCGATGCTTCGCAGGCTGTTGGCGGACTTCAAGGTTCCAGCACGTCTGCTGCGGGAAACCGGTGGTGAGCGCAGCCTGACTAACTTGCTGCACTTGGCTGAATGGCTACAACGCAGCGCCACTGAGTTGGACGGTGAGAACGCACTTATCCGTCATTTGGCCGAGCAACTGCAAGCGTCCAATGAAGAAGAGATCCTGCGCCTTGAAAGCGATGCTGATCTTATCAAGGTCGTCACTGTGCACAAGTCCAAAGGCCTGGAGTACCCACTGGTGTTGCTGCCCTTCATCTGCAGTGCGACGGAACTCAGTGGTCGCAGCAAGTCGCCGCCGATGTTTCACGCTGAGGATGACGGCGAGCTGTGCATCGACCTGGGTAAATCCGATGTGGCCGAGGAGGCCTATGAAAAGGCGAACGACGAGCGTCTGAGTGAAGAAATGCGCTTGCTTTACGTCGCATTGACTCGGGCCCGATATGCCACCTGGCTGGGGATCGCCCCTTTGGGGCGGTCAAATGGTAAGAAGACTGATCTATCCAAGGGAGGGCTCGGCTATCTGCTGTCCGGTGGAGATGAAATCACCGCCGCGCAATTGGATTCACTGTTACAAGCCCTCAAAGGCACTTGCGAACACATCGTCTGCGAAGGCTCACCCGAAGTGACTATGGCGTGCTACCAACCGCCGCAAAAACCAGATCTTGGCCCAGCGCTGCGGCCTCTCCACAAACCGGCCTCAAACTGGTGGATCGCTAGTTACTCGGCCTTGTCCATTGCAGATGGCAACCAGTTGATGGGCGCGGAATCGGGACCGTGGCTAGAACCCGCCACAGCAATCGAAGCTAATCTCAAGGAAGAGGGGCAGGCCATCAACGATTCAGTCGATGTCTTACCGGCGGGCCCTGGTATTCACGGCTTTCCTCGTGGCGCCGGCCCCGGCACATTCCTTCATGGGCTGTTTGAATGGGCCGGCAAGGAAGGCTTCGCCAAGGTCTTGAACAAACCCGAAACGATCCAAAGCACCGTCGCTCGCCGCTGCAATTTGCGCGACTGGGAAATCTGGATCGAGCCGCTTTCAGGGTGGCTTACTTCCTACTTGCAGACACCACTGCGCTTTGACGGCAATACCGTTAGCCTCGCGGAATTGAGCACCTATCAGGTGGAGATGGAGTTCTGGTTTTCCAGCCAGTTGGTCAATGTCCGGCAACTCGACAAGTTGGTGTGCGAGTACACATTGAATGGTCAGCCGCGACCTGTACTGGCGCCGGGGCAACTGAACGGTATGTTCAAAGGCTTTATCGACCTGACTTTCGAACATCAGGGTCGCTACTACGTAGCTGACTACAAATCCAACTGGTTGGGCCGCAGCGATGAAAGCTACAACCCCGACTCAATGGTCGAGACCATGCTTGGCAAACGTTACGACTTGCAGTCATGTCTCTATCTGCTGGCGCTGCACCGCCAACTCAAACTTCGTTTGCGTGGCTATGACTACGACCGACATATGGGCGGCGCGGTGTACCTGTTCGTCCGCGGGCATCAGTCCGCAACTCAGGGCGTGCACTTCGAGCGGCCGCCGCGCGAACTGATCGAGCAGATGGACCAACTTTTCATGGGCCAGCACACGGAGGTGGCAGTATGAGCGTGACCCTCAAACAACTCAGCGACAGCCAGCGCGGTACTGACGCACCTGCCATTAGTGTGGTGCAGGCCAGTAGCAGTGATCTGCTGCGACAATTGGAATCATGGGTCGGCCGCGGCTGGCTGCGAGCCCTGGACCGCTCATTCGCGGCCTTCGTGCTGGAGCAGGATCCACAGGCTCAACCCAGTGTTTTGCTGGCCGTCGCCATGACCAGCCATCAGCTGGGACGGGGACACTCCTGCCTCGATTTGGTAGCCACACTGCAAGCGCCGGATTTCGTTCTGTCGCTGCCGCCGGAGGGTGAGGAGGGCGGCCAATTACCCTCGCAGTGGCTGAGCGGCATTGATGCCACCCATTGGCGTGCTGCCGTGGCGGGCAGCACGTTGGTGGAAGATCGCGATACTTCGTTGCGTTTTCCCGAGCGGCCTCTGGTGCTGGCCGGTCAGCGTCTGTACCTGCGCCGCTATTGGAACTACGAACAACATATCGCCAAAGCTCTTTGCCTTCGTTTAACTCAGGCGCCAATCACCCCTGACAACTTGTCCAAACGGCTCGACGAGTTGTTTCCACAGCCCTTCGAGATCAACGGCAAGCGTTTTACTGACTGGCAAAAACTGGCCTGTGCTCTGGCCGCCCGCGGTAATTTCAGTGTGATCACTGGCGGTCCCGGTACCGGCAAGACCACTTCGGTGGTACGTCTTTTGGGGCTGCTACAAACCCCGGCTGTTCATGCAGGCAAGCCCTTGCGTATCCGACTGGCCGCGCCTACAGGCAAGGCTGCTGCGCGTTTGTCAGAGTCGATCGGCAAGGCCGTTATCGAGCTGCAGGTGACCGATGACGTGCGTCAGGCGATTCCCATCGAAGTGTCTACGTTGCATCGCCTGCTGGGCAGCCGGCCCGACTCGCGTAACTTCATTCATCACCAGGACAATCTCCTGGCGCTGGACGTGCTGGTGGTCGATGAAGCCTCGATGATCGACCTGGAAATGATGGCGTGCCTGCTCGACGCGCTACCGCTGCAAGCGCGGCTCATTATGCTCGGTGACAAAGACCAACTGGCCTCAGTGGATGCTGGCGCTGTCCTCGGCGATCTTTGCAGAGATGCTGAAGCCGGTCGTTATACCGCTGAAACCGGCACCTGGCTCAGCACCAACACCGGCGAGACAGTTGATGCCCCAGGATTGAAAGCTGAGGAGGCGCCAGGCGATCCGCTTGCTCAGCAAACCGTCATGCTGCGCTATTCGCGGCGCTTCGATGCCAACCAAGGTATCGGCCGCCTGGCGCGACTGGTCAACGAAAAGAATGCGGGCGAAGCCCGAAAGCTGCTCGAGCAACCGCCCGAGCAACTCTTCAACCTCAAACTGCGTGGCGAGCAGGACAGTTCGTTAACGCGACTGATCGTCGAAGGTCATCCTGGCGGGGATAAAGCGCCACCGGGCTATCGCCACTATCTAGAACAGCTTCGCAGCCAGCGGCCTGTACCCGGGACCGCTTGGGACAGTGACGTGTGGGAACTCTGGGCCGGCAAGATTCTCGTCGCGTTCGACGAATTCCGTCTGCTCTGCGCGCTACGCCGTGGCCCATGGGGCGTCGAAGGATTGAATCAGCGGGTTGCAGGCGAGCTCAAGCGTCAAGGCCTGATCACCAACGACCATGGTTGGTATGAAGGTCGACCGGTGCTGGTCACCCGCAACGACTACAGCCTGGGATTGATGAACGGCGACATTGGTATCGCGCTCAGCCTGCCAACACCAGACGCCAGTGACCCCGGCAGTACTCATCTGCGAGTCGCGTTCCCGCGCAATGATGGCACTGGCGGAGTGCGCTTCGTATTACCTAGCCGCCTGGTTGAAGTCGAGACGGTCTACGCCATGACGGTACACAAATCCCAGGGCTCGGAGTTCAACCACACCGCCTTGGTGTTGCCTGATGCGCTTAACCCTGTGCTGACGAAGGAGTTGCTATACACCGGTATCACTCGCGCTAAAAAATGGTTCAGCCTGGTCGAGGCCAGTGCAGGCGTATTTGAAGAGGCGGTTAGCAGGAACGTGCAACGCCTGAGTGGGCTGGCGCTGCACTTGAAGGCTGAGTTGGCCAAAGGGATCCAGTGATGACGACCACGTTGGGACTACCTCGTGATCCCGCTCAAGTGCAAGCAATGCTACAGACGCACCTTGAAGAACATCGGCAGCTCCCGGAGAGTTCTCGGCTCCGGGATCTGGGGTCGGAAAAAGCGGTCGTGCAGGACTATTCGGGGCGGGTCGTCTACGAGCTATTGCAGAACGCCCTTGATCGCGCGACTGGGAACATTCTGATTCGTTGGGATCAGGAACAACGGGTACTGGAGGTTGCCAACGATGGCCGGGCGGTTACGACACAAGGTCTGGAGGGGCGGCGTTCCGACTTTCAGGCATTGCTGAGTATGCACTCAAGCAGCAAGTCGGCCGCGCAAAGCATCGGGAATAAAGGCGTCGGTTTTCGCTCAGTGTTTGGTGCTGGCAGTCAGGTCGAGGTATGGAGCCGCGCTGAAAACGGCAGCTGGTGGGGTATGTATTTGCAACATCCCGCTCGGTTCGATGCTGCCGTGGATGGCTGGATTAACCAGGATGCGGCCAGTTTTTACGTGCCGTTGATGCTGTCCGCCGAGCCGCAGTTCCATTTGGAGCATGTCACGCTGATCCGGTTGCAGGGCATCAGCAAGCCTGAGGTCATCGCCAGCATCGAGGAGTCCATCGCGGAGTTGCGTCGTGGACCGCTCGCCTTTCTGCAGCTACGGGCAGTACCTGGCTTGCGGATTACTCTGAGTGTCGCGGGGCAGGACATCACCCACGTCATTGGGGATAAAGACTACCTGGCAATGGCTCAGCGGCAGATGGCGTTTCCCGACGAGGTGCGCGTGAGCACTGGGTTGGATCTGGACGTCGCAGATTTACGGGTGCTGGCGCCCAATGACCCTAACCACTCTAGATATTGGTCCTACCTGCCCACCGAGCAGCCTGCTGGTTTTGGTGTTCAGATTCATGGTGACTTTTACCTTAGCAATTCTCGCCGTCACCTGACGCTGCGAAAGCTGGATGGCTCGCTACCAGCGACTGATCCGGCTGGGTGGAATGCCACATTGGTTCGACTGGCCGCTGAGTGCATTGTCGAGCTCTGGCAAATGCCACAGGTCTGTCTGGCCGAAACATTCTGGGAGTATGCCAATCCGCATGCTTGTACTTGCCCGCACTTGAAACGTGAAGTGTCTTCGCTGTTCTGGAAAGGAAATGGCGAGGTGTTTGAAGCGATGGTTCGCTTGAGCTTCCCATCGCAACGGACATGGCCCGTCGGGCGTTATCGGCAGCTGTTCGAAGCGCTCGAAGCCTGGGCTGATTACGCCTACCGAAACCTGGGTCGCGGTCAGCTTTCAAAGCATCGTTTGTACTTGATAGAACGGATTCAAGCCAGCGGTGCCGGGGTCATTCCGATTGTCAGCGAGGAGTTGGCGGCGATGGTATCCGTCTCCCGGGCGCAACCTTTGGTTCCTGGCGCACAAGGGCAGCGGCGCGGCCATGATGCCGATCGCATCTACTACCGTAGTTCTGGCCGTGAAACCCAAAACGAATTGGCGCCAGTGATTATGCGCCAACGTACGTTTGTCACGACGTTCACCCCTGGATTGGATATGTCTCTGGCGCAGCAGGGCCTGATTGAGTTTGAGAGACCGGAGATAATCGCGCACCTACGTCCTGGTGAGAGCGAAGACGACCATGTCGCGCTAATTAGCGCCGCCGTAGGCTTGGCCAGCCATGAAGGCACAGGCGGTGTCGGCTCTCTGCTGCGCCGTGCGAAAGAGCGCGGTGTCGGCGCGGCCTGGCGCTTTGTGGGCAAGGAAACTTCGGTCAACCCAGGGGAGAGCTTGGCCGGCCTTATGGTAAAAGTTTTGGACGGGAGTTGGCACGCAGCGAAAGCTTGTGCACGAACCAACGGCCCATGGCCGCAACTAGATGAACGCTGGCTAGCCGAGGTAGTGAGTGACATAGAGTCATTGCCCTCGGTCGATGATGTCTGTCTGCTGCTAGGGATCGGGCCTATTCCTTTATCTGACCCTCAAACGGTCGTGCTACCCGATGAGTTGCCAGTCGAGACGATGACGGATCTCATCGCTTGCTGGCCATTGTTTTCCGCCTTCCTGGCGCATGAAGAAGGGCGCCATCTATTGGCGGCCCTTGAGCGATGCCGTTGGCTGCAGTGCAGTGACAGTATCTTGATCCACGATGGCGTGACAGGTCATGGTCCGTATGCGCCGTTGGATTTATGGCGCCAACTGGCCAGTCGCGGTTTTACGACCAGGCTTTTGCCGCGACTGGAGGCGGATCGAGCCAGTGACGCGACCTGGTACATGCAGTTGGGGATTGCCAATGCGCTGGAAGCCAATAGTGCTGGGCGTGTGCGCGCCGCTTTTGAACGTTTGGAGGGCATTGAACCGCGCACCCTTGACTCGATGGCGAACCGCGACTTATGCGAGTTGTATCGGAACCTGGTGGATCTGTCCTTCAAGCACGAAAACCTGACGCCGCCCTTGCTCTATCGGGTCATTGGCGAAGCGGGGCGTCAACAGGGCCTAGCATGGGGTTCTGCGGCGGCCGGTATCTGGCACGACACCGGCGAAAACCCTACAGCGTTGTTGTCGTTCAACGACATCAAGTTATGGGTTGTCAGAAAACTGAGCAAACAGAAGGCCACTGACTATGGTTTGAAAAACTTCACTCCGGTTACCGCAAAAGTCAGCAAGCAGGGCGATAGCAATGACTATCTGGCCTCGATGCTTCGCAGCAGGTTGCACCTAGCCATACCGGACCTAATGGCGGCTGCCAGCGCGGCGTATAACGATTTCGATGCCAGCAAGGCATTGGAGAACTTTGCCAGGCTGATTATCAGGCACCACGACGATGTGTGGATCGAGTGGTCCTTTGATGGGAGGCTCGGATGTCTGGGCAAAGATTCGGTCGGAGATGTCTTTGAATACGTCGCTCCGGAGGGGGCGCACGAACTCTGGTTCGATGGTTCCCATCTACCCCTCATCGAATGCGCACATCCCCTGAGTCAGTTGTTATCGGAAAAGCGGGCTTTCGGAGCACTGTTCAAGGATGGGCTGCACGCCTGGAGCAGTGCTTCGGGTTCGGTCGACGAAGATGGGCGCGTGTCGGGAGCGGTCCAGCGCTTTCGGCGTGAATACGGTATTTCCGATCAGGAAGTTGCCGAATTCAAATTGCGAGTCGACGCCTTGGTGCTGACTGCCGAGGAGAGATTACAGTGGGTCGCTTCCGTTCGTGAAGTGTTGGAGAGCATTGGGACGCTGCAGCACGACCCATTTCCGGGCATGGTGGTCAAGCCTCAGACTTTTTTGAGTGCCAGAAGTATTTCGGAGGATGACGTAACGGCAGCATTGGGCGGGATAACTAAACTCTGCCCCATTGTGGATTTTGCTGGCGCCAATGCGATAAAGCTGGATATGGCCGATCGCTTGTCAGCACTGGCTGCCGCGGCTGAGAAGCACCGCGAGCAATGGACAGAGGGGTTGCTGGAGCGATTGAGTGAACAGATCAAAATTGCGCGTCCAGATGAGGTCGAACATCTGAAAATGATGGATTTCGATCCCCAGGTAATCTTGCATCGTCGGTTGGATATTGAGCCCCAGGACCAGGCGCCCTCAGCGGATGCTCTGGCATTTGCGAGCGGGAAGTTGGTCCTGAGTGCGCTGCCCGAAGCTCTTGATAAGTTGGGCTTGAAATCGTTCAGTGCAACGAGCGTCAGTATGATTGCCCACGATGCTCCTCAGGATGAGGACCATTTCATTCGTGATGCCCGGCGCAAGGCCACAGGTGGGCTACGGGCCGAGGAGGCCGTTCTGGACCATTGCGTAGATGAAGCCATGCGTTGGTTCAAAGAGGACCCGGAAGGCTTTCACCAGGCATTGGCGGCGCCTCTGGCATTTCTTGGGGATGAAGGTCAGCGGCGCGCGACACTGATAACCCGCGAAGAGCAAATGCGCAGCTTGCTTCACGTCGCCGATTACGTCGGTAACGCCGGATTCGATGTGCTGGTTCCACGTGACAGACGCTTTCTGCAGGTCGAGGTCAAACGAGTCGCTCAATTGAAGAGCGGCAGGTTCTTCGTGTCTGACAATGAAAGACGGCGCGCGTTGGAATATCGCCAGAGAGACCTCGGTTGGCGACTTTGGCTGGTCTCAAGTGATGGAAAATCAAAAGATGTCACCGAGGTGATGGATACCTTTGATAAGCACAGCGACGCGTTGCAAACACTAGCGAACGATGGATTACGTCCAGGTGAATGGATGTTTGTGCTTAAGGAATGATACTGAGCCAGCCCACGACCCCGTGTGCTGGTTTTCTCAGCGCACCTGCACCGGACTGTTGGGACATTTATAGCCGGGGTATTGGGCTTCAGCCGTCACCTTTGCCATGGCCGAGGTGATGGCTTGCACTGTGATGGTGAAGTTGGCCGCTGGACCTGCGTTAGGCGTGACACGTTGCATGAAGGCTTTGTAGGTTTTCATCGTCAAGACTCCTTGGATTTGGTAAGAGAAGAGTCTTTACGCAACGTGCGACACGCTATGTCGTATTCTAATTATTTCAAATAAAGCGCCGCCATTTTTTGTGCGGTGGCTGCCATTTTCTCGCGCAGGATAGACGGTTCGACCACTTCAAGATTGTCACCTTGGCTGAGAAGCCAAAGCTCTAGACCTTGGCTTAGGTGGGTGCTGCCTACCATCGTACGGCAGCCATTTTCATCGAGCAGTTGTTGATCTTCTGTGAGTGGGTTTTCCGCTAGTCGCTCGAACATCTCTTGGCTTAAAAGCAGACGTAGCGGTACCGGCTCATCCGACGCAAGGCTGATCAGGCTACGCTGTGCGCTAACCGAGTTGATATCGTAGTTTTCAGGGGCTGCTATTGTTTCTGGAATTGTTGTGACTGAAATGAACCGATGTAGTGGCAAGGCCACTGGCGGGGTGTCTATTTGATTCGCAAATACGCAGGAGAGGTAAATGTTGGAATCTTGATAGGACAATCCGAGCGGTAGAAGACGATAGGACTTAGCTTCGCGTGCGCCGCGCTTGAGGTATTGAGCTTCAACAGCGTAGTCATCAAGTAGCGCCTTTTGAAGGGTTTCGAGCACTTGAGGGTCTACTTTGCCCGGCCTTAAAGTGATGAAGCGGGTATTGCTGATGACTTTCTTAGACCAGTCCTGAGACGGCCGGGCTTCACGCATCAAAGACCGGGCATATTCATGCAGTGCCGAAAGATTGGTGACTTGGGCCGCCATACCAAACCGACTGGCGTGGTCCATGATCATCACTAGGCTCATCGCATCGGTCGGTAGCAGGCTTAGGCGAGAAAGTGATCTGTCTGCCCACCAGATCCTAGCTTTGGCTTTAGGTGATTTAGGTTTACTTTTTACATGAGGGAAGCGTTTCTCCAACTCGCGTAGATGACGTTGTAGGGTGCGTAGGTCGACAGATATTCCTTGATTTTCGAGGCGTTCATGGATGGTTTTTGTGTCGATGGCGCTTTCCATGCGGGGTAGCAAACCTAGCAGCACTTCCTGACGAAAGAGTTGTTCCACTGCGATATCCCTGCCTTTCAATTATTTGGATTGCTATGCGATACGGGGTGTCGCGCCTGTCTGGAGAATGGTCGGGCCAATAAGTTCGCCGATCAGGACATGAGCATGACTAAAGACGCCCTGGTGTTCAATCTATTGGAGGGCATATTGCCCATGGTCAATGGCATCCGGTTTTTCGAGCCGGACGACGTGCTGGCCCTTTAGGCCGGCATCGGTATTCCTTCACTACGGATTTTTGAGATCAGCCAAGCCAACGATTTTTGCCTGGCGACTTACTATCAAATCAAGGCCGCCATTCCGCTTCGCGGCATGGTCGAACCTGGCAGATTACGAGTCCACTATGAATCTCTGTGTGGTGATGCGATGGCTTCAGACCCTGATGCTCTGAATGACCTGGGCTGGCTATGGCTCAATGGCAGTCCTCATCCATCGTACGCAGAATGACCGGCGCGATGTCGGGCTGCCCGTCGACGTTCGTAGCTAACAGGTCAGCGTTCAGCGACCATAGTTTGGTGCTGTGATTTACAGTGAATACCCCAAGACTTTCGAGAATCGCCGCCAACTTGCTGGTGTCGGGGATGTTGCCACGTCCGCTTGTAGCGTGGTGGTATGCGGTTCCGATCCCTTTGGCGCTATCGCCGTTGCGTACGTTATCGGCCTTGTTCGCTAACGGGAAAGGCTGGATGCCGAAGGTTTTCTGGAGGTTGCCCAATGTTTTGTTTACGACCCCGATAGGGAAGTATGGACCTCCTTCAATGCTGAAACCTTCCTCGGTGAGCTTGTAACGGAAGGGCTTGCGGCGAGTGGGTGTGCAGCAATCGATCCATGAGAGATCCTGCTCGAACTGTTGAGTTGATTCTTGGTCTTCGTCTGGGTAATTCCAAAGATCATACCCGATCATAAATAAAGCGGCCTCCAGGCGGCGGAGTGGATCAACGTTGGTTCCGTCATTGGCTAGGAATGCGCTCGTAGCAGCGTTTGGATGGGCAACTACACTGCTGAGAATCCAGCTTGCTTTCATGTTCCATTCCGCATGGTGGGAACCTGCTTTCAGGCGGGGGAAACGAAGCTTTCCTTCGGATGGGTTTCGGGATTTCACGAAATGCTTACCGGTTTCCTTCGCTGGTGCCCATGGGAAAGTCAAAGTTTCCGGCACAGTCTTCAGTTTTCGAGCTTTGCAGTACATCACTACGCCCCAGCCAAGCGCTGCTGCGACACGGCTGTCATAGATGACAAAGTCCTTGCAGACCAGCGAGTAGACCTTGGTCATGCCTGCGTTGAATCGGAGGTCTTTGGCCTGAAGGATGGGGACGTCGGTTACGCCGGCGTCGATGGCGTCACGGGTGGCTGATAGGGTAGCTGCCAAGCCGCGCACGTTCATATTGAGCCAGGTAACGTTATTGCTCTGTACACCGCCCCATATCATCACGTCGATAGCAGCTTGGCAGCACGCTCCATCGTTGACCGCTGGGGCGAGTGCCAACGCCTTCTGTAGGTCGGCCTTTAGGGCGCTGAGAGCTACATCGTTGCTCACTGCGGTTTTACCTGCCGGAACCTGCAGGCGCTTGATTGCAGGATGTTGCCATTGGTATACCGAGTAAGCGTCGGCAAGGCTGTCGCAATACCACAAGGTCTTACTCTGTCGATTCAGGTACTGATGACGAATCGTGGAGTTGTCCAGGTTGCCGCTGAGCCACTCGATGAAATCTTTTACGGTCGGATTAGTAAGGTAGTCATTGCGCGTCATGAGAGGCCCCTGTGATCGGTTTTTTGCAGTGAAGCTCCATTATCGCCAAGCTTGCGACAATTCCTGTCGTGACATTTTTCCTACGCGTGAAAAGGCGCTGACCGTGCGATTGCTCCGGTTATTCGCTGAGCTGCATGAGATTGGCCCCAACTTATGCAAAGGATTGGACTGTCATTCGCTTCGGTGTTGATTCCAGTTACGCGCCGTCCGAGTCGAAGGCTCCCGACGGTAATCTAGTGGGGCTCGAGATTGATTTCGGCAGCGCCATCTGTGCCCAGCTCAAGGTCAAATGCGTGTCGATGGAAAGTCCCAGGGGCAGCGTCATCCCGGGGCTGAAAGCGAGGAAGTTCGACGGCATTCTTTCGTAGATGAGTGTGAGGAAAAGGCTTGATGTGATTCCCGAGCGCGGACCGGCTGCGACATCCGGAACCTAAAGCGAGTTCAAGCAATCATTCATCCAATACAGCAGACTCAAGAAGCATGACTTCGTGTCGATACGTTTCTCATCGGTAACGCCCTTGGCGCAACTGGCGCTGCCCTCTGTTGACCCTTAAAGGAACAACCTATGCCGTTAAACCGGACCCAGATAGAGGCCCTGCAGCACTCCATCCATACCTATAGCTTCCCTTTGGACTACTACGATCACGCATTGCCGAAACAGCAGAACCCTCAGGTAGCGAGCAGTATTCAGCAACTGGAGTCGATCATTCAGACCCAACTGCGTTCGACAGTGCCTACCGATATTGAGCAAGGCCTGGGCAATATCATTTATTGGGGAAACGGGACGGCCGGTTACAGAGATAGCCGATTCGCAAAATTTAACTCACTGATTGGCTCGTTTGCTCCTTACGCCTCGTTCAATGGCCTGGTTAGCACAGGTACCCCCTCGTTGGCTGCGCTCAAGCGACTCGGGTTTCCCAGCTACTCAAATATCTCTTTCGTGTCCAAGATTCTGATGTTCCTGAACCCTCAGGAGTATTGCGTGCTGGATTTGCAGATCAGTAAGCTGAAGAAACAGATGCGGCCAATCAGTAGGGCTTTGGATCGACTGACCCTATATCCGACAAGCATTCCAATTACCCAAGCCAACGAGCAGGTGTACGATCTGTGGCGCTCTGAGTGTCGTTGCATCAGTTCGACTTACTACGGTGGGAGATACCGGGTGGCGGATGTGGAGCGTGGGTTTTTCCAGCTAATCAAGAACGACCTCGCCCAGGCCCACTCGATTTACGACGACTTCTGACACGCTCGGCCCCTGAGTATTGCGCTGCAATGCGCAAACTCAGGGAACGCTCTGCCTGGAATGGAGGTGTGTGCCTGACTCCCTCAGTCATACAACCAGGGTTTCAACTCCTTCAGGTTCCCCACCACTATCTGTTGCGCCTCCGGCTTTGGGTCTAGATTCTTGGGATCGATCTGATACCGCTGCAACACATACTTCACTAACGCTTGGCGACTGGGAATCTCTAGCTGCCCATCCACCATACCGAAATCAGTCTGGATGATCGCCTTCTGCACCGGCGTCAGGCGCTCGTCGGGCTTGATGATCACCGCCACCTCGGTGTTCCAGACATCATCTCCATCGATGCCGTTTTCGGTTTCATCATCCCGCACGTCCGGCACACCGCGTAGTCGACTCAGAACAAAATCGCGGTATTCACGGTTTTTCTCGCAGTAGGCGCGAACGTGCCAGCGCATACCGGTGTACACCAGGGTGTGCGGCGCGATCGTGCGGCCCTCGGGGTCCGGACTATTCAGCGACACATAGTCTATGTCTAGGCGAAGGTGGTCGCGGCAGGCCTTGAGCAACGGCCGAAGGATCTCCGCCTTGATCGAGCGATCCGGTACTTCCAGCACCTTGGTGTGGGCATAAGCGAGGGCCAGGCCCTCGATGTGCGGCGCGCGCGCATTGTTTTGATACAGCAGGTGCAAATAGGCGCTGGCGCTGTCATCGATGAACAGCGGCTTGAACAACTTACTCGGCACATAGCCCTTTATCTGTTTGTCATATGTAAGGTTTTTAGGCGCATGTTCATTGATGTAGGTGTTGATGTCTTTCGACGCCTGTTGCCGACTGATGCCGAAGCTCTGGATCAGGTGTCCCGTGGTCAGCCGGCCTTCCCACCAGACAACGGTTTCTATCAAGCGATAGCGAAGTGCCAGGTCCCAGCGAACCTGCTCGATGGATTGCTTACGTTTCATGTCCCCTCCATGTGCGTGAATACTTTACCTGTATAAGTCTACATTCTAGACCTGTCGTGTAACACTACATATCGTGTGCCTGTCTTCGAGATAACTCGAACTCACCAAGGAGGCGGACATGAACGCGTTGGACGTGGTTTCCACAGGTGCATTGATGTTGTTGGGAGCGATCCTGCTGTTGCTGTTGATGCAGACCCTGAAGCTGCGCGAAATCTGGCAGATGATGCTGGGCTGTCAGAAGACTGCACGCTGGGCGAGCATCTGGGAAATGGAAAATAAAGAGCTGCGTTCGGCCTTGCGAGCAGAGAAAGCGCATGTCGAACAGCTCGAGGGAAAGCTGGTGATTTTGCAGGCAATGGTACCGGCTGCGTGAGGGGGCATGACATGAACAGACTCGAAAGAATCAAAGGTTGTCTGCTGGGTGGTGCTGTTGGCGATGCCTTGGGTGCTCCGGTGGAGTACCTTGAGTGGTCCGCCATCGAAGCGAAATTCGGTCCTCGCGGAATCGTCGATTTCAGCCCGGCTTACGGCATCACTGGCGCCATCACCGACGACACGCAAATGATGCTGTTCACCGCCGAAGGTCTGCTGCGGGCCTATGTGCGAGGTAGCTCGGGACGTACCTGTCACGTGCCTAGTGTTATTCATCATGCCCTGCTGCGTTGGCTGATGACCCAGGACCATCAGTCCGCAGTACTTATCAGCACAGACGGCTGGTTGATTGACGAGCTCGCCCTCTGGTCCCGTCGCGGGCCTGGCATTACCTGTCTGAACGCCCTCCAGGCCAGCACCCGACTTGGTATGCCGGCAGAGAATGACAGCAAAGGTTGCGGTGCAGTTATGCGCGTCGCGCCCTGCGCCTTCTTCGCCAACGCCTTTGAATACGCCGCCGAATCCGGCCGCCTGACTCACGGGCATCCTACGGGATATATGGCGGCAGGACTGTTCGCCGACATCCTCCAGCGCATGGTCGATCGACAAGACAGTCTGGAACATGCAGTGACAGAAAGCCTGGCAAAGCATGGGCAGAAAGTGGGCATGGAAGAAACTCGCAGCATGCTCGAACGCGTGTTGTTCTTTTTCTACGAGGGCTATCGCCCGACACCGCAACGTATTGCCGATTTCGGCGCGGGATGGGTGGCGGAAGAAGCCCTGGCCATTGGGTTGTGGTGTGCTCTCAGCGCCGACTCCTTCGAACAAGGCGTGATTAACGCCGTGAACCACAGCGGGGATAGTGACAGTACCGGGCTGATCGCAGGGCACCTACTAGGCATTCAATATGGCACGGCCGCGATCCCGGCACGCTGGTATGAAAAGCTGGAATTGCACGACGTCATCGAACAAGTCGCCAAGGATATCGAAAGAGTACCTCGGGATTTTTGTGGGTATGGCGGGGAGTTTGATCAACTGATCGAGCGTAGGTATCCCGGTTTTTGATCGAGCTGATGGCTATAAGTGTGAACAAGTATTCCGGAGATCAGCGATGCCGATAAAACCTAGGCCTTTTACGTTTGTGTGCTGTGAGTGTGGTTGGAAGAAGACAGTGGCGCCTCAGAGTGATGCTCTACGGCCGGGGGAGTGGTTTAAGCAGTGTCCGAAATGTGGGAGTGAGGCATTAACGATGCGACCTGCGGGATGGCTGGAGAGGACGCTGGCGGAGCTGTTATCGCGGGCAAGGCGACTTTGACCAAAGTCAGGCTATACAGGGTTGATAGCGTAATGACATTATTTGGCCTGGCACGGGTGGTGTCGCAGCCGGTTTAGACCAATAAATGCTTCAAGGAATTTGGATCCAGGTCGATGCCTTACAGATAAGTTTTTTGAAAGAACTCAATCCGTCCTGACCTCGGTCATAAAGGGCGTTTCCCCATTTTTCAGGACCGTCGGACGCAGGGGTTCAAATCTGCTTCGAGTCCGGTCTGTCGTGAACAACACGGATTAAATGTTCATGTCCTCAAAGGAATATTTGTACAGCCGCATACGGCAACAGTTCAGGGAAGGGCTTGAATCTCCCGAGCCTGTAGATGAAAAAACCACAGCCCATCAAGCTATTGCTGCTCGCTATACGCTCAATGACGTGGTCCTTGGTGCCTCGATTCGCCGGCAGCTCGAGGAGGCGCTTGCGAAGATAAAGTACTTTCAGAAAATTTATGTTGAATGGGGCTTCGCAAGCGTCGATCCCGCGGGCAAAGGCGTGGTGCTGAATTTTTATGGTCCGCCGGGAACCGGCAAAACGCTCACTGCTGAAGCATTGGCGGGTAGCCTAGGTAAACCGTTGATGTTCATCAGCATCTCCGACCTTGAAAGCAAGTTCATGGGCGATACCTCGAAAAACATTGTGCAAGTATTCAAAACAGCTCTTGCCGAAGGCGCAGTCTTGTTTTTCGATGAAGCCGATACCTTGCTGGGCAAACGGCTATCTTCAGTTACCCAGGGCATTGATAACGAAGTCAATGCCATGCGCTCGACGTTGCTAATAGAGCTTGAGCGGCATGAGGGAGTTGTCGTATTTGCCACCAACTTTGGCAAAAACTACGACGCGGCATTCGTTAGCAGAATCTCTCAACATATCAAGTTCGAGCTGCCCGGGGCTGAGGAGCGTCGCTCTATCTGGTCAAAGATGCTGGTAGCAGGTATCCCGATCGAGGCGTCGCGCGACGAACTGCTTGAGGCTCTTACCGAACTGTCGGACGGCTTTTCTGGTCGCGAAATTCGCAGCTGCATGCGTTTGGCATTGCCAAAACCCTTGCTGGAGCAAGGTGAGCCCATTCTTTTACTTCGTCATTTGGAAGAAGCGATTGCTCAGATGCGCACCACGATCGTGGAGTTGACGGCTGAACAACGTTCTAACGGAAATATTAAATTGGACGCAGCCAGAAAGATGCTGGGCGTCAATTAAGGAGCAGTTATGGGATGGTTCAGTTCGCTGGTCAGTGGGATTTCTTCGGCCGTGTCAGCCGTCGTTTCGGTCGCGTCTAGTGTGGTGAAAAAAGGCAAGGAAATGGCTGCCAAGGCCATAGGTTGGCTGGCCGACGAAGCCGAAACCTTCGTAGGTGATGTGCAGAAGGTCTGGCGCACTGTGCAGCCCTACATTAGTAAGGTTCGCGCAGGGCTTTTAGTCGCAGCTAAGACGGTACCCTGGCCTTGGGCAAAAGCGCTGGCGCTGGGGTTGGAGCGGGCTTTGGCATTCGTTGAGCAGTTGGACAAGCATCCGATTGCCGAAAACCTGCAGAAAGCCGTTGACTGGATCATCCGCATGGCGCGGGAAATCAAGACGAAAATACTTGATGACCTTGAAATCCAAACAGCCGAGCGGAATGCCGTAGACATTGCCGAGGCCATGTCGATTGTTCCTGAAGAAGAGAAGAAGGCCCTCAGGGCGAGCGAACTGGTTAACAACTATCTGTTGGTAAAAACCAGGGTCGCCCGTGCAGTCAGCCAAAGCACAGTGACTGATTTTGAACATTACCTGCGCATCCGCGCAGCGCAAAAGCTGTTGGCCGGTTATGAGCAAATCATGGACAACCTGCAGTCCATTGAGAATGTCGATCCCGATCTATTTTTCATCATTGAAGTGTCTGCTGGTTTGATTTCCGAGCAGCCTCATTTGAGCGAATCACAAACCGAGCGTCTGGACCTGCTGACCATCAAGCTGTTCGGCAAGCCGCTGGTGCCGTTCGTGTTCGAAGAAATGATCATTGCCTGGGCTTTGGATGTCGACGCCATCGAGCAACAGTGGGCCGTTCTGAACAAAGAGCTTGCCAAAGACAAGGTCATGCGCCGGCGCCTGGAGCTGAGCCAGGATATCGAGCCGCTGACTGCGGAGGAGCAAGTCTTTCTTTCCAACCTAGTGATTAGCACCGACAAAGACAGTCAGACGTTGCAGGCTCTTGATACTGCTGCGCGGGAGAAGCGCAACTATGTATACGCTTCTGAGGGCTTCCTGCAGTTGCTCGAAAAGGATGAGATCACACTGATTGAGGAAGATCGCGAGTACCTGGCAGAGGAAGGCGGAGAAGTCGGTAAGCTGCTGATCGAGTGCGCTCAGAACGGACGTTCGTGGACATCCCTGACGCCGGATGAGCGCGCACTCATCACTGACTTTGCGAACATCTTCAAGGCTGACTGCAAGGCGCGTGGTGCAGCGTTCAAGGAAGTCGAGGTGACGGTGTGATCAAGGACATCGTCGAGTTCCTGACTCCCGGTCAGGAGCCCATCCAGATCACCTTTTTCTCGGTTATCGCACTAGGGGTGGCGCTGTCCATCCTGTCGGTGAGCTTCAAAGCCAATGCCAAATCCTGGCAGCGTAAATGGGAAGGTGAGGCGCTCGATTCTTCAGCGACCGGTCTGGAGGTCGAGCATGGCTCTATCAGCGAACTAAGCCAGGCGGTTGCTACACCAGCGGAAAAACTCGCCAGCATGATGCCTGGCCTATTGTTAATCATTGGTCTGTTGGGGACGTTTCTAGGCCTTGGCCTCGCGCTGGACAAGGCATCCTCGATCCTGCAGAGCAGTGGTTCGTCTGTAGGTGCGATGGATGACTCCATGCAGAACCTGATGGCGATGATGCAAGGCCTGGGTACGAAGTTCAAAACGTCTACTTGGGGCATTATCGCGTTTATCTTGCTCAAAGTGTGGGAGTCCTGGAGTGGGTTTGAAGAGCGCCGGCTAACATGGTGCATCAACAAGATGAAAGGCGAACTCGGTAAGGCCCGCGCCATGCGCATACAAGAGAAGCTTGCCAGCGAGGAAAAGCTTCAAGCATCGCTGACAGGGTCTTCCCAATTGGTTGTCACCGCTCTGGAGTCACAGACCGAAGATGTGAAGGCAGAAATGTCCCGCCAGAACATTCGGGCTCAGCAGTTGGCTGAAAGGCGCAATGCGGTTTGGCTGCAAAAATTCGAGATCGTCGCGGCTGGCTTTTCCGGACTTAACGCGAGTAACCGTGAGCTAGCGGAGCAGGCGGCTGCCCGCGATGTGCTGATTGCTAAAGGTCTGGAACCGCTGATTAGTATTGTTAGCCTGGCGTCTCAGTCGAACAAACTGCTGAGCGACTTCTCGCAAAGCAGTCTTGAAAACCAGATTGCGCTTAACGCGAGTAACCGTGAGCAGGCTGAGCAAGCGGCTGCCCGCGATGTGCTGATTGCTAAAGGTCTGGAGCCTCTGATTAGTATCGTTAGTCTGGCGGCCGAGTCGAACAAGCTGCTGAGCGACTTCTCGCAAAGCAGTCTTGAAAACCAGATTGCGCTTAACGCGAGTAACCGTGAGCGAGCTGAGCAAGAGGCTGCCCGCGATGTGCTGATTGTTAAAGGTCTGGAGCCGCTGATTAGTATCGTTAGCTTGGCGGCCAAGTCGAACAAGTTGCTGAGCGATTTCACGCAAAGCAGCCAAGAGAACCAGATTGCGCTGCAACACGCAGGCGCAACTATGGGCGTAGCAGCCCAGCAAGTGGCTAGCGCTGCAACCAGCTTGAAGGCTGTCGTGGATAAACTGAGCCGCGAAATGACAGAGGTGCTGGAGGGCGTTAAAACCGACCTCAACGGCGTGATGACCGGGATGAATGAAGATTTCACCCGCAATCTGTCAGGCATGGCGCTTCAGATGGAGGCCGCGACGAACAATCTGGCGGACATTATGGTCTCGGTGAAGCAGGATCTGCGCGGAACCATTGAGGTCATGAGCAATGGTTTTAAACAGAACATGGTTGGTATGGCTGGCGACTTGCGTCAGGCCACTGACAACATATCCACATCGATTGGCGGAATGTCCGAGACGGTGAATACGGCGATGGAGGTGGTTGCCAAAAACATTGATGATGCGTCGACGGTACATAAGAGAACCAGCATTCAATTCGTCGGAATGAGCGATGCGCTTAGCGCCAATGTCACAGAAATGACGGGAAACATGGCATCAATAGGCGATCGGATCGCTGAAGGATTGCAATCCGTAGCCAGCAGTACGCGGCAGATGGGGAGTCTGACGAAGAACTTCGATAAAGTGGCCCAATCTCTGGAAACACTTCCCGTGACTCTGCAACAGATCGCTGAGGGCGTTGGCAATAGTTCTGCCAATGTGTCCAACGGAATTGATCAACTACTGACGGCCCTGACACACAATGAACGTTACTCAAGTGCGGCTGATGCCATCCTGAAAATGCCGGTCTCTATAGACGAGTTGTCCAATCGACTTCTTCGGCCTCAGGAAGAGTTTGCGAGTATTCAAAAATCACTGACACAACTGGTCGAAGTCGCCAACGGCATCAATGACAGTGTGCAAGCCTTCAAACCCGTTGAAGACTTGGAAGAGGCATGAAAGAGAAACCGAATGAATGGATCTCGATCTCCGATTTGATGGCAGGGGTCATGGCCGTAGTCATGCTGTTGTTGGTGCTATCGGTGTTGCAGAACAAATTCGCGGCACTTAAGCGTGAACAAGAGAAAAACCAGGGCGCTCAGGCCGAACAGCAACGCATGGTCGATATGCTGAAGTCGATGCAGAGCACCATGGACGAGGAGGGCGAGTCCGGCCTGGTATCCTTTGACCTGGTCGGTTCGAAGATCACCTTGCGTGACCGAATCTTTGCCCGTGGCAGCGCCTGTGTGACAGACGAGGCCCGACATGCACTGTCTCGGCTGGGGCCGAAAGTGGCGGAGTTCGTCAATGGCTCGGCTCAAGCTCAGGTGTTTGTGGAAGGGCATACGGATAACGTGCAAGTCACAAGGCCTGTGATCGATTTCGCGAAGTTCTGCACGGTCTATGATGACAACTTCACCCTCTCCGCCGCGCGGGCCCGAGAGGCGCGCAAGTTGTTGATCGAAGTGTTGAATGAACAGCAAGCAAGACGGGTCATTGTGGCGGGGTTTGGTGACTCGCAGCCGTTGCCAGGCGTAGAGCCGGGGGATGAGAAAAACCGCAGGGTAGAGGTTCAGTTTCTTAATCGGCCGGTGCCCAGGACCTGATCCCTGGGCCGGCTTTTCCAATCACTGGATGAGTCAGCTCTATTCTTTATTTCAGGATAGAGCTATCGCGTCCCAAAACCACCGGTGGTATTCAAGGTTGGCCGGATCAATCAGATGTGTCGGACTGACTTGAAGTCTGCCTTTAATGCCGCCGAATGAAAGATCGTCATTGATCACAAAACCGCCGTTATCGAACATAACATGGTGGTTTGGGCACAGGCACAACAGGTTACTTTGAATGTCCGGGCCATGGTGGGGCGCACCCAACGGGCGGATGTGTGCCGCTTCAGCGTAAGGGCCTGCGAATGTCTGTACGGACTCCCCGCAGACCTGACACTTGCATCCATACAGGTTTTTGACTTCCAACGCGATGGCGGAGTCCCGCACCAGTCTTGAAACCGCGACCAGCCGCCGTTCGACAGGGCCCAGGGGCTCTTCATTGCTGATCGACAATAATGAAGAGGCGGCTTCATAGCGGACATGGAAGGAGCGCTCCGCGACTCGGACAAGTCTGATGGTTTCACCCTCAGCTATGCCGTAGTGTTTGAAGAATCGCATTGTCTCGCCACGGGCGTATCTGAAGATCCTCTTGGTGCCGTCGATATCGGTGGACACCCATTCGTTCGTACCTTCGAATTGAACTGTCACCGGCGGCGCTGCTTCAGATTTGTTTCTCCCACCCCAGGTATCGGCAGGTGTAATAGCTGACGTTCGGGGGATATAGAAATGACCTCTGCGCAGATTCCCACCGGTTATGGAAATATCGATGTGCTCACTATTCATCTTCATGGCCTCCATGCTTGCTTGCCAGGTACTGCAATCGAATCAGCTCAACCTCTTGGGTCATGCACTGATGGGCTCACCGGATTTACTACCCTCAACATGAAGCAAAAATACATCCCGGGCCACGCTCCCCACATAACGAGTCAGCGCGTAATTGGCTGCAGTGCCGATCACGACTCCAACTCCGAATGGAATGGCTTTGGAGACTGCAGATTTAGTGAAGTTGATGCCCACCTGCTTGAAAAGCTGCTTGATGGTCTGAAGTGTGGCGCCTTTGAGGTATTCACTGACAACCCTAACAGCTGCCTTCGAAGCGACCTTGGTGGCGCCGTTTGAAGCCATTTGCTCTAGCGATCCGCAGAGCGCGATGACGAAGGACATGTGTTTGGCGTCTTCATTGGACATTTTGTTGTTGATCGCAATACCAAGGCACATCGTCATATCGATTTGCAGTTTCATGCATAACGAAACGTCCGCTGCGCCGCCTCCGACCATGGCCACTGCCGTACCGATTCCTGGAATGACGCCGGCCAAGGACGTTGCGCCGCCGGATACCGCTGCCATTTTGGAGTAGCGTTCGATGATCTTGTCAATAACCAGGGTCTGGATGCGCTCGTCGCTGGCATCCGGCTGTGCCTTGCTGACCTGGCTTTCATACTGAGCGACTAGTTCTCGGGCATCCTTGGGCGTAATGGCAATCGCCTCAACAAGTTTCATCAGTGCGGAGCCGTTGTTTTCTTCCGTCATGCGAAACCTCTGTCCGGGATTAGTTGACCACTATAGTTGCGTGAATCTGTGTGTAAATTTTCAGAGGTGGAACTATTCTGGGGGAACGATATGGCGACGCCATCCAATTAAGAGCCGTTCCTGGCGGGTATTGCCACCGATCACGCTGGGTGCCTCATTTCAACTCATTCTGCGATGTCTCTGGGCTGCCTTTGCGTCAGAATGGCAGAGCATAATCAAAGCTGGCTCAAGGAACAGAACCGTAGGCATATTCTGCCCAATCGGTCATAAGTGCGCGTCGTTTATCGAACAAATCACCCCGAAAATATGCAGCTTCGGCTTTGTCCTGACGCACATGCGCTAACGCTTGTTCGCACACCTCCCTAGGATAATTCGTCGACTCAGCGGCCCAATCGCGAAACGTTGAGCGGAATCCGTGCATGGTCAGGTCCTCTCGTTTCATTCGGCGAAGTGCCATCAGCATCGACATGTTGGATAAAGGCTTCCCCTCTCTTGCTCCAGGAAATACGTAGGAATCACTCCTTACCTGAGCCAAGCTCTTGAGTAGACTCAAAGCTGCATCGTTCAGTGGTACTCGGTGTTCCTTGGCGGCTTTCATTCTGTGAGGCGGTATTTTCCACACCTTTTTATCCAAATCGAACTCAGCCCACGTTGCCCCTAGAATCTCGTTGGTCCGGCAGGCTGTCAGGATGGTCAGCTGCATGGCTTTGTAGCTGAGGTCATCATGCTTCACGATTTCTTTCATAAAGGCTGGCATCTCGGCCCATGGCAGCGCCGGATGGTGAACGACAACCTTGACCTTAGAGCGCGGTGGAAGCAGCTTATCGAGATGTCCGCGCCATCTGGCTGGATTTTCTCCTTCACGCAGACCTCTTGCTTTCGCCGCGTCGAGTACCATTTCGATGCGGTTACGCACACGAGAAGCTGTTTCTGATTTCGACTGCCATATAGGGGTGAGAACCTGTAGCACATGCTCGGTTGTCACGTCCTCGGTGTTCAAATTTTCGAGTATGGGGAAGGCGTAGGTGGTTAAGGTGTTTTCCCACTGCTGAGCATGCTTCGCATTTTTCCAGCCTGCACGGTGAGCTGCGATGTAATCGAGCGTCACCGACTTGAAGGTTATCGCTTTAGCCTTCTGAGCTTGTTCGGCTTTTTGCAGTGCAAGGCGAGTGGCGTCACGCTCCGTGAGTGGGTCGATTTTCTGCTGAAGCAGTTTTCTCTGGTCTATGGCCTTCGACCGCGCCTCCTTGAGCGTCACATCAGGAAAGCCACCCAGACCCATCTCGCGGCGTTTGCCCGCAAGCTGAAACCGCAGTACCCAAGATTTCTTTCCGCTCGCTTTTACTACCAGGCGCAATCCTTCGCCGTCTTCGTACGTACCAGGCTCGGTTACGTTATCGACTTGTTTAGGATTTAGTTTTCCCATGAGCTTTCACCGTGAAGGAATTCGTGGTGCTCGCGACAGTTCCCCCATTTGTTCCCCCACTTGTGGTGGGAAGCAATGGGGTGGTGTCGGACAGATATGGACTGATACTAGGTTTAAAGCCTAATATTTCCTAGGGTTGAAGGACTTGATTGGAATTTCTTGGATGCCGATTAGGCGGACTATCTCTCCGCCATTACATAGAAAAAGCCCCGTAGCTGAAAAGTTACGGGGCTTTTTCGTTTCCGATAGAGGTAAGACTCAAAACGCGCCTGCAAATTGTTGTCGATTTCACAAGCCGGGATCGCTTTTGTCCCCATGCTTCCCTCTCATCAGGTTCAGTAACCCAGGCGTTGGAGTCGTATCTTCGTTAAGGATCTCCAGCGCTCGGGCATAGGCTTGTTTCGACATTTCGATACGCCGATGTTTTTCCATCACCTCTTCCGCCTTCTCAAAGGCCGCCGAACTGTGTTTGTCGTCTTTCGCTTTATCTCTAGCCATTGGGAAAGCTCCTTTTGAATGCAGATGGTTTTCGGTAGCCAAGGCTTTTTTGCCCAAGCGTTGCTGAGCTTAAGGGCAAAACCCCATCCCGCTAGACGAGCCGAAAAATCAGGAGCGGGATGTCAGACGAATCCAGAGTTCGCCTTTTCGTTAAACGTGAAGTGCTGTTCGACTCTCGGATGCACTGACATTTGTCTAGTCCTGAAACAGGTGTAAACCTGTTTCAGGACTAGACACGGAGCCTGCCCGATCATCAGTTGCACCGGCCTGTTAGCAAGCGGTAGCATCGCGTTGCTGCGGACAGGACCAATGGTTCTGTTCGAAACCAGCGCAACCCGTAGTGAGGCTTCCCTTGCTACCGCCATCACACGAATTTCGACCAAGCCTTCAATTGATCAGGCTGGCATCCGGGTGCTTCTGGAGTAAATAGCGTGAAGACTCAGAGCCGTTTTGAATTGTCGGATGACGCTCCGGAACAGGCGACCCCCAAACCTGATCTGCGCGTGGCCTTCGTGCTTATCGATCAGTTCACCCTGACCCCGGTGGCTGGTTTTGTCGACTCGCTGCGCTTTGCCGCAGACCGCTCTTTCGACAGTCGACAAATTCTCTGTCAATGGGATTGGTTAAGCGTAAGCGGTGAGCCAGTGACGGCGAGTTGCGGACTGCCGATCGCTCCGACCAGACGCCTCGACCTGGACGCCCACTACGACTATGTGGTGCTGGCGGGCGGCCTGCTTTCGGGTGTGCTGAATCCAGGGCCGGAGTTGCTCGCCTACATTCACCACATGCATGCGCGAAACGTTCCGATTATCGCGCTCTGTGCTTCCTACTTCACCCTTGGCATTGCAGGCCTGCTCAAAGGTCGACGCTGCGCGGTGCACTTCACGGTGCGCAACGAATTTGCAGCGATGTTTCCTGACACCCATATCGTCGTCGACAAGAGTTATATCGAGGACGAAGGGATATTTACGTGTCCGGGCGGAACCGCTTTTGAACTGGCCGCGGAGATCATCAGCCGCCATTGTGGAAAACGCCGGGCTCAGAAGGGGCTGGAGTACTTGCTGGTTGACGATGAGGAAATTCAGCGCAACGGCGAAATAACCGTACCCCATGTCTATCAGGATCCATTGGTGCAACGTGCCATCGACTATATGAAGATGAGTTTCGACAGCCACTGCACGCTTAAGCAACTTGCCGCCAGCCTGGGTTGTAGTGAGCGTCAGCTGCATCGCGGGTTTATGCTCAATACCCATCAACCGCCTGCGCAATACTGGCGCAAGTTACGGTTGCAGCATGCACGCAAGTTGCTTAGCGACACCAGTCTGCATGTCACCCAGATTGCTTACGCCACCGGTTTTTCGGACGCCTCACATTTCATTCAGCAGTTCCGCAAGGCCTATGGCGAAACACCGCATCTGTTCCGCAAGTTGCGGCATCAGACTGAACGATTGGTTTAGCTCGAAGGCAAATGGCTTGCTACTCCCGCTGTAGTAGCAAGCCGTGTTAGCAGGGGTCAGCTAACGTAGCGAGGATTGGTTTCGGGGGCCCATCGCTGACAGACCAGTGCACCGATAACCAGGGCCGCCACGCAGGCACCGATGGCCATTGAAGTGCCGAAGCGCTCCATTACCACTGGCAGGAGAAAGGTGCAGGAGGCCGCACCAATGCGGCTGGCGGCCACCGACAGGCCTACCCCGGATGCGCGTAACTCTGTGGGAAACAGTTCTGAGGTATAGGCGAATTCCAGCACCCCGGACGCCGCCATTACAAAAGCGAAGATCGCGAACACACCCACCACATAGACCGCAGGCATGCCGCTCCAGGTTGCCAGTATAAACAGTGCAATCGCGTTGATACTGAACGTGCCGATCAGAAACGCCCGACGTGTCAGCCGGTTGATCAACATCAGCCCGATCACTGAGCCTGCCAGCAGAAAGATGTTGTAGACCAGGCCGCCGGTGTAACTGTCTTCCACCTTCAACGCTGTGAAAATGCGCGGAATGAACGTACTCATGGCGAAGTAAGGAATGACCTGGCAGGTATAGAACACTGCGCCGACCAAAGTGTTGCGACGCCATTTACGACTGAACAGTTGGCTCCAGGAGGCTTTCACCACATTTTGCTCGATCCTGGGCAGATCGCCACCGCCAAGACGCTCGACCACCTCGCGAGCTTCGCGTTGGCGCCCCTTCTTCATTAGCCACAGCGGTGACTCGGGGGTGCCTTGTCTTACAAGAAAGACCAACAGGGAAGGCACTGCGCTACTGAACAATATCCACCGCCAGGCATCATCACCCATTGTTTGCAGCATATAGCCGATGACATAGGAGATCGTGAAACCGAGCGTCCAGGCAACGGCCATCAACGCAAGTAACGGTCCCCTGAAACGCTGTGGCACCAACTCCGCTACCAGCGATACGCCGACAACAAAATCGGAGCCTAATGCAAAACCCAACAGGAGCCTGAGCACTAAAAGTTGTGATGCATCCTGGGCGAAGAACTGGGCGATGGAAACGACGCAGAACAGCGCCATGTTCCAGCGATAGATATGCTTCCTGCCGAATCGGTCTGCCAGCGGCCCGGTCAGTAAACTACCGAGGAACAGACCAATCAGTGCGGCGCCTCCGAGTAAGCCAAGCCACAGAGCATCCAGGCCCAATGGAATGGTTGCCAGGCTGATGGCAATACCGATGATGCCCAGCACGTAGCCGTCACAGAACTGGCCTCCGACGCCACCCACGGCGGCCTTGATATGCAATGGGCGAATAGGCGATTCATCAAAAGAGCGGGTACTCGTTATCTCGACGTTTTGCATGACAATAACCTGCCTGTTGTTTTTCTATTTATTGGGTTATGGGCTTACAAGGGTGAAGCAAACGACGGTCAGGACGTCGTAATCGGGTTCAATGACCGGTGACGAACGCTGTGACATTTTCCAGCGCGGCATCCATCAGTCCCTGCATGGCCTCGGCACTGCTCCAGGCGACATGCGGATTGAGAATCAGGTTGTGTGTGGCTGCCAGGTGCAGCAGTGGGTCATCGACGCTAATCGGCTCATGGGTGACGACATCGAGTGCCGCACCCGCAATCTGACCCTGCTGCAAGGCGCCTATCAGATCGGGTTCATTGATCACGGCTCCCCGTGCGGTATTGATCAGCACGGCATCGTTCTTCATCCATTCCAACTGTTCACGACCGATCAGGTGTCGGGTCTGTGGCGTCAGTGGGCAGTTGATCGACACCACATCACTGCTTGTGAGCAATTGTTCCAGCGGCAGATAGCGTTCACCGACGTAGCGACCGTCGCGATCATGAAAGTAAACGATCATGTCCAGGCGCGTGGCCAGTTCCGCCAGGCGTTGTGCAATGGGACCATGGCCAATGATGCCCAGTACCTTGCCGCGCAGATCGCGGATGGGGTAATCGAAATAGGCGTTGCTCATGCTTTTGCCTTGTTCGCGAACACTCATCAGCAACTGGTGGTAGCGGCCCACGTTGCGCATCAGGGCGAAGATCATCGCCAACGCGTGCTCGGCAACCGCATGCGTGCCGTAACCCGGAACGCTGCTGACATGGATACCGCGCTGGTGGCAATAGTCGAGATCCACCACGTCGGTGCCGGTCATCGCCAGCGAAATCATCCGCAGTGACGGCAGTTGCTCCAGTTGGTGCACCGACAAAGGCACGCCGCTGGAAATGGCGATGGTGGCGTTAGCCAATCGAGGAACCATTGCCTCTGGCGGCGTGTAGCCATGACTCGTCCAACGGTGCGCGAACGGCAATTCCTTTATCTCCACGCTTTCTGCAAAACCGTCACGGTCCAGGAATACAACGTCATGCATCATCGACAGCTCCTAAAGGCATCAATTGTGTTTTTTCGGGGGAGGCGCGGGGGGTGTGGAAAAAGGCGCCGCAAGCGTGCGGTTCAGCCGATGGCCGTGGCCTGGATTTCCAGAAGGTAGCGGCTATCTGCCAGTGCAGACCCGACGCAGGCACGGACCGGCGGATTGTCACGGTCAACCCAGGCGTCGTAGACCTCGTTCATGGCGCAGAAGTCGTTGGTGTTGGCGAGCCAGATTTGCACTTTGGTCAGGCGGGACTTGTCGACTTTCGCCATGGCAAGAATGCCCTCCAGTTGCTGCAGGACGTCATGGGTTTGGGCGCCAATGCCAAGGCTTGGGTCACGAGCGACGATTCCGGATGTTTCGATCTTTCCATCACAGATGACGCACTGGCTGTAGCGGGCATTTACGCCCAATCGTTCGATGTTCATACCGACCTCCTTCTTGTTGATTTAATAGCCACAGGCCACTGCGGCGGGTCTTGCCGCAAAGTGTGTGGGCTGCTGCGATCAGTGGGCTAGGAAGAAAATGACGATAAACAGGAGAAATCGGCAGGTCTTTAAAATAATCTGAAAATTTACCGCCAGTAAAAATATCGTTGTTTTTTTAGATTGTCCGGGATAGCTTTCTACGACCGAAATGGCGATGCGCAAGATCCATCAGACGATCACCTGAAACGAGACGTGCCAATGAAATTCCCTGTCACCCCACCGTTGAAAAGAAGCTTTTGGTTGCAGTCCGTTGAACCTGCGCTCCAGCCGTCTGATTCACTTCACGGCGTGCATTCGGCTGATGTCGTGATTGTCGGCGGCGGATTTGTCGGGTTATGGACGGCGCTGACCATCAAAGAGTATGAGCCGCACTGCCGTGTCATCGTTTTGGAAAAAGACGTCTGCGGGGGTGGGGCGTCCGGGCGCAATGGCGGTTTCGTGATGTCCTGGTGGCCCAAAATCAAGTCGCTCACTTCGTTTTGTTCCACTGAACAAGCGACCTTTTTGGCACGCAGCGCCGAACGTGCGATCTCGGAATTGGGCGAGTTTTGTGAGCGTCATCAGCTGGACGCATCGTTCAAACAGAAAGGCTGGCTATGGACCGCGACATGCCCGGCGCACATTGATTCCTGGAACGCGACGCTTGAAGCCTGTGAGCAGTTGGGCGCCAAGCCATTTGAGCGGTTATCTCGCCGCGAAGTGGCAAAACGCACTGGCTCGGATGTTCATTTGGCCGGCGTGCTGGAGCGCAGTAACGCCACCGTTCAGCCTGCGGCGCTGGTGCGTGGCATGCGCAAGGTGGCGATGGACGCTGGCGTTGAAATATTCGAAAACAGCGGGATTACCGCCATTGACCCGGGCGACGACGTCGGGATTCACACGGCACATGGCCGGGTCGATGCGAAGCGTGTCGTGCTGGCAACCAATGCCTGGTCATCGGCCATACCTGAATTGGCGAAGCTGTTTGTCCCGGTGGGCAGCTCCATTGTGGTGACTCAGCCCATCAACGATCGCCTGGTCAATATGGGATGGAGTGGCGCTGAAGCGATTACCGATTCACAGCTGATGGTGGACTACTACCGCACCACGCCAGATGGGCGGATTGCCTTCGGGAAAGGGACTGGCTCTCTTTCCTATGGGTCAAAAATGGGACCCCTGTTCAGCGAAGATAAAGAGGGCATAAGCCTCACTGAAGCGGATTTGCGTCGAACCTACCCCCTGTTGAATGACGTTGCAGTGACCCATTCCTGGTCAGGCCCGATTGATCGTACCTACGACAGTCTCCCAGTGTTCAACCACCTGAACGGTTGCGACAACATCCACTACGGGATTGGCTGGAGTGGAAACGGGGTAGGGCCCAGTCGCATCGGTGGCCGCATCCTGGCCAGCCTGGCGCTTGGCAGAAAAGATGAATGGAGCGGCTGCGCGCTGGTTGGACGCCGTTGCAAGGCATTCCCTCCCGAGCCTGTGCGTTTTATTGGCGGCTCCATGGTTCGCAACGCAGTCATCCGCAAAGAGCGGGCTGAAATCAGCGGCAACAAAGCCAACAGGCTGGATGTGTTGATGGCCGGTTTTGCGCCGGCGGGTCTTGAAGATAAATCTTGAGGAAATTTACATGACACCTATTTTGATCCGACTCCAGAACGACGCCCAGTTTTGCGCTCCGATCCCTGCCGGCAAACCTGTCGGTGAAACGATTCCCATGACGCGCACGGCGCTGGACCAGGACGTCGCCTCGCAGAATGTATCAACCGGAATCTGGGAGTGCACACCGGGCAGTTTGAGGCGGCAGATCATGCAGGCCGAGTACAGTTACTTTGTTGAAGGCAAGGGCGTATTCATCCCGGACAACGGCGATCCCATAGCCTTCCAGGCAGGTGACGCGATCTACTTTGCACCGAATACCCATGGCGTTTGGGAAATCACTGAAACGGTACGTAAAACCTATCTGATCCTGGGGGATTGATTCCATACCGAGCAGCGTCATCGTGCTCATGGAGTCCTCGTCCGATAACGAGAAAAGCCCTGCAAGTGTAAACCTGCAGGGCTTCTCGCTCAGGCTGACCACCTTGTTAAACCCGGCCCAACGCCTGCCCCACTGTAGGAGCGAGCTTGCTCGCGATGGTCGTTAACGATAACGCGTGTTTATTGGCTGAACGCGGCGCTCTTGAGTCCATCGCGAGCAAGCTCGCTCCTACAATTGAACGGCATTAGGGCCAAAACTGGGATTTTTTTTGATCCTTCCCTAGCCTTATGACGAATGCCTGTGAGCAGCCGGGCACTCAAGAATTACGGCACAACCAGCTCATTAGCTATCATGCATACAGAGCAAATCACCGGATGACGGGAGGATGCATGACCAGATGGCGACGGCTTTGGTTATCTGTGAAGGTGCTGGCAGCCGTTGCGGCCTGCCTGACGGTGGCTGTTCAGGCTTTTCAATACATGTTGGAAAGCCCCGACGCAGTGCAAATTCATCCTTTGAGCATTGTGGGCGTCGGGCTGATTTTTGGCTTCGTCACCTTTGGAGTCCTTTCACTGATTGAATGGGTTGTCCGCCGTTTCGTGGCGCTTTTTGCCCCGGTCACTCCTCAACCTCAGGCAGAAATTGAGAGCGATGTGGAGCTAACACCGGAACAGCCACTAACGTTGGCATCTGACGATTCAACTCAGCAGAAAAATCAGTGAGCAGGGCTTCTCAGATCCTCAGCGATTTTGCGCTGCGGACTTTTTTTCGCGGGCACACGTTTAAAACGTAGGCGGCGTAATCACCCAAATCACCACCGCGTCCACCTCCCCAGGATTCCCATACCGATGCGGTTCCTGGCTCGAAAAGCTGAAACTATCCCCTTCACTCAGCTGAAAATGCCGATCCCCGACCCACAACTCAAAACTCCCCGACAGTAAATACCCCGCCTCTTCACCCTCATGGCTGTAACTCTGCTGGCTATACGTCCCTGGCGGAAACCGCGAGTGCAGCATCTCCAGTTGACGATTTGGCTGTGGCGTCAGCAGGTGATCAACGATGCCATCTTCGTAGTGCACGCTCATCCGGCTGTTTTTGCGGACGACGATGCCATCGTCTTCGGGCGTCGTTTGGGCCTCGCTGGCAAAGAACCATTGAATGGTCACGCCCAGACTGCGGGCGATGTTGAACAGGGCAGGGATGGAGGGATAAGCCAGATTCCGTTCAAGCTGACTGATGTAGCCCGCCGTCAGCTCGCTCATTTGCGCCAATTCCGCCAGGGTCATGCCCCGGCGTTTGCGCAGGCCACGAATGCGGGTGCCGAGAAAATGCGGTTCCGCCGTGGCGCTGTCTTGCGTGGGCGCACTGTTGGCAGGCGGCATCGTGCTGCTGTTGCTCATGGCGTGCTCCGAACCGGGGTTTGCGTAAAACCCCGGAGTATAAACAGCCTTAAAGCTCCCAGGCGACTTTCAGCCCTTCGTAAATCGCTTCTTCGGCGGTGCGCGGTGCGAGGCAGTCGCCGATACGCCGGAACTCCACCAGGCCTTGCAACTCTGCGCCGAGGGTGTCCACGGGTTGATGGCCCTGGCAGAGCACCAGCGTGTCGATGTTTTCGAACAGCATCGGTTCGCCGCTGGCGGTGTGTTGCAGGTAGACGGTGTTGTCGTCGCAACCGTACAGGCGGGCGTAGGGCGTGATTGGGATGCCGAGTTTGTGCAGTTCGCCGGCCAGTTGATCGCGTACGTACAGCGGCAGGTTTTCCCCGCAATGGGTGCCGTTGACGGCCAGTTGCACCTGATGCCCGGCACGCACCAGGCGTTCGGCGATGCCGGGGCCGATCCAGTCGCAGCGCCAGTCGACGACCACCACCGAACGACCGATCTGTACCTCATCGCGCAGAACTTGCCAGGCGTCTACGACCTGCAATTCACCGCCGCGCTCGAATGCCGGCCAGTAAGGCTCGGCGCCGGTGGCGACGATTACCATGTCTGGCCGCTCGCGTTCCACCAGCGCCCGATCGACGCGGGTGTTGCGCACGACACGCACGCCGGCCAGTTCCATTTCGCGTTGCAGGTTGGTGCTGGCGCCGCCGAACTCGGCACGCTTTGGTAACAACTGCGCGAGCAATACCTGGCCGCCGAGTTGCGAGCTGGCTTCGTAGAGGGTGACGTCGTGTCCGCGCTGGGCGGCCACGGCGGCGGCTTTCATCCCGGCGGGGCCGCCGCCGGCGATCATGATGCGTTTGCGCTGGGTGGTCGGTTGCCGCTGACCGAAGATCAGTTCGCGGCCGGTTTCCGGGTGCTGGATGCAGGAAATCGGCAAGCCTTTGTGGAAGTGACCGATGCAGGCCTGGTTGCAGGCGATGCAGGCGCGCACATCTTCGACATGGCCGGTGTCGGTTTTGTTGGGCATTTGCGGGTCGCAGATCAATGCGCGGGTCATGCCGCACACATCGGCCTGGCCACGCGCCAGAATCAACTCGGCTTCCTGCGGCTGGTTGATGCGCCCGGTGACGAACAGCGGAATCGACAGGCCAGCCTTGAACGTTCCGGCTTCCTTGGCCAGATACGCGGCTTCGATCGCCATGGGCGGCACGATGTGTACCGCGCCGCCCAACGAAGCCGAGGTTCCGGCGACGATGTGCACGTAATCCAAAAACGGTTGCAGTGATTGCACGGCAGCCAGGGATTCATCCTCGGTCAGCCCTTCGGGATCGCGTTCGTCGGCGGAAATGCGCAGGCCGATGATGAAGTGTTCATCGGTGTTGGCGCGCACGGCCGCGATCACTTCGCGCAGGAAACGCAGGCGTTGTTCCAGGTCGCCGTTGTAGCCATCGGTGCGACGGTTGACCCGTGGGTTGATGAACTGCGCCGGCAGGTAACCATGGCTGGCGACCACTTCCACGCCGTCGATCCCGGCCTGATACAGGCGTCGGGCCGCTGCGCCGTAACCGGCGACGATCTCATCGATCATCGCTTGATCGAGCGCACGCGGCATCACCCGAAACCGCTCGTTGGGCACGGCTGAAGGCGAGTAGGCGACGGCCAGCAGGCCATCGCTGGACTCCATGATTTCCCGACCCGGATGGAAAATCTGCGACAGCACCACCGTGCCATGCGCGTGGCAGCTTTGGGCGATTTTTTGGTAACCCTCGATGCAGGCGTCGTCGGTGGCCATCAGCACATGGGAGGTGTACCGCGCGCTGTCATGCACCCCGGCCACTTGCAACACGATCAGCCCGACACCGCCTTCGGCCCGCGCGGTGTGATAGGCGATCAATTGGTCGTTGACCAGGTTGTCAGTGGGCATCGAGGTGTCGTGACCGCTGGACATAATACGGTTTTTCAGCCGTTTGCCTCGCAGCTGCAAGGGTTCGAACAGGTGCGCAAAAGCGGGGGACGAGGTCGGCATGATGCGGGTACTCCAGGCAGGCTGACACCGAAAGACCGGGTTTTCGGCGTTGTTATTATTTACCTATAGAAATTTACTCTTAGTAAAAAATCAACTTGTTTTTTTACTGGCGCTCGCAGTAGATTGTTTTGCGCCCGAACCTGGGGCGAACCTCACAACAATAAAAAGGGTCACGCGGCGTTTCGTCGAGTGGCACCTGCAAGAGGAACCACTGATGAAATCGAACACGCTCAAGCACGGTTTTTATCCCTTGTTGCTGTCCCTGGCCATGGGCCTGGGTAGCGCTCAGGCAGCACCGGACATGGTGGTGGTGGGTTACGGCGGTGCCGGCCAGAAAGCCCAGGATGTGGCATTTTTCCAGCCGTTCAGCGTCGCGGATCACAGCAAGCTGATTCAGAGTGAATACAACGGCGAGATGGCCCGGATCAAAGTGATGGTCGACACCGGCAACGCCGATTGGGACGTGGTGCAGATCGAAGGCCCGGACCTGATGCGCGGGTGCGACGAAGGCATGTACGAAAAGCTCGACTGGAAAACCCTGGGCCGCGCCGAGCAGTTGATTCCCGATGCGGCGCAGGCGTGCGGCTCGGCGGCGCTGGTGTGGAGCGTGGCGATTGCCTACGACACGCAAAAGCTGGCACAGGCCCCGACCTCGTGGGCCGATTTTTGGGACGTGAAGAAAATTCCTGGCAAGCGCGGCTTGCGCAAACGTGCGGTGTACAACCTGGAATTCGCCTTGCTGGCTGACGGCGTGAAGGTCGAAGACGTGTATTCGGTGTTGAACACGCCGCAGGGGGTCGACCGTGCCTTCGCCAAACTGACTGAACTCAAACCCTATATCCAGTGGTGGGAAGCCGGCGCGCAACCGGCGCAGTGGCTGACGGCCGGGGACGTGGTGATGACGTCGACCTACAGCGGACGTGTGGCCGCCGCCGCGCAAAGCGGCAGCCACCTCGGGCTGGTCTGGCCGGGTAGCCTGTACGGCATGGATTACTGGGCGATCATCAAAGGCTCTAAACATGTCGATCAGGCCAAGCGTTTTATCGCGTTTGCCAACCAGCCGGACGCTCAGGTCAAGTACGTCGAGCAAATCCCCTATGGCCCGACCAATACCGAAGCCGCCGCCAAACTGGACAGCAAACTCGCCCAATGGGTGCCCACCGCGCCGCAAAACCTCAAAGGCGCGCTGTCGATGGACGTAGCGTTCTGGGTCGATCACGGCGAAGAACTTGAAGAGCGTTTCAACGCCTGGGCCAGCAAGTAATTGCCATCGGCTGGACGCGATAACGCGTCCGGCCTTACTGTGACGCGCAGTCGATCAGCCTGGAGAACCAAAACAATGAATGAGATCGTCACGAACCTTGGCGCGACGCCTCAGCGCAGCGCAACCGAACAGCGCCTGCGTGAAGAGTTGGCGGCCTGTTATCGATTGATCGCGCACTTTCGCATGACCGATCTGATCTTTACCCACATCTCGGTACGTTTGCCGGGGCCTGAGCATCACTTCCTGATCAATCCGTACGGGCTGATGTTCGAAGAAATCACTGCGTCCAATCTGGTAAAGATCGACCTCGATGGTCGGACCGTGGAGCCGTCGCCGTATCCGGTCAATCCGGCAGGTTTCGTGATTCACAGCGCCATTCACGGCGCTCGTGACGACGCGCAATGCGTGCTGCATACGCACACCAAATCGGGTTGCGCAGTCGCAGCGTTGAAATGCGGATTGTTGCCGGTGAACCAGATTTCCATGGAGTTCTACGGTCGGGTCGCCTACCACGACTATGAAGGCGTGGCGCTGGACATGAGCGAACAGCAGCGTCTGGTGCAGGACCTCGGCGACAAGTCGGTGCTGATGCTGCGCAACCACGGTTTGCTGACCGTCGGTGAATCGGTGAGCCAGGCGTTTTTGCGCATGTATTACCTGGAAAAAGCCTGCGAAATCCAGTTGGCCGCGCAAGCTGCCGGTGAGCTGGTTTTGCCGCCCGTCGAGGTGTGTGAACACACCGAGCGCCAGTTCAACGATCCTGGCCGTCCGTTGGAGGAGGGGCAGTTGAGTGACCCGGATGGTCTGCAGTTGGCGTGGGCGGCTTTGTTGAGATTGCTTGACCGTGTTGCGCCGGGTTATCGCGACTGACCTGAATCTTTCTGTGAGTGGGCTGGCTCCTTCGCAGGCAAGCCAGCTCCCACAGTTGATGTGTGTCGTACACACATGCTGCATACGCTGGAGATCCCTGTGGGAGCGGGCTTGCTCGCGAAGGCAGGCAACACGGTCCCTCAGACGTGCGACTGACTGGAGACTTGCCACACTCTTGCTGTACAGTCGTTCAACTCGCGGACTTCACTGCCGCGCCCTTAACGATTGATCCACGGAGAGTGTCGCCCATGAGTCAGGAAGCCCGTTTTTCCCGCATGGAGCCGGAGCTGCGCAAGGCCAACCTGATCGAGGCGACGCTGGTGTGCCTCAAGCGCCACGGCTTCCAGGGCGCGTCCATCCGCAAGATTTCCGCCGAGGCCGGGGTGTCGGTCGGGCTGATCAGCCATCACTATTCCGGCAAGGATGAACTGGTGGCCGAGGCCTATAGGTCGATTACCGGTCGGGTCATGAGCTTGCTGCGCGATGCCATGGCGCAGGCCGCGCCCAACGCCCGCGAGCGCTTGTCGGCATTCTTCCGAGGGTCGTTTTCCGCCGAATTGCTCGACCCGCAATTGATCGATGCCTGGCTGGCATTCTGGGGCGCGGTGAGGACGGCGGAGTCGATCAATCTCGCGCACGAGCACTCCTACGGCGAGTATCGCGGCATCTTGCGCAAGGTGCTGACCGAGTTGGCGCAGGAGGAGGGCTGGGAAAACTTCGACGCCGATCTGGCCGCCATCAGCCTTAGCGCATTGCTCGACGGTTTGTGGCTGGAGTCGGGGCTCAACCCCGGAACCTTCACCCCGGAACAAGGCATTCAGATTTGCGAAGCCTGGGTCGACGGATTGCAGGCGGGCGGTCGCCAACGGTTTTGCATCCAGACGACGGGCTGTTGATCGATCGTTCAGCTGTCGATACTCTCTTGCGCCAATGCGGTCAATCACTCTAATAAGAAACACGCCTTCGGGCATACGCGGGACACCAAGCGATGACTCCTCGGGTACTGATCGTCGATGACGATCCGCTGATTCGCGAACTGCTGCACGCCTACTTGTCCCAGGAAGGGTATGAGGTGCATTGCGCCGCCACGGCGGAGCTGGCCGAAACCTTTCTGGCGAGCCAGACAGTCGATCTGGTGATGCTCGATATCCGTTTGCCCGGCAAGGACGGCCTGACGCTGACCCGTGAGCTGCGGGTCCGTTCGGAAGTCGGGATCATTCTGATCACCGGGCGTAACGATGAAATCGATCGTATCGTCGGCCTTGAGTGCGGCGCCGATGACTACGTGATCAAACCCCTCAATCCACGTGAGCTGGTGTCCCGGGCGAAAAACCTGATACGCCGGGTTCGTCACGCGCAGTTACCGCAACCGGTGGCGGCTGTCTCCCGGCCTGTCAAACAGTTTGCGGACTGGGCGCTGGACACCGACCGCCGCCGCCTGATCGACACCACCGGCAGCGAAACCCTGCTGACCCACGGCGAGTACCAGTTGCTCAGTGTGTTCTTGCGCAACAGCGGCCACACCTTAAGCCGCGATCAGTTGATGGATCAGATCCGCAATCGCGAATGGGTGCCCAACGATCGCTCCATCGACGTGCTGGTCGGGCGCTTGCGGCGCAAGTTGCACGACGACCCCGCCGAGCCACAGTTGATCATCACCATCCACGGCGCCGGGTATCTGTTCACCGCCAGTGTGGCGGCCTGAAATCTATGCGGCGTGTGTTCGGGCTGTTGTTGGCGTTGGTCGCGAACAGCGCGATGGCGGCGGAAAAAATTCGCTACTGCGACTATCCGGTGTACCCGCCGATCTCCTGGAGCGACGGCAAGCAAGTGCGCGGTCTGGCACCGAGTGTGGTGAAAAGCCTCTTTGGGCGATTGGGCTACGAGGTCGAGATCATCGTGCTCGGCAACTGGAAACGTTGCCTGCTGGATGCCGCCGAAGGCCGGGTCGATGTCGTGCTTGCCTACAGTACCGCGCAACGGGAACAGAGCATGGTGTTTTCGACGGTGCCGGTGTTGCGTGAGGAGGTCGCGTTGTTCGTCAACCGTCAGCGTCCGGTGACATTCGAACGCCTGGAGGACCTGGCCAATTACCGTGGAGGGCTGTTGTTCGGTGAAAGTTATGGCGTGGACTTCGACCGCTTCGTCGCGCAGCACCAGAACATCGAATGGGTCTCTGACAGCCGCCAGAACTTCGGCAAACTGATTCGCGGGCGCATCGACTTCATCACCTCGGAGCGACGCACCGGGGAGCTTTACGTCGAGAACCTGCCGGGGGCGCAAGACATCGTCGCGTTGCCGACTTCCTTGAGCGTTGACTACCTGCGGGTTGCCGTCTCGCGTAAATCGCCGTTGGCGAGCCGCATGCCGGACATCGACGCGCAGTTGAAGCGCATGGTCGATAGCGGGGAGGTCGACCGTTTGCTCAACGAAAGTGAAGTCACCTACCGCGACATGATCAACCTGCCGGCGGATACGCAATGATTCGCGCTCGGCCCGGTGGATTGTTGCGGCGTCTACTGCTGTTCATTCTGCTGTTCAGCCTGTGCTTCACCGTGTTGGCGAGCACCGTGCAGTTGTATTTCGAATACCGCCGCGAGATGCGCGACATCGACTCGCGGATGGAGCTGATTCGCGCCGGTTACCTGGCCAGTCTCGAACGCAGCCTGTGGGACTTGAACCAGGAACAATTGAATGTGCAATTACGGGGGCTGGTGGATTTCTCCGACGTTGCGCGGGTTCAACTGACCAGCCCCGATTTCGATGTGCTGCAAGGTAATCCGGACCCGGTGGGGCCGTTGCGCATCGACCGTTTTGAATTGGACTATCAGCCGCCATCAGGTCCCGTGAGGCATCTGGGGCAGCTAGAAGTGAGCACCGACCTCGGCGCCGTGCATCAGCGTTTATACGCCACCGGTTTGACCAGCCTACTGTGGATGAGTGTGTTTCTGTGTGGGCTGGCGGTGGCGTTGTCGGGGCTGTTTTACCGCTTGGTGACGCGTCACCTGCAAGTCATGGCCGAGTTCGCCCGGCGCATCGCCGCCGGTGACTGGCACGAGCCCTTGCACCTGGACAAAAGCCGCAGCGGCAACGAGGACGAAATCGACACCGTGGCGCATGCCCTGGACGATATGCGCCGGGCGATCCTCAATGACATTGACCGTCGGGAAAGCGATCGACTGGCGCTGCAAGACAATCGCGATGAACTGCTGCGAATGGTCGAGCGCCGCACCGCCAGCCTGATGCGCGCCAAGGACGAAGCCGAAGCGGCCAACCTCGCCAAGTCGCGGTTCCTGGCGACCATGAGCCATGAGTTGCGCACGCCGCTCAACGGCATTCTCGGCATGGCTGAACTGCTGCGCGATGCCCGACTGGATGAGCGCGAGGGCAAACGTCTGGAGGCGTTGTACAAGGCGGGCGAAGGGTTGCTGTCGATTCTCAATGAAGTGCTGTATTTCGCGCGACTGGAGGAAGGTGTCAGCCACCCTGAACCGGTCGACTTTTCCGTTCACCAATTGATCGACGAAGTGCTGACGCTGCTTGAGCCGCGAGCGCTCGGCAACGATACGCTGTTGCACTGTCGTATCGATCCACAGGTCGCCGGCCTGCACCACGGCGCCGAACAATTCTTGCGTCAGGTGCTGAGTAACCTGCTGGCCAACGCGATCAAGTTCACGGAGGGCGGCCATGTCAGCGTTGAGGTGGTTGTGCTGGCTCAAGCCCCCGGGCAAACCGGGCAGCGGTTGCGCTGGCGTGTGAAGGACAATGGCATCGGGATTGCCCCACAGATGCAGCAAAAGATTTTCGAACGCTTCACCCAGGCCAGCGAAGAGGTGGCGCAACGGTTTGGCGGAACCGGGCTCGGGCTGGCCATCAGCAAGCATCTGGTAGAGCAGTTGGGCGGGCAGATCGGTGTAGAAAGTGAAGTCGGGCGGGGCAGTTGTTTCTGGTTCGATCTGACGTTGCAACCGGCGACCGGTGTGGCGGGTGTGGCGCCGAGCAGCGAACCCGGCCAGGCACTGAATATTCTGGTGGTCGAGGACGTGGCGCTGAACCGTGACGTGGTCAGTGGCTTGCTGCAACGGGACGGGCATCAGGTCTGGCTCGCTGAAGATGGCGAACAGGCGATGACGCAATGCTCGGTGCAGACCTTCGATCTGATCCTGCTGGATGTGCATCTGCCGGGCATTAGCGGCGTCGACGTGTGCAAACTGATTCGCGGCACCGCAGGTCCGAACCGTCACAGCCGGATTTTCGCCCTGACCGCGAGCGTGCAGCCAGCACTGGTGCGCGGTTATCTGGACGCCGGAATGGACGGTATTCTCGCCAAGCCCCTGAAGCTCGAGACTCTGCGACAGGCGCTGGCCGGACAATCCGCGATGCCCGCTCCGCCGCACGATGACGAGACGATGGACTGGCCACTGTTACACACCCACCGCACTTTGCTCGGTGAACAGAAACTTCAAGGATTGCTGGCGGTGTTGCGCGACTCGATCCTGCAGCATCGCGAAGCAATCACCGAAGCGATCGAGGCCGGCGATTGCACCGAGGTTGCGCACCTGGCGCACCGTTTGGCGGGCAGCAGCGACTCATTGGGTTTTCGCGCATTGGCCAACGTACTAAGGGCATTGGAAGAGGCCGCGATGGTCAACGATGAGTCGGCGTTGGGGGGACTGGCACCGCAGCTTCATGAACAACTGCTGCGTTCGCAACAGACGCTGGCGGACCTGTTGCACACCTGACGTACAAGTTCGTTACGACTTTTTACAACTTCGATCTTTACGGTCAACGGGACCTTACATGGTCTTCCAATAATCGACGCAACCGCCACAAGCGCGGTCTTCGAAGCTTATTGGAGATAATAATAATGAACGGCCGTAAAGCTCATCCTTCCCTGCGCCATGCCGCGCACCTCGCTGACTACTGAGGTGCGGACATGAACGACACTACCGAACAAAAAGGCATCCAACTGACCCGCGCCCTGAAAAGCCGGCACATTTTCATGTTGTCGCTGGGCGGCGTGATCGGCACCGGGCTGTTTATGGGCTCCGGCGTGACGATCAACCAAGGCGGGCCGGTGGGGGCGATTCTGGCCTACCTGGTCGCCGGTTTCCTGATGTATCTGGTGATGGTATGTCTCGGCGAATTGTCCGTGCAGATGCCGGTATCCGGTTCGTTTCAAACCCATGCCACCAAATTCATCGGACCGGCCACCGGCTTCATGATCGGTTGGGTGTACTGGATGAGCTGGGCGACCACCGTGGGTCTGGAATTCACGGCGGCGGGCATGTTGATGGTGAGATGGTTCCCTACGATTCCCATCTGGTATTGGTCCGCGCTGTTCGTGGTGGTGTTGTTCGGCCTGAATGCGTTGGCGACCCGGGCCTTCGGTGAGGCGGAATACTGGTTCTCCGGGATCAAGGTCGCGGCGATTCTCGGTTTCATCGTGGTCGGTGTTTTGGTGATTTTCGGTGCTATCCCGCTGAACAGCGGTGCGCCGGCGCCGATGATGAGCAACCTGATCGGCGACTCGTTGTTTCCCAACGGACTGTCGGCGGTGTTCGCGGTGATGATGACCGTGGTCTACGCCTTCCAGGGTTGCGAGATCATGGGGGTGGCAGCTGGCGAAACCGATCAGCCGGAAAAAAGCATTCCGCGCGCGGTTCGCAATGTGGTGTTTCGTGTGTTGATTTTCTATGTGCTGGCGATCGTCGTGTTGTCGGCGATCGTGCCGTGGCAGCAGGCCGGGCTGATGGAAAGTCCGTTCGTGCAGGTGTTCGACATGGTCGGCATTCCCTACGCCGCCGACCTGATGAACTTCGTGATTCTCACGGCGATTCTGTCGGTGGGTAACTCCGGGCTGTACGCCTCGACGCGTATTCTGTGGGCCATGTCGAAGACCGGCATGGCGCCGAAAAGCCTGTCACCATTAAGCAAGCGTGGCGTTCCATTGCGGGCTCTGAGCATTACCTTGTGTTTTGCGCTGGTGTCGCTGATGACCAGTTTTGTCGCGGCGGACACGCTGTTCATGGTGTTGATGGCGGTGAGCGGGATGTCGGGCACGGTGACCTGGATTGTTATCGCGTTGGCGCAGTACAAATTCCGTAAGGCTTACCTGCGTGATGGCGGCAAGCTCAGCGACTTGAAATACCGGGCGCCGTGGTTTCCGCTGTTGCCGCTGACGTGCATTGCGTTGTGCTGCTCATTGTTTGTGTTTCTTGCGCTGGATGAGACTCAGCGTCCTTCTCTGTATTGGGGGTTTGGGTTTATTGCGGTGTGTTATGGGGCTTATTTTCTGATTCACCGTAAGCGTCAGGCGGATTTGGCACCTGGTTTGTCTGGGGTTTAGGTGTAAGCGATTTGATAGGGGGGATATCCTTTTTTTTGGGTGCGGCCGCTATTGGTTTCGCTTTTACAGCGAGTCACTTTCGAAAAGCCGGAATGCCGGCCCAGACGAAAGTAACCAAAGCGCTTCTGTCCCTTTCGTTCGGTGCCTCGCTGTGGCTCGGCATGCCCTCGAGGGGGCGGTGCCTCAAGATCAAAAGCTGAAGGCGAGCTAACGCTCGGCCTGATGAGTGGTGAAAAGCAAAAGCTCCACGCCGATCCAATATCCACTGTAGGAGCGAGCTTGCTCGCGATGGACTTGAGAACGACGCGTTTATTCAGGAAGAACGCGTTATCGTTAACGTCCTTCGCGAGCAAGCTCGCTCCTACCTCGGTCCACATACAAGGAGCCGATCTTGCCGTTGCCGTTGCTTTACTTCGGCTTCAGATCTGCCGCCCCTTTCCCCGAGCAATGCCTTCGTTATGGCATGCCGAGCCTAGGCGAGGCACCGAACGAAAGGGGCAGAAGCGCTTTGGTTACTTTCGTCTGGGCTGGCATTCCGGCTTTTCGAAAGTGACTCGCTGTAAAAGCGAAACCGCCAGCGGCCGCTACCAATGAAATGGATATGCCCCCCAACCCCCCAAAAAAACCATCCTGTACCCAGTTGTTCAAAGTTGTAACAGCCTTTCCCCTATATTCCCCCGTAAAAGAAATAAACCGTTTAAAACCAACAACATAGCTTCGATTTTAAGCTGTTACAGCCTTAGAGATCACCGATTGCCGCCTTACTGAACACTCGTTTAGTATGGCCTCAAGTCGCATCACCTCACGCCAAACACAATAATTCGAGGATTCGCATGACTACTCAATCTTCTCTGCTCAGTCAGGTCGAAGCCGGTATTGCCTGGATCACCCTCAATCGCACCGCTCAGCGCAATGCGCTGGACATCCCGACCCTGAAAAACCTCCACGCCTTGCTTGACGACTTCAACGCCGATCCCGCCGTTCGGGTCGTGGTGCTGACCGGCAGCGGTCGCAGTTTCTGCTCTGGCGCAGACTTGGCCGAGTGGGCCGAAGCCGAAGCCCGTGGCGCTCTGGAAACCTACGGTTGGACCGAAACCGCCCACGCCTTGATGAGCCGCTTGTACAGCCTGGAAAAACCCACCATCGCTGCAATCAACGGCACCGCGGTTGGCGCCGGGATGGACCTGACGCTGTGCTGCGACCTGCGCATCGCGGGTCAATCGGCACGGTTCAAGGCCGGCTACACCAGCATGGCGTACTCGCCGGACGCCGGTGCCAGTTGGCATTTGCCACAGCTGATCGGCACCGAACAGGCCAAGCGCTTGCTGTTTCTCGATGAGTTGTGGGGCGCGGACCGGGCCTTGGCCGCCGGCCTTGTCGGCGAAGTTTGCGCCGATGAGCAACTGCTCGAGGTGACCACTGAACTGGCCACGCGCCTGGCCAACGGCCCGACGTTCGCCTTCGCCCAGACCAAGAAACTCATGCGCGAAGGCGCCGAGCGCAGCCTGCCGGAACAACTGCAAGCCGAACTGGCCGCGGGTCTGCTCTGTGGTCGCAGCGAAGACGGCGCCGAAGCCTTGCGCGCCTCCATCGAAAAACGCCCGGCACGGTTTGTCGGCCAATAAGCCCGCAGTTGCCACGCACCTCTAACCCGTGAACGAACAACAGGTAGCACCATGAATTTCCAACTGACCCAAGAACAAGAAATGTTGGTGGACGCGGTACGCAGCTTTGTCGCCAAGGAACTGCTGCCCCATGAGGAAGCGGTCGATCGCGCTGACGAAGTCTCCCCGGAGCTGGCCGCGCAGATTCGCGGCAAGGCGATTGCGGCGGGTTTCTATGCCTTCAACATGCCTGAAGAAGTGGGCGGTGGTGGTCTGGATTACCTGTCCCAGGCGCTGATCGAACGTGAGCTGTCCAAGGTGTCATGGGCGCTGCATGTGTTCGTCGCACGGCCGTCGAAAATCCTCATGGCCTGCACCGGGGATCAGATCAACGACTACCTGCTGCCGTGCATCCAGGGCGAGAAGATCGATTGCTTTGCGCTCACCGAACCGGGCGCCGGTTCCGATGCCAACGCGATCAAGACCCGCGCCGTGCGCGAGGGTGACGACTTTGTTCTGAATGGCAGCAAACACTTCATCAGCCATGCCGGGCACGCCGATTTCGCCATTGTCTTCGCGGTCACCGACACCTACGAGCACAACGGCCGCAAGCGCAACGCCGTGACCTCGTTCCTGGTGGATCGCGACACGCCGGGCATGACCATCCGCCGTGGTCCGAAGTGTGTGAGCAATCGCGGTTATCACACCTACGAAATGTTCTTCGACGACTGCCGTGTCCCGGCATCAAAAGTGCTGGGTGAAGTCGGCAAGGGCTGGGAAGTGGCCAACGCCTGGCTCACCGCCGGACGCGTCATGGTGGCGGCCAACTGCGTCGGTCAGGCGCAACGTGCGCTCGACGTATCGCTGCAATGGGCGGCGGATCGCAAGCAGTTCGGCCAGCCAATCGGCACCTATCAAGGCATCTCGTTCAAGCTCGCGGACATGGTCACGCAGATCCGCGCGGCCGAACTGCTGACCTTGCACACCGCCTGGAAAATGGACCAGGGCAGCATGACCGATGGCGAGGCCGGCATGGCCAAACTGTTCGCCAGTGAAGTGCTCGGCAAAGTGGCCGATGAAGCGGTGCAGATCTTTGGCGGCATGGGCCTGATGGACGAATGCCCGGTGGAACGCATCTGGCGTAACGCTCGGATCGAGCGCGTCTGGGAAGGCACCTCGGAGATCCAGCGCCACATCATTTCCCGCGAATTGCTGCGGCCGTTGCTGCGCTGATCAGCCTGGAGAATACGCATGTCGCAGACGATTCGTGACAACCTCAAACGCCTGCTCGCGCCGCGCCACTTGGCGTTTGTCGGTGGCCGCAGCATGGCCCGGGCACTCAAGCGTTGCGCCGAGGGCGGATACCTTGGGCAGATGTGGCTGGTCAACCCGCAGCACGAAAGCCTCGAAGGCGTGCCGTGCGTGCGCAGCGTCGCCGAGCTGCCGTGCGGCCCGGACGCGGTGTTTATCGCGACCAACCGTGAACTGACCCTGACCTGCGTCGCCGAACTGGCGGCAAAGGACGCGGGCGGGGCGATCTGCTACGCCTCGGGATTTGCCGAGACGGGCGACGAAGGTCAGGCCTTGCAGCAACAGTTACTCAAGGCGGCCGGCCACATGGCGTTGCTCGGCCCCAATTGCTACGGCGTTCTGGACTATCTGCACAGCTCGGCGCTGTGGCCGGTGGCTCACGGCGGCAAGTCGGTGGAGAAGGGCGTCGCCGTCCTGACCCAGAGCGGCAACTTCGCCTACAACGTGTCCATGAGCGACCGCTCGCTGCCGGTGGCCTACATGGCATCGGTCGGCAATCAGGCGCAACTGGGCATCGCCGAATTGATGGACGTGCTGCTCGACGAGCCTCGCGTCACCGCCATCGGCTTGCACCTCGAAGGCCTGAAAAACGTGCCGGGTTTTGCCCGCGCCGCGCACAAGGCGCTGGAGAAGGGCATTCCGATCATCGCCTTGAAAACCGGCGTGTCGCAGATCGGCGCCGAACTGGCGATCAGTCACACCAGTTCGCTGTCCGGTTCCGATGCGTTGTACGACAGTCTGTTTGCGCGCCTTGGGGTAATCCGCGTCAGTGGTCCGGTGAGCTTTGTCGAAACCCTCAAGGCGGCGGCGTGCGGCAAGCTGCCGGCGGGCAACAGCCTGATCGCGCTGGCCTGTTCCGGCGGTGATGCCGGATTGATTGCCGACTATGCCGAATGCAACGACCTGGGCTTGCCGAAACTCGATGAAGGTCAGCGCAGCGAGCTCGCCCAAGTACTGCCGAGCTACGCCAACCTGGTCAATCCGCTGGATTTCACCACGGCGATCTGGGGCGACGGCGACGCCTTGAACCGCATGCTCGACAGCGCGCTGCGCACCGAAGCCGATGCGGCGATGCTGGTGCTCGATTACCCGTCAGAGTTCACCGGCGAACGCAAGGAATGCGACCTGCTGCTGGAATTGTTCTGCGCTGCGCTGGTGCGGCACGGCAAGACCGGATTTGTCACCTCGGCCTTCCCTGAACTGCTGCCGGCTCATGCTCGTGAACGTTTGCACGCGCAAGGCGTGGCGGCGCTGCAAGGGGTTGAGGATGGACTGGCCGCCTGGGGCCGAATCGCTGGCTATCAGCGCAATCGTCAGGCGCTGCTGGCGCTGGGCGAGTCGGCGCTGGTGCCGTTGTGTCCGCAGGCACTGGAAGGTGAAGGTCGCGTGCTCAACGAGTGGGAATCCAAACTGGCACTGCGTGCCTTTGGCCTGCCGACACCCAATGGCGTGTTGAGTACTCCAGACAACGCATTAAGTGACGCCAACACGCTGGGTTACCCGCTGGTGCTGAAAGCGGTCAGCACGCAACTGCCGCACAAAACCGAAGCCGGCGCCGTGGCGCTGAATCTCAAGGACGCCGCCGCCCTGAGCGCTGCACTGGAAAAAATGCGCGCGAGCATTGCCGATTACGCGCCGCAGGTGCCGTTCGATCAGGTATTGCTGGAGCCCATGGCCACGCCACCGCTGGCTGAATTGATCGTCGGTATCAAGCGTGAAAATGACTTCGGCCTGGCGTTGGTCATCGGTGCCGGCGGGATTCTGGTGGAGCTGCTCAAGGACAGCCGCAGCCTGTTGCTGCCCACCACCGATGGCGCCATTCGCGCCGCGTTGCTGAGCTTGCGCAGTGCGACGTTGTTGCAAGGCTTTCGCGGTCGCGAAGCGGCGGACCTTGACGCCCTGGTGGCGGCGATTCGTGCGGTGGCCGATTACGCCTGCGAGAACGCCGGGCAACTGCTGGAACTCGATGTGAACCCATTGTTGGTCGGTGCCCACGGCACGACTGCGGTCGACGCGTTGATTCGTCTCGGCCACGAGTGAGGATGTGAACATGCAAACCACGACATTGACCGGCGGCCAGGCCCTGGTGCGTCTACTGGCCAACTACGGCGTCGACACCGTGTTCGGAATTCCCGGCGTGCACACGCTGGAGTTGTATCGCGGCCTGCCCGGCAGCGGCATTCGCCATGTCCTGACGCGCCACGAGCAAGGCGCCAGTTTCATGGCCGACGGCTATGCGCGCGTCAGTGGCAAACCCGGCGTGTGCTTCATCATCACCGGGCCTGGCGTGACCAACGCCGCGACCGGCATCGGCCAGGCCTATGCCGACTCGATTCCGATGCTGGTGATTTCCAGCGTCAACCACACCGCCAGTCTCGGCAAGGGTTGGGGCTGCCTGCACGAAACCCAGGATCAGCGCGCGATGACCGCACCGATCACCGCATTCTCGGCGGTCGCATTGAGCGCCGAGGATCTGCCCGAACTGATCGCCCGCGCTTACGCGGTGTTCGACAGTGAGCGTCCGCGCCCGGTGCATATTTCAGTGCCGCTGGATGTGCTGGCAGCGCAAGTCACCCGCGACTGGAGCAACGACGTGGTGCGTCGTCCGGGGCGCGGTCCGGCATCGAGCCCGGCACTTGAGGAGGCCGTGGCCAAGCTGCAAAGCGCCAAGCGGCCGATGATTATTGCCGGCGGTGGCGCATTGAATGCGCAGCACGCATTGCACGAACTCAGCACCCGCCTGGCCGCGCCGCTGTTCACCAGCGTCGCCGGGAAAGGCTTGTTGGCGCCGGATGCACCGCTCAATGCCGGCTCGACGTTGTGCGTGGAGCCGGGCTGGAACCTGATCGCCGAGGCCGACGTGGTGCTGGCAGTCGGTACCGAAATGGCCGACACCGATTTCTGGCGTGAGCGCCTGCCGCTGAATGCCGAGTTGCTGCGCGTCGACATTGATCCGCGCAAGTTCAATGACTTTTACCCGTGCGCGGTGGCGTTGCACGGCGATGCGCAGCAAACCCTCGCTGCGCTGCTGGAGCGTTTGTCGCCCACGCCACGCGATGCCAGTGCGGCCATCGCTGCCGTCGCCACATTGCGTGAAGCGGTGAAGGCCGGCCACGGTCCGTTGCAGTCGATCCATCAAGCGATTCTTCAACGCATCGAAGCCGAGCTGCCGGACAACGCGTTCGTCAGCACCGACATGACCCAACTGGCCTACACCGGCAACTACGCCTTCAACAGCCTGGCACCGCGCAGTTGGTTGCACCCGACCGGCTACGGCACCTTGGGGTATGGCTTGCCCGCCGGCATCGGCGCCAAGTTTGGCGCGCCGCAACGGCCAGGGTTGGTGTTGGTGGGCGACGGCGGTTTTCTCTACACCGCGCAAGAACTGGCGACGGCCGTTGAAGAGCTGGACAGCCCGCTGGTGGTGTTGCTCTGGAACAACGATGCGTTGGGGCAGATTCGCGACGACATGCTCGGGCTGGACATCGAGCCGATTGGCGTGTTGCCGCGCAACCCGGACTTCGCCGCGCTTGGCCGAGCGTTCGGTTGCACCGTGAGCCAGCCGCAGAGTCTGGCGGAACTGCAAACCGATTTGCGCCACGGCTTCAAACGCAACGGCGTGACCCTGATCGAACTCAAGCACGCGTGCGCGCACTGACTTTCATTTTTTTACAGGGGTATCGCCATGCGCTTTTCCGATCTGACTCAACGTATCGCCGGTGACGGCGCTGCCGCCTGGGGTATTCATTACCGTGCGCTGGCGCTGCAGGAACAGGGCGAAGACATTCTGCTGCTGTCGGTGGGCGACCCGGATTTCGACACCCCGGTGCCCATCGTGCAGGCCGCCATCGACAGTCTGTTGACCGGCAACACTCACTACGCCGAAGTACGCGGCAAGCGCGCCTTGCGTGAAAGTATCGCCAAGCGTCACCAGCAACGCAGCGGCCAGCAGGTCTCGGCCGATCACGTCACCGTGCTCGCCGGCGCGCAGTGCGCGTTGTTCAGCGTTGCCCAGTGTGTGCTCAATCCCGGCGATGAAGTGCTGGTCGCCGAGCCGATGTACGTTACTTACGAAGCGGTGTTCGGTGCGTGTGGCGCGGTGGTGATTCCGGTGCCGGTGCGCTCCGAAAACGGTTTTCGGGTCCTGCCCGAAGACGTCGCGGCCCGCATCACGCCGCGCACTCGTGCGCTGGCGCTGAACAGTCCACACAACCCGTCGGGCGCCAGTCTGCCGCGAAGCACCTGGGAGGCGCTGGCTGAACTGTGCATTGCCCACGACCTGTGGCTGATTTCCGATGAGGTCTACAGCGAGTTGTTGTTCGAAGGTGAACACGTCAGTCCGGCCAGTTTGCCGGGCATGGCTGAGCGCACCGCCACGCTCAACAGCCTGTCGAAATCCCATGCCATGACCGGCTGGCGCGTCGGCTGGGTGGTGGCGCCGACGTCCCTGTCGACGCACCTGGAAAACCTCGCGCTGTGCATGCTGTACGGCTCGCCGGATTTCATTCAGGACGCCGCTATCGTCGCGCTGGAAAGCCATTTGCCGGAACTGGAAGCCATGCGTGACGCCTACCGTCAGCGCCGCGATCTGGTCTGTGAAAGCCTGGCCGACTGCCCCGGCGTACGTGCCTTGAAACCCGATGGCGGGATGTTCGTGATGGTCGATATCCGCGAAACCGGGCTCAGCGCCCACGCATTCGCCGACCGCTTGCTCGACCGCCATGGCGTGTCGGTGCTGGCCGGTGAAGCGTTCGGTCCGAGCGCCGCCGGGCATATTCGTCTGGGGTTGGTGGTGGGGGCAGAACCGCTGCGTGACGCCTGCCAGCGCATCGCCCGGTGTGCCCGTGAGCTGATGGAGGCTCGCCAGTATGCATAACTACAAGATGTTGTTTATTGATGGTCGCTGGCAAACCCCATCCGGACAGGGCATCGCCGAGGTGATTAACCCGGCCACTGAAGGCGTCGCCGGTTCGGTGCCGCTGGGTGATGAACGCGATGTAGACAAGGCCGTGGCGGCCGCACGCCGGGCGTTTGGTCCCTGGTCGCGCGCACCCTCGAGCGTGCGCGCCGGCTACATCCGTGCCCTCGCCGAGCAATTGCGCGCGGGTGCCGATGAGATGGCCGCGGTGATCACCGCTGAACTGGGGATGCCGGTGCAATGGTGCCGTTCGGTTCAGGTGGACGGGCCCATTGAGGGGCTTGAGCAGTACGTCGAACTCGCCGGCCTGATGGACGAAGTGCGCGAGGTGGGCAATTCGTTAGTGATTCGTGAGGCGGTGGGTGTTTGCGCCTTCATCAATCCGTGGAATTACCCGCTGCATCAATTGATCGGCAAGCTCGCTCCGGCGCTGGCTGCTGGTTGCACCGTGGTGGTCAAGCCGAGTCAGGAGACCCCGTTGCACGCCTTTTGGCTGGCCCGGATGATCGAAGCCATCGGCTTGCCGGCCGGGGTGTTCAACCTGGTCAGCGGGCCAGGTTCGAAGGTTGGCGAAGCGTTGGCCAAACACCCGGACGTGGACATGGTGTCGTTCACCGGTTCCACCGGCGCCGGTGTGCGCGTGGCGCAAGCGGCGGCGCCTTCGGTGAAACGGGTGTGCCTGGAACTGGGCGGCAAGTCGCCGTTGCTGATTGCCGAAGATGCGGATCTGGCGGCGGCCGTGCGTTACGGCGTGCAGGACGTGATGATCAACTCCGGGCAAACCTGCACCGCGTTGACCCGCATGTTGCTGCCCGCCAGCCGTTACGCCGAAGCCGTGGAACTGGCCATCGCCGAAACCCAATGCCTGCGCATGGGCGACCCGCTAGACCCGCAAAGCTTCCTTGGGCCGATGTGCTCGGCGGCGCAGCGCCGCACCGTGCGTGACTACATTCAGGTCGGCCAGCAGGAAGGCGCACGATTGCTGTGTGGCGGTGAGACAGCGCAGGCGTTCGAGCGTGGTTTCTACGTCCGTCCAACCCTGTTCGCGGATGTCGACAACCGGATGCGCATCGCTCAGGAAGAAATCTTTGGTCCGGTGCTGTGCCTGATTCCTTACGCCGACGAAGCACAGGCCATTGAGATGGCCAACGATTCACCGTTCGGGTTGTCCAGCGGTGTCTGGGCCGGGAGCACTGAACGCGCCTTGCAACTGGGCCGTCAGCTGCGGGCGGGGCAATGTTTCCTCAATGGCGCCGCGTTCAACTATCAAGCGCCGTTCGGTGGCTACAAACAATCGGGCAATGGCCGTGAATGGGGTGAAGAAGGGCTCAACGAGTTCGTCGAAGTGAAGGCGATTCAGGTGTGAGCCTTGATGAGGTAAACGATCTACGCACCGGGCTTTGGCCCGGTGTTTTGCGTGGTTTTGAACCGGTAACTCATTACTTTCGTGGCTTTTGATCAGGGGCAATGCAATGAGCGATAACAACAACAAGATTACTCAAGCGAACCATGAATTCAGTTTTCCGCGTCGGGACTTTTTGAAATACAGCGCCACTGCGGCAGCGGTGGCCGGAGCGTTCTCCATGGGGCTGCCGTTTGGCGCCTTCGCCGAGGAAGCGACTCCCAAGCCAGGTGGCGTGTTGCGCCTGGGCCTGGCGGGCGGCAGCACCACCGATTCAAAAGACCCCGGTTCCTGGAGCGACACCTTCACCTTCGTCGGCTTCTCGGCGGTCTATAACACCCTGACCGAAATTGCCGTGGACGGCACCGCGATTCCAGAACTGGCCGAGAGCTGGACGTCGACCCCCGACGCGCGTATCTGGACCTTCAAACTGCGTCAGGGTGTGACCTTTCACAATGGCAAAACCCTGACCGCCGACGACGTGGTTGCATCAATCCAGCATCACCTCGGCGAAAAATCCACTTCAGCGGCCAAGACCGTGTTGGGCGATGTCGCCAAGGTCAGCGCCCAGGGCACTGACAGCGTGGTGTTCGAACTGCATTCGGGCAACGCTGACTTCTCTTATGTGGTCGCCGATTACCATTTGGTGATCATGCCCAGCAAGGACGGTGTCCCGGATTGGCAGGCCGGTGTCGGCACTGGAGGCTATCGCCTCAAGGCGTTCGATCCAGGTGTGCGCATGGCCCTGGAGCGCAACCCCGATTACTGGAAACCGGGCCGGGCGCATTTCGCCAGTGCCGAACTGATTGCCATTTCCGACGGCGCGGCGCGGATCAATGCGCTGGTCACCGGGCAGGTCGATGTCATCAACAAGGTCGACCTGAAAACCGTGGCCTTGCTCAAGCGCAACCCGAACCTGGTGATCGAAGAAACCAAAGGCGCCCAGCACTACACCTTCCCGATGTTGTGCGACAGCCAGCAGTTCCAGAACAGCAACATCCGCCTGGCGATGAAGCACGCGATCAATCGCGAAACCCTGCTGGCCTCGGTGCTGCATGGCTACGGCCTGGTGGGCAACGACCATCCGATCCAGCCTGGCAGCCGCTTCATCAACACGGCGCTGGAGCAGCGCACGTACGATCCGGACAAAGCGCGTTTTTACCTGCGCCAGGCCGGTGTCGATTCGCTCAAGGTCCGCCTGCAAGCCTCCGACGCGGCCTACGCCGGCGCGGTGGACGCGTCGGTGCTGTTCAAGGAGCAGGCCCGTCAGGCCGGGATCGATATCGACGTGGTCCGCGAGCCGGCCGACGGTTTCTTCTCCAATGTCTGGATGAAGCAACCATTCACCACGTCGTTCTGGTACAGCAGCCTGACAGCCGACCGGATGTTCAGCATCGGTTACGCCAAAGGCGCGGCGTGGAACGAAACCCATTGGGACAATCCACGTTTCAACCAGTTGCTCAACGCCGCCCGAGGCGAGATGAACGACCCGCTGCGCCGCGAGATGTACAACGAAATGCAGTCGCTGTGCCGGGACGACGGCGGGGCGATTGTGCCGTTGTTTGCCAGTTCGGTGGCGGCGCGGTCGAACCGGGTCGCTCACGGCGGCCAGACTGCGCCTTATGGCGAGCTGGACGGCCTGCGCGTCATCGAACGCTGGTGGCAGGCGTAGTGACGCTGTTGTTGTAGGAGCGAGCTTGCTCGCGATGGAGTGTCAGTTGACACCAATGTGGCTGACACACCATCGCGAGCAAGCTCGCTCCTACAGGGTTGGAGATTTGCAGTTTTCGCAAGCGTGCCCATTTCAAGGAACTGCACGATGAATAGTATTTTCAAGCTGTTGGCGCAGCGTTTGGCATTGGGCCTGTTATCGCTGTTTGCGGTATCGGTGATTATTTTTCTGGCCGTCGGCATGCTCCCGGGTGACATCGCCCAGGCCATGCTCGGTCAGTCCGCCACGCCGGAAACCGTCGCGGCTTTCCGTGCTCAACTGGGCCTGGACCTGCCTCCGCTAACCCGCTTCGGACACTGGATCTGGCACCTGCTACAAGGTGATCTCGGGGTCTCGCTGGCCAATCAGCGGCCCATCGCCGAACTGGTGGCCTCGCGTCTGGGGAACACCTTCAGTCTGGCGGCGTTGGCGGCGCTGGTTTCCGTACCGCTTGCCTTGTTGCTGGGCATGCTTGCGGCGCTCTATCGCAACAGCTGGTTCGACCGCTTGCTCAACACGACGGCGCTGAGCGCAGTGTCGTTTCCGGAGTTCTTTGTCGCCTACATTCTGATCCTGGTGTTCGCGGTGAAACTCAATTGGTTCCCGAGCATTTCCAACCTCGCGCCAGACGCCTCCTTCGGCACAGTGCTGGAACGCTCGGTGCTGCCGGTCGCGACATTGAGCCTGGTGGTCATCGCGCAGATGATGCGCATGACCCGCGCTTCCTTGATCAATCTGCTGGCCAGCCCCTACATCGAAATGGCCCGGCTCAAGGGTATCAGCCAGTCGCGGATCATCTTCCGTCACGCCTTGCCCAACGCACTGGCACCGATCGTCAACGTGGTGGCGCTGAACCTCGCTTACCTGGTGGTCGGCGTGGTGGTGGTCGAGGTGGTGTTTGTCTATCCGGGCCTTGGCCAATTGCTGGTGGACTCGGTGGCCAAACGCGACATCCCGGTGGTTCAGGCCTGCAGCCTGATTTTCGCGGCGACCTACATTCTGCTCAACACCTCGGCCGATGTGCTGTCCATCGCCAGCAACCCACGCCTGATGCATCCGAAGGGGTAGAACATGAGCCTGCTCAAACAATTGTTCCGGGCACCGCTGAGTGCCAAGTTCGGAATACTGGTCATCATCCTGTACATCCTGGTGGCGCTGTTCGCGCCGGTGTTGGCGCCGTACGGCGAAACGCAAGTGGTGGGCGACGGCTTCGCGCCCTGGAGCGGTGAGTTTCTGCTGGGCACCGACAACCTCGGCCGGGACATGTTCAGCCGCCTGGTCTACGGCGCGCGCAACACCCTGGGCATTGCCTTCCTGACCACCGTGCTGGCGTTCTTGCTCGGCGGCTTGAGCGGATTAATCGCCGCGATCAAGGGCGGCTGGGTCGATCAGGGCCTGTCGCGGGTGGTGGATATTCTGATGGCGATCCCGCAGCTGATCTTCGCCTTGCTGATTCTCAGCGTGGTCGGCACCACAGCGACGTCGCTGGTGTTGGTGATCGCGCTGCTGGACGCGACCCGAGTGTTTCGCCTGTCGCGGGCGGTGGCGATGAACGTGGTGGTGCAGGACTTCGTCGAGGCCGCACGTCTGCGCGGTGAAGGCTTATGGTGGCTGGTGACCCGCGAGGTGTTGCCCAACGCCGCCGCACCACTGATTGCCGAGTTCGGCCTGCGTTTCTGCTTCGTGTTTTTGTTCATCAGCGCGCTGTCGTTCCTCGGTCTGGGCATTCAGCCGCCCACCGCCGATTGGGGCAGCATGGTCCGCGACAACGCGGTGCTGATTACTTTCGGCGACATCAGTCCACTGTTGCCAGCGCTGGCCGTGGCGTTGATTACGGTCAGCGTCAACTTCGTTGTCGACTGGATGTTGCATAAATCCAGCGGCCTCAAGGAGTGCTGAACATGAACATGAACGCGATCGACAACGAAAAGCCGCTGCTGGAAATCCGCGATCTGCACATCGAAGGCCATTACGAAGACGCTTGGCACCCGCTGATCAAGGGCATCGACCTGACCCTGCAACGCGGCGAAGTATTGGGGCTGATCGGTGAGTCGGGTGCCGGCAAGTCGACCCTCGGCCTGGCCGCCATGGGGTATACCCGTGACGGTTGCCGGATCACCGGCGGCTCGGTGCAGTTCGACGGCATCGACCTGCTGCGCGCCAAACCTGAAGCGCTACGCACACTGCGTGGTCTGCGGATTGCCTACGTCGCACAAAGCGCTGCGGCGTCGTTTAACCCGGCCCATCGGCTGATTGATCAGCACGTGGAAACGGCGGTCAAGAACGGTGGCATGAGCCGTGCCCAGGCCATGGCAGAAGCGGTGGAGTTGTATCGGGTGCTGCGCCTGCCGAATCCGGAACAGATTGGTCAGCGCTATCCGCATCAGGTGTCTGGCGGGCAATTGCAGCGGGTCATGACCGCCATGGCCATGGCCTGTCACCCGGACCTGATCATCTTCGACGAACCGACCACCGCCCTCGACGTCACCACGCAGATTGAAGTGCTGGCGGCCATTCGTGATGCGGTGGCGACCTACGGCAGTGCGGCGATCTACATCAGCCATGACCTGGCGGTGGTGGCGCAAATGGCCGACCGGATCATGGTGCTGCGTCACGGCAAACTGGTGGAGGAGGCCGAGACCCGCAAGATGCTGGGTGACCCGCAGGAGGACTACACCAAGTCGCTGTGGGCGGTGCGCAGTTTCCGCACCGAACCCAAGCCGTGCCCGCAACAGGAAAAACCGCTGCTGGAATTGCGCAAAAGCTGCGCCAGTTACGGTCATCAGCCTGTGCTGCACGATGTCTCGTTGAGCTTGTATCGAGGCCAGACCCTGGCCGTCATCGGCGAATCCGGCAGTGGCAAGAGCTCGACCGCGCGGTTGATCACCGGCTTGCTGTCGCCGACGTCGGGTCAGGTGTTGTACGACGGCGAGGCGCTGCCGGCGGACTTTCGGCAGCGCAGCAAGGAGCAATTGCGGCGCATCCAGATGATCTACCAGATTCCCGACACGGCGCTGAATCCGCGTCAGCGCATCGTTGACATCATCGGTCGGCCGCTGACCTTTTACCTGGGGCTCAAAGGCAAGGCGATGCGGGCGCGAGTGGCCGAGTTGCTGGAAATGATCGAGCTCGATCCGGCGACCTTCATGGAGCGTCAACCTCGCGAGCTGTCCGGTGGGCAGAAGCAACGCGTGTGTATTGCTCGGGCATTGGCCGCCGATCCGCAGTTGATTATTTGCGATGAAGTAACCTCGGCGCTGGATCAATTGGTCGCCGAAGGCGTACTGAAATTGCTCAACCGGATTCAGCAACAATTGGGCGTCGCTTACCTGTTCATCACCCACGATGTCGCCACAGTGCGGGCGATTGCTGATGAAGTATTGGTGATGCAGCGGGGCAGGGTGGTCGACCACGGCTCGCGCAGCGCCATTTTCACGCCGCCGCATCAGGATTACACCGGACTGCTGTTTTCATCCGAACCGCAAATGGACCCCGACTGGCTTGACCGGTTGTTGGCCGCGCGCGCGTTACCGTCTTCAAACACAAAGCTTGTAAACGTCTAAGGAATTGCCATGAAAGTACTGATCGTCCACGCCCATCCAGAACCGCAATCCTTCACCGCGGCGTTGCGTGACCAGGCTGTTACGACCCTCGAAGCCCAAGGGCATGAGGTCCAGGTCAGCGACCTTTACGCGATGAACTGGAATCCGGTGGCCAGCGCCGATGACTTTTCTTCGCGGGAAAACCCGGAGTACCTGGTGTATGCCCTGGAGCAGCGCTTGGGTGTGAAGAGCCAGTCGCTCGCGCCGGACATCCAGCAGGAGCTCGACAAGTTGCTGTGGGCCGACCTGTTGATTCTGAATTTCCCGATTTTCTGGTTCTCGGCGCCGGCGATGCTCAAGGGCTGGATTGATCGGGTGCTGGTGTCCGGTGTCTGCTACGGCGGCAAGCGCTTCTACGACCAGGGTGGATTGAGCGGCAAGAAGGCGCTGGTTACCGTGACGTTGGGCGGGCGCGAGCATATGTTCGGTGACGGCGCGATTCACGGCCCGCTGGAAGACATGCTGCGACCCATCCTGCGCGGCACGCTGGCCTATGTCGGTTTTGACGTGCTGGAACCGTTCGTGGCCTGGCATGTGCCTTACATCAGCGATGAAGCCCGCAAAGAATTCCTGCGTGGTTACCAGCAACGCCTGGAACACTTGAGCGATGACCTGCCGATGGCGTTCCCGCGTTTGTCGCAGTTCGACGATGCTCTGTATCCATTGCCTGTCTGAGTTGATTCAATCCTGAAAAGATCGCAGCCTGCGGCAGCTCCTACAGAGGAGCGCCAATCCATGTAGGAGCTGCCGCAGGCTGCGATCTTTTGATCTTGGGCGCCTAGATTTCCTTCACCGGCGTTTCACTTTCCACACCTTTGATCAGCCCGATGGCGTGCAGGCAATCCCCTTTGTTCACGTACGACTCGCCACTGGCGATCGTCTCGTGATTTCCCGCCCTCAAGCGCCAGCGCCATTGCCCTTTTCCAGTGCTCGGGGTGCCTTTGGATTGCCTGTAAATCTCAAAATACATACTGCTCGCTCCATGCGATTGATCTATGCGCAGCCTGTGCGGCGCGTCGAAAGAAGCCTAGCGGAGCTGGGTTATTTGGCCATCGGGCATTTGTTTCGAATAGTTTGAACACTGGCCCGACAGCGCAGTAGACGCCTTCTCCCTGCCTTCCTAAACTGACGCGAGTCTTGGGCATGGGGAAAACGCATGAATCGAAATGAACTGCGCAAGGCCGACATCAACCTGATGGTGGTGTTCGAAACATTGATGCTGGAGCGCAACGTCACGCGGGTGGCGGAGAAACTGTTTCTTGGCCAACCGACCATCAGCTCGGCGCTTAACCGCTTGCGCACGATGTTCAACGATCCGCTGTTCATTCGCGTGGGGCATCGCATGGAGCCGACGGCGCGGGCGGAGGAGATCATTCGGCACCTGTCGCCGGCGCTGGACTCGTTGTCGGTGGCGTTGAGCCTGACCCATGATTTCGACCCCGCCAGCAGCACCATGACCTTTCGTATCGGGCTGTCCGACGATGTCGAGTTTGGCCTGTTGCCGCCGCTGTTGCGGGCCTTGCGCCAGGAAGCGCCCAAGGTGGTGTTCGTGGTGCAGCATGTCGATTACTGGCGGATTCCCGACTTGCTGGCCTCCGGCGATATTACCGTCGGTATCAGCCAGACTCGCGGCCTTCCGGCCAATGCCAAGCGCAAATTGCTGCGACACATTCAGCCAAACATTTTGCGCGCGGATGCCTCCGACACACCGCTGACCCTCGATGAATATTGCTCACGCCCCCATGTGCTGGTTTCCCACACCGCCAACGTCAGTGGTTACGCCGATGAGTGGCTGGCGGAGATCGGTCGTACGCGCCATGTCGTACTGTCCGTGCCGCAATACAGCTCGTTGCCGGCCCTGCTGGCGGGCACCGATCTGATTGCCAGTCTGCCGGACTACACGGCCGAGGCGATGGCGGCGTCCGGTGTGCTGTTCAGCGAGCCCTTTCCGTTCAAGACGCCGACCCTGGACCTGTCCATGGTCTGGCTCAGCCATGTCGATACCGACCCCGCCGAACGCTGGTTGCGCTCGCGGCTGGAGGCGTTTATGAGTGAGCGTTCCGCCTTGCCGTTGTCCCTGTGAGTCAGGCGACGCTGTGTTATACCTAGGACCTTTGCGCCACACTTCAGGAGCCCGTCATGCCCCACCTGCACATGGAATACACCGCCAACCTGCCCGAACTGAATGCCGACATGGCGTTGATCCGGCTCAACAATGTACTGATGGCTTCCGGTCAGTTCGCTGCCGAATTCGACATCAAGAGCCGCGCGGTGAAGGTCGAGACGTTCAAAGTCGGCACCGCGCTGGCTGAGCGCGCCTTTGTGCATGTGAAGCTGGCGCTGTTGAGCGGTCGCTCGCCGCAGATCAAGAAACAGTTATCCGAAAGCCTGCTGGCGGTGCTGCAGGATGTGTGTGAATGGCCGACGGGGATTGAGGTTCAACTGGCCGTGGAAATCCTCGACATCGATCGAGAGTCTTACGTCAAGACCGCCATCAACCACTAACGGTCAGGTCATTTCCTTCTCGGAGCAGGCCTGAATAATGTGCTCGCGCAGCCAAGTGTTGGCGCTGTCCTGATCGATGCGTTGGTGCCACTGCATGTCGAGGGTGAACCCCGGCAAGCCGATGGGGGCTTCGCAATGATCAAAGGGTGCCTCGCTGGCCAGCCATCGCTGGATGCGCCGAGGCAGGGTCACCATGAACTCGGTGCCGGTGATCATCTTCAGCGCCGCGCTGTAGCTGTTGGCGCGCGCGACGATCTGCCGTTTTTGCGCCTGCTGCGCGAGCCAGCCGTCGACCATGTTGGTGGCGGATGTCCAGGGCGTCGGGAACACATGCCGGCGTTCGACAAAGGCTTGCAGGCTCAAGCGCGGTTCCAGCGGCGCGGCGCCTTTATCGAAGACACACACCAGGTCATCCTCCAGCAGCCTCCGGGATCTGAAATCGTCGTGGCTGCGATGAAAGTTCGGCCCGAAACACATCACCAGGTCGAGGCTGCCATCGCGCAATTGCTCGGCGGGGATGTCAGTGTCGAACTTGTGCATGTTGATCATCACCGGCAGGCCGGCGAAATCGAAACGCTTCAACAAGCGCGGCAAGATCAATTGCTCGAAGTATTCCGGCGCACAGAGGTTGAAGGTGACGGGTTGTGCGGTCGGGTCGAACGCCTGGGCGCCGGCATGACACAGGTTGATGCTTTCGAGGATCTTCAGCACGTGGGTGTACATGCTGTTGGCTTTGCCGGTTGGACGCATCCCTGCCCGGGTATTGAGGAACAGCTCGTCCTCGAAACTGCTGCGCAGCTTTTTCAGGCAGTAACTCACCGTGGACTGGCTGATACAGAGCGCCTCGGACACCACCGTGACGCTGCTTTGCTCGTACACAGCGACAAACACCATGAGGTCCTGCATGTCGAGCTTTCTTAGCACGTTACTGTTCAGCATCCATTCTGCCTCGCCGTGTTCCTTGCGCTGATTGTGCGCAACGTGTGCGAATGATCCTAACGGAACGAGCGTGCAAGGAGAATGCTTCGTCGGTATCAGCCTTGAGCGACGGCTGAAACGGCGCGGCGACTGGACCTCAGGATAGGGGGTTTCCGGGTCAGCGAATGTGTCGGGCGTAATCCCGTGGGTCGAAGCGCAGCACCATCAGGATCATCAGCGCCATGACCCCCATCAGTGACCACCACGCCCATTCGAAGCTGCCGAGCCGGTCGCGGATCATCCCGGCCATCAGCGGCGAAAGGCCGGCAATCAGGTAACCGATGCCTTGCACGAACGCGGTCAGGCCACCGGCACGGCGGGGATTGTCCAGATGATCCAGGGACACGATGAGGCTCATCGGGAACAGTCCGCCGATGCCCAGCCCCAACAGGCACAGCCACAGCAGGCTCAGGTGCTGCGGGCTCAGAACCAGTCCGCAGAAGCCGGCCATGATCAGCACCAGCAACACCACCAGCACCCGACGTCGGTCCCGGCTACGGTTGGCGATGGCCGGCGTCAATAGGCCGGACAACACTTCCATGGCGGTCAAGAAGCCCAGCAGCAACCCGGCATTTTCTTCACTCCAGCCTTTTTCGATGTAGTACGGTGCCAGCCAGGCCAGCACACAGGTATAGGACGCCGTACCCAGACCGAAGAAGATCGCGAGTAACCAGGCGCGGGAATTGCCGAAGAAGGATTCGTTGCGTGAGTCTTTGGGGTCTCGCGTCGGCATCGCCGAGCGTTGCCCGAGCCAGAACAGCAACGCCGCCACCGCCAGCGTCGCCCACACCGCCAGGCCTACGCGCCAACTGCCGGTGCGGGTCATCACCACGGGTGCGAAGGACGCCGCGATGGCGGCGCCGCCCATGATCGATGTGACGTAGAGCCCCATGCACAGCGAAACGTTATCGCTGAAACGCGCCTTGATCAGAGCCGGCATCAACGCCTGGATCAGCGCGATACCGACACCCGCCAGCACGGCGCTGAGGATCAGTTCGGCCGCGGAGTCGAGGAACAGGCGCGATGCCGTGGCCAGGCCGATAATCAACAACGAGAGCACCACCGTGCGTTGTTCGCCGAGCCGCTGGCTGACGCTGAGGCCAAAAAACATCGCCAACCCCATCGTCATCACCGGCAACAGGGTCAGCAGCGAAGCGAGGCTGAAACTCAGCGCAATGTCGCCGCGAATCGCTGAGAGTAAAGGCCCGACAGCAGCCATGGAGGGACGCAGGTTCAGGGCGGCCAGAACAATGCTGAGCATTAGCCAGAGCGCGGGGCGGGACGTTGCACGAACGTTTTCCATCAATCGGACCTTGAGTAAACCGGAGCCGATTAGGCGCGCGAGGCCGGGAGTCCGCAAATCAGAAAGTCCGAAGTAGTATTTAACTACTAAATAAATGCCCGATGTAGCAGCTGCCGAGCCTGCGAGGCTGCGAAGCAGTCGTAAAACCATTCTGCGCAGTGTTTCAGGTAGACCGAAGTGGCAGGATTAACGACTGCTTCGCAGCCGAACGCAGCCTCGCAGGCTCGGCAGCTGCTACAAAGTGCTACAAAGGGCGTGGTGTGCTATCAATTGTTTAGTCATCCCACAACCAAAGTTCTTCAAATCCCGATTTAACGACTTAACCGCCCGTGTGACGCTGCTGCGCATCTGTTCTCTGCGGTTATTTCTATGGACGGTTGTCCCGCCGTACTTCCCTCCGAATTAGCCTTTTGGGCGCTGTGGCACTGCCGACACGCGCGCCCGCCGGATTCCTGCATTTTCCGTTGATTGTTCCTACGGGTCCCGCGCTATGCGCAGGATCAGACCGGCGACGCTTGCGCGTTTGCCTGACTCGGAAATATGAGAATTCCCATGAGCAGTGCCACGACCTCATTTGCCACGAAATACGAAGCCCTGACCTTTCTTGAACAAAACCCGGATATCGAGATGTTCGAGTTATTCATCCTCGACAACAACGGTGTGCCTCGGGGCAAGTTGCTGCACCGCGATGAGTTGCTGGCGGTGTACGAAAGCGGCCGGCCCTTGCCGAGCACCATTCTCGGTCTGACCATCAACGGCGATGACGTGGAAAATTCCGGGCTGGTGTGGGACGTCGGTGATATCGATTGCCGGGCTTACCCGATCAGCGGCAGTTTGACGCGGATGCCGTGGCGCCTGATCCCGACAGCGGCGGTGCAAGTCAGCATGCACCCGAAGGAAGGCATGCCAGCGACCATTGCCGATCCACGACACCTGTTGGCGAAGGTCATTGAAGGGTTGCAGGCCGACGGTTATTACCCGGTCATGGCGGCGGAGCTGGAGTTTTATTTGCTGGACCAGCAGCGCGACAGCAACGGCCGGCCACAACCGGCGCGGGATGTCGATGGTGGCCGCCCGCGGGGTACTCAGGTCTATGGTTTGCGTGAACTTGAACAGATCGAGCCGTTTCTCGCCGACCTGTACAGCGCCTGCAAACTCCAGGGTATTCCGGCGCGCACGGCGATTTCCGAATATGCGCCGGGGCAAGTGGAAATCACGCTCGAACATCGCGCCGACGCGTTGCAGGCGATGGACGAAGCGGTTCGCTACAAACGGCTGGTCAAGGGTGTAGCCCACAAACACGGGATGACGGCCTGCTTCATGGCCAAACCGTTCGATGACCTGGCCGGAACCGGCATGCACATGCACATCAGTCTGGCAGACAAGGACGGCAACAATCTGTTCGCCAGTGAAGCCGCGGACGGCACGCCGCTGCTCAGGCACGCCGTTGGCGGGATGCTGGGCACGTTGCTTGATTCGTTGCTGCTGTTCTGCCCGAACGCCAACTCCTATCGTCGCTTCCAGACCAACAGCTACGCGCCGCTGGCGGCTACTTGGGGCGTGGACAATCGCACCGTGAGCTTGCGCGTCCCAGGGGGGCCGGCATTCTCCCGGCATATCGAGCACCGGATTTGTGGTGCCGACGCCAACCCGTATCTGGCGGCTGCGGCGATTCTGGCCGGTATCCATCGCGGTATTCGTGAACAACTCGACCCCGGTGCTCCGGTGGAGGGCAACGGTTATGCGCAGGCCAAGGAACTGCTGCCGACGGACTGGTTGACCACATTGCGGGCGCTGGAAGGTTCAAGCTGGGCTCGGGATGCGTTCGGCGGTGAGTTCCTCGGCGTCTACCTGGCAGTGAAACGTGCTGAATATCGTCAATTCATGGGTGAGGTGGGGGAACAGGATTGGCGTTGGTACCTGAATCAGGCCTGAACCCTTCTCAAATAGTTTAAAATTTTTGCGCTGATTTCGTAAGCCAACTAATCGTTGGCTTCTTTTTCACAAAAAATTGATGGATGACTGCCTACAATTTAGGCGGTCGCGGCAAATGAAATTTTCACATTTGCCGAGGGCACTCTTTCAGGAACAGTCGATTCTCATGTTGAAATTTAAAGCCGTGCGCCCCGAGTGGGTGACACTGATTGCCAGTGCCTTTCTATTGGCGGGGTTCAATTTAGTTCTCTGGCAGCACCTGTTCGATATCACCGATTCCAACGCCAAGGGCATGGTCATGCGTGTGGCCTTCGGGGTGATGATCCTGGCCGCTTTCAACATTGTGCTGACCTTGCTGGCTTTCCGGCGTGTGATGAAGCCTGTCTTGACGCTGATTTTCATGATCAGCGCCGGGGTGGCGTATTTCATGAGCCAATACGGTGTGCTGATTGACACGGGCATGCTGCGTAACTTCGTGCAAACCAATGCCACGGAAGTACGCGACTTACTGTCCTTGAAGTTGGTTGCTTATATTCTATTGCTCGGTGTTTTGCCTTCTTTGGTGTTGTGGAAGACCCCGGTGAGTTATCGCCGCTGGCACCGCGAGTTGTTAACCAAGGCGTTGGTCAGTATCGCCTCGATCGCCGTCATCGGTGGCGTCGCGCTGGTCAACTACCAAGGATTGTCTTCCTTGTTTCGTAATCACCATGAGTTGCGGCTGATGGTCGTGCCGAGCAACTACATTGGTGCCTCGGTTGGTTTCCTGCGTGAGCAAGTTGTCTCGGCGCGGCAACCTTTTGTCAAAATCGGCGAAGATGCCCAGAGAAACCCGGCGTGGCAGGCCCACACCCGTAAATCCCTGACGGTATTAGTCGTCGGTGAAAGTGCCCGGGCCGAGAACTTCGGCATCCTCGGTTACAACCGCGATACCACCCCGAAACTGAGTAAAGAAGCCGGCCTGATTGCTTTTACGGACGTGCATTCCTGCGGCACGGAAACCGCCGTTTCGGTGCCGTGCATGTTCTCCGACATGGGCCGCAAGGATTACGACGCCAGCAAGGCCAAGAACGAAGAAGGCCTGCTGGACGTGCTCAAGCGCGCCGGTCTCGACGTGATCTGGCGTGACAACCAGTCGGGCTGCAAAGGTACGTGCGATCGGGTCACCCTCGACGACGTGAGCGACCTGAAAGACCCGGTACTGTGCGCCAACAGCGAATGCCGCGATGAAATCCTGCTGCAAGGTTTGCAGCACTTCATCGATACCCTGGATAAGGACACGGTGTTGGTGTTGCACCAAATGGGCAGCCACGGTCCGGAGTATTTCAAGCGGTACCCGAAAGAATACGAGCGCTTTACCCCGGTTTGTGAAAGTAATGCGCTGAATAATTGCAGTCGCGACAGTATCGTTAACGGCTACGACAACACCCTGGTGTATACCGACCATGTGCTATCGACCCTGATCGATCTGTTGCGCAGCAACCAGGACAAGGTCGACACCGCGATGCTTTATCTGTCGGACCACGGTGAATCCCTGGGCGAGTACAACTTGTTCCTCCACGGCACGCCTTACATGCTGGCGCCGGAACAACAGAAGCGAGTCCCGATGTTGGCATGGTTCTCCGACAGCTATCAGAAGTCGTTCTCGGTGGACACCCAATGCCTGCAACAGAGTCGTAACAAGCCTTTGAGCCAGGACAACCTGTTCCACTCGATGCTCGGTTTAATGCAGATCAACAGCAAGGTGTATAACCAGGATCTGGATATGTTTGCCGGTTGTCGCGGTGCTGACATCGATGGCGTGTTGGCCAAAAAGTGAATACTTCGACCCTTTACTCATACACCGGTCGCTAACCTGTGGCCGTCGGATCGTCCACCAAGAGCAAAACGCACATGTCCGCTCAGCCGCCTTCCGCCATCGAACTTGAGTTCGCCAGGCGCTACGATCAGGAACACGCTCGCGTCTGTCTTCAGCCGCGACCGCGTGGCCTGGCCGAGCGCCTGGCGTTCTGGCGCGACGAGCAGATGGTGCGCAACGCGCTCAAGGTCGCTGGCGAGCCGGGGCTGATTCTCGATGTGGCTTGTGGTGTCGGGCGTTACTGGCCGGTCCTGGTCGAGCACGCGAACCGGGTGGTTCTCGCGTCAGATCCGTCTCAGGACATGCTCAATCACGCCCAGACTCACCATCCGCAGGACCTGTTAAAGCGGATCAAGACCTTTCAAAGTTCAGCCTTCACCATCGGGTTGTCGGAGAACGCAGTCGATTGCATTTTTTGCATACAGCTGTTTCAACACATCGCCACGCCCGAGCATCGGTTGGCCATGCTTGAAGAGTTCCATCGGGTCAGTCGCGATACGGTGATTGTGGCCGTGCGGCTCCAATCGCGTTTCAAGCCTCGGCGATCAGACGAAGAGGGTACTCCAGCCCAACAGCTGGTCAGCAAGACCGAGGTCGAAGGCGAGTTCAAGCGTGCGGGTTTCGACGTGCTCAGCCATCAGGACTTCCTGCCGGGTTATGCGCGGATGCGGATCTACGTGCTGCGTAAGGTCGGCTAGTCTCCGTTTGTCAGACAATTCTTGCCGTTCGGTAGGTTATTTCGCTAAAGCTCTTGTTCAGTGGATGCGCGGAAATCGCCGGGGGCGATATATACTGCGCGCCATTCTTCAAGGGAGAGCCGTGTGGCCATCGATATTCACTGGATTCGCGACAACGATAGCCTCGGTCAGTTTTGTACCGAGTGGCAGCAGCTGCCATTCGTTGCCCTCGACACCGAATTCATGCGGGTCGACACCTTTTACCCGATCGCCGGCCTGTTGCAGATCGGCGATGGCGTACGCGCTTACCTGATTGATCCGCTGACCATCGATAACTGGCAGCCCCTGTCCGCGTTGCTGGAAAACCCGGCCGTGGTCAAAGTCGTCCACGCGTGCAGCGAAGACCTCGAAGTCCTGCTGCGCCTGACCGGCAGTCTGCCGGTGCCGTTGTTCGATACCCAATTGGCGGCGGCCTACCTGAACCTCGGTTTTTCCATGGGGTATTCGCGCCTGGTACAGGAAGTGCTCGGTATCGACCTGCCCAAGGGCGAGACCCGTTCCGACTGGCTGCAACGTCCACTTTCCGACACTCAGATCAGCTACGCCGCTGAAGATGCTCTGCACCTGGCGGAAGTTTTCGTACAGCTTCGTCCGAAGCTTTCTGACGACAAGTACGCCTGGGTCCTGGAAGACGGCGCCGAACTCGTCGCCAACCTGCGTCGCGAGGTCGATCCGTACGAGGTCTATCGCGACGCCAAACTGGCCTGGAAGCTGTCCCGCGCTCAACTCGCGGTACTGCGTGAACTCTGCGCCTGGCGTGAGCACGAAGCCCGCGCGCGGGATCTGCCGCGCAACCGTATTGTCCGTGAGCATTCCCTGTGGCCGCTGGCGCGGACTCAACCGGACAATCTCGGCGCGTTAGCGAAAATCGAAGACATGCATCCGCGCACCGTGCGTCAGGATGGCGAATTTCTGCTTGATCTGATCAAGCGCTCTGGCAGTGTGTCGCCAGATCAATGGCCACCTGCGGTGCCGGAGCCTCTGCCGGTGGACGCCGCCGCGCTGGTCAAGCAGCTGCGAGCCATTGGCCAGGCCGAGGCCGAGCGCCTGAACATTGCACCAGAGCTGATGCTGCGCAAGAAAACCCTGGAAGCGCTGCTCAAGAGCGGCTACCCCAATGGTCCCTACCAATTGCCTGATTCGCTGCGTGGCTGGCGCCGCGAATTGATGGGCCAGGCACTGCTCGACAGCCTGGCCACCGCCGGAGAACAGCCTTGAAACGTATTTGCTCCATTTATCGAAGCCTGAAAAAAAACGAGATGTACCTCTATGTGCTCAAAAGCGATGCACTGGAGCGTGTTCCGGAAAGCCTGATGGCCGCGTTCGGCAAACCACACCACGCCTTCGACCTGGTGTTGACCCCCGAGCGCAAACTGTCGCGCGAGGACATCACCGTGGTCCTGGAAAACCTCGAGAAGCAGGGCTATCACCTGCAAATGCCGCCGGCAGAAGACGAGTACATCGAACATTTGCCAGAAGAGTTGCTGCGTCGCAACGATCCGATGTAATTGGCAGACAGGCTCTGTTCAGAGCCTTTATGAAACACTGGAATGATTTTGGCGATGGCCAGGGCGACGGAGTGATACTCCGTCGGCGGGCGTCTGCCCTGCTTTTGAAAGGTTTGAACCATGCGCGTTCTGATTGCTGAACACGACCACCCTGTGTACGCCCAACTGCTGCGTCAGGCAGCACCTGATCTGGAAGTGCTGACCAGCGGCGACTCCGCCGAACTGGCCAGCCAGGCCGCCGATTGCCCGATCTGGCTCGGTCAGCCGGACCTGCTGGCGACCCTGCTGCGTCAGGGCCACGAGCCACAATGGCTGCAATCGACCTGGGCGGGCATCACGCCGCTGCTGGCCGACGGCTTGCCACGGCACTATCGCCTGACACGGGCGGTGGGGATTTTCGGCCAGGTCATGGCCGAATACGTGCTGACATACATGCTCGGCCACGAGCGCGAAGTGCTGGCGCGACTGGTCAGCCAGGTTGAGCGCAAGTGGGACAGTCGCCATGGCCAGAGTCTGGCGGGACGCAAGGTGTTGATCGTCGGCACCGGTGACATCGGTCAGACCGTGGCACAATTTCTCGTCCCGTTTGGCGTCGAGTTGTACGGCATCGCCAGCGAAGCCCGCGAGCAGGCGCCGTTTGTCGAAGTCGCCGCACTGGCGGATTTGCCGCGCCTGGTCGGTGAAGTGGATTATGTGGTCAATCTGCTGCCCAACACCCCGAATACTCACGACTTGTACGACGCGGCCCTGTTCAAGCAGTTCAAGCCGACCGGGTTGTTCATCAACGTCGGGCGCGGCGTGGCGGTGGTCGATGCGGACCTGGTGGAGGCCTTGAAAGAAGGGCATCTGGCGGGCGCGGTGATCGACGTCTGCCGTCAGGAGCCGCTGCCGCAACGCCATCCGTTCTGGACGGCCTGGGGCTTGCTGTTGACGGGCCACAGCTCGGCGCCGACCTCGCCATCGATGATGGTGAATCTGTTTGTCGAGAACCTGCGGGCGTATCAAGCGGGTGAAGCGTTGCGCGGGGAAGTGGATTTCGATCGCGGGTATTGAATCCACCTTACTTGAACATTGTGCAAAACCAATTGTAGGAGCGTTGTTGCTCGCGATGGTGTGTCAGTCGACATCAATGTGTCTGACACACCATCGCGAGCAAGCTCGCTCCTACATTGGTTCTGCGTTGTTGCTTAGAGGGTGAAATCGCCTTCAGCCGCCAATTCGCTCAGTGGACGACGCGGGCTTGGCTCTTCACGCGCTTGCAGGTAATCCGCCAGCGTCGCTTTGTCGCCCAGTTTGCCCACTGCCACCGCCGCATGCAGGGCATAGCCCGCAGGAATATTCAGCTCTTTGCGCGTCAGTTCCTGATCGAAACCGGCCATGCCATGGGTATGCCAGCCGCTGATGCTCGCTTGCAGCGCCAAATGTCCCCAGGCCGAGCCGGTGTCGAAGGTGTGCCACAGGGCCGGGGTTTCTTCGGTGGCGCCAGGCACGGCGAAGGTGGTTTTCGAGATCACGATCACCAGCGCCGAGGCGTGTTGCGCCCAACTGCGGTTGAATTCGTTCAGCAGGCCCAGGTAACGCTCCCAGTTCGGCGTGTCGCGACGCGCATAGAGAAACCGCCAAGGCTGCGAGTTGTAGGCCGATGGCGCCCAGCGAGCGGCTTCGAAGAAGCTCAGCAGGGTTTCGACGGGAATGGCTTCGCCGGTGAAGGCGCGGGGCGACCAGCGATCGGTGAACTGAGGGTGGATGGCATAGTCGGCAACGCGTGAATTGGCACTCATCAAGAGATTCCTTGCTACGTTTGAAAGGGAAGGTCGCCTGAAACCTGCGGGCGCAGTTGAGCTGAGCGATGAGGTTTTTCGAGAGCCGTGACAGTCACCTGAATGCAACGCGGTTGAGCGTTAATGGCACGCAAGCCTGGCTCCTTGCGACTGGCAAAGCTACTTGGCGACGCGAGAACTGACAAGTGCCGTTCTACCGGCAGTCGCCAGCGCTTGGCCCACGGGGCTCCGCGCACTAGACTGGCGGCCTTTTCACCACCTGATGTTGATGCTTGAGCCATGGCCGCCAAAGTCGAACCGTTCTGGATACGCAAAACCCTCGATCAACTTGATCAAGTGGAATGGGAGTCGCTTTGCGACGGTTGTGGCCTGTGCTGCCTGCAAAAGCTCGAAGATGAAGACGACAATTCCGTCTATTACACGCGCATCGCCTGCAAACTGCTGGACCTGAAAACCTGCCAGTGCACCGACTACCCCAACCGTCGGGACTTTGTGCCGGACTGCATCCAGCTCACACCGGGCAAGGCTGACGAGTTCAAATGGCTGCCGCCCACCTGCGGTTATCGCCTGGTCAGTGAGGGCAAGGACCTGCCGCTTTGGCATCATCTGGTGTGTGGTGATCGCGATGCGGTGCACCATGAACGTATTTCCCAGTCCGGGCGCATGCTGGCCGAAGGCAGCGTGGCTGAGGACGATTGGGAAGATCATTTGATTTTCCGGGCGGGTTAATTCCCGTCGCCACACTAGGAGTGTGTATGGCTGTGGGATTGCGGCTGGCGTTGGTGGTTGGGCTGTTGGGCCTGAGTTTGCCGGTGTGGGCGGCCAAGAAAGTCGATCTTGATTATCACGTGCGCCTGTTGCCGCAAAGCGATCAGGCTGAAGTGCGTCTGACCCTCGCCCAGGGCTCGGCGGTGCGCAGTCTGGATTTCGACCTCGGCGATGGCAGCCACTACAGTGATTTCAAGGCCGACGGCCAATGGCAACTTGCACCGGGCCAGCAGGTCCGTGGTGTCTGGCGCCCATCGGCAGACAAAGCCAGCCTGACCTACCGCGTACGCATCAGCCACGGCCGCAAGAGTGGCAGCTTTGACACCCGCATGACTCCGACCTGGGCGCTGATGCGCGGCGACGACCTGGTGCCCGCTGCCAAGCTCGATCAACAGGACGGTATCGAGCTGGTTTCACGCCTTGAGTTCGAATTGCCCAGCGGTTGGAAAAGCGTTGAAACCGCCTGGCCGCGAATCGGCAAGAACAAGTTCCGCATCGACAACGTGTCCCGGTTGTTCGACAGGCCCACCGGCTGGATGCTCGCCGGCCACCTCGGCACCCGTCGCACACGGCTGGGCGAAACCGAAGTCACGGTTGCCTCGCCTCAAGGACAAGGCATGCGCCGTATGGACGTGCTGACGCTGCTGACGTTTGTCTGGCCGCAAGTGCAAGCGGTGTTCCCGCGTCATCCCACTAAATTGCTGATTGTCGGCGCCAACGACCCGATGTGGCGCGGCAGCCTGGCGGCGCACGAGTCGATCTATCTCAACACGCGTCTGCCACTGGTCAGCGAAAGTGGCACCAGTGCGTTATTGCGGGAGTTGGCCCAGGTATTCGGGCGGATCAACGACAAACAGCACAGTGACTGGATCAGCGAAGGGTTTGCCGAGTATTACGCCATCGAACTGGTGCGCCGTGCGGGTGGCATGAGTGACGAGCGGTATGCGAGTTTGCAGCACACGTTGGCCAAGCACAGCCAACAAGTCACGACCTTGCGCGGCGAGCAGATCAGCCCGGCGCAGCTGTCGAAAGCCGTGCTGTTGTTACAAGAACTGGATCGCGAGATTCGGTTGAAGACGCGGAACAAGCGGTCGCTGGATGATGTGTTGCGCGGGGCGATGCATTTGGAGAGTGTCGATACCAAGGCATTTATTCAGCTCAGTGAGAGCGTCATTGGCGAGTCGTCCAGGGTCCTCGATACCGAGTTATTGCAATAGAAAATCAAAAGATCGCAGCCTTCGGCAGCTCCTACAGGCGCACACAAAACCGTGTAGGAGCTGCCGAAGGCTGCGATCTTTTGATCTTAAACGGGCTTATCCCCAGTGTTCGGTGACTTCAACGAATCATTCCCGGTCACCGTGGCGGTTTTTGTCGCCATCTCTGCATTCGCTTTCAACTGGCTCAACTCTTCCCCGGCACGCTGAATCTTCGCCCGAACGTTGTTCATGTCCTGACGGCTTTTCTCCAGCAGGCTCTTGGCCGAACTGTGCCCGGTAATACCGCGCGCCAGCGCCACGCCGCCAATCGCCACTTGAATCAAGCCGAACACGCCGCCGCGACGCAGGCCCTTGCCGATCATGACCACGCCACCCGCCAGGGAGCCAATGCGCTCCCAACCCTGAACATTCTGGTCGGGGTGAGTCTGGAACGGGGTGGATTCGATGCGCTCTACGCGTTTGAGTTCGCTCATGATCTGTCTCCAGGCTTCAAGAATAGATAGTTAAGCTGACTGCCGAGGCGGGTAGCTTGTTCCATTGGATGTACGATCAATCAGCGGAATTTCGGCCCGGAACGGGTGTTGAGCCCCTTGGCCATGCGGTCGTAGAGCACGACGTTGACGGTAGCCGCCAGGTTCATGCAGCCGGTGGTCGGAATGTAGACGACGTCTTCGCACCAGTCGCGGATCTCTTTATCCAGTGAGCCGTCTTCCGGGCCAAAGATATAGAGGGCGCGGTCCGGGTGGGTGTATTCCGGAAGCGAGCGGGCGCCTTCGACTAGTTCGACGGCGACGGGTACGCACCCCAGCGGCAGGATTTTTTTCAGGTCGTCGATGCCGATCAGCGGGATGTCGTAGTGGACGCGCTTGGTGTCGGTGACGAAGTCGGCGGCGCGTTCATAGCGCTTACCGGTGTAGAACACGGATGCCACGCTATAGCAGCCGGCGGCGCGCATTACCGAACCGACGTTCTCCGGTGATTTGGGGTTATACAAACCAATGCAGCTGTACCGTTTGTCTGCCACGAGCGGGGTGCCTTCGGGGAAAAAACGGCGATTATACGGGGATTGGGGGAGGGCGGTCAGATTGTAGATTGGTGGTGTTCCGGTGATTGCTTTCGCGAGCAGGCTCGCTCCCACACTGGATCCTGGGTGTTCACAAATGTTGTGTTCACCGAAGGTCCCCTGTGGGAGCGAGCCTGCTCGCGAAGAGGCCGGTCTTGGCGCTGAAGATCTTCAGTCGTCTTTCTTCATCAACCCCGCCAACGCCGCAAACGGATTGTGCGTCGCCTTGGCGATTTTCGGGCTGCTGAGCGAACCTTCATCGAAATACTGCTGATCGGTATAACGGGAGTGTTCGTTGTCATGGCAATACAGGCACAACAATTCCCAGTTCGAACCGTCCTGTGGATTGTTGTCGTGGTTGTGGTCGCGGTGGTGCACGGTCAGTTCGCTGAGGCGCTTGCCGGAAAACTCACGAGCACAGCGCCCGCACACGTGCGGGTACATTTTCAGGGCTTTGTCGCGGTAACCCATTTCCTTGTCGCGCTGGTTGTCGGCGAGGATGCGGTCCAGCTTCGACGTGTTGGTGGGGGTGGACGAACTCATGGGTTCACCTTTGTTAAATGACTAATGACGGTATAGGTGGAGTTTAGCTCAGCCCTTGAGCTTCTCCGCAATCCAGATGGTGTGCCGGGTGCCCTTGTTGCCGTGGGCAAAGACTTGCACTTCCTCGGCCTTGAAGCCAGCCTTCTTCAGCTTGTCGGAAAACTGCTTGTCGGCGCTGGCCGACCATACGGCCAGCACGCCTTTGGGCCGCAGGGCCTTGGCACAGGCGCTCAGGCCGCCAGCGGAGTACAGCCAGCTGTTGGCCCTCTGAGTCAGGCCTTCAGGGCCATTGTCGACGTCGAGCATGATCGCGTCGAACCCTTGTGGTTCGGCTTGCAGCACTTTAGCCACATCTTCCATGCGGATCACCGTGCGCGGGTCGAGCAGCGGATTCCCGGCTTTCTCTCCCAGCGGTCCACGGTTCCACTCAACCACGCCGGGCACCAATTCGGCGACCACGACTTCAGCGGTCTTGCCCAAATGCTTGAGGGCCGAGGCCAGGGTAAAACCCATGCCCAGACCGCCGATCAATACCCGTGAGTTCGGCCGACCCGCCACCTTGCGGCACGGAATCTCGGCCAGTGCATCTTCGGAACCATGCATGCGGGTGTTCATCAACTGCCCGCCGTCGCCGCCCTGGATCTTGATGACGAAATCCTCACCGTATTCGAACAGGCACAAGGCACCGCCGTTTTCAGGAATTGGGGCGGTGTCGAGCAGAACGAAACGTTTCATGGGGCTCTCTTGAGAAGAATTGGCAGGGGGGAGGGCAAACGAACGCAGTTGGGAGTAGCCTGCAAGCAGACAACAAGGCCAACGGAGCCATTGATGAAGCGCACCATTCTAACGGCCATTGCCTTGGCCGCGCTCTCGATAACTGCAGCGCAGGCCCAGGAGCAGCAAAACACTCCGACCAGTCCGGCATCGACGCCCGGTTCACCGGGCACCGCGACCCCGACGCCGTATCCGCAAATCAGCCCCGCCCCCTTGCCTAAAGTCGGCCCCGGCAGTGGAGGACCGCCCTTGGTGCCCATTGAAATGCCTAGCCCGCCGACCAAGGACCAACCCCTGCCGGGGCTAGAGCAAAACCCGACGAGAGCCAAAGCGCCGGGTGGTTAGACCTGCTGTGAAAGCAGCTGTCCGTCGGCCATCCGCAAGCGTTTGGACAGGGAGACGGCGAGGGCGCGGATGATCTTCGCGGCGATTTTCGGCGCGTCGTTGATCATCTTTTCCAGCGAGTCCTTGCCCAGATTGAGCAACTGGCAGTGGCTGGCGGCCACGCAACTGGCCGAGCGTCGCTCGCCGTCGAGCACCGCCATTTCGCCGAACGAGCGACCGCTGCGCAAGGTGGCCATGGTCACCAATTGTCCCTCGCCGTTGGTTTTCTGCACTGCCACCTGGCCAGAGTGGATGATGCACATGAAGCTGCCGGCATCGCCCTCGTGGAATATCTCTTCGCCCTGGGCGACGGTGCTGATGCTGAAGTAGCCTGAAGCGGCGGCGAAGTCCACGGGCAGCAGTTGATCGAACAGGCCGCAATCCATCAGCCAGTCGCGAATTTCATTGTTCAGTAGGGTCGGTTCTGACATGTCGGCACGGTCTTTTTTTGTGTCTGTTGCTGTTCTGGCTTGGATTCACCGGCAACCCTTGTGGGAGCGGGCTTGCTCGCGAAAGCGGTGTGTCAGGCAACTTTTATGTCATCTGACACGCCGTCTTCGCGAGCAAGCCCGCTCCCACAAGGGGTAGGTGGTGCATCGGGCCCGGTGTCTGGTGTTAAGACCGAGCTATCGGGCCAAGTTCCTCAGGCGATCCCCCAAACCTTGAAAACAAATGCGTATTCGAGTGCTACGTCACGCAATCCCTGGTATCGACCGCTCATCCCGCCATGCCCGGCGCCCAATTCGGTCTTGAGCAGCAGGGGGTGGGTATCGGTTTTGGTCGCGCGCAATTTCGCCACCCACTTGGCCGCTTCCCAGTACTGCACGCGACTGTCGTTGTAGCCGGCAATTACCAAGGTGGCCGGATACGCTTGTGCGGTGACGTTCTCGTACGGGGCGTAGGCCTTGATCCGATCATAAACGTCCGGCTCTTCAGGGTTGCCCCATTCGTCGTATTCGGTGACGGTCAACGGCAGGTCCGGGTCGAGCATGGTATTCAGCACGTCGACGAACGGCACTTCGGCAATGGCGGCCCCGAACAGCTCCGGCCGCATGTTGAGCACCGCGCCGATCAGCAGACCACCGGCGCTACCCCCACTGATCGCCAATTGCGATGGCGTGGTAAAGCCATTGGCAATCAGGTGTTCGGCACAGGCGATGAAATCGCTGAACGTGTTGTGTTTGTGTTCCTGCTTGCCGGCGCGATACCAGGCTTCGCCCAGTTCACCGCCACCGCGCACGTGCGCGATGGCAAACGCCACGCCACGATCCAGCAGGCTGAGGCGAGCGTGGGAGAACCACGGGTCGAGGCTTTCTCCGTAGGCGCCGTAGCCGTAGAGGTAAAGCGGCGTTGGCTTACCCAGGGCTTCGCGTTTGACGACGAGACTGATCGGCACTTTCGTACCGTCAGGCGCTGTAGCCCACAGGCGCTGACTGACGTAGGCATCAGCGTCGAACGGGCCAAGCACCGGGGTCTCCTTCAGCACTTTTTGTTCGCCGCTCCCCAGCTCAAGCTGGCGGATTTGAGCCGGACGGTTCAATGCCTCGTAGCGCAGACGGATTCTATCGCTGACAAATTCCAGACTGTTCTGTACATGCAGGCTGTAAGCCGCATCCGGAAGTTGCACGCGGTAGCTCGGCAGGTCGTGCGGGTGTACCTCAATGATGGGCAAGCCACCTTCGCGCAGGCTCAAGGTCATGGCTCCGGCATTCAGGGTCATGCCGTCGATCATCACGATGTCACTGTGCGGGATCAGGTTCTGCCAGTCGGCTTCGGTTGGCGCGACGCCCGTGTCGACGGCGTGGTACAGGGCAAAGTTGATGCCGTCGCGGTTGGTACGGATAAACCAGGCCCAATGGCCGTCAAGTGCGCCGTGATCGACGTCGTATTCATGGTCTTCAACGCGTGGCGCCAGGCAGGTAAAGGCCTGCTGCGGCTGGTATGCGTCAAGGACCCAGACTTCGCTGGTGGTCTTGCTGCCCAGGGACAGCAGCAATTGCTGCTCGGAGCTCGAGCGGTAGCAATGCATGAAGAATCGACCGTCCGGCTCATGGAAGACTTCTTCGGCCGCGGTGCCGTCCAATCGATAGCGGAACAGTTTGTGCGAGCGATGGGTATCGTCCAGCTCGCCGAAGAATAGCGTCAGGCTGTCATTGGCCCAGGTCATGCTGCCATCGCAGTCCTGAAACTCCAGTTCGCTGACGCGGCCGCTGGATAATTCCTTCACAAATAGCGTGTAAATCTCATCGCCGGTGGTGTCGAGGCTGTAGGCCAGGCGCTGATGATCGGGGCTGATGCTGAACGCGCCGAGGGAGAAGAAGCCGCCATTGGCCAGTGCATTCGGGTCCAGCAGCAGTTCTTCCTGACTTTCGTCGAGCTGCAGGCTGTCATCGGCTGGGCGTGGGCAGCGGTAGTGGCGGGCGTATTCGTCACCCGCCGTGGTACGCGTGTAATACAGGTACGGGCCCCAAGGGGAGGGCAAGGACAAATCCGTCTCGAGAATCCGGCCCTTGATCTCTTCGAACAGGGTTTCACGCAGCTTGGCCTGATCAGCGGTCTGTGCCTCTTGATAGCTGTTTTCAGCCTTCAGGTAGTCGAGCACCGCATCGGTGTCACGCTCCTGCAGCCAGGCGTACGGGTCATCGCCGTCGGCCTTGCGGGCAATCGGAGCGTCGGAAACGTTGGCGGATCGGGGCATGGAGGGCTCTCGAGCAATGTACTGAATAGGAGTTTCGCAACCTGTGGGAGCGGGCTTGCTCGCGAAGAGGCCAGTACATTCAACCTCTATGTCGACTGACACACCGCCTTCGCGAGCAAGCCCGCTCCTACATGGGCAAGCCTGATGTGCGAAAAGTCGTTACTATAAGCGCCTCTTTGCCTGCCTTGCCATGGACACCATGACCGAGAACGACTATCTGATCGCTTGGGGCCTCTACGCCTTTGCCGCTTTAGGCTGCTTGTTGGTGTGGATGCGCATGACCCGCTGGATGTGGCGCTGGCTGCGTGAGCCACTGCGGCTGCTGATGGCCGTGTTGCTGTTCAGCCCGACCATCATCGACCCGGTGAAGGAAAAGGTCGCCCCGGCCATCGCCATTACCGCCCTGGACCTCGCCTTCAAGGTTGGCAACAACGCCTGGCGGGCAATTTCCGATCTGTTCATGTACGGCATGATCGCCTTCGGTATTTACCTGGTGTTCGTGGCGATCCGCTTCCCCATCGAACGCGCGTCCAAGGCTCGCAAGGAGCGGGCTGCTGCCGCGAAAGCGGCGCTAAAGGCTGATGAGCCGGAAGATGACCAGCCTTTCGGCGGTGCCGGCGATGATCGTTATGGTCGTCCGCCCGTCCCGAGCAACCCCCAGCGGTTACGGGTCGAACCGCGTTTGTAACCTTGCCCCTGCCTTGAAGCGAGAGTCCGAGCATGTGTGAGTTATTGGGCATGAGCGCCAATGTGCCGACCGATATCGTGTTCAGCTTCACCGGGCTGATGCAGCGTGGCGGCCGTACCGGGCCGCACCGTGACGGTTGGGGCATCGCGTTCTACGAAGGCCGTGGCCTGCGGCTGTTCCAGGATCCGGCGGCAAGTAGCGAGTCCGAAGTGGCGAACCTTGTGCAGCGCTATCCCATCAAGAGTGAAGTGGTGATCGGGCACATTCGCCAGGCCAACGTCGGCAAGGTCTGCCTGTCCAACACCCATCCTTTCGTGCGCGAACTGTGGGGGCGCAACTGGTGTTTCGCCCACAACGGCCAACTCGCGGACTTTCAACCGAGCGCCAGTTTCTATCGCCCCGTCGGCGATACCGACAGCGAAGCGGCGTTCTGCGATTTGCTCAACCGCGTGCGGGCGGCGTTCCCGGAACCGGTCGAGGTCGAAGCACTGCTGCCGGACCTGGTGGCCGCCTGCGCCGAGTACCGCAGTAAGGGCGTGTTCAATTGTTTGCTCAGTGATGGTGACTGGCTGTTCTGTTACTGCTCGACCAAATTGGCGCAGATTACCCGTCGTGCGCCCTTCGGCCCGGCACGTTTGAAGGATGTCGATGTGATCGTCGATTTCCAGGCCGAAACCACACCCAACGACGTGGTCACGGTGATCGCCACCGAACCGCTGACCGAAAACGAAACCTGGACCCGCTACGAGCCGGGTCAATGGAGCCTCTGGCGACGCGGCGAATGCGTCAGCCAGGGCAAGACCGAATAAGGATCTCTCCCCCATGTTGCTCAGTTATCTACGGCTGGTTTTGTTTGCGGCGGGCCTGTTGATTGGGGTCCAGGTGCCGGGGTTCATCAGCGATTACACCAAGCGGGTTGAAGCGCATTTGATTGAGGCGCAGACCGCTTTGAGCGGTTTTCAGGGCACCGCCAATCAATTCTTCAAGGGTGACATGCAGGCGTTGGTGGCCCATTACCGCGCCAGCGAAGACCCGATTTTCCGCAGCGATGCCGACAGCCTGAGCACCTTGCTGTCCCGTCAGTTGGCACTCGATAAACAGTTCCAGGCCATGCAGGGCCCGTGGTACATCCGCCTGCTGCAAGTAGCGTTGGCGGCTGATCCGGACATCCGCAAGGAAACCTGGAATGGCTACAGCTACCAGATTCTGCTGACACCCGAAGCGATGATCTGGGGCATGAGCGGCGCGCTGCTGTTGTCGTTCGGGATCGAATGCCTGTTCCGGTTGATCGACTGGGTGGTGCTGGGCGGCAAACGCCTGCGCCAGAGCCGGCCGATTGAAGACCGGGATGTTCGGGGGTTGTAAGAAAAAGATCGCAGCCTGCGGCAGCTCCTACATTGGAATGCGTTCCCCTGTAGGAGCTGCCGCAGGCTGCGATCTTTTGATTTTCAACGACTGAGAACGATGTAATCGTCACCCACCTTGCGCGCATACCCCTCCAACACCTGCTGACACAACGCAACAATCTCCTCGACCCACTCCACGCCAGTCCGCCATGACACCACGACTTGCAAGTTCGGTGGTCGTTGCTCAATGGCCAGCAACGTCAATTCCCCCCGCGCCAGCTCCTCGGTCACCAGCACGGGCGGCAGTGCGCCGATACCAAATCCGTCACGCAGCAACCGGGTAATCGCCGACACCGAATTCACGCAGTTCAGCCGTGGCGTCATGACGCCGTTGGCCTGCATCAGACTCAAGATGTCCTGATGCGGATGGGAGTTTTTCGAGTAAGTAATGATCCGTTCCCGGGCCAGGTCGGTGATGCCCGAATACTCGCGGTTGTAGATCGAATTACTGGCCGCAATCCAGCCCATGGGATGGCTGGCCAGCTCCAGGCTGCGCACGCTTTCCTGGCGCAGCAAGTCGGTTTGCAGGATCAGGTCGAGGAAGCCTTTTTGCAGCTGATCGCAGAGGTTGAGCGAGGTATCGGCCACCAGCTCGATTTCCACCAGCGGATAATGATCCGTCATCTGCGCTACTAACGGGCTGAGCCAGGTGTGGATGACCGTGTCCATGACGCCGATCCGCACGCGTCCGACCTTGCTCGAACGCGTCTCGATCGACTGTTTGAGGGCTTGCATGGTGTCCATCATCTGCTCGGCATAATCGAGCACTTTCAAACCTTCGGGTGTCAGGCTCACACCGCGGGAATCACGCAAAAACAATTTCACCCCGAGCTCGCCTTCGAGCACAGCGATGCGGCTGGAAATCGATGCTTGGGTGGTGAAGAGCTTGTCAGCCGTCAGGCGGAAACTTTTGAGTCGGGCGACCCAGACGAAGGTCTCGAGAAACTTCAGGTTCATGGGGTCAGCTCGTGGATAAAGTTTTCTTATGTCTAAGGCGGGGTTTTATTAGTTGGACTTGGCAGGGCCTGGCGCCCAAAAATCGGCGCATCCGGTTCCCACGATAGGCGTCGTCGGGGCTCAGAACAATACCAATAAAATTAGCGCGGAGATTTGCCATGAGTGCGCCCGACACGCTCGACATCCCCAAGGCGACGGTTCGACCGGGACCTTTCGACTGGTACCGCAACATCAATCAGCAAGAGCGCCGCACCTTCTGGAGCTGCAAGATCGGCTATGGTCTGGATGGCATGGACACCCAGATGCTCAGTTTCGTGGTGCCGACCCTGATTGCGATGTGGGGCATCACCACCGGACAGGCCGGGTTGATTCACACCAGTACCCTGATCGCCTCGGCCATCGGCGGTTGGGTGGCGGGGATTTTGTCCGACCGCATCGGTCGCGTACGCACCTTGCAACTGACAGTGCTGTGGTTCGCCTGCTTTACCTTTCTCTGCGGCTTCGCCCAGAACTACGAACAACTGCTGATCAGCCGCACCTTGATGGGCTTCGGGTTCGGTGGTGAATGGACCGCCGGCGCAGTGCTGATGGGGGAAGTGATTCGCGCCAAGGACCGTGGTAAAGCGGTGGGCATGGTGCAATCGGGTTGGGCATTGGGGTGGGGGCTGACGGCGATTCTGTATGCGCTGCTGTTCTCGGTATTGCCGCCGGAAGACGCCTGGCGCGCCCTGTTTATCCTAGGCATCGTGCCTGCGATTTTCGTGATCTTCGTTCGCCGGCTGGTCAAGGATCCGGAGATTTATCGCGAAGCCAAAGCCAGACAAGAGCCGAGCAATCCGGCGAAGTTCTACGAGATCTTCGCGCCTGGCATCCTCTTCACGACGATTCGCGCTTCAGTGCTGACCACCGGCGCACTGGGCGGTTACTACGCGATTACCTCCTGGCTGCCGACTTTTCTGAAGAACGAGCGCGGTTTAAGCGTACTCGGTACGGGCGGATATCTGGCGATGGTGATCGTCGGTTCCTACGTCGGTTATGTCATCAGCGCGTATTTGACTGACATCCTCGGTCGCAAAAAGAACTTCATTCTGTTCGCGGTCGGCTCGTTCACCATTGTTCTGCTCTATACCCAGTTGCCCGTCAGTAACGGTGTGATGCTTTGGTTGGGTTTTCCGCTGGGTTTCTTCGCCTCAGGGATTTTCAGCGGCATGGGTGCGTTTCTGACTGAACTGTTTCCGACGCGGATTCGCGGTTCGGGGCAGGGCTTCTGCTACAACATTGGCCGGGCGCTGGCGGCGTTGTTCCCGCTGTTGATTGGATTGCTTAGCCAAACGGTGCCACTGAGTGTAGGCATCGGGGCGTTCGCGGCGGTGTCCTACGGGGTGGTGATACTTGCGGCACTGAGTTTGCCGGAAACCCGTGGCAAGCAACTGGATGCGCAGTAATCTGCCTACATCTGAAAAGAATAAAACCTACAGGAGTGTTCACCGTGAGCCGCCTGCTATTGAACTGCGACATCGGCGAGAGTTTCGGCAACTGGACCATGGGTCTGGACGCCGAGGTCATGCCTTTCATTGATTGTGCCAACATCGCCTGCGGCTTCCACGCGGGCGACCCGAGCATCATGCGCAAGACTGTCAGCCTGGCCCTGGGCCACGGTGTGCAAATCGGTGCTCATCCGGCCTATCAGGATCTGGTGGGGTTCGGCCGTCGTTCCATGGCCTACACGGCCCAGGAACTTCAAGACATTCTGCATTATCAGATCGGCGCCCTCGACGGCATCTGCCGGGCCCAGGGCGGGAGCCTGAGTTACGTCAAACCCCATGGTGCGATGTACAACGACATGATGGCCAACCCGGCGCAATTGCGCGCGGTGCTTCAGGCTGTTGCGTCCTACGACCGGCAGTTGCCGCTGATGCTGATGGCCACTCGCGACAATAGCGCCGCCCAGCAAATGGGCGATGAATACGGCGTGACCCTGTGGTTCGAGGCCTTCGCCGATCGCGCTTACGACAGCGCCGGCAGGCTGGTGTCGCGGCAATTGCCGGGGGCGGTGCATCACGACCCCGAGAAAATCATCGAGCAGGCACTGATCATTGCCCGTGGCGGTGCCCTTACTGCCAGCGATGGCAGCGCCTTGCACTTGCAGGCCAACACCCTTTGCGTACACGGCGACAACGCCAGTTCGGTAGCCGCCGTGCGGCGTATTCGTGCCGCCTTAGATCAGCAGAGCGCGTCATGAAACTTCGCGTGGAGGTGGTGGCGCTGGATTGCCTGATGGTGCGCCTGTTCGATGAGATCGCCGAAGCCAACATGCCGTGGATGCTCGCGGCCACTGAAAGTCTGCGTTCGGCGTTCGGGAAGTGTTTGATCGATCTCGTGCCGTCCTATACCACGGTGATGGTGCATTACGACCTGACGGCGCTGAATCCGTCTCAGGCCCGGGAACTGATCGCCCAAGCCTTGATCGATCTGTCGCCCAATGCTCGCACCGGCGGCAAATGTCATGTGCTGCCGGTCTGGTATGACCTGAGCGTCGGTCCGGAATTGAACCTGTTGTCCAACCGCAGCGGGTTGGCGGTGGCAGAGGTGATCCGCCGCCACAGTGAGCACGAGTATCAGGTGTTTGCGCTGGGCTTTGCACCGGGCTTCGCTTTCATGGGGCTGGTGGAGGAAGTGCTCGCCGCGCCGCGTCTGAGTACCCCGCGCAAAAAGGTCGCCGCCGGCAGTGTCGGTATCGCCGAACGGCAGACCGCTGCCTATCCGGTGGTTTCTCCCGGGGGTTGGAACTTGATCGGCCGTACCCCGGCCAAATTGTTCGACCGCGAACGCGACGGCTACAGCCTGATGCAACCGGGCGACACGGTGCGTTTCGAGGCGATCGGCCATGCCGAGTTCATCAACCTGGGCGGTGACGACACGCCGTTGGAGGCACAGGCATGAGCCGGCTATCGATTGAAGCAAGTACGCCACTGTGCCTGTTGCAGGACGCGGGCCGATTCGGCGTGCGACACCTGGGCGTTACTCAGGGCGGCGGACTGGATTGGCGATCAATGTCCTGGGCCAATTGGTTGCTGGGCAATGGACTGGATGCACCGGTGGTCGAAATCGCCCTCGGCGGATTCACCGTGGTGGCCGAAGAAGACTGCGTGCTGGCGTTGGCCGGGGCGGATCTGGGTGCACAGGTGGATGGCGAGGCGTTGGCGCCGTGGCGCAGTTTCAGGCTGAACAAAGGTCAGCGATTGCAGTTCACTCAACCGCTGCTTGGGGCACGCGCCTATCTCGCGGCGCCAGGCGGGTTTGATGCGCCGAAGGTGTTGGGCAGCAGTGCGACGGTGGTCCGCGAGGCACTCGGTGGCCTGGATGGCATGGGCCGGGCGCTGGCCAAAGGCGCGCCGTTGAGTTACGCCGGCAGTGGGTTGTTACTGCTGCGGGAGTTACCGGTAGAACATCGGCCGGACTTCAACGTCAATTCGCCGTTGGAGTTGGTGCTCGGTGCACAGATCGGCAATTTCAGCGGGCAAAGTACGTTCGACGCTTTCAACAGCGTCTGGACCCTTGATAGCCGTGCCGATCGCATGGGCATACGCCTGCTGGGAACGGCGTTGCAGTACGAGGGCAAACCGATGATTTCTGAAGGCATCCCGCTGGGCGCAGTCCAGGTGCCGCCGGACGGGCAGCCGATCGTGCTGCTCAATGATCGGCAGACCATTGGCGGGTATCCGCGATTGGGGGCGTTGACGCCGTTGGCGCTGGCGCGGCTGGCGCAGTGTTTGCCGGGGGCGAAGGTGCGGTTGCGGCCGGTGGTGCAGGAAGTGGCGCATCGGGAGCAAGTCGAATATCTACAGCAATTCAGGTGAAGATCAAAAGATCGCAGCCTCCGGCAGCTCCTACACCGATCTCTGTAGGAGCTGCCGAAGGCTGCGATCTTTTGTGTCATGACACGATTACTTGGAAAGAAACCGCATCCCTTCTTCAAGCCCCCGCAACGTCAGCGGGTACATCTGGTCATCAATCAAATCGCGCACGATATTGGTCGAAGACGTATAGCCCCACGTATCTTTTGGATACGGATTAATCCAGATGAGCTTCTTGTACTTCTCCTTGAAGCGCTGCATCCACACGTAACCCGCTTCTTCGTTCCAGTGCTCGACGCTGCCGCCGGCCTGGGTGATTTCGTAAGGCGCCATGGCGGCGTCGCCGATGAAGATCACTTTGTAGTCGGCGCCGTACTTGTGCAGCAAATCCTGGGTCGACGTGCGCTCGGAGGTGCGGCGCATGTTGTTCTTCCACACCGATTCATAAATGAAGTTGTGGAAGTAGAAGTACTCCAAATGCTTGAACTCGGTCTTGCAGGCCGAAAACAGCTCTTCGCAGATCTTCACATGGGCGTCCATCGAGCCGCCGATGTCGAACAACAGCAACAGCTTGACGGTGTTACGCCGTTCCGGACGCATCTGGATGTTCAGCAGCCCGGCATCTTTGGCGGTGTGGTCGATGGTGCCATCGATGTCGAGTTCTTCCGCCGCGCCCTGACGCGCAAATTTGCGTAACCGCCGCAGGGCAACCTTAATGTTGCGCGTGCCCAGCTCCACCGAATCGTCGAGGTTCTTGTACTCCCGCTGATCCCAGACCTTGACCGCTTTGCCCTGGCGCTTGCCGGCATCACCGACCCGAATGCCTTCCGGGTTGAAACCACCGGAACCGAACGGGCTGGTGCCGCCGGTGCCGATCCATTTGTTGCCGCCGGCATGGCGTTCTTTCTGTTCTTCGAGGCGTTTCTTGAACTCCTCGATCAGCTTGTCCAGACCGCCGAGGGACTGGATCGCTGCCCGCTCTTCGTCGGTCAGGGAACGCTCGAATTCCTTGCGCAGCCAGTCTTCGGGAATCAATGCCTGAAGGTGATCGTCGAGTTTTTCCAGGCCATTGAAGTAGGCACCGAAGGCTCGGTCGAACTTGTCGAAATGCTTTTCGTCCTTCACCAGAATCGCCCGTGACAAGTAATAAAACTCGTCCATGTCGGCGAAGGTCACGCGCTGTTTCAGTGCGTTGATCAGGTCCAGCAGTTCGCGCACCGAGACCGGCACTTTGGCAGCACGCATTTCATTGAACAGGTTAAGCAGCATGGCGATTGCCCTCTATCTTGTTAAACAGAGGGATCAGCGAGTGCCGCGACGGCTCATGAACGCCAGGCGTTCAAGCAATTGCACGTCCTGTTCGTTCTTCACCAGCGCGCCGGCCAGCGGTGGTATGGCCTTGGTCGGATCGCGTTCGCGCAGTACCGCTTCGCCGATGTTGTCGGCCATCAGCAGCTTCAGCCAGTCCACCAGTTCAGAGGTCGATGGCTTTTTCTTCAAGCCCGGCACCTTGCGTACGTCGAAGAACACGTCCAGCGCTTCGCTGACCAGGTCTTTCTTGATGTTCGGGTAATGCACGTCGACGATCCGCTGCATCGTGACGCGGTCGGGGAAAGCGATGTAGTGAAAGAAGCAGCGGCGCAGGAAGGCGTCCGGCAGCTCTTTCTCGTTGTTGGAGGTAATGATGATGATCGGGCGTTTCTTGGCCTTGATGGTCTCGTCGATCTCGTAAACGTAGAACTCCATCTTGTCGAGTTCTTGCAGCAGGTCGTTAGGGAACTCGATGTCGGCCTTGTCGATTTCGTCGATCAGCAGGATCACCCGCTCTTCGGATTCGAAGGCTTCCCAGAGCTTGCCCTTTTTCAGGTAGTTGCGAACGTCGTGGACCTTCTCGGTGCCCAGCTGCGAGTCCCGCAGGCGGCTGACCGCGTCGTACTCGTACAGGCCCTGATGCGCCTTGGTGGTGGACTTGATGTGCCAGGTGATCAGCTTGGCGCCGAAGGACTCGGCCAACTGCTCGGCGAGCATGGTCTTGCCGGTGCCCGGTTCACCCTTGACCAGCAGCGGCCGCTCCAGGGTGATGGCGGCATTGATCGCGAGCTTCAGGTCATCAGTGGCGACATAGGCCTGGGTGCCTTCGAACTTCATTTGCTAATCCTCGAACGGTAACGCCGACCTGACGGGGCAGGGCGGGGCGCAATAATTGTAGTACCCGACTATAACGCGGTGCCCGGTCGACTGTGAACGCAGACGTCTTATTCAGTCTCTGAATGGAGCGTCACATCTTGACTCAGTCTCGGCGGCTGGCCAGTATTGTGCTATCGCCATTTTGGCGATAGCTTGCGGTGCATGTCTACTAAATATCGATTTCGCGATACGTACCGCATTCAGTTGCGAGAGAAGGATCACCCGCCACCCCATGTGCACCTGACCGGTGGCGGGCTCGACGTGATACTCAGCCTGCAAACCGTCGAGGTGATGGTTGGCAAGGCGCCGCCGCTGATAATCAAGGAAGCGCTGGCGTGGGTCAGGGCCCATCAAGTGCAACTACTGGAGGATTGGAAACGATGTTACCCATGAAACGACCACGGTTGGCGGCCATACAGGTGTTGACGGATTACCGCCTGGCGCTGACGTTTATCGACGGCCAGCAGTTGACCCTCGATTTGAGCCGTGACCTGCACGCTTATCCGGGATTACAGCCATTGCTGGAGGCTGGCGCATTCGAAAGTGCGACCCTGGGCGATGAGGGCTGGAGCGCCGAATGGCCTGAGCAGGACATCCAGATCGGCGCCGACACGCTGTATCTGGACGCGCTCGCGCAAAACGCTTCCGACGACAACACGCGGATCTTCATTCACTGGCGTGCCCGTACGGGTTTGCCCCTGAATCAGGCGGCCGAAGCACTGGGGGTCAGTGCCCGCACCATCACTCGCTACAGCAGCGGTCGTGAAGCGGTGCCTCGATCCTTGGCGCTGGCCTGTCTGGGCTGGGACTTCTTGCAGCAACAATCGAATCCGGCGCGGGCAGCAGAAGAAAGCGGTCGCTACACCGTCACCCGAAAACCTTAGCCCGCATCCGGCTTCGGCTGCTCATACCGGGCATTGAACGCCTGAATGAAACCATTACGTAAAATCTGCAAAAACGCCTGGAACGCGCTGATATCTTGTCGATGGACACTGCCACTGAGTTCAACGCGCGTTGCGAACTGATTCTTGCCCTGGTTTTTCAGCACCGTTTCGGAGCCCCCGACGATGGCCTCCCAAATCGATCGGAAAATCCCTTTGTCTTTGTTTTCAACGTCCTGTTGCCAATTGAACACGTCGACGTCCTTCAGTAGCGGTTTGATGTAACCGCTCAATTGGCCTTTTTTGGCTTGGGCTTCGATCACCACATCTCCGTGGCCAGCGTTGAAGTCGAACTTGCCGTAGGCCGAGGCGAAGTCGTTCATGCGTTTGAGTTCGATGCCCTTGACCCGCAGGCGAAATTCGAAGTCTTCGAAGTTGCTCAGCGGGTCGAACGTGGCGGTGGTTTCCAATGGCGCCTGCCCCAGCAGCAGCGCCTTGCCTTCGAAGCGGGCATCTCGCTTGCCTTCGGTATCGACCACGTTGGTCAGATTAAAAATGCTGGCGTTGACTTGGGTGGCGTTCATATTAACGGGGGGCTTGGAATTGAAGTTCCGGAAGCTGATCTTGCCGTCGTAGATGCGCACTTCGTTTAACGTGATTGGTAGCAACTTGCCCAGTTGAGCTCGCCAGTCGGTGCCCTGACCCGTTTGCGAGTTTTGCTTGTTGGCGCCGCCATCGACGAAATTAACCTCAGGATTGAAGAACTGTACCTGGGCCACCACCGCGTGGTCGTACCAGAGTGAATGCCAGCTGACGGAGAGGTCAATCAACGGCGCATTGACGAAGGGCACCGGGACCTTGCCGACGACTTTTACGATCTTCAGTCCATTGATTTTGTAAGCACCGCGCCACAAGGCCAGGTCGACGTCGGTGATCTGGCCACGGTAGGCGCCCATGTCCGCCAATTTGTCGTTCAGGTAATTGCGCACCATGTAGGGCAAGGCGATGTGCAGGGCAATCAGCAGCACAACGACGCCGGCGAGGGTCCACAGGGGCCAGCTGTATCGACGTTTCATGATGGCAAATCTCTGGCGATGTAAAACCATTGACTGCTGCGGTGCCTGGACGTTCGCCCGAACTGGACGACTACAGGCAAGAAGCTTACCTTTGAGAGCTAATTCAACGCTGTACAAGGACCCAGCCATGAGCCGTATTTTCGCTGACAACGCCCATTCCATCGGCAATACGCCACTGGTGCAGATCAACCGCATCGCCCCGCGTGGCGTGACAATCCTGGCCAAGATCGAAGGGCGCAACCCGGGTTACTCGGTCAAATGCCGAATCGGTGCGAATATGATCTGGGATGCCGAAGGCACTGGCAAACTGAAGCCTGGCATGACCATCGTCGAACCGACCTCGGGTAACACTGGCATCGGCCTGGCGTTTGTTGCCGCTGCCCGTGGTTATAAATTGGTGCTGACCATGCCGGCCTCCATGAGCATCGAACGACGCAAGGTGCTCAAAGCACTCGGCGCCGAACTGGTGCTGACCGAGCCCGCCAAAGGCATGAAGGGCGCGATCGAAAAAGCCGGCGAAATCGTTGCCAGTGACCCGGCCAAGTACTTTATGCCGTCGCAGTTCGATAACCCTGCCAACCCCGCCATCCACGAAAAAACCACCGGCCCGGAAATTTGGAACGACACCGACGGTGCGGTCGATGTCCTGGTGGCTGGCGTCGGAACAGGTGGAACCATTACTGGGGTTTCGCGGTATATCAAGAATACCCAGGGCAAACCGATTATCTCGGTGGCGGTAGAGCCGGTATCGTCCCCGGTCATTACCCAAGCGCTGGCCGGAGAGGAAATCAAACCGAGCCCGCACAAGATCCAGGGCATCGGTGCCGGTTTTGTGCCGAAGAACCTTGATCTGTCGCTCGTCGATCGGGTCGAGCTGGTGACCGACGACGAATCCAAGATCATGGCGCTGCGCTTGATGCAAGAGGAAGGGATTTTGTGCGGGATCTCCTGCGGTGCCGCCATGGCAGTAGCGGTTCGCCTGGCGGAAACCCCGGAAATGCAAGGCAAGACCATCGTAGTGATCCTGCCGGACTCCGGTGAACGCTACCTGTCGAGCATGTTGTTCAGCGATTTGTTTACCGAGCAGGAGAATCAGGCGTAGGAGCTGCCGCAGGCTGCGATCTTTTGATCTTGTTTGATCTTGTGGTGGGGCTGATTCAGATCAGCCCCCGTTCAGGCGCTTTATGTTAATAAGTACTTTTGTTGCGCAATCCTTAACACTGAATGTTGGGTTATGCGGGTGTTTCCCGTTGCCGGTAATGTTTATCATGCCCGGCTGTCACGTCGGGTAAATGACGTTGCGCAAAGTTGCCTATTCCCAAGGAGTTGTTGATGACCTTTTCCTTTGCCGCAAAGACATTGGTGTTGCTGCTGTTTCTCGGCAGCACGCTCTATGTGCATTTGCGCGGTAAGGCGCGCCTGCCCGTCCTGCGTCAGTTCGTCAACCACTCGGCGCTGTTCGCGCCCTACAACGCCTTGATGTACCTGTTCTCCGCCGTGCCGTCCAAACCGTATCTGGATCGCAGCAAGTTCCCTGAACTGGATGTGCTCAAGGACAACTGGGAAGTCATTCGCGATGAAGCGATGCACCTGTTCGACGAGGGCTACATCCGCGCCGCCGAAAAGAACAACGACGCCGGTTTTGGCTCGTTCTTCAAGAAGGGCTGGAAGCGCTTCTACCTCAAGTGGTACGACAAACCCCTGCCATCCGCCGAAGCCCTGTGCCCGAAAACAGTGGCATTGGTCAGCAGTATTCCAAACGTCAAAGGCGCCATGTTCGCGCTGCTGCCCGGTGGCAGTCACCTCAATCCGCACCGCGACCCGTTTGCCGGTTCCCTGCGCTATCACCTGGGGCTGTCGACACCGAATTCCGATGACTGCCGAATCTTTGTCGACGGTCAGGTCTACGCCTGGCGCGATGGCGAAGACGTGATGTTCGATGAGACCTACGTGCACTGGGTCAAGAACGAAACCGAGAAGACTCGCGTGATCCTGTTCTGCGACATTGAACGACCGCTGAGCAACCGCGTCATGACCCGCATCAACCACTGCATCAGCGGTTGGCTGGGTCGCGCGACTGCGCCGCAAAACCTCGATGACGAGCGCGTGGGCGGTATCAATCGAGCCTATGCGTGGAGCAAGAACTCCAGCGACAAGTTCAGCGGTGTGGTCAAAAAGTGGAAGCGTCGCAATCCAAAGGCCTACCGCGTGATGCGGCCGGTGTTGGCGGTGGTGGTGCTGACGTTGTTGGGGTATTGGCTGTTCGGCTGATTCCGATCACGGAATGAAAAACTGCCCGTACCACGACCTGTAGCAGCTGGCGAAGCCTGCGTTCGGCTGCGTAGCAGTCGTGAAACCTGAGCGCAAGGACTTCCTGAAACACCGAGCCGCCTGATTTCACGACTGCTACGCAGCCGAACGCGGGCTTCGCCAGCTGCTACATATCGCGTAGGAAATTGACCGAGCTGCCTTTACGGCTCCTTTGTCCAAGTCATTGCAATCGATGTCAGCCGCTGGTTATAGTCGGCGCTCGGTAATTTCCAACCCTCCGTCCACCTCATCAAAAAAGATCAGCCCATGCCTGCTTCCCTCATCAACGCGGTAGTCGATTCAGCGGTCAACGCTGGCGTCGTGCCGTGCGGGAGTCAGCAGCCTGCGCAGATCAGTCATTACCCTCCACCTGTCCGTAGCACGCCGGTGTGCGCAGTTGTATCACCGCCGGGTGTTGGCGTTTCGGGCTGATCAGCTGCTCTTTGCTGCTCCCATGCCCTTCTGAAAAGCGCCCGCCGGAAAAAACTACTGGATTTCAGCTTCGGCTGAGTTGGCTTTTTGCCTGACTACAGGTGGTATTCATGTTTGTCCTTTCGAAAAAGTCCGCGCTCGCGGCGGCGTCCACGAGCCTGTTCGTTCTGCTGTGGAGCAGCGGGGCGATCTTCTCCAAATGGGGGCTGGCCCACGCGTCGCCCTTTGCCTTTCTGCTGTTTCGTTTTGCCATTGCGCTGTGCGGTCTGGTGCTGCTGGTACCGTTGCTCAAGCTGAAACTGCCCAAGGGCGGCAAGCCGATGCTGTATGCGATGGCCACGGGCGTGGTGTTGCTGGGGGCTTATCAGATTTTCTATCTGCTGGCCCTGGACCTGAAAGTCACGCCGGGCGTGATGGCCACGATCATGGGTGTGCAGCCCATTCTCACGGTGGTGATCATGGAGCGTCAGCGATCAACCAGCAGAATGTTCGGCCTGACACTGGGACTGGCCGGGTTGATCATGGTGGTCTATCAGGGTATCGGCTTGGCCGGCATGTCGCTGGCCGGCATGCTCTTCGGTTTGCTGGCGCTGGCGAGCATGACGTTCGGTTCGATCATGCAGAAGCGCATCACCGACAATCCGCTCGGCACGCTGCCGGTGCAGTATCTGGCGGGACTGTTGCTCTGCGGGATTTTCGTGCCGTTTCAGCCGTTTCATTTCGAACACAGCAGCGGTTTCATCGTGCCAGTGTTGTGGATGGGATTGGTGGTATCGGTACTGGCGACCTTGTTGCTGTACCGTTTGATCGCCCGGGGCAATCTGGTGAATGTCACCAGTCTGTTTTACCTGGTGCCGGCAGTGACGGCGATAATGGACTACCTGTTTTACGGCAATAAGCTGGCGACATTGAGCATGCTCGGCATGCTGCTGATCATCGTCGGCCTGGTGTTTGTGTTCCGTAAAAACACGTAAATCCGCTGGGGGATTCGGCGATTGGTAGATGGGGAGGTGAGTGATTTAGCTTTGTGATTGTCGATGTCTGAGCCAACGCCTTCGCGAGCAAGCTCGCTCCCACATTGGATCTTCGTCGTGGCGCCGATCCAGTGTGGGAGCGAGCTTGCTCGCGAAGGCGTAATTAGCAACACCGCAGCACTACCGCGTGGCGACTTCTATCGGTTTCACCAACGCCGGCTTCAACACCAACCACAACGCCGCCGCAATCAATACCCCGCCATAAATGTGCGCCATCGACAGCGGCTCATCCAGCAACAACGCCCCCCACAACACCCCGAATGGCGGAATCATGAACGTCACGGTCATCGACTTCACCGGCCCGATCGAGGTGAGCAAACGGAAGTAAATGATGTACGCAAACGCCGTGCAGCCCAGACCCAACCCCATCAACGACAGCCACACACTCCAGCCGCCCCAGCTCGCCGGTGGCTGGCTGATCACGCTATAACCGAACAGCGGCAACAGAAACAGCGTCGCCCCGAGCATGCTACCCAGTGCCGATAGACGACTGTCCAGACCGCCGGCCTGATCGAGCCAACGGCGGGCGAGGAATCCTGCGAAACCGTAGCAGGTCGTGGCGAGCAGGCAGGCGAGGGCGCCCATTAGCAGTTGCATGTCGAACGCCACCGGGCCGGCACGAGTCAGGATGCCAACGCCGAACAGCCCGAGGAAGACGCCGCCGAGCTTGGCGGTGGTGAGTTTTTCACTGAAGAACAGGCCGCCAATCAAAACGCCCATCAATGGCGTGGTGGCATTGAAAATGGCCGAGTAACCGGCCGGCAGCACCTGGGCGGCGACCGAATAAAGAGTCGCCGGAATCCCGGAGTTGATCACCCCGAGCAGCATCACTGTCTTGAGTTTGCCTTTGAAGTCCCAATTGATGCGCATCAACCCGAGGATCACCAACAGCCCGGCGGCGGCAATCGACACACGGAAAAACGCCGTCGGAACGGTGCCAATCACGGGGGCAATGATGCGCATGAACAAGAAGCTCGCGCCCCAGATGGCCGCCAGCGACAGCAAACGAAAAATATCGACGGGGCTCACGGCGTACTCCTACCTTGATGGGGGCGAGAGTGTTGCCGAGAGCCCTGCCTATGGCAACCGAAAAACGGGCATCAAATTACGAAGCGCGTTACCAGGCCGTTGAGGTCGACGGCCAGCCGCGACAGTTCCTGACTCGCGGCGGAGGTCTGGGTGGCACCGGCAGCGGTCTGGGTCGAGAGATCGCGGATGTTCACCAGGTTCTGATCGACTTCCCGGGCCACCAGCGCTTGCTGTTCGGCGGCACTGGCGATCACCAGATTGCGTTCGTTGATCTGCGAAATTGACGCGGTGATTTTCTCCAAAGCCTGACCGGCGCTGTTGGCCCGACGCAAGGTCAGGTTCGCCTGTTCGGCGCTGCTCTGCAGCGCGCTGACTGTCGCCCCGGTGCCTTGTTGGATGTTGTTGATCATCAGCTCGATTTCTTCGGTGGAATTCTGGGTGCGCTGCGCCAGGGAACGCACTTCATCGGCCACCACGGCAAACCCGCGTCCGGCTTCACCGGCCCGTGCGGCTTCGATGGCGGCATTGAGTGCCAGCAGGTTGGTCTGGCCGGCAATGCCGCGAATCACTTCCAGCACCTTGCTGATGTCCTGCGCCTGAACCGCCAGGCCCTCGGCCTGTTTCGAGGCGCCGAGCACTTCGTTGACCAGCCCCTGAATCGACGTGATGGTTTCGCTGACCTGAACATGCCCGTGCTTGCTGTCCTCGTTCGACGCCTGGGAGGCATCGGCGCTGGACACGGCATTGGCGGCGACTTCGTCCACGGCCGTACTCATCTCGGTGACGGCGGTCGCGGCTTGCTCTATCTGATCGTTTTGCTGTTGCAGACCACGGGTGCTTTCTTCCATCACCGAGCTCATTTCTTCGGCAGCGGACGCCAGTTGCCGGGCCGAGTCGCTGATGCCGCGAATGGTTGTGCGCAGATTGCCCTGCATGTCGGCCAGCGCGTCGAGCAATTGCGCTGCCTCGTCCTTGCCATGGCTGACAATCTGGCCGCTCAGGTCGCCCGAGGCGATCCGGCGCGCGACGTTCAGGGCCTGATTGATCGGCGTGGTGATGCTGCGAGTCAGTAACCAGGCCAGCAACAGTGTGGCGATCAGTGCGACGACGATGATTGCACTGACGATCCATTGAGCACGCTGGTACCTCTGCGCGGCGGCTTGGGCGGCGGCATCGGCACCTTGCTGATTGAAACTGATCATGCCTTCCAGCGTTTTATCGAGGACGCTGCCCTGCGGGGCCAGTTCATTGATGAGGCGGGCGGAGGCCTGCTCCCCTTGGCCGGCATCAATATGGGCGAGGATCTGGTCGAGGATGGCCATGTACTTGGCCGCGGCCGCACTCAGGCCGTCGAGCATGGCCCGTTCCTGGTCGGTGTTCAGCCGCGTCCTGTGATCGTTGAGGCGTTTGAGCAATTCCTGGCGTTGGGCGCTGATGATGCCTTTGCTCTTTTCGCGGGTGGCGGCCTGGCTGTAGGCAATCAGCCGCAGGGATTCCAGGCGGATGGTCGCAATGTTGGCCGCACTGTCGTGGATGCTTTCGATGCTCGGCATCCAGGCCTCCTCAATAACCCGTGCACTCTCGCGAAGCGTCGCCATCTGGCCCAGGCCAAACAGGCCGACCACGACCAGCAAGCCGGCTAAAACGGAAAAACTCAGACTGGCGCGCAAACCTATGCGCATGTTCCTTATAGACATCGAATCTGCTCCTTGGATGTTTGGGGTGGTAGTCCTCGTGTACCGGGGATCTTGTTGTCAGGTGGGTGAGGGGGTTTGTATATCAAAGCGCCACTACTTTGGTAAGGCCTAGCAGGACTAGCCTCGCCAATGACTCATTCGTTATAGGGTCGAAATTACGCTTCTCCTGCACCCGGTTCACTGGCTAAGCTCAACCCTTCCGAATTCCCGCAGAGGTCTCACCATGCCGCAGCAATGGCCAGCCGCCGACATCGCCCGAATGATCCTCGATGGCTTTGACGATTACCGCGAGCATTTCCGTCAGATCACCGACGGCGCCCGAGCCCGATTCGAACAGGCCAAGTGGCAGGAGACGCAATCGGCGTCGGCAGCACGGATCAATCTGTACGAAGAAAAAGTCGGCGAAACGGTGGAGCGACTGCGCATTGCGTTTGACGCCGACACGCTGGACGTCAGCTGCTGGCCACTGGTCAAAAGCGCTTACATCACCTTGATCGACCTGCGTTTCGACGATGAGCTGTCCGAAACCTGGTACAACTCGATCTTCTGCGGGCTGTTCAGTCATGACCTGATCAGCGACGGCTGCATGTTCATCCACACCACGCGCCCAAGCCTGCGCCGTGCGCGCGCCGCCCAAACCCGCACCTACAAACCTCAAGGTCAGTTGTCCGGCATGCTCTCGAGCATTTTTGCCGACTACCGCTTCAGCGAGGATTACGCTGACCTGGCCGGCGACCTGCGCCGCCTCGAAGCACAACTGCGCGAGAACCTGCCGGATTGGGTCTGCAAGGACCCGGAATTGAGCGTCGAACTGTTTTCCTCGGTGCTCTACCGCAACAAGGGCGCCTACCTGGTCGGGCGCATTTACACGCAGGACGAGCAATGGCCGCTGGTGATTCCGCTGCTGCACCGTGAAGGGCGCGGGATTCAGATCGATGCGCTGATCACCGATGAAGCGGACGTGTCGATCATCTTCTCGTTCACCCGTTCGTATTTCATGGTGGATGTGCCGGTGCCGGCGGAGTTCATCGGCTTCCTCAAGCGCATCCTGCCGGGCAAGCACATCGCTGAGCTGTACACCTCGATCGGTTTCTACAAACACGGCAAGTCCGAGTTCTACCGGGCGCTGATCAACCACCTGGCCAACACCGACGACCAGTTCATCATGGCGCCCGGCGTGCGCGGCATGGTGATGAGCGTGTTCACGCTGCCGGGTTTCAACACCGTATTCAAAATCATCAAGGACCGTTTCTCACCGTCGAAAAACGTCGACCGTGCGACGGTGATCGAAAAGTACCGATTGGTGAAAAGCGTCGACCGGGTCGGGCGCATGGCCGATACCCAGGAATTCGCCGATTTCCGTTTCCCGCTGAGCAAATTCGATCCGGCGTGCCTGGAAGAACTGCTGCAAGTGGCCGCGTCCACGGTGTCGGTGGAGGACGACACCGTGCTGATCCGCCACTGCTGGACCGAGCGGCGGATGACCCCGTTGAATCTTTACCTGGAAAACGCCAACGAAGCGCAGGTGCGCGAGGCGCTGGAGGATTACGGTCTGGCGATCAAGCAACTGGCGGCGGCGAATATCTTTCCGGGCGACATGTTGCTGAAGAACTTCGGCGTTACGCGGCACGGCCGGGTGGTGTTTTATGATTACGACGAGATTTGCTTCCTGACTGAGGCCAACTTCAGGCATATCCCGCAACCGCGTACGCCGGAAGACGAGATGGCGTCCGAGCCCTGGTATTCGATCGGGCCGCTGGATGTGTTTCCCGAGGAGTTTCCGCCGTTTTTGTTTGCCGATTCGGGACAGCGCAAGTTGTTCGATCAACTGCATGGCGAGTTGTACAACGCTGATTACTGGAAAAGCCTGCAAGCCGCGATTCAAGCGGGGAAGGTGATTGATGTGTTCCCGTACCGCCGCAAAGGCCGGGATAACGAGTAGCCGCAGAGCGGTCCCTTAACCCTGTAGGAGCTGCCGAAGGCTGCGATCTTTTGATCTTGATCTTTTCACCATGTTTGAAAAACAAGATCAAAAGATCGCAGCCTTCGGCAGCTCCTACAGGTCAGCCTGTCACGAACACCCGCAATCCATACCAAATCTGCGACAATCCGCCCCCTGCGCCACTAGACAACTTATTGCGTACCTGATGACTGACGAATCGCCTTCCATCGACAAACTGCTGAAAAACCTCGATCACGCCATGCTTGCCGACCGCCACCGGCTGCGGCGGCAGTTGCTTGAGCTGCGCAAGAAACCTGACGAAGCCAAGCTGGCGCAGTGGGTAACGCGTACACAGGCGTCCTGTGATCAGGTGTTGGCGCGGCGTGCCAGCCTGCCGGTGATTCGTTACGACGACAGCCTGCCGATCGCCGCCAAGCGCGACGAAATCAAAGAGGCGCTGCTCAAGCATCAGGTGCTGATCATTGCCGGCGAAACCGGTTCGGGTAAAACCACCCAGTTGCCGAAAATCTGCCTGGAAATCGGTCGCGGCCAACATGGCCTGATCGGTCACACTCAGCCGCGCCGAATCGCCGCTCGTAGTGTGGCCAGTCGGGTTGCCGAAGAACTGGCGACACCGTTGGGGGCGCTGGTTGGCTATCAGGTGCGGTTCGAGGACCAGAGCGATTCCAACACCCTGATCAAACTGATGACCGACGGCATCCTGCTGGCGGAAACCCAGAACGACCGTTACCTCGAACGCTACGACACGATCATCGTCGACGAAGCCCACGAACGCAGTCTCAACATCGACTTCCTGCTCGGTTACCTGAAAACCCTGCTGCCTCGTCGTCCGGACCTGAAAGTCATCATCACCTCCGCGACCATCGACCTGGAACGCTTCTCCAAGCATTTCGATGACGCGCCGATTGTCGAAGTCTCTGGCCGCACCTTCCCGGTGGAGACCTGGTATCGCCCCCTGACGCTGGAACAGGACGAGGAGGGCAACCGCGTCGAGGACGACTTGACCGTGGATCAGGCGATCCTCGCCACCCTCGACGAAATCGCCGCGTTCGAACGCAGCGAGCGCAAGAGCCCCGGTGACGTGCTGGTGTTTCTGCCCGGCGAGCGCGAGATTCGCGACGCCGCCGACATGCTGCGCAAGGCCCAGCTCAAGCACACCGAAATCCTGCCGTTGTACGCACGGCTTTCGCCGGCCGAGCAGCAGCGGATTTTCCAGTCGCACCCGGGCCGCCGCGTCGTTCTGGCAACCAACGTCGCCGAAACCTCGTTGACCGTGCCGGGCATTCGTTACGTGATCGACAGCGGCACCGCGCGCATCAGCCGTTACAGCTACCGCGCCAAGGTCCAGCGCCTGCCCATCGAAGCGATTTCCCAAGCCAGCGCCAACCAGCGTAAAGGTCGATGCGGTCGGGTCGAACCGGGCATTTGCATCCGCCTCTACAGCGAAGAGGATTTCATGGGGCGCCCGGAGTTTACCGACCCGGAAATCCTGCGGACCAACCTCGCCGCCGTGATCCTGCAGATGCTGCATCTGCGCCTCGGCGAGATCACCGACTTCCCGTTTATCGAGCCGCCGGATGGCAAAGCCATCAGTGACGGTTTCAACCTGCTGCAAGAACTCTCGGCAGTGGACCGTAACAGCCAGCTGACCCCGCTCGGCCGCAATTTGGCGCGGCTGCCGGTGGACCCGCGCATGGGCCGCATGCTGCTGGAAGCGGCGAAACTGGGCAGCTTGCAAGAGGTGTTGATCGTCGCCAGCGCCATGTCGATTCAAGACCCGCGCGAGCGTCCGCCGGAGCGTCAGCAAGCAGCGGATCAGGCCCACGCACAATGGAAAGACGTGGACTCGGACTTCGCCGGGTTGGTCAATCTGTGGCGTGGTTTTGAAGAACAACGCCAGGCGCTGACGGCGAGCCCGCTGCGTAACTGGTGCCGCAAAAATTTCCTGAATTACCTGCGTCTGCGCGAATGGCGCGACTCGCACCGTCAGTTGAGCCTGATCTGCCGCGACATGCAGTTGAGCATCAACAAAGAGCCCGCGGATTACCCGAAACTGCACAAAGCCGTGCTTTCAGGTCTGCTCAGTCAGATCGGTCAGAAAACCGATGAAGGCGATTACCTCGGCGCCCGTCAGCGGCGCTTCTGGATTCATCCGTCATCCGGTCTGGGCAAGAAGCGTCCGCAATGGCTGATGACCGCCGAGCTGGTGGAAACCACCAAGCTTTACGCGCGGATGGTCGCCAAGATCGATGCCGACTGGATCGAACCGCTGGCCGGGCACTTGATCAAGAAAAACCACTTCGAACCGCATTGGGAGAAAAAGCGCGGTCAGGTCGTGGCGTTTGAGCAGATCACTTTGTTCGGGCTGATCGTGGTCGGTCGTCGACCGGTGCATTACGGCCCGATTGATCCGGTGGTGTCCCGTGAGTTTTTCATTCGCGAAGGCCTGGTGCGCGGCGAAATTCAATCCAAAGCCAAATGCCTGACGGCCAATGCGCAGTTGCTGGAGCAGCTCGACGAATTGGAAGCCAAGGCTCGCCGTCGCGACATTCTGGCCGACGAAGAAACCCTGTTTGCCTTTTACGACGCACGACTGCCGGCGGAGATCCACCAGACCGCGACCTTCGACAGCTGGTATCGCGTCAACAGCCAGAAAGATCCACAGTTGCTGATCATGCGCGAGGAAGACGTGCTGGCCCGTGAGGCGAGCGAAGTCACCGCCTTGCATTACCCGGACACCTTGCACATCGGCGATCTGGAGCTGGACCTGAGTTATCACTTTGAGCCGAACCATCCGCGCGACGGTGTGACCCTGCGTGTGCCGGCGCCGCTGTTGCCGATGCTGCCACCAGAGCGTCTGGAATGGCTGGTGCCGGGCGTGATCGAGGCCAAGTGCATCGCGCTGGTTCGCAACCTGCCCAAGGCGCTGCGCAAGAATTTCGTGCCGGTGCCGGACTTCGTCAAAGCCGCGTTGCAGCGCATGACCTTCGCTGAGGGCTCGTTGCCTCAGGCGTTGGGCCGAGAACTGCTGCGTATGACGAGGGCGCGGGTCAGCGATGAAGCCTGGGCCGAAGCGGCGCAACAGGTCGAAAATCATCTGCGAATGAACCTGGAGATCGTTGACGGTCAAGGCCAGTTCCTTGGCGAAGGGCGAGACCTGGCAGAACTGACCGCTCGTTTTGCCGAAGCGAGCCAAGCGGCATTGGCCGTGCCGCACACCGCGAAAAGTCAGCAACCGGTCGAGGCCAAAGTGTTCGCCGCGGTGGCGGAAAAGACTCAACAGAAAATTGCCGGGCTGTCGATGACGGTCTATCCGGCGCTGGTGGAAGAAGCCGGAACCGTCAAGGAAGGGCGTTTCTCGACGCCGGCCGAAGCCGAGTTCCAGCATCGCCGGGCCTTGCAACGCTTGCTGATGCAGCAACTGGCGGAACCTGCGAAATTTTTGCGTGGCAAGTTGCCCGGGTTGACCGAGTTGGGCCTGATGTACCGCGACATGGGGCGCATCGACAGCCTGGTCGAAGACATTCTGCTGGCCAGCCTCGACAACTGCATTCTCGACGGTGAAGACCCACTGCCGCGTGACGGTGCCGGACTGGCAGCATTGGCCGAGCGCAAGCGCGGCGCGTGGACCGAGCACGCCGAGCGTTTGGCGAAGCTGACGCTGGAGATCCTCAAGCTCTGGCACGGCCTGCAAAAGCGCTTCAAGGGCAAGATCGACCTGGCGCAAGCCGTGGCCTTGAACGACATCAAGCAGCAGCTCAGTCATCTGGTGTATCCGGGCTTTGTCCGTGAAACCCCGATGCAATGGCTCAAGGAATTGCCGCGTTACCTGAAAGCGGTCGAGCAGCGCTTCGAAAAAATCGGCGCTCAGGTGCAGAGGGATCGGGTCTGGAGCGGCGAATTGTCCGGCCTCTGGGCTCAATACCAGACCCGCGCCAACAAGCACGTCCAGGAAGGCAAACGCGATCCGCAGCTGGAACTGTATCGCTGGTGGCTGGAAGAATATCGGGTTTCGCTGTTCGCTCAGCAATTGGGGACCAAGGTACCCATCTCCGACAAGCGCCTGAACAAGCAATGGAGCCAGGTCGAGCCCTGAATCCAAACTATGATCACTGCGATCACCGGGATTACCGCGATCTCTGCGATCACCGCGATCACTGCGATTACCGGGATTACTGCGACCACCGCGATCCACTGTAGGAGCTGCCGAAGGCTGCGATCTTTTGATCTTTGTTTGTCGCAACACCAGAAGATCAAAAGATCGCAGCCTTCGGCAGCTCCTACAGTTATTCCGTTGCGCCGCTTTATTTCGCAAAAGGGGCCAAACCCCAGTGTTTATGGCAAACTTCGCGCCTATAAACACCGTCCCCGCGGTTTCAAGCCTTCACCGGCATTGGCGGACTGGAATAAAGCGTTGCCAGGTTTGCCTCTCGTGACGGGAGCAGACTCTTTATGTGTTGGTACGTCGGTGCCAACGCTTTCTGCCTGAACAGATTAGAGAAACGACCATGCATAACGTCGTCATCAGCGGCACCGGCTTGTACACCCCGGCCAACAGCATCTCCAATGAAGAGCTGGTGCAGTCTTTCAATGCTTACGTCGCGCAGTTCAACGCCGACAACGCCGACGCCATCGCCCGTGGCGAAGTCGACGCCTTGATCGAATCCAGCGCAGCGTTTATCGAAAAAGCCTCCGGTATCAAGAGCCGTTTTGTCATGGACAAGGACGGCATCCTTGACCCGAAACGCATGGCGCCACGCTTGCCAGAGCGCTCGAACGACGAGTGGTCGGTGCTTTGTCAAATGGCCATCGGCGCCGCCGAACAAGCCTTGCAGCGCGCGGGCAAAACCGCCGCTGACATCGACGGCGTAATTGTCGCCTGCTCCAACCTGCAACGGGCCTACCCGGCGATTGCCATCGAAGTTCAGGAAGCGCTGGGCATACAGGGGTTCGGTTTTGACATGAACGTCGCCTGCTCCTCGGCAACCTTCGGCATTCAAGCCGCGGCCAACAGCGTGCAATTGGGCCAGGCCCGGGCGATCCTGATGGTTAACCCGGAAGTCTGCACCGGTCACCTGAACTTCCGCGACCGCGACAGCCACTTCATCTTCGGTGACGCCGCCACAGCGGTGATCATCGAGCGCGCGGACCTCGCAACGTCCAAGTACCAGTTCGACGTGGTCAGCACCAAACTGTTGACCAAGTTCTCCAACAACATCCGCAATAACTTCGGTTTCCTCAATCGCGCAGCGGAAGAGGGCATCGGTGCCACGGACAAACTGTTCGTGCAGGAGGGCCGCAAGGTGTTCCGCGATGTATGCCCGATGGTGGCCGAGCTGATCGCTACGCACCTGCAAGAGAACACGCTGAACATCAGCGATGTGAAGCGCTTCTGGCTGCACCAGGCCAACCTCAGCATGAACCACTTGATCGTCAAGAAACTGCTGGGTCGCGAAGCCACTGAAGAAGAAGCGCCTGTGATTCTCGACACTTACGCCAACACCAGCTCTGCAGGTTCGGTGATTGCGTTTCACAAGAATCAGGATGATCTGGCGGCCGGTTCGCTGGCGGTACTCAGCTCGTTCGGCGCCGGTTATTCGATTGGTAGCGTGATTCTGCGCAAACTGTAGGAGCAGCCGGTCGACGCTCGATTGCTCGCGATGGTCGTCAACGATAACGCTGCAAACCTGACACCACGCGGTGCTCTCAGGTTTATCGCGAGCAAGCTCGCTCCTACAGGGGTTAACAACAAAACAGCCTGGCGTTGGTGTATCGGACGGATGATGGGGACCGATACACCAACGCCAGGCTGTAAAAACAGCTCAGGCATCCTTGCCCGAGCCGTGTAGCGGGAATCAGAACTTGGCTTCGGCATCCAGTTGCAGGGTGTTGATGTCGGAGTCTTTCTTGTTGATGTTGGCGTTGGTTTGGTCAGATGTAGCCATGAAGTACGTCGCGCCGAGGTTGAAGTTCTTGTCCAACTCGTAGCTCACTTTCAACTTGCTGCCGCGCGAACCGGTGAAACCGTTGGCGAAGTCGGAGTCGGTGAAGGCGCCGACCACCGCGTTACGCTGTACATCGCGGTAGTTGTAGTCCACTGCGAAGCCGTAGATCTTGGACTTCACACCGGCCAACCAACCCGTGTCCTGGTCGTTGCTCGCGTCTTTGTTATCGACGTACTGACCGTACAACGAGAGCGGTACGGGCAGGTTGCTGAAGTCGAGCTGACCAAAGCCTTCGTACAGTTTGAAGGTTTCGTTCGGGCTGTTGCCGTTGACGGCCAGTGCGCATGGCGCGGTGACGGTGCCGGTGGTAGGGCAGGCGCTGTTCGCGTCGTTGTCGTACGAATAGATACTGCCGCCCAAGGTCATTTTCATGCTGTCGGTGATGGCGAAGCGCGCACCCAACTGGCCAGCGTACAGGCGCAGGTCGTGTTTGAACTGCACGCCTTCGCCGTCGACGTTGTCCTTGAGGGTGTAGTGACCGGCGCTACCGAACAGCTCGGTGCTGCCGCCCAGCGGGTATTTGTAGGTCGCTGCCAGACCTTCCGGGTTGATGTCGCTATCCCAGATGATGTCGCCCATGCTCACCCATTGTTGCGGCATCTTGCCGCCAACGAGGTGCAGGTTCTTGATGGCGTCCGGGTGGTAGTCGACGTAACCCTGGTCCAGCCAGATCGACTTCTTGTCGAAGTAGTTGTTCAGGTCCTGGTTGGTGGAGCGAGCGTCATCGTTGCTACCCGTGGCAATACGAATGCCGGTGTCGACTTGCGGGTTGATTTCGCTGTAGGCACCCAGACGGGCGCGAATACGCTGACGATTCTGGTCTTTATTGTTTGGAACGTCATCGTTTTGGACCGTTTCCTGACGGAAACGAACGTCACCCTTGAACTGGGTCTTGGCAGCCCACGCCAGTTTTTGGTCGAAGGTGCTCAGTTCAGTGGTTTTCTTCGCCGTCGCTGCGATCTGCTCGTTGGTCTCTTGCTGAGCCTGACGCGCGACCTGCTGATCTTTCTGATCCCTGGCCAACTCGGCTTGCAGTTCGCTGTACTGCGCGTTGGTAATCGAGCCGTTTGCCTTAAGCATGTCGAGCAGTTTGGCGTCGACTGCGGCGCTGGCCGGAACACTCATGGCCAGCAGCAGCCCGCCACACAGGGCCGCCGCAGTTTTCGTGGAAGCAAGACGCATATCAATCTCCGGAGATGAAAAGGGATGACTTGGCCATCCAGGACACAACCGACCGTTGTCGGACGGAAAACAGTGGCCGGGTAGAACCCGACGTTCTAAAAACTGGCGCCAGTATCGCGATGGTTTATGACAAAGCAGTGGCAAAGTGATGGCGACTAGATGACGATAAAAAGTACGAATGAACTTTCTATTCCGGGCTTTGTCGGCGAATCACGGGTGTGGATTACGCCCCGATAAGCGATACTCGCGGGGCTGACACGCGAAGAAGTGGAGAGGTAGTTGATGCCGTTGCAACGTCTGGAAAGTCTGTCCGAAATCGCACCGCAGACGTGGGACGCCCTCGTACCCGAGAGTCAGCCGTTTCTGCGGCATGCCTTTCTCGGTGCCTTGGAAGACAGCGACAGCCTGGGCCCTCATTCCGGCTGGCAACCCGAGCACTTGCTGCATATAGAAGGTGATCGGCTCATCGCCGCGCTGCCCAGTTACCGCAAATGGCATTCCTACGGCGAGTACGTGTTTGATCACGCCTGGGCCGATGCCTGCGAGCGCGCCGGCATCGAGTATTACCCCAAGCTATTAACTGCCGTGCCGTTCAGCCCGGTCAGCGGGCCACGTTTGTTGGCCGCTAATGTCGAGGACGGTTTCGAGTTACTGAAGAGCCTGCCGGGCTACCTTGAAATTGAACAACTCTCCAGCGCCCACATCAACTTCACCGATCCGTTTACCGATGCCGCATTAGCCGAACAGCCGGGTTGGTTACAGCGAATCGGTTGTCAGTACCACTGGCAGAACCGCGGGTATCGGGACTTTCAGGACTTCCTCGATGTGCTCAGTTCGCGCAAACGCAAGCAGATGCGCAAGGAGCGCGAGCAAGTGGCGGGGCAGGGCATTGAGTTCGAATGGCTCGAAGGTCGGCAATTGACCGAGGCACAGTGGGATTTTGTCTATGCCTGCTACGCCAATACCTACGCGGTGCGTCGGCAAGCGCCGTATCTGACGCGGGAGTTTTTCAGTCTGTTGGCCGAGCGCATGCCGGAATCGATTCGCGTGGTGTTGGCCAAACAAGGCTCACGCCCGGTGGCGATGGCGTTCAGCCTGGTGGGGGGCGACAGTTTTTATGGTCGTTACTGGGGATGCCTGGCGGAGTTCGACCGTCTCCATTTCGAGACCTGTTTTTACCAGGGCATGGATTACGCGATTGCCAACGGCTTTCAGCGTTTTGATGCCGGTGCTCAAGGTGAACACAAGTTGATTCGCGGGTTTGAACCTGTGATCACGCATTCCTGGCACTACTTGCGCCATGCGGGGTTGAAAGCCGCCGTCAAAGACTTCCTCCATCAGGAGCGCCTTGGGGTGCTGGCGTATGCCGAGGAGGCGAAGACCGCCTTGCCTTATCGGCAAGACTGATTCCTGGCGAAACATGTATCGGTGAAGCAAGATCAAAAGATCGCAGCCTGCGGCAGCTCCTACAGGGAACGCATTCCACTGTAGGAGCTGCCGCAGGCTGCGATCTTTTGACTTTGAGAGGCCAACACGGAGCAGGACCTGAGCGAGGCACCGAACGGATATGCCCCTCAATCAATCCCGACAAACCCGCCCGTCTGGTGCTGCCACAACCGCGCATACAACCCGCCATGGGCCAGCAGTTCAGCATGGCTGCCGGTTTCGGCGATCTTGCCGTTTTCCAGCACCACCAACCGGTCCATCCGGGCGATAGTCGAAAGCCGGTGGGCGATGGCGATCACGGTTTTTCCCTGCATCAGGGTTTCCAGGCTTTCCTGGATCGCCGCTTCGACTTCCGAATCCAGCGCCGAGGTGGCCTCGTCCATGATCAGGATCGGCGCGTCCTTGAGCAGCACCCGGGCGATGGCGATGCGCTGACGCTGGCCGCCGGAGAGTTTCACCCCGCGTTCACCCACATGGGCATCAAAACCGGTACGACCTTCAGCGTCCGACAGCAACGGGATGAACTCGTCGGCACGGGCCTTGTGCGCCGCTTCCCAGAGTTCGGCGTCGGTGGCGTCGGGTTTGCCATACAGTAAATTGTCGCGAATCGAACGGTGTAGCAGGGAGGTGTCCTGAGTGATCATGCCGATGCGCTCGCGCAGACTTTCCTGACCGACCTCGGCGATGTTCTGGCCGTCGATGAGGATACGCCCGCCTTCCACGTCGTAGAGGCGCAGCAGCAGGTTGACCAGAGTGGACTTGCCTGCACCGGAGGGCCCGATCAGGCCGATTTTCTCGCCGGGTTTGATCGTCAGGTTAAGGTCGCCAATGATTCCGCTCTTCTTGCCATAGTGGAAATCCACATGCTCGAAACGCACTTCGCCACGGGCCACGCTCAGCGGTTTGGCCTGATCGCGGTCGGTGACGCTGACCGGTTGGGCGATGGTCTGCAACCCGTCTTGAACCATACCAATGTTTTCGAAGATACCGTTGACGACCCACATGATCCAGCCGGACATATTGACGATGCGGATCACCAGGCCAGTCGCCAGGGCAATGGCCCCCACCGAGATCAGTGACTGTGTCCACAGCCACAGGGCGAGGCCGGTGGTGCCGACGATCAGCAAGCCGTTCATGCTGGTGATGACCACGTCCATACTCGTGACGACGCGGCCGGCCAGTTGGGCTTTTTCGGTCTGTTCTTCGATGGCTTCCTTGGCGTATTGCTGTTCGAAGTTGGTGTGGGCGAACAGCTTCAGGGTGGTGATGTTGGTGTAGCCATCGACAATCCGCCCCATGAGTTTGGAACGCGCATCGGACGACACCACCGAGCGTTCCTTGACCCGCGGCACGAAGTAGCAGAGCGCGCCGATGTAGGCGGCGATCCAGGTCAGCAGCGGGATCATCAGGCGCCAGTCGGCTTCGGCGAACAGCACCAGCGAACTGATCGCATAGATCAGCACATGCCACAGCGCATCCACCGCCTGCACGGCCGAATCGCGCAGCGAGTTGCCGGTCTGCATGATGCGTTGGGCGATGCGGCCGGCGAAGTCGTTCTGGAAGAAATTCAGGCTCTGTTTGAGCACGTAACTGTGGTTTTGCCAGCGGATCATGCTGGTCATGCCGGGGCTCAGGGTCTGGTGCACCAGCAGGTCATGCAAGCCAACGAACACCGGGCGCAGAATCAGCGCAACCACGGCCATCCAGGCCAGTTCGACGCCGTGGTCCTGGAAAAAATTGACGTTGGGTGTGCCTTGGGCGAGATCGATGATGCGGCTCAGGTAGCTGAACAGCGCCACTTCGATCAGCGCGCCGAACAGGCCGACGATCAGCAGGGCGACGAAACTCGGCCAGACCTGCTTCAAGTAATAGGTATAAAAAGGGAGAACCCGATCCGGAGGAGCCGCCGTCGGTGCATCACGAAAAATGTCGATCAGTTTTTCAAAACGGCGATAAAGCATCAGTTCTCCGCCCGCGCACGGGCTCTCCTTTGAACAGTACGAGCGGCGCACTCCGGCAGCCGCTCAAGACGTCCTGTGTAGCTTAGTCGATGCGCTTGGCCGACTTGATGAACACAGGGTCGGCCGGCACATCTTTCATGCCGCTTTTGGTGGTGGTTTGGGAGTTGACGATGACGTCAACCACGTCCATGCCTTTAACGACTTTACCGAACACGGCATAGCCGTCGCCGTTGTCGAGGAAGTCGTTGTCTTTGACGTTGACGAAGAACTGGCTGGTGGCCGAATCAGGATCGGAGGTGCGGGCCATGGACAACGTGCCACGGACGTTTTTCAGGCCGTTGTTGTGCTCGTTCTTGATCGGCTCCTTGGTTTCTTTTTGCTGCATTTGTTGAGTGAAGCCGCCGCCCTGGATCATGAACCCTGGGATCACGCGGTGGAAAATCGTGTTGTTGTAGAAGCCGCTGTCCACGTACTTGAGAAAGTTCTCGGTGCTTTTCGGTGCCTTGACCGGGTCCAGTTCGATTTCGATCTGGCCGTTGGTGGTGTCCAGCAAAACGTGCGGCGCCTTGGCGGGCGTTGCAGCCATCAGGTTGGCGGCAAACAGAACGGAGCCAGCGACGAGGGCGATTTTTTTCAACATGGGTCAGTGATCCTGAGTGTGGTGGTGTCGACTGCGGTGAGAAACTCGAGCAGGGTTTGGTTGAAGTGTTCGGGTTGATCCAGCGGGGTGGCGTGGCGTGAATCGGCGATCACCACCAGCCGCGCATCCGGCAGCAATTTTACATAGGTCTCTTTCAGCGAGACCGGGGTGTAGTCGTGGTCGGCGCTGACGATGAGGGTTGGACAGGTAACCTTCGACAGTCGTTCCTGAACGCCCCAACCCACGATCGCATCGAAGCTGGCGAGATAAGCATGTTTGTCGTTTTTTGCCCAGCGTTCGGCCATTTTTTGGCGTAAATCAGCCTGTTCCGGCTTGGGGAACAGCTTGCTGCCCAAGGCCTTGCCGATGGTGCCCAGACTGAGCGCACGCATCAGGCTCCAGCGTTTGAACCACTGCCAGTAGTCGTCGCGGCTGCGCAGCTTGACCTCGGGCGCGCTGTTGACGATGCACAGGCTTTTGAGCAATTGCGGCTGATCAACTGCTAGTTGAAAGCCGATCATGCCACCCATCGACAGGCCCACATAGTGCGTCGGGCCGAGGTTCAGGTGTTCGATCAGGGCGATCAGGTCGGCGCTGAACCCGGCAATGCTGTAGCGCTCGCGGGGTTTGTCGGAACGGCCATGGCCGCGCACGTCCGGGACGATCACTCGGTGGTGCGCGGCCAGGGCCGGGATTTGTTTTTCCCAGTCCAGCGTGCTCGAGCCCAAACCGTGGACCAACAGCAACGGCGTGCCGTGGCCATATTCCTCGTAGTGCAGGTTGCAACCTTCGTGTTCGAAATAGGCCATGTAATCACTCCATGTCAGGCTTGTTCAGGGGCGGCGAAAGGCGCATCCAGCGGCGCGGTGTCGAACGTGCGCAGCAGGTCGATGAGAATCTGCGTTGCCGGGCCCAGCGGTTTGTCCTTGTTCGAATACAGATAAAAGCTGGGGTTGCGACTGCCACCCTGATCCAACGGTAGCAGCTTGAGCATGCCTTCCTTGAGTTCCCGTTCGATCATGTGCCGAGGCAACCAGGCAAAACCCAGGCCGCTGCTGACAAATGTCGCGGCGGTGGCCAGGCTGCCGACGGTCCAGCGCTGTTCGGCGCCGAGCCAGCCAACATCCCGTGGCTGCTGCCGGCCGGAGTCGCGGATCACCACTTGCATCTGGGTTTCCAGATCCTGGAAGTTAAGTTCGCGGTTCAGACGGTGCAAAGGGTGTTCGGGGTGGGCGACGGCCACAAACTCTACGTCGCTCAATTCCGCGCCAAGGTAACCGGGAATGCTGAGGCCGGTGATGGCCAGGTCGGCCACGCCTTCGAGCAATACTTCTTCGACGCCCGACAAGACTTCTTCGCGCAGCCGCACCCGACAACCACGGCTTTGCGGCATGAACGCGGTCAAGGCGCGGACGAGGCGAGCGCTGGGGTAAGCGGCATCGACCACCAACCGCACTTCCGCCTCCCAACCTTGTTCCATGTGATGGGCCAGGTCTTCCAGCTGACTGGCCTGCTTCACCAGCTGCCGGGAGCGGCGCAGCAATACGCCGCCCGCTTCGGTCAGCACTGCTTTGCGGCCATCGATACGCAACAGCGGCACACCCAGCTGGTCCTGCATGCGCGCCACGGTGTAGCTCACTGACGACTGCGAGCGGTGCAGCGCTTCGGCGGCCTGGGCGAAGCCGCCGTGGTCGACCACGGCCTGAAGCGTTCGCCATTGATCAAGGGTCACGCGGGGCGCTTTCATGAATAGCTCCTCTTGTCCTAAGCTGGCAGCCCTTATTGGAGACTGCCGAATGAAAAAAATCTGTTGTGTGCTGTTGGCGATGCTGCCGCTGAGCGCGTTTGCTTACCCGATCGACGTGCAAAAGCAGCTGAACGGCTTGAGCATCGACTACAACGCGTACGACACGGATAACGACATGGCTTCGATTCAGGTGAACAACTTCGGCAGTACCGATGCGATCTGTAAGGTGGTATTCAACAATGGCCCGGAAGCGCCGCGCACCCGCAAGGTCGAAGTGCCCGCCGGCAAACACACGAACGCCACTGCCAAGTTCACCCGGACCATTATCAAGATGCACATCGACCTGACCTGCACCCCGAAATGACATCAAACCCTGTGGGAGCGGGCTTGCTCGCGAAGGCGGTGTGTCAGATACAGAGATGTTTACTGAAACACCGACTTCGCGAGCAAGCCCGCTCCCACAAGTGACATGCTTCGCTTATAAACGAATTTATTGATGGTTTATAGCAGTTATTTGCGCTTTTTCATCGATATGACTCTGTTTAACCTTCACTCCATCGACCTACAACATTCTCAGATGGAGCCTACATCCCATGTCACGCGTTCTGATCATCGAAAGCAGCGCCCGTCAGCAAGACTCGGTCTCCCGTCAGCTGACCCAGACCTTTATCAACCAGTGGCAAGCCGCGCACCCGAACGACCAAATCACCGTTCGTGACCTAGCCGTCAACCCGGTCCCGCACCTGGACATCAACCTGTTGGGCGGCTGGATGAAACCTGCCGAACAGCGCAGCGACATCGAACAGGCTTCCCTGGAACGCTCCAACCAGTTGACCGATGAGCTGCTGGCCGCCGACGTGCTGGTCATGGCCGCGCCAATGTACAACTTCGCCATCCCGAGCACCCTCAAGGCCTGGCTCGACCATGTGCTGCGTGCCGGCGTGACGTTCAAATACACCGACACCGGTCCTCAAGGATTGCTCAGTGGCAAGCGCGCCTACGTGCTGACGGCTCGCGGCGGGATCTACGCCGGAAGCACCGCGGATCATCAGGAACCCTACCTGCGTCAGGTCATGGGCTTCATCGGGATTCACGATGTGACCTTCATCCATGCCGAGGGCATGAACCTGGGCGGCGACTTCCAGGAGAAAGGCTTGAACCAGGCCAACGCCAAGCTTGCCCAGGTCGCCTGACCCGTTAATCGCCAGATAATCGCTGGATGTTCTAGTGACCTGGCGCAACCCCTTCAAAGCTTTACGCGCATCGAACCTCCCTTTGCACTTGTTGCTCCTGAGTGCTGTAGCCCGATTGAACGCATTGGCGAGATCGGGCTTTTTTTTGCCTGCGATTTAATAACCGAACACACAACCCCTGTGTAGGAGCGAGCTTGCTCGCGATGGAGTGTCAGTCGACACAATGTTGCCTGACACTCCATCGCGAGCAAGCTCGCTCCTACATTATTGGGTTTTGGTTGGCTGACGTTCGCGATATCGGGCAAAAACCGATATCGTCGCCGCCATTCGAAACGAGGCGAGCATGGGCTATCTACTTTTTGTCACGCTGATTCAGGCGTTTTCGTTCAGCCTGATCGGTGAATACCTGGCCGGTCATGTCGACAGTTACTTCGCGGTGCTGGTGCGGGTAGTGCTGGCGGGGCTGGTGTTTATTCCGCTGACGCGCTGGCGCCAGGTCGAACCGGCGTTCATGCGCGGCATGTTGTTGATCGGTGCGTTGCAGTTTGGCGTGACCTACGTCTGCCTGTACCTGAGCTTTCGGGTGCTGACGGTGCCGGAAGTGTTGCTGTTCACCATCCTCACGCCGCTGCATGTGACGCTGATCGAAGACGCGCTGAACCGCCGCTTCAGTCCGTGGGCATTGGTCGCGGCACTGGTGGCGGTCGCGGGCGCGGCGGTGATTCGCTACGACCGGATCAACCCGGACTTCTTCATGGGTTTCCTGCTGCTGCAACTGGCCAACTTCACCTACGCCGCCGGGCAGGTGCTTTATAAGCATTTGGTGGCACGCCACCCGAGCGATCTGCCGCATTACCGGCGCTTCGGCTATTTCTACCTCGGCGCATTGGCGGTGGCATTGCCAGCGTTCTTGTTGTTCGGCAAACAGAATTTCCTGCCTGAAGCGCCGCTGCAATGGGGCGTGTTGGTGTTTCTGGGCCTGGTCTCGACGGCGCTGGGTTTGTATTGGTGGAACAAGGGCGCCTGCCTGGTGAATGGCGGGACGCTGGCAGTGATGAACAACCTGCATGTGCCGGTGGGGTTGTTGATCAACTTGCTGATCTGGAATCAGCATGAAGAGTTGGGGCGGTTGGTGCTCGGTGGGTCGGTGATTCTGGCGGCGGTGGGGATCAGTCGATTGGGCATCAGACGCAACGCTCAACTGGTGTAGGAGCTGCCGCAGGCTGCGATCTTTTGATCTTGAACATCAAAAGATCGCAGCCTTCGGCAGCTCCTACAGGGGATTGTGGGGCTACATAATGTGTTTTTCGGGCGCGGGGATGTGGCTCGCACCGAGCATCGCCGGCAAGAGCCCGGCCCTTAGATCTCCGCCACTCGGCTGCTGATAAACACTCAACCCAAACTCCGGCAGCACCGCCAGCAGGTAATCGAAAATATCCCCCTGAATCCGCTCGTAATCGGCCCAGGCCGTGGTGCGGGTGAAGCAGTAGATCTCCAGCGGAATCCCCTGGGCGGTGGTCTGCATCTGTCGGACCATGCAGGTCATATTTGGCTGAATTTCCGGGTGACTCTTCAAGTACGCCAACGCATACGCGCGAAAGGTCCCGATGTTGGTCATCCGCCGCCGATTGGCCGACATCGCCGCGACGTTGCCCTGGGCTTCGTTCCAGGCCTTGAGTTCGGCCTGCTTGCGGCTGATGTAATCGGTCAGCAGGTGAACCTGGGACAGCTTCTGCTCCTCCTCATCGCGGATGAACCGCACGCCGCTGGCATCGATGAACAGGCTGCGCTTGATCCGCCGCCCGCCGGACTGCTGCATGCCGCGCCAGTTTTTGAACGACTCGGACATCAGGCGCCAGGTCGGAATCGAAACGATCGTTTTATCGAAATTCTGCACCTTCACCGTGTGCAGCGTGATGTCCACCACGTCGCCGTCGGCGCCGACTTGCGGCATCTCGATCCAGTCGCCGACCCGCAGCATGTCGTTGCTGGTCAGCTGCACACTGGCGACGAACGACAACAGCGTGTCCTTGTAGACCAACAGAATCACCGCCGACATTGCGCCCAGCCCCGACAGCAGCAACAGCGGCGAACGGTCGATCAACGTGGCGACAATGATGATCGCGCCAAACACGTACAAGACCATCTTCGTCAATTGCACATAGCCTTTGATCGAACGGGTGCGGGCGTGTTCGGTACGCGCATAGATGTCCAGCAGGGCGTTGAGCAGGGCGCTGATGGCCAGCACCAGGAACAGAATGGTGAACGCCAGCGCGACATTGCCGAGAAAGATCAGGCTGGTTTTGCTCAACTCCGGCACCAGGTGCAGGCCGAACTGGATCACCAGGGACGGCGTCATCTGCGCCAGCCGATGAAAGACCTTGTTGTGGCGCAAATCGTTGACCCAGTGCAGCGCCGGCTGGCGGCCGAGCATTTTGGTTGCATGAAGCGTGAGGTAGCGCGCCACTCGTCCGAGGACCAGGGCAATCACCAGTAACACCATCAGCGCCAGGCTGGAATGCAGGAGCGGATGCTGATCGAGGGCGCCCCAAAGGTCTTGGGCGTTGAGCCAGAGCTGTTTGATATCCATGGGCGGAAACGATTCTTCTATAGGTCGCGACAGGGCGATTAGAGCATTTAAGACGCTTTGTATGACGTTCGAGGACAAACCAGGCAACAAAAAAGCCACTGTTTACTGCCGTTTGCATAAAGAAACTCGGCCTGAGCGCCCGAAACCGGTACCCTATGCAGCTGTTTTTTTGTATTTCTTCGAGGTAGCACCCGTGTTTTCCCAATTCGCCCTGCACGAACGCCTGCTCAAAGCCGTGGCCGAGCTTAAATTTGTCGAGCCAACGCCAGTGCAAGCAGCGGCTATTCCGCTGGCGCTCCAAGGGCGTGACCTGCGGGTGACAGCGCAAACCGGTAGCGGCAAAACCGCTGCCTTCGTTTTGCCGATCCTCAACCGTCTGATCGGCCCGGCGAAAGTCCGCGTCAGCATCAAGACCCTGATCCTGCTGCCGACCCGCGAGCTGGCCCAGCAGACCATCAAGGAAGTCGAACGCTTCGCCCAGTTCACGTTCATCAAGTCCGGCCTGATCACCGGCGGTGAAGACTTCAAGGTCCAGGCCGCCATGCTGCGCAAGGTGCCAGACATCCTGATCGGTACGCCGGGCCGGATGATCGAGCAACTGAACGCCGGCAATCTCGACTTGAAAGAAGTTGAAGTCCTGGTCCTCGACGAAGCTGACCGCATGCTCGACATGGGCTTTGCCGAAGACGTCCAGCGTCTGGTGGAAGAGTGCACCAATCGCCAGCAGACCATGCTGTTCTCCGCCACCACCGGCGGTTCGGGCCTGCGCGAGATGGTTGCCAAGGTGCTGAACAATCCAGAGCACCTGCAGCTCAACAACGTCAGCGACCTGAACGCGACCACCCGTCAGCAAATCATCACCGCTGACCACAACCAGCACAAAGAACAAATTGTGAACTGGCTGTTGGCCAACGAGACCTATCAGAAAGCCATCGTGTTCACCAACACCCGGGCCATGGCCGACCGTATCTACGGCCGCCTGGTAGCGCAGGAATACAAGGCGTTCGTCCTGCACGGTGACAAAGACCAGAAAGACCGCAAACTGGCGATCGATCGCCTGAAGCAGGGCGGCGTGAAAATCCTGGTCGCCACCGACGTCGCCGCTCGCGGCCTCGACGTGGAAGGCCTGGACCTGGTGATCAACTTCGACATGCCGCGCAGCGGCGACGAATACGTTCACCGCATCGGTCGTACCGGTCGTGCCGGCAACGATGGCCTGGCCATCTCGCTGATCTGCCACGGCGACTGGAACCTGATGTCGAGCGTCGAGCGCTACCTCAAGCAGAGCTTCGAGCGCCGCACCATCAAGGAAGTCAAAGGCACCTACGGCGGACCGAAAAAGGTCAAGGCCTCGGGCAAAGCCGTTGGCGTGAAGAAGAAAAAGGTCGACGCCAAAGGCGACAAGAAAAAAACCGGCGCCAAGGCCCCGACCAAGCGCAAAATCGCCAACCGCCCGAAGACCGACGCCCTGTCGCTGGTCAGCAAGGACGGCATGGCCCCGCTCAAGCGCCGCAAGCCGGAAGCGCCGGCAGCTGAATAAAGCTGCGTCGCGACCCATAAAAAACCGGACAAATGTCCGGTTTTTTTACGCCCACTGTAGGAGCTGGCGCAGCCTGCGATCTTTTGATCTTTTGATCTTTTGATCTTTTGATCTTTTGATCTGCTAGTAACCCTCGGCCTTTTTATCCGCCGTCTTCAACTCCTTCATACGCTGATCGATCAACTGGCACTTGTCCGGCAAATCCGCGCTGGCCGTACCCAAATCCATTTTCTGCAACTCATCATTGATCTCCTTGGCCTTCTTCGGATTCTGCTCGGTGAGCTTGGCGACTTCCTGGGCCAATTGTTCGCGCTTGGCGGTGGCTTCCTCGGGGGTACAGGCCCAGACGGGGAGGGCGCAGGCGAGGGTGGCGGCCAGGGTGATTTTTAACAGGGTTTTCATAGGTGGGCCTCAGTTCCGGTTAAGGCGGGTTAACCGGTTGAGGGGCGAATTGGTTGAAAAGTTCAGTGACGGAAACGGGCGACCTACAGGTCGCCCGTTTTCATTTCACTTCATAGCCTGCGCTCGCAGGCGTCTACCGATGACATCCATCAAGTCGCAGCCATCTCGAAGCGGGATGGCCAATAGTTTGGAAAAGTCGGACAGCACGACGGTGTCACAGCCGATTTCTGCGCGAAAGGCGATGTTTTCCAGAACTTGAGTAACGGTGCGGATGCGGTAGTCGGCGGTCGCTTGCAGGACGTCGAAGTGGTGCTTCGGTGTCGATGAGCAGGGAGGCCGGGATCAGGTCGATTCCGGTGAGGGGCATGTATCGATTCATAGTCGGAGTCTCTTAATTGATGAGGACTCTCTGTTATCAGGTCGCCAAACCCGGTCGCCTTTTGGGCGGACGGCATGACTATAAGCTTTATCGTTCAGGCATTACAGGTCGCTGGTTCTGAACTTGGTGTAGGGCATTTGTGCCGTTGCAGTAGGATGTTTGATGCAATCCACAGAACAACACAGAGCCTTGTGGGAGCGAGCTTGCTCGCGAAAGCGGTATACCGGTCAACATCCATAGTGAATGTTAGTCAGTCATCGCGAGCAGGCTCGCTCCCACAGGTTTTTTTGTGGTTTGGGCGAAGGGGTTATTAGTCTTTCACCGCTATACACATCTCCATCTCCATCACATCCGTCTTCTCATCGTAGGAAGCCGTCACCGGGTAGCGTTCGAAGCACGGACGCTGGTCGTAGGCCAAACCGCTTTCCGGCATCCACTGACCACACAGCTCACCCCATGCAGCCGCAATCTCGCTGCCCGGGCCTTTGAAGTGGGCGACGGCGTAGCGCCCGCCTGGCAGGTGGGTGACGGCGAATGGGTAGTTGGGTTCGAAGTCGGCGGGCACTTCGACGCAGGCGTCGTAGCGGCAGTATTGCGGCGGCGTGGTGCTCGGGTCGTCGTGGCCGATGCCGTAGCGCACGCGGTTGAGCAGGTTATTTTCGATCATCCACGGGGCGACGGTTTCGCGCCAGAACGTGCCGATTTCCGGGCCGTAGGGGCCGGTGTAGCGCAGGTAGGCGACGCGGACCGGGGGCAGGGTTTTCAGGGTGACATTCATGTTGGATTCCTATGAGTGACAGCCGCTGGCCGGTACCGTGTCGTCATACTGATCGTGGTGCCGCACCCATTCCATGATTTCCTCTTCATTGCGCCCCTTGGGCGTGAGGTCGAGGTAGTTGTAGGCGCCGACCAGCAAGTCCAGGCCTCGGGCATAGGTGGAGTAGGTGTGGAAGATTTCGCCGGCGTCATTGCGATAAAACACGCTGAGGCCGGGGAGTTCTTCTTCGGCACCGTCGGATTTTTCGTAGTTGTAGGTGGCGGTCCCGGCGGTGACCTCTTCGGCTCGGGCCGAGACGCCGAAGTCGTAGTTGAAATCGCTACCTTCTGACGATACCCAATCGAACTTCCAACCCATGCGCCGTTTGAAGGGCTGGAATTCGGCGAACGGTGCATGGGAAACCGCCACCACGGCCACGTCATGGTGGGCCAGGTGCTGGTTGGCGCCGTCGATGTGGTCGGACAGGAACGAGCAACCGGAGCAGCCTTCGTCCCAGCCTTCGCCGAACATGAAGTGGTAGATGACTAATTGGCTGCGGCCGCCAAACAGGTCGGCGAGTGTCAGTTCGCCTTGGGGACCGTGGAAGCGATAGTCCTTGTCGATTTTCACCCAGGGCAGGGCACGGCGTTCGGCGCTGAGTTTGTCCCGCTCCTTGGTGAAGGCTTTTTCATGGGCCAGGTGTTGGCGGCGCGCGGCGAGCCATTCTTCGCGGGACACGACGGCATGATTCTGAATCTTCATGGTGATTTCTCCTGCGGGGGGGCTGGGAGGTGACCTACACAGACTAGTCGTTTGGCCTACGCTCAATTCGACATGCCGCCAGTCGGTACCGGTAAAGACCTCGGCTGAACGGCTGCGCCCGGCGTCGGTCACAACTTAAGGACATCTCACTTCGCTTTGGAGGTTGAATCAGGATGACGATTTATAACTGGGATCTGATGGAACGTCTGTTGCACGAAGCGCAGAACAGCGCCGGGCACAGCTTTACGCCACGCCCCTATGCCGAACAGTACGCGGCAGCGAAATCGGCGGCGGGCGAGCCGATTGAAAACCTCGATCACCTGAAAGCGGTGGCTGGCGAGTATGAAAAGTTACTGTTGGCGCGAGGTTATATCGAGCCCCGGCCGGAGGATCAGGGCGGTAATGGCTCGAACTACATTTTAACGATGCGAGGCTCGTGTTTGTTGAGCCTGCTCGACAGCAGCATTCCGGGTAATGACCATCCGCGGCAGGTGCTGGATGAGCAGGCAGATGCGCTGGATGAGGCGACGTTTGATCAAGTAGCGTCCAAAGCGCAGATTGCCTGATTTTCTGATGACAGCAAAAGATCGCAGCCTGCGGCAGCTCCTACACCAAACTCTGTAGGAGCTGCCGCAGGCTGCGATCTTTTGATCTTGATTTTATCCTTGCTGCACCGCCTTCAAACACTTCAAATCGCTGAAGTCCTTCCTCACCCCATCAATCTTCTTCAACAACCGCTGACGCTGAGTCGGCGTACTCTCAGCCATCAAATCCACTATCAATCCGCGCGCCTGAGCTTCCGTGTTGGCGTAGGCCTGACGGTAGGCCGGCGTCCATAAACTCTCGCGATTCACCAGAAGTGTCTCTATTCGCTGTGGGAATTCCGGACTCTGGCGCTGCGCTACCGCGGCACTGAACTGCTTCTGCCAATGGGCGCGGTTGGCGATCCATTGCTGATTCTGGTCACCCAACGCGTTCGACCATGACACGACCCGTTGTTGTTGGGTGGTGCTGAGCGGTCCGAGCCAGTCATTCAGCCGTTTTTCCATGCGATCGCCACGCGCCTTGATCTGTTGAGCGAGAGACGGTTTGAGGTATTCCTCCTGGCGTTTGCGCTGGTCCTTGGCGAAGGCGTCGTTCATCTCTGCGACTTGCTTGTCGTCCAGTCCCTTTAACAACTCAATGGCTGACGGGGTGATTTCCCGGGCGGTCTGGGCGATAGCCTGTTTGGCTTCTTGTGTTCGGGCTTGCAGCGCGGCGTCGGTGACCTGGTTGGTCTCGACCATGACCTGCAAGCGGTCCAGCCAGTCGAGATAGCCCGGCAGCTGCGTGGTGCAATGCCAGCTCAGGTGCTCTTTGAGGCGTTCGTCGAGCCAGCCTTTCTGCTCGCCGTTCATGTCCAGATAATCGCTGAGCGTCCAGGGAATGATCACGTCGAGGTTGCGGTAGGCCAGGCCCATACGGCTGCACGCGCTGAGGACGACGCTCAGGGTGATGAGGACGGCGAAATGCTTCAGCCAGCGCGACATGGTCGAGTCCTTGCGAAAGCGTAGGTTCTCATGTGAACGCGGGATGAACCCGGCAGTTCAGCCCATCAATAAAACGCACGTTCAGCCTTGAGTGTCACCAGACCGTCGCACTGGCTGTTATGCCCGGAGTAAGCAGAGCAGTCGCTGCCACTCAAGCTGGAATCACTGTAGATCAGGTCCAGGTCGATTCCCATGAACGGTCGCGAGAGTTGCACCGACCAATCGGTAAAACTTCCGACATATCCCCCGTCGACGGACATCGGCGCATTGAGCTGGTGTGTGGTGTATTTCAGGCTGATCCCGATGCCAAACGGTTGATTGCCGCCGAGGTCGGCGAACACGGTGCTGTTCTGTTTGTCCGGGTCGTTGCTGAAGGCTGCGCCGAAACGGCTGCCGAGCACGGTCAGGCCACCGAAAAACTCCTGGCTGTCGAGAGTGTCCACTTTCGGATAGCTGTAGCGGATCATGCCGACTTCGTAGCCAAGGGTATTATCGAAAGGTTGTTTGAAGCCCATGTAGGAATCGACTTCCAGGTTGTTTCCCGGACTCAACCCGGCGCTCGGTGACCATTGGCCCACATAGAATCCGCTGTCGTGGCTCAGGTCGAGCCCGCCGTGGAACGAGCCGGTGCTGGCAGGTTTGACCAATCCCTGAGCCATGCTGCGGCTGGGCGTGGTGCCGAGTTTGAGATCGAAGTCACCCAGTTCACGCTGAAAGATTTGCGCGTGGGCGACCGAACACGACAGCAGGGTGCCGAGCAATATAAATGAGGGTTTGAGCATGCGTCATTCCATGAGCAGCGCGCAGCAGGCACCGGAGAATCTACTGAAACGCTTGATCTAGACATGTGCAAGCATACCGGCGAATGCTCGGCATCGAAGGCCGTTCGTCGATATTTAGAATATTGATGTGTTTGGCAGAGTGTTGCGGGGGAGGGTTCCAGTCCAAGCGCTTCGAAGCTCAAAGCGCTTTGGGACCAGTTAAAGCAGGGTGTTACTTCTTGCCGAGCGTGATCTGCTTGGACGGGCCGAATGTCTGGCCGCTGACGCCTTTGGCAATTTGCTGGATTTCGCCGCCGGATTTGAGGAACGCAGCAATCTGGTTGTTGATCGATTCGCTGGTTTCAACGGCTGGAGCTGGCTTTGCTTTGCTGTTGGATGCTTTTACACGCATGGCGGCCATTAACCTGTAGAAAATTAACTTGGCCAGGCATCGTACAGGAAATACTTGACAATTGCTTGGTAAATATCCCCCTGAAATAACCGGGGCCGGTTGTTGATTATTCACCAATAATTGTTCGAATTGTCTGGCTAAGCTGCTGTTTTAAATAAGAACCTTGGCTGTGGAGAAGCGCATTCGGTTCGACCGGTGCTGGCCAATGTTGCCGGATCGGTCTGACGAGCGGCCGCGGGCTCGCGGACAAAACCCAGGAAAATTAAGGCCTTCAGAGGAATTTCTGCCGCCACCGGGCTGGCCGCCGAACACCGCCCGTAAAACCGGGTAGAATGTCGCCCACGCAATGAGGGTATTGGAAATGGCTTTAGTCGGGCGCTACAACAGTTTGCAAGTGGTTAAACACACTAACTTCGGTTTATATCTGGACGGTGGCGCAGATGGCGAAATCCTTCTGCCTAATCGTTATATTCCCAAAGATATTCCCAGCGAAGATGAAGACTGGCTCAACGTTTTTATTTATCTGGACAGCGATGACAAACTCATCGCAACTACTGAAAAGCCGAAAGTTCAAGTCGGTGAATTCGCCAGTTTGAAAGTCGTTGAAGTCAACAGCATCGGTGTATTCCTGGATTGGGGCCTGCCGAAGGATCTGTTGCTGCCGTATTCCGAAGAAAAGCGTCAGATGACCGCCGGCGAGTATTGCGTGGTGCACGTCTACCTCGACAAGCACACCCGCCGCATCACTGCGACGGCGCGTCTGGACCGCTACCTGGACAAGACTCCGGCCAATTACACCCCCGGCCAGGAAGTTGACTTGCTGGTGGCTGAAGCCACGGACATGGGCTTCAAGGCAATCATCAACAACAAGCACTGGGGCCTGATTCACAAGAACGAAATCTTCAAGTTCATGCGCGCCGGTAAAGAAGAGAAGGGCTTTATCAAAGAAGTCCGTGCCGACGGCAAAATCAGCTTGAGCCTGCAACCTGTGGGTGAAGAAGCGGCCACCAGCCTGAACTCGAAGATTCTCGCCAAGTTGCGCGAAAACAACGGCAGCCTGCCGGTCAGCGACAAGAGTGACCCGACGGTGATCAGCAGTATGTTTGGCGTCAGCAAAGGCAACTTCAAAAAAGCCATCGGTGCGTTGTACAAGAACGGCCAGATCGTCATTCATGCCGATCGCATTGAACTAAGCTGACCTCGCGTCGCCCCCGTAGGAGCTGCCGCAGGCTGCGATCTTTTGATCTTGCCCTTAAACATCAAGATCAAAAGATCGCAGCCTGCGGCAGCTCCTACACGGAATGAATTGAGGTTGGGGTATGAGTCGAGTCACTTCCATGGATTGTATTGTCGAGATGTTCCGGTGAGCGCCACCCGGCGTAACGCCGATGGGTTTGCTCTGCAAGTGATGGTTGGCTTGTGCCTGATCTGGGGCGTTCAACAGGTCATGATCAAGTGGGCGGCGCCTGACATTGCACCTGTCATGCAGGCCGCCGGGCGATCAGGTATTTCCGCATTGCTCGTAGGATTGCTGATCTGCTGGAAGGGCGGTTGGGATCAGGTCGGCCGCACCTGGCGTGGCGGATTATTGGCCGGTGCTTTATTTGGCTTGGAGTTCTTCTTCATTTCCGAAGGGTTGCAGCTCACCACGGCCGCGCACATGTCGGTGTTCCTCTACACCGCACCGATTTTCACCGCGTTGGGCGTTCATTGGTTGTTGCCCAGTGAACGTTTAAGGCCCGTCCAATGGCTGGGTATTTTCCTCGCCTTCGTCGGAATCGCCTTCGCGTTTGCCGGTGGGGTGTCCTGGGACAACCTCGATCACCGCATGTTGATGGGCGATGCATTAGGCATACTGGCCGGTGCCGCTTGGGGCGCGACCACGGTGGTGGTGCGTGCTTCGCGCCTGTCGGAAGCGCCGGTGACCCTGACGTTGTTCTATCAATTGATTGTGGGGTTCGTCGGTCTGTTGTTGATCGCGATCCTAAGTGGCCAGGTCACCCACGTCAGCCTGACCACCGTTGCGGTGGCCAGTGTCTTGTTTCAGGGGTTGGTGGTGTCGTTCTTCAGTTACCTGACCTGGTTCTGGTTGCTGCGCCGCTATCTGGCATCGAACCTGGCGGTGTTTTCATTCATGACACCCTTATTCGGTGTCACATTCGGCGTGGTGTTGCTGGGCGAAGCACTGAGCCTCAACTTCATCATCGGTGCCGTGCTGGTGCTATTAGGCATCACGTTTGTCAGCGCTGAGCAGTGGGTGCGCCGTCGTTTGCGCAAAGCCCTCGGGCAATACTGACCGGGCGCAGCGACAACCCGCCGGCGATGAGCAAACCACTGCCGGCGAACACCAACGCTGGCTGCAACCCTCCACTGAAATGGCTACTTAAGGCGGCCAGCAACGGTCCGGTGAGTTGGCCCACGGCGAAGCATGCGGTCAGCAACCCCGCGTTGCGCTGGGCGCTATGGGGCGCCAACTCCCGGGAGCGTTGCATCACCAGCTGCATGCAAGCCAGGAACGGTGTACCACACAGGATCACGCCTAACGCCAGGCCCGGCCCGCTGCCCAACAGGCAGGCGAACACGCCGGCGGCTTGCAGCCATAACGTTGCCATCAGCCAATGACGAGTGCCATTCGGGCGTGGTCGACGCAGGCTGACCAGCACCACGCCGATAGCCGATGCCAGCCCGAAGCACGGCCAGAACAGATCGGCCTGCCATTGACCATGGAACTGCGCGTTGGCCATTTGCGAGAGAAAAGTGGCCGGGATGATGTAGCCCAAACCGTATAACCCATAGATCACGCCTAAACGGGCAATGCCTTGATTGCCGGCAGTCGTGGCGCTGGGGGCGGTAGCTGCAGTCGGGGCAGATTGGGGCAGGAACGGCAGAATCCCCAGCAGCATCACCAGCCCGACGCCGGCATACACCAGCCACAAGGTGGCGGAAGTCTGACCCAGCAGGTTCGAGCCCAAGGCCAGCAGCCCTGTCAGAAAAATCCCTAAACCGGGCCCGGCAAATACCAGGGCGCCCAGCCGCGGACGACCGGCCGCTGCGGCCAGTGGTTGGCTCAATGCAGTGATCATCACCAACACCCAGGCGCTGGCCACCCCGGTCCCGAAACGCAGCAACAGATGCGACCAGAAGCCATTGGCCCAGAACGATGCCAAGGTCAGCAACACGCAGAGCCACAAACCACCCAGCAAACGCCAACGGACTTGCTCGGGGCGCCGGGAAAACATTGCGTCAACGGCACCGACGAAGTAGCCGAGGTAGTTGGCGGCAGCGATCAGGCCGGCGGCGGTCAGGTCGATCTGACCTTCGCTGAGCAGGTGCGGCAGTTGTGGCGTGAGCGCGAAACGCCCGATGCCCATGGCCATCATCAGGGCGATAAAACTGGCGAGTAATCTAATCAGAGGGGACATGGTCTGAGTTCCAGCTAAGGATCAATGACCGTCAGGCTAGGACTGATTGACTTTCTTTAAAAATGAATAATAGTGAGTAACTTGTTCTTATTTGGAGAATATCGTGGAATTCAGCCAGTTGCGGATCTTCCAGGCAGTGGCGCAGGAGGGCTCGATCACGCGTGCTGCCGAACGGTTGCATCGGGTGCCGTCGAACCTCTCGACGCGGTTGAAACAACTTGAAGAGCAGCTCGGTGTAGAACTCTTCGTTCGTGAACGTCAGCGTTTGCAGTTATCACCTGCGGGAAAAGTCCTGCTGGACTACACCGCCAAGCTATTCGCCTTGCGTGACGAAGCCAGCGCGGCTGTGCAGGGCGGGCAACCGGCTGGCGACTTCGTGCTAGGCACCATGTACAGCACGGCCGCCATTCACCTTCCAGGGCTGTTGGCGCGCTATCACCGCACCTACCCGGCGGTGAACCTGCAGGTGCAGTCCGGACCCAGCGGCGAATTGCTGGAAGGTTTGCTCTCCGGGCGGCTTGACGCGGCATTGGTGGACGGCCCGTTGGAACTGGCCGGGCTCGATGGCGTGCCATTGTGCGACGAACGGCTGGTGCTGATCAGCGAGGCCGATCACCCGCCGGTGCACAGCGCTTTGGATGTGGAGGGGCGGTCGGTGTTCACCTTTCGGCAGGGTTGTTCCTACCGGATGCGCCTGGAAGCCTGGTTTGCCCACGATCACGTGGCCATGGGGCGCGCGATGGAGATTGAGTCCTATCCGGGGATGCTCGCCTGTGTGATTGCCGGCTCGGGTGTGGCGCTGATGTCGGAGTCGATGCTCGCCAGTCTGCCGGGTCGTGAAAGCGTGGCCGTGCATCCATTGGCTGAGCCGTTTGCCAGTGCCACCACCTGGCTGATGTGGCGCAAAGGCATGGTCGGGGCCAATCTGAATGCGTGGATCGAACAGCAACAAGCGGTCTATCCCGGCGCAGGGGTTCAGACTCAGGCGATTGCTTGAACTAACGGTCAGGAATTCGGATCCATTCAGTAACAGATCATTGCGGATTTTGGCGAGCATTGAGTAGGACTTCGGACTATTATCAGTGCGAAGCGGCTACAGAATTCCGGTCGCTCGGCACTACCCAAAAGGGGGCACCATGAAAGAGAAAATCCAAAACTGGCTGCACGACCTGGGTGTCGCACTCGGTTTGATCGAACCGCCTCTGCAACCTGTGCCTATTCGCACTGACGACGAACAACGCCGACGCCAGCAGCGCCGCCGGTAACGCGTCAACGCCCAAAAGATCGCAGCCTTCGGCAGCTCCTGCAGGGAGTTGTGCAAATGCTGCGATTGCGGGTGCACTGTAGGAGCTGCCGCAGGCTGCGATCTTGGCGGTTAATGACGTCCAATCTCCAGCAAAAACCGGCTCAGGTCATTCGCCGTCCTGGCGGTCTTGAGCATCCGGTCTTCCTCCGCCGTAAACGCCGTCAACCCTAGCTCATCCTCCAGATGGAAGATCAGCTCTTCGATATCTTCTTTATCCAATCCCAACTGCGCGAGGCTCGCGTTGTCGTCGAAGTCATCCTGACTTTCCAGCAGGCGGCTGATAAAGCGATGCACGGCGGCACGAACGGCAGCTCTTTTCATGGATGTTCTTCGAGGGCGTTATTGTTGTTGTCCCTGCGCCTGAGTACAGCAGGCTTCAGCCGTGCTGGCGCTGCCACTGGTCAATCATCGTGCGCAAATGCTCCCCGGAAAAGCTCCCGAAATGCCCGCCATGCACCGTGCGGATCGGCAGCGCGCGCAAACGTTGCAGGCTGCGGGCGTAATCGTCGAGGTTGGAGTGGTAGGCGTCTTCAATCAGCGGTCCGTCGTAAATGATGTCGCCGCTGAACAGGGTCTCGGTGGCCGCTTCGTACAGGCTGATGCCGCCCGGTGAATGCCCCGGTGTGTGCAGTACTTGCAGGACACGGTTACCCAGGTCCAGCACATCGCCTTCTTCAATCATCCCGGTGGCCGGTGCAGCTTTCACCCGATATTCGGCGTAGCACAACGGGCAGTCAGGATGTGCCTCGAACATCTCGTCGCCGACAAACGCTGTGGACAAGGTGTTCTCGCCATCCGGTGCCGCAAGGATCTGCGCTTCGGCCGGATGCACCAGGCGCTCAGGAAACTCATGATGCCCGGCGATGTGGTCGAAATGGCAATGACTGGCCACCGCCACCAGCGGCCGCTCGGTGATCCACGGCAGTTGCTCGCGCAGGCTCACCAGCCCTGAACCGCTGTCCAGCAGCAGATCTTTGTCGCGGCCCTGAATGTGCCAAAGATTGCAGCGATAGAAAGGACGGATGTAAGGCTCGTGAATCAAGCGAATTCCGTCGCTGAGTTGTTTCACCTCAAACCACTGATCGCGGCTGACGATTTTCATAAACAGTTTCCTTCAGGCGAAAAAAAACGGGTGTGGCAACCGACGCCACACCCGCCGAAGAAAGCATCAAGTCGTTATATTCAGCTTAGGCGGCGCTCGCCACCATCGCTGGGCGGCGGGACATCAGGCTGACCAGCACGAAGCTCACCAGGCCTACGCCGAGGCTGTAGTAGATCGGGGTGTTGGCATCCAGACCATCCTTGAACATGAACACCAGCGCCGTGGCAAAGCCCATGCCCATGCTGGCGATAGCACCGGCGGTGGTTGCGCGTTTCCAGAAAATGGCACCGATCAGCGGGATCAGCATGCCGCCCACTAGCAGGTTGTAGGCCAGGGTCAGGGCGCTGATGACGTCATTCACGACCAGAGCGATGCCCAGTACGACGATGCCGGTCAACAGGGTGAACAGGCGGTTCATGCCCAGGCTCGACTGTTTACCGCCACGCAGTTTCGGCAGCAGGTCTTCGGTCAGGGTGGTAGCAGCGGCGAGCAGGCCGGCGCTGGCGGTGGACATCATGGCTGCCAGGGCAGCAGCGATCACCAGACCACGGATACCGTCAGGCAGGGACAGTTTGACGATGGCGGCGAAGGCGTTGTTGACGTTGTCCAGGTCCGGGATCAGCACATGAGCGGCCATGCCGATCAGGGCGCAGGCCAGGCCGTAAACGATGCAGTAGAAGCCTGCGAATGTACCGGCGACCTGAGCAACCTTGGCGCTCTTGACGGTGAACACGCGCTGCCAGATGTCCTGGCCGATCAGGATCCCGAAAAAGTAGATCATGAAGTAGGTGATGATGGTGTCCCAGCCAATCGTGGTGAAGCTGAAGGCGGTGGCCGGCAATTTCAACACCAACTGATCCCAGCCACCAACGCGGTACAGGCAGATTGGCAACAGGATGAACATCAGGCCCACGGTCTTGATCACGAACTGGACGATGTCGGTCAGGGTCAGGGACCACATGCCGCCGATCGCCGAGTAGATCACCACCACGCCACCGCCGAGCAATACCGACAGCCAGAACGGCAGGCCGAACAGCACTTGCAGCACGGTGCCAATGGCCAGGATCGAGACCACGCCGATCATCAGCGCATAGGCCAGCATGATCACCGCGCTCGCGGAGCGGGCCATCGGGTTGTAGCGTTTTTCCAGGACCTGGGTAACGGTGTAGATCTTCAGTTTCAGCAGCGGTTTGGCGAGGAACAGGTTCAGCGCCACGATCCCGCAACCGAGGGCCGCGCAGAGCCAGAAACCGGAGATGCCATGGACGTAGCCCAAGCGTACGGTGCCGACGGTGGACGCGCCGCCCAGAACGGTGGCGGCCATGGTGCCCATGTACAGGCTCGGGCCGAGGTTACGACCGGCGACCAAAAAGTCTTCGTTGGTCTTGGCCTTGCGCATGCCGTAGTAGCCGAGCATCAGCATCGCGGCTGCGTAGATGAGTACGACGAATAAATCCAATGCCATGATGGCGTGTCTCCGATTGTCTTTTTTATACTGAAACAAAGGTGTTTCTGTAGGGTGGTTTACTGTGGGAGCGAGCCTGCTCGCGAAGGCGTTCTGTCGGTCACATCTCTATTGGATGTGCCGCAGTCTTCGCGAGCAGGCTCACTCTCACAGGTGGATCAGTGTCAGGCGGGCTGACGTAGTTCAGGCTTTGCCGTGGTGTGGGCGCCGAGACTGCGAACATCCTCCGGACCAAACACTTCCCGCGATTCCGGAAACAGGCTCAGCAGCGCCAGGTACACCAGCGAGGCCAGGCCCAGGGTGACCGGCAGGCTGATGTCGATGCCACCCGCCAGATCGCCCAGTGGTCCAACGAACTGCCCCGGCAGGTTCACAAAGCACAAACCCACGGCGGCACTCGGGATCCAGGCACCCAGACCACGCCAGTTCCAGCCGTGGGTGAACCAGTAACGGCCACCTTTCTCGCCGCGGGTGAACACTTGCAGGTCATCCGGGCAGTAGAAGCCGCGACGTACCAGCAGGCCGATGATCATGATCACCATCCACGGGGTGGTGCAGGTGATGATCAGTACGGCGAAGGTCGACACGCTCTGCACCAGGTTCGCCGCGAAGCGCCCGATGAAGATGAAGGCAATCGACATCACGCCGATCAGCAGCGTTGCCTTGACCCGCGACAGCACGCGAGGGAACACGCTGGACATGTCCAGCCCGGTGCCATAGAGCGAGGTGGTGCCAGTGGACATGCCGCCGATCACCGCGATCATGCACACCGGCAGGAAGAACCAGCTCGGCGAGACCGCCAGCAGGCCGCCCACATAGTTGTTGGCCGCGATGTAGTCGGGTGCCTTGATCGCTACGATCGTGGCAGTGGCGAGGCCGAACAGGAACGGGATGAAGGTTGCGATCTGAGAGATCACCACCGCGGCCATGATCCGGCGTTTGGAGGTGTCACGCGGGATGTAACGCGACCAGTCACCGAGGAACGCACCGAAAGAAATCGGGTTACTCATCGCGACCAGTGCCGCGCCGATGAAGGCGGCCCAGAAACCGGGTTGCCCCATGCTGACGGTGCCGGCGTAGTTCACATCGAAAGGACCGGCGAAGGCGAAGATACCCAGCAGGAACAGCAGGCTGGCGCTCCACACTGCGATCTTGTTGACCCACAGCAGAAAGCGGAAACCATAGATGCAAACGGTCAGTACCAGGATCGCGAACAGACCGTAGGCCAGGCCCAGGGTCAGGTCGGTTTCCGGAAGACCGATCAGGCGTTTGGCACCCCCGATCAGCGCATCACCCGAACTCCACACCGAGAGCGAGAAGAAGGCGATAGCGGTCAACAGCGACAGAAACGAACCGACGATCCGTCCGTGCACGCCGAAGTGCGCACCGGAAGACACGGCGTTATTGGTGCCATTGATCGGGCCGAACAAGCCCATTGGCGCGAGGATCAACGAACCCAGCAGTACACCGAGCACAATCGCCCATACGCCGGCCTGAAAAGACAGGCCGAACAGAACCGGGAAGCTGCCGAGCACGGCAGTGGCAAAGGTGTTGGAACCACCGAAGATCATCCGGAACAAATCCGTCGGGCCCGCGGTACGTTCGCTGTCCGGGATCTGCTCGACCCCGTAGGTTTCAATTTGCGTAAGGCTTTGGTCGTTGTTGTTGTTATTCATGATCAGCTCCGATCATAAAGGCGCGCTCATCGTGCGTGAGCGTCACCTGTTTGGGCTAAGGGGTTGGCAGCCCTTCCGGCATGGCGGACAAATGTTCGTGGCAGGCCAGCCATAGGCCTTGTTGTTCGTGGCCAGACGCTTGTTTTCTGAAAACAATCGTCTCGCGCTCCTGGCTGAAGTGTTGCTCCCCTTGCATGCGCAGCTCGGTGGCTACGTCATGAATGAAAATCGCCACGTCACCCTGCAGGCTGACGAAGGCGTTGCTTGATGTGCACGAAAGCACTTCGAAGCCATCCTCCGAACGCCAGGTGTCCCACAACGCCTGATAGGCATCGCGCGACAGCAGGGGTTGTTCGAGGGTGTAGAACACGAAGCTCGCATCGGCGCTGAAGGCGCCGAAGTAGGCTTCGCGATCGTTACGGGCGAAGGCTGCCACCAGATCGGCGGCAGCTTGCAGTACCTGATCACGTTCGTGCATGGCGGATCCTTAGCGGTGGACCACGCCAGGCAGTACGCAGAGCATTTCATACAGCAGGTTGGCGGCCAGCAGCGAGGTGTTGCCGGTGGTGTCGTAAGCGGGCGAGACTTCTACCAGATCGCAGCCGACCAGGTCGAGGCCTTGGCAGCCGCGAACGATTTCAATCGCCTGAATGGTCGTCAGACCGCCGATTTCCGGGGTGCCGGTGCCTGGCGCCCAGGCAGGGTCGATGCCGTCGATGTCGAAACTCAGGTACACCGGACCGCCACCGACTTTCTCGCGAACTTCAGCCATCAATGGAGCCAGGGATTTGTGCCAGCACTCTTCGGCCTGAACCACACGGAAACCCTGATTGCGGCTCCAGTTGAAGTCGTCAGCGGTGTAGCCCTGGGCGCGCAGACCGATTTGCACAACGCGGTCCGGGTCCAGAAGACCTTCTTCGACAGCGCGACGGAACGTGGTGCCGTGGGCGATTTTCTCGCCGAACATGTGATCGTTCACATCAGCGTGAGCATCGATGTGCACCAGGCCGACCTTGCCGTGCTTCTTATGAATGGCACGCAGGATTGGCAGGGTGATGGTGTGGTCGCCGCCCAAAGTAAGCGGGATCACATCGTGGTCGAGGATCTTGTCGTAGGATTCTTCGATGATCCGTACGGCATCCAGCAGGTTGAACGTGTTGATCGCCACGTCGCCGATGTCGGCAACCGACAGCGAGTCGAACGGGGCGGCGCCGGTGGCCATGTTGTACGGGCGAATCATCACGGATTCAGCGCGGATTTCACGAGGCCCGAAACGGGTGCCCGGACGCAGCGAGGTGCCGATGTCGAGCGGAACGCCAATAAAGGCAGCATCCAGGCCGGCAGCGGTTGGCAAATGGGGGAGTCGCATCATGGTGGCGATGCCGCCGAAGCGCGGCATTTCATTGCCGCCCAGTGGTTGGTGAAGAATCTTGTCCACAGGTAGGGCCTCATCGTCGTTGTTTTATTTGTGTCGGTTACACCGGTCGGAGAGACACGGGTACCGTTGACGCCGATTCTGCGAAATGTAGTGGCCGGGAAGAATCGCTACGGGCAAATACTTAGTTCAGATTTTTCTAAACTAATGGCGAGGACGGAGATAGACTCTTCCAGTATTCGCAGGATATCTGTGGCGAGGGGATTTATCCCCGTTCGGCTGCGCAGCAGTCGTAATCCATTACCCGCGCTGTGTCCGATACAGCACATTTGAGGCTTAGGGGGCGGCTTCGCCACCCAACGGGGATAAATCCCCTCGCCACAGGACTGAAATTCGACTGGTGTTTGGAGACCCCAATGGCCAACGCTTTACCCGACCTGAAACTATTGCGCATCTTCGTCAGCGTAGTTCGCCATCAGGGGTTCGCCAGCGCCCAGCAAGAGCTCAACCTCTCGACCTCGGCGATCAGCACCTACATGAGCCAGCTCGAAGCCGCCCTCGGCCTGGTGCTCTGTCATCGTGGCCGGGGCGGTTTCAGCCTGACCAGCAAGGGCGAGTTGTTCCATCAGGAGACCTTGCGCCTGTTGGGTGAGCTCGAAGGCTTCGAGCAATACGCCGCCGCCCTCAAGGGCGAGTTACGCGGCACGCTGAACCTGGGCGTGATCGACTCCACCGTCAGCGACAAGGCCCTGCCGTTCGCCGAGGCCATCGGTGCCTACAGCCAGGAGCACCCGGCCGTGCATTTGCACTTGTCGGTCATGAGCCCTTACGAACTGCAACTCGGCGTGCAGGACAATCGCCTCGACCTGGCCATCGGGGCGTTTTCCACACGCATGAGCGGTCTGGTCTACATGCCGCTGTACCGCGAACAACACTGGCTGTATTGCAGCAGTCGCCATCCGTTGTTCACCGAGCGGCGCATTCCCGAGCAAGTCATCACCCAGCAGCGCATGGTGGGCCGTGGTTACTGGAGTCAGGCCGAACTGGCACGGCACGGTTTCAAGCACAGCGCCGCGACGGTGGAAAGTATGGAGGCGCAGTTGATTCTGGTGCTATCCGGTGCCTACATCGGTTACCTGCCGGAGCACTACGCTCAAGCCTGGGCGGACAAGGGCGATTTGCGGGTGCTACTGCCGGCGACCTTCGGTTATCAAGCGCCGTTTTCGATGATCGTGCGCCGTGGCCGCAGTCGCGAACCGCTGATCCAGACCTTCCGCGACCTGCTTAAAGCACAACTGAATCAGGCGGCTTAAAGGAAAAGGAAGCGATGTCCCGAATTCAATGTTCCCGGTGTCTGCGCCCGCAATCCCATTGCCTGTGCCCACTGATACCGAGCCTCGACAGTCGCACCCGGGTGTTGTTGTTGCAGCATCCGAGCGAAGTGAGCCATGCGCTGAACACCGCGCGGTTGGCGGTCTTGGGGTTGAAAAATGCCGAGTTGGTGGTTGGCGAAGTGTTCGAGGAGCTGCCGGCGCTGTTGAATCAGCCGGGCTATCAGGCGCGGCTGTTGTTTCCGGCCGATGAGGCGCTCCCGTTGCAGGTCTATGCCGCCACCGATGAGCCCTTGCTGCTGGTGGTTCCGGACGGCACCTGGCGCAAGGCGCGCAAAATGCTGCACCTTAATCCGCTGCTGGCAGCGTTGCCCAGAGTGACGCTGGCCGAGGGCGCGGTGTCGCGTTATCGATTGCGTAAGGCGCCCGGACCGGGTGCGTTGTCGACGGTGGAAGCGATTGTTCAGGCGTTGGAGACGCTGGAAGAACCAACGACCTTTGAGCCGTTGCTAAAACCCTTCGAGGCGTTGATCGAAGGGCAGATTGCGGCGATGGGGGAGGAGATCTACCAGCGTAATCATGGGCCGAAATGATCGTTGCCTGTCACGGACCCTTCGCGAGCAAGCCCGCTCCCACATTTGATCGCCATTCTCCTGGAGTAACTCGGTCGAATGTGGGAGCGGGCTTGCTCGCGAAAGCGGTGGAACAATCAAAGCCAACTCCAGACAGAAACTACCTTTCGCGCATCGCCTCGGTCCGGGCTTTCAGCACCGGTTTCAACAGGTAATCCAACACACTTTTTTCGCCTGTGATGATATCTACGGTCGCCACCATCCCTGGAATGATCAGCAACGGTTTCACATCACCGCCCAAGTGATTTTTATCAGTGCGAACCTGAATCAGGTAAAAGCTGTTGCCCTTGTCGTCGGTAATCGTGTCCGCCCCAATCAACTCAAGCTTGGCACTCAACCCGCCATAAATCGTGTAGTCGTAAGCACTGAACTTGACCATCGCTTTCTGCCCCGGATGCAAGAACGCCACATCCTGTGGCCGCACCTTGGCCTCGATCAGCAAATTGTCTTCCAGGGGCACGATTTCCACCATGTCGCTGCCTGGTTGAACCACGCCGCCGATGGTGTTGACCTTGAGCACCTTGATAATGCCGTGCACTGGCGAGACCACCGTGGTGCGAGTCACGCGGTCGTCGATGGCGATGCTCGATGCGGTGATTTTCGACAGGTCGGTGCGTTTCTCGTTCAGCTCTTTCGCCGCGTCCGAGCGGAAGGATTGTTCGGACTCGTCAATCTTGCTTTTGATCTCGTTGATCGCTGATTCCGCCCGGGGAATCGCCAGCGTCGTGGCGTTCAACGAGCCGCGAATCTCCACGGCACTGCGCTTGAGTCGCAGGATTTCCACCGGTGAAACGGCCCCGGTGCCCACCAGCGGCGCGGACATGTTCATCTCCTGCTGCAATAACGCCAGGCTGGAACTGAATTGACCTTGTTTGGAACGGAACTCTGCCAGTTCCTGGGTTTTTTGCCGAAGTTGTTCACTCAGTGTGCGCTGCTCACTGGCGAGTCGACGCTGCCGTTGCTCGTACAGCGAGCGTTCGTCTTCAGCCACTTGCGGGGCTTTGGCGATGACTTCAGTCGAGAGGTTGAAGGGGCGCCCCTCTGCCTCGGCCGACAAGCGTTCGACCTGCGCCGTCAGCGCATAACGATCTGCCTCGCTTTCGCCCTTGTTCGACAGGAAACGCGTGTCATCCAGGCGCAGCAACGTATCGCCCTTGTTCACCATTTGCCCTTCGCGCACGAAGATTTCGGTGACAATGCCGCCCTCCAGGTTCTGGATCACCTGAACCTTGCTCGACGGAATCGCCTTGCCTTCACCCATGGTGACTTCCTGCAGCACGGCGAACTTGGCCCAGACCAACGCGCTGATAATCAGCCCGGCAGCGAGCCACACGGTGATCCGCGACCAGCGCGGGGAATCCTGCAACGCCGCACCGGCGGTTTCCGGCATGAACTCGCTTTCGGCGCTTTTGCTGAAACTGCCGAAATAGCCCCGTTGCTTCGAATTAGACTGCGACGCGTCGGATGATGAACGGGCCATGGGTAGCTCCTAGACAGCCGCAGAGCCGACCCGGCCCTTGCGCAATGCATCGATGACCGCTTCTTTTGGACCGTCGGCGACGATCCGTCCATTGTCCAGCACCACCAGCCGATCCACCAGGCTGAGCATCGACGTACGGTGAGTGACCAGCAGCACGGTTTTGCCCTGGACCCAGCTCTGGAGTTTTTGCCGCAGAACGTCTTCGCTGCTGTTGTCCATGGCGCTGGTCGGTTCGTCGAGCAGCAGGATGGGCGGGTCCAGCAACAAGGCCCGGGCCAGCAATACGGCCTGACGTTGACCGCCGGAGAGCAATTGTCCGCGCTCACCGACGGGCCGATCAAAACCTTGCGGGTGTTGACGGGCCAGCTCGGTGACACCGGTCAGTTCCGCCACTTCGAGCATCCGCGAATCGCTGATGTAGCGTGCGCCGAGGGTCAGGTTGTCGCGCAGGCTACCGGCCAGCAGTGGCAGGTCGTGGGCGACGTAACCGATCTGCTGGCGCAGGTCGGCGACATCGAGCTGGCGCAGGTCCAGGCCATCGAGCAACAGCTGACCTTCTTCCGGTGCATAGAAACCCATCACCAGTCGCGCCAAGGTGCTTTTGCCCGAGCCGCTGCGACCGATAATGCCGATCCGTTCGCCGGGTTTTACGCTGAAGCTGACATTGGCCAGCGCCGGCGCGCTCTGGCCGTTGTAGTGGAAAGTCACGCCGCTGACGTCCAGCGCGCCTTGCAGTTGTGTACGCTCCAGTGGCCGTTGTCTGGCGTCGCGCTCTTGCGGCAACCCCATCAAGGCATCGGTGCTTTTCATGGTCAGTTGCGCTTGCTGATAGCGGGTGATCAGCCCGGCAATCTGCCCCAACGGCGCGAGCACGCGGCTGCCGAGCATGTAAGTCGCCACCAGGGCACCGACGCTGAGATTACCGGCGATGATGCTGTAGACCCCGGCAACAATGGTCGCCATGCCCGAAAATTGCTGAATGAATAGCGTGCCGTTGGTGGCCAGCGCCGAGAGGTTGCGCGCGTGGCTGTCGAGGCGGGTGAGCGCGCCGTGGGTGCTCTCCCATTTGTGCTGACGTTCGCTTTCAGCGCTGCACGCCTTGAGGGTTTCCAGGCCACCGAGGGTTTCGATCAGCAGGGCCTGGCGTTCGGCACCGAGGCTGAGGCTTTTCTGCACGGTGTCGCGCAGGCGAACCTGAATCACCATCGCAAAGATAATCGTAATCGGAAACGCCAACAGCGGAATCACCACCAGCCATCCGCCGAGCAGACCGATCACCACCAGCATCAGTACGGCGAAGGGCAGGTCGATCAGGCTGGTGAGGGTCACGGCGGTGAGGAATTCGCGCAGGCCCTGGAAGTCGTGAATGCTCTGGGCAAAACCGCCGATGGTTGCCGGCCGTGCTTTCATGGCCATGCCGGTGATGCGTTCGAACAACGTCGCGGAAAGGATGACATCGGTCTTCTTCCCGGCAGTGTCCAGCAAGTGCGCGCGGACGACCCGCAGCGCCAGTTCGAACCCGGTGCCAATCAGCAAGCCGATGGACAACACCCACAAGGTCGATGTGGCCTGGTTCGGCACCACCCGGTCGTAGGTCTGCATCACGAACAGCGGCACCATCAACCCCAGCAGGTTGATCAAAAAACTCGCCAGGATCGCATCGCCATACAGCCATTTCGACAGCTTCAGGGTGTCGCGAAACCAGGCCTCTACACGGGGCACCAGCGGCGAGCGCAAGTCTTCGAGCTCGTGGCGCGGCCGGGCGAACAAGGCCTGGCCGCTGTAGCTTTCGGCCAACTCTGCACGGCTGACCCATTGTTCGCCGCCATCGGCTTCGCTGGGCAGAATCAGCAACTGGTCGTCATCGCCAAAACGTCGCAGCACGGCGGTTCGACCGTTGTTGAGGATCAGCAACACGGGCAGGTTGAGGGCGGAAATGTCCGTCAGCTCACGGCGCAGCAATCGCGCCTGCAAGTTGGCACGGGCCGCTGCGCGCGGCAACAGGTCCAGGCTCAAACGTTGTTTGTTCAGGGGCAGGCCGGCACTCAGGCTGGCACGACTGACCGTCGCGCCGTGGAGTTTGCAGAGAATCAACAGACCGTCCAGAAGCGGGTCATCGAAGCTCAGGCGCGGATCAACACCGATGTTGCCGGTTTCCATGCTGGTCACATTGGTCGCTCCCGTTGCGCTGCGGCAATTGGCATCGATACACCTCTACTTGTTGTAGGAGCTGCCGAAGGCTGCGATCTTTTGATCTTTGGCGCCCTCATCACCGCCACAAAGCCACAGATCAAAAGATCAAAAGATCAAAAGATCGCAGCCTTCGGCAGCTCCTACAGGGTTACTTCATTTGAGTTCAGGCAAACGGGCCTGGTTTTTCACTTCGGCCTGGGCGATCGCATCGGCGGGCAGCACGACCCGTTGTTTGCTCAGCAACTGTCCCATGTTTGCCAGCACGCGGTACATCGAATATTCCTCGGTGTATTGCACTTCGGTGTAGCGGCGGTTGGCGTTATAGAGCTCGTTTTCACTGTCCAGCAGGTCGAGAAGGGTTCGTTGGCCAAGGCCGAACTGATCCTGATACGCCATCCTTACGCGTTTGCTGGTCTCCGCATATTCGCGGGCGGTCGGGGTTTGTTTTTTCGCATTGACCATGGCGTTCCAGGCCAGGTGGATGTTCTCGTTGAGCTGGCGCAGGGCGTTGTTGCGGATGTCCATCGCCTGGTTGATCAGGTGCGCATCGGAGGCCAGGCGTGCCTTGTCGCTGCCGCCGCGAAACAGGTTGTAGTTCATCACGATGCCGACCCGCCATTCATTGTCGTGGCCTTCATCACCCTGCACGTTGTTGTTCGCCCCCACCGCGGCTTCGGCGTCGAAACGCGGGTAGAACGGCGACTTGGCGACTTCGTACTGGCTCTCGGCCGATTGCACATCAGCCTGGGCGGATTTCAGGTACGGATTGTTTTCCACCATGCTCTGCTGGGCTTCTTGCAGGGAGGCGGGCAATTCGCCGCGGGTCGAAGGCGGTGTTTCGAGTTCATCGGGCAGGCGCCCCACGACGGCGTAGAAATTCGACTCGGCGTCGGCCAGATCGACTTCGGCGGTGTCGAGGTTGTTCTCCGCCAGTGCCCGGCGAGCAACCGACTGATCGGCGTCGGCGTTGCTGCCGATACCGCGCTGGGTACGCAGGCCGATCTGGTCATTGACTCGCATGTGGGCTTGCAGGTTGTTCTTGGCCAGGGTCACGAGCTCGCGACGCTTGAGCACTTCGAGGTAGACCTCGATGGTGCGCAGGGCCAGATCCTGAGCGGTGCCCTGAGCGTAATAGGCCCGGGAGTTGACCACGCCTTTGGTGCGTTCGACTTCGTTGGCGGTATTGAAACCATCGAAGAGCATCTGCCGCAGGCGCAATTCCGATTGGGTGTAGGTCAGGATTTCGGTGTGGTGTTTACCAAAGGCGCGGGTGTTGGTGTTATCGCTGTACCCGCGCCCGTAGGCGCCAGTGAGATCAACCGACGGATAAAAGCCCCCCTTGGCGACTTTCACGTCCTCATCAGCCGAGAGACGGCTGTCCACGCGCGACGCCAGCTCCGGGTGCGTCGCGATGGTGCTTTGGATTGCCTCTGTCAAGGACATGGCTTGAGCCTGAGAAGCACAGGCCATCGCCAGCAGAATCGCGCTGCATAGGGGGGTTAAATGGCGCATGGGTGTATCTCCCTGAGTCCTAATAGTGCCTTATTAGTCGCCAATTATTTGACGGCATTTATAGGTAAAACCGTTTCAAGCTTGTAACAACAGAGCTAAGAACATTCTAGCGAGAAGCTAAGAACTATTTCTCATAAGCTTATTTCAAAAAAAACTTATGCGCTCTACAATTTCCAGCACATTGTTCAATTCGAAAGCCCTTGATTTATGAGCCTTAGGGAGCTCCTGGGGGCTTGAGGAAAGTTCCATACACTTATCGACATAGGGCGGAGAAGTGCTGGAGGGGAGGGACGCGGAACGGGTTTTGAGTGACGGTTTTCTGTCACTGTGGTGCTTCAGAACCGTTACGCATTGCTTGCAGGGCACGTTGTTTTGGAAGTGGATCCCGATGCCATTGATTGCATAGGGTTTTATCCCGTACAGGACAAGCAGTCCGCGAGTGACACGCTTGGCGAGGACGTCGCCGGGGCTGCGGTTTACTTCAAGAAACCACTGCCCCTGGGGGAAGACGACTCGCCAGACAACCTGCTTGAGCCATGAGCACGTTCTTCGCAAAAAACAGGATGCCAACACGCAGTTGGCTGCGGAGGAAATGCACATGGCAACGCTCATCGGTATCGTCAGTAAGGTCATCGGTCAGGCGTTCGCGGTCGCGAGCGATGGCACTCGGCGCGCCTTGATCGAGGGAGACCGATTGTTCGCCGGCGATCAACTGGTTACCGGGGCTGAAGGCGCGGTGGCGGTGCATCTGCAAAATGGCCAGGAGCTGACGCTCGGGCGTGACAGCAGTCTGCAAATGAATTCGCAACTGCTTGCGCATCAGGCGCCGCACGTCGACACACCTGAAGCGGTCACGCCGAGCGAAGCGCAGCTGACCGATGTCGAACAACTGCAAAAAGCCATCGCAGCCGGCGCCGACCCGACGCAAACCGGTGAAGCCACGGCGGCGGGCCCAAGTGCGACAGGCGCTCCCGGCGGCGCATTAGGCGGCGGTCACAGTTTTGTGATGCTGGAAGAAGTGGGCGGGCACATCGATCCTACGATCGGCTTCCCTACAGCCGGGTTTGGCGGCATTCCTGAATTCCCTGAAGGACGCCACAACGGCGATATCAGCGGCAACACCCCGGCGGCAGATGTGGTGGCAGGCGTGGTGCCAGAGGTGGTGGTGCCAGACGTGGTGCCAGATGTGGTGCCAGACGTGCCGCCAAACGTGCCGCCACCGCCGGCGGTCAACCATCCGGTCACCCTCGGCGGTCTCGACACTTCCGGCGGTGAGCTGACCCTCAACGAAGCGAATCTGCCCGATGGCTCGGCGAGCAATCCTTCGGCCCTGACCCAAAGCGGCACCTTCACCGTGACGGCCCCTGACGGCCTGTTGTCCCTCAATATCGGCGGCATCAGTGTGATCAGCGGCGGTGTGGCCGCGGGCTTTCCGCAATCGATCACCACTCAGTTGGGCAACACCCTGACCGTCACCGGCTACAACCCGGCGACCGGCGTGGTGAGTTACAGCTACACCCTCAACGGCAACGAAACCCATTCGGCCGGTGACGGCGCGAACAACCTCATCGAACATTTCAGCGTGGTGGCCGGCGACAGCAACGGCGATACCGCCACAGGTTCGCTGGACATCAACATCACCGATGACGTGCCCAAAGCAGTCGATGACAGCAACGCCATTACCGCCACGCCAACGGCCCTGACGCTCGAAGGCAACGTGCTGACCAACGACGTGCAAGGCGCGGACCGCGTACCGACCGGGCCGAACTCGGGTCCGATTACGGCGGGCACGTTCACCGGCACTTACGGCACCCTGGTGCTGAATGCCAACGGCACGTACACCTACACCCTGAACACCAGCGATGCGGACTTCAAAGCGTTGCACGAGGGTGGCAGCGGCACCGAGAAATTCACCTACACCCTGACCGATGCCGACGGCGATACCAGCACCGCCACGCTGCAGCTGAACATTCATAACAGTCCGGTGACCCTCAACGGCCTCGACGTGCCTGGCGGCGAGTTGACCGTCTACGAGAAAAACCTCACCTACGGCAGCGAGCCCAACGCACCGGCCCTGACCCAGAGCGGCACCTTCACCGTCTCCGCACCGGATGGCCTGCAAACCCTGACCATAGGCGGCGTTGCGGTGATCAGTGGCGGTGTGGCGGTCGGTTTCCCGCAATCGGGCGCCACCGAGCACGGCGCCACCTTCACGGTCACCGGTTACAACCCGGTCACGGGCGTGGTGAGCTACAGCTACACCCTGAATTACGCCGACACGCATCCGAATGCCAATGGCGCCAACAGCATCAGCGAGAACTTCGACGTCGTCGCCACCGACAAGGACGGCAGTACCGCGCACGGGCAAATCAACGTCAACATCGTCGATGACCTGCCGACCGCCCATGCCGATGCCACCTCGGTCGCGGAGGGCGGGATCGTTACCGGCAACGTGCTGTGGAACGACGTCGGCGGCGCCGATGGCCCCGCGGCCGGTGGTGGTGTGGTCGGCGTGCGTGCCGGTTCGGACACCTCGACCCCGGTCGTCGGTGGCCTCAACAGCCAGATCAATGGCACCTACGGTTACCTGACGCTGGATGCCCACGGCAACGCCGAGTATCACAGCAACCCGAACGCCGTGAGCGGCCCGGGCGCGAGCGACACATTCACCTACACCTTGCGCGACGCTGACGGTGACCAGAGCACCACCACCATCACCATCGACGTCCACAACAGCTGCATCCAAGCGGTCAGCGACCATGACGTGACGGTCTACGAAAAAGCCCTCGACCTGAGCAAAGACGGCCAGGACCTGGCCGCCGGCACCGTCACCGGCAGCGAGCCGGGCAACACCGGCGAAACCGCCAGTGGCACCCTGGTTGGCTCGGTCACCGGCGCCACCGGTGCGATCACCTACACCCTGGTCGGTAGCGATCACGGGGCGTACGGGCAAATCCTGCTCAACCCCGACGGCACTTACACTTACACCCTGACCTCGCCGGCCAGCACTACGCCGCCTGCGGACAACGGCGCCAACACCCTGACTGAAACCTTCACCTACCACGCCACCGATTCGCTGGGCAATGTGGTCACCAGCACCATCGTGGTGAATATTGTCGACGACGTGCCGACCGCCCATGCCGATATAGCCTCGGTCGGGGAGGGCGGCATCATCTCGGGCAACGTGCTGTTGAACGACGTCGGCGGCGCCGATGGCCCCGCGGCCGGTGGCGGTGTAGTTGGCGTGCGCGCCGGTTCAGACACCACGAACCCCGTCATCGGCGGCCTCAACGAACACATCATTGGCACCTACGGTTACCTGACGCTGGATGCCGCGGGCAACGCCGAGTATCACAGCAACCCGAACGCCGTGAACGGCCCCGGTGCGAGCGACACTTTCACCTACACCTTGCGCGATGCCGACGGTGACCAAAGCACCACCACCATCACCATCGACGTCATCAACAGCTGCATCCAAGCGGTCAGCGACCACGATGTGACCGTCTACGAAAAAGCCCTCGACCTGAGCAAGGACGGCCAGGACCTGGCCGCCGGTACCGTCACCGGCAGCGAGCCGGGCAACACCGGCGAAACCGCCAGTGGCACCCTGGTCGGTTCCGTCACCGGTGCCACCGGCACGATCACCTACACCCTGGTCGGCAGCGCCACTGGCGACTACGGGCAGATCCTGCTCAACCCCAACGGCACTTACACCTACACCCTGACTTCGCCGGCCAGCACCACGCCGCCTGCGAACGACGGCGCCAACAGCCTGAGCGAAACCTTCACCTACCACGCCACCGATTCGCAGGGTAACGTCGTCACCAGCACCATCGTGGTGAACATTGTCGATGACGTGCCGAAAGCAGTCGATGACAGCAACGCCATTACCGCCACGCCAACAGCCCTGACGCTCGAAGGCAATGTGCTGACCAACGACGTGCAAGGCGCGGACCGCGTACCGACCGGGCCGAACTCGGGTCCGATTACGGCGGGCACGTTCACCGGCACTTACGGCACCTTGGTGCTGAATGCCAACGGCACGTACACCTACACCCTGAACACCAGCGATGCGGACTTCAAAGCGTTGCACGAGGGTGGCAGCGGCACCGAGAAATTCACCTACACCCTGACCGATGCCGACGGCGATACCAGCACCGCCACGCTGCAGCTGAACATTCATAACAGCCCGGTGACCCTCAACGGCCTCGACGTGCCTGGCGGCGAGTTGACCGTCTACGAGAAAAACCTCACCTACGGCAGCGAGCCCAACGCACCGGCCCTGACCCAGAGCGGCACCTTCACCGTCTCCGCGCCGGATGGCCTGCAAACCCTGACCATAGGCGGCGTTGCGGTGATCAGTGGCGGTGTGGCGGTCGGTTTCCCGCAGTCGGGCGCCACCGAGCACGGCGCCACCTTCACGGTCACCGGTTACAACCCGGCCACGGGCGTGGTGAGCTACAGCTACACCCTGAATTACGCCGACACGCATCCGAATGCCAACGGCGCCAACAGCATCAGCGAGAACTTCGACGTCGTCGCCACCGACAAGGACGGCAGTACCGCGCACGGGCAAATCAACGTCAACATCGTCGATGACCTGCCGACCGCTCATGCCGATGCCACCTCGGTCGCGGAGGGCGGGATCGTTACCGGCAACGTGCTGTGGAATGACGTCGGCGGCGCCGATGGCCCTGCGGCCGGTGGCGGGGTGGTCGGCGTGCGTGCCGGTTCGGACACCTCGACCCCGGTCGTCGGTGGCCTCAACAGCCAGATCAATGGCACCTACGGTTACCTGACGCTGGATGCCCACGGCAACGCCGAGTATCACAGCAACCCGAACGCCGTGAGCGGCCCGGGTGCGAGCGACACGTTCACCTACACCTTGCGCGACGCCGACGGTGACCAGAGCACCACCACCATCACCATCGACGTCCACAACAGCTGCATCCAAGCGGTCAGCGACCACGACGTGACGGTCTACGAAAAAGCCCTCGACCTGAGCAAGGATGGCCAGGACCTGGCCGCCGGCACGGTCACCGGCAGCGAGCCGGGCAACACCGGCGAAACCGCCAGTGGCACCCTGGTTGGCTCCGTCACCGGCGCCACCGGTGCGATCACCTACACCCTGGTCGGTAGCGATCACGGGGCGTACGGGCAAATCCTGCTCAACCCCGACGGCACTTACACTTACACCCTGACGTCGCCGGCCAGCACCACGCCGCCTGCGAACGACGGGGCCAACACCCTGAGCGAAACCTTCACCTACCACGCCACCGATTCGCTGGGCAACGTGGTCACCAGCACCATCGTGGTCAACATTGTCGATGACGTGCCGACCGCCCATGCCGATGCAGCCTCGGTCGGGGAGGGCGGCATCGTTACGGGCAACGTGCTGTGGAATGACGTCGGCGGCGCCGATGGTCTCGCGGCCGGTGGCGGGGTGGTCGGCGTGCGCGCCGGTTCGGACACCTCGACCCCGGTCGTCGGTGGCCTCAACAGCCAGATCAATGGCACCTACGGTTACCTGACGCTGGATGCCCACGGCAACGCCGAGTATCACAGCAACCCGAACGCCGTGAGCGGCCCGGGCGCGAGCGACACATTCACCTACACCTTGCGCGACGCTGACGGTGATCAAAGCACCACCACCATCACCATCGACGTCCACAACAGCTGCATCCAAGCGGTCAGCGACCACGACGTGACCGTCTACGAAAAAGCCCTCGACCTGAACAAGGATGGCCAGGACCTGGCCGCCGGCACGGTCACCGGCAGCGAGCCGGGCAACACCGGCGAAACCGCCAGCGGCACCCTGGTCGGTTCGGTCACCGGTGCCACCGGTGCGATCACCTACACCCTGGTCGGCAGCGATCACGGGGCGTACGGGCAAATCCTGCTCAACCCCGACGGCACTTACACCTACACCCTGACGTCGCCGGCCAGCACTACGCCGTCTGCGAACGACGGGGCCAACACCCTGAGTGAAACCTTCACCTACCACGCCACCGATTCGCTGGGCAATGTGGTCACCAGCACCATCGTGGTGAACATTGTCGATGACGTGCCAACCGCCCATGCCGATGCAGCCTCGGTCGGGGAGGGCGGCATCGTCACGGGCAATGTGCTGTGGAATGACGTCGGCGGCGCCGATGGCCCTGCGGCCGGTGGCGGGGTGGTCGGCGTGCGTGCCGGTTCGGACACCTCGACCCCGGTCGTCGGTGGGCTGAACAGCCAGATCAATGGCACCTACGGTTACCTGACGCTGGATGCCCACGGCAACGCCGAGTACCACAGCAACCCGAACGCCGTGAGCGGCCCCGGCGCGAGCGACACATTCACCTACACCTTGCGCGACGCCGACGGTGACCAAAGCACCACGACCATCACCATCGACGTCCACAACAGCTGCATCCAAGCGGTCAGCGACAGCGACGTGACGGTGTACGAAAAAGCGCTGGACCTGAGCAAAGACGGCCAGGACCTGGCCGCCGGCACCGTCACTGGTAGCGAGCCGTGCAACACCGGCGAAACCGCCAGTGGCACCCTGGTTGGCTCGGTCACCGGTGCCACCGGTGCGATCACCTACACCCTGGTCGGCAGCGATCACGGGGCGTACGGGCAAATCCTGCTCAACCCCGACGGCACTTACACCTACACCCTGACCTCGCCGGCCAGCACTACGCCGCAGGCGAACGACGGCGCCAACACCCTGAGCGAAACCTTCACCTACCACGCCACCGATTCGCTGGGCAATGTGGTGACCAGCACCATCGTGGTGAACATCGTCGATGACGTGCCGACCGCCCATGCCGATGCAGCCTCGGTCGGGGAGGGCGGCATCGTTACGGGCAACGTGCTGTGGAACGACGTTGGCGGCGCCGATGGTCTCGCGGCCGGTGGCGGGGTGGTCGGCGTGCGTGCCGGTTCGGACACCTCGACCCCGGTCGTCGGTGGGCTGAACAGCCAGATCAATGGCACCTACGGTTACCTGACGCTGGATGCCCACGGCAACGCCGAGTACCACAGCAACCCGAACGCCGTGAGCGGTCCCGGCGCGAGCGACACGTTCACCTACACCTTGCGCGATGCCGACGGTGACCAAAGCACCACGACCATCACCATCGACGTCAACAACAGCTGCATGGCTGCCGGCAATAACGTCGTTCCGAACGCGCCGCCGGTGGCGGTCGATGACCACGTCATCACCAACGTGCTGTCGGGCAGTGTCGTGGTGCCGGGTGAGTTGCTGCTGACCAACGACACCGACGTCAATGGCAATCCGCTGACGGCGACGCCGACCACGTTCAATACCGGTTGGGTGGCCAAAGGCGCGGACTTCACTGGCACCGGCGCGCTCCCATTCGCTGGCAGAGGCAACACCGCTGACAACCAGGCACAGACCGATGTGCGCAACTTGTTTGCTGCCAATACGGCTGCGATGACGGCGGTGCTGGTGATCAGTGGCTACCTGGGTGCGGTCAATCATGCGAACGCCAACGATGAAGACCTCATCACCGTAAAACTGAAACAAGGTGAAACCCTCAATCTGGACCACGACCTGGGGGCTGGCCACATCAGCATGGAGTACTCGCTCAATGGCGGTGCGTTCGTTTCCATCCCAGACGGAGGGACCATCACGGCGCAGGCCGATGGGACCTACCAGATCCACGTCACCAACATCACCGATGACAGTGGCCACAACGCCAAGGGCGCCGAGGACTACCAACTGACCATGACCGTCAACTACGCCGGGGCCCACGACCTCACTCCGGACGCACATGGCACCTACACTGCCAATGACAACCATGGCGGCAGCGATACGGCGAACGTAACCATCAGCTATCAGGACGGCCACACCCTCACCGGCACCTCGGGTGATGACGTCCTGGTGGCCGGCACCGGCAACAACGTCATCAATGCTGGCGACGGCAACGATGTGCTCACGGCCGGCTCAGGCAACAATGAAATGCACGGCGGTGCCGGCAATGATTTGCTGTTCAGTGGCCCGGGCAACGACCTGCTCGACGGCGGCACCGGCATCGACACCGCCAGCTACGCCCACGCCACGGCGGGCGTCACTGTCGATCTGAGCCTGCTCACCGCGCAAAACACCCTCGGCGCCGGCACCGACACCTTGACCGGGATTGAAAACCTCACAGGCTCCAACTTCAACGACACCCTCACCGGTGATAACAATAGCAACATCATCGATGGTGGTTTGGGCAACGACATACTCAAGGGCGGGGGCGGCGATGACCTCCTGATAGGCGGTCTGGGCAACAACACCCTCACCGGCGGCAGTGGCGCCGACACCTTCCTGTGGCGCCAAGGCAACAGCGGTCACGACGTGGTCACCGACTTCACCCCGGGCACTGACAAACTCGACCTCTCGCAACTGCTGCAAGGGGAGAACAACACCGCGGCCTCGCTGGATGACTACCTGCACTTCAAAGTCACCGGCAGCGGCGCGACGCTGGTCACCAGTATCGACGTCAGTGCCATGGCCGGTGCCGCGCCGAATCAGACGATCGACCTTGCGGGTGTGAACCTGGCCAGCCATTACGGTGTCACGCCAGGGGCTGGCGGGGTGATTGCGGGGGGGCATGACACGGCGACGATCATCAACGGGATGCTCAATGACCATTCGTTGAAGGTGGATACGGTGTGATCTGAAACGACAAAACCCGCCATCCTGGTAAAAGGGGATGGCGGGTTTTTTGTTTCGGTTTTGAAGGTCAAAAGATTGCAGCCTGCGGCAGCTCCTACAGGATTTGTGTAGGAGCTGCCGCAGGCTGCGATCTTTTGATCTATGTAATCACATCGGCTCAGGTGGTCCGATCAACCGGCCCATCACCCCGAATACCCCCAGTTCCCTGATCGTCTCTAGCTCCCCTTGGGTCTCGACCATCTCCGCAATCAGTGGCAAATCAATGCTGTTGGTCGCCCTGAAGATCGCGTCGATGAAGAGCCGTTTGTCACTGAACTGGTCGATGGCACGGATGTAGGCGCCGTCGATTTTCAGGTACGCCAGCCCCAATTGAGTCAGGTTGCCAATCTGGCTGAAGCTGCCCCCAAAATGTTGCAGGCCGATGTGGTAACCCGTATTGACCAGGCTGTGGCTCAGACGCTGGAGTTCTTCAGGGGGGGGCAGTTGGCGTTCGTCTATTTCCAGTGTCAGCAGAGGCGCCAGTTCGGGCAGGGATTGGAGCAGCTCGAGAATCTGTTGCAGCTGTGTGTGATCGCGCAGGGTGCTGCCCGACAGGCTCAACGCCAGCGGCCAACGGTTGGCCACGAGGTAATCGAGGGTGGCTTCGAGCATGGCCAGGTCGAATCGCGCCGACCAACCCAGGCGCTCGATCCACGGCAGGAAATGCCCGGCGGCAATCGCTTCGCCCTGAGGATCAAGCAGGCGCGCGAGGACTTTGTGATGCAGCACCTGACTGGTGTCGGCGCATTGCACGACGGGTTGGAAGTACAGCTGCATTTTGCCGTGGGTCAGCGCGTCGTCGATCCAGTTGCGCCAGTCGTGTTGTGAGGGCGTTGGCGAGGTATCGCAATCGGCCAGATGTATCCACGGCCGTTCAGGGTGCTGCCGGGCCTGGGTCAGTGCCTGATCGAGGCGCAGCAGCACGTGACTGGCCGGTTCGCCGGGGTGATAGGCGACGATGCCCAGATGCGCCACCGGCATGCAATCGCTGACGCCGGTCAGGCGCAGGTTTTCCAGCGTGGCGCTGATTTCGCACGCCAGGCGCACGGCGTCTGCGCTGTCCAGGCTCGGCGTCAGCAGGCTGAATTCGCCACCGCGATTACGCGCCGGTAGCCAGGTGCGACGCTCCGGCAGTTCGGTCAGGTGCTTGAGCAGTTCGCCCACGGCGCTGATCAGCGCGTCGGTGCGCTGGCCGCCCAGACGCTGGTTGAGGCCGATCAGATCGTTGATCCGCAGCATCAGCAAATGGCCGTCGCTGCTTTGTTCGCTGATCAGCAACTGATCGGCCAGTTGCTCATCCAGCAAGCGCCGATTGGCCAGGCCCGTGAGGCTGTCCTGATAGGACGCGGCCCGCAGTTTTTCACTGCGTGTCGCCTCTTCGGTGAACAGCGCTTTAAGCTTCTCGACCATTTGGTTCATCGCCAGCACCACCCGCCTCAGTTCGGGTGTGCGTGGCAGTTTAGGCAAGCTCAAGAACTCGCGTTTGCTGATGGCTTCAGCCTGTTTGACCATCTTGTCGAGGGGACGCAATTGCCGACGCAACAGCCAGCCGCCGAACGCTGCGCTGAGCAATCCGCACAGCAACAACCAGATCAGACTGCCGAGGGCACTGTCCCACAGTTTGGCCAGGGCGAATTGCGGATTGCTCGACACCTCGACCCGCGCGACCTGTTCCCAACCACGCATGATCAGCGCATCGCCAGCTTCCGGGCGCAGGTTGACGAGATTCACGAACCAGCCGGGGACAGCCTCTATCTGCGCCGGCGCGTTGCGCTCCACCAACACCTGCTCATCCACGATGTTGACGACGCGGATACTGTTGAAATAACCGCTGTCGAAAATTGAGCTGACCATCAACTCGATCATCGCAGGGTCGTCGATTTGTGCGGTCAACGACAAGCCCAGGGCGGTGGCGGCGTCCTGGGCGTGGGAGCGGAGTTGGCCGAGCGTCTGGTCGCGGGAGCTTTCCAGGCCGACAAAAAAACTGCCGCTGAACGCCACCAGCAAGAACAGGCAAATGGCGAGAAACAATTGTTTGCGCAGTGACATAAATGCTCCTTGCTGTGGTGGCTAGCCATCGCCTACGGCGAACCCTTCGGCCTGCATCTTTTTCAGTACGTCTTGCCAGCGCGACAGTTTTTTCGAGTCGCTGCTGCGTTTTCCGCCATTGGCGCCTGGCATGTACAGGCCTTCAGCGTTGAAGGCGTAGACCGGCAACAGGTCTTTGCGTTGGGAGGCGGGGCGGATTTCGTCGAACAAGTTGTCCAGCACCAGCGGATCGGTCGTTGGGCTGCTGTAGAAGGTCAGCACCATGTGCGCCTGGTTCTGGGTCAGGGCTTTGACGTAGGTAATACGCAGTTTCTCGCTGGGAATCCCGAGGTGGCGCAGGCTGAAATATTTCGCCAGTGCGTAGTCCTCGCAATCGGCCGCCCCCTTGACCAGGGATTCGACGGGCGTGGCCCAGTAATCAGTCTGATGCCAGATGCGGGTGTCATCCTCAAAGCTCAATTGCTGATTGAAGAAGTGATTGACCGCGTTCAGTTGCTCGCGCTCGGGCGCGTTGACTTCGTCTTGCAGCATTTGACCCCAGGCCTCGATTCGTCCCTGTCCCGGGCCGAGAGAGCCGTAGCGCTGTTCGGCGGTTTGCAGAATCTGCGTAAAAACCCAGTTAGCCCAGACATTGCTCAACCCGGCCAACAGCAAACCTGTCAGCAGCAGCCATCCACCGAGACGAAGTCGGGGCTTTGACCATCCTGGACTACGCAGGCGGCGGGGCATGTTTGGCTGCTCGGGTGCAGAGTCTGAAGTCTAGGCGGTGTTTTCAGGGAGGGAGGGCTGGTCGTCGGTGTGTACCGCAAAAGATCGCAGCCTGCGGCAGCTCCTACATGGGAATGGCATAGGACTGATCGCCGTCTATTCCGCCACCTCGACTCTGTAGCAGCTGGCGAAGCCTGCGTTCGGCTGCGCAGCAGTCGTAAATCCTGAATCCCGGACTCCACAGTAAAACCGCAGCGCCTGATTCCACGACTGCTGCGCAGCCGAACGCAGGCTTCGCCAGCTGCTACAGGGATCGGGGTGTTTTCAGGGTTTTCTGCCTGAGGATATAGATCGTCACCAACACCGCACTGGTCAACATGAACCCGCATGCCCAGGGCAGGCGTACCAGGTAGCAAGAGAACAGGATGCTCGCCCACATCAGCCCGATGGCGTAGACCTTGCCCTTGAGGGGGATGCCGTTACCGTCGAGGTAGTCGCGAATCCACGGGCCAAGCCGTGGATGCTCCACCAGCCACTGATAAAAACGCGGCGAACTGCGGGCGAAGCAGGCAGCCGCCAGCAGCAGGAAAGGCGTAGTGGGCAACACCGGCAGGAAAATCCCGATCACCCCCAACGCTACGCTCAGCCAGCCGATGGCCAGCAGCACGTAACGCAACATCAGGGAGCGGTTGCCTATGGGGGTGTCCATAGGCAAATCTTAGTGGTGACGTGGCTTGAGGATCGCCGGTTTTTCGTCTGGCGCATTGCACAGCAAGTACAACGCGGTCAGGGCTTCCGGGATCTGTACGATCATGTCGTCCATCAGATTGGCATCGGCCGCGATGTCGGAGAATTCCGGCTGCTCGTCGAACAGGCCCGAACCGACCATGATCGGCAGCAGCATTTCGCTGACTTCGTCTTCGGCGGTTTCGAACCAGGCTGCTTCGCGCAGGAACACGCCTTCCATGAAACCGATGCACCAGCCGCGCAGGTCGGAATCATCCGGCTCTTCGCCCAGGTCCAGGTCGCACGGCAGCTCGAACTCTTCATCGGACGCCAGTTGGCGAGCGATGTGAGCCTTGAGGGCCAACAGGGTGGATTCAATCGCTTCACGCTCGGTGTCGTCGGCGTAATGCGGCTCTTCAGCGAAGAGGGCATCGATCCATTCACGGTCGGGAACGGTTTCGGAACAGATCGACAGCGCAGTGAGGTAGCCGTGGGCGGCCACGTAGTCCAGCGCCTCGTCATGCAGTTCGTCGGCGTCGAGGAAGACTTGCAGGCGGGTTAGTTGCTCAGCGAAGGACATTAAAGGGCTACCTTGGGAATTAAACAGATGCGCGAATTCTAGGCCTTCTTGAGCGCTCAGGCCAGCCGCGCGGGATATTTGCCCTCGATGCGCACCGCCTATCCCTGTAGGAGCTGCCGAAGGCTGCGATCTTTTGATTTTGCTTTTTAAAGACAAGATCAAAAGATCGCAGCCCTCGGCAGCTCCTACGCGGGATCAGCATTTGCCCTCGTGTGTCTTATCAGTGGCGCCCTGTGCCGGACAGCGCTCGGGTATACTCCCGCGTTTTGTGATGCCCTGCTGGCGTCGCGGCTGAAATGTGAAGCGTCATGCAATGCGCACTTACGATTTGTCAGTGCAGCCTGCGTGTTTCTGAACCAGCCTTGCAGGGATGTTTCGGTGATTTTTGGAGTTTTTATGCTCGAACAGGCTCAACGCGTCCTCAAGGACATCTTCGGCTACGACAGTTTCCGTGGCCGTCAGGGTGCAATCATTGAGCGCGTGGCCAATGGCGGCGACGCCCTGGTGTTGATGCCTACCGGTGGCGGCAAGTCGTTGTGCTTCCAGGTGCCGGCGCTGTTGCGCGAAGGCCTGGCGGTGGTGGTATCGCCGCTGATCGCCTTGATGGACGACCAGGTCGCCACCCTCGAGGAGCTGGGCGTTGCGGCTGCTGCGTTGAACTCCACGCTGAGCGCCGAGCAGCAACGCGACCTCGCTGCGCGGATCAAGCGTGGCGAAGTGAAAATGCTCTATCTGGCGCCCGAGCGTCTGGTGCAGCCGCGGATGCTGGCCTTCCTGCAAAGCCTTGAAATTTCCCTGTTCGCCATCGACGAAGCGCATTGCGTATCCCAATGGGGTCACGACTTCCGCCGCGAATACCTGCAACTGGGCCAGTTGGCGGAGTTGTTCCCCAACGTGCCGCGTATCGCCCTGACCGCCACCGCCGACAAGCGCACCCGCGAAGAAATCGTCGATCGCCTGCATTTGCAGGACGCCGAACGCTTCCTCTCGAGTTTCGACCGGCCGAACATTTTTTATCGCATCGTGCCCAAAGAGCAGCCGCGCAAGCAGTTGCTGGCGTTCCTCACGGAGCGGCGCAGCGATGCCGGCATCGTCTATTGCCTGTCGCGCAAAAAAGTCGACGAAGTCGCGGTGTTCCTCAGCGAGCAAGGCTTCCCGGCGCTGCCGTACCACGCGGGCCTTCCCAACGACACACGCGCCCATCACCAGAAGCGCTTCCTCAACGAGGAAGGGCTGATCATGGTCGCCACCGTGGCGTTCGGCATGGGCATCGACAAGCCTAACGTGCGTTTTGTCGCGCACCTCGACTTGCCGAAATCCCTTGAGGCCTATTACCAGGAAACCGGTCGCGGCGGCCGTGACGGTCTGCCGGCAGACGCCTGGATGGCCTACGGCCTGCAAGATGTGGTGATGCTCAAGCAAATGCTGCAAAACTCCGAAGGCGACGAGCGTCACAAACGTCTGGAACAGCACAAGCTCGACGCCATGCTCTCGCTCTGCGAGGAGACCCGCTGCCGACGTCAGACGCTGCTGGCCTACTTCGACGAAGATATGCCCGAGCCGTGCGGCCACTGCGACAACTGCGTCGATGGCGTGCAGACCTGGGACGCCACCGAACCGGCCCGTCAGGCGCTTTCGGCGATCTACCGCACCGGCCAGCGCTATGGCGTGGGGCATTTGGTGGACGTGCTGCTGGGCAAGGACAACGAAAAGGTCCGCAGCATCGGTCATCAGCATCTGTCGGTCTTCGGTGTCGGCAAGGCGATGGGGGAGAGCGAATGGCGGTCCCTGTTCCGACAGCTGGTGGCTCGTGGTCTGGCGGATATCGACCTTGAAGGCTACGGCGGCCTGCGTCTGAGCGATACGTGCCGGCCGCTGCTCAAGGGCGAAGTGACCCTGGAACTGCGCCGCGACCTCAAGCCGCAAACCACGGCAAAAAGCAGCAAGAGCCAGGCGAGCCAGTTGGTCCGTGGCGAAGAGCGCGAACAGTGGGAAGCCTTGCGCGCGCTGCGTCGCAAGCTCGCCGAAGAGCACGGCGTGCCGCCCTATGTCATCTTCCCCGACTCGACATTGTTGGAAATGCTCCGCAGCCAGCCGACCTCGCTGGCGGAAATGGCCACGGTCAGCGGCGTCGGCGCGCGCAAGCTGGAGCGTTACGGCGAGGCTTTCCTCGAAGTGCTGGGTGGCCAGGTCGAGGCGCCAAAAGTGGTGGCCGATGTGCGCCACGAACTGATTACCCTGGCGCGGGCTGGCATGACGCCGCTGCAAATCGCCGGTCAGCTGCAATGCTCGGAAAAGAACGTTTACACCATGCTGGCCGAGGCGATTGGCAAGCAGCAATTGTCGCTGGAACAGGCACTGGACCTGCCCGAAGACTTGATGGGGGAAGTCCAGGACGCGTTCCTCGACGGTGAGGGCGAGTTGCCGCCGGTTGCGGAGATTGCCGCACTGTTCGCCGGGCGAGTGCCGGAGGGTGTTTTGTACTGTGTTCGGGCGGCACTGCAGTCCGAATTCGAGATGTGAGTCATCTGTCCCATTGATTTAACGATTCATCAAAGAGCAATCCTTGCCTCCAGACAACGGCCATGCTTAGCTGACTAATAATTAGTTTTTCTCTATTTCAGTCTAATCATGAGTTTTTTATGCCGTTAACCGATCAACACCGCTTTGGCATGCAACTGGCCCAGATGTCGCGCGGCTGGCGTGCCGAACTTGACCGCCGACTGGCCGGCCTGGGATTGTCCCAGGCGCGCTGGCTGGTGCTGCTGCACCTGGCGCGTTTCGACGATGCTCCGACCCAACGTGAACTGGCGCAAAGCGTTGGCGTTGAAGGGCCGACCCTGGCCCGCCTGCTCGACAGCCTTGAAGCCCAAGGCCTGGTGCAACGCCAATCGGTGCTGGAAGACCGTCGGGCGAAAAAAATCGTTCTCTGTGCTCCGGCACGTCCCCTGATCGAACAAATTGAAACCATTGCCAACCAACTGCGCCATGAGCTGTTCGAAGGCGTCGATGAGGCGGATTTGAAGACCTGCATGCGTGTTCACGGGCACATCCTGGCCAACCTGGAAAAATCTTGAGGCATAACCGCACGCCAGACTTTCGAGATACCCCGTTGGGCAGACTATAAAGAACTACTAGGCAATATCGTGTTCGTACCGGATGTGCGAACACGTACAGTTGGTTCTGGTTATCTAAGGGATGCTCATGCTCGAGAGTTGGCACGTTGTATTGCGGTGTTGCGCCAGGTTGCTGCTGGTCGGTGGTGCTGTCTCCTACTCGGCATTGACGCCCGCGTTGGGCCTGGGTGATATCACCCTGCATTCCGCGCTGAATCAGCCGTTACGTGCCGACATCGCCTTGGTCGATACGGCGGGGCTGGAGGAGGGCGAGCTGTCGGTCAAACTGGCGACGGCGGAGGAGTTCAGCCGCGCCGGCGTCGACCGGGTGTTTTTCCTCAACGACCTGAAGTTCACACCAATCCTGCGGGGCAACCGCAGCCTGATCCGGGTGAGCTCCAACAAACCGGTCAATGAACCGTTCCTGAATTTCCTTGTGCAGCTCAACCAGCCCAATGGGCGCTTGCTGCGTGAGTACACCGTGCTTATCGATCCGCCGGGGGCGCCGGGAGTTGATCCCGTCGCTGACGAACCGCTTGCCCATTCCCAGTCTTCCGCATTCCCGACGGTCGAGCCGGCCGTTGCGCCGGTACCTGCGCCGGAGAGCAAAAAACCGCCAACCCCACGGGTCGATCAACCTGTCCCCGTGCCGGTGGTTGATCCCCTTGCCGAGCAATTGGCCGCCAGTGTGCTGCAGAATCAGCAGCTACAAACAACCATCGATGAGCTGAAGGCGAAGGTTCAGGGTCAGGACGAGCAGATCGCCGGGCAGAACAAACAGGTCACCGAGCTGCACACTCAATTGGCCGAGATTAAACAGGCGCCAGCGGTGACGCCGGTAGCGGTTGTTCCAGTGCCCGCTCCCGTTGTCGAAGAGGCCGAAGCGAACCACTGGCCGCTGATTTTCGGGGTGTTGGCGCTGGTGTGTTTGCTAGTGCTGGGGCTGTTTGTTCGTCGTCAACGGCAGCAGGTTCAGACGGTGCCAGAGCCTGGCCCCGAACTGCCGTCGCGGCATCAGCCGGTCCTGAGTCGCGCCGTACCAGCGGTTGCGCAGTCCCCTGCGTCGCCTCCGGTGTCTGAACCGGGTGAAACGAAGCCCACGGGTGATGTGCTTGAAGGCGTCAATATTTATCTCGCCTATGGACGTTTTACCGAGGCGGCCGGTTTGCTGCGAGAGGCGTTGATCAAGGAACCGCAACGCACCGATCTGGCTGTGCGGCTGCTGGAAGTCCTCGGTAAACAAGGTGATGTGACGGCCTATGAAGCGCAGGAAACCGGCCTGCGCGATGCCGGTTTCGACGAACAAAAGCTTCAGGACATCCGTGTGCGCTGTCCGAAATTGAGCAGTGCGGTGCCTTTGGCCGCCGCAGCGCCTCTCGCGCCTCTTGGCGCTGCGACAAACGAACCGGCTCCCAACGATGGGTTCCAGTTGAACCTGGATGACCTGTCGATGGATTCGAGTTGGGACCTGATCAGCCCCTTTGAAAACACGTCGTCCGCCGCCAAGGCATCGAGCGAACCGATGCCGATCGAGTCGTCGTTTACCTCGAACCTGCACGTTTTGCCCGATGTCTTCGAAATGCCCGACGCGTCGACGCTGGACGAGCCCGAGCTTGAATGGCTCGATGAGCCTGACTCGCCGTCCCTGGGCAATAGCGTTCTCAACGAATTCACCGATCCCGGCGATTCACTGGCGCCTGAACCCTTGAGCCTGGAGCCGGCGGAGCCCAGCAGCGCCAGCAAACTGGAACAAGCCCAGAACTGCATCGATGACGGACACCTGGACAGCGCCATCGAGTTGCTCAACGAGATACTCAAGGAAGGTAACGAACCACTCAAGCGGACGGCCCGGAACCTGTTGGCCGGGCTATCATAGCGACGCCCTAAGACTCAGGAATTTCGCCGATCATGACTGCACGCAAACCGGAAATCGTCATCACCTATTGCACGCAATGCCAGTGGCTGTTGCGTGCGGCCTGGCTGGCCCAGGAACTGCTCAGCACCTTTGGTGACGACTTGGGCAAGGTCTCCCTGGTGCCCGGCACCGGTGGGGTCTTTCACATATTCTGTGACGATGTGCAGATTTGGGAGCGCAAGGCCGACGGTGGTTTTCCAGAAGCCAAGGTCCTCAAGCAGCGGGTCCGTGATCAGATCGATCCGGACCGCGACCTTGGACACAACGACCGCACTCAATGAGACGCGGCTTCTGCGGCGACGGTCTTCTTGCTTGAACCACCCGATAGCCTGCTGGACACTACGATCGCCACGATGATCAACGCGCCGCCCATCAGCATGCGTAGCGTCGGGTTTTCGTTGAACAGCAGCCAGGCCACAGTAATGCCATACACCGGCTCCAGGGCGAACACCACGGCGGCGGTCCGCGCCTTGATCACGGCCAGGCTGGCGACGAACAGGCTATGAGCGACGGCGGTGCAGAACACCCCGAGCAGACCAATCCACAGCCAGTCGAGGGCGCGCACTTCGGTCAGCTGCGGTGCCGCCACCGGCAGCAGGCACAGCGCGACGACCAGGTTTTGATACAGCGCGGCCTGTACCGGTGCAATTCGCCCGGAGCTGGCACGGTTGGTCAGCGATAGCAGGGCGAACAGCAAACCTGATCCCGCCGCCCATAGCAGACCGGTGGTGGCGCTGCTGGCCATGTCGAAGTCAGGCGTCACCAGCACCAGCCCAACTGTCACCAGCACCACCAGCAGGATTTCGTTGGCGCGAATGCGCTCGCGGAAGATCAGCCCTTCGAGGATCACGGTAAACGCCGGGAAGCTGGCAAAACCCAAGGTCGCGATTGCCACGCCGGCGACTTTCACGGCAATGAAAAAGCTCACCCAATGCCCGGCCAGCAGCAAGCCGCTGAGCAACAGTCGGCGCCAGTCCACGGCTTCGAGTTTCTGCCAGCGTGTATGGCCGGCGAACCGCGCGAAAACCGCCAGCGCCAGCACCGCGAACGCGGCGCGACCGAAGACGATGACGGCGGGGGAGGCGGCAGCGAGTTTGCCGAACACACCGGTCAGGCCGAACATCAGTGCGCCAATATGCAGGGCGCCAAGGGCGGTACGGGGAGTCATTGGAATCCTTGATAAACAAAACATGTAGGAGCTGCCGCAGGCTGCGATCTTTTGATCTTGATTTTCAGCGGTCCTCAAAAGATCAAGATCAAAAGATCGCAGCCTGCGGCAGCTCCTACATTGAACCGTGTGAAGACGGTTACGTCTGTCGCCAGGCTATTGTCTTTTGTCGCCAGCCTCGCGGCGCAATTTGCCGGGCGACGCACCAAACTCCCGCAACACCGCTGCAGCGAAGGCACTTTGAGAGCTGTAACCGACCCGACTGGCAATCTCGCCGATGGGCAGCGCCGAATCACGCAACAACTCAACGGCCCGGTGCAATCGTCGACTGCGGATGTAATCCATCGGTGTCTGTCCACACTCAGCCACGAACCTGGCGTGCAATCGAGCGCTGGACAGGCCCGCCACGCGAGCCAGATCCGCCACTTGCAGTGGATAGGCCGCGTACTGATCGATGTGCGCATTCAGTGCGGCATAGGGCAGGCGCCGACCGCCCATGACGTCAGGTCTGGAATTATTGAGACTGGCCAATAACAGCACCGCACCTTGTTGCGCGATCAATGGGTCGCTGACCTGGCTTCCCGCCAGCCAACTCACCAACTGGCTCTGCCCGGCATCCAGCGGCAGGCGCCCGGCGTTGTCGAGCAATCGACGGCTGGCGTCGGCGTGATCCCCCAACGACTGAGAAACCCATTGATCGCTCGGCACATCCAGTACCAGGCAACGGCTGCCATTGCTGCTGCCACAGGCGTGATGGAATCCTGCGGGCACGACCACGAAACTTTGCTGAACCACCTGGCTGCCACAACCGTCGACCTCGAAATCCAGCGCGCCCGAGAGCCCGAACACCAGTTGGGCGTGGTCATGGCTGTGGACGATCAGGTTTTCGGTGTACTGGCGTAGCGTGAGGATCGGTCTCATCGCAGGTCTCCTGGTGAAGATGCGGCCAGTCTACACCGGCCGGGGCCTGTCACAGGATTGACTCGCCACTGTCATGGGTAATTAACCCGATCGGCGCACGCTTGCCAAAAACGTGTTCAGAGGGTTGCCCATGACCAGCGCCGAGTTTGCCAAACCCAGCCGTAAGCAACGTGTGCGCACCTTGTGGATTTCCGACGTGCATCTGGGCACGCGCGATTGTCAGGCCGAACACCTGTCGCGGTTTCTCAAGGGTTACCACGCGGACAAGATCTACCTGGTCGGCGACATCATCGACGGCTGGAAACTGCGCGGCGGCATGTACTGGCCTCAAGCGCACACCAATGTGATTCGCCGCTTGTTGACCATGAGCAAGCGCGGCACCGAGGTGATCTATGTCACCGGCAATCACGACGAGTTTCTGCGCCGCTATTCGACGTTGATACTGGGCAATATCCAATTGGTGGATGAAGCCGTACACGTGACGGCCGATGGCCGCCACTTGCTGGTGATCCACGGCGACCAGTTCGATGTGATCACCCGCTATCACCGCTGGCTGGCGTTCCTTGGCGACTCGGCCTACGAATTCACCCTGACCCTCAACCGCTGGCTCAACCATTGGCGCGCCCGTTATGGCTACGGTTACTGGTCACTGTCGGCCTATCTCAAACACAAGGTGAAAACGGCGGTCAGCTTCATTAGCGACTTCGAAGAAGCCATCGCCCATGAATGCATCAAACGCGAATTGCATGGGGTGGTGTGCGGGCACATTCACCATGCCGAGATTCGCAAGGTTGGCGGGGTGGATTACCTCAATTGCGGGGATTGGGTGGAGTCGTGCACAGCGTTGATCGAGCATTGGGATGGCTCGATCGAGTTGTATCGGTTGGCGGACGCCCAGGCGCGTGAGGCTGAGTTGAAAGCAGTGAAGATTTCCGAGCCGGCATAAAGAGCAACATCAAAAGATCGCAGCCTTCGGCAGCTCCTACAAGGGATCGTGTTGCCCTGTAGGAGCTGCCGAAGGCTGCGATCTTTTGATCTTTAGACTGGCGAATATTCTTCCATCGCTGCGATGTAAATTGAATGCTTGGGCCGCGCAAACAATCGCTCCATCATCGGCTCGAAGAAGCTCAACGGCAGCGCCTCGTAAGCCGGATCAAACGCCGCCGCATCGTATTTGGCGCAAAATTCGATGGTCGCCTGATACTGCGAATGCCCACTGAATTGCTCGCGCAAATGCCGGTCCATGCCCAAATGATGGAAGAAGTAATACCCCTGGAAAATCCCGTGTTTCTCCACCATCCACAGGTTCTCGGCACTGACGAACGGCTTGAGAATGGCCGCTGCGATGTCCGGGTGGTTATAGGAGCCCAAGGTGTCACCGATGTCATGAAGCAGCGCACAAACCACATATTCCTCGTCGCGGCCATCGCGCCAGGCACGGCTGGCGGTTTGCAGGGAATGGGTCAGGCGATCCACCGGGAAGCCGCCAAAATCACCTTCAAGCAATTTCAGGTGCGCCACAATCCGGGTCGGCAATTGTCGGGCGTAGGCACTGAAATCTGCAGCAATGATCGCCCAGTCTTCCTGCGTGCCGTCCTGCATGTGGGTGAAACGGGCATTGGCATTCATCGGCTTTCCTCGTGTGACTGATTGCACCTAGAACGGCACGCGACCCAGAATCATGTCGCGGTACATGACGAAATCGCCGATCAGGCTGTAAAGCGGGTGTTGGAAGGTTGCAGGACGGTTCTTCTCGAAGAAGAAATGACCGACCCAGGCGAAGCTGTAACCGGCCAGCGGCAGGGCCCATAAGAATAGCCACGCGCCTTTGCCGACCGTCAGGGCCAAAATGAAGATGACCAACGTCGTGCCGATGAAGTGCATTCGTCGGCAGGTGCTGTTGCTGTGTTCGCTGAGGTAATACGGGTAGAACTCAGCGAAGCTGTTGAAACGCTTGATGTTTTCCACGACTGCCATCTCTGTGGTTATTGTTATGACTGCAACTTGTTCTGCGGGGAGTTTATTTGAGTCTAGAGTGAACAGTGGCATCAGCCAGTGACAATAGGCGCCACTTTAGTATCCTTCGGAAATTGGCCGCGGTAGACGGCTCATCAAGACAGTAAACGCCATGAGCGAACGAACGACTTCTGCAAGCTGGGCGATGGGGATTGTCAAAGCACTGGAGATGGACGGCCTGGATTGCCGGGTTCTGTTCAATCAGCTGGGGCTCGACTATGCGTCACTGGATGATCCGGATGCGCGCTTCCCGCAAGATTCCATGACGCGACTCTGGCAGCGCGCGGTCGAGCTGTCCGGCAATCCGGCGATTGGCCTGAACATGGGCAAAGTGGTGCGACCGGCCTCTTTTCATGTGGCGGGTTACGCCTTGATGTCCAGCCAGACGCTGGCCGAAGGCTTTCAGCGACTGGTGCGTTATCAACGGATCATTGCCGAAAGTGCTGACCTGAGTTTCCGGCTGTTGGAGGAGGGCTATGCGCTGATTTTGACGGTGCATGGCGATCACCTGCCGCCGACCCGGCAGAGTGCCGAGGCCTCACTGGCCTGTGCGTTGGCGCTGTGCGGCTGGTTGACCGGGCGCACCCTGCAGCCGCGCAAGGTGCTGGTGCAGGGCGATCAGCCCGCCAATCTTGAACCCTACAAGCAAGCGTTCCATGCGCCGTTGCTGTTCAACGCGCCTTACGATGCGCTGATTTTCGAACGCGCAGACATGGAAGCGCCGCTGCCGACTGCCAACGAGGCGATGGCGCTGCTGCATGACCGCTTCGCTGGCGAATACCTGGCCCGGTTTTCCGAGTCCCGCGTGACCCACAAGGCGCGCCAGGTGCTGTGCCGTTTGCTGCCCCAGGGCGAGCCCAAGCGCGATACCGTGGCACAGACGCTGCATCTGTCGCAACGCACCTTGCAGCGTCGTTTGCAGGAAGAAGGCACGAGTTTTCAGACGTTGCTGGACGACACCCGACGGGAATTGGCTGAGCAATACCTGGCGCAACCGAACATGACGCTGCTGGAAATCGCCTACCTGTTGGGGTTCGCCGATCCGAGCAACTTTTTCCGCGCCTTCCGCCGCTGGTTCGACGCCACTCCCGGCGAATACCGGGCGCGGCTGTTGGCGGCGCCTGCGCTGGTCAGTGACGCCAGAACGCCGGAATACACAGCACAAACACCGTGATGATCTCCAGTCGGCCCAGCAACATGCCGAACGACAGAATCCACTTGGCGGCATCCGGCAGGGTGGCGAAGTTACCGGCCGGGCCAATGGTCTCGCCCAGTCCCGGACCGACGCCGGACACGGTACTGGCCGCGCCCGTGAGGGCGGTCATCCAGTCCACGCCGAGCAGCGACAGCAGCAGCGCGATCACGCAGATGGTGATGGCGAAGAAGAACGAAAACGTCAGGATCGAACGCACAATCTCTTCATCGAGACGGTGACCGTTGTACTTCTGCTTGATCACCGCGCGCGGGTGAATCAACTGGTTAAGGTTGGCCTTGAGCAGAATGTAAGCGACCTGGAAGCGGAATATCTTGATCCCGCCGGCGGTCGAACCCGAGCAGCCCCCCACAAAGCCCAGATAGAAGAACAACATCAGCGAGAAATTGCCCCACAGGCTGTAGTCCCCCAGTGCGAAACCTGTGGTCGTGACTACCGAAGTCACGTTCAGCGCCACGTGGCGCAATGCGTCCAACCAGTGCAGCTTGGTCGTCCACCAGTACCAGGTGCCCAGCACCAGCCACGTCACCAGCAACATGCCGAGCAAACCCTGGACCTGCTGGTCCTTGATCAATGCTCGACGGTTGCCGCGCAAGGTCGCTACGTACAAGGTGAATGGCAGGCTGCCGAGAATCATGATGACAATCGCCACCCAGTGCACCGCCGGTTGTGTCCACTTGGCCAGGGACTGGTCGGAGGTGGAAAAACCGCCGGTGGAAATCGCTGACATTGCGTGATTGATCGCATCGAACGGGCTCATGCCCGCCCACCACAGTGCGAGGCTGCCGAAAATGGTAATGCCAACATAGGCCGCCACGATCAAGCGCGCCACCATGTGCGAACGGGGCATGACCTTTTCGGAACGGTCCGACGACTCGGTCTGAAACAGCCGCATGCCACCGATGCGCAGCAGTGGCAGAATCGCGACCGCCATGCCGATAAAGCCGATGCCTCCGATCCAGTGCAGCAAGGAGCGCCAAATCAGGATGCCGGGAGACATGGTGTCCAGGCCGCTGAGCACGGTGGAACCGGTGGCCGTGATGCCGGACATGCTTTCGAAGAACGAGTCGGTGTAGCTGATGCGCTGGGTCAAGAGGAACGGCAGCGCGGCGAAAATGCACACCACCAGCCAGCTGCTGACGGTCAGCAGGTACATGTCTCGCGGGCGCAGGTGAATGTGTTCGGGGCGTCCGGGGATGACCAGGGCCAAACCGGCGACAAACGTGATCATGCTGGCCCAGAGAAACGACGGCAGGTCGCCGGTGCGATCGAAGATCACCAGTGTGGCCATGGGCACGACCATGGCGATGGCCAGGGTTATCAGGAAGATGCCGATGATGAAACCAATGATCCGTATGGTCGGCAACGCCATGAGTTCCGCTCGGGCTGTAGTGAGGAAGGGAGCCATTCTACCTGCGGGGCGGGGCATGTAAACCGGCATGCCGGTGCTGGATACCGCTAGAATAGCCGGACAATTTTTTCAGGAGGTAGCCGATGCAGGCTCTCGACGCTTTGCTCAACCGTGTTTCCGTTCCGCGACTGCTGGAGCCAGCACCCACCGCCGAACAACGCGAGGTGCTGTTCGCCGCCGCGATGCGTGCGCCGGACCATGGCCACTTGCAGCCGTGGCGCTTTTTGACAGTCGAAGGCGCGGCGCGTGAGCAAATGGGCGAGTTGCTGGCCGAGGCTGCGAAACTGCAAGACAACGAGGTGACCGAAGCGGCACTGGACAAGGCTCGCAACGGTCCATTGCGCGCGCCGCTGGTCGTGGTGGTGATCGCGCGTTTGCAGGATCACGCCAAATACCCGAAGTCCGAGCAATTGCTGGCGGCTGGCTGTGCGGCCCACGGGATTTTGTTGGCGGCGTACGCGCAAGGCATTGGCGCGGTATGGCGTACGGGTGAGCTGGCGTATTCGGCACATGTCGCCAAAGGGTTGGGGTTGGCGGAAGGGGAGGAGGTGATCGCGTTCCTTTACCTGGGCACGCCGCAGAAAGAGCCGCGCGTGGCGGAGAAGGTTGATCTGGCCGAGTTTGTCAGCGCCTGGTCCGGTAACGTCTGACGCCGCCGATCAAATGTGGGAGCGGGCTTGCTCGCGAAGGCGGTGTGTCAGACAACGATGATGCCGTCTGGCACTCCGCCTTCGCGAGCAAGCCCGCTCCCACGGGGGATTAAGGTTGCACCACGGCTCCGGGCACCAAGGGCAATTCCAGGCTCGCAACAAACCCGCCTTGCGGATGATTGGCCAATACCAGCGTCCCGCCATGCCGCTCCGCCGCACGACGTGCAATCGCCAATCCCAGGCCATGCCCGGCCGCTGTCTGCCCTGGTGCGCGATAAAACGGTTCGCCCAGCTGATTCAAGTGCGCGGCGTCTACCCCCGGCCCATGATCACGCACACTGACCACAATCCGCTCACTCTGACGTACCGCCTGCAACTCAATCGATTGCCCCACCGGGTTGAACCTCTGAGCATTGCGCAGAAGGTTGTCCACGGCGCGCTCGATCATTGTCGGCCAGCCTTTAAGGTTCAGGTGCGATTCTGCATCAAGGTGAACGTTTTGCTCTGGCGAACCTAGCTGAGCATCCTTTTGCAGCGTGTTGAGCAACGCATTCAGATCAACGTCTTCGGCGCTGGCATTGTCGGCGTCGACCCGCGCCAGTACCAGGATTTCGCTGATCAATGCTTCGAGCCGGTCACATTCGCGAGTGAGGCGCGGCCAGAGTTTTGCCCGTTCCTCAGGATTGGCCCGTTCGGCCAATGCCAGCGCGATGCGCAGGCGAGCGAGAGGGGAGCGCAATTCGTGGGACACATCCCGCAGCAATTGCCGCTGACTGCCAATCAGGCTTTGCAGGCGCGCACCCATACGGTTGAAATCGTTGGCCAGCACGCCGAACTCATCGCGGCGGTTCGCCAGTTTTACCAGACTGTTCTGCTGATAGGTGGTTTGCCCCAGATCGTGCACCGCACCGCGCAAACGGCTGAGGGGACGCGTGATGGAAAGGGTCACGAGCAAGCTGAACAGGGTCAGTACCACCAATGCGATACCCAGCGCACTCAATGGCCAGAGCAAGCTTTCGCGATGCCATGCGTCCAGTTCCGGGTGCGGAATGCGATAAATCAGCAGGTAGGTTTCGCCGGTTTTTTCGCTGGTGTACTCGGCGGTCAGACGACGCCATGGCAGGCGACGGTCGTCGTTGTTCTGGCGCGCTTCGAAGGCGGCCGCACGGCGCGGAAAGGTGCCGCGCACCACCGGGTCGCCGCTCTCGTTGAGGACTTGAACGTCGATGTGATACTGGCGTTTGCGCTGCTCGAGAATGTCCTGGGCGGCTTCCTCGCCTTGGGCTTCATAGGTTTGCGTCCACTCTTGGGCCAGGGTGTTGAGTCCAGGGTGGCGACTGAGAATCCACGCGTCCTGGTTGAGCATGTGCCCGAGCAGAATAGAGAGCCCTGCTACCAGGGCGATGGCCAGCCAGAAGCTGGCCAGAATACGCCAGAACAATGAGCGCACAGAAAATCCTCAAACAAACACAAAATCCAATGTAGGAGCGAGCTTGCTCCGGGCGGCGTTCCGACGAAAAACGAATGGACGAAACGTGCTGCCTGATGCCGCGCGTTATCGTTGACGTCTATCGCGAGCAAGCTCGCTCCTACATTAGGCTGTGTGGTATCAGACCCAACGGGTTTAGCCGTTGGGTCCAGGGTCAGCGCATTATTGCGCTTTTTGCGCTTGTTGCGCCTTCCAGGCCTTGAACTCGGCCCACTCGGCACGACGCTCTGCGTGTTTTTTCTGGATCTCGTCGAATTTCTTCTGTTGATCCGGTTTCAGCACGGCGCGGACATCGGCTTCGGCTTTCTGATGCTTGGCGGTCATTTCGTCTTTCATGGCTTTCTGGTCAGCCGGGGAGAGTTTCTCCAGGTATTTTTCGACCAGTTGTTTGCGATCATGCATCTGCTCGCCCATGATTTTGCGGATCTGCTCACGCTGTTCGCGGCTCAGGTCCAGCTGGCTGTACGGGCCTTTGCCGTGCATGCCGTGCATCTGACCGCCGTGGTGCCAACCGTCCATCGAGCCACCCATCGGGCCGGCACCCTCAGGCATGGCCATGGCAACGGTCGGCAGGGCGGCAGCGAACATCAGAGCGATAAGAGTCTTGCGCATGGTGAATCTCCTTGTCTCGTTCCCGGTACGTTCCGGATGAGTACAGATTACGGAGATCAAGGTCAGCGGCGGTCAGCGGAGCGTAAAGCTTGGGTAAAGACGATTTGGTAACGACCTGACAATTCCGCTGATTTACACGGTCCCTCGCCAACCTGACTATTGCGCCAATCTATACGGGGCCCTCGCCGACTTGGCCATTGCGCCAATCGATACGGTCCCTGTAGGAGCTGCCGCAGGCTGCGATCTTTTGATCTTGATTTTCGGCGGTGCTGGAATCGCTGAAGATCAAAAGATCGCAGTCTGCGGCAGCTCCTACAGGGATTTACCGTGTTCGGCGGATCATGTATGGATCGTGCGGCTTCAGAGGCTGTAGTAGTAACCACGGCTACGCAGGGCAACAATGCGTGGGCGGCCGTCGGGGTGCGGGCCGATTTTTTTGCGCAGGTTGCTGACGTGCATGTCCAGACTGCGGTCGTACAGGGTCAGCTTGCGGCCGAGGGCGATCTGCGCCAGTTCCTGTTTGTCCAGCGGCTCGCCGGGTTGCTTGAGCAAGGCTTCAAGCAGTCGGCTTTCGGAGACGGTGAGGGTGAATTCCTGTTCATCGATACTGACCACGCCGCGCACCGGGCTGAAGCACAGGTCGCCCAGTTCCATCTGGCTGGACACCGCCGCCGGATGGCTACGGCGCAATACCGCGCGCAGGCGGGCTGTCAGTTCCCGTGGGTCGCAGGGTTTGGCCAGGTAGTCGTCGGCGCCGAGCTCCAGGCCGAGGATGCGATCCAGCGGTTCGCCGCGGGCCGACAGCATCAGCACTGGCAAGTCCGGGTGATCGCTGCGCAGTTGCTTGAGCAGCTCCAGGCCGCTGCCGTCTGGCAGCATCACATCCAGCACCACGGCCGCCGGCGAAGTTTGCGCCAGTGCGCGACGGGCGCTCTGGCCGTCATGGCAGGCGTGAACCTGGAAACCTTCCTGGCTCAACCAACTGCTCAGGAGCTCACACAGCTCCTGGTCATCATCAATTAATAACAGCTCGCTCATCACTCACTCAATTTAGCCATTGCCGACGTTTTCTACTTGCACCACTGGCGAAGATACCGCAGAGCAAGGCCAATAGCGCTACTCCGGCGCCGATGACGAACCACTGCTGCTGATCCGTCAACAGACGTGGCAGCGGACTGCTGGCCTGGGTTTCCTTGAGTTGCAGCTTGAGGCGCTGATTCTCCTGGCGCAACCGGCTCAACTGAGCACTCTCGCGTTCACCGTCGGTATTTTGCAGTTGTTTGCTCAGTTCTTCTCGTTGCTGTTCGCTAACCTTCAAGCGCTGCTGCAACTCGGTGATCTGGCTGCCGGCGCTCAAGGACAGCGGTGTCGAACCACCGCTATTGGCGCTTTCTTCTCCGTGGGCGGGAGCCATGATCGACAACGTCACCCACATCAGACACAACGGACCCTTGCGCATCGCGACTCCTGATTCCAATCGAATTATTGGGCAGGTTGTCGGCCGGCAAACGAGAATAATGAGCGATTGAGAGCGCGATGAACCAACAAGGTTCATCGCGAGACAGGATACTAGGGCAGGACTTGCTTGAACGGCTTGACCGAAACGTTGGCGTAGACGCCTGCGGCGATGTACGGATCGGCGTCGGCCCAGGCCTGGGCGGCGCTCAGGGAATCGAATTCGGCGACGATCAGGCTGCCGGTGAAACCCGCAGCGCCCGGATCGTTGCTGTCGACCGCCGGGTGTGGGCCGGCCAATACGATGCGACCTTCGCCTTTGAGCACTTGCAGACGCTCAAGGTGTGCAGGCCGGGCGGCCAGGCGGGCTTCCAGGGAGTTGGCGACGTCTGTGGCAATGATTGCGTAAAGCATGTCAGTCCTCGGTTTTTGGCGTGGTGGTATCGGCGTCGTGCAGGTGGCGGGACAGGTAGATGCCCTGGCCGACCAGGAACAGCAATGTCATGCCCAGGCTGCCGAAGACTTTGAAGTCGACCCAATAGCTCTGGAACGTGAACGCGACGAACAGGTTGGCGGCACCGCAAAACAGGAAAAACGCAATCCAGGCGATGTTCAGGCGGCTCCAGACCATGTCTGGCAGGGTCAGTGCGTGGCCCATGATGCGCTTGATCAGCAATTGATCACCGACGAAGTGGCTGCCGATGAAGGCCAGGGCGAACAGCCAGTTGACCACGGGGGCTTTCCACTTGAGGAAAGTCTCACTGTGGAACGCCAGCGTCAGGCTACCAAAGACCAGGCAGGCAACGAGGGTCAGCCACTGGCTCTTCTCCAGCTTGCGCTGCTTGATGAAGAGTGTGCCGTACACCACGAGGGAGCTGATGATCAGCATCGCCGTGGCGCTGTAAATACCGCCTACAGTCAACTCATGACCGGCGATGTCGACGACCCGTGGATCGAGCTTGTAGACAATGAAAAACAGCAGAAGCGGGATGAAATCGATGAATTGTTTCACAGTGGCAGCCAGAAGCAGGATGTGGCGGCATAATAACAAACATATGGGCGCGCGATAGCGCCAGCTGATTTGAGGTAACACTTCCCCGTGAATGTTGATTTGCACTGCCATAGCACGGCCTCCGATGGCGCTCTCGCGCCAGCAGTTTTGGTTGCGCGTGCGTTCGAGAAAGGCGTGCAAGTCCTGGCCTTGACCGATCACGACACCCTCGAAGGCCTCGATGAGGCCCGTCTCGCTGCGACGGCGCTGGGGATGCAACTGGTCAACGGCGTCGAGTTGTCCTGTACCTGGGGGGGCGCGACCATTCATGTGCTGGGCTACGGATTTGATGTCAATGCCGCACCGTTGGTCGAGGCAATCGCAAAATTGCACGATGGCCGCTGGCTACGGTCCGAAGAAATAAGCCGCAAGTTGGCGTTGAAAGGCATGCCGGGGGCGCTCGACGGCGCACGCAAAATCCAGCAGGAACTGGGCGACAGCGGCAACGCGCCGGCCCGTCCGCATTTCGCCGACTGGATGGTGCGCGAAGGTTTCGTCAAGGATCGCGCCGAAGCGTTCCGCAAATGGCTGGGGGCCGGCAAGTTGGGTGACGTCAAGCAACATTGGCCAACCCTGGAAGACACGGTTGAAACCCTGCGGGCCGCGAAGGCCTGGGTCAGCCTGGCGCATCCGTGGCATTACGATTTCACTCGCAGCAAGCGCCGTCGCCTGATTTCTGACTATATTCAAGCGGGAGGCCACGCCATCGAAGTGGTCAATGGCCATCAGCCTGCCGAACAGGTGGGCAGCCTGGCGATTCTTGCTCGCGAATTCGGTCTGCTGGTCAGCGCCGGCAGTGATTTTCATGGACCTGGAGGCTGGTCCGAGATCGGTGAATACCGCCCGCTCCCGGAGGATCTGCCACCACTGTGGTGTCGATTCAAACATGACCCAATTATTGCCGCCGTCTGAACAGGTAGAGAATGTGAGTCAATTTTTCCAGATTCATCCGGAAAACCCGCAAGCGCGCCTGATCAAACAGGCTGTCGAGATCATCCGCAACGGCGGGGTGGTGATTTATCCCACAGACTCGTCCTACGCCATTGGTTGCCAGATCGGCGACAAGAATGCCGTGGAGCGCGTGCGCCGGTTGAGACAGCTGGACGAAAAGCACAACTTCGCGCTGATTTGCAGCGACCTGTCGCAATTGGGGCTGTTCGCCAAGATCGACACTGGCACTTTCCGCCTGCTCAAGGCGCACCTGCCGGGGCCTTACACCTTCATCCTCAACGCCACCCGTGAAGTCCCGCGGCTGTTGTTACACCCGAAAAAACGTACCATCGGCCTGCGCGTGCCAAGCCATCCGATCGCGTTGGCGCTGCTGGAAGAACTCGGCGAACCGTTGATGAGCGTGACCCTGATCATGCCCGGCGACACTGACCCGTTGACCGACCCTTTTGAAATGCGCCAGTTGCTCGAGCATCAGGTCGAACTGATCATCGACGGCGGTTTCGGCGGGATCAAGGCGTCCACCGTGATCAACCTCGCCGACGGCGAGCCGGAAGTCATCCGCGTCGGTTGCGGTGACCCGACGCCGTTCATGGCTGAGGCGTAGATGTCCGCAGTAGAACCCGTCGACAGTCAGGCCGGAGCCCAGCAAGAGCTGCCCTTCGCCATGGTCTATGGCCAGGCGGTCATGGAAATGCCGCTGGACCTGTACATCCCGCCGGATGCCCTTGAAGTCTTTCTCGAAGCCTTCGAAGGCCCCCTCGACCTGCTGCTGTACCTGATCCGCAAACAGAACATCAACATCCTCGACATTCCTGTGGCGGAAATTACCCGTCAGTACATGGGTTATGTCGAGTTGATGCAGTCGGTGCGCCTGGAGTTGGCCGCCGAATACCTGGTAATGGCCGCAATGCTGGCCGAGATCAAATCGCGGATGCTGCTGCCGCGAGCCGAAACCATCGAAGCCGAAGAAGACGACCCGCGCGCCGAGTTGATCCGCCGCTTGCAGGAATACGAACGCTTCAAGGCCGCTGCCGAAGGCATCGATGGCCTGAGCCGGGTGGGCCGTGACGTGGTGGTGCCGAAGCTGGATGCCCCGGAAGCTCGGGCGCGTAAGCTGTTGCCGGACGTGAGCCTGGAAGAATTATTGATGTCCATGGCCGAGGTCCTGCGCCGTGGCGACATGTTTGAAAGTCACCAGGTCAGCCGCGAGGCGCTGTCCACGCGTGAACGCATGAGCGATGTGCTGGAACGGCTCAAGGGCGGCGGCTTTGTGCCCTTCGTCGAACTGTTCACCGCTGAAGAAGGACGTCTGGGGGTTGTGGTGACCTTTATGGCAGTCCTCGAACTGGTCAAGGAATCTTTGGTCGAGCTGGTGCAGAATGAGCCGTTCGCGGCGATCCACGTGCGAGCCCGAGCCGAATAACGAGTTGAATCATGAACCTGACTGAACCCCGCGAGCTGGCGCCCCTGCTTGAAGCCTTTCTGTTGGCCTCGGGAAAACCGCAATCCCTGGAACGCCTGTTCGAACTCTTCGAAGAGGGCGAACGGCCAGAACCGCCGGTCTTCAAGAAAGCGCTGACGATTCTCGCCAAGTCCTGCGATGGCCGTGCCTTTGAACTGAAGGAAGTCGCTTCCGGCTATCGCCTGCAAATCCGCGAAAAGTTCTCTCCGTGGGTAGGACGCTTGTGGGAAGAGCGTCCGCAGCGTTACTCGCGCGCCATGCTCGAAACCATGGCCCTGATCGCTTATCGCCAGCCGATCACACGTGGCGAGATCGAAGATGTGCGCGGTGTGGCGGTTAACAGTCACATTGTCAAAACCTTGCTGGAGCGTGAGTGGATTCGCATCGTTGGTTATCGCGACGTCCCCGGTAAGCCGGCGATGTTTGCGACCACCAAGGCCTTTCTCGATCACTTCAACCTGAAAAATCTCGATGACCTGCCTCCGCTGGCCGATTTGCGTGAGTTGGAGCCCGATCCGGTGCTCGACTTCGACGACGCGCCGGTGCCGGCCGGTCTGCAGGAACTGGCCGATGCCAGCGCCGAGCCCGAGGAGCCCAAGGAGGAAACCAGTTTCCATACGCTGTTGCTGGAACTGGACACCATGGAAGAGGGGCTCAAGACCGATTTCGACGATATCCTGCGCGATGGCGAGTTGACCCAGACCGAAGAGGATTTGGTACAGCCGGAGCCGGAGCCGGAAATCGAAGTTGAACAGCAGGTCGAACCCAAAGCCGACATCGAACAGGAGCTGGAAGAAGACGTGCTGGGTGTCGCCGAAGCACGGGAAAAGCTCCTGGCCGCTGTTGCCGCCCTTGAACAACACAAGCCCGAGCCCGAGTTGACCGACGAAGAAGCCGAAGCCCGGGCCTTGGCCGAAGCAATCGAGGCCGAACGCCGCGAATTCGACGATTGACCCAAATCCAGTGGGCACTGAAAAATCACTGTAGGAGCGAGCTTGCTCCGGGCGGCGTTCCGACGATGGTATGTCAGGCAACGTTGTAGTCGACTGAAATACCATCGTCGGAACGCCGCCCGGAGCAAGCTCGCTCCTACAGTGGGTCAAACTCGGCGCCACCGGTCGGCGGAAATCCCGGTAAGTCTCCATTCATCAGCTAGTCTCTGATGCGCGAACGCTCCCATGAGCGTATGATTCGCGACCCTCCGGCGATCCCTTCGCCCGAGGTCCAGCTTTCAACTCTTCAGGACCCTCACTTCAGAGCTGCCTGAACAGACCACACCGGGAGGTGCCCAGATGAGTATCAACGACCAGAAAGACGACCAGGAAATCGGCCCAGCAGGCGAAAAACTGCAGAAAGTCCTCGCCCGTATCGGCGTCGGCTCGCGCCGTGACGTAGAAGCCTGGATCAGCCACGGCCGCATCAAGGTCAATGGCAAAGACGCCACCCTCGGGCAGCGCGTCGATATGCACGACGCCATCACCATTGATGGCAAGGTGATCAAGCGCGAAGAAGCCGCCGAGTCGGTACGCCGCGTGATCATGTACAACAAACCCGATGGTGAAATCTGCACCCGTCTTGATCCGGAAGGCCGTCCGACCGTTTTCGACAAGATGCCGCGCCCGAAAGAAGGTCGCTGGATCAACATCGGTCGTCTCGACATCAACACCACCGGTTTGCTGATGTTCACCACTGACGGTGAGTTGGCTAACCGCCTGATGCACCCTTCCTACGAAATGGACCGTGAATACGCGGTACGTGTCCGTGGCGAAGTTGACGACGAGATGATCGAGCGTCTGAAAGCAGGCGTCGTCCTCGAAGACGGCCCGGCCAAGTTCACCGACATCAAGCAAGCACCCGGTGGCGAAGGTTTCAACCACTGGTACCACTGCGTGGTGATGGAAGGTCGCAACCGCGAAGTTCGTCGTCTGTGGGAATCCCAGGGCCTGGTGGTCAGCCGTCTGAAACGTGTGCGTTTCGGTCCGGTATTCCTCAACTCCGACCTGCCGATGGGCCGCTGGCGCGAAATGAGCCAGTACGAAGTCGACATTCTAAGTGCTGAAGTGGGCCTGACGCCTGTGGCCATGCCGCAGATGAACGCCAAGAGCAAAGACAAGCTTGATCGCATGCAGCGTAAATCGTCGCGTCCAATGGGCAAGACCGAGCGCGTGCGTTCGTTGCGTCCAGCCATCGGTAACCAGACCGCTGCTACACCGCGTGACTCCCGTGAACCGCAAATCGAAGGCGAGCGTCCAGCCCGCAAACCAGCAGCGCCACGCGCTGATGGCGAGCGCGGTCCACGCACGCCACGTCCGGCCAACGGTCGCACCGAGCGTGGCGAAGGCCGTGGTGCTCCGTCTGGTGGTCGTAGCGATCGCGGTGCTCCAGCCGGTCGCGGTGAGTCTCGCGGTGACTCGAGTCGCGGTACGCCAGTGGCAGACCGTCCGGCCGACACCAAGCGCCCGGCCAAGGCGCCGGCGAAGAAACGCCCAGGCATCGTTCTGGTCAACAAGGATGCGCCATCGGGCAAACGCCGTGGTGCGCCAGCCGGTTCGGGCCAGCGTCCGGGCTTTGGTCGTCGCAAGCCTGAGTAATCGGTAAGCGGTACCTAAAAAACGCCAACCTTTGTGTTGGCGTTTTTTTTTGTTCTGGCTTCAGTTCTGTGTTGTTTTTGAGGGCCCCTTCGCGAGCAAGCCCGCTCCCACACTTGATCGCATTTACCCAAAGAACTCGGTCACCTGTGGGAGCGGGCTTGCTCGCGAAGGCGTCAGGCGCGGCGCTGCGCTATCCAGGTTGGAATGCCGACGTTACGGCATGTAACGAAAGTTTGACGAAGTCCGCTGATTGGCCAAGTGAAACCGTCATCCCCTCAAACACTGTAAGAAAATACTTACGGCCATTACCTTTCCGGACTCCCTCCAGCGCTCTGGTCCGCTTGTTTCATCGCCTTCCGCAGGGTGTTATGCGCGCCATGCCTGTCGTGCAGGTGAATAACAACAAGGAGGCGCAATGAACGCCGTCACTCATTTTTACTTCTCTCTGTGGGGCGATTATTCCGTCGTTCCCGTCGAAGACCCGCAAAGGTCTGACCCTATTTTTGCAGCCGCCCGAGAACGTCGAGGCGGACACAGGCAATCCCGGCTTCCAGCACACTGATCAGTGATGTCTGGCAGCAGGGGGTTACAGGTGTACAATGCGCCGCGTTTTCCCTGTGACCTCCTGCGTACCTACGCAAACCTCAAGGCTATCCGCCTTGTTCACTCCGGCGCGTCACGAGCGTGTCGGGTTCGATTTCGTCACAGATAAAAACAAACAGGTGACGCATGACCGTTGTAAATACGCTGAACGTGAGACCCTTTTCATGAGTGGACAAAACTCGCATTCAGGCGAGCTGAAGCGCGGCCTGAAAAATCGCCATATTCAACTGATCGCCCTCGGTGGCGCGATTGGCACCGGGTTGTTTCTGGGCTCGGCGGGCGTCCTGAAATCCGCTGGCCCGTCGATGATCCTCGGCTACGCCATTTGCGGCTTCATAGCCTTCATGATCATGCGCCAGTTGGGCGAAATGATCGTCGAAGAGCCGGTGGCCGGTTCTTTCAGCCACTTCGCGCATAAATACTGGGGCGGTTTTGCCGGCTTCCTGTCAGGCTGGAACTGCTGGATTCTGTACATTCTGGTGGGCATGTCGGAGCTGACCGCGGTCGGCAAATACATCCACTACTGGGCGCCGGACATTCCGACCTGGGTCTCGGCAGCCGTGTTCTTCGTCGTGATCAACCTGATCAACCTGGCCAACGTAAAAGTCTTCGGTGAGGCCGAGTTCTGGTTCGCGATCATCAAGGTCGTGGCAATCGTCGGCATGATTGCCCTTGGCAGCTACCTGCTGGTGAGCGGTCACGGCGGCCCGCAAGCGTCGGTCTCCAACCTGTGGTCCCACGGTGGCTTCTTCCCGAACGGGGTCAGCGGTCTGGTGATGGCCATGGCGATCATCATGTTCTCCTTTGGCGGCCTGGAAATGCTCGGTTTCACTGCCGCTGAAGCCGATAAGCCGAAAACCGTGATCCCGAAAGCCATCAATCAAGTGATCTACCGGATCCTGATTTTCTACATCGGTGCGCTGGTCATTCTGCTGTCGCTGACGCCATGGGACAGCCTGCTGGCCACCCTGAATGCATCAGGCGATTCCTACAGCGGCAGCCCGTTCGTACAAGTGTTCTCAATGCTCGGCAGCAACACCGCTGCGCACATCCTCAACTTCGTGGTGCTGACCGCGGCGTTGTCGGTGTACAACAGTGGCACCTACTGCAACAGCCGCATGCTGCTGGGCATGGCCGAGCAGGGGGATGCGCCGAAAGCCTTGTCGAAGATCGACAAGCGCGGCGTGCCGGTGCGTTCGATCCTCGCCTCGGCGGCAGTGACGCTGATCGCGGTGTTGCTGAACTACCTGATCCCGCAAAACGCGCTGGAACTGTTGATGTCGCTGGTGGTGGCTACCCTGGTGATCAACTGGGCGATGATCAGCTTCTCCCACTTCAAGTTCCGCCAGCACATGAACAAGACCAAACAGACGCCACTGTTCAAGGCGCTGTGGTACCCGTACGGGAACTACATCTGCCTGGCGTTCGTGGTGTTCATCCTTTGCGTGATGCTGCTGATTCCGGGGATCCAGATCTCGGTGTACGCGATTCCGGTGTGGGTGGCGTTCATGTGGGTTTGCTATGGCATCAAGAACAAGCGTAGTGCGCAGCAGGTGTTGCAGGCTGCAGGTTCTACCGTGAAGTAATGCCTAACGTAGAAACAACAAACCCGGCCATGTGCCGGGTTTGTTGTTTTTGATGCCTGACTTTGCGATTGCTCTGAGGTCCTGTTCCTACATGATGGTCGCTGTCTCCTACAGTGATTTCTGAACTTTGTAAAAAATAGAGGGCGGTTCGTAAGTTCGGAAACGGCCTACAACTTGGCTATTACGTTTTGTCATAGTCTGGCGCTCCGATTAAATTAAGGAGCGGCATGTATGGCCAGTCACAGCTACATGAGTATTACCGGGAAACGGCAAGGGTTAATATCTGCTGGTTGCTCCGGTCATAGTTCTATCGGTAACAAATGCCAAACCGGCCACCAGGATGAAATCATGGTATTGGCATACTCGCACGATATGTTGGCAGGTATTGATGGCAGCATGGCAGGAGGTCGCGGCAAGCACATGCCAGTCACGATCACCAAGGCTGTCGATAAATCATCGCCCCTGCTAGCGAGCGCATTGCATGAGCGTGAAGAAGTGGAGTGCATAATAAATTTTTACCGAACAGCCTCTACTGGAGGGCAAGAACGATATTATTCAATACATCTCACCGGTGCGCGTATAGCGTATATCGGCCTGCAAGTCCCTCACGCTATTCGTATGAACGATGCAGAGCCCCAAGAACAGGTGGCTATTCGTTATAGGGATATTGCTTGGGCGCATGTTCCTGGGGCGACAAGTGCATACAGTACGTGGGCAAATGAGGATGAATGAAACTTCGTGCGATATTCATGACGTGACCAGGGCTGCTTCTGATCTGGTAGCGGTTGGATGCAATATTGGCATGATACATTTGCCGGACGGTGTTACACGGTTACGATTTAGTTCGATTATTTCTGCCTGCGCCAATGAGGTCATTCAAGCCGTCGATGAGGGGCTAATTACTGCGTGGCAAGGGGTTCAGGAGCTCAGAAGCGAGTACGAAGAGTTATCGTCGAAGGCGCGTTTTTACCTGCAGAACGGCATCGGTGTGGCGGCGGGCGTCATGCAAGTTCGAACGGGCTTTTCGGCTATTGCAATGCCCGGAGGCGTTGGCGCAATACCAGGCGGACTTTTAATCGCCCACGGTGCTAATAATATCTATGAGGGGGCGGGAAATTTATACCACGGCCCCGGCATGCCAGGTACGATCGGGCCTGTTAGATACATTTATCAAAGCGCGCTGAAAGATGATCATCTAGGGAGTACGATTTATTACTCTATAGACTTGTATTTATCCGGGTACGGAATATTCAGGCAAGTGCCAAAGCGTGGCTCGTTCGAATTGTTTAGATATGACCCAATTACTCATGAAAAGGCTTATCGGCAAATGGGGAAATTGGCTTTGTCTCTAGAAGCGATGGTGGATTTTTTTACACTGAATACACTGCTTCAAGATGAATATCGAAGTGAATGACAGGTGAGTATCATTTTTTATCTACGTTAAGCCACGCAATCTCGGAATGTAGAATCGCAAGCCAAAAATAGCGATGGTTACGTAAATTATTAAGTAGGTAATGTTCAGGTGCTTCCCCTCCAGTGGAATTATTTGAGTTATGCACAAAACAACAATTGCTGCAGGTAAACCGGAGCAACCAAGTACTAAGCAAGTTACAGCTAAATTGTAGCGGAGGTTTTCGAGAGTCAATGCCATTGTGTCCTTTATATTTTAAGTTGCAGAAATAGGATTCCCAGATAGGAAAATTCGGCATGCACATGAGTAATGGTGATGTAATTTTGCATTGCTGTCGTTATGTCCAGCCACGTAGTCTTGGAAGGTAGAACTGCATGCCAAATATTGCGATAGGGATATACGTTGCTACGTAGGCAATATTTAAGTAACAATTCTTTAGTGGGAAAATCGCGGTGATGAGCCAGACAACCGCTCCCATAATCGGAATTGAACAACCCAAAACCAAACAGGTTACCGCCAAATGGTATCGAATGTTCTCAATGTTCATAAGATAATTTATAATTCGTTGAGGTGTAGCCTTAGATTAGTATTGCCCTGCGAAACAAAGCAACTCCTCTATTGTAAATCCGAGAAGACTGTAAGAAACGTCTGGCATCGCCTTCCTGATCTCGCCTGCTCCAGTAATCACGTGCTATTCAGAATGTTATTCGCGGTATCCTGAACGCCCCCGAACCCGGACCCCTTTCCATGCTGGTGATTTCCAACAACGTGCATCTGCCGGATGCCGAGATCGAATTGACGGCCATCCGCGCCCAAGGCGCCGGCGGGCAGAACGTCAACAAGGTCTCCAGTGCTGTGCACTTGCGCTTCGACATTCCGGCCTCGTCGTTGCCCGAGTTCTACAAGGAACGGCTGCTGGCGCTGCGGGACAGTCGCATCACCAGCGAAGGCGTGTTGATCATCAAGGCCCAGCAATACCGGACGCAGGAAGCCAATCGCGCCGATGCGCTGGAGCGGCTGACCGAGTTGATCCTCAGCGCCACCAAGGTCGAGAAGAAGCGTCGTCCAACCAAGCCGACCCTCGGTTCGAAGAAGCGTCGGCTGGAATCAAAGACCAAGCGCGGCAGCATCAAGGCCGGACGCGGCAAGGTCGATTTTTAACGCGCGTTTCTTTCTTCGCGATACTTGGGGGCCTGCCGGTACAGATAAACGCTCAGCATCAATCCGCTTAAAGCGGCGAAGGCAGCAAACAGGAAGATCGAGGCAAAGCCGAAACCTGCTGCAATCGCACCTGCCACCGGCCCGGTAATCCCCAGCGACAAATCGATAAACAGCGAATAGGCCCCGACCGCCGCACCACGACTGGAGGCTGGTACCAGGTTGACCGCTTCGACGCCCAGTGCCGGGAACACCAGCGAGAACCCGAAGCCGCTGAGCGCCGCACCTGCCAGCGCCCAATGGGCATCTGGCGCCAGCCACAACAACAATAGTCCCAGCGTCTCCACCGACAGGCACGCAATTGCCACACGAAAGCCGCCGAGGCGGTTGATCAGGTTGCCGAACAACAATCGCGCACCAATGAAGCTGGCACCAAACAGGCTCAGGCACAGCACCGCGTTGGACCAATGCTGAGTGGCGTAATACAGGGTGATGAAGGTGGCGATGGTGCCAAACCCAATGGAGCCCAGCGCCAGTCCGCATCCATGCGGCAGTACTCGCCCGAGCACGTGCATGAACGGCAGGCGTTCACCGACCACAATCGGCGCGGCGGTTTTAGGCCAGGCCAGCGCCAGCCCAAGGACGGCCAACAGCACAATGCTCACGCCCATGCTCCACAAGCCCAGTTGGCTGACCAGCAGCACCCCAAACGGTGCCCCGACCGCCAGCGCGCCATAACTGGCGATGCCGTTCCACGAGATGACTTTGGCGGTGTGCGCCGCGCCGACCCGGCCAATGCCCCAGCCGATCGAGCCCGAACCCACCAGGCTTTCTGCGCTGCCGAGCACCAAACGACCCACCAACAGGCTGATCAGGCTCAAGGTTGGCAGGCTCTGAGTCCAGGCCGAAATCAACATGAACACACCGCTCAAACCACAGCCGGCGAGGCCATACATCACCGCCAGCTTGCTGCCCTTGTTGTCGATTATTTTCCCGGCATAGGGACGGCTGAGCAGGGTGGCCAGGTATTGCACGCTGATCACTAATCCGGCGATGACTGCGCCGAAGCCCAGGTCGCTGTGGACATAGCCCGGCAGTACGGCGAGGGGAATGCCGATATTCAGGTAGCCAATAAAAGTGAACAGAACGATGGATACGACTTGCAGCGTGACCGTCAGGGGGCGCTGGTTTTCAGGCATGGGTAAAGGTCCACGGGAAAGCAGGATAGATAGGCTGCTTATGATAACGGCGCGAGCGGTCGTGGGGCGTGAAAAAGTAAAACTATTTGCCGGGCGGCGGTGGTTCAGGGCTTGGCGGGGGCGACCAGTTGCGTCGTGACCAGGGCGGCCAAGGCGTTTTCTTCGCTGCCGAAACGGGCCAGCAGGGCGGCTTGTTTTTCGGGGGAGAGGCGATTCCAGAGCTCGATCATCTTTTCGGCGGTGCCGATCAGGACGCTGGCCTGGGTGTCGCTGAATTCATCGGTCATGGGGCGGGGCTCGGGGTTCAGGCGGTGTGGAAAGCGCATGTTAGCGCTTTCCACACGGTCTGGCATTGCAGGTGTTTCAGTCTTCCCTGTCAGCCTTGCGACTGTCAGTGCCTTCTTTCGGCTCGGGCTGTTGGGCGCCGGCTTGGTGCGTGGGTGTCTGCTCAGTTTTGTGCAGGCTTGGGAAGGGGAGATTAGGAATCTCGTGCATGTTCGCGCTCCTCGCAAAGTCTGTTGATAGATCTGGTAGATCCGCGCTTTTAAAAAAGCCTGGGAAGGATACAGCACGAGGAATGACAAATAGACTTTTATATCCATTTGTTACGACGGATGGGGTTGTCTAGACAGGTCAATGTAGGAGCGAGCTTGCTCGCGATGGAGTGTCAGGCAAAGTTCATTCGACTGACACACCATCGCGAGCAAGCTCGCTCCTACAGGAGGGGGGCGATTGATGGTTATTTACAGACTTCAGCAATGGCTTCGGCCAACAGATCCAGACGCGTCGCATCAATCCCCGCCACGTTCGCCCGGCCAGTGCCGACCATGTAGACGCTGTGGTTGTCGCGCAGGTTTTTTACCTGCTCCGGCGTCAAACCGGTGTAGGAAAACATCCCGCGTTGCACGCCAATGTGCGCAAAGCGCTCGCGCAAACCGTGAGGCTCAAGGGCTTCCACCAAGCCACTGCGCAATTGGGCGATACGCAAGCGCATGGCTTCCACTTCATCGGCCCAGAGGCTTTTCAGCTCCGGATCGCCCAGGATGGTCGCTACCACGGCAGCACCGTGGTCCGGCGGCGTCGACCACAGATTGCGCGCGATGTTGGCCAGTTGGCTGCGGATATCCACCAGTTTGTCGGCGGTTGTCGCGCAGACAATCAGCGCGCCAGTGCGGTCCCGGTACAACCCGAAGTTTTTCGAGCAGGAGCTGGTGATCAACACTTCCGGCAGTTCGGCGGCGAAGAGCCGGGTCGACCAGGCGTCCTGTTCCAGACCGTCACCGAAGCCCTGATAAGCGAAGTCGATCAGCGGCAGCAGATCACGGCGACGTACCACCTCCAGCACTCGGCGCCAGTCGTCATGGGACAGATCGAAACCGGTCGGGTTATGACAGCAGGCGTGCAGCAGCACCACATCGCCCGTTGGCACTTCATTGAGCACCGCCAGCATCGCGTCGACGTCGAGACGGTTGTCACTGCCCACATACGGGTAATGACTGACCTTGACCCCGGCTGCCGCGAAGATGGTTTCGTGAATCGGCCAGGTCGGATTGCTCAACCATACGCCACGGCCGGGCAGGCATTGCGCGATGAAATCCGCGCTCAAGCGCAACGCGCCAGTGCCGCCCGGGGTCTGGGTGACGCCGGCGCGTTGTTCGGCAATCAGCGTCGAATCGGCGCCCAGCACCAGCTCATTGATAACCTTGCCGAACGCCGTTTCGCCGTGACCGCCGATGTAGGTCTTGGTGGTCTGTCGATCCACCAGGCGCGCCTCGGCGAGTTTCACCGCTTGAGGAATCGGTGTCAGGCCCTGGGCGTCTTTGTAGACGCCCACGCCGAGGTCGAACTTGCGCGGATTAGGGTCCTGCGCATAGGCCTCCATCAGACCGAGGATCGGGTCGCCGGGTACCCGGCCGATGGCGTCGAAATGCATTATTTACGGCCCTCGGCATCCTTGGCCACTTCGTCAGTGCGCGCGGCCATGATGAAGTCGTTGCGGTGCAGGCCCTTGATGGAATGGCTCCACCAGGTCACGGTGACTTTGCCCCACTCGGTCAGCAGCCCAGGGTGATGACCTTCGGCCTCGGATATTTCACCGACGGCATTGGTGAACGCCAGCGCGTGTTTGAAGTTCTTGAACAGGAAAATTTTTTCCAGCTGCATCACGCCATCGCGAACTTCGATGTTCCAGTCAGGGATCTGCTTGATCAGGACCGGCAGCTCTTCGTCGCTGACTTGAGGGGCGCCGGCCTGGCAGGCTTCGCAGTGGGCTTGGTTCAATGTGGACATGATGGGTTCCTGAAATCGAATTATTGGAAATCGGCCGTCAGTGTCACCACGCTAAACCAAAGCGTCGGTTCCTGACAGGCTCACTTGATTCTAAAAGCTGCGGATCACGCAGCTTTTGGTTTTGGCGGAAATTTTGGTGCATGCAAGCCCAGCTGCATACCTTGCTTGACCATGCCCATGATGTCTTCGTGTGCCAGGTCGAACAGGCGCTTCAGGTTCGGCAGGACAAAGTACAGCGGTTGCAGGATGTCGATGCGGTAAGGCGTACGCATGCATTCCAGCGGGTCGAAGGCCTGGTGTTCCGGTTCGTCCGACAGGCAATAAACAGTTTCTTTCGGTGAGGACAAGATACCGCCACCGTAAATGCGCTGACCTTGCGGGGTATCCACCAGGCCGAATTCGATGGTCATCCAGTACAGACGCGCCAGATACACGCGTTCTTCCTTGGAAGCCTGTAGGCCAAGTTTGCCGTAGGTGTGGGTGAATTCGGCAAACCAGGGATTGGTCAGCAGCGGGCAGTGGCCAAAGATCTCGTGGAAAATGTCCGGCTCTTGCAGGTAGTCCAGCTCTTCGCGGGTACGAATAAACGTCGCCACGGGAAACTGCTTATTGGCGAGCAATTCAAAAAAGGTCTGGAAAGGAATCAGTGCCGGGACTCGGGCAACTTGCCAGCCGGTGGTTTCACCAAGGACTTTGTTGATTTCACCGAGTTGCGGAATGCGGTCGTGGGGCAGACCGAGTTTTTCGATACCGTCCAGGTATTCCTGGCACGCACGCCCTTCGATCACTTTCAGTTGGCGAGTGATCAGCGTGTTCCACACCGCGTGTTCTTCGGCGGGGTAGTCGATAAAACCTTGCGCATCGGGCTCGCGAGCCACGTATTGCGTCTGCTTCATGCTGGTCTCCTGCTAGGGGATTTCGTTCTTGTTATGTCCTGCTATGGACTTAGAAATACCTCAAGCGTGGCGAGGTTGCAGCAGGTGTTCCTCATTGATCGTAGGAAAAATCCTCGGTTTTCGTAAAGATTTCGTTACGTTTGTCGGTTGACGCGCAGGTATTGGGGTTTCCGGGTTTGAAAAGGCTCATCCATGTCACATAATCTTGACGACTAACTGAGCTGCTTGGCAAAAATATACTTTCGAGGGCGCTGCAATTCCCGTGTGGGAGCGGGCTTGCTCGCGAAAGCGTCGGCATATCCGACATTGATGTATCAGACAGATCGCTTTCGCGAGCAAGCCCGCTCCCACAGGTTTTGTGTCTGGCATTAACCTTACTCACCGTTTTTTCGGGCCTTTTATATGCGTATCAAAGTCCACTGCCAGAACCGCATTGGCATCCTGCGTGACATTCTCAACTTGCTGGTGGAGTACGGGGTCAACGTTGCTCGCGGCGAAGTGGGGGGCGAGCATGGCAACGCGATTTACCTGCACTGCCCGAACCTGATCAACATTCAGTTCCAGGCGCTGCGTCCGAAGTTCGAAGCCATTGCGGGCGTTTTTGGCGTCAAGCGTGTAGGGCTTATGCCCAGTGAACGTCGGCACATGGAGCTCAATGCCCTGCTCGGCGCCTTGGAGTTCCCGGTGCTATCGATTGACATGGGCGGTTCCATCGTCGCGGCTAACCGCGCGGCGGCGCAGTTGCTCGGCGTGCGAGTGGACGAGGTGCCGGGAATTCCGCTGTCGCGGTACGCCGAGGATTTCGACCTGCCGGAGTTGGTGCGCGCCAATAAATCGCGGATCAACGGGCTGCGGGTCAAGGTCAAGGGTGACGTGTTTCTCGCCGATATCGCACCGCTGCAGTCGGAGCATGATGACAGCGAAGCCATGGCCGGCGCGGTCCTCACGCTGCACCGCGCTGACCGGGTGGGGGAGCGCATCTATAACGTGCGCAAGCAGGAACTGCGTGGGTTCGACAGCATCTTTCAAAGCTCGAAAGTGATGGCCGCCGTGGTGCGCGAAGCTCGACGCATGGCGCCGCTGGATGCGCCGCTATTGATAGAAGGTGAAACCGGCACCGGCAAAGAGTTGCTGGCGCGAGCCTGCCACCTGGCAAGTCCGCGCGGGCAGTCGCCATTGATGGCGCTGAATTGCGCCGGCCTGCCGGAATCCATGGCCGAGACCGAGTTGTTTGGCTACGGCCCCGGTGCCTTCGAAGGGGCGCGGGCCGAGGGCAAGCTCGGGCTGCTGGAGCTGACGGCCGGCGGTACGCTGTTTCTCGATGGTGTTGGGGAAATGAGCCCGCGCTTGCAGGTGAAATTGCTGCGCTTCCTGCAGGACGGATGCTTCCGTCGCGTGGGCAGTGATGAAGAGGTCTATCTCGATGTGCGAGTGATCTGCGCGACGCAGGTCGATCTTTCCGAATTGTGCGCGCGCGGGGAGTTTCGCCAGGATTTGTATCACCGCTTGAACGTGCTGTCGTTGCACATTCCGCCGTTGCGTGAATGCCTCGATGGTTTGACGCCGCTGGTGGAGCACTTCCTCGACCAGGCCAGTCGGCAGATCGGTTGTCCACTGCCGAAGCTGGCGCCGGCGGCGATGGAGCGGCTCAGTCACTACCATTGGCCGGGCAATGTGCGGCAGCTGGAGAACGTGCTGTTCCAGGCGGTTTCCCTGTGCGACGGCGGGACCGTCAAGGCGGAGCATATTCGCTTGCCGGACTACGGCGTGCGTCAGCCCCTTGGCGATTTTTCGCTCGAGGGCGGGCTGGATGCGATCGTCGGGCGATTCGAGAAGGCTGTGCTGGAGCGTTTGTATTCGGAGCACCCCAGCAGTCGCCAATTGGGTAAGCGATTGGGGGTTTCGCATACCACCATTGCCAACAAGTTGCGTGAATATGAAGTCGGAAAAGATAACAGCTGAAGATCAAAAGATCGCAGCCTGCGGCAGCTCCTACAGGGGAATGCGTACACCTGTAGGAGCTGCCGAAGGTTCGGGCCGCGTTCGGACGATCTTTGATCTGTTGCCACCAAGCGGCATAACACCGCCGGTTTTTCGTCTTTGACACAATCCTCAATTCCCTCCTGAACGCGGCAAGTCCTTTGTTTGCCGGGCCCCGCGCCGCCAGAAAAAAGTTGGTCTGCAAATTGCTTATGGCTCAGCAGTACAGCGGTGGGCGGCAAACGTCCGGCATGCAGAGGAAAGAGTGTGGACAAGTACCTTTATGTGGCAATGACCGGCGCCAGCCAGAATGCACTGGCGCAGAAGGCACATGCCAACAACCTCGCGAACATCTCCACGAACGGCTTCCAGAAAGACCTGGAGCAGGCACGTTCGATGCCGGTGTTCGGTGACAGCTTTCCGGCGCGTGCGTATGCCATGTCCGAACGTCCAGCCACCGACTTCTCCCCGGGTGCATTGGTGCAAACCGGTCGCGACCTCGATGTCGCCGTGCAAGGCAGTGGCTGGATGGCGGTGCAGAACCCCGACGGCGGCGAAAGCTACGTGCGCACCGGCAGCCTTAACGTTGACGCCCTGGGCGTGCTGCGTGCCGGCAACGGAATGCCGGTGATCGGCAATGGCGGGCCAATTGCCGTGCCGCCCGAACAGCAAATCGAAGTGGGCGAGGACGGCACCGTCAGCATTCGGGCGATGGGCGAAGGCCCTCGCGTAATGGCCGAAGTCGACCGTATCAAACTGGTCAACCCAGACTTCAAGAACATGACCAAGGGGCTGGACGGCTCGATCCACACCAAGGACGGCAAGCCGGCGCAAGCCGATTCCGGCGTCAAACTGATCTCCGGTTTCCTCGAGTCGAGCAACGTCAATGCCGTGGAAGAAATGACCTCGGTGCTGGCCTTGTCGAAGCAATTTGAACTGCACATCAAGATGATGAACACCGCCAAAGACGATGACCAGGCCATGGCTCGGGTCTTGCAGATCAGCTAATTATCAGAACGTCGCGCCGTAAAACAGGCGCACGAGGAGAATCGAATGCTTCCGGCTCTATGGGTTGCCAAAACAGGTCTGTCCGCCCAGGACACCAACCTGACGACCATTTCCAACAACCTGGCGAACGTGTCGACCACGGGTTTCAAACGTGACCGTGCCGAGTTCCAGGACTTGCTCTACCAGATCAAACGCCAGCCCGGCGCCCAATCGACCCAGGACAGTGAACTGCCGTCGGGTCTGCAACTGGGTACCGGTGTGCGCATTGTCGGCACCCAGAAGAATTTCACCGCCGGTAGCCTGCAAACCACTGAACAGCCGCTCGACCTGGCAGTAGACGGTCGCGGTTTCTTCCAGATTCTGCAGCCGGACGGCACCACGGCGTACACCCGTGACGGTACGTTTCACCTGGACTCCACCGGCCAGATCGTGAACGCCAGCGGCTTCGCCCTGGAACCGGCCATTGTCATCCCCAACGATGCCCAGACCTTTACGGTCGGTCGCGATGGCACCGTGTCCATTACCGTTGCCGGCAACCCGGCATCGCAGGTGATCGGCAACTTGCAAACCGCCGACTTCATCAACCCGGCCGGCCTGCAAGCGGTGGGCAACAACCTGTTCCTGGAAACCGCAGCCAGCGGCGCGCCGCAAGTCGGTACGCCAGGCCTCGCCGGTTTCGGTACCACGCTGCAGAACACCCTGGAAACCTCGAACGTCAGCACCGTTGAGGAGATGGTCAACATGATCACCACTCAGCGCGCTTACGAGATGAACTCCAAGGTGATCTCCACCGCCGACCAGATGCTCTCGTTCGTAACGCAGAATCTGTAATCAAGTCTATGAGGCGGCCATGAGGCTGCCTGCAACACCGTGAGGTAGGGTCATGAATCGCTTTGTATCTGTTCTGGCACTGAGTGGGATCACCGTGCTCGCGGGCTGCGTCCCTTCGACGCCGAAGCCCAATGACCCTTACTACGCCCCGGTATTGCCGCGTACGCCGTTGCCGGCTGCCGCGAACAATGGTTCGATCTACCAGGCCGGTTTTGAACAAAACCTGTATGGCGACCGCAAGGCGTTCCGGGTCGGTGACATCATTACCATCACCCTGAACGAGAAGACCCAGGCCAGCAAGAATGCCAACTCCCAGATCGGCAAGACCAGCAAGACCAGCATTGGCCTGACCTCGTTGTTCGGCAGTACGCCCAACACGAATAACCCGTTCGGCAGCGGTGACCTGAGTCTGGATGCCGCCTACAGCGGCGACCGCGCGACCAAGGGCGACAGCAAGGCCGGACAGGGCAACAGCCTCGTCGGCTCGATCACCGTGACCGTCGCCGACGTGTTGCCCAACGGCATCATTGCCGTGCGCGGCGAGAAGTGGATGACGCTCAACACCGGTGACGAACTGGTGCGGATTGCCGGCCTGGTTCGGGCCGACGACATCGCCACCGATAACACGGTTTCGTCGACGCGCATTGCCGATGCACGCATCACCTATTCGGGCACCGGATCGTTTGCCGATGCGAGTCAGCCAGGCTGGTTCGACCGTTTCTTCCTCAGCCCGCTGTTCCCTTTCTAGGTGGCTACGTTGAATTTCAGAAGCCTCATGGTGGCCGCGCTTTTGTTGTCCGCGGCCTTCAACGTTCAAGCCGAGCGGCTGAAGGACATCGCCAGTATTTCCGGCGTGCGGTCCAACCAATTGATCGGTTATGGCCTGGTGGTCGGGCTTAACGGCACCGGTGACCAGACGACGCAGACCCCCTTCACCCTGCAAACCTTCAACAACATGCTCTCGCAGTTCGGCATCAAGGTGCCGCCGGGTTCGGGCAACGTGCAGTTGAAGAACGTCGCGGCGGTGTCGATCAGTGCCGACTTGCCGGCGTTCGCCAAACCGGGTCAGCAGATCGACATCACCGTATCGTCCATCGGTAACTCCAAGAGCCTGCGCGGCGGCACCTTGTTGCTGACACCGCTCAAAGGTATCGACGGCAACGTCTATGCGGTCGCCCAGGGCAACCTGGTGGTTGGCGGTTTTGATGCTGAAGGTCGCGACGGTTCGAAGATCACCGTCAACGTTCCGTCGGCCGGTCGCATCCCGGGCGGTGCATCGGTGGAGCGTGCGGTGCCGAGTGGTTTCAACCAGGGCAACAGCCTGACCCTGAACCTCAACCGTTCGGACTTCACCACCGCCAAGCGTATCGTCGACAAGATCAACGACATGCTCGGCCCTGGCGTTGCCCAGGCCATCGACGGCGGTTCGATTCGCGTCAGCGCGCCGCTTGATCCAAGCCAGCGGGTCGACTACCTGTCGATCCTGGAGAACCTCGAAGTCGATCCGGGTCAGGCGGTGGCGAAAGTCATCATCAACTCCCGCACCGGCACCATCGTGATTGGCCAGAACGTCAAGGTTTCCCCGGCCGCCGTGACCCACGGCAGCCTGACCGTAACGATCACCGAAGACCCGATCGTCAGCCAGCCCGGCCCTCTGTCCAATGGTCAGACGGCGGTCGTGCCGCGCTCGCGAGTCAACGCTCAGCAAGAAGCCAAGCCGATGTTCAAGTTCGGCCCCGGGACCACCCTCGACGAAATCGTGCGTGCGGTGAACCAGGTCGGCGCGGCACCGGGTGACTTGATGGCCATCCTCGAAGCGCTGAAACAGGCCGGCGCATTGCAAGCCGACCTGATTGTGATCTGAGGACGGCGACCATGGACATGCGCAAGAGCGGTGTGGTCAGTAGTAGCGACTCGGGTTCCTATTCGGACCTTAATCGTCTGAACCAGCTCAAGGTCGGCGACAAGGACAGTGACGGCAACATGCGCAAGGTGGCGCAGGAATTCGAGTCGCTGTTCCTCGGTGAAATGCTCAAGTCCATGCGCTCGGCCACCGAGGCGCTGGGTCAGGACAATCCGCTCAACACGCCGGCCGCCAAGCAATACCAGGAAATGTACGACCAGCAGTTGGCCGTTTCCATGTCCCGTGAGGGCGGTGGTATCGGCCTGGCGGACGTGCTAATGCGCCAGATGTCGAAGAACAAGCCACTGGCTTCCGGCGAAGCGGCGGCCGCGTCGGCGGCCAAACAAGCGGCTGCGAAAGCCGCCGTGGAAACGCCGATTGCCGCCGGTACGACCGCCACCGGCGGGCCATTGTCGCGCCTTAATGGCGAGCGTCCGTTGTGGGCGTCGCGCTCGGTCCGTACCCCGCAAGCGGCGGGTGAGGGTGCACATCGCAATGACATGGCGCTGATCAATCAGCGGCGTCTGGCGTTGCCGCCGAAACTGGCCGACCGGTTGCTCGCGGGCCTGGTGCCGTCCGCCGCGACCGCCCCTGCGACAGTCAACAAAACTCAATTGGCAGAGCGCGCCACGACCACCGGTTCGGGGCCTCTGTACAACGGCGATTGGCTGACCAAAGTGGATGCGCCATCCAGCGGTCGCCTTCAGGTTTACGGCCGTGCCATGGCGCAAATTCCCCTGGCGCCGGCGAAGAAAGCCTTCAGCTCCGCCGACGAATTCGTCAACACCATGCTGCCAATGGCCAAAGAAGCCGCCGATCGTATCGGTGTCGATCCGCGTTACCTGGTGGCTCAGGCCGCCCTGGAAACCGGTTGGGGTAAATCGGTCATGCGTGCCCAGGATGGCAGTAGCAGTCACAACCTGTTCGGCATCAAGGCCGGCAGCAGTTGGAAGGGCGATTCGGCGCGGGCGATTACCAGCGAATTCAGGAATGGCGAGATGGTCAAGGAGACGGCTGAGTTCCGTTCCTATGACTCGTACAAGGACAGCTTCCATGACCTTGTGACGTTGCTGCAAACCAACAATCGCTATCAAGATGTTGTGAAGTCGGCCGATAACCCAGAACAGTTTGTGCGCGAGTTGCAAAAGGCCGGTTACGCAACCGACCCGGACTACGCAAGCAAGATTTCGCAGATAGCCAAGCAGATGACGAGTTACCAGAACTACGCTGCGGCGGGCGTTTCCACCACGCCTTTATAGGCACAAGGTATAAGGTCTGAACCATGAGTTTGCTCAATATCGGGATGTCGGGGCTGTCATCCAGCCAATCGTCGTTGATGACTACGGGTAACAACATCGCCAACGTCGATACCGCTGGTTATTCGCGTCAGCAGACCGTGCAGGGCACCAAGGCTTCGCAGCAGTTCGGCAATGTCTACATCGGCACCGGCACGACCCTGGCCGATGTTCGTCGGGTGTACAACAGCTACCTCGATGCACAATTGCAGACCACCACGTCGCTCAATAGCGATGCGGCGGCGTATCAGGGCCAGGTCACCCCACTCGATTCCTTGCTTTCGGACAGCGGCACCGGCATGAACGGCGCACTGGTCAAGTTTTTCGCCTCGGTCCAGAACGTCAACGCCAAGCCGGGCGACGACGCCTCTCGCCAGTTGCTGCTCAGCGATGCCCAGGCCTTGAGCAGCCGCTTCAACTCGATCTCCACGCAGTTGAATTCGCAGAACACCAACATCAACGGCAACCTGACGAGCATGGCCGATCAGGTCAACAAACTGGCCGCTACCGTGGCGCAGTTGAACCAGAAAATTTCTGAAGTCTCCAGTTCCGGCGGCTCGCCGAACGATCTGCTCGACTCCCGCAACGAAACGATTCGCCAGCTCTCTAGCCTCACCGGCGCCCAAACGGTTGAACGCGATGGCAACATCGACATCTATCTGGGCAGCGGTCAGCCGTTGGTGATGGGCAATACGGTGAACAAGCTTGAAGCGGTCCCGGGCACAGACGATCCGGGACGTTTATCGCTGCAACTCAATCGTGGTTCAAGCACTATCGATATCACCTCGATCATGACCGGCGGCGAAATCGGTGGCCTGCTGCGTTATCGCAGCACCGTGCTGGATCCGGCCATGAACGAACTGGGTCGTGTGGCCCTGGTCGTCACCGATCAGATGAACAGCATCCAGTCCCAGGGCATCGACAAGAACGGTGATTTTGGTTCGAACCTGTTCAGCAGCATCAATAGCGCGGCCCAGGTCGCTCAGCGCAGTATCGCGTCCGGCGGCAACACCGGCGGCGGCAACTTCGATGTGAACATCGCGGACTCCGGCAAGCTGACCATCAACGATTACAAGGTGACGTTCACCGGGCCCACTGACTACACCGTGCAGCGCTTGCCCGACAATACTTCAATGGGCAGCTTCAGTACGCTGGCCACGACACCGCCGGTCATCGACGGCTTCTCGTTGAAGTTCACTGGCGGCGGTGCCACTGGCGATACGTTCAAGATCACCCCGACTCGCAATGCATCGGGCAGCATCAAGACCGAGATGACCGACTCCAAGCGCCTGGCGATCGCGGCGCCATTGGGGGCGGCGATTGCGCCAGGTGCCACCGGTTCGTTGACGATTCCGTCCAGTGGTCAGCCGACCATGACGACGCAGTTCGACATCTACGACACCGCAACGACGACCGCTATCCAGAACGGCATCAAGAATTCCATGCCGGTCAAAGTGGTGTTCGGTGACACGTCGACCGACGGCACCAGCCAGACTTACCAGTTGCTCGACGCCAATGGTGCCGAGATCAGCAACGGCACGATCAAGCCTGGTGAAAACAACACCCTGAGCCTGAGTGTTCCGCTCAAGGATTCCACCGGGGCGCCGATCAATGATCCGGGTCCGCCCGTTGTTCAACGCACCGTCAGCTTTGACATGACTGTGGCAGGTTCGCCTGGCAAAGGCACCGGGATCAACGTCACGCTTAGCCAGCCGGGCACGTTGGACAACCGCAACGGTACCGTTCTGGCAGGTTTGCAGACGGCACAAACCGTCGACACCGGCTCGGCCAGCAACGGCATTTCCCTGGCCGACGCCTACGGCAAACTGGTCGAGGGCGTGGGCTCCAAAGCTGCGCAAGGCAACCTCGACAGTGCCGCGACCACCGCCATCCTGGCGAACGCCAAGAGTGCGCGCGACTCGGTGTCGGGCGTTGACCTCGATGAGGAAACCGGCAACCTGGTCAAATATCAGCAGTACTACACCGCCTCTTCGCAGATCATCAAGGCTGCGCAGGAAATTTTCAGCACACTGATCAACAGTCTCTAAGGAGTCGTAGCCCATGCGCATTTCCACCGGCCAGTTTTACGAGTCCACTGCGGCGAACTATCAGAAGAACTTCGCCAACGCCGTCAAGACCAGCGAAGAGGCGAGCAGTCTGGTTCGCGTCAACACCGCCGCCGATGATCCGGTAGGGGCTTCGCGTCTGCTGCAATTGGGTCAGCAGGCTTCGATGCTTGATCAGTACGCGGCCAATTCCAACACGATCAAGGCGACGCTGGGTCAGACCGAGTCGGTCATGACCAGCATCACCAGCGTCTTGCAGCGCGCCAAGGAGCTGGCAATCGGTGTCGGTAACACCGGTTACAGCGACGCTGACCGTCAGGCGAATGCGTCCGAACTCGGCCAGATTGAAGATCAGCTGCTGAGCCTGATGAATACCAAGGATGAAAACGGCAAGTACATTTTCGCCGGCTCCAAGGGTGATACCGCTCCGTTCTCGCGTAACAGCGACGGCACCTACAGCTACAACGGCGATCAGACGACGCTGAATCTTGCCGTTGGCGACACCATGTCGATGGCCACTAACAGCACCGGTTGGGAAGCGTTCGAGCAGGCAGTCAACACCAGTCGCAGTCAGGTCACCATGACGGCTCCGTCGCCGGATAACGGGAAGGTAACGCTTTCCAATGGCCAGGTTTCGTCGAACATCACCTACAACAGCAAGTTCCGCAGCGGCGAGCCTTACACGGTGGCGTTCGCCAGTGGTACCCAGCTGAAAATCACTGACTCGGCCGGTAACGACGTAACGGCAGAAGCCAGTCAGGGCGGAACGTTCGATCCGACCACCACGGCTGGCCAAGCCGTCAGTTTTCGCGGCGTAGAGCTGAGTCTTAACATCAATCTGAGCGCTGCGGACAGTCCGGCGGCCACGCTGCCTAACGTTTTTACGCTGGAATCCAAGCCTGATACGTTCACCACGACCCGCAGCCCTGGCAATCCGAGCTCGGCACAAATAACGGGCAGCAGTATCACCAACGCTACCGATTATCACGCCAGTTTTCCGAGCAGTTCGGCCATCGTCAAGTTCAAGGATGCCACTAACTTTGATCTGTATGCGGCGCCTCTGACCGCCGACAGCAAGCCTGTGTCCAGTGGCACGGTAGTGGCTGGCGTTGGCACCGCGTCCGGTGTGACCTTCACCGTGGCGAGCGGTCCCGCGCCGACGCCAGGTCCGAGTGCCGGCGATCAGTTCAACGTTGCCGTCGACTCACATGAAACCCAGAGCATTCTGGATACCGTGAGCCAATTGAAAACCGCACTGAGCACGCCAACCAATGGCAATGCGATCGCGATGCAAAAGCTGCAAGCGGCAGTGGGCTCGGGCATCGCCAACCTGGCAAGTGGTACTGACCAGTTATCCAGTGCCCTGAGTTCGGTGGGTGCGCGTGGGTCTGCCCTCGATACCCAAAACGATACCAACCAGGGCCTGTCGCTGGCCAACACCCAGACCCAGGCGTCGATTCGCGATTCCGATCCGGCAGAGGTGATGACACGTCTGACCTTGCAGCAGACGATGTTGCAGGCTTCGCAACTGGCGTTCAGCAAAATCACTCAACTGGGTCTGTTCAACAAAATCTAACGGGGCCTTGCGCGTCAGCGCACGGCCGTAAACCGCCGAATCCCCATCGTCTTTTTTCAGCGGTTTGAGGCGCTCATCCGGCCGGGTGGGCGGCCACCACTTGAGAGCTCCGCCGTGAATCCAGTTTCGCTTGTCAGCCTTGTCATCCCCGCCTTCAATCCGCGCTTTTTTGCCGGGACCCTGCACACCGCCCTTATCCAGCAGTACGCCAACCTTGAAATCATCGTGTGCGACGACAGTCGTGGCGATGAAATTCGTCAGGTTGTCGAGTCGCTGACGGGCGATGCCGCGCAGCGAGTGCGTTACGTACGAAACCCTGGGACATTGGGTTTTGTTGGCAATCTGCTGGCGTGCCTGGACGAAGCCAAAGGCGAGTACATCAAATTTCTGTGTGATGACGATCAGTTGTCGCCGGCCTGTATCGAGCGCCAGGCACAAGTGCTGGACCAGCAGGAGGACATCAATCTGGTGCTGGCCCAGCGGACCTTCTGGGATGCTGACGATCATCCGTTGCCGTCTCGTCTGGAGAACAGCACGCTGTCGCCTGTTTGCGGAATCTTCAAGGGCGATGACCTGCTGGCGATTTTCGAGAGCTTTCCGGTCAACTTCCTCGGTGGTTTGAGTGGTGCGCTGTTCCGCCGCAAGGATCTACAGGAACTAATGCCCGCGTTGACTCAGCCCGGCCATTGTTTTGTTGCGTCACTCGATCTGGCCCTGTACATCTGCCTGCTGCGTCGGGGTAACCTGGCGCTGCTCAATTATGTATTGAGTATCGAGCGCCTGTATCCGGAGCGTTTGAGCCGTCAGCAGTCGATGAAAGATGCGGCGGAACAGGAAAGACAGTGGCTGGTGCAAATGCTCAAGGTTCGCGGTGGCGAAGGCGCACCGGCGGCCGGTTGGGTGCGTTACCTGCCCTTGAGCCGCAGCGACGAGGCACCCCGCGTCTGGGACGAACTGCCCCTGAGCCGGACTCTGGGTGCCCGCCAGGCCAACCAGGGATATCGTGTCGGTATCGCCAGCGAGAGTTTTTCCGAGGTTTACGCGCAATGGCTGGCGTGTCGCACGCTCAGCGAAACCCAGCGCAGTCTTCTGCCGGACACGTTGGCTGGCTGGTCGCGGCAACCCAAAATTCTGCCGATCATTATTGATGATCTGGGGCGTCGCGCCAGTCTGGATCTCACCCTCGACAGCCTTGCCGGGCAGCTCTATGCATCGGATCTGATCCTGGTGTTGTCCAGCGCCTGCACCGAAGCGCAACTCGACGGCAAAGTATTCAACCTGCCGTTGCAGGATGACGGCTATGAACAGCTCAACGGCTTGCTGCCACAGCTCGACGGCGTCGACTGGTTTTATGTGTTGCGCGCCGGTGATCGTCTGGTCGAGCCGGCCTTGTTGCTGCTGGCCGAGAAGATCAGCGCGTCGCCAGAGGCGTTGTGTGTTTATAGCGATGAAGGCAGTTTGCGTGACGGTGAGTCGGTGGACCCGATCCTGAAGCCAGACTTCAACCTGGACCTGATGCGCAGTTATCCCTACGTCGGGCGCGCCCTGGCATTTCAGCGCGAGCAGTTCCTGGCGCTGGGTGGCTTCAATTCGAATTACGGCGAACTGGCGCCTCACGATGTGCTGTGGCGCATGGTCGAGAAGGACGGCATCAAGGTCGTCGAGCATATTGCCGAGGTGATGCTGGAGTCGACGCTCGGGCTGGCGCAATGGCTGGCACTGCCGCAAGTCATTGAATTCAACCCGCAGGTGCTGGAGGCGCATCTGCAACGATTGGGCGTTGCCCATGATATACGCCAGGGCAGTTTTACCTTGCTCAATCGTGTCGATTACCGGCATGCGGGCCGGCCGCTGGTGTCGATCATCATTGTCTGCAAAGACCAGTTGGCTGCTGTGCAGCGTTGTGTCGAAACGCTCCTGGAGAAAACGGCATACAGCGAGTACGAGTTGCTGTTGATCGACAATGGCAGTGAGTCGCCGCCGATGCTTGAGTGGTTGAGCGCCATGGCTCAGATGGGCAGTGACCGATTGCGGGTGAAGGCGTTTGCGCCGCAAGGTAATGTCGCGGCAACGCGCAATTTCGCCGCGCAGCAGGCCCGTGGCGAGTATTTGCTGATGCTCGATCCGTATGCGGTAGTCACTCGTGAGGACTGGCTGGATGAGCTGCTCAATCATGCCCAGCGCCCGGAAGTCGGGGTCGTGGGGGCCAAGCTGTTCAACTCCGATGGCCGGGTTCTGCATGCCGGTCTGATTCTCGGGCTGCAAGGGCCGGCAACCTCACCGTTTTTCGGCGACCCCCTTAATGCGGCCGGTTACATGCACCGTATGCAGGTGGTGCAGGACCTGAGCGCGGTCGGTGCCGATTGCCTGATGGTGCGAAGATCGCTGTTCGAAAGCGTGGGTGGTTTTCAGGCGCAGGACTTTGCCTTGACCCTTAACGAGGTGGATCTGTGTTTGCGGATTCGCCAAAACGGATACCTGGTGGTCTGGACGCCGTATGCCCAACTGGCCCTTGGCACAGCCCCTGCGGCCGTGGCTGACGCGGCCGAGATTGCGCTGCGCAGTCAAGAACAGGACACGTTCTACCGCCGTTGGCTGCCCATTGTCGCTCGCGACCCGGCCTACAATCCCAACTTGATGCTCAATACGTGGGGCGGCTCCAGCTACAGTTTAGAGCCGGGCTTGCGTACAGGGTGGAGCCCGTTCTCCGTTCGCCAGTTGCCGAAGGTCATGGCGCTGCCGGTCAACTCCTCGGCGGTCGGGCACTATCGGGCGATCCAGCCGCTGATCGAGCTGGAGAAGGCTGGCCGGGCAACCGGACGGGTCTACTACGATTTGCCGTCGATTTTCGAGATCGAGCGCGAGTCACCTGACGTGATCATTTTGCAGGGGCGCTACAGCGAAGGACCGATCAACGAGATCGCCGCCTTCAAGCCCTACACCAATGCCCGTCTGATTTTCGAGCTGGATGACTATGTCATCAAGGCGCCGAAGAAGAACGCGCACATTCGCAATATGCCGGACAACGTCGAGATGGAGCGACTGGTCCGTCGCGGCATCGGCCTGTGCGATCGCGTGGTGGTTTCGACCCAGTCGCTGGCCGATGCGTTGTCGTCCATGCACCACGATATTCGGGTCGTGCCGAACATGCTCGCCACTCATCTGTGGAGTGATCTGCGCAGCCAGCGTCGCACGTCGAAAAAACCACGGGTTGGCTGGGGTGGCGGCACCAGCCACTCCGGTGACCTGGCGATCATTGCTGACGTGGTTCGCGAACTGGCCAACGAGGTCGATTGGGTGTTCTTCGGCATGTGTCCCGAAGAGTTGAAGCCCTACATGCATGAGTTCCATGGGGTGATCGACCTGAGCGTCTACCCGGCGAAGCTGGCCAGTCTGAACCTGGACCTGGCGCTGGCACCGCTGGAGTTCCATATCTTCAACGACTGCAAGAGCAACTTGCGCCTGCTGGAGTATGGCGCGTGCGGCTACCCGGTGGTCTGCACCGATACCGAGGCATACCGCGGTTACCTGCCTTGCACGCGTGTGGTCAGCAACTCCACCGATGAGTGGCTGCAAGCCATCCGCATGCACCTGGCGGACCCGGAGGCGAGCTACCGCATGGGCGATGAACTGCGCGAGGCGGTACTGCGCGATTTCATGCTGCGCGGCGATAACGTGCGGTACTGGGAAAATGGCTGGCTGGCCGATTGACCCACCCCTTGCCTTCGTAGGAGCTGCCGCAGGCTGCGATCTTTTCAATAGCACAATCAAAAGATCGCAGCCTGCGGCAGCTCCTACACCCGTTCCCGTTCCCGTTCCTGGTGTCAGTGTTAGCTGGCGCGTTTCCTGCAAGTCCCCTGAAAATCGCCATAAATCTAGCATGTGCGACGCAGCCAGAAGCTGATGGGTGCCGCCTCATGCGATTTATCCAGATGGCCGCAAAGCCTTGTCAGGCTTGGGCAAGCCCTGTGACGAACAAGAGGGGAAAAGATGAAGGCAGTTATTCTGGCGGGTGGTCTGGGCACGCGTATCAGCGAAGAGTCGCACCTCAAGCCCAAGCCAATGATCGAGATCGGTGGCAAGCCAATTCTCTGGCACATCATGAAGCAATATTCCGCTCACGGAATTCACGACTTCGTGATTTGCCTCGGCTACAAGGGCTATGCGATCAAGGATTTCTTCGCCAACTACTTCCTGCACACCTCTGACGTCACGTTCGACATGTCCAACAACCGTATGGACGTCCACCAGAACTACAGCGAGCCGTGGCGCGTGACCCTGATCGACACCGGCGAAGACACCATGACCGGTGGCCGCCTGCGTCGTGCCGCCCGTTACGTTGAAGGCGAACAGGCGTTCTGCTTCACCTATGGCGACGGCGTCTCGGACCTCAACATCGGCGCCCTGGTGGATTTCCACCTGACGCACGGCAAGCTCGCGACCGTGACGGCCGTGCAGCCGCCGGGCCGTTACGGCGCCCTGGAACGCGATGGCGACAGCGTCAAAGGGTTCATTGAAAAGCCCCGTGGTGACGGCGGCTGGATCAATGGCGGTTTCTTTGTACTCTCGCCAAAAGTGCTGCCGTACATCGCCGACGATCAAACCTCCTGGGAGGCCGAGCCGCTGGCCGCGTTGGCCAACGAACAGCAACTGCAAGCGTTCCAGCACGATGGCTTCTGGCATCCGATGGACACCCTGCGCGACAAAAACCACCTTGAGCACCTGTGGCTGAGTGGGGAGGCCCCATGGAAACAATGGGACTGAGCCCGGAGTTCTGGCGCGGCAAGCGGGTTCTGCTGACCGGCCACACCGGTTTCAAAGGCAGTTGGCTGACGTTGTGGCTGCAAAGCCTCGGTGCCGAGGTCAGCGGGTTTTCCCTTGATCCGTCCACCGAGCCGAGCCTGTTCGAACTGGCGCGTGTTCACGAAGGCATCAACGATCAGCGCGGAGACCTGCGTGACCTGGGCGCCTTGCTGGAATTGATCGCTGAAACCCAACCGGAAATCGTCCTGCACCTGGCGGCCCAACCGCTGGTGCGCGAAGCTTATCGCGATCCGCTGGGGACTTACTCCAGCAATGTCATGGGCACGCTCAATCTGCTCGAAGCGATCCGTCAGGTCGGCGGCGTTCGCGCGTGTGTGCTGGTGACCACCGACAAGGTCTATGCCAATCAGGAATGGGTGTGGCCCTACCGTGAAAACGAAGCCCTCGGTGGACATGATCCTTACAGCAGCAGCAAGGCCTGTTGCGAGTTGCTGGCGCAGTCTTATGCGGCGTCATTCTTCCCGGCCGAAAAATATGCCGAGCATGGCCTGGCCCTGGCCACGGCGCGCGCCGGCAACGTGCTGGGCGGTGGTGATTTTGCTCCGGAGCGTTTGATTCCCGACGTCTTGAAGGCGTGGTCCGCCGACGAACCCGTGACCCTGCGCTACCCCCACGCCGTGCGCCCATGGCAGCACGCGCTGGAACCGCTGGCCGGTTACCTGCAACTGGCCGCCGGCCTCTACGAGCACGGCCCGGAGTTTGCCGGCGCGTGGAACTTCGGCCCGAGCGAAGCGGACATGTGCAGCGTTGGCGAAGTGGTCAAGTTGCTTGCCAACCGCTGGCCGCAAGCGCGTGGCTTGCGTATCGAACCGAGTGATTTGCATGAAGCGGGTCTGTTGCGTCTGGACAGCAGCCGTGCTCGCCAATTGTTGGCCTGGCAGCCGCGCTGGTCGTTGCAGCAGTGCCTGACCCACACCTTGGATTGGCACCTGGCCTGGCAGAACGGCGACGACATGCGCGCCATTACCCTGGGTCAATTGAACCTGTACCGAGGCGCGCTGTGAGCGAGTTTCTGTTGGAACCGTTGCCGCTGGCCGGCTTGTTCAGCGTGCAACAAAAACGCTTCGAGGATGAGCGCGGGCATTTCGCGCGGCTGTTTTGCGAAGGCAGCCTGAGCGCGTTCGGCCAGCCGTTTCATATCCGTCAGATCAACCATTCCTGCACCCGTGAACGCGGCAGTGTGCGCGGTCTGCATTATCAGAACGCCAGCGCGCCGGAAGCCAAGTTGATCACCTGCCTGCGCGGTGAAGTCTGGGATGTGGCAGTGGACTTGCGCCCCGACTCCGAGACGTTCCTGCACTGGCACGCCGAACACCTGCGGGCCGGCGATGGCCGCAGCTTGCTGATCCCGGCCGGGTTCGCCCACGGTTTCCAGACCCTCACCGACGACGCCGAGTTGCTTTACCTGCACAGCGCGGACTACACGCCTGCGCATGAAGGCGGTTTGAGTGTCAACGATCCACGGCTGGCGATCGCCTGGCCGCTGCCTGTCAATAATCTGTCGGCCAGGGATTCCAGCCATCCCTTGCTCGATCAGTACTTCGCTGGAGTACGTGTATGAACTGCCGTGGTTGCGGGACTCCTCTGGACTTGCCGCTGATCGATCTCGGCACGTCGCCGCCGTCCAACGCCTATGTGCGCGCCGATCAGCTTGAGCACGCCGAGCAATGGGTGCCGCTGAAAGTGGTGGTGTGTCAGCACTGTTGGCTGGTGCAGACCGAGGACTACACCCGCGCCGACAGTCTGTTCGACGCCGAGTACGCCTATTTCAGTTCGTTCTCCAGCACCTGGCTGGCCCACGCCGAGCGCTATGTGGCCGAGATGGTCGAGCGTTTCGGCTTGACCGCCGACAGCCGCGTGGTGGAAATCGCCGCGAACGACGGTTACCTGTTGCAGTATGTGGCCAAGCGCGGCATTCCTTGCCTGGGCGTTGAGCCGACCCGCAGCACCGCGCAAGCGGCGCGGGAAAAAGGCCTGGAGATCCGTGAACTGTTCTTCGGTCGCGACACCGCGTCGCAGCTGAACAGTGAAGGCTGGGCCGCCGACCTGATGGCCGCCAACAACGTGTTGGCCCACGTGCCGGACATCAACGATTTCCTGGGCGGTTTCGCAACCTTGCTCAAACCGACCGGCGTGGCGACGTTCGAGTTTCCGCAATTGCTGACGCTGATGGCTGGCCAGCAGTTCGACACGCTGTACCACGAGCACTATTCCTACCTGTCGTTGACTGCCGTGCAGAAGCTGTGCGAGCGCAACGGTCTGGAAGTATTCGACGTCAGTCAGCTGACCACCCATGGCGGGTCGCTGCGGGTCTTCGTCCAGCGCGCCGATGGCGTTCGCCGCGACGTGCAGCCGACGGTTCAACAGCAACTGCAGGCCGAGCTCGACGCCGGCGTAAAAACCGCCGAGTACTACTCGACCCTCGCGCCTGCTGCCGAACGCATCAAACACGAACTGCTGCGTTTCCTGTTGCAGGCCAAGGCTGATGGCAAACGCGTGGTCGGTTACGGCGCTGCCGCCAAGGGCAACACGTTACTCAACTACGCCGGGGTCAAACCGGACCTGTTGGCCTGGGTCGCCGACGCCAATCCGCACAAGCAAGGCAAGTACCTGCCGGGCAGTCGCATCCCGATTGTTTCGCCGGCGCAAATCGAACAGGAAAAACCGGATTACGTGCTGGTCCTGCCGTGGAACCTGCTGCATGAAGTCAGTCAACAATTGGCCCAGGTGCGTCAATGGGATGGCCGCTTCGTGATCGCCGTGCCTGAGTTGACCGTCCTGTGAAAGTGCTCGTGACCGGTGCCACCGGGTTTGTCGGCCGCCATCTGGTTGAAGCCTTGCTCGCCTGTGGCTGCGAAGTCCGGGCCGTGGCGCGCAACGCCGAGACCGCCGCGAACCTGCCGTGGATCAATGCGGTGGAGTTTGTTGCAGCGGATATTCATGCCGTTGACCTCGACATCGCTGCGCTGACCGATGGCATTGACGCCTTGGCACATCTGGCCTGGCCGGGGTTGCCGAACTATCAGGCGCTGTTTCACTTCGAACACAATCTGATGGCCGATTACCGGTTCATCAAGAACGCGGTCGAGGCGGGTGTCTCGCAAGTGCTGGTCACCGGGACCTGTTTCGAATACGGCTTGCAGAGCGGACCGCTCAGCGAGCAGACCGAACCGCAGCCGAGCAATCCTTACGGGTTGGCGAAAAACACGTTGCGTCTGTTTCTCGAAAATTTACAGCGCGTTCAACCGTTCACCCTGCAATGGGCGCGGCTGTTTTACCTGCACGGCGCCGGGCAGAACCCCAACAGTTTGCTGGCCTCACTGGACCGGGCGATCGACGCTGGCGACGAGCGCTTCAACATGTCGGCGGGCGAACAGTTGCGTGATTACCTGGCGATCAATACCGCTGCCGGTTACCTCGCCGCGATCCTGCAACAACGCGACTTCGACGGCGTGATCAATTGTGCCAGTGGCAAGCCGATGTCGGTGCGGGCGCTGGTCGAGCAGCGGCTGCGTGAACGCGGCGCGTCGATCCATTTGAACCTGGGTCATTACCCATACCCGACCCACGAGCCGATGGCGTTCTGGGGCGTGACGGACCGTTTGCAACAGCTACTGGGAGCAGAGCATGAGGCATGAGCTGTATCGGGTTGCCGACCTGCCGGTGTTGCAGAACCGCACCTTTGCCGACCCGGCATCGGCCAAGGCTTCGGCGTGTGCCGACATGGTGTTGGTGCAGGATGAAAAGAGCGGGTTGATCTTCAACCAGGCTTTTGATGCCGACAAGCTCAGCTACGACGTCGACTACCAGAACGAGCAGGCGCATTCCGGCCAGTTCCAGAAGCACCTGAGCGACGTCGAAGGCATTATTGCCCGGCATTTCAAGGGTCAGGAACTGATCGAAGTCGGCTGCGGCAAGGGCTACTTTCTTGAACGCCTGAAAGACCTGGGTTACGCCATCACCGGTATCGACCCGGCCTACGAAGGCAGCAACGCCGATGTGATCAAGGCGCCGTTTACGCGTGGCCTGGGCCTGGCGGCGGATGCCATCGTGCTGCGCCATGTGCTGGAGCATATTCAGGACCCGGTGAGTTTTCTGTCCGAGATGGCCGACGCCAATCAGGGCGGGCAGATCTACATCGAAGTGCCGTGCTTCGACTGGATCCTCGAGCACCGCGCCTGGTTCGACCTGTTCTACGAGCACGTCAATTATTTTCGCCTCGATGACCTGCGCCGGATGTTCGGCACCGTGCATGAAGCCGGTCACCTGTTCGGTGGCCAATACCTGTACATCGTTGCGGACCTGGCGACCTTGCGCCTGACGCCGGAACAACCGGTGCCGAGCCTGGCGCTGCCGGAAGGTTTCACCAGCAGCCTTGAGCACGCAGTGCGGATTATTCAAGCCGCACCCGAACAAGGTTCGGCGATCTGGGGCGCGTCGTCCAAGGGCGTGATCTATTCGCTGTTCCTGCAGCGGGCCGGTGTGGCGGTGGATCGCGTGGTGGATATCAACCCGGCCAAACAGGGCCGCTATCTGCCCCTGAGCGGCGCGCGTGTGTCCTCGCCGCAAGAAGCCATGGACGCCTTGCCCGAAGGCGCCAACCTGTTTGTGATGAACTCCAATTACCTCGAAGAAATCAAGCGGATGACCGGTGGACGCTACGTCTATCACGCCGTCGACAGCGCTTCGTTCCAGTGACTATTGAGATTCTATAAAAATGACCGACACCACCATCAATGAAGCCTTCGAAGCCGAATGCCAGGCAGAAATCGCGCGTCAGGGCGATGACCAGAAACTGACCGGTCTGGCTCAGGATTTCTTTAATCAATCGGCCAAGCACAAGTACAGCTACCACTTCTCGTGGATGGGCCGTCCGATCATCCAGCTGCCGCAAGACATGATGGCGATGCAGGAAATCATCTGGCAGGTCAAACCCGACCTGGTGATCGAATGCGGTATCGCCCACGGCGGTTCGATCATCTACTACGCATCGCTGCTGGAACTGCAAGGCCACGGTGAAGTGCTCGGTATTGACCTCGACATTCGCCCGCACAACCGCGAAGCCATCGAAAGCCACCCGATGAGCAAACGCATCAAAATGATCGAAGGTTCGAGCATTGATGCGGCCATCGCCGAGCAAGTACGCGCTGCCGCCGAAGGTAAAAAAGTCATTCTGGTGCTGGACTCCAACCACACCCACGATCACGTGCTGGAAGAGCTGCGCCTGTACGCGCCACTGGTTTCGGTGGACAGCTATTGCGTGGTCATGGACACCGTGGTCGAAGACATGCCAGCCGATTTCTTCCCGGATCGTCCTTGGGGCCCGGGCGACAACCCGAAAACCGCCGTGTGGAAATACCTGGAAGAGAACGCTGACTTCGAGATCGATCGTCAGTTGCAGAACAAGCTGCTGATCACCGTGGCGCCGGACGGCTATCTGCGTCGGGTTCGTTAAGCAACACCATCATTGTCGAGTTCATCGGGCGATACGCCGGTTGCGGGGAAGAAAATGCAAGGCAAGTACGGTTCTGAAAGCGGATTACCACTGAACGAGTTGTTGACGGTGGTGCTGGTCACCCATAACCGTCCGGCCTTTGTGCGCCGGGCAGTCACGTTTTACAGCACCTTGCCTTGCAGGATTTTGCTGCTGGACTCTTCGACTGACGTCACCGATGGCATCGAAGGCGTGTACCCTTCGGTCGACTACCGGCATGTGCCGCAGTTCGGCTACCAGGGCCTGCGCGCCAAGCTTGACTACGGCGTGCAGCAGGTCACCACGCCGTACATGGTGTTCGCCTCCGACGATGACTTCATCGTGCATGACGCGCTCGCCGCGTCGGTCTCGTTCCTGGAGTCGAACCCGGACTATGGCATGTGCCACGGCTACTGCCTGATGTACCTGACCCTGGCAAGCAGCGTGAGCTACTACCGCCGGGACAAAAAAGTCTGTGAAGACTATTCGTCCGAGCGTGCTCAGGACCGGGTCCTCGATTTCATGCAGCAGTACATTCCGCCGTTCTACGCCGTTCACCGCGTCGAGCTGTTGCGGGACTGGTACGCGGTCATGCCGGAGAACACCAGTTTCGAATGGCAGGAAATCGGCCATGCGTACTACATGCTGGCACGGGCCAAGGCACGACTTCTGCCGATCCCTTACGTGGTCCGCGAGGTCAATTACCTGGCCTCGGAGCACAAGACCGAGATCTACACCACTCTGACCGCCAGCGATGCCAAATCGGTGGAGGAGCGTGAGGTATTCGCTGAGCTGCTGTCGACATTGCCAAGCACACAGACCGGTCTAGACCCGGCGCAGGGCAAGCAGTTGGCACTGGACAGTTTCGAGGCGATGGCCGATTGCCTGCGCAGCGGGCGCTCGCTGACCGCCGAACCGATTATCGAGTCGCGCTGGACCAATGTGCAGAAGGGACCGGATCGTCGATTCGGGTTTTTGCAGTACGTTGAGTTGCCTTACTACAATCAGCCGTTCTTCGATCTGTTGAGCCAGTATGAGTTTCTGTTGCACGCCATGCCGGCCGGCCGTGTTCAGCTTCAAGGGCTCGAAGGCATCTGGACCGAGCAGGAAAACATGATGCGCCCGCGCAACAACGACACCGCCGAAAGCGTCGTCGATCGGCTGTGGCATGCGTTTGCCAGCGGCCCGTTCAACCGTCAGGTGGTCAAGCGTCTGGCGCAGCAATTGGAGCTGTTGGGCGAAGCCGACGAGGCGCGGGACATGTTTGCCTGGGCCGAGCGCCTAGATGCCGTATCGACGCAAGGCAATGACGAGGCGTTCGGTGCCATGCGCTCCGGTCGCCTGCTCAAGTGGCTGGCGGCGCGCGCCCCGGATGCTGACGAAGTCGCCGCGACTTCGCGTTTCCTGGCCGACCACAACGGCGGTCCACAATTTGGCATTTTGGTGCTGGACCTCGAAAACGACGCGGCCAAACTGCAAATCACCCTCGACAGTTTGCTGGAAGGTCACAACCACGCCTTCAAAATCGTGGTGTTCACCACGGGCGAATCGTTGGCTGCAACCACAGAGCACAACACGCTGCACTTTGTTCGCGTGACCCCGGTCAACTATGTCGACAAGCTCAATCAGATCGCGCGTCAATCGACGTGTGACTGGTTGCTGCTGACCGAGGCGGGCGATGAGTTCACCGCGGGTGGTCTGCTGCGCGCCGGACTGGAACTGCGCGCTGCGCCTGAATGCCGAGCGGTGGCCTGCGACGAGATTCATCGCGATGCCAATGGCGCGTTGATCGATGTGTTCCGTCCGGGCTTTAACCTCGACCTGCTGCAAAGCCTGCCAGCGCTGATGGCGCGGCACTGGCTGATTCGCAAGGATGTGTTGCTGGACGCCGGCGGTTACCAGGCCGACTTCAGCAAGGCGCTGGAATTCGACCTGCTGCTGCGCATCATCGAACAGGGCGGCCTGGCCTGGCTGGCTCATCTGGACGAGCCGCTGCTGATCGCCCGTGCACCGGTACTGGAGGAAAACGCCCACGAGCGTCAGGCGTTGATCCGTCACCTCGCGACCCGTGGCTACAAGGCGCAAGTCAGCTCGGACGAACCTGGCACTTACCGTATCGACTACCGTCACACTGAACGTCCGCTGGTGACAATCATTGTGGCGAGCCAGGACAACCTGGCGCAGCTTCAACGTTGCCTGACCGGCATCGTGCAACGTACCCGCTACACCCGTTACGAAGTGCTGATTGCCGATAACGCGAGTCAGTCCCCCGACCTCCTGCAATGGCTGGACGGTCTCGGGCAGCCGGGCGACCGGGTCCGTGTCGTGCGCGCGCAGGAGCGTCTCAGCGCATCGGCCTTGTACAACGAAGCCAGTCAGCAGGCCCAGGGTGAATACCTGGTATTGCTGGCGGCGGACAGTGAAGTGGTCAACCCGAACTGGCTCGAATCCCTGCTCAACCAGGCCCAGCGCCCGGAAGTCGGCGTGGTCGGTGCCAAGTTGCAGGATCGCGACGGCAACGTTACCCAGGCCGGGTTGATTCTGGGCATGAACGACGGTGTCGGTTCGGCCTTTGTCGGTGAGCCGAAGGATGCCAAGGGCTACCTGAATCGTCTGGTGCTGGAACAGAACTATTCGGCCGTCTCGGCTGTGTGCCTGATGATCCCTAAAGTGTTGTTCGACGAGGTCGGCGGTCTGGACGAAGGCGCCTTCAGCGATGCCTTCGGCGATGTCGATCTGTGCCTGAAGGTCGGTCAAGCGGGTTATCTGGTGGTGTGGACGCCGCAAGTACAGGTCATTCACCTAGGCAACTTGCCCGATGCGCCGCAGGCCCTTCAGGCCTTGCGTGAAAAGTGGGCGGGGCCGTTCCAGCATGATCTGGCGTACAACAAGAACCTCGCCTTGACCGGCAAGGGTTTCACCCTTGGTAGCGCGACCAGCGTGGATTGGGCGCGGTTGCTGGCTTAAGTCTGGTGCACAGGTAGAAGGATTCGCGGCATGTTCAACGGTAAATCGATTTTCATCTCCGGCGGCACCGGCTCGTTCGGTCGCAACTTCATCCGCCGCCTGCTCGAGCAATATCAGCCCAAGCGGGTGGTGGTGTTTTCGCGTGATGAGCTCAAGCAATACGAGATGCAGCAGACGTTCAACGCGCCGTGCATGCGTTACTTCCTGGGCGATGTACGCGACGCCGAGCGTTTGCGCCAGGCCATGCGCGGCATTGACTACGTCGTGCACGCCGCCGCCCTGAAGCAAGTGCCGGCCGCCGAGTACAACCCCACCGAATGCATTCGTACCAACGTCAATGGCGCGGAAAATATCATTGCCGCGGCCATCGATAACGGCGTGAAAAAAGTTGTTGCGTTGTCCACCGACAAAGCCGCCAGCCCGATCAACCTGTACGGCGCAACCAAGCTGCTGTCGGACAAGTTGTTCGTCGCCGCGAACAATATTGCCGGGGACCAGAACACCCGTTTTTCGGTGGTCCGTTACGGTAACGTGGCCGGCTCCCGAGGTTCGGTCGTGCCGTTCTTCAGCAAGCTGATTACCGAGGGCGCGACAGAGTTGCCGATCACCGATGAGCGCATGACGCGCTTTTGGATCACCCTCGATCACGGTGTGCAGTTTGTGCTCGACAGCTTCGCCCGCATGCATGGCGGTGAAGTGTTCGTGCCGAAGATTCCGTCGATCCGCATCGTCGATCTGGCGGTGGGCATGGCCGGGCACTTGCCGCACAAGAACGTGGGCATTCGTCCGGGCGAAAAACTCCATGAGCTGATGGTGCCGCTGGACGACGCGCGTATGACCCTGGAGTTCGACGATCACTACACGATTCAACCGTCGATCCGCTTCACCAGCGTCGACGTGGATTTTGCCGTGGACAAACTGGGCGAGCAGGGCCAGCCGGTGAGCGAAGACTTCGAGTATCGCTCCGACACCAACCCGCAGTTCCTGACGGTGGGGCAGATTGCTGATCTGCACGCGGAGCTGTCGGCATGATTCCCTACGGTCGGCAGAGTCTCGATCAGGCGGACATCGACGCGGTGGTCGCCGTGTTGCAGTCGGACTGGCTGACTCAAGGGCCGACCATCGAGCGATTCGAACAGGCCATGGCCGACCGTTGCGAGGCCGATTATGCGGTGGCAGTGTGTAACGCCACGGCGGCGTTGCACATCGCTTGCCTGGCGGCCGGGCTCGGGCCGGGTGATCGTTTGTGGACCACGCCCAACACCTTTCTGGCGTCGGCCAATTGCGGTCGTTATTGCGGTGCCGAGGTGGACTTCGTCGACATCGATCCGCTGACCTGGAACCTCGATGCTTACGCCCTGAAAGCCAGGCTGGAAGCGGCGGAGGACAACGGTACGCTGCCCAAGGTGCTGGTGGCGGTGGCGTTCTCCGGCCAGAGCTGCGACATGCGGATGATCGCCGAGCTGGCCGAGCGTTATGCGTTCACGGTCATTGAGGACGCCTCCCACGCGGTCGGCGCGTCCTATGCCGGTCGACCGGTGGGCTGCGGTGATTTCGCGGCGATGACGGTGTTCAGCTTTCACCCGGTGAAAATCATCACCAGCGCCGAGGGTGGCATGGTCCTGACCAATCGCCAGAACCTCGCCGAGCGCCTGCAACGCTTGCGCAGCCACGGCATGACTCGCGACCCGCAGCACATGACCGAGGCCAGTCATGGCCCCTGGTATTACCAGCAAGTGGAACTGGGCTTCAATTACCGCATCACCGACCTGCAAGCCGCCCTCGGGCTGTCGCAACTGAGCAAGCTGGATGGCTTCATCGAGCGCCGGCGTGAACTGGCGGCGCGTTATGACCGGTTGCTGGCGAACTTGCCGCTGACCTTGCCGAGCGTTCAGCCCGAGGCTGAGTCGGCGTGGCACCTGTACGTGGTGCGCTTGCAGCTTGATCGCATCAACCTCAGCCATCGACAGGTCTTTGAAGGGTTGCGGGCCGCCGGGGTCGGTGTGAACCTGCACTACATTCCGGTGCATTTACAGCCGTACTATCGCGACCTGGGGTTCGCCGAGGGCGATTTTCCGCAGGCCGAACGTTACTACGCCGAGGCCATCAGCCTGCCGTTGTTTCCGTTGCTGAGCGATGAACAACAGGACTATGTGGTCGAGCAACTGCGCCGACTGACCGAATAAATATCTTCAGGCTTACTGTAGGAGCTGCCGAAGGCTGCGATCTTTTGACCTGTTTTTTGGTGAGTTGTAAAAGATCAAAAGATCGCAGCCTTCGGCAGCTCCTACGTGAGCGAATGGGAACTGTGTGATGCGCGAACTGAGTGAGCAGGAAAGATTCTGGCAGGGCGACTTCGGTAACCAGTACGTTGACCGCAACGTCGGGCAACCCCTGGTAGCAGCCAACCTGGCGTTGTTCGCCAAGGCGCTGACACGTGCCGGGCGGATTGACAGCCTGGTTGAGCTGGGCACCAATGCCGGCAATAACTTGCAGGCGCTGCGCCAGCTGTTGCCCCGGTGCGAACTGTTCGGTGTGGAGATCAATGCCAGCGCCTGTGCCCAGGCCCAGGCGCTGGACATCGCGCAGATCTGGCACGGTTCGCTGTTCGATTTCCCCCGCGAGCGCAGCTTTGACCTGACCCTGAGCAAAGGCGTGCTGATTCATCTGGCGCCGGAACTGCTGGCTGCCGCGTATGACCAGCTGTATGCGTTGAGCCAGCGTTATATCCTGATCGCCGAGTACTACAACCCGGCGCCGGTCGACGTGTCCTATCGCGGTAACAGCGGCAAACTGTTCAAGCGCGATTTTGCCGGTGAAATGCTTGATCGTTACGACGACCTGCAACTGCTGGATTACGGTTTTGGTTATCACCGCGACCCGCAGTTCCCGGTAGACGACATCACATGGTTCCTGCTGGAAAAACGCTCGTGAACAACGTCGCAATCATCCCGGCTCGCGGTGGCAGTAAGCGCATACCGCGCAAGAACCTCAAGCCGTTCGACGGCGTGCCGATGATTGCCCGCTCGATTCAAACCGCCCTCGATTCAGGGCTGTTCACCCAGGTGGTGGTCAGCACCGACGATGCGGAAATTGCCGAACTGGCCCGGGCCTGCGGTGCGCAAGTACCGTTCATGCGGCCGGCGGCATTGGCCGATGATTTCACCGGTACGGCAGCGGTCATTGCCCATGCCCTGGAAGCGTTGCTCGCTCAGGGCCACGACTTTGATTTTGCCTGCTGTATCTACGCCACGGCACCGCTGTTGCAAACCCGGTTTTTGCAGCAGGGTTTAAACCTGCTGGAGCAGCATCCGGACAAGTCCTTCGCCTTCTCGGTCTGCGATTTCGGCTTCCCGGTGCAGCGTGCGCTGACCCTCGATGAGCAGGGTGCCTTGACGGCGTTGTACCCGCAGTTTCGCGAGACGCGCTCCCAGGACCTGCCGCCGGCCTATCAGGACGCCGGGCAGTTCTACTGGGGCCGCAGCAGTGCCTGGCTGCAGGGCGAGGTGTTGTATTCACCGCAAAGCCTGCCGGTGATCCTGCCGCGCTATCTGGTGCAAGACATCGATACCCTCGAAGACTGGAAGCGTGCCGAATACCTTTACACGGCGCTGAAGGCGGGTGGGGAGCTGCAATGAGAGTGCTGATCCGTGCCGACGCCTCACCGACCATTGGCAGCGGTCACATTGCCCGTTGCCTGACCCTGGCCAGGGTGTTGCGCCAGCAGGGCGGGCACGTGGCATTTGCCTGTCGCCGGTTGCCGGGCCATCGACTCGACAGCCTCGCCGCCGAAGGTTTTGAAACCTTTGCGTTACCGGATCGCTATCCCGACGAAGACCCGCAGCAAGCCATCGAAGCCCTGTTGCCGTGGCAGGCAGACATTGCCGCGCTGGGGCAGGCGCTGGAACACCATCCGGCCTTCGACTGGATCATTGTCGACCACTACGGGCTCGATCATCACTGGCAGACAGCGGCTCGTCGCTGGGCGTCGCGGATTGCAGCGGTGGATGATCTGGCGACGCGCACCTACAGCGTCGATTTGCTGCTGAACCAGAATCTGTCGGGTACGCCTGAGGCTTATGCCGGACTGCTTGCACCCGATTGTCGGACCTTGATCGGTCCACGTTTCGCCATGCTGCGGGATGAGTTCTGCTGCCCGGCGATCAAGATCAAGCGCCAGGCGAAGCGGGTGCTGGTGAACTTCGGCGGCTTCGATGCCGCGATGCAGACTCACCACGCGATGCTGGCACTGGCGGATCTTCATCAACTTGAAGTCGATTTTGTTGCCGGTGGCGATAACCCGGCGTGGGAGGCAATGCGGGCTCTGGCGGCACATCATCCGAACTGGCGCTTGCATCGTTTTGTCGACGACTTTTACCGCTTGATGACCGAAGCCGACCTGTTTGTCGGTGCCGGCGGCGGAACCAGTTGGGAGAGGGCGGCCATGGGGCTGCCGACGATCTGCATTGCGGTCTCGAATAATCAGCAAGCCAACGGCGAGGTGATGGCGACCTCGGGGGCTCATGTTTATCTGGGCACCCGCGAGCAGGTCAGCGTCGAGCAGTTGCGTCAGGCCATCGGTTTTGTCGCCGGCAATCAGGGATTACGCCAGAGTCTGGCCGAACGCTCACGGCAATTAGTCGATGGGCGAGGCGCGCAGCGCGTTGCGGCAGCGCTGGCCGGTGCGGTGTTGCGGGTCCGGCCGGCAACAGCAGGCGATGCACAGTTGTTGTTTGAAGGACGCAATGCCGAGGCGGTGCGGCGCTGGTCGCTGGAAACCGGGGTGATTAAATGGCAGTCGCATCAAAACTGGCTGACTGCCAGTTTGAGCAATGATCAGCGCGTGCTGTTGATCGCCGAAGCCGATGACGGCCCGGTCGGGGTGCTGCGTTACGACCTGCGCGGCTTCGAAGCCGAAGTCTCGATTTACCTGTTCGAAGGGCGATTCGGCCTGGGCTGGGGCAGGGCGTTGCTGGCGCGAGGCGAAGTTTTCGTGACGCAGCATTGGCCGCAACTGCACACCATCACCGCGCAGGTTTTACCGGCGAATCAGCCGTCGCTGAAAGTGTTTCGCGAAGCCGGCTTCACCCAGAGTGCTTGCGCCTTCACGCGCATATTGAAGGATCACCTAAATGACTAGCTTCAAGATTGGCAACCGCTCCATTGGTGCTGATGCGCCGCCGTTCATCATTGCCGAGATGAGTGGCAACCATAACCAGTCCCTGGAAGTGGCGCTGCAGATCGTCGAAGCCGCGGCCAGGGCCGGCGCGCATGCCTTGAAGCTGCAAACCTACACCGCCGACACCATGACGCTGGACTTGTCCGAAGGGGAGTTCTTCATCAAGGACCCGAACAGCCTGTGGGCGGGTACTTCGCTGTACGCGCTGTATGAGAAGGCCCATACACCCTGGGAGTGGCATGCCCCGATTTTCGCCCGTGCCAGGGAGCTGGGCATGCTGGCGTTCTCCACGCCGTTTGATGGCAGCGCGGTGGACTTCCTGGAAAGCCTCGACGTGCCGGCGTACAAGATTGCCAGTTTCGAGAACACCGACCTGCCGCTGATACGACGGGTTGCTGCTACCGGCAAACCGTTGATCATTTCCACGGGCATGGCCAGCCTCGCGGAACTCGACGAAACCGTGCGTGCCGCCCGCGAGGCCGGTTGCCAGGATTTGGTGTTACTCAAGTGCACCAGCACCTACCCGGCGACGCCAGCCAATAGCAATGTGCGGACGATTCCTCATCTGCGCGAATTGTTTGGTTGTGAAGTGGGCCTGTCCGATCACTCCATGGGCGTCGGCGTGTCGGTGGCAGCGGTCGCGCTGGGGGCGACGGTGGTGGAAAAACACTTCACCCTCGACCGTGCCGCCGGGGGCGTGGACGCCAGTTTTTCGCTCGAGCCTGCTGAGCTCGCCAGCCTGGTGATCGAAACCGAACGCGCCTGGCAGGCCATGGGGCACGTGCATTACGGTGTGACCGAGGCCGAGCGAAAGTCGCTGGTGTACCGCCGTTCCCTCTACGTCACCGAGGACATGACGGCCGGTGAACCCTTCACCGTCGCCAATTTGCGTGCCATTCGTCCAGGGCTGGGGCTGGCCCCCAAACACGCGCAAACCCTTCTGGGACGCCGCGCGCGCCACGCTATCAAGCGTGGGACGCCACTGGACTGGTCATTGGTCGAATAACGCCTTATCGCCCTGATTCGGCAAAATAGAGTGACCTGCGAGTCAGAACGCGCATCTTCACTGTATTGTATTAATCGGGAAGGTGGCGCCTGGTCTCAGTTTTTGGCCAGTGATAGCTTTTTATTCTTCTTGCTGTCGCCTCTTCGAGGTGACGTTTTTCTCCGTTTGTCGGCGCCCCTCAATTCCTTGCGAGTGGTGGTTTTTGGCTGTTTATTATTGGGAAGTCGTAATGATTGGCATAAAAAGCATTGCGAGCTACGTTCCTGTAGCCGGCGTGGACAATTACGCACAAGGTGCAAAATTCGAAAAGGATGAAGAATTCATCCTGGGCAAGATCGGTTCGGCCTTCCTGCCGCGCAAAGACGCCGGGCAGGAAACATCGGACCTGTGTGTCGAAGCAGTCAACGCGCTGTTTGCCAACAATCCCGGTTTGAAACGTGAAGCGATCGACGTGCTGATCGTCGTCACACAGAACGGCGATGAAGAAGGCCTGCCCCATACCGCGGCGATCGTTCAGGACAAGCTGGGCCTGCCGACCACCGTCGCCGCGTTCGATATCTCCCTGGGCTGTTCTGGCTACGTCTACGGCATCTATGCGATCAAAGGTTTCATGGAAGCCGCGGGCCTGAAAAATGGCCTGCTGGTAACGGCTGACCCGTACTCGAAGATCGTCGACCCGGAAGATCGCAACACCACCATGCTCTTCGGTGACGCTGCTACCGCCACCTGGATGGGCGAAGACGCACCATGGCAGCTGGGCAAGGCCAAGTTCGGCACCGACGGTTCCGGTGCACCGCACCTGAAGGTGACCGATGGCGTGTTCTACATGAACGGCCGTCAGGTCTTCAACTTCGCACTGCTCAAGGTTCCGGCGCATTTGCATGAGCTGCTCGCTGAGGCGCAACTGACGGCTGACGATGTCGATGCCTTCTGCATTCACCAGGGCAGTGCGGCAATTGTCGATGCGGTGGCACGACGCTTCGAAGGAGAGCCGGAAAAGTTCATCAAGGACATGGTCGAGACCGGTAATACCGTGTCGTCGAGCATTCCGTTGCTGCTGGAAAAACACGTTCTGAATTCCAGCTGGAAGCGCGTCGCGTTGAGCGGTTTTGGCGTTGGATTGTCCTGGGGTTCGGCGATCATTTATCGTCCTTGAGCTGACGTTGGGGCATAAAAAATAGCGTTCAGGGTGTAACCTTGAGCGCTATTTTTTTGTATGGCGAGCGAGGCGATATGAGCGACAGCTTTGACCACAATGCTCCGGTGATAGAGCGACGCTGGCCGGCACTGTTTGCGCGGTTGATCATCGAAGCGAGCATGGAAGAGCAGGCTGAGCTGGTCGAAGGTTTGGGCTCGACCCTGAGCATTGCCGGCATTCAGCTCACCAGTCGCCATGACCGTACGCGTGAAGCACAACTGCAAGCCGCCAGCCTGCCCCCGGCCAGCCCGGTAGTGCATGTCTATGGCACCGGGCTGGGTGACTTGCCGGCCGTCTTGCTTGAAAGCACCGATCTTCAGCGTTTGTACGTGCATATCCTCAATGGTGCGATTTTCCTGTTGACGCTGCAGTTGCTCGATCAGCGGCAGTGGCTCAGTGATCCACGGGTCGAGTTGAGGTATGCCGGGGATTCGCCGGACATCCACCTGCCGTTTTTTGCGTTGCCCTCCGAGATGCTGCTGGCCGATGATTTCAATGCCAAGATTCGCGACCGACTGATCAGCGAAGTGCACCTTGCCTTCAATAATCGCGAGTTCGACCCGCAGTCCCCGGAGATTGTTCAGCGGCTGGAAGAGAGTGTTGAACTCGTCAGCCAGGATGCCGATGTCGCCGCGTTGTTTGCGACATGCCAGGGTCGGGAAGTGTACGTGATTGCCACGGGGCCGAGCCTGGAGCAGCATTTCGAGCAACTTCGAGCGGTGCGCGCGCAGGCACAGCGGCCCTTGTTCATCAGTGTCGATACCGCCTATCGACCCTTGCGTGAGCACGGCATCACGCCGGACCTGGTGGTCAGTATCGACCAACGCATCAGCTTCAGGCATTTGCCGCCCGAGGACACGGGCGACATCCTTCTGGTCTATCTGCCGCTGAGCGACCCTCAGGTCTTGGCCGCGTGGCAAGGGGCTCGTTACGTCGGGTATTCCGCCAGTCCGGTCTATGCCGCTATCCGCCAGCAAATCCGCAAGGCTGAACTGTATGTCGGCGGCAGTGTGATCCATCCAGCGGTGGATCTGGCCGTGAAGATGGGCGCGGACCGCATTACGCTGTTCGGCGCCGACTTCGCGTTCCCCATGAACAAAACCCATGCCGGCTGGAATGATGGCGAGCTGGGTCCCGGGGTGAGCCAGGCCAAGCACTGGGTGCTCGACGGGCATGGGCAGCGTGTGCGCACGCAGCTGAATTTTCGCAGTTACCTGTGTGAGTTGGAGCGCTACATCGCCGGGCATCCGCAGGTACGCTTTTTTAACAGTAGTCGGGCAGGTGCGATGATTGTCGGTACGACGTTCAATCAGGAGTTCGTGCAGTGAGTGGATTTGCACAATGCATCAGTGATTGCCGTCAATGCGCCGGGCTGTTTCGCCTCGGGCGAGATGTCGAGGCGGCGCTGGCCATGGTCGACGTCTTTGAAAAGTCGCAAGACCTGTTCAGTCAAACACCGCAAGCGATCCAGCAGCAGTGGGCGCACTTGCTCATGTCGATGTTCGCGGCTCAAGAAGCACAGGACTGGCTGGGGCTGGCTGATTCGATGGAGTATGAATTGATCGAGTTGCTGGAAGCGGCCCAGGCTCACCTCTGAGCGATATTTTGCCGGCCAGCGCGATCCTCTCGTGTCCCATTTGCCGGCAACTCTCTGGCGTCATTTTTCTCTCGTGGGTCCCGTGCAAGCCTTTGTTTTCGGAGGGGTGGCAGTGTGATGGCAACTTTTTTCAAAAAAGCCCTCAAGCAACCTGCAATCGCGACGATAACTACTACGAAGGTTCTCTAGGCCATACCCGGCGGTTGCCAGGGCCGGAAGCCGCAGCACCCAACCAACGAGGAACTCAACATGTCTTTAGGCGTAAACACTAACGTTACTTCCCTGAACGTCCAGAAGAACCTGGGCCGTGCATCGGACGCCCTGTCTACTTCCATGACTCGCCTGTCTTCCGGCCTGAAAATCAACAGCGCAAAAGACGACGCTGCCGGCCTGCAGATTGCTACCCGCATGAGCAGCCAGATCCGCGGCCAGACCGTAGCGATCAAAAACGCCAACGACGGTATCTCGATGGCTCAGACCGCTGAAGGCGCTCTGCAAGAAACCACCAACATTCTGCAGCGTATGCGTGAACTGGCTGTACAAGCACGTAACGGCACCAACGGCACTGCTGACCGTACCGCGACCAACTCTGAATTCACCCAGATGTCGGACGAACTGACTCGTATCGCGAGCAGCACCAACCTGAACGGCAAATTCCTGCTGGACGGTTCTGCCGGCTCCATGACTATACAAGTAGGTGCCAACACCGGTACTACCAACCAGATCACCCTGACCTTGAGCAGCAAGTTTGACGCCGCCAGCCTGTCCGTGGGTTCCGGTACTGTTGTTCTGACCGGTGCTACCAGTGCTGCCGCCGGTTCGGCTATCGACGGTGCAATCACCGCAATCGACGCCGCTATCGCCGTCGTAACTGCCAACCGTGCAAACCTCGGTGCTTCGCAAAACCGTCTGACCAGCACCATCGCCAACCTGCAAAACGTCAACGAGAACGTTACCTCTGCATTGGGTCGTGTACAAGACACTGACTTCGCAGCAGAGACTTCTGAGCTGACCAAGCAACAAACCCTGCAACAAGCTTCCACCGCTGTTCTGGCTCAAGCCAACCAGCTGCCTTCCGCTGTACTGAAACTGCTTCAGTAATTTCTGAATGAGTTTTGGCGGGGGGGTGCGCTGGTCGTGCTCTCTCGCTTTTTTGCTTTAGAAGGTGATGGATATGGACATGAGCGTTAAGCTGAATTTGTCTTACCCGGCCGCCCCCGGCACCGCTGCCGATAAACCGGCTACTGTGTCTCGCAGCGACAACGATACCGTTCAACCTGTGGCTGAAAGCAAAAGCTTGGATCCGAGCAAGTTGAAGCAGGCCGTGCAAGAGATCGAAAAATTCGTACAGTCGGTCAAACGCAATCTGGAGTTCTCTATCGACGAGGCTTCCGGCAAAGTGGTTGTGAAAGTGATTGCCAGTGAATCGGGTTTGGTAGTGCGGCAGATCCCTTCCGAAGAAGTCCTGAAACTGGCGGAAAGTTTGAATACGGCCAGCAACGTGCTATTCGACGCGAAAGCCTGAGAAATGGCATGAATCGTGTTTGTACGTTGAGTTGACGGCGCATCCGGTCAAAAGGCCGGCGACTGACAGAAAGGGAGATGCACATGGCAAGTCCAATTACACCGGGTACAGGTCTTGGTTCCGGTCTGGATATTGGTTCGATCGTGACAGCGCTGGTCAATAGTGACAAATCAGCCAAGCAGAACCAGATCACCACCCAGACCACGCTCACTACATCGAAGATATCGGGTGTGGGCTCGCTCAAAAGTGCCCTGGCCGCTTATCAGGCCGCAATGGACAAGCTCAACAGCTCCACAGCTCCAGCGTTTGCGGGTTTTGCGGCAACCTCGTCGACTGCGACAACCTTGACGGCGACCTCCGACAACACGGCTGTCAACGGTACGTACAACATCAAGGTCAACAACCTGGCTACCGGTTCGAAAGTGGCCAGTGCTTCTTTTGCGGGCGGTGCTACCAGTGCCATTCCGAGTGGTAATTTGACCATCAGTCAAAATGGCACTGACTACAACGTTACTATTCCGACGAGTGCGACGTTGCAGTCCACTCGTGACGCGATCAACTCCACGCTGAGTGCTCAAGGCATCTCGGCCAACATCGTCACTGACAGCTCCGGCTCACGCCTGGTTATCGGGTCGACTACGACCGGCAAGGGGTCGGACCTGAAGGTCAGTGGTATTGCCGGTCTGGCAATCGACGGTACTCAAGTCATGGGCACTATCCCTGATCCGAGCAACCCGGGCCAGACCATTCCTGATCCAAACAGTGCAGGTACGATTGGTGCGCTGGCTGCCGATGCGAGTCTGACGATTGATGGTCTGGCAGTGACCAGCAAAACCAACACCGTCAATGGTGCCGTGAGCGGCTTGAGCATGACGCTGGTGGCGGCGGGCACTTCGACAGTGACCGTGGCAAATAACACGACCGGGTTGCAGACTTCGTTGCAGTCCTTCGTCGACGCCTATAACACCTTGGTGAAGACGGTCACCTCACTGACCCAGGCCTCCGCCGATAGCGATGGCAAACTGACGGTCTCTGCTCCAATGACCGGTGACTCCATGCCTCGTTCGCTCCTGGCTGATATCCGCAAGGAGCTGGTGACTCCAGGTCCGGGTGGGCAGCTCTCGGTACTGGCGCAACTGGGTATCACGACCGACCAGAAGGCCGGTACGCTGAATTTTGACTCCGTAAAGTTCAATACGGCGATGACCACCAAGGGTTTGGGCAGTCAGATTCAAACACTGTTTACCGGTACCGACAGCAAGAATGGCCTGCTGGCCCGAATGAGTGCGGCGATCAGCCCTTATTCGCAGACCGGCGGTATCCTGGATCAGCGCTCCACCAGCCTGAACAAGCAGAAAAGCGACCTGACTGACCAGCAGGCGGCGCTGGATCTGCGTGTCACCACGCTGACGGCGACATTGACCGCCAAGTACAACGCCATGGACCTGTTGGTTGGGCAAATGAAGGCGACGGCGACTAACATCAGCTCGTTCTTCAATAGCCTGGATGCACAACAACGCAGCTAAGCAGCGATGATGTGACAGAAAAAAACCCGGCTGTGTTTTAGCGCGCCGGGTTTTTGTCTTTTGATTTAAAGTTTTTTGGCTCGCAGACGATATATTGGTTAAGCGAGTCCATGAGTTGTGATGAGGTAGAAACATGAATCCGATGTTGGCCCTTCGGCAATATCAAAAAGTTGGAGCGCAAGCCCAAGTCTCCGAAGCCAGTCCGCACCGTTTGGTGCAGATGCTGATGGAGGGTGGGTTGGATCGTATTGCTCAGGCAAAAGGCGCCATGGAGCGCAACGATATTCCGGGTAAAGGTGTATTGATCAGCAAGGCCATCGGCATCATTGGCGGCTTGCGAGAAGGCCTGGATCTTGAGAACAAGGCCGATGAAGTGGGGCAGCTGGATAACCTCTATGCCTACATGATGAAGCGTCTGGTTGACGCCAACATCCAGACCGACCCAAAGATTCTCGACGAAGTCGCAGGTTTGCTTCGCACCGTCAAAGAAGGTTGGGACGCCATCGCCGCGCCAGGTCCGCAGTTTTAAGGAGATCACCATGAGTCTTGTACTGCAGCGAATCGAACAGACCCGCGAAGCGTTAGTCGGGGCATTGGCCGAGCGCAATTGGGAAGCCATCGGTGAATTGGACATGGCTTGCCGTTCCTGCATGGAAGACGTTTTGAGTGAGGTGATACTGGACGAGGCCGCGTTGCGCGATAACCTTGAGGAGTTGCTGGGGGTGTACAAGCAGCTACTTGAGGCGGCAACAGGAGAAAGGCAGGCGATAGTCGACGAGATGTCGCAGATCCATCAAGCACAGAACGCGGCAAAGGTTTACCATCTGTTTGGTTAATCCTCTATTAGTCCAAACATACTGCGCCATAAATTTGACTGTGCACGTTTTTTTGACTTAACTAGTGGCTGGTTCCAGATTTCAGGCGTCTACAGGCGTAACGTGTCTGCAAGCGTCTAGCTTGCCCCAGCATTTGGGCATTGAGTTGACTAGGGAAGTTGCTATTGCATGTGGCGTGAAACCAAAATTCTGCTGATTGATGACGATAGCGTCCGCCGCCGCGATTTAGCGGTGATTTTAAATTTTCTTGGCGAAGAAAATTTACCCTGCGGAAGCCATGACTGGCAGCAGGCTGTCGGCTCTTTGTCATCAAGTCGTGAAGTGATCTGTGTCCTCATCGGGACGGTCAATGCTCCTGGCGCACTTCCGGGCTTGTTAAAGACACTCTCTACCTGGGATGAGTTCCTTCCGGTTTTGTTAATGGGTGATAATTCGTCCATAGACCTTCCGGAAGACCAGCGTCGCCGAGTGCTTTCGACCCTCGAAATGCCACCCAGCTACAGCAAATTGCTCGACTCCCTGCACCGTGCCCAAGTCTATCGCGAGATGTACGACCAGGCCCGTGAGCGCGGTCGGCACCGTGAACCCAATCTTTTCCGCAGTCTTGTCGGCACCAGCCGGGCAATTCAACACGTCCGCCAGATGATGCAGCAAGTCGCCGACACCGATGCCAGTGTGCTGATCCTCGGTGAGTCCGGGACCGGCAAGGAAGTGGTTGCGCGTAACCTGCACTATCACTCCAAGCGCCGCGACGCGCCGTTCGTACCGGTCAACTGCGGGGCGATCCCGGCCGAGTTGCTGGAAAGCGAATTGTTCGGCCACGAGAAGGGCGCCTTTACCGGGGCTATCACCAGCCGCGCCGGACGTTTTGAACTGGCCAATGGCGGCACACTGTTCCTCGACGAAATCGGCGACATGCCGCTGCCAATGCAGGTCAAGTTGCTGCGGGTGTTGCAGGAGCGCACCTTCGAGCGCGTGGGGAGCAACAAGACCCAGAGCGTCGATGTGCGGATCATCGCGGCGACCCACAAGAATCTCGAAAGCATGATCGAGGTCGGCACCTTCCGCGAAGACTTGTACTACCGCCTGAACGTGTTCCCGATCGAAATGGCGCCATTGCGCGAGCGTGTCGAAGACATCCCGCTGCTGATGAACGAGTTGATCTCGCGCATGGAGCATGAAAAGCGCGGCTCGATCCGTTTCAATTCCGCGGCGATCATGTCGCTGTGCCGTCATGGCTGGCCAGGCAACGTCCGCGAACTCGCCAACCTGGTGGAGCGCATGGCAATCATGCATCCCTACGGGGTGATCGGCGTGGTCGAGTTGCCGAAGAAATTCCGCTACGTCGACGACGAAGACGAACAACTGGTCGACAGCCTGCGCAGCGATCTTGAAGAGCGGGTGGCCATCAATGGTCACGCGCCTGACTTCGCGGCGGGTGCCCTGCTGCCGCCAGAAGGCCTGGACCTCAAGGACTACCTCGGCGGTCTGGAGCAAGGGCTGATTCAGCAAGCGCTGGATGATGCCAATGGCATCGTGGCGCGCGCGGCAGAACGGCTGCGCATTCGTCGCACCACCCTGGTGGAAAAGATGCGCAAGTACGGTATGAGTCGTCGCGAGGGTGATGAACAGGCGGATGATTGACGCCTGTTCCTGGTAATCCTTAAACCAAAAAAAGGCCAGCGCGCAACGCTGGCCTTTTTTTTCAATCCGTCAGCCAGGCGTTTCGCCACGCCAACAGGTGTTCGTCCCTGAGCATCCAGTTATCGAGTACCACGCTGCGCAGGGCATCTCCGGCCCCGGCGTTGGCGTCGGGTTCAGCGAGATGTTCGCGAATAGCGGCAATCCAGTCTTTCGGCTTGTTCCTCACCCTGGTTACCGGGAAGTCACCGCGATAACAGAGGATGTCCGAGCAGATCACCGGGAAGCCACAGGCGCCGTATTCCAATAGCCGTAGATTGCTTTTGCAGGCGTTGAAAATAGTGTCTTTCAGAGGTGCCAAAGCCAGGTCCAGGTTTAAGCCAGCCAGGTGCGCCGGGTATTTCTCGATATTCACGCCCCTATGGAACTCGTGGACATAGGGACGCAGTGCCGGTGGGCACATGCCCATAAACACCCATTCCACTTCCCCTGCCAGTTCACGAACCACTTCGGCAATGAGTTGCAAGTCATCGCCGTGGCCCGAGCCGCCTGCCCAGCCGACCCGAGGCTTGGTGCCTCGTTGGCGATGGCTGTTCAGGCCGCTCCACCACTGGCTTGGCAAGCGGTTCTCTACCACGCGAATGTCGGCGTTAAAACCTTTCAGTGCATTGGCCAGCGGCTGCGTTGACACCACCAGCCGGTCGCACAGACCCACGGCTTTCTTCAAGCGCTTGGCAATGTCTTTGGGAGGCAGTTCGTGGCTTGATCCGGTGGGCGTGTCGAGAATGTAGTCATCCAGCTCGTAAACCTTGAAGGCCTTGGAGAATGCCTTGGTGTTCTGCATGAGTTCCAGCTGAGGCGTCGTGTATTGCCGCTGGAAGATGATCGTGTCCGGCGCCAGGCGCTCCAACTCTACCGGTAGAAGCCCCCAGTCGCTCACCGCGCCCTCGACCAGCTGCGCGGCTTTCATGGCAGCGAAGGGCTGGCGCACTCGATAATGTCCGCAGCCGGAGAAGTCGCCCGGGTAGCACAGTGCGTAAGGCAGCGCGCGACTGGCGAGCGGTTGCCAGACGGCCTCGCTGCGGCAATTGGAGGCGAAGCCGCTACCTTCCAGGGTCAGGTTGCGGTTGTAGGCCGGGTCGTTGGCGAGTAGCGGCAGCCAACGCTGGTACATCACCGATTGTTCGCGCTTGAAGCGTTCGCGCTTGGCTTCCAGCTTGGTGGTGTCGACCGTGTGCTGGCTCACGCTGTTTTCGTGCATCAGCACCGCATAAGGCGTCCAGACAATCAGTCGACCGGCCTGGCCGACTTTCAGGCACAAATCGACGTCGTTAAAGGAAACCGTCAGGCCGACCTCGTCCAATCCGCCCACCTGACGGTACAGCTCGGTGGGGATCATCAGGCAGGCGGCGGTCACCGCGCTGTAGTTCTGGTCAACCTGCAAACGGTGAAGGTAACCGTTGGACTGCATTGGGTCGCGGATGAATGGGTGGTCTGCGACGCCGCCTAATCCGAGTACCACGCCTGCATGCTGAATAGTCCCTTCGGGGAATAATAATTTGGCGCCGACTATCCCTACTTCCGGCCGCTGGGCGTGATGGAGCAGTGCGTCAAGCCAGTCCCCATCAATGACCGCGGTGTCATTGTTGAGCAGCACCAGGTAATCGCCACGGGCCTGGCTGACGGCAAAATTGTTGATCGCCGAATAGTTGAAAGGGTGCGGGTAACGCAGGATGCGCACCTTGGCGTCGTTCAAGCTTTCCATACCGCCGAACCAGTCCCGGGCTTCGGCGGTTTCACTGTTGTTGTCGATGATGATCAGTTCGTAATTCGTATAGCGGGTTTTCTCCATGATGCTTTCGATGCAGCGGAGCAGCATCGGCAGGCAGTCCTTGGTGGGAATAATGATGGACACCAGCGGCTGCCCGGCGTGTTGGTAAACCACGCGGTTGGCCATCGGCAAAGGTCCTGCGCGCAGTTCATGAGCCACGCCCAGGCGCTGCAAGTGCGCCTCGACTATAGCCGCGGAGTGTGCGATGACTTGGGGTTCGCCGAGCCACTGGGCGAAGTTGATTGCCTGGTGCACCAGCACATCAGAGAGGTGCCCGACGGTGCCCAGCCCATGAGTTTCAACCAGCCGATAGAGCAGGTCATGGGGCGCCAGTTCGGTGAAGGCGGGATCGAAGCCATCGGCAGCCAGCACGGCCTCGCGACTGAAGGCCAGGGCTCGGCCGACATATGGATAACTGCGCAACAGATCCAGGTTCAGGTCCGGCTTGAATACCGGGTCCTGGCAGCCGGTTGCGGTCAGCGAGTCTTCATCGCTGTAGCAAGCGCTGATGCCGGGGTTCAGGGCGATGCCTTCGGCGAGCAATAGCAGCGCGTGGGGATCGAGTTGATCGCCGCCCCGCAGCAGGTAGCACCAGTCGACCTCGATGCCCTGCAGCAGCTCATTGAGCTGGCTCGGCCAGGATTCAGCCAGCGGTAGCCAGACCAGATTGTCGGCCGGCGTCACTCCTACCGGTTCGGCATTGGACAGCACCACGATGGCCGCCGCCCCATAAAGCTGGCGGTCGATGCTTTCCAGGCTGGAGCGCAACAACGCAATGTCGCCGGTGGTATCGGTCAACACCAGCAACACGTCCGGTTGCCGCGGCCAGCTCGCAAGTCGCGCCGGCAAACCTTCGAACTCGGCGGCAGCCAGTTGGCGGGTGTCCAGCCAGCGCCGATACAGGTCGATATTGCGCTGCTGTTGGCCGGCATTCGCCAGCACGCCGAAAAAGCGTTCCATGGCGTGTGCCAGGGTACCTTCAAGCTGGCCGCGTTCAGTTTCGAAATCTTTGCCCGTCAGGTGCTTCCGTTCAAGGGGAGCCAACGCTTCGGTGCGCACAAAGAACATAGTGCTGGCAAAAAAATGCGCATCGTCGATTCCTCGTGGGTCAAAGCCGGCACGCTCGGACAGGGTGACCAGGTGTGTGCGGGTGCTTTCATCAAGGTTTTTGGTGACCGGCAGCCAGTATTTCTCGGTGCCAAGCAGTGGATGGCGCGCCGGGTCGGCAAGGTGTTCTACCGATTGGCGGAAGCGTACGGGGCTTAGCAGGTCATCGAAAAGGTCATGGGCCAAGGAGTTCGCCACACCCGGGCGCACCGGGCGCTGGGTATGCAGCTTGACCAGGGTGTGAATGTTATCGGCACGTAAAAACGGCAGCACCTGCAGGAATGGCAAAACATCCCGCCCGTGGTTGGGCACCCGGTACAGCGAGTAACTCAGCCCGCTGGCCGCCAGCTGGGCACGTACCGTATCGTCACGGCCGGCCACGCAGGTTACGTAGAGGTGCAGGCGTTCATGCAGTTTAATCAAGCGGACCAAAATGTCTCGCAGCCCATCGGGGTGATACGCATGGATGACCACGCCGACTGGCGGCTCGCCGTCTTCGAGAGGTGGCTGCTGCACGACCAGCACTTCGCACTCTTCGACGAACGGGGCTGCGCTGCTGTGTGCGTTGATGGGCCGGGTTTCAGAAGCCAGGCAAGCACCTTGGGCTGAGGGGGTATTCGTCATGTTCACACCAATTTGAAATGCTGCGCGTGTTTGTCGGGGGGACCAGCGCTGTATCGAAATCGACTTCGGCGTGGTGCAGCACATTGAACAACAGCACGTGAAAATGTCCCGGCACACAACCGTCAATGAAATGTTGTTCCTTGCTATTCAAAGGGGCCAAGCAGGAAGCGTTCCAACTTCGAGCATCGACGCCAGTGGTGGGCTGGCGGGTGATTGCACCCGGATCGCCAGCCCTTGATCGCCGTTTTGCAGGCATCGTTATGCCCACCGTTACCGGGATAGCGAGTTCTTTTTCATGAAGATTAAGAGCGTCTTTTCCGTTTTTTCCGGTAATCCGTGAGAGCCTGTTTAGGCACGGGTATTGCTACATCCCTCGCAACGTTCCGTTTAACTGACGGTCAGCCTAGCGAGAGTGCACGATGCCCCAAGCCGCCCAGATGTCTTCTGTCCCTGACGCTTCGGGGCAACCGTCGTCCGTAGAGCAGGCGAGCCGGCTTGGCCTTGAGCAGGCGTTCGCGCTGTTTAGCCAGATGTCCAGCCAGTTGACTGACTCCTACAGCATGCTCGAAGCCCGGGTCACCGAGCTCAAGGGTGAGCTGGCAGTTGTCAGTGCTCAACGCATGCAAGAACTGGCGGAAAAAGAACGCCTGGCCAACCGCCTGCAAAACCTTCTGGATCTATTGCCTGGCGGTGTCATCGTTATCGACGCCCAGGGCATCGTGCGCGAAGCCAACCCCGCCGCCTGTGAATTGCTCGGCCTGCCCCTCGAAGGCGAGTTGTGGCGCCAGATCATCGCGCGTTGCTTTGCCCCGCGTGAAGACGATGGCCATGAAATCTCCCTCAAGGATGGTCGTCGCTTGTCGATTGCCACGCGCTCGCTGGATGCCGAGCCCGGTCAGTTGGTGCTGCTCAACGACTTGACTGAGACCCGTCACCTGCAAGATCAACTGGCCCGCCATGAACGTCTGTCGTCCCTCGGTCGCATGGTCGCGTCGCTGGCCCATCAGATTCGAACACCGTTGTCCGCCGCGTTGCTTTACGCCAGTCATTTGACTGAGCAAGAGTTGCCTGTCGCCACTCAGCAGCGATTTGCCGGACGCCTGAAAGAGCGTCTGCATGAGCTGGAGCATCAGGTTCGCGACATGCTGGTGTTCGCGCGCGGCGAATTGCCGCTGACCGATCGCGTCACGCCGAAGCTGTTGATGCAGGCGCTGCAAGCGGCGGCGCTGACTCACGTACAGGATTTGCCGATCCGCTGGCAGTGCGACAGTCATTCGGGCGAGCTGCTGTGCAATCGCGACACGCTCGTCGGGGCGATCCTGAATCTGATCGAGAACGCCATCCAGGCGAGTCCCGGCAACGTTCGTTTGAAGGTCCACCTCTATACCCGAGGCAACAACCTGCGTCTGTGTATCAGCGACAGTGGCAGCGGCATTGACGCCAAGGTGCTGGCCCGTTTGGGCGAGCCGTTTTTCACCACCAAAACCACCGGGACCGGCCTCGGCCTGACCGTGGTCAAGGCAGTGGCTCGCGCCCATCAGGGAGAATTGCTCCTGCGTTCACGGCTGGGGCGTGGCACGTGCGCGCAGGTGATTCTGCCGCTTTTTTCTGATGACAAGCGCAGTGCTCAGGGCGCGGAGTGAAGGGCATGGGAATCAAGGTTCTGCTGGTCGAGGATGACCGCGCACTCCGTGAGGCGCTGGCGGATACGCTGTTGCTCGCCGGGCACGATTACAAGGCCGTCGGTTCGGCGGAAGAGGCGCTGGCGGCGGTGGGCGTCGAGGCCTTTAATCTGGTGGTCAGCGACGTCAACATGCCGGGCATGGACGGCCATCAGTTGCTCGGATTGCTGCGTGCTCGCCAGCCTCAATTGCCCGTGTTGCTGATGACGGCTCACGGCGCCGTTGAGCGGGCGGTCGATGCGATGCGTCAGGGGGCCGCAGATTATCTGGTCAAGCCATTTGAGCCCAAGGCGTTGCTCGACCTGGTGGCGCGGCATGCGCTGGGCAGTCTCGGCGCGACCGAGAGCGAGGGGCCTGTGGCGTTCGAGCCGGCCAGTGCGCAATTGCTGGAGTTGGCCGCGCGTGTCGCGCGCAGTGATTCCACCGTATTGATCTCCGGTGAGTCCGGGACTGGTAAAGAAGTGTTGGCGCGCTACATCCATCAGCACTCCCATCGCGCCAGTCAGCCGTTCATTGCGATCAACTGCGCCGCCATTCCTGACAACATGCTTGAAGCGACGCTGTTCGGCCATGAAAAGGGCTCGTTCACCGGCGCCATCGCGGCCCAGGCCGGCAAGTTCGAGCAGGCTGACGGTGGAACCATTCTGCTCGACGAAATTTCCGAAATGCCCCTCGGTCTCCAGGCTAAGTTGCTGCGTGTATTGCAAGAGCGCGAAGTCGAGCGGGTCGGTGCACGCAAGCCGATTGCCTTGGATATTCGTGTCGTCGCGACCACCAACCGTGACCTGGCCGGGGAAGTGGCCGCGGGGCGTTTTCGCGAAGATCTTTACTATCGCCTGTCAGTCTTTCCATTGGCCTGGCGCCCACTGCGCGAGCGTACCGCTGACATCCTGCCGCTGGCCGAGCGACTGCTGGCCAAACACGTCAATAAGATGAAGCATGCCGCGGCGAGACTGTCGTCCGAGGCTCAGGCGTGCCTGATCGCTTATCCATGGCCGGGCAATGTGCGCGAGCTGGACAATGCGATCCAGCGTGCCTTGATTCTGCAACAGGGTGGTCTGATCCAGCCTCAGGATTTCTGTCTGTCCGGGCCGGTCGCTTGTGCGCCATTACCGGCATTGGCGCCGGTGCCAGTGCGAGCCGTGGAGGTTGAATCAGAGTCTGCGGGGGCGTTGGGCGATGACCTGCGTCGCCGTGAGTTCCAGATGATCATCGACACCTTGCGCGCCGAGCGCGGCCGCCGCAAAGAAGCGGCCGAGCGTTTGGGGATCAGTCCGCGCACACTGCGCTACAAGCTGGCGCAAATGCGTGATGCTGGAATGGACGTGGAAGCCTACCTGTTCGCCACCTGACCCCATTTTTTTTTAGGAGCGAGCTTGCTCGCGATGGTCGTTAACGATAACGCGGGTTTGCAGGATAAACGCGGCGCTCTTAAGTCCATCGCGAGCAAGCTCGCTCCTACAGATTGGGTGAGCGCTCGGGACGGGCTTTTGTTTAAAACGACCATTAAGCTGGCACCCTTGTTGCTAACACCTCACTACCCGCCGAGTGAGTGTCAAAAAATTGCGGGTCGTCAATGAGAGTAGACCATGAGCCAAGGTATTGAATTTAATCGGTTGATGCTGGATATGCGTTCCATGCAAATGGATGCCATGTCTGCGCCGAAATCGACTGCCGCAGTCCCTGAACTGGGTGGCAGCAGCTTTTCCGACATGCTCGGTCAGGCCGTCAATAAAGTGAACGACACTCAACAGGCGTCCAATCAGTTGGCCAGTGCCTTCGAAATCGGCAAGAGCGGCGTCGACCTGACGGACGTGATGATTTCCTCGCAGAAAGCCAGCGTTTCCTTTCAGGCGTTGACCCAAGTGCGGAACAAGCTGGTTCAGGCCTACCAAGACATCATGCAGATGCCGGTTTAAGGACGAGATTGAGTCATGGCAGAAGCAGTCGTCGATAACGTTCCGGCCAAGGCCACCGCAATAGGCGGCAAACCGCCGCTGTTCGGGCTGTCCTTCCTGGAAAACCTCTCCGAGATGACCGTGCTGCGTCAGGTGGGCCTGTTGGTTGGCCTGGCTGCGAGCGTGGCGATTGGCTTTGCCGTGGTGTTGTGGTCCCAACAGCCGGACTACCGGCCTTTGTACGGCAGCCTTGCCGGTATGGATGCCAAACAGGTCATGGATACCCTGGCCTCTGCCGATATCCCTTATACCGTTGAACCCAATTCCGGAGCCTTGCTGGTCAAGGCCGATGACCTGTCCCGTGCGCGGCTCAAGCTCGCAGCCGCTGGTGTCACTCCCAGCGACGGCAACATCGGTTTTGAAATCCTCGACAAGGACCAGGGCCTGGGGACCAGCCAGTTCATGGAGGCCACCCGTTATCGTCGTGGCCTCGAAGGCGAACTGGCCCGGACCATCTCCAGCCTGAACAACGTCAAGGGTGCCCGCGTGCACCTGGCGATTCCGAAAAGTTCGGTGTTCGTGCGCGACGAGCGCAAGCCGAGCGCTTCGGTGCTGGTGGAACTGTATTCCGGTCGTTCGCTGGAGCCGGGTCAGGTGCTGGCGATCATCAACCTGGTCGCGACCAGTGTTCCGGAACTCAGCAAATCCCAGATCACCGTCGTCGACCAGAAGGGCACGCTGCTCTCGGACCAGGCGGAAAACTCTGAACTGACCATGGCCGGCAAGCAATTCGATTACAGCCGTCGCATGGAAAGCATGCTCACCCAGCGTGTGCACAACATTCTGCAGCCGGTGCTGGGCAACGATCGCTATAAAGCCGAAGTCTCGGCCGACGTGGATTTCAGTGCCATCGAGTCGACCTCCGAGCAGTTCAACCCGGATCAACCGGCGTTGCGCAGCGAGCAGTCGGTGAATGAACAACGCACCGCCAGCAATGGCCCGCAAGGTGTGCCGGGCGCACTGAGCAACCAGCCACCATCGCCAGCCTCCGCGCCGCAAACCACCGGTGGCGCTGCCGCGTCAGCCGGCATGGTGCAGCCAGGCCAGCCACTGATTGACGCCAACGGCCAGCAAATCATGGACCCGGCCACCGGGCAGCCGATGCTGGCACCTTACCCGGCGGACAAGCGTCAACAATCCACCAAGAACTTCGAGCTCGACCGCTCCATCAGCCACACCAAACAACAGCAGGGCCGTTTGAATCGCCTGTCGGTGTCGGTGGTGGTGGATGACCAGGTCAAGATCAACGCTGCCAACGGTGAAACCACCCGCGCGCCGTGGAGCGCCGACGAATTGGCGCGCTTCACGCGTCTGGTGCAGGACGCCGTAGGCTTCGACGCTAGCCGCGGCGACAGCGTCAGCGTGATCAACATGCCGTTCTCCGCCGAGCGCGGTGAAGTGATTGCCGAAATTCCGTTCTACTCCCAACCGTGGTTCTGGGACATCGTCAAACAAGTGCTGGGTGTCTTGTTCATCCTGGTGCTGGTGTTCGGTGTGCTGCGCCCGGTACTCAACAACATCACCGGTGGCGGCAAAGGCAAGCAGCTGGCCGGCATCGGCAGCGACGCCGAGTTGGGTGGCATGGGCGGCCTGGACGGAGAACTGGCCAACGACCGCGTCAGCCTCGGTGGCCCGCAAAGCATCCTGCTGCCGAGCCCGAGCGAAGGCTATGACGCACAGTTGAACGCAATCAAGAGTCTGGTGGCAGAAGATCCGGGTCGTGTGGCCCAGGTCGTGAAAGAGTGGATTAACGCAGATGAGTGATAACCGAGCCGTTGCCGCCAAACTGACCAAGGTCGACAAAGCCGCGATTCTGCTGCTGTCCCTCGGTTCGACCGATGCTGCCCAAGTGTTGCGCCACATGGGGCCCAAAGAGGTCCAGCGTGTGGGTGTGGCGATGGCCCAGATGGGCAACGTGCACCGCGAGCAGGTCGAGCAGGTCATGAGCGAGTTCGTCGAGATCGTCGGCGACCAGACCAGCCTGGGCGTCGGCTCCGACGACTACGTGCGCAAAATGCTCACCCAGGCCCTTGGCGAGGACAAGGCCAACGGCCTGATCGACCGCATCCTGTTGGGCGGCAACACCAGCGGCCTCGACAGCCTGAAGTGGATGGAGCCGCGCGCCGTTGCCGACGTGATCCGTTACGAGCACCCGCAGATCCAGGCGATCGTCGTGGCGTATCTCGACCCCGACCAGGCCGGCGAAGTGCTGGGCAACTTCGACCACAAGGTGCGACTGGACATCATTCTGCGGGTTTCCTCGCTGAATACCGTGCAGCCAGCCGCGCTGAAAGAACTCAACCAGATTCTCGAGAAGCAGTTCTCAGGCAACTCGAATGCATCGCGCACCACCCTGGGTGGCATCAAGCGCGCGGCCGACATCATGAACTTCCTCGACAGCTCGATCGAAGGTCAGTTGATGGACTCGATCCGCGAAGTCGACGAGGACCTGTCCGGTCAGATCGAAGACCTCATGTTCGTGTTCAACAACCTGTCCGATGTCGACGACCGTGGTATTCAGGCCCTGTTGCGCGAAGTGTCTTCCGACGTGCTGGTACTGGCCCTCAAGGGTTCGGACGAAGGCGTCAAAGAGAAGATCTTCAAGAACATGTCCAAACGAGCCGCCGAACTGTTGCGCGACGACCTCGAGGCCAAAGGCCCGGTGCGCGTCAGCGACGTGGAAACGGCGCAGAAAGAAATCCTCACCATTGCCCGCCGTATGGCCGAAGCCGGAGAAATCGTTCTCGGCGGGAAGGGCGGCGAAGAGATGATCTAAGGTCACTATGTCGTCCAAACATGATGAGTCCCAGACCGACCTGATCCGGGCCAAGGACACCGGTGGTTTCGATGTCTGGTCGCTGCCCAGTTTCGACCCGCTTGTGCCGGAGCCCGAGCCTGAACCTGAGCCCGAGCCTCCGGAAATGGAAGAAGTGCCGCTGGATGAAGTCCAGCCACTGACGCTTGAAGAGCTCGAAAGCATTCGCCAGGAAGCCTACAACGAAGGCTTCGCCACGGGCGAAAGAGAAGGTTTTCACAGCACCACGCTCAAGGTCCGTCAGGAAGCCGAAGTGGCGCTGGCAGCCAAGATTGCCGGCCTCGAGCAGTTGATGGGCCACCTGTTCGAGCCCATCGCCGAGCAGGACACCCAGATTGAAAAGTCGCTGGTCGACCTCGTGCAGCACATCACCAAACAGGTGATTCAGCGCGAACTGGCCATCGACTCGACACAGATTGAGCACGTCATGCGCGAAGCGCTCAAACTCCTGCCGCTGGGTGTGGGCAACGTGCGGCTGTACATCAATCCACAGGATTTCGAACAGGTCAAAGCCCTGCGCGAGCGCCATGAGGAAACCTGGCGCATCGTCGAGGACGAGGCCCTGTTGCCGGGTGGTTGCCGGGTCGAGACCGAGCACAGCCGCATCGACGCTACGGTCGAAACCCGTATTGCGCGGGTCATGGACAAATTGTTCGATCAATTGCACGAGCAGGCGCTGCACCCGGCCGCGCCGGACCTGAGCCTGGAGCTGCCGATCGACGACAAGCCAGCGGTCGTGCCAGCGCCGGACGCTCCCGATGCGCCTTGATCGCACCAGCTTCGCCAAGCGCCTTGGCAGTTACGCCGAGGCCACGGAGTTGGCCGGCGCACCGATCCTCGAAGGCCGCTTGCTGCGCATGGTCGGCCTGACCCTCGAAGCCGAAGGCTTGCGCGCCGCCATGGGCAGCCGCTGCATGGTCATCAACGACGACAGCTATCACCCGGTACAAGTCGAAGCCGAAGTCATGGGGTTCTCTGGCAGCAAAGTCTTTCTGATGCCGGTGGGCAGTGTCGCCGGCATCGCTCCCGGGGCTCGTGTGGTTCCGTTGGCCGACACCGGTCGCTTGCCGATGGGCATGAGCATGCTCGGTCGGGTGTTGGACGGCGCCGGTCGTGCGCTGGACGGCAAGGGCGGGATGAAGGCCGAAGACTGGGTGCCGATGGACGGCCCGACCATCAATCCACTCAAGCGCGAACCGATCAGCGAGCCGCTGGACGTGGGCATCCGCACCATCAACGGTTTGTTGACGGTCGGCCGTGGGCAACGGCTTGGGCTGTTCGCCGGTACGGGCGTCGGCAAGAGTGTGCTGCTGGGCATGATGACTCGCTTCACCGAGGCCGACATCATCGTCGTCGGGCTGATCGGGGAGCGGGGTCGTGAAGTTAAAGAGTTCATCGAGAACATCCTCGGTGAAGAAGGGCTCAAGCGTTCGGTGGTCGTGGCGTCCCCAGCGGACGATGCGCCACTGATGCGTTTGCGCGCGGCCATGTACTGCACGCGCATCGCCGAGTATTTCCGCGACAAGGGCAAGAACGTCCTGTTGCTGATGGACTCCCTGACCCGTTTCGCCCAGGCCCAGCGGGAAATTGCCCTGGCCATCGGCGAACCACCCGCGACCAAGGGTTATCCGCCGTCGGTGTTCGCCAAGTTGCCTAAGCTGGTGGAGCGGGCCGGTAACGCCGAGAAGGGCGGCGGCTCGATCACCGCGTTCTACACTGTTTTGTCCGAAGGCGACGACCAGCAGGACCCGATTGCCGATGCTGCGCGGGGGGTGCTCGACGGGCACATCGTGCTGTCCCGGCGACTGGCCGAGGAAGGGCATTACCCGGCCATCGACATCGAGGCGTCCATCAGTCGGGTCATGCCGTCGGTGGTGTCGCCGGAGCACATGACGCGTGCCCAATACTTCAAGCAGCTGTGGTCGCGCTATCAACAGAGCCGAGACCTGATCAGCGTCGGTGCCTACGTCGCCGGCGGTGACCGGGAGACCGACCTGGCGATTTCCCTGCAACCGCAGCTGGTCAAATACCTGCGCCAGGGCCTGAACGACAGCATCAGCCTGGGTGAAAGCGAAGCCTATCTCGGCTCGATCTTCGCCCCTGCGGCTGGGGGCTAATCGATCATGGCCCAGAGTCGGGCAGGGCGTCTGGCGCCAGTGGTCGAAATGGCCGAAAAGGTCGAAAAAACGGCGGTCCAGCGGCTGGGGCACTTTCAGGGTCAGGTTCGCTTGGCTGAAAGCAAACTCGCCGACCTTGAAGCGTTTCGCCTCGATTATCAGGAACAGTGGATCGTGCGCGGCAGCAGCGGTGTGTCGGGGCAATGGCTGCTGGGGTATCAAGGTTTCCTTGCACAACTGGGCACCGCCATCGATCAGCAGCGACAAAGCCTGGTTTGGCATCAGAACAATCTGAACAAGGCGCGGGAATCCTGGCAACAGGCGTTTGCCCGGGTCGAAGGCCTGCGTAAGCTCGTTCAACGTTACGCGTATGAAGCGCGGCAGCTGGAAGACAAACGCGAGCAGAAGCTGCTGGATGAATTGTCCCAGCGGTTGCCGCGTCAGGATCCGTATTGATTGTTTGGCGCTGGCAGTGCACCCCCCCTGTAGGAGCGAGCTTGCTCGCGATGGTCGTCAACGATAACGCTGTTTTCCTGATACCCCCATGCGCGCTCGGGTTCATCGCGAGCAAGCTCGCTCCTACACTTGCCCCCATCTCCGCCAAATGCTAAACCTTGTACACGTACGTTCCCCTCCCCAATGACAAGGAAGCCGTTCAATGTCAGTCGTTACCGAAGTATCCCAGGATGGGCAAAAGCTGACGATATCGATCAAGGGACGATTCGATTTCGCCAAGCATCAGGCATTTCGCGAGTCCTACGAGAACCTCGAGCCAAAGCCCGAATCCTTCGAGGTGAACTTGAAAGACGCCACCTACCTCGACAGTTCAGCGCTCGGCATGCTGTTGCTATTGCGTGATCACGCTGGCGGCGAGAATGCCGAGATCACATTGAGCAACGCCAATGCCGATGTGCGCAAAATTCTCGCCATCTCCAACTTTGAACAAATTTTCGACCTGGCGTGAGCGTCATGCTTGCGCCGTTCGAGTCGCTGACGATACTGATCGCTGAAGACAGCGCGGCCGATCGCATGCTGTTGTCGAGTATCGTTCGTCGCCAGGGCCATGAAGTGCTCACGGCGGCCAACGGTGCCGAAGCGGTCGAAGCGTTTCGCCAGCAACGTCCGCAACTGGTGTTGATGGACGCGATGATGCCGGTGATGGACGGTTTCGAGGCGGCGCAACAGATCAAGGTGTTGGCCGGGGAAACCCTGGTGCCGATTATCTTTCTCACCTCGTTGAGCGAAAGCGAAGCGCTGGCCCGTTGTCTGGAGGCCGGGGGTGACGATTTTTTGGCAAAGCCTTACAACCAGGTAATCCTCGCCGCCAAGATCAAGGCGATGGACCGCTTGCGGCGGTTGCAGGCCACCGTATTGCAGCAGCGCGACCAGATCGCCAGGCACCACGATTACCTGCTCAACGAGCAGCGCGTGGCCAAGGCCGTGTTCGACAAAGTGGCCCACTCCGGCTGCCTGAATGCCCCGAATATTCGCTACCTGCAATCGCCCTATGCGTTGTTTAACGGCGATCTGCTGCTGGCTGCGTTCACCCCGGCCGGCGACATGCACGTGCTGCTCGGCGATTTCACCGGCCACGGTTTGCCGGCGGCGGTCGGCGCCATGCCGCTGGCCGAAGTTTTTTATGGCATGACCGCCAAAGGTTACGGCTTGTCAGAAACCCTGCGCGAGATGAATGCCAAGCTCAAGCGCATCCTGCCGGTGGACATGTTCTGTTGTGCAACGATGCTGTGCCTGAGTTTTCAGCGACGCTCGGTGGAAGTCTGGAATGGCGGGATGCCGGACGGTTACCTCCACAGTATGGCCAGCGGCACGCGCACGCCGCTGAAAGCGCGGCATTTACCGCTCGGCGTGCTGAGCCCGTCAACGTTTGATGACCGCACTGAAGTGTTTCCGATGGCGGTCGGGGATCGGGTCTTCCTGTTGTCCGACGGGGTGATCGATACCTGTGACGCCAACGAACAGTTATTCGGCGTAGAGCGCTTGCAGCAGGTGTTTGCCGCCAATCGCCAGCCTGATGAGCTGTTCGAGGAGATCGAACAGGCGCTAAGGGACTTTCGCGGTGTGGCGCGCGACGATGTCAGTATGGTCGAAGTCCGGTTGCTGGAAGCTGCGCAGCTGAGTCCGCCGGCCCTGGTCTATTCCGACAGCGGCCAGTCCTGCCCACTGGACTGGTCGCTGAGCTTCGAGTTTCGCGCCGCCACGCTCAAACGCTTCAATCCGCTGCCGTATCTTCTGCAATTGCTGCTTGAGGTCCATGGTCTACGGGCCCAGAGCGGAGCGCTTTACAGTGTGTTGGCTGAACTGTATTCCAATGCGCTGGAGCATGGCGTGCTGGGTCTGGACTCGAGCCTCAAGCGCGATGCCTCAGGTTTTTCTCGCTATTATCAACAGCGCAACGCACGGCTGGACGCGTTGCAGGATGGCTATGTGCGAGTGCATTTGCAGGTGGCGCCAAACAACGAGGGCGGTTGCCTGACGATTCGTGTCGAAGACAGTGGCCATGGATTCGATGTGGCGAAGGTGATGGCGCGGCCCCTCGATGGCATCCGTTTGTCGGGGCGCGGGGTCAGCCTTATTCGTCAACTGGGCCGCAACGCCAGTTGGTCCGACGATGGGCGAAGTGCCCGCGTGGAGTTTTTCTGGGAGGCTCTGGCATAATCCACGCATTCTTGATCAAGGAGTGAACAAGTGGCTGACACACATCTGGACCGAAACGTGCTGAGCGCGTTGCAGGAAGTCATGGAGGACGAGTATCCAGCGTTGCTGGATACCTTTCTCGCCGATTCCGAAGAGCGTTTGAATCTGTTGCTCAAGGCTGACGATGCCGCGCAGCTCATGGAGACTGCCCATAGTTTCAAGGGCAGCAGCAGTAATATGGGCGCCATTCGCTTGGCCGAGTTATGTCATAGGCTCGAACAGCAGGCCAAAAACAAAAGTCTCGTCGGTATTGAACAGCTCGTCAGTGAAATCGACCGTGAATTCGCCATCGTCCGACCCCTCTATGAGGCGGAACGCCAGCGCTCTCTCGCCGCCAAGCCCACTGTCCGGCGCTATTAGCGCCAATTGACAAAAGCTGGCCCGACCCTTGCAGTAATCTCGGTCAACTGTACCTACGATCCCAGTGCAGCGGAGACCGTGTCATGCCCGTTACCCCCAATATCCTGCTTCAGGCTGCCGCGCGGGCCAAGACTCAAGCCGCCTCCGCCAATACCCCGGCGGTGGCCGCTGACCCTGCGGACAAGGCGCACAGCTTCGCCAAGGTCTACGCCAATCAAGCCCAGAACAAACTCCCTGCTGTGAACAACGGGCCGACTAAGCCGGCACGTGATCACGCCCCGGACAGTGCCGGCAAAAAAGACGTCAGCAAAGACAAGTCTGCCGCCCCGGAACCGGCGGTTGCCGATAGCGGCAATTCCTTGCCCGCCGATAAACCGGCGCCGTCCGACGACCAGGCCGCCAGCGATGACGCGTCGGATACGCCTCAGACGCCGGTGACCGATGCCGCGCCTGTTGACCCGGCGCTCGATCCAGCGTTGATGCAGGCGATACAGTCGACGGTTGCAGCGCCAGTGCCGACCACTCCGCCCGCGGCAGCTACCGAGCAACCGCCGGTCGTTGCCGCGGCAGCGCTCACCCCAGCATCCTCGACAGCGGCCGTCGCCACCACGGATACCGATTTCGACCCCGAAGCCGATCCCCTCGACGCACTGCCAGCCGTGCGCATGGCCATGGAGCAAAGCGGGCACGTTTCCGCTTCCAGCCAGGCTCAGCCTAAAGCGGTGGCGACCTCGGCCCAGGCCCAGGCCGACGGTGAGCAAACCTCGGCGCAAAACTTTACTGCGGCCATGGCGAGCATGCTCGATGTGCAAGCCGACAAAGACAGCACCAGTCAGGGCGGCGACAAGGCCTTCAGTGGTCTTATTGAGGACGGTCTCAAGGACCTGAAGTCCGCCAGTAGCGATACCCGTGTCGATGATTTTGCGAGCCGTCTGGCGGCGCTGACACAGGCTGCCACGCCGAAAACCGCTAATGCGGTGCCGGTGAACCAGCCGATCGCCATGCATCAGAGCGGCTGGACCGAAGAAGTGGTTAACCGGGTCATGTACTTGTCCAGCGCTAATCTCAAGGCGGCCGACATCCAGTTACAACCGGCCGAGCTGGGGCGCCTCGACATTCGAGTGAACATGATTCCGGACCAGCAGACCCAAGTGACATTCATGAGTGCGCATCCAAGCGTTCGTGAAGCGCTGGACGGCCAGATGCACCGCTTGCGTGACATGTTTGCGCAGCAGGGCATGGGCCAGGTCGACGTCAACGTTTCCGATCAGTCCCGTGGCTGGCAGGGGCAGGGGCAGAATCAGGCGCAGCAGGGCCAAGGCCAGGGCGGGCGCACCAGCGCCAGTGGTGGTCGAGTTGATTCCATGGAGGCAGAGGTCGCATCGAATGTTGCTGAAGTAACAGCAACGGCGACCAGCGTGATCGGCTCCAGCGCCGTCGATTATTACGCCTGATCCCCCCCCCTGTAGGAGCGAGCTCGCTCGCGATGGTCGCCAACGATAACCCGCCAAACCTGACACCCAGCGGCGGCCTCGGGTTTTTCGCGAGCAAGCTCGCTCCTACAGGCATTTGGCTCCAGCGCCGTCGACCCTCTGTAGGAGCGAGCTCGCTCGCGATGGTCGCCAACGTTAACCCGCCAAACCTGACACCCAGCGGCGGCCTCGGGTTTTTCGCGAGCAAGCTCGCTCCTACAGGCATTTGGCTCCAGCGCCGTCGACCCCCCTGTAGGAGCGAGCTTGCTCGCGATGGTCGCCAACGTTAACCCGCCACACCTGACACCCAGCGGCGACCTCGGGTTTTTCGCGAGCAAGCTCGCTCCTACAGGCATTTGGCTCCAGCGCCGTCGACCCCCCTGTAGGAGCGAGCTTGCTCGCGATGGTCGCCAACGTTAACCCGCCAAACCTGACACCCAGCGGCGACCTCGGGTTTTTCGCGAGCAAGCTCGCTCCTACATGGCATAACACTTGCTCTTGCCTTGCCGTGCGACTGTGAAAACCCGAATAGTGACGGATTATTGGCATGGCGAAGAGCGACGCAGCAGTAAAAGACCCCGCAACCAAAGGCAAACTCAAGCTGATCATCGCGATCGTGGTAGCCCTGCTGCTGGCGATCGGCTTGTCCGTGGGGGCGACCTGGTACTTCATGCACAGCGCCCAGAGCAAACCTGTCGTCGTGGCGGATACAGCGCCTCTTGGCAAGCAGCCAGCGATTTTCGAGCCCATGGCCCCGGCGTTCGTGGCCAACTACAACCAGAACGGCCGTCAGCGTTACATGCAGGTGAGCATTACCCTGCAGGGGCGCAATCAGGCCGATCTGGATGCGCTCAAAGTCCACATGCCGGTGATCCGTAATAACCTGGTCATGCTGTTCTCCGGCCAGGACTTCGCCACCCTCGCGTCGCCGGTCGGCCAGGAAATGTTGCGTCAGAAAGCCACGGCCAGCGTCCAGGAAGTGGCGCAGAAAGAACTCGGCAAAGTGGTCATCGAACAGCTGCTTTTCACTAATTTCGTACTGCAGTAGGAACACGACATGGCCGTGCAGGACCTGCTGTCCCAGGATGAGATCGATGCGCTGTTGCATGGCGTCGACGATGGTCTGGTTCAGACCGATATCGCTGCCGAACCCGGCACCGTTAAAAGCTACGACCTGACCAGCCAGGATCGCATCGTCCGTGGACGCATGCCGACCCTGGAAATGATCAACGAGCGTTTCGCCCGCTACACCCGCATCAGCATGTTCAACATGCTGCGCCGCTCGGCGGACGTTGCCGTCGGTGGCGTGCAGGTGATGAAGTTCGGCGAATACGTGCACTCGCTGTACGTCCCGACCAGCCTCAACCTGGTCAAGATCAAACCGTTGCGCGGCACTGCGCTGTTCATCCTCGACGCCAAACTGGTGTTCAAGCTGGTGGACAACTTCTTCGGCGGCGACGGCCGTCACGCGAAGATCGAAGGGCGTGAATTCACCCCGACCGAACTGCGTGTGGTGCGTATGGTGCTGGAGCAGGCCTTCGTTGATTTGAAGGAAGCCTGGCAGGCGATCATGGAAGTGAACTTCGAGTACATCAACTCGGAAGTGAACCCGGCCATGGCCAACATCGTCGGTCCGAGCGAAGCGGTTGTCGTGTCGACGTTCCACATTGAACTCGATGGCGGTGGCGGTGATCTGCACGTGACGATGCCGTACTCGATGATCGAGCCAGTGCGCGAAATGCTCGACGCCGGCTTCCAGTCGGACCTCGACGATCAGGACGAGCGCTGGGTCAACGCCTTGCGCCAGGACGTGCTGGACGTCGACGTGCCAATCGGCGCCACGGTCGCCCGTCGCCAGTTACGTCTGCGGGACATCCTGCACATGCAGCCGGGGGACATTATCCCGGTCGACATGCCGGAAGAAATGATCATGCGCGCCAACGGCGTGCCTGCGTTCAAGGTCAAGATGGGCTCGCACAAAGGCAACCTCGCGTTGCAAGTGATCGAGCCGATCGAGCGCCGCTGAGCGGCGCCTCCCAATTCGTTTTAACTACTGAATTTTTGCCCGCCGAGGACAAATGATGGCTAACGATATGAATACCCAGGACGACCAGGCGCTGGCTGATGAATGGGCTGCGGCCCTGGAAGAAACCGGTGATGCCGGCCAGGACGACATCGACGCCTTGCTGGCCGCCGACGCCGCCGGTTCGCGGTCCAACCGTCTGCCGATGGAAGAGTTCGGCAGCGTGCCGAAGAACAACGACCCGGTCAGCCTGGAAGGCCCGAACCTGGACGTGATTCTCGACATTCCGGTGTCGATTTCCATGGAAGTCGGCAGCACCGACATCAACATCCGCAACCTGCTGCAGCTCAACCAGGGCTCGGTGATCGAGCTTGACCGTCTGGCCGGTGAGCCTCTCGACGTGCTGGTTAATGGCACGCTCATCGCTCACGGCGAAGTGGTCGTGGTCAACGAGAAGTTCGGCATCCGCCTGACCGACGTGATCAGCCCAAGCGAACGCATCAAGAAGCTGCGCTAAGTGAAAAAGGTTCTGGGTTCTTTGCTGGGGTTAGCGCTGGCCTTGCCGTTCAGCGTTCTGGCTGCCGAGCCGGTGGCCACCGCTGCTGCCACCACGACGGCTGCGCCAGCGGTCAGCAGCGGTGTGGCCGGGCAATTGACGCAGTTGGTATTCGGTTTGCTGCTGGTGCTGGGGTTGATCTTCTTCCTCGCCTGGCTGTTGCGCCGGGTCCAGCAGGCCGGGCCGGCCGGTAAAGGGCAGGTGATCGAGTTGATCGGTTCCCGCGCGCTCGGCCCTCGTGACCGTTTAATGCTGGTGCAAGTGGGCAACGAGCAGATTCTGCTCGGCCTCAGCCCCGGCACCATCACCGCGTTGCATGTGCTCAAGGAGCCGGTGCAAGTGCCGAGCGGTGCTGAAAAAGCGACTCCGGAGTTTGCCCAGCGTCTATTGGAGATGCTCGGCAAGGATCAGAAGGATAAGAAGTAATGGGTGCGCTACGCATCGTCTTGACGCTGGCCCTGATGCTGGTCGCGCCGCTGGCGTTCGCCGCCGATCCGTTGTCGATTCCGGCGATCACCCTGGGCACCAACGCCAATGGTGCTCAGGAATACTCGGTCAGCCTGCAAATCCTGCTGATCATGACCGCGCTGAGTTTCATTCCGGCGTTCGTCATGCTGATGACCAGTTTTACCCGGATCATCATCGTCTTCTCGATTTTGCGTCAGGCCCTGGGCCTGCAGCAGACGCCATCGAACCAGATCCTCACGGGCATGGCGCTGTTCCTGACCCTGTTCATCATGGCGCCGGTGTTTGACCGAGTGAATCAGGACGCCTTGCAACCGTATCTCGCGGAAAAAATGACTGCTCAGGATGCCGTGGCCAAGGCTCAGGTGCCGATCAAGGACTTCATGCTCGCCCAGACACGCAGCAGCGATCTGGAATTGTTCATGCGCTTGTCCAAGCGCACCGATATCGCGTCGCCGGATCAGGCGCCGTTGACCATTCTGGTCCCGGCATTCGTCACGTCCGAGCTGAAAACCGCGTTCCAGATCGGCTTCATGATCTTTATTCCATTCCTGATCATCGACTTGGTCGTGGCCAGTGTGCTGATGGCCATGGGGATGATGATGCTTTCGCCACTGATCATTTCCCTGCCGTTCAAGATCATGCTGTTCGTGCTGGTGGATGGCTGGGCGTTGATTATCGGCACGCTGGCGAGCAGCTTCGGCGGTGTCTCGCCATGACGCCAGAAGTTGCGGTAGACATCTTCCGGCAAGCGCTGTGGCTGACCACCATGATGGTCGCGGTGCTGGTGATCCCGAGCTTGCTGGTCGGTTTGCTGGTGGCGATGTTCCAGGCCGCCACCCAGATCAACGAACAGACCCTGAGCTTTCTGCCGCGCTTGCTGGTGATGCTGGTGACGCTGATCGTGGCCGGCCCATGGCTGGTGCAGACCTTCATGGAATACATCCTGCAGTTGTACGGCAGTATTCCTCAGGTCATTGGCTAAGCCATGTCGCTGCTGCAACTGACCGATACCCAGATCAGCACGTGGGTGGCAACGTTCATGTTGCCGCTGTTTCGCGTCGGCTCCCTACTGATGGTCATGCCGGTGTTTGGTACGACCCTGGTGCCCAAGCGCGTGCGTCTTTATCTTGCCCTGGCGATAACCGTGGTGATTGCGCCCGGCCTGCCACCGATGCCGCCGGTCAATGCATTGGACTTGAGCGGCCTGCTGCTGATTGCCGAGCAGATTCTCGTCGGCGCGGTATTGGGCTTCTCCTTGCAGCTGTTCTTCCAGGCCTTTGTGGTCGCCGGGCAAATCGTCGCGATTCAGATGGGCATGGGCTTCGCGTCCATGGTCGACCCCACCAACGGCGTGTCGGTGGCGGTGATCGGGCAGTTCTTCACCATGCTCGTGACGCTGATGTTCCTGGCGATGAACGGCCATCTGGTGGTCTTCGAGGTCCTCACCGAAAGCTTCACTACCTTGCCCGTCGGCAGCGGCTTGATGGTCAATCATTACTGGGAACTGGCCGGCAAACTGGGCTGGGTGCTCGGGGCTGCGTTGATGCTGGTGCTGCCAGCGGTCACCGCGCTGCTGGTGGTCAACATTGCCTTTGGCGTGATGACCCGGGCGGCACCGCAGCTGAACATCTTCTCCATCGGCTTCCCGCTGATCCTGGTGCTTGGGCTGGTTATTCTCTGGGTCGCACTGGCGGACATTCTCAATCAGTATCAGCCGCTGGTCGTCGAGGCCTTGCAGTTTTTACGCGAACTGGCGCGGGCGAGCTGAGCCATGGCTGAGAGTGAAAGCGGTCAGGACAAAACAGAAGACCCCACGGCGAAGCGCAAAACGGACTCCCGTGAGAAGGGTGAGATCGCGCGCTCAAAGGAGCTCAACACCCTGGCGATCATGCTCGCCGGTGCCGGCGCGCTGCTGATTTTCGGCGGCGCACTGGCGCAGGACATGATGGAGCTGATGCGGCTTAACTTCTCGCTCTCGCGGGACGTCATTCTGGATCAGCGCAGCATGGGCACCTTCCTGCTGCACTCCGGACAGATCGCTCTGGTGGCCATTCAGCCGGTGATGATCACCTTGCTGCTGGCCGCGTTGATTGGCCCGATCTCGCTCGGCGGCTGGCTGTTCGCCCCGGGCTCCATGGCGCCGAAGTTCAGTCGCATGAACCCGGGCCCGGGGATCAAGCGGATGTTCTCGACCAAGTCGTTGGTGGAGCTGCTCAAGGCCCTGGCAAAGTTTTTCATCGTGTTGTTCGTGGCGCTGGCCGTATTGTCCTCAGACATCGACGACCTGCTGCGCATCGCCCATGAACCGCTGGATCAAGCGATCACTCACAGCCTGCAAGTGGTCGGCTGGAGCACCTTGTGGATGGCCTGCGGCCTGATCATCATCGCCGCCGTGGACGTGCCGGTGCAGCTGTGGGAGAGCCACAAGAAACTGCTGATGACCAAGCAGGAAGTGCGCGACGAGCACAAGGATCAGGAAGGACGGCCAGAAGTTAAACAGCGGATTCGCCAGTTGCAGCGTGAGATGTCCCAGCGCCGGATGATGGCGGCGATTCCCGACGCTGACGTGGTCATCACCAACCCGACCCACTACGCTGTGGCGCTCAAATACGACCCGGACAAGGGCGGGGCGCCGACGCTGATTGCCAAGGGCAGTGATTTCCTGGCGCTTAAAATCCGCGAAATTGCCGTGGCGAATGAGGTGTTGTTGCTGGAGTCGCCGGCGCTGGCGCGGTCGATTTATTACTCCACGGAGCTGGAGCAGGAAATTCCGGGTGGGCTTTATCTGGCCGTTGCCCAAGTCCTTGCCTATGTCTACCAGATCCGTCAGCACCGAGCTGGCAAGGGCAAGCGCCCGGATCCGCTCAAGGACGATTTGCCGATTCCGCCGGATTTGCGCCGCGATTCCTGATACAGCGATAACTCCTGTAGGAGCGAGCTTGCTCGCGATGGTGTGTCAGACACATTAATGTCAACTGACACACCATCGCGAGCAAGCTCGCTCCCACAGGGGATTGCCTCGGCTCAAGCCATTCGCTAGCCCTGCGGATCGATGTTATCCAGCGCGCGATTCACCGCCAGTTCTCCCAGCATGATGATCTGCTGAATCGCCAGCATCGTATTGCGCTGCGGCCCCTCCAGACATCCCGCGAAATCACTGGCCAACACACTCGCCGAAGCCAGGGATTCACAGGCGTGCGCCAGCAGGCTTTCGGTATCGATGCCGGGCGCAATGACGAACATTGTACTGGGCTTTCGAGCGGTGGCGTTTATGCGGGCGGGCAGGTTGACGAAGTCATCGAGAGCACGGTCGGCAGCTTCGTGGAGTTTTTGCGGATCGATTGGGGTGGCTGTGCAAACGTCTTCGGTTTTCGGCGGATTGGGCGTTACTTTGCTTGAATGAGTGCTCCAAAGGTCCGAAGGACTGGCACTCAGTATTGGCGGTTTCGCACGGATCGGGTACTAGCAGAACTGATAGGTTCGCTGGGGTTTGCCCGTTCGATTGGCTTCTGCATCGAGCTTGGCTCACCGGACAGGCAGCACGATTTCCGAGCGACGCTTGTAGCAGCTGCCGAGCCCGCGAGGCTGCGTTCGAGGACGAAGTCCTCGCCAGGATTTCACGACTGCTACGCAGCCGGACGCAGCCTCGCAGGCTCGGCAGCTGCTACAGAGGTAAGCAGTGAGTCCAGGCATTCCTGATTTGAAAATCAAAAGATCGCAGCCTTCGGCAGCTCCTACAGGTGTACGCATTTCAATGTAGGAGCTGCCGAAGGCTGCGATCTTTTGATCTTCCGGGCTTGCACACACCTCTATTCCCCGCCTCCACTAAAGTTGGAAAGCTTCTTGCAGTACCGGCTCTACGCCTGCTTCAGGCGTCAAAAGTTTGCTTTAAAGGAACGGGGAAAACCGGTGGATCGCTCTCAGTTACTCAACAGTGCCCGCACCAACATTGCCGACTTAAGTCGGGGCAATCTGGGCGTGCCGTTGTTGCTGCTGGTCATGCTGGCGATGATGATGTTGCCGGTGCCGCCGTTCCTGCTCGACGTGTTTTTCACGTTCAACATTGCCTTGTCGATTGTCGTTCTGCTGGTCTGCGTCTACGCCTTGCGGCCGCTGGATTTTGCGGTGTTTCCGACCATTCTGCTGGTGGCGACACTGTTGCGACTGGCGCTGAACGTGGCCTCCACGCGGGTGGTGATGCTGCACGGGCAGGACGGCCATGCCGCCGCCGGCAAGGTGATCCAGGCCTTCGGCGAGGTGGTGATCGGCGGTAACTACGTGGTCGGTATCGTGGTCTTCGCGATTTTGATGATCATCAACTTCGTCGTGGTGACCAAAGGTGCCGGGCGGATTTCCGAGGTGAGCGCGCGCTTCACCCTCGACGCGATGCCCGGTAAACAAATGGCGATCGACGCCGACTTGAACGCCGGCCTGATCGATCAGAACCAGGCCAAATTGCGCCGGATGGAAGTGGCTCAGGAAGCCGAGTTCTACGGTTCGATGGACGGTGCCAGCAAATTCGTGCGCGGTGACGCCATTGCCGGCCTGCTGATTCTGTTCATCAACCTGATCGGCGGCATGGCAGTCGGTATCTTCCAGCACGGCATGAGCTTCGGCGATGCCGGCAAGGTTTACGCGCTGCTGACCATCGGTGACGGTTTGGTGGCGCAATTGCCATCACTGCTTTTATCGACAGCTGCAGCGATCATGGTGACCCGTGCTTCCGGTTCGGAAGACATGGGCAAGCAAATCAATCGCCAGATGTTCGCCTCGCCCAAAGCGCTGGCGGTGGCCGCTGGTTTGATGGCGGTCATGGGCCTCGTGCCGGGCATGCCACACTTCTCCTTCCTCAGCATGGCGGCCCTGGCGGCCGGCGGTGCGTACCTGTTCTGGAAGAAGCAGAACATCATCAAGGTTCAAGCCCTGCAAGAGGTCAAGCGTCAGCAGGAACTGTTGCCTTCGCCGGCCCGCGCTCAGGAAACCAAGGAGCTTGGCTGGGACGACGTCACCCCGATCGACATGATTGGCCTGGAAGTCGGCTATCGCCTGATTCCCCTGGTGGACCGCAACCAGGGTGGCCAGCTGCTGGCGCGGATCAAAGGCGTGCGCAAGAAGCTGTCCCAGGACCTCGGCTTCCTGATGCCGACCGTGCACATCCGTGACAACCTCGACCTGGCGCCGAGTGCTTATCGCCTGACGCTGATGGGGGTGATCCTGGCCGAAGCGGAGATTTACCCGGATCGCGAACTGGCGATCAACCCTGGGCAAGTCTACGGTTCGCTTAATGGCATAACCGCCAAAGATCCGGCTTTTGGCCTGGAGGCGGTCTGGATCGAAATCAGCCAACGTTCCCAGGCGCAATCGCTCGGTTATACGGTGGTCGATGCCAGTACGGTGGTGGCCACGCACTTGAACCAGATTCTGTACAAGCACTCCAGCGAGCTGATCGGCCACGAAGAAGTGCAGCAACTGATGCAGTTGCTGGCGAAAAGCTCGCCGAAACTGGCGGAAGAGCTGGTGCCGGGCGTGGTTTCGCTGTCGCAATTGCTCAAGGTCTTGCAAGCGCTGCTGGCTGAGCAAGTGCCGGTTCGTGACATTCGCAGCATTGCCGAAGCAATCGCCAACAATGCCGCCAAGAGTCAAGATACTGCCGCATTGGTGGCCGCGGTGCGCGTTGGCGTCTCTCGCGCTATCGTCCAAAGCATTGTAGGGACTGACTCCGAGCTGCCAGTTATCACCTTGGAGCCAAGGTTGGAACAGATATTGCTCAATAGTCTTCAGAAGGCAGGACAAGGCTCGGAAGAAGGCGTTCTGCTGGAACCAAGCATGGCTGAGAAACTGCAACGTTCGTTGATCGATGCGGCGCAGCGTCAGGAAATGCAAGGTCAACCGGTGATTCTGCTGGTAGCCGGTCCGGTTCGCGCCATGCTTTCGCGATTCGGCCGACTGGCAGTCCCGGGTTTGCATGTGTTGGCTTACCAGGAAATTCCGGACAACAAGCAAGTGACCATCGTTGCGACAGTAGGGCCCAACGGCTGAGGTAGTGGTTTATGCAAGTTAAGCGTTTTTTCGCCGCCGATATGCGTCAGGCCATGAAACTGGTTCGTGATGAGCTGGGCGCTGACGCCGCTATCATTGGCAATCGCCGGATCGCCGGTGGTGTCGAGTTGACGGCTGCCCTGGATTACAAGTTGTCGGCGCTGGCCCCGCGTGTTCCGAACATGGAACTCGAAGACGAGCTGCGCAAGACCCAGTCGCGGATCGTGACCGCCCAGGCCGAACTGAGCCTGCGAGGCGACGGCGAGAGCGACAAGAGCACTAACCGCCAGTTGTTCGCCGGCCTGCCACTGACCGCTGCCGAGCCATTGATCGAGCCGACATACGCCGAACCTCGTCGTCCTGCGCCGGCCCCTGCACCAGCCTCGACCGGTGTCGATCCTCGGGCGTTCGATTCGATGCGCTTCGAGCTCAATAGCCTGCGCGAATTGATGGAAGTACAGCTTGGCTCGTTAGCGTGGAATCAGCTGCAAGGCAGCCGTCCCGCCCAGGCCAACCTCTGGCGTCGTCTGCAACGCATCGGCCTGTCCGGCCCGTTGTCGCGTGATTTGCTGGCGATGATTACCGACATTGAAGAGCCCCGTCAGGCCTGGCGCATGTTGCTGGCGCACCTGGCGCGGATGATCTCCACGCCGGAGATCGAGCCGCTGGAAGAGGGCGGTGTGATTGCCATGGTCGGTCCTGCCGGCATGGGCAAGACCACCACCCTGGCCAAGCTGGCCGCCCGCTACGTGCTCAAGTACGGCGCGCAAAACATCGCGCTGGTGAGCATGGACAGCTACCGTATCGGTGCTCAGGAACAGCTCAAGACCCTCGGCCGGATCCTCAATGTGTCGGTGACACACGTCGACCCGGGCCAGTCGCTGGTGCAGGCGCTGGATCCATTGCTGCGCAAGCGTGTGGTGCTGATCGATACCGCCGGCCTTCAAGCCAGCGATCCGGCACTGCGCATGCAGCTCGAAAGCCTCGCGGGTCGTGGCATCAAATCGAAAAATTATCTGGTTTTGGCAACCACCAGCCAGAAACAGGTTCTAACGGCCGCTTATCACAGTTACAAGCGCTGCGGGCTCGCTGGCTGCATCCTGACTAAACTGGATGAAACGGCAAGCCTGGGCGAGGTATTGAGCCTGGCCATCAGCCATGAATTACCGGTGGCCTACCTGACCGATGGCCCGCGGATCCCGGATGATTTGCATCTGCCGCGCCGTCATCAGTTGGTCAGTCGCGCCGTGAGTGTGCAAATGCAGGAAGAACCCAGCGAAGAAGCCATGGCTGACATGTTCGCTGATATTTACCACAGCCCGACCAAACAGGTCGGCTGAGGTACTAATGAACAGTTTTTGTACCTACATCGATGGTCTGCCATGCATTGTTCCGTTTGTGAACGCGCAGCCAGTAATGTGGCCTCCGTCTATGCAAGACAAGGTAAAGAAATAACATGGGCAGCATGCATCCCGTACAGGTGATCGCGGTGACCGGCGGCAAAGGTGGCGTCGGCAAGACTAACGTGTCAGTGAATTTGTCACTGGCCCTGGCTGAGCTCGGCCGTCGCGTCATGCTGTTGGACGCCGACCTGGGTTTGGCGAACGTCGACGTCCTGCTGGGACTGACACCCAAACGTACCCTGGCCGACGTGATCGAAGGCCGCTGCGAGCTGCGCGACGTTCTGTTGCAGGGCCCCGGCGGCATCCGCATCGTCCCGGCCGCGTCCGGCACCCAGAGCATGGTTCATCTGAGCCCGGCTCAACACGCCGGCCTGATCCAGGCGTTCAGCGATATCGGCGACAACCTCGACGTATTGGTGATCGACACCGCCGCGGGCATTGGTGACTCGGTGGTCAGTTTTGTCCGCGCCGCGCAGGAAGTCCTGCTGGTGGTGTGCGACGAGCCGACGTCGATCACGGACGCCTACGCACTGATCAAACTGCTTAACCGCGATTACGGCATGAACCGCTTCCGCGTCCTGGCCAACATGGCCCAGAGCCCGCAGGAAGGTCGCAACCTGTTCGCCAAGTTGACCAAGGTCACGGATCGCTTCCTCGACGTCGCCTTACAATACGTCGGTGCGGTGCCGTACGACGAAAGCGTGCGCAAGGCCGTCCAGAAGCAACGTGCCGTCTATGAAGCGTTCCCGCGTTCCAAGTGCTCTCTGGCGTTCAAGGCCATTGCACAGAAAGTCGATACCTGGCCGCTGCCTGCCAACCCCCGTGGGCACCTGGAGTTTTTCGTCGAACGCCTCGTGCAACAAACGGCAGGACCGGTTCTATGACAGCCAGCGGTTACAACCTTTACAAGAAATCGGCACGTGACGCGCAGTACGAGCTGATCGAGCGTTACGCGCCACTGGTTAAACGCATTGCTTACCACTTGCTGGCACGTCTGCCGGCCAGTGTCCAGGTCGAAGACCTGATCCAGGCCGGGATGATCGGGCTGTTGGAAGTATCGACCAAATACGACGCCAGCAAAGGCGCGAGTTTCGAGACGTACGCGGGCATACGAATCCGCGGCGCAATGCTCGATGAAGTCCGCAAGGGGGACTGGGCGCCACGTTCGGTCCACCGCAATACCCGGATGGTCAGCGACGCAATTCGCTCGATTGAAGCTAAAACCGGTCGTGACGCTAAAGATCACGAGGTTGCGGCCGAACTCCAATTGAGTCTCGACGATTATTACGGGATTTTGAACGACACCCTGGGTAGCCGGTTATTCAGTTTCGACGATCTGTTGCAGGACGGCGAACATGAAGGGCTGCACGAGGATGGCGCAAGTGCTCATCTCGAGCCGTCACGCGATCTGGAAGATGAACGCTTCCAGGCGGCGCTGGCGGACGCGATTGCCAATTTGCCGGAGCGTGAGCGACTGGTGTTGGCGCTGTACTACGACGAAGAGTTGAATCTCAAGGAAATCGGTGAGGTCCTGGGGGTCAGCGAATCGCGGGTCAGCCAGTTACATAGCCAGTGCGCGGCCCGTTTGCGGGGGCGTTTGGGGGAGTGGCGAGCGCGCTGAAGGCAGTGTGGGGACACTGCGAACGTGGCTGGTGTGGAGTTGAACTGCGCCGGTCTCGATCTGTTGTGCTCCAGACAGTCATTGAGTGTTTTGCCAGATTGATTGAAATGGCGCGTCCAGGTGCTGGGCGCGTTTAAGACTGCTTGGAGGTCGAATTGGACAAGAACATGAAAATCCTCATCGTTGATGACTTCTCAACGATGCGGCGGATCATAAAAAACCTGTTGCGTGACCTTGGGTTCACCAACACGGTCGAGGCCGACGATGGCACCACTGCCATTCCGGTTCTCAACAGCGGGAGCATCGACTTTCTGGTAACGGACTGGAACATGCCCGGCATGACCGGTATCGATCTGCTGCGCCACGTGCGCGCCGATGAAAAGCTCAAGCACCTGCCGGTGCTGATGGTGACCGCTGAAGCCAAGCGCGAGCAGATCATCGAAGCGGCCCAGGCCGGTGTTAACGGCTATGTGGTCAAACCCTTCACGGCCCAGGCGTTGAAAGAAAAAATCGAGAAGATTTTCGAACGCATCGGTTGATGGACTGCGCCACGGGGGAGCTATGGAGCATAACGAATCTTCACTGGGCGATTTTGAATCGACCCTGAAAAAACACGCGGTCGAATTGGTCGAGAGCCTTGAAAAAGGCAAGTTCGGCGACGCTGTGCAACTGATCCATGAGCTCAATCAGACCCGTGACCGTGGCCTGTATCAGGAAGTGGGCAAGCTCACCCGTGAGCTGCATAGTGCGATCGTCAATTTCCAGATTGACCCGAACATGCCGCAAGCCGAGGAAGTCTCGCAGATCACTGATGCCACGGAGCGTCTGGGCTACGTGGTCAAGCTGACCGAGGCGGCGGCCAACCGCACCATGGATCTGGTGGAAAACTCCACGCCTTTGGTCAACAGCCTGAGCGAGGAAGCCCAGGCCTTGAGCACGGACTGGGGGCGGTTCATGCGTCGCGAAGTCGGGGCTGAAGAGTTCCGCGAGCTGGCCCGTCGAGTCGATGGTTTCCTGACGCGCAGCAGTCGAGACAACCGCGTTGTGTCGAGCAACCTCAACGACATTCTGCTCGCCCAGGATTACCAGGATCTCACCGGCCAGGTGATCAAGCGTGTGACCCAGTTGGTCACCGAAGTTGAACACAACCTGCTCAAGCTCGTGCTTATGGCCAGTCAGGTGGACCGCTTTGCGGGCATCGAACATGACCGTGAAGCGATGCTTGCAGAAAAAGATCCGCAAAAACATCTCTCTCAGGGTGAAGGTCCGCAGATTCATGCCGATAAAAGAGAAGACGTTGTGTCCGGTCAGGACGATGTGGACGATTTGCTATCCAGCCTAGGGTTTTAGAATTTTAGGCATTTTAGGTTTTTAAACCTGTTAGGAGCACACCCTTAATGAGCTTCGGCGCCGATGAAGAGATCCTTCAGGATTTTCTGGTTGAGGCCGGCGAGATTCTAGAGCAACTGTCCGAACAGCTGGTCGAGCTTGAAAGTCGACCTGATGATGCGGACTTGCTCAATGCAATTTTTCGCGGTTTTCACACTGTAAAAGGGGGCGCCGGCTTCCTCCAGCTCAACGAGCTGGTGGAGTGCTGTCACATCGCCGAGAACGTGTTCGACATCCTGCGCAAGGGTGAGCGTCGCGTCGACTCGGAACTGATGGACGTGGTTCTCGAAGCGCTGGACGCGGTGAACGGCATGTTTACCGAAGTCCGCGAACGCAGCCCGATCACGGCTGCAACGCCTGAATTGCTCGCTGCTCTGGCCCGTCTGGCCGAGCCGCAAACCGCTGATGAATCGGCGCCGGTTGCCGAAGTCTTCGAAGCGCCTGTCGCTGAAAGCGAGTCGGGCGACATCACCGATAACGAATTCGAACAACTGCTGGACTCGCTGAATGCCGTCAAGGCACAAGCCGAGGCCCCCGTGGTGGCTGCGCAGCCTGCTTCGCTGCCTGCCGGCAATGCAGCCGCCAGCGACGAAATTACCGATGCCGAGTTCGAGTCGTTGCTCGATCAACTGCACGGCAAAGGCCAGTTCGCCGTCGATGCGGTATCCGCACCCGCCGCACCCGCGGCTGCCCCGAAAGCGGCAGGCGACAGCTCTGACATTACCGACGACGAGTTCGAAGCACTGCTCGACCAGCTGCACGGCAAGGGCAACTTTGCGGTCGACGCGCTGGAATCGGCCATTGCCGCGGTACCGACCCCGGCAGCGCCAGCCGCAGCGGCGGTGGGCGGCGATCTGATCTCCGATCACGAGTTCGAATCGCTGCTCGACGAATTGCATGGCAAAGGCAAATTCACTGAAGTCGGTACCGGTTCGGCGACTGCTTCTGCTGTTGCTTCAGTGCCGGCTTCTGTCGCCAAGCCTGCACCGAAACCGGTAGCCAAGGCGCCCGAGCCTCAGGCCGAAACAGCGAAACCTGCTGCAGCGGCTCCGGCCCGTGCAGCGTCCGCGCCGCCCGCCGAAAAACCGGCCAGCGAAGCCGAGACCACGGTTCGGGTCGATACGGCGCGTCTCGACGAAATCATGAACATGGTCGGCGAATTGGTACTGGTGCGTAACCGCCTGGTTCGCCTGGGCGCCAACAGCGCTGATGAGGCCATGTCCAAGGCCGTGTCGAACCTCGACGTGGTCACGGCTGACCTGCAAACCGCGGTCATGAAGACCCGGATGCAACCGATCAAGAAAGTCTTCGGGCGCTTCCCGCGTCTGGTTCGCGACCTGGCTCGCCAGCTCAAGAAAGAGATCAACCTGGAACTGGTCGGCGAAGAAACCGACCTCGACAAAAACCTTGTCGAGGCCCTGGCCGATCCGCTGGTCCACTTGGTGCGCAACGCGGTCGACCACGGCATCGAGTCGCCGGAAGAGCGCGAAGCCTCGGGCAAGTCCCGCGGCGGCAAGGTGATCCTTGCGGCGGAGCAGGAAGGCGACCACATCCTGCTGTCGATCTCTGATGACGGCAAAGGCATGGACCCGAACGTCCTGCGTTCCATCGCGGTAAAACGCGGTGTGATGGACAAGGACGCGGCCGATCGCTTGAGCGATACCGAATGCTACAACCTGATTTTCGCGCCAGGGTTCTCGACCAAGACCGAGATCTCCGACGTGTCGGGCCGTGGCGTTGGCATGGACGTGGTGAAAACCAAGATTTCCCAGCTCAACGGTTCGATCAATATCTTCTCGGCCAAGGGCCAGGGCTCGAAGATCGTCATCAAGGTCCCGTTGACCCTGGCGATCATGCCGACGCTGATGGTCATGCTCGGCAACCAGGCGTTTGCGTTCCCGCTGGTGAACGTCAACGAGATTTTCCACCTCGACCTGTCGCGCACCAACGTGGTGGACGGTCAGGAAGTGGTGATCGTGCGGGACAAGGCGCTGCCTCTGTTTTACCTCAAGCGCTGGCTGGTCAGCTCCGCCGCTCACGAAGAGCAGCGTGAAGGCCATGTGGTGATCCTTTCGGTGGGCACCCAGCGAATCGGCTTCGTCGTCGATCAGTTGGTGGGCCAGGAAGAAGTGGTCATCAAGCCATTGGGCAAAATGCTCCAGGGAACTCCGGGCATGTCCGGCGCCACCATCACCGGTGACGGCCGCATTGCACTGATTCTCGATGTTCCGAGCATGCTCAAGCGTTACGCCGCACGGCGTATTTGATTCTGATGGGGCGGGGCGACTGAGCCTCGCTCCGTCTAACGGAGTGTTTATGGCAGTCAAAGTCCTGGTGGTGGACGATTCGGGGTTTTTCCGCCGCCGCGTCTCGGAAATTCTTTCGGCGGATCCGAATATCCAGGTCGTCGGCACGGCGACCAACGGAAAAGAGGCGATCGATCAGGCGCTGGCGCTCAAGCCAGATGTGATCACCATGGACTACGAGATGCCCATGATGGATGGCATCACGGCCGTGCGGCACATCATGCAGCGCTGCCCGACACCCGTATTGATGTTTTCCTCGCTGACACACGAAGGCGCCCGGGTCACCCTGGATGCACTGGACGCTGGCGCGGTGGATTTCCTGCCGAAAAATTTCGAAGACATCTCGCGCAATCCCGAGAAAGTCAAGCAACTGCTGTGCGAGAAGATTCTCAGCATCTCGCGCAGTAACCGTCGTGCCAACACCTACAGCGCGCCGGCACACGTCGCCACGCCAGCCCCGTCACCGGCGCCTGCGAGCGTCAGCAGTTATGGCAGCAGCGTACCGGCGCGTCCGGCACCGGCACCGATCCCGGCGCGTACGCACGCCCCTGCATCGCACAGCCCGTCCTCTCCAGCACCGAAACGCAAAGCCTACAAACTGGTTGCCATTGGCACCTCCACCGGCGGCCCGGTGGCCCTGCAGCGGGTGCTGACCCAGTTGCCGGCCAACTTCCCGGCGCCGATCGTATTGGTCCAGCACATGCCGGCCGCCTTCACCAAAGCGTTCGCCGAACGTCTGGACAAGCTGTGCCGCATCAATGTCAAGGAAGCCGAGGATGGCGACATCCTGCGTCCGGGCCTGGCGTTGCTGGCACCGGGTGGCAAGCAAATGATGATCGACGGCCGTGGTGCGGTGAAAATCCTCCCGGGCGACGAGCGCCTGAATTACAAACCGTGCGTGGACATTACCTTCGGTTCCGCGGCCAAGACCTACGGTGACAAAGTTCTGGCGGTCGTGCTGACCGGCATGGGCGCCGACGGTCGCGAAGGCGCGCGTCTGCTCAAGCAGGGCGGTAGCTCGATCTGGGCTCAGGACGAAGCCAGCTGCGTGATCTACGGCATGCCGATGGCCATCGTCAAAGCTGAACTCGCGGATGCGGTGTACAGCCTCGACGACATTGGCAAGCACTTGGTCGAGGCGTGTATCTGATGGATGTTTTAAGCCTTATCGGGATCATCATGGCGTTCGTCGCCATTATTGGCGGCAACTACCTTGAGGGCGGGCACCTCGGTGCGCTGGCCAACGGCCCGGCGGCGTTGATCGTACTCGGCGGGACCATCGGTGCAGCGCTCCTGCAATCACCGATGAGCGCCTTCAAGCGTGCCATGCAGATACTGGCCTGGATCCTATTTCCGCCGCGCGTGGACCTGGCCGGTGGTATCGATCGTGTCGTGAACTGGAGCCTGACGGCGCGCAAGGAAGGTTTGCTCGGTCTGGAAGGGGTGGCTGATACCGAGCCCGACAGCTACTCGCGCAAAGGCTTGCAACTGCTGGTGGACGGTGCCGAGCCGGAAGCGATTCGCAGCATTCTGGAAGTGGATTTCTACACGCAGGAAAGCCGCGACATTGAAGCTGCCAAAGTCTTCGAAAGCATGGGCGGCTATGCGCCGACCATCGGCATCATCGGTGCGGTGATGGGCCTGATCCATGTCATGGGCAACCTGGGTGATCCGTCGCAACTGGGCAGCGGCATCGCCGTGGCCTTCGTCGCCACCATCTACGGTGTGGCCAGTGCCAACCTGCTGCTGCTACCGATTGCCGCCAAACTCAAGTCCGCCGCGTTGCGCCAGTCGCGTTATCGCGAAATGTTGCTTGAAGGCCTGCTGTCGATCGCCGAAGGTGAAAACCCTCGCTCTATTGAGTTGAAGCTTCAGGGCTTCATGGATTGATGGGGGTAATGGATTATGGCTCGTCGTCGTCAGCCTGAAGAACACGTCAACCACGAGCGTTGGCTGGTGTCCTACGCCGACTTCATCACCTTGCTGTTTGCTTTTTTCGTGGTGATGTACTCGATCTCTTCGATCAACGAAGGCAAATACAAAGTTATCTCGGAAGCATTGATCGGGGTCTTTACCGACTCCGACCATGCGCTCAAGCCGATCCCGGTTGGTGACGAGCGACCGAAGACCGTGACCCCGGCCAAGCCGCTGGTCAAGGACAGCGAGCAGATCGATGCCGGCATCGCCCAGGCGGCCAATGACCCGCTCAAGAGCATCGCCGATGACATCAGCGCGGCGTTCGGCGACTTGATCAGCTCCAACCAGATGACGGTGCGCGGCAACGAACTGTGGGTCGAGATCGAACTCAATTCCAGCCTGTTGTTCGGCAGCGGTGACGCCATGCCCAGTGATATCGCATTCAACATCATCGACAAGGTCGCCGGGATTCTGAAGCCGTTCGACAACCCGATTCACGTCGAAGGTTTCACCGACGACCAACCAATCCGTACCTCGCAATACCCGACCAACTGGGAGCTGTCGTCAGCCCGTTCGGCCAGTATCGTGCGTATGTTGGCGATGCAGGGTGTGAACCCGGGTCGTCTGGCGTCGGTGGGTTACGGTGAATTCCAGCCAGTGGCCAACAACGCCACCGCCGAAGGCCGGGCGCGTAACCGTCGCGTCGTGCTGGTGGTGTCACGAAATCTTGATGTCCGTCGTAGCCTTACCGGTACCGGTACCGCAAATGCGAAACCGGATGCGGCATTAAAGCGTGCTGGCACACAAACTGCACCGACCCCAGTCAAGTCGCCGGGACGAGAGAGCGCCGTCAATTCTCCGTCACCCGCATTAACACGCTGAGCTATTTCTCGGTCGACCCTGTCGACCGGGAGGAACTATCTGAATGAGAGTCTGGGCAGTCGCCAATCAAAAGGGTGGTGTCGGTAAAACCACTTCCTCTATCGCTTTAGCCGGTTTACTGGCCGAGGCGGGCAAGCGCGTGGTCATGGTCGATCTCGACCCCCACGGCTCCATGACCAGTTACTTTGGCTACGACCCCGACAGCCTGGAACACAGCAGCTACGACCTGTTTCTGCACAAGGGCAGCGTGCCGCAAGGTTTGCCCGGTCAGTTGTTGTTGCCCACCAGTCACGACAGTATTTCGTTGTTGCCGTCGAGCACCGCGCTGGCGACTCTTGAACGCCAGTCGCCAGGCCAGAGCGGTTTGGGCCTGGTGATTGCCAAGAGCCTGGCGCAATTGTGGCAGGACTTCGATTACGCGGTTATCGACAGTCCGCCGTTGCTCGGCGTGCTGATGGTCAATGCCTTGGCGGCGAGCCAGCAGTTGGTGATCCCGGTGCAGACCGAACACCTGGCAGTCAAAGGCCTGGAACGGATGGTCAACACGCTGGCGATGATCAATCGCTCACGCAAACAGGCGCTGCCCTTCAGCATCGTGCCGACCCTTTTCGACCGCCGCACCCAAGCGTCCCTGGGGACGCTGCGGGTTTTGCGTGACAAGTACCCGGAAGAAATCTGGCAGGGCTACATCCCGGTCGATACCCGCTTGCGTGACGCCAGTCGGGCAGGGCTGACGCCTTCGCAATTCGACGGCAAGAGCCGTGGCGTTCTCGCTTACCGCGCACTGCTCAAGCACTTGCTTGCTCAGCAGCTCGTTCCGCAGGTGGCCTGACATGAACCCAATCCCTGTAGGAGCTGCCGCAGGCTGCGATCTTTTGATCTTGCTGTGCGGCGTTCTTGAAATGGTCAAAAGATCGCAGCCTGCGGCAGCTCCTACGGTGGGGGTGTGCCAATGAACCGGCCAGTGAAGGTCACCTCTCGCTCGCGCAGCGAGCTGTTCCGCAGGGGGCCTGACATGAACCCAATCCCTGTAGGAGCTGCCGCAGGCTGCGATCTTTTGATCTTGCTTTGCAGCGCTCCTGAAATGGCTAAAAGATCGCAGCCTGCGGCAGCTCCTACAAAGGTGTGCGCATGAACCGGCCGGTGAAGATTACTTCGCGTCCGCAATTGGCGCTCCAGTCTTATCTGGACAGCTTGCTGCAGGATGCGACCGAAGAACTGTCAGTTGAAGTTGAAGCGCTTGTAGAAGTGGTCGCGGTTGTTGAGGCTGTCGAGGTTGAAGCTGCACTGGACGAGTTCCAGGCGGCGGTGCTCGAAGAGCAGGCTCGCGATGCACACAAACCTGAGGTGGTTGCGGCGCCGGTAGCGGCGCCAGTGACAAAAACGCCGGTCGCAGTGATCGAGGCGCCGGCACCGGTTCTGGCGCCAGTGTCGACCATCGCACCGTTGTTGCAAGCCTTGGTGCCACCGGTAGTCGAAGTCCATCTGCCGCCCAGCAATACGCCGCCACCGGTGGAAACCGACGGTCGCCCGGCTTGGGCTGCCGAGCCGTTCGAATGCCTGCTGTTCGATGTGGCCGGTTTGACCCTTGCGGTGCCGCTGGTGTGCCTGGGCTCGATTTATTCCCTGGCCGGTCACGAACTGACGCCGCTGTTCGGCCAGCCGGAATGGTTTCTCGGGATCCTGCCGAGCCAGGCCGGCAACCTGAAAGTGCTGGATACCGCGCGTTGGGTCATGCCCGATCGCTATCGCGAAGATTTCCGTCAGGGCCTGCAATACGTTATTTCGGTTCAGGGCTATGAGTGGGGGCTGGCGGTGCATCAAGTCAGCCGCTCGTTGCGCCTGGACCCGAACGAAATCAAATGGCGCAGCCATCGTGGTCAACGGCCATGGCTGGCAGGCACGGTGATTGAACACATGTGTGCATTGCTCGACGTTTCCGAATTGGCCGAGTTGATCGCCAGTGGCGGGGCGAAGCACATGGACTTGGGCGGCAGCAAGCCGCCCCATAAACCGACATAAAAACACGCGGGGCAAGTTGCTTGCCATCGCACAGAACACACACCGCTAGGGCGGTTTTTCGAGGGGTCAGGGTATGAATGATAAGGCGTCGTCTGCAAAGGGTTCCGAAGATCCGATCCTGCAATGGGTAACCTTCAAACTGGACAATGAAACCTACGGCATCAACGTGATGCGCGTTCAGGAAGTCCTGCGTTACACCGAAATCGCCCCGGTCCCGGGTGCCCCGAGCTACGTGCTGGGCATCATCAATCTGCGCGGTAATGTGGTCACCGTGATCGACACCCGCCAGCGCTTCGGCCTGATGAATGCCGAGATCAGCGACAACACCCGTATCGTTATCATCGAAGCCGACAAACAGGTTGTCGGGATCATGGTCGACAGCGTCGCCGAAGTGGTTTACCTGCGTCAGTCGGAAATCGAAACTGCGCCGAACGTGGGTAATGAAGAGTCCGCCAAGTTCATTCAAGGCGTGTGCAACAAGAACAATGAACTGCTGATCCTGGTCGAGCTGGACAAGATGATGAGCGAAGAAGAATGGTCGGACCTGGAGAACATCTGATTGATTCTTGAGGTGGCGGTCATTGTCCTGTTCCTGTTTTGGGCAGGCACGCTGGCGATGTTTCTGGCGTACATTCGCGGCCAACGGCTGATCGCCGCGCAACAGGCAAAGGGCGATGCGCTGCGTGATCAACGCATCAAGGACCTGGCCAAGCGCGTCGATAACTACCAGAGCGGCAACGTGCGCATGGGTGAAGACCTGCACGAACTGCGTGCGGTGGTCGGGCCGTTGCCGGACAAGCTGGCTCAGCTGGAACAGCGCGATCCGTCGAGCCTGTCGTTTGCCCAGGCGGCACGATTGGTGGGGATGGGCGCCAGCGTCGATGAACTGACTCAGTCTTGTGGGTTGACCCAGGCTGAGGCGGAGTTGATGAGCAAGCTTCACAAGAACTGAGAAGATCAAAAGATCGCAGCCTCGTTTCACTCGACAGCTCCTACAGGTGTACACATAACCCCGTAGGAGCTGTCGAGTGAAACGAGGCTGCGATCTTTTTGCATTCAACAAAGAATCAAAGAATCAATAATCATCCCCGCGCTCGGTAATGTCCTTCTCCACCATCACCACATAAGCATCATGCCCCGCCGGAAACTTGCCCTTCAGACGCCACGCAAACGCAATAATCTCGGCAATCGTGCGATACAACTCCTCCGGAATACTTTCCCCCAATTCCATCCTTGCCAGCAGCTTCACCAGCTCGGCATTTTCGTAGATCGGCACGTCATAATCGCGGGCGATCTTCAGAATGGTTTCAGCCAGTTCTTCATCACCTTTGGCCGTGAGAGTAGGGGCGTGGGTGCCGTCGTATTTGAGGGCAATGGCCTGGCGTGGTGTGTCGGAATTTCTCATGCGGTTTCGTCGACCCAGCGTTGTTCGAGGCGGGTTTGTGGGCCTTGCGGCGGTGTGCCGAGGTGGCAGTCGAGATTGCCGACGTTGAGGCCTGAGGCCAGCAAGCGTTCGCGTAGCCCGGCCAGATTGCTTTCGATCAGGCGGGCGGTGTACGGGCGTTCGGCCCAGAGTTGGCTGGAGAGGCTGCCTTTGATCAGCTGCGCCTGAACCTGTAACGGGCCTAACGGCTCCATGTCGAAGGCCAGGTCCACTCGCCACAGTTGTTGCTTGGGCTCGCGTTCGTCGCGGCGCTCGTGCGGTTGTTCTTTCTCGGGCGCTTCTTCGCGCTGGAACTTGACCTGCAATGGCACGATGTCCTGCGCGTTGCGCATCGGGATTTCCAGCTGCCAGGTGCTGAGCAGTCGACCATCGTCAGTGACACCGGTCTGTTCCAGGCTCGACAATTGATGGCTTTGCAGGCGCGAAACCGCTGCCGCGGCCAGTCGCAACAAGTGTTCCAGATCACCTTCACCGTCCATGCTCTGCAACAAGCGCTCGGGGATCGGGAAACTGGTCGGCGGCGGTTTGGCGCTGACCTGGCCGAGCATGCCGAGGGCGCTGCGCACGAAGCTCGGCATCGTCTGGGCGAGGGTGTTGGCGGCGATGATTGCGCCGAGGGTGGTGTTGGTCGGCAGCCCCGGTGTCAGTTGGGCGATCAGCTTGAGCAAATCGCCTTTCATGTCCGGCGCCAGCGTCGGGTTTTGCCCGGTCAGCAGTTTTGCTTCGAGGAACAGGCCGCTACTGGCCAGCGCCTGGGCCAGACCTTTTGGTGAGCTCAGCTGCTGAACATCGGGCAGGCCGGCGAGCAATTTGTCTACGGCAGCGCGCAGGTCGCTGGAAGTCTGATCGGACTGCGGCAGGTTTTGCAGGACGCTGATCAGACCATCCAGCGAGCCTTGGCGGCTTTGCTGGCTGACCAGTTGTTGGGTGACTGCCAGCTGTTCCTGGCGACTGCTCAATGGCACGAATTTCAGCGTCTGCGTGTCCTGGACCAAGGCGCTCAATAGCGTGCCGATGCGCAGGGGTGTCGGGCTGTCGATACTCAGCGTGCTGCCACTCAACGCGGTGTTGAGCAGGCTGACCATCGAACGAAACACCGTCGGCTGGCCCGCAACCTGCGGCATCACTTGCGAGGTCAACACTTTGCCTTGTAGCAAGGTGCCGACCGGCAGTTGTGCCGTGTCGATGCGGGTGAGGGTGGCGACGCTGGAAGCGATGGCCTGTTGCACCGTGATCGCCAGGTTGCTTGCCGAGGGCTGGGTGATCGCCAGACTGGTGCCTTGTGGCAACGGTTGGGTGCTGGTGGCTTGGACCGTGGTCTGGCGGCCGCTGTCGAGGGTGACCTTGAGCAACAATTGAAACGTCTGATCCGCCTGCTTGAGCGACAGCACTTCGGCTTGCGCCGTCTGACCGGCGGTGATCAAGCCCTCCATCGGCGTCTGCAGCTGGAGCAAATCGCCATTCACCACCAGCGGTCGCGTGGTCGCGGGCGCTGTTTGCGGTAGCGGGAGAATGTTCATTTCGCCTGTCATACGCGGTCACAACCTGAGGAAATTGCACTCTTTAGAGTCGGGCATGGCATGTATAATGCCGCCCGTCTTTCGGGGAGTGGCGAAAACATTGCAATTGTTTGACGCAGCTCTCTAGAACAGGCCGCCAATGCATCTATGCTGCATCTCTTTAGCGGCCGCTCCGCCGCCGACTTGAACCGTAAAGGCCCGTGATCTCTTGACCAGTCCAGTCCTGCAAACCGTTGCCCTCGCTTGTGAGCGAGACCTTCGGCTGCTCTTCGAAAATCTCGAATTGAGACTGGCCAGTGGCGAAATGGTACAAATCAGCGGCCCCAATGGCAGCGGCAAGACCAGTCTTTTACGCTTGCTGTCCGGCCTGATGCAACCGACCGCCGGTCAAGTGCTGCTCAACGGCCAGCCGCTGAACGAGCAACGCAGCGAGCTGGCGCGCAATTTGTTGTGGATCGGCCATGCCGCCGGCATCAAGGACCTGCTGACCCCGGAAGAGAACTTGAGCTGGCTGTGCGCCCTGCATCAACCGGCCTCCCATGACGCTATCTGGCAGGCGCTGGCGGCGGTCGGACTGCGAGGTTTCGAGGATGTTCCTTGCCACACCCTGTCTGCCGGGCAACAACGACGCGTGGCGTTAGCGCGCTTGTACCTGGACAGCCCGCCACTGTGGATCCTCGATGAACCGTTCACCGCGCTCGACAAACAAGGCGTCGCACAACTCGAAGAACACCTGGCCGCCCACTGTGAACGGGGCGGTATGGTGGTGTTGACCACTCACCACACGCTGACTCGAATGCCGGCCGGCTATCGCGACATTGATCTGGGGAACTGGGCCGTATGAGTGTTTTCGGCCTGTTGGTCGCCCGTGAGGCCCGTTTGCTGTTCCGCCGCCCTGCGGAGTTGGCCAATCCGCTCGTATTCTTCGCGATCGTGGTGTCCCTGTTCCCGTTGGCGGTCGGCCCCGAGTCTCAATTGTTGCAAACCTTGTCTCCGGGACTGGTCTGGGTAGCGGCCCTTTTATCGGTTCTGCTCTCGCTGGACGGGCTTTTCCGCAGTGATTTCGAAGATGGATCCCTTGAGCAGTGGGTCCTTTCGCCGCACCCCCTGCCTCTTCTGGTTTTGGCCAAGGTGCTGGCACACTGGTCGTTTTCCGGCCTGGCACTGGTTTTGCTCGCACCTTTACTGGCGTTGATGCTTGGTTTGCCAACCGCCTGTCTGCCAGTGTTGCTGCTTTCCCTGTTGCTCGGTACACCAGTGCTGAGCCTGCTCGGTGCGGTGGGCGCAGCCTTGACGGTGGGATTGAAGCGGGGTGGCCTGTTGCTGGCGCTGCTGATTCTGCCGCTGTATATCCCGGTGTTGATTCTCGGCAGTGGCGCCTTGCAGGCGGCATTACAGGGAATGCCGGCGACCGGTTATCTGTTGTGGCTTGGTAGCCTGACCGCCCTGGCGATAACCCTGACACCCTTTGCAATAGCTGCTGGCCTGAAGATCAGTGTCGGCGAATAATGAGGTCTGGTTAAAAATTAACCAGTAAAGACCCTTTGCTGCCTCGTGTTGAAGAGCAGCAACCGTGATGGAAACAGTAATGAACTGGACCTGGTTTCATAAGCTCGGCTCGCCCAAATGGTTTTACGGCATCAGCGGCAAACTGCTGCCGTGGCTGAGCGTCGCGGCGTTGCTGCTGATCGGCGTTGGCGTCGTCTGGGGCCTGGCCTTTGCGCCGCCGGACTACCAGCAAGGCAACAGCTTTCGCATCATCTATATCCATGTTCCGGCCGCCATGCTGGCGCAGTCCTGCTACATCATGCTGGCCGTGTGCGGCATCGTCGGACTGGTGTGGAAGATGAAACTGGCCGATGTCGCCCTGCAATGCGCGGCCCCCATCGGTGCCTGGATGACCGCCGTGGCGCTGGTCACCGGTGCGATCTGGGGCAAACCGACCTGGGGCTCGTGGTGGGTCTGGGATGCACGACTGACGTCCATGTTAATTCTGCTGTTTCTGTACTTCGGTCTTATTGCGCTGGGCAACGCGATCAGTAATCGTGACAGCGCCGCCAAAGCCTGCTCGGTGCTGGCGATTGTCGGCGTGATCAACATCCCGATCATCAAATACTCGGTGGAGTGGTGGAATACCCTGCATCAGGGCGCGACCTTCTCCCTCACCGAAAAACCGGCAATGCCGGCCGAGATGTGGCTGCCGTTGCTGCTGACGGTGCTGGGTTTCTACTGTTTCTTCGGCGCGGTATTGCTGCTGCGCATGCGCCTCGAAGTGCTCAAGCGCGAAGCCCGGGCGAGTTGGGTTAAGGCAGAAGTGCAGAACAGTCTGGAGGCCGCTCGATGAGTTTTGCTTCATTCGGCGACTTCCTCGCCATGGGCCATCATGGCCTGTATGTCTGGTCAGCCTATGGCATTTGCCTGGCAGTGCTGGCCCTTAACGTGGCGGCGCCGATCCTGGCCCGCAAGCGGTATCTGCAACAAGAGGCGCGTCGTCTGCGCCGGGAGAACGGCAAGTGAATCCGCTGCGTAAAAAGCGTCTTATCATCATTCTCGCCATCCTGGTCGGTGTCGGCGCTGCCGTCGGCCTGGCCCTGAGCGCCCTGCAGCAGAACATCAATCTGTTTTACACCCCGACCCAGATCGCCAACGGTGAAGCTCCCCAAGACACGCGCATCCGTGCGGGCGGCATGGTCGAGAAAGGCTCGCTGCAACGTTCCGGCGACTCGCTGGACGTGAAGTTCATCGTCACCGACTTCAACAAATCCGTGACCATCACCTACCGCGGGATCCTTCCGGATCTGTTCCGCGAAGGGCAGGGCATTGTTGCCTTGGGCAAACTCAACGCCGACGGCGTGGTGGTCGCTGACGAAGTCCTGGCCAAGCACGATGAGAAATACATGCCGCCGGAAGTGACCAAGGCGCTGAAAGATAGCGGCCAGTCGGCACCCACTCCCGCCAAAGAGGGCTAACTGATGATGACGTCTGGAATCTTCATTCCCGAACTGGGCCACCTGGCCATGATTCTGGCGCTGTGTTTCGCGCTGGTTCAGGCCATCGTGCCATTGCTCGGAGCCTGGCGCGGTGACCGTTTGTGGATGAGCCTCGCTCAGCCAGCTGCCTGGGGCCAGTTCACCTTTCTGGTGTTTGCCTTCGGTTGCCTGACTTGCGCGTTCATGACCGACGACTTCTCCGTCGGCTATGTCGCCAGCAACTCCAACAGCGCATTGCCCTGGTACTACAAATTCAGCGCCGTTTGGGGCGCGCACGAAGGGTCGTTGCTGCTCTGGGCATTGATTCTCGGCGGCTGGACGTTCGCGGTGTCGGTGTTCTCCCGGCAGTTGCCGCAGGTCATGTTGGCGCGGGTTTTGGCAGTAATGGGCATGATCAGCACCGGTTTCTTGCTGTTCCTGATCCTCACGTCCAACCCGTTCAAGCGCATCCTGCCGCAAGTGCCCAGCGATGGCGCCGACCTCAATCCGCTGCTGCAAGATATCGGCCTGATCGTTCACCCACCGATGCTGTACATGGGTTACGTCGGATTCTCGGTCGCCTTCGCCTTCGCCATCGCGGCGCTGATGGGCGGTCGCCTTGATGCCGCGTGGGCTCGCTGGTCGCGTCCGTGGACCATCGTCGCCTGGGCTTTCCTCGGCATTGGTATCACCCTCGGCTCGTGGTGGGCCTACTACGAACTCGGCTGGGGTGGCTGGTGGTTCTGGGACCCGGTGGAAAACGCCTCCTTCATGCCTTGGCTGGTGGGTACGGCGCTGATTCACTCGTTGGCGGTCACGGAAAAACGGGGCGTGTTCAAGAGCTGGACGGTGTTGCTGGCCATCGCCGCGTTTTCGTTGAGCTTGCTCGGGACCTTCCTGGTGCGCTCCGGCGTGCTGACCTCGGTTCACGCGTTTGCATCCGACCCTGAGCGCGGTGTGTTCATCCTGATTTTCCTGCTGTTTGTGGTCGGTGGTTCGCTGACGTTGTTCGCCCTGCGTGCGCCGGTGGTCAAGAGCCACGTCGGCTTCAACCTCTGGTCCCGGGAAACCCTGCTGCTGGGCAACAACCTGGTGCTGGTGGTGGCCGCGTCGATGATCCTGCTCGGCACGTTGTATCCACTGATTCTGGATGCGATGACGGGCGCCAAGCTGTCGGTTGGCCCGCCGTACTTCAATGCGCTGTTCATTCCGTTGATGGCGTTGCTGATGGTAGTGATGGCGGTCGGCATGCTGGTGCGCTGGAAAGACACCCCGGTCAAATGGCTGATGGGCATGCTCACTCCTGTGTTGCTCGGCAGCGCCGCGTTGGCCGTCGTGGCCGGCGTCGCCTATGGCGATTTCAACTGGGCGGTGATCGCGACCTTTATGCTTGCCGCGTGGGTATTGCTGGCCGGTGTGCGTGACATCGTCGACAAGACTCGTCACAAAGGTCTGATCAAAGGCCTGCCGACCCTGACCCGCAGCTATTGGGGCATGCAGGTCGCGCACTTGGGCATCGCCGTGTGCGCCCTGGGTGTCGTGCTGTCGAGCCAGAACAGTGCCGAGCGCGATTTGCGCCTGGCACCGGGCGAGTCCATGGACCTGGCCGGTTATCACTTTGTGTTCGAAGGCGCCAAGCACGTCGAAGGCCCGAACTTCACTTCCGACAAAGGCACTATTCGGGTGATCCGCGATGGCAAGGAAGTCAGCGTGCTGCATCCGGAAAAACGTCTCTACACCGTGCAGAACTCGGTGATGACCGAGGCCGGGATCGACGCCGGTTTCACCCGCGACCTTTACGTTGCGCTCGGCGAACCGCTGGGCGATGGCGCCTGGGCCGTGCGCGTCCACGTCAAACCGTTTGTGCGCTGGATCTGGTTCGGTGGTCTGCTGACCGGTTTGGGTGGGTTGCTGGCGGCGCTGGATCGCCGTTATCGGGTCAAGGTGAAAAGCCGCGTGCGTGAAGCACTGGGCATGACGGGAGCCACTGCATGAGACGTTGGTTGATGCTGTTGCCACTGGTGATTTTTCTGGTGGTCGCTGTGTTTCTTTATCGCGGGCTGTACCTGGACCCGGCCGAGTTACCTTCGGCGATGATCAATAAGCCGTTCCCGGAGTTTTCCCTGCCGGCCGTGCAGGGCGACAAGACCTTGAGCCAGGCCGACATTCTGGGTAAACCGGCGTTGGTCAACGTCTGGGGCACTTGGTGCATTTCCTGCCGGGTCGAGCACCCGGTGCTGAACAAACTGGCCCAGCAGGGCGTGGTGATTTATGGCATCAACTACAAGGACGTCAACACCGACGCCTTGAAGTGGCTGGTGGAATTCCACAACCCCTATCAACTCGACATCCGCGATGATGAAGGCACCCTGGGCCTGAATCTCGGTGTGTACGGCGCTCCGGAAACTTTCTTTATCGACGCCAAAGGCATCATCCGCGACAAATTCGTCGGCGTGATTGACGAGCAGGTCTGGCGCGAAAAACTGGCGGCCAAGTATCAGGCGCTGGTGGATGAGGCCAAGCCATGAAGCGCTGGATAGCTGCCGCCGTTTTGGGTTTGAGCATGGCCGGCGTGGCTCACGCCGCCATCGACACCTACGAGTTTGCCAAAGAAGGCGATCGCGAGCGTTTTCGCGAGCTGACCAAGGAACTGCGTTGCCCCAAGTGCCAGAATCAGGACATCGCCGATTCCAACGCACCGATCGCCGCGGACCTGCGCAAAGAGATTTTTCGCATGCTCGGCGAGGGCAAGGACGATCAGCAGATCATCGACTTCATGGTCGACCGCTACGGTGATTTCGTCCGCTACAAACCCGCCCTCAACGCCAAGACCGCCTTGCTCTGGTTCGGCCCGGCCGGCTTGTTGCTGGGCGGTTTTGTGATCATCGCGGTGATCGTCCGCCGCCGTCGCGTGCAACGCGCTGATACCAAGGATGAGCTTTCCTCTGATGAGCGCGAGCGCCTCGACCACCTGTTGGATAAAAACCAAGAATGATTGATTTCTGGCTCGCTGCAGGTCTGCTACTTCTGGTTGCCCTGAGTTTTCTGCTGATCCCCGTTCTGCGTGGCCGCCGCGCCCAGCTTGAAGAGGATCGTACTGCCCTGAACGTCGCGCTGTATCAAGAGCGCGTGGCTGAGTTGCAGACTCAGCAGGAAGAGGGCGTTCTCGACGCCGCGCAAATGGACACCGGTCGCGCCGAAGCGGCCCGTGAGTTGCTGGCGGATACCGAAGGCGTCGAGGCGCCGCGCGTGTCGCGACTGGGCAAGCCGTTGCCATTGCTGGCGGCGATTCTGGTGCCGGTGCTGGGTCTCGGGCTGTACCTGCATTTCGGGGCCAGCGACAAAGTCGAACTGACCCGCGAATTCTCCCAGGCGCCACAATCGATGGAAGAGATGACCCGTCGCCTGGAACGCGCAGTCGCGGCTCAACCGGATTCGGCTGAAGGCTTGTATTTCCTCGGTCGTACCTACATGGCTCAGGACCGTCCCGCCGACGCGGCGAAGATCTTCGAACGCACCGTGAACCTGGCCGGCCGTCAGCCGGAACTGCTCGGGCAATGGGCTCAAGCCCAATACTTCGCCGACGGCAAGAAGTGGTCGGACAAGGTTCAGGCGCTGACGGATGAAGCGCTGAAAGCTGATCCGAAAGAAGTCACCAGTCTTGGTCTGCTCGGTATTGCTGCGTTTGAAAGCCAGCGCTATCAAGACGCCATCGACTACTGGAATCGGCTGCTGGCGCAACTGCCGCCGGACGACAACTCCCGTACGGCGTTGCAAGGCGGGATCACCCGGGCCACGGAGAAACTCGAAGCCAGCGGCGGCAAGGTTGCCCAGGCACCTGCGGCCAAGGTTGCGGCGCTGCTCAAGGTCCGCGTGGATCTGGCGCCAGGCCTGAAAGCCAACGTCCAACCGGGCGACAGCGTGTTCATCTTTGCCCGCGCCACCTCGGGTCCACCGGCACCGCTGGCCGCCAAGCGCCTGACCGTGGCCGACTTGCCGGCAACCGTCGAATTGGGCGATGCCGACGCAATGATGCCGCAGTTGAAACTGTCGAACTTCCCTGAAGTCCAACTGGTTGCGCGCATCTCCCGCGCCGGCCAACCGACTGCCGGCGAGTGGATCGGTCGTAGCCAGCCTCTGGCCAGCAGCACGACCGCGCCGCAACAACTGACCATCGACAGCCCGGATAAATAACAGGAAGCACCGCCATGACCGCCATCGCTCGCATCACCCTCATTAGCCTGGTTCTGGGGTTAAGCGCGTGTGCGGTCCAACGGCCCGAGCCGACGTCGCTGCCACCGATTCCGCCCTCGCAGCCCAGACCCACGCCGTCTACATCACCCACGCCCGGCAAGCCGGGCATTCCAGCCAAGCCCGCCAAACCGCTGCCACGCACCTCCGCCAGCTTCGCGCCGCCACCGGGTGGCAACAGCCACTGGGACCCGAAGCTCGGTGTTTATGTGCTGGATGACCAGACCAATACGTTCTACCGCCAGCGCACCTACTACCGCTGGGATAACGGCTGGAGCCGGTCGATCAGCCCGAACGGGCCATGGGAAGAAACGGATATCCATGGCGTGCCGGGTGGCCTGGGACGGCAATTCGGGCAGTAACCATAGAGGTAGGAGCGAGCTTGCTCGCGATGAATTCGAAGGCGGCGCATTTTCCAGGCCTACGCGTCATCGTTCACGTTCATCGCGAGCAAGCTCGCTCCTACAGGATCGTGTGCGACGATAGGGTGTTCGCGGTCAATGTAGGAGCTGGCGAAGGCTCGGGCCGCGTTCGGACGATCTTTTGATCTTGATTCGGCGATTTCTCAAGCCAACAACCCCTGCACATACTCCACAAACGCACGAGCCTTGGCGCTGGCCATTCTGCCGGTCGGGAACACGGCCCACAGGTCCAGATTCGGCAGCCGCCAATCCTTCATCACTTCCCTGACCGCACCGCTGGTCAACTCCGGCGCAAACATCCACTCGGACGCCATGGTCAGCCCTTGGTGGGCGAGCACGGCTTCACGCAATCCTTCGGCGGCATTGACGCGGATTCGGCCGTTGATAATCACGGCTTGCTCATCTGTCTTGTTGCGGAACTGCCAATGGGCGCCACCGCCCAACGTGTAAACGACTGCCTGATGCGTGCACAGGTCAGCCGGGCAGGTGGGTTCACCGTGTTTTTCGAAGTACGCCGGGGTACCCAGCACCACGCGCCGGCATTCGGCGATCTTGCGGGCCGTGAGGCCGGAGTCGCTCAAGGCTCCCATGCGCAGGGCGATGTCGACGCCTTCTTCCACGAGATTGACGTTGCGGTCGTCGAGCATCAGGTCGATGTTCAGTTCCGGGTTTTGCTCAAGGAACGGTCCGAGGTGTGGAACGATGTGCAGTCGGCCGAAGGTCACAGCGGCGCAAATGCGCAAGTTGCCGGTGAGGCCGCTGGCGGCACCGCGTGCGGCGTTGTCGGCCTCATCGGCTTCTTCGATGGCGCGCTTGGACCGTTCGAAAAACGCCAGACCGGCTTCGGTGGGCGTCAGCCCGCGGGTCGAGCGCAAAAGCAGCCGAACAGCCAGCCGCGCCTCCAGTTGTGCGATGGCCTTCGACACGGCGGGCTGGCCGATATTCAGGCGCCGGGCAGCGGCGGAAAATGAACCGGTTTCCACCACGTAGACGAAAGTTTCCATTGCGCTGAGGCGATCCATCTTAAGTCCTTGTGCAGTGCTGAAAATCACCAAAGATCCACTGTGGGAGCGAGCCTGCTCGCGAAAGCGGTGTATCAGCCAACATCATTGTTGGATGTGGAGCCGCCTTCGCGAGCAGGCTCGCTCCCACAGGGGATTTGTGTTGCCGGTCAGAATGAAGCTTTGCCGATCGAAGCGCCTCCGTCGACAAACAAGGTCTGCCCGGTAATAAACCCGCTCTGCTCCGACAACAAAAACGCAATCGCCGCCGCGATTTCCTGTGGCTGTCCCAAACGTCCCATCGGCACGCCGGTCAGGTAACGCGCCTCGCCCTCACTGCCCGGCGGATTGTTCGCACGAAACAGTTCAGTTTCCGTCGGACCGGGCGCCACAGCGTTTACGGTGACACCGGTTTGCGCCAGCTCCAGCGCCCATGATCGCGTGAAGCTGATCAGCGCCGCTTTGGCGGCTGCATAAGCCGTGCGTTGGGTGATGCCAAGCACGGTCAAGCTGGAGATGTTCACCACCCGGCCCCAGCCGTTGGCGCGCATGTTTGGCAGCAGGGCTTGAGTGGCCTGCAAGGCCGAATGCAGGTTGACCCGCATCACGTCATCGAACGTATCCAGGTCGATTTCGCCCAGCCCTTGCGGGCGCACCAAGCCGACGTTGTTCACCAGGCCGTCGAACTCGTAGGTCCTGGCCAGATCCGCCAGCACTTCCTGAGTCAGCGCTCTGTCGCTCAGGTCCAGCGGAAACAGCATGCCCGGAAAGCTCAAGTCAGGTGATCGAGCAATGCCAACCACCCGATGACCCGCACGGTCCAGATGCTCGGCCACTGCTCGGCCAATGCCTTTGCTGGCGCCGGTGATGAGAAAGGTACGTCGGGTCATTGCAAGCTCCTCGAACGAACGTGCCGCGGGTCAGGCGGCAGTTGAAAGGGTCAGCCGCGAATAGCATCCAGCATCGCTTCAGGCTCAGGACGCTGAGTGTAATCCGGGTTGACCTCGGCGTAACGAATTACGCCATCCTGACCGATGACATACCGCGCCGGCATGAGGCAGTGAGGGCGGAACGCAAGCGGAGGGCATAGGAGTCATGCCTGGGCGGAATGAAGCGGTATGAATCACATGCTGTAAAACAACCGAACGTCGCCATACGGATTTATGTGCTTGAGTAAAGATAACTCTAGGGTTACGTTTGTTGGGCCTGAGCAAGGAGGCTATTGGTGCAGAGCAGGCAATTGATCAAGGAATTGGAGGAGGCCGGCTGGATACTGGATCGGATTACCGGCAGTCATCACCTCTTCAAACACCGATACAACCCGTACACGATACCCGTCCCGCATCCGAAAAAGGATTTGCCGATCGGGACGGTCAAAAGCATCAGGAGGCGAGCCGGGCTGTATTGCCCGGAAGCCAGTTATGCAGGAGATCCATAATGCAATATCCAATCTGTATCGAGTGGGGCGACGAGAACACCGCCATCGGTATCCAGATCCCCGATATTCCAGGCGCCGTAACGGCCGGGGATACGTTTGAAGACGCCTACAATGCGGCCGTCGAGATTGCGCACATCATGCTTCAGGAGATGGCCGCTGACGGGGAGTCGATTCCGATGCCGACATCGGCGGCTGCACATCGCGGGAATCCGGATTTTGCCGACATGGGCTGGGGAATGCTCGAGCTGGACATCGCGCCGTATATGGGCAAGACCGAGAAGGTCAACGTGACGTTGCCTGGCTATGTTATTCAGCGCATTGATCGATATGTGCGTGAACATAATGTCAAAAGCCGCTCTTCCTTTCTGGCCGATGCGGCGATGGAGAAGTTGGTTCGACATTGAGGGGGATCAGGTACATCGCATTCGCGAGCAGGCTCGCTCCCACAAGTTGTCAGTAACCCTGTGGGAGCGAGCCTGCTCGCGAAGCTTTTAGCGATTATGCCGTCGCCAACGAAGCCTCTTTGGACACACTCAAAAACCGCAACAACGCCAACAACGGAAACACGCTACCCACAATCACGATCCACAACCAGCCGCCGTGTTCATACACCGCACTGGCCACCGAGGACCCAAACGCGCCACCGATAAAGATGCTGGTCATGTACAGCGCGTTCAGACGACCGCGGCTTTTGGCGTCGAGTGCGTACACCGCGCGTTGGCCGAGGACCATGTTCATCTGCACGCAGAAGTCGAGTACCACGCCGGTGACCGCGAGGCCGATGACGCTATAGACCGGATGGACGAACGCCGGCAGGAAGCTCAGGCTTGCGAACAACAAGGCCAGCAGCGAAGCGCTGCGGGTGTGTCCGGCATCGGCCAGTCGACCGGCGATGGGCGCGGCGATAGCGCCGATAGCACCGACCAGGGCGAAGATCGCGATCTGGGTTTGCGACAATCCATGATTACGCGCGAGTTCCAGCGGCACGGCGGTCCAGAACAGGCTGAAGGTGGCGAACATGCAACCTTGATAAAACGCGCGCTGACGCAATACCGGTTGTTGGCGCAACAGCGTCCACAGAGAACCCAGCAACTGGCCATAAGAAGCGCTGTGATCAGGCTGGCGCTTGGGAATGGTCAGCGCCAGCACGATGCTGATCGCCGCCATCAACACCGCCGCAATCACAAACATCGCCCGCCAGCCGAAGTGGTCAGCCACCACGCTGGACACGGGCCGTGCCAACAGAATCCCCAGTAGCAACCCCCCCATGATCCCGCCGACCACTCGGCCACGGGATTCTTCCGGCGCGAGGTGCGCGGCCAGTGGAATCAGGATTTGCACCGACACCGAACTGAAACCCACCAACAGCGAGATGAGCAAAAACAGGTTCGGCTGATCGGTCAACGCTGCACCCAGCAGGCTGGCAATCGCCACCATAGTGGTGATGATCATCAACCGGCGGTTCTCCAGCAGATCACCCAGCGGCACCAGGAAGAACAGGCCCAGCGCGTAACCAATCTGGGTCAGCGAAACAATCAGGCTGGCCATGGTGCTGGTCAGGCCGATGTCCGGTGCGATCAAACCAATGATCGGCTGGGCGTAGTAAATATTGGCAACAATGGCGCCGCAGCAGAAGGCGAACAGCAGCACCATGCCTCGGGTCATCGTCGCGGTGCCGTGAGGCACTTGGGTCGCTGGGTTCATAACAGGTCTCGCTGAACAATTGGGGAATGCGCGCAGGCTAAGCGGCAGGCCAAAACGGCGGAAGAGGGGTTGGCGTGATAGCACTCATTCCATTGCGGAATGAGTGACGCAGGCCTGGCTGACCGCCGATGAACCTTGCGTCCGGACATAGAGCGTGGATGATACATTCACTTACACCCTGTTCGATAGCATGCTTATGTTCACACCTAACGTTTCATAACCGGAAGGCACTTTCATGAATGCGATGTTCCGTCACCTGATTCGCGGCGCTTCAGCGTTTACCTTGATCACCTTATTTACCGCGGGCCTGGCCCAGGCGGCCGACGCGCCAGGCATGCGCATCGGCGTGCGCGGCGAGATCACCGGGGTCAGCCCCGACGTGTTGAAAGTCCACGTCAACAGCGGTGAAAACGTGATCATTAATCTGACCAATGACACGAAAATCCGCGCCGTCACCCTGGCCAATATCGACGACATCAAACCCGGCAGCTACATCGGTTCGGCGGCCATTCCGCAGGAAGATGGCACCCTCAAGGCGCTGGAAGTCCACGTCTTCCCACCGGAACTGGCCGGCAGCGGCGACGGCCATCGGCCCTTTGATTTGGCCAAAGGCAGCAGCATGACCAATGGCAGTGTGGGCGATTTGGTCGTGAGCAATGGCCGTGTGCTGACCGTCAATTACAAGGGCGGCCAGCAGAAGATTCTGGTGCCGGAAGATGTGCCGATCGTGAACCTGGTGCCGGGTGATCGCAGCTTGCTGAAGGTGGGAGTGAAAATCGTGACATTCGTCACCCAAAGTGCTGACGGAACGCTGACGGCTCAATCCATCTCGGCCGGCAAGGACGGCGTCACGCCACCGATGTAAAGGCCTGTAGGAGCTGCCGAAGGCTGCGATCTTTTGATCTTGATTTTCATTGGTTCCGAAAAGATCAAGATCAAGATCAAGATCAAAAGATCGCAGCCTTCGGCAGCTCCTACAGGGCCGAGCATGCGGCTATAAAAAAGGCGACCTTCTCAGGTCGCCTTTTTGTTGGGCTCAGGACTTACTGGCCGCTGTAAATCTGGTCAAAGATCCCGCCATCATTGAAGTGAGTCTTCTGCACGGTGCGCCAGTCACCAAAGGTCTTCTCCACCGACAGGAAGTCTACAGCCGGGAAGCGATCGGTGTATTTGGCCAGCACCGCCGGATCACGCGGACGCAGGTAGTTTGCCGCTGCAATTTCCTGACCTTCCGGCGACCACAGGTACTTCAGGTATTCCTCAGCCGCTGCGCGAGTACCTTTCTTCTCGACCACTTTGTCGACCACCGACACCGGCGGCTCGGCTTCAGCAGAAACGCTTGGGTAGATCACTTCGAACTGGTCACGGCCGAACTCACGGGCAATCATTTCCGCTTCGTTTTCGAAGGTCACCAGCACGTCGCCGATCTGGTTGGTCATGAACGTGGTGGTGGCTGCGCGACCGCCTGTATCCAGCACCGGCGCTTGTTTGAACAGTTTGCCGACGAAGTCCTTGGCCTTGTTTTCGTCACCGCCGTTTTTCAGCACATAACCCCAGGCCGACAGGTAGGTATAGCGGCCGTTGCCCGAGGTTTTCGGGTTTGGCACGATCACTTGAACGCCGTCCTTGAGCAGGTCGGGCCAGTCTTTCAGGGCTTTCGGGTTGCCTTTGCGGACGATGAACACGGTGGCCGAGGTGAACGGTGCACTGTTATTCGGCAGGCGGGTGACCCAGTTGTCGGGGACCAGTTTGCCATTGTCCGCCAGGGCGTTGATGTCCGTGGCCATGTTCATGGTGATGACGTCAGCTGGCAGGCCGTCGATCACCGAGCGCGCCTGTTTGCTGGAGCCGCCGAAGGACATCTGCAAGGTGATGTTTTCGTTGTGCTCGGCTTGCCAATGTTTCTGGAAGGCAGTGTTGTAGTCTTTGTAGAAGTCTCGCATCACGTCGTAGGAAACGTTAAGCAGGGTCGGTGCGGCCTGAGCCACACTGGTCAGTGCCAGGCCGGCGGCCAGAAGTGAGGCGCCAAAGATTTTTTTCACTGCGCATTCCTTGTTTTTTGGGTAGGAGCTGCAGCAGGCTGCGATCTTTTGATCTTGATCCTTGCGAGGTCAATTAAGAGCAAGATCAAAAGATCGCAGCCTTCGGCAGCTCCTACGGGTTAGTTGTCAGTCATCGAAGAGGTGTTGCCACCATTTTGCTAGCGACTATAGCCGGGCTCACATAGTCCTTTAAAGATTAAAAATAACTTTGCTTATTCCATTTTTTTGAACAACTGATTGCCGCAACGTGAGCAGAACGCCGCGCCATGTTCATGGCTGTTTTTCTGGCACACCGGGCAGTCGTGTTGCAGCTGTTCGCCGCGCATGGCGGTGGCCAGTTCGGCGGTGAAAATTCCGGTCGGCACCGCGATAATCGAGTAACCGGTGATCATCACTACCGACGAAATCACCTGACCCAGCGGTGTCTTCGGCACGATGTCGCCGAAGCCCACAGTGGTCAACGTCACGATAGCCCAATAGATGCCTTTGGGAATGCTGGTGAAGCCGTGTTCCGGACCTTCGATCACGTACATCAGCGTGCCGAACACGGTCACCAATGTGCAGACGCTGACCAGGAACACCACGATTTTCTGTTTGCTGCCGCGCAGCGCCGACATCAAATAGTTGGCTTGCTTGAGGTACGGGCTGAGCTTGAGTACACGGAAAATCCGCAGCATCCGAATGATCCGGATGATCAGCAGGTACTGCGCATCGGCGTAATACAGCGCGAGGATGCCGGGCACGATCGCCAGTAAGTCCACCAACCCATAGAAGCTGAACGCATAGCGCAATGGCTTGGGCGAGCAGTACAGGCGCAAGCCGTATTCGATAGCGAAGATGATCGTGAAGCCCCACTCGATGTACGCCAGTACATTGGCGTAGTTCTGATGGATAGCGTCGATGCTGTCGAGCATCACGATGATGATGCTCGCGAGGATGATCAACAGCAGGATGCCGTCGAAGCGACGTCCTGCCGTGGTGTCGCTGTGGAAAACCATGACGTAAAGCTCTTCACGCCAGTTTTTACTGCTGTCCATGGATACCACCTGAACCAATGATCAGCGAAGCCTAGGTTGATTCTCCTTCAAAGCGCAAGGCGCGCTGTCTATCGCCGTTTGGCGCATCAGGCGAAGGCCGGCGCGGATCAGCCAGCACGCGAGGATGAATGGCGCGGTGAGCGTGGCCAGACCGAGTGCGGCGAAAGCCGGTGTGAGCAATACCGCCAGCGCAATGCCCAGCAGCGGCAGCCAGGGTTGGCGGCGAACATGGCTGAAGGCAAGGGCAGCCAACACGGGGTTGTAGCTGTTCAAGCCGAGCAATGCGCTAGACGTTTCGTGATGCAGCAAGGCGAAGCCGAGGCCGGCAGCGGACGCCAGCAGCGCCCATAAAAACGCGCGGCGGTCGGCGATCAGCAAACCAATGGCAATCAATGCACCCGCCAATGGATGACCCAGAAACATCACCTGGCCAAGCCCTTTCAGTGAAGCGGCGAGCAGGTTGAGGGTGTTCATTTCGAGCAGCGGCGCGGGGTGTTGGGGGGCTGCGAACAACAGCAGCAACCAGCTCATGCCGACAAAAGGCGCGGTGTAGGCGGGCGGGCAATGATGGTCGCGGGCGCGCTTGAGCCATTGCTCCGTGAGCATTGCACTCAGTCCGCCAGCGGCGATGATCACCAGCGGCAACATCGCTGACCAGGGGAAATAGAGACTCAGCAGCAAGCCGAGCAAAACACCGTTGTAACTGAACAGCCCGGCCTGACGATCGGCCTTGGCGTAGTTGCGACGTTGCGCGGTGAGCAATCCGGCAACGCCGCCCAACAGCGCACCGCCGAGCAGGAATGGCGCGGTAAAAAGAATCGCCAACAGGCACAGCAGGCCACACAGCGGATGGCGCTGGAGGAAGATCTGGCTGAAGCCGTTGAGCAGGGCAGTCGCCCAATCGGGGCAGTGGGTGTTGAAGTGGTTGGCAGGCATTTTTTATCTGTGTGTCAGAGGGACCGAGTCGCCTGCATCGCGAGCAGGCTCGCTCCCACACTGAATCTCTGTTCAGTCGTCAGATTTGTGAACAACACAAATCAACTGTGGGAGCGAGCCTGCTCGCGAAGAGGCCGGAGCGGACGCTAGATCAACGTCTCAATACGCAATGAATTAGTCGACCCCGGCTGCCCGAAAGGCACACCTGCCGTGATCAACAACGTATCGCCACGCTTGGCCATGCCCTGCGCCTGCGCAATCTCCAACGCCGTCGAGCACACCTCATCCACCTGCCGCAGCCGGTCATTGACCACCGAATGTACGCCCCACGCCACCGTCAAACGGCGCGCCGTCTGCAAGTTCGGCGTCAGGTTCAGAATCGGCACCGTCGGCCGTTCCCGCGCCGCACGCAGGCTCGACGTACCGGACTCGCTGTAGTTCACCAAGACCGCCACCGGCAGCACATTGCTGATGCGACGGATCGCGCAGCTGATCGCATCGGACACCGTCGCTTCAGCCTTCGGCCGGCTCACATCCAATTGAGTCTGATAGTCCGGACCGTTTTCCACCTGGCGGATGATTTTGCTCATCATCTGCACGGCTTCCAGCGGGTAGTCACCGGACGCGGTTTCCGCCGACAGCATCACGGCATCGGCACCTTCGGCCACGGCGTTGGCAACATCGGTCACCTCGGCACGGGTCGGGGCCGGGGAGAAGCGCATCGACTCCAGCATCTGCGTCGCCACCACCACCGGTTTGCCCAGTTCGCGGCAAGTGCTGATGATGTTCTTCTGAATCTGCGGCACGCTTTCGGCCGGCACTTCAACGCCGAGATCTCCGCGAGCGACCATAATCGCATCGCTCAACTCGGCGATTTCCCGCAGCTGTGTCACCGCCGACGGCTTCTCGATCTTGGCCATCAAAAACGCTTTATTGCCGATCAGTTCGCGGGCTTCACGAATGTCTTCCGGGCGCTGCACGAACGACAGCGCCACCCAGTCCACACCCAGCTCCAGACCGAAGCTCAAGTCGCGACGGTCCTTGGCGGTCAGCGGGCTCAGTTCCAGCACCGCTTGCGGCACGTTCACGCCTTTGCGGTCCGACAGCTCGCCGCCATTGAGCACAGTGGTGTCGATGGCATCGGCATACTGGGTCACCACCCGCAGGCGCAGCTTGCCGTCGTCCAGCAACAGGTCCATGCCCGGCTCCAGCGCCGCGATGATTTCCGGGTGCGGCAGGTTGACCCGGCGTTCATCCCCAGGCGTCGGGTCCAGGTCCAGGCGCAAGGCCTGGCCACGATGCAATTGCACCTTGCCTTCGGCGAACTTGCCGACCCGCAGTTTCGGACCTTGCAGGTCCATCAGAATCCCGAGCGGGTAATTGAGCTGGCGCTCGACTTCACGAATCCACTGATAGCGCTGGGCGTGGTCGGCGTGATCGCCGTGGCTGAAGTTCAGGCGGAAGATGTTGACCCCGGCCTGCACCAGTTCACGGATGTCATCAATCCCGTTGGTGGCCGGACCGAGGGTGGCGAGGATTTTTACCTTTTTGTCAGGCGTCATGTTTAGGGCTCTCGAGAATCAGGATGGCGCGGAAGTCGTTGACGTTGGTGCGGGTCGGCTCGGTGACGATCAGTGCGTCCAGCGCCTCGAAATAGCCATAGCCATTGTTGTTATCCAATTCGTCGCTGGCGCTCAGACCCAGGGCGGTGGCGCGGGCGTAACTGTCCGGGGTCATGATCGCGCCGGCGTTGTCTTCGGAACCGTCAATGCCATCGGTATCACCGGCCAGCGCGTAGACACCGGGCAGGCCTTTGAGGCTGTCGGTCAGGCTCAGCAGAAATTCGGCGTTGCGTCCGCCCCGGCCATTGCCGCGCACGGTGACGGTGGTTTCGCCGCCCGAGAGGATCACGCACGGCGCCGCCAATGGCTGGCCATGCAAGACCACTTGCCGCGCGATGCCGGCGTGAACCTTGGCCACTTCGCGGGATTCGCCTTCCAGGTCACCGAGGATCAGCGGGCTGAAACCGGCCTGACGGGCTTTCACCGCAGCCGCTTCGAGCGACTGTTGTGGTCGGGCGATCAACTGGAAATGACTGCGTGCAAGACTCGGATCGCCGGGTTTGACCGTCTCCGATTCCGCGCTTTGCAGCCAGTTGCGTACCGACGCCGGGACGTCGATGCCATAGCGTTTGAGGATGGCCAACGCTTCAGCCGAAGTGCTTGGGTCGGCCACGGTCGGGCCGGAGGCGATAACCGTGGCGAGGTCGCCCGGTACATCGGAAATCGCATAGGTATAAACAGTGGCAGGCCAGCAGGCTTTGCCGAGGCGACCGCCCTTGATCGCCGAGAGGTGCTTGCGCACGCAGTTCATCTCGCCGATGGTTGCGCCGGATTTGAGCAGGGCTTTGTTGATGGATTGCTTGTCGGCGAGGGTAATGCCGGCCGCAGGCAAGGCCAGCAGGGCAGAACCACCGCCCGACAGCAGGAAGATCACGCGGTCGTCTTCGGTCAGGTTGCTGACCAGTTCCAGCACCCGTTTAGCCACGGCTAAACCTGCCGCATCCGGTACCGGGTGAGCGGCTTCGACGACTTCGATTTTTTCGCAGGGGGCGCCGTGGCCGTAACGGGTCACCACCAGACCTGAGACTTCACCCTGCCAGCAACGCTCGACGACTTGAGCCATGGCGGCTGCGGCTTTGCCGGCGCCAATGACGATCACCCGACCGCTGCGGTCTTTGGGTAAATGAGCTTCGAGGACTTGCTGTGGATGGGCCGCGTCAATGGCTGTGGCAAACAGCTCGCGCAGGAATTGTTGCGGATCGACCGACATGGCGGGCTCCCGGAATTCTTGTTATTGGGATTAAACGACAGCAGGTGTTGCGACGCGGTCCTGTGGGAGCTGGCTTGCCTGCGATTCAGGCGACGCGGTCTCTCAGGCAGACCGAGGCGATGCCATCGCGAGCAAGCTCGCTCCCACAGGGGACCGAGCCAGCTTCAGGCCGGTGTTATTTATCGCGAATCGAGAAATTCGCCATATGCTCCAGGCCCTTGATCAGTGCCGAGTGGTCCCAGTTGCTGCCACCGATGGCCGCGCAGGTGCTGAACACTTGCTGGGTGTTGGCGGTGTTTGGCAGGTTGATGCCCAACTCACGTGCGCCAGCCAGGGCCAGGTTCAGGTCCTTCTGGTGCAGGCTGATGCGGAAACCTGGATCGAACGTGCCTTTGATCATGCGCTCGCCGTGCACTTCGAGAATCTTCGAAGAGGCGAAACCACCCATCAGTGCTTCACGCACCTTGGCAGGATCAGCACCGTTTTTCGACGCGAACAGCAGGGCCTCGGCCACGGCCTGGATGTTCAGCGCCACGATGATCTGGTTCGCCACTTTCGCGGTTTGACCGTCGCCGTTGCCGCCCACCAGGGTGATGTTCTTGCCCATCGCCTGAAACAGCGGCAGAGCGCGTTCGAAGGCATCGGTGTCGCCGCCGACCATGATGCTCAGGGTCGCAGCCTTGGCACCGACTTCACCGCCGGACACCGGCGCGTCGAGGTACTGGGCGCCTTTCTCGTTGATTTTGGCCGCGAAGGTTTTGGTGGCGGTGGGCGAGATCGAGCTCATGTCGATGACGATTTTGCCTTTGCCAACACCCGCGGCGATGCCGTCGGCGCGGAACAGCACGTCATCAACCTGCGGGGTGTCCGGCACCATGACGATGATGAATTCGGCTTCCTGAGCGACTTCTTTCGGGTTCGCCAGAGCGACAGCGCCAGCGGCGATCAGGTCGGCAGGCGCGGCGTCGTGGTGCGCCGACAGGAACAGGCTGTGACCGGCTTTCTGCAGGTTCAATGCCATTGGGTGGCCCATGATGCCGGTGCCGATAAATCCGATTTTAGCCATGAGAAAATCCTCTTGTTTTTATTGCTGCGTCAAGCAAATAGGGGAGCGTTGCTTTTGTAGGAGCGAGCTTGCTCGCGATGGACGATTTGGCGCCCGGGTCCATCCAGGCGGAACGCGTTATCGTTGGCGTCCTTCGCGAGCAAGCTCGCTCCTACAGTTTTGCGTCAGATTGCGTTATGGGTTTTGAGCCAGCCCAAACCCGCTTCCGTGGTGGTCAGCGGTTTGTACTCACAGCCGATCCACCCCTGATAACCGATGCGGTCCAGGTGTTCGAACAGGAAGCGGTAGTTGATTTCACCCGTGCCCGGTTCGTTACGCCCCGGGTTGTCGGCCAACTGGATGTGGTTGATCTCGCCCAAGTGCGTGGCCATGGTGCGGGCCAGGTCGCCCTCCATGATTTGCATGTGATAGATGTCGTATTGCAGGAACAGGTTGGCGCTGCCGACCTGTTCGCGAATCGACAGGGCTTGCGCCGTGTTGTTCAGGTAGAAACCCGGGATGTCACGGGTGTTGATCGCCTCCATCACCAGTTTGATGCCCGCCGCTTGCAGCTTGTCGGCGGCGTACTTGAGGTTGGCGACAAAGGTCTTTTCCACGGTGGCATCGTCGACGCCTTGTGGGCGGATGCCGGCCAGGCAGTTGACCTGGGTGTTGCCCAGCACGTTGGCGTAAGCAATGGCCAGTTTGACCCCGGCGCGGAACTCCTCGACCCGGTCCGGCAGGCACGCGATACCGCGTTCGCCCTTGGCCCAGTCACCGGCCGGCAGGTTGAACAGCACTTGGGTCAGGCCGTTGGCATCGAGTTTGGCCTTGATCTCGGCGGAACTGAAGTCGTAAGGGAACAGGTATTCGACACCACTGAAGCCGGCCTTGGCGGCCGCTTCAAAACGGGCAAGAAAATCCTGCTCAGTGAACAGCATGGACAGGTTGGCTGCGAAACGCGGCATGGTAGTCTCCCGTAAAAATAGGTGCCTGTAGCAGCTGCCGAGGAACGAGGCTGCGTTGGGCTGCGAAGCGGCCCTCGGCGGCGGTCCTGCGGACACGCAACGCAGCCTCGTACCTCGGCAGCTGCTACAGGTATCAGGTCAACTTAATCGAGCAGCGAAATCGCAGTCGGTGCGTCGTTGCCGACCAGCGCCAGGTCTTCGAATTCGTTGATGGCGTTGATTTCGGTACCCATGGAAATGTTGGTCACACGCTCCAGAATAATCTCGACGATCACCGGCACCTTGAACTCTTCGATCAGTTCCTGAGCCTTGCGCAGGGCGGGCTGGATCTGATCCGGTTCGAACACACGCAGGGCCTTGCAGCCGAGGCCTTCGGCGACCGCGACGTGGTCGACACCGTAACCGTTGAGTTCCGGAGCGTTCAGGTTATCGAAGGACAGCTGCACGCAGTAGTCCATGTCGAAACCGCGCTGAGACTGACGAATCAGCCCCAGGTACGAGTTGTTGACCACCACGTGGATGTACGGCAGCTTGAACTGCGCGCCCACCGCCAATTCTTCGATCATGAACTGGAAGTCGTAGTCGCCCGACAGTGCCACGACCTTGCGGGTCGGATCCGCCTTGACCACGCCCAGCGCCGCCGGAATGGTCCAGCCCAACGGACCGGCCTGACCGCAGTTGATCCAGTGACGCGGTTTGTAGACGTGCAGGAACTGCGCGCCGGCAATCTGCGACAGACCGATGGTGCTGACGTAGCACGTGTCTTTGCCGAACACCTGGTTCATTTCTTCGTAAACGCGCTGCGGCTTGACCGGCACGTTGTCGAAGTGAGTCTTGCGCTGCAGGCTGGCCTTGCGCTGCTGGCAGTCTTGCAGCCAGGCGCTGCGGTTTTTCAGCTTGCCGGCGGCTTGCCATTCGCGAGCCACTTCGATGAACACGGTCAGCGCGGCAGCGGCGTCGGACACGATGCCCAGGTCCGGGTTGAACACGCGGCCGATTTGCGTCGGCTCGATGTCGACGTGAATGAACTTGCGGCCTGCGGTGTACACGTCGATCGAACCGGTGTGACGGTTGGCCCAGCGGTTACCGACACCCAGCACCACGTCGGACTTCAGCAGCGTGGCGTTGCCGTAGCGGTGCGACGTCTGCAAACCGACCATGCCGACCATCAATGGGTGATCGTCCGGGATCGTGCCCCAGCCCATCAGGGTCGGGATCACTGGAATACCGGTCAGCTCGGCGAACTCCACCAGCAACTCGCTGGCATCGGCATTGATGATGCCACCACCGGCAACCAGCAGTGGGCGCTCGGCCTGATCGAGCATGGCCAGGGCCTTCTCGATTTGCACGCGGTTAGCGGATGGCTTGGCCAGCGGCAGGGGTTCGTAGGCGTCGATGTCAAATTCGATTTCAGCCATCTGCACGTCGAACGGCAAGTCGATCAGCACTGGGCCTGGACGGCCGGAGCGCATTTCGTAGAAAGCTTTCTGGAACGCATAAGGCACCTGGCCCGGCTCCATGACGGTGGTTGCCCACTTGGTCACTGGCTTGACGATGGTGGTGATGTCGACAGCCTGGAAGTCTTCCTTATGCATACGGGCGCGGGGTGCTTGCCCGGTGATGCAAAGGATCGGGATCGAGTCGGCCGAGGCGCTGTAGAGCCCGGTGACCATGTCAGTACCGGCAGGGCCGGAAGTGCCGATGCACACGCCGATGTTGCCGGCCTTGGTGCGGGTGTAGCCCTCGGCCATGTGCGAGGCGCCTTCAACGTGGCGCGCGAGGACGTGATCGATGCCACCGACCTTTTGCAAGGCGGAGTACAGCGGGTTGATCGCGGCGCCCGGGATGCCAAAAGCGGTATCAACCCCTTCACGGCGCATCACCAGAACGGCGGCTTCGATTGCTCTCATTTTGCTCATGGTTTTGTGCCTCTTACGTTTTGTAATTGTATACAAGTGGCTTTGCGCAGAGTTTATTCACGGCGGACGGCGCAGGTCAATCCATTTTCTCAAGCGGTTGTTTCATTCGTCGGAAGCCTGTTCTGCTGTGGCTTTTCGTCGCATGTGGCGCTTTTCGAAAATTATTGTATACAAAAAAATAAGTCATTGTGTTCTATTTGTCGCATTGGACTTCTGAACAGAATGAAGGCCTACCGCTTTCCGTATAACAAAATGAGGACGGCACCATGAGCGCTTTAACCTTGAACGTTGCAGTCAACCTGACCAGTCAGGCCATCTCCGCGGGGCGTGCAATCTCGGCGGCTCCGTTAACCATTGCCGTGCTGGATGCCGGTGGACACCTGGTGTCCCTGCAGCGCGAAGACGGCGCCAGCCTGCTACGCCCACAGATCGCCATCGGCAAAGCCTGGGGCGCCATCGCCCTGGGTAAAGGCTCACGCCTGCTGGCGCTGGACGCACAACAACGCCCGGCGTTCATCGCTGCGTTGAACAGTCTGGGGCAGGGCAGTGTGGTGCCGGCACCGGGCGGTGTGTTGATTCGGGATCAGGAAGGAAAGGTGTTGGGGGCGGTGGGGATCAGTGGTGATCTTTCTGATGTGGATGAGCAATGCGCGATCAATGCGATCGAGGCGTTGGGGTTGCGGGCGGATGCTGGGGTGACTGCCTAATATTTTTGTTGATTGATCTGCCGCCATCGCGAGCAAGCTCGCTCCCACATTGGATCTTCGGTGTTACGGAGATCGAGTGTGGGAGCGGGCTTGCTCGCGAAGGCGATCCGCCAGACACATCCTGCTAATAGTCTGCCCCTCAGTCTCCGGTTCGCTGATCTAGCCTTCTCATGAATCCATCCATGAGAGAGGCAAAGGAATGCCAAAGTTGTCAGCTTCACATCGCCTTCGTATCGGCCGCTATGCCGAACAGAACCGAATCTATCTACTGACTGCCAATACTCTCCAGCGCGAGCCTGTTTTTAGGGATTACAGTTTGGGCAGGATGGTCGTGCATCAATTCAAGCAAGCTCAGGCGCAGGGTTTTGCCGACTCCTTGGCCTTTGTCGTCATGCCCGATCATTTTCACTGGCTGATCCGGTTGCAAAAAGGCTCACTGGGCCAATTGATGTGCCAGACAAAATCGTTGAGTACCCGAACAATCAATGCCGCCACTGGCAGGACGGGCAGTCTTTGGCAGCAGAGTTTTCATGATCGGGCGTTGCGGCGGGAGGAGAGTTTGGTGAGGGTTGCCCGGTATGTTGTGGCCAATCCATTGCGGGCGGGGCTGGTCGGGAAGCTTGGCGACTACCCGTTGTGGGATGCGATCTGGGTTTGATTGGGGACCGAGTTGCCGCCTTCGCGAGCAAGCCCGCTCCCACATTGGATTTTCGGTGTTATGGAGATCGAGTGTGGGAGCGGGCTTGCTCGCGAACGAGACACCGCGGTCTATCAGTCCGGCTCACACCCCTTGAGCACCAATCGGATGATCGTCTGCGCCGCCGCTTCATAATCTTCTTCATCGAGCTTGGCCTTGCCGGTAATGGCGGTGATCTGCCAGTCAAAGTCGGCGTAGGTCTGGGTCGCGGCCCAGATGCTGAACATCAGGTGATTTGGGTCGATGGGGGCGATCTGGCCGCGGTTGATCCAGGTCTGGATGCAGTCGATGTTGTGCTTGGCCTGGCCGTTGAGCTGCTCGACCAGGTCGGGGCTCAGGTGCGGGGCGCCGTGCATGATTTCGCTGGCGAACACCTTGGAGGCGAAGGGCAGGTCGCGGGAGATGCGGATTTTCGAGCGGATGTAGCCGCTGAGCACTTCGCTGGGCACGCCGTCGGCGTTGAACGGTGTCGAGGCCTGCAGGATCGGCTCGATGATGCTTTCCAGCACCTCGCGGTAGAGGTTTTCCTTGGATTTGAAGTAGTAGTAGACGTTGGGTTTGGGCAATCCCGCTTTGGCTGCGATGTCACTGGTTTTGGTCGCAGCGAAGCCCTTGTCGGCAAATTCTTCACTGGCGGCACGCAGGATCAATTGTTTGTTGCGCTCGCGGATAGTGCTCATAAACCAGGTGGTTCCTTGCCTGTTCTGGCGGTTGCGCATGTTAGCACCGGCCTCGCGCGGCGCTCAAGAATGCGCAGGGTCAGGTGCTCGTCGCGTCAGGCTGTCGCCTGCCTGAACAAACTGGCCATCCTTCAGACTGGGAACAGGGGCGCTGCTAGAGTTTAGGCAGCAATCAGGTGTGAGGGGCGGGCGGCCGTGGAGAAACACAGGCAAGGCAAGTTCGTTCTGATCTTCGGCGTGGTGCTGTTGCTGGTGTGTGCCCTGTGGTTCTACCTGATCGGCGGTCAGCACAAAGCCAAACCGCCGCCACCGGCCGAACCCGTGGCGGCGGTGGCGGTGAAATTGCAGGACGTACCGGTTTACATCGACGCCCTCGGCACCGTGACGCCGACCCGCAGCGTCACGGTGGTGAGCCAGGTGGACGGCATTCTCAGTGCCGTGGAATTCAAGGAGGGCCAGAGCGTCAGCAAGGGCCAGGTCATCGCCCGGATTGACGACCGCGCACTCAAGGCTCAGCTGGCCGTGGCCAAAGGCACCCTGGCCCATGATCAGGCGGTGCTGAGCAACAACCAGCGCGATCTGGCGCGGTTTCGTGAACTGATCAAAATCGGCTCCACCAGCCAGCAAACCCTCGATACCCAGGCCTCCCTCGTCCAGCAACAGCAGGGTACGGTCGCGGCCGATCAGGGCAACGTGCAAGACCTCGAGGTGCAATTGAGTTATTGCACCATCACCTCGCCCATCGACGGTGTGGTCGGCCTGCGACTGGTGGATCCGGGCAATTACGTGACCAACGGCAGCGTCACCGGGATCGCGGTGATTACTCAGATGAACCCTGCCACCGTGGTCTTCGCCGTGCCCGAGGATGACCTGGGCTCGATCAATCAGGCGTTGGCCCGTGGCCCGGTAACGGTGCTGGCCTACGACCGCAACAAGCACAATCTGCTCGCCACCGGCAGCCTGCTGGCCCTGGACAACCAAGTGGACATCAGCACCGGCACAATCAAGGTCAAGGCGCAGTTCGATGACTCAGGCAATGCGCTGTTTCCCAACCAGTTCGTCAATGCCCGGCTCAAGGCCGACACCCTGAGCCAGGCACCGGTGGTGCCGACCACCGCGATCCAGCACGGCAGCCAGGGCGACTTCCTGTTCGTGGTCAACGGCGACAAGGCCAGCCTGCGTAACATCAAGGCCGGCCCGGCGATGGGCGATGTCACGGCAATTCTCGACAACGGCGTCAAGAACGGTGAGCAGGTGATCACCGAGGGCGGGGACAAACTCGACGATGGCTCGACGGTGAAAGTCGTCGGCCAGTGAGGAGTCGCTCGCCATGAATGTCTCGCGTCCTTTTATCGAACGGCCGGTTGCCACCACCTTGTTGATGATCGCGGTGCTGTTGGTGGGGATGCTGGGTTACCACTTGCTCTCGGTCTCGGCCCTGCCGGAAGTCGATTACCCGACCATTCAGGTGTTTACCCAATACACCGGCGCCAGCCCGCAAGTGGTCAGCTCTTCGATCACCGCGCCGCTGGAACGGCAATTGGGGGAAATGCCCGGGCTCAAGTCGATGAGTTCCACCAGTTCCGACGGGGCTTCGGTGATCACCCTGCAATTCGACCTGGCGCTGTCCCTCGACGTCGCCGAGCAGGAAGTGCAGGCCGCGATCAATGCCGCCGGCACCTTCCTGCCGACCAACCTGCCGTACCCGCCGGTGTACAGCAAAGTCAACCCGGCGGACGCCCCGGTGCTGACCCTGTCGCTGACTTCCGATGTGCTGCCGCTGACCAAAATCGAAGACCTGGCCGACACCCGACTGGCGCAGAAAATCTCCCAGATCAGCGGCGTTGGGCTGGTGACCATCAGTGGCGGTCAGCGCCCGGCGGTGCGGGTCCAGGCCAATACCTCGGCGCTGAATAACCTCGGGCTGTCGATGGAGGATTTGCGCACGGCGCTGAGCAATGCCAACGTCAACCAGGCCAAGGGCAACATCGACGGCAAGTTCCAGGCGTATTCGATTGGCGGCAACGATCAACTGCAATCGGCCGAGGAATACCGCGACCTGGTGATCGCCTACAAAAACGGTGCGCCGATCCGGCTGGCGCAGATCGCCAGTTCGATTCAGGGCCCGGAAAACCCGCGTCAGGCCGCGTGGACCGACCGTACGCCGTCGATTGTGCTGAACATCCAGCGTCAGCCCGGCGCCAACGTCATTGATGTGGTCGATCGGGTGCAGCAACTGCTGCCAAAACTGCGCGCCAGCCTGCCGGGCACGCTCAAGGTCGCGGTACTCACCGACCGCACCCAGACCATCCGCGCCTCGGTCACCGATGTGCAATACGAACTGGCGGTGGCCGTGCTGCTGGTGGTGATCGTGATTTTCATCTTCCTGCGTAACGTCGCGGCCACGCTGATTCCGGCGGTGACCGTACCGCTGACCCTGATCGGCACCCTGGCCGTGGCGTATGCCCTGGGGTTTTCCCTGAACAACCTGACGCTGATGGCGCTGACCATCGCCATCGGCTTTGTGGTCGATGACGCCATCGTCATGATCGAGAACATCACGCGCTATATAGAGGCTGGCGACTCGCCGCTGGACGCTGCACTCAAGGGCTCGGAACAGATCGGTTTCACCATTATTTCGCTGTCCATCGCACTGATCGCGGTGATGATTCCGCTGCTGTTCATGGGGGATGTGGTGGGCCGCTTGTTCCGTGAATTCGCCATGACTGTGGCGGTGACCATTGTGATTTCCACCCTGATCTCCCTGACCCTGACGCCCATGATGTGTTCGCGGATGCTCAAGGCGAAAGAAGGCGGGCGCCGGGTCGATTTCTTCGACCGGATCAACGCCTATTACGTGCGCGGGCTGGACTGGGTGCTGGTGCACCGGACCCTGACGCTGATCTCGGTGGTGTGCACCGCGCTGTTGACGCTGATGGTCATTGTGATCATGCCCAAGGGCTTTTTTCCCGAACAGGACACGGGGCTGATCCAGGGGATTTCCCAGGCCGCGCCGACCATTTCCTTCCAGCAGATGCAGGTCGAGCAACACCGGCTGGCGGACCGCATCCTGCACGATCCGGCAGTGGCCAGCCTGTCGTCCTTCGTTGGCATCGACCAGACCAATCCGACGATCAACCAAGGCAACCTGTTGATCAACCTCAAGCCCCGAGGCGAGCGCGACAGCAGCGCGGCGGTGATCCGTCGACTGGCGGATGCCAACGCCGATGATTCGGGGATTCGCCTGTATCTGCACGCGGTGCAAGACCTGACCCTCGACGCCACCGTGTCGACCACCCGTTACCGCGTCGGCTTGCAGGCCACCGACCCCGACGTGCTGGAGCTGTGGGCCGGCAAACTGCTGGAGGCGATCAAGAAAGACCCGATGTTCACTGACGTGCAGAGCCAGGCGCTGCAGTTCGGCAATCAGATCCAGCTGACCTTCGACCGCGCCACGGCCTCACGCCTGGGCATCACGCCCCAGGCCATCGACGATGTGCTGTACGACGCCTTCGGTCAGCGCCAGGTGTCGACCATTTACACCCAGCTCAACCAGTATCACGTGGTCATGGCCACCGATCATCCGCCGCACAACCTGTCCGACCTGTTGACCGGGCTCTATGTGGACATCCCCGGCGGCGGGGTGGCGCCGCTGTCGAGCATGGCCACCCTGCACGTGGTGCGCACGCCGATCACCCTCAATCGCCTCGGGCAGTTTCCTTACGCCGATGTCTCGTTCAACCTTGCGCCAGGCCAGACCCTCGGCGCCGCCGTCAACCGCCTCAAGGCCATCGAAACGCAGTTGACTTTGCCTCTGACCGTGCAGGCGTCTCTGGAAGGCGCGGCGGCGACCTTTGAGGCGTCGTTGTCGAATCAGGTGTTTCTGGTGCTGGCGGCGATTGTCGTGGTGTACCTGATGCTGGGGATTCTTTACGAGAGTTTCGTGCACCCGGTGACCATCCTGTCGACGCTGTTGTCGGCGGCCCTCGGCGCCTTGCTGGCGTTGCTGATCACCGGGACACAGTTCGACATCATCGGGCTGATCGGCATCGTGTTGTTGATCGGCATCGTCATGAAGAACGGCATCATGATGGTCGACTTCGCCCTGGAGCTGGAACGCAAGGGCGGCCTCGACGCGATCGCTGCGATTAGGCAGGCCGCCGAGTTGCGTTTTCGGCCGATTTTGATGACCAGCATGGCTTCGTTGTTTGGTGCGGTGCCGCTGGCGCTGGGCACCGGGATCGGGTCCGAGCTGCGCCATCCGCTGGGCATCGCCATCATCGGCGGTCTGTTGTTGAGCCAGTTGCTGACGCTGTTCTCGACGCCGGTGATCTTCCTCGCCATGCATTCGCTGGAACGGCGCTTCAGTGGTCGACGTTCTGCTGATCCAGAGCTACGGCAATGAACCTCAGCGCGCCGTTCATCCAGCGCCCGATCGCCACCACCTTGTTGGCGGCAGGCCTGGCGTTGTTCGGCGTGCTGGCGTTTACCCTGCTGCCGGTGGCGCCGTTGCCGGAAGTGGATTTCCCGACCATCAGCGTGCGCGCCTCTTTGCCCGGTGCCGATCCGAACACCGTGGCGACCTCCGTAGCGACGCCGCTGGAGCGGCAGTTCGGGCAGATCGCCGGGGTCACCCAGATGACCTCGGCGAGCACGTTGGGCTCGACCCGAATCACCCTGCAATTTGACTTGAACCGTAACATTGATGGTGCCGCCCGGGACGTGCAGGCCGCGATCAACGCGGCGCGCACCAACCTGCCGAGTGACCTGTCCGGCAACCCGACCTACCGCAAGGTCAACCCGGCCGACTCGCCGATCCTGATCATCAGCCTGACCTCCGACAACGCCACGCCCGGGCAAATGTACGACGTCGCCTCGACCCTGCTGGAGCAGAAGCTGTTGCAGACCACCGGCGTGGGTGATGTTACGGTCGGCGGTGGCGCCTTGCCGGCGGTGCGCATCGAACTCAACCCGGATCGGCTCAACCATTACGGCGTCAGCCTGGAGCAGGTGCGGGCAGTGATTTCGGCGTCCAACGCCAACTCGCCCAAAGGCTCGGTGGCGATCGGCGCCCAGACCCATGGCATCGCCGCCAACGACATGCTCTACCAGATGCAAGACTACGAGCCACTGGTGGTCAAGCAAAGTAACGGCGACGTGGTGCACATCGCCGACCTCGGTTATGTGCGCGAAGACGTCGAAGACCTGCGCAATTTTGGCCTGTCCAACGGCAAACCGGCGGTGCTGCTGGTGGTGTTCAAGCAGCCGGGGGCCAACGTCATCGAAGCTGTGGACGCGGTGAAAGCGGCGCTGCCGTTTCTGCAGAGTTCGATTCCGGCCAACATCAAGCTGAACCTGCTGATGGACCGCACCACGACCATCCGCGCCTCGCTGCGCGACGTCGAGTTGTCGCTGATCGCCTCGATTCTGCTGGTGACGCTGGTGACCTTTGGGTTCTTCCGCGACTGGCGCAGCACGCTGGTACCGGCAATCGCGGTGCCGCTGTCACTGCTCGGCACGTTCGGTGCGATGTATTTTTTGGGCTACAGCCTGAACAACCTGTCGCTGATGGCATTGACCATTTCCACCGGGTTCGTGGTGGACGACGCCATCGTGGTCGTAGAAAACATCATGCGCCACCTGGAAAACGGTGAAACCCGTCTGCAAGCGGCATTGGCCGGGGCGCAGGAAGTCGGGTTCACGGTGCTGACCATCAGCGTCTCGCTGGTGGCGGTGTTCATTCCGTTGCTGTTGATGGGCGGGATTGTCGGGCGGCTGTTCCGCGAGTTTTCTATTTCATTGTCGGTGGCCATCGTCATTTCGATGCTGATTTCCCTGACAGTCACGCCGATGCTGGCCAGCGTGCTGTTACGCAGCGAGGGGGCGGCAACCGGGAACAGCGATCATCCGGATTCGCGGTTTCACCGCTTCTATGATCGGACCCTGGGCTGGGTCATCGAGCATTCGATCCTGATGGGCCTGATCACGGTGCTGGTGATTGTCCTCGCGGTGGTGCTGTATGTGCTGGTGCCCAAGGGGTTCTTTCCGCAGGAAGACACCGGGCGGCTGTCGGGCAGCATCGTGGCGCCGCAGAGCATTTCCTATGCGGCGATGCAGCGGCAATTCAGCGAGATCAATCGCAAGGTCATGCTTAACCCGAATGTGCTGACCGTGGGCGGTTTTGTCGGTGGCGGAGGGGGAGGCGGCGGGGCGATCAACAGTGCGCAGCTATTCATCAACCTCAAGCCGCTGAACCAGCGCAGCGACAGCGCCGATCAGGTCATCGCCCAGATCCGCCACACCCTGGGCGACATACCGGGCACCCGCTTGTATTTGCAGTCGGCCCAGGACATCACCGTCGGCGGTCGCCAGAGCGGTGCGCAGTACCAATACACCCTGACCGCCGACGACCAGAGCACGCTCGATGAATGGGTCCCGAAAGTCGTCGCGGTGCTGCATGCCTTGCCGCAACTGGCCGACATCAACACCGATCAGCAGGACAACAGCCTGCTGGCCAACGTGAAGATCAATCGCGATGCGGCGGCGCGACTCGGGGTGAGTATTTCGGCGATCGACCAGACCCTCTACGACGCCTTCGGCCAGCGCCAGGTGTCGACCATTTACCGCGCTGCCAACCAGTACCACGTGGTGATGGAAGTCGCGCCGCCCTACTGGACCGACCCGAGCACCCTCGGTTCGATCTATGTGCCGGTGGGCACCGTTGCCGCGACCAGGGGCAGCAATGTCGCGCCGGACCTGAGCGCCAGCGCCAACCCGCAACTGCTGCCGTTGTCGGCGATTGCCGATTATTCGGTGGACCGCACGGCGATCTCCATCAGTCACCAGGGCACTTTTCCGGCGGTGACCGCCTCCTTCAACCTTGCCCCCGGCGTCGCCATTGGCCAGGCCACGGCGCTGGTGGACAGCGCCGTGGCCCAGTTGCGCATGCCCGCCAGTGTGGTCGGCCAGTTCGCGGGCACGGCCCAGGTGTTTCAGTCGTCGGTGGCCAGCGAACCGTTGCTGATCGTCGCGGCGCTGCTGTCGGTGTATCTGGTGCTGGGGATTCTCTATGAGAATCTGGTGCATCCGCTGACGATCCTGTCGACCTTGCCCTCGGCCGGTGTCGGCGCGCTGATCGCGTTGCTGCTGACCGGCACCGAGCTGTCGATCATCGCGCTGGTCGGGGTGATTCTGCTGATTGGCATCGTCAAGAAAAACGCGATCATGATGATCGACTTCGCCATCACCGAGCGCACACAGCAAGGCCTCGGCGCCAAGGAGGCGATTCGTCGTGCCTGCCTGATCCGCTTCCGGCCGATCATGATGACGACGCTGGCGGCGATTCTCGGCGCATTGCCGCTGGTGCTCGGCAGCGGTTATGGCTCGGAGCTGCGCCGGCCGCTGGGTATTTCGATCATTGGCGGGCTGGTGTTCAGCCAATTACTGACGCTGTACACCACCCCCGTGATCTACCTCTGGCTCGACCGGGCGTCTCAACGCCTGCACGGCAAGGAGAAATAGATGAAGCATCACGCCCCCCATGTAACAGCTGCCGAAATCCCTGTGGGAGCGGGCTTGCTCGCGAAAGCGTCAGGTCAGTCGAACTCTATGTTGAATGCTAAGCCGCCTTCGCGAGCAAGCCCGCTCCCACAGGGGCTAGTGGTGTTCATCCTGGCGGTGGTGTTGAGCGGCTGCATGGTCGGGCCGGACTATCAAAAACCGGCCATCGAGTTGCCGATGTCGTTCAAGGAAGGCATCCAGTGGCAGCGCGCCGTGGCCAATCCGCAAGGGGCGTTGGACAGTCAATGGTGGCTGGATTATCACGACCCGATGCTCAATGACCTGGTGAATCGTTCGGCCAAGGCTAATCAGTCGATCATCGCGGCCGAGGCGGCGTATCGCCTGGCCCAGGCCCAAGTGGCGTCGAGCCGTGCCGGGTTGTGGCCGACGGTGGGCGTCGGGCTGGCGGGGACGCGTGGCGTCGTCGGCGGGGGGAATGTCAGCAATTCCAGCACCGTGTCCGGCAGTAATTCCGGGGGCGTCCAGCAAACCGTCAGCGCGACGTTGAGTGCCAGTTGGGAGCCGGACCTGTGGGGCGCCGTGCGCCGTAGCATTGAGTCCAGCAAGGCTTTGGCCGAGGGCTCCGATGCGCTGCTGGCGGGGGTGCGGTTGTCGATCAGCGCCAGTGTGGCGAGCAATTATCTGGGGTTGCGGCAATTGGATATGGACATCGGATTGCTGGAGCAACAGCAGCGGATCAACCAACAGTTGCTGGACATGATCCAGGTCGATTTCGTTCAGGGCACCGCATCCAATGATCAGTTGCTGGTGGCCCAGGATCAACTGACCACGGTGGTCGCCGCGTTGCAGACCGCCCAGCGTTCACGGGAGCAGTTCGAACATGCGTTGGCGGTGTTGGTGGGCGTAGCGCCAGCGGATTTCAATTTGCCGTCCAAGAGCGCATACACCTTCGTCCTGCCCAAGCCACCGCTGACGCTGCCGTCGACGCTGCTGCAACGCCGGCCCGACGTGGTGGCCGCCGAACGTGCCGCTGCGGCGGCGAATGCCCGAATCGGCGTGGCGGAGGCCGCGTTTTTTCCGACACTCGACCTGACCGCCGAGGTCGGCTTTCGCGGCACCGCCCTCGGTGGCCTGTTCTCGGTGCCCAACCGTATCTGGACCCTCGGCCCCGCCCTGGCTGAAACCCTTTTCGACGGCGGTGCCCGGGAAGCAGCGGTGCAACAAGCCCGGGCCAGCTACGATCAGGATGTCGCCAATTACCGAGGCACCGTGCTCGGGGCGTTGCAGAACGTCGAGGACAACCTGTCGGCGATCAATCATCTGCAACGACAGGCCGAGGCGTTCGGGCAAATTTATCAGCGCAATCAGCAATTGTTCGGCAGCCAGGAGGCGCAAAAACGCGCCGGCACGGTCAGCCAGCAAGCGGTGCTGACCCAGCAATTGGTGTTGCTGCAAGCCGAGCAGAGCCTGCGCGATACCCAAGGGTTACTCAGCCAGGGCAGCGTTGCGTTGATTCAGAGCCTGGGCGGTGGCTGGCAAACGCCGTGAGCGCTATGCTTCGCGCACTTTGTTTGTGTAGGGAAGCCTGACCCATGGCAGGAAGCAGTTTACTGGTGCTGATCGACGACATCGCCGCGGTACTCGACGACGTTGCGTTGATGACCAAAATGGCCGCGAAGAAGACGGCAGGCGTGCTCGGCGACGACCTGGCGCTCAATGCCCAGCAAGTCAGTGGTGTGCGCGCCGAACGGGAAATCCCGGTGGTCTGGGCCGTGGCCAAGGGCTCGTTTCGCAACAAGCTGATCCTGGTGCCGTCGGCGCTGGCCATCAGTGCGTTCATTCCGTGGCTGGTCACGCCACTGTTGATGGTCGGTGGCGCTTACCTGTGCTTCGAAGGGTTCGAGAAACTGGCCCACAAGTTCTTGCACAGCCAGGCTGAAGATGACGCCGAACATGCGCAACTGGTCGAGGCCGTGGCCGATCCGGCGACCGATCTGGTGGCGTTCGAGCAGGACAAAATCAAAGGCGCGATTCGCACAGACTTCATTCTTTCGGCGGAAATCATCGCCATCACCTTGGGCATTGTGGCGAGTGCGTCGCTGACTCAGCAGGTGATCGTGCTGTCGGGCATTGCCATCGTCATGACCGTTGGCGTCTATGGCCTGGTGGCGGGCATCGTCAAACTCGATGACTTGGGCCTGTGGCTGACCCAGAAGCCTGGGCCGATGGCCAAAAGCATCGGTAGCGGGATATTGCGTGCGGCGCCGTACATGATGAAAAGCCTGTCGGTGATAGGCACGGCAGCGATGTTTTTGGTGGGCGGTGGGATTCTCACGCACGGCGTGCCGGTGGTTCATCACTGGATTGAAAGCGTCAGCGCAGGGGCGGGCAGCGCCGGGTTTATCGTGCCGACGTTGTTGAATGCGGTGGCGGGGATTGTGGCGGGTGCGGTGGTGTTGGCGGGTGTGATGGTGATCAGCAAAGTCTGGAAAGCACTGAAAGGCTGAAAAGATCGCAGCCTGCGGCAGCTCCTACAGGTTTTGGGCATGCTGTAGGAGCTGCCGAAGGCTGCGATCTTGGCGATGTATGTCGCGCTAAATGAAAAAGGCCATTCGACTCGCATCGAATGGCCTTTTTTGTGGCCGATGGAATTACTCGGCGATCTGCAATTTGCGCGCCTCGGTGTACACGTAACGCACTTTCTCGTATTCGAACGGCGAGTTCAGTTGGCCGTAGCGGAAGCCGGTCTGGTAGCGCTTGTCGATGCCGCGCAGGACCCAGATTTCCGGGTGGTTTTCGCTGACTTGGGCGACGTTCAGGAAGTTGATGGCCGATTCTGCGGAGAAGTCGAACACCAGGCCGCCGGTGTCGCGAATGTTCGAAGGTCCGAGGATGGGCAGTACGAAATAGGCGCCGCCCGGTACACCGTAGAAGCCCAGTGTCTGGCCGAAGTCTTCGTTCTGGCGCGGCAGGCCCATGGCGGTGGCGGGGTCCCACAGGCCGGCGACGCCGAGGGTAGTGTTGAGCAGCAGCCGCCCGGTGATATCCAACGAGCGCTGGCCCTTGAACTGCAGCAGGCTGTTCAACAGGTTCGGCACGTCACCGAGGTTGTTGAAGAAGTTGCTGACGCCGGTGCGCAGGAAGCTCGGCGTGATGTAGCGATAGCCGTCCACCACGGGCAGGAACACCCATTGGTCGAAGCGGTAGTTGAAGTGGTAAACCCGGCGGTTCCACTCTTCCAGCGGGTCATAGACGTTCAGCGCGTTGAGCGTCGAGCGTTCGAACTCGCGCTGATCCATCCCCGGGTTGATTTTCAGTTTGCTCAGAGGCTCCTTGAAGCCGTCACTGTCGACCACAACTGGCGCGTTGGCTTTGCTGTTATCGGCATTGGCGACGCCGGCACAGAGTAACGCAGCGATAAGCAGGAGGTGTTTAACCACGGAAAAACTCCAGCATGGCGTCGCTGTTGACGCGGTAATTAAGGTTGCCGCAATGGCCGCCCAGCGGATAAACGGTCAAGCGATCGCCGAACGTCCTGCGTAGAAAACCGAGATCGCCCGGGCCGAGGATCACGTCGTCAGCGTTGTGCATGACGGCGATTTTCGGGCTGTCGTGCAGGTAGTCTTTCAGCGCATACAAACTCACCTGATCGATCAATTGCAGCAAGCTGCCGCCATCGGTGCGGGCGCGCCACATCGGAATGACCTGCTCGGTGATGTAGCAGTCGAAGTCACATTGCAATGCGCGCTTGAGGAACGGCGTGAGGCTGGTGCCTTCGGTGATCGGGAACTTCGGCGGAGTGATCAGGCCGCGACGGTTGATCAGGTCCGAGGTGAAGGCAATGTCGGCCGCCGAAAAGCGGAACGACGTGCCGATCAACATGGCCATCTGTTCGTTTGTCAGATGTTGCTTGGACTGCTGGAAGTCATAGAGCAGGGCATCATTGAGGTCGATGTAGCCTTTTTGCTGGAAGTAGCGGGTCAGTTTGTTCAGCACCAATTCATAGAATGTGGTGGTGTTGTTGATGCCCTTGACCTCGGTCTGGACCAGTTTGTCCAGGTTGGTGATCGAGGTGTAGAGGTTGACCGGCGGGTTGAGCAGCAGGACTTTCTTGAAGTTGAAGCTACGGCGGGTTTCGTCCAGGTGCGCGACGAACGCGGCATCCAGTGCGCCCAGGCTGTAACCGGTCAGGTAGTAAGCGGTGACGGGCACTTTCGGGTTCTGCGCGCGCACGGCCTGCATCACCCGGTACATGTCCTCGGCGTCTTCCTTGGTGATGCCCGGGGTGGCAAAGCGTGAGGCAGCACTCATGAAGTCGAAGCTGGTAGGCGACGACAGTTGCACCACGTGGTAGCCAGCCTTGTAGTAGAGCTTTTTCAGGTATTCGTTGAGGCTGCTGTCATAGCGCGCGCCGGTGCCGGCGATCAGGAAGATCAGCGGTGCGGCTTTATCTTGAGTGGCGATGCGGTAGGTGAGTTTCTTTACTGGCCAGAAGTTGTCCGGCAGTTCGAATGCTCGCTCCGGGCGCAGGGTGACGCTGCGATCCGACTGATTGATGTCCTCGTTCCGCGGCAACTCCGGGCGCAAGTCCGGCGGAGTCGTGGCAATTGTTGCCTCGAACGGGTTGGTCAAGGGGTAGCCATAACTGGCGGCGTCGATGTCGACCGCCAGTGCGGACGCACTCAAAATAAGGCCGCCAAACAGGGCGGCGAAGCGCAAGGAACGGAGCATGACTAGATCCCTTAGAAAAAGGTGCCGAATGAGTTCGCAGGCTATGACCACTGGATTTGCGCCAAAGTGCCGTGTGTCGGCACCAAACAGGCCTAATTCTGAGTAATAGTAGATGGACGATACACTTTGCAGCGATTGGCTGGCCAGTTAACTGTTGTTAACACTTGCGTAAGGCCGTCGGGAGATTAAGCTGGCCGCCGTTTTTGGTTAATTGGAGTGCTTCATGTCCCGCCGTCTACCCGTGATTTTGCTGCTTGTTTTGCTGCCGTTATGGCTGGCTGCCAGTTATGGCGCGCGCTATGGCTTCATGGAGGATGCGCAGTGGGTCGGCCTCTGCGTGGATGACGCGAGTCGGTGGGAATGCCTGGTTCGTTCGAATCTGGGATTGATGATTCACTTTGGTGTGTTGGGCTGGGCGGCACTGGCAGCGGCCGTGATCGGCTTCGTATGGCCGGGGCGGGCAGGGTGGTGGCTGGCCGTATTGGCGCTGGTCTTCGGATTTCCGGCGTTGGCGTTGTACAACACGACGTTGGCGGTGTTTGCGGTGGTGATTGCCGGGTTGCGGCTGGTCAGGGCGTCCCGCGACGCCTGATAGTCCGTCTTCGCGAGCAGGCTCGCTCCCACATTTGATCTCCTTCAGACACAAATTCTGTGTTCACTGAACATCTACTGTGGGAGCGAGCCTGCTCGCGATGAGGCCAGTAAGGCTGGCGGATTTTCTCTCTATACCTATCAGTTCTGATAGTAGACAGTCGTCCTCATAACTCCGAATCTAGCAATCCAAGCCCTTGGATACGAAACGGAGCAACGCCATGACTGCTCAGCGCGAAACGTTGCTCTGCCGCTATCAATACGACCCGTTGGATCGGGTGGTTGGTTGTACGCCACTGAATCGCGACAGTGTCCAGCGCTTTTACCGAAAAAATCGATTGGCCACAGAAATACAGGGGCAGGTGCAGCACTCGGTGTTTGAACACGAGGCTCAGCCGTTGGCGCAACGTCGGTTTGAAGCGGACAGCGTCGATTGTGCTTTGTTAGCTACCGACCTGCAGCGGTCGGTCCTGCAATCCATCGCCGTCGGTCAGCACCAGCAACCCGTCTATTCCCCCTATGGTCATCGTTCTCCCGAAGGCGGCTTGATCAGTCTTCTGGGTTTCAACGGTGAACGACGGGACCCGGTGACCGGGCATTACTTGCTTGGGAATGGATACCGCGCTTTTAATCCGGCGTTGATGCGATTCAACAGTCCGGACAGTTTGAGTCCGTTTGGGAAGGGTGGGGTGAATGCGTATGCGTATTGCGGTGGGGATCCCGTCAACTGGGTGGATCCGATGGGAGAGTTTGCGTTGTTCGCTCGCGGGATTAGTCGGCTTGTATCAGTGTCAATCTCTGCCGGGCAGGAGGCAGGAAAAGGTTTGCGTGTAATGAAGAACGCCGTAATAACCAGATTCTCCAAAGCGCCGACTCTGGCTGAGTCAGGTCGCGAAAGTGTTTTGAAGGCAACCCCCAAAACCCACGCCACCAAAGTTACAGAGGCCATGGCAAAAGCAGACGAATCAAAAATATATCAGGCGGGTGCGGAGTACAGGCACGCGGCGAAGAAGCTCGCTCAACAAGAGACGAGGAGCGCAAAATTCCAACGCTTTGCTGATGCTAACCAATTCCCTGATGAAATTAAGTACAAAGAATTGGAAAAATATCGGTCCGATTTTCAGCAAGCTGAGCAGCAGCTGGCGACTGTGGCTCGAGAGCATGTCTTGAAATATCCCGGAGAACTAATGCCTACGAACTCACTAATAGGCTTGATCAGGGGGAAGTGATCGAATCCGGTGTTTACCAGACTCGATCATTTGCATCGGTGTTTGTCGGTGATCAGCCATTGCGCACCCGCAAACTCCGCCACAACGCCACCACCATCAACACACTCACCAGCGCCCACCCCCAAGCCTGCTGATTCTGTAACCCTTCACGAAACAGCTGCGGCGCAATGCCAGCGCCGATGATGAAGGTCAGCAGGGCGATCTCGCGACGCGGCACGCTCACCGGGCGGCACAGGTACACCAACGCCGGCAGAATGAACGCAACGCTCGGAAAGCTGCGATAGCGCGGATCGAACACCATCTCCAGCATCATTACCGCCGCCGCAAACCCTGCGACTGCCAGCAACCAGCCAGCCCGACGCTCCAGCACGTTGAAGGCCCGCTCGCGCCAGCCAGTGCGAGCACTCAGCGTCAGCGCGGCATGAGCCAACACCAGCACATTCAAAACAGTCAGCAGAGCAACCCACAACCATTCACTGGCAAACCGGGTGCTGACCCGTGCGAGATCGCCCCAGGCGCCAATCGAGCAAGCCGCCAACGCCCCCAACAGCGGTAGAACCAGCGCCGCGCGAGTGCTGCGTACGCGACCGCCGAGGACCAACGTGCCGAGGAAAATCAAGCCACCCACCGCCAGCCATTGTTTCCAGTACGGCACGTTCGACACTGGACCTGCCAGCACGCCCTTGTCCTGGCGATCGGCATCGAACAGGCCCCAGTAGCCACCGACCGCGCCTTCGCTGGCGCGTTTCCATGGCTGGTCGAAGGCCTCAATCAGATTGTAGTGCCAGCCTTCCTGCTCGGCGATGATGACAAATGCCCGAATGAATTTGGCTTCATTGACCCGGCTCGGAAGGGCGGTTTCGCGTTGACGGCCTTCGCTTGGCCAGCCGGTTTCGCCAATCATCACGTCCTTGGGCGCGAATTTGTTGGCGAACACCTGACGCACTTCGCGAACATGTTGCAGCGCGGCGTCGATATTGGATGGATCGTCTTCCCAGTACGGCAGCAAGTGGATGGTCAGGAAGTCCACCGCCGGCGCGACTTCCGGGTGCTTGAGCCAGAACTCCCAGACGTCGGCATAAGTGACAGGCTGCTTGACCTGGCTTTTGACCTTGTTGATCAGCTTGGCCAACTGCGCGCCGGTGACCTCCTTGCGCAACAACGTTTCATTGCCGACGATCACCGCGGTCACCACGTCCGGGTTGGCATTGGCCGAGGCGATCAACAGGTCAACTTCCTTGGCGGTGTCCACCGGGTTGCTGTTGACCCAGGCGCCGATCATCATTTTCAGCCCGTGCTTTCGCGCGAGATCCGGCAGGGCCTCAAGGCCGGTCATGGAATAGGTGCGGATGCATTCGAAGCGGGTTGCTAGCAACGCGAGGTCGGCATCCATGCGCTCCGGGCGCAACTTGAAGGGTTGATCGAACGGCGACTGATCCTTGTCGAATGGCGTATAGGAAGCACATTGCAGTTTGGGTTTGTGTGTCGCGCTGGCCACGTCAGCCAGAATCACCGGTTTGCCGAGGCCGTACCAGAAGCCACCCAGGGCAAACAGCCCGAGCAGGCAGGCAAATAGATAAGCAAAAAAAGGAAAGCGTGATGTCGCGGGCATGGTCAGGCCGTCTGGGAGCAAAGCCGCGCATGTTACCTGCATTTGTCGCGCGCTTGGTGGCTTGCAGTGTTTTGACATGCAAAGTTCGGGCGGATTGACTAGCCTGTTCCCGTACTCAAGATTAATGGCGTTCTGATGTCGTTTCTCGATGCATTGAGGTCGCTGACAGCACAGGTCTTGGTTGGCGTCAGGTTGATTATCGAGGCGTCAGTACTCCGCTGATGTTCGAACGGGTTTGCGGTTAGGCGTGATGGGGGCGCTGCGCACCATAACAATACGTTGACGCGACTCGGCATCCGTCGAGCGCAGCACTTTCGGGGAAGTAACGATGAAGATGCGACGACTTTTAGGCGCGGGTGCCGCACTGGTACTTGCGATTGGCTCCACTATGGCCAATGCCGAGAGCAAAACCCTGAGCATCGGTTATGTCGATGGCTGGTCGGACAGCGTCGCGACGACCCATGTGGCCGCCGAAGTGATCAAGCAGAAGCTCGGTTATGACGTGAAACTGCAAGCGGTGGCCACCGGGATCATGTGGCAAGGTGTGGCCACTGGCAAACTGGACGCCATGCTGTCTGCCTGGCTGCCGGTGACTCACGGCGAATACTGGGCCAAGAACAAGGACCAAGTCGTCGATTACGGCCCGAACTTCAAAGACGCGAAAATCGGCTTGATCGTGCCTGAGTACGTCAAGGCCAAGTCCCTTGCCGATCTGAAAACCGATGACAGTTTCAAAGGTCGTATCGTCGGCATCGACGCCGGTTCGGGTGTAATGCTGAAAACCGAGCAGGCGATCAAGGACTACGACCTGACCGGCTATCAACTCAAGGCCAGTTCCGGCGCCGGCATGATTGCCGAGCTAACCCGTGCCGAGAAGAAAAACGAATCCATTGCTGTCACCGGTTGGGTGCCGCACTGGATGTTCGCGAAGTGGAAACTGCGCTTCCTGGACGATCCGAAAGGCGTTTATGGTGCCGCTGAAACCGTGAACAGCATCGGCAGCAAAGAACTGGCAACGAAGGCGCCGGAAGTGGCCAAGTTCCTGAAGAACTTCCAGTGGGCGTCGAAAGACGAAATTGGTGAAGTCATGCTGGCAATCCAGGATGGCGCCAAGCCTGAAGCCGCGGCGAAGGATTGGGTAGCCAAGCACCCGGATCGCGTTGCAGATTGGACTAAGTAAAACCAAAGAACGCGCCTAATCTGCGCTTTCCAGGGCCGCTTGGCATTCATGCCGGGCGGCCTTTTTTGTATCGCTGTGGGAGTGGGCTTGCTCGCGAAGGCGATGTGACAGTCAACGATGATGTTGAATGTGATGTCCTCTTCGCGAGCAAGCCCGCTCCCACATTTATTTATTGCGTGTTGAAAATTGGCGAAATCGTCATGTCGTTCTAATACTAAGGTCGTCTGGAACCTGTCCTTGAGCCGAATAGAGTGGATACGTTCCAACTTAATCTGTGCTGCGAGGATAAAAACAATGAACGACAGCATTTACCTCTCGATTCAAAACAGCCCGCGCTTCAAGGAGCTGGTTAGTAAGAGGGAACGGTTCGCCTGGATTCTTTCGGCGATCATGCTTGGGCTTTACTCCGGATTCATCCTTTTGATTGCTTACGGGCCGCATATTCTGGGGGCGAAAATCAGCCCAGAGTCGTCGATTACCTGGGGGATACCGATTGGTGTCGGGCTGATTGTTTCGGCCTTTGTCCTGACTGCAATCTACGTACGACGCGCCAATGGCGAATTCGACGACCTGAACAATGCGATTCTCAAGGAGGCTCAGCAATGATCCGGCGTCTAATGGCTCTATTGAGCATCGCAGCGTTTGCACCTGGTGCCTGGGCGGCTGAAGCCCTGACGGGCGAAGTGCATAAACAACCGCTCAACGTTTCCGCGATCCTGATGTTCGTGGCGTTCGTCGGTTTGACCCTGTGCATCACCTACTGGGCCTCCAAGCGCAACAAATCGGCGGCCGACTACTATGCGGCTGGCGGCAAGATCACCGGTCTGCAGAACGGTCTGGCGATTGCCGGTGACTACATGTCGGCGGCGTCCTTCCTGGGTATTTCCGCCCTGGTGTACAGCTCCGGCTACGATGGCCTGATCTACTCGATCGGCTTCCTGGTGGGCTGGCCGATCATTCTGTTCCTGATCGCCGAGCGCCTGCGTAACCTGGGTAAATACACTTTTGCGGACGTGGCGTCCTACCGTCTCGGGCAAACCCAGATCCGCACACTGTCCGCTTGCGGTTCGCTGGTGGTGGTGGCGTTCTACCTGATCGCGCAAATGGTCGGTGCCGGCAAGCTGATCCAGCTGCTGTTCGGTCTCGATTACTACGTAGCGGTGATCCTGGTCGGTATCCTGATGTGCCTGTACGTACTGTTCGGCGGCATGCTGGCAACCACATGGGTGCAGATCATCAAGGCGGTGCTGTTGCTGTCCGGTGCCTCGTTCATGGCATTGATGGTGATGAAATACGTCCACTTTGATTTCAACACACTGTTCTCCGAGGCGATCAAGGTTCACCCTAAAGGTGAGGCGATCATGAGCCCGGGCGGTCTGGTGAAAGATCCAGTCTCGGCGTTCTCGCTCGGCTTGGCCCTGATGTTCGGCACTGCAGGCCTGCCGCACATCCTGATGCGCTTCTTCACCGTGAGTGACGCAAAAGAAGCTCGCAAGAGCGTGTTGTACGCAACCGGCTTTATTGGCTACTTCTACATCCTGACCTTTATCATCGGCTTCGGCGCGATCGTACTGGTCAGCACCAACCCGGCCTTTAAAGATGCGGCTGGCGCGCTGTTGGGCGGCAACAACATGGCGGCGGTGCACCTGGCCAACGCGGTAGGTGGCAGTATCTTCCTGGGTTTCATCTCGGCAGTAGCGTTCGCGACCATTCTGGCTGTCGTTGCCGGTCTGACCCTGGCCGGTGCTACCGCGGTGTCTCACGACCTTTATGCCAGTGTGATCAAGAAGGGCAAGGCCAACGACAAGGACGAAATCCGCGTTTCCAAAATCACCACCATCTTCCTTGGGGTGCTGGCGATCGGTCTGGGTATTCTGTTCGAAAGCCAGAACATCGCGTTCATGGTGGGCTTGGCGTTCTCCATCGCGGCGAGCTGTAACTTCCCGGTGCTGTTGCTTTCCATGTACTGGAAGAAGCTGACTACCCGTGGAGCGATGATTGGGGGCTGGCTGGGGCTGATCAGTGCTGTTGGCTTGATGGTGCTTGGGCCGACAATCTGGGTGCAGATCATGCATCACGAGAAGGCTATCTTCCCGTATGAGTACCCGGCGCTGTTCTCGATGGCCATTGCCTTTGCCGGGATCTGGTTCTTCTCGATTACTGACAAGTCGACCGCGGCTGACAATGAGCGGGCGCTGTTCTTCCCGCAATTTGTTCGCTCGCAGACTGGGTTGGGGGCGAGTGGGGCGGTTTCTCACTAAGGGTTTGGGTTTGTTTGGGTAAGTGGTGTTAAACGGAAATGCCCCGGTCGAGAGATTGGGGCATTTTTGTTTGGGCGGTTATCGGGCCCTGTGGGAGCTGGCTTGCCTGCGATAGCTGATTCGGGGCGGGGCGGGGTTTTTGATGGTGTACATATCCATTGCTGCGGTAACGGCGACTTAGGGTTTCGCCCTTACGGCGACTCACTTTTTTTTCAAACGCCAAAAAAAGTAAGCAAAAAAGGCTCGCCCCGAGCGTCCGGCCCCTCGCTTAGGCTCGGCGTTCCTTCGTTCCGGTATCCATCTGGGGGCATTGCCCTCCGGTCTGCTTCGCTACGACCTACATGCAATGTGTTCGACTGCGTCGAACGGCGCTGCGCGCCAATCCCCAGATGAACACCTCCACTCAGCCTCCCGAAGGGGCGGGCAGATCAAGATCAAGATCAAGATCAAAAGCCAAAGCCAAAGCCAAAGCCAAAGCCAAAGCCACGGCAACGGCAAGATCAACAGCTTCGCGGGCAAGCCTCGCTCCTACAGGTGGGGCGCGTAATTAAAGGTCAGGCCGGCCGGCAGGCCGCCTCGCTTTGGATGTTGACGCACCGCACCCTCGAGAGGCCGAGTGGAGGTTCTGCGCAGTGGGCAACCCGGCAAGGATGCCGGGTTAGCCGCCCCCGGCCATGGATGGCCGATGGCGGCGGGCCCACGGAGCAGGACCGGAGCGAGGGCATGCCGAGCCTAGGCGAGGCACCGAACGAAAGGGGCAGAAGCGTTTGGTTACTTTGCGCTTTTCAAAGTGACCCGCTGTAAGAGCGGAACCAATAGCCGCCGCTACCAAAAAAACGGATATACACCCAATCAAAGTCCAATCGCCACAAACAAAAACGGCCTCTATATATAGAGGCCGTTCTCGGTACAACTTAAGACGTTATCGCAAGACAGGTCTTATTTACGGTCTTCCAGCTTGGTAATGTCACGCGACTCGTAGCCGGTGTACAACTGGCGCGGGCGGCCGATCTTGTACGGGCTGGAGAGCATTTCTTTCCAGTGGGAGATCCAGCCGACAGTCCGCGCCAGAGCGAAGATCACGGTAAACATGCTGGTTGGAATGCCGATCGCCTTGAGGATGATCCCCGAGTAGAAGTCGACGTTCGGGTACAGCGAGCGTTCGATGAAGTACGGGTCGGTCAGAGCGATCTCTTCCAGGCGCATGGCCAGTTCGAGTTGCGGATCGTTCTTGATGCCCAGCTCTTTCAGCACTTCGTCACAGGTCTGCTTCATAACTGTGGCGCGTGGGTCGCGGTTTTTGTAAACCCGGTGACCGAAGCCCATCAGTTTGAACGGATCATTCTTGTCCTTGGCCTTGGCGATGAACTTGTCAATGTTCGAAACATCGCCAATTTCATCGAGCATGGTCAGAACAGCTTCGTTCGCGCCGCCGTGGGCAGGGCCCCACAGTGCAGCGATACCGGCGGCAATACAGGCGAACGGGTTAGCACCCGAAGAGCCGGCCAGGCGTACGGTGGAAGTCGATGCGTTCTGCTCGTGGTCGGCATGGAGGATGAAGATCCGGTCCATGGCCTTGGCGAGCACCGGGCTGATCGGTTTGATCTCGCACGGGGTGTTGAACATCATGTGCAGGAAGTTTTCCGCGTACGACAGGTCGTTGCGCGGGTACATCATGGGTTGGCCCATGGAGTACTTGTAAACCATCGCTGCCAGCGTCGGCATCTTGGCAACCAGACGGATCGCGGAGATTTCGCGATGCTGCGGGTTATTGATGTCCAGGGAGTCGTGGTAGAAGGCCGAGAGGGCGCCGACTACACCGCACATGACGGCCATCGGGTGGGCGTCGCGACGGAAGCCGTTGAAGAACGTCTTGAGCTGCTCGTGAACCATGGTGTGGTTCTTGACGGTGCTGACGAACTGGGCCTTCTGTTCTGCGGTCGGCAATTCGCCGTTGAGCAGCAGATAGCAGGTTTCCAGGTAGTCCGACTTTTCAGCCAGCTGTTCGATCGGGTAGCCGCGGTGCAGCAGGATGCCGTTGTCGCCGTCGATATAGGTGATCTTCGACTCGCAGGAGGCGGTCGACATGAAACCAGGGTCAAAGGTGAAACGGCCCGTGGCCGTCAGGCCCCGAACATCGATAACATCGGGACCAACGGTGCCGGTTAAAATGGGCAGCTCGACGGGGGCTGCGCCCTCGATGATCAACTGCGCTTTTTTGTCAGCCATGTGGCCTCCTATTTATGCTTGAAATCATCAGACAGACCCCCCACGCAGGGCCCGCACCACTATAGTGAGATAAATTTGAATGTCAATTTGCCTAAAGTCTTGCCCCAGAAGGCTTTAACCGGACTTTTTCCTCGAATTTGACTGCCATTTACGCCTTTTATCCAACTTGTGCAATGCGCTATTTGGGGTAGGTGAACGCGTTGTCATTAGTAGCCTAACTGTCTATACTCGGCCTCCGACCGCCAGGGGCTTTTGGGCCTGCTTTATTGGGGGTCGCACTCCCTGGGTGGTGGGTACCTGACCAGTGCACTCCCCAACAACTTTGCCCTGATTGTTAGGGGCTCTTCAGTGTGAAAAAAAGCCGTGAATAGCCAACGACCTGTAAACCTAGACCTAAGGACCATCAAACTCCCAGTCACTGCTTACACGTCCATTCTTCACCGAATCTCCGGTGTCATCCTCTTTGTCAGCCTGGCCATCATGCTTTATGCATTGGACAAGTCGCTGAGCTCAGAAGAAGGCTTCGGTCAGGTGAAAGCGTGTCTGACCAGTCCGCTAGCCAAGCTAGTGATTTGGGGCATCCTGTCCGCCTTGCTGTATCACTTGGTTGCCGGTGTGCGCCACTTGATCATGGACATGGGCATCGGCGAGTCGCTTGAAGGCGGCAAACTGGGCTCGAAAATCGTTATCGCCGTTTCCGTGGTGGTAATCGTTCTGGCAGGAGTTTGGATATGGTAACTAACGTCACGAACCTGTCGCGTTCGGGCCTCTATGACTGGATGGCACAACGTGTGTCTGCGGTCGTTCTCGCGGCTTACTTCATTTTCCTGATCGGATACGTCGTCGCCCATCCTGGCCTCGGCTACGCCCAATGGCATGAACTGTTCGCAAGCAACTGGATGCGTATTTTCAGTCTCCTGGCCCTCGTTGCCCTCGGCGCTCACGCCTGGGTCGGCATGTGGACCATCGCGACCGACTACCTGACGCCAATGGCGTTCGGCAAGTCCGCGACTGCAATACGTTTCCTCTTCCAGGCGGTATGCGGCGTCGCGATGTTCGCGTACTTCGTCTGGGGTGTGCAGATTCTTTGGGGTATCTGATTCATGTCTACTACAGTTAATACGCTTTCGTTCGACGCCATCATCATTGGCGGCGGCGGTGCTGGCATGCGCGCTGCTCTGCAGCTGGCACAAGGTGGTCACAAGACTGCCGTGATCACCAAGGTGTTCCCGACTCGTTCGCACACTGTATCCGCCCAGGGTGGCATTACCTGCGCCATCGCCTCGGCAGATCCGAACGATGACTGGCGCTGGCACATGTACGATACCGTCAAGGGTTCCGACTACATCGGTGACCAGGACGCTATCGAATACATGTGTTCCGTAGGCCCGGAAGCGGTCTTCGAACTCGAACACATGGGCTTGCCGTTCTCCCGTACCGAACAAGGCCGCATCTATCAGCGTCCGTTCGGCGGTCAGTCGAAAGACTTCGGTAAAGGTGGCCAGGCTGCACGTACGTGTGCCGCTGCCGACCGTACCGGTCACGCGCTGCTGCACACCCTGTACCAGGCCAACCTCAAGGCCGGCACCGTATTCCTGAACGAATACTACGGCGTCGACCTGGTGAAGAACGAAGATGGTGCCTTTGTCGGCATGATCGTGATCTGCATCGAAACCGGCGAAACCTCCTACGTCCGCGCTAACGCCACCGTATTGGCGACTGGCGGTGCAGGCCGTATCTACTCGTCCACCACCAACGCCCTGATCAACACCGGTGACGGCGTCGGCATGGCTCTGCGTGCTGGCGTGCCGGTACAAGACATCGAAATGTGGCAGTTCCACCCGACCGGCATCGCCGGCGCCGGTGTACTGGTTACTGAAGGCTGCCGCGGTGAAGGCGGTTACCTGATCAACAAGCACGGCGAGCGTTTCATGGAGCGTTATGCTCCGAACGCCAAAGACCTGGCGGGTCGTGACGTTGTTGCTCGTTCGATGGTTAAAGAAATCATCGCCGGCAACGGTTGCGGTCCGGATGGCGACCACGTAATGCTGAAACTCGATCACCTCGGTGAAGAAGTTCTGCACAGCCGTCTGCCAGGCATCATGGAACTGTCCAAGACCTTCGCTCACGTCGATCCAGCCGTGGCGCCGATTCCGGTCGTTCCAACCTGCCACTATATGATGGGCGGCGTTGCCACCAACATTCATGGTCAGGCAATCACCCAGGACGCCGACGGCGTAGACCAGATCATTCCTGGTCTGTTCGCAGTAGGCGAAGTGGCTTGCGTATCGGTTCACGGTGCCAACCGCCTGGGCGGTAACTCGCTGCTCGACCTCGTGGTATTCGGTCGCGCCGCCGGCCTGTTCCTGGAGCAGACCCTGAAAGAAGGCGTTGATTACGCTCGTCCTCGCCAGTCCGACATCGACGCAGCCCTGGCTCGTCTCGATGGCCTGAACTCGCGTACCGAAGGCGAAGACGTCGCCACCCTGCGTAAAGAACTGCAAAGCTGCATGCAGAACTACTTCGGTGTATTCCGTACCGGCGAATACATGCAGAAGGGTATTGCTCAGCTGGCTGATCTGCGTGGCCGTATCGCCAACGTCAAGATCAACGATAAGAGCCAGGCGTTCAACACCGCTCGTATCGAAGCGCTGGAACTGCAGAACCTGCTGGAAGTGGCCGAAGCCACCGCCATCGCTGCAGAGATCCGCAAAGAGTCCCGCGGTGCTCACGCCCGTGAAGACTACGAAGACCGCGACGACGAAAACTGGCTGTGCCACACCCTGTACTTCCCGGGTGACAAACGCGTAACCAAGCGCGCCGTGAACTTCTCGCCGAAGACTGTTCCGACTTTTGAACCTAAGATTCGGACTTATTAAGGGTGGCCGCCATGTTGCAAGTCAGTGTTTATCGCTACAACCCTGATCAGGACGCTGCGCCGTTCATGCAGGAATTCCAGGTCGACACCGGTGGTAAAGACCTGATGGTGCTGGACGTGCTGGCCCTGATCAAAGAGCAGGACGAAGGTTTCTCCTATCGTCGCTCTTGCCGTGAAGGTGTTTGCGGTTCCGACGGCATGAACATCAACGGCAAAAACGGTCTGGCGTGCGTTACGCCGCTGTCTTCTGTCGTAAAAGGTAACAAGCTGATCGTTCGTCCGCTGCCAGGTTTGCCGGTTATCCGTGACCTGGTCGTCGATATGAGCATCTTCTACAAGCAATACGAGAAGGTTAAGCCATACCTGCAGAACGACACGCCGGCTCCGGCCATCGAACGTCTGCAGACCCCGGAAGAGCGTGAAAAGCTTGACGGTCTGTACGAGTGCATCCTGTGCGCTTGCTGCTCGACTTCTTGCCCGTCCTTCTGGTGGAACCCGGACAAGTTCCTGGGTCCAGCTGCCCTGCTGCAAGCGTACCGCTTCCTGGCAGACAGCCGCGACACCAAGACTGCCGAGCGTCTGGCTTCGCTGGATGACCCGTTCAGCGTATTCCGCTGCCGCGGGATCATGAACTGCGTCAACGTCTGTCCGAAAGGCCTGAACCCGACTAAGGCCATCGGTCACATACGTAACATGCTGCTCCAAAGCGGCGTGTGATTCAGCTGCTGTACCCGTAACACCGCAGTACCTGTAGATGCTACGGCGCAGGCTTCAACCGGCGCCGTAGTTTTAACCTGAGCAGCAGCCCATAAAGCTGCGGCTCTTATTTTGAAGAAATGAGACAAGCAGGGGCATCCGGGCTGGTACCCGGACTATCAGCGTGATCCTAGTGGCTTGTTTTGGTCGCTGCATTCGGACTTCTGCAAGCGTGCTCGGTGTCGACGCCGGTGGTGTTCCCCTAACCGAGGGTGACCAAGCATGCAAGAAAGCGTGATGCAGCGCATGTGGAACAGCGCCTACCTATCCGGTAGTAACGCTGCCTATGTGGAAGAGCTCTACGAGCTCTACCTGCACGACCCTAACGCTGTGCCAGAAGAGTGGCGCACCTACTTCCAGAAGTTGCCTGCTGACGGCAACACTGCCACCGATGTTTCGCACTCCACAATTCGCGATCATTTCGTCTTGCTGGCAAAGAACCAGCGCCGCGCCCAACCGGTTTCCGCCGGAAGCGTGAGCAGTGAGCACGAAAAGAAGCAAGTTGAAGTGCTGCGGTTGATCCAGGCCTACCGTATGCGTGGCCACCAGGCAGCCCAGCTTGACCCGCTGGGGCTGTGGCAGCGTCCTGCACCTGCAGACCTGTCGATCAATCATTACGGCTTGACCAATGCCGATCTTGATACGACCTTCCGTGCCGGCGACCTGTTCATCGGCAAAGAGGAAGCGAGCCTACGCGAAATTCACGAAGCGTTGCAGCAGACATATTGCCGCACCATCGGCGCTGAATTTACGCATATCACCGATTCCGAGCAGCGCCAGTGGTTCCAGCAGCGTCTGGAAAGCGTGCGCGGCCGTCCGACGTACTCCGCCGACATCAAGAGCCACCTGCTCGAGCGCGTCACCGCCGGCGAAGGCCTGGAAAAATACCTGGGGACCAAATACCCGGGTACCAAGCGTTTCGGCCTGGAAGGCGGCGAGAGCCTGATTCCGATGCTCGACGAGCTGATCCAGCGTTCCGGTTCCTACGGCACCAAGGAAATCGTCATCGGCATGGCCCACCGTGGTCGTCTCAACGTGCTGGTCAACACCTTCGGCAAGAACCCGCGCGAGCTGTTCGACGAGTTCGAAGGCAAGAAGAAGGTCGAGCTGGGTTCCGGTGACGTTAAATATCACCAGGGCTTCTCGTCCAACGTGATGACCGCCGGCGGTGAAGTTCACCTGGCCATGGCGTTCAACCCGTCCCACCTGGAAATCGTTTCTCCAGTGGTCGAAGGTTCGGTTCGCGCCCGTCAGGATCGTCGTAACGACGCTACCGGTGAGAAGGTCCTGCCGATCTCCATCCACGGTGACGCGGCATTCGCCGGTCAGGGCGTGGTGATGGAAACCTTCCAGATGTCGCAGACCCGCGGTTTCAAAACCGGCGGCACCGTGCACATCGTGATCAACAACCAGGTCGGTTTCACCATCAGCAACCCGCTGGACGCCCGCTCCACCGAGTACGCGACCGACGTTGCGAAAATGATCCAGGCGCCGATCCTCCATGTGAATGGCGATGATCCGGAAGCTGTATTGTTCGTGACCCAGCTGGCCATTGACTACCGCATGCAGTTCAAGCGCGATGTGGTCATCGACATGTTCTGCTACCGTCGTCGCGGCCACAACGAGGCTGACGAACCAAGCGGCACGCAGCCTTTGATGTATCAGCAGATCGCCAAGCAGCGCACGACCCGTGAGCTGTATGCCGATCGTCTGACGCAAAGTGGTGTGCTGGACGCAGAGCGTGTTCAGGCGAAGATCGATGAATACCGCAACGCGCTGGACAACGGTCTGCACGTAGTGAAAAGCCTGGTCAAAGAGCCGAACAAAGAATTGTTCGTGGACTGGCGTCCGTACCTGGGCCACGCCTGGACTGCGCGTCACGACACCCGCTTCGACCTGAAAACCTTGCAGGAACTGTCTGCCAAGCTGCTGGAAATTCCGGAAGGCTTCGTGGTTCAGCGCCAGGTTGCCAAGATCTACGAAGATCGCCAGAAAATGCAAGCCGGCGGCCTGCCGATCAACTGGGGTTACGCCGAAACCATGGCGTACGCGACCCTGGCGTTCGAAGGTCACCCGATTCGCATGACTGGCCAGGACATCGGCCGCGGTACGTTCTCTCACCGTCATGCTGTCTTGCACAACCAGAAAGACGCTAGCAGCTACATCCCGCTGCAGCATCTGTATGACGGTCAGCCACGTTTCGACCTGTACGACTCGTTCCTGTCCGAAGAAGCGGTGCTGGCTTTTGAGTACGGTTACTCGACCACCACGCCAAATGCGCTGGTTATCTGGGAAGCCCAGTTCGGCGACTTCGCCAACGGTGCCCAGGTGGTTATTGACCAGTTCATCACCAGTGGCGAGCACAAGTGGGGCCGTCTGTGCGGTCTGACCATGTTGCTGCCGCACGGTTATGAAGGTCAGGGGCCAGAGCACTCCTCGGCTCGTCTCGAGCGTTACCTGCAGCTGTGCGCCGAGCACAACATTCAGGTGTGCTTGCCGACAACGCCGGCTCAGATCTACCACTTGCTGCGCCGTCAGGTGATTCGCCCGCTGCGCAAACCATTGGTAGTCCTGACGCCGAAGTCGCTGCTGCGCCACAAGCTGGCCATCTCGACGCTGGAAGATCTGGCCGAAGGTTCGTTCCAGACCGTTATCCCGGAAATCGATGCTCAAGACCCGAAAAAGGTCGAGCGCATTGTTCTGTGTAGCGGCAAGGTCTACTACGACCTGCTGGAAAAACGCCGTGCCGAAGGCCGTGACGATATCGCCGTCGTGCGTCTTGAGCAGCTGTACCCATTCCCTGAGGACGACTTGAATGAAGTCCTGGCTCCGTACACCAACCTCAAACATATCGTTTGGTGTCAGGAAGAGCCGATGAACCAGGGTGCCTGGTACTGCAGCCAGCACCACATGCGCCGCATCGTTGGCAATCACAACAAGTCGCTCGTACTCGAATACGCCGGCCGTGATGCTTCCGCTGCACCTGCTTGTGGTTATGCATCGATGCACGCTGAGCAGCAGGAAAAACTGCTGCAAGACGCCTTTACTGTTTAACGCCTTCGCGCACCTGAAACCGAATTTAAGGACCCACAGATAATGGCTATCGAAATCAAAGCCCCCACCTTCCCGGAATCGGTTGCCGATGGCACCGTTGCCACCTGGCACAAAAAACCGGGCGACGCCGTCAAGCGTGATGACCTGATCGTCGACATCGAAACCGACAAGGTTGTGCTGGAAGTGTTGGCGACTGCCGACGGCGTACTGGGCGCTATCGTCAAGAACGAAGGCGACACCGTTCTGTCCGACGAAGTCCTGGGCTCCATCGAAGCGGGCGGTGCTGCTGCCGCTCCAGCCGCTGCCGCTGCTCCGGCTGCTGCACAGGCCGCTGCTCCGGCTGCCGAAGGCGAAGACGATCCTGTCGCTGCACCGGCTGCTCGCAAGCTGGCTGAAGAGAACGGCATCAACATCGCTTCCGTTGCCGGCACTGGCAAAGGCGGTCGTGTGACCAAGGAAGACGTGGTAGCTGCTGTTGCTGCCAAGAAAGCCGCTCCGGCTGCCGCACCTGCCAAGGCTGCTGCTCCTGCCGCTGCTGCGCCGGTGTTCGCTGCTGGCGATCGCATCGAGAAGCGCGTACCGATGACCCGCGTGCGGGCCACCGTTGCCAAGCGTCTGGTTGAAGCGCAATCGAACATGGCCATGCTGACCACTTTCAACGAAGTCGACATGACCGAAGTCATGGCCCTGCGTTCGAAGTACAAGGACCTGTTCGAGAAGTCCCACAATGGCGTGCGCCTGGGCTTCATGTCGTTCTTCGTCAAGGCTGCCACCGAAGCGCTGAAACGCTTCCCGGCTGTCAACGCGTCGATCGACGGTGCGGACATCGTTTACCACGGCTACGCTGACGTCGGTGTGGCTGTTTCCAGCGACCGCGGTCTGGTTGTACCGGTTCTGCGTAACGCCGAACTGATGAGCCTGGCTGAAATCGAAGGCGGCATCGCCACCTTCGGCAAGAAGGCGCGTGACGGCAAACTGTCGATGGACGAAATGACCGGTGGTACTTTCACCATCACCAACGGTGGTACTTTCGGATCGATGATGTCGACCCCGATCGTCAACCCGCCGCAAGCGGCAATCCTGGGCATGCACAACATTCTGCAGCGTCCTATGGCGATCAACGGTCAGGTTGTTATCCGTCCGATGATGTACCTGGCTCTGTCCTACGATCACCGTTTGATCGATGGCAAAGAAGCTGTGACCTTCCTGGTTACCATCAAGAACCTGCTGGAAGACCCGGCTCGTTTGCTGCTGGATATCTGATAGAAGCAGCTGTGAGTTGCAAGTTTCAAGCGGCAAGCCTTTCGGGCTTTCGCTTGGGCTTGCCGCTCGCGGCTTCAAGCTTGCCAAAAGAGGATTTTTTGAATGTCGCAGAAATTTGACGTAGTAGTGATCGGTGCGGGCCCTGGCGGCTATGTAGCTGCCATCAAAGCAGCGCAGCTTGGCCTGACGACTGCCTGCATCGAGAAGTACACCGACAAGGAAGGCAAACTGGCTCTGGGCGGTACTTGCCTGAACGTCGGCTGCATTCCATCCAAGGCGCTGCTGGACAGCTCCTGGAAGTACAAGGAAGCCAAAGAAGGCTTCGCAATCCACGGTATCAATCACGCTGGCGTGACCATGGACGTGGCTGCAATGGTTGGCCGTAAAGCCAACATCGTCAAAGGCCTGACCTCTGGCGTTGCAACCCTGTTCAAGGCTAACGGCGTCACTTCCCTGCAAGGCCACGGCAAACTGCTGGCTGGCAAGAAAGTTGAACTGACCAAGCCGGACGGCACCGTCGAAATCATCGAAGCCGAGAACGTGATTCTGGCTTCGGGCTCGCGTCCGATCGACATTCCACCGGCTCCGGTTGACCAGAACGTGATCGTCGATTCGACTGGCGCGCTGGAATTCCAATCCGTACCTAAGCGTCTGGGCGTGATCGGCGCTGGCGTTATCGGTCTGGAACTGGGTTCGGTCTGGTCGCGTCTGGGTTCTGAAGTGGTTGTTCTGGAAGCGCTGGAGAAGTTCCTGCCAGCCGCTGACGACGCCGTTTCCAAAGAAGCCTACAAGACCCTGACCAAACAAGGTCTGGACATCAAGCTGGGCGCTCGCGTCACCGGTTCCAAAGTGAACGGCAACGAAGTTGTTGTGAACTACACCGATGCCAATGGCGAACAGAACATCACGTTCGACAAGCTGATCGTTGCCGTTGGTCGCCGTCCAGTGACCACCGAACTGCTGGCAGCTGACAGCGGTGTGACGATCGACGAGCGCGGTTTCGTTTTCGTTGACGACCAGTGCGCGACCAGCGTTCCGGGCGTTTACGCGATCGGTGACGTGGTTCGCGGCATGATGCTGGCGCACAAGGCGTCCGAAGAAGGCATCATGGTGGTTGAGCGCATCAAGGGCCACAAAGCCCAAATCAACTATGACCTGATCCCGTCTGTTATTTATACTCACCCGGAAATCGCGTGGGTCGGCAAAACCGAGCAGACCTTGAAGGCTGAAGGCGTTGAAGTTAACGTTGGCACCTTCCCGTTCGCAGCCAGTGGCCGTGCCATGGCAGCCAACGACACCGGCGGTTTCGTGAAAGTCATTGCTGATGCCAAGACTGACCGCGTATTGGGCGTCCACGTGATTGGCCCGAGCGCTGCAGAACTGGTTCAGCAGGGCGCGATCGGTATGGAATTCGGCACCAGCGCTGAAGACCTGGGCATGATGGTTTTCTCCCATCCGACCCTGTCCGAAGCCTTGCACGAAGCAGCTCTGGCTGTGAATGGCGGCGCCATCCACATTGCCAACCGCAAGAAGCGTTAAGACACAATAAGAAACCACGGCGGTTTGGCCCGTCGTGAGCCTTGCATGCAAGTCTCACCGCGGAATATCCGCTGGACGCAGTCTTGCGTAGCTGCACCGGTTGTCCGGAAAGGCTACGCAAGCAGCAGTCACAGGTGGTGCGGCACTTGAACAAGTGCAGCACCGAATGCGCAGTACCTAACGAAGACGGTAATAAGCATGAATCTTCACGAGTATCAGGGTAAGCAGCTGTTCGCTGAATACGGCCTGCCAGTATCCCAGGGTTTCGCAGTAGACACTCCGGAAGCAGCAGCAGAAGCTTGCGACAAAATCGGTGGTACCGAGTGGGTTGTCAAAGCCCAGGTCCACGCTGGTGGTCGCGGTAAAGCGGGCGGCGTTAAGCTGGTTCGCAGCAAAGAAGACGCCAAGGCATTCGCACAGCAGTGGCTGGGCAAGCGTCTGGTGACTTACCAGACAGACGCCAATGGTCAGCCAGTCACCAAGATCCTGGTTGAATCGTGCACTGATATCGCTAAAGAGCTGTACCTGGGCGCTGTCGTTGACCGTTCGAGCCGTCGCATCGTGTTCATGGCTTCCACCGAAGGTGGCGTGGACATCGAGAAAATCGCTCACGACACCCCTGAGAAAATCCTCAAGGCCACTATCGATCCACTGGTTGGCGCTCAGCCATTCCAGGGGCGCGAGCTGGCATTCCAGCTGGGTCTGGAAGGCAAGCAAGTTGCTCAGTTCGCCAAGATCTTCGTAGGTCTGGCCAAGCTGTTCAAGGATCACGACCTGGCCCTGCTGGAAGTGAACCCGCTGGTGATCAAGGCTGACGGCGATCTGCATTGCCTCGACGCCAAGATCAACATCGACGCCAACGCCATGTACCGTCAGCCTAAGCTGAAGACTTTCCACGATCCGTCGCAAGACGATCCGCGCGAAGCGCACGCTGCCAAGTTCGAACTGAACTACGTAGCACTGGAAGGCAACATCGGTTGCATGGTCAACGGTGCTGGCCTGGCCATGGGTACCATGGACATCGTCAACCTGCATGGCGGCAAACCAGCCAACTTCCTCGACGTGGGCGGCGGTGCTACCAAAGAACGCGTTACCGAAGCGTTCAAGATCATCCTGTCCGACACTAACGTCGCTGCAGTATTGGTCAACATCTTCGGCGGCATCGTTCGCTGCGACATGATTGCCGAAGGCATCATCGGCGCTGTGAAAGAAGTCGGCGTGAAAATCCCGGTTGTTGTTCGCCTTGAAGGCAACAACGCTGAGCTGGGCGCTAAAGTACTGGCAGAAAGCGGTTTGAACATCATCGCTGCTACCAGCCTGACCGACGCTGCTCAACAAGTCGTTAAAGCTGCGGAGGGCAAATAATGAGCGTCCTGATCAATAAAGACACCAAAGTTATCTGCCAGGGTATTACCGGTTCGCAAGGTAGTTTCCACACCCAGCAGGCCCTCGAATACGGCACCAAGATGGTCGGTGGCGTAACGCCGGGCAAAGGCGGCACCGAGCACCTGGGTCTGCCAGTGTTCAACACCGTGAAAGACGCTGTAGCTGCCACTGGCGCCACCGCCAGCGTGATCTACGTTCCAGCTCCTTTCTGCAAGGACTCCATCCTGGAAGCAGCCTTCGGCGGCATCAAGCTGATCGTTTGCATCACTGAAGGCATTCCTACCCTGGATATGCTGGATGCCAAGGTCAAGTGCGACGAGCTGGGCGTAGTCCTGATCGGTCCTAACTGCCCAGGCGTGATCACTCCAGGCGAATGCAAGATCGGCATCATGCCAGGTCACATTCACTTGCCAGGCAAGGTCGGTATCGTTTCCCGTTCCGGCACCCTGACCTACGAAGCTGTGAAGCAGACTACTGACGCCGGTTTCGGTCAGTCGACTTGCGTCGGCATCGGCGGTGACCCGATCCCAGGCTCGAACTTCATCGACATCCTGAAGCTGTTCCAGGAAGACCCGAAGACCGAAGCGATCGTCATGATCGGTGAGATCGGCGGTTCGGCTGAAGAAGAAGCGGCTGCCTACATCAAGGCACACGTGACCAAGCCGGTTGTTTCCTACATCGCTGGTGTGACTGCCCCTGCGGGCAAGCGCATGGGCCATGCTGGCGCAATCATCTCTGGCGGCAAAGGCACTGCAGACGAGAAGTTTGCTGCCCTGGAAGACGCAGGCGTTAAAACCGTGCGTTCGCTGGCAGACATCGGCAAGGCGTTGTCCGAGCTGACCGGTTGGGCGATGAAGTAAGCCTCGCGCTTAATTCACGCTTCACCAAACAAAGGCCACCTTCGGGTGGCCTTTGTGCGTCTGTAGGAGCGAGCTCGCTCGCGATGAACGTAAGGGAAACGCGGACAACCAGTTGCACGCGTAATCGTTAACGTCCATCGCGAGCAAGCTCGCTCCTACAAACGATGCATTTTTAATATGTAAACGCGACACGAAGATGTCGCGTATCGGATAGTTCGCCCTCTAACAGTGCGTTTTTCACCCAAATTCGTTAGGCTAGCCGCCATTTTTGCGTCTGCGTCCCACAAGGACGCGTCGCGCTAAAGGGTCAGTCCTATACGGGCCGACAGCATTTCCCTCACCCCTAAGGGAAATCCCTCTCTAAATTCCGATTCAGTAGTGTGGTATTTCCTTAATGAAAGTGTTGAAAGGCCAGGACATCCTGGCACTTGGTTTTATGACGTTTGCCCTGTTTGTCGGGGCTGGCAACATCATCTTCCCGCCTATCGTCGGTTTGCAGTCCGGACCTCATGTCTGGATGGCGGCGCTGGGTTTTCTGATCACGGCGGTCGGATTGCCGGTGATCACCGTAGTTGCACTGGCCAAGGTCGGTGGCGCAATGGATGCGTTGAGCAGCCCGATCGGTAAAGTCGCCGGTGGTTTACTGGCCGCCGCGTGCTACCTCGCCGTTGGTCCGCTGTTCGCGACACCGCGTACCGCAACGGTATCCTTCGAAGTAGGTCTGGCGCCGCTGACTGGCGAGAGCCCGCTGGCGCTGTTCCTCTATAGCTCGGTGTACTTCCTGCTGGTGTTCTTCATCTCGCTCTACCCGGGCCGTTTGCTGGACACCGTAGGACGTTTTCTCGCGCCGCTGAAAATCATCGCCCTGGCCGCGCTCGGTATCGCAGCATTTGCCTTGCCGGCTGGTGACATCGGCGTGGCGACCCCGGAATACGTGGCGGCGCCGTTCTCCCAAGGGTTTATCAATGGTTACCTGACCATGGATACACTGGGCGCATTGGTGTTCGGCATTGTTATCGTCAACGCCATCCGCTCCCGTGGCGTCGATTCACCAGCGTTGATCACCCGTTACGCGATCATTGCCGGATTGATTGCCGGCGTCGGTCTGGCGCTGGTTTACGTCAGCCTGTTCCGGCTCGGTTCGGGCAGTCACGAAGTTGCAGCGGGTGCCACCAATGGCGCGGCGGTGTTGCACGCTTATGTGCAACACACCTTCGGCTCGTTGGGCAGCGGTTTTCTGGCGGTGTTGATCTCGCTGGCCTGCCTGGTCACTGCGGTGGGTCTGACGTGCGCCTGCGCTGAATACTTCAGCCGCGTGCTGCCACTGTCCTACAAGACGCTGGTCATTATCCTGGCAGCGTTCTCCTTGCTGGTGTCCAACCTGGGCCTCACCAAGCTGATTGCGTTCTCGATCCCGGTACTGACCGCTATTTACCCGCCGTGCATTGCCCTGGTGGCGTTGAGCTTCTGTAAGGACTTCTGGCATGAGCAAGGCCGCATTGTCGGTCCGGTGATGCTGGTATCGTTCCTTTTCGGCCTGATCGACGCCCTCAAGGGCGCGGGTCTGGCGGGCTGGATGCCGACTCAGCTGTCACACCTGCCGCTGAGCGAGCAGGGGCTGGCATGGCTGGTGCCGTCGGTCATGACACTGGTGGTCGCGGTGGCCTGCGATCGTCTGCTGGGCAAGCGCGAAGAAGCGCTGGCTTAAGCCGCTGCAAGGTCCGTCACAAGCGGGCCTTGAGCACGTACAGAAATGCCCCGTATCAATCGATACGGGGCATTTTTTATGGGCATACGAAGATCAAATGTGGGAGCGGGCTTGCTCGCGAAGGGGGCTTAACATTCAATAGAGATGTTGCCTGAAAGGCCCTCTTCGCGAGCAAGCCCGCTCCCACAGGATTTTAGTACTCCTTAAACACATCACAAGGACCTGCATGTCGTTCATCCACGCCAACCTGATTCACATCCTCGCCGCACTCTGGTTCGTCATCTGCTGGGGTGGTTACACCCGATATGCCTCGTGGAAGGGCCGCGACACCGCGTGCCTGGCCAGCGTGCTGCATCTGTACCGCGAAGACTGGATGCGCCGCATGCTGCTACGCGATAACCGCATCGCCGACGCCAGCGTGATTGGCAATCTGGAACGCAATGCCTCGTTCTTCGCCTCAAGTACGCTGATTATCCTGGCCGGTATTCTCACCGTTCTCGGTGCGTCCGAAAGGGCGGTCTCGTTGTTGGCGGACATTCCGATGGTGCAACAGGCGTCCCAGGGAATGTCGGAGATCAAGTTGCTGTGTCTGGCGCTGGTGTTCGTCTATGCGTTCTTTACGTTTAGCTGGTGCATGCGTCAGTACAACTTTGCTGCCATCCTGATCGGCTCGGCGCCGATGGTCGGTGAGCGCCATGTCTCCGAGCTGGAGCGTAAAGCTTTCGCGGCCCGTGCGGCGCGTGTCATCTCCATGGCCGCTAACCAGTTCAACTTCGGCCTGCGTTCCTATTATTTCGGCATGACCATGCTGGCCTGGTTTGTCAGCCCCTGGTTGTTCATGTTGATGAGTACTGGCGTCGTGCTGGTGTTGTATCGCCGGGAGTTTCATTCCGACGTTCTAGATGTAATGGTCTATACCCCTACAGAGGCGCCATTGCCTGAGGCGAACAAAGAGGCCGCTTGATGAGTATTCCGTTCTGGTGTGTGTTTATCAGTGCCTTATTGATATACGTGGCGCGCATGCCGGTGGCCAAGGCCATGAAAGAGCAGGGCGGTTACAACAATCACTTGCCGCGTCAGCAGCAGGCACAATTGACGGGCTTAGGCGCCAGGGCGGTGGCGGCTCATCAGAATTGTTTCGAGGCGTTCATTTTGTTTGCGGTGGGGGTGTTGATGGCTCACACCACACAGACGGCGGGCTGGTTGATCGACGCGCTGGCAATCATCTTTGTGATTTCGCGGATCATCTACTTGTTGTGTTATTGGGGGGATTTGGCCTGGCAGCGGAGTCTGGTGTGGTTTGTCGGATTAGTGTGTTCGTTACTGCTGATGATTAGTCCGACTTTTAGAACTATTTTGCTGTAACGGGACAAATGACAGACAAAAGAAAACCCGCATTTGGCGGGTTTTCTTTATCACGCTAAAAACTGTTTTAGTTTTTAGGTGCTTCTTTTGCGGCTGCCTCGTTCGATTCAGCCTGATCTTTGGCGGCTTCGGCGTTTTCTTTCGCAGCGTCGTTCACTTTATCCTGAGCTTTGCTCATGTCTTGCTGAGCTTGTTCAGCATGTTGGTTAGCATCTTGAGCTTTGTCCTCGGATTTTTTACCGCAGGCTGCGAGACCGAGGGAAGCGGTCAACATCAAGGCAATAGCTAAAGTCTTACGCATGGGGTGTTTCTCCTGATGGAAAATATCTACTGGCCTTTCGAGCACAGCCCACAGCGTTAAGTTCCTCAATTCGTTCAAATATATAAGATTATTCCGACGGGAACTTTTACCGAATATGCCTAGTGCGATGTCCAAATACTAAGAAGAGTTTTTATCAAATGACGGAAAACCCCGTTTTTGAGCGCGCGACGCGATTTATGTCGGCGCTGCGACATTGTCAGGTACTGGGTCTGCGGGTTCACAGTGCGAGCAGCGAAGGCCTGACCGTCATTCTGCCATACACCCCGCAGATCGTTGGCAACCCGCAAACCGGCGTGATCCACGGCGGCGCCCTGACCACGCTGATGGACACGGCCTGCGGCATGTCCACCCTCTGCGTGTTACCGGAATTTGAAGTCTGCCCGACCCTCGACCTGCGGATCGATTATATGCACGCCGCCGAGCCCCATAAGGATGTCTACGGTTTCGCCCAGTGCTACCGGGTGACGACTGACGTGATCTTTGCCCGGGGTTTTGCCTACCAGGATGATCCCGAGCAACCCATCGCCCACGTGGTGGGCACCTTCATGCGCATGGGCACGGCCATCAAAGGCACAAAAGGCTTTGGTGGCGTCATCGCCGGAGGTGCGAAATGACCGACTTCAAGGCGCAGCTGCAACAGGCGCATGAAAAGGGCGACTACGCATCGCTGCTGCACCTGCTTCCCTACGCCAAGCTGATTGGCGTCGACTGCTCGCGCGTAGGGGATGAGCTGCTGTTTCGGCTGCCAGCCAACAAGGACAACATTGGTAACCCTTTATTGCCGGCGATTCATGGGGGGGTGATTGCCGGGTTCATGGAGCTGTCCGCCGCGCTGCACCTGCTGATTTGCACGGGCTCGCCGGGCGTACCGAAGATCATCGACTTCTCCCTCGACTACCTGCGCGCGGGGCAGTTTCGCGATACCTGGGCCCGATGCCAGGTTTGCCGTCAGGGGCGGCGGGTCGCCAATGTGGCGATTACGGCCTGGCAGACCACCGAAGCCGAGCCCATTGCCACGGCCCGGGCGCATTTCAAAATTGAAGAGCCCTTGAAATCCGAGTCGCAGCCCCAACCTTGATGACATCCCGCCGCCAACCCTTTCGGGCGCGGCCAATGCCATCCAAGTTGGAGTTTGATGACTATGAGCGTGGAAACTCAAAAGGAAACCCTGGGCTTCCAGACCGAGGTGAAGCAACTGCTGCACCTCATGATCCATTCGCTGTATTCCAATAAGGAAATTTTCCTTCGCGAATTGATTTCGAACGCCTCTGACGCTGTCGACAAATTACGTTTCGAAGCCCTGTCCAAGCCTGAACTGCTGGAAGGTGGCGCGGAACTGAAAATCCGTGTGAGCTTCGACAAGGACGCTAAAACCGTCACCCTCGAAGACAACGGCATCGGTATGAGCCGTGAAGACGCGATTACCCACCTGGGCACCATCGCCAAATCCGGCACTGCCGATTTCATGAAACACCTCTCTGGCGACCAGAAGAAAGACTCCCACCTGATCGGTCAATTCGGTGTTGGTTTCTATTCGGCCTTCATCGTCGCCGATAAAGTCGATGTATTCAGCCGTCGTGCCGGTGCTGCCGCCAGCGAAGGCGTGCACTGGTCGTCCAAAGGTGAAGGCGATTTTGAAGTTGCCACCGTTGAGAAAGCCGACCGCGGCACCCGCATCGTGCTGCACCTGAAGTCCGGTGAAGACGAGTTCGCTGATGGCTGGCGTCTGCGCAACATCATCAAGAAATACTCCGACCACATCGCTCTGCCAATCGAGTTGCCGAAAGAAGTGGCCGCCGCCGAGGGTGAAGAGAAGCCGGCCGTTGAATGGGAAACCGTCAACCGCGCCAGCGCCCTGTGGACCCGTCCTCGCACCGAGATCAAGGACGAGGAATACCAGGAGTTCTACAAGCATATTGCCCACGACTTCGAAAATCCGCTGAGCTGGAGCCACAACAAGGTCGAAGGCAAGCTCGAATACAGCTCGCTGCTGTACGTGCCGACCCGTGCTCCGTTCGATTTGTACCAGCGTGAAGCGCCGAAAGGCCTGAAGCTGTATGTGCAGCGCGTTTTTGTCATGGATCAAGCCGAATCGTTCCTGCCGTTGTACCTGCGCTTTATCAAAGGCGTGGTCGATTCCAATGACCTGTCGCTGAACGTGTCGCGGGAAATCCTGCAGAAAGACCCGATCATCGACTCCATGAAGTCGGCGCTGACCAAGCGTGTGCTGGACATGTTGGAAAAACTGGCGAAGAACGAGCCTGAGCAATACAAAGGCTTCTGGAAAAACTTCGGTCAGGTCATGAAAGAAGGCCCGGCAGAAGACTTCGCCAACAAAGAGAAAATCGCTGGCCTGCTGCGTTTTGCGTCCACTCAGGGCGAAGAAGGCGAGCAAGTTGTGGGTCTGGTCGAGTACCTGGCTCGCGCCAAGGAAGGGCAGGACAAGATTTACTACCTGACCGGCGAAACCTACGCGCAAGTCAAAAACAGCCCGCACCTGGAAGTCTTCCGCAAGAAAGGCATCGAAGTGCTGCTGCTGACCGACCGTATCGACGAGTGGTTGATGAGCTACCTCAGCGACTTCGACGGCAAGAGCTTTGTCGACGTGGCGCGCGGTGACCTGGACCTGGGCAACCTGGACTCGGAAGAGGACAAGAAAGCGGCGGAAGAAGTCGCCAAGTCCAAAGAAGGTCTGGTCGAGCGTTTGAAAACGGCATTGGGCGATTCCGTTGCTGAAGTGCGGGTTTCCCACCGCCTGACCGATTCCCCGGCGATTTTGGCCATCGGCGAACAAGACCTGGGCATGCAAATGCGTCAGATCCTTGAAGCCAGCGGTCAGAAGGTTCCGGATTCGAAGCCGATCTTCGAATTCAACCCGGCTCACCCGCTGATCGAGAAACTCGACAACGAGCAGAGCGACGAACGCTTCGGCGACCTGTCGCACATTCTCTTCGATCAGGCAGCCCTGGCCGCCGGCGACAGCTTGAAAGACCCGGCCGCCTACGTGCGCCGCCTGAACAAGCTGCTGGTTGAACTGTCGGTTTAATTTGGTTGTACAGGTCAGTTAAGCGTATGTGAGCCTTTGTAGGAGCGAGCTTGCTCGCGATGGTCGTTAACGATAACGCGTGTTTACTGGCTAAACGCGGCGTTCTTGAGTCCATCGTCGGAACGCCGCCCGGAGCAAGCTCGCTCCTACGGACAGGCATTACCCGCTTCGGCGGGTTTTTTCGTTCTGGTGTCTTTTACTGGGAGTTAGTCATGAGTCAAATCACTGTTCGTTCAGTTGCTTATCAGCTTGATGGCCAGTCCTTTGAAAGCCGTCTGGCGTTCGATGCCGACCACAAAGGCCCGCGCCCGGGATTGTTGATGGCGCCGAACTGGATGGGTATCAGCGCCGGTGCCGAGGAAATCGCCAAGTCTGTGGCGTCCAAGGGGTATGTGGTGTTGATCGCGGACGTTTATGGCCAATCGGTTCGTCCACAGAACGGCGACGAGGCGGGGGCGGCGATGATGCCGCTGAAGAATGACCGCGCGTTGCTGCGCAAGCGCTTGCAGGCGGCATTCGAGCAGTTGCAGAGCCAAGGCGAGGCCGCCGTCGATACCTCGAAACTGGCGACGTTCGGTTTTTGCTTCGGCGGTTGCTGTGCATTGGACCTGGCCCGCACGGGTGCGCCAGTGAAGGCGGCAGTGTCGTTCCACGGGTCACTGGACTCACCGAATCCGGCTGATGCCAACAACATCAAAGGCTCGGTGTTGGTGCTGCACGGCGCTTCTGATCCACTGGTGCCGAAGGAGCAACTGCCCGCGTTTGAAAATGAGATGAATGCGGCGGGGGTGGATTGGCAGTTGCTGAGTTATGGCGGCGCGGTGCATTCGTTTACTGACCCGCATGCGAATGTGCCGGGGAAGATGATGTATGACGCGAAGACGGCCGCTCGGGCCTTTACGTCGATGCATAATTTGCTGGATGAAGTGTTTAAGGGCTGATAGTCCCTAAGATCAAAAGATCGCAGCCTGCGGCAGCTCCTACATTGGTCCGTGTAGGAGCTGCCGCAGGCTGCGATCTTTTGACTTTGCCCCTAGGGCAGTTCGATCCGCTCACTTTCCCCCGGCACCGTCGGCCAATCCCCGGCCGCCCAGCGTCGCCGTGCTTCATCAATCACTGCCGGATCGCTCGCCACAAAATTCCAGTTGATTCGTCGCGGCCCATCCAGCGGCGCCCCACCAAACAGCACGGCATGACAGTCACTCTCGGCGAACAGTGTCATCTCTTCGCCAGCAGGCAGCACCACCAACGAATTCAGTTCCAGCGGCTCACCTTCAAGCTGCACCTCTCCGCTCAATACATACAATGCCCGCTCTTCATGTTCGGTAGGAATCAGCAATGTCGTTGCCGTTTGCAGGTTCAACTCCGCATACAACGTAGGAGAAAGCACCGGCACCGGTGATTCCAGGCAAAAGCCTGACCCGGCAATCATCCGGATCTTTACCCCAAGGTTATCGCTCACGGGCAATGTGGCGGCTGGATGGTGGCTGTAGTGTCCCGGGCCCTGCTCACGATCCTTGGGCGATGCCAGCCAGATCTGCAAGCCGTGCATTGTGAACCCGATGTTCTTCAATGCCTCGGGCGTGCGCTCGACATGGGCAATCGCGCTGCCTGCGGTCATCCAGCTGACATCGCCGGCATCCACGACCTGATCGGACCCGAGGCTGTCCTTGTGCTGGATCTGCCCCTGGAACAGGTAGGTGAGGGTGGAGAGGCCGATGTGCGGATGCTGGCGGATGTTCATGCCTTTGCCCGCCGGATAGTGGGTTTCCAGCATGTGGTCGAAAAACACGAAAGGTCCGACACTGCGGCATTTGGCTGATGGTAACGGGCGAAGAATCGGCTGGCCTTCGACATCTTCGGTGCGGGGACGGATCACGAGCGGAGTGTTCATGGTGCATTCCAGGCTGAGCGGGTGACGCATGGAGCATAACCCGCTTGTGTAGCCCTTGCCGCTATTGGCTGAAGGCGCCTTCGGACAAGTGGGTTTCAATGCTGACGTCGGTGGTGGTCATCAGCTTGTGGACCGGGCAGCGGTCGGCCACGCGATGCAGTTCTTCGCGCTCGGCGTCGGTGAGCACGCCCTTGAGCGTCAGTTTGACGTGCAGCGCATATTTGCCTTTTTGCTCTTCGCTGTTGTCGCGTTTGACCTCGACCGTAACGCCCGTCAGCGGGATGTTTTTCTTCTTGGCATACATCTTCAAGGTCAGAGCTTTGCAGGTGCCGAGTGCGGCGTCGAAGTAGTCGTGTGGCTCCGGTGCCGAGCCTTCGCCACCCACGGATTGAGGCACATCGGCAAAGAGCTCATGTTCATCAATCTGCACGCTGTGACGAAAACCTTCGCTGGAGACGGTATTGACGGTGACGGACATGGGAAACCTCGTAGGCAGTAGGAAAAGTCATCGATCAAAAAGACCTTGAAGTTATAGAGCATTCCCCGTCACGGGCGTTCCACTATTTGCAACCCGGTCGTGATCACGCTGAATCATTACAACGATGCGACCGGTTGGCTGCGCACGGTTGCGAGTGGGCCAATCCCGGCCTATGGTCCAAGCGATGCTTAGGTTGCGACTGACGCGCGATGACTCGCCGCAGGTTGCTGTCCATCCAGTGGGATTCCTGCCGCGAGGTGAAGACATGCCGAACGACTCCCGCCCTGCCGTACTCGAACTGATCGGCAATACGCCACTCGTGCGTGTCAGCCGTTTCGATACTGGCCCGTGCACACTTTTTCTCAAGCTCGAATCGCAGAACCCGGGCGGTTCGATCAAGGATCGCATCGGCCTGGCGATGATCGACGCCGCCGAACGTGATGGCCGCCTGCGTCCCGGCGGCACGATCGTCGAAGCCACCGCCGGCAACACCGGCCTCGGCCTGGCCCTGGTCGGCCGCGCCAAGGGCTACCGGGTGGTGTTGGTGGTGCCGGACAAAATGTCCTCCGAGAAAGTCTTGCACCTGAAGGCGATGGGCGCCGAGGTGCACATCACCCGCTCCGATGTCGGCAAGGGCCACCCCGATTATTACCAGGACGTCGCGGCGCGGCTGGCGCAGGAAATTCCCGAGGCCTTTTTCGCCGATCAATTCAACAACCCGGCCAACCCGCTGGCCCACGAGTGCAGCACCGCGCCGGAGATCTGGGCGCAGACCCAGCACGATCTGGATGCCATCGTCGTCGGCGTCGGTTCGGCCGGCACGCTGACCGGGCTGACCCGTTTCTTTCGCCGAGTGCAGCCGGACCTGGCCATGGTGCTGGCCGATCCGGTCGGCTCGGTGATGGCCGAGTACAGCCGCAGCGGCACGCTCGGTACGCCCGGTTCCTGGGCGGTCGAAGGGATCGGCGAAGACTTCATTCCATCGATTGCCGACCTGTCCAGCGTGCGCCACGCGTATTCGATCAGCGACGAGGAAAGCTTCGATCATGCTCGTCAACTGCTGCGCGCCGAAGGCATTCTCGGCGGATCTTCGACCGGCACCTTGCTGGCGGCGGCGCTGCGCTACTGCCGCGAGCAAACCGAGCCGAAGCGGGTAGTCAGCTTTGTCTGTGATACCGGCACCCGCTACCTGTCAAAGGTCTACAACGATCAGTGGATGAACGATCAGGGATTGCTTGCGCGTAAGCCTTATGGCGATCTGCGTGACGTGATCGCGCGGCGCTTCGAGGATGGGCGGGTGATCAGCGTGGGCCCGGACGACACGCTGCTCACGGCCTTCCAGCGCATGCGCCTGGCGGATGTGTCGCAATTGCCGGTGCTGGTGGGCGGACAGCGGCTGGTCGGTGTAATTGACGAATCCGATATTCTGCTCGGCATGCAGGAAGACCCTTCGCACTTCCGCCTGACCGTCGCCAGCGCAATGACCGACAAACTGCAAACCCTGCCTCCCGGCGCCAGCCTGGCTGAACTACGGGCGGAGCTCGACCGGGGGCTGGTGGCGATCATCGCCGATGCCTCGGGCTTCCACGGCTTGATTACTCGAGTCGACATGCTCAATCACTTACGGAGATCGCTGACATGAGTCAACACGATGAAACCGCTGCGCCACGTGGCTTTGCCACCCGGGTGATCCATGCCGGACAGTCGCCGGACCCGACCACCGGGGCGCTGATGCCGCCGATTTACGCCAACTCCACCTTTTTGCAGCAGAGCCCCGGTGTGCACAAGGGCTTCGACTACGGGCGCTCGCACAATCCGACGCGCTTTGCGCTGGAGCGTTGCGTGGCGGACCTTGAGGGCGGCACGCGGGCGTTCGCCTTTGCTTCGGGGCTGGCGACTATTTCCACGGTGCTCGAACTGCTCGACACGGGCGCGCATATTGTGTCCGGCAATGACCTGTACGGCGGTACTTTCCGGTTGTTCGACAAGGTGCGGCGGCGCAGCGCCGGGCATCGCTTCAGTTTCGTCGATCTGACTGACCTGTCGGCCTTCGAGGCGGCGCTGCAGGACGACACGCGAATGGTCTGTGTCGAGACGCCCAGCAATCCTTTGCTGCGTCTGACTGACCTCGCGGCTATCGCGCGCATCTGTCGCGATCGAGGGATCCTCTGTGTGGCCGACAACACCTTTGCCAGCCCGTGGATACAACGTCCGCTGGAGTTGGGCTTCGATATCGTGGTGCACTCGACGACCAAGTACCTGAACGGCCACTCCGACGTGATCGGCGGTATTGCGGTGGTCGGGCAGAACGTCGAACTGGGCGAGCGCCTGGGCTTCCTGCAGAACGCGGTGGGGGCTATCGCCGGGCCGTTCGACGCTTTCCTTACCTTACGCGGGGTGAAGACACTGGCGCTGCGCATGGAACGCCACTGCAGCAACGCGCTGGAACTGGCGCAATGGCTGGAGCATCAGCCGCAGGTGGCGCGCGTTTACTATCCGGGCCTGCCGTCGCACCCGCAGCACCAACTGGCGATGCGGCAGATGCGCGGTTTTGGCGGGATGATTTCGCTCGATTTGAACAGCGACCTGGCGGGCGCCAAGCGTTTCCTCGAGAGCATGCAGATCTTCGCCTTGGCCGAGAGCCTGGGCGGTGTGGAAAGCCTGATCGAACACCCGGCGATCATGACGCACGCGACTATTCCTGCAGACACCCGCGCGCAGCTCGGGATTGGCGATGCACTGGTGCGTTTGTCGGTGGGGGTCGAGGATGTCGAAGACCTGCGTGCCGACCTGGCCCAGGCATTGGCGCGGATTTGAATGGCAACAGGCATAAAAAAATCCGGAATCCTTATCAGATTCCGGATTTTGGTGTCGATCCGGATCAGCTGCCTTTGACAGGCTTGCCGTTGACCGTACCGTCGAGGAGCATGATGTTGTACTCCTTGCCGTCAGTCTCAACCTGTTGCAAACGAACCAGCAGGTAATCCCAGTCCTTGGCAAACCACAGCACGGTGATGCGTTTGTTTTGTGTCGGGTCGCGTACACGCTCGACCTTGATCGCATCGATGTTGCCAGCCTTGGTCTCGACTTTTTCCGAGCCCAGCACGCGGAAATCGTAGGTATCGACGTCGTTGCCGTCGACTACCTGATAGCTCATGCTTTTTTTGCCGGCGGCGACGTCGTGCTGCAAGGCCAGTTGATAAGTGGATTTGTCGACCATGCCAGTGTTTAGCGGGACCTTGACCGGGTCGCCGCGATCCGTGCCAGTGACCATCTTGGTGGTCCAGTCGAAATCCAGATTCGACTTCTTGGCTTTGCCCAGGCCGCTACGTTCAAAGTTGTAGGACTGAGGCAGCAGGGTGTTCTTGTCCAGGGTCAGGGTGCTTTCTTCAGTCAGGCTGGCGATCATCATCGACGCCTTGAAACTGAGCTTCCAGACGCCATTGGCTTGTTGGGTCAGGCTGCGTTCAGCCGTGCCGCTCATGGGCAGTTGCTTCCAGTCGGCGGTGTAGCTGGCGGAGAAGGGTTGAAGGTCCGCCGCCTGCGCAAAGGGCAGGGCGAGCAGAGCGCAAGCGAAGAGCAGGGCACGACGCATAAAATCTCCTAGGTTCGAATCAAGTGGCCGCTGGCCGCAAGTAACTGACCATCCAGTAAAGCACCTTGTTCACCGAGTGATAAACGACCTTCGGCAAACCAGTGTACGGCCATCGGGTAGATCAGGTGTTCCTGAACGTGGACCCGCTGCGCCAGACTCTGCGGCGAATCGTGCAACTCTACCGGTATTACTGCCTGTACGACCAGTGGTCCGCCATCGAGTTCCTCGGTGACGAAATGCACGGAGCAGCCGTGTTCAGTATCGCCGGCGTCCAGCGCGCGCTGATGCGTGTGTAACCCTTTGTATTTGGGTAGCAGCGAGGGATGGATATTGAACAGGCGACCCTGATAGTGGCGCACGAAGTCAGCGCTGAGAATGCGCATGAAGCCAGCCAGTACCACGAGCTTGGGATTGAAAGCGTCGATCAGTTCGATCAGCGCGGCATCGAAGGCTTCGCGGCCTTCGAATGCCTTGTGATCCAGGGTGCGGGTGTCGATACCCGCGTCCCTGGCGCGTTGCAGGCCATAGGCGTCGGCGCGGTTGGAAATCACCGCAGCGATGCGGACCGGGCTGTTGCCGGTCCGCGTGCTGTCGATCAAGGCCTGCAAATTACTGCCGGTGCCGGACAACAGCACCACGACATTACAGGTGGCGGACATTAGTGCGCCTTAAGGTTCTTCAGTTCAACCTGGGCCGCGCCTTCAGCCGCGGTGGAGATCTGGCCGATGACCCAAGGTTGCTCGCCAGCTTCACGCAGCACGTTCAACGCGGTTTCGACGTGCTCTTGAGCCACGCAGATGACCATGCCGACGCCGCAGTTCAGGACGCGGTGCATTTCGTTTTCGTCGACGTTGCCTTTCTCTTGCAGCCAGTCGAACACGGCAGGACGGGTCCAGCTTGCAACGTCAACCACCGCTTGAGCGCCTTTTGGCAGAACGCGCGGGATGTTGTCGAGCAGGCCACCACCGGTGATGTGGGCCATGGCTTTGACGGCGCCGGTTTCCTTGATCAGCTTGAGCAACGGCTTCACGTAGATACGGGTTGGGGCCATCAGCAGGTCGGTCAGCGGTTTGCCTTCAAGCTGGATGTTTTCGATGTCTGCACCGGAGACTTCGATGATCTTGCGGATCAACGAGTAGCCGTTGGAGTGCGGGCCCGAAGACGGCAGGGCAAGCAGTGCGTCGCCGGCAGCGACTTTGGAACCGTCGATGATTTCCGACTTTTCCACGACGCCGACGCAGAAGCCGGCCAGATCGTAGTCTTCGCCTTCGTACATGCCAGGCATTTCAGCGGTTTCGCCGCCGACCAGGGAGCAGCCGGACAGTTCGCAGCCAGCGCCGATACCGGTGACGACCTGGGTCGCGGTTTCGACGTTCAGTTTGCCGGTGGCGTAGTAGTCGAGGAAGAACAGCGGCTCGGCGCCGCAGACCACCAGGTCGTTCACGCACATGGCAACCAGGTCGATGCCGATGCTGTCGTGCTTGTTCAGGTTCAGCGCCAGGCGCAGCTTGGTACCGACGCCGTCAGTGCCGGAAACCAGCACAGGCTGCTTGTAGCCGGCCGGGATTTCGCAGAGGGCGCCGAAACCGCCCAGGCCGCCCATGACTTCCGGGCGCGCAGTGCGCTTGGCGACGCTCTTGATGCGTTCGACCAATGCTTCACCGGCGTCGATGTCTACACCGGCGTCCTTGTAGCTCAGGGAGGGTTGCTTGCTCATGATCCAGGCCTTTAGGGGGGATTCAGGGGTAACGACCGAGTCCAGTGGGACCGCCGAAACATACGAGGACGAGTGCCGAGCGCATATTTCAGGGTGCCCGGCTGTTGCCGGTCTGCGAAGGCGCGCGATTTTATCAGGCTTGAGGGGCAGCGGCCATCCTCACGCCGACGGCAGGGGCATATCGCATAAAAAAAATTGATATTGCCCGTGTGAGTGGCGTCTTGCATGGCTGTATAAGGTATCGCTATTAACCGTCTATCGTTATGACAGTGCGAAAACTTCCAGTGATCGTATGAATGTTTTGCGCAAGGATGTGGTCACAGCCTTGCCCGATCATCTTCATGCGGTCTGTTCCAGCCGCTCTTGTCGTCAGGAATCCTCCATGCGTTTGTGTAAATTCATGTTTGTGGGCTGTTTGTCATTTTTCAGCCTGGCGAGCCATGCCGAAACCGTCAAAGGTCTTTATCAGGTTCGCGAGCCTGTCAGCAGTCAGTCGCAGGAGGAGCGTGATCAAGCGACGCAGCGTGCGCTGGATACGCTGGTCCTGCGCCTGACCGGCGATCCCAAGGCTGCGCAAAGCCCGGGTCTGGCGGCCGTACGCAAAGATCCGCAGCAAATCATCAGTCAGTACGGCTTTGACGCCGGCCCGCCGGAAGTGCTGAAAGTCGATTTCGATCCGGCGACCACCGAACAAGCGTTGCGGCGTGCCGGGCTGTCGCTGTGGGGCGCTAATCGGCCGTCGATACTCGGTTGGTGGCTGAACGATTCCACCGAGGGCTCGAGCCTGGTAGGCGATGGCCAGGCCAGCGCTGCGCCGCTGCGCCGAGCGGCGCAACACCGTGGTTTGCCATTGCGTCTGCCACTGGCGGACTTGAGTGAGCAACTGGTCGCCACCGCGCCGAACCTTGAAGGGACGGACGCGGCGCCACTGCGCGGCGCCTCGGAACGTTACAACGCTGATGCCTTGTTGGCGGTGCATGCCCGCGAAGAGGGTGGTCAGTGGCAGGCTAAATGGCATTTGTGGCTGGGCGATCAGAAGGAAGCGGGGAGCGTGCAGGGCGCGGATCAGGCCGCTGTGGCCGATGCGGTGATGCTGGCGGTCAGTCAGCGTCTGGCGCCGCGGTTTGTGGTCAAGGCAGGCGCTACGGGCGAGCAATTGCTGGAGGTGCAGGGCATGAACCTGGAGCACTATGCCGCGCTCGGGCGTTTGCTGGAGCCGTTTGGTGCGCGTCTGCAAAGTGTTGATGGCGACCGCATTCTGTATCGGGTCAATGGCAGTGCCGAGCAATTGCGGTCGCAGTTGTCGCTGGCGAAGTTGCAAGAGGTGCCGGCCGGTCAGGCGCCGGCCGCGACGGCCCCGGCTGTAGCGCCAGCCACTGCGCCGACGCCACAGTTGCGTTTCCACTGGTAGATTCTTTTTTTCCTTCCTTTTATATAAGTGCAGAAGCAGGAGTGGTTCATGGCCGATACGCGGCGTTGGTTCTGGTTGGGTGGGGTCGTCCTGCTCTGCGCGTTTGTCTGGCTGTTGCATCCGATCCTGACACCGTTTCTGGTCGCCCTGCTGTTGGCCTATCTGTTCGATCCACTGGTGGATCGGCTGGAAAGGGCCGGGTTGTCACGGACCTGGGGCGTCATCGCAGTGTTTGCGCTGTTCACCCTGATCTTGACGACGCTGCTGCTGGTGTTGGTGCCGATGCTCGCCAGGCAGCTCTTTCGGTTGTATGAGCTGGCGCCGCAGATGCTTGACTGGTTGCAACACACCGCGTTGCCGTGGGCGCAATCGAAGTTTGGGTTATCGGATAACTTCTGGAAATTCGACAAGCTCAAGGCGGCGATCAGCGAGCACATGGGTCAGACTTCGGACATTGTCGGTGTGGTGCTGAGCCAGGCGACGGCTTCCGGTCTTGCGTTGATTGGTTGGCTGGCGAATCTGGTGCTGATTCCCGTGGTCAGTTTCTATCTGCTGCGGGACTGGGACGTGATGATGGCCAAGATCCGCAGCCTGCTGCCCCGGGATCGCGAAAAGCGTGCGGTCTCCCTGGCGGGTGAATGCCATGAGGTGCTGGGAGCGTTCGTACGCGGACAGTTGCTGGTGATGCTGGCGTTGGGTGTGATTTACGCGGCGGGCCTGATGCTGGTTGGGTTGGAGTTGGGGCTGTTGATCGGTCTCATTGCCGGTCTGGCGGCGATCGTGCCGTACATGGGGTTCGTCATCGGCATCGGCGCGGCATTGATTGCCGGTCTGTTCCAGTTTGGCGGGGACCTGTATCCCATGATCGGCATCATCGCGGTGTTCATGGTCGGCCAGGCGCTGGAAGGCATGGTGCTGACCCCATTGCTGGTGGGTGACCGGATCGGTTTGCACCCGGTGGCAGTGATTTTCGCGATTCTGGCGGGTGGCGAGCTATTCGGTTTTACCGGAATCCTGCTGGCGCTGCCGGTAGCGGCGGTGATCATGGTGCTGGTGCGCCATGTGCATGATTTGTATAAAGATTCTGATATGTACAGTGGCGTCGACGAGCCGCAGCTCTAACGTGCGTTGACAATGCGTGGCGGGCAGCCCGGTTCGACAGCAGGTGGGCCCGCCTCTTGCGTGCAGCTGTCACATGCGCCGGCAAAGAAACTGTCATAAAACCAGTGTGTTAACGCAAACCTTTGATTTTGCTTGTGGTCTGTCGCATTGTGCGACCCGCGTCACGGGTATAAACTTCGCAAACTTTACACAGAGGCCACTAACGGTTCCGTTGGAACTGTTCAGTCAGCATGAAACCGATTCAGCTGCCCCTAGGTGTGCGTCTGCGTGATGACGCTACCTTTATCAATTACTACCCAGGCGCCAATGCCGCAGCACTCGGCTATGTCGAGCGGCTATGCGAAGCCGACGCCGGCTGGACCGAAAGCCTGATTTATCTCTGGGGCAAGGACGGGGTAGGGCGTACCCACTTGTTGCAGGCGGCTTGCCTGCGCTTCGAGCAACTCGGGGAGCCGGCGGTGTATCTGCCGCTGGCTGAGCTGCTGGATCGCGGCACCGAAATCCTCGATAACCTCGAACAATACGAACTGGTCTGCCTGGATGATTTGCAGGCAGTCGCCGGGCGGGCGGATTGGGAAGAGGCGCTGTTCCATCTGTTCAATCGTCTGCGTGACAGCGGTCGGCGTCTGCTGATTGCCGCTTCGACCTCCCCGCGTGAATTGCCGGTGAAGTTGGCGGACCTCAAGTCTCGTTTGACCCTGGCGCTGATCTTTCAGATGCGGCCGCTTTCCGACGAAGACAAGTTGCGGGCATTGCAACTGCGCGCATCGCGTCGTGGCCTGCACCTGACCGATGAAGTCGGGCATTTTATTTTGACTCGCGGCACCCGCAGCATGAGTGCACTTTTCGAGTTGCTTGAGCGTCTCGATCAGGCCTCTCTTCAAGCCCAGCGCAAGCTCACCATCCCGTTTCTAAAAGAGACGCTGGGCTGGTAAAACCTAGGGCCTACAAGGTTTTTGGCAGATTTCAGGCGCCAAAAAGCCCGCTTTCCTACAGGGCGTAGGACGCGCAAGTGTCTAAATGGGGCTTTAGCGCTTAGATGAAAACGCGAAACCGAAAAGTCACATAAAGATCGATTGAATTTGCAAATGAGGTTGATAGCGGGCATAGTCTCGCCTTCTTTACAACTATCAGCCACGGTCGTGCCCATGCTAAATCGCTTTGCACCCCTCGTGCCCCTCGCACTCGTCACCCTGTTGTTCGGTTGCGCTGCTCACTCTCCAGTGTCCCAGCAAGAGCAACAACAGCAGGTTCAAAATTCTGTTACTGCCCAGTCTTCCGCTCTTTACCAGGAAGAGATGGCCACCGAAAAAGAACTGGCCGACTTTGCTGGCGGCAAGTCGTACAAGCTTCCGGTTTTGGCCGACAGCATCCTCGAACGCGGCATGTCCCTGATCGGTACTCGTTACCGTTTCGGCGGTACCTCTGAAGCCGGCTTCGATTGCAGCGGTTTCATCGGTTACCTGTTCCGCGAAGAGGCCGGCATGAATCTGCCGCGTTCCACTCGCGAAATGATCAACGTCGACGCGCCACTGGTTTCTCGCAGCAAGCTGGAGCCGGGTGACTTGCTGTTTTTCGCCACCAATGGCCGACGCGGTCGCGTCAGTCACGCCGGGATTTACCTGGGTGACAACCAGTTCATCCATTCCAGCAGCCGCCGCAGCGGTGGTGTCCGGATCGATAGCCTGGGCGACAGTTACTGGAACAAAACCTTCATCGAAGCCAAGCGCGCACTCGCGATGGCCCCGACCGCAGCCCCGACAATCGTCACGGCGCGCCAGTAAGCGGACAATTTGTAAGGTTAACTTAAAGTCTTACTTGAAGTTTGCCGTGTAGCCGCTAGAATCCAGATCTATTATTGATGGCAAACCGCCTGCGTCCTGCGCAGGCGGTTTTCTTTTCTGCGTCCCCTGCAGAAAAAGCCGCAGCCAGATCAGGATGTTCTGCCATGACGACGTCGGCCCGCCTCGCAATCATGTGCTTCGCAGCGCTGCTCAGCGCCTGCGCCAGCCGCCCACCGCCTCCTGCACCAGTGGTTCGCGCTCCGATCGTTTTCGGCTCCTCCCAGGCATTCTCTCCCGAAGCAGAAGAGGTGCTGTTCCGCGCGTTGGGCCTGGTGGGCACACCTTATCGCTGGGGCGGCAACACGCCAGACTCCGGATTTGATTGCAGCGGCTTGATCGGCTATGTCTACCGTGACGTTGCCGGCATTTCCCTGCCGCGCACCACGCGCGAGCTGATCAGCATGCAGGCGGCCAATGTGGGCAAGGAAGGCCTGCAAACCGGTGACCTGATTTTCTTTGCCACCAATGGCGGCTCCCAGGTCAGCCACGCCGGCATCTATGTCGGCGAAGGTCGATTCGTCCATGCGCCAGCCACCGGCGGCACGGTGAAGCTCGACAGCTTGTCCAAAGCGTATTGGCAGAGAGCCTACCTGAGCGCCAAACGTGTCCTGCAACCTGAGCATCTGGCGCGTAACCCCTAGTTCGCAGAGGTTGTCATGACCGCTCGCACGCTCAATCTCGACGATTCCCTGTATCAATACCTGCTCGACGTTTCCTTAAGGGAGACGTCGGTGCTCAAGCGCTTGCGCGACGAAACCCAGGCGCTGCCCATGGCGCGTTGGCAGGTGGCGCCGGAGCAGGGGCAATTCCTCGCGTTACTGGTGAAGATCACCGGTGCCAGGCATTTGCTTGAAGTGGGCACCTTCACCGGTTACAGCGCCTTGTGCATGGCGGCTGCATTGCCGGATGACGGTTCGCTGATCTGCTGTGATATTCCCGGCGATTACAACGCCACCGCGCGCCGCTACTGGCAGGAGGCAGGGCTCACCGAGCGGATAGATCTGCGTTTGGCGCCCGCGTTGGAAACGCTCAGCCAGCTCAATCAGCCAGGCCACTTCGATTTGATTTTCATTGATGCCGACAAGGCTAACTATCCAGCCTATCTGGAGCACGCCCTGCGTTTGCTGCGTGTGGGTGGTCTGGCGGTGTTCGATAACACGTTGTGGAGCGGGCGGGTGCTTGAGCAGCATTCCGAGAGCGCAGACACCCGAGCCATCCAGGCGCTCAATCGCGCCTTGAAGGATGACTCGCGTGTGGATCTGTCGTTGTTGCCGTTGGGAGATGGATTGACGTTGTGCCGTAAGCGCTAAACGCCGATCCCCTTGTAGGAGCGAGCTTGCTCGCGATGGTGGGTCAGCTACATCGATGTCGCCTGACACACCTTCGCGAGCAAGCTCGCTCCTACAGGGGGGGATGTGTTCGGCCGTCAATGTCTTACTTAACCGCCGAAACGCGCCACACCTTGTTCCCCACATCATCCGCCACCAGCAAATCACCTTGCTTATCTATTACCACGCCCACCGGGCGACCCATGGCATCGTCTTCGGCATTGAGGAAACCGGTGAGTACGTCCACCGGCTGCCCGACCGGTTTGCCTGCGCTGAACGGCACGAAAATCACTTTATAACCACTATGCGGATTGCGGTTCCACGAGCCGTGCTGGCCGATGAATGCCCCTTCTTTGAACGGCGCCGGAAGTGTGTTGCCTTCAGCAAATGTCAGGCCCAGCGACGCGGTATGCGGGCCGACTGCGTAGTCCGGCGGGATCGCCTTGGCGACCAGGTCCGGGTTTTGCGGATCGACGCGAATGTCGACGTGCTGACCGTAATAGCTGAACGGCCAGCCATAGAACGCGCCGTCCTTGACCGAGGTGATGTAGTCCGGCACCAGGTCGCTACCGATTTCGTCTCGCTCGTTGACCGCCGTCCACAAGGCGCCGCTGTGCGGTTCCCACGCCATGCCGTTGGGGTTGCGCAGGCCTGAGGCGAAGATCCGATGGTTACCGGTGGCGCGGTCGACTTCCCAGATCGCCGCGCGACCTTCTTCCTTGTCCAGACCGTTTTCGGCGACGTTACTGTTGGAGCCCACCGTGACGTACAGCTTGCTGCCGTCCTTGCTGGCAATGACGTTTTTGGTCCAGTGGTGATTCAGCGGGCCGCCCGGCAAGTCGACCACTTTGATCGGCTGCGAGGTGATCGCCGTATCGCCGTTTTCATAGTGGAAACGTAACAAGCGGTCGGTGTCGGCAACGTAGAGGTCATTGCCGACCAGCGTCATGCCGAAGGGGGAGTTCAGGTGTTCGAGGAACACCGTGCGGGTTTCGGCGATGCCGTCGTGGTCCTTGTCTCGCAGCAACGTGATGCGGTTCGGACTCGGTACGGTCGCGCCGGCGCGACCCATGACTTTGCCCATGACCCAGCCGCGAATGCCTTTGCCGTCATCGGGTTTCGGGGGAGCGTTGGTTTCGGCCACCAGCACGTCGCCGTTGGGCAGCACGTAGAGCCAGCGCGGATGGTCGAGGCCTTCCGCAAAGGCCGCCACCTGCGTCCCGGCGGCGGCAGTGGGTTTTGCGCCGGCCGGCCAGCCAATCGCCGGGGCGATGTTCACCGTCGGGATCAGGGTCTTGTTGGGTTCTGGCAGTACTGGCGACGGACCCGTGCCGTCGGAGACTTGCAGGCTGGAGGTTTCACCACAGGCGGCGAGCCCTCCGGCGAGCATGATGACGAGTACGAGCTGGGGCTTGCGCATGCTGGTCTTCCCTATGAATGCCCTGTCTATTCATAGAGACGCGCAGAGGTTTGAAGGTTCAACAGGTCAGCCGCGTGCTTCCTTGAATAGCACGGCGATGCCCGGGTGATAGTTGCCCGCTTCATTGCGCAATTTTCGGTAGGCATAGGGGAAATACCAGGCAACCGCGCAGCTGTGTTCCTTCTGCAGGTCGTCGACCATGTCCTGGAGTTCTTCCGGCGTGGCGCCATGCTGAGCCTTTTGCGGCGCGACAAACAGGCAGCCGAGTTTCAGGTCGCTGGCGTAGCTGATTTTCTTCGCGTCGCTGGTGATATCGATCAGGGCTTGAGCCAGGTTCAGGCTATTGACCCGAGGCCAGCGCTGCGTGACCTGGAGGTAAGCGCGTTCTTCGGGGGTGGCAATAAACAGATCGGCGCGCGCATTGCGTTCGCCTTCTTCGGTCTGTTTACGGGTCGGCGTTTGTTGCAACGTGACCATTTCCGCCATCCAGGCCGCAGCGGAAAGCAGCCCGAGGTTGGCTTTTTCATCGAACCAGTACGGGGTGTCGTTATCGCCGCGCACGGCGTTGTAGCGGTCGATACAGTCAAACCAGCGTTCCAGTACCGGGCGCAGGAATTCCAGCTTCGGATTGCTGATGATCATGCCTTGCATGTTGCTCACCCTTGTTATTTTGATTGTGGTTGTGGCTCTTTGATATCACTGCTGACACTGTGACACAACTATGGCGTCAGCCGATTGACCGACGGCAGTATATCGTTCACTGGCGTTCTGTCTTCAATTGACGCTCCATCCCCAACCCTCTAACCTTCGCGGCTTGTTTCAGGTGCTCTGTGACCCAGGTCGACAGAGTGAAACAGGGAAGCCGGTGAGTCATCCCTTAAACGAAGGGGATCACGATCCCGGCGCTGCCCCCGCAACGGTAAATGAGTGAAGACTGTGCCTTGAGCCACTGTGTCGACTGTCGACATGGGAAGGCGCGCAGTCCGGCGCATCGCCGCTCATGAGCCCGGAGACCGGCCTGATTCATCCAGCGGCATCACGGTGGGCGATGCCAGGCTTTTTTCCGCCTATTCTTGTGCCTGCCCGCCGTTATCCAGCCTCAACGGAGAGCTCCCCCATGACTGATTCCCCTGATCGTGACGAACGCCATCTGGCGCGCATGCAGCGCAAAAAAGCCGTGATCGACGAACGCATCGCCAACTCCCCGAATGAGTGCGGCCTGCTGTTGGTGCTGACCGGCAACGGCAAAGGTAAAAGCAGTTCGGCCTTCGGCATGCTGGCCCGGTCCATGGGCCATGGCATGCAATGCGGCGTGGTGCAGTTCATCAAAGGTCGCAACAGCACCGGCGAAGAGTTGTTCTTCCGGCGCTTCCCGGAGCAGGTGCGTTTTCATGTGATGGGCGAAGGCTTCACCTGGGAAACCCAGGATCGCCAGCGCGATATCGCCGCCGCCGAAGCTGCCTGGGCCGTGTCGCAGCAATTGCTGCGCGATCCGTCGATTGGTCTGGTGGTACTCGATGAGTTGAACATCGCGCTGAAGCACGGTTATCTGGATCTCGATCAAGTGCTCAGCGATTTGCAGGCTCGTCCACCGATGCAGCACGTGGTCGTCACCGGTCGCGGCGCCAAGCCGGAGATGATCGAACTGGCCGATACCGTCACCGAAATGGGCGTGATCAAGCACGCGTTCCAGGCCGGGATCAAAGCGCAAAAAGGCGTCGAACTGTGAGTCAACCACGTCATTGCCCGGCGGTACTGATTGCCGCGCCGGCTTCCGGTCAGGGCAAGACCACCGTCACCGCTGCGCTGGCCCGTTTGCATCGCAATCAGGGGCGCAAGGTTCGCGTGTTCAAATGCGGCCCGGACTTTCTCGACCCGATGATTCTCGAGCGCGCCAGCGGTGCGCCGGTGTACCAACTGGACATGTGGATGGTCGGCGAGCAGGAGAGTCGCCGGCTGTTGTGGGAAGCCGCCGGCGAAGCCGACTTGATCCTGATCGAAGGCGTCATGGGGTTGTTCGACGGTACGCCGTCAAGCGCTGACCTGGCGCGGCACTTCGGTGTGCCGGTGCTCGGTGTGATCGACGGCACGGCCATGGCGCAGACGTTTGGCGCGCTGGCCCTGGGGCTCGCGCGTTATCAGCCGGACTTGCCGTTTGCCGGTGTGTTGGCCAACCGCGTCGGCACGCTGCGTCACGCGCAATTGCTCGAAGGCAGCCTGACCGAAGGTCTGCGCTGGTACGGCGCCTTGTCCCGGGAAACCGGGATCGAATTGCCGAGTCGGCACTTGGGGCTGGTTCAGGCCAGTGAGTTGAACGATCTCGATGTGCGCCTCGATGCGGCGGCGGATGCCTTGGCCAGCAGTTGTGAAGTCGCGCTGCCACCGGCGGTGCAATTCGCCGCCCCGGATGTAATCGGTGCGCAGCCTTTACTGGCGGGTGTGCGGATTGCGGTCGCCCGCGACGAAGCATTTGCTTTCACGTATGGCGCGAGCCTGGATTTACTGCGAGCCATGGGCGCCGAGCTGCTGTTTTTCTCGCCAATCCGTGACGCCCAGTTACCGGAGGCAGACAGCCTTTACCTGCCGGGCGGTTATCCTGAATTGCACCATGTGGCGCTGTCACAGAACACCACGATGCTGGCCGCGATCCGTGCGCACCACATGGCGGGCAAACCGTTGTTGGCCGAGTGTGGCGGCATGCTTTATCTGCTCGATTCGTTGACCGATGTCGAAGGCACTCGTGCTGAGCTGGTTGGCCTGTTGAACGGTGATGCGGTGATGCAGAAGCGTTTGGCCGCGTTAGCGTTGCAAGCGGTCGAGCTGCCGGAAGGTTCGCTGCGTGGGCATACCTATCATCACTCGTTGACCAGCACTGAGCTTGAGCCGATTGCTCGTGGTTTAAGTCCTAACGGCGGGCGTGGGGCAGAGGCGGTTTATCGTGAGGGGCGGATGACGGCTTCCTACGTTCACTTCTATTTTCCGTCCAATCCATCGGCAGTTGCCGCGCTGTTTGCGCCTGACTGTGAGGACGCCTTCGCGAGCAGGCTCGCTCCCACAGGGGACTGCGTCGTACAAAAGACCTCAGCGGCACCACTATCAAATGTGGGAGCGAGCTTGCTCGCGAAGAGGCCATGACCGACAACGCATTCTCCGAAGCCGAACGCGCAGCGGTCTACCGAGCCATCGGCGAACGCCGCGACATGCGTCACTTCAGCGGCGGCACCGTCGAGCCCGAGTTGCTCCGGCGCTTGCTCGAAGCCGCGCATCAGGCGCCGAGTGTAGGCCTGATGCAGCCTTGGCGTTTCATCCGCATCAGCGATCGGGTCCTGCGCGGCAAGATTCAGGTGCTGGTGGAAGAAGAGCGCATCCGCACCGCCGAAGCCCTCGGCGAGCGCACTGACGAGTTCATGAAGCTCAAGGTCGAAGGCATCAACGACTGCGCCGAAGTATTGGTCGCCGCGTTAATGGATGATCGCGAGCGGCATATTTTCGGCCGTCGCACTTTGCCGGAAATGGACATGGCCTCGTTATCCTGTGCGATCCAGAACCTCTGGCTGGCCTCACGCGCCGAAGGGCTGGGCATGGGCTGGGTCTCGCTGTTCGAACCGCAAGCGCTGGCGGACCTGCTGGGTTTGCCAATCGGAGCAAAGCCGATGGCGGTGCTTTGCCTCGGGCCGGTCAAAGAATTTTATCCGGCGCCGATGCTGGTGCTCGAAGGCTGGGCGCAGGCGCGTCCGCTCAGCGAATTGCTGTATGAGAATTATTGGGGAGTGAGTCAATGAGTGTGGCGTTGTTGAGTGTCGCCGCTGTGGCGCTGGATGCGCTGCTGGGTGAACCCAAGCGCTGGCATCCGCTGGTGGCGTTCGGTCGTTTTGCCGACCGCATCGAGCAACGATTCAATGGTGGCGGTCGCGGCTGGCGCAGTCACGGCGTCACCGCTTGGGTGATCGCGGTAGTGCCGCTGACGTTGCTGGTCACGGCGTTGTCCTGGGCGCCTTATGTCGGCTGGCTCGTTGAGATTCTCGCGCTCTATTGCGCCCTCGGCCTGTGCAGCCTTGGCGAACACGTCGAGCCGGTGGCCAGGGCGTTGCGCAGCGAAGACCTGAACGAGGCGCGCAAACGCGTGAGTTACCTGGTCAGCCGTCAGACCAGTGAACTGGATAAAACCGAAGTCGCCCGCGCAGCCACCGAATCCGTATTGGAGAACGGCAGCGACGCGGTGTTTGCCGCGCTGTTCTGGTTTGCCGTGGCCGGCGCGCCGGGCGTGGTGCTCTACCGTTTGAGCAATACGCTGGATGCGATGTGGGGCTACCGCAATGAACGCTTCGAGCGTTTCGGTTGGGCCGCGGCAAAAATCGACGACATCCTCAACTACATTCCTGCGCGACTGGTGGCGTTGACCTACGCGCTGCTGGGCAAAACCCGACTGGCGCTGAAATGCTGGCGCACCCAAGGTCCGACCTGGGACAGCCCGAATGCCGGTCCGGTAATGGCCGCTGGTGCCGGAGCACTCGGCGTCGAGTTGGGCGGGGCGGCGATTTATCACGGTGAACTGCATCAGCGTCCACCACTGGGCGAAGGCGTGCCGGCGGATGCCGACGCCATTGACCGTGGCTGGCAATTGGTCCAGCGCGGCGTAGGGTTATGGCTGCTGATTCTCTGCGTGGGGGCTGAATTTTATGCTTGAACACGGTGGTCGGTTACGTAAAGCGGCGCTCGACTACGGCATTGCCGAAACGGATTGGCTCGACCTGTCCAGTGGCCTCGCGCCCTGGCCGTTTCCGGTTCCGGAGATTGCGCCGCAGGCTTGGGCGCGTTTGCCGGAAACCGAGGATGGTCTGGAGCAGGCCGCTTGTGATTATTACGGTGCCGCCCAGGTGTTGCCGGTTGCCGGTTCGCAAATGGCGATCCAGCTGCTGCCGCGTTTGCGTCGGGCCGGCAAGGTCGGCGTGCTATCACCCTGTTACGCCGAACACGCCGAAGCGTGGCGACGCAATGGCTACATTGTCCGTGAAGTGGTGGAGCAGGAAGTCGACTTCTATCTCGACAGCCTCGACGTGTTGGTGGTGGTCAATCCGAACAACCCCACTGGCCTGAGCCTGACCCCGAGCCGGCTGCTCGACTGGCACGCACGACTGGCTCAGCGCGGTGGCTGGCTGGTGGTCGACGAGGCGTTCATGGACAACACGCCGTCGTTGAGCCTGGCGCCTTTTGCCCATCTGGTCGGTTTGATCGTGTTGCGTTCCTTCGGCAAGTTTTTCGGCCTGGCCGGTGTGCGGTTGGGTTTTGTCCTGGCCGAGCGCAAATTGCTCAAGTTGCTGGCCGAGCAAGTGGGGCCGTGGGCGGTCAGCGGGCCTACCCGTGTGGTCGGCCAGGCCTGCCTGCTGGATACCGCAGGGCACGTCAGGCAACGGGCGCGCACCGAAGCGGCAAGCGAGCGTCTGGCGCTGCTGCTTGAGCAGCACGGCTTCAAGCCCCAGGGTGGCTGCGCGCTGTTCCAATGGCTGATCACCGAACGCGCCGAACAGCTGCATGAATTCATGGCCCGGCACGGCATCCTGCTGCGGTTGTTCACCCACAACAGCAGCCTGCGTTTTGGTTTGCCCGGCAATGACGCCGACTGGACACGTCTCGCGCAAGCGTTCAATGCCTACGCTGAGGAAATCCAATGACTGGGTTGATAGCTCCGAGCGCCACGTCGATGGTTCCGAGCGCCACTTCGATGGTGCAGGGCGCCACTTCGATGGTGCAGGGCGCCACTTTGATGGTGCAGGGCACTACGTCGGACGCCGGCAAAAGCACGCTGGTGACGGCGCTGTGTCGCTGGGTCACGCGTCAAGGCGTGCGCGTCGTGCCATTCAAACCGCAAAACATGGCGCTCAACAGCGCAGTGACGGCCGACGGTGGCGAGATCGGTCGCGCGCAAGCGGTGCAGGCCCAGGCGGCCAACCTTGAGCCGCACACCGACATGAACCCGGTGCTGCTCAAACCCAACAGCGACACCGGCGCCCAGGTGATTATTCATGGCCGCGCCGTCACGACGATGAACGCCGTCGCCTATCACGATTACAAAGCCATCGCGATGCAAGCGGTGCTGGCTTCCCATGCACGGTTAAGCGCAGCGTATCCGGTGGTGATGGTCGAAGGCGCCGGCTCGCCGGCCGAGATCAATCTTCGCGCCGGTGACATCGCCAACATGGGCTTCGCCGAGGCGGTGGATTGTCCGGTCGTGCTGATTGCCGACATCAATCGCGGCGGTGTTTTCGCCCATCTGGTGGGGACTCTGGAACTGCTGTCGCCCAGCGAACAGGCACGGGTCAAAGGTTTCATCATCAACCGCTTTCGCGGCGATATCGCCTTGCTGCAATCGGGCCTCGATTGGCTGGAGGCGCGCACCGGCAAGCCGGTGATCGGCGTGTTGCCTTACGTGATGGATCTGCACCTGGAAGCCGAAGACGGCATCGATCAGCGCCAGACCGACAAGGCTGATCAGGTGCTGAAAGTACTGGTGCCGGTACTGCCGCGCATCAGCAACCACACTGATTTCGATCCGCTGCGCCTGCATCCACAAGTGGATCTGCAATTCATAGGCCCGGGCCAAACGATTCCGCCCGCTGATCTGATTATTCTACCCGGCTCGAAAAGCGTGCGCAGCGACCTCGCGTATCTGCGGGCCAACGGCTGGGACCGCGCTATTACCCGACACTTGCGCTACGGCGGCAAAGTGTTGGGGATCTGCGGCGGTCTGCAAATGCTCGGTGAACAGGTGCACGACCCGCTGGGGCTCGAAGGCGCACCGGGTTCCAGTGCCGGTTTGGGCTTGCTGGCGTTCGACACGCAGCTCGAAGCCGAGAAGCAATTGCGCAACGTGCGCGGGCATCTGGCGTTGGAAAATGCAGCCGTCAGCGGTTACGAAATTCATGCCGGCGTGACGACTGGGCCGGCCTTGGAAAACGCAGCCGTACAGTTGGACGATGGTCGCTGCGACGGTGCACAAAGCGTCGACGGGCAGATTTTCGGTACGTATCTGCATGGGCTCTTCGAATCTCCGGCGGCGTGCAGTGCGCTGTTGCGCTGGGCGGGTTTGCAGGAGGTGCAGGAAGTCGATTACCACGCATTGCGCGAGCGCGATATCGAGCGGCTGGCGGATTTGGTGGAGAAGCATCTGGATACTCGGCTATTGCGTGAGCTCTGTGGTTTATGAGGTGACTGTTCCGGCCTCTTCGCGAGCAAGCCCGCTCCCACATTGGATTTTTGGCGTTCACAGAGCCCCTGTGGGAGCGGGCTTGCTAGCGAAGACTGACTTAGTCACACCGCACATTTGAAGGAATGAACCATGCTGCAACTGATCCTCGGCGGCGCCCGTTCCGGTAAAAGTCGCCTGGCCGAAAAACTCGCGTCCGACAGCGCTCTGGCGGTGACCTACATCGCCACCAGCCAAGCCCTCGACGGCGAAATGAACGAACGGGTGGCCCATCACCGCGCCCGTCGTCCGGCCGAATGGGCGTTGATCGAAGAACCACTGGAACTGGCCCGCGTGCTGCGCGAAACCGCCAGCGAAGAGCGTTGCTTGCTGGTGGACTGCCTGACGCTGTGGATGACCAATCTGCTGATGCTCGACAATGCCGAGCGCCTGACGGCCGAGCGGGAGGCCTTGCTGGACTGCCTGGCGTCATTGCCGGGTGAAATCATTTTTGTCAGCAACGAGACCGGAATGGGTGTCGTACCGCTGGGCGAATTGACTCGCCGCTACGTCGATGAAGCCGGTTGGCTGCATCAAGCTTTGGCCGAGCGCTGTCAGCGAGTCGTCTTGACCGTCGCCGGCCTGCCCCTGACTTTGAAAGGAACCGCGTTATGACTCAATCCTGGTGGCTGAACCCGTGCAAGCCGATCGATGCCCAAGCGGTCGAACAGGCAGAGGCCCGTCAACAGCAGCTGACCAAACCGGCCGGTTCCCTCGGTCAACTGGAGGCGGTGGCCGTGCAACTGGCGGGGTTGCAGGGACGGGTCAAACCGCGCCTGGATCAGCTCTGGATCGCCATTTTTGCCGGTGACCATGGCGTGGTGGCCGAAGGCGTGTCGGCGTTTCCCCAGGAGGTCACGGGGCAGATGCTGCACAACTTCGTCAGCGGTGGTGCGGCGATCAGCGTATTGGCCCGACAGCTCGGTGCATCCCTGGAAGTGGTTGATCTCGGGACCGTTACGCCGTCCTTGAACCTGCCGGGCGTGCGTCACCTGAATCTCGGTCCGGGTACGGCGAATTTCGTCGACGGCCCGGCCATGACGGCGGCCCAGGGCGAACTCGCCTTGCAGGCGGGTCGCGACAGCGTGCTACGCGCCATTGCAGCGGGTGCGCAGTTGTTTATCGGCGGCGAGATGGGCATCGGCAACACCACCGCGGCCAGCGCGTTGGCCTGTGCGTTGCTGGATTGTCCCGTGGTGCATCTGACCGGGCCGGGCACCGGGCTGAACGCGGCGGGTGTCAGCCATAAAGCCCAGGTCATCGAGCGCGCGTTGGCAGTGCACCAGGCTCAGCGCGGCGATCCGTTGCAAACCCTGTTTAACCTCGGCGGTTTTGAAATTTCCGCACTGGTCGGTGCGTACCTGGCCTGCGCTCAGGAAGGCGTTGCGGTGTTGGTAGACGGGTTTATTTGCAGCGTCGCCGCGTTGGTGGCGGTGCGATTGAATCCTGCGTGCCGTCAGTGGCTGTTGTTCGGTCATCGCGGCGCCGAGCCGGGTCATCGCCATGTGCTGGAAACCCTGAACGCCGAACCCTTGCTGGACCTCGGCCTGCGTTTGGGCGAGGGCAGCGGCGCTGCATTGGCCGTGCCGCTGCTGCGTCTGGCCTGCGACCTGCACGGGCAAATGGCGACCTTCGCCGAAGCCGCGGTGGCGGATCGCCCGGCATGACCTTGCGCCTCGATCTGTTGCGCCATGGCGAAACCGAACTCGGCGGCGGCTTGCGCGGCAGCCTCGACGACGCGTTGACCGACAAGGGCTGGGCGCAGATGCGCGCGGCAGTGGTTGAGCAGGGACCTTGGGATCGCCTGGTCAGCTCGCCGTTGCAGCGTTGTGCGCGGTTCGCCGAAGAACTCGGGGCGCAACTGGGTTTGCCGGTGCAGCTGGAGAAAGACCTGCAAGAACTGCACTTCGGTGCATGGGAAGGGCAGAGTGCTGCAGCGCTGATGGAAACCGATGCCGAGGCGTTGGGGTTGTTCTGGGCCGACCCCTATTCGTTCACCCCACCTCAGGGTGAGCCCGTCGCGGATTTTTCAACGCGAGTGTCGGCGGCGATTGATCGGTTGCACGCGACCTGTGCCGGCGAGCGTGTGTTGCTGATCAGTCACGGCGGCGTCATGCGTTTGTTGCTGGCGCGGGCTCGGGGACTGCCCCGTGAGCAGTTGCTCAACGTTGAAGTCGGTCATGGTGCGTTGTTCTCGCTGTTGGTCGAGTCGGCTGGCCAGCTCAAGGAAGCGCTCTGATCATGTTGCCATTCTGGATCGCCCTGCAATTCTTGAGCAGCCTGCCGATTCGCCTGCAGGGCATGCCGACACCGCAGGCGATGGGGCGGTCGCTGCTGTTCTATCCGCTGGTCGGTCTGCTGTTTGGCGTGATCTTGTGGGCGCTGAACTGGGTTTTGCAGGGCGCGCCGTTATTGCTCCACGCCGCGTTGCTGCTGACGGTGTGGGTGTTGCTCAGCGGTGCGCTGCACCTGGACGGCCTGGCCGACAGTGCCGATGCGTGGCTCGGTGGGTTCGGCGACCGTGAGCGCACGCTGACGATCATGAAAGACCCGCGCAGCGGGCCGATCGCGGTCGTGACGCTGGTGCTGGTGTTGTTGCTCAAATTCGCCGCGTTGCTGGCGTTGATCGAGCAGCAGCATGCCACCGTGCTGATCATCGTTCCGTTGATTGGCCGCAGCGCTTTGCTGGGATTGTTTCTGACCACGCCTTATGTGCGTGCGGGTGGTTTGGGGCAGGCGCTGGCGGATCATCTTCCGCGTTCGGCTGGCAAGCAGGTGCTGGCGGTCAGCGCGGTAGCCTGTGTTCTTATTGCGGGCTTCAGCGCTGCGTGGGCGCTTGCGTTGTCGGCGGTGGTGTTTGTCTGGCTGCGGCACGTGATGCTGCGGCGATTGGGTGGCGCGACGGGCGACACGGCGGGGGCGATGCTGGAGTTGCTGGAAATGGCGGTGGTGGTCGGCTTGGCGTTGGTCTGATCGCGTTGTGGTGTATGTTCTGGCCCCTTCGCGAGCAAGCCCGCTCCCACATTGGAATGCATTTCAATGTGGGAGCGGGCTTGCTCGCGAAAGCGGTCTGCCAGACACTTCAATACTCTGGACAACCCCATCTGTAACTTGATTTAACACACTCCCGGGTATATACACGCACCATGCTCGACTCTCAATGTTTATGCATCAACCTGCGCCGCGCTGCCCGTGGCGTCAGCAGGCATTACGACGGCGCTCTCGACGGCTTCGGAATCAACGTTGCCCAGTATTCTCTGTTGTGCAATCTGCAGCGTCTCGACCAACCGAGTATTTCCACCCTGGCCGAAGCCATGGGGCTGGATCGCAGCACCCTCGGGCGCAATTTGCGCGTACTGGAAGGCGAAGGGTTGCTCACGCTGGTCGAAGGCGAGGACATGCGCAACCGCATTGTGAAGCTCACCGAGGCCGGTGTTGAACGGCTGGCAGCCGCGTTGCCTGCGTGGGAAGCGGCGCAGCAGCGATTGATTGATCGCCTGGGCGCCGAGAAGCGTGAAACCTTGCTGAAACTGCTGGACGAACTGGCTTGAGGCCAGTTTGTACGATCTTAAGCGGGTATATACCCGCTACCGGAGAATAACAATGGCATCGATGTGGCGTACGTGCGGTTGGGTTTTGTTGGGGAGTGCGCTGATTCTCGCGTTGTCGCTGGGTGTGCGACACGGCTTCGGGTTGTTTCTGGCGCCGATGAGTGCGGAGTTTGGCTGGGGGCGTGAGACGTTTGCTTTTGCCATCGCCCTGCAAAACCTGATCTGGGGCTTGGCGCAGCCATTCACCGGCGCGTTGGCCGACCGTTTCGGCGCCGCGAAAGTCGTGCTGGTTGGCGGTGTGTTTTATGCGTTGGGCCTGGTGTTCATGGGCCTGTCCGACTCGGCGGTGACTTTGTCCCTGAGTGCGGGTCTGTTGATCGGTATCGGCCTGTCGGGCACCTCGTTTTCGGTGATTCTTGGCGTGGTCGGACGCGCGGTACCGCCGGAGAAACGTAGCATGGGTATGGGCATCGCCAGTGCCGCCGGCTCTTTCGGCCAGTTCGCCATGTTGCCGGGGACGCTGGGGCTGATCGGCTGGCTCGGCTGGTCTGCGGCATTGCTGGTGCTGGGCCTGTTGGTGGCCTTGATCGTGCCGCTGGTGAGCATGCTCAAGGACACGCCATTGCCGCTGCTGGGCCACGAACAAACCTTGTCCGAAGCCCTGCGCGAGGCGTGCTCGCATTCGGGTTTCTGGCTGCTGGCGTTCGGCTTTTTTGTCTGCGGTTTCCAGGTGGTATTCATTGGCGTGCATTTGCCGGCGTATCTGGTGGATCAGCATCTTCCGGCCTCCGTGGGCACCACGGTGCTGGCGCTGATCGGGCTGTTTAATGTCTTCGGTACTTACACGGCTGGCTGGCTCGGCGGGCGGATGTCCAAGCCGCGTTTGCTCACCGGCCTGTATGTGCTGCGGGCGGTGGTGATCGGGTTATTCCTGTGGGCGCCGGTCACGACCACCACCGCGTACCTGTTTGGCATGGCGATGGGCTTCTTGTGGCTTTCGACGGTGCCCTTGACCAACGGCACTGTGGCGACGTTGTTCGGTGTGCGAAATCTGTCCATGCTCGGTGGGATTGTTTTCCTGTTCCACCAAATTGGATCGTTCCTTGGCGGGTGGCTGGGCGGGGTGGTGTATGACCGAACCGGAAGTTACGACTTGATCTGGCAGGTGGCGATTCTCTTGAGCCTGGTGGCCGCTGGCCTGAACTGGCCGGTGCGTGAGCGGCCGGTGGCGCGTCTGCAAACCCGAATGAGTGTGGCATGAACAGTCTCTGGCCGCGACTCGCTGTAATCGCCGTCTGCGCCTTGCTGCTGGCCCTTGCGTGGTGGGGGTGGCATCAGGGCGGGCTGGCATTGATGCAACTGGGCATGGGTGTTTGCTAGCGGGATGTAAGGACGAATAACGACGCCCACTAAAAAGCCCCGCCTCTGTACAAGAGAGCGGGGCTTTTTCAATTCAGGCGGCGAGGGGTTCAGGTTCGCCGTGAATCATCAGAAGCGGTAGGTCGCGCCAACACCGAAACCGTTCGCACTGTTTTCGTACTTGGCGTTGTAGGACTGACCCAAAGCGTTAGAGTCGTTGACAGTGACAGATTCTTCCTTGAGGTAAGAGTAAGCCACATCAATGGTCCAGTCGTCGGTTGGGCTGAAGCCCGCACCGACACTGAAGATGGTCCGGTCGCCGGTAGGAATGCGTGGTGAACGATCAGTGTTGTTGGTGGGCGACTGGTCAAAGGAGAGACCTGTACGCAGTACCCACTGCTTGTTCAACTGGTAGGAAGTACCCACGGCGTAGGCCCAGGTGTCATGCCAGTTCTGTTCTTCCGTGATGTTACCAACGATTTGTGGGGCGAGGGCACCACCGCTTTGTGCCGTTACGCCTTCGTTGTTGACCGTGATGTCTTTCAGGCGGCTCCAGCGAGTCCAGGTAGCACCGGCATAGAGCTTCCAGGCTTCATTCATCTCTTGAGTCACGGAAAGGTCATAGGACTCAGGTGTTTCGATCTTCAGCGAGGCATCGTAACGGTTGGATTTGAGCAGCTGAGGTGGCACGCCAGCGCCGGCAGTCACATCGGTGTGGCCGTCGAGCTTGTAATTCACTTTCGAGTGATAGGTCAGGCCCACGCGAGTGGTGTCGGTGGCTTGCACCAGGACGCCGGCGTTAAAGCCCAAGGCCGTATCGTCGCCCTTGACCTCCACATTGTTGTCGCCAGTCCGGGGGATAGGGAGAGCAATGTCCGATTCCAGGGTGCCGGAAATCCGGTTGATGGTAGGGCCAAAACCGATCGAAACTTTATCGTTGAAAGCGTAGCTGACGGTTGGCTGCAGAGTGACGACTTTGACTTCGCTCTTGCTGCCGAAAGCGCGGCCCTGAAAGCCGTTTTCGTAGTTGGTGATCAGCCCGAACGGAGCGTAGACACCAAAACCAACAGCCCATTCATCGTTGAGTTTATTTGTATAGAAACCCATCGGTACTGTAGTGAACGGAACCATATCGCCTTTGTTGGTTCCGCTTGAACGGCCGCTGGTATCGCTGATATCGGTCGAGGCGTCGATCGATGCGATACCGCCAGTGATTTGCTGGCCTTTGAGGCGGGCCATACCGGCAGGGTTGCCAGAAACTGTACTTGCATCATCGGCAGATGAAGAGCGCCCCGCAAAACCAGTCCCCATTCCGCTGATGCTTTGTTCGTTGAGGGCGAAGCCACTTGCGAAGATCTGGGTGGATGCCAAGGCAACGGCGAGGCTAATGGTGGTTTTGAGCATTACTTTTTTCATTATTAGAACTCCTGATGATCACCGGGGCGAAAATTACCAACATTTTCGTCCCAGCGCCATAGGCTGTATTACTTGATTTAGAGCGGTTTTGTAGGACAATCAGACCAGATTCGCGACCTGTTATGCGATCTTGTGGAAATGGCCGATCAGCAGGCAACCTGATTCATCGATGAAACACAGGTTTGCCAAGCGTAAGTGAAGTCTCTCAGGCGTCCTTGGGGCTGGAAGGTCTGGCGCCAGATTCGGGCCATTCCCAGCAGGTCGTCTGCTTCGGGGAGCGGGGTGTTCTGTTCTTCTACCAGCAGCCAGGCGATGGCGGTGGCGTAACGCAGGTTGACGGTCAATTCGAGGTGCGGCCCTATCAGGAAGGCATGCTGGCTGGCCAGGCCGCGAACCAGGCTTGCGCGTTCCGGGTCAAGTGCCAGGTAGTGGTCCCAGAGTGCCTGGTGGCGGATTTCGGCGATTCGGTACAGGCCGTGTCCACGGCGGTCATGCAGGGCGGTACCAAGGGCAGACTGGCTGGCGGCAATGCCCAGCAGCAGGGATTCGGCAGTTGCGCTATGGCGTCCCAGATAGATCAATGTCGGACGGATCACATAGCGGCACAGTTCGCTGGCAGCGATACCCATAAAACCCTCGATACATCAAATGGGCGGCGACACCTGAAGGGCCTTGGCAGCAGTGGATCGGTTCAGGTTCGCCGAAAGCGGAACGAGCCGCTTGAGTTGAAGTGTAGTGTCATATTCGCGCTATAAAGGTCTGTTTTTAAAATATTTCCGGCTTCGAGTTATAACCCTTATATCGGTTGGTGCTTAGGCTTTGTCGGGCAAAAGAGAAACTTCGGGCAATAAAAAGCCCCGCTTTTTGAGCAGGGCTTTTGGGTTTTTCAGTCTTCGTGGCGTATCAGGCAACCAGTGCCTGACGGGTACGCTCGATCACAGCCTGCAGCGGTTCGGCGCTGGAGTACTGATCGGGGTACAGGCGTTCGCTGTGACGAGCGATGCCGTGTTCGTTGACCAGAGTGAAGCTGAAGCAGCCTTTGCGAGCGGCCATGATCAGGCAGTTCATTGGTGCAAAAGCGTTGGTTAGGGTGCGAATGGCATCCTGGGTATGGATTTGAGTAGACATAATTGGGTGTTCCTGCAAGCGACACGGATAAGAACCGTGCAAAGTTAAAACGTTCCAGTGACGACGACCACCATTGGTCGAACGAAGAACCCGACTGGAACAAAGCAGCCAGTTTGAAGCGCTAATGAGTTTGGCGCGCTTGGGCTGGCAGGTAGGTACTTAGGAGGGCAGGCAACACATCAAGGGCAAAGGTTCTGGGCCCGGGGTGAAGATCCTGATCAATTTGCAGGTTGGTTCGGTCAGAGTAAGTGAGCTTGGCAACACCCTTTGCTTTCGATTCAAAGGCTGTGTTGGTGCAAGGTTTACCTGGAAACCATCGAGGTGGTCGATCCCGCTTTTTCGGTTGAGGCTTCTTTTGGGAAGGCTGTCCGGGGGGATTTGTTCGACCAGAATTGACTTTCAGCTTGGTACTAACGCCGCGGATACTAACGGATTGAATTGCAAAAGGGAAGTGTGTCAGCAAAAAAAGATCCCTGAAGTGCAGCCAAGCGATAACGCAATCCGTAGCAGCTGGCGAAGCCTGCGTTCGGCTGCGCAGCAGTCGTAAACCCGGAGTGCACGGTAGACCTGACGCACCGCATTGCTTGACTTTACGACTGCTGCGCAGCCGAACGCAGGCTTCGCCAGCTGCTACGAAGTATGCGGTGCAGCTGAATTTGTTTAACCCGCCCTGTAATAGCACAAAATCCGACGGCTGGTCGTCGACCTTTGTCCTGCCAAGACCCGCCTGAATCACGGGTTTGCCAAGGTATATCCAGAGGGTTGGCGGCAAAATGCGCCGAAAAAGTGCATCGATATAACCGCCTCGAAGGGACTTGTGCACATTAGGCGCGCAGCCTGTCACCGCGCTGTCATCTTCCCTTCAACTGCAGTGGGTGCCTGTAACCAAAATTTAAGTCAATGAAAAACATCGCTTTTTTTTACTGGTGAAAAAATCGTCAGTTTGACTGCGAGCCCCATTCCATAGGGCTTTGCGAGAGTTCAAGGGCGGTTGTCCACTGAGTTATCCACAGCTTCTGTGGATTGTCCCGAGCGCTTGCTCTAGGACGGGCGTGCAGGGTTTTTTAGACCTTTACCTGTAAGAAAAAAAGAGTAGAGTGGCGCGCCTTCCGATCTGCCCCACAGAGCTTTATGAAGTTTCGCTCAGTATCAATCTCCGCAACCGCTACACCCCCCGGTGTTATCCCACCCAAGCGCTTTTCGATGCGTGTGGCCGAGTGGCTTCTGGATAGCCCGCGACTGGGTGATAACCCCAACGTAAAGCATTTCGCCGGACGTTTGCTCAAGCACCCGGCTCGCGAAGGGGTTGTGGCTGCGCAAAGTCGCCTGGGCCAGTTGATGTGCCGTGAATGCGGCAATGCCCGGGACCGCCGGATTGGTCAGGATCTTTTGCGTCAGGCCGCGCGGGCAGGGGATCGGCGCGCCCAGCAGGAACTAGGCCTGATCGAAGACTGAGCTGTCCAAGACCTGACGCCTTGGTTAACCTTCAAGCTTTATCTCATCGGCAGGAGTCGCTATGGCTATGGACTTGACCAGCATTTTGCTCGGTCTGGCGGGCGCTGCACTGCCGTTACTGGTACTGGCCTGGCAACTTCAGCGCCGTGCAAGCACCACGCAGTCAGCGGTAGCGCTGCTGGAAGAGCGTCTGGCCATGGCCCATCTGGCGCAGGACGGCTTGAACGCTCAACTCGAAACGTGTCGCGACGAAATCGCCGATCTGGGTCAGGCCAACGCCGCTAAACAGGCTGACCTGGCCGCCGCGCGCCGTGAAGTCGAGCTGCTGCAAATCGAACGCGATGATGCCCGCGACGCTGCCCACGCCTGGAACCTCGAGCGCGCCGGTAAAGACGCCGAGTTGCGCCGTCTGGACGCTCAGGCCGCCTCGCTCAATGCCGAGTTGCGCGAGCAGCAGGAAAGCCATCAGCAGCGTCTCAACGACCTGCAAGGCTCGCGAGACGAGTTGCGCGCGCAGTTTTCCGAGCTTGCCGGGAAAATCTTCGACGAGCGTGAGCAGCGCTTTGCCGAAACCAGCCAGCAGCGGCTGGGGCAATTGCTCGATCCATTGAAGGAGCGCATCCAGTCTTTCGAAAAGCGCGTCGAAGAAAGTTATCAGGCTGAAGCCCGTGAGCGTTTTTCCCTGGCCAAGGAACTGGAGCGCCTGCAACAGCTCAACCTGCGCCTGAGCGACGAAGCCACCAACTTGACCCGCGCCCTGAAAGGTCAGAAAACCCAAGGCAACTGGGGCGAGCTGATTCTAGAGCGAGTGCTTGAGCACGCCGGGCTGGAGAAGGGCCGCGAGTACCAGACCCAGGTCAATCTGAAGGGCCCTGACGGTGAACGGTTTCAGCCGGACGTGATCATTTATCTGCCGGGCGACAAGCAGGTCGTGGTCGATTCCAAGGTCAGCCTCACGGCCTATCAGCAATACGTGGCGGCGGAAGACGATGCCATCGGCCAAATCGCCATCAAGCAGCACGTGCTGTCACTGCGCAATCATGTAAAAGGCTTGTCCGGCAAGGATTACAAACGTCTCGACGGCTTGCACAGCCTGGATTTCGTCTTGCTTTTCGTACCGATCGAAGCGGCGTTTTCCGCCGCGTTGCAGGCTGAGCCGACGCTGTTCCAGGAGGCTTTCGACCGCAACATCGTGATCGTCAGCCCGACCACGTTGCTGGCCACACTTCGGGTCATCGACAGCCTGTGGAAACAAGAACGGCAGAGCCAGAACGCCCGGGAAATCGCCGAGCGCGCCGGGTGGCTGTACGACAAATTCGTGTTGTTCATTCAGGACCTGGATGAAGTTGGCAATCGCTTGCAGCAACTGGACAAGGCCTACAGCTCGGCGCGCAACAAGCTGACAGAAGGGCGTGGCAACCTGGTCAGCCGCAGTGAGCAACTAAAGTTACTCGGCGCGCGGGCGAGCAAGAGTTTGCCGGCGGATCTGCTGGAGCGGGCAATGACCGATGTCGATGGGCTGGTGGAATTGCCGGAATAAAGATCAAAAGATCGCAGGCTTCGCCAGGTGCAAACCGATCTTGTAGGAGCGAGCTTGCTCGCGAAGGGCGTTAACGATAACGCGTTCTTCCGGAATAAACGCGTTGTTCTCAAGTCCTTCGCGAGCAAGCTCGCTCCTACAGGATCGGGTTTGCACACGGTCAAGGTAGGAGCTGCCGCAGGCTGCGATCTTTTAGCGCCTACAACGGCAAATGCCGACTCAACAACGCTCGCAACGCCGCCGGTTTCACTGGTTTAGCCAGATAATCCAGTCCCGCTGCATGCACCTGGGCCACTGTCTCCGGTCGTCCGTCGGCGCTGATCACCACCCCCGGCACCGGCTCACCCAAGCGCGTGCGCAACCACGCCATCAGTTCAGTTCCCGTCTCGCCATGGTCGAGGTGGTAATCCACCAGCGCCAATTGCGGACGGACCCCATCGCTCAGCAGCGCGGCACATTCATCGCGATTGCGCGCCGTCCAGACCTGGCAGCCCCAACGGGTGAGCAGGCTGTTCATGCCGATCAGGATGCTGTCTTCGTTGTCGATACACAGCACCTGCGCGCCGCTCAGCAGTTTGCCGTTGAGTTCCGCGACCTTGGCCGGCATCGCGGTTTGCGCCCGGGCCAACGGCACGCTGACGCTGAACACGCTGCCGCGCCCCGGCCAGGAGCGAACCTGCAATGAGTGACCGAGGACGCGACACAGGCCATCAGCAATCGCCAAGCCCAACCCCAGCCCTTTCTCGGCTCGGGTCTGGTGGCTGTCGAGGCGTTTGAATTCCTCGAAAATCACCTGCTGTTTATCTTCCGGAATGCCCGGTCCACGGTCCCAGACCTCCAGGCACAGCTCGCCCTTGCGCCGCCGAACCCCCAACAACACCGGCCCTTTGGCGTAACGGAAGGCGTTGGTCAGGAAGTTCTGCAAGATCCGGCGCAGCAGCTTGATGTCACTGTCGACCCGCAACGTGCTGCCCCGCACACGGAATTTCAGTCCCTGGTCTCGGGCCAGTGCCTTGAATTCGGCACCCAGAATGTCGAACAACTCATTGAGCACGAACGGTTTGGAATCGGGGTTGATCTTGCCGTTCTCCAGGCGGGAAATGTCCAGCAGGTCGCTGATCAGATCCTCGGCCGAGCGCAGTGAGGAGTCCAGGTGGTGGACCAGTTTTTGCGCCTCGCTGGACAAGCCGTCGTCTTGATGGGACAAGGCTGCGGAGAACAACCGCGCAGCGTTCAGCGGTTGCATCAAGTCATGGCTGACAGCGGCCAGGAAACGGGTTTTCGACTGGTTCGCCGATTCGGCAGTGCCCTTGGCTTCGGTCAGGGCGACGTTGAGTTGCGAGAGTTCGTGGGTTCGCTCGGTGACGCGCTGTTCCAGGCCTTCGTTGGCTTCGGTCAGCGCTTGCTCGGCTTCACGGAACGCGGTGATGTCAGTGAAGCTCATGACGAACCCGCCGCCCGGCATCGGATTGCCGATCAGTTCGATCACCCGCCCATTGGGGAACAGGCGCTCGGACGTGTGGGCGCGGCCCTGGCGCATCCAGTGCAAACGGCGGGCGACGTGCACTTCGGCTTCCCCGGGACCGCACAAGCCGCGTTCGGCGTTGTAGCGAATGATGTCGGCAATCGGTCGGCCGACGCTGATCAAACCATCCGGGTAATTGAACAGCTCCAGGTAACGGCGGTTCCAGGCCACCAGTTTCAGCGACTGGTCGACCACGCTGATGCCCTGGGTGATGTTCTCGATCGCCCCTTGCAGCAAGGCGCGGTTGAATTGCAGCACTTCCGAGGCTTCGTCGGCGATACGCACGACATCTTCCAGTTGCATCTCCCGACCTTCGATGGCGGCTTTTACCACGGCCCGGGTCGAAGACGCGCCAAGCACACCGGCCAGCAAGCGTTCGGTGTGGGCGATCCATTCGCCGTCGGCATTCTGGTTCGGGTTGAAGCCTTTGCCCTGACGGTAGGCGAAACGGATGAAACTCTGACGGGCGCGTTCTTCACCGACGAAGCGGGCGGCCAGTTGCAGCAAATCGTCGATTTGTACGGACAGCATCGAGCGCGCGCTGGGACGGGCGCTGATTTCCTGACCAATGAAACGACCGGCCTGCCAGTGTTCCGACACCCGTGTGCGTGACAGCACCGACACCCAGGCGAACAGGGTGAAGTTAGCCGCCAGCGACAACACCACGCCTTGGGTCAGCGGGGTGAGGGGCAGGTTCAGCGGGTTGCCATGCAGCCAGGCCAAGCCAGGGAAACTGCTCAGCGACCAACCCAGGCTACGGGCGGCAATTGGCAGGATCAGGGTGTAGAACCAGAGGAATGTCCCGGCGGCGAGGCCGGCGAAGACACCGCGGCGATTGGCCTGTTTCCAGTACAGCGCGCCGAGCATGGCCGGCGCGAGTTGAGTCACGGCGGCGAAGGCGATCTGGCCGATGGTGGCCAGGCTCGCGGTCGACCCCAGCAGGCGATAGCTGACGTAGGCCAGCAGCAGAATCACCACGATGCTGACGCGGCGCACCGAGAGCATCCACTGGCGGAACACTTCAAATGGACGCTCGGCGTTGTTGCGGCGCAGCAACCACGGCAACAGCATGTCGTTAGAGACCATGGTCGACAGCGCCACGCTGGCCACGATCACCATGCCGGTCGCCGCCGAGGCACCGCCGATAAATGCCAGCAACGCCAAGGCAGGGTGCGCCTGAGCCAGTGGCAGGCTGATGACGAAAGAATCCGGCAGCACCGAGCTCGGCAGCATCATCTGACCCGCAAGCGCGATGGGTACTACAAACAATGCAGCCAACGCGAGGTAGGCCGGGAACACCCACTTGGCCAGACGCAGATCCTGGGGGTCGATATTCTCCACCACCGTTACATGGAACTGCCGGGGCAGGCAGATGATTGCCATCATCGCCACGCCGGTCTGCACCACCATCGACGGCCAGTTGACGGTTTCCTTCCAGTACGCTTCCAGGCGAGGGGCGAGCATGGCCTGGTCGAACAGGTCGTCGAAACCGTCATACAGGCCGTAGGTCACGAACGCGCCGACCGCCAGAAAGGCGAACAGCTTGACCAGCGATTCGAACGCAATCGCCAGCACCATGCCGCGGTGGTGTTCCGTGGCGTCGAGGTTGCGAGTGCCGAAGACGATGGTGAACAACGCCAACACCAGTGACACGATCAGCGCGGTGTCCTGCGCGCGAACCCCCATGGCATCGGCGCCGGCGCCGATCAACAGGTTCACCCCGAGCACGATGCCTTTGAGTTGCAACGCGATGTAGGGCAACACGCCGACCAGGCAGATCAGCGCCACCACCACCGCCAGCGATTGTGATTTGCCGTAGCGCGCGGCGATGAAGTCGGCAATGGAGGTGATGTTCTCCTGCTTGCTGATCATCACCATTTTTTGCAAAACCCACGGCGCACAGACCAGCAGCAAGATCGGCCCGAGGTAAATCGGCAGGAATGACCAGAGTTGTTCGGCCGCCTGGCCCACCGCGCCAAAAAACGTCCAACTGGTGCAGTAGACCGCCAGTGACAGGCTGTACACCCAGGCACGCACCCGCGGCGGCAACGGCGCGCTGCGACGATCGCCGTAGAAGGCGATGGCGAACATGATGGCCATATAGGCAAGGGCGACGGCTGCGATCAGCCCGCTGGACAGCGACATGAGAACTCCAGACAAAAGGCACCCGGGACTCCCGCCCGGTCAGACAGTCTCGCACGATGGCAGGGGTTCGTCAGTGTCGACCAAGGTCGCGGGGCGGCGGGGTGTCGCAGGGTGTGCATCGGGTGTCTGTGGGGTGAGTTTACTGGCCCCTTCGCGAGCAAGCTCGCTCCCACACAGGAACGCGATCACCTGTAGGAGCGAGCTTGCTCGCGAAGGACTTGAAAGCAACGCGTTCATTCAGGACGAACGCGTTATCGTTAACGTATTTCGCGAGCAGGCTCGCTCCCACATTGGGCCGCGATCACCTGTAGGAGCGAGCTTGCTCGCGAAGGACTTGAAAGCAACGCGTTCATTCAGGACGAACGCGTTATCGTTAACGTCTTTCGCGAGCAGGCTCGCTCCCACAATGGAATGCGATCACCTGTGGGCGCGAGCCTGCTCGCGAAGGCGTCGTTACAGTCGACGCTTCTTTTATTATCTACAAAACAGATAACAGTTAGAGATATTACCCGTTATATCGATATTCTATTTGGATCTACCATGAGCTCCACCCCACCAGGGGACAGGAGATCGCCATGACATGCCTCAATAGCGCCAAGCCCGGTATCAAACCGTTCAGTCACTTGCAGCACCCGCGCGAAGTCATTCGCCAGTTCACCCCCAACTGGTTTGCGGCCACCATGGGCACTGGCGTGTTGGCGTTGGCGCTGGCGCAATTGCCCGTCGCGATACCCGGCTTGCGGTTGGTTGCCGAAGCCCTATGGCTGTTCAATATCGTTCTGTTCGTTTCGTTCACGGCGGTCTACGCCGCACGTTGGACGCTGTTTTTCGACGAGGCACGGCGGATCTTCGGCCACTCCACGGTGTCGATGTTTTTCGGCACCATCCCCATGGGCCTGGCGACGATCATCAACGGCTTCCTGGTGTTCGGTCTGCCGCGCTGGGGCGACGGCGTGATTCATGTCGCCGAGGTGTTGTGGTGGCTGGATGTGGCGATGTCGCTGGCCTGCGGTGTTCTGATTCCCTACCTGATGTTTACCCGTCAGGAACACAGCATCGACCAGATGACCGCCGTTTGGCTGTTGCCGGTGGTGGCAGCGGAAGTGGCGGCTGCAAGCGGTGGTCTGTTGGCGCCGCATCTGGTCGATGCCCATTCGCAACTTGTTGTACTGGTGACCAGCTACGTGCTGTGGGCCTTTTCCCTGCCGGTAGCGTTCAGCATTCTGACCATCCTGTTGCTGCGCATGGCGCTGCATAAATTGCCTCACGAAAACATGGCGGCGTCGAGTTGGCTGGCGCTCGGTCCGATTGGCACCGGGGCGCTCGGTATGTTGCTGCTGGGTGCCGACGCGCCGGCCATCTTTGCCGCCAACGGCCTTCCGGGCATCGGTGAAATCGCCGCCGGACTGGGGCTGGTGGCGGGTATTACCCTGTGGGGTTTTGGTTTGTGGTGGATGCTGGTGGCGGTGCTGATCACGGTGCGATACCTGCGCTCCGGCATCCCGTTCAACCTCGGCTGGTGGGGCTTCACCTTTCCGCTGGGGGTCTATTCTTTGGCGACGTTGAAACTGGCCAGCACCTTGAACCTCACCTTTTTCAGTGCCTTTGGCTGCGTGCTCGTGGCGTTGCTGGCAGTGATGTGGCTGATCGTCGCTAGACGTACCGTGCAAGGCGCATGGAGGGGCGAATTGTTTGTCTCACCGTGCATTGCAGGATTAAAGAAATAACCCGCAAAGATTAGGTAATGTGTGGCCTGGATCGACGTTCTACATTCCAATAACAGAATCCACGCCACTCTATGCCAATCAGGGACACACGGAAGATGAGTCACCCCTCACAGTTCACCTTGCTTCGCACCCGGCGCTTCTTGCCGTTTTTCGTTACACAGTCTCTTGGGGCGTTCAACGACAACATTTTCAAGCAGTCGTTGATCCTCGCCATTCTGTACAAATTGACTATCGAGGGTGACCGCTCTATTTGGGTCAACCTGTGTGCGCTGCTGTTTATCCTGCCGTTCTTTCTGTTCTCGGCACTGGCCGGGCAGTTCGGCGAGAAGTTCGCCAAGGACGCGCTGATCCGTCTGATCAAGCTCGGGGAGATCGCCATCATGGCGGTGGGCGCGGTCGGTTTCCTGTTCGATCACCTGTCGCTGATGCTGGTGGCGTTGTTCGCCATGGGCACGCACTCGGCGCTGTTCGGGCCGGTGAAATACTCAATCCTGCCCCAGGCCCTGCATGAAGACGAGCTGGTGGGCGGCAATGGGCTGGTGGAAATGGGCACCTTCCTGGCGATTCTCGCCGGGACCATCGGCGCCGGGATCATGATGTCGTCCGCTCATTACGCGCCCATCGTCTCCACAGCCATCATTGGTGTCGCGGTGCTTGGCTATCTGGCCAGTCGCAGCATTCCTCGCGCCGCAGCGGCATCGCCGGAAATGCGCCTGAACTGGAATATTTTCAGCCAGTCCTGGGCCACGTTGAAACTGGGCCTGGGCCAGACTCCGGCCGTGTCGCGCTCGATTGTCGGCAACTCGTGGTTCTGGTTTGTCGGGGCGATTTATCTGACGCAGATCCCGGCGTATGCCAAGGAGTGGATGCACGGTGACGAAACCGTGGTGACGCTGATTCTGACCGTGTTCTCGGTCGGTATCGCCCTCGGTTCGATGCTCTGCGAGAAACTCTCCGGGCGCAAAGTCGAGATCGGTCTGGTGCCGTTCGGTTCTTTCGGTCTGACGGTGTTTGGTTTGCTGTTGTGGTGGCATTCCGGCGGAATTCCGGACAGCGTCGAGGGTCATGGCTGGGTGGCCGTTCTCGGTTTTGGCCACGCCTGGCTGGTGTTGATGGACGTGCTTGGGTTGGGGATTTTCGGTGGCTTCTACATTGTGCCGCTGTACGCACTGATCCAGTCGCGTACTCCGGAGAAGGAGCGGGCGCGGGTGATCGCCGCCAACAACATTCTTAATGCGTTGTTCATGGTGGTGTCGGCGATTGTTTCCATCGTTTTGCTGAGCATCGTCAAACTGTCGATCCCGCAGTTGTTCCTGGTGGTTTCGCTGTTGAACATCGGTGTTAACGCCTACATCTTTAAAATTGTCCCCGAGTTCAGCATGCGCTTCATGATCTGGCTGCTCAGCCATTCCATGTACCGTGTGCAGCATCGCAACCTGGAGCTGATTCCCGATGAAGGCGCGGCGTTGCTGGTCTGCAACCATGTGTCGTTTGTTGATGCGTTGCTGATTGGCGGTGCGGTGCGTCGGCCGATTCGCTTTGTGATGTACTACAAAATCTACAACCTGCCCGTGCTGAACTTCATCTTTCGCACAGCCGGGACGATTCCGATCGCGGGGCGTCAGGAAGATATTCAGATTTACGAAAAGGCCTTCACCCGGATTGCCCGGTATCTGAAGGAGGGTGAGCTGGTGTGCATCTTCCCTGAAGGCAAGTTGACCGCCGATGGCGAGATCAACGAGTTCAAGGGCGGGCTGACGCGGATTCTCGAAGAGACGCCAGTGCCGGTGATTCCGTTGGCATTGCAGGGGTTGTGGGGGAGTTTTTTCAGCCGTGATCCGGGCAAGGGATTGTTCCGTCGCCTATGGTCTCGGGTGACGCTGGTGGCGGGACCTGCAGTGGCCGTCGAGGCGGCAGAGCCGGGCAGATTGCAAGGTATGGTTGGGGAGTTGCGCGGTACAGTTCGCTGACCCCAACCTGTAGGAGCGAGCTTGCTCGCGATGGTCGTTAACGATAACGCGTGTGTACTGGCTAAACGCGGCGCTCTTGAGTCCATCGCGAGCAAGCTCGCTCCTACACCTACAACAATGGGGTTCAACCTGCCATCGTTAACCGGTTACGTCCCTCGCGCTTGGCCACATACAGGGCGCTGTCGGCGCGTCGCAACAGGCTTTCGACAGACTCGCCGGGCAACAAGGTCGAGCAGCCAAGACTGACTGTCAGCTCGATGTTGTTGCCATCGACCAAATAGTCATGGGCCTGCGCTGCAAACCGCACGCGTTCGCCAACCATGGCGGCGGCTTCCCGGCTGGTGTTGGACAGCAGGATCAGGAACTCTTCGCCACCAAACCGGAACACCATGTCCACGTTGCGCAACTGCCCTTTGATCGAGGCGGCGACAGCTTTGAGCACGTCATCGCCGACACTGTGGCCGTAGGTGTCGTTGATGTGTTTGAAGTGATCGATGTCCAGCATCAACAGCGACAGAGGCTGCAGGTGGCGCCGCGACATCTCGACTTCCCGGTCTAGCGTCTGTTCCATGGCGATACGATTGCCGGTGCCGGTGAGCGGATCGCGCAACGCACTTTGGGTGGCGGCACGGTATAGCAGGGCATTGCGCATCGGAAAGAGTAACGCGGACAGCGAAGACTCGAGGTTACCCTGTTCCTGATCGCTGAAGCGTTGATTGCGGCGGAACACCAGTTCACCCAGGTGTTCGCCTTCATGGCTGAGGCTGTAACTGATCGAGTGATGGCCACGCAGGCCGAACTCCAGGCGTAAGTCACTGGACTTGTGCTCATAGCTCAAGGCGTCCAGCGGTATTAATTTCTGAATTTCACGGTAGAACAGCCCGAGAATGCGCTGTGGCTCAAGGCTGGTTTGCAGTTGCAGGCTCAGTTGTTGGCGCAATTGCGCAAGGCTGACCGGCCTCTCCAGAGGGGGCGGCTGCTGACCAAAGCCCAGGCGTTGCAATTTGGCGCTATCGAAGTCAATTGCGTTGGTCTGGGAAGGTGATTTCATATGGCATGCGCCCCTGAGCAGTAAGGCTGTCTTACAAGCTGGGCGAGAGCGGCTTTGGGGCTGCGCGTCGTACTGGTCCGTCAGTCCCGTAGGACATTTCGCACAAGTCTAATCCGCTTTGCCGGAGATTAGTAACCTCTCGACTCTAGCGCTGCCCCACCTGCTTTCACGCAGCGTGTCTGAGCGTATTTAGAGCGAAAGTCGTGCCATTCGGTTCAGTTGATTAAAAAGCGTTATAAATCAATATTTTGAGGATTTTTTTGAAAGGGGTGGCTGTGTTTGGTGGCATTTGTTTGACATCAAGCAGGTGCAGTTGCGACGCTCCTTGAGTGCCACGACGGGAATTCGTCGCGGCACAAATGCGACGCGCGGCTTACTGAGCGTTGAACGCCTGGCCGTTGATGCCCGTGCTGTCCGGTCCCATCAGGTAGAGATAGACCGGCATGATCTCCTCGGGCGTCGGGTTGTTCAGCGGGTTTTCACCCGGATAGGCCTGGGCGCGCATGCTGGTGCGAGTGGCGCCGGGGTTGATGCTGTTGGAACGTACCGGAGCCACGTTATCGACTTCGTCGGCCAGGGTTTGCATCAAGCCTTCAGTGGCGAATTTGGAGACGCCATAAGCGCCCCAATACGCACGACCCTTGCGGCCGACGCTGCTGGACGTGAACACCACCGAGGCGTCCTGAGACAGCTTGAGCAATGGCAGCAAGGTGCTGGTGAGCATGAACATGGCGTTGACGTTGACGTGCATCACACGCATGAAGTTTTCGCCGGAGAGTTGCTCGATCGGCGTGCGTGGACCAATGATCGACGCGTTGTGCAGCAGGCCGTCGAGGTGGCCGAACTCGGTTTCGATCATCGCTGCCAGCTCATCGTATTGATGAGGCAGGGCGGTTTCCAGATTGAACGGAATCACGGCCGGTTGTGGATGGCCAGCCGCTTCGATTTCGTCATATACCTGGGTCAGGTTGGCTTCGGTCTTGCCCAGCAACAGCACGGTCGCACCGTGAGCGGCATAGGTTTTCGCAGCGGCAGCCCCGATGCCCCGGCCAGCGCCGGTGACCAGGATGACCCGGTCCTTGAGCAGTTCGGGGCGGGCGGAATAATCAAACATAAAAAACCTCACAAATCAGAACACAGACATGGCAGCCGTTACGCGGTCTGTTGTAGGAGCGAGCTTGCTCGCGATGGTCGTCAACGATAACGCGACAAGCCTGATACCCCGCGGCGTTCTCGGGTTTTTCGCGAGCGAGCTCGCTCCTAGAATGGCCGGCAGACTCAGCAACTACAGAGGGCGCTATCAAGCACCTTGCGCAACTCCAGTGGATGATCCACCACCACATCCGCGCCCCAATTCCGCGGGTTATCCTCCGGATGGATATAGCCATAGGTCACGGCGGCAGTCTTGGTGCCGGCATCGCGACCGGACTCGATGTCGCGCAAGTCATCGCCCACAAACAGCACGCTGGCAGGGTCCAGGTCGAGCATCTTGCACGCCAGAATCAAGGGTTCCGGGTCGGGTTTGCTGTTCTTCACATGATCCGGGCAGATCAACAGGGCCGAGCGCTCGGCCAGCCCCAGTTGCTGCATGATCGGCTCGGCGAAGCGCAGCGGTTTGTTGGTGACCACCCCCCAGATCAGGTTGGCTTTTTCGATGTCGGCCAGCAATTCGCCCATGCCGTCGAACAGCGCGCTATGAACCGCGCAACCTTTGACGTAACGCTCGAGGAACTCCAGGCGCAATTCCTCGAAACCCGGCGATTCCGGGTCCATGGAGAAGGTCACAGCGACCATCGCCTTGGCGCCACCGGAAATCTCGTCGCGAATGTGTTTGTCATTCATCGGCGGCAAGCCACGATCGGCGCGCATTGCCTGACAAATCGCAATGAAGTCCGGCGCGGTGTCGAGCAGCGTGCCGTCCATGTCAAAAAGGACTGCTCTGATACGCATCGGCTTACTCCTCGCGCAGGGTCTGGATCATGTAGTTGACGTCCACGTCGGACGCCAGTTTGTAATGCTTGGTCAGCGGGTTGTACGTCAGGCCAATGATGTCCTTGACGGTCAGGCCAGCCATGCGGCTCCAGGCACCCAGCTCGGAAGGGCGGATGAATTTCTTGAAGTCGTGGGTGCCGCGCGGCAGCAGCTTCATGATGTATTCGGCGCCGACGATGGCGAACAGGTACGCCTTCGGGTTGCGGTTGATCGTGGAGAAGAACACCTGGCCGCCGGGCTTGACCATGCGGAAGCAGGCGCGGATCACCGACGATGGGTCTGGCACGTGCTCAAGCATTTCCAGGCAGGTGACGACGTCGAACTGCTCGGGCATTTCTTCTGCCAGGGCTTCGGCGGTGATCTGCCGGTACTCGACGCTCACGCCCGATTCCAGCTGATGCAGTTGAGCGACCGCCAGCGGCGCCTCGCCCATGTCGATGCCCATGACGGTCGCGCCGCGTTGGGCCATGGCTTCGCTGAGGATGCCGCCACCGCAACCGACGTCGAGGACTTTTTTGCCGGCCAGATTGACGCGTTCGTCAATCCAGTTGACCCGCAGCGGGTTGATGTCGTGCAGCGGTTTGAATTCGCTTTCACGGTCCCACCAGCGATGGGCCAGGGCTTCGAATTTGGCGATTTCGGCGTAGTCGACGTTGCTCATGGTTAAGTCCTCTAAAACTTGAAAAATCCTGTCGCCCCGGTGATGAGTCCGGGGGGGCTTACGATTCGGTATGGCCGCTGATGCGCTGGCCCCAGGCCTTGGCGGTGGCGCACAGCTGTGCTTCGTCCAGGCCAGTCAGGCGGCGGTCGTCGAGCAATTGTTTGCCGGCGACCCAAAGGTGTTTCACGCAGTCCCGGCCGGTGGCATATATAAGCTGCGAAACCGGGTCATAGACCGGTTGCTGGGCCAATCCCGAGAGATCGAACGCCACGATGTCCGCGGCTTTGCCCACTTCCAGTGAGCCGACTTCAGCCTCGATCCCCAGCGCGCGGGCGCCGTTGAGCGTGGCCATGCGCAGCGCCCGATGGGCGTCGAGCGCGGTGGCCGAGCCGGCAACGGCTTTGGCCAGTAGCGCGGCGGTGCGGGTTTCGCCGAGCAGGTCCAGGTCATTGTTGCTGGCCGCACCATCGGTGCCGACGGCCACATTGACGCCGGCCTGCCACAAACGCTCGACCGGGCAGAAACCGCTGGCCAGCTTCAGGTTCGACTCCGGGCAATGAATCACGCTGGTGTTGCTTTCTACCAGCAACACCAGGTCTTCATCGCTGATCTGGGTCATGTGAACAGCCTGGAAGCGCGGCCCCAGCAGGCCCAGGCGACCGAGTCGTGCCAACGGGCGTTCGCCGTGCTGCTCGATCGACTGCTGCACTTCGAAGGCGGTCTCGTGGACGTGCATGTGAATCGAAGCATCCAGCTCTTCGGTAATCACCCGGATTTTTTCCAGGTTTTCGTTGCCCACGGTGTAGGGGGCGTGGGGGCCGAAGCTGACTTTGATGCGTTCGTGATGCTTGAGATCGTTGAATAATTCGACGCCCTGACGAATGGCGTCGTCCGCCGTACTGGCGCCCGGGATCGGGAAATCAAGGATCGGAATGGCGATTTGGGCGCGAATACCGCTGTTATGGACGCGCTCGCTGGCAACCTTCGGGAAGAAATACATGTCTGAGAAGCAGGTGATGCCACCTTTGATCTGTTCGGCGATCGCCAGATCGGTGCCGTCGCGTACAAAGGCCTCGTCGACCCATTTGGCTTCGGCCGGCCAGATATGGTTTTCCAGCCAGGTCATCAGGGGCAGGTCGTCGGCAAGACCGCGGAACAGTGTCATCGCGGCATGGCCGTGGGCATTGATCAGGCCCGGGCTGAGCAGCACGTCCGGCAGTTCACGAACTTCGGTTACATTAAGCTTCAGCGCGGCGGAACGTGGGCCGATGAATACGATGCGCCCGTCGCGGATGCCCAGCGCATGTTCCTTGAGGACAACGCCAGCGGGTTCGACGGGTACCAGCCAGGTCGGCAGCAATAACAGGTCGAGCGCAGCGGCAGTGTTCGGCATCGAGGGTCGGTTCCAGTGCTTTTGTAAAGGATGGCGAAGTATACCCGAGCGTCTTCGCGGGGGGATCGCTATAATCGGCGGCTTTTGTTCATGAGTGCGGGGTGGATGATGCGCGATCGACTGTTGGCTGCGGAGAAAGTGAAGGCCATCGATTGGCGTGATGGCGCCCTGTACCTGCTGGATCAGCGTATTTTGCCGTTCGAGGAAACGTGGATCGCCTACACCAGCGCCGCTGGCGTGGCCGAGGCCATTCGTTCGATGGTGGTGCGTGGCGCGCCGGCCATTGGTATCAGTGCGGCGTACGCCATGGTGCTGTCAGCCCGGGCCCGAATTGCCGAAGGCGGTGACTGGCAGGCAGCGTGGGAAGAGGATTACGCGTTACTGGCCGATTCCCGTCCTACAGCGGTGAATCTGTTCTGGGCCTTGAGTCGCATGCGTGACCGCCTGGATCGTCTCAAGGAAGACGCAGACCCTCTGGCGGCGCTTGAGGCGGAGGCCATCGCCATTCATGAAAGTGATCGCGAAGCCAACCTGACTATGGCCCAATTGGGTGTGGACCTGATCCGCAAGCATCAGGGCAACGCGCAGGCCATCCTGACCCACTGCAACACCGGCGCCCTGGCCACCGGCGGCTTCGGAACGGCGCTGGGTGTTATTCGCGGGGCGTTCATTGAAGGGATGGTCGAGCGTGTCTACGCCGACGAAACCCGTCCATGGCTTCAGGGTTCTCGATTGACGGCGTGGGAGTTGGCCAACGAAGGCATTCCCGTCACCCTCAATGCCGACTCCGCCGCTGCCCATATCATGAAAACCAAAGGCATTACCTGGGTGATCGTCGGCGCCGACCGGATCACCGCCAATGGCGACGTGGCCAACAAGATCGGTACCTATCAACTGGCGGTGAACGCCATGCACCACGGCGTGCGTTTCATGGTGGTGGCGCCCAGTTCGACCATCGACATGAACCTGGCCAGCGGCGATGACATTCCCATTGAAGAGCGTGATGGTCGCGAGTTGCTGGAAGTGGGCGGCAAGCGGGTCGGGGCGGATGTTGATGCGTTCAACCCGGTGTTCGATGTGACCCCGGCTGACTTGATTGACGCGATCGTCACCGAAAAAGGGATTGTCGAGCGGCCGGATACGGCGAAAATGACGCAGTTGATGTGCCGTAAGCGTTTGCATTGATGATCTGTTGCGCCTGATAAATCGCCTTCGCGAGCAAGCCCGCTCCCACACTCGACCGTGTCTAACTGAAGAACTCGGTCAACTGTGGGAGCGGGCTTGCTCGCGAAGAGGCCCTCACAGCCACCCAACAACCCCCATCCACCCCGAAATTCTTCGCTAAAAAAGGCTCTAAGCCTCTCTCGTCCCCTATCAGCCTGTCACCGGTCAACTAACTATGCTCCATGCGCATCAGGGGGATAGGTGCGTGGCGGCTCTTGTGATAACATCCGGCGGTTTCCAAGGTAGCCCGATGTGGCTGCCTTTACTGCGCAGATCCATGGCATAACTCGTTGATTTGTCGTAAGTCGGTGCATGGCACTCAGCCTGCAGCGGCGAGCTTCGTTCGTCCCATATGGATGTGACGAAGTTTCACCAGAAAAAGGAATCAGGCTTCTCATGGGCGAACTGGCCAAAGAAATCCTCCCGGTCAATATCGAAGACGAGCTGAAGCAGTCCTACCTCGACTACGCGATGAGCGTAATTGTCGGGCGGGCACTGCCGGATGCGCGCGATGGCTTGAAGCCCGTGCACCGGCGTGTGCTGTTCGCGATGAGCGAGCTGGGCAACGACTTCAACAAGCCGTACAAGAAATCTGCCCGTGTTGTCGGTGACGTGATCGGTAAGTATCACCCGCACGGTGATACCGCGGTGTACGACACCATCGTTCGGATGGCGCAGCCATTTTCGCTGCGCTACCTGCTGGTAGACGGTCAGGGCAACTTCGGTTCGGTGGACGGCGACAACGCCGCGGCCATGCGATACACCGAAGTGCGCATGACCAAGCTGGCGCACGAGCTGCTGGCTGACCTGCATAAAGAAACCGTGGACTGGGTGCCGAACTACGACGGCACCGAAATGATCCCGGCGGTCATGCCGACCCGTATTCCCAACCTGTTGGTCAACGGCTCCAGCGGTATCGCCGTGGGCATGGCGACCAACATCCCGCCGCACAACCTCGGTGAAGTCATCGACGGTTGCCTGGCGCTCATCGACAACCCTGAGTTGACCATCGATGAGCTGATGCAATACATCCCTGGTCCGGACTTCCCGACCGCCGCGATCATCAACGGTCGTGCCGGCATCATCGAAGCCTACCGCACCGGTCGCGGCCGCATTTACATGCGCGCCCGCTCGATGATTGAAGACATCGACAAGGTCGGTGGCCGCCAGCAGATCGTCATCACCGAACTCCCTTACCAGCTGAACAAGGCCCGTCTGATCGAAAAGATCGCCGAGCTGGTTAAGGAGAAGAAGCTCGAAGGCATCACCGAACTGCGCGACGAGTCCGACAAGGACGGTATGCGCGTCGTGATCGAGCTGCGTCGCGGCGAAGTGCCTGAGGTGATCCTCAACAACCTCTACGCCCAGACCCAGCTGCAAGCCGTATTCGGTATCAACATCGTTGCGCTGATTGATGGCCGTCCGCGGATCCTGAACCTCAAGGATCTGCTGGAAGCGTTCGTTCGTCACCGTCGCGAAGTGGTAACCCGTCGTACCGTGTTCGAACTGCGTAAAGCCCGCGAACGTGGTCACATCCTTGAAGGCCAAGCGGTTGCCCTGTCGAACATCGACCCGGTCATCGCCTTGATCAAGGCGTCGCCAACGCCGTCGGAAGCCAAGGAAGCGCTGATCAGTACGGCCTGGGAATCCTCCGCCGTGGTCGCGATGGTCGAACGTGCCGGTGCCGACTCCTGCCGTCCAGAGACCCTGGACCCGCAATACGGTCTGCGCGAAGGCAAGTACTTCCTGTCGCCGGAACAGGCGCAAGCCATTCTGGAACTGCGCCTGCACCGTCTGACCGGTCTGGAACACGAAAAACTGCTGGCCGAGTATCAAGAGATCCTCAACCAGATCGGCGAGCTGATCCGCATCCTCAACAGCGCCACGCGCCTGATGGAAGTGATCCGCGAAGAACTGGAAGTGATCCGCGCCGAATACGGCGACGTGCGCCGCACCGAGATTCTCGATGCCCGTCTGGACCTGACCCTGGGTGACATGATCCCGGAAGAAGAGCGCGTCGTGACCATTTCCCACGGTGGCTACGCCAAGACCCAGCCATTGGCTGCGTACCAGGCTCAGCGTCGTGGCGGTAAAGGCAAATCGGCTACCGGCGTCAAGGATGAGGACTACATTGCTCACCTGTTGGTCGCCAACAGCCATACCACGCTGCTGCTGTTCTCCAGCAAAGGCAAAGTGTACTGGCTGAAAACTTACGAAATCCCGGAGGCGTCCCGCGCAGCCCGTGGTCGTCCGCTGGTCAACCTGCTGCCGCTGGACAGTGATGAATACATCACCACCATGCTGCCGGTCGACGAGTACACCGAAGGTCACTTCATCTTCATGGCCACTGCCAAAGGCACCGTGAAGAAGACCCCGCTGGAATCCTTCAGCCGTCAACGCAGCGTCGGCCTGATCGCGCTGGAGCTGGATGAAGGCGACGTATTGATTTCTGCCGCCATTACCGATGGCGAGCGTGAAGTCATGCTGTTCTCCGACGGTGGCAAGGTCACTCGCTTCAAGGAAACCGACGTTCGCGCTATGGGCCGTACCGCTCGCGGTGTCCGCGGCATGCGTCTGCCGGAAGGCCAGAAGCTGATTTCCATGCTGATCCCGGAAGAAGGCAGCCAGATCCTCACCGCTTCGGCGCGTGGTTTCGGCAAGCGCACGGCGATCACCGAGTTCCCTGAGTACAAGCGTGGCGGTCAGGGCGTTATCGCCATGGTCAGCAACGACCGTAACGGCCGCCTGGTCGGCGCGGTCCAGGTGCTCGACGGCGAGGAAATCATGCTGATTTCCGACCAGGGCACGTTGGTTCGTACTCGTGTCGACGAAGTCTCCAGCCTGGGTCGTAACACCCAAGGCGTGACCCTGATCAAGCTGGCCAGTGACGAAACGCTGGTAGGCCTGGAGCGGGTTCAGGAGCCGTCGGAAGTCGAAGGCGAAGGCGAAGAGCTGGAAGGTGAAGAGGGTGCAGTGTTCGACAGCGAAGTCGTGATCGACGACGCTGCCGAAGATCAGCAACTCGACGCCGCCGCAGACGAAGAACCACAGGAATAAGCGGGCAAGCAGGGGGCGGATGAAAATTCGCCCCCTTGTTGTTTGTCCCTGTTGAAAATATCGACACCCCTGTAGGAGCGAGCTTGCTCGCGAAGGATGTTAACGATGACGCGGGTTTTCTGATTAAACGCGGCGCCCTCAAGTACATCGCGAGCGAGCTCGCTCCTACAGTGATTGATTGAATGCAGATACCACCAAATCAGAGCGAGATTGGATGTGAGCAAGAGAGCCTATAACTTCTGTGCCGGTCCTGCGGCACTTCCCGAAGCTGTCCTGCAGCGCGCCCAGGGTGAACTCCTTGATTGGCACGGCAAGGGCCTCTCGGTCATGGAAATGAGCCATCGCAGTGATGAGTTCGTGTCCATTGCCACCAAGGCCGAGCAGGATCTGCGTGATCTGCTGAATATCCCTTCGAACTATAAAGTGCTGTTTCTGCAAGGTGGCGCCAGCCAGCAATTTGCTCAGATTCCTCTGAACCTGTTGCCGGAAAGCGGCACTGCCGACTATATCGACACCGGTATCTGGTCGCAGAAAGCCATCGAAGAAGCTTCGCGCTACGGTCACGTCAATGTGGCCGGTACCGCCAAGCCTTATGATTATTTCGCTATTCCCGGCCAGAACGAATGGAAGCTGTCAAAAGACGCGGCCTACGTCCACTACGCGCCGAACGAAACCATTGGCGGCCTGGAATTCCAGTGGATTCCGGAAACCGGTGACGTTCCGCTGGTCGCCGACATGTCTTCGGACATCCTGTCGCGCCCTATCGATGTTTCGCGTTTCGGCATGATCTACGCCGGTGCCCAGAAAAACATCGGCCCGAGCGGCATCGTTGTGAACATCGTTCGCGAAGATTTGTTGGGCAAGGCCCGTTCGCTGTGCCCGACCATGCTCAACTACAAGGTCGCGGCCGATAACGGCTCGATGTACAACACACCGCCAACCCTGGCCTGGTACCTGTCGGGTCTGGTATTCGAGTGGCTGAAAGAGCAGGGTGGTGTTGCAGCCATCGGCAAACTCAATGACGTGAAACAGCGCACGCTGTATGACTTCATCGACGCCAGTGGCCTCTACAGCAACCCGATCAACAAGTCGGATCGCTCGTGGATGAACGTGCCGTTCCGCCTGGCGGACGATCGTCTGGACAAGCCATTCCTGGCCGGTGCCGACGAGCGTGGCCTGTTGAATCTCAAGGGTCACCGTTCCGTGGGCGGCATGCGCGCCTCCATCTATAACGCCGTCGACATCGTTGCGGTCAACGCACTGATTTCGTACATGGCAGAGTTCGAGAAGGAACACGGCTAATGTCTGAGCAAGAACTCAAGGCACTGCGCCTGCGCATTGATGCCCTGGACGAAAAAGTCCTGGAGCTGATCAGTGAGCGCGCACGCTGCGCCCAGGAAGTTGCGCGAGTAAAGATGGCCTCGCTGGCCGAAGGCGAAGTGCCGGTGTTCTATCGTCCTGAGCGTGAAGCTCAGGTGCTCAAGCGCGTGATGGAGCGAAACCAGGGGCCGCTGGGCAACGAGGAAATGGCGCGGTTGTTCCGCGAAATCATGTCGTCGTGCCTGGCCCTCGAGCAACCGCTGAAAGTGGCTTACCTCGGCCCTGAAGGCACCTTCACCCAAGCGGCGGCCATGAAACACTTCGGCCACGCCGTGATCAGCAAGCCAATGGCGGCGATCGATGAAGTGTTCCGTGAAGTGGCCGCCGGTGCGGTGAACTTTGGCGTGGTCCCGGTGGAAAACTCTACCGAAGGCGCGGTCAACCACACCCTCGACAGCTTCCTCGAACACGACATGGTCATCTGTGGTGAAGTCGAGTTGCGGATTCACCACCACTTGTTGGTGGGCGAAAACACCAAGACCGACAGCATCAGTCGCATCTATTCCCACGCCCAGTCCCTGGCTCAGTGCCGCAAGTGGCTGGACGCCCATTACCCGAATGTCGAGCGCGTGGCGGTTTCCAGTAACGCCGAAGCGGCGAAACGGGTCAAGGGTGAGTGGAACTCGGCGGCGATTGCCGGCGACATGGCGGCAGGTTTGTACGGGCTGACCCGTCTGGCCGAGAAAATCGAGGATCGCCCGGATAACTCCACGCGATTCCTGATGATCGGCAGCCAGGAAGTGCCGCCGACCGGCGATGATAAGACGTCGATCATCGTATCGATGAGCAACAAGCCCGGCGCGCTGCATGAGTTGCTGGTGCCGTTCCACGACAACGGTATCGATCTGACGCGAATCGAGACGCGTCCTTCACGCAGCGGCAAATGGACCTACGTGTTCTTCATCGATTTCGTCGGTCATCACCGCGACCCATTGGTCAAAGGTGTGTTGGAAAAGATCAGTCAGGAAGCGGTAGCACTCAAAGTGCTGGGCTCCTACCCGAAAGCAGTTCTCTAAGGGCGGTAGCAAATGAGTGGCAACTTCCTCGCTCTGGCACAGCCGGGCGTGCAACAACTTTCGCCTTACGTTCCGGGCAAACCCGTGGACGAACTGGCTCGCGAGCTGAACATTGATCCGGCCAGCATCGTCAAACTGGCGAGCAACGAAAACCCGTTGGGCGCGAGCCCCAAGGCGTTGGCGGCCATTCATGAAGCGTTGGCCGAATTGACCCGTTATCCAGACGGCAACGGTTTCGCGCTGAAAACCTTGCTGGCCGAACAGTGCCGTGTCGAACTGAATCAGGTGACGTTGGGCAACGGTTCCAACGACATTCTGGAGCTGGTCGCGCGCGCCTATCTGGCGCCAGGTCTGAACGCCGTGTTCAGCGAGCACGCGTTCGCGGTCTACCCGATCGCGACCCAGGCCGTTGGCGCCCAGGCCAAAGTGATCCCGGCCAAAGACTGGGGCCATGACCTGCCGGCCATGTTGGCCGCGATCGATGCCGATACGCGTGTGGTGTTCATCGCCAACCCGAACAACCCGACCGGAACCTGGTTCGGCGCCGAGGCGCTGGATGAGTTCCTGCAGGACGTACCAGAGCACGTGCTGGTGGTGCTGGACGAAGCGTACATCGAGTACGCCGAAGGCAGTGACCTGCCCGATGGTCTGGATTTCCTGGCGGCGTACCCGAACCTGCTCGTCTCGCGAACCTTCTCCAAGGCTTACGGGCTGGCGGCGTTGCGGGTCGGTTATGGCTTGTCCACTGCCGTGGTCGCGGATGTGCTGAACCGTGTGCGTCAGCCGTTCAACGTTAACAGCCTGGCCCTGGCGGCCGCGTGCGCGGCATTGCAAGACGCCGAGTACCTGGCTGAAAGCCGTCGCCTGAACGAATCCGGCATGCAGCAACTGGAAGCGGGTTTTCGCGAACTGGGGTTGAGCTGGATTCCGTCCAAGGGCAACTTCATCTGTGTGGATGTGGGGCGCGTTGCGGCTCCGATCTTCCAGGGCTTGCTGCGCGAAGGCGTGATCGTGCGTCCGGTGGCCAACTACGGCATGCCGAACCACCTGCGCGTCACCATCGGTTTGCCGGCTGAAAACAGCCGCTTCCTTGAGGCGCTGACCAAGGTTCTGGCTCGTGGTTGATGTTACTGCACCTTCTGCGGAACCTATGGTCGGGCGCCTCGTGGTGGTCGGTCTTGGGTTGATCGGCGGTTCGTTTGCCAAAGGCTTGCGTGAAAGTGGCCTGTGCCGCGAAGTGGTCGGGGTTGACCTCGATCCACAGTCGCGCAAGCTCGCGGTTGAGTTGGGTGTGGTGGATCGCTGCGAAGAAGACCTGGCCGTTGCTTGCCAAGGGGCTGATGTGATTCAGCTCGCCGTACCGATCCTTGCCATGGAAAAAATGCTCGGCCGCTTGTCCAGCATGGACCTGGGGCAGGCCATTCTTACTGACGTCGGCAGCGCCAAAGGCAATGTGGTGCGTGCGGCAACCGAAGCGTTTGGCGGCATGCCGTCGCGTTTCGTGCCCGGACACCCGATTGCCGGTTCCGAGCAGAGCGGGGTGGAAGCCTCCAACGCCGAGCTGTTCCGTCGTCATAAAGTGATCCTGACGCCGCTGGATCAAACCGATCCGGCCGCCTTGGCAGTGGTCGACCGCTTGTGGCGCGAATTGGGCGCCGATGTCGAGCACATGCAGGTGGAGCGTCACGACGAAGTGCTGGCGGCGACCAGCCATTTGCCGCATTTGCTGGCGTTCGGTTTGGTCGATTCGTTGGCCAAGCGCAATGAAAATCTTGAGATCTTCCGTTACGCTGCGGGCGGTTTCCGCGATTTCACAAGAATCGCCGGGAGCGACCCGGTCATGTGGCACGACATCTTCCTCGCCAACCGCGAAGCTGTCCTGCGCACACTCGATACATTTCGCAGCGACCTCGACGCCTTGCGCGACGCGGTCGATGCAGGGGATGGGCACCAATTGTTGGGCGTATTCACTCGCGCCCGGGTTGCCCGCGAGCATTTCAGTAAAATCCTGGCCCGCCGGGCCTATGTGGACGCTATGAACTCCAACGACCTGATTTTCCTGGCACAACCTGGTGGCCGCCTGACTGGGCGGATTCGTGTACCGGGCGATAAATCGATTTCCCACCGTTCGATCATGCTCGGCTCCCTGGCCGAGGGTGTCACCGAGGTGGAAGGTTTCCTTGAGGGCGAAGATGCCCTGGCGACCCTGCAAGCTTTCCGCGACATGGGGGTGGTGATCGAAGGTCCGCACCACGGTCGCGTGACCATTTACGGTGTCGGCCTGCATGGCCTGAAACCTGCGCCGGGCCCGATCTATCTGGGCAACTCCGGCACGTCGATGCGTCTGCTGTCTGGCCTGTTGGCTGCGCAGGACTTCGACAGCACCCTGACCGGCGACGCTTCGCTGTCCAAGCGTCCGATGAATCGCGTGGCCAATCCGCTGCGTGAAATGGGTGCGGTGATCGAGACTGCGGCGGAAGGTCGTCCACCGATGACCATTCGTGGCGGCAACAAACTCAAAGGCCTGACCTACACCATGCCGATGGCCAGCGCCCAGGTTAAATCCTGCCTGCTGCTGGCGGGTCTGTACGCTGAAGGCAAGACGACCGTCACCGAGCCCGCGCCGACTCGCGATCACACCGAGCGCATGCTGCGTGGCTTCGGCTACCCGGTGACCGTCAACGGTGCTACGGCTTCGGTCGAGTCCGGCCACAAGCTGACCGCCACCCACATTGAAGTGCCGGGTGACATCTCGTCGTCGGCATTTTTCCTGGTGGCCGCGTCGATTGCCGAAGGTTCGGAGCTGGTGCTCGAGCACGTCGGCATCAACCCGACCCGTACCGGCGTGATCGATATTCTGCGTCTGATGGGCGCTGATATCACCCTGGAAAACCAGCGTGAAGTCGGCGGCGAGCCGGTTGCTGATTTGCGCGTACGCGCAGCTAAACTCAAAGGTATCGAGATTCCGGAAGAGTTGGTTCCGCTGGCTATCGACGAATTCCCGGTGCTGTTCGTGGCAGCGGCGTGTGCCGAAGGGCGCACCATTCTGCGTGGTGCCGAAGAGTTGCGAGTCAAGGAGTCGGACCGCATCCAGGTCATGGCCGATGGCTTGCTCGCGCTGGGCGTCAAATGTGAACCAACCCCGGACGGCATCATTATCGATGGCGGCCTGATCGGCGGCGGCGAAGTGCATGGTCACGGCGACCACCGGATTGCCATGGCATTCAGCGTTGCTTCGCTGCGCGCCACTGCACCGATCCGCATCCATGATTGCGCCAACGTCGCGACGTCGTTCCCCAACTTCCTCGCGCTGTGCGCGCAGGTCGGTATTCGCGTTGCTCAAGAGGCACAGTCGTGATCAGCAAGCCACCGGTTATCACCATCGACGGCCCAAGCGGGTCGGGTAAAGGCACTATTGCCGGGATTCTGGCCAAGCGCCTGGGCTGGTGCCTGCTGGATTCCGGTGCGCTGTACCGTCTGCTGGCGTTCGCCGCGCGCAATCATGGCGTCGATCTGACCAATGAAGAGTCGTTGAAGTTGCTGGCCGCTCATCTGGATGTGCAGTTCGTCGGAGCGACCGAAGGTCATCCGCAGCGAATCATCCTCGAAGGTGACGATGTCACCGACGATTTGCGTAACGAACAGGTGGGTGCCTGGGCCTCGCAAGTGGCCGCTTTGCCGGCGGTGCGCGATGCACTGCTACAGCGCCAGCGGGCATTTCAGGAGGCGCCGGGCCTGGTGGCCGATGGTCGCGACATGGGGACCGTGGTTTTCCCGGATGCCCCGCTGAAGATATTCCTCACTGCCAGTGCCGAGGAGCGTGCGCGCCGTCGATACTTGCAGTTGAAGGGCAAAGTCGATGGTGTTAGTCTGTCGAGTCTGCTAGATGAGATACGTGTCCGCGATGAGCGTGACACCCAGCGAGCGGTAGCCCCGCTCAAGCCGGCGGCTGACGCCATACAGCTGGATTCCACGGAATTATCCATCGATCAGGTGCTGGAACGCATCATGAGCGAGATCGCCATTCGCGATATCGCCGGGTGACCAAGAAGGCCGCGGGGGACCAGTCATAGTCCCGCAGCGCTTCTTTTAAATGAAACTAACCCACACCGTCTGGGGTGTGGAGATGGGCGTATTCTTCGCCCTCATCAACAGGAATTAAAATGAGCGAAAGCTTTGCGGAACTCTTTGAAGAAAGCCTAAAAACCCTGAACCTTCAGGCAGGCTCCATCATCACCGGTGTTATCGTTGATATCGATTACCAAGCTCGCTGGGTAACCGTTCACGCTGGCCTGAAGTCTGAAGCACTCATCCCGCTTGAGCAGTTCTACAACGACGCTGGCGACCTGACTATCAACGTCGGTGACGAAGTTCACGTTGCTCTGGACTCGGTTGAAGACGGCTTTGGTGAAACCAAGCTGTCCCGTGAAAAAGCCAAGCGCGCTGAATGCTGGATTGTTCTGGAAGCAGCCTTCGCAGCCGAAGAAGTGGTCAAGGGCGTTATCAACGGTAAGGTTAAAGGCGGCTTCACTGTCGACGTTAACGGCATCCGTGCGTTCCTGCCAGGTTCTCTGGTTGACGTCCGTCCTGTGCGCGATACTACGCACCTGGAAGGCAAAGAGCTGGAATTCAAGGTCATCAAGCTCGACCAGAAACGCAACAACGTTGTCGTTTCCCGTCGCAGTGTCCTCGAAGCCGAGAACTCCGCCGAGCGTGAAGCTCTGCTGGAATCCCTGCAGGAAGGTCAACAAGTCAAAGGTATCGTCAAAAACCTCACCGATTACGGCGCATTCGTCGATCTGGGTGGCGTCGATGGCCTGCTGCACATTACCGACATGGCTTGGAAGCGTATCAAGCATCCTTCCGAAATCGTCAACGTTGGCGACGAGATCGATGTCAAGGTTCTGAAGTACGATCGCGAACGCAATCGTGTTTCCCTGGGCCTCAAGCAACTGGGCGAAGATCCATGGGTTGCTATCAAAGCCCGTTACCCAGAAAGCACTCGCGTTACCGCTCGTGTAACCAACCTGACCGACTACGGCTGCTTCGCTGAGCTGGAAGAGGGCGTTGAAGGCCTGGTACACGTTTCCGAAATGGACTGGACCAACAAGAACATCCACCCTTCGAAAGTCGTACAAGTCGGCGACGAAGTGGAAGTTATGGTTCTGGACATCGACGAAGAGCGTCGTCGTATCTCCCTCGGCATCAAGCAGTGCAAATCTAACCCATGGGAAGATTTCTCTGGCCAGTTCAACAAGGGCGATAAAATCTCCGGCACCATCAAGTCGATCACCGATTTCGGTATCTTCATTGGTCTGGACGGCGGCATCGACGGTCTGGTTCACCTGTCCGACATCTCCTGGAACGAAGTGGGCGAAGAAGCCGTTCGCCGCTTCAAGAAGGGCGACGAGCTGGACACCGTTATCCTGTCGGTTGACCCAGAGCGCGAGCGTATCTCCCTGGGTATCAAGCAACTGGAAAGCGATCCGTTCTCCGAGTACGTTCAAGAGAACGACAAAGGCGCAATCGTTAAAGGCATCGTGAAAGAAGTTGACGCTAAAGGCGCCATCATCACTCTGGCCGACGATATCGAAGCGACTCTGAAAGCCTCCGAAATCAGCCGTGACCGCGTTGAAGACGCGCGCAACGTGCTGAAAGAAGGCGAAGAAGTAGAAGCCAAGATCATCAGCGTTGACCGTAAGAGCCGCGTAATCCAGCTCTCGATCAAGTCGAAAGACGTTGAAGACGAGAAAGAAGCAATCCAGAGCCTGCGCGACAAGCCAGCGACTTCGGAACCTGCTGCTGGTCCTACCACTCTGGGCGACCTGTTGCGTGCACAGATGGAAAAACAGAACTAAGTTCTGTCAGACCATGAAAAAGGGCGACTTCGGTCGCCCTTTTTTGTGCCTGGAATTTGGCGAGCCTGACGGCCACGCAGCCGCTATGGCGTTTGGCTATGAAACCAACGGGCCTCACACGATGTCTCTTTCTTTAATCGGATCAATCGCTTATTTGCAGCTAGTCTTTAGCCTGAAGCGAACGACAGTCGGGCGGGGTGCCTGGTATAGGGAAGTGAATGAACAAACTCATTGTCGCGATAGCAGTACTGACATTGGCGGGGTGTGCCACCAGCGCCAAGACTCACGCGGTGCGTGGGGTCAGCGGCATCGAGATTGATTGTTCAGGGTTGGGGTCCGGATGGGAGAAGTGTCAAAAGAGGGCCGCCAAGGAGTGCAAGGGCGCAGGTTACAAGGTCGTGGCAAGGTCCGATGATGCCAAAGATGAGGATGAATTCCCCTTTGGTTTCAATCCGGCGGGCTATCTGACACGCACCATGCTGGTTATCTGTAGATGAGTGCACAAGGCAGAATCGGTGTTCCACTGGTCTGATATCGAACGTCTCATGGTTGATAAAGATATGTCGGAAGTCAGGCTGTTCAAATTCATCCGGGCGTGCTAAAACCTTTGAAGCGCTGATCTAGCTGCTTGAAAAAGAAGGGAAAAATATGACGAAGTCGGAGTTGATCGAACGAATTGTCACCCATCAAGGGCTGCTCTCATCAAAGGATGTGGAGCTGGCCATCAAGACCATGCTCGAACAAATGTCCCAATGTCTGGCCACCGGTGATCGCATCGAAATCCGTGGTTTCGGCAGCTTCTCACTGCACTACCGCGCGCCGCGCGTAGGTCGCAATCCAAAAACCGGTCAGTCTGTCAGCCTCGACGGCAAGTTCGTACCGCATTTCAAGCCAGGCAAAGAACTGCGTGATCGTGTGAACGAGGACGAGGAGGAAGGGTTTTGACGATCGTCGCCATTCAAGGAGCCGCTTATGCGTAACTTCAAGCGCATACTGCTAGCGGTGTTCGTACTGCTGCTGGTTTTGGTGATCCTGGCATTTGTCCTCGAGAATCAGCAATCGGTGTCCTTGCTGTTCCTGGGTTGGGCAGGGCCGCAGCTACCGGTATCACTGGTCACTGTGATCGCGCTGTTGATTGGCATGGTGATCGGACCGATTCTCGGCTGGTTTCTGGGGCGTTCGTCCAGAGCTTCGCGCAAGCGCCTTGTCTGATGCCGACAAAGATGGCGAAGGACGGCTAAGCTTTGGCCACTGTTTGTCTATATCCGTTAGTAAAACGGTCATTAAGCTGTAAAATGCTGCGCTTGTACGATGGGGCATATTCCCACATTAGTTATAAACTGACTCTGTCAGAAGCCTCAATTGACTCGATGGCTTTTGCATTCATGGATTAGACAGCGCTCGGTTGACGGCCCTGTCAGCAGCTCAGGGGTAAGGTTTCGCGTGAAAATTCTAGTAACCGGCGGCGCAGGATTTATCGGCTCGGCAGTCATTCGTCATATCATCTCCTTCACTACCGACTCTATCGTTAACGTCGACAAGCTAACTTACGCCGGTAACCTTGAATCATTAGCGGAAGTTAGCCAGAATTCGCGTTATGTGTTCGAACGTGTTGATATCTGCGACCGTGACCAGGTTGATCGTGTCCTGCGTGAACACCAACCGGATGCCATTATGCACCTGGCTGCAGAGTCTCACGTTGACCGCTCAATCTCCGGTCCGTCTGAATTCATCCAGACCAACATCATTGGCACTTACACCCTGCTGGAAGCCGCCCGCCACTATTGGGCGGCACTGGATGATGCGCGCAAAGCCAACTTCCGTTTTCACCATATTTCGACTGACGAAGTTTACGGAGACCTCGAAGGTCCGGAAGACCTGTTCACCGAAACCACGCCATATCAGCCAAGTTCGCCATACTCGGCCAGCAAGGCCAGCTCCGATCACCTGGTTCGCGCCTGGGCTCGTACTTATGGTTTGCCGACGCTCGTCACTAACTGCTCGAACAACTATGGCCCTTGCCACTTCCCAGAGAAGTTGATCCCGCTGATCATTCTCAATGCACTGGAAGGCAAACCGCTGCCGGTCTATGGCAGGGGTAATCAGGTGCGTGACTGGTTGTACGTCGAAGACCACGCTCGCGCGCTGTACAAAGTCGTGACCGAAGGCGTTATCGGCGAGACGTACAACATCGGTGGTCATAACGAAAAGCAAAACATTGAAGTGGTGCATACCCTTTGCGCGCTGCTCGACGAACTGCGTCCAGACTCCGCTCATCGTCCACATGCCAGCCTGATCACTTACGTTCAGGATCGCCCAGGTCACGACCAGCGTTACGCAATCGATGCCAGCAAAATCCAGCGGGAACTGGGTTGGACTCCGGCAGAAACCTTTGAAACCGGTATCCGCAAGACTGTCGAGTGGTACCTCAACAACACTGAATGGGTTGCCCATGTGAAGAGCGGTAGCTATCAGCAGTGGATCGACCAGAACTACGCAGATCGCTCGAGTAAGGTATGAAAATCCTTCTGCTGGGAAAAAACGGCCAGGTAGGCTGGGAGCTGCAACGCTCTCTTGCGCCACTTGGCGAGTTAATCGCTCTTGACCGCAATACGGTAAATGGGCTGTCCGGTGACCTCTCCGATCTTGAGGCGTTGCGCGCAACGATTCGGCAGATAAAGCCAGACGTCATTGTTAATGCTGCTGCTTACAACGCCGTTGATAAAGCAGAGTCCGAACCCGAGTTGGCCCATCTCTTAAATAGTGAGGCTATTCAGGTAATGGCCGAAGAGGCGCGGGGTCTCGGAGCTTGGCTGATTCATTATTCAACAGACTACGTCTTTAGTGGACAGGGGCAATCCCCATGGCGGGAAACTGATGCTCCGGCTCCGTTAAATAGCTATGGCGTGAGTAAACTGGCCGGCGAGCGGGCGATTCAGGCGTCAGGCTGCAAGTACTTGATCTTTCGTACTAGCTGGGTCTATAGCGTTCGCGGTCAAAATTTTGCCAGGACAATGCTGCGCCTGGCCAAAGAGCGTGAAACCCTGAACGTCATAGCTGACCAGATCGGTGCTCCGACAGGGGCCGACCTGATCGCTGATGTAACGGCTTTGGCGCTTCATCGGATCATTGATCAGCCAGAGTTGTCAGGCCTGTATCACTTGGCAGCCGGCGGTGAAGTGTCCTGGCACGACTATGCCCGTGATGTGATTGGTTTCGCCAGGACTGCTGGCGAAGAACTAGCCGTCTCGACGCTCAACCCAATCGATACGACCGCTTATCCAGCACCTGCACGCCGCCCTCTGAATTCGCGGTTGAATACTCAGAAGCTGCGTGACACCTTTTCTCTACACTTGCCGGATTGGCAAAGTGGTGTAATCCGAATGCTTAGGGAAGTTTTGAATAAATGACCACAACCAATCGCAAAGGCATCATCCTCGCTGGTGGTTCGGGTACGCGCCTGCATCCGTTGACCCTCGGTGTGTCCAAGCAGATGCTGCCGATCTACGATAAGCCGATGATCTTTTATCCGCTGTCGGTACTGATGCTTGCGGGAATGCGAGAAATCCTGATCATCTCCACCCCGGAGGATTTGCCTTGTTTCCGGAAATTGCTGGGGGATGGAAGTCTGTATGGCATCGAGCTTACCTATGCCGAACAACCTAGTCCGGATGGTTTGGCGCAAGCCTTCATCATTGGTGAAGAGTTTATCGGCAAGGACCCTTGCTGTCTGATCCTGGGCGACAACATCTTCTATGGCCAGTGTTTCTCGGACAACTTGCGCTCCGCGAACAACCAAGAGCATGGCGCGACTGTATTCGGCTATCACGTATCTGATCCTGAGCGTTTCGGTGTGGTGGAATTCGACGCTACCGGTCGGGCGCTTAGCATCGAAGAGAAGCCGGAGAAGCCCAAATCCAACTACGTGGTGACTGGCCTATACTTCTACGACAACAAGGTCGTCGAGATCGCCAAGAGCATCAGGCCGTCTGCACGCGGGGAGTTGGAAATCACCGATGTAAACCGTGCCTATCTTGAGAGGGATGAGTTGAACGTCGAAATCCTCGGCCGCGGTTTCGCATGGCTGGACACTGGAACTCATGATTCGCTGCTTGAGGCTAGCCACTTCGTGCACACAATCGAGAAGCGTCAGGGGTTGAAAGTTGCTTGTCTGGAAGAGATTGCTTACAACAGTGGGTGGATATCTGCAGCTGAGCTGGCGGCGCAGGCAGATCGTCTTGGAAAGACTGGCTATGGGCAATACTTGAAAAAACTTCTGAATACGCCTGAACGCTGAGATTTGATCAATATTTGGTCTTGAGGTTGTTTTGACGGCTTGCAATTGAAATCCTGGTACTACCTGTAGAGTGGCTGGCAGAATTATCTGATTATTGCCGCTGACCGAAAACTGACTCAGCAAAGGCTGTTCAGCCGACTGAAAACGGACCCAGGTGTTCAACTGCTTCTTCTCAATCTTTGAGCAGGAGAACACGGGGTGATCAGCATGGAAATGATGGGCGCAATTCTGCACATATATTTCCCCGACAAGCTGTCGCTGCATCAAATAGCCAAGCGTACCGGGCTGTCGAGAAACACCATCCGAAAATGGGTCAGAGCGACCGAAGCAACTCAGCCGGCGTACCAACGGTGCGCAGCCTTCAACAAACTCAGTCCATTTCACGACGCGCTGAAGCAGGCGCTCAAGGCCGATTTTCGGGCAAAGTACAGTCGCAGAAGCGCCAAAGCACTCTTTGAGTAGATCAAGGTCGAGGGTTACGACGGCGGCTACAGCCAGCTCACAGCGTTTGTACGGCGGTGGACGCTGAGCACTGCCTGATCTTGCATCATGAGGTCACTCAGGATGACGACGACCGACGTCAGTTGGAACCGATGGCCAAGGCGGCTAAAGAACAGCTGCAGCAAGAACAATTAACGGTGACTACTGGTACCGGTTACTCCAATGGCCAGCTATTTCAGGCGTGTGCTTCGGCGAGATGAAAAGCCAACAACCCATCGTCCATCGGTGATGCTATTTCCAAGGGGCAGCGGTCCCCGGCGTGTTGTGGCAATGCCTGTGATAGTGGCGCTGATTGAGCTGGCCCGCGGGCTTGGTTTACGATTGCGAAAAAAACAGAAAAGCTGCGTTTGGTTTTCTGATATTTGGCCGATATTTAAGCGGCATCGATTTTATTTTGGTGGTAAGCTTAGTAGAGAAGGTATGTTTTACATGCGATTTAATAGACAGCGAAGTTTCAACAGATAGGCTGTATTTGACTTGGGTGCCGAAAATATTATTTATCGAACATTCACTATAAAATAACAAAGGTTGTACTGAATATGGCGGAAAGTTCCAAAAATACGCAGGAAGCGGATGAAATTGATCTATTTGAATTAGTTGGTATTTTGTGGTCGCAAAAACTATTAATAGTCAGCGTTACTTTAGTTTTCACCCTCTTGGCAGCGGTCTATGCATTTGTCACAAAGCCGGAATATGAAGCGCGGATTTTCCTGCAGCCTCCTACGCTCAACGGCATCGCTGACTTCAACTATGGCCGTACTAAAGGTGCCGAGCTAACACCTTATACGATTAAAGACGTCTACGACGTTTTTGCCCGCAACCTTCAAAGCGAATCGCTGCGCCGAGCTTTCTTTGCTGAGATTTACCTTCCTTCGTTGTCAGAGTCCGAGCGAGCGGGATCGCAAGATGCCCTATATGCCGAGTATTTGAAGAAGTTGACGATCGGAGTTCCTAGCAAAGATCAACCGGATCGCTATTCAGTTAGTGTAGATAGTGAAAGCCCCGCGCAGGCCACAGCTTGGGTTAAAGCATTTGCAGCTAGGGCGGGTGCCGCAGCCGAAGATGAGATGATAAAAAACGTCACGCGGGAAGCAGAAGTAAGAGCCCGTAACCTGGGGCAGCAGATCTCGACATTACAGGAAGTAGAAGGCAAGATTCGCGAAGACTCTATCACCCAGTTGCGCGAGGCGCTGAAGGTTGCGCGGGCAATCGATCTCGTTGATCCCCCAATCATTTCAGGCAACGTGTCTGCCGAATTCTCCGCGGCAATGAACGGTCAGTTAACGTATATGCGCGGAACTAAGGCGCTTGAAGCTGAAATCAAAAACCTTGAGGAGCGTAAATCGGATGATCCCTTCATAGATTCTCTACGGACCTTGCAAATCAAACAGAGCTTTTATAAGGATTTGCAGGTTAGTCCAGATAGCGTGTCGGTTTACCGCCTCGATGGGGCAGTCGAGCAACCGGACCGTCCTATCAAACCCAAAAGGGGAATTATCATCGGTTTGGGTTTTGTTTTAGGCGTGCTGCTGGGTTCATTGATTGCCTTTGCTCGCTATTTCGTAAGGGCGAAAGCCGTCAAGGCGTAGCAATATTGCCTATACTCGCTTAGAGATGGTCTGAAGTAGTCATGTATTTCTGGCTGACTTCAGGCCCCGCCGATTTTGAAAGCGGCAAATCGATCAAAAACTATCAATTCACTCGCTCATTTCTATGTTTTTGGCCGCCGCGAGCACGGCGCGGCAGCCACTTCCCACATTACAGGCGAACCTCTCCCGCATTCGTCAGTAAATGTCGGCGGGCCATCCACGGATTCGACAGAGAGAACAGAGTTATCATCTGCGTCGTATTCTTGGCCAGGTCACGGAAGCGCACTTTCACATAACCAAGCTGACGCTTGATCACTCTGAACGGGGGGCTCGACCTTCGCCCGTACCTGTGCCTTGGCTTTCTCGATCATGCGGATAGCTTTGTACAAGACACTGCGTTTTCCATGTTTCTTGTAGGTACTGCGCCGGGTCGCGATCTGCCAGATGATCTGGCGACCGTCATGCTCAGGACGCTTCTCGATCCCGGTGTAACCAGCATTGGCACACACCACGTTCTCCTCGTCGTGCAGCAGTTTGTCGACCTGTGTAACGTTCGTAACATTGGCCGCCGTGGCCACTACGCTGTGCACCAGTCCCGACTCATCGTCGACACCAGTGTGGGCTTTCGCGCCGAAGTAATGCTAGTTTCCATTCTTGGTCTGGTGCATTTCCGGGTCGCGCTTGCCATCCTTGTTCTTGGTCGAACTCGGCGCGTTAATCAGCGTGGAATCTACGATAGTGCCCTGGCGCAACAACAGACCGCGATCCCCGGATAGCCATTGATCACCGCCAGAACTTCAACCGCCAACTGGTGTTCTCCAGCAAACGACGGCGCGACTGCTGATGCCATGGGGCCTTGGCGCTTGTTGCAGTTGGGTGAGCGACGCAGCTTGTTGATGGACGGTGGCATGGGCTACCAGGAGTAGGGCATTACCCTGCGCATGACTCTCTCGGTTGATCTGGAATCTTTGGATACGCCGTTCCAGGTGAGCCAAAAATCTCCAAAGCGGGTAAATGCACTGGTGTTGGCAAATTTCCATGGCGATTTGCATGACGATCGCAGCATGCGCCAATTGAAACGCCAAGCAGTAATTAACAGTACAGGGGCGAGCAACGGAACGTTCCGACACTCAGCCTTGGTCAAAACCCATGAATGGCTTTCCGAAATCCAAGATACGCTCCATCGCGAGACGGTGCAGAGCGGCCCAGGCGAGCGACGATCGGAAGCAAAATATTGAAGATCGATCGCGACCGCTTATCGACAATTGGTTGGCTTCAGTTATCCGTCATCTTGAAATCGCTCCCGGATAATCGAATCTAAAACCTGTAGGGAGCTGGACGGGTTTTGGAGTGCCGAATCCAACGGCCGTCTTAATGCTTTTCAGTGCCGCGATTTGCTAGGTGGGCCGGTCAGAACTGGATTCTGAGCATTATTCAATTCTCGTTCATGTAATCGCAATGAGTGATTACTCAGCCCGCACGGATCAGCAGGATTTGGTAGAATTCGACATTACATGGCCAAGATTTGGCGGGTGCACAGGGTTTCAGGTGGCGAGCGTGTGCTGTCGAAGGTATGGAAGAGAAGATTTCGGCCAAGACAGTCGATGAGATTTGTAATTTTTACTTGACAAGTGTTTGAAATTGGCGAGCGACCTTGGTCGCAGGTGTGATGTTTTAGCAATATTCGGGCCAAATATAGATCTCCGCTAGCCCGAGAGCGTAGGAAAACGGGTGCTGTTTATGCGCCGTACATATGCCCATTCTTCGGGGCACGATCAAAGGAGCAGCATGAAAGGTATAATCTTGGCAGGCGGTTCTGGTACCCGTTTGTACCCGATTACAAAGGGTGTTTCAAAGCAACTGCTGCCTATTTACGATAAGCCGATGGTTTTTTACCCGCTTTCGGTGTTGATGCTGGCTGGAATTAGAGAAATATTGATTATTACTACGCCTGAGGATGTTGACGGGTTCAAGCGCTTGCTTGGCGACGGTTCTCAATTCGGTATTTCGCTGAGCTATGCCGTTCAGGCCAGCCCAGATGGCTTGGCGCAAGCGTTCATTATCGGTGAGGCGTTTATTGGTAAGGACCGAGTGTGTCTGGTCTTGGGCGATAATATTTTTTATGGGCAGGGCTTTACGCCGATGTTACATGCTGCGGTCGGCCGAACCGAAGGCGCAACCGTTTTTGGCTATCAAGTCAAAGACCCGGAGAGATTTGGAGTGGTTGAGTTCGACCAAAAACAGCGTGCAATTTCTATCGAAGAAAAGCCGAAGAAGCCGAAGTCGAATTACGCTGTCACGGGCCTATATTTTTACGACAATGACGTCATTGACATCGCCAAAAAGGTCAAGCCATCTGAGCGGGGAGAACTGGAAATAACCAGTATTAACCAAGCTTACATGGCACGTGGTGATTTGCATGTTCAGCTGTTGCGTCGAGGTTTCGCCTGGTTAGACACCGGTACGCATGAAAGCTTGCTGGAGGCTGCTCATTTTGTTGAAACCATTGAAAAGCGCCAAGGTTACAAAGTTGCTTGCCTTGAGGAGATTGCTTTCAATAAAGGCTGGTTGACAGTAGATGAGCTGCTGCGATTAGGGACAGACCTAAGAAAAAATAGTTATGGTCAATATTTACTGAGTATCGTGAATGAGGCTAGCCAAGCCGAGTAAGATATTCGATTGGCGAGGATAGTATTCTCGTCAGTGATCCACAACGTTTCCAGGTGTGAAGATATATGGCTTACCTCACAGAAATGCAACTTAAAGATGCGGGTTTTAAAAAGCTGGGTAAACAAGTGAGAATTAGCGACAAGGCAAGTATTTATAATGCTGATCAAATTGAAATAGATGATTACTCGCGAATAGACGATTTTTGTGTTATTTCCGGGCGAGTCTCTATTGGGAAATATAATCACATTACACCTATGTGCTTAGTGGCTGGTGGCACTCCTGGTATTGTTTTTGATGACTTTTGTACTCTGGCATATGGTGTAAAGGTATTCTCCCAGTCAGATGATTACAGTGGGGAGACATTAACTAACTCCCTTGTGCCTAAAAAATTTAAAAATGAAAAATTTGCTGCGGTTCATCTGCAGCGCCATGTCATCGTTGGTGCTGGTGCCGTCATTTTTCCTGGGACTATCGTGGCTGAGGGCTGCTCAATTGGTGCCATGGCACTCGTGACTAAAAGTACCTCGCCTTGGGGGATCTACGCTGGTGTACCCGCAAAGCGCGTGAAGGAAAGAAAAACGGATTTGCTAACATTAGAGCTTGAATTTCTTGAAGAGCAGAAAAATGATTCCATTTAATAAACCACCGTATACCGGAAACGAAGACCACCACGTTATGGCCGCCATGCGCAGTGGCAAAATGTCGGGTGACGGTGATTTTACTATTCGTTGTCAGACGTGGTTTGAGGAAAAACTTAACTGTCCTAAAGCGCTGTTGACACCTTCATGCACCCAGGCGCTTGAAATGGCTGCCTTGCTTATAGATATTCAGCCCGGTGATGAAGTGATCATGCCGAGTTATACATTTGTCAGTACGGCAAATGCTTTTGTGCTCCGAGGGGCCAAAATAGTTTTTGTCGATGTCCACCCGGATACCATGAATATAGATGAGACGCAGATTGAAGCGGCCATCACCGAAAAAACCAGAGCTATTGTTCCTGTTCACTATGCGGGTGTTGCATGTGAAATGGATAGCATTATGGCATTGGCGGAAAAGTACAAGCTCTTCGTGGTTGAAGATGCAGCCCAGGCAATGATGTCGACGTATAAAGGAAGAGCGTTGGGAACCATTGGCCACTTGGCGGCCTATAGTTTTCATGAAACCAAAAACTATACCAGCGGCGGCGAAGGGGGGCTGTTATTGCTCAATGATGAGAGTTTTATCCTCCGTGCTGAAATCATTCGGGAGAAAGGGACAAACAGGTCGCAGTTTTTCCGTGGGCAAGTCGATAAGTACACCTGGCGAGATATCGGTTCGAGTTTCCTACCCGGAGAGCTTCAGGCCGCTTACCTATATGCACAGTTGGAAGACGCGCAGGAAATCAATACGCGCCGGATGCATATCTGGAATAGCTATCATCAGGCTTTTGCTGCGCTGGAAAAAAGCGGTGTATTGGTAAGGCCAACGATTCCGGGGCATGTGACACAAAATGCTCATATGTACTATTTGAAGCTGAAAGATTTTTCAATACGGGAAAAGTTCATCAAGCATATGCAGGAAAGAGGCATTCTTACGCCGTTCCATTATATTCCTTTGCATTCAAGCCCAGCGGGTGAAAAGTTTGGTATTTTTTCGGGCGTGGATCGGTTTACCACCGTTGAAAGTGAGCGTTTAGTGCGCCTTCCTATTTATTTTAATATGACGCAGGAGGAGCTTGATACCGTCATCGCCGCGGTTGCAGAGGTCATGAGTATTATTGGATGAGCATGACATCGTCTTTAGTGCTTACTTCCCTTGCCCATGGCTCGAAGATACTCGCGGGATTTGCATTAATCAAAATAATGGCAATGTACCTCGGGCCCGAGGGCGTCGGAAAGCTCGGTCACATGATGAGTGTGGTAAGCATTTTGACGATCCTCTCGGGAGGCGGGGTAATCAATGGCCTGGTCAAATATACTTCGGAGTATAAACTCCGATCGGTCGTGTTATTCCGCTTTATTTCCGCTTCGGCCAGCTATGCGTTGGCCTTTTCTGTTTTGGTGATGGTACTGGGGGTTGTATTTTCCGGTGCGATTGCGAAGTTGGTATTCAATAATAGCGAGATGTACGGCATCATCATTTTTTTGGCAGTTATGCAGATGCTGTTTGCATTTGTTAATGTCGTTTTTGGTGTTTCGAACGGACTGGGCGACACCAAGGTTTTTGCCGTCAGCCAGATTTTCGGTAGTGTGCTGTCTATTCCCTTGCTGTGGGCAGCCATTTACTACTACGCCGTTCCGGGGGCGGCGCTATCGCTCGTTTTTGCTTCCTGCCTTTGCGCGATTCCGGCATTCTATTACTTTAAAAAGTCGAGGATCTGGGGGCATGTCCGGTTATCGACACGATACCGCAATAACTTTTTGAGGCTATCCTCTTACACAATCATGCTGGTGTTCAGCACGATCTCTTTTCCGCTTGTGGAAATTTTGATTCGTCAAATGCTAATCCGCCAGGTGGGTTTTCATGATGCCGGTATTTGGCAAGCGTCGATAAGGCTTTCAGCCGCTTATTTAGGTTTTTTTACGGTATTTCTGGGCTTCTACTTCATGCCCCGAGTGTCACAACAAGCGGATAAACGCGTGTTATCTACGCTGGTGCTCCGTTATCTGATTTTCGTTCAGGCGGCATTCTTGCTGGGGGCCTTGACTTTATATTTGGGGCGCGGATTTTTTATTTCGCTGCTGTTCTCTGAAGATTTTTCGACACTCAATAATTTGATCGTTTATCAGTTGGTTGGAGACTTTTTCAAGATCAGCTCATATGTATTTGGTTTTGTCGCCGTCGCCAAGGCCGCGACCAAGCTGTATATCGCTTCCGAAATCATTCAGGGAGGCGTTTTCCTGGGCTTGGCCTCGCTAATGAGCTTCACTGCCCACGGGGTTGAAAGTGTAATGCAAGCGTATATGTTGACTTATATGTTGTACTTTTTTGTCAGCGCCGGGAGCGTGATTTTTTATCTTCGGCGGAAATGAACCGTGGGGCTGGGTATTGTTAAGGATGATAAAAATCAAATGCAGGTAGATAAATGAAGTTGGCAAAGATCGTCCATCTCTCTACGAATGATTTCGGCGGTGCTGGCAGCGCTGCTCTTCGCTACCATGAGGCGTTTCTGGCGCTGGGTTATGACTCTGAAATGTACGTTGCCGAGTCTAAGAGTTCTGTCCAGGATGGAAGAATAAAGCTGATCGCTGGATCCAGTCTTTATATGAAGCTGAAGGCGGCGGCGAGAAAGTTTTTCTCGCCAAAACTGTTCTCAAAGTTAAGGCAGTTCCTGGCGGAAAAAGAAAGGTTTTCTCCGAAAAGGAAATATTTGTTTTTTACAACGGGTGAGTCCATCGAGCAGGGGCTCAACCCCAGGTTGGTGTCGGCTATCGAGCAGGCAGACTTTTTGTTCGTGCATTGGGTGGCAGGGTTTTCCAGTACGCATGATGTTCTGGAAATTCATAAAAAAACCGGATGTAAAGTTTATTTCGTGACCATGGATATGGCTCACCTGACGGGGGGCTGTCATTACTATTGGAAGTGTCGAGGGTTTACCTCGGACTGCTCGGATTGTCCTGCGCTGGACTACAAGAGTCGTAATTATGCAGTCGAACAACTTCGTGCAAAGTCCATTAATATCGCTCAGATGAAAGCTTCGATTTTGTGCGCCAGTGAAAAAATACTGGAAGAAGCAAAAAAATCGGCAATCCCTTACGATGACTATATCAGACTGCCGATTCCTATCAATGAAAGCTGCTATACGCCTCGCCTGCGGTCGGCTTCGGAAAGTGTATTCAAGATCCTGACAAATGCGAATGACGCGAGTGACCCTCGTAAAGGTTTTAATTACCTGCTGGAGTCCTTGATTCATTTGGATCATCTACTCACCGGGGCCATGCGAATTTCGATCATGTGCGTCGATCCCGGGCGCTTTGCACCGCTGGAGCTTCAGCGGGTGGTGTTTGAGAAATTCAATTATCGTAGGGGGGATGAGGAGTTGTCTGACCTCTACAAGTCAGTCAGTGTTTTTGTCAACACCTCGACCGAAGATGCTGGGCCCATGATGCTGGCGGAAGCCTTGATGTGTGGCATACCCGTTATTTCATTTGAGGTGGGAATGGCGCAGGAGCTGATTCGTGAGGGCAGAAATGGCTTTTTAATTTCCGGCTTCGATGCCAGGGCGGTGGCATTGAAAATATTCAAGCTTTATACGTCAGGAATCAATGAACTCGATCAACCCGTCGATATTCATCAAGAGGTTGCTCAGGTTTTCAGCGTTGAAAAGTGGAAAGATAAAGTTTCCAGTTTGGTTAGACTTTAATAGGATTGAGGCATCATCATGAAAAAGAAGGCTCTTATAACCGGTGTGACAGGACAAGACGGCTCTTACCTGGCCGAGTTCTTGCTCGAAAAAGGGTATGAGGTCCATGGGATCAAGCGGCGTGCATCGTCGTTCAATACCCAGCGGGTTGATCATATTTATCAAGACCCGCATGTAGAGAACAAAAACTTTGTCCTGCATTATGGAGACCTTACCGATTCCTCGAATCTCACTCGTATTATTCAAGAAGTGCAACCTGATGAAGTCTACAACCTCGGGGCGCAATCGCACGTTGCAGTAAGCTTCGAGTCGCCAGAATATACCGCAGACGTCGACGCGATGGGCACGCTGCGTTTACTTGAGGCTATCCGCCTACTGGGGCTCGAAAAGAAAACGCGTTTCTATCAGGCTTCTACATCTGAACTGTATGGTTTGGTCCAGGAAACTCCGCAGAAAGAGACCACTCCGTTTTATCCGCGTTCGCCCTATGCGGTAGCCAAGATGTATGCGTATTGGATTACAGTCAACTATCGTGAGTCTTATGGGATGTATGCCTGCAACGGCATTTTGTTTAACCACGAGTCCCCTCGTCGAGGTGAAACATTCGTCACCCGGAAAATTACCCGGGCACTCGCAAACATAGGCCAGGGGCTGGAAAAGTGCCTTTACCTCGGTAATATGGACGCCCTTCGGGACTGGGGGCATGCTAAAGATTATGTCCGCATGCAGTGGATGATGTTGCAGCAGGACAATCCAGATGACTTTGTTATCGCCACGGGTGTCCAATATTCCGTTCGCCAATTTGTGGTGTGGTCCGCTAATGAGTTGGGCATCACTCTGCGATTTGAAGGTACTGGCGTAGCGGAAAAGGCCGTCGTAGAGAAAGTGGAAGGTGATAAAGCTCCCGCGTTGAAAGCCGGAGACGTTATTGTTCAGGTGGATCCACGATACTTCCGACCTGCGGAGGTAGAAACCCTGCTAGGCGATCCAAGTAAAGCCAAAAAAGTGTTGGGCTGGGTACCTGAGATCACGGCTCAGGAGATGTGTGCCGAGATGGTCGTAGAGGACCTGAAGATCGCTCGTCGTCACGCCCTGTTAATGTCCCACGGACACGATGTGCATGTGTCTTTGGAGCACTGACATGAATGCTAATTTGAGTAAAAAAATATTTGTCGCCGGGCACTTGGGGATGGTGGGATCTGCCATTGTGCGCCGCTTGCAAGCGCTGGGCTTCAATAACATTTTGACGCGAGGTCGGAAAGAGCTCGACCTTCTCAATCAGCATGAAGTTGGCGCGTTTTTCGAAGAGCATGAAATCGATCAGGTTTACCTGGCGGCGGCGAAGGTAGGGGGTATTCATGCAAATAATACCTATCCAGCGGATTTCATTTATGAAAACTTAATGATTGAATCAAACCTCATCCATTCAGCTTATAAGGGGGGGGTGAAAAAGCTGCTGTTTTTGGGGTCTTCGTGTATCTATCCAAAGTATGCTGAGCAGCCGATAAAAGAAAGTGCATTGTTGACAGGAACCCTGGAGGAAACAAACGAGCCTTATGCCATAGCCAAAATCGCGGGGATTAAACTCTGTGAAAGCTATAATCGCCAGTATGGGTGCGATTTCCGGAGTGTCATGCCTACAAACCTCTACGGGCCGAATGACAATTTTCATCCGGATAACAGCCATGTTATTCCTGCTTTGGTACGACGCTTTCACGAGGCCGCTCAATCGAAGAGGGAGGAGATCGTCATCTGGGGGAGTGGGAAGCCGCTGAGAGAGTTTTTGCATGTCGATGACATGGCGGCAGCCTCTGTTCATGTCATGGGGCTGTCGAAGGAGGAGTACTTTTCACATGCGCAGCCAATGCTCTCTCATGTTAACGTTGGCACAGGGATAGATTGCAACATCCGTGAGCTCGCCGAGACAATCGCCACGATCACCGGTTATCAAGGCCGGCTTATCTTTGATACAAGTAAGCCAGACGGGACGCCCAGAAAACTCATGGATGTCTCTAGACTACGGGCCATGGGCTGGGAATCCTCCATATCTTTGGAAAAGGGGTTGGAGGATACGTATGGCTGGTTCGTCAAAAATGAAAACCTTGTGAGGCGATAGCTCAATAGCTTCAAGCAGGGCCCCGGGTGGATCCTGCTTGAAAATTCTCACTTTTGTCTGTTATTGTTCGAGGTGTAGAAAACTAAAAATTTCGTTCTGGCGATGCTTTGATTGCCATCTGTACATTCAGAGTTACGGTTCATGTTTTTATATTATATTCCTTTCTCATTGGCCTGCTTGTTTTCTGCATTAGGTAGAAAGAGTGGAACAGCCTATTTTTTACTAGCGTGCATGTTGACCGCCATGTGTGCACTACAAGCACCGGGTGTGTCTGAGGATCATTCTAACTATATCGATTATTTTTCGGGTGTTGCCAGTGGTTCATTGGATGCGTTTTTTATAGAGCCGACATTTTATTTTTTGTCTCAGGTTTCTATTTTTTTGAGTGGCAGTTCGGAATTGCTTTTTTTGGTCTACGCAGTATTAGGTGTGGGCATAAAGTTTTTAGTATCAAAGCGGGTCAGCGGGTATTATTGGTTTAGTGTTGCTTTGTATATTTCGTATTTTTTCTTTTTGCAGGACTTTACCCAGATCAGAATAGGCGCCGCGGTGGCGTTTATTTTTTTATCTTCCTTCTCGTTTTATATCGGGCAGCGTTTGAGAGCACTGCTGTTTTTTTTTATCGCAGTTCTTTTTCATTACTCAACAGCCATTTTTTTGCCGTTTTTTGTATTTTTTTATTTTAATAGCATTAGAACAGTGTTGATGCTTTATTTGTTATGCTGTTTTTTGTTTGTTTTTTATATGCTTGATCTGAGTTTGTCGCAGGGATTGGTTGATTTTTTCTCTATCCTGCAGATAGATCGTTTAAGTTTTTATCTTGAGAATGCGCTCTCCGGTCAAGGTGGAAGTATTAATCCGATGCGTGCGTTGTTTCATTTTATAATGTTAACGCCGTTGGTGTTTCTATTTGATAGGATTAAGAGGGAGTCTGCTTTTTTAAGTTATTCGATAATAATTCACTTGTGTGGATTGATTATCCTGTTGTCGCTTCATGATCTGCAGGTGTTTGCTTACAGGATATCCGATATATTTAATGGTTTTATGATATTTTCTTTGATTTCCTACATTGTCGTATTCGGACGTCGTCTGGGTGGTGCGTTGGTGCTCGGTGTGGCGGTATTTCAGTTGGTCTATATATTGCTCGTCCTTGAGTTTGTTAATCCATACACTTCTGTATTAGGTGATTTATGATCGTTCCGGTGATTATGGCGGGTGGATTTGGTTCCAGGCTCTGGCCCATCTCACGCCAGCAGCATCCCAAGCAGTTCCTGCCCCTGATCGATGACTCTTCTATGCTGCAGACGACGATTCGACGTTTGGAGGGGCTCACTTCCGTTCCTCCTCAGCTGATCTGTAATGAGCAACATCGGTTTTTGGCGGCTGAGCAGTTACGTCAAATAGGGCTTGAGGATGCGAATATTCTCTTGGAGCCTGAAGGTCGCAACACGGCCCCGGCCATTGCTCTGGCCGCAATGAGGGTCATGCAGGATGGTAAGGACCCCGTTATCTTGGTCCTGGCAGCAGATCACTATATCCAGGACGTATCCGCCTTCCACGCCAGCGTGTTGACGGCATTACCTTTTGCAGAGTCGGGGCGTCTGGTCGTATTCGGCATTAATCCAACTTCCCCGGAGACCGGCTACGGTTACATCGAACAGGGCATGTCTCTTGACGGTGGGGGCTACGAGGTAAAGAAGTTTGTCGAGAAACCTAAACTTTCCGTGGCGGAGGGTTACCTGAAGCAAGGCGGTTTCTTGTGGAACAGCGGCATGTTTTTGTTTCGTGCGAGCAGTTTCCTGAAAGAACTGAAGTTTTTTCAACCTGAAATTTTTGATATTTGCCGTGAGGCGCTTAGCGAAGGAGAAGAAGATCTTCACTTTACGCGTATCAATGCAAAGATTTTTTCCGCATGTCCCGATTTGTCAGTCGATTACGCGGTTATGGAAAAAACGGCTAACTCAGTAGTGGTTCCTATGGGCGCCGGCTGGAGCGATATTGGGTCTTGGTCAGCGTTATGGGATGTTGGCTCAAAAAATGAGGAAGGGAATATACTGAAAGGCGATGTTCTGGTCCATAACACACGTAATACATACGTGCACTCTGAAAGTCGCCTTGTCACGGCGGTAGGGGTGGATGACTTGGTCATTGTCGAAACAAAAGACTCAATATTGATCGCGCATAAAGACAGCGTTCAGGATGTCAAGGTTATTGTCGACAAATTAAAGTCGAAAAACAGGTCGGAGTTTCTTTGTCATCGTGAAGTATACCGACCCTGGGGAAGCTACGACTCTATTGATAAGGGCAACCGTTATCAGGTCAAGCGTATTTCAGTAAGACCGGGCGCAAAGCTGTCTGTGCAGATGCATCATCATCGAGCTGAACATTGGGTTGTGGTCAGCGGAACGGCAAAGGTGACCAATGGTAAAGAAAGCTATTTGGTGACTGAAAATCAATCCACCTACATTCCAATTGGCCAGGTCCACGCGCTGGAAAACCCGGGGAAATTACCTCTTGAGTTGATTGAGGTTCAGTCGGGTTCGTATTTGGGAGAGGACGATATTGTTCGCTTTGAAGATCGTTATGGACGTAGTTAATTGAGGTGTGTGACTTGAAAGTAATTGTTGCGAGCTGCGTTTTCCCTCCCGAGCCTGTTGTCAGTGCAAAGACAAGTATGGACGTGGCTCGGTACCTTCACGGTGAAGGTCATGAGGTCGTGGTCGCATGCCCTACACCCAGTAGGAATATTGCAAAGGCCGATGTCGAGAGAAAAATTTCAGAGATGCCGCAGCCGTTCAAGGTGGCGAGGTTGTCTGCGCTGGCGTCGAAAAAATCTGGTTTTTTTTCCCGATTTATTGAAAATATTTCATTCGGTTTATCGGTATTCATTTTTATCCTGAAACAACGCAAGGTGGATTTGGTTTACGCGAATGTCTGGCCGGTTTTTTCCTTGGGCTTATTGGTGTTGGCGTGCCGAATAAAGGGCATAAAGGTCGTTGCGAGTATTCAGGACCTTTACCCTGAATCGTTGTCAGCACAAAAGCGCTTGAAAGAGACCAGTGCTATATTCAAGACGCTGTTTTTTTTAGACTCATGGATCGCAAAAAAATGTGACCATATCGTGGTTATTTCCGAAGGTTTCAAGTCCGCTTTCGTTGAGCGGCGAGGCGTGAAGGAAAGTAAAGTCACCGTGATTCGAAATTGGGTGAAAAGTAACCAGGTTGAAGTGTGCGACAGGACTGAGGCTCGGACGGAATTGGCGAGGCACCTCTCTATAACGCTTAGGGATGAGACATTTGTCTGTGTTTACGGTGGCAATATGGGGGTTGCTTCCGGACTGGATGAGTTGATGCAACACGTCGTTCTCTTTAAGAAAGATGTGCTATTCGTTCTGGCTGGGGACGGTTCTCTGGTACCCGGTTTGCGTGAGCTTGTGAGTAAGAGCGGATGCGAGTCAAAGGTTAAGTTTATTGTCCCATGGCCCTCAGAGATGACCTCCCTTGTCTTTGGTGCTGCCGACGTGCTGTTGCTTCCTATTGCTGCAGGTCAAGAGTGGGCATCGGTACCTTCAAAACTGATTACCTACATGCTTTCTTCTCGTCCGATCATGTTGTTGACGAACAAGCGGAGTGAATCGGCAATCGAACTCGAGAAATCAGGAGCGGGGTTTTGTGTTGAGGATAGAACCGATCAGGCCATTTTTTCCTGTCTGGACTCACTCATGGAGCTATCCCCTCAGGAGCGTCTGAGCATGGGCACATCAGGTCGGGAATATGCTGAAAATTTCTACTCATCTGACGTGGCCTTGGCAAAAATCAATAAGATTTTTGGGAGTCTGGTATGAATGTCAAAAAGATAAGTACTCCTGATCCTGATCTCGTCAGGAGTTTGGTGGATCTTCACATCGCCGCCTTCCCTGATTTTTTTCTGAGTTCATTGGGGGAGGGTTTTTTGAGCGTGCTCTATAGTAATTATTTGTCCTCTCCGAACTGTGCCTGTCTGGTGGCGTTCGACACCGATGGACAAGGAAAAAAGCCAATTGGTTCTGCTGTTGCAATTGGGAATCCTTCTCTGTTTTATAAAGAACTGTTGAAAAAGCAGTGGTTGAAATTTTCCATTCGGGCCATCCCGAGTTTGTTAAAAAAACCAGGCTTGGTCGCACGTAAATTGGTCTCCGCCATTTTTTACAGAGGGGATGCGAGCAGCGAATTTAATACGGCAAACGCTGTCTTATTGAGTACCATATCTGTATCACCTGAGGCTCAGGGACAGGGTGTCGGGAAAAAGCTGCTGGAAAATGTAGAGTCTTTTGCGAATGAGTCTCGATTTGATTTTGTCTATTTGATGACGGATCAGGATGAAAACTCGGCTGTTAATTCTTTTTATTTGAACAATGGTTACCGGCTCGAATCAACGGTGTTGAAGGGCGGGGGAAGACACATGAATCGTTATATGAAACAGCTAGGGGTGCAGCATGTCTGATGAAAAGTTTTTGCCTTTTGCGCTTCCCGAGATTGGGGAAGAGGAAATTGCTGAAGTCGTGGATGCGATCCGTTCGGGTTGGGTCACCACGGGACCAAAAACTCGTCAGTTTGAGCAGAATTTCTCTGAATTCCTTGGCGGGGGGGTCGAGAGTATCGCTGTGAACTCGGCCACCGCTGGCCTGCACCTTGCCCTGGAGGCCATCGGGATTGGTCCTGGTGATGAGGTGATACTGCCCACCTATACCTTCACCGCCACCGCCGAGGTGGTTCGATATCTTGGCGGCACTCCCGTTTTCGTTGACGTACTTGAAAGCACTTTCAATATTGACCCGCAGGCTATTGTTGCGGCCATTACGCCGAAAACAAAAGCAATCATGCCTGTTCACTTTGCCGGTCTTAGCTGTGACATGGACGCGATCCTGTCCATCGCGAAGCAGCATGGTCTGCGAGTCGTGGAAGATGCCGCTCATGCGTTACCTACGACGTGGCGCGGGTGCAAAATCGGCAAGTTGGCATCGGATTTCACCGTCTTCAGTTTTTATGCAAATAAAACAATGACGACCGGTGAAGGCGGGATGGTCGTTACGGCGGATGCCGAGCTTGCCAAACGCTGCAAAATCATGCGTTTGCACGGGATTAGCAAAGACGCATTTGATCGTTATGTTTCCAAAACACCGGCTTGGTTTTACGAAATCGTCGCGCCGGGGTTCAAATACAACATGAGTGACATCGCAGCGGCGATGGGGATTCATCAACTGCACAGACTCCCAGGCTTTCAGGTCAAGAGAGAGTTGATGGCGCAGGCTTATAATTCCGCACTGGCGGGTTTGCCTATCTGCTTGCCACCTGATGCAGCAGCCGGAGATTTGCATGCTCGACATTTGTACCCGATTCGTTTGCTTCCGGAGTGCGGGGTCAGCAGAGACACGTTTATTGAGGAAATGGCAAAACGTGGTATCGGTTGCTCGGTTCATTTTATTCCATTGCATCTCCACCCTTATTGGAAGGAGAGCTGCGCAGTGACGCCCGAAATGTTTCCTGTCGCACAAAGGCTGTTTGAGCAAGAAGTTTCCATTCCCCTCTATACCAAGATGACTGAGGAAGATCTGCTTCGTGTGGTTAACAGCATCCGCTCGGTGCTGAACAATGCTTAAACGATTTTTCGATATACTGTTTTCGTTGTTAGGGCTGCTCGTATTGAGCCCACTTTTTTTGTTGATTTTTTTATGGATAAAATATGATTCCCCGGGACCCGCCTTTTTCAGGCAGGTCAGAGTAGGACGCTTCGGTGAGTCGTTTCGAATTCATAAATTCAGAACAATGCGCACAGACTCGGAGTCCGGTGGTCGTCTGACGGTAGGTGAGGATAACCGGATTACTCGCTCGGGCTATTTTCTGAGACGATTCAAGATCGACGAGCTCCCTCAGTTGATAGACGTGCTGCTTGGGAAAATGAGCCTTGTCGGGCCTCGACCCGAGGTGCAGGAGTTCATGGATTGCTATGACCCGATTGTAAGGGAGCGTGTGTTGTCGGTGCGACCGGGCATTACCGATCGTGCATCTATTGAAATGGTGGATGAAAATCAGTTGCTGGCCAAGTACCCGGATCCTCGGCAGGCCTACATAGATGTGATATTGCCAATCAAGCAAGCTTATTATTTGGAATATGTAAAAAATCATGGTGTGTGTGTGGATATTCGGATCATTTTTGCCACATTGCTGAAAATTGTAATCCGCTGAGAGTTAGCCGCTTAGGCCGTTGCCGAGCCTGTTCGGCATCGGGGGCGGGCTGGGGGGAAAGCCGGTGTGCGGTGTCGATTTCTCCTGTATTCTTTCAGTGCAATCTGGCTGATCGGCTTTGTTTCAGGCAATCATTTTCTGTTAGGTTTGACGAGTGCTCTGCAATAAGAGGTGTCACTGTGCAACGAAATGTCGATAGGCTGCGTAACTGGTTGGTTACGCGCCCGCGTCGCCACAAACGTATTATTCAGGTCTGCGTGGATGTGGGGCTGGTTTGGTTGGCTTTGTGGATGGCTTTTATTGTGCGGTTAGGGGTTGATGAGATGATCAACCCTTTTAGAACTCAACTTTGGCTCTTTCTCAGTGCGCCAGTTGTTAGCATACCGTTATTTATTCGTTTTGGTATGTATCGTGCCGTCATGCGCTATTTCGGCAATGATGCTCTTATTACAATCGTCAAAGCGGTCAGTCTGTCGTCCCTGATTCTTGGTGTTATCGTTTATTGGTACAGCAATCATCAAAATGTTGTTCCTCGTTCGATCATTTTCAACTACTGGTGGCTAAGTCTGATCATGATTGGTGGCCTGCGTTTGGCCATGCGCCAGTATTTTCTCGGCGACTGGTTTGCAGCGGCTCAGCATGTGCCATTTGCCAGTCGTGACAATGGTTTGCCCAGAGTAGCTATTTACGGGGCCGGTGCTGCGGGCAATCAACTGGTCGCGGCGTTGCGGATGGGGCGTGTGATGCGTCCCGTTGCCTTCATCGATGATGACAGCAGCATCGCCGACAGGATCATTTCGGGGCTACAGGTCTACAAACCTAAACATATCCAACAGATGATCGACTCCACGGGCGCCCAAGAAATTTTATTGGCAGTACCGTCTTCTTCACGAGGTCGCCGTCGTGAAATTCTGAGCCTATTGGAAACCTATCCTCTGCACGTTCGTAGTGTTCCCGGCTTTATGGACTTGGCCAGTGGGCGAGTGAAAGTCGATGATATTCAGGAAGTGGATATCGCCGATTTGTTGGGGCGTGATGCTGTTACGGCTCAAGCGGAACTGCTTGAGCATTGTATCAAGGGGCGTTCGGTGCTGGTCACGGGGGCTGGGGGGTCTATTGGTTCAGAGCTTTGTCGGCAAATTCTGACCTTGGGCCCTAAGACGCTTTTGTTGTTCGAGCATAGTGAGTTCAACCTCTACAGTATCTTGTCTGAGCTTGAACAGCGTGTTTCTCGTGAAGCCCTGTCTGTTCGTGTGTTACCCATTTTGGGGTCGGTGCGAAATCAGGAAAAATTACTGAGTGTGATGAGTGCCTGGCACATCGATACGGTTTATCACGCAGCTGCCTATAAACATGTTCCTATTGTCGAACATAATATTGCCGAGGGCGTGCATAATAATGTGCTAGGTACACTCAATACCGCTCAGGCAGCATTGCAAGCGGGCGTGACAAACTTCGTGTTGATTTCCACTGACAAGGCTGTACGGCCAACGAATGTGATGGGCAGTACCAAGCGTCTGGCTGAAATGATTTTGCAAGCGCTCAGTAAAGAACAGGCTCCCGTTCTCTTCGGTGACAGATCGAATGTCTCTCGAGTGAATAGAACCCGTTTTACCATGGTGCGTTTTGGTAATGTGCTGGGCTCCTCCGGGTCCGTTATTCCGCTTTTCCATAAGCAGATCAAGTCTGGCGGTCCATTGACGGTGACACACCCGAAAATTACCCGTTATTTTATGACTATTCCTGAGGCTGCCCAATTAGTTATCCAGGCGGGCTCGATGGGACTGGGAGGGGATGTTTTTGTGTTGGATATGGGGGATCCCGTAAAGATCGTCAAATTGGCGGAAAAGATGATTCATCTTTCGGGCCTCAGTGTCCGCTCGGATAAAAATCCCCACGGTGATATTGCGATCGAGTTTACTGGGCTTCGCCCAGGTGAAAAGCTTTACGAAGAGCTGCTGATTGGAGACAACGTGGTCGCCACTCAGCACCCGATGATCATGAGTGCGAATGAAGATCTGCTTCCGTGGGATGTGCTCAGCGTGAGGTTGTCCGAATTGCTACAAGCTATCGAGAATGACGACTATGCAAGGGTTCGTCAGCTGCTACGAAATACCGTCAGTGGTTATGCTCCGGATGGTGAAATTGTCGACTGGCTTTACCAGCAGCATCGCAGGGAGCCCTGACGGTTGCACAACTAGCAACGCTGTCATTTTTTGATCGGCTATCGACATCGATAGGTTTGGGAGACGGCTTGGGGAAGCCGTTTCCGCCTTGATGATGTCGATAGGGGGCTGCTTGTACATGCGTCTGTTAAAAAGTGCTTGATATTATATTTATTAATCGTGGGGCGCTGTCAGCAACGACTATTGGGCGATGCTGACTATCATCTTGAGCAAATTCATCTGGCAGTTCTCCCCAGAACAACAGATGCCAGAGCCGCCATAACTTCATCTAGGTCTCGAAGTCAGCCCCTCTGCGTGAGCGGCCGGTTTGTCTTTGTAACGCGCTTCCCAGGGACTGAGCATAGAGCCGGCAAGCGCGGCAATCGATGTTGGGCGTGCAGCACTTGACCTCACCGGCGTCCTGCAGATCCACATGGAAGTGCCGGTAGTGGGAAGTGACTCGGGCTGCGCAGTTGGAGGCGTTACCCGTCGCGGGATCAATATCGTAAAGCCCGTCCGGGTTATGCACCCACTTGTTGAAATGTAACCGCTCCACGAACCCCACATTCAAAGCCGCGATTTGATGCCTGATGCTGTGCTCCCGATCTCTTTCAGAAGCCAGCGGCCATGATGCGTCCCGATGCCAAAGTTGAAAAAGTGTGCTGGCGGCGCTTCCATGTTCGACGGTGGTGGCATTTCGCCGGTTATATCAACTCAAGTGGCGTGGCCGCTCCGAACTACGGTGCAGGCGGATCGGGGGTAGTGGCTGGGTCCGGTGGGGCAAACCAGCCCGGAGGCGCCGGTAAAGCCGGTATTGTTATCATTTGAGGGTACGCATGATGAAAAGCTACGCACGGATCGACCAGGGCATTGTGGTCGAGATCATCCTCCCCTGGGCGGATGAAAATGGCGACGAGGTGCCTATCGAACAACGGTTCGCCCATGAACCCCACCTATTCAAAAATAGGCGGTGCGCTTAGCGAGGCGATGCGAGCGAGCAGTTCCAAGGCAGCAAGGCTTCGTAATCTTCAACCGAGGTTGCCTGTGGCAGGCGTTCAAGTGCGTGGCGCAACCACGCATAGGGCTCTTGGCCGTTGGCTTTAGCCGTCTCGACCAAACTGTAAAGTGGATCGCTGGCCATCGCGCCTTTGGGCGTGTCGCTGAACAGCCAATTCTTGCGCCCGATAACGAAGGGCCTGATCGCACGCTCTGCCGCATTGTTGTCGATCGGCAAGTAACCGGCTTCGGTGTTGCGCACCAACTTGATCCAGTTGCTGGCCAGGTAGCTGATGGCTTTGCCCAGTGCATTTTGCGCCGTCACTTGTGGCTGGGTTTTCTCCAACCATGTTTACAACTGCACCAACACCGGCAGGCTGTTTTGCTGTCGGCTTTCGTGGCGATGTTCATCGCCGACTTCTTTTAAATCTCGCTCGATACCGTACAGCTTGTTGATCAGATTCAGGGTCATATCGGCACGCCCGGTTTTACCTTTAGGCTGCACCTTTTGCGCCTCGATAAACTTGCGTCGCACATGTGCCCAACAGCCTAAACGTTCGACACCGGACTGCGCACCCAAGGCGTTATAACCAGCGCAATCATCGGTTATCAGGTAGCCGTGATAACCTTTGAGCAGGCGCGACGGAACCTCCTGCGCCCGGCTGGTCGAGTAGTCAAAAAGGATCACAGGCTGATTTGGTGGCCCGCGGGTTTGCACCCACATCAAAAAGCGGCATAGTTAGACGCTTGACGCCAAAACCACCTTGAAAAACGCCGGTACAATGAGTAGTACCGATTCAACCAAAAGGGAGTAGGCCAGATTGGTAAGCGGCGATTTGGATAGGATTCGAACGTTTTTGTTGGCGTTACCCCGGCGACAAAAGCGATTGATTCAGGTCCTCACGGATATCGTTCTCGTGTGGGTGGCACTGTGGATGGCATTTATGGTGCGATTGGGCATTGATGAAATGATCAATCCGTTAAGGGCTCATCTATGGCTATTCATTTGCGCTCCGCTTATAGCCATACCGCTCTTTATTCGCTTTGGTCTGTACCGCGCAGTGATGCGCTATTTCGGCAATGACGCGCTTATCGCCATCATAAAAGCCGTCAGTCTCTCATCGCTGATCCTGGCACTCGTGGTATTTTGGTATAGCAACTACGAAGCCGTGGTACCTCGCTCTATTGTTTTCAACTACTGGTGGCTTAGCCTCGTCATCATCGGCGGCTTGCGATTGTGTATGCGTCAATACTTCATGGGCGACTGGTTCACCGTTTCCCAGCATGTACCTTTCACGAATCGTGACAATGGCCTCACCAGGGTTGCGATTTATGGTGCAGGGATGGCTGGCAATCAGCTTGTCGCGGCACTTCGCATGGGGCGCGTTATGCGCCCCGTAGCCTTTATCGACGACGATTCAAGCATCGCCAATCGCTCCATCGCCGGCCTGCAAGTCTACAAACCAAAACACATTCAACAAATGATCGATGAAACAGGTGCCCAGGAGATTCTACTTGCGCTGCCATCATCAACCCGCGCACGCCGTAGGGAAATTCTCAATTTTCTTGAGGACTATCCTCTCCACGTTCGAAGCGTACCCAACTTCTCCGACCTGGCCAGCGGCCGGGTAAAGGTCGAAGACATCCAGGAAGTGGATATCGCCGACTTGCTGGGACGTGATTCGGTGCCCGCGCAACCAGACCTGCTCGAACGCTGTATTAAAGGCAAGACAGTCATGGTCACAGGCGCAGGCGGATCGATCGGTGCGGAACTTTGCCGGCAGATTTTCGCGCTCGGTCCGATGACGCTTTTGCTGTTTGAACACAGCGAATTCAACCTCTACAGCATTTTGTCGGAACTGGAGCAGCGCGCAAGTCGCAAGTCGGTGTCTGTGCGTCTACGCCCAATCCTGGGTTCCATTCGTCATCAGGACAAACTTCTGGATGTCATGAAGACCTGGAGCGTGGACACGGTCTATCATGCCGCTGCGTATAAGCACGTGCCCATGGTTGAGCACAACATCGCTGAAGGCGTGCTCAACAACGTGATTGGCACGCTCAACACTGCTCAGGCTGCCGTGCAGTCGGGTGTGTCCAATTTTGTGCTGATTTCCACCGATAAGGCCGTGCGCCCGACCAATATCATGGGCAGCACCAAGCGCTTGGCGGAGTTGACACTGCAAGCCCTCAGTCGAGAGATCGCCCCGGTGTTGTTCGGCGACAAAGCCAATGTGTCCCGGGTCAACAAGACGCGTTTCACCATGGTGCGCTTTGGCAATGTGCTGGGGTCTTCCGGTTCAGTGATTCCCCTGTTCCACAGTCAGATCAAGTCCGGTGGACCGTTGACGGTCACGCACCCGAAAATCACCCGCTATTTCATGACCATTCCCGAAGCGGCTCAACTGGTTATCCAGGCGGGTTCCATGGGGCAGGGCGGCGATGTTTTTGTTCTGGACATGGGCGAGCCGGTGAAGATTGTCGAGCTTGCAGAGAAGATGATTCACCTCTCCGGTTTGAGCGTTCGCTCGGAGAAGAATCTGCAAGGTGATATTTCCATCGAATTCACTGGCCTCCGTCCCGGCGAAAAGCTTTACGAAGAGTTGCTGATCGGCGACAACGTGGTAGCGACGCAGCACCCGATGATCATGAGCGCCAACGAAGATCATTTGCCTTGGGATGTGCTCAAGACCCGATTGACCGAGTTGCTGATTGCCGTCGAACAGGACGATTACGCCCGCGTCCGACAGATCCTGCGCGAAACCGTCAGTGGCTACACCCCCGATGGCGATATCGTGGACTGGATCTACCAGCAACGTCGACTCGAGCCCTGATTGTTTCACATCCTGTAACGGACACATTTTTGACAGGCTCCAGACATCGCCTAAGTTTGGAAGGCAGCTTCGGAAAAGCTGCTTTCTCAATTGATGTCATGGAGCGTCATTTATGCGTACTGGCTATTTCTACTCTCTGGTTTTTGCCTTGCTCACCAGCACCTCTATTGCTGCAGTTGCTGCGCCGACGGTCAAGCTCGAGGCTGGCAATGCACCCGTGGTCCTGGAGGTTTCTCCCAAGGCACAGTCCGGCAAGGTCGACCTGAACGGGGCCGATGCGCCGACCCTGCAACGTGAGTTGTCCGGTGTGGGTGAGGCCAAGGCTAAAGCGATTGTTGCCTATCGTGAGAGTAATGGGCCGTTTGCGTCGGTGGACGAATTGCTCGAAGTGAAGGGGATTGGCAAAGCCATTCTGGATAAGAATCGCGAGAAGCTCGAGGTGAACTAAGCGGGTAAGTCAGCGCCAGGGGCCGGTCATTGACCGGCCTTTTTGCCCTCTGGCTTGTGGAGAGGGGGATAATCTCAAAAGATCAAAAGATCAAAAGATCGCAGCCTTCGGCAGCTCCTACAGGGGCGGACCTTCTGTCGGTATGGGAAAAATTACGGCTATCATATACGGCTGAAATTATGCCTATAATAAAATCCGTTTCCCGCCTAAGCGTTCTGAACCTCAGACGCTTGCACTCCCTCAAGCATCCCCCAGGAGCACAGTCATGACTTCCATCCAGTCCCAAGGTACGGCCCTCGTCACCGGTGCTTCTTCCGGTATCGGTGCGATTTACGCTGAGCGGTTGGCGGCGCGTGGTTTCGATTTGTTGTTGGTCGCTCGCGATGAACAACGGTTGGAGGCGGCGGCGAGCAAGTTGCGCGCCGAGCATGGTGTTCAGGTCGAGGTGCTCAAGGCCGATCTCACGCAAAAGGAGGATGTGTTGAAGCTGGAGCAACGTCTTCGCAGCGATTCGAGCATCAGCCTGTTGCTAAATAATGCCGGGGTCGCGGCCGATGGTTTGTTGGCCAATGCCGACATGGATCAGCTGGAGCGCTTGATCCAACTGAATGTCACGACGGTCACGCGGTTGGCGTCGGCGGCGGCTGCCAGCTTCACCAAGGCCGGTCGGGGTTCGATCATTAATATCGCCTCGGTGGTGGCATTGTTTCCCGAGCGCTTCAACGCGACTTACAGCGCGAGTAAGGCCTATGTGTTAAGTCTGACGCAGTCGTTGAATGCTGAACTGGAAGGCACTGGAGTCAGGATTCAGGCGGTGTTGCCAGGGGCAACACGGACTGAAATCTGGGAACGTTCCGGTATCGACGCTTCCCAGATTCCGGCGGAGATGGTCATGGAAGCGGGGGAGATGGTCGATGCGGCGTTGGCGGGTCTGGACCAGGGCGAGTTGATCACCATTCCTTCGTTGCCGGATGCGAGCGAGTGGGAGGCCTTCGTTGCGGCGCGTTACGTGATGGCGCCAAATTTGTCCAAAAGTTCTGCCGCCGCGCGTTATAAGTGAGGCGTCATGAACCGGCCTGAGGTATTTGCGGTATGAGCGATCGTCGAGTGGTTGTAACAGGCATGGGTCTGGTGTCTCCGCTGGGTAGCGGTGTCGAAGCGGTCTGGGAACGTCTGTTGGCTGGGCGCTCCGGGTTGCGGAAACTGCCGGACGAGGTGGTTGCTGATCTGTCGACCAAGGTCGGTGGCGCGGTGCCGACCTTGGCAGAAGATGCCGAGGTGGGTTTTGATCCGGACCGGGCGACGCCGCCCAAAGAGCAGAAGAAGATGGATCGCTTCATTCTTTTCGCGATGGAAGCGGCGCGCCAGGCCTTGGAGCAAGCCGGTTGGCAGGCACAGGACGCGAATGCGCAGGAGCGCACTGCAACCATTATCGGTTCAGGTGTCGGTGGTTTCGGCGCGATTGCCGATGCGGTGCGCACCACGGACAGCCGTGGCCCGCGACGCTTGTCGCCGTTTACCATCCCTTCGTTCCTGGTGAACCTCGCCGCGGGTCATGTATCGATCCAGCATGGTTTCAAAGGCCCCTTGGGTGCTCCGGTAACGGCGTGCGCCGCCGGTGTTCAGGCGATTGGCGATGCCGCGCGGCTGATTCGTTGTGGCGAGGCGGATATTGCCGTGTGCGGCGGCGCGGAAGCAGCGATCGATCGCGTCAGTCTTGCCGGGTTTGCTGCGGCGCGTGCCTTGTCCAGTGGTTACAACGAAACCCCCGAGCGGGCTTCACGCCCCTTCGACAGTGGTCGCGATGGTTTTGTGATGGGCGAGGGCTCGGGCCTTCTGGTGATCGAGTCTCTGGAGCATGCGTTGGCGCGTGGTGCTCAACCGTTGGCTGAGCTGGTCGGTTACGGCACCAGCGCCGATGCCTATCATCTGACGGCAGGCCCTGAGGATGGCAGCGGTGCGCGGCGGGCGATGTCGCTGGCGCTGGCCCAGGCGGGCATTTCCCCTGCGCAGGTTCAGCATCTGAATGCTCATGCGACGTCGACCCCGGTTGGGGATCTGGGCGAGCTGGCGGCCATCAAGGCGTTGTTCGGTGCGGATAACAAGATTGCGGTGACATCGACAAAGTCGGCGACCGGGCATTTGCTGGGCGCGGCAGGCGGAATCGAGGCGATCTTCACGCTGTTGGCGATTCGCGACCAGATCGTGCCGGCCACCCTCAACTTCGATAACCCGGATCCCGCCGCCCAAGGCGTCGACATCGTTCACGGGCAAGCACGGCCGATGGCGATCGAGTACGCGCTGTCCAACGGTTTCGGGTTTGGTGGGGTGAATGCCAGCGTGTTGTTCAAGCGCTGGAAAGATTAGATCTGGGCTTGGTTAAGGAAGGTACGCGTGACGTCGAGAATCTGCCGGGCCAGTTCGGGATTCTCGACACTGCGCGAAAGCAGCAACGCCCCTACCAGTGCGGACATGAAAAAAATGCTGCGGTCCTCTGTATTCTCGCCCTCAAGCGTGCCCTGGATTTGGCGAAGGCGTGCATTGAGCACCACGTCAGAGGTTGGGCTCGGCTGACCGCGCATGCCGAGTTCCGATGACATGGTGGGCAGCGGGCAGCCTTCATGGGGCGAAGTCTGGTGCCACTCGGACAAATAGGCGTTGATGAAGGCCTCGAGCGGGCGCTCCTGGGCGAACAGTTCGGCGCAAACAACATCAACCTCGTCGCCAGCGGCCTGCAAGGCCTTTTCCACCAACTCGTCTTTGGACTTGAAATGCGAGTAAAAGCCACCGTGAGTCAACCCCAGCGCTTTCATCAGCGGTTGCAGGCCGGTCGCACCGATACCGTCACGGCGAAAGCGTACTGAAGCTTCCTTGATGATGCGTTGGTGGGTCTGGGCTTTATGGTCTTGCGAGTAACGCATCTCGAATCTCCGCAACAGTGCGCCATATTAACCAATGAAAATGGGATGGTGACTGTACTTCTACTCCTAAAAAGCATGCAGATGCGTCGATCTTGGTCGAAAGCCAGTTTTATAGATGGCACGAATAGTGATTACACATTAGCTGACGATTGTTGAACAATCATGAGGCGATGAGCATGAGCAGCGGACTGTCCCTGGCCGACCACATCACATTGGAATTGCGCGCCGACATTATTGGTGGTCGCTTGCTGCCTGGCATGGCGCTGGTGGAGAGCGATCTGGTGTCTGCCTACAACGCCTCTCGCAACACTATCCGCGAAGCGTTGCATCGCTTGGGGCAGGAAGGCCTGACCCGGTATGTACGCAACAAGGGCGTGATGGTGCGCAGGCTCGGCGTCGAGGACGTGCGGGATCTGTTCAACGTCCGCCGGACCCTGGAGCTGCAAGCCATCAGCGCCAGTCAACCGCTGCGCGAGTATCAGTCCGACCGGATGCTCGAAGCCCTGGAGGCCACCGAACTGGCCCGCGAGCGCGAGGACTGGCGCGCCGTTGGCACCCACAGCCTGGCGTTTCATCAACATATCGTCGGGTTGCTGCGCAGCCCATTATTCGATGAGTTCTTCACCAATGTCGTCGCGCAATTGCGTCTGGTGTTCTGCAGTGCGCCTGATGAATCACGTTTTCAGGCGCCCTGGCTGGCGCGCGACCGACAGATTCATGAATGGCTGGCCGAGGGCAACAAGCGCGCGGCCGAGGATGCCATGAGCCTTTATCTCGACGATTCAGAACACCTTCTGGTGCAACTGCTTGCGCCTTCTTCCCATCACTGATCGAGGATTCTTGCCATGTACAAAGACTATCCGGCGGCCTATCAAGTCAGCAAAGGCTCGGCGTTGCAGGTGGACAAACCCTTTTATGAGCGAATTCGCGACACGAAGGAGGGGCGCACACTGATCGAGTCGTTCGAGGTGCCGATCCGCACGGGGCGCGCCTGGAAGGTGCCGGCCGGGCATGTGTTTCGCGTGACCACACCGGTCGGGCCGCAGGTCGGGGACTTCAACGTCTGGAATGCCAACGATCCGCGCGAACGTTTATGGGCCGCGCGGACCCGGCAGTTGCAGGGCGCCCACGTCAGCACCCATGATCGGCTCTGGTCCAACCTGCCCTTTCTGCGGCCACTGGTGACCATCACCGACGATAGCCTGGCGGGTTACGGCATCGACGAACATGGCGGTCGTCTGCACGATTTGCTCGGCACTCGCTGCGATCCCTATGTGAACAAAATGCTCACTGGCGAAGATTTCCATCATCACTGCCACTCGAACCTGACCCGCGCGGTGTTACCTCATGGCCTGACCGAGTTCGACGTGCACGATGTGCTGAACATTTTCCAGTGCACCGGCCTGAACCACGACGACATGTACTTCATGAAGGCCTGTCCGGCGCAGAAGGGGGACTACCTGGAGTTCTTTGCCGAAATCGATTTGCTGTGCGCACTGTCGACCTGCCCAGGAGGCGATTTGTCGCTGGCCATGTGGGGGCCGGATGCGCAAGATCCGCTGAGTGTGTGCCGCCCGCTGGGTGTGGAGATTTATTGTTTGGACGATTCGTTGCTTGCGGGCTGGAGTCAGCCTGAGCGTGCCGCCTACAAAGGGCTGCACGGGTTGCACATTGCCAAGGCGGCGTGGGAAAAGTAGGGGCAAAAAGATCGCGGCCTTCGACGGTTCCTGCACCGGTGCTGTTTCTCGCCTGCCGTTGTAGGAGCCGGCGCTTTTCAAGGCTGCTGCATGTCCTTGACGCTGCTCATATTTTTTAATCCACCCGAACGGTTGTAACTTCGTCTCAGATAGGTACAATGGCGCGGCTCGCCGTCAGGTGAGCGTCGTTATGGTGACCCCATCGGTCCCCCCGCAACGATTACCCGTGAACCTGGTCAGATCCGGAAGGAAGCAGCCACAGCGGGAACATTGTGTGCCGGGGTGTGGCTGGTGGGGTTGCCTCCATAACGCCAACTTGTTGATGTACAACGAGTTATTTCTAGAGAAATCCTTAGAGTGGACCAATGTGTGGGCGCCCAAGTGGGCCACCTCAGACCATCCTAACGGCCTCATTCTCATCTGTCAGCATCCCTATCTGTTTTACCCTCTGAGAGCTCCTCAGGGCGTATCCTGCTGCCTGCTCGTTTGTTCTGTTGGCCGTTGCAGCAGTCCTGAAGCTGGCTGGCACCAGCGGGCTAACAGCTCGTCCCTAACGTAAGTGGCTCGCCTGAAGGCATACCAAGGATGGATCCTGATGATTGATGGCCCACGAGATCCCTTTGAGGTTCTCCTGATGAGTCCATCTTCAAGGTTCTTCAGGATGCTGAAGAGAGACCTCTGGGAAAGCTGAGGGAAGGCTTTAGCCAGTTCATCCATACTGCCAACCCAGCAGTTCCAGGCCGTCAGGTGTTCGCACAGGTAGCGGAAGACCATCGTCTCAGTTACAGGCTTCCCGTGGTCCATGAGCTCAAAGAGCTTCTGATAGTCCACCGTGAGGTTCTTCAGGAATGGGTCATGGACCTCAGTTGCTTCAATCAACTCAGCAGCGTTCCTTGCCTCTGAAGGGAGTCGGGTATCAATCCCCACATACTTGTCCACTGCGTTCGTTGCGATCTTCGCTGGTTCAGTTGACTTGTTCAAAGCTTGGTCAACAATCTCTCCTGTCAGGGCATCTACGATGAAGAGACCTTCAGCGGTTCGCTCTCCGACCATAGAGTGTTTGAGTTTGGGAGTGATGGAGTCCTCTAGGCGTCCTTGAGGTTCTGTCATACAGCATCCTGATTTGATGACTATCAATGTGATGAGCCCGTCCGTTAGGACTCCACAAGAAGGGAATCCCTAATCTCTAGAAAGGGGGCGATGGGGGGGCGTGATACTTGGGCTGGAGGGGAATTTCAGTGCAGTCTGAGTGCAGTGATCTCAGCAGTCAGTGTGTGGATGGTTAATCATTGATTGATCACATCCCAAGCAAGCACTCAGTAGGCAGGGCTCAGGAACTCCCGAGGCTCTTCACCTTGGGAACTCCTGAGAGTTACAACTGAGCACTCCCTGAGAGCTGTGTCTCCTCTATATGTGCTCTGGGGGGGATCCAAGGTGGGGAGAAACGAACGCTCTTATAGGTGGGGAGAAGGGCTTTTGACCTTAGAAATGTCAACGGACAGAGCCCTCAGAAGAGGACTCCTTGCTGCCGTAAAAATCGCCTCGTTTTGATATCCAGGCCCTTCACGAACTCCGGTTTCAGCTTGACACCGGCAATGTGTTTCACCACGTCATAGATCGTCCCACCTTCACGCAGGATGTACAGAGCACGAGGTTCTGTATCGACGCGGAATTGAGCTTCAAACTTAAGGTTGGCAAGAAGAAGCCTAATGCCTCCTTTTTCCTGCATCGCTGGTCCTGACTTCGAGTGCGCGGTATTTTCTTTGGGTGTCATCCATTCGAGATTCTCTGCTCTGTTGTTTTTCCGGTTGCTGTCCTTGTGATTTACCTCGGGTTTCCCATCCGGGTTTGGGATAAATGCCTGAGCGACCAATCTATGGACAAGCCGCCCGTAGGTCTTAGCGTTCATGCTGAGGCATGCAAGTAGATAGCCTTTGTTATCCGCAGGGCGCAGCTCGCGAGGCTTCCGCCCTTTGAAGCTAAGAACCCGCCCGTCGATGGTCACTGCATACCCTGGGAAACCCTTGATGGGTTTGGCCCTAACTCCTTCATAGAGAAACTCTCCTGTGCGCCTTTCCGCGCAGGTGCCCTTACGTTGCTTCATCTCGTGTCCTTCAGTGGCCGCTAATCCGTTATGGCTCGTACATTCCGTGTTCCATCAGCCATCCGAGGGCTGTCTGAGTCGCCGGGTCGTTCGGAAGGATCCCCTTGAGGTTGTTCAAGATGAGTTTCTTCTGACGCTCTACCTGCTCAGGATCCAGGTCAGGTCGCAGGAGGTTCGCACTTGCAACCACGGATTGCCCCAACTGTGTCCCATACTTCACTGCGGGGAAGTTCCCAGCGATGTTCCCCAGGTCAGGCCCTCTCCAGGCCTTCGCGGGTTTGTCACCATTGAAGTCCTCAGTGTCCCTCGTGGTCCTCGCAAGACCTGCATAAGGAAGCCCCAAAGGGGTCCCAATGGTGTCGTATGCCATGGAAGGTGCAGCGAGGTACGAAGAACGCTTCAGGGCAGCTACAGCCAGTGTTGTCGGGTCCCACTTGTCTAGATCCGAGTCATAGCCCAAGGCGTTCTTGTAGAACTCCCGGCGTTTATCCTCATCACGGATTGTCTGAGCACGAACAATGGCAAAGCCTGTGGTGCCCATCGCGGAGAGTCCCAGGGAGAGACTCATCTGGAGTGCTTCATCGATGTCCCCATTGCGGATCCGGTTGGCCCCCTTTAGGAACTTCTTCTCCAGGGACCTCATTGAGAAAGTCTGGAACTGGGTCAGAAAGCGGATGAAGGGGTTCTTGGAATCAGCCCATATGAAGGTGTCACCGAGGGAAGGGCGCTGGATCACATCGGTTGCTGCCATATCGCCCATACGGCGGATCTCAGCGACAACCTGACGTGCTTCCAGGGCATCCTTACCGGAACCCTTGAGGAGCCTCGAAGCGTTCAGCGAGAGCTGACCTTTTGAGCCCACCTTGGAGCTCTTCTTGACGTGCGCCAGGACCTTCGAGAACAAGGTAGGATCCACGTTCATGTGCTTCAGCTTGGCCGGCGAGAAGACCTTCGAGGAGCTCCCGTGGGCATGCCGAACGAGAGTCGCAAGGAACTCTTCCTGAGCTGCCTTGACGATCCGGTTAGTGGTTGCCCCCAAGAGTTTCGCTGAGGGTGCCACTTGGGCCAGTCGGGAGGTCCCTGCGAAAACAGCCGCGATGGGAGCTGGGGCACTTTCTTTCGCTACCGTGTACGCCGTATGCAGGTGAGACGGGTAGACCACATCGTGAAGCTCCTCACCCCAAAGACGGTTTTGCAGGAGCATCAGGTCATCAGCCGTGGACTTTCCTTTGGCTACCCGCTGGAACATCTCACCGACCCCAGGGAGAGCCTTGAAGAAGAACCCCATGCCGTAGTTGGCAAGCCCTGAGGATATCTCGGTGTAGTTCATTGGGCCCATGTAGGCCGACTTCGCCACGAAAGAGAGGTTAGTCAGTGACCCGGCCAGCATATCAGCAGCACCTCTACCATCCTGATTGAGGCTCATGCCGTACATCTTCTTGGCTGCAATCTTCATGGCATTGAGGTCGCCCTGGAGTTGCCGCTTCAGCTTGGGATTATCGTCCCGAGTAGCTTTGGCGATCTGCTGCTCAATCCTTGAGAGCCTCTCGGAGAATCCTGCGAACCCCTTGTCACCAAGCCCCACGGACATTGCCAGATCCCCAGCAGTGCGCTTGTGGTAGCTGTGCATGATTGCCCGCACATCACCACTACGGAGGTCTTTGTTGATGCTGAATTGGGAGCCATCCGCCAGGGTGATATTAGCGTCCGTGCTAAAGATCCCACGGGAGCGCATGAAGTCAGGCAGCTCAGCCGGATCCATGGTCTTGTACAGGTGGGCCTTGATGCGGCTCATGTCCTGGTCCACGTAACCGAGAGCCTGGTTCTTCGCTTTCTGGAATGCCCAGCGGCGGAAGTCCGAGGTCAGCTTGCCGATCTCATCGAGAGCCTTTCGGGCCATCTCTTGAGCACCTGCCGCACCTTCAGGAGTCTCCGCATTCTTCAAGGCCTTCTCAGCCAACTTGGCGAACTCTTCCTCATACGCCTGGATAGCCTTGGCGCGAACCTGTGGATTCCCGAGGGAGGCATAGAGAGCCCTCCCAGCGATCTCCAGGAGACGATCATCGCCACCAGCCTTAGCCGATGCTCGGGCAATCTTGGCGGTATCCATGATCACAGGGGAGTAGTTGGCGACACCTGCCCATTCCTTGGGATTGTCGATGATGTCAGCGCCAGTTCCGTAGCGTCTCGCTGGGGTCAGCACGTCACCTATTCGGCGATCATAGAAGTTACCCATCAGGTCAGCCGCTTCAGAGACCCCTTTAGGAAGCCCCTGACGATTACCACTTTCACGAGCCATCGTTACGAGGTAGCCAAACTCTTCCTCAAGTTCTGCCTTGGAGAGTCCCGAGGAGCGCTTCGAGGTGATGTAGCCGTTGGCATGGCGAGCATAAGTGGAATCGACATCGAACCACTCGTTGTCCAGGTTCCGCTTGACCTCTTCACCAGTCATCCGCCCAAGGCCAGTGGTTCCGTCCTTATAGCCCTTGTCGTTTCGGAATAGGCCCATAGCGGCTGTGCGGATGTCCTCGTTTTGACTGGAGCTCATCCGTTCGCCAATCGTTGAGAACCTCGCCACAGGGTTGAAGGTGTCTTCCTTGAGGACCTTCGAGGTGAGTGGCCCAGGCTGATAACCTTGCTCGGGAATGATCCCGGCGTCCTCAAGGGTCTTGGAGGTTTCCGCATCCTCGACATATCGGAAGCTATCCATGCTGTCCGTCTTGCCGAGAGCTTTCTTGATCCCTACTGCGACACCATGAAGCGCCGCCCCACCAACTGCTCCAGCGAGGATTGCTGATTTGTAGTCCGCATCGACGCCTGTAGAGGTTTCTCGCAGGGACTCTGTGAGGGCTCCGTAAGCGGCCCCTTCTGTAGCTGCTCCAAGTGATCCGGCAAGGATTCGAGCTGTTCCTGGATTGAAGAGGCGACCAACTTGAGCTCCTCCAGGGATGAAGAGGGCGCTGTATGTAACTGGGTCACCGAGCATCTCCCCAAGTCCGCTTGACAAAGACGTAAGGACTCCCTGACGCCCATCAGCAGCCGCACTGGCTCGGTTTTCTTTGGCGATCTCAATGAGTCCATCAAGGTCCTCTCCTGAATATGCGTGGTTGAATACGAACGAGGCCCCGGCTTCACCGATCCCCGCTGCTGTGACCTTCTGGAGATCGTCCTCATTGGGAACCCAGTCGATGTCCCGCTCAGTTACCGGAATGGTTACTCGGCCAGAGCGAATATCAGAGCCGATGGAGGAGCGCTGAAGACCTTCAGTGAAGGCATCCCACTTGGATCTCTCGGAGTCCGTTCCGAGTTCTTCAGGAGTAGCGGAAGCGATCTGGTCGATGGCACTTTCAGTGGGAGCCTGAGTGGTCCCGAAGTTGATACGGCTAGGCGCTCGTGTGCCATCTGCTGCCCAGCCTGATTGCTTTCCCTCAAGGATCTTCTGGAGATACCCACGGGTTTCCTCTGGGAGGTCCACGTTTTCGATGATCCCACCGGCCTTGTCGATCTTCCGTTGGAGAGCTGTGGGGCCCATGTTGTAGGCCGCAAGAGCCAGCTCATCGGAGCCCCCGAAGCGTTTCTTCAGGTCAGCCATGTAGCGTGCTTGTGCAGGAATCGACTTCTCTGGGTTATGGAAGTCCTCATCGGTCTCCAACCCGTAGGCCTTGCCGGTCCCTGGGATGAACTGAGAGAGACCCTTTGCCTGACCGTACTTGGTCATTGGGCCTACTGCCTGAGGATTCCAACTGGATTCCGCGAAGCCTTGACGCTCAAGGAGGTCAGGACTTACGCCATGTGCTTCCCCAGCGGCTGCATAGAGAGCTCGGTAGGGGGATTCTGTAGGCAAAGAGGTAGCGTCGGCGTCATTGCGCATTGTGTGGTTTCCTTTTTTGTTGCTGCCGTCTGGTTCCCTTCCGCCTGAGACTCCAGCGCCCCCACAAGGGCACTCAGACAGACTCAGACGACAGGAATAAACGGGCTGGATATTTGAAGAATGGCTGTAGGGAAACAGCTAGTTGAAAGGGTGATCAGGCGCCTATTTTCCTGTGATATTGCCTTCTTGGCCTGTGTTAGCACCTGTCTGGTTAGCGCCCTTAGACGGGTTGTTAGCCTTGTACGCGCTATAGGTATTTGCGGCTTGCTGGCCTAGAGAAAGGAGCTGAGTCCACTTGGAAGGCTGGGAGTTCACTACCGAACGGCGTAGCTCATTGAGATTGGACTGAGCGCTGATCTGGTTGGTCTGTTTAATCAATAGGGACTGAGCCACAGTGCGACTGAAGTTGTCTTTCACGCTGTCTTCGGCCCTCAGGTCGGAACCCTTGGCTATCCGCATGACACGATCCATGGAATTCCCCTCCATGCCCGTCTCTGAAGATGCCGCCCGAAGAGCAGCGATGTTCATTAGGGAGTTCGACTGCATGTTGGAGAGGTCAGCGGCGGCTTGCTCGGAGGCTGCTTGAACCTCCAGGTCAGTTGTTTGGCCTGCATAGTTGTAGGTCTGGACCATTGCCGAGACCTGGGCCTTGTAGTCCTCCTCGATCCGCTTTCGGTTTTCCTTATCTACCTTGCCACCGAGAAAAAGCCCGATGACAGCGCCTATAGCCGCGCCCCAAGGACCCGCCGCTGATCCTGCTTGAGCGCCTGCAAGTGCTCCGCTTGCTGCTGACATATGTTCTGTCCTTGGTTAGTTGGTTGCGTGAATTGTTTGGTTGAAGCTCTCGGGGACCTCCTGGCGTTCCATGGGGCCAACCTGGTTGCTTAGTAGCGTTAGCAGTTCCTCATAGGCGGCGTTCGCTTCTGCATAATCGGAGAAAACCTGCTCAGTCGTGAGGTGTGCATGTGAGCCGTTCACAGGTGAGGAGTGGACCGAGTAGCAGCGCCCGTCAGTGAATAAGTGTTCAAACACAACGGCACCGACAACACCTTCCAAATCGTGGGCGCAGTGAAGCATTCGTGCGGAGAGCATCTTGTGGGTTACAGCTGTTTCTTCGAGGGTGTCGACCATTTCCGTTCTCTCGGTGGGTTTATGGATCTAAGGTGGGGAGGAACTGAAATTAGTGAAGCGTGACACCCTTGGGATTAGTCAAAATCTGATCGTAGGCATAGCGCAGGGCTGTGGTGCTATAGCCTTTGACTGTGATTTCTCCATAGGCTCTTGGGCTGACCTTCAGACTGAGTTGAGTCGAGTAGTCGTCTGCCAGTTCTTGAAGGCGCCTCCATTCGCCGGGAATCGGTAAACGCACTTGGGCGCTAGGACCTTCCGTTTGAATGATTGCCATAAGGGTCTGAAGAATGGTGAAAGCGCTTTGTAGGACTGCTGGAACTTCTATAGAGATTTCTCCTTCATCCACTAGATCGAACCGTTGGAGAAGATCACTGAGCGATTGGACTGACATAGTTGGGCCTGCTGGTTGATTGAATTTGAGAAGGGAGTTCCTGCGTGAAATCTGGTGGATGATCTGACCTAGGCCATTACAGATTTCACGGAGCAGCACCCTGGGATTCCTTCAGGATTTACGCCTGGGCAGTTCTCTAGTAGGGGAGACCTTCAAGAGGTCCCGAAGGGCTGGCGGGAGGAGTGACTGGAGCGGGATCGGATTAGTCCCGAACTGGAGTCCTTTCAATGCTCGCCAAGTCCACGCAGGTTCATTAAACGCGCCGACCACCAACCATTCTTGGAAGCTATGCCGCGCCCACTGACACCCCGTAGTGGCGTTAAAGGCTCCATAGGTGAACCTCCAGGAGTCCAAGTAAACGAAGTTCATTGACCTAGGGTGGTGGTCCGATTCGAGCGCCGATTCGAGCGCCTTAAGCTGAGCTCGGGTGGTTTGCGTTTCGGCCCAGGTGAGTAATGCCAGGGTGTCCTCATTCAGGTCTCCAGAGTCGGCCCAGGCTGAATGAAAGAGATCCGCAAGGAACGGAAGTGCTTCTTTAGGGGCATTCTGCGGTAGCTGCTTAATGAAGTCGGTCATGGTTCGGTCCAATTAGGTCGTCGTTTAGGCGGATGCGGTAACGTGAATACCTTGTATCCAGGTGGCTCTCTCTACTGCGCTGAGGAGCTCTCCCGTGGTGATCTCATGGCCGTCCTCAATAGCCTCTCCCCGAGCCTCCACCAGATAGTCCTCCCGTCCCGACTGACCGTCACAAAGAGCCACCGCGAGGACCTGACCGCTTAGGGCATCAATAATGGTGAAGCTGTAGGTGCTACCCCGCTTGCGATGCTTGAGGAGGCTTCCTGGTGTCTTGGCTGCTTGGGTCCATTCGTTGGCTGTCGTCTTCTTGATCATCTGATGACTCCTTTTCTGGGCATGAAGGGATCCCTTGGGGCGTTCCTGGGGAGCCTTGGCTATGCGAAGTGTTTGGGAGAGTGATAATGTGTCGGAGTAAATAGTAAACCAATTGTCATCGGAGTCAATAGTAAACCCTATGCCTATTAACTATATGAAAAGTGATTTTGATCTAACAAAACTATTAGGAAGGGCGCTTCTTCTGATGCGCATGGCGGGCCCTAAGGTGTTGGCGGAAAACGGGGATACGCCAGTTTCACGGTGGAAAAACATAGGGCAGGGGAGGGCACGACTTGGAGCCGAGGAGCTGGAAACGCTATCCAGGATGTTTCCTGGCTACCAGCAATGGTTACTGACTGGATCGGCCTCGTGCTCTATTTTGCAGACCACTCCGCAGGATTCAGGGGAAGTGGTTGAGATTGACGCTTGAGTATGGCACCTAGCCATCTTACATTGAGCGTTTGCCGTAGAGAGTACTAAATGCTCTTCTGTATTGGCGGTAATTTGTTGTGAGGTTAGGTGCCGAGGCGCGGCGCACTAAAGTTTTGCAATGCTGGCAGTGCTACTTAAGTAGATTGTCGCTGGTTTGTAGCCTTTTGTTTGGATGTTTTTTTTGATTATTTAGGGAAAATATTATGCGTCTCTCTCCATCTGATCCTGATATTGCGACTGTATATCGTAAAATACAAAATGGGCGATTGGATTTGCAGCCCGACTTTCAACGTGGAGAGGTTTGGGGGAAGCCCAAAAAACAAAGATTGATTGATAGTATTTTGAGGGAATGGCATGTTCCTCCAGTTCATGTGATTGAGATTGCGGATACTGATAAGCAGGAAGTTCTTGATGGTCAACAAAGACTGGCTGCTATTAGGGATTTTATGGAGGGTCAGTTCCCTGTTAACGGCTATCAAGAACCAGTAGAAGATTTTTTAGTTGAGCTGGAGGGGAAGCTTTTTTCTGAGCTTCCTGCAAAATATATATCTAGATTTGAAAATTTTACGATCAGGGTTTTGACGATTTCCGACTATAGTCCAGAAGAGCCAGGGGAGTTATTTTTTAGGTTGAATCAACCGACAAATCTTACCTCGGCTGAGCAGCGGAATGCTTACTTTGGAGAGGCTAGGCAGCAAGTTAAAGATATATCAAACTATATGGTCGAGCTTGGCTTCTCTAGAGAGAATCTAGGGTTTTCTAACTCTAGAATGGCATATGATGATGTTGTTGCTAAGTTTCTTATTGCGCTTGAAATTGGTTCGCTTCAAAAGAAAGTAACCGCTGGTGCAGTAACAGCTAGATATCGCGAGCAGACTGGTTTTGGTGAGGAGTTGGTCAGCGAGTCCAAGCGGTGCTTGAGCATTCTTCATAAGGCATTGGCTGAAGGTAGTTTTCCTGGGAAGCTTAACAAAGCGACCGTGTATAGTTGGTTGGTGTTTATTTACGTGTCTACCAGAAGTTATGGTGATGAAACTTTTGTTGTGGAGTTTTTTTCATACTTTGAGTCTCTGCGATCTAATGTGGCTTCGGGGTTTATTGAGTTGCCGGCTTGGGTGTCCCCTGAGTTTGTTGAGAAAATGTTTGAGGTTTATCAGGACCGTGCAAGCTCTCGTGTTGCTGATACCTCTTCGGTAATACTGAGGGATATTATTATATGGATGGTTTTGGCTATTTGGGGGGCGAAATTTAGAGAGGAGAACTTTGAGCTGCAATCTGTCTACAGATTAATGATTGCTGGAAGTTCGCAAGGTGGAAGCGTAAACGAGGAACAAATTTCTCGCATAGTACGACAATTGAATTGGGGGAAGGCGCTGTGAGTAATCTTCGTGTTGCCCGATTTGAAGATCACCGGCGGCGCGCCCTAAAACGTAATTACGATATATTTCTAAGTCGAATTGTGTATAGGGGAACCGAGATATTTCCGGGGTTAGAAGTAAAGTTGACACCGGGTTTATCAGTTTTAGTCGGTAGGAATGGTATTGGAAAAAGTAATATAATTAGGTCTGTCTATAATAAATTTGTCACTGATAGTAGTAATAGATCGAAATTTACATTGCCGTTGGTCAAGGACGTGGATTGTAAGGTGTCCGTTAGATTTAAGAATAATGTTGTGCTAGATGCCTCTGGATTTTTATTCGATCCGTGTGGCCTTATTCCATCTGTTCAGGAACTTTTCCTTAGTCAGGAAAATATTGAGGAGTTGGTCGAGAGTTCGGGGCTTGTAGAGCTTTCGGAGGAAGAGCTTAGAGTTATTAATTTTATAGTAGGTGCAAATTATAGTAGTGTGTCTGTTGCGTCTATTGAAGAAGGGTTCGAAAAATTCCCCGTCGTTCCTTATTTTAAGGTTGTGATTTCTGATCGTGAGTATGATAGTAGAGGGATGGGGCTGGGTGAATTATCTCTTTTTTATTTTTATTGGTTGATAACGTATATGTCCAAATGCGATGGGGCGAGGGTCCTATTTGTTGAGGAACCTGAGAGTTTTTTGCCTCCTGCAGCGTTGGATAGGGTTCTCGGGTTTCTTTTTAAAGTTGGCGATGAGCAAGGTATTCCTATTTTATTGACAACTCATTCGGAACGAATTTTGGGGCTGGTTCCCAGAAGTCATGTTAGGGTAATTAAAAATACTATTGATGGTGTCAGGTGTTCTGAAGTTGTTACTGCTAATGAACCGTTAAGGGTTCTTGGGTTAAGTGCAGTCAAGAGAGGAATTCTGCTGGTCGAGGATTCGGCGGCGGAAATATTTTTAAAAATACTGATAAATCTTTCGCGCACCCACTCGGCAGATTCTTTCTATTATGTTAAGTCGGGGTCTGAAGGAGATATTCGAAAGCAAGTTAAATGCTTTCCGGATGCAATAGATGGTTTTAGGGTTGTTGGGATTTTTGATGGGGATATGCGTGATGCTGTCTCTGGTAAAGAATACGCCAATACAGCATATTGTTTTCTTCCGGGGGTAATAGCACCCGAAAAGCTTCTGATGGAATATATTCAGAGTCTCAAAGTGGTGGAATTGGCTGGTGTGCTTGGGATGTTACCTGATCGCGTGATTGAAGGGCTGGAACGTGCAGCAGGAAGGGATCATCATGATTTCTTTGTCGAGTTTTCGAAAGAGGTCCAGCGTGGTTTTCAAGATATTTTCACTTTAGTGTGCTCACACTGGGCAAAAAGCAATGAGGCACTAGTCAACATTTTTTTGAAAGAGTTAGAAAGGTATTATTAGTTCCGACGAAACGTGCGCTAATGGTGAGCTCTTACATGTATCAAACCTGAGATTTTTCGGGTTGAGCCTTGACGTCGAAATGATGGTCTACATTGCTTTGAGGCTATCATTGAGGAGATCGGAGGGCAGCAATGATCAATCCAATCATTCAGGCAATGCAGGCGAGGGCAGAACTGTTAGACATCCAGGGGAGCACTCTGGGCCTAAACGATGCCCTAGCGAATCTCGCGGGATGGATTGAGCTGAGGCAGGAGGATTTGCCCGAGGATGATCTAGCGGTTCTCCTGGAGGTCGGAGCCATTCTCTACAGGGAAGGGCTCAAGAGGAGAATGGGAGAGTGACCAGGAGGAGGCTCTAGCGGAGGTCCTAAGGTGCTTTATCCAAATTGGATGAGGGCGCGCGGCGCGACACCCTTGAGGATGATCTTCGATCATGAGCATCCAGACTCCTTCAAAATATTGATCCATTTAGTGTGTGGAGGATCAATCTTCCTCCTCGCCTTCGTCCATTAAACCGAGTTGTTTTGACAGCATTTGATGTATGTACCGACTCCTTGTCCATCGCTTCCAGAGCTTCGTAACACTCAGAAAACCTAGAACAGCTATTGGCGCTGCTGAAAAATCGACAAACGGGAAAGAGAAGGCCGCTTGAATAAGCAGAAGATAGAGGGATAGCACTAGGACTATTCGGATAGCCCAATACAAAGAGTCCATTTTCGCTTCAAGCAATCCAGTTTCCCTTTTTGCTAACCTTTCGATACTTCTCTGGGTGGCCGCTTTTTTGAGGGCGAGTTCGTCTGTCTTGCGCTTTGAGTGAGAGGCCCAGAAAGCGTCAATACTTTTGTTTATAAACGGGGCTCCGATGTTTAATAGCAGGCCAATAAAGACAGAAAGTACCCACCATGATGGATTTGAAAATGCTTTAAGGGCTTCGTCCATAGAGACTCCTGAGATTATGGGTTGCGATAAGCTGATGCCCGCCTTTTTGTCAAGCTTTGGAGGGCGTATTGGTGACTCGTTTGGGGGGAGATCTTTGGACAGGTTAACAGATTGCAAAATGGTGGCACAGGTCTCCGCCAGTACCTGTTTTAAGGGGCTCTCGGTGATGGATAAGGGGTTGTCGAGAAAGATCGTGGATTAGTCCGATTGCTCTATACGTTTCACTCTAGAGAACGGGTGAGACACCAGGCCATACAAGACCTGTTGAGCCGGAGAGTCGCCTTTTTCTCCACAGCAACAGGTTTCAAGTCCTGAACAATCTTCTTGCGGAGCTCCTCTTTAAAGACCCCCCGAACATCTCAAAGACGAGACCCGCGATCTTTTGGGTGGTGTACTGCTCGGTGACTTGCTGGAGGACCTGTGGAGCTTCCATTGGGGCGACTTTCTGAGCTGCCACTTCGGATGATGCCTCGGGCTTTTCGATGGTGACGGTGGAGACTCCCCCCCGCCCCCCGGAGGATGTCATTGATCATTAGTGAGCATAGCGGCTCCGCCATGCCTAGAAGATAGCAATCTTAGGTGACTCCAGTTGCCGCTGTTATAGCGTCCAAGGGTGGCAATGGTAAATTACCTTGATTCCATGTTTTAAAAAATTCATCCATGGTCTCCTTGGTGTCTGGGTCGATTCAATCCTCTCCAGATAGCTCTTCTCCTCTGAATCTTACTTGCGGAGAATTGTCTTTGCCTGCAGAGTTAATTCGCTTGGCTTTTGCTAATGCTGTTGGGATCTTTGGGGCATCCGGTATGTTTCCTTGGAGTTCTACTCCCCCTTCAAGAGCTTTCATTGCGATGAAGCCTCTCAGGATGTTTTCTCTGTAAGTATAAAGTCCTTTCCTGTCCATTGCATTCTCGATAATCTCCCCATACGGTTTCTTCTTCAGGTCCCTAAGTTTTACTAGGAAGTTTGGCTGTGGCAATGGTAGGTATTCAGGAGGAGGATTTTTGCCATGAATTTTTTCATGGATGCGTATGTACGACAGAAAAATGCTCTCGCTGTATCTGATGGTGTCCTCTGAGTCGCTTGTTGCCCATAGTATTTCCGTATAGTCAGGAGACCTATGGGCCGTCGCTTGTTCGTAAGGCCGCTTGAGATGGGCGCCGATACTAGAAATGGCATCTCTTAAGGCTTGCTCAAAAAGCTTCATATCTAGATGGCTAACTGGATGGTCTTCATTGAATGCTATCCAGAGTAATTTCTCCATAATTAAATGTGCGTAGGATGGAAAGCCATTGGAGATTTTCGCTATTGTGAAACAGACATCATTTCCCACTGTTAGGGAAAACGCAGCGGCTCCGTCGCGAACGATATCCTCGCGGGCAGACCAGCCAAGGCGCTCTAAGCCAATAGTGTGGAGCTGCCGGAAGCTTGATTCGTGCGACCCCAAGAGCTTGTCCAGTGATGTGGCGACACCTGTGAAGATGAACTTAACATTTACTCCGCGATCTCCTAGGTCCTTGAGGAAGGTAGCAAATAACTTTCTTTCAGTCTCAGACTCTATCTGGTCAAACTCGTCAATTATTATTACGGGTTGTTCAGAATGATATTTTGCGATTTCCTCTGTGGCATTAACGGCCGAGTACATTGAGTCTACTTTAAAAACTTCTACTTTTTTGGTCGAGTTTTTCCAGCTTATGGAGTAGATCTTTACATTTAGAGTTTGTGTAATTGTGTGGTCGTAGCCGCCAGCTAGTGATTTCATGACGCGATCAACTAGGTTTTCTATGGTTTCATAAAATTTGGTGTCGGGGCCGCAACCAATTTGTATAGGTGAGTTGTCTGATGATTGATACTGTGCAGCCGCCGCTGCCGCTAGAGATGACTTACCTACTCCCCTGTCACCGTAAATAAAAACATGGCGCCCGTTGGCGTAAAGTGCCTCCTCGATCAGAGATAACTCTTTTTCACGCCCAAAAAGCTGTTGTATGCTCTTCACAGGGCCCGAAGCGGACATGTGCTCATTCAGTTTTTTTGTGAATTCAGTTTTATTTTCAAATCCTGCTATCGACATAAAATCCCTATTAAGCACAGCGGGTAAGTAGTTCGTTTGGGCGAGCAATGTCGGATAGGTTAACAGGTTGCAAAATGGTGGCACAGGCCTCAGTCGGTAGCGGCTCTGAGGTTTTCTAGTGGACTAATCACCATGATCTTCTCTTGGCTGGGCTCTTAGCGATCAAAAACACTCAGCCATTCAGGTTTACCGAAGAGCCCCTGCTGTTCGCCCCGATGAAGGTTGACACCTAGGGGGTGGTGATCAGTTGAGGTGCTGGGTTGGAGACCACTAAGGTCAGGTGACGTACCTGTTCAGTCAACGAGGTCATGGCTTCCGATTGTTGAGCAATCAACCCCAGGAGGTTCTGACTGATCACGGATTGCTGCTCAAGGGCTCCTGCTCAAGGGCTCCTGCGAGGGCTTTCGCATAGGCGACTGAAGCCGACTCTTCCGGCTTCTCCATTGTGACCACAGCGACACCTTTAAGGATGTCCTCGATCATGAGCATGCAGGCGACTTCGAAACGTACATCCAGCCAGCAAGCAAACTTCACCGCCAGCTTAGGGTGGCCCCAGGTGGCCCCATAGCGACCCTTGGTGACTTCAAGTAAAGAGATGAAATCCATCGCTTTAGAAAGCTCATGACAGAACGCAATTGTTTCAGCGGCGGCTTTGAAGTTGGAGAGGTTCTTCCCGAACTCCCTCGCGGCCTTCGTCATGTTGAAGTAGCCGTCCTCCCTGAAGGTGAACGTCTTTCCTTGCCAGTCCTTGGTGATCAGTGTGGGCTTGCATACAGCGAGGCTTTTCGTGGACATGAGATTGCTCCTAGGGCGCTCTTCATGAGGCCCTAGCGCGCCGAATCGTGCTCATTGTAAAACCACGCTGGGGCGTCAAAGCCTGGGCAGCTCCTACGGTGCCAACCTGGGAGACCCTCGTCATGATCCGGGGAGAGGTCCCGATGCCCTATGACCTTGGCCTCTGCATACCGGGTGGTGAGATGTCCTAGGAGAACCCGCAAGGAGTTGTATTGACCTTCCGTGAAGTTGTCCGAGGGTTTCCCCTGGGCATCGACGCCACCGACCATGCAGACTCCAATGGAGTTGCTGTTATGGCCTGATACGTGGGCGCCGATCTCGTTTTCTCGTCGGCCAACTTCGGTAGAACCATCCCGGCGAATCACATAGTGATAACCGATGCTCACCAGGCCGCGTTTGAGGTGCCACTGGGTGATCTCACGCTTGCCAATGTCTTCCTTGGGGTCAGTGGCTGAGCAATGAACGACGATCAGGTCTGTACGGTCTCGGTCCTTGAGATACGGCCTCACGTTGTCATTAAGGAAATTCGATCCAAAGCCATAGCCATTTGAACTTAACGTTTCTTCATCATCTGAAAAGCCGAAATCCTTAGCTTGCAGAGCGGGGGGCTCCATCAGCTTCAGGATCTTCACGGCGCGCATACGCAGGGTGACACCCGCGCCTAGGAGGGCGGTATAGAACGGGGAAACGAAGACGGAGATGCATGCAACGGTGCCAGTACCGATTACCAGGTCATGGGTCAGAGCTTTACCGTTGTCATCGAACAGAGCGGTCTTTCGCTCCACAGTTTGACCAGTCTTGCGGTCGGTGTAACTAGCCTTAGATTTGAAGTTGAAGACCAGATAACCCACACCATCCTCTTCGGTTTCCTCCCTAGGCATGTCAGAAAGCCTCACCTTCTTGCCAGAGCCTTTCTTCTTCGACTCTGCTTCCTGGACTTGTCGGTCGTGCTCTTCCTGCTGGACCTTCTCCAGGAGCTCCTGGAATTTCACAGCCAGAGGATCGTCAGCACGGACCTTCAACTTGGTCTTGTAGACTCCAGCTTCATCAAACTTGGTGTCCGGTTTCAGCAGGCAAGGCCAGATGAGTTCACCAGTGGGCGAGATCGCTTCTACCGAATAGTTGTCCACCATGAGTGCTTCCTTGCAGCATCTGAGAAGTCCTTAATGAAGCCCGGAGAAACCCCTGTGGTCAATTCCAAAGGAGGGTATTGGGCGATCTGTTGGGCTTTCAAGGAATTCCCGAGGAGGGCTCCAAAGGAAGCCGAAACAGATAGGTACACTTTGATCCATTTGTAATTATTAGTATGCTATCTAGTCGTGCGCTTAAGGATCCCTGAGGACCCTCCTGTTACTCCTCTACCACCTGAGCTGCTTTGCGGACCCTGAAGACTGTTGTTCTGTCTAGGCCCAGCTCCTTACCTATCGCGGTATCACCCAGACCTTCCGCCTTGAGAGCCAGGATGCGCTCAAGCAGGGGCTCTCCTTTGGGCTTCCTGCCCTTGTACTTACCATCAGCCTTGGCCTTCGCAATGCCTTCCCGTTGCCGCTCCAGCATCATCTCCCGTTCAAACTGAGCCACGGAGCCCAATACGTTCAACATCAGTCGACCACCAGCAGTCGTGGAGTCTATGCCCATGCCCAAGATGTTCAGCCCGGCTCCTATCTCATCGAGTCTCTTCAGGATCTCCCCAAGGTGGTGAACACTACGGGCCAGACGGTCCAGCTTGGTGACCACCAGAAGGTCCCCCTGGCGAAGGTCTTGAAGCATCCTCTCTAGCTCTGGTCGATCAGCAACCGAGGAGACTTGCTCCTTGTAGAGCTTCTCAACACCAGCAGCGATGAGCTCCCGTTCTTGGGCCTCAAAGCCTGCAACCTGTTCAAGGGTGGAAGTCCGAGCGTATCCGATGCGCATGAGTGAATCTCCTTGGGAGTGTTGCAATGAAGTCTTAGATGTCCTCACGGTAGTGTTGCAAATATCTGAAGTCAACTCTAATGCAACACTTTTCTTCATCGGCTGCAACGCTGTATTAGGGCAAGGTCTATTGCAACGATGGTTCCAGGGACTTCCAGCAGGAGGTCATGGTTGCCCTTGGTCTTCTTACAGTGGCGCGCATAGGTACGCACGAATAAACAACCGGGAGCGCACCCAGGCGGGCACCCCCACGGGGGTATGCGTGGACACGCGAGACTTAATAAGGGGTCTCACAAAATTTCTCGAAAATTAAGTAGGTGCAGTTGTAATGATATGGTCAATTGGAAAATTTATCAGGTAGAATTGGCTGAAGGTTTCACCAGCTATGTAGACTACTTGTAGTCGCGTAAGGCAAAAATGGATATTGTAGATGAGTTGGAAAAGCTAATTCGAGTTAGGGGGGAGGATGCACCCTTTGACACTCTACTTGAATTTGAACAGTGGGCTGATGCGGTTCGCCCGCTTTTATCTTTTAGTGAAAGCTACTCAAGAGCTTTTTCCCAAGCGGTAACCAGCGCTTCGGTAACTTATCGTATGGGTAGTCCTATCGATAGTGCTACGAATATGAATCGTGCAGTCGGTATCTTGAATCAAGCTATTACATTGGCAAGACTTGAGTCTTCCAAGGGTGAAGCAGGTAGTCCGGGGGAGGATCGTGTGGAGGGCAAGTCGGAGTCGCTGAAGGAGCGGTTTGAAAATCATCCTCTGATTTTTTGTTGTAGTTTGATTTTTGCAAGTTTTTTATTGGGGGTTGGATTTAGGGAGTTCTTACTAAAATTTGAGAGCCAACCTATCGCAGCAACTTCATCCTCTCAGCCAGTTAATGTTGAATGCAAAGTTGATGGTGTTCCCTTGTTGGGCAAGTCGCACGATGAAAGAGTTTCTTCTATGCAGCGTAAGCTGATGGAGCTGGAGGGGCTGGCTAGTGATAGAAATATTCTTGGCAGTTATCAAAGAACATATCTTGAAAGTGCCAATAGGGTCCGCGCCGATATAGAGGTCGAAAATAAGTTGTTTGGCGGCGCGGTTGAGCGGCTATCAACTAAATGTCAAGAGGCAGGTTATGAGAAAGGCAAGGCGAAAGCATAAGAACGCAACCTCTCTTGACGGTAATTTCATAATGAATCTTCCTTGATTTGAATGCCTACTGTCAGGGTGGAGACAGCTTGGACCATTGCTTTAATAGGTTCTCGACTACCGTAGATACCGAAGGTCACAGAGCCTGCTTCGTGCCCCACCAGCCGTTTAACCAGTGAGTCCTGGATTCCGGCTTCCCTAAGTTCGTCAATGAAGGTATGTCGGAAGCTGTGGAAGACCTTGCGAGGGTCTATCACTCCGCGCTTGTGACGGTACTTGCCGAACCATTTACTAGGAGCGTGTCCCAACTGACCTCGCCGCGCTGTAAGTTCTGGGAAAACCCTTGAAGGGCCGTTAATGTTCATCCTCTGGACGTACTCAAGGAATCCCAGGTGGATCACTTCGGGGTGGATGGGGACAAGTCTCTGGCTGCTTAGGTTTTTCAGTTTTTGTTCTTGGTGAGTTGCCGCGATCCGAATGCAGGCAACCCCTTGGACCGTCACGATGTCGTCTGTGTAGAGCTGACAGAGCTCCTCTATACGTGCCCCTGTAGCTCTCCCGAGAATTACCAGCCAGAGTCTCCACGGATGCTTGATGGATTCCTTGCGGAGCGACTCGACGTCAAGAAGGGCAGTTATGTCGGAGGAGCTGAAGGACAATCGCGCCTCTTTAGCTGAGGTGGCTACCATGGCTTTCATTCCCTTCAGTGGGTTCTGGGCGATGTACTGATTTTGAAGGCACCAGTTGAAGAACGCGGAGACCTTCCTGAGTCGATTGTTCACTGTCACTGTTGATATAGGGGCGTATTCAATTCCCGAGGCTATTACCTGCCGCAGGCTTTTCCCTGCGAACTCGGGCCGTAATCCGAAGTACTGTGGGCATCGGCTCAGTAATGCCTTGAAAGCTCTAGCCTCGGTCGAGGTAAACGCTGAAGGCTTGTGGTCTCCCATCAGCTCAAAGAAGTCCCTGAGGCAGCGTTCAACCTCTTGGATGTTTCCCTCTCGCCAAGAGCCTCCGCGTTTGCCTTCCTTTATATAAGCCTCCGCAAGCTCAGATAGCGGCTGTTCATTCGCAAACTCATTGAGCGCCCTAGTTGGGGTAGTGACTGGTTGTTCCGAAGAGCCGCTCTCATCCTTTTGAAGCCAAGTGCGGCAGAGACTCTTCAGGTGCGTACAGGCGTATTCAAGCGGGCTCTGTGCGAGGTGATCCGTAATCTTTAGGGTCAGGGTGCTCGCTAGGCAGAGAGCTTGCTTGCGGTCAGTTACATGCAGGCAAAAGCGGAAAGTGGACCGTTTGGGGTCAAGGTGCTTTGGTAGCCTCAGGTTCAGGTAATACGTGGCTTTGCGGCGGACTATGTAGGCCATGAGTGGTCCCCAGAGTGGTCCAAGAAGTGGAACAAATCGGGCCACACCCCAAGGCTCACTGGAGGTCTTCGAGGTCTCTCAGCAAGAATCCATTGGGGAATTTCTAAGGGGTTTCTCTAGGAGGGGTAACCCTGGAAGCCAAGCCCGGCAAGGCCCGCAGACCTCAGCCGGTTTCCGGTCGAGTATCTGGAAGAGAAGAGCAGCCATTGGCGCTAGCCAATACTTGCAGCGGGAACATTGTGTGCCGGGGTGTGGCTGGTGGGGTTGCCTCCATAACGCACCGCGAGTCCTCTCTCGCGTTATCTGATTAATCAAATACCTGTTATTGCACTGCCAAGGACGCTGTCCAGGGTGGTTTTTTGTCGTCCCGAAATAGCCTGCACACCACGCATCCTTTGTGGGAGCGGGCTTGCTCGCGAATGCGGTCCATCATTCAACATTGATGTTGGCTGACCCACCGCTTTCGCGAGCAAGCCCGCTCCCACAGGTTCAGGGTTTTCCAGGCTCACCACCGATATAGAGCCGGATAATGTCATCAATCTCCCCGGACATTTTCATCCGCAGTAACGTGCGCAAAATGCGCTGCACGGGCACTTTCGGGTCGTTGCGTACGTAGCAGCCGACACGCTGTTCCTGCAGCACCGCCACGGCTTGTAGTTGTCGGCCGGGCATGAGGCGTTGATTGAACCATTCCAGCGTCCATTGGTTGCTCACGGCATAGCGATAGCGGCCGGCCTGGAGTTTTTCCAGCACTTGTTCCTGATTGCGGGCGTCGTCACGGTGCAACTGGCCGGTGTCGAACAGCGGTTGCAGGGTCGGGTAGCTGTAACTCAGTACCGTGCCGATGGATTGTCGGGGCAAGTCTGCCGCCGTTACCGAGGTCAGCGGGTCTTGGCGACTGATCAACAAGTCGGGCTGAGTCCAGAGCGGAATGCTCCAGAGGTAGTCTCCAGACTGATTGGGCAACCAGGATTGTGCGGCGTAGCAGCGCACATCGACCTCACCGTGCTCCATGGCGCTTTGCACGCGCGCCCGAGGCAACACGTGAAATTCGGCCGGCATGCCAACCTGCGTCGCGAGGCTGAGCATCACGTCATACAGGATGCCCTGTGTCGGGCGCCCACGTTCCAGTTGCACCATCGGCATCGCCCAACTGTCGGGCACAACGAAGCGCAACGGCGCGCCAGCGGCCTCGACGTTCAGGCTAGTCAACAGCAGTGCCCCCAAGGCCAGCCGCATAAACGCTCCGGTACCGATAAACGCCTGAGCTGATAAAAGCCCCCAAAATGCATCTTAGCCAGATTAGACGAGCGCGCCGGATGCAATTTCGGGCTTGCTCCGCTAGCATTAGCCGCTTGTGTTCCTTCGTTGCGACGGTTTTCGATGAGTTATCAGGTTCTTGCACGTAAATGGCGTCCGCGCTCGTTCCGCGAAATGGTCGGCCAGACCCATGTGCTCAAGGCTCTGATCAACGCCTTGGACAGCCAGCGGCTGCACCACGCCTATCTGTTTACCGGCACCCGCGGGGTGGGCAAGACCACAATCGCGCGGATTATTGCCAAATGCCTGAACTGTGAAACAGGTATCACTTCGACGCCGTGCGGCGAATGCTCGGTGTGCCGCGAGATCGATGAAGGCCGCTTCGTCGACCTGATCGAGATCGATGCCGCGAGCCGGACCAAGGTCGAGGACACCCGCGAGCTGCTCGACAACGTGCAGTACGCGCCGAGCCGCGGGCGCTTCAAGGTCTACCTGATCGACGAAGTGCACATGCTCTCCAGCCATTCCTTCAATGCGCTGTTGAAAACCCTCGAAGAGCCGCCGCCCTACGTCAAGTTCATCCTGGCCACCACCGACCCGCAGAAACTTCCTGCAACGATTCTGTCGCGGTGCCTGCAGTTCTCCCTGAAAAACATGACACCTGAACGGGTGGTCGAGCATTTGACCCATGTTCTGGGCGTCGAGAACGTGCCGTTCGAAGACGACGCACTGTGGTTGCTCGGCCGCGCGGCCGACGGTTCGATGCGTGACGCCATGAGCCTGACTGACCAGGCCATTGCCTTCGGTGAAGGTAAAGTCATGGCCGCCGACGTGCGGGCAATGCTCGGCACGCTCGATCACGGCCAGGTCTACGACGTTCTGCATGCGTTGATCGAAGGCGACGCCAAGGCGTTGTTGGAAGCGGTCCGTCATCTGGCCGAACAAGGCCCGGACTGGAACGGCGTACTCTCGGAAATTCTTAACGTGCTGCACCGTGTCGCCATCGCGCAGGCCTTGCCTGAAGGCGTCGACAACGGCCACGGCGACCGTGATCGGGTGCTGGCGCTGGCCCAGGCACTGCCGGCCGAAGATGTGCAGTTCTACTATCAAATGGGCCTGATTGGCCGCCGCGATTTGCCGTTGGCGCCGGACCCGCGTGGTGGGTTCGAAATGGTCCTGCTGCGAATGCTCGCGTTCCGACCGGCAGACACCGCGGACGCCCCGAGGCAACCGCTAAAGCCAGTGGGGATCAGCCAGGCCACAGTTGATTCCGCCCAGTCAGTGGCTGCCGCGCCCCGTGTTGCGCCGGTGGTCGTTGCGGCAGCTGCGCCGGCCGTTGCCCCCGTTACGCCTGTGCCGGTCGCGGCAGTGGTTGCTCCAGCACCTGAGCCTGAACCGATTACGCCGATCGTTGTGCCTGAGCCTGTCGCTGAGCCCGTAGCAGTCGAAGCCGTTGTCGACCTGCCGTGGAATGATCCGGTTGAGCCCGAAGTTGTCCAGCAACCTGCCATCGAGCCGGTGCTGGAAACCGCCGGTGAACAACCCGACTTGCCGCCCATGCCGTTGCCGACGCCAGACAGCGTGGTGCCGGACGCACCGGAGTGGGCTGCTGCGCCCATCCCGGAACCGTCCGTGGCCGACGTCGATGCCGCCACGCCAGGCGTGGACATGGACGACGAGCCACCGCTGGACGAGGACTACATCGAGCCGGACATGGACTCGGCCTACAGCTATCTCGACGAACTGGCCCACGAACACACGGCAGAACCTGCGCCGGAGCCCGAGCCTGAGCCCGCCGCGATGCCGGCCACAGGGCTGGCGCTGCAATGGCTGGAGCTGTTCCCGAAATTGCCGATCTCCGGCATGACCGGCAGTATCGCCGCCAACTGCACGCTGATCGCGGTCGATGGCGACAGCTGGCTGTTGCACCTGGACCCGGCTCACAGCGCCTTGTTCAACGCGACCCAGCAACGTCGTCTCAACGATGCGTTGAACCAGTATCACGGGCGTACGCTGACCCTGAGCATGGAGCTGATCAAGCCCGAGCAGGAAACTCCGGCCCAGGCAGCGTCCCGCCGTCGCGTCGACCGTCAGCGCGAGGCCGAGGCTTCTATTCACGGTGATCCGTTCATCCAGCAAATGATGCAACAGTTCGGTGCGGTGATCCGTAACGATACTATTGAACCTGTCGAAGCTTTGGTCAGCCAGGGCTAATAACTGAAGGCGTTCGGCCGAAAGGGCCGGGCGCTGTTTTTATCCAAGTACGTTTGAGGTGATTCCCATGATGAAAGGTGGCATGGCCGGCCTGATGAAGCAGGCGCAGCAGATGCAGGAAAAAATGGCCAAGATGCAGGAAGAACTGGCCAACGCCGAAGTCACCGGTAAAGCCGGCGGCGATATGGTCACCGTGGTGATGACCGGTCGTCACGACGTCAAGCGTGTGACCATCGACCCAAGCCTGGTTGAAGGCCTGAGCGAAGACGACAAAGAGATGCTGGAGGCTGTATTCGCCGCCGCCGTCAACGACGCCGTGCGCAAGATCGAAGCCAACAGCCAGGACAAAATGTCTGGCGTAACCGCTGGCATGCAACTGCCACCGGGCATGAAACTGCCATTCTGATTCGCTAAAGCGCGTCGAATGAGCTACAAAAAAATGCCAGGCATCGCGCCTGGCATTTTTGTTTCCGGCTGTTGGACAGTGGCGCCTGTGAAGTTGCTTTCGCGAGCAGGCTCGCTCCCACAGGGGACCGCGCTCAAATGTGGGAGCGAGCCTGCTCGCGAAGAGGTCAACTCGGACCTGGCGTGACCGCTGGCATGCAACTGCCACCGGGCATGAAACTGCCATTCTGATTCGCTAAAGCGCGTCGAATGAGCTACAAAAAAATGCCAGGCATCGTGCTTGGCATTTTTGTATCCAGCCATTGGAAGTTGGGTGTCTGTGAGGCCGCCTTCGCGAGCAAGCCCGCTCCCACAGGGATTTTGTGAACACCCGAGATCCATTGTGGGAGCGAGCCTGCTCGCGAAGAAGTCGACTCGGTCCCACTGAAGAAACATCGAACGCGAAACCTGCACAACGGTCTGCTCCCCTATACCGCCGAATTCACCGATCAAAGGAGAAGCCCAAATGCCACAAGCATTGATCCTCAACCAACGTATCGTCCTGGCGTCTCGCCCGGTAGGCGCGCCGACACCGGAGAATTTTCGCCTGGAGCGCGAAACGCTGCCGGAGCTGGCCGACGGTCAGGTGCTGCTCAAGACCCTGTTTCTGTCGCTGGACCCTTACATGCGCGGGCGCATGAGTGACGCGCCGTCCTACGCCGCACCGGTGGAAATCGGCGAGGTGATGACCGGTGGGGCTGTCAGTCGCGTCGAGCGCTCGCAGCATCCGAAGTTCCAGGAAGGTGATCTGGTGGTCGGCTCCACGGGGTGGCAAAGCCACAGCATCAGCGACGGGCGCAATATCATTCCGGTGCCGCCGGGGTTGCCGAGTCCGTCGATGGCGCTGGGGGTGCTCGGCATGCCAGGGATGACTGCCTACATGGGGTTGATGGACATCGGGCAGCCGAAGGTGGGCGAAACCCTGGTGGTCGCGGCGGCCTCCGGCGCGGTGGGTTCGGTGGTCGGACAGGTGGCGAAGCTCAAAGGCTTGCGCGTCGTCGGCGTAGCCGGTGGTGCGGACAAATGCCGTTATGTGGTGGAAACGCTGGGCTTCGATGCCTGCATCGACCACAAGAGCCCGAACTTTGCCGATGAGCTGGCGCAGGCGTGCGGCAAAGGAGTTGATATCTATTTCGAAAACGTCGGCGGCAAGGTGTTCGACGCCGTACTGCCGCTGCTCAATCCCAAGGCGCGGATTCCGCTGTGCGGCCTCATCGCGGGCTATAACGCTCATGAAGCGCCGACCGGCCCCGATCGCCTGCCGCAATTGCAGCGCACTTTGCTGACCAAGCGCGTGCGAATCCAGGGCTTCATCGTGTTCGACGACTACGGTGATCGTCAGCCAGAGTTCGTCAGTGCGATGGCTCCGTGGGTGCGTGACGGCAAGGTGAAGTTTCGCGAAGACGTGGTCGATGGCCTGGAACAGGCGCCCGAGGCGTTCATTGGCCTGCTGGAGGGACGCAACTTCGGCAAACTGGTGGTGCGGGTCGCGCAAGACTGAGTATTTGACGCTAAAGAGAGGCGCGGGTATAAACCGCGTCTCGTTGTTTTGTCGGACGTTTCCCCATGAGCTTCAGCCCTTTGATTCGCCAACTGATCGATGCCCTGCGAACGTTGCCAGGGGTGGGTCAGAAAACTGCCCAGCGCATGGCGCTGCAGTTGCTCGAACGTGATCGCAGTGGCGGCTCGCGTCTGGCCCTGGCGTTGAGCCAGGCCATGGAAGGCGTGGGCCATTGCCGGTTATGCCGCACGCTGACCGAAGATGACCTCTGCCCGCAATGCGCCGATACCCGCCGCGACGACACCTTGCTCTGTGTGGTGGAGGGGCCGATGGACGTCTACGCGGTAGAGCAGACCGGTTTTCGCGGGCGCTACTTCGTACTCAAGGGGCACCTGTCACCGCTTGATGGACTGGGGCCGGAAGCCATCGGTATTCCGCAATTGCTGGCGCGGATCGAAGAGGCTGGCACCTTTACTGAAGTCATTCTGGCGACCAACCCGACGGTGGAAGGTGAAGCCACGGCGCATTACATCGCCCAACTGCTCAGCAACAAAGGCCTGATCGCCTCGCGCATCGCACACGGCGTGCCGTTGGGCGGGGAGCTGGAGTTGGTGGATGGCGGGACGTTGGCGCATTCGTTTGCCGGGCGTAAGCCGATCGTTTTGTAGTGCCTGAGCTGGCCCCTTCGCGAGCAAGCCCGCTCCCACATTAGATTTGCGCCGCAGACAACCCTGTGTGGGAGCGGGCTTGCTCGCGAAGGGCGCGCCTCGGTTAACCTGATTCCCCCAACCCTCTTGAAAACCAAGCAAGCGCTCGGTTAACGTCGCTGAACCTTCAGTGGAGTTCGCCGATGCCTGCCTTTCAGGAATACTTCGATCCCAGCCACCAATTGGTCCGCGACAGCGTCAGACGTTTCGTCGAGCGCGAGATTCTCCCGGACATCGACCAGTGGGAAGAAGCGGAAGGCTTCCCCCGTGAGCTTTACCTCAAGGCCGGTGCGGCGGGGATTCTGGGGATCGGTTATCCCGAGGCACTGGGTGGCAGTCACGAAGGTGATCTGTTCGCCAAAATAGCCGCCAGCGAAGAGTTGATGCGCTGCGGCTCCGGCGGTCTGGTGGCGAGTCTCGGTTCGCTGGACATCGGCCTGCCGCCGATCCTCAAGTGGGCCAGGCCTGGAGTGCGCGACCGCGTGGTGCCGCAGGTGCTGGCCGGCGAAAAAATCAGCGCCCTGGCGATCACTGAACCCAGCGGCGGTTCCGATGTGGCCAACCTGCAAACCCGCTCCGTGCGTGACGGCGATTTCTACCGTGTCAGTGGCAGCAAAACCTTTATCACCAGTGGCATCCGTGCGGATTTCTACACCGTTGCGGTGCGCACTGGCGAGCCGGGTTTTGGCGGCATCAGCCTGCTGTTGATCGAAAAGGGCACCCCCGGTTTCACCGTCGGCCGTCAGTTGAAGAAAATGGGCTGGTGGGCGTCGGACACCGCCGAATTGTTCTTCGACGATTGTCGGGTGCCTGTAGGTCATTTGATCGGCGCCGAGAACATGGGCTTCGCCTGCATCATGGGCAACTTCCAGAGCGAACGCCTGGCGCTGGCGTTGATGGCCAACATGACCGCGCAGCTGGCCTTGGAAGAAAGCCTGAAATGGGCGCATCAGCGTGAAGCGTTCGGCAAACCGATCGGCAAGTTTCAGGTGCTCAAACACCGCCTCGCCGAAATGGCCACGGCCTTGGAGGTGTCACGGGAATTCACCTACCGCCAGGCGGCGAAAATGGCGGCGGGGCAGAGTGTGATCAAGGAGATTTCCATGGCGAAGAATTTCGCGACGGACACGGCGGATCGCATCACCACCGACGCGGTGCAGATGCTCGGCGGTTTGGGTTACATGCGTGAAAGTTTGGTGGAGCGGTTGTATCGGGATAACCGGATATTGTCGATCGGTGGTGGTACGCGGGAAGTGATGAACGAGATCATCAGCAAGCAGATGGGGCTTTAGCAGGCATTTACATTGAGTGTGTTGCCACTGGCCTCTTCGCGAGCAAGCCCGCTCCCACATTAAACCGCGTCCGTTCGGGCAACTCGGTCAAATGTGGGAGCGGGCTTGCTCGCGAAGAGGCCCTTAAGGCCGCCGCCTTACTTCTCGCTCAACGAAAACTGCGTCAAACAGAAAGTCGGAATCCCCATATCCTGCAACCGTTGCGAACCACCCAGCTCTGGCAAATCAATAATCGCCGCCGCTTCATGCACCCGCGCGCCCATGCGCCGAATCAGGTTCGCTGCCGCAATCAGGGTGCCGCCCGTTGCGATCAAGTCATCGAACATCACCACCGAATCGCCCTCGCACAGGCTGTCGGCGTGCACTTCGAGGAAGGCTTCGCCGTATTCGGTTGCATAGCCTTCGGCGAGTACGTCGGCCGGCAGTTTGCCTTGCTTGCGGAACAGCACCAGCGGCTTGTTCAGCTGATAGGCCAATATTGAGCCGATCAGGAAGCCACGAGCGTCCATCGCGCCGATATGAGTGAAATCAGCCTCGACGTAACGGTGGGCGAAGCTGTCCATTACCTGACGCAGGGCCGTGGGCGACTGGAACAATGGGGTGATGTCGCGAAAGATCACGCCCGGCTTGGGAAAGTCGATCACAGGGCGGATCAGGGATTTGATGTCGAAGGAGTCGAAGGCCATAGTCGAAGAATCCTGGCAGGCTGCAAACGTCGCAGTATAACGGCGGCTGAACCGTTTCGCTCAGCCGCAGTCATCGGAATCAGCCTTCGATAGAACCGCCGGCGAGGGCGCACAGCTGAATCGGGTCGAGGATATGAATTTCCTTGCCTTCGGCGGCAATCAGTTCGTTCTGCTGGAAACGGGTGAATACCCGGGACACGGTTTCCACCGCCAGGCCCAGGTAATTGCCGATTTCGTTGCGCGACATGCTCAGGCGGAACTGGTTGGCCGAGAAGCCCCGAGCACGGAAACGGGCCGACAGGTTGACCAGGAACGTGGCGATGCGCTCGTCAGCGGTTTTCTTCGACAGCAGCAACATCATTTGTTGATCGTCACGAATTTCCCGGCTCATCACGCGCATCAGCTGACGGCGCAGTTGTGGCAGCTGCAGGGCGAGTTCGTCGAGGCGTTCGAAAGGGATTTCACACACCGAGGTGGTTTCCAGGGCTTGCGCCGACACAGGGTGTTTTTCAGTGTCCATGCCCGATAAGCCAACCAGTTCGCTCGGCAGGTGGAAACCGGTGAGCTGTTCTTCGCCGCCATCGCTCAGGCCGAAAGTCTTGAGGGCGCCGGAGCGAACGGCGTAGACGGAGTCAAAGGTGTCGCCCTGGCGGAACAGGAATTCGCCTTTTTTCAACGGGCGGCCACGTTTGACAATTTCGTCCAGCGCATCCATGTCTTCCAGATTCAGAGAAAGTGGCAAGCAGAGGGGGGCCAGGCTGCAATCCTTGCAATGGGTCTGGTTATGAGCGCGCAACTTTACTGGCTCAGACATTTCTTCAATCCTTGTGGGAAAACACACATAAGACGTAAGGGTAACCCACGGGAGGACATTCAGGCCAGCGCACGGCGATTTTGCCATTGGGCCTAGATCACCCGTGAAAACCGCTGGCGATTTTGCTGTTCCAGGTACGCATCGAACACCATGCACACCGAACGCACCAACAATCGTCCGGCGGGCAATACATTGATTTTTTCGCTATCCAGTTCAATCAACCCGTCCTCGGCCATGCCCTGTAATTGTGGCCAGAGCTCGCCGAAGTAGCCCTGAAAATCAATATTGAAGGCGTGTTCGATCTGAGCGAATTCCAGGCTGAAATTGCAAATCAGTTGCTGAATGACGGCGCGCCGCAATCGGTCATCGGCGTTACACAGCAGGCCACGGCTGGTGGCCAGTTGGGCGGAGGCCAGGCTGTTCTGATACTGGTTCAAATCGCTGTAGTTCTGGCAGTACAGGTCGCCTATCTGGCTGATGGCTGACACGCCCAGGCCGATCAAGTCGCAATGACCGTGGGTGGTGTAGCCCTGGAAATTGCGTTGCAGGGTCGATTCTTCCTGAGCAATCGCCAGTTCATCGTCGGGCAGGGCGAAGTGGTCCATGCCGATGTAACGGTAACCGGCGGCGGTCAGTTGCTCGATGGTGCGCTGGAGCATCTCCAGTTTCTGCGCCGGCGTCGGCAGCTCGTTGCCGTTGATTCGCCGCTGCGGCATGAAGCGTTCCGGCAAGTGCGCGTAGTTGAACACCGAGAGGCGGTCCGGTTGCAGGTTGATGACTTCATCGACGGTGCGGGCGAAGCTTTCGGGCGTCTGCCTTGGCAAGCCGTAGATCAGATCAATGTTGATCGAACGGAATTGCAGGGTCCTGGCAGCGTCGATCACCGCGCGGGTTTCTTCCAGGCTTTGCAGGCGATTGACCGCGCGCTGTACCGCCGGGTCGAGGTCTTGCAGGCCGATACTGACCCGATTGAAGCCCAGCTCACGGAGCAGGCCCATGGTCGACCAATCGGCCTCGCGAGGGTCGATCTCGATGCTGTAGTCGCCGGAGTCGTCGTCCAGCAAATTGAAGTGTTTGCGCAACCGGGCCATTACCTGGCGTAGTTCGTCGTGGCTGAGAAAGGTTGGCGTACCGCCACCGAAATGCAGTTGCTCGACTTTTTGCGCCGGGTCGAGGTGGCAGGCGATCAACTGGATTTCCTGCTCAAGGCGCTGCAAGTAGGGCAAGGCCCGGCCGCGGTCCTTGGTGATGACTTTGTTGCAGGCGCAGTAGTAGCAAATGTTCGCGCAGAACGGCACATGCACATACAGCGACAACGGGCGCACGGCCTTGCGGCTTTCGCGCAGCGCGTGGAACAGGTCGAAGGTGCCGACATGACCGTCGAACTGCACGGCGGTCGGGTACGAGGTGTAGCGCGGTCCCGCCAGGTCATAGCGGCGGATCAGATCGGTGTCCCAACGAATGGCGTCGAGCATCATGCGGGCATTCCCCCGGATAGGCTGGCAGTGTCAGCGAGTCTAGGGGGTGCGGCGTTGGGGCATCTTGATTTGCATCAATGGTGTCAAAATCAAAAGATCGCAGCCTTCGGCAGCTCCTACAGAACATCGCGCGCCCCTGTAGGAGCTGCCGAAGGCTGCGATCTTTTGATCTTTGCTTTAATGCCCCATCAACCAATGCTGATGCGGCCCCGGCAAGGTCCAGAGGCCAAACAGCATCACCAGCAAGCCACCAGTCATGCGCACGCTGCGCTTACGCAGCAGGGCCGTGACCCGCTCGGCCGCCAGTCCCGTGGCGAGCAACACCGGCCAGGTGCCCAGCCCGAACGCGAGCATCAACAATGCACTGTCCAGCGCGTTGCCCTGACTGGCCGACCACAGCAGCGTGCTGTAGACCAATCCGCAGGGCAGCCAGCCCCAGAGCGCGCCCAGCAGTAACGCGCGAGGCAGGCTCGACACGGGCAGCAGTTTGTTGGCTACCGGCTGGATATGCCGCCACAGGCCGCGACCGAGGCTTTCGATGCGGGTCAGTCCGCTCCACCAGCCGGCCAGGTACAGGCCCATGGTCATCAACAGCAACCCGGCGATGACCCGCATGAACATCGCCGCCGGGCTGTTCGCCACGGCCCAACCGGCCAGCCCGATCAGCAGGCCCGCGGTCGCATAGCTGAGAATTCGCCCGAGGTTGTAGGCCAGCAGCAATCGAAAGCGTCGGCTGCGTTGTTCCTTGGGAATCGCCAGGGTCAGCGCGCCCATCAATCCGCCGCACATGCCCAGGCAATGACCGCCACCGAGCAGGCCAAGGATCACCGCAGACACCAGCAGTGGCGCCAACTCAAGCATGGGGTGGGGCCTTGTCGTCCGGTTTGACCGGATGGCCGCTGGCTTCGTCGACGGCGGCTGTGTGGTTCGGGTCCTGGTCGTCGAACAGAATGCTGTGGGCCGGGCCGTCGAGGTCGTCGTACTGACCGCTGTCGACTGCCCAGAAGAAAATGTAGACGGCGATGGCCACGATCAGCAGCGCGGCCGGGATCATCACGTAGAGAGCTGGCATCTGGACTCCATGCCCGCGCGGCTCAAGCCGGCAGCGGACGGGTTACGGGCGTGGTGCTGGCGGCAGGCGCGCTCGGCAGGCGAGTCAGGCGCAAGGCGTTCAGCACCACGGTCAACGAACTGATGGACATGCCGACCGCAGCCCACACCGGGGTGATCCAGCCGAGGGCGGCGAACGGCAGCATGAGGCCATTGTACAGCCCGGCCCACAGCAGGTTCTCGATGATTACCCGACGGGTGCGCCGTGCGAGGCTGAAGGCTTGCACCAGCGCGTCGAGACGGTTCGACAGCAGCACCGCATCGGCACTGGTTTTCGCCAGATCGGTGGCCGAGCCCATGGCGACGCTGATGTCGGCGGCGGCCAGTACCGGCACGTCGTTGACCCCGTCACCGAGCATCAACACTTTACGACCTTCCTTGTGCAGCTGTTGCAGGACCTGCAATTTATCGTCCGGACGCAAGCCGCCCCGGGCCTCGTCGATGCCCAGCTCCGCGGCGACACTGGCTACCATCGGCGAGCTGTCGCCCGACAGCAACAGCGTGCGCCAGCCGCGAGCCTTGCATGCCTCCAATAGCGCGGGGGCGTCAGCGCGCAAACGGTCGTCAAGGACAAACCACGCCAGTGGCCCCTGGCTGTCGCCGAGCAGCAGCCATTGGCCGGCTTCGTCCGGCACAGATGGCATCGCCGCGCCACTGAGTTCGCAGACAAACCCCGGCTGGCCGATGCGCAGGCGTTGCTCGCCGACCAACCCTTCGAGGCCCAGGCCCGGCGTGCTGTGGACTTCTTCAGCGGCCAGCGGCGCACGGCCAAAGGCACGGGCGATTGGGTGTTCGGAACGGTTTTCCAGGGCGGCGGCCAGGCTCAGGCATTGATCGCTATCGAGTGCGCCGAGAGGACGGATCGATCGCAGCGCCAGGCGACCTTCGGTCAGCGTGCCGGTCTTGTCGAAAATCACTGTATCAATCTGGTTCAAGCCCTCCAGCACATGACCGCGAGTCAGCAAAAGCCCCAGTTTGTGCAGGGTGCCAGTGGCGGCGGTGAGGGCGGTTGGCGTGGCGAGGGACAACGCACAAGGGCACGTCGCAACCAACATCGCCAGGACAATCCAAAAGGCGCGCGACGAATCCAGTTCCCACCAGACCAGGCCAATGACGGCAGCGGCGATCAGCGACAGCAGCAGAAACCACTGCGCGGCACGGTCGGCGATTTCTGCCAGTCGCGGCTTCTCGGCCTGGGCACGATCCAGCAGGCGGACGATCGCGGACAGTCGGGTGTCCTGTCCCAGCGCCAGGACTTCCACGGTCAGCGCGCCTTCGACGTTGAGTGTGCCGGCCGTCACCGCATCGCCCCGGGTTCGTGGTTGCGGCAGGTATTCGCCGGTCAGCAGGGACTCGTCGACACTCGACTGACCGTCGAGGATCTTGCCGTCAGCCGGGAGGATCGCACCGGGATGCACCAGCACTTGATCGCCCACGCGCAGTTCGCTGAGCAGGATCCGCTCGCTCTGGCCGTCATTGCTCAGTCGCAGGCACGAGGCGGGCAATAGATTGACAAGCTGGGCGGTGGCCGCAGCGGTACGCTCCCGGGCGCGGCGTTCGAGATAACGCCCGGCCAGCAGGAACAGCGCGAACATGCCGACAGCATCGAAATACAGTTCGCCTGCGCCGGTGATCGACGTCCAGATCCCGGCAAGGTAGGCACTGCCGATGGCCAACGATACCGAAACGTCCATGGTCAGGTGCCGGGTGCGCAGGTCGCGCATGGCGCCCTTGAAGAATGGCGCGCAGCTGTAGAACACAATCGGCGTGGTCAGGAACAGCGCAACCCAGCGCAGGATGGTATGCAGTTCGGGGCTGAGGTCGATGTTGAATTCCGGCCAGGTGGCCATGGTTGCCATCATCGCCTGGAACCACAGCAGCCCGGCCACGCCGAGTTGGCGCAGGGCCAGGCGGTTTTCGCTGGCCAGTTGTTCACTGGCGCGGTCAGCGTGGTACGGGTGGGCGGCGTAACCGATGTGGCGCAATTCGCTGAGGACCTGGCTCAACGGCAATTGCGCGTCAGCCCAGCGCACGTGCAGGCGATGGTTCGACAAATTCAGTCGCGCTTCGGCCACGGCGGGCAGGCTGCGAAGGTGCTTTTCAATCAGCCAGCCGCAGGCGGCGCAACTGATGCCTTCCATGAGCAGGGTGGTTTCGGCGAGATCGCCGTCGTGGCGCACAAACGGGGCTTGCACGTCGGCGCGGTCGTAGAGCGCCAGTTCGTCCACCAACTGCACGGGCAAGGCTTCGGGGTTGGCCGATGATTCGCTGCGATGCTGGTAATAGCTCTCCAGCCCACCGACGACGATCGCCTCAGCCACCGCCTGGCAACCCGGGCAGCAGAACTCGCGGTTTTCCCCGAGGACAACGGCGGTGAAGCGGCTGCCGGCCGGGACGGGCAGGGCGCAGTGGTAGCAGGGGGTTGGCGTGGTCATGAGGTGGAGTCTATATCGTTCGGGAGGGCCGCTTGCTGTACAACCTGTAAATCCTGTAAATCCTGTAAATCCTGTAAATCCTGTAAACCCTGTAATACCTGTAGGAGCTGTCGAGTGAAACGAGGCTGCGATCTTTTGATCTTGTTTTTGAAGAGCAAGATCAAAAGATCGCAGCCTCGTTTCACTCGACAGCTCCTACAGGTCCTACCAGTCCTACAAGTCTTACAAATCCTACTTGTCTTCCGCGCCTTGCAGCGGCTCATCTCCCAGTAGCAGATCCTTGTCATGGCTGACCTGTTCTTCTTCAAACAGGCGCCAGGTTTTTTCATCCTGCACACCCAGCAGTTCCACAAAACGACGGCCTTCTACCTTGTCGCTCAACTGGCCGATGTAGCGGCCTTCTTCCGTTTCGCTGCGAGCCAGGGTGATCTTGCGATCCTTTTCCGGTTGGGTCGGCGAGATCAGATTCAGCTCCAGGGATTTCGGTTGGCTGTTGCCGGTCAGGCGCAGGTCAACTTCGCCGGTTACATCGTCCAGGTGAACGCTGGCGCGCAGGAGCAGGGTCTGTGCCAGCAATTCACGATCGAGCGAGCGGTTGATGCCCTTGCCGGCCTCGTAATAGTTGTCGTTGACCAGGTTGTCCGGGTTGTTCACCGCAATGGTCACCATGGACAGGGTCAGGGTCACCGAGCACGTCAGAATCCCGATGATGATCCACGGCCAAAGGTGCTTATACCAAGGGCTTGCGGCGTTTGCTGCGGTCATGATCACTTCTCTCAACGAACTTGTGGGCCGATGAATCGGCTTTTGGCTTCAACGTGGACACTCGCGTCATCGGCATCCTTGAGGATGAATTTCACCTCGTTGGTGCTCGATGGCAATTTTTCCGGAGCGATGGACAACTCAACCGGCTGGCTGAAAATTTCCCCGGCAGCGACTTTGATTTCGCGCTTGCCTTGCAGCTTGAGGTCCGGCAGGCCGGCGGCTTCCAGCACATAGGTGTGATCGCGCTGGTCTTTGTTCATGATCTTCAGGCTGTAGACGTTTTCGATCCGGCCTTCGGCGTTCTCACGGTACAGCACGCGGTCTTTGCTGACGTCGAAACCGACCAGCGCGCGCATGAAGAATGCGGTTGCCAGCAACGCCATCATCGCCAGCAGCACCACGGCATAACCGATCAGGCGCGGACGCAGTTTATGGGTTTTCTGCCCGGACAGGTTGTGTTCGGTGGTGTAGCTGATCAGGCCGCGCGGGTAATCCATCTTGTCCATGATGCTGTCGCAGGCATCGATACACGCGGCGCAACCGATGCACTCGATTTGCAAGCCGTCGCGGATGTCGATACCGGTCGGGCAGACCTGGACGCACATGGTGCAATCGATGCAATCGCCCAGGCCCAGGGCCTTGTAGTCGATACCTTTCTTGCGCGGGCCACGGCTTTCACCACGACGCGGGTCGTAGGAGACGATCAGGGTGTCCTTGTCGAACATCACGCTCTGGAAGCGCGCATACGGACACATGTAAATGCACACTTGTTCGCGCAACCAACCGGCGTTGCCGTAGGTGGCGAGGGTGAAGAAGCCAACCCAGAAATACGACCAGCCATCGGCTTCACCGGTGAAGAAGTCGATGGTCAGCTCGCGGATCGGCGAGAAGTAACCGACAAAGGTCAAGCCGGTGACGAGGCCGATCAACAGCCACATCGTGTGTTTGCTGAGTTTTCGCACTAATTTGTTGGCGCTCATCGGCGCCTTGTCGAGCTTGATGCGCTGGTTGCGGTCACCTTCGGTGACCTTCTCGCACCACATGAAAATCCACGTCCAGACGCTCTGCGGGCACGTATAACCGCACCAGACGCGACCGGCATAAACGGTGATGAAGAACAGGCCGAAGGCGCTGACGATCAAAATCCCCGAGAGCAGGATGAAATCCTGAGGCCAGAAGGTCGCGCCAAAAATGAAAAATTTACGCTCTGGCAGGTTCCACCAGACCGCTTGATGACCACCCCAATTTAGCCAGACCGTACCGAAATACAACAGAAACAAAAACGCGCCGCCCATCATCCGCAGGTTGCGGAACAGGCCGGTGAAGGCGCGGGTGTAAATCTTTTCTCGAGAGGCGTAGAGATCGACGCTGTTGTTCGCGTTTTTGGCAGGCGGGGTAACGTCGTGTACCGGAATCTGGTTGCTCATCTGATGCATCCCACGGCAGTGGAAAAATGCCTCGGTCAGTACATGCCGACCGCGGTCAAAAAGAGGTAGTGCAGTGGCGCAATGATACGCCTGTCGCTCTGGCTCAAGGGTGCGACCTTTGGTCACGTTGGTGGAAATCAGCTGACGGTGTAATGACTTGAATCAATTGACTGGTGAAATTATGGACGGTTTTGCGAGTGTCGGCGCTCAATCGGCCCATGGATTGATAAGGGCGACGCCGCTGGATTGAAAATCGCTAATGTTGCGCGTAACCACCGTAAGGCCATGAACCAGCGCGGTCGCTGCAATCAGGGAGTCGGCTTCGTTGACTCGGTCCGGAACATGCAAACCGGCACAGCGCAGCGCCACGGCGGCATCGATCGGAAGAATTCTGCCATCGAAAGCCGGCATGACGTGGCGCTTCAGCCAGGTACGCAAGACCTTCCCCTGCGCGGGGTCGCGACGCTCTATGCGCAGGACACCTGTTTCCAGTTCCTTCAGGGTAATGGCCGATATAAACATTCGTGGCGCGATGACACCTTGGGCCCAGGCGACAACGTTGGCGTCCGCCTGGGGTTTGCGCAGTTCAGAAATGACGTTGGTGTCGAGTAGGAACATCAGGACAGGTCCACGGGTCGATGAGTGATCACGGCACGCTCGGTTTCGAACTCGATGTCTGCCGCTTCCGGCATCACCAACAGGTCGACAATGCTGGTGTTGGTGCCAGTCAGTTTTTGGTATTCCTCAATGCTTAGCAGTACGTGAGCGGGTTTGCCACGGTCGGTGATGATAACCGGCCCCTGACGCGTGGCTTTTTTGGCACTGCTTGTGTCCTGATTGAATTCGCGGCTGGAAATAGTAGTGATGGCCATCATGGGTGATCCTCCTGAAATGGCTTGTGTAGAAACGTTACTACTTTGCTTGTGAGTCAACAACCTCAAAGGCAGGAAAGGGCCGGCCGTTCGTCGCGTCATGAATGGAAATAGGGTCCAGAGGGGAATAGTGTTTGTTAGTTATTATAAATGAGTCAGAAATATATTAACTTAAATGGTTGTTGTTTTATGTTTGTGATTTTTCATCTTCAGGCATAAGTTGTTCTGGTATGCAGTTATCAAATGGTTGTATATCTATCTAATATGAACGGAAATGGAATTCTATGAGCGTTGTAAAAGGTTTAAGGCTACTTGCGTGTATGTGGGGCCTGTCACTGGCATCTCTAGCGCATTCAAATGAAGGTACGCCACAGCATATGGTCTTCGCTTCTGATCCGCAGTACCCGTGGACGGAAAAGACAGACAGTGGTGAACAAGAGTCAGACGCAAATTTTGAAAGGCGCGCCAAATGGCTGGTAGAGGCCCAGTTCGCGAGTATTGCGGATTTCAGAAACAAAATGGGCGGTCAGGCACAAGTGCCGCTGATGATTAACGGAGACATTACCGCGTTCGGTCATGGCTGGCAGCGCTCGTACATCAATTCGACGCTTAATAAACACTTCAATAAGGACTACTTGTACGGTTTGGGTAATCACGACTATCAGAACAGCGTTGATGACTGTTTTAGTAATAGTTGTGCGGCGGGCAGTATTGTCGAATATCAAGAGCATCATGCCGGTAAAGTTGATGAGTTCGATTTAAAGGTCACTGGCGGTTTTCTGAATAAGTTGTATTCGGGCAGTCTCGCCTATTCCAAAAATATAGGAGAGGTTCATCTGGTTCAGCTTAACAATGAGCCTACTTATGAGGCCCATATTTCCCACCCCCTGAACCCTACGACTTTTAACATTACCCATGCGCTGGATTGGCTTGAGAAGGACTTGTCGGTCGCCCGGACTCAGGGGTACGCGATCATCATCAACATGCATAAACCCTTTGATTGGCAGGGCGACTCGAATCAGGAAAGTCGTTTTCGGGATATGGTCTCGAAATATCAGGTGACGGCCATATTCGCCGGTCATCTTCATGAAAGTGGCGGTTCTATGTTGTACATGGGCGGCGTGCCCGCTTTCCTCAGCGGCAGTGCCTCCCAGGAGACCTACTTGATTGCCAGTTTTTCCAACGATCGCAAACAGCTGCAGGTCAATCTGGTCGAAAACAACCAGTGGCAAAAGCGCGAGCTGGTAGCGACAGTGCCGGTAAAATCGATTTGGGCCAGTCGCCCATGAAAAAGGCCCCGCCAGATCACTGGCGGGGCCTTTTTGTGTTGCCTCAAGCGTTTGACTTACTGGGCGTCCGCCACCGGAGCCTTGTCACCGTGAGACAGGCTGTAGACGTAAGCGGCCAGCAGGTGAACCTTGTCGTTGCCTTGCAGCTGTTCTTGCGCAGGCATCTGGCCCTGGCGGCCGTAACGGATGGTCTGCTGCAATTGAGCGAAGCTCGAACCGTAGATGAACGCTGCCGGGTGAGTCAGGTTAGGTGCGCCCATGGCTGGGGTACCTTTGCCTTCCGGCCCGTGGCACGCCACGCAGTTGGCAGCGAACAGTTTCTGGCCGGCAACCGGGTCAGCCTTGGTGCCTTCCGGCAGCTTACGGCCATCGAGGTTGGTCAGCACGAACGAGGCAACGTCCGCAACGCCTTGCTCGCCGATCACTTCAGCCCACGCAGGCATCACCGCGTGGCGACCGCCCATGATGGTGGTCTTGATGGTTGCCGGTTCGCCGCCCCAGCGCCAGTCGGCGTCGGTCAGGTTAGGGAAACCATACGCGCCTTTGGCGTCGGAGCCGTGGCAGACCGAGCAGTTGGAGGCGAACAGGCGGCCACCCATCTTCAGGGCTTGCGGGTCCTTGGCGACGTCTTCGATCGGCATGGAAGCGAACTTGGCGAAGATCGGGCCGAACTTGGCGTCCGACTTGGCCATTTCCTTTTCCCACTCGTGAACGCCGGTCCAGCCGGTCTGGCCGTTGGCGAACGCGGTCTGCTTGTCGTTATCAAGGTAGTTGTAACCCGGCAGCAGGCCTTTCCAGTTGCCCAGGCCCGGGTACAGGACCAGATAGCCCAGCGCGAAGATGATGGTGCCCACGAACAGCATGAACCACCATTTCGGCAGTGGGTTGTCGTACTCCTCGATCCCGTCGAAGGAGTGGCCAACCGTTTCCTCGGTGGCTTCGCTGCGCTGGCCCTTGCGGGTAGACAGCAGCAGCCAGGTCAGGGCGAAGATGGTGCCGAGACTGAGGACTGTGACGTACAGACTCCAGAACGTAGTCATTCTTTGTTACTCCTAGAAGCTTGCTCGACGTGCTTGATGGCTTCGGGATCATCCGCGAAAGGCAGCAAGGTCGCGTCTTCAAACTCCGACTTGCGCTTGGGGCTGAACACCCACAGCGCCAGTCCGATGAAGGCCACCATCACAACAACGGTGCCCAGGCCACGAATCATCCCGATATCCATCTAAATCACCGTTTGCTTTTGATGATGGTGCCCAGGCCTTGCAGATAGGCCACCAGCGCGTCCATTTCGGTTTTGCCCTTCACAGCATCCTTGGCGCCGGCGATGTCTTCGTCGGTGTAAGGGACGCCGAGCGTGCGCAAGACTTCCATTTTCTTGGCGGTGTCTTTGCCGTCGAGCTTGTTTTCCACGAGGAACGGATAGGCCGGCATTTTCGACTCAGGCACAACGTTGCGCGGGTTGTACAAATGCGCACGATGCCAGTCATCGGAGTAACGACCGCCGACACGGGCCAGGTCCGGACCGGTACGCTTGGAGCCCCACAGGAACGGGTGGTCCCAGACGCTTTCACCGGCAACCGAATAGTGGCCATAACGTTCGGTTTCAGCACGGAACGGGCGGATCATCTGCGAGTGGCAGCCGACACAACCGTTAGCGATAAAGACGTCACGGCCTTCCAGTTCAAGGGCAGGGCGAGGCTTCATGCCTTCGACCGGCTTGTTGGTGACGTCCTGGAAAAACAGCGGAACGATCTGGGTCAGGCCGCCGATGCTGACGGCGATGACCATGAAGAAGGCCAGCAGGCCAATATTCTTCTCGACTGTTTCATGCTTCATCAGTGAGCTCCAACTACAGCAATCTGAGCGGCGGCTTCAGCTTCAGCCGGGTTCGAGGCGCGTACGGTACGGAACACGTTGTACGCCATGAACAGCATGCCGCTGGCAAAGAACGCACCGCCCAGGGCACGAACAATGAAACCGGGGTGGCTGGCTTGCAGCGCTTCGACGAAGGAGTAGGTGAGGGTGCCGTCATCGTTGATTGCACGCCACATCAGACCTTGGGTGATGCCGTTGACCCACATCGAAGCGATGTAGAGCACGGTACCGATGGTCGCGAGCCAGAAGTGAGCGTTGATCAGGCCGGTGCTGTGCATGGCCGGGCGACCGAAGATTTTCGGGATCATGTGGTAGATGGCGCCGATCGAGATCATCGCAACCCAGCCCAAAGCACCGGCGTGAACGTGGCCGATGGTCCAGTCAGTGTAGTGAGACAGCGAGTTGACGGTCTTGATGGCCATCATCGGGCCTTCGAAGGTCGACATGCCGTAGAACGCCAGGGAGACGACCAAAAAGCGCAGGATCGGGTCGGTGCGCAGCTTATGCCAGGCGCCCGACAGGGTCATCATGCCGTTGATCATGCCGCCCCAGCTTGGCGCCAGCAGGATGATCGACATCGCCATGCCCAGGGACTGAGCCCAGTCCGGCAGGGCGGTGTAGTGCAAGTGGTGCGGACCTGCCCAGATGTACAGCGTGATCAGTGCCCAGAAGTGCACGATCGACAGACGATAGGAGTAGATCGGACGCTCGGCCTGCTTCGGAACGAAGTAGTACATCATCCCCAGGAAGCCGGTGGTCAGGAAGAAACCGACTGCGTTGTGGCCGTACCACCACTGGATCATTGCGTCAGTCGCACCGGCGTAAGCCGAGTAGGACTTGAACAGGCTGACCGGCAGCGACATGTGGTTGACGATGTGCAGCATGGCCGTCACGACGATGAAGGCACCGTAGAACCAGTTACCGACATAGATGTGCTTGGTCTTGCGCTTGACGATGGTTCCGAAGAACACCGCACCGTAGGTGACCCAGACGATAGCCAGCAGAATAGCCAGAGGCCATTCCAGTTCCGCGTATTCCTTGGTGGTGGTGTAACCCAGCGGCAAGGTAACGATTGCGCCGACAATTACAGCCTGCCATCCCCAGAAGTGGAAGGCGGCCATGCTGTCGGAAATCAGTCGCGTTTGGCAGGTTCGCTGCACGACGTAATAAGAAGTGGCAAACAGAGCACAACCACCGAAGGCGAAAATCACCAGGTTGGTGTGCAACGGGCGTAAGCGTCCAAAAGTCGTCCACGGCAGACCGAAGTTCAATTCCGGCCATACAAGCTGTGAGGCGATGAAGACACCAAGCCCCATGCCAAGGATCCCCCAGACCACCGTCATGATGGCGAACTGGCGGACTACCTTATAGTTATAAGCAGTCGGACTGATTGCTGTGCTCATTCTAAGGTTCCACGGTTTGGGTGTTTTATTAGGAGTAAAAATCGGCCGCAAGTATGGAGAAAGCAGGGGGTCATTGCAACGCGCCATGACCTGTATCAATGCTTTCAAAAGCTGATTCTGCGGCCTTTCCATGCGCCGCGTAAGGACAAAATTGCCCACGGGCAAAATGTCGCCGCGGACGAAAAAGGGGGTGGGTTCAGATCAGATGTAACGGGGTGTGTTGAAACGCAACGATCGGGTGACGGACGGCAATTGGCACGACAGCCGGTATCTACCAGCCTTTGCGGTCTGTCATCGAACAGATTCGTCGAACACATCGGGTCAGGTCGACCTGGAACCGGCCCACTGCCAGTCCGCATCGGGAGAAGCTTAGACCCGAATCTGGTGAACCGAAAGGAGGACCAACGGAGGGTGCGACAATGAGTCGCAAAGGGGCAGGGAACTGCCGCATTCCGCAGAATGCGGCAGCAGAGCGGTCAAGACTTATTCGCTTATGTCTTTAGCCTGCAACCGTTCGGTATTCAACCCGTGAGACAGGCTGTAAACGTAGGCGGCCAGCAGTTGCACCTTGTCGTTGCCGAGCAGTTCGTTCTGCGCCGGCATATGGCCCTGGCGGCCATGACGGATGGTTTGTTGCAGTTGCGCCAGGCTTGTACCGTAAATAAAACCGGCCGGGTGCGTCAGATTCGGCGCACCCATGGCTTCAGTGCCGTGGCCGTTTGCCCCATGACAGGCTACGCAAGTGGTGCTGAACACTTGCTGTCCAGCGATCAGGTCGGCGCTGCTGTCCGCCGGTAATGGCAGGCCGGCCAGGTCATGACGCACATAGGCCGCGACATTCTTCACGCCAGCGTCACCGAGGATTTCACCCCAGGCCGGCATCGCCGCCATGCGACCGCCCATGATGGTGGTCTTGATCATCTCGGCATCACCGCCCCAGCGCCAATCACTGTCCACCAGGTTCGGGAAGCCGAAAGCACCTTTGGCATCCGAGCCGTGGCAGACCGAGCAGTTGGAGGCAAACAGGCGACCGCCCATTTTCAGCGCCTGCGGATCCCCGGCCACTTCTTCCAGCGGCATCGCGGCGAATTTAGCGAAGATCGGCCCGAACTTCGCGTCCGCCTTGTCCATCTCCTTTTCCCATTCATGGACGCCGGTCCAGCCGTCCTCATAGCCCGGCAGGATGCCTTTCCAGTTGCCCAGTCCCGGATAAAGAATCAGATAACCCACGGCAAACACCAACGTACCGGCGAACAGCACGAACCACCACTGTGGCAGCGGATTGTCGTACTCCTCGATGCCGTCGAAGCTGTGGCCCATGGTCTGGTCGACGCTGCCCTTGGTTTCGCCCTTGCGGGTGCCGATGAGCAGCCAGGTCAGGCCGATCAGGCTGCCAAGGGTCAGTACGCAGATCCACGTACTCCAGAAGGTGGTCATGGCCGGGTACTCCGTGTGGTTGCAGGTGCTTGGATGCGGTCGGGTTGTGGCTCATCGGCGAACGGCAGCAGGCGTGCTTCGGCGAATTCCGAACTGCGCTTGCCGCTAAACACCCACAACGCGAGGCCGACGAAGGCCACGAACACCACGACCGTGCCAAGGCCGCGGATCATTCCACTGCTCATTTCAAAGAACATGGCTCACCTCTTGCTCTTGATGGCAGTGCCGAGCACTTGCAGGTAGGCGACCAGTGCGTCCATTTCGGTCTTGCCCTTGAGCGAGTCCGTTGCTCCGGCGATGTCGTCGTCGGTGTACGGCACGCCGAGGGTACGCATGGCGCGAATCTTGGTTTCGGTGTGGCTGCTGTCGAGTTGATTGGCCACCAGCCAGGGGTAGCCGGGCATCTTCGATTCCGGCACGACGTTGCGCGGGTTGTACAAGTGCGCGCGGTGCCAGTCTTCCGAGTAGCGACCGCCGACCCGGGCCAGGTCCGGTCCGGTACGCTTCGAGCCCCACAGGAACGGGTGATCCCAAACGCTTTCACCGGCCACCGAGTAGTGCCCGTAACGTTCGGTCTCGGCGCGAAAAGGCCGGATCATCTGCGAATGACAGCCGACGCAGCCTTCGCGGATGTAAATGTCGCGACCTTCCAGCTGCAGCGCGGTGTAGGGCTTCATGCCTTCCACCGGTTTGTTGGTCACGTCCTGGAAGAACAGCGGGACGATCTGGGTCAGACCACCAATGCTCACGGCCAACACCATCAGCAACAGCAACAGGCCGACGTTTTTCTCGATTGTTTCGTGTTTCATGGCGGACTCCTCAGGCCATCTGCGCGGCAGCGGTGACTTCGGCAGGCTGCGAGGCCCGCACGGTACGCCAGGTGTTGTAGGCCATCAGCAACATGCCGCTGAAGAAGATCGCACCGCCCACCAGTCGCACGACGTAGCCTGGATGGCTGGCCACCAGGGTTTCGACGAAGGAGTAGGTCAGCGTGCCGTCTTCGTTGACAGCGCGCCACATGAGGCCTTGGGCGATGCCGTTGACCCACATCGAAGCGATGTAGAGCACGGTGCCGATGGTGGCGAGCCAGAAGTGCGCGTTGATCAGGCCGATGCTGTGCATCTGCGCACGGCCGAAGATTTTCGGGATCATGTGGTACAGCGCGCCGATGGAGATCATCGCCACCCAGCCGAGGGCGCCGGCGTGTACATGGCCGATGGTCCAGTCGGTGTAGTGGGAGAGGGCGTTGACGGTTTTAATCGCCATCATCGGCCCTTCGAAGGTCGACATGCCGTAGAACGCCAGCGATACAACGAGGAAGCGCAGGATCGGGTCGCTGCGCAACTTATGCCAGGCGCCCGAGAGCGTCATCATCCCGTTGATCATCCCGCCCCAACTGGGCGCCAACAGGATCAGCGACATCACCATGCCCAGCGACTGGGCCCAGTCCGGCAGTGCGGTGTAGTGCAAGTGGTGCGGACCGGCCCAGATGTACAAGGTGATCAGGGCCCAGAAGTGCACGATCGACAGGCGATAGGAATACACCGGGCGCTCGGCCTGTTTCGGCACGAAGTAGTACATCATCCCGAGGAAGCCAGCGGTCAGGAAGAAGCCCACCGCGTTGTGGCCGTACCACCACTGAACCATGGCGTCAGTCGCGCCACCGTACAGCGAGTAGGACTTGGTCAGGCTGACCGGGATTTCCAGGTTGTTGACGATATGCAGAATCGCCACGGTGATGATGAACGCACCGAAGAACCAGTTGCCGACGTAGATGTGCTTGGTCTTGCGCTTGGCCAGTGTGCCGAAGAACACGATGGCGTAGGCGACCCAGACGATGGTGATCAGGATGTCGATCGGCCATTCAAGCTCGGCGTATTCCTTGGAGCTGGTGTAGCCCAGCGGCAGGCTGATGGCTGCCAGGACAATCACAAGCTGCCAGCCCCAGAAGCAGAACTGGGCGATTTTCGGTGCAAACAGTTGGGTCTGGCAGGTGCGTTGCACCGAATAAAAAGAACTGGCGAACAGGGCGCAGCCGCCGAAAGCGAAAATCACCGCGTTGGTGTGCAATGGGCGCAGACGCCCGAAACTGGTCCACGGCAAATTGAAGTTGAGTTCGGGCCAGACCAACTGGGCTGCGAGAAAAACCCCGAGCCCCATGCCGACGATGCCCCACACCACCGTCATAATGGCGAATTGGCGGACCACCTTGTAGTTGTAGGCGGTACTGATAGAAGTGTTCATGGTTCCCCATCCACGGTTCAGCCGAAGTGAAGGCGTTTGCGCAAGGCAATGACGCTCCCTTCGCCTGGAGTTATAGGCAGACTAAAAGCGAGGCAAGCATGGACAAAGAGCACAAGGCCAGTATTGACGGGGATCAATGGGCGCAGTGCCTGCGGGATCATGGATGGCTGTGGAATGCCGCTGTCGCGCCGGCATCGGCGACGTTGATCCTCGCTCATGGCGCGGGTGCGCCCATGGACAGCGGCTGGATGAACGACATGTCTGCACGCCTTGCCGATCAAGGCGTCAACGTACTGCGCTTCGAGTTTCCCTACATGGCGCAACGACGTGTCGATGGTGGTAAACGTCCACCGAATCCGGCCCCGAAATTGTTGGAGTGCTGGCGTGAGGTGTACGCCGTGGTGCGACGCCATGTCACTGGGCGTCTGGCCATCGGCGGCAAGTCCATGGGCGGGCGGATGGCCAGTTTGCTCGCGGATGAATTGGGCGCTGATGCGCTGGTGTGCCTGGGGTATCCGTTTTATGCGGTGGGCAAACCGGAGAAACCGCGGGTGGAGCATTTGGCTGCGCTTAAGACGCCGACATTGATCGTGCAGGGAGAGCGGGATGCGCTGGGTAATCGTGAGGCAGTCGAGGGGTATGCGTTATCGCCGAGCATCGAGGTGTTTTGGCTGGCGGCGGGGGATCACGATTTGAAACCGTTGAAGGCGTCCGGGTTTACCCATGAGCAGCATCTGGCGGCTGCGGCGGGCAAGGTGGCGTTATTCCTTCGGTGATTTCTGCGGTGCTGCGCAAGGCCTCATCGCGAGCAAGCTCGCTCCCACAGTGGAATGTGGTGATGCACAAAACCCTGCGGGAGCGAGCTTGCTCGCGATGGACTTAAGAACGCCGCGTTTACCTTGGTAAAACGCGCTTTCGTTAACGACCATCGTCGGAACGCCGCCCGGACCAAGCTCGCTCCTACAGGTTTTTTTGAGCTAGCGGTTAAACCGCTCCACCAACGAATACTGGGTATTCGCGGTTTTGGTCAGTTCCTCACTCAACAGCGCCGAATGTTGAGCCTGTTCCGAGGTCTGGTCCGCCAGTTGCGAGATGTTGCTGATGTTACGGCTAATCTCTTCGGCCACGGCGCTTTGCTCTTCGGTCGCTGCAGCGATCTGGGTGGTCATGTCGGTAATGTTGGCCACCGCTTCACTGATCCCCACCAGCGCCTGATCCGCTTCCAGTACTCGCGCCACCCCTTCTTCAGCCTGACGATGCCCGGCTTCCATGGTTTGCACCGCCGTGTTGGCGGTTTGCTGGAGCTTGGCGATCAGGGTGTGAATCTGCCCGGTGGATTCACTGGTGCGTTGCGCCAGTTGACGGACTTCATCGGCGACCACCGCAAAACCACGACCCATCTCGCCGGCACGCGCAGCTTCGATAGCCGCGTTCAACGCCAGCAGGTTGGTCTGGTCGGCGATGCCTTTGATCACATCGACCACACCGCCGATTTCGTCGCTGTCCTTGGCCAGTTGCGTCACGGTCAGACCGGTTTCACCGACCACCACCGACAGGCGCTGGATCGCTTCACGGGTTTCACCCGCGATGTCGCGGCCGCGACCGGTCAGGCGATTGGCTTCCTGAGTTGCGTCGGCGGTGCGCTGCACATGGCTGGCGACTTCCTGCGTGGTGGCGGCCATCTGATTGACGGCAGTGGCCACTTGCTCGGTTTCGACGCGCTGGCGTTCCAGTCCGGTGGAGCTGTTGTGCGCCAGGGTGTCGGACTGTCTCGCTTGCTCGGTCAGGTGCTCGGCGGTGTCCTGCAGACGGGTCAGGCAGGTTCTCAGGCGTGCTTCCTGGCTGAGGATCGACAGTTCCAGACGTGCCTGAGCACCGCGGCTGTCGGTGTACATCTGCGCGATCAACGGGTCGGACGTGGTCTGCTCGGCCAGACGCAGCAAACGCTTGAGGCCACGCTGCTGCCAGCTCAGGCCCAGCAAGCCCAGCGGCACCGAAAGACCGGCGGCAAGGGCGAACCCCCAGTGGGAGTTGAGGGTTGCGCCGATCATGAAGCTCAACTGGCTGACCAGAATGAACGGCAGCCAGTCCTGAAGCACCGGCAGCCATTTATCGGTGGAAGGAACCGCTGACTTACCCTGGTTGATCCGTTGGTAGAGCGCTTCGGCACGCTGGATCTGTTCGGCGGTGGGTTTGATCCGCACCGACTCATAACCAATGACCTGTTTGCCATCGAACACCGGCGTCACATAGGCGTTCACCCAATAGTGATCACCGCTTTTGCAGCGATTCTTGACGATGCCCATCCATGGCAAGCCTTGTTTCAGCGTGTCCCACATGTGCGCGAACACCGCGGATGGAACGTCAGGATGACGAACCAGGTTATGCGGCGCGCGGATCAGCTCCTCACGAGAAAACCCGCTGATCTCGACGAAAGCATCGTTGCAGTAGGTGATCACGCCCTTGGCGTCGGTGGTGGAAATCAACCGTTGCTGAGCCGGGAAAGTCCGTTCGCGTTGTGTAATAGGCTGGTTGTTACGCATGGCATTTTCAATCCGTGAGGCTTTCAGAAGTTGTCGGCTGCGCCGCGAATTTATTGAATTCTTTTTTATTAATCGGACGTGTGTCGCAAATTTTCTGCATGGCGCTGATAGGGCCGCCCCTCCCAACGGGCGAGCTATTCAGGTTTCCCTCAGGGGCCTGGGCGCGTATGATTCGCCGTTATTTTTTGTAGGACGCTGGCTGAGTACGAGCAGGATTTAGCGACGCGACCTTTTATAAGGTGTCGCCGGTTACCCAGCATTTAAATTAATGGAAGTTGATTGTTGCCCAACCTTTGGAAAAAGGTTGGGCATGAAAAGGGTTCGTAGCAATGCGTAAAAAAGTTGCAATCATAGGGACGTCGTTCCGTTTTCCAGGCTCTACTTCTGCAACTTTTTGGCCGCACCTGTTAGATCGGCAGAGCTTCATCACCGAAGCAGATTTTTCGCGCTGGTCCAAAGACGAGTTCCTGCACCCGGACAAGGCCAACCCGGCGACGTCCTATACCTTCGCGTCTGGCTCGCTGGGCGATATCTCCACCTTCGACGCAGGCTTTTTCAATATTTCCCCGCGAGAAGCCGCGATCATGGATCCTCAGCAACGCCTGTTGCTGGAGCTCGGCTGGGAAGTGTTCGAGAACGCCGGGGTCAAGCCCTCGAGCCTGCGCGGCAGCGATTGCGGCGTTTACCTGGGCATTGCCAGCGTCGATTACAGCTACCGGTTGGCCCATGACCTGTCGGCGATCGAAGCGGCCACCGCCACGGGCAACACCTTCAGCATTGCAGCCAACCGGCTCTCTTATTTTTACGACCTGCAAGGTCCGAGCATGGCCATCGACACGGCGTGCTCGTCTTCTCTGATTGCGTTTCACCAGGCGTGCCAGGCGATTCAGAACGGTGATATCGAACAGGCGCTGGCCGGCGGTATCAGCCTGCACCTTCACCCGTTCGGCTTCCTGATTTTTTCCAAGGCGTCGATGCTCTCGCGCACAGGCCAATGCCATGTTTTCGATGAATCCGCCGACGGTTATGTCCGGTCCGAAGGGGCGGGCCTGTTCTATCTGAAGGATTACGACAAGGCCGTCGCGGACGGCAATCAGATCCTGGCGGTTGTAGCCGGCACTGCGGCGAACACCGATGGCCGCAAGTCGAGTCTGACCGTGCCGAGTGCCGAAGCGCAAAGCGCGCTGATGACGCAGGCGTACGCCACGGCCGGCATCGACGCCACGCAGATCGATTACCTTGAGGCGCACGGCACCGGCACACCGGTCGGCGATCCGATTGAAAGCCGCGCCATTGGCGAAGCGCTCGGCCAGAAACGCCCGGCCGACCAGCCGCTGCTGATCGGCTCGATCAAAAGCAACATCGGCCACCTTGAAGCCGCGTCCGGCGTTGCCGGTTTGATGAAGGCGCTTTTCTGCGTGATTGAACGCCAGGTGCCGGCCACCATCGGCATCACTAAGCTCAACCCGAACATCCCGTTCGCCGACCTCAACTTGCAGGTCGTCACCGAAACCCAGGCACTCAAGCCCACTGGCAAACTGGTGGTCGGGGTCAATTCGTTCGGTTTCGGCGGTGCAAACGCGCACGTTATTCTGGAAAGCCCGCCGCAGGCCGATGAGGCGCCAGCCTCGACCGATCACCCGGTGCCGCTGATTGTGTCGGCCAAGGACCACGCTGGCCTGGCCGCTCAGTCGGAGCAGTTCGCCCAGTTTTTGTCCGGGTCCGCCGAGGCAAGCCTTTACGACGTTGCCTATCAGTCACTGGTGCGTCGCGACATTCACCCCCAGCGTGTCGTGGTGTTTGGCGCCGATGCTCAACAGAGTGCTCAGGCACTGCTCGATTTCGCGACCGATCCCGGGGTGCCAAGCCTGTCGGCGGTGCTCGAAAGCGGTCTGGCGCTGGAGCAACCGAAAGGCCCGGTGTTCGTTTATTCCGGCAATGGCTCGCAGTGGCAAGGCATGGGCAAGTCGTTGCTTGCCGACCCAGTTTTCCACAGTGCCGTGGCTGAGGTGGACGCCATTTTCGAACCGCTGGCGGGTTACTCGCTGCGGGCGGAACTGGCCGGCGACAATGGCAAAGACCGCTATCAACTGACCGAGATTGCTCAACCGGCACTGTTTGCGTTGCAGGTCGGTATCACGCGGATGCTGGCTGCAAAAGGTGTTCTGCCGATGGCCGTCACTGGGCACAGCGTGGGTGAAGTCGCCGCCGCCTGGGCTTGTAATGCCCTGACCCTCAAGGATGCCACGCGGGTTATTTACCACCGCAGTCGTTTGCAAGGATTGACCAAAGGCAGCGGGCAAATGTCGGCGGTCGGTCTTTCCGGCGAAGACACCGCCAGCCTGCTGCAAACGCTCAACCTGCACCACGACCTGGTGGTCGCCGGTGAGAACAGCTTCAAGGGCGCTACAGTCGCCGGTCCGCAAGCCGCACTGGACGTTCTGGAACAGGCGCTGACCGAGCGACAGGTCTTCGTTCGGCGTCTAGGCCTCGACTACGCGTTCCATTCGCCGGCCATGGACGTGATCCGTGATGCGCTGATCGACGTGTTGAGCGATGTGGCGCCAGGGCCATCGCGCATTCCGATGTATTCGACCGTGACGGGCGACGAGCTGGCCGGTGAACGCCTGGACGCCGAGTACTGGTGGCAAAACATCCGCTTGCCAGTGCTGTTCCAGTCCGCCACCGAAAAACTCGCCGAGCAGGGCTATAACGTTTTCGTGGAAGTGGGTCCGCATCCGATTCTGCGTTCGTACGTGGCCGACGCGCACAACCGTCAGGAACGGCAAGCCGTCGTGATCGCGACGGATCTGCGTGGCGAAGAAACCCCGCAACTGATCGATCGCACCGTGGCGAAAGTCTTGATCGCCGGCGTGGACATTCAGCACCAGCGTCTATTTCCGCGCACCGGTCGATTCGTGCAGTTGCCGAATTACGCCTGGCAACGCGAGCGTCATTGGCACCCGGAGACACCCGAGTCTTCCGGTCGCCTTCAGCGCGAGCGGGTTCACCCGTTGTTGGGCTACGCGCTGCCCGGGCATGAACTGACCTGGGACAATCGCCTGGACACCCAGCTGTTCCCGTCGCTGGGCGACCACATGGTCGGCGACGCCGTGTTGTTCCCAGGCGCCGGTTTCACCGAAGTTGCGCTGGCCGCTGCATTGAAGTATCAGCCGGGCGAGTACGTGGAAATCGAAGAGCTGGAAATCCACAGCCCGTTGTTGTTGCACGCCGATTCCTCGAAGAAGGTCCGAGTGGTGGTCGACAGCACCGACGGTGCGTTGTCCATCGTTTCGCGTAGCACGGCCCAGACCGAACCGTGGGTTCAACATGTGAGCGCCAGATTTCCCGGCGAAGCCCGCGGTGGTTTGCTCGCCGGCACCGCGCCGGCCTTGCCGAACCGCGCACCGGACTTCACCTCGGCGGATCATCTGGCGCTGACCCGTGCGATTGGTCTCAATTACGGCCCGGCCTATCAGGCGGTAACAGACGGCTGGATTGACGACAATCAAGTGTTGGCTCGACTGACCGTTCCGGACCTGATCGAGGCGGAGCTCACGAGCCTGCATGTGCACCCGGCATTACTCGACAGTGCTTTCCAGTTGATCACCCAACTGCTTGGCAGCGACGCCAAGAGCCGTAAGGGCCTGGCGTTCATACCGGTCAAATTCGGCCGTATCTCGTTCGCAACGGGCAGCCTGCCGCCGTGTCTGGCACAGCTGCGGCTGGTGCGTCGTTCGGAACATTCGCTGTTGGCGGACTTCACGCTGTACGACGCCGAAGGCCGTGCGGTCATCTGCATCAAGGACGCGCGTTTCCGGGGTGTGCGCCTGCACAAGGATCGCAGCGGCGACCTGAAACTGGTGGACTTCGTCGGGATTGCCAAACCCTATCCCGTCGCTGGCCCTCGTTCTCCGATGAGGGGCTCGCTGCTGGGCGCGACCTTGCAGCAACAGATTGCCGCGATTGCGGACGATCCGGCGCTGACCCGTTATGCCAATGAAATCGATCCGCTGCTCGACAACCTGTGCGGCAGTTTCCTCTGGGAAGCCATCGAGCAACTGGGTGGTGAACTCTCGCGGCAGCAGCGTTCGAGCTGGGGCCCGGAGGCGCATGCGCTGTCGGGTTACCTCGATCATTTGCTGGCGCTGGCGGTGGAAGAGGGCAGCCTGCTCCTGACCGCTGAAGGCAACTGGCAAGCGGCCGATCAAGGCGAGCGAGCGAGCGCGCAAGACATTTGGCAGGAACTGTTCCGCAGCTATCCCGAACACTTCCAGATCATCCATTCGGTCGGCCGTATCGGCGTGCATCTGCTGGTGTTGTTGAGCGGGCAAGTGAGCATCGCGCAACTGCTGCCACGGGAAACCTCTGCGGCGCAATTGACTCGCCAGGTACTCAGTGTTGCCGGCTATCACGCCTTGCTCGGCAGCGTGCGCGCGCACATCGCCGAATGCCTGAGCGTGCTGCCTGACGGCCAGCGTTTGCGTATTGTTGAGCTGGGTTTTGACGGTGTGCCACTGGCCGCTGACCTCGCTGCGACGCTGGACTTCGACCGCATTGACTATCAGTACTGCGCTGAAAGCATTGATCAGGTGTCGATGCTTCAGGCGGACTTTGCCCAGTTGCAAATCATGACCCTGGCCGATTTCGCGCAATTGCCGAAGGTGCCGGGCAATGACTTCGATCTGGTGCTGGTCACCACGGACCTGGCGCCGCTGGAAGCGGTCAGCCTAGGCCTGCAACACGTAGCCACACGCCTTTGCGCCGACGGTGAACTGCTGTTGTTGGCGCAACACCCCGCGCGTTGGGCGGACTTTATCTTCGGCGCGCAAGCGTCCTGGTGGCTGGCCGGGCACGGACAGCAACGGTTGTCGGTGCAACAGCGTCCAGGTTTCTGGCAGCAGGAATTGCAGCGTCATGGCCTCAACGTGTCCGAGCCGTTGGAGCTGATCCCTCACACGGCTTGCGGCAGCTACCTGTTGGTGGCGGCTGCGCACACACCGAAGACCCTTGAAGTTGAGGCTGAACCGGCGCGCCAGAACTGGTTGCTGGTGGCCAGCGAACAGGGCGCGGACGCGCCATTTGCCCGCGCCTTGGCTTCGCTCTTGCGCGAGCAGGGTCAGGACGTTGCGCTGCTGGCCCCGGATTCTGCCACCGGGTTGGCGGATCAATTGCGTCTCACCGGTGCCACACCGCACCACGTGGTGATGCTGGCCGGCCTGTTCGCCACGCAAGGGCTGGATGCTCAGGCAGACCGTTGCATGCTGGCCGCCGCGATCACTCAGGCGTGTGAGGTGGTGGGCATTGCGCCGGATTGCTGGCTGCTGACCTCTGGCGCCGCCGTTCATTTGCTGCCCGTTGGCGCTCGAACCAAAAGCACCGTGCAAGGGCTGGCTGATGCAGCCCTGTGGGGCTTCGGTCGAACCCTGGCCAACGAGGCGGTCGGGTGCCGCGTGCGCTTGCTCGACCTGGCCACCGACTGCGGTGTCGAAGCACTGCTGCCAGCGCTGTTGCAGGCCGATGATGAAACCGAACTGGCGATCAGCGCCGCGGGTGATCGCTACGTTGCCCGTTTGCGCATCCAGCCCAATGACGTGCCGGGTGATACGCTCCAGCATGCACCCACCCAGATCAAGCTGGGCTTCGATTTGCCAGGTCAGCTGCGCAATTTGCGCTGGGAAAGCCGAGCCCCGCTGATGCCGGCCGGCGATGAATTGGACATCGAAGTCCAGGCCACCGGTTTGAATTTCCGGGACGTCATGTATGCCTTGGGTCTGCTCTCCGATGACGCCATTGAAAACGGCTTTTCCGGCCCAACCCTGGGCTTTGAATTCGCCGGTGTGGTGCGCGGTAAAGGCGCGGTGGTCGAGGGGGATTTTCAGCCGGGCGACCGCGTTGTCGGGTTCGGCCCGTCGAGCTTCGCCAACCGTCTGGTGACCAATGCCAACGCCGTCGCGCGCATTCCTGAGGGCATGTCGTTCGAAGCGGCGGCAACTATTCCGAGCACGTTCTTTACCGTCTATTACGCGGTGCATTACCTGGCGCGGCTTGAGCCTGGCGAGAAGATCCTGATCCACGGCGCGGCCGGTGGTGTCGGCATCGCCGCCATCCAGATCGCCAAATGGTGTGGGGCCGAAATTTACGCCACGGCCGGCAGCGACGAGAAGCGGGACTTCCTGCGCCTGCTCGGCGTCCAGCACGTGTTTGATTCCCGTTCGCTGGCGTATGCCGACGACATTCTGGCGATCACTGATGGCCGGGGTGTGGACGTGGTGCTCAACTCGCTGGCGGGCGAGGCGATCAACCGCAACCTGCGAGTGCTCAAACCGTTCGGGCGTTTCCTTGAGCTCGGCAAGCGCGATTTCTATCAGAACACCAAGATTGGCCTGCGACCGTTCCGCAACAACATCAGCTACTTCGGCATTGATGCCGATCAGCTGATGAGCGAGCGTCCACTGCTGACCCGCCGGTTGTTCAGCGAAATGATGGGTCTGTTCCAGGACGGCTTCCTGACGCCGCTGCCGTACCGCGTCTTCGATGCCAATGAAGTCGTCGAAGCCTTCCGCTACATGCAGCAGGCGCGGCAGATCGGCAAAATCGTCGTCACCTATCGCACGCCGATTCAACAGGTCTTCAGTGCACCGGTGGCTCAGCCGCCAGCGTTGCAGCTGTCGGCCGATGGCGCTTATCTGGTCACTGGCGGTCTCAGCGGATTTGGCCTGCGCACCGCGCAATGGCTGGTGGAAAAAGGCGCGCGTCATCTGGTGTTGCTGGGTCGCCGTGGCGCCGCCACCGAAGAAGCGCAGCCAATGCTGGCGGTCTGGCGCGAGCAGGGTATCGAGGTTCAAGCGCTGGCGTGCGATATCACCGACGCCGCGCAATTGAAGTCGGTCATGGCGCGTATCGAAGCCAGTGCCCACCCGTTGCGCGGTGTCGTGCACGCGGCCACGGTGTTCGACGACGGGCTGATTCGCAACCTGACCCCACAACACGTGCAACGGGTACTAGAGCCCAAAGCCAAGGGCGCGCAATACCTGCACGAAATGACCGCGCACCTGGCGCTGGACTTCTTCGTGCTGTTTTCCTCGGCAACCACGTTGTTCGGCAACCCGGGTCAAGCCAACTACGTAGCGGCCAACCATTGGCTCGAAGCCCTGGCCCGCCATCGCCTGGCGCTCGGTCTGCCTGCGACCAGCGTGCTGTGGGGCGCCATTGACGATGCGGGTTTCCTCGCGCGTAACGAGGGCATCAAAGACGCCCTGCAAAGTCGAATGGGCGGCTCGGCGCTGCTCTCGCAAGTGGCGCTGGACACCCTCGAACGACTGCTCCTGCAACAGCGTTCCGGGCTCGGCGTGCTGGAGCTCGACTGGAAAGCGCTGTCGCGTTTCCTGCCGGCGGCGAACACGCCGAAGTTCAGTGAACTGGCCCGTCTCAATGGCGGTGAACAGGGCGAGGAAAGCGACGTCGACGACATTCAGCGTTTGCTGGTCGAGCTGAATGAACAGGAACTGACGGAGCTGTTCGGTGAAATGCTCAAACAGGAAATCAGCGAAATCCTGCGCTTGCCGGCCAACAAACTCGAGATCAACCGTCCGCTGCAGGAGTTGGGGCTGGACTCGTTGATGAGTGTCGAGTTGGTGGTCGCAGTCGAGGAGCGTTTCGGGATTCGCCTGCCGGTGATGGAACTGAGCGAAACCTCCAGCATCGCCAAATTGACCGGACGGATTCTCGAACTGCTGCGTGGCAACCCAGAGCACGCCGAGTTGCAGGACCACGTCGATACGCTGCAATCGCGGGCGGCCGATGCGCTGTCGCGTCACGGCGCGGAGCTGTCCCGGGAGGATATTGCGCAATTGAGCGATGGCCTCAATGGCCAGGATTCCAACCTCACTCGTTTGATTAACTGATTCGGACTATGACCAATAAATCCTCCCCCGGGCTTGCCGCTTCGATGAAAGACAAGCTGATCCAGCAAGCCCTGGAACGGCGCCTGCGCCAGACGACTGATGTCGCGCCAGGGCCTTCGCTGGAGGGCGTGAGCGCTGCGGCGCACAGCGTGCCGGAACAGTTTTATCGTTTCGATCAGCACCCCGGCTATCAGCAGCTGCGAATCATGCTCGACGGCGCGGCGCGTTTCGGGCTGACCAATCCGTTCTTCAAATTGCATGAAGGGTTGGCGGGCGCGGAAACCGTGATCCAGGGCGCCCGTTATGTGAATTACGCCAGCTACAACTACCTGGGTTACTCCGGGCACCCGGCAGTGACGGCGGCGGCGAAAGCGGCCATTGATCACTACGGGACGTCGGTGTCCGCCAGCCGTCCGGTCTCGGGCGACCGGCCGATCCACCGTGAGCTGGAGCGCGAGCTGGCTGATCTGTACGAAGTGGAGGACGCCATTACGTTTGTCAGCGGCCATGCGACTAACGTGACGACCATCGGCTACCTGTTCGGCCCGCGGGATTTAATCCTGCATGACGAACTTATCCACAACAGCGTGCTACAAGGTGTGCAATTGTCCGGCGCGCGTCGCCTGAGTTTTGCGCACAACGACTGGAAAGCCCTCGACCGTGTGCTGAGCGATCAGCGTCAGCATTTCGAACGCGTGCTGGTGGTGCTTGAAGGCATCTACAGCATGGACGGTGATTACCCGGACCTGCCGCGTTTTGTCGAGCTGAAGAAAAAACACAAAGTATTTTTGATGGTCGATGAAGCGCACTCGCTGGGCGTGATGGGGCAGACGGGCAAGGGCATCCGCGAACACTTCGGCCTGGCCGGCGGTGACGTGGATATCTGGATGGGCACCTTGAGTAAAAGCCTGGCCAGCTGTGGCGGCTACATTGCCGGCGAAGCGGCGCTGGTCGAGCACCTGAAGTTTCTGGCGCCGGGTTTCTTGTACAGCGTCGGCATGCCCGCACCGGTGGCCGCCGCGGCGCTGGCCGCGTTGCGTTGCCTGCGTGACGACCGCGAGCGGGTGGCGACGCTTCAGGCCCGAGGCCAACAGTTTTTGCAGTTGGCCAAAGAGGCGGGCCTGGACACCGGCACCAGCACCGGGTTGGCGGTGATTCCGGTGATTACCGGTAGCTCACTCAAAGCCACGCAATTGTCCTGGGCCTTGTCGCGTCGAGGCATCAACGCCCAGCCGATCCTTCATCCTGCCGTGCCGGAGAAAGCGGCCCGTGTCCGGTTCTTCGTGTCGTGCCTGCACACGCCGGAGCAGATCGCCGACACCGTCAGCGCCGTGGCGCAGGAACTGCAAAAGCTATAGGCCGAGCATGCCTTTGATGTAGCGCCGGACCTGTCGATAACGCGCGCAGCTGTCGAGCAAACCCGTCTCGGGACAAGCACCGTGTTCCGGGCTGCAGGGCATGCCGCGAACCTGCGCCAGTCGCTGCACATCGGCGTCTGACACCATTTTCCGTCGCCCGGCTATTGAGTGGTGCGGTCTGCGATCCACCACTAGCGAGGCCGGTGCGCGGCGTCCCGGTGACGGCATCGCGTCCGGACTGATGCGCCAAATCGGTACGCCGTACGCCGCGGCGCGCTCCTGCAAATCAGCCGCTTCACCGCCCACCCAAACCAGCAGTTTGCCGTCCTCGCGAACCACTTTCGTCATCAGCTCGGTGTTGTCAAGGGTGAACTGCACGCGGCCCCAGCGGCTTTTGAGAAAGCTGCGGATGGCCGGTTGTTGGTGTCGAGGCACACCGAGCACCGTCACCGAGCCGGAAAATTGCGCGTCCTGTTGTTTTTGCCGGGCCAGTTGCCGGGCCACGGTCATGACGTCGCAACGCTGATCGGTCAACGGATCAACGTAGCGGCAATAGCGGACGTAGGCTGCGGCGACCAACTGTTCGAGCGTCGGTCGCGCTTGCCGGCGCGAGATGGCCAGACGGTCATCGGTCAAACCCCAGCCGGCATAAAAGGGCAGCCCGAAGCACGTCACCGGCACGCCCTGAATCAGGGCTTCGAGCCCGGCCTGGCTGGTGGCGATGTACACGCGCGCGGCCCGACGTGCCAGCGAAGCCCAAGACACCGGCCGACTTTCCAGCGTTACGCCGCGCGCCTTCGCCGCGTCGAGCAAGCAGCTTTTCTTGTGCCCGCTCATGCAGTCCGGATGAATCCGTACGCGAACGTCGGCACCGGGGTTTTCCGCCAGCGCTGCATCGAGCATGCGAATGAAATCCGCCTCGCACAGGCCGCCACCCGGAATCGAAAAGTCGCCGTAGGTTTGATCTACCACCAGCACCAGCGGCGTGTCCCGACCCAATGGGTCATCGTCGCTCAGGTCCGGGGCGTTGTTGTATTTGCCGATGCAACTGCTACGAATCAGCGCGATCAGCTCGGTGGCGGTGGCCAGTTCGTCGGCCGTCAGCTGCTGCGGTTGCTGGAGGATGTTTTCCAGCAGCGAAGGACGATCCGCCAGGTAGTGAATGCCGATCGGATCGACCACCATCGACATCGGCGTATCGCCCTCGACCCCGAGGGAGGAGGAGCGCAGAAAACCGTCCTCCAGTGCGATGTAGGGAATGTCCCAGCGCTTGCACAGTACCCGGGCGTGGTCCGACGAGCGCTTGTAGCCAATCCCGGAAATCGCCTTGAGACCCTTGGGTTTTTTCGCGCCACGCCGCCACAGCCATGACGGCTTGCCTTCCGGGTCGAGAAATTCGCTCAGGTGAAAAACCCGCCACATGACCCACTGGGACATGATGCCGATCCAGCCCGGCCCTTCGACCAGCGATTGATTCAGGTTGGCGCGCTTCATGGCTGGGGCTTCAGTGTGCGGCGCATGTTCACCACCGCAGGGAAGGGCAGCAACCGACCGAGCCAATTCACCGGTGTAGTGCGCACCCGGACGAAACCTTGCTGGGTGTAGAGCTGTTGGGCGTTTTGATTTTTCACCTGAACCTCAAGCTCAACTCTGTCGTAGCCCGCTTGACGGGCTTGCCCGAATGTCTCTGTCAGCAGCGCGGTGGCTACGCCCTGATGGCGTGCCGGTTTGATCACGCGCAGGCCATACAGGTAGAACCCGTAATACCACTCGCGGCATTCGGTAATGATAAACAGCAGGTAGCGCGCACCACCGCGAAGACGGCCGAACTCATCCCGGAAAGGGCCGAAACCCGGCGAGAACGGTCCACGTCGATGGTGCTTGAACGCGGCATAACCGAGCACGGTGGGGCCGCGATAGGCAATCAGAACCCGGTCCCAGTTGATCGCCCGGGCCAGCAGCCGATAGCGGCAGGCTTCATCGCCGAGGATAAAGGCCAGCGAACTACGACCCGAGGCGATCAGCCGCGCAATCGCCTCGTCACGCTCCGGCAAACCGGAGCCAAGGACAATCCGTAGCGCCTCGTGGGCGCTCTCAGTCATGGAGGGCAGTCTGGGCGTGGCTCAGCGGTTTGCTGACAGCCTTGGCGCGACTTAGCTGGTCGACGAACGTCCTGGCCAGGTGTTCGACTGCCAGTGACGTGGCCGCGCGGCTGCCGGGCACTTTATTGGACCAGATGAAATAGTCGGTATCGCCATCCGGCGCACCGAGTGCGGCATACACCTCGGGCAGAATCGGCACGTGGTCGCCAAAAAAGCACAGCCCGGTCGGGGTCGGTCGCGACATCAGGCACTCGCGCAATTGGCCGAGCATCCGGTCGGCGTTGCTGACGTGCCGCACGTACGGCGCCAGATCGCGCAGGTCATCCAGCAGCGGGCGGTCGAACCAGGTCGGCAACTCAGCGGCATCGACGGTTTCCAGTTGCAGCGGGCCGTGGTTTTCCATGGTCACGGCATGGATGTACAACGGCTGAGTGCGGGTGCTGTCGTTGAGCAATTCAGTGATCTTGTCGGCCACCGCACAATCGCCAATGAACGGCCCGGCTTTTTGCGAATCGTTGAAGCTGCGCTGGTCGATGAACTGATCAAAACCCAGCGCCGGCAGCACCTTGTTGCGACCGTAAAAACTACCGTCGTACGGGTGAATGCACACGGTGCGGTAGCCCTTGCGTTTCATTTCGGCGGCAATGCTCGGCAACCCTTGGCGCGCCAGATGGCGATACGGGTTGAAGCGGTGCACGCCGAGCTTGTCTCCGGCAATCCCGGTAAGAAAGGCGAACTCGGTGCGCACGGTATTGGCGCCCCAGGCGGCGACTTGCAGGCGACCGTGTGCCAGCGCTTCGCCGCGCAACACGTCGTAGTGACTCAACACCTGCTCGCGGATGCCCGGCCACAACCGACGAACATCGAAAAACGACTCGCTCTGCACGGAGACCAGATCCGGCAGCGCGGTGCCCATCGGGGCAGGCGCCTGACGCGGATCGAGGGCGAACGGAGAGTGCAATGGGTCGATGGCGACCTTGCGCCGTGCCGCGCAAAAATAGGTCCACAGACTGGCGGCCAGACCCCAGCGGGTCAAGTCCAGGCTGGCATCGTAAGTCGGCTGCAAAGGCTTGATGCCGCCGAGGATCAGCAACAACACGGCGGCCGCCAGCGTCGCGAGGCCAACGTGCTGCGCCTGCGGGGCAGCAGGCTCGAAATACAGTCCGCACGCAAGATAGGCGATAAACGCCAGGGCCAGCGCGATGGTCTTGCCGATGCCGAAGAAGGGCAGGTACAGGCGCGGAAAACGCACCGCGTCGCTGAAGTATTCAAAGTCCGCGCACACGAACGGTTCACGCAGCGAGTGATACTTGGCGTTGCTCACCATCACGATCAGCAGCCACAGGGCGAGGGCGTTCACCGCGCTGAAATAAGGGCGCCCGGTGATCGTGTACAGCACGGCCAGCGCAAACAGCCACACCCCGGCATGCAGCAGCCAGCTGCGCAGTGGACGACGCAACGTCGGGCGGGGAATCAGCAACGCTTCGAGAAGACAGGTCAGGACAAACCCGACCGCGATAACCCAGGTAAAAGGACTGTTCAAGAAATCAGGCACCGTAGTCCAGCCATCGCAAAATGACAGATGACATCCGTGGGGGAATCACGCCCAGGGCCCAGCATCCGAGGTTCAAGGGGAAGGGGAAACTGATGCGTGCCTGGTTGGCTGCCAGGCCGCGACGGATCCGCTGCGCGGCCTTGTCCGGGTTCCACAGCAGCGGTTTCGGTCCAGGCATTTCAAAGCACATTTTCGATTCGACATAACCCGGCATGATCACGTTGATCCGCACGCCGTCAGCGGCCACCAGGTCGCGCATGGCTTCGCCGTAAGCCTTCATCGCCGCTTTGCTGGCGCTGTAGCTGGGTGTGGCGGGTAGCCCGCGCCAACCGGCGAGGGAACTGAACAGCGCGATCTGGCCGTGCTTTCGAGCGCGCATGGCCGGCAACGCTGCCTGCACGGTCGCGATGGCCGCCATGACGTTCACTTCGATCACGGCCTGGGACAGATCCCAGACTTCATCTTCCGAGTTTGGGCCCGCGGCGGTATTGAGCCCGGCACCGACGATGATCAGGTCAGGTTGCTCGGTTTCGCTGATCCGGGTCATCCATTCGCGCACCGCAACCAGGTCCTGTACATCGAGCGCGTGCAGGATGACCCGGGCGCCGGCAGCGCGGCATTGCTCGGCCATTTCTTCCAGGCGCTCGGTGCGCCGGCCTTGCAAGATCAAGGTCACGCCAGGCGCAGCATACGCCGGTGCCAGCGCGCCGCCGATGCCACCCGTGGCCCCGGTAATAAGAATGCAGCGTGGGTTTTTGTGCAGCGTCATAGGTACCGTTCAATCTTTGAGGTTTTGGCCATCAGCACTTCCAGCGAGTTGTTCACGGCCATGTCGATGCCGCAGCGCGTATAGAAACCGCCGTTGACCTGGGTGGTGTGAATCACAGTGCTGCGAAAGCGCTGGAACAGCGTGGTGTCGGGCGGTTCCGGCGTGTGCCAGAAATCGTCGAGGCTGCCTTGGTGGGTGAGCCCCTTGAGGTTGTAGATCGGGTCGCTGAGGGCGATGGTCGGCACGTTGTGCATCAGCGACGAACCGCCGACGGTGCTGTTGACCGTGATCACGCCCGCGACGTGGGACAGCAACGTCGGCATGTGGCCGCTTTCGAGGAAGTCCACGCGATCGGCGATGCCGAGTTTTTGCGCAATGCGCCGGGTGATTCGGTGATAGTTGACGATGCCCGGGGTCAGGGGATGATTCTTGACCACCAGGCGGGTGTCACTGCCGGCATGGCGGGCGAACGAACCCATTACGTGCTTCAACACATCCTTCATGTGCTTGAACGGCGAGTGATCGCGGATCTGCGCATCGCTGTCCAGCTGCAATGGCAACAGGAAGGTGCGATGGCGATTACGCGCCACTTCACTGATGACCTCGGAATCGCGGCCCCTGGCACTGACCAGGCGAATGCCCTGGCGAATGTAGCCGGCATACTCCACCGCCGCGTTGAACGGCGCATGGGTTTGGTAATGGGGGAACACCACTTTGTTCAAGGCGCCGCCGACGTGGTACATCACATCGTGGAAAGCCCGAGAGGCAAAGGACAGGCGAAACGAATCGCCGTTGTGATAACGCGGGATGTACTTGCCGACTTCCCGATACCAGTCCGGATCACGGGGCAGCAGCGAGTGATTGTTCACGCCATTGCGCTCAAGGGTGATCCAGTAGGGGCGGAAGTAACCTTCTTCGAAGACGTGCACGCGAATGCCCAGCGACCTGGCCAGTTCCACCGCCGGCTGATGCACCGGACGGCAGTCGCCGAACAGCACCACGTCGGTAATGTGGTCCGCCCTGAAACATTGGCTGTAGAAGTCCATCAGCTGCTCGGGCCGCGCCGAATAAAATACCCGCGCGCCGCTGCCGTACAGGGTGTCGCCCATGTTGAAATTGACCGACTTGACCAGCTGTCCCTCGGCTCGCAGTGCCTGCACCAGGCGTGCGAAAAACGGCGAACTGACACCCTGCAGAAACAGGAATGAGTTGCGCGGCTTCACCGAGACCTGACGCTGGGAGCGTTCGACCGGCACTACGAATTTCTTGGGCGTGGTTTCAAAGCGCTGAGGACCCAGTGTTGAATCATCTCTCGCCATGTTGGAGGCCTTCCTTGCGTAGGTACTTCATCCCAGTTTTGAATCTCGATTAACGTGCGTTCGGGGGTGGTGAATTTTCGAGTGATGCGGCTGACGTAAGTCGGGTAGCGGATCAGGGTCGCGGTCACCAATTCGTCCAGGCTCAGGCACCGGGTGCGGCGTGCCTGGACCTCAGGGCTCATGCCCAGATCCCGGGTCAGCCCCCAGCCGGCATAAAACGGCTGGCCGTAAGTGGTCACCGGCACGCCGCGCAACAAGGCTTCGAAGCCCGATTGCGAGGTCAGTACGTGCACCTCATCGACCTCGGACAACAGCTGGTGGAAGGGCACATCGCCCACCACCTGATTGCACCAGTCACTGGTGCGTTCTTCGCCTTCGCCGGCCTCGCGAGTGCCGGCCAATACTTCTGGATGTGGCTTGTACAACAGCCACGCCAACGGGTGGCGCTGGCGCACCGCCTTGAGCAAATCAAGATTGCGCCGGATCCGGTGCGCGCCGTAGCGAATCGAGGCGTCGGACTCGACCTGGCCCGGTACCAGAATCACTTTCTCGACACCGGCGGGACGTTTCCACGTGGTGCCGGGCAAGTTGTATTTAGTAACGCCGGCGGCGCAGATCGCTTCACGTAGCGCCGTGGCCCGTTGCAGCAAACCTGAACTCCACGGTTCGTTCTGCAAGAGGTGTTCCAGGCGCGAAGGACGGGTAGCGTCGTAGTAAATGCCCAGGTCGTCGAACACCCACGACAGTGGGCGGGTTTTCTTCGCACCCAGGCCGACGGAGCGGAGGAAGCCGTCTTCGACGCGGCCGAGGTGGTTGCCAGCTTTCGTCGTCAATGGCGTGTCGTGATGACAGCCCCATGTAATGACCGGTGTGGCGAGACGACGTCGGGAGAAACGTCCAAGGAACCGAATGGATGACCCGTTGAAAAAATCCAGCACCAGTGGGTGTTTCCACTTGCTGAAGCCAACCACTTGCAGGCTCTCGGGCAGCCGACTGCGCATTCTTCGTTGAAGGCCCAGCCATGCCAGTACGGTTTCGGGTTCGCACGGCGCGGCCGTCTCCGGGTCGACGTAGCGCGGGTACTCCACGAGCGCGGCATGCAGCAATTGTTCAAGGCTGACGGGCTGGCGCCGCGCAGGGGCGGGCAGGGCATCAAGGGTCAAACCCCAGCCGGCATAGAACGGCATGCCAAAGGTGTGCACAGGCACGTCCCACAACAGTGCATCGAAGCCCAGTTGTGAGGTCATCACGTAGACAGCCTGGACGCTCGGCATCAGCTCGGCCGGGTGCAGGTTATCGCTGATCAAATGAACCCGTGGATGCTTGCGCAGCTTCGCCAGGTCGAAGTGACCTTGCTTGCGCCCGGCCACCACGTCCGGATGAACCTTGACCGCCACTGTGCTGTGCGGATGCTCGGTCAGCGCAGCTTCGAGCATGCGCTCGAAATCAGCGGCGGTGGCTCCTTGCAGCGAGGCATCGCCGCGGGTCTGATCGGCCACCAGCACACACGGCTGCGGCAATACGCAGGCTTCAATCCGAGCGCCGTTGTATTTGGACACGCGCTCTTCGCACCAGCTTGCTTGCAAGGCCCGGGCACGCAGGATCTGCGCTTGCATCAGCGGGACGGGAATCAATTGTTCCAGACGAGACGGCGCGGTGGCGTCGTAATAGATACCCAGCGGATCGACAATCAGCGACAACGGCGGGTCTTCGGCACCCAGCCCCACCGAGCGCAGAAAACCGTCTTCGACAGTGAGCAGGGGCAAACCGGCATCTTTAGCAACGGCCTGCGCGCGCAATGCGCTAGGTTTACGCCCCCACGCGAGGACATCATCGGCCTGGGCAATGTCGCGCACCGTCCCGCACAGCAGCCGATACTCGGGCAGCAAGGTGGGGAGGGTAGAGATCTGTTGCGCGCCTTTGGACAGAATCAGCAAAGAGCGACGCGGTGGAGCGGCATTGTCCATAAAAAACAGCGGATATCCATAACGAGCGCAGTCTTGTGTCAGCCACGAATCAGTACGTGTCTGAAAAAATGCTTAATCAAAATTTGGCGCAAATGATAATACAAATGGCACGTTGCCACTCGTAAAACTAGGGGGTTTCTTACGACTTTTTTTCACCTATTTGATGAATTTTTAACATCTCAGGTTTGTGGTTTAAACAGTCCGACGAGCGGGCGTCCTGCCCTATTTTCAGCGCTTGACTATTCGAGGCTGGTTTCGTTTTTTTCATGGGGAATCAGTTTTCATAGCGCCCGCTGGCAATTTCCTACGGCCAGGAGATCAACATTCCCTCGCTGGCATTGAGCCGTTACCATACGCGCCTTCAAAATCAAGGAGCGATAGTGTCCCCCATGAATCACCTTCCAATTGCCAAAGAAGCACTCTGCGCCCAGGCGCAAGCCATCAGTCAACTCGCAGAACGCCTGGATGGCGAATTTCAGCGCGCCGTAGAACTGATCCTCGGCTGCAAAGGCCGTGCGGCGGTATGCGGCATGGGCAAATCCGGTTTGATCGGCCAGAAAATGGTCGCCACCTTCGCCTCTACCGGCACCCCAAGTTTGTTCCTGCACCCGGCCGAAGCCTTCCACGGCGACCTCGGCATGCTCAAGCCGATTGACGTACTGATCCTGATTTCCTACAGCGGCGAAACCGAAGAAGTGATCAAGCTGATCCCGAGCCTGAAGTCCTTCGGTAACAAGATCATCGCCATGACCGGCAACGGCCAATCCACCCTGGCCAAACACGCCGACATCTGGCTCGACATCTCGGTCGAGCGCGAGGTGTGCCCGAACAACCTGGCACCCACCACCTCGACCCTGGCCACCATGGCTATGGGCGATGCACTCGCCGTTGCCCTGATCAGCGCCCTCGACTTCAAACCGATGGACTTCGCCCGCTACCACCCCGGCGGCAGCCTCGGCCGCAAACTACTGACCCGCGTCAGCGACGTGATGCACACCAACCTCCCCAAAGTCACTCGCGACACCTCATTCCACGACTGCCTGCTGGTCATGACCTCCAGCCGCCTGGGTCTGGCCCTGGTGATGGACAACGACAAACTGGTCGGTATCGTCACCGACGGCGACCTGCGCCGGGCACTGCTGGGCAATCCGGGTGTGGTGAATGAAAGCGTCGCCAGCTTCATGACCGCCAGCCCGCATACCGTGAAAGCGAATGCGCAGTTGAGTGAGGCTGAGGCTTATATGCTGGATCACAAGATTCGTGCGCTGCTGGTGATGGCAGAGGGGAGTGATGAGGTGGTGGGGGTTGTGGAGATTTTTGACTGAGCGTTCGTTTGAATGGCTAAAGTCAGTAGCAATGGAGTTCCTGTTACTTATGAAAATTATTGATAAGTAAAAAGATTCTGAAAGCGCGCTTTTTTACTGGGTTTTGTATGGAAGGGCATACAGTTCATTACAGATAAAATCGTAATGAACTGTATGCCGGTATTTCGCTCGTCAGTCAGCTGATCTGGATAGATACAGTCGTCCTAGTAGGCGAACGTGTGGGCTCTTGGAGTCGTTAAAAAATTTAACTGGAGTAAGTTCAAATTTTTTGAATTTACGATCATTGGAGGTTTTCCTGACCACCCAACGGATCAATCTTTGCTCAAGCTTGCTGGCGGTTTTTGTTGTTATAGTGGTTTCAGTAGCCTTTGGTTGCCCATTTTTACTTTGTGCTCGCTGCAATACAGCGGCGCCCATTTTCCAAACACATTGTTCTTTCAGTTTGTCTACTGTTGGCAGTATTTTTTTCAGACCCGCTCCGCCATAAGCATCCTCAAAAACAAGGCCGGCGAACATTTTGGCGTCTATCGGATGCGGATCACTGAAGAACTTCTCTAGCACGCGTAGAGATTTGACGGGCTCGATATCCAGGTTTTTCAAGCGACTGCCAAAGATGCGCGCTGTTTCTTCAATAAAGCTCAGCGCACCTTTATGGATCCGATGAACTACCTCTTCACGTTTTGCCTCGGCTGCAAATCGCTCCATGAAAATCGGGGTAAGGCGGCCATTCCAATCACGATCCATGCGGACAAATGACGTGTCCACACTGCTAAACAGTGTCTCGTAGAGTGGAACGTTTCGGCAGAATGGATGGTGGGTATCGTGACGATCCACGAACTCACCCAGGTACCCTCTGATCGGCATGCCATAAGCATCTACGCGCTTCAGTGCCTGACGGAAGGTCATCAGGTAGTAACCACCAAACAGTTTCTTGCGATCAGTCAGCAAATACAGGGATTCCTGCATAGTGCCGGCATACCCGATATCCACCAAGGCAACTTCACCTGAGTCAAGCAGGCCTGTTCCTTCAAGGTATTCGAGGTAATTCGCCCGCTCTTTGCTGGCGGCACTTACGATGAGTGGAAGCAGGTCAAGGAAAAACGGCTTGAGCATTTCCTGGTTTTTGTTGGTGACTATCGTCTCAAGAGTAAGGTCGTGTTTTGAGAGGATTTCAGTCGGGACATTTGCTGGATAAACACCAAAACGAGATGAGAGCAGGTGCTCGATGGTCGTGCGAGCATAATCCACTTGCAGTAGATCCATCACGCCATGTTCATCTCGTACCTTGGCTAGATTCACGGCTCTGCGCGAGCAGAGTAAGTAGTGACTACTTGGGGCGTCGGGATAATTCTGGGCAATGCGGTCGTACGCTTCCTTCATGATCAAGCCGTCGCGAGACAGGAAGTAAAGACGTTGCACGCCGTCGCGAATAGCTTTCTCTATCAGCCACTTGGTGTAACCCAGAAGCATAGGGCCTTGGCCGTAGTAACCCAAGCGCCAAGGATCGCCGCAGAACAGGGTACCGCGTCGATGCGGCAAATACGGGTTGTCATGGAATCGATTGCCCGCGATAGCAAGAATCATTTTCCAGTCCAGGGAGTGGCGCTCTTCATCGCGAGACCACGGCGTCTTGAAGCTGTCGCATTCCGCGAATACTTCAGATGCCTTGACCAAGTGGAATGGTTTGATGCCACGTTCTTTGGCCCGCACCACGTCGGCGGCAACGTTATCCCCAACGTGGAGAATTGTCTTTGGATCGACGTTTAGATCTTCAAGAACGTGATCGAAGAGTCTTCCGTTGTGTTTCTTGACGCGGGCTTCAGACGATACGTAAAAACGCTCGTAACCTTCATAACCGTTCTTTTTGAGAATGGCCTCTAGGAAGTCACGTGGAAGATACATGTCGGAAATGATGATAATTCGCTTGCCCAGACTGCGGGCCTCATTGAAGGCCTTGAAGCCAGACAGTCTTGGGTAAAGGATGTCCATTTCCATCTGCATTTCGAGCTGTTGAACTCGCTCTGCCAGTTCTTGGCCTACACCCGTTTGTTCTGCGAATGCCTGATAGATTTCATCGATCCGAGTCTCGCCGTCACCACGTGCAATAGCCTCCTCGAAAGCAGCTTTTTCTGCGGCGCGTCGAGCGGCACGGAAATCAAGGGACGGAAGATTGCAAATCTGACGCACTTCATCCGACATGAATTCGAACATGTCTGAAGGAGATTTGAATGGTCGGTACAAAAGCGTATCGAATACGTCGAACGAAATGATTGGGTGCCGTTGAATCTGCTGTGAAAGCTCACGGCAGTGATCCATTGAAGACTCTTCGCGTACCAGGTTGAAGTAGCCAAGCTGCTTCAGGTATTCGGGTTCGCGTCGTAGATCGAATAGGGTTTTGGCTACTGGCTCATTGTCAGTCCAGCATGGAAACTCCCCAACAGGGCGGTCGGCGACTTCTCGAAGCCAGCCTGCATAACCTTTGCCGTCTTCCTCAAGCATTTGAGCGGGGAGATGTTTAGCACTGATCGTTGAAATAATCAGATCATCTCGGACGATCGGATCACCCGCAGTTACCTGGGCGAAAAACTCATTCCAGTCGTTGGTGGTTGCAAATGGCGTGATATGGCTGGCGCCGAGGGTCAGCAAAGGTTTTTGCCAGAACGCTGCCTGATAGCCAAGGGAGGAGGAGATAGTGATAACACCATCCATTTCAGGGACCAGCAACTGCGATACAGAGGGGATTTTGTCGAAGTTTTCGAAGTAGGCAAAATTCTCAAAACGCGAGCGCAGGTAACTGATGTTCTGTGCAGTCAAAACTGCACTTCGGGTCTGGCCGGACCAGTAATTTGTTACTACCAGAGCTTGATTGGCCGGTATCCGACCCATGATGTCCACCAGTACATCGAATTGGCTACGACGCCCCAATACGGAGTCGATCATGAAGTAGCCATCAATCTGCAATGGCAACAGGATCACGCTACGAAAGCGTTGTTTAAGGTCGTTGATTGCTACTTGTGTTGGAGCAATGGAGTTCAGGAATCGAGCTTCGTGGTCTCTCAGGCTTTCAAGGGCATCTATTTCTGCTGGGCTGACAGAGCGATTGGTGGGGGAGGTGCTATCACCGAGGAGCCCTGTGTCAAACGCGACAAGATTGGCAAATGGCGGGCGGGAGAAAAAGCCGGGCATCTGATAAATAATTCGCGCCTTGGGAAAGATTTCTCCAAGAAACGACATTGGGGATTCCCAGACGATAATGATGTCGGGTTCAAACCCTTCCGGAATACCGGATTTGAGCAATTCGCCTAGGCGCGCGTGCTCGCCATCCTTGTAATTGTTGGCTTGGTGTCTTAGCGAGCGCTCAAGGGTGTTTTCACCTGCGGTCCAATCCAGCGGATCGATGGTAGACAGCGAACCGATAGTCGCGACGTAGCCGTCACGCAATGCACGTTCAGCAATGACCTGGCTAACGATGCAGTGGACGCTTACGCCGGCATCACGCAGTGAAGTAACTTGCGGCACGATTGAGCTGCGAAGTGTCGCGTAGCGAAATTCAGGGTTGCCCAACTCAATGGCGGGCTCCAGATAGAAAAGGACGTTCATTCAAGTTCCTTGAAATCTGCTGGAGTGTTCTTTCCGGGGCAATCCTTGAGTCAGCTTTTAGAAAGTCCAGTATGTGACATCCCTGTCTTTTAACTTGTTAGCGCTGTACAAAATTCACTGGCCCAACAAACACTCCGCTTGTAGGTAAATATCGGTTTGGATTGTCGCCATGACATGGTCGATGGCAGCAGTCACGTAAGTGCTTTCTGTCTTTTTTGCTTAGTTCGGGCCCACGCCCGCAGCTCGACCGAGTACAAGAGTCTGTACGATTGGCCCAATAATTTTTTGCCACTCATACACAGCCGCATTGGTGACATAAATCGTGTCATCCGGCTTTAGCATGACCTGGCGGGCGTAAAAAATTGCGGCCGGATCACGCATATCGATACGCATGACAATGGGTTTGGCAGCTTGTGTAGGGGTGGATTCTCCCATCCGAAAAACGAATACACCCTGTGGGTTTGCATTAGCTTCTTTCAGCCCGCCCACCGAGCCCAGTGCATCCAGAAGGCTGGAATTTTGCGCTGGTAAATCATGCAAGCCTGGCTCGCCCACAGCACCCATCGCCACAAAGCGTTGACGCGCACGGTCCAGAACCACTTCCGAATTTGGCTTCAGCACGAAATTATTACCGGCCAGTACATCTTCGTAGTTGAAGGTGCTGGCTTGAGCACCGTTGCGTACAGTGACGTTGACCAAGTGCGGTTCCAGAAGCGGCCCGCCAGCCTGGTTAACGGCATCAAGCAGGGTCAGCGGGCCTTGCAGTGTGGAGAAGCGGCCGGGGGCTTTCACCGCGCCAGCTACCAGCACCGAGCCGGACAGGTCGCCAACCAGATCAACGTGCGCCTGCACGTCGGTGGTCACGCCCTTTAGCTTCTGCCGAATCATGTCTTCGACCTGAATCAGGGTCATGCCGGCAACGAACTGATGGCCAACGTACGGCAGGGAGATCATTCCCTTGTCGTCGATGCGCACTTTGAGTTGGGTGCCGCCCGTCGAGAGCGGGGCGAACAGGCCGCTGCCTTCCGGAGCGTTGTCGGTGATCAGTACGTTGATCACGTCACCGCCCATCAGGCGCACGCTTTGCGCCAGTGGGCTGGTGATTTTGGCTTTGGCCGGTTTGGTGGCTGGGCGCATGAACGGTGCGATGGTGTTGGCGTTGATGTCCACCAGGTCATACGCAGTGCTTTGGCTTTTGTTTTCGATATCGCCTTTGTATGGGCCGGCACCGGACAGGGTACCGCCGCAACCTGCCAGCGTCAGAGTCACCAGCATCAAACCCGCAACAGCGCTGTTTCGCATGCTCAAGTTCAGGGGGCGAAGGGGCAGGCCGGAAATGGATTTAATCACGATGATCCTCGATCGATGCAATAAGGAAGCGGGCAATACCGTAGAGCAACAGCAGGGCCAGGAAGATGGTTGCCAGGTTGTAGAGGCGCTCCGGGTAAAGAGCCATCTGCGGGGTGTTCGGGCTGACTACGGTGACCAGGGTGCGGATCTTCTTGCTGGCTTCGATGCGGGCGTTGTCCAGTGCAGCGACGGCGGTCTTGTAGGTTTCTTCGGCGATGCCGGCGTCCAGGGTCAATTGCTGGAAGCGCGAGGCCACCACGTTGAGCTGGTCACCATCCGGGGCGGACACCAGCATGTGTTTTTCCGCATTCAGCTGTTCACGAATGGCGCTAACGCGTTGCTGTTGTTGCTTGACCTGAGGGGAGTCCGCGTGAAGCTTGTAAAGCATTTGGGTGAGCACGGCGCGCTCTTTGGAGTGCTCGCCTTCAAGGGTGTCGATGATGCTGGCGCGGCCCAAGGCCGAGCTTTTACCGTCCAGTACCTTGTTACGGTTCTGGAAGCTCAGCAGTTCTTCCTTGCACTTGGTGTAGTGCTTCTTCGCGCCTTCCAGTTCGCCTTGGGCGAAGCGCATCTGCTCGCGGGCGATGCCGTGTGAGACTTCGTTCACGAAGTGCTCGCTGGCTTCCAGAATGGTCTTGACCATCTGCTCTGCGAGTTCCGGGCTGAAGGCTTGTACTTCAACTTTCAGCAGGCCGGTAGTCTCGTCGTAGTGGGCGGAGACCATGCGTTGGTAGTACTTGAGCAGGTCCTCGCGCTCGGTGTCTTTGTCCAGCCAGAAGAACGGGTCGTTGCGTTGCTTGCTGTATTGCTCGACCCAGTGCAGGCGATCTTCCAGCAGTTGCATCATGTCCATCGACACGATGTATTCGCGCAGGTACAGGGTTTCTTCCCGGGAGGCGGGGTTGGTTCCGTTCAGCAGCATGCTTAGCCCTGGCAGCTGTGCGCCCGGGTTGTTACCGTCCTGACGAACCACCACTTGCGCGGAGCTGACGAAGCGGTCCACGGCAAAAAAGCTGTAGTAGGCGATGGCCAGTACCATGGGTACTACGATCAGCCCCAGTGTCAGGCGCCAGCCCTTGAATTTACCCGTACTGCTCATATGCACTTGCATCCTTGAAATAAAACAATCACGCCACAGTCCGGGCGATCAGGTGTTGTAGGCCTTGATGCCTTCATCGACATCGTCATAGATCTGCACCCCGCCATCGCGCACCAGCAGCACGACGTCACAGAGCTTTTTGATTTCGGGCATGTTGTGGGAAACCAGGACAACCTTGGATTTCTGCAGGCGTTCCTCGAACACGTCAGCGCATTTGCGCTTGAAGTGTGCGTCACCCACCGACATCACTTCGTCGATCAGGTAGTAGTCGAAGTCGAAGGCCATGCTCAGGCCGAAGGCCAGGCGCGAACGCATGCCGGAGGAGTAGGTCTTCACCGGTTCGTCGATCCAGCTGCCGATTTCGGCGAAATCTTCGACGTAGGCCACTTTCTGGCGCATGGCATCACCGACTGCGCCGTAGACGCGGCTGACGAACTTGATGTTCTCGCGTCCGGTCATGGTGCCCTGAAAGCCGCCGGACAGACCCACTGGCCAGGAGATGCTTTTGTCGGTGGCAACGGTGCCGGAGTCCGGCACATCGGCACCGCCCAGCAGGCGCATCAGGGTCGATTTACCCGAGCCGTTGCGGCCGATCAGGCCGATGTTCTTGCCGGCGGGGATCTTCAGCGACAGGTCGCGAAACACGTGGCGACGACCTTTGGGGGTCAGGTACGACTTGGTGATATTTCTGAGCTCGAACACGGGAAGCCTGCGGTTAGCCGTTCTTGGTGGAGATCAAATGCAGTCGACGAACCCGATAAGTACCCAGGGAGACGAATAGCAAAACCAGGGTGAAGGCGATGACGTAATGCAGCGAAACGCCATCGACCGGTACGTAGTGCGGGAAAATTTCGGCGCGAATCAGTTCCAGCAGGTGCAGGAACGGATTGAGCAGCAGCAGCGGCAGCATGGCTTGAGGCAGGTAGGCGGCGGGAATGAGTACGCCCGAGATGAAATACAACGGGAAGAACATCATTCGCAGAAATAGGTTGCTGCTGGGCATGGCATGGGCGATCAGCGAGAACAGCATGCCCAGGCCAAAGGAGAACAGTACCCCGAGCAGGATGGTCAGCATCCACTCAATGGGCGACTTGATGGACATGTCGAAGCCGTACCAGGCGAAGCCAAACACCAGAATGGCGTACGCGCTTGCCGAGATGCAGAACTCCACCAGTACGCGGGCCACAAAGGTGTCGAGGGGCTTGATCTGTTTATAGGCAAATAGCGCGCGGTTTTCCTTGGGGCTGTTCATCAGCCGCATGGCGATGTTGCGAAACAGCAGGAAGGGCGCAAGACCGACCAATACAAAGACCGGGAAGTCGATGCCGGCCACCGTGCGGCCGCGAATCAGGGAAAATAGCACGCTGAGAATCAGCAGGTGGCAAATCGGCTCGATCAGCGTCCAGGTAGCCCCCATGCGCCGATCGCCAAAACGCGAACGCGCTTCACGCAGCACCAGGGCAAAAATGACGGATTTTTTGATTTGCAGGGGGGAGCGAGGCTTGAGCATTATTTACCGCACAGCACAACAGCGCGATAAACGCGCTGCTTGAATTCATTTTCAGAGGACTATCAGTCGGTGTATGACAGATTGCTTCCATTCGTGGGGCGGGAGGTTAAACGGTGTGGCCGACAAGAGTCAAGCCGCTTAGTTCCCTACCGATAATCAGCTGGTTTTGCCAAGATTCAGGGCGATTTGATGGTTGGTTGACCGGTCAGGGTCTGCGTGTCTGGTCTGATTTTCCGTCGCTCACCCTGCCAGCATCGGGTAGGTAAACAGACCGAAGTGCAGCAGGTTCAAGCCGAAATGGGTGGCAATGGCAGCCGCCAGTCCGCCGAATCGATAGGCCAGCCCATAACCAATGCCCGCCAGGCTCGCGAGCACGACCCATTCCCAGCCGGCACCCCAATGGGCCAGCCCGAACAGGAGCGAGGCGATCAGCAGGGCAAGGTGTTCACCGTAGGGCCGATACTTGAAGCATCGGCTCAGGCCGCCCTGTATATAGCCGCGAAATAACGCTTCTTCGACGACGGTCACCAGCAGGAGGTTGTTGTTTATCCACAGCCACGCCTGATCCGGCCATTTGGGTGACCACTCGACGATTCCCAGCAGCCAAGCGGCCCCAAACGTGACAGATGCCGTCAGGCTCAATGCAGCCGCGCTTGCTTTGAGTGTCGGTAGCAACGGATGGCGGTCGACGATCCAGGGGCACACCAGTAACAGCCAGAAGCCAATCAGCGGTTTGTCCAGGTTGAGGTTCATCGAAAAGGGGACGGCGTTCTCGGTAAAGCGCTCGTGGTCGATCATCTTGGCGTTGTAAAAACCCGGCCACTCATGCACTGCCAATGCGAGTGCCAGCAGGACAAACAGTGCATGGCCGAGATAACGAGCGTAACGGTAGTCGGGTTGCCGGACGGCAAAACCGGCGAGCATCAACAGTATGATTGCCATGCTCGCCAGGGCAGTCAGTTGTCCGTAAGTGAGTGCCAGGACATAGCCGGCGGAGAGCAGTGTCAGGTACGGCCACGGTAGTACGAGCATGGGGTCATCCTGATTGACTGACGAGGCCGCTTTATGTGAGGCATTCAGGCAGAAATGCCCGTGAATCAGCAATATAGATACTGACGTTTTTCCTTAACTGAAGCGTAGAACTGAATCTGTGACTATGTTTAAACGTGCCTGACATTAACTTGAAGGGCGCTCTGCCGGATTTTCCTGAACCAGGGGTTGCGCATGATGACTTGGCCTGTTGTTGCAATGACGTTGTTGATGCTGGCGGCGCTTATGGTTGTTGTGACTTCACTCAATGGTTGGGTTGAGCATTTCAGGATTGAAGGGGATACCGAGTACTAGTCGCGGTTTGGTGAAGTCTATGGTCCTTTCTATAGCGCGAGTCTTAAGTGCAGGGATGTGGCACCCACAAAAACACCGCCCGAAGGCGTAATACCGTTCAGTGAAGGAATTGTAGGAGCGAGCTTGCTCGCGATGGTCTGAAGAACGCTGCGTTTAGCCAGTAAACACGAGCAAGCTCGCTCCTACAGTGGATGCCATTCGCTTAACTGAACGTATTACGCCCGAAGGCGGTGTCTGTGTCAGCACGCGATTATGAGGCAATCAATTGCCGCAACACGTAGTGCAAAATCCCTCCCGACTTGAAGTATTCGACTTCATTGAGCGTATCGATCCGGCACAGCACCTCGACTTTCTCGCGGCTGCCGTCTGCACGCGTGATGACCAGGGTCAGGTTCATCCGCGGAGTCAGCTCGACGCCGGTCAGACCGAGAATATCCAGGGTCTCCTTGCCGGTCAGGTTCAGGCTCTTGCGGTTTTGATCCAGCTTGAACTGCAACGGCAGCACGCCCATGCCCACTAGATTGGAGCGGTGAATCCGCTCGAAGCTTTCGGCGATGACGGCTTTGACCCCCAGCAGATTGGTGCCCTTGGCCGCCCAGTCGCGGCTTGATCCGGTGCCGTATTCCTGGCCGGCGATCACCACCAGCGGCGTGCCCGAGGCTTGATAGCGCATGGCTGCGTCGTAGATCGGCACTTTCTCCCCGGTGGGAATGTAGATCGTATTCCCGCCTTCTTCGCCGCCGAGCATCTCGTTACGAATGCGGATGTTGGCGAAGGTGCCGCGCATCATCACTTGATGGTTGCCGCGCCGTGAGCCGTAAGAATTGAAGTCCCGCGATTCCACGCCTTTCTCGCGCAGGTACTGGCCGGCGGGGCTGTCGACTTTGATGTTGCCGGCCGGGGAGATGTGATCGGTGGTCACCGAATCACCCAGCAGTGCAAGGACTCTGGCGCCGGCGACGTCCTTGACCACCGGTGGCGGCCCGCCGATGTCATCGAAGAATGGTGGGTGCTGGATGTAAGTCGAATCGGCCTGCCAGACATAAGTCGCCGCTTGTGGCACTTCAATCGCTTGCCATTGCGCGTCGCCGGCAAACACTTCGGCGTATTCCTTGTGGAACATCGAGGTATTGACCTGGTTCACCGCGTCGGCGATTTCTTTGGTGCTCGGCCAGATGTCTCGCAGATACACCAGGTTGCCCTCCTTGTCAGTCCCCAAAGGCTCGCTGCTGATGTCGATGCGCACCGTACCGGCCAGCGCATAGGCGACGACCAGCGGGGGCGAGGCGAGCCAGTTGGTTTTCACCAGCGGGTGCACGCGACCTTCGAAGTTGCGGTTGCCCGAGAGCACCGAGGCCACGGTCAGGTCGGCTGCCTGAATGGCTTTTTCGATCGGTTCCGACAAGGGGCCGGAATTGCCGATGCAGGTGGTGCAGCCATAACCGACCAGGTCGAAACCGAGTTGATCAAGGTACTGGGTCAGACCGGCGGCCTTGTAATAGTCGGTGACCACTTTCGAGCCTGGGGCCAGCGAACTTTTGACCCACGGTTTGCGCTTGAGGCCTTTTTCCACCGCTTTCTTCGCCACCAGCCCTGCTGCCATCATCACGCTCGGGTTAGAGGTGTTGGTGCAGGAGGTGATCGCGGCGATCACCACCGCGCCGTTTTTCAATCGATAGGTCTGACCGTCGTATTCGTAGTCGGCTTCACCGGCCAGGTCGGCATTACCCACCGCGACGCCACCGCCGCCTTCACTTTCGAGGCGACCGACTTCCTTGCTGGTGGGTTTGAATTGCAGGTCGATGAAGTCACTGAACGCTTGCGCGACATTCGGTAGCGAAACCCGGTCCTGGGGGCGTTTCGGCCCGGCGAGGCTGGCTTCGACGCGGCCCATGTCGAGGGCCAGGCTGTCGGTGAACGCCGGTTCCTTGCCCGGCAGGCGCCACAAGCCCTGGGCTTTGCTGTATGCCTCGACCAGTTTCACGGTTTCACTGGGGCGACCGGATAAACGCAGATACTCCAGGGTGATGTCATCCACCGGGAAGAAGCCGCAGGTGGCGCCATATTCCGGGGCCATGTTGGCGATAGTCGCACGGTCGGCCAGCGGCAGGTCCGCGAGGCCATCGCCGTAGAACTCGACAAATTTGCCGACCACGCCTTTCTTGCGCAGCATCTGGGTCACGGTCAGCACCAGGTCGGTGGCGGTGATGCCTTCCTTGAGTTTGCCGGTGAGTTTGAAGCCGATGACTTCCGGAATCAGCATCGACACCGGTTGGCCGAGCATCGCCGCTTCCGCCTCAATCCCGCCGACGCCCCAGCCGAGCACGCCGAGGCCGTTGATCATAGTGGTGTGAGAATCGGTGCCGACCAGGGTGTCGGGGAAGGCGTAGGTGCGACCGTCCTCGTCCTTGGTCCAGACCGTGCGGCCCAGGTATTCCAGGTTCACCTGGTGGCAAATGCCGGTGCCCGGTGGCACCACGCTGAAGTTGTCGAAGGCGCTCTGGCCCCAGCGCAGAAAGGCGTAACGCTCGCCATTGCGCTGCATTTCGATGTCGACGTTCTGTTCGAAGGCACTTGAAGTGCCGAACTTGTCGACCATCACTGAGTGGTCAATCACCAGGTCCACCGGCGAGAGCGGGTTGATGCGCTGCGGGTCACCGCCGGCCTTGGCCATGGCGGCGCGCATCGCGGCCAGGTCGACCACGGCGGGGACGCCGGTAAAGTCTTGCATCAATACCCGCGCCGGGCGGTACTGGATTTCGCGATCGGAGCGGCGCTCCTTGAGCCAGGCGGCAATCGCCTTGAGGTCGGCGCCGGTGACGGTTTTTTCGTCTTCCCAGCGCAGCAGGTTTTCCAGCAGCACTTTTAACGACATCGGCAGCTTGTCCAGGTCGCCCAGGCTTTTGGCGGCATCCGGCAGGCTGAAATAGTGATAGGTCTTGTCGTCGACTTGCAGGGTTTTAAGGGTTTTCAGGCTATCGAGGGACGGCATTGAAATGACTCCTTTGGGTCCGCACGGCTACGGACTGACGGGACGAACAGAGCTTTTAACCTAGCCCTGTTTAGGCATTAAGGCTAATAACTGGACTCTATGGCCGAGTCCAAGGTTCCGAACTCGGCTATCATGCGCCGGTTTTCGTGACAGGCTTTGCTTCAACGCAAGTCTGGGCATCGCGCAGTGGCTGAATTTCTCGCCTACTGCCCAGGAGTAAGAATGAACACCCTCTTTATGCATTGCCGGCCGGGCTTCGAAGGCGAAGTCTGTTCCGAGATTTCCGAACACGCCGCGCGGCTGAATGTGGCCGGTTATGCCAAGGCCAAGACCGCCAGCGCCTGCGCCGAATTTATCTGCACCGAAGAAGACGGCGCCGAGCGCCTGATGCGTGGCCAGCGTTTCGCCCAACTGATTTTCCCACGGCAATGGGCGCGCGGGATTTTCATCGACCTGCCGGAAACCGACCGCATCAGCGTGATCCTCGCGCACATGGCTGACTTCCCCCTGTGCGGCAGCCTGTGGCTGGAAATGGTCGACACCAACGACGGCAAAGAGCTGTCGAATTTTTGCAAAAAATTTGAAGTGCACCTGCGCAAGGCGCTGATGGCGGCTGGCAAGCTGGTGGAAGACGCCAGCAAGCCACGTTTGCTGTTGACCTTCAAAAGCGGCCGTGAAGTGTTCATGGGCCTGGCTGAGTCGAACAATTCGGCAATGTGGCCGATGGGAATTCCGCGCTTGAAGTTCCCGCGTGAGGCTCCGAGCCGTTCAACCCTCAAGCTGGAAGAGGCCTGGCACCACTTCATCCCCCGCGACCAGTGGGACGAGCGCTTGCACAGTGACATGACCGGCGTCGACCTCGGCGCCGCGCCCGGCGGCTGGACCTGGCAACTGGTCAACCGTGGCATGCTGGTGACCGCCATCGACAATGGCCCGATGGCCGAAAGCCTGATGGACACCGGGCTGGTGCAACACTTGATGGCTGACGGTTTCACCTTCAAGCCCAAGCAGCCGGTGGACTGGATGGTGTGCGACATCGTCGAGAAACCGGCGCGCAACGCCGCGATGCTCGAAGAATGGATCGGCGAGGGGCATTGCCGTGAAGCGGTGGTCAACCTCAAGTTGCCGATGAAACAGCGTTACGCGGAAGTGAAGCGCTTGCTGGAGCGCATCGCCGACGGGTTCAAGGAGCGCGGGATTCGGGTGGAGATTGGCTGTAAGCAGCTGTATCACGACCGAGAGGAAGTCACCTGCCACCTGCGCCGATTGGACGTAAAGAAACCCAAGTCCCGCTGATTTACGCGTACCCCTGTAGGAGCTGCCGCAGGCTGCGATCTTTTGATCTTGCCCTTAAAAACAAGATCAAAAGATCGCAGCCTGCGGCAGCTCCTACAGGGGTACGGTGTACGACACACCCGGCAATGCGCGACAATGCCGGCAAGTTTCAGGAGTGAATCATGAGTGAAATGATTGATACGCCGGTAGACGGCACCCTCGACGCCACCGGCCTCAACTGCCCCGAGCCGGTGATGATGCTGCACCAGCACATCCGTGACCTGGTGCCCGGCGGCCTGCTCAAGGTGATCGCCACCGATCCCTCGACCCGCCGCGACATTCCCAAGTTCTGCGTGTTTCTCGATCACGAACTGGTCGCGCAGCACGAAGAGGCAGGCACCTACCTCTACTGGATCCGCAAAAAGTCCAATTAACCGGACGCTGACCCTTGTAGGAGCGAGCTTGCTCGCGATGGACCTGAGGGCGACGCGTTCATTCAGAAAACACGCGTTATCGTTAACGTCCATCGCGAGCAAGCTCGCTCCTACAAATTTCCTTATCGGCATTACCTGCATTGCAGGCCTCTATTTTACGCGGTCAACCCGCCGACTGGCTGATGCGGATCCGCTTGCGTGCACTGCGCGTCAGGCGGATCGACAGCATGAGCGCCGCGCAACTCAAGCCCACGATCAAACCCTGCCACAGCCCGCTCGGGCCGCTCGGCGTGCCGAACCAATCCGTCAGGCCCAGCGCGTAACCCACCGGCAAACCAATGCCCCAGTAGGCGAACAGCGTCAGGATCATCGTCACCCGCGTGTCCTGATAGCCGCGCAAGGCGCCTGCCGCAGTCACCTGGATCGCATCGGAAAACTGGAACAGCGCCGAATACACAATCAGCATGCCTGCGACGTGAATCACTGTCGGGTCCGCGGTATAGATGGTCGCGATGTGCTCGCGCAGCAACAGCATCATGCTCGCGGAAATACAGGCGTACGCCAGCGCCGTGCCCATGCCGACCCCGGCGGCGAAACGCGCTTCACGCGGTTCCTGGCGACCGAGCGCCTGGCCGACCCGCACCGTCACGGCCATGCCAAGGGAGTAGGGGATCATGAACACCAGCGAGCTGAAGTTCAGGGCGATCTGGTGCCCGGCCACCACGGTGGCGCCGAGGCTGCCGATCAGCAGGGCGATCACGGCGAAGATGCTCGACTCGGCAAACACCGCGATGCCGATCGGCAGGCCGATGCCCAGCAGGCGTTTGATCACTGACCACTGCGGCCAGTCGAAACGGCTGAACAACTGACTCGACTGATACGCCGGCGCCCAGCGTTCCCAACCGGCCATGCCCAGTGCCATCACCCACATCACAATCGCCGTGGCCCAGCCGCAACCGACACCGCCCATGGCCGGCACACCGAAATGGCCGTAAATGAAGATGTAGTTCAGCGGAATATTCAGCGCCAACCCGCACAGGCCCAGCACCATCGCCGGTCGGGTGCGTCCCAGGCCGTCACTGAAGCAGCGCAGCACGTGGTAGAGGGCAACGGCGGGCAAACCACTGGCGATGCCGTGCAGGTATTGCATGCAGGGGCCGATCAGCTCGGGATCGACCTTCATGGCATGCAAAATCGGCTCGGCGCTGAACAGCATGCCGGTCGCCATTAATCCCACCACCAGGGCCAGCCACAACGCTTGACGGACAATCGGACCGATCGCGCTGTGGGTGCCGGCGCCGAAACGCTCGGCGACTTTCGGCGTGGTGGCCAGCAGGGTGCCGGTCATCAACAGGAACACCGGGACCCAGATCGAGTTGCCCAGCGCCACCGCCGCCAGGTCACGCGGTCCGACACGGCCAGCCATCACCGCATCGACGAAGCCCATCGCAGTAGTGGCAAGCTGCGCCACCATGATCGGCAGCGCGAGCGCGAGCAGGGTTTTAAGCTCCAGGCGAACCCGGGCCGGGCGGTTGAGGGAAAGTGCGGCGGGGCGGTCAGTCACGGAATTCAAGGGCGAAACGTCCAAAAGAGTTTGATGCGCGAGGCGGGGCATTCTACGCGTTGACGCATCGGTCAGGAAAAGACCTGTGTTACCGATTTGTAATCCCAACGCAACGCATTCCCCTGTAGGAGCTGCCGCAGGCTGCGATCTTTTGATCTCCGCTTTTGGGCTCTTCAGCAACACTGAGGTTCCGTTATGAAACACAAGATCAAAAGATCGCAGCCTTCGGCAGCTCCTACAGGGGATGCGTGCTAGGCGTGGGATGTCATCTCCGCCTACACTGCCGATCCGCCAAAGGAGCCTGCCCATGCTGATTGTTGCCGACGAAAATATCCCGCTGCTCGATGCCTTCTTCGGAGGTTTCGGTGAAATCCGCCGCGTGCCGGGGCGTTCCATCGACCGCGCCACCATCGAAGAGGCCGATGTCCTGCTGGTGCGCTCGGTCACCAACGTCAACCGCGCATTGCTCGACGGCAGCAAAGTACGCTTTGTCGGCACCTGCACCATCGGCACTGATCACCTGGATCTGGATTACTTCAAACAGGCCGGCATCACCTGGTCCAGCGCTCCCGGCTGCAACGCCCGGGGCGTGGTTGACTACGTACTGGGCAGCCTGCTGACCCTGGCTGAAATCGAAGGCGCCGACCTGACTCAGCGCACCTATGGGGTGGTGGGTGCCGGTGAAGTCGGCGGCCGACTGGTCAAGGTGCTGCGAGGTTTGGGCTGGAACGTACTGGTCTGCGATCCACCACGGCAAGCCGCGGAAGGTGGCGATTTCGTCAGCCTTGAGCACATCATCGAGCAGTGCGACGTCATCAGTCTGCACACGCCGTTGAAGAAACACGGCGCCCAGACAACCTGGCACCTGTTCGATAAAAACCGTTTGAACCAACTCAAACCCGGCACCTGGCTGATTAACGCCAGTCGTGGCCCGGTGGTGGACAATGCCGCCCTGCGCCAGGTGCTGCTGCAGCGCGAAGACCTGCAAGCGGTGCTGGATGTCTGGGAAGGGGAGCCTGAGGTCGATGTGGCGCTGGCCGAACTCTGCGTGCTGGCGACGCCGCACATCGCCGGTTACAGCCTTGATGGCAAACAGCGCGGGACGGCGCAGATCTACCAGGCGTATTGCGAATTCCTTGGGCAATCGGCTCAGGTCAGCTTGAGCGATTTACTGCCGGCGCCGTGGTTGTCGCACGTGTCGTTGAACGCGGACAGCGATCCGGCCTGGGCGCTGGCGATGTTGTGCCGTGGCGTGTACGACCCGCGCCGGGATGATGCGGATTTCCGCCGCAGTCTTGTCGGCAACGTGAACGAGCAACGTGCGGCATTTGATGCACTGCGCAAGCATTACCCGCAGCGACGAGAGATTGATGGGTTGCAGGTGCGGATTGACGGGGAGTCACCCGCGTTGCGACAGATTGTCGCTGCTCTTGGCGCAACCTCGGCCTAAGAGCCTGACCGAATCCCTGTAGGAGCTGCCGCAGGCTGCGATCTTTTGATCTTGCCCCCATAAAAAACCCGGCCATCAGGGCCGGGTCAAGAAGACGGTGGCTACATCACTTTTGTTCGGCAGGCTTGACCAATCGCTGTTCCAGTTCGCGGCAAGCGTCCTGGATCATGTCTTCAGTGATCGGTACTTCGCGCCCATCTGCATCAATAATCGAGCAACCCAGAGACTGGTGCGGCTTCGTGCGGATCACTTCAATCTTGTCATCGCTGCTGTTTTGCAAGGACATGGCCTGTCTCCTCTTCAGGTTGTGTGCCTACTCTAAAGCCGTCAGGTGACCGGGCTGTGACAACTCCCTGCGATCTTTCCAGGACGGTAACTCCAGTCCACCAGAAATACCGCAGTGCTGCCACCCGAACTTTAGACCAATAGCGTCTAGGCGCTAGTCTTGGCGGTCATAATTAACCGGACTCATTGTGATTTATAGAGTTCCAGGTTGGGACGAGTGTAGGCTGGGCCCTGTCAATTTTCTGTGATCAGGCTATCGAATGATTTCAATGCTTTCTTCCCGTCAGCGCCGCGCCATTCGATTGGCCAGTCAGTTTCTTGCGCCCTATCGCTGGCCGGCTTTCGGTGCCTTGCTGGCATTGATCGTCACGGCGGGCATCACGTTGTCGATGGGGCAGGGGATTCGATTGCTGGTCGATCAGGGGTTCATGACCCAGTCGCCCCATTTACTCAACCAGTCCATTGGCCTGTTCATGCTGCTGGTGGTCGGTCTGGCAGTCGGTACCTTCGCGCGTTTTTACCTGGTGTCGTGGATCGGTGAGCGTGTCGTCGCCGACATCCGCCAGCAGGTGTTTAACCACCTGATTTACCTGCATCCGGGTTTCTACGAAGACAATCGCAGCTCCGAGATTCAGTCGCGGCTAACCGCCGATACGACGTTGCTGCAATCGGTGATCGGCTCTTCACTGTCACTGTTTTTGCGCAATCTGCTGATGGTCATCGGCGGGATCGTGCTGCTGTTTATCACCAACCCCAAGCTCACCAGCATCGTGGTCATTGCGTTGCCACTGGTGATTGCGCCGATCCTGATTTTCGGTCGCAGGGTTCGCACCCTGTCGCGGCTGAGTCAGGACCGGATCGCCGATATCGGCAGTTACGTTTCCGAAACCCTGGGCCAAATCAAGACCGTGCAGGCCTACAACCATCAGGTTCAGGACGAGCAGCGTTTTGCCGTCACAGTAGAGGAGGCTTTCAACACCGCCCGTAAACGCATTTTCCAGCGGGCTTGGCTGATCACCCTGGTGATCGTGCTGGTGCTGGGCGCGGTGGGCGTGATGCTCTGGGTCGGCGGCATGGACGTGATCGCCGGACGGATTTCCGCGGGTGAGTTGGCGGCGTTTGTCTTCTATAGCCTTATCGTCGGAAGCGCCTTCGGTACGTTGAGCGAAGTGATTGGCGAGTTACAGCGGGCGGCAGGGGCGGCTGAGCGGATTGCCGAATTGCTGCGCTCGGAAAACATCATCCAGCCACCGACCACAGGCCTGGTGACGTTGCCTGAGCGAGTGAAGGGCGATCTGGTACTGCAAGACGTGCGCTTTTCCTACCCGTCGCGTCCTGAAAGCTACGCCGTCGATGGCTTGAATCTGACTATCAATGCCGGCGAAACCCTCGCGCTGGTAGGGCCTTCCGGTGCGGGCAAGTCGACGGTGTATGACTTGCTGTTGCGCTTTTACGACCCGGCCGAAGGACGCATCTTGCTGGATGGCGTGCCGCTGACTCAGCTTGATCCATTGGACCTGCGACGTTGTTTCGCGCTGGTATCGCAAAACCCGGCGCTGTTCTTTGGCAGCATCGAAGAGAACATCCGTTACGGCAATCCGACGGCAACCCTGGCGCAGGTTCAGGAAGCGGCGAAAATCGCCTACGCCCATGACTTCATCGAGGCCATGCCCAACGGCTACCAGACCCACCTCGGTGACGGCGGCCTCGGTTTGTCCGGCGGTCAGCGCCAACGCCTGGCCATCGCCCGGGCGCTGCTGGTGGACGCGCCCATTCTGCTGCTCGACGAAGCGACCAGCGCCCTCGACGCCCAAAGCGAACACCTGATCCAGCAAGCCCTGCCGAGCCTGATGAAAAACCGCACCACACTGGTCATCGCCCACCGCTTGGCCACAGTGAAAAACGCCGACCGGATCGCGGTAATGGACCAGGGGAAACTGGTGGCGGTGGGAACGCATCAGGAATTGATTGCGAGCAATGCGTTGTATGCGCGGTTGGCGGCGTTGCAGTTTAGTGATGGCAAGCCTGAATTCGGTCTTCACTTGTAGGACTGAGCGGCTGAACGGCTGTAGGGTTGAACGACTGAACGACTGAACGACTGAACGACTGAACGACTGAACGACTGTAGGAGCTGTCGAGTGAAACGAGGCTGCGATCTTTTGATCTTGATCTTCAGCGGTACCGATAAGGTCAAAAGATCGCAGCCTCGTTTCACTCGACAGCTCCTACATAGCTCCTACATAGCTCCTGCCGGTCATTGATCGTCGAAGTACCGCTCATGCCAATCCACCAGCGGCTGCGGCGAGTTCAACTTCTGACCATAGATCACCGAGTACGACAGCACGTTCTGCACGTACTGACGGGTTTCGTCGAACGGGATGCTTTCTACCCAAACGTCGAAGCTCAGGTGGTCCGCGCCGCGCAGCCACTGGCGCACGCGGGCGGGGCCGGCGTTGTAGGCGGCGGAGGCGAGTACGCGGTTGCCATTGAATTGACTGTGAACCTGGCTCAGGTACGCGGCGCCGAGCTCGATGTTCTTGTCCGGGTCGAGCACTTGCTGCGGTGAAGCCAGCGGAATGCTGAACTTGCGCGCGGTTTCCTTGGCGGTACCGGGCATCAACTGCATCAGGCCGCTGGCGCCGACGCCGGAACGAGCGTCGTCCATGAAGGCGCTTTCCTGTCGGGTGATGGCGAACACCCAGCTCGAATGCAGGCCACGTATCTTGGCTTCACGCACCAGGGTTTCGCGGTGGGCCATCGGGAAACGGATGTCCAGATCGTCCCAGTACTGCGCCTGACTGATAGTGCGGATCGCCGGGAAATACCATTTCAAGTCGTAGGCCAGTTTCGCCTGGGCGACCATTTCGTCACGGCTGAAGTGGCGGCTGACGTAATACCACTCGCGGCGACCGTCGACGATCTGCCCGCGAGCGTGGAGTTCCAGGGCGCGCCGTACGCCGGGGGTGTTGCGCACCTTGTTGATCAGTGCCTGGCTAAGCACCAGCGGTTTATTGACCAGCGAATAAGGTGACTGCGAACGATCGGCCGCGAGGAAGCCGTAAAAATCCCGCTCGCGAGCAAGGCTTTTATAGAGCGTCTGTGCTTCCGGGTTTTGCGGCTGCGCCAGTTCCAGGCTACGGGCCTGCCAGTAGCGCCAGCGGTTGGTCGTCGCCAGATCCTGAGGCAAGCGGCGGGTCAGCTGATAGGCATCGTCCCAGCGGGCCAGGCGCAGCAACAAGCGCAGGCGCCATTCGGACACCGTGTTGTCCCGCAGTTCCGGGTCGTACTTGGTCATCACATCCAGCGCACGGCTGTCAAAACGTCGTGCGAGGGTCAGGCCGATTTCCCGGGCGATCGCCACTTTTTCATCACGGGAGAAGTGCATGCTGCTGGCATAGCCGTCGAGCAGGTCCATGGCCTTGTCCGGATCCTGGCGTGCCAGGCGGCGCAGGCCAAGGCTGACCACGTCAGACATCGGCTCGTCGGCCGGGGTGAAGCGCGATGGCTGGTTAAGCAGCTCGGGTTTCTGCGCTACATCCACCAACAACCGACCGCGAGGGGCGAGGGTGGTCAGGCCGTTGACCAGGCTATTGGCCAGCGGATAGTTGCGAGCCTGGGCGGCCAGCTTGGCGCGTTCCCAGCGTTTCTGCTCGGTCAGCTGGCCTTCGGCGGCCCATTGTCCGAAAAGTGCATCGCAAGCAGCAGGTTGAGATTTGCCGGTCAGCCAGAGTTTGTTGGCGTTGGCGTAACCTTCAGATTTCTGGTTATGACCGATCTGATACTGCGCGTTCAGGCAGTCCAGCTCGGTGAAGTTCATCTTGGGGTCGTAGTACTTGACGAAGGTCGCCCAGTCGCCGCGATCGGCCAGCCAGCGCAACCAGCGCAACTTCATCCAGTTGGCTTGCGGCAGGTCACCGTGTTCGGCGAGGAATTTCTCGATTTCTTCATTGCTAGCGGTTTTAAGGCGTGCGGTCAGTTCGTCATACGCCAGGTAGGGCTCCAGCGGGTAATCGCTGAGGGCCTGGCTGTAACGGAAATAAGGACCGGTATCACCCTTGGCCAAGGCGCGTTTGGCCTCATCGTAATATTGGCGTTGGGTGGACAGGTCCACCGCCTGGGCAGATTGAGCGGCAGTGGCAGAGAGAAGCAAGCACGATAAAAGACTGAAAAGGCGACTGCGCATGAGACATCCGGGCAGAGAAATCATGACAAGTTCGGGCAATACCCGTACTGAATAATCTGTAGCTTAGCCTTTTGCCAGCAGCGGGCGAAAGCTTTGCTGGCCCGTCAGCCTAAGTTCGCAACATTTGTCATGCAGAGTGCTTCCACATTGAAATTGCCGGCCTTCTGAAGCCTCAAGTCAGGTAGAATGCGCGCCCGGTTTTTGGAGAAGCTCATGACCCTGCTCAAATTCAGCGATGTGTCCCTTGCTTTCGGCGCTATGCCGTTGTTGGACAAGGTGTCCTGGCAGATCGCCCGTGGTGAGCGGGTGTGCATCATCGGCCGCAACGGCACTGGCAAGTCCAGCATGATGAAGCTCGTCAAGGGCGACCAGAAGCCCGACGAAGGCTCCGTTTGGCGTGCGCCAGGCCTCAAGATTGGCGAATTGCCGCAAGAATTGCCGGTAGCCGACGAGCGGACGGTGTTCGACGTGGTGGCCGAAGGCCTGGACGGCGTGGGCGAGCTGCTTGCGCAGTATCATCACCTGAGCCAGAACATCGTCACCGACGCCGATCTGGACAAGCTGATGCACGTCCAGCACGACCTCGAGGCCCGCGATGGCTGGCGCTTGCAGCAACTGGTCGACAGCACGCTTAGCCGTTTGCAGTTGCCTGCCGACAAGACCCTCGCCGAGTTGTCCGGCGGCTGGCGTCGCCGCGTCCTGCTGGCTCAGGCCCTGGTTTCCGAACCGGACCTGCTGCTGCTCGACGAACCAACCAACCACCTGGATATCGGTGCGATTGCCTGGCTTGAAGAAGCGCTGAAGGATTTCCAGGGCGCCGTGCTGTTCATCACGCACGACCGTTCATTCCTGCAGAACCTCGCTACCCGCATCCTCGAACTGGATCGCGGCGGTCTGATCGACTGGAACGGCGACTACGCCAGCTTCCTCGTGCACAAAGAAGCCACGCTGGCGGCTGAAGAAACCGCTAACGCGCTGTTTGACAAGAAGCTGGCCCAGGAAGAAGTCTGGATCCGCCAGGGCATCAAGGCCCGTCGCACCCGTAACGAAGGCCGCGTCCGCGCATTGAAAGCCTTGCGCGTCGAGCGCAGCGAACGTCGCGAGCGCACCGGCAAGGCCAACATTCAGCTGGACACCGCTGACAAATCCGGCAAGCAGGTGATGGTCCTCGAGAACGTGAGTTTCGCTCACCCGGGTGGCCCGTTCCTGATCAAGGATTTCTCGATGGTCCTGACGCGCGGCGACCGTATCGGTCTGCTTGGCGCCAACGGCACCGGCAAGACCACCCTGCTGAAACTGATGCTCAACGGTCTGCAGCCAACCAGCGGCAAAGTGGAAGAAGGGACGCGCATCGACGTGGCCTACTTCGACCAGTTGCGCCATCAGCTGGACCTGGAAAAGACCGTGATCGACAACGTCGCGGAAGGTCGCGACTTCATCGATATCGATGGTCAGAGCCGTCACGTGTTGAGCTATCTCGGCGACTTCCTGTTCAGCCCGCAGCGTGCCCGCACGCCGGTGAAGGCGCTGTCCGGTGGTGAGCGTGCCCGTCTGTTGCTGGCCAAACTGTTCAGCAAGCCGGCGAACCTGCTGGTCCTCGACGAACCGACCAACGATCTCGACGTCGAAACCCTCGAACTGCTGGAAGAGGTCTTGCTGACCTTCAACGGCACCGTACTGATGGTCAGCCACGACCGGGCATTCCTCGACAACGTGGTGACCAGCACCCTGGTCTTCGAAGGTGAGGGCAAGGTTCGCGAGTACGTCGGTGGTTATCAGGACTGGCTGCGTCAGGGCGGTTCACCGCGCCTGCTGGGCGTGACCGAGAGCAAATCCGGCAAAGCCGACCTGACTTCTGCTGTCGTGACGGCAGAAGCTGCGCCGGTTGCAGCCGTCGAAGCGCCGGTGGCGAAGAAGAAGCTCAGTTACAAGTTGCAGCGTGAGCTGGAAATGTTGCCGGGTCAGATCGAAGCCATGGAACAGCAGATTGCCGTGGTTGAAGCTCAGATGGCCGATGCTGGCTTCTATCAGCGTCCGGCTGCCGAGACGGCGGCGGTGATCGCTCAGCTGGAACAGTTGCAGGCTGAGCTCGACGTGATGGTCGAGCGCTGGGCCGAGCTGGATGCCTGATTGATCCTGCTGTAAAAAAGCCCGACCTCGGTAATTCGAGTGTCGGGCTTTTTGTATGACGCAAGGCCGAATCGATCTTTGTAGGAGCGAGCTTGCTCGCGATGGTCGTCAACGATAGCGCTGACAGTCTGACACCCCCGTGCGTTCTCAGGTTTATCGCGAGCGAGCTCGCTCCTACAGGGGTTTCGTGTTGTCAGCTTTTGATCAGGCGCACCGCGAGCACATCGCAAGGCGCACCGTGCAAGACATCATTGGCGGTGGAGCCCAGCAGAAGCGCCAGACCATGCCGCCCGTGACTGCCCACCACGATCATGTCGCATCCTTGCTCCTTGGCCAGGTGGTGAATCTCCTGGCGCGGCTGGCCGTAGGTCAGGTGGCTGTATTCCTTGGTGAGCTCCGGATATTTCAGGATCAGCCGGTCCAGGCGTTCCCGGGCCTGATCGAACTGCTGTTGTTGCAGTTGTGACAGGTCCATCGGCACGTCGCCACCGAAGGCCATGGCCATCGGTTCGACAATGTGCACCAGGGACAGCTTCGCACCGTTGCTCACCGACAGTTCGCGAGCGCGGTGGATTACAGGATCGCACTCTTCGGTTAGATCTACAGCGACCAGAATGTGGTTGTAGGGCATGAGGTGCTCCTCCTGAGGATTGCAATATTGGTAAGTATGGCTGGTTTCAAGCGCATTGTTTCCAAAGTGACTGAATGCGCTCATCAAGAATCGGGAGTACAGATATGACGGTCTGGATAGTGGTGTCAATCCTGTTGGTGGTGTTGAGTCCGCTGGCATGGTTGCGGCCGTCCCGCCACCAGAGCGGCCGTATGGCCCTGCGCATGGAGGCGCGACGCCTCGGGCTGGCGATGCAGCTGGCGCCTCAGGAATGGCCGCACTGGCTGAGTCAGGAGCCGCCGAGCCCCTGTGCGCAGTATCACCGGCCACGACGTGGGAATAAGCCGGCCTGCTGGAGTTATTGGCAAAAAGCGCCGGGTGTGTGGGTGAATCAGTGGCAAGAGGTCTGCGAAGATCCGGCGTTGTTGATTCATTTCGAAAAGTTGCCAGACAACGTCTACAAGATCGAAGCGGACAAGCAAATGATCACGTTGTATTGGGGCGAAAAGGGTGACGCGACTGTTTTGCAACAGATTGATGCCACCCTCAAAGCCCTTGCCTGAACTCCGCCCCGTGTAGGAGCTGCCGAAGGCTGCGATCTTTTGATCTTGCCGTTAAAGCAAAATCAAAAGATCGCAGCCTTCGGCAGCTCCTACAAAACCGCATATGTCCGGAAGGCAGGCAATAAAAGCCGCGTCGTATTCGTCCGGAAAGCAGGCAATAAAAAGCCCGACATCAACATCGGGCTGGGTTGGCCAGGCAGGCCGGTAATTCGGTGTGGGGCTGATCTTGCGCTGGGCATTCGCCAAAAGTGCTCATGTTTTTTCTCGGTGTCCCGCCAGCGTAGCCCGTTAAACACAGGCTGCCGCGAATTAGGGCGACTTTTCTAACTATTGATTCTATGAATGGCCTCACATGCATCCGCGTGTTGCAGGGCTTCGCGGTACGGAAATGACCGGAAAGTCGCGTTTCAACCCGTATTTTGGGCGATTGACAATTGTCGGAAATTCCGTGAAGGTGACGTACCCAAATCAAACGGGCGTATGAATTGAGCGTTTGTATTTCAGACCGCTCCTACAGAATCCCGACTATCGCGTTGGCGGGTGTGCCGGGTGGATTGGCGTTAGCATCGACGAACAGCGTCCCTGCCGAGCCATTCGCCTGCGTCCGACGTGTACTGTTCAGCTTCCATATCGTGGAGATCAGTTGATGATTTACGAAGGTAAAGCCATCACGGTTAAGGCTCTTGAAAGTGGCATCGTCGAACTGAAGTTCGATCTCAAGGGTGAGTCCGTCAACAAGTTCAACCGTCTAACCCTGAACGAACTGCGTCAGGCCGTAGACACCATCAAGGCAGATGCTTCGATCAAGGGTGTGATCGTCAGCAGTGGCAAGGACGTGTTCATCGTCGGCGCCGACATCACCGAATTTGTCGAGAACTTCAAGCTGCCTGATGCAGAGCTTGTTGCAGGCAACCTCGAAGCCAACAAGATTTTCAGCGATTTCGAAGACCTCAACGTCCCGACTGTCGCCGCAATCAACGGCATCGCCCTGGGCGGCGGTCTGGAAATGTGCCTGGCGGCGGACTACCGCGTCATGTCCACCAAGGCCAAGATCGGTCTGCCGGAAGTCAAGCTGGGTATCTACCCAGGCTTCGGCGGCACTGTGCGTTTGCCGCGCCTGATCGGTGCCGACAATGCCATCGAATGGATTGCCGCCGGTAAAGAAAACCGTCCTGAGGACGCGCTGAAAGTCGGCGCAGTGGACGCAGTGGTTGAGCCTGAGAAACTGCAGGAAGCGGCCCTCGAGCTGATCAAGCGCGCCATCTCCGGCGAGTTCGACTACAAGGCCAAGCGTCAGCCGAAGCTGGAAAAGCTGAAGTTGAACGCGATCGAACAAATGATGGCCTTCGAAACCGCCAAAGGTTTTGTCGCCGGTCAAGCTGGCCCGAACTACCCGGCGCCTGTTGAAGCGATCAAGACCATCCAGAAAGCTGCGAACTTCGGCCGCGACAAGGCGCTGGAAGTCGAAGCTGCCGGTTTCGTCAAACTGGCCAAGACCTCTGCCGCGCAGTGCTTGATCGGTCTGTTCCTGAACGATCAGGAGCTGAAGAAAAAGGCCAAGGCCTACGACGAAATCGCCAAGGACGTGAAGCAGGCTGCCGTATTGGGCGCCGGCATCATGGGTGGCGGTATCGCTTATCAGTCGGCCTCCAAAGGTACGCCGATCCTGATGAAGGACATCAACGAGCACGGAATCGAGCAGGGGCTGGCTGAAGCCGCCAAGCTGCTGGTGAGCCGCGTTGATAAAGGTCGCATGACGGCTGCAAAAATGGCTGAAGTGCTTAACGGCATTCGTCCAACCCTGTCCTACGGTGATTTCGGTCACGTGGATCTTGTGGTTGAAGCCGTCGTCGAGAACCCGAAGGTCAAGCAAGCCGTTCTGGCCGAAGTGGAAGACAATGTCAAAGAGGACACGATCCTCGCGTCCAACACGTCGACCATTTCCATCACCTTGCTGGCGAAAGCCCTCAAGCGTCCGGAAAACTTCGTCGGCATGCACTTCTTCAACCCGGTGCACATGATGCCGCTGGTTGAAGTGATTCGTGGCGAGAAGTCCAGCGAGCTGGCCGTTGCCACCACCGTTGCCTACGCCAAGAAAATGGGCAAGAACCCGATTGTCGTCAACGATTGCCCGGGCTTCCTGGTCAACCGCGTGCTGTTCCCGTACTTCGGCGGTTTCGCCAAATTGGTCAGCGCCGGTGTGGACTTCGTCCGTATCGACAAAGTCATGGAAAAATTCGGCTGGCCAATGGGCCCGGCGTACCTGATGGACGTGGTCGGCATCGACACCGGTCACCACGGTCGTGACGTAATGGCTGAAGGTTTCCCGGACCGCATGAAAGACGACCGTCGTTCGGCAGTCGACGTGCTTTACGAAGCCAAGCGCCTGGGCCAGAAGAACGGCAAAGGCTTCTATGCCTACGAGACCGACAAGCGCGGCAAGCAGAAGAAAGTTGCCGATCCGTCGGTGCTGGAAGTGCTCAAGCCGATCGTCTACGAGCAGCGCGAAGTCACTGACGAAGACATCATCAACTGGATGATGATCCCGCTGTGCCTGGAAACCGTGCGTTGCCTGGAAGACGGCATTGTCGAAACCGCCGCCGAAGCCGACATGGGTCTGGTCTACGGCATTGGTTTCCCTCCATTCCGTGGCGGTGCGCTGCGTTACATCGATTCGATCGGTGTTGCAGAGTTCGTTGCCCTGGCTGACCAGTACGCTGATTTGGGCGCGCTGTACCAACCGACCGCGAAGCTGCGTGAAATGGCCCAGAACGGCCAGAGCTTCTTCGGTTAAGCGCCCCCAACTAGAGTGAGAGTGAACTTATGAGCTTGAATCCTAGAGACGTCGTGATTGTCGACTTCGGTCGTACTCCGATGGGCCGCTCCAAGGGCGGCATGCACCGCAACACCCGCGCTGAAGACATGTCGGCGCACCTGATCAGCAAATTGCTGGAGCGCAATGTCAAGGTTGATCCGAGCGAAGTCGAAGACGTGATCTGGGGCTGTGTAAACCAGACCCTGGAACAGGGCTGGAACATCGCTCGCATGGCGTCCCTGATGACTCAGATCCCGCACACTGCCGCCGGCCAGACCGTCAGCCGTCTGTGTGGCTCGTCGATGAGCGCCCTGCACACTGCCGCGCAAGCGATCATGACCGGCAACGGTGACGTATTCGTGGTGGGCGGCGTCGAGCATATGGGCCATGTGAGCATGATGCACGGTGTCGATCCGAACCCGCACATGTCCCTGTACGCGGCGAAAGCCTCGGGCATGATGGGCCTGACCGCTGAAATGCTCGGCAAAATGCACGGCATCACCCGCGAACAGCAGGACGCTTTCGGCGTACGCTCCCATCAGCTCGCTCACAAGGCGACTGTGGAAGGCAAGTTCAAAGACGAAATCATCCCGATGCAGGGCTACGACGAGAACGGTTTCCTGAAACTGTTCGACTACGACGAAACCATTCGTCCGGAAACTACCCTGGAAAGCCTGGCAGCATTGAAGCCAGCGTTTAACCCGAAGGGCGGCACCGTGACAGCCGGTACTTCGTCGCAGATCACTGACGGTGCTTCGTGCATGATCGTGATGTCGGCGCAGCGTGCACAGGACCTGGGCATCCAGCCTATGGCGGTGATTCGCTCGATGGCAGTGGCAGGTGTGGACCCGGCAATCATGGGCTATGGTCCAGTACCGGCCACACAAAAAGCACTGAAGCGCGCGGGTCTTGGCATTAACGATATCGACTTCTTCGAGCTCAACGAAGCTTTCGCCGCACAGGCCCTGCCAGTGCTGAAAGATCTGAAAGTGCTCGACAAGATGAACGAGAAGGTTAACCTGCACGGCGGCGCGATCGCCCTGGGTCACCCATTCGGTTGCTCCGGTGCGCGAATCTCCGGCACTTTGCTGAACGTGATGAAGCAAAATGGCGGCACCTTCGGGGTAGCCACCATGTGCATTGGTCTCGGCCAAGGCATCTCCACCGTCTTCGAACGCGTTTAAGCGTTCCGTTGATGGAAGCCGGGGCCAAGTGCCCCGGTTTTTGTTTTTCTGAATTTTTTTTATTTTTTATTTGTGTGAGGGCCAAACCATGCCGATACAACCTGGGCTCTACCAACATTACAAAGGTCCGCAGTACCGCGTATTCAGTATTGCGCGGCATTCGGAAACCGAAGAAGAAGTGGTCTTCTACCAAGCCCTGTATGGCGATTACGGCTTTTGGGTGCGTCCCTTGAGCATGTTCCTGGAGTCGGTCGAGGTTGACGGCGAACAGGTGCCACGCTTTGCTTTGGTGCAAGCCGAACCGAGCCTTTTTACCAAGCCATAAGCTGAGTGCGCGCAGGACCCTGCGCTTGACCTCACCTTGTAGCCACTATATATAGCGGTGCCGCGTCAGGCGCCAACCGCCTTTCACTTCTAGAATTCAGGAATTTTCTGATCCATGGGCAAATCGCTGGTCATTGTGGAATCCCCGGCTAAGGCCAAGACCATCAACAAGTATCTGGGTAACCAATACGTGGTGAAGTCGAGTATCGGCCATATCCGAGACCTGCCCACCAGCGGTTCGGCTAGCGCCAGCAAAGAGCCAGCCGCCAAGCGCGGCAAGGCTGCCGCAGGTGAAGGTCCGGTGCTCACGCCGAAAGAGAAAGCGCGCAAGCAGCTGGTCTCGCGCATGGGCGTCGATCCCGATCATGGCTGGAAAGCCAAGTACGAGATCCTCCCGGGCAAGGAAAAGGTCATCGAAGAGCTGCGCCGGCTCGCCAAAGATGCTGACACCATCTATCTCGCAACCGACTTGGATCGCGAGGGGGAAGCCATTGCCTGGCACCTGCGCGAAGCCATTGGTGGTGACGACAGCCGCTACAAGCGCGTGGTGTTCAACGAAATCACCAAGAAGGCGATTCAGGAAGCCTTCTCCAAACCCGGCGAGCTGGACATCGACCGCGTAAATGCCCAGCAGGCGCGTCGTTTCCTCGACCGCGTGGTGGGTTACATGGTTTCGCCGCTGCTGTGGGCCAAGGTTGCCCGTGGCCTGTCCGCCGGTCGCGTGCAATCGGTTGCCGTGAAGCTGGTGGTCGAGCGTGAGCGCGAAATCCGTGCGTTCAACCCGGAAGAATACTGGGAAGTCCACGCCGACCTCGGCACCGCCAAGGGCGCCACCGTGCGTTTCGACGTAGCCCGCGAGAAAGGCGAAGCCTTCAAGCCGCTCAACGAAGCCCAGGCCATGGCCGCGCTGGAGAAGCTCAAGGCTTCCAGCTACAGCATCGTCAAGCGCGAAGACAAACCGACCAGCAGTAAGCCGTCGGCACCGTTCATTACTTCCACGTTGCAACAGGCCGCGAGCAACCGCCTGGGCTTCGGCGTGAAGAAGACCATGATGATGGCCCAGCGTTTGTACGAAGCCGGCTACATCACCTATATGCGTACCGACTCCACCAACCTCTCGGCTGATGCCGTGACGATGGCGCGTACTTACATTGAAGACGAGTTCGGCAAGAAGTACCTGCCGGAAACTCCGAACGTCTACAGCAGCAAGGAAGGCGCACAAGAGGCTCACGAAGCGATTCGTCCGTCCGACGCCAATACCGAGCCAAGCAAGCTGTCGGGCATGGAGCGCGATGCAGAGCGGCTCTACGAGCTGATCTGGCGCCAGTTCCTTGCTTGTCAGATGCTGCCAGCCCAATACCTGTCGACCACGGTCACCGTCGGTGCCGGCGACTTCGAGTTGCGCGCCAAGGGCCGCATCCTGAAGTTCGACGGTTACACCCGCGTCATGCCGCAAATCACCAAGCCAGGCGACGACGATGTGCTGCCGGACATGGCCCAGGGCGACGCGATGAAGCTGATCAAGCTTGATCCGACCCAGCACTTCACCAAGCCGCCGGCGCGTTACTCGGAAGCCAGCCTGGTCAAGGAAATGGAAAAACGCGGCATTGGTCGTCCTTCGACCTACGCTGCGATCATTTCGACCATCCAGGATCGCGGCTACGTGGCGCTGCATAACCGTCGTTTCTATTCGGAAAAGATGGGCGACATCGTCACCGAGCGCCTGGCCGAGAGCTTCTCCAACCTCATGGACTACGGCTTCACTGCCGGCATGGAAGAGAATCTCGATGACGTGGCCCAGGGCGAACGCGACTGGAAAAACGTGCTGGACGAGTTCTACGGCGACTTCAAGAAGAAGCTGGAAGTAGCCGAAAGCGCCGAAGGCGGTATGCGCGCCAACCAGCCGGTGATGACTGACATTCCGTGCGTGGTGTGCGGTCGTCCGATGCAGATTCGTACCGCATCGACCGGCGTGTTCCTCGGCTGCTCGGGCTACAGCCTGCCGCCGAAAGAACGCTGCAAGGCCACCGTTAACCTGGTGCCGGGCGATGAAATCGCTGCGGATGACGAGGGTGAGTCTGAATCGCTGGTACTGCGTGGCAAGCACCGTTGCCCAATTTGCAGCACGGCGATGGACGCTTACCTGCTCGACGAGAAGCGCAAGCTTCACATCTGCGGTAACAACCCGGATTGCTCGGGTTACGAGATCGAAGAGGGCACCTATCGTATCAAGGGCTATGAAGGTCCGAGCCTGGAGTGCGACAAGTGCGGCAGCGAGATGCAGCTCAAGACCGGCCGTTTCGGCAAGTTCTTCGGTTGCACCAACGCGACCTGCAAGAACACCCGCAAACTGCTGAAAAGTGGTGACGCGGCGCCGCCGAAAATGGACCCGGTGAAGATGCCTGAGCTGAAATGCGAAAAGGTCAACGACACCTACATCCTGCGCGACGGTGCTTCCGGCCTGTTCCTGGCGGCCAGCCAATTCCCGAAAAACCGTGAGACCCGTGCCCCGTTGGTCATGGAAATTGTGCCGCACAAGGACGAGATCGATCCGAAGTACCACTTCCTCTGCGAAGCGCCGAAGAAAGATCCGGACGGCCTGCCGGCAGTGATCCGTTACAGCCGCAAGACCAAAGAGCAATACGTGCAGACAGAGGTCGACGGCAAACCGACTGGCTGGAAGGCGTATTACGACGGCGGCAAGTGGACGGTTGAAGACAAGCGCCCGGCGAAGGCTGCCAAGGCTTAAAGAGCTTTACTGTAGGAGCGAGCTTGCTCGCGAAGAACCTGAGGGCGGCGTTTGCATCCAGATAACACGCGTCATCGTTAACGTCCTTTGCGAGCAAGCTCGCTCCTACAGCAAGCGCCCTCGCTACAAAAGGCCGCATGACAACCCTCGGGTTTTCATGCGGCCTTTTTGTTTTGGGCTTGCGGGAAACGGAGGTGATCCACGACACTGTCTGACCTGCGTGAAGCACTTATTTCGTTGTGGAGGCTGCCGTCATGGCCCACGAACTCTATACCCGCACCAACCAGAAGATTTATTTCGCCGGCCTGTCGCTGGAAGCACTCGCCAAAGCCGAAGAGGGGCGGGCGATGAACTCGCTGGCGCTGATTCAGGCTGGGCGTGAATCAGCGTTGTTTCACCTGTACGGTGCTTTGCTGGGGCTGTGCCATGAAATCGCCGGCTTCTATCGCTTGCCTCAGGCTAATGCGCCTCGGGCCGAGATGCTGCTGACTCGCGAGGTGCTGGAAGCCATCGCCATTCCCGAAATGGCCGAGATGGTCGAGTTGGCTAACAACTCGGAAACCTGGCTGGCCAAACTGTTGGCGGCCCATGCCGCACTGTTTCAGCCGCCTCGCGCTCCGCACAAACCCAAGGGCGATGTGACACAGCCGCTGATCCTGGCCGTTAACCTGGATGAGGAAGAGGCAACTGAAGAGTTGAGCCGGGACGAGCTGGAGAGCTGGCGTCAAAATCTGAAAGGGTTGGCGATTCGGTTTCGCGAAGGTCTGAACGAGTGCTGATTGCCGGTGATCCAGTGGTGTGATTAAAAGCGCTGCTGGTCAAGATCCCGAGCGAAGCCTGAGCGATGCCTATATAATCCCCGCCTTTCGTGGAGAACAGACCTTTATGCCAACGTCCTTTCTAGAAATTGTCGAGTTACCAGACGGTCGTATCGAGTTGCGCAGGGCTGAGGACGAGGGTTCTCTGGTTACTTTGGATTTCTCCAAGGATGCCAAAGCGTTCCTGCAAGGCCAACACGTGGAAGTCGCCAAGGCGATGTTGAGCGTCGGTGTACAGATGGCAGGACGTCTGGTTGAAGGCGATTTCAACACGGAAGAGGGCGCGCGGGTTCTTCATTGATCCCCGTCCGTCGGTTTCTGCGGACACCGCTACAGATCGGCTTCTCTATCCTTGGAGAAGCCCCGCGCTGTTCCAGGCGCGCATTGTGTATCAGTTAACCCAGTCGAATATTCAAGCTTTGTGCGTCCCCGATGCGGGCGGCGCTGATCAACTGTTGCCGTGAAGTTGTGCTCAGTGGATTGAGCCAGCTGACGACTGTATGACTGCGGCCCAGGCGCAAGGCTTCGCAAGTCAATTGCTGGGCGCTTTGGGTGCCGCGCGGTTGCAACAGCAGGATGCCTTCGCGGTTCAGGCCGGCGTCCCGCAGCCACGCCTGGGTCAGGCTGGCAGGCGGGGCGATCAATGTCAGCCAGCGCGCATCCTGATCCTGGCTCAATTCCCTGAGGATCGGTGCCAGAAGGTTCAGGCAGTTCCCGGTCGCACCACGCAGTGACAGTTCACTGAAAACTTCAGGTTCGGCGCTCCAGGGAGACTCGATCACGTCTTTCAGGATAGGCGCCAACGGCTGCGCCATAAACGCCTCGAACAAGGGCAGTTGGGCTTGCTGTGGTGTGTGTGGGAACTGCATAAAGCCTCCTTTAGCGGCGAATGACGCCGACACTCAAGCCTTCGATCACCAGTTCCTGATCTTTCAGGTTCACTTCGATAGGGGCGAATTCCGGGTTTTCGGCAATCAACCAGACTTTGCTGCCATCGCGCTTGAAGCGCTTGACGGTCACTTCATCACCGATTCGCGCCACCACGATTTGGCCGTTGCGGGCTTCTCGGGTGGTGTGGACTGCCAGCAGGTCGCCGTCAAAGATGCCCACGTCCTTCATGCTCATGCCATGAACCCGCAGCAGATAATCGGCGCGAGGATGGAAGAAGGTCGGGTTGATGTTGCAGGACTCTTCGATGTGCTGCTGGGCGAGAATTGGCGCACCGGCGGCCACTCGGCCAATGATCGGCAGGGTGGATTCGTCGGCCTTGGCTTCAAAGCCGGGAATGCGAATTCCGCGGGAAGCACCGGGCGTCATTTCGATCGCCCCCTTGCGGGCCAGCGCCTTGAGGTGTTCTTCCGCCGCGTTGGGCGACTTGAAACCCAGCTCTTGAGCGATTTCCGCCCGGGTCGGCGGGTAGCCGTTGTCTTCTAGGCAGCGTTTGATGAAGGCCAGAATCTCTGCTTGGCGTGGCGTCAGCTTTAGCATATTGATCGCTCTGTCTTTTTATACAGTGACTGGGATTATATACAGTGAAAGCGTCTTGGCAATGCCCCTTTTTTTGCATGCCGCCGGACGGTCGATCAGCCTGCTGATTTACGCTTCGCCGATGTATGGTTAAATAGCTGACCGACCATTCCCAAAACGAACCGCCAGGCTTGACAAGGCCAAGGCTGAAACGTATGTTTCAAACAAGTGTTTGTCAGGCGGAGTAGCCATGGCCCAGTCGGAAACCGTTGAACGTATTCTTGATGCTGCCGAGCAGTTGTTCGCGGAAAAAGGTTTCGCTGAAACCTCGTTGCGTCTGATCACCAGCAAGGCCGGTGTCAATCTGGCGGCGGTGAACTATCACTTCGGATCGAAGAAGGCGCTGATTCAGGCAGTCTTCTCGCGCTTTCTCGGGCCGTTTTGCCTCAGTCTCGATAAAGAGCTGGAGCGGCGCCAGGCCAAGCCTGAGAACAAACCGACACTTGAAGAGCTGCTGGAAATCCTCGTCGAACAAGCCCTGGTGGTGCAGCCACGCAGCGGTAATGACCTGTCCATTTTCATGCGTTTGCTCGGGCTGGCCTTCAGTCAGAGCCAGGGCCACTTGCGTCGTTATCTGGAAGACATGTACGGCAAGGTGTTCCGCCGCTACATGATGCTCGTCAATGAAGCCGCACCGCGTATTCCGCCGATCGAACTGTTCTGGCGCGTGCATTTCATGCTGGGTGCCGCAGCGTTCAGCATGTCCGGTATCAAGGCCTTGCGCGCGATTGCCGAGACCGATTTCGGTGTTAATACGTCCATCGAGCAAGTGATGCGACTGATGGTGCCGTTCCTGGCCGCTGGCATGCGTGCCGAAACCGGCGTCACCGATATGGCCATGGCCACCGCGCAGTTGCGTCCGCGCAGCAAATCGACCCCGATCGCCGCCAAGGTTTAACCGCACACGGGTGGGCGCGACAGCTTACATCCGCTAAGCTAGCCGCCCATGCCGACTCTCGTTCTGAACCCGCTCCCCATTTATAGCGCCGACCTGCCGGGCACAGCCCTTGGCAGCGAACGCATGCGAGCCGGGTTTATCGTTATCAAGGAATCTCTATGACTGCTGGCCTGCAAGGCTCGTTGATGGTGGACGTCGCCGGTACCTGGCTGACGGCTGAAGATCGCCAATTGTTGCGTCAGCCCGAAGTGGGTGGCCTGATCATTTTTGCCCGCAACATCGAACATCCACGCCAGGTGCGTGAGTTGAGCGCCGCGATCCGTGCCATCCGTCCTGATCTGCTGTTGGCGGTGGATCAGGAGGGAGGCCGGGTTCAGCGTCTGCGGCAGGGCTTCGTACGGCTGCCCGCCATGCGCGCCATCGCCGACAACCCGAATGCCGACTACCTGGCCGAGCAGTGCGGCTGGATCATGGCGACAGAGGTGCTGGCCGTCGGTCTCGACCTGAGTTTCGCTCCGGTGCTGGATCTGGATTACCAGCGCAGCGCGGTGGTCGGCACGCGCTCCTTCGAAGGTGACCCCGAGCGCGCAGCGTTGCTGGCCGGTGCCTTTGTCCGCGGCATGAACAGCGCTGGCATGGCCGCCACCGGCAAGCACTTCCCGGGTCACGGCTGGGCCGAGGCGGATTCGCACGTCGCGATCCCGACTGACGAACGCAGCCTCGACGAAATCCGCGCCAACGACCTGGTGCCGTTCGCCCGACTGAGCAAGCAACTGGCTGCCGTCATGCCTGCCCATGTCATTTATCCACAGGTCGACTCCCAACCAGCCGGGTTCTCTCGTCGCTGGTTGCAGGACATCTTGCGCGGCGAGTTGCAGTTCGACGGCGTGATTTTCAGCGACGACCTGTCCATGGCCGGTGCCCACGTGGTTGGCGATGCCGCCAGCCGAATCGAAGCGGCGCTGACGGCCGGTTGCGACATGGGCCTGGTGTGCAACGATCGCGCGGCGGCGGAGTTGGCCCTGAGCGCTGCCCAGCGCCTGAAGGTGAAACCGTCCGAGCGCATTGCGCGGATGCGCGGCCGGTCGTACGCCAGCACTGAGTACCGTCAGGACCCGCGCTGGCTCACAGCTATCGGCGCACTCAAAGAAGCTCAACTGATTGAATAAGGACTTTTCGTTATGACGGTTTACGCGATTATCGGTGGCACCGGCCTGACTCAACTCGAAGGCCTCAGCATTCGTCAGTCGTTGGTGGTAGACACGCCCTACGGTGCGCCGTCGGCCGAGGTGCAGATCGGTGAGTACGCCGGCAAGGAAGTGCTGTTCCTGGCGCGTCACGGTCACCCGCATCGTTTCCCGCCGCATCAAGTGAATTACCGCGCCAACCTCTGGGCGCTGAAACAGGCCGGTGCCGAAGCGATTCTGGCGGTCAACGCGGTGGGTGGGATTCATGCCGCGATGGGTACCGGGCATTTCTGCGTGCCACACCAGCTGATCGACTACACCAGCGGTCGCGACCACACTTTTTTCGCCGATAACCTGGAGCAAGTCACTCACATCGACTTTAGCTATCCCTACAGCGAGCCCCTGCGTCAGCAATTGATCGCGGCGTTGGCGGCTGAAGGCGTGGGCTACAGCAGTCATGGCGTGTATGCCTGCACACAAGGCCCACGACTGGAAACCGTTGCTGAAATCGCGCGACTGGAGCGTGACGGTTGCGACATCGTTGGCATGACCGGGATGCCGGAAGCGGCATTGGCGCGCGAGCTGGAACTGGATTACGCCTGCCTGGCACTGGTGGTGAACCCGGCGGCGGGCAAGTCGACGGCGGTGATTACCATGGCCGAGATCGAGCAGGCATTGCATGACGGGATGGGGAAGGTGAAGTCGACGTTGGCGCGGGTGTTGGCTGGCTGAGTATTCCCGTACACCGAGTTGATCCATTCGCGAGCAAGCCCGCTCCCACATTAGTTTTATGTTGGCCCCATTATCATTGGGTAACACAGATCGAGTGTGGGAGCGGGCTTGCTCGCGAAGGCGATCTATTAGGCACCGAGTACCTCAGCGCTTCTCCAACTTATCCGGTAACGGCGCAAACAACGCCTCAATATCATCACTCTGCAACTTCCAGTCCCCGGTCTTGCGTCCATCCAGCACGCCGGCCGCCAGGTCGGACTTTTCCTTTTGCAGGTGCTGAATCTTCTCTTCCACCGTGCCGCGGGCAATCATCTTGTAGACGAACACCGGTTTTTCCTGGCCAATGCGATACGCACGGTCGGTTGCCTGGTTTTCCGTCGCCGGGTTCCACCACGGATCGTAGTGAATCACGGTGTCCGCTTCAGTCAGGTTCAACCCAACACCACCCGCCTTCAAACTGATCAGGAAGATCTGGCGCTTGCCGCTCTGGAAGTCTTTTACCGGCGCGCGTCGATCGCGGGTTTGTCCGGTCAACAACGCATATTCAACGCCGCGTTTCGTCAGCTCGACCTCAATCAACGCGAGCATTGAAGTGAACTGCGAAAACAGCAGAATTCGCCGGCCCTCTTCGAACAATTCATCCAGCATTTCCATCAGGCTATCGAGCTTGCCCGACGTGCTGCCGCGAGTCGGCAGCACCGCCTCGTTGACCAGGCGCAAATCGCAGCACACCTGGCGCAGTTTCAGCAACGCCTCAAGAATGATGATCTGGCTGCGGGCCACGCCCTTGCGGGTGATCTCGTCGCGGACTTTCTTGTCCATGGCCAGGCGCATGGTTTCGTACACGTCGCGTTGAGCTTCATTGAGTTCGACCCAATGGATGATCTCGGTTTTCGGCGGCAGTTCGGTGGCCACTTGTTCTTTGGTGCGACGCAACAGGAAGGGTTTTATCCGACCGTTGAGGTGCTGAAGTCTGACTTCGCTGGCGCGCTTTTCGATGGGGACACGGTAATCGCGATTGAAGCTTTTCACATCGCCGAGCCAGCCGGGCAGCAGGAAATGAAACAGCGACCAGAGCTCTCCCAGGTGGTTTTCCAGCGGCGTACCACTCAGGCACAGGCGTTGGCGGGCATTCAGCTCGCGGGCGGCCTGGGCAGCCTTGCTGTTGGGGTTCTTGATGTACTGCGCTTCATCCAGAACCAGCACATGCAACGGCTGTGCAGCCAGACGTTCGACGTCTTTGGGCAGCAGCGCATAGGTGGTCAGGATCAGGTCGTAATCAGCCAGATTATCGAAGTGTTTTTTGCGAGTGGCACCGTACAGCGCCAACACGTTGAGTTGCGGTGTGAAATGCGCCGCTTCATCCAGCCAATTGGGGATCAGGCTGGTGGGCATCACCACCATGCACGGCCGATCGAGGCGTCCGGCGATCTTCTCGCTGAGAATATGCGCCAGAGTTTGTAGGGTTTTGCCCAGGCCCATGTCGTCCGCGAGGATCCCGCCGACTTCCAGTTGTCGCAACGACTGCATCCAGCTCAGGCCTTCCAGCTGATACGGACGCAACGTGGCGTTCAAGCCTTCCGGTGCGGTTGCGGTGACGTCCTTGATGTCCCGCAGGCGCTGAGCCAAGGTGCGGATCTGTTCGCCACCTTCCCAAAGCAGCGGCATACCTTCCAGCGGGTTCAGGCGCGTGGCGTCGGCCTTGCTCAGGCGCAACGTGGTTTCGCCGGGCCCTTGCAGATAGAACTCACCGAGGGTCGCCAGCACCGGTTTCAAACGGCCGAAGGGCAGGGCGACCTGTAAGGGGCCGTACTCGGAGTTCGGGCGGTTGGGGATGTTCACCAGGATCAACTCATCGTCGCGGCGTCGGGCGAGGCGCTCCGGGTTGAGGATTTCGGTGTGGGAGCGCATCAGGTTCAACAGGATCGGCAATAGACTCAGCCGCTCGCCGTTGACGATGATCCCCAGCTCCAGGTCAAACCAGTCGCGCTCCGGAGCCTGTTCGACCGTGGCGTACCAGTCATCCACGGCGGTCAGGTCGAAACCGAATTCCTCGTCGATCTGCAGCTCCCAGCCTTGGGTGCGCAGTTTCGGCAGCTCATTGAGGGTAAAGGTCAGCCAGGCGCTGTCATTGACCATCTCGAACAGCTCGCCGGCACTTTCCGGCAAGGCTTTGCTTTGCCGGGTGGCGATTTTGAAACCGAGAATTCGCAGCTGTTCCCTGTAGGCCTGTTCGACTTCCGGATGACGTTTTATCCGCAGCGTCTGGGTTTCCTGACGGATCAGGATGTCGGTGTTCTTCTGCCCGGAAACGTATTCATCCAGATAGCTGAAGGACAGCGCCGCGCGATGCTGGATGTAGCGTTGCATCTTGCCGTTGCGTGGTTCGAAGGCGCTGAACTCGATACTCGCCAGCCACAGACGCGGCACCGGTTGCACGTTATCCACCAGCACTTGCGGCGGCGCCTTGGGGCTACGGTTTTCCAGCACGGCCTGCAGCTTTTCCAGCAGCTCGGCGTCTTGGGCGGCGGCGGGATAAGCCAGGGTTTCCTGAACTTTTAGCAGCACTGCCGCGCAATGCTTGCAGTTGCTATGGACCGGGCAAGTGCAGCTGGCATCGACCATCAGCAAGGTGGCTTTGGCTGACTCGCGCAGGCGAATGGTCTGACGGTAAACGTTACCGCCAGAGCCTTCGCAGGCAGCAATGATGGTGGCGTCGCCGGCCTCGACGATCCTGACGCGGTTCTCCATCGCGTAGCGGCGGCCACGCTCCAGGCTCTGTTCCTTGAATCGGCTGACCCAGGAAGGTGCCAGGGGTTTGCTCAGGGAGGGGGGCATAAGGACTTCAATCAGTCCGGGATTTCATCGGGGACTGTCCGAGGCGCAGGGACGGTCAGCGAAGTGATCTTGATCAGCAGGGCCAAGTGGCCATTGTCGAGGAAGTTCAGCTGGCCGTTCTTGGTGTGGCTTTCCTGCTTCAGGTGTTCACTGGCAGTGACCACGCCGCTGGCGTCGAACCGGTTGACCCAGAAATCGGCGTCGACGTCAGTGAAGCGTCCCAGTTTCAGGTTCAAGGTGCCCTCGATCGGAAATTGGCCGTATTGCTCTTTGCCCTCGCTGATCGCGACTTTGCTGGCGGCTTCACCGAGGGTCTGTTGCCAGGCCTTATGCAGCAACACCGTGTAGTCGGCGCTGGCGGTGAGTTTTTCCACTTCGCCATTCAGGCTTGGTGTGCGCAGGCTGTTGGGGTCGATGTGCTGCGCACCGACGGCCCAGTCTTCCGGTGCGGCGCGGCTGACGATGGCGGGCACGGCATTTTGGCGGACCAGGATCATTTCAACCTGATACAGATCATCGGCAAACACCGAGGGTGCGACCAGGGTGATCAACAAGGTCAGCGAGCGAAACAGGCGCATGCGGCGTCCTTCAAGCAGTTTTCGGAATGAGGCGCTCGAACAGCGCCTCTACAGTATTAAAGCGCTCTTCCGAACGCTCCATCGGCACCTGGAATTTAAACATTGTGGCGCCTTCGAATTTGTAGCGTTTGGGTTGGCTCTGGATCAGCTTGATCAGCGTCAACGGGTCGACCGGGGTTTGCGTCGCGAACTCGATTCGCCCCCCTTGCGGGCCGCCATCGACCTTCTTGATGCCCAGTAGCTCGGCCTGCAATTTCAGCGCAGTGATGCGCATCAGGTTCTTGGTCGGCTCCGGCAGCAGGCCGAAACGGTCGATCATCTCCACTTGCAGGTCCTTGAGGCCTTCCTCATCGGTGGCCGAGGCAATGCGTTTGTAGAGAATCAGTCGAGCATGAACGTCCGGCAGATAGTCTTCGGGAATCAACGCCGGTACGCGCAGATTGACTTCCGGACCACCGCCCAGCGGCTGGTCGAGGTTCGGTTGTTCGCCCTTGCGGATCGACTTCACCGCGCGCTCGAGCATCTCCATATAGAGCGTGAAACCGACCGCCTGGATTTGTCCGCTCTGTCCGTCACCGAGCAATTCGCCGGCGCCACGGATTTCCAGATCGTTGGTGGCAAGCACGAAGCCCGCGCCAAGGTCCTGGGTGTTGGCGATCGCTTCCAGACGCTTTTCCGCATCCGGTGTAATTTGCTGGCGCGGCGGCGTCAGCAGGTAAGCGTAGGCCTGGTGGTGACTGCGACCGACACGGCCGCGCAACTGGTGCAGTTGCGCCAGGCCGAATTTGTCGGCGCGCTCAATGATGATGGTGTTGGCGCTCGGCACGTCGATGCCGGTCTCGATGATGGTCGAGGCGATCAGCACGTTGAAGCGCTTGTGGTAGAAGTCGCTCATTACCTGTTCGAGATCACGTTCGCGCATCTGCCCGTGGCCGATGCCGATCCGCGCCTCGGGCACCAGTTCGGCGAGGTCGGCGGCGCATTTCTCGATGGTCTTCACATCGTTGTGCAGGTAATAGACCTGGCCACCACGGAGCAACTCACGAAGCAGGGCCTCTTTGACCGTGCTTTTGTTTTGTTCCATGACGAAGGTCCGCACCGACAACCGACGAGCCGGCGGTGTGGCAATGATCGACAGGTCGCGCATGCCCGACACCGCCATGTTCAGCGTGCGCGGAATCGGCGTCGCGGTCAGGGTCAGGATGTCGACTTCGCTGCGCAGAGCCTTGAGCTGTTCCTTCTGACGGACACCAAAACGGTGCTCTTCGTCGATGATCACCAGCCCGAGGTTTTTGATCTTCACGTCGTCCTGCAACAGCTTGTGCGTGCCGATGACGATGTCGATCTTGCCTTCGGCGAGGTCCGCGACCGCAGCGTTGACTTCCTTGGTCGACTTGAACCGGCTCATCACTTCCACGGTTACCGGCCAGTCGGCGAAACGATCGCGGAAACTGTTGTAGTGCTGCTGGGCGAGCAGGGTGGTCGGCACCAGAATGGCCACCTGACGACCTCCATGCACGGCAATGAACGCCGCGCGCATCGCCACTTCGGTCTTGCCGAAGCCGACGTCGCCGCAGACCAGTCGGTCCATCGGTTTCGGTGCGAGCATGTCGGCGCGTACCGCTTCGATGGTGGTTTGCTGGTCCGGGGTTTCTTCGAACGGGAAACCGGCGCTGAAGGTGGCGTAATCGGCTTTCGGGTCGGCAAAGGCATAACCCTCGCGGGCGGCGCGACGGGCATAGATGTCGAGCAACTCGGCGGCCACATCGCGCACTTGTTCGGCGGCTTTGCGTTTGGCTTTTTGCCAGGTCTCGGAACCGAGGCGGTGCAGCGGGGCCAGAGCATCATCGCTGCCGGTGTAACGGGCGATCAAATGCAGGTTGGCCACCGGCACGTAGAGCTTGGCGTTTTCAGCGTATTCGAGGGTCAGGAATTCGGCGGCCTGACTATCGATCTCCAGAATCGTCAGGCCGAGATAACGCCCGACACCGTGATCGATGTGCACCACCGGCGCGCCTTCGCGCAGTTCGGTGAGGTTCTTGATGACAGCATCGTTGTTGGCGTCGGCGCGTTTTTCGCGGCGCCGGCGCTGCATCACCCGCTGACCGAACAACGGACTTTCGGCCACCAGCGCCAGGGCCGGGTCGTCGAGCACCAGGCCTTCGTCGAGCGGGGCGATGGTGATTGCCAGGCGCTCCTTGCTCGCGACGAAGTCTGGCCAGCTGTCGACGGTTTTCGGTCGCAGCTTCAGGCGTTCGAGTAATTCCAGCAGCACTTCACGACGGCCCGCAGACTCGGCGGTAAACAGCACGCGACCGGGAAACTCGTCGAGGAAGCCGGCCAGCGCCGCCAATGGCTGAGTGGCCTTGGCTTCGATGGCCAGGTTTGGCAGCTCCCGTGCCGGGAAGCGCTCGCGACCGACACCGGTTTCCACGTCCTGTTGACTGGCAACCACCCGTGGCCAGTTCTTCAGGCGAGCGAAGCAGTCTTCCACCGGCAGGAACAACTCGGCGGGTGGCAATAAAGGACGGGCCGGATCGACGCGGCGTTCTTCATAACGATTGCGCACGTCGTTCCAGAAATTCTCCGCCGCCTGTTCGATGCCGGGCAGGGAAAACACTTGCGTGTCCTGGGGCAGGTAATCGAACAGCGTGGAGGTCTCATCGAAGAACAGCGGCAGGTAGTATTCGATACCGGCCGGTGTAATCCCGCTGCTCAAATCCTGAAAGATCGGGCAACGACGGAAGTCGACATCGAAACGCTCGCGGAAACGCGCCTTGAAGCGGGTCACCGCATCTTTTTGCAGCGGAAATTCACGCGCGGGCAGCAGGCGGACAGTGTCCACTTTGTCGATGGAGCGCTGGTTTTCCGGATCGAATGTACGAAGGGTCTCGATTTCGTCGTCAAACAGGTCGATCCGGAAGGGCAACTTGCTGCCCATCGGGAATAGATCGATCAGCGAGCCGCGTACGGTGAATTCGCCGTGCTCGTAAACCGTATCGACGTAGCGATAGCCGCTGGCTTCAAGCCGGGTGCGCATTTGCTCGACATCGAGTTTCTGGCCGACGTCCAGCACGAGGCTGCTGCCGAGCAGGAATTTAGTCGGCGCCAGGCGATGCAGGGCCGTGGTAATCGGCACCACCAACACACCATGACTGAGCTCCGGCAACCGATAAAGGGCCGAGATGCGCTGAGAAATGATGTCCTGGTGCGGCGAAAACAGGTCGTACGGCAAGGTTTCCCAGTCCGGGAAATGCAGCACCGGCAAATCCGGGGCGAAGAAACTCAGCTCCTGTTCCAGCCGTTCAGCGCTTTGGCTGTCGGCGGTCAGCAGCAGGGTAAAGCGCTTGGCAGCGCTGGCGGCCTCGGCGATGGCCAGGCTCAGGGCGGCACCGGGCAGATTGCCCCAGTGCTGTTTACCTGCCGCGGCAGGGAGAAGCGGTAGACGCAGAACGGGCACGGAAGGTTGAGCTCCAAGCGTTGCGACAAAGTCGGTAATTGTAGCGGGCCCGGGTGCCGCCTGTCAGTTGCAGACTGTGTCTATTACGCAGGTTGGACGAAATGTAGTGGTAAAGACAAAAACCGGCGGTTTTTGACCGGGAATTACTGAATATGTAGTGGCAAAACGAGCGAGTGTTACGGAGGGTTACGGACAAGATAGCGTTGTCTCCAAAAAACTGACGGTGCTGAAAGCCCCGGTTTTATTGGGCTTGAGCGCAGCGTAATTTTTTTGAACGAGATTTTGTTACCGATGGCACGACAGGCGCGCATTGCTACGGGAAGCACTCGGCGGCATAATGTAGCCCCTTTTTTCTGCCCCTACATGTGGAAGGTTCCCGTGACTCAGAAGCCCGACCAGTGTCTTGGTGAATGGATCGACCGTGAAGCACTCGCAGAAGCGATGATTCCGCTTATCGGTCAGCTCTACCGCAATAACAACGTGGTGAGCTCGATCTATGGCCGCAGCCTGATCAATCGTTCAGTCATTGCGATTCTCAAAGCTCACCGCTTTGCTCGCCATCGCCAATCCGATGACAGCGAACTGTCCGTCCACGAAACATTCCCGCTGCTCAAGGCGATGAGCGAGCTCAAGCTCGGCGCCGCTTCGGTAGACCTGGGCAAGCTGGCGGTCAAATTCAAGGCCGAAGGCAATGGCCGCACGGCCGAGCAGTTCGTCCGTGAAGAGCTGGCTGATGTGGTTGGCCAGCAGAACGCTTCCGCTCGCAAAGGCACTGACGTTGTTCTGTACGGCTTTGGCCGTATCGGCCGTCTGCTGGCGCGCATCCTGATCGAGAAAACCGGTGGTGGCGACGGCCTGCGTCTGCGCGCCATCGTTGTCCGCAAGGGCGCCGAGAACGATCTGGTCAAACGTGCCAGTCTGCTGCGTCGTGACTCGGTTCATGGTCCGTTCGATGGCACCATCACCATTGATGAAGCCAACAACACCATCACCGCCAACGGCAACCTGATTCAGGTTATCTACGCGAAAAACCCTACTGAAGTGGACTACACACAGTACGGCATCAAAAACGCGCTGCTGGTGGATAACACCGGTGTATGGCGTGACGCCGATGGCCTGGGTCAACACCTGGCTTGCCCGGGTATCGACCGCGTTGTTCTGACCGCGCCTGGCAAAGGCAAGCTGAAGAACATCGTTCACGGCATCAACCACGGTGAAATCACCGCGGATGACAAGATCGTTTCCGCCGCTTCCTGCACCACCAACGCCATCGTGCCGGTGCTGAAAGCAGTCAACGACAAGTTCGGCATCATCAACGGTCACGTTGAAACGGTTCACTCGTACACCAACGACCAGAACCTGATCGACAACTTCCACAAAGGCGATCGCCGTGGCCGTAGCGCCGCGTTGAACATGGTGATCACCGAGACCGGTGCTGCCACTGCTGCTGCCAAGGCGCTGCCTGAGCTGGCCGGCAAACTGACCGGTAACGCGATCCGCGTTCCGACGCCAAACGTGTCGATGGCCATTCTCAACCTGAACCTTGAGAAAGCCGCTACCCGTGAAGAGATGAACGAGTACCTGCGCTACATGGCGCTGCACTCCGATCTGCATAAGCAAATCGACTACGTCAACTCGCAGGAAGTGGTTTCCACCGACTTCGTTGGCTCGCGTCACGCCGGTGTTGTCGATGCTGAAGCGACCATTAGCCAAGACAACCGTGTTGTTCTGTACGTTTGGTACGACAACGAATTCGGCTACAGCTGCCAGGTTGTTCGCGTGATGGAAGACATGGCCGGTGTAAACCCGCCAGCGTTCCCGCGCTAAGCGTTAGTTAGCTGCACATGAAAACGCCCCGACTTTGGTCGGGGCGTTTTTGTTTGTGGGGTTTGGTCAGTTGCAGATGTGTTGTTTATGCGGGCCTCATCGCGAGCAAGCTCGCTCCCACAGGGGGTACCACCAAACCCTGTGGGAGCGGGCTTGCCCGCGAAGGCGATCTATCGGGTGCCGCCGACCACCGCGGCCTGCGCAGTGCGCAGTTCGTGCCGGTTGCCACGGAACAATACCAGTGTCGCGATTAACCCCAGTACCGCCGCGCCACTGAGCCAGATCCCCGGCGCCGCCTTGTTGTCCAGCACATGGATCAGGTACGTACACGCCGCCGGCGTAAACCCGCCGAAGGTCGCCGTGGCCAGGCTGTAGGCCAAAGAGAAACCGGTCGTACGCACTTCCACCGGCATGATCTCGGTCAGTGCCACCACCATGGCGCCGTTGTACGAGCCATACAGGAACGACAGCCACAACTCGACGATCAGCAAATGGCTGAAGCTGGGGTTGGCTACCAGCCACGCCAGTGCAGGGTAGGCGGTGAGGATCGCCAGAATGGTCGCCGCCAGCAGTAGGGGTTTACGTCCGATCTTGTCGGACACAGAACCCATCACCGGCAGCCAGAAGAAGTTCGACAGGCCGATGCACACCGTGACCAGCAGCGCGTCCATGTCCGACAGATGCAGTTCGGCTTTACCGAATGTCGGGGTGTAGGCGGTGATCAGGTAGAACGACACCGTGGTCATCACCACCAAAGCCATGCCGGCAATGACGATGCCGAAGTTCTGACTGATCGAACGGATGATGTCCTTCAGGGTAGGGCGGAATTTGCGCGCCTGGAATTCCGGCGTTTCTTCCAGTGAGTGACGAATGACGAAGATCACCGGCACGATCATGCAGCCGATCAGGAACGGCACGCGCCAGCCCCAATCGCCCATTTGTTCCGGGCTCAGCCAATGGTTCAAGCCCACGCCGAGCAGTCCGGCGAAAACCACCGCCGCTTGCTGGCTGGCGGACTGCCAACTGACAAAGAAACCTTTACGGCCCGGTGTGGAGATTTCGGCCAGGTACACCGACACACCGCCCAGTTCCACGCCAGCCGAGAAACCTTGCAGCAATCGGCCGAACAGCACGATCAGTGGCGCGGCCACGCCCAATGTGGCGTAACCCGGTACGCAGGCGATCAGCACGGTACCGGCAGCCATCAAGGCGAGAGTGATGATCAAGCCTTTGCGGCGGCCATGGCGGTCGATGTAGGCACCGAGAAAAATCGCCCCCAGCGGGCGCATGAGGAAGCCGGCACCGAAGGTGGCCAGCGACAACATCAGGGAAGCGAAAGCGCTGTCGGCAGGAAAGAAGGTTTTGGCAATGGCCGTGGCGTAAAAGCCGTAGACCATAAAGTCGAACATCTCGAGAAAGTTACCGCTGACAACGCGAAAAATTGCTTTGCCTTTGCCCGTATTCGAGGACATTTGACGTACTCACTTTTGGTTGTCTTGTTGGAAATCCTTGGTCTAGACGCGTCCTCGCCGTCGCCCATAGGGACAGGCTCCGTCGGCGAACAGCTTTGTAACAATATGTGTGTGGAGTTGGATAGGCAACAACTAGTTAGCTTGCTGCTTAAACGATATAGCCATTACGCGGCATGAATCGCGGACTGGAGCGAATTACGGCCTGTGAACAATGCAGACCCCCTGTAGGAGCTGCCGAAGGCTGCGATCTTTTGATCTTAAAGAGCAAGATCAAAAGATCGCAGCCTTCGGCAGCTCCTACAGGGGGTGATGCATAATGGCTGGCCTTGGCGTTGTGTCAGGGGATTCTTCAGGGGATGCAGGATTTGTTGAATTGGCGGCTGTGCAGTCTTGTGACTTTGATCATCACGCTATCCGGCTGCGGCAACGGCGATTCCATGGAGAGCTTCGGCGGCCCGACCATGGGCAGCACTTATTCGATCAAATACCTGCGCGATGCCGGGTTACCCGGCCCGAAAGAGGTGCAAGTCGAAGTCGAAAAAATCCTGGCCGACGTCGATCGGCAAATGTCCACCTACCGCAGCGACTCGGACATCGAGCGCTTCAATGATCTGCCCGCCAACCGCTGTCAGACAATGTCTGCACCGATCCTCGAATTGGTCCGAGTCGGTGAACAACTGTCGCAGGAAAGCGACGGCTCCTACGATCTGACGGTTGAACCGCTGATGAACCTCTGGGGTTTCGGTCCGCAGGCCCGAGTAGAAAAAGTCCCGAGCGCCGAAGTCCTGGCCGAGGCGATGCAGCGAGTGGGTCACGCGCACCTGCACATCGACGGCGATCAACTCTGCAAGGACGCCGCCGTCGCAGTCGATTTCAACAGCATCGCTGCCGGCTACACGGTCGACACGATTGCCGCAAAACTCGAGGCGATGGGGATCCACAACTACCTCGCCGAAGCCACCGGCGAACTCAAGGCTGCGGGCAAGAAACTCGACGGCTCACCCTGGCGCATTGCCCTGGAAGAACCCCGCGACGATCAGCAAGTCGCAGAACGCGTCATCGCGGTCGACGGCTACGGCGTATCCACCTCCGGCGATTACCGTAATTATTTCGAACAGGGCGGTCAGCGCTACTCCCACACCTTCGACGCGCGCACCGGCGCACCAATCACCCACGCCCTGGCCTCCGTCACGGTGATTAATCCTTCAACCCTGATGGCCGATGGCTTATCGACGCTGCTGTTGATTCTCGGCCCGGAGCGCGGTTGGGACTACGCACAAAAACACGACATCGGTGCATTTTTTGTGATGCGTGCCGATACAGGTTTCGTCACACGAACCAATCAGGCTTTTGAACGCCTCAGTGGCGGCAAAACCGAATGATTACGGCGATTCGCACATTGAAGAATGGCGTTGTAGTGCAGGCAAAACTAGCCTACGACGCGACCAAGGGTTAATGTGCGCGGCGTTGACGCTTCTATAGACTGTGTCCGGGTTCTGCACTGGCCCCAAATTGTTCCTTCACGCCGCAGATCGGCGTGATTTAGCCGCAGGTGCCGAGGGCGCCGCGGCCTGTTCTGAGGAGTACGCATGGCTGTCTACAACTACGACGTGGTGGTGCTGGGTTCCGGCCCGGCGGGAGAAGGCGCGGCAATGAACGCCGCCAAAGCAGGGCGCAAGGTCGCGATGGTCGATAGCCGTCGCCAGGTCGGCGGCAACTGCACCCACCTGGGCACCATCCCGTCCAAGGCGTTGCGTCACTCGGTCCGGCAGATCATGCAGTTCAACACCAACCCGATGTTCCGGGCCATTGGTGAGCCACGCTGGTTCTCGTTCCCTGACGTGCTGAAAAGCGCAGAAAAAGTCATCTCCAAACAAGTCGCTTCGCGCACCGGCTACTACGCCCGTAACCGCGTCGACGTGTTCTTCGGTACCGGCAGCTTCGCCGACGAGCAAACCATCGAAGTGGTCTGCGCCAACGGCGTGGTCGAAAAACTGGTGGCCAAGCACATCATCATCGCCACCGGCTCGCGTCCTTATCGTCCGGCGGACATCGATTTCCACCACCCGCGTATCTACGATAGCGACACCATCCTCAGCCTCGGCCACACCCCGCGCAAACTCATCGTTTACGGCGCCGGCGTGATCGGTTGCGAGTACGCGTCGATCTTCAGTGGTCTGGGTGTACTGGTTGAACTGGTGGATAACCGCGGTCAGTTGCTGAGCTTCCTCGACTCGGAGATTTCCCAGGCGCTGAGCTACCACTTCAGCAACAACAACATCACGGTTCGCCACAACGAAGACTATGACCGCGTCGAAGGCGTGGACAACGGTGTGATCCTGCACCTGAAGTCCGGCAAGAAAATCAAGGCCGACGCCTTGCTCTGGTGCAACGGCCGTACCGGTAACACCGATCAGCTGGGTCTGGAAAACATCGGCGTGAAGGTCAACAGCCGTGGCCAGATCGAAGTCGACGAGGCCTACCGCACCTGCGTTCCGAACATTTACGGTGCCGGTGACGTGATCGGCTGGCCGAGCCTGGCCAGTGCTGCTCACGACCAGGGCCGCTCGGCCGCTGGCAGCATCGTCGATAACAACAGCTGGCGCTTTGTGAATGACGTGCCGACCGGCATCTACACCATTCCGGAGATCAGCTCGATCGGCAAGAACGAGCAGGAACTGACTCACGCCAAAGTGCCGTACGAAGTGGGCAAGGCGTTCTTCAAGAGCATGGCGCGGGCGCAAATCGCCGGCGAACCTCAGGGCATGCTGAAGATCCTGTTCCACCGCGAGACGCTGGAAGTGCTGGGCGTTCACTGCTTCGGTTATCAGGCGTCGGAGATCGTGCACATCGGTCAGGCGATCATGAGCCAGCCGGGCGAATTGAACACGCTGAAGTACTTCGTCAACACGACGTTCAACTACCCGACCATGGCCGAAGCCTATCGGGTAGCGGCGTACGATGGCCTCAACCGGCTTTTTTGAGCGGCTCCGGCCGGTGGCCTGAGCCGGCCGGGGAGACCGATTTCAGCAATTCTCGAGCGTGGCAGTGGCCAAACCGGGAAAGTCTGTAATCAGGCTGTCAACGCCGAAGTCGGCGAGTCTGCGCATCAGCGCGGGCTCGTTGACTGTCCATACCGACACATGCAGCCCCTGACGTTGCGCCTTCTGCAGGCGTTCCGGGGTACACAGCGTCCAGTTCAGCGCCAGAATCTCACAGCCATAGCTTTGGGCGACCTTCAATGGGTCGAGCCAGGCGTATTCGGCCACCAGTCCACGAGACACGTCCGGCACCAGGTCCAGCGCGGCTTTCAATACTTCGCGTGAGCTCGAGGTGATCGTCACCTTGTCCAGCAAGCCATGCCGTTGTGCCATTTCGCGAATGGCCAGCACCGTCGTCGCGGCACGGGTGCGTGACGCACTTTTGACTTCCAGTTGCCAGTGCTCGAAATCGCATTGCTCGAACAGCGCTTCCAGCGTAGGAATCGGGCAGGGTTTTATCCAGCCCGGGCCGCCCTTGCGCGCGTCATAGGTCACCAGCTCGGCGGCCGTATGCTCAACCACCTTGCCGCGACGGTCGGTGGTGCGCTTGAGGGTCGGGTCGTGAATGACCATCAACTCGCCGTCCATGGACAGGTGCAGGTCCAGTTCGCAGCGGCGCACGCCGTGTTTGAGACATTGCTGAAAACTGGTCAGCGTGTTTTCCGGTGCTTCGCCCTTGGCGCCGCGATGGCCGTAGATGAGGGTCACGGTTCTTCCTTAAATTAAATGCCTGATTCGTTTTGTTCGCGGGCCAGGCGTCGTTCCTGGGCCTGCTTCTGCAAAATGTAGCGAGCCAACAGTTGGCGCTGGGCATCAGTCGGGTATTCAAACTCGGTGCCGATGTCATAACCGTCGCCCTTGCGGTCGCAGTGGGTGACCTTGGCCCGCAACAGCAGGCCCAGCGCTTGTGGCATCAGCACCAGCTTGACCGACAGGTGCGCACCGGCGGCGATGGGCGTCGGGTGCTGAAATTCGATGCCGCCTTCGGAGATGATCACCGGCTGCGGCTCGCCGATTTGCCCGAGCACGGTGATTGCGATCACCTGACTCAGCAAGTCGATACGTTTATTCTGGGATTTCAGGAACGCGGCGAGGTTCCGGTCGCGCTCACTGATCTGGCGCAGCAGGTGTTGCGACTCGAATTCACTCAGGTGAAGCTCGCTGAGCAAGTTGAAGAGCGGGGAAGCATCCTGTAACACTTCCTGGCCAGCCGCTTCGGGCGCAGACAGGGGCCGAATTTCCAGTGCGATCGAATCCTCGATACGGTAGTATTCGCGGCGATCTTCTTCATCTAATGTCGACATGGCGAACCCATGGTAGCGGCGGTGGTCTGAGTGTAAAGCTGGTTATCGACCCCCGCCACAAGGACGTTCCTTTTCCCTCCGAACAAGCCCCGACATGTTCAGACCTCTCTTCGTATTTATTGGCACGCGTTATACCCGTGCAAAGCGTCGCAATCATTTTGTGTCGTTCATTTCCCTGACATCGATGATCGGACTCGCCCTTGGCGTCGTCGTGATGATTGTGGTGCTGTCGGTGATGAACGGCTTCGATCATGAGATGCGCACCCGCGTGCTGGGCATGGTGCCCCACGCAACCATCGAGTCCGGTGAACCGATCAGCGACTGGCAAAGCCTGGCCGCCAAGGTCAAGCAGAACCCGCAGGTGACGGCCGTTGCGCCATTCACTCAGATGCAGGGTTTGCTGACCAACAATGGCAAAGTCTCCAAAGTCCTGCTCAATGCCGTGGACCCTGCGCTGGAACGGCAGGTCTCGATCATTGATAACTTCATGCAGCAGGGCAAACTCGACGACCTGACGCCCGGCAGTTTCGGCATCGTCATCGGCGACAAGGCGGCGGCCAAGCTCGGCGCGGCCATCGGCGACAAGCTGACATTTGTCGCGCCGGAAGTCACGGTGACCCCCGCCGGGATGTTCCCGCGGATGAAGCGCTTTACCGTGGTCGGCATTTTCCATGTCGGCGCCGGTGAGCTCGATGGCTACCTGGGCGTCACCAATCTGCAGGATCTGGCGAAGCTGCACCGCTGGAAACCGGATCAGGTGCAGGGCATCCGCTTGAAGTTCGACGACCTGTTCCAGGCGCCGCGCACCGCGTGGACCATCGCCCAGCAGCTCGGCGAAGATCATTATTACGCTCGCGACTGGACCCGCACCCACGGCAATCTGTATCAGGCGATCCGCATGGAAAAAGCCATGATCGGTTTGCTGTTGCTGCTGATCGTCGCCGTTGCGGCGTTCAACATCATTTCCACGCTGGTGATGGTGGTGAACGACAAGAAGGGCGATATCGCGATTTTGCGCACACTCGGCGCTACACCGGGGTCGATCATGGCGATCTTCATGGTGCAGGGCACCGTCATCGGTGTGGTCGGAACGCTGATCGGCGCCGTGGTCGGGATTTTCGCTGCGTTGAACGTCAGCGCCGCGATCTCGGTCCTCGAAGGCCTGATCGGGCACAAATTCCTCAACGCCGACGTGTATTTCATCGATTACCTGCCGTCGCAAGTGCAGAGCCAGGATGTGTTGATGGTCTGCGCTGCCGCGTTGGTCCTGAGTTTCCTCGCCACCCTGTATCCAGCCTGGCGTGCTGCACGCACCCAGCCTGCGGAGGCGTTACGTTATGAGTGAGTCGGGCATGAGTGATAAAGCAATCTTGAGCTGCCGCAACCTGGGCAAATCCTACGAGGAAGGCCCGGAGTCGGTCGAAGTGCTGGCCGGTCTGCAACTGGAGCTGCACCCAGGCGAGCGCGTGGCGATTGTCGGGACGTCGGGTTCGGGCAAAAGTACCTTGCTCAACCTGCTCGGCGGTCTCGATACGCCGACCAAGGGCAGTGTCTGGCTGGCCGGTGAAGAACTGTCGGCGTTGAACGAAAAGGCGCGTGGTCTGCTGCGTAACCGTTCCCTCGGGTTCGTGTACCAGTTCCACCACTTGCTGCCGGAATTCACCGCGCTTGAAAACGTCTGCATGCCGCTGCTGATCGGTAAAACCGCAATCCCGGACGCCCGTCAGCGTGCGACGGCGTTGCTGGAGCGGGTAGGGCTGGGTCATCGTCTGGAACACAAACCGGCCGAATTGTCCGGTGGCGAACGCCAGCGTGTGGCGATCGCCCGTGCGCTGGTGAACAAGCCAGGCCTGGTAATGCTCGACGAGCCGACCGGCAACCTCGACTCCCACACCGCCCAGGGCATTCAGGATTTGATGCTGGAACTCAGCACCTCGATGCGCACGGCGTTCCTGGTGGTGACTCACGACATGAACCTGGCCCGCCAGATGGATCGCGTCCTGCATTTGCAGGAAGGTTGCCTGACCCCCATCTGATTGGCCGAAACCCGGCGGCACTGAACAGTGCGTCGGGTCTTTTATTTTTATACGGTGCCCCAGCGAATGTTCAGACCGTTATCGATCTTTATCGGCATGCGCTATACCCGCGCCAAGCGCCGCAATCGCTTTGTCTCCTTCATCTCGATGACGTCGATGATCGGCCTCGCCCTCGGCGTGCTTTCGATGATTGTGGTGTTGTCGGTCATGAACGGCTTTCAGCGCGAAATGAGCTCGCGCATCCTCGGCATGGTGCCGCACGCGACCATCGTCGGTGTGAATCCGATCGACGATTGGCAGCCCGTCGCCGCCGCCGCGATGAAAAATCCCGAAGTGACGGCTGCAGTGCCGTTCACCGAGATGGAAGGCATGCTCTCCTATAAAGGCACGATGCAGCCGATCCAGGTCAGCGGTGTCGATCCTGCGCTGGAGGGCAAGGTGTCGATCGTTGCTCAACACATTGTTCAGGGCCGTCTCGATGCCTTGAAGCCGGGCGAGTTTGGCGTGGTGGTCGGCGAGATCACGGCGCGGCGCTTCCGTTTGAATGTCGGCGACAAAATCACCCTGATCGTGCCGGAGGTCAGCAATGCACCGGGGGGCATTACCCCGCGCATGCAGCGACTGAACGTTGTTGGCGTGTTCAAGGTGGGCGCTGAGCTGGACGGCTCCATGGCGCTGATCCACGTCGCCGATGCCGCGCAGATGCAGCACTGGCAGCCGAATCAGGTGCAGAGCGTGCGCTTGGCGGTGAAGGATTTGTACGCTGCGCCGAAGGTCTCCAGCGATATCGCGGGCGGGCTGGGCACCGCTTACAAGGCTGACGACTGGACCCACACCCAGGGCAGTCTGTTCAGTGCGATGAAAATGGAAAAAACCATGATCGGCCTGCTGTTGCTGATGATCGTCGCGGTGGCGGCGTTCAACATCATCGCAACCCTGATCATGGTCGTGAACGACAAGGGCGCGGACATCGCGATCCTGCGGACCATTGGCGCGACACCGCGGCAGATCATGGCGATCTTCATGGTGCAGGGCACGGTGATCGGGATTGTCGGGACCTTGATCGGTGGCGTGCTGGGCGTGATTGCGGCGCTGAACGTCAGTGAAATGGTGGGATGGATAGAGCGGGTGAGCGGGCAGCACATCTTCAGTTCTGACGTGTATTTCGTCAGTAACTTGCCGTCGGAGTTGCAAGGTGGGGATGTGCTGTTGATTTGCTCGGCAGGGTTTGTGTTGAGCTTCCTGGCGACGGTTTACCCGGCGTGGCGGGCGGCGAAGATCGAGCCGGCTTACGCGTTGCGGTATTCGTAAGTCCTGACTCCGCCCCTGTAGGAGCTGCCGAAGGCTGCGATCTTTTGATTTTTAAAGGGCAAGATCAAAAGATCGCAGCCTTCGGCAGCTCCTACAGGGAGCGGGCCTCAATTTTCCCTTGGTAGCTCGATTACAAACCTGGTCCACCCATCATTCGATTCACAACGAATCTGCCCGCCATGGGCGCGGATGATCGACTGGGTAATCGCCAAACCCAACCCCGCGTGCTCACTGCTGCCTTCCTGTCGCGACGGATCCGCCCGGTAGAAGCGATCAAACAAACGCGGCAGCAACGCCCCGTCAATGCCATTTCCGCTGTTCTCTACCGTCAGACTCAACCCTTTAGGCTGATCGACAATCCGCACCCGAACTTCACCCTCGACCGGCGTAAACCGCAGAGCGTTATCCAGCAAATTCGAAAGCGCCCGGCGCAACATGCTGCGGTCGCCCTCCATGTGCGCCTGTCCTTCGCGGCTCAACGTCACCCGAGCGTCCTCGGCCAGCGGCGCAAAAAACTCCAGCAGCAGATCCGCTTCTTCCGCCAACTCCAACGGTTCGCGCTTGGGCATCAGCAACCCATGGTCAGCTTTGGCCAGGTACAACATGTCGTTGACCAATTGCGCCATCCACTGCAGTTCTTCGAGGTTGCTGTGCAGCGCTTCGCGGTAATCCTCGATGGGCCGTGGGCGGGTGAGGGTGACCTGGGTGTGGGTCAACAGGTTCGACAGTGGCGTGCGCAGTTCATGGGCGATGTCGGCGGAGAAGGCCGAGAGTCGTTGAAAAGAGTCGTCGAGGCGCCCGAGCATGGCGTTGAAGCTGTGAGCCATTTCCGCGAGCTCTGGCGGCATGTTTTCTTCGGGCAGGCGTGCGTTGAGCGATTGCGCCGAAACGCCGCTGGCGACCGCGCTCATGCGCCGCAATGGACGCAGCCCGCTGCGCGCTGCCCAGGCACCGAGCAGGGCGGTGGCCAGGGCTGACAAACCCACCGTCAGCCAGATCAAGTGCTGCATGCGTTGCAGAAAGTGCTGGTGATGCGTGATGTCCAGCAGCAGGGTCAGTTGCGGTGAATCAGGCTTGTCGACAAACAGCGGCGCATTCAGGACCCGGTAGTCGGTGTCGCCGTCGTTCAGGGTCGATAAGCCCGGTGTTTGCGGGAGCTTATCGGGCAGGCGCGCGGCGCTGTCATACCAGCGCTGACCATCGCTGCCAGTGATCCGCAGGGACAGATCAGCCTGTCGGCTCAATTCGTCGGCCAGTTTGAATTCGCTTTCACTCGACTGAATGTCATGCAGCGCCCGGCGCAAACCAATCAGCTTGCCGTCCAGCAATTGCTGATCGAGTTCGATGAAATGCGCCTCACTGGCGCGACTGAACAACACCCCGGCGAACAACGAAACCACGGCCGTGCATGCGGCAAACAGCAGTGCCAGACGACTGCTTAACGAAAGTCGGCGCATCAGGCGGGGCGCTCTTCAAGGACGTAACCCATGCCGCGTACGGTGTGGATCAACTTGTTGGGAAACTCATCGTCGATCTTCAGGCGCAGACGGCGGATCGCGACTTCGATGACATTGGTGTCACTGTCGAAATTCATGTCCCACACCTGAGAGGCGATCAGCGACTTGGGCAAGACTTCGCCCTGACGGCGCAGGAGCATTTCCAGCAGGGCGAACTCCTTGGCCGTCAGGTCAATGCGCTGACCGCCGCGTTCAACCCGGCGACGGATCAAATCCAGCCGAAGATCGGCCAGTTGCAGACTGGTTTCCTGCGGCGTGGCGCTGCCGCGCCGCAACAAGCTGCGGACCCGGGCCAGCAGTTCGGAAAAGGCGAACGGCTTGACCAGGTAATCGTCGGCGCCCAGTTCGAGGCCGTGAACCCTGTCCTCCACCGCGTCTCGCGCGGTCAGAAACAGAACCGGCGTGTCGAGGCCAGCACCCCGCACCGCTTGCAGAATCTGCCAGCCATCGCGGCCGGGCAACATCACATCGAGGATCAACAGCGCGTAATCACCGCTCAACGCCAGCTGCTGGCCGGTGCTGCCGTCGGCCACGAGTTCGGTGTTGAAACCGGCCTCGGTCAGGCCCTGGCGCAGGTAATGGCCGGTTTTCGGTTGGTCTTCGACGATCAGCAGTTTCATGGACAACTCGGGCAAATGGAACGAACGCTTTATACCGTGGGCAGCGCGGGTGCAGGCCAACCTGACAAAGTTGTAATCTGGCAGTCAGGTTGCGGGCAGTGGTGGCAGTTTAGAGTTTTCCACAGGCTGAACCTTATCTTGTTGGAGTACGACTATGTTTTTGCGCAAACCTCTGATGCTGACGGCATGTTTGCTGGCACTGAGTTCGCCGGTATGGGCATCGCCGGCGCCTACCTATGATTTCGGTCAACCGGCCCCGGCGGCCAATGCGACCCGCAGCGTTGAAGTGGTGATGCGCGATATGTCGTTTACGCCTAAGGCCATCGATATCAAGGCCGGTGAGACGGTTCGTTTTGTGCTGGTGAATAAAGGTCAATTGCTCCACGAGTTCAACCTCGGGGACGCGGCGATGCATGCAAGACATCAGCAGGAAATGCTGAAGATGCAGCAGAGCGGCATGCTCACGCCTACCGGCATAAAGGGAATGGATCACGGCTCCATGGCCGGCATGGACCATGGAATGATGAAGCACGACGACCCGAATAGCGTCCTCGTAGAACCGGGGAAAACTGCAGAGTTGACCTGGACCTTTACCAAAGCCACCAACCTGGAATTTGCCTGCAATATTCCTGGTCATTACCAGGCCGGCATGGTCGGGAAGTTGACTGTCAGTCAGTAAGCACTCAAAGGTGGGAGCAAAGGCTGGTAGAATCCGCTGATTCTTCAGTCAGGTTTCCGCCATGCATCCCGCAGCCGAACACTCGCCGCTGGGCAAATCCAGCGAATACATCGCCACGTACACACCGTCCTTGCTGTTCCCGATCCCGCGCACCGCGAAATGGGCGGAGCTGGGCCTGACGGCAGACACCCTGCCGTATAAAGGTGTGGATTTCTGGAACTGCTTCGAGCTGTCGTGGCTGTTGCCGTCGGGCAAGCCAGTGGTGGCGATTGGTGAGTTCAGCATCCCGGCGGACTCGCCCAATATCATCGAGTCAAAGTCGTTCAAGCTGTATCTGAACTCCTTGAACCAGACGCCGTTTGCCGACACCGCAAGCCTTGAGGCGACGCTGGTGAAAGACCTGTCCACCGCTGCCGGCAAACCGGTGGGCGTGCGGATTCGCAGCCTGAAGGATGTCGAGGCCGAAGGTGTCGTGGCGTTGCCGGGCGTGTGCATCGATGACCTGGAGATCAGCGTCAGCAACTATGAACATCCACGTCCGGAGCTGCTGCGTTGCGATGATTCGCGGATTGTGGAAGAAAGCGTGCACAGTCATTTACTCAAATCCAACTGCCCGGTGACCAGCCAGCCGGACTGGGGCAGTGTGGCGGTGGAGTACCGGGGCGCGGCGCTGGATCACGCGAGTTTGCTGGAGTACATCGTGAGCTTCCGTCAGCACTCGGACTTCCATGAGCAGTGCGTGGAGCGAATTTTCCTCGATCTGCAGCGGTTGCTGAAGCCCGAGAAGTTGACGGTGTATGCGCGGTATGTGCGTCGCGGCGGGTTGGACATCAACCCCTATCGCAGCACTGAAGCAGTGCAGCTGCCGAACCATCGACTGGTCCGTCAATAAATAACCCCCTTGTAGGAGCGAGCTTGCTCGCGATGGTGTGTCAGCTGCATTGATGTCAACTGACACACCATCGCGAGCAAGCTCGCTCCTACAGGGGGGGTGGCGTGTTCAGATCCCGATATTGCCCAGGGTTTGCGCAATGTTGCGCAAGGTGCCGGCAATGACGGGGTGTTCAAGTTCGAAACGTTCAACAGCCAGGTTGACGCCGTCGGCCAGGCTGGAATCCTTGGTTTTGGTTTCGAGCTCTAGCTCCAGCTCGATCTGTTGCATCAGCGCGTGCAGGTCTTCGCGCTCGGCTTCGGACAGCGGTGGATTCTGTTCCAATTGCTCGCGCAGAGTATTGAGCTGATCTTGCAGTTCGCGGGCAGGCATGGCGTTCTTCCTTTTATCGATAGGCACTGGCATAGACCGCAGCAGCGCGCCAAAGGTCTATGGCTGACCTTTAGATTAATCCACTCCCGCACAACGTGCATGATCTCGATCAGGGCTTTTCGCCCTTGAGTCGGCGCAAGCTGATGTCTGCCAGGCAGGTGTCCAGTTCACCAAGGTGATCAATCACCGAATGCACGCCCAGACCGAACAGCTGGACCGTCGCCTTGCCCCGTTTGAGTTCCCTTTCCTGCTGGGTCAGCGCGTGCCATTCGTTGGGCGCCAGCCCGCACAGCGAGCCGCAGGAGGCCAGGCCAATCGTCCACAACCCGGCATTGAGCCCAGCTTGCAGCAATCGCGGTTCGCCGCTGACCAGCACACAACCCTCCAGGCGTTCGACATTCAGGGTCATTAACGCTTGCCAGCAGGCATTGGGTGCCGGCCAGGGGTTGATCGTTGCAGGGTGTTGCGACGGTTTGATCCATTCCGGCAACCCGGCGGCCAGTGAATGGCTGAGGGCAGGGGGGAGCTCATCGAGCCAGGCGCAGGGGATCTGCTGACGCTGCAGGCTGCGCAGACTCTCCAGCGCACCCGGTGTGACCTCGGCGTGTTCGGCAACAGCAGCACCATGCGGGCGCGTGCGGGCGCCGAAATCCACCAGGCAACCACTGAGGCCGAACAACACGGCGGTCAGGCTGGGCGCAACGAGGGGCAAGGTTTCGGCGTGTGGCATGTCAACGTCCCTGAAATAGTGACAAGGCTAGGCGGTGCCGGTGACAGTTGAGTGACATTGTTGTGAATCGCTCACAATCAGGGCCAATCATCCGTAGGCCACCGCGCCCGATGCTGCCTAATCCGGCCTTTACGTCTTATACTAACGAGCTTAACGCTTGGGCCCAGGGCCCGCGCCAGTACAATCCAAGGAGTTTTTCTATGCGCTGGAGCAATCATTTAGCTCAGCTTTGTGTGTGTGCCAGTGTATTGCTGGTTCCGTTCGTTGCTCAGGCAGCTTCGGAAGACGATCCTTGGGAAAGCATCAACCGTCCAATCTACAAATTCAACGATGTGCTCGACACTTACGCGCTGAAACCTTTGGCTAAAGGCTACCAGTACGTGACGCCTCAATTTGTCGAAGACGGCATTCACAACTTCTTCCAGAACATCGGTGATGTGCGCAACCTGGCCAACGATGTCTTGCAGGCCAAGCCAGCCGCAGCAGGCGTTGACACGGCACGGCTGATTTTCAACACCACCTTCGGCTTGCTGGGCGTTATCGATGTCGGCACCAAAATGGGCCTGCACCGCAATGACGAAGACTTTGGCCAGACTCTCGGCTATTGGGGCGTAGGCAGCGGTCCGTACGTGATGCTGCCGTTCTTCGGCCCAAGCACCTTGCGTGACGCGCCGTCCAAGTACATCGACACCTACACCGGCCCTTATCGTTACGTCGACGACGTGGCGGTGCGTAACTCGTTCTTCGCTCTGGATGTCACCGATACCCGCGCAAACCTGCTGTCGTCCGAGAAGCTGATCACCGGCGACAAGTACATCTTTATCCGCAATGCGTACTTGCAGAACCGCGAATTCAAAGTCAAAGACGGCAAGGTTGAAGACGATTTTTGATCTCGACCGCCCTGTAGGAGCGAGCTTGCTCGCGATGGTTGTTAACGATAACGCTTGTTTACTGGCTAAACGCGGCGCTCTTGAGTCCATCGCGAGCAAGCTCGCTCCTACAAGGGGATCCGGGTTAATTCATCTTCAGGATTGTAAGCCCAAGTTTCTGACTACTGCCGTCCTGCTCCCTGACCCACACCACTTCGGTGTCGGCTTCAAGCCCTTTGAGGGCGGCGTGCTCTGAATCTATCCGTATGCTCAGGCGGTCACCAACCTTGAACAGGCGCGGCGCTTCTACCTGCATGCCACTGCTGGAAAGGTCGATGCAGACGGCTGCAACCTCGTCTCCCTCATGAATCAGCGACACATCGGCATCGACTCGCATGCGGATGAAGTCACGCTTTTCGCTGTAGTCCCGATCGATTTGACTCATGGGCTTGGACCTTCCATTGGGTTACGGTTTTGCCTGTTCTTATAACTCTCAGTGATTTGACAAGTAAAGACGTCAAGCGACCATCGGCGTGAGCTTGAAACGCCCCGCGGATGGGAGTACCGTCTGCGCCTTAGAAGGGCACCTCTGGTGTGCCTGTGTGTAGGGCAAACGCTCGAAAACAGTGCAGCAGAGTGGCTAGAAAGCGAATCCAGTAGTGTGAGCCGGGCCAAAAAACCCCGCCTGCTACGCCAACCTAATTCTGGCGCCGTTTGCCCACATGCCAAAAACCAGTGCCACGCTGCTGATAATCGATGATGACGAAGTAGTGCGCGCGAGCCTCGCCGCCTATTTGGAAGACAGTGGTTTCAGCGTCTTGCAGGCCAGCAATGGCCAGCAAGGTCTTCAGGTATTCGAGCAAGACAAGCCCGACTTGGTCATCTGCGATCTGCGCATGCCGCAGATGGGCGGACTCGAACTTATCCGCCAGATCACCGAGCTGTCGCCGCAAACCCCGGTCATCGTGGTTTCGGGCGCTGGCGTGATGAACGATGCGGTCGAGGCCCTGCGCCTGGGCGCGGCGGATTACCTGATCAAGCCTCTCGAAGATCTGGCTGTGCTCGAGCATTCTGTGCGCAGGGCCCTGGATCGCGCGCGCCTGCTGCTGGAAAACCAGCGCTACCGCGAGAAGCTGGAAAAGGCCAATCGCGAGCTTGAAGCCAGCCTGAACCTGCTCCAGGAAGACCAGAACGCCGGTCGCCAGGTGCAGATGAACATGCTGCCGGTCAGCCCCTGGACCATCGACGAGTTCAAGTTTGCTCACCAGATCATCCCTTCGCTGTACCTGTCGGGTGATTTCGTCGACTACTTTCGGGTCGATGAACGTCGGGTTGCGTTTTACCTGGCGGACGTTTCCGGGCATGGCGCTTCTTCAGCCTTCGTCACTGTGCTGCTGAAATTCATGACCACGCGCTTGCTGTTCGAATCCAAGCGCAGCGGCACATTGCCTGAATTCAAGCCTTCAGAGGTCCTTGGTCATATCAACCGAGGCCTGATCAGTTGTAAGCTGGGTAAACACGTCACAATGGTCGGTGGAGTCATCGACGAGGAGACAGGTTTGTTGACCTATAGCATCGGTGGTCATTTGCCGTTGCCTGTGTTGTACACCCCAGACAGTGTTCGTTATCTGGAAGGGCGTGGTTTGCCGGTGGGCCTCTTCAATGAAGCCACCTACGAAGACCACGTGCTGGAGCTGCCGCCGACGTTCAGCCTGACGCTGATGTCCGATGGCATTCTGGACCTTTTGCCAGAACCTACACTCAAAGAAAAAGAAGCGGCTTTGCCTCAACGGGTCAAGGCAGCGGGCGGCAGCCTGGATGGTCTGCGGCAGGTTTTTGGATTGGCCACGCTAGGGGAGATGCCGGATGATATCGCCCTGTTGGTGTTGAGCAGGAATCTTTAATGAGTACCGGTAGAATCCAGTTCGCCGAGCAGGACGGCACCTTCGTCCTGAAGTTCGTCGGTGAAGTTCGCCTGACCCTGTGTTCGGCGTTGGATGCGACTATTGAGCGGATCTTCACGGCGTTGAACTTCAACACGATCGTGATCGACCTGACCGAAACCCGCAGCATCGACAGCACCACCCTTGGCCTGTTGGCCAAGTTGTCGATTCTGTCGCGGCAAAAAGTCGGCTTGCTTCCGACCGTCGTCACCACCCACGAAGACATCACCCGACTGCTGCAGTCCATGGGCTTCGAGCAAGTGTTCAACATCGTTGACCGCCCGATCCCGTGCCCTGAGTGCCTGACCGACCTGCCAGATCAGGATCAGTCCGAAGAGGTGGTGCGAATCAAAGTGCTCGAAGCGCACAAGATCCTCATGGGCCTCAATGACTCCAATCGTGAAGCGTTCCATGATTTGGTGAATGCGCTGGAGCGTCACTGATTCCCTGAAAGTGATGTGAGCCGGTCTGGCCCTATCGCGAGCAGGCTCGCTCCCACATTGGAATGCGTCCCCTCTGTGGGAGCGAGCCTGCTCGCGAAGGCGGCCTGACAAACACTACACATCTCGGCGCGACCTCCAATACCCAAATTAAGTGTCTAGTCCTGAAATAGGTTTACACCTGTTTCACCCCAACGCCCGATGCATCGCATCGGGCGTTTTGTATTTCAAAGACAGGTGCGGACGCTCGCGGTTGTAGATCGATACCGACTCACTCACCATCTTCTTCGCCTGCGTTAAATCCTGTGGTCGCTGGAGCAAAAGCTCCGTCTTCAATATCCCATTGACCCGCTCTGCCAGGGCGTTTTGATAACAGTCGTAGCCGTCCGTCATCGAACACCTGATACCGTGTTTCGCGTGCAGCTCCTGGTACATTCCCGAGCAATACTGGCTGCCTCTGTCCGAGTGATGAACCAGTGGCTGCACGGTTTGACGCTGGCTCACCGCCCGGCGCAGCGCCTGCGCGACCGACTCGGTGTGCAGGCTTTCATGGACGTGATAGCCCACTATCTTTCGCGAAAAAGCATCCGTCACAAGGCTCAAATAGGCCACACCTTCCTGAGTGGGCAGATAGGTGATGTCAGCCACCCAGACCTGTTCCGGGCCGCTGGGAACAACCTGATCAGGCCCCGGCTTGAGCAGGTTCGGATGGCGTCGAAAGCGATGATGACTGTCGGTTGTCTTGTGATACGCCCGCTTGCGAGCTACCAATAAACGCCGTTCACGCAGAATCGCAAACAGGCGATCTCGACTCACTTGCAGCTCATGCTGCGGCTGGCACTGCAGCAAGTAATACAGCTTTCGGGTACCCAGCCGCGGCTGCCGCAGGCGCTTTTGCTGAACGAAATCGGCAACTTTCTCATCCAGAATCAGACGAGCAGCGTCGGCGCGATTGCGTTTGTAGTAAGCCTGTCGGCTTATCCCCATGAACTGGCAAGCCCTGCTGATGCTCAGGTTTTGGATTCGTTTCTGCGCGAGGACTTGCCGGGACGCTTTTTTACGACAGAGAGACCGTAGTCATTTTTCAAGACATCCACGACAGCCTCGAAAAACTGCGCTTTCTGATTGGATAGAGCCAACTGTTCTTCAAGCTCTTTGATGCGTTGCTCTGGCGTCAATGGTCGGTTTTTGTCGGGCATAGACCCCATCCTCGGCGAGCCAATGTATGTGCCTGGGCTCCAATCTTGCCGACCATGCTTGCGTAACCACGTCAGAACGATCGTTTTGCCTTGAATCCCGTAGCGCTCCTGAGCCTCTTTATAACTCAGCTCGCCTTTTTCGACCTGGTCGACGACCGACAATTTAAAAGTCAGCGTGTAGTCTCGCTGACTACGCCTTTTTCCTGCTTCCATTACGCCCTCCTGAAAATAGATCAGAAGGTGTAAACCTTATTCAGGACGGGACAAAGCACACAAAAAAGGGCGAACCCGTCTAGGTTCGCCCTTTTTGCGTTTGCTCTATTGAATCACAGCTTGGCTTGCAGCAGTGCTTCGAGCTTTTCCTGGTCACGGGCGAACTGACGAATCCCCTCAGCCAGTTTCTCGGTCGCCATCGCATCCTCGTTGGACAACCAGCGGAATTGCGCTTCATTCAGGCTCAAGCGTGCTTCACCCGCATGCCCCGGCGCCAATTTGCGCTCCAGTTTGCCAGTATCCGCCGCCAGCTTATCGATCAAGTCCGGGCTGATGGTCAGGCGGTCGCAACCGGCCAGTTGCTCGATCTGGTTCAGGTTACGGAAACTCGCGCCCATCACGACAGTTTTGTAGTCATTGGCTTTGTAGTAGTTGTAGATACGGGTCACCGATTGCACGCCCGGATCATCCGCGCCGGTGTAGTCGTTGCCGTTGGCTTTCTTGTACCAGTCGTAGATACGGCCCACGAACGGCGAAATCAGGAACACGCCGGCATCGGCACAGGCGGCTGCCTGAGCGAACGAGAACAACAGCGTGAGGTTGGTCTGGATGCCTTCCTTTTCCAGAATCTCGGCAGCGCGAATGCCTTCCCAAGTGGAAGCGATCTTGATCAGTACACGGTCGCGGCCAATGCCGGCCTTGTCGTAGAGATCGATCAGACGGTGCGCGCGCTTCAAGACCGCGTCAGTGTCGAACGACAGCCGCGCATCCACTTCAGTGGAAATACGGCCGGGGATGACCTTCAGGATTTCTAGCCCTACCGCCACACCAAAACGGTCGCTGGCCAGGCCCACATCGCCCTTGCAGTCGCTGACGCAAGTGTTCAGCAACTCGGCATAACCGGGAATGGCCGCCGCTTTGAGCAGCAGGGAAGGGTTGGTCGTAGCGTCCACCGGTTTAACGCGAGCAATAGCTTCGAAGTCGCCGGTGTCGGCAACGACGGTGGTGATTTGTTTGAGTTGTTCCAGCTTGGAAGTCATGGGCGTGCTCTGTCCTATGGGTCTGTTGACATTACCCGAGCGCTGACAGCCACTCAAGGGCACGTAGGTGTATCGATGGCCTCAGCGGCAACAACCTGAAAACGGCTGTTTGAATAGCGAGGTGCAGTGTCGATAAATACGATGCCAAACAAGCTCACAGGTTCAATCGGTCTGATGGCTAGCCCGGATTGCGGTTATGAGGCTGAGGCTGGGTAAAAAGCGTCAGCTCACGTCAGACGGCGCATACCTGCGGGCTTGGCGGCCTTGCTGTCAAAGGTGACGATGTACTCGCAGCCTGCAGCGTTGGCACTGCGCTCAATCAAGCAATCTGCAAAGTCGGCATTGGCCTGGGAGTAAACACGTAACGCCTGCCAAATAATTTCGGGGTTTTCCACTGAAAATTCACGCGTCCGTAAAAGCGTTTCGAGGACTGTAATGATCTCGCTTTTAGCGCTCTCGTAGCAGGATTGGAGTACCCATACCAGTTCTACTACTGAAACCATGGTAATAAAGCCCGGGGAGGTTATCGTCAATGACTCAATCAATTCAGAGGCTAGCGCCGACTGTTTTGGATCATCTTGAGCGACGTACCTCACAAGTACGTTGGTATCCAGTCCTATCATATGGCCTTGGAACCCTGGGCTGCGATGGCATGGTTCATGTCCTCGATGCTTACGGCTTTAGAGGGCTTGCGAATGAGTCCTTTGAGATCCCGAGCAGAATGCGTGGCAGCCATGATTGCGAATTTACCATCGCCTATAGCGACAAATTCGATGCGATCCCCAGTGTCGAGACCAAGCGAAGCCCGGACCTGTGCAGGAATGGTGATTTGTCCCTTCGAGGTCAATGTAGCGGTTGCCATGGCGGATTCTCCTTTTGATCAGTTTCCTTACATTGTGGTAAGGAGGACTTCAAATCAATGTTCAAGAAGGTGCCGCGATGGACGGCAAAACGAGATGTAGCTCGGAGCACCCGGTGCTGCCCAGTTATCTTGCGATCAATGCCTGTGTTATGACATTCCATCTTTGTGACTGGATATGGCGCCGAGGTTCGGATACTTCGCGTTCCGCTTTTAGAGGTGACGCAGAGCATTCCCACGCGGACGGTTCGACGCCTCGACGTGGGAAAGATCAGGACGCAACAATCATCACACGCGGAAATGATCCATCAAGCTCTGTTGCTGATTGGCCAGGCTGTTGAGCGATTGGCTCACCCGGGCAGACTCATTGGCCTGACCCGAGAGCGATTCGGTCACATCCCGGATGGTCGCCACGTTGTTGTTGATCTCCTCGGCCACTGCGCTTTGCTCCTCGGCGGCACTGGCGATCTGCAAGTTCATGTCGCTGATCACCGTCACCGCGTCGCCAATCTGGCGCAGCGCGGTCACGGCCTGACTGACCTGCTCGACACTGCCCTGAGCCTGACGATGGCTGTTGTTCATCGAGCCCACCACCTCCTGCGTGCCGCTCTGCAACTGCTCGATCACCAGGCGGGTTTCCTCGACCGACTCCTGGGTCCGACGCGCCAGGTTGCGCACTTCATCGGCCACCACGGCAAAACCGCGTCCGGCTTCACCCGCGCGGGCCGCCTCGATCGCGGCGTTGAGCGCCAGCAGGTTGGTCTGTTCGGCGATGGCGCGAATCACTTCCAGCACCGAACCGATTTTCTCGCTGTTGGCCGCCAGCCCTTCGACTTGCACCATCGCCGCGCTCATGTCGGCGGCGAGGTTGTCGATGCTGGTGGTGGTCTGATCGATCACCGTCAGGCCACGCCGGGTGGCGTGATCAGCATCCCGCGCCGCTTGGGCAGCTTGCGCGGCGCTGCGGGCGACGTCCTGGGCGGTGGCGCTCATTTCGTGGGACGCGGTCGCGACCTGGTCCACTTGGCGGTATTGCTGTTCCATGCCGGCGCTGGTCTGGGTGGCGATGGCGGAGGATTGATCCGCCGTGCTGCGAGCGTCCTGCACCGAGCGTTTGACCTCGGCGATGATCGGTTGCAGCTTGTCGAGGAAGCGGTTGAACCAGCCGGCCAACTGGCCCAGTTCGTCCTTCTTGTCGTAGGCCAGGCGGCGGGTCAGGTCGCCTTCGCCGCTGGCAATGTCTTCCAGCATGTGCGCCACGCCGAGGATCGGCTTGGTGACGCTACGCGCCATTAGCCATACCAGCAACAGGCCAATCAACGCGGCCAGCACGCCCAGGCCGAGTTCGACGAGTGTGCCGGCTGTGTTGCTGTCATCGAGTTGTTTTTTCAGCGCTTCGGCTGGGCCGATCAGGACTTTTTCCGGCACATCGAGCAGCACGCCCCACGACTTGCCGCCGGGAATCGGCTGGAACGGCGACAGCACTTTCAATTGCTGATTGCTGCGCAGGCTTTGGGTGTGGGTACTGGAAGCGAGCATGCGGATCAGCTCGGCGCCGCTGGTTTTGTCCACGGCCTCCAGGCGCTGGCTGAGTTTGCTGGCATCCGGGCTGTAACCGGCAAGCAAACCGGCCGGGCTGATAATGCTGACGTTGGTCTGGCCGTCATAAAGCTTCTTGCTGGCGCTCTGGCTGACCGCTTGCAGGCTGTTGAGGTTGATATCTACCGACAGCGAAGCGATGACCTTGCCGTTGACCATCAGCGGGAAAACGATGCTGGTCATCAGCACGTTCTGGCCGTTGATCATGTAAAAGTAGGGTTCGATCACACACGGCTTGAGCGTCGTGCGCGGGCAGGTGAACCAGGCGTTGGCCGGTTCGCCGCTGGGGCCGGTGCGGGTGTCGGCAATGTCGCTTTCCGGCAGTGGCATGGAGGTCAGTTGGCCTGGGGTCGATTGCGACCAGTACAAGGCAAAGCGCCCCTTGTCGTTGCTGCCGACTTCGCTCTGGCCGGCGAACAGTTCGTCCTTGCCGTCCAGACCGTTGGGTTCGAACACCAAGGATAGGCCGAGCAAGTCCGGGTTGGCTTGCAGGGCCGACTTGACCTGACGGGTCATGTCCTCACGCAGGTCGAAGGCATCGAGAAAGCGCTTCTCGGCCTGCTCTCGCAGAAACAGCACCTGACGCGAAAAGCCGTGGCCGTATTGGTAAGCGTCCATAAACTGCTGGCGAATGTTCAGCGCCTGGTTTTCGCCCTGGGATTCGATCCGGGCCTGGGCAGCTTCGTTAAGCATCTCCATGCTCGAGGCTTTCACCAGCGCGGAGCTGTGCTCCATGCGATACAGCGAAAGACCCACGAGCAGGGTCACGATACCGGCCAGGCAAAGCCCGGCCAGCAGGGTGATCTTCCATTGAATGGAAAGTTGTCTGAGCGACATGGAGACGTCCTTATTCGATATATATCTGAGACTTTGCACTGTAGCGGCCGTGATTCGGCTTTCTTTATGGTCCCCAACGAATAACCACCGCCCCTGTAGGAGCGAGCTTGCTCGCGAAGGGCGTTAACGATAACGCGAGCTTCCTGAATAAACGCATTGCTCTTAAGTCCTTCGCGAGCGAGCTCGCTCCTACATTCTCCGGGTCAACATACAAGGTGTTGCGGCTTTGACACCAAGTCGACTCTGCGGCAAAGTGCGCGCCCTCTAATAAAACCCATTCTTTAATCCGCTGGCGGCTCTTTGCAGACTGCCGGCCGGACTCATTCCGTTTGCCTTGAGGTAACGATGATTAATGCAGTAATTGCCGCGGTGGGCGTCATGCTGATACTCAGCCTGTCCCGCGTGCATGTGGTGATCGCGCTGATTGTGGGCGCGCTGGTGGGTGGTTTGACCGGTGGCCTGGGCATCGACGCGACACTCAAAGCGTTCAACAGTGGTCTGGGCAATGGGGCGACGGTGGCGTTGTCTTATGCGCTGCTGGGTGCCTTCGCGGTCGCCATTGCCAAGTCCGGCCTGGCTCACGCGCTGGCGGACAAGGCGTTGGCGATGGTCGACCGCCAGCACGCCAGCGGTGGCCGGCAGGTCAAATGGCTGCTGATTGGCTTGCTGTGGGTGGTGGCCATCGCTTCGCAGAACATTTTGCCGATACATATCGCGTTCATTCCGCTGTTGGTTCCGCCGCTTTTATACGTGCTGACCAAGCTGCAACTGGACCGCCGCTTGATCGCCTGCGTCATGACCTTCGGCTTGATCACGCCGTACATGGTCTTTCCTGTCGGTTTCGGCAATATCTTTCTGAACCAGATTCTGCTGGCCAATGTCAGCAAGAGCGGCGTGGACATCAGCCAGATCAACGTCATGCACGCGATGGCGATTCCGGCGATGGGGATGGTCTTCGGCTTGTTGGTGGCGGTGTTCTTCAGCTACCGCAAACAACGCGTCTACGATCTGGCGAAGATCGAGCAGGTGGAGCAGGTCAGCATCGCCTACAACCCGATGACCCTGGGCATTGCCGGGCTGGCCATTGCGGCGGCGTTCATTATCCAGTTGCTGCTGGATTCAATGATCATCGGTGCGTTGGCCGGTTTTCTGATCTTTTCTGTCTCGGGGATTGTGAAGTGGCGTGAAACAGACGACCTGTTCACCGAAGGCATGAAGATGATGGCGATGATCGGTTTCATCATGATCGCCGCCTCGGGTTTTGCCGAAGTGCTCAAGGCCACCGGGCAAGTGCGCACACTGGTCGAAAGCGCCGCCGCGTGGATTGATCACAGCCGGTCCATTGGTGCATTGCTGATGTTGCTGGTGGGGTTGATGGTGACCATCGGCATTGGTTCGTCGTTCTCCACCGTGCCGATTCTGGCGGCGATCTTTGTGCCGTTGTGCGTGCAACTGGGGTTTAGCCCGATGGCGATCGTTTGCATCGTCGGTACCGCTGGGGCGTTGGGTGACACGGGGTCGCCCGCCTCGGACTCGACCCTCGGCCCGACCTCCGGCCTGAACATCGATGGCCAGCATCACCACATCTGGGACACCGTCGTCCCGACCTTCCTGCACTACAACCTGCCACTGCTGGTGTTCGGTTGGGTGGCAGCGATGGTGCTCTAAACACATATCCCCTTGTAGGAGCGAGCTTGCTCGCGATGGTGTGTCAGTCGACTCAAATGTAGCTGACACACCATCGCGAGCAAGCTCGCTCCTACAGTAACGGTGTTCAACTTTTGAATTGGCCTGCCGTTAAAGCCTTTAACCACGCCAATAAAATCAAAAGAGTGAACGTCATGCGCATGAGCCTGAAGGCCAAAGTCCTGTCCCTTGCCGTTCTCCCGGTGTTGCTCTTTGCGCTGGTCATCAGCCTGGCCACGTTGTTCATTCTTCAGGAACAGGCTCACAAGGAAGTCGAGGAAACGCGCCAGCGTCTGCTCAGCGATGCCAAGGCGACCCTGCAAAGTTACGTTGCCGTGGCCATGACCACGATCAGACCGCTCTACGACGCCGCTGCTCCCGGCGATGACGCGGCGCGGGCCCAGGTGATCAAGTTGCTGTCGAGTATCACCTATGGCAAGGAAGGCTATTTCTTTGGCTACGACTCCAACACCGTGCGCCTGTTCAAGGCCAACAGTCCCGAAGGCGTGGGCCAGAGCTTCAAGGACAACCGCGATCCGAACGGTGTCTATGTCAACCGCGACCTGGTGAACGTCGCGAAGGACGGCACCCATTACCTGCAATACAGTTCGCCGTTGCCCGGCAACAGCCAGGTGCTGGTACCCAAACTGGGTTACACCGAATACCTGTCAAAGTGGGACATGGCAGTCGGTACGTCGGTGAACCTCGACGGTATCGAGGCACAAGTCGCGCTGGTTGAGGCCAAGGTGCAGGCGCGGATGGAGGGCGTGGTGTTAACCATTGCCGGCCTCGCCGCCGTGATGTTGCTGGTGATCGCCGCTGTCGGGATGCTGCTGGCCAACACCATTCTGCGTCCGCTGAACCTGATGAAAGCCAACCTTGACGACATCGCGGCGGGCGAGGGCGACCTGACCCGGCGCTTGACCATCACCCGTCAGGACGAACTCGGTGAGCTGGCCGGCTCGTTCAACCGTTTCGTCGACAAGATCCACGGCCTGGTGCGTCAGATCACTGAAATGACGTCGCAACTGACCGGGCTGGTGAATCAGGTCTCTGACCAGGCCCAGCGCTCGGATCAGGCGATGGAGCGTCAGCGTCACGAAACCGATCAGGTCGCCACGGCGATCAACGAAATGTCGGCCGCCGCGCAGGAAGTCGCCAAGAGCGCGCAAAACGCGGCGGTGGCTGCCCAGCAGACCGACGAAGAAGGCCAGGCTGCCAAGCGTGTGGTCGCGGGCAGCATTGTGAAGATTCATGCGTTGGTGGATGACATTCGCAGCAGCGGCGTGTCCCTCGACAGCCTGCAAAAAGACGTGTCGTCGATTGTCAGCGTGCTGGGGGTGATCCGCTCGATTGCCGATCAGACCAACCTCCTGGCGCTCAACGCGGCCATCGAAGCAGCCCGGGCCGGTGAGGCCGGCCGAGGGTTTGCCGTGGTGGCGGACGAAGTTCGAGCGCTGGCCAGTCGCACGCAAATCAGCACCCAGGAAATCCAGGGCATGATCGACCGTTTGCAGGCCGGCACCCAATCGGCAGTGGAGGCGATGCGCCGATCCAGCGAGGCCGGCGACGGCACGTCGGCCCAGGCCAACGAGGCGGGCGCCTCGCTCGATACCATGGCTCAGTTGATCGCCACCATTAACTCGATGAACGCCCAGATTGCCAGCGCCGCCGAAGAGCAGACCGCCGTGGCCGAGGAGATCAACCGCAGCGTGCATCAGATTGCCGCGGCCGTGGACAACGTCGCCGACGAAACCCAGCTTGGCGCCCAAACCTCCCGCAGCCTCGCCGAGCTCGGTCAGCGCCTGGGCAAACTGGTCGGGCAGTTTCGTATCTGACACCGCAACCCCCGTAGGAGCGAGCTTGCTCGCGATGGAGTGTCAGTCGACACCTTGTTTAGCTGACACTCCATCGCGAGCAAGCTCGCTCCTACAGGGGAGACAGGCATAGCACCGATCCGCAGCGGGCGGCGATCTTTTCAGGGCGGGCACGCGTAGAATTGCGACCTGAATCAGATTTGAGGTTGCAGTGGTGGATTTACAGCAGGGCTTCGTCCTGACCCGGCATTGGCGCGATACCCCGGCCGGCACGGAAGTCGAGTTCTGGCTGGCGACCGATAGCGGTCCCCAGCGAATCCGCCTGCCTCACCAGCCGTCGGTGGCGTTCATTCCAGCGGCGCAGCGTAAGCCGGCTGAACAGGTATTGCGCGGCGAAAAAAACGTCGAGCTGCGGCCGTTGGCATTGCTGGATTTCGAGCACCGTCCGGTGCTCGGCCTGTATTGCCAGCAACATGGTCAGTTGATGCGACTGGAAACCGCGCTACGCAAGTCTGGCGTGGATATGTTCGAAGCCGATGTTCGCCCGCCAGAGCGCTACATGATGGAGCGATTCATCACGGCGCCGGTCATCTTCGGTGGCACACCGAATGCCGAGGGCCTGCTGCTCGATGCGCAGATGAAACCCGCCCCCGATTATCGCCCAACATTGAAGCTGGTCTCCCTGGACATCGAAACCACCGCCCAAGGCGAGCTGTATTCCATTGCGCTGGAAGGCTGCGGTGAGCGCCAGGTTTACATGCTTGGCCCGCCCAATGGCGACGACTCCGGTGTGGATTTCCAGCTCGAGTACTGCGACTCCCGAACCCTGCTGCTGAAAAGACTCAACGAATGGTTTGCCCGGCACGACCCCGACGCGATCATCGGCTGGAACCTCGTGCAGTTCGATTTGCGGGTGCTGCACGAACACGCCCGACGCTTGGCGGTGCCGCTAAAACTTGGGCGTGGCGGCGAGGAAATGCAGTGGCGTGAGCACGGCAGCCGCAACCATTACTTCGCCTCGGCCGCTGGCCGATTGATCATCGACGGTATCGAGTCCCTGCGCTCGGCGACCTGGAGCTTCCCTTCGTTCAGCCTGGAAAATGTCGCGCAGACCCTGCTCGGCGAGGGCAAGGCGATCAGCACGCCGTACCAGCGCATGGATGAAATCAATCGCCTGTTCGCCGAGGACAAACCGGCGCTGGCCAAGTACAACCTCAAGGATTGCGAACTGGTCACGCGGATCTTTGCCAAGACCCAATTGCTGACGTTTCTGCTGGAGCGGGCCAGTGTCACCGGTCTGCCGGCAGATCGCAGCGGCGGTTCAGTGGCGGCGTTCACCCATCTCTACATGCCGCTGATGCACCGCCAGGGTTTCGTCGCGCCCAATCTCGGCGGCCGACCACCACAAGCCAGCCCCGGTGGTTTTGTCATGGACTCGCAACCCGGGCTCTACGAATCGGTGCTGGTGCTTGACTACAAAAGCCTTTATCCGTCGATCATTCGCACCTTCCTGATTGATCCGGTAGGGCTGATCGAGGGACTCAAGCATCCCGAAGACAGCGAGTCCGTGCCCGGTTTCCGTGGCGCGCGTTTTTCCAGGACCCGGCATTGCCTGCCCGCCATCGTGGCCCGCGTCGCGCAAGGTCGCGAAACCGCCAAGCGCGAATACAACGCACCGCTGTCCCAAGCGCTAAAGATCATCATGAACGCGTTCTATGGCGTGCTCGGCTCCAGCGGCTGCCGCTTCTTCGATACACGTCTGGCGTCGTCCATTACCTTGCGTGGGCACGAGATCATGCTGCGCACCCGACAGCTGATCGAAGCCCAGGGCCACACCGTGATTTACGGCGACACCGACTCGACCTTCGTCTGGCTACGCCGCGCCCACGGCCAGGAAGAGGCGGCGAAGATTGGTCACGCGCTGGTGGACCACGTCAACCAATGGTGGCGCGAGCATGTACGGCAGGAATATGGGCTGGAAAGTGCCCTGGAATTGCAGTTCGAAACCCACTACAAACGCTTTCTGATGCCGACTATTCGGGGGGCGGAGGAGGGCAGCAAGAAGCGCTATGCCGGGCTCGTCACTCGCGCCGATGGCAGCGATGAAATGGTCTACAAGGGGCTGGAAACCGTGCGCACCGACTGGTCGCCGCTGGCCCGGCAATTCCAGCAAGAGCTGTATTCGCGGATTTTCCATCGCAAGCCCTATCAGGACTACGTGCGCGACTACGTGCGCAAAACCCTGGCCGGTGAATTCGATGACCGTCTGATCTACCGCAAGCGTCTGCGCCGCACCCTTGATGACTATCAGCGCAACGTACCGCCGCACGTGCGAGCAGCGCGCATGGCCGATGACTACAACGACCGGCAGGGGCGGCCGCGGCAATACCAGAACGGTGGCTGGATCAGTTATGTGATCACCGTCGCCGGTCCCGAGCCGCTGGAAGTCCGCAGTGCGCCCATCGACTACGACCATTACGTCACACGGCAGCTGCAACCGGTGGCGGACGCCATATTGCCGTTTGTGGATGACGACTTTTCAACCTTGATTGGTGGGCAGCTGGGCCTGTTTTGAGTCCAGCAGCGAGAGTGTCCAGTCATCCTGTATGCCGTGAAAGTAGCGCTCCAGCGACGTATGAAACGGGCTGCCTTCGGGGGCGAACTGGGCGAACAGCGTCATCGATGAGTGAAACTTGAGGTCGTCGGGATGACCGAAAATATCGGCAATCGAGCCTTGCTGGACGTTCAGCACCAACTCCGTGCACGTTCGCAAGCGTGCGCCCAGCAGGGGATGAGCCAGGTACGCCGCCGCTTCGTTAGCGGAAGCAATGGCGAAATGGCGGGACATTTCACTGGCGCCGAGGCCGGCAATCTGCGGAAAAATGAACCACATCCAGTGTCGGCGTTTCTTGCCGGCGCTCAGTTCTTCCTTAACCCGTTCGAACACCGGGGCCTGCGCCAGGACAAAACGTTGCAGATTAAAGGGGTCCAACTGATCAGTGCTTCTCATACAGAAGCCCTCTGATGGAACCGCGATGGCTCAGACCATGGCCAACCGCTGTTTGCGTTGTGGCGCGCGAAACGCGTGGTCCAGCGCCTCCAGATCCCCCGTGTGAAGCTGCAATTGCGCCGCTTGCGCATTGAGCTGCACATGCTCAGGCCGGACCGCTTTGGGGATGGCGATCACAGCGTCCTGACGCAGGATCCATGCCAGCGCTACCTGAGCCGGCGTCACCCCGTGACGGGCCGCCACCTGCTTGAGTGTCGAATTGACCAGCATATGCCCACCCTGGCTGATCGGACAGTAGGCCATGAGCGCAAGCTGATGCTGTTGGCACCAGGGCAGCAGATCGAATTCGATGCCACGCTCTTCCAAATTGTAGAGCACCTGATTGGTGGCACAGGCCGGTGAGGCCAATTCCTGCAAGTCATCCACGTCAAAATTGGACACGCCCCAGCGGCCGATTTTGCCGGCATCGCGCAAGCGTTCGAAGGCTTCGACGGTTTCTTCCAGGGGATACTGGCCACGCCAGTGCAGCAAGTACAAATCGATGTAATCGGTCTTCAGGTGCTGCAGGCTGCGCTCGCACGCCTGAGGGATGCCGGTGCTGCTGGCGTTGTGCGGGTAGACCTTGCTGACAAGAAAGACGTTGTCACGCCGACCGGCGATGGCTTCGCCCACCACGTCCTCGGCGCCACCTTCGGCGTACATTTCAGCGGTATCGATCAGGGTCATGCCCAGCTCGATGCCCAGGCGCAGTGCGGCGACTTCCTGAGTGCGTCGGGTGGGATCCTCACCCATGCGCCAAGTGCCCTGGCCGATGACCGGTACGTTGACGCCGGCCAGTTCGAGGGTTCGCATGAAAACCTCCTTATTTTGAATCGATGAATGCTCTCCGGTTGGCAGCAGAATAGCCCTGAGGTTCCCCTTTTAAATCAAAAGATCGCAGCCTTCGGCAGCTCCTACAGGGGACTCAATACCCCCGTAGGAGCTGCCGAAGGCTGCGATCTTTTGATCTTTATTGAGCCGAGAACTCGTCGAAGCGAGAATTTCGCTGACATCGGCGGTGAGTTGGCCCAGGTGACGACTGCTTACGGACCGTCGGCACTGCACTTTTTCAGGATTCACCGCTCTACCCTTGGCCTGCCTGCGGCGATCCCCACTTCAGGCCCATGCCCAAGTTCAAGTGCCCATGGCTCGAGTTTTACCCCTCATCGCCCCGCCAATCCGTCGCCATTGCCTGGTGCTGGCCTGCGTGTCGATGCTCTTTGCCGACGGTTGCAGCCAGCAGCAAGGCCGGGACATCGTCAGCCAGTTCCGCGAAGGCCAACCCCAGGAATTCCTCCAGACCAGCGTTGATCGCATGGCGACGCTGACGATGCGCGATAACCTCGACAGCCTCTACCTGCTGATGAGCAAGCTTTACCTGCGAAACCCCGAAGAGCTGAAAAAATCCGGTTTCCTCGACGCCCGCATCGCTGGACAGCAAGTGCGCATGGCTATCGAACTGCAACAGCCGCTCCCGACCCTGGGCGGTAAAAAAGACCTGGCGGCGTTGAGATATGCCATGAGTCCGCAATTCCTCGGTGACCGCGTCGGCGCCTTTATCTATGCCATCGGCAGCATGTTGGTCACGGCCCACGGCAATCGGCTGGAGTTCTACATGACAGACGCCATCAACCCGACGTTCGTCAGCAACGCCGCGCGTAACATCGAGACAGCCACCTGGATATTGAGCCAACGGCAAAACAGGAACGGCGAACCGATGCTGTTCTCCAATGAAATCTCGGAGGAGGGCAGCAACCTGAGTTTTGCCGTGGAGTTCGGCAAGATTGTTGCGCGGTTGGACTTGCTGACACAAATGCTCGACGAGCGTTACCGGCGAATCGGTTTGAATTACGCGCAGAGTTTGCTGTTTTTGAATTTCTTACCGGTGCAGTGAAGCCTTTGTAGGAGCGAGCTTGCTCGCGATGGTGTGTCAGTCGACATCACTGCAGCTGACACACCATCGCGAGCAAGCTCGCTCCTACAAGGGCTGTGTTTTTCGGGAATAACCATAGTCCGCATCGATATAAGTGGTTATAAGAAAAATCGCTATGCTGCGGGCCAGTTTTTCCATGCTTTTTTTTGTGGGCGTGTTAATGGATTTCGCTAATTTCGGGTTGGTGGTTGCAGGGTTGGTGGTCGGCTTTATCGTCGGCATGACCGGCGTGGGCGGTGGTTCGTTGATGACCCCGATTCTGTTGTGGTTCGGGATCAACCCGGCCACGGCGGTGGGCACGGACCTGTTGTACGCGGCGATTACCAAATCCAGCGGTGTGCTGGCTCATCGAAAGAACCAGAACATCGACTGGGCAATCACCGGTTGGCTGACCCTCGGCAGCGTGCCGGCGGTGGCGATGACCTTGTGGTTTCTGAGCACGCTGCACACATCACCCGATGCCATGAACGCCGTCATCAAACAGGCACTGGGCTTCGTGTTGTTCGCCACGGCCCTGGCAATTTTCTTCAAGAAACGCTTGCTCGATTTCGCTCACAAACGCGCGGGCGGCAACTACAACCCCAGCGGCTCGCGGCTGAATGCGATGACCGTTATCACGGGCCTGGTCCTTGGCACCATGGTTGCGCTGACGTCCATCGGCGCTGGCGCCCTCGGCACCGTGGCGCTGTTTATCCTGTATCCGCTGCTGCCGACCCGGCGCCTCGTCGGGACTGAAATCGCCCACGCCGTGCCGCTGACCCTGGTCGCCGGTCTGGGTCATGCGAGCATGGGCAATATGGATTGGCATGTACTGGGCTATTTGCTGATCGGTTCATTGCCCGGGATTTGGCTGGGCAGTCATTTGACTGGGCGCATCTCCGACGAAGTGCTGCGTCCTTGCCTGGCGACGATGCTGGTGATGATCGGCTACAAACTGGCGTTCTGATCCCGCATCAGGCGTCAGCTGCCCGTCCTCAGGCCCGGGTCAGAATCTCCAGCAGATGCCCGTCCGGGTCATCGAAATACACCCTCCGGCCACCGCCATAATCGTTGATCTCATTAGGCCGTTGCTTGCCGGGATCGGCCCACCAGGGTTGCTTGCGCGCTTGCAGTCGCGCGAAGGCTGCGTCGAAATCATCGTCATCGATCAAAAACGCATAGTGCTGGGAGGCGATGGGCGGGTCATTGTCGTAGAAGTCCAACGAGACGCCATTGTCGAACTTGACGATCAGCATCGGGCCGAAGGGCTCGGGGGCGGGCAGGCCAAGTATCTCGGCGAGAAAAGCGGCCGAGTTTTGCTTGTTGCGGCACCAGACGATGGTGTGGTTCAGCTGAGCGCTCATGCACAGGTCCTCACGGCGGTTCAGGTGGCAAGTATTGAGCCTTGAGATTAGCTCAGCCTGTTGCGCAATGACCGCCCTGACCTAAGCTTGGGGCAAGGCGGAACACAATTGCGGTGCGTCACCCGGAACGATCGCCGCGATGCGCAATCATTAGAGCGTGGATATCAAAAGGAGATGCGCATGCTCATCAGGTCATTGACCCTGGTAACCCTGCTGGCTTTCGCCGGCCCCCTGTTCGCCGCCGATGACGGCTCACCTCTGGATATGGACAAAGGCAGATCCCGGCCGTTGATTGTCATCGCACCCAGCACTGTCGACCCGACGTGGCTCAACCTGAAAAAATCGCTGGAGGAGCCGGCGAACAAGCAGGGGTTCACCGAGCGAAATATGGTCCTGTATACGGTCCTCAACTTGATGGGGCAGCGCGAAGGCAAAGACCTGGGACCCCAAGACACGGCGGCATTGATCCGTGCGCTCAAGTTGGGAGCAGGGGCAAAGACCAAGGTCATTCTGGTTGGCAAGGACGGCGAAAAGAAACTCGAACAATCGGATGCGGTTGATCTGAAGGCGATTTTCGCCGCGATCGACCAGTTGCCGGCCACCGAGAAAGAAGCCGTGGTGCCACCACCACCACCTACCGCTGAAGCTGCACCGGTCAAGGGTGCCAAGGGTACAAAAAACGGCAAACCGGGCAAACCCGCCAAGCCACCAGAAATGCCGGATGATTGAACACCACTACACCCCTGTAGGAGCGAGCTTGCTCGCGATGGACGTGAACGATAACGCGTTCTTCCAGAGTAAACGCGCCGCGCTTGAGTCCATCGCGAGCAAGCTCGCTCCTACAGGTTTTGTGCCACCCTGGAATTACCAGTTGTAGCCATACCCGACCGTCACCGCCCAGGGCTGCTCAATGTCGCTGCCTTTGGTGTAGCCCCCTTCGACGAAGAAGTTGTGCTTGTCAGCCGCCGTCACCTGGACCCCGCCACCCACCTCGACCCGTGAACCCGGCAGCCGGCTGTCCAGTTTTGTTCCGTTGACCGCCACCGTGCTGTCGCCGGCATGTTCGGTGATCCACGCTGATTTGGCGTAGGGCTTTACGGCGAGGCCGTTGCCCAGTTCCAGATGGCGTCCGAACATTCCACCGACACGACTTTGAACCGAGTTCATCGCGTCTTGCTCGACCTCCAGGCCATTGCTGGCCGTGTAGTGCCCACGACTGATGCGCGTCATTTGCAACCCCGCCTGAGGCTCGACAAACCAGCCGCGTCCCAGATCGATGTGCTTGCCGACTTGAACGTCAGTGCTCACGGCGTGGTTTTTGTGCCGCGCCTTGACCTTGTCGCCCAGGTTGCTGGTGATGTCGATTTCATTGTCCAACCGGCTGTATTTCAACGCGCCATCGATGTACAACCCGCTGTTGTCCAGGTAACTGGCATAACCGCCGAGCGTGGTGCTGTCGAGGGTGCCTTTGCTGGCCTCACCGAATTGCTGCCGCCCTTGGCCCTGGCCGATCAAACCTCCCACATACAGCGTGCCGCTAGCGAAGGGCAGGGCTTTATCCGCGCCGAGTTCCATGCCTTCGACTTGCTGGTGGAAAGCCCGGCTGGCACCCGTGTTCAGGTGTTGTTCGGTGCCGTAGCCACGTGTCCATAGGCCGCCCTGATCCTTGCCCGAGCGCAGTTCGCCGAAATGCCCGGTGGTGGCGCTCATCTGGGCGCTGATAAGCGCCGCACTGGCGGCGGGGCTGGCGACTGCCGCGTTGGCGCCTTTGCTCAGGGTTTGAGCTTGAGGAAGATGCGGTTGCTGAACCGGTCTGTCGGGCTCGTAGGCGAAGGAATCAGTCGTTATGCGTTGCTGTTGCAAGACTTCGCGCGGGTGTTGGCGATTCCAATGCGCGATGGTTGTATTTGATGGATGTGATCGGGCGACGATTGCAGGTGCAGTAACGAAAATGGGCGACCTCAAGAGGTCGCCCATTTTGTTGTCCCCGCCGAACCCTGTAGGAGCAAGCTTGCTCGCGATGGTCGTCAACGATAACGCGTGCAACCGGACACCCCACGGCGTTCTCGGGTTTTTCGCGAGCAAGCTCGCTCCTACAAGAAAGTCCGCTAAGTTACTGGGTCAATTCGCTCAATATCGCATGGGCGATTTTGACCCGTTCCGGGTTCGGGTAGTTTTTGTTGGCCAGGATCACGATTCCGATGTCTTTCGATGGCACGTACGCGACATAAGCCCCGAAGCCACCCGTGGAGCCGGTTTTGTTGAACAGCACGTTTTCCGGTTGAGGCTGCGGCGGGTTCAGCCACTGCACTTCATGCGCTTCCATGGTCATCTGCGACGAGTTGCCCGCCAGCAATTGATCGAGAGTGACCGGGTAGTTGTAGAACTCCCAGCCTAGTCCTTGAGTCATGTCGCCGACTTTGTAGTAGCCGGTGTGCGTCGTGGCGATTGCCTGTTGCAACGGCTGCTCCAGTGCCGTCGGTTTCATGTTCGCTTCAACGTAACGAAGCAGATCCGCCGCGCTGGTTTTCACGCCATACGCTTCCGAATCCAGCGCACCCGGACCCACCCGCACCGGCTTGTCATCCTTGTTGTAACCCTGAGCGTAAATCCCCAGCTGATCTTGCGGTACTTTGAGGTAGGTGTGCTTCAACCCGAGTTTTGGCAGCAAGGTTTTTTCCATCAGGTCATCGAAGGGAGCGCCCATGCTGTTGGCGGCCAGATAACCGAACAGCCCAATGCTGGGGTTCGAATATTGGCGATGGGTGCCAGCGGCGTAGGTCGGTGTCCACTGTTTGAAATAGCCGAGCATCTTGTCCTGATGATCCGCCTCGTCAGGGAATTGAAGTGGCAGGCCACCGGCGGTGTAGGTGCCCAGTTGCAGCACGCTGATGTGATCGAACGCGCTGCCACGCAAGGCCGGCAGGACCTGACTGGCCTTGTCGGACAGGGTCAGTTTGCCGCTGGCCTGGGCGTAGGCGGCGAGGGTGGCGGTGAAGGTCTTGCTCACCGAACCGATCTCGAAAAGGGTGTCTTCGGTGACGGCTTTGCCGTTTTGCTTCGAGGCCACGCCGTAGTTAAAGTAATGCTGTCTGCCGTTGAGGGTGATCGCGACTGCGATGCCTGGAATGTGCTGTTGCTGCATGACCGGTACAACGGCAGCCTTAACAGCCGCTTCGACCTGTTCGTCAGTCTGATTCCCGGCCACGCCGTAACCTGCGCCAAGGAAGAGTCCGAAAGCGCTGTAGGATAAGACCTTGTTGAGTTTGAAGTTGTGCATGATTGAGCCGCTGTCCATGAGGTTTGTTGGTTTAACCCGCTACACTCCGAGCGGTTTTTAAATCGGGCGCCGATAGGCGTGCCAAATCTATTCACTCTGTCGGCCATCGACAAACGACGATATTTCGGATGAGCTATTAGAAAAATTTGGGAGTGAGCATGATCCGGCCTCAATTACCGCTCAATGCACTGCGCGCCTTCGAGGCCTCTGCACGACATTTGAGTTTCACACGGGCGGCGGTGGAGTTGTGCGTCACGCAGGCGGCAGTGAGCCATCAGGTCAAAAGTCTTGAAGCCCAGCTCAACGTAGCACTGTTCAAACGCTTGCCCCGCGGGTTGATGATGACCAGTGAAGGGCAGACCCTATTGCCGGTGTTGCGCGAGTCCTTCGACCGAATCGCCGAAACCCTGGAGCGTTTCGAAGGCGGGCACTTTCGCGAAGTGCTGACGGTGGGCGCGGTCGGGACGTTCGCGGTGGGCTGGTTGTTACCGCGATTGGCAGACTTCCAGGCGAAACATCCGCTCATAGATTTGCGCCTGTCTACCAACAACAACCGGGTGGACGTGGCGGCTGAAGGGCTGGATTACGCCATTCGGTTTGGTGCGGGGGCGTGGCACGGGATTGAGGCGGTGCGGTTGATCGAGGCGCCATTGTCGGTGATGTGCGTTCCCGAGATTGCCCGGCAACTGCAAGCACCCGCCGACCTTTTGCAGCAAACGCTGCTGCGCTCCTATCGCACGGACGAATGGCCCGAATGGTTTCAGGCGACCGGCCTTCCTGCCCATGCCGCACCGCCCCGGAGCATCGTCTTCGATTCTTCGCTGGCGATGATGGAGGCGGCGCTGCAAGGCGCTGGCGTGGCATTGGCACCACCGCTGATGTTTGCCCGGCAATTGGCGGCGGGTGCAATTGAGCAACCCTTCGCCATCGGCATCACTACCGGCAGCTACTGGCTGACCCGCTTGCAGTCGCGGCCCGAAACGTCGTCCATGGCGGCGTTCAAGGGCTGGTTGCTGTGTGCGGCACAAATGAATTAACGAATGCCATCTCTGTGGGAACGAGCCGGCTCGCTTGTATGCGGACCGGGAGTGTAGGAGCGAGCTTGCTCCGGGCGGCGTTCCGACGAAGGACGTTAACGATAATGCGTTCTTCCTGAATAAACGCGTTGCTCTCAAGTCCATCGCGAGCAAGCTCGCTCCTACACTCCCGGTCCACATACAAGGTTTACGGTGTTCCGGCTGATTAGCGCACCAGACACGGCCGCTTGTTATCGAACGTCCACCCCGGGATCAAAAACTGCATCGCCACACTGTCATCCCGCGCGCCCAATCCCATGCCTTTGTACAGTTCATGGGCCTTGGCCAACTGATCCATATCCAGATCCACACCCAGCCCAGGTTTTTTCGGCACTTGCACGCAGCCATCGACGATTTGCAGCGGGGCCTTGGTCAGGCGCTGGCCGTCCTGCCAGATCCAGTGCGTGTCGATGGCGGTGATTTCACCCGGCGCGGCCGCCGCGACGTGGGTGAACATCGCCAGGGAGATATCGAAGTGGTTGTTGGAATGCGAGCCCCAGGTCAGGCCCCATTCATGGCACATCTGGGCGACTCGAACCGATCCCTGCAGGGTCCAGAAATGCGGGTCCGCCAAAGGGATGTCCACCGATTGCAACTGAATCGCGTGGCCCATTTCCCGCCAGTCGGTGGCGATCATGTTGGTGGCGGTTTTCAGGCCCGTGGCGCGGCGAAATTCAGCCATGACTTCCCGGCCCGAGTAACCGTTTTCCGCACCGCACGGGTCTTCGGCGTAGGCCAGCACATGATGCTGATCCCGGCACAAACGAATCGCTTCTTTCAGCGACCACGCGCCATTCGGATCCAGGGTGATGCGCGCGTCCGGGAAGCGTTCGGACAGGGCGGTCACCGCCTGGATTTCTTCATCGCCACTCAGCACGCCACCCTTGAGTTTGAAGTCCTTGAAACCATAACGAGCGTGCGCGGCTTCGGCAAGGCGCACAACAGCGTCGGCGGTCATGGCTTTTTCATGGCGCACGCGGAACCAGTCGTTGTCGGCGTCCGGCTCGCTGCGATAAGCCAGATCGGTTGCTTTGCGATCACCGACATAAAACAGATAGCCGAGCATCTTCACTTCATCGCGTTGCTGGCCTTCGCCGAGCAGGGCGGCGACCGGCACGTCCAGATGCTGACCGAGCAGGTCGAGCAACGCGGCTTCAAGGCCGGTGACAGCGTGGATGGTGATGCGCAGGTCGAAGGTCTGCAAACCGCGGCCGCCAGCATCACGGTCGGCGAAGGTCTGGCGCACTTGATTGAGGATCTTCTGATAGGTGCCGATCGGGCTGCCGACCACCAGGCTGCGCGCATCTTCCAGGGTCTGGCGAATGCGCTCGCCACCGGGTACTTCGCCGACGCCGGTGTGGCCCGCGTTGTCCTTGAGGATCACGATGTTGCGGGTAAAAAACGGACCGTGGGCACCGCTCAGATTGAGCAGCATGCCATCGTGACCCGCCACGGGAACCACGTGCATGCTAGTGATGATCGGGGCTTTTGCAGTGTCTTGTGCGTTCATTTTCCTGTCCTTAAAAACCATGCTCTTGTTGGAGTCAGGCGTGGTTGGGCGTTGGTTTGCCCAGCGCTGCGGCCGGTGCGGGTTTCGGTTTGTTGCGTGCGGCGAAGACGATGATCGCGGCGATGATCGAGGTGACAGCCAGGCCATACAGCCCACCCTGGATTGAACCGGTGTGTTCTTCCAGCAGGCCAAACGTGGTTGGCGCCACGAAGCCACCGAGGTTGCCCACCGAGTTGATCAGCGCGATGACGCCAGCGGCGATGCGTGCATCCAGATAAGCCTGGGGGATCGGCCAGAACAGCGACGATGCCGATTTGAAACCCAGCGCTGCGAAGCAGATTGCAACGAAGGCGAAGATCGGCCCGCCGGTGGTGGACATGAACATCCCTGCCGCCGCGATCAGCAGGGCGACAGCGACCCAGGCTTGCTGGTGTTTCCATTTGGCCGACAGCGAAGCGAAGGCGTACATGCCGACGATCGACAGCAGCCACGGGATCGAGTTGAACAGCCCGACCTGAATGTCGCTGAGGTCGCCCATCTTCTTGATGATGCTCGGCAGCCAGAAGGTTGCGGCGTAGATGGTCAGCTGGATGAAGAAGTAGATCAGGCAGAACAGGATGATCTGACGATCCTTGAGCAGCTTGCCCAGTGACGGCTTGATCGGCGTCGCGGCTTCGCGGGCCAGTTGTTCGTCATCGATGGCTTTGACCAGTGCGTCCTGCTCGTTGCGGCTCAGCCATTTGGCGTCGTGGGGTTTGGAGTCCAGCCAGAACCAGACGAACACGCACAGGCTCACGGAGAACATGCCTTCTATGAAGTACATCCATTGCCAGCCGTGCAGGCCGAATCCACTGATTTGCAACAGCAACCCGGACAGCGGGCCGGAGATCAGCGAAGCAATGGCCGAGCCGCTGAGGAAGATCGCAATCGCCTTGCCGCGTTCTACTCCGGGTAACCAGCGAGTGAAGTAATAAATCACGCCGGGAAAGAACCCGGCTTCGGCCACGCCCAGCAGGAATCGCAGGATGTAGAAGTGGGTTTCGTTCTGGATGAAGGCCATGCCGGCGGCCACCAGGCCCCAGGTCAACATGATGCGAGTCAGCCAGATTCGTGCGCCGACTTTTTGCAGGAGGATGTTGGAGGGGACTTCGAATAGCGCGTAACCGATGAAGAACAGACCGGCACCGAGGCCATAGGCGGCAGCGCCTATTCCCAAGTCATGTTCCATGTGGGCGCGGACGAAGCCGATATTCACTCGGTCAATGTAATTGACGATGAACATGATCACGAACAGCGGCAGGACGTGCCGTTTCACTTTTGCGATGGCTGACTGCAAGACCGAATCGGTGCCGTCGTTCATCCCGGATATGGATGTATTCACTGCGTTATCTCCCACTGATTATTTTTATGCGGGGTGTAACCGGGTGGTGCGTGTTGATAGACATCATACAACTAGGTTTTTTCGTCCTGCAAGCACTGTTATTCAACAAAATGGCGCTTGCTCAAGAGTTTTTCTTGTTTTTGTGGTGGGGTTCGGCCTGCGTTACGGTGGCTGGCGTCCTGGATGTTGAGTGTTGTCATACAAGTTGAGTGAGGTTTTCTTGGGATTCCAGTCGATCGCAGTGCTACGATTCCGTTAGCCCTGCTTTCGGATGATCGCCATGCAAGAAGACCTCGACGCGCCTGCTCGCAAGCGCACTCACAACCTGGCCCATGACCTGGTCGCCAAACTGACCCAGAGCATCCTGCTCGGCCAGATGTTGCCGGGCGACAAGCTGCCGTCGGAGAACACGATTGTTCAGGAGCACGGGGTCAGTCGCACCGTGGTGCGCGAGGCCATCTCGAAATTGCAGGCGTCCGGGCTGGTGGAAACCCGCCACGGCATTGGCACCTTTGTGCTGGAGCGTGCACCGGAGCAGGGGCTGCGACTGAATGTCGATACGGCACTGGGGGTGCGCAGCATTCTGGAGTTGCGCATGGGCCTCGAAACCCAGGCCGCAGCGCTGGCTGCCATCCGGCGTACTGATCATCAATTGGCGCTGATGCGCGAAGCGCTGGACGACTATCAAAGCCTGCTCGCCAACAACGATAGCTGCGTCGAAGCCGACAAGCGTTTTCATCTGCTGATCGCGGAAGCCACCGGCAACGTCTGCTTCACCGAAATCATGCAGCACCTGGGCAGCGCCATGATTCCCCGGACCCGCGTCAATGCTGCCGAACGCGGGGCGGCGGATTTGAGCAAGCTCGGACAGCTGGCGAATCTCGAACACGAGGCGATTCTCAACGCCATCAAGCGGCAAGATCCGGATGCCGCGAGGGCAGCGATGTGGCTGCACCTGACGAATAGCCGCGACCGGTTTTCGGCGGGTGCCTGACGACCGTATGTCTGTTCAATAGCACGCTATAAGCACGCCTGCTTCCAACGTGTACGGCCCAGATTTACTGGACCTCATCAGTGAGGTGCGTCATGGCTAACTCAATGGATAACGATGCTCCACCTGGCATGGACCCTTCGCGAGATCCGGCCGAGGCGGAGCCTGATCAACCTGAAGACTGGATGGACCCGGCGGCGAAAGAAGACGTGCCTCCGGCGGATGAGCCAACCCCGCTATCCGATGACAGGCGATAAACAGAACCCGGCCAGTGTGCCGGGTTTTTTGTGCACGGCAGGTTTATCGGGTCATCGTTCTTCGCGAGCAAGCCCGCTCCCACATTGGATCTTCGGTGTTAGTGCGATCAGAGTGGGAGCGGGCTTGCTCGCGAAGGCGTCTGAAGTATCACCACAAACTACTCATCAGGCACCGACCACCCGAATCGCCACCACCCGCCGCTCCAGATTCAACGCCAGCACACTCACCAACACCACCAGCGCACCCACAACGATCATCAACGTTGGCCGCTCGCCCAGTGCAAAAGACGCAATCGCCATGGCCGTCGGCGGCACCAGATACAGCGTCATCGCGGCCCGACTCAAATCCACATGAGCCAGCACATACGCCCAGGCGAGATACGCCAGTGCGCTTGGAAATACCCCCAGCCCGATCACGGCGAGCTGCACAGGAGCCGGCGCCCTGACGACCCGATCCACCAGGCCGGGAAGAAAGATCAGCAGCAGCGCCGTCCCGGCCCACACCGTGTAACACACCAGTGTCAGCCCGTCGTAGCGCCCGGTGTGATGCTTTTGCAAGGCAAAGTAGACACTCCAGGACACCGCAGCCAACAGGATCAGCAGGCCGTGGGCGTCGATGCTGCCCAGCCCATGATCGCCTGCTACCACAATCACCACGCCGATCAATCCCAGAAAAATACAGCCCCAGCGCCAGACGCTCACTCGCTCCTTGAACACGAATCGCGCCAGCAGCGTGCTGAACAAGGGCGTCGATTGCGCCAACACACTGGACGCTCCCGCACTGACACCTTGTTGGCCGAAATTGATCGAGACGTGATGCAGGCTGACCGCAAAGAAGCCGAGGGCGAATATCAACGGCAAGTCACGAACATTCGGCAGTTGGATGCCTCTGAACACCGCGACCACGGCCATGAATGCCGACGCTACGAGAAACCGCAACAGCGCCAGGTGAACAGGGTCGTAGGCCTGCAAACCGATGTGGATACCGGTTGGAGAATACCCCCAGCAGGCGACGACGAACGCCATCGCCAGGGTGATTTTTGCGGCAGAGGGGGAGGCGGTTGTGAGTGATTGCATGGTCGGGCACCTGTGGGCGTATGCACCGAGTATCGGAAGCCGAACCGTTCGCCACAACTGACTTATACTGTGGCAATTGTTCACTTTAGGTGATGTATGGAACTGGCTCAGATTCGCATGTTCAAGACCGTCGCCGATCTCGGCAGCATCGCCCGTGCCGCCGAGTTGTTGCATTGCGTGCCGTCGAACATTACGGCCCGGATCAAATCGCTGGAGGCGGAGCTGGGTGTCGCGCTGTTTCTGCGCGAGGGCCGAGGGCTGCGAATCAGTCCCTCGGGACAGACCTTTCTGGCCTACGCCTCAAAGATTCTCGCGCTGACAGCAGAAGCCAAACGCGCGGTGGATCCATCGGCGGAGCCGTCCGGACCCTTGCGCATTGGCGCCATCGAGTCCTCGGCTACCGGTCGCTTACCGCGTTTGCTGGCCAAGTTCCACAAGCGTTACCCGGCCGTTGCGCTGGAGCTCACCACCGGCACCTGGGGGCAATTGCTCGATGACACGCTGAAGCACCGGCTCGACGGCGCGATCGTCGCCGTGGATGTCGAGCGCTCACACCTCAAGCGCACGCCGATGTACCGCGAAGAGCTGTTGCTGATTGCCTCGACGTCGCTGGGGCCGATACGTGACGTTGCGGATTTGCAGGACAAGACCGTTTTCATGTGGCCCCAGGGTTGCCCTTACCGGGCGGCACTGGAGCATTGGTTGCTGCGGCAAGGGCAGGCGTTGCCGATTGTCAGCCTCGCCAGTTACGGCGCGATTGTCGGTTGCGTCAGCGCCGGGGCGGGTGTGGCACTGGTGCCTAAAGGGGTGTTCGATCAGTACGCCAAAGGCGCCGGTTGCGCCGGCTATGAATTCCCTGAGCTGACGGCCATCGACAACCTGTTTTACTGGCATGAAAACGCCGGGGTTCACCCGGCGCGAGAGGCTTTTGTGGCGATGTTGCGCGAAGAGTTCACGTAACGCGCATAACCCCTGTGGGAGCGGGCTTGCCCGCGATGGCGGTGTATCAGCCGGCATAGAGGTTGAATGTGAAGGCCTCCTCGCGGGAAGCCCGCTCCCACATGGGGTATGTGTATTCTTGATGATTACGTCACGCTCACATCCCGCATCAACAACCCAAAACTCAACTCCACTGCATCCGGAATCGGCACATACACCGTGTGGCCATCCCCCGGCGCCACTTCAATCGACTCACCTTTGGCGTTTTGCAGCTGATGCAAATCAAAGTGGAAATTACCCTTGGGTGTCATCAATTCCATGTGGTCGCCCAGGCCAAAACGATTCTTGACTTTGACTTCCGCCAGCCGGTCACGCCGCTCGCCAGTCAATTCACCGACAAACTGCTGTCGCTCCGACACCGAGCTGCCGTGCTGGTAGTTCTGGTATTCGTCATGCACATGCCGACGCAGGAAGCCTTCGGTGTAGCCACGCTTGGCGAGAGATTCCAGGTCCGTCATCAGGCTGCGGTCAAACGTCCTACCAGCCACTGCATCATCGATGGCCCGGCGATAGACCTGAGTGGTCCGCGCACAGTAGAAGTGCGATTTGGTCCGGCCCTCGATTTTCAATGAATGCACGCCCATCTGCGTCAGACGCTCGACATGCTGCACGGCGCGCAGGTCCTTGGCGTTCATGATGTACGTGCCGTGTTCATCTTCGAAGGCTGGCATCAGTTCGTCAGGTCGATTGGCTTCCTGCAACAGGAACACCTGATTGGTCGGGGCGCCGATGCCTAATGTGGGTTCGGGCTGGAAGGTCTGAACGATTTCGCCGAGCTGATTTTCCGTGGCCTGCTGCGCCGAGTATTTCCAGCGACAGGCGTTGGTGCAGCTGCCTTGATTCGCATCGCGCTTGTTCATGTAGCCCGACAGCAGGCAGCGGCCGGAATAGGCCATGCACAATGCTCCGTGCACGAACACCTCCAGCTCCATCGCCGGCACTTCCTGGCGAATTTCAGCGATTTCTTCCAGGGACAGTTCCCGCGACAAGATGATCTGGCTCAAGCCCTGTTGTTGCCAGAACTCGACACTCGCCCAGTTCACCGTGTTGGCTTGCACCGAAAGATGGATGGCCATCTGCGGGTAGTGCCGGCGCACCAGCATGATCAGGCCCGGGTCGGACATGATCAACGCGTCCGGCGCCATGGCGATGACGGGTGCCAGGTCCTTGAGGAACGTCTTGAGTTTGGCGTTGTGCGGGGCGATGTTCACCACCACGTAGAAACGCTTGCCCTGGGCCTGTGCCTCGCGAATGCCGAGGGCGAGGTGGGCATGATCGAATTCGTTGTTGCGCACGCGCAGGCTGTAACGCGGCTGTCCGGCGTAGACCGCATCGGCGCCGTAGGCGAAGGCATAACGCATGTTTTTCAGGGTGCCGGCGGGGGCCAATAGTTCGGGGGAGACAAGGGTCATGGCGGCGTCGATCGCAAAAGCCGCCAAGGGTAAGCGGCTTGCCCTCGGTATTCATTGATCTGGATCTATGCTTGATGAACAAACGGATGGCACTCGTGCGAACCGTGGCGGACTAAGCATCAGGACGGCTCTTCAATACAAGAGCAGGCGCCCCTGCGGACTGACATGGATCGGACATGAAAGACACGACGCTACAAGACAAATCGCTGGTGATCTTGCTGGGGCTGGTGACCGCCGCGTTTATCTGGATTTTGCTGCCGTTCTACGGCGCAGTGTTCTGGGCGGTGATCCTCGGCATACTTTTTGCGCCCCTGCAGCGTCGACTGCAACTGAAGTTCGGCTGGCCGCGCAACCTGACATCGTTGCTCACCCTGAGCATCTGCCTGTTGATTGCGATCCTGCCGGTGATCATCCTCAGTACCCTGCTGCTTCAAGAAGGGACAACGCTTTACAAGAACATCGAAAGCGGCGAGCTGGACATCGCGGGGTATGTGACGCTGTTCAAACACAGCTTGCCACCGTACTTTCAGCATTTGCTCGACAGGCTGGGCATGGGCGAGTTGAACGGGCTGCGGGAAAAAATCATCAAGAGTGCGGTGACGGGCAACGAGTTCGTTGCCACGCAGGCGTTCAGTTTTGGCCAAGGCACGTTTGATTTTGTGGTGAGCTTTTTCATCATGCTCTACCTGTTGTTCTTCTTTCTGCGGGACGGCGCCGAGCTTGCACGCAAAGTACGCTCTGCCGTGCCATTGCAGGAGCACCAGAAACGCCGTTTGCAACTCAAGTTCAATCACGTGGTGCGGGCGACGGTGAAGGGCAACCTGGTGGTGGCGATCACGCAGGGCGCGTTGGGTGGTTTGATTTTCTGGTTTCTGGATATTCCGAGCGCGCTGCTCTGGGCAGTACTGATGGCGTTTCTGTCGCTGTTGCCAGCGGTGGGGGCGGGGATTGTCTGGGCACCGGTGGCGGCGTTTTTCCTGCTCAGCGGGGCCATCTGGCAGGGCGTGGTGCTGGGGTTGTTCGGGGTGTTCGTCATCGGCCTGGTGGACAACGTGCTGCGACCGATCCTGGTGGGCAAGGATACGAAGATGCCGGACTACCTGATCCTCATCTCAACCCTGGGTGGTCTGGCGATCTTCGGCCTCAATGGCTTTGTCATCGGACCGTTGATCGCGGCGCTGTTCATGTCGAGCTGGGCCATTTTCATCGAAACCAAACCGCGGGTTCAGCTGCCTTAGGCACTGAGTTTTCCGCTGCCTATTGTTTGCGAAAGTGCCTGGGCGGCCGGCAATGATGTAAGCGGACCGCTGATGGGTTCGCCGTCCTGCATCAGGTACCAACAGGCGAGCAATCCCAGCGCTCGCAGTGGGGCGGGAACGGCGCTGCCGATAACGGACATAATCTGAACCTGAGACATAAGTACCTCCATCAATCTATGGAGCTACCTTACGGACCTGGCGATTTTTCGGACAATCAACACTTTCGATAGTGGTCATTGATGGCGGTGAAGCCAATCAACTGTCTATCGGTCAGTCGACGGTCAAATCCAGCATATGAATGACTTCGTGCTCGTTGAGCAGGCCTTTGCGTACAAGGTTCTCGGCCAGCAGCGAGAGAAACTTGGCACTGCGATGGCCTTCCAGGTGCTTGAGTTCGGTCAGTGCGTTGTACACCTTGCTGGAAGTGCACAAGTCGACATTGCGGTGCGGGTTTTGTGTTGGCATGAGGTCGTCCTTGTTTTTATCAACCTGTTGTTGGCGGACAGATCCAAGCTTGCGGACCTGGTATGACGAAAATATGACCGTTTTCCTCGCATGGGCGGGGGGGCTGAGTCAATCTTGCCAAGTTGAACCAGCGCCACTGTCCCGACAGCGACCTTGACGCGATTTATCCAGACTTGCACCGACGGACGGTCACAAAAAAGCCCCGCTGTCGAGGCGGGGCTTGATGACACCGTTACCAGTGGCCATACCCGTGGGGAGGGCCGTAGTAACCGCGGCCGTAGTAACCACGTGGCGGACCGTAATAAACCGGTGGTGGGCCGACGTAGACCGGTTGTTGCACATAGACCGGGGCCGGCTGGTAATAAACCGGTGGCGGTTGTTGCACGTAAACCGGTTGTGGTTGCGCGTATACCGGTTGTGGCTGCGCGTATACCGGTTGCTGTACGTAGACCGGCCGGTTGCTGTTGATCAGGGCCGAACCGACAATTGCAGTACCGACGATCGCGCCAAACACCGCTGGACCTTCCCAACTGTTGCCACCACCGCCATGGGCTTGCGCCTGCCCTGCGATAGCGAGGGCGCCGATCAGCAAAGCTACTGTGGGGATTTTACGGATCATGATAATTCCTCGGTTCTTCGACCCGGCGCTTGCGTCTGCAATAGACCCAAGGATTGTCGCGGGGATACATCTAAGACAGCGCTTTTTTGAAAATCAGCACGGCCGTTAGGTAAATTTTGTGTAAGGTCTGTACCGGCATCCTTACGGTCCCGCGAAAACCCGCGTAGACAGGCCTCTATGATCGATCAGAACCCGATGGATTGGCTAATCCCGTCCATCTGAAAGTGCTTATGAAGGAGATCCACATGCAGATGAACCCCAACAAAGACACCCAGTTGTGCATGTCCCTGTCGGGACGCCCGGGGAACTTTGGCCTGCGCTTTCACAATCATCTGTATGAACAGCTGGGCCTGAATTTTTACTATAAAGCCTTCAGTAGCCAGGACCTGACCGGAGCAGTCGGCGGTATTCGTGCCCTGGGAGTTCGTGGCTGCGGCGTCTCGATGCCATTCAAGGAAGCCTGCATTGCGCTGGTCGATGAACTGGACGCGTCTGCCGCGGCCATTCAATCGATCAACACCATCGTCAATACCGACGGGCACCTCAAGGCTTACAACACCGATTACATTGCCATCGAGCAATTGCTCAAAACCCACGAAGTGCCGAAGAGCTCGACCTTCGCCTTGCGTGGCAGCGGCGGCATGGCCAAGGCCGTGGCCAGTGCCCTGCGCGACGGTGGCTACAAAAATGGCCTGATCGTCGCCCGCAATGAACAGGCGGGTCGGGCGCTGGCCGAATCGTTGGGCTATCAATGGCAGGCGGAACTGGGCAGCCAGCGGCCGCAATTGTTGATCAACGTCACACCGATCGGTATGACCGGCGGCCCGGAAGCCGATCAACTGGCGTTCGATGGTCAAGCCATTGCAGCTGCCGAGATTGTCTTCGATGTGGTGGCGATCCCCTCGGAAACGCCGTTGATCATGCGAGGCCGTGCCGAAGGCAAACGGGTGATCACCGGGCTGGAAGTGATCGCGATTCAGGCGCTGGAGCAGTTTGTGCTTTATACCGGCGTGCGGCCGACGGATGAGCAGTTTCATAAAGCGGTGGAATTTGCCCGTAGCTGAAAGATCAAAAGATCGCAGCCTGCGGCAGCTCCTACAGGAGCTGCCGCAGGCTGCGATCTTTTGCGTTTTGTACCCTCTGGAGGTTTCCATGCATCCCGCGATCCTCAATCTGCACCAGGTCAAACTTGAACCGCTACCCGAGGCCCTGGCGCCCACCGGCGACACGGCTGGACGCTATCAACAGCGGATAGCGCGTGTCGGTCAGCAATTGGGGGCGAAAAAGCTGGGTTATCGCTTGTACGTACTGGAGCCGGGCATGCGCGGCAGCCCGTTTCATAGTCATCGGGTTAACGAGGAGATGTTTTACGTCGTGGCCGGGGGAGGGGAGGTTCGTCTCGGTGCCGAGCGTTTTCCCATTCGTGCGGGCGACGTGATTGCCTGCCCGCCGGGCGGTCCTGAGGCGGCGCACCAGATCATCAACACCAGCCACGGCGAATTACGCTACCTGGCGGTCAGCACCCAGCAATCGCCGGAGATCTGCGAATACCCGGATTCCGGCAAGTACGCGGTGATGGACGACTTCAAGGTCGATGCGCAGGGCAATGTCTCGGGCTTCGTCGCCATCGCCCGGCCGGGCGACGGTGTGGATTACTGGGACGGCGAGTAGCCTCACCGAAAGTAAAATGTGGGAGCGGGCTTGCTCGCGAAGGGGGCATGACATTCACCATCTCAGGTGACCGTTACGCCGCCTTCGCGAGCAAGCCCGCTCCCACATTGGACGATGTGTGGCTTAGTTATTCGAGGCGTGCCAGGCGTTCTTCCAGCGCTGCAATTCGCGCTTCCAGCTCTTCGATGCGCTCAGCCGACACACCGCCACTGCGTTCCACCGGGTTCTGCCGTGCCGCGAGGATCACTTCAATATCCGCCGGATCCCCCAACGCATGCATATACCGGTCTTCACGCTGACCCGCCTGGCGTGGAATCAGCAGTGCCAGACCTCGCGCGATCAACCGTTCCAGCTGATGCACGACTTGTTCGGCATCTTCAAACTCATGCATGCGCCCGCTGCGGGTCAGCAGTTCATTGACCGTCTGCGGACCACGCAAAAACAGCAACCCCGTCAGAATCACCTGCGCCGGCACCAGTTCCAGTGCCTTGTCGACCTTATGTTCCCAGCGATCCGCCCGGCTGCCCATCACCAGTCTGGTGAAACCGCGACCTTCGAGGGCGCGCAGGCTCTGGCCAACCTGACCCTGGGTAAGGTTCATCACCGGTTCACGGCTGGTTTTCTGGTTGCAGGCAATCACCAACGCATTGAGGGTCAGCGGATAGGTTTCCGGGCTGGTGGCCTGTTTCTCGATCAACGAACCCAGAATGCGGATTTCCGTGCTGTTGAGTCGCGGCTCGTCAAAGGTCGTCTCTTGCTCAGTGCTCACAGTGTCTGGAACCTCGCTAGCGGTTGGTTTTGATGTTCTCGGCCAATAAGACCTCGTAATGGGAGGTTAGTCGAGCATTCCTGCCGTGCAGCGTTTCATTCTCTGCGGCATCGCCCGTTCGGACTAGGCAGGGCTAACGATTCTGTCGCGTCCGGCTGGCACCAAACTCGAAGGCCAGAGGGGTGTCGCTGCATGCGTGCCCCGCCAAACGAGCAGAAGGCGCCGCGATGGAGTTTGCATTCAGCGACGAACAGGAAATGATCCGTACATCGGCCGAAGGCTTTCTCGCCGCCGTGTCGGATTCTGCCGCCGTACGGGCGGCGATGGTCAGTGAGCGAGGTTTCGACGAGGCACTGTGGCAACGTCTGTGCCGCGAAATGTACTGGCCGGCGATTCATATTCCCGAAGCATACGGTGGGCTTGGTCTGGGCTTTGTCGAGCTAGTGATTTTACTGGAACAGATGGGTCGCAGCTTACTGTGCTCGCCGTTTTTTGCCACCGCCTGCATGGCCACGCCGGCATTGTTGCTGGCCGCCAACGATGAGCAAAAGCGGCGCTGGCTGCCATTGATCGCTGATGGCAGCCTCACGGCGACGCTGGCCTTCAGCAGCGCCAATGGCTGGACGGCCGAGGATGTTCAGGTGACGGCGGTGCCCGAGGGCGAAGGGTTCGTGCTCGACGGAATCCTCAAGCATGTCCTCGACGGGCACAGCGCCGATCTCTTGATCATTGCCGCACGGACTCCCGGATCGACCGGTCAAGCAGGTATCAGCCTGTTCGCCGTGGACGCGAACCGTGCCGGGATCGAGCGGCAGAGGGTGCCCACGATGGACCAGACCCGTCGTCAGGCGCGTCTTCAACTCAAAGGCGTCTCCCTCGGCGCTAACTGCCTGCTGGGTCAGTTCGGCGCGGGTTGGCCTTACCTGGAGCGAGTCCTGCAATTGGCCTGCATTGGCCTGGCCGCCGAACAGACCGGCGGCGCGCAGCAAGTGCTCGACCTGAGCATCGCCTACATGCAGGAACGCCAACAATTCGGGCGTGCGATCGCCAGTTTTCAGGCGCTCAAACACCGTGCCGCCGACATGATGCTGCAGGTCGAATGCGCACGATCAGCCAGTTATTACGCGGCCTGCGTGGCTCAGGAAGTCCTCGATCCACAGGGCGACTCGCGGGTGGCCGCCGAGTTGCCGCTGGCGGCGGCGCTGGCCAAGGCGCAGTGCTCTGAAACCTATTTCCACTGCGCGTCCGAGTCGATCCAGTTGCACGGCGGCGTCGGTTTTACTTGGGAATACGACCCGCACCTCTACTTCAAGCGCGCCCGTGCCAGCGAAAGCTTTCTCGGGTTACCTGCCTGGCACCGCGAGCGGATTGCCGTGGCAATTCTTGGAGAACAGTCATGAAAATCAGTTTTAGCGAGCAGGATGAGTGCTTCCGTCAGGAAGTGGCCGATTGGTTGAGTGCCAACCTCTGCGGTGAATTCGAGCCCCTGCGTTTTCGCGGAGGCCCAGGCGATGAACATAGCTTTCCCGAAGAGCGTAAGGCCTGGGAACGCAAACTCGCCGAGGGCGGCTGGACCTGTGTCGGGTGGGCGCCAGAGCATGGCGGACGAGGCTTGTCGATCAACCAGCAGGTGATTTTCCACGAGGAGTACGCCCGCGCGGGTGGCCCCGGACGCATGGGGCATATCGGCGAAGGCCTGGCCGGGCCGACCATCGCCGCCTTCGGCAACGCAGACCAGCACCAGCGGTTTCTCCCGGGCATCGTCAACGGTACAACGTTCTGGTGCCAGGGCTATTCCGAACCGGGGGCCGGATCAGACCTGGCTAACGTCAAGACCCGCGCAGTGCTGGACGAAGCCAGCGGCAGCTGGGTGATCAACGGCCAGAAAGTCTGGACTTCGCTGGCCCATGAGTCGGACTGGTGCTTTGTGATCGCCCGCACCGAACCCGGCAGCGTTGGCCACCGTGGCCTGTCTTTCCTGCTGGTGCCCATGGCCCAAGCGGAAATCACCGTACGCCCCATCGAGCAACTGACCGGCACCTCGGAATTTAACGAAGTGTTCTTCGACGATGCCCACACCGATGCCGCCAACATCATCGGCGCGCCGGGCGAAGGCTGGAAAATTGCCATGGCACTGCTGGGGTTCGAACGTGGGGTCTCGACCCTTGGCCAGCAGATGCAGTTTCACAATGAACTGAACGAAATTATCGCCATCGCCCGGGCCAATGGCGCCGCGTGCGATCCAGTCCTGCGCCAGCGCCTGGCCGAAGCCTGGAGCGGGTTGCGGATCATGCGCTACAACTCGCTGCGCATGCTCTCCGGGGCGCAGGACGGTTCGCTACGCAAAGAGGCGACCATCTACAAGCTGTTCTGGTCGACCTGGCATGCCAGCCTCGGCAAGTTGGCGATGGACGTGCTCGGCGCCGAGGCCGAGTTGCTCGAAGCCGCGCCGTATCAACTCACCCGATTGCAGTCGCTGTACCTGTTCAGTCGCGCCGACACCCTCTACGGCGGCAGCAACGAGATCCAGCGCAACATCATCGCCGAGCGCGCTTTGGGAATGCCCAAAGAACCGCGCCCGCGCACCTGACCAAGGAGTTTTCCATGTCTGTTCCACACTATGTTGCGGGCCACGGCCTGTTGCGCGGCAAGTCGGTGCTGATCACGGCAGCGGCGGGTGCCGGTATCGGTTTCTCCGCCGCGGTGCGTGCTGCCGAGGAAGGTTGCCGCGCGCTGATGATCAGCGATATTCACGAAGGCCGGTTGGCCGAGGCGGTGTTGAAGATCCGCGAAACCACTGGCCTGGAACAAGTCTTCGGCCAGGTTTGCAATGTCGCCGACGAAGCCCAGGTGCAGGAGCTAATCGCGTGCGCCGAGCGTGACTTGCAAGGCGTCGATGTGCTGATCAACAACGCCGGGCTTGGCGGTTCGCGGCTGCTGGTGGAGATGACGGACGAGGAGTGGAACCGGGTTCTCGAGGTGACGCTCACCGGCACCATGCGCATGACCCGCGCGATGTTGCCGAAGATGATCGAGCGACGTACCGGGGTCATCGTCAACAACGCTTCGGTGCTGGGCTGGCGGGCGCAAAAAGAACAATCGCACTACGCCGCCGCCAAAGCCGGCGTCATGGCATTGACCCGATGCGCAGCGGTAGAGGCCGCCGACTACGGCATTCGCATCAACGCGGTCAGCCCGAGTATTGCGTTGCACGATTTCCTGCGCAAATCCGCGCCCCAGGCGGTGCTCGATCAACTCGCCGCCAACGAAGCGTTCGGCCGTGCCGCCGAGGTCTGGGAAGTGGCCAACGTGATGATGTTCCTGGCCAGTGACTACAGCTCCTACATGACCGGCGAAGTGTTGTCGGTGTCCAGTCAGAGGGCTTGAACATGCCACGAGTTTTCGACACGCCGCTTGCCTTGTTCGACGCCGTGGGCCAGGACCTTGGGGTCAGTGACTGGCTGACGCTTGAGCAACCACGCATTGACCAGTTCGCCGAAGCCACCGGTGATCACCAGTGGATTCACGTCGACCCGCTCAAGGCCGCCAGCGGACCCTTTGGCGCCTGCATCGCCCATGGCTATCTGAGCCTCTCGCTGGTCAATCTGTTTTTGCCGCAAATCGTCGAGGTGCGTGGCATTGCCATGGGCGTCAATTACGGCTGTGAGCGGGTGCGCTTTCCCAATGTGGTGCGCGTCGGTGCGCGGGTGCGCGGCAGTGCGCAGTTGACGTTGGTCGAGGAGGTCAAGGGTGGCGTCCAGGCCACCATTCGCGTCAGCGTCGAAATCGATGGCGAGGAGCGTCCCGGCTGCGTGGTCGACACCATCAGCCGTTACTACCCCGCTTGAGCCAGCCAGCAGAACACTTGAGGAATTGAACATGAAAGAAGCCGTCATCGTTTCGACCGCCCGCACTCCGATCGGCAAAGCCTTTCGCGGTGCATTCAATGACACCGAAGCACCGCAACTTGGCGGCCATGTTGTGCGCGAAGCCGTGCGCCGAGCCGGCATCGAGCCGGGCGAAGTGGACGACGTGATCATCGGCGCGGCGGCGCAGCAGGGAACGCAGTCCTATAACCTGGGGCGCCTGTGCGCGATTGCCGGCGGCTTGCCGACCTCCGTCGCCGGAATGACCGTCGAGCGCCAATGTTCGTCGGGCCTGATGAGTATCGCCATGGCCGCCAAAGGCATCATGTGCGACGAAATCGACATCGCCGTGGCCGGAGGCCTGGAGTCGATTTCCCTGGTGCAGAACAAACACAAAAACCTGTATCGCAACCAGTCCGGCGCGGTGATCGAACTTGATCCGCACGCTTATATCCCGATGATCGAAACGGCCGAGATCGTCTCTGCACGTTATGGCATTTCCCGCGAGGAACAGGACGAATACAGTTACCAGAGCCAGGTGCGTACGGCGTTGGCGCAAAGTGCCGGGTTGTTCGACCGTGAACTCGCGCCGCTGACCAGCCGCAAAGTGATTGTCGACAAAACCAGCGGCGAGACCCGCTACGAGTCCGTCACCTTGCTGCGCGACGAGTGCAACCGCATCGACACCACGCGTGAAAGCCTGAATGCACTGGAGCCGGTGTGGCCGGGCGGTCAGTGGAGTGACAAGGGCCGCTTCATCACGGCCGGCAATGCCTCGCAATTGTCCGATGGCGCTTCGGCGTCTGTGCTGATGAGCGCCAAACTCGCTGAAAAGCGTGGACTGGAACCGCTGGGGATTTATCGCGGGATGGCGGTCGCTGGCTGCAACTCCGACGAGATGGGCATCGGGCCTGTGTATGCCATTCCGAAATTGCTCAAGCGTCATGGTCTGACCATGGACCACATTGGCCTCTGGGAATTGAACGAGGCATTCGCCTGTCAGGTGCAGTACTGCCGCGACACCCTGGGCATTCCGTCTGAGCGATTGAACGTCAACGGCGGGGCGATTTCCATCGGGCACCCGTTTGGCATGTCCGGCGCGCGGATGGTCGGTCACGCGTTGGTCGAGGGACAGCGCCGCGGTTTGCGCTACGTGGTGGTGAGTATGTGCATCGGTGGTGGCATGGGGGCCGCTGCACTGTTCGAGGTGGTTTGAATGATCGGCACTCAGCAGATTCAACAGACCATGGCGCGTTATGTGGAGCTGGTGGACGCCGGCGACATCGACGCGATTGTGGCGCTCTACGCCCAGGGTGCGGTGGTCGAAGACCCGGTCGGCCAGCCGCCGATTCAGGGACTTGTGGCCATCGAACGTTTCTACCGTGAAGGACTGGGTGCAAGCAACGTCTCGGCGACCCTGACCGGCCCGGTTCGAGCGACACTCAACGGTTGCGGGGCGATGCCATTCCGGGTCGACATGGAGTGGGCCGGGCAACCGTGTTCGCTACATGTGATCGATGTGATGGAGTTCGATGCGGACGGCAAGATCCGCTCGATGAAAGCCTATTGGAGCGAGGTCAATCTGACCGCTCAAGGTGGGGCATAGGCTAATGCCAAGCAGCTTGAACACATCCCCGTAGCAGCTGCCGAGCCTGCGAGGCTGCGTTCGGCTGCGAAGCAGTCGTGAATCCTGCCCCCACGGTTTGTCTCGAATACCGAATCGCCTGATTTTACGACTGCTGCGCAGCCGAACGCAGCCTCGCAAGCTCGGCAGCTGCTACGCGAGCCGAACGCAGCCTCGCAGGCTCGGCAGCTGCTACACGAGCCTGCTACAGGGCGCGTTCGGCGAGCAAGTCGCAATTCTGCGTCTGCCCGCTTTCGTAGTACGCCTTGAGGTTCTCGGCGATCTGTCGCACGACGTTGTTGAACGCCTTGGCCAGCAGCCATTCCACCAGCCTGCCACCGCGCAGGCTGTAGCTCATGCGCGTGGTAATGCGTGCCCCATCTCCCTCGCCTTGCAGGGCATAACTGAAGCTGGCCTCGCGAAACGGGAAGGGCGCGCCGTCACTGGCCCGGTGCAGGATCAGTACGAAACCTGCACCTTCCTGCCATTGCACCACGCTTTCATCCAGCCATTGGCCGCCCTTGCGAAACACCCGGCGACTGGCGCCAAGTCCTTCACGTGCGCCGGGATGAAACTGGCAACCGGTCAAGCCCGGCACATAGTGCGGGGCGAGGCTCAGGTCGCGCAGTTTGGCCCAGGCGGCTTGCGGGGTGAGATCAAGTAGAACGCTGTGGCTGGCAATCGCGGGCATGTCGGAACTCCTCTTGTTCAATGGGATTGAGCCGCGTCGAGAAAAGCCGGGCGTTCGCCGCCGCCATGCACGGTGATGTCTGCGCCGCTGACGTAACGAGCCAGCGACGACGCCAGGTACAGGCAGGTATCGCCAATGTCTTCAGGGGCTGCCAGGCGTTGCAACGGAATGGTCGCCGCCACCCGGGCAATACCGGCGTCGTCACCATAGTGCATGGCGGCTTGTTCGGTGAGTATCAGCCCGGCGGTCACGGCGTTGACCCGCACCTTGGGCGCCCACTCCACCGCCAGTGATGTGGTCAGGTTCAACAAACCGGCCTTGGCCGCACCATAGGCAGCAGTGCCGGGGGAGGGGCGGGTGGCGCTGACGCTGCAAATATTGATGATCGCGCCACCCCCGGCCTGCGTTTGCATCACCTGATTGGCCTGCTGACAGAGATTCAGCGGTGCCAGCAAATTAAGGCGGATGATCGCTTCGCTAAAACGCGGCGAGGCGCTGGCAGCGTCGGCATTCGGTGAGCCGCCGGCGTTGTTGACCAACACATCGAGGCGACCAAAGCGCTCGACGATGGCCTCAATCAACTGCGCGGACTGCTCGACATCGCGCAAATCGCAGGGCAAAAACAACGCCTCGCGCTCAGCACTGGCGGGCAAGGTGTGCGGCGCTTCGCGACCGCAGATCACCACGTCGGCGCCGCTGTCCAGAAAGCGCTGGCTGATGCCGCGACCGACACCTTTGCCACCGCCGGTGACCAGTACCACTTTGCCGCGAAAGTCCATCGGATCAAGCATCGGGATTCTCGTTCTGTCGGGTGGAAATACTGTTGATGCTAGGACTGCAGCACTTGTCGGCCAACGTCCGATGAGACTAGAGACTGTAGGAGCGAGCTTGCTCGCGATGGACGTCAACGAAAGCGTGCCCTGCCTGACTGAGTGCGTTGTCCAGACGTTTTTCGCGAGCAAGCTCGCTCCTACAGACGCGTAGTCCTGTCGGACGATGTTGTTTGTCCGGGCCCTCGGAATAATCCGGCGACAACAACAGGCCGGGAGGACACCTTATGGGCGCATCAGCGCAAGGGCACTTCGTTACGCTGCCGGAAGGTCTGCAGCTGCATTACCAAGACGTCGGCAGTGGCGAACCGGTGATTTTCATCCATGGCAGCGGACCGGGCGCCAGTGGTCACAGCAACTTCAAGCAGAACTACCCGGTGTTCTCGGCGGCTGGTTACCGCACCATTGTCCCGGACCTTCCGGGTTATGGCGCTTCGGATAAACCCGACACCCTCTACACCCTGGATTTCTTTGTCGCAGCGTTGAGCGGCTTGCTCGACGCGCTGGATATCCAGCGTTGCGTGCTGGTGGGCAATTCGCTGGGCGGTGCAATCGCCATCAAACTGGCCCTCGACCAGCCGCAGCGAGTGAGCCGGTTGGTGCTGATGGCGCCCGGCGGCCTGATGGAAAAAGAACAGTATTACTTGCAGATGGAAGGCATCCAGAAAATGGGCGCGGCCTTCGCCAAGGGTGAACTCCATGACGCGGCCGGCATGCGCCGGTTGCTCACATTGCAGCTGTTCGACGAGACCCTGATCAGCGACGAGACGGTCAACGAGCGGGTCGCCGTGGTGCATCAACAACCGGTGTGTGTGCTGTCGACCATGCAAGTGCCGAACATGACGTCGCGACTCGGCGAATTGCAGTGCCCGATCCTCGGTTTCTGGGGCATGAACGACAAGTTCTGCCCGGTGTCTGGCGCGCACACGATGATGCAGCAGTGCCACAAAATCCGCTTTGTACTGCTCAGCGAATGCGGGCATTGGGTCCAGGTCGAGCACCGTGAGCTGTTCAATCGCGAGTGCCTGGTATTCCTTGAGGAGGCCCGCCGATGAGCGTGCAACTGCGCCGGCAATACGGCGAAGAGCTTTATCAGGCATTGCTGAGCGGCAGCACATTGGCGCCGCTGACCGAGCGCTGGCCGGCGATCAGCATCGAGGATGCCTACCATATTTCGCTCTACAGCATCGAACGCCGAGTAGCGGCCGGGGACGAGATTGTCGGCAAAAAAATCGGCGTGACCTCGGCAGCGGTCCAGCAAATGCTTAACGTGCATCAACCGGATTTCGGCTTCATCACCCGGCAGATGTCATTTGCCAACGATGCGTGGATTTCCCTGTCGGCCAACAAATTGATCCAGCCCCGCGCCGAGGGCGAGATTGCCTTCAAGCTCAAGCACGACCTGATCGGCCCCGGTGTTACCGAAGCCGACGTACTGGAAGCGACCGAGTACGTAATGCCGTGCTTCGAGATTGTCGATTCACGGATTCATGACTGGCGCATTCGCATTCAGGACACCGTCGCCGACAACGCCTCTTGCGGCGTGTTCGTGCTGGGCGATAGCCGGGTCGATCCACGGACGCTGGATTTGCCCAACTTGCGCATGCGCGTGTTGAAGAACGGTGAGCCCCTTAGCGAGGGGCTGGGCTCGGCGGTGCAAGGCAATCCGTTAACCGCCGTGGCCTGGCTGGCCAACACCCTCGGCGCCTTCGGCATTCCGTTCAAGGCCGGGGAGATCATTCTTTCAGGCTCCCTGGTGCCGCTGGAACCGGCGCGTGCCGGCGACCTTTTTTCCCTGACCATCGATGGCCTGGGCAGTGCCCGGGTGTCCTTTTGCGTCTGACCTGTGGGGTGTTAACCGGATGAGCAAGAAACTCAGAGCGGCCATTATCGGCCCGGGCAATATCGGCACTGATTTGCTAATGAAGATGTACCGATCGGAATGGATCGAGCCGGTGTGGATGGTCGGCGTCGACCCTGAGTCCGAGGGCCTCAAACGCGCCCGGGAAATGGGCGTGAAAACCACCGCGGAAGGCGTCGACGGGCTGCTGCCGCATGTGCTCGACGATGATATTCGTATCGCCTTCGATGCCACCTCGGCTTATGTGCACGCGGAAAACAGCCGCAAGCTCAACGCGCTCGGGGTGATCATGATCGACCTCACGCCAGCGGCCATCGGCCCGTTTTGTGTGCCGCCGGTCAATCTCAAAGAGCACGCGTCGAGCCTCGCGATGAACGTCAACATGGTGACTTGCGGGGGCCAGGCGACCATTCCGATGGTCGCGGCGGTGTCGCGCGTGCAGTCGGTGAGTTACGGCGAAATCGTCGCCACGGTGTCTTCCGGTTCTGTTGGCCCGGGCACGCGGCAGAACATTGATGAATTTACCCGCACCACCGCTGGCGCGGTCGAGAAAATCGGCGGGGCCCGACGCGGCAAGGCCATCATCGTCATTAACCCGGCCGAGCCGCCGCTGATGATGCGCGACACCATCCACTGCCTGACCGATGAAGAACCTGATCAGGATGCGATTCGCACCTCGGTGTTGCAGATGGTTCACGAGGTGCAGCGCTACGTGCCCGGTTACAAGCTGATCAACGGGCCGGTGTTCGACGGGCGCAAGGTGTCGATCTTCATTGAGGTCGAAGGCCTCGGCGACTTCCTGCCCAAGTCCGCCGGTAACCTTGACATCATGACCGCCGCCGGTTTGCGCACGGCCGAGATGTTCGCCGAAGAAGCCCACAAGGGCACCCTGCAACTGCCCGTCCGTTGAGTGGAGAATTGCGATGAATTTGCAAGGTAAGAGCGTCCGTCTGCATGACATGAGCCTGCGCGACGGCATGCATGCCAAACAGCATCAAATCAGTCTGGAACAGATGATCTCGGTGGCGACCGGTCTCGATGCGGCCGGCGTGCCGCTGATCGAAATCACCCACGGCGATGGCCTGGGTGGTGCTTCGCTGAACTACGGGTTCCCAGCCCACAGCGACGAGGAATATTTCGCGGCGGTGATCCCGCGCATGCAGCAGGCCAAGGTATCGGCGCTGTTGTTGCCGGGCATCGGCACCCTCGATCATTTGCGCATGGCCCATGAGCACGGGGTGTCGACCATTCGCGTGGCCACCCACTGTACCGAGGCGGATGTCTCCGGCCAGCACATCGGCATGTCGGCGAAGATGGGCCTGGATACCGTCGGTTTCCTGATGATGGCGCACATGGTCAGTGCGGAAAAACTGCTGGAGCAGGCGCGGCTGATGGAGAGTTACGGCGCCAATTGCATCTATTGCACCGACTCGGCTGGCTACATGCTACCCGATGAGGTCAGCGAGAAGATCGCCGTGTTGCGCGCCGGGCTGAGTGCCGGGACCGAGGTGGGTTTTCATGGTCATCACAACATGGGCATGGCGATTGCCAACTCCCTGGCGGCGATCGAGGCAGGTGCTGCGCGGATCGACGGTTCGGTTGCGGGGCTGGGGGCGGGTGCAGGTAATACGCCGCTTGAGGTGTTTGTTGCGGTGTTGGAGCGGATGGGGGTCAACAGTGGCATCGACTTGTACGGGATCATGGACGTGGCCGAGGACCTGGTGGTGCCGATGATGGATCAGCCGATTCGCCTGGATCGCGATGCGCTGACCCTGGGTTACGCCGGTGTATACAGCTCGTTCCTGTTGTTCGCTAAACGTGCCGAGCAAAAGTACGGCATTGCTGCCCGTGAACTGCTGGTGGAGTTGGGCCGACGCGGGACAGTCGGCGGCCAGGAAGACATGATCGAGGACCTGGCGCTGACGTTGTCACGTTCGCGTGGTGTCTTGCCGACCTGACGTTTGGGCAACAAAAAAAACCACCGAACTGGCTTGCAGTTCCGGTGGTTTTTTTATGGCAGCAGGTTGTGCACCAACGGGGGGTAGCAGTTGATGGACGTGCTTGAACAGCTGAAGTAGGCGGTGGTGGGGCGGTAGGCTTCGTTCTTGAACAGCTGACACAGGCCGGCACTACTGCCGGCGCAGACGATGATGAACAGGGCACAGGTGGCTTTTCGCATAGCGAGCCTCGACACGGATTTTATTGTTGTAGAGGCAAGGTATTGCGGCTGGCGGGGTGTGGCTTCGTCCGAATGGACTACACAGGCCCCCTGTGGGAGCAAGCTTGCTCGCGATGGCGGTGTGTCTGGCAACATCAATGTTGAATGTTCTGGCCTCATCGCGAGCAAGCTCGCTCCCACAGGTTTTGTGGTGTATCTCGTCTTTGCGTACGACCTCGCCCCCCTGTGGGAGCGAGCTTGCTCGCGATGGCGGTGTATCAGGCGACATCGATGGTGAATGTTCTGGCCTCATCGCGAGCAAGCCCGCTCCCACAGGTTTTGGGCGTCATCCCCGCCGGGCGATGGCGCCGATGGCCATGAACAGTGCGGCGATGGCGCGGGCTTCATTGAGTTCGCCGCGGGCGACCAGGTCGGGGATTTGCGTTAGTGGTACGCGCAGGCACTCCAGGGGTTCGGGCTCATCGCCGTCCAGTTGGCAGGGGCTCAGATGTTCGGCCAGCACCACCCGGTAGCGATGGCACAAGTGGCCCGGTGCCAACGTCAGTTCGCCCAGTTCGCTGAGGCGCGCGGCACGCAGCCCGACTTCTTCGCAGAGTTCCCGTTGCGCCGCCTGCAGATAGTCTTCGTGGGGTTCTGCGCCACCTTTGGGCAGGCCAAGCACGGTTTTTTCCACGCCGACCGCGTATTCGCGAACCAGCAACACATGCTGCGGATCGGGCATCGCCACCAACATCACCGAGCGGTAGCCAGTGCCGCGCAGGCGTTCGTAAACCCGCTGCTGGCCGTTGCTGAATTGCAGGTGCAGAGCTTCGATCTGAAAATAGCCGCTTTCAGCCAGCAATTCAGTCTTGAGGATGGTTGGACAGTTGCGCATGGTCAGGCCCCTGGTTGGGATAGAGCCACTGTGCGCCGTACCGTAGTGGCCGCCATCGTCCGAGCGGACGAGGGCGGAAAATGGGCGTTAGCCCAGGGTCGCCACGCTGCGCAGGATCAAGCGCACCAGCATGGTCTGGCGGGTCACGCCGGTTTTTGAGAAAGTCGAGCGCAAATGCGCCCGAGAGGTATTGCGGCTGATGCCCAGCTCTTCCGAGGCTTCGTCGAGGGTCAAACCGTTGGCCAACAACATCGCCAGCTGGGTTTCCGCCGGGGTGAAGTCGAACAGAGCGCGAACGATCTCCTGTGGTGCGGTGGACTGTTGCTCCGGGTCGCTGATGAAAATCACCACGGTGGGGCACTGTTTGCCTTCGCTCCAGTCCGTCAGCGGCACCGAGCGCACGATGATCCCCAGGTCGGCCTTCCCGGACGGCCTTTGTACCCGCAGGGCTTCGACCACCGACGGGTTGCTGCTCTTTTGCGAAAGCAGCGACTGCTTCACCAGGCGGCGAAACTCTTGGGTGTCACGGGCCGTACCGACTTGCAGGCCATCGTTGACCAGTTTGATGCCGTCCTTTTCCTGGATCAGCCGGTCGGCAACCTGGTTGGTCTGCAGCACTTTGCCGGCCTCGTCGAGGATGATCGTGCCGACTGCCATCTGATTCACCGCGCCGGCGTACAGATTGCGCTCGGCTTCGATGCGATTGAGCTGCATGTGGATCTTGATCGAGCGTTCCAGGTGCGGAATGAAATGCGTCAGCAAGGCTTTTTCTTCGTTGCCGAAGGGTTTGTCGTCACGCCCGCGACTGATGCGGATGCGGCACTGGGCGCCATCGACGGTGTTGATGTCGGCGCCGAGGATGTGGAACACGTCCACCGGTTCGAGGAAACTCTTGTAGAACTCCGAGTGCTGCCAATCGTCGTTGGACACGAACTCGGCAAGGGTCACCACTTGGCGGTTGGGCAGGTCGACAAAGGGGTCGAGGCTGAAAAAGTGTTTGTTATAGGACGCGGTCGCCTCGGTCGAGGTACCGGTGGTGTTGACCATCAAGCCGTCCACGTGCGCACTGGGCGGACGCAGGATGAAGGTCACGTACTTGCTGTGCAGATGCACGTTGAGCTGATTGAGAAAGGTCGCCCAGGGAATGGTTTCCAGTGGCCCCTGATAGAGGTTGCCGACCAAATCACTGAACGTATCGAGGCTGAAGTCCTGCTGCATAGGGAAAACCGTTCTTATTATTAGCGTTGGCGGTGGCCGAGAATAAGCGTCGATATCGACTCCTTGCAACGCTCGGGCGCAGGGCCTGACGGGCGGCTGCCCATCTGGCGTCTGTAACGCAAAATGGGCAGCGTATTCAGGCTCGTTCGCGAGAGCGCACGACAAAACGTTTGTGTTCCAGTACGTCGGCCGACAGCGCTTCGACGTCGGTGTAGAACTGCTCGTACCAACGGCGCAGTTGATAAACCGGGCCGTCGCCGTCACACAGCAACGGGTTGTCGACGCGGGTCTTGCTGTGCCAAATGGCCACGTCTTCGTAGAAGGCTTCCTGGGCCTGTTGCACGTAGGCCTTGGCCATCGCCTGATTCTGTTCTTCGCTGAGCCCCGGAATCTTTTTCACCAGCACACCGTAGCGCAGGGTGAAGCTGTCGAGGTCGATCGGTACATGGCAGTTGAGCAGGATCGAGTGGATCGGCTGGCCGTTCATGGAACCGGTCATTTCGGTGATCTGATAGGCCGGGCCGAAGTAGGTGGCCACGGTGCTCAAGGCGCTGTCACCGGACAAGCGCTCACTGCGGGCACTCATGATCTGCGTGGCCAGGTGGCCTTCGAAGACGTTGCTGAATTCTTCCACCGGTGCGCCGTGTACGGTGCCGAAGTGCGCCATGTCGGCGATGTTGTCGATCAGTTCGCGGCAATTGGTGCCGATCTGCAACTCGGCGACTTCCCACGCCGCCCACTCGTCACTGAAGCAGGCGTCGATGCGCGGGATATGCTGTTCGGGCAGTGGTGGATTGCCTTCCGGATCGTTCCAGACGAACAGCAGATTGTTTTCTTCCATGAGCGGCCAGCTCTTGATCTTGGCCCGTGGCGGAATGCGTTTGGCGTAAGGAATGTCATCGCAGACGCCATCGGCGCCCCAGCGCCAGGCATGGAACGGACAGCGGATCGAGTTGCCTTCGACACAGCCTGTGCTGAGGTCGGCGCCCATGTGCGGGCAATAGCCATCGAGAATATGCAACTCGCCGTCTTCGCCCTGGAAGGCCACCAACCGGGTGCCGAACACCTCCAGGCGATGGGCCTTGCCGTCGCGGTATTGGGCGGCCAGGCCGAGGCAATGCCAGCCTCGGGCGTAGCGGTCTTCCAGCAGTTTGGCTTCGATGCGGTGCAGGGTACTCATCTTATTATTCTCCGGGAGGCTCACGGGTTTGACGCACGTAACGGATTCTGCCGACCCTGTAAAAGCCGGCATCGTCTGAATGGACGATGGCTACGTAAGACAGGCCCGCTCTACTGGCGCCATTGGACCCAGTGCAGGAGTTGGCGATGAATAAAGAACAAGGGCCGGTCGCGGTGATCACCGGGGCCGCCAGCGGTATTGGTCGAGGCCTGGCCGAACACGCGGCGACACTGGGCATGCGCCTGGTGCTGGCCGATCGGGATGCCGCAGGCTTGCAAACCTTGTGCGAGCACTTGCAGGCGGACGGTGCGCAGGCGATTGCCTGCGTTACGGATGTGGGGGATGCGGCCCAGGTCGAGCGCTTGCGTGATTGTGCTGTCGAGCACTTTGACGGGGTGGACCTGCTGTTCAACAACGCCGGGGTGATGCAAACCGGCTACAGCTGGGAAATCACCCAGGCGCAATGGCAACGGATGCTCGACGTCAACCTCAACGGCGTGATCAACGGCATTCGCGCTTTCGTGCCGCTGTTTCTGCGCCAGGGCAGGGCGGCCCATGTGATCAACACCGCCTCCCTCGCCGGTTTGCTCAGCAGTCCGTTGATGGCGCCGTACAACGTGACCAAACAAGCGGTGGTCGCGCTCTCGGAAACCCTGCATTACGAATTGGCCATGCTCGGTGCGCCGGTGGCGGTTTCTGTGCTGTGTCCAGGGCCGGTGGCCAGTGAAATCATGGCGTCGAACCAGGTGGTGGACACTGCCGGTACTTCTTTCAGTGAGCTGCTCGACAGCACCATTCGCCAAGGCATGACACCGGCTGAACTGGCGGCGCAGGTGTTCGCCGCCATCGCCGAAAAACGCTTCTGGATCTTCCCCCACAAAGGCTTCAAACCGGCGCTGGAGCGGCGGGTTCAAAGCATCCTGGAAGAGACCAATCCGCAGTTTCAAATGACCGATGTAGAGGAAGATGCCCATGCCGCTCGATAAGCAAATCGCCGCGGTGCTCCAGCAGTTTCGCGACCTGCCAGAGCCCAATTTCGGCCAGCTCGACGCCGAGCAATACCGCCAGCTCTGCGACAACCTGCAGCCCGCCATCCCCGGCGACCCGATGGTTGAGGTACGTAACCTGAAGGTCGCCGGCGCGGTGGGCGAACTGGATGCGCGGCTGTACCGGCCGTTTGAAGACGATAACTTGCCGTTGCTGGTGTTCTTCCACGGTGGCGGTTTTATCATGGGCAACCTCGATACCCATGACAACCTCTGCCGCTCCCTGGCCAGTCAGGCCGAAGCAGTGGTGGTTTCCATTGCCTATCGACTGGCCCCGGAAAGCCAATTCCCGGCGGCACCGCTGGATTGTTACGCGGCCACTTGCTGGCTGGTCGAGCATGCCGCCGAACTCGGCATCGATGGCCGTCGTCTGGCGCTGGCCGGGGACAGTGCCGGGGGCAATCTGGCGCTCGCGGTCAGCCGGCTGGCGGCGCAACGTCAGGGGCCGAAAGTCAGTTACCAGTGCCTGTTTTACCCGGTCACCGACGCGCGATGCGACAGTCAGTCCTATGAGGATTTTGCCGAGGGGTATTTCCTTTCGGCCGCGATGATGTACTGGTTCTGGCAGCAGTATTTGCCGGATGCCGGGCTGGGTGATGATCCCTTGGCCTCGCCATTGCACGCCGACCGGCTGGCGGATTTGCCGCCGACCACCCTGATCACTGCCGAGTTCGACCCGTTGCGTGACGAGGGCGAGGCATTTGCCCGGCGCCTGGTACAGGCTGGCGTATCCGTGCGCCTGCAACGTTGCGAAGGCATGATTCATGGGTTTATCAGCATGGCGCCGTTTGTCGAGCGTGCCGCACAAGCCTTGTCCGATGCCGCGGCAGACCTGCGCAGGGCACTCAATTGAACGGCGCGGATAACCTGACCTTCGACACCGTGCCACAGCTGATCGAGGCCATTGCTGCCGGGCAAATGGTGGTGATCACCGACGACGAACACAACGGTGAAGGCTCGTTGCTGATGGCCGCCGAACAGTCCGGTTCCGAAGCGGTCACGTTCATGGCGGTGCAGGCGCGTGGGTTGATTTGCCTGGCATTGACCGAACAACGCTGCCGCGCACTGGGGCTGGACCTGATGGTGCCCCATTCGCGGGCGCAGCACGGCGTGGGTTTTACTTGTTCGATCGAAGCGGCCACCGGGGTATCCACCGGCATTTCCGCGGCGGACCGGGCGCGAACAATTCAGGTTGCGGTGGACCCGGCCAGCGGTCCTGCGGACCTGGTTCAGCCTGGGCATATCTTCCCGGTGCAGGCCTTGCCGGGCGGCGTCATGCAGCGCGCCGGGCACGTCGAAGCAGCCTGCGACCTGACCCGTCTCGCGGGCCTGCAACCGGCGTCGACGCTGGTGGGTATCCTCAATGAGGAGGGTGAGTTGGCGCGGGGCATTGAGCTGCACGAATTTGCCCGTCGTCACGCTCTGCGGATCGGCAGCATTGCCGACCTGATCCATTACCGCATCCTGCATGAAGGCACGATCGAACGTGGCGGTGAATATCCGTTGCATACCCGTCACGGTGAGTTCCAGGTGACGACCTATCAGGACACTTATCAAGGTTTGCTGCATCTTGCATTGGTCAAAGGCCGGATCGACAGCTCCCAGCCGATTCTGGTGCGGGTGCAAAGTGTCGAGACGCTGCGTGATGTGCTGGGTTGTGAAAGCGAAGGCGGGTCTCGGCAATGGACTTTGGAACGGTCACTGGCGAGCATCGCAGCGGCCGGCTGTGGCGTGCTGGTACTGCTGGCACAGAAGGAAACCGCCGACGGCGTGCTCGAACAATTGCGTCAGCGCAGCGGCGGCAAGCCACGGGCGCCACAGTTCCCGCAACGGACCCTTGGCGTCGGGGCGCAGATTCTGCGCGATCAAAACGTCCGCAAAATGCGCCTGATGAGCTCGCCGGTGCCGTACAAGGCCGTGTCCGGGTTTGATCTGGAAGTGACCGAATTTGTGCCGTTTCAACCTGTAATTTGAGGCAAGCACATCTACCTGTGGGAGCGAGCCTGTTCGCGAAGGCTGAGTGTCAGGCGACATTGAGGTTGAATGTGCCGGCCTCTTCGCGGGCAAGCCCGCTCCCACAGGTTTTTTTGTTGGCCTCGGAGTTTGTGTGCGACCCCGATTGCTTGTGGGAGCTGGCTTGCCTGCGAAGGCAGTGTGTCAGGCGACATTGAGGTTGCATGTGCCGGCCTCTTCGCGGGCAAGCCCGCTCCCACAGGTTTTTTTGTTGGCCTCGGAGTTTGTGTGCGACCCCGATTGCTTGTGGGAGCTGGCTTGCCTGCGAAGGCAGTGTGTCAGGCGACATTGAGGTTGCATGTGCCGGCCTCTTCGCGGGCAAGCCCGCTCCCACAGGTTTCGCGCTGGCTTAAGGTTTAACTCCGCGCAGTATCTTCTTTGCTTGATCCTGCACCGTACCCGGTGCACTCATGTTGCCGTCAATCACGGTAATGACCGCATGCCCTTGCCACAGCTGATACGCATCGGCTTGTTGTTGTGCGGCCGTCGGCGTTGGCGGTGGGGCCAGGTTGACATGAACCACACCATCGGCGCCGCGCTGTGAAGTGAAGTTCACCCGATCCCAGTTGCCGATTGGCGCAAAGCTCACGCCTTTGACCTCGCTGGCCGGCAGTGCCGGGTAGTTGAGGTTCAAGCCGCTGACACCCGGCAGGCCAAGTACGTTCAGTTCGCACCGGTGTTGGTGTTTGGCGCAGGCCTGTTTCGCTTGCGCACCGGCCAGGCTCGCTTGCTGAATGACGTTCACGGCAAAACGCGCCGTATCGTCCATGGCCCCAAGGGTCTTGCGGTAGCCGGCCTGTTGATCGCGGATGATCAGGTCCATGTCGATGGCCGTCGATACCGCCACCGCCGGAATACCCTTGAACATCGCGCGCACGGCCGCGTTCAGGGTGCCGGACATTTGCGTCAGCGGGCCGACGTTTTCGCCAAAGTTGCTGCCTGAAACCACCAGGTCTGGCGGCATGTCCTTGAGCAACACGTCGAGGCCGACGTTGACCGCATCCACCGGAGTGCCAATGGCGGACGTCTTGCCGCTTGGTGGGGTGTAGCCCTCGGGTGGGCCGACACAAAACTTGCCGGGTGCCAGTTCGGTCACCGCCAGGACCTGGCCGGGCACGACCACGCTGGCGGCGCTGATGCCACTGCTGTCGTTCAAAGGGCCGACCAGCGTGACCTTGTGCCCTGCGGCGGTCAGTGCGCGGTACATCGAATCGATGCCGGGCGCGCGGCAGCCATCGTCGTTGGTCAGCAGAATGTTCAAGGCATTGGCCTGCATCGACAGACCGACGCTGGCCATGGCGATGACGCCAGTGAAGAGTTTATTCATGGAGAGTCTTCCGTGAATTGAGCGGGTTCAGAAAAGCACAACGCCCCGACCGAATGAATCGGTCGGGGCGCGGTGGGTTTAGCGGGTGCCGAGTTTTCGCAGGTTGCCAGGGGTGAATTCGTCGTCGGTGAAAGCGGTGGCGTTGAGCTTGGCCGGTTTCTGATCGACCAGCAACCGGTCCACCAGGTAGGACCCGGCGATCAGGTCGTGGTAAATGCCCAGACGAGCGTGGTAACGCTGGATCTCATAGGCGTAGATCGAAGTCTGCATGTTGGTGCGCCACAACTGGCCACGGCTGTCGTAGTTGTCGGCCATGGTCGCGGACCAGGTGTCCTCGTCCAGGTACAACACACGCTTGGCGTACACGTGGCGGGCACCTTCCTTGAGGTTGGCCTGCAGAACCCAGACACGGTGTTTTTCGTAGCGCATGTACTGCGGATCGACGTGCCCGGTGGTGGACAGGATCTGATCGGCCGTTACGCTCGGGTCGTCGATCTTGTAGTTGTGGTACGGAATGTAGATTTCCTTTTTCCCGACAATGGTCCAGTTGTAGCGGTCCGGCGCACCGTTGAACAAACGGTCTTCGTCGTACACACGAAAACCACCAGCACCGGTCGGCGAGTCATAACCCACGGTCGGCGCGCGACGTACGCGACGTTGCCCCGGGCTGTATTGCCAGGCCTGGCGCGGGGAGGCAGTCGGGTTGATGAACTCGTGACCGACCACGATTTCGCCCTTTTTGCGCACCGGTTCCAGGGTGGTGATCAGGAAGTTGGTGAGCACGCCGTCGGCCGTTTCCAGGGTTTTGTCCGGGCTCGACCAGATAGAGAAGATCTTGTAGTTGACCTCTTCCAGCACCTTTTCCTTGTTGGAGTACACCACCGCCTGGCCATAGTTGGCCTCTTCAGTGTTTGCGCGACCCTGCAAGGTATGGTTGAACATCAACTCGCTGCCGTTCTTTGGAATCGGGAACGGCGAAGCACCCCAGGCGTTTTTGGTGTCGTTGTTGTCATTGGCGAGTTCGGCAGTGACAGCGTTTTTCTTGACCATGTCTTCCAGGCGTTGATCGAGGCGGAAGTCGCGATGGCTTGGGTACACCGGGATCTTGAACGTCTCAGGGTAGCGCTTGAGCAGCGCTTTCTGGCCATCTGTCAGGTTGTCGGCGTACTTGTCCATGTTCTTCGCATCGATCACGAACAACGGCTTTTCAGCGGCGTACGGGTCCGGGTACGGCGTACCGGGGCCAGCGTATTTGAGCTGGGGTGGCAGGCCACGCCATTTGCCGGTCCAGGCCGGGATGCTGCCATCGGCGTTGCCGGCTTTTTCGGCGCCCATCGGCGTCAGGTCCTGGCCCAGGCGGGCGGCTTCTTCGTTGCTGACCTTGGCTTGAACCAGGCCGCTGCTTAGCAGGCTGACGGCCAGTGCCGTGCCCAACAAGGTATGGGTGAATCTAGACATGCTGTGCTCCTCCAACAGGGGAATCAGAACCGGTACTTGAAGTTGAGCGCGACGTTGTCGCGGTCGGCCAACGGGCTGTTGTTGGCGTTGCCCAGATAGGCGTTGTAACGGGCTTCGACGGTGAAGTTGCCGAGGTAGCGCCACGAGCTGCCGATGCTCGCGCGGTTGTCGTTTTGGCCTGCGTTGATCGAGCCCACCAGCGAGCTGTCACCGTGGGCGGCGGCGCTGAAAGTGACCGGCACCGACATGTCCCAACCGCTGAACACATCGTTGTAGTCAAAGTTCGCCTGAACCGTATAGCCCCACGCGTCGCGGTCGTAGACCAGGCTGTCGGTGCCCGGCAACGAGAAGCCGGGGGCCAGGGTTACCGGCTGCGACTTGTCGTTGCTGATCACGGTGTTGTAAACCAGCTCGCCGGTCAGGGTGGTGTTGTCCGCCCATGAGGTCGGGCCAACCACGTAGATCATCGAGGTCTGGGCCTGCATGGTTTTGCCGCGCACCGGGCTTGAGAAGCCGTTGTCGACCATCACCGGTGAACCGTCGCGGTAGCTGACTTCACCGGCCCAGCTCACGCTGCCCAGTACGGTGGAGAAACTCGCGCCGAACAGGTCGATGTTGTCGAAGTAGCGCACGGTGTAGTGGCCAAGATTCGTAGCGAAATCCAGCGATGGGGTCTTGTCGTGATAACGCGAGTAGTAGATACCGAACTCGGTGTTGTTCAACGACGCGGCGGCGTAGGTGAAGGCCACGCCGTACTGGCCGCTGTCGCTCGGTTTGTCGTCCTTCAGACGGGTGACGAAACCGGTAGCATCGTTGAAGCCACCCTCGTCGATGAAGTCGGTGGTGGAGAAGTAGCTACCGACGCCGAACAGCTCGGTTTTTTCCCACTTGTATTGGTAGTAGGCCTGAACATCCAGGCTGTCGGTCAGGCTGAACTGGGTGAACAGTTGGCCGACCGGCAGCAGGATTTCCTTGACCTCGACGCCCGGCGTGGTCGCCTTGGTCGCATCCACCGGGCTCTGCGCGGCGGAAATACCGGGGTAGAACAGGCTTTCACCCCAGCTCACCACCTGATTACCCAGGCGCGCGTTGAGGGCGTGGCCGCTCATGTCCCAGGTGCCATAGGCGTAGTAATCGAGCATGCGCAGTTCGTTGCGGTGCTGGTCGATGGTCTCCTGGGAGAAACGGTCCGGTTGGCTGCAATGGCCGCCGGCGAAGCAGTTGGAAGTGCCGGTGTTGTTGTCGTTGCTCTGATCGTAAACGTTGTCGTAGAAGCCCGTTGCACGGACAAACACGCCGTAGTCGTCCCGCCACTTTATGTTGGCTTCGGTGAGAAAGCCGCTGCGGTTGTTAATCAGACTGCCCTTGGCGAACGCATTGTCGCCATCGTTGGCGTCGGCATTGGCCGTCAGTTTGTGATCGCGATTTTCGGTCCGCCAAGCCAGGCTGTAGGTCAGCGTAGTGTCCCAGTCGACGCTCAAATCCTCATTGGGCTGGAAGCTCATGGCGTTAACCTGAGCGCTTAATCCGCCAGCCAGCAACAGCAAAGCCAGTTGTGTGCGAGGGTGCAGCGTTGGTGGGGCGATTATTGTTTTTATCATGTCGTCCTCATGCCCAGGTCAGACCTGCCCGACCTGCATTTCAGGGGGGTGATTGGTGTTGTGGGCGACTATGGAGTCACGACTTCAACGCAACATCGTCCAAGCGGACTAAGCGGTTTGCAGGGGAGGGCAGCCGTCTTCGCCTTAGTCCCATCGGACGATGAACACTGCGCGCGTGCGGCGAACAATCCCGAGACCGACTGCACCGGGCGAAGATCCGGCAGCGGCGGTTTCTGCCTGATGGGCGCTGAACAAGGGTGATCGCATGAACGCTGCCGGGATCAAATGGGACGAGTGCTGTGATGTGCTGGTGATTGGCTCCGGAGCAGGGGGCATGACCGCTGCACTGCGCGCCCACGACCTGGGTCTCAATGCGCTGTTGATCGAGAAGAGCGCCGAGTACGGCGGCACTTCGGCGGTGTCCGGTGGCGGCATCTGGATACCCGACAACCATCGCATCAAAGCCCTCGGTGGCAGCGATTCGGCGGCTGAAGCGATTGCCTACATTCGCGCCGTGACCCATGGTGAGATCGACGACGGGCGGATCGAGGCTTATGTCGAGCACGGTCGCGAGATGGTCGAATACCTCGAACGCCAAACCCGTGTGCGCTTCGAAGCGCAGCCTCGCTACGCCGACTACTACCCGGAAATCGAAGGCGGAAAACCGGGCTACCGCTCTATGGATCCGCAACCGTTTGACGCCGCCGAACTGGGTGAAGAATTCCTGCGCATGCGCGCGCCATCCCCCGGTACGCTGATGATGGGGCGCATGGCGATGACCATGAAAGAGGCGCAGGTGTTGCTGTGCCGTGGCCCCGGCTGGTTGCGCCTGACCCTGCGGGTGATGTGGCGTTACTGGCGCGACCGCGACGGCCGGCGCTTATCGCGCCGGGATCGTTACCTGACCCTGGGAAACGCCTTGATCGGCGCCTTGCGTTGTTCGTTGCAGGACCGTGGAAAATCGCTGTGGCTCAATTGTGGGCTGGAAGAATTACTGCTGGTTGGCGATCGGGTCGGCGGCGCGCGGGTCTGTCGCAATGGCCAGTTGCTCAACATCAAGGCACGCTACGGGGTGATCATCGCTGCCGGTGGTTTCGAGCGTAATCAGGCGATGCGCGCGCAGTATCTGCCGCAGCCGTCGCAATCTGATTGGAGTGCCACACCGCCCCACAACACCGGGGACGGTATCCGTGCTGGTCAGGCTATCGGCGCACGTACGGCGTTGATGGAGCACAGTTGGTGGGCACCGACCACCCACGTCCAGGGCGAAGAAAAACAGCGCGCGTTGTTCGTCGAACGGACCTTGCCAGGCTGCGTGATGGTCAACTCTGCGGGTGAACGTTTCGTTAACGAAGCCGCGCCCTATACCGATATTGTTTACGCGATGTACGCCAACAATCGCGAAGGCGCCGTGAGCGTGCCGTGCTGGATGGTGTTCGATGCCGAGTTCCGCCGCAAATACCCCTGCGGCGCGTTGCTGCCGGGCTATGCCCAGCGCGATTGGCAGTTGCCCCAGCACCTGCGCGAGTATTTTCACAAAGCGGCAAGCCTGGAGGAGCTGGCGGCGAAAATCGGTGTCGATGGCGCTGGCCTGACGCGTACCGTGCACCGCTTCAATGGCATGGCCGTGCAGGGTGTCGATGAAGATTTCCATAAAGGTGAATCGCTGTTCGACCGTTACTACGGCGACCCGAACGTACAGCCCAATCCATGCCTGGCGCCGTTGCTCAAAGGGCCGTTCTACGCCGTGCGCATCGACGCCGGGGACATTGGCACCAAAGGGGGGCTGCTGACCGACGTGCACGCCCGGGTGTTGCATGAGGACGGGCAACCCATCGAAGGCCTGTATGCCATTGGTAACAGCGCAGCTTCGATGATGGGCCGCACTTATCCGGGCGCCGGTTCGACCATCGGGCCGGCCATGACTTTCGGTTACCTGGCGGCCAACCACATCAAGCGCCAGAGCGAGAGCAGCTCGGCCAAAACCTTGTTCAGGAGCGTCGAATGAACAACCAGCGCAAGCAGATTGCCGTGGTAACCGGCGCCAGTCGCGGGGTGGGTCAGGGCATTGCCCTGGCCCTGGGGGCGGCGGGCATGACCGTGTTCGTCACTGGCCGCACCCCGGAAAACGGTGGATCGAGTTTGTACGGGCATGCGTTGCGTGGCTCGCTGGAGGACACCGCCGCCGCGATTACGGCGGCCGGTGGTCACGGCATCGCGGTGGTCTGCGATCATGCCGATGATGCGCAAGTGAAGGCGCTGTTCGAGCGGGTCGAAAACGAATGCGGGCAACTGGATTTGTTGGTGAACAATGCGGCGTTCATTCATGACCAATTGATCGAACCGGGACCGTTTTGGGACAAACCGCTGGACCTGGTGCGGATACTCGACGTCGGGCTACGCTCGGCGTACATCGCCAGCTACTACGCCGCGCCGCTGTTGCTGCGCAGCCCTCAAGGACTGATTTGTTTTACCTCGTCATTCGGCGCCGGGTGCTACATGCACGGCCCGGCGTACGGCGCGCAAAAGGCCGGTGTCGACAAGTTGGCGGCAGACATGGCGATCGATTTCGAAGGGCAGGGTGTGGCGGCGTTGTCGCTGTGGCTCGGCCCGCAACTGACCGAGCGCACGCGGATTGCCGGCGAGCAGCATGGCGAGCAATACCAGGCCTTTCTGGCCCACGCCGAAACCCCGCAATTCAATGGCCGGGTGATTTATGCGTTGCTCAACGATCCGCAGCTGACAAGCTTCTCCGGGCAGACCTTGATTACCGCCGAAATAGCCCGTGGTTATGGCATCAGCGAAGCCGGCGGCCGCCAACCACCCTCGCACCGCGCCATGCTCGGCGACCCGCGCCAGCAGCATCCGGCGCGGGTGGTCTGACAGGCGTATTCCCTGTAATTGGATGGACTCGCCCAAGCCGAGGCGTCAATGCGCCACGGTGGCAGTCTAAACAGCCAACGACAGCGAGGGCGAGTCCATGAAAAATCATAGTTCGATTGATCAATCCCTGTCTTCTTCCGATTTGTCGGCCTGCACAACCTTAGCGGTCGATCTGGCCAAGCAGGTCTTTCAGGTTGCCGGTGAAGATGTCCTCGGTCAGGTGCGCTACGAGCAGCGGATCAAGTCGCGCGAGGCGTTTTATGAGTTTCTCCACAAGTTACCGCCTCATGTCGTGGTTTTGATGGAGACCGGTCCGGGTGCTCAAGCCTGGGCCCGGCAGTTGCAAGAACAAGGCAATCTGGCGCGGATTCTTCCAGCCGGTTTGGTGGCCACGCATCGCAGCGGGCCAAAAAATGATCGCAACGATGCGCTGGCGATTCTGCGGGCTGGTCGCGATGAAAAAATCTGCGCAGTACCGGTCAAAAGCGTCGCGGCGCTGGCAATGCAGGCGTTGCATCGCGCCCGTCAGGGCTATGTGCGTCGGCGCACGGCCGTCAGTAATCAGATGCGCGGCCTGCTGCTCGAGCACGGCGTGGCCTTGGCGCAGGGCGATGTTGCGATCAGCCAGAAAATTCCGCGGGTACTGGAAGATGCTACCCAGCCGGTGCCGGGCCTGCTGCGTGAACTGATCGACGAACTGTTGGCCGAGTGGCGCCATTTGGGCGAGCGCATCAGCGTGCTGACGGGACGCCTGGAAGTGGCCGCCAACGCCGACATGACGGCGAAGCGACTGATGACTGTGCGCGGCATCGGCCCAGTCACGGCCACGGCACTGGTGGCCAAGGAAACCAAGCCCGAGCGATTCCCCAATGCCCGCAAGTTTGCCGCGTACTTTGGCATGGTGCCTGACCAGCACAGCAGCGGGGAGACGGTCCGGCTAGGGGATATGACCAAGCGAGGCGATGTTTATTTACGCAGCCTGATGATCCAGGGAGCCCATGCGGTGCTGCAACAACTACGACCTGATTCCCAGCAACCCGATGACCGCCGCTTGTTGCGCTGGATGAGCCGGCTGGGCCGTAAGGAGGCTGCGATCAGGCTAGCCAACCGCAACCTGCGAATCGTCTGGGTGCTTTTACAGAATGATCAGACTTATCGTCGCCACGCTGGTGATGGCCAGCAAGCGACAATGAGCCACTGAGCGAAAGAGTTCTGTCACCGAGGTACTAACTGTCCGACCCTTTGCTGAAAAAAATTGACCCCAGGTAAGACCGGCGTGGATTGATGCCTAAGCTGCTACTGGCCTTCGAGGCCTGACCGTAATCGGCATACCACGAGCTTTTCCAATTTTGGCCAGAAGCCGAAGACGGCTTCCACGAACAGGCCTGATACATAGATGCAACGGGGCGACGGTTTTTCAAAAGCGGGTAGACAGTGGGGGGCGAGTCCATACATAGCAGCTGGCGAAGCCTGCGTTCGGCTGCGAAGCAGTCGTAAATCCTGCCAACACGGTTATCCTGAAAAACCGTAGCGTCTGATTTCACGGCCGCTGCGCAGCCGAACGCAGGCTTCGCCAGCTGCTACTGGGGATTGCGGTGCCCTTGCGAAATCGGTCAGTCAGTACCCACCTCAGCCCACTCGCGCAACACATTCTTGGTCACTTTCCCCGCCGCATTTAGCGGCATGCTCTCAAGCACCCGCACCCGCCGCGGGACCTTGTAGTTGGCCATCTGCTCGCGGCACCAGGCGAGGAATCGGGTTTGCTCGATCTCGATTCCCGGTGCCGGCAGCAAAAACGCCATCGCCACTTCGCCCATGCGCTCGTCAGGAATGCCGATCACCGCGACCTGGGCCACGCCCGGATAGGTCAGCAAACATTGCTCGATCTCTGCCGGGTACACATTGAACCCCCCAGTGATGAACATGTCCTTGAGCCGGTCGGTGATGCGCAAATAACCCTGTTCATCCAGCACACCGATGTCCCCGGTGTGCAGCCAGCCGTCGGCGTCGACAATCTCCTGACTGGCCTGGGGATCATTGAAGTAGCCCTGCATCAGGTTGTAACCGCGCACCTGGACTTCACCGGGGATGTTCGCCGGTTGACTGCGACCGTTATTGCCCACACAGCGGATCTCTACGCCGGGCATCGCCCGACCGCTGGTGTTGGCGACAAGTTCGGCGCAGTCGCCGGGGCGACAGATCGTGGCAAAACCACAGACCTCGGTGAGGCCGTAGGCGGTGACGATGGTGGCGAAACCGAGTTCGTCGCGCATGCGGTGGATCATTTCCACCGGAATGGCCGCCGCTCCCGTCACCGCGACCCGCAACGAGGTCAAATCGAATGCGTGGCGCTGCGGATGGGCCAGCAATGACTGATACAGGGTTGGCGGCCCCGGCAGCACGGTGATGCGTTCGCGCTGGACACAGTCGAGCATCGCCTGCACATCGAACACCTGCTGCGGCAGGATGGTGCAGCCGCGCATCAGCGCCGCCAGCCACCCGGCCTTGTAACCGAAGGAATGGAAGAACGGATTGACGATCAGGTAGCGGTCGCCCTCGCGCAAACCGACCACTTCGCTCCAGTCCCGCACCACCCGCAGGTTTTGTCCGTGGCAGGTCATCACCCCTTTGGGCTTGCCGGTGGTGCCCGAGGTGAACAGCAGGTCGGACAGCGTTTGCGGGCCAACGCTCTGCTCGCGGGTGCGCAGGGCCAATTGCGAAGCCTCGTCCGCCAGGTCGAGAAAATCGTTCCATGTCAACGTGCCCGATCCGCCACCGCGCAACGTGACGATCTGGCGCAACGCCGGCAGTTCTTCAGATGCCAGCATGGCGGGGTAGTCGGCACCGAGGAATTCGCCGATGGCGAACAGCACGCAGGCACCGCTTTCGCGCAGGATGTAGCCGGCCTCGCTGCCTTTCATGCGGGTATTGAGCGGCACCAGCGCGGCGCCGACACTTTGCAGCGCACCGGCGGCGACGATCCACTCCCACACATTGGGCGCCCAGATCGCCACTCGATCCCCGGCCTGAACGTCCAGCGCCAGCAGCGCGCGGGCGGCTTGTCGGCGTAGTTGGTTGAGTTCCCGGTAGCTGATGATGCGGCCCGCGTCCTCGATGGCCGGGCGGTCGCCGTAGGCCTGGGCAGCGTTGGCGAACAGTTGGGGAATGGTCAGTGCGATTGCGACGGGCGGCATGGGGCCTCCTCGGTTAGAGGACAAGTGCGAAATGGGGATGGGCCGGGCAGGACACCCGGCCGGGTGGCGTTTTACGCCGCGGGCGGGGCGAAGCGGCGACCGGCGGAGAAACCACCGTCCACGGCGATCATTTGGCCGCTGACAAAGGAGGCTTCATCGGAAGCCAGGAACAGCGCGACGTTGGCCACTTCTTCTGGTTGGCCCGAGCGGTTGAGCATGTGTTGCGAGGCGAAGAACGCATGGAAAGCCGCTTGTTCACGGACCATGCTGGTCATCGGCGTTTCAATCAGGCCAGGGCACAAACCGTTGACGCGCACATTGGCGTAGCCATAGTCGATGGCCATCGAGCGGGTCAGTTGATTGATACCGCCCTTGGAGACGTTATAGGCGACGTTGCCGTCGCAGCCTTGCAGGCCGAAGATCGAGCCGACGTTGATGATCGAGCCGCTGCGTTGCGACACCATCGACTCCAGCGCGTACTTGCTGGTGAGCATGCTGCCGGTCAGGTTGATGTCCATCACCCGTTGCCAGTTGGCGGTGGTGGTCTGGGTCACGCTGCCCTGATCGGCGACCCCGGCGGCATTGACCAGCACATCGATGCGGCCAAAGCGGCTGATGACTTCTTGCATAACCTGCTGGACCTGCGCTTCGTCGCGCACATCGAGGGTCATGAACAGGCCAGGGAAATCCGTCGGTGCGCTGCCGATGTCCAGCCCCACCACTTGCGCGCCTTCAGCGGCGAAGCGGCGCACGCATGCCAGGCCGATCCCCGAAGCGCCGCCGGTAACTACCGCGACCTTATTCTGCAAACGAGCCATAACTGCACCTCTTTTATTGTTGTGGGCTAATGCTGCGGCCGAGTCTAACCGTAGACCGTGCCCGAGTGATCGTCCGTTGAGACTAAGGCGACAGAGCGGAATGCTGTTCGCTTGAGTCAATCGATGGTGGCTCTCGCCCGCACTGTAGGAGCTGTCGAGTGCAACGAGGCTGCGATCTTTTGATCTTTTTAAAAGCAAGATCAAAAGATCGCAGCCTGCGGCAGCTCCTACACGGGACACGTACCCTCAATCCGGGAATTTCAGGCGTACCCGGGCACCGGTCGGACGGCTCTGGCACGCCAGCGTCCAGCCTTCGGCCAGCTCCTTGGTGCTCAGTACGTCGTTGCGCGCCAATTGGGTTTCACCTTCCTGGACCACGCACATGCAGGCCCCGCAAAAGCCTTCTTCGCAGGACGAGGGCACGTCGAGGCCGGCCGCTTTGCAACTTTGCAGCAAGGTATCGCCAGGGCGGCAGGCTATTTCGTGTTGCTGGCCATCGAGCTCGACGATCAGTGCTTCGCACTGTGAGTCCAGCGCAGCGGCTCTGGCCAGGGATTCTTCGGCCAGCAGTTCGTCCGGGTCTGGCGGCGAGACGAAGCGCTCAACGTGGATGCGTTCGGCGGCTTCGCCAAGTGCCAGCAGCGTGCGTTCCACGGTATCCATGAAGGGGCCGGGCCCGCAGATGAAGTAATCACCGCCCGCCGATCCACGCAGCAGATGACGAACTTGATTGTCCGTCAGGAAACCCTGCACCGAGTCGAGGACGTGGACCACGTGCAGTTGATCAGGATGCGCCTTGATCAACTGCCGCAGCTCTTCCTTGAAAATCACCGAGGCTTCATCGCGGTTGGCGTAGATCAATTTGATCGGCCGCTGACTGCTGTGCAGCACCGATTTAAGAATGGAAAACACCGGCGTGATGCCCGAGCCACCGCCGAACAGCACCAACGGTTTCGTGGTGTCAGGCGGTTGCTGAGGGTCCAGGCAGAAATGTCCGGCTGGGGGCAGCACTTCCAGCCAGTCGCCAACCTGGACTTCGTTCATCCAGTTCGACACCCGACCACCGTCGACCCGTTTCACCGTGACCTTGGGCAGTGCATCCGCAAGCGGCGAGCTGGCCATGGAATAGCAGCGGGTCAACAGTTTGCCGGCGCAGGGCACGCGAAAACTCAGGAACTGGCCCGGTTTGTAGTGAAAGCGCTCACGCAGGGTTGGCGGTACATCCAGCACCAGCGAGCGCGCATCAAAGGTCTCGTCGATCACCGCGCACACTTGCAATGAGACGCTTGCCGTCGTCGATTCGGCCGGTTTCAGATTCTGCTGTTGCGTGCCCATGCTCACCTCGGCCTCAGAGCCCGCTGATCAGTTGGGCGTTGTCGACGCGGATCTCGGCGCCGTTGACGAAACGCGACTCGTCCGTGGCAAGGAACAGCACCACGTTGGCAATGTCGCGGGGCGCGCACATGCGGTTCATCGGGTCCTGGTCGAGCGCTTCCTGAGGAATCGCCTGACCGCCGGCCAGGGCCTGGGTCATTGGCGTGTTGACGCCATCCGGGTGCACGCTGTTGCAGCGAATGCGGTAGCCCTGTTGCTTGCAATGCAAGGCGATGGAACGGGTCATTGCAGCTACCGCGCCCTTGGAGGCCGAGTAGGCGCAGAACATCGGCATCGCACCGAGGGCCGCCACCGAGGACATGTTGATGATCGAGCCGCCGCCGGTTTCTTTCATCGCCTGGATTGCATATTTGCAACCGAGGAAATAACCGTCGCCGTTGATCTTCTGCACCTTCTGCCACAGTTCCAGGGTGGTGTCTTCGATGCTGCCCAGGGCCAGGATCGCCGCGTTGTTCACCAGTACGTCGAGGCGTCCGAAGTGTTCCAGGGTGGTTTTGATCACCTGTTGCCAGTCGCTTTCGCTGGCGATGTCGTGACGAATGAACAGCGCGCTGCTGCCGATTTCGGCGGCGACCTGGCGGCCGGCCTCTTCGTTGAGGTCGGTCAGTACGACCTTGGCGCCTTCGCGGGCCAGCAGCAGGGCGTCTTCGCGGCCGATGCCGCTGGCGGCGCCGGTGATGATGCAGACTTTGCCTTCTACACGTTGCATTGTTGTTCTCCTGAGCGTGTGGTTTGAAGTGCGACTTGGTCGGCCACATGGGCCGCCGCCCGCCGACCGGAATAGATGCAGTCAGCCAGCGACAGGCCGGAGACATACAGGTTGGAAGCGACCCCGACGGCGTTGCGACCGGCGCTATACAGGCCTTGGATCGGTACGCCTGCGTGGTCCAGCACCTGACCGCTGCGCTCGCAGACTTTCAGCCCGCCGAGGGTGATCACCGGGCAGGGGAACAGACGGCTGGCGAAGGACAGGTCGAGGGCGTACCACGGGCCTTGTTCGAGGTTGGCGAGCATCGCCGCAGATTTGCCGAACTCATCGGCGATTTCCCCGCGTGCTGCGCGGCTATAGCGCTCGACACTTTGCCGCAGTAGCTCGGGCGGCAGATTGCTTCGCTTGGCCAATCCGGCCAGGCTGTTGCTGCGTTTGGCGTTGAACAACAGGTTGAGCAGCACCGGCAGGCGCTGGAAATTCCAGACCTTGCCCGGACCGACCTGACGCAACGCCTCGCGCACCAACGCCCGGTTGAGAATCAGAATGGCGCGGCCGTCCTGTTCTTCGACCATCGCGTGGCCGAGGGTCGCGCCGTAGATTTCTTCGTTGGCGTAACGCTGTCCGCGTGCGTTGACGATCAACCCCCGGGCCCAGGCCAGCGGTGGGTTGATGAAACGCCAGGCGCTGATCTTGTCCATCCGCGCCACGCTGCCACCGGCGCTCTGGCCCAAGGCGATACCGCTGCCGCTGCAACCGGTGGTGCCCAGCGGCAATCCGGCCAGGTACTGCGGAGCATGTTGGCGCACCAGATCGCGATTGAAGATAAAGCCGCCACTGCTCAGCAGCACGCCGTGTTCGGCGCGAATCAACTGGCGTTCGGCGCTGGTTTGTTCGATGTGACGCAGGCGAGCGCGCAATCGGTCGGCCAGCGCCGGGGCGTACATATGAATGGCGCTGGCCCAGCGCGACAGTCGCGCATGTTGGTGGGCGGCGCGGCTGTCGGGTGGCAGGTGCCAGGCTTCGACGCCGAGCACCTGATCGCGGGAATCGAGCACCAGACGCCGCACTTCGCATTGGCTGCGCAGGCGTGCACCGTGACGCAGGGCGCTGGCCTTGAGCGGGGCGAACAGGCTGGCGCCGGACATGCCCGGACCTTTGGTGCGGTGGCCGCGCGGCGCCGGTTTGGCGCTGGCGGCGTAGGCCGGTACGGCTTCGTTGCCGGAGTAATAAAGGTAGTACTGGTCGCTCGGGTACGAGGTTTTGTGCGGCGGCACGCTGGATTCAAACGCGACGCCCTGATGTTCGAGCCAGGCCAGTTGCTCGACACTGCCTTCGCAGAATTCCCGCAGCGTCTGGCTGCTGACGGCTTCGCCGACTTCACGGCGCAGGTAAATGAACATCGCTTCACTGGTGTCTTCGTAACCGGCCTGACGCTGATATGGCGTGCCGCCGCCGGCATACACCACACCACCACTGAGCGCAGTGGCGCCGCCCCCTTCGAAGCGATCCAGCGCCAACACCGCCAATCCGCGACTGGCCGCTTCGATGGCGGCGCAAGCGCCGGCGCCGCCAAAACCGACCACCAGCCAGTCGCAGCGATCATCCCAGCTCAATTGGTCGGCGCTGGTCACTCGCAACGCCGTCAATCCGTTCAGGCCGTCCATGTTCGGGCCTCAGCCAGCGGCAGCGAAGGAGGGCGCGGGTTTTGCGGTGGTGGTGTAGCTGCCATCGAGGTACACCAGCGGGGTAATGGCGTCGCTGGTATGGATTTGCAGGATGCGCCCGATGAACACCGTGTGGGTGCCATAGCTGAAGTGGCCGTCCTGGCGGCAGAGTATCGCCGATTGCGCATCGCCCAGGTACGGAATGCCACCGGCACTGGTCAGCCAGTTGCCACGGTCGAAACGCGCCTCGCCTTTGATCGCGCCGCTGCACAGGTGCGCCAGGTCCTGTTGTTCGACCCCGAGAATGTTCACGCAGAAATCTGCACCGGTCGCCAGTGCAGCATGGGGCGAAGCGGTTTTGTTGACGCAGATCAGCAGCGACGGTGGTTCGGTGCTGAGGGAATCGACGGCCGTGGCGGCCATGGCGAAACGCTCGGAGCCGTTGCTGGTGCTGATTATGGTGACTGACTTGGCCAGGCGGCGCATGGCCTGGAGCATGTCGGCTTTCAGATTGACGTCATTCATCGCACGAGCCCTTTCGTTGTGCATGGAGTGCGATGGATTCTTGCTCTGGTGTCCATCTGGAACATCGTCCGAGGGGACTAGTCGACCGGGAAGCTTGGCGGCCTTCGGGCTGACCGGGTGTTTGCTGATGTACACCGCCAACCTGTGGGAGCTGGCTTGCCTGCGATGGCGGCCTGATAGCCGACCAGGATTTTTGGTGGTGTACATATCCATTCCTGCGGTTACGGCTACTTAGGGTTCCGCCCTTACGGCGGGTCACTTGGAAAAGCCCCAAGTAACCAAGGGCTTTTGCCCCTTTCGTTCGGTGCCTCGCCTAGGCTCGGCATGCCCTCGCTCCGGTCCTGCTCCGTGGGCCCGCCGCCATCGGCCATCCATGGCCGGGGGCGGCTAACCCGGCATCCATGCCGGGTTGCCCACTGCGCAGAACCTGCGCTCGGCCTCTCGATGGGGCGCCCAGATCAAGATCAAAAGCTGCAGGCGAGCTAACGCTCGGCCTGATGAGTGGTGAGGAAATGGGTGTACGTCGCTCTGCTTTTTGTCGGAGCTGGCTTGCCTGCGAAGGCGGCCTGCCAGCCGACCTGATTTCGCGGCTGTATCCGATCCAATTGTGGGAGCGAGCCTGCTCGCGAAGGCGGCCTGCCAGCGGACCTGATTTCGCGGCTGTATCCGATCCAATTGTGGGAGCGAGTCTGCTCGCGAAGGCGGCCTGCCAGCCGACCTGATTTCGCGGCTGTACCCGATCCAATTGTGGGAGCGAGCCTGCTCGCGAAGGAGGCCTGCCAGCCCCCCTGAATTTGAAGAATGTACCTCGACCCTGTGGGAGCGAGCTTGCTCGCGAAGGCGGCCTGATACCCGACGCTTGCGCTGAATGTGCCGGCCTCTTCGCGGGCAAGCCCGCTCTCACATTGAATCTTCACTGTTCTCTGCCGCACATGGTCCGTTTGAGGGATGCCCACCGTCCTGTGCATTGCTTGAATGCCCCCTAGAGGCGAGCACCGCTGGTGCTGCACACGCCTCGCTGCACGCGCGCCCCGGCGGATGGGGTGATCAGAGGAGAACAATAAAAATGCTCAATCAAGACCTGATTCGCCAGCGTCTGAGCCAACGTGCCCGCGAGCTGGTGCCGATCCTGCGGGAGCGCGCCTTGAACGCCGCGCAAGCCGGCCAGTTGCCTGAAGAGACGCTTAAGGATTTCCAGGACGCCGGATTCTTTCGCATCTTGCAACCGTCCCGGTGGGAAGGCTATGAACTGGAGCCCAAGGACTTCTTCGACGTACAGATGACCCTTGCCGAAGGTTGCATGTCTTCGGCCTGGGTGCTGGGGGTGGTGGCGATCCATAACTGGCAACTGGCGCTGTTCGATGACCGTGCCGCACAAGATGTCTGGGGCTCCGATTCCAGTGTGCTGATTTCTTCTTCCTATATGCCGGTGGGCAAGGTCGAGCGGGTCGACGGTGGTTTCAAATTGAGCGGGCGCTGGGGTTTTTCTTCCGGCAGCAAGCATTGCGACTGGGTGTTTCTCGGCGCGCTGGTGCCGCCGGAGGAAGCGGGTGGGGCGCCGGACTACCGGACTTTCCTGCTGCCACGTAGCGACTACCAGATTCTCGACAATTGGAATGTCATGGGCCTGGAAGCCACCGGTTCCCACGACATTCTGGTGGAAAACGCCTTCGTTCCGGAGTACCGCACCCATCGTGCCTTCGACGGTTTCATGCAGAACAGTCCGGGTAACGCGGTGAACACCGCGCCGCTGTTCCGCCTGCCTTTCGGGCAGATTTTTGTGCGGGCGGTGTCGTCCTCGGCCATCGGTGCGCTGCAAGGCGCGGTGGATCAGTTTGTCGAGCACAACCGCACGCGAGTCGGGGTCAACGACGGTCGCAAAATGCTCCAGGACCCGGCCGCGCAATCGGCGCTGGCCAACGCCATGGTCTGCGTCGACGAGTGCAAGACCGTGCTGCTGCGCAACTTCGCGCTGATGCTGCAACGGGCGCAAAGCGCCGAGCCGTTGAGCATGCCCGAGCGGGTGAAAATGCGTTACGACTCGGCGCTGGTGGCCGACAAGTGCGCCAAGGCTGTCGCCGAGTTGATGTTCAACAGCGGCGCCTCGACGATTTTCCGCAGTCACCCGATCAACCGCGCATTTCGCGACATTCACACCGGGCGCGCCCACGTCGCCAACAGCCCGGCCAAGTACGCCTGGAACCTCGGCGGGGTGAGCATGGGCCAGGACAGTAACGACTTCTTCCTCTGACACTTTCCCTTCGAATCAGCTAGTCCGTTTGCGTGATTCGAGCGCCCCGCCGATGCCCGAGCATGGGGCAAGGCACAGGTCTCTGGCGCCGACTGCGCATCCAAATAAGCACAAGGATCAACCATGAAATTTTCCCTGATTTACGAAGCACAGACGGTGGACTCCAGCCGCGAAGGCGACCGCAAGATTTTCGAAGACACCGTCGAGCAGGCCGTGCTGGCCGACAAGCTTGGCTTCGACACCTTCTGGTGCGTGGAACACACGGCGCTGAGCAACTACTCGCACATGTCCGCACCGGAAACCATGCTGGCCTTTGTGGCCGGTAAAACCGAACGCATCGGCATCGGCCACGGCGTGGTGTGCTTGCCGCCGGCGATGAACCACCCGGTGAAAGTGGCCGAACGCATCGCCACCCTCGACCTGCTGTCCAAGGGCCGCGTGCACTTTGGCGTCGGCAAGGGCGGCACCCAGCAAGAAGCCGGCACCTTCGGTTATGACCTGGCGACGTTGCAGCCGCAGATAGACGAGATGATGTACCTGATTCCGAAAATGTTCGTGCAAGATGAAATCGAGCACAACGGCGACTTCGTGCAGATCCCCAAACGCCCGATCCATCCCAAGCCTTATCAAGACCCGCACCCGCCGATGTACCTGGCGTGCACCAATACCGAGTCGCTGAAAAAGGCGGGTGGTCGCGCAATGGGTGCATTGGTGCTGGGCTTCGGTGGCCCGGAAGAAATCGCCAAGAAGGTCGAGGTCTATCACGAAGCCTTTGATAACCGCGATGAGAAGCAGCAGGTGGGCTTCCGTCCCAACCGCCACATCGCCGCGCTGTGCCCGGCCATTGTGCTTGAAGACAACGAAGAGGCGCGCCGCATCGGTATTCGTGGCCAGCGTTATTTCATGGAATCCCTGGGCTATTGGTATGGCGGTGGCGAGCGTCCGGACCCGGAGAAGTGGAAGGACGACACCTTTGTCGATGGCAACGGCCAGAGCGTGATCAAGTCGCGCTTCGCCTCGGAAGAAGTCAGTGTCGATTTCTCCGACCCGACCATGGCGATGATGAACCCCAACCACGCCTACGGCACCGTCGAGGATTGCATTGGCTACGTGCAGCGCCTGATCGATGCCGGCGCCGACGAAATCCTGTTCATCTGCCAGATGGGCACTGTGCCGCAGTGGGCGCAGCTGGAGACCTTGCGCAACATTGGCGAGAAAGTGATCCCGCATTTTCGTAAGGGTTGAGAGCTAACGCTCAAGGCATGAACACTGCATAACCCCCTGTGGGAGCGGGCTTGCTCGCGAAGGCAGAGTGACAGTCGATGTTGATGTCGCCTGACACGACGCCTTCGCGAGCAAGCCCGCTCCCACAGGTTTTGGGCCTGACACCCGACCCCTGTAGGAGCTGCCGCAGGCTGCGATCTTTTGATCTTCGACAATTGTGAGATCGCCAAAAGATCGCAGCCTGCGGCAGCTCCTACAGGGCCCCCTCAAAGCCCATTTTTATATCTCCCCGTCATCCCCTCCCGCTAGTCCCATTGGACGATGTTGCCCCTCCCCGAACCCGCTTGAATAGCCCTACATAAAGTCTCCCCCGGCAGCCGCCGAAGGGTGGCACCGCCTGAGTAAAACGAGGAGTGCATCCATGGATATCCGTGGTCTGGGTTACGTCACCCTGTTGTCCAGCGACCTGGCGCAATGGCGTCACTACGCAAGCCAGGTGCTGGGCATGATGGTCGCCGGCGACAATGAGCACCTGTACCTGAAAATGGATGAGCGCCATTACCGCATCCTGGTGCAGAAAAACACTGGAAACGGCTTCGGCGCCTGCGGTTGGGAAGTGGCCGGCAAAGCGGCCCTTGAACAGGCTGTCAGCGAGCTGCAGCAGGCCGATGTGCAAGTCACCCGAGGCACAGCAGCCGAAGCCGAGCTGCGTAAAGTCCAGGAACTGGTGCACTTCAGCGATCCGGATGGCAATCGCCATGAACTGTTCTGGGGCCCGTTGCAAGACTTCGCACGCTTCGTTTCACCGGTCGGGGTCAAAGGTTTCGTCACCAATGAGTTGGGCATGGGCCATGTGGTGCTGCCGGCACCAAGCTTCGAACGCTGCCGGGATTTCTACGAACAGGTAATGGGTTTCGGCCTGTCCGACCTGATGAAAGTCCGCTTCACCCCGGACCCGGCCGAGCCGCAAAAACGCATTCACTTCCTGCATTGCAACAACGGCCGACACCACTCGCTGGCGATTTTCGAGTGCCCGATGCCTCACGGCTGCGTGCACATGATGGTCGAGGTCAACGCGCTGGACGAAGTCGGTCGCGCCCTGGACCGCGTGCACGCCAACGGCGTGAAGCTGTCGGCCACCCTCGGCCAGCATACCAACGATCAAATGATCTCTTTCTATATCACGACCCCGTCCGGCTTTGACCTGGAATACGGCTGCGATGGCCTGGTGGTCGATTGGGATCGCCACACTCCGTTCGAAAGCACCGTGGTCAGCCACTGGGGTCACGACTTCAGTGTCGGTCGGCAATGAGGAATATGACCATGGACAAGCAAATGACCACAGCCGAGATCGTCGGCCAACTGCGTGACGGCATGACTATCGGCATCGGTGGTTGGGGCCCGCGACGCAAACCCATGGCGCTGGTGCGCGAAATTCTGCGCTCGGACCTTAAAGACCTTACTGTGATCGCCTACGGCGGCGCCGATGTCGGCATGCTCTGCGCAGCTGGCAAGATCAAGAAATTGGTATTCGCTTTCGTTTCTCTGGACTTCATTCCACTGGAGCCGTATTTCCGCAAGGCCCGTCAGGAAGCCGCGCTGGAGGTGATGGAAATCGACGAAGGTATGCTCTTGCTGGGCTTGCGGGCAGCGGCAATGAAGGTGCCTTTTATTCCGACCGCGGTGGGCCTGGGCACGGATGTGCTGCGTCATAACCCGCAGATCAAATTGATCGCCTCGCCATACGCCGATGGCAAGGACTGGGTGGCCATGCCGGCGCTCAAGCTTGATGCAGCGCTGGTGCATGTCGACCGTGCCGATGTGCGCGGTGTGTGCCAGATCAGCGGCACCGATCACTACATGGACGACCTGTTCGTGCGGGCCGCGACCCACAGCTACGTGACCTGCGATGAGCTGGTGGACAGCGAATATTTCCACCGCGATGCCGGGCAGGCGCACCAAGTGTTCTGGGAACGCAACCTGACCACCGCCGTGGCCCACGTGCCGGGCGGGGCGCATCCGTCTTCCTGCGGGCCGCTGTACGGTTTCGACGTCGCGCACTTCAAGGCCTACAACGCCACGGCTCAGGCCGTCGATGGCTGGCAGGGCTACGTCCGTGACTACGTCGACTGCACCCACGAACAGTATCTGGACAAGGTCGGTGGCCTGACTGCGATCCGCCAACTGCCGTTGCCGATTTTCTAAGGGAGCCTTCCGATGAGCACTACGACTTACAGCCTCGCTGAGCTGATGATCTGCGCCGCCTCCGAAGCCTGGCGCGACGACGGCGAGGTGCTGGCCAGCGGCATCGGCGTGATCCCGCGCCTGGCCGCGTCACTGGCCATGCTCAGCAGCAATCCGCAGCTGTTGATGACCGATTCCGAAGCCTACATGGTCGCCGAGCCGGTACCCCTTGGCGCACGCAACGGCTATCAACCCAAGCGCGACAGCTGGATGGGCTTCTCGCGAATTTTCGACAACGTCTGGGGCGGTAAGCGCCATGCGCTGGTGGGCCCGACCCAGATAGACCGTTTCGGTCAGGCCAACATCTCCTGCATCGGCGACTACGCCAAACCCAAGGCGCAGATGCTCGGGGTGCGCGGTTTTCCTGGCAACTCGATCAGCCACGCCAACTCCTTTTGCGTGCCCAGCCACAACCGGCGGGTATTCGTCGAAGGCGAGGTCGATATGGTCGCCTCGGTCGGCTACAACCCGGCTCGCCTTGCGCGTGGCTGGTCGCTGGACGAGATCGATATCCGCCTGATCATCACCGACCTGTGCGTGCTGGATTTCCAGGGGCCGCAGCGCCAGATGCGCATTCGCTCGCTCCACCCTGGCGTCACCGTTGCTCAGGTTCAGGACAACACCGGGTTTGAGCTGCACGTACCGCAAAACTGCCCGGCCACGGTGGCGCCGACGGTTGAACAACTGCAGCTGATCCAGCGCCTGGACCCGCACAACCTGCGCGCCACTCAGCTCAAAGACAACCCGCCAGGCCAGCGCTGAGCGTCCCCCGGTTTTGGAGAAAAGTGATGGCTGAACATAACGATAATAATCAGGCCGAGGTGGTGCTTTACGAGGTGCGTGGCGCGGTGGCGTTGGTCACCATGAACCGCCCCGAGTACCACAACGCGCAGAACTCGCAGATGACCTATGCGCTGGACGCGGCGTTTCGCCGGGCCTGTGATGACGATGAAGTGAAGGTCATTGTGTTGCGTGGCGCCGGCAAGCATTTCTCCGCCGGGCATGACATCGGCACCCCGGGCCGTGATGTCGATCAGACGTTCGACCGGGCGAGCCTGTGGTACGACCATGTGAACAAACCGGGCGGTGAATTTCTTTACGCCAGGGAACAAGAAGTCTATCTGGGCATGTGCCGACGCTGGCGCGACATGCCCAAACCGACCATCGCCATGGTCCAGGGCGCGTGCATTGCCGGCGGGCTGATGCTGGCCTGGGTTTGCGATTTGATCGTCGCCAGCGAAGACGCCTATTTCGCCGACCCGGTGGTGCGCATGGGCATTCCAGGGGTCGAGTATTTTGCCCACGCGCATGAACTGAACCCGCGCATCGCCAAGGAGTTTCTGTTCCTCGGCGAGCGCATGCCCGCACCCCGCGCCTACCAGATGGGCATGCTCAATCGAGTGGTGGCCCGCGACGAGCTTGAACAACAGACTCTCGACATCGCCGGGCGCATTGGGCAGATGCCGCGCCTCGGTTTGCAACTGAGCAAACAGGCGGTGAACAATGCCGAAGACCTGATGGGCAAGCGCGCGACCATGGACATGGTGTTCGGTCTGCATCACTTCGCCCACGCCCACAATGAGCTGGTGTCCGGCGACCGCCTCGGCGGTTATGACGCCAAGGCCATGGCCAGTTCGCAACGTAAAACGGGCGGGGCGTGAGCATGGCGATCTCGTTGAATACCCGTTTGACCGAACTGCTCGGTTGCCGCTATCCGATCATCCAGACCGCCATGGGTTGGGTCGCCGACCCGAAACTGGTGGCGGCCACAGGCAATGCCGGTGGCTTTGGTTTTCTCGCCGGGGCGACCATCGAACCGCAGCACATGGAAGCGGCGATCCTCGAAACCAAACGCCTGACCGATCAACCGTTCGGCGTCAATTTTCATATGTACCAGGCCAATGCCGGCGAGATCGTCGAGTTGGTACTGCGTCATAAGGTCCGGGCGGTCAGCTACAGCCGATCGCCCGGCAAGCAGATGATCAGTCGTCTGAAAGACGCCGGCGTGGTGTGTATTCCCACGGTCGGTGCGCTCAAGCATGCGCAGAAAGCCGTGGAAATGGGCGCCGACGCGGTGACCGTGCAGGGCGGCGAGGGCGGTGGGCATACCGGTTCGGTGCCGACCTTGATGCTGCTCGACCAAGTGGTCAACGCGGTCTCGGTGCCGGTGGTGGCGGCCGGTGGTTTCAAGGACGGCAAAGGCCTGGTTTCCGCCCTGGCCTATGGCGCCGAAGGCATCGCGATGGGTACACGCTTTCTGATGTGCGCCGACAGCCCGGTGCCGCGGGCGACGCTGGCGCGATACCTGGCGGTCAAGGACCCCGCGGCGATCATCATCAGCCGCGCCATCGACGGCATGCCACAACGGATGATCCGCAACGAATTGCTCAACCAACTAGAAGCCAGCGGCGGTCTCAAGCGCTGGTTGCTGGCGGTGCGCAGTGGCTTGGCCTACCGCCGCCATAGCGGCATAAGCCTGGTTCAACTGCTCGGCAGCGCGCTGAAGATGCGTGGCAGCGCAGAGCTGACGGCCGCGCAAAGCCTCATGGCCGCCAACGCACCGATGGTGATCCAGAAAGCCATGGTCGACGGGCAACCGGCGGTCGGCGTATTGCCCGCCGGCCAGATCGCCGCGTCCATCGACAGCTTGCCCAGCTGCGCCCAATTGATTGAACAGATCGTCCGCGACGCTGAAGCGCGCTTGGGCGAGCTGTGCCGCCGTGTGTTGTGAAGGGGAAAGGCATGAAACCATTTAGCGTCAGTATCGAAAACGGCATCGCCGAACTGGTGTTCAACCAGCCACCGGTCAACGCCTTCAATTGTCAGGGCTGGGCCGATATCGCCAGCGAAATCGAAAGCTTCGGTCGCGACTCCAGCGTCCGGGTGATCGTCATTCGTGCTGAAGGTCGCGGCTTCTGTGCCGGGGTCGACATCAAGGAACTGGCCGCCGACGGCAACCTGATCGTGGCGGTGAACAAGGGCAACTACGACAGCTTCAAGGCGATCCACCGTAATCCGAAACCGGTGATCGTCGCCGTGCACGGCTTCGTCCTTGGCGGCGGCATCGGCCTCTGCGGCGCTGCCGACATTCTGGTGGCCTCCGAGTGCGCCCGTTTCGGGGTGCCCGAAGTGGATCGCGGCGCCATGGGCGGCGGCGCCCATTTGCAGCGGCTGTTCCCGGTGCAGAAGGTGCGGCACATGTACTTCACCGGCGAGATGATCGACGCCGCCGAGGCCTGGCGTCTCGGTGCGGTGGAGCGTGTGGTCAAGCGCGAAGACTTGCGTGAAGCCGCATTGCAGATCGCCCGCGCCATCGCCGCCAAAAGCCCGGCCATGATCAGCCTGGCCAAGGAGGCCTTGAGCGGCATCGAAGACGGCAATCTGGAAGATAAATATCGCTGGGAGCAGGGCTTCACTCTCGAGGCTTATCGCTCACTGGACTCTCAGGAAGCACGCGACTCGTTCGTCGAGAAACGCGATGCCCGATTCAACGGCTGAAGGCACTCTCATGGACCTGACATACACCCCGGCCCAGCAGGCCTTTCGCGCGCAAGCGCGGGCCTGGCTGACGGCCAATGTACCCAGTGAACCGCTGCAATCGTTCGACACCGAGCAGGGATTTGCCGAGCATCGTGCCTGGGAAACCCGCCTCAATGAGGGACGCTGGGGTATGGTCACCTGGCCAACCGAACTCGGTGGGCGCGGTTGCGACCTGATCGAGTGGCTGATTTTCGAAGAGGAGTACTACCGCTCCGGTGCCCCCGCACGGGTCAACCAGAATGGCATCTTCCTGCTCGGGCCGACACTGATGGAATACGGCAGTGAAGAACAGAAAGCGCGATTTCTGCCGCGCATGGCCACCGGGGAAGAAATCTGGGCCCAGGCCTGGTCCGAACCGGGTGCCGGCTCCGACATGGCGGCGATTCGCTCGAGGGCTGAACGGGTGGGCGACCACTACGTGATCAACGGCCAGAAAACCTGGTCGACCCGTGCGGTGTGGGCCGATTGGGCGTTCGGGATTTTCCGCACCGACCCTCACTCGCAGCGCCATCAGGGCCTTACGTTTATTTTGCTGCCGCTCGATACCCCGGGAATCACCGTACGGCCCATTCCTCAGCTCAATGGCTTGCCGGGGTTCGCCGAGATTTTCTTTGACGACGTCAAAGTGCCGGTGGAGAACGCGTTGGGCGGCGAGGGCATGGGCTGGCATGTGGCGATGTCCACTGCCGGATTCGAGCGCGGGTTGTTGCTGCGTTCGCCGGCACGTTTTCAGGAAACCGCCCGGCGTCTAGTGCAGCTGTACCAGTCGAATCGTGAGCAAGCCGACCGTGATCCGGCGATTGGCGAAGCGGTTATGCGCGCCTGGCTCGACGCTGAGGCCTACACCCTGAACACCTACATGACCGCCTCGCAACTGGTGCAGGGCGGGAAGATCGGGCCGGAATCCTCGACCAATAAAATTTTCTGGTCGGAACTCGATCAGCGCATGCACGACACCGCCCTGAGCATTCTCGGATGGCGCGGCGAGCTGCTGCCCGAGGCTCCCGCCGCTGGCGATGTTGGCCATTGGCTAGAAGGTTTTCTGTTTGCCCAGGCCGGGCCGATTTACGCCGGCACCAACGAGATCCAGCGCAACATCATTGCCGAACGCATGCTCGGCATGCCGCGTGCCTGAGGAATCAATCATGGACTTTAGTTTCAGCCGCGACCAATTGCTGTTTCAGGACAACGTCAGAAGTTTTTTGATCAACGAAGTGACCCCGGAGCGCATTCGCGAACTGTGGCTCAGTGACAGCGGGCGCAGCGACCGGCTCTGGGCGCAACTGGTGGAGTTGGGCCTCACTGCGCTGACCGTGCCCGAGGCGCATGACGGGATGGGAATGAATGAACTGGACTTCATTTTGATCGCTCAGGAATGTGGTTACGCCGGTCTGCCGGAGCCGCTGGTGGAGACGATGCTGATCGGCGTGCCGTTGCTCGCTGCCCTTGATGAACGTCACGCGGCGCTTAAGCAACATTGGTTGGTGCGCGTCGCTGAAGGCCGCGCGCGGTTGGCGATCGCCGAGCCGGGTAACCCGCTGGTCAGCGATGCCCATGTCGCCGATTTGCTGTTGCTGGCCCATGGCGATGAGGTGCACGCGGTTGAGCGTGGCACCGTGCGATTGACCCGCAATGTATCTATCGACCCCAGTCGTCAACTGTTCCAGGTCGACTGGACACCAACGTCCGCTACCTGTGTGGCTGCCGGTGAACAAGGGCGGCGTTTATGGGCCGCTGCGTTTAACCGCGGGGCGCTAGGCAGTGCCGCGCAGTTGCTCGGGCTGGCCAAACGCATGGTCGATCTCGCGGTGGATTACACCTTCGAACGCAAACAGTTCGGCAAACCGGTCGGTTCGTTCCAGGCGGTCAAGCACTTGATGGCCAATATTGCGGTGCAGATCGAATTTGCCAAGGGACCGTTGTATCGCGCCGCCTATGCACTGGCGGAGCAACAGCCGGGTCAGGAGGTGTTGATTTCCCATGCCAGATTGGCGACCTCGGAAGCAGCGATGCTTGCGGCCAAAAACACCATTCAGGCTCACGGCGCCATGGGTTACACCTGGGAAGTCGACCTGCACCTGTTCATGAAACGCGCCTGGGCGCTGGACAAGGTCTGGGGTGATCGCGGCCATCACAAAGGACGAATCCGTGCGGCGTTGTTTAACGGCAATCACGCCCTGGGTGCTGGCAATACTTTCTGACGGCGACCGTGCCCGACTTCAACTGACTGCGAGGTAGACCATGCCTGAAGCCTATATTGTAGACGCTCTGCGCACGCCCACCGGCCGGCGCAAGGGTGGTTTGAGCCAGATTCACGCGGCCGATCTGGGCGCCCATGTCTTGCGCGCGCTGGTCGAGCGCAACGACATCCCCGATGAGGATTACGACGACGTGATCTTTGGCTGTGTCGACACCATTGGCCCGCTGGCCGGGGACATTGCCCGGACCAGTTGGCTGGCCGCCGGCCTGTCGCAATCGGTGCCTGGCACTACCATCGATCGCCAGTGCGGTTCGTCCCAGCAAGCGGTGCACTTTGCCGCCCAGGCAGTGATGAGCGGCACTCAAGATGTGGTTGTCGCCGGTGGCGTGCAAACCATGACCCAGATCCCGATTTCCTCGGCCATGATCGCCGCTGAACCGCTGGGCTTTCGCGACCCGTTCAGCGGCTCCGAAGGTTGGGTCCGGCGCTACGGTGCGCAACCGCCGACGCAGTTTCGTTCGGCGCAAATGATCGCCGAGAAGTGGGAGTTGTCCCGGGCGCAGCTGGAGGCCTATTCACTGGAGTCGCATCAGCGAGCATTGCGGGCCATCGAGCAAGGGCGGTTCAACCGCGAGATCGTGCCGCTGGCCGGGGTCGTACACGACGAAACGCCGCGCCAGACCAGCCTGGCGAAAATGGCCGAACTGGAATATCTGTTTGGCTGTGATCGGGTGACGGCGGCGGTCTCCAGCCAGACCTGCGACGCGGCCAGCGCGATATTGATTGTCTCCGAAGCGGCGCTCAAGCGTTACGGGCTGACGCCTCGAGCACGCATCCACCACCTGAGCGTGCGCGCCGACGACCCGATCTGGATGCTCACCGCACCGATCCCGGCGACCGCTTACGCGCTCAAACGCGCCGGCATGAAGCTGGAAGACATTGACCGGGTGGAGATCAACGAAGCCTTCGCGTCGGTGGCGATGGCGTGGCTCAAGGAGACGGGTTATCCCCATGAGCAGACCAACGTCAATGGCGGGGCGATTGCCCTTGGCCATCCCCTGGGCGCCACCGGCACCCGTTTGATGTGCAGCCTGCTGCATGAACTGGAACGCAGTGGTGGGTGCTTCGGTTTGCAGACCATGTGCGAAGGCGGTGGCCAGGCCAACGTGACAATTATCGAACGCTTGTAAGCTGACCCGATTCCGGGATGCACACTGATCCTGTGGGAGCGTGGCTCGCCCGCGATGGGATCACTGCGGTGGACCTGACACGCCGCGGCGTCTGCATCGCAGGCAAGCCAACTCCCACAGGGGATTGTGTCGACGAGCGAATAATGTGAAGGAATAGCAACATGAACATCTGTGAGAACCGCATCGTGATCATCACTGGCGCCGGTGGCGGTTTGGGCCGCGCCTACGCACTGGCCTTCGCCGCCGAGGGCGCCAAAGTGGTGGTCAACGACATCAACCGTGAAGCGGCGCTGGCCGTGGTCGGCGAAATTCTCGAGCAGGGCGGCAGCGCCGTGGCCAACAGCAACGACATCACCCGCTATGACGATGCGGCGTTGATCGTGCGTCAGGCGATTGAAACCTACGGTGGCCTGAACGTGGTGGTAAACAACGCCGGCATCTGCCGCGACCGCATGTTCGCCAGCCTCACCGAAGCTGATTGGGATGCCGTGGTGGCCGTGCACCTCAAAGGCCATTTCTGTATCGCCAGCCACGCCACACGTTACTGGCGCGAACAGGCCAAGGTCGGTGCCACGGTAAACGCGCGGATCATCAACACCAGCTCCGGCGCAGGTTTGCAGGGCTCCATTGGTCAGTCCAACTACGCGGCGGCCAAGGCCGGCATTGCGGCGCTGACATTGGTCCAGGCTGCTGAACTGGGGCGCTATGGGATTACCGTCAACGCGTTGGCCCCGGCGGCGCGCACCGGCATGACCGAGCAGGTGTTCGCCGACACCATGAAAAAGCCTGAAGAGGGTTTCGATTACTTTGCCCCGGAAAACGTCGCACCGCTGGTGGTCTGGCTCGGGTCCGAGGCTTCTCGCGAAATCACCGGGCAGATGTTTGAGGTCGAGGGTGGCAAGTTGTCGATTGCCGACGGCTGGCGCCGAGGCCCGGAACTGGACCGTAACGGCCGATGGGCGGTGGACGAGATGGGCGAAGCGGTCACCCAACTGGTGGCACAGGTCGTTCCGGCGGCGAAAGTCTACGGCAGTTGACCGGATAAAAAGACGGAGGAACGCTTCACCGATTGGCAAACGCCGATGGCAACACATTTCTTTGCTCTCTGCAGGCAACTATCAAAAATCATTAATGATTTGTTAGTATCGCTTTTATAATTCGGTAGGCACCGAATGTATGGCCGCGGACCCGGGTCCTCAAGGCAGGATCCTGCGCGCTTCCTGGAGTGGCGACGTCACGGGCCTTATTAACGGTAGTATGGAGCAAGGCATGAAGTTGACGTTGACATTGACCAAGCACAGTGCGCTGATTCGCGCGTACGCGTCATGACCATTCTGGTCACTGGCGCCGCTGGTTTCATCGGGTTTCACACGGCTAGGCGTTTATGTCTCGACGGGCATGAAGTAGTCGGCATCGATAACCTCAACGACTACTACGACGTGTCGCTCAAACGCGCGCGTCTCAAAGAACTGGAGTCCTTGCCGGGCTTTCGATTCCAGACGCTGGACATCGTCGACAAGCCGGCATTGATGGCGTTGTTCAGCGATTATGGTTTTTCAGAAGTCGTGCATTTGGCCGCGCAGGCGGGCGTTCGTTATTCGCTGGACAATCCCGACGTTTATGCGCAAACGAACCTCGTGGGCTTTCTCAATGTGCTGGAAGCCTGCCGGCACTATCGTCCCGCGCATTTGATCTATGCTTCGAGCAGCTCGGTGTATGGCACCAACAGCAAAATGCCGTTCAGTGTCGAGGATGCTGTCGATCATCCCATTTCACTCTATGCCGCCACCAAGCGAGCCAATGAATTGTTGGCTCAAACTTACTGCCATTTGTATGGCTTGAAGGCCAGCGGTTTGCGCTTTTTCACCGTTTACGGGCCGTGGGGACGGCCCGACATGGCGCTGTTCAAATTTACTGAAGCGATGCTTAAAGGCCTGCCGATTGATATCTATAACCAGGGGCTGATGGCGCGCGATTTCACCTACATTGACGACATTGTCGAAAGCATTGCCCGTCTGCGCCTACGACCGCCGGTGGCGGACGGGGCGGCCGAAGGTGCCAACCGGTTGTTCAACATCGGGCGCGGCATGCCGGTGGCGCTGCTGGATTTTGTCGAATGCCTGGAGGACGCGCTGGGTATGCAGGCCCAGCGCAACTTGTTGCCGTTGCAGGCTGGCGATGTGGTCAAGACCTGGGCCGATATCTCGGCACTGGCCACATGGGTCGACTTCAGTCCGCAGGTGGCGGTTGAAACCGGTGTGAAGGAATTTGTGAAGTGGTATCGCCAGTTCTATCAAATATGAACTGTTCGCCCTTTATAAAAAAAGACCAAAGTAATCGAGGGCCTATATGAGCCATGACATTTTTGTATCCGTACTGATTCCCGCAAAGAACGAAGCGAACAATCTCAAGCTGTTGCTTGAAGAAGTCCGTGTTGCTTTGGCCGATGAATCGTACGAAATCATCGTCGTGGACGATGGCAGTACCGATGCCACCTTGCATGAACTGGGGCAGATCAAGCACAACGGCCTGAGCCAGTTGCGTATCCTGCATCATGAACGTTCGCTGGGGCAAAGTACCTCGCTCTATCACGCGGCGATCGCCGCTCGGGGGCAATGGCTGGCCACACTCGATGGCGATGGTCAGAACGACCCTGCGGATATTCCGGGAATGTTGGCGCTGGTGCGCGGTCAGCAGACTCGCGTCGACGTGCAACTGGTGGCTGGGCACCGTGTCAACCGTCGGGATACCGCCAGTAAGCGTTGGGCCTCACGGTTTGCCAACGCCCTGCGTCGCCGCATGCTGAAGGACGATACCCCGGACACCGGTTGCGGGCTGAAAGTGATCGAGCGTGCGGCGTTTTTGCGCCTGCCGTACTTCGACCATATGCATCGGTACATTCCGGCACTGATCCAGCGGCACAACGGCCGAATGATCGTCCATCCGGTCAACCATCGACCGCGCACGGCCGGTGTCTCCAAATACGGCAACATCGACCGCGCCCTGGTGGGCATTCTCGACCTGATCGGCGTTTGGTGGCTGATCAAGCGCACGCGTCTGAATACGAATGCGCAGGAGATCGAAGGATGAACCTCTCCCGCGAAACCCTCTGGCTGGTGATCGGCTTTGTGGGTCAGATAGCCTTCACCGGTCGTTTCGTCCTGCAGTGGCTGTACAGCGAATACCAGAAACGCAGCGTGATTCCGGTGAGCTTCTGGTACCTGAGCATCGTCGGTAGCACCCTGCTGCTTTTTTATGCCATTTACCGACAAGACCCGGTCTTCATCGCCGGTCAGGCGTTCGGTTCCATCGTCTATTTTCGCAACCTGCAATTGATTGCCAAAAGCAAACATCCGAAGGAATAAATCATGCGCAGATCCTTATCACCCAGGGTCGAATGCCTTGGCTTGATGCTGCTTGCTCTTTTATTGATCGGCGCGGGACTTGGGCTGCGTGTGCCGCAGAATGTCGACGAGGAGCGATTCCTCGGCGTTGCGCTGGAGATGCTGCACAACGGTTCGTGGCTGATTCCCCACCGTGCGGCGGAGATCTACGGCGACAAACCGCCGGTGTTCATGTGGACGGTGGCGTTTTTTGCCTGGCTCACCGGCAAGCCTTCTATCGCCCTTTATATTCCGGGCCTTCTGTCGGCCGTGACGGTCACGGCGGCGGTCTATGACCTGGGTCGCAGGCTCTGGAATCAGCGTATCGGCCGTATAGCGGCACTGTTGTACCTGGCGACTTATCAAACCTACAGCATCCTGCAGACCGGCCAGATCGACAGTTTCTTGGTTCTGTTCACCTCCGTCGGGATGTACGGGTTGGCGCGTCACCTGCTGCTCGGCCCCGCCTGGCGCTGGTTTTACGTGGGTTGCGCGGCCATGGGTATTGGCGTGATTACCAAAGGGGTGGGTTTTCTCCCGGCGCTGATGCTGATTCCCTATGCTTACGCGGTGCGCAAAGACTGGTCGGGTGTGGTGGCCATGCCGGGCGAGAAGCGCAAGTGGTTGCTCGGGTTTTTGATCATGCTGGGCGCCATCGCGATCTGGTTGCTGCCCTTGGCCTTGTCCATTGTGCTGAACGGCGGCGCCGAGGAACTCGCCTACGCGCGAGAAATCCTGCTGCGCCAGACGGCAGGGCGCTATGCCGCCTCGTGGGACCATCGCGAACCGTTCTGGTATTTCTTCACCAATGTCATCCCTCAGTACTGGCTGCCGTTGGTGCTCGCGCTGCCGTGGCTGGTTCCCGCCTGGCGCAAGCAACTGCGCAAGCATGACGGTCGAATGCTGGTGCTGCTGGGATGGGTCGCACTGGTCGTACTGTTTTTTTGCATCAGCGCCGGCAAACGCAAGTTGTACATCTATCCGGCGCTGCCCGGGTTGGTGCTGGCGGCTGCACCGTTGATTCCCTGGTTGCTCAAACGCTGGTTCAGCCAGCGCCCGCGTGGTCGACAGGTATTCAAGGCACTGGTCGTGACCTGGTTTGTGCTATGGATCGCCCGCGGTTTCATCGAGCCGATCAAGGACGGTCCCAATCCGCATGTAGAGATCATGGCGCAGGCAGCGACCCTGACCGATGGCGCAGAGCTGGTACTGGTCAACTGGCGCGAAGGCCACTGGCTCTACGCCCGCCAGCCGATCGTGCATTTCGGTATGGCCGACTCTACGGTCGAGCAGGCCGCTCAATGGCTGCGCGAACACCCTCGGGCCTACGCATTGGTTCCGGACGAGTTGCTGAGCCAGTGTTTCAACCCTCAGACCGCCCGTGAACTGGGTGAAACCTCCCGTGCGCAATGGTCGATTGTCGGTGCCGAGGCCGATAACGGCAAATGCCATCCGGGACAGCCTGGCCATGTCTATCGCTTCAGCTGGGGACCCGAAAAAACCTGAGCAATCCGCCCCTGATCCTTCAGGTGAACACCGGATAAAAGACACCTCGCAGGAGGGGCGAGCATGGCTATAATCGGCCGACGTTTCCTCCTGTCACCACACGAGACTGCCATGACTATTTCCCTGTACGACGCTTCTGTCCCGGTTTTCAAACAAATGCTCACCGCCCTGAGCGATGTGCTGAACAAGGCCGAAGCCCACGCGACGGCCAAGAACATCGACCCGAACGCGTTCCTGCAAGCCCGTCTGTACCCGGACATGTTCCCGCTGGTGCGTCAGGTGCAGATCGCCGTTGATTTCGCCAAGGGCGTTTCCGCGCGTCTGGCTGAAGTCGAGCTGCCGAAGTACGACGACAGCGAAACCACCTTCGCCGAGCTGCAAGCGTTGCTGACCAAGGTTCTGGCCTTCATCGGCGAGATCAAGCCTGAACAGATCAACGGCAAGGAAGGCATTGAGATCATCACCCGCCAGGGCACGCCGAAAGAGAAGCGCTTCACCGGTCAGGCTTACCTGCTGAGCTACGGTTTGCCGCAATTCTTCTTCCACGTCACCACCACCTATGCGCTGTTGCGCCACAACGGTGTGGAAGTGGGCAAGCGCGATTACATGGGCGCGTTCTAAACCGTCCAGATACAAAAAAGCCCGCCAAGGTTCACGCCTTGGCGGGCTTTTTCGTGCCCCATGTCTGTAGGAGCGAGCTTGCTCGCGAAGGTGTGTCAGCTACATAGGTGTCGGCTGACCCACCTTCGCGAGCAAGCTCGCTCCTACAAGGATGGGGGGATCTGCCGGCCCGGGCGATCAACGAGATAAGCAGGTTCGTGCAACCCTGATCGGAAACACTCTGTTAAGATCCGCCAACCTCATTTTCATGTACTGCCAGTGGGCCCTCGGGCTATCGCTGGTGTTGGCGTTTTCTGGAGTTTTGCATGCTGTTGCCCATCCTTCTGTTGTCCGCCGCCGGTTTCACGGTGCTGACCACGGAGTTCATCATCGTCGGCCTGTTGCCGGCCATCGCTCGAGACCTTGAAGTCAGCATCCCGCAAGCGGGATTGCTGGTGACGTTGTTCGCCTTCACCGTCGCTGCGTTCGGACCGTTTCTCACGGCGTATTTCGCCCGGTTCGAACGGCGCAAGTTGTTCATTTCGGTGCTGATCATGTTCGGTCTGGCCAACACCCTCGCAGCGTTTGCACCGAACATCTGGGTGATGGCCGTTGCCCGTTTGATCCCGGCGCTCGGGCTTCCGGTGTTCTGGGCATTGGCCAGCGAGACAGCGGTGGACATTGTCGGGCCGGATTACGCCGGACGCGCCATCGCCAAGATCGGTTTCGGCATTGTTTGCGCCACGGTGTTTGGCATTCCGGTGGGCACCTTGATCTCCGATGCATTCGGCTGGCGCAGTGCCTTCGGCATACTGGCGGTGATTGCGTTTGCCAAGGCCTTACTGCTGTTTATCTACCTGCCGAAAACCAATCTGCACCAGCATCAGGTGAGCTTCCGCTCGCAGTTCAAGATCCTGCGCAGCCCGTTGATGCTGGGCCATGTGCTGTTGTCGATCCTGGTGTTCAGCGGCATGTTCACCGCTTACACCTACCTGGCGGATATCCTTGAACGCCTGGCCGGATTCGACGGCGCCGTGGTCGGCTGGTGTTTGATGGGCTTCGGCGCGGTCGGTTTGATCGGCAACTCGCTGGGCGGCCGCGCGGTGGATCGCCATCCGCTGATTGCTTCGATGATGTTCTGCGCGTTCATGATCGCCGGCATGGTGGCGCTGGTGCCCAATATTCATTCGCCCGTCGGCCTGGCGGCGTCACTGGGGATCTGGGGCGTAACGCAGGCGGCGTTGTTCCTGGTCAGTCATGTGCGTTTGATGAAGGCTGCGCCGGAAGCGCCAGCCTTTGCCGCGTCGCTGAACATTGCCGGCGCCAACCTCGGGATCGGCCTGGGCGCCATGGTCGGCGGTCGGGTGATCGACGGTGTTGGCCTGCAAGGACTTGGTTTCGCGGCCGCCGGATTTATTCTGGTCTCGATCCTGCTGACGATCGCGTTGATGACCTTCAAACCGCGTGAAATCTGCGCCTGAAGGCTTTCAAATTTCGGTAAATAGCTCGCGCCGGGCACCTTCGGTAATGGCGACAATGCCGGGGTGCTTGACCTTGCGTTCCACCGAAATGGCATAGAACGACTCGGTCACCGCGTCAGTCTGGCCGATCACCTCGACGCCGCATTGGCGTTTCACCTCATCGGCAATCACGCTCGGGCCGATGAATATCCCACTGCCGGATTGGCCGAAGGCCTGCATCAGCGCGCTGTCGTCGAACTCACCGACGATTCGCGGCTGAATCTGCTGCTCGGCAAACCAGCGCTGCAAGCGACTGCGCACGACGGTTTCCGGCCCGGGAATCAGCAGGGGGGCACCGTGCAGGCTGCGAGGGAAATCCTGTCCATACCGTGCCGCCAGTTCCGTGGTGGCGAAGAAACTAATGCCGCATTCACCCAGTTTCTGGCTGTAGCCCTTGATGTCGAGGTGCGACGGCATCGGGCTGTCGGAAATCACCAGGTCCAGACGCTGGATCGCCAGGTCAGCGAGCAAGCGTTCGAGTTTGTCTTCGCGACAAGTGATGCGCAGCGGCTCGCTGAGCTCCATGGTCGGCGCGATCAAGCGATAGACGATGGATTTGGGCACCACGTCCGCCACCCCCACCCGAAACAGAATTTGCTGCTCATTGGGTTGTGCTCGCAACATCAACTCCAGTTCACCGCCCAGCTGAAACATTTGCTCGGCGTAGGGCAGGGTCTGGCGACCGGCCTCGGTGAGTTCAAGCTGGCGGCCGACTCGGCGAAACAGCTCGATGCCATAGGTTTGTTCGAGCAGCGAAATCTGCCCGCTGATGGTTTGCGGTGTCAGGTTCAGCTGCTCGCACGCACGCACGATGCTGCCTGTCTTGGCCACCACCCAGAAGTAATGAAGCTGTCGATAATTAAGCACGTTATTGAAATCCCCGTTTCACATCCTCTGTAGGAGCTGTCGAGTGAAACGAGGCTGCGATCTCTTGATCTTGCTCTTAAAAAAAACATCAAAAGATCGCAGCCTCGTTTCACTCGACAGCTCCTACGCGTACACGTACACGCAACCGCAACCGCAACCGCAACCGCACATGCACATGCACATGCACCCGTACCCGCGATATTCGAGTTATCAGATCTGAATTCGTTAAAACCGAAGTATACCCGCTAAAAATACGAATTTTCCTGAAGTGTTCGCCTGCCTAGAATGCGTCGCTATCAACGGGCCATCGTTTCGACCCGGATTGTTCTATCGAGGAAAGCATCATGAAGCTCAAAACCACGGCGCTGCTGATTACGTCTTTACTGGTACTGGCCGGTTGTGACCAGGCCGAGAAAAGCGCGCAGCAACTGATGGGCAAGGCTGCCGAAACCGCCAAACAAGCGATTGACGATACCCACAAAGCCGCCGAGCAAGCACTCAGCGATGCCACTGGCAGCTTGATCAGCAAGAAAGAAGCACCGGGCGAAGACAAAGAGAAAACCGACGCTTCGTCCCAGGAAATCTAAACCGTCTTACAGCGAGTCAGGACTGACCCATGGAATACTTAGTAGAACTTGCCGCCAGCCCCACCGCGTGGGTCGCCCTGGCCACTTTGATCGTCATGGAAATCGTGCTCGGCATCGATAACCTGATCTTCATCTCGATCCTGACCAACAAATTGCCCGAGCAGCACCGGCAGAAGGCGCGGCGCATTGGTATCGGCATGGCGTTGATTTTGCGCTTGGCGTTGCTGAGCACGATCGCTTTCATCGTCCAGCTGACTGAGCCTGTGATCGAAATTTTCGGCCAGGCCTTCTCGTGGAAGGACATGATCCTGATTGCCGGTGGCCTGTTCCTGTTGTGGAAGGCGACCACCGAGATCCATCACAGCATGGACCCGGCGCCGGAAGATCCGAAGTCGGCTACTTCTGGTGTGACCCTGGGCTTTGCGGCTGCAATCGGTCAGATCCTGATGCTGGACATGGTGTTCTCCATCGACAGCATCATTACCGCGGTCGGCATGACCGAGCACTTGCCGATCATGATCATTGCGGTGGTGGTGTCGGTGCTGGTGATGTTGCTGGCGGCTGATCCTTTGGCCAAGTTCATCAACGACAACCCGACGGTGGTGATGCTGGCGCTGGGCTTCCTGATCATGATCGGCATGACGCTGATCGCTGAAGGTTTCGGCGCCCACGTACCGAAAGGCTACGTCTACGCGGCCATGGCGTTCTCGGCGACGATCGAGGGTCTGAACATGATGTCGCGTCGGGCCAGGCAGAAACGCCTCTCTGCTGAAGCTTGACCCGCTATAAATGAAAATGGCCGCCTGAACCCATTGTAGGAGCTGCCGCAGGCTGCGATCTTTTGATCTTGAAGAATTAAAGTCAAAAGATCGCAGCCTGCGGCAGCTCCTACAAGGATCGCATTCAGGCGTTTTTATTTGTGGGTGTCAGTGGGCGCTGGCGTGACGGCCAAGTGCCTTTACCGGTTTTGCTGGTTGAACGGGGTGGTGATGGTGCCGACGCGCAATTCGCAGGACTCCCCACAACATGGCGGCGGCAACGGCCAGCCAGCTGGAAATCAACATCACAATGGTCATTGTCAGGCTCATCAGTGCCTCCTCTTTGCCCTGCTGCGGGCACACACTCTTTGCAAGTGACAGTCTAGTCGCTGCTGTATTTCAGGCGATTGACCAAAGGCCGGCATCACCAACCAGTTCGCTCTATCGAATGCAATCAACTGTCGTTTAAGGCTATACCGCCGCCGCGCGGCGTCCTATGATCGACAGCCAAGCCGGGAGCGCGAATACCTGGCGTCTGATCAAGAGAGTGATGAAGGTGCGGGTATTTTCTCGAATTCTATCGGCGGCGCTGATTGTGGGCTGCGTTGCAGGTCTGGCGGGTTGTGCGGGGAGCGTTGCGCCTGAGATCAAGCGCCTGCCGGAGCGTGTCGAACTCAGCGGCAGGTTCTACCGGGGCGTGGCCAATCAAAGCGGACCGCAAGTGCTGGCCAGCATGTTGTCCCAGCAAGGCGTTGTGATTACCCCGGGCTTGCTCGAAAAGCCCTTGCATTTGCCGGGCGCCGAAGCGCAGTTGCAGCAGAACATTCAGAACCTTGCCCGCGAGTACGGCATGGTGGTCTATCCCCTCGACAGCAATCTGCCCGCATTGTTGACCCAGGTCGCGGCCGGTTTTCCGGTGATGGTGCGTTTTACCGATGGTTCGGCGTTCTGGGCGGAACCCCGTTACGCCATTCTTGCTGGCTACAACCGTCAGAAGAAGACAGTGTTGCTGCGCGCCGGGATGAATCGCCGGTACCTGATGAGCTTCAGTTCATTTGAATCGGCTTTCAAGGATGCCGGTGGCTGGGCCGTTTTGATCCAGGCGCCCACGCAGATTCCGGCCAGCGTCGATCAGACGCGGTGGCTCAAGGCTGCGAATGATCTTGCCCAGGCAGGGCAGGAGCAGGCCGCCGCCAAAGCGAAGAAGGCACTGACCGCGCAATAAGTTCCCGTTCGTCATTTGTATGGCACTGCAAGGCGCGGTCGGCCTCTTACGGATAAGGCCCCGGATTCTTCCGGGGCAGAATCAAGGAGGTGTCCATGGCACATTCCACTTCACCCTCGGGCCCGCATTCGTCTGAACATTCTTCAGGCAATGAATTGGGTTTTGATCCTGATTCACCGGACCTCGCCGATCCTCAGGTCGATCCCATCGGACCTGCCAAGGCGCCTAGAGATATAAAGCCGGGCGAGAAAGGCAAGGCTCCGGCCAAGCCTTATGACCCGCTCGCTAACCTGAAACCCTGACGTTCAGTGTGAGGTGTGTATGTCTACTGATTCGAGTTTTGACGACAAACGTCCGGACAGTGTTCCAACAACCCCCGAAGACGACATTGATCCGGTGATGGATCCGGACAGCCCGTTGCGCGATCCTTTGGCCAGGCCTCTGGTGGTGCCAACAGAGCATCGGCAAGGCACAAGGGATCCGAGTGCCGGCGACGGCATTCCCGATGACGACCAGATGCCGCTGCCGAATGATTAATGCCAAATGGAGTTCACTGTAGGAGCGAGCTTGCTCGCGATGGTCGTTAACGATAACGCGTGTTTATTGGCTAAACGCAGCGCTCTTGAGGCCATCGGGAGCAAGCTCGCTCCCACACGGTAGACCTATTCGGGGCTTCTTTTTGTTGTCTGCCTGACTTACTTCGACGCTTCAATTACGCCGCTTTGGCGGTGCTTGAGGTTCTTTTCTGCCTTGTATTGCAACGCCACCGACGGCACGTCCGTGCTCCTGCCGGTTTCGACCCAGCTGCGGATCCGCGTGGCATCCGCAAAGTGCGTGTATTTGCCGAAGGCGTCGAGAATCACCAGCGCAACAGGGCGGTTGCCCATGCTGGTCACCAGTACCAGGCAGTGACCAGCCTCGTTGGTGAAACCGGTCTTGGTGATCTTGATGTCCCAATTTGGCTTGTTGACCAAGTGATCGGTGTTATGGAAACCCAGAACGTAGTTGGGCTTACGGAACCGCACGGACGTTTCCTTGGTGGTGGTCAGCTCGGTCAGGATCGGGTACTTGTGCGCGGCGATCAGCAGTTTGGTCAGGTCACGGGCAGTGGACACGTTGCGCGGGGAGAGACCGGTTGGTTCAACGAAGTGGGTATTGGTCATGCCCAGCGCCTTGGCCTTTGCGTTCATGGCCGCGATAAACGCGACATAACCACCCGGGAAGTGATGGGCGAGGCTGGCGGCGGCACGGTTTTCCGACGACATCAGGGCGATCAGCAGCATTTCCCGGCGCGGCAATTCGCTGTTGAGTTTGACGCGGGAGAACACGCCTTTCATTTCCGGCGTGTCGCCAATATTCACGGAAATGTACTCATCCATATTCTGTCGGGCTTCGACAACCACAAGGCCCGTCATCAGCTTGCTGACGGAAGCGATCGGCACAACCACGTCAGGATTGTTGGCATAGATGACTTTATTGGTCTGCAGATCCATCAGCAATGCGCTGCCTGAAGCGATCTTCAAATGTGAAGTGTCTCGGGGCGCCGATGTCGTGTCGGCAGCGTTGGCCATTGGTGCGATGAAAGTCCCTGTAAATGCAAAAAATAGACTCAGGATGGATAGACGGATTTTCACGCTGGCAGACTCGTAATGTGTTGATAAGCCGTTTTGTAACGGGCTATTTCGGAAAAGCGCGACATTCTGGAGTATGGCTGAATAACTGTCGATGGTTGTTCAAGTAAGGGGTGAAAGTCCTTGGAAATATGAAAAAAAAGTCATTTTCCGGCGGATGGTCGATCTTTTTCTGCGGGCAAAAAGAACCCCGCCACGGGCGGGGTTTTTTGACTCGTTGTCTACGTCTGCGTCGACACTCAGCTGTGCAGGGTTTCGGCGGCGTACAACGTGTTTTCCAGCAGGCAAGCGCGGGTCATCGGGCCGACACCACCGGGAACCGGAGTGATCCAGCCAGCGCGGGGCAGGGCGGTTTCGTAGATCACGTCACCGACCAGTTTGCCGTCTTCCTGGCGGTTGATGCCGACGTCGATCACGATCGCGCCTTCCTTGATCCATTCACCCTTGACCAGCCCCGGCTTGCCGGCGGCGACCACCACCAGATCGGCACGACCGACGTGGCCAGCCAGATCCTTGGTGAAGCGATGGGTGACGGTCACGGTGCAACCCGCCAGCAGCAATTCCATCGCCATCGGGCGACCGACAATATTGGAGGCGCCAACAATGACAGCATCCATGCCGTAAAGATCGGCGCCGGTGCTTTCCAGTAACGTCATGATGCCTTTAGGCGTGCACGGACGCAGCAGTGGAATGCGCTGGGCCAGGCGGCCGACGTTATAAGGATGGAAACCGTCGACGTCCTTGTCCGGACGAATGCGTTCCAGCAATTTGGAGGCATCCAGGTGTTCCGGTAAAGGAAGCTGAAGCAGAACGCCGTCGATCGCCGGGTCGTCATTCAGTCGATCGATCAGATCGGTGAGTGCTTCTTGAGTGGTTTCGGAAGGCAGGTCGTAGGCTTGGGAAATGAAGCCGACCTCTTCACAGTCTTTACGCTTGTGCGAGACATAAACCTGAGAGGCAGGATCGCTGCCGACCAGGATCACCGCGAGACCGGGTGTGCGCAGGCCTTGCTGGCGACGCTCGGTGACGCGTTTGGCGATCTGCTGGCGCAGGCTGGCGGCGATCGATTTGCCGTCGATTAGTTGTGCAGTCATTGCGCGTGATTAACCATCGAGAGGGGAAAAAAAGAGAACGCATTCTCGCATGTCATGAGGTGAGGGCAAAGGCGCTTGGTCTGCAAATTCCCCTAACTCCTTTAATTAAATGAATTTTTTTTAAAAAGGATTTGACGGCCTTTAGGGTGCTCTATACTATTCGTCGCACTTGTCGGGCACAGCCTAGCACTGGATGAGAAGGTCAAGCGGGATTACGGTTTCGTGAGGCTGGAAGCACTTAGTTTGTAGTCCTCCAAGAGTACAGATTAATAAGGCGCCCGTAGCTCAGCTGGATAGAGCATCCGCCTTCTAAGCGGATGGTCGCAGGTTCGAGTCCTGCCGGGTGCGCCATTAGGCAGCTTTGGCACAAGTAGCGCAATATGGTGGGCGTAGCTCAGTTGGTAGAGCACGGGATTGTGACTCCCGTTGTCGAGGGTTCGATCCCCTTCGTCCACCCCATATTTCGAGAGGCGCCAGATTTAACAGTCTGGCGCCTTTGCTTTAACAGCTTCAAACTGCGGATGTGGTGGAATTGGTAGACACACTGGATTTAGGTTCCAGCGCCGCGAGGCGTAAGAGTTCGAGTCTCTTCATCCGCACCAAATAAAGCTTCACTCAGGCCGACTGGCTTGGCTGGAGCGCAGCAAGGGAGTTGTTTGGCTTCTTTGTAAGGCAATATGGTGGGCGTAGCTCAGTTGGTAGAGCACGGGATTGTGACTCCCGTTGTCGAGGGTTCGATCCCCTTCGTCCACCCCATATTTCGAGAGGCGCCAGATTTAACAGTCTGGCGCCTTTTTTGTTTTAGCGGTTCGAGTGTTCAGCGACTGCAGGTTCTGGGTCGCAGGGGTGGGGGTTTCGTCGTATTTATGTTTCTCGATGATGCGCCGCCGCCCGCCGGCCTTGCTCGCAAGATCGGCTGTCAGGGAGATGATTGGCAGCTTCTTCTATATATAGAAGGATTGATGCAGAGCCCTGGCATGATTGGATGTATTTGCTAACAGGGCGAGGCACAACCGTTTGTCCCCGCCTAATAAATTGCCTGCTGCTTTTTTACCCGTTTTCAGTAGGGTGACTTCTTGAGTTTGACCCACTAGAATGCATGCCCTTGATTCTGGGGTCGGAAACGGCCGGCTAACGTCTGTGCAACGAGGAATATCCATGCAAGTTTCTGTTGAAAATACTTCTGCTCTTGAGCGCCGCATGAGCATCACCGTGCCGGCTGAGCGCATTGAGACTCAGGTCAACAAGCGTCTGCAGCAGACTGCCCAAAAGGCCAAGATTGCTGGCTTCCGTCCAGGCAAAGTGCCAATGAGTGAAATCAAGCGCCGTTTCGGTGCTGATGCACGTCAGGAAGCAGTGGGCGACGTGATCCAGTCCTCTTTCTACGAAGCCGTTGTTGAGCAGAAGCTGAACCCGGCTGGCGCTCCTTCGATCGAGCCTAAGTCGATTGAAGCTGGCAAAGACCTGGAATACGTCGCAGTTTTCGAAGTGTTCCCAGAGTTCACCGTTGCCGGTTTCGACGGTATCACCGTAGAGCGCCTGAGCGCTGACGTGGCTGACGCCGATCTGGACAAAATGCTGGACGTGCTGCGCAAGCAGAACACCCGTTTCGAAGTGGCTGATCGCGCCGCTCAGAACGAAGACCAGCTGAACATCGATTTCGTCGGCAAGGTTGACGGTGAAGTGTTCGCTGGCGGTTCCGCCAAAGGCACTCAGCTGGTGCTGGGTTCCGGCCGCATGATCCCTGGTTTCGAAGACGGTCTGGTTGGCGCTAAAGCCGGCGAAGAGCGCGTTCTGAACCTGACCTTCCCAGAGGACTATCAGAACCTCGACCTGGCTGGCAAAACCGCTGAGTTCACCGTGACGGTGAACACTGTTTCCGAGCCAAAACTGCCAGAACTGAACGAAGAATTCTTCGCTCAATTCGGCATCAAGGAAACTGGCCTGGAAGGCTTCCGCACTGAAGTTCGCAAGAACATGGAGCGCGAGCTGCGTCAGGCGATCAAATCCAAGGTCAAGAATCAGGTAATGGACGGTCTGCTGGCCACCAACCCGATCGAAGTGCCTAAGGCTCTGCTGTCCAACGAAGTTGACCGTCTGCGCGTGCAGGCTGTTCAGCAGTTCGGCGGCAACATCAAGCCTGACCAACTGCCGGCCGAGCTGTTCGAAGAACAAGCCAAGCGCCGCGTTGTGCTGGGTCTGATCGTGGCTGAAGTGGTCAAGCAGTTCGACCTCAAGCCTGACGAAGCCCGCGTTCGTGAAATGATTCAGGAAATGGCTTCGGCCTACCAAGAGCCTGAGCAGGTTGTGTCCTGGTACTACAAGAACGACCAGCAACTGAACGAAGTCCGTTCGGTTGTGCTGGAAGAACAAGTTGTGGATACTGTTCTGCAGAAAGCTAGCGTGACCGACAAGTCGGTCTCTTACGAAGAAGCAGTCAAGCCGGTAGAAGCTCCACAAGCCGACTGATCGTTTTTGCTGTAAGAAGTACACACCATAAGCCAGCCTTCGTGCTGGCTTATGCGTATTCAAGACATAACTATTTGGGAGTGACTGCAGAGCATGTTCCGTAATTCGTATATTCAGCAGAACTCTGATATCCAGGCCGCAGGCGGCCTGGTCCCGATGGTTGTCGAGCAGTCTGCTCGTGGCGAGCGCGCTTACGACATTTACTCGCGCCTTCTCAAGGAGCGAGTGATTTTTCTGGTTGGCCCGGTAGAGGACTACATGGCCAACCTGATCTGTGCGCAACTGCTGTTCCTTGAAGCGGAAAACCCGGACAAGGACATCCATCTCTATATCAACTCCCCGGGCGGTTCGGTGACGGCGGGTATGTCGATCTATGACACCATGCAGTTCATCAAGCCAAACGTGTCGACCACCTGTATCGGTCAGGCGTGCAGCATGGGCGCGTTTCTGCTGACAGCAGGTGCCGCTGGCAAACGTTACTGCTTGCCGAACTCGCGTGTGATGATTCACCAGCCACTGGGCGGTTTCCAGGGCCAGGCGTCGGATATCGAAATCCATGCCAAGGAAATCCTCTTCATTCGCGAGCGTCTCAACACGCTGATGGCCCAGCACAGCGGGCACACTCTTGAAGAAATCGAGCGCGACACCAATCGCGATAACTTCATGAGTGCCGAAGCCGCACGTGAGTACGGGTTGATCGATGAAGTGATCAGCCAGCGCCCCGCTTAAAATAAGCAGCTCAAAAAGGGGTGGTCGGCTGCTCCGATCACCAGCGGGCTTGAAAAAGCCCGCAATAGCCTTCATCTTGTGTTGCAAGCCTATCGGATTTGGATCGAACGAATGACTGACACCCGCAACGGCGAGGACAACGGCAAGCTGCTCTATTGCTCCTTCTGTGGCAAAAGCCAGCATGAAGTGCGTAAGTTGATTGCCGGCCCCTCGGTCTTTATTTGCGACGAGTGCGTCGACCTGTGCAATGACATCATCCGTGAGGAGGTGCAGGAAGCCCAGGCCGAAAGCAGCGCGCATAAATTGCCTTCGCCTAAAGAAATCAGCGGCATCCTTGATCAGTATGTGATTGGTCAGGAGCGTGCGAAAAAGGTTCTGGCCGTAGCGGTATACAACCACTACAAGCGTCTGAACCAGCGTGACAAAAAGAATGACGACGTCGAGCTCGGCAAAAGCAACATCTTGCTGATCGGCCCGACAGGCTCGGGTAAAACCCTGCTTGCCGAAACACTGGCCCGCTTGTTGAACGTTCCGTTCACCATCGCCGACGCAACCACCCTCACCGAGGCGGGTTACGTAGGTGAAGATGTCGAGAACATCATTCAGAAGCTGCTGCAGAAGTGCGATTACGACGTAGAAAAAGCCCAGATGGGCATTGTCTACATCGATGAGATCGACAAGATCTCGCGCAAGTCTGACAACCCGTCGATCACCCGGGACGTTTCCGGTGAAGGCGTGCAGCAGGCCCTGCTCAAGTTGATCGAAGGCACGGTCGCTTCCGTTCCGCCTCAAGGTGGTCGCAAGCATCCGCAGCAGGAATTCCTTCAGGTCGACACCCGTAACATCCTGTTCATCTGTGGTGGTGCGTTCTCCGGTCTGGAAAAGGTTATTCAAAACCGTTCCACCAAGGGTGGCATTGGTTTCAACGCGGAAGTGCGCAGCAAGGAAGAAGGCAAGAAAGTCGGTGAGTCCCTGCGTGAAGTCGAACCTGACGATCTGGTCAAGTTCGGTCTGATCCCGGAGTTCGTCGGTCGTCTGCCCGTTCTTGCCACGCTGGACGAGCTTGATGAGGCTGCTTTGATGCAGATTCTCACCGAGCCGAAAAATGCTCTGACCAAACAGTATGCCAAGCTGTTCGAGATGGAAGGTGTGGACCTGGAATTCCGGGCCGACGCTCTGAAATCGGTCGCCAAACGTGCCCTGGAACGCAAAACCGGTGCCCGTGGACTGCGCTCGATTCTCGAAGGTGTATTGCTCGACACTATGTATGAAATTCCCTCGCAGTCCGAGGTGAGTAAAGTAGTGATCGATGAAAGCGTTATAGAAGGTAAGTCCAAGCCACTGTATATCTACGAAAACAGTGAGCCGGCTGCCAAGGCCGCGCCAGACGCTTAAGCGTCACGCAGCTGGAATAAAGAAGGGGCCTTCGGGCCCCTTTGCTTTTGTAGGAGCTGCCGAAGGCTCGGGCCGCGTGCGGACGATCTTTTTAAGCGGTTTTTTAATCCGCTTGTTTTTTTCCAAACCAGCCCCCATCTTGGTTTCAAGCTTACATCCATCTGTTTACGGCCTTATGGCCGCCGTAGAGGCGAAATCATGAAGACAACCATCGAATTGCCTCTCCTGCCATTGCGTGATGTTGTGGTTTATCCGCACATGGTTATCCCGCTGTTCGTGGGGCGCGAGAAATCCATCGAAGCCCTCGAGGCTGCGATGACGGGCGACAAGCAGATCCTTCTGCTGGCTCAGAGAAACCCTGCTGACGACGATCCCGGTGAAGATGCACTCTATCGCGTAGGTACAATCGCTACTGTGCTGCAGCTGCTCAAGCTGCCTGACGGCACGGTCAAGGTTCTGGTTGAAGGTGAGCAGCGGGGCGCCGTGGAGCGCTTCAGCGAAGTGGACGGCCACTGCCGTGCCGAAGTCTCATTGATCGACGAAGTCGACGCGCCTGAACGCGAGTCGGAAGTATTTGTCCGCAGCCTGTTGGCTCAATTCGAGCAATATGTGCAGCTGGGCAAGAAAGTCCCCGCTGAAGTCCTGTCGTCGCTTAACAGCATCGACGAGCCAGGCCGCCTGGTCGACACCATGGCTGCGCACATGGCCCTGAAGATCGAGCAGAAGCAGGAAATCCTCGAAATCATTGATTTGTCGGCCCGGGTCGAGCACGTTTTGGCGTTGCTGGATGCCGAGATCGATCTGCTGCAAGTCGAAAAACGGATTCGCGGTCGCGTCAAAAAACAAATGGAGCGCAGCCAGCGCGAGTACTACCTGAATGAGCAAATGAAGGCCATTCAGAAAGAGCTCGGCGACAGCGACGAAGGCCACAACGAAATCGAAGAGCTGAAAAAGCGCATCGATGCCGCGGGTCTGCCGAAAGATGCCTTGGCCAAAGCCCAGGGCGAGCTGAACAAGCTCAAGCAAATGTCGCCAATGTCTGCTGAAGCGACCGTGGTGCGTTCTTACATCGACTGGCTGGTTCAGGTGCCGTGGAAGGCTCAGAGCAAGGTACGCCTGGACCTGGCTCGTGCAGAGGACATCCTCGACGCCGACCATTACGGTCTGGAAGAAGTCAAAGAACGGATCCTCGAATACCTCGCCGTGCAAAAACGCGTGAAGAAAATTCGTGGTCCGGTGTTGTGCCTGGTCGGTCCTCCTGGGGTGGGTAAAACCTCTCTGGCGGAGTCGATTGCTCACGCCACTAACCGCAAATTCGTGCGCATGGCCCTCGGTGGTGTGCGCGATGAAGCGGAAATTCGTGGTCATCGCCGTACTTATATCGGTTCGATGCCAGGAAGATTGATTCAAAAGATGACAAAGGTGGGAGTGCGCAACCCGCTGTTCCTGCTCGATGAAATCGACAAAATGGGCAGCGACATGCGTGGCGATCCGGCCTCGGCATTGCTGGAAGTGCTCGATCCGGAGCAGAACCACAACTTCAACGATCACTATCTGGAAGTCGACTACGACCTGTCCGATGTGATGTTCCTTTGCACCTCGAACTCCATGAACATCCCGCCGGCGCTGCTGGACCGGATGGAAGTGATTCGTCTGCCGGGTTACACCGAAGACGAGAAGATCAACATCGCCGTCAAATACCTTTCGCCCAAGCAGATTACGGCCAACGGCCTGAAAAAAGGCGAGCTGGAATTCGACGCCGAGGCGATTCGCGACATCATTCGCTACTACACCCGCGAAGCCGGTGTACGTGGCCTGGAGCGCCAGATCGCCAAGGTTTGCCGCAAGGCAGTCAAAGAGCACGCGATGGAAAAACGCTTCTCGGTGAAGGTGACTGCGGAGATGCTGGAACACTTCCTTGGCGTGCGCAAATTCCGTTACGGCCTGGCGGAGTCGCAAGATCAGATCGGTCAGGTTACCGGGTTGGCGTGGACTCAAGTGGGCGGCGAATTGCTGACCATCGAAGCCGCTGTCGTACCGGGCAAAGGCCAGTTGATCAAGACCGGTTCATTGGGTGACGTGATGGTCGAGTCGATCACCGCCGCGTTGACCGTTGTCCGCAGTCGTGCGAAGAGCCTGGGGATTCCTCTCGACTTCCACGAGAAGCGTGACACGCACATCCACATGCCGGAAGGGGCGACCCCGAAGGACGGCCCTAGCGCCGGTGTAGGCATGTGCACGGCGTTGGTATCGGCATTGACAGGGATCCCTGTGCGCGCGGATGTCGCCATGACGGGCGAAATCACATTGCGTGGGCAGGTATTGGCGATTGGCGGTCTTAAGGAAAAACTGCTCGCTGCTCACCGTGGCGGGATCAAGACCGTGATCATTCCTGAAGAGAACGTGCGCGATTTGAAGGAAATTCCTGACAATATCAAGCAAGATCTGCAGATTAAACCGGTTAAATGGATTGACGAGGTCCTGCAAATTGCGCTGCAATACGCGCCGGAGCCCTTGCCGGATGTGGTTCCAGAGATTGTTGCGAAGGATGAAAAACGCGAGTCTGACTCTAAGGAAAGAATTAGCACGCATTAGTACGCATTTGCCTGAGGGGCTTCCTTGACAGCTTTTTAGAGCCCTTGTTATAAAGCGGCTCTTTTGTAGTGTCTGTAGGCCATTCAGCACTCGTTTTTGTTTTTACCAAAAAACTTAGAATCATACTCAAATAGATATAAGGGGACTTAGAGTGAACAAGTCGGAACTGATTGATGCTATCGCTGCATCCGCTGATATCCCGAAAGCTGCTGCTGGCCGTGCGCTGGACGCTGTAATCGAATCCGTCACTGGCGCTCTCAAGGCTGGCGACTCTGTTGTTCTGGTTGGTTTCGGTACTTTCTCCGTAACTGATCGTCCAGCTCGCATTGGTCGTAACCCACAGACCGGTAAGACACTGGAAATCGCAGCAGCCAAAAAACCAGGTTTCAAAGCCGGTAAAGCACTGAAAGAAGCTGTCAACTAAGTTCGATTCAGGTTTTTGCCTATCCGGGTCGGGGTCATGCCTGACCTGGCAGCGGAGCGGTAGTCCAGTCGACAAGTTGCCGATCTGAGACCACCGAGGGTCGCAAGTTCGAACCCTCGGTCCGCTCCGCCAGTTACGAGAAGGCGCATCCTCGGATGCGCCTTTCTTCTATCCGGATTCTACCCACGCTCCACGGTTGCCTAATTTTGAAGTTCAACCGTTTCTGGGGGACGCATGCTGCAGAATATCAGGGACAATTCACAAGGCTGGATTGCCAAAACCATCATTGGTGTCGTCGTTGCACTGATGGCTTTGACCGGTTTCGACGCCATTTTCAAGGCCACGACGCACACCAATGATGCGGCCAAGGTCAACGGCGAAGAAATCAGCCAGAACGAGCTGAGCCAGGCGGTCGATATGCAACGCCGTCAGCTGATGCAACAGCTGGGCAAAGATTTCGACGCTTCCTTGCTCGATGAAAAAATGCTGCGCGAATCGGCCCTCAAAGGCCTGATCGATCGCAAACTGCTGCTGCAAGGCGCAGAAAACTCGAAATTCGCTTTTTCCGAAGTGGCTTTGGACCAGGTGATCCTGCAAACGCCTGAATTCCAGGTGGATGGCAAGTTCAGTCGTGAGCGTTTCGATCAGGTCATTCGTCAACTCGGCTACAGCCGCATGCAATTCCGCCAGATGCTGGCTCAGGAAATGCTGATCGGTCAGTTGCGCGCCGGTTTGGCGGGTAGCGGTTTCGTCACTGATGCACAGGTGCTGGCGTTCGCCCGTCTGGAAAAACAGACCCGCGATTTCGCTTTCCTGAACGTCAAGGCTGACCCGGCGGCTGTTAAGCTGACCGACGATGAGGTCAAGGCCTACTACGACGAACACGCCAAGGAGTTCATGACACCGGATCAGGTCGTCATTGATTACCTCGAATTGAAGAAGGCTTCCTTCTTCGATCAGGTCAGCGTCAAGGACGAAGACCTGCAAGCGGCGTATCAGAAAGAAATTGCGAACCTGTCCGAGCAACGCCGGGCTGCGCACATTCTGATCGAAGTGAACGATAAAGTGACCGAGGCGCAAGCCAAGGCCAAGATCGAAGAGGTCCAGGCGCGTCTGGCCAAAGGTGAGAAATTCGAGGCTCTGGCCAAGGAATTCTCCCAGGATCCGGGTTCGGCGAACAACGGCGGTGACCTCGGTTATGCAGGTCCTGGCGTCTACGATCCAGCCTTCGAAAAAGCGCTTTATGCGTTGGCCAAGGATCAGGTTTCCGGGCCGGTTCGCACCGATTTCGGTTTCCACCTGATCAAGCTGTTGGGTGTGGAAGCACCTGAAGTGCCGACGTTCGCCAGCCTGAAAGACAAACTGACTCGCGAGGCGAAAACTCAGCAGGTCGAGCAACGTTTTGTCGAGGCGACCAAGCAATTGGAAGACTCTACGTTCGAATCGTCCGATCTGGCCCAGCCGGCGCAGGACCTGAAGCTGACGATTCATACGTCCAAGCCGTTCGGCCGTGAAGGTGGCGAAGGTATTGCGGCTAACCGTGCCGTGGTCACCGCTGCATTCAGTCCTGAAGTGCTGGATGAAGGCGCCAACAGCACCGCAATCGAGCTGGACCCTGAAACCGTGGTCGTGCTGCGGGCCAAGGAACACCTGAAGCCTGCGCAATTGCCGCTTGAAAGCGTCAATGCGAGCATCCGAGTGCAATTGGCCAAGGAGCACGCCAGTGCTGCCGCCAAGACCAAGGCTGAACAGCTGATTGTCAGCTTGCGCGAAGGCAAGACACCGCTGGACAAGGCGATCGACGGTCAGAGCTGGAAAGTGACCCAGGCAGCCACTCGTGGCCAGGAAGGGGTCGACCCAGCCGTGCTGCAAGCGCTGTTCCGCATGCCGAAGCCGGCGGCCAAGGACAAGCCAACCTTCAGCAACGTGACCCTGGCCGATGGTAGCCTGGTGATCGTGCGTCTGAACGCCGTGAACGACTCGGCGGCACCGACCGATGAAGAGAAGGCTCAATACCGTCGCTATCTCGCTTCGCGTATTGGCCAGCAAGACTTTGCGGCTTACCGCAAACAGCTGGAAAGCCAGGCCGACATCAAGCGCTACTGATGTCAGACTGAGTTTTGCGCTGCACCAAGACCCCGGCCGAAAGGCCGGGGTCTTTTGTTATCCGTACGTCGTTTTTTTGTGCGACATTCCCCGCAAACAGGGGTCAATAGCCGTGTAACTCTTTTAAGACACAATCGATGCGGCACTCAGCATCGATCTGTTGCACAATACGCCCCGGACCGTTTCCCTCAGGATGTTCAATGTTTAATTCATTTCCCATGCGTGTTGCCGGGCTGGCGTTGGTGCTGGCCGTCGCGGCCGGTTGCTCGTCGAAAAAGTCCGCCATCTATGAGCATGAGAACTTCAACGACTCCGGCACGTTTTCGCGTAGTTACCCGGTGACTGATGTGCAGACGTGCGAAGCCGCTCGTCGGGCATTGCTCAGCCAGGGCTACATCATTACCAGCGGCGACCCGAAACTGGTCAGCGGACACAAAAGTTTCCAGCAGACCGGCGAGACCCATATGGAGATCAGCTTCAGTGTGGTCTGTGCCGATGACGGCAGCGAGGGGCATCACGCCACTATGTTCGCCAACGCCTTGCAGGATCGTTATGCGCTGAAGAAGACCAACAACTCCGCCAGCGTCGGTGTGGGTGTGCTGGGTTCGGTGTCGATGCCCATTGGCTCGTCCGACGACTCAATGGTCAAGGTCGCCAGCGAAACCGTATCCTCGGCGAAGTTCTACGAACGTTTCTTCACGCTGGTCGAGTTGTTCCTGCCGCCAGAAGCGAAGAAAGCCGCGCACATCATCGAGAAGCCGAAAACCGATCTGGGCGTGCCAGAACCCAAGGTTGCACCGGCTGCGCCAACGCCAACGCCGGCACCTGCGGCAGAACCTGCGCCGCCCCCTGCCGAATCCGCTCCCGCAGCCTCGGAGCCAGTGACGCCTGCGCCTGAAGCTGCGCCGATTGCCAAGACCGAAAACAACGAGTCGACGCCGTCCACGGAAGCCGTTACTCCACCGGCGAACCCGAGCAACATGGCGCCGCCGACCGAGCCGATTCCGGCCATGCCTGTCACCGGCCAGTAGTCCGTCACTGGTGTTACGGGTTCGGGTCAGACGATACCGAACCCGTAGTTGCCTTCAAGATTGATCTGCATCAAGCCGGGCCGTTGTCCTACAGCCTGTATCGAAAAAAATCCTGTGATAAATCCCTGACTGGCTGCTACTTTTTATCAAGTGGCTGCTTAGCGTCGTGCCTGCGTCATTTTTCGTTCACGTGGGCACTTTATGCTTGGGGCGCTGGTCATTTATTCAGACGATTTTTCAACGAGCTGTGGGGGATTCAAAAATGGACGATTATCAAGAAGAGCTGCTCGAGTTTCAGGCGTTTGAACTGGACCCGCTGGAACCGGCCGAAGATGCTACCGAGCTATAGCATCAGGCGGATTGGCGATGACTACGGCGAAACTCGCCGGGTGTCTGGCCATTCCACCGTTTGAAGGCTCGTTGAAATGCTTCGGCTGAGGCAAAGCCTAGCAAGTAGGCGATTTCACCAAATGCCAGTTCAGTGTCGCGGATATAGGTCATGGCCAGGTCGCGACGCGTGTCGTTGAGAATCGCGCGGAACTGCGTGCCTTCCTCGGCGAGTTTGCGGCGCAAGGTCCAGGTGGGCAGCTTCAGGCGTGCCGCCACCTCTTCCAGGTCGGGTTCCCGGCCACCATTGAGTAACGGCCCCAGCAACTGTGTGATGCGTTCACGCAGGCTGCGGGTGCGTGTCAGTTGCTCCAGTTCCCGCTCACACAGTTGCAGCAAGTGCCGCCAGGTGCTCGGACAGTGCTCCGGGTTGCGCTGGGCGAGGCTTTCCAGGCTCAAGCGCAGTTGATTGTGCTCGCAGCCAAACTGAATCGGACAGTCGCCCAGCACGGCATAAGCCTCACGGTACTGCGGCGCTTCGAACTCGATCTCAATGCGTTCGGCGCGCAGCTGGGCAGGGCTCACGCTGGATAAATGCTGCAACCAGCCTGCAATGATCGAATCCACCACGAAACGGTTATAGGCGTTGTACGGGCTGATGGAATAGAACCTCAGCCAGGCACCTGCGGCGTCTTCGTGAAAGGTCGATTGCCCTCGATAGTTGGAACCATACAAGGCTTCGAAGCGAATCAGGCAGCGTGCCGCTTCTCGCACCGTCGGCGCCTGTGCGGCGGTGACTCCGGCCAGGCCGGACTGGCTCAGGCGACTGAGCTGGCCCATGCGCAACCCCAGGGCAGGGTTGTCGGTCAGCTGAATGGCGCCGTGGCCCAGGCGCATGTAGCGCGGGATCGAAAGCCGGGCGCCGGCTTCGCCAAGGCGTGCCGCGTCCAGGCCATATTGTTCAAGCAGTGGCAATGGGTCTACGCCGTGACTGCGCACGGCGTCGGCCAGGCTATGGACGAAGCCTACCGAAAGATCACCGAGACGCATCGGCAGCGGTTTCATTGCCTACAACCAGAGATTCAGCAAGCGCGCACCACGGGCGTTGCCGTCGGCAAATTGCTGTCCGTTGCTGCTGAGAAAGCTTTGGCCGGCGCTGCCCTGATCCCAGAACTGGCCCCGCAGGAACACGCTCATGCCGGCGATTGCCCGACTGCTGGGCGGTTGAGCGGTGAGGGTCAGGCGATGCCAGGCCTGGCCTTCGCTGAGCTCGCCGGCTTTGAGGCTGACCGAACCTGGCGTCGACAGTCCCTTATAGCCGCGCCACGGTTTGTCCCACGTGCCGCGCCCGCTGACGTAGGCCGGGACCGCCACCAATTGCACGCCCTGTTCGTCGAGTTTGCGGTAGTTGTCGGGGTACCAGCTGTCGCTGCCAATCAACACGCCCAGGCGCCCGGCCGGGGTGTTGACGACATTGAGCGTGTGTTCGCCATTGGCCTCGATAACGTCATGGTCATCGAAAATTGGATGCATCTGACGCTGGGGCTGGCCGATGGGTCGGCCATCGCGGTCGAACACCACGCTGCTGTTGTACAGCGCGCCACGGCCGATTTTCAGGGTGCCGTCGATGACGCTGGGCTCGGGCAGCACAATGGAACCCGCCACCAGGGTTACGTGGAACTCCTTCGCCAGACTCCCGAACAGCGCCTGGTAATCTTTGGCCATGCCCTTGGCTTTCATCCGTAGGTGAGCGTCCTCCAGCCGGCTGTCGCCCTTGGCACTGATCCACGCGCGAAGGAACTTCCAGGGGTTGCTCACCGCCAGCCAGTTCATGGCTTCCTTGAGCGTGGTGGCTTGGTACAGCTCGTCTTTCTCGCCGCTGACCATTAGCCAGGTGCCGACATGTTCCGGCAATACGACGATGGTTTTTTCATTCAACAAGCCCTGATCCTGAGCCTTCTGCAAGTAAGCGGCGAGTTTGCGGTGCAAGCGTTCGGGACTTTGATAATCGGTGGGAAACAGCTCGGGCTGGATGCCCAGCAGATTGCCGCGATCGGCGGGCGTCCCCTGATCCACCGCCAGATTGATCCGCAGGTCCGACAAGTAATGACCCACCGGACGGTCCGCGGCCCACATTGCGTAGGTCGTGAGGACGGCGATCAACGCCATGGAGCAGGTCAGGTACAGAAGTTTGCGCATGGGAAAACAGTCAACGGCCGCGTGCAGGGTTCGCGACTAGGGTAGGGCTCATACCGGCGCTTGCCAAGGGCTGCTGTGCATTTGGATCAATAAGTTGTCAGTTACGGTCATTGAGCGACTGCGATGCGGCTCTTAATCTGTCGAACATGACTGACAGGGGCCGTAGAGCCTAATGCCAATCAGTTAAGCCGTAACGCGATCTGTAGCAGCTGGCGAAGCCTGCGTTCGGCTGCGCAGCAGTCGTAAAATCAGGCAGCGCGGTGTTTCAGGAAGACCTCGTGCTCAGGTTTTACGACTGCTGCGCAGCCGAACGCAGGCTTCGCCAGCTGCTACCAAGAGCGTGTTTCGCCTGAGATTTTCTTAACTGACTGACATTAGCCGTAGAGCACCTGCATTTTTTCCGTGATCGCTCGTTGTGGAGTTACCGATGGCCGCCGCTCATTACCCGCACCTGTTGGCCCCGCTGGACCTGGGTTTTACCACGTTGCGCAACCGCACCCTGATGGGGTCGATGCACACCGGTCTTGAGGAAAAGCCCGGCGGCTTCGAGCGCATGGCGGCGTACTTTGCCGAACGTGCCCGCGGCGGTGTCGGCCTGATGGTGACCGGCGGCATTGGTCCGAACGACGAGGGCGGGGTGTATTCCGGTGCGGCCAAGTTGACGACCGAAGAAGAAGCGCTCAAGCACCAGATCGTGACCCGCGCAGTGCACGAGGCGGGCGGCAAGATCTGCATGCAGATCCTTCACGCTGGCCGTTATGCCTACAGCCCGAAACAGGTTGCACCGAGCGCCATTCAGGCGCCGATCAACCCGTTCAAACCCAACGAGCTGGACGAGGAAGGCATCGAAAAGCAGATCAGCGATTTCGTTACCTGTTCGTCCCTGGCGCAAAAAGCCGAATACGACGGCGTCGAAATCATGGGCTCCGAGGGTTACTTCATTAACCAGTTCCTCGCGGCTCACACCAACCACCGTACCGACCGTTGGGGCGGCAGCTACGAAAACCGCATGCGTCTGCCGGTGGAAATCGTTCGCCGGGTCCGTGAAGCCGTGGGTCCCAACTTCATTATTATCTTCCGCCTGTCGATGCTCGACCTGGTGGAAGGCGGCAGCACCTGGGAAGAAGTCGTGACGCTGGCCAAGGCCATCGAGCACGCCGGTGCGACCCTCATCAACACCGGCATTGGCTGGCACGAAGCGCGGATTCCGACCATCGCAACCAAGGTGCCGCGTGCGGCGTTCAGCAAAGTCACGGCCAAGTTGCGCGGCTCGGTGAGTATTCCGCTGATCACCACCAACCGTATCAACACCCCGGAAGTCGCCGAGCAGATTCTTGCCGAAGGCGATGCCGACATGGTCTCGATGGCGCGGCCGTTCCTGGCCGACCCGGACTTCGTCAACAAGGCTGCCGCTGGGCGTGCCGATGAAATCAACACCTGCATCGGCTGTAACCAGGCCTGCCTCGATCACACCTTTGGCGGCAAATTGACCAGCTGCCTGGTGAACCCGCGGGCTTGTCATGAAACCGAACTCAACTATCTGCCCGTGCGGCAGATCAAGAAGATCGCCGTGGTCGGTGCCGGTCCTGCGGGCTTGTCCGCCGCCACCGTGGCTGCCGAACGGGGTCATCAGGTGACGCTGTTCGATTCGGCCAGCGAAATCGGTGGCCAGTTCAACATCGCCAAGCGTGTGCCCGGCAAGGAAGAATTCTTCGAAACCTTGCGCTATTTCAACCGCAAACTGCAGACCACCAACGTTGAGCTGTGCCTGAACACCCGTGTCGATGTGGCAAAACTGGTTGAAGGCGGATACGACGAGATCATTCTCGCCACGGGCATTGCCCCAAGAACTCCGGCGATTCCGGGCGTGGAGAACGCCAAGGTGTTGAGTTATCTCGACGTGATCCTCGAGCGCAAACCGGTGGGCAAGCGTGTCGCGGTGATCGGCGCCGGTGGTATTGGTTTTGACGTGTCGGAGTTCCTGGTCCATCAAGGCGTTGCGACCAGCCTGGACCGTGAAGCGTTCTGGAAAGAGTGGGGCATCGATACGCACCTTGAAGCACGCGGCGGTGTTGCCGGTATCAAGGCTGTGCCGCATGCGCCGGCCCGTGAAGTGTTCCTGCTGCAACGCAAAAAATCCAAGGTCGGCGACGGCCTGGGCAAGACCACAGGCTGGATTCACCGCACCGGTCTGAAGAACAAGCAGGTGCAGATGCTCAACAGCGTCGAGTACCTGAAGATCGACGACGAAGGTTTGCACATCCGCATCGGCGAAACCGGCGAGCCGCAGGTGCTGCCGGTGGACAACATCGTGATCTGCGCCGGGCAGGATCCGCTGCGTGAACTGCAAGACGGCTTGGTGGCTGCGGGGTTGAACGTGCATTTGATTGGCGGCGCGGATGTGGCGGCGGAGCTGGATGCCAAGCGCGCGATCAACCAGGGTTCGCGGTTGGCTGCTGAACTCTAACGTTCACAAGTCCCTGTAGGAGTTGTCGAAGGCTGCGATCTTTTGATTTGCTTTTAAAGGCTAAGATCAAAAGATCGCAGCCTTCGGCAGCTCCTACAGTGTTTGCGCTGGCTGGTAGACTCAGTTCTTTTCCAGATCGCGCAGAGCTCATGCTTTTTCCCTCCCCGAACGGGCTACCCCAAGCCCCTTTAGAACCCCTTCACCTCGACTGGCTCAACACTGCCGGCATCGAAGTCGCGATCCTGCGCCTGGACCAGATCGACCCGCTGATCAGCGGCAACAAGTGGTTCAAACTCATCGAACACCTGAAGACGGCTGACCTCGCCGGTGCCAAAGGCATCATCAGTCTGGGTGGTGCTCACTCCAATCATCTCCACGCACTGGCGGCTGCAGGCAAGCGTTTCGGTTTCAGCACCGTCGGCCTGCTGCGCGGTCATCCGCAAGAAACGCCAACGGTGAACGACTTGCAGGCCTTCGGCATGCAGTTGCACTGGCTGGGTTATGGCGGGTATCGCGCGCGGCATGAAGCGGGGTTCTGGCACTCATGGCAGACGCAGTATCCGGATCTGCATCCAGTGCCTGAAGGCGGCGGCGGTTTGCAGGGTGCAATAGGCTGCATGCAGCTTAAAGCAAGGGTCCACAAGCAACTGAGCGGTTTGGGCTGGAGCGGCTACGACGGTTGGTGGCTGGCGTGTGGAACCGGTACGACGCTGGCCGGCCTGGTGCTGGCCGAAGCGGGAGAGCACCCGGTTTACGGTGCGTTGGCGGTGCCCGACGATCACGGCGTGGCGCAGCAGGTCGAATCGATTGTGCTAGAGGCGGGTTTGCAGCATTCAGATTACCAACTGTTCGACGCCAGCCGGGGAGGCTTCGCCAAAGTCGATGCGCTGTTACTCGAATTCATCGAACAGACCGAATTGGCTAGCAGCATTGCCCTGGAACCGCTGTACACCGGTAAAGCACTGCTGATGCTCAAGCAGCAAGTCGACGCCGGAAAATTCGACAAGGGAACGCGCCTGATCTTCATCCACACCGGCGGTTTACAGGGCCGCCGCGGGTTTTCTTCGCAATTCTGAAGCGCGCTTCGTGCCAATGTAGGAGCGAGCTTGCTCGCGATGGTGTGTCAGTCGACACCTTTATAACTGACCTACCATCGCGAGCAAGCTCGCTCCTACAACAGGTATTCGTTGGCTTCAGGTATTACGACTCACCCGCTTGGGCATCATCCGCAGCAGTGTGTTGTCGCCCACCACGTAATGGTGATAAAGCCCGGCCACCGCGTGCAGGCCGATCAGCCAGTAACCGATGGTGCCGCCGAGTACGTGCCAGTGCTCGATTTGCTTGGCCAGTGCCTTGTCTTCCGAAACCAGCAATGGCAGGTCAAAGCCGTAGAACATCACCTGCTGTCCCTTGGCGCTGGTGACCAGCCAGCCCAGAATCGGCATCGCGATCATGAAAATGTACAACGCCCAATGCATCAGCTTGGCGAGTGTGGTTTGCCAGTGAGGGGAGGCGGGGAAAATCTGCGGTGCGGGGCCCAGGCTGCGGGCGAATAATCTGAACCAGACCAGCACAAACACGGTCAAGCCCAGCATGAAGTGCGATTCGGTGATCAGCGCTCGTCCGCCACTGCCTTTGGGAAAGATCCCGCGAAATTCAATACAGGCGTAAACCAGCACCAGCAGCACCAACATCAACCAATGCAGCATGATCGATACAGTGCTGTAGCGCGAGTCGGAGTTTTTCCATGGCATACGGTGTTCCTCACAGGTCAGGTCGAGCCACCGCTCTTGTTCGACGGTGTGCGTTAACTGTAATCCTGTTTCACCGGGTTTGCCTGAGGTAATCGAACGCCGAATACTCTGGTTCAGTTAGTAGACAGAAAAAACGCACTACCCCTGTAGGAGCTGCCGAAGGCTGCGATCTTTTGATTTTGGGCGTCAGTGGGGACGCTAAAGATCAAAAGATCGCAGCCTTCGGCAGCTCCTACAGGGGGCCTCTGCGCTTTGGATCAACTGGTTTGCGGCATCTCGCCGTTGGCCAGACGCTTATTGATATCGGCGATCACTTCCGGCAAATCGGTGATGGTGTCGATCATGTAATGCGGCCGTGAGCCTTCGAACATGGCATGGATACGCTTGCGTTCGCTGGCCAGGGTGTCGCTGCTCAGGGCGCGAAAGCCTTCGTAGTCCAGGCCCAGCGCGTTGCCCGAGCAGATCAGCGCCACGGTCCACATGCCGGCGCGACGACCTTCGAGGATGCCCGGCACCGTGTCGTCGATCTTCACGCACGCCGCGACATCGTCGATGCCCAGGGCGATGACGTTGGCCAACGCTTGGGCGGGCCATGGGCGGCCGTTCGGCACTTCGTCGGTGGCGACCACGTAGTCGGCGATGTAGCCGTTGGTGGCGGCCAGTTCAACCACTTTGTCCATGACCTGTTTCGGGTAGCCAGAGCAGGAACCGATCTTTATGCCTTGCTGGCGCAGGTTGGCGATGGTATCCAGCGCCCCCGGAATCAAAGCCGAGTGCTCGGCGATTTTTTCGATTTGCAGCGGCATGAAGCGTTTGTAGATCGCGGTGACGTCATCATCGGTCGGCGTGCGACCGAACACAGTGCGATAGCGTTCGGCGACTTCCGGCTGATCACACAACGTGCGGATGTGATCCCATTTGCCCATGCCCATCGGCCCGCGAGCTTCTTCGATGGACACCTGGACGTCGAACTCGGCGAAGGCTTCGACAAAAATCTGCGTCGGCGCGAAAGAACCGAAGTCGACGACGGTGCCGGCCCAGTCGAGGATCGCGGCTTGCAGTTTGGTTGGGTTTGCGTAGTTCATAATGATCAAATCCTGTAGTTGGGGAATGGTGATCTCTGTAGCAGCTGCCGAGCCCGCGAGGCTGCGTTCGGCTGCGAAGCAGTCGTAAAACCGCCCACCTCGGTGTTTCAGGTAGACCACGCTGACAGGGTTTACGACTGCTTCGCAGCCGAACGCAGCCTCGCAGGCTCGACAGCTGCTACAGGCGCTGTGGTTTAGATTTCCAGTACTTCCATTTCCAGCAACACTTCGGCGACCGCCGCCACGGCCGCGTGCATCTCGGTCTGGTTGACGTGTCCGATGCAGCCGACGCGGAAGGTTTCGACTTGGGTCAGTTTGCCTGGGTAGAGGATGAAACCCTTGGCCTTGACGCGTTCGTAAAATTCCTTGAACTGGTAGCGCGGGTCTTTCGGCGCGTGGAAGGTGACGATAATCGGCGCCTGGATCGCGGCGGGCAGGAAGCTGCGCAGGCCCAGTTTGGCCATGTCATCCAACAGCACTTTGCAATTGTCGGCGTAGCGCTGATGCCGGGCCGGTAACCCGCCTTCTTCGTTGTATTGCAGCAGCGCTTCATGCAGCGCAGCCACCACGTGGGTCGGCGGAGTGAAGCGCCATTGACCGGTCTTGGCCATGTAGGTGTGCTGGTCGAACAAGTCCATCGCCAGCGAGTGCGAATTGCCGGCGGCATTCGCCAGCGCTTCTTTGCGTGCGAAGACGAAACCCATCCCCGGCACGCCTTCCAGGCATTTGCCCGAGGCGGCAATCAGCGCGTCGAATGGCACCTGTTGCGCATCAATCGGCAGCGCGCCGAAGGAGCTCATGGCGTCGATGATCAGGCGTTTGCCGTGTTGCGCGATGACGTGGGCGATCTCCGGCAGCGGGTTGAGGATGCCGGTACTGGTTTCGCAGTGAATCAACGCGACGTGGGTGATGCTGGCGTCTGCCTGAAGCAGGCGGTCGACGTCGGCGGCGGTGGTCGGTTCGTCTTCGGCGGTTTCAAAGGTGCTGAAGGAACGGCCGAGGACTTCGCAAATTTTCGCCAGGCGTTTGCCGTAGGCGCCGTTGATCAGCACCAGGACTTTGCCGTCCCGTGGCACCAGGGTGCCGATTGCCGCTTCGACTGCGAACGTACCGCTGCCTTGCAATGGCACGCAGTGGTGGCTTTCACCGCCGTTGATGATCGCCAGCAATTGCTCGCAGAGGCTGGCGGTCAGTTGATTGAAGCGGTCATCCCAAGAACCCCAGTCGACCATCATCGCCTGACGGGTGCGGGCCGACGTGGTCAACGGGCCGGGGGTGAGCAGGATGGGTTCGGCAGTACTCATTCTCGTGTCCTCGCAATCGATGGGATGAAGCTACGGGACTTAAATTGCAATTTGCCGTGCTATCAATCAAATTGTTTGTTGTTATGCCAGCCATCAGTGAGGGTTATTCATGAACCTGTTCCAGCTCCGCGCCTTCGATGCGGTGGCCCGTGAGGGCAGCTTCACCCGGGCCGCCGCGCGGTTGTTCATCAGCCAGCCGGCGGTCACCGGGCACATCAAAGCGTTGGAGGAGCACTACCAAATCACCTTGTTGCGGCGCACCGCGCGACGGGTGGAACTGACGGAAGAGGGCACCCAACTGGCCGCGATCACTCGCGCGATGTTCGGCCTGGCCGAAGAAGCGCAGGTGATGCTGGAGGCCAACCGGCAGTTGTTGACCGGGCGTCTGGAAGTGGCGGCGGACGGGCCGCACATGGTCATGCCGATGCTCGCCAGTCTGCGGGCGCGGTATCCCGGGGTCACCGTGAATCTTCGTCTGGGCAATGCTCAGGAAACCCTGGCGGCGTTGTTGTCCGAGCATGCCGACGTGGCGGTGCTCACCCAAGTCGAACCGCGCAAAGGCTTGCATCTACAAGCGTTGAGCGAGTCACGGATTTGTGCGCTGGTGCCCGACAGTCACCCTTGGGCGCAGCGTTCTAAGGGGGTGCCGCTCAAGGAGCTGGATCAGGTCATCATGGTGTTGCGCGAACCGAGTTCGATCACCCGCCGGACGTTTGATGAGGCCTGCGCGAGGGCCTTGGTCAATCCACGGGTGTTGCTGGAGCTGGACAGTCGTGAAGCGGTGACCGAGGCCGTTGCTGCAGATTTGGGGGTGGGCGTGGTGTCGTCGGTGGAAGTCAGTCACGATCCCCGCGTCGTAGCGGTGCCGATTATCGGCGACGGATTGGTGAATCGGCACATGATCGGTTGTATGGAACGGCGGCGGGATTTGCGCTTGATACAGGCGTTTTTTGGTTTGGCGCCAAACAGGTAGACCGAGGTGCGGCCTTCGCGAGCAGGCTCGCTCCCACACTGGATCTGCGGCGTTCACATAACCCCTGTGGGAGCGAGCCTGCTCGCGAAGGGGCCGGACCTGCCTACACCAGACTCTCGCGAACCATCTCCAGAAACGTCGCCACTACCCGCCGCGAACTCTGCTCGCGCAAGCACACCAACGTCTCCGTCAGCCGCCGCGTGCAGTCGGTGATCGGCAACGCACACACCCGCGAATCCGCACCGAACTCCGCTGCCGACACCACGCCGACGCCAATCCCCACGACCACCGCTTCTCGTGCTGCTTCTCGGCCCTCCACTTGAATCGCCGGTCGAATCCGAAACCCCGCCCGGGCCATTTCCTCCTCCAGGGTCTGGCGCGTCACCGAACCGATTTCCCGCAGTACCAGAGGCGTGTCATCCAGGTCCGCCAGGCAGATGGATTCACGATCCGCCCACGGATGATTGCGCGAAACGAACGCTACCATCGGGTCATTGCGCAGCGGCAGCGAGATCAGTCGCTCGTCGCTGACATCACGCCCCAACAACGCCAGATCGGCCTGATAGTTGAACAGCCGGAACAATGATTCATCGGTGTTGCCGGTTTCGATCTTCACGCTGATGCCGGGATAGCGTTCGCAGAAGCGGGCGATTTGCGGCAGCACATGTACCGGCGCATCCACCGCCAGAATCAGGCTGCCGGTCTGCAACGCCTGGGAGTCTTGAAGCAACTCCTGTGCTTCGGCCTCGATGACGAAAAGCCGTTGAGTAATGCCCAACAACCGCTCGCCCAGATCGGTCAGGCGCACCGAACGTTTGTTGCGGTGAAACAGCAGCACACCGAAACGCTCTTCGAGCTTGCGCACTTGGTCGGAAACGGCCGGTTGCGTGAGGAATAACCGCTCGGCGGCTTTGGTGAAGCTTCCGTGAACGGCGACCGCGTGGAAGGCTTTGAGCTGGGCGTGGGAAACCGACATCGAAACCTCCAGTAACAAGCTGAGCTTATATTGGAAATACGATAAATCGATTTCACTTATTAATCAGTAATTGTTTTTATCGCTCTCAGCCCCGGTGACTGGTCAGTCGACAGCATCCGGGGCCATGAGCCTGTGCGTGCAACTGCAGGCCTCATCTGACCGGTAACGCCCCAGGGACAGGGCGATATCGCAGTGCTCAACAATAAAAACACAGGCGTTTTCTTCCAATTCTGCCGGCACACTCACACCCTGAGGTCAGAACCACAATGAACAATCACATCGGCACCATCAAGCGTTGGCGCGTGCAGATCTTCGCGATCACCTGGCTCGCTTACGCCGCGTTCTATTTCACCCGCAAAGCCTTTTCCGTTGCAAAACTGGGGATCGCTGAAGACCCCACCTTCATGCTCGACAAAATGGCCATGGCCAACCTCGACGCGATCTACCTCGCCGCTTACGCCATCGGGCAATTCACCTGGGGCATCGTTGCCGACCGCTTTGGCCCACGGGTCGTGGTGCTCGGCGGGTTGCTGATTTCGGCGGCGGCAGCGCTGGTGATGGGCAGCTTCGCAACGTTACCGATCTTCGCCACGTGCATGCTGATTCAGGGGCTGGCGCAGTCCACGGGATGGTCGGGGCTGTGCAAAAACATAGGGAGTTTCTTTCCCGCCGAGCAACGCGGGCGGGTACTCGGATTATGGAGCTCCTGCTACGCCTTTGGCGGGCTGGTGGCCTCGCCGTTTGCCGGCTGGTGGGCGTACACGCTCATCGGCACCTGGCATGCGGCGTTCATTTCCAGTGCGGCGGTGGTTGGGCTGGTCGCCGTGCTGTTTTTTATTTTTCAACGTAACAAACCGGAAGATGTCGGCTTGCCGGCGGTGGAACCGGAGCCGGAGCTGACGGCCGATGAGGCCTATGCACAAAGCAAAATCAGTGTTCTGGAGCCGTTAAAGGAAATCCTGCGCAACCGTACCGTGTTGGTGCTCGGCTTCGCCTACTTTCTGCTGAAACCGGCGCGCTACGCGATTTTGCTCTGGGGACCGGTGATCGTCTTCGAGCAGATGCCGACGGTGGGCAAGGTCGGCGCGGCGATCATTCCGACCTCGTTCGAACTGGCCGGGTTGCTCGGGCCCATCCTGCTCGGCCTGGCCTCGGACAAAGTGTTCGGCGCCCGACGGATGCCCGCCTGCGTGCTCAGCCTGTTGGCGTTGACCGTTTCGCTGGCGCTGTTCATGGGCGCTTTGCACACCGGCAGCGTCGTGTTGGTGGTGGCACTGCTGTTCGTCATGGGCCTGACCCTGTACGGCCCGGACTCGATGATCAGCGGCGCGGCGGCGATTGATTTCGGCACCGCGAAGGCCGGCGCCACGGCGGCAGGCTTCGTCAACGGTTGCGGCTCGGTCGGGGCGATTCTCGGCGGTTTGCTGCCAGGTTACTTCGATTCGGTGACGGTGTTCATCGTCTTCGCCGGCTGCGCGATGTTCTCTGCCTTCGTGCTGATCCCGCACTGGAACAGCCGCCCGGCTGGCTTGCGTGCTGATAACGCGTTCGTGCCGAACCGGCCGATGAGCGTCAAACCCCTGCGTACCTGAGGATTTACCGATGAGACCTTTCTGGCTGGAACAGGCGCTGGAGGCCGAATCCTGCGCGCCGTGCAAACCCTTGGCGGGCGATACCCGCGCCGATGTCTGCATCGTCGGCGGCGGCTACACCGGATTGTGGACCGCGATCATGCTCAAGGAGCAGAACCCTGAACTGGAGGTGCTGCTGATTGAAGCGGACATTTGCGGGGCTGGCGCCAGCGGGCGCAACGGTGGTTGTGCGCTGTCGTGGTCGGCCAAGTATTTCACGCTGGAAAGGTTGTTCGGCGTCGAAGAGGCGGTGCGGTTGGTCAAGGAATCCGAGCGCAGCATCCATGCCATCGGCGCCTTCTGCGAACAGTACGCGGTGGACGCCGACTACCGCCTCGACGGCACGCTCTACACCGCGACCAACCGTGCGCAATGCGGTTCGACCGACGCCGTGATTGCGGCGTTGGAGCGCAACGGGATCAACTCCTTCAGCCAACGACCAGTGGCCGATGTGCAACGCATGGCCGGTTCCAGCAAGCATCTGGAAGGCTGGTTTTCGCCAGCCGCCGCCAGCGTGCAACCAGGAAAACTGGTGCGCGGGTTGCGCCGGGTTGCCTTGCAACTCGGGGTGAGGATTCACGAGAACACCGCGATGACCGGGCTGGAGGAGGGCGCGCCCGCCGGCATCCGGACGCCGAACGGCACCGTTCGTGCGGACCGGGTGGTGTTGGCGATGAACGCGTGGATGGCCCGCGCATTCCCGCAGTTCGAGCGCAGTGTGGCGATCGTTTCCAGCGACATGCTGATCACTGAGCCGCGCCCGGACCTGCTCAATGAAATCGGCTTGACCAGTGGCGTGACCGTGCTCGATTCGCGAATTTTCGTGCACTACTACCACAACACCCCGGACGGTCGAATCATGCTCGGCAAGGGCGGCAACACCTTTGCCTATGGTGGACGGATGTTGCCCGTGTTTGATCAGCCGTCGCCGTATGCGGGGCTGTTGCAGCACAGCCTCGCCGAGTTCTTTCCGGCGTTTGCCGGGGTCAAGGTCGAGGCCACCTGGAACGGTCCGTCAGATCGCTCGGTGACGGGGCTGCCGTTCTTCGGCCAGATGAGTGCCAGCGGCAACGTGTTCTACGGTTTCGGCTATTCCGGCAGCGGGGTCGGGCCCTGTCATATGGGCGGGCAGATTCTCGCTTCAATGGTTCAGGGATTGGACAATGCGTGGACGCGTTCACCGCTGGTCAACGGCCCGTTGGGCTTCTTTCCACCGGAGCCGATCCGTTATCTCGGTTCACTGATGGTGCGCAACGCCATCCGCCGCAAGGAGCGCGCCGAGGATCACGGGCGTCGGCCACGGCATCTCGATGTGCGCCTGGCGAAATTCGCCGCCGCGGCCGGCAAGGCTGACAAGGGTTGAGTACGCCTAGCGGTTGATCAGCCAATCGAGCAGTAATCGGCCATCGTTGCGGGGCTCGTAAGCGATTCGAGGTGCTGGCGGGGTGCTCGCGGCAGCGCACAGCACCGGACGGTCCGGGTCGCTGTCGAGAAAACTGATGAGCACTTCGCAGCCACCCAGGGGCAGCCGGGAAGGATCGATCCGACCGTCAGGCGCTGCGAGCACAACGGGCAGCCAGATGCCGGAGGATTCGCCGGCATCGGACGCAGGTGTTGGCCACAACCTGACCTGTATCCGCCCGCGTTCATCCAGCGGCGAAGGTTGCCCGGCAGGGCCCAGCACCCTGGCTGTCTGAAAGCCCGGAATGCGCGGTCTGGCATGTGTGAGCGCAGGCCTGAACACGGTTGACCACGGAATGGCGGTGAACCGATTGGTGTAACGCCGGGCAATGTCGATGCGGTCGTCGGCGAGAATCGACGGTTGTTGACCCTGATGCCGAATCTCGGTCAGCAGCCACTGATCGTTGAAGCTGGGGAGCGGATGTTCAGACACTTGTACGATTCGCCCGCTGCGCAATTGACTCTGGTTGCTTTGACCTTGGATCTGCCAATGCAGGCAGCGCAGCCGCTCCAGTATTCGACGGCTGGGTTGCTCACGTTGCAGTGGCTGCGGGGCGGAGTGCGCGGCGAGTGGCGGTGAGGTGTGACGCTGGAACAATTCACTGATCACCGGCCCATTCAGGTGATGAGGCGTATCGCCCTGAAAAGGCATCAGCAGTGGCTCCTGGGGGAAACTCAGGCTGTCATCCGCCAGTACCAGCACATGGCCGTCGCGCCGATGTTCGAAGTGAAAGTGGATGCCTTCTTCTTCACAGAGCCTTTGCAGGAACGCCAGGTCACTTTCATCAAACTGAATGCAAAATGGCCGGATGGGATAGCGCGCGCTCGGTAGTTCAAACCGATAGCTGTTTTCGGGCAGCGCGTTTTCTTCAAGCAACTGACGCAGGATGGCTGGCACACCGAGTTGATGAAATACCCGGCGGGAACGCTGGCGGTCGAGGTTTTGAATGTAAGGCACCAACACCAGGTGGTAGCCGGTTCGGTGTGGGCCGCGATGCTCGCGGCTGGCGCTGTGCAGGATGCCGTGAATGCCTGTGCCATCCCCCAGGCTCAGGAACACCGGTAGTTGCAGCAGACGATCAAGACTGATCGTCGGTGCCAGTCCGATGGCTTCGATGTCGAATCGATAAGGCTGGTTGAGGGCTTCATGGCCACTGAACTGCAACACCTGCAAACTCAACTCGTCGTCGAGCAGTGTCAGGGTGAGGGGACTTTCCTTGTCGTTGTGCATCGATTGCGCTTCTGCCTGGGAATACGGGTGCAGAGGGTACGAAACCCTTGCCGTTTAGGGACACCGTAAATCGACTTTTCAGAATCGCCCTACAACCGCTGGGGAAGATGTCGATCCGTTGTGCCGGTGTATAAGTCAGAATTTGTGGTCGATTGCCAACTTTAGGCCGTATAAACTTGGCGCCATGCGTCGGCCAATAGATGTCTCGGCGCCACAGATAAGAGAGTGAGTAAATGGGCGCACAGTGGAAGGTTAAACACAAAGAAGCGGCATCTAACGCCAAGGGCAAGATCTTCGGCAAACTGGTGAAAGAAATCACTATTGCTGCGCGCAACGGCGCCGATGTCGCCACCAACGCGCACCTGCGCCTGGTGGTCGAGCAAGCGAAAAAGGCTTCGATGCCACGTGAAACCCTGGAACGTGCGATCAAGAAAGGGTCGGGCCAGCTCGGCGAGACCGTGCAATACCATCGCGTGACCTATGAAGGTTTTGCCCCGCATCAGGTGCCGCTGATCGTCGAATGCGTGACGGATAACATCAACCGCACCGTCGCCGAAATCCGCGTCGCCTTCCGCAAGGGCCAACTGGGCGCTTCCGGTTCGGTGGCCTGGGACTTCAACCACGTCGGCATGATCGAGGCGTCCCCGGACAGCCCTGACGCCGATCCGGAAATGGCGGCCATTGAAGCGGGCGCCCAGGATTTCGAGCCGGGTGAAGAAGAAGGCACCACCCTGTTCCTGACCGAGCCTGCAGACCTGGATGCCGTGCAAAAAGCCCTGCCTGAGCAAGGTTTCACCGTGTTGTCGGCCAAGTTGGGCTATCAGCCGAAGAACCCGGTCACCGGGTTGAGCGATGAGCAAATGGCTGAAGTCGAAGCGTTCCTGGAAGGCCTCGATAACCATGATGACGTGCAGGACATGTTTGTCGGGTTGGCTGGTTAAAGATCAAAAGATCGCAGCCTTCGGCAGCTCCTACAGGTGTACACAAAACCCTGTAGGAGCTGCCGCAGGCTGCGATCTTTTTTGCACATCACCCGATTTGAAGCGCTTGCACAATCTCACTGAACCCCGGCCGCGCCAGCACCTCCGGCTGACAGCAACGCTGTTGCAACGCCTCTAGCTGCAGACGACTTTCATCGCTCAGCCCCGAGTCGATCCGCTCCAGCAATTCCCCCAGCAACACGCCAAACGCGCGCACTTCGATCCGTTGTAATGCACGGCTTTCCAGGCTGTCCGACGTGGCGTGGAAAGACGCCGCACCAAAGTCCCCCAGCAGGCAATCACCCGACTCGTCCCACAAAATATTGTGGCCATAGAGATCACCGTGGGTGATGCCCTGTTGGTGCAGGTGTTCGGCCACCGAGGCGATGCCATTGGCGATTCGCAATGCCACGCCAGCACTGAAACGGGTGTCGTTGGCATAGATGTCCCGGCTGCAGGACGCCAGGCTTGGCAGTGCGGCGAGGTTGCGGTAGCTCGGATCGATCAGTTGCATCACCAGCCCGGCCTGGGCCTGTGGATGCTTGACGATCCGTCCTTCGACCCGAATCAGATTCGGGTGGAGGCCGGCGGTGATACAGGCGTTCATTTCGTGCAACGGTGAGCCGTCGCTGGTCATTTCGCCTTTGTAGAGCTTGACCGCGACCTGCACGGCCGATTGCCCCGGTCGATCCCACGTCGCCCGATGAATCACCCCCGAAGCGCCTTCGCCCAGTTGCTGTTCCAGGCGCAGCTCCGACCAAGGGATGTTCGCCGTCGCTTCAAGGGCGGCCGCATCGGCTTCGGTTTCCAGCGGGTTACCCGCGTAGGCCAGCCAGGTCAGGCTCGGCAGGGACAGCAACCACTCGGGCAGCTCGGTCAACTGGTTGGCGGCGATGCGGATCAGTTCGAGTCGATGGCAGTGACGCAAGCTTTCGGGCAAGCGCTGCAAGCGGTTACCGGCCAGCATGAGTTTTTGCAGGTGCGGGCGTTCACCCAGCTCGGTCGGCAGCTCAGTGATGCAGTTGTCGGTGAGAATCAGCCAGCGCAGTAACGGCGGCAGGGCGGCAGCCGGCACTTTTTCGATGCGGTTGGCCTTGAAGCCGATCATTGTCAGCGCGGTGCATTGACCCATACAGGCAGGCAGTTCGGTGAACAGATTGTCCGAGCAGAACAGCACGCGCAAACGGGTCAGGCGATGCAGGTCGTCCGGCAGGCTGCTCAAGGCATTGCCGCTGAGGTTGAGCACCTCCAGCGAGTCCGCCAGGTCGAAGATTTCCCGAGGGAACTCCGTCAGTCCGCAAACGAGGTCCAGGCGGGTAGTGCCTGTCAGCGTGCCGGCGCGCAGTTGTGCGAGGGTATCCATGAACAGATTCACTTTTAATCGGGAAGAGGGCTTGAAGGCCCCGAAATGGGCGACATGATAGCGGGAAAAGTGTATTGCCTGTCAGGCCGCCTTCGCGAGCAAGCCCGCTCCCACATTGGTTTTGTGAACGCCACAGATCAACTGTGGGAGCGGGCTTGCTCGCGAAGGGGGCGGCCGCTCAAACCGGAAAATATCGATCAAACGGCTTCCCGGACCTCGACCAACTGCCCCAACCGGCTACGCGTGCGCGCCAGGTCGATGGCATCGCCGCCCAGGCTTTCGCATAGCGATCGCTGTCCGAGCACAATCAAATGCTTGTCCTGATCGTACAAAACATCGATCAGATTGATGAAGCGCTGCTGCGCGGCGATCGAGCAATCGGCGAGGTCGGGCAGATCAAAGATGATCCAGTGATCGAAACGGCGGCACAGCTCCAGGTAATCCATCACCGCCGTCGGGCGGTCGCACAGCTGGCTGAAGGTCATGCCGAGGGTCCGCCCCTCGCAATATCGGGCTTGAAGATGCCGTGTCCCGACAGCCAGCTCGATGGCGGTCGGCGTGGGTTCAGGCAGGCTCAATGCCTGCCGCTGCGCTACCGTGGCCGGCCAGACGTAATGGCCGCGGGTGAACAGTTGCTGTGCGTGGGTTCTGACCTGGCTGCGGTAGTCGTGCGGGCCGCCAACCTCCATGACCTGCATTCGCACGTTGATCAGGTCGATCACCGGTTTGAAGCGCGCATGGTAGAGCGGGTTGGGCAGCAAGCCTTCCGGCGGGTAGTTGGACGTGACCAGCAGCAGGATGCCCCGGCGAAACAAGGCCTTGAACAGCCGCGTGATGAGCATTGCATCGCCGATGTCGTGGACGTGAAACTCGTCGAAACATAGCACCCGGCAACCGCGCAGCTGTTCATCAAGGGACGTTGCCAGCGCGTCCGGCTGATCGCGATGACGGAACATGCCCTGGTGCAGTTGGGCGAAAAATTCATGAAAGTGCAGGCGCTGTTTTTCCGCGAGGGGGATGGCCTGGAAAAAACCGTCGAGCAGCCAGCTCTTGCCGCGACCTACGGCCCCATGCAGGTAAAGGCCGGGAAGCGTCTTCGTCGACGTGCCCAACAGCACCGAGGCATGCTGCGCCATGCAGTCGATCACGCGCTGTTGGCTATGGCTGAGGGTGTATCCCTGGGAATGGGCTTTGTGACGGAAGTAATCGTGGATGACGCGGCCGGACGCGGCGCCGCTGGCGGTGGTAGCCGAACCTGTGCCGAAGAGACGGCGGAGCGTGGACCAGCGCGGTGCGAATCGCGATCGGTTGGGCGGTCGTGCGGCCACTGTGATGTCACCCCCGTAATCTTCAGGCAAGCTCCCCGAGCTGCGGCGGCGTAGTGTAACCAAAGGAGGAATAACCCGACCACTGCGGGCAGTGTGTCCGGCGCAAAAGATCGCGGCTTGCGGGTGCGCAGAGGTTCGCGCAGCCGGGCTCTGCTAGAATCGGTCACCTTGACTTCACGAGGTGCCCCCATGAACGAGCCGATCCGCCTGACCCAGTACAGCCACGGTGCAGGGTGTGGCTGCAAGATTTCTCCCCAGGTGCTGGAGGTGATTTTGGCCGGCAGCGGGGCGCAGAACCTTGATCCGAAACTTTGGGTGGGCAATGCCTCCCGCGATGACGCAGCCGTCTATTCCATTGATGAAGAACGTGGTGTCGTCTCGACCACCGACTTTTTTATGCCGATCGTCGACGACCCGTTCGATTTCGGCCGCATCGCCGCCACCAATGCAATCAGTGATATCTACGCCATGGGCGGCGATCCGTTGATGGCGATCGCGATCCTCGGCTGGCCGGTCAATGTGCTGGCCCCGGAGATTGCCCGTGAAGTCATACGCGGTGGGCGTTCGGTCTGCGACGAAGCAGGCATTCCGCTGGCCGGCGGGCACTCGATCGATGCGCCGGAGCCGATTTTCGGCCTGGCGGTCACCGGGCTGGTGGAAAAGCGCCACATGAAACGCAATGACACCGCCACGGCCGGTTGCCTGCTTTATCTCACCAAACCCCTGGGAATCGGCATCCTCACCACCGCCGAGAAAAAGGGAAAATTGCGCGATGGCGACATCGGTCTGGCCCGCGACTGGATGTGTACCCTGAACAAACCCGGTAGCCGTTTCGGCAAACTCGAGTGCGTGACCGCGATGACCGACGTCACCGGTTTCGGCCTGCTCGGCCACCTGGTGGAAATGGCCGACGGCAGCAACCTGTCTGCCCGTATCGAATATGACCGTGTGCCGCGCCTGCCGGGTGTCGAGTATTACCTTGAGCAGGGTTGCGTTCCGGGCGGGACGCTGCGCAATTTTGACAGCTACGCGAGCAAGGTCGGTGGTCTCCAGGAGCTGCATAAACAAGTGCTCTGCGATCCCCAGACCAGCGGTGGGTTGCTGATCGCCGTCACCCCTGAGGGCAATGAGCAATTCCTCAAGGTGGCCGCCGAGTTGGGTCTGACCCTGGCGCCGATCGGCGAATTGGTTGAGCGACAGAGCCGCGCGGTCGAGGTGTTCTGATGCCCATCGAATTCACCGATTACCGCGACATCTTTCTCAACGATCGGCCGATGATGGATGCCCGCGCGCCGGTCGAGTTTCACAAAGGCGCTTTCCCCGGCGTGATCAACCTGCCGCTCATGAACGATCTGGAGCGACAACGGGTTGGCACGTGTTACAAACACCACGGTCAGCAAGCAGCCATTACGCTGGGGCATCAATTGGTGTCGGGTGAAATCAAGGCCGGACGTATTCAGGCCTGGGCCGATTTTGCCCGGGCGCATCCTGAGGGTTATGTGTATTGTTTTCGCGGCGGCTTGCGCTCGCAGATCGTCCAGCAGTGGCTCAAGGACGAGGCGGGTATCGACTACCCGCGGGTTGGTGGCGGCTATAAGGCCATGCGCACTTTCTTGCTGGAGACGATCGATCAGGCGGTTGCCCAATGCGAATTCGTGTTGCTGGGTGGCATGACCGGCACCGGCAAGACCGAAGTGCTCACGCAGTTGAGCAACGGGCTGGACCTTGAAGGTCACGCCAATCATCGAGGCTCCAGTTTCGGCAAACGCGCGACGGGCCAACCTTCCAACATCGACTTTGAAAACCGGCTGGCGGTGGACGTGCTGAAGAAGCGCAACCACGGCATCGAACAGTTTGTACTGGAAGACGAGAGTCGCATGGTCGGCAGTTGCGCCTTGCCGCTGCCACTGTTTCAGGGCATGCAGCAGTTTCCGATGGTCTGGCTTGAAGACAGCCTGGAAGGGCGAGTCGAGAGGATCTTGCGCGATTACGTGGTGGATTTGTGTGCCGAGTTCATTGGCGTCTATGGCGATGAAGGCTTCTCGCTATTTTCCGAGCGCTTGTTGGCGAGTCTGAACAATGTTCAAAAACGACTGGGCGGCGAACGTCATCGGCGGATGCTGATTTTGATGGAAGACGCGCTGGCGGAACAGGCGAGCAGCGGGGCAGTGGACCTGCACCGGGGCTGGATTGAAGGGTTACTCTGCGAGTATTACGACCCGATGTATGCGTTCCAGCGGGAGAAGAAGGGGGCACGGATCGAGTTTTCCGGGGAGCGGGGTGCTGTTCTTGAGTACCTTCGGGAGCGTGTTAGTCAGCGAGGGTGATGTTGTTTTTGCTGGCCCCTTCGCGAGCAAGCCCGCTCCCACACTGGTTCTGTGGTGTTCACAAAACCAGTGTGGGAGCGGGCTTGCTCGCGAAGGGGCCCTTACAGGCGCAGTAAATCTAGAGCAACGCAGCCCCGATCACCCCGCTGACCACACCAATCACCATGGTCATCAACGCCACGCTCACCAGCACCCTGGCATCGAAATCCTTACGCAGCATCAGCAGTGACGGCAGGCTGATGCTCGGCAGGGTCATCAACAGTGCGACCGCCGGGGCGATGCCCATGCCCAGCGTCATCATGGTTTGCACGATGGGGATCTCAGCGGCGGTGGGGATCACAAACAGCGTGCCGATGATCGCCAGCGGCACCAGCCACAACAGGCTGTTGGCCATGGCGCCATCAATGTGCGGAAACACCCAGACCCGCACTGCGCCCAGCACCAGGACTGCCAGGATGTAGATAGGGATGGTGCTCCAGAATAATTGCCACAATGTCCGGCCCCAGCGGGTCAGGAACGGTTGCGTATCCTTTTCGCTGGCGTCGGCCACTGCTTCGACAGCGGCTTCCGGCAACACCTCAGGGCCGGCGATGCGCTGAGCGATCATCGACACACCAAACACCAGAACAATCCCCGCCACCAGACGCAACGCCGTGAAGCCCCAACCCAGCACGAAGCCCATGAACACCAGGGTGGCCGGGTTGAGCACCGGGTTGCCGATCCAGAACGCCAGCGCCGCGCCGACCGATACATTCGAACGGCGCATGCCGGCGGCCACCGGGGCGGCGCAGCACGAGCACATCATCCCCGGCAGGGCGAACAGACCTCCGCGCAGGGTCGACGCAAAACCGGCTCGGCCAAACAGGCGCAGCAACCAGTCTCGCGGGACCAGTACTTGCAGGAGAGAACCAAGGATCACCGCCAGCACGGCAGCTTTCCAGATCGCCAGGAAATACACCTTGGCGTAGGTCAGCGCGGCAGTCAGGGGAGCGGTTTGTGCATCGTTGAGAATAGAGGCGCCGATGCTGTGGTTGTCAGCCGCGAGGAATGCTTTCGCGTAATAAGGCGACCATTTGACGTAGTAGAGGCCGATACAGGCCACCAGGATAAACAGGGCGGGTTTCCACCAGAACGACCAACCCCTGGAGGGGACAGCTGCGCTTGAAAGTGACATGGAGAGGTTCCGCTCGAGAGGGGGAGATGCGTACAGGATAGTCCAGCCCCCGGAACCCGTAGTCGCCACCATTTGTGGGACGCGGCCGAGACTTATGTCGGACAGACCTGCGAACCATTATCCAGGCCCTGTTTGTAGCTATGGCTGACCAGACTGGCCTTGCCGTTGTGCCACGTCAGGGTAAGCACGTACAGCGAGTCGTAATCGCTGGACGCCCAGTCGTCGGTGATGTTTTGTTTCTTGCCGACGGCTTCCCCGGCGACCTTGTTGATCAGCTCCGGCAAATAGCCGTGGGACCACGCGGTGTAGATGACCGAGTTGTGATACTTGTCGAGCAGCAGTTCCTCGGCCAGGTCGCTGGTGTCGTTGGCCGAGAAATTGATGTTCACCGGCAACCCGAGCTTGATCGCGCTGGGGCTGATGGTCATCAAAGGCCGGATGTAACTGTAGGAATTGTCGAGTTCACCTTCCTCGACATTGCGCGTCGGGTTGGCCGCGAACACGTAATTGGCCTTGCCGAATTTTTCCGGCAGCAAGGTGGCCAGGTCGATGGCGCGATTGAATCCCTGGCAATTGAGCTGGCCCAGGCCTCCGGCGGGTTTCTCCGCGTGGCGCAGGAATACCAGCGTCTGGGTGCCGTCTACCGGTTGCGCGCGACTGTCACTGGATTCCAGGAACAGGAAAAGTGCGCCGGCAGCCAACAGGGCAGACAGGACAACATACGCGCGATGTTTGAAGTGTTGGACGAAGTTCAAAGGGTTCTTCATTGAATAAAGGGTTCTTCGGCGCATTCGATTAAGGCTGACAAACCTTTACACCGCAAGCTCCGAGCACTGGGTGTTTTCCATGTCGTTAAGCCGGTCCGTTTCCTAAAGGGCGGTACTCAGAGTCCTCTGAAGCCCGTTTGGTTCGATTCCGCAAAATGTGCAGCAGAGGTTATCGACATGATATTGCGCATTTATGGACACAGTACACGTGTAGGAGCTGCCGAAGGCTGCGATCTTTTGATCTTTCTCATCAGCAACATTGATAAAGACAAAAGATCGCAGCCTTCGGCAGCTCCTACATTATGATCGACACTCTCCAATTTCTTCGTGGATTCTCCCATGACCGATCTGTCTGCGTTCCCCATCACCCAAAAATGGCCGGCCCAGTACCCGGAGTGGATTCAGCTGTACTCCCTGCCGACCCCCAACGGCGTCAAAGTCTCGATCATGCTCGAAGAGATCGGCCTGCCCTACGAGCCGCATCGCGTCGGTTTTGACACCAACGATCAAATGTCTCCCGCGTTTCTGTCGCTGAACCCCAACAACAAGATCCCGGCCATCCTCGACCCTCATGGCCCGGACGACCAACCCCTGGCATTGTTCGAGTCGGGGGCGATTCTGATTTACCTCGCTGACAAAAGCGGACAACTGCTGGCTCAGGAGTCGGCGGCGCGTTACGAGACGATCCAGTGGCTGATGTTTCAGATGGGGGGGATCGGGCCGATGTTCGGCCAGCTCGGGTTCTTCAACAAATTCGCCGGCAAGGACTACGAGGACAAACGTCCCCGTGATCGTTACGTCGATGAAAGTAAAAGGTTGTTGAGCGTTCTTGATGGGCGCCTGCAAGGTCGCGACTGGATCATGGGCGAGCGTTACACCATCGCCGACATTGCGACCTTTCCCTGGGTACGCAACTTGATCGGCTTCTATGAGGCCGGCGATCTGGTGGGTATTCAGAATTTCCCCAATGTCACGCGGGTGCTGGAACGCTTCCTGGCGCGGCCGGCGGTGAAGCGCGGGCTGGAAATCCCCAAGCCAAACGATTCCATTTGATCAGGACCAGGGACGGCCATGAGTAGCTTTGATTTCAAGCAAGTCGATGTCTTCAGCCGCGTTGCACTCGGGGGCAACCCGCTGGCGGTAGTGTTCGGCGCCGATGAGCTCAGCGATGAGCGCATGGCGGCGTTTGCCACCTGGAGCAATCTCAGTGAAACCACCTTCGTGCTCGAACCGCGTGATCCCCGGGCCGACTATCGGGTACGAATATTCACGACCCTGAACGAGTTGCCATTCGCCGGACACCCGACCTTGGGCACTTGCCACGCCTGGCTGGAAGCCGGTGGTGTGCCCAAGGGCGCAGAGATCATTCAGGAGTGCGGTGTGGGGCTGGTACGAGTCCGCAGGCAAGGCGCGGAACTGGCGTTTCTTGCGCCGCCACTGATCAGAACCGGGCCGGTGGAGGTTGACGTGGTGGAGCGTGTGCGCCGTGGACTGGGGCTGGAGTCGGGCGCGATTGTCCGGGCGCAGTGGGTCGATAATGGCGCCGGCTGGCTGGCGGTGATGGTCGAGGATCGGAATCAGGTACTCGGCTTGCAGCCGGATCATTCGCAAATGCTGGGCCTCGCGGTGGGGGTGATTGCACCGTGGAATGCCGAACGCGATGGCGATGACGCGCAATTCGAAGTGCGGGCGTTCATCTCCGGCGACGGCATGCCGGAAGACCCCGCCACAGGCAGCTTGAACGCCGGAATCGCCCAATGGCTGCTCAGCGAAGGGTTGGCGCCGGCGTCGTACGTTGTCAGCCAGGGCCTGACCATGGGCCGCGCCGGCCGAATTCAGGTCGATCAGGTGGGGGATGAGATCTGGATCGGCGGTTCTGTGGTGACGTGTATTACCGGCACGTTAACCTTGTAGCAGCTGCCGAGCCTGCGTTCGACCGTGTAGGAGCGAGCTTGCTCGCGAGAAATGTAAGAGCAACGCGGTTATCCAGATCGCACGCGTGATCGTTGACGTCCATCGCGAGCAAGCTCGCTCCTACACAGTATCGATTATTGCCAAAGCGGTAAGGGTTTGTTCCGCACTTGAGATGTGTACCTGACGGCGAACCGGGCATAAGCTTCGCCCCTGCCACTTTTGTCTCGTCCTCCGTTTTTCAGGAAATTTCATGTCCAGTCAGTTCCCCGAAGCACGTCCACGCCGTCTGCGCCGCAATGCGAGCCTGCGCAGCCTGTTCCAGGAAACCGAATTCAGTCTGAACGACCTGGTCCTGCCGATTTTCGTCGAAGAAGAAATCGACGATTTCGTGCCGATCAAGAGCATGCCCGGCGTGGTGCGCATTCCAGAGTCGAAACTGGCCGGCGAGATCGAACGTTATGCCCGGGCCGGTATCAAGTCGGTGATGACGTTCGGTGTGTCCCATCACCTGGACAGCAACGGCAGCGACACCTGGAGCGACAACGGCCTGGTGTCGCGCATGTCGCGTATCGCCAAGGACGCGGTGCCGGAGATGATCGTGATGTCCGACACGTGTTTCTGTGAGTACACCGACCACGGCCATTGCGGCGTGTTGCACCACCACGAAGTCGACAACGACCAGACCCTGATCAACCTCGGCAAACAAGCCGTGGCCGCCGCCCGTGCCGGTGCTGACGTGATTGCCCCGTCGGCCGCCATGGATGGCCAGGTCCAGGCGATTCGTCGGGCGCTCGATGACGCCGGTTTCAGCCAGACCGCGATCATGGCCTATTCGACCAAATTTGCCTCGGCACTCTACGGCCCGTTCCGTGAAGCCGGCGGCAGTGCGCTCAAGGGCGACCGCAAAAGCTATCAGATGAACCCGATGAACCGCCGCGAAGCAGTGCGCGAGTCACTGCTGGACGAGCAGGAAGGCGCCGATGCGCTGATGGTCAAACCGGCCGGTGCGTATCTGGACATCATCCGCGATATTCGTGAAGTGTCGCGTTTGCCGCTGTCGGCGTATCAGGTGAGCGGCGAGTACGCGATGATCAAGTTCGCCGCGCAGGCGGGGGCGATTGATGAGGGGCGTGTGGTCCGCGAGAGTCTTGGCGCAATCAAGCGGGCAGGGGCGGATTTGATCTTTACCTACTTTGCGATGGACCTGGCGTTGGCAGGGATCTAAAAAAAGATCAAAAGATCGCAGCCTGCGGCAGCTCCTGCATGGGAAGGGTGTTCACCCTGTAGGAGCTGCCGCAGGCTGCGATCTTTTGACGTTCTGTTCAGCCAAAAAAAGGCCTGATCCCGTGAGCCCGGAAATACCGCTCGATCACTTTCGGGTCCGAGCACGTTTCGGCAATCGCCACGTACGTATCCGGCCGCAATAGATAAAACCCGTTACGCCCCAGGCCTGCTGCATCAAACGCCGGCCGCCAGTCAAACACATGCAGCGGCAAATGGTGCTCGACGCACCAGGCGATCATTTCGTCGCTGGTGTCGCCATACACATGCACCTGCCAGGTCGGACACCTCAGCGATTCGAAATTGTCCCCTTCACCGTCGTGCGCCCAGGGCAATCGATCACCGCCATGAACGTGACCGGCAACGCCGGTGCTCAAGGGCGTCCCGCGATAATTCAGGGTGACCTGCGACACCGTGCGAAACAGGAACTCGCGGGTCGTCTCGAACGAGGCCATTTTGGGGATCACGAACGGTGCCAGGCGAGTGCGCAGTACATCGGCCATGCGGCCTTCGGCGGTGACGAAACTGAACACCCGGTCGGTCGTCGCCACCAGTTTTCGCGCAAAAGCGATGCGCTCGGTTTCGTAGGTGTCGAGTAATTTAGCCTCGGCACCACCGCTCAATACGGCGGCGAGTTTCCACGCCAGGTTGATGGCATCGCCGATTCCTGTGTTCATGCCCTGGCCACCCGCCGGGCTGTGGACATGCGCAGCGTCGCCCAACAGAAATGCGCGCCCTTTGCGAAAGTGATCCGCCACCCGATGATGCACCCGGTAGGTCGAGAACCAGTTCACCTGTTCGATGTGCACCTTCATATGCTCGATAGCGCGACTGCTGACGTCTTCGAATCGCAGGGCTTCGGCATGCTCGGCACGTTCATCGCGCACGGTGCCGATCAGCCGCGCACGACCGTCGCCCGCCAATGGAAACACCGCGAGAAAATCCGCTTCATCGAGGTCCACGTGCAGTTCGCCGTTGAACGCCGGGCCGCTGGCTTGCACATCCGCCACGTAGAAAATCTGCTGGTAGGTGCCGCCGGGAAATCCCGTGTCGAGGGTCTTGCGCACAATCGACCGGGCACCGTCACAACCCGCGACGTAACAGGCCTGGCAGGTTTCCTGCTGGCCATCGGGCAGACGCAGATGGGCAGTGATACCGTCGCCGGTTTCCTCGAAGCTTTCCAGTTCAGTGTTGCGCTCAACCCTGATGCCAAAGGCTTCCAGGCGGTCTATCAGTAGCCGTTCGTGCTCGTCCTGGGGGAAAATCTCGAGGAACGCATAGGGCGTCAAACCCTCGCCGATGCGGGTGAGCGGCAGCCGCGCCACGGGTTCGCCCTTGACCCAGAAATTGGCGGCTGCCACGCGATGGCCGTCGCGCACAATGGCATCGCTGAGGTCGAGCTGACGGTAGAGTTCCAGCGTCCGTGCCTGGACGGCCAGTGCCCGGGACGTGGTGCCGGCGGTCGACGTCTTGTCGATAATCCGCACGCGTACCCCCAGTTTGCTCAGCCATAGCGCCAGCACCAGCCCGGTGGGGCCGGCGCCGATGATCAATACGTCGCTACGGTTCATGCGCTCGTCCTCCTCGGTTTGTGGAGCAAGTATGGTTCACTCGCAGAGGACGGTCAGGCTGACTGCCCAACGGAAAAAGACCTTGCGGGCGTGCTCGAAGGGAACGAAGACCTGCTGTGAAAAGGGGGGGCTGGAACATCCGGAGACCGCCAGCAGTCATAGCCTGCGTCATGGCATTAAACGTATGGTGACCCCGGTTAAGCGGATTAGATGGAGCAACATGCAAGCCAATCGATTGATCATGAGTGTCGCCGCGCTGATGGTTCTGGCCGGTTGCGGCACTCAGCGTCCTCAGGAAGCGGCGGCGCGCAAGCCCGACGAGGTCAAGGCGGAGATCGTGCGCCTGTTGCCCGCCAAGACTGTCGATCGCCAAGGCTGGGCCACGGACATTTATGCGGCATTTGCTGCCCAGAAAATCTCACCGACCACGCAAAACCTGTGCTCGGTATTGGCGGTCTCCGAGCAAGAGTCCACTTTTCAGGTAGACCCAGCGGTGCCGGGCCTGGGCAAGATCGCCCGCGACGAGATCGACCGTCGGGCCGCCAAAGCTCACATTCCCGGCCTGCTGGTGAGCGGCGCATTGCAGGTGCGTTCACCCAACGGCAAAAGCTACAGCGATCGACTGAGTGCGGCGCGCAGTGAAAAAGAACTCAGCGCGATTTTCGATGACTTTATTGGCATGGTGCCCATGGGCCAGACGTTGTTCGCAGGTTTCAACCCGGTGCACACCGCCGGGCCGATGCAGGTCAGCATTGAATTTGCCGAGCAACACGCAAAGGATTATCCGTACCCGGTGGAGGGTTCGATCCGTCATGAAGTGTTTACGCGGCGCGGTGGCCTGTATTTCGGTATCGCCCATTTGCTCGGTTATCCGGTGAGCTACACCCAGCCGCTTTATCGTTTTGCCGATTTCAATGCCGGTTGGTACGCCAGCCGTAATGCCGCGTTTCAGAACGCAGTGAGTCGGGCCTCGGGCATACCGCTTGCGCTGGACGGTGATTTGATCCGCTATGACTCGATCATGCCGGGCACCACGGAGCTGGCAGTGCGCACCCTTGGCAAGCAACTGGGCATGCGCAATCCGACAATCCGGGATCAGCTGGAAGAAGGCAAAAGCATCGATTTCGAGGACAGCACACTCTATCGGCGGGTCTTCGAGTTGGCCGAAAAGGCTGAAGGCCGGCCATTGCCTCGTGCGGTGCTGCCGGGGATCGTGCTGGAGAGCCCGAAAATTACCCGCAAACTCACCACGGCGTGGTTTGCCAAACGGGTCGATGAGCGTTATCAGCGGTGCATGGTGAAGGCGCGTTGAAGATCAAAAGATCGCAGCCTGCGGCAGCTCCTACAAGGGCGGGGTACAACCGCGTGGTCGTACGCGATCCCTGTAGGAGCTGCCGCAGGCTGCGATCTTGGCGCATGCCCGAACACTGCATGAGTTCCAGATTATTACAGGCATAAAAAAACCCGGCTGATGAGGCCGGGTTTTTCGTGTAGGAGCGAGCTCGCTCGCGATGGTCGTTAACGATGATGCGTGTTTACTGGCTAAGCGCGGCGCTCTTGAGTCCATCGCGAGCAAGCTCGCTCCTACAATTTTCGCTGGCTGTTTAGGCCGGGCTTTCTCGTTGAGTGCTGCTTGCAAGCTATTCATTCATGCAACACGGCTCTCGATCAGACGATCCGAGCCACCTTCAGCCACACGGCTCTCGATCAGACGATCGGAACCACCTTCAGCCACACGGTTTTCGATCAGACGATCCGAGCCACCTTCAGCCACACGACTCTCGATCAGACGATCGGAACCACCTTCAGCCACACGGCTCTCGATCAGACGATCGGAACCACCTTCAGCCACACGGCTCTCGATCAGACGATCCGAACCACCTTCAACCACACGACTTTCAATCAGACGATCCGAGCCGCCTTCAGCGACAACCGGGTGAGCAGGGGCAGCGGCAAAAGCGTTAACTGCAAAAACCGAGAAAGCGATGCTGAGAAGGGTTTGGCGTTTCATGAGAGTGTGCTCCGGGGTGTTGTTGGTTTGTATGGAGCCGATGTTACGCCGCGGATTTTTTATGAGAACTTCATTGACGTGATGGTGAACATCGACAGCAATGATAGGGCGTGGAAGGAATCCCACGCGAGCGTGATGGTTCGGTCGTCGGGTGGCGACGGTGTGGTCGGCCACGGCTTCTACACTGGTTAGCTGGCGGGTGCCTTGTCACGACGGCGCAGTTGATTGCTGCGCTTGGGTAGGTGTTGCCGCAGGTTCCGGTCTTTTGATCTTTTCCACTTCGTGGTCCCAAGGAAGTGTTTATGTACCAGCTTTACGGACACAAGAACTCCGGCGCTGCGGCGATAGAAGCGGCCCTTGAACTCTGCGAGATTCCTTACCGCTTCATCGACGCGCAAGCGTCCCTGGAGGCGGCTCAAACCCTTGAGAAACTCAACCCGCTCAAGCAGATTCCGACGCTGCAATTGCCCGACGGCAGCATTTTGACCGAGAGCGCGGCAATCCTGATTCACCTGGGGCTGACGTTTCCCCAATCGAAGTTGTTGCCAAAACTGCCCGCCGAGCGCGATCAGGCGATTCGCGGCCTGGTGTACATCGTCAGCAATTGCTATCCGGCCATCGGCATCATCGATTACCCCGAGCGCTGGCTGGTCAAGGCGGACGAGTCGTCCAGGCAGAACCTCATGGCCGGTACCCGTGGGCGCCTGCATCGGAGTTGGGAGGTGTTTGCCGATCAGTTTTCGGGCGAGTTGTATCTGGGCGATGAGACGCCGGGGGCACTGGATGTGTTGGCGGCAGTGATCACGCGGTGGGCCGGCAGTCGCGAGCATTTACGCAGTGCCCGACCCGGTTTTTCGGCATGGCTTGAGCGAATCGACCGGCACCCGACGTTGGCACCGGTCTTTGCCCGGCATTGGCCCGCCTGAAGAACACCGCCAATCCATCAATGTGGGAGCGAGCCTGCTCGCGATGGGGTCATCACAGCCGACATCAATGACGAATGTCAGGCCGCCATCGCGAGCAGGCTCGCTCCCACAGGAGAGGGGCATTACTCGCCGCGAATGTACTGCTCCAACTGACGAATCAGCTCGGCCTGTTCGGCGATGGCTTCCTTGACCAGGTCACCGATGGAGAGCAAACCAAGCAATTTGCCGTTTTCCACCACCGGCAGGTGGCGCAGACGTCTATCGGACATGATGCCCAGGCAAGTATCGACGGTTTGATGGGTGTCCACGGTGATCACCGGGGACACCATGATGTCGCGAACCGGCGTGCCGACCGAAGAACGTCCATGCAGCACCAATTTGCGGGCGTAGTCTCGCTCACTGATGATGCCTAGCACTTCATCATTCTCCACCACCAGTAAGGCGCCGACGTTTTTCTCGGCCATCTTCATCAGAGCTTCCAGCACCATGTGATCGGGTTTGATCTGGTGCACTTCCTGATTCTTCTGATCTTTCAACTTGAGCAGTTGGGCGACGGTTTTCATGGCGGTTTCTCAGGTGTTGTCGTTGTCCTTGAAGAATCGTAGACCCGAGCGCTGAGGGCAAGGGAGAAAGCGGCAGATAACGCTCAAAAAACGCCATTTGGCGGTTTTTCTTCGCCTTTCATCGTTTTATCGGGTGGGCACGAGACGGTATCTACACTGATATTACGGTGCGCATCCGTCGCACCGGACGACCACACTACTGGAGTCTGACCCATGACCGACCGTACCTGCGACTGCCCCAAATGCTCATGCAAACTGGGCGAACATCCGATTGTGCGCCACGGTAAGCACTATTGCTGCGAAGGTTGCGCCAAGCACCACGAACACGGTGAGGAATGCTCCAGCAAGGGCTGCAAATGTGCCCACGGCTGACGGGGGGCTATTGTAGGAGCGAGCTTGCTCGCGATGGTCGTTAACGATAACGCGTATTGACTGGCTATACGCGGTGCTCTTGAGACCATCGCGAGCAAGCTCGCTCCTACAATTCAGTTCAGTTCAGTTCAGTTCAGTTCAGTTCAGTTCAGTTCGCCGGTCGCCAGGTAACATTCTCGACGCCGAATTTTTCCGCCAGCGGTTTGCTGGTCTTTTGTACCTTCTCTCGGCCAAAGCGAGGGATTCGTCCGACCCCCGCGTCGCAACTCGCCCAATGCCAGGCTTCCGCGTTGTCCATTTTGTCCAGGCGGATAATGAAAGACTTGGGTGCACCATGAAGGGTGTATTCAATGATGAAAAGTTTTGCGTTGTTCATATAGCCCGTATTCCTCCCTGTGGTAATAGAGGGATCGCTGGCGTAGCGGAAAATTCAGTCGGATTGCCGCACGGCGACCGCCAGTGGCGACAAGTCGGGTGGCTCGCTACCATGCAATTCCTGCCAAGCCAATGATCCTTGCCCATGGCCCTCGCCGCGCCTCCCGACCTGAGTGACACCGATGTGCCCGTGCAACTGCTGGCGCGCACCTATCCGCGCGGGCTGTTTATCGAACCCCACGAGCATGTCTGGGGCCAGTTACTGTATGCGATGAGCGGTGTGATGTGGGTCGAAACACCGCATGAGGCGCTGGTGGTCCCACCGCAACGGGCCGTATGGCTGCCGCCGGGAGTGCCGCACGGGATTCGCGTGGTGTCGGACTTGCAGATGCGCAACATCTACCTGCGGCCTTCATTGGCGGCGACGCTCGACGACACTGTTCAAGTGATCGAAGTCGGCGGGCTGCTGCGTGAATTGATCGTCGGGCTGGTGGAGCAGGGCGACGAGGATGAACCGGAGTATTACGAGGCGCTGGTCGGCCTCGCGCTGCTGGAGCTTAGGCGAGCCAAGCGCTCTGTGCTGAAAATACCTTTGCCGGACGATTCAGACCGGCGTTTGATAAATGTGTGCCAGGCGGTCATGGCCGCGCCCTCCCTGGAGGTTCCCTTCGAGCAGCACGCCGAAACGGCCGGGGCCAGCGTGCGCACCCTGGCGCGGCTGTTTAAGGAGGGCTTGGGCATGGGCTTCGCCGAATGGCGACGACAAGTGCAATTGGCGACAGCCGTTGCCGAGTTGATCCAGGGCGTGCCCGTCAGTGCGATTGCCCGGGAGCTGGGGTATTCGCCGAGCAGTTTCAGCGACATGTTCCGCCGTGAATTGGGTGTCGCACCCTCGCAGTTCTGCGCGAGCCATTCCAGCCATAACGAAAACCTGTAGGAGCTGCCGCAGGCTGCGATCTTTTGATCTTGCTTTTAAAAGAGAAGATCAAAAGATCGCAGCCTGCGGCAGCTCCTACAGGTGTGCGTTGCGAGCGGTGTTTTGGCCGACATTCAGAAGTACTTGGCCGATGCTATCCGTCGCGGCCCTCTAGACTCATTGCCTACCTCAGTTCCCCATGGAGTCTGCCATGAGCTACCTCATTTCACTCGTCATCGGCCTGGGCGTTGGTTTGCTCTACGGCGCGCTGGACTTTCGTTCCCCTGCACCGCCAGCCATCGCGCTGATAGGTCTACTGGGCATGCTCGCCGGCGAGAAGCTCTGGCCAATGGGGCGGCAACTGGTGGCTGGCTGGATCTCCTGAGGTTCCATTTCCTAATCGACGGACACTCCCATGAAAGCACTGCAGTTCGACAAAACCGGCGACCTTTCGGCGTTGCGCTACGTTGAGGTTCCCACCCCCGTTGCCGGCACCGATGAAGTATTGGTCCAGATCAAGGCCGCCGGGCTCAACCCCAGCGATGTGAAGAATGTGTTGGGACGTTTTCCCTACACCACCTTGCCGCGAATTCCCGGTCGTGATTTTGCCGGTGTCGTCGTGGAAGGTCCGCAGGCGTTGATCGGGCAGGAAGTCTGGGGCACCGGCCGTGAGTTGGGTTTTTTCGCCGACGGTTCCCATGCGCAATTCGTCAAGCTGCCGGCCAATGGCGTGGCGCGCAAACCCACTCATTTGAGCTTCGCCCAGGCCGCCAGCCTCGGTGTGCCTTACACCACGGCGTGGGATGCGCTGGAACGCAGTTTGGTAACGGCCGGCACACGATTGCTGGTGATCGGCGGCGGGGCAGTCGGCAGCGCGGCGCTGGCGTTGGCCAAGGTGCGCGGCGCGCAGGTCCTCGCAGCGGCGCGGCGGCCAGAGCAGGTCAAGGCGCTGGAAGCTCAGGGGTATCAAACACTGCCGCTGGATAAGCCCGAGGATTTGGGGGGCCAGGTGCATGCCGTTTACGCCGATGGCGCTGACGTGATTTTCGACACCACCGGTTTCTGGCTGCCGGCGTCGGTCGCCGCCCTGGCGGCGTTTGGTCGCATCGCAATCATTGCCGCACCGGTGGATGGCCTCGTGCAATTGCCGGCTCTGGCGTTGTATCGCAAGGGCGGTTCGGTGGTGGGCATCAACTCGTTGCTGTACGGCGTTCAAGCCTGCGCGGCGATGCTCGAACAGTTCGGCATGTTCTTCGATCAGGACCTGTTGCCAATACCGCAAGGGCTGTTCGAATCGCCGTTGGCCGACGGGGTGACGCGTTATGAAGAGGTGAATCAAGGCAGTGGTGAAAAAGTCATCCTGCTGCCTTGACCCTGTCCATCCCGGCGATGGTCAGAACTGCGCCGTTTGCTTGAGCATCTGCGCCGCCGGCGTATCGGTCGGGCTGACCATCGCGTAGTTGTAACCGCCCCCCGACCAGTACTCGGCCTGCAACTCGCCATCGCTGCGGCTGCCCCTTGGCAGCAGGAAGTTTTTCGGTCCCGGCGGGCGGACGTAGAAGCTGATCTTGTGCCCGCCCTGATCCTCATACACCACCATCGCCGCCGGTCCTTGCTCGGTGCTGAGCAAGCGCCCGCTGGCCGGTTTGAACCCTGCGCCCGAGAGGTCAGGCAAGCGATTGGCCTGAGTGAAATAACGGTCGAGCCAGCCCTGCATGTCGCCGTCGTCACTGACCTTGTAATCGGCCGGCAGAATGCCTTGTTGGGCAAACAATCGGTACGCCTGCATCGCATCGGTCATCGGTAACTGGGTACTGACGAGGGTCATTTCCCGGGCCTGCCAACCGCTGAGCCCGCCGATACCGACCGCTATCAGTAATACGGCGGCGCTGGCCAGGTGGCGGCGAGACTGGCGTTTCAGGCGTTGACGGATCACTGCCGGATCAAGTTCCGGGTTCGGCGGCTGTTGCAAGGCACCGCTCAGCGCCGCGCGTAATTGCTGGGCGTCCTGCTGCCAGGCGCGCACTTGCGCGGCAACCTCCGCGTTGCTGGCCAGAAAGGTTTCCACCAGACGTCGGTCGGCATCGCTCAGTTGATGGTCGACGTAGGCGTGCAGGTCACGCTCGCGTGGGGGCATGCTGATCATTTGAGTATCCGCAGAGAAGGGCTGATGATTTCGCCGTCACTCAACTGGCGCAAGGCCTGGCGGGCACGTGAGAGGCGGGACATCACGGTGCCGGTCGGGACGTCGAGAATCTCGGCGACCTCTTTATAGCTCAGGCCTTCCACCGACACCCAGAGCAGCAGGGCGCGTTGCTCGGTGGGGAGCTGATCGAAGGCCTTGAGGGTTGATTGGGCAATCACAGTGCGCTCCACCGACGGCTGTGCATCGTCACGCCCGGTGAAGAATTCAAGCATCCGCGCGTATCGCCGGGAGCGCCGGTGAGCATCGAGAAACTGGCGGTACAGAATCGAAAACAACCAGGCGCGCAAGTCACCCTCGGGACGTTTGTCGCCCCAACTCGACAGCGCCCGCTCCAGACTGGCCTGCACCAAATCATCGGCGCCGCTGGGATTGCGCGTCAATGACACGGCAAACCGACGCAATCTGGGAATGATTTCTCTCAATTGTTCGTCGATATCATTCATGAAGTTCTGACTAGTCACTACGCTGGACTAGGAAGACGCCCGGCATTCGAGGTTATTCCACGCCTGAGAAAATAAATACCGGGCGATGGAATAAACCGCCGTGGGGTTCGTCTGCTTGATTCTTCTCACCTGTGGCCGATGGCCCTGGAGTCTTTCATGGTAGATCGATCATCACCGCCAACCCGGCCACCCTTGAGTGCTGCGAGCCTGACGTTGCGTCTGGCCGGCATTGCCGTGGTCGTCGCCGCGCTCGCCGGGGCTTTTGCCTACGTTAATGGCACCTTCGACCCACAGCGTCTTACGCCGAAGAAACTGATCAATGTGCTGGAAACCAACAACGGCGTGCACCCCGGGTTCCGGCGCAATCACTCCAAAGGCGTGTGCGTGATCGGCCATTTCGAGAGCAGCGGCGAAGCCCGCAGCTATTCCACGGCCCAGGTGTTCAACGAAGCGCGGACTCCGGTAGTCGGGCGTTTCGCCTTGCCGGCCGGTAATCCTTATGCGCCGGATAGCGCCGTGCCGATCCGCAGCATGGCGTTGCGCTTCAATCAGGCCAACGGTCAGCAGTGGCGCACCGGGATGAACAGCATGCCGGTGTTCCCGGTGGGCACACCGGAGGCGTTCTACCAATTGCAGCAAGCCCAGTCGCCGGTTCCCGCGACCGGCAAACCGGACCCCGCCGCGGTGCCTGCGTTCTTCGGTTCGCATCCGGAAGCCGCGCCGTTCCTGGCCTGGATCAAGACTGCCAAACCGTCGGCCAGTTACGTCACGGAAACCTACAACAGCGTCAACGCGTTTTACCTGGTGAACGCCGCCGGACAACGCCAAGCGGTGCGCTGGAGCATGGTGCCGGTGGTGCAGGACGCGCCGGGCGCCACAGCGCCGGAGGGCGGTGACTTTTTGGAGAAAGACCTGGTGCAGCGCATTGCCGCCGGGCCGTTACGTTGGCAATTGAACATCACCCTGGCCAACCCCGGTGACCCGGTCAACGACGCGAGCAAGGCCTGGTCTGAAGGGCGCAAAGTGTTGAACGCTGGCACCCTGATCCTTGAAAGCACCCAGCCGCAACTGAACGGTGAGTGCCGTGACATCAATTACGACCCGCTGGTATTACCCGCCGGCATCGAAGGTTCCGACGACCCGTTGCTCGCCGCTCGCTCAGCCGGTTACGCCAATTCCTACCTGCGACGCACCAGTGAAGTCAGCCAGTTACCCACCGCCAAACAGGAGGCCAAGCAATGAGCGCCCAACCGAACCACTTCGCTCCGCTGGCGCGACTGTTGCACTGGCTGATGGCATTGATGGTCATCGCGATGCTGTTTATCGGCGCAGGCATGGTGGCCTCTGTGTCCGAGCGCCACGAGTGGCTGATCCATCTGCACAAACCTTTGGGCGTTGCCATTCTGCTGCTGGTGATCGTGCGTTTGGCGGTGCGCTTTTCTACGCAACAACCGCCGTTGCCGGCCGACCTCCCAGGCTGGCAAGCGCTGGCGGCCAAAGCCTCGCATGCCTTGTTGTATGCCTTGATGTTGATTTTGCCGCTGCTAGGCTGGGCGATGATTTCGGCGGCGGGCGACCCGGTGATGCTCAGCAGTTCGTTGCAGTTACCGTCGATCCTGCCGGCCAATGCGCAGGTGTTCGCGTTCCTGCGCAAGGCTCACGGATATTTGGCGTATCTGCTGTTTTTGACCGTATTGCTGCACCTGGCGGCGGCGTTGTTTCACGGTTGGGTGCGTCGGGATGAGGTGCTGGACAGCATGTTGCGGGGGAAGGATCGAGGTTGATCCTCTGTAGCAGCTGCCGAAGGCGGCGTCCGGCTGTGTGTAGGAGCGAGCTTGCTCGCGAAGATGGAACATCCGACACATTTTCTGTGGCTGAACGACCATCGCGAGCAAGCTCGCTCCTACACGCAGCCGGACGCAGGCTGCGCCAGCTGCTACATGGACCGGGCAATCAGCGCAGCGTATCGACCATGTCTGCAACGGTCGTCAGCACATCCTTGCCCAACTGCTTCGAACGCTTGCCGGACCAGCCGGTCAGCGGATTCGGCGCATCGTTGTTGTCCTTGAACGGCATTTCCAGGGTCAGCGACAGACAGTCGAATTTCTCTCCGACGCTGTTGCAAGCCAGGGTCATATTGGCTTTGCCCGGCTCGTCGCGGGTGTAGCCGTGCTTGGTCTGGAAGTCCTTGGTCAGGTGCTTCAGATGACTGCGGAAATGCTCTTCGAGCTTTTCGATCCGTGGCGTGTAGCCTGGGTTGCCTTCGCAACCGGCGGTGAATATGTAGGGGATTTCTTCATCGCCATGGATGTCGAGGAACAGATCGACGCCGTACTTTTCCATCTGCTGTTGTACGAAAAAGACTTCCGGACTGAGTTCCTGGCTGGCGCTCTGCCAGGCGCGATTCAGGTCCTGGCCCATGGCGTTGGTGCGCAGGTGACCGTGGAAGGCGCCGTCCGGGTTCATGTTTGCCACCAAATACAGATCGGCGCTGGCCAGCAGTTTGTTCAACACCGGATCGTCGTGCTTTTCCAGGCGCTCGATCACGCCTTCCATGAACCACTCCGCCATGTGTTCGCCCGGGTGTTGCTGGGCGATGATCCAGATCTTGCGCTGACCTTCGGCGCCAGAGCCTTTGCGCAACAACTGGATATCACGCCCTTCGATGCTCTTGCCGGTGGCCAGTAGTTCGGTACCGGCCTTGGTCAGCGCTTGCTCGATCAGCCAGTCGTGACGGCCACGGCTGTAGGGTTCGAAATAGGCAAACCAGGCGTGGGTGGCGGTGGCTTCAAGGCTGAAGCGCAGGCAGTCGCCTTCGAAAATGGTCGGCACCCGGAACCAGTTGACGTGGTCATAGGACGCCACGGCCTGATAACCGTCCCAGGCTTTGTTGTACGAGGATTTGCTGGCGTTGTTCAGACGAAACCAGTGCTCCTGGCCGACGTGCAGGCCGCTGGCCTTGAAGTGGAACCACTGAAAATGCTGGCTGCGGGTGTCTGGTTTGATGGCCAAAAGCGCCTGCAACGGATTGCTGATGTCCAGCACTTCAATGTTGCCGCTGTCGAAGTTTGCGCTGATGTCGAAAGAGGATTTAGCCACGGTCATAGTCGATTCCTGAATATGATTTTATGGCTGCTACTTTACACGCTGGGGAGGGAAAAACCGGTGGAAATTGCGGGGTGAAGCGGGGGGCGTCCTCCTTGACGCCGACGCAGCTTAGAGACTGTGCAATTGATTCTCAAGTGCTATTTTTTCATTCGTTTGACCCAATGTTGGCGGGGCTTCTCTTGCCAACAGATATTCCTTTGATAATATCCGCGCCATCGAATTTGCAGCACTTAAAGACATCATTAGCCTGAAGGTAAAGCCAGAATAACTGGCAAAAAAAAGACCCGGCAAAAAGCCGGGTCAAAAACCGTGATTAGCCTGATGAGGAGATAGTCCAGGGGACCGACCTAAGGTCACTTGGACAATCGACTGATCTCGCGACCAGCTGCATGCAATAATAATCATTCTCGTTTGCGAGTCAAATGATTTTATCTGCTCGATTGGAAAATTCTTTCCCGTCTTACTGCCAAATACTTCCTTTTTCAGCCGTTTTTATCCCCCTCAAGGCATCGGTCCACCATCGCCTTGGCCATATCAATCATGTGCACTGCCGAAAACGCCAGGTCCCGGTGTGCGCCGTGCAAATTATTGGCTGACTCATTGGCAATGGCAGCAGCGCATCGCATCAGGTCTGATGCATGAACCAGTGCTTCTTCGCAGCTGATGTTGCGGTTCACGTCAAAGAAACGTGCCTCTGCCACCTCTTCTGAAACAACTGGTTTCAAGTAATAGTCCAGCGCTCGCTGCGCGGCGGCAGAGCCTTTGGGCGAGGTGAGGGAGGTGTCGATGTGCATGTCTGGCAAGTCGTTGCTGGGGAAGGTCATGGTGTTGGCAAACTCCGTGATAGGTTCAGATCCGTGAATCAATCCTAATACGAACTGTATTTGTGACGAGAATTTAAATACTACAATGTGTGTTTTGATGGCCGGAGGCGCCCACGTATCGTGCCGCACATGGATAAATGGATTGAATTGGTCAAGGCCAAGATGAGTGAACTCAAAGTCACTCAAGAGATACTCGCCGAGCGCCTCGGGATGTCCCAGGGCGGCGTAGGCCATTGGCTGACAAAACGACGTCAGCCGGGCATCGACGACATGAATCGGGTCTTGCAGGCGCTCGGCATGGAGTTTCTGGAAGTGGCGCTGGTGATCAGGGAACCGGAGTCCTCACCGGACGACGAAATGCCCCTGTCGCAAAAGTACAACCCCTACTTCCGCTACCCGGTCAGTGGCTGGCGTGAGCCCGCAGAGGTACGCGACGGCGAACAGGCGGTCTACGGCAAGGGGCGGTTCGAGCTGTCCGAATACCACGCACAAGGCGCGGCGTTCTGGCTGAAGGTGGTGGGCGATGCGATGACCGCACCCAGCGGCATCAGTATTGCCGAGGACATGTTGATACTGGTGGACCCGGCCGTCATCGCCGAACCCGGAAAACTGGTGATCGCCCAATGGCCGGACAGTGCCGAGGCGACCTTTCGCAAGTTGATCGAAGAGGGCGGGCAGCGTTACCTGGTCCCGCTCAATCCGACGTATCCGAAAGTCCTTTACACCGAAGAGTGCCGAATCATCGGCGTAGTGGTTCAGGCAACGGCCAGGTTCTAATCAGATCGGTCCTCGCAATGCGTAGGACCGATCTTCATTTCAGGCCTCTTCCAGCTCGACCAACGCACTGCCTTCGCTGACCATCTCGCCTTCCTGGCAATACAACGCCTTGATGATCCCGGCGTGCGGTGCGCGAATGCTGTGCTCCATCTTCATCGCTTCCAGCACCACCAGTTGCGCCCCGGCCTCAACCGTTTGCCCGGCCTCCACCAGCACGCGGACGATGCTGCCGTTCATCGGGGCGGTGAGCCCGCCCTGATGGCTGTGACTGGCCTCGACGGCACTGATCGGGTCGTAGGGCTCGATGCGGCGCAACTCACCTTCCCATTGCAGATACACAACGCCGTCACGGCGGATAGCCCGATGCTGGCGGCGCACGCCGTCGTGCTCGGTGAGCAGTTGCTCGCCGTTGAGTTGCGCCGTGCGAATGTCACCCAGGGTCAGCGCCCGGTCTTGTCCTTCGCAGCTCAAATGCAAGGTGATTTCGGTTGGCAGACCGGCACGGAAACCGGTGTTGCGAGCCCATGGCGAACTCAGGTCATCGGCGCGTGTGGAGCTCGGTTGGCTCTGGGCAAACGCCTGCGCGGCGGCCTGCCAGAACTCGTCACTGAGCTCCGACGCTTCCGGCAGCAACTGCTCCTGGTAGCGCGGAATGAACCCGGTATCCAGTTCGGCCGCGGCAAAGGCCGGATGGCCGATGATCCGGCGCAGGAAGTTGATGTTGGTCTTGAGCCCGCCAATCGCAAACTCATCGAGCATGCTCAGCAAGCGCAGTCGCGCCTGTTCACGATCCTCGCCCCAGGCAATCAGCTTGCCGAGCATCGGGTCGTAGAACGGCGAAATTTCATCGCCTTCTTCGACGCCACTGTCGACGCGCCGGCCCGGACCTTCGGCGGATTCGCGGTACAACTCCAGACGCCCGGTGGCCGGCAGAAAATCATTGCTTGGGTCTTCGGCATACAGCCGCACTTCGATGGCATGACCGATCAGCGGAACCTCGGCCTGGGTCATCGGCAGCGTTTCGCCACGTGCCACGCGAATCTGCCATGCCACCAGGTCGAGGCCGGTAATGGCTTCGGTGACCGGGTGTTCGACTTGCAGGCGCGTGTTCATCTCCATAAAGAAAAACTCGCCCCGCGAATCCAGCAGGAATTCCACGGTACCGGCGCCGACGTAACCGATGGCTTGTGCCGAGCGCACGGCGGCCTCGCCCATGGCGCGACGCAGTTCCGGGCTCAGGCCCGGAGCGGGTGCTTCTTCGACGACTTTCTGGTGCCGACGCTGGATCGAGCAGTCCCGTTCATTGAGGTAAAGGCAGTTGCCGTGCTGGTCAGCAAACACCTGGATTTCCACGTGGCGTGGTTTGAGCAGGTATTTCTCCACCAGCATCCGCGAATCGCCGAACGACGATTTCGCTTCACGCTGAGCCGAGGCCAGGGCTTCGGCCAGTTGGCTGACGTCCTCGACCACTTTCATGCCTTTGCCGCCACCCCCAGCCGTCGCCTTGAGCAGCACCGGATAGCCGATGCGCTCACAGGCATCGCGGAAGGTGTCGAGGTCTTGCGCTTCGCCGTGGTAGCCGGGCACCAAGGGCACGCCGGCGGTTTCCATCAAGGCTTTGGCGGCGGATTTGCTGCCCATCGCATCGATCGCCGAAGCGGGTGGGCCAAGGAAGATCAGGCCGGCGTCTTCAATGGCGCGGGCGAAACCGGCGTTTTCCGACAGGAAGCCATAACCCGGATGAATCGCTTGGGCGCCGCTGGCCTTGGCGGCGGCGATCAGTTTGTCGATTTGCAAGTAACTGTCAGCGGCTTTGCTGCCACCGAGGTCGACGCGGATATCCGCTTCGCGGCTGTGGCGGGCTTCACGGTCGGTGGCGCTGTGAACAGCCACGGTGGTCAGGCCCAGAGCCTTGGCGGTGCGCATGACCCGGCAAGCGATTTCGCCACGGTTGGCCACCAGCAGGGTGGTGAGGACAGGTGCGCTCATCAACGCGGCTCCTTGGTGGTGGTTGCGGCTTGCCAGCTCGGCGGACGTTTTTGCAAAAAGGCCCGCAAGCCTTCCTGACCTTCAGGGCTGACGCGGATGCGGGCGATGGCGTTTTCGGTATAGCGACGAAGTGCCGGGGTCAGCGCGCCATTGCCGACTTCACGCAGCAAGTCCTTGCTGACGCGCATCGCGGCCGGGCTGTTTTGCAGCAGGTTGTCGATCCACTGCTCAACGTTTTGTTCCAGCTCATGGGTCGGATAGCTTTCCGACAACAGGCCGATTTCCCGTGCCCGTTGCCCGCCGAAACGTTCGGCCGTCAAAGCGTAGCGGCGTGCCGCGCGTTCGCCAATGGCTTGCACCACGAACGGGCTGATCACTGCAGGTGCCAAGCCGATGCGCACTTCCGACAGGCAGAATTGCGCGTCATCGGCGCCAATGGCCATGTCGCAGCAACTGATCAGGCCCAGCGCGCCGCCGAATGCCGCACCTTGCACCACGGCCAGCGTCGGGACTTTCAGCTTGGCGAGGTTGTACATCAACTCCGCCAGTTCCCGGGCGTCGTCGAGGTTGGTGTGGTAATCGAGTTCGGCCGATTGCTGCATCCAGGCCAGGTCGGCGCCGGCGCTGAAATGCTTGCCACGTCCACGTACCAGCAGGAACCGCAGGCTGGCATCGGTTGAGACCTTGTCCAGCGCGAGGATCAGTTCGCGGATCATTTCGGCGTTGAAGGCGTTGTTCTTTTCTTCACGGCTGAGCCACAGGGTGGCGAAGCCACGCGGGTCGGTCAGCAGTTCGAGGGTGTTGAAGTCGTTCATATTTGTCCGTCTCCACGGCACTTGTAGGAGCGAGCTTGCTCGCGAAGGATGTCAACGATAACGCGTGTTTTCTGAATTAACGCGGCGCGCTATCGTCCATCGCGAGCAAGCTCGCTCCTACAGGATCACATCCGGAACACGCCGAAGCGGCTCGGTTCGATTGGTGCATTCAGCGACGCCGACAAGGCCAGGGCCAATACATCGCGGGTCTGCGCCGGGTCAATGACGCCGTCGTCCCATAAGCGGGCGCTGGAGTAGTAGGGGTGACCCTGTTCCTCATACTGGTCGAGGATCGGTTGCTTGATCTCGGCTTCCTGTTCGGCGCTGAAACCCTGGCCACTGCGTTCGGCCTGCTCGCGTTTGACCTGGACCAATACGCCGGCGGCTTGCTCCGCGCCCATCACGCCGATGCGGGCGTTCGGCCACATCCACAGGAAGCGTGGATCGTAGGCTCGCCCGCACATGCCATAGTTACCGGCACCAAAGCTGCCGCCAATGATCACGGTAAATTTCGGTACCTTGGCGCACGCCACGGCGGTCACCAGTTTCGCGCCGTGTTTGGCGATGCCGCCCGCCTCGTATTTCTGGCCGACCATGAAACCGGTGATGTTTTGCAGGAACAGCAACGGAATGCCGCGCTGACAAGCCAGTTCGATAAAGTGCGCGCCTTTTTGCGCCGCTTCGGCGAAGAGGATGCCGTTGTTGGCGAGGATCGCAATCGGGTAACCGTGCAAGTAGGCAAAACCGCAGACCAATGTCGTCCCGAACAATGCCTTGAACTCGTCGAACACCGAACCGTCCACCACCCGCGAAATGACTTCGCGCACGTCGAAGGGTTGCTTGGCATCCGCCGACACCACGCCATACAACTCTTCGCTGTGGTAAAGCGGGGCGATGGGCGTGCGCTGCTGCACTTCGCCGAGTTTGCGCCAGTTGAGGTTGGCGATGCTGCGTCGGGCAATGGCCAAGGCGTGTTCGTCGCTTTCGGCGTAATGGTCGGCAACACCGGAAATCTTGCAGTGCACATCAGCCCCGCCGAGGTCTTCGGCACTGACCACTTCACCGGTCGCGGCTTTCACCAGCGGCGGGCCGGCGAGGAAAATAGTGGCCTGGTTGCGCACCATGATCGCTTCGTCGGCCATGGCCGGCACGTAGGCGCCACCGGCGGTGCACGAACCCATGACCACCGCGATTTGCGGAATGCCCATGGCGCTCATGTTTGCCTGATTGAAAAAGATCCGCCCGAAGTGTTCGCGGTCCGGGAACACCTCATCCTGACGCGGCAGGTTGGCGCCGCCGGAGTCCACCAGATAGATGCACGGCAAGCGGTTCTGCTGGGCAATGGTCTGGGCCCGCAGGTGTTTTTTCACGGTCAACGGGTAATACGAGCCACCTTTCACAGTGGCATCGTTGGCGACGATCATGCACTCGACGCCTTCGACGCGGCCGATTCCGGCAATCACGCCAGCGGCGGGAACGTCTTCACCGTAAACCTCGTAGGCCGCCAATTGGCTGATCTCGAGAAAGGGCGAACCGGGGTCGAGCAGACGATTGATCCGCTCACGTGGCAGCAGTTTGCCCCGCGAGGTGTGGCGTTCTTGGGCCTTCGGGCCGCCGCCTTGCTGCACTTGGGCGAGCAGGGTGTGCAGGGCGTCGACCTGTTTGAGCATCGCCGCGCTGTTGGCCGCGAACTCCGCCGAGCGAGGGTTGAGCTGGGTATGCAGGATAGCCATGGACAGCTCCGTTTAGCGGGTTTCGTTGAACAGTTCGCGACCGATCAGCATGCGGCGGATCTCACTGGTGCCGGCGCCGATTTCATACAGCTTGGCATCACGCAGCAGACGACCGGCCGGAAACTCGTTGATGTAGCCGTTGCCACCGAGAATCTGGATCGCGTCGAGGGCCATTTGCGTGGCGCGTTCGGCGCTGTAAAGGATCACGCCGGCCGCGTCCTTGCGCGTGGTTTCGCCACGCTCGCACGCTTGGGCTACGGCATAAAGGTAGGCGCGGCTGGCGTTCAGCTGGGTGTACATGTCGGCGACCTTGCCCTGGATCAGCTGGAATTCGCCGATGCTTTGGCCGAACTGCTTGCGGTCGTGGATGTACGGAACGATCAAGTCCATGCAGGCCTGCATGATCCCGGTCGGGCCACCCGAAAGAACAACGCGTTCGTAATCGAGACCGCTCATCAGCACTTTCACGCCGCCGTTAAGCGCGCCGAGAATGTTTTCTTCCGGCACTTCGACGTCATCGAAAAACAGCTCGCAGGTGTTTGAACCGCGCATGCCGAGTTTGTCGAACTTGTTGCTGCGGGTGAAGCCTTTGGAATCACGTTCAACGATGAAGGCGGTGATGCCGTGCGGGCCTTTTTCCAGGTCTGTCTTGGCGTAGATCACATAGGTGTTAGCGTCCGGGCCGTTGGTGATCCAGGTTTTGCTGCCATTGAGGACGTAGTGATCGCCACGTTTATCAGCGCGCAGTTTCATCGACACCACGTCGGAACCGGCATTCGGCTCGCTCATGGCCAGCGCACCGATGTGCTCGCCGCTGATCAGCTTCGGCAGGTATTTGGTTTTCTGTTCGTGATTGCCGTTGCGGTTGATCTGATTGACGCAAAGATTGGAGTGAGCGCCGTAGGACAGGGCGACCGAGGCCGAGCCGCGGCTGATTTCTTCCATGATCACCACGTGGGCCAGGTAACCCAGGCCAGCGCCGCCGTACTCTTCCGGAACGGTCACGCCCAGCAGGCCCATATCGCCGAATTTACGCCACAGGTCGGCGGGGAACAGGTTGTCGATGTCGATCTGAGCCGCGCGCGGGGCGATCTCTTTAGCGACGAAGGACTGGACCTGATCGCGCAGCATGTCGATGGTTTCACCGAGGGCAAAGTTCAGGGATGGATAGCTCATGGGGCACCTTTTGGCTTTTTTGTAGGGCGGGGAGGGCAGTGATTTGGCTCTCACCTTTACGTTAACGTAAGCCTGTGACGAATGGCTGTCAATCACCCTTTACGTTAACGTCAACTTAAGCGAGAGTAGAGCCAGTTCATATAAGGCGAGCCAACCCTGTGGGAGCGGGCTTGCTCGCGAAAGCGGTTTGTCATTCAACATTAATGTCGATTGATCCGGAGCTTTCGCGAGCAAGCCCGCTCCTACAGGGGGCCGCCGTAACACCCACTAATAAAGACAATAGGGGTCGTCATGGATCAACCCAGTGCAAGCCCGCAGCGCAGCTATACCCGTGGTTCCCAGGAGAAAGCGTTACTGGCGATGACCATCGGTCAGGCCTTCGATAACACGGTCGCGCAGTACCCGAACGGAGAGGCGCTGGTCGTGCGCCATCAACAGTTGCGCTACACGTGGCAGGAGCTGTCCGACGCGGTGGCTCTGCACGCCAGAGCCTTGTTGTCGCTGGGTTTGCAGACCGGCGACCGCCTCGGCATCTGGGCCCCTAACTGCGCCCAGTGGTGTATCAGCCAGATTGCCAGCGCAAAAATCGGTGTGATTCTGGTCAACATCAATCCGGCTTATCGCAGTTCGGAACTTGAATACGCCTTGAAGCAATCCGGTTGCCAGTGGCTGGTCTGCGCCGGCGCCTTCAAAACCTCCAACTATCACGGCATGCTCCAAGGGCTGGTGCCTGAGCTGGCTGAGCAATCCATCGGAAAGTTGCACTGTGAACGGCTGCCGGAGCTGCGCGGCGTTATCAGCCTCGATGCGCAACCGCCGTCAGGCTTCTTGCCCTGGTCGCAATTGGCCGATCTGGCCGCCAGCGTGTCAACCGAGCAATTGCGCGAACGTCAGGACAGCCTGCACTTCGACCAACCGGTGAACATCCAGTACACCTCCGGCACCACGGGTTTCCCGAAGGGCGCGACGCTCAGTCACTACAACATTCTCAACAACGGTTACATGGTGGGCGAAAGCCTTGGCCTGACCGCCAATGATCGGTTGGTGATTCCGGTGCCGCTATATCACTGCTTTGGCATGGTCATGGGCAACCTTGGTTGCATCACCCACGGCAGCACGATGATTTACCCCAACGATGCGTTCGATCCGCTGCTGACCCTGAGCACCGCCGCCGAAGAGAAGGCCACGGCGCTGTATGGCGTGCCGACCATGTTCATCGCCATGCTTGATCAGCCCAAGCGCGGGGAATTCGATCTGTCGAACCTGCGTACCGGGATCATGGCCGGCGCAACCTGTCCGATCGAAGTGATGCGTCGGGTCATCAGCGAAATGCACATGAACGAAGTGCAGATTGCCTACGGCATGACGGAAACAAGTCCGGTGTCTTTACAGACCGGTCCGTCAGACGAGCTGGAGCTGCGCGTCACTACCGTCGGCCGGACTCAGCCGCAACTCGAAAGCAAGATCATTGACGAGGCGGGCAACCTTGTACCGCGTGGCACCATTGGCGAACTGTGTACCCGCGGTTATAGCGTGATGCTCGGTTACTGGAACAACCCGCAAGGCACCGCGGAAGCCATCGATCAGGCAGGCTGGATGCACACCGGCGATTTGGCGAGCATGTGCGACGAAGGCTACGTGCGCATTGCGGGCCGGAACAAGGACATGATCATCCGCGGTGGCGAGAATATTTACCCGCGGGAGCTGGAAGAGTTCTTCTTTACCCACCCGGCCGTGGCGGATGTGCAAGTGATCGGAATTCCGTGTTCGCGCTATGGCGAAGAGATTGTCGCCTGGATCAAATTCCACCCGGGCCATAGCGCCACCGAGCAGGAGCTGCAAACCTGGTGTAAAGAACGCATTGCGCACTTCAAGACACCGCGTTACTTCAAGTTCGTCGAGGAGTTTCCAATGACCGTGACGGGCAAGATCCAGAAATTCAGGATGCGGGAAATCAGTATCGAGGAATTGCGTAGCAAACAGGTCTGAAGAGACCTTCTGTAGGAGCGAGCTTGCTCGCGAAAAACGTCAACGATAACGCGTGCATTCTGGATCAACGCGGTGCCCTTGAGTTCTTCGCGAGCAAGCTCGCTCCTACATGGGGGAGGTAAATGCTGAATGCCAGAAAGCACAAAGGGGAGCCGAAGCTCCCCTTTAATTTTGTCGTTGCGCGTGCTCTTTTTTTATTATTGAGGGGCGGTCTGTTTTTGTTTTTAGTGACCGTGACCCTTTACCGCTGTTTTTATCGATCCCCATCCGGGATCAAGAGCAAACGTATTTTTTTGAGCGCTGATCTGCTTTTTCGCTGAGCGATCCAACCAGTTCGGGAGCTACCTGAGGGTAGTTTTATTGTTCTCTGCCCGGTTGCGGGTTACTTCGAAAAGCACCCTGAAAAGCACACCTTCTCCAAAAAAATCTGTTAGCTGCGTCTCTGCCGTGTTGTTTTTGTTATGTCAGAGTCGTTACGTCTTATTTTTATTAGGGCTTGCTGCTTTTTTTGTTCTTGTTATGCCATAGAGATAGCAGAAGCCGTGCCAACTTTTAAAAGTCCTTTAAAATCAGCTATTTATGTTTTTGTAGGTTTTTTCGCTCAGCTAAATCCCGACAATTTGTTTCCGTGTTACTCGCTTGTGCCCACGTTCCGGAGGCAGCGGTAACACCCCGACGCCTCACTGTGCGCTACGTGCCTTGGCCACGCGCGAACCCGTTGGTCGGCCTAGCACGGAGCAAATTTGCTGGCCGGCGAGAATCAATGCGTCCAGGTCGATTCCGGTCTTGATGCCCAGGCCATTGAGCAGGTAAACCACGTCTTCGGTGGCAACATTACCGCTGGCGCCCTTGGCGTACGGGCAGCCGCCCAGGCCGGCGATGGAGCTGTCAAACACCGAGATGCCCTCCAGCAGGCTGGCGTAGATGTTGGCCATGGCCTGGCCATACGTGTCGTGAAAGTGCCCGGCCAGTTTTTCTCGCGGCACATCGGCGGACACCACTTCAAACATCTTGCGAGTCGCGCCAGCGGTGCCGGTGCCGATGGTGTCGCCCAGCGAAACCTCGTAGCAACCCATGGCGTAGAGCTCGCGAGCGACTCGGGCGACTTGTTCCGGCGCGACGTTACCTTCATACGGGCAGCCCAGCACACAGGACACGTACCCGCGCACGGTTACGCCGTGCTGTTTGGCGGCGTCCATGATCGGTAGGAAGCGCTCCAGGCTCTCGCTGATCGAGCAATTGATGTTGCGCTGGGAAAAGGCTTCGGACGCCGCCGCGAATACCGCGACTTCCTTGACCCCGGCGGCAATGGCGTCTTCAAACCCGCGCAGGTTGGGGGCGAGTGCGCCGTAGGTCACGCCCGGTTTGCGCTGGATCTGCGCGAAGACCTCGGCGGAACCCGCCATCTGCGGCACCCATTTGGGCGAAACGAAACTGCCGACTTCTATATAGCCAAGACCGGCGGCGGTCAGGGCGTCGACCAGTTGCACCTTGTCCGCAACGCTGATGGGTTGCGCTTCGTTTTGCAGACCGTCGCGGGGGCCGACTTCGACCAGGCGTACATGAGTAGGAAGTGACATGGGATTGGACCTGTACTGATAGTTTGAATGCTGAGATAACCCCCTGTAGGAGCGAGCTTGCTCGCGATGGTGTGTCAGGCAACATCGTTGTAACTGACCCACCATCGCGAGCAAGCTCGCTCCTACAGGCTTTTGATCGTCTGCTCCAGCGCCTGGGCGCAGCGCTCCTGCGCGGTGTCGAGTTCCAGCTTCATCTGCTCGATGTCGAGCATCTGTTGCTCCAGCTGTTCGCGGCGCTCGGCGATCTTGTTCAACATGGTTTGCAGCTGCTTTTGATTGCCGCCGGTGGGGTCGTAGAGTTCAATCAGCTCGCGGCATTCGGCCAGCGAGAAGCCAATACGCTTGCCCCGCAGGATCAGCTTCAGGCTGACCTTGTCACGGGGCGTATAGATGCGCTCCTGGCCGCGCCGCTCTGGGCTGAGCAGGCCTTGCTCTTCATAAAAGCGAATGGCTCGGGTGGTGATGTCGAGCTCGCGGGCTAGGTCGGAAATGCTATAGGTCTGGCTGCTCATGGGCGCGCTCGAATAAGGTCATGGCGCTAAACTAATGTCAGGTTGACGTTTACGTCAAGGCCGAAAAGATCGCAGCCTTCGGCAGCTCCTACAGGGTGTAGCCCATTCCAATGTAGGAGCTGCCGAAGGCTGCGATCTTTTGATCTTTTGATCTGTGTTCAACCCGGCTGTTTGTCGAGTTTCTTCTCATGTGCCGTCACCTGCTGGCACAACTCGATCATCTGCTCGCGCATCCAGCGGTTGGCCGGATCCTGGTCAGTGCTTTCGTGCCAGTAGAGGTGGGTTTCCACAGGGGGCACATCGTTGACCGGCAGGCTGAAGGCGTGCAAATCATTACGCCGGGCGAAGCGTTCCGGCACCGTCATGACCATGTCGGTCTGTTGCAATACCTGGGATGCCATCAAGTAATGCTGGGAGCGCAGGGCAATCTTGCGCTGAATGCCCATTTTCCCAAGCGCAAGGTCGACATGCCCCAAACCACTACGGCGGCTGGAGATATGAATGTGGGTCAGGGACAGATAATCATCGAGGCTGAATTTTTCTTTGCCCGCCAACGGATGCCCCTTGCGCATGGCACACACATAGCGGTCCTCCATCAACTTGACGTGACGCACCTGCGGGTCCGTGTTGAGGGGCGCATCCACCGCGAAGTCCAGACGCCCGGCCGCCAGTTCCTTGGTGGTCTCGCGGCGCTTGGACAGGAAGCTCTCGATGATCACCGTCGGTGCCAGGCGGCGCAGGCGCTGGAACAGCGGCGGCAGGATGACCGCTTCGGTGAGGTCGGTCATGCTGATGCGGTAGGTCTTCACCGCCTGCAACGGGTTGAAGATGCGGCTTTCCTGCACCGATACCCGTAGCAACGAGAGGGCGTTGCGCACCGGGCCGATGATGTTCTGGGCCATCGGGGTCGGCACCATGCCTTGGGCGGTGCGCACGAACAAAGGGTCGTTGAAGGTTTCGCGCAGACGCGCCAGGGCGTTCGAGACCGCTGGCTGGGTAATGCCGACAATTTGCCCGGCGCGGGTCAGGTTGGCTTCGGTGTAGATCGCGTCGAAGACGATGAAAAGGTTGAGGTCGACCTTGCTCAGATTCATTGCGCTGCACTCTTATTGTTGGGCTCTCAATCATCCGATCATATATCGGTGATGAATGTTAATACACGCCGAGAATAGGCTAGGTAAATTTTCATAGCTGTTCTAGCATCGATTGCATGACCTGAACAACACCTCTGAACTGTCCGTTAAAAAGGTAGAGCTGCCATGGATTTCGCTTATTCGCCCAAGGTGCAAGAACTGCGTGAGCGCGTGACCGCGTTCATGGACACCTACGTTTATCCCGCCGAAGCCGTGTTCGAGCGTCAGGTCGCCGAGGGCGATCGTTGGCAGCCGACCGCAATCATGGAAGAACTGAAACTCAAGGCCAAGGCTGAAGGCCTGTGGAATTTGTTTCTGCCTGAGTCCGAGCTCGGCGCCGGGCTCACCAACCTTGAATACGCGCCCCTGGCAGAAATCATGGGCCGCTCGTTGCTGGGCCCCGAACCGTTCAACTGCTCGGCGCCAGACACCGGCAACATGGAAGTGCTGGTGCGCTACGCCAACGAAGAACAGAAACAGCGCTGGCTCGAACCGTTGTTGCGCGGTGAGATCCGCTCGGCATTCGCGATGACCGAGCCGGACGTGGCGTCCTCCGACGCCACTAACATGGCCGCCCGTGCCGTGCGCGAGGGTGACGAGTGGGTGATCAACGGCAAGAAATGGTGGACCTCCGGCGCCTGTGATCCACGCTGCAAGATTCTGATCTTCATGGGTCTGAGCAATCCTGACGCGCCGCGCCATGCGCAGCACTCAATGATCCTGGTGCCGGTGGATGCACCGGGCGTGAAGATCGTTCGTCCGTTGCCGGTGTTCGGTTACGACGATGCGCCGCACGGCCACGCCGAAGTGCTGTTCGAGAATGTACGGGTGCCGTACGAAAACGTGCTGTTGGGTGAAGGGCGCGGCTTCGAAATCGCTCAAGGTCGTCTTGGCCCAGGCCGGATTCACCACTGCATGCGTTCGATCGGGATGGCCGAGCGCGCGCTGGAACTGATGTGCAAACGTTCAGTGAACCGTACTGCGTTCGGCAAACCGTTGGCACGCCTGGGCGGTAACATCGACAAGATTGCCGACTCGCGGATGGAGATCGACATGGCGCGGCTGCTGACGCTGAAAGCGGCATACATGATGGACACCGTCGGCAACAAAGTGGCGAAAAGCGAAATCGCGCAGATCAAGGTCGTGGCGCCGAACGTTGCCCTGCGGGTTATCGACCGGGCGATCCAGATTCATGGTGGGGCAGGGGTTTCCAACGATTTTCCGCTGGCCTACATGTATGCGATGCAGCGCACCCTGCGCCTGGCTGACGGCCCGGACGAGGTGCACCGCGCGGCGATCGGCAAATTCGAGATCGGCAAGTACGTCCCTAAAGAAGTGATGCGCAACAGTCAGTAAGATTTTTGTAGGAGCGAGCTTGCTCGCGATGGTCCCCAAGACACCGCATTTATCCAGTAGATATGCGTTATCGTTAGCGACCATCGCGAGCAAGCTCGCTCCTACAAAATGCGTCAGTCGACCGTTGGCAGCCCGTAAAACGACCGCGCGCACGCGGTGCTGTGCGCTGCCAGTTCTTCCTCGCTTTCCCCACGATGCAACGCCACTTCCCGCAACACTTCGGTCAGATACGCTGGTTCGTTTCGGCCATTTTTCGGTTTCGGTCGCAGACTGCGCGGCAGCAGATACGGCGCATCACTCTCCAGCATCAACCGACCCCGTTTGATCTCTTTCACCAACGGATGCAGGTGCGTGCCTCGGCGCTCGTCGCAGATCCACCCGGTGATGCCAATGTGCAGATCCAGATCGAGGTAGCTGAACAGCGCCTTTTTTTCGCCGGTGAAGCAGTGCACGACGGCAGCAGGCAGCTGATCACGGAAATCACGAAGGATTTCCAGCAGTCGTTGACTGGCATCGCGCTCGTGAAGAAACACCGGCAATTGCAACTCGACCGCCATCGCCAGATGTTCTTCCAGGACCTTTTCCTGCTGCGGACGCGGCGAGAAATCACGGTTGAAATCCAGCCCGCATTCACCCACGGCCACCACGTTCGGCTCCTTGAGCAAACTGCGCAGACGCTGGGCGCTGTCGGCGTTCCAGTCGCTGGCCGAATGGGGATGAATGCCGGCGGTGGCGAACAGCCGTTGCGCCGTTTCATCCAGTTGCTGGCACAGTTCCAGTGCCTGTTCGCTGCCCTCGACGCTGGTGCCCGTGAGCACTAATTGGCAGACACCGGCCGCATAGGCGCGGTCGAGTACAGCCTGGTGTTTGTCGGCAAAACTGGGGTTGGTCAGGTTGACGCCGATATCGATGAGTTGCATGGTGCTACCTCGGACCAAAGGCCGGAAAGCATATCAGAGCTGTAGATTTATAAGAAAAGCCAAGAACTACAACGAGTTAAAGCTGTCTCTTGATGCCGCGAGACAGGTCGGGTTGGCCAATGTGCCATCACTGTGCCAGTCTTTCGCACTTTGCCAGCGCTCAAGGCGCTCTGTTTCTGTCGTTCGATTTCACCAAATTGTTGAAATCGGCCCCAGTATTCTTTCCGGAGAGTGGATGACACGTCCCTCGGTTTTGTTACTGCTGTGTTGTTCGTTGCTGCTGCCGATGCCGGCGGTTGCGCGTCTGGCCGGACCGCTGCAAGCCGTACCGACAACCAAGGTGCGCGATCTGGCGGACATCCGCAGCAGTCGCGTGCTGCGGGTGCTGGTTAATCAGAGCCGTAACAGCTCCGGTGAAGTCCAGGGCCAAGCCATCGGCGTCGAATACCATCGCCTGCGCGCCTTCGAGCAATACCTCAACGGTCACGCCCGTGACGGTCAGGAAATCACCCTCAAGATCATTCCCAAAGCCAAGGATCAACTGCTCGGTGCATTGCAGCGCGGGGAGGGGGATCTGGTTGCGCCTGGGGAACTGCTCGACCTGCAACCAGGCTACGCCGTCAGCACCAGTGAACCGGTTGCCAGCAACATTCCACTGGTATTGGTCGGTATCAAAGGTGAGAAGCGCTATACCCGTCTCGAACAACTCGCTGGCAAAACCCTGGCACTACCCGCTGGCAGTGCTGCCGGGGATGCGGTCAGTCAGATCAATCAGAAGCTCGCGCTGCACAAACTGCCGCCAGTGAAGATCGAGTGGGTTGACCCAACCCTGGCGGTCGAAGACGTGCTGGAGATGGTCCAGGGCGGGATTTATCACCTGACCATCGTCGAGCAACCGATTGCCGAGCGTTGGGGCAAGATTCTGCCCAAGTTGCGTTTCGATCGGCAGGTGCTCATTAATGATCCGGGTGAGGAATTCTGGTTCGTGCGCCGCGATGCCTCCATGCTGCGGGCGAGCATCGATCGTTTCCTCACCGGCTACAAACAACCATCGGATCAGGATGCCGCGTTCCTGCGGATCTATCGACGCCTGTATCAAGTTCACTATCCATTGGCCAAGGCTGATCGCCAGCGGTTGGAAAAACTTCGACCGGTGCTGCAGAAACACGCCGATGCCCAAGGCATGGACTGGCTGAACCTGGCGGCACTGGCGTTCAAGGAATCAGCGTTGCAACCCAGTGCCCGCAACGACAGCGGTCCCACGGGCCTGATGCAGATCACCCCGTCCGCCGCCCAACGAGTAGGGGTCAATAACATTCAGGACCTCGATGCCAATGTGCAGGCCGGGGCCAAGTACCTGGAGATGATCCGCCGCAAGTTTTTCGCCAGCCCCAAACTCAACGAGCGTGAGCGCATGGCGTTTGTGCTGGCGGCTTACAACATCGGGCCGGAGCGGGTTCAGGGCATGCGCGCCGAAGCACGGCGACGTGGTTTGAATCCCAATCAATGGTTCTTCCAGGTCGAGCGCATCGCCATGGAGCAGGTGGGAATGGGACCTGTCAGCTATGTTAATAGCGTGAACAAGTATTACCTGGCGTTCGATCGGGAGCGGGAGTCGTTGGAGCCCCAGGGGCAGAAAGTTGCCTCACGAAAATGATCGACTAAACTGATTGTTATGGCGAAATAATTGCGCTTTTAACATTGGATTTACTGATTAATATGGCGGCCAACCAACACACAACTCAAAATGGATGACTCAGCATGAGCTCACTGATCAACAAGGTATTGTTTACCCGCGCGGGCTACGGCCTGACTGTCCTGCGGATCTTCGTCGGCATCATCTTCGCTGCCCACGGTTCGCAGAAACTGTTCGGCGCGTTTGGTGGCTACGGCTTGGCGGGCACGGCTCAGTACATGGAGAGCATTGGCCTGGCGCCCGGGTACCTGATGGCAACGCTGGCGGGTGGCACGGAGTTCTTCGCCGGTCTGGCCTTGATCATCGGTTTGTTGGTCCGCCCGGCAGCGCTCGGCCTGACCATCCTCTCGCTGGTGGCGATCTTCTCTGTGCACCTCCCTCACGGTCTGTTCATGGTCAACAACGGTTATGAGTTCGCCCTGGCCTTGCTCGGTGGCACCATCGCGGTAATGGTCGAAGGTGCCGGTAAGCTGTCAGCCGACCGCGTCATTGCGGGCTAGCTGCTTTGCCCCTCACTCCGGCATTGCTCCGGGGGGCGGCAGATCTGAAGCCGAAGCAAAGCAACCGCAAGATCAAAAGATCGCAGCCTTCGGCAGCTCCTACAGAGCGTACGCATTCCCCCTGTAGGAGCTGCCGAAGGCTGCGATCTTTTGATCTTGAGGCACCGAACGAAAGGGGCAGAAGCGCTTTGGTTACTTTCGCCTGGGCCGGCATTCCGGCTTTTCGAAAGTGACTCGCTGTAAAAGCGAAACCAATAGCGGCCGCTACCCAAAAAACGGATATACACCCAAGAACAGCCCCCCAATCAGCCCGCCGCCACAAATATGCGAGCACCTGAAGAGCGAACAGCGCTAAGCATTGTGCAGCCCCTTTTTGTTGCTCAGGATTCTTGACACTGTCCAGTCAGCTTCTCTAGGATGCTGCTCATGCGCCGATTTAAACAGCTACTTGCGGGGCGCCAGGTGACTCATCGAGTTGCCGATAGAAGCTTGAAACAGGCTTCGAAATACCGCTAAAGCGCTGGTTCGGTGTTGCCTCTCACCTGCCATGCAGACTTTTGAGGCAGAGACACGACACAATGAATGCACTAAGCCCCGTTGTACGCCCCGCGCCGATCACGGCACATCTCACCCAACGCAATCCAAAAATCCTGCTTGGCGGTAAACATCAGCCGACGCTCTTGCGTTATCTCGATGGCTGGCCACGTCGGACCGGTGGCCCTGCAGCCTTCCTGATCCAGTTTGTCGAAGAAGGTGAGTCACTGGCTCGGTTTGCCAGCGACAGTTTCGATCTGGCGGTGATCCAGTCGCCAGGCGTCGAGGATGCTCCGCAAGTGATCAAACAACTGATCCGCGTCGCCCGACAAGGGCTGATTACTCGCCGCTGAGGCTCAAAGCGCTGCGGCTCAGAGATAGTCGATCGCCACGATATACACGCACTGTTCACCGGTCGGTGTCTGGACCCGAACTTCGGCATCCAGCGCCTTGCCGATCAGGGCGCGTGCCAGGGGGGAATCGATGCTGATCAGCCCCTGTTTCAAATCCAGTTCATCCGGCCCGACAATGCGATAGCGCGACTCTTTGCCATCCTCGTCCTCAATCGTGACCCAAGCCCCGAAATACACTTTATTCGGATCGCTGGGCTTCTCGCTGACCACCTTGAGTGCTTCCAGCCGTTTGGTGAGAAAGCGCACGCGACTGTCGATTTCGCGCAGCATCTTTTTACCGTAGGTGTACTCGGCGTTTTCAGAGCGATCACCCTGTGCCGCGGCCTCGCTGACCGACTGCGTTACCTGCGGTCGCCGCACATGCCAAAGCTCATGAAACTCGGCCCGCATCCGCGCTTCACCTTCAGGGGTGATCAGCGCGGTACCGGCGGTGCGGGGAGGGCGATAGCGGCTCATGGCAACTTCTTTTGATTGAGAGCGTTTGAGTTTATCAACCCTCGCGCAAGACTGTCAGTGGGCTGGCGTTCAAAGCCCGGCGAGTGCCGAATACACCGGCACCGCCGATGAGCAAGGCGCCGATCAGTGGCAGCATCAGCAGCCACGGATGCGGATGCCAGGGCAGGTCGAAGGCGTAGCGGTAGAGCACCAGACTCACCAGCTCCGAACCCAGCGCCGCCAACAACCCGCTGACCGCTCCGAGCAAGCCGAACTCGATCCGCCGGGCCTTGACCAGCAACTGCCGCTCGGCACCCAGCGCCCGCAACAGCGCGCCTTGGCGAATGCGCTCATCCAGTGTCGCCTGCAACCCGGAAAACAACACGGCCATTCCCGCTGCCAACACGAACAACAACACGTACTCCACCGCCAGTGTGACCTGCGCGAGGATGCTGCGTAGCTGCTCCAGCAAAGCTTCGACTTGCAAAATGGTGACGGCCGGGAAGCTGCGCGAGAGATCGACGATCTGCTGATCATGCCCCGTCGCCAGATAAAAACTGGTCAGGTAGGTGGCCGGCAGATCCTTCAGTGTCCCCGGCTGAAAGATCATGAAGAAGTTCGGCTGAAAGTTGTCCCAGTTGATATCTCGCAGACTGGTGACTTTCGCTTCGCGATTGACCCCGCCAACGGTAAAGACCAGATGATCGCCCAGCTTGAGTTTCAGGCTTTCGGCAACTTTGCCTTCGACTGACACACCGGGTATCTCATCCGGCGTTGGTTCGGTCCACCAGTTACCGGCGGTGAGCGTGTTACCCGCCGGCAAGTCCGCCGCCCAGGTCAGGCTCAGGTCACGCTGGATCGCTCGATCACCGGCCGAATCCTTGCTGACGATATCCCGCACCGGCGCGCCGTTGATGCTGATCAGTCGCCCCGGCACCACGGGGTACAGCGGCGCCGATTGCGCCGACAGTTCGATCAGGCGATCGGTGAATGCCTGTTTGTCCGCGGGGAGAATGTTCAGGGCGAAATAGTTTGGCGCGTTTTTCGGCAACTGATTTTGCCAGGTATCCAGCAACTCACCGCGTAACAAGGCGATCAACGCCATGGACAGCAGAATCAAACCGAAGGCCAGGGACTGTCCCGCGGCCGCCAGTGGATGACGCAGCAATTGGCCCAGACCGAGGCGCCACGGCAAGGTGGCTCCCGCCAGCATCCGGCGCAAGCTCTTCAGAAGGAGTAACAGTAAGCCGCCCAACAGCAGCGCAGCGATCACGCCTCCGCCGAGCAGGGCGAAGGTCAGCACCAGGTCCAGGCTCAGGCGCCACATGATCAGTCCAAGTGCACCCAGTGCCGCGCCGTAGACCATCCAGGTGCTGGAGGGGATCGGCAGCATGTCTCGACGTAATACCCGCAATGGCGGAACGCGACCCAGCGCGGCCAGTGGTGGCAGCGCAAAACCGGCCAGCGCCACCATCCCGGTGCCAATCCCGGCGATGGCCGGAAACAGACCGCCCGGGGGAACATCGGTGGGCAACAGATCATGCAGCAGTGCGAACAGCCCGAGTTGTGCCAGCCAGCCGATAAGTGCACCGCTGAGGCTGGCGAGCAGTCCGAGGACTGCCAGTTGAAAACTGAACAGCAGCAAGGTTTCCCGACGGGACAAACCCAGGCACCGCAACAATGCACTGGCATCGAATCGGCGGGTGGCGAAGCGCGTCGCCGACAGCGCCACCGCCACACCGGACAGCAGAACCGCCACCAGGCTGGCCATGTTCAAGTAACGTTCGGCTTTCCCCAGGGCGCCACCGATCTGCCGGTTGCCGTCGCGGGCGTCCTGTAGGCGTTGGTTGGCCGCGAGGCCGGGCTTGATCAGTTGACGATAGGTTTCCAGTGCCTCGGCGTTGCCGCGCCAGAGTTCGCGGTAACTGACCCGACTGCCGGGTTGCACCACGCCGGTCGCCGCCAGGTCACTGAGATTGATCAGCACCCGTGGCGTCAGGCTGTAGAAATTGCCGGCGCGGTCCGGTTCGTAAGTCAGCACCCGAGCCAGTTTCAGGGTTCGCAGGCCGACGTCGATGCTGTCGCCGATCTTCAAATCCAGCGCGGTCAGCAGTCGCGCTTCGACCCAGGCTTCGCCCGGTTTCGGTCCGCCACCGGCTTCTTCCGGCGCGTAAGGCGCGGGAGCACTTTTCAGTTCGCCGCGCAGTGGATAGACGTCATCGGCGGCCTTGATGCTGGACAGTTGAATGCCGTTGTCGGTGGCGATAACGCTGGAGAATTCCACCACCTGAGCATGTTCGAGGCCCAGTTCGGTACCGCTTTTTATCTGTTCGGGCCGGGCCGGTGAGCTGCCTTCAAGCAGCAGGTCGGCACCGAGAAATTCGGTGGCGCGCAGCATCATCGCGCCGTTGAGGCGAGCCCCGAAGTAACCGATGGCAGTACTCGCCGCCACGGCCACCACCAGGGCGAAAAACAATACCCGCAACTCACCGGCACGGGCGTCGCGCAGCAATTGGCGAATGGCGAGACTGAACAGGCGCAACAGCGGCAGGCGTGCCATCAAGGCTCCAGAGGGGCGACCAGCAGGCCGGCTTCAAGGCGGATCAGGCGCCGGCAGCGATGTGCCAGGCGTTCATCGTGCGTTACCAGCACCAGGGTGGTGCCGCGTTCCTGGTTCAGTTCGAACAGCAGGTCGCTGATGCGTTCGCCCGTGTGGCTGTCGAGGTTGCCGGTAGGCTCGTCGGCAAACAGCACGTCGGGTTCGGCGGCAAACGCTCGGGCAATTGCCACGCGTTGTTGTTCGCCGCCGGAGAGCTGACGGGGTGAATGGGTCAGGCGTTGCCCCAGCCCGACCCGTTGCAGCAGTTCGGTGGCGCGCTCGCGGGCGTCTTTTCGGCCATCGAGCTCCAGCGGCAGCATGACGTTTTCCAGGGCGTTGAGACTGTCGAGCAGTTGGAATGATTGAAAGACAAAACCGACATGCTCTGCGCGAATGCGGGCGCGCTGGTCTTCGTCGAGGTTGCTCAGGCCTTGTCCGGCGAGGGTGACTTCGCCGCTGCTTGGCAGGTCGAGGCCGGCGAGCAGGCCGAGGAGGGTGGATTTGCCGGAACCGGACGCGCCGACGATGGCCAGGCTGTCGCCCTTGTTCAGTTCCAGGCTGAGTTCGTGCAGGATAGTCAGTTCACCTTCCGCGCTGGGTACCACTTTGCTGAGGTTCTTCGCGGTGAGAATGCTTGCGCCCATGGAGAATCCGATGCGTGTGTGGTTTTTGAGTGCTGGCCTGGCCTTGATATGCATGGCCCAGAACGCAGCGGCGGGTACAGTCCTGATCGTTGGCGATAGTATCAGCGCCGGTTTCGGACTGGATACCCGCTTGGGGTGGGTGTCTTTGCTCGAGCAACGGCTCAAGCGCGAAGGTTTCGACGATCAGGTGGTTAACGCGTCCATCAGCGGCGACACCAGTGCCGGAGGCCAGGCGCGCCTGCCCGCGCTGCTTGCGGAGCATAAACCTGAGCTGGTGATCCTCGAATTGGGGGGCAATGACGGGCTGCGCGGATTGCTGCCGACGCAATTGCAACAAAACCTTGCAGCGATGATCGACAGCTCTCGCGCCAGCGGTGCCAAAGTGCTGCTGCTCGGCATGCAATTGCCACCCAACTACGGCGTTCGCTACACCAAGGCCTTTGCCGAGGTCTACAGCAACCTGGCCAGCGAGAAAAAGATTCCGTGGGTGCCGTTTTTTCTCGACGGTGTAGGCGGTCATCCCGACTTGATGCAAGCCGACGGCCTGCACCCGGCTGCCGGGGCTCAGGACAAGTTGCTGGAAAATGTCTGGCCTACGCTAAAACCGTTGTTATGACACTTTTCTAAGGGCAGGCTTTCGGCTAAGGTGGCGCCCCCGATTTGGAGCCCCCGATGCCGCGTCCCGCCTGGTCACTTTTTGCCTATCAACTGATCGAGCCTGACGAACAGCTGGATCTGTTCGCCTGCCAGGAAGTGCGGGTACATCTGGTGACACGTCAGCTGGAGCTGGGTGGTTCGGCGGACCGAACCTTGTGCGGCAGCCTGCTACCGGCACAGCCGCGCTGGTCGAGCGTCGACCGCCGGGTGTTCCAGGACCAGCGCTTGTGCTCCTTGTGCCGCGCGATCCTGGAATCGCAAAAACGCGGCACATCGCCGATCTGGCCAGAGCTGCGCTTCGAGCTTTGACGCATCAAAGATAGCTTGCTATCGGCTAACTCCCCGAAATTTCAGACGTCAGTGTACAATTCCGTTTTTATACCCTCTGTTGATCATGCGAAGGATTTTCCGGATGTTGCCGCGCTTTCCTGCCGTCACCCGCTGCCTGACTCTTGCCGCCCTCTGTGTGGCCGGTCCCGTTGCAGCATTGGAGCTGCCTCTACCACCGCCCGGTGAAGACATCGTTGGCCAGGTTCAGGTCATCAAGGCCAAGTACGAAGATACCTTCGCCGACCTTGGTACCACTTACGATCTGGGCTATTCGGAAATGGTCGCGGCCAACCCGGGCATCGACGCCTGGCTGCCGGGCGCCGGCACCGAAATTATTCTGCCGACCCGTTTCATCCTGCCGCCGGGTCCGCGTGAAGGTATCGTGATCAACCTGGCTGAATACCGCCTCTACTACTATCCGAAAGGCCGGAACGTGGTGTACACCTTCCCGCTGGGGATCGGTCGTGAGGGTTGGGGGTCGCCGATCGCCCATACCACGATCACCGCAAAAACGCCGAACCCGACCTGGACGCCTCCAGCGTCAATCAAGGCCGAACACGCCGCCGATGGTGACCCATTGCCAAATGTGGTGCCGGCCGGCCCTGATAACCCCCTGGGGCCGTTCAAGTTCAGTCTTGGCACTCCGGGCTACCTGATTCACGGCTCGAACAAGAAATTCGGCATCGGCATGCGCACCAGCCATGGCTGCTTCCGGATGTACAACAACAACGTGCTGGAAATGGCGGGCATGGTGCCAGTCGGTACGTCAGTGCGGATCATTAACGACCCGTACAAGTTCGGTATGAGTGGCGGTAAGGTCTATCTCGAAGCGCACACGCCGCTGGACGACAACGGCAACCCGTCGGTGGTCGACAAGCACACCGCTGTGATCAACGCGATGCTCAAGCGTGAGGACATCACCAATAACCTGCGCATGAACTGGGATGTGGTGCGTGATGTTGTTGCCGCTGAAGATGGGCTGCCGGTGGAAATCGCTGTGCCCAATACTTCTGCGCCGATGGTGTCGAGTGTACCCATCGACCCGCTGCAGTAACGCCTGAAAGGAACCCGCCGATGCTGACCGCGTCGGCGGGTTTTTTATTACCTGTACAAAACACCGGGCAATAAAAAAGCCGACCCAAAAAATGGGTCGGCTTGATAATAATCCCGAAGGACTATTACTTGCGGCTAGCTTTGTCCAGCATGCGCAGAGCACGCTCGTTAGCTTCGTCAGCAGTCTGTTGTGCTTTTTGAGCAGCAGCCAGAGCTTCATCAGCTTTACGGTAAGCTTCGTCTGCACGAGCCTGGGAGCGAGCTGCTGCGTCTTCAGTAGCGGTCAGACGTGCTTCGGTTTCTTTCGATGCGCTGCTGCAACCGGTAGCCAGAACTGCGGCCAGAGCCAGAGCAGAGAATTTCAGAACGTTGTTCATCGTGTTCCCCTTCAAGGACTTTCTATTAAGTAGCTATCTCCTCAGAGTGAGGAATTAGCCGGCGTACATACTACCCATTACTTGTCGTAAGTAAACTGACGTAAAGCAAGAAGCAAAAAAAATTGTAGGCGTTGATTCTTTTTCGAGCAACTTTTAACTGCAATTGCTTAAAAAATATCCAGCTACGAGGCCCTGAGCTGAGCGATCCGCCATGGAAAAGTTCCGCGTCGTCGCCGTTGCTTTTTCGGTCTTGGCTTAAGTCTCCCAACATGGATTCGTCTATACTTTCGTTCGGATTTTGCGCGCTGCCTCTCATATCTTTATCCATGTAGAGGTGACTTTAAGAAAGGGCGCTCGTCTTAAGTCTCAATATCCGGCAATGTTCAGGCTATCGACCCGCGGAGATTCGGGCGAGCCGTCCCTGCGTGACCCGGAGCAGCGCCCGCCAACCTGCATGATGACGAGCGTACCTTGAGCATTTTTGCCAATGGTGCCTACTATTTGATACGTGCCCGGTTGCGCGAGATTGGTGCGGCTCTTCTTGGTGTCCATTCAGGCACGGGGTGGCGTAGATGTTCCTTCGCCGGAAAAACATCGGTAAGGTAGGGGTCAGAATTCAAGACCCGCGAGGAGTAGTGATGAGCGAGGCGTTGTCCATCCACCATGACCAGGCTGGTCATCAGTTCGAGACCAATGTGGACGGTCATCGTGCCTATCTGACCTATATGGATCTGGGGAAGCAGACCCTGGATATCTACCGCACCTTTGTGCCCAACGCGTTGCGTGGTCGGGGCATTGCGGCCGCGTTGACCGAGCAGGCGCTGCAATACGCTGAGGAAATGGGTTACACCGTCATTCCGTCGTGCTCCTACGTGGAGCGCTACATGGAGCGTCACCAGCGCCACGCTGCCAAGCTGAGCCAGTGACCTTCCACAAATCAAACGCATAAAAAAACGCCGGGTTTAGCCCGGCGTTTTTTTGTCTGCAGTTTTTTGTTTGCAGGGCGGCGCGATCAGCTGCGATCGCGTTTTGGCAGCACATCCTTGAGTTTGGCATGCATGCTGCGCAAGGTGTTTTCGGTTGCGGACCAGTCGATGCAGGCATCGGTGATCGACACGCCGTATTGCAAGTCGGCGAGGTCTTTCGGAATCGCCTGGCAGCCCCAGTTCAGGTGACTTTCGACCATCAGGCCGATGATCGACTGGTTGCCTTCGAGGATCTGATTGGCGACGTTCTCCATCACCAGCGGTTGCAGGGCTGGATCCTTGTTGGAGTTGGCATGGCTGCAGTCGACCATGATGTTCGGCTTGATCTTGGCCTTGTTCAGCGCTTGCTCGCAGAGCGCAACGCTGACCGAATCGTAGTTCGGCTTGCCGTTGCCACCGCGTAGCACGACGTGACCGTAGGCGTTGCCCTTGGTCGTGACGATCGATACGCCACCTTCCTGGTTGATGCCCAGGAAACGGTGTGGGCTGGAAACCGATTGCAAGGCGTTGATCGCCACGGTCAGGCCACCGTCGGTGCCATTCTTGAAGCCGACAGCCGAGGACAGGCCGGAAGCCATTTCCCGGTGAGTCTGGGATTCGGTGGTGCGTGCGCCGATGGCCGACCAGCTGATCAGGTCCTGCAAGTACTGCGGGGAGATCGGGTCGAGAGCTTCGGTCGCCGTCGGCAAGCCCATCTCGGCCAGGTCCAGCAGCAATTGGCGACCGATGTGCAGGCCATCCTGAATCTTGAAAGAGTCGTCCAGGTACGGGTCGTTGATCAAGCCTTTCCAGCCGACGGTGGTGCGTGGCTTCTCGAAATACACGCGCATGACCAGATACAGGGTATCGGACACTTCGGCCGCGAGCGCCTTCAGGCGCTCGGCGTATTCGTGGGCCGCCTTGATGTCGTGGATCGAGCAAGGCCCGATGACGACAAACAGGCGGTGGTCGGTGCCGTCAAGAATGTTGCGAATGACTTCGCGACCCTTGGTGACGGTGCGCAGCGCAGCGTCGCTCAGAGGGATATCACGCTTGAGCTGATCGGGAGTGATCAGCGTCTCGTTGGAGGCGACGTTTAGGTCGTTGATCGGTAAATCAGCCATCGTTTACTCGTCAGGTCACGGGTGCCGGCCGCCAGCGAACCCGCGCGGCGGAGCACAGCAAATTAAGCGCGTCGGGGAGCCGAACCTTAGCGCGTTACGCGCCTGCTCGACAATGGGCAGACACGGGTTTAATCCAGCATCGGCTGTGCAAATGCCTTGCGAACCGTGTCGTGGGAGAACTCGTCGGCATGTTCCTGGACCCATTCAAGCGCCAGGGCTTGAGCATCCTGCAGATCTTCGTGCACGTCGTGCAGGCGGCGGTAATGTTCGATCTGACACACCTGCTCGCCCATCCGGGCACTGAACAGCATCTGCTCATCCACAAAGGCAATGCCCACCAGATAGCCGCGCTTTCGTCGCAGGCACCAGGCCACATAGCCTAGAAAACGCAAGTCGGGATTCAAGGTCGGCATGCGCACTTCCAGCGCGGTACCGTGGCGCCAGGCGCGGTGGTAATTGCAAGCCATGCCCCCGAGGCTGATAGTGTGCAGCCGTTGCCGCGATATGCACTCATGTGTGAGCAACGTTAATTCAACAGGCACATCGTCAGGGTGAGGAAGAAAACGTCCCATGAACACGGACTCCATGTGTCGGCCATCTGACATTGTTTCCCCCAGTATAGTGGTCGAATGGGAACTGACCGATTTCGACGCCGACCAACGGCTGCTGGCGATGAGCGGGGTGTCGCTGGTGATTTTCACCAGCGTTGGCTGCGCCAGTTGCCGTTTTGGCCGTGAGCAATTGCCACGACTCGACCTGGAGCTCGATCAGTTGTGCTGGATCGATGCGGGGAACAATGGCGGGGTGGTCGAGCGTTATCAGGTCTTTCATTTGCCGGCGCTGTTTGTCGTTCGCGACGGTGAGTTCTTCGGCGCACTTAAAACACGCCTGACCAGCACCGAGCTCAATGCCGCCGTGGGTCAGGCACTGAATCGAATTGCAGAGGAGTTGCCATGATGGGGGCAGTTGCCAAACCGACAATCGGTATTATCGGAACCGGTGCGATCGGCGGTTTCTACGGGGCGATGCTGGCGCGTGCCGGCTTCGATGTGCACTTTCTGTTGCGCAGTGAATTTTCCGCGGTGGCTGAGCGAGGGCTTCAGGTCGACAGCGCGGTCCATGGCGCGCTGACCTTGAACCCGGTTCAGGCCTATTCGAGCGCCGAAGACATGCCGCCCTGCGACTGGTTGCTGGTGGGCGCGAAAACCACCAGTAACGCGGATCTCGCACCGACAATCCGTCAAGTCGCCGCCCCCGGTGCCAAAGTGCTGCTGATGCAAAATGGCCTGGACGTCGAAGACAGTCTGCGCGAATGGCTCCCCGATTCGCTGCACCTGCTCGGTGGGCTCTGCTATATCTGCGTGCATCGTGAGGAACCTGGCGTCATCACACATCAGGCGCTCGGCGCGGTACATGTCGGCTACCACAGCGGTCCTGCGACCGATGAAACGACGCGCACAGCGATTGTCGAGGAGGGCGCCGGGTTCTTCCGCGCTGCCGGCATCGATTCGCAGTCCATGCCGAACCTGCATCAGGCGCGTTGGCAAAAACTGGTCTGGAATATCCCTTACAACGGTCTGTCAGTGCTGCTCGGGGCAAGCACCACGCCGCTGATGGCGGATGTCGACAGCCGGGAACTGATCAAGGCATTGATGGCCGAAGTGGTTCAGGGGGCGACCGCCTGCGGTCATGCCATACCGGCCGGTTATGCCGATCACCTGTTCATGGTGACCGAGAAGATGCCGGATTACTGGCCGAGCATGTACCACGATTTTCTGCACAAACGACCGCTGGAACTGGCCGCGATTTACGCCCGTCCACTGGCGGCCGCCAAAGCCGCGGGGTGTGAGTTGCCGCGAATTGAAGCGCTGTATCGCAGCTTGAGTTTTATCGATCGACGCAACACTTGAGTCGATCAACCTGAGGGGAAGGGCATGGCAAAGGGCATAGACGACAAACTGGTGCTGGCGATTTCTTCGCGAGCACTGTTCGATCTGAGTGAGAGCCACAAGGTCTATCTGTCGAGCGGTGTCGAAGCCTATCGGCAATATCAGATCGAACACGAGGACGAAATCCTCTCGCCCGGCGATGCATTCCCGTTGGTGCAAAAACTCCTGAACCTCAATGCCAGTCTCGGCCGGGCCCGGGTCGAGGTGATCCTGGTGTCGCGCAACAGTGCCGACACCGGGCTGCGGGTGTTCAACTCGATCCACCACTATGGGCTGGCGATCTCCCGAGCGGCGTTTGTCGGCGGGCGCAGTCCTTATCCCTACCTCAAGGCCTTTGGTTGCGATCTGTTTCTCTCGACCCATGCCGAGGACGTGCGCAGTGCACTGGAGGCCGGGTTCGCCGCAGCAACCATTCTGTCGGGCGGTGCCAGCCGTGCTGCCAGTGATGAACTGCGCATTGCTTTCGACGGTGACGCGGTGCTGTTTTCCGACGAGTCGGAGCGGGTTTACCAGGCTGGAGGGCTGGAAGCGTTTCAGGCCAGTGAGCGTGAAGCGGCGCGTGAGCCGCTGCGCGGTGGCCCGTTCAAAGGCTTCCTTGCCGCCCTGAACGCTTTGCAGCGTGAGTTCCCGGAGGACGCTTGCCCGATCCGCACCGCCCTGGTCACGGCGCGTTCAGCACCGGCCCATGAGCGGGTGATCCGCACGTTGCGCGAATGGGACATTCGTCTGGACGAATCGCTGTTCCTCGGTGGCCTGACCAAGTCGGCATTCCTCGAAGCCTTTGCCGCCGACGTGTTTTTCGACGATCAGGCCGGCCATTGCGAATTGGCCCGCGAGGTGGTCGCCACTGGTCACGTGCCGCATGGCATAAGCAACGAGCAAAAGGTTTAAGCCCACGGTTCAACGCGTTACGCGAAACGTCGTACTCGCCAAGGCACTGCTAAGCTGAATCAATCTCCGCCATGTTGGCACGCGAGGAGGTCATATGATTCGGTCGATGCTGTACGCCACTGACCTCGGCCTGTACGCACCGCTGGTGATGCAGCATGCCTTGGCGCTGGCGCGGACATTCAATGCCGATTTGTACGTGGTGCACGCGGTGGAGCCCATGGGGTTGTTCGCCGAGTCGGTGCTCCAGAGTTACCTCGATGAGCAGGCGTTGAACGAGTTTCACAGTCAGGGCCTGAACACGGTCATTGCCAGTATCGAGCAGCGAGTGCTCGACAGCTTTCGTGAAGAACTGGGGGGCGAGGGGGCTCAAGACCTGGAGCGGATTCAGGCGGTTCGGGTGATTCAGGGTGACCCGTCGCAGGTGATTCTCGACCAGGCGCAGAAACTCTCGGTGGATTTGCTGATCGTAGGTAGTCATAGCCATGGGGCTGGCGTCGAAACACCTTTGGGCAGGACCGCAGCGCGCGTGTTGCAACTGTCTCGGGTGCCGGTCTATCTGGTGCCGCTGGTGGAGCGTCGTCGCCAAGGTGATCGCTAGAACACGGACAATGGCAGTTTGATAAAAAAGTTCTAGATTTATTCTTCAAACCATTAATATAGTTATATACCGTCGCTGATGCCCGTGGCGTCTACCTGCTTTGAGGGATTCATATGAAGCTTCAACAATTGCGCTACATCTGGGAAGTGGCGCACCACGACCTCAACGTTTCCGCCACCGCCCAAAGCCTCTACACGTCGCAACCGGGCATCAGCAAGCAGATCCGCCTGCTGGAAGACGAATTGGGTGTCGAGGTTTTCGCCCGCAGTGGCAAGCACCTGACCCGCGTAACCCCGGCCGGCGAGCGCATCATCACCACCGCCGGCGAAATTCTGCGCAAGGTTGAAAGCATCAAGCAGATCGCCCAGGAATTCTCCAACGAGAAGAAAGGCACCCTGTCGATCGCCACCACCCACACCCAGGCGCGTTACGCATTGCCTCCGGTGATCAGCGCGTTCATCAAGCAATACCCCGACGTTGCCCTGCACATGCATCAGGGCTCGCCGATGCAGATCGCCGAAATGGCCGCTGATGGCACCGTCGATTTCGCCATCGCCACCGAAGCCCTGGAACTGTTCGGTGATCTGGTGATGATGCCGTGCTACCGCTGGAACCGCTGCGTGGTCGTGCCACAAGGCCATCCACTGACCAAGCTGTCAAAGCTGACCCTCGAAGCCCTGGCCGAATACCCGATCGTGACTTACGTGTTCGGTTTCACCGGCCGTTCGAAACTCGACGAAGCGTTCAGCCATCGCGGCCTGACGCCGAAAGTAGTGTTCACCGCTGCCGACGCCGACGTCATCAAGACTTACGTTCGTCTGGGCCTGGGCGTGGGTATCGTCGCCAAAATGGCGGTCGACGCCAAACTCGATAGCGACCTGGTAATGCTCGACGCCAGTGATCTGTTCGAATCCAGCATCACCAAAATCGGTTTCCGTCGCGGCACCTTCCTGCGTGGCTTCATGTGCGACTTCATCGAAAAGTTCGCCCCGCACCTGACCCGCGAAGTCATGGCCAAGGCCATCCAGTGCCACAACAAGCAGGAACTGGAAGAATTGTTCGACGGCGTCGAACTGCCGGTCCATTAATGGGGTGTCCTGCCTCAAACGACCTCGGTGACAGAAAACTGTTGCCGGGTGCCAGCCACCAAAATGTCCACCTCGTCCCCTTCGAACTTGCCCAGCAGGCTTTTGCCCAACGGTGAGCGAGGGGTGATGACGGTAATCCATTGCCCCACCAGATCGACTTTCAAGCCGGCGGCGTCGGGGGCCAGGAACAACCATTGCTCACGACCTTTTTCGTCTTCCAGGCCGAGTAACGCGCCCACTTCGATACCGCGCAGACCGTCATAAGGGCGCAGTGTCAGGTTCTGGCAAAGCGTCAACGACTGCCTGATTTCCTCCACGCGCCTGGCTTGCCCGGCGGCCAGATAAGACGCTTCCAGCCCCAGGGTGTCGTATTTGTTTTCGGCGATGTTTTCTTCGTGGGTCGCCGTTTCGTACGCGGTTTGCGCAGCACGTTCGGCGATGTCGAGATCGACCCGCAGTTTGTCGAGGATCAGTTGATGGACTGTTTGTTTATTCATGATCAATCGCAGAATTGCAGGACATTGGCGCGGCTTTTTTCGCTCGGCGCGGTGTGATCCTGTTGCAACCAGAACTGGCATTTCGGGTTGGACAGATTACGGCTGGTGCTGCGCGCCTGATCGAGTCGTTGCTGTTGCTCGTCCTTGCGCAGGTTCTCGTCGTATTGTTCGAACAACGGACTCTGCGGCGGAATATCCGGCACCGGTCGCGCCACCACAGGCGGTTTGGCCAGTTGCTCCACCGCGTGTGCGACCGGCGCCAGTTGCTCGCTGAACAACAGGCGAGAGGCGAGCCAGCAGGTCAGGGCGATCGCGAGGAAACCCAGCCACAAACCAAGGGCAATGCTGCCGGTCAGTTGCAGGGCATTGAGCTGAATGGGCAACGGGCGGCGCGGGTTGGGGCGGTAGGGCATCACTGCCTCCTGGCGGGTGGTCACGGACGAGTGGCGATTGTCGCATGAAGATTAATCGCCGTCGGCTCTTCTGCGCGGGGTAATTTATGCGGACAATCGGCGCCTTTGCCAACGGGAACCTGGAATGCCTGAAATGAAAACCCGCTGGGATATTTTTTGCACCGTGGTCGACAACTTTGGCGACATCGGTGTGACCTGGCGTCTGGCCCGCCAACTGGTGGCCGAACACGCAGTGGATATTCGTCTATGGGTCGATGATCTGCGAGCGTTCGAACGCATTTGCCCGGCGATCGACATCAACGCCTCGCAGCAGTGGCAGGAGGGGGTCGAAGTGCGTCAATGGGCGGCTGACTGGCAACCTGCTGAAGCCGCTGATGTGGTGATCGCCGCGTTCGCATGCCAATTGCCGAGTGCCTACATGGTGGCCATGGCCGAGCGGGAAAAGCCGCCGCTGTGGATGAACCTCGACTACCTGAGTGCCGAGGACTGGGTGATTGGCTGTCATGGCTTGCCGTCGGTCAAGTACAAGAGTGTGCAGAAGTTCTTTTTCTTTCCGGGGTTCCAGAAAGGCACCGGTGGGCTACTGCGTGAAAGCGGATTGCTTGAGCAGCGTCGGCAATTTCAGCAGGATCCCGAGGCGCAGCGAACCTTCCTGCAGGGTTTAGGGGTTGATCGCGCGCAGGGCACACAGTTGATTTCACTGTTTGCCTACGAAAATACCGGGTTGGCCAGTTGGCTCGACGCAATGGCGTGTGACTCGACACCCACTCATCTGCTGGTGCCGGAGGGTCGGATTCTCGGCGACGTCGAGCGTTGGCTCGGGGTAGAGGCACTGGGTGCCGGTGCGGTCCATGTGCGCGATGCCCTGACCGTGCAAGTGTTGCCGTTCGTCCGACAGGACCAATATGACCGGTTGCTCTGGAGCTGCGATTTCAATGCGGTGCGCGGCGAGGATTCCTTTGTCCGGGCGCAGTGGGCGGGGCGGCCACTGCTCTGGCACATCTACCGGCAGGATGAAGACATTCACCTGGACAAGCTCGAAGCGTTCCTTTCGCTCTATGTAAAAGGCCTCTCTGAGCCGGCCAGCAAAGCGATCAGCGGTCTATGGCGGGCCTGGAATGCCGGTGAGAAAATGACCGATCATTGGCAATCGACCCGCAAACACGGGCCGGAACTGCAAAAACATGCCGAAGCGTGGTGTCTGGAACAGGGCTTGCAAGCGGATCTTGCCGCAGCGCTGGTACAGTTTTACCTAAATTGGATATGATACGCGGCCTAGATTTTTGTAAATCCCATCCAAATTCGGATATTCGCAATGAAAACTGGTAAAGAACTGAAACCCGGTACCGTGATCCGTCTCGAAAACGATCCTTGGCTGGTTCAGAAAGCTGAATTCACCAAGTCTGGTCGTAACAGCGCGATCATGAAGACCAAGCTGAAAAACCTGCTGACCGGTTACAAGACCGAGATCGTTTACAGCGCCGACGACAAACTGGACGACGTAATCCTCGACCGCAAAGAAGCGACCCTGTCCTTCATCAGCGGCGACACCTACACGTTCATGGACACCACCGACTACACCATGTACGAGCTGAACGCTGAAGACATCGAAGCCGTTCTGCCTTTCGTTGAAGAAGGCATGACTGATGTTTGCGAAGCGATCTTCTTCGAAGAGCGTCTGGTTTCCGTAGAACTGCCGACCACCATCGTGCGTCAGGTTGACTACACCGAAGGTTCCGCTCGCGGCGACACTTCCGGCAAGGTAATGAAGCCTGCCAAACTGAAGAACGGCACCGAACTGTCGGTTGCTGACTTCATCGAAATCGGCGACATGATCGAGATCGATACCCGCGAAGGCGGTTCCTACAAAGGCCGTGCCAAATAAGCACAGCTTCAGGAATGAAAAAGCCCGACCATTGAGTCGGGCTTTTTTTTGCCTGAAAGATCAAAAGATCGCAGCCTCGTTTCACTCGACAGCTCCTACATGAGTGAAACGAGGCTGCGATCTTTTGCTTTATGGCGCTTAAACCGTCACGTGCAAACGCACATCGACATTGCCACGGGTGGCGTTGGAGTACGGGCAGACCTGGTGGGCGGCGTCGACCAGGGTTTGCGCATCGGCCTGTTCCAGGCCCGGCAGGCTGACGTGCAGGTCGATGTCCAGACCAAAGCCGCCAGGAATTTGGCCGATGCCGACATGGGCGGTGATCGAGGCGTCGTTCGGGATGGTGCGTTTGGTCTGGCTGGCAACGAATTTCAGCGCACCGATGAAGCAGGCGGAGTAGCCGGCGGCGAACAGTTGCTCAGGGTTGGTCGCTGCGCCGCCAGCACCACCGAGTTCTTTCGGGGTGGCGAGTTTGACGTCGAGGATGTTGTCGCTGGAAACCGCACGACCATCACGGCCGCCAGTGGAGGTTGCGATTGCAGTGTAGAGAGTTTGCATGGGGTGAGCCTCGTTTGGATGTCGGTTGTTTGCGCTAAATGTTTGCGCGCTAAGTAAGTGCGAGATGAATGTATCGCGCGATTAGTTAGTGCGCAAGATAAAATTGGAAAAAGATTGGCAAAAACCGATGGGCGGATAAGCGATGAGTAGCGGAAGTGTTGAATTAGAGCTATCGATGCAGCACGGCTCAGGAGGATTTTTTCGAGATAGGCGGGTGAACCGGATTCGTGAGAGCACCACCATCCCCTGTGGGAGCGAGCTTGCTCGCGATGGCGGTGTGTCAGTCAATATCAACGCTGAATGTCATACCGTCATCGCGAGCAAGCTCGCTCCCACAGGGGATTGTGGTGATTTGAAGGTTAAAGGCTCTCTTGCAAATGGCTGCGCAAATCCTGCAATTGCGCTTGCAGCTTCTGCAGATGCTCCAGCGTCTGCCCGCTGGCGGCGAGGATGCATTGCGGAATGCTGCGCGCCTTGTCGCGCAGTGCACGACCTTGTTCGGTCAACTCAACGATAACCACCCGTTCATCCACACGGCTGCGGGTGCGACTGAGCAGGCCTTCGACTTCCAGGCGTTTGAGCAGCGGTGTCAGTGAGCCAGGATCCGTCAGCAATTTTGTGCTGATTTCGCCCACGGTCAAACCATCCTGTTGCCACAACACCATCATCGCCAGGTATTGCGGGTAGGTCAGGCCTAGCGCTTGCAATAGCGGCTTATAGACTTTGGTCATGAGTAGCGAAGTGGAATGCAGGGCGAAGCAAATCTGGTTGTCCAGCAGCAGCTCTTCGCAGGTATCCAGGGTGTTGCGCTCGGTGGTCATTTCGAAACCTTGATCAGTGATCGTCATGAATCTAGCGGACGAATCTTTAATGCACCAGACAATTCTGGGCTAGTGCCGGTCCAGGGTGTTTTGCAATGCCAGGTCCCATGGAGGGATCGGACTGAAGCGGGTTTTCAGGTATTCCAGTAGCAAGCGACTACGGGAATTGGGTTGTTGCTCCAGGCGCAACGCATAAATACCGGTCGTTTCCGGCTTGGGCAGACCGTTTTCACAAAACAGCGGCAGCAGTTCGCCGCGCAGTAAATATTCGCTGGCCAGCCACGTCGGCAAATGGGCGATGCCCAGCCCGGCCAGTGCACCGCTGGCCAACGCCTCGGCATTGTTGGCGCTCATCCGGATGCGTGCGGGTCGGTGCAAATGCATCTGCCCATCGCGCTCGAAACGCCAAGCGAAGGGCGGTGCGAGCCCCTCCCAGTCGAGGCCATCGTGATCAATCAACTGTGCTGGAGCGGTCGGCACACCACGCCGCTGCAGGTAGTCGGGGCTGGCGCAGGCGATTCGTACCATGCTCGCCAGTGGTGTGGCCACTAGCCGGGTATCGGCCATTTGCCCGGCGCGTAGCACCAGGTCGACCTTGCCCAGATTCAAACCTTGCATGTCGACAAAGCTGTCGATCAGGTGCAATTGCACGTCGAGGCCAGGGTAGAGCATCAGAAAGTCCGCAATCACCGGCGCCAGATGCCGCCGCCCGAATGCGGCGGGTGCGTCGATCCGGATCAAGCCTTCTGGCGCGCTGCTGAGGGACACCGCTTCCGCCCGAGCCAGCTGAAGTTCTGCAACGATTCGCCGGGCGCGTTCGGCAAACGCCAAACCGGCCGGAGTCGCGCGTACCGCGTGGGTGCTGCGAATGAACAACTGGCTGCCGACTGCGTTTTCCAGGCTGTCGATGCGCCGCGCCACCGCCGACGGCGTCAACGGATGACGGCGTGACGCGGCGGAAAAGCTACCGCTCTCCAACACGTCAAGGAACAGGCCCAGTTGTTCGGTCAATTGATTGGGGTTCATTGTTTGTCAGCGCTTATGCGAAGTTGGCACAGCCATTGTGCGTTGCTGTGCGTTTCGCTGCCAGCGGTGACTGCGTAGGATGAGGGCCTGATGTGAGGGGAAATCGCCTGTGATTGAGTTCTTGATGTACCTGGTGTTTGGTGCGGCCCTGGGCACCCTGGGTGGGTTGTTCGGCATTGGCGGTGGGTTGATCGCGATCCCGCTGCTGGGCGTGCTGTTTGGCCTCGATCAGCAAATTGCGCAAGGTACGGCGCTGGTGATGGTGGTACCGAATGTGATGCTGGCGCTGTGGCGCTATCACCAGCGCAACCGGATTGAATGGCGTCATGCGCTGCCGCTGGCCTCGATGGGTTTCTGCTTTGCCTGGATCGGTTCGATCTGGGCGGTGGGCATTGATGCGCACACCATGCGCACAGGCTTTATCGCGTTCCTCGTCGCGCTGTCTGCCTACAACCTGGTGCGAATGTTCAGCGCCACTGCGTCGACTTCTTCGCAGATGAATTACTCATGGCCATGGCTGGGCGTACTCGGCGCGGCGTCCGGCACCATGGGTGGGTTGTTTGGCGTGGGTGGCGCGGTGGTGGCGACGCCGGTGCTGACCAGCCTGTTCGGCACCAGCCAGGTGGTTGCGCAGGGTTTGTCGCTGGCGCTGGCGCTACCCAGTACGGGCGTCACCCTGGTGACTTACGCCGTACACCATCAAGTCGACTGGATGATCGGCGTGCCTTTGGCGGTCGGCGGTCTGATGAGCATCAGTTGGGGCGTGAAGGTTGCCCACGCCATGCCAGAGCGGCTGCTGCGCGGGCTGTTCTGTGGTTTCCTGGTGCTCTGTGCGGCGATGCTCGCTTTTAAAGCTTGAAGCCTTCGACAATGTGTTCGGCCAGGCACTCGGTGATCGGTGACGGGTTGTGCAGGTTGCGCACCAGCATGATGCTCGCCTCGGGCAGCAGTGGCAGGTCTTCGGCTTCACCGAGGATGCGCATGTCCGGGGTGATCAAGCTTTCGAGTTGCGCCGTGACGGCCAGACCGGCACTGACCACCGCCATGATCGCCGACAGGCTCGAGCTGTTATAGGCAACGCGGTAATCGCGGCCCATGGCGTCCAGCGCATTGCAGGCCCACAGCCGGCAGAAACAATCACTGTTGAACATCGCCAGAGGCAACGGCGTCTGCTCGTGGGCACTGAAGCATTGCGCCTCGGCCCAGACAAAACGCTCCTTGCGCAGCAACTCACCGATCTCATTGCCCGGTTCGCGGGTGACAATGGACAAGTCCAGGTCCTGGCGCAGCAGCAATTGTTTTGATGATTCGCAGTGCACCTCGATCTGGATCAGCGGATAGGATTGGGCAAAGCGCCGCAGAATCCCCGGCAGAAAACGCATCACGTAATCGTCCGGCGTGCCGATGCGCACCATGCCGACCATGTGTGGCTCGCGCAGGGTGTTGAACACCTCGCTGTGCAGTTTGAGGATGCGCCGGGCGTAACCCAGCAACACCTGACCTTCAGCGGTGAGCCGCACTTGCCGCCCGTCGCGCTGGAACAATTGGCGCTGCAACACATCCTCTTCCAGTCGCTTCATCTGCATGCTCACGGCTGACTGGGTGCGGTTGACCAATTCACCGGCGCGGGTAAATCCGCCTTGGTCGGCGATAGCAACGAAGGTGCGCAGCACGTCTGTGTCGATACTTGGGAAGGCGGACATCCATCAATCTCCGAGATATGTGACATTAGAAACATTCGTTGGATTGATCTTAGCCCCGGCGCGACACTTGAACCATCCCAAACGGAGGGCAACAAGATGAAAGGTCAACATGAATACCCAGCGGTAGAAAAACACTCGATCCACCTGGTATCCGATCTGCTGCATAAGTTCAGTCGCTGGTACGAACTTCACCGGGAGCGCGAGCTGCTGGCAAGTTTGAGCGACGAAGCACTGAAGGACATCGGCATGAGCCGTGCGGATGTAGAGTTCGAGTCGATAAAACCGTTCTGGAATGATCCGATGCATAAATGATGATTCCAGCGCTACACAAACCCTCTCCCGGTGAGGTAGGTTGCGAGCAGACAAGGAGATGCTCATGCCCGCGACGCTGTCCTTTTCCCTCAAACAGGCTCGCCGTCTGGCGCTGGCCGCCCAAGGGTTCAACGGGCGCCAGCCGCCAGCGACGATCAAACCGGTTCAGCTCAATCGTCTGATCGAGCGTTTGGGCATTCTGCAGATTGATTCGGTCAATGCGTTGGTGCGTTCGCACTACCTTCCCTTGTTTTCCCGCCTCGGCAACTACTCATCCGACTTACTCGACCAGGCTGCCTGGAGTCAGGGCCGTCGACGCACGCTGTTCGAGTATTGGGGCCATGAAGCGTCGTTGCTACCCTTGTCGATGTACCCGCTGATGCGCTGGCGCATGTCGCGGGCGACCCGTGGTGAAGACATTTATCAGCAACTGGCGCGATTCGGGCGTGAGCAACAGGGCACCATTCGCCGAGTGCTGGCTTCGGTTCAGGAATTGGGTGCGCTGGGGGCCGGAAGTCTCTCGACCCGTCAGGAGCGGGCAGGGCCGTGGTGGGACTGGAGCGCGGAAAAGCATGCGTTGGAATGGTTGTTCGCTGCCGGTGAAGTGGCCGTTGCCGGCCGACGCGGATTCGAGCGGCTCTATGACTTGCCGGAGCGGGTCATTCCCTCGGCGATTCTGCAACAACCGTTGCTCAGTGAGGCCGAGGCCCAGCGCGGATTGTTGCTGCATGCCGCGACAGCCTTGGGCGTTGGCACCGAAAAGGACCTGCGGGACTATTTCCGCTTGAGCCCGGCAGACAGTCGTCCACGTCTGGCAGAGCTGGTTGAGGCGGGTGAGTTGCTGGCGTGCGAGGTCCAGGGCTGGCGGCAGCCGGCGTATTGCCTGCCTGAGCCGAAAGTGCCGCGCAAGGTCGAGTCCAGTGCACTGCTTTCACCCTTCGATTCGCTGATCTGGGAGCGCAGTCGCACCGAAAGGTTGTTCGATTTCCGCTATCGGCTGGAGATTTATACGCCGCAGGACAAGCGGATCTACGGCTATTACGTGTTGCCGTTTTTGCACAATGAACGGATTGCTGCGCGGGTAGACCTGCGCGCCGAGCGGGCGTTGGGCCGATTGGCGGTGCACGCGGTCCATGAGGAAGAGCCGGGACTGGATGACGAGGGAATGATGGCGTTGGCGCTCAGTTTGCGGCAGATGGCGGATTGGTTGGGGTTGGAGCGAGTTCAGTTGAATTGCCCGCGGGCGAGTGCGGCGCGGTTGCGGGTGGCATTGGCTCAGAATGGGAGTGACTGAGCTGAGACTATCGCTGGATGGCGCTGTACCTGTAGGAGCTGCCGCAGGCTGCGATCTTTTGATCTTGATCTGTCCGGGATACTGAAAATCAAGATCAAAAGATCGCAGCCTGCGGCAGCTCCTACAGAAGTTTGTGTTGTTTCGGATCAGCGTTTGTCAGGTCCTTTTGTCATCGCCTACTTCACCATTGGCGTGAACGCCGTGGTCATCGCCGACTTCACCGTTGCCATGCACACCGTGGTCGTCACCCACTTCACCATTGGCGTGAACGCCGTGGTCATCACCTATTTCACCGGCATGATGAACCCCATGGTCGTCTCCCGGCTCTTCGTGCGTGCCATTGCGCCCGGAGGACGCTGTGTTGCCGGAATGCCCCGAGCCATGGTCGCTGCCGCTGTGATCGCTACCACTGTGACCACTGCCGCTATTGCCGCCACTGCCACCGTTGCCGCCGCTGCCGCTTCCTCCGTGACCGCCGCCATTGCCGCCGCCGCCGCCACCGCCGCCACCGCCACCACCGCCGGAACCTCCACCACCTCCGCCATTGCCGCCACCGCCACCACCAGAGCCGCCACCACCCCCTCCATCCTTGGCGTGGGCAGTCGAGACTCCGGACAGGTTGTCCGGTATCAGTACGGTGGACGCCGACAGAACTGCGCCAATAGCTACTGCCAGTAAAAGCTTGTTGATGTGCATGTCGTTCTCCGTCTTCTCGTTCAGGGTTGGAACGTTGAGGAACAGTGCAACGTGCTGCTAATTCAGTTGATAAACACGTCAACGTACTGATTTATTCATTTGTCACCTCGATGAACACTGCGACGTACCGTTCGACCCTGTTGCAGAGGGTCAGTGAATGCTTGAGGCCAGCTCGAAAATAGGGATGTACATCAGGATCACGATGACCCCGATCAGCAGGCCAATGAAGGTCATGAGCAACGGTTCGAACAGCCGCACGAACCATTCGATCCAGCGGCTGATTTCTTCGTCGTAGAAGTCGGCGCTGCGCTCCATCATTTGCCCGAGGTTGCCGGACTGTTCACCGGCGCGCAGCAGGCGCAGGGAAACCGGGGTCACCAGATGATTGAGTTCCAGCGCGGTGGACAGCGACTGTCCCTCGCGTACCCGTTCGCAGGCCTGGTCCAGGCGAGCGCGAGAGGCGACGGTGAGCAAGCCGCGAACCATGCCCATGGCGGTGACGAGGGGAATGCCGCCTTGCAGCAAAATCCCCAGCGAGCGGTAGAACCGCGCCAGTTCGTACATGAAGATGCGTTGATGGACCGCCGGGAGTTTTTCAATGACCCGGTCCACGCCCCGGCGAAAGGCCGGTTGGCGTTTCAGGAAGACGAGGGCGACGATGATCGCCGCCAATGCGCCGAAGAATTCGCCCTGATGCGTGTGCAGGAACATCCCGCTGCTCATCAGGACTTGCGAGAGCCACGGCAAGTTCGACCCCAGGCCTTCGAACACGAGACTGAAGCGCGGCACCACGTAGCCCATCAAAAACAACACCACGCCACCCCCCACCACCAGCAATAGCATGGGGTAGATCGAAGCGCTGACGATCTTCTGCCGAACCTCGTCCATGCGCTGGCGATAGCTGACATAGCGGCCCAGGGCATCGCCCACGGCGCCGGTCTTCTCGCTGGACTGCACCAGCGCCACATAGAGAGGAGGGAAAACAGCGGACAACTGGCCCAGTGCCTGGGAGAACGATTTGCCTTCATAAAGCAGGCGCACCAGTTCGCTCAAGGTCTTGCGGGCCTGTGGCGCGTTCTCTTTTTCCGCCAGGCTTTCCAGCGCATCGATCAACGGCAGGCCCGCATTGAGCAATGTTGTCAGTTCCTGGCTGAACAGCACCAGGTTGAAGGTCTCGCGCTGTCGAACGCGCAACGCACGCCAGTGCCGCTCGGCGTACAGGCTGACTACCCGATAACCCTGGTCTTCGACAATGCGCCGGGCTTCGCTGTGGCCGAGCGCCTCGACGGTCATCGAGACGACGCCGGCCTTGCCAACGGCTTTGAGATGAAAACGCATGATCGCCACTCCCGTCATTGCCAGCTGGTGATTTCGGCGTTTTCGCCTTCGCCACCGGGTTGCCCGTCCTTGCCCATGGACAGCAAATCGTATTCGCCGTTTTCGCCGGGGTAGCGATAGGTGTAGTTACGCCCCCATGGATCCTGCGGCAGCTTTTTCTGCAGGTAGGGACCAGTCCATCGGGTTTCATCACTCGGCGCCGTCACCAGCGCCTGCAAACCTTGTTCGGTCGACGGGTAGTGACCGACCTCCAGGCGGTACAAGTCCAGTGCCTTGCCCAGGCCTTCAATTTGCGCCTTGGCCACCTTCACTTCGGAGCGGCCCAGTTGAGCGAAATACTTCGGCGCGACGATGCCGGCCAACAGCCCCAGCACCACCAGCACCACCAACAGTTCGAGCAGGGTGAACCCGCTTTGAGTACGCGGGGTAGAACGCAGACGCTGATTCATGATGACCTCGCACAGTCGGCAGAAGGATCGCCATACAGGCGTATGCAATTGCCATGCTCAGGCTGATGCATTCTCCTGAATCCCAAGTATTACGGGCCTTCTCACTTGCGGCACGGTGCTTGCGTAAGGCTGATTCACGATCGGCCATTGGGGCAATACCCCCACTTTTCGGGGCCGGCCAGGGGAGGCGTAATGATGAAGTCACTCACCCAAGGATTACTCGGCTGTCTGCTGTTGACCGGTGTCGCCCAGGCCGATGTGTTCATTTCCGTGGACGCCAGGGGCAGCTACATTTTGTCCAACGTCCATCGTCCCGGACGGCACTACGAACGGGTGATTCATGAGCCGGAAAAGGCCTTGGTCAGCCTCGATCAGCAGCCCCAGATGATTGCCAACCAACCCTACGCCGAGCTGGTCTCGGCGGCGGCCACGGCCAACGAATTGCCAGCGGCGCTGCTGCATGCGGTGATTAAAACCGAGTCCAGCTACAACGCCGACGCGACGTCCGCCAAAGGTGCCGGAGGGCTGATGCAATTGATGCCCGCCACCGCCCGGGAAATGGGGGTGAAAGACGTCTATGACCCGAAAGCCAACATCCAGGGCGGCGCCAAATACCTCAAGCACCTGATGACCCTGTTCGACAACGACATCGCCCTCGCCGTGGCCGCCTACAACGCCGGGCCGCAAGCGGTGCTCAGCCGTGGCGGGGTGATCCCGCCGTTCGCTGAAACCCAGCGTTACGTGCCAAACGTGCTGCGCCAATACCGCCGCCTGCAGGGCCTGGGCGTGGATGCGCCGCTGTGATTGGGGGGTTTCCCCAATAGTGGGGCAACGCTCTCTGTTCTAACTGACACCCCCGTTTCCCTGTAGGAGCGAGCTTGCTCGCGATGGTGTGTCAGTTGACACCCCAGTAGCTGACCCACCATCGCGAGCAAGCTCGCTCCTACAGGATTTGCGTTTTGGGTGATGTTGTCGTCAGCCCGAAAAACGGGGAATGGGTGGGGAATATCCCCCGAGTTATCAAGTCGTTTACGTAACCATCTGAAAAACAAACAAATTATTTATGGCATGCGGATTGCTCAAAGGATTTGTCGAGACTTGTTCCCTGTGAGCACCTACAGCGAGGCCCGTGATCATGACTGGCATACCTCACGCTCATCACTTGGTTAACCTGCTGCTGTTTTTAGCGCCGCTGTTGGGCATCGAAATGGCCGAAGCCGCCGCACGCTGCGAACGAAATCTGGTGGCGAACGTCGTGGCGCTGGATCAGCCGCTGATGTTCAACCGCCTCGGTGCGCAAAACGTCAACGGCATGATGTTCGCCCTGCGTCGTGATGTGGTCGACGACCACAACAGGTCCCTTGCCCAAGGCGGGGCGGCGGTGCCGGGCAAAGTCGCGTTGCGGCCCGACAAGCGTCCGCGTCCCCTGGTGTTGCGCGTTGCGGCCGGTGACTGCCTGACCCTCAACCTGCAGAACCTGCTGGCCTATCAGGCCAACCCCGGGTCGCACGATAACGGTGGGGGAGAAGAGGGTGAAGTCCAAATCGGTGATGCAGAAAACTTCAAGGTCGATGAGCAAGTCACTGACCGCCACGTCGGTTTCCAGGTCAATGGCCTGCAAGCGGTCAACAGCATCGACGACATCGCCGCCTATACCGGGCGCAATGGCAACGCATTAGTCGCCCCTGGCGCCACACGTTCCTACACCTTGTACGCCGAGCGCGAAGGCGCGTTCGCCGCCAGCAGCCGGGGCGCAACATTCGGTGGCGAAGGCGATGCGGGCAACGTCGCCAACGGCCTGTTCGGCGAAGTGGTGGTGGTGCCCAAGGGCGGCCGCACCTACCGCAACACCGTGACCGAAGAAGAGATGCGCATGGCCAGTGTTGGCCGTACGCCGGCCGGTCAACCGATCGTTGATTACCAGGCGCGTTACCCGCAACGCGAACCCTGGATTGGTGAAGGCAAGGCCGGCACGCCGATCATCAGCATGATCGACGGCAATGAAATCATCTCCAGCGAAAGCGACGCGATTGTGATGGGCAGCAACGCCGACGGCAGCTTCCCGCCGTCGACTTATCCGCTGGAAGCCATCGGCAAACGCAACCCGGCGATCCCGAATCGTCTGGAGCCGTTCCGTGATTTCGCCTCGCAGTTCCAGGATGAGACCGCTGCGACTCAGGCATTCCCCGCGTACTGGGCCGACCCGGTGATGGCCCATGTGCTGGAGCCGACCCGCGATTCGTTCATGATCAACTATGGCTCCGGTGGCATGGGCGCCGAGGTGGTCGCCAACCGACTGGGCGTCGGGCCGATGCACGATTGTCTGTCCTGCGCCTATGAAGAATTCTTCCTCAGCGCGCACACCGTCGGCGACGTGGCGATGCTGGTGGACGTACCGGCCAATGCGGGCCTGGAAAACATTCGTCCGGGTGAAACACCGCGCGCCGATCAGGTCGGGGTCAAGGCGACCATGGCGCTGTATCCGTCCGAGCCGTCCAACGTCAACCACAGCTACATCGGCGACTTCGTCAAATTCCGCAACACCCACAACGGCCACGAGCAACACATCTTCCACCTGCACGGCCATCAGTGGTTGTTTAACCCCAACGATGACAACTCTGACTATGTGGATGCCCAAGGCATTGGCCCGGGCGCCGGTTACACCTATGAAATCGCCAACGGAGGGTCGGGCAACCGCAACCGCGTCGCCGGTGATGCGATCTATCACTGCCACTTCTATCCGCACTTCGCTCAGGGCATGTGGAGCATGTGGCGGGTGCACGATGTGTTTGAAGAAGGCACCCAACTCGAGGTGTCCCAGCAGGGCACCGACGGTTACCACAGTGAACCGTTTGCACTGCGCAGCGGTAAACCGGCCGCGGGTGCCCGGGCCTTGCCCGACGGCGAAATCGTTGCCGGTACGCCGATTCCAGCGGTCGTGCCGCTGCCAGGCAAAGCCATGGCGCCCATGCCGGGCAAAGTCGCGGTGGTGCCGAAAATCGGTGAAGTCCTGGTGGCCGGTAGCGATGACGACGAAGGTGATGATGACGGCGAGCATCATGGCGGTAACGGTGGCGCTCAGGCCATCGGTTCCCTGGCCCTGGTGGACCGCAGCGAAGCCAATCGCAATGCCGACGGCAGCCTGAAAAACCCTGGTTATCCCTTCTGGATCGGCGGCATGGAAAGTTCGGTCGGCCAACGCCCGCCGACCCCGCCACTGGACATGCTCGACGCCGCCAAGGCCCAGAGTCTGAAGAACAGCGGCAATGCCTTGTGGGCCAACCTCGACCCGGCTCAATCCGGTGGCTGGGACGGCGGTTTGGGACGCCACTCGCTGGACGGTTTTTCCTCGGGCGGCCAGGCGCGCACCATTACCACGTCCCTGGACTTCTCCAAGGAAGTGACCCGCGCCAAGCCCATTTATATGCCGGAAGAGGGCACCGAAGTCGAGCAGGCGGCCATGGCCTTCCACGCCAAAAAAGATCACCCGAGTTTTGCCCTGTTGCCCGGCAATCAAATCGTTGCGCGCAACTTCCGCACCAACGGCGCCTTGCCGATGGCGGGTGCGCCGTACTACGAACCGTGCATGGACGACCGGCAAAAACGCCTGACCGCCAGCGCCGGCAGTGGTGAATTCAACAGCGGCGAGCGCATCGACGGCATGTCCTTCACGGGCTCGTCGACGTTCACGGCTGACCGGCCACGGATCTACAAAGCCGCGAACATCCAATTCGACGCGGTCTACAACAAGGTCGGTTACCACTTCCCGCAAGCGCGCATTCTGGCCCTGTGGGAAGACGCGTGGCCGGTGATTAACAAGCAGCGTCCGCCAGAGCCGTTGGTGATGCGCATGAACACCTTCGACTGCGTGCAGTACCAGCAAACCAACCTGGTACCGGCCACCTACGAGATGGACGACTATCAGGTGCGCACGCCGACCGACGTGATCGGTCAACACATTCACCTGCCGAAATGGGACCTGACGGCCGCCGATGGTTCGGCCAATGGCTGGAACTACGAAGACGGCGTGCTTTCCCCCGGTGCGGTGCAAGAACGCATCCACGCGATTCGCGAGTTCAACCAATGCGCAACTGCCGACCCGCGTGACGGCACACCGGCCTGCCCGAAAGCCAAAAGCCACCCGTACTTCGGCCAGTTTGGCCGGGCCGACTGGGTCGGGGCGCGCACGGCGATGCAGCGCTGGTTTGTCGATCCGGTGGTGAACACCAAAGGCGTCGACCGTGGCCTGGGGACCATTTTTACCCACGACCACCTCGGCCCGTCGACGCACCAACAGATCGGCTTGTACGCCACCGTGCTGGCAGAACCGGCCGGTTCCACCTGGTTCCACGCCGAAACCGGCGAGCCGTTGTACAGCGGTGCGCGGCAGGACGGCGGCCCGACGTCGTGGCAAGCGGTGATCTCAACCGGTGACCTGGACGGCGATGGCAAGAACGACAGCTTCCGTGAGTTCTTCCTCGAATACAGTGACTTCCAGCACGCCTATGAAGCCGGTGTGTACGTGGGCGCTGGCCCGAACGGCGTGCCCAATCCGCAAGCCTTCCCGGCCACGGCTGATAGCTTCCGCTACGCAATCAACCCGCCGGTGCGCAAAGAAGCCGAGACCTTGCTTGAGCAGGTGGTCGAAGCGCGCGGTGGACTGATGCCCGGTTGCCCAAGCCGGCCATGCCCTCAAGCCATCTCGGTCGATGACCCCGGCATGTTCGTGGTCAATTACCGCAACGAACCGCTGGCCCTGCGGGTGTACGACCCGAACAAGGTCGGCCCGGACGGCAAGCGTGGCATGCAGGCTGACGGCCTCGGCGGCGACCTGGCGTACGCCATGCAAAGCCGCACCGACCGCGCCATCCCGGCGATGAACCTGGCGCCTAACCTTGTCACCGCGGCCACCGGTCCCACTGGCGGCACCACACTGTTCCCGCCACACATCAACCGTGGCGGCGCAGAACCGGGTGACCCGTTCACCCCGATGCTGCGCACCTACACCGGTGACAACGTGCGGCTGCGGGTGCATGCCGGTGGTCATGAAGAAGAGCACAACGTCACCCTGCACGGCGTGAAATGGCTGCAAAGCGGTTCCGGCTACGGCAACAGCTCCAACTCCGGCTGGCGCTCGTCGCAGATGATCGGGATCTCCGAGCAGATGGGCTTCAATGCGCCGGTGTCGATGCTCTCCAGTTCGGCCGCGACCACCGGGGATTACCTGTACTCGATGGACGCTTCGCTGGAAGGTTACTGGAGCGGGATCTGGGGCGTGATGCGCAACTACACGGCCCAGCGCAGCGACCTGTTCGCGCTGCCGAACAATGCGAAACCGGCCAGTGTGCGCAACACCGTGGCGTTCGATGGCATCTGCCCAAGGATCGGCGCCAACCTCAATGGCATCGGCACCCGGCCGACACCACAACGCAACTATGAAGTGGTCGCGGCACTGGCCAACGACATCCTCGGCAATCCGTTGAGCCTGGCCATCGGCGATCCGGCCGGGCTCGGGCAACACGTCGGCGGGCCGTTGAATCCGGCGGGGGGTACCCTGGTGTACAACTCGCGGGCAGTGAACATTCCTCAGGTCACGGTGAACGACCCTGCGGACGGGACGACCTTTACCATCGGCGGGCAAAGCGGGCAATTGCATGACCCGACGGCGATCCTCTACGTGCGCAAGGCGGATCTCGATCCGGTCACCGGCAAGCTCAAACCCGGTGTGCCTGTCGAACCGCTGGTGCTGCGTGCGACGGCCGGTGACTGCATCAACATCACGCTTGAAAACCGCTTGCCCAGCGTGATGCCGGACCTGACCCAGACGGCCTCGGTGATGGGCATGGTCAAGCGTGACCGCAACGATGGCGAGGGCTCTACCACCTTCAGCAATAACCTGATGCGGCCCTCCAGCACGGTGGGCCTGCACGCACAACTGCTGGCTTACGACATCACCAAATCCGACGGAACCAACGTCGGCACCAACCCGATCCAGACCGTGCCACCGCGTGTTGGCAATGTCGGCGCGTACCCGATGCGTTCCTATCAGTACTACGCCGGGCACCTGGAGCGTGAAGGCAAGCCGATCACGCAACTGGGCCGCAGTGTCGACAACATCAACGCCACGGCGGTGGAGTTCGGCGGGCTGAATTTCACCCCGGCGGACGTCATCAAGCAGCCGCAAAAAGGCCTGGGCGGTGCGATGAGCATCCTGCCGATCGGCGCCACCTGGGTTGACGATGCGCGCAAAGTGTCGGCGACGGTCACTGCCCCGGGGCAAACCACCTACCGCGATTTTGCGATGGTCTGGCAAAAGGCGTTGAACATGCGCTGGGCCAATGGTCGTCCGGTGGAAGGTATTGCCTCGGAGGCCGGTGTACCGACCGATCCGCAGGACAACTCGAGCATGGCCATCAACTACAAAACCGAACCCATGTGGTACCGCTTTGGCCTGCCACCGGATGCGCCGTTCGGTCACGCCGACGGCCATGGTTACGGCGACGTGCCTAACGCGCATATGGCTTTCAGCAATGCGCTGGTGGGGGGCGATCCGCAAACGCCGGTGCTGTATGTGAAACCGGGCCAACCGTTCCGCACCCACATCCTGATGCCCACCGGTGGCAGCCGTGGCTCGACCTTCCAGTTGGACGGTCACGTCTGGTCGGTCAACCCGTTCCAGTCGGAGAAGAGCGACACCGGTGGTTACCCGATGAGTACGCCAGGGGTGGGTTCGGTGCGGTTCGGTTACAACCCGATGTCGATGTACATCGGCGCCCACGAAAGCATCCTGCCGGCGGCGCATTTCAGCTTCATGCACCCGAGTGCCGGCGGCAGCAACGCTATACCGGGCGATTACCTGTTCCGTGACTACGCCGCTTACGGCAACACCGCCGGGCTCTGGGGATTGCTACGGGTGACCAACGAACCCGAACCGGCGCCGTAGAGCAGGAAACAACGCAAACCCTGTAGGAGCGAGCTTGCTCGCGATGGTCGTCAACGATAACGCGGCGAACCTGATACCCCGCGGCGTTCCAAAGCTTTTCGCGAGCAAGCTCGCTCCTACAGGGGCGGTAAGGCAGATCTGTAAGGGGAGAAGTGACATGAACAGGACCCTCAAAATGGCCGGTTGTGCGCTGATGGCAGGAGTGGCGCTGATCTGGCTCGGGGTTTGGCGGACGATGCCGCCGAACAGGCTGGACGAGATCGCGTTGCCGGACACCTGGAGCGGCCAGACGCTTGCGCGTGACGGCGTGTCGGTGGCGCTCGAGGTGCGGTCGCTGGCGGAGGATGGCGTGCTGCGCGAAGGTGGATTCGCTGACGTGCGCTTCCGGGTCACTGACAGCGCGTCGGGCCAGCCACTGTCGGGTGTTGCGCCCGGTGCCTGGCTGGACCCGGAAACCGTCGCCGCAGACCAGGCCCAGGGGCGCGAACACAGCTGCAAGTCGCGGGTCGGGGTGTTTCTCAAATCCAGCATCGGCGCGCGACCGCTGCTCGATCTGAACAGCTATTTCCTGTTGGTGATGGACCGCGATGCCAGTGTCTCGGTGGTCGATCCGTCGGTCTCGGTGGGCGGCATCACCAGCACCATGGCGCGGGTCGCCCTCAAGCAACAGCCGATGGATTGGGTCACGCCCAAGGACAACAAACGGGTGTTTATCTCGATGCCGGCCGCTGGCGAAATTGCGGTGGTCGACAGCGAACAATTCAAGTTGGTCGATTCGGTGCCCGCCGGCAGCAACCCGGTGCGCGTGGCCCTGCAACCCGACGAGCGTCTGTTGTGGGTCGGCAACAATGCGTCGAAGGCCGAGGCGTCCGGGGTCACGGTGATCGACACCCACAGCCTCAAACCCCTCAAGCACTTGGCCACTGGCGGCGGTCACCACGAAATCGCATTCAGCAAGGACAGCCGTTTTGCCTTCGTCACCAACCGCGACGACGGCACGCTGAGCATCATCGACATCGCCAGCCTGACCCTCAGCAAGCAACTCAAGACCGGCTCGCACCCGTTATCGGTGGTGTACTCGCCGCTGTCCCAGGCGGTGTATGTCGCCGACGGCAAGGACGGCACCGTGACCGTGGTCGATACCGCCAGCCTCGACGTGCGTCGAGTGATCAAGCTGAAGCAGGGCTTGGGCCCGATGGGGTTCAGCACGGACGGTCGTTTCGGCATCGTGCTCAACACCCTGGAGAATCAGGCCTCGGTGATCGACGCCGCCACCGATGCGATGATCCATGAACTGGACGTGTCCGCCGAACCCTATCAAGTGGTGTTCACCAAGGCTTACGCCTACGTGCGGGGATTGGCCTCGGCCAAGGTCACGATGATCAACCTGGCGTCGCTGGGTGAAGGCCGCAAGCCCATCAGCCAGGGTTTCGAAGCCGGGCCACAGGCGCCACGACTGGCCGGTGATCTGCCGTTGGCGTCAAGCCTGGCCGTGTCGCGGGACGACAACGCGGTGTTTGTGGTCAACCCGGTGGACAACACCACTTACTTCTACGCCGAAGGCATGAACGCACCGATGTCCGGTTACCCCAACCGCGGGCAAGTGGCGCGGGCGGCGATGGTCATCGACCGCAGCCTGCGCGAAATCGAGCCGGGGCTGTACAGCGCGCGGATCAAGCTGCCCAGCGCCGGGCGTTTCGACGTGGCGTTCTTGCTCAATCAACCCAACATCATTCACTGCTTCACCGCGCTGGTTGAGCCGGATAAAACGCTCGATCAGCACCCCGGCGCGCCGACGGTGGAGTTCATGCTCGACCAGGCCACAGCCACCCTCGGCCGTCCTTATACCGTGCGTTTTCGCATCGTCCAGGGCGCGCAAAAGGCGCAGCGCAGCGGGGTGAAAGACGTTCACGTGCGCTACTTCCGCGCCCCGACTTCCCGGGCTCAGGAAGTCGCCGCCCTTGACGTGGGCGACGGCATTTATGAAGCCCCGGTGACCCTCGACCAGAGCGGCGCCTGGTACCTGCACGTGCGTGCGGCGTCCCTCGGCGCCCGTTTCGACGACAAGACTTTTGCCAGCGTTCGGGTCCTGCCCGGCGATGCCCACTGAAGAGGAAATCGACATGAACCGATTCGCACACCGTGGACTGCTAACCTTCTGCCTGTTCGCCGTCGGTATCGGGCAAGCCCTGGCGCATTCGGCGGATGAACACGCCGACCACCCCATGCCCGCCAAAAGCGCCAGCTCGGAAACCACCCAGGTCAAATTTGCCGACGTGGCGCTGGTGGACCAGAACGGCAAAGCCGTGCACCTGGAAAAGGATCTGGTGACCAACAAGATTGTGGTCATGAGCTTCATCTACACCAATTGCACCACGGTCTGCCCGGTGGTGTCGTCGATCATGGGCAAGGTACAGAAGCAGCTCGGTGCGCGGGTCGGGGGTGAGGTGCAACTGGTGTCGATCAGCATCGACCCACAGCGCGATGACGCCAAGCGCCTGAACGATTATGCCCGCAGCTTCCAGAAGGGCCCGGGCTGGAGCTGGCTGACTGGCAGTTCGCAGTCAATCAACGAAACCCTCAAAGGCCTCGGCACGTTCAGCGGCGACTTCAAAAACCATCAGCCGCTGATCCTTGTCGGTGACGGCAACAGCCGCCACTGGACTCGCTATTACGGCTTCACCGATCCGGCGGTGCTGACCCGTGAAGTGGAGAAACTCAGCGGCCAGCGCAACGCCCACGCCAAACACACCGCGGTTGCGATGGAGAGTCAGCCATGAGAACCATCGACTGGATCGCCCTGAGCGTCTGCTTTTACCTGTTCAGTTCGCTGGCGTTCGCCCATGAAAGTCATGAAGCGCCCGCACCCGCAGTGGCTGCCACACAGCCGGCAACCGGCACGCGCGATGCCCGGACCTGGTTCACCGACACCCCGTTGCAGGACCAGAATGGCCAGACCCTGCGCTTCTACAGCGACGCGTTGCAGAACCGCGTGGTGCTGTTGAACGTGATTTTCACTCGTTGCAACGATGCCTGCCCACTGATCACCCGCAAACTCAAGGACGTGCGTGAGTTGTTGGGCGACAAGGCTGACGGCATCACCTTCATCTCCCTTACCAGTGATCCGCTGCGGGACACCCCGGCGGTACTCAAGGCTTACACCTTGAAGCAGGGCGTCGATGGCCCCCACTGGCTTTTTCTCACGGGTGACAAGGCGCAAATGGACCTTGTCCTGGGGCGCATCGGGCAGATCGTGCCGACCCCCGAACAGCATTCGACGCAGCTGATTGTGGGTGACGTGGCCAACAAACGCTGGAGTAAAATTCGTCCCGATGCACCGGCCGCCGCCATTGCCCAGCGCTTGCAATTGCTGACAATGCCCGTGGCCGGTCGATGAGTGCCTGCCATGATCAAGCCCATCGCCGTCTCCGTCCTCGTCCTCTCGCTGTTACTCCTCTGCGCCCTCAGCCTGCGCGCCAATGCATTGCCGCTGACCCCCAGCGAAAGTGCCGGCAAACGGCTGTATCGCGAGGGACTGTCCGGGAGTGGCGAACCGATCATGGCCCGGGTCGGCGCGGCGGATATGCTGCTGCCGGCCACCAGCTTGCCCTGCGCCAATTGCCATGGCGCCGATGGCCTGGGGCGCCCGGAAGGCGGGGTGCGACCACCGGAGCTCCACTGGTCGCGGCTCAGCAGTACCTACGGCCAGCAGCAAATCAATGGCCGCGATTACCCGCCCTACACCGAAGGGACCTTGGCGCGAGCCATTCAGGAGGGACGTGATCCGGGCAACAATCAACTCGACCCGGCGATGCCGCGATTCGTGCTGTCGATGAATGATCAGCGCAACCTCATCGCCTACCTCAAACGTCTGGCCGATGACCGCGATCCGGGCCTGACCCCGGACAGCCTGCACCTGGGCACCTTGTTGCCGAGCCAAGGGCCGTTGAGCGAGCAGGGCGCCACCGTGGCGGCGGTGCTCAAGGGCAGCGTGGCGCGAATCAACGAAGCGGGTGGCATTCATGGTCGGCAGTTGCGCCTGACCATCATCGACCCAGGCCCGGACCGGGTCAGTGCAGAGCAGGCGTTGGACCGCTTGATCGATAAGGATCAGGTGTTCGCCCTGATCGCGCCGTTGGTACCGGCGCTGGAACCGGAACTGGCCGAGCGCCTGGAACGGGCCGGCATTCCGCTGATCGGGCCCTTGTCACTGCTGGGGACGGCCCAGACCAGTCGCCAGATTTTCGAACCGCTGCCGGGCTTGCGCGAACAAATGATCGCCTTGGCCAACTACGCCGCCGACAGTCTTCGGGTCCTCCAGGGACCGACGCTGATTTCCTACACCAACGATCCCGGCCAGCGGCTGGCAGCACAGAACCTCGTTCAGTACCTGCAAGATCACGCCTGGCAACAGGTCAGTCTCAGAGCCTACGACTCGGCGCAGGACGAGTTGCCGTTGGGCTCGCGGTCGGTGTTTTACCTGGGCTGCGGCGATGGTTTCAGCCGCCTCGCCGAGCGCTTGCAGAAAGCGGGGCAGGTGCCTTACCTGTTTGCCGCGTCGAACCAGGTGGCGGGTGATTTGTTGCAGGTGCCCAGTAGTTTTTCCCGGCGAGTATTTTTGGCCTATCCGTTCGTGCCCAGTGACTGGACGCTGGCCGGGCGCCTGGCGCTGACCCAGTTGCGCAAACACCAGGGGCTCGGGGGGCAGCATTCAGTGCTGCAAGTCGGCGCGTTCAGTTCGATGTTGTTGTTGAGCGAAGGCATGAAGCAGGCCGGGCGGGACGCCAGCCGCGAGAAACTCATCAGTGCCCTGGAAGGCCTGCATGACTTCGATACCGGGCTGACCCCGCTGCTCAGTTTCGGTCCGGGTCGTCGTCAGGGTTTGAGCGGCGCCCATATCGTCACCGTGGACTTGCCCGACCAGCGTTTCTATCTGGTCGCCCCTTACAAACCCATTACAGCGATGCCCTGACGGGAGGCCGATCATGACGTTCAACACCCTGCTGATCCTGCTGACGATGTGGGTTCCCGTGGCGTTTTGCAGCAATGGCCCGGCCGCCGCGCGGGTTAATGGTGAGGAAATTTCCGAATTTCGCCTGGAGCGCTATTTTGCCGAGTACCTGGAAGATCAGGGGCGTGCGGTCGCCAGCATTCGTAATCCCAAGGCCTACAAGCAACTGCGTCAGGCGGCGCTGACCGCGTTGATCGATAAGGAACTGCTGTGGCAAGAAGCCGTCAAGCGCGGGGTGGTGATCAGTGACGCCAGGGTGAACAGCCAGGTCGATCAGACCCGGCAGGCCATCGGCGGTGCCGAGGTGTTTGCCCGACGCCTGGAAGAGGCCGGTTTCGATGAAGCCGGATTTGCCGAGTACACCCGCCGTGAACTGGCGGCCCAGCAAGTGTTTGCCGACCTCACCCAGGTCAGCGAGCCGGACGAAAAACAGGTCCGCGCGTTCTACGATGAGCACCGCGCCGAGATGAGCCGGCCCGAGGAGGTCCGGGCGTCGCACATTCTCATCAAAGTGCCGCAAGACGCTGATGCCGCTACAGTTGAAGCAGCGCGACTACGCTTAGAAAAGATGCAGGTGAAAATCAGTCAGGGAGAAGACTTTGCCAGCGTCGCCCGGGCCGGTTCTGAAGACGTATCGGCCAATGATGGCGGGGATTTGGGCTATTTCCCCCGTGGGCGCATGCTGCCGGAGTTTGAAGCGGCGGCGTTCGCCCTGGCGCCTGGGACGGTCAGTACACCGGTGCGTACGCGGTTGGGCTGGCATTTGATTTACCTGCAGAACCACGTGGAGGCGGCCGATGTCTCAGAACAGCAAGGGCTTGAGAGGGTCCGGGCGTACCTTGCCCGACAGCATCAAGCCCAGGCTCGTCTACAGTTCCTCGCACAGCTGCGATCCAGCAATCGAATCGAACGGATTGACGACGAATGAGTGTGAAACCCCAATAGTGGGGAAACGCTTGCGTACACCTCCGTGTGGTTCCCCGCCTTTGGGGGACGGGGTTCCTGTACGAAAAGGTTTTTCCATAGAATTCAAAGACGTGAAGCGGTAAAAAAACCGGCGCTCAGCCTGGCATGAAGTGTGCGTTAGCCTCAGTAAGGCGCGTACTCCCAGGCTCGATTAACGGACCTGCGGTTTCAAGGAGTCGACCTTGTTAAACAAAGTACTGGTTGTCGAAGACGAACAGCTCCTTGCAGAAAACCTCAAGGATTACCTTCAGGCGCAAGCGCTGGACGTTCGGATAGCTCATGACGGTGCCATGGCAATCGGCGAAGCCGAGCGTTTTGCACCCGATGTGATGGTGTTCGATTACCGCTTGCCCGATATGGAAGGCTTTCAGGTGCTCGATGCCGTCCGCCAGAACAGGAAGTGTCATTTTGTACTGATCACAGGGCACCCAACCGCTGAAGTCTGTGAGCGGGCCCGGCAACTGGGAGTCAGTCACATCCTGTTCAAACCGTTTCCATTGGCGGAATTGGCCCGTGCAGTCTGTGACCTTTTAGGGATGGAGCGCGAACTCAAAGCAGGTGTGAGCCCTTCCGAAGGATTTGTCGAACGACGCCAGAGCAGGACCGAGAGTTTCCCGCTGCAGTTGTACGACGGCAGTTGGGTGCTGGCGGACCGCCGACGAAGTTCATCGGCTTCCATGGCACCAGACGACGAACAATTGCTCACCGGGGAGTAGTGGCGCGACAAGCCGTTCCGGTACATGCCGTAATTGCTCGCCGCGTCGACAGGGCTCAAAGCCCCCGGCGTTGGAGAGCATGCCATGGACCGTCTATCCCTTGCCGTCGAACCGGCGCTGTTGGACTGTGTACCGTCTCGTTTTTCCAGTGAGCAATTAGCCCAGGCCCGGTCCCTGGCCGCCAGTTCCGGCGAACGGGTACTGGAAGCCCTCGGGGTGCTGTGCGAACTGGCCCCCATGCCCTTCATCGAGTGCCTCGGCGCTACCCTGCATTACCCGGTGCTCGACACCGACACCCTGTTCAAAGCCACCCCGGTATTCGACCGGGTCACCCTGGCCCAATGCCTCAAGCGCGAATTCATCCTGCTGCGTCATGGCGAGGCGGTCATCGGCGTCTTCGCCGACCCCTTCGATACGTCGCGCCTGGCCTGGATTGATGACTGCCTGCACGGCGCGCCGCTGTACCTGGTGCATGCCGATGACTTGAAGGCTTATCTGGCGCGCCACGAAGAGAGCTTCCACGCGGTGGAATCGCTCAACGCCCAGGCCGACGCCCATATCGAAACCGATACCCTGCAAAGCCTGTCGCTGACCAGCATCAGCGAAGACTCCAGCGTGGTGGTCAAGCTGGTCAACTCGACCCTTTACGACGCGCTGAAAATGCATGCCAGTGATATCCACCTGGGCACCACCGGCAGCGGGCTGGTGATCAAGTACCGGATCGATGGCGTACTCAACAACATCAGCAAGATCCAGGGCAGCGAGTTCGCCGAGCAAGTGATTTCCCGGGTCAAGGTCATGGCCGAACTGGACATCGGCGAAAAACGCGTGCCCCAGGACGGTCGCTTCAAGATCGGCATCAGTGGTCGGCAGATCGACTTTCGGGTCTCGATCATGCCGAGCATTTTCGGCGAAGACGCGGTGCTGCGGGTGCTCGACAAACAGGACCTGGCGGACAAGGTCTGCGGCGTGCAGTTGCAAGCCCTGGGCTTCGAAGATGAAACCCTGCGTCACCTGCGGCGGCTGGCGGCCGAACCTTACGGCATGGTGCTGGTGACCGGCCCCACCGGGAGCGGCAAAACCACCACGCTGTACGCGATGATCACCGAGATCAACCACGGTGTGGAAAAGATCATCACCATTGAAGACCCGGTGGAATACCAATTGCCGGGCGTGCTGCAAATCCCGGTTAACGAAAAGAAAGGCCTGACCTTCGCCCGTGGTTTGCGCTCGATCCTGCGCCATGACCCGGACAAGATCATGGTCGGTGAAATCCGTGACCCCGACACGGCGCAGATCGCTGTGCAATCGGCGCTGACCGGGCACCTGGTGTTCACCACCATTCACGCCAACAACGTATTCGACGTGATCGGCCGGTTCACCCAGATGGAAATCGATCCTTACAGCCTGGTCTCCGCGCTCAATGCCGTGTTGGCCCAGCGCTTGATCCGCCTGGTCTGCACCAGTTGCAGCGCACCGAGCCAGCCGACTGACGAGGAGCTGTGCGCTTCGGGGCTCGATCCGCAAAAGGTCGACCACTACCACTTCGTTCATGGCAAGGGTTGCGGCCATTGCCGTGGCACCGGTTACCGCGGGCGCACGGCGATTGCCGAGCTGCTGCACCTGGACGACGAACTGCGGCAAATGATCGTCGAGCGCCAACCCATTTCGAAAATCAAGGCCCTGGCGTGCAGCCGTGGCTTGCGCCTGTTGCGCGAGTCGGCGCTGGAACTGGTGCAAGAGGGCCGGACCACTCTCGAGGAGATCAATCGTGTCACTTTTATCTCGTGAGCGTTATGTCGCCGTGCTCGGCGCCAGTGGTGTCGGCCTGGGGCAGCGTCGGGGCAGCGAAACCCTGTGGCTGGGCAGTGTCGGATTTATCGACGAAGGCTTCCATGCCTGGGCGGTGGCCCTGGAAACCCTCGACCGTTTGCTGGCTGAACACACCCGTCCCGGTGCCGAATTGAGCGTGGTGATTTCCGGGCACTTCAGCCGCTTCTGCCTGGTGCCGTGGAGCGAACAGATCAGCAGCCCCGTCGAACTGCTCGGGTTTGCCCGGCTGTGCTTCGAAGACCTCTACGGCATACCGACTCAACCCTGGAGCCTGGTGCTGTCGGCCGAGCCGGCAGGCTACGACCGGATCGCCACGGCATTGCCCGAAGACTTGCTGGCGCGCCTGCGCAGTCTGGCCAGCGGTCGTGGCCTGCGCTTGCGGTCGGTGCAGCCTTACCTGATGGCGGCGTTCAATCATTTCGACCCGAGCTTCGACGCCGGCGACTTCCTGTTTGTGGTCGCCGAGCCGGTCCGCAGCGTCTTGCTGATGGCCCGGGAAGGACGCTGGACGTCGGTGCGTTCGGTGGGCAGCAGCGACAGCGACGCCGCGCTGACTGCGCTGATCGGTCGTGAACACCAGTTGCAGGCCTCCACCAGCGAACGGCCGCTGAGCGTTTATCTGCACACGCCGGCGCGCATTGACTCACACCCAGAGGTGCCCGGCGTGCACCTGCGCACGCTCGAAGAAGACCGGACTTGCGTACACGATTGTTTGTACGTGATGTCCCGGGCGGTGGCCTGACATGCGCGCCCTGATGCTCGACTTTCAGCCACAACGCCGCTCGGGTCCCTTGGGCTGGAGCCTGCTGGCCGGTGGCCTGGCATTGACGTTGGCCTGCGTCCTGGTTCAGCAGCACGTCAGTGAGCAATCCGCGCAACAGCAAGGCCATTTGCAGACGACTCAGCGCGTACTCACTGGCGACACCAGCGGCAAGGTCAGCCTGACACCGGCGCAAATCCGCGAGCAGGCGCAGAACCTTGCTGAGATGCGCAAGGTTTCCCAGCAACTGCGTCGGCCATGGGAACGCCTGTTCGCCATGCTCGAAGCCATGCCACGTGACGACATCGCCTTGCTGACCCTGACCCCGGACGCGCGCAAAGGTCAGGTGCGGATCAGTGCCGAAGCGCGGGATCTGGAAGCAATGCTCGCGTTCCACCAGCGCCTGGAAGCCAGCGACGAGCTGTCCGATGTGTCGCTGCTGAGCCACGAAATCGTGGCCAACGTGCCGGAACACCCGGTGCAATTCAACCTGTCGGCTAGCTGGGAGATTGGCGATGCGAATCCCTAGATTGATCGTCCACGAATACCTGCAAGGGCTGGGTGTACCCGGTCTGGCAGGACTGGCACTGTTGCTGCTGGCAATGGCCTATGCCTTGGCGGGTTTGCTGCCGGACTGGCAGTCGCTGCAACAGCTCAGCCAGGACACCCGCGAGGCGACCGAATACCTGGCCAAGGTCGAAGACGGCAGCATCGCCGCCCCGGTGGTGCCGCAACGTCAGCTCGACGATTTCCGCAGCAAATTGCCGTCGCAGCCTCAGGCCACCGTGGCCATCGACAAGATCTACGCGCTGGCGGCCCAGGAACACATCACCCTGGCCCGAGGCGAATATTCCCTGGGCATCGACCCCAAGACGCATTTGGCCCGCTATCAGATTCTGCTGCCGGTACGCGGCAGCTATCCGCAACTGCGGCGCTTCCTGCATGCCTTGCTCGGCCAGTTGCCGGCAGTGGTGGTGGAGGACGTGGAGTTCCAGCGTAAAAAAATCGCCGACACCGACCTGACCGGGCGGATCCGCATGACCCTTTACCTGTCGAGGTCATGATGAAGACCAAACGCACAGTGAGTTGGGTGGCGTTCTTCGGCGTAGCCGCAGTGCTGGCCTGGGGCCCTGAATACTTCAAACAGGCAGACGAGGGTGAGGCTTCGGTGGCGGTCGTGGCCACGCCGGGCAACAGCAAAACCGTTGCTGCTCAGCCAGCGGCTGCCGCCGGAAAAAACCCCGTTGTCATCAAGGACCTCAGTCCGGCCGGCGATCTGTTCGCCGCCCGCAGCTGGAAGGCGGCGCCGGTGCTGGCCAGCGTCACTGAACAACCCGTCAACCTGAACCCGGTGGCGCAAGCCCCTAGCGTGCCGCCGATGCCTTTCCAGTTCATTGGCAAGCTGAATGACCGTACAGACCTGCAAGTGTTTTTGCAGAACGGCGAAAAAATATACGTCGTGCGCAAAGGGGATGTGATCGACGACACCTGGCGGATCGAGGGGATTTCCGATGTGGAACTCAGCTTTGTCTACCTGCCTCTGCATTTGTCTCAGACGTTGTCTGTGGGGAGCACGCAATGAACAAATCCCGTTTGCTGATGAGCCTTGTCTGCGTTTGCGTAGGGCTGGCCGCGTGCAGTTCTGCGCAGATTGCCAAGCAAGAATCCACGAGCCTGATGGAGTCGGGACAGTACGAAGCCGGCCTGGCACGCATCCAGGAAGGGCTGAAGGAAAACCCACGGGACACCGAGCTGCATCTGGCTCTGAACAGCGGCCGTGCCTATGCGGTGACGACGCTTTTGACTCAGGCCGACATGGCTCGCGTCCAGCGTGACTTTGCCTCGGCCCGCATGGCTTACGGTCGGGTGTTGACTATCGAACCGAACAACCGCCGCGCCCAGGACGCACTGCGCCAGTTAGAACACATGCGCAGCCTGGATGAAAAACTCGAATTGGCCCGTGGCGACCTGCGTCGCGGTGACATCTACGGCGCCGACCGTCAGGTGAAACAGATCCTCGAACTGGACCCGCAGAATGAAGGTGCACTGGAGCTGCAGGGCAGCATCCACCTGGTACAGAGCCGCAACGTGGTGCCTTATCCGCAACTGAAAACCCGCCTCGACCGGCCAGTGACCCTGGAATTTCGCGACGCCAACCTGAAAACCATCTTCGAAGTGCTGTCCCAGGTCGCCGGTTTGAACTTCATCTTCGACAAGGACCTGCGCCCGGACATGAAAGCCACCATCTTCGTGCGCGATGTACGCATCGAAGACGCCGTGCAATTGCTGCTGCAACAGAACCAGCTGCATCAGAAAGTGGTGAACGAAAACACCTTGCTGATCTACCCCGACTCGCCGCAGAAGCTCAAGGATTATCAAGAGCTGGTGATGCGCACGTTCTACCTGACCAGCATCGATGCCAACACCGCGCTGAACATGGTCAAGACCATGCTCAAGACCCGGGACGTGTTTGTCGATGAGCGCCTCAACACCTTGACCATGCGTGACACTGAAGACGCCGTGCGCATGGCCGAAAAACTTCTGCAATCCCAGGATCAGTCCAACCCTGAAGTGGTGCTGGAAGTGGAGGTGATGGAAGTCGCCACGCAACGGATTCTCGACCTCGGCCTGCAATGGCCGAACACCTTTGGCGTGGTCAACAGCGACGGTTCACCGGTGTCGATCCTCGATCAACTGAAAGGCATCGACTCCAGCCGGATCACTATCTCGCCTTCGCCGCAGGCCAAGATCAACGCCCAGGACAACGACATCAACACCCTGGCCAGCCCGGTGATTCGCGTCAGCAACCGCGAACAGGCACGCATCCACATTGGTCAGCGTGTGCCGATCATCAGCGCCACCTCGGTGCCGTCGACCCAAGGCCCGGTCATCACCGAAAGCGTCACTTATCTCGACGTCGGCCTGAAGCTGGAAGTGCAGCCAACCGTGCACTTGAACAACGAAGTCGCGATCAAGATCGCGCTGGAAGTCAGTAACGCCACTCCACTGGAACCGACCCGCCAAGGCACGATTCCGGTGCAGGTCGACACCCGCAACGCCCAGACCACCCTGCGCCTGCATGACGGCGAAACCCAGATCCTGGCGGGCCTGATGCGTAACGATCATGGGGCTACCGGCAACAAAATCCCCGGACTTGGCGACATTCCTTGGCTGGGCCGGTTGTTTGGCAGCAACAAGGACAACGTCAGCAAATCGGAACTGGTGCTGTCGATCACGCCACGGATCGTGCGCAACCTGCCGTATCAAAGTCCGTCGGACATGGAATTCACGACCGGCACCGAAACCAGCATGCACATCCAGGCGCCTGACCGCTCGATGGACGAGGCGATTCCCAGCGAGACCATGAGCACGCCGGTTGCATCCACCCATGCTGTCGCCGAGAAGCCTTGATCATGAATGCCTCGCAACGCGGTTTTACCTTGATCGAAGTCGTGGTGACGCTGGCCCTGATCGGCCTGCTGGCCGGCATGGCCGCGCCGCTGACCGAGACTGTGGTGCGCCGGGGTAAAGAGCAGGATCTGCGCACGGCGCTGTACCAGATTCGCGATGCCATCGACGCTTACAAACGCGCCTTCGATGCGGGCTATATCGAGAAGTCGCTGAACAGCAGCGGCTATCCGCCCAACCTGACAGTGCTGGTGGAAGGCGTGCGCGATGTGCGCAGCGCCAAGGGCGCCAAGTTTTACTTCCTGCGGCGCGTGCCCCATGACCCGTTGGCAGCAGTCAAGCGTGACGACGAAGGCGGCTGGGGCCTGCGCGCCTATGACAGCACGGCTCAAAACCCACGGGAGGGCGAGGACGTCTTTGACGTGTACTCCAAGGCCCGGGGCAAGGGACTTAACGGAATCAGCTACCGCGAGTGGTGAGCCTATGCGTCGGCAGAAGGGTTTTACCTTGTTGGAATTGATGGTGGTCATGGCAATCATCGCGACTCTGATGACCATTGCCTTGCCCCGGTACTTCAACAGCCTCGAGGCCTCGAAAGAGACCACTTTGCGCCAAAGCCTGTCGGCGATGCGCGAAGCCCTGGATCACTACTACGGCGACACCGGGCGTTATCCCGATTCCGTCGAGCAACTGGTCGAGCAGCGTTACCTGCGCAACGCGCCGATGGACCCGATTGCCGAGCGCAAAGACACCTGGGTCATGGTCGCGCCACCTGACGGCGTGGCGGGCGGGGTGGCCGATATCAAAAGTGGTGCCACAGGGAGGGCGCGTGATGGCAGCCTTTATTCCGAGTGGTAAGCCTTCGAACGAGGCCGGTTTCACCTACCTGGGCGTGCTGTTTCTGATCATGGTCATGGGCATGGGCCTGGCCAGTGCCGGCGAGTTGTGGGCGACCGCGTCACGCCGTGATCGTGAACGCCAGTTGCTCTGGGTCGGCACTCAATACGCCCAGGCACTGCGCAGCTATTACCGCAGCTCGCCAGGCCTGGCCCAGTACCCGAAAGCGCTGGAAGACTTGTTGCAGGACGAGCGTTTTCCGACCCCCAAACATCACCTGCGCCAGCTGTACCCGGACCCGATCAGTGGCGGCGAATGGACGCTGATGCGCGGCTTCGACGGACGTATCACCGGCCTCAGCAGCCCCTCCACGGACAAACCCCTCAAGCAGGTGGATTTTCCCAGTCAGTGGTCCGACTTCACCGGCATGGCGAGTTACAAGGACTGGCAGTTCGTGGCTGAAAAGGCCTTCCTCGAGGGCGGGGCCGGGCCGGCAAAAGTCCAGAGCAAAACACCTCAGGCGTTGCAGCCATGAACCGATTCTGCTTGGCCTTGATCCTGTTATTGACGACCTCCATCGCCACGGCCGGGGAAGAGGACGAGATGCTGGGCTTCATCGTCGACGACACGATCTCGCACATTGGCCACGACTTTTACTACGCGTTCAGCGAACGCCTGCGCGCCACCAGCCCGATGGATTTCAACCTGGTGGTGCGTGAACGCCCTTCGGCACGCTGGGGCAGCCTGGTGACCGTGGAATTTCAGCAGCGACTGGTTTATCGGCGCTTCCTGCCGCCGAACACCGTGGAGTTGAAGGATGAGGCCTATGAGGCTGCCGATCTGGTCCGTATGGAGATCGTGCGGCGCAAGCTCGAAACCTTGTTGCAGGACACCACCGACCTTGAGAGGGACGAACTATGAACATGAGAGCTTTCTCGCAGCGCACGGGCATGTGGTTGCTCGGGGTCGCCAGTTGCAGCCTGGTGCAGGCCACGGAGCTGGTTTATACGCCCATCAACCCGTCGTTCGGTGGCAACCCGTTGAACGGGACCTGGCTGCTCAACAATGCCCAGGCGCAGAACGACTTCGACGATCCTGATTTGAAAGACCGCGCCACCGTAGCGGGGACTTCAGCCCTCGAGCGTTTCAGCAGTCAGCTGCAATCGAGGTTGCTGGGGCAGTTGCTGGACAACATCTCGACCGGCAATACCGGGAGCCTGTCCACCGACGCCTTTATCGTCAACGTCATCGACGACTCGGGTGCGCTGTCGATCGAAGTGACCGACCGGGCGAGCGGTGAAGTGTCGGAAATCAAGGTGAATGGCCTCGCCCCTTGACGGGGAATTGGGTCAATGGGGAGTGATGGACATGAAAAAAATAATGGTGCTAGGGATGCTGTTGGCAGCGTTGCAAGGCTGCAGTCTGCGCGAGCCGATGTCGGCCGAGCAAGACACCGAAACCCCGACCCTGACCCCCAGGGCCTCGACCTACTACGACTTGCTCAACATGCCACGACCCAAGGGCCGGTTGATGGCGGTGGTGTATGGCTTCCGGGATCAGACCGGGCAATACAAGCCGACCCCGGCCAGCTCGTTTTCCACCAGCGTGACCCAGGGTGCGGCGAGCATGTTGATGGATGCGTTGCAGGCCAGTGGCTGGTTTGTGGTGCTGGAGCGTGAAGGGCTGCAGAACTTGCTGACTGAACGCAAGATCATTCGTGCCTCGCAAAAGAAACCGAACACCCCGGTGAACATCCTGGCTGAGTTGCCACCGCTGCAAGCGGCGAACATGATGCTGGAGGGCGGGATCATTGCGTATGACACTAACGTGCGCAGCGGTGGGGAAGGGGCGCGTTATCTGGGTATCGATATTTCCCGGGAGTATCGCGTCGATCAGGTGACGGTGAACCTGCGGGCGGTGGATGTGCGCAGTGGTCAGGTGTTGGCGAATGTGATGACCAGCAAGACGATTTATTCCGTGGGCCGCAGTGCCGGGGTGTTCAAGTTTATTGAGTTCAAGAAGTTGCTGGAGGCTGAGGTCGGGTACACCACGAACGAGCCGGCGCAGTTGTGTGTGTTGTCGGCGATCGAGTCGGCGGTGGGGCACCTTTTGGCCCAAGGGATTGAGCGGCGTTTATGGCAGGTGGCGGGGGATAATTCGGTGCCGCAGAATGAGACGCTGGATCGGTACCTGACTCAGAACAAGGTTGATCCTGAGAGCGAGTGAACCGAGGCGGCCTCCGGGCCGACCTGCTGTTGATCTTGACCTTGGCGGCCCCGATCCTCTGTAGGAGCTGCCGAAGGCTGCGATCTTTTGACCTTGATCTTGGCGGCCTGACAGCCGACCTGTTCTTGCGGATGTGCCCGGAACCATTGTGGGAGCTGGCTTGCCTGCGATGGCGGCCTGACAGCCGACCAGTCTCTTTCAGGTGTACATATCCATTCCTGCGGCAACGTCTGCTTAAGGTTTCGCCCTTACGGCGACTCACTTTTTTTACAAGCGCCTAAAAAAAGTAAGCAAAAAAACGCTCGCCCCAGCGTCCGGCCCCTCGCTAAGGCTCGGGGTACCCTCGCTCCGGTCCTGCTCCGTGGGCCCGCCGCCATCGGCCATCCATGGCCGGGGGCGGCTAGCCCGGCATCCATGCCGGGCTGCCCACTGCGCAGAACCTCCACTCGGCCTCCCGAAGGGGCGGGCAGATCAAAAGCTGCAGGCGAGCTAACGCTCGGCCTGTTGAGTGGTGAGAAGCAACGCGTGTACGTCGATTTGTTTTTGCTTTTCTGTGGGAGTGAGCCTGCTCGCGAAGGCGGCCTGAAAGCCGACCAATCTCTTGCAGGTGTACTTGATCCAACTGTAGGAGCTGCCGAAGGCTGCGATCTTTTGATCTTGATCTTGATCTTGATCTTGATCTTGATCTTGATCTTGGCGGCCTGAAAGCCGACCAATCTCTTGCAGGTGTACTCAATCCTTGTGGGAGCCGGGCTTTCCCGCGATGGCGGTCTGACAGCCGACCAATCTCCTGCAGATGGCGCCCAATTCCCTGTGGGAGCGAGCCTGCTCGCGATTGCGGTGTGCCATTCAGCATTGATGTTGGCTGACACTCCGCCTTCGCGAGCAGGCTCGCTCCCACAGGGAATGTGTGCTTATTCAAGGGTGTGTTTAAGAGTGTTTAGCGTTACTTGATGAAAGCTACAGATCCTTGCGCCGTTGCCTACAACTACGCCAGAATCCGCCGGCTTGTGCGTCTTGTCCCTGGTCTCTATCGTCTGTGCATCGCTGCCAATTCAGCGGTCGGGTTTAGCGATCCGAACCATACATAGGTGCCACAACGCCCCAGCCTCAAGTGCAGCCTTTTGTGTCTGCAATTTTGTGTCATGGCGGCTGTGCGTGGGAGACCTTCGGGTCTACCCGGGTTTCCTATGCCCCGGATCGCTAACCTGCGCACAGCTGCCACCCTTACTTGTTTAGCGATAGGTCATGGTGGTTCAAGTTTTCATAGGAGACTTTCCATGCCCAAACCCACTCCCAATCCTCCCAAATCAGCAACCGAAACCACGAGCGCAAGCTATTCCCGCGACCTCCACCTAAAACCCGCCATCCTCAAATCCTCCGCCCCCCACAAACCCAGCACCATGTTCTTCATCACCCCGAACATCGATACCGAAAGCCTGCTGGCTCACGCCTGTGAATCCCTAGCTTCCGCAAGTGTCATGGCCAGTGATTTCGCGACGTTTCTGGACGGACCACAGCGCAGCACGCTATTGGGTATCCAGCAGATCATCATGCTGGCCGACCTGGCCGTAAACCGGGCACTGGATAACCTCGATCCGCAAGACTAAACACCGCCTCTGTAGGAGCTGCCGCAGGCTGCGATCTTTTGATCTTCAGAAGTCGCGCCTAAAGAAAGATCAAAAGATCGCAGCCTGCGGCAGCTCCTACAGAGGCGATAAAAAACCGCGACCCTTCCTCAAGGGCCGCGGTTTTTTATGCCGCGCGATTACTGCTGCAACACCGTCGCACTGTTAGCCGAACCAAACTGCTGCACATTTGCCGTCTGCGTCACGCCACTCTGATCGACACTGGCAATGTTCCCGGTACCACCCTGGGTCACATACGCCACGTTCATCGTGTCAGCCTGTTTGACGGTGATCATGTTGTCGCGGCCATACAGCTGGTTGGTGTAGGCCTCGTTGCCGGTGCCGGACTGGATGAATTCAGTGCTGTTGCCCGAACCGCTAGTAGAGCCCTGAGCCAGGTTGGCGGTGCCGCGCTGGTCGGCGATGAGGATGTTGTCGCTGCCGTTCTGGTCGAAGTACAGCTCGTTGTAGGAATCGGCCTGCTTGACCGTGGTTTTGTTGCCAGTGCCGGTCTGGTTAGCGGTCATGATGTGGCCGACGCCGTCCTGGGTGAAGTTGGCAACGTTGCCGTTGCCATTCTGGTTAACGGTGGCGCGTTGGTTGGTGCCGAATTGGCCGCCTTTTTGCGGGCCTTTCCAGTTGCTGGCGTAGACCTTGTTGTCGTTACCCACGGAGGTGGCGTTCAGCACATGGCTGTCGCCGGTCTGGTAGGTGAAGTGCACGTTGTTGGTGCCCTGTTGGTACAACGCCAGGGTCGAGCCGACGGATTCGAACTGGTCGGCATAAATCGCATTGAGGTCGCCCACTTGCAGGATCTGGGCGGCGTTGTTTTCGCCGAAGCTCTGGTCGACCACGGTTTCGTTGGTCTGGCCGTACTGGTTGATGGTCGCCTGACTGGCAACCTGGGAGTCTTGCCAGACTTCCGTGCCGTTGAGATCGCCATACTGATGGATGGTCAGGGTATTGCCTTCACCGTCGCGCTGGTCGCCATAGGCATAGTTGCCTTCGCCCGACTGGTTGATGCCGATCTGTCCGCCGGTATGGGACACCTGCTCGGCGGTGCCGTAGTTGGTATTGCCGTACTGGGTGACCGTCGCGTTATTGCTGACACCCACTTGGGTCTGTTCAATGTTGGCTTCGTTGTTGTCTCCGAACTGGAAGGTTGTACCGGTGGTGCCGTCCTGACTGTCCTGATAGACAAACGAGAAGTTGCCGCTGCCTTGCTGTTGTTGCAATACCTCGCTACTGGCCAACCCGATCGACTGGCTGGCATGGCTGACGTTCAGGCTGCCGCTCTGTTGCTGGGTGATGGTGCTGCCGTCTTCGTACAGCTGCTCGGCATAGCCGGCGTTGTAATCACCGACCTGATCCTGGGTTATGGTGCTGGTGGCGTGGTCTTGTAGTGTCGCCGCATCGTTACCCTGACCGAGTTGTTGCTGAGTGGCGGTACTGAACGGGGCCGCCATCTGTTTCACATTGGCGATGTTGGACGTGCCGAGCTGGTCTTGTGTGGAAACGCTGTCGGCGGCCATGGTTTGGGCACTGACAATGACCAGGATGGCGGCGGTAAGGGGCGTCAGTTTGAACATGATGAAACCTCCAGGTGGTGCAGTGCTTTAGCGATATTGTTTGACCGAGACGCTCATGCCGTTTCCGGACTGGGTCACGGCGCTTGAAAGCCCCGTGCCGGCCTGGTCGATGCTGGCGTCGTTGTTATTGCCGTTCTGGGAAATCTGTGCGCGGTTGTGGCTGCCGGTCTGGGTGATCGACGCATCGTTGCCCGAACCTTGCTGAGTGATCATTGCCATCAGGTCGCTGCCTTGTTGCAGGATGTAGGCTTCCTGATTGCTCCCCGACTGGACGATGGTGCCGAGCAGCGACTGGCCGTTCTGTTGCAACAGTGCAACGTTGGCCTGGCCGTTCTGGTCGATCAGCGCGTGCTGGCCAATCGGCGGTGGCATCTCCCCGAGATCGCCGCCGGGACCCAGGTCGTCGTTTTCCATCAAATCGTCGGCGCGCACGCCTGCGCTGCTGCAGAGCAGAAGCAGGCAGAGCAGGGCGGCGGTGGACGTTTTCATGGCGTTGTCCTTTGGATTAAGACCTGCCCCATCAACCACGTGGTCGATGGGGCGAGGACTCAGTTCGAGATCACCGACACGGTACGCACGGTGCCTTGGGACGAGGTGATGGTGGCGGTCGGGTTCACCGACGGGATCACCGTGGTGATGTTGTTCACTGTCAGCCGCCAGCGACCGGTCACCGGCACCGTGGTGGTGCCCAGGGTTTGCAGCCCGGTCGGGGTGCTGACCTGGATGGTGATGGTGTTGCCGGTGGTCACCGATGAGGTGCCTGCAAAGTCCCAGGTGAAGCGGTTGTTGGAGCGAGCCGACACCGTGGCCGTGGTCACCGTGAAGGTTTCCGGAGCAGGTTTTGGCGAGACTTGCACCGTGACCGTGGCCGGCGCGATCGACAGGGCGCCGAAGCTGTCCCGGGCGATGTAGGTGAAGGTCGTGGTGAAGGCCGTGGTGACCGTGGCCGGTGGGGTGTAGGTGATCACCGTGCCGTTGCTGCTGACGGTGCCGCGACCTGCCGGTGGTTGGGTGACGCTGGCGACGGCCAGCGGCACGTTGCCTTCCGGATCGGTGTCGTTGGCCAGTACGTTGATGGGTATCGCCACGCCCAGGGTCGCGACGCTGTCGGCAACGGCTACCGGCGGTTGGTTAGGCGCAACGGTGATGGTCACGGTCGCCGGAGCGGTCGAGGCCAGGCCTTTGACGTCTTGAGCCTTGTAGGTGAAGGTCGTGGTCAGTGGTGCATTGACCACGGCTGGCGGGGTGTAGACGACCGATGCTATCCCGTTCAATACCACGGTACCCTGGCCCGCCGCCGGTTGGGTCAGCGCCGTGATGCTCAGCGGCGTGTTGCCGTCGGGGTCATGGTCGTTGGCCAACAGATTGAGGGTGATCGGCACGCCGAAGCTGGTGCTGCCGGTGTCGGCCGCGGCGATCGGCGCCTGGTTCTCGCCGGTATCCGGTGCGGTTCCGACCACGACGACAGGCTCGGTGTCACTGCCGCCCGCGGCGGATTTGACCGTGACGGTCGCCGGTGGCTGTGGCAGGTCGGCGATGGTCAGTTTTTGCAGGGTGCCGGACTTCGACAGGCGTCCATAACCCTGAGCGACCATGTCCGGCACGACCACTTCATCGGTGGAGGTGGCCTCGATCAGCAGGCTGTGATTGCTGTAGCTGTAACGAGCAGTCTGGATTTTCACCACGTCGGTGAGTTTGCTCGACACCGACGTAGGCCGGGTGCTGCCGGTCGGGTTGGTGGCGGTCAGCACCACGACCGCAGGCACGTTGCCGGTGATCAGGTGATTGCCGAAGAACAAGCCATTGTTGTCGCCGACCATGTTGGTCTGGCATGGCGTAGGCGGTGGGCCGGGCACGAGGGCGACGGTTTCGCGAAAGCACAGGGTCGAGCCGCTGTCCGCTTTGCCGAAGACTTCGACCCGGGTGGCGCTGCCAGTGCCAGAGGTGGTGCGGCGGTAGGTTGCACGGCTAACGTCCACATGGGTTTGCGCACGATTGTCGAAGACTTTGCCGGCCAGTGTGAACAGGCTGGTCTCGATCGTCCCGGCCGGGCCCTGGATGCGTACAAAGTTGGTGTTATTGGGGCTGCCGGTGACTTGTTCGGTGAGGTTCGGGTCGCCGACGAAGGTTTCGATCGAGCCGGTGTCCGGGTTCACTTCGGTGTAGGGGCCGTTGACGCTGCGCAGGAAGGGCCCGATGGCACCGTTCAATGCTCCGCTGAAATTCCCCAACGCACCGATGCCGATATCTTTGGTGATGTTGATTGCCCGGCGACCGGGGGTGGTGACATTGACCGTTTCCACACCATAAGGGTGAGTAACGGTGTAGGTCCCGGCGACGGGCACGTTTATCCGCATACGAATCCGCGCAAAACTGATCTGATCGCCATCAACCGGATTTCCGCCGGCAAAAGCTGCTTCTATCCCGGCCACGTAGGCGTCCATACCGTAGCCGGCGGCGTTGTTGGGAATGTTGGTCTCGGCGAGGAACCAGAAGGCTTCGTCTGGCCAGTTATCCGGGAACACCATCGGCAGGGTGTCGTCGAAAATGCCCGGCGTCGGCAGCAGGGTGCACATGTAGGCCGGTGGCACGGTCGCTGGCACCCGCGAACTGGCGGCCCGGGACTGGCACAGTTCCATCGACAGCAGATTGTTGTCCTGATACCACATGGGGAATTTCCCCGTGGCAAAGGTGTAAGGGCCGGGGTCGACGGCGGCGAGTTGCGCGAATGCGCTGCCGGACAGCGATAGAGTCAGTCCCAAGGCGTTGAGCGCCAGGCGTGGCCAATTGTTCATGATGCCTCCTGATGAGGATCTGGGCATGTGAGCGTTCATTGCACGATGACCACTTCTTCGGTATCGCTGCCGCCATTGGATGACGTCACCCGAACCTTGGCCGGTGGAATGGGCGAGATCCCGGTGGACAGGGATTTCACCGCGCCGTCGCCACTGAGGGCGCCAATGGCCGTACCGGTGCCAGAGGTGGCGGTGAGGACGGGCGGCGAGGTTTCGTCGCTGGTCGAGGCCACTACCGTGATTTGCCCGGTGCTCAGGCTGAACTCGGCTCGCTGGATCACCACCAGATCGGTCAATGGCATGGACAGGGTGGTTGGGGTGCTGCCGGGGATGGCGAGATGGTTGTCGGCGGTCACCTGCAAGGTGCTCGGCAACGACGGGTTGGCTGAAGACTGTGCGTACCAGTTACCAGTAGTGTCGGCCTCGGTCAGGTTCAGCACCGGGTTATTGCTGTCCAGGGTGACTTTGGCCGGTGGAGGCGGTGCCATGACGAAGACGTCTTGCTGGGCAATCGGTGCGCTTGCACCAGCTTTACGTGAGTAGGTGCTGCGTTGAGTGATCAACGGTGTCGGCCGGATCACGGTCGACAATTTGCCGGAGAGGGCCATCACCGTGGTGCGTAAATCCAGCCCGTTAGGCCCTTCGATGCGAATGAAGTTGGTGTTGAAAGGGCTGCCGGTGAAGGCTTCTGAAAGGTTTGGATCGCCAACGAATTGGTCGGCCTGACCGGTGACCGGATTGGTCTCGGTGTAGGGGCCGTTGACGCTGCGCAGGAACGGCCCTATATCGCCTTTGAGGGCTCCGTCGTAGGTTTTCGGCGCGCCAATGCCGATGTCCCGGGTCATGTTTATTGCCCGTCGCCCGGGGGTGTCGACGTTGAAGACATCGACGCCGTAGGGGTGGGTAATGACGTAGGTGCCGGCGGTGGGGACATCGACACGAATACGGATACGGGCGAAGCTGATCTGGTCGCCCTCAACCGGGTCGCCGCCACTGAAGGCGGCTTCAACGGCGCTGACATAGGTGAGGTCGATGCCTCGGGCGGCGTCGACGATTGTGCCGTCACCGGTGAACCAGAAGGCTTCGTCGGGGAAGTTGGTCGGGAAAACCACCGGTTTCGTATCGTCGAAGATCCCGGGCGCCGGCAGCAAATTGCACATGTACGTCGGTGCGCCCGGTGCGCTCGGCACGCGTGAACTGACGGCCTTGGACAGGCACAGGTCGAGGGTTCTGCCATGGGTGTCTTGATACCAGGCGGCGAACGAACCATTGGCCGGCAGGTAGGGACCGGGATCGACGGCAAACAATGCCGCCTGTGCGACGCTTTGGGCCAGAGCGGTCACGACCAGCAGGGTCGCGGTTTTGGACAGTAAAGGGTGCATGAGTTAATCCCTCTATCGGAGAACCTGTCCCGTGGGGATGGGTCAGTTGAGAGGGGTTCGGCAACTTCCATACCAACCGGCGAAAACCGCCGTGTGAGGCCCGAGACCAGGCGTTTTGCGCATAAATCGGTGGCTGACCGCCGGCCAAAGGAACGGGCGCCATTCCCCAGCATTGGGGGGAGATGGGGGTAACCGGGGCGGTGGGGGAACAAAACCCAAATACGGGCAAGCAGCCATTAGTGGGCTATAACCCATTAGGGGAAACGTCGGGAATACCGCCCATGGACATGCCTGTACAAACACTCCGGTCCGAGCAGGGCGATATACGCCTGAGCTCGCGAAAACAGCCGTTCAATCTGCTGCGCTGGTTTTCGCTCATCAGCATGGCGGTGATCGGTACCGTGGCCGTGGCGTTGGGGGCGGTGTCCACACGTTTTGTGATTACCGAGAGCGTGCAGCGCGATGCGCTGTTGACGTCCCAGTTTATCCAGGCGATTGCCTCGGCCGAGGTTCGCCATGTGTCGATCCCTAACGTGCGAACCATGGGCGAGCTGCTCGACCCACGCAAAGACAAGGACTTCCCCGACGTCGACCCGATGGCACGGGCCAGTGCCCGGGGCGAATTCCTCGACCATATCGCGCACTTGCCGGACGTGATCCTCGCCAATGTCTATGCGCCCGACCGCATGGTGATCTGGTCGACCAACCCGTCATTGATGGGCACCACGATTCACGCCGACGAAGACCTGGACCACGCCTTCGAATTCAAGACTCCGGTGTCGGCCAGTTATCACAACGTCGACAAGGCGCGGATGGAGCAGAAATTCGTGATCCCCCCGGATTACATCTTCATTGAAAACTACATTCCGCTGTTCGATGCCGATGGCCGCACTGTCACGGCGATGGTCGAGATCTACAAGGAACCCAAGGACCTGATCGACCGCATGGAACGCGGTCTGGTGCTGATCTGGCTGGCCACGGCCCTGGGCGGCGGGCTGATTTATCTGGGGCTCTACTGGATCGTGCGGCGGGCGGCTATTTTGCTGGCGACGCAACAAAAGCAGCTGATCACCAACCAAACCTTCGTGGCCCTGGGCGAGATGTCGTCGGCGGTGGCCCACAGTTTGCGTAATCCGTTGGCGACGATCCGCTCCAGCGCCGAACTGGCCCTGGAGTTCGACAGCGGTCCGGCCCACAAGAACATCACTGACATCATCGGCCAGGTTGATCGCATGTCGAAGTGGGTGAGGGAGCTGCTGCAATCCTTGCGCCCGCTTAATGACGAGGCCGAGCCGGTCAACCTGGTGGCGGCGTTGCATGACAGCCTGATGGCTTTCGCGCCGCAGTTCACCAAGGCTCGCGTCCAGGTGGTGTTCAATCCCGTGCAGACACCCATGATCCTGAGCCAGCATGTGCAGCTGACGCAGATCCTCAACAGCCTGCTGGCCAATGCGGTGGAAGCCATGGACAACGGCGGCACACTGACGATAACGCTGGAGTCGACCGATGCCCAAGGTGTCCGTGTCGAGTTGAAAGACACCGGCAAAGGCATGACCGAAGAACAACGCAGTATGGCCTTCCGGCCGTTCTTTACCACCAAGCAGGGCGGGCTCGGTGTCGGGCTGGTGCTGGTCAAGCGAATCATGGAGCGATTTGGCGGTTCAGTGACCCTGGGCAGCCGTGAAGGCGATGGCACTTCTGTCCGTCTGTCGTTCAAACGGGTTCCCTGAACATGGGTGTGAACTTTCCCCGTTAGCGGGTGTCATTCCCCAGTCGTTTTTGCCGGTTATGGCACATTGATGTTGATAAGCCATTGTTTTGTTGGGTATTAATACTTTCGAATAAAACGGTTACAAATCTGGCGAGGTCCTTGCAAAACCACCACTACCCCCTTCATGACTTCGAGGCGGCTGGTGATGGACAGAAAAGCGCGGCACCCCTTCAAATGGTTCGGCCTGTTGACGCCCCTGAGCGTCCTTCTGACAATGACGCTGGGCACAGCGACGCTACGCGCCAGCCCCATCGATGACGAGCGACAGCCCGAACCGACCGACCCTTCGGCTTACTACGACGAACCGGCTGACGAAGCGACGGCGTTGAATGCCATTTTGAGCATGCCCGAGGCCAACGAAGATTCCTTCGATTTGCCCGATGGCGTCAAAGGCAGCCGCGACGATACGCGTAAGGAAAACGTCCTGCCGCCGACGGTGCAAACCAGTTTCAACTACCCCACCAATGGCAAGCCAAGCCCGTTGTTTGGTGCTCAGCCGTTCACTCAGCAATTGGTCCTGTTTGAAGAGTTCGGACCGGAAAAACTCGACCCCACCACCCCGGCGGCGCCGTTGGGTTTCCCACCCGCAGCCATTGGCCCGTTGCCACAGCAGGACCCCACCAATGCGGCCCGCAGCGCGCCACCGAGCGCGGCACTCGACGCCTTCTTGCGCCAACCGGGCCTGACACCGTTCCCCAGCCAGTTCTCGAACGTGGTGGACCGCAACCCGTGGCAATCGCAGATCGAAATCTTCCTCAACCGCCACATCGGTTCGTCTGCTGAAGGTCGTCCGCCAGGAAAGGGTTGGTCGCATCAGCGCTGGAACGAGTTCTACCCGCAAATAGCCTATAAAACCGTACAAACCGGCGCGAGGGTCAACAGCGGATGGCGTGACAGCCACCAGATGCATGGTTATGCCGTCGGTGAGTTCGGTCCCGGTGGCCTCTATCACAACGTCGCCGGTGTACCGGCAACGGATGGCACCGCCAAAGGCGTCGATGCGCGTTTCCACCCCAACATGCCGGTGCAGAACCACAATTCGGTCTGGACCTTCGACGGGACCTTGCCGCCCAAACTGCTGATGGTGCGTTACGGTCAGCCTGTGCTGATGCGCCATTACAACGGTTTGCCAATCGACCCGTCGGCCAACATGGGGTTTGGTCTGCACACCATCAGCACCCACGAACACAACGGTCACGCACCGGCGGAAAGCGACGGCTATGCCAACGCGTTTTTCTTTCCGGGGCAGTATTACGACTATCGCTGGCCGATCCAGTTGGCCGGTTACGACAGCATCAACACCGACGCCCATGACCCGCGCGCGGCGTTCCCTTGCTCGCCAGGCGAAACCCTGTGGACCAACGACTTGAGCCCGAGCCGCAAGACCTGCGACCACGGCACGATCAAGATCCGTGGCGACTGGCGCGAAACCATGAGCACCCACTGGTTCCACGACCACATGCTCGATTTCACCGCGCAGAACGTCTACAAGGGCAACGCGGCGATGATGAACTACTACAGCGCCCTCGACCGTGGCAACGAGTCGGTGAACGACGGCGTCAACTTGCGGTTTCCCAGCGGTAGCGCCTTGCCGTGGGGTAACCGCGACTATGACGTCAACCTGGTGTTCGCCGACAAGGCCTGGGATCAGAACGGTCAGCTGTGGTTCAACCCCTTCAACACCGACGGCTTCCTTGGTGATCAGGTGATGGTCAACTGGCAATGGAAGCCGACCCTGGATGTCCGCGCCCGCAGCTATCGGTTCCGCATTCTCAACGGCTCGGTGTCGCGTTACTTCAAGTTAGCAGTGGTTCGCGAAATCAAGGGCAGCAGTGGCGAGTTCCCCGGCCCTAAAAACTCCGGTGTCTCCTATGCCCGCGTGCCGTTTCACATGATCGCCAACGACGGCAACATCATGGAGCACAGCGTGCCGTTCGACGGCACCATGGACCTCGACAACGACGGCGACAAACAGAATCACAACGCGATTCTGCCAACCCAAGGCATCGCCGAGCGCTTCGACATCATCGTCAACTTCGCGAAAAACGGCATCAAGCCTGGCGACAAACTGTTCGTGGTCAACTTGATGGCACATGACGACGGCAAGGGTCCGAAAGAGCCTATCGCGCTGGCGGACGTGCTGTCGGAGAAATACCTGGCGGTGATCAAGCAGACCAGCAAAGGACCGCAGTGGGACAAGGGTGATCCGGGGGTGGGCAAAGTCTTGCAGCTCAACGTCAAGACTTACACCGGTCAGGACCTGGCCATGGACCCCGCAGCGTACGAGCCGGCCAAACCGGGCAAGGCTGAAGGCCTGGTGATGATCCCGCTGAAAATCCATCGCGACAATGCGGCGGACAAGGTCCTGCTGGCTCAGGCCCGTCACCGTACCTTTACGTTCGGTCGTTCCGATGGCACCGATGAAGCGCCTTGGACGGTCAAGACCGATGGCGGTTTCGGCTTCCACATGGACCCTCGTCGCTTGAATACCGCGACCAAACTGGCCAGTGGTCCGACCGACGCCGGGACGGCTGGATTCGGCACCCTGGAAGTCTGGAACATCAGGGCTGGCGGTACAGGCTGGAGCCACCCGGTGCATGTGCACTTCGAGGAAGGCATCATCCTCAGTCGCGGCGGCAAGGCACCACCGGAATGGGAAAAATGGGCACGCAAGGACGTGTACCGCATTGGCTCGGAAAAAGATGGCCTGGACAATGTCGAGATGGCGATCAACTTCCGCGAATTCGCCGGGACGTACATGGAGCACTGTCACAACACTCAGCATGAGGACAACTCGATGCTGTTGCGCTGGGACATTGAGAAACCCGGGCAATTCCAGTTGATGCCGACACCACTGCCAAGCTGGGATGGGGTGCGCTATGTCAACTCTGCCGCGCTGCCGACCTTCCGCAATGGCGATGGCTTGGGCCCCAAAGTGGTGGTCAAGCCATGAGCCGCAGGGGAGCCGACATGACACCGCATACGCCGCGCTCCCGCGCCTTGGGCTTGCACCTGATTCTGCTACTGGTCACCTGTCTGCTGGTCAGTCAGGTGCTGCTGGCGCATGAAGGAGCCTTGTCGTCGACGGAGTCGGCGACACCCTGGGGCGGCGACTATTTCCCCAACACCCTGCTGACCGATCAGGACGGTCAGCAGGTTCACTTTTTCGATGACTTGATCAAGGGCAAAGTGGTGGTGATCAACTTCATCTTCACGTCGTGCAGCGACTCCTGCCCGCTGGAAACCGCACGTTTGCGCCAGGTGCAGAAGTTGTTGGGGGATCGGGTGGGCAAGGACATTTTTTTCTACTCCATCAGCATCGATCCACTCAGCGACACACCCGAAGTGCTCAAGGCTTACGCCCAACGTTTCAAGGTCGGGCCGGGCTGGAAGTTTCTGACGGGCGAATTTGCCGCTGTCACCGATCTGCGCAAAAAACTCGGGTTGTTCATCGAAGGCGTCGACAACGGACGCACCAAGGACCACAACCTGAGCCTGATTGTCGGCAACCAGGAAACGGGCCGCTGGATGAAGGCTTCGCCTTTCGAGAACCCATGGATTCTGGCCGATCAATTGGCCAACACCTTGCAGAACTGGAAACAGCCCAGCATTGAAGAAAGCTACGCCAATGCTCCCGAAATCCGCCCGCCGAGCAATGGCGAGGAGCTGTTTCGCACCCGCTGCGCATCGTGTCACAGCCTCGGCCCGCAGGACGGGCAGGGCATTGGCATGCGCAGTATCGGCCCGGACCTGATCGGCGTAACCCGTCAGCGTGATCCGGCCTGGCTCAGTCGCTGGATCCGTGAACCGGATCGCATGCTCGCGGAAAAGGACCCGGTCGCGATGGACTTGTACGAACGCTTCGAAAAAATCCCGATGCCTAACCTGCGCCTGGATGAAAACGCCGCGCAAGCCATCATCGGTTTCTTGAAGGAAGAGACGGATCGCCAGCAAACGCTGGCGGCGCAAGATCCGTAGCGGCGAAATACTGTCATTGGGCAGCCGGACACGATCAATGCCACCTACACTGATCCGAAACCCGGCTGAAAAGGCTTGTTGCAAGTATTCAGGAAGATCCCATGCCGATACTAGAACAACAAAAAATGCCTGCACCGGGGACGTCGACAGCAGAGCGCAAGGGCTGGCACGAACAGTTCAATCTGTTGCGCTGGTTTTCCCTGGGCAGCTTTTTCATCATCGCCGCCGTCGCGCTGGGGTTGGGCTACATCTCCACGCGCTTCGTGGTTGACGAGAGCATTGAGCGTGACTCCATGCTGACCGCGCAATTCATCCAGGCCATCGGTGCAGCCGAACTACGTCACGCCGCGATTACGTCGAACCGAACCATGGGCGAGCTGCTCGACCCACGCGAAAGTAACGTCTGGCCTGACGTAGACCCCATTTCACAGGCGGCCGCCCGTGCCGAATTCCTCGATCATGTGGAGCACCTGCCGGACATTCTGCTCGCCACTGTCTATGCCCTTGACCGCACCGTGATCTGGTCCACCAATCCGGAACTGGTCGGCGCGCGCATCGAAGACGACGACGAGCTGGACGAGTCGTTCGAAATGAAGGAACCGGTGTCCACCAGCTATCACCAGATCGATGAAGAACGCCCCGAGCAGCGGTTGCTGCATGAACCCAAATACCTGTTCATCGAGAACTACATCCCGATGTTCAATGCCGACAAGAGCAAAGTGATCGCCATGGTGGAGATCTACAAGGAACCCATCGATCTGGTGGAGCGCATCCAGCGGGGCTTCAAGGCGATCTGGCTGGCGACGTTGCTCGGCGGGGCGGCGATTTACCTGGGGCTGTTCTGGATTGTGCGACGCGCCTCGATTTTGTTGCAGAGCCAGCAGCAACAACTGATCACCAATGAGACCTTCGTCGCCCTCGGCGAAATGTCCTCGGCGGTTGCCCACAGCCTGCGCAATCCGCTGGCGAACATTCGCTCCAGCGCTGAATTGGCGCAGGAAATCGCCAGCCAGAGCGCGCAGAAAAACATCGGCGACATTATCAATCAGGTCGATCGCATGTCGCGCTGGGTCCGTGAGTTGCTGGTGTCGTTGCGACCGATGAATGACGACTATGAGCCAGTGGACCTGGTGCTGGCCATTGACGACACCTTGAGTGCCTTCGAGCCATTGATCAAACGCTCGAATGTGGAAGTGCGCTTTACGCTCCGTAGCGTTCCACCGGTCGTCAGCCAACAAGTGCTGCTGACGCAAATTCTTAATAGCCTGTTTGCCAACGCCCTGGAAGCCATGCCCAAGGGGGGCGTGTTGAGTGTCGACATTGAATCGCCAGCGCCGGGGCGCTTGTGCATGACCCTGAGCGATACCGGCAAGGGCATGAGCAAACAGCAGCAGCAAATGGTCTTCAAACCCTTTTTCACCACCAAGCAAGGAGGGTTGGGTGTGGGCCTGGCCTTGGTCAAAAGAATAATGGAGCGTTTCCAGGGCTCGGTCGAACTGACCAGTCAGGAGCAGGAAGGAACCTGCGTACATCTTAATTTTAAAGTGGCAACGGGAGGGGAATATGGAGCACAGCATACTGCTGGTCGAGGATGACGAACTCCTCGCCGAGAATATTCAGACCTACCTGGAGCGCAAGGACTTCGAGGTGACAGTCTGTCATTCGGCCGAGGATGCGCTGGAGCAGTTGGGTACGTTCGCCCCTGATGTCGTACTGACCGACAACTCCCTGCCGGGCATGAGTGGTCACGATCTGATCCAGAAGCTGCGCATCAGCGCGCCGGACCTGAAAGTGATCATGATGACCGGCTACGGCAACGTCGAAGACGCCGTCGTAGCGATGAAAGAGGGGGCCTTCCATTACGTCACCAAACCGGTGGCCCTGCCGGAGCTCAAACTGCTGCTGGACAAGGCCCTGGCCACCGACCGAATGGAGCGCACGCTGTCGTTCTACCAGGAGCGTGAAGCGCAGAAATCAGGGGTGCAGGCATTGATCGGTGATTCGGCGCCGATGCTCTACCTCAAAGGCACCATCGCGCAGTTGCTCGACGCCGAGCGGCGGATGGCCAACACCGATCTGCCGCCCGTGCTGGTGGAAGGCGAGACCGGCACCGGCAAGGAATTGGTGGCTCGGGCATTGCACTTCGACGGCCCCCGCAGCAAAGGCCCGTTCATTGAATTCAACTGTGCGTCGATTCCTTCCAATCTGGTGGAGTCGGAACTGTTCGGCCATGAGAAGGGTGCTTTCACCGACGCCAAGGACCGCCGCGTCGGGCTGGTGGAAGCGGCCGATGGCGGCACCTTGTTTCTCGACGAAGTCGGTGAAATGGACCTGTTGCTGCAAGCCAAGCTGCTGAAGCTGCTGGAAGACCGGACCATTCGCCGGGTGGGCTCGGTGAAAGAGCGCAAAGTCGACTTGCGGGTGATCAGCGCCACTAATTGCAACCTTGAACAAATGGTCCAGCAAGGCAAATTCCGGCGTGACCTGTTCTTCCGTTTGCGCATCATCTCGATCAAGGTGCCGCGCCTGCATGCCCGTGGCGAAGACATCCTGCTGCTGGCCCGGCACTTCCTGGCGACCCACGGCAAACGGTATGGCAAACCGCACCTGCATTTCAGCGACCAGGCCGAAGCATTAATGCTCAGCTACAGTTGGCCGGGCAACGTGCGCGAACTGCGCAACATGCTTGAACAAACCGTGTTGCTGGCCCAGACCGACACCATCGCCGCCCATCAATTGAACGTCTGCCTGAGCCTGGTGGATGAGCCACCGATGTTTCAGCAGGAGCCGCCACACAGCGAACCGCGTCCGCTCTACAACGGCACCGAGTCCATGAACTTGCCGGAAGTCGAGCGCGACATGGTGCGCAAGATGCTCGACAAAACCGACTGGAACGTCACCAAGTCTGCACGGCTGCTCGGCCTGAGCCGCGACATGCTGCGTTACCGGATCGAAAAACTCGGCCTCGCGCGCCCGGACAAACGCCAGTGGTGAACGTTATTGCATCAACGGCCCCTGGCGGCTCAGGCACTCGAGCAGGCAGGTGGGGTCGAGGACTTCTTCGTTGACGTAGACACCGTGCTCCGCGTCATAGGTGCGGATGAACACCCGAACGGAGGCGTCCGCGACCGTCGGTAATCGTGAGTCGTAGAAGTCATGCTGGCTCGCGATCGGAATGAAGTTCTGGGGCGATGTCGGGATGTACGACCCCGGCGGCACGATGCTCAAGGACGGAGGCGCGGGGTGGGCGAAGGGTTGGTCCGCCCCGTAATAATTGAATTCACTGCTGGAACGGTCGGTCTGCATCGGGCTGTCGTCCGCGTGCACCCAGGCGGTAGCCGTCAGGCAGAGGGCAAACAACAGCGTCAGGTCGGTTTTGTTCATGGCTGCACCTGCGAAATCGGTTTTCCCGCGTTTCCCCAAGGTCATTAACTATAGCGTTCCCGTGGGCTAGCGTTGGTCACGCGTTGCTCCTGCTGACCCCATCGCGAGCAGGCTCGCTCCCACAGTGGATTTGCGCTGAACACAAAACCCCCTGTGGGAGCGAGCCTGCTCGCGAAGGCGTCGGCCCATACATCCCCGAAACCATTAGCTACTCCCACCGCGTCCGTTTTTTATCGTTATGGTTAGACCAGCCTCAAGGTTAGGGCGGCGGTAGAGCCGGGCCGCAATCGCCAACGGACAAAAACCATGCAGGGCCGCTATCCTTGCCCCATGTTCATCGAACGGGTTTGCCCATGCTTCAGGTTCGCGGCGTCTTCAAAAGCTATGCCACGCCGCAAGGTCCGCTGCCGGTGTTGCAAGGTGTCGACCTCACGTTGAAGCCCGGAAGCAGCCTGGCGCTGATGGGCGAATCGGGCAGCGGCAAAAGCACTTTGTTGCACCTGATCGCCGGGTTGGACAAGGTCGACCGTGGCAGCATTCGCAGTGGTGAACATCGGCTGGAGGCTATGAGCGAAGGGCAATTGGCGAACTGGCGGCGGACTGAAATCGGCCTGGTGTTCCAGCAGTTCAACCTGATTGGCAGTTTGCGGGTGGAGGACAATCTGGCGTTTCAGGCGCGACTTGCCGGGCGCCATGATCCGCGCTGGCAGGCGCATCTGGTGCAGCGCTTGGGCTTGGGGGATTTGCTGCGGCGTTATCCGGAGCAGTTGTCCGGTGGCCAACAGCAGCGGGTGGCGTTGGGCCGTGCCCTGGCCTCGCAACCGAAACTATTGTTGGCTGATGAACCCACCGGCAGTCTCGATGAGGCCACCAGCGATGAGGTGTTGAAGTTGTTGCTGGAGCTGCTCGACGACAGCCCGACGACGTTGTTGATGGTCACTCACAGCCCGAAGGTGGCCGCGCGACTGGCCGAAAAAGTGCTGCTCCAGGGTGGCCGTCTGGCTGGCACGGACGAGCGTTGACGTGCGGGTCTTTGGCGAAACGTTGCGGGCGCTGATCAGCCATTGGCGGCAGCATCCTGTGCAGTTTTTCAGTGTGCTGACCGGACTGTGGCTCGCCACCAGCCTGTTGACCGGGGTGCAAGCGTTGAACAGCCATGCGCGGGAAAGTTATGCCCGCGCCAGTCAGTTGATTGGCGGCGAACCCCAGGCCAGTCTCAGTGCGGCCAATGGCGGGACCTTCTCTCAGCAGGTGTTTGTCGAACTGCGCCGCGCGGGCTGGCCGGTATCGCCGGTGCTGCAAGGTCGGGTGATGCTCAAGGGGCACGAAGACCAGCGCTTGCAACTGATGGGCATCGAGCCGGTGTCGTTACCGGCGGGCTCCGCGGTGGCCGGTCAGGCGTTGGCGATCGAGCAGATCGTCAATTTTTTCAGCCCACCGGGCAGCACCTGGATTTCGCCGCAGACGTTGCAAGCGTTGGGCCTGCGCGAAGGGGCGCAGCCTGTGAGTTTGAACGGAGAGGCATTGCCACCGCTGCATGTTCAAACCGACATGGCCCCCGGTGTGTTGCTGATGGACATCGGTTTTGCCCAGCAGGTTTTGGGGTTGCCCGATCAACTGTCGCGTCTGCTGTTGCCCAAGGATTTCAGCGCGACCTTGCCAGATCAACTCAAGGGCCAACTTCAGCTCAACACCCGCGGCGAAGAGAACAATCTCTCGCGCCTGACCGAAAGCTTTCACCTGAACCTGGATGCCTTGGGGTTTCTCTCCTTCGTGGTCGGCCTGTTTATCGTTCATGCGGCGATTGGCCTGGCGCTGGAACAACGCCGTGGCTTGCTCAGAACCTTGCGTGCCTGCGGAGTCGATGCGCGGATGCTGATTGTCTGCCTGGCCGTCGAGCTGGGTGGCCTGGCATTAATCGGCGGGCTCGCCGGCGTTGCCAGCGGCTACCTGCTGGCCAGCGTGCTGTTGCCGGACGTTGCCGCCAGTTTGCGCGGCTTGTACGGCGCTGAAGTGCCGGGGCAATTGGGCCTCAGTCCATGGTGGTGGCTCAGCGGTGTCGGCCTGAGTCTGCTCGGTGCATCGTTGGCCGGTGCCAGCAGTCTATTGCGGGCGGCACGTCTGCCTTTGTTGGCCCTGGCCGACCCGCAAGCCTGGCATCAGGCGCATGCGCGCTGGTTGCTGCGCCAGGGTTGGGTGGCAGCGATTGCCGCGGTGATTGCGCTGATGGCGTTGATCTGGGGCGATAGTCTGGCCAGTGGCTTTGTGCTGATGGCCGCGCTGTTGCTCGGGGCTGCGTTGGCGTTACCAGTGGTGCTGAGTTCGGTGCTGAATCTGGTGCTGAGCCGCAGTCGTTCGGTGCTTGGTCAATGGTTTCTCGCCGATTGTCGTCAACAACTGCCGGCCTTGAGCCTGGCGCTGATGGCACTGTTGCTGGCGTTGGCGGCCAATATCGGCGCCGGCAGTATGACCGCCGGTTTTCGCCAGACCTTCAGCGACTGGCTGGAACAACGCCTGACCGCTGAACTCTACCTAAACCCACAAAATCCGGCCCAGGCCAGAGAGTTGCACACCTGGCTCAAACAACAGCCGCAGCTCACGGCGGTACTGCCCAACTGGCAAGTGTCGATCCAGCTGCAAGGTTGGCCAGCGGAGGTCTTCGGCGTGATCGATCACCCGATCTATCGCCAGCATTGGCCACTGCTGGAGGCTTTGGGCGATAACCCGTGGGACCGACTGGCCAAGGATGATGCGCTGATGCTCAGCGAACAACTGGCCCGACGGCTGAAGGTGCGCCTCGGCGACCACCTGACAATCCCCACGCCGAACGGTGCGTGGTCGCCGCGGATTGTCGGAATCTACGCCGACTACGGCAATCCCAAGGGCCACCTCCTGGTCAACATCAATCACCTGCTGCGCGGTTGGCCGCAGCTGACACCGAGCCGTTTCAATCTGCGCATCGACCCGGCATCGATCCCGGCTTTCCTCACCGCGCTGCAGGCACGCTTTGCGCTGGATGACAGCCGCATTGTCGATCAAGCCCGGCTCAAAGGCTGGTCCACCCAAGTGTTCGAGCGTACCTTCGCCGCCACCGCCGCGTTGAACAGCCTGACCCTGTGCGTGGCGGGAGTGGCGTTGTTCATCAGCCTGCTGACCCAAAGCCAGAGTCGCCTCGGGCAACTGGCGCCGTTGTGGGCATTGGGCGTGACACGCCGGCAATTGATGCTGCTCAACCTCGGGCAAACCTGGTTACTGGCCGTGTTGACGCTGGTGCTCGCGTTACCTTTGGGCATCGCGCTGGCCTGGTGCCTGGACGCGGTAATCAACGTTCAGGCGTTTGGCTGGAGACTGCCGTTGCGAGTGTTCCCGGTGCAGCTGTTGCAGTTGATGGGGCTGGCGTTGCTCGCGACATTGCTGGCCTCGGCGTGGCCGCTTTACACGCTGTATCGCACGCAACCGGCCGATCTGTTGAGGACGTTTGCGCATGAGGATTAAGGTCGGTTTTTTATGCTTGGCGTTGTTGGGCGGGTGCGACAATTCGGCGCCTGTCGATAAAGGTTTCGCCGGTCTCGGCGGTCAAGCCGCTGCCTTTACCGAAGTGGTGCCCGGTCGGGTGTTCAGCTTTCCGGCGGATCACGGACCGCACAACGGTTTTCGCATCGAATGGTGGTACGTCACCGCCAACCTCAAGGACGATCAGGGCCATGAGTTCGGCATGCAATGGACGTTGTTTCGCAGCGCATTGAAAGCGGCACCCGAGGTCACTGGTTGGGGTAATCAGACAATCTGGCTGGGCCACGCGGCCGTGACATCGGCGACGGTGCACCACGCCGCCGAACGCTATGCCCGGGGCGGCGTCGGTCAGGCCGGGGTGAGCGCGCAACCGTTCAATGCATGGATCGACGATTGGCGGCTCAGTAGCCAGGCGACCGATCCTTTGACCGAGCTTCAACTCAGTGCCCGCGACAAAGGGTTCAGCTACCACCTGCGCCTGATCTCCACGCGTCCACTGGTGCTGCAGGGCGACAACGGTTTCAGTCAGAAATCCGAACAGGGGCAGGCATCGTACTACTATAGCCAGCCGTTTTTTCAGGCCAGCGGTACACTGGAAATCGATGGCAAGGCGTATTCGGTCAGCGGGCCGGCGTGGCTCGACCGCGAGTGGAGCAGCCAGCCACTGACCGCCAACCAGACCGGTTGGGACTGGTTTTCCCTGCACCTGGATAGCGGCGAGCAGGTCATGCTCTATCGCATGCGGCAAAAAACCGGTGAGCCTTACCTCACCGGCACCTGGATCGGCGCGCAGGGCCAGACTCAGTTGCTGCACGCAGACGACATCAGCCTCACGCCGCAAGACACCGCGAACGTCGCGGGGCGTTCGATGCCCGTGCGCTGGTCGATCAAAATCCCGGGCAAGCACCTCGACATCACCCTGGATGCCCTCAACCCCAATGCCTGGATGGATTTGCGCATTCCTTACTGGGAAGGCCCCGTGCGCTTGAGCGGGAGTCACGCGGGGCAAGGCTATCTGGAAATGACCGGGTATTAAGATCAAAAGATCGCGGTCCATGTAGGAGTTGGCGAAGCCTGCGATCTGTTGATCTTGCTCTTAATCTTTGATGTCCAATCAACAGGAACTCCGAACGCCGCCCAACTCTCTACCGTACGAACGCCCCCACAGGAGCCCGCCATGAGTGACGACCTCAAACCACCCGACCTTGCGTCCTGGCAGCGCCTGTTCGAAGACAGGGCCTATTGGCAGCAATCCCCCGATGTTCATTACGCCGAACTGTTGCGAGTGGCCGACGATTTGTTGGGGCAGGGTGCCATCGACCTCGAACAGTGGCAGGCCCTGAAGGCCAAGGCCGAGCAATCGCATAAGGATTCGCCCGCCGTGAACGTCGCACAGGAGGTCGACGACCCTGACGCTTGAGCGCCGTCCTGCGGCGAATCGATCACGCAAGAAACTGCGAACACTCCCTGATCAGCGTCTATGCTGATGGGCACAGACGACTCTGGGCTGCGGCTCAGTGCTGTTTGTTGCCTCTAATCCACAGGGAATGTACCGTTTATGAAACTTCATGCACTGACTAAAGCCATCACCCTCGCCACCTTGCTGTCCGCCGCCAGTTTCAGCGCCATGGCTGCGGATATCCCGTTGTCTGCGGCCGTGGAAGAGGATCAGATCACCACCAAAGTCGTTTCGGTCGATGCCGCCCAGCATCAAGTCGTGCTTGAAGGGCCGGAAGGTCGTCAGGTTCATGTACAACTGACCGACAAGGCCAAAAACCTCAGCAATCTGAAAGTCGGCGATAAAGTTGACGTCGCAGTTACCCGCTCCATCGCCACCTACCTCGACACCGATATCGACAAAGGCTTGCCAGGCACCGTCGAGCGCACCGGCGAAGTTCGTGCGGCCCCAGGCAGCAAAAACCCGGGCGGCGAAGCCTACCGTCAGGTGCAGGTCCAACTGAAGATCACCCACATCGATCTGAAGAAAAATCAGGTGACCTTCGAAGGCCCGGCCGGTCATTCAAAAACCGTCGATGTCAAAAGACCGGAAGTGCAGAAGAAACTGAAAGACTTGAAAATAGGACAGAGTGTTGTGGTGACCTATACCGACATCCTGAAGGTGACCAGTCAGCATTAACTCTACGTGCTGATCGTTCTTGTACAGTTTCTTGTATAAGAATGATCGGTTTTAACAGTCGAATTGGTTAGGTTGAGAAGTTTTCAGAAATGATATTTCAACCGACATTTGTTAAACATTGTGTCGATAAATTCATATGTGTCCCCACGGACATATCGGCCAACTTCTATTAAAATGTCCCCCGTTCGCCCAGTGTCAGGGCTCTTTACCGGTGCATGGATTGCCAGGCCATTACACTGGGCGGACACCTCCCCGAAGTGCGATACGTACTTGCAGCAATACCTGTGGGCATAAGTTGAATGTCTGACAATGTATATCCAACGTGTCGCCAAGCGGCTCCCCCAGTAGTTTTATCTATGCGTTCCACGCCGGCTCGGACGCGAAAGTTCTGGAGGGGCCTAAATAAACTACATCGACCAGCAGAACTGGCCGATGCTTGAATCGAACGACCAGACTTAGCCAGCGACCGGCGAACGCCAGTCATCGGAACCCGATGTACCGCAGACTTCGTGGGTCCAGGTGATTTTGCGGTAGGTGAAGTGCACGTCTTCCAGATGGGTGAAGTGCGAGTTCGCCGGATCTTGGCAGTTATGCATGTAGTCCTTGATGTCGACGATGATCGCGTCTTCAAGTTGGGTGGTGTAGTAGTGTTCCTGGGTGCCTTGAGCCGAGGTGCGGTACCACTCGATGACGACAGTGGACATGCGCTCGCCCGACGTCAGGGCCGCCAGCAGCAGTGGGGACGCCTTGTCGAACACCTTGGTGATCACGACAGGTTTGTGAATGCGCGGACCCGTAGGCTGGCCGGACTGCGGGTCACGCGGGATGATCACTTGGTGGCTGAAACCCTGAACCATGACCTGGTCTTCGTGACCTTCCTGGTAGCTGTTGCCAACGGAGTCGGCGGTGAAGGCGCCGGCAGTGATCAGACCTTGTTTCTCGCCAGTGACGGACATATACGCGGGTGTAGCCATGGATGCTCTCCTTGCTTGATACGTGAGGGTGCCCGCTAGGCGATATTGCCCGGTGAGCGCCTGGCTGTTTTCAAGGTCCGTGCCATAAGCATGGGGAGCTATATAAATCAGTCAGTTGAGACTTTTTTCTAACCGCCGAAAAGTATCAGGGTGACGATCACCTGGAAATTTGCGCAGGAACTTTCGAAGCATTGTGCAACTTCGTGCGCGCTCGGCTGGAGGGACTGACAGGCGGGACGATTAGCGTCCGAGTAGGATGTTTCTGAAGGATAGGAGTGCAACGTCTTGCGCATTAAGGCTTTGCGCCACCGCTCATGGGCGCTTGGCATCCAGTGCAACGAATGGACGGGTCGAGCAGTCCATAAAAAACCATGACACGCTGTGAAGTCTCCGAAAAACCCTGAACTGAAGTGAGAACGACATGAAAATCCTTATGGTTCTAACGTCCCACGATCAATTGGGTAACACGGGTAAGAAAACCGGTTTCTGGCTGGAAGAGTTTGCCGCACCGTATTTCGCCTTCAAAGATGCCGGCGCTCAGCTGACCCTGGTTTCACCGAAGGGCGGCCAGCCACCGCTGGACCCGAAAAGTGACGAACCGGGCGCGCAAACCGCGGCCACTGATCGCTTTCGCAAAGACGCCGCCGCTCAATCCGCATTGGCTTCTACCGCCCTGTTGAGCAGCGCGAGAGCGGAAGACTACGACGCGGTTTTCTATCCGGGTGGCCATGGCCCGCTGTGGGATTTGGCCGAAGACAAGAATTCGATCGGGCTGATCGAGGCGTTTTACAAGGCCAGCAAACCGGTCGCGGCGGTCTGCCATGCACCGGGCGTGTTGCGTCATGTCAAAGGCCCGGACGGTCAGCCATTGGTCAAAGGCAAGCGCGTTACGGGGTTCACCAATAGCGAAGAAGAAGCCGTGCAATTGACCAAGGTCGTGCCGTTTCTGGTTGAAGACATGCTCAAGGAGAAGGGCGGGATCTACTCCAAGGGCAATGACTGGGCGAGCTATGTGGTTACTGATGGTTTGTTGCTGACCGGGCAGAATCCGGCGTCTTCGCAGGCGGCTGCCGAGGCGTTGTTGGCGAAGTTGAAATAGGATCAAAAGATCGCAGCCTCCGGCAGCTCCTACCGGGTTGTAGCGGCTGGCGCAGCCTGCGTTCGGTTGTGTGTAGGAGCGAGCTTGCTCGCGAAGATGGAACATCCGACACATTTTCTGTGGCTGAACGACCATCGCGAGCAAGCTCGCTCCTACACACAACCGAACGCAGGCTGCGCCAGCTGCTACACGTTCTCGTCACGCCTCAGATGGAGAGGCCCAGAGCGGCATAGCATTCCGCGATCGAACGCCGCTGGGTTTCTGCATACAACCCCAACTCGTCAATGGTCGACCGACCCAGCGCCTTCTCGAATGCCTGCTGGTTCGAATGCACCCCATAGTGGGTTTGCGCGGCATCCCCCAGATTCGACTGAAAAATCCCCGCCGCGCTGACTGGCAGGAAGTCTTCATACACCAGTGGTTCAACCCGCAAATACCCGTCGCTGATCAACGCTTCCAGCGACGCGGTTTTCAGCGCATCCGCTGCCAGGCCTTTTTCCGTGACGAAGTAGCGAAAATACGCCAGTTCCTGTCGGCGCATGCCTTCGTAGGTGTCAGGAAATTCGTCAAAGTGTTGCGCCATCAAAGCGTTATAGCGCGCGGCATTGGCTTCATTGGGAAAATCCTGGAGCGCGTCCCGGGCAGCGTTGAGCAAACGGTCGTAAAGTGCCCGGCCCTTTGGAGTGAGTGCGGCGCCCCGTTGCTCGATTTCGCCAAAGCGGGCGCTATGGCTACCGTGAGATTCGGCTTGGTCGGTGAAGGCGACAGGTTCGTCCAAGGCCTTGAAACTGGTCTGGCGCAGCAGGATCGGGCACTGGCGGCGGGGTGGGCCTTCGATCACGGCTTTGGGGGTAATGCCGTGGGCAGGCATTTGCGCCTGTACGATATCGATGTCCAGGGTCCGCGGTGTCAGGTGGTTGATGTGCGGGCCTTTGAACGCCACGACGTCGGCGATCAGTCGATGCTGAGCGCTGAGTTTTTGGTATTGCTCGGCAGTGACGGTAGCACTGTGGTGCCAGCGGAAGGTTTCCAGGGCTTGCTCGACGAAGTCCCGGGCCTCCTCTTCGGTGAGCCCGCCTTCGGTTTCGGCGCGATCGATGAGCGTTAGCGCCGCCGGCGTGAAAATCGAACGTTTATCCAGAACCGACTGGGCGAACGCTCGCAGTTCCAGGTCTTCGATCAGTTCCAGGCGCAGCAGAGAGGTGAATACCCGGAACGGGCTGACTTGCAACGACGCTTCATGCACGGCACGGAACGCGGTGGAATGCACCGGCACGCCCGCTGGGGTCAGGTCGTAATAACCCACCGGTTGCATGCCCATCACCGCGAATAACCGGGCCAGGGTTGCCAGTTCAGCGGCGGTGCCAACGCGGATCGCGCCATGGCGCTCGAGGTCCAGGCGCTGGATTTCGCCGGTGCTGTTCAACTGCCGGGCGATCTGTGGATCGCTTTCCAGTACGTGGCGGTTGGTCTGTTCCACCAGTTCCATCAGCGCGCCGTACAGCGGCACTTCTTCGCGGTACATGTCGGACATCGCTTTGGAGAAGCGTTGGCGGATCAGGTCGGGGCTGATGAAATTCGGATGGCTCATGAAAAAAATTCCTGGCGCGGTGACATGGAGGATGTGAGAAAAGATCGCAGCCTTCAGCGACGCCGACAAACGAAGTTTCTGACGGACTTCATTCTGCCAAGGACTGCTTAGTCCCCTGTAGGAGCGAGCTTGCTCGCGAAAATCCCAAGAGCGCCGCTGGACATCCGGTTTACGCGTTACCGTTAACGACCTTCGCGAGCAAGCTCGCTCCTACAGCAGGCTTGGCAGCTGTTACACGGGGAGTTGGGAACGTTGCGACGCCAAAAATTCCCGATACAAGCGCGCCGTACTGGTCGGCAGTTCCACCATCGGCATGTGGCCGATGTGGTCCCAGACTTCCACACGAAGATCGGCGATGCCCTTGCTCCAGATGGCCACGCTGCTGACATCGATCAAGCGATCCTTGCGACCCCACAGCAACAGTGCCGGGGCCCTGATATCGGGAAGTTTCGGCTCCATCGGCGGACTGGCGCGAAGATCCTTGAAAATTTCTTCCAGCTCTTCGCGCTGCTGTTGATAGCGCAGGGCGATGGCGTCCAGCACCACCCCCGGCACCCACGGCGGCTCGGCCATGGTCATGGCGTAGAAACGCCGGAATTCCTCCCTTGAGTGGATCAGGAACGGGTTATGGCCGTTGGCCAAATGCCGTTCCATGTCGCTGATCTCGGGGGCGGTGACGCCGGCCGGGTCGAACAGTGCTACGGAAGCAATCCGGTCCGGGTAAGTCGCGGCCAGCCACGCCGCGATGTAGCCGCCCATGGAGTTGCCGATGACATGGACTTTCTCGACGCCGCAGACGTCGAGCAACTGGATCATTCGCTTGGCCTGTAAGGGAATGTCATAGCCACCGCCCGCCTTGAAGCCGGTTTCGCCATGGCCGGCAATGTCAGGAATGATCACTCGATATTGGCCGACAAAGTGCCGGGCAAAGCGCAGCCAGATGTTCTTGTCGGCGCTGTACCCATGGAGCATCAGCACGCTGCTGGACGCTTCGTACGGGCCGCCTTGCCAGGTCGAGACGGTCATTTCGGTGATCGGCACGACGATTTTGTGCAGCCCAAACAACTTGGCTTCCACGGCCATACTCACGTCATAGAGCCAGTACCCGATCGCCGGGTAACTCAACCAGCTCCAGGCCACGAAAACCGCGATTACGACAACCAACACAAGCATCAGGCGTCTTCCTTTTACGAGATCAGGACAGAATGTGGTCGCCGGGCTTCAGTGTCCGGGTCAACCGGTGATAACTGAAACTGAACCCCGGAAACATGGCGATCACATGACCGCTCTTGCTTTGATACCAACTGTGGCAGCCCCCGGACTTCCACACCGTGCGTTCCATTTCTCGGTGAATCATTTCAGTGTAGGTACGTTCTGCCTCGGGGCGCACTTCGATACTGCGCAAGCCGTGTTCTTTCAACGTGCGAATGCAGTCGAGGATGTAATTCATCTGGGACTCGATGATAAACAGCGCCGACGTGTGGCCGATGCCGGTGTTTGGACCGGTGACGATGAACAGGTTGGGAAAATCCGGCAGGCTTGTACCGAGATAGGCACGTGGGTACTGGGCCCAGAAGTCTCTGAGTTGTATGCCGTTTTTTCCGCTGACCGGGTAGGAAATCACCCCGTCGGTGGCGTCGTAACCGGTAGACCAGACAATCAGATCGACGTCGATGTGCTGGCCGTCCAGGGTGACAATTCCGCTTTCGTCGATGGCCGCGATCCCTTGTTCGCGGCTGTGCAGGGTGACATTGGAACGTCCCAGCGCCGGGTACAAGGTGCTCGAAATAATCACCCGTTTGCAGCCAATGGTGAAATCCGGTGTCAATTTTCGGCGCAGTTCAGGGTCGGGCACTTGCCGCTTGAGGAAGCGCAGGGCGTGTTGCTGGACCATGTGTATCGCCGGTTTCGAGTACTTGAAGGCAATGACCCGGGTTTCGAATTGCCAATAGATCATCCAGCGCAGCAGCTTGTAGGCCGGTTTGAGTCCCAACAACCAGCGCTGGAACCGACCGAATGTCCGGTCGGCCCGGGGCAACACCCAGTGGGCCGTGCGCTGGAACACATGCAGATGCTCGACGTCCGGGGCAATCGCCGGAATGACCTGGGCCGCGCTGGCACCGCTGCCGACAATCGCGACACGTTTGTGCCGATAGTCGTAGGCATGATCCCAACTATTGGTGTGAAAAGTCGTGCCCTGAAACCGTTCCTGGCCCTCGAAGCATGGGATCACGGGTTGGCTCAGCGGCCCAGTGGCGTTGATCAGAAACTGCGCGTAAAACGTGCCTTTGCCAGCGGTGTGCACGGCCCAGCATTGGCCTTTATCGTCCCATTCGATGCGCTCGACATTCGCCTCCAGTTCCACTTTGTCGCGCAAGCCAAAGTGCTCTACAACGTGCTGGGTGTAGCGGTGCAGTTCGGCCTGTTCGGCGAACATCTGCGTCCAGCGGTAGGGCGCGAAGGACAGCGAATAGAGCGGCGAGGGCACATCGACGGCCGCGCCGGGGTAGGTGTTCTGGCACCAGGTGCCACCGAAAAAGTCCCGCCGCTCAAGCAGGCGAAAATCGTCGATGCCCGCCTTGAGCAAATTGATTGCCGCGCACTGGCCGCCAAAACCGCTGCCAATAATCAACACTTCAAAGGTCTGCATGGGCCTAATGCCTGTCAGTTAAAAAATCTCAGGCGAAACGCTTCCTGTAGCAGCTGGCGAAGCCTGCGTTCGGCGGCGAAGCCGTCGTGAAACCTGTGTACGAGATGTTTCTGATGCACCGCGTCGGCTGATTTCACGACGGCTTCGCCGCCGAACGCAGGCTTCGCCAGCTGCTACAGATCGCATTACGGCTTCTGATCGGCATTATGCATGGGCCTCCTTTCTTTCGTTATTGTTCGACCCCTTCCTTCATGTATAGCCAATCATTGCGTTCGCGCCTCATGGCTATGCCACGGTATTCAGACTGCCAACCGGTGATGGCTATTTAATCTTGCCCTGATAGACTTCGAGCACACAGGCAACCCGGTTTTATCAGGTTCCGTTCAGTGGCGCAGAGGCCTCTATGGGAAAAGCGGGAGTAAAAGGATTTTCATTGGCCAGGAGACTCTACACGTCGCGAACCCTCGGTTTGTCGCTGGGGTTGTTGTGTGTGAGCGTGGCGATGTACCCGCTGAACCCGGCGCCGTGGGTCTGGGGACTAATGCTGTTCAACGGGCTGCTTTGGCCGCATCTGGCTTATCAATGGGCACGTCGTTCCAAGGCTCCCTATCACGCTGAGCACCGCAATCTGCTGGTGGACGCCTTTTTGGGTGGCTTCTGGGTCGCCGCCATGCAATTCAATCCGCTGCCCAGCGCTACCACTATTTCGATGATGGCGATGAACAACGTGGCCATTGGTGGCTTGCGTTTTCTGCTGGTGGGCAGCGTCGCGCAGATGATGGGCGTCGGCGTCGGGTTTCTGATGTTCAGGCTGGCCTTCATCCCTGAAACCAGTCAGTTGCAGTTGTACGCCTGTTTACCCTTGATGTGTCTGTATCCGCTGGCGCTGGGCTGGATCTGTTTCCGTCAGGCCCACGCCCTCGGTCGACAAAAACGTGAATTACTGGCCCTGAGTCGTACCGACAGCCTCACCAGCCTGCTTAATCATGGCGCCTGGAAGGATCAGCTGGAAGTCGAGTTCCAGCGTTGCCAGCGCCAGCAGCGGGGCGGGGCGATTGCGCTGATCGACATTGACCATTTCAAAGCCATCAACGACACCTATGGCCATGTCGCCGGTGACACCGTGTTGCGTCAGCTGAGCAAAATGCTCAAACAAAACCTGCGAGCGACCGATGTCGCCGGGCGTTACGGCGGCGATGAATTTTGCGTGATTCTCCCGAACCTGCCGCTGGCGAGCGCTGCCGCCGCCATGGATGCCCTGCGCGATCGCTTCGCCACCCTGGGCTACGAGCAGAGCCCGGCGCTGAACGTCAGCCTGAGCATCGGCCTGGCCGCCTTCAGCCCGGCCCACACCGACGCGACCCTGTGGCTCAACGACGCCGACCAGGCGCTGTATGAAGCCAAGACCACTGGCCGTAACCGCGTCATCTGCTGCTGTTCTCAGCATGAGGTGCTTGATTCGGTGTGAACACAGATCGTTCCGTCGCTTTGGGTGGGGACGCAGGGCGGTTTAGGGGAATCACAATCAAAAGATCGCAGCCTGCGGCAGCTCCTACAGGGTGTATCCCATTCCAATGTAGGAGCTGCCGCAGGCTGCGATCTTTTGATTTTTGCGGTTACTCCTTGACGCTCATAAACTCTTCCGCCCAGCGGATGTATTCCTCCGGCTGCGTATAGGTATGAGTCAATTCAGTTGCGCTTAAATCCGATGCCTGGGTAAAGAACTGCCGTTGCTCGCGCAGGCTGTCGTACGTCGCTTTGATCGCGGCGAAGTACGCGCCATGGCCGTCGATGGTGACGCGTACACCCAGTTCGGCCAGGCGTTTGTCGTCGCGTAGCGCCGGATTGCCGTAGGTGACCAGCATCAGTGGCACGCTCAGGTGCTCGGCGATTTTTTCCAGTTGGTCGAAATCCTGAATACCGACCATGCAAATCCCGTCCGCTCCAGCGTTTTGATAGTGCTGGGTGCGGCTGATGATTTCCTGAATCGGCAGGATGCCGGCGTTGGTGCGGGCAATGATCGCCATTTCCGAGTCGCACCGGGCTTCCAGTGCCGCACGAATTTTGCCAACCCCTTCCGCCACCCCGATAAGGTCGGTGGATTTGCGGCCGAATTGTGCCGGCAGCAAGGTGTCTTCGATGGTCAGGGCGGCGACGCCGGCGCGTTCGAGTTCGACGATGGTGCGCATGACGTTGAGTGCGTTGCCATAGCCGTGGTCAGCGTCGGCGATGACCGGCAGTTGGGCGACACGACCGATGCGGGTGGCCTGCTCGGCGAATTCGCTGAGGGTGATCAAGGCGAAGTCAGGGGCGCCCAATACTTGCAGCGACGCGACCGAACCGCCCAGGATGCCGACTTCAAACCCCAGGTCGGCGGCAATGCGGGCCGACATTGGGTCGAAGACCGATGCGGTGTGATAGCAGGTGTTGGAAGCGAACAGTTCGCGAAAATTACGGCGTAAATCTTGATGGGAAAGCCTGGACATACAAGTTCCACCACTGCAATTGGAATGGAAAGGCTTGAGCAAAAGTGTCAACGCCGAAGGAATAAAAGGCTATCACGCGGACGGGGGGAAGATGATGACGAATTTGCAGCGGCGGATGGCCCCCTGTCGATCACGCCGCCACGGCCTGCCACAGTTGACTGAACAGTGGCACGGCGCGTACCGAGTTGCCGGGTTGCAATTGCAGGCGCTTGGCGGTGAGGCGGTCGACGATCAGGCTGTTGCCCGCCAGTCGCGCCGGGGCAGCGGTGATGCGGCTGTTTTCCAGACGACGATTGTGGATCAGCCAAACCGGGGCCTGGTCGTCCGGTGTGCCGATGGCCAGCACCAGCGTTTGGCTGTCGCGCACGGTGCGTACGTTCGACACCGGGGCTTCGATGACCGGGCCGGCGTCGAAGATGTCGATGTAACCCTGGTGGGCAAAACCTTCGGCGGTGAGGATTTTCAGGGCCGGCTCGGTGTTCGGATGTGGCTTGCCGATAACGGCCTGGGCCTGCTCGGTGAGCAGACAGGTGTAGAGTGGTTGGCGCGGCATCAGTTCGGCGATGAACGTTTTGCTGCCCAAGCCGGACAAGTGATCGGCATGACTGAAATCCATCTTGAAGAAGTGCCGACCCAGGCTGTCCCAGAACGGCGAACAACCTTGTTCGTCGGCACTGCCGCGTAACTCGGCAATCAGTTTGTCGCCAAACAGGTGCGGGAACTCGGCCACAAACAACAAGCGCGCCAACGATAACAATCGACCGCTAGTGCCCTGGCGTTGATCGGGGCGCAGGAACAGCGAACAGAGTTCCGATTGCCCGGTCATTTCATTGTTCAGGAACAATGTCGGGATCTGGCGCTGGATGCCCAGGTCCGGTGAAGAATTGACCGTGAGACCGACCCGGTAGTTGTACCAGGGCTCGCGCAGGCCCACGGCCCCCGCCATGGCACTGACGCCCACGACTTGCTGATCGTCGTCTTCGAGCACGAACAGGTAATCGGCATCGGCACGCTCAACCTGTTCGGCAAAGGTCCGTTGCGCCCAGCGCACTCGATGAGCCAGACGGTCTTCGTTAGCTGGCAAGGTGGTGAGCCCGGGGCCGGCCTGTCGCACCAGCGCGAGCAAGGCGGGCAAGTCGGTGACGTGAACCGGACGGACAATCATGATGCAGCTCCTTCTTTGCGCGGGCTCGGTCGCTGTCGTTGGAGATGGGGCCAGGCGAAGATCACAGGGCGATCAACCGGACCGGGCTGCCGGCGGCGACCCTCAGCGCTGCGCACATCTCTCTATTCAAGGCCACAGGTTGCCCGGTGTTGTAGTCCAGTTCAGCGACGATCGCACGATAGTCCTGTAGCGAATCGTTGCTCACCAGGTACCTGCCTCGGGCATCGATGGACGAAACCGGCTTCGCCGTGCCGGTCTGACTTTGGGCGATGGAGCGAATGCCGGAGAGACGCGCATAGAGCGTCGGCCCCCCGTCGAACAAGTCGATGTAGCTGTTGGTTTCGAACCCTTCGCGTTCGAGGATATCGAAGGCATCCTGGCCATCGGGATGAATCCGGCCGATACAGTCCTGTGCGGCCTGGGGCAACATCGGCACATAGATCGGGTATTGCGGCATCAGTTCGGCGAGGAACATGCGGCTTTCCAGGCCGCAGAGCCGCTCGGCCTCGGCATAGGGCAAATCAAAGAAATGCTTGCCCACGGCATCCCAGAACGGCGACCGATCGTCATCGCTGCTGAAGCCCACGATCTCGGTGATCACCGCTTCGGCAAAGCGTTGCGAGTGAGCGGCAATGAACATCAGTCGCGCCCGTGACAGCAGCTCGGAATATGGTGTCCGCGCCAGTGCCGCATCGATGTGAAAACCCCGCAGCAACGTGTGGCCGCTGAGGTCATGACACAACGACAGTGCCGGCACGCCATGTTCGATGTGCAGTTCCCGCGAGGCGCTGGTGAAAGGCCGGTTGCGCAAACTGTAGAACGGCTCGCTGAATCCGGCGGTGGCGAGAATTTCCGAGCAGCCAACCAAGCGTTCGGTCGACAGATCTTCAAGCACGAAGAAATAATTCTCCGGGCCGTGACCCTGGACGTTTTGTTCGAAAGAGTCGCAGGAGTCGAGAATCCTCTCACGCAAGCGATCGCTGTCGTCCGGCAAGGACGTGACCCCCACCAGGCTTTCCCGGGCAAGTCGCTGCAACTGAGGCAGGTCGGTAATCTCGACTGGACGTAAGACCAGCATGGACGCACTCCTGTATCAAAGGGTTCGGCGGTTAACACCGAACCTGACTATCACTGTCGGTTTCCATGCGGTAAATCGGCGGATGCCTGAAATTTTGTCAGACGCCGCTCTTTTTCTTGTCAGCCATCGGACGGGGCGGGCAGTGCCGTTCTGGAGCCCGGTCTGTCGGGGTACTGAACGCCGGGCGAAACTGAGTAACGGGAGGAGGAGGGACGGTGATGCATATCGCTGAGAGTGGGCATCCGGGCTCCTGCTGGATGGAATCGTTTGGTTGGGTAGTCCGTGAAAGCAGTATTTATTTAACGCCGGCTCGCTGTCTAGTTTAATTTTCTGGGTTTTTTCAGAGCCCAAAAGTAGGGCGGAAAGCCTGTGTGACCGGGGTTACAGGGATGTCGATTGCTCTTGTAGGTCATCACCTAAAGGCGTGTCGGAAAAAGACGAAAAAACACCTTGGACCCACTGCCGCTGACTGAAACGAAACGCCCCCATTAGCGTTTCTTACGGCACAATTGCACGAGCATTGGCGGCGCGACGCCGTTTTCCATTCCCATTGACAGAGTGAAAGTTCGTGCAGGCGACCCGTTTGACCCTGCTGTGCCACGCCCGAACCGTCGCACAGAAATTGGCGTGTTTTCCTACGGATGAGCCCGTGGAGATGGATTGGCAATCAGCGCGGGGCGCGCGTGCCGCTCAGTTCAAGAAGCCCCCGCGCCTACTCAGCGGCCCTGAACTGCGCACGCGGCAAACGGCCGAGTTGTTTGGCAGCGATGTGGAGCTTGTCACGGCGTTGCGGGATTGCGATTTCGGACGCTGGAAAGGCGCACGAATCGACGACCTGCAAAAGTCCGAACCCGAATCGTTGCAGGCGTGGCTCGACGATCCGCATTCGGCGCCCCATGGGGGTGAGTCGGTGACGCAACTCGGGCAGCGAGTGGCCGCGTGGCTGACGACCCTGGAGGCCACTCCGGGACACATCGTTGCCATCACCCATCCGTTTGTCATTCGCGCAGCCCTGACACAGGTGCTGCAAAGCGTTGCGTTTAACCTGATTGACGTTGAGCCGCTGTCGGCCATTGAATTGCGGTTCAACGGCTGCTGGCGGTTGCGCCTGCCGGGCACGAGCCTCGAGGGACAGCACTGATGAAAAAACTTCTGGTCATCGGCATCGGTGCCGGCAACCCCGACTACATCACGATGCAGGCCGTGAAGGCGCTGAACCGCGTCGACGTGTTTTTTCTCATGGACAAGGGCCAGAGCAAAGACACGCTTATCGACCTGCGCCGCGAGATCTGTGAGCGCTACATCACCGGGAGCGATTACCGCTTTGTGCAAGCCCACAGCCCGGAGCGCGAGCGCGGCGATGTGGACTACAAGAGCAGTGTCGAGGATCTCAACCTTGCCAAGCAGCGGACCTTCGAACGGCTGATTAATGAAGAAATGACCGACGATCAGTGCGGCGGTTTTCTGGTGTGGGGTGATCCGGCGTTGTACGACAGTACCGTGCGGATCTTGCAGACGATTTTGGCGTCAGGTCGCTGTGATTTCGAATTCGAGGTGATACCCGGCATCACCAGTGTTCAGGCATTGGCGGCGCAGCATAAGGTGCCGTTGAATCGTATCGGCAAGTCGATTGAGATCACCACCGGCCGCCGGTTGGCGGCGGGGCAGGTGAGCGATGCTGACAGCCTGGTGGTGATGCTCGATGCGCAAGATTCCTATCATCAGGTGGTGGATCAGGAAACAGAGATTTACTGGGGCGCCTACTTGGGGACGCCGGATGAAATCCTGATCAGCGGCAAACTCAAGGACGTGGCGGATGAGATCGAACGGGTGCGCAAGGCGGCCCGGTTGGCCAATGGCTGGATCATGGATACCTATCTGTTGCGCAAGCCTTGAGGGATTGTGTGTCTGAGCTACCGCCATCGCGAGCAAGCTCGCTCCCACATTTGATCTGCGGTGTACACAAATCAAATGTGGGAGCGAGCCTGCTCGCGAAGGGGCCCGAAAGAGCACCTCAAGAAATCGCCTTGACCACCCGCCCAAACCGTTCCCGATACACCGACGGTGGTACGCCGACCACGCTGCGAAACGCCACCCGAAAACTGTCGACCGAGCGATACCCGCAGTGCTGGGCAATCTGGTCGGTATTCTGGTTTGTGCTTTCCAGCAACTCGCGAGCCCGGCCCAGGCGCTCATGTTGCAACCACGTCTTGGGGGACTGGCCGCTGGCCTCAGTGAAACGACGCAGGAATGTCCGCTCACTCATGGCGGCTTCGCTGGCGAGGTCGCGAACCTCCAGCGGTTCATGCAAGCACTCGCGTGCCCACTGCATCACGCGGGAAAGATCGCTGCGCGGCGTAGGACTGACCGGTGTCGGAATGAACTGTGCCTGGCCGCCCGTGCGTTGCGGCGACATCACCAGACGCCGCGCCACCGAATTGGCCACCTGGGTTCCGAAGTCTCGCGCCACCAGGTGCAAGCAGGCGTCGATGCCGGCCGCGCTGCCGGCCGAAGTGATCAGCTGACCTGAGTCGACGTAAAGCACATCGGGGTCCACCCGAATGTTCGGGAAACGCGCGGCCAGTTCAGTGGTATAGCGCCAGTGCGTGGTGGCGCTGTGACCGTCGAGTAAACCGGTGGCCGCCAGCACGAACACCCCGGAGCAGATCGACAGCAAGCGCGCACCCCGGGCGTGGGCCTGGCGCAGGGCCACGAGCAACGCTTCAGGCACTGGCGCGCTGCGGTCGCGCCAGCCGGGAATGATGATGGTCCGGGCGTCTTCGAGCAGTTCCATGCCGCCATCGGCCAACACTTGAATGCCGCCCATGGCACGCATCGGGCCTGGGTCCACCGCGACGATTCGATGCGCGTACCACGGGAAGTCGAACTCCGGCCGGGTCAGCCCGAAGATCTCCACGGCGATGCCGAATTCGAAGGTACAGAGGCCGTCGTAGGCCAGAATCGCGACCAATCCAGGGCTGGGCTGCATTTGGCGGAAAGTTCCCGGTGAGTGTCTTGTGCGCCACTGTAGCGTCAAGCGCTGGGCGGTTAAAGTCTTCCCCCACCCCCCGAGACTTTGGAGTACAGCCCATGACCAGCCTGGTCCGCGCCATTCCCGCCGCCCCATCGGCCATCGCCCTCATGCATTTCAGCAACCGTCTGACTTTCGAAACCGACTGTTCCGACGTTTATGGCAGCCAACAGTCCGGCGATGTGGATTTTGTCCTCGTCGACGTGCGCGGTCCGCTGGCGTTCGAGCGTGGCCATGTGCCGGGCGCGATCAACCTTCCAGGCCGACTGCTGACGGCTGAAGGTTTGGCGGCTTATTCGACCTCCACCTTGTTTGTGGTCTATTGCGCCGGGCCTCACTGCAACGGCGCGAACAAGGCTGCCGTGAAACTGGCGGCGCTGGGGTATCCGGTCAAAGAGATGATTGGCGGGGTGACCGGGTGGCTGGATGAAGGGTTTGAGTTGAGTGCTGAGGCCAGAGCGGTGAACGCCGTGATTGGTTGTGAATGTTGAGGTAGCAGGAAAGATCGCAGCCTCGTTTCACTCGACAGCTCCTACAGTGACCCTATGCAAACTCAATCCTGTAGGAGCTGCCGAGTGAAACGAGGCTGCGATCTTTTGACCTCTGTTCAGACCGCCGCCCACCACCCATCCAGCGTCGCCTGCAACCAGTCAAAAACGGCGGCATAGTCGGCGCTGTCCTGCGGCTCCCGTGGCAACGGCGACTCCTCTCCAAAATGCGCATTGAGCGTCGCCACCGATTCAGCATTCCACTCCGGATGGAACTGCAATCCCACCCGCGTCGGCCCGACGCAATACATCTGCTGCTCACATCGATCACTGCTGGCCAGCAGTTGGGCGTCCGGCGGGAGATCGATGGCGTCTTCGTGCCATTCCAGCACCTTCAACGTCTGGCCATCGGCGAACGTAATCGAGGTCCAGCCGGTTTCGGTGAGTGCCATCCGTCGCACACTCCCGCCCAGACTCAGCGCCAGTAACTGCGCGCCCAGGCAAATGGCAAAGACTGCCGCACCTTCCTCCAGACTGTTCGCCAGCCACTGGCGTTCGGTTTCCAGCCACGCCGGCCCGGCGTTGGACTCGTAAGGTCCGCCCAGCAGAATCACTGGCGCGGCACTCACGGGCGGCAACTGGCCGAGGTCGGCGCGAAACACGTCCAGGGTCAATCCTCGCAACGCGGCCCATTCGGCAATGGCGCCGGGGCCCTCGGCGGGGTGGTGCTGGATCAGGTTCAACGTTCGCATCGCGCCCTTCATCTCGGCCACCTTTTTATAAATATTTGTCGCTTAAACACAATTCACCCTCCTGAAGCCACTCTAGACTGCCGGCCACTTCGGTCTAGAGCAACCGAAAGCTGCCAATAAAAGTCTCCGCACACGGGAGTTATAAATGAAAAAGCTAGTGATGTTCGGTGCCCTGGCACTGTCGATGTTGTCCCTGACCTCCGTGGCCGAAGACGCCAAGCCGATCCGCATCGGTATTGAAGCCGGTTACCCGCCATTCTCGATGAAAACCCCTGACGGCAAACTCACCGGTTTCGACGTGGACATCGGTGATGCGCTGTGTGAACAGATGAAAGTGAAGTGCACCTGGGTCGAACAAGAGTTCGACGGCCTGATCCCGGCCCTGAAGGTCAAGAAAATCGACGCCATTCTGTCGTCCATGACCATCACCGACGACCGTAAAAAGAACGTCGACTTCACCATCAAGTACTACCACACCCCGGCACGCTTCGTGATGAAGGAAGGGACCGACGTCAAAGACCCGCTGACCGAACTCAAGGGCAAGAAAGTCGCTGTGCTGCGCGCCAGTACCCACGACCGCTTCGCCACCGAAGTGCTGCAACCGGCCGGCATTATCCTGGTGCGTTACGGTTCCCAGCAGGAAGCGAACCTGGACATGGTGTCCGGCCGCGTTGACGCATTGCTGGCCGACTCGGTCAACCTGGACGACGGTTTCCTGAAAACCGACGCCGGTAAAGGTTTCGCGTTCGTAGGGCCCGAGTATAACGATCCGAAATACTTCGGTGGCGGCGCCGGTATCGCCGTGCGCAAGGGTGATACCGCCCTGGCTGAGCAATTCAATACCGCTATCAATGAAATCCGCGCCAACGGTAAGTACAAACAAGTGCAGGACAAGTACTTCAAGTTTGACGTTTACGGCGAGTAATCAAGCCGTTCTGTAGGAGCGAGCTCGCGAAGGACTTGAGGGCAACGCGTTTATTCTAGAAGAACGCGTTATCGTTAACGTCCTTCGCGAGCAAGCTCGCTCCTACAGATTTCACAGGAGTTCCCATGCAACGCATCGACCATCCACTGCCCTGGAGCCACCTGGGGACCGAACGTACACTCAGTGTTTTTCGGTATGGCGCTGGCACTCGCAAGGTCTACATCCAGGCCAGTCTGCACGCCGACGAATTGCCGGGCATGCGCACGGCCTGGGAATTGAAGAAGCGTCTGACTGAACTCGAAAGCCAGGGCCAGCTGCAAGGCGTGATCGAGCTGGTGCCGGTGGCCAACCCCATCGGCCTCGATCAGCACCTGCAAGGCAGCCACATGGGCCGCTTCGAACTGGGCAGCGGCAAGAACTTCAACCGCTCGTTCGTCGAGCTCAGCGCACCGGTGGCCGAGTTGATCGGTGATCGCTTGGGCGCCGACGCCGACGCCAACATTGCGCTGATTCGCCAGACCATGGGCCAGGTCCTCGATGGCTTGCCCGCGCCGGCTTCGCAGCTGGAAGCCATGCACCGGTTGCTGCTGCGCCACGCTTGCGACGCCGACATCACTTTGGATCTGCATTGCGATTTCGACGCGGCGATTCATATTTACGCGTTGCCGCAACACTGGCCGCAATGGCAATCCCTGGCGGCGCGCTTGAAGGCCGGGGTGGCGTTGCTGTGTGAAGATTCTGGCGGCAGTTCGTTCGACGAGTCTTGTTCTTCGCCATGGTTGCGTCTGGCAAGGGCGTTCCCCGAAGCCGCGATTCCGCCGGCCAACCTGGCGACGACGCTGGAGCTGGGCAGCATGGGCGACACTCGGGTCGAGCAGGCCCAGGCCAACTGCGAGGCGATTCTTGGATTCCTCGCCGAGCAAGGCTTCATCAAAGGCACCTGGCCGGCGGCACCGAGCGAGTGCTGCGAAGGCATGCCGTTCGAGGGCACCCAATACCTGTTTGCGCCGCATCATGGGGTGGTCAGTTTCTTGCGCGACTCCGGTGAGTGGGTGGAGAAGGGGGATCCTCTGTTTGAAGTGGTCGACCCGTTGAACGACCGGGTTACGACCGTGTGCGCCGGGACCAGTGGGGTGTTGTTCGCGATTGATCGCGGGCGGTATACCCAGCCGGGTACGTGGCAGGCGAAGGTCGCGGGGCGCGAGCCGATTCGGGTGGGGAAATTGATTAACGATTGAAGATTTTCGTTGTTTTCAAGGGCCTCATCGCGAGCAAGCCCGCTCCCACATTTGAAATGCATTCCCCTGTGGGAGCGGGCTTGCTCGCGAAGGCGGCCTCAAAAACGGCGACGATACCCAGGCCGTTTTCGACATCCGCCTTCACAGTGTTAGGCTCTGCGCCGAATCCTGCGCACTGTGAAGGAAAGGTTTATGTTGAAGTTTTTCGCTCTGCTGACGCTGTTGGCGTCCGCCACTGTCCACGCTCAAACCCCGCTGCAAACCGATCTGCCGCTCAACTACCTGGAACAGGCCAACCCTGAGTCGCACAATCAGCCCCTGGTGATTTTCCTTCACGGTTACGGCAGTAACGAGCAGGACTTGTTCGGCATCAAGGATGAATTACCCGCGCAATACACCTTCCTGTCGGTGCGCGCACCGATGGAGATGGAGGAGGGCAGTTACCAATGGTTTCGCAAGAAGGGCGAAGGCGCCTACAACGGTGAGACCGACGATCTGAAGAGCAGCGGCCAGTTGCTGCTGGATTTTGTCGCACAGGCGGCGAAGAAATATCACACCGAGGCGAACAAGGTTTTCCTGGTGGGCTTCAGTCAGGGCGCGATCATGTCCTACGAGGTTGGCTTGCGTCACCCCCAGGCGGTAGGTGGGATTGCCGCGTTGAGCGGACGGATCCTGCCGGTGCTCAAGTCGGGGCTCAAACCGGATGAAAAACGCCAGGCGCTGGCGATTTTCATCGGTCATGGCACCGCCGACAAACGCCTTCCTTACACCGACGGCACTGACGCCGACCGCGTGCTGCAAAGCCTGTCACTCAAGCCTGAGTTTCATGCCTACCCGGGGCTGGGCCATAACATCAGTGACGCCGAGATGCAGGATTTGAACGCCTGGCTGCAGCGCCTCAATCCCTGAGCCTTATTGGCCGCTGACGATCTGTTTGATCAATGTTTCGTGGGCGGCCATATCGCCGGGACGGGAGATAACCTGAACCACGGCCATGCGAGTGCCGGATGCCGCGATCAGCGTCGAGTTGAGGGTCATGCCCCCGCCTTGCTTGGCCGTGCCGTCGACCTGTCGGATGCCCAGCCCGGTGCCTTTTTGAGTCAGGCTTTTTTCGCTCAACTTGTTGTAATCCGGCAGGGCTCTACGTTGTGAGGTGTCGAATTCGGCCACGGTGTCGTCGAGAAACGCACCGTCGTTGTCCTTGACCTTGACGCCCTTGGGGAGGTTGTTCTCAGCGGCGATCACCACGGTCTTGGTGGTCTCGTTGCTGTACATGGTGCCGCTCGCGCCGGTGGGGCTGGATTTCAGCGGGCTGGCGATGAAACCCTTGGGCAGGGTGAAGGTGAACTTGCCGCCAAGCATCGAGACTTTCTGTGCCGAATCGCCGGAGGTGGCCTTTGCAGCCTGTGCATTCAACGTTGCCAGACTGGCCGCGGCCATAAGCAACAGAACTACGGCTTTCTTACTGAACACTGACATTCGAATTCTCCAGGGATGGTCGCGCTGTGGGGGCGATCATCCCATGGAATGCGATTTGTAGCAGCCGCCGAACACTTCGTTTGGTGTAGCAGCTGCCGAGCCTGCGAGGCTGCGTTCGGCTGCGAAGCAGTCGTAAATTCATGCTTCGCGCAGTTTCAGGAAAATCTTGCATGTAAGGTTTACGACGGCTGCGCCGCCGAACGCAGCCTCGCAGGCTCGGCAGCTGCTACAACGAACGCTACGCCTGGTTCTGCGGGAACAGATTGCGCCGGGTTTCTTCGTCGAATTCAGCCTTGAGCACCAGTTTCTCTTTCAGGCCGTGGGCACGCCGGGCCGCCGGGCGGGCGCTGATTTCATCGAACAGGCGCTTGACGTTCGGGTACGCCGCCAGGCCGTTCTCACCGAAGATGTACGGCGCGTAATTGGCCCAGCCCCACAATGCCATGTCGGCGATGCTGTAGGTGTTGCCAGCCAGGTACTGATGGTCGGCCAGGCGCTGGTCGAGCACGCGATAGTGGCGTTCGACTTCCTTGAGGTAGCGGTTTTTCGCATACGGCAGGTCTTCCGGTGCGTGATGCAGGAAGTGCACGGCTTGCCCTGAGAACGGCGACAGGCCCGTGGCGATGAACATCAGCCATGACAGCAGCTCGGCTTGCCCCGCCGTGGAGGTCGGCAGGAAACGCTGATGTTTTTGCGCCAGGTGCAGCAGGATCGCCTGGGAGTCGAAAACAGTCGCGTCGCCATCGACCAGGGCCGGAACCTTGGCGTTCGGGTTGATTGCCAAAAAGTCCGGCAGGTGTTGCTCGCCCTTGAAGGTATCGACACCGATCAGTTCGTAGGGCGTTTGCAGTTCTTCGAGCAACAAGGCGACTTTCATCGGGTTTGGCGAAGGATGGAAAAAGAATTTCATGGGTCAGGCCTCAATCAATGGTGGGGAACTGAGGCTGATGGTGGGCGAAATCCGTTCGATTGACGCACGAGCTTTTCGGCCTACTCGTTCGAAATGATCGAAGGTGTTGTGACGGGTTTGGCAGTGGGTTGCGAGGTGGCAATGACTGCGCCGGCGATAATCAGCAGCGCGGGAACGATCAACATCGGACTGGCATGGCTGCGCCCTACCGTGATCAGCAGCAATGTCGACATCAGCGGGGCCAGGTAGGAAAGCGCCCCCAGTGTCGCCAGACTTCCGCGCTTGGTGGCGTGGTCCCAGGCGAAAAACGCCAGCCCGACCGGTCCCAGGCCGAGGACGATAATCGCGGCCCATTGACTGGCATCGGGTTGTATTGTGGTTTCGAATGCCAGGTGACACACCAGTCCCGCCAGGGCAACCAAGCCGCAAATGCCGCCGATGATGCTGCTGGGCACTTCACTGAACCGGCGATTGAACACCGAGTAAACCGCCCAGATAAGCGCACAACCGAACGCGGCGAGATAACCGGCGATGGGCATCACGGTGCCGGCATCGGGCACTCGCTGGAGCATGATGAACGCCGTTCCCGCCAGGCCCAGCAGCGCGCCGAGCATTTGCCGCTTGTGCAGGCTTTCCCCGGCCGATAACGCCGAGAGCAGCACCAGCAATAGCGGCCACAGGTAGTTGATCAGGCTGGCTTCTGCCGCCGGGGCGGCTTTGAGCGCGAAGAAGTACAACGCGTGATAAACGAAAATTCCGACGAAGCCGGTCGCCCAAACGGCCCAGGGTTGTCGCCAGCTACTGAAGCCGGCGATCCCGCGTCGACCCAGTATCAACAGGCTTGCGACGAACGCCACGCCGAATCCAAATGTCAGCAGTTCAAAGGGCGGAATGCCTTCGGTGAGAGTGGTCAGCAAGGCCAGGGAGGACCAGAGCACTATCGCAATCACGCCGACGGCCGTGGCGGCAGTGGCGTTTGGGAGCTGAGTCATGTCTGTTCCTTCAGCGCGATGAGCGGGCGACGATCCTGGCCCGATGACTTCAAGCAGCTTAGCGCTTGATCGCCGTACGTCCAGCGTCCGCCTCGCTGGCGGTCGGAATGGCGTTCACGGGTTTTGCCAGCAAACGCTTAGTCACCCCAAGCATCGCCACCGACACGGCAACGCCGAGGACGAACGCGGGCAATCCCATGCCGGGCAGGGCCAGCGCCAGCACCAGGCAAAACGCCGCAAACGAGTACATGCCGGTGGCGGTGGCGCGTAGCAATGCTGCAGTAAAGGCCGGGCCGCGGGTTTGTTGGGAAAACACCGCCATCACGCTGCCCAGCACCGGGAATACCGCGAGCAGACCACTCCAGCGGTCGCCGACGGTGCTGGCCAACACCGTCACGGCGAGGGTGAGCAGGGCGCCGGCCATCATACGCAGCAGCAGTTTGTCGGATTTCAGCGCCGGGCCTGAAACGAGCGGCTTGACCTGCGGAAACAGATATGGCGCAGCCAACAGTGCGCTGGCGGCAGCGATCACTGAAAAAGTCAGGGACGGCGGGATCATCGACAGCACCACGGCCACCGAGGCCCAAACCAGCAAGGAAAAGGTCAGCGCCGACGGCCACGCAGCGCGTTGTGCGACCTGGGCGTAGGTCACGCAGAAGGCAATCATCGCGAACATGGCCGATAACGCCGCCGTCGCCGATTGAGCGGCGAACGCCTGGCCTTGTTCGATGGCGAGAAAAAACAGAATCGGCCCGACCACCACCGGCAATCCCGATAACCAACCAGCCACACTGGGCCCCCAGCGTTTACCGGCCAGGGAAATCAGGAGCAGAAATCCTGGAATTACCAGCAGTTTGAGCATCAGCACGCACGCACCTCCGACCTGTGTGAGGTGGCAACGTTAGCATTGCGGGCAATGAATTGCGCTATGGATGGTTTGATTTTGTATACAAAAACAAATCGTAAACTGTAGGAGCGAGCTTGCTCCGGGCGGCGTTCCGACGATGGTCGTTAACGATAACGGTGAAAACCTGATACCCCGCGGTGCTCTCAGGTGCATCGCGAGCGAGCTCGCTCCTACAGGGGGCCGCTCGGCGCAGATCCAATGTGGTGAGGGGGCAAGCCCCCCTCACCACAAAAGCATTTACGCCCGTTCGATCGCCAGAGCCACGCCCTGACCACCACCAATACACAAGGTGGCGAGGCCTTTCTTGGCGTCGCGCTTGATCATTTCATGCAGCAAGGTCACTAGCACCCGGCAACCCGAGGCACCGATCGGGTGGCCGAGGGCAATCGCGCCGCCGTTGACGTTGACCTTGTTCAAGTCCCATTCCAGGTCCTTGGCCACCGCCAGGGATTGCGCGGCGAAGGCTTCGTTGGCTTCGATCAGGTCCAGTTGATCGATGGACCAGCCGGCCTTGTCCAGGCAACGGCGAGTGGCCGACACCGGACCGATGCCCATGATCGCCGGGTCGACGCCGGCGTTGGCGTAAGCGGCAATTGTCGCGAGTACCGGCAGGCCCAGGGCCTTGGCTTTGTCGGCGCTCATCAGGATCACGGCAGCGGCACCGTCATTCAGGGACGAAGCGTTACCGGCGGTCACCGATCCGTCCTTTTTGAAGGCCGGTTTCAGTTTGCCCAGCGCTTCGGCCGTGGTGCCTGCGCGGGGCTGTTCATCCGTGGCGAAGGACAGCGGATCGCCCTTGCGCTGAGGAATCAGGATCGGCGTGATCTCATCGGCAAAACGCCCGGCTTCGATGGCGGCCGTGGCTTTCTGCTGCGAGGCCGCGGCGAAGGCGTCCTGTTGTTCGCGGGTCAGGTGGTACTTGTCCGCCAGGTTCTCGGCAGTGATGCCCATGTGGTAATCGTTGAACGCATCCCACAGACCGTCGCTGATCATGGTGTCGACGATTGGCGCGTTGCCCATGCGCAGACCGGTGCGAGCGCCGGGCATGACGTAGTTGGACAGGCTCATGTTTTCCTGGCCGCCGGCAATGATCACCTCGGCATCGCCACAGCGAATGGCCTGGGTCGCCAAATGCAGGGCTTTGAGACCCGAACCACAGACCTTGTTCAGGGTCATGGCGGGCACGGTGAAGGGCAGGCCGGCCTTGATCGCGGACTGGCGGGCAGGGTTCTGTCCGGCGCCAGCGGTCAACACCTGGCCCATGATCACTTCATCGACTTCGGCCGGGTTCAGGCCGGTTTGTGTCAGCAACTGACGAATCACCGCAGCACCGAGGTCAACGGCAGAAACGCTGGCCAGGGAACCCTGGAAACTGCCGATGGCGGTGCGGGTAGCGGCGACAATGACGACTTCTTGCATGGAATGATTCCTCACTGAGCAGCGAACTGCATTTCCGGGACGTGATCCGGGACGATCAGTTTACCAGCGGTTTTGGCGACGATTTCCTCAACGCTGACGCCAGGTGCGCGTTCCTTGAGGACAAATGCGCCATTTTCGATTTCCAGGTAAGCCAGGTCGGTCAGTACGCGTTTGATGCACCCGGCGCCGGTCAGCGGCAGGCTGCACTGGGACAGGAGCTTGGACTCACCGTCCTTGGAGGCGTGGGTCATGATGACGATGATGTTGTCTGCGCCGGCCACCAGGTCCATCGCGCCGCCCATACCCTTGACCAGCTTGCCGGGGATCATCCACGAGGCGATGTTGCCTTGTACGTCGACTTCAAAGGCACCGAGCACGGTCAGGTCGACATGACCACCGCGAATCATCGCGAAGGACTCGGCCGAGGAAAAGATCGACGCGCCGATACGCGCGGTCACCGTTTGCTTGCCGGCGTTGATCATGTCGGCATCGATGGTTTCTTCCGTCGGAAAGGGGCCCATGCCGAGCAGGCCGTTTTCCGATTGCAGCATGACTTCCATGCCTTCGGGAATGTAGTTGGCGACCAGGGTCGGGATGCCGATGCCCAGGTTCACGTAAAAGCCGTCCTGCATTTCGCGGGCAACGCGTTGAGCCATTTGTTCGCGGGAAAGTGCCATTGATATTATTCCTTCATTCGGTCCGGGGGCAGGGGATCACTTACGCACGGTGCGCTGTTCGATGCGCTTTTCGAACGTGCCGCAAATGACCCGGTCGACGTAGATGCCAGGGGTGTGGATCTGCGCCGGGTCCAGCTCGCCGGGTTCGACGATTTCTTCGACTTCGACCACAGTGATCTTGCCGGCCGTGGCGGCCAGCGGGTTGAAGTTCTGCGCGGTGTGGCGGTAGATGACGTTGCCGAAATGGTCGGCTTTCCAGCCTTTGACGATGGCGAAGTCGCCGGTGATGGATTCTTCCATCAGGTACTGGCGGCCATGGAATTCGCGGACTTCCTTGCCATCGGCCACCGGGGTACCGACGCCGGTGGCGGTGAAGAACGCCGGGATGCCCGCGCCGCCAGCGCGCATTTTCTCGGCCAGGGTGCCTTGGGGGGTCAGGACCACTTCGATTGCACCGCTCAGCAGTTGCTCTTCGAACATCTTGTTCTCGCCGACGTAGGAGGCCACCACTTTGCTGATCTGCCGGTCTTCCAGCAGGACGCCAAGACCGAAGCCGTCGACACCGCAGTTGTTGGAGACCACGGTGAGGTCGCGAGTGCCTTTGCGCTTGATCTCGGCGATCAGGTTTTCCGGAATCCCGCACAGGCCGAAGCCGCCAGCGATCACGGTCATGCCGTCTTCGAGACCGGCCAGGGCTTCTTCGTAAGAACTCACGCGCTTGTCGAAACCTGCCATATGCACCTCTTTAATTGTTTGTGGGCGGCTGGCTAGCCGTATGGAATGAAGTGTCTCGCCGGCGTATTGATCTGTTAAGTTGATTTTTAAGGTGTATTGATAGATATAACTCATCAATCAATGACCTGTATTAAGGTGGAGTCACCGTCCATGACAGTCAAGCAGATCCGCGCTTTTCTGGCCGTACCCCGTCGCTGAACGCTGTCACCTGTAGGAGCGAGCTTGCTCGCGATGGTGGGTCAGCCACATTGATTTCGACTGACACACCATCGCGAGCAAGCTCGCTCCTATAAGGATTGGTTTTTTTCAGTGTCCAAGGTGTTGAGCCAGTAATGGAAGTAACCGTTCACACGATGCCTCTATCTTTAAATCGAGAAGATCGTCCGCCCGAGTCTTGCCCAGATTGATCGCAATCAATGGCTTGCCCTGATCCGCCACCGCCCGGCACAACCGAAACGCCGAATACGCCATCAGCGAAGACCCGACCACCAGCAGTCCCGCCGCCTTTTCGACCGCTGCCATTGCCTTGGCCGCTGTGGCCTGCGCCACGTTCTCGCCAAAAAACACCACATCCGGCTTCATCCGCTCGCCCGCGCAATGAGGGCAGTGGGGGACCTGAAACCGCGCCTCAAACGCCGCATCCAGCAAGGTATCGCCGTCCGGCGCCTGCACCGCGTCGACGCCGGTCAGATAGGGGTTTTGCGCCTCCATCCAGCGCTGAATCGAATCCCGTTCACTGCGCTCTCCGCAATCCAGACACAGCACCCGATGCAAGCTGCCATGAAGCTCGATCACGTCATGGCTTCCCGCCTGGTCGTGCAAGGTGTCGACGTTCTGGGTGATCAGCGCGCTGAGCTGCTGCGAACGTTGCAGACTGGCCAAGGCTTCGTGGGCCGCGTTTGGCCGGGCCTGGCGCACTCGCGGCCAGCCGAGCATCGCCCGTGCCCAATAGCGGCGCCGGGACTCCGGGGCCGAGAGGAATTCCTGATACATCATGGGTTGCCGGCCGCGCCGCACGCCTTGGTTATCGCGGTAATCCGGGATGCCCGACGGCGTACTGATGCCGGCGCCGGTCAGGACCACAAACGGCTGGTCGGCCATCAACTGCAGGAGCCGCTCGAGCTGTTCACGGATGACGCTGTCTGCCATGTTCAACACTCCGCAGGGCCATGATTGCTTGCAGCGTAGCAGCAGTGATCACAACTCGGTCCTTGTAGGAGCTGCCGCAGGCTGCGATCTTTTGATCTTGCCTCTTTAAATCAAGATCAAAAGATCGCAGCCTGCGGCAGCTCCTACAGTTGTCAATCGCCAATCGCCAATCGCCAATCGCCAATCGCCAATCACCAATCACCAATCACCAATCACCAATCAGCAGGGAACAGTGGTTATTTACGTGCCTCCAGTATCAGGTTGAACGGGGTTTCCGTCGCCCGACGGAACGTCTTGAATCCTGCCTCGGTGAACACTTTGCGCAACCGCGCCTCGCCGGCCTGGGCGCCGAGCCCGAGACCGACTTCCTGGGACAGTGAGTTCGGGGTGCAGATAAACGTCGAGGCGGCATAGAACAACCGGCCAACCGGGGTGACGTTGTCGTCGAGCGAGTCGTTGGCGAACGGTTCCACCAGCAGCACCGTGCCGTCCGGTTTCAGCGAGTCATAGGCGTGCCGCGCCGCACCCACCGGGTCGCCCATGTCGTGCAGGCAGTCGAAATAGCAGACCAGGTCATAGTCGTCGCCAGGGTAGCTTTTTGCCGTGCCCTGGAAGAACCGCGCACGCCCGGACACGCCACCTTCTTCGGCGCGTTGGGTGGCGACGGTGACCGACGGCGCGTGGTAGTCGAAACCCACGAACCGCGAGTCCGGGAATGCCTGGGCCATGATCACGGTTGATGCTCCATGCCCGCAGCCGATATCCGCCACCTTGGCGCCAGCCTCGAGTTTGGCGACCACGCCGTCGAGGGCCGGCAGCCACTCGGCAATCAGGTGCGCTTTGTAACCTGGGCGGAAGAACCGTTCCGTGCCGCTGAACATGCACGGATGGTGATCGCCCCAGGCCAGGGCGCCGTTGCCGCGCATGGCTTTGACCAGTTTGTCTTTGTCATGGAAAAAAGACGCGACCACTGAGACACCGCCCGCCACATAGACCGGTGAGTCTTCAATCGCCAATGCCAGGGCTTGCTCTTCGGGCAGGCGGAACTGGCCGTCGCGGTGCTCCATGTAACCGGACGCGGCGTGGGCGCTGAGCCATTCGCGCAGCAGACGGGTGTTGCAGCCGGTTTTGTCGGCGAGCGCTTCAGGGGTCATTGGCTGGCTGTCGGCCATGGCCCGATACAGGCCGAGTTCTTCGCCGAGGATGACATTGGCGAGCATCGCCGCGCCGCCCATGTCATTCACCAGTTTGCCCATGAAATCGTTGAGTCTGGCCTCGTCCATCACGTGTGCTCCTTTAACAGGATCACGGTCCAGAGGCAGTGTTGCCTGGGCATTCGCCACTGGGCGGTGGTCGTGGGAATGAACAGGACGATAAGCGCGTCCTGAGTGCAGTAAGTCTAGTTCGCGGGGGGCGCAGCGCTGCACGGAGCGACGAAAGCCCATATTTCTTGACTGACACCAATCCACTGTAGGAGCGAGCTTGCTCGCGATGGTGTGTCAGTCGACACCCATGTAGCTGACACACCATCGCGAGCAAGCTCGCTCCTACCTCCTACAAAGAGGATTTGTGTTGTATCTCTCTGTATCTAATCCCCCTGTCGATACAGTTGCCCGCAACACCCGGGCACTGCCGAACACAGACCCGATACACCACTTCGTTTAACTGTGAATCCGTTCTGGCCACCCTTGAGATCGACACCATGCCGACTCCCGTCACCTCAACGACAGCGACCGTCGGGCTCGGCCTGCGTCGCGGTTTAATGAAAAACCTTCAAGCCGCCCCCGTGGGCGATTTCGACTTTCTGGAAGTCGCGCCGGAGAACTGGATCGGCATCGGCGGCGCCCATGGTCATGCGTTACGCGCCCTGGCCGAGCGTTTTCCGTTGTCCTGTCACGGTTTGTCCCTGTCATTGGGCGGGCCGGCCCCGTTGGACGTCGGGCTCTTGCAGGAAGTCCGACGCTTCCTCGATCAATACAACGTGCCGCTGTACAGCGAACACCTGAGCTATTGCAGCGACGACGGTCACCTTTACGACCTGTTGCCGTTACCCTTTACCGAAGAAGCGGTGCACCACGTGTCCGCACGAATCCGTCAGGCTCAGGACATTCTCGGTCGGCGTCTGGCGGTGGAAAACGTTTCCTACTACGCCGCGCCCCGGCAGGACATGGACGAGCTGACGTTCACCAACGCGGTGTTGCGCGAAGCCGATTGCGACCTGCTGCTGGACGTCAACAATGTGTACGTGAACTCAATCAACCACGGTTTCGATCCACAGGTTTTTCTGGCCGGCATCGACCCGGGCCGGGTGGTCGCGATGCACGTGGCCGGGCATTTCGATGAGTCCGACACGTTGAAAATCGATACCCACGGTGCCTCGGTCAAACCGGTGGTCTGGGCGTTGCTGGCCGAGGCCTATGCCCGGTTCGGCGCACGACCGACGCTACTGGAGCGGGATTTCAACTTCCCGGCGTTTTCTGAACTGGTGGCCGAATTGCAGACCATTCGCCGCTTGCAGATCGAGGGGGTGAGTCGTGGATAAACCAGGCCTGTTTCAGCAGCAGAACACACTGGGCCGTTACCTGCGCGACCCCGATCACTGCGCGCCGCCCGCCGGGATGGACGTGGCGCGGGCTCAGGTTTATCGCGACCTGATTTTCGCGAACCTGTCGTCGCTGCTCAGCGGCACCTTCCCGGTACTGATCAAGATTCTCGGTGATGAGCGCTGGCATTCTCTGGTGCGTATCTTCCTGCGGGACTACCGCGCGCGCACGCCGAAATTCGGTGAGATCGCCAGGGAGTTTGTCGAGTTTCTCGCCGCTGAACCGCCAGCGCTGGACCACGGGCCATGGCCGCCGTTCATGGTGGAACTCGCGCATTACGAGTGGATTGAGATGGTGCTGCAACAATCGGAAGCCGAGCCATTGGCCCCCAGCGATGCCGGGCTGCTGCTGGATCGACCCTTGCAGGTATCGCCCCTGGCCTGGCCGTTGGCTTATGCCTGGCCGGTACAGTTGGTTGGGCCGGATTACCAGCCAGAGGCGATACCGGCTCAGCCGACCTTGCTACTGGTTCGTCGAACGGAGGACTGGAGTGTGAGGTTTTCCGAATTGAGCCCGTTGGCGTGGCGGTTGTTGCAGCGGATCGGGGAAATGCCTCAACTGAGCGGGCGTGAGCAGTTGGAAGGATTGGCAGTGGAGGCGGGAGCAGCGGGATCGCAAGCGTTTATGGACAACGGGGCGGCGTTGCTGCGGCAGATGCAGGGGGACGGGGTGGTTGGCATAGCTGCCTGACCGAGCACAATCACCCAAACACCACAACCCAAATGTGGGAGCGGGCTTGCTCGCGAAGAGGGGCATTCAGCCGACATCATTGTTGGATGTAAGTCCCTCTTCGCGAGCAAGCCCGCTCCCACATTAGATTGGCGTTACACCCCCCCACCGGGTGTACCGCTGAAACAAGCGTACCGCCCGTCATTTTTTTTCCCTATCCCCGCAAAAAACCTCAACACCAGCCGATACAGATAACAGGCGCGCACACACCTGTTACCCCCGTGGCGCCAAGCTGAAAGGTGCGCGTCAACGCCTGCCCCCACAGCGATCACGGCAAGGATGCTCGACGCTTCAATCACCCGAGAATCATCCTATGTCACTGCGTAATCTGAACATCGCGCCTCGAGCTTTCCTGGGTTTCGCGTTCATCGCCTTGCTGGTCATCGTGCTCGGTGTGTTTGCCGTGAACCGCATGACGATCATCCGCCAGGCCTCCATCGACATTGAAAGCAACCAACTGCCCAGCGTCGGGTTTCTGGGCAACATGACGGAAAACGTCCTGCGGATGCGCATTCTCTCGTTCCGGGTGTTGGTCAACCGTGAACCGGCCGCGTTGCAGGATGCCCAGACGCGTATCGGCGTGCTCGTCGACAATTTCCGTAATGCCCAGGCCAGTTACGCAGCCTTGCCCGCCCAGCCGGAAGAAGCTGCGCTGTACAAGACGTTCACGGCCACTCTGGACGGTTACATGCAAGCCCAGAACCAGATGTTGGAGCTGTCGCGACAGAACAAGCTCGATGAGATGCGCACCGTGATCAATACACGGATCAAGGACGGCACCGACCAGATGGGTGAGCAGCTCAATAAACTGGTGGCACTCAACACGGGCTATGCCAAAACCGCCTCGGCCGTTGCGGGCGAGCACTACAGCATCGCGATGACCGGCATCATCGCGATCGCGGTGGTAGCGGCCCTGATGACGGTGCTACTGGCATGGCTGTTGACCCGCAGCATCGTCACGCCGCTGAACCGTGCGCTCCAGGCTGCCGAAATCATTGCGGGTGGCAACCTGACCAAAGCCATCGAAATCGATGGCAAGGATGAACCGGCCCGTTTGCTGGGTGCCTTGTCCGCCATGCAGGCCAACTTGCGCCAAACCATCGAGCAGATCGCCGGTTCCGCCACTCAACTGGGGGCTGCCGCCGAAGAACTCAGCACGGTCACAGAGGAAGCGTCCCGGGGCCTGCAACAGCAGAACAACGAAATTGAACAGGCCGCCACGGCCGTCAACGAAATGACCGCCGCCGTGGAAGAAGTCGCCCGCAACGCAGTGTCGACGTCCGAAGCCTCAAGCCAGTCGACCCAGGCGGCCCGTGAAGGTCGCGACCGCGTGGTGGAAACGGTGGACGCGATCCAGACCATGACCCATGACGTACAGAACACGTCGTTGATGATCGAAGGCCTGGCCGCTCAGGGGCGCGACATCGGCAAGGTATTGGACGTGATTCGCGCCATCGCCGAGCAAACCAACCTGTTGGCGCTGAACGCCGCGATCGAAGCCGCCCGTGCCGGTGAGGCCGGGCGTGGTTTTGCCGTGGTGGCGGATGAGGTCCGGGCGCTGGCGCACCGTACTGCGCAATCGACCCAGGAAATCGAGAAGATGGTCGCCGGCATCCAGAACGGTACGGGCGAAGCGGTTTCGTCGATGCAGCAAAGCAATCAGCGCACCCAGAGCACGCTGGAAAGGGCTCGCGCTGCCGGTGTGGCGCTGGAGCAGATCACCCAGTCGATCCATTTGATCAACGAACGTAACCTGGTGATCGCCAGCGCTTCGGAGGAACAGGCGCAGGTTTCCCGTGAAGTCGACCGCAACCTGGTGAACATCCGCGACCTCGCCTCGCAGTCCGCCGCCGGTGCCAACCAGACCAGCGCCGCCACGCATGAACTGTCGCGTCTGGCGGTGGATTTGAATGCGCTGGTATCACGGTTTGTGATTTAACGCACTGTAGGAGCGAGCTTGCTCGCGATGGACGTTAACGATTACGCGTTTATTCAGGAAACACGCGTTATCGTTTACGCCCATCGCGAGCAAGCTCGCTCCTACAGGGGTAATTTCAATTCCACGCACAACCCACCCCCTTCACGATTACTCAACGTCAACGACCCCCCGATCGCCAGCGCCAGCTGTTGCGCAATCGCCAATCCCAACCCGGTCCCGCCGGTGCTGCGGTTACGCGAATTCTCTACGCGGTAGAACGGTTCCATCACATGGGCCAATTCCTCCTTGGCAATCCCGGGCCCGCGGTCCATGACTTTCACCGACAGGCTGCCGTTTTTCGCTTCCACCCATAATTCGGCAGCCCCCGCGAACTTCAATGCGTTGTCGGTCAGGTTGACCAACACCCGGCGTAACGCGTGTGGCCGGGTGTCGATCACCGCCGCACTTTTACCGCCCAGGCGAACGTCCTTGCCCATGTCCTGGTAGTCAAACACCAGGCTGTCGAGGAACGAATCCAGGTCGGTGCGTCGACTTTCCTCGGTGGAACCGTGAATGCTGCGGGCATACGCCACGCCTTCGCGCACCAGGTGTTCCATTTCGCCAAGGTCGTTCCACAGTTTGTCTTTCTCGCTGGAGTCGTCCATGAATTCGGCGCGCAGTTTCATGCGGGTGATCGGGGTTTGCAGGTCGTGGGAAATCGCCGCCAGCAGTTGCATGCGTTCTTTCAGATACGCCGCGATGCGCGCCTGCATCGAATTGAAAGCCATGGCCGCATGAGCCACTTCAGTCGGGCCTTTTTCGTCCAGGTGCACGGGATGGGCATTGGGGTCCAGGGTCTCGACGGCCTGGGCGAGGCGACTGAGGGGACGGATGGCAATTCTCACCGCGAGCCAGGTGCAGATGATCATCAACGCCAGCTGCCCCAGTAGCACGAAGGGCAGCCATGGCGACAACGGCACCATGGAGGGCCGGACGTCGATGGTCACCGGGCTGCCGTCCGCCAGTTTGAGATGGACCTGAAAGTGTTTTTGCTCACCGGGGATGTCGGTCACGGTCATCGGGTAATCCTTGCCGATGGCGTCTTTGATCGAGGTCACTGCGATGGGTGTATCGCTCATGGGCACGCCTGGCGAGCCTTCATCCAGCAGGTACCGGTAGTTGCGCCGTTCCAGTTGTTGCAGCCAACCCTTGCGCTCTTCGGCTGGCAAGCGATCGAGGATGGCGATGGACGTCGAAACGTCGGTTTCCAGATTGCCCAGCATGGTGTTTTTCGCGCTTTCGTAACGCTCGTAATACTGCGCGCCGAAGGACAGCGCCTGGGCCAGGATCAGCCCGATCAGGAAAATCAGCGAGAGCCGGGAGGCGAGGGTGCGAGGCCAACGCATCGAGACGTTCATGACGGCGCACCCAGCACTTCCACCGGCAAGGAAAACACATAGCCTTCACTGCGCACGGTTTTGATGTAGGCCGGTTCACGGGCATCGTCCAGCAAGCGCTGACGCAAGCGGCTTACCAGCAAATCGATGGAACGGTCGAACAGATCGGCGTCGCGGCCCTGGGTCAGGTTGAGCAGCTGGTCGCGATTGAGCACGCGTTGCGGGTGATCGAGAAACACACGCAGCAATCGATATTCGGCGCCACTGAGCGCGACCATCGTGTCGTCCGAGTCGAGCAAGTGCCGGGCCGAGGTGTCCAGGCGCCAGCGCCCGAACGCCAGCAGACGACTGCTTTCAGTCACCACCAGGTTCGGCGGCAGCATCCGCGTACGGCGCAGCACCGCATTGATTCGCGCCAGCAGCTCGCGGGCGGCGAACGGCTTGACCAGGTAATCGTCGGCGCCCATTTCCAGGCCAATGATGCGGTCAGTCTCGTCGTTGCGGGCGGTGAGCATCAGCACGGGCGTGGCCTTGTGTTTGCCGGCGCGCAGCTCGCGGCAAAGCAGCAGGCCGTCGTCGCCCGGCATCATGATGTCGAGCACGATCAGGTCCACGGGCGTGGACTCAAGGAAGGCGCGCATTTGCCGTCCGTCCGCGACGACGGTGGTGCGCAGGCCGTTCTTCTTCAGGTAATTGCCTACCAGTTCCCGGATCTCGCGGTCATCGTCCACGATGAGAATGTGATCGACGTGTTCCATGGGACCTTGCCTCTGTGAGTGGGGAGTGTCGAGCAGTCTATCGAGCCTTGGCCCGCGCGCCCGCAGCCCTTTGTATTGCAGTGTATCTGGTGTGTCGGCGGATACACGGGGACGCAAAAACATGAATTTTCAGAGGGTTTGTATCGCTGTGTATCAAGGGCTGACTTTGATACGTACCGATTTACACCCGCCTGTTTTCGACACAGTCGGGATACCTCACGGGCTTCTAATGGGTTCCAACGAGGCAAACCAGACTGCCTCGGCTCAATTGAACGACCTGCCCATTGAAGCCTTGAGGACATCACCATGAACACTAAAGCCATCTACGCCGCTTGCCTGTTTGCCGCCCTGAACATCTGCACCTTGTCGGCCCGCGCCGAAGCCGATGTCACCCCTAAGACCTACACCTACGGCACGCACCTGGACATCAAGACCGTGATCTCGATGAAACAGGACGCTACGCCTTCCTGCGGGATTGTGAATGCCCGATTGACCTACCTGGATTCCCACAACAAGACCCAGGTCCTGGACTACCGCAAATTCGCGGACGGCTGCAACACAGATAACTGAGTCCTTCGCTGAGCGATTGCCCATCCCATTTGAAACAGGAAAACGCCATGAACCACGTCACTCGCTTTTTAACCGCCACGGCCTTCGCCCTTGCCGGTACCGCCGCCCATGCCAACGCCGCTGTTGCACAAAGCAGTTGTGGCAACGCTACGTGCTTTCAACTGACGCCCGTGGCGGAGAAGGGCGGGAACGCCTTTCTGGCACAGGACGGCTCCGGCCGTACGCCGCAGGGGCAGCAACTGGAAAACCAGACGGCGTGAAGCAAAACAATGTTCTGTAAACACCACAATCCCCCTGTAGGAGCGAGCTTGCTCGCGATGGAGTGTCAGGCAAAGTTGATTCGACTGACACACCTTCGCGAGCAAGCTCGCTCCTACAGGGGGGCGTGTGTGAATTGCCACCCTCGTATTTCAAGGTGAACTTCATGTTCCTCATCGCTTTCCTGGGCGGCGTTTTGACCGTCCTCAGCCCCTGCATCCTCCCGGTCGTGCCGTTCCTGTTTGCGGGTGTTGACCGCGCGCGGTCCTCGATCGTGCTCACCCTCGGCGGCATGGTCCTGACCTTCGCCCTGATCTCCAGCCTGGCCGTGGTCAGCAGCGAGTGGGTGGTACAAGCCAACAACACCGGTCGCCACGTCGCCCTGATTGTGATGGTGCTGTTTGCCCTGTCGTTGATCTCTGCCCGGGTCGGTGACTGGCTGGCCCGTCCGTTCGTGGCGCTGGGTAATCACCTTGACCCCGACACCCGCAAAATGTCCGGCCCCTTGAGCTCGGTCATGATCGGCGTCGCCACCGGTCTGCTCTGGGCGCCGTGCGCCGGGCCGATCCTCGGCGTGATCCTCACCGGCGCCATGCTTCAAGGCGCGAACGCCCAGACCAGTTTGTTGCTGGTGGCGTACGGCCTGGGCAGCGCTTTGTCCCTTGGCACCCTGATCTTCGCCGGTCGCGGCCTGGTCAATCGCTTGAAATCCTCGATCCCGGTCACTGGCTGGCTGCGTCGTAGTGCCGGTGTTGCCGTGCTGGCCGCTGCCGCGGTGATTTCCACCGGCGCGGACAAGACACTGCTGGCCGGCACCTCGTCCGAAAGCGTGAGTAGCGTCGAGAGAAGCGTGCTGGAAACGGTCCCCAAAGTCGTCGATTACATGGTCAGCAAGGTCAAGGCCGACTCATCGATGGACAACGCCAAAGGCGCCATGCCGTCGCTGTCCGGCGCGGTCGAATGGCTCAACTCGCCCGCCCTGACCAACGACGCCCTGAAAGGCAAAGTGGTCCTGGTGGATTTCTGGACCTTCGACTGCATCAACTGCCAACACACCTTGCCGTACGTGAAGGACTGGGCGAAGAAGTACGAGAAGGATGGCCTGGTGGTGATAGGCGTCCACACCCCTGAATACGGTTTCGAACGCATCATCGACAACGTCAAGGATCAGGTGAAAAAACTCGGCATTACTTACCCGGTGGCAATCGACAACAACTATGCGATCTGGCGCAACTTCGACAACCAATACTGGCCGGCTCACTACCTGATCGACGCCAAGGGCCAGGTGCGTTACACCCACTTCGGTGAAGGCAGCTACGAGACGCAGGAGAAGGTGATTCAGCAGTTGCTGGAAGAGGCCAAGGCCGACGCCAAAGCCCCCGCAGCCGCGTAACCCCAAAGATCAATGGCTCACCGGTTGCGCGCCGTGGGCCATTGGTTTTTTCCTGACTTGAAAACCCTCCAGCAGCGTCCCCACCCATTTTTGTAGCAGCTGGCGAAGCCTGCGTTCGACTGCGAAGCAGTCGTAAATTCGGCTTTCTTGGTGTTCCTGATACACCGCGAGTTCTGATTTTACGACTGCTTCGCAGCCGAACGCAGGCTTCGCCAGCTGCTACGTTTCGTGTGGCGGTCACGGCGTATCGGCAATCCCGAGGGCGGGCCGAGACGTTACCTGACTGCGCCGCCACGCCGCTGGCGGTGCTCCGAACTCTCGACGAAAGGCCCGGCTGAACGCTGTATCGGTCTGGTAGCCGACTTCTTCGGCAATGCGCATCAATGAGCTGTTGCTGCTGCGTAACAGGTTGGCCGCCAGCAACATGCGCCATTGCGTCAAATACTGCATCGGCGAACTCCCCACCAGTTGCTGAAACCGTTCCGCCAACACCGACCTTGAAGTCCCGGCAGTACGCGCCAGTTCATCCAGTGTCCAGGCGTGACAGGGTTTTTTGTGCAACGCATTCAATGCGCCGCCGACGATCCGGTCGCCCACGCCCGCCAGCCAACCGGTACGACCTTCGCCCTGTTCGTTCATGTACAGGCGCAGCACTTCGATGAACAACACCTCGGCCAGTTTCGCCAACACACCTTCACCGCCCGGCCGTGGCGACCGGGCCTCTGCCAACGCGTAACGGACCGAAGACTCCAGCCAGATGCCGGCATTCGAGCCGCGCACATTGACCCTGACCACCGCGGGCAATCCCGTCAGCATCATGCCCGCCAACCGCGTATCGCACGCCAGATAGCCGCACACCAACCGCGTGACGGCCCCGCCACCGCCATAACTCAATTGCCGTGGACGACGTGACAACACCACGTCCAGCCGGGCACCGGTCGCCGGTGCCAAGCCTGGCTCGGAGCCCATGCGATGGGCGTCTCCCTGAGGGAACACCACGACATCGCCGGCGGTCAGCAAAAGGGGGGGATCGTCACCGAGTTCGACGTAACACTCGCCTTCGGTGATCAGGTGAAAGATCACCACCCGTTCGGCGCCGGGCTCCAGGAACGGCGCCGCCGCGTCGGCGCTGGGCGACTGGTAGCACCAGGGGGCGGTGAACCTGGCGTTGATGAAAATCGCGCCGACCAGGCGGACGACACGCAGGGTTTGAGACAGGGCGTCCATGATGATTTCCGTGTTGGCGGCGGGGCGACGTTTGATTGTGAGCCTGTCGCCGCGCGACGCGAAATCTCCGGACGATCGGACAGTCTTGGCCGACGATCGGGCAGGACGCCGACGTTGCCCGGCGCGATAGTTGGCAAACAGGGTCACCCGACCCTGTCATCAATAACAAGAATGAGAGGTTGCCATGCCAAAGTTCATCATAGAGCGCGAGATCCCGGGCGCTGGAACAATGTCAGAAAGGGATTTGAAAGCGGCTTCGCAAAAGTCCTGCAAGGTGTTGCGCGACTTGCCGCAAGTGCAGTGGCAGCAGAGCTATGTCACCGGTGACAAGCTCTATTGCGTGTACATCGCGCCGAACGAAGAGTTGATCAGGGAGCACGCCAAACAGAGCGGTTTCCCGGCCAATCGCATTTCCCAGGTCGCGGCCGTCATCGACCCCACCACGGCAGAATAAGCCGGGGCTGTTTTCCAACCCGCAACGGAGCGGAATTCATGAGTACACCCATTGATCTTACTGCCTTGAAACAGCGTCAAATGGCCGCGTGGGCCAGTGGCGATTACGCCGTGATCGGCACCACCTTGCAGATTGTCGGCGAGCAGCTCGCCGAGGCCTGCGACCTGCTGTGCGATGAGAACGTGCTGGATGTCGCCGCCGGCAACGGCAATGCAACACTCGCCGCCGCACGCCGTGGCTGCCACGTCACCTCCACCGACTATGTGGGTGCACTGCTTGAGCGCGGCGAAGACCGGGCCAAGGCCGAACATCTGGAAGTGACTTTTCAAGTGGCCGATGCCGAGGCGCTGCCCTTTGCGGATGCCAGCTTCGATGCGGTGCTGTCGACCTTTGGGGTGATGTTTACGCCGGACCAGGCCAAAGCCGCTTCGGAGCTGGCACGAGTCTGTCGCCCTGGAGGCCGGATCGGCCTGGCCAACTGGACGCCCGAAGGTTTTGTCGGCCAGATGTTCAAGACCCTCGGCCGCCACGTGCCGCCCCCTTCGGGAGCTCAACCGCCGTCCCAGTGGGGCACCGAAGCCTGGCTGCACACGCACTTCGATCAGCGTGACTTTTTGCTCCAGGTGACACGCCGGACCTTCAACTTCCGTTATCGCTCGGCCGCGCATTTCATCGATGTGTTCCGCAACTGGTACGGTCCGGCCCACAAAGCGTTTGCGGCGTTGCCGCCCGAGGGCGCCAAGGCGCTTGAAACTGACCTGACCGAACTGTTGAACCGCATGAACCGTGCGGGCAACAAGTCGCTGGTGGTGCCGAGTGAATACCTTGAAGTAGTCATCACCCGACGTTGATAGCCTTGAGACTTTGGTTGACTCGGTAGCGTGTAGGAGCGAGCTTGCTCGCGATGGTGTGTCAGTTGAATCAACTTTGCCTGACACTCCATCGCGAGCAAGCTCGCTCCTACAGGGATTGGTGGTGATCGCGCTATTTAGACAACCTTGGCGCCGCGTGCTGTCAGCAGCTCGCGCAACACCGAGCGATGGCAGTGCACTTCATCCTCGCAATAACAACCCACCGCCAGTGAGGTTTGATGGGAGAGAACGGCCAATAGATCGAGCAGTTGACTGGGCGCAGGATGGTTCATCTCTGTCTTGAACTTGCGCTTGAAGGCGTCCCAGGCTTTGTCATCGGTGGCGGCTTTGGCTTCGGCGACCAGTTCCGCGCTCGGCGAAAGCAGCGGCTGCCATACATCATAAAAATCACGACGGGCGAATTCGGACTTCGGTACGCCGCGAGGAGGGCGGCGCACCGTGCCCAGGCGCAGGCCTTCATCCGGCAGGCGCGGTGAACCGAGTCGTACGATATGGATGGGCATATCGTCTTACTTGTGCCGCGATTCGTCGAACCACTCCAGCGCCGTACGCCAGATGCAGATGCCCAGGAAGTAAGCCGACATCAGCAACCAAAGCCCCATCACCATCGGGTTGATGACGGGATGGTTGATCACCAACGACAAACTGCACAACAACCAAATGGCTGTGACGGCGATGTTGATCGGCATGAACTTGCGTACGCGAAACGGGTGAAGGAATTTCATCTGCGTTACGGTCAGCAACGCCAGGCCGATGACCGTGAGCAAGGTGATCCACGGTGACGGTGCAATGATGTACAGGCACAGCGCAACGACGTTCCACGCGGCGGGGAAGCCCTGGAAGTAGTTGTCCTTGCTCTTCATGTTGACGTTGCAGAAGCAAAACAGCGACGAGACCAGAATCAGCGACACGGTCAGCAGCAGCGTGTAATCCGGCAACGGAACGTAGCGATAGATGAACAGCGCCGGGATAAACACGTACGTCAGGTAATCGATGACCAGATCGAGGATCGAGCCGTCGAAACTTGGCAGCACCGACTGTACATTGACCTTGCGCGCCAGCGCGCCGTCCAGTCCATCGACGATCAGGGCGACGCCCAGCCACAGCAGGCAGTTGGTGGGCTGGTTTTCCAGTAAGGCGAGGGTTGCGAGGAAGGCAGTGACCACGCCAGTGGCGGTGAAACCATGGGCGCCCCATGCTTTGAGCCTGGCGATGTGTAGGGTGGATATCACGGGGGCGTTCTCCAGAAAGTGAAGCAAGCCAGTCATCACCCTTATGATCGAGGGCGGCGGCAAACCGGGTCGGGTTGCAGGTATCGACCGGAAATTCGGGAATAAGGTTCACCGTCTGTAAATCTTAGCTGGGCTGCCAAAAAATACTCTGGATTTATCGGTCATGCCGTTCACTTGGGCTCGGGGGATAAAAGATCAAAAGATCAAAAGATCGCAGCCTTCGGCAGCTCCTACAGAGCGAGCTTGCTCGCGATGAGCTGAAAGGCGGTGCATTTTCCAGCCAGAACACGATTTCCCCTGTAGGACCTGCCGAAGGCTGCGATCTTTTGATCTTGCCGTTGCTTAAGCCAAACGGTGGTGGCGCATTCACCTGCGAGGACTATCGTTGCCTGACTGGATCCCTTCTATCGATGAGGACGTCATCATGAACACCAGCGATTTGCTCGAACAACTTTTACGAGGCGGGCAGGGCTCGTTGTCGCAACAGGGCGGCGGTGGCGAGTCAGGTCAGGGCGGGCTCGGCGAACTGGGCGGACTGCTCGGCGGCCTGATGGGCGGGGCGGGCGGTTCAAGTGCGGGCGGTGGTGGTGGCCTGGGTGGTTTGCTCGGTGGCCTGCTGGGCGGCTCATCCCCTGGCGGTTCGACCCAGACCCGGTCGAGCGGCGGTACTAACTATGCGGCGTTGGCGTCGTTAGGGATGATGGCGTTTCAGGCCTATCAAGCCTGGCAACGCAATCAGGCCGCAGCCCCGCAACAGGCCCCGCGCACTGTTGACTTGTTATCCGGTCCGGAAGTGGAAGATCACAGCCATGCGGTTCTGCGTGCATTAATAGCAGCGGCCAAGGCCGACGGCCGGATCGACGATGCCGAAAAGCAGATGATCAGCACCGAAATCGGCCGGCACACCGATGACCCGCAACTGCAGCAATGGCTGGACGATGAAGTGGCCCGGCCACTCGACGCTGCCGATGTGGCGCGGTCGGCGACGGATCCGGCGATAGCGGCGGAAATGTACCTGGCCAGCGTCATGCTGGTGGACGATCAGCAGGACGCCGAGCGTAGTTATCTGGATGAATTGGCGGCGGCGCTGAAAATCGATCCAGAGCTGCAAGTGCATCTGGAGCAACAAGCCAAGGGTGGCGCGGCCTGAGTGGGAAGATCAAAAGATCGCAGGCTTCGCCAGCTCCTACACCGACCGCATGCACCCGCAATTAACGGATGTACACAATTTCTGTAGGCGCTGGCGAAGCCTGCGATCTTTTGGCGATGTTGCAGGTTGGCGCTAGAGATCAATTCACTACCCATTCACCAGACCGACCATCCGAAGAAATGCCTGCTTTCCCCTGACAGCTAAAATTGACAAGGGGGATCACTTCAACGCGTCCTTAAAAAGCGGGAGTTTCACGATGAAAATCGTATCTTCGCTGGCGTTGGTGGTAGCAGTCGGGTGTATATCTGGGTGCTCATCAGTTCCTGACAGCCAGGTCACCAACGTTCCCCTCCATGCTACGCCCATCAACGCCGGTAAAATTGCCAGCCCCGTCATGATGGCCAGCGGTAATGCGACAGTCTTCTGGTTTGCTGTCAGTGGCGAACCCATGGGCAGCGCATTACCAGGCCGTTTATCTGCCTACATCTATCAGGGAAGCTGTACGAACCTGGGTTCGAAACCCGCCTATGACATGAACGACGGCCCTAATGCACGGTTCTATTCGTCGGCATCGCTCCAGTATTTCTGGAAAAGCGCGCCTGTAGCCTTCGATACGCTTCGCACCGGTGGCTATGCATTGGTTGTGCGTCAAAGCCCGGCTGATGGTGACCGGAATATTTTCTGCGGGAACCTGAGCTAACAACCCTGTAGGAGCGAGCTTGCTCGCGAAGGACTTAAGAGCAACGCATTTATTCAGGAAGAGCGCGTTATCGTTAACGTCCTTCGCGAGCAAGCTCGCTCCTACAAGGGTTTCGGTATCAGGAACGTGACACCGTGGTCTTCAGCGACCTCAAGTATTCGCGGCAAATCCTCTGGCACCTTGAGCTGATCCATCGCCGCAAAGAACTGGCCACCCCGCGGATCAGACACCACACCGATCATTTTCGCGGTCGGGCTGATGTTCTTGTAGGCGTGAATGGAACCACCGGGAATATGCACATAGCCTCCGCTCGAGATGAGGGTTGGTTTGCCCTCGACCGTCACTTCGACTTGCCCGTCGATAACGTAAAAAGCCTCGTCCCATGGGTGAAAATGCGGCGGCGGCCCACCGCCCTGGACGCCTTCCTGAATATGCATTTCAAAGGGTTTGCTCAGATCGCCGCCCGCGAGAATGGTGATGGTCTCGCCGACGACATTGACCGGCCCTGGTGTTTTTTCGGACTCGATGACGTGAACCGTTCGCATAATGGCTCTCCGGGGATGCGTTCACTCGTTGAGTATATTCACTCGACGCCAACCACGTGCCGCGTCACAAGCCCGTCTGTCCGGGCAATTTCAACGCCGATTGAATTATTTTCCGGGCGCATCGCTCTGCTGATGTAGAGACGTGTTGATTCAACGTCCTGCCACTGGCCTCAGACCGAGAGACGCCTTTATGACTGCCCTGACACGACTTGAGTCCCAGCCTGCCCACGAACACGCGATGTCGACTGCTGGCAGCGTTAAGCACATTTACCAGCAACTATTGCTGGGCGACGCTGGCGAGCAAAAACGCGTGCTCGCCCAAACGTTCCTGCGCGCGCAACTGCAGCAAGCAGCGGGCCTTCCTGAGGAACTGCCGCAAGAGCCTTCAACCTGGCGCGTCTGGGTCGAACAGCACTGCGCCGAGGTGGCCCGTCAATACGCCGACTACTTGCAACAGCGTAAGGCAGGTGGCCCGCGGCAGTACTTTAGCCACAAAGCGCAGGCGCTGTTTTTTTTACAAGCAGTGGCCCCAACCAAACTGGTTGACGGCGCATGGCTGCATGGCCTGCTGCCGCAGTGGCGCGACCCGCGTTTCGAAGGCCTGATTGGCACCTTTCTCGAGGAGTTGGGCGACGGCAATCCGGCGCGGAATCACGTGGCGATCTACCGCAAACTGCTTGCCGAGCAGGGCTTGCAAGACAGCGGCGTCATCGCTGACGGGCGTTACCTGCAAGGTGCGATCCAACTGGCGCTGGGTGAGTGTGGTGATGATTTTTTGCCGGAGGTGATTGGCTATAACCTTGGCTATGAACAACTGCCGTTGCATCTGCTGATCAGTGCCTATGAACTCAGTGAGTTGGGCATTGATCCGTATTACTTCACGCTGCACGTGACCATCGACAATGCCAGCACCGGCCACGCGCAGAAAGCCGTGCAGTCGGTGCTGCAACTGTTGCCGCTGGAAGGTGATCGAGAAGACTTTTTGCGCAGGGTGGCGCTGGGTTATCGACTTAACGATCTAGGGCAGGGCAGTCGCGTCATCATCGAGTCGTTCGACCTCTACCGCGAAGTGCTGAGCATGCTTGAGCGTAAACGCCCGTTCGGCCAGCACATGCACTCCGACTACTGCCGCTTTGAAGGCAAGACCGTCAATCAATGGTTGTCGGCGCCGGAGCAACTGCCCGGCTTTCTCACTGCGATGGAAAACAAAGGCTGGATCAAGCGTCATCAAGACCCGCAAGACAGCCGGTTCTGGCAGTTGATCGAGGGTGATGGGGCGGCGATGTTCGGCGTGTTCAGCCCCTATGAAAAACAACTGCTGCACGACTGGATCGCCGGGGACTGGACGCCCGAACATTCAGCACCCGCTATTCGCCGCAGTAACCGTGGCGCGGTTGAAGCCGAAGTGCCGGCCAATGATCCGGACATCCATTGTCTGCAAGCGGCGCTGCAAGGGCTGGCCGCTCACGAGCAAATGGCGGTGTTGATTCCGTGGTTGTCGGCTCATCGACATTCGCACCCCGCTGGCCTGATGGCCACGCGACGGTTTATCGAACTCAAATCCAGCCTGCGATAGGGAACCTTTCAATGAATCAGGAAGACCAATTGGGCGCTGCCGATCTGGTTCTGCTGCAGCTGGGGCGCCGCTTGCAGGCTGACGGTTACCAATTCATCACACCGACGCCGCTGACCCATCAGCGGGTCAATGATCGCTGGGCAGGGCAAAGCGCGAAGACCCTGCGCGATGTCTTTGGCTGGTCGCGGCCATTTGAGCCGGGGCTGTTGTCGGCGGATGAACAGCGCCAGTTACAACAGGCGGACATCCTCGAGGATAGCCACGGCCGGCTGAAAAGTCGTGTGCGCTGGTCAAGTCTGGATAACTTGCTGTTCGTGCATTCCGGATTCCCCACCGACGCCGCTGACTCGGTGTTCTTCGGCCCGGACACCTACCGTTTCGCGCAACTGATTCATGCCCGACTGCAGCAAACGTTCACGCCGATCAGACGGGCCGTGGACATCGGTTGCGGCGCTGGCGTCGGCGCGATAGTGATCGCCCGCGCTCGCCGTGAGGCCGAAGTGCTGGCCGTTGATATCAACCCGGCGGCGCTGCGCCTGACGGCGGTCAACGCTGCACTCGCGCAAGTGACCAACGTCAGTATCGAGGCCAGCGACGTGCTGCAGGACGTCGACGGCAACTTCGACCTGATCGTCGCCAATCCTCCGTACATGGCCGATCCGGCCGAGCGTGCTTACCGTCACGGCGGCGGAGCGTTTGGCGCTCAATTGTCGATGCGCATTGTCGAGCAAGCCTTGTATCGCCTGGCCCCCGGTGGCTCATTGGTGTTGTACACCGGCGTGGCGATGATCGATGGCCGCGATCCGTTCCTGGAGGCGCTGGCGCCGCGTCTGGAATCAGCGATGTTTAGCTGGACCTATCGTGAACTCGACCCCGACGTGTTCGGTGAAGAATTGTTGACCCCGGGCTATCAGCAGGTGGAGCGGATTGCGGTGGTCGCGTTGATCGTCACGCGCATCGGCCCCGGCATTGAGGGACGCGTTGAATCAGCATCAGGTGGGTGAGCGATGAACAAGAATCTGGATGATTACAATCGCATGCGCGACTTCTCGGCCACCTCGGAACCGGCCGCCAAACGTTCTGGCAAGAGAACCGCGAAAGACCATGCCTTGCAGTTCTGCATCCAGAAGCATGACGCCTCGCACCTGCATTACGACTTTCGCCTCGAACTCGATGGCGCGCTGAAGAGTTGGGCGGTGCCCAAGGGGCCGTCGCTGGACCCCACGGTCAAGCGCCTGGCGGTCCATGTCGAAGACCATCCGCTGGATTACGCCTCGTTTGAGGGCAGCATCCCCGAAGGGCATTACGGCGCTGGCGATGTGATTGTCTGGGACCGTGGCGTGTGGATTCCCCAGGACGATCCGGCCCAGGCCTACGCCAAGGGCAAACTCAAATTCGAGCTGCAAGGGGAGAAGCTCGGTGGCCTGTGGAACCTGGTGCGCACGCACATGCCGGGCAAGCAGGAGCAATGGTTTCTGATCAAACATCAGGACGGCGCGGCCAAACCTGAAAGCGATTACGACGTGGTGTCAGCCGAGCCGGACAGCGTGCTCAGTGACCGGACCCTCGTGACCAAAAAACCGAAGACAGCCGATAAGCCCATACCGCTCAAGAAGCCGGCGCGCAAGGTCGCGCCTAAAGCGCAATCGGCGCCATTAACCGGCGCCCGCAAGGCCAAACTGCCTGATCAGCTCAAGCCTGAACTGGCGACGCTGGTCGAACGGGCTCCAGAGGGCGAATGGAGCTATGAGATCAAATTCGACGGCTATCGGATCATGACGCGCATCGACCACGGCGAGGTCAAACTCTTCACCCGCAACGGTCATGACTGGACCCACAAGTTGCCCGGCCAAGCCGAGGCGTTGGCAACGCTGAGCCTCGAATCCGCCTGGCTCGACGGCGAAATGGTGGTCGCCAACGAGCAGGGCGTTCCGGATTTTCAAGCCCTGCAAAACGCTTTCGAAGCAGGCCGTAGCGCCAACATCGTTTACTACCTGTTCGACATGCCTTACCTCAATGGCGTGGACTTGCGCGAAGTGCCTGTCGAGGAGCGAAGAGCGGCACTGGCGACGGTGCTTAAACCCGGTAAAAACCCGCTGTTGCGCTTCTCTGATGGGTTCGCCGAAAACCCTGAAGCCTTGCTCAACAGCGCCTGCCAAATGCAGATGGAAGGGCTGATCGGCAAGCGGTTGGGGTCGCCATATGTGTCCCGGCGCAGCAGCGACTGGATCAAGCTCAAGTGCAAGCATCGGCAGGAATTCGTCATCGTCGGCTACACCGATCCGAAAGGCTCGCGCAACGCGTTCGGGGCCTTACTGCTCGGGTTGCATGACCGTGACAGCGGCAAGTTGCGTTACGCCGGCAAGGTCGGCACCGGGTTCAACGAGTCGACCCTCAATAGCATCTATGAACAATTGATCCCCTTGAAAGCGAAAAAGCCGTCGGTGGTCAACCCGCCGACCGGTTTTGACGCCAAGGGTGTGCATTGGCTCAAACCTGTATTGCTGGCGGAAATCGCATTCGCTGAAATGACCAAGGAAGGGTCGGTCCGCCACGCGGTGTTCCATGGTCTGCGCAATGACAAACCCGCTAAAGACATTACCGAGGAGCGTCCGACCGTGGTGAAGGCCAAAGAGAAAACCGTTGAAAAATCCGCACCCTCTCAACTGGGCCTGGACCAGGGCAAGGTGCGCATCACCCATCCGGACCGGGTCATCGACGCCAGCAGCGGCACCACCAAAGTGCAATTGGCCGAGTATTACGCCCGTGTCGCCGAATGGATTCTGCCTGAGCTCAAGGACCGGCCGGTGGCGCTGGTTCGCGCGCCGGACGGCATTGCCGGCGAACTGTTTTTCCAGAAGAACGCCGAGCACCTGGCCATTCCCGGCATCACCCTGCTGGACAAGAAACTCACCGGCCAACCGATGATGGTCATCAACAACGCCGAAGCCTTGATCGGCGCGGTGCAGATGAGCACTGTGGAGCTGCACACCTGGAATGCCACCTCGGATAACCTCGACAAACCCGACCGCTTTATCCTGGACCTTGACCCGGACCCGGCGCTGCCCTGGAAAAGCATGGTCGAGGCGACGCAGCTGACGCTGTCGGTGCTCGATGAACTGGGGCTCAAGGCGTTTCTCAAAACCAGCGGCGGCAAAGGCATTCACCTGGTGGTGCCACTGACCCGCAAGCTCGGTTGGGATGAGGTGAAGGACTTCAGTCACGCCATCGTCAGCCACATGGCCATGTTGCTGCCGGAGCGTTTTTCGGCGGTGTCGGGCCCGAAGAACCGGGTGGGGCGCATCTTCATCGATTACCTGCGCAACGGTCTCGGCGCCACCACCATCTGCGCATACGCCGTGCGCACCCGCGAGGGGCTGCCGGTGTCGGTGCCGATCTTTCGTGAAGAGGTTGCAGAGCTCAAGGGCGGCAATCAGTGGAACCTGCACACCGTGCATGAACGCCTGGCCGAAGTTGGCGATGAGCCTTGGGCGGATCTGAAGAAAACTCGGCAGACGATCACCGCCGACATGCGTCGGCGGGTCGGCATGAAGAAATAATCAGTAGGCTTGGGGCTTGCTGATGAACGCCTGCATATCGGTGTTCAGCTTATCGATCGCCGCTTTGAAATCCTTGGCGGTAACCTTCTGGCTCTCGTTCGAAAGCTGGGTGCCGAACACCTTGCGCACCACTTTGGCCACCGTCTGATTGGTTTTCGCGTCGATGAACTCGGCTTCGATGAACAGGGTAGTGTCCTGGTCCCGGTGACCGGTCGCTGCCTGTGTCGCCCCGACCACTGCCGCGACCGGAACCACTTCATACCACTTCATGCCTTCGTTTTCGGCAGTCACCCCGGTGATGGCCGCGCGCATGATCAGGAGTTTTGAGCCTTTGGGGGCCGAGCCTGCGCTGGAGACCACGCGGTATTTCTGCCCCAGCGTACTTTTGGCTTTGCTGCTCATGTAGTTCTGAATGTCGTCCAGCGTCTGCTGGTTCACCCGCTCATTGGGCTTGGGCGCAGGATAGAGTTCCAGCTTATTGAACGCCACCGTGTCATACGCGTTCGGGTTCCACGACGGGCTCACCCAGCGCATCGCTGTTCCGCCGCTGGGCGTGGTCACTTCTTGCAGGTTGTTGTAGTTGGACAGGTAGCCGGAGTATTGATTTTGCTCAGTCACTTTCGAGGTGCAACCGCTTAGCAACAGACTGGCCATTGCGGCGCCAATGAACAATTTGCGGGACAGATTCATAGTGGTGTGTGCTCCATGGATAAAGTCGTTTTTTTCGGTAGCAGGGCATCAGAATCGCCAAGTCATGTTTCCGGTCACGGCCTGAATCCAGGCATTGTCGAACTGACCGGAAATTCGATCGCCAGAGGTTGATTTGGTCTGGTCGACCGGCATATCACCGAGCCAGACCATCGCCCAACTGACGTTGACGTCGGTGTCCTTGTTCAGAGCATAGGTGGCTCCCGTCGCAATGCGCCAGGATTCGGCCATTGGCACCGTTACAGTGCGATTACTGTCGGACACGGCGCTGCTGTCGTAAGCCACCCCGAAGTTCCACAACCATTGTGGCGTGGCCTGGTATTGCGCGCCGAGCGCCAGTTGCCAGGTGTCCTTGTAATTGGCCTCGATGGTGGTCGATTGGGCACCGACCGCCGAGGTGTCAACCTGGACCCCGACCTCGCCGAACTCTGACCAGTCCTGCCAATTGACCGAGGCGAGCAAGGCCCACTGCCGGTCGAGTTGCTGGAACAGGCTCAGGGTCACGGTTTGTGGCACGGTCATGTCGAGTTTGGTGTTCAGACCGTTCAATCGATCCAGCGCTGGGCCATTACCTTTGACGTCTAGCCCGTCCTCAAACTTCAGATCGACCTTGCTGGTGTAGGCCAGGCCAATGCGCGTGCCGGCTTGCGGAGCGTAGATCACCCCCACATTCGCGCCAAAACCCCAATCCTCATCTTTGTACTTGAACTGGCCGTCGCTGCGGTCGGTAAGGCCAAACGGCGAGCGGTCAATCGCGGTGTCGGATTGCAGCTTGCCGTACATGGCTTTCACGCCGACGCCGACCGACCATTGTTCGTTAAAGCGGTAAGCCACGCTGGGCACAAACGATAAACCGCCCAGGCTGGCGTTCTGCGCGAAATAGCGCCCGGACCAGTCGTTGTCGTAATTCTCCGCCAACCCGAAGTCAGCATACTGGCCGAAGCCGATGCTCCAGTGGTCATCAAGTTGATGGGTGATGAAGAAACTACCGCCGGGAATGGGGTCGAGGGCGTTGCCACTGCCGCTACCCGGGACGTTGGTGTCGTCGTCGCGATTGAACTTGAGGTTGCCGTAGAGCACTTGCAAGCCGCCGGTGATTTGCGTGCCTGGCAGGTAACTCATGCCTGCCGGGTTGCTGGCAATGGTCGAGGGACCTTGAGCGCGGGCAGCAGCGCCAGCGTTGGCCAGGCCGGCGTTATCGGTGCCGATTTCGTAAAGCATGAGACCGCCGGCACACGCTTGCTGACAGCACAGTGCAAGCAGGGTGAAGGCGGGCAGGGCGCAGGCGGATGTTTTTATCTGCATTGGGTTACCTCAGCAAATGTCCTTCCCGAACGCGGGTGGCCAGCGTTGGCCACCCGATAACTCGACTGCTTACTTGGCCATTTCCGCCCGGGCGGCCGCGATCTTGGCTTTGACGGAATCGAGGTTGAAGCTCGCGCCTTTTTGCATCGGCGGGAATTCAATCGCGGTTTCGGCCAGTTTGGCGACCTGTTGCTGGACGAAGACGAAGCGCCAGAACTGGAACTTGAACCAATCGAAGTACTGCTGCGAGCCCTGAGCGGCCTGGTTTTCCGGCCAGCCCATGCGTTCGAACGGGTCGAGACGAAGGTTGGTCAGGATCGGTACGTCGACCGCCAATTTAGCGCCCATCCAGCCGCCCGGTTGATCAATGAAGCGGTATTTGTAGTCATCGATCCGCACCGCACCCAGCGCACTCTCGCCAAAGTAAAAGATTTCATGCCGGTTCGACGGACCTTTGCCAGTGATCATCGGCGTCTGGTCGTAGCCGTCCAAGTGCACCTTGTACGTGGTATCGCCCAGTTGTTTGCCCTTGAGCAGTTCGGCAGCGATGTTCGGATTGCCGGCTGCCGCGACCAGGGTCGGGAACCAGTCCATACCGGACATGATGCCGTTGGCCACCGTATTGACCGGTACTTTGCCCGGCCAGCGAATGATCGCCGGCACGCGGAAACCACCTTCCATCACGGTGCCCTTGCCCATGGCAAACGGGGTGGTGCCCCCATCCGGCCAGGTGAAGTTTTCCGCGCCGTTGTCGGTGGTGAAAATCACGATGGTGTTGTCGTCCATGCCGTCTTTTTTCAGCTTGGCCATCACGTCGCCGACGATATCGTCGAGCTGTGCCATACCCGCTTCCTGTTCTGACCAGCCGTTTTGCGCATTGCGCATGGCCTCATATTTGTCGGAGAGGTGCGTGACGATGTGCATGCGGGTCGGGTTGAGCCAGAGGAAGAACGGTTTATTGTCCTGCTTGGCCTTGTCCACAAAGGCGAATGCCTTGTCACGAATCTCTTCGTCGACGGTTTTCATACGATCCGGATACAGCGTGCCGGCGTCTTCGATCTTCTGTTTGCCGACCTTGCCCCAACGTGGCATCACCGTCGTATCGTCAGTCGTTGCGGCCCAACTGTGAACCATGTTGCGCGGACCCACGGTGGCGAGCAGTTCCTGCGGATAATTGGGGTGCGCCGGGTCTTCCATGGCGTCCAGGTGGTAGAGGTAACCGAAGAACTCGTCGAAACCGTGGACGGTGGGCAGGAATTCGTTCAAGTCGCCCAAGTGATTCTTGCCGAACTGACCGGTGGAATAACCCATGGCTTTCAGTGCGGTGGCAATCGTGACGGCTTCAGGGGGAATACCAATGGGGGAGCCGGCCTGGCCGACCGTGGTCATGCCGGTGCGGATCGGCAGTTCACCGGTTATGAAATTGGCGCGCCCGGCCGTGCAACTGGCCTCGGCGTAATAGTCGGTAAAACGCATGCCTTCGGCGGCGAGTTGATCGAGGTTGGGCGTTCGACCGGCCATCATGCCCTGGTTGTAAACGCCGATATTGGACCAACCAATATCGTCGCCCATGATCACCACAATGTTCGGCGGCTTGTCGGCTGCTTGAACCAGGCAGGGCATAGCCATGGCTGATAACAGTAGGGGTAGAGCGAATATCGAAGATAGCGTTGTCCGGTTCATGTCGAGATCCTGTGTACTGGCGTTAGCACATAAGAGAAGCCCCCCGGCTGCTCTATAAAAAATTGGATCCCCCGCGAAAGAGCGTAGGCATGAACGGTGAAATATCCAGTAATAGCCATTGGTACTAATGCCGATATCGCTCGAGTGGCCAATTTTATTGTTGGAATGGATGGCAAGCGTCATAAAGCTGGACGTTGCTGTTGCCTGGCTTCCACAGCGGGGTCCTCGAAAAAAACCGTCCTGGTGCTACTTCTGTTGCTAGGCTTTAAAGCCTGACCTGATCTCTTCGGAGAACAAATAATGCGATCCGTCCCGCAGCATCTCCGGTTGTTCTCCCTCAGTTTGATCATGGGTTGGTTCGCCGTCCCTTTGCAGGCGGCACAAACAGCTGTCGTTGATGCGCCAGCGGTTCAACTGGAACCCAAGGCGCTGGAGATTCTGAAGACCATGAGCGCCAGGCTGGTGAGCACTCAGGGCATGAGCTTCAAAGCCATCACCACTTACGAAAAACCCAGCCGGTTGGGACCACCTTTGGCCTACTGCACAGTGGCGTTAGTCAACGTGCAAAGACCAGACCGACTGCGCGTATTGACCTCGGGAGATGGTCCTGCGACCGAGTTTTACTACAACGGCAAGCAAGCCTATGCCTTTGCGCGAAAGGAAAATCTACTGGCGCAAGCGGACGCGCCACCTACCATCGATGCGACCCTTGAGGCCGCGTATCAGCGTGCAGCCATCTACTTTCCGTTTACCGACGTGATCGTTGCCGATCCGTACAAGGATTTGTCCAGGGATATGCGTTTGGCGTTTTACATCGGCCAGTCCACGGTGATTGGGAATACCACCACTGATGTGATCGCATACGCCAGCGACACTGTGTTCGTTCAGGCGTGGATCGGTGCGCAGGACAAGCTTCCACGGATGTTGCGCGCCGTGTTTCGCGATGATCCGACGCAATCCCGGCATCAGGTTGAATTCAGCGACTGGAAGCTCAGTTCGGCGATGCCTGCGGACTTTTTCAAGCCCGAGCATATCGAGACGGCGCAGCGGATTCAGTTTGCGCCGCCTCCCGACATGCGTGCCCCGGAAGGGGTTAAAGAACCGGTGGAAAAACCCTGAACAAGGAGACTGAACCATGAACAGATCTACCTTGAAGTTCGCCGGCTTGTTAATCGCGGCGCTGACTTGTAATCATGCGTTGGCCTGGTCTCACGCTTCCAGTTTTGGACACTCATCCGGTGGTGGTGGCTCCTGGAGTCATTCTGGTGAGTACGGCTCGGCTTCGGGCGGCGGTGGCAGTTGGAGTGGCCAAAGCAATCGCGGTGGCTCGGCTTCAGGCGGTGGCGGGAGTTGGAGCGGATCAGGCTATCGCGGCGGCTCTGCTTCCGGTGGTGGCGGTAGCTGGAGTGGCAAAGACGAAAATGGCGGCACCGCATCCGGCGGAGAGGGCAGTTGGCACGGCACCGGGGCAGAAGGTGGAACGGCCTACGGCGGCCAAGGCTCGTGGCACGCACAAGGTGAGAATGGCGCCAGTGCCAGCGGCTACCACGCGGACGGGTATGGCACGACGGCTTACCATCCCGCTACTTACGGAACCACCTACTATCATCCGCCTACCGCTGTGGTCGCCAGCAGTGGCTGTTACAACTGTGGTTATAACGAGGGAGTTAACCCGGCAGCCGCCGCCGCTGCGGGCGTTGCAGTGGGGGCCGCCGCAGCGACGGTAGCAAATGAGAATGCCAACAAAAACGCCTATGGCGCGGGCTATAACGCCGGGATGGTTGCCTCTGCACCGCCGACAATGCCCATGGGTGCCACCTTTGTCAGTCTTCCCCAAGGGTGTGGATTGAGGACCGTCTCAGGGGGCACTTTCTATCAATGCGGAAACTCGTGGGTGCGACCTGCCTATGGTGCCAATGGCGTTTTCTACACCGTGGTGCCGATGCCGTAATCAATTCTACGAAAGGGGAAACCGGCATATTTCGATACTAACGTTGACGAAGGCCTGCCAGAGAAAAGCGACTCGCGGACCGTGGTCGGGGTCGCTCTATTTGGTTGGCGCGATCTAGCTTTGTGGAACAACCCGGGCATCATTGCCGGTCCCTTCGATGTACACATTCATGCCTTTGTTCAGCGCTGGATTGATCGGCTGGGTCACCGACACCAGCACGCCATTCCTCACCCGCACAATAATCTGCTGCGCTTCCTGGGGCTGGTCGTATTTTTTCTTCTCGGCGTAGTTGCCACCGGCCGCGCCAGCAAGGGCGCCGGCTACCATGGCGACATCGCGGCCGGTACCGTGGCCAATCAGGCTGCCGATGCCGACACCGGCGAGCCCGCCAAGAATGGCGCCGACGCCGCTGTCGTGGTTAGTCTGCATCTGTGTCAGTACGATCTGCTCGATCCGGCCTGAGCGAATCTCCGTCTCCCCGGCACCTCCGCTACTGGTTCCTACGGCGGCGCAAGCGGTAAGCACCAGACTTGTCAGTGTGATTATTAGCCGGGAAGCCGTGATATTCATTGCCGAACTCCGTCATCCAGAGGATGGGTAGATTCATACGCATTGCATCGCGTGAAAAAAAGCCTAGCACAGGGTTTTTTTTGGGCACTGGCTCCGATCCGAAAAAATCGCTTCGCCCGAGAGCGTCTACAGGGGACACGCATGCGTGAGGTCCGGCCAGCAGGGTTGCAGGACAGGACTTGGCTGAGCGTTTTCACAACGGTGCATGGACATTCCGGCGGACTCAACAATACTCAATAGTCGCTACACACCCGCCAGTACGTTCGCCCAGCCGTTTAAGTGCAGGAGATCGGATCAATGAACATGCACCGTCAATGGTTGGTCAGTGCGGTACTCGGTGGTTTACTGCTTTCAGGCTGTACCTCCAGGGTGACTGAGGAGCAGCAGTATTCAGGGTTTTTACCCAGCTACGAGGGTTTACAGGAGTTGAAATCTCCCACCGGCCAGCCAGTGCTGCGGTGGGTGGCGCCAGGTTTTGCCCCCGACGCCTATTCGACGGTGGTGTTCAGCGGATTGCAGTTTTATCCTGCGCCCCAGCCCAACGAACGGGTAAATCTGCAGACACTGCAAGACTTGCAGGCCTACACCAGTGCTCAGGTGAAAAGCGTCCTTGAACAAAAATACCGCGTCGTGCCGGTAATAAGGGACGCCCGCCCGGGTAAACGCACGCTGATCCTGCGGGCGGCGATTACCGGGGTAACGGCCACCAGCGAGGGCATGCGCTGGTATGAAATTGTGCCGGTGGCGGCAGTGGTTGGCGCGACCGAGGCGGCCACGGGGCATCGGGATCAGAACACCGAATTGTTTATCGAGGCCGAGTTTATCGATGCCGCTTCCGGCTTACCGGTGCTTAAGGCGGTGCGCAAAGTGTTTGGCGAGACCTTGAAAAACGCCAGTCAGCCCGTCACCGCCGAGGATTTCAAAGCGGCGATCAGGGGCATGACCAGCGATATGCAGACGTTGTTGATGTAGAGGATACGGAATGCACCCCTGTAGGAGCTGGCGTAGCCTGCGATCTTTTGATCTTGCTTCACCAGCAATCGCAAAGCAGCCAAAAGATCGCAGGCTACGCCAGCTCCTACATCGACCGATCCGTTACGCCGAGTGTGTGCACCTCAGCTGATCTTGCGCAAAGTTCCTTGCCAATATTTTTCCCGCACCTGCCGACGCAACACCTTGCCGACCACCGACGTGGGCAATTCATCGACAAACACCAGCGACTTCGGCGCCTTGTAGCCATCCAGTCGAGTGCGCGTTTGTGCGATCAACTCTTCCGACGTAACCGTTTCACCCTGGCGCAGGATCACTTCGGCGTGCACCGCTTCACCCCATTCGGGGTGCGGTCGCACCTAAAGCTGAGTCCTGAGTAACTTCAGGCGCTGGTTTTCGGACTTCACTGGCAGCGTCATTGGTCTGACGGAGTAATCCGTATACTTTAAAGGACATGTCTGACATACCCAGAATAGAAAATCTGGCAGGGTCGACGCCATGATTTCTATCTCTTCTCTCGATCGACTCGATACCGCACAACTGCGCTGCCTGGCTGTGCAGTTGCTCAGGGCGGAGCCTTTAAATCAAAAATTAAACTGATTGAACCGTTTGTCAGTTCAGGGCGTCGGCCTGTGCGTTCGACGCTCATCTGTATGAGCTGTTGGCAATAATAAAGGAGTGATGTCATGAGAGGGATAACCGCCCCCGTCAGTGTTCAGCTACACACTGAACGCTTGAAATGCGATCCGCTGGCTGTATATGTAGCGGCAGCAAAAGCATTAGGACCCGATAGGACCTTTATTCTCGAATCGCTGTCTGGCCCCAGCCGCGACCGTAAGGCGACTATCATCGGGATGGAGCCATTACTGGCTGTAAAGATTTATGAGGGGCACGCGACACTCGAGGGTAATGAGCGACTGACAGCCCATTTAAGACGTTCGCTGTCGGAACGGGGTATCGCTCTGGATGACCGTAGGCGTGTCGGCATTGATTCGAACGATGCCGTATGGGATTTGTTGCGTGCATTACAGTCATCCTTTGATGTTCCGCGCCAGCCTAATCCCAGCCTCGCCTTTTTTGGTTACCTCTCTTATGACTGTGTCCGGTTTGTCGAAGATATTCCGGTCCTGACCGAGCGAACCAATGACTATCCGATCATTGCGTTGACCGTGTTTCAGACGCTGGTGTATTTCCACGCCAACGGAACTGTGGATGTCATGGTTAACAATTGTGCTCTATGGAGCTTCCGCAGCACTGATGACTATGCCGCGCTGTTGGCCGATGCCGGGGGCATTCCGGTCTCTGACGCGCCGATTGTTTACCCGTCCGTTACGGTTGCTCGCGATACGGTGGAAAAAGAGCAGTTCCTTGGCTGGGTCGACAAGGCGCTGGAGCACATTCGCCAAGGCGATATCTATCAAATTCAATTGGGTCATGAAGTGCAGGTTGATACATCGATCAAGCCTTTTGACGTGTATCGGGCATTGCGCAAAAACAACCCGTCTCCCTACATGTACTTGGCCAATCTTGGTGGGGTCGATCTGATCGGCGCCAGCCCCGAACTCTTTGTCCGGATCAAGGACGATCTGATCGAGATGAGACCCATCGCTGGAACCGTGGGGAAAACACCCGGTGTATCCTCCAGCGAGTTGATCTTGAGCATGACACGCTCTGAAAAAGAGCGTGCGGAGCATTTAATGCTGGTGGACTTGTGTAGAAACGATATCGGTCGCGTCTGTCAGCCAGGATCACTTGAGGTCGACGAGTTGATGTTGGTCGAGGAGTACTCCCACCTCTATCACATGGTGTCCAACGTACGCGGTTTATTGCGAAAAGGGTTTGATGCCTTTGATGTTATCAAGGCGTCTTTTCCGGCGGGAACCATGACCGGCGCACCGAAGATTCGGGCGATGCAGATTATCGAAAGTATGGAAAATAACCGTCGCGGGATATATGCCGGAGCGGTCGGTCTGATCGGATTTGACGGTAGCGTCAATACGGCTTTGTGTATTCGGTCAGCGGTTCATAAAAATGGCACCTATTACTTGAGGGCTTCCGCAGGAGTCGTTGCAGACTCGGTTCCGGATAAAGAATGGACTGAAACATTCTACAAAATGGGCTCTGTTTATCGCGCCGTTACCGGAAAGGAAATGCTGCAATGAAAGTTTTCCTGATTGATGCCTATGACAGCTTTGTATTTATCATCAGCCAGTACCTTGAACAGTTGGGCCTGGAAACTCATGTAGAGCGTAATGATGTTCCGGATCTGATTAAAAGGATTGAAGCGTATGCCCCGGACTTTTGCGTACTGGGACCCGGGCCCGGCCATCCACAGGACGCCGGTTATATCGAAGTAATCCAGCACTTTAAAGGACGCTTGCCCATATTGGGCGTATGCCTTGGGCATCAGGCTATTGGCCTGGTCTTCGGTGGCTCGGTTATTCGGGCTGCCCATGTCATGCATGGAAAGATCAGCACGATAAATAACGATGGCCGAGGTGTATATGCCCATACCGATGGCAAGTCGATCAAGGCGACACGCTACCATTCGCTGATTATCGATCGCAAAGACCTGCCCGAGGAACTGGCGGTGACTTCTACCTCAAGTGATGACGGATACATCATGGGGGTGCGGCATCTTGAGCATCCGATAGAGGGTGTCCAGTTTCATCCCGAGAGCATTTTGACTGACGATGGCCTTGGAATATTCAAAAGTTTTATAGAGCAGCACTGCATGCGAGTCGAAAACTGAGTTCTATCAGCCGTCAGTAAGCGGAATGCACCCCTGTAGGAGCTGGCGCAGCCTGCGATCTTTTGATCTTGCTTCACCAGCAATCGCAAAGCCGCCAAAAGATCGCAGGCTGCGCCAGCTCCTACATCGACCGATCCGTTACGCCGAATGTGTGCAGGTCAGCTGATCTTGCGCAAAGTTCCTTGCCAATATTTTTCCCGCACTTGCCGACGCAACACTTTGCCGACCACCGACGTGGGCAACTCATCGACAAACACCAGCGACTTCGGCGCCTTGTAGCCCCCCAGTCGAGTGCGCGTCTGTGCGATCAACTCTTCAGAGGTAACCGTTTCACCCTGACGCAGGATTACTTCAGCGTGCACCGCTTCACCCCATTCGGGGTGCGGAATGCCGACCACGGCCGCCATCAGCACCGACGGGTGAGCCGCCAGCGCCGCTTCGACTTCCACGGCGTACACGTTGAAACCGCCGCTGATGATCATGTCCTTGAGCCGGTCAACGATGTACAGGTAGCCGTCGGCATCGATGTAACCCAGGTCACCGGACTTCCACGCGCCGTCGTCGAATTCGGCCGCCGTTGCTTCCGGGTTTTCGTAGTAACCCTTGATGATGGCTTTGCAGCGAATGCGGATTTCGCCGGTTTCGCCAATCGGCAGTGGATTGCCTTCCGGGTCGGCGATAAAGACTTCGACACCGGGGGTAGGCCGGCCAGCCGATGACAGATGTTTCAGGACGTCGGCATTACCGGGTTGGTGCGCAGCCTTGTCCAGCGCGGCGATCATCATTGGCGCCTCGGTGGCGGCGTATCCCTGGACAAAAATCTGTCCGAAACAGCCGACCAGTTCCCCGAGTTTGTCCGGGCTCATCGGCGCGGCGCCGTAAATCAGCGTGGTCAGGGACGAGAAGTCTTTCGGATCGGCACGCTGCAGTTCCAGCAAGCGATACAGCACGGTTGGTACCAGGAACGAGTGAGTGACGCGCTCGCTTTCGACAACCTGACGCCAGTTTTCCATATCCAGCTGGTTCAGGGTGATGTTGGTACCACCGCCGTACACCGTGGGGAAGAACAGCATTATGGTGCCGTGTGACAGCGGCGAGACGTGCAGCAGCCGTGTGGCGCTGGACAAGCCGAGGTCGGTGTTGATGAACGCCGCGTCGCGGCAGGCCATCCAGTTGTCGATGGAGTACATCGCGCACTTGCCCTTGCCGGTGGTACCACCGGTGAAGCGCAACATACAGATGTGCTGGTCGGTATCGAGGGTCACGTCGTTGTCGAGATCGGAGGCAGCGTCGACCAACGACCAAAAGCTGTGCACGCCGGGGAGGGCGGCTTGCTCAGCGGTGGGCGGGTCCATCACCACGATCTCGCAATCGCGGCTGCGCAGCATGCTGTAGTAGCTGTCCAGCAAGCGGGTTTCGAGAAACACCACCCTTGGCTTGACCAGCTCGATCTGCCGCGCGTGCTCGTCGAGCGGGTCGCGCAGGTTGGTCATGACCACCGTGCCTTCCTGCTTGAAGGTGCTGGGAAACATCATCAGGCTGAGGTTGTCGTTTTCCAGGATCAGCATGAAGCGCTCGCCCGCCCGCACCTGCAACACGGAGCGCAGGACGTCGGCGATGCGGTTGGTCAGCAGGTGGTATTGCTCGTAGGTGAGACGCCGATTGCGCTCGACGTTGACGATCGCTTCCTGGTCGCGATAGCGCAGCGCGAGCAAGCGCATGATTCGGCTGAAGTTCATTTTCATGGTGTGTTGGCCCTGTCTGACTGGCTCAAGAGAACGAGACGCTTACCGGGCACGCATGCGCGACGCGGCATCGAGACGGATGGTCTCGCCGTTGACGTAGGCGTTCTCGATCAAGAAGGCGCAGCAATGGGCGAACTCGCGCATGTCACCCAGACGTTTCGGCGCTTCCATTTGCTCTTTCAGGGAGTTCAGAACTTTCTCGTCCAGACCGGCAACCATGGTGGTCAGGAACAGGCCCGGTGCGATGGCGTTGACGCGAACGCCAATAGCGCCGAGCTCGCGCGCGGCAGGCATGTTCATACCGATTACACCAGCCTTGGTGGCGGCGTAGGCGCACTGACCAACCTGGCCTTCATAGGCGGCGCCGGACGAGACGTTGATCACCACGCCGCGCTCTTCGCCGGCTTCTGCTTCGTTGTTGGCCATGTGCTCGGCGCACTTGGACATCACGTTGAACACGCCATTGAGGTTGATCGCGGTGGCCAGGGCGAATTTTGCCAGTGGGGCAGCCTTACCTTCCTTGCCCAGCACTTTGAAACCGTTCGGTACAGCGGCGCCGTTGATGCAGACGTGGATCGCGCCAAATCGCGCCATGACCGCGTCGACAGCATTCTGTACCGAGGTTTCATCGCTGACGTCGGTCTGGACGAACATCGCCCGGTCGTCGCCAATCTCGGCGACGGCTTTTTCGCCGGCTTCGATGTTCAGGTCGAAAATCGCCACACGAGCGGCTTTTTCGCCCGCCATGTAACGCGCAGTGGCCAGGCCCAGGCCCGAAGCGCCACCGGTGATGACGATCACTTTGTCTTGAATACGCATGAGAGTGTCCTTGGTCGCTGCCCGGCTCTATGGAGCCGGGTTGTTATTGTTAGAGAGGGAACTGTCGGTCGATCAGAACGCGTTGACCCCGGTCAGGGCGCGGCCAATGATCAGTTGCTGGATCTGGGTGGTGCCTTCCGGAATCGGCACGATGATGGCTTCACGGGCGAGTTTCTCGACCAGGAAGTCGGTGGTGACACCGGCACCGCCGTGAATCTGCACGGCTTGGCGGGCGATGGTCACCGCCGCTTCGCACGCAAAGTACTTGGCCATGGCCGCTTCCATTTCGGCAGGGATGCCGGCACCGATCATCTCGGCGGCGCGGTAGGTCAGCAGGCGGGCGGCATCGACGTTGGTGGCCATCTCGGCCAGCATTGCGGAGATCAACTGGTGACCGGCGATCAGCTTGCCGTGTTGCTTGCGCTCCTTGGCGTAACGCACCGCTTCTTCCAGCGCGCGACGGCCGATGCCCAGGCCTTGGGCCGCGACAAATACCCGCGAGCGCTCGAAGAACGACAGGGTGTTTTTCAGCGCTTCGCCTTCGTTGCCGATGATGTTGCTGGCCGGAACACGCACGTCGTTGAGGAAAATCTGCGCGGTGGACTGGCTGTTCCAGGCCATCTTGTGGATGTTCTGCACTTCGTACGGGTGTTCTTTGCGGTCCAGCAGGAAATGCGTCAAGCCCTTGCGTGGATCATCGCCGGTGCGGCAGGTGCAGATCAGGAAGTCGGAATACGCACCGTTGCTGATCCAGGTCTTCTCACCGGTGATGATGAAGTCATCACCGTCGCGGCGGGCACGGGTCTTGATTTCCAGCACGTTGGAGCCGACATCCGGTTCCGAGATGGCGACGCTGACGAATGAATCGCCGCTGATCAGGCCCGGCAGGTAACGCTCGCGCAAGTGATCGGGGGCGAGTTTTTCCAGCATTTGCGCGCCGAAGGAGTTGATCACCACCGGTGTCGACAGGTCCACCGAGCAGGCGGCCACTTCTTCGAACAGCATGGTCATGGTCGGCCAGTCCAGGCCCAAACCACCGTTGGCTTCGCTGACTGCGCCGCTGACCATGCCGAACTCGGAGAGCTGGCGCATCATCTCGGCCATTTTCTCTTTGGGCATGAACTTGTCGCGGTATTCCTTATTGAACACCGGGTCGATTTTGTCGGCGAGGAAACGACGGAAACTCTCGACGGCTTCGAGTTGTTCCGGGGTGCGCATGACGTGTCCCATGAGGGGCTCCTTAAATGTTTTTATTGGCGAGAATGTTGACGGCGACCACGGCTTCTTCGATGCCGAACAGGCCGCCGCCGTTTTCCTGAATGGCGATTCGCGCGCCATCGACCTGGCGCTTGCCGGCTTCGCCACGCAGTTGCGTGACCAGTTCATGGATTTGCCCCAGGCCCGTGGCACCAATCGGGTGGCCCTTGGATTCGAGGCCGCCGGACGGGTTGATTGGCATGCGGCCGCCGACGGTGAAGTCACCGCGTTCGGCGGCCGGGCCGCCTTCGCCGAACGGCACCAGCATCAGCGATTCGGCGTTGAGGATTTCACCGATGGCCGAGGCGTCATGGACTTCCGCGACGTTGACGTCGGACGGGTTGATGCCGGCCTGCGCATAGGCTTTTTTCGCAGCGAGGTGCGCGACGATTTTTTCCGGTTCATCCAGGCCACGATTGGTCCCGGTTTGCACCACGCTGGCCAGCACGCGCACGGCGCGGCCGCCGGCATTTTTCAATCGCTTCAGGCCATCGGCGTTGCACAGCAACACAGCCGCCGCGCCGTCACTGATCGGCGAGCACATGAGGGTGGTCAGCGGGTAGCAGATCGGAGGCGAGGCCAGCACTTCTTCAATGCTGAAGGCTTGCTGGAATTGTGAGAGCGGGTTGTGCACCGAGTGCTGGTGGTTCTTCGCCGCAACGGCAGCAATCTGCCGTTGAGTGGTGCCATAACGCAGCATGTGGTTACGGCAAATCGCGGCATAAACGTCCATGAACACGCTGTAAGGGCGCTCAGAAACGGTGCCCGGCGGCGGCACGATGCCTTCGCCCATGGCCAGCAGGGTCTGCTTGTTCTGCTCGACCGTCGACACGTCCCAGCCACCATCGAACACGGCGAACATCTTGGCCTTGTCGGGGATGTTCATTTTCTCGGCGCCGACCGCCAGGGCGATGTCGCACTGACCTGCACGCAACGCCAGCGTAGCGAGGTTGAACGCCGAAGAACCGGAGGCGCAGGCGTTCTCCACGGAGAACACCGGCACGCCTTCGATGCCGATGCGGCGCATGGCGATCGGACCCGGAATGCCGGTCTGACCCTGCAACATGCCATTGGTCATGGTGCTGTAATACACCGAACCGACGTCAGCGCTGGTGGCGCCGGCATCCTCCAACGCCAGGCCGACGGCTTCGGCGACCATGTCGTAGACGCTGCGCTCCAGCAACCGCCCAAACGGCGTCATGCCAACGCCTACTACGTAGATATCGTTCATTGTCTGTTCCTGATGATCCGTTGTGGCCTAGCGGCCCTTGAAGTTCGGTGCGCGTTTTTCGCCAAAGGCCTGCAAGCCTTCCTGGAAATCGGCGGTGCGCAGGTGTTGGCGCAACATCACTTGCTCGTGTTGCAAGGCGTCGTCGCGGGACTTGTCGGAGGAGGCGCGGGCTACTTCTTTCATGCGGCGCAGGGCAATTGGGCTTTTTTTGGCGATCTGGTTGGCCAGGGCGAGGGCGGCATTGGCCAGTTCGTCATCGGCATGGACTTCGCACACCAGGCCGTAGACTTTCATCTCCGTCGCCGACAAGGATTTGCCGGTCATCAGCAAGTACATCGCCATGTTCAACGGAATCAGGCGTGGCAGGACGGCTGCGCCGCCAGCGCCGGGGTAGACGCCGAAGTTGGCGTGGGCGTCGGCGAGGGTGGCGGTTTGCGCTGCGACCACGATGTCGGCGCACATGGCCAGTTCCAGGCCGCCGGCCATGGTCACGCCGTTGAGGGCGGCGATCACCGGTTTGGGGAAGTTGCGTAATTGACCGAAGACTTGATTGGCGCGGTCGAGAAAATCGGCTTCGCCGGCGGGCAGGCTGCTGCCGGCCAGCACTTCCTTCAGGTCGGCACCGGCACAGAAGGCAGGGCCATTGCCGGTGAGGATCACCACACGCAACTCATCATTGCTCGCGATGTCGTTGAGGCAGCGTTCGAGTTCGGCGAGGGTCGCCAGGTTCAGCGCGTTCATGGCGCGGGGCCGATTGAGCGTCAGGCGTGCCACCGGGCCAACGATTTCATACAGCAAGACATCTTCACTCATGACAACTCCCCTTATTGTTAGCGCTCTGTTGGCGTTGTTGATGGGGCCGATAGTAGGAAGGCTGCCCAACGCCGCGCAGGTCATTGCAACGAAAGCGGTGGTCCGCAGGGGAGGAATACAGCGCAGGCACTAGCCACCTGGAAATCCCTGTAGGAGCTGCCGAAGGCTGCGATCTTTTGATGTTAAAAAGATCAAGATCAAAAGATCGCAGCCTTCGGCAGCTCCTACAGGTTGCGTGCCTGCGAAGACAGACGAATTGATCGAGAAGACCAGCAACCCGGGCGCACTTGCTTGCACCATCGACGGCATTCGAATAACAACGAGAGAGAGACCGTGCGATGAAAAAAATCCGTGTAGTGCTGACGGTGTCAGTGTTGGCCGCCAGCATTGTCGGGGCGATTCAGTGGTCGCGAGGTCAAACTGGCGTCCATTGGCAAGCGGTCGAAAACATCGCTGGCCAGGGCGGCCAGAAAGCCGCGACAGCGGCGACTATCGCGGTCAACGCCACCACGGCGCACACCATGCCGGCGGTGGATCCCGATGTGGAGGCCGACATCCAGCGCGGGTTCATTGCCAGCATCCCCGACGCCGAAACCACGGCGGCCGATGGTCATCTGGTGTACAGCCTCAAAGGCTACGAATTCCTTGGCAGCGCTGATGCGCCGGCCACGGTCAATCCGAGTCTGTGGCAGCAAGCGCGCAAAAGCATGTCCAACGGGCTGTTCAAGGTTACCGACGGTTTTTATCAGGTGCGCGGCCTCGACCTGACCAATATGACCATCATTGAAGGCAAGACCGGCCTGATCATTATTGACTGCAATCTGGCCACTGAAGTGGCGCATGCCTCACTTGAACTGTATTACCAGCATCGGCCGAGAAAACCGGTGGTGGCAGTGTTCTACAACCACAGCCATGTCGATCACTTTGCGGGCATTCGCGGCATCGTCGATGAAGAGGATGTGAAAGCGGGCAAGGTGCAGATCATTGCCCCGGCAGGATTCATGGAGACGGCGGTCGCCGAGAACGTGATGGCTGGCAACGCCATGAGTCGACGCGCCGAGTACCAGTTCGGGACGACCTTGCCTCGCAGCGCTCAAGGCCAGATTGACCTCGGTGGGGCCAAGGCATTGTCCAATGGCACCATCACCATGATTGCGCCGACTATCGAACTCAGTCAGCCGGTGCAGACACTGACCATCGATGGCGTTGAGATCGTCAACATGCTCGCCCCGGGTACCGAGGCGCCGGCGGAGTTCATCCATTACTTCCCGCAGTTCAAGGTGCTCGATACCGGTGAACTGGCACTGCCCACTCAGCACCAGTTGCTGACGTTGCGCGGAGCGACCATCCGTGATGGCCTGGCGTGGTCGAAATACCTCAACGAGGCGCTGCATCAGTTCGCTCCAGGTTCCGACATCCTGGTGGGGCAGCACGGCTGGCCGGTGTTCGGGCATGAGCGCGTGGTCAACTATTTGTCCAAGCAACGGGACATGTACAAGTGGCTGCACGACCAATCATTGCGGCTGATCAACAAGGGTTACAAGCCGGTCGAGATTGCCGAATACATGCGCGACCACGTCCCGGCGAGTCTGGCCAGTGAAACGTTTACCCATGGTTTCTACGGTTCGGTGCAGCGCAATTCCAAGGCGGTGTATCAGCAATACATGGGGTGGTATGACGCTAATCCGGCCAATCTGGATGCGTTGTCCGACGGTGATTACGGCAAGAAATTCGTTGAGTATGGCGGCGGTGCCGATGCGGTTCTGGCCCATGCGCGGACTGATTTTGCCAATGGTGAGTACCGTTGGGTGGCACAAGCCATGAGCCATTTGGTTTACGCCGAACCCAACAACACCGCGGCACGCGAGCTGTCGGCCGATGCCCTGGAGCAGTTGGGTTACCAGGCCGAGTCGGCTGTCGAGCGCAACAGTTATCTGGCGTCTGCGATGGAGCAGCGAAGCGCGGGCAAGAAAATCGCTTCACCGCTGCGCACAGCCAGCCCCGACATGCTTCGGGCACTGACCATCGACAATATCTTCGATTACCTGGGTGTGCGCCTGAAGGCGCCGGATGTCGAGGGCAAACACATTGTCCTGAACTGGAATTTCACGGACATCGGCACCTCGGGTAAGCGTTACATGCTCAACCTTGAGAACTCGGCGTTGACCTATGTCGCCGATTACAACGCCGACAAGGCCGATGCCACGATTACCCTGACGCGCGAGACGCTCAACGCCATTCTGGCGGAGAAAGTGTCGCCGATTGAGGCGGTGTTCAAGGGCGACCTGAAGATCGATGGCAGCAAAATAGCGGTCTATGACGTGCTTGGCTCGCTGGACAAATTCTCTCCGGACTTTGAGCTGATCGGGCCCAATGCGCCTGCAAAATAGGATCACGACCATGCACTCGTCGCTGTATGACCTTCCCCTGAATGACGATGCGCAAGCGGAGGCCTTGTCGGCCTCCGGGCGGGTAGCGGCTGTTCTCGCTCTCCAGCAAGCCGCCTCTTTATCGGAGGGGCCACCTTCGGCCGAATTGCGCATTGAGCGGATCAACCGAGTCATCAATCTGTTGCTAAATAACCAGCAGCGACTGTGCGAGGCATTGTCCCGCGACTTTACCTGGCGCAGTCATGACCAGTCGCTGTTGGCCGATGTCCTGCTGCCCGTCCAGGGGCTCAAATACGCGCGTGACCATGTGCGTCGCTGGATGCGCCCGGAACGTCGGCGCGCCGAGTTGGGCAGTGGCTGGCTGGGTGCCAGGGCGGCGATACATTTCCAGCCGCTGGGTACGATCGGCATTATTTCACCGTGGAATTTTCCCATCGCCATCGCGCTGGGACCGCTCGCCGAAGCGCTGGCGGCCGGCAACCGCGCCATTATCCTGTTCTCCGATCAGTCACCGGAAACGGCAGGCCTGTTGATTAAGCTGCTGGCCGAACAGTTTGAAGAAACCGAGGTGGCGGCCTTTATCGGCGGTGCCGACCTGGGCGCGGCATTCTCCGCCCTGCCGCTGGATCACCTGGTGTTTACCGGCAGCCCACGCGTCGGGCGCTTGGTGATGCGTGCGGCGGCGCAACACTTGACGCCGTTGACCCTCGAACTGGGCGGTAAGTCGCCGACCATTATCGGTCGCGGCGCTGACCTGGAAAACGCCGCCAGGCGCATCTGGGGCGGGAAGGGCGTCAGCGCCGGACAGGCCTGCATCGCGCCGGATTATGTGCTGGTGCACGAGGATGACCGTGAGCGCCTGTTGAGCTGCATGCAGGTTGAACTGCGGCGCATGTTCCCGACGCTGCTGAACAATCCGGACTACACGGCCATGGCAACGCCGGGGCAATACCAACGGATGCAAGCCTGTGTGCGAGACGCTCGGGAGCAGGGTGTTCGCGTCATCGAGGTCAACCCGGCCAACGAAGACCTGAGCGCTTCGCGCAAGATCGCTCCGACGCTGCTGGTTGATCCGCCGGACACGACACTGGCGATGCAAGAGGAAGTGTTCGGCCCGTTGCTGCCGATCCGCGGCTATCGCCATATCAATGAAGCGCTCGACTACATCAATGCGCATGCACGGCCACTGGCGCTGTATTACTTCGGTGACGACCGCTGCGAGGCTAAGCATGTACTGGAACGTACCCATTCGGGAGGCGCGTGTATCAACGAAGTGATGCAGCACCTGTTCCAGACCGATTTGCCCTTTGGTGGCTGCGGTCATTCCGGGTTTGGTCGTTATCGTGGCGGGTATGGATTCAAGGCGTTCAGCCTCGAACGTTCGGTGTTCATGCCGCCGCGATGGGATGTTATGGGCGTGTTGCGACCGCCTTACGGCAGGCTGTTTCGACGGGTGATAGGTGCTCTGTTGAAACCTTGAACCTCGCAAAGTCAAAAGATCGCAGCCTGCGGCAGCTCCTGCAGGGATGTGTGTACGCCGCGATTTTTTGTATGCACTCGATCAATGTAGGAGCTGCCGCAGGCTGCGATCTTTTGATCTTCACCACCGCGCAAAGGAACCCGTGAATGAACCCGTTGAAACCGCTTGTTCTGGCGATGTGTTGCCTGGCGTTTGGCACTCAATGTTTTGCGGCGCCCAAGCGCCCGAACATCGTGGTACTGGTGGCCGACGATTGGGGCTACAGCGATGTCGGCTCCTTTGGCAGCGAAATCGCCACGCCGAACATCGACACCCTGGCTCGTGAGGGCGTGCGCTTCTCAGACTTCCACGTCACGGCCTCGTGCTCGCCCACTCGCTCCATGTTGCTGACCGGCGTCGATAACCACCGCAACGGCGTGGGTAACATGCCGGAAACCATGCCCGACGAGCACCTGGGCAAACCCGGTTACAGCGGCGTGCTTAACGATAGTGCGATCACCGTTGCCAGCCTGCTCAGGGACGGCGGTTATCACACCTACATCACCGGCAAATGGCATTTGGGCAAAACCCCCGACACCTTGCCCAGCAACCGTGGTTTTGATCGTTCATTCATCCAGGCTGACAGTGGCTCGGACAACTGGGAAGAGCGTCCGTATGCGCCGCTGTACGACAAGGCCGCCTGGTTCGAAAACGGTCAGCCAGCGCACCTGCCGAAGGACTATTACTCGTCGACCTTTATCGTCGACAAAGCCATGGATTACATCGCTGCCGACCGCAAGGACGGCAAACCGTTTTTCGCCTATCTGGGGTTTCAGGCCAATCACGTTCCGGTACAGGCACCCAAGGACGTCATCGACAAATACCGGGGTCGCTATGACGAAGGCTGGACCGCCTTGCGCCAGGCCCGTCGTGATCGAGCCGTTGAGCTGGGCCTGATTCCCGCGGGTGTCGGCATGCAGACGATGGCCAGCACCGCTGACTGGAATGCATTGGACGCGCAAGAAAAACGCTACGAAGCGCGACGCATGGAAGTCTATGCCGGTATGGGTGAAACCATGGACCGGGAGATCGGTCGCCTGATCGCTCATCTCAAAGCGACGGGCGAGTACGACAACACGGTGTTTGTGTTTCTGTCTGACAACGGCAGTGAGCCCACTGACCCTTACGCCATTCCTGCGATCCGGTTGTGGCTGGAAATGAACTACACCCGTCAGCTCGACCGGTTGGGGAGCAAGGGCGCATTCACCAGCATCGGTCCAAGTTGGGCCAGCGCGGCCGCATCACCGTTGAGTGGCTACAAGTTCTTTGCAGGCGAAGGCGGGTTGCGCACGCCGTTGATCGTTTCAGGTGTGCGCGGCATTCAGGCTAATCACATCTCCAAAACATTCACCCACGTCACCGACATTGTCCCGACGTTGCTGGACGTGGCCGGTGTCAAACCGCACGACGGTCATTACCAGGGCAAAGTCGTCGAACCCTTGATCGGCAGCAGTCTGGTGCCGGTGCTGCAAGGGAGTGCCGAGCGGGTGCACCCCGAAGACCAGGCCATCGGTTATGAGCTCTCGGGCAGCGCCGCCCTGTTCAAGGGCGATTACAAACTGGTGAAAAGCCTTAAACCGGTCGGCAACGAACAATGGCACCTCTACAACATCGCCACCGATCCCGGTGAAGTGGTCGACTTGCAGGAGCAGATGCCGGAGCGTTTCCAGCGCATGCAGGCTGACTACGCCGAATATGCCCGCACCAACGGCGTGCTGCCGATGCCCGTCGGTTATGACTACATGCACCAGGGGCAGATGTATGCCTTGAAACACGTGGTGATTCCAAAGTTGAAGGCCGCCGCGCCGCCCGTGCTTGCCATCAGCGTGGCGCTGGTGGGTGTGCTGGTATGGCGCCGTCGTCGCCAGAACGTGGCGAAATCATGATCGATGAAGTGGATGAGTGGGGCCGTCGCCTGATCCATCGGCGCAAGGTCGAGTGCCAGGGGTACTTGCGTGCCGATGGGTTGTGGGACATCGAAGGCCGATTAAGCGACAGCAAGACGCACCCCGTGACCCTCGCTGAAGGGCGGACGGTCGCGGCGGGGCAGACCTATCACGGCATGTTGATTCGCCTGACGCTGGACGATGACTTCGTCGTGCGTGAGGTGCAGGTGGGCATGCCGGACGTCCCGACCAGCGAATGTCGCGGCGCGGCCTCGGCTTATCAAAAGCTGCTCGGCGAGCGGGTCGGGCCGGGGTTTTCGCGCCGAATCAAAGAATTGTTCGGCGGCATTGGCGGGTGTGTGCATTTGACCGAGTTGTTGCTGCCGATAGCGACGACGGCTTTTCAGACCATTCCCATGGCCCGGGCGATGGTTGCGCCACGCACGGCGCAAGATGTCGAGGCGTATCGCACCGCCACGGGCAAGCTGCTCAATACCTGTCACGCATTGCGCGAGGACAGTCCAGTCGCAGTGTTCCTGAAAAAATAACCGGCAGACCAGATGCAGAACCTGTGGGAGCGGGCTTGCTCGCGAAGACGGAGTGTCAGTCGACATCAACGTCGCATGACACACCGCTTTCGCGAGCAAGCCCGCTCCCACAGGGATTGCGGTGTTCAGGTGATAATCAGTCGTTCGATCTGGGCGTCACTCAAACCTGCTTTACGCAGTATCTGTGCGCCGTTTGCGCCGCGTTTGGGCACTGCGCCGGCCACCGAAGGGGTTGTCGAGAAGCGTGGTGCCGGCGCCGCTTGCAGTACACCGTCGTTGCGCGAATACACACCACGTTCCGCCATGTGCGGGTGCGTCAGGGCTTCGGCCGGCGTCAGTACTGGAGCGAAGCAGGCATCGCTGCCCTCCAGCAGGTCGATCCAATGCTGGCGCGGTTGGCTGGCAAACACTGTCGTCAATCGCTCGCGCAACGGTGCCCACAGGCGTGGATCGTACGGACTCTTGAAATCCGGGTCATCGCCCAGGCCGAGTTTGTTGAACAGCAGCGCATTGAACTGCGGTTCGAGGGCTTGCACGCTGACGAACAAGCCGTCGGCGCAGGCATAAGTGCGTGCCCAGTGCGCGCCATCGAGCAGCCCGCAACCGCGCTCCAGTGGTTGTTGGCCCGCAGAGTGCGCAGAGAGCAACAGGTTCATCAGGTTGGCGCTGCCATCGACAATCGCCGCGTCCACCACCTGGCCGACGCCATTGGTGCTGGCGTTGATGATCCCGGCCAGAATACCCATCGCCAGGTACAACGCGCCGCCGCCCAGATCGCCCACCAGCGTAGGGGGCGCCATCGGTGGCTGACCGGCCTCGCCGCTGAACCACAAGGCGCCGGACAGCGCGATGTAATTGAGGTCGTGGCCGGCTGCTTGCGCCAATGGGCCTTGCTGACCCCAACCGGTCATGCGCCCGTAAACCAGCCTCGGGTTGCGTGCCAGGCAGACCTGCGGACCGAGGCCGAGACGCTCCATGACGCCCGGGCGCATGCCTTCGATCAGTGCGTCAGCGCCTTCGATCAGGCGCAACACCGCTTCGATGGCTTCGGGATCCTTCAGGTCCAGGGCGATCGACTGTTTGCCTCGATTGACGATGGCGTGCTTGCCAAGGTCGAGCATGTCACCGCCCTTGGTGCCGGCACGCTCGACCAGAATCACCTCGGCGCCCATGTCGGCCAGCAACATGCCACAAAACGGCCCCGGGCCGATGCCAGCGATTTCGACGATACGAACGCCGTCCAATACGCCCATGCGAGTACTCCTTTGGATCAATAGAATTTTGGGGGGAAGATCAAAATGCTCCAACATGGATCGTAGGAGCGAGCTTGCTCGCGATAAATTTGAAGGCGGCGCATTTTTCCAGACAGTACGCGTCATCGTTCACGTCCATCGCGAGCAAGCTCGCTCCTACACATCCCTGCAGGGACGTTAACGACGGAGAAACAACGCAGTCATCACGGCGTGAAAAACAACGGCGGGCCACAGCAACAACCCGCTGCTGACAAACACGCCGACATACGCCAGGTACAACGCGATGGCCCCGTTGTAGAACAGCATCGCGCGGATCGCGGCGATACTGTCCGGCCGTGGCCAACAGGCAATGCCGAACGCGATTAGCGCAACACCAAAGAACCGCGCGAACAGGTTGGTGGCGTCGGTTCCGGCAATCCCCAGCAGCAGATGGCTGAACAGTCCGGGTGTGAGCAGCAACGCCGCCCCGGTAGCCAGTTCGACAACGGCTGCAACCGTCAGCAACTTATGCGGGGTGATGAAGCGTGCTGGACGCATGATCGTCCTCCGATGCGGTAGAGGCGCTGGCCGCGCGATGCAGGCGGATAAATTCGGCGGCCTTTTCGCCGATCATCACGGTGGCTGCCGTGGTGCTGCATCCAATGATAGTCGGCATGATGGAGGCGTCGACCACACGCAAACCTTCCATGCCGTGAACCTTCAACGTTGCGTCCACCACCGCCATGGCATCCGTACCCATTTTGCACGTGCCCACCGGGTGATAGAGGGTGTCGGAACGGTTGCGCAGGACCTGTTCGATCTCGGCGTCGGTGTTCATCGGCGTTTCAATCACGTCCTGTGGGTTGAAGGCCTTGAAGGCGTTTGTCGCCATGACTTTTTGAATCACTCGATAGCCCTGGATCAGCGTCTTGATGTCGTCCGGGTGGGTCAGGAATGCCGGGTCGATCAGCGGTGGCACCATGGGGTCGGCGCTGGCCAGTTTCAGTTGCCCAATGCTCTTTGGATGCAGAAGGCAGGCATGCACGCTAAGGCCGTGACCGCGATACAGCGTGCGGCCATGGTCGGCAAACATGGCAATGGTCAGCGCCAGTTCAATGTCGGCCTGACGCAACTCGGCAGAGGTTTTGACGAACGCACAGGCCTCGGCAAAATTGGTGGTCAGCGGACCACTGCGACGACGCCAGTAACGGATAGCGGCTTTGGTCATGTCCCAGACGCCTGCCAGCGACAGGCCGATCAGGTGGCGCGACTTGACGCGGTAGGAGTGCACGTAATCGATGTGATCGACCAGGTTCTGGCCCACGCCCGGCAGTTCATGAACCACCGGGATATCGAGCTTCAGCAGGTCGTTGGTCGGACCGACACCGGACAACAGCAGTAGCTGCGGCGAGTTGAAGGCGCCGGAACTCAGAACTACCTCATGGCGCGCGTGCACACGGCGCTTTACGCCGTTCTGCACGAACTCAACGCCAACGGCCCGCTTGCCGTCGAAGACAATTCGCGTGGCGTGGGCGTGGGTTTCGATGTGCAGATTCGTCCGGTGGCGGTTGGGTGTCAGGTAGGCTTTGGCCGCGCTGCAACGCTGTCCGTCCTTTTGCATCACCTGCACGCGGCCGAAACCTTCCATGCTCGCGCCGTTCTGATCGGGGCACGCCGGGTAACCCGCCTGAATACCCGCCTCGACGAAGGTTTCGCCAAACGGATTGGGCGAGGAGTGGAAGCGCACATTGAGCGGGCCGTTCTGGCCGTGCAACGCGTCCTTGAAGTGTTCGTTGTGCTCGGCGCGCTTGAAGAACGGCAACACCTCTTGATAGCTCCATCCTGGGTTGCCCAACGCCGCCCATCGGTCGAAGTCTTCCGGGTGGCCACGGTGGTAGGCCATGGCATTGATCGAAGAACTGCCGCCCAGGGTCTTGCCCCGAGGCTGATAACCGACCCGGCCATTCAGCCCCGTCTGCGGCACAGTCTGATACTGCCAGTTATTGATCGAGGTCGGCACCATGGCCGCGACGCCAGCCGGCATGTGCACCAGCGGATTGGTGTCCGGGCCACCGGCCTCCAGCAAGCACACCGAAACAGCCGGGTCTTCTGACAGTCGACTGGCGACCACACAGCCGGCAGCGCCCGCGCCCACCACGATGTAATCGAATTCTGCGATCTGGCTCATGCTTTTCTTCTCTTTATTCGAGGCATAACTTGAGCGCATTGTGAGCACATCGACGTTTCGTCACTGGTCAATTGAATGAATTCGCTGGTCAGCGGGGAAGGTGGCTATCGCGCCAAGCACTGGAACATCGCGGGCAGATCCTTGACTGATCATTGACCGATGCAAAATCGAGAGCGAGTATCGGCGTTCGCATCCCCAACAGGCAGGCACATGTCAGATTCGAAAATGGAGACGTCGGGCGACGAAATTTCGTTGCGTGAAGAGACGTTACAACCCACCACCATTGGCAGCTACACCGTGGCCATCGCCCGGGCGCTGGACGCCAGTGGTGTGGACAGCAAACGGATTTTTAGCGCCATGGGGATTGCGCTGGGTGTCTCCACCGATCCGATGACCCGTTTACCGGTCGCTACGATGACGCGTCTGTATCGAGCCTGCGTCGATGTGACCAACAACCCGTATTTCGGGCTGGCCGTGGCCAAGCATATTCATCTGACTCACCTGCATGCCTTGGGCTATTCCCTGGCGGCCAGCGGCACGTTGATGGATTTCTGTCGGCGGCTGGAGCGCTATTTCCGCTTGGTATCCCAGGTCGCCAAGGCCAATGTCACCCAGACTGACGATCAGGTCCTGATGCGGTTCGATCACTTGCTTGAGCTCTGCAGCGAGACCGAAGATGCGTTTTTCGGGTTTCTGATACGCACGATGCGGTTGCTCTACAAACAGGAGTTCAAGCCTTTACGAGTCGAATTGTGCCGACCGATGCCCCATGAGGGCGCCGGGCCGTATCTGTCGTTGTTCAGGGCGCCGGTGTTGTTCGGTCAGGCTTCCAGCTTGCTGGTGTTCGACAAGGCTGAGCTTGTGCAGGCGCTCAGCGGATCCTGCCCGGAACTGGCTCAGGTCAACGACAACATCATCATCAGCTATCTGGCACGTCTGGATAAAAGTGACGTCATCACGGGTGTGACCCAGAAGATCATCGAGTTCCTCCCGGACGGCGATTGCACCCGGGACAAGGTGGCCAGCGCCTTGTGCATGAGCCCGACAAAGTTGCAACTCAAACTGTCCCAGCGCGGAACAAACTTTCAGCAATTGCTCGACGACACCCGCAAGGAGCTGGCCTGCAGCTACCTGAGCCAGGCCTCACGCCCGGTCACGGAAATCACCTTTCTGCTGGGCTTCAGCGACACCAGCAACTTCACCCGCGCCTTCAAACGGTGGACCGGGTTATCGCCCACGGATTTTCGTCAGCAGGGTTGAAGATCAATTTGTCGCGGCCCTGTAGGAGCTGCCGAAGGCTGCGATCTTTTGATCTTGATTTTCAGCAATATCGAGAAGATCAAAAGATCGCAGCCTTCGGCAGCTCCTACTGGGGGTCTGTGTCAAATCCAAATGGCATCCCATAATGGGTAATCGCCTACGCGTTTCACCAGGCCCGCGCGTATCGGATTCATGACGATGTAGCGCGCGGCGTCCTTAAGGTTCTCATCGCGGCGCAAAGCACGGTCGTAGTAACCCTGTTGCCATAATCGGCCGCTATCGCCCCGCATGAGATTGATCGAGCGGCTGCTTCGGGATTTGATGCGGCACACAAGCTCAGACAGGGCACCGTGTTGCAGTTGAAACAACCAATGAAGGTGGTCGGGCATGACGACCCAGGCCATTGAGGTCACCATCGCTGTCTGCACTACGCAGTTGTTCGACCAGAAGGCGTCCCACCCGCCAATCTGCAAAGACTGGTTTTCGCTGATAAGTGATGGCAGTCAGCAAATAAACCCGCCCCGATTCAGAAACCCGCCCCTTGCGCAGGTGACATCCGTTTGCAGCGACAGGCATTCCGTTGCCCTCCATAAAGATGTTGTCGGGTAAACGTTAGCCGGTGCTGCGCACATCGGATTAACGAAGCGTTTTCGGCATGTTTCGAGAATGCACGCCCCCCTGTAGGAGCTGCCGAAGGCTGCGATCTTTTGATCTTGCCTTTAAAAGCAAAATCAAAAGATCGCAGCCTTCGGCAGCTCCTACAGAGGGAAATCGGGGAGATCGGGGGTATCGGCGGGTGCGCGATGGGTGCTTTGTCGCGCCCACGTTGTGCTGACCGATGATTTGGCCCAATTGACCGGCGACCCACCCACCCCTCGCGATACAACAGTCTCGACCGATTCAGCGTGTGCCCCTTAGAGCAGGGCGCAGCCGGAATCGGCATTTTCCTGAATGACTTTTCGTGAATCCACAGAGAAGGCGAGCACGCTAGATGAATAACAACAATAAGATCTGCCATCCAAATCTGCGGCGCGGGCTTCTGGCTTCGGCGATTCTTGCCGGGCTGGGCATTTCGCCTGCGCAGGCGTTCGAGTTCGATACGGGGAATGAGGACGTGTCGGTACGTTTCGACAACACCTTGAAGTTCAACTATGCACAGCGTGTCGAAGCGCCGAACAGCAAGCTGGCCAATGCGTGGAACAACAACGACGGCGACCGCAATTTCTCGTCCGGTAGCCCTGTCGCCCAACGTCTCGACGTGCTGTCGGAACTCGACGTGGTGTACAAAAAACAAATGGGTTTCCGGGTCAGTGCCAACAGCTGGTATGACCATGCCTACGATGATATCGGTAGCTATAACCCGTCGACCAACCAGCTCAATAACGGCAAGCCTGATTCGCAGCACCAGAGTGGCTATGCCGATCGTTACTACAACGGCCCGTCCTCGGAGATCCTCGACGCCTTTGTGTTTGGCAGCACCGAAATCGGCGATGAATCGCTGCTCAGCGGCAAGGCCGGCAAGCACACCCTGTACTGGGGCGAGAGCGTGCTGGCTTTCGCTCACGGCAACAGTTATGGCCAGTCGGGTCTCGACTTGTCCAAGGCCCTCGCGGTACCGGGCACCGAAGCCAAAGAGCTGTTTATCCCGCGTAACCAGCTGTCCACCAGCTTCACCGTCAACCAGGAACTGACCCTGGCCGCGCAGTACTTCCTCGACTGGGACGCCGCACGGCTGCCGGAGTCGGGCACGTACCTGGGCTTCAACGACGGCATCCAGAGCGGTGGCCACAACCTGTCGCTGATCGCTGCACAGAATCCTCGTTTCGGGACGCCTGGTCCTTTGGGCGCCAATGAGTTCCTGCGCCTCACCAACGGGCACACGTACACCCCTGACAACCACGGCGACTTCGGCCTGATGGCCAAGTGGAGCCCGGCGTGGCTCGACGGCACCCTGGGCCTCTACTACCGCAAAACCTCGGACATCCTGCCTAACCTGGTGCTGCAACCGACCGCGGTGGGCCCGGCTCAGTTGATCTCGGGTACTGCCGGCAGTTACAACCAGTTCTACGTCGATGACATCGACGTCTACGGCTTCAGCCTGGCCAAGAGCATCGCCGGCGTGAGCGTCGGTTTCGACCTCAACTATCGCCACAACATGCCGCTGTCCAGCGTTCCGGCGACCGTCAACCCGACATTGGGTGCGGCGAATGCACCGGGTTTTATTGCCAGCTTTGACGGCCAAAACGGCGTCGCTCGCGGTAATACCGTACACGCCGTGCTCAACGGTCTGACCACGTTTGGCGAAACCCCGCTCTGGGATACTTCCTCGTTGCTGGTCGAACTCGGCTATAGCCGCTGGCTCGACGTGACGGATAACAAGCAACTGTTCAAAGGCGAGGATTGGTATCACGGCGTCGACAAGGTCTCCAAGGACAACTACATCCTCGGCATGAACTTCAACCCGACCTGGTACCAGGTCTTCCCCGGCATCGATATGTCCCTGCCGGTCACTTACAACGTCGGTCTCGCGGGTCAGTCCTCCGTGCAACTGGGCGGCAACAAAGGCACCGGCAGCTACTCGGTCGGCGTCGGCATGGACGTGCGCAGCCAATATCGTTTCGACCTCAAGTACGTCGACAACTTCGGCGACTTCGACACCTGCGGTTCTGCGGGTAACGCCTCGGTACATGGCGACGGAGCTGCGCCGGGTGCCAATGGTCAGTACAACTGCGTTCCCGGCCAAGCCACAGCGTTTGCCGGTACCGTGGCCCAGCTCAAGGATCGCGGCATGGTCACTTTCACTTTCAAAACCACCCTCTGATCTTCGAGCTGTGCGTTAACAGGAGACACCCCATGTATTTCATCAAATCAGTATTGGCCACCGCCCTGGTGCTGGCCGTCGCAGGCTCCGCCCATGCGGCGGTCAGTGCCGACCAGGCCGCGAAACTCGGCACCAGCCTGACCGCCGTGGGCGCTGACAAAGCCGCCAACGCCGATGGCAGCATTCCGGCGTACACCGGTGGCCTGACCGCGATCCCGGCCGGGTTCAAAACCGGCGACGCGTTCCGCCCGGACCCGTTCGAGGCTGAGAAGCCGCGTCTGGTGATCACCAGCAAAAACCTGGCCGAGCAGAAAGACAAACTCACCGCGACGAGTCAGGCGTTGCTTAGCCGCTATCCGTCCTATCGCCTCGACGTCTACCCGACTCACCGCAGCGTTGCGCTGCCGCAAGGGGTGCTGGACAACACCGCGAAAAACGCCGTGACCGCCAAGACCACCGACGGTGGCCTGAGCCTGGAAAACGTTCTGCCGGGTGTGCCGTTCCCGATCCCGGCGGACGGCAACGAAGCGATGTGGAACCACTTGCTGCGCTATCAAGGCGTGGCCATGACCAACAAATATGATTCCTGGAACGTTGACTCGTCCGGCGCTGCATCATTGAGCTCCACAGGCGTTTTCAACATTGAATACCCGCTCTACGCCTCGACGCGAGCAGTGGGACCTGTGACACCCGATGAACCCTTCTACAAGATCAAGCTGACTTACACCGGCCCGGCCCGTCGTGCCGGTGAAGCGCTGCTGCTGATGGACTCGGTCAACCCGTTGAAACAACCGCGTCGCGCCTGGCAATACTTGCCTGGACAACGTCGGGTGAAACTGGCGCCGGACCTGGCCTATGACACGCCAAACCCAGGCACTGTCGGCGCCGCGACCTACGACGACGCTTTCCTGTTCAACGGTGCGATGGACCGTTATGACTTCAAGCTGGCCGGCAAGAAAGAACTCTACGTGCCGTACAACACCTACAAGCTGAGCTACCACAAGGACGCGGCCGACGTGATGAAGGCCAACCATGTGAACCCTGACCTGCTGCGCTGGGAGTTGCACCGGGTGTGGGTGGTCGAGGCCACGCTCAAACCGGGCAAGCGCCACATCTACAGCAAACGTACCTTCTACCTCGACGAGGACAGCTGGATCGCTCTGGCGTCCGACGAGTATGACGCGCGTGGCCAGCTCTACCGTGGCGGCTTCTCGCACCTGACCTACAGCTATGACGTGAAGGCCCCGGACACCATCAACCATATGCTCTATGACCTGGTTTCCGGTGCCTACAACGTGAACGGTTTCTACGGCCCTTACGGTGGCTTGAAGTACATCGATCCACTGTCCAAAGCCCAGTGGTCCGCCGAGTCGCTGGCCGGCACCGGTATCCGTTAAACCCCCACAAATCCCCGTAGGAGCTGTCGAGTGAAACGAGGCTGCGATCTTTTGATCTTGCTCTTGAAAGACAACATCAAAAGATCGCAGCCTCGTTTCACTCGACAGCTCCTACAGGGAGCAGTGGTGTGCTCTCCGAGATAATAATAATGACAATGATCAAGTGGTTTCTGCTCGCCGCACTGTCGGCAGCGATGGCCGTTCCGTTTACCCGCCCGGTGATTGCCGGCGAATTTGCCGATGTGCTCGACACGCCTGCACTGCAGAGTGATCTGGCCGCTCAATCGACGCTGACCGGGCTGACTCAGGCGGGTGGCCGACTGGTTGCCGTGGGCCAACGTGGGCACATTCTTTACTCCGATGACGCCGGCGAGCACTGGCAGCAGGCGCAGGTGCCGGTCAGCTCCGACTTGGTCGCGGTGCATTTTCCAACCCCGCAACAAGGTTGGGCGGTGGGGCACGACGGCGTGGTGCTGCACAGCAGCGATGCAGGCCAGACCTGGAGCCGGCAACTGGACGGGCGTCAGGTCGGCCCGCTCATGTTTGATTACTACCAACGTCAACTCGCCAGCCAACCGGACGATGCTGGCCTGCAAGCACGGGTCGGCGAAGCGCAACGCATGGTCGAAGAGGGCGCCGACAAACCCTTTCTCGATGTCTGGTTCGAAAACGAGCGGGTCGGCTACATCGTCGGCGCGTTCAACCTGATTTTCCGCACCGATGATGGCGGCGTGCACTGGACGCCTTTGCTGGAGCGTACTGACAACCCCAGTGCCCTGAATCTTTACGCGTTGCGTCCGGTCGGCGATGAGTTGTTCATCGTCGGTGAACAGGGCCTGGTCATGAAGCTGGATCGCGCGAGCGGTCGTTTCAACGCACTACCTACGCCGTACAACGGCAGCTTCTTCGGCATTACCGGTAAACCGGGTGCCGCGCTGGTATTCGGTCTGCGCGGCAACGTTTTCCGCAGCACTGATAGCGGGGCGAGCTGGGCCAAAATCGATCTCGGCCTGCCGCTGAGCATTACTGCCAGCACCGTCACTGCCGACGGCCGGATCGTCCTGGTCAGTCAGGCCGGCCATGTGCTGGTCAGTACCGACGACGGTGCCAGTTTTAACATCCAGCCACACACCGCACTGGCCCCGGTCGCCGCCGCGCAAATGGCCAGCGGCGGTTCACTGGTGCTCGCGGGCACCCGTGGCCTGCGACAGTTGCCCCTCGAATAAGTCCGGCATTACACAGAGAACACCATCATGGGTCACCACGAACTCGAAACAATGCCGGTCATCCGTGAGCTCAAGGGCTTCGATGCCCGCTCCGGAAACGGTCTGGAACGGCTGATTTTCAATAACCGTCTATGGGTGGTGCTGGTCTGCCTGCTGGTGACGGTGACGCTGAGTTACTTCGCGACTACGCGGCTGACGCTCAATGCCAGCTTCGAAAAGATGATCCCGCAGAGTCAGCCCTTCATCAAAAACTACCTGGAAAACCGACAGGCCTTGCGCGGTCTGGGCAACGCGGTGCGGGTGGTGGTGGAGAGCAGCAACGGCGACATTTTCGCCCCGCATTATCTGGACGCCTTGAAGGAGATCAACGACGAACTGTTCGTGACCCCGGGCGTCGACCGTGCCTGGATGAAGTCGCTGTGGACCCCGGCTGTGCGTTGGACCGAAGTCACTGAAGAGGGTTTTCAGGGTGGCCCGGTGATGCCCGATTCCTATGACGGTTCGGCCCAAAGCGTACAGCAACTGCGGCAGAACATCGCCCGCTCGGGGATCGTCGGCAGCCTGATCGGCAACAACTTCAAGTCGAGCATGATTTTCGTGCCGCTGCTGGAGAAAGACCCGGTCACGGGGCAGGGCATCGACTACCACCAGTTCTCGAAAACCCTTGAAGAAAAACTACGCGACAAATATGAGTTCGCCGGCAGCGTTCGCGTTGCGGGCGAAGAGGGCAAAGGCCCGATCAAGATTCGTGTGATCGGTTTCGCCAAACTGGTCGGCGACCTGATCGATGGCCTGATGCAGGTCATGCTGTACTTCGGCGCCGCCGCGCTGATTGCCACCGCGATCATCTTCTATTTCACCCGGTGTGTGCGTAGCACGGCCCTGGTGATTCTCTGCTCGGTGATTGCCGTCGCCTGGCAGTTGGGGCTGGTCGCGATGTTCGGTTTTGCCCTGGACCCGTTTTCGATTCTGGTGCCGTTCCTGGTGTTCGCCATCGGCGTGTCCCACGGCGCGCAGAAGATGAACGGGATCATGCAGGATGTCGGGCGTGGCACCCATCAATTGGTCGCCGCGCGTTATACCTTCCGCCGCTTGTTTCTCGCGGGTCTCACCGCGTTGCTCGCGGATGCCGTGGGCTTTGCGGTATTGATGTTGATCGACATTCCGGTGATCCAGGACCTGGCGATCACTGCCAGCATCGGCGTCGCTGTGCTGATTTTCACTAACCTGGTGCTGCTGCCGGTGTTGCTGTCTTACTGGGGCGTCAGTCGCAAGGCGGCCGAACGCAGTCTGCGCGCCGAGAATAAAGAGCTGCGCGGCAAAGGCATCGGCGCACTCTGGAGTTTTCTCGACAAATTCACCGAACGTCGCTGGGCCACTGTCGCGGTGACCATCGCCGGTCTGTTGGCCGTGGGCGGGATCGTCGTCAGCCATCACCTGAAGATCGGTGACCTCGACCCTGGCGCCCCGGAACTGCGCTCCGACTCGCGGTATAACCGCGACAACGCTTACATCACCGCCAACTATTCGCTGTCCAGCGATCAGTTCGCGATCATGCTCAAGACCCCCAGCGAAGGCTGTCTGAAGTACGAAACCCTGGTGGAAGCTGATCGCTTGGGCTGGCTGTTGCAGCAGCAACCGGGTGTGCAAACCACCGTGTCGCTGGTCAATGCCGTGCGGCAAATCACCGCCGGTTCCTACGAAGGCAACCCGAAGTGGCTGACCATCGCCCGTAACCAGAACGTGTTGAATTACGGCGCGCAGCAAGCCTCGGTCAGCAGCCCGGATCTGTTCAACAACGATTGTTCAATGATGCCAATCGTGGCGTATCTGTCGGATCACAAAGCCGAAACCCTCGACCGTGTGGTGCAGGTGGCCGAAACTTTCGCCCGCGAGCACAGTACGCCCGAGCGCCAGTTCATGCTCGCCGCTGGCAGCGCCGGGATCGAAGCAGCGACCAACATCGTCGTGCGCGAGGCCAATCGCACCATGCTGTTCTACGTGTATGGCGCGGTGGTTGTGTTGTGCTTCATCACCTTTCGCAGTTGGCGCGCGGTGGTGGTGGCGGTGGTGCCGTTGATGCTGACGTCGATTCTTTGCGAGGCGTTGATGGTCTGGCTGGGCATGGGTGTAAAAGTCGCCACGCTGCCGGTCATCGCCCTCGGTGTGGGTATCGGCGTCGATTACGCGTTGTACCTGCTGAGCGTGCAACTGGCGCAGCAACGTGCCGGGTTGTCGCTGACCGAGGCCTACCGCAACGCCGTGGCGTTCACCGGTAAAGTGGTGGCGCTGGTCGGCATCACCCTGGCCGCCGGCGTCATTACCTGGGCGTGGTCGCCGATCAAGTTCCAGGCGGACATGGGTATCCTGCTGACGTTCATGTTTATCTGGAATATGGTCGGGGCCTTGGTACTGATCCCGGCGCTGTCGCACTTTCTGTTGCGCAAAGTGCGATAGGAAAACCCGTAGGAGCTGCCGCAGGCTGCGATCTTTTGAGCGTTGGCAACGCTGAAATTGCCGGAGAACAAGATCAAAAGATCGCAGCCTGCGGCAGCTCCTACAGGGTTTGCGTACACCGGTTGGAAACGATAATGGAGTCCTGTTATTTACCGACAGTGGCTGCCAGCAGCGGCGCCATTTGCTCGTCGGTCAATGCCGCGTGGACTTCCATGCTCATGAGATCGTTCCAGTCCAGCACCCATTTCTGAATGGGCACCACATCACTGGCCTCGGCAATCCCGAAGCCGGCCGAACCTCCGACCGCATGCCAGCGGCCCAGCATCTTGACGCCTGCGGGTGGGGCGCCCCCGGTCTTGAGAAAACGTTCGATTGCGGCGTTGCGATTGTCCGGGCTGATCGACCAACTGACTATGAATAACATCGGCCACCTCCTGTTGCGGGTTGGCACATGTTTTGCTTCGCACACCTGGTGAGTACCGGACCAGGGACGCGTTGGGTTTCCAGTTCCGTCCTGGCTGGTGTACAGCGAAGTCTCCCATGTGAAGGCATAGCAGCGCCGCGCACTCTGTGTACGACCGCTGATCCTCTATGGGCATTTTTTCGAGGGTGCGCAAGGTCGCCCTCATCATGCGTCGCGCAACAGGTCGTTGGCGTTGAGCAATTCGTAGGCGATCTCCGGGCGCTTCTCTAGCGAGCGGCGAATGGCCGCCGGGATCGATGCGCGGGTCTTGCGACATAATCCCGGCAGTTCGCCGAGGCTGATGCTGATGCCGCGCATGGTTCGTACTTCATTGAAGCCGGGGGCAATGTTCACGCGGATACCCAACTGCTCGTACATGCGTTGTTGCAGACGCTCCAGGTCGCTCAAGCTCTGGAGGTTTTCCAGGCGCTCGATCAGGCGCTTTTCTTCCGAGCGGGTCAGTAACAGGATGCGCACATCTGCACCCGGTGTTTCCAGCAACGGGTCACGCCCGCAGTCGCAGGCGCCGGGCGGGCAGGGTTGGCGAATCGGAGCAGAGGTCGTCATTGCGTTCAATCATAGAGCGCTGCGATCGAGTTTGCCCATAGGGAATAGGGTGGAAAGAGCCCGTGTAGCCGGTGGTCGCCAAGTCACTGACGTTCTGTTGCGAGCCAATGCCCAAACATCAGGCTTTTTCATAGGGATAGCCCCTTTAATAGGGGATGGACCGGTTTGTCGTGTCGTTATTTTGACGCCATTCTGAGAATATTTATATTTTGATTTATTGTTGTGACGAGCCATTGACGTAATGGCGATGTGCTTATACATTTCACGTAAGCTGATACGAAATCCTTCATTCACAAAAGAGTAACCCTCTGCGCAGGGAGGCGGTGTTATGCATACGAAACTTTTCATTACAAACGTTTTGTTGTTGATGCTCCCGAATGTCGCAGCTGTTTCTGCTGCTCACGCGACCAGTTTGCCCTATGAAATTAGTCGCATAGGTAACGCTTGCGGGGATTCGGTGCCGCAACTCGGTGCGGCTCTGGAAGAGCACCCGAGTGGCGCATTGTATGCGTTTGGGAACGTCCTTGGCGTGCCTTCTTCAATCACCGATAAGTACTTCGATGATGCCCCGCCTGCCAAACTCAACAGCAACAATAATCAATCGGGGGCTGGTGTTTCCGTCAATACTTTAGCGTGCGACGGTTTAATGGCGGCTCTTTCCAATGTCCCCTTAGCGGTTGATTTGTCTATCCAGGATAAAGGTCTGACGGGAGAGGCTGACTCTTTTATCAATCAATCGAATGCAGTACCGCTTCCTGCGGCAGCCTGGTTATTTTCTTCTGCGCTGCTCGGTTTTATCATGGTCGCCAATCGGCGGAAGATATAGAGAGGGGTGTTTGGCTTTTCGGCACTAAGAACCAGCAATTCAAATGACTGGAAAGGGAGGAAGTTGTATTGGATGTTTGGTTTGTTGTGGATTGTTTCATGTAGTGCAATGGCACTTAGTTGGTAATGACTGAAAGCTAGTTAGTTGCACAGGTCGGCGTAGATGCAGTAAGTGCTTTAGTGTATTTAATTTTGGCGCAAAGCTGTCGGGGGTAGCATGATCAACTCCAACACATTGTTAAATAACACTATTTTTCTATTTTAGGCTGTCCTTGCGGTAACTGGCGCGTTGCGTCGGCGGCAATTGGTTGCGAGAAGCGCTGTCTGGTAGCTTCTTTGACGTGAAATGGGATAGAGTGATTTGGCCCCATTTTTATGTAAAACTCCTTGCATGGCCACTAGGCCGGAGGGATCCCGATGTTGCGTTTATTCATACCTGTACTCTGTACGCTGGCTATTTTGCATGGCTGTACGCAGGCTATTTTGCCCGGCGTTTCCAGTGCTGACGAAAAAGACACGGATTACACGCTGAAACCGGGCGACAACGTTGTTGTTTCCGTTTGGGGCGAAGACAAGATGCGCGAGGAAGTACGCGTACTTCCCGATGGCAGCATTACCTTCCCGCTGGCGGGGAAAGTCGACGTTCATGGGCTTGACTCTACTGGCGCCGCGAAGAAAATCGCTCTCGAGCTTGAAAAGTACATACCCGATCCGAATGTGAGCGTTGTCATCAAAAGCACCGAAGGCAATCTCGTGTACGTGCAGGGCAAAGTGGTGAAGCCCGGTTCCGTGCAGATACCGGGTTCGCTTGATGTACTGCAAACATTGAGCATGGCGGGTGGTCTCGACAAGTTCGCGGACAAAGATGAAATCAAGGTCATTCGGCGCAAGGGCTCTAAACAAGAGGTACTGCCCGTGCACTACAGCGATCTGATTTCCGGGAAAAACATGTCCACCAATATCCAACTCCAGGCCGGCGATACGCTGGTTGTGCCTTAACCTTGCATGATGCATTAAGGATTCTCTTGTCTCTGCTGCGAAAAACCGGAATTGCCACGGCCATCCTGATCTTGCCGTGTTCCGGAGTGGCCTATGCGGCCACTTGGCAAAATTCGATCGTTGTGCCTTCGACTGTCGAGTACGACAGCAACCCGGTGCTCGCTACGAGCAACGCAAAAGGCGTGACTCGTACCATTATCGCCCCCGATTACACGCTCGTCGGGACTTCCGACCGGGATCAGTGGAATTTCGGTCTTGGTGTGAACCTGGTGCGATCCTCCGATACCTCCATCGTTTCGGATCGTGAAGACCCCGATTTGAAACTAGGGTGGCAGCGCGCGACCGAAACGGGTGGTTTTGGACTCAAGGCGCAGTATGTCGAGAGCTCGACGCTCTCCACCGAGGTTCAAGAAACCGGTGTGATTGCCCCTGACGGTACGCAAAAACTAGCGTTGGTCGGCGGCAACTGGAGCACTGCTCTCAGTGAGCGTACTACCCTGGTTAATGAAACCGACTACACCCATGTCACTTACGACATCAACACGCTGACCAACTATAACGAGCTGTCGAACCTCCTGAGCCTGAACTATACATGGAGCGAGCGCGTGGAATTGTTCACGCGTTTTGAAGCCAAGCGTTATGAGCCGGAACAGGGATCTACGGTGGCGTCCTCAAACAGTTATACCCCCATAGTTGGCCTGAATTTTGATATCTCTGAGCGGCTCAAGGGATCGATTTACGCGGGTGTCAATCAAGTCTCTGACTCGAACAGCGGCCCCACTGGCCAAGGCGGCCTTTCGTTGCACTATACCGGTGAGCGTGTTGAGACAGCCATCGATGCCAGTCGCAGTACTGTCGCCAGCGGTAACGGCGGTTTCATCCAGGCTGATAACCTGAGCGGTCTCTGGAGTTATGCGCTCGCCGACACGAGTCGTATCGGTTTTGATACCTCATGGCAAAAAACCAAGGGGCTATCGCCTAACACCCTGCGCGATGCCGGTGCCTGGTTTAGTCAAGAGCTCTCGCCTTTTTGGTTAGCGCGCCTATCCTACACGTACAAAGAACGCCAGCAAGATGGCTTGCCGGATGCAACCGCAAACGTCGTCGGGTTGACGTTGACCTATAGTCACCCCGATTTCTGACATTCGGAATTGTGATAATTATGGCCTCAGAATATGAAATGTCGGTCAACGACTACATAGCTATCATCAAGCACCATGCCTTGCTGTTGATCCTGAGTTTCGTGGTCATACTTGGCGTGAGCGTGGCAGTTGCGCTCACTATCCCGCCTATCTACGAGTCATCTGGCACTATTCTGGTTGAGTCTCAGCAAATTTCACCGGACCTGGTGGCGGCGAACAACAATACCTTTGCCGATGAGCGCATCGAAGTCATTCGCCAGCGTGTGATGACCCGCGAGCATCTGGAAGGGATCATCGACAAATACAATCTTTTTGCTTCGCAAAGCCGGCCGTTGAGCGTTACCGAGAAAATCGACGAAATGCGCAATGCGATTACAGTCTCCTTGGTCAGCGCCGCCGTTAAGGGGCGCGGAGAAGTGACGATTGCTTTCCGTCTTGGCTTTGAGCACCGCCAGCCAGAGATTGCCAATAAAGTGGCCAACGAGCTGGTGACGCTGTTTCTGGATGAAAACATCAAGCAGCGCACTGAACGCGCCAGTGAGACCACAGAGTTCCTGACGCAGGAGGCGGATAAGCTCAGGGTCGAACTGGAAGCCCTGGAGAACCGGTTGGCGGACTTCAAGCAGGCACACAGCAACGCGCTGCCTGAGCATCAGGAGTTGCGCATGAATATGTTGTCACGCGCCGAAACCGAGCTTAAAGAGGTAGACCGCGACTACAAAGCCGCCCGTGAAGAGTTGCGATTTAACGAGTTGGAGGTTTCCGCAGCCAGTGCCGGGGTAGCGGTCAAGCCAGGGGCGACGGGTGCGGCAGCTGAGCAACCGCAAGATTTGGGTAGCCTCAAGGCGGAGTACACCAGGTTGCTGTCGCTGTATACGGAGGCCCACCCCGATGTGCGCGCCGTCAAACGCAAAATTGCTGCCCTTGAGTCTGTCAAAGGTGTGGGCGGCGGTGCAGGGGCTCCCGTCAGTCTGGAGGTTGCCAAGGCTCAGGCCAGAGTCGCGGCCTCAGAAACACGGATGCAATCGCTGGCCGATCAAAAGCAGGAAATACTCCGCAAAATTGACGCCTACGAGGCGCAAATTCTTGAGACGCCGCAAGTCGAGCGTGGCTTGGTCACGCTGATGCGTGACCATGACAACGCGCGTAAAAAGTATGAGGAAATTCGCACGAAGGAAATGGGTGCGAAAATTTCCGAAAGCCTGGAGGAAGAAAACAAAGCGGAGCGTTTTGTGCTGCTGGAGTCGCCTCTGATGCCCGAAAAGCCAGTGAGGCCGAACCGCAAAAAAGTGGTTGCCATGGGCTTTGTTCTCGCCCCGGTGGGCGCTGGTGCACTGGTGATGCTCCTCGAGATGTTGAGTCAGCGCGTGCGTGGTGTTGAAGCCTTGGGCAGTGTGGTTGGCAGGCGCGTACTGGTTTCGATTCCCTACATTCACACCAAGGCGGAACTGGCTCGTCGCAGGAAGTGGCGAGCGCTTGTTATCGTCGGTGCGGTCGTGATAATTGCGATCTCGTTGGTGCTGTTGCACTTCTTCTACATGCCTCTGGACCTTCTAGTATTTAGAACGTTGGGCCGGTTTGCATAAGGAATATAGACATGGAAATAATCAAGCCCGATACCGAAAATTCCGGGAAGCAGCCTTCGTCAGGTCTCGTGACAACGCCAAAGGCGATGACAGCGACCACGCAGTCTGCAGGGCTGAATGCGCTCAGTTATGTGCAGACAAGAGTTGTACCTCTGCGGCCAGATCATCTCGAGCGCAACCGCATCGTGGCTTTCAACAAGAATTCGAATATGAGCGGGGCTTTCGACCTGCTGCGTACGCAAGTTCTGAAAGTCATGGAAGAAAATGGCTGGCGCACGCTCGCCATCACCTCGCCGACGCCGGAGGCAGGCAAGACTGTATTGGCGATCAACCTGGCAATGAGCATCGCCCATCACACAACCAAGACCGCATTGCTGGTGGATTTCGACTTGCGCCGCCCGACAGTGGGCTCCTGCCTGGGCCTGCCGATGGAGAAATCGCTCAACGAATTGCTGGCTGATGAAGCGGAGCTGCAAGAGGTGCTGGTCAACCCGACCTTGCCGCGCTTTGTGGTCCTGCCGACGCGTGAGCCGATTCCTCACTCCACTGAGGTGCTGTCATCGCCCGCGGTGAGCCATTTGATTACTGATCTGCGCGAGCGCTACGACTCACGTATCGTGATTTTCGACTTGCCGCCGTTGTTGAGTTCGGATGACGTGATTACCGTCTTGCCTAAGTTCGACTGCGTCCTGCTGGTGGTCGCTAACGGCATGAACACCAAGAAAGAAATCGAAGAAAGCCTGCATCATCTGGGAACAGCCAATTTGATTGGCACGGTGCTGAACAAGGCCGAGCCTCAAAACCGCTCTTACTACTAGAGCGGCTTCCTCAGGCGCTCGGCGTTATGCGCGAGCGCCGACTTTCAGTGCCAAGGATGCTTCTGCTCCCAGCTCCAGGCGTGAGCCACTATCTGTTCAAGTGACGCAAACTGCGGTTGCCAGCCAAGTAAGGTGTTGGCCCTTCGCGGATCGGCCACCAGGCGTGGCGGGTCGCCGGCACGGCGCGGCGCTTCGCTGACGAATATCTCCTGGCCGGTTACGCGGCGCGCGGTATCTATCACTTGCTGTACTGAAAACCCTAGACCGTTGCCGAGGTTGAACGCCGTGCTTGCACCTCCGGCCAGTAGGTAATCCACGGCAAGTGCGTGAGCGGCAACGAGATCGGCAACGTGGATATAGTCACGAATACAGGTGCCATCAGGGGTGTCGTAATCTCGGCCGTAGACCGTGATGTTTGTGCGCCGGCCTGAGGCCGCTTGCAGGATCAGTGGCAGCAGGTGGGTTTCCGGTTCATGGCGTTCACCCAGCTGTCCCTCAGGGTCTGCACCAGCAGCGTTAAAGTAGCGCAGGCAGACCGACTTCAGTCCGTATGCACGGTCGAAATCCTCAAGCACCTGCTCCACCATCCACTTGCTGCGACCATAAGGGTTGATCGCGGCCTTGGGATGTTCTTCGTCGATGGGTACATACACAGGGTCGCCATAGACGGCGGCAGTCGAGGAAAAAATGAAGTTTTTAATCCCCGCTCGAACCATGGCTTGTAGCAGCGTGAGGGTGGCAGCCAAGTTGTTTTGGTAATACTTGGCAGGTTCCGTCACGGATTCGCCTACCTGAATAAATGAGGCGAAGTGGAACACAGCATCAAAGTGTTGCGCGGCGAACAAGGCGTCCAGGGCTTGCGCGTCGGCTATGTCCAGTTCGACCAATTTCCCGCCGACCAAGGCACGGCGGTGGCCGGTGGAGAAGTTGTCTGCCACCACCACTTCGTGATCTGCGCGCAATAGTTGCTTAACCATGTGCGAACCTATGTAGCCCGCGCCGCCAACCACTAAATATTTCATCCTGTCCTCCTGGAAACTGTTGCGGTGCAAGCGCAGATTGAGGCGTCAGTGAGAGACGCTTTTTTTCAGAAACAACCAATTGGAAGCTTGCTGGCCGTCGAACTTGATCGTATAGCTTCCATCAAGGTAGGTCGCGGGTAGCGGCTTCATTTGCGCAAGTATGCCGCGGGTGAACAGTGTCAGGCCTTGCGGTGCCTGAATAGTCAGCGTGCCTTCGAGGGGCTCAACATAAAAAGGTGTTTTGTCGCCGTCTTTGGGGATGGCGCGGGTGCCCAGCGAGATCAGCAAATCCTGCGATTGGCCGACGGGCACATTGTCCAGGCTTTGCACCACCACACTGGCATTAGCCGTCTTCACTTGAACCCGGATGTTACCAAGGCTGATCGACTTGCCACCGATCCAGCCGGTCGCAGCTTGGGTGCGCGGCGTGTCGATGGTGTAGATACCTTGTTTCCAGTTGCGCTTTATTTCACCCGTGTCTGTCGTGGACTCGCTGGCGTTGGCGTCCAGCAGCGACTGGTCAGGGTCATGAAACACCTGTGCATTACTCGGGATAATGCCCGGCTGCAGCCAGGGTAATTCCGGCGTCTGTGGCATGGCGATTTGCAGTTTGCCTTTCTCCATGGCCGTGCGCAGCAGCGCTGAGTTGGCCGGTGTAATGTCTTGATTGAATAGAGTGCCTGGCGTCGGCGCGAAGACATAGGTTGTGTTTGCTTCGCGAACATCTGCACGGCGATAAAGCAAGGCGGCGGCGGGCAGGGTGGCCAGCAGTGCCGGGTCGTTATAGGCGTGCCAGTTGCCGGCAGTCATCCAATCGCCGGACAGCGGCTCCTGGCTGTAGGCGTATTGCATCAGCGCATCCCAGCCTTGGTGGCTGGCGGTGCCGGCTATATAGAGTGGCAGCGAGTGGCGATCAGGTGTCGGGAAGGGTTCATTGTTCCACTCGGTGACGGTCAGGGGTTTGCCGGTGACTTGGCCGGCGGCAATCCAGTTGATTAAACCGTCACTGGTGAGAGGGTTTTTCTCTAGCTGGCCAACGCCGCCGTAACTGTGAACGTCAATCACGTCGCCGGCGGTAAGGGCCGGCAGGGAGCTCAGGCCATTGCGGCCCCAGCTGCTGGTCGTGGCGATGGGCACCTTCACGCCTAATGCGCGCAGGTGCTGAATCATATCAACGTTGAAATTTCGCTCCAGATCGTTAAGGAACAGCTTGGAAGGGCCAGGCTCCCAGGCGCGCCAGGTTTTGTTGGCCGACAGATCGTGCTGGTTGGCAAAGCTCTTGGCCGCTTGCATGTAGAGCTTGTTGTGCTTTGGAACGTTCTTGTCTGGCAGCAGGGCATTGCCAAAGTGATGGGTGACGTCGTTTTCGTTGGTAATCAGTACAGCGGCGATTGCGGGATCGTCTTTGTAGGCGAGACCGGTATAGGTATTGACGTGGGTCAGGTAGGCTGCGGCAAATTGCTTCATCGCCTGCTGAATGGTGATGTTTACATAGGCGTAGCCCTTGAGATCGGCGTTGTTACGGCTGTTTTTTGGCATCTCTTCGAAGCCATAAATGTTGTCTTTTGCAGTAAGGGTCCGCTCGACGTGCATATCAAGCCACACATAAATGCCCTCGTCTTTCAGGCACTTGATCCACCAGTCAATTTTTTTCAGTGATTCCGGGCTTGGTTGCTGGGTGTCATGTGTGAGGCCAGGGTCGCCAAAAATGTTTGGGCTGACCCATGGGGAGTCATGGTGGTGAAGTCGCACGAGGTTGAAGCCGAGTGCGGAGAGGCGTTTAGCCTGCTGCTTGATTTCATCGTCTGTCGTGCGGAACAGCGCATACGATGTGACGTTGGTGCCCCAGAAGCGCGCCGGGGTGTTGTCCGCGAATTGCAGTTGCTCGCCGGACGCTTTGACGAAGCCGCGCTTACCTGCAGGTTTTTCGTCAGCGTTAAGAAAGGACAGATCGACCGGCGAGGTTTTCCAGTCGAGCTTGTCACTCGGCCAGCTCTTTGGGTCCACCAGACCGAAGCGCTCGGCAGTGGTGGGGCCGAGTGCCACATCGCCAGATACGCTTAAGGTCGCTTTAAAATTCTGACGGCCGGGCTTGATCGTGTCTTTGTAGAAAAAAGCGCGCACTTCAGAGCGATCACCCGATTCAAAGTACACCCTCGCCAGCGCGGGCTCGAAACGCATCTCGATGTGTCGCCCTTGAGCATTCCCCCAGGACCAGCCTCTGTTGTCAGGGAGCAAAACCGGCTCGCCCATTTCTCCCGGGAAAAGGGCAGGGTCGAACTTGAAGACGACACCCCCACCCATCACGTCCGACTTCGTGCTGTGTGCATCCAGGGTAAAATCCCAAGTCAGTTTCTGCTCGCCTTCCTTCTGGATTTTCGCCGCCAGGTCGAAATCAAGCGCTTTGCTCTGGCCTGCAAGAGAGTAGCTGTAGGGGGCGTTTAACTTAAACTCGGTTGGAAAATACGCCCAGCCCCAGTTGCTCCCAAAGAAGACGAATGAAGACGCAACGACGGGGCCGCCGCCATGCACCAGCATTGGCAGGCCGCTTTGATCATCGACGCTGGCGACCCAGTCTGACGCCCAGGTGCTAAACGGCCAAAGAGTAAAAGACAAAAGAACCGGAAGCAGCAGACGGGTGCGGCGAAAAAGTTTGGCCATGGGGGTTACCGGAATTGGAGGTGGGCACTCGCAGTGACTGCAGTCGAGGTGTGCTTGAGCTTGCGCGCCATCTGAGCATAAGCAACGCCCAGTCCGGCGACCGACCAATACACCACGGGGATCACCGTGATACTGCTGACGGTAACGATGGTCACCAGTATCCCGGCCAGTGCCGCCAGGAGCGCACGTCCAAGTCGGCGCGACTCATCGTCTCTATTGGGGAACGAACGCATCCCCTTGCGGATGCCCTGCAGAACACTGACGAAAAAAGCTACGAAAAGCGCCAATCCAATCAAGCCGACCGACAGGGCTAGGCCAATATAGGTGTTCACGATATCGATGATGCCCTGGCCCTGAATCAAGGACTGCATTTCCGGTGTGTTGCGGTAATCGAAAGAACCCAGCCAAGGGTTGCGCTGGATAACGATCACTGCGTTATCAATCAAGCGTTGCCGGTAGGTGATGTTCTCTACTTCCACTGTACCGATGAAAGGTAGCAGATCGAGCACTTTTTGGCCGCCCGGCACAATGGCCAACAGGGGAAGGGCGAGCACTGCGGCAACCGCCAGCAGCATCAGGCGTTTGACCGCTTTACGGCCGGTGCCGATGAATACGACGATCATGGTGGCGGCACCGATCCAGGGGCCACGCGACAGCGGTGCGAACAGACCACCGGCGAGCAGGAGCGCGCCGAGGCTTCTTTGCAATCGGCTGCGCACATCCTCCTGTAAGTACAGGTAAAAGCCGATGGCCACGCTGATGACGTACCCCAGCGCAATGGCTTGGCCGGTGGTGACGCTGGCGCGTAATGAGCCACCACGGCTCAAGTAGCCGATATCCCATTGCATGCCCATGGCGTCAGTCAGCGCATTGTAGAGCAGCCAACTCCGGGAAAATTCGAAGAGACCTATCAGCGACAGCACCATGGCAGCGAGTACAAAACCGAACAGAGCGTCCTTGAAGTCGCTGAGGTTCTTCAGCGCCCGGCTGGCAACGTAGTAAGGCAAAAAAACTTCGATGAACAAGTAGAGCGTTTGGCGCAACGTGTCGGTGACCGTGGTTTCGCGCAGGTAAAGCACGCTCGTCAGTAGAATGTTGGCGGCTAACAGCTTGTCAGGCCAGGTGCGTCCGAAAGGGATCGTGTCCGCTCGCTTGCGTAATGCGAAAAAAGCCGGAAGCAACACACACAGTGCCAGTAGACGAATATGGTTAATGGCAAAAAAATAATTGACCAGGCCGAAACCGGGAATCTCCTTCGAGGCCGGCGGGATCAGAAACAGCAGAAGGAAAAACAGCGCCACGGGGTTGCGTTCGCTTTTTTGCGTGAAGGTCAACACGACAGCGGCAACGCCCGCGTACACCCAGAAACTGTGCGAAACAAAAGCCAGTAGCGTCAATGCGAACCACAGATTGCGCCGACGCGTGAAGTCGCGGTCAGGAATCAAATCTACTGCCGGTCGACGTGCCATGGCAAAAACGACGCCAGCAAGGACCAGAATGACGATTAACGCGCGAAAGTGCTCAGGCATGGGGGGTGGACTTATTGATTAATGAGCGACGGCTAGTCGAATGGCAAAATGCGACTATAGTACCTTTTGTGTCATTGAGTCCGGGGGAGATGTTATGTCGCTAGTTAATTTATCGCCATCGATGAGCCTTCGCAGCCGAGCGATATCTGCTGGGGCATGGAATCTCGGGGCGCTCGTGACGTCTCAAGCCTTTCGCTTGGGTGGCAACCTGATAATGGCCCGCCTGCTGCTGCCGGAAATGTTCGGCATCATGATGATCGCCACCACCGTTTCGGTGGTTCTGCACTTGCTTTCCGATGTGGGCTTGCGTCAGAACATCATCCAGAGCCCGCGTGGCGATGATCCGGTATTTCTCAATACCGTGTGGACGGTGCAGATCGTGCGCGGTCTCATTCTTTTTGCTTCGACACTGCTGATCGCGGGCGCCGCCTGGTTTGCGCAGACGATCAATCTGTGGTCGATCAATTCCACCTACGCCGTACCCGAGTTGCCGCTGGTATTGGCCGTGACCGGTTCCCTGGCAATCATCTATGGTTTTCAGTCGACCAAAGTCGACCTGGCAGTGCGCGCTTTCCAGCAAAAGAAAGTGGTCATCGCCGAGTTTGTGTCCCAGTTGGCCGGGCTGGTGGCGATGCTGGGCGTCGGTTACTTCACCCGGTCCATCTGGTCTTTGGTGGTTGCGGGCCTGGTCTCGGCGATGGTCAGCACTGTGCTGGGTCATTTATGGTTCGAGGGGCCGCCTAACCGTCTGCAGTGGGAACGCACTGCACTCAAGGAATTAGTGGTCTTCGGCCGTTGGATACTGTTGTCATCGGCCGTGGGTGTATTGGCCATGTACGGTGATCGCATCTGGTTCGGCGGCAGCATGACGGCCGCCGAATTGGGGGTCTACTCCATTGCCGTGCTGATTTTGGGAGCGCTTCAACTTGGCGTGCAAAGGTTGTTCGGGGCCATTGCCCTGCCGGCCTTCAGTGAGGCCACAAGAACCAATGACACCGCACGGCTCCACGCGTTGTATTATCGCGTCAAATTGATGTTCGATCTGATCTCGCTGTTTTTATGTGGACTGTTTTGGACCGGCAGTCCGCTGCTCATCAGCATCTTGTACGATGAGCGTTATGCCCAGGCCGGTAGCATGATGTCGATTCTTTCACTCTCTTTCTTCACAATGCGCTACATGTTGGCGAATCAGGTCTGGATTGCCTTGGGACTCACCAAATACCAAGCCATGGACAACATTATTCGCGTGGTCTCGTTATGGGTGCTGTTGCCTTTGCTGCTGGCAATTGGCGGGGTCAAATATGCGATTTGGGGTGTCGCCCTGCATACGTTTCCTACGCTTATCCTGGTTATGTATGTCAATTATCGTCTGGGGCTGTTCAATCTCAAGCGTGAACTTGTGGTGCTGCCGATGCTGGTGGTGGGGGCTTTGTGTGGGGAATTAATGACGGGTCTTGCTAAGTGGCTCTGATCTGATCTATTCCTCTAGTTGTGTCCAACGCTGTGACACGTGTCGCCATTGAGGTGTTGATGGTGATTTCCAGAAAAATTGTCGCCTTGGATGTGTAGTTGAAATTTCCAACGCAATCTCGATGTCGTGGAGCTTTGAATCATGAGAGAAGTTGATTTAAATATCTCTGTGATGGGACGCAGAGGCTTCCTTCAGGCCTTTGCCCTGTTGAGCCTTGGGGGGCTCACATTTGGATTTTCCGAAGCCGTTGCTCGGCCTTCTGGTAAAAAATCCGAGTTTGTTGTCATCAACGGATGGGTGCTGCCTGCCCAGTATTTTCGGCCAACGCAAGCATGATCAAGGACTACGGATCGCAAAAAGAACTCCGCGCTTTCTATGACTTCTGCATTGTAGGAGGGGGGCCAGCCGGCATTACGCTGGCCTTGCATCTCGCCGGCAGTGGTTGGCGCGTGGTGCTTCTCGAGGGCGGTGGGCACGAGTATTCAGAAAACTCGCAGAGCCTCTACAAGTGCCCATCGACAGGCCTCGACGTCTACGCTGAGGAAACCCGCCTGCGCTATCTTGGCGGCACCTCCAATCACTGGGCCGGGCGATGCCGTCCCTTTGAACCCTCCGACTTTTCCGTGGGTCCTCCCGTGCACTTGCCCGGTTGGCCCATCGCCTTTTCCGAGATCGAGCGTAATCTACCAGCGGCCATGGATATTTTAGATCTTCCGCCGCACGCTGGATTCAAGGCGATGAACGCTACTTTGGACGGTGCCGATTTTGAAGCTGACCGTTTTCTGCTCAGCCCACCGACGCGATTTGCACAAAAATACGCCAAGGAACTGAACGAGACCGAGGGACTTGATGTTTTCATCAACTGCAACTGCGTCGATCTCGAGTTTGACAGCAAGACCGGCCGCATAGGGACGATCGTCGTCTCGGATTACCAGCTGCATCGAGAGCGAGTCACGGCAGGACAATTCATTTTGGCGACCGGTGCGATCGAAAATGCCAGGCAACTGCTCAACAGTGAGTCCCTGGTAGCGGGCGGTATCGTGAGCAAGGATGGATTCGTCGGTAGATGTTTCATGGAACACCTGAACGTTGATCTGGGTACCTTCATCCTGAAAGACGGGCAGGATGGAGATTCTCGGCAGTATTTCACGACCGATGCCTTCGTGAAGGAGCACGGGTCGGGCAAAGGGAATGTGACTGCCTCACTTGTATCTGAAGTGAAAACCTATGGGCGAATGGCGGCCATCAAGACTTTTTTTGAGAATCTCGTTTGCGAAGTAGGCGGGGAGCAAAAGATCGAATTTATCACCAGGTTCGATTGTCCCGGGGATGGGGTTCTCGGCACGTTGATTGAGCAGTTCCCCAATCCCGATAGCCGCGTTTCGTTGCTCGAAGATCGAGATGCGCTGGGAATGCGCAAGACAACCATTCATTGGGAATTGAGCCCTGCGGACAGGAATACCATCAAGTCCATAGGGCTGGAAGTGGCCAAGTGTTTTGCCGAAACAGGGTTGGGCTTTGTCAGGTTGGAGGAGTGCGTTTATGACGCGTCGCTGCCACTGAAGGTCAGTCCCCATGCTCATCATATGGGGACCACGCGAATGGCGACTTCACCTGAGTTTGGAGTGGTCGACGAGAACTGCAAGGTGTTCGGTGTCGAGAATCTTCATGTCGCGGGCAGCAGTGTTTTTGCTACCGGCGGCGCCAGTAATCCTACGATGCCTCTTTTACAGCTTACTTTGAGGTTGGCGGATTATCTTAACCATCAAACGGGGCCCGTGGTGGGCAGGTACTCCTGAGGGGCGCATTTTCGCGTGTTGCATTTTCGGGGAGGGGGCTATTCTTAGGGTAGCGGTAATCAAGAATCAGGGTGTATCTAACCTTGGCACAGATGTTTATTGCTGAATTTTTGAGGCTGACAGGATGATTAGTCTACTAAAACGCGCTATTGCTCATTACGCCAAAACAACAGGGCGTGGCACCTCACTCTATAAAAAACTATGTAAACCCGACGGGTATGAATGGGCTAAACATATGGCGCGATGGGGGGGGCTGCACTCCGCCGGTAAAGGCGCATGGATCAACCTCGGGTGCAACATCACCGACCCTGCGATGCTTCGACTCGGTGACAACGTAGGCTTATCGGATTGCACAATATTCGGCCACGATGGCCTCGTCCATGTACTCAATGCGCGTGACGGAACAAACCTCGATTCTGTCGGCCCCGTCGATATCCGTGCTAATTCCTTTATCGGCCATGGCGCTATCATCATGCCGCGCGTAACGATTGGCCCGGATTCAGTGGTGGCCGCTGGTGCTGTTGTGCTGAGAGACGTTCCGCCCGGGGTAGTGGTCGGGGGTAATCCAGCCAGAGTTATCTGTACGATGGAAACGCTGGTGAAAAATATCGAAGAGCGTTGCGCCGCTTATCCGTGGATTGACCTCATCAAGCAGCGCGAGGGTTTATTTGACCCGGAACTGGAACCGAAGCTGCAAGCAATGAGATCAGAGTATTTTTTTGGCGAACAACCCAATGGTTAGTGCGCCTCTGGATGTGTTGGTCGTTAATTACAACACAGCGGATCTGTTGCAGCCGATGTTCAAGGCGTTGCGCCAACCCGACAGTGCGAACCAGGCGCGCTATCTGGTGGTGGACAATGCCTCTGTCGACAACTCCCTGGAGCGCCTGGCAACGGTTTGCCCAGAGGCATTGTTGCTGGCCAACGAAAATAATGTCGGCTTTGGTCGGGCTAACAATCAACTGGTTGAACACCTGCAGGGCAAGTACGCGTTACTTCTCAATACCGATGCCTTCGTGGCGGCGGATACCCTGAACAAGACGCTCGAGTACATGGAGGCGCATCCTGATTGTGGCGTCCTCGGCGTTCGGTTGGTCGGGCGAGAGGGTGATTTACAACCATCCTGTCGCTTTTTTCCGACGCCGTTGAATGTGTTTCTGTCCCGCACAGGGCTTGAGCGATTTTTCCCGGTGGTGAAGAAGGTCGATGACATGGCCTGGGATCACGCCTCGGTCCGCGAGTGCGACTGGGTGCCGGGCTGTTATTACCTGATCCGCCGTGAAGTCATCGACCAGGTCGGCTTGTTCGACCCGCGCTACTTCCTTTATTACGAGGAAGTGGACCACTGCAAACGCGTCAAACAGGCGGGTTGGAAGGTGGTGTTCTACCCGCACACCACCGTGGTGCATATCGGTGGTGAAAGTGCCAAGTCGGTGGTCGAGCTCAATGCGGTCAGTCGACAGATACCCAAATTACAAATCGAAAGCGAATTGTTGTACTTCCGCAAACATCACGGTCGGTTGGGGTTGGCCTGGCATATGTCGCTGGTGTTTCTGGGTGATCTGATCCTGGCGCTCAAGGCCTTGCTGAAGGGCCGCGGCCGGGCCGCGATTGGCGCGTGCTGGGAGCATGCCCGGGTGACCTGGGCGCTGCTGCGTGAAACCAAATTCGCTAGCCAACCCACACGGTAGAGCCAACTATGTTCGAAAACATACGCGCGGATTTGCGTGCCTACGAGGGTGACTGGGGGGCTCAGGGGTTCTGGGTGATGCTGGTTTATCGCTTTGGACGCTGGCGCTATGGGGTGCGCCCGGCGCTGTTACGCAAACTGTTCTCCTTTATCTACAAAGTGCTCTTCAAGCTGGTGCAGATCATCACGGGTATCGAGCTGCCGTGTGAGGTGGTGGTCGGGCGCAACTTTGTCATCGATCATTTCGGCGGGATCGTCATCAGTGGTTACGCGAAGTTCGGCGATGATTGCCGTATCCGTAATGGCGTCGTTGTCGGCCTGAAGAATGTGAATGAGCCCATTGCTCCGGTAATGGGCAACAACGTCGATATCGGCGCCGGGGCGAAGGTGCTGGGCAATATCCGTATTGGTAACAATGTCGTGATTGGTGCCAACGCCGTGGTGTTGACCGATGTCCCGGATGATTCGGTAGCCGTGGGCGTTCCTGCGACTATCAAGAAAAGGCGGCGGGCAGAAGAGAAGGAATTCTCATGAACCATCCGATGGACTATTTCGATTGCGTCGCTGAGTAAACTCCATGGCTATGGGCATTGGTGTCGTTGTTATCGGTCGCAATGAAGGCCTGCGGCTCGAGCGTTGCCTGGCTTCGCTGGCGGGTACGGCGCAGAAGATTGTTTATGTCGACTCTGGATCAACGGATGGTTCAGTGCCGATGGCACAGAGGGTCGGGGTCGAGGTGGTTGAGCTGGACATGACGATTCCCTTCACGGCCGCGCGCGCACGCAATGAAGGGTTTGCCTGCGCGAAGCGCTTGTTGCCGACGATGCGTTATGTGCAGTTCGTCGATGGTGATTGCGAGGTTGTCGATGGCTGGCTGCTCCAGGCACAGGCCTTTCTTGATACACGTCCTGATGTTGCGGTGGTCTGTGGACGGCGCCGTGAACGTTACCCCGAGCGCTCGATATACAACTTGTTGTGTGATCTCGAATGGGATACGCCGATAGGTGAGGCCAAGGCATGCGGTGGCGATGCGCTGATGCGGGCGGACGCCTTTGCCGCAGCCTCCGGGTTTCGAGCGGACCTCATTGCCGGGGAAGAGCCTGAATTGTGTGTGCGTCTGCGGGCAAATGGTTGGAAGGTCTGGCGTCTGGCTGCGGAAATGACCTTGCACGATGCGACCATGACCCGGTTCGGCCAGTGGTGGCGGCGAACCCTTCGCGGTGGCTATGCCTTTGCCGAGGGCGCATTTTTGCACGGGGCCGCACCGGAACAACATTGGCTGCGTGAGTCGCGCCGTGCCTGGTTCTGGGGCTTGGGTATCCCGCTGGCGATTATTTTCACGAGCCTGATGCTGGGAGGATATGGGCTGTTTTTGCTGCTGATCTACCCATTGCAGGTCGTGCGCCTGGCCCGTCGGGGCAAAGGATCAGCGCGGGAAAACTGGTTGCTGGCGTTCTTTCTCGTATTGGGGAAATTTCCCGAGATGCTCGGGCAAGTCAAGTTTCTTTTGAACAGATTCGGCGCCGGAAAATCCGCGTTGATCGAATACAAGTGAGACTGGCATGAATAATTGGCTGATCGTGAAAAACGCATTATCGTTACACCCTGGGTATTCGTTAAGAGCGTTAAAAAACAAGCTTAAATTAATGATTCAAATGGGCAAAAACCGGGCTGAGCTGAAGTCATTTTTGGGACGTATGTCGAACAGTCTGGGGATTGCCGGTTTTGACAAGTTGGGTGGGGATTGTGTGGGTGTTGTTCATTGGCCTTACATCAGTAAAAGCTGGAGCGCTCAGGATAAATTAGATGCTGTGGCCTCACATTATGAAATGGTCACGAAAAGTTGTCCGCAGTTATTGCTTTTTGGTCGAAGTGAACGTCTGGTTTTAAGTGACTTGTCAGCGTTCGCTGCTGACTGCTCCTTGGTGCTGGATCGTCCGACATGGTTTATGCGTGAAGGGGAGTTGGTTCTGAACTTGTTTCAGGGCGATCTGCGTATAGCATCAATAGCCTTCACCTTGAAGAATGCCGAAGGCGGCACTGTTATGTTTATTGGCGCCGTCCAAGGGATACACAAAGGGGTGGAGAGCGAACGATCCCTGAATATCTACAGGGAATTAACCAAAAGCTTTGAAGGCCTACGGCCTAGAAGTTTCCTGATTGAAGTTATTAAATATATTGCAAGTCAAATTGGCGTCACCAAAATTTATGCGGTAGGGGATGAGTATCGTCATCACCGTCATCCTTATTTTGGCGCTCATAAAGCTCAGGAACTAGCGGCCAATTATGATGTGATCTGGCTGGAGCATGGCGCGACTCCGTCAGAGCGCGAAGATTTCTTTGAAATCCCCATGGCCCTGTCCAACAAGGCGCTTGAAACTATTCCTTCAAAGAAGCGCGCCATGTACCGCAGGCGTTATGAACTTCTAGCTGATACTTTTCAAAAAATAGACACCGTGCTGAAAGGAAGTTATGCAGCCAGCGCCGCCGTGCTGTTTGTCGCACCTGAAAACTGTACGGCTGTGGAAATACCTTCAGTAATAATTAACCATAACGAAATCTGAATGGGTTCCTATGCGTATTGCCTATTTCATCAATCAATACCCCAAAGTCAGCCATAGCTTCATTCGTCGTGAAATTTTGGCGTTGGAGCGTCAGGGCTTTGTGGTACAGCGCATTGCCCTGCGTGGCTGGGATGCCGAGTTGGTGGATGCCGAGGACGTGTCCGAACGCGATAAAACGCACTATGTGCTGCAGGGCGGATTGAAAGCCTTGTCAGGGCCTGTGCTGCAAGTGCTGTGCGGCCAGCCGCGAGGCTTTTTTTCGGCGCTGTGGCTAGCGCTACGCATGGGCCGGCGTGCCGATCGTGCCTGGCCGTATCATTTGGTCTATCTGGCTGAAGCGTGCCGCCTGCTGACTTGGTTACAGGCGTTCGGTGCCGAGCATGTGCATGCGCATTTCGGCACCAACTCAACCGAGGTCGTGATGCTGGCCAACGCACTCGGTGGGCCGGCGTACAGCTTTACGGTGCATGGCCCGGAAGAGTTCGACAAACCGCAGTTTATTCATTTGGGCGAGAAAGTCCGGCGCTCGGCTTTTGTCGCGGCGATCAGCTCTTATGGGCGCAGCCAGCTGTTTCGCTGGGTGGATCATGCGCACTGGGCAAAAGTCCAGGTAGTGCATTGTGGGCTGGAACGGGCGTTTCACGATGTGCCTGCCGTTACGGTGCCGTCCGTGCCGCGGTTGGTTTGCGTGGGTCGCTTGTGTGAGCAAAAGGGCCAACTGTTGTTGCTTGAGGCCGCTCGTATCCTGGCAGCGCAAGCCTTGGTGTTCGAGATAGTACTGGCCGGCGATGGAGAAATGCGCGCAGAAATCGAAGCCCTGATTGCACGGCATGGTTTGCAGGCGCATGTTCGGATTACTGGCTGGATCAGTAGTGAGCAGGTGCGGGCGGAAATTCTTGCGGCGCGAGCCATGGTGTTGCCGAGCTTCGCCGAAGGCTTGCCGGTGGTCATCATGGAAGCCATGGCCTTGCGCCGACCGGTACTGACCACCTATGTGGCGGGCATTCCCGAGTTAGTGCGGCACGGTGAGAACGGTTGGTTATTTCCCGCTGGCGCGGTAGACGAATTGGCGGCGGCGCTGGCGGACTGCCTCGCGCAACCTGTCGAGGTGTTGCAGCGGATGGGCGAGGCGGCTTATCAGCGGGTGTTGGAACGACACGATATCGATACCGAAGCGGCCAAGTTGGCTAATTTGTTTAAGGCGCACGCATGATCACATTACTGGGTTGGATGTTCAGCGCACTGTTATTACTCATTGTCCTGCCGGTGTTGGTGCTGTTTGTCCAAGTCCTGCTGGCTTGCCTGCCTGTACGGTCACTCCCGTCGGCTCAAGGATCGCGACCACGGGTGGCAGTGTTGGTGCCGGCACACAATGAATCCTCGGTTATCGTTGCGACGTTAAGCACCATTCTGCCGCAGTTGCTGGAAGGGGACCGCCTGTTGGTGGTGGCGGATAACTGTTCTGACGACACGGCCGCGCTGGCACGCACGGCGGGCGCCGAGGTGGTGGAACGCAGCAATGAGCACCAGCGTGGCAAAGGTTATGCGCTGGACTTCGGGGTGCGTCATTTGGCGAGCGTTGCACCGGACGTCATTATCATTGTCGATGCTGACTGCCAGGTGGGCGAAGGCTCGATTGAACGTTTGGCAATCTGTTGCATCGACTCAGGGCGGCCAACTCAATCGCTGAATTTAATGCGTGCCCCAGCAGGTTCCGGGCTAAAAGTGCGGCTTGCCGAGTTTGCCTGGTGTGTGAAGAATCTGGTGCGGCCGCGGGGTTGGGCCCGGCTCGGTTTGCCCTGTCAGTTAATGGGCACGGGAATGGCTTTCGCGTGGCGGGATCTATCTTTAATCAATTTAGCCAGTGGCCACATCGTCGAAGATTTGAAGATGGGCCTGGATTTCTGCCGAAGCGGCAAGCCGCCGTTGTTTTGCCCCGATGCTCTGGTAACAAGCTATTTTCCGCGCAGTGAAGAGGGCTTAACGACCCAGCGTACGCGCTGGGAACATGGTCATCTGGGGGTCATTCTTGGTGATACGCCAACGTTGCTTGTGGAGTCGATTGGCAAGGGCAACAAGAATCTGCTGGCCATGACACTGGATTTGCTGGTCCCGCCGCTGGCCCTGCTGACGTTGGTCCTGGTCGCGGCATTGGGTCTTTCATGGCTGGTATTTCTATTGACCGGAACCTTGGCGCCGGCATTGATAGCGTCTACCGGAGTTGCAATATTGGGTGTGACTATCTTGCTGGCATGGAGCCAGTTTGGTCGCGGGATTATTTCTTTTACAGCCTTGTTGTATGCGCCGTTCTACGCGCTGAAGAAAATCCCCCTGTACTTGGGCTTTGTGCTGAAGCGGCAGGTTGAGTGGGTGCGTTCGAAGCGAGATGACACTTGATGCGCGCTCTGGCCTGGCAGCACAACTGGCAAACGATTATCCAGAAGCTCAGGGTGATCAACGACAGTGGTGATGAACAACGATTGATTGATGCTTTGTCCGGGACTGAGGTGACGACAGTGCTTGGATTCGTCAATGCCCATGCCATGAACCTGGTCGCGGGGAACGCCCATTACAATGAGGCGTTGTCTGCTGCTGACGTGTTGTTGCGAGATGGCTCCGGCATGGCCATCCTGTTTCGCCGCTTCGGCCTCGAGCCGGGGCTGAATATGAATGGCACAGACTTTATCCCCAAATTACTGGCGGCATTCAAGGATCGGCGTGTGGCGTTCTGGGGTACTGAAGAGCCCTTTCTCGCCAATGCGGTGCAGCGAAGCGAAGCGGTATATGCGGTCAATGTAGTGTCTGCTCACCATGGTTTTGATGAGGTTGAGGCCTACATAAACCTTGCCCGGCAGTTTCAGCCAGAGTTGGTCGTCTTGGGTATGGGCATGCCCAAGCAAGAAGCCGTTGCTGCCAGGCTAGCCGACAGCGGCGTCCCCTGTCTGATCATCTGCGGAGGGGCGATCCTCGATTTTCTAGGCGGCAAGGTGGCTCGTGCTCCGCAATGGGTGCGACGTCTCGGGTGCGAGTGGGTGTTCAGGTTAATAAGTGAGCCAAAGCGACTATTCAGTCGTTATGTGGTCGGTAATCCGATGTTCTTGTTGCGCGCGCTGATCTGCAAAGATGCCGAACGTTAAATCAATAGTTCAGGTATTTGACGCTTGGCTGGGCTGCCGGGTGGCCTAAAAAACACGACGCGTGCCACAACTGCCTTGCAAAATTCTGACGTAGCATCTTTACTCTGGCTGACAATGTCGACTTGACGGGTGTTAAGTTATTTTTTTGTCATTAAGGTTGGTGACAGCTAAATGGCGTCAGAAAATCTTAATTCCCAACGCTCATTTCAGTATTTTGTTTATTGATTTGCAAAATCAAATCACCTTCCCCCGGATTGTGCTAAGAATCAAATGAAAAAACATATAGCAACTCTGGTACGTAAGTTGATATCTCCTTCAGTGCGATTCGAGCTCAGGAAGGCGCTCGCCTGGCTGCGCGATATAATGGCGCGTGCATGTTTTTGGCGCTGGGAAATTGTCAGGTTCAAACTACGGGAAGATAGCCCTTACGACATCCTCTATGTCGGCAGGAAAACTCAACGGGAATTTGTGAAGGTTCTCCTCGGCGCTAAATCTCAAGTAGTTGAAAACAAGTTAAAACTAGATAAGTCTGACCAGACGGTATGGGTCAGTGAAATGCCGACCATGGGTGCATTGTATGTGCCTCAGTATTTGAGTGCTATCGTGCCGCTGAGCCGGTCAATAGATGAGATTACTGCGAGATACAATACCGAGTTACGTCGAAATCTGCGTAAGAACCGCCTGCGCTACCGTATGAAACAGGCATTGAACGATGGCGAGATCGAAGCTGCAGATCGGGAAATGCTTCAACCTTATGCAAAAGCACGGCATGGTTCAGCAGCCTCTCAAATTGAATCTCATGAAGTTCAGAGGGTGGCAAAAAACTCCGGGCGGCTTGATCTGGTGCTGTTGGAGGATGAGGTTGTTGCATGTCATCTAGGGTGTGTAGTGACTCGCGCAGGAAAGCGCTACTGGAGCACCATCCGTTTCGGATATCCGGATGAAGTATTTTCTGATGCTAAAAAGTTACGTGAAGTCAATTCTATTACCACGTTCATGGCGCTTGAGTGGGCGATAGAAAATGGTTTTGACTATTACGATATCGGAACGTGTCTGGCGCGTCCGGACGACGGACTTCTTGAGTGGAAAAGAAGACGGGGAGGGGATGTCGATACGCTGGGTAACTACGGTTATTTGTTCGTTCGACTGCCCAAGGTGGGTGCCGCGCAATTTCTTTGGGAAACACCGCTATTTGCTGTCGAAGGCAACAAACTGACCCTTCATCTCGGAGTGCCGGACGGGCCAAGTGATGACGAGGTCGCGAATAGATATCGGGAAATGGGTTTTGGTGGACTGTTCAAAATATACCTCCATTGTTCCAGAACACCGAGTGAGACGCTTCTCGATACCTTGCGCAGCCGCTATACGCATCTGAAGTCTCCCCCTCTTCTGGAAAACATTGCATCTTCCTGAACAGGTGATTGATTTGAAAGATATACAGTTGAGTGGTTGGCCAAAAACGCTATTTCGGTATAACCACATCGTTGGGGGTGCATATGTCGGAAATCAGTACATTAACGAGTAGCGGACAATCGAAGTGGAGTCTTGCTGCGTATAAACATATTTTTAAAACACGACTGGCACGTAAGCCGTCGTTGGCGCTGCAAAGTCTTGCCGTGAAAACGTGGGAAATTGCGCCAGGCGAAATTTCGTATGCGCCACCCGCTTTTTTTCTTCCCAATCAGCTCGAACGTGTGACGGGATGGGAAGAGGCGCTTTTTTATCCTTTCGAGCATCCCCGTCGCACAATGGAAGGCGTCGGTCGTGTTGAACATGGCCCAACACAAGGCTATCTGCTTAAAGATGTCTGGCTAATCGACGGCGCTCTTTATAAAGATGACGCCAAATCATGGTTGTCGCCAAAATCTGGATGGTTACCAAAGATACGCGTGGAAAACGAAATAGATCGCGGGGCGATGTTTTGTACGGCAGGCGGGAATAAATGGTTTGGCTCGTGGTTAATGGATGACTGTATTACCTATCCATTGGCTTGCGACGAAGGCATTCCGGTAACCACGGCACTCTCTGCCAATGCTGTTTCCACCGCAAAGACCGGCATACTTCACGGGCCCGGTTATGAGGACTGGCTTGGCATGAAGCCGGTTCGTTTACGTAATGCATTTTTTCGTGAACTCGTGATCTTTGACGATCTAAGTCAAAATCGTCATAAACACCTGCGCTTTCGTGCGATGGGTGACAAGTTGCTATCCCACGTAAACGTCAGCGCTCACCCAGGCGTGTTCATCTTACGAGGTGGCACGGGTGAGTTGCGATTGTTACGCAATGAAATGGAACTTGCTGAACGTTTGCGTGACCGCCGAGGTTTTCGCATTATCGATGCTACGAAATCCGATGTGGCAACCATCGTGGCGACCTGCGCTGGGGCAAGAACCGTTGTAGGGATTGAGGGGAGTCATCTGATACATGGTGTTAATGTGCTCCAGCCAGGTGGATCGCTGCTGGTTTTACAGCCCCCTAATCGTTTCCTCTGTTTTTTCAAATACCTGACGGATCGCGACCACCAAAACTTTGGTTTTGTGGTCGGTAAACAAGAGGGTGATGGTTTTACCATCGACCCCGATGAGGTCGAGCGTACGCTGGATCTATTTCCGTCATAGCCTTATAAATTGTTGAGCGTTATGTAGGGCGTTTGCCGGAGTTGGGTTCATCAGCAATATTGAATAGACCGGGGTGGAGTACGCCACCCCGGTGTTCTGGGTAGTTTCGTGCTAGTAGGCATGCTTGCCGGAGAAGGCAAACAGCGTTCGTACAAGGATGACGAAATCAAGCCAGAGTGACCAGTTGTTGATGTACTCAATGTCCGACTCAACTCGCCGAATCATCTGATCTATATCTCTCGTTTCACCGCGTAAGCCTCGCACCTGAGCCAAGCCGGTAATGCCCGGTTTGATATTGTGACGTGCAAAGTAATCCGAGATGTCGGGCGAGTACTGCACATCGTGTTGAATGGCGTGCGGGCGGGGGCCCACCAGGGACATTTCCCCCATCAAGACATTGAACAGCTGTGGTAGCTCATCCAGACTGGTCCGCCGAATAAAGGCTCCAACCCTGGTCAAACGCGGATCATTCTTTTGTGCTTGCTTGACGACGCCGTCTGACGGCTGATGGACGACCATGCTTCTGAATTTCCAGATACGAAATGCTTCGCCACTCCACCCCATGCGTTGCTGTCGAAAGAACACGGGCCCGGGGTTATCGATCTTGATGGCAATGGCGACAAGCGCGAGCACCGGTGCGGCGAAAAGCAAGATCAGGAAGGCCAGGACTTTGTCTTCAAGATTCTTCAGAAACAGACGCATGCCCATCAGCGGAGTTTCAGACAAGGTCAGCACGGGAATACCGGCAATTTCGCGAACACTGTGATTGATCAAGCGCAGTGAAAAAATATCCGGCACCCAATTAACAGAGATGTGCTTGTCAAACAGCCTCAGGTAAACATCCTTGATAACCTCAGATCCCCCCAGAGGCGTAACGAAATAGACGGTACGAATGGAGTGTTTGATGACTAGCTCATCAAGGTCGGCGATATCGCCCAGTATTGATAAACGTGGCCCACTTTCTGGACTTTCCTTCCCCTGATCATCGCCCGCCCCAGTCAACACGCATCCGACGATGCGCTCACCCAGCCAGGGGTTGTTACTGATTTTTTTGTGAAGGTATCTCGCCAGCTCGCCCGAGCCAATAATCAGGGCATTTTCCAATTGAGTGGGGTGGGCCAAAAACTTCTTCTGCATTTCGCGTGTCGCTAGGTGCAAAAGCAATTGAGCAACATACCCAATGACAAACAACTGCCCCATCAATAAGCGCGAGTACTGTTCGCTTGTTTTGGTCAGAAAGGCCATCGCAACGAGAAAACCAAAAGTGGCCGTCCACGCCTTTAAAAGCTTAAAGGCTTTGACTGCAAACCCGACGTTGCTGCGGTAAATAGCATAGTGGTCGTACACGACAGACAATGCACCCAACAGCAACAGGAGCATGATGACGTAAGCCTGCGTCATATAGCCGATATGATAATTGATCAAAAACCATGCGACACCGGTCACTGCAACACCATCGAGACCGGCCTGAATAACAATACTGGTACTGCTTCTGCGCTGGAGTACTGAACGGCTACTGTTGGGCTCAAAAATCATTCTCAGACCTCATTTTGCTTTCCCTCGCGCTTGATGATGACGAGATTCAGTGCAACCGCTCTCGCTTGAGAGTCTTAGTGTCACCGGCAAGCTACTCGTACTCGTGACAAACCACCCACGGGTACTGTCACTTTAGCACTACTGTGGCGTCATTTACTCAATCGCCGGCACCGGCCGCCAATTCGTCGTGCACTGCCAGCAGCCGGAATTGTTTGGAGAGGATGTGGTCGCCATCGACGGCAACAAATTCTAGGCGGTCGATTACTGCGAACGCAATTTCACACGTGCGAATTTTGGCCTTGGGAATGGAAGAGACTCAAGTGGTAGGGGCGGGGGAATCGGGGGGCGATGCCTTGAGATCAAAAGATCGCAGCCTTCGGCAGCTCCTACAGAGCGAACGCATTCCCCTGTAGGAGCTGCCGAAGGCTGCGATCTTTTGATCTTGATGTCGCTTCAACGCTGTAATGCACGGCTCATCACGTCAACGGCCTCCATCCGCCTGCTGCGCAAACCATCGCAAAATCAACGCGCACGCCGGATGAGAGGCTGCAGACGGCTGCGGGCACAATGAGTAGATCCCGCGGGTCTTCAGGGGCTGGCCGAACGGGACGATGAGGACGCCGCGGTCGATGGATTCCTGGGCCAGGGTCATGTCGGTCACGGCCACGCCCAGGCCTCGCGCGGCGGCATCCAGTGCCAGTTCGTCGAGGTTGAACGGGATGTGCCGGTAGTCGTCCAGGGATCTACCGCCATTGGCAGCGAGCCATTCAATCCAGGCTTGCTTGTCTGCCGAACGATGAAGCAGCGGGAAACTGACAAGATCTTCCACCGACGCCAGCGGCCGGGCTGCGCTGGCGAGGCCGGGTGCGCACACCGGCACCAGCGCTTCCTCGAACAAGGTCAGGCTTTGAGGATCGCTGGACGGCTCCGGCAGATAGAGGATGTAGGCGTCGCTGTCACTGGCCGGCTCGACGATCTCCGTCGCCACGGTCTCGATCGCCAGGGAGATGTCCGGGTGACACCGGTAGAAGTCGTTGAGTTTGGGCAGCAACCAGCGAACCGCCAGTGACACATGCATGCGGATGCGAAAGGGGCGTTTCTGTCCAGAGAGCCGATCTTCGAGCGTTATTAATTGCCCGAGGATGTTCCGCGCGCTGGCAAGCACCTGTTCGCCTTCCGGGGTCAGTCGAATACTGCGGCTGCTCCTTATGAACATCGGTACGCCGAAGTGATGCTCCAACTGCTGGATTTGCCGACTCACAGCGCTTTGGGTCAGGCAGAGCTTTTGCGCCGCTTGCGTGAAGCTGCCCGAATCAGCGACTTCCACCAGTGCCTGCAAGGCCTGGAGAGAAGGGACGTGGCGAAGTTTATCCATGCGTTTTCAGAATATCTCGATGATTTTATAACGTTGGTTGTAGGGCCAAAGAACTAATAGATTCTAGCTCTAGCGACCGTCATCTCAAACTACTCATGCAATTGCTGCATGGGGTTCTGACCTGTAGGAGCTGCCGCCGGCTGCGATCTTTTGATCTTGATTTCAAAAAACAAAGTCAAAAGATCGCAGCCTTCGGCAGCTCCTACAGGGGTACAGGGGTGAAATTGAGGCGGCGGGCAGAACAAAAGTTGAATGAGGTGATGCATGGAAAATGTATGTGGCTGGATTGCTCAAGCCCGGAATTCGCCGGTTCGTGATCGCCTGAGCGGCAAGCAAAAAGCCGATTGGCTGGTCATCGGTGCCGGTATCACCGGTCTTAGCGCCGCGCATACGCTTGCTGAAATGCACCCTCAGGCCCGTATCGTGGTCGTCGACAGACAGCGAGCTGCGCAGGGCGCTTCGGCGCGCAATTCGGGCTTTGTGGTGGGCCACGAGCATCCGACCACTGATGAGCTTTTAGGGCATCAGGGGTTTGCTGGTTATGAAGTGGATACCTCGATTTCACACGCTGCCACCGCGCAGGTGCGTCAGCGCATTGCGCGTCATGGTATCGAGTGCGACTTTCGGGATTCCGGCTATTTCTTCGCCGTCAGCGACCCCGCCAAGCTGACCCATGTCGAGGAAAAACTGACGACGCTAAAAGCCGTCGGTGCCACCGCGCAATTCCTGCAAGGTGAACAACTGATCCAAAAGCTCGGAACCCGGCATTACAAGGCTGCGATCTGGTGCGGCAACGGCAACGCGCTGCTTCAGCCGGCGAAGTACGTGAAGGGCTTGCTGGATGCGCTGCCGGAGAATGTGATCCTCTACGAAAACACTGATATCACTGGGCTGGAGCGTGTGGGCAAGGGGCATATTCGCGCCAATGGTGTCGATGGCAGCATCGAGGCGAATCAGGTCCTGGTGTGCCTGAACGCCTTCATTCCGCGTGCGGGAATCGATAACAGCGGCACTTTCGCGATGGAGCTCAGCGCCAGCCTGACGCGGCCGCTCAGCAACAAAGAATTCCAGGCCATTGGCAGTGTGGAGCCTTGGGGCGTGCTGTCCACCCGGCCACTCGGCGCGACGGTGCGACTCACTCCAGATCGCCGCGTGATGATCCGCAATACCGCGGAATACCGTTCGCGTGATTTGTCCAACAGTGACCTCTTGCAGCGTCGCAAACACCATGTGCTGGGCCTGCAACGGCGTTTTCCGTTCTTGAGCGAGCAGGATATTCAATACACCTGGACCGGGCATTTGAGCGCCTCACGCACCGGCCAACCGTTTTTTGCCAAGGTCGAAGAGGGCGTGTTCGCGGTGGCCGGCTGCAATGGTTCGGGCGTTGCGCGCGGGACGCTTTGGGGACGGCTGCTGGCTGAAATGGCCTCGGGTGCCAGTTCACCCGTGTTGCAGTCGGTCATGCAAAGAGCACAGCCCGGCTGGCTCCCGCCCAAACCATTCCTCGACATCGGTGCCATGCTTCGAATGCGCGTGGAGGCGGTCAGGGCCAGAACAGAAATCTAGAAAACCCGGTCATCCAACAAGAACAAAAGCTCATCAAACACAGGTGATTGAACATGCGCATCAACAAATTTCCGCTGATGGTAGTGCTGGCGACATTGTCGGCAACCACGTACGCCGACGAAGTCGTCAACATATCCAACTGGAACGGCTACATCGCCGACGATACCTTGACCAATTTCACCAAGGAAACGGGAATCAAGGCGACTTACGACATCCACGACAGCAACGAAGTCCTGGAGTCAAAACTGATGACGGGCAATACCGGTTATGACGTGGTCAGTCCGTCGAACCATTTTCTGTCCCGATTGATCAAGGCTGGAGCGATTCAGAAGCTGGATAAAAGTCAGCTGCCCAACTGGAAAAACCTTGACCCGGTGTTGATGAAAAAGCTGGAGGTCAATGACCCAGGCAACCAGTACGGCTACCCGTACATGTGGGGCACTGCCGGGATTGGCTACAACGTCGAAAAAATCAAAGCGATTTTCGGCAACACCGATGTCACCCATTCCTGGAGCCTGTTTTTTGATGAGAACAACATCAAGAAGCTGAGCGAGTGTGGCGTGGCGATTATCGACAACCCGACGCAAATCCTGCCGATCACCCTCAATTACCTGGGGCTGCCGCCGCACAGTCACGAACCGGACGATTACAAGAAAGCCGAGCAGGCGTTGTTGAAGATCAGGCCTTACATCCAGTATTTCCACGCGTCCAAGTACATCAGCGATCTGGCGAACGGCAATGTCTGCGCGGTGATAGGTTTCAACGGCGACGTGGTACAAGCGGCCACCAGTGCCAAGGAAGCCAAGAATGGGATCAACATCGCTTACTCGATTCCTGACGAGGGCTCAACGCTGTGGCTCGACATGGTGGTTATGCCCAAAAGCGCGCCACACGAGAAGAATGCTTACACGTACATGAACTACCTGTTGGACCCTAAAGTCATTGCCAACATCAGCAACAGCATCCATTACGCCAACCCTAACAGCGCGGCCGATGAATTAGTCAATCCAGCCGTCAAGCAGGACCTGGCGATTTACCCGCCGAAGAGCGTGATGGACAAGTTGTTCACCGTTGAGGATCTCCCTGCAGCCATTGCGCGGTTGAGCACTCGTCTGTGGACCAAGCTGAAAACCAATACGTAGTGCTGTCCAGTCCGTTGAGGGTTAACGGACTGGACGTCACCACCTCCCACGCCACACGCGCCGAAACCGGTGACACCGGTTTCGGTCAGCGCCAGCAGTTAAGCAGCAACGCAATCCGTAGCAGCTGGCGAAGCCTGCGTTCGGCTGCGTAGCAGTCGTGAAATCAGGCAACGCGGTCTGTCAGGAACACCTCACGCTTAGGTTTCACGACTGCTACGCAGCCGAACGCAGGCTTCGCCAGTTGCTACAAGGTGTGTGTAGCACCTGAAAGCGCGAGGCTAGGGCAACAGCCACGACTCCACCACTCGCCGATCCAGCTCTTCCCAATCCGCCATGCCCAACACCCGCGTGGTGTTCAATCCCCGCAAATAACCTCGCAGCTGATGGGCGACAGCGCGTACCGGTTCGGCGTCGGCGTCGGCGTCGGCAGCGTCCTCGTGCAGCGCGGTTTCGTAGTCGACCAGGTACTCGGCAACCCGATCGCGAAATTCCGGCAGGACGGCGTCGCGGATCAGATCAAAGGTTCGCAGTTTCTGGTGGGCGTTCACGGGTGATCCTCAAGAGTCTCTTCAGCGCTGAGTGAGCGTGAATCTGTCGTTACGTCGCACAACTATCGGTTCAGATAATAGTGATCATCAAGAAACGCAAGTTCTGTTTTTCGCAGAAAAGCGGAAAATCCGCGCATTGACGCCGAACCTCGTTGCTCAGCGAGTCAGAAAATTTTGTTTCAGGACTGCATTCATGCGCCTTTTATTTGTCCCTGTCATGGCCTTCGCCCCCTTACTGCTGGCCGGTTGCGCCTCCGCCCCGAATGACCCGACGCTGGTGCTGCAGACGAAAAAAACACCGGCCGAGTACGCAGACTGTGTGGTGCCGAAGTTGCAAAGCCGTGCAATGAACCCGACCGTGTCGCAAACCCAGCGAAGTTACCGGATTGTAGTGCCCAGCAAAGTTGCAGCGGACAATGTGCTGGAAGCCTACAAGGCCCCGAACGGGGGCAAAGTTTTTTTATACGAGCGGCAACTGCTGGCCTCGAGTTTCATGCCGTCCAGTTTCGAACGGACGGCGCAGGACTGCCTATAAGCGGTTAGTCGCCTGTAACGGTTTCACGCGTTCCTTTGGTTGGCCGCAACCAACCCATTTTTTGCCCTGCGCCCCATTCGGTCGCGGGGCTTTTTTTCGACATTAATTTTGGGGTTTATATTCTATTAAGGAATAAACAAATCATTATTTATTCCTTTTAATGTTGCCTGAGGAGGCGCACTTTGAATGCCTGCACATCAGTGCGGTTTTGCCCAACATCAGACAGGAAGCCTCATCATGACCATCAAAGCGATCAACGTGCGGAACCAGTTCAAGGGCGTCATCAAGGAAATAGTGGAAGGCGAGGTGGTTTCCGAAATCGATGTGCAAACCGCTTCCGGAATCGTCACCTCGGTGATTACCACTCGTTCAGTGCGCGATCTTGAATTGAAGGTGGGCAGTGAAGTCATTGCCTTCGTCAAATCCACCGAAGTATCGATCGCCAAGCTCTGATTGTCTCAGGCACACCCCATTCACCGGTCTTGCGACTGCTTCGCAGCCGAGCGGGAGCAAGCTCCCTCGCCACGAGGGAGCATCGCGTCAGGTCTCGAACAGCAGTGTCCGGCGTTTTACCCATGGCGATTCATGGGGTCACTCATAAAGCCAAGGTTTTAGTTCATCCAGATTTTTGACCACGATCTGCTGTGCGGCGGGCTTGGGGTCGAGCTTCTTCGGATCGATCTGAAAGCGTTGCAACACGTACTTGACCAACGCCCTGCGTGTTGGAATGACCAGCACACCATCCTCCATCCCGAAGTCGGCTTCGATGATCGCCTTCTGCTCCGGCTTGAGGCGTGAGTCTGGCTCGATGATCACGGCCACTTCGGTGTTCCAGTCCTCGTCGTCGCCGATGAGGTTCTCGGTCTTGCGCTCGAACTCCGGTTGGCCGCGCAAACGACTCAATACAAAATCCCGGTACTCACGATTCTTCTCGCAGTACGCCCGCACATGCCAGCGCATACCGGTGTAAATCAGCGTGTGCGGCGCGATCAGGCGAATTTCCGGAATCGGGTTGGCGAGCGAAACGTACTCGACTTCGATCACTTCGCTGTCGCGGCAAGCCTTGAGCAGCGGGCGCAACACTTCGGGCCGAATCGTCCGGTCCGGCACTTCCAGGACCATGGTGTGTGCGTAGGCCAGCGCCAGGCCCTCCACATGCGGTGCGCGAGAATGGGTCTGGTTCAACAGATGCAGATAGGCGTTGGCGCTGTCGTCGATGAACCGCGGCTTGAATTGCTTGCTCGGTACATAGCCCTTGAGATGCTTGTCATATGTAAGATTTTTAGGCGCATGGTCCGTGATGTAGGTGTTGATGTCCTTCGACGCCTGCTGACGACTGATCCCGAAGCTCTGGATCAAGTGCCCCGTGGTCAGGCGGCCTTCCCACCATGCAACGGTTTCGATCAATCGATAGCGAAGGGCCAGGTCCCAGCGGACTTGCTTGATGTCTTGCATGCGTTTCATGGCCGCTCCATCTGTTCGAATTGTTTACCTGTATAAGTCTACATTCTAGACCTGTCGCTTATCACTACATATCGTGTTCCTGTCTTCGAAGTCGTTCGAACTCATGAATAAAAAGGATATGGATATGTTGGACATGGTTTCGATAGGTGCGCTGGTATTGCTCGGGCTGATCCTGTTGATGTTGTTGTTCCAGTCCCTGAAATTGCATGGCGTTTGGCAGATGATACGGGTCTGTCGCACTGCTACTCGCTGGGCGCGGATCTGGGAAATGGAAAACAAGGAGCTTCGTTCTGCGCTTAGAGCGGAACGAGCGCACGTCGAGCAGCTGAAAAGAAAGCTGGTGCTGCTGCAAGCATTGATGCCGGCGGTATAAGGGTACAGACATGCCTGTATGGACAGACAATGTGGACAGGACTGGCTCTTCTGCATAGGGTGTGGCCATTCGATATTACCTGAAAGGCAGCCTGTATGAAGCGCGAAGAGTTCTTGGCACAACCGGAAGTAGAGGCTTTTGTTGCGTGGCTGGTGACGAATCTGCCGACGCTGAGCTTCAAACTGAACTTCAAATCCAGCCAGTATGTGCCCGGTGGTTTGAAGGCTCACGTCCAGGGTTTCGAGCATGTCCTTGCGCTCTATCGTTGGAAGGCAAGCTGGCAAGACAGCAACGACAGTCCGGTGGATTCGCACACCTGGGCTGAAACCCGGCGCTCCCTCGGGCAACTTCGCGAGTGGCTGACGAGTGCGGTTAAAGCGGGTGATGAGCAACAGGTGCTTCAGGCCTGTTTGCAGATCCTTCGTTGGGGGGGCGTACGGGGGGCCATTCCGTTTTTGCACCGGTTGGCCGCAAAGGGCGAGTTGTCGGGCTACCTGCAAAAGATGGGCGGGCTCATGTCGCTCGATGGCGAAAACGATTTGAGCGATCTCGATGCCAGTAGCGTTGAACGTTTTGACGCGGGGCTGACCAAAATCCACGCCTTGTTTGATGGCTCGGGTTCACCGATCTACGACAGCCGTGTCGGCGCTGCGACTGGCATGCTGTATTCGTTGTATTGCCAGCAACGGACGGAGCGTCGCAAGCCCCTGCTGGCATTCCCGTCCGGAGCCGCTCGTGGTAGCCAGATCCGCAACCCCGGAGCGTTTCTGGAGGGTCTGGCGGCGCCGCAATTTTCGGCGATCGAGTACGCCGAATGGGCACGTTGGCAGGTACGCCTCGGCTGGATTGTCCGGGCGGTGCTCAAACGCACCGACTGGTTTGCGGGTGAAGGGGAAATGCCAGCGCGCTGTCACGCCTTCGAGGCCAGTTTGTTCATGCTCGGTTATGACCTGCGATGCTTTGGTGTGGCGCTGGCGCCTGATCCGAAAAAAGCGGCCCCTGACATTGAAGAGCAACCGCAGGAAAGTAGCGGCCAGGGCTGGGTCCCGACAGGGCATCCCTTCAGCCAGGTTCTCGCGGATTACCTGGCCTTCCGCCACAGTGGTGCAGCCGATAACAAAGCGACGTTCATTGCCTGGCTTATGGCCAATTCGCGCAATGAAAAATCGCTCAAGCTGGCTACCGCGCGGGGTTACTGCTTCCCGTTTTCCATTCAGGAGTTCGACCTGTTCGGTCGGCCGCTCGAAGCGCTTCAGCGAATCGTCACGGGTGGTCAGGAGGGGCTGTGTGCAGCACTGGAAATGGATGAACTGGAGCCGTTTACGCTGAGTGATGAACGCGAAAACGTGTGTCTGGTGGATGTGTTGATCACGGGCAATGCGTATGAGCTTGCGGCCTCGGAAAAGGAACGCGTCGACTACGTTTTGAGCGCTGGTTATGCCGGGACCGAGAACGCTGCACGGACGCTTATGGCGTTGGGACGTAATGTCGGCAAGCACTTCGGTTTGCTCGATGCCGATCATTTGCCAACGGCCTTGTTCAAGCAGTTTTTCCGAGGGTGTTCGCTCGACGGTTGATTCGACCGCTCATTTAACGCTACGTGAAGCGTTTCACGACGCTTCAATGGACTGGAAACGACCATGCAAAACCGAAACGGAATTCAGTTGTACTCCGCCTCAAGACATTGCGGACCAGTTTCTGATCCGGGAGATCGACAACTACCTGCGCGCCGCTCGGATTTGGCACGAGATGAATGCCTGGCGAAAGTAGGTCATAGTCCCTGAAAGGGGATTACGTCGGTCCGGCCAGTCCGCGTTTACGCCGTGTCTTTCGTCGACCGGATGAGGTTGTTGCGCAGCTTCACAATAGCGTTCTGTATTTGCACAAACTCGCCCGACGTCAGGCCCGTTGCGTCCGACAGGCCCATTTCCGGGCGCTTTTCGCGCAACTGCCGACCTTCCTTCGTCAGGCTGATCCGCACCTGGCGCTCGTCCTCTGGATCACGCTGTCTCAGCAGATAGCCCATCACCTCCAGTTTCTTAAGAATCGGCGTGAGGGTGTTCGATTCAAGAAACAACTTCTCGCCGAGGCTACCGACGGTCACATTGTCTTCCTCCCATAGCGCAACGATGGTGATGTATTGCGTATAGGTGAGCCCAAGCTGTTCGAGTATCGGCTTGTAGGCCTTGCCGAAAGCCAGGTTCGTGGAATACACCGCGAAACACAGAAAGTCGGAAAGCTTCAGGTCAGCGGGGAGGTCGTTATCGGTGGGTTTCATGTGCTACCTCGTTAGCCAAAGACGTATCTAGCAAGGGTGAACTATACGACGTACGCGATCATATCGGAAGTGCTCTAACTGTGGGTTGCGGCCGTTTCGACGAGCAAACTCCGTCGAATCGGCCGCACGCGGCATCATGCCGTGATGGCGTTAATGGCGACGTCGATGTTGCCGCGCGTCGCCTTCGAGTACGGACAGATCTGGTCTGCGGCATGGGCCAACTCCGTCGCAACGTTTTGCGCCAAGCCCGGCACCCGGAGATTCAGCCGCGCCTGGAGGAAGTAGGCGGGACCGGTCTGGCCCAGATCGACCTCGATGTCGACGGACAGATCGGGTGGAAGCGTCACCTTCATATTTTTGGCCGCAAGCTCCACCGCGGCGGTGTAGCAGGCCGACCATGCTCCTGCAAACAGCTGCTCTGCGGTCGGATGCGGCTGAATGGCGGCGAACACGTGTGCCGGTTTCGCGTTTCCTGGCGACGAGAGCTGAATGTCGAGGCCGCGGGAAGAGTTGCCAGCCTCGCTGTACGTCGTATGGGTTTTGCCTGTCATCAGGACTTTTTCGATCTTGCTCATGGAGAAATCCTCGAAATTTTACCGGGTTTAAAGACGCATACGCTTAAAGCGTATGCGGCATATATGGCATATCGACAATGCCAATCGATATCAATGACATGCGGTTCATCAAGCCGTGAGAACGTTCAGGGCCACCTCAATGTTACCTCGCGTTGCCTTCGAGTACGGGCATATCTGGTCGGCGGTATGCGCCAGTGTCGTCGCGATGTCGTGTGGCAGACCCGGGACACGAAGGGTCAACCGAGCCTGGAGGAAGTAGGCCGGACCGGTCTGACCCAGATCGACTTCGATGTCGACGGACATATCCGCCGGCAGCACCACGTTCAGTTCATCGGCCACGAGCCCCACGGCGGCGGTGTAGCAGGCTGACCATGCGCCGGCGAACAGTTGCTCGGCAGCCGGATGCGGCTGGGTACCTGCGAACACGTGAGTTGGCTTCGCGTTTCCGGGCGTCGACAGCGCGATGTCGAGGCGACCGTCATGACCGCGTGAAGTGCTGTCAGCGCTGCTGATGGTGGTGTGGGTTTTGCCGGTGGCCAGTACTTTTTCAATCTTGCTCATGGGGTGAATCCTCAAGGGTGCATTAGGTAGGTGTAGCATCGTATGCGTTTGTATCGTATGCGATTGAAATAATAATCGCGCAGAAGGGAATCGGCGTCAAGGGGATTTGTGACGCCTTCCCGACGAATGGTTGGCGGCTTTAGAAAATGAAAAAAAGCGCAGATGACGACCGCATGTCGCAAGACTGGAAATAGCCTTCAACTCCCCGTAGGCACCGTCGATAACCTGTTCAGAAAAGCCATCCACGGATGGCTACACCCAACTGACAGGGGACCCACAGAGTGTCGATAAAATTACGCTTGCTCTTGCTGATTGGCACCGGCCTGCTCACCGCCCTGATCATGAGCCTGGTCAGTTACGTGGGAAACACCCGGATGGCCGACGCCGTGAACGACAACGAGGTCAGTATGGCCGCGCTGCGCAATCACCTCGAAGCCGACATGATGCACGACGCCCTGCGTGCCGACGTGCTGTCTGCGATGCTGGTCGGACTGGGCAAAAGCACCAGCAGCAAAGCCGAGGTGCGCAGTTCCATTGACGAGCATGCGGGGCGTTTTCGTGAAGTGCTGGGTAACAATCTCAAGCTGCCGGTTAACGACACCATCAAGGCGGGGCTGAACAAGATCAAGCCGAGCCTCGATACCTACATCAGCGCCGCCGAACGCATCGTTGGTCTGGCACTGGAAAATCCCGAGGCCGCGCAAAAGGAACTGGGTACGTTCAATACCGTGTTCAGCCAACTGGAAGACCAGATGGAGGCCCTCAGTGAGCTGATCGAAACCAACACCCAACAGACCCGCGCAGGCACCCAGCAAGTCATCAACAACGCCAACTTCGTTCTTGGCGGCGTGCTCATCGCCAGCCTGTTGTTACTGCTTGCCCAGGGACGCTGGGTGATTCTGAGCATCATGGGCCCGTTGCAGACCGCCAGCCGCATCGCCGACAGCATCGCCCATGGCAACCTCAGCGAACCGATTATCGAGCCCACTCACAAGGACGAAGCCAGCGCGTTGATTCGCAGCCTGGCGACCATGCAACGCGACCTGCGCGGCATGATCGAGGTGGTACGTAGCAACGCCCATGGCGTGAGTGGCATGAGCGAGCAGTTGAGCAATGGCTGCCACGAGGTCGCCGGCAGCAGCCAGCAACAAAGCGCAGCGGCCAGCACCATGGCGGCGGCCGCCAGCGAAATGACCGCGAGCATCGAGGAAATCACCCGGCACGCCGAGCGTGCATTGAACATGGCCAACCAGGCCGAGACACTGGCCAAGGACGGCGGTCGCGTGATTCATCAGGTCGTCAACGACATGGACGGGATTGCGCGTTCGGCGCAGCAGTCGGCACAGGTGATCCGCACGCTGGACAAGGAATCCGAAGGAATTTTCAGCATCATTCAGGTGATCAAGGGTATTGCCGATCAAACCAACCTGCTGGCGCTGAACGCTGCCATCGAGGCGGCTCGTGCCGGTGAGCAGGGGCGTGGATTTGCCGTGGTGGCCGACGAAGTCCGCAGCCTGGCCGGGCGCACCAGCGCCTCCACCCAGGAAATTGCCAACATGGTCTCACGCATCCAGCAAAGTACCCGCGAGGCAGTCACCAGCATGGAGGCCGGTGTGGCCCAGGTCGATAAAGGCATGGCCGTGACCGCCGAGGTCGAGCGCGCCATCCGCGAAATCCTTGAAGCGACGCTGAACACCACGCAACTGGTCAACGACATCACCCGCACCATTGGCGAGCAGAGCCTGGCCAGTAACGAAATCGCCCATCAGGTGGAAATGATTGCGGGCATGTCCGAAGGCAACAGCAAGGTCATCGGGCAGACGGCTTCGACCACCGATGAATTGTCCACGCTGGCAGGGAAGCTGTCGCAATCGGTGGATCGGTTTCGTCTTTGATACGTCGCTAAAAGATCGCAGCCTGCGGCAGCTCCTACATTGATTGCGTGCGTCCCGGGTGTACACGATCCCTGTAGGAGCTGCCGCAGGCTGCGATCTTTTGCTCTAAAGGTATTTATCCGTAACCGCGCCCTCCGAGGCGCTGGACACAGTCTTCGCATACTTGGCCAACACCCCGCGTTTGTATTTGGATTGCGGCCGCACCCAGCGGGTCTTGCGCTCAGCCAGCACGGCGTCGGAGACATCGACCGTAATCTGCCGGGTTTGCGCGTCGATGGTGATCGTGTCACCGTCTTCGATCAGCGCAATCGGGCCGCCATCAAAGGCTTCAGGCGTGATATGCCCCACCACAAAACCGTGCGAGCCTCCGGAGAAACGGCCGTCGGTAATCAGCGCCACGTCCTTGCCCAGTCCTTTGCCCATGACCGCCGATGTCGGCGAAAGCATTTCGCGCATGCCGGGTCCGCCCTTGGGGCCTTCGTAGCGGATCACGATCACGTCACCGGCTTTGACTTCGCCATTGAGGATGCCGGCCAGCGCGCCTTCCTCGCCGTGGTAGACCCGGGCCGTACCTTCAAAGCGCAGGCCTTCCTTGCCCGTGATCTTGGCCACCGCGCCGGTGGGCGAGAGGTTGCCGCGTAGCACCACCAGGTGCGAGTCCTTTTTGACGGGCTGGTCGAACGGCAGAATCACATCCTGGCCGGCGGGGTAGTCGGGCACGTTTTGCAGATTTTCCGCCAGTGTCTTACCCGTGACCGTCAGCACATCGCCATGCAACATGCCGGCGGCGAGCATGCGCTTCATCAAGGGTTGAATACCGCCGATGGCGACCAGCTCGCTCATCATGTACCGGCCACTGGGGCGCAGGTCGGCAACCACTGGGGAAATCTTGCCCAGCTCGACGAAATCATCCAGCGTCAACTCGACATCCACGGCATGCGCCATCGCCAACAGGTGCAGCACGGCATTGGTGGAGCCGGCGAGGGCGATCACCACCCGGATGGCATTTTCGAAGGCTTTGCGGGTCATGATGTCGCGCGGTTTGAGGTCCAGCTTCAACAGTTCCATGACCTGCTGACCGGCGCGGAAACTGTCCGAGGCCTTGTCGCTGCCGACGGCGTCCTGCGAGCTGGAACCGGGCAAGCTCATGCCCAGCGCCTCAATGGCGGAGGCCATGGTATTGGCGGTGTACATGCCGCCGCAGGAGCCGGGGCCGGGAATCGCCACTTCCTCGATCTGCTTGACCTGAATCTCGTTGATATCGCCCCGCGCGTGTTGGCCCACGGCCTCGAACACGGAAATGATGTCGGTATGGCCGGCGCCTGGCCGAATGGTGCCGCCATACACAAAGATCGAAGGACGATTCAGCCGCGCCATGCCGATCAGGCAGCCCGGCATATTCTTGTCACAGCCGCCCACCGTCACCAGCCCGTCGAAGCCTTCGCACCCGGCCACCACTTCAATCGAGTCGGCGATCACTTCCCGCGACACCAGCGAATACTTCATGCCTTCGGTGCCGTTGGCGATGCCGTCGGAAATGGTGATGGTGTTGAAAATCACGCCTTTGGCGCCAGCGGCGTTCGCGCCTTTTTCGGCTTCAATGGCCAGCTTGTCGATGTGCATGTTGCACGGCGTGACCATCGCCCAGGTCGAGGCGATACCGATCTGCGGCTTCTTGAAGTCTTCATCGGTAAAACCCACGGCGCGCAACATGGCGCGGCCGGGCGCACGCTCCACGCCGTCGACCACTTGAGAGGAATACTTACGCAGATCGTCTTTATCGCTCATGACTGCTCCTCACGGGCTCGCCGAGAAATTCAGGATCAGTATAGTGGCCCCAGCGTCCGTGCCCGGACTAACCAGTCGGTAACAGACGCGCGGGTTGGAGATGTCGTGATATTCTTCGCCCCAACTTGGTTTGACCTATTCAGTTTGCGTGTCCTCGAGACGCGCCAACAGAATCACTGTCGCTCAAGTAGCTGAAGCCAAAAAAGATAAAAAGTCAGTTCAGTAGGGACAACTAAACTGAGGTCGATGGAGACACGTCGGCCTTGTGTGCCCACCCTACAATCCTTATGTGCGAACACCCGCTGCCTGAATGTCGTGAATACGGGGGCTTGTAAATAAGGAGGGAAGGGCGGATGACGTTTTATCAAAGGTGTTACAGATGTTTAAAAAAATGAACACGGCCCTGCTGGGGCTGGCTTTTTTGTCGATGGGGATCACGTCCGTTCACGCGGAAGAGGCAAAGAAGGTTGATGTACTGCTGATCGGCGGCGGCATCATGAGCGCGACCCTCGGGGTCTGGCTCAATGAGCTGCAACCTGACCTGTCGATGGAAATGGTCGAGCGCCTCGACGGCGTCGCCCTGGAAAGCTCCAACGGCTGGAACAACGCCGGCACCGGTCACTCCGCCCTGGCTGAGTTGAACTACACACCGGAAGATGAAAACGGCAAAGTCTCGATCCCGAAAGCCGTTGAAATCAACGAAGCCTTCCAGATCTCCCGTCAATTCTGGGCCTGGCAGGTTCAGCAAGGCGTGCTGAAAAACCCGCGTTCGTTCATCAACTCCACGCCGCACATGAGCTTTGTGTGGGGCGACGACAACATCAAGTTCCTGAAGAAGCGCTACGAAGCGCTGCAAGCCAGCCCGCTGTTCGCCGGCATGCAGTACTCCGAAGACCCGGCAGTGATCAAGAAGTGGGTTCCGCTGATGATGGAAGGACGTGACCCGAACCAGAAAGTCGCGGCCACCTGGACGCCGATCGGCACCGACGTCAACTTCGGCGAGATCACCCGCCAGTTCGTTGCCCACCTGCAAACAACACCGAAGTTCGACTTGAAACTGTCTAGCGAAGTGCAAGACATCACCAAGAACAAAGACCGCACCTGGCGCGTCAGCTACAAAAACCTGAAAGATGGCAGCAAAGCCGAAACCGACGCCAAGTTCGTCTTCATCGGCGCGGGCGGCGGTGCACTGCACCTGCTGCAGAAGTCCGGCATTCCTGAAGCCAAGGAATACGCAGGCTTCCCGGTCGGCGGCTCGTTCCTCGTGACCGAGAACCCGACCATTGCCGAACAACACCTGGCCAAGGCCTACGGCAAAGCCTCCGTTGGCGCACCGCCGATGTCGGTTCCACACCTGGACACCCGTGTTCTGGACGGCAAGCGCGTCATCCTGTTCGGCCCATTCGCGACCTTCAGCACCAAGTTCCTCAAAGAAGGCTCGTACCTGGACCTGCTGACCACCACCACCACGCACAACGTGTGGCCAATGACCAAAGTCGGCATCAAGGAATACCCGCTGGTCGAGTACCTCGCCGGCCAGCTGATGCTGTCTGACGAAGACCGCATGAACGCCCTGAAAGAATACTTCCCGAACGCCAAAGCCGAAGACTGGCGCCTGTGGCAAGCCGGCCAACGCGTGCAAATCATCAAGCGTGATGAAGCCGCCGGCGGCGTGCTGAAATTGGGTACCGAGATTGTCGCTTCTGCCGACGGCACCATCGCCGGTCTGCTGGGCGCATCGCCGGGTGCATCGACCGCTGCGCCGATCATGCTGACCGTGCTGCAGAAAGTGTTCAAGGACAAGGTTGCTTCGCCGGCCTGGCAAGAGAAGCTTCACCAGATCGTGCCGAGCTATGGCACTCAGCTGAACGATAGCCCTGCGAAGGTTGCCGAGGAGTGGGCTTACACCGCCAAGGTGCTGCAACTGACTCCGCCGCCGGTGATTGGCCAGGCGGTGGCTCCGGCTGCTGCGCCGGCTGATGCTGCAAAGGCCAAGGCGCCGAAGGCTAATGCTGCTAGTGATATGGCTTTGTAATCAGGACACCCATCAGATTTTTGATGGGGCGTCTGGATTATCTGATCCATAGTAAAAACCCGCTGGACCGGTGACGGTCAGCGGGTTTTTTGTGGGCGATACGGTTTCTGCCAAGCTCGATCCATTTAACGGCCTGCTATTGGCGCCACACTACGATCGACTGTTTGGCCGAGGCCTGATCTCATTCAAAGACGATGGCTCAATTCTGCTGTCCGGCATAGCCAAGAAGTTGCCTCCAGAGTTTGGCCTGTCGAAATCCATGAAGCTACGCAAGCTCAATCCGAAGCATTTGCCCTACCTTGCTGCGCATAGGGAAATGTTCGACTTCGCATAGCTCTACACCAAGCAATATCAAAGCTGGCGGGAAGTAGGTAGCACGCAACGAGTGGCAGATGTCGCGACACGTTTTACGATGCTGAAAACGTGTCGCGTTCTATCGGGAAATTTGGGCCGAATACGACCAAGAAAAAGCGAGAAAACCCATCTTGGCCTGGCTGATTAAGGGGGCGCCACGATGCTTGCCGCCTCCTCAAACCTGCTGTCAGACCCAGCCCTATTATTGCTTAAGCTGCCAGGCTGTTGAGCTAGCAGCCGCCTTGAACTTAACACGGTTTTCCGGCGTGGCCGGTGGTTCTGAGTCGCCAAAAATCGCTTTGAGCCAGTGGCCATCGGTAGGGTTCGGAAAGATAATAAACTTGCGGCCGAACTGCTCCTTGTCTTCGGTCATAAGGCTATTGCGTTGTTTAACGTCAGCGACGTAATACTTGCGCTTAAAGTCGTTGAGGTTGTCACCAAGCATCACCACCACATCGTAATCCTTGGCGATCTCTGATTGACGCGGCTCCTTGTTGGAGCTTTCACGATAAACCGTCAGGTGTTTCTCGTCGGCAAACGGTAGATTGTTTTTTCGAAGATTCGCTAGGGCGTATTCAAAGGTTTTTTCGCCTTGGTCACGACTGGTGACGTAAAAAACCTCAACACCCTTCGATTGCGCATAGCTCAAGAAATCCACCGCGCCAGGCGTTGCAACCGGGCCATTCTCAGCCACCCATTTATCCCACGCAGTGTCGTCGAAAAACTCTTTATTGGCATTGATCATGTAGCCCCAGTAGCTATTGCTATTCAGAACGGTGTCGTCGACATCGCTGATGATAGCTAAAGGTCGATCACCGGCTTTGTGAGCTTGGAGGGCTCGATCCAGTTGCATTCTTGCTACGTTGAACCCTTGATAATAAAGCGCCTCAAACTCGGCTGCTGTTTGCTTCCAGGCGACGGCGGCCGTTAAAAGATTGGAAGGGGGGCTAGCGACTTCCTCGGCAAAGGTGGGAGCCCCATGAAGCATCAGCAGAGAGAGGAAGGAGGAGACTAGGATTTTGTTTGTTTTTATTTTCACATTCGAGTCCTTAGAACGTGGATTGAGCAACTGCGGCGAATGCTGCCAAGGTGTTCTATATCAGCCAGGGTTTACGCTCAATGCTGGTGTCGCATTTCTAGATTAATCAGGCGTAATTCCTGCCTTTTGCTTGTAACAAAGGCGGAGCGAATTGAGTAACCAACAGTTTCAGGGATACATCTGCGTGACGGCTTTTGGCTGCCCTTTAGGGAAGGCAGCTATCGACCCAGGCTGACTGTCGTTACAAGGCGGAACCAGTCTGAGAGAGGCAACATGGTTTGAGCCCCGCATTCCTTGAAGGAATGCAGTAAATAAAATTAATGAATTTTTATTATTTCTGTGAGTGGCGTAGCTTGATTTGAGGACATGGAGAACCGCCTTGAAATCATCCCCTCTCAACTCAGCTGAAAAATTTGATACCTCACGGGCCAATGAGTACGGCCGACAGAGCCGCATCGCACTAGCAGGATACGATGCCTGCCAAGACTTGGCGGCGTGCATGCTGGCGGCAAGCCTTGGCAATATGGGCTCGGCAAAGATACTTGTGGTGGGCGCTGGCGGTACGGCGCAGGAGATCATTGCTATGGCCACGCTTGAGCCGGGTTGGCGCTTCACTGCCGTTGATCCATCCGGGCCAATGCTGGAGGCAGCGAAGCAGCAGTTAGACGCAAACAAATTGCTCGGAAGAACGGCCATGCATCTTGGGCATGTTGAAGACCTGGCAGCAGACGAGTCATACGACGCAGCCACCTTGATCGGTGTACTCCATCATCTCGATGGGGATGATGCCAAGCAAAAAATATTACGATCCATTTGGGCTCATCTGAAGCCGGGCGCGCCGCTGATTGTCGCGGGGAATCAATATGCGTATGCCAACCAGCCGTTACTCCTCGCTGCCTGGGGGCAAAGGTGGCGGCAGCATGGAGCCAGCCCGGACGAAGTGAAGGTCAAGCTTGGGAAAATCCTTCAAGGTGCAGACCCTCCACATTCCGAGGCAGCGGTTCACAAGCTGCTGAATGATACAGGATTCGGGAACGCTACCCGTTTCTTCAGCAGCCTTTTCTGGGGCGCCTGGTTGACGTGCAAAACGGCATGAATATGGACGCGTAAGGCCGCTTTTAGCCGTTCACTGCCGATCATGGTTACAAAGCGTGCTGGTAAAATCCGATGCAGTCGGTGGTCAGAACGAATGCAAATGACTGGTCAGGTCGAATGCAAACGGGTGGTCAAGTGGAGTGCAATTTCGCGCCACAGGGATCTGGTTTAATATTTAAGCGGATGTCATTCAAGAATTTACAAGCTGAGTGGGAAATATGAATCGTCGTAAAAAAATAAAGCAGCTATTAAAGGCTCACGCCAAAAAGGCGAGTGCCAAATTGGCACCGCCAAGCAAGTCTAAATACATTAGTAAGGCTGACCGATTGAAACTGGCTGCTGAATCCAGTCACGACTCAATCATTTCCTCTGAAAGCTGATCTTCTTATCTTGGCCGAGGGTACCCTGCAGGCTCGTCACCCCGCTGCAGAACGTTGCCTTTTGATCCGGTACATATCGTCGTCCGCATGGCTGAGCAGCGTATCGGCATCCTCTCCGTCTGCGGGATAAAAGGCCACGCCGATACTGCAGGACGGCATTTTGAGCCCGCCAAATTCAGCGCCCAGGGGCTCGGCCATGACCGCGAGAATCTGCGCCATCTTCTCGGATACGGCGACCTCCGACTGGAAATCCGTCAACAGAACGGTGAATTCATCACCGCCTATCCGGGCCACCGTGTCCGTCTCACGTACGCAGCCTTCCAGCCGTCGAGCAATCATACAGAGCACACGATCGCCCACTGCATGTCCCTGGACATCATTGATACCCTTGAAGTCATTGATATCCAGAAACAGCAAAGCCAGGGTGCTCTTGTGGCGGTGTGCCGCTCGCAGGGCCGAGTCCAGCCGATCATTGAAAAGCGACCGGTTGGTCAGTTTTGTCAGCGGATCATGATGGGCGAGGAAACGTAATTCCTCCTCGGCCTGGCTGAGGGCCGTCACGTCCCGGGCGACACCGATCCGCGCACCCACCTCCTCGGACCAGGACGCAGCCCACAGGATGTGTACGATACCTCCGTCCTTGCGGATGTATCGGTTGCGGAAATCGAAGTGGGGTTGACCATTCATGACCCGGATAATGGAGGCTCGTGTGACCGCCAGGTCGTCAGGATGCATATAGTCGGTGATCGGGGTGCCGGTCAGCTCGTCGGCACGGTAACCGAGCAGTGCCCCACAGGCATCACTCACAAATACAATCTGGTTGTCCCTATCAACCACGAAGACCGTGTCCAGCATCAGATGGATCAGTTTGGGGTAGAGCTCTTGCAGGTCAACGGGCATAGGTCAGGGAGTCCGGTTCATATAGCTTGATCATAGCCCGATCGCGAAGGGCGGCGGCGAGGAATCCTGCAGACTTTAAGTAGGCATGCGAAAGCTCAGGTCACAGTTCGCTTCGCTAATACAACGCGCACAGGTTATTGCCAATAAGAGACATCGGGGTCAGATCCATATGTTTAGTGTCACTTTGGTTCGTCCGCTGACGACCCCCGGCGTTAGCCCACCGTCGATCGCCCCCCCCGCGTGGCTGAGTGGCTACGCCCTCGGGTAAAGCGTGGCACTCCCTGCCATCGCTTTACTCAACCTTTACTGAGCCTAGACCTCCGCTTACACGAAATGGGTGTTTCATACGTCTATGGCGAATCCACACCAATCGCCAGAGGAGACACCATGTTTTCAAAGATGACTCAAGCCTTGATCCTGTCCGGTTGCCTGGTCGCCGCGGGTGCGGCATCCGCTAACGAGCGAGATGTGATAGTGCCAGTCATCGCCGGGGCGGCAGTGGGGGCGATATTGGCCACCGTCATCGCCGGCTCGGGCCATGAACACCACTACCGCCCACAATACCAGGGCTACGAACCACAGCCTCGTTACCCGGCGCAATACCAACGGGTGGCCTATGTACCGGTGGCTCCGCGGATTGAATACCGCCGGTTCGAGCCAGCGCCACCCCGCGGCTACTACGACGGTGGCTACCACAGGGGCTTCGATCACGGGTTCTCCCATGGCCGTGGCGACGGTCGCTGGTAAGTTCCATAAAAAAAAGCACCCAGCGCGGAGCAAATTGTAGGAGCGAGCTTGCTCGCGATGGACTTCGATGCGACGCGTTTATCCGGTAAACACGCGTTATCATTAACGTCCATCGCGAGCAGGCTCGCTCCCACATTGGGTTTTGGGTGTTTCCGAGACCGAACTCCAGTGTCCTGACAAGAAGCCGCTGACATCACTGTCAGCGGCCTTTTTCATACACCTCAGTGATTGCAGGTCTCGGTCAAAAGCGGATATCCCACGTCGATGGCAGAAATCATGCTAAATCCAATAGCTATGAGTCGGTACTGACTATACGGATGACACTTTTGAAGTGAACCGTTTCAGTGGCTGCCCCGATAATCGAACGCTTATGGATGAAATGTCGAGGTTCAGCATGACAAGCGCAGCTACAGAGCAGGTCAGCCCGAAAACGCTGAGAAAAGTGATTGTCGCCGCCGCCATCGGCAATTTCGTCGAGTGGTTCGACTTTGCGGTCTATGGCTTTCTGGCCACGACCATCGCCCAGCAATTTTTCCCCAGCGGCGACGCCAGTGCCGCGTTGCTCAAGACCTTTGCAGTGTTCGCCGTCGCGTTTGCGTTTCGGCCCCTTGGCGGAATTTTCTTCGGCATGCTGGGGGACAGGATCGGCCGTAAGCGAACCCTTGCGATGACAATCCTGCTGATGGCCAGTGCCACGACCTTGATCGGTTTGCTGCCCACTTATGCCGCGATCGGGGTCATGGCGCCGATTCTGCTGACCCTGATCCGTTGCGCCCAAGGCTTTTCCGCTGGAGGCGAATACGCAGGTGCCTGTGCCTACCTGATGGAGCATGCACCCAACGATAAAAGGGCTTGGTATGGCAGCTTCATTCCGGTGTCGACATTTTCCGCCTTCGCCGCAGCCGCTGTGGTGGCCTACACCCTCGAGGCGTCATTATCGGCCGAAGCCATGGGTAGCTGGGGTTGGCGCCTGCCGTTCCTGATCGCCGCGCCGCTGGGCCTGATTGGTCTTTACATGCGCTGGAAGCTGGATGAGACCCCGGCTTTCCAGGCCGTGAGTCAGGAACATGCGGTTGCTCATTCCCCGCTCAAGGAAACATTACGCAAGCATGGCGCGGCTATCTGCTGCCTGGGTGCCTTTGTATCGCTGACGGCGCTGTCGTTCTATATGTTCACTACCTACTTTGCGACATACCTGCAAGTCGCGGGCGGTCTGAGTCGTGCAACGGCGTTGCTGGTGTCGCTGATTGCATTGCTCTTCGCCGCGGCGATGTGCCCGCTGGCCGGGCTCTTCTCGGACAGGGTAGGCCGTCGGGTGACGATGATGACGGCTTGCGCCCTGTTGATTGTGGCGGTGTATCCGTCGTTTCTGATGGCCAGTTCCGGCGTGTTCGCAGCGTCCATCGTTGGCGTTATGCTCTTGGCGATTGGCGCGGTGTTGTGTGGTGTGGTCACCGCGGCCTTGCTCTCGGAAACCTTCCCCACCCGTACTCGCTATACCGCCTCGGCGATTACCTACAACATGGCCTATACCATCTTCGGTGGCACCGCACCGCTGGTGGCGACATGGCTGATCAGCACCACCGGCAGCAACCTGTCGCCGGCGTTCTATCTGATTGCAGTTGCCTTGCTCGCGCTGGCCGGTGGTTTGGCATTGCCGGAGACTTCAAGGATTTCCCTGCATGATGTTCCGACGGGGGAGAAGGGGGTAGGCGTGGGCGCGGCGGCCTGAGGGACGGTGAACAAACAGGATTGAAGTCATGAACGGCAAGCGAGATGTGTCGCCGTACCGGACTGGCTGCGCTTCGTGCCGGTCGATTTCGAGGCGGGGGAGAACTGGCGGGACAAACCATCAATAAATCCTTTTTGGGCTGGAGCTTTCTACCGGCAGCAACGCGCCAAAGGGAGCACCTATCAAGCTGCTGTACGCGCACTCGCGTTTAAGTGGATTCGGATTCTATATCGGTGCTGGCAGACCAGGACGCTCTACGATGAAACCACCTATTTGAATGCCTTGAGGAAGCGCGGTTCACCGCTCCTGAAGAACCTCGATTTAGGTTGACTGACTTCCTCAGGGCGTGAAGCGGTCATCCGGTGCACGTGACTATCCGTGTGCTTTCTTCAGCCCTTTCAAGCGAACATTCGCCCTTTGCACCGCGGCCATTTTTTCAGGCCGCTTCATGCGTTTCCACTTTCTGATGTCTTCCTTGCTTCGCCCGCAACTCACACACAGATCACCACTCAACTGGCAAACTGAGATGCAGGGATTTTCGATTTCCTTAGCCATTGTCAGTCACCTTTGGCCACACGTGATGGAGTCAGGCGATTTTTCCAGTCGCTACCGTGAGTGCGTTGGCACTCTTCATCAGAGTCGAAGCGGACCCTGTGGTCTGAAGGAGGCAGATCGATGTTGGCTTCATTCAACGCGATGGCCGTCAGCTCAACGATGCGCGCCTTCGCGTCAACGAGGGCGAGCTTTTTGTCAGCCAGGGTTTCGAATACCCAGATGACCTTCAGGGTTTCAGCCAACGCGTTCAGGTCAGCGGTGTGGGTGAGCCAGGTAAAGCCTTTGATTTCACCTTTTGCTGTTTCGCACGCTTCGGTGAGCGTGGTAATCAACCGGCGTTCGATCCGCGCCAGTTCGCGTTTCCCTAGGGGCATTGCGGGTTCCTTTGGAGACAATGGAAGGGAGGCGGTGAATCAGACAGGCCGAAACTCGACCGTCAGATGGCTGACTTCATGAACCGGTTTGAGACGTTCACGAATGCTGTCGGCGTTTGCAGTGACCTCACCAAGGACGCTGACGATGGCCGCATGCGCTTGCGGTCCAACCCGCCAGACGTGCAAGTCCGTGATGGTGGCATCCCCCGGTTTCTCAACCAGTTCGCGGATTTCCTCGGCAACGTGCGCATCTGTCTGATCCAGCAGTACACCTGCCGTGGCCCCCATCAAGGTCCATGCCCAACGCGCGATAACGATGGCGCCGACGATGCCCATGAGCGGGTCCAGCCATACCCAACCGAGATACCGGCCGGCGAGCAGTGCAGCAATGGCCAGAACCGAAGTCAGCGCATCCGCGATGACGTGGACGTAGGCTGATTTCAGGTTGTTGTCATTCCCGTGGTGGGCATGGCCATGATCATCATGATCGTGCCCATGACTGTGCCCGTGGCCCAGCAGGAGCGCACTGACAATGTTGACGATCAAACCGGCAATCGCGATGAGCGTAGCGGTGCCGAACTGAACTTCTGTTGGCTGCAAGAGGCGCATGACAGACTCAACGCCAATTCCCAGGGAGACCATACCGAGAATCAGCGCCGAGGCGAACCCACCCAAGTCTCCAACCTTTCCGGTACCGAAACTGTAGCGCTGACTGGAAGCGTGGCGTTTTGCATATCCGTAAGCGGCCGCCGCGATGCCCAATGCACCGGCATGGGTTGCCATGTGAAAGCCATCGGCCAGTAACGCCATCGAGCCCGTGATATAGCCGGCGGTGATCTCGCCAACCATCATCACAACGGTCAGTGCCACAACCCAAAGCGTACGCTTGGCATTTTCGTCGTGCGCTGAGCCAAGGAACACGTGGTCGTGTGTGTGGTTGATGTTGGTGCTGCTCATGAGTGTGTACCTGGATGCGTTCACTTGGAGTAACGGCGAATGGCTTCAAGAAGCTCTTCTACGCCCTTGCTACGCTCTTCTTCGCTGAGCGCAGGGTTCGCGACATGCTCCCGCGCGTGGTCCTCGATGATTTCCTCCATCAAGCCGTTGATGGCTCCGCGAGTGGCGGCAACAAGGTGCAGTGTTTTGGCACAATCGAGATCCGACTCCAATGCCCGTTCAACGGCTTGGATTTGTCCGGCGATACGTTTTACGCGTTTGAGAAGATCGTCTTTGTTTGCTGCGATATGACCCATGGGATACCCCCCCTACCTATGCGTCACGCATGATAGGCATACCCCCTATACCTATGCAAGGTCGTCGGAAGTAGAGATCATCTACAGCCCCTGGCAGGAAAGAGAGGCTTCAATTGCGAGGGGGTGGAGCGAGAGGACCTGGTATGTCGGCTTCTAGCCGGCTGCTACCCGTCGCGAAGGACTGCTTTCGCTAGCGGCGTCTTTGCGATCCTGAAGTCGTCACGAAATAGCTATGTCTAGCCGGGACTCCCGCCAATTGATCCTCGCCCGGCACGGCCTGACCGAAGTCACCCCAGGCTGACCGTCAGCACGACATCGAGCTTGGCGACCTGATGCACAAATTGTACGATCACCCTTTCGGACTGCCGGTACTGCCTAAAGATATCGACGTTTTTGCCTTGGCTATTGGAGCTGGGCGACCGCGTCTACGCCCGCTCAGTGGAACGGTACGGGCAGATCACTGCGCGCGCCTGTCTGGGACTGTATCTGCTGCCCTGGCTGCCCAAACGCAACGCATAACAAAGGGAATATCAATGCATCAAGTTGCGCAAGGTTATCTTGGCGTATGGAAGCGGCGTTTGATCCAGCACCGCTCAGGGCGTTCGGACAGCGAAACGGCCGTGTATTGGCTACAGACACCACGACTGTTTGCCGACCTGCGAATTCCCTCCAATCCACTCCCAAGTCTGGCGCTCGAAGAACTCAGCCACTCTCAACATCTGGCGTTGTGTGAACAGAAAGGTTTCGCCGGGGTGACCCAGATAGACGCCGACATTTGCCAATGGCATCGCAAAATGGACTATCAGCCGGTCAGTGGCGCTGAAGACATTGGTCGCATGGACTTTGAAACCAGTGAGTGCCTGATCGAAACCGCTCTGGACGAAAGCTACTACGAAATATGGGAACGCTTGCCTGACTCCCTCGGCGCTTGTCGTGGCCAATGGTTGCAAGCGATGGATGATCCATCGCGTCAGGGCTGTCTGCTATTGGCCGGGGACTATTTTCTGTTCGCCGCCAGCCGTCCCACACCGCTGACACCGGGCGCTCATTTGCGCGAAAATTTCAGCCAACCCGAAAGCTCGATAAACCCTGCTTCCCTGTTTGCCTGCGAACTGTCTTTTGGCCGGCATCACGCCGGAGAAACCCCATGGAAAATCGAGTGCTCAACGCTCCCCGCCAAAACGGGTCAATGCCTGCTGCCATCATCGGTGGACCCGTTTGCCCCGGATATTTTCGCCAATGAAGCCGTCATATCTTCACTCGGCACATTCATTCCAGCGGGTGGTTGGCGCTGTGCGCCTGATCCGTGACATACCGATCAGTTAAGCCAAAACGCGATCCGTGTAGCAGCTGGCGAAGCCTGCTGCTACAGAGTATGTGTCGCTGCCGGCCCGCTAGTCCCGTACGAATCGCTGCGCCATAACCCGCAACAAACGGTCATCCTCTCCCGCGGCGCCAATCACCTGCAGCCCCACCGGCATCCCCCTTACCAGCCCCACCGGCAGACTGATCGCAGGCAACCCGGTGAGGTTCCAGGCACTGGTATGGCTGAGCAGCGCGGCGCGCGCATCGATGTCCCGCTCACCAACCCGGACCTCGCGCGCATCGACTGCTGTCGCGGTAATCGGCACGCTGGGCGAGACCAAGAAGTCATAGTGCTCGAACAAGCGCGCCATCGCCGCCTTGAACCGTACCTGGTTGGCCTGCGCGCGGATGTAATGCCAGCCCCTGACTTCACGCGACAACTCGAGGCGCTCGCGCACCTCCTGCTCGAACTTGTGCGGTGCATCCTGCATGCGCTCGGCATGCACATCGAACGCCTCGGCGCGTTGCAGCACCAGCAAGGTGTCTTTCATTCCGGCCGCCAGCGGCTCCAGTTCAGCAGTATCCTGCAGCGCCTCGCCAAACAGCTGCTGCGCCGCCTGGTATACCTGCCGATCCAGCTCGGCGTCGACCGGGCCGAAGGTCCCGGTGGTGATCCAGCCAACCCGCAATGGTCGAGGGTTGGCCACCGACGCACAAACTCGCCCAGCCACCACTTCGAACAGTAGTCGCGCATCCTCGACGTGGTTGGCGATCGGGCCCACGTGGTCGAGGCTCGACGACAGCGGGAACACCCCCTCCAGCGGCACGCTGGCAAACGATGGCTTGAAGCCGACCACTCCGCACAACGCCGCCGGAATACGGATCGATCCGCCGGTGTCGGTGCCCAGCGCCAGCGGCACCATGCCGCTGGCCACCGCAGCGGCGCTGCCGGCGCTGGAGCCGCCAGTGATGCAGCTGGCATCCCAGGGGTTACGTGCCGCGCCCTGCAGCGAACGGTCGCCGGTCGGGCCGTAGGCGAATTCGTGGGTCAGGGTCTTGCCGACAATGACCGCACCCGCCTCGCGCAGGCGCTGCACGCACAGCGCATCGCGGCTCGGCTTGAAGCCTGCGAAATGCGCCGAACCGTAGGTGGTGACGTGGTCGAACGTGTCGATATTGTCTTTGACTGCCACCGGTATGCCGTGCAGCGGGCCCAGGTCCAGGCCCTGAGCAAACAGCTCGTCGGCCTTGCGCGCCTGGGCCAGTGCCACGGGTGCATCGACATGAACGAAGGCGTTCAAGGTCGGATTCAGACGCTCGATGCTGTCCAGGGCTGCTTGGGTCAGCTCGACGCTCGTCAGGCTTCCCGCGCGCAGGCGCTCGGCCAGCGCTATGACTGATTGACCAAAAAAAGATCCAACGTGAGTAGGCTTCGCCAGGCTCATACAAACAACTCCATCAAACGGCTGCGGGTAAAGGGGAAGGGCTGGTTTGCCGACTGCCGGGACGCACCATCAGCATCGCGCTCATGCCGAGTGCAGTGGCTACCGCCGCTGCCACGAACATCGACGAGTAGCCATAGCGCACGGTCAGGTAGCCGGTCAGCATTGGCGCGATGAACGAAGCGGTGTTGGCGATGAAATGGGTCATGCCGCTGTAGGCACCCACCCGGTTGGACGGCGCGGTGTCGATCACCACGGCCCAGTAAACCGAGTTGGGCAGCGCGTTGAGGGCGTTGGCCAGGGTCATCAGGGCAATCACGCCCCACACGGTCTGGGCCTGCGATACCAGTATGAAACAGAGCGTGGTCAACAGCAGACAGGTCGCGGCCAGCCAGCTGCGTGCCACCTTCAGGTCGCCGGTGCGGCGCAACAGCAGGTCGGAGATCTTGCCGCCCAGTAGCACGGTGAAGCAGGCGCCGGTCCACGGAATCATGCCCATGTACCACAGCGACGACAGGTTGTAGTGGAACTCGTCCTGCAGGTATTTGGGGGTCCAGGTCAGCAGCAGGAACGTCACGTACACGAACGAGAAGTAACCGACCGCATTGAGTATCAGGTCCTTGTTCTTGAAGAAATGCCATACCGGCGCAACGCTGGTGGTCGGGGTTGAAGCATTGGTTGCCGCTGCGCGTTCCCGTCGCAGGAAGTCGAGCTCGGCCTTGGACACCCGCGGGTTCTTATCGGGGGTGTTGGTGAAGCGCGTCATGAAGAAAATCAGCAGCGCCAGGCTGACCACGCCCAGCACCACGAACATGCTGCGCCAGCCGCCAGTCAGGGTTTGCAGACCTACCGCTACCGGAGCGGTGAGCAGCGCGCCCAGTGGTGTGCTGAGCAGTCCAACCGAGACCACGAAGCCGCGCTCCTTGGGCGTGGCCCAATTGGCCACGCTCTTGTTGATCACCGAGTAGGCCGGGCCTTCGGCAAAGCCGAACAGCACGCGGATAGTGGCGAAACCGGCCATGGCCGAGCCTCCCATGAATGCCAGCCCGAGGTCACCGGCAAACGCGGTGGAGATCTCGAAAATCGACCAGGTGGCACCCGCAATCAGCCAGATGCGCTTGGCGCCAAAGTGGTCGGCCAGGATGCCGCCGATCAACGCCCCGAGGATGTAGCCGTAACCGAAGTAACCCAGCACTTTGCCCCAGTCGGCCTTGTCGAAACCGTACTCCGGAAGAATGCTCGCCGAGGCATAGGCAATCGCGCCGCGGTCAATGTAGTTGAGCAGTGCCATCAGCATGATCAGGAAAAAAATCTGGTAGCGGAAAGACGGAATAGCTGCGCTCTTCATAGGGATCTGACTCTTCAAAATAATGGCAGAAGTCAAAAAGTCGGCCGCGTCCGGCGTATTTTTATTGTTTACCCAAACGTTTGGGTAAACGAAATGTAGATACGGGAAAAGGTTTAGTCAATCGTTTGGGTAAAGGTTTATTTCCGGGAAGAAGTTCTGATTGAGGTAGAATCGCGCGCTGAATAATGCACGGTTGGAAGACTCTCAAACATGCCGAATGAATCTCGCCCCGCCACCCTGAAGTCCATGGCGACCGCACTCGGGGTGCACGTCTCCACGGTGTCTCGGGTGCTCAATGGCGACCCGGCCGAGGTCGAGCGAGCGGCGTCGGCCCAGGTAGTGGCGCGTATCCGCGCGCTGGCCAAGGAGCTGGATTATCGGCCGAACACGCAGGCATCCAACCTGAAGTTGCGTAAAAGTCAGGAAATCTGCGTACTCATGCCGCGCCTCACCGACCTGGTGATGGCCACCATTTATGACAGCATCGACAGCGCGGCCGAGGAGGCCGGCTACCTCACTTTCGTCTCCAATACCGACGACCTGCAGACGCGCCAACTGGCACGTGCCGAGCACGCCTTGCGCCGCTCAGTGGCCGGGCTGATCGTGGGTGACTCGCACGTGGGTGAAACCCAGCCCCTACTCGATCTGCTCGCACGCAAGCACATTCCCTACGTGCTGGTCAGCCGGCAGATTGCAGGACACCTCACGGCGGCCAGCGACGACGAATTGGGTGGCTGGTTGGCGGCCGAACATTTGTATCAGCTGGGCTGTCGCGATGTGGCGATCCTGGCGGGTGAACGGCATGCGTCCACCGGGGCTGATCGTACCCGCGGGTTCATCCGCTATTACCGTGAGCAAGGTTTCGCCCTGCGCCCGGAGTGGATCCTGAATGGTCCTTTTGACAGCCACACCGGACACAAACAAGGCGAGTATCTGTTGGGGCTCAACCCACGCCCACAGGCGTTTTTCGCGGTCAACGACTTCCTTGCCATTGGCCTGATGGGCGCCGCCCGCGACAAAGGGTTGCAGCCGGGCAAGGACATTGCCGTCGTCGGCTTCAACGACATCCCGCTAGCCAATGAACTAATCGTTCCACTGACCAGCGTGCGCCTGCAGATGGCGCAGATGGGGCGGCATGCGGTGGAGTTGCTGCTCAAGCGCATCAAAGGCGAGGCCGCCGAGTCGATCATCCTTGCGCCGCAGTTGCAGGTGCGGGCGAGTTCCTCGCTGTTGCGCCGCGCTGACTGAGGGGCGGCTGCACGGCCCTTCGGCGACCAGGCTCAGAAACCAGATAACGGCAACTTGCAGGTAGCCAAGCGCCTTAATCAATTGCGCAGGGGGTAGGGTTGGCCTGTCGCCTGGCATTAGTCAGCGGGAGATAAAACATTCAACGCCTGGAGCGGCAGCGCCCCGCCGGTCTTGATGGTCTTGGTGACGATATAGGTGAAGTAGCGCTCGATTCCCAGGTCTTCCAGGAGTAACTGGTCAATAAAACGCTGGTACTGATCAATGTCCGGCGCCTGGATCATTGCAATGTAATCCACGCCGCCTCCAGTGGCATAACAGAACTCCACTTCGGCAGCTAAGCTCATGCGCTGTTCGAACCGGCGCATGTCGGGTGCCGTGTGCCGGGCCAGGGTAATTTCCACCAGCAACTGTTGGCTTTTGAACACCTGGTTCCAGTCGATCAAGGCACGGTAACCCTTCACCAGGCCCGCATTTTCCAGCTTGCGCACTCGCTCCCAGGTCGGTGTCACCGACAGGTTGATGGCCTCGGCCAGGTTCGACTTGGTGATACGCCCGTCCTCGGAGAGGATCCGCAGGATGTTCAGGTCATAACGATCAAGCTTGTGCATCGTGAACGGACTCCGCAAGCTCATGGGTCATGTAGGAGCGAGCTTGCTCGCGATGGATTTGAGAGCGACGCGTTAATTCAGGATCAACACGTTATCGTTGACGACCATCGCGAGCAAGCTCGCTCCTACAGGAGGCGGCATTCGCTTAACTAAGCATCAGCCCAGCACTTCACTGGCCACCTGATCAATCGCACTGCGGGTTATGTCGACGATCAGATCCGCGTCCTCCTGGGTCAGGATCAGCGGGGGCGCGAAGCCCAGAATATCGCCATGGGGCATGGCCCGGGCAATCATGCCGCGCTCCAGGCACGCCGCCGAAACCCGCGGGCCGACCTTCAAGGCTGCGTCAAACGGGGTGCGCTGCTCTCGGTCGGCCATGAACTCCACGGCGGCGAGCATGCCGTCTCCGCGCACTTCACCCACCAGCGGGTGGCCTTCCAGGGTTTCGCGCAAGCGGCGGTTGAGGTAGCCACCCACCTGCTCGGCATTGGCGGTGAGGTTTTCCCGTTCCAGGATGTCGAGGTTGGCCAGTGCGGCCGCCGCACAGATCGGATGTCCCGAGTAAGTCCAGCCATGGCCCATGGCGCCTTCGCTGGTCGAAGCTTTTTCGATCACATCCCAGACCTTCTCGCCGACGATCACCGCCGACAACGGCGCGTAGGCGCTGGTCAGGCCCTTGGCCGTGGTGATCAGGTCCGGACGCATGCCGTAACGCTGGCTGCCCATTTTCGAACCCAGGCGACCAAATGCGCAGACCACTTCGTCGGCGATCAGCAACACGTCGTATTTGTTCAGTACCGCTTGAATCGCCGTCCAGTAGCCGGCCGGCGGAACGATGATGCCGCCGGTGCCCATCAACGGTTCGCCGATGAATGCGGCCACGGTGTCGGGGCCTTCGGCCAGGATCATTTTTTCCAGTTCTTCGGCGCAGTAGCGGACAAACGTGGCTTCATCCATGCCGGTCGGTGCCTTGCGGTACCAGTGCGGGCAAACCGTGTGTTTGACGCCTTGCTCCGGCAAGTCGAAATGCTGATGAAAAGTCGGCAGCCCGGTCAGGCTGCCGGTCATGATGCCCGAGCCGTGATAACCGCGATCGCGGGAGATGATTTTCTTCTTCAGCGGATGGCCCAGCACGTTGTTGTAGTAGCGCACCAGTTTGATCTGGGTTTCGTTGGCGTCGGAACCGGACAGGCCGTAATAGACCTTTTTCATGCCCTCGGGCGCCCAGTCCATGATGCGACTCGACAGCTCGATAATCGCCTCGCTCGAGTGGCCGACATAGGTGTGGTAGTAGGCCAGTTCCTTGGCTTGCTTGTAGATCGCGTCGGCCACTTCGGTGCGGCCGTAGCCGATGTTCACGCAGTACAGCCCGGCAAAGGCGTCGATGAATTCGCGCCCCTCGTGGTCGCGAATGCGGATGCCCGATGCGCTCTTGATGATGCGTCCCTTGAGCGCGCCGCTGGCGTGGTCATGGGCGTGGGTCGAGGGGTGCATGAAGTGCGCGCGGTCTTGTTCGAACAGCGTTTCGAGTTCTTGGCTCATGGCGGATCTCCTTAAAACTGGCCTTGATGGTGCAGGCAAAAGTATTTGGTTTCGACAAAGGCTTCGAAGCCCTCGGTGCCGCCTTCGCGGCCCAGCCCCGAGGCTTTCATGCCACCGAACGGGATCGGGTGGCCGGTGAACTTGACGCCGTTGACCGCGACCATGGCGTGGTCGAGGCGGCGAATCAGTGGGTAGATCAGGTCGAGGCGGTTGGAGCAAACGTAGGCGGCCAGACCGTATTCGGTGTCGTTGGCCATTTCGATGGCCTGATCCAGTGTGTCGAACGGCATCACCCCGGCGATGGGCGCGAAATTTTCTTCACGATAGATGCGCATCTGCGGCGTGACATCGGCCAGCACCGTCGGCTGGTAGAACAATCCACCCAACGCGTGAGCCTCACCGCCCACCAGACGTTGCGCGCCCAGCCTCAGCGCATCAGCCACACGCTCGGCGGTCACATCGAAGGCGGCCTGGTGCATCAGCGGGCCGATGTCGACGTGTTGCTCTTGCTGGCCGATCAGCGCAGGGCCAACCCGCAGCTCACGCACGGCGGCGGCAAAGCGGCTGAGGAACGCCGGATAAATCGAGCGTTCGACCATGATCCGATTGGCCGCGCAGCAATCCTGGCCCGAGGTCTGGAACTTGGCCTCTACCGCGACTTTCACCGCCAGCTCCAGATCGGCATCGGCGCAGACAATAAACGGCGCGTTGCCGCCCAGTTCCAGCGACACTTTCTTCACGTCCTGGGCCGTCGCTTGTAGCACCAACTTGCCGACCCGGGTCGAGCCGGTGAAGCTGACGGAACGCACGCGGCTGTCTTGAGCCAGGGTTTGCATGGCCATCTGCGGTTCGCCCAACACCACGTTGAACACGCCGGCGGGGAAACCTGCCTCTTCCGCCAACTGAGCCAGGGCCAACGCCGAATAAGGCGTTTCGTGGGCCGGCTTGATTACCACGGTGCAACCGGCAGCCAGTGCGGCGGCCGCTTTGCGGGTGATCATCGCCGAAGGGAAATTCCATGGCGTCAGCAGGGCACAAACGCCGACCGGCTCCTTGACGGTGCCCAGGTGCGCGCCAGGGATATGGCTGGGAATGTTCTGCCCATAAAGCCGCCGGGCTTCTTCGGCGAACCAGGGAATGAAACTGGCGGCGTAGGCGATTTCGCCGCGGGATTCTGCCAGTGACTTGCCTTGTTCCTGGCTGAGAATGCGTGCGAGGTCTTCCTGATGCTCAAGGATCAACGCCGCCCAACGCCGCAGAATCGTGGCGCGCGTATCCAGGCTCAATTCGCGCCAGCCTGCAAATGCCCGGTGCGCGGCATCGACGGCCGCGACAATCTGCGGCTGATCGAGCATCGGCACATGGCCAATCAATTCAAAGTTCGCCGGGTTATGCACGGCGATGCTGCGACCGCTGTCACTGTGGACCCAATGCCCGTCGACGTAGCACAGGGCTTTGAACAGCAGCGGGTGTTTGTAGCTCATTGCGTTCACTCCAACTTGTCTGAGTGGGACTCATGCTAGGGCAGGGCGGTAGCAGTATCTGGAGGTTTGGCGGGGGTACGGCAGCGGGTTTTTTCTGATTGCAGGCCGTCAAACAGAGGTTTTTGTGGTGAGCAGGCGAGCCCGCCCACCACAAGGTTTTCGGCGCTACTGAGCGGCTTTGGCCGTGGCCACCCAACCATCCATCGTCGCCTTGTTCTCACTCATCCAGTCATCTGCCAACTTGCGAATATTGCGTTCGCTCGAGCCATCCTGGCTGATGGTTTTTTCCCAGTAGCTCCAGGTGGCCTGGGGAAACGTCATCTGCTCTACCAAGGCCTTGATGGCCGGGTTGGCCGCGACAAATTGCTTGTTGCCGATCGCGTACCAGTTCCACGCGGCCATGGCCATGCGGCAAGGGTCGGCGCCGCCAGCGCAACCGGCCACTCCTGGGGTCAACGCCGAAACGCTGCTCGGTACGTTGCCAGGCAAGGCATCGAACGGCGTCGGCAGCCAGACCACGTCCTTGCCTGGCACCATGGTGTTGGTCATCCACGACGGCGCCCAGGCATAGAAAAACACCGGCTCGCCGCGTTTCAGGCGTGCGACGTTTTCGAACATCAGCGCCTCATATTTGCCGCGGACCGGGTTTACGGTGGCCTTGAGGCCGAACTTGTCGAGCTGATAGTCGACCACATCGCCGCAGCCCCAACCCGGGTCGCAGCTGATCAGGTCAGCCTTGCCGTTCTTGCCGAACAGCCCGGCGATCTTCGGGTCCTTGAGCTGTTCCAGGCTCGTGATGTGGTAGGCATCCGCGGTTTTCTTGTCGATCATGTAACCGTTGTAGCCGGCGCCGGTGATGGAGCCACCGCCCACGACCTCGGTGCGATCCTTGACCTTGTCGAAGCTGGGTTGCAGCTGGGGCAGGGTCACGTCCATCGACAGGTCCAGGTCGCCCTGGGCCGCCGCCGGGAAAAACAGCGTGGTGTTGACGGTGCTTAACTTGGTCGCGTAACCGAGCTGCTTGCTGGCCTCGATGGCGATTTTGGTGATGACGTAGTTACCGCCGGTGCTTTCCGACTGCACAAAGCGAATGGTCTTGCCTTTGCCTGGCAGGTCGTCGGCCATCACTTGCGTGCAGGCCAGACCAACCAGGGACAACGTTGCTGCAAATCCAAGCAAGGCTTTGAATGGACGCATCATGATTTCCTCTTTTTTTTCTCGTTATGGTTAAAGGTTGGCAGTCAACAACGGGCATTCATGACTTCTTTCTTGTTATGCGTTTACCGGTCGGGGATTGAGCAGTCGCTTGAACAGCGATTTGCGTTTACGCACGGTCGGCTGCGCCAGTTTCTGGGTGATCCGGTCGAGCATCATCGCCAGCAAGACAATGGCGATCCCGCCCACTGCGGCGCGGCCGACGTCCATCCGCCCAAGGCCCTGTAGCACCACGAGGCCCAAGCCTTCGGCACCGATCATCGCCACCACCACCGACATCACCATGGCGGTGAGGACAGTCTGGTTAAGGCCGCCGAGGATGGTCGGGATCGCCAGGGGCAACTGGATTTCCCAGAGCAATTGCCGGCGATCAGCGCCAAAGGCGTGGCCGGCTTCCACCAGTTCGGTGTCCACCATGCGGATGCCCAGGTAGGTAAAGCGGATCAGCGGCGGGCAGGCGGAGATCACCACCGCCACCTCACCCGACACGGTCCCGACGCCGAACAGCATCACCACCGGCACCAGGTACACGAAGGTTGGTGTGGTTTGCATGATGTCGAGGATCGGCCGCATCACCTGCCAGACCCGTTCGCTGCGGGCGCACCAGATGCCCATGGGAATCCCGACGACCATGCAGATTACAATCGCCGTGGTGATCAGCGACAACGTGGTCATGGCTTCGTCCCAGACGCCCAGCACGGCAATGATCACCAGGGCTGCGGCGCTGAACAGTGCCACCCCCAGGCTCGCGGCGCGGTAGGCCACGAAGAACATCAGCAGCACCATGATCGGGAAGGGAATGGCGTGGATCAGCGAGTCACTCAACGCCAGCAAGTGCTCCACCGGCCAGCGAATCGCCAGGAACATCGGCCGCAGATGAATGCCCAGCCACTCGACGCCCTGGCTGATCCACTGGTCCACGGGGAAAACAGCGATGTCTTCTGAACTAAGCATGGTGTGCAACCTCCGCAGCGCTTGGCCGATGGGACGCGACGCTGGCAATGCAATCAAGAATGTGGGCGCTGTTCAGAGTGCCGATAAACAGCCCCTGGCCATCGACCACGGCAACCGGCAGGCCCGGTTTGAGCAGGCGCGCCACTTCCACCAATTTGGCGTTGGCCGGCACGCTGACAAATTGGCTCGACAGGCGTTGCAGCGCATCGGCACCGCCGCCGACGGCCAGCAGCGAGGCCGAATCGAGCACGCCGACCGCTTTGCCGCTGGCGCTCAGGACAAAAGCGCTGGAGCTTTCATTGCCGACAACGCGGGTGTCGCCCTGGACCAGCAGGGTGCTCGCGGTTTCCATGATCGAAAGGGCATCGAACAGTCGTGAGCGGTCCACATCCCGGGTGAATGCGGCGACATAATCGCTGCCCGGATCCATGACGATTTCCTGGGGCGTGCCCTCGCGCACCACTTGGCCGTCGGCCATGATCGCAATGCGTGTGCCGAGCTTTAGCGCTTCCTGAAAGTCGTGGGTGATGAACAGAATGGTTTTCTTCAGGGTGCGTTGCAGGCGCAGCAACTCGTCCTGCATTTCCGTACGAATCAGCGGATCGAGGGCGCTGAAGGCTTCGTCCATGATCAGCACATCGGCATCCGTGGTCAGTGCACGGGCCAGGCCGACCCGCTGGCGCATGCCGCCGGAGAGTTCATGTGGATGGTGATCGGCCCACTTGGCCAGGCCGACGACCGCCAACACTTCTTCGGCGCGTTTGCGGCGCTGGGCCAACGGCACGCCCCGCAGCTTGAGGCCGAACTCGGTGTTCTCGATCACGGTTTTGTTCGGCAGCAGGGCGAAGTGCTGGAACACCATCGAGATACGCGTTCGTCGGACTTCCCGCAGCTGGCTTTCGTTGAGAGTCACCAGGTCTTCGCCGTCGAGCAGGATCTTGCCCGCCGTCGGTTCGTTCAAGCGATTGATGCACCGTGCCAGGGTGGATTTTCCGGAGCCGGACAGGCCCATGATCATGTAGATCGCGCCACTGGGAATGGACAGCGATACGTTATTGAGGCCGACCACCGTCGCAGTCTCGGCCAGGATCCGGTCTTTGCTGGCCCCGGCCGTCAAGAGCTGCATGGCCCTCTCTGGCTCCGAGGAAAAGACCTTGTAGAGGTTCTCAATCTTCAGTCGTTCGCTCACCAATTGCCTCCAATTATTGTTTTTCAATCTGCGGAAAACTTCATGTATAGAAATTTTTGGGCTACTGGCAGTTAAAGGTCATTCAGTCACGCAAGGGTGCAGTCTCAAAAACTTCTTGTTGTTCGATGGCACTTACAGCATGAGCCGTGTAGCAGCGCTCGAGTGAAACGAGGTCGCGTCCGGCTGCGCAGCAGTCGTAAAACCTGAGAACCCGGTCTATCCGTTATACCGCTGACGCAGCCTCGCCGGAGCTCGACAGCTGCTACGCATCATTAACCTCCTGGCTCATGCTTTCCCGCGCTTTGCGGGCGACGCGGAAGGCTTCGACACCCGCCGGTACGCCACAATACACCGCGATCTGGACCAGGGCGGCGTGCAGTTCGTCGTCACTGAGGCCGTTGCGCAAGGCGCCGCAGAAGTGGGTGCCAAACTCGTCCATCCGGCCCAGCGCGGCGAGCATGCCCAGGTTGAGCAAACTGCGTTGCTTGAGGTCGAGGGCGTCGTCGGTCCAGACCATGCCCCAGCAATACTCGTTGAGCACGTCCTGAAAGGGTCGGGAAAAATCGTCGGCCTTGCCCAGGGCCTGATCGACGTAAGCGTTGCCCAGGACCTGACGGCGAACGGTTTCGCCCCGTGCCTGCAATGACTTATCCATGGTGTGTCTCCGAATCAATCAGAAAATCGCGCATGAGGCTGGCCACTTGTTCCGGCGCTTCGATCAGGATGCAGTGACGCAATCCCGGCAGAATCTTCAGCTGCGAACCCTGGATGCGCTCGTGCATCAGGCCGGCCATTCTCGGGTTGGATCCCGTATCGTCGGCCCCCGTGGCGATCAGGGTCGGGCAGCGGATTTGCGAAAGCTGTTCACCGAAATCCGACTCCGCCAGCACCCGATAAGCCGCCGCGTAACAGCCCGGATCGTTGTCGGCATTTTGCTGGCGTAGACGGCTGACGACGTCGGGGTGACGCGCCTGAAAGTCCTCGGTCAACCAGCGCGACAGCGATGCTTCGTAGTGGGCGACGGGTTCGCCGGCCTGCAAGGCAGTCAAGCGTTCCTGCACCCGTTCGCGCTCTTGGGCGTTGCGCCCGGCGACCGTCGACAGCAACACCAAGCGGCGAATGCGTGCCGGGTGGGTCAGGGCCATGCGCTGGGCGATCAGGCCGCCCAAAGAAAAACCGGCCAGGTCGAAGCGGTCGAAACCAACATGATCGGCCAGGGCCAAAGCTTCGCCCACCAGGTGATCGATTTCATAACGGCCCTGGGTGTGCGACGACTGACCATGACCGCGCAGGTCGAAGGTCAAAATGGTGAACTGGTCTTTCAAACCTTTCACCGCCTCGGCCCACGCCTCAAGGCTGGAGCCGACACCGTGAATACACACCAGCGCGCGCGGTCCCTGGCCATCGAGGCGGTAGTTGAGCGTGACGTTGGCCACGCTGAAACGTTGTGCGTCGCTCATGGCGCTTACCCCGCAACCTGTTCGCGGCGTTTGGCGCGCTCGCGCTCGGCGAATACCGGCATCACTTCATCGATAAACAGGCGCAGCGTCCGCTTCTGCAATTCGAACGGCAGGTTGAAGGTCAGGCCCAGACAATACTGGTCTACGCCTGCAGCTTCGTAATCGAGCAGCTTTTCGATGATCTCGTCCGGGGTACCGAACATCAGGTTGCGCCGAATGTTTTCCGGGTTGTAGTTGTCCTTGCCCTTGACGCTTTCAAACGGCACCGGCTCGGGGAAGCCGTTGTGCACGGTGCCGATGTTCTGCATCAGGTTTTCGAAGGCGCGGCCAAAGTCCATGCTGTGCTTGACCGGCAATTCCCAATCGCTGGCCTTGGCGTACAAGCAGGTGCGGCGTTGCATCATGAAGCGTGGGCGTGGCACATGAGGATTGTCGGCCACGGCCTTGTTGAATTTCTCCCCGAGTACGGCGATTTCTGCGGCCGGTAACGAGAGTGGGGTGGAGAGGATGTTCGCGCCGATGCCCACTGCCCAGTCGAAGGTGCCGGGATCCCGTGCGGCGACCCAGATACGCGGGTGATTCTGTTGCAGGGGCTTGGGCACCGCGGCCGTCAGCGGGAATTTCCAGTAGTGGCCGTCATGGGCGTAATCCCCGGACCAGAGCTTTTGCACCGCCGGCACCAATTCCTTCATATAACCCACGCCTTCCTGCTGTTGCAGGCCGGGGGTCATGCGGTCGAATTCATACTGATAGGAACCGCGGGCAATGCCGAACTCCAGGCGCCCGTTGGTCAAGTGGTCGCACAACGCCGCTTCGCCCGCCAGGCGGATCGGGTGCCAATAGGCGGCGGCCAGGGTCGCGGTGCCCAGGCGAATGCGCTCGGTGTGCTGGCCCAGCCAGACCAGGGTCTGGAACGGGTTGGGCGCGATGGTGCATTCGAGGGTGTGGTGCTCCGACGTCCACAACGTTTCGAAGCCGCCTTCATCGGCGATCTTCGCCAGTTCCAGCAGGTTGGCCATGACGGTCTGCATGGGCACGTCTGGGGAAAAGCGTTCCATGCTCAGGGATACGGCAAATTTCATAAGGTGCTCCTCAATGGCTTGATCAGCGCAGGCGAATGACGAAGGGGTCTTGCATCTCGCCGGAGTAGTCGATGACCACGTTCTTGGCCCGGGAAAACTCGCGCATCACATCAAAGCCGCCGCGCCGGCCGTAACCGCTTTGTTTGAAGCCGCCATTGGCGGACATGTAGGCGGCGCTGCGGTAGGTGTTGATCCACACCGTGCCGGCATCGATCCGGTTGGCGAAGCGCATAGCGCGGTCGATGTTCTGGGTCCAGATGCCCGAGGCCAGGCCGTAGGAGGTGTCGTTGGCCAGGCTGATCATCTGTTCTTCGGAGGTGAACGGCATGACGCCGACCACCGGGCCGAACAGTTCGTCGCGCATGAAGGACATGTCGTTGGTGGCGTTGGCCATGACGGTCGGTTCGAAGTACCAGCCTTCGGACAGGTTGCTGGCGCTTGGGCGTTTGCCGCCAATGGCCACCTGTGCGCCCTGGGTCACGCCGCTGGCGATGTAGCCTTCGAGTTTTTGCAACTGGGCTTGCAGCGCCAGCGGGCCGATATCGGTGTGCTCTTCCATGGGGTGGCCGACACTGATGCGCTGGGTGCGGGCGACCAGGGCTTCAACGAACTTGTCGTAGATCGGCGCTTCGACGAAGCAGCGCGAGCCGGCGACGCAACTTTGCCCGGCCGCAGCGAAGATGCCGGAGACCACGCCGTTGACGGCTTTGTCGATGTCGACATCGGAAAACACCACATGGGGTGACTTGCCCCCCAATTCCATCTGGCACGGCACCAGGTTGTTCGCCGCATTGCCGGCGATGCGGCGACCGGTGTCGGTGCTGCCGGTGAACACGTACTTGGCGATGCCGGGGTGACGGGTCAGGGCGTCGCCGGTGACTGCACCATTACCGGTGACGACGTTGACCACGCCGGCCGGGAAGCCGGCTTCGATGATCAGTTCGGCCAGGGCCAGGGTCGAGGCGCTGGCATGCTCGGACGGTTTGATCACCACGGTGTTGCCGATGGCCAGGCACGGCGCCAGGGTGCCGGTGAGCAGCATCAGCGGCGAGTTCCACGGGGTGATCATGCCGATCACGCCCAAGGGTTCGCGGGTGCTGTAGTTGAGCTGGTTGAGCTTGTTGACCGGGATGGTTTCGCCTTGCAGCTTGTCGGCCATGCCGGCGAAGTAGGTGTAGGCGTCCGGGAGGGCACTCATCTGCGCACGCATTTCCCGCAGCAACTTGCCGTTGTCGCGGGTTTCCAGCAACGCCAGGGCTTCGGCGTTTTCCGCCACCAGTTGCGCCAGGCGATAGAGCAATTTGCCCCGCGCTGTGGGCGTCAGGTTGCGCCATTGCGGGTCATTGAAGGTGCGCTGGGCCGACGCGACGGCACGGTCCACGTCGCTGGCATCGGCCTGGGCGAATTGGTACCAGGCCTGGCCGGTCGTGGGGTCGAAGCTGTCGAAGTAGGTTGCGCTGTCGGGGGCGACGAAGCGGCCGTCGATAAACAGGTTAAGGCGATTGCCCTCAAGGGCACTGACCGTGGTTTTCATGTAAGAGTCCTGTGGCTGCGTATCAAAGGGATTCGTGGGCCAGCGCGGCACGGGGCGGCGTGGCGTTCTCGATCATTTCCACCCGGCCGCTGTCGGCGGAGCCGGTGTAAATGCCGAACTGCTGGTTTTTGCGCTCGCGGGCGTAGCGGCGGACCACCGAGCGCAGTTCGTTGACTGGCATCTGTTCGATGGGCAAGTCGTCCAGCGGGAAGAAGCGCAGGGTGTCGGGCAGCTCGACGTCGGCGTCGAGGCTGTCGAGTTGCGCGCGATAGATCAGGAAACCGGGATCGGTATCGTCGACATCGAACACCGAGTACAGAAAGGTCGATTCCAGTTCGATCGACAGGGCGCTCTGGCCCGCATCAATAAAGCCCTTGCGCTTGCCGGCCACGGGCAGGGTCCAGCCACCGTTGCCATCGGCGCGAAACAGAATCGCGTCGCCGGCTTCGATCAGGTAACCGATGATCATCTTGTGCGAGTCCAGCCAACTGGCCGGCAGCGCGTCCTGGATGTTGGCGTAGCGGCCCCGGCAGAAACACAGCGGCAGCTTCGGGCTGGTGCCGAAGGCCCGTACCTGGCCGATCAGCACCAGGTGGTCGCCGGCGTCGATGCGCTGGTCAACGGTGCAATCGAACCAGGTCAGGCTGTCGGTGAGGATCGGCGCGCCGGTGTGGACCTTGTCGTGGTTGACGGTGTGGAATTTGTCCGGTGATTTGGAGGCAAACGTCCCCGAGACTTCCACTTGGCCTTCGTGCAGCAGGTTGACGGCGAAGTGCTCGGTGCTGGCGAACGAGGTGTAGCTGGCGGCTGATTTGCCGACGCACACCAGCAGCAGCGGCGGGTCGAGGGAGACCGAGGTGAAGGAGTTGGCCGTCATGCCCCGTGGATTGCCGTCGGCGTCATGGGTGGTGATGACGGTAACCCCGGTAACGAAGGTGCCGAAAGCCTGACGCAAGGCGCCCGGATCGACGGCTGCGACGTTGGCGCTGACCATGGTGCTCGGCATCGGATTACTCCTGTGTTCAAGGCGTGTTTCTTATGGTTTGAAGCAAGCCTACGGGGAACAAATCCCTTGGGCTTGCATCGATCAAGAGCAACCGCGGCAAAAGTTTTGCTGCGGTTCAAAGGAGTGATCAGTCCTTGGGACGCTCGGCTTCCATTTCCGCCATGTCCTGATACCGATCAGCAATGCGCGGGTGAGGGCGCGAACCGTCGGCGGCGCCGATGGCGATCAGCACTTCGTCCGGCCCCGGCGCATCGGCGATCTGGAAATTGGCGGTGAGAAAATGCGAGCGTTTGCCGGTTTCACTCTTGTGCACCATTGGCAGGGAGAGCAGGGCGCCGGGAGCATTGCGGGTGTTGGTGAAGCTCAGGTAGGCGGTGCCGTCTACGGCTTCGCGGAACAGGTTGCCGAAACGCAGGGTATGGATCAGGCCCGAGGCGTGCTCGATTTCACCGTTGACCCCCACGGCGGCGGCCTTGCCAAAGGCTTCGACCTGGTCGCCCGGCATCAGCGCGATCAAACGGCGGGTCATCTCGTAGCCCAGGCCCGGGGCGAGGCGCAGGATCTCCGGTCGCAGGTTTTCGACGAAGCCCTGGCCGGCCCAAGGGTTTTTCAGCACGGCGGCAACGACGATCAAGGTGATGGGTTTGCCGGCGTCCTTGCCGCCTTCGATAAAGGTTTCCTCGATAAAGGTGCAGTACTTCCTGACGCCCAGATTCTCTAGATTCATGATGACTCTTCGCCCTTGTGGCTGTTGGTTATGGCCTTAGGCTAGGAGCAAAGGGAAACAGCGTCTTCCATGGTTAAGGAGTGCAAATGAGCTGGACATTGCTCGTAACCGGAGCAAGTATCAGGTCGGCCTGGCAGGCTAGTTTCTGCCGTGACCTCCACGTTCAGGTGAGCGCCTTGAATCGAGAAATGCAGATACTGTCGTTGCGCGATGTGGCCAGTCAGATCAACTCCGGCGGCGATCTGCAATCGATGCTGCACCAATTGGTCTACGCCAGTTGTCGCCACACCCACTGGACCATGAGCTCCATCATGGCCATTGATATGGACGCCGGTTTTGGCTACGTCCTTGCCCGCCATGACCCGACCCTGGTGCAGCGGCCCCTGGTGGATTGCTGGGAGCTGTCATCCAGCCCGGTGATGACCGCTCTGCAACGCAATGAGCCGGTATTTATCCGCGACGTACGCGAATGCGAGTACCCAGGTTATCGCAGCGAATCCCTGGAGCGCGATTACCGTACGGTGATGGTGATGCCGATGAACTGCACCGACTTCGACGGTCGGCCCATGGTGCTCAGCGTGATTTCCCGCACGATCATGGACGTGTCGGAGGAAGACCGGGTGTTTCTCGGCATGATCATCCACCTCGGCGCCATCGCAGTGGAGCGTCAGCGCCAACTGGAAGCCGAGCGCCGCGCCGCGGAACGCATGCAGCAAGCGTTGCACGTGCACACCACGCTGCTGGAACACGTGCTGGGCGGTGGCTCGGTGACGTCCCTGTCGCTGATGGTCGGCAACCAATTACCCAACCCGGTGATTGCCGTGGACTTCACCGCCAATCAAGTGGTGGCCGGTCGTTCGCCGGATACCGCGCTATTCGATGACATTGCCTGGCAGGATGCAGTCGCCGGGGTGCTGAGCGTGCAGATCTCCAAGGCCGCCCATGAAAGCCTGCGAAGTGCCCTCAGGAGTACGGTCAATTTGTTCCTTGATGACGGCCAACGTCAGTTTACCCTGCGGGCGCAGATTGAGCCGCTGATGGTCGATCGCGAACTGGTGGGGGCACTGGTGCTGTTCCCGGTGGCACAGCCGGTCAATGAGCTGGATCTGTTGATGCTGGAAAGCGCCAAGTTCGCCTTGAGCGTTCAGATGATGCGCAGCTTTATTCGCTTTCGCTTCGAAACCCGAACCCAGACCGAACTGCTGTTCGAGGTGCTCGAAGGTCGCTGGCGCGACGCCGATGATATCCAGCAGCGGGCGCAGCGCCTGGGCATCAGCTTCAGTACCGCGCAGCAGATGATCATTATCGATTTCGGCGGCAAGGCCCACGAGCCGAAGAACCTGCATCACAACGTTGCACGTATCCTCCAACGGGCGGCGATCCACTCAACGGTGATCGTCGTCGATAACGGCCTGGTGTGCCTCCTGCCATCTGAAGGCGAGAAGGGCCGGGAGCGGTTGGCCAAGGTCCAACGCCAGATTGCCGATGACTTGGCACACTACCTGGGGGCCGAGCCAATTCTGCTGGCCAGCGGCGTCTGCAGGATGCTGACCGATTATCCCGCCGCCTGGGAACGGTGCAGGCGGCTGATCGATATTGCTCGTTCGTTCGGCCGCAGTGGCCCGATCTCCGATCAGGACTTTGGACCGATACCCATCTTTATGGCGGCGGTAGGCGGCGAAGATATTCGTACCTTCGTCAATGAAAGCGTCGGTGCCATGCTGGCTCATGACCGCAAACACCACACGCCCTACCTCGAAACACTGACCGTCTATCTAAGGGAAAGCTGCCGCAGTCAGGCTTGTGCCGATGCAATGGGAGTGCACGTGACGACGCTCAGGTACCGCCTGTCGCGGATTCAGGATTTGTTCGGCATTGATGTCGAGACGCCGGAGCGGCGGTTTGCCACGGAGTTGGCGATTCATTTGCAACGGGTGATTGATAACTGATGACTAACATCCGTGCCCAGGGCGCCTTCCGCGCCCGATTTCATTGGCTGCGCTGACTAAGAACTGAGTCAATCCGGCTTCTCTTGATCTGCACTCACCACTTCCCAACTGTCATCCGGATCAAAGCGCTTCATCGACTGCGCCAACTTCTCACCATCAGGTCCCAGATCTTTCTCGAATACCTGCCCTTCATGACTGATCATGAAACTCATCACTCCGGAATCGCCATACTTCGCCGGCCAGGCGATCAGTGCAAAGCCCCGGCTCATCTTGTCACCGATGAGGTAGCTGTAGGCGCCGCCCGGTGCTGAAGGGCCTTGGCCATTGAGGATGCGGAAGCGGTAACCATGCCAGTCTTCGCCGGCAATGGTTTTGCCGAACGTGGGCCCCAACGGGCTGATCTGCCCGCTATCGTCGTCCGCCCAATAGAGTCCGTCGTGCTTGCCGGGGGTGCTGAAGATTTTCTGCGCATACTCAAGTGCGCCGTCACCGTCACGATCCACTGACGCATAGTCCATCTGGGCATCGTGATAGGCCAGCGCCGATTGCACCGCGGCGAGTTCGTTACGGCCAATTTGACGTGCACGGACTTCGGCATTACCGGCCTTGACATCGAAGCGCCAACGGTTCGCGACTTTTATGATGGGAATAGGCAGTGTCCAGTGGTCATTTCCCACCGACAAAATCGCCTTGTTGTCGCTGGTTTTTTCAATCTGATGTTGCTCGTGGTATTGCTTCAAAAACGCATCCACGTCCTTGCGTTCCGCGCCTTCACGAGGGATGAAATTGCGCCATTCATTGCCCAGCAACTCTGTCAGGCGTTTCTGATCGGCGTGTTCCGTACCCAGTGCTTCAACGAACGCTTCAGCGGCCTTTTCTGGCGTTGGAAATTCCTGCTGCGCCATGACCATGCACGACCACGCCAAGCCGGCAGTGATCGCCAAGGCATGACGGAGCGAACCCTTGAGAGCCTTGACTCGAGGATGGTTATTCAACGACGGCCCCCCCTTTGACGCGCTGGTGCAGTGGACGGCCGACTGATCTGATGGCCGGTTGATCGCGTGGCGCTGGGGCGCTGAATGGATGCCTGACTGGCCCGGCCGCGACTGGCTTGTAAGTTGGCTTGGGACGGTGAGCGCGCGCCGGCGAATGCATTGTCGCGGGCACTGCCCCTGCTGGCGGCCGGCGCGGTCTGCCGATTTTGCGCCGCTTGGCGCGCCTGTGAGTTGCCTTGTGCGCGTTGATTCGCCTGAGCGGTCTGTTTCCTGGGCTGCTGATTCTCCCGAGTGTTTCTGGCCGTGCCCTGGCTTCTGTCGGACGCCTTCGGTCTGTCGGACGCCTTCGGTCTGTCTGCACCTGCTTGTACCCGATTGCCAGCCGAGGTTCGGGACTGGGCTTCGCGCGCCCTGTCACGGGCTTCGAGGTTGCTGGTGGCAGGTCGTTCGATACCGTGCTTGTCCATCGAGCTGCGGGCTCTATCACGCGCCTGGGCGCGCTGGGCATTGTCCCCCCTATAGGCTTCACGCTGATTGGCACCGTCCAGTTGTCGGCCGTACTGTTCGCGGCTCCTGGTGTCTCGATAGGGCACGCCATTGCGATGAACGGGGTTGTGCTGCCACTTGTTCTGATTATTGGTGATTCGGTTGTTGCCATTGATGTTGTTGTAACGATTGACGTCGATGTCGACGTCGTTATTGCCCCAGTCACATTCACCCCACAACGCACCGACGATCGCCACACCGGTGCCAAATGCCAGCCCGGCCATCAATGCCTGACCGGGGTAATAGGCGGGCGGCGGTGGATAGTACGCAGGAGGCGACGCAGGGTAGGCCCAAGTGCCGTAGGTGGTTGTCGGGTTATAAGAGGGAACGTACACCACCTGCGGATCGGCGGGCTGAATGATGATGGTGGATGAGTTGCTGGCAGGGGCCGGAGCAGGGGCTGGAGCTGTGGCCGTGGGTGCCGGTGCTGCGGCGGGTGCCGCAACATTCTGGATCGTCACGTTCTGATACTGGTTGCTCTGCAGGTTACCGGCTGCCTGCGCCTGACGACGCAAGCGTTGCACCCCATTCATGACATCGTCGGGCTGCGCCAGGAAGGCATCACCCAGGCGTTGCACCCAGACCGGATCCTGTCCCAGCGTGGCCAAGACCTGCGGGAAGGCGACTAGTGCCTGCACACTCGGATCCCAGGGTTGGTTCGCCACTTGCTTGACCGCATCGTCGCCCTTGGCGTCCGGATGTGCTTTAGACCAAGTGACCGCTTCAGCGACTTCCCCAGGGTAAGTGGTGGCCATCAGTACCTGCGCCATCAGTGGGTCCGGATAAAGCGCAATAGGCGCCAGCATTTGATCCAGCTGCTCCTCGGTAAACACGGCATCTTTAGCTGCCGCCGTGACCGGTGCGGTGTCGGCAGGGTTTGCTGGCGAGGTGGGGGCTGCATCCACTGTCTGCGCCATACAGGGAGCGCCGCTCAAAAAAAGGACCGCTGACAACACGTAAAATAATGGAGTGCGCATTGCAGCTCCCTGTGATCAGGCAGGTTTGGAAGGAGTGGAACGATGCCAGGGAGGTGCAAGCTGACTTTGCAAGCCACAGACCTCGATGCGGTTCACTAAGAGTAGCAAACATAAAATTTCTGCCATTAATTCAGCGGCGCTACGGCCAATAGCCGTTAATGCACTGCTACCGGCTGGCTTCATAGGCCCGTCCTTGTGGGGCTGCCAAGGCCGTACTATCGTCAAACTTCATCTTTCGAGGGGCTTCTGTTTACCGGCCCCCCCAGCAGCAAGTCCACGATAATGCACAGGTGTCGCATACCCGATCGTTGACCTCAGAAGCCAAGACAATTTTTTGCCAATCCCGACGGGTAGGCATATGAAACAGGCACTTGCGTACTTTACCAAACGGGTGATTGCCGGTTTGCTGGTGATCATCCCCATCTACCTTGCCATCTTGGTGTTGCTTAAGGGCATGAAGTCCCTCGGGCAACTGGTGTGACCGTTTACGCGATTGGTGCAATCGACCCAGAGCTGACGGTGGCGACAGGCAGACATCGGCCAGGAGCAGACATCCGCCCAAGCACTCCGCCCAGAGAATGCTGCCTGAAGGAAACATAATTCCCCTCTTGGCGCAGTTACAACTCACATGCCAGTCGTTATTCCCTGGGCCTACGGCCAGTCGCTAGCGTCACCTCTGAATTGGCTTCGCGGCTGCTGCTATACGCTGCAAAATACTGACTTAACTGGCGCCCAAATCGGATACAGGGTTTTTCAATTACGTACCAAGAAATACTGGCCAACGCAAGAGAAGCGGCGATCGTAACAGCCTGATTTTCATGAATGCTGAAATTCGGGAAATCGGCGGCTATAACCTGTTGTATTGGCCATCCGAAGACATAAACACCATACGAAAAGTCCCCTGGAAGCCGCAATGCCTTGATTGGGTCGGTGGTCATCAGCCAAAGCGCAGTAATCAAAAATGCCGGATAAAATACAAACTGGAACGCCGACCCATGCCGAAAAATCCAGGCAAAGAGGATTAAACCGAAAACTACACGGATATTGATACTTGCCTGGTCCTTGTAAAGCGCAAGGAGAGCACCAAAAGCAAAAAAGGCTGGGAGGCGACCACCAATATCTACGTTCATCAGACCAATCAGTTGAATTTCTTCTGGGAAAAACATTGAGGTTACAAGTATTGCAATGAGAACCACCGTCGCGAAGAGCTTATGACGGAATACCCCGCAGAGCCCTGCTGCCAGCAACATGGCGTACATAATAAGTTCATATCGGATCGTCCAAATAGATCCGTTGGTTAGCGGGTAGTTGCTATGTTCAAACACACCAGGCAATGAATATTCGACATAGGGGTGCCGAAATATCGCTGTAAAAAGGGGAATGTCGGCAAAATAACTATTCAACGGTAGTGTGGTGAATATCGGTCCAAGCAGTAAGACGCAAGCGGCCGCGCTAACGAAGATGGCTGGGAACACCCGAAAAAACCGTGCCAGTATAAAATTAAGTGGTGAACTATTGTTTATCCAGCTATTCGTTACAAGAATACCGCTTAAGAAAAAGAAGAATTCAACGGCCAGCGATCCCGAATAGTCAAATCCAAGCAAACCCCCAATAGGCTCTGTCGTCGCGGGCCCTGGAACAAGAGCGTAAGCATGCCCCCAGATGACCGCACATGCAGCGAAGAGGCGCAGCAAATCCGCATTGTTATTTTCCCTGAGCAGAGCATGATTCAGTTTCATTGAATGGCTCTCGGAATTTGTGCGCGATGGCAGGACCCGATAACCATCTTGGCAATTTTGCCAGTTGTGGTAGGTGTGTCCGATAGGGTCTGAGTGTAGACGGCACATCAACGCGACTGCTGAACATGAAAAAAAAGACATGTTACATATTCGCAGTCTTGGCGCATGACCAGCCCCACACCGTCACACACGCTTTGCCTCTATTCCTGACCCTTGCACCTATCCCAAACCAGGACAAAAAAAATGCCAGGAATCTGGCGTGGTTTAGATGACTGCTTTGGTTCGATCCAAGTCATACAGCCACCAATCATCCACCCCGTGAAAGGCTTCGTTGGAAACCTTTTCTGATAGCGCTGAAGGGCGCACGTGTCAGTAAGACGCGTGCACGGGCTTTCCCTTATGGTTCTAACATGACGCCGGGCGACCAGCGTCATATTCGTCGAAGATCAGCGCCATGGGCTGGCAGTGCCCAGGGCAGGATGCCTTCCTGGAATCACAAGTTCGGTATGTGCTGCGGGCAAGATGAGGGCTTAGTTAACCATCACCTCGTCCAGTGCCTGCTCGAGGGTGCTGACCGTGCGCTCGATATTGTGCAGCTTTTCGAGTCCGAACAGGCCGATGCGGAAGGTCTGGAAGTCGGCCGGCTCGTCGCATTGCAACGGCACTCCGGCGGCGATCTGTAGGCCGTGGTTGGCAAATTTCTTACCGCTCTTGATGTCGGCATCATCGGTGTAGCTCACCACTACGCCAGGGGCCTGAAAGCCGGCTGCGGCCACGCTTTTGATGCCTTTGCCGGTCAACATTGCGCGCACCCGATCGCCCAGAGCCTGTTGTTCGCCGCGGACCTTGTCGAAACCGTAGGCTTGCGTCTCTTTCATCACTTCGTTAAATCGCGCGAGGGAATCGCTGGGCATGGTCGCATGGTAGGCATGTCCGCCCTGTTCGTAGGCCTGCATGATCTGAAGCCACTTTTTCAGGTCGCAGGCGAAGCTGCTGCTATGCGTCTGTTCGATGCGCTCGAGGGCCAAAGAACTGAGCATCACCAGGGCGCAGCAAGGGGAGGCGCTCCAGCCTTTCTGCGGTGCGCTGATCAGCAAGTCGACTGCGCATTTCTGCATATCAACCCAAAGCGTGCCTGAGGCGATGCAGTCCAGCACGAACAGGCCACCCACCGCATGCACGGCGTCACCGACGGCCCGCAGGTACTCGTCGGGCAGGATAATCCCTGATGAGGTTTCAACGTGGGGGGCGAAGACAATCTGCGGCTTCTGCGCCTGAATGGCTGCCAGCACTTCGTCCAGAGGGGGTGGGGCGTAGGCAGCCTGGCGACCCGTGTCGACCGGTCGGGCTTTCAGCACCGTGGTGGCCGCCGGGATGTTGCCCATCTCAAGGATCTGGCTCCAGCGATAACTGAACCAGCCGTTGCGTATCACCAGGCATTGCTGGTCGGTGGCAAACTGTCGTGCCACCGCTTCCATGCCGAATGTGCCGCTGCCCGGGACCACCGCAACAGCCTGGGCGTTGTAGACCTGTTTCAGGGTTCTGGAAATGTTCTTCATCACGCCTTGAAATGACTGCGACATGTGGTTGAGCGAGCGGTCGGTGTAGACCACTGAGTACTCGACCAGCCCCTCGGGATCGATACTTGGATATAGCTTTGACATGGGGTGACTCCTTTGGCAGAGATCTCAGTGGTATCGACCCTGCCCTAAGCCTTGGAAAATAACAAGATTGCTCGGGATTGAATTGCGACTTCTGTCGAGCGGCTGGCATCATCAGGTCGATTACTGGACGTAGCAATGCTCGCAGGTGGCTGCTGAGTTGTGGGAGGGTGGGCCTTAAAGGTTCCTACCTCCTTACGTTCGGTCGATAACGACCAGTTACGAAGGGCAGCAGCCAACCCATTGCAGGCGGTCAGAAGTATCTATAGAAACGGTGGCGATTCAGGCATCCGAAACATATCGCAAGGTGTCGAGGTTGTAAGAGGAAACCACATACCTTGGCTAACCGGGCACATGACTCGGCTTTCCTGTTCCGTGAAACAACCGACCCACACCCATCACCTGTTTTTGAGCCATTCTGCATTATCAACTTATCGCTCGGACATTCTGGTTTCTCGATGCCAGAGCGGCGGAAAAAGCTCGTGTTCCATAGGTGCGTCTGATGCCAGAGCATCTTTAAGCCCTGGAAAGTCGGGTGAGGTGGCCCAAGGTCTCGGCGCATGCCGCACGTCATCGCCTATGACCCTCACTGAAAACGCGCGGCGACGGTTATGCCCGCCCACGCCAGCAGAGGCATGCAAGGTCAACATGTTGAAACACACCATGTCCCCCGGCGACAACGTCCATCCGAGAATGGGAAAGTCCTCGCGATGGCTTTCAATATCCGGTAGCTCGCCCAGTGTTCCCTCGGAGAACCATTTGGCCTGGCTGTCCATGAAGGACCGAGGCATCAGCCAGGGGCCATTGTGTGAGCCGGCGATGAATTCGAGGCAGTCTCGTCGCTGACGGGGAAGGCAAAACGAGATTCACCGCGTTGTGTCATTTCGTTCATGGGGATTGCCTCATTCGCCGTAAATATCGAAGTTGAAGTACTGCTTCGCGATCTGGTCGTACTGGCCTGATTGGCGAATGCTGGCAATGGCCGTGTTCAGCTGCTCTCTGAGATCAGGCTCGTTTTTTCGGACACCGATAGCGACGCCATCGCCAATGATGCTTTTGTCGGTGATGGGCTCACCGGCGAAGGCAAAGCCCTGGCCTTGAGGCTTTTGCAGTAATCCGATGTCGGCTTGTACCGAGGCCTGGAACGAGGCATCCAGGCGTCCGGTGATGAGGTCTGAAAACACCTGGTCCTGGGTTTGGTAGGAAAGGATATTGATGCCTTGACGGCCCCATTGCGACTTGGCATAACTTTCATGCAGCGAGCCTTGAACCACCCCAACCGACTTGCCTTTCAATGATTCTGCCGTCGGCAGCAATCCGGAGTCTTTTCTGGCCACGAGAGAAGACGGCGCGGTGTAGATTTTGTGGCTGAAATCGACCTGCTGGCGACGTGCCTCGGTGGCGCTGAATGCAGACAGGATGGCGTCGAATTTCTTCGCCTTTAGCGCCGGGATCATGCTGTCGAAAGTCTGCTCGACCCAAATACACTTGACCCGCAACTCGGCACATAGGGCATTGCCCAGATCGATATCAAAACCACTCAATGAACCATCTGGCTGCTTTTGCTCGAAAGGTGGGTAGCTAGGGTCGACGCCGAATTTGATCACCGGTTCTGCCTGCGATAGCGGGGTGATGATCAGCCCGAACAGCAGGGTGGCGTATTGAAGTTTGCGTAGTTGCATGATGACCTCATTTTTTATTGGTTTTCACGGTTTGGCAGGTCTTTGCTCAAGCGTTGAGTGGCAAGAAGGCCTCAGTCAACTTGACCCAATAGCCAGCGCCCCGAATCAGGATGTCGTCATTGAAGTCGTAGCGAGGGTCGTGAGCCATGCAACTCTTTTCACCGTCGCCATTGCCGATGATCAGATAGCTGCCAGGGCATTGCTGCAGGAAGTAGGCGAAATCCTCGCTGCCATTGAAGGGCACGATGTCGTTCATCACCTCGTCCTCACCGAGCCAGTCGATGGCCACCTGACTGGCAAACCGGGTCATTTCTTCGTCATTTACCAGCAAGGGGTAGTCGGCACTGTAGTCGATGTCGGCGGTCGCGCCGAATGCCTGCGCCTGGGCGTGAATGAGGTGTTTTATCTGGCTCTCCAGGCGGTCCCGGACGGCGTTGTTCAGTGAGCGGACGGAAATCAGCATGTGCGCGCTGTCCGGGATCACGTTGGACGCCTTGCCTGCGTTAATGGCCCCGACGGTGATAACGCTCATTTCCTGAGGTGAAATGTTGCGCGAGACGATTGTCTGCAAGGCCATGATGATGCTTGCGCAGACCACCACAGGGTCGACGCTCAGATGCGGCATCGCGCCGTGACCGCCTTTTCCGTGAATCGTGACATTGACCTGGTCGGCGGATGCCATGAAGGGCCCGGCTCGGAACCCGAGTTTTCCGACAGGGTAGCCAGGCATGTTGTGTGCAGCGAACACTGCATCGCAGGGGAACTGTTGCAGCACGCCTTCCTGAATCATTCGTCGGGCGCCGGCCAGACCTTCTTCGGCCGGCTGGAAAATCAGGCGGACGGTGCCATCGAACGGATGGCCATGGGCGAGGGCGTAGGCGGCGGCGAGGAGCATGACCGTATGCCCGTCATGGCCACACGCGTGCATCTTGCCCGGTATCCGGCTTGCATAGGGGAGCCCGGTTTTTTCCAGGATAGGCAGTGCGTCCATGTCAGCCCGTATGCCGATCACACGCGAACTGGTGCCTTTTTTCAGCGTGGCGATGACCGCGGTTTCGGCGAAGCCGCGCGTCACGTCATAACCCCATTTGATCAATCGTTCGGCGACCAGCTCGCTAGTCTCGACCTCCTGATAACCGAGTTCAGGGTTGGCATGGATCTGGTGGCGTAGTTCGCGCATTTCCTGCTCAATCTCTTTTAACAGCGTGATGGACTGTGTCATTGGCAGTGTTTTTCCTTGGTGAGCAAGAGGAGAAACCAATCTGTCGCAAGGGCCACATCCCACGATGGCTTACGGCATCATGCGTTTCATCAAAGTGCCTGGGCTTTTTCTGGTACGGTCTTTTGGTGAGGCTCGAAGCCAAGGTGGTGTTGGTCCGAGAGTAGAGGGCCAAGGCAGCAGCTGACAGGCAATCGAAAGTGAACAAGGCAACCCAGGGTTAACACCGGCGGACACTATGAAGTTCTATCAACTCAATGCACTCGTGGCGGTAGCCGACGCGGGCAGTATCCGCGGCGCTGCAAAAAGGCTCGACACTTCGCCGGCAGCGGTCACCAAGGCCATCCAGAAGCTGGAGGCAGACACCGCCACACAATTGCTGATCCGTAATACCTCAGGGATTGTGTTTACCGAACTCGGCAAGAAGCTGTTGATTCAGGCACGTCTGCTGGTGGCACAGATGGTCAGTGCCCGTCAGGTGTTGCCTGATTGCAAGGGGGAACTGGCGGGGTGCTTGTCGGTCGCCGTGACACCCTGGTTGGCGATGACGCTCATGCCCAAATCCGTCGTGCGTTTTCGCCAGCTGTTTCCAAAGGTGCAACTTGAGTTGTATGAGGGGCTTTCATCGGTTGCGTGTCCGCTGCTGCGGGATGCGAGCGTCGATCTGTTTATCGGACGGCTTGATACCCGGTTTTCCAGCACCGACCTGACCTATCTGCCGCTGTTCACTGCCGATTGTGCGGTGGTGGCTCGTCAGCAACACCCGTTGTCGAACAGCAAGACCATGGAGGATCTGGCGTCGGCTGACTGGATACTGGCCTCGCAACAAGACGGAACGATTTCGACGCAGGGGCACGTGCATTTCGCCCACTCGCTGTCGATCATCTTGAGCTTGCTGCGTGAAACCGACATGTTGAGCATCTTTCCCTGGCCGCTGGTGGAGATATGCGCTCAGCGCGAAGGCTTGTGTGCCTTGCCTCTGCGCGAGCCGGTCGGCAGTGCCTCGGTGGGCGCCATCAGCCGCAGCGGGCAGCCCCTGCGGCCGGCGGCCGAGCGGTTTCTGGAGTGCCTGATCGAAACCATTCACCTGGAGATGGGGCATGCGCACTCTCCTTATCGGCGCATGTTGCAGACCGTCGACTTACTGGTCTGAGAGCTGTTATCGAAACTGAGTGGAACGTCACTGGTTTCATAGTCATACCTCACTGTCCGCTCCTGGCCGATTTCTGTCTGTCGTCACCGTCTATATTGAGTCGAAAGCGGCTGTCAGCGACCAGTTCCAATCGACACTTTGCAGATGTTCAGCTAGACGAAATCAAACCAGTCCCTTTCCCACGAAATGCTCGCTCTGCAATTCACAGCTTGTAGCCAATCTGCCGCAACAAGTTCTTGCGCCACAGGTTCATCGCCTTCAACGTCATTGGCACAGAAGCCATCCACTACGCCCAGGATCGCTCGCCCTTGTTCCGTCTCAGCGAGAATCACTTCAGTTGGATTGGCTGTTGCACAAAAAATACGACACACCTCTGAAACCATCTTGAGGGTGTTCAACTCGTACCGCGTGTTTTGCACCACAATGACACCAGAATGCCTGTGGCAATCGACACCAGTGGAATGCTTGAAGCAACGCCCAGTGTTGGAAACACCAACAGTATTTGCGAGTCGTTACCGCCAAGCATCATCGAAGCCCCAATTCCCATCAAAATACCCGCCAACAAATGAACGCCAGCCTTTGATGGGGTAAAGGCCTCGAAACGGAACGTTTTCCTGTGTAGGGTAAAACTCAGCATGCCTGCCAGCAACATAACAAACACCGCAATACGCCGGGCGCTGATTGCCATATCGGCTTGCCAGAACATCTGCGAAACATTGTAAAAGAACACACTAGGTGTCCATAACGGCTCGAACGTATAGAGCGCACTCGTCAACGCACCCAGCAGCATACTGGAGAGCACCAGGTGTTTATTACCATGTATGCCGACCAAAAATATCAGCACCAGCGCCACTACACCGATCAACAGCCAGTAATGGCGGCTGGAAATTTCCGGCATCAGAATGGTCTTTTGTTCGGGCATCATGCGCATGTAATACCAGAGCACGATCCCCAGGACCCAGCCGATCATCGTGAACAGTTTATTGAAATTGCCACAGGCAAACTTGGTCAGCGTGCCTACGCTGCAACCGTTGTTCAGCACCGATGCCACCCCGAACAACAAGCCTCCCGAAACCAGTAAAGGATAGGAAATACCAGGCGAGTACAGTGGCAGGCTGACCTCGGAGAAACGATAGAGCGGGGCCAGCATCAACCCGAACAATCCACACGATGTCAGTGCCACAAACAACGTTGGGCGCCCCGCCAGCAATTGTTCGCTCGCTTTGACAAGACACATACCCATGCGCTGCGAAACCCAGCCAATCAGGAACGCTAATACCAACGCCATCAGTAAAGAGAAAACCATGTTCGTGCGCCACTGCTTATTTGGATGGACCGGGCCTCACTAGGCATTAGCGTAGCTCTCGATCAGGCTACCTGTGTATCTGACACAGCCGAAAGCCGCCCGTCATGAACGCCGACGGTCGACCCCATAAGCCGGTGCGTCGCCATGGAAGCCGCACTAACGCTTTTAATCCGTCATCCCGTCACGGAGTCATAGCGTTAGCGCGTAGCAGATCTCAGAAATACACCAGCGCTTCCACAGTTCCGGTCAGTTGGTTGCGCGCATCACCATTGCCAAACGGGCGAGCATCGTCGCGCCCATTGAACCAGTCGTAGCGCAGCTCCGGACGCAGCGACAGGTACTTATTGAAGTCGTAGCGCAGGCCCGTTGTCAGCGCATTGAACGCGCCTCGCGACGTGGAGGAGGGGAACAGAATGTAGCCGTCCGGGTCGTCGAAATGCTCGGCCCGCACAGAGAACGACAAGTCCTTGCGTTGCTGGTAGGTCAACACCACGTTGGCGCCCCACCAGTGCGCCCCATCAAAACCGGGACCGGTGACGATGTCGACGGTCGTGGCTTTGCCGTCGCCCGCTTGACGGCCGTAGACCATTTCCCCGCCCATTGACCACTTTTCATCGAACCGATGCCAGCCATTGAGCGAGTGCTGCTGCTTGAACTGTCCGTCGCTGGAAATCAGACGACCGCGAGGTGTTTGTATGTCGTTGCGGCTGTCGTTTTGTGAGTCACCGAGGAGAAATTCATAGTCGATCCAGGTGTTCATGTCGGGCGTACGCCAGCGTAGTGCGCCCAGCAAGGCCTTGCTGTCGTTGTTGTCGCGCAGATTGCCCTGGCCCTGAATCACGCCTAACTCGGCGCCGAGCAACATGCTGGAGTTATTGACCAGACGTTTGCCCAGCAGGAACCCGGAAACCGTGCCGGACTCGGTCATAAAGGCGTAGGAACGGCTGGCAAACGGGTTGCGCGCCGCACGCACGTTGGGTGGGATTTCGTAGCCGAGCCCTGATCCAAAGATGCCGGCGATTGCGGTAAAGCCGCCGGCATACGGCAGGTAAGCCGTGGCGGCGATGTTAGGTACGGCGAGGAAGTTCTGTTTGTCGCGTCGGGCCTTATCCGGATCGTCGTCACCTGGAGAGTTGATGCCCCAGTGCATGTCCCAGCCGTAAGTGCGGGCCTGCTGCGCATTGCGACCATAGGCGGCCTCGAGCGTGAAGCCGAAAGAGGCATCAGTGGGTGCGGGGCCGGGCAAGGGTGTGACGCGCGGGATGAAATTGGCCTTCAACGCTTTGTCGGCAAACAGGTGAAGGGTGCCGAGTTCAAAGCCTTCGTCGCCGAATCCGGCCACGGGGGTGTTGGTCTGTCCGGACTCGCGATCCTCATGGGATGAGTTGTTGTTGCGAGAGTAACCGGCGTCCAACAGGCCGGACACCTTGATGCCATAGTCGTGCTCCAGCGAGTCACCGAAAATGCTGCGAAACACAGTGCCTTCGCCGACATCGGCCGGTTGGCCTGCCAGGCAATGACCCGTGGCGAGGGCGAACAGAACCGCACCAAACGATTTGACGTTGATGTTCTTCATGGGGGTTTCTCTTGTTTTTATCGGGATGCGGCCATCCGCTGGCCGCGGTGCGGAACGCTTAGGTGGTGACTGGCACAGCCGTCGTCCGATTCAGGCGCCAGAAGCCGATGATGCCGATGGCGGTGATGCTGGCGGGAATGGCGGCGGCCACCAGCAGGTCACTCGTCGACCACTGCAGATGCAGCAGAGTCGCGCCGATGAAAGGACCACAAATGCCCCCCAGGCGACCGATTCCCAGCGTCCAGCCAGTGCCGGTGGCCCGCAGTGCAGTCGGATAAAAGGTAGAGGTCATGGCGTTCAGTGCCGCTTGGCCGCCGAGGATGCCGAAGCCGGCGATGGCAATGGTCATGTAAGCCAGGTTGATCGAGGTGTAGTACTGACTGAACAGAACGATGGCCACGGCAGAGACAATGAATGTGGGGACGAGCACGGCGCCGAAGCCGCGTCGGTCGACAAACCAGCCCAAGAGCCAGCCGCCCGCCAGGCCACCCAGCCACATGGACGTGCCCGCCAGTACCGCCTGCGACGGTGAATGGCCCGCGCCACTCATCAGCACCGGCGTCCACGACGCGAGGAAATACACGCAGAGCATATTCATGAAGTTGATCAGCCACAGCAGCAAAGTGCCGGGCAGCCTGCCATCGGCAAACAAGTGAGCGAGCGACAGGCCTTTCTTGCGCGGTTCACCGATCACCAGGGTCGTTTGTTCGCTAATTTGAAGGCCGGGCTCTATACGGGTCAGGATGGCCCTGACGCGGTCTAGTTGGCGTCCGCGCAGAACGCACCACTGCAGCGATTCGGGGAGTGCAAAGAACATCAGCACACCCACACACAGTGGGGCGATGGCACCCAAATAGAAAACTGCTTGCCAGCCATACTGCGGAATCAGTGCGGCAGCGAGGGCGCCGCCGACGAGACCTCCCACGACCATTCCCGATGACACCAGCGTCAATAGCATCACACGGTTGTGCCGGGGGGCGTATTCCGTCACCAGGGTGGCGACGTTTGGCACGATTGCACCCATGGCGATCCCGGTAAGAAAGCGCAGTGCCAATAGTCCGTCCACCGTCGTGGTGTGAGCGGTGAAGTACATCAGAACCGCCATCACTAACGAGGCGGTCACCAATACTGGCCGGCGACCGATACGGTCGGCTATCGAGCCCAAAGCGAGCGAACCTATCAACATGCCTAGCATGCTGATGCTGAACACCGGCCCCAGGTTGGCTTTGGGAATGCCCCATTCAGTGATGAGGCTGGGCGCGGCATAGGCCATGGCTTGAATGTCGAACCCATCGACGACCATGCACAGGAAGCACTGTACGAGCACAAGTACCTGAAAGGCGCCCAAGCGACTCCTTTCGACGATCGTGCAGATGTCGAGTTGATTGTTCACGACTGAATACCTCTGTTGTAATTATTTTCGGTAGTGGTGCTGTTCGGGACGCAAGGTCAAAGCGGTTGCCGGGTGCGGGAAAATCTCTGTTGTGAAGTGGGCGATAGCGGGTTATCAGTCAGCGAGCCACGCGCTGGCCTCGGTCCGCATGGTCAGTTCAAGGTCGCTGCCGCGGGTGGCGAATACCCGATTGAGCGGGAAGCCGCTTTTTTCCAGAAGGTAGGCAAGCGGCGCGTATTCGCGCGGGTAGCGCGCCACGGTTTCACGATCAATCTCGATCAGGCCTTGGGGGAAGGTGAAGCCGCCCATGTCATAGATGCTCTGGCGCTTGACCAGCTTCCACAGGCTTTGGCGTTTCTCGACAAGGTCGTAGAAACGGTTGTGCACGCTGCAACCCAGATCCAACCGGACGTTTTCGCCAACAATTACCGCGTTGGTTTCAACGATGGCCTTGCTGCCATTGATGGTGACCACTGGCGTGCCGATCAGGTGTTTGGTGCGCAAGTCGGACTTGCCCATGCGCTTTGAACCTTCGACGAACTCGGCAAACGGTCCTTCAAACCAAGTGACTTCTATGGTCCCGTCAGGGTGGGCAAGGTTGGCCAGTTGATCCCATTGGCCTAAATCGCGATGGATCCAGCCGGTAATCAGGTCGGTAATTTGGAGGCGGTCTTCCAGGTAAGTCTGCATGCGGTGTCCTTGGCGGGTGGTGGGGTGTTGGCGTCAGCATCTTCCCCTGGACAGATAACTTCAAATAGATTGATATGAAGGATCGATCACTAATTCTGATGGGAAAAAACACTCATGGATTTGCGTCATTTGCGTTATTTCCTTGCTGTCGCAGAGGAAGGGCATTTCGGCCGGGCAGCTCAGCGCCTGCACATTGTTCAGTCCGCGTTGAGCATGCAGATCCGTGCCTTGGAGGAGGAACTCGGTGGTCCTTTGTTCTTGCGCACGAGTCGTCGCGTAGAACTCACGGAAGCCGGTGTGTTGTTGCGAGCCGAAGCACAGCGCACCCTCGATCAGGCGGCGCATGCCCAGCGCGTGGTGCAACGCTCGCTACGTGGAGAGATGGGCAGCGTACGAATCGGCTTCGCCGGCAACGCCGTGTTCAGCGGCCGGTTGATGGCCGACGTTCGTGCCTTTCGCGCGGCTTATCCGGACGCGGAAGTCATCCTCCGCGAGCTGGCGCCGCAGCTACAGGTCGAAGCCATTCAGAGCGGTCAATTGGACCTGGGTTATGCGCCGAGTCACGGCGGTCAGGCCCTCGACAGTGCCTTGTTATTCGAGCGCATCGGCACTTGGCCCTTAGTGGTTGCATTGCCCGAAGACCACCCGTTGGCGAACCAGCCAACGTTGCGCGTGCCGATGCTGGGCGCGGAGTCGTTGATCATTTATGCCGCTCACGGCGCAGATGAATACATGCTGGCCGGGCTGCGCAAGGCATTGGGGCGCGAGCCTAAGGTTCAACGGACAACCAGCACGTTAAGCGTGCTCGCGCTGGTTGCTTCCGGCATGGGAGTCGCGATGGTGCCTGCGCCGTTGATGCAGGTCAGCATTCCGGGCCTGACCTACCGAACATTCGACGACGTAGAACCTCACACCGACTTGCTGCTCATCAGCCGCGTCAACGAAACCGGCGGTGCGGTGCGCGCATTTCTGAGGGTTGCACATCAAGGCACAGTAGCACCAGCAACGTTGTGATCGTTGGCGCGGGGGCAATGAAGCCGGCTCGCCGTCGACCCTCCCGGCCTCAAGCCGCGTTCAACTTGCCGTATTGGCCAGAGAAGAACAGTAGCGGCCGCGCCTGTTCTGCTTCAACAAGTTCGACCACCTCAGCGATATACAGTTGGTGGTCGCCAGCCGCATGGATCTGGACCACCCGAGCAACAATGTGGGCCAGGCTGCCCTCGATGATTGGCACGCCCTGAACCTTGTTCATGGCCACGTTCAATCCCTCCACGGCACGCCCGGCGAAGTGGCCGCTAAGGTGCTCCTGTTGTTCGGTCAAAAAGTTCACGCCGTAACAGTCGCCTTGCTTTATGTGGTTGCAAAAGCGTGACTCGTTCTTGATCGACACCAGGATCAGTTGCGGCTCCAGTGACACCGACAGGAACGCATTTGCCGTCATACCCGCCGGTTGGTTTTCCCTTTCGTAGGTCACCACTGTTACACCCGTGGCAAAGCGGCCCATCACGCGGCGAAACTTGGCAGCGTCATTGTGTGCATTATTCATTGTCATTCTCCATTCGTTTGCCGAGCGGCCAGTGCGCCTGGCCGCTGCCTGAATCGTGCATTTACACCAAAGGCGTATTGGCCTCTTTGCCACACAGGATTCGCCCAAACAGTTCCAGATTGGTGGAGGTACACACCACACCATGCAGATTGGCCACTCTGGCGTCGCGCCACAGGCGGTTGAACGGGTTGGAAGTACCCGCCAGCGATCCGCCGCTGGCTGTGGCCAGCAGGTCAACGCCTTCCCAGATCAACTGACTGGCATAACCGGTGTCGCGGCGGATGCGCGCGCGGGTTTGTCGGTCCATCGCCGAGCCGCGAGCGGCACAGGTATCGATTTCGTCCACGCAACGCTCCACCACCAGCCGTGCAGCATCGAACTTGGCCGAGGCCTCACCCACCTGCAAGTGGGTCACAGCAGCCTCGTCCTGTTGGCTGTACCAGGTGTACTGAATGCCGCGGCCGGGTAGTTTGACGAGAAAAGTTTCCAGTGCTGCCTTGGCGATGCCCAAGGCCGGAAACACCAGGATGATTGCCAGCAGCGGAATGAACGCGCCACGATAAAGCGCTTCATCTTGCAGGTGTGTGGACGCGTAATCGCCGGCGATGGCTTTGGATACCGAAGCGATGCGCTCATCGGGTACAAACAGATTTTTTACCGACACCGAGGTACTGCCGCTACCACGCAGTGCCATGGTGTCCCAATCGTGCAACAGGGTGATGTCCTGGATCGGGATGAGTGCCAGCCCCTGGTCCACGGTTTCACCCACTTCGTTGACGATCGGAATCCCCAGCAGGTCCCACTGTGCGTGGTACACGCCGCTGTTGAATCCCCACAGGCCTTCTTCGATGAGGATACCGCCTGCCTGGCGCTTGACCTTGGCTTTGCGTGGCGACAGCACACCGCTGCTGCGCACCTTGCCGCCGCTGGCGAAGATGGGGTCGCTGACCGCTTTGGGATACAGGGTTGCGACCATCCAGTTACAAATATTGATCAGCGCGCAGGCCCAGCCGGCCGAGGCATCTCCACGGCCGATTTCGCTGACCATTTCCATGTAGGTTCTGACGCTGGTTTGCAGGCCGCCATGCTGGCGTGGAATCATCAGGTCAAAGGCGCCGATGGCGTCGAGGTCGGCCACAGTGTTTTCGGGCAGACGGGCCAGTTCATCGACTTCACGGGTACGCGAGCGCAAGGTCTCGACCAAACCGCTGGCGCGGGCAATAAGGTCGCTGCTATCGATCTGGGCGTCGACAACCGCATTTTGGAGGACGGAATTCATGGCTTTTCCTGTTATTGGGATTATTTGGATGGGCATGTGACACAATAGTGACGAATCCGTCACGGTGACGAATTCGATATTAATTAAAATATATTTTTGCAGTCAAGATATATATTCATCTGGGCGAGTGGGCGATTTGATGCAAAAAGGCATAACGCAAATGGAAAGTCCGGCCACAGTGAGAGAGGACATGGACGCACCGCCGGATCACCGAACCGTGACCGCTCGGCGCAAACGTGATGCGATGCGCGCTCGAATACTCTCGGCGACCATGGACTTGCTGGCCGACCCTGCAAAGGTTTCGGTCAGCATCGAAGATGTTGCCCGGGTGGCGCAGATTTCCCGAGGAGCGTTCTACAAACACTTTGCTTCACTGGAGGAGGCATTGGCTGCCATAGGCCAGGAAGCCACCGACGGCATGACCCTGCACATCCTGCCCGTGTATGACGTGCTGACTCATCCGTTGGAGCGCATCAGCACGGCGATGCGGCTTTTTCTGCTTCGTGCACATACCGACCGTCGCTGGGCGGCGTTTTTCCTGAGGGCCGAGTTAGTGCAGCACGAGTCGATCCTGCTGAAGTACGTATTCGCCGACCTGGAGGCGGGACGAGGCGCAGGCTTGCTAGAACTGCCCTCGATGCAGGCAGGCGTCGATGCTCTGATCGGCGCGACGCTGGAAGGGGTTCGCAGCATGACCCAGCGCAAGGTGGACGACCCGGAGGTTTATATCGACGCGGTCATTTTGATGGTGCTGCGCGGTTTCGGTGTGGCGAACACCCCGGCGCAGGAGGCCGTGGCGTTTTCCAAGGTCTACCTGCAGGCGGGAGTGGCATCGGCTGCGGGTGACCCGGCGAGCCCCCCCACTGATTCGCCTTGATTTGAACGGCAGCCTCAATCGTGCCAGCAGCGATACCAACCGTTGTTCTCGGTGATTTGTAGCCTGGTCTGATACAGCTCCGACAAGTTTTTACTCGTGAGAATTTCGGGTTTTGGGCCGTCAGCAATAATTTGTCCTCGGTTGATCAGCACCACGCGGTCAATTTCGGGAATGATTTCGTCAACGTGGTGAGTGGTGATGATCAATGACCGGTTCTCACTGCAAAAGCTGCGCAACAGCGTCAGCATGGCCAGGCTGGCGCCCATGTCCAGGCCATTGGCGGGCTCATCGAAAATCAACGCCTCGGGATGATGAACAAGTGCTCGGGCCAGCAGGAGACGCCGCTTCTGGCCGGTGGAAAGGCGCTGAAACATGCAGGCCTCATCCTGCGCAATTCCGAGTCTGGTCATCATTGCCCGGGCCTGATCGGCCTGGATATTCGTCGGTTGAAGGTGTTCATGACTGCCAATGGCACCGAAAAACCCGGAAACGACAACCTCTAATGCCGTGGTATAGGGCGTGTAGTTCTCTTGCAGGTCGTGCGAAACAAAACCGATCCTGTCCCGCAACTGCCAAAGATGAATCGTTTCGCTGTCAAAAAGCTTCAGGTAGCTGCCTTCCTGCGCAACGGGATACAGCTCCCGGTTTATCAGTTTAAGCAGGGTGCTTTTACCCGCGCCGTTGGGGCCCAGGATTGCCACGCGCTCGTGCGGCTCAATCTTCAACGACAACCGATTGAGCACCCGTGTCTGTTGTTGGTACGCGGTGACTTGGTGGAATTCGATCATGTATAAAACCTCGCGCAAAGAATGCTGAACGCCCGAGCTAGAGGCGAAACTTGTTGATGTGACCGCGCAGGCCCGTCGCCAGGAGCGACAGTTCTTCGCTGGTCGAATGAATCTGTACCGCTCCCGCCGAGGTTTGCACCGACAGATCACGAATGCTGATCAAGCTCCGATCAATTTCCCGAGAGACTTGGGCTTGCTGCTCCGATGCACTGGCGATGACGATGTTCATTTGACTGATTGACTCGACTGCAATGGTTACCTGTTGCAACGCCGAATCCGCCTCTTGAGCAAGGCCTAAGGTTGAGTGGACACGATCCGTGCTCAGTTGCATGGACGACAATGTGTGCGCCGCCACGCTGCTTAGCTCGCTGACCATCAGTTCAATCTCACCCGTAGATTGTTGCGTGCGAAAAGCTAATGCCCGCACTTCCTCGGCGACGACGGCAAAACCACGACCGGCTTCGCCAGCCCGGGCGGCTTCAATCGCCGCGTTAAGCGCCAGAAGGTTGGTTTGCTCAGCGATCGACCGTATCACTTCAAGCACCCGGTTAATGCCGGACACGCTGCTTGCAAGTGCTTCTACGCGATCTGCGGTAATGGAAATGCGCTCTGCTAATAGTGAGAGCGACTCAAGTGTTTCGACGACACGAGCTTTACCAGTTTGTGCCGCGACATCCGTGGTTCGTGAAGCGTGTGCCGTTGCCGATGCATTTCTCGCGACTTCATCGACCGCAGCGGTCATTTCATTCACGGCCGTGGCGGCTTGCTCGATTTCCCTGTTCTGTTCCTGAAGCCCGCTCGTAGCGATCGCTATCACTGAATGAAACTGCTGCGAGGACGAAGCCAGCAGGGTGGAAGAGTCCGTTATACGCAGAACGGTGTCGTGAAGATTGCCCTGCATGGCCCTCAATGCTCGAAGCAATAAGGCTGGCTCATCGTTCCCCGTATCGTCGATTGAAGAGGTCAAATCACCTTGCGCAATGTTCTCCGCTACCTTAAGAGCGTCGAGCAGTGGCTGGTTAATACTTCTGGTGTAGAGCGTCGCCAGCAGTACAGTCAACAGGGCGGCCAGTGCCATTGCCGCAATGACCCCCGTCACGACACGATCACGTGTCTGCTGTTCGTTTTCAGCCGCCTGATGGTAATGCTTCAGATAAAAATCCAGCAGCTGCCCCGAGCTGACGCCCAGTTCCATAGCAAATTTATCGATGGGGCCATTCAGTATCTCAATAGCCGATGCCGTTTGCCCACCTGCTGCGAGCCGGATGACTTCGAGTCGCTCATGACTAAAAGCCTTGTAGGCTTGAAGGTAGCGTTCGAACATTTCCTGCTCCGATTTGTCGTGCAGGTGCGCGGCAAAATCATCTTGCTGCTGTCGAACGCTTTCGAGTACTTGCTTCAACCCTGTCTGATTGGCGGCCAAGGCAGAGGGATCCTGTAGAACAACCATCCTGAAGGTCATTATTCCGGCTCGATCCTCCGTTGTGTTCAACGCTGCAAGCCGGATGATTGCGGGGACCCAGACCTCTCTGATGGCTTCGGACTGCACGCTCATTTGCTTGACCATACTCAATGAGAACAGGCCAAGCAGCAGGACGACCAAGCCAATCAAGCCAAAGCCGAAAATTGAGCGCGGTGCCAACTTCATTTTTCTGAAAAACAACGGATTTGTCCTCAAAGAAGGGGATCGCAGCGTGCGCATTGATGGACGCTTTGTTTTTTTGCCGCTGTCTAAGCGAACATCGGATGAGACGGCGCCGGCTTGTGGCCGGCGCCTTGCTTTGATGAAACGCTCAAGGGATAAATCAGCGCCGGGCGATCGTGGCGCCTGGCGCTGGCACGCTCATCGTGTGCGTGGCGCGGGAGAGCTGTTGTTGCGAACAAGCAATCCCATTCCGACCTCCTGTCGCTCCCCGGGTGGAGAGTGAATTTTGTTAAACGCTGTCGATGCCTTCGACCCCAGGCTCGGCCACTCTGGCGGGTGCGGTTTCACGTAAAAAGGTCGCGACCAGCAACCCGACCACCACCGCGCCGAGTGCCAGATACATCGTGTTTTCGATCCCGTGATGCTGTGCGATATAACCCGCGATAGCCGGCGCGACACCGCCGCCAAAAATCTCACCAATGCCCACCACCAACCCGGTAGCGGTAGACGTCAGCGCGGCCGGCACCGATTCACTGGTGAGTGGTCCGACCGTCATGCAGATCATGCTGAAGTTGAAGAAAATCGTCAGAAACAGTAGCGCGAACAACTTGACCGGCTCGGCACCAGTGCCCATCAGCAACCAAAGAAATGCGCCGGTGGCGACGAACGAAATGAGCACCACCGGTTTACGGCCGATGCGGTCTGACACGGCAGGCATGATCAATTGCCCGAGAAAACCACCCAGGCCAATGGCCGACATGACGAAGCCCATCTGCTGTACTTCCAGGTGCAAATAGTCCATCAAGTAGTTCGGCATCATCACGCTGATCACGAACAGGCAGGTCAGCATGCAGAACATGCCGACGATGTTCAGCAGTACGTTGCGATAGCGCAGGGCATCCAGCCAACGCGGGTGATCCACTGCGGCACTCGCTTCGGCTTTTTTCGCAGTGGCTGCGCGCGTTTCCCGCAAGTAACGGTACATCGCCAATGCCAGCAGGAAACCCGGCAGCGAAACGATTGCGAACACCCAGCGCCACGAAGGCACGACGAGCAACAGCTGTGTGGCGAGTATGGGCGCGAGACCCAAGCCGAGGATCGGGAAAAACGCCTGCTGAATGCCGATGTTCATCCCGCGCCGGCGAGGATGCGATGACTCTGCCGTGGCCGCCAGGGCTGTTGGGGTGAAAGCGCCTTCGGAAATGCCCATGATCGCGCGGATCAGCATCAACCCGCCGATGCCGGTCGCCAAACCGGAAAGGCCTGCGAGCAGCGAAAACACCAGCACGGCCGGAATCAGCACTTTGCGTCGACCTATGCGATCGGACAGCCGCCCCATGAAGATCGAGGAAATGCCCCAGGCCAAGCCCAGTATCGCCGTCACGTTGCCCAGATCCTGATAGTTCAGGCCCAGGTCTTTCATCATCACCGGGAATAGCGGCAGGATGATAAACCGGTCCAGGCCCACGAGGCCGAAGCCCAAGGCCAGCAGGGCTACCGCTTTGAATTCGTAACGCACATCCCACGCATGCTTATTGTTATTCATGGTTGTTACCCGGATGGAGTTTAGGGTTAGTGGCCGTACGTAAGCCCGGCCGCCAAGGTCTTAGAAATAAAACAGCGCTTCAACTAGGCCGGTCAGCTGCGTGTTGTTGCGACCCGCGCCAAACGGGTGATCGTCGGCATTGCCATCAAACACGTCGTAACGCACTTCAGGGCGCAACGAGATGTACTTGTTCAGGTCATAGCGCAGGCCCGCAGTGAGGGCATTGAAATTGCCGCGAGCGGTAGATACCGGCAGCAGGATGAACCCGTCGGGATCGGCAAAATGTTCGGCTCGCACCGAGTAGGAGAGGTCCGGGCGTTGCTGGTAGGTGAGCACCGCATTGGCACCCCACCAATGGGCGCCATCGAAACCAGGACCGTTGATGATGTCGATGGTTGTGGCCTTGCCGTCACCGTCCTGACGGCCATAAACCAGCTCGGCGCCCATCGACCAGTTTGAGTCGAAACGATGCCAGCCGTTGAGCGAGTGTTGTTGCTTTAACTGACCCTCTGGCGACACCAAGCGCGACGTTGGAGCCTGCACATCGCTGAAGCTGTCGTTCTGTTCATCCCCTACGATGAATTCATAGTCCACCCAGGTCTGCATGTCCGCAGTACGCCAACGCAAGGCCCCCATCATCGACTTCTGGTGGTTGTTATCGCTCAGGTTGTCCCAACCCTGGACGACGCCCAATTCGGCGCCGAGAATCGACGATTCGCCGTTGTACAATCGCGTACCGAGCAGCACGCCACTTACGGTTCCCGGCTCGCTAACGAAGGCGTAGGTCTTGCTGGCAAATTGATTGCGCGCAGCACGGATGTTGGGCGGTATCTCATAGCCCATGGCTGGGCCGAATATACCGGCCATGACAGTGATACCACGGCCGTAAGGCAGGTAGGCGGTGGCGGCAATGTTGGGAATGGCAAGGAACTTCTGCTTGTCGCTCTGGGCCTTGGCGAGGTTGTTATCACCAGGAGCGTTAACGTCCCAATGCTGGTCCCAGCCCGCGGTGCGGGCGAACTGGGCATTACGCCCGTAGTTCATTTCGAAGGTAAAACCGAAGGATGCTTCGCTCGGCGCAGGACCTGGCAACGGCGTGATACGTGGCACCATGGTGCCCTTCAGGGGCTTGTCGACGAACAGATGCAAGCTACCCCATTCCAGGCCCTCGTCGGCGAAACCAACCACCGGGAGATTGCTCAACCCATCCTGACGCTCATCGTGTGTCGAACGATTATTGCGAGAGTAAGCGACGTCAAAAAGGCCAGAGACCTGAATCCCGTAATCCTTTTCCAGTGTGTCTCCAAACAAGCTACGAAATAGCGTGCCTTCACCCGTTTCAGGGGTTTCGGCGGCGTGTGTGTTGAGTGTTGCGAAGGCGGCCAAAACCGCACCAAGCGTTTTCACCTTGATGTTGATCATTATCTGTCTCTTGTTTTTGTTGTCAGAGTTTTAGAGAGCGGGGCATCCATGCCTCCGGGAAATCGTGTCAGGCGTGGCGGGCCTTTCCACCATTGACGACATGGGTTTGGCTGCTGTGCTGCAATTGCTCGCGCAGGGAGTGGAGCAATTTTGGCAGCGCAGACAGCTCTGCGACGCCGCCATAGCAGTAGTAGTCGGGGCGCACGATGAGGGCTTTGAGTCCGGCCTCGGCCATGAATTGCAGGTATTTGCCAGAGACATCGCGATAGATGCCTCTGCTGCTGTCAGCCGTTTCCGCGAGCCGAACGACTTTCACGTCGTAGTCACGAATGAATGCCAGCTGTTCCGGGTCGAGCACCGCGAAAGGATTCTCGTCACCTCTCACCAGCAAGTGGAAGCTGCGTCCGATGACATCGTCATAGCGGCTGACCTTGCCACCGATTTCGATCGAACCGTGCACCCCAAGAATGCCGCGCAATTGGCCATCCTCTTGCAATAGACCATCGGTTAAACCCGGGAACGGCGGCAGTGGTGCGACGTTGCCGCTCAAATAGGCTGCATCGCGCTCGGCGGCCTTCACCGGGTCCGATACGCAAACGACTTTACCCATGGCCATGGACGCTTCGATCACGGCGCGGATCTGCGGTTTGCGCTCCAGTGTGTAGCTGTCCAACAGGCTGTTGTCAGCCAAACCGCGGAGCAGCAAATCGAGACGCCAGGACAGGTTCCATGCATCCCGGATCCCCGAGCACATGCCTTGGCCCATGAACGGTGGCATCACGTGGGCCGCGTCGCCGGCCAGCATTACCCGACCGCTGTGCCAGTTCGAGGCAATGCGTGAACGGAACTGATAGACTGCGTGGCGCACCAAGTCAGCGGTGTCCGGCGTCACCCAGCGCGACAGCAGTGACCAGACCTTGTCGGTGTCTTGCAATTCTTCGATGGTTTCATGGGGCAGGCGCATGAATTCCCAGCGGCGATAACCGGGACCTCCAGGGACCATGGTGGTCGGTCGTTCGGGGTTGCACCATTGGCCGATGTCCGGCACATCCAGTTGCACACCGGACTTGGGTTGCAAGTCGACTACCAGCCAGTCTTCCTGAAAGCCCAGATCCTGCCATTCAACTCCCAGCGACTGGCGCACGAAGCTGTTGGCGCCGTCGGCACCGATCACATAACGAGCCCGGACACTTTGCTGCTCTTTACCGAGTGAAAACTTGCCGTCTTCGCGGATGACCCGATTGAGAACCATATCGCAGCCTTGGGTGTCTTGTTTCAGCGCAGTTGCTTCCCAGCCCTGATGGACCTGCACGTTGCCGATGCTCTTGGCTTTGCGGTCCAGTGCGGCTTCCAGCGATGGCTGATTGAACAGGTAACCGAACGGCCCGTCACTGATGGATTCAGCCGACCAATCGATCTCTACCAGGACTTTCCAGTCAGCGTTGAACCACTGGTAGCGTGCCGACGGCTGGGAGATTTTCGCCAGTTCTTCGCCAAGGCCCATGGAAAGGAAAATACGGCGAATCTCATGATCGTAAAATACTGCCCGCGGGAGCGGGTAAAGCGCTGGCCAGCGTTCGAAGACGGCGACTGAATAACCCATTTGGCCCAATAGAATGGCCAGGGTCTGGCCCACGGGGCCGTAACCGGCAATGGCGACATCGACTGTAGTGTGCTGGTTCATGATCTGTGCCTCGTGTACTTCGCAATGATTTCCGGACATGGCCGGGCCTGTTGCGCGAACCAGGGAGGCTCGCGCAATGCAGGAATTCCATTTTTTTTAAACAATAAGCGGCAGGCGACTCAGGCAGGTGCCGGGGTATCCGCTTCAGTGTTGAAAATGAAGTTGTCCGGCACGTCCGGGCCCCAGAGGTACAGTGAGTTTTCCGGGGGGTAATCGCCGGCAGGCCATTCGCTGCCTTCGGAGATGTAGTCCATGTCTGCCGAGTATTCGCAGAACGAACCCCACGGATCCTGCACGTAATGAAAATAGTTCGAACCCAGGCAATGACGGCCCGTGCCCCAGCCTTTCACGTGTCCCGCCGCCGCCATTTGCGAAGCGCCCGCGCCGACTTCATCAATGCTGTCGACTTCCCACGCAGCGTGGTGCCAGCCCTTGGCGCTGCTCTTGGCGAACGCCACCAGATGATGGTCGCAACCGTGGGCGGCATGACTGAAGGCGATAATGTCCATCGACTTGTCGGAGAGCTTCAAACCCAGGGCTTGTTGGTAAAAGTGCAGCGCGCCAAGGACATCGGGGGTAAACAACAGGACATGGGATAAGCGGCGAGGGCGGACCTGCGCCATGGCGTTGCGGGTCGTTGCGCCGCGACTGTTGGAGGGGGTGATGCTGTTGTGGTGGTCGGACTTTTGATCGGGCATGGTTTTTTCGCCGACCTTCACGTGCAACAGGTTGCCGTCCGGGTCGCGAAACCAGATTCCGGCTTCGGGACGATCTTCGAACACCCCGCCAGCGGTTTCGATCTGCTGGCGCAACGCAGCGTAATCCTGCTCGTAGCAGTTGAAACTCAGATAGGCGAGGGACTTGGAGGCCGCAGGGAAAATTTTTGCCCAGACATGGCCGTCAGTTGCTCGCAACAAAAGCTGGTTCTGTTCACGGAGAACGTCGAGGCCGAAGCTTTCGAAGAATTGGCAGGCTTCGTCCAGAGACGGGACGTTCAGCGCGTAATGATCGATTGAATGCACACCATGGGACACGCTCATGATTGCCTCCATTTAATTATTCTTGTAGTGGGGCGCAGGGGCGAGGTCGGCCCTGCGCCGAGTTCGAAGCTGTGTCTGTTATCAGACTTCGTCGACAACCGGGTTGACCAGTTTGCCGATGCCCTCGATCGATACTTCGACCACATCGCCTGCTTTCAGATAAACCTTGGGATTCATGCCAAAACCAACGCCAGCCGGGGTACCACTGACAATCACGTCGCCTGCTTCGAGAGTGACCGCTTCACTCAACGTAGAGATGATGGTGGCGACGTCGAATAGCATGTCTGTGGTGTTGGCCGATTGTACTACCTTGCCGTTGACGCGTGTCTCAAGCAACAAACCCTTGCCACCCGCTGGCAACTCATCGGCAGTCACTAGCACCGGCCCGAACGCACCCGTGTCATCGAAGTTTTTGCCGACGGTCCACTGCGGCGAGATGAACTGATAATCGCGTACCGAGCCTTCGTTAAACAGCGCATAACCGGCGACGTGATCGAGTGCGTCTTCCTTGCGGATATGACGACCGCCGCTTTTCAGAACCACAGCCATTTCACCTTCGTAGTCGAGGGTGTCGGAGATGCGCGGACGAATCAGCGGTTTGTTATGGGCTGTCAGGCTAGAGTTCCAGCGAGGAAACAGGGTGGGGTAGGTCGGTTGAGCGTAAGGGGACTCTTTGGTGTGATCGGCGTAGTTCAGGCCGACGCAAACGATTTTGGTCGGACGCTCCATCAATGGCAGGTAAGCGTCTTCGGCGATTTCGACGATAGCGCCATTGGCACCTTGGGCATGAGTGGTCAGATCGACACCTCGCGCCAACAACGACTCAAGCGTTTCGGTTCCTAGTACGCGTACGCCGTCGGCAGTGACGACACCCAGAACAGGTTGACCTTGATTGAGGAAGCGGACGTAGCGCATGACAGGTTTCTCTTGTTGATTTGATGGGCGCCGGTGGTGAAGGGCAGTACCGACTGCGTGTTGACAAAGCTAGAGCCAAAAAAATATACCGTCAACAAAAAAATATATATTTAAGATGATGTGAGAAATTATTCATCCTGTGTATGATTCGTGCAGACAAGCGAAAAATGGAGTCGACCTTGAATTCCCCTTTGATCAACTGGCAATCGGCCGAGCCCACCGAAAAGCGCACCATGGCTTCGCAGCTGGAAGAACGGATTCGCCAGGACATCATCAATGGCCAATTGGCTCCGGGCAGTCGCCTGCGTCTCAAGGAATTGTCCGAAGCCTACGACGTCGGTGTGATTCCGCTGCGTGAAGCCTTGTCGCGCCTGGCCAGCAGTGGCTTCGTATCTGCCGCCGATCAGAAAGGTTTCAGTGTCGGCCGTATCTCTGCAGCAGAAATCGCCGACATCACAGCTGCGCGATTGCACATCGAATGCAAGGCGCTTGCCGATTCGATTCGTCAGGGTGATGTGGAGTGGGAGAGTCGTGTTCTTGCCGCTCACCATCGACTGGATCGCCTGACCATCGTCGAAGGCCCGGAGCGACTGCTAAAACCCGAGTGGGAAAAAGCTCACGAAGTATTCCATCAGGCGCTGATCTCCAGCTGCAATTCACCGACATTACTGCGGCTGTGCTCGTCACTGCGAGACCAGACAGCGCGCTATCGTTTTCTGTCGATGCACTATGCCGACAGCAGCGCACGTGATGTGCCGAACGAACACCGCCAGTTGATGGATGCTGCGCTGGCCAAAGACATCGGCAAGGCTTGCGAATTGCTGTCCAGCCACTACCAGACCACGACCGACTCGGTGCTAAAACACGCACTGTTGGGATAGCGGTGTCGTTCTCTCGATCAAGTTTCGTTGCGAAGCCAGGTGTGCCACAGGTTACGTAGATAAAACTAAATGACCGACATTGATCATTTGTGAGTGACCGCTCTTGGCCGTTATTTGCCTGTCACGACCGCAGCCGACTGCTGCTGGATGCGAAGAGCCGCCCGAGCTTGTATTAATCCGAGATTGTTCATTAGCGATGTGCCCGCGAGAGGTCGACTGGCTCACCGGCATTATCCCACAAGCCCTCAAACCTGAAATGGCTTTTAGATTTCTGGGCCTACCTCTCATCTCAAAAATCATCTATTTTTTGAAATCACACCAACCATGTATTGATTTAAATCGCGCAGATCTTTAATCCCCCATGAGTACGGCGATAGCTTTACACCATTCTCTCGCAAAGTTTTTGGAATCAAGTCTCCATTTGGACGAAGTATTATCGATGATACAATCACGCCCGGATAATCATTTAATCGTTTTTTGAAAGCGGATGTTGTTAGGTCAGGTGTAGGAGGATTGCTTTTATTAGCCAATGGTCCTGTTGCTTTGAGTTCTATTCCGTGGCACATGGTGCATCGCTGTAAATAGAGATTTTTTCCATTAACATTATCCGCGAAGGATAGTGATGTTTGAATTAGCGATAAAATTCCTAGCGAAGCGATGAATGATATTTTCATTGTTTGTATCTTCCTTGATGGGATCTGCGTCGATTGGACGCGATTTGGTGCGCGGGAAAGATATCAGCCATCGTGTCGGCACACACAGTCATTTCTGATGCCCATTGAATCAACTCGTTTTCCAGGCGCATCCCAGTGACCGCTTCTGGCCGAGAGTGTGTAAAAACGCCTCCGCGAACCCTTGCTCTGATTTCTGAGGATTTCATCGCAAGGATCGCCCATGAAGCGCTTTATCCAAGGTGAACATCGAGGCCAAGGCTCCTTACCTCCCAAGAGCCTCGATGACTACGTCAGCGATCCAATCTGATGCGTGTAGTCGACGTCTTCGTCGACGAACTCGACCTGGTCAATCTGGGTTTTGAAGGTGCCGTTCCAACCGATACTGGCCGGCCGGCTTGCCATCCCGCGATCTTGCTGAAGATCTACATCTACGGCTATCTCAACCGCATCCAGTCGAGCCGACGTTTGGAGCGAGAAGCTCAACGCAACGTCGAGCTGATGTGGTTGACCGGGCGTTTGATGCCGGATTTCAAGACCATCGCCAACTTCCAGAGGAAAAGGGGGACAGATTTATTTTCAGAAAATAAATCTGTCCCCCTTTTTGTCAGTAGTGCTCTAATTTCATGATGTGAATTAAATTTTGGGGAAAATTTTATGGCACCACTTATAGGGCTTTTTATAGGCGCAGGCGCTTCCTATGAAGCCTCAATGCCTTTGGTTTTGGAACTTACTGAAGAGATTAAGGGTGGCTCACTACCGATAAATTCAAACAGCTCAATGAGAGCTGGCGGGCACAGGGTGGTGGCTATTCTGAAATTGTAGTAGATGATTTTTTAGTCGTGCTAAATATGGGTAATCTACATTATGAAAGCATATTAGGTTACCTTGAGGCTCAATCTAAGCGCAATGGAGATTATCTTCAGGAATATTCTGGTCTCTATTCGTGGATGGTTGAACTTGTATATAGATTGCTTTATTTTCGGCAGGTGAATAACGAAGATTTGATCGATAGTCAGTTGCAGCGATATGAAGGTTTTTGCTCATTAATCAAAGGGGATTCACCTCTCTGGGTTTTCTCGCTTAATCACGATCTGATTATTGAGTCCATTGCGGAGAAATTTTCTATTCCTATATATACCGGTTTTGGCTCCGGACGAGTTACTCTTCCAAGGCGAAATGAAAAAGGAGAAAAAATTGGATTTATTGAGGCTGAAGTTCTAACTGAGAATGAGTTGGAGAACGGGGCAATGTACTTTCCGAATCCGCCTTGTCGGGGAATATATCTTTTGAAAATTCATGGCGCCTTGGATGTTTTTACATTTAACGAGGGGAAGGATTTATTGAAATTTGCCCGAGCTGAATATCGAGGACGGCGCTATGCCCATTATCAACGCAGTCGAAAATCAGATAAGGCCGTGCGCACTTGGACGCTCGAACTGGTTGTTCGCCGGGTCACTACGCAGCGGCAAGCGGGCAGCTGCGATCATGAGCTTGATCCAGTCGGCACGCATGAATGGGCATGATCCGTATGCCTCTCTCAAAGATGTGCTGATGCGGCTGCCGACGCAGCGCGCGAGTGCAGAAAATAAATCTGTCCCCCTTTTTGCCTTGTCCCCCTTTTTGCCTTTTTGCCATGACCGAAAAGACAGTCACGATATTCGATTGCGGTTAAGCGCCATCCGGTGCCGACTCGTCGCCCGAATCAAACCAGATTGGGCCGCAACTCGTGCACCAGATCAATCAGTGCGCGCAATCGCGCCGGCACGAAGCGATGACCCGAGTAATAAAGCCTCAACCCGCCAAACGACGGGCACCACGGCATCAGCACCGGCACCAGGGCGCCGCTTGCCAGTTCTTCCTGGATGAACCACTCGGAAATGAAACCGATGCCAAGGCCCAACAACACGGCCTGTTTGATGGCCGGCAACTCATTGAATGCGAAGCGCACCGGCAGATCCATCTGCAACTTCTGGCCGTCGCGCTCCAGTTCCCAATGGTAGAGGCCACCGTGGGCCATGCGCATGCCGATGCTCTGGTGGCTGAGCAGGTCTCGCGGGTGCTCGGGCACGCCATGGCGTTCGAGATACTCGGGCGTTGCCACCACGAGCATCTGGATGTCACCTGACAGCGCCACGGCAATCATGTCTTGCGGTACGGACTCTGCCAGGCGAATCCCGGCGTCGAAGCCCCCGGCGACGATGTCGACCATGCTTGATTCGCTGACGATGTCGATGCGCACCTCGGGATAGCGCTGAGCGTACTGCTTGAACAGCGGCTCCAGCAGCAGGTAGGCCGCGCCATGCGGTGCATTGATGCGCAGTGTGCCGCTGGGTTCGTCGGGGCCGACGCTGGCCTCTTCGCCGGCACTTTTGATCTGCGCCAATGCAGGGGCAATGCGCTCCACATAGCGTTGCCCGATGTCGGTGAGGGCAACGCTGCGCGTGGAGCGATTGAACAGGCGCACCTTCAGGCGCGCTTCCAGGCCGGCCACCGCGCTGCTCACGGCGGTGGTGGACATGCCCAATTCCTGTGCCGCGCCACGAAAACTGCTGCGGCGCGCAACGGCCAGAACCACTTCCAGCTCGGTCATTCCTGTTTTGTGCATGGATTGTCCTGAAAATGCGGATGCTTCATAAGCCAAAGGATAGCTTATCGGAACAATGAATCCTTCTTAGACTTCACTTCACAGAGGCTCGATTCAGGCGAGTCATTTTGAGCGAGGAGTCGCCATGCAGCGCATTGAACACATCTACATCAACGGCGAGTTCGTCATTCCGCACGGTCAGGAATGGTTCGACCTTCATAACCCGAGCACCGAGGAAGTCATCGGTCAGGTTCGGCTGGGCGATGCACTGGACGCACAGCGTGCCATCGCAGCCGCCAAGGCTGCGTTCCCGGCCTGGGCTCGTACAAGTCGGGAGGAGCGCATTGCGGCACTGCAACGCATGCACCGGGCCGTGGCGGCAAGGGAGGAAGAACTGCTGGAAGCCATCCTCGTGGAATACGGCGCGCCTGCGGTTCGCGGGCGCTGGATGGCGACTTATCCGGCTGATGTGATTGCGCAAGCGATCGATGCGCTGGAGGCGTTCGATTTCGAGGAACAGGTCGGCATGGCCAGGGTCATTCTGACGCCCGTGGGCGTGACCGGTCTGATCACGCCCTGGAACAGCAATGCGGGCTTCATCTGCAACAAGCTGGCCACCGCGCTGGCGGCAGGCTGCACCGCCGTCATCAAGCCCAGCGAGATGAGCGCGTTACAGACGCAGGTCGTGGTCAGGGCGTTGCACGAAGCGGGGCTGCCACCGGGTGTATTCAATATCGTCAACGGACGGGGCGATGTGGTTGGCGAAGAAATCGCCCGCCATCCCGACGTTGCCAAGATCTCGTTCACGGGTTCGTCCGCTGTCGGTCAGCATCTGGTAAGAACTGGTGCCGACACCATGAAGCGCGTGACGCTCGAACTGGGCGGCAAGTCGCCCACCGTGGTGCTCGACGATGCGGATTTCCAGGCGGTCATGCCATTGGTGCTGCAAGCCGGATTTCTCAATAGCGGCCAGGCTTGTATCGCGGGCACGCGCATCCTTGTGCCGCGCAGACGGTTGGCAGAGTTCGAGAGGATTGCGAAGGAGGGCGTCTCACAGATTCAATCGGGCGATCCGCGCAACGCCGACACCGACATCGGCCCGATGGTGAGCCAGAAACAATGGGAACGGGTGCAGCGCTACATCCGTATCGGCCAGGAAGAAGGTGCGAGGTTGCTGGTGGGTGGCGAAGGTCGCCCGGAAGGCTTGCACGCCGGATGGTTTGTGAAGCCCACGATCTTCACTGATGCCAACAACCGGATGCGCATCGCGCGTGAGGAAATCTTCGGCCCCGTGCTGACTATCATCCCCTACGAGGATGACGCTGATGCGATCAGCATTGCCAACGATACGGACTATGGGCTGAGCGCCCTGGTGCTGGGAAAGAGCCCCGAACGCTGTATGAATATCGCCCGTCAGATCGATTCGGGACGTGTGCTCATCAACACCCTGGCCCACGAACCGCGTGCCCCCTTCGGTGGATTCAAGCATTCAGGCCTTGGGCGCGAAATGGGCAGGTGGGGGATGAGCGCGTATCTGGAGCCGAAGACATTGGTCACGTGTGACCCGTTGAAATGACCGGGTCGGGTTCCTGCCAGGGAGCACTGGGTGGATAGCATCGGAAACAGGGCGGAAAGCGTTCGTTGGAGGACCTGTGCCGAATGCATTGGCCGCCCTCAATCGCTGCCGAGCGGACGAGGGCACGGAGGCACCTGACTCGATTGGCGAAATCCTATCCGCCGCTCATGTACTTGGCGAGCGCATCGCTCAACTCTCTACAGACTTACCCGATACTCATTAGGTGTGGTATTGAACCAACGGCGGAAGGCGCGGAAGAAATTGCTTGGAGCAGCGAAGCCCAGCAGATAGGAGATTTCCTGCAGGGTCAGTTCGGGCTGGATCAGGTACTGGCTGGCCAGCTCACGGCGAGTACCATCGAGCAGTTGATGAAAACCGGTTCCTTCCGCTTGCAGGCGGCGCTGCAAGGTACGCTCGGACATAAACATTGTCTGGGCCACCACTTCGCGTTTGGGCTCACCTTGGGGTAGCAAACGGCAGAGCAACTGACGTACCTGGTGGGTGATCTGGCCGTCCGAAAAACGCGCCAGATATTCGCCGGCGAAGCGTTCGTGCAATTGCGCCAGAGCTTCGTTAGCAGAATGCAGCGGGGCATCCAGATCGGGGCGGTCGAACAACAATGCATAGTGCTCGGCATTGAACATCAGCGGTGCTTGAAACACCTCGCAATATGGCTGCAGATTAGCTGGTGCAGGCCCGCTAAAGCTGACAAGGCGAGGAGTCAATGGGCGACACGCTAGCCAGCGGCAAAAGGCCAGAATATAGGCCAGCGACCCCTCCGCGCTTTCTCTGGCAGAAGGCAAGCGATCGCCATGAATTGCCAGAGTCAACTCATAGCCATCCGACGTAGGGTGAAAGCTGAGATCTGCGCTCTCCCCAATGATGCGCTGATAGCGGACCAGACTAGAAATGCCCTCATGCAAGTTGCGGCTGGACATCAATGCATAGCCGACCACATGGAAGGAGGCTGGCCGCACCACCTGGGCCATGTTCAGTGCAATGACCGGATTTCCAGAAACCTCTACTGCCAGATGCCATAGGCCCGTCATGCCATCCTGTGGGAAGCGTGCTTCGGGATCGCTCAGGGCGGAGTAATCCATCCCAAGACGTTCGAACAGAATGCGACAGTCGACCCCGCCCATTTCCAGGGATCGGACAATGGCGCTAGCCCAGCCGGAGGAAGTAGTACGCTGATTCATTTGCAGACTCCTACTCGATTCAGGCGCAGCCGTTTTACACCAGCACCAATACTCGAGACAACCGCTTGTGACGCGGGTGCAACAGCGCCCAAAGAGGCTGACCTGTCCCGCCCCTTTCGGTGGTGTTACAGCACCGCGCGTTAGCGCCACAAGGGTATATAGGCGGGATTTTTACGGTATCCAGGAGCGCCGAAATACCGCCTCTCCAATGATATTGATGTTTCAAGAGGCATCTGTCTGACCGGCAAGGCAAATAGTCTGGCTGGCAAGGAGAATATTGTCCGCGCCCCTCCATCACTAGACTCCCCGGCAGCCCAATCAACGCAAAGGTTACAACCAATAACGTACCGGCCGGGTACAAGCTTCGGTTTGTCTGGCCAGACCACCAGGCCCTTTGCATCCCGGTTAACCGCCGGGCTTGCCTCGCTGCGAGTACAACAATAATGATGGCATCGCCCTTGCTGACTACATTCCTCCCAATTGCCCTGGGCATCATCATGCTCGGACTGGGGTTGTCGCTCACCCCGGCGGATTTTGTCCGGGTCGTGAAGTTTCCCAAGCCTGTCTTGATCGGTCTGGTCTGCCAGCTAACCCTACTGCCGTTTTTCTGCTTCCTTATTGCTAAGTGTTTTGGGCTGGCACCGGAACTGGCCGTGGGCCTGATGCTCCTGGCGGCCTCTCCAGGCGGTACCTCTGCCAACCTCTACAGCCACTTGGCACACGGTGATGTGGCACTGAATGTCACCCTGACGGCCGTGAACTCGGTGGTCGCGATTCTCACCATGCCATTGCTCGTCAATGGGTCACTGATGTACTTCATGGCAGACGGTCAGGCCATTCCATTGCAATTTGCAAAGGTCGTGCAGGTATTCGCCATCGTCTTGGTACCGGTCGCGGTGGGCATGCTAGTACGCAAACTGGCGGCACGCTTTGCGTTACTCATGGAGCGCCCGATGAAGATCATTTCCGCGCTGTTCCTTGTAGTCACCGTAGTGCTCGCCTTGGTCAAGGATTGGCAGACGGTATTGGACTACGCCCCTGTAGTAGGTATGGCCGCATTGCTGTTCAATTTGCTCAGCCTCGGCATCGGCTACTGGGTGCCACGCCTGTTCCAGTTGCCGCAGCGCCAGGCAGTGGCCATCGGCATGGAAATTGGTATTCACAATGGCGCTTTGGCTATTGCCCTGGCGCTTAGCCCGACGCTGCTGAACAACCCGACCATGGCCATTCCGGCAGCCATTTACAGCGTCCTCATGTTCTTCACCGCTGCAGCTTTCGGTTGGTGGGTCAATGTGACCCATGCCAAGGAGCTGGCAATTAAGGTAAGCGTCCCGGCCTCAGTGGCGGAGAAGCCATTTGACTTCCCCATCATTTAGTTCCCTCCGCTATGCCTCAGATGCCAGCCCATATCGGCTAGTGCCGCAAGTCGTGGTCGTCGCGCACGATGAAGGCCTCTTGCATCCAGAGCTGGTAGCGTCAGCTGAGTGAGAAGAGCATGCCTATGTGGATGCGACGACAGCAGACGCCTATGTGTCGGCAAACCGTACATGCGAAATGGGGTTGCGGCATGTTACGGGTAAATCCTACGAGTCTTTCGTCTTTCGTCTTCAGTCTGGAGCAGTGCACCGGGGATACCTGAGTGCGCCGTGCCCCCCCATTAACCGATCTCACTTTAATTGAAGGGCAGATTATGAAATTTATGCGCTTTGCCAAAGAGGGTCGTGTCGGCCTCGCTGCTTCGGCAAGAGGAGAAGAGTTCTATGGATTCTTTCTCGCTGACATTCCGGAATTTGGCGACCTTAGTAACGCTCTACTTGCAGGCGAGGAAGCAGTCGCTTCGCTTGGTGCACGCCTTTTGCAAGGAGAGCCCGTCGACTTCGCAACCTGCGAGCAACTTCCCCCGCTCAGTTCCCCCGGAAAAATCGTGTGTATCGGATTGAACTACCGCGACCACACGAGCGAGGCGGGTTTAGTACAACCAGATTACCCAACCATTTTCTCGCGTTTCTCCTCGAGCCTCATCGGACACCGCCAACCAATCGTCCGGCCAAAAGTGTCCCAAAAGCTCGACTACGAGGGGGAGGTAGTCATCGTTATCGGTAAGGGTGGCCGGGCAATTCCGAAGGCCTCGGCGTTAACGCATGTCTTTGGATACTCTTTGTTCAACGATGCGACCCTGCGCGACTATCAGATGCGTACGCCCCAATGGACTATGGGCAAGAACTTCGACGGTACCGGCTCATTTGGTCCTTACATCGTGACGGCAGATGAACTGCGTGAGGGTGTGAAGGGGCTGAAACTGCAAACGCTGCTGAATGGCCAAGTCGTTCAGGAAGGCAATACCAACGACATGGTTTTTGATGTGGCGACGCTCATCGAAACTGTCAGCGAAGTGATGACACTGGCCCCCGGAGACCTGATTGTTTCAGGTACCCCCTCCGGCATCGGTATGGCGCGTACACCGCCGCTGTGGATGAAACCAGGTGACACTTGTGTTGTAACTTCGGAAGGTCTCGGGAGTTTGGTGAACCCTATCGTAGATGAATAATTGAACCCAGCGCGTTTGACGTCCTCATGTTGGGTGTTCTGCGGCCTGTGGCGGAACCGGTCACCATTTTTACGCTGGCGAGTGCACAGACAATTTCTGTATCGCCTGTGTTGCCACGAGAGTTTTGCATCGGACGGTTTTTGGCATTGATTTCGAAACTAGCGAGTCAACATACCCTGCGTAAGGTCACGAGAACAAGAACCAGAACATAAACCAAGCAGAAATGGTTTACCGAAACGATCACCGAAATGGAGGCAGTATCATGCGATATTCTGACTACAAGTGTTTCCGGTTTAGGTTTGATTCTGGAGTTGCATTCGTCAGCATCAATCACCCGCCGATAAATCTTCTTGATGAAGTACTGTCGCTGGAATTCGACAATCTTGGTAAAGAGCTCGAGGTCGATGAGAGCATCCGAGTCGTGGTCCTGCAGAGCGAACTTCCTGAATTTTTTATAGCTCACTCTGGATTGGGGAGGGTCGGAGCCGCTCCCAAAACTGTTTCCCATTCCCGCAGTTTTCGCCTTACACAGATGATCGGTGAACGGTTCAAGAACATGCCTAAGGTAACCATTGCAAAAATCGAAGGACGGGCTCGGGGAGGAGGGTGTGAAATTGCACTGGCTATGGACATGTGCTTTGCTGCCCTAGGCAAAGCGGTTTTCTCCCAGCCAGAGGTCGCGGTTGGGCTTGTTCCGGGCGGTGGCAGTACGCAAAGATTGCCACGGCTCGTCGGGAGGGCGCGCGCCTTAGAGGTGCTTTTGGGTTGTAACGATTTTTCGGCGGAACAGGCGGAACGTTATGGCTTTATCAATCGAGCATTGCCGGCGGAGGAGTTGACACCTTTCGTCGAGGAACTGGCTCACCGTATCGCCTCATTCCCTGCGCATGCCATCGCTCATACCAAGGCGGCCGTGGATGTTGGAGCATTTGGCTCCTTGGCAGAGGGACTGCTGGTTGAAGCTCATGAGTCAGATTTAAGTGTCGCTCACGATGTGGCGCAAGCGCGTGTGGCGGAAGCATTGAAGGTTGGTGCTGAAACTTATGAAGGTGAGCTGGAGATGGACTTTATGTCGAAACTTTCCCCGCTGTACTAACAGCGTCATTGCGGATTGCCATTTGGCGCAGTGGGCGTTGCATCGACGGGATGCGCAGTAAAAACCCGCTGAACCGGTAACGGTCAGCGGGTTTTTTGGGGGAGGGGGCAGCAGGTTTTGGAAGTCATTTTCAGACATTCCCCAGGCCGCCGTCATGAAGGGAACAGGTCCAGTGTGCGCTCAACTTCTTCAACGTCGATTTTGAAGCCATCGCCCTCTGGTGTTCCGACCACAAAGCCAAAATTCTGGTGGTCGCGATCCGTCAGGTACTTGTAGTAGCTGACGAAACGGTTCGGTGGCTGCAGTGCCAGCAGCGAACCACCCGGCTGAAGTACATTGATACCGTGTACGAGCTGGCTTCCTTCGACCCCTACCACGGTCCGCGCTCCGGCACAGGTCGCCACTATGGTCGGGACATCGGATTTTGAAGGGTCGATGATGCGAAATCCCCGGCTCTTACGCAGATGTTCCGCGAGCTCAAGTTCATTGCGCATAAAGCGCACTTCACCGCCGCTACCCCGCAGAATGAACACGCCAGGGTGAGCGTCATGGCTCACGTGCGACAGTAGCTTTTCACCCATGGCACGGAAACGTGAATACCGGCTTCGGTTGTTGCTCATATCGTCGAAAATCACCAGCTCACGAAAAAACGCGCTGTGCGAGCGGACCGGTTTCATACCCAGCCAGTCCTCATAGGCGGGGCCTTGGGGAAAGAGTGGAAATCGGGTGGATGGCGCGGTAGTCACGGGGACGCCTTCGTTGCATGCCAATGGATAGGTCACGCAGTCTTCCATCAACCAGGTGCCGAACCATGTATTGCCATTTTGCGTGCAGTAGACGGCTGCACGCTCGAACTCGTGTTCCACGGAAATTCGTGGAAACATACTCGGCTTGAGGGACACCCAGAGACTGGCATTGTCCTTGTAGAGCGCGCCATCGATAAGCCAGACATCCTTGATCAAGTAGCCACGTGTCGGGCCTTGTTCGACGCTGCCCAGCCCATTCATTGTGCGAGCGGGGTGCTCGAAGGGATAAAAGCGCTTCGCTTCCCATCCTGTCACGCGTTCCATTTGATTGGGCAGGAAGAACGCCGACGGAGCATGCGATGTCTCGCCCGGAGCAATATCCCAGCTTTTCAATGCGACGCTTTTTAAGTCGATCTCCGCCTTTCGTGCGAGTCTTTTTCTTGCAATATATTTGTAGGCGGCCAGGGTCCATTTTTTTCGATTGCTCGCGGTCGACGTGCTTATTTCGGAGACATCGCTTTCCATAAAGAGTCCTCCCAGCGGGATAGGGTCAATCGTCAGGCGTGATGAGCTGTATCTAATTCAATCCTGGAAATTGCTCAGCTGGATGGAATCCTTTCCACAATGGGCAGGGTTTGCAAATTGGCGTAGCGACTGCGCAAGGTTTCAAGAAATTGTTCGCCCGAGCTCTTGGCGCAATAGAGATAAATTTTGTGCAATCCGCCAAATACCATTTCGTGATAACGGGTGGCGACTTCCTCATCGCTTGGCCCGTCCGGTAAGCCAAGGTGCAGGGTCAATTTTTTTCCTTCGACAGCGAACAGCGGCGTGCCCCAGAGGAATTTGGCTATATCTGTCTTGGGCAGCCGGACAAACATATAAGCGTGGTTTCCCAAGGAATCAATATCACCGCCGCGCCTTCTTTTCCATTTCAGAAGGCCGTCATCCGGCCGTGCCAGGCAAAGACCGATGTCGTAATAATCGAAGCCGTTATCTATTGCCCATTCAAGGGCCATGAAAGTGGTAATCGAGTTGACTTCGCGCAGCCGCTTGGCATCTGAAAAAACCGCCTCGCAATAGCCGAAACGTACTGTGCTCCAGTAGCGTTTTCCGCCCCGTGTTATGACACAGCCAAGGTGGCAGGCAACAACCTCGTCACCGAGCATTATCAGGTCAAGCCGGCCAACAGTCTTGGCTATCCTCAAAATCTCCTGCGTGGCAAGTTGCGCAGCGTGGATGCCTTGCCTTGCCGAGGCATAAGGGCGAAGCATTTCCCTGTCTGCCTTTTCAATTTCTTCATCCAGCAGGGCCTGACGCATTCGGTAGTGCGGTCGGTTCTTGCGAATACTTCGACGCAATTCGCTATCGTATTTTGCGGTGATATCCTCGATGGATCGCCCCAGCGGTACGACGGCGCTCAGATAGAGGGGGACAGACAAGGCCCCTGAGCTCGGCGCTTCACTGACCACTACCACATGATTCGACGCTGCAGGTTCCGGTTCGCCGTCGACCATGGGGGAATCCCCTGGCGACTTGCCCCCTATGAGCAGCTTGGCCATCGCCCGCTGCTTTTTCCTTCCGATATAGAGGATTTCGTAAGGACTTTCTTTCTGCAATTTGAATCTGGCAATTTCCCAGCGCCAGAAACACGCGCGTCCAAGGATGTCTCGCCACCAGGTTGCAGTGTTTCTTATCTCATAACGTATTGAAGGCGATATCAGTTTTCGGATAGCGGCCAACAAACTCTCTTTCATTTCATCATCATCCATTGAGCTCTCTGGCTGGGTAGATCAGGAAGAGAACAAGGCGGAACTTCAATAAGCGTGTTTAAACCTTATGTGGAAGACCTATTTGATGAGGTGGCGCTCAGATATTCTGTATCGATTAAAGGTGCTAGGTAGAGACTTTGCAAGGGACATTTGGGGGGGCATGCGACCCTCAATCCAGGTAGCACCCAGGGTTACCGCCCATGAACTAGACTGTTTCGGACGTCAAAAGCCCAGAGGTCATAGCGGCACCCTCAACTCCGCTGGTTGGGCGGGAGGCGATGGCGAGTCGCTCGATCAAAGACGTTTCAGCACGCGTTCACCCATTCGTGAAGGAGGTTCGCAATGAAGCTCAGACACTCACTTGCAGTCCTGATGATCACTGCAAGCCTCTTCGGCTGTACCACGTCATCAGACCATGGAGTGTCCGTTACTCTGGTTGCCACCCGGCAGAACACTGGTCAGATCGGCAATGTAACGTTGACAAGCTGGGACAAAAAAACCGGGCTCAGTTTCTTCATCAGTGGTGTTCCAAGCGGCGCCTCTCTGCCGTTGCGCCTCTACTCCTTCATCAATAAAGGCAGCTGCCAGCAACCTGGGCCAGTCGCCTTCGCAATGAATGATCAGGTCAACACCGAACGCCAGCCCGTACGCGGCTGGGCTTTTTCACGAAGCGCACCGGTCGAACTGCCCGTTCTGCTCTCCGGTGAGTACTCCATTGTTGTGCGAAGTGCACCGGACAGTGGCAACGTCGATATTTTTTGTGGAGATATCAAGCAAGGAAGCGCGGTGAAGTAGCCACGGCGATGTCGACCCGCCCCTGGAAAACGCACCCGAATGCGCAAGGTCCGCTAAACCGACCCGGTGGCAGGCGCAACACCGTCTAATCTAAATAGTGCGGGCTACAAACACGCCGCTAGCCTCTTGATGAAGGGGAAATGGGATGGCCGGAAAAACAACGCGCCAATGCTTGTCCTGGGTCCTGCTTTCCCTGCTCGCCATTAACTTGGCGCTGACAGCGGGGTGTGCAGGCAAACCTGCCACGGCTCGCTATTCGGCCTCGAGCGTAGGCTCAAGCTGCTATGCAAAAGCGCTACCCACTGCAGGCGAGGGCGGCCTGGCTTGGGGTTCCACCTTGAGCATGGCTCGCCAAAAGTCCCTGGATAATTGCATACGCTATGCCGGCCGATCCGGTGGTACGCCTAATACTTGCCAAGTGGTGTTGTCGGAGTGCAAGCATTGAGTGAGCGGCAGCGAGGCGGGCTGTCCGGATTGTGGTCAAGTCAGTATCAGTGGGCATAACGGCGTGGTTTTCACGCTGATCCGTATTTTCCGTCACCTTCTGCATCTGTAATGCACCCAGCCCCCGGCTCACAATGACGGCACGATCCGCCGTTCGGTCGCGGCTGCACGGCACACTCATACGTTAGGAGGCCCCAATGGGCAAGATGGCTATTTTTCTCGGTGGATTTCTGTTGTTAACCATTTTGATTGGTGCGCTTGCCACGATCTCTCCCGTGTGAAGAAGGCCTCATCAAGGGCGCTTCAAGACACTTTCCCCCGCATGCCTGGGTAACCTGAGCACATCAATCAGTGCAAGCAACCCCACCAGCGCAACGCCGAGAAAGGCCACTCGAAAGTCGGCGATCTGGGCCTGCAGGTCGTGGTTTTGCATGGACATGGAGGCGCGCAGCAGCAGTGCGGCGACGGTCACTCCCATCCCCATGGCCAGTTGGAAAAACATACTGAACAGTGCCGAAGCCTCGCTCATACGCTCCTTGGGGACGTCGGCAAAGCCGATGGAGTTGTAGCAAGTGAATTGCATGGATCGCGATAGTCCGCCGGCGAATAGCACGGCGGCGATCAATGCGAAGGGGGTCTGTGGGGTGAAGAACGCGCAGGCCACGATCGAAACCACACCGATGACGCCATTGACGAGCAGGACGTTGCGAAAGCCATAGCGCTGCATGATTGCCGTCGTAAACGGCTTCATGGCGAGGTTGCCGGCGAAGACCGCTAACACCAGGAGGCCGGCGTCGACGGGGGACAACCCGAACCCGACCTGGAACAACAGCGGGAGCAAAAACGGCAAGGCGCTGATTGCCAGGCGAAAGAGCGATCCGCCAAAGATGCTGACCCGAAAGGTGTTGATCGACACGGTGCCGAGGGGCAACAGCGGGCTGGCGTGATGCCGACAGTGATGCACCGCCCACACGGCAAGGATCACACCCGCAATCACCAGTCCAAACCCCAAAAACATCGCGTTGCCGTCCTGGCTGCCCAACCATTCCAGACCGCCCAGAAGGGAGGCGCAGGCGCCCGCCAGCAAGGCGAATCCTTTCCCGTCAAATGTGCGTACGTTTTCTTCACGGCCTTCGGGTACAAGCCAAAGCGCGGCAATCAACGCCAAGACACCGAGTGGCAAGTTGACGTAAAAAATCCATGGCCATGACGTATGGGTAACGATCAGGCCGCCCACTAACGGCCCGAGGATAGGGGCTACCAGGCCGGGCCAGGTAATCACCGCAATCATGTTCACCAGGTCTTTTTTGTCGGTGTTGCGAAGAACCGCCAGGCGTCCCACCGGCACCATCAGCGCGCCGCCAATGCCCTGTAGCACGCGAGCCAAAACGAACATTTCAAGGTTTTGGCTGAGCCCGCATAAAAGAGAGGCGAGGGTAAAGACCACGATTGCCCCGGCGAACACCCGCCGTGCGCCAAACCGGTCGGCGATCCAGCTTGAAAGTGGAATGAAGATCGCCACCGCGAGAATGTAGGCAGTGATCCCCACGTTCATGTCGACTGGCGTAATCCCGAATGCCGTTGCCATGGTTGGCAGGGCCGTCGCGATGACCGTCGCGTCGAGGTTTTCCATAAAAAAGGTCACCGCGACAACCAGCGCGATCAAGCGGGTTTGCACGCTGAGACCCGCCTCGGTGGCGACACTTGAATCTGGCGTGGCGGGAGGCTTCACCAATGTGATCCTTTTCCAGGCGTTTTAAACAGAAGACTTCGCCCTGTCTTTTACCATCCTGGGTCCACTCACAGAAGGGTGAAACTCACCAAAGCTTCCATGTGTAATCGACATTCACCCGCAGCTCATTATCATCCCGATGGCTGGCCTGGGCGGTGAAGTCGTTGCGGTACCAGGCGTTGCGTACGCGCAGAGCCAGGCCCTTCAGGGGCGTGCCCTGCAGTACGTACGACAGCTCGATATCTTTTTCACTTTCTGTCAGGTTGGAGCCCCCCAGCTTGGGCAACTCGATATTGTCGCCGCTCACGTAGCGCAGCATGCCATTGAGTCCCGGCAAGCCCATGGCCACGAAATTGTAGTCATACCGCACCTGCCAACTGCGCTCCTTGGGGTTGAGAAACTCCGAGCTCAGCGTGCCTTCGGTGATCACCAGTGGCTCGGTGCCGAACAGATAGGGCATGGCGGTCTTGCCGGTCAGTTGCATGTAGCCGGCACCGAATTTGTGGGCCCCCAAGGCGTACGTCAGCATCAGGGCCGCATTGCGGTTGTCCACCGGGCCGGCCTTGGCGGCGCCGTCTTCACCGGTGACGAACAGACGAAAGTCGCTTTTCAGGCTGCCGGGCCCCATCGGACGATTGTCGATAAAGCCGTAGAAGTCCTTGCGGTACAGGTCAGCAAGTTCTGCGTGGTAGTACTTCAACGTCAATTGTGGCGACCAGGCATAGTCGCCGCCAAGGAAGGAAAAGCGGTCCGACTCGGCGGCGCCATTGAAGCGTCCGTTGGGTGAGCCCACCGACATTTTCTGGTAGTCGGTGGAGTCGCGCAGGTTGATGCGATCCAGCCAGCCGAGGTGCAGGGTCAGGTTGTCGATTTCCTGGGACTTGAGGTAAGCGCCGCGGAAGGTCTGTGGCAGCAAGCGGGTAGGGCTGGCGAAGGCGACTGGCAGGACCGTGCTGATGGTGCCCAGTTGCAACTCGCTTTTCGAGGCCCTGACCTTGGCGGTCAGGCCCAGCTCTGAATATTCACTGGCCGGTTCGTGGGTGATTGGGTTGGATGGCAGCAGGCCGGTTCCCGTGCGATCAGGCGAAGAATCCAGGCGTACGCCCAGTAAACCCTGAGCATCCAGGCCGAACCCCACAGGTCCATCGGTGTAACCCGAGCGCAGGTTGAGGATGAAGCCTTGCGCCCACTCACGGGCAGCCGCCTGGGGCGTGGTGTTCACGTAGTTGCGGTCGAAGTAATAGTTGCGCATCGTCAGATCGGCGTGGCTGTCATCGACAAAGCCGCTGGCGCAAGCCTGACCAAGGAAAAAAACGCAGGTGCAGGCGCTGAGCGCCCCAAGAGAAGTCCTGAGCATGGCAGTGTTCACTTTTATTGTTGTAGGGATATACCCGCGCCTTCGCGGCGCGGGGTTTTACGGATGGGGTGTCAGTCGGGGCTGGAGCCGTTGCGTCGAACCGACAGGTAAAACATCGCCAGTGCCGCGATGACTATCCCCGGTGCCGAGGCCATCATCACGCCGGTCGTACCGGTGCCCAACGCGAGCATTTTGCCGGCCACCAGCGGGCCACTCATCGCGCCCAGCCGACCAATGGCGACCGCACTGCCCACGCCCGTGGCGCGTACCGCTGGTCGATAGAAATGCGGTGCCAAGGCATACAGCACGCACTGCCCGCCGGTGGCGAAAAAACCGGCGACGAAACCGGCCACCAGCATGCTCTCCAATTGGCTGGACATGCCCAGAGCGGTCAGCGAAGCGAGAATGCCGACATAGATCAGTGCCGACAGGGCCCAGGCCGGCAGTCGGTCCATCACCCAGCCCAGCAGCAAGGTCCCGGTCGCAGCGCCAAGTTGCAGGGCAAACATCACCCAGCTGGCCTGACGGCCGCTGAAACCCTGGCCGACCAACAGGCTCGGCAGCCAGTTGATCAGGATGTACACGACCATGAGCGTAAAGAAGTAACTCACCCAGATCATAGCGGTCGGCAGCGCCGCGCCCTCGCGGAACAAGCCCTTGACCACGCCGATGGGGGCGACGCCCTGGACGCTGCGAAACTGCGCCGACTCCGGCAGATAAAGCCCCAGCAGAGGCATGATCAACAGTGGAACCAGGCCGCCCACGTAGAACACCACCTGCCAGCCGCCGGCCAATTGTGCAATGCCGATACTGGCCGCCACCGCGGCACCCAGCGGCACCCCGCAATACATCAGGCTCACGGCCATGCCACGCAGACGTGGGCCCGCCACTTCACTGGTCAGGGCGATCAGGTTGGGCAGGGCGGCGCCCAAACCCACACCCGTCAGGCAACGGGCAACCAGCAAGCTGTTGAAATCCCAGGCCATGGTCGTGATCAGCGAGAACAGCCCGAACAGCGCCACCGACGCCATTAGTACACGTTTGCGCCCGATGCGGTCAGCCAGCAGGCCGCCCAGGAAAGCACCGGGCAACAGGCCGAAAATCCCGGCGCTGAACACCCAGCCCATGTGTAACTTATCCAGCTCGAAAGCGGCCGCCATGCCTTGGGCGGCAATTCCGGAGGCCTGCAGGTCGAGGCCTTCCATCAGGGCGACGAGGAAACACAGAGCGATGGTCCGCGTCATGTGCAGCGGTGTTGTCAGGTTGAACGTTGTCATGGGCAGTACCCGTTTTATTGTTGTTATGTCAGCCAGAATGCCAACCCTGTGGGAGCGAGCCTGCTCGCGATGGCGGTGGGTCAGTCAACGCATCGGTTGAAGGTCATAACCATTCGCGAGCAGGCTCGCTCCCACAGGTTGTGTGGTGTTAATGCTTGAGCAGGTCCAGCGCGACATCGACGATCATGTCTTCCTGACCGCCGACCATGCGCCGTTTGCCCAGTTCGACGAGGATGTCGAGGGTCTTGAGGCCGTACTTGGCCGCAGCGATTTCGGCGTGACGCAGGAAGCTCGAGTAGACGCCGGCATACCCCAGCGCCAGGGTCTCGCGATCGACCCGCACCGGACGGTCCTGCAACGGGCGGACGATGTCATCGGCGGCATCCATCAGGGTGTAGAGGTCGGTGCCGTGGTTCCAGCCCAGACGTTCGGCGGCGGCGATGAACACTTCCAGCGGCGCGTTACCGGCCCCCGCGCCCATGCCAGCCAGGCTGGCGTCGATGCGGTCGCAGCCCTCCTCGACGGCGGTGATCGAGTTGGCCACGCCCAAACTGAGGTTGTGGTGCGCGTGCATGCCGGTTTCGGTTTCCGGCTTGAGCACCGCTTTGAAAGCGCGGAAACGGTCGCGCACGTCCTGCATGTTCATCGCGCCACCGGAGTCGGCCATGTACACGCAGGTCGCGCCGTAGCTTTCCATCAGCTTGGCCTGAGCGGCCAACTGCTCGGCCGGGATCATATGGCTCATCATCAGGAAACCGACGGTGTCCATGCCCAGCTCGCGGGCATACTCGATGTGCTGTTTCGACACGTCGGCTTCGGTGCAATGGGTGGCGATGCGCACCACGCGGGCACCGGCGTTGTAGGCCGCTTTCAGGTCATGCACCGTGCCGATGCCGGGCAACAACAGGGTGGTGATTTTGGCGTGGTTGATGACATCGGCCGCCGCTTCGATCCACTCCAGATCGGTGTGCGCCGCGAAGCCGTAGTTGAAGCTCGAACCTTGCAGACCATCGCCATGGGCGACTTCGATCGAGTCGACCTTGGCCTTGTCCAGGGCGCGGGCAATGTCCTGCACGTTTTGCAGCGAATACTGATGGCGAACGGCATGGCTGCCATCGCGCAGGGTGACGTCGGAGATATAGATTTTCTTACCGTTCATGTCGGTTTCCTCAGGCGTTCAGCATCGACTGCGCCATGCGCTCGGCGGTGGCCAAGGCAGCGGAGGTCATGATGTCGAGATTACCGGCGTAGGCCGGCAGGTAATGGGCGGCGCCTTCGACTTCGAGGAACACCGAGGTCTTGAGCCCGGAGAATTTGCCGAGGCCGGGAATGTTCAGCGGCGCGTCCTCCGGGATGACGTCGAACTGGACTTTTTGCTTCAGGCGATAGCCCGGCACATAGGCCTGCACGGCGGCGGCCATCTCGACAATCGAGGCCTCGACCTCAGCCTGGTCGGCCGCTTCGGACAACACGAACACGGTGTCGCGCATCATCAGCGGCGGCTCGGCCGGGTTCATCACGATGATCGCCTTGCCCTTGGCGGCACCGCCGATCACCTCGATGGCTTTGGAGGTGGTTTCGGTGAACTCGTCGATGTTGGCACGGGTGCCGGGACCGGCCGATTTGCTGGCAATCGAGGCAACGATTTCGGCGTAGTGCACCTTGGCCACGCGCGAGACGGCGGCGACCATCGGGATCGTCGCCTGGCCACCGCAGGTGACCATGTTGACGTTGAGTTGGCCGAGGTTCTGCTCGAGGTTAACCACCGGTACGCAATACGGACCGATGGCGGCCGGGGTCAGGTCGATCAGGCGAATGCCAGGTTTGATCGAGCGCAGGAACGCATCGTTCTTCACATGGGCACCGGCCGAGGTGGCGTCGAACACGAAGTCGATGTCCTTGAACACCTCCATACGGGTCAGGCCTTCGACGCCTTCATGGGTGGTGGCCACGCCCATGCGCAGGGCCCGGGCCAAGCCGTCGGAGGCCGGGTCAATGCCGACCATGACCGCGATTTCCAGGTGTTTGGCGTTACGCAGGATCTTGATCATCAGGTCGGTGCCGATGTTGCCGGAACCGACGATGGCGACTTTGAGTTTTTTGTTCATTGTGATTGCCTCGTTTGCACGCAAGTCGCCGATCACTCGGCGGTGAACCCAATACCAACCCGACCAATGCCTTCGATCTCGGCCTCGAACCGATCACCGGCGGCGACCGCCACCATCGGCCCGAGTGCCCCGGTCAGAATGATGTCGCCCGCTCGTAGCGGATCACCCAGGCGGGCCATGGTGCGCGCCAGCCATACCGCCGCATTGAGGGGATGGCCGAGGCATTCGGCACCGCTGCCGCTGGACACGTCTTCACCGTTGCGGGTCATGCGCATGCTGGCCTGACGCAGGTCCAGGCCATCAAGACGACGGGCCGGGCCACCGAGCACGAAGCAGCCGCTGGAGGCGTTGTCCGCCACGGTATCGACGAAGCGAATGTTCCAGGCCTGCACCCGACTGCCGACGATTTCCAGCGCCGGCACGACCCAACCGGTAGCCGCCATGACGTCGGCAAACGTGGTGTCGGCTCGCGGTAGATCACGCTCCAGAATCAGCGCAATTTCGGCTTCGATCTTCGGTTGCAGCACGCGGCCCACCGGCACGGTTTCGTTATCGCCGTAGCACATGTCGGCGAACAGGGTGCCGAAGTCCGGTTGGTCGACGCCCAATTGCGCCTGGACCTTGGGATTGGTCAGGCCGATCTTGCGGCCAACCACGCGACGGCCGCTGGCCACACCGTGGGCGACGTTGAGGCGCTGAATGGTGTAAGCGGCCTCGGCGTTGTCTTCGCCGATCTGTTCGCGCAGCGGGGCGATGGCCTCACCGTGGGCTTCGGCCCGGCGCAGATTCGCGGCGAGCTGTTCCAGCGTGTCTTGAATAGGGGTCATGTCAGCCTCGGTGATCAGTGGGTCAGGAAATCCAGGACCATACGGTTGAACGTCTCGGCGTGTTCCCACTGGGCCCAGTGGCCGCAGCGGTTGAATACGTGCAGTTGTGCGTCGGGCAGGCCGGCCAGCAGGCGCAAGCCAGTGTCCATGGGCACGAAGCGGTCCTCGCGGCCCCAGACGAGGAGGGTCCGGGCCTTGATTTCGTGCAAGCGGTGGCTGAAATCCGGGAACTGCTTGGGATTGAGGGTGCTGCTTTTGACGAAGTTTTCCAGGTGATCGCGGCGCGCAAGAATGTTGTCCAGGCGTGTCTGGAATAACTCTTCGGTCAGACTGCTGGCGTCGAAGACGAAGACGTTCATCATCTTCTTCAGGTTTTCAATGGTCGGTTCGCGGTACAGCGCGCCGATCAGCTTGATGCCTTCGGTGGGTTGTGGCACGAAGGCGCTTGGGCCGCCGGTGCCGCCGCCCATCAGTACCAGTTTGCCGATGCGCTGAGGGTAGGCGAGGGCGAAGGCTACGGTACTGTGGCCGCCCATGGAGTTGCCGATGATGTGTACGCGGTCCAGATCCAATGCATCAACCAGCCCCTTGAGGGCACGGGCGTTGAGGTCTGAACGCGAGCTGTCGCAAACGATCGGGTCACTTTTGCTCCAGCCCGGGCAATCCATCAGGATCACTCGGTAACCGGCGGCCACCAACGGTTCGATGTTGCGATGGAAGTTGGCCCAACCGCTGGCACCGGGTCCGGAACCGTGGAGCATGACCACGGTTTCGGCTCCCTGACCCACGTCGTTGTAATGCAGTCGCAGCTTCAACTCGCCTTCGCTGATGTCGACAAAACGGCTGGTAGAGGCTTCGGTGAAAGCTGGCGCAGTGGCAGTCATGGCAGTGTTCCTCGGATTCAGTGGTTGTTGTTCAGCGGCTGGGCGCCAAGGGCGGCGAAGCCTGCAATCCATTCGGGAATCGGACGGTAGTAGCGCCCTTCGGTCTGATAAGGGCCGAAGGCGGAAAGGGCCGCGAACGCGGCGACCCAGGTTTTCACTTCGTGAGTGGATTTGCCGGCCAGTGCCGATAGCTCGTCATTGCCCAAGGCATCGAGGTCGCTCAGGCGGCCCTGTTCGAGGGTGTCGAGAAACTGCTGATCCCAGGCGGGATTGAGCGGGTGCAGACTGTGTTGGTCTTCAACGAAATCCCGAGCAGCCTGGATGACGCGTTGCTGGCGCGCCTGTCGCTCATCGGCGGGTAACTGGCGACCGCTGCCCATCAGGCGATCGGCCATGCGTGAATCGACCTTGGCCAGTTCCGGTACGGGGGGTTGGTGGGACAAGCCACCGGAAGCCAGGAACAGTACCCGCTTGTTCAGCGATTGCGCCCACTGGCCAATCGCGTCACCGAGCAAGCGAGCACGCTTGAAGCCGGGCAATGGCACGGCGACCGAATTGATGAACACCGGAATCACCGGGCAGCCTTGCAAGCCGCCAAGCAACAACTCCAGCGGCTGGGCGAACGCGTGGTCAACCTGCATGCGATAGGAAACGGCAGCGTCGACACCGGCATCCAGGACAGCTTGAGCGCAGGATTCGGCCAGTGCTTTGGGCACGTCCAAGGGGCCGGCGGCGGTGTCGAAATCGCCGATGGCGTGAGCCGCCATGCCGATACAGAAGGCCGGCATCACGTCATAGAAAAAGCCGTTGTAGTGGTCAGGGCCGAAGAGCACGATCAGCTCCGGCTCGAAGCGGGCGATGCGCTCACGGGCCGCGGCGATCATGTCGTCGACCTCGGCCAACACTTCAGGTGTCGGGTCGACGTAGCCCACCAGCGGCGTGTGAGACAAGCAGTGCAAATAAGCGCTCATGTCAGGCCACCTTGCTGGCAATGATCGTCACGGCAGGTTGCGGCAATGCATTGATTGCCCGAGCCAATTCGTCACAGGCCTGGCCGACGGTTTGCGGAATGGCCAGGCCGGCGAGGAAGCGGTCCGGGCGCACCAGGGCGATGGACGCCGAACCACGGGCGAACCATTCCTTGAGACGGCCGGTGCTGTCGCCGACGCGGATCACACCCTGGCTGACGTCACTGGCGGCTTTGAGCTGAACGTCTGGCAGTACCTGGATAAAGCGTGTGCCCAGTGTTTGCCATTGCTCGATTTGTGCCGCTGTCAGGCCCCAGGTCGGGTCGCAGCCCCAGGCGATAATCGCGAAGCGCTCGCCGATCACCTCATCCAGCAACACGGTGTCGCCAGCTTCGGTCAGTACCCGCGGCTGAATGAACATCTTGCCCACGGGTGAGCCTTTTTCCCTGGGTACGATCAAGGCGCCCTGACCGTATTGCGGCATCGGCTTGAAGCGCATTTCCACGAAATAGCGTTTGATGGGTGGTACATAGTTGAGCAGCCACGACAGGCCATCACGCAAGGTGCCTTGCCAGCGTTTTGGCGGTGCCAACACGTGACCGGCCAACACAGACAGGTCAATCATCGCCTTCGCGTGGTCACGGCGTTCCTGTTCGTAGCTGTCGAGCAGGCTGTCGGCGGCCAGGCCTTTGATCACCAGCGACAGTTTCCAGGCCAGGTTGGAGGCGTCGCGCATGCCGCTGTTGTAACCCTGGCCCTGCCAGACCGGCATGATGTGCGCGGCATCGCCGGCCAGCAGCACCCGACCTTCACGGAACTTGCCGGCCAAGCGGGCATTATGGGTGTAGACACGGCTGCGGATCAGTTCGATGCGATCCGGATTCGGCAGCACCTTGGCCAACAGCTTGCGCATGTTTTCGGGCTTGCTCAGCTCGGTTTCGGTCTCGCCGGGCATGACCATGAATTCGAAACGGCGCACGCCGTGGGGCAGGGCGGCTGAAACGTAAGGGCGCACCGGGTCGCAGCACAGGTAAACATGGGGCGTGCTCAGCGGGTCGTTGGCAATGTCGACGACGATCCACTGATTAGGTGCGGTCTTGCCTTCGAAACTGATGTTCAGGCTGCGCCGCACCAGACTGTTGCCACCGTCGCAGCCGATCAAGTACCGGGCATGCAGGCGCTCGCCGCGGCCGTTCTGATCCTTGAGGTTGAGCACCACCGCGCTGTCGCTTTGTTCGAAGCCTTCGAGCTCACGGCCGAACAGTACGTTGACGTTGTCAAAACGCTGCAAGCCTTCGAACAGTACGCGGTCGGCCAAGGGCTGGATGAAGGCATTGCGTCGCGACCAGCCGAACTCATCGGTCTTGGGCTGTATGTCGGCAAAGCAGCGACCCTTGGGCGTCAGGAAACGCATGGCGTGCCAGGGTGTGGTGTGCGGCAGCACGGCGTCGGCCAGACCGACAGCCTGGAAAGTACGCAGGCTCTCGTCGTCCAGACCGATGGCGCGGGGGTAGTCGATCAGGCTGTCGAGCTTTTCCACCAAGGTGACGTTTACACCACATTGGCCCAGGTAATTGGCAATCATCAAACCGACAGGGCCGGCGCCGACGATGGCAACGTCGGTGGTCAGGTCCAATGTGGCAGGCGTGGGTGCAGAACTCATGGGTATCTCCGTACAGCGCTTTTGGATTTCTTGTTGGGCGCAGTATGGAAATCACGGGACTGGTCGACAACGACAACCCTTGTTAATGTGCACTGAGTGCACATGATTGATTTTCAACAATAAAGGATCTGTCCATGAGCGAGACCGAATACAAAGCCGTGCGCGGTCTGATGCGCGGTCTGGCACTGATCAATGGTTTGAACCGCTTTGATGGCGGGGCCAGCACCGCGCAACTGGCCGAGCAGAGCGGATTGCACCGCACCACGGTTCGACGGTTGCTGGAGACCTTGCAGGCTGAGGGCTATGTACGGCGTAGCGAGTCGGATGACAGTTATCGGCTGACGTTGAAAGTGCGCGAACTCAGCGAAGGCTTTCGCGATGAACAATGGATCTCCTCCATCGCCGCACCCTTGCTCGGTGAGTTATTGCAGCAGGTCGTTTGGCCGACCGACCTGTGCACACTGGACGGTGATGCCATGGTTATTCGCGAGACCACTCATCGTTTCAGCCGGCTGTCGTTTCACCGCTCCATGGTCGGCCGGCGTCTGCCGTTGCTCATGACCGCGACCGGGCGCGCGTATTTTGCGTTTTGCCCACCTGCGGAGCGAGAGGAGCTGATTGAGCTGATGATCAGTCGCGAAGACGAACAATCGACGTTTGCCGCGGATCACCGATTTGTCGAACGGTTGGTGGAGCACACGCTCAGCAAGGGTTATGGCGAAAATAATTCGCATTGGGGAGAGGAACGCAAGATCGCCGCCATTGCGATTCCGATCACCCATGAGGCACGTTTGATGGGTTGCCTTAACCTGGTTTACATCGCCAAGGCGATGCCTGTTGAGGAAGCCGCTCGCCGCTACTTGCCAGCGATGCGCAGCGTGGTGGAAAAGATTCAGGCTCAACTGGGGTAGTTTTGTCTGCAGTTGGCACCACGCCTCACGCAACACCTCCCGCTCGCCATCGGCAGTGGCGAACAATCAGGAGTCGATATCTGACACGCCTTGATGATCCCTGACGCCGACAATCGGACGAGTTCCCGACAACTTTGAAGCGGCGCGGAGATCAACGATGGCTATCAGTGGTTTTGACCTGTTCAAGCGTGGAGTCGGGCACCCTGCGCGATGCGCGACATGCTGCAACTGACTGAATCTGGCCGGCCACAACCGCCGGTGTTGCGCATTGGCTTCTGGTTGATGGAAGCCTTCGATTTGTTTGCCCTGGCCAATGCGCTGGAGCCCTTGCGCCTCGCCAATCAGTTGGCGGGGCGCAGTGTTTGCCAGTGGCAAATTCTCAGCCTGGAAGGCCAGCCACTGTACGCCAGCAATGGCATCGCCACGGCGACTGCACGACTGGATCACGCACAAACGCTTGATGTGTTAATCCTCTGTGGTGGCGACAACCTGCCTACCGACTCGGATCATCCTGGCGTTCGACAGCAGCTGCGCTACTGGGCCATGCAGCCGGTCAGTCTCGGCGCTTTGGGCAAGGCCGGTTGGCTGCTGGCGCAGATGGGCGCCCTGGAGGGTTTTCGCTGCAGCCTGCCGGAGCCCGACCCTTCAATGACATTTGCGGCCTTCAGCGAGCTGACGCCGGTGGCGGCACCGTTCTGCGTCGATCGCCAACGCCTGACCTGCGTCGGCCCGCAGGCCGTTCAAGGGTTGATGCACGAACTGCTCGCCCGGACCCATGGCCGTGGCCTGATCCTGCGCATGGAAAAACATGCAGCGCGCCAGGCCCGGCCGCTACTGCCCATGCCTTACGCCCCGGCGAAACTTCAAGCGACATTGGCATTAATGAATGAGCACCTGGACCGAACGCTGGGTATCGACGAATTGGCCCAGGCCATGGGCATTTCTCGGCGGCATCTGGAGCGGTTGTTCAAACGCAGTCTGGGGTGTTCACCCTCCAGACACTATCTGGACTTGCGTCTACAGCAGGCGCGTCAGTTGTTGCGGGCCGGTGAACAACCCCTGTCGGATGTCGCTCGCGAGTGCGGATTCGTCTCGCTGCAACATTTCTTTCGCTGCTATCGCCAGTACTTCGGCGCGCATCCTCGCGAGCATGTGGGCGCGAACTCGCCCGTGATGGCGGCGTGTCAGGCAACATCAATGCTGAAATAAAAGTACCGGTCTCACCGTCGGATCGTCACCCGTAACACCCCATTCCTTGTAGGAGCTGCCGCAGGCTGCGATCTTTTGATTTTGTTTTTTAAGAACAGGATCAAAAGATCGCAGCCTGCGGCAGCTCCTACATTGGCCCTGAGAGGCACTTTCGCAAACAGCGGATATGACCAACTACAGGTCGGATTCACGCAAAAAAACTCACCTTGCATCTGTTCGAATGATCTTCAGCGGCCCGCCAGATTGGCGCCTTCTGTAGCTCAAACAATGACAAGGATAAATGACATGCAAATGCCGAAAACCATCCAGATCAAGAACGGCGAAAAAGTGAACCCGACGTTCTCGGCTCAGGAATACGCCAATCGCCAAGCGAAATTGCGGGCTTACCTGGCGCAGAACAATATCGACGCGGCCGTGTTCACGTCCTATCACAACATCAATTACTACAGCGATTTCCTCTACTGCTCCTTCGGTCGCCAATACGCGTTGGTCGTGACTCAGGACAGCGCCGTGACCATCAGCGCCAACATCGATGGCGGCCAGCCATGGCGCCGTACCGTCGGCACTGAAAACATTGTCTACACCGACTGGCAGCGCGATAACTATTTCGTCGCGATCCAGCAAGCCTTGCCCAAGGCCGGGCGTATCGGCATCGAGTTCGACCATCTGAATTTGCTTAACCGCGACAAACTCGCCAGCCGCTATCCGCAGGCTGAACTGGTGGATATCGCCGCGCCCTGCATGCGCATGCGCATGATCAAGTCCGCCGAAGAACACGCGATCATCCGTCATGGTGCCCGTGTAGCGGACATCGGCGGTGCCGCCATCGTCGAAGCGCTGCGTGATCAGGTGCCAGAATATGAGGTGGCCTTGCACGCCACCCAGGCCATGGTGCGCGAGATTGCCCGCACGTTCCCGGACTCCGAACTGATGGACACCTGGACCTGGTTCCAGTCCGGGATCAACACCGACGGTGCCCATAATCCGGTGACGTCGCGCAAGGTCAACAAGGGCGACATCCTTAGCCTCAATTGCTTCCCGATGATCGCCGGTTACTACACCGCGCTGGAACGTACCTTGTTCCTGGATCACTGTTCCGACGAGCACCTGCGCTTGTGGGAGGTTAACGTCAAAGTGCACGAGGCCGGTCTGAAACTGATCAAACCGGGCATGCGCTGCTGCGATATCGCCCTGCAATTGAACGAGATCTTCCTGGAACACGATCTGCTGCAATACCGCACCTTCGGCTACGGCCACTCGTTCGGTACGCTGAGCCACTACTATGGCCGCGAAGCCGGGCTGGAATTGCGCGAAGACATCGACACCGTACTGGAACCCGGGATGGTGGTGTCCATTGAACCGATGATCATGCTGCCTGAAGGCCTTCCGGGTGCAGGCGGCTATCGTGAACACGACATACTGATCGTTAACGAACAGGGCGGTGAAAACATCACCAAATTCCCGTATGGCCCGGAACACAACATCATCAAAAAGTGATGATGACGCGCCGCACAGTGCACCTGTGCGGCGCTTTACATTGATGAGGCGAAAAATCTCCCCCTGTAGGAGCTGCCGAAGGCTGCGATCTTTTGATTTTAAGATCAAGATCAAAAGATCGCAGCCTTCGGCAGCTCCTACAAACCCTTAACCCTGCCAAGTAAAACAATAGAGGGTTTTGTCATGTTCAACGTCCCGACTTCTTATCTCACTCCACGCACCTCTACCACCGGAGGTGCCCAATGAGCACCCAAAGCGCACGCCTGAACCTGAACCTGGCACAGCAACTCGAACAGACGTCCGAGCGCAAAGCCCTGCGGCGTGCTGCCAGCGCCAGCTTCATGGGCAATTTCGTCGAGTGGTTCGACTATGCCGCCTATGGCTATCTGGCAACCGTCATCGCAATGACGTTTTTTCCGCAAACCGATAAGGCGACCGCACTGCTGGCGACATTCGCGGTGTTCGCGCTGTCCTTTATCGTCCGCCCGCTGGGGGGACTGGTCTGGGGGCACTTCGGTGACAAATACGGGCGACGCAGTGCGTTGTCCTGGTCGATTCTGATTATGTCGATTTCGACCTTCTGCATCGGCATCCTGCCGACGTACAACCATATCGGACTGTGGGCGCCCGCCTTGTTGTTGCTGATTCGCTTGTTCCAGGGCTTTTCCGCGTCAGGTGAATACGCCGGGGCATCGGCCTTTCTCGCCGAGTATGCCCCTGAGGGTAAGCGGGGCTTGTATACCAGCATTGTCCCGGCGAGCACGGCAGCCGGCTTGTTATTTGGCGCAGTGTTTGTGGCTGGCCTGCATTCTTGGATGAATGTTGAGGACCTGCACACCTGGGGCTGGCGCTTACCCTTTCTGTTAGCGGCGCCGTTCGGGCTGGTGGGGCGCTATATCCGCATGAGTTTGCAGGACACGCCCAAGTTCCTGGAGATGGAAAAACGACTGGAAGCCAAGGAGTGCGCGACCCACGCGCCGGTTCGCGAATTGCTGACCGTGCACCGGCGCAGCGTGATGATCGGGATCGGCGTGACCTGCCTGAATGCTGTGGCGTTTTACCTGTTGCTCAGCTACATGCCAACCTACCTGTCCACCGAAATGGGCATGAGCGAGAGCGATTCGTTCCTGGCGTCGACGGTGTCGCTGGCGACCTATATCGGGTTGATTTTCCTGATGGGCAAACTGTCGGACCGGTTCGGGCGCAAGACTATGTTGCTGACCGCTTCGGTACTGTTTCTGGCGCTGACATTTCCACTGTTCGGCCTGCTGGAGAATCAGCCGCTGATTGTGATTCTGATGATTCAGATAGCCTTTGGCGCCATCCTGGCCATGAACGACGGTACCTTGCCGTGCTTCCTCGCCGAGATATTCCCCACCCGCGTACGCTTCAGTGGTTTTGCGTTCAGCTTCAATATCGCCAATGCGGTGTTCGGCGGCACCGCGCCGTTTATCGCGACCTGGCTGATTCAAATGACCGGCAACAAAATGGCCCCGGCCTGGTACCTGCTGGCGGCAGCGGCGGTGGCATTGATTGCCATGCTGGCGAGCCGCGAAACGGCGCATAAAGCGTTGCAGGACTGAGCAGCACTCGGCGATCTCACGGACGCCTTCGCGAGCAAGCCCGCTCCCACATTAAACCGCGTCCGCCTGGACAACTCGGTCAACTGTGGGAGCGGGCTTGCTCGCGAAGAGGCCAGTCCAGCCAACATCAATATTGGATCAATGCACCGCAGCCACTTTCTTACGCTCTCCAATGGGCGATACACCAAAGAAACGGCTGTAGCATTTTGAGAAGTGCGCCGGTGAAACGAAGCCGCAGGCGAGGGCGATATCACGTACTTGCGACTCGCTGCGCAGCAGCAATTGCCGCGCCCGTGAAAGGCGCAACTCCAGGTAGTACTGGCTCGGCGTACGTTGCAGGTGTTTGTGAAACAGGCGTTCCAGTTGTCGCACCGATACCTCGTTCAACCGAGCCAGCTCCTCCAGGCCCACCGGCTCCTCGAGATTAGCCTCCATGATTGCCACCATCTGGCTGAGCTTGGGCTGAGAAGTGCCCAGCTTCTGGCGCAATGGCACACGCTGCTGCTCTTGCGCGCCACGGACCCGATCACACAACAACAACTCGGCCGCATGGGCTGCGATGTCTCGACCACCCGGTTCCCGGGCAATCAACTGCAGGGTCATGTCCATCGAGGCGACGCCCCCGGAACAGGTGTAGCGATCACGATCAAGCTCGAACAGCTGGTTGGAAATAATGATGCCCGGGAAACGTTCCTTCAGCGCTTCGATGTCTTCCCAGTGAATTGTGCAGCGATAGCCCTTGAGCAAATCGGCACGCGCCAACAAATGGCTGCCCGTGCAAATTCCGCCGAGCGGCACCTGATCATGCGCCAGCTTGCGTAGCCAATTGAGCAACGGTCGACTGCTGTGATTGGAGACGATCGGGTTTGATCCGACAACGAACAGTATGTCGAGCTTGGGGGCTTCGGTGATGGCGTAGTCGGGCAGGATGCGCATGCCGTTGCTGGCGGTGACCGGGTCCAGGCTGGCTGCGATGATGACCGTGCGGAACATCGGTCGGCGCGCTGCCATGTTGGCCATGCGCAGGGTTTCCACCGCGGAGGCGAAGCCGATGGTGGTGAAGTTGGGAATGATCAGAAAGCCTACGGTTTTTACCGGCCGTTGTTCATTAGCCGAACGTCCTGCGGCGGGTTTCGCCGCGTGGAGTTTCGCCATCATTACCGCTCCTCAACTGTGTCAGTGACGCGCTCTGCGGCAAGCTGCCGACAGAGGCAACATCATCTCGTTTTTATGATTGATAACTATGCTTTCGGGCCTTTGGATCTTACACCGAGCGCCCGACGAATAGGCATATTGAGGCGGAAGAGGGCAGGGGCAAAAAAAACCGGCCCGCTCATCGTGGGAAGCGGGCCGGAAAGAGGTGAACGGTTAATCGTTGGCGTGGCAGGTCAATGTAGAGTCGAGCGTTTATAGGTTTACGCCAATCCGGCTTCCTGCACGGAGCTCTTCCTGGCGTTAAAAATGGCCCCCATACAGACGATCGACAGTGTGAGCGCACCCGTAGCAATAACTTCCATGCGATGCTCCGGCAAAATCAGCATGACCACCAGGATGCTCAAGATGCAGAAAATAACCAGGTAGCTGAGCCAAGGGTAAAACCACATCTTGAAGGCGATCGGCTGTCCCGAAGCGTTCATTTTTTTGCGAAGTACCAGTTGCGAAACGGCAATGGCCAGATACACCAGCAGGGCAACGGCGCCTGAGCTGGCCAGGAGGAAGGAGAAGACTTCGTTGGGTGCAAAATAATTAAGTGCCGTGGTCAGGAAACCCACCGCTGTGCTGGCCAGCACCGCGATATAGGGCACCCCTGAAGACGACGTCTTCTGAAGCACTTGAGGTCCGTCCCCGCGTTTGCTCAGCGAGTAAACCATGCGTGAGGCCGTATAGATGGCTGAGTTAAGGCAGCTGGCTACCGCAATCAGCACGACGATATCTACGATCATTTTCGCGTGCGGAATGTTCATCAACTCAAGCGCTCTCTGATAAGAGCCGACCTCCATCAGCATCGGGTCGTTCCAAGGGACGATGGAGATGATGAGGAACACCGAGACGATATAGAAAATCCCCATGCGCCAGACGACGGAGTTTGTCGCACGGGTGATTTGTTTGGAGGGGTTCTGAGATTCGGCAGCGGCGATGGTGACGATTTCTGTGCCCATGAAGCTGAACACGGTGGTGAGCATCGCGCCAACAACGGCGGTCATGCCATTGGGCATGAAACCACCAAATTCGTTGCTCAATTGAACGACACCACTCACCGTCGTATCAGGTAACACACCCGCCAGGGCAAGCGCGCCTAGCGCGATAAAGCCCAGTACCGCAATGACCTTGAGCATGGCGAACCAGAATTCGAACTCGCCGTAACGAGCGACACTGAACAGGTTCGTTAACGTCAGCAGGCCGGTGACCGCTATCGCAAACTCCCACGTTTGAATGGCGGGAAACCAGGCATGCAAAATAGCCGCAGCGGCGATGGCTTCAATAGGAATGACCAGCACCCAGAACCACCAATACAGCCAGCCGATGGTGAAGCCGGCGCTACGTCCCATCGCGCGTTCCGCATAGGTCGAAAATGACCCTGTGTCCGGCGACGCTACGGCCATTTCTCCCAGCATGCGCATGACCAATACCACAAGGGTGCCGGAAAAAATGTACGCCAGGATGGCGGCGGGTCCCGCAGAAGCGATGGCGTGCCCTGAGCCGATGAACAGGCCGGCGCCGATGGCCCCGGCAATGGACAACATGGTGACGTGACGTTGCTTGAGGCCTGGGGCCAAGGTTGAGCTGCTGGACATAAGACTTACCCTTTTTATTATGTTTTGGAGGGTTAACGGCAGGCTGGAAATTGTGTAGGAGCGAGCTTGCTCGCGATGGTCTTGAGAGCGACGCATTTATTCAGAAAGCACGCGTTATCGTTGACGTCCATCGCGAGCAAGCTCGCTCCTACTCCAGATCAAAAGCCTCTCGCACGGCGGCGCTGATGCCCGAGATGCACACTTCAAGAATCAGTTCGCCTTTCTCCCGGCTGGAGCCTTTCGGGGATGACAGTGTTCCGCAGGCGGGCGTGCGCTCCGGGATGATGGGGAAGACGTCATAAGGCGGGAAGGTGGCGGGAGGGTGGTCAACCGCACGACTCAGATCGACCTTGTCAGGGTGAAGGGCCAGCATCAGGGAGGTCTCGAAAATACCGCCATGTTCGATATCCCAACCGAGGAATCCATCGGGGTACAGCTTTTCGATAACGGCGGGATCGTTGATAAAGTCCCAATACGACAGCACGACAACCTTGAAGTCAGTGATGCCACCGTAGCGAAGTTCTCTAAGCGCAAGGTCTATGCCCTCGACAATGAACATCGAGTTTTCATAGTGACCATTCATCATCACCAGTTTGCGTGCGCCATGGCGTGCAAGCTCTCTGATGATGTCCTGCACGGTGTGGGTCAGCGTGGCGCCGTCGAGACTGGTCGTTCCAGGAAAGTGGTTGCCGCCTCCTGATTTCTGCTGAGACTTGTAGCCGTAGGCGAGTGCAGGCAAAACCAGGCCACTGACATTCTGTGCTACCGATTTACATATCGCGGTAGGCAGCAGGACATCGACCTCCATGCACATGTGATGTCCATGCTGTTCAAGTGCGCCAACTGGCAGAAAAATCGGGCAGCCGGTCGCGACCTTCTCTGCATACTCTGGCCAGGTGAGTTCTCCAATAACGACGCTGTTGTTCATCTGAACATCCTTTGGAAGTGATTATCTGACCGACCCTCTGGACTGCTGGAATCGAAGGCGGCGCGTAGATCAATTCGATCAGAGGGGGAGGGCGGCGATTTGTCTAAATCCGACCCGTAAATGACAAAACACCCTCTGATTTGTCATTTCTGTCCGGTTATCGGATTAAGGGGCGCCGCTTTTGAGTGAGACGGGCCGTGAGTCGGATCTGACAAACTTCAGGTCGGACGCGTACAAAAATGGGTGATGGCAACCTGCTGCAATGGATTCAGCCAGCCAATGATGCGTGGAATTGGCAGCGCAGTAGCAGGAAGCAACAGCAAAAGGATGAAACGGACAGAGGCACTTTCCATCACCCAGGAGAGACAATAATGAATAATCGCATCGACCTTTCACGCCGTACCTTCCTCAAGACCACCAGCATCCTGGCAGGCACCGCAGCGCTTTCCGGCGTCCTGCCCTTGAGAAGCTTTGCCGCAGCGGAAAAAGAGCTGGTGATCCTGGCATGGGCCGGGCACGCGGAGCCGGACATCGTCGCCGATTTCGAGCGCAAGTACGGCGTCAAGGTCCGGGCCAAGTACTACACCGGTGGGGACAACATGCTGGGGCTGATCTCGCAATCGCCGCCCGGCACCTTCGATCTGATCCTGTCCGACGCCGAATATGTGCAGCAACTCAATGCCGCCGACTACATCGAGCAGCTTGACCCGGCTGACTACCCCTTCGATGACTTCTACCCCGAGTTCCAGCATTTCCCCGGCCACTGGCAAGGGGACAAGCTCTACTCGGTCCTGATCCGCTTCGGCTTTCTCGGCATCGCTTACAACACGCAACTCGTGCCCGAAGCCAAGGTGCGCAGCTACGACCTGTTCTGGGATGAAAGCCTCAAGGGCAAGGTCGGACACTTCGACTGGCACCTGCCGAACCTTGGGCAGATCAGCTTGCTCAATGGCAATGCGCGTCCCTATGACATCGATGCTGCGCACTGGCAAACCGTGCAGCAGAAGATGATGAGTCTACGTCCGCAGATCGGTGGTTTCTTTGACTACGGCGGAACCTTTTCTTCGCTGAAAAACGGTCAGGTCCATGCCATGTGTGGCATCGGTGACTGGATCACCGGGGTCCTGCAGCGTGCCGGCGCGCCGGTAAAAACCGTGCTGCCGCAGGAGGGCGGGTTGCAATGGACGGAGTCTTACTGCATCGCCCGAAAAGCACACAGCCCGGATCTGGCGAAGAAGTTCATCCAGTACATCACCTCACCGGAAGGCCAGGTCAAGTCGGCGAAAATGGCCGCCTACCCAGCACTTATCCCGAGCAAAAAAGGTTGGGAACTGCTGAACCGAACCGATCCCGCCGAAGCGAAGCGTCAAGGCATGGTGCTCGGTCAGCGCAACGTCATGGATGATATCCGCGACGGCCGTATCAAGTACCGCGAGCTTCCGGTCCAGCAGAACCTGGAGGAGTGGAACGACTTCTGGTCGCAATACAAGGGTGCTTGACGAGACGCGTGGAGGTGGTCGCAATGATGACAGACAAGTTAAAGACTTCACCGCCGGTACTGACTGACAACGCTACTGCCAAGCTATTGATGCGGCAGCGAGGCCACAAAAAGGTATGGCGTCTGCCCTGGTACGGCCTCAGTTTCTCGATGCCGATCCTGATCTGGCAGTTGATCTTCTTTGTATTCCCGCTGGCATTCCTGGTCGCGATCAGCTTCTGGGTCGTGCGCAACTTCCGGATGGTGCCGACGTTTGAGTGGCTGAACTGGAGCTACATGCTCAGTCGCGGCTTCTTTTGGGATGCCTACGTCCACACCCTTGCCATGGCGGCGGGGGCCACCGTACTGGTCAGCATGGTGGCTTTTCCCTGTGCCTATTCGATCGCCTTCAAGTTTCGCGAGTCGGTAAAGCAGTTGCTGGTGTTGCTGCTGATCACGCCGTTTTTCACCAGCTACCTGGTTCGCACCTATTCATGGCAGGTGTTCCTCAGCGATAACGGGATCTTCAATTCCGCGCTGGGTCAACTCGGGCTGGAGCCATTGGCGATGCTGAACACGGCGTTCGGCACCTATGTTGGCTACTTCACGCTGTGCCTGCCATTGGTGGTGCTGCTTCAACTCTTCAGCCTGATGTACATCGATCGCTCGTTGATCGAGGCCGCGCATAACCTTGGCTGCGGACGATTGCGAACAGTGTTCCTGGTGGTCGTGCCGTCGGCGCGGATCGGCATCGTTGTCGCGGCGCTGTTCTGCTTCATTCTGACCTTCGGCGACTTCGTCAGTCCGCTCTATCTGGGCGGAGGCCAGCCGCCGACCTTGAGCACCCTGATCACTGATACCACCAAGTCCGGTCAGCAATGGCCACGCGCGGCGGTGATCGCAACGATGATGATCGTGACGCTGCTCATCGCGGCCTTTGGCGCAGTTCGATTCGCTTACCGGAGGCGCGCATGAACGAGCATCGTCTGATTAACTTCTTGCTGCGCAGCTTTGTCGTACTGGTGTTCATCTTCATCTTTACGCCCATTGCCGGCAGCTTCGTGTTCTCGTTCAACATCGACCGTTTTCCGTCCTTGCCGCTGGGCGGTTTCAGCCTGCACTGGTACGAGACGATCGCGGCCGACCCGGCGGTCTGGCAAGCCTTCAGGAACAGCCTCACGGTAGGGGTGGTCGTGTCGTTGGTATCGACGCTGCTCGGATTCACGGCGGCGTATACCGACTTCCGTTACCAGTTCTTCGGCAAGTCGATCTACATGGCGCTCGCGCTGCTGCCGCCCACCATTCCGGTGGTGATCATGGGGCTGGCAATGCTGGCTTTCCTGTCGCGGGTCGGGCTTTCCGGCGAAATTTATGCGGTCATGATCAGCCACATCGTGATGTGTGCACCGTTTGCGATGGCGGTCATCAGGATGCGCCTGGCGCAGATGGACCCGAACATCGAGGCGGCGGCCTGGAACCTTGGTGCCAATCAGTGGAAGGCCATGCGTTATGTGATCCTGCCATTCACTGCGCCCAGCATTTTCGCTGCGCTGTTCGTGACCATGGCCGTTTCCTTCGATGAGTTCGCCGTCGCCTGGTTCGTGTCGGGACTTAACGAGACCGTCCCCGTACGCATCCTCAATACCCTGCAAGGCCAGGTGAGCCCGACTATCAACGCGATCGGCACGATCGTCTTCATCACGACCATGACCCTGGTGACCCTCGCGCAGCTGCTGTTGATGCGGCGGCGTAAGCCCGCGAGTGCCTGATACCACCCTGACAATCATCCGGACACGAAGGATTCAGCCATGACTCAACCGCTGGTGGTATTCGACAACGTGGTCAAGCACTTCGGCAGCTACCAGGCTGTCGAGCGTATGAACCTGGAAATTTACAAAGGTGAGTTCGTCGCGATCATGGGATCGAGCGGATGCGGCAAGACCACAACGCTGCGCATGCTCGCGGGCCTCGATAAACCCAGCGAGGGTGAAATTCGTCTTAACGGTGAGCGCATCAATGACCTCTGCTCCTGGGAGCGAGAGACGCCATTGGTGTGGCAAAACCTGGCGCTGTTCCCGTTTCTTGACGTCGTGGAAAATGTCGAGTTCGGCCTGCGAATGCGCGGAATGGCCAAGGCCGAGCGGCGCAAAAAGGCGCTGCACTGGCTTGAGCGGCTCGGATTGGAGGAGTTCGCCACGCGCGATATCAGTCTGCTTTCCGGGGGGCAACGCCAGCGGGTGGCATTGGCGCGTTCGTTGGTCACCGAACCGCCGATCCTGCTACTCGACGAGCCACTGAGCGCGCTCGATGCTCATCTGAGCGTGCGCATGCAAGGCGTGCTGACCGGACTGCAAAAAGACCTGGGCATCACCTTCGTCTACGTCACTCACAGTCAATCCGAAGCGTTTGCAATGGCCGATCGAGTGGTGATCATGAGTCGGGGCCGGGTTGAACAGATCGGCGCGCCGCAGGAGATTTTTCTTGAACCTCACAACCGCTTCGTCGCCGAGTTCGTTGGCGGCAAAAACATCCTCTGCGGCTCGGTCGTCGGCTTCGACGATGCTGGATTGGTTCGCTTCGATTCGGAGCACGGTGAATTCCTGGCGCGGCTGCCGGAGGGTAAATCGGTGGTCCCCGGAGAGCGAGTCACTGTCTGTGTCAGCGCCGAGCATATCGACCTGACCGCGCAGCCGGTCCGGCGCAACCGACTGACCTGCACCGTCGTCGGTGAAGAGTTCATCGGCTCGATGGTTAACATCTACCTCGAAGCCAGCGACGGGCTCGAACTGCAGGTGCAGAAACCCCATGCCGATTACAACCGGCTTGGCGTGCACTGCGGGCAAAAAGTCTTCGCCGAATGGGACGGTGCGCATGCGCTGATTCTGCGAGGCGACTGAGGTATTCACGCCTGCCTGGCATCACACATGTATGCCACCCCGTGCAGCATCTGCCCGGGGTGTGGGCAACGGCATGCCCCGCCTCATCGGAATCTTCCCCCTGTTTTTCGTGCGCTCGCCACTTCGAGACTATCCTGTGTGTCTAACCGGATGCTCTCGTGATCCTGTGGGTTAGCCGGTGAAATGGGGCAGTTCAGCGTCAAAAGCGGGTATCAAAAGTTGCTATCGATGATAGGTCCCTTCCGGTAACGAGGGGTCTTATGGCGCTCCACGGGCTTTTAAGGACGAAAAGCAGTGGTTGCATGGATAAAAGTGGCAACAATGAACACAAGCGTCGAGCTGACGAGTGGCGACCAGGCGGAAAGCTTTTTCGTACAAACGCTGGAGCAGGCGATCGATGCCGTGGTGGTCGTGGACGATCACAACTGCGTGGTGTTTTTCAATGCCGCTGCCGAGCGATTTTGGGGGTGTTCGCGAATTGACGTGCTGGGCAGTGATGTCAGTTCTGTGGTTCCCCAGGCCCTGAGCCTGCACCCTGATGATTTTGTCAGTGCAAACGGCGAGGGTGGAGCCCATAAAGTTGCAGGGATCAGTCGGGATGTCCGGATCGTGCGCAAGGATGGTCAGGAGCGCAGGGGCGTCATGTCGGTGTCGAAAATCGCCTTGCCGGACCGAACCCTGTACGCGGCTTTCCTCAAGGATGTCACGCAAGTGCGCTTGCAAGACATCGAGCACCGGTTGCTATCGATGTCGGTCAATGCTACCCGTTCGGCGACGTGCATCGTCGACACGCAGGCTCACCTTATTTACGTGAATGACGGGCTTGTTCGGTTGCTGGGGTATTCCCGCGAAGAGGTGATAGGTCAATCACCGATGATGTTTTTTGTGTCAGACGCACGGGCAGAAGCACCTGCGGAGCCTGGGCTGGAAAGAATTCTCGGTGGCCAGCCTCATGAGTTCAGTGCACTGATCAGTAAACGTAACGGCCAGCGGCTATGGGTGCATGTGTCCTCGACGCCGGTGTTCGATGCTCAGGGACAGATCGAAAACATCGTGATCGTTTTGACTGACATTACCCAGTCAAAACTGCATGAGGTGTTACAGGACAAGGTCATCGGCGCGTTGCTAAAAGAGGAATCACTGGAGAGTGTGCTGACCCTGTTGTGCCATGAGATTGAACGCATTGCCCCCGAAGTCATTGTTTCGATCCTGAGCGTGGACCTGCACGGGATTCTGCACCCCTTGGCCAGCCCTGGCTTGCCGACGGATTACTCCAGGGCCATCGAAGGATTATCAATCGGCCCCGCGGCGGGTTCCTGCGGTACGGCGGCCTATCGAGGCGAGCCGGTTCTGGTGACGGACATCAATAACGACCCGCTCTGGGCCGAGTACAAGTACCTGGCGCAAAAATCGGGTTTGCAGGCCTGTTGGTCCCTGCCTGTGCGCAACAGCGCAGGACGAATCGCCGCGACGTTTGCCCTGTATTTCAGGGAAAGCCGTGGACCCGATCCCCTGCATGCGCACCTGGTGACGGCGGGCACGCACCTGTGCATGTTGGCGCTTGAACGTGAGGAAGCACGTCAATCCATCCGAAGAATGGCGTTTTACGATGCATTGACTGGCTTGCCAAATCGCACGTTCTTGCTTGCCCAGGCGCAGCGCAGCCTTGTCGAAATGGCTCGAGAGCAGGCCGAGCTTGCCGTGCTGTTTATCGATCTGGACCGCTTCAAGCAAATCAATGATGCGTTAGGGCATGCCTGCGGGGACGAGTTACTGCGCGTCATGGCGCAACGGCTGCGCAGCGTGCTTAGAGAGTCCGACCTGGTCGGGCGTCTGTCCGGTGACGAGTTCGTGTTGGTACTGCCACGAATGAACGCGACACAGATCACGACGTTTCTTGAGCGGCTGTTGACACTGCTGAGTCGGCCGGCGACGGTGGCGGGCACCTCTGTCGTCGTTTCGGCCAGCATTGGCATCAGCTTGTTCCCGGCGGATGGTCAAGACATGGAGAGCCTGCTGCACCGTGCTGACATTGCGATGTACCAGGCCAAACGGACTGAGCGCGGCGGCTTCAGTTTCTTTGTTGAAGAGATGAACCGGATCGCTCAAGGCCGATTGGTGCTGGAAACGGCACTGCGCAACGCCTTGGCCAGCGATAGCCTTCGATTGTTCTATCAACCACAAATCGATCTCAACAGCGGGCGCCTGGTCGGTGTTGAGGCGCTGTCACGCTGGACGCATCCAACGCTGGGCAACATCTCGCCAACGCAATTCATTCCGCTTGCCGAGGAGTGCGGGTTGATCAATGAGCTGAGCCAATGGGTGCTGAAAGAGGCCTGCGAGCAGCTCTGCGCGTGGCGACAACAAGGAGGGGTGATCCCGTCCATGTCGATCAACCTGTCGCCCATCAACTTTCACAACCTCGACCTGGCAGGATTGATTGCCGGCCAGTTGCAGCGATGTGGCTTGCAACCCGCCGACTTGTGCGTGGAAGTGACCGAGGGCGTCATGCTGTGCAAAAGTCTGGGGACCGAAAAAACCATTCGAGATCTGCATGCGCTGGGTGTGCGTCTGGCCATCGATGATTTCGGCACAGGCTATTCCAGCCTGGGGTATTTGCGCCATCTGCCCATCAGCGAGCTGAAGCTGGACAAGAGTTTTGTCGACGATCTGGAATACGACACGTCCTGCCGAGCCTTGAGCGAATCCGTCATCGGCATCGGCAAGGGGCTTTCCCTGCAAGTGGTGGCGGAAGGCATTGAGAGTGCCATCCAGCGTGACATTCTCAAGGCCCAGGGCTACGAGATCGGACAAGGCAATTTCTTCTCGGCCCCGCTGCCCGGCGAGGCGTTCACGCAGCTCATTGAGCGCCGGTTCTTTACGCCAGCGGATAGAGACGGTCATCGAACTGAGTCAGACGCGGGTACTCCATTGGCTGATCTTCACCAATGTTCTCCAGTCGTTGTCGATAGCTTTGCAAAAACGCCTCTCGAGCCGAGTGACTGATGTAGGGAACATGCCAGCCAACGAAAGGCTGCAAGACCTCCAGCCCGACATACGCCAACGTCCCACGCAGCAGCGGACGCAACATATCTTCCAAAGGACCGTGGATGGCGCCTTCGCCGAACATGTGTTCACGTCCACCGAGTGTCACCGTCACCAGTGCTTTTTTGCCTCGCAGTCCCCCTTGATCATAGAAGCGCTTGCCGCCATAGCAGATGCCGGACACCAGTACCCGATCAATCCAGCCCTTGAGAATGGCCGGTGTCGAGAACCAGTAAATCGGGAAGTTGAGGATCAGCAAGTCCGCCCACAACAGCTTGTCCAGCTCTTGTTGTATATCGGCGGCGAGCGTCTGTTCTTTGCTGCTGCGTCGTTGCTCAAGCGCGTAAACGAGGTACTCAGGGTTTTCCCTGGCGGAGAAATCCTCGGCACTGGCCACCGGGTTCCAATTCATTGCGTACAGGTCCGAGACCTGGACCTGATGTCCTTGCGCTTGCAAGGTCTCCACCGCTCGGTCGCGCAGCGCAGTGGTAAAGGATTTTGGCTCGGGGTGGGCATGCACGATTAAAACGTTCATGACAGCTCCTTGAGATTCAGGTGGCGTGATTCAGCATGGAGTGAACCCGCCACATGTCATTGATCATTAAATGGCTTGTACGGTCAAAAGTAGGTCGGCCAAGTGCGCATTTCGTGGCGTCCGATGCCGTTATTGATCGCGCGTCGCTGCGCCGCCAATGCCTCTACGAGAAAGCGCCGGGTTTCGCCCGGTGCGATCACTTCGTGGGTGCCCATCGCACCCGCCAGTGCGAAGGCCGACGTGTCTTTTGCGAACTCGGCATGCAGCTGGTCATAACGCTCCGGATCACTCTCGCGGGTCACGCTATGCACGACGCTGACCGCCACGCCAGGGTCGACGAAACTGACATCCGCCATGCTCCACGCGGCCGACTGATCACTGTTGCGACCTCCACCAAAATTCAGATAGGCCTGACCGAAACTCTTGCGTACAACCACCGAAATTTTCGGCACCGAGCACAGTTGTACGGCGTGAATCATGTTCATGATGTGGGCCGGAGCGGCGCGTTTCTCGCCTTCAATACCGACGAGAAACCCCGGCGTATCGACCAGAAAGACCAGCGGAATGTTGAACGAGTCGCACAGGGCGATGAAGCCGCTGGCTTTGCGGCAGGCATCGGCGTCCAGCGCTCCGCCCTTGAATTGAGGGTTGGAGGCAACGATGCCGACGCTGGCGCCTTCCAGGCGGGCGAGGGCAGTGACCACCGAGCGCCCGAAGCGGTCTTTAAGTGGAAACAGGCTGTCGCGATCCACCAGCGTGGCGAGCAGCTTGCGCATGTCGTAGGTTTTGCTGCGCTCGTTCGGGACGATGCTTTCAGGTCCCGACGCATCCGGGCGATCCTTGGGTTCGCAGGGCAATACCGGAGGCGTTTCATTCGAGTGTGAGGGCAGGTAGCTGAGAAAACGCCGAATGGCGGTCAACGCTTCCTGGTCATTGTTGACCACCATGTCCGCCAAGCCGGTGATTTCAGAATGCATGCGCCAGCCACCGAGCTCTTCGTTATCTGATGACTCGCCGATCGCCACGGAGGTGACCTTCGGGCTGGAGACAGCGAGCAATGCGCCCTTGCGCATCACAGTGAAATCCGCCAAACACGAGTACCAACTCGCCGAACCGAAGCATGGCCCAAGTACTGCGCTGACCCATGGGCTCTCACGGCGCCGGCAGTATTGCTGGGCGTCCTGACCACCACTGGCCATGCTGGCCGCGCCCATCGCATCCTGCATGCGCTGGCCCGACGACTCGCCGAGGAAGATCAGCGGCATACCGTTGCGGGTGGCACATTCCTTCATGTAAGCGATTTTGCGTGCGTTGATCCACGACGACGAAGCGCCTTTGACCGTCATGTCGTTGGACACGACCGCCACCCGGCGCGAGTCGATGCGGCCAAAACCGGTGATCTTGCCGTCGGCGGGTGTGCTGTCCCGATCTTCGGGGCGGGACGAGTGGGCCAGCATGCCAATCTCGCTGAACGACTGCGGGTCGAGCAGGCCATCAAGACGTTCACGCGCATTGAGCACGCCGGCGTCGCGTCGTGCCTGGAGCTTTGTCTCGCCGCCCATTTGCAGGGTGCTCGTGCGGCGGGCTTGTAGTTCCTGTTCCGGTGATAGGTATTCGCGGGTCATCGGTAAGTCTCATTGGGCACTATGACGGCACGTCCGACGATTTCGCCGCGACGCAGTTTGTGCAGGACTTGCGGCACTTCATCCAGGGGATGGCGGTGCAGATGGATCGGCAGGCGGCCGGTGGCGGCCAGCGCGATAAGTTCGATCAGCTCGGATTTGCTGCCCCCGAACGTGGTGCTGATCATCGCGCCATAGGGCAACGAGCCATTGCACAGCTCGAACGCACCGTGCCCGCGCCCGACCACCACGATGTGCCCGAGGGGACGAATCACGCCGGCCGCCAGACGCAAGGTGTCGCCGCTGCCGACAAAATCCAGGACCGCATCGACCCGGCCGATGCGCTTGAGAAACAACTCAGGGGTTAAGTCGGTGGCGTCCAGCACCCGATCCACCCCTTGGCTGACGGCCAGCCCCAGAGCTTCGACGCGAGTATCGATGGCGATGACTTGGGCTGCCGTGATCGCGCCAAGCGTGGCGATAGCGATATGCCCCAGTCCGCCGACACCAATCACCAATACGCTGCTGCCCGGTTGCAGCAGCGGTGCAACGCGTTTGACCGCGTGGTAGGCGCTGAGTCCGGCATCGGTCAGTGGCGCGGCTTTCCAAGGCTCGAGATTGCCGATATCCACCAGACAGTCCTGATGAACCACAACGTATTCGGCGAGCCCGCCGTCATACCCGCCGCCATAGATACGCCGCGAGGTGGAGCAATAGTTGTTCCAGCCGTCGATGCAGGCGCGGCAGTGACCACAGCCGGGGATGCTCACGGCGCACGCTTGACCGGCAGCCCAGCAGGTGACGCCCGGCCCGAGCGCGTCAATCCAGCCGGCGATCTCATGACCCAGGGTCATCGGCAGCTTCACATCCAGGTGCGGTGGCGAACAGCACAGATCGTCCAGCGCATGCAGATCCGACTGACAGAGGCCATTGCCGCCAACCCGCAGACGTACTTCGCCGGGGCCGGGAATCGGCACAGGCACTTCGCACAAGCGTCCACCGTCGTGCCAGTCGAACATGCGAAAGGCCTGCATGGTGCGTATGGGGGTTGCCGTACTCATGGTCAATCTCCGGGTCCATTCGCCAACACCAGAGACATGAAGGCCGACATCAACAGCCCGCTGGCCTGGACCAGACAACTGCTGGCATTGGCGACCTGGCGCTCGGCGCATTCGCCACGCAGCTGGCGCACGGATTCGATCATCAATTGCATGCCGAATTGACCGGAGTGGTTGAAGGCCAGTCCACCGCCCGACGTATTCACCGGTAGTGCGCCGCCTGGCGCAGCGATGCCACTGCGCAGGAACGCGCCCGCCTGACCTGGCGCGCAGAAACCCATGGCTTCGAGCGCGACCAGCACGTTGATGGTGAAGGCGTCATAGATCTGCACCATGCTCAATTCGTCGCGCGTGATGCCGGACATGTGCAGCGCGCGCTCGGTGCAGCCGGCGATAACGCCAGGGTCGAGCCAGTCGGTAGAGCTCAGTGGTGTCATGTGATGTCGATAGGTATCAGCGAAGCCGCGGATGAAGACGGGTGGCTTGGCCAACGTGCGGGCGTGTTCGGTTTTGGTCAGGATCAACGCACCAGCACCGTCGCTGACCAGGCAAATATCGGCCTTGCGCAACGGGTCCGAGATCAGCGGCGAAGCCAGATACTCTTCCATCGTCAGCGGTTTACGCAGCGTGGCCTGTGGATTCAATTGCGCCCAGCGCCGCGCATTGATCGCCACTTCGCCGAGGTCCTCGACGTTCGCCTGATAGCGATGCAAATACTGCTGAGCGAGCATCGCGTACCAACTGATCGGGCTGAGCACACCGTACGGCGCCACGAATTGCCCCGAAGGGGAGCGCGGGTCGGTGACCACGCCGCCACGGCTGCGGCTGTGATCCAGGCGCTGGGTGCTGCCATAGGTGACCAGCGCGACGGAGCACAAGCCAGCATCGATCGCCGCCATGGCGTGGATCAGGTGAGTGAGCGGCGAGCCGCCGCCCACCACCGTGCTGTCGACATAGCGCGGCGTGATGCCCAGATACTCACTGACCAGCAGCGCATTGGCGCGGTCGTCCCAATGGGCGAATACCCCATCGACATCGGCCAGCGTGAGCCCGGCATCGAGCAAGGCATCGCGAGCCGATCGGCATTGCAGCGACAGCGCAGTGTCACCCGGCTGCGCCTTGCCGAGACCGGCCTCGCCGACACCGACAATGGCGTAGCGGCCGGCCAGACGGGAAGCGTCGAGCGTCATGGTTGAGGCTCCTGCGCGATGAGCTGCGCCCGCACGTCTTTCTTCAACACCTTGCCGACCGGGCTGCGCGGCAGGCTTTCCCAGAACAGCACCTGTTTAGGCGTCTTCAAGCTGCCGAGTTTTTCGCGGCAGGTCGCGATGAATTCTTCGGCGGTGGCGCTGGCGCCCGCCTTGAGTTCGATGACGGCGATGACTTTCTCGCCCCAGTCGGCATCGGGAATGCCGACCACGGCGCAATCCATGACGGCTGGATGTGCCCAGATCACCTGCTCGATCTCGCTCGGGTAGATGTTGAAACCGCCGGAGATGATCATGTCCTTGGTGCGATCGACGATGTACAGATAACCCCCTTCGTCGAACACGCCGATGTCACCGGTGTGGTGCCAGCCGAACCGGCGTGCCTCGGCATTGGCTTGCGGGTTGTCGTAGTAACCCGGGGCTACCAACTCACCGCGGACGACGATCTCGCCGCGCTCGCCGGACTCGACGATCCGTCCTTCCTCATCCATCAGCACCACTTCGCAGGCACCGGTGGGACGGCCGGCGGAACCCAAATGCTTACCGTCACGCATGTGATCTTCGCGGGTCAGTATCGTGATGACGCCCGGTACTTCGGATTGGCCATAGGCCTGAACGAACACCGGTCCCCACAACGCGATGCCTTCACGCAGTTTGTCCACGGACATCGGCGCGGCGCCGTAGATCACGTATTCCAGTGACGAGCAGTCGCGCGTCCTGGCATCCGGATGCGACAGCAGTCGGTAGATCAGCGTCGGTGGCAGGAACAGGTGAGTGATGCGTTCCCGTTCGATGGTTTCGAGGACGGCGCCCGGATCGGCGGAGGGGGCGATCACGTTACGCGTGCCGAAACTCGACAGCGCCATGGCGGTTGCACCCGCAGCATGGGTCAGCGGTGCCACGACCAGATGCGCGGGACTCTTTGCCGGTGGCATGAACTGGTTGCTGATGCGGTAGCAGGCCAACAGGGCACGATGGCTCTGCATGATCGCCTTCGGCCGTCCGGTCGTGCCCCCCGAGGACTTGATCAGGGCGGTGTCGTCGAGGGTCTGGCGCACGGTGCAGTGCTGGCCGGCGTGTTCGCGGCACCAATCGGCGATGCTCAGGCCGTCGATTGGTTCGTCCAGACCGATCACGGTTTTCAGTGTCGGCACGCCTGCGCGGATGCGCTCGGCATGCTCGAAGTACTGCGAGTGCAGCACCAGCACGGACAACCGGGTGAAGCTCATGAACCAGATCAGGCTGTCGATCGAATCACGGGCATTCAGGGGGACGAAGGTGGCTCCTGCGCGCAAGGCGCCCAGCATGGCGACGAAGCTCAACGGGTGATTGGGCGCCAGTACGCCTACATGGGCTGAACTCAGGTCCAGCAGCGTCAGGGCATGGCCGATGGCATGGGAGTCGGCCTGAACCTCGGCGTAGGTGAGGCTAAACCCTGTGCCTTGCAGGCAGACGTTATCCGGGTGGCGATTGGCGCCGGCATCGAAGTGGTCGGTAATCATTTCCATGGTGACGGCTAATCCAAAAGAGTGAACTGAGGCAGCGTGCAGGATTCGCTGACGGACTCGAAACAGACGCTGACGCGGGCGCCGATGGTGACGCGCTCAAGGTCGGCATCCAGGATGTTGGCGAGCAGACGCACGCCTTCATCGAGGTCGATCAGCGCAACCACATAGGGCAGCCGAGCCTCGAAGGCCGGCGAGGGCGCGATCCGGCAGACCGTGTAGGTGTTGATGCGCCCATGACCGCTGGCATTGATCCATTCAATGCTGTCGGACAGGCAGCTGATGCAGAACGCTCGTGGGTAAAACTGGCAGTTCCCGCAACTACCGCAACGCTGGATCACCAGTCGGTGTTCCTGCGCGGCTGCCCAATAGGCGGCCGTTTCGGCGGTGGGTTGCGGCAATGGCCGTGCAGAGAGGGGAGTCGACATGGCAGCCTCAGCGAGTACGCAGTTCGAAACCGGCCATGGCGATATGCACACTGCGTTGCTCCGGGAGCTTGGCCAGACCGGCGATCAGTTCGTGCAGCGGACGGCGCACACTGAAGGTGTCGTCGACCACGGTCGGTTCTAGCCCGGTGATTTTTTCGTCGCCGTACATGGCGCGCAGCAGCAGTTCGTCATCCGACAAGCCGGGATAGCGACGACGCAGCTCAGGAACCCTTGGCGCCAGCACCGGTGGCGTTGCAGCAACCTCGCGGGAGCCGTTGGCGAGTACGCGATCCTTGACGTCTGGATCGACCGGCAGCGGCAGTGCACCGAAATAGCCGCAGACGTACTTTTTCACTTCGTCCGGCACCACCTTGTAACGCTCGCCGCTCAGCACGTTCATCACCGCCTGTGCGGCGATCATGGCGGGGAAGGGGGTTGCCATCACAGGCGAGCCCAATTCCACGCGGACGCGGCCGATCTCTTCGAGCACGACCGGCAGCTTGTCGGCGATTCCCGCCAGCTGAAGCTGCGATTGCAGATTGGACATGGCGCCGCCGGCGTACTGGGTGACAAAGTGAGCCGGGTCGTACTCCGCCGGGACTCCGACGGGGAAGCCGTTCTCTTCGGCAACCCCGGCAAGGTAGTCACCGATTTCGTCTGCCGCACGGTCATCGAAACTGACCTCGAAGCCAATCTCGCGCAGGTTGCGCGCCAACATCTGTGCCGATGGCCCGGCATTGCCGTTGGCCAACGGATCGATCGAGCATAGCAGACGGTCGGCGCCGTTTACCGCGGCTTCGATTGCAACCAGCGAACCGGTCGCGTTCAGGCAATGGGTGATTATTTCTAGCGGTCGATCACCGATCACAGCCTTGATCGCCGGCACAATGCTGCGCACCTGCTCCACCGTCATGCTGCCGCCGGCGTCACCGAAGGTAAAGGCGTCGATATCGAAGCGCTGGATGGCCTCGCGCGCCTTTGCGGCATAGAACGCCGCGTCGTAGCCGGGGGCCAGGTTGTAAATCATGGCGAGGGTCGTTGTCGCGCCGAGTCGCTTGGCGGTGGTGATCGCAGGCACCAGGTTATCCCAGCAGTGCAGGGAGTCGAGAAAGCCGATATCGCGCGCACCGTTGGCGACCAGACGTTCGACGTACAGCTCACTCAAATCGTCGGGCTCGGGGTAGAAGCTGCGTAGCATATTGCTACGCACGATGCCGCGCAGCGGCGTGTGGCGGATACGCTCGGACAACAAACGTAGCCGTTCCAACGGACTTTGGTTGAGGAACAGCACGCTGGCGTCGAACTGCACCAACGCAATGCCTTCTATAACATCAAAACCCAGGGCATCCAGGCGCTCGGCCATTGGCAGCATGTGCTCGGTGCGCATACGGGTGGCCCACAGGCACTGGTGCGCGTCACGCAGGGTGGCATCGACCAGCTGGATACGCCGACGTTTGCCGGTACGAACGAATTCCGCGTTCACTTTTTCGCGTAGTTGATTCAGCACATGTCACCCCTTGCTGTGTTCGAGATGGATGGACAGGCCAGGGCCTGTGACACTCAATACGGTGTAGTCGGGCCAGCGTTGCAGCAGCCCGTGTGTCAGGGCTTGCTCAGGTGTGCGAACGTCATAGTGAAGTTTCTGCAGCGGCGGCAGTGCAGGGCAGCCGCAGACCAATGCCGCCAGCGCTTCTTCAGTGGCGGGCACGTTGACCGGACGGCAAGGGTTCGCGACCGCGCCGATGCGTTGTTGCAGGCTGATCAGGGACGTGTTGACCGGGCCGTAACAGCCTTGTAGCCAGCGGCGCAGTGCAGGCTGCAACGTCGCGAAGCGTGGGCGGGCATCGAGATGTTCAAGTGCCTGTTGAGCGATCGCTTGTGCGAAAGGTTGCAGCATCGGCGGATGGCCGAGCTCCTGGCGGATGCGCGTGCATTCGCGGGAAAACTCGAACACATCAGCCAGGCGCCCGCGTTCGCGCAATGCTTGCATGGCTTGGGCAGCGATTTCGCCCGGCAATTGGTGTTCGTAAGGGGCCAGGTCGAAAGCCCAGGGCAGGCTGTCGGCAAATCCTTCCTGATCCGCCACGGCAGCGAGCTGAGCCTGGGCTTCTTTGAGACGGTCCTGATCCGGTGATTGCAGAGGCAGTTCCAGCAACGCCGCAGAGCGGATCAGCAACGGCAACGAAGGCACCGATGCGCCGTTGGCGACACCGGGCAGCGCAGCATCGAGGCGGTCGACGCCGAGTCGAATCGCTTCTAGTGCGACCTGCGGGCCGAGGCCGGTATGGCAGCGTGTGTGCAGATCCAGAGGTCTGCCATCTGCACCGCTGCGCAGGGCCGAGAGTAAGTCGGGTAGGCGGTCGACATGCAGCAGGCCAGCTTCGTCACGCAGCATGATGCGCTGTGCACCTGTTCGGGCCAGCTGTGCGGCACAGGCCGCATACCAGGCATTGGAATGCTCGTAATCGTCTATATAGGGCAGCGCGGCGATGGCTGTCAGGCCATTGGCCTGCGTCTTCTGTACTGCGTCCCCCATACGTGAAAGGTCCAGCAGCGGGTCTATCAAGACGACCTCGCTGACGCCGGATTTCGCAAGCAGTCGCAGCCAGGTATCCAGCGCTTCGCCAGCGAGCATGTCGAGATAGCCATGGGCAGGCCGTAGGTTCACGGTTGCGCGCAAGGGTGTGCCATTGGCGCGCTCGCGCAACGCGGCGACGCGTTGCAGCGGGTTCTCATCACGGCTGATGCATTGCGCGACCACGGCGGGGCTCAACACTTCGATCGCGGCAAGTCGCGCGTGCCCAAGCGAGATCATCGTCCTCTGCAGCATCGCGGTGCTGGCGGCACCGCTCCAGACTGTGGTCTGACCGTCGGTCAGGCTGACGTCGACCAGTGTTGTCGTGCTCATGCGCGCTCCTTGGCTTGTTTCAAAGCCTGTTTGCGGGCCGGTACGAAGACATCTTCAACCCAGCGAGTGGTGACGAGCCCCGCGACGAAGTCCGGGTGGTCGAGCACGGCATGATGGAAACTGGCGGTGGTCGACAGTCCCACGACTTTCATGTCCTCCAGCGCCTTGCGCATCAGCACGATGGCCTCGCTGCGCGTCGGCGCATGCACGATCAGTTTGGCCAGCAGGGAGTCATAAAACGGCGGAACGGTGGCGCCGCTGTAGCAATGGGTATCGACCCGCACGCCTTTACCTTTGGGTGGCTGCCACTCGCTCACCTGACCCGGGCTCGGCAGGAAGTTGCGGTCCGGGTCTTCGGCGTTGATTCGACACTCAATTGCATGGCCGACCAGATTGACGTCTGACTGGCTGAACGACAGCGGCAGGCCTGCGGCGATGCGAATCTGCTCGGCAACCAGGTCGAAGCCAGTGATCATTTCCGTCACCGGGTGTTCGACCTGGATGCGGGTATTCATTTCCAGAAAATAGAATTTGCCATCACGGTCATCGACCACGAATTCGATCGTACCCGCGCCGAAGTAGCCAACATTTTTCGCCAGACGTACGGCGCACTCGCCCATTTGCTCCCGGGTGTGCGGCGCAAGGCTGGGGGAGGGCGCTTCCTCGATCAGTTTCTGGTGACGGCGTTGGGTCGAGCACTCCCGCTCGCCCAGATGCACCACATTGCCATGGCGGTCGCCCATGATCTGGATTTCGATATGGCGCGCCAGTTCGATGAATTTCTCGACGTACAAGGTCGGATCGCCAAAGGCTGCTTGCGCTTCCGACGAGGCCGAACGGAAAGCCGCCTCGGCTTCTTCGTCGCTGCGCACGATGCGCATGCCGCGTCCGCCACCGCCGGCGGTGGCCTTGAACAGCACGGGATAGCCGATCTCGCTGGCGATGGTGCGAGCGGTGTCGGCATCGGCCACGGCATCCGAGCCCGGTACTCGGGGTACTTCGGCGTTTTCCGCCAGACCGACGGCGGTGATTTTGTCGCCCATCGAATCAATGATCTCGGCCGATGGCCCGATGAAGACAATGCCGGCGTCTTCGCAGGCTTGAGCGAAATGCGAGCGTTCGGAAAGGAAGCCATAACCCGGATGGATGGCGTCGCAGCGGTGTTCCAGTGCCGTGCGCACCAGCAGATCGGCGCACAGATAGCTTTGCGCAGCCGGCGGTGGGCCAATGACGACGTATTGGTCGGCCAGACGGGCGGCGAGGCTGTCGCGGTCGGCTTCGGAAACGGCCGCGACCGATTCGATGCCCAGGGTTTTGCAGGCGCGCACGATACGTACGGCGATTTCGCCACGGTTGGCGATCAATACACGACGAATGTCGCGGGTTGCCACGGGAATGCTGCTCATCAGCGAGTCTCCGGTTCGATAATCATCAAGAGTTGGTCCCGCTGCACCATCTGCAGGTCTTGGGCGACGATGCGCACGACGCGGCCGTTCACCGGGGACGCGAGGGTGTTGAAGAGTTTCATGGCCTCGACCAGGCACAGGGGCGCACCGGCCTCCACCATGGCGTTTTCCTCAACAAAGGAAGGTTGGTCGGGACTGGGTTTGCGATAGAAGGTGCCCATCATGGTCGCTCGCACGGCCACCAGGCCTTCGGCGACTTCCGGTTCGCTTGTGACCAGCACGGACGGCGTTGCCGGTGCGGGTTTTGCGGGCGAAGCGCTGCTGTGTGCAGGCTCCAGCGAGCGCTGAATCGTGCCCGACTTGCTGGCCGTCAATGTGGTGTCACCGATGCGGACTTCAAGGAAGTCCAGATGCGTCGTGTGATCCAGTATCTCCAGGATTCTTCGTGCTTCTTTATGTGTGAGCGACATGCCTTAGGGCCTCTTGTTGTTCGAATTGCCTTGACCGATAAAAACATCCAAACGTAGGATTGTCAACAATCAGACAATCATGTAGTTTACTGATCATCACCCAGGGCGTTCACGCAGCACTTGATAGAAAAAGCGTAGCGTGTGGCAGCCAAGGGCCCGGCGATTTCGGAAAACAGTAGTGTTTTGGAGGGGGCGAGAATGAGTACAATCGCGGTTAAATCGGATGTCGCTGGGACGGTGTGGCAGATCCATGTCCGCGAAGGCGATGTCGTTGAAGAAGATCAGACGCTGATCATCATGGAGTCCATGAAAATGGAAATTCCCTTGATGGCCGCGGAATCGGGTCGAGTGGTCAGTGTTCTCGTTGCCGAGGGCGAAGTCGTGAAAGATGGCCAGGATGTTTTGCTTATGGAGTGCGATTGAAGTCTATGTCAATGAATGCAGGTTCGGCGTCGGCCGCCAAGGGCGGTAATGCAATAGGTATCATGCGGGCTGGTCGCCAGCGCGTGTTGACGATGCCGGAGCAGATTGCCGAGAGCATTACGCTTGCGATTCTACGAGGTGAATACGGGCCGGGTGATTCCGTGCGTGAGCAGGAACTGGCCGACCACTTTCAGGTCAGCCGTGGTCCGATTCGCGAGGCCCTGCGTATTCTCGAGAAAGTAGGCGTCGTGACCATCGTGCCGCAGCGTGGCGCGCATGTGACTTCATTGAGCCGGCAGGAGATCGACAATCTGTTCGAAATCCGCGCCGTGTTGGCCGGGTTGGTGGCCAAATATGTGGCTGACCTTGATGCGTCTGCCGTGAATCAAATGGATGCCATCGTTACCCGGCTCGAGCTGATCGCTGCGCAATCGGATGCGCTGGATGAATACGCGCAAGGCAGTTATCGCCTGAGCACGCTGTTGTTCCAGGCATGCGGTAACAAGCAGCTGGCAGAACTGATGGGTGCGCTGGGTATTCAGACCGCACGCTACACCCGGTTGGGGTTGCGTTCCCCAGAGCGCCGCCAGGCATCCGTCATTTATTGGCGCGACCTGGTCGAAGCACTCAGACAAAACAACAGCGCGGTCGCCGGACAACTGATGGTTGAACTGATCAAGGCCTCCCATCAAGCCGCATTGAATCATTTGGAATAAACCACACGGGGGCACAACACTCCCAAGTGCTGTGTCAAATTGTCGACAATAAGACAAAAAAGATCATGACAAAAAAACGTACCGCAGGATTAATGCTGAGTTGGGCCGCCCGACAACACCGAGGCCGCACCGCCCTGATTTTCGGGGACGACTGCCTGACCTATGACGACGTCGAGACGGGCAGCAACCGTCTGGCCCACGCCCTGGTTGCTCTGGGGTTGCAGGTCGGTGAGCGCGTCGCTGTGTTACTCAACAACTCGCCCGAGGCGATCGAGAGCGTTTTTGCTGTCGAGAAGGCAGGGTTGGTTTACGTGGCGCTGAATGCACGACATACGCTGGCCGAGCAGATCGCGATCCTCGACGACGCTGGCGCAAGCCTGCTGGTGGCGGGGCCGGAGTTCCGCGAGATTGGCGAAGGTGTTCGTGATCGTGTCGCAAGCTTGCGCCATGTCATTGGGCTTGATTGGCAGGCTCCGCAGGTAGTGGATTACCGCGAAGTGCTCGCTTCAATGCCGGCACATGCGCCGAATGTTCAGGTCTGCGCGGATGCGTTGTTGCGTATCGCCTATACCTCGGGCACGACCGGAAAACCCAAGGGCGTGACCTACACGGTCAAGCGTTGGTACGAACGCCTGACCAACCATTTCTACGCCATGGAATACAGCCTGGGCGTGGAGGATGCGATGTTGCATGTCGGTCCTTTGACCCATGCCGCGGGCGTCCATTTGCTGCCCTGCTACCTGCGGGGTGCGCGCAATGTGATTCTTGAGAAATTCGAGCCACTGGAAACGCTGATACAAATCGAGCGCCATCGCATTACCCAAATGATGTGCGTGCCGACCATGCTCACGCGTTTGCTTGACACACTCGACAGCGGCGTCGAGGCCGATCTAACGTCGCTCAAGTGCATTCATTACGGGACAGCGCCGACCTCCGTTGACCTGATCCGCAGAGCCATTGCGCGGTTCGGTCCGGTGATGCGCCAGCAGTATGGAATGACCGAGGCGGTACAGCCGCTGGCGGTGCTGTATCCGCACGAACACGCTGAAGACGATGTGCTGCGCTCCTGCGGCAAACCGACCGCGAATGTGCAGATCACCGTGCGCGATGCCAACGGTCAAGAGCTGGCGGCGGGTGAAATTGGCGAGATCGCCATCGCCACCGACGGTATCGGTGAAGTGGCGTTCTGGCGCCGTCCCGACCTGGAAGCCGAAGCGATTCGCGATGGCTGGTACTACTCGGGCGACCTTGGCTACCTCGATGCGCAGGGCTTTCTTTATATCGTCGGGCGCAACAAGGACATGATCATTTCCGGTGGCTTCAACGTCTACGCGCGTGAAGTTGAGGATGCGCTGGAAAGCCATCCGCAAGTCGTCGAAGTAGCGGTTCTGGGTTTGCCCGATACGGAGTGGGGCGAGCGTATTGCAGCCTTTGTCGTCACACGCGAAGGCGCCACCGTCGACAGCGAAGCGCTTGGCAACCATTGCACTGCACTGATCGCGGGCTACAAAAAGCCGCGCCTCATCGAGTTCGTCGACGCGCTGCCGCGCAACAACGCCGGCAAGGTCGTAAAAAACATTCTGCGCGATGGCTATCTCGCGCGCCTTGAGAGGAATTAATCATGAGCACGCCTGTTGCCCCTGAATGGTCGCTGGAGCTTGCCGACATCCGTGCGCGCCGCGAAGTTGCCTATGCATTGGGTGGCCCGGAAGCGGTGGAAAAACATCATGCCCAAGGCAAACTCACGGCGCGTGAGCGAATTGGCCATCTGCTGGAAAGCGCAAGCTTTGAAGAGTTCGGCATCTTGGCCGGCGCCGTGAAATACACAGCGGAAGGCAAAATTTCCTCGGCCACACCGAGCACGGCAGTCGTGGGCGTGGGCACGATCGAACAGCGGCGTACCGTGGTGGCGGCGGATGATTTCACCATTCGAGGCGGTTCGTCGGAAGCGGCGGTCGCGGAAAAGTGGATCTATGCCGATCGTTATGCGTGGGAGTACAAGCTGCCGATCATTCGCATGATCGACAGCGCTGGCGGCAGCGTGAAGCTGCTCGACAAGCTCGGTCATACCAAGATTCCGGGTTACGCCCTGTTGCCGATCACCCCTCTGTTGGGTGCCGTGCCGGTTGTCGGCATTGCCCACGGTGCCTGCGCAGGTCTTGGTGCGTTGCGGGTTGCCGCCTCGCACCTTGCGATCATGGTGCGTGGCCAGAGCCAGGTGTTTGCGGCGGGCCCGCCGGTGGTGAAGCAGGCATTTGGTATCGATATCGACAAGAATGACCTCGGCGGTTACGACCAGGTGCATCGTCACAGCGGCATGATCAATCTGGCTGCCAACAGCGACACCGAGGCCTTGGATCTGGCCAAGCGTTTCTTGTCGTATCTGCCGGGCAATGTCTGGGAGCAGCCGCCACGGGCAACAGTGACGGACGCTCCCGGCCGTCGCGATGCCTGGCTCAACGACGCGATTCCCCATGACCGGCGCAAGATTTTCAACCCGCACAAGATCCTCAAGTCGCTGGTCGACAAAGACAGTCTGTTCGAGATGTCTCCGGATTTCGGCGCGTCGACCATCACTGCGTTTGCCCGTCTGAACGGCTATTCGGTCGGGATTATCTGCAACAACCCGCGCGTCGGCGGCGGTGCGCTGACCCGTGCGGCGGCGCTCAAACAGACCCGCTTCATCGACCTGTGCGACACCTTTCATCTGCCGATCATCTTCCTTGTGGACCAGCCGGGTGTCATGACCGGGCAAGAAGCAGAAATGCAGGGCACCCTGAGTGCTGCGATGCAGGCGGTGCATGCGATCGAGCAAGCGAGCGTGCCGGTCATCACCATCGTGCTGCGCCGCTGTGTCGGGCTTGCCGGTGCGATGGTCAGTCCCTGGCATGGTCCGACGGGCACGGCACTGCCGCACCGGTTTGCCTGGCCTTCGGCGCAATGGGGCTCGATCCCTATCGAGGGTGGCGTCGCGGCCGCTTACAAGCAGGAAATCGCCGCGGCCGAGGATCCGCTGGCGCGGCGCAAAGAGCTGGAAGCTCATTACCAGGCGTTGGCTTCACCGCTGCGTACGGCCGAGCGCTTTGGCGTCATTGACATCATCGAGCCGGACAGTACGCGCCCGCTGCTGTGCAACTGGGTGGGTGATGCCTATCGCATCACTGCACTTTCCCTTGGGCCGAAGCGGCGGACCATGCGCTAGTCCTGGCAGGACGAGCGGCATCCGGCCTTACCTTCATAACAACAACTCAAAGGTACAGACGATGTTCTGGAAAAAGAGTCCTTGCGCCGTTTTGGCAACGCTGATGGTGATTCACCTGCTGGCCCAGGTGGACCGAAATATTCTGCTGGGCTTCGCACCGCAAATCACCGGCGAGCTGGCGATCAATAACGCGCAGTATGGCTTTCTGGTCGGTGCGGTCTGGGTGCTGAGCTATGGCGTGATGGCGGTGTTTCTCGGTGCGCTGGCGGATCGTCACAGTCGGCCACGGGTGATCGGTGCAGGCATGCTTGTCTGGAGTGTCTGTACGGTGGCCTCCGGCTTTGTCCAGAACTTCGAACAAATGGTAGCAGCGCGCTTTCTGGTGGCCACCGGTGAAGCGGCGTTGGTGCCCGCTGCCACGGCGCTGTTGATGGAGTTGTTCTCCGAGAAGCGCAGGGGCACGGCGGTGGGGTTGTTCTACCTCGGTATTCCATTGGGCATTGGCTGCAGCTTTTTGCTGGCGGGCACGCTCGGTGCCGCGCATGGCTGGCGCACGACGTTTTATGTGCTGGGTGTTTGCGGTGTGGTCATCGGCCTGCCGTTGATGTTGATGAGCGATAAGCGCAGCAGCGATACGGTGCAGGAGCGCGGTGCACCCCTCAAGACTCAGTTGGCCGCGGTATTCGGTGAACTGCGCAGCAACCGTGTCGTGCGTTACACCGTTGCCGGGTTTGTGCTGGCGCACCTGGTCTATCCGGGCATTTCGTTCGCGCAGCTCTGGATTGTGCGGGAGAGAGGGCTAGACGCGGCCCATATCGCCATGACTATGGGCGCCATGCAGATCGTTTTCGGCTCATTGGGCGCGTTGGCTGGCGGCATTTTGAGCGACCGTCTGGCCCCTCGATTCAAAGGCGGCCACGCCAGTGTGCTGGTGTTGCTCATGCTACTGAGCGCGCCGTTCATGATTGCCTACCGCCTGGTACCCACCGATTCACCACTGTTCTACGTGGGGATGGCTGTCGGCATTTTCATGTTGATGTCGCTTTACGGTTCCGCGACCACTGCGATTCAGGGAGCCGTCCCCGTGCACATGCGTTCGACGGTCATGGGCTGTTCGATGCTCCTGCTGAACCTCTTTTCGGTGGCACTCGGCACGTTTGTCGTGGGCTGGATCAGCGATGCATTGGCGGCTGCCGGAGTGGCCTCGCCGCTGACCCATGTGTTGTTGGTCAGCGACATTCTTGCGTTGGCATTGGGTGGGTTCTTCTTCGTAGTGGCGGCTCGTGTCAAGCGTGAAAGCGCGTGTGCACTGCCGGCCATGGGGATCAAGGTTTAGTTATGTCCAGATCCGCCGTGATTCAGTTTCAGTCCGTTGTCAGCCAGTACCTTCCGGGTATTCTGGCCAGCATTGTGGTCGCCATTGCGGCACGTTTTCTGGCCGATCAATACCAGGCGCCGGTGATGCTGTTGGCACTCTTGCTTGGTATGGCCATGAATTTTCTGGCGGCGGGGCCGAGCAAGCCGGGTATCGATTTCAGTGCTCGTGAAGTGCTGCGTGTGGGGGTTGCCTTGCTAGGCCTGCGCATCTCCCTGGAGCAGATCGTGGCGCTTGGTTGGCATCCGGTGCTGATCGTGGTCGTGTCGGTGGTGGTCACCATTTTGGTGTCCATGCTGGCGGCGCGCGCTCTGGGCTTCAATGCGTTGTTCGGTCTGTTGTCCGGTGGCGCCACCGCGATCTGTGGGGCATCCGCGGCACTGGCGTTGGCGGCGGCGTTGCCCGCCCATCATGCCAAGGAGCGCGCGACGCTGTTCACGGTCATTGGCGTGTCCGCGCTGTCGACCCTGGCGATGATTCTGTATCCGGTGATTGCCCGAGCGCTCGGCCTGGACCCGCTGCAAGCCGGGGTATTTCTCGGCGCCACCATCCATGACGTTGCTCAGGTGGTGGGTGCCGGCTACAGCATGTCGCATGACATCGGCGATACGGCCACGGTGGTGAAACTGATGCGCATCGCCATGCTGCTGCCGGTCATCGTCAGTGCTGTTTTGATCACCCGTTCTCAGGGCGGGCAGGGGACAGGTGAGCGGCCACCGTTGTTGCCCTGGTTTGCCGTGGCCTTCATTGCCTTGGCGGCGGTGACCAGTTTCGGTTGGCTGCCTTCAGCGGTGCAGAGTCTGGGTAACCAAATGTCGAGTTGGTGCCTGGTCATCGCCATCAGTGCGCTGGGGATGAAAATCCAGTTGAAGGAGCTGGCCACGGTGGGGCTCAAGCCCATTCTCTTGATGGTTGGTGAAACCGTGTTCTTGCTGGGACTGGTGTTGCTGTTGATACGACTCGGTAGTTGAGTCAGGTCGTTCAATGCCGTGGGGTGTGCTGACTCCGGCGGTATTGATGGGTCACTTTAAATGAATCGAACCCTCCCCTGATGGGGATAAGAGCGGTGAGCACTGTTGCGCCCGGATTGGGTGGCCAGATGTTTTTCATAAACACAAAAACAACAACAAAAAAAAATCGGAGCCAACGTATGCGTATAAATAAAAAATCGGGTGTGAGTGTCTGGGAGCCAACGCTGCTGGCCTCGGCGCTGTTGGTCGCGGCGTGGCCGGCGGCTCACGCCTTCGAACTGGACACCGGAAGTGAAGACTGGGCCGTGCGTTTCGACAACACGTTCAAGTTCAACTATGCCCAGCGGGTCGAAACCCCCAACAGCAAGTTGGCCAATTCATGGAACAACAATGACGGCAACCGCAACTTCTCCTCGGGCAGCCCAGTCTCCGAGCGTCTGGATGTGCTTTCCGAACTGGACGTGACCTACAAGAAGCAGGCAGGTTTTCGCGTTAGCGCCAACAGTTGGTACGACCATGCCTACGACGATGTCGGCAGCGACAACGCGGCGACCAACCAGATCAACAGTGGTCACCCGGACTCACACCATATCAGCGGTTACGCCGATCGTTACTACAACGGGCCGTCGTCCGAGATTCTCGATGCCTTCGTGTTCGGCAGCACCGAAGTCGGCGAGGATTCGATCCTCAGCGCCAAGCTCGGCAAGCACACGCAGTACTGGGGCGAAAGCGTCCTGGCCTTTGCCCACGGCAACAGTTATGGCCAGTCCGCCCTGGATATTTCCAAGGCATTGGCGGTGCCAGGCACCGAAGCCAAGGAATTGTTCATCCCGCGTAATCAACTGTCTGTCAACTTCACGGTGAACCCGGAGTTGACCCTCGGTGCGCAATACTTCCTCGACTGGGACGCTTCGCGCCTGCCGGAGTCCGGTACGTATCTGGGCTTCAACGACGGCATCGAGAACGGCGGGCACAACTTGTCGCTGATCGGTGGTTTGAACCCGCGTTTTGGTACCCCCGGACCGCTCGGTGCCAATCAGTTCCTGCGCCTGAGCAATGGCCATACGTTCACCCCGGACAAGCACGGTGACTTCGGTTTGATGGCCAAGTGGAGCCCGGAATGGCTGGACGGCACGCTCGGTTTGTACTACCGCAAAACCTCCGACATCCTGCCCAACCTCGTGCTGCAACCGACCGCCGTCGGTCCTGCTCAACTGATCTCGGGCAACATCGGCAGCTACAACCAGTTCTACGTCGATGACATCGATATCTATGGCATCAGCCTGTCGAAAAACGTCGGCGACGTCAGCGTCGGTTTCGATCTGAACTACCGCGAAAACATGCCCCTCGCCAGTGTGGCGGCCACTGTCAGCCCGGCGGCGGCAGCCGCCGGTTTGCCAGGGTTCATCGGCAGCTTCAACGGCGAAAACGCTGTGGCTCGCGGTAACACCGTACACGCAGTGCTCAACGGCCTGACCACCTTTGGCGACACGCCGGTGTGGGACAGCTCGAACTTGCTGGTTGAACTCGCTTACAGCCGCTGGCTGAAGGTGACCGACAACGAGCAACTGTTCAAGGGTGAGGACTGGTACCACGGCACCGACAAGGTCACCAAAGACAACTACATTATTGGTGTCAACTTCACCCCGACCTGGTTCCAGGTCTTCCCAGGCATCGATATGTACCTGCCGATGACCTACAACGTCGGCCTCAATGGCAACTCCGCCGTGCAGTTGGGCGGTAACGAGAACTCCGGCAGCTATTCGGTCGGTGTCGGCATGGACGTGCACAACCAGTACCGTTTCGACCTGAAATACGTGGACAACTTCGGTCCATTCGACACCTGCAGTTCGCCAGGCAGCGCTGGCAGTCAAGGAGACGGCGCCGCACCGGGTGCCAACGGTCAGTACAACTGCGTACCCGGTCAAACCACCGCATTCGGCGGGACCCCGGCCCAACTCAAGGATCGCGGCATGGTCACTGCCACCTTCAAGACAACTTTCTGATTCGCGATTGCTTAAAAACAATCAGGAGAACGACAAAATGAACCACTTGCACAATCTGTTGACTGCCTCCGTTGCGCTGGCCTTCGCCGGCCTCGTCCAGGCCGCCGTACCCGCCGCGGATGCCGCTAAACTGGGGAGCAGCCTGACCACGGTCGGCGCCGAAAAAGCCGGGAATGCCGATGGCTCCATTCCGGCCTACACCGGCGGACTGACTACTGCGCCGGCGGGTTTTAAAACAGGCGACACCCTGCGTCCCGACCCTTACGCCAACGAGAAGCCGCTGCTGGTGATCGATGGCAAGAATGTCGCTCAGTACAAGGATCAGTTGACTGCCGTCACCGTCGAGTTGGCCAAGCGTTTTCCGAGTTTCCGCGTTGACGTCTACCCGACCCACCGCAGCGTGGCGTTGCCTAAAAGTGTGCTGGATAACACCTTGAAAAACGCGACTGGCGCCAAGTCGCTGGAAGGTGGCAACGCCATCGAGAACGTATTGCCTGGTGTCCCTTTCCCGATCCCGCAGTCCGGTGCCGAGGCTATGTGGAATCACCTGCTGCGTTATCAGGGTGTTGCCTATTCCACCAAATATGATTCCTGGAACGTCGACTCCTCGGGCGCGCAGATCCTGGCCACCAGCGGCGAGATCACCAACTCGTTCCCGATTTTCGAAGACCCGACCAAGGTCATCGATGGCAAAGACACCTACTTCCAGACCCGCTTGTTCTACACCGGCCCCGCGCGCCGTGCGGGTGAAGCGATCATGCTCAAGGACGCGGCCAATCCGCTGGTGCAGGAGCGCCGTGCCTGGCAGTACTTGCCTGGGCAGCGCCGCGTGAAACTGGCACCGACCCTGGCCTACGACACGCCAAACCCGGGCACCGCCGGCGCCGGCACCTATGACGACGTCTATGTCTTCAACGGTGCGCTCGACCGCTATGACTGGAAACTGGTCGGCAAGCAGGAAATGATCGTGCCGTACAACACCTATGCGCTGAGCTACATCAAGGATCCGAAAGCCTTGACCACACCGAACCACCTGGCGCCGCAATTCGTGCGCTGGGAGAAACATCGGGTGTGGGTGGTGGAAGGCACGCTCAAGGCCGGTGCCCGTCACGTCTATGCCAAACGTCGCTTCTACCTGGATGAGGACAGCTGGGTTGCTCTGGCATCCGACCAGTACGATGCGCGCGGCCAACTGTACCGTGGTTCATTCAGCTTCCTTTCGCAAAGCTACGATGCGACGACACCCAATACCACGCCGCACGTGATCTATGACCTGATTGGCGGGGCCTACAACATCAACGGTTTGTCGGGCGCCTACGGCGGCATCAAATACATCGCGCCGCTCGCCAAGTCGCAGTGGTCGCCGGATGCGCTGGCCGGTAATGGCGTTCGCTAAGTAACGCACAACAAGAGTCTGGGCCGGTCGCGGTAAAGCGCCGGCTCCAGCTTTGGAAGAGGACGCACTATGTGTTCATTCAAAACGCTTGCGCCGCTGATGTTGGCGATGCTGTTGGCGCTGTGGCAGATGATTGCACAAGCCTCCGGGTACGTTGATGTTCTGGACCTGCCCGCCAAGCCCAGTGCATTGGCCGTGCGCAGTCCTTTGCTTGACGTCGCGAATGCCGGGAAGCGTCTGGTCGCGGTCGGGCAGCGCGGCCACATTCTTTATTCCGATGATGCCGGCCAGCAATGGCAGCAGGCCAATGTGCCGGTCAGCAGCGACCTGAATGCCGTGTACTTTCCTTCCCCCGAACAAGGCTGGGCGGTCGGCAACGACGGCGTGATTTTGCACAGCAGCGACGCCGGCGTGACCTGGAAAAAACAGTTGGACGGCCGAGAAATCGGTGCGTTGCTGGTCAAGCATTATGGGGCGCTGGCCGATGCCGAGCCGACCAATGAACAGTGGCCGCTGCTGGTCGCTGAAGGTCAGCGGCTGGTCGAGGAGGGCGCCGACAAACCCTTGCTCGACGTCTGGTTCGCCGACGACAAGCTCGGTTACGTGGTTGGCGTGTTCAACCTGATCCTGCGCACCGAGGACGGCGGCCAGAGCTGGACGCCGTTTCAGGACCGAACCGACAACCCGCAGAACTTCCACTTGAACGCTATCGCGTCGACCGGCGATGCGGTGTACATCGTCGGTGAGCAAGGCCTGGTGCTGAAATGGGACGACGCGCACCAGCGATTCGCCGCCCTGAACACACCGTATCAGGGCAGCTTTTTTGGTGTCGTCGGCAAGCCGGGCGAAGTCGTCGTCTACGGCCTGCGCGGTAATGTGTTGCGCAGTACCGATGGCGGGTTGAGCTGGACGCCGTTCGATACCGGGTTGCAAGTCAGTGTCACCGCCGCCGCGATTGATGCCCAAGGTCACTATCGGCTGTTCACCCAGGCGGGGCACATGCTGGTCGATCAGACCCACAACGCCCGGTTGCAACTGATGCCGCAACAGAACCCGTCACCCGTGGCCGGTGCTGCCCTGGCCACCGATGGTTCGCTGGTCGTGGTGGGCAGTCGCGGTGCACGTGCGCTTCTCAAAGAATAAGAGCCAGAACAATAAAAGCGAGTATTCAGACATGGCCATTACCAAGCAAGACAACATGCCGGTGATCCGCGATCTGCATGACTTTGATCGGCGCTCCGGCAACCTGCTGGAACGGCTGGTGTTTAACTACCGTCCGCTGTTCATCGTGCTCATGACGCTGGCCACCCTGGTGCTGGGTTTTATGGCGGCGACCCGTCTGGAGTTGCGCCCCAGCTTCGAAAAAATGATCCCGCAAAGTCAGCCGTACATTAAGAATTTCCTGGAAAACCGCGCGTCGCTGCGCGGCTTGGGCAACTCGGTGCGGGTAGTGGTGGAAAACACCCAGGGCGACATCTTCGACCCCGACTACCTGAATGTGCTCAAACAGGTCAACGACGAACTGTTCCTCACCGAAGGGGTTGATCGCGCCTGGATGAAGTCGCTGTGGACGCCGGCCGTACGCTGGACCGAAGTGACTGAAGAAGGTTTTCAGGGCGGCCCGGTGATGCCCGACAGTTATCAGGGTTCGCCCTCGGACATCGAACAGCTGCGGCAGAACATTACCCGCGCCGGCATCGTTGGCAGTCTGGTGGCCAGCGACTTCAAATCGAGCATGCTGGTCGTGCCGCTGCTGGACAAAACATCGGCCACTGGCCAGAGCCTCAACTACCATCAGTTTTCGCGGATGCTCGAAGAAAAACTGCGCGACAAGATCGAGTTCGCCAGCGGCACCCCACACAAGGCCGGGGTGGAGGGCACGGGCAAGTACAAGGTCAGGGTGATCGGCTTCGCCAAGCTGATGGGTGACCTGATCGACGGTCTGATCCAGGTGATGATGTTCTTCGGCCTGGCGGTGGTCACCTCGCTGGTCATCATCTACCTCTACACCCGTTGTGTGCGCAGCACGTTGCTGGTGGTCGGCTGTTCGCTGATCGCGGTGGTCTGGCAGCTGGGCATCGTCGCCTGGCTGGGTTATGCCATCGATCCGTATTCGATCCTGGTGCCGTTCCTGATCTTTGCCATTGGCGTGTCTCATGCAGCGCAGAAGATGAACGGCATCATGCAGGACATCGCCCGTGGCACCCATAAACAGGTGGCCGCACGCTACACCTTCCGTCGCTTGTTCATTGCCGGTGTCACCGCGTTGCTGGCCGACGCGGTGGGCTTTGCCGTCCTGATGTTGATTGATATCCCGGTGATTCAGGACCTGGCGATCACCGCCAGCATCGGTGTGGCCGTGCTGATCTTCACCTCGCTGTTGCTGATGCCGGTGGCGCTGTCTTACATCGGCGTCGGGCGCAAGGCCGCCGAGCGTGCCTTGAAAATAGACACGCGGGCGGCGGCGCATAGCGGCTTCGGCAAACTGTGGGACCGGCTTGATCGCTTCACGACACCGAGGTGGGCCACCGGCGCCGTACTGGTGGCAGCGTTGCTGGGGATCGGTGGCTTTGCGGTCAGCCTGCACCTGAAAATCGGTGACCTCGACAGCGGCGCCCCGGAGTTGCGCGCTGACTCGCGCTACAACCGTGACAACGCCTACATCACCAGCCACTACGCGCTGTCCAGCGACCTGTTCGCGGTGATGATCAAGACCCCGGCGGAGGGCTGCCTGAATTACCAGACGTTGATCCTTGCCGATCGCCTCGCCTGGGAGCTTCAGCAGTATCCCGGGGTTCAAGCCACGGCATCGCTGGTCAATGCTGTGCGCCAGATCACCGCCGGCACCTATGAGGGAAATCCCAAGCTCAACAGCATCCAGCGCAATCAGAACGTGCTGAACTATGCCGCGCAGCAAGCCTCGGTCAACTCCCCTGAGTTGTTCAACACCGATTGTTCGCTGATGCCGGTGATCGCCTTCCTCAAGGACCACAAGGCCGAGACCCTGGATGCGGTGGTGGCCATCGCCGACAAATTTGCCAAGGACAACAGCACCGAGGATCGCCAGTTTCTACTGGCCGCCGGCAGCGCCGGTATCGAAGCGGCGACCAACATCGTGGTGCGCGAGGCCAATCACACCATGCTGCTCTACGTGTATGCGGCGGTGACGTTGTTCTGCCTGATTACCTTCCGCAGCTGGCGCGCCACCCTGGTGGCGTTGCTACCGCTGGTGCTGACCTCGATTCTCTGTGAAGCCTTGATGGTGGCCATGGGCATCGGCGTGAAGGTGGCAACGTTGCCGGTCATCGCCCTGGGGGTCGGCATCGGTGTGGACTACGCGCTGTATTTGCTCAGCGTTCAACTGCAGTACCAGCGTCAGGGTTTGTCGTTGGCGCAAGCCTACCGCAAGGCCGTGTCGTTCACCGGCCGCGTCGTGGGACTGGTGGGCATTACCCTGGCGGCCGGCGTGGTGTGCTGGGTCTGGTCACCGATCAAGTTCCAGGCCGACATGGGCCTCCTGCTGACCTTCATGTTTTTGTGGAACATGTTGGGCGCCTTGATACTGATCCCGGCGTTGTCGCATTTTCTGTTGCGCACGCATCACGTCCTGGGCAAGAAAATGGAGGCGATGGAGCAACTTCAGGCAACAACGCATACGTTGTTGTAGGAGCTGCCGCAGGCTGCGATCTTTTGATCCTGTTCTTAAAAAACAAAATCAAAAGATCGCAGCCTGCGGCAGCTCCTACACGGATCGCGGGGGTGTTCAATAATCGAACGTTCAAGGAATAAAGCGGTAACCCACACCCGTTTCGGTCACCAGATGCCGCGGCTGGGAAGGGTCGACTTCGACTTTTTTGCGCAAACCTCCCATGAAGACACGAAGGTAAGGGGTATCGGTGGTGTGCGAGGGACCCCATACCGCCTTGAGTAGCTGCAAGTGCGTGAGGACCCGATTGGGGTGCGAGCAAAGGTGAACCAGCAAGCGGTATTCCAGGGGGGTCAAATGCAAAGGCGCACCGGAGCGTTCCACGACACGCCGTTCTATATCGATTCGTACGTCGCCGAAGGTCAGGACTGAGGTGTTTTCGGCCTCCTTCGCCTGCCTGCGGAGCAGCGCGCGCACACGGGCGAGCAGTTCCCCTGTGCCGAAGGGTTTTACCAGATAGTCGTCAGCGCCGGTGTCCAGTGCGAGGATTTTGTCGGACTCGGCGCCCCGGGCAGACAACACAATAATGGGCACCGGCGACCAGCTCCGTACGTCCCGGATCAGATCAATACCGTCGCCGTCAGGCAGTCCCAGATCGAGCACGATCAGATCGGGGCGACGGGTTCCTGCGTCGATGAGGCCCCGGTGAAAGGTATCGGCTTCATGAACTTCCAGGCCTTCAGCTTGCAGGGCCATTCGCACGAAGCGGCGTATTTCCTTCTCGTCTTCAATGATCAGAACGTGCGGCACTGATTCGGTCATGAGGGTTCCTCGTCAGCTTGTTGCGCAAAGGGGTCGATGATCGGAGGGGCTTCACGGGGCAGACGTAACGTGAAGCAAGCCCCACCCACTGACCGTGTGGCACCGACAATGGTCCCGCCATGCGCCTGGGCAATGGCCCGGCAGATGGCCAGGCCCAGTCCGACCCCAGGAATCGAGCTTTCCTTCTTGCCACGCATGAATTTGCTGAAGATCGCCTCTTCGTGACCGTGGGGCAAGCCTGGCCCTTCGTCGGCGACCCACAACTCGATGTTCTCAGGCGTGGCGCTGGCGCCGAGGCTGATGGTGGTGTCTTGCGGCGTGTACTTGATGGCGTTTTCAATCAGGTTGATGAGGACGCGTTCGATCAGCACGGCGTCGATTTGAACGAGTGGCAAATCATCGTCTATAGCGACCTGCACCGACCGCTTGCCCAGAATCGGCTGGATCGCTCGCAGGGCGCTGCCCACCACGTCTTCGATGGGTTGCCACTGACGATTCAACACCACTTTGCCGGACTCCAGACGCGCCATGTCCAGCAAGTTGTTGACCAGCGTGTTCATGCGCAGCGCGGATTCACCGACCGCGACAGCGATCTCGGCGGCTTCGCCGGTGAGCGGTGGCCGGGTCAGTTTGAGTGCTTCGGCGAGCCCGACCATCACTGACAGTGGCGTGCGCAGGTCATGGGAGATGGCCGACAGTAGCGAATTGCGCAACCGCTCGGATTCCATTTGAACCGTCGTGTCCTGGGCCACGTTGATGTAGTGAATCCGTTCGAGCGAGATGGCCAGCAATGACGCACAGGTGTCGAGCAGGCGTCGCTGTTCGGGTACCACCAACCGGGTGGTGTCTCGCGGTTGCACCGCCAACACCCCGCGCACCCGCATGGGCGCCGACAAGGGCAGGTAGAGCGTGGAACTGGACGGCAGGGTGTCGGTGCCGTAACCGGCCGGTTCGGATTTGTTGAACGACCACTGGGCGATGGCGAGGTCCACTTGGGGGGCATCGCCGGTGACCATGGGCGGCAGCAGTGTGTTGTGATCATCGGCCAGCAGCAAGGCAGACCGTGCACCAAACTCGGCGGACAAAAATCGTGCGCTGATGTCCGCGACCTGTTCGGTCATCAGCGCGGCGGACAGCAGGCGAGACATGTCGTACAGCGACCGCATGCGATCTTCGCGCCGTTGCGCCACCCGCGCCTGGTAAGTCAGGCCGGCCGTCATTTGGCCGATCACCAGGGCGACCACCAGCATGACGCTGAAGGTCACCAGGTATTGGACGTCGGCGAAGGCGAACGAAAAACGCGGCGACACAAAGAAGAAGTCGAAGGCCGCCACTGACACAAACGCCGCCAGGACGGCCGGGCCGCGACCTAAGCGCACCGCCACGGCGACGACCGTCAGCAGGAAGATCATGACGATGTTGGCCAGTTCGAGGGTGTGCACCAAGGGCATGGCCAGCAGCGTCGTCGCCGCACAGAGCACCACGCTCCAGAGGTAGGGCCGCCACGCTATCGGGCGTTCGCTCGCGGCAGGCGCCGTTTTAGCCTGGGGCCGTCGGTTGGCCGGCAGCGAGACTTGAATCACGTCAAGATCGGCGCCCAGCGCACCAATCCGCTCGGCAAGCTCTCGCCGCCAGAGTCGATGCCGTGGACGTTCGTCCCGGCCCAGCACGACTTTTGAAAGGTTGTGCTGCCGAGCGTATTTGACCAGTACTTCGGCGATGTCCTGGCCGGCCAGGGTTGAAATCTGCGCGCCCATCTCCTGGGCCAGTTTCAGGGTCGCCAGAACGCGACGACGCTCGGTTTCAGGCAGGCGTTGCAAGGCAGGGGTTTCGACATACACGGCGTGCCAGGGCACATTGAGCTGAGCGGCCAGACGCGCCGTTGAACGTACGGTTTTTTCTGCCTGCTCATGGGGGCCGACGCAGGCGAGCAGTGAGTCGCGGGTACCCCAGACCGGTTTGACCGCACTGCTTTGGCGGTACTGCAACATGTCGCTGTCGACGCGGTCGGCGGTCCGGCGCAGCGCCAGTTCGCGCAGGGCAATCAGGTTGCCCTTGCGAAAGAAATTCTGCACCGCGCGCTCAGCCTGTTGCGCCAGATAGACCTTGCCTTCCTTCAAACGCTGCAGCAGGTCATCGGGTGGCAAGTCGACGATGACCACTTCATCGGCCGTGTCGAAAACATGGTCTGGTACCGTTTCCCAGACCTGAATACCGGTGATGCCACCGACAATGTCGTTCAGGCTTTCCAGGTGCTGGACGTTCATGGTCGACCAGACGTCGATACCGGCGCCACGCAGTTCCTCCACGTCCTGCCAGCGCTTTGGATGCCGGGAGCCGATGATGTTGGAATGAGCCAGTTCGTCGATCAGGATCAGCTGCGGTTTGCGCAACAGCGCGGCGTCCAGATCGAACTCGGTCAGTGTGCGGTTCTTGTCGACGACTTGCTTGAGGGGCAGCTGTTCGAGGCCCACTGTCAACGCCTGGGTTTCGGCGCGACCATGGGTCTCGATCACGCCGATCAGCACGCGGATGTCCTGCAGTTTCGCGGTTTGGGCGGCTGCCAGCATCGCGTAGGTTTTACCGACACCGGCGCTGGCACCGAAAAAAAGCTTCAGCCGACCGCGTTTGGCTTGCGCTTCTTCTTCGCGAATCTGGGCCAGTAGCTGGTCCGGGTCGGGACGTTGTTCGGCCATCAAGCTCACCGTGTGTACTCAATGGGCTGCATCGAGTGCCAGGTTCAGTGCCAGTACGTTGACCCGGGGCTCGCCAAGAAACCCGAGCAGCATGCCTTCAGAATACTCGCTGATCAGCTGCTGAACCCGCTCGACGGGCAGGTTGCGCACCCGTGCAACCCGGCCGGCCTGGTACAGCGCTGCTGCAATGCTGATATGCGGATCAAGACCACTGGCGGAACTGTAGACCAGGTCGGCGGGCACCGTGGCGGTATTGCCTGGATCCGCCGCGTGTAGGGCGGCGATCCGCCCCTTGATCGCGTCCGCCAATGCCGGGTTCAACGGGCCCAGGTTCGAGCCGCTCGAGGCCAGCGGGTTGTAGGGCATGGGGCTGGTGGCGGAAGGGCGGCTCCAGAAGTATTTCGGATCGCTGAAACCCTGGCCGATCAACAGCGAGCCCACGGTTTTGCCGTCTCTTTCGATCAGGCTGCCCGCGGCCTGTTGGGGAAAGACCAGCCGGGCGATCCCGGTGGTGAGCAGTGGATAGGCCAGGCCGGTGACCAGTGAAAATACAATCAGCAAGGTCAACGCCGGACGCAGCAGAGATGCCATGACAGTGCTCCCTCAAACCAGACCGACGGCGGACAACGCCATGTCGATCACTTTGATGCCAATGAATGGAACGATCACCCCACCCAGTCCGTAGATCAACAGGTTGCGCCGCAGCAGCAGGGCGGCACCGACAGGGCGGTACTTCACGCCTTTGAGCGCCAGGGGAATCAGGAAAATGATGATCAGCGCGTTGAAAATCACCGCTGACAGCACCGCGGAGTTCGGGCTGGTCAGGCCCATGATGTTGAGTGCCGCCAGCTGTGGATACGTGCTGACAAAGGCGGCCGGTACAATCGCGAAATACTTGGCGATGTCGTTTGCAATCGAGAAGGTGGTCAGCGAGCCACGCGTCATCAGCATCTGTTTGCCGGTTTCCACCACCTCGATCAGCTTTGTCGGGTTGCTGTCCAGGTCCACCATGTTGCCGGCCTCCTTGGCGGCCTGAGTCCCCGAGTTCATCGCCACGGCGACATCTGCCTGAGCCAGTGCCGGGGCGTCGTTGGTGCCGTCGCCGGTCATGGCCACCAACCGGCCTTCGGCCTGGTAGCTACGGATCAGTTCCAGTTTTTGTTCCGGTGTGGCCTCGGCCAGAAAGTCATCGACACCGGCTTCGGCGGCGATGGCGGCGGCGGTGACCCGGTTGTCACCCGTGACCATGACGGTCTTGATCCCCATGCGCCGCAGTTCGACAAAACGCTCCTTGATCCCGCCTTTGACGATGTCCTTGAGTTCGATCACGCCCAGCACTTTGGCCCCGTCGGCCACCACCAGCGGGGTGCTGCCCCGGCGCGCCACCTCTTCAACGATGGTTTGCACGGCGTCCGGGAAGTGGCCGCCCAGGCTTTGGACATGCCGCAGGATCGCTTCGCCGGCGCCCTTGCGCACTTGGCGGCTGCCCATGTCGACGCCGCTCATGCGGGTCAGCGCGGAAAAGTGCACGAAGTGGGCGTCGAGCGCGGCAATGTCGCGTTCACGCAGGTTGAAGCGTTGTTTGGCCAGCACCACGATGCTGCGGCCTTCGGGGGTTTCGTCGGCCAGGGAGGCGAGTTGCGCCACGTCCACCAGCTCTGCTTCCTTGACCCCAGGCGCCGGCAAGAATGCCGAGGCGTGACGGTTGCCCAAGGTGATGGTCCCGGTTTTGTCGAGCAGCAAAACGTCCACGTCACCGGCAGCCTCCACCGCACGGCCGGACGTTGCGATGACGTTGGCTTCCATCATGCGGCTCATGCCCGCCACTCCGACCGCTGAGAGCAAACCGGCAATGGTGGTGGGAATCAGGCAGACCAGCAACGAGATGAGGACGGTGATCGAGACGGGCGCCCCGGAATGGGCCACCGCAACCCCGAACAGCGAGAAGGGCAGCAGCGTCACCGTCACCCCGAGGAACACGATCGTCAGCGCCACCAACAGGATCGACAGGGCGATTTCATTCGGGGTTTTTTGCCGTTTGGCGTTCTCGACCATGGCGATCATACGGTCGACGAAGGTTTCGCCCGGGTTGGTGGTCACTCGCACGACGATCCAGTCCGAGAGCACCCGGGTACCGCCGGTGACCGCCGAGAAATCACCGCCACATTCGCGGATCACCGGGGCCGATTCACCGGTGATGGCGGACTCGTCCACCGAGGCCGCGCCTCCGATCACTTCGCCGTCGGCAGGGATGATCGAGTCCCCGAGGTCGCCGGCCTCGACCACCACTACATCGCCTTTGCACAGACCGCTCGATTGCGCCAATTGCCACTCGGAGCCGTAGTGCGGTTCGCGCAATTTCTTGGCCCAGGTTTCCTTTTTCAGGTCCCGCAGCGAAGCCGCCTGAGCCTTGCTGCGGCCCTCGGCCAGGGCTTCGGCAAAGTTGGCGAACAGCACGGTGAACCACAGCCACAAGGCAATCGCGAGGATAAACCCGGCGCTGGCTTCGCCCTGGCCACGCAGGGCCTGGACCCACAGGGCGCTGGTGATGATCGCGCCGATGTAGACGACAAACATCACCGGATTGCGCCACTGGATCCTGGGGTCGAGTTTGTGCGCGGACTCGACCATGGCCGGTGCAATCAGTTTCGGGTCGAACAAGGAGAACGCTTGGCGTGTCATGTTCGTGGTCTCACTTGATCAATATGAGGTGTTCGACGACGGGCCCCAACGCGAGCGCCGGCACGTAGTTCAGCAAGCCGACCAGCAACACCGTGCCGATCAACAGCACCACGAACAGCATTCCGTGGGTGGGCATCGTGCCGCCGGTGACGGCCAGGCGTTTCTTCGCGGCCAGGCTGCCGGCGACAGCGAGCACCGGCACGATCACGCCGAAGCGACCGAACCAGGAGGCGATCGCCAGCATCGTGTTGTAGAACGGGGTGTTGGCCGACAGGCCGGCGAAGGCGCTGCCATTGTTGTTGGCCGCCGAGGTGAAGGCGTAGAGGATTTCCGAGAACCCATGGGCACCGGGGTTGGCAATCCCCAGCCTGCCGGCCTCGGCCATGACCGCGATGGCGGTGCCGAACAGCACCAGCAACGGCGTCACCAAAATCGCAATGGCGACCATTTTCATCTCGTAGGCTTCGATCTTCTTGCCCAGGTATTCAGGTGTACGCCCGATCATCAGTCCGGCGATAAACACAGCGAGGATGGCAAACACCAGCATGCCGTACAGACCCGAACCGGTACCGCCAAACACCACCTCGCCCAGTTGCATCAGCACCAAGGGCACCGCGCCGCCCAACGGGGTGAACGAGTCATGCATCGCGTTGACCGCGCCGCATGAAGCCGCCGTGGTCACGGCTGCGAACAGGCTTGATGCGCTGATGCCGAAGCGCAGCTCCTTGCCCTCCATGTTGCCCGCTGCCGTGTCGATGCCCATCGCGGAAAACTGTGGGTTGCCCAGTTGTTCGTAGTGGGTAACAGCAACGACGGCAATCACGAAGATGACCGTCATCGCCGCCAGCAGCGCCCAGCCCTGGCGTATGTCACCGACGATGTGGCCAAAGACGAAACACAGCGCGGTCGGGATCAGGAAAATCGCGAGTAACTGGAAGAAGTTCGTGACGGCAGTCGGGTTCTCATAGGGGTGCGCCGAGTTGGCGTTGAAGAAACCACCGCCATTGGTGCCCAGCATCTTGATTGCTTCTTGCGACGCCACCGGCCCCATGGCAATCGTCTGCTTGTCAGTGCTGGCGGCCTTGGTCACCGGGTTGCCCTGGGTATCGAGGGTAGGCTGCCCGGCATCATTGAGCACAGGGGCCTGGTATTGCATGACCTCCAGTGTCGTGACGTCCTTATAGGGGTCAAGATTTTGGATCGCGCCCTGGCTGACCAGGAACAGCGCAAAGATCAGCGACAGCGGTAGCAGCACCCATAACGTGATGCGCGTGAGGTCAGTCCATGCATTGCCAATATGGGTTGCGCTGTGGCGGGCGAACCCGCGAATCAGCGCCACGGCCACCACGATGCCGGTGGCGGCTGACAGGAAGTTCTGCACCGTCAGCGCGAGCATCTGGGTCAGGTAACTCATCGTCGACTCGCCGCTATAGGCTTGCCAGTCGGTGTTGGTGACGAAACTGGCGGCGGTATTGAACGAAGAGTCCGGCGTCACGGCGCCAAATCCCTGAGGGTTGAAGGGCAGAACACCCTGTAGTCGTTGTAATGCGTAGACGGCCAGTAACCCTAGCGCGTTGAAGAGGATCAGGGCCAAGGCGTACTGAAGCCAACCCATTTGCGTTTCAGGTTTGACGCCGGCCAGGCGATAAAGCGGCGATTCGATCCGCGAGCCGAAGGCAAACCGGCCCTCCATCACGGTGGTCAGCCAATACCCCAGTGGCCAGGCCAACAGACCCAGCGCCAGCAGAAAGGCCCCAAGGAGGACCCAGGCTTGAGTCGTCATAGGAAGTCCTCCGGAAACAGCAGCGCGGCAACCAGGTAAACCAGCAACCCGACAGCAATGATGCTGCCAAACAGATAGAAGCCTGTCATGACCGTCTCCTGTCGAGCGCCGCACAGCCGCACGCCAGGCCGACCAGGGTGATGAAAAACAGGGCACCGAGTACCAAAAAGATGAAGTCCATGGCATTTCCTCCCGCGATGAGGAAAGCCTAAATGGACGTTTGGTAAGTTGGTAAAAGGATTAGGGGCAAGAGCATAAAGATCTTATAAAGGCCCCCGCTCGAGTACGGCTGGCGCCGCACCCGTCACGCTTGTACTTCAAGTCCACCACGAAACCGGCAAGCGCCTTGCCGATTTCGCAACGAGCCAGGTTTCAGCCAATCAGTTCGGCACCTGTCGTCAGGACAATTTTTCCAAAGTGTGTGCCGGAATCGATCAGCTCGTGAGCGCCACGAGCGTCGGCAAGCGCAAAGGTCTGGTAGATAACCGGCTTGATCTTGCCGCTCTCGATGTGCGGCCAGACCTGCTGCTCGAGTTCATCCATGATGGTTGCCTTTTCCGCGGATGTGCGCGATCGCAATGTTGAGCCCATATGCGTCAGACGTTTCATCATCATCGGTACGACGTCGAGGTCCTTCGCCGGGCCCTTGATCACACCCACCTGGAGGATCCGGCCGTCCATGGCGGCGGCGTCATAGTTTCTCTGCACGTAGTCACCGGCAATGATATCGAGGATCACATCGACGCCTTTTCCATCGGTGGACTGCTTGGTTTCGGTGACGAAATCTGCCTCGAGGTAATTGATCGCGAGGTCTGCGCCTAGCGCCAGGCTGGCCTCGCGATGAGACTGCGAGCCCACTGTCGTGATGATGTTCGAAGCGCCGAATGCCTTCGCCAGCATGGTCGCCGTGGTACCGATCCCTGACGCACCGCCATGGATCAACACCGATTCACCCGCAACCAGCTTGCCGCGCTGGAAAACGTTCAGCCATACCGTCATGAACGTTTCGGGCATGGCCCCCGCTTCCACCAACGTCAGGCCTTTGGGGATATGCATCGTGTTGCAGGCATCCGCGACTGCAAATTCTGCGTAACCACCGCCGGGAATCAAAGCACACACCAACTCACCGATCTCGAAGTTGGACACGTTGGCGCCAACGGCGACGACTTGACCTGACACTTCCAGCCCTGGAATGTCAGTAACGCCAGCGGGTGGGTCATACAACCCTTTGCGCTGGAACACGTCTGGGCCATTTACGGCAGCGGCGTGGATGCGGATCAGCACCTGATCGGCGGTTGGCGTCGGCACCGAACGCGTCGTCGGCACCAGGACCTCAGGTCCGCCGGGCTGTGTAATTTCAATGGCCGTCATGGACGCCGGAACGCGATAAGTTGAAGCAGACATAGCTACCACTCCTTCAAAAGATGATGTTCGATTGATCCGTGCGGATCATTGAGCTTGGCCCCCAAGTCGGCGCAGTATAGATTTCGGCACTGATGCTGGCGTGCAGCAATATTCATGTGGTGGGATGCAAATTTGCATCAGAAGGAGGCGTGATGAATTGGGATGATGCGAGAGTGTTTCTAGCGGTGGAGCGCGAAAAAACGCTCCGTGGAGCGGGCAGGGCGCTCAATCTCGATCAGGCGACGGTTGGCAGACGGATTGCGGCACTCGAGCACGCGCTACGTGCAACGCTCTTTCTGCGCACCTCTGAAGGCTACGCGTTGACCACCGCAGGCGAGGTCGCGCTGAGGTCAGCGGAAAAAATGGAGCACTCCGCACACGAACTGGTCAGACAAACTCAAGGCACGGACACGCGGCTCGCGGGGGACGTAAGAGTGACCAGTACCGACTCGACCGCGCTCGAATTCCTGCTTCCCGCCATCGAACGCCTGCATGCTGCGCATCCCGAAGTGCGCGTCCTGCTGGACACCTCGACGCGCATGCTGAATCTGGCAAAGCGTGAAGCGGATATCGCGGTCCGGTCAGTCAGACCGGACAACCCCGATCTTGTCGCGCGGCGCCTTGCTCGCTGGCCCATGGCGCTCTTTGCCTCGAATGCCTATCTCGAGCAGCACGGCAAGCCCACCGCTGGCGCCGCATTTGCGGGCCACGATCTGGTCCTCTATCAGGGAAGCTGGACCGGCAATCGAGCACCGACGCTTGCTGGCGAACCGATACACGCGGGGCGAATCGTATCGACCTTCAATTCCAGCCTCATGCTGCGTGCTGCGGTAAAGGCCGGCCTCGGCATTGGTGAGCTTCCGATCCATCTCGCTGAACACGACGGCCTTGTGCAGATAGGGCCGGAACCCGCACGTGGGGCGGTCTATGAAGTCTGGCTCGTCACGCATCAAGACCTCCGGCATACCGCGCGCATCGCGGCAATGATTGATGCCATCGTCGCCGCGTTCGAAACCCACACAACCCACACGAAATAGTCCTCTTTTCTGCGGCAACATCAGCGCTGGCTAGGGGCGCATCAAGCAAGCTGTTCGCTACCGTGGCCTGAGCAACTTGCGCCAGGTCACGGTGACGCTTCCATCCGTATTGCCGCCATTGCCGAACCTTCCTCAATGCTCAAGATTCATCTCGTGTAGGAGGTGTGTGTCAGACCAATAAACATTGCCGGAGGGAGTTTGTTTAAGCGCCCTCAAGCTTACTTCCTGAAAGCTACAAAACCTTGCGCCGTTGCCTACGGTTACGCCAGAATCCGCCGGCTTGTGCGCCTTGGGCTCGCTCGGTAACTTGATTCCCGTCACTGACCATCAGTGATCGGGTTTAGTCGCCCGGCTAAGGTAATGCGGTCGTACAAGCATCATCAGTCAGGTATTCGCCTGCGCTTGATGGTAGCTGTGCGCATGGCGTCCTCGGACGCGCCGGATTTTTGTGTTTCCTTGCCGGTCGACTAACTTGCGCACAGCTGCCACCCTTTCGTTTAGTCGCGAGATGGTTGCAGCCCTACTACCAAAGGGAAGCATCTATGTTCAAACCTACTCCGAACCCGCCAGACACCGATCCGGCATCCCCGTACGAACCCGATTCAAAAAAACTCAACGAGGCCGCTGAACGCGCCCTGGATTTTCACTTCCCCTCGACGGCCGACATCAAGGCCACCCCGCGCACACCCAGCAGCCTGTTTACTGTGGACCCAGAGGTCACGACCGAAACCCTGATGGTTTACCTGGTCGAGACGCTGGCCTCGGTCGATGTCATGGTCCATTACCTGGTGGATCAGCTGGAAGGCGGCTCGCGCAATGCCCTGCTGGGTATTTCAAACAGCGTGATGCTGGCAGAGATCACCGCGAACCGTGTGCTGGATCAAATCGACCCGCCTGAATAGACACGCACTTGTAGGAGCGAGCTTGCTCGCGAAGGACGTTAACGATAACGCGTTCGTCCTGAATGAACGCGTTGCTTTCAAATTCTTCGCGAGCAAGCTCGCTCCTACATTCGAGCCACGTTCCTTTTCTTCAAAGTTCTGATAAGCAGCGTTAATCGTCGTTGCTCGCAGTGAATCTGCTTAAAGCGATGCCCGCTCCAGAAACTTCCTGATTTCGAGAGAGTAGGCGCCAGGATGCGAGAACCTGAACATGTGGCCGGTGCGCGGCATGATGACTTCCTGCGAACCCTTTATGCCTTTCAGGAGGATCCCCGCGGCTTCTTCGCCGATCAGCTTGTCTTCCTCGGGAGTCAGGATCAGCGTCGGAACGTCGATCTTCTTCAGCAGGGCCGTATAGTTCACCTTCTCGATCGAGCGCATGCGGTTGACGTAGGCTTTGTGGGGCGTCTCCTTGACGAAGAAGGCGCGGCTCTTTCCGGTTGACCAGGGGATCTCCCCCTCCTTGTCAAACGACGAAGCCAACTGCGCTGCGTGGACCCGAAGGGTCGTCTGTCGGTAAAAGGGCCCGGGAAAGAACGGTACAAGCGCTGCCAGCGTCTTGAGCAGGGGCGACGTAATCGGGCTCTTGGCAAAACCCCCAGAGAGCACCAGGCCCTTAAGGCCCTTCGGCTGCCGTGTCGCAACCGCGATCGAGGATACCGCGCCGTACGAATCGCCAACCAACACATAGCTCTCGAGGTCCTTCACCTGGTCAGCGATGAAGTCGGCCAATGTTTCCAGCTCGCATACGTCGTCCGGCAAACGAAGGGTACGCATGGCGCGGCTCTGCAAGTGGGTCAACGGGTCAAGTTGCCACGGGGCCCCTGCGAAGCAAGGGACCATGACCAACGTCGGCTCGGTTTTCATGAGGGACTCCTGGCGGGTAAACGACGACCGAACTCTAGGAGGACCGAGGCATTCGATCCAATGGCATTTACACACCCTGTCGATGCACGAGATTCATGGCGCCGGGTTGCTCCGGCCACGGCAAGCCAGCGCCGATGTTCAGTCGGCAATCATCATGTTCGTAATCCACTCAACGGCGGGCTCGTTGGCGCGCCCTCGTGCTCGAATAACGAGTACCTCCCAAGTGGATAGCACCAACGGCAGCTCAAAAAGGCTCAGCTGCGCGGTCTCCTGCATCTGCAATGCGACCCGCTGTACGGAGCCTCGATAAGGCGTGGCTGGTTGCGGACTGGGACAAATGCAATCTTTCAGCCGCGCGGCCGACGTGCTTTTCGGTCCATAGCGCCTCAAGTACAACCAGAAGGTTGAGATCGAAACGCGTCAGATCCAGGGGCTTCATGCTGTATTAGCCTCTTCGTTCATAATTTGAAGTGAGCTCCTCGCAACTCGCAACCCCGAGACCCGCCGCGTAAAGGGCTATAGGCTGCCTTCAACATCTTCCAGACTGAACGTCTCGGTGTGGTCGTCATAGGAGAAAATTTCAGCGTATCGCCCCCAGGTGATCACGCTCTCCAATGTTTTTTCCACAAACGCATCGGTCAGTGAGTCCTCCAATTCTTGCTCAAAACGTACCCGCGGCGCGCGGTGGCCGTTTCGTTCTTGCAAGACCTGCCGAATGCGGGCGGCCAGTGGCACGTGTTTGACCAGATGTTCGGCAAACAGGGTTTTGCGTTCTTGGGTGCCGTAGTCAGCGAATAGCTTGCCGGCCTCGGTAAGGGAGATGTCGGCGCCCTTGAGTTCGGCGAAGCCCAGGTGTTCCAGCATTTCAGCGACCGGGAACAGGTCGTCCACTTCCAGCAAGCGCCGTTCTGCGACGTCGGGCAGGCCTGCCTCACCGTTATAGGGCTCGGCCGCCAGGGTTTCGATCAGGCCGGCGATGAGGTTAGTGGAGACTTCCGGTAGCGGGCTGCCCATTTTCAGTTCGGCTTTTCCGCTGCTGGCGTCGGCGCTGCGGCGGTCTGTCATCAAGGCATAGATGTCGTCGACCATTTGCCGAAAGGTCGGGTCCAGCCGGTTGCGCGGATGCTCGAAAGGCACTTTGATTTCGGCGACGACGCGCCCGGGGTTTGATGACAAGACCAGGATGCGGTCGCACATCAAAACGGCTTCTTCGATGTTGTGGGTCACGATCAGGATGGATTTGATGGGCAGTTGTTCACCGCTCCACAAGTCCAGCAGGTCGGTGCGCAGTGTTTCGGCAGTCAGCACGTCCAGTGCGGAAAATGGCTCATCCATCAACAGCAGGGTTGGGTTGACCACCAGGGCGCGGGCAAAGCCGACCCGCTGCCGCATGCCGCCGGACAATTCACGCGGATAGGCGTTTTCGAAACCATCGAGGCCGATCAGGTCAATTGCCGCCAGTGCGCGCTTGCGGGCGGCCTTGCGTTCAACCTGTAGTGCTTGAAGGCCGGCTTCTACGTTTTCGAGTACGGTCAGCCAAGGGAACAACGCAAAGGTCTGAAAGACCATCGCAACACCTTCGGCCGGCCCGGTGAGCAAGGCGCCATTGTACCGGACCTCTCCCGACGACGGCGGTATCAGGCCGGCAATGATGCGCAGCAACGTGGATTTGCCCGATCCGGAGCGGCCCAGCATGCCGACGATTTCGCCTTCGCGCAGGGTCAGGTCAACATCGCTGAGCACTTGCAACTCGTCCTTGCCCTTACCAAACGCCCGGCTCACGTTGTTCAGCGCGTAGATTTCGGGGGATGCCTGTGTGTGTTCTGTAAAGGTATTCATGACATCGAATCCCGTTAATTGAGACGGAGTTTGTTTTCAGCAATGGCGTACATCGGCCGCCATACCGCACGATTGAAGGCCACGACAAAGAGCGACATCACCACCACGCCCAAGGTGATTTTAGGGAAGTCACCGGCGGCCGTGTTCTGGGCGATGTAAGCGCCCAGACCGTGTGCCACGACCTTGTCCTGTCCCCATGAAACGAATTCGGAAACGATACTGGCGTTCCACGCGCCGCCCGAGGCAGTAATTGCTCCGGTCACGTAATACGGGAAGATGCCCGGCAGCATAACTTTGCGCCACCACAGCCAGCCGCGAATGCGGAAGTTGGTCGCTGCCTCGCGAAAGTCGTTCGGGAATGCACTGGCGCCGGCGATAACGTTGAACAAGATGTACCACTGCGTACCCAGCACGATCAGCGGGCTCAGCCAGATATCCGGGTTCAACTGGTAACGCAGAATCACGATGACAAATACCGGGAACAGCAAGTTGGCGGGGAAGGCCGCGAGGAACTGCGCCAGCGGTTGGATTTTTTCTGCCAGGTGCGGGCGCAAACCGATCATCACGCCCAGCGGCACCCAGATCAGCGAGGCCACGGTAATCAACAACACCACACGCAGCAGGGTAATCAGGCCCATGCCCAGCACGTGACCGACCTCGCCGAGTGTCACTTCGCTGCTCATGTAGAGGGCGATGTGGTACAGCGTGTAGAGGGTCAACACGGCAATCAGCGTGCCCCACACCCAATCGATCAGCCGTGAAGTGGCCGGGTTCGATAGCGTAGCGCTACGGGTTGAGCGTGGCAGGCTGAAGCGACGGTTGCCGATTCGGCCGATGGTGCGGGTGATGGGGCGCAAAATGCGCTGGACCATGCGGGTGCGCTGGATCAGTTTCAACACCCATGATTCCGGCGCGCCGGCCTGGGAGGCGGTGTTTTCCATGCGGAATTTATCGGCCCAGGCCACCAGTGGCCGGAACAGGAACTGGTCGTAAATCAGGATGACCGCGATCATCGCCAGGATCACGTAACCCACGGCATGCAGGTTTTGCTGCTGGATGGCGACGGCCAGGTACGAACCCACGCCCGGTAGCATCACGGACTTGTCACCGACGGTGATGGCTTCGGAGGCCACCACGAAAAACCAGCCACCGGACATGCTCATCATCATGTTCCAGACCAGTCCCGGAATGGCGAATGGCACGTCGAGCTTCCAGAACTTTTGCCAGCCGGAGAGTTGAAGGTTGCTGGACACTTCTTCCAGGTCACGGGGCAGCATGCGCAATGACTGGTAGAAACTGAACGTCATGTTCCAGGCCTGACTGGTGAAGATGGCAAAAATGGCGGCGAACTCAGCGCCGAGCACCCGCCCTGGAAACAACAACAGAAAAAACGTCACGGTGAACGAGATGTAGCCCAGCACGGGCACCGATTGCAGGATATCCAGCACCGGTACCAGAAGTTTTTCGGCCCGTCGGCTTTTGGCAGCCAATGTGCCATAAAGCAGGGTGAACACCAGGGACGCAGCCATCGCCGCAAGCATGCGCAGGGTGGTGCGCATCGCATATTCGGGCAGGCTGGCCGGGTCGAGTGAGATGACTTCACCTTGCAAGGTGGACATCGGTGCCCAGGTTTCCCGTGCGGCTATCGAGAAAAACAGCAAGAAGCCGATCACCAGCGGCAGGGCGACCAGATCCCAGCGGTTAGGCAGTAATCGCAGGGTCGTGGCCGGGATGTAATGACGGAATATCTTGTTCATATTCAGTGATTCCAACAGCGTTCTGAGTAAGGTTCATGACCACAAGCCAACACTTTTTTGAGCGCACGCGTCTAAATCTGCTCAGTACGCAGTCAAAGCACAGCACACTCTTGAGGGTTGGTAAAACAGCGGAGTGAGGTCACGCAAACGAACGCTGAAGGCAGAAGCAGAAACGGCACGTTTAATCAGCAAGGGACATTGCCGCGTAAACGCTACGCACGGCTTTATAGCGCTTGGCTTCTGTATGCATGACCCACCGAGAATGGGCAGGGTCCATGGCCGGACGCTCCTTTGGTGGGTTGAAATGGGGTTCTGGGCTGGAAAAGCGAAGTGATAACCCCCGGCTGTAACGCTATCAAACCGTCAGCCTGTGAGTTGCCACCGCCATGATCTAGCTGTCACGCATCGCTTTCCGGGGGAAAGTATACGTATCAAAATGTTGCACGAGATGAAATTAACGTAACTTTTGAAGGTTTAAAAATTCACATTTCTTGTGTAGTGGTTGGTGCTCCGCATCGTACACAGGACGCTTGAACTCGAAGCTCATGCCGGTGGCCAACCAGCCGATCTGCTTCGGCCTCGGCCACTTCGGGCGTTGCTCGATCTGCCGAATCCATTGCCGACAGATATTGATCAATGCTCTGTTCGATCTGCTGCATGCCGACGATCAGAAGGTTAGACAATCACTGGCGTTTTCACACAACCTGGACCCAAAGCGGAAGTTTCTGCCTCCCGAAAGCAGACATTTAACACCTGGTCGAAGGCTATTAATTTCCTACGTTCGGGCATGTACGTTAGAACCGTTACCTGTTGGCTTTCTGCATGGAGGGTGATGCGCCGTTAATGTAGTATCGCCCCGCGCCGGTTTATGAATGCTGAGTGGTATTTACCCTTGCATTGCGCATCGGAAATGGAGCTGTTTAATGGCTAACAAGGATATGGAATGAGTTTGCCTATAGATTTTTCTGCTGAGCAATACCTGTATCTACACCCTGACGTAAGATTGGCAGGTATCGATCCTGCAGTTCACTACCTGAGCTGGGGGGTTCGAGAAGGTCGTCCTTATAAACCGAATTCAGACCCTCTACTTCCTAAAGTAAAGGGAGAATTCAATTCGGATGGATTGAGGACGGTGCACAATCACGACTTCATGAGTGATCCGCGTTACATCGTTGCGTATGACCGGGGCGTAGAGGCCTCAGGCTCCGACTATCAATGGTACTGGCGCGTTCATCTAGGGCTTTGGGCAGCACGGACCGCAGCGAAACGCCAAGGTGATTTTGTCGAATGTGGTGTCAATTACGGCTTTTTAAGTTCAGCGATCATGAAAGACCTGGACTGGGACAGCACCGGCAAAATGTTCCATCTTCTGGACACTTACTCGGGCATCGATGACCGGTATTTATCTGATAAAGAGAAAGAGGGCGGTGTCTCTGGTAAAAGCCAAAAGTGGATTGACGACGGAACTTACACATCAAACATTGGCGCGGTAAGAGAAAATTTCTCGGAATGGTCAAATGTAAATATCATTCAAGGCTCAATTCCTGAAACGCTGACTCAGATCGACTCGACACAGATTGCTTACTTGCACATCGATATGAATTGCGTGCAGCCAGAAGTGGCTGCCATTGAGTTTCTATGGGATCGATTGGTTTCGGGAGCGGTCATTTTACTGGATGACTACGCGTACTTTGGCTATCAGCCGCAAAAGGACGGGATGGATCAATGGGCTGCAAAAAGGGATATTGCGATCGCCAGCCTGCCTACAGGACAGGGACTTTTGATAAAACCATAGCTTGCTGTCTGCACACTTGATTACGGCCGCTGCAGCAGCTCAGCTGAGTGTGCTGAGCAAATACGGTAACGTGCGGCGAGCGCCTGCACGCCAATCGACAACTTATCTGAAAACAGCCCTTTAATAGAGCGTGCCGGGGCTGGCGCACTGAGTTGAAGCATCAAGTCTCGCATTCCAGCCTTACGAGCAAGAGCCTGCGGAGCGGTCCCTCTCCAGAATGACCTCCCTACCTACACTGGTTAGCGGGCTTACGAGCTGGCTTGGTATTTGCTATCGAATTGGCATCCGAATGTCGCAGTGAGTGAAGTGGATGTCGCTATCAAGTAATTTCATGCTGTTGTCCTCTAGCGAGAAGCGCTGGCTACCCTGGTTCGGCAAGACTGGAAAAATAATGATGGGCTGGTCGTGCTGGCTCAATCAATCGGCTTACCCGGTGATCGAACAAACGTTCGAAGCCGTCGCTGAAACCCGGGTGCAGTTGCTGCAAAACTGGACGCGTGAGCAATGGGAGCACCTGGCTGAACTGGCGGTAAACCTCGGTCGTGATTTCGACCATCTCGACAGCAGTTCATTGATGGACACGCTCATCCAGGCAGACGATTTTTCGGAGTTGTTTGTCATTGATGTCAGCGGCACCGTCATCGCCTCGACTTGGAACGGACGCGGCAAACGTCAGCTTGAAAACACGCGTGCATTGGCCGAAGGATTGAAAGCGCCGTTTCTCCATGGCCCTTACAGCGATCCACTGACCTTGCAAATCGGCCCATCGTCTTCGCGCTTCCACGATGAAGTTACATTGATGTTCTATCACCCCCTGAAGGCAGATAACAAAGTCCTTGGCTGCCTCTGCGGTCGCGTACCAAACGATGTGCTGGGCGATCTTATTCAGCGTGAGGCCGGGCACATTTTTGCCGAGTCGGGCGATAACTATCTGTTCATGGCGCAATCACGCTTTGATCCCGCTATCGAACCGGGGACTGCGTTGTCGCGTTCACGTTTCGAGGACGGTACGTTCACCCACGGTGAAAATCTGAAAAGTGGCGTACACACACCCTGGAAGACGGTGCAGATCCAACGACATACCGAACTGGAATTGCGCTTTACCGACCCGGCGACACAGCAACTGCACCCAGGCGTACGAGAAACCATCCGCTGCGGCTCCAATCTGTACGTGACGTATCCCGGTTACTCGGACTACCGGCACATTCCAGTGGTCGGTAAAGGCGTGACGTTCCAATTGCCAGGATCACAGGACCGCTGGGGCATGATGTGTGAGGCTGATCTGGAGGAGGTCTACCGTCGGCGCTCGCTCAGCTACGGTTTGATGAAACCTTACATCGCGACCATGACCGGACTCTTTGCCTGCAATTTCATGGTCCAGCACTACAGCGGTCTGGCGCAGAACCTGATCGATACCGTCGAAGTCTTGAGCATGGTATGCGCCACGGCCCTGTTCAGCTTGCTCGGGCCCAAACGTCTCGCGGCTAGGTTGAGTGAGATGACGAGTGTGATCAGGACCATCGCCGAAGGCGAGGGCAACCTTCGTCAGCGTCTGGATATCAAGCGAATGGCCAACGATGAGACGGGTGACATGGGGCGCTGGATAAACAGTTTCATCGACCACCTGGACTCGGTTGTCGGGCAAGTAGTGAAGGCCAGCCGCAACGTCGGCACCACCAATCAAATGATGCTGGGGCGCAGCCAGGAAGCCAGCATCACCTCCACCGAGGTCGCCGAAGCGGTGCATCGCATGATGATTATCGTCGAAGACCAATTGGGCGAGATCCAGCAAGCCTCTGCGAGCGCTGAACAAATGAAGCAGGCGATGGATGAAGTCGTCACCCGTGCCCGCGAGCAATTTCTCGCCGTGCAGGAAGGGACGCAGTCCATTCGGGATGTGGTTGAGCGCTCTTCTTCGAGCGTGCAGTTACTCGACAGCAGGATGACTCAGATCGGCAACATCACCGGCCTGATTAGCGACATCACGAACCAGACTAATCTGCTGGCACTCAATGCGGCCATTGAGGCCGCACGCGCGGGCGAACATGGGCGAGGCTTCGCGGTAGTCGCCGACGAGGTACGCAGTCTAGCCTCACGCACGTCGCGAGCTGCCGACGACATTCGGCAGATGGTCGAAGGCTTGCAGAACGAAACGCAAAAAGCCGTCAGCTTCATGGAGGAGGGCGTCAAGGACGTCGATAACAACCTGCGCCTGGCCGAAGATGCATCCTCGGAAAACGTGCAGTTGCATCAAGCGGTGGAAAGTATGTTTGCGATTATTCAGCAACTCAATAAGCGTAGCCTCGACTACGGCAAGACGATAAAGAAGGTCGATCACTCTTCCACAGAGATGCGCCAGACGGTAGTCGTGCTGCAAAACAGTGCGGAAACAGTGAGGCTCAATGCCAATAAACTGCAAAAATTAGTGGGGCAGTTTGAGGTGAGTAGCAACGTCGAACGAGTGGCGGCGGCTTGAATCTGTATGAGAGGGGGCATGTCGCACTCAGGTGTAGTGTTTCGATTCGACAGTCCCTTTCGAGCGGTAAGCTGGCCTCATAGATGACCTTTGACGAGATGCTTTATCTTCCCTCCGCGTTTACAGCATCTTGAGTAAATGTATGAGAGGCTGCCTCTATCCGCTCTTCGAGCTGGGCAATGTAAGCTTTAGCGTCTTCCAGATTGGGAAACAAGATTGCAGTTTCGCCAAGCCAGACCTTGCAGCCAAACGTGATTTTCATCTGCAAACCTTTTGCTGTTGATGCGGCGGCCCGATGTTATCCATGAGTTGCTCCCGCGGAAGCTGGAAGCTCGGTCCAATATCCGTAGACGTATCTGGACTGGATACCAGCGCCCTGCCCGAAGATGATCGCGTGCGCTTGGCCTTTGTCACACCGTCGCACCAGTTTCCCATGGGGGCGGTGCTTCCTGTCGCTCGTCGCCTCGAACTGCTGAGTTGAGCGAGTCGACAGCGCGCTTGGATTATTGAGGACGATTACGGCGGCGAGTTTCGCTATGGCCAGCGTCCCATCGACGCGCTGCAATCGATGGACGTGGATGCTCGTGTCATTTATGTCGGAACGTTCTCCAAGGCGCTCTCGCCGCTGTTTGCCGAACCCGCGTCGGCAGAGTACGAGCGATTGGCAGGACTCATTTTGGGCTATGCCGGCCTGACAGCACAGTAGATTCATGAAGGGATCGGCATTCTTGGCAGCGTGATTCGGGAGGTTGAAGAGCTTGGGGCCCGGCAGATCGTTGAAAAAACAGTATCTGGAACCCGTGGTTTCGGACTTCCAAGCGGTCATTCAGCCGGCGCCGATGGCGCAAAACACTCTCTTTGCAAATGAAACACTGGCGAAACATTCGAGCCGTATGATCCGCATCACGGAAACCGAAGGTGTCAGAAATGAATCGGCCATCACGAAGCATGCGCAAGTTGCTCGACTCAGTCGCCACCAACAACGAGGTCGCGGCGCTGGATGTAATGCGCGCAGCAGAGCAGCTCGAGGACGAGGTGTTGCGCCAGCGGTTGCTCAACCTGATTCACCGGCTCAATCAGGACGCCATTGACTTGCGATTGGCGCGCGACGACATCCAGGGCGGCGCCATCAAATTAGCGTGACCGGCCGCCGGTTCAACGCAGCCGGCCTGATGTGCCCGGCTATCGGTCCAGCAGAGGCGCCAGCAGTGCACACATGCCACGCCAGTGCGAACCCTCCCAGTAAACCCGTTGGCAGGCGTCGCAGTGCAGGAAGTGCGAATAGAGGGCGCTAACGCGTGGGGGCACCTGCGGCCGGGCCAGTTCCGGGCTGATCTCGCGCAGCGGCAGGTTGCAATGAAGGCACAGGCTGAAGGGTCGCGCGCTACGCGCCAGGTCGAGGCGCTCGTACAATTCGCGCAGCTGCAGCGACGGTTTCAGGGCATGCACGTAACAGCCGTGGCTGATGATCCGCCGCTTGAGCAGGTCGCGGTCACGGGTTAGCACGATGCGTCCTTGCTGCGCAGCGATCTCGGCGATCTCGCCATCCTCGAAGCCATTGTCGTAGAGGGTGTCGAAGCCGCTCATGCGCAGCAGGCTGGCCAGCCCGCCCAGGTGCGCGTCAGCGACGAAGCGCAGCACCCGTAAAGGTTGCGCACGAATCTTTAGCAGCGGGCTGATGTCCAGCGCTTCGAACTTGGGATACACCGCCAGCCGGTCACTGTCCAGGATCACCCGCTCGAAGCCCACCGACTCGCCGTTGAGCAGCACCAGTTCGACCTCGGTGTGCGGTATCCCGAGCGCCTCGATCATGTGCTTGACCGTCGCCCCGCGCGCGCACTCACAGGTGAATGACTGCCGCCGCCGTTCAGCGGGCAGGAAATCGTTGAGCTCCTCGTAGAAGCGGAAGGTTGCAGTGGTCATGTTGAACAGTATGGCAGGGCTGCAAGATGACCGGGTCTAGTCCGGACATCTATGCCATTGAGCGATATCTGGGGCTATCCACACCACAGCCGTTCGCTATAAACACTCAACAGTTATGGTTTTACTGCGTGACCATCGTCAATGTGAGGGACGTCCGTTGGTTTCTTCTCCGGAACTATGAAACTCACTATCGTACTGGTGAGGATTTTGTGAGTCGGGTCGGCCACTTCAAGAAGAACCTTGTGAGTGCCAGGCGTCAGCCCGACCAAGATAATTGGATCTTCACTGGTGTGCGCCCAGGTACCTTTCCAGTCGTCGACGGTCACGTGAAGGTGGCCGAGACGTGGTGATACATCAGACGCCGCTTTACCAAATACCGGCATGATCCTGGCGTGCTCTGTTCGATATTGGATAATGACGACTCCGCGAGCGAGCGGCTCGGCGAGCGGCGGATAGGCAATGAGTGTTGGCGCCGTCTCAGATTCCAATGGAAGTATTGCCGGTGGGTGATTGGTGTCTGCTGCCCCTTGACCGCACGCTGCTGTGCAAAAGAAGACACCCAAAGCAAGGGCGAATAGATTTCCGGGAGCGAGGGACATGGTGTTTTTCTCCCGCGTGATTTTATTCAAGCCTAGATCAAACCGAGTATTGCCCAGTGTTTATTTAAAATCAGAATTGCACACTTATTTCATCGACACTGACTGACCGCTGTTGTGCCTGATGGCATCTACCAGATCGCGGCACCGGCCCTGGCGCTGTGGCTGACCCAAGCCCGCGCTGACGCGGCCAGCGCCGGCATCCAACCCATTCCGCCGCACATCCGGGAACAGTTGCTGCGCTGGTACGACCCCAGCGTCCTCGATACCGCGCGCTACAAAGTTAGCGACAACGGCCAATTCAACGCCGCCACTGCCATGCTGCAAAACCCCGATGTCGGTGCCGTGACGCTGATCGACATTATCGTCTTCCGGGACGCTCAAACCGCAGAACAGAACATCGCGCTCTGCTCTCACGAACTAAAGCATGTGCAGCAGTATCAGGAGTGGGGGGGTAGAAGGGTTTGCCCAGCGGTATACACAAGATTTCAATGCTGTGGAGGCGCCGGCTTATGCCATACAACCAACTAAAACGTTATGAGCTAATAACCACCCGCTTATAGCTTTTCGCTAAGTTTGATAAAGGCTTAGTTATATAGGCGTACTTATATCTTTATATTAAATTGTGATTGGTCGTAGCTGCTTTTATGTCTTTATGATTGGTCTTACAACAACTCGTGAGACAGGAGGTAGCTCGATGACAATTCAAATTAAACCGGTCGCTGGTCGAATTGGCGCGCAACTGGAAGGCGTGAAATTAGGTGGACACATCAGTGCTGAGACATTCGATTTTATAAATCAGGCACTGCTGAAATATAAAGTGCTGTTCTTTCGCGACCAACATCTGAATGACGCCGAGCACGAAGCTTTTTCCCGGCGCTTCGGTGATCAGGTGCCGCATCCGACCGTGCGTTCTGCTGAACAAAGCGCCGCCATTCTGCACCTGGACGCCAAGGAAACCCGAGCCAATTCCTGGCACACCGATGTGACCTTTGTTGCCAATTACCCGAAGATATCCATCTTGCGCGGTGTGGTTATTCCGCCTTATGGCGGCGACACGGTGTGGGCCAATACCGCGGCGGCCTACGCCGACTTGCCCGAGCCATTGAAGCAACTGGCAGATAATCTACGCGCGTTGCACACCAACTTATATGACTATGCGGCGCCGCGTAATACCGATGAATCGGGTATCAAACGTTACCGCGAACAGTTTACCGCTGAAGTCTACGAGACTGAACATCCTTTGGTGCGGGTGCATCCGGAGTCGGGTGAAAGAAGTTTGTTGTTGGGGCACTTTGTCAAACAGATACAGGGCGTAAGCAATAGCGATTCGAAACAACTGATTCGCCTGTTCCACGACCGTATTACCCATGTTGACAACACCGTGCGCTGGCGCTGGCAGGAGGGCGATGTGGTGATCTGGGACAACCGCGCCACCCAGCACATCGCGATCAACGACTACGGAGATGCGCAGCGCATCGTGCGCCGGACCACCATCGATGGTGATGTGCCGGTCGGGGTGGATGGTCGCTTGAGCCAAGCACTCAAGCCAAGCCCGGATACTCGCTCGCCGAAAACCGAAGCTGACAAAAAACATCTCGCCGCCTGACAAGCGAGTCTCATTGACACAAGGAAGGCTTGTACATGGAACTCAACGGTATTCCCCTGTTTCTCAAATGCAGCATCGCTGCAGCACTGGCTACGGTTCTTGCCATCCCCCTGGCCCAGGCCGATGTATTGCGTATTGGTGTAGCGACAGCTGGCGGCGGTGACCCGGTGACGTTCAGTGGGTCGACCCTGGGCATCGTGCGCAATCAGCAACTGCTGGAAAAGGCCTTCGCTGGAACCGGGACCGAAGTTCAATGGTTCTTTTTCAAGGGGGCTGGCCCCGCGGTAAACGAAGCCTTGTCGAACCAGCAACTTGACTTCGCCTACCAGGGCGATCTGCCCGCAGTCGTCGGGCGCTCCAACGGGCTGGACACCAAACTGCTGGCCGCACTGGGCGTACGTGCCAATCTTTACCTGGCCGTTCCCAAGGGATCTGATGTCAAAAGCATTGATGACCTGAAAGGGAAAAAGGTGGCGCTGTTTCGTGGAACCAACGGCCACCTAGTGTCGATCAACCTCCTGGCGGAGCATGGTCTGACAGAACGCGATATCAAGGTCATCAACCTCGATACCGGCAGCACTCAGGCTGCACTGGTATCCAATGGGGTAGATGCCGCATTCGGCGGGCGCGAGTTGTTCAAGCTGCGTGATCAAGGCCTGATCGACATCGTCTACGACAATCCCACTCAGGATGTGCGTTACACCCGCCAGACTGCACTGGTGGTTCGGGGTACCTATGAAAAAGAACATCCGGACAATGTGCAAAAGGTCGTTGATACGCTGGTTGATGCGGCGAAATGGACCTCGGAAGACAGCCATCGAGACGCTGTCTTCACTGAGTGGGCCAAGAGTAATGATCCCGTTGAATCACTACGCGCCGACTTTACCGGGGTAAGCATCAGGGACAGAGCCTCGCCTCTGGTCGACAACTTCCTGCTTAGCCGCTATCAGGCCGTGGCGGATCAAGCCAAGGCAGAAAAGCTCATCCGTCGCCCGGTCAGTATCGATGGCTGGTTCGAGACCAGCTATTTGCAAAAATCCCTCAAAACCAAGGGGCTCGAAAACTACTGGACGCCCTACGGTCCGGATGGCAAACAGCCGGCTGGTAATGCAGTAGCGGTCGCGACCAGCAAGCAAGGGAGCTAGGCACATGGCCAGGGCACAGACCGTCAGACTGGAGCAGTACGCGGCGTCGGCAATACCGAGCGATAACGTCAAACGTTTTCCACCGTCACCGGCCCGCCCAGTACGCAAGGTCGAGGTGCCGCGCAGGTCAGCCTGGCCCTTCAGTCTGGGTGACCTGGCCTTACCCTGGCTGTTGCCGCTGGTGCTGCTTGGCTTATGGTACTTGGGGGTTGAACGCGGCTGGCTTTCAGAGCAGGTGCTACCACCGCCAGTCTACGTTTACCAGACCTTGTCAGACCTGGTTACCAGCGGTGATCTCTGGCTGAACGCATCCGCCAGCCTGCAGCGGGTTGTCGTCGGATTTACATTGGGCGCCTTCATCGGCATGGCTCTGGGCCTGGCCATGGGACTTTCCAGGACTCTGGAGGATTATCTCTTACCCACCTTCAACGCACTGGTGCAAATACCGGTACTTGGCTGGCTACCGTTTGCCTTGCTGCTGTTCGGCATCGGCGAGACGCTCAAGTATGTGCTGATTGCCAAGGCGGCCCTGGTGCCGATCACTCTGTGCACCTTGCAGGCTTTCCGCCAAGCGCCCAAAGGGTTGTTGGAAGTCGGCCGGGCCTACGGTTTCAGTCGTTGGCAAAGCGTCACCTCCATCGTCTTGCCGGCGGCTATCCCGACGCTGTTTACCGGTTTGCGTCTGGGCTTCACCAAAGCCTGGTTATCGCTGGTAGTGGTCGAGTTGGTGGCATCGAGTGAGGGGTTGGGTTACCTGATTGTCTACGGGCGCCAGCTATTTCAACTGGACTTGGTGATGGCGGCCGTTGTGGTGGTGGGTGCGCTCGGTCTGTTGATAGACCGCGGTTTCGAATACCTGGAGAGACGCCTCAATCGTGGTCGGCCAACGGCCGGGGGGCGCCTGTCATGAGTGCGATCATGTCAACAGGTAGCGGTAGCCGCCGATATCGCGGTTGGGTCTTGCCAATTGCCGTCATTGCCGTGTGGTGGCTGGCTTCGAACCAGGGCTGGAGCCAATCGGGGTTGTTCGTTTCGCCAGAAAAAGTCGCCGCAACGGCCTGGGATCAAATGGCTTCGGGCAAATTCTGGCGGGCAATTTCTGCCAGCCTGGCGCGCAACCTCAGTGGCTTTTTTATCGGTACCACGCTGGGCCTGGTACTGGGTTGTCTGTTGGGCCTGTCACGTTACTTCGAACGCCTGGTCGGGCCGAGCTTCAATACCTTCAAGCAAATCTCTCTGTTCGCCTGGATCCCGTTGATCTCGGTGTGGTTCGGCCTGGGCGATGTGGCCAAGGTGGTGTTCCTGTCATTGGCAGCACTGGTGCCTGTGGTGGTGAATACCTGTGACGGTTTGCGCAACGTCCCGCCCAACCTGTTGGAAGTGGCGCGGGTGTACGGCTTCACCCGTTGGCAAACCATCGTCGGGGTGATGCTGCCCGCCGCGTTGCCGTCGATTTTCACGGGGATTTACCTGGCGCTGGTCTATTCCTGGCTGGCGACCATCGGCGCCGAATACCTGCTGGTATCGGGGGAGGGGATCGGTAACACGCTTATTGATGGCAGCGAACATTTCATGATGGACCTGGTGTTGTTTGGAATGGTGATTATCGGCCTGGTGGGCTGGGGCCTCAACGCATTGGCCCGGACACTTGAGCGGCGGATGCAGCGCCTATATGGCATCGCTCCTCGTTGATTGGCTCTTTCAAAAGGATCGCAACATGCTCAGTAACAGCCTGACCCTGGAAAACATCAGCAAGCGATTCGCTTCCCGACCGGGTAGTTCGACTCAATTGCAAGTACTCGACAACATCCAGCTCGACATTGCTCCTGGCGAGTTCATCAGCATTGTCGGCGCCAGCGGCTGCGGCAAATCCACGCTGCTGCGACTGATTCTTGGCCTGGACGAAGAATACGACGGGCGCATCCTGCTGGATGGCAAACCCATCGAAGGCACTGGCCTGGAGCGCGGCATCGTATTTCAGGATCACCGCTTGTTCCCTTGGCTCAACGTCGAGCAGAACGTCGCTGTTGGCCTCAAGAATTCACCCCTGAGCGCCGGGCAGAAACGCGACACCGTGCGCGAGCACATCGAACTGGTCGGCTTGCAAGACTTTACCGAAGCCTTCCCGCATCAGATATCCGGCGGCATGGCGCAACGCGTGGCTATAGCCCGCGGCCTGGTCAATCGACCGAGCGTGCTGTTGCTGGATGAACCGCTGGGTGCCCTCGATGCCTTGACCCGTGCACGCCTGCAGGGCGAGCTGCAAAACATCTGGGTCAAGGAAAAAATCACAATGATCCTGGTCACCCACGATGTTGATGAGGCGGTATTCCTGGGTGATCGCGTGGTGGTGATGCAACCCAACCCCGGCCGCATCCGGCGCATTCTCAACATCGATCTGCCGCGCTCGCGCAACCGCAGTGACAGCCGCTTCATCGCCCTGCGCGACGATGTGCTGAGCGATTTCGCCGAGCTGCACTGAGCCTCTGCGCTCTGTTTCTATTTTCCCCTCGCGTGGGCTTACGCCTGACGCCGCGCGCAGTCTTGTATTTTTCAGGCTCACACTTTTTTCAGGGAACGGAAATGTCCGAACGCCAGCTCAACCTCAACCTGTTCATCTACCCGAACGGCCATCACGAAGCCGCCTGGCGTCACCCGCAGTCGGTGCCGGAATTTTCCATGGATATCGGCTATTACCAGCAATTGGCGCTACGCGCTGAACGCGAGAAGCTTGATGCGATTTTCTTCGCTGATTCGCCGTCACTGGCTGAAAGCGGGCGTGAAGGTCTGCGTATTCGTTTCGAACCCATTACCTGGCTGGCGGCAATTGCCGCGGTGACCCAACGCATAGGCCTGATCGCCACGGCCAGCACGACCTACAGCGAGCCCTACAATCTGGCCCGCTCGTTCAGTGCGTTGGACCACCTCAGCAAGGGCCGCGCCGGTTGGAACATCGTCACCACTTCCATGGCTGCAGCAGCCGCCAATTTTGGCCTGGACCAACATCCGTCTGCCTTTGACCGCTATGCCCAGGCCGAAGAATTCGTGCAGGTGGTCGGTGACCTGTGGGACAGCTGGGAGGACGATGCGCTGGTGCTGGACAAGACTTCCGGGGTGTTTGCCAACAGTGACAAGGTGCATTCGATCAACCACGTGGGCACTCACTACCAAGTCAAAGGCCCATTCAACTCGCCACGCTCCCCACAGGGTCGACCGGTGCAGGTGCAGGCCGGCTCTTCCGAGGATGGCCGTGATTTCGCCTCCAGGCATGCCGAAGCGATTTTCACCGCGCACCAGACCCTGCAAAGCGCGACCGAATTCGCCAACGATATCCGTACTCGGGCGCGGGCGGTGGGGCGCGACCCTCGTCAGCTGAAAATTCTCCCGGGCATAAGCCCGTACATTGGCAGCACCGAAGCCGAAGCCCAGCGCAAGTTCGACGAGCTCAACGAACTGGTGCTGCCGCACGTCTCACTAGGCCAGCTACGCCGCCTGTTGGGTGTCGACCTGTCCGGTCACGATCTGGATGCGCCATTCCCGCGCCACTTGATCAACTTCGACAGCAGCGAGAGCCAGTCCAGTCGCTTCAAGCTGATCATCGACATTGTCGACCGCGAGAAACCGACGCTGCGCCAGCTGATCAATCGCCTGGCCGGTGCTCGCGGGCATTGGGTGCCGGTAGGTACGCCGGTGCAGATTGCCGACCTGATTGAGCAGTGGTTCCGCAGTGGCGCTGCCGATGGCTTCAACGTGATGCCGCCAGCGTTCCCCGAGGGCTTTGAAGTGTTCCTCGATGAAGTGCTGCCGATTCTGCGCAAGCGTGGCCTGTTTCGCAGTGAATATGCGGGTAGTACGCTGCGCGAGCATTATGGTCTGAGTCGCCCGGTTTCGCGTTTTGCCCTGAAGTCCGGACCCTCGGAAAGATCCATCGTTGCGTTAGAAGACCAAGCCTAATTTTAGGCCATATTCATCCCTGGTTTGTTTGTCGAGGTCGGTCACTGCAAATTGACCATCCAGGTCATATTTGAAGCGGTTGTAGTATAGGGATGCTATGACCGGAATCGACCCTTGTTGATTAAACAGAAAACTCAGCTCGGCAAAAGGGTTGTTGTTATCTTTTAAATCAAGACTCTCGCTGTTGATTCCATGGAGCTTTAGCTGAGAATCACCATTTATGACCCTTCGAATGCCCGCTTCAAAACGCAGTGTTGCGGTGTTGAACCGATAATTGTAGCCCGCAGCGATTTTGGCGAAAGAAGTGCGGCTGGTGAGGTCAATGTCGTACTTGTTAGACTCCGGTTGAAATTGATTCCATTTGTATCCTCCGCCCAGCAATAGATCTATTGAGTTGCGCGCATTCAACTCAGTCCGCCAGCCAAGATCCAGGTCGGCTTGGCCATCCTTTACTCTCTGGTTCTGTTTTTCAGAGTACTGCCCACTTATTTCTGCCTGATAGACAAAGCCGGTTTGAGCCGTCATTTTGTTGCCAAAGTTGAGAAATAATCCTCCTTCCGGCATGTGTTCGGTGTTCGAGCTTCTGTGACCTGTGAATTCGAGAACGCTATAGCTTCCCAGCAAGCCAAAGGTAAAAACCGGATCTGTAGGAGGTGCAGCGCTAGAAATTGTTGGGAGGGTTCCCGCGAGAAGGGTGGTGAAAACAGCAGTAAGATTGGTCCTTTGCATAAGAACTCCATCAGTACGCTACGGGTCTCGGATAGACCGACACTCATGACGATAGCTGTTTTTTTAATGTTAGATCGCTATCACCCCTCGATGAATCAGTGGATACATCAAGTCGTCCGTTTTATAGGTGGTCCGCGTGGTTCGTTCGGCGAAGGGCCAATGACCGGCAACGAGTCGGGCAGGGAGGGGCGGAAGCCGAGCCATTTGCGCGCAACCGGTACAACCTGGGCTTTGATGAGCTTAGGGCGAGCCTGTCGTAGGCGCATGGTCCACTCAGATGAGGCTTTGCTCTCGTTTCAACGCGCAGTAAAAAGGAATGCTTCCAGAGACGCCGGAGCGTCTCTGGCGAGCAATGAGAATTTAAAGTCATCTGTAAAGTCAGATAGATGCTCAACCGAGAATGAATGCCAACAAATCGGCGTTGATCTGATCCGCATTGGTAGTCGGCATACCGTGAGGAAAGCCCGGGTACGTCTTGAGAGTGGAGTGCTTCAATAGTTTGGCCGACAGCGGCGCAGAGTCGGCAAACGGCACAATCTGATCATCCTCTCCATGCATGACCAGTGTTGGCACCTGAATCGCCTTCAGATCTTCGGTGAAGTCGGTCTCGGAAAACGCTTTGATGCAGTCGTAATGAGCTTTGGCACCGCCCATCATTCCTTGACGCCACCAGTTGTCGATGACGCCTTGTGACACCTTGGCCCCGGGTCGATTGAAACCGTAGAACGGCCCCGACGGTACGTCCACGTAAAACTGCGCGCGGCTGGCGACCAATGCCGAACGGAACCCGTCGAACACTTCCAGCGGTAAACCGCCGGGGTTCTTATCCGACTTAACCATGATGGGGGGAACCGCGCTGATCAGTACGGCCTTGGCAACGCGTCCCGGTTTGGCTCGAGCGGCGTAGCGCGCTACTTCACCACCACCGGTCGAATGGCCAACATGGATCGCACCCTTAAGGTCGAGCGCATCGGTCAGCTCGATGACGTCAGCGGTATAGGTGTCCATTTCGTTGCCCTCCCAGGTTTGGGTCGAGCGCCCGTGACCGCGGCGGTCGTGCGCGATCACCCGGTAGCCTTTGAGCAAGAAAAACATCATCTGGTTGTCCCAGTCGTCCGCGCTCAATGGCCAGCCGTGGTGAAACACGATGGGCGTCGCGTCTTTCGGACCCCAATCCTTGTAGAAAATCTTTGTGCCGTCTTTGGTCGTAATTGAGTTCATGGCGTGTATCCCCGCGTGATCTGGTTTGTGATGTGTTGCAGAGTGCTTATTGGCGGCCTGCGTCAACTCGGAAAAGCTGGAAAGCGTTACCAACAAACGTGCGGCCATTACTGCTGAACTTGTCCATATGGCCCGACGCTGGAGATTTATCTCGCGACGCGCGCTCTGACTTGTCCATGCTCATCAAGCGCGACCATTGCATCGGAGTGATTGGAAGCGACACATAAATGGTCGCCCGTCTCCAACGGTGTTGAGATAGAGAATGCTTTTATCTTTATTTAACGCCAGCCTGTTTGCGCCAAAAAGGCAGGTGGCTTGGTGGGACAACCCACGCTGCCAGATCAGTGTAGGCTGCAGATTAAATAACGTTGCCGGCGTGCCGATAGCTTCGTTGCGGTCGCGTCATTTGGGGCTATCGAACACAGCACTGTAGAAAGGGTTGTCCGTCCCATAGCTGGCACTAAAGGGAATAAAACGATTGAAAAACACATCTATAAGCTTTAAATGAGAAGATCGCTGGCATATTGCTAGCAAACAATAAGTGAGTACCGCCGTTTTTGGCTCAGGGAGCGCTGATGAGTTTTCGCCCATTGACCGACTCTCCGCGGCAATCGAAAGACTGCGACGTGGCCGCATCTCAACTGAAAGGGAACTCGGAAAAAGTCGGCATGGCATACGCTGGCAACGAGGAAACGATCGAGCAATTGCTGGACTCAGCGCGCAACTGGGCCCATACCACTGCATGGGTGGTTTACCGCGCCGGTGAACAAATGCATTTGGTCGGGCAGGGCGACCCACGGGTGCAATGGCCATCAAGCGTGGCAAATGAAGAGTTCGAAGCTTTTTGCACGACCTGGCGTTTGCACCGCTGGCCTACCGGTAGAGGCGAAAGCGTGCTGGGTTGGCTACTCGCACCCGTCAACGATGCAGCGCAAACAGCGCTCGCCGAGTTTGCCCTGCGCTTGGGCATTCAGCTACAGACCAATACCCTGGCCCGTGCGCAGATAACTCAGCGAGTGCTGTATGAAATTACCTACCTGGCCAGTTCGACCCGTGACCGGTCAGTGTTTCTGGTGGGGGTTCACCGGCTGCTGGCTAGCCTGATCGACGCCGAGAACTTCTATCTCGCGCTGTATGACCCGCACACAGGCAAGATTGACTACCCGTATTACGTCGACATTATCGACGTTGATGCCCTGGAGTCCGAAAACTACGAATACCTTGACCCTTCGCACCTGTCGTTAACCGGCCAGGTGTTGACCACTGGCCAGCCGTTGCTGATCGACGCCGCCGGCATTCGCGCGGCTCAGGCCGAGGGCCGTTTCTACTGCGTGGGTGATCGTCCTGAGTTCTGGATGGGCGCACCGCTGAAAAATGCCTCGGATGAAGTGTTTGGCATGCTTGCCATGCAGGTCTACGACGTTTCTCGTACCTACAGCGCTGAAGACCGCGCGCTGTTTCTGGTGGTGGTCCGCCACGTGGCCATGGCGCTGGACCGGATTCTGCACCGCGAGGACTTGGAAGAGACGGTGATGCGGCGCACCCTGGAGCTTTCGGCACTCAACGACGCATTGAGGCAGGAAGTGGCAGACCGAGAGCGCGCCGAACATCTGCAGAGCGCGCTGTTCCAGATTGCTGAACTGTCGAGCCAGCCTGGCGACATGACTGAGTTGTTTAAAACCTTGCATGGGATCGTCGGTGATCTGCTGTTCGCCCAGAACTTCTACATCGCGCTGTTCGACGACGCGATCAGTGAAGTGACCTTTCCGTATTATGTCGATGAGCGGCAGAAGACCCGCCCAGTAGCACGGAGTGGGAGCCGGGGCTTGACTGAGTACGTTATCCGTCAGCGTCGACCTTGCCTGATTGACGCCGACGAGGCGGCCCGATTGTCTGCGCACGGTGAAATCGAGATTGCCTGTGAGGCGGTCCGATCCCACTCCTGGCTGGGCATTCCGTTGTTTGATGGCGATGTGGTGCGTGGCGTACTTGCGGTGCAAAGCTATACCTCGCAGGTGCGGTATACCCTGCGTGACCAGGAGCTGCTGACGTTCGTGTCGCGTCACATTGACACAGCGCTGTCGCGACGCACGGCTGCCGAAGCGATCCATGCCGCCAACCTCAAGCTGGAAGCCCGAGTGCAGAACCGCACCCGCGAGCTCGATCACGCCAATGCCAAGTTGCAACACGAAAACTCCCACGACGCGCTGACCGGGCTACCGAATCGTACCTACCTGCAACAGCGCCTCAATCTGGCCTGGTCGCGGTTCGGCAGCGAAGGCGGGCACCTGGCGGTGATGTTCATCGACCTCGACCGTTTCAAGATGGTCAATGACAGCCTCGGTCACCATTTTGGCGACCTGCTGTTGATGCAGGCCGCCCACCGTTTACGCGGTTGTCTGCGCGACACCGACATGCTGGCGCGCCTGGGCGGTGATGAGTTTTCGGTGCTCGCTCCCGAGGCACCGCTGGACGTGGTGATCGAAATCGCCGAACGGATTCTGCTGGCGTTTGATCGGCCGTTTTTCATCAATGGCCATGAAGTTTTTTCGTCCTGCAGTATCGGTATTGTCAGCGCCGACAGTCAGTTCCATCACGAGCCAGCCGACTTGCTGCGCGATGCCGATGCGGCGATGTACCGGGTCAAAAGTGCCGGGCGCGACAGCTACGCGGTGTTCAACCAGGAAGTGCGCCGTGAAGTCTCGGACCAGGTTGAGCGTGAAGGGGCCTTGCGCAATGCGCTCAAACGTACCGACGAACTGCTGCCGTATTTCCAGCCGATTGTCAGCGTTGAAAGCGGCGAACTGTTAGCCCTTGAAGCGCTGATCCGCTGGCATCAGCCGGGCGGTCGGGTGATCGCGCCGGGCGAGTTTTTGCCGGATGTCGAGGGTTTGCGCCTGATCGGTCGACTGGACCTGTACATGCTCACCAGCATTGCAGTGATCCTCGCACAACCCCAGCACGCCAATTGGCCGCCGGTGCACGTCAATTGCTCCAGCTACAGCATGACGCGTCCGGACTTCGCCAGTGATGTGCTTGCACTGTTGGCGCAGCACCGGGTCTCGCCGTCGCGGATCTGCCTGGAGTTGACCGAAGGTGCGCTGGTAGCTGAGCCGGCGATTGCCCGACTGACCATGCAGCAATTGGCCGACAACGGCATGTCGGTGGTGCTCGATGACTTCGGTGCAGGGTTTTCATCCCTGAGCTATGTGCATCAATACCGTTTCAGCGGCTTGAAGATTGATAAGTCGTTCATCCTCGAACTGACCACCAGTTCCCGCAGTCGCGCGATCGTCCGGGCGATTGTGCGGATGGCCGAATCGCTGGACCTGAGTGTGGTGGCTGAAGGTGTCGAGGATGAAGCGACACTGGACTTGCTGCGCGAAATGGGCGCTGGGCAGGCCCAGGGTTATTACTTTGCCAAGCCGTTGGGGTTGCAGGCGTTGTTGGCGAGTTCGCTGGTCAGTCGCTAGGGTTTGTTGACGTTTCGAGACCGAGGCGGTCCGGCCAGTGATCATTCTGATGCCCTCGGCAAAAGCCGTGCAGGCATCAGCTTGTTTTCGTAATCAACCACTCGATGAAGCTGTTCACTTCCTCACGATCGCGATTGCCTTCGCTGCAAACGCAGTAATAGTTTTGCAAGGCAGGCACGGCCAGGGCCAGCGGTTGTACCAGGCGCCCCTCGTCCAAGTCGCGGGCGGACACCACCTCATCGCTGAGTGCCACGCCGTAACCATCGCGGGCTGCTTGCAGGACCATGCCGAAGTCATCGAAGTAAATATCGGAATCACCTGGCAGGACGCTGCGTGCCTCGGACAGCCAGCGCCGCCATTGCGCGCCATCATCTTCATGCAGCAAGCGATAGTGGGCCAGGTCGGCAACGTTGCGAATGGCCTTGGGGCCGCGCAATAGCTGAGGGCTGCACACCGGCGTCATGCGGATTCCGTGCAGCAATCGCCAGAAGAAGCCAGGCCAGGGTGGAACGCCATAGATCACGGCCAGATCGGCGCGCCGCCAGTCGATTTTGTTGAAATGGCTCGAGCTGATCACGTTCAGTTTGATGTGTTGGTTTTCTTCCATGAAGGCGAACAGTTTAGTGGCGAGCCAGGTCACGCCATGCACGCTTGGAATGGACAAGGTCAGTTCGATTTTCTGTCGTTCGCCCTGTTGAGCACTTGATAGCTCTCGTACGCCTTCGGCAATTTCGCCCATCGCTCTCGCTACCCGTCGTTGCAGCAGCCGGCCATTGTCCGTCAGGGCCAACTGTCGGCCGCGCTTTTCAAACAGTTCGATACCCAGACCGTTTTGCAGACTGCGCAACTGTTGACTGATCGCGCCAGTCGTCACGTGTAGCTCCACTGCGGCGGCGGCAATGTTGCCCAGTCTTGCGACACTTTCGAACACCCGAAAACTATGGAGCGGAGGAAGAACCAAGGGCATACCTATACTGTAGTTTTTCTAAACTATAACCATGGAAAAAGTTTAGCTTGTTTGGTCGCTTGGCGACCAGCAACATTCCCGCACCAACACTGAATACTTCCTCCAAACCACCAACAATAAATCGGAGAAACGTCATGAAGTACGTAGCGGGAGCAATTTTTCTGAGCCTGGGGCTTGCCAGTTGCATGGCTGGCGCGGCCGACATTGCCAGCATGAAACCCTCGTTCATCCAGGGCGATACGCTCAAGGTCTGTACTGCCGGCGAGTTTCCTCCGATGGAGTTCTACGCCAAGCCTGGTGACACTCAGATGGTCGGCTTCGAAGTTGATGTGATGAATGCACTGGCCAGACACTGGGGAGTGGCTACCCAGTTGGTGGTGGGCGATTTCAAAGGTTTGTTACCGTCGCTCGACTCAAAACGTTGTGACCTGGTTGCCAGCGGCATGACGATTACTACCGATCGCCTGAAGCGCTACGACGGCGTCGGCTACTTCAAGTCCGCCAAGGTTATGGTGACGTCGACACGGGATGAGCACACGCGAACTCCGGAAGATCTGAGCGGTAAGGTTATCGCCATCGAAGCCGGCACCACCTATGAGGGCACGGTGACCGCTCTCAACAAACAGCTGGTAGAAAATGGCCGCCAGCCCATCAGCATGCAGACTTATCCGTCGGCTTCTGCGGTCATTCAGCAGGTGCTGGTGGGGCGCGCGGCAGCCACTATCACCCAGGATACGACCGCAGCCTATCGCAGCAGCCAACTGCCCGGACAATTACAAATTACCTACACCTATCCCGACGCGGAGCTCTTTGGGCTTTACCTGCGCAAGGACGCTGCCGATCTACAGGCACTCAAGGGGGCACTGGGTGCTTTGCAGCAGAGCGGTGAACTCAAGGCCCTGCTCACCAAATGGAATCTGCCGGCCATGTCGACAGACGTCCAACTGGCCCAGCAGTAAGGATGAGCGTCATGGTGTTTGATTCTTCGCTGTTCCTGGATGCTGTATTCGGCTGGCCTCTTGCCAAAGGGGCACTGCTGACCATGGTGTTGTCGTTTGGTGTCATGGCGCTGTCGATGGGTGTATCGCTATTCACCGGCTCCTTTTCGACGTCGCCACGGCGCGGAATCCGCTGGTCGATGGCAGGTTATGTCTGGCTGTTTCGCGGTGCGCCGGCGTTGCTGGTTTTACTGTTTATCTGGAATGGATTACCGCAACTGTTCCCGAGTTTTCGAGGCGGCTGGTTCACGCCCTTCCTGGCCGCATTCATTGCCCTGACGCTGATTCAGATTGCCTACCTGACCGAGATATTCCGCAGCGCTTTCGCTGCCGTGGGTAGCGGCCAGCGTGAAGGGGCAGCGGCATTGGGCCTGCACCGCTGGCAAGTGTTCATGCTGGTGGTTTTGCCGCAAGCCCTTCGCGTTGCGCTACCCGCCTTGGTCAACGAGTTCATCTCACTGCTCAAGGCGACTTCTTTGGCGACCATCATCTCCCTGAATGAACTGATGACCACCACCCAGTTTGCGATCGCCACCAGCTTCCAGTTCCTGGAGTGGTACAGCGCTGCGCTGGTCTATTACATGGTGCTGGTGTCGGTATTGACGGGACTTCAGATGCGTGTCGAGCGCGTTCTTTCCAGTGGTTACCGCTAAGGGCCGCTACGGGGCAATACAGGAGACACACTCATGAAACTGTCCATTGAAATACCAGCCGAACCTGCCGAGGCCCGGCCTACAGCGGTGCAAATCCGCGGTCTTGGCAAGTGGTACGGTGCTTTTCAAGTACTCAAAAATATTGATCTGGATGTCCATCAGGGCGAGCGTGTGGTGATCTGCGGGCCGTCCGGCTCCGGCAAGTCGAGCCTGATCCGCTGCATCAATCGGCTGGAGGAACATCAGGAAGGACGCATAGTGGTCGACGGCGTGGAACTGACCGGCCAACTCAAGCGCATCGACCGGGTCAGGAGTGAGGTGGGTATGGTGTTCCAGCACTTCAATCTGTTCCCCCACCTCACCATTCTCGAGAACTGCACCCTGGCCCCACGTTGGGTGCGAAAGATGTCTCGTCGGGAAGCTGACGAGCTGGCGATGCATTACCTGGAGCGCGTGCGTATACCCGACAAAGCCCACTGTTACCCCGCGAAATTATCCGGTGGCCAGCAGCAGCGCGTCGCTATCGCACGAGCCTTGTGCATGAACCCGCGGGTTATGCTGTTCGACGAGCCGACCTCGGCCCTAGACCCTGAAATGATCAAAGAGGTGCTCGACACCATGGTTCAACTGGCTGAAGAGGGGATGACCATGGTGTGCGTGACTCACGAGATGGGATTCGCTCGCAAGGTCGCTGACAAAGTCATCTTCATGGACGCAGGGCAGATCGTCGAATACGGCACGCCGGAGCAAATATTTACCCAACCGAGTCATGAGCGAACCCAGCGCTTTCTTGGCCAATTACTGCATTGAGGTGTCGCATGGGGGATGACTGGTATGAAAGACAGCAGGTGGGCAAGGACCTCACCTGTTTGAGTGAGCCTCATGTGCATCGCTACTTTGCGGCCAACTTCTTTCACCTGCGAGGGAGGGATGCCGATCTGGTGATCGATTTTGGCATGGGCTTGCGTCCGTTACGGCCGTGTCTCGACTTGGAAGTGAACAAGCCGGTTATCGCGGTAGCAACTCATATACATGCCGATCATGTCGGCGGTTTCCATGAGTTCGAAACCCGCCTTGGGCATGCCGCCGAGGAGGCGGCTTTCGCCCGGATGGCGGATCAAGACACGCTGGCCGACGTATTCCGCGGTTTGTCCGGTGCGGTGTCGCAAGCACCGTGCCTGAGCTGGTCGCCTGAACACCATCATATAAGGCCAGCCCCTTTGACTCAGACCGTGGACGAGGGGGACGTTATCGACTTGGGGGACAAGCGGCTGCGGGTACTTCATTTGCCGGGCCACTCCCACGGTTCTATCGGTCTGCTCGACGAGGAGGCCGGCCTACTGTTCAGTGGTGATGTTATCTATGTCGGCGGATTGGTCGATGACCTTCCGTGTTCCGATCGGGCCCTCTACCGCCACACCATGCAACGGTTGATCGATATGGAGGTGAATTGCGTTTACGGTGGGCATGGCCCGGCCATGTCGGCAACGCAGATGAAAGAAATTGCCAGGCAATATCTACAGGGCACCTCGGCCAAGGCGACGATCTAATCGGGTGGGTCGTAGCCGATCAGGCAGCCCCGGTGTCAGCTTTCTCTAGCTTTTTTTCAGGTATCCCTGGAGATATTCGGCGAGCGCCGTGGTGAGTTCGGCGGCACTGCTTTCTACCTTCCACACGAGAAAGTAAGCGTTGGTTGCCTCTAACGTCGTTGCGAATGGCCGAACCAGACTGCCCTCGGCCAAGTGAGCTTGCGTGACCACGTCAGAGAGCAAGGCAATGCCTTTCCCCTGGACAGCTGCCGCTATCGCATGGGCAGCGGAAGGTACTTTTACCCGGATGTTGTCGGAGAGCTTTACCCGTGCAGCCAGTGACCATCTGCTCCACTGTTCGCCACCATCTTCATGCAAAAGCGCGAAGCCATGGAGCTTGCGATCCCGGCTGTACAAATCCATTCGACCGAGCAGGGTGGGGGAGCACACCGCGCAGAGCCGGACTTCACTGAGCAGCTCCCAGCGCCTGCCGGGGAATGGCGGCTGGTCGTAGACGACGGCAATATCATTGGAGTGCCAATCTACTTCTGCACAGTTAACAGCCTGGTTAATCGACAGGTTGGTCATATTGCGGCTGATCGCAAATTCGACAATCGCGGCAGTCAGCCAAGCGATGCCGATAGAGGGCGGAAGTGATATCGACAGTGAGCGCTCCTTAGGCTCGCCTTCCCGCTCAACCGCAACTCGTACCAAGTCTGCCAAGGTGCCTAGGGCTTCCGAGACAGACTGATAAAACTCATGCCCGGTTTCAGTCAGTGTCACATTCCTGCCAGCACGCGCGAATAGCTGGACGCCAGTGATTGCGCTCAGTTTCTTTAGCTGCAATGAGATCGCGCTTGGGCTGAGATGGAGTTCGTCTGCGGCACCGCGCAGCGTGCCGAGCCTGGATACCGCTTCGAAGGCCCGCAGGTAGGGAAGAAACGCCAGTTTGTTGGTCACTGAAAAGGCTCTGCGCAGGTAGCAATTGATTAGCTAAAGAAAACAATAATGTGCAGGATTAATCGCTTTAACTCACGATACCTGATTGCTAGGCTGGATTGAAACCTTGGAGGACACCATGATTACTGCTCAGCCTTTCAATTATCCCTACGACGGCAAATTGGTGCCTGCGGCAACGGCATTGCTGGTGATTGATCTTCAGGAGGACTTCCTGTCCAACACGGGCTATTTCGCTAGAAGCGGATACGATCCGACGCCTTTAAGGGCAATTCTCCCCACGGTAAACCAGTTGATCCGAAAGGCCCGATCAGTGGGCATACAGGTCATTCACACACGGCAGGGTTATCGGGGGGACCTGGCTGACATGACGCCCTACGAAAAATGGCGACGGCGACAGGCCGGGCTAGAAGGGACTGACGTGTTACTACGCTCCAGTCCGGGCTTTCAATTGGTAGCCGAACTGGATGTGGGGGGCGATGACATCATCGTTGACAAAACCTGCAACAGTGCCTTCACCTACACCGAGCTTGAACACATTCTGCGTGCGCGAGGCATTACCCATTTGCTATTCAGCGGCTGCACAACCGATGTCTGTGTGCACACGACCTTGCGAGAAGCGTGTGATCGCAACTTCCAGTGCCTGACTATTTCTGACGCTTGTGCCAGCGGTGACCAGTACGCCCACGATGCCGCGTTGCACATGGTGACTGTGGAGAACGGAATTTTCGGCGCACTCACTGATGCTGCCGCCGTGCTGGAAGGACTGGCTCGACTCGATGGACAGACGCTATGAAGTGCTCAGACCCGCTCACCGATGAGGGTGTTTCGCAATGCTATATATCGCTGATGAAGCTCACGCCCAAAGGCTTGGCCGAGCTACATGACAGCCCATCGCGGCGGGCAATGAGTGAGCGTCGTGTAGCCGAGCGAGGAGGGCGTTCTCTGGCATTTTACGCAACCCTTGGGGAGTACGACTTTGTCCAGGTATTCGAGATGCCCAATAATCAGGCAATGATGCAGTACGTGCTCACCGCACGCCGCGATGGCTATGTCGAGCCCCTGGTGCTTCCGGCGTTCAGTCATGAAGACTTTGACCGAATCCTGGCGAGCCTGGCCGTCCTGGCTTGATCGGATGGAACCGCTCCACGGTCACTCAGGCAACCCGGCCAACCGCAGTCCATCGACGAAGCGCGCGAAATCCTCGGGCCGTTGGATCGGCAGCCAGTCTTTCAGGTTGGAGAGGCGCAACGAGGGATCCAGCTCGCGTAGTCGCTGCATCGCCAACCTCGCTTTATCCATTCGTCCGCTGAGGGCATGACTGGCCGCCACCAGGGCCACCGGGGGCAGGAAACTGGGCAGGTTGCCCAACCCCTTTTCCGCCCAGTCCGTCGCGAGATCGAAGCGCCCGGCGAAGAAATGCGCGAGCGCCATTCCGACCTGCATCCTGAACATTTCCGGATCCAGCGGACTCAAGCGAACGGCATGGCTCAGATGCTCGATGGCGGCGTCCGTTTCACCGCGCAGTGCGCGCAGGATACCGCCCAGGAACCAGGCAGGGGCGAGGTTGGGATTAAGCAGGCGTGCCCTGTCGAGCAAGGCAATGCCGCCGTCAACATCACCGGCGAGATGACTTAATGCATGTCCACCTCGCGTCAACGCGACCGCATCATCCCGGCCAAGCGTCACCGCCAAACGCGCAAGCCGTATGCCCTCAGCGATCTCTTGCGTCTGATCGCTCATCCAGCCATTCAGCTTGCGCCAGAAGTGACACCAGGCCGCCATGCCATAGGCCGATGCATATTCCGGATCGAGATCGATAGCCTTGTAGAACAATGGCAGCGCCTGGTCGAGGGCTTCACGGGTGCCGTTGTGCAGTTTTTCCATTGCGCGCAGATAGTAGTCGTAGGCGTCCAGGCTTTCCGTCGGTTTGCGTTTGGCGCGTTCGATTTCTGCCCGTTCGAGTTGCGGCGCAATGGCACCGACGACGCTTTCGGTGATTTGATCCTGCAGCTCGAAGATGTCGTTGAGCGCGCCTTCGAAGCGCTCCGCCCAGATATGCGTCCCGCCCGTCGCGTCGATGAGCTGCCCGGTGATGCGTACCTTGTTCCCAGACTTGCGCACACTGCCTTCCAGCACGTAGCGAACGCCCAGCTCCTGGCTGACGCCCTTGGCGTCCACCGTCCGCCCCTTGTAGGTGAAGCTCGAATTGCGCGCGATGACGAACAGCCAGCGGATACGCGACAAGGCAGCGATGATGTCTTCCACGATGCCGTCAGCGAAATAGTCCTGCTCCGGATCGCCGCTCAAGTTTTGGAAGGGCAAGACGGTAATCGAGGGTTTGTCCGGGAGGACGAGCGACGAGGAGGGCATTCCCTTCGAGTCTGCGGGCGAGCGTTTGTAAATGACAGGCCGGTCAGTCTGCTGCGCTTCGCCGATCCCGCCGACCTTGATCTGGCCGACGAAGCGGTAACCCTTGCGGGCGACGGTGCGCACCAGGCGCTGTTCCTCACCGGTATCGCCAATGGCCTTGCGCACCGCATTGATGTGGCTGGTGATCGTCGACTCCGAGACGATCCGGCCGTTCCACACCGCCTTGAGCAGGTCGTCTTTGCTGACGACGCGATCGGGGTTGTTGACGAACAGCAGTAATAGATCGAAAACCTGCGGCCCGACGGCCACGACGTGCCCGCGCAAGGTGAGTTCCCGACGCTCCTCATCGAGCAGGTAGTCTTCAAACACGAATGGCAAAGTGAGGTTCTCCTGGCGAAGCGCCCTCAACTCCGTGTCCCAGGCGACTGACGATTAGTATTTGAAATTGATGATACGGCAGCGCTAAACCCGCCGCACCGTCCGCGGCAGAGACGACGCCGGACTGCGGCGTCTTTGGACGTAAAACCAAGCTTTCGTGGAGGGAAACCCACAGCAGGCACAAGGACTTCGTTCACCCGCGCAGGCAATCTCCCCTTACACCGACGCAATGGTTGCAGTCGACACGTGGAGAAAGCCCATGAAAATCGTCGTCATCGGAGGCTCAGGCCTCATTGGATCGAAACTTGTGAAGAACCTCCGCGAGCGCGGCCATGACGTGCTCGCAGCCAGCCCCAGCACGGGCGTAAACAGCATCACCCGCGAGGGCCTGGCCCAGGCGATGGATGGTGCTGACATCGTCATCGACGTGGCGAACGCTCCGTCGTGGGAGGACCAGGCCGTCCTCGAGTTTTTCGAAACGTCGAGCCGTAACCTGCTGGCCGCCGAAGCGGCCGCCGGGGTTCGCCATCACGTTGCCCTGTCGATTGTCGGGAGCGAACGGCTTCCCGAGAACGGCTATTTCCGGGCCAAGGTCGCACAGGAAAACCTGATCAAGGCATCCGGCATTCCTTACTCCATTTTGCGTGCCACGCAGTTCTTCGAATTTGTCGGCGGCATTGCCCATTCGTTTACCGTCGGCGAAGAGCTTTGCGTTTCGCCAGCGCTGATCCAGCCGTTGGCGTCCGATGACGTGGTGGCGGCGCTCACCGACGTCGTGCTGGCAGCGCCGGTCAATGGCACGGTCGAAGTGGCGGGGCCCGAGGCCATGCCGCTCGACGAGCTGATCAGGCGCTTTCTGCGGGCCACTCAGGATACTCGCCGGGTCGTACCGGACGTACACGCGCGCTACTACGGCGCCGTGCTTGACGATCAATCGCTGACACCCGGCAAGAACCCGCGCCTGGGTGTGATCCGTTTCGAAGACTGGCTCAGTCAGTCAATGGCCGAAGCGGGCCGCTGAGTCCTCCAGGGACATCTCAGGAAGGCGTCGCCCCGGTAATGGGGCGCGCCGTCATAACACCTAACCACGAAGGAGTATTGCCATGGTTACCCGATTTCTCTTGGCCGCTGCTTTCGCAGCACTGTCGATCAGCGCAGCGTCGGCCGCTGAGCCGCCCGCCGGCAAGGTGACAGTCGTGTTTGACCGTCCCATTCCCAACATCCCTGGCAAGAGCATGAAGGGTGTGGTCGTCGAGTATGGGCCGGGCGCCGCGTCGCCGTCCCACACCCATCCGAAAACGGCCTTCATCTATGCAACGGTCCTGGAGGGCGCGTTTCGCATCAAAGTCAAAGGCCAGCCGGAAAAGATCTACCACGCCGGCGAAAACTTTGTAGAGGAGCCGGGTTCCGTGCACGAAGTCAGCGCCAACGCCAGCGACACCGAACCTGCACGCCTGTTGGCCGTGTTCGTCCTCGACACCGACGAAAAGACGCTCGTCACACCTATTAAAAAGTGAGCCGATCAACGCGCTCATAAATGCTGCTCAGTGATTTCAAATTGCACTGGGCACTTGGGGGGAATAATCATTGAATAGGTTTTTTTAAGGCCGCTGCGCGCCCCGACGGGAGCAAGCTCCCTCGCCACAGGTCTCGCGCCGGCCTTGTCGGGGCGCATTACCTCCCAGTACTAAAGGAGGTGCCAATGAAAGCTAAAGGACCATTCCAGTCTGGCGTCATAGGTTTAGGCTAAATCCCATGATCAAAAGATACCGGCTGCGATGGCCCATCAATCTCTGCATCTTAAAACACTGTTCGCCTGAACACTTGATGCAGCACACCTCCACCGCTGAACTTCGTCAATGATGACTATCCGACGAGCCTCACAGCCTGCGATATGAATAGAAAACCTCACCCGATTACCGGGTTTCCAGAATAAAAGAGGATTTATCATGAGCAGCACCTTCTTCATTCCATCCGTGAACATGATGGGCATTGGCAGTCTCGACGAAGCGATGCTCGCAATCCGCAAATATGGCTTCCGTAAAGCCTTGATCGTCACTGATGCAGGCCTGGCCAAAGCCGGCGTGGCCGCCAAGGTTGCCAGCCTTCTGGCCCAGCAGGACATCAACTCGACCCTGTTTGATGGCGCCAAACCGAATCCGACGGTCAGCAATGTCGAGAAAGGCCTCGAGCTGCTTGGTCGCAGCGACTGTGATTTCATTATTTCCCTGGGCGGTGGTTCACCCCATGACTGCGCCAAGGGCATTGCCCTGTGCGCCGCCAACGGCGGGCACATCAGTGATTACGAAGGCGTGGATCAATCCGCCAAGCCGCAGATGCCGTTGATCGCGATCAATACCACCGCCGGCACGGCGAGTGAAATGACCCGTTTCTGCATCATTACCGACGAAGTCCGGCACGTGAAAATGGCCATCGTCGACCGTAACGTCACCCCACTGTTGTCGGTCAACGATCCTTCGCTGATGGCAGGCATGCCCAAAGGCCTGACGGCCGCCACCGGTATGGACGCGCTGACCCACGCTATCGAAGCCTACGTGTCGACTGCGGCAACGCCGATCACCGATGCCTGTGCACTCAAGGCCGTGGAATTGATCTCGGCCAACCTGCGCACTGCCGTTGCCCAGGGTGACGACATGACCGCCCGGGAAAATATGGCCTACGCGCAATTTCTTGCCGGCATGGCCTTCAACAATGCTTCGCTGGGCTATGTCCACGCCATGGCGCACCAACTGGGCGGGTACTACGACCTGCCCCACGGCGTCTGTAATGCGATCCTGCTGCCCCATGTCGCCAGCTTCAACGCCAGCGTATGCCCGGCCCGGTTTAAAGACATCGCCAACGCAATGGGTGTCGACACCCAGCATCTGGATGAGGAAAAAGGCGCCGCCGCGGCCATCACCGCCATCCGTAAACTGTCTTCGGATGTCGGTATTCCGAGCGGCCTCGCCGAACTGGGCGCCAAGGCCGACGATATCCCGATCCTGGCAACCAATGCCATGAAGGATGCCTGCGGCTTTACCAATCCGCGTCCTGCCAATCAGGACGAGATCGAGCAGATTTTCCATACGGCGATGTAACCGATATGAAGTGACGCCAGCCAGATCAAAAGCCCCGCCTTCGGTTGAAGTGCGGGGCTTTTTTTTGGTTCTTCACGGGTTACTCGACTTTGAACCCCGGCATGCCCTGAGGAGCTCGCCATTCCTTTCGCTTCTTCGACGCGAATGGGCGGGTAGAATGCGAACGCTGCTCAGCACTAATGTGATTTGTGGTGGTCAATAAATCCCGCACGACCGACAGCGGTCGTACTGCTCGGAGCCGACCGGATTCCATCGGTATTTTGTTCAAGGACAGTGAACGCATGCTCACCGCAACATAATCAGCAACCGCCTCCACTTGGCCCCATGAATCGGGGCTCGCCGTACCTTATCCCTCAATCCCATTCGAAGAACTAAAGCATGTACCTACGCAAAATTGCAGTTGGGCTGTCGGCCCTTGTTTTGCTCTCAACCGGGGCAGAAGCCCGCAGCCTGCTGGATCTCCTCAAGCCGCCTACCCAGCATCAGGAGCAAGTGTCCCGCTCGGGCTCGATCAGCCAGAACGCGGCGCTGGACCTCTATTCAAACAAACAGAAACAGGCATCATTCGACGGCTGTGCAGATCTGTTCCCGGCAGCCAAACCGATCAACATGGCCACTGTGCCTGCAACCATGAACCCCTTGGCCCTGTGTTCCGACAACTTCGCGGTGCTGTACTCGCAAACCAGCAAGACACCGCTGGTGGTGGTAGAGCGTCTGAATGCAGCCCAGCTTCAGGATGCAAAAGGGGAGGAGCGCACCAACCAGTTCTATCCGGACCCACGCATCCCCAAGGGTGGGCGGGCAGAGTTGAGCGACTACCGTAGCCAGCATCCGGCCGTGGACCGTGGTCATCAATCCCCGGCAGCCGATGCACCGAGCCCCAATGCAATGGCCCAATCCTTTGCGCTGTCGAACATGGTGCCGCAAGACCCCACCAACAACCGGAAGATCTGGAGCAAGGTCGAGTCTGATGTCAGGAAGTTTGCCAAACGAGCCGATGGCAATGTTTTTGTCTTTACCGGCCCGCTCTTTGACTCAGGCCACACCACTATTGGCGACAACAAGGTCTGGGTGCCGACGCGCCTGTTCAAGCTGGTTTACGACGCATCGTCCAAACGGGCCTGGGCTTACGTATTACCCAACGCAGAAACCCGTATTGAGAAACCGATGGACTACGACGCTTTCGTGAAAACTACGGGGCTCAAGTTGCTGGGCAATCTACCGGTCACAGGTTCCGTGGGTCGCACTTGATGGCTGCCACTTAATGGACTGCACCCCAAAGGTTGGAGGCAACCGATGGGGTGAGTCATTGATGGAAAAATATCAACGGTTCAAAAGTTCCTGCCTCGCCACAACCAGGGCGACCTGTCGATGGCGCGCCTCCCCATCCTGGCCTCGCCCTGCTCAGATCGATATGGACGCGGGTGGGCTTTTGTAGGATCGTCCTTGGCAATGTTTCGTAAATCCGACCGCCAAGAAAGAGAAAAATGGATACCAGGAAACTACGTCACGTTCTGGGGCTGGTAGAGCACCTGACATTCACTCGAGCCAGTATCGAGGTCAACCTGAGTCAGCCGGCCCTGTCTCGGAGCATTCAGTCGATCGAAGCCGAACTTGGGGTTCGGTTGTTTGATCGTGGGCCAACCGGCGTTGAGCTGACACCCTACGGCGAGGTGTTTACTGAGCGGGCGCGCAAGGTGCTGGCCGAACTCAATGAACTGCGCCGGGACATCGAGTTGGTGCGGCGTGGCGAGTATGGCGAGATTGCCCTGGGTTTCGGGCCGACGGCGGCCGCGTTGCTCAAGACGCCACTGCTGGAACATTTTGCCGTGAATGCACCGCAGGTGCGGCTGACCGTTAAGGGCGGTACTTATGAAGAGTTGTTGAGGTTGCTGCTGGAGGAGAAGATCGACATCTTTTTCGGCGATGTGGCGCTGCTGTCCTATCGTCAGGATTTGCAGGTCGATACGCTGCCCTGTTGGCGCAGCGGTTTCTTTTGTGCCGCCAGTCATCCGCTGGCGCAAAGAAGCCAGGTCTCTGCGACCGAGTTGTTGGATTACCCCTTGGGCTGCATCAAGTTGTCGGACTGGGCCATGACTGACCTGGAGGCGTATTTCCAGGGCTCAATCGAGTCTGCCATTCATTTTCAGACCGATGTACTGGCAGACCTGGAGGTTTTGGCCCTGGCCGGGAACACGGTGGTCTTTGGCAGCCGTCCGGCCTTTTGGCAGGCGCTGGGCAGCGGTCGGTTGCTGGAAATCCCCTTGAGTCCGCCGCTGCAACGAAGCGCGCGTTTCGGCTCGGTCAGTCTTGCGGGACGCACTTTGGCCCCCTCGGTGAAGGGGGCCAAGACGTTGGCCCATCAGATATTCGCACGTTACGCCGAACTGCTGGCCGTGGCGCCCGCAGTTGACGGTTGATCAACCTGGGCCCGAGTGCCGTCAGCGTCGGTCGCCTGCTGCATCTCACGCAACAGCGGATCGATGTGGTGGTTGGCGTACCAGGTGTAGAAACCGGTAACGGCGACACAGAACCAGTACAGGCCAATCCCCATTACGATGCCGGTGGTCATTCGCGACTCTGTCGACAGCGGCAGGGTCAGCCAATGAGGGTCAAATGCCACCAACAGGATAAAGCCGAAGTAGGCGCTCAGTGTCAACAGGGTCAGACCCAGGCTTAACCGGAGTCGGACCTTTTTCAGGTTGGCCAGAGGCGCGTCGCTGTCTGGGGCAATGGGCAGGGCTGGCATGGTAGAGACCTCGTTTGCAGTTGGGGGTTAGTGAGCCACGGCATTGCTGGCGTTAATACCGGTCAGCGAGCGGTAGTGCTGGGCATCGAACCTGGCGCGTTCGGCTTGGGCCGATGGGCTGCGGTCGGTGACCGAGGCGACCCACGCGGCGAAAAAGGCCAGGCTCATGGAGAACAGCGCCGGGTTGGAATAGGGGAAGATCGCCGTATCGTGACCCAGTACCCCGACCCAGATTGTCGGCCCCAGTATCAACAGGCCCACTGAGGTGACGAGCCCGCACAGGCAGGCGGCGACCACTCCGCGGGTGGTCAGGCCGCGCCAGAAGATGGACAGGATCAGCATCGGAAAGTTGGTACTCGCGGCAATCGCAAACACCAGGCCGGCGAGGAAGCTGATGTTCAGGTTCTGCACCAGTTGCGAGAGCAACAGGGCGACGAAGATCAGGATGATGCTGGCACTGCGGAAAATTTTCAGCTCCCGTTTGGGATCGTTTTTTTGCAGGTTGAACAGGTGGGTGTAGATATCGTGGCTGACCGCCGAAGCACCGGAGATGGTCAGGCCGGCGACGACCGCGAGGATGGTGGCGAAGGCCACGGCGGACATCACCCCCAGGAACAGCTCGCCGCCGAAGAACGTGCCCAGGTGCATGGCCGCCATATTGTTACCACCGATCAGGACCTGGCTGCCGGCGTCGAGAAACGCAGGGTTGCCTATGACGAAGATCGCCGCCCCCGCACCGATCACCACCAGCAAGGTGTAGAAGTAGGCAATGATGCAAGTGGCGTAGAAGGCCGACTGGCGGGCGGCGGCGCCATTCTTGACGGTGAAGAATCGGATCAGGATGTGGGGCAGGCCGACCATGCCGAAGATCAGTGAGACGCCCAGGGAAATGGCATCTATCGGGTCGGCGATCAACTTGCTGGGGGCCAGCACGGCCAAGCCCTGGGGATAGGCATGGACCACTCTGTCGAGTAACTGGTTGCCACTGAAGCCCACACTTTTCAGCACCATGAAACACAGGAAGCTGCCGATCGCCAGAATCAACAGGGCCTTGATGATTTGCACCCAGGTGGTGGCCAGCATGCCCCCGACAAGCACATAAAACAGCACCAGAAGGCCGACCATGCCCACCGAGAACAGGTAGGGGGTGCCGAACAGCAGTTGGATCAGTTTGCCGGCACCGACCATCTGCACCACCAGGTAGAACAGTACGATGACCAGGGAATTGGCGGCGGTCAGCAGGTGCACCGGGCGCTTTTGCAGGCGGAACGAGACCACGTCCGACAGGGTGTAATGACCAAGATTGCGCAAGGGTTCGGCCACCAAAAACAGCAGGATCGGCCAGCCGACCAGGGTGCCGACCCCATAGATCAGGCTGTCATAGCCGTACAGGGCCTGCATGGCCACAGCGCCGAGGAAGGTCGAGGCCGACATATAGTCGCCAGCCAAGGCGAAGCCGTTTTGCAAGGGGGTGATGCCGCCGCCAGCGTTGTAGTAGTCAGCGGCGCTGCCGTTACGACGGCTGGCCCAGCGGGTGATGCCAAGGGTCAGCGTAATCAGCAGGAAAAAGGGCACCAGCGTATGCCAGTTGGCGGTGTAACTACTGCCAGTAGCCGCACTGGCGGGGTTCGAAAGCAGCAAGAGCAGTAGTGAAAGACAAGCAGGCAACGTTCTGGGTGTCATGCCGGGCTCCAGGCTAGTGTGTTGTTGTTGTTGTTGTTGTTGTTGTTGTTGTCGCGTCAGGCGCCGAGTCGCAAGCGCACCAATTGCTCGAACATGGCGACGCCGATGCTCGCCACCTCATCATTGAAGTCATAGTGGGGGTGGTGACACATATGGCCGTCCTGCCCTAACAGGAAGTGACAGCCGGGACGCTCCTGGAGAAACACCGCGACATCATCGCCCGCCATGATCGGGGCAACGTTGTCGACCAGGTTGTCGGCTCCAACCACACTGTGCGCGGCGCTAATCACGTACTGGGTATGTTCTGCACTGTTGACCACTGGCGGCGTGTTGTTGGACAGCGTCATATCAATTTTGCACTTGTAACTCAGTGCCAGTCCCTGGCAGACCTCGCGCATGCGCTCAATGACCTGCTGACGAACGCGGGTGGACAGGGTGCGAACGGTGCCATCGAGCTGGGCGAACTCCGGGATGACGTTGTTGGTCTCTCCCGCCTGGAAGCGGCAGACACTGATGACTGAGCTTTCCACTGGATCGACGTTACGACTGACGATGCTTTGCAGGGCTCCGACCAGGCTTGAGCCGATGACGATCGGGTCAACGCTCAGGTGCGGCATACCGCCGTGGCTGCCCACGCCCGTGATGCGGATCGAGAAAAAGTCCACCGAGGCCATCAGGCCTCCGGTGCGCACGCCGATGGTGCCCGCAGCCAGCGCAGGGTGGTTGTGCAGGGAATAGACTTCGTCGAAGGGAAAACGTTGCAGCAAACCATCCTCAAGCATCGCCAGACTGCCTTGGATAATCTCCTCGGCGGGTTGGAAAATCAGCACCACCTTGCCGCGAAAATTCCGCTTCTGAGCCAGGAACCGGGCCGTGCCCAGCAGGATGGCGGTATGGCCATCGTGACCGCAGCCATGGAATATTCCCTGATGCTGGGAGCGGTAGGAGGGCTGACCTTCCTCGACGATGGGCAACGCATCCATGTCGGCGCGAAAGGCGATACTCGGCCCAGGGCCAAGGCTGCCGTGGATCACCCCAACGACGCCTGTCTGGCCGATACCGGTATGGGTTTCGATATCCCATGAGCGCAGATGCGTGGCGACGAAGTTAGCGGTCCTGTGTTCCTTGAAGGCGATTTCCGGCTGGCTGTGAAGCTGTTGGCGCCAGACGCGCATATCGGTGGCCAGGGCTTGGATTTCAGGGCAAATAGACATATGAATGGAACCTGGATTTGGAGGCTGAGAGGAGAGCTGGCCAACTGTTGCCCGCATCATGCCGCACCGTAAATGCCTTGGACCAATGCAAACTTCAGGCGTCGCTATGCGTACATTGCATAGCCGATGCATCCTGTAGTCATCGGCGGTTCATCCCTCTATTTGACTATTCCTAAGCCGTAACAAGCGGCTATAACGATGAGCGCGAAAAAACAGACCAACTGAACGCAAAAGAAGGTAAACCGAACCGCCACGAACGTATTGGTTTGCACATGGGATACGTGAACCAGAGACTGGCACACGCGAGCGATCAGGACGATTATGGACAAGTAGCTCACTGCCGGGTCGTCGACACCCAGAGTTGAAATCACCCACACGATGGCGGCAAAGACCGGCAGATTTTCCACGCAGTTCGCGTGTGCTCTTGTTCCGCGCCGATACCAATCTTCGCCTTCGAGCCGATCGCTTCGGAACGAGGCAATCGGAACATTCGAGAACAGGATTCCGAACCAGCGATACACCCCGACGGTGGCCATCAACAGCAGCAAAGTCCAGGTCGCGAATCCGAGCAACATCCACATCGGTGTCGTCATGGCTGCCATCCTCAATCATTCTCAGCCCGTCATTCCACAACCGCGCGGCCGACGCGTGGTCGGTCGCGCCCTGTCGATCAATTGCTCAAGATGGGTGCCAGTGCGGTCTGAATCCTGGACATCTGTGCGGGTGTTGTCATGCGCGCAAGCAGCCGGCCAAAGTGTGGATGCTGCACACCCGAAATAATGTATTGCCAGCGGTAGGCGCTCAGCACGGAGGCTTTGATGTGCGCTGTCTCATCGACACTGAACGATCGTGAAACATTCCGAATAAAGTAGTCGGCATCGGAGGCCGATTGTGCCTGCAGGATTGCGTCGACGGCCGCCACCAGCGTAATCAGATCGTTCACTGCCTGGTCGCGCTCGGCTGGCGAGAGTTTCGCGTGCTCCGCCTTCCACTCCAGTTCATCGAGTACGACGTGCCGGCTTTCATCCTTCCAGTGAAATTTGAAGACATCCTTGAAGAGTGGGCACAACTCCTCGTGCGGGGCGATGCTTTGCGCGTAGTGCGTTTGAACAAACAGCTCGATATGACAGGTCAGTGCCAGCACCGACCAGGTGCTGGCCGCGAGTACCGCGCGCGCCACATCGTTTGGATCGGCAACTTGGCGATATCCCGCGGGCAATTGCAAGCCCATCATCGTCTCTATGCGCCGGAACAGTTCCTGGTGCTTGATCTCGTCGTTAGAAAAGCGCACCAGCGCTTCGAGTGCGAGCTGATCGTCAAATACATGGGCACGACCTTGATCGAGCATTTTGGCACTGATAAAACGCTCGACCAAGCCAAAGAGATACGCATAGGTTCGGCCCTGAATCTGACTGAGCAGGCGCGCCTCGTCCGCGGCGAGAAAGGTCAGGCGGTCGATTCGCGATAGTCCGTCGGGCAAGAATTTTCGCGAGAAATCGAAATTCCGGTCCTGTAGCAAATCGCGATCGATCTGCCATTCAGCTTTCTTCGATGATCTGACAATTTGAGCATAACGGGCGGCGTTGTCCGAATCTGAACTGGGTAGGGTAGCGACGGTGTTCATATTGGTTTCCTGCTTCCGTGGTCGAGTTGGACGGGGCAATTACGGTTAACGTCGACGCCAATGACCATCGGTGAAGCCTCTGGGGAAGTCTCGATCACTGAGTCCGCGTTGGTGCTAATCTAGGCCTCGCAGTTCAGGCGATGAATGACCAGTCCGCCTGATTACATGCTCCGGACTCCGGAAGAGGGGCTGGCAATTGTTGGATGCGCTTTCTGATGTCCTGCGTGTGATTCGGTTGTCTGGAGGGGTCTTCCTCGAGGCGGAATTCACTGCGCCCTGGTGCATCAACGGAAGAATCTCTGCGGACGATTGCAAACCGTTCCTGGCGGCACCGCGACATATCATCGCGTCGCATTTTGTCGCCGCGGGGCACATGCAATTACGAATCGACGGTGGTGCCATCATTGACGTGCGGGCAGGCGAACTCATTCTGCTTCCGCGCAATGACGCTCATTCTTTTGGCAGCGACCTAAGCATTGCGCCCATGCCGGCGAGCGACGTTGTTCAACCGCCAGAAGTCGGCGGCATTGCACGAATCAAGTACGGCGGGGGAGGCGAGGCCACGCAGCTGTTGTGCGGATTCCTCGGCTCTGACACCCCATTCAGTCCGTTACTTTCGTCGCTGCCCTCCTTATTGAAATTAGACGTACGCGCGACGGCGTCGGGAGCCTGGATTGAAAGCTCATTCCGGTTCGCTGTCAGTGAGATTGCGGCGGGGCGCGTCGGCTCGACAACGGTCATCGCCAAGCTATCCGAATTGCTATTCGTCGAAGCCGTCAGCCAGTATGTCGCCAGCCTCCCGGCTGAGCGTCGCGGGTGGCTGGCGGGTTTGCGAGATCCGCATGTTGGCCGCGCACTGGCGCTGCTGCATGCTCGTCCCACCGAGGCCTGGACTGCAGAAGCCCTGGCTCTAGAAGTGGGCATGTCGCGCTCGGTATTCGCGGAGCGATTCACGACCTTGGTCGGACAGCCACCGATGCAATACCTGACACTCTGGCGTATGCACGTGGCGGCTCAACACCTGCGCGAAGGCCGCGGCAATGTGGCGCAAATCGGCTTTGCAGTTGGCTACGAATCCGAAGCAGCGTTCAGTCGCGCATTCAAACGCCAGTTCGGCACATCACCCGGCACTTGGCGCAGACAATCAGCATGAGAAGGGGCCCTCAAGCTCGAGGCCCAACTCGATAAAGAACGCCTTCACCGCTTCAGGTCTGACCCGGCGACGCTTTACTACAGAATCCGGCCATGCTGATAGAATCGGTCAGGTTATACATAACGCCCTTCTGAGAAATGGTATGAATACAGAATTGACGGAAGAAGAGATGCGCCGGGCGCTATTCGGTGATTCTGAGCCCCCTGCGCCAGCAATCAACTCACACGTACAAGAATCCGTCCCGGATGTCGTGATCGTGCAACCGGTAAAAGCAGCGAAGAAAAAGAAAGTCTCAAAAGGCTTCACGCCCAGGCTGAGAGTCACGCTGCGGGTGGGAAATGAATTTGAAGGCAAGATGCACGAAATGGTACATGAGGCCGATACACTGAGCTCCCTGGTTGCAGAGCAAGAAGCTACTAAGGCGGCCAGAAAAAAATTCAGGTTTGTGGAAGTGGTGTCGGTCAAGTCGATGTAAATGACGGTGGCGACAGGCAGGCATCGGCAAAAGCGGTTAGTCAGCGTCCACGCAATAAAGGTTGATTCAGTGACGGCGTGGTTTGGGTTCTCTGCTTCCTTGATGCTTTATATGGACCTTGGAAGCTTTCATAGTGGCAACCTGGGTTCTTTGGTATGGAAAAAGAATTTCTAAACGGGGGTTGACCACGTATTTTAATACTGTACTAATTCCAGACGTCTATAATTCGCCCCACTTCCGGCGCAGTCGAAACGGAAAACTCCTTGGTAAACAATGAGTTACGCAGTTTTCGGCAGCAAGTTGCTTCAGGTCATCGAAGCGCGAAAGGAGTTGAAAAAGAGGTGTTGACAGCAGCGAGTAACGCTGTAGAATTCGCCTCCCGCTAACGAGAGATCGAAAGCGCAAGTGGTTGAAGTTACAAAGGAAACTTTGAAAGCTTCGGAAAATAACCGCTTGACAGCAACAGAGGCTGCTGTAGAATGCGCGCCTCGGTCGAGACGAAAGACTCAACCAACCGCTCTTTAACAACTGAATCAAGCAATTCGTGTGGGTGCTTGTGGAGTCAGACTGATAGTCAACAAGATTATCAGCATCACAAGTTACTCCGCGAGAAATCAAAGATGTAACCAACGATTGCTGAGCCAAGTTTAGGGTTTCTTAAAAACCCAAAGATGTTTGAACTGAAGAGTTTGATCATGGCTCAGATTGAACGCTGGCGGCAGGCCTAACACATGCAAGTCGAGCGGCAGCACGGGTACTTGTACCTGGTGGCGAGCGGCGGACGGGTGAGTAATGCCTAGGAATCTGCCTGGTAGTGGGGGATAACGCTCGGAAACGGACGCTAATACCGCATACGTCCTACGGGAGAAAGCAGGGGACCTTCGGGCCTTGCGCTATCAGATGAGCCTAGGTCGGATTAGCTAGTTGGTGAGGTAATGGCTCACCAAGGCGACGATCCGTAACTGGTCTGAGAGGATGATCAGTCACACTGGAACTGAGACACGGTCCAGACTCCTACGGGAGGCAGCAGTGGGGAATATTGGACAATGGGCGAAAGCCTGATCCAGCCATGCCGCGTGTGTGAAGAAGGTCTTCGGATTGTAAAGCACTTTAAGTTGGGAGGAAGGGCAGTTACCTAATACGTAATTGTTTTGACGTTACCGACAGAATAAGCACCGGCTAACTCTGTGCCAGCAGCCGCGGTAATACAGAGGGTGCAAGCGTTAATCGGAATTACTGGGCGTAAAGCGCGCGTAGGTGGTTCGTTAAGTTGGATGTGAAATCCCCGGGCTCAACCTGGGAACTGCATTCAAAACTGTCGAGCTAGAGTATGGTAGAGGGTGGTGGAATTTCCTGTGTAGCGGTGAAATGCGTAGATATAGGAAGGAACACCAGTGGCGAAGGCGACCACCTGGACTGATACTGACACTGAGGTGCGAAAGCGTGGGGAGCAAACAGGATTAGATACCCTGGTAGTCCACGCCGTAAACGATGTCAACTAGCCGTTGGGAGCCTTGAGCTCTTAGTGGCGCAGCTAACGCATTAAGTTGACCGCCTGGGGAGTACGGCCGCAAGGTTAAAACTCAAATGAATTGACGGGGGCCCGCACAAGCGGTGGAGCATGTGGTTTAATTCGAAGCAACGCGAAGAACCTTACCAGGCCTTGACATCCAATGAACTTTCCAGAGATGGATTGGTGCCTTCGGGAACATTGAGACAGGTGCTGCATGGCTGTCGTCAGCTCGTGTCGTGAGATGTTGGGTTAAGTCCCGTAACGAGCGCAACCCTTGTCCTTAGTTACCAGCACGTAATGGTGGGCACTCTAAGGAGACTGCCGGTGACAAACCGGAGGAAGGTGGGGATGACGTCAAGTCATCATGGCCCTTACGGCCTGGGCTACACACGTGCTACAATGGTCGGTACAGAGGGTTGCCAAGCCGCGAGGTGGAGCTAATCCCAGAAAACCGATCGTAGTCCGGATCGCAGTCTGCAACTCGACTGCGTGAAGTCGGAATCGCTAGTAATCGCGAATCAGAATGTCGCGGTGAATACGTTCCCGGGCCTTGTACACACCGCCCGTCACACCATGGGAGTGGGTTGCACCAGAAGTAGCTAGTCTAACCTTCGGGAGGACGGTTACCACGGTGTGATTCATGACTGGGGTGAAGTCGTAACAAGGTAGCCGTAGGGGAACCTGCGGCTGGATCACCTCCTTAATCGACGACATCAGCTGTTCCATAAGTTCCCACACGAATTGCTTGATTCATTGAAGAAGACGATAAGAAGCAGCCCGAAATTGGGTCTGTAGCTCAGTTGGTTAGAGCGCACCCCTGATAAGGGTGAGGTCGGCAGTTCGAATCTGCCCAGACCCACCAATTTTGTGTGGGAAACGCCTGTAGAAATACGGGGCCATAGCTCAGCTGGGAGAGCGCCTGCCTTGCACGCAGGAGGTCAACGGTTCGATCCCGTTTGGCTCCACCACTACTGCTTCTGACTTGTAAAGCTTAGAAATGAGCATTCCATCGTGACGATGGTGAATGTTGATTTCTGATCTTTAAGATTAGATCGTTCTTTAAAAATTTGGGTATGTGATAGAAAGATAGACTGAACGTTACTTTCACTGGTAACGGCTCAGGCTAAGGTAAAATTTGTGAGTAATTGCGAATTTTCGGCGAATGTCGTCTTCACAGTATAACCAGATTGCTTGGGGTTATATGGTCAAGTGAAGAAGCGCATACGGTGGATGCCTTGGCAGTCAGAGGCGATGAAAGACGTGGTAGCCTGCGAAAAGCTTCGGGGAGTCGGCAAACAGACTTTGATCCGGAGATGTCTGAATGGGGGAACCCACCTAACATAAGTTAGGTATCTTAAGCTGAATACATAGGCTTAAGAAGCGAACCAGGGGAACTGAAACATCTAAGTACCCTGAGGAAAAGAAATCAACCGAGATTCCCTTAGTAGTGGCGAGCGAACGGGGACTAGCCCTTAAGTGGCTTTGAGATTAGCGGAACGCTCTGGAAAGTGCGGCCATAGTGGGTGATAGCCCTGTACGCGAAAATCTCTTAGTCATGAAATCGAGTAGGACGGAGCACGAGAAACTTTGTCTGAATATGGGGGGACCATCCTCCAAGGCTAAATACTACTGACTGACCGATAGTGAACTAGTACCGTGAGGGAAAGGCGAAAAGAACCCCGGAGAGGGGAGTGAAATAGATCCTGAAACCGTATGCGTACAAGCAGTGGGAGCCCACTTTGTTGGGTGACTGCGTACCTTTTGTATAATGGGTCAGCGACTTATTTTCAGTGGCGAGCTTAACCGAATAGGGGAGGCGTAGCGAAAGCGAGTCTTAATAGGGCGTCTAGTCGCTGGGAATAGACCCGAAACCGGGCGATCTATCCATGGGCAGGTTGAAGGTTGGGTAACACTAACTGGAGGACCGAACCGACTACCGTTGAAAAGTTAGCGGATGACCTGTGGATCGGAGTGAAAGGCTAATCAAGCTCGGAGATAGCTGGTTCTCCTCGAAAGCTATTTAGGTAGCGCCTCATGTATCACTGTAGGGGGTAGAGCACTGTTTCGGCTAGGGGGTCATCCCGACTTACCAAACCGATGCAAACTCCGAATACCTACAAGTGCCGAGCATGGGAGACACACGGCGGGTGCTAACGTCCGTCGTGAAAAGGGAAACAACCCAGACCGTCAGCTAAGGTCCCAAAGTTATGGTTAAGTGGGAAACGATGTGGGAAGGCTTAGACAGCTAGGAGGTTGGCTTAGAAGCAGCCACCCTTTAAAGAAAGCGTAATAGCTCACTAGTCGAGTCGGCCTGCGCGGAAGATGTAACGGGGCTCAAACCATACACCGAAGCTACGGGTATCACTTAGGTGATGCGGTAGAGGAGCGTTCTGTAAGCCTGTGAAGGTGAGTTGAGAAGCTTGCTGGAGGTATCAGAAGTGCGAATGCTGACATGAGTAACGACAATGGGTGTGAAAAACACCCACGCCGAAAGACCAAGGTTTCCTGCGCAACGTTAATCGACGCAGGGTTAGTCGGTCCCTAAGGCGAGGCTGAAAAGCGTAGTCGATGGAAAACAGGTTAATATTCCTGTACTTCTGGTTATTGCGATGGAGGGACGGAGAAGGCTAGGCCAGCTTGGCGTTGGTTGTCCAAGTTTAAGGTGGTAGGCTGGACTCTTAGGTAAATCCGGGAGTCTAAGGCCGAGAGCTGATGACGAGTTACCCTTTGGGTGACGAAGTGGTTGATGCCATGCTTCCAAGAAAAGCTTCTAAGCTTCAGGTAACCAGGAACCGTACCCCAAACCGACACAGGTGGTTGGGTAGAGAATACCAAGGCGCTTGAGAGAACTCGGGTGAAGGAACTAGGCAAAATGGCACCGTAACTTCGGGAGAAGGTGCGCCGGTGAGGGTGAAGCATTTACTGCGTAAGCCCATGCCGGTCGAAGATACCAGGCCGCTGCGACTGTTTATTAAAAACACAGCACTCTGCAAACACGAAAGTGGACGTATAGGGTGTGACGCCTGCCCGGTGCCGGAAGGTTAATTGATGGGGTTAGCTAACGCGAAGCTCTTGATCGAAGCCCCGGTAAACGGCGGCCGTAACTATAACGGTCCTAAGGTAGCGAAATTCCTTGTCGGGTAAGTTCCGACCTGCACGAATGGCGTAACGATGGCGGCGCTGTCTCCACCCGAGACTCAGTGAAATTGAAATCGCTGTGAAGATGCAGTGTATCCGCGGCTAGACGGAAAGACCCCGTGAACCTTTACTATAGCTTTGCACTGGACTTTGAATTTGCTTGTGTAGGATAGGTGGGAGGCTTTGAAGCGTGGACGCCAGTTCGCGTGGAGCCAACCTTGAAATACCACCCTGGCAACTTTGAGGTTCTAACTCAGGTCCGTTATCCGGATCGAGGACAGTGTATGGTGGGTAGTTTGACTGGGGCGGTCTCCTCCTAAAGAGTAACGGAGGAGTACGAAGGTGCGCTCAGACCGGTCGGAAATCGGTCGTAGAGTATAAAGGCAAAAGCGCGCTTGACTGCGAGACAGACACGTCGAGCAGGTACGAAAGTAGGTCTTAGTGATCCGGTGGTTCTGTATGGAAGGGCCATCGCTCAACGGATAAAAGGTACTCCGGGGATAACAGGCTGATACCGCCCAAGAGTTCATATCGACGGCGGTGTTTGGCACCTCGATGTCGGCTCATCACATCCTGGGGCTGAAGCCGGTCCCAAGGGTATGGCTGTTCGCCATTTAAAGTGGTACGCGAGCTGGGTTTAGAACGTCGTGAGACAGTTCGGTCCCTATCTGCCGTGGACGTTTGAGATTTGAGAGGGGCTGCTCCTAGTACGAGAGGACCGGAGTGGACGAACCTCTGGTGTTCCGGTTGTCACGCCAGTGGCATTGCCGGGTAGCTATGTTCGGAATAGATAACCGCTGAAAGCATCTAAGCGGGAAACTAGCCTCAAGATGAGATCTCACTGGGACCTTGAGTCCCCTGAAGGGCCGTCGAAGACTACGACGTTGATAGGTTGGGTGTGTAAGCGCTGTGAGGCGTTGAGCTAACCAATACTAATTGCCCGTGAGGCTTGACCATATAACACCCAAGCAATTTGTAGGCTCGAGAGAGCACCAGATTGCGGTGTGTGAAGACGAAACGAACCGAAAGTTCGAGCTGTTCACAAACACCGAGATCTATCACATACCCATTCGCTGGAGCGTGATCTCGCAAGAGAAAACGACCTGGCTCCCGAATTTCTTGACGACCATAGAGCATTGGAACCACCTGATCCCATCCCGAACTCAGCAGTGAAACGATGCATCGCCGATGGTAGTGTGGGGTTTCCCCATGTGAGAGTAGGTCATCGTCAAGATTAAATTCCGAAACCCCTATCTGCGTATGCAGGTAGGGGTTTTGTTTTGCC
>NZ_JAEKFH010000004.1 GCF_016650695.1 Pseudomonas sp. TH41 | reverse complement strand
GTGATTCAAAACCATGACTTTTCGTAAACCATAGAGCAGGTGGCAAGTTAGATGAACAAAAATAATAAGATCTGCCATGCAAACCTCCGCAAGGGGTTGCTGACTTCAGCCATCCTGGCGGGTCTGGGCATAACACCGGCACACGCACTGGAAATCAACACAGGGAACGAAGACCTGGCGGTTCGCTTCGACAACACGGTGAAGCTCAACTATGCCCAGCGGGTGGAATCAGCCAATAGCAAATTGGCCAATTCCTGGAACAACAATGACGGGGATCGCAACTTTTCCTCCGGCAGTGCGGTTTCCCAACGCATGGATGTGCTTTCTGAACTGGACGTCGTTTACAAACAGAAGGCCGGCTTTCGCGTCAGCGCCAACACTTGGTACGACCATGCTTATGACGATGTCGGCAGCAACAATGCGTCGACCAATCAGCTCAACAGTGGTGTACCGGACTCCCGACACCAGAGCGGTTACACCGATCGTTATTACAATGGTCCGTCTTCCGAAATTCTCGATGCCTTCGTGTTTGGCAGTACAGAAGTCGGTGATGAGTCGCTGCTCAGTGGCAAGGCAGGCAAGCACACCCTCTACTGGGGGAGAGTCTTCTGTCCTTTGCCCATGGCAACAGTTATGGGCAATCCGGACTTGATATTTCCAAGGCGCTGGCGGTACCCGGAACGGAAGCCAAAGAGCTGTTTATTCCGCGCAATCAGTTGTCCGCGAGCTTCACGCTCAACCCGGAACTGACCCTCGGCGCGCAGTATTTTCTGGATTGGGACGCCGCGCGGCTGCCGGAATCCGGCACCTACCTTGGCTTTAACGACGGCATCCAGAATGGCGGGCACAATCTATCGTTGATCGGTGCACAGAACCCTCGCTTTGGTACGCCCGGCCCATTGGGCGCCAATCAGTTTTTGCGGCTCAACAACGGTCACACGTTCACCCCAGACAAGCACGGTGACTTCGGTTTGATGGCCAAGTGGAGCCCTGAGTGGCTGCAAGGCACCCTCGGTTTCTACTACCGCAAAACATCCGACATCCTGCCGAACCTGGTCTTGCAGCCAACCGCAGTAGGTCCTGCGCAACTGATCTCCGGCAACGTCGGCAGCTACAACCAGTTCTACGTCGATGACATCGATGTCTACGGCCTCAGCCTGTCGAAAAGCATCGAAGGTGTCAGCGTCGGCTTCGACTTGAACTATCGCCACAACATGCCGTTGGCCAGTGTGCCGGCAACGGTCAGCCCGGCGGCCGGGGCGGCCGGTTTGCCAGGGTTTATCAGCAGTTTTGACGGTGAAAACGGCGTGGCCCGTGGCAACACGGTGCATGCGGTGCTTAACGGTCTGACCACCTTTGGCGACACGCCGGTCTGGGACAGTTCGTCCTTGCTGGTTGAGCTCGCTTACAGCCGCTGGCTGGACGTCACCGACAACAAACAGCTGTTCAAGGGCGAAGACTGGTATCGCGGTGTCGACAAGGTCAGCAAGGACAACTACGTCCTGGGCGTCAACTTCAACCCGACCTGGTATCAGGTGTTCCCCGGCATCGATATGTACTTGCCGATGACCTACAACGTCGGACTCTCGGGTAACTCCGCTGTCCAGCTGGGGGGTAACAAGGACTCCGGCAGTTATTCGGTGGGTGTCGGCATGGACGTGCACAACCAGTATCGGTTCGACCTGAAATACGTGGATAACTTTGGTCCGTTCGACACCTGTGGCTCAGCCGGTGGTGCGAGCGCTCAAGGCCAAGGCGCTGCACCGGGTGCCAACGGCCAGTACAACTGCGTACCGGGGCAGACCACTGCCTTTGGCGGTACTCAGCCTCAGCTCAAGGATCGGGGCATGGTCACTTTGACGTTCAAAACGACCATTTGATCGAAGTCTTTGCTTGATAGCAGGAGTCACTCATGAAGTTCGTCAACACGCTTTTGTTCACTGCCTTGACCGTTGCCATCGCCGGCGCGGCACACGCAGCCGTCTCTCCGGGAGAAGCGGCAAAACTCGGCAGCAGCCTGACAGCCGTCGGCGCTGAAAAGGCCGGCAATGCCGACAACACCATTCCGGCCTATACCGGCGGCATCACCACGCCGCCAGCCAGTTACCAGTCGGGCAGCTCTTTTCGTCCAGACCCTTTCGAGGCCGACAAGCCGCGTGCGGTCATCGACGGCAAAAACGTCGGTCAATTCGCCGACAAACTGACCGCGAGCACGCAGGAATTGCTCAAGCGTTATCCGACGTTCCGGGTCGATGTGTTTCCGACCCATCGCAGCGTTGCGCTGCCTCAGCGCCTGCTGGATAACACCGCGAAAAACGCAGTCGGCACCAAAACCCTCGAGGGTGGTGTAGCGCTTGAAAACGCGTTGCCGGGCGTGCCGTTCCCGATCCCGAAAGATGGCTACGAGGCCATGTGGAACCACCTGCTGCGTTATCAGGGCTACGCCACCAATTTCAAATACGACTCCTGGAACGTCGACGGTGCCGGCACGGCGATTCTGGCCACCACCGGTAATGCGTATCTCGAATACCCGCTCTACGATCCCAAGCGTACAGAGCCGGCGAAAGAGAGCGATCTGTTCTTCAAGACCAAACTCTATTACCAGGCCCCGGCCCGCCGCGCAGGCGAAGCCATCCTGGTGCAGGATGCGGTCAACCCTCTGAAAATGGAGCGTCGTGGCTGGCAATACCTGCCGGGTCAGCGCCGGATCAAACTCGCGCCGGACATCGCTTACGACACGCCAAACCCCGGCTCGGCCGGTGCCTCGACCTATGACGATGCCTGGGTATTCAACGGCGCCATGGACCGTTACGACTTCAAACTCGTCGGCAAGAAGGAAATGATCATTCCTTACAACACCTACAAGCTGAACTATCACAAGGAAGCGGCGGACATCACCACGGCGCACCACGTCAATCCCGATTTGGTGCGTTGGGAGCTGCACCGCGTGTGGGTGGTCGAGGCCACGCTGAAACCGGGCAAACGCCACATCTACAGCAAGCGCACCTTCTACCTCGACGAAGACAGCTGGATCGCCCTGGCTTCGGATGAATATGACGCCAGCGGCAAGCTGTACCGCGGCTCCTTCGCACACCTCGCTTACAGCTATGACGTGCAGGCGCCGAACTCCGACAACCACATGATTTATGACTTTGTCTCCGGCAGCTACAACATCACCGGCATCTACGGCCCGTATGGCGGCATCAAGTACATCGATCCGCTTTCGAAAGCGCAGTGGGCACCTGAATCACTGGCCGGTACGGGTATTCGCTAAGCCATAAACGCGGGTATTTTTTTGTCGCCGGCAGTGTGTCCTCGCACTGTTTGGCGGCTTTTTTCCGAGTGAACCTCATGAATGCATTTAGATGGATAACGCTCACTGCGCTAGCCGTGGCATTGGCCGTGCCATTTACCAGAGCCGTGGTCGCCGCGGATTTTGTCGACCCGCTGTCGAGCCCGGCGATTCAGAGTGAAAAAGCCGTTAATGGAACGTTCACCGGGGTGGCCCGTGCGGGTAAGCGAGTGATTGCTGTGGGCCAGCGCGGCCACATTTTTATTCCGATGATAACGGCGTTCATTGGCATCAGGCTGAAGTGCCGGTGAGCTCCGATCTGGTGGCGGTGCAGTTTCCGAGCCCGACCCAGGGCTGGGCGGTCGGGCACGACGGCATTGTGTTGCACAGCGACGACAACGGTGAAACCTGGAAACGCCAGCTCGATGGACGTCAGGTAGGGCAGATCATGCTCGAACACTATCAGCGGCAAGCGGTGCCGGATGATGCGTTATTAGCCGAAGCCCAGCGAATGATCGACGAAGGGGCGGACAAACCCTTTCTGGACGTGTGGTTCTCTGATGACAAAACTGGCTACGTCGTCGGCGCGTTCAACCTGATTTTTCGCACCGAAGATGGCGGGCAGACCTGGGCTCCGCTGATGGAGCGCACCGATAACCCGGGCGCCCTGAACTTCTATGGGATGCATGCAATCGGTGATGACCTGTTCATCGTCGGCGAACAAGGCCTGGTGCTGAAACTGGACCCGGTAACGCAACGCTTCGTCAACGTTCCCACGCCTTACAGCGGTAGCTATTTTGGCATCACCGGCAAACCGGGCGTCGTGCTTGTTTTTGGTCTGCGGGGCAATGTTTACCGCAGTGCTGACCAAGGAGCGAACTGGGACAAAGTTGAATTGAGTGTGTCCTCAAGCATCACCGCGAGTACGGTCACGGAAGATGGACGAATCATCCTGGTCAGCCAGGCGGGGCAAGTGCTGGTCAGTTCTGATGACGGCGTGACCTTCACGCAAACGCCACAACAACGCCTGGGGCCAGCTGCTGCGGTGCAGGCAACCGGGTCTGGCTCCGTGGTGGTCGCGGGTGCTCAGGGCCTGCGTCAGATACCCTTCGAATGAGCCCACTTCACACAATAAAAAGAGACGAACCACGTCATGGGTAACTACAACCTCGATACGATGCCGGTGATCCGAGAGCTCAAGGGCTTCGATGCACGCTCCGGCAATTTCCTTGAACGCCTGATTTTCAATAACCGCCTGCTGGTGGTGCTGACCTGTCTGATCGTGACGGTACTGTTGAGTTACTTCGCGGCCACCCGGCTGACGCTCAACGCCAGCTTCGAAAAGATGATTCCGCAGAGCCAGCCGTACATCAAAAACTACCTTGAAAACCGCCAGTCATTGCGGGGATTGGGCAATACCGTTCGGGTGGTCGTAGAAAATACCGATGGCGACATCTACGACCCGAACTACCTGGAAGTGCTCAAGCAGGTCAACGACACCTTGTTCCTGACGCCGGGCGTGGACCGGGCCTGGATGAAATCATTGTGGACACCGGCCGTGCGCTGGACCGAGGTCACGGAGGAGGGCTTCCGTGGCGGTCCGGTGATGCCCGATTCCTACGACGGCTCGGCCAGTGGCGTCGAGCAACTGCGCTTGAACATCGCGCGTTCCGGGATTATCGGCAGTCTGGTCGGCAACAACTTCAAGTCGAGCATGATCGTAGTGCCGTTGCTGGAGAAGGATCCCGGTTACCGGCGCCGCCATCGACTATCACCAATTCTCGCGCATGCTTGAAGAACAACTACGCAACAAGTTCGAGTTCGCCGACAGCAACGCAACGCACAAGGCCGGTGAAGAGGGCAAAGGCCCGATCAAGATTCGTGTGATCGGTTTCGCCAAACTGGTGGGCGACCTGATCGATGGCCTGCTGCTGATCATGCTGTACTTCGGCGCCGCCGCGCTGATCGCCACTGCCATCATCTACTGTGTTCACCCGCTGCGTGCGCAGTACCGCGTTGGTGATTCTGTGCTCGGTGGTGGCCGTGGTCTGGCAACTCGGGCTGATCACTTTGTTCGGTTACGCGCTCGACCCATTTTCGATTCTGGTGCCATTCCTGGTGTTCGCCATCGGCGTATCCCACGGCGCGCAGAAAATGAACGGGATCATGCAGGACGTCGGACGCGGCACCCACCAACTGGTCGCCGCGCGGTACACCTTCCGCCGCTTGTTCCTCGCCGGCCTGACCGCGCTGCTGGCCGATGCCGTGGGCTTCGCCGTGCTGATGCTGATCGACATCCCGGTGATCCAGGACCTGGCTGTCACGGCGAGTATTGGCGTGGCGGTCCTGATCTTCACCAACCTGGTGCTGTTGCCGGTGCTGCTGTCCTATTGGGGCGTCAGCCCGAAAGCGGCGGCGCGCAGCTTGCGTCAGGAAAACAAGGAGCTCAAAGGCAAGGGTCTCGGCAGCCTGTGGAACCTGCTCGACCGCTTTACCGAACGCCGCTGGGCGACGGTGGCGGTGGTGGTGGCCGGGCTGTTGGCGGTGGGTGGTTTCATGGTCAGCACGCACTTGAAGATCGGCGACCTCGACCCGGGCGCGCCCGAATTGCGTGCCGATTCCCGTTACAACCGCGACAACGCTTACATCACCGCCAATTACTCGCTGTCGAGCGATCAGTTCGCGGTCATGGTCAAAACCGCCAGCGAAGGTTGCCTGAAGTACGAAACGCTCGTGGAAGCGGATCGCCTCGGCTGGTTGCTGCAACAGCAACCGGGTGTGCAAACCACCGTGTCGCTGGTCAACGCGGTGCGGCAAATCACGGCGGGTTCCTATGAAGGCAATCCGAAAATGCTGACCATCGCGCGCAATCAGAACGTGCTGAACTACGGCGCGCAACAGGCCTCGGTGAACAACCCGGAACTGTTCAACAGCGACTGCTCGATGATGCCGGTGATTGCCTATCTCTCTGATCACAAGGCCGAAACTCTCGATCACGTGGTGAAAGTGGCCGACCAGTTCGCCCGCGAACACAGCAACGATGATCGCCAGTTCATGCTCGCTGCCGGCAGCGCCGGGATCGAAGCGGCGACCAACATTGTCGTGCGCGACGCCAACCGCACCATGCTGTTCTACGTCTACGGCGCGGTGATCGTGCTGTGCTTCATTACCTTTCGTAGCTGGCGCGCGGTGGTGGTGGCGGTGGTGCCGTTGATGCTGACGTCGATTCTTTGCGAAGCATTGATGGTCTGGCTGGGCATGGGCGTGAAGGTCGCGACCTTGCCGGTGATTGCCTTGGGCGTCGGTATCGGTGTCGATTACGCGCTGTACTTGCTCAGCGTTCAGTTGGCGCAACAACGTGCCGGTCTGTCGTTGACCGAAGCCTACAAAAACTCCGTTGCGTTCACCGGCAAGGTGGTGGCGCTGGTCGGCATCACCCTGGCGGCGGGCGTGATCACCTGGGCCTGGTCGCCGATCAAGTTCCAGGCCGACATGGGCATCCTGCTGACCTTCATGTTCATCTGGAACATGGTCGGTGCACTGGTGTTGATTCCTGCGCTGTCGCATTTCCTGCTTCGCCGCGTTCATTAAAAAAGAGGAAAAACGAGATGAATAATCCAGTCTATCCCGCGTGGATCCGCGAGTTACACGAGAGCGAAGTATTCGGTGAAGCGCTGGCCCTTGCACTGATCGACGTGGCAAAAAATAAACGTGATCACTATCACTTCGGCACCTTGCTTCAACTTGAAACAGAAACAAAAGCGCGATTGCGCCCGTTTTTGTTCAACCACGGCGTTCCCCTGAGCGAGAACATCGAACTGGACGGTATCGAGGCCATTGTCAACGCGTACAAGGCAATGAATAACCTTCAGGAGTTTGCCGCTGTCATCAAGCCTACTGTGGAAGATTTCCTGTCGCGCTTTGAAGAAATAGCCCGCATTTGTCCTGACGAAGATCGCGACCTCACCGAGTCCATGGTCCGCCACGAGTCCGCCATCCTGAAATGGCTGGCCATGGAAAGCGAAGGTGAATCAGAAGGGTCTCTGGATGAAATGATCAGGGAGTTGCGTTATCCCTTGCCCAAACCTTGAAGTTCAAACAGAGCACATGAGCAACTGTTAACTGGCATGTGAAGTCAGCAACGGCGCGTAAAAGCTTTTTCTCGGCAACTACGGATATCGATGCGAGGGGATAACTTGGTGATTAGTATTCAGTTGAAAGTTATAGCGTGTGCAGCAGCGCTGCTTGTCGGCCTTCCGACAGCTATGGCTCAGACAAATGTCAGCCCGCAAGAGGCGCGTGCCATTGCCAAGGAGGCCTACATTTATGGCTACCCGATGGTAGATAGCTATCGCGTTGAATATGGCTATTTCGTGGATCCTCGAAACCCCGAGTACAAAGGCCCCTGGAATCAGATTCATAACACGCCTCGCGTTTATACCCCCGCGGACAAGGCCATCCAGACACCCAATTCCGATACGCCTTATTCCTGGGCCGGCCTCGATCTGCGCGCCGAACCGGTTGTCCTCACCATGCCCGCCGTGGAGAAGGACCGTTATTACAGTGTCCAGCTCACGGATCTTTACACCTTCAATTCCGACTATATCGGCAGCCGCAGCACCGGTAACGAGGAGGGTAGCTTCCTTATCGTCGGGCCGAACTGGAAAGGTGATACACCTAAAGGGATCAAGAAAGTCTTTCGTGCTGACACAGATCTGACGCTCGCTATCTATCGCACTCAGCTATTCAACCCAGGCGATATCGAAAATGTGAAGAAAGTGCAGGCCGGCTACACCGTGCAGACACTTTCGGCGTTCCTGGGCCGCCCGCCCGTGAAACCCGCGCCTGCCATCGATTTCGTCAAGCCGCTCAGCCGTGAGGAGCAAAAGACCTCGCTGCAGCTGTTCAGTACGCTGAACTTCCTGCTGCAGTTTTGCCCGACCGATCCTTCCGAAAAAGAACTGATGGCGCGCTTTGCCAAGATCGGTATCGGCGCTGGCAAAGCGTTCGACCCAGCCAAACTCAGCCCTGAGATCAAGGCGGCTTTCGAGCAAGGCATCGCCGATGCCTGGGCTGAATTTGCGGGTGGGGTCAAGCAGCTGAATGAGGGAACGCTGACCTCGGGCGATATTCTCGGCTCGCGCACGACCATGAAGAATAACTACCTGAACCGCATGCTCGGGACGATTGGTATCTATGGCGCCTCCAGGCAAGAGGCGATGTATCCGTTTTATCGTGTCGACGCGGATAAGCAGAAACTGGATGGCAGCAAGCGCTACAGCCTGCGCTTTGCGCCTGATCAGCTCCCACCCGTCAATGCGTTCTGGTCGCTGACGATGTATGAACTGCCAGGGAGCTGGTTGGTCGACAATCCTCTCAATCGTTATTTGATCAACTCACCGATGGTGCCCCAGTTCAAGCGCGATGCGGACGGTGGCGTGACATTGTTCATCCAGCACGAATCCCCAGGCTTGGACAAGGAAGCCAACTGGTTGCCAGCGCCAAAGGGTCCCTTTGCCATGTACATGCGGCTGTATTGGCCGCAAGTCCAGGCTTTGTCGGGAAACTGGACTGCGCCACCGCTGGAACAACTCAAGTAATCAGAACGTTCATTTCAGATGGAACCCCTCTAATGGCCATCCCCGAACTCAAAAACAAGAAAGTCATGATCACCGGCGCGGCCTCGGGCATCGGTCGTGCAGCGGCGTTTGCATTCGCCCGCCGAGGTGCCCACATCATCGCCACGGACGTTAATCGAGAGGCGCTGAAACAGCTCCAGATCGACCTCGTCGCGCTGGGAGCCATTTGCATGATCCATCAACTTGATGTTTCGAATGGCGACGAGATGCAGGCGTTCGCCGAGCATCCGTACATGAAGCTGCGGCCAATCGATGTACTGATCAACAACGCGGGTATCGGTTACCTGGGGCAGTTTCTCCAGAGTGATCTGGCTCACTGGCAGCGGGTCATGGACATCAACCTGATGGGCGTGGTGCATGGCTGCTATCACTTCATTCCGCAAATGATCCTGGCAGGCGGCGCGCGCCATGTGTTGAACGTGGCCTCGGTGGCGGGCGTCTATCCGTCACCGACCATGGGCGCCTATGCCGCCTCCAAACATGCGGTGTTCGGCTTGAGTGAAGTGCTGAAGATGGAACTGGCCGACTCCAATGTCCGCATCACCACGGTTTGCCCCGGCATCATCAATACCGCCATCACCCAGTCCCGCAGCAGCATCTCGCCTTCCATCAGTGAAGAGCAGCTCGAGCGATTGCAGGCCTACTACAAAGCCAAGGGCTGCGAGCCCGAACTGGTCGCTGAAGCGATGGTCCGCGCCGTGCAGAAGGGCCAGGACCTGGTGCTGGTCGGGCCGTTCGCCAAGCTGATTTTCCATCTCAAACGTTTGTCACTGGGGCTGATGCGCCGGGTGATCCTCAACGACGCGCGGAAGATCGGCTACCTGTAATCCGACGCCATGCCAGCAACACCGAACTCATACAAGAATAAAAAAGGAACACAAAACCATGCTGGGCTTGATGCAAGATCAACCGCTGTTGATTTCTTCTGTTCTGGAACATGCGCTGAAGGCGCACCCGCGCACTGAAATTGCCTCGCGCACGGCAGACGGATCCGTGCATCACTGCACCTATACCGACATTGGTCGTCGCGCCAAACAGGTGGCCAACGCGCTGGTTGCGCTAGGCGTACAACCCGGCGATCGAATCGGCACGCTGGCCTGGAACGGCTACCGGCACATGGAACTGTACTTCGGCGTGTCGGGCATGGGTGCGGTGCTGCACACGATCAACCCACGGTTGTTCGCCGAGCAGATCGAGTTTATCGGCAACCATGCCGAAGATCAGTACCTGATATTCGACCTATCGTTCGCGACGCTGGTCGAGCAAATCGCGCCGCAGTTGAAGAGTGTCAAAGGCTTCATTGCGCTGTGTGACCGTGAGCAGATGCCGGCGATCAATGTGCCTGGTTTGATCTGCTACGAAGACCTGATCGCCGAGCAAAGCAGTGATTTCAGCTGGCCCGTGTTCGATGAGCGCACGGCGTCATCGATGTGCTACACCTCGGGCACCACCGGTAATCCGAAGGGCGTGCTGTACTCGCACCGGTCCTCAATCCTGCATTCGCTGGCACTGTGCACCTCGGACGGCTTTGCCTTGTCGGCGGCGGATTCGGCGCTGTTGGTGGTGCCGATGTTTCACGTCAATGCCTGGGGCATGCCTTATGCCGCCGCGATGTGCGGCGCCAAACTGGTGTTGCCGGGTGCTGCTCTGGATGGCGAGAGCCTGTACACACTGATGCGGGATGAACAAGTGACCCTGGCGCTGGGCGTGCCAACGGTCTGGATGATGCTGCAACAGCATGTCGAGGCGCAGGGCCTGCATCCAGCGACAGAGCTGTGCCTGAACCGGGTGGTGATTGGCGGGGCTGCTGCACCACGTAGCCAGGTCGAGACGTTTGAGACGTCTTTTAACGCCCGGGTGTTGCATGCCTGGGGCATGACGGAGATGTCACCGCTCGGCACCGTCTGTAACCCCTTACCCAAACACTGCAATGCACCGCTCAGCGCAGTGCTCGACTTGCAGGCCAAACAAGGGCGGGCACTGTTCGGCGTGTCGATGAAGATTGTCGACGAGGAGGGCGCTGAACTCCCGCGCGATGGCAGAGCCTCTGGTCTTCTGCTGGTCAAGGGACCGTGGATCGCCAGCCAGTATTACGGCGGTGAGGGTGGGCAGATTCTCGATAGCGAGGGCTGGCTCGATACTGGCGATATCGCAACCATCGATACCGATGGCTACATGCAGATCACCGACCGCGCCAAGGATGTGATCAAGTCGGGCGGCGAGTGGATTTCATCGATCGACCTGGAAAACGCCGCCATCAGCCACCCGGCTGTGGCTGAAGCCGCGGTGATTGGCATCCCTCATCCCAAGTGGCAGGAACGCCCGTTGTTGGTGGTGGTGCTCAAACCCGGCAAAACAGCGAGTAAAGACGATCTGCTGCAGATTTTACAAAGCCGGGTGGCGAAGTGGTGGTTGCCGGACGATGTGGCCTTCGTCGAAGCGTTGCCGCATACCGCCACCGGCAAGTTGCAAAAAATGAAGCTGCGCGAGCAGTTCCGCGACTACCGTTTTCCGGGCTAAAGGCTATTTATCCAGTGGCACGATCAGCGGGCCGGCAAACGCCTGCATGATCAGTGCCGCGGGTTGTTTGTGACTCACCAGTTGGGCCATGGCATTCATGTACGGCGTCAGGTGGCGGAAGTATTTCTTGTAACTCGGGCACAGATAATTCAGGCCCGATTCGCCATTCGGTGCGTTCATGAAACGATTTTTCGGGCACTCGCCATGGCAGGCGAAGCGGTAATCGCACTGCTGGCAATAACTCGGCAGTGTCTCTTCCTTGGCCGCGCCGAAGGCCTGTTGAGCGGGGGAGGCGAGTAGCACGGCAGGGTCATCGGACTTGAGGTTGCCCAGCAGGTACTCGGGGTACATGTAGTGATCGCAGGAGTAGACGTTACCGTCGTGCTCGACGATTGCCGCTTTACCGCAGCGTGGACTGAACAAGCACACAGAAGCCGGCAGCTGACACCATGAGGCCAGTGCCCACTCGAAGTTCATGACGTGAACTTCACCAACATCCTGGCGCACCCACTCGTCAAAAATCTTGATCAGAAAATCGCCGTAGGCCTCTTGCCCTACGGTGTGCTCCGTCACCAGTGCGGGCTCTGGTACCGCGTGCAAACGCAGCTCCGGCGGGACGGCAAAGTGCAGCCCCTGGCTGACCTGCGGCGCGCTCGGCTGGCGTTCCACCACCGGGTTGAACTGAATATGACGAACGCCTTCAGCCTTGAGGAAACGGTAGATTTCCAACGGATATTGGGCGACATCCCGCGCCACGGTCACCAGCACATTGAAGGCGACGCCGTGGTGCTTGAGCAGCCCGAGCCCGCGCATCACCTCATCGAAACTGGAACGCCCACGCTTGTCAGGGCGATACAGATCGTGGACGAAATCCGGGCCATCCAGGCTGATCCCGACCATGAAACTTTCGCGTGCGAGAAATGCGCACCAGTCATCGTCAAGTAGCGTGCCATTGGTCTGCAACGTATTGCGAATGACCTTGTCCCCGGCGAACTGGCGTTGATAGACGATCGCTCGCTGGAAAAACTCCAGGCCCAACAGCGTCGGTTCGCCGCCTTGCCAGGTGAATTCGACTTCCGGCGTGGGCTGGGCTTCGATGTAGCGCTGCACGTACAGACGCAATACGTCGTCGGTCATGCTGAAGCGTTCCCGGGGCGGGTAGAGCTGTTCTTTTTCAAGATAGAAACAGTAACTGCAATCGAGGTTGCAGATCGGCCCGACGGGCTTGGCCATGAGATGCAGGCCCTGGGGCGGGGTTTCGTGGATAGGCATGGTCGGCAGGCTACGTTCGGACCGCGTCGCGGATCGGAGCGGTTCCAATGCCAGAGGCTAGGGGCAGAACGGGTGTTGGCCGCCCCCCATGATTGGGGGGCAGCGTAGAGGGTTAAGGCAAGTAGGTCACGTGAACATCGTTGACCTTGCCATTAAAGGCAAAGGGCGCCCGGTCGAAGTAATCCAGAGTCACGGGGGAACCCAAGTCTTCAGCCACATCGAAGGTTTCACTCGCGGTGAACGTCAACGATGGTGTAAACGGCGTCACACCTTTGGCGACTTCCTTGCCGTCGACAAACAGGCTGAGATTGGCCGGTGCACCGAGCTTGGCTGAGGACATCGCAGTCAACATTTCGATGCTGACTTTACCCGCGGGTACTCGTTCTGCCGACTTCAACTTGACTCGCGCAATGGCCAGCGCGTTGTACTCGTAGACCAGGAAGCCGTCATCCATATACAGACTGACGCCACCGCCAATACCGCCCAAGGCATACAGCACGCCACTGGCGTTGGCCGGTACTTCGGCGTCGACGACAACCTTGCTGTTCTGGCTACGCAGGTTGGGCGCGGCGAACTCAGGGAAGCGCTGGACGCGATCGCTGAAGTGCCACTCATGTTGGCTGGTCGCAACCCGTGCTGCCGGATTGAGAAACGGGTACAGGCCGGCACCAATCGGATAGACATGGTTAGCCTTGGCCTGTACGTCGAACTCTGCTTTCAGTTCAGCCAGTTTTTCCGGGTTGCTGGCAGCAACGTCCTTGGCTTGCGAGTAGTCGTCCTTCAGGTTAAACAGCGACCACTGATCATTCGCCGGGTTCCAGCCCATGAACTGTGAAAAACCTTGCACCCACGGTTTTCGGGGGCCGAACACCGAGGCCATCCAGCCGTCTTTATAGACGCCACGGCTGCCGAGTACTTCAAAGTACTGCGCCGGTTTTTTCGACTTCACCTCAGCATCGTTGAAGGTGTAACGCATGCTCACGCCATCAATCGGGTCCTGAGCGATGCCGTTGACCTCTTTTGGCGGGGTGATCGACAGCACGTCGTAGACCGTAGGAGCGATGTCATTGACATGGTGGAATTGCCCGCGAACCTTGGCGTCGGCCTTGATCTGTTTTGGCCAGGAAACCGCCAACGGTGTGCGAGTGCCGCCGAAGTAACCAGCAACCAGTTTGGTGCCTACAAACGGTCCTGAACCGGCCCAGGCCCAGGCGGAGTTGTACATGCTTTCCAGCTTGGGCCCACCGAGCGCAGACAAGCCGCCATACATCTCGTTGAGGACTTTGAGCTGTTGCTCTTTGGGAACCGGAATACCGTTCTGCGCCAGCAATTCGTTGATCGTACCTTCCATGCCTTCGGAAGAGGCGCCGTTGTCGCTGAAGACATAAAAGATCAGTGTGTTGTCGCGTTTGCCTTCACGCTCCAGCTCGTCGAGGATCTTGCCGGCCTGTGTGTCGGCGTGTTCCAGGAAACCGGCATACACCTCCATCAAGCGTGCCTGATACTGCTTTTGTTCAGCCGACAGGCTGTCCCAGGCGGGCATTTCCGCGGGGCGCGGGGTCAGAACGGCGTCCTGTGGAATAAAGCCCAGGGCTTTCTGACGTTCGAACGTTTGTGCGCGATAAGCATCCCAGCCACCATCAAACTTGCCTTTGTACTTGTTTGCCCACTGCGCGTTCACCTGGTGCGGGCCGTGCACGGCACCCGGTGTCCAGTACATGAAAAACGGTTTGTCCGGTGCGTAGGTCTTTTGATCCTGCAGCCAGTTCACGGCCTGATTCGCCAGGTCTTCGCTGAGGTGATATTTCGGATCGCGCGGCGGTTCGATAGGCGTGTTGTCGCGGTACAGGCGCGGCTCGTACTGGGAGGTTTCGCCGGCCAGGAAGCCGTAGAAATGTTCGAAGCCGTAGGCCGTCGGCCAGCTGTCAAATGGCCCGGCAGCCGTCGTTTCCATCGGCGGGGTGTTATGCCATTTGCCAAACGCAGCGGTGCTGTAGCCGTATTGCTTGAGCACCTCGGCCATGGTCGCCGAGCTTTTTGGAATCTTGCCGGTGTAGCCGTCCCAATCGGTGGCCAGCTCGGCGATCACGCCGTTGCCGACGCGGTGGTGATTGCGTCCGGTCAGCAGTGCTGCGCGGGTGGCGGAGCTGATGGCAGCGGTATGAAAGGCGTTGTAACGCACGCCGCTGTCGGCGACACGCGTCAGGGTCGGCGTGTGGATCGCGCCGCCGACAGTGTCGGACTGCGCGAAGCCCGCGTCATCGAGCATGATCACCAGAATGTTCGGTGCGTCGGCAGGCAGGTGCGATTGTTGCTGACGTTTTTGGTGCTTCGATTCTTGCAGCGTCGGTTTGGCGTCACTGGCCGAAGGCGTAGGCGGGAAGGGCAGTGAGTCCTGTGCGGATGCGACGGAGCTGGCCAACAATGCGCAGAGTTTTAGAGTGAAACGTCCGGCGGGATGTAGCTTCTGGGACATGGTTGTCTCCGTTTTTTTTATTATTACAACGGCGCAGCCGCCCAGTGGATCACCGAGCGGCTGAGAGATTGGAGAGCCGGTCAGACCGAAAAACTGGTGATGTCTACAGGCTCGAGATCATTGGCTTTGCAGAACGCCAAGTAACGTTCCACACTGGTTTTCCAGTTTTCGATCGCGACGATATTGTCGTTCTCGTCGACGTACTGCAGGTCACCCTGGGTGATGTTCAAGGTGATGATTTCATCGCCGTATTCAGGCAAGGCGACAGGCGTGTGGCTGGTGCCCGCGGTTTCGAATACCACACCGCCTTGCTTGGAGACCCAGTCGTGTTCCAGGTATTTCCATCCACCTTTGATGGTGTAAACGATCACCGTGCCCGAGTGATGATGTTTGGGCAGAACGGTACCCGCCGGCGCTTTGAGCAGAGTAATGGTCTCGCCGCGAATCGGGTCGCACTTGAGGTATTTGATGAAGACTTCATCGCTGTAAGGCGCGAACGGGACCCACGGCAGTTCCTCGGCGTCGATGGCGGCGGTGTCGATGTTTTCATAAAACATGCTTGTTGTTCTCTTGTTGGTTGAAGGTGTTCACGGTGTTCAGAGGCATCCTGTATCGCCTCCGCATTTACCACCCCCCCATTGGCGAGGGGTATGATCAGCAGCGCTGAACCGCGGTCAATCGGCTGCCGCTCAAGTAACGCCAGAACAATGCCGCAAAGACGATGTCACCCGATGCCAGGGCCGGCAGCTGCCAGGGAATATTGCCCGTCAGCCAGTAACCGCCGATGAGCGCGACAACCATGATTTTCGAGGCAAGCCCCAGCCCGATGAACGGGCGGTAGCGCGCTGGATCGACGCTGACCATCCAGTAAGCCCAGCCAAACATGACGACCATCGCCATGGTGATTTGAATGAACAGCATGGAGGTCGGGGTCACTTCCAGTCCCACTAATGAGGCGACCGGTGTCGTGGCCAACAGAAATGGAAGGCCTGCAAGCAGGTTGAAACAGGCGGCGATCTTGAATAGCCCGCTGGAGTATTTGGTTTGCATGATTAGATTCCTCAAGCCATCAGTTTGAGCAGTTTTGGATAACTGTTCGGGAACAGTCGGCTGACCCAGTACACGGTTTTCGACTTGTTCCCGGTCATGATGCGTTTCGCGCCTTTGCGCAGGCCTTTGATGATGTCGGCGGCACACTCCTCAGGAGGGGTCAGCAGCATGCCGGCGGCGAGGGCCGCGAACTTTTCTTCTTCCACGCCGGCGGCCTTGCAGCGGCGGCTGGCTTTTTCGATGTTGGTCTTGATGCCGCCGGGGTGAACACACACCGCGCGTACGCCAGTGTTCTCCAGTTCCGACCACAGGCATTCGGTCAGGCCACGGATGGCAAATTTCGACATGTTGTAGGCGCTTTGCATCGGATAGCCGAGCAGGCCGAAAATGCTGGAGATGTTGACGACGCAACCTTCGCGCTGTTCGAACATCATCGGCAGGAAGGCCTTGGTGCCATAGAGCACCCCCCACATATTGATGCCCAGCTGCCACTCGAACTCTTCGATGGAGGTGTTGGCGACCGTGCCGACGACGGTGGCGCCGGCATTGTTGATGACGTAATGCGCGGTGCCGAAATCGCGTTTGACCTCATCGGCGTGGGCTTGAAACGCCTCCCACGAGGCCACGTCCAGCAGGTAACTGTTGGCGTTGCTGCCGGCGGGCAGGCGCCGCAGGGTTTCGTCGAGACCGACGCGATTGATGTCGGACAGGGCGAGGCGCGCCCCGGCCTCCGCAAACTGAATGGCCAGTTCCCGGCCAATGCCGGAACCCGCGCCGGTAATGACCACCACTTTGTTTTGAAACATGTCTTTTTATCCTTGTTGTTTTGATGTTTCGCCTGCCATCGACACTCGAAGAGCAGGTGACCTATTTGCTGAGAATGTGAATGGCGACAGCGGCCTCTTCGATGCCCTGAAGTCCGCCACCGTTTTCCTGAATGGCATGGCGCGCGCCTTCGATCTGGCGCTTGCCGGCCTCGCCGCGCAATTGCGTGACCAACTCGCAGAGCTGCCCGAGGCCGGTAGCGCTGATCGGATGGCCCTTGGATTCGAGACCGCCCGAGGGGTTGACCGGGATTCGACCGCCGAGGGTGAAATCGCCGCGCTCGGCGCACGGTCCGCCCATGCCCAATTCGGCCAGTCGCAGGTTTTCGACCTGGATGATTTCACCCATCGCCGACGCGTCATGCACTTCCGCGACATCGATATCCTCCGGCCCGAGGCCGGCGAGGTCGTACGCGTGATCAGCCGCCAGTCGCGCAATGTTCAGCTCTGGCTGATCGAGGCGACGATGGCTGAAGCTACGGATCACACTGGCCGAAACCTTGATGCAGCGGCTGCGGTCTGCGCCGATGCGCTTGAGGCCTTCCTCAGTGCAGAGGATCGCCGCCGCAGCGCCGTCCGACAGTGGGGCGCACATCGGCAAGGTGATCGGGTAGGTGATCGGCGGTGCCGCCAGGATTTCTTCGATGGTGAACGGCTTGCGGAACTGTGAAAACGGATTGTGCACCGAGTGGGTGTGGTTCTTGGCCGAGACCGCAGCAATCTGCCGTTGCGTCGTACCGTAGGTTTTCATGTGGTATCGGCACATGGCGGCATAGATCGCCATAAACCTGCTGTAGGGTTTGTCCGATTCCGAACCCTCGGGAATCTCGACGCCTTCGCCCATGTTCACCAGCGTCTGGTAATTCTCGTCGACGCGAGACACGTCCCAGCCACCTTCGAAAATCTGGAAGGCCCTCGCTTTGTCGGGGATGTTCATTTTCTCGGCGCCCAGCGCCAATGCGATATCGGTCGTGCCGGCCTGCAAACTTTGCACAGCGAGATTGAACGCAGAGCTGCCGGAGGCGCAGGCGTTTTCCACGTTGTAGACGGGGATGCTTTCGATGCCGATCTTGCTGAACACAACCTGGCCCGGGATGGAAATCTGACCTTGCAAAGGGCCATTGGTCATCCCGGCATAAAAGGCAATGCCCAGATCCAGGCGGCCGCATTTGGCGTCTTTCAGCGCGCCGTCCAGCGCTTCGCGGGCCAGGTCGTCGAGGCTGCGTTCCAGGTGACGACCGAAGACCGTCATGGCGATGCCGGCAATGTAGATGGTGCTCATGCAACTCTCCTGAGTGACGCCGCATGACTGCGGCGCCGTTCAACGATGGTGAAGGTGAGGGGCGATGAATCAGATCTGGCGTTGCGCGCCATCCCAGTAGCGGGCACGCAGGTCTTTCTTCAGCACCTTGCCCACCGGGCTGCGTGGCAGGCTGTCGATGAAGTCCACCGATTTGGGTGCCATGACGCCACCCAGCCGGGCTTTGCACAGGTCGATGAGTTCTTGTGAGGTGACGGTATGACCGGGGTTGAGTTCAACCACCGCCTTGACCGCTTCGCCCCATTTCTCGTCGGGCACGCCGATCACGGCGCAGTCCTGCACAGCCGGATGGCTCCACAGCACTTGCTCGACTTCGCTCGGGTAGACGTTGAAGCCACCGGTGATGATCATGTCCTTCTTGCGATCGGTCAGGTGCAGGTAGCCTTCGCTGTCGATATGGCCAATGTCGCCGGTGTGCAGCCAACCGCCGACGATGGTCTGCGCGGTCACTTCCGGCTGTTTGTAATAGCCTTTCATGATCAGGTCGCCCTGTACGCAGATTTCACCGGTTTCGCCCCGGGCGAGAATCTGCCCGGCGTCGTTCATCACCTCGACACGGATCAGCGGATTGGGGCGGCCGACAGATGAAAGACGGCTGTCACTTGCCAGTTCACCGTTAACCAGATGCTCGTCCGGACGCAGGTTGGCGATGCTCGCCGGGGCCTCGGTCTGACCGTAGCCGCCAGCCATGATCGGACCGAAGACTTCGATAGCCTTTTTCAGTTTCTCGACCGACATCGGCGCAGCGCCGTACAGCAGGTACTTGACCGAAGAGAAGTCGAGGTTTTCGATCCCTGGGATTTCCAGCAGCTTGTAAATCACCGTCGGCGGCAGGAAGAACTCGCTGACTTTGTGTTGTGTGATGGACGCCAGCATCAGCGCCGGATCAGGCTTTGGCAGGACGACGACCGTGCCGCCTTGCGCCGTGCAGGGCACCGCCAGCAGGCCGGCGGTGTGGGTCATCGGCGCAGCCGCCATGTTCACTGGCTTGAGCCCGTCGCGATAACTACAGGCCAGCATGAAATGAGCAATGAACGTTTGCGCGCTGCGATGCGTATTCATCACCCCTTTCGGCTTGCCGGTGGTGCCGCCGGTGGGCGAGAGCATGACCACGTCGTCCATGTCATAGGCGACTTCCGGGCGCGTCGACGGCTGGCCTGCGGTCCAGGTGTCCAGCGACGGCGTAACGCCGTCGGTGGCATCGATGCAAATCCAGTGCTTGATCTTCGGCAACAATGGACGGATGTCGGCCATCACGGCGGCAAAGTCGTGCTGGTAGAACATCACGTCGCAATCGAACGAATCGAGGATGTCGGCGTTTTCCTGCACCGCGTTGCGCGCGTTGACCGGAATCCAGGTCATGTTCGCGCGCCACAGCCCCAAGGTGCAGGCCCAGGCTGTCACGTCATTGCCGGCCCAGATCGCGCCTTTGGTTTCCTTCGGCAGGTCCAGTGCCAGCAGCGCGTTGGCGATGCGGCAGGACAGTTCTCCGATTTCATTAAACGTGAAAGAACGCTCGCCCTGGATGTAGGCGATGGCGGCCGGATCAATGCGCCAGCCGCGGTCGTAAAAATCGATAATTGCCATGTCAGTTCCTGTGCCCGATCAGAGCTGGGTAACGGTGGCGCGAGCCAAGCCACGTTCTTCGAGGAAGCCCAGCAGGTAGCGATGGCCGAAGGCTTTGGAGCCGGAGACGAAACCGACCTTGTTGGTGTCGCCATCGATCAGCTTGATCGCCGCTGCAGTCTGCAAGGCGCCGGTGGCGATGTAAGCGGTGGTGCCATGCACGGTGGCGCGCACGGATGAGAGCTGGCCACGGCCGATAGCGGTATCGACCATGCGCACGATGGTGGTGCGCTCGCGTGGCGGCATCGTCGGTGTGGTCGACTGGACCATTTGCTGGATCACCGCGTCTTGCTGCTCAGGTGGCAGGAACTTGTACTCCGACTCCCACTTCTGGCCGATGGAATGCACCATCTGCATCACGTTGTTGTCGTAGAAGCCGACGCAGGACACGCAAGAGCGCACCCGTGGATCGTTCTCGAAATACACCGGCAGCGACGTGCCTCCCCATGGTAAGGCGAACACCGGGGTCAGGAAGTCAGGCGAGGCGATGTTGAAGGACGTGCCCACCGGGTGCGCCACGAGCTTCTTCTCCCAGAGATAGCATTGCTCGGAGCGCAGCAGCTCGAAAATCGAAGCGGTCGAGCCAACGGTGACACCGGCGGCGCCGCCACGCGGGCCACGGCACAGAGTCGAGGTTTCCAGCGCATCGATGCCCGGGTGTTCCAGGGCCAGTTCGGCGGCGATTTCAGCGTAGGTGTACATGTAGGACAGCGACGGTGAGACCACCAGGCCGGCCTGGGCATACAGGTCGCCGAACTGCTCACGCACCTTGCGCATGTACTCTTGTTCGCCGGTTGTATCGAGGTGATGGCAACCCGCTTTGAGTGCTGCTTCAACGGTGGTCAGGCCGAATTTGACGAAAGGGCCGACGGTGTTGCACACGACTTTGGCACCTTTGAACGCATGCGTCAGCGCTTCGACGGTGTGTTCCGCTTCGATGATCTCGTAGGTGGCCGACTCAAGGCGAACCACCCGTTGCGCCATCATTTCCTGAGTGCGGCGGGCATCGCGGGCCACGGCAGTGAACGGGATGTTCTGGTCAATCAGCCAGTCCATTGTCAGCATGCCGGTGTAGCCGCTGGCGCCATAAACAACTACAGGGTATTTAGCCATTTCATCAGATCTCTTGTTTTTGGAGTGGTGCGGAGCAGGTTTGCAGCGGTCAGTTCTGTGACCAGCCTTCGGCGTACAGCTGCTGGCAGAGCAGGCCGACGCGCATGGTGATGATGTAGTTCTCGCCGTCCTCGATCAGCGCCGAACGGGCGTCGCGGAACAGCTTTTCAATCGGGTACTCACGGGAAGTGCCCGCGCCGCCGAACAGCTGCAGGGCTTCGCTGGCGACTTTCATGCACTCTTCGGTGACGGTCACTTTTGCGGAGGCAGTGGCGTAAGGATGGGTGTGCGGGGTAAGGCGGGCGTAGGCCAGCGAGCGACGCGCGACTCCACGTGACAACTCGACACGACGCATCATGTCGCCCAGGCGATAGCGGGTCAGTTGATGGTCAATCAGCAACTGGCCGCCTTGTTTGCGCTCATGGCAATACTGCAGCGCCAATTCGAAGGCCGAACGAGCGACACCGGTAAACACCTGCGACATGTGCGTGCCGGCGTAGGACCACGCCGACGATTGATTGCCGTAATACTCGTCTTTCAGCGCTACAGCGAAACGTATTGGCACTGTGACGTTGTCGAAGTAAATCTCGCCCTGCGGCAGCGAGCGTTGGCCGATCTTATCCAGCGGTTTGCCACGGGAAACGCCGGGCAGGTCGAGGGGGATAATCACCGCAAGTCCATGGGGTCGACCGTCGGCATCGAAGTAACCATCGCCATAATCGGCAGCGACGTAAGCCAGACCCACTTGAGCGACTGCACCGTTGGACACCCAGGCCGAGCATTGGCCGTTAAGGACGATGTTGTCCTTGTCGACCTTGGCGCCGAGGCTGCCCTTGTTGCCTGGCTGGTCCTTGGGCCATTCGCGCTTCATGTCGTAGACCATGATGTCGCTGCCCTTGTCCGGATGGGTGATCATCCAGCAGCCGATCTTGCCGGTGCACAGCTCCACCAGTTCCTGATTGCCGACGGCCATGGCCATTTGCAGGGGGAAGCCCGCCGCACCCAAAGAAACGCCCAGGCCCGCATCACCCCAACCCATCTCTTCGCCAATCAGCGACTCGAGTCGAACAGCGACGTCGGGTTCGAATTGGGAGAAGAAATCAGGGTCCAGCCCCAGCTTCGCGGCTTCCTGGTAAACCGTCCAGAACGGTGAACCGGCTGCGCAGACATCCTCGGCGCTCATTTTGTCGAGTTCCTGGCCGATGGGACGCAGGACGTTTTTGGCGAATTGGTGCACGGAGTGCTGGACGGCGCGTTCCACTTCGTTGAGCGGCGTTTCGAAGCCGGTCAATCCAACATCCGGTAACTGTAAGGTGTCGTGCAACTTGATCATTGTTTTTCCTCGCCCACAGTTGAAGTCGTTGTGTGCATGTACGTGCTGGGGAGGGAAAATGACGTGGTTTGATTGTTTAAACCCCCCCATTGGGGAGGGGGGAGGAGGGAACACGAGGAAATTTACATCCGGGTTTGTGACTCAATACCGGAACTACGCGCGTCGGCGTCTGTGGCGGATTTGTAGCAACGAGGGGGCTCGCGCCAAATCGGGTGGGGGTTTCTGAGGGCCGCTTTTGTTACATTAAGAAGGCTGTCGTTGGTAAATCGCGGATCATCCCGTGAGAGATGATCCGCGTGCTTTTTCCTAGTCTTTGTTGCCGACCTTGTTCTGAACTGCTTCCTTGCCCGCGACATTCAACTGCGTTGGTTCGAGCTTGACGGTAAGTTTGTGCAGTGAACCGGTGAATGCAAACGGTACCTGGTAATCCTTGTCATCGACGGGGGTGCCGGTGTCGGAACCGACATCGAAACTTTCATCCACACCGAAGACGAATGGAACGCTGTGGGGGATTGTTTGACTAGCCAGTTGCTTTCCATCCACCGACAGCACACCGGTGCCGCCTTTACCGAATCCCGGCCCGGCATATTTGAAATCAAAGCTGATGCTGTGCTTTCCGGGAGTGAGCGCCTCGGTCCCTTCCCAACGGAATCGCGCAACGCCTTCAAGGTTGTAGCTGAAAATCGGCTTACCTTTCAGGAGGTAGAGGGCGTAACCCCCAAAGCGGCCGCCGTCGGTCACCAGTACACCGTCGCCGCCATTTTCCGGAACAGTGATGTCAGCCGTAATGACGTAGGACTTGTTCAACACGTTGGGCTCGTTGCCTGGAAGAATGCCCGTCACTGGCGAAAGGTAATCGAACTCGGTGCGTCCGGCCACGATGCTCGGCCTCTGTGCAACGACGCGAGTAAATGCGGAAGCGTCGAGCGGCAGCACCTGATATTTGTTCGCTTCCACCCAGAACAGATCCTGTAGTTCCTTGAGTTTCGCAGGGTTGGCGGCGGCGATATCGTCATTCTGCGTCCAGTCCTTGGTGATGTCGTACAGCTCCCATTTGACGCCATTGACGATGTCCTTGGGTGGCTGAGAAGTAATGTCCCAAGGTGCGCGGTAGGGCGTCGTCGATGCCATCCAGCCCTCGTGATAAAGCGCGCGCATTCCAAACATCTCGAAATACTGCGTGGTGCGTGTAGAAGGCTTTTCGGCATTCTGCTTGTCGAAGAGGTAAGCCATGCTCGTGCCTTCGATGGGTTTTTGCGCAATGCCATCTACCTGGAGCGGCGCATCAATGCCGGTGGCTTCAAGGATCGTCGGCTCGATGTCAATGACGTGGTGGAACTGGTTACGGATGCCGCCGGCATCCTTGATCCGGTTCGGCCAGGAGATGGCCATGCCCTGGCGGGTGCCGCCAAAATGCGATGCAATTTGCTTGGTCCACTTGAAGGGGGTGTCCATGGCCCAGGTCCAGCCCACGGCCATGTGCGGATAAGTCTGGTCCGACCCCCAAGCATCCAGATACTTCATCTGATCGGCGACCGGAACGTCGATTCCGTTGAAAGTGGTCATTTCGTTTGGTGTGCCGTTAGGGGTGCCTTCTGCGCTACTGCCGTTGTCACCACTGATGTAGATAACCAGCGTGTTGTCGAGCTTGCCCATGTCATCAATCGCCTGGATCACCCGACCGATTTCATGATCGGTATACGCCAGATAAGCCGCATAGACTTCCATCTGGTGGGCGTACAGTTTTTTCTCGTCCGCCGAAAGTTCGTCCCATTTCTTCAGTGAATCCGGCCACGGCGTGAGCTTGGCTTCCGGCGGGATGACGCCGAGGCGCTTCTGATTGGCGAAGATCTGGTCGCGCGCGGCGTTCCAGCCCATGTCGAACTTGCCCTTGAACTTGTCGATCCATTCGGGCGTCGGGTGATGCGGCGCGTGGGTACCGCCGGGCGCGTAGTAAAGAAAGAACGGCTTCTTCGGATCGAGCGCATTCAATTCATTGACATAGCCAACGGCGTCATCCGCCATCGCGGTGATCAGGTTCCACCCCGGTTTGCCGACGTAAGGATGGATTGGTGTGGTGTTGCGCATCAGATTGCCCGGTTGCCACTGGCTGGTTTCGCCGCCCATGAACCCGAAGAAATAATCAAAGCCCATACCAATGGGCCATTGATCAAACGGACCGGCCTGACTGATCTGGAATGACGGCGTGTTGTGGTTTTTGCCAAACCACGACGTTGCATAGCCGTTGTCTTTGAGGATTTTGCCAATGGTCACCTTGTCCTTGGTGATGACACTGTTGTAACCGGGATACCCTGTCGAAATTTCCGTGATGACGCCGAAACCGACGGAGTGGTGATTGCGTCCGGTAATCAAGGCTGCACGTGTGGGCGAGCACAGTGCCGTCGAATTGAATTGCGTGAAGCGCAATCCGGCTGCCGCGACGCGATCCATGCTCGGCGTCGGGATGAGACCGCCGAACGTACTGGGGGCACCGAAGCCGACGTCGTCAGTGATGATCAACAACACATTCGGCGCGTCTTTGGGAGGTACGATGGTTGGCGACCAGTAGGGCGTGGAGTTCACGGCGTCGAGGTTGATGACGCCGCCAAACGCCGGGGGAGGGTTGGGTAGGTATCTGCCGTCGACGGTCGTGGTCGCACTGGGTGAACCGGGCGTGCCGTTGACTTCCTGTGACGCTGCATTGGCGGAGAGCGTAAGCATCGCAACGACCAGCCCTGCACCAAGCCTGTTGTGCAGCCGTAATGATTGAGTCCAGTTCGCAGTGGCCATGGCCAGCTCCTGTAACCCCCCGAAACCCCAAGCTCGGAGTGTAGAACCGTTTTGTTCTCTCGCCAGTCCATCTCAACGTTAACCCGAGTGGCCGTTGACTTTGGAGGAGTGGTGTCTATACCTGATGTTGATACCAAACAGGTTCAGCAAGGGCCGCAGACTGAAATGAGGAGGAGCGCACATGCTTACCAGGAAACGGCGTTTTGGTATCGCCATCGTCTGCGCCGGGATCGTGTCAGCTTGCTTGGCGTTTGTTGTTTATCAGCATATTCGCGGCCCTGTGCCATTGACGCTGGGTGATGGAAAAAATGGCCCCCTGGAAATGGTCTGGCTTCCTGCCGGTGAATTTTTGATGGGGAGCGATCACAAGCAGGCTCGTCCAAACGAGGGGCCGGCGCACAAGGTTCGGCTCGATGGCTATTGGATCGACCGCTATGACGTCACCAATGCCGATTTCGCCCGTTTCATTTCTGAAACGCATTACGTCACGACCGCCGAACGCAAACCCCGATGGGAAGATCTGAAGGTACAACTACCGCCGGGTACTCCTGAGCCGGATGACAGCGTCATGGTGCCTGGCGCAATGGTTTTTGTGGGTACAGACAGGCCGATCCCGCTCAATGATTTCAGCCAGTGGTGGGCATTTGTCCCGGGGGCTGACTGGCGTCACCCGCTGGGGCCTGACAGTACAATCGAGGGCAAGGAAAACCATCCGGTTGTTCAGGTTTCACGTGAAGATGTGCAGGCGTACGCCGCATGGGCGCACAAGCGCCTACTCACCGAGGCTGAATGGGAATACGCCGCAAGAGGCGGTCTTGAACAGGCCAATTATGCGTGGGGGAATGACTTCTCGCCCGGTGGAAAAAAGATGGCGAATACCTGGGATGAGATACAGCCGTTTCCCGTGACCGGAGCCAGCAACAAATTCAAAATTGGCACCAAGCCGGTAGGCAGTTACCAACCTAACGCCTATGGACTCTACGATATGTCCGGGAATGTTTGGCAATGGGTCGCCGATTGGTATCGTGCCGACGCGTTTAGAGTTGGGCTCAAACGTCAACCGGCGGGTGAAGCAGCGGTAAACCCGACGGGGCCTTCCGACAGCTATGACCCCGAACTTGGGGTGACGGCCAATGCACCGCAGCGTGTAGTCCGAGGCGGATCTTTTCTTTGTAGCGACAGCTACTGCACGAGTTTTCGAACCAGTGCCAGGCAAGGCGCAGATCCTATGAACTCCATGTCGCATCTCGGCTTTCGCTTGGCGATGAGTAATGATCAATGGGAAAAGAGCCATTGAATACAACATGCACGCGGGTGATGCGTGAAAACACGAATGACTGCTCAGCTGAATGCTGTCTATCGTGAAAGGGTGCAGTCGACCCATAGTTGCCGTTCAGACATCTCCTTTATGCCTTGGGAAATTGGCGCAATTCACCTCCTATTCCAATACCGTAACGCTTCTGATCACAGGTATGAAGGTTTTTACAAGCCTGAGTAAATCGCTAATACCCTCGATCCAGTCCCCTTAAATATCTTGGCCCCCTCGTCAACGGGGGGGCGTCGATCATCAAAACGTTCACTCTGATCATGTTTTCTGATGTTAAGCAGAGAAAACCTCGAAACCAGCGCGGGTAAATAGCGCCAACTTCCAATATTTCTTGAGGAGACATGATGAATCATCGCCCTAACATGCTGCGCGGCGCGCTTGCTGCCACCGTGCTGCTACTGGCCAATCTGGCCGCTGCGCAAACGCCTCCCCAGGAGCATGATGCCAGCGAAGCCGCACGCATCCAGAACATCGCCGAAGAAGCCTATATCTACGGCCTGCCTATCGTGATGAATTACGGTGTGATGTATTCCTATGCCGTAGACAAAGCCTCGCCGCAATACAAGGCGCCATTCAATCAAATACACAACATCCCCCGCGTGTTCACACCCGAGGACAAGGCCGTGGTCACGGCCAACAGCGATACGCCTTATTCCTTCGCTCCGTTGGACCTGCGCGCAGAACCGATGGTACTGAGCGTGCCGCCGGTGGAAAAGGGCCGTTACTACTCAGTGATGTTGTGTGACGGCAATACCTACAACTATGGGCTGATCGGCAGTATCGCCACCGCTGGCGAGCCGGGCGACTATCTGGTGGTCGGCCCTGATTGGCAAGGCGAGACGCCCAAGGGCATCAAGAAAATGTTTCGCTCGACGACGCAGTTCTCGCTCGCCGGCTACCGCACGCAACTGTTTTCGCCGCAAGACATCGAGAACGTCAAAGCCATTCAAGCGGGCTACAAAGTGCAGCCCCTGTCTACCTGGTTGAAGCAACCGGCACCCCCGACCGCTCAGCCGCTGGATTTTCCTCCCGCAGACAAGGATTCCATCAAGAAGAACTTCTTCACCTACCTGGACTTTGCCTTGCGCTTTGCGCCGGCCGCGCCTGAAGAAAAAGCCATCCGAGAAAAACTGGCGAGCATCGGTATCGGAAATGGCGAGATGGATCGTTTCAAGAATATTGCCGCCGTCTATGGCAAGGAACTCGCCGCCGGGGCAGCCGCTGGCGACCAGCGTATCACCCAGAGCATTGCCCGCCACGGCCAGCCCATCAACGGTTGGATCCTCATGAACGAGGGCGGCGGCGATCGCCAGCGCTATAACGGCGATTGGCAGGCCCGCGCTGTTGTGGCGAAAGCAGGTATCTACGCCCTGGATGCCTCCGAAGCACGCTACGCACTCACCCGCACCCTGCCCACCGGTGAGACGCTGGACGGCAGCAAACATAAGTACACCCTGACGTTTGCCGCCGGTGAACTGCCTCCGGCGAATGCCTTCTGGTCTGTGACTATGTATGACGGCGCCACGCAACTGCTGGTTGCTAACCCGATCCAGCGCTATCTGATCAACTCGCCGATGCTGCCAGATATGCAGAAGAATGCCGACGGCTCGGTGACACTCCACATCCAGAAGGACTCACCGGGCAAAGACAAGGAAAGCAACTGGTTGCCTGCGCCCGACGGCCCAATCTACCTGGCGCTACGCATCTACGGCCCCCAGGACAAGATGAACAAGTGGCAAGTGCCACCGCTGGCCCTTGCCGACTGACCCATCCGCAGAAGTCGGCGCTGGTGAACAGCGCCGATCGCATTCGAGCCTGACAGAGAGCTGTGGCCCCTTCACTGAACCTTTTCGATTTCGCTCGGCCGCCACGCTTTCGTGAAGAACGATTCAAGTGGGCTGTAGAGGCGCAGGATCGTAAACCAGCCCTTGTCAGGCGTGGTCTGAATCCAGTTACCCGCTTTGGCGTCGGCTGGCTTGGAAGGACCGAAATAGATTGTTGTGGACCCGTCCGCATTCTCCACGGCGGCCGGTGAAGGGTAGGTCTGGCTGCCGACGCGCGGGTAGCGCTGCGGCGTCTGGAGCATGGAACGCGTCTGGTTGTCGTAGACGGTGAACGACCAGAATTTGGCCGCTGGAATCTTCGGTGGCAGGGTCATCTTGTAGGTCTTGCCGCCATCAAAGGGATTCTTTTGCGCATCCGAGAAGCCCATGAGGTACTGCGAGCCCACGTTGGGCAATCGCATGATCATGCCTGGCGAATCCATGGTGTAGCCGTAATAAAATGCCGTGCGCGAATCGAGTGTGCGCGCGCCCGTCGGCGGCAATGGTTTGAAATAGCCTTCCTTGGTGATCATGGGCGGCGGTGTTTGAAAGTCGAAACCACCTTGCCACAGCATGTTGGCCCACATCGAGTTCGGGTAGTAGGCCCAGCCGGGGTACTCGGCAGCACGAAAGTTCAGTGATCGTCCCGCCGCATTGCCCACGGCCGCCGCGTCGGTGAGGATCTTCTTCATCCGCTCGTCCGGAGCAAAGGGCTTGCCCTTGACGATGCCAATGGCCGCCAGTTGGCCCAGGAGTTCCGGGTTGAACGAGGTGGAGGGTTCCAGCTGCACCAGCTTATCGAGCGTCTCGTAATAGGCGAAGTCATTAGGGGGGATGGTGTTGAAGGACTTGCCGCTGCCCTCGATGAACTTCGTCGGCGGTATTGGCGGGTTGGGTTCTAGCCTGATTTGGCCTGCCAGTGCCGTGGCAATACTGGTGCCGTAGCCGCCTGGTGTGTAGGGATAAATCTTCAGCTTGTCTTTGATCAGGTCGACAGCGGGCTTGGGATCGTTGTTCTCCATAAATGCACGAACGGCGTACAGCACATGGTTGGTTTTCGATCGGCCTACGAAGAAGCCGCTGTCTGGAAGCGGACCGTCGTAGTCCGGCGGCACGATCAGGTATTTGCCGCCTTCACCCCGATCAGGGCCAGGGGCGCCAAGGTCGATAATCCAGCCGAACCACATGTCATTGAGCGTGCCGAGCGACTTCGGTGGCACTTCAACCACCAAGGGTCCCTTAGTCAGGTCGAGGACCGAGAGCGTATAGATGGTGTCGGCGTTGGCGGTGAGAAACAGAGATTGGGAGTCCATCAACTCGGAGAAGATGATTACCGTGTTGTCGTCTGCCCCAATGCTGTGGAAGCCCTCGCGAATTGCATAGGCCGATGCGCCCGAAAAACTGTTCATGAACGCGTCTATGCCGCGAGTGAAAGCCAAGGTGTCGTAGACGTCCTGTGTGGTTTTTACGCTGGGCGCGCCGTCCTTGAACTCCAATGTGCCGATACGGGTCTCGATGCGATCGGGTGTGGTGATTCCCGGGGGAATTTCGGTATCCGCCTGCACCAGGCTTATGACAGGTATCGCCAGCACGGCGAAGGTTGCCAGAACGGTTATTGGTTTGAGAATTTGCGTCATAGAGTTCTCCCTGATGGATGCCAAATGCATGGACTACCCAAACTTAGGAACTAATGGCGCAGTGACATTTTCAGAGCGCGGTCAATCACACGCCTTGCGCTCGCGTCACCACTGAGGGTACTGGCATTGATTCGCTCGGATGACTTTTTACAAATGTTGCGCACCATTGTCGGAGCAGCACAGTCTGCTTGATCAATTCTTCCAGCAGACCAAGCATAGGTGCACATGTGCCATTGCTCCAGCCACCCGCTGCTTTTGGCCGCTCTCTGCCGGTCATGGGGGGATTCAAATGATGCAGCGTTTATCAGGACGCTATCGTCGGAACGCCGCCCGGACCAAGCAAGCTCCCACAGGTACTGCGTCGTATGCCAATCAAATGTGGGAGCGAGCCTGCTCGCGATGAACGATAACGCGGTCACTGAAGACAGGAATACGCCCGTTCAGCGAAGGGCGGTAGTTCCATGCCAAGCGGTTCAGCGCAGGTTTACGCGCCAGAATCTCTTTCAGCGTGGCGCTGGCAATACTCAACGCCACTATCTGCCCCGGACATTCATGTCGCCCCCCGCCAAAGGTAAAGCTGCGTCGCTGCGGACGGTCCAGCATAAAAGTGTCGGGACTGTCGTTAAGCTGCGGATCGCGATTAGCCGAAGCCAGTAACACCAGAATCACATCGTCGGGATTGAGACTTACACCGTCGATTTCACACGAGGCCACGACAAACCGGCGGGTGTTCTGCACCGACGGATCGAAGCGCTGGGTTTCGGCAATCAAATCCTCAACGCATGCCGCATCTCGCAATAACGTGGGGTTGCGAATCAACGCCACTACCCCATTGCCAATCAACCCGGCAGTGGCGTCATAGGTCTGGGAGAACAAGCCAATCAAATTGGCAATCAGCGTTTCCGGGTCGCCGGCGAAGCGCTTGCGAATCCCGGCGAGCAGCGGGCTTTTATTGTCCGGATCATCCAGCAGTTCAACGAAATAACCTCTCAATTGCTCCGCCGCAGCCTGTGCAGCATCCAGTTGAGCCTGATCGCTTAGCGGCGACAGGCACGCCACGAAATCCGCCGTCAGTTCACTGATCGCCCGACCCTGAGCCGGCGAGAACCCCAGCAATGCGGCTACAACGCAAACCGGCCCCCGAAACATAGCCTTGTACAGCCCATCGGCATCCGGCGTGATCAACCGTGCACCCACCAGCGCATTGACCTCGTCCACACCTATCAACACTAACTCCGGTTGAATCGCCGACCTCGGGCAGCGCTGCCGTTCGCCCTCATTCATCCGCATCAATTGCCCAAATACGTTGCCGGCCATACCGCCGGCAATCGCCTTGGGTACCGGCTCGCTGGGTGGCCGAACGTGACAGTCAGGATGCGCCAGCACCGCAGCCACAGCCCTGGCGCTGCTGGCCACCCACACTTTCAGCCCTTGATGAAAAACCAGCCCGCCCTCGGCGCGCAGTTGCGCGTAGTAGGGATAAGGATCGGCGTGAGTCGCAGCGATGATTGGGTCCATGGGTCGCAGCCTTGTTCGTGGTTGGGAAAGTGTTGCTACTATCTCCAGTCCGAAAGACCCTTGATTCGTCCGGGAGCGAAATATGAACGTAGAACAACACGACATCGGCGTCTCTCACGTAGCGGCGGCCATCGCGGAACCGGCCCGGACGAAAATCCTCTGCTCGTTGATGGACGGCCACGCCCGCACCAGCACCGAGCTGGCGGCGATTGCCGAGGTCAGCGCCTCTACCGCCAGTGCACACCTGGCCAAGCTCAAGGAATTGGCGCTGGTGCGGCTGCACGTACAGGGTCGCCATCGTTATTACAGCCTCGCGGACAAACGCGTGGCCCAGGCCCTGGAAGCGCTGATGGTGATCGGCCAGAATGCTGCGCCGACCTTTAACTCGCGCACTCCCGATCGCCTGCAATTTGCCCGTACGTGTTATGACCATATGGCTGGCACGTTGGCGGTGTTGTTGCATGACCGGATGCTGGAAGAAGGATGGTTGCTGGAAACCGATGAGCAGGCTTATCGGCTGAGCGACAGTGGCGAGGCGTTGCTGGAAGGATTGGGCATCGAGGTCAAAGACTTGAACACGCTACGCCGGCGATTCGCCTGCCCCTGTCTGGACTGGAGCATGCGCCGCCCGCATCTGGGTGGTTCGTTGGGCGCGGCGTTGTTGCAAACGGCGAACAAGCGCAAATGGGTGACGCAGGATCTGGACAGCCGGGCGCTGGCGTTGACGGCGGTAGGGCGCAAGGAGATGGTGGTTCGATTTGGGCTGGAGTTGCCATCGGCTATTGAAGGCAAGATCAAAAGATCGCAGGCTGCGCCAGCTCCTACAGAGTCCGGGTACACCCGATGAATAGCGGTCGAGCAGGGGCAATCGGGTACACCCGTTGAAAGCGGTTGTGTACGGTCAATCGGGTGCACCCGTTGAATTGCGGTCGAGTACGGTCAATTGGGAACACCCGTTGAATTGCGGTCGCGTACGGTCAACCGGGTACACCCGTTGAATAGCGGTCGAGCACGGTCAACCGGGTACACCCGTTGAATAGCGGTCGAGCACGGTCAATCGGGTACATCGGTTGAATAGCGGTCGAGCACGGTCAACGTAGGAGCTGGCGGAGCCTGCGATCTTTTGATCTTCGCTTCGCGGACGAAAAAAAGCCCGGCCCATCAAAATGATGGCCGGGCTTTTTTGCTCAAACGGACAGCAACGTCAGATCAAACCTTGACGATCCAACCCGCTGGCGCTTCGATGTCGCCGGTTTGCACGCCAGTCAGCTCTTTGTAGAGCTTCTGGGTGACCGGGCCGACTTCGGTTTCGCTGTGGAACACGTGCAGGTGGTCGTTGTAGCTGATGCCGCCGATCGGGGTAATCACCGCAGCCGTACCGCAAGCACCGGCTTCCTTGAAGTCGGACAGCTTGTCGATGAATACGTCACCTTCAACCACTTCCAGGCCCAGACGCGATTTTGCCAGCTCGATCAACGACAGACGGGTGATGCCCGGCAGTACCGACGGCGAGTTCGGAGTGACGAACTTGTTGTCGTGAGTGATCCCGAAGAAGTTGGCCGAACCGACTTCTTCGATTTTGGTGTGGGTCATCGGGTCCAGGTAGATGCAGTCGGCAAAATGCGCCTTCTTGGCCTGGGAACCTGGCATCAGGCTGGCCGCGTAGTTGCCGCCGACCTTGGCCGCGCCGGTGCCTTGAGGGGCTGCGCGGTCGTAGCTGGAGATCAGGAAGTTGTGCGGGGTCAGGCCACCCTTGAAGTAAGCGCCGACCGGAATGCAGAAGATCGAGAAGATGAACTCGGGCGCGGTACGCACGCCGATGTTGTCACCCACGCCGATCACAAACGGACGCAGGTACAGCGCGCCGCCGGTGCCATAAGGCGGGATGAAACGCTCGTTGGCGCGGACCACTTCCTTGCAGGCTTCGATGAACTGTTCGGTTTCCACGAACGGCATCAGCAGGCGTGCACAGCTGCGCTGCATGCGCAGGGCGTTCTGATCCGGGCGGAACAGGTTGATCGAGCCGTCCTTGCAACGATAGGCCTTCATGCCTTCGAAGCATTGCTGGCCATAGTGAAGGGCAGTCGAGCCTTCGCTGATGTGCAGCACGTTGTCTTCGGTCAGGGTGCCTTTGTCCCAGGAGCCGTTACGCCAGTACGACAAGAAACGCTTGTCTGTCTTGATGTAGTCAAAACCCAGCTTGTCCCAATTGATGCTTTCGTTACCCATGACACCCTCTATCACTTAACAACCGCCGAAACGGTTCAAGGCTTCTGACGTTTTTCTGGATGGGGACAACAATACTTCATTCCGGACCTAAATCGCAGCCCAGACGATCGGGTGATTGGCAGATAAATGATGTCGCCTTGAGAATTCGCGAGCAGGCTCGCTCCCACACTTGATCTGCGTCGTGCACAAATTCACTGTGGGAGCGGGCTTGCCCGCGAAGGGGCCATCAAATCCGCCATCAATTTCCCTGTATTACAGGTGTAACGCATGCCCCAAGGCACGCAACGCCGCTTCCTGGACCGCTTCACCCAGTGTCGGGTGCGCGTGGATGGTGCCGGCGATGTCTTCCAGTCGAGCGCCCATTTCCAGGCTCTGACCGAACGCCGTCGACAACTCCGAAACGCCCACACCGACCGCCTGCCAGCCAACAATCAGATGATTGTCCCGACGAGCGACGACCCGTACGAAGCCACTTTTCGACTCCAGGGTCATCGCCCGGCCATTGGCCGCGAACGGGAAGCTGGAAACGATACAGTCCAGACCGGCAGCCTTGACCTCGTCCGGGGTCTTGCCGACCACCACCAGTTCCGGGTCGGTAAAGCACACGGCAGCAATAGCGGTCGGGTTGAACTCGCGGGCTTTACCGCTGATCAGTTCGGCCACCATCTCGCCCTGGGCCATGGCCCGGTGCGCAAGCATCGGTTCGCCGCTCAGGTCGCCGATGGCGTAGACGTTGCGCATGCTGGTCTGGCAGCGGTTGTCGATTTTGATCGCTGAACCGTTCATGTCCAGGTTTAACGCTTCGAGGTTAAAACCCTGTGTATTCGGTTTGCGACCGACAGCCACCAGCACCTGGTCGGTTTCCAGGTTCAAGGTGGCGCCGCTTGGGTCAATAACTTGCAGAGTATTTTCAGCGGAATCAAAGCCTTGAACGCTATGCTTCAAGTAAAGCTTTACACCGAGTTTTTTCAATTCGTCATGAACGGGCTGGGTCAACTCGGCATCGTAGGCCGGCAGGATACGATCCTGAGCCTCGACCACGCTGACGTCGGCGCCGAGCTTGCGGTAGGCAATCCCCAGTTCCAGACCGATGTAACCGCCACCGACCACGATCAGCCGTTTTGGCACGGACGTCGGCGCCAGGGCTTCGGTGGAGGAGATGATCGGTCCGCCAATCGGCAGCATCGGCAGGTTCACGCTTTTCGAGCCGGTGGCCAGCACCAGGTGCTCGCACTGGATCCGCAGGTCGCCGACTTCGACGGTTTTGCCGTCGATGACCTTGGCCCAGCCTTCAACCACCTGGACTTTGTTCTTTTTCAGCAGCGCCGCAACGCCTGTGGTCAGGCGATCAACGATGCCGTCCTTCCACTCGACGCTTTTGTTGATGTCCAGGGTCGGCGCGGAAACGCTGATACCCAGGGCTGAGTGTTGGCTGTGGTGTTGCGTCTGGTGAAACTGTTCAGCGACGTGGATCAGCGCCTTGGACGGGATGCAGCCGATGTTCAGGCACGTTCCGCCCAGTGATTGGCCTTCCACCAGAATGGTTGGAATGCCCAACTGGCCGGCACGGATCGCCGTCACATAACCGCCAGGGCCGCCGCCAATGATCAGCAGCGTGGTGTTCAAAGTCTGTTGCATGACTTACTCCACAAACAGGGTGGCGGGTTGTTCGAGCAAGCCGCGAACGGCCTGGATGAATTGCGCCGCGTCCATGCCATCGACCACACGGTGATCGAAGGAGCTGGAGAGGTTCATCATCTTGCGAATCACGATCTGGCCTTTGACGACCATCGGGCGTTCAACGATTTTGTTGACGCCGACAATCGCCACTTCCGGCAGGTTCAGCACGGGCGTGCTGACGATGCCGCCCAAGGCACCGAGGCTGGTCAGGGTGATGCTTGAGCCAGACAATTCATCGCGACTGGCCTTGCCATTGCGTGCGGCCGTGGCCAAACGGGAGATTTCGCTCGCGCTGTCCCACAGGCTGCGGGCTTCAGCGTGACGCACCACCGGCACCATCAAACCGATGTCAGCTTGCGTGGCAATACCCACGTGCACCGCGCCGAGGCGGGTGATGACCTGGGCTTCGTCGTCGTAACGGGCGTTGATCTGCGGGAAGTCGCGCAGGGCGACGACCAGGGCGCGGACCAGGAACGGCAGCAAGGTCAGCTTGCCGCGCGTTGCGCCGTGTTTTTCGTTCAGGTGAGCGCGCAGTTCTTCGACCGCAGTGACGTCGATTTCCTCGACATAACTGAAGTGGGCGGCGCGTTGGGTGGCGTCCTGCATGCGCTGGGCAATCTTGCGGCGCATGCCGATGACCGGGATTTGCTCTTCATCGTTACGCTGGGCGTAAGCGGCGGCAGCGCTGGATTGTGGCTGCTGACCTTGCGCCAGATAGACGTCGAGGTCTTCGTGCAACACTCGGCCGGCAGGGCCGGTGCCGCGCACCAGACGCAACTGGATACCGAGGTCCAGCGCATGTTTGCGCACCGCCGGGGAGGCCAGCGGACGTTCATCGGCTTCGCGAGCGACCATCGGGCCTTGGCAAACGGCAGCACGTGGCGCTGCAGCAGCGACTGGTTTGCTTTCCACAACGGCTGCAGCTTTCGGCGCTGCAACCGGCGCTTCTTTAACGACAGCCGGCTGGGCCGACTCTTTAACGTTGCCCGCGCCTTCGACTTCAATGCTGATCAGGATGCTACCGACCGCCATGACTTCGCCTGGCACACCGCCCAGCGCAATCACCTTGCCATGCACGGGAGAAGGGATGTCGACCATCGCCTTGTCAGTCATGACATCGGCCAGCACCTGATCTTCGACGACCATATCGCCGACCTTGACGTGCCACACCGACAATTCAACTTCTGCAATGCCTTCACCAATGTCCGGCATTTTAATAACGTGCGTGCCCATTCAGACCTCCATAACCCGATGCAAAGCCGCGCCCACACGGGACGGACCAGGGAAATACGCCCACTCTTGTGCGTGCGGGTAAGGGGTGTCCCAACCGGTGACGCGCTCGATAGGCGCTTCCAGGTAGTGGAAGCAGTGTTCTTGCACCAGGGCGACCAATTCGGCGCCGAAACCGCAGGTGCGGGTCGCTTCGTGGACGACCACACAGCGGCCAGTCTTCTTCACCGACTTGACGATGGTTTCCAGATCCAGCGGCCACAGGCTGCGCAAGTCGATCACTTCCGCGTCGATGCCGGTTTCTTCGGCGGCCACTTGCGACACATACACCGTGGTGCCGTAGGTCAGGATGGTGACGTCCTTGCCCGGACGCGTAATGGCGGCGACATCCAGCGGTACGGTGTAGTAACCGTCCGGCACTTGCGCGGCCGGGTGTTTCGACCACGGGGTTACCGGGCGATCGTGGTGACCGTCGAACGGGCCGTTGTACAGGCGTTTTGGCTCAAGGAAGATCACCGGGTCATCGTTTTCGATGGAGGCGATCAGCAAGCCTTTGGCGTCGTAGGGGTTGGACGGCATGACGGTACGCAGGCCGCAGACCTGGGTAAACATCGCCTCGATACTTTGGCTGTGAGTCTGGCCACCGTAGATGCCACCGCCGCACGGCATGCGCAAGGTCATCGGCGCGGTGAACTCGCCGGCCGAGCGATAGCGCAGGCGTGCCGCTTCGGAAATGATCTGGTCCGACGCCGGGTAGACATAGTCGGCGAACTGGATTTCAGCCACCGGACGCAACCCGTAAGCGCCCATGCCGACGGCGACGCCGACGATGCCGCTTTCGGAGATCGGCGCGTCGAACACCCGGGAGGTGCCGTATTTGGTTTGCAGGCCTTCGGTGCAACGGAACACGCCGCCGAAGTAGCCGACGTCCTGGCCGAAGACCACCACGTTGTCGTCACGTTCGAGCATCACGTCCATGGCCGAGCGCAGGGCCTGGATCATGGTCATGGTGGTTGTGGTCATGGCGGTGTCCAACTGGATATTGTTGTTGTGGTCGTTCATGTCAGATCCCCAACTCTTGACGCTGGCGCTTCAAGTGCTCCGGCATCTCTTTATAGACGTCTTCGAACATGGTCGCGGCGCTTGGAATCTGGCCACCGGCGAGGGTGCCGTACTGTTCGGCCTCTTTCTGCGCGGCAATCACTTCGGCTTCCAGTTCGGCGCTGACGGCGACGTGTTCCTCTTCGGACCAGTGGCCGATCTTCACCAGGTGCTGCTTCAGGCGCGCAATCGGGTCGCCCAACGGGAAGTAGCTCCAGTCGTCGGCAGGACGGTATTTGGACGGATCATCGGAGGTGGAGTGCGGGCCGGCGCGGTAGGTGACCCATTCGAGCATGGTCGGGCCGAGGTTGCGGCGCGCGCGTTCGGCGGCCCAGGCAGAGGCGGCGTAGACCGCGACGAAATCGTTGCCGTCGACCCGAAGGGAGGCAATCCCGCAGCCAACGCCACGACCGGCGAACGTGGTGGCTTCACCGCCGGCAATCGCCTGGAATGTGGAGATCGCCCACTGGTTGTTGACCACGTTGAGGATTACCGGCGCCCGGTAAACGTGGGCGAAGGTGAGGGCGGTGTGGAAGTCGGATTCTGCGGTGGCGCCGTCGCCGATCCAGGCTGAGGCGATTTTGGTGTCGCCCTTGATCGCCGAGGCCATGCCCCAGCCCACACCTTGTACGAATTGGGTGGCCAGGTTGCCGGAAATGGTGAAGAAGCCGGATTCTTTGACCGAGTACATGATCGGCAACTGACGGCCTTTGAGCGGATCGCGCTCGTTGGACAGCAGTTGGCAGATCAGGTCCACCAGCGGTACTTCCCGCGCCATCAGAATGCTTTGCTGGCGGTAGGTGGGGAAGCACATGTCGTCGATGTTCAAGGCCAGGGCCTGGGCGCTGCCGATGGCTTCTTCGCCAAGGCTCTGCATGTAGAACGACATTTTTTTCTGACGCTGGGCGACCACCATGCGGTTGTCGAAAATCCGCGTCTTGAGCATGGCGCGCATGCCTTTGCGCAGGATCTCCACCGGAACGCCTTCACCCCAAGGACCGAGGGCGTTGCCCTGGTCGTCGAGCACGCGAATCAGGCCCTTCGCCAGATCAGCAGTGTCGGCAGGTTCAACGTCGATGGCGGGTTTGCGCACCGTACCGGCATCGGTCAGACGCAAGTAGGAGAAGTCGGTTTTGCAGCCAGGGCGGCCCGATGGTTCGGGAACGTGCAGGTGCAGCGGTTCGTACGCTTGGTTCATGGCTTCTACGCTCGATCTTGTGAATTTCTTGTAGTGAGCTGACAGAGTTCCTTCGATAAAAGGAATCTTGTCCTACAACAATCATAGGCCCGGCCAAGAAGAATATTTATCTCTGTTTCGTTGCACTGGAGATCATTTGAGGATAAAAAATCTGCACAAACATAAAAAACAGGTGTTTTTGTCTCATGCGCAAACTGGACCGTACCGATATCGGCATTTTGAACAGCCTTCAGGAGAATGCCCGCATCACCAACGCCGACCTCGCACGCTCGGTCAACCTGTCACCGACGCCGTGCTTCAATCGGGTCAAGGCGATGGAAGAATTGGGCCTGATACGGGAGCAAGTGACCCTGCTGGATGCCGACCTGCTTGGGCTGCATGTCAACGTGTTCATCCACGTCAGCCTGGAAAAGCAGGTGGAAGAGGCGCTGGCGCATTTCGAAGAGGCGATCTCGGATCGCCCGGAAGTGATGGAGTGCTACCTGATGGCCGGTGACCCGGACTATTTGATCCGGGTGCTGGTGCCAACCATCCAGTCGCTGGAGCGATTCATGATGGACTTTTTGACCAAGGTACCGGGCGTGGCGAACATCCGTTCGAGCTTTGCGCTCAAGCAGGTGCGCTATAAGACGGCGCTGCCGTTACCAGCCAATGGCCTGACCCTGGCGTAATGGCAAGATCAAAAGATCGCAGCCTGCGGCAGCTCCTACATGGAAATGTGATTTACATCGGACCTGTAGGCGCTGGCGAAGCCTGCGATCTTTTGATTTTCAGGTACGTCACCCCATTGTCTTCGGCCAACGGCCTGACCCTGGCGGGCTACACCCAATCTCCGTAGCAGCTGTCGAGCACCGCGAGGCAGCGTTCGGCGGCGCAGCCGTCGCAAACCCTGCAACCGGGTTCGTTCAGACAGGCCGCAGACGCAGCCTCGCGGTGCTCGTCAGCTGCTACAACGTCAGAGTTTGTTGATCGGGATTTTCAGGCACATCACCCCATTGTCTTCGGCCAACGGCCTGACCCTGGCAGGCTACACCCAATCTCCGTAGCAGCTGTCGAGCACCGCGAGGCAGCGTTCGGCGGCGCAGCCGTCGCAAACCCTGCAACCGAGTTCCCTCAGGCAGACTGCAGACGCAGCCTCGCGGTGCTCGTCAGCTGCTACAACGTCAGAGTTTGTTGATCGGGATTTTCAGGTACGTCACACCATTGTCTTCGGCCAATGGCCTGACCCTGGCGGGCTACACCCAATCTCCGTAGCAGCTGTCGAGCACCGCGAGGCAGCGTTCGGCGGCGCAGCCGTCGCAAACCCTGCAACCGGGTTCGTTCAGTCAGGCCACAGACGCAGCCTCGCGGTGCTCGTCAGCTGCTACAACGTCAGAGTTTGTTGATCGGGATTTTCAGGCACATCACCCCATTGTCTTCGGCCAATGGCCTGACCCTGGCGGGCTAAACCCAATCTCCGTAGCAGCTGTCGAGCACCGCGAGGCAGCGTTCGGCGGCGCAGCCGTCGCAAACCCTGCAACCGGGTTCGTTCAGTCAGGCCACAGACGCAGCCTCGCGGTGCTCGTCAGCTGCTACAACGTCAGAGTTTGTTGATCGGGATTTTCAGGTACATCACACCATTGTCCTCGGCCAACGGGTTGACCCTGGCGGGCTACACCCAATCCCCGTAGCAGCTGTCGAGCACCGCGAGGCAGCGTTCGGCGGCGCAGCCGTCGCAAACCCTGCAACCGGGTTCGTTCAGACAGGCCGCAGACGCAGCCTCGCGGTGCTCGACAGCTGCTACGGGTTGTGGGGGATGTCAGAGTTTGTTGATCGGGATTTTCAGGTACGTCACGCCATTGTCTTCGGCCGGTGGCAAATTCCCCGCCCGCACATTCACCTGAATCGCCGGTAGCAGCAGCGTCGGCATGCCCAGCCCTGCATCGCGCTGGGTGCGCATGGCGACAAAGGCCGCTTGGTCGATGCCATCGTGGACGTGAATATTGCTTTTGCGCTGCTCGCCAACCGTGGCCATGCACCGGGGGGCGCGGCCCACGGGCGGATAATCATGGCAGACGTACAAGCTCACGCTGGCGGGGAACGCCAACAGTCTGTGGATCGACGTAAACAGCTGAGTGGCGTCGCCACCGGGAAAGTCGCAGCGCGCGGTGCCCACGTCCGGCATGAACAACGTATCGCCCACCAGGATCACATCGCCGCCGATCAAGTAGGCCATGTCCGCCGGGGTGTGACCGGGCACATGCAGCGCCGTGGCCTTAAGGTTGCCGATCATGAACGACTCGTCCGGGGCGAACAGATGATCGAACTGCGAACCATCGATGCGAAACTCCGGTTCCAGATTGAACAGGGTCTTGAACACGCCCTGAACCTTGCTGATCGACTGGCCGATGGCGATCTTCCCTCCCAGCTCCCGGCGCAGGTAAGGCGCGGCGGATAAATGATCGGCATGGGCGTGGGTTTCCAGCAGCCATTGCACCTGCAATTGATGTTCACGGACGAAGGCGATGATCTTGTCGGCCTGTACGGTCGCGGTGCGTCCGGCGGCCGGGTCGTAGTCGAGCACCGGGTCGACGATTGCGCAGTGCCCGCCATCGTGCTCATGGACCACGTAGCTGTAGGTCGACGAGGCGGGGTCAAAAAAAGCTTCAATCAAGGCAGGCATGGTGGCCGATTCTATAAGGGCAGGCCTTGAGGTTAGATTCATTTTCCCCCGACTGACCAGCCCCCGATCAATTCTATGAAGGAAAAAAGCCGCGCGGGCTCTATCCTGTCAGTCATCGATACCGGGCGCTCCCGGCTTTTTGTCGCAGATCACGAGTGTTCTATGTTGCTGGCGAGTTTCTTTGGCGTGGTGATGGGGTTGGTGCTTGGGCTGACCGGGGCGGGTGGCGGCATTCTGGCGGTACCGGCCCTGGTGCTGGGGTTGGGTTGGACGATGACCCAGGCGGCGCCCGTCGCGCTGTTCGCGGTGGGCAGTGCGGCGGCTATCGGGGCCATCGACGGATTGCGCCATGGTCTGGTGCGCTATCGCGCGGCGTTGTTGATTGCGCTGTTGGGGGCGGTTTTTTCGCCGGTGGGGATTTTCTTCGCCCATCAGTTGCCGGAAAAGGTGTTGATGATCCTGTTCAGCCTGCTGATGGTCCTGGTCGCCTCGCGAATGCTGCGTCGTGAGCGACACGATGAAGGACCGAGCGACCACGGCCACGCCAACTGGGGCCAGAAAAACTGCATGCTCGATCAGCAGACCGGGCGGTTTTCCTGGACCGCCAAATGCACCGCGACGCTCGCAGCACTGGGCGCGGTGACCGGGGTCGTGTCCGGTTTGCTCGGAGTGGGCGGTGGTTTCCTGATCGTACCGGCGTTCAAGCAGCTGACCGATGTGCAAATGCGTGGGATCGTCGCCACGTCCCTGATGGTGATCAGCCTGATTTCCGCGATCGGCGTCATCGGTGCGTTTCAAGCCGGGGTGCGTATCGACAGCCTCGGTTACACCTTCATCGCCGCGAGCATCGTCGGCATGATCATTGGTCGAAAATTGTGCGCGCGCATACCGCCACGGGCCCTGCAAACAGGCTTTGCCGCCATTTGCATCGTGGTCGCCGCTTATATGTTGTTCCGAACGGCCATGTGACGGGTCTTACACCCTTGGTTCCGGGCCTTGCCTCGGCCGCTGTTCCATGACATCAACGACAACCTCAAGCTCGTGGCTGAATACAACCCGTTCGAAATCAACGGCCACGACACCAGCGCCCAGAACGAAAACACCGACACCTTTGCGGTGGGGGCGGTGTTGAACTGGTAACCCGTCGACCAGAGCCACACCCGATCTAATGAAATGGCTACCCCCGCCGCCCCCTGTGATCGCCCACTAAGCTTTCACCGGGGGCTCATCGGAGACTGATGCCATGACCAAAGTAGCTATTGCCGCCATCGACTTGGGAAAACACTCTTTTCATCTGCATGCACAAGATGATCGCGGTCATGAGCTTTGCCGCAAAAAATTCAATCGGGTGACGCTCATTCGGTACCTGGCCAACTTGGAATCCTGCACCGTCGTGATGGAGGCCTGCGGCGGCGCCCACTTCATGGCGCAGGAGGTCGCCAAGCTGGGGCATACGCCCAAGCTCATTGCACCTCATCTCGTGCGTCCGTATGTGAAAAGCAACAAAAACGACTTCGCTGATGCCGAGGCGATCTGCGAGGCGGCGACCCGGCCCACGATGCGTTTTGTGCCGCCAAAAACCCAAGCCCAACAGGCGCTGGCCATGTCCAACTCGCTCCGTGAGTCGTTCATTAAAGACCGCACTGCGACCGTCAATCGGATTCACGCAGCCCTTCTGGAGGTTGGTGTCAGCCTCGCAGCCGGCTTCAAAGCCATCAAAGAGCTTCCAGCGTTGCTTGAGGTGAGTTCATTTTCTGAACGCATCAAGAAAAATCTGATGGTGCTGCATGGGCACTTCAACTATCTGGATGGGCAGGTCAAGGCGCAGGACAAAGACATGGAATGCCAGGCCGCTGAAGATGATCTGGCAACGCGCTTGATGACCATGCCGTGCATCGGCCCGATCACCTCCACCGTCCTGGCTGCCGAGTTGGGCGATGGCAAACAGTTCAAATGTGGCCGAGGCTATGCGGCCTCGATCGGGTTGGTGCCCAAACAGCACTCCACGGGCGGCAAGACCGTTCTGCTGGGCATCAGCAAGCGTGGTGATCGAAACCAGAGACGCCTACTCATCCAGTGTGCCCGTGTTTATTTGATACAGCTGGAACGACAGAAAGGTGCTTTGGCGGACTGGGTCCGCCAGCTATTAGCGTCCCACCATCACTCCAATCTCGTGGTCTGTGCGTTGGCCAACAAGCTGGCAAGAATCGCCTGGGCGATTGCGGCACACCACACCGAATTCGATGCAGGGCCAAGCGTGATGAACGCCTGACCCTGCTGTCACCCAAGCACCACCCACCTGGTTTGCGATGCTGGATAACAGATGACGTGAACGGCCAACCGGCCTGACGACAACCCTGAGCTGCTACACGGCTGAAAGGCCGTCAATCTAATTAGGGTCGTTAGGCATCGATTCTCATCGAGGCGCGGGGCCACAACCCCACTCAGACGCCGGATAGATGAAAGCAAGCCAAACACGCATCAAAAACAGTATTGCAGAAAAGGGGGTAACCATAGATGTAGCAGCTGTCGAGCACCGCGAGGCAGCGTTCGGCGGCGAAGCCGTCGTCATCCGGTTGACGCGGTTTGCCAGGAAGAGTTCGGTTGCAGGTTTTACGACTGCTTCGCCGCCGAACGCTGCCTCGCGGTGCTCGACAGCTGCTACAGAGTTTGAGTTGTCTTTGAAATGACCTTACAGACTCTCATCCCATCGAAGCGGCTACCCGCTACCCAAGTAGCATACGTCGCAGGCCACAGGCTTCGTACACTCGAGCCTCATACATGTGCACCTGCGGGAGGCCACGATGCAGCAGGTCCAGAGCGAAGGCGTTGTCAGTGCAATGTCCCAGGCCACCGAGGCCCAGCAGGTGGCCCAGGAGCTGGCGCGACAGTTGTTGCACCCGCACCTGGGGTTTGTGCTGTTCTTTTGTTCCGCCGAGTACGACTTGCAGGCGCTGGGGCAGGCCTTGCAAGAAAGCTTCGGCGGCATTCGTCTGGTGGGGTGCACCAGTGCCGGAGAAATCACCCCGCTGGGTTACGGCCGTAATTGCGTGACGGCGGTGGGTTTCGACCATCGGCATTTTTCCATCGACGCTGAACTGATCGACGAAATGGAACGCTTCAGCCTGATCGACGCCCAGCACATGGTCGAGCGACTGGTCAGTGGCTGTCGTAGCAATACCCTGGCGCCGATCAAGGGCAACAGCTTTGCCCTGACCCTGCTCGATGGTTTGTCCAGCCGTGAAGAAATGGTCCTCGCCGCCTTGAGCGCGGCGTTGGGCGACATTCCTCATTTCGGCGGTTCAGCCGGTGACGACAACTACCTGACCCACACCCACGTCTATTTTAATGGCGAGTTCCACAGCGGCGCGGCGGTGGTGGTGCTGGTCAACACTTGGCTGGATTTTGAAGTCTTCACCACCCACCACATCCTGCCACGGGCGGAAAAACTGGTGGTCACCGGTGCCGACAGCGCTTCGCGCCGGGTCTTTGAGCTCAATGCCGAGCCCGCTGCCGAGGAGTACGCCCGACACATCGGCGTACCGGTGGCCGAACTCGACCACCGAATCTTCGCCGCGCACCCGCTGGCGGTGCGGATCAACGATCAGTATTACGTGCGGGCGATCCAGCAGGTTCATCCGGACCTCAGCCTGAGTTTCTACTGCGCGGTGGAGAACGGCATCGTTCTCACGGTCATGACCCCGGGCCCGATGCTGCCGAATCTGCAAGCCTTGTTCGAAGGGTTGCAGGAGCGCCTCGGCGATCTGTTGCTGACCCTTGGCTGCGACTGTTTTCTCAGGCGTCTGGAATTGGAAGACGACGGCCGTCTGGAGCAGATCGGAGCATTTTTGCGTGACCAACGGGTGATGGGTTTCAACACCTACGGAGAACAGTTCAATGGCATGCACATCAACCAGACCTTCACCGGGGTTGCCATTGCCCGAGGCCGGTCCCTTGGACACCGCTGAGCTTCAGGCTCAGATCGCCAGCCTGCGACACGAAAACCACAAACTGCAACGCATCAATGGCGCGCTGATCGAGCGGGTCGAGTCCGGCATCACGCGCGGTAACGACCCGTACGCGGCGTTCCAGCATTCCGTGGTGTTGGCCGAGCAAGTGCGTGAGCGCACCGACGCCTTGAACCAGGCCATGGCCGAACTCAGGGCCGGCAATCATCTGCTCAGCGAGGCGCGGCTGCGGGCTGAAACCGCCCACCAACATTTGATCGATGCCATCGAGAGCATTTCCGATGCCTTTGTGCTGTTCGATGCCGAGCAACGGATCGTGCTGTTCAACAGCCGTTTCAGGGCGTTTTGGGGCAGCAGTCGGGTGCGGATCAACGCCGGCATGCGCCTGGGCGAGGTTAAGCAACTGATGACAAGCACCGGCGTATTCACCGAGGAGCCTCGGGGGCATGCCGACGAAAATCTGCTTTATCGCCTGCAGGACGGGCGCTGGCTGCAAGTCAGCGAGCGGCCCACCCAGGAAGGCGGGCGGGTGATCCTGTTCACCGACATTACCGACGTCAAACTCAGCGAAGCCGTGCGCCGTGAGCAAGCGGTGGCGCAAAAATCCCACTTGTTGCAACGGGCGGTCGACAACCTGTCCCAAGGTGTGGCGATGGTCAATGCCGAGGGGATTCTGGAGTTGTGGAACCGGCGTTTTCTGGAGCTCAGCGGCCTGGCGCCGGTGGCGGCCCATCGCCCGTTCGCCGAAGTGATCGCCGACAGTGAATTGCACCTGTTGACCCCGGACAGTCGTGATTCAAACGGACGGCAGGTACAGGAATGCGAACAACGCCTCTACGATGGCCGAGTGCTGGAAATTCGCACACATCCGTTGCCCACCGGCGGCTTTGTCAACACCTTCACCGACATCACCGAGCGCTACCAGCACGCCGAAACGCTGATCGAAAGCGAGCGCTGGATTCGCCTGATCACCGACCATGTGCCGGCGTTGATCGCCTACCTCAATGCCGATCTGGTCTACGAATTCACCAACAAGGTCTACGAAGAATGGTACTGCTGGCCCCGCGGCGTGATGCTTGGGCAGAGCCTGCGGGAAGTGCACAGCGAACAGCATTATCAGCGCCTGGAAGCCTACGTGGCCCGGGCCTTGGCGGGGGAGAGCGTGACGTTCGAATTCGCCGAAATCAACATCAACAATCAGGAGCGTTACATGCTGCGCTCCTACGTGCCCAATCGCCTGGCCACCGGAGAAGTGGTGGGGATTTTTGTGTTGATCCGCGACATCACCGAGCGCCGACGCACGGCCGAGGCGTTGCATCAGGCCTATCAGAATCTGGAGCTGCGGGTGCGCGAACGCACGACCGAACTGACCACCCTCAATCACCAGTTACTGCGCGAAATCGATGAGCGTCGGCGCGTGGAATCGCGCTTGCGCGAAGCCAAGCTCGAGGCCGAGCAGGCCAATCTGTCGAAGACCAAGTTTCTCGCGGCCGTCAGCCATGACCTGCTGCAACCGCTGAATGCCGCGCGGCTGTTTACCAGTGCGTTGCTGGAGCGCCGGGAACCGGTGGCCAACGCGGTTTTGGTGCGCAATGTCAGCAATTCCCTGGAGGATGTGGAAAACCTGCTGGGTACGCTGGTGGACATTTCCAAGCTGGATGCCGGGGTGATCAAGGCCGATATTGCGCCGTTCGCCCTGAGTGAACTGCTGGAAAACCTCGCGGTCGAGTACACCCAGGTGGCCCGCAGCGAAGGACTGGCGTTGCATTTCATCCCCTGTTCAGCACTGGTGCGCAGCGATATTCAATTACTGGCGCGGATTCTTCGCAACCTGCTGAGCAACGCCATTCGTTACACCTACAGCGGTCGGGTGGTGCTTGGGTGCAGGCGTCATCACCAGCGGCTGTCGATCGAGATTTGGGACAGCGGCATGGGCATTGCGCAAAACCGTCTGCAAGAGATTTTCCAGGAGTTCAAACGCGGTGATGTGCAGCGACCGGATCAGGATCGTGGTTTAGGCCTGGGGCTGGCGATTGTCGAGAAAATTGCCGGGATACTCGGCCACCGGATTCACGTGCGTTCATGGCCGGGCAAGGGCTCGATGTTCTCCGTCGAAGTCCCGTTGAGCGCCACGGCACCCAAGGCGTTACCGAGCCTGGTGATGAGTGAACCGATGCTGGAGCGTCTGCGCGGGGCTCGCGTGTGGGTGCTGGACAACGACGCGGCCATTTGCGCGGGGATGCGCACGTTGCTTGAAGGTTGGGGGTGTCGGGTGGTGACGGCGTTGTCGGAGGAGGACCTGGCACGGCAGGTGGACAACTACCATGAAGAAGCCGACTTGCTGATTGCCGACTATCACCTGGATGACGATCAGAACGGTGTCGATGCCGTGGCCCGGATCAACGCGCGACGCGGCTCGGCCATTCCGGCGATGATGATCACCGCCAACTACAGCAACGAGCTCAAACAGCAAATCCGTGAACTGGGCCACACCTTGATGCACAAACCGGTGAGGCCGATGAAGCTCAAGACGGCGATGAGCCATTTGCTCGGCAGGCCTTGAATGCTCTAGTGCTTGTGCTGGCCTCTTCGCGAGCAAGCCCGCTCCCACATTTTACCAAGTTGAATCAGATCAAATGTGGGAGCGGGCTTGCTCGCGAAAGGGCCGACTCGATCTTCCGGTTGTCCCCTAAAGTCAGCGCCGCAGGTAAGACCCGAAATCAATATCTCCGGCACTCAAAATAGCCTGCACCCGGTTGTGCACGTTGAGTTTGCGCAGGATCGCCGAGACGTGAGCCTTGACCGTGGTTTCGGCGATTTCCAGGGTGTAGGCGATTTGTTTGTTCGACTCGCCCTTGGTCATGCGTTCCAGCACGAGCAACTGCTTGCGGGTCAGGGCTTGCAGCAGTTCAGGCGGGAAGCTTGGGGCATCGTTCATCCGGCGGTGGGTGCCGCTTTTTTGCGTGCGAATGATGTCCGGGGGCAGGTAGACGTTGCCGTTGAGAATCTGCTGGATGGCTTCGGTCATCTGAACACGCGGCGAGGATTTGGTGATGAACCCCACCGCGCCGTACGTGATGGCTTGCAGCACGATCTGTTTGTCTTGTTCGGCCGAGACGATTACCACCGGAATGGTCGGGGCTTCGTTGCGCAGGTTGATCAGGCCGTTGAGGCCGTGCATACCCGGCATGTTCAGGTCGAGCAGGATCAGATCGAGGTCGTCATGCTCCTGAGTCAGCAGCAGGGCGCTGTCGAGATCGGCGGTCTCCATGACCTCGCTGCCTGGAAACCCATCGCTGATGACGTTGTGTATGGCTTCGCGAAACAGCGGGTGATCATCGGCAATCAGAATTTTATACATAGCCTTTCACCTCATTATTTTGATTAGGGTGTGGCAACAACACGCAAGCGTAAAGATCAGGGAAAGGGCTCAGGTTGGGCCGGCGTCACGGGCAGGTTCGCCGCTTGCCAGGCGTCCAGGCCATCGCGATACCAATACAAAGACTTATAACCCATGGCGGCGGCGCGTTTGACCGCGTTCCAGCTCAACCAGCAATCGGCGCGGCAATAGAAGACCAGCGGTTGTGCACGATCGCCTGCGGTTAATGTGTTCAGGTTACGCGCAAAATAGGCGTGCCAGGCGGGCGTCAGGTCACCGTCGCCAGTATTGGCCAGCCAGTGGCTGCCGAGAAGGTTCTCATGGGGCTGGTCTTCGATGAAACGTCCTTCCAGCCATTGGCGGCGGTAAACGTCGATCAACACCGGACGCGGCGTCCGGGCCAGCAGCGTTTGCAGGGCGGCGGTGTCGATGATGGCCGCGCCCTCGACCTGATGGGGCGTCGGGCTGCGGTAGAGGCCGATGCGATAACCGTCGGCGGAGAACAGGGCTGTTTCGGCGTGCGTGACGCCCAGCACCAGGCTCAGCGATAGCGCAGCGAGAGAAGGGCACAACAGACGATGTCTGGCACGCGACATGGGGTTCAATCCTTATAGTTATGAACCCATTACATGCCAGTCACGGCGCGATTGGAATGCGACGATAGACAGGTAAACCCGTACTAAAGTAGTAATTTCGACGATCAATGTAGGAGCGAGCTTGCTCGCGATGGTGTGTCAGTCGACACTAATGCAGCTGACACACCATCGCGAGCAAGCTCGCTCCTACAAGGGGGATTGTGTGGTTAGTTGGATTTACGCAGAGCGGCGTGTTGCGGGTTGAAGGTGAGTACCGCCAGTAGCGAAAACAGCAGCGTCAGACCGATGCACACCGCCAGCGCCAACGGATTGAAGCGTTCATACAGGGCAAACCGTACCAGCTCCACCGCATGAGTAAACGGGTTCAACGCGCACAACCAGTACAACCATTCACTGGACTCGCGCATTTTCCACAACGGATACAAAGCCGACGACAGGAAAAACAGCGGGAAGATCACGAAATTCATCACCCCGGCAAAGTTCTCCAGTTGGCGGATCGCGTTCGACAGCAACAAGCCCAGGGCACTGAGCATCAATGCCACCAACAACAGCGCCGGCAACGCGATCAGCACCCCCATGGCCGGCGGTTGCACGCCATACACCCAGGCAATCGCCAGAAAGGCATACACCTGCAACAGCGAAATCAGCGAGGTGGCCAACAGTTTGCTGCACAGCAGAAAGGTCCGGGGCAGGGGGCTGGTCAGCAGCACCCGCATACTGCCCATCTCCCGGTCATAGACCATCGACAGCGAACCTTGCATGCCGTTGAACAGCAGGATCATGCAGGCCAGCCCCGGAATGATGTAGACCTCATAGGGAATGTAGGTGTCGTAGGGTTCGATGATCGCGATGCCGAGTGCCGCGCGAAAACCTGCCGCGAACACCAGCAGCCACAACAGTGGCCGCACCAACGCACTGAGAAACCGCGTGCGCTGCAACACAAAACGCAGCCATTCGCGCAGTACGATGCCGCTGAAACAGTGCCAATACGCATTCATCGGGCGGCTCCTGAGGTTGTCAGCCGAGCAAAGGCTGAACCGAGGTCGCCGCCGTGTTCCAGACTCAGGGAATCCGCCTGTCCGCTGGCCACCAAGCGTCCTTGATGCAGGATCAACAAATCGTCACTGGCCTGTACTTCGTCAAGCAGGTGAGTGGTCCAGAGCACGCTGATCCTTTGCTCGCGGCACAGGCTGCGGATGTGTTGATTGAGCGCCAGGCGACTGGCCGGGTCGAGGCCGACGCTGGCTTCATCCAGCAGCAACAAACGCGGTTCGTGCAGCAATGCCCGGGCGATTTCCACCCGGCGGCGATGGCCACCATTGAGCTCGCGCACTTTTTCGCGACGGCGTTCGGTCAGGGCCTGGCGGGCCAGTTCAGCATCGACCCGCAGGCCGGTCTGACGCCGGGACAGGCCATGCAGCGCAGCGTGATAACGCAGGTTTTGCTCGACACTGAGGTCCAGGTCCAGGGTGCTTTGTTGAAACACCACGCCCAATTGCTTGAGCGCCGGGCGCGGTGCATCGCGTAACGAGCAGCCGCCGACCCGGATATCCCCGCGTTGCAAATCGTAGAGCCGGGTCAGCAGCGCAATCAGCGTCGATTTACCCGCACCGTTCGGCCCCAGCAATGCGGCAAAACGCCCGGGCGCCAAATTGAAACTCACCTGACGCAAGGCCTCTTTCGCCCCATAGGCGAAGCTCAGCTCGCGGACCTCCAGTGCGTTCATGGCGTCACCACCACGCCCCACGGATAGCGCCCGACCTTGATCGATTTGCTGACCTTGAGACTGTCGACATCAATCACCGAGACATCGCCGCTGACGCCGTTAGTGGCAAGCAATTGCTTTTGATCCGGGGTAAACGCCATCTGCCAGACGCGCCGGCCCACCAACAGGTAATCAACAATCTCGTAGGTTTTGGCGTCGACCACCGCCACATGGTTGGCCGGACCGAGGGCGACGAAACCGTACTTGCCGTCGGCGCTGAGCTTGATGCCCACCGGCTGGACTTTGTCCGGGTGTACGCCCTTGATCTGAAAGGTCAGGGTCTTGAGGATCTTGCGGGTCGCCACGTCGAGCACCGTCACCGTGCCGCCGATTTCCGCCGAGGCCCAGAGTTGCGCGCCATCGGGCGAGAACTCGACAAAGCGCGGCCGCTGATCCACCAGGGTGCTGTCGGCCAGGGTCTGGGTGCTGGTGTCGATCCAGTGCAGCATGTTGGTGGTTTCGCTGGTGTTCACCGCCCATTTGCCGTCGGGGCTGACCGCCATGCCTTCCGGTTCGACGCCGACGTTGATCTGGCTGAGCACCTTGGAGGTTTCGGTGTCGATCACCGTCACCAGCGCATCATCTTCGTTGGAAACGTAGAGCCAGCGATTATTCGGGTGCAGGGCAAATTGCTCGGGGTCTTTGCCCGACGGCAGTTCCTTGATGATCTTGCGCGTGGCAACGTCCATCACCTGCACCCGGTCCGAGTCGCTGGCGCAGATGTACAGCAACTTACTGTCGTGGGACAGCAGCAAGCCGCGCGGGCGCTGGCCGACGGGCAGGGTGTCGGTAACTTGCAGCGTTTGCATGTCGATCAGGCTCAGGCTGTTGTCCTTTTCGTTAGAGACCCAGGCGGTGCTGGCCGCCGCGTGCCCGGCGGCGAGTAGCAGGGCGCAAGAAAGCAGGGTGCGGCGCATGGCGGATTCCTTTGTTGTTCTGATTGTCGGATCAGGGAAAGCGGCAACTGACCTCGGGCTTGTCGTAACCCAGGCTGTCCATCTCGTTGAAAGGGTGCAGAAAGCCGTCCTGCGGCGAGGTGCTGACCAGCGCCCGGGGTTGCACGATGGGAATTGGCTGGCGCAGCTGGCCGTTCCATGGTCGATAGCTGAGCTTGCGACCCTTGAAGCCATCCAGCGGCAGTTGGTCGCTGATTTCCAGCTGACGAATCGCCATCGGATCGGTCTGGCGCAGTTTGCTCACTGCGCTGGCAATGCTGCGCACGGCGATCCATGCCGCAAAATCGCGATCGTTCATCCAGCGCCCGGCCGTCGCTTCGAAGCGTTTTTGCAATTGGGCGGCGCCGTAGGTTTCCACGGTTTTGTGCCAGCCCACCGGGGTCAGCCCCTGAGTGCCGGCGACCGGGCGCGGGTACCAGGTCTGGTAGGGCACGTATTCGCCGAAATCGCCGCGTTCATCGGCCACCAGCACGACGTCGTACTCGGCGGTCTGGGTGAACAGCGGCATGTCGGCCTGGGCGCTGCGGCGTTGATCGTTGTCGAAACTCCAGGCCTTTTCCGCCACCAGTTGCAGGCCGAAACGTTTGGCGGCACGGCGCAGGGCGGCGGCATAGGCTTGATCGTCCGGGGTCGGGCCGACGATCAACAGCGCCCGCTGCCATTTGCGTACCACCAGGAATTGCGCCAGCGCATCGGCCAGCATCGCCCGGCTTGGCAAACTGTGCAGCACGTTGGGCAGGCAATCGGTGGTGCGCAAACTGTCGTCGGGGCTGCCGGCGTTGAACAGCAGGCTGTCGGGCAGCACTGCGCTGAGCCGGCGCAGGGTTTCCACCGGCGCGTTCACCACAAATAGTCGCAGGCCTTGCTCGTGTTGAGCCTTGGCCGCGTCGATCAGCGTATCCGCGCTGTCGGCGCTGGCACTGACGAGGCTGTAGCTGTGGTTGAGAAAGCGTCCGGTGCTGTTGCTGTCGGTAATCGCCAGTTCAGCGCCACGCAGCCCGGCATCGGTCGGTTCGGGAATGATGTTCGACAGCAGCGGACCCGGGTCGGGTCGATAGCCCAGGTAGCCGATCCGTACCTGCAACGGCGCGTCAGCCGCCTGACTCTGGGTCGCCAGCCCGGCGGCGCAGGCAATCGCCAACAGGTAGATCAAGGCGTAAGGGGCAAGCTGGCGCATAAGGCACTCCTTTACAGGTAGCGCCAGCATAGGAACCCTGCTGTGGGGATGAAATATGCAGAAAGTATCGAAGAGCCAGTACCAAGGTCGTAGCTCACCCCGGAAACGCGAGCCTAATGCGATCTGTAGTAGCTGGCGAAGCCTGCGTTCGGCTGTGTGTAGGAGCGAGCTTGCTCGCGATGGTCGTTCAGCCACAGAAAATGTGTCGGATGTTCCATCTTCGCGAGCAAGCTCGCTCCTACACGCAGCCGAACGCAGGCTGCTACAGAGCGCGTTACGGCCAGGCGTCAGGCGTGTTGGCCACTCGCCTTACTACCAAGGAACTAGACGGCGGCCACCAAAGCAGCATGGGGTTGGCGTGACGGGGTTCTTAAGATGGGTGCCATAGCCTCTGCCAAGAGGTTTTGCGTGCAATCCTGAGGGCATAACAATGACAACAAAACGCAACGCCTTGCTTGTTGCCGGACTGCTGGCCGGTTTTATCAGCGCAGGCTCTGTCTGGGCCCACGGCAACGTGGTGCCGCAAGCGGTCGAAACCCCGGGCCTGACCCCGATCAAGGACGCCGGCGTGCCGGTCGATGCCGATGGCTGGGCGGCGGTGAACCCCTATCGTTCTTCGCCGCAACACGATAAAGCGCTGGAAATCGGGTCTTCGGCCTACAACCAGAACTGCGCGGCCTGTCATGGCCTGGAAGCCAAATCCGGCGGCATCGCTCCCGATTTGCGCCTGCTGGATGTCGGCGACGCCGGTGATGAATGGTTTGTCCAGCGGGTGCGTAACGGCGCGGTGCGAGACGGCCGGGTCTACATGCCGAAAATGGCCGATTACTTGAGCCAGGAAGCTTTGTGGGCGGTGCGTACCTACCTGGACAGCGTGCACTCCGAGGAGTAACCCATGCGCCTGCTCACCGTGTTGATCAGCGCCGTGTTGCTGTGCTGCCAGATGGCGCAGGCGCAGGTCCGTACCTTTGACCAAATGATCGCCGCCGGGGAACTGAAAGTCGCGGTCTACAAAGACTTCGCGCCCTACAGCTTCGAAGACGCCGGCCAGCCACGAGGGGTGGATGTCGAACTCGCCGAGGCATTGGCCAAAGCACTGGGCGTGCACTTGACGCTGATCTGGGCGCCGGCCGGCGAGAAACTCGATGACGATTTGCGCGATTACATCTGGCGGGCCAGTCAGTTGCACAACCAGCAACTGGCCGACCTGATGATGCGCGTGCCGTACGACCGCGATTACTCGCAAAAACGCAATGAACTGGGCGAGCTGGAGAACGACCACGTGGTGATGTTCGGCCCGTACCAGAACGAGCAATGGCAAGTCGCTTATGATCGTCGCCGGCTGGACTCGGTGGGCAGTGTCGCGGTGTTCGAGCAGCACCCGATCGGTGTCGAAGTCGACAGCGTGCCGTCGTTCTACCTGACGTCGGTGTTCAACGGCATGCTCGCCGGCAAAACCCACCATTATCCGGGTGTGCCCCAGGCGTTTGCCGCGATGAAGGCCGGTGAAGTCGACGCAGTGATGGCCATGCGCGGCGAGATTGACTGGCAAGTGCATGAAGCGGCCGACCCGCAAGTGGCGCTGGCCGAAAACGCCTACCCGAACATGGGCAAGCAGCTCTGGGAAATCGGCATGGCGGTGCACGAGAGCAACCGTCAACTGGCTTACGCCGTGGAAGAGGCGCTGGAAGCGTTGATCCGCGACGGCTCGGTCAAAGCCATTTATGCCCGTTACGGCCTGCGGTATGACGTGCCCGAGATGTACCAATAGTGGACTGGCGAGTGAGTTGCCTGTTGGCCTGTTGGCTACCCATCGCCGCGCAGGCGGCGCAGATCGAGCCGGGGAAAGACCCGGTGCCGTCAGTGATGTGGGACTTCTATCACAAGCAGATGCTCGGTGATGCGCCGTTCGTTTTCGATGAGCGGGTCAAGTTGCTCGCACCGCCGTTCGCCGAAGACGCGCGGCAAGTGCCCCTGGAAATCGACGCCCGGGCGTTCAAGGGCGAGGTGGTGAAAATCCTCGCCTGGGCCGAACTTAATCCCTTGCCGAGAATCGTCGATTTCCAACCCGTGGATCGCGTGCTGCCCTGGCTGTCGATCCGCATCCGTATCGAACAAGCCACACCGTTGCGTGCCGCCGTCCTGACCCGCGACGGGCTCTGGCACGTCGGCTCGACCCTGATTGACGCGGCGGGCGGCGGTTGCACGGCGCCCAGCGTAGTGCGCACCCAGCCAGGCTGGCAGGAGCACATCGGCGAAGTGCTGGGCGGTCGCTACCCCCGTGGTGAATTCAGCCGCTTGCGCTTGCAGGTGGCGCATCCGATGGACAACGGCATGGTCAGCGGCATTCCGGAATTCTTTATCAACCATGCCGAGCTGCGGGATCAGAACGGTCAGGTGCTGGCTCGCCTTGAACTGTTTCCCGCCGTCAGCGAAAACCCCAACCTGACCTTCGACATCGAAGGGGCAGGACAGACGCGCCTGTTGCTGCGGGACAACAGCGGCAATCAATTCGATGCGGCCATACCCTGACCCTGAGGAGCGCATCATGCGCTGGATGCTGTTGTTGTTCATGAGCCTGAGTCTGCCGGTCCTGGCCGACCTCGACTACGTGCTCAAGCCTCGGCAAATCGCCGAAGACACCTGGCTGCTGGAAGGCAGCACCGACAATTTCTCCAAGGCCAACGGTGGCAACATCGTCAACACCGCCTTCATCGTCACCGAACGCGGCGTGGTGGTGATCGATACCGGGCCGTCGAAACGCTACGGCGAGGCCATGCGCAAAGCGATTGCCGCGACCACCGACAAGCCGGTGATTCTGGTCATGCTGACCCATCATCACCCGGACCATGTGCTGGGCAATCAAGCCTTCAGTGACGTGCCCATTGGCGCGCTGGCCGACACCACGGCGCTGCTGCATCAACAGGGCGACGCGATGGCCGAGAACATGTATCGGTTGGTGGGCGACTGGATGCGCGGAACCGAAGTTGTGTTGCCGTCTGAGACGCTGACACCCGGCGTGCGAAATTTTGGGAATCACGATCTACGCCTGCTGAGCCTGGGTGGGCACACGGGCGCGGATCTGGCTATTCTCGACCAGCAAACCGGCGTGCTGTTTGCCGGGGACCTGGTGTTTTATCAGCGTGCGCTGACCACGCCCAACAGCCCCGGGCTGTCGGTGTGGCTGGCAGACATCGCGACGCTGCAAGGCTTGCCGTGGACGCTGATCGTGCCCGGCCATGGGCCGGTGGCAACGGACTCAAAGCCCTTCGAGCAAATGCGTGACTACCTGACCTGGCTCGACCAGCTCATGCGTGACGGCGCCGCCAATGGCAGCGACATGGCCGAGATGATCCGTAGTCCTATCCCCGAACGTTTCGCCGGTATTAACCTGAGCCGCTACGAACTGATCCGCAGTGTCAGCCATCTATACCCGCGTTACGAACGCGCACAGATGACCCGAGTTGATTCCACCGCAGACAAGTGACACTTACACACAAAACCCCTGTGGGAGCGGGCTTGCTCGCGAAGGCGGTGTGTCGGGCAGCATCAATGGTGAATGTGAGGGCATCTTCGCGAGCAAGCCCGCTCCCACAGGGGGGCGGGGTAGATCACAAAATCCGAGGCTCATCTCATCCGACCCGGTACTAAGGGATTAGCAATCTCAGCATTGCGGGTAATTGTTACAAAGGCGGCGGCGGCCAAGAATCTGCACCAGACCGGGAGAATTTCCCGGGTATAACAAAAACCGCAGAGGTAGCCGTCATGACCCAACCCGCACGTCGCCAACCCTTCGTCTTGAGTGTGCTGCTCAGTGCCATGCTGTTGTCCGGCCAGGCATTGGCCGCCGTTTCCGATCAAGACATCCTCCAGGACCCCAAGAACCCGGAGCAGATCGTCACCAACGGTCTGGGCGTCCAGGGTCAGCGTTACAGCCCGCTGGACTCCCTCAACGTCGACAACGTGAAGGAGTTGCGGCCAGTGTGGGCGTTCTCCTTCGGCGGTGAAAAACAACGCGGTCAGCAAGCACAGCCGATGATCAAGGACGGCGTGATGTACATGACCGGTTCTTACTCGCGAGTGTTCGCGGTGGATGCGCGCACCGGCAAGAAGCTCTGGCAATACGACGCGCGCCTGCCTGACGACATCCGTCCGTGCTGCGACGTGATCAACCGCGGCGTGGCGCTGTATGGCGACCTGGTGTTCTTCGGCACCCTCGACGCCAAACTCGTGGCCCTGAACAAAGACACCGGCAAAGTGGTGTGGAGCAAGCAGGTTGCCGACCACAAAGAAGGCTATTCGATCAGCGCCGCGCCACTGGTGGTCAACGGCAAGCTGATTACCGGCGTGGCCGGCGGCGAGTTCGGGGTGGTCGGCAAGATCTCGGCCTACGATCCGAAAAACGGCGAATTGCTGTGGACCCGGCCCACCGTCGAAGGTCACATGGGCTACGTCTACAAGGACGGCAAAGCGATAGAAAACGGTATCTCCGGCGGTGAAGCGGGCAAGACCTGGCCTGGCGATCTCTGGAAAACCGGCGGCGCGGCGCCTTGGCTGGGCGGCTATTACGACCCGGAAACCAATCTGCTGCTGTTCGGCACCGGCAACCCGGCGCCATGGAACTCGCATTTGCGTCCGGGCGACAACCTCTACTCGTCGTCGCGTTTGGCTCTCAATCCAGACGACGGCACGATCAAATGGCACTTTCAGAGCACACCTCACGACGGCTGGGACTATGACGGCGTGAACGAACTGATCTCGTTCAACTACACCGAAAACGGCAAAGAAATCAAAGCTGCCGCCACCGCGGACCGCAATGGTTTCTTCTACGTGCTGGACCGCACCAACGGCAAATTCATCCGCGGCTTCCCGTTCGTGGACAAGATCACCTGGGCCTCCGGCCTGGATAAAGATGGCCGGCCGATCTACAACGAAGCCAGCCGTCCCGGCGCCCCAGGCACGGAAGCCAAAGGCAGTTCAGTGTTCGTCGCACCGGCCTTTCTCGGTGCAAAAAACTGGATGCCGATGGCCTACAACAAAGACACCGGGCTGTTCTACGTGCCGTCTAACGAGTGGGGCATGGACATCTGGAACGAAGGCATCGCCTACAAGAAAGGCGCCGCGTTCCTCGGAGCCGGGTTCACCATCAAACCATTGAATGAAGATTACATCGGTGTGCTGCGCGCCATCGACCCGAAAACCGGCAAGGAAGTCTGGCGCCACAAGAACTACGCGCCGCTGTGGGGCGGGGTGCTCACTACCAAAGGCAACCTGGTGTTCACCGGCACGCCGGAAGGTTTCCTCCAGGCGTTCAATGCCAAGACCGGCGAAAAAGTCTGGGAATTCCAGACCGGCTCCGGCGTGCTCGGCTCGCCTGTGACCTGGGAAATGGACGGCGAACAGTATGTCTCGGTGCTGTCCGGCTGGGGGGGCGCAGTTCCGCTCTGGGGCGGCGAAGTGGCCAAGCGCATCAAGGATTTCAACCAGGGCGGCATGCTTTGGACCTTCAAATTGCCCAAAGATCTCGTGGCCAAACACTAACCCTGAACCCACCGCATAACCCTGTAGGAGCGAGCTCGCTCGCGATGAACCCGAGAACGCCACGGAGTGTCAGGTTTCCAGCGTTATCGTTGACGACCATCGCGAGCAAGCTCGCTCCTACTACCAAATAACGAGAGTCCTCCTGCCAACGGCGCATTCGTCTGGCACGCGGGGCTCTCTACTATCGATTCATCGCCTGTCTGCCCGACAGGCATCGACCCAGACAGAGGCCCACCATGATCTACGCACAACCCGGAACACCTGGCGCCGTCGTTTCGTTCAAAGCGCGCTACGGCAATTTCATCGGCGGCGAATTCGTCGCGCCGGTCAATGGCCAGTACTTCACCAACACGTCGCCGGTCACCGGCGACGTGATTGCTGAATTCCCGCGCTCCAGCGCTGCCGACATCGACAAAGCACTCGACGCTGCCCATGCCGCCGCCGATGCCTGGGGCAAGACCTCGGCCCAGGACCGCTCCCTGGTGCTGCTGAAAATCGCCGACCGTATCGAACAGAATCTGGAAATCCTCGCGGTCACCGAAACCTGGGACAACGGCAAAGCCGTGCGCGAAACCCTGAACGCCGATGTGCCGCTGGCCGCCGACCATTTCCGTTACTTCGCCGGTTGCATCCGCGCTCAGGAAGGTGGCGCCGCCGAGATCAACGAACTGACCACCGCCTACCACTTTCACGAGCCGCTGGGCGTGGTCGGGCAGATCATTCCGTGGAACTTCCCGCTGCTGATGGCTGCCTGGAAACTCGCCCCGGCCCTCGCTGCAGGCAACTGCGTGGTGCTCAAGCCCGCCGAGCAGACGCCGCTGTCGATCATGGTGTTCGCCGAATTGATTGCCGACTTGCTGCCGGCCGGGGTGTTGAACATCGTTCAAGGCTTTGGTCGCGAAGCCGGTGAGGCGCTGGCCACCAGCAAGCGCATTGCGAAGATCGCCTTCACCGGTTCCACCCCGGTCGGCGCGCACATCATGCATTGTGCTGCCGAGAACATCATTCCAAGCACCGTGGAGCTGGGCGGCAAGTCGCCGAACATCTTCTTCGAAGACATCATGAGCGCCGAGCCGCAGTTCATCGAGAAAGCGGCCGAAGGGCTGGTGTTGGCCTTCTTCAACCAGGGCGAAGTCTGCACCTGTCCGTCACGGGCACTGGTTCAGGAGTCGATCTACGAGCCGTTCATGGCCGAAGTCATGAAGAAGATCGTCAAGATCAAGCGCGGCAATCCGCTGGACACCGAGACGATGGTCGGCGCCCAGGCCTCGGAGCAGCAATACGACAAGATCCTCTCGTACCTGAAAATCGCTCAGGAGGAGGGCGCCGAGTTGCTCACCGGCGGCGCGGCCGAACGCCTTGAAGGCGACTTGTCCAGCGGCTATTACATCCAGCCGACGCTGCTCAAGGGCCACAACAAAATGCGCGTGTTCCAGGAAGAAATCTTCGGCCCGGTGGTGGGTGTCACCACCTTCAAGGACGAAGCCGAAGCCTTGGCCATCGCCAACGACAGTGAGTTCGGCCTCGGCGCCGGCCTGTGGACCCGCGACATCAACCGTGCGTACCGCATGGGTCGGGCGATCAAGGCGGGACGTGTCTGGACCAACTGCTACCACCTGTACCCGGCCCATGCTGCGTTTGGTGGCTACAAGAAATCCGGTGTCGGTCGTGAAAACCACAAGATGATGCTCGACCACTACCAGCAGACCAAAAACCTGCTGGTGAGCTACGACATCAATCCGATGGGGTTCTTCTAACCCCTCAAACACACCACTAACCCTGTAGGAGCGAGCTTGCTCGCGATGGACGTCAACGATGACGTGTACCGCCTGGATGTACGCGGTGCCCTCACGTCCTTCGCGAGCAAGCTCGCTCCTACATTTTTGGTTTTAGGTGCACTGAAGATCGTGTGACACCCCCTACCAACGCACGCCGCCATCTCCTTCGAAAGTAGCATTCGATTGCCTGGCACCCCGTGCATTAATGGCTTTACCGGAATTACCCGGCACAAGAAGAGGATTGACCCATGTGGAATAAACCCGCGTTCACCGACCTGCGCATTGGCTTCGAAGTGACGATGTATTTCGCCAACCGCTGATTGTTCACCCGGCCGACCGTTGCGTTGGCCGGGCCTGCCTTCTGGAGCATCGCCCATGCATATCCGCGTTCTCGGTTCCGCCGCTGGCGGTGGTTTTCCGCAATGGAACTGCAACTGCCGCCAGTGCACCGGTGTGCGCAACGGCAGCTTGCGGGCGCACCCTCGCACGCAATCGTCCATTGCCCTGAGCGACAACGGTGTGGAGTGGGTGCTGTGCAATGCGTCACCGGACATCCGCGCGCAACTTGAGAATTTCCCAACGCTGCAACCGGCCCGTCGATTGCGCGATACCGCGATTGCCGGCGTGGTCCTGGTGGACAGCCAGATCGACCATTGCACCGGCCTGTTGAGCCTGCGCGAAGGTTGCCCGCATCACGTCTGGTGCACCGAGCGGGTGCATGAGGACCTGAGCAGTGGCTTTCCATTGTTCACCATGCTCAAGCACTGGAACGGCGGCTTGCAGTGGCAACCCATCGGCCTCGACCTCGAGCCGTTCAGCATCGCGGCCTGCGAACACCTGCAGTTTCGGGCGATTCCCCTGGTCAGCAACGCAGCGCCGTACTCGCCTAATCGCGGCAATCCGCAACCCGGCGACACGATCGGCCTGTTTGTCGAAGACCTCCGTAGCGGTACATCACTGTTCTATGCGCCTGGCCTGGGGCAGGTCGATGACGACGTGTTGGGCTGGATGCAACGCGCCGATTGCCTGTTGCTGGACGGCACGTTATGGCGCGATGACGAGATGCGCGTGTGTGAAGTCGGCCACAGTCTGGGCAGTGAAATGGGCCATCTGGCACAGAGCGGTCCCGGCGGCATGCTTGAGGTGCTGGAGGGTTTCACCCGCCAGCGCAAGGTGCTGATCCACATCAACAACACCAACCCGATCCTGGATGAAGACTCGGCGGAGCGGGCGTTACTGGAGCGGCGTGGGGTGGAAGTGGCTTATGACGGCATGAGTATTGAGCTGTAGCGGATGGTCCTTTCGCGAGCAAGCCCGCTCCCACACTGGATCTTCATTGGACACAAAATGTGTAAACAACAGAGAACCAATGTGGGAGCGGGCTTGCTCGCGAAGAGGCCAGACCAGACACCACAGCACCCAACGGTTGTTCCCCGGAGAACCGCAATGACTGACACCCCGATGTCCCCCACCGAATTCGAAGCCGCCCTGCGTGCCAAAGGCGCCTACTACCACATACATCATCCGTTCCACCAAGCCATGTACGCCGGGCGCGCAACCCGCGAGCAGATTCAGGGCTGGGTCGCCAATCGCTTCTACTATCAGGTCAACATCCCGCTCAAGGATGCCGCGATTCTGGCCAACTGCCCGGACCGCGACGTGCGCCGTGAATGGCTGCAACGCATCCTCGACCATGACGGCGCGCCCGGCAGCGAAGGTGGCATCGAGGCCTGGCTGCGTCTGGGGGAAGCGGTGGGGCTAGAACGCGAGCACCTACTCTCCCAGGAACGGGTGCTCCCCGGTGTGCGTTTCGCCGTGGATGCCTACGTCAATTTCGCGCGTCGTGCCTGTTGGCAGGAAGCTGCCAGCAGTTCACTCACCGAGCTGTTTGCTCCGCAGATCCATCAATCCCGCCTCGACGCCTGGCCGACTCACTATCCGTGGATCGACGTCGCCGGTTACGACTATTTCCGTACGCGCCTGGGGCAGGCGCGGCGGGATGTCGAGCACGGTTTGCGCATTACGTTGGCGCACTACGTCACCGCCGAAGGCCAACAGCGGATGCTGGAGATTCTGCAATTCAAACTCGACGTTCTCTGGAGCATGCTCGATGCCATGAGCATGGCTTACGAGCTGAACCGCCCGCCTTATCACACCGTCACCGCCCACAACGTCTGGCACCGGGGGATCGCCCTGTGAGCCCGATTGATCAGCGCCCCGGTCCACCTTTGTGGTTGTTGGCAGAGCTGACGTACCGCTGTCCGCTGCAATGTCCGTACTGCTCCAATCCACTGGATTTCGCCACGTCAGGCGAAGAGCTGAGCACCGAAGAGTGGATTCGCGTCTTTCGCGAGGCGCGAGAAATGGGCGCCGCGCAACTGGGGTTTTCCGGTGGCGAACCGTTGGTTCGACCGGATCTGGCCGAGTTGATCAAAGCGGCGCGGGACATGGGTTACTACACCAACCTCATCACCTCGGGGATCGGCCTGACCGAGCAGAAAGTGCGCGACTTCAAGGTCGCCGGACTGGACCACATCCAGATCAGCTTTCAAGCGGCAGACGAAGCGGTGAACAACATGCTCGCCGGCTCGCGCAAAGCCTTCGCGCAAAAACTCGCGATGGCCCGCGCCGTGAAGGCCCAGGGCTATCCGATGGTGCTCAACTTCGTCACCCACCGGCACAACATCGATCAGATTGCACAAATCATTGAGCTTTGCCTGGAGCTGGAAGCGGATTTCGTCGAATTGGCGACGTGCCAGTTTTACGGCTGGGCGGAGCTCAACCGCGTCGGCCTATTGCCCACCCGTGAGCAATTGCAGCGCGCCGAGCGCATCACCAACGAATATCGACAACGTCTGGAGGCGCAGGGCCATCCATGCAAGCTGATCTTCGTCACCCCGGATTACTACGAGGAGCGCCCCAAGACCTGCATGAACGGCTGGGCCAATCTGTTTCTCGACATCACCCCGGACGGCACCGCGTTGCCTTGCCACAGCGCCCGACAGTTGCCGGTCGAGTTTCCCAATGTGCGCGAGCACAGCATCGAACACATCTGGACCGATTCCTTCGGTTTCAATCGTTTTCGCGGTGATGACTGGATGAAAGAGCCGTGCCGCTCCTGCGATGAAAAGCACAAGGATCTCGGCGGCTGCCGCTGTCAGGCGTTTATGCTGACCGGCGATGCCAGCCATGCCGACCCGGTGTGCAGCAAGTCACCGCATCACGGCGTGATCCTCAAGGCCCGCGAGGAAGCCAATGCGCCGGGGCAGGGCATGGAGCACCTGACGTTGCGCAATGAAAAGGCCTCGCGACTGATCTACCGCGGATGAATCACCCGACACAAATCCCTTGTAGGAGCGAGCTTGCTCGCGAAGAACCCGAGAACGCCGCGGGGTGTCAGGTTCCCAGCGTTTTCGTTGACGACCATCGCGAGCAAGCTCGCTCCTACAGGGGGGGGAGCTGCTCTGTCCTTTGGTCTGATTGCATTCGCAGCCGGATGCTTTAGTGTGGGATCTACCTTTCAAAACAATAAAAAACAGGCTTTCCAATGAGCCAGAGTCTCAGCCAGCTGCGTAAATTCGTTTCACCTGAAATCATCTTTGGTGCCGGATGCCGGCACAATGTCGGCAATTACGCCAAGACCTTTGGTGCGCGTAAGGTGCTTGTGGTCAGCGATCCCGGGGTGATTGCCGCCGGTTGGGTCGCCGATGTCGAGGCCAGCCTGCAAGCGCAGGGCATCGATTACTTTTTATACAGCGACGTTTCACCCAACCCGCGGGTCGAGGAAGTCATGCTCGGCGCCGAGCTGTACCGGGAAAACCACTGCGATGTCATCGTGGCGGTCGGCGGTGGCAGCCCGATGGATTGCGGCAAAGGCATCGGCATTGTCGTCGCCCACGGACGCAACATCCTTGAATTCGAGGGTGTGGACACCATCCGCGTCCCAAGCCCGCCGCTGATCCTGATTCCAACCACCGCCGGCACATCGGCGGATGTCTCGCAATTCGTGATCATTTCCAACCAGCAAGAACGGATGAAGTTCTCCATCGTCAGCAAGGCAGTCGTGCCGGACGTGTCGCTGATCGACCCGGAAACCACCCTGAGCATGGACCCGTTCCTGTCGGCCTGTACCGGCATCGACGCGCTGGTCCATGCCATCGAAGCGTTCGTCTCGACCGGTCACGGGCCGCTGACCGACCCCCATGCACTGGAGGCGATGCGGTTGATCAACGGCAACCTGGTGCAAATGATCGCCAACCCGACGGACATCGCCCTGCGCGAAAAGATCATGCTGGGCAGCATGCAGGCCGGGCTGGCGTTTTCCAATGCGATCCTGGGCGCGGTGCACGCCATGTCCCACAGCCTGGGCGGCTTTCTGGATTTGCCCCACGGCTTGTGCAACGCGGTGCTGGTGGAACACGTCGTCGCATTCAATTACACGTCGGCACCGGACCGTTTCAAGGTGATCGCCGAGACCTTCGGTATTGATTGCCGGGGCCTCAATCACCGGCAGATATGCGGGCGCCTGGTCGAACACCTGATCGCCCTCAAACGTGCCATCGGCTTCCATGAAACCCTCGGTTTACACGGGGTCAGCACGGCAGACATCCCATTCCTGTCGCAACACGCCATGCACGATCCGTGCATCCTGACCAACCCGCGCGAGTCCAGTCAGCGTGATGTCGAGGTCGTCTATGGCGAAGCCCTCTGACGAACAGCAACGGGCGCTGGCCGGGTTACTGGGGTTAGGCAGCCACTCGGCGCGCAAGAGCCATTACCCGGAACTGGCCGCGCGCCTTGACGAACTGGAAGCCGAGCGCAATCGCTACAAATGGCTGTTCGAAAATGCGGTGCACGGGATCTTCCAGGCCAGCCTGCTCGAAGGCATGCGCGCCGCCAACCCGGCGTTGGCGCGGATGCTCGGCTATCAGGATCCGCAAGAGGTGCTGTTCTCCCTGGCCGACCTGGCGAGCAACCTGTTTGTCGGCGGTGCCAAAGAACTGGAAAACATTGGCGAAATCCTGAAAACCCAACGCAGTCTGCACGGCTATGAAACCCAGTTGCGCCGCAAGGATGGCAGCAGCCTCGACGTGCTGATGAACCTGCTGCTTAAACCCGATCAGGAAGGTCTGGTGGAGGGCTTCGTTGCCGACATCACCGAACGAAAACTGGCCCAGCAACGCCTGCAACAACTCAATGACGAGTTGGAACAACGGGTCACTGCGCGTACCGACGAGTTGCTGGAAGCCAACCGCAACCTGCAACAGCAGATCACCCAGCGAGAGCAGATCGAGCAGGCGCTGCGCGATGCCCGTGACGCCGCCCAGGCCGCCAACCGCAGCAAAGACAAATACCTCGCGGCCGCCAGCCACGACCTGCTGCAACCGCTCAATGCCGCGCGGTTGCTGATCTCGACCTTGCGCGAGCGCGCGCTGCCCGACGTCGAGCAGGTGCTGGTGGAGCGCACGCACCAGGCCCTGGAAGGGGCGGAAGATTTGCTCACGGATCTGCTGGACATTTCCCGGCTCGATCAGGCGGCGGTGAAACCAGACATCGCCCTGTACCGGCTCGACGAATTGCTCGGGCCGTTGGTTTCGGAGTTCCAGTCAGTGGCGCAAGCGGCCGGGTTGAACCTGCGGTCGCGCATCGGCGACTACGCCGTTCATACCGACTTGCGTTTGATGACCCGCATCCTGCGCAACTTCCTCAGTAACGCCTGCCGCTACACCGATCAGGGCAGCATTCTGCTGGGGGCCAGACGCAGGGACGACGTGTTGCGAATCGAGGTCTGGGACACCGGGCGCGGAATTGCGGCCGATCGGCTCGACTCGATTTTTCTCGAGTTCAACCAACTGGACGTCGGACGCGCCGCCGACCGCAAAGGCGTGGGGCTGGGGCTGGCGATCGTTGAACGGATCGCGAAAATTCTCGACTACCGGATTCAGGTTCATTCGCTGCCGGGGCGCGGTTCGATGTTCAGCATCGACGTGCCGATATCCCATGAGATACCGCTGCCCATCAGTCTGGCAACACCGCAGCCCGGGATGGGCAACCCATTGCCAGGCCGGCGTTTGCTGGTGCTGGACAACGAGGTGAGCATCCTCGAAAGCATGCGCGCGTTGCTCGGGCAGTGGGGCTGCGAAGTGGTCACCGCCACCGATGAGGTCTCAGCGCTGGCCGCGTTACAGGGCCAGGCACCGGAACTGATTCTGGCGGACTATCACCTCGACCACGGGGTGGTGGGCTGTGAGGTGGTCAGGCATTTACGCGAGCATTTCAACCAGACGATTCCAGCGGTCATCATCACCGCCGACCGCACTGATCAGTGTCGGCGGTCGTTGCAACGGCTCGAAGCACCGCTGCTGAACAAACCGGTGAAACCCGGCAAGTTGCGTGCGGTACTGAGTCAGATGCTGGCGTAGTCAAGTGCGCGATAGTGCAGGCTGAAACCCAACTCGGCGGATTGCCCCTGGTCCAGTAACCGTAACCCCGGTCGACCCGGTAGATGGTGCGCATTGACCGGATGACTCACCGGTTCGATACAGAAAAAGGCCAGGTCCACCGGGCAATACAGCAGGTAGTAGTCGCAACCGGTGACCTGACAGTCCAGTTCATAACCGAGGTCGGGTTGCTGGATCAGGCAATGGCCGTCCCATTCGCAGAAACCGTTGTCGACCAGCGTGTCGGGCAATCCCTTCAATGGCTGGAAATCCCACTCGGCGGGTAACGAACTGAGGTGTGTCGGAAGTTTTGCGGCATCGCATAACCAGACGTGTCGAGCCGGCGCCTGCAACTGCGTACGGGCGGTGCGCGGAAAGTAAGGATGCAACCCCAGCCCATGCCAGGCAGCCCGTTCGTCCAGGTGGGTAACGTGCAAATCGATGCTCAGCTTGCCTTCGCTCAGATGGAAACGTTGGCGGGCGCGGTAGGCGAAGGGTGTGGTGCTGTCGAGTTGCAGGACGACTTCATTGCGTGCCCGGGAAATCACCTGCCACGGCTGTTGCCAGGCGCTGCCATGAATCGGCAGGGGATCGGTGAGGCTGTTGGGTGTCAGTGCCAGCCAGCCATCGGGGCAGTCGAAACCACCTTCGGCAATCCGGTTTGACCAGGGCGCCAAGGGATAGCACGCGAGTTTCCCGGGCAGCCCGGTGTTCAGGGCGTGGGCGTCGCTGTGGCGCAACAGCGGCTGGCCCGTGTTGCGAACGGTCCAGTTGACGATGCTCGCGCCGGTGTCGGGGGCGAGAGTGAGGAGGGTGAAGTCGTCTTCGAGTTCGAGGAGTGTTGGCGTCATGTCAATTGAGCTCTGATGTGAGAACACCGCTGATCCTCGTAGCAGCTGTCGAGCACCGCGAGGCAGCGTTCGGCGGCACAGCCGTCGCAACCCCCGCAGCCGAGTTCCTTCAGGCAGATTGCAGACGCAGCCTCGCGGTGCTCGGCAGCTGCTACCTGGGCCCTCGGGGGCGAGAGTGAGGAGGGTGAAGTCGTCTTCGAGTTCGAGGAGTGTTGGCGTCATTTCAATTGAGCTCTGATGTGAGAACACCGCTGATCCTTGTAGCAGCTGTCGAGCACCGCGAGGCAGCGTTCGGCGGCGCAGCCGTCGCAAACCCCGCAACCGAGTTCCCTCAGGCAGACTGCAGACGCAGCCTCGCGGTGCTCGGCAGCTGCTACATGGGAACCTTGGTGTCTTTTATTCTTTGAACTGAGGTTCAGGCAAACCCTTGACGCCGGGATCAAGGGCGAACACGCCACCGGCCAGTGATTGTTCGTCATGATCGTCGCCGGGACGGATCGAGGTCACGAACAGCGTGTCCAGTCGACCGCCACCAAAGGCACACATGCTCGGTTTTTTGACGGGCACGGTCAGGGAACGGTCCAGTCGACCGTCGGGGGTAAAACGGTGAATCAGCCCGGCATCGTTGGCACAGATCCAGTAGCAACCGTCGGCATCGACGGCGGCGCCGTCGGGGCGTCCGCTGAAGTGATTCATGTCGACAAACACCCGACGGTTCGACGGTGTGCCGCTGTCGATGTCGTAATCGAAGGCCCAGATCTGTTGGCTCAAGGGATGAGAGTCCGACAGGTACATCGTTTTTCCGTCCGGACTGAAGCCCAGGCCATTGGGCACCATGAACCCGTCCAGTTGCGCATCGAGCGGTCCGCGCTGGCCGGCGCTGTAGCGATAAAGCCTGCCGTTGGCGACGTTAGCGTTCATGTTCAGCACCATGCTGCCGGCCCAAAAACGCCCCTGACGATCGCAGCGGCCATCGTTCAGGCGCATGTCGGTGCGGGCGTGTTCGACGTGGGCCTGCAGGTCGCTGTCGAGGCTGCCGTCATCATGCGGACGCAGATGAAAGAAGCCGCTTTCCATCCCGGCCATCCAGCCACCTGCGCTGCTGCGGGTAATGCAGGCGAGCATTTCCGGGGCCGTCCAGGTGTCGACATGGCCGGTTTCGGCACGCCAGCGCTGTAACCCTCCGGCAGGAATGTCAACCCAGTACAGGGCGTTTTCCTCGGGCACCCAGACCGGGCATTCACCGACCGCGTTACGGGCATCGACAATCAATTCGGCTTGCATGGCAACAGTGTCCCCTGGTTTTTATCGCTGGGATGTTGGTTCAGTCGCCGAACGGGCCGGCCACGCAAAAAGCCCCACCCTGGTAGACCCGGATCGGATCATCGGCAGACGGCAGTGGCAGCGCTTCGACCTTTTCACGAAACACGTCGGAGCTATCCTGTGGCGCATAACCGAGGCGGGTTGCCAGATGATTGTCCCACCAGACGTTGTTGTTATCGGACATGCCGTACACCACGGTGTGGCCGACGCCTGGAGCATACAGCGCACGTTCAATCAATCGAGTCAGGTCACCGAAACTCAGCCAGGTGCTCATCATCCGGCGATTTTGCGGTTCCGGGAACGCTGAGCCGATGCGGATGCTGACGGTCTCGATGCCATAGCGATCGAAGTAGAACGTGGCCATGTCTTCGCCGTAGGATTTGGACAAACCGTAATAGCTGTCCGGACGGCGCGGGGAGTGGGCATCGATCACTTCGTCTTGCTTATAGAAACCGATCACGTGATTGGAGCTGGCGAAAACGACGCGCTTCACGCCATGACGGCGTGCGGCTTCATAGATGTGGAAGACGCCGCAGATGTTGGCGCCGAGAATCTCTTCGAAGGAACGCTCCACCGACACACCACCGAAGTGCAGGATCGCGTCCACGCCTTCGACCAGTTGATCCACGGCTTGCTTGTCGGAAAGGTCGCAGCGCACCACTTCTTCACGGTCATCGATGGCCGGCGCGACGTCGGCGATGTCCGACAGGCGAATCACATTGGCGTAAGGGCGCAGGCTTTCGCGCAGCACTTTACCGAGGCCACCGGCGGCGCCGGTCAGCAGCAGGCGATTGAAAGGGGCGTTAGAAGTGGAGGTCATGGAAGTCCTGGGCGCGCAGTTATTGTTGTTGGATTTGTTGTAGGTTGTCGTACGACTGAGTTGGAGTATCGTTAGGCGTTCCGGGTCTTGTCAACGCGACTTTGGCTGAAAATGACGGAGGGTTATCCCTCTCCCTTGTAGGAGCGAGCTTGCTCGCGATGGACGTTAACGATAACGCGTGTTTTCTGAATAAATGCGCGGCTCTTAAGTCCATCGCGAGCAAGCTCGCTCCTACAGGGGGGCCGTGTCAGCCCGTCTTACAGCAACGAAATCGGGTAGCTGATGAAGACGCGGTTTTCGTCGAACTCGTTGCTGCTGAAGTCTTTGCGGATACTCGAGTTGCGCCATTTGACGTTGAGGTTTTTCAGCGCGCCGCTCTGCACGGTGTAAGCCAGTTCCGATTCGCGGCCCCATTCCTTGCCATCGGTGATCGCCCCGGTGTGCACGTTATCGCCGCTGATGTAGCGGTTCATCATCGTCAGACCGGGAATGCCGAGCGCGACGAAGTTGTAGTCGTGGCGCAGCTGCCAGGATTTCTCCCGGGCATTGTCATAACTGCTGTTGTAGCTGTCGTTGGCCAGGGTGCCGCCGCTGGTGCCGTTGACGCGCATCCAGACACTGTCGCCGGTGAGTTTTTGCAGGCCGACATAGAAGGTGCTGCCGCCGTATTTGGCCGAGAGCATGGCGAAGGTGGTTTTGTTGTCGAGGTCGCCGGCCAGCGCGCTGCCGTTTTCCTTGCCATTGAAGAAGCCGAGGTTGGCCCCTAACGTCCAGTCGCCGAGCGGTTGGCTGTGGTTGAGGTTGTAATACTGCTGCTGGTAAATGTCGCTGAGCTCCGAGTACCAGACGCCGACCTGGGTGTGCTTGTCATTGAAGGTGTACTCGCCACCGCCGAAGTTGAAACGGTCCGAGGTGAACGTCGCTTTGCCGTTCATGGACATGTCTTCCATGCTTGCATCATTGCGTGGGCTGTTCTGCTGGAACTGGCCGCCGTAGAGCGTCAGGCCGCTGATCTCGGTGGACGTCACCTGACCGCCACGGAAGGTTTGCGGCAGGGAGCGACCGTCATCCGAGCGCAGGATCGGCAGCACCGGCATCCATTCGCCGACCTTGACTTCGGTTTTCGAGATTTTGCCTTTCAGCGCCACACCGAGCCGGCCGAAGTTATCGGCGGGACGGCCGTCGCTGTCGATCGGCAACAACTGTGTACCACCCGTGCCTTTACCGCCGTCGAGTTTCTGCGAGAACAGCCCCAGCACATCGACGCCGAAACCGACGAAGCCCTGGGTGAAGCCGGACTTGGCATCGAGAATGAAGTTTTGAGTCCACTCTTCGGCCTTGCCCTGTGGGTACGCCGGGTTGGTGAAGTTGCGGTTGAAGTAGGCATTACGCAGGTTCAACGTCGCTTTCGCATCATCGGTGAACCCTTCGGCATGACTGGTCATCGGCAGGGCGAGCACCAGGCCGCTGCAACCGATCAGGCTCAGGGTATGGCGACGTGCGAAGGTCGGGCGAGGGGTGCAAACGGAATGGCGGACGAGCTTGCTCACGGTGACGCTCCCTTGTTACTTTTTGTTTTTATATTTGTCATACGTCGTCGTACAACTTAGGGGGCGATTATTTGCGAGGCTTTCAGGGGTTGTCAATCAGAAGTTGTACGATGACTCCTGTAGGAGCGAGCTTGCTCGCGATGGACTCAAGAGCCACGCGTTTATTCAGAAAGCACGCGTTATCGTTAACGTCCATCGCGAGCAAGCTCGCTCCTACACGGGTTTTACGTTCAGCCTGCAATCATGGGTGGCATGGTCCCCAGCAACGAAACCGCTGCCACAGCGCCCATCCCCAGAAACCACTCCAGCACCACGCTGGCGCGCAAGTTCGTCAGGCGTTGTTCGCAGTCTTTGATCCGCAGTCGATTGAACAGCGCCAAGCCCAGCATCACGCCGACCAGTGACACCTTGATCAGCAGAATCAACGCGAACCCGGCCAGCAATGGCGTCGGCCAAAAAGCCCCGGTGAGCACCCGCACATTGATCAGGCCGGTCACGACCAACCCGGCGACCAAGGCGAACCCGACACCGCTGAATCGCCGCAGGATGTCGCCGACGGCATGGCCGGCAGGTTGACGCAGGATCATCACCAACAGCATCAGCCCGCCAAGCCAGGCGCCGACGCAGATCAAGTGAATGATTTGATTGAGGATCAGCAATTGGCCGCTGAGACCATCAAGCATCGCCCCGTGGCCGACAGGGGCAAGGGTCGCCAACAAAAGGCTGGTGAGGCCGATGCGTAGCGGGAAGTTCGAACGCAATGGCGTCAGCACCAGCACCACCAATAACGCATTGATCAGCAGGTGCCAGCGCCAAACCTGACCGAAAAACGTTTTATCCAGCACCAGACCCAGAGTCGACGGCTCGAATGCTGCGCTCCAGGTTCCCGCCATGCTGGCGGTGATCAGCAGCAACCAACAGACGCCGCTGACCAACGCCACCGAGGCGAGCCATCGGGTGACACGGGCCAGCGGTTGATCAAGCACCGCCTCACGGCCCAGCAGCAGAGGCCTGAACAGGCAGGCCCCGAACAGCATCAGCACCACGGTGAAATGCAGGAAGCGGCACAGCACCATCGCACTTGTCATGAATTATTGGCCAACCTTGAAGCTGTAGGCGCCTTCGCTTTTGTGGGTGTCGACCGATACGGCGTGCCATTCGACTTTGTAGGCACCTGCTGCCAAAGGGGCGGCTGGGGTGACGATCAGGGTTTTCTTGTCGCTGCCTTCGGTGGTCAGGCTTTTCACCGGTACATCGGCACCGTCCTTGCTGATCGTGACTTTGCTGAAGGTTGATTCAACGCCTTCGGAAAACACCAGGCGCAGCTCCGACGGCGAGCTCACGGTGCTGTCGGCGGCCGGCGTCTGCTTTTTCAGATGGGCATGGGCAAACACCGACGATGCGGCGAGAAGCGAGCCCAGCAGGGCGGCAGCGGTCAGGGTTCTTTTGAACTGCATCGTGGAATACCTCTGAGGCGGAGTCGAAGGGGGGTCAGTTTACCTGTGCGAGGCGGGGTGTACGAAGTTTCGTTTTCCCCTGTCGCCGCGATGTAGAGCGGATGTTAGTCTTGACCCATGCTGTTGTCAGGGAGCCCTCATGGGCAATCACAAGATCGAGATTCGTCGCAGTAACGTCGAGAAAATTCTGCTGGGGGCCGAGAAGGTTTTCGCCGAAAAAGGCTTCGGCAGCACCGCCATGGCGGACATCGCCGCCGAAGTGCAACTGCCGCGCTCCAATCTGCATTACTACTTCAGCACCAAGAGTGAGTTGTACAGCGCGGTGCTGTTCGACCTGCTGGAGGTGTGGAAGCAGGATGCTCTGTGCTTCGAGATGTTCGACGACCCGCGCGTGGTGCTCAGCAGCTACATCCGCGCCAAGATGAACCATTCCCGCAGCCGGCCTTATGGCTCGAAAGTCTGGGCCAACGAGATCATTCACGGTGCGCCGACCCTCGGCGAGAAACTCGACGCGAGCCTGTACGACTGGGCCAAGATGAAAGAAGCGAAAATTCGCCAGTGGGTGGACGACAAACGCATCCTGCCGGTGGAACCTTCGAGCCTGCTGTACATGATCTGGGCGTCAACCCAGCATTACGCCGACTTTGATCATCAGGTGAATATTCTGAATGATCATCAGCCGTTGTCAGACATGCAGTTTGAGCGGGCGGTGCAGACGGTGACGAGTGTGATTTTGCGGGGGATTGGGTTGGAGCCTTGAATCAAGAGATCGCAGCCTCGTTTCACTCGACAGCTCCTACAGAAAAATGCGTTCTCCTGTAGGAGCTGTCGAGTGAAACGAGGCTGCGATCTCTTGATCTTCAACAATCAAACAGCAACGTGATACGGATTCCTCGGATCATGGTTCCAGTCCAGAAACGGCTTGCCGTTCTCGATCGGCACCATCTCGATACAATCCTGCACCGGGCAGGTGATCTGGCACAAATTGCACCCCACGCACTCATCGTCAATCACTTCATATTTATGCGTCCCGTCCGCCTGCTTCAGGCTGGCAATCGCCTGGTGCGCGGTGTCTTCGCAGGCGATATGGCAGCGCCCGCAACCGATGCACGCTTGCTGATCAATCTTCGCAATCACCTGGTAGTTGATGTCCAGGTACTTCCAGTCAGTGGTATTCCCCACCGCGCGCCCGGCAAAATCCGACACGCTGGCGTAGCCTTGACTGTCCATCCAGCGTGACAAACCGTCCTTCATCTCCTCTACGATCCGGAATCCGTGCAGCATGGCTGCCGTGCACACTTGCACCGAGCCGCTGCCCAGCGCAATAAACTCCGCTGCGTCGCGCCAGCTGCCGATGCCGCCAATGCCGGAGATCGGCAACCCTTGGGTCTGCGGGTCGCGGGCGATTTCGGCGACCATGTTCAGCGCAATCGGCTTCACTGCCGAGCCGCAATAACCGCCATGGGTGCTCTGGCTGCCGACGGCGGGATTGGCAACCATGCGTTCCAGGTTGACGCTGGTGATCGAGTTGATGGTGTTGATCAGCGACACCGCGTCAGCCCCGCCACGATGGGCCGCGCGGGCAGCGACGCGGATGTCGGTAATGTTCGGTGTGAGCTTGACGATCACCGGCAACGAGCAATACGTCTTGCACCAGCGCGTGACTTGCTCGACGTACTCCGGCACCTGGCCGACCGCTGCGCCCATGCCGCGTTCCGGCATGCCATGAGGGCAGCCGAAGTTCAACTCGATACCGTCGGCGCCGGTGGCTTCCACCAGCGGCAGGATGTGTTTCCACGATTCTTCAACGCAGGGCACCATCAGTGACACGATCAGTGCCCGGTCTGGCCAGTCCTTCTTGACCTGGGTGATTTCCCGCAGGTTGATCTCCAGCGAGCGGTCGGTGATCAGCTCGATGTTGTTGAAGCCCATCACCTCACGGTTGGCGCCGAAGTGCGCTGAGTAGCGCGACGAGACGTTAACCGCCGCCGGGTCTTCACCCAGGGTTTTCCAGACCACGCCGCCCCAGCCTGCCTCGAAGGCGCGGACCACGTTGTAGGCTTTGTCGGTGGGCGGCGCAGAGGCCAGCCAGAACGGGTTGGGGGCTTTGATACCGGCGAAGACAATCGAGAGATCGGCCATTTACGCAGCCTCCACGTTGAGCATGAGTTGAACGTTGATGGCTTCGGCGGCCCGCTTGCCGTGCTGCACGGCTTGCACGGTGAGGTCCTGATCGAGGCTGGTGCAATCACCGCCGGCATACACGCCGGGGATGCTGGTGCGCAGGTGTTCGTCTACCAGGATTCGATCACCCTGACGCTTGAGCTCACGGGCCAGTGGATCGGCAAGGGCACTGCTATCAAAGGCCTGGCCGATGGCTTTGAAGATGGCGTCGGCGACCAGTTCGAAGGTCTCCCCGGTGGTTTGCAAGCGACCTTCGACCATTGTTGTGCGGGCAAAGCGCATGCCGCGCACGTTGCCCTGATCGTCGAGCAACACTTCTTCGGGTTGTGCCCACGTCAGCAAGCGCACCTGATTGGCTTTGGCGATGTCCTGTTCGTGCCCGGTGGCGCCCATGTCCTCGACGCCGCGGCGGTACACCAGATTGACGTCATGCGCACCGAGGCGAGCCATCTGCACGGCCATGTCGATGGCCGTGTTGCCGGCGCCGAGGACGATGCAATGGTCGGCTAACGGCAGTTGCGTAAGGTCATCGGACTGGCGCAGTTCGCGGATGTAGTCGGTGGCGGCGAGCAGGCCGGGTGCGTCTTCATGGGCCAGGCCCAGTTGTTTGCTGGCGTTGAGGCCGATACCGAGGAACACCGCATCAAATTGCTGATGCAGTTCGCTGAGGGTCAAGTTCTCGCCGAGTTTCTGGCCGTGGCGGATTTCGATGCCACCGATCTCCAGCAGAAACTCCAGCTCCTTCTGCGCGTAATCATCCACCAGTGTGTACTTGGCAATCCCGTATTCATTGAGGCCGCCGGCCTTTTCCCGCGCCTCGAACATCACCACGTCGTGACCGTGCATGGCGCTGCGATGGGCGCAAGACAACCCCGCCGGTCCTGCGCCGACCACGGCGATGCGCTTGCCGGTTGCGGCGGCGCGTTGGAACGGGTGTTCGCTGAAATGCGCGTTGTCCACCGCGTAACGTTGCAACAGGCCAATCAGCACCGGGGCGCACTCATGGTCGTTGTTGCGCACACAGGCTTGCTGGCAGAGGATTTCCGTCGGGCAGACCCGGGCACAACTGCCGCCGAGGATGTTCGCCGAAAGGATTTTCTGCGCGGCGCCCTGAACGTTGTCCTGATGGATATTGCGGATGAACGACGGGATGTCGATCTCGCTCGGACAGGCATTCACACACGGCGCGTCGTAGCAGTACAGGCAGCGCGAAGCTTCCAGGTGCGCTTGCCGCTCGTTGAGGGGCGGCGCCAGATCGGTGAAATGGCCGGCGAGGGTGGCGGCACTCTCATGGGGATGCGGGAGATGGTTCAGGGTCTTGATCACGGTGTTGGCCTCACGGTTATTGAGGTGCTGCCTCTGATGGGCATTGGTTCGTTCACGCCCCCCTGTAGGAGCTGCCGCAGGCTGCGATCTTTTGACTTTGTTTTTTACAATCAAGATCAAAAGATCGCAGCCTGCGGCAGCTCCTACAGGGATGGTATTTCAAATGTGGGAGCGAGCCTGCTCGCGAAGGCCGCAGGCCTCGATCTCAGCGTTTCACCGCAGTAGGCCTGTTCAACTCAGCCCGCTTACTCAACAAATCAAACACCGCCGGATACGCCGGCCGCTCGACATACCGCCCGGCACCACGCTCGGCGCGCAGATCGCCATCGGCCCACACCACTCGGCCCTGGCTGATGGTATGGCTCGGCACGCCGCGCACGGTCTTGCCTTCGAAGATGTTGAAGTCAACCTGCTGGTGGTGGGTTTGCGCCGAAATGGTCCGCGTTCCTAGCGGGTCCCACAGCACCAGGTCCGCATCGGCCCCGACACGAATCGCCCCCTTGCGTGGGTAGAGGTTGAAGATCTTCGCGGTGTTGGTGGAGGTGAGCGCGACGAAGTGCTGCATCGACAAGCGACCGGTGTTCACCCCTTCGTCCCAGAGCACGGCCATGCGGTCTTCGATACCGGCGGTGCCGTTGGGGATTTTGCTGAAGTCGTCACGGCCCGCCGCTTTTTGCTCGGCGCAGAAGCAGCAATGGTCAGTGGCGGTGGTGTGCAGGTTGCCCGATTGCAGGCCGTGCCAAAGTGCTTCTTGATGGCCACGAGGACGGAAGGGCGGGCTCATCACGTAACCGGCAGCGGTCTGCCAGTCCGGGTGTTGGTAGACACTGTCGTCGAGCAGCAGATGCCCGGCCAGTACTTCGCCGTAGACTTGTTGGCCCTTGCTGCGGGCGTAGGTGATTTCGTCGAGGGCTTCCTTGGTCGAGACGTGCACCAGGTACAACGGGGTGCCCAACGTCTCGGCAATGCGGATCGCCCGGCTCGCAGCCTCGCCTTCCACCTGCGATGGCCGCGACAATGGATGCGCTTCAGGGCCCGTCATGCCCTGGGCCATCAACTTGCGCTGCAGGTGATAAACCAGTTCGCCGTTTTCTGCGTGCACGGTCGGTACCGCGCCAAGCTCCAGGCAACGCTCGAAACTCGCCACCAGGGTGTCGTCGGCCGCCATGATCGCGTTCTTGTAGGCCATGAAATGCTTGAAGCTGTTGACCCCGTGATGGCTGACCAGCTCAGCCATTTCCTCGCGGACCTGCTCACTCCACCACGTGATGGCGACGTGGAAACCATAATCTGCGGCCGACTTCTCGGCCCAGCCGCGCCACTGGTGAAAAGCCTCCATCAGCGATTGCTGCGGATTGGGAATCACGAAGTCGATGATCGACGTGGTGCCACCGGCCAGTCCCGCCGCTGTGCCACTGAAAAAGTCTTCGCTCGCCACCGTGCCCATGAAGGGCAGTTGCATATGCGTGTGGGGGTCGATGCCGCCGGGCATCAGGTATTGGCCGCTGCCGTCGAGCACTTCGGTGCCCGCCGCAACATCCAAGTTGTCACCGATGGCTTTGATCACGCCGTCAGCGCAATAGACATCGGCACGGTAACTTTCATCATGGGTAATAACGGTGGCGCCACGGATCAACAGAGACATTCCGAGTTCCTCGCAGGCAATGACCGACTTGTGCCGGTTCTAAATGTTTTATATGAAGCCGGCGCAAACAGGTGTATTCCTGTCAACGCTGTCAGGAATAGACGCTAGTCTGAGATTCAGGAATGAGCAAGAATATTTTTTATAAGCTTATAACGTAAATAAGTTGCTGATTAATAACGATTAAAGATGAAAATAACCAAAATGGTTCAAGCACTCACCATTTTGACGCACTTGACAGGTTCCAAAAATAGACGAGATTTCCTATGTGAAATCAGCCGCTTGAGAAAGGTCTATGGTTGATGCGCTACATTCAAAAAAAATTTGATGCACCCGATTGAGTCCTGACTTTTCGGACGACGTGCCTGGCATTCAGCCTGAGTGAACAGGCAAGTCACCGTGGACTCACTGGGTATGTCAATAAAACTGATAAACATCAGTTGGTTGCAAAGTTTTATGGAACTGCCCGATGCGCAAACGGGGTGCGCGGCACGATTATTGATGCCAGTTAGCCCCTGATGAGCAAAAAATAATTCAAAGAACAGTGGAGCGGCCATGCAACAGATCAGATCGCAAGTGACCGAGCGCAACGGCTTGTTTGAGCTGGAAGCCGGCAGCGACGTCCTCGACAGTCCCCGTTACAACCACGACATGGCACCGACCAAGGTGCACGAACGAACCTGGAACAAATGGCACATCACCGCGCTGTGGATCGGCATGTCGATCTGCGTGCCGACCTACACCCTCGGTGGGGTGCTCACGGCGTATTTCGGTCTGAGTGTGGGCGAAGCGTTGTTGGCAATACTGTTCGCCAACCTCATCGTGTTGATCCCGCTGACGCTGAACGCTTTTGCCGGCACCAAGTACGGCATTCCGTTCCCGGTGTTGTTGCGCTCGTCGTTCGGCATTCTCGGTTCCAACGTGCCCTGTTTGATTCGGGCGCTGGTCGCGTGCGGCTGGTTCGGCATTCAGACGATGTTCGGTGGCCTGGCCATTCACTTGTTTTTGGGGTCGATTTTCGAAGGCTGGAAATCCCTCGGTGGCACCGGTGAGGTGATCGGGTTCATGATCTTCTGGGTGCTGAATTTGTGGGTGGTGCTACGTGGCGCCGAGTCGATCAAATGGCTGGAAACGCTCTCGGCGCCGCTGCTGGTGCTGGTGGGTGTGGGGCTGTTGGTATGGGCCATGCCGAACGTATCGATGACCGAACTGTTGGCGATTCCGGCCAAGCGACCGGAAGGGGCCAGCGTCGTCAGCTACTTTGCCGCCGGTTTGACTGCCATGGTCGGGTTCTGGGCCACCTTGTCCCTGAATATCCCCGACTTCAGCCGCTACGCCAAAAGCCAGAAAGACCAGATCCTCGGGCAGGTTTTCGGCTTGCCGCTGACCATGTTCCTGTTCGCTTCCCTGGGCGTCGTCATGACCGCCGCATCGGTGAAACTGGTGGGTGTCACCGTCTCTGATCCGGTTAGCCTGATCGGTCATATCCAGAGCCCGGTATGGGTGGCATTGGCCATGGCGCTGATCATCATCGCCACGCTGTCCACCAACACCGCGGCGAACATTGTTTCGCCCACCAACGATTTCCAGAACATCGCGCCCAAGGTGATCAACCGCACCAAAGCGGTGTTGCTGACGGGGTTGGTGGGCCTGTTGCTGATGGGCCATGAACTGCTGAAAAAGCTCGGGCTGATTGTCTCGGACGTGAGCCTGGAAACGGTTTATTCCAACTGGTTGCTGGGGTACTCCAGCCTGCTCGGACCCATCGCCGGGATCATGGTGGTGGACTATTTCCTGATCAAGAAACAGCAACTGGACCTGGCCGGGTTGTATCGCGATGACGTCTATCCGGCGTGGAACTGGTTCGGGTTCATCGCCTTCGGCGTGCCGGTGGTGTTGACGCTGTTGTCACTGGGAAGCAATGCATTCAGCTGGTTTTACAGCTATGGCTGGTTCACCGGCTCGGCGTTGGGCGGGCTGATTTATTACGGGTTGTGCTCGATGCGGCCTAGTCCATCAGTCGCGAAATCGCCGGTGTGATGGATGGCCTCATCGCGAGCAGGCTCGCTCCCACATTTGGAATGCATTCCCCCTGTGGGAGCGAGCCTGCTCGCGAAGGCGGCCTCAAATGCACCAAAGAATTACCTGAAGAAACCTATAAAAACTGCCTGAGGAGATCATCATGAACGCTGCTGTAGACGTTCTGCAGTCCACCCATCAGCACATCAATCGCGACCGTCTGTGGCAGTCGCTCATGGAACTGGCCAAGCTCGGCGCCACGGTCAAGGGGGGTGTCTGTCGCCTGGCCCTGACCGACCTCGACCGCCAGGCCCGCGACATCTTCGTCAAGTGGTGCGAGGAGGCAGGTTGCACCGTCAGCATCGACGCCGTCGGCAACATTTTCGCCCGCCGCGCCGGCCGCAACCCAAACCTCCCTCCGGTGATGACCGGCAGTCACATCGACACCCAGCCCACCGGCGGCAAGTTCGACGGCTGTTTTGGCGTGCTGGCTGGCGTCGAAGTACTGCGCACCCTCAATGACCTCGGCGTGGAAACCGAAGCGCCGCTGGAAGTGGTGGTCTGGACCAACGAAGAAGGCTCGCGCTTCGCCCCGTGCATGATGGGCTCTGGCGTGTTCGCAGAAAAATTCACCCTCGAAGAAACCCTGGCCAAGGTCGATGCCGATGGCGTCACCGTCGGCGAAGCGCTGAACGCCATCGGCTATGCAGGTCCACGTAAGGTCAGCGGTCACGCCGTCGGCGCGTATTTCGAGGCCCACATCGAGCAAGGCCCGATCCTTGAAGACGAACACAAAACCATCGGCGTGGTAATGGGCGCCCTCGGTCAGAAATGGTTCGACCTGAAACTGCGCGGTGTCGAAGCCCACGCCGGCCCGACCCCGATGCATTTGCGCAAGGACGCACTGGTCGGCGCCGCGGTGATCGTCGGCGCCGTCAACCGCGCCGCCCTCGGCCATCAACCACACGCTTGCGGCACCGTGGGTTGCCTGCAAGCCTACCCCGGCTCACGCAATGTCATCCCCGGCGAAGTGCGCATGACCCTCGATTTCCGTCATCTGGAACCGGCGCGTCTGGACTCGATGATCGCCGAAGTCCGTGAGGTCATCGAAACCACCTGCGAAGAACACGGACTGACCTTCGAACTCACGCCTACTGCCGATTTCCCGCCGCTGTATTTCGACAAGGTGTGCGTCGAAGCGGTACGCGGCGCCGCCCAAGGTCTGGGCTTGTCGCACATGGACATCGTCAGCGGGGCAGGGCACGACGCGATCTTCCTCGCCGAACTCGGCCCGGCCGGGATGATCTTCGTGCCGTGTGAAGGTGGCATCAGCCACAACGAAATCGAAAACGCCGCGCCGGATGATTTGGCGGCCGGGTGTGCGGTGTTGTTGCGGGCGATGCTGGCGGCGTCGGCAGCGATTGCTGGCGGTCAACGGGCGGCCTGAAGCTCAAATACCGAGAGCCCTGTAGGAGCTGCCGCAGGCTGCGATCTTTTGATCTTTAGCGTTCGAAATGACGCCACAGATCAAAAGATCGCAGCCTGCGGCAGCTCCTACAGAACGGCTTAGCACTATCCCGACCCCCTGCGGTCGACATCTTCACAGGCCGGCGCGTGAGTGCGCCGGCGCACGTGTGGAGATCCAATGAGCCAGGACGTCCTGACCACCGAAACCAATCGCCGGCAGTTGCAGCAGATCATCGCCGGCTTGTCCGATGGCGTGATATTGCTGGAGCTCGACCAGACGATCCTTTGGGCCAATGACGCCGCGCTGGCCATGCACGGTGTCGGGCAGATCAGCGAGTTGGGCGCGAATGCCAAGGCGTACGCCAAACGCTTCGCCTTACGCTATCGCAACAATCATCCGGTCCCGGTAGATAACTACCCGATTAACCGTGTCGCACGTGGTGAGACGTTTAGCGATGTGGTGGTGGAAGTTCGGTCGGAGCGGGACCCGGAACGGACCTGGGTTCACAGCGTGCGCGGCATGGTATTGACCAACAGTGCGGGCGACCCGGAGTCGCGGGTGCTGATCATGGACGATGTCACCGAGTGGGCCAGCGCCGAGCAGCGCTTTGAAAAGACCTTCAACGCCAACCCGGCCCCCGCGGTGATCTGCCGACTCAGTGATTTGCGCTACATCAAGGTCAATTCCGGGTTTCTGGAAATGACCGGCTATGCGCGTGATCAGGTGATCGGTTGTTCGACGTATGAGTTGGACGTACTCGAAGGCGCCGAAAATAAAGACCTGGCCAAGCAGCGTTTGCGCGAGGGGGCAACCATCCCGCAAATGCAGGCCGAGCTGCAATTACCCGAGGGCGGGAGCAAGCAGGTGATCGTCGCCGGCCAGCCCCTGGAGCTCAATGACGAAGCGTGCATGCTGTTTTCCTTCGTCGACATGGAGCCTCGACGCAAGGCCGAGGTCGCCCTGCGTCAGAGTGAGGAGCGGTTCGCCAAAGCCTTTCGCCTGACGCCGGTGCCAATCCTGGTGTGCAGTGCTGCTAATCAGGGGGTGATGGACGTCAATGAAGCGTTCCTCGACACCCTCGGGTTCCCGAGTGAAGAAGTGCTCGGCAAGACCATCGCCGAGATCGATTTCATTCACGACAAGGGCGCACGGACACGGCTATTCGCGGCACTGGAGAAAACCGGAAATCTGGATCGTGTCGATGTTCGGGTGCATAAAAAAGACACCGAACTGATCGATTGCGCGGTGTCGGCCGACACCGTGAACATTCAGGACAGCCCTTGTTACCTGCTGGTGCTGATGGATATCACCGATCGTAAACGCACAGAGCTGGAGTTGGTGGCGGCGATCGAAGAGGTGATGAAAGACGCATCGTGGTTCAGCCATACGCTGATCGAAAAACTCGCCAACGTGAAGAGCGTGAATTCGCCCAAGTTGCCCAGCGTCACGTTCACCGACCTGACGGCCCGGGAGCGCGATGTGCTGGGGCTTATCTGTGAAGGCCTGGCCGACAAGGAGATAGCTGCACGGTTGAAACTGGCGCCCAATACAGTGCGCAATCATGTGTCGACGGTGTATTCCAAACTCGACGTTCACAGTCGCAGCGAGGCGATTGTCTGGGCGCGTGAACGTGGTTTGTTCTCCAGCGAGTGGCGGCCCAAGGCACAGCGATAAGGTGCAAATGCACTAATTAGGGAGGTGCAAATTCGTGTGTTGGCGCAGTGCGTCTGTGCTTAGCCTGTGAAGGTGCGATGCCGGTATTCAGGCCGGGATCGCATCCTTCGAAACAGCTACAGGAATGAGCAAAATGATTCATCTGGCGCAATTGCGTATGCATCTGGAGCGGAGTTTTTCGCCGTTGGCCTGTGATTGCACGGTCACGGGTGATCATTCATTGACGGTGAAGCTGTATCACCCGGTCTCAGGGCAGGTGGACCTGGTGGTCAGCGGGCTGAACGTGGCAACGCTAAGGACGCCGGACGCAGTGAACGCACTGATTGAAGAACTGCGTTATGAACTTGAGAGCAACACTTTGCATCGGCGTGAAATGTCGTAAAGCTGAATTCCGCAATTTTTGGCGAGCTTCAAAACCGCTAAAAGATCGCAGGCTGCGCCAGCTCCTACAGTGCGCGTAGGCGCCTGCAACGAATTGTCAGTCGGGCTAAGTATTTTTTCTGCACCCGGTCGGTGGACTTTCCTGTGTTGTTTTGTTGTCACAGAAATGTGTACATCACTTATCGCGGGTCAGCCTATGAACAGTCTTGGGATACGCGTTTTATCACCTCTGGCGCTCGCGCTCTGCGTAGCGATCCTCGGTGGTTGTGCCAGTCCACCACCGCCACCCCCTGCAGCACCGCCGCCCGATCCCGTGCGTACCTGCCAAACCAGTGAAAACACTGATGTGAATGGCGATGCGAGAGTGGACGCGCAGGTGACGCGAACTACGACCCTGACGCGCTGCATTACTCAGTAAGCCTGGGCGCTGATGATGTCTGTCTGTAGGAGCGAGCTTGCTCGCGAAGGACGTGAATGCAACGCGGTTATTCAGGAAGAACGCGTTATCGTTACGACCATCGCGAGCAAGCTCGCTCCTACAAGATATGCATCTGATCAGGACAGGAAACCACCATCCACGTTCAGCGAAACCCCTGTCGTGTAACTCGACGCATCGCTGGCGAGATAAAGAACGGCACCGGCCATTTCACTTGGATCCGCCACGCGCTTGAGCGGAATCTGCTGCAGCGCAGTGTTCAAAATAGCCTCGTTTTTCACCAGCGCCGACGCGAACTTGGTGTCGGTCAGGCCCGGCAGCAGGGCGTTGCAGCGGATGCCGAACTGCGCGCATTCCTTGGCGAAGACTTTGGTCATGTTGATCACCGCCGCCTTGGTCACAGAGTAGATGCCCTGGAAGATCCCCGGCGAGATGCCGTTGATCGAGGCGACGTTGATGATGCTGCCGCCGCCGTTGTCGCGCATCAGCTTGCCGGCTTCCACCGACATGAAGAAGTAGCCGCGGATGTTCACGTCGACGGTTTTCTGAAAGGCGCTGAGGTCGGTGTCCAGCACGTTGCAGAATTGCGGGTTGGTCGCGGCGTTGTTGACCAGAATGTCGAGGCGTCCGAACTGTTCCCGGATGCCGGCAAAGACCTCGCTGATCTGTTCCATTTCACCGATGTGGCAAGCAACCGCGGTGGCTTTGCCGCCGGCAGCGATGATGGCGTCGGCCACGTGCTGGCAACCGTCGAGTTTGCGGCTCGAGACGATGACGTGAGCGCCTTGTTGGGCCAACAGTTTGGCAATGGCTTCACCGATGCCGCGGCTGGCGCCGGATACGAAAGCGATTTTACCGTCGAGGTCGAACAACTGAGTCTTGGACATGGGATTCTCTTATAAAAAGTCTTGTTATTTAGCCAGGGGCGCGATCAAAGGCTGGAGTTCTGGATGACTTGCAGGCTCATCTGCTCCAGCAGTTTGTTCATGTGAATGAACTGCGCGAAGCGTTTGTCCTGGGTCTGACCATGGAAGAAGCGGTAGTAGATCTGCTGCACGATGCCGGCCAGGCGAAACAGACCGTAGGTGTAGTAGAAGTCGAAGTTGTCGATCTGGATGCCTGAACGTTCGGCGTAGTAATCGACAAACTCGCGACGGGTCAGCATGCCCGGGGCGTGGCTCGGCTGGCGGCGCATCAATTGCACGGGCGCCGGGTCGCCGGCTTCGATCCAGTAGGCGAGGGTGTTGCCCAGGTCCATCAGCGGGTCGCCGAGCGTGGTCAGTTCCCAGTCGAGCACGCCGATGATTTGCATCGGGTTATTCGGGTCGAGGATCACGTTGTCGAAGCGATAGTCGTTGTGAACGATGCTGGACGTCGGGTGGTCGGCCGGCATCTTGTCGTTGAGCCAGGCCTTGACCGATTCCCACTGCGGTGCGTCGGGGGTCAGGGCTTTTTCGTAACGATCGCTCCAGCCTTTAATCTGCCGGGCCACATACCCTTCCGGTTTACCGAGGTCGCCCAGGCCATAGGCCTTGTAGTCGACCTGGTGCAGCTCAACGAACTTGTCAATGAAGCTCTTGCACAAGGCTTCGGTTTTTTCCGGGTCCAGACCCAGTTCCGGCGGCAGTTCGGAGCGCAGGATGATGCCATTGACCCGTTCCATCACATAGAACTCGGCACCGATCACCGATTCGTCCGTGCAATGCACGTAGGCTTTGGGGCAGTACGGAAAGCCATCCTTGAGTTGGTTGAGGATGCGAAATTCGCGGCCCATGTCATGGGCGGACTTGGCTTTGTGACCGAACGGTGGCCGACGCAGGACAAACTCCTGCTCGGGGTATTCCAGCAAGTAGGTGAGGTTCGATGCACCGCCGGGAAACTGGCTGATCCGTGGCAAACCGCTCAGGCCCGGAATATGGGCCTTGAGGTACGGATCGATCAGGCTGGCATCGAGCTCTTCGCCGGTGCGGATACGGGTGGACTGATCAGTAAGCGCCATGCTTATCCCTTCTGCTTATTTTGGAGGCCTGAGACTATTGGCTAATCTAATGCGCACACCCGACACCCACAACCACGAGCAGCCCTTATAGGTGAGCGTGTTGCCTGCCAATCATTGCTTTTGATACACCTGTTTGAAAGAGTGTCAGAGCGAGGCCTGGCTCATCGCCGGGGGCAGGGCGATTGGCGTCAGCACCGGCTGATTGGAGAAAAACGCAACCAGGTTGCGGCCCACCAGCTCCACCGTGCCTCGCGTGGCTTCCGGTGACAGACCGGCGACATGTGGGGTCAGGATGACATTGGTCAGGCCCTTGAGGGCGTCTGGCACGTAGGGTTCGGCATCGAAGACATCCAGCGCGGCGCCGGCAATCCGCAGCTGCTCCAGCGCATTGATCAGGTCCGCAGTGACGATCACGCTGGCCCGGGCGATGTTGACGAGGAAACCTTTGGGGCCCAACGCGTCGAGCACTTGTCGGTTGATCAGGTGTTTTGTGCCAAGGCCGCCAGGCGTAGCGATGACCAGGAAGTCGGAGGCACGTGCCAGCTCGGTGGGCGTTGAACAGAAGGTATACGGCACGTCGCTGCGATGCTGGCGGTTGTGGTAGCTCACCGTCATGTCGAAACCGTGGGCGGCACGTTTGGCGATCGCCATGCCGACGGCCCCGAGGCCGAGGATGCCCAAGCGTTTGCCGGCGATGGAGGGGCGCATGATTTTTGGCCATTCGCCCCGGCGCACGGCGGCGTCGCAGCGCGGAATGTCTCGCACCAGTGACAGCAGCATCGCCATGGCGTGGTCGGCGACCGAAGAGGCATTGACCCCGGCACCGTTGGTGACGGTGATGCCCCGGTCGGCGGCGGCTTGCAAGTCGACGTGTTCATAACCTGCGCCGATCACGCAAATGATCTTGAGATTGGCCAAGGCGGCGATTTCATCGGCATACAGCCCCAGCGGACCGCGGGTCAGGACCGCATCGATTTGCCCGCCGTGCCGTGTAATGGCCGCGGCGCGCTCGGCAGGGGTGGGGGCCAGTATCAGGTGAAAGCCCTGATGTTCGAGAATCGGCAGGTAATCATTGATGGTTTCAACCAGTACCAGAACGGTTGCGGGCATGCTGGGCTCCTGTTAGCGGCGAAATGTCGAGGCTCGAATATCACTGGAGATTGCTGGCTCCAACGCCGTTTGGCAATGGCCAATGCTCCTGCACGCTGTAGCTTAGGCAGATGTGCCGTGCGACGTCAGAAAAGTCCGCGCTGCATCGAGAATTTCGTCGGACAACGCGTCACCCCGAGTGGCGCGGGCCAAGGTCAGGGCACCGACCATTAACGAATAATCCACCAATGCTTTTTGCCGATTGGCTTCGGGCTGATCGTCACCCATCAGCGGCGTCAGCATCTTCAGCAACGCTTCAAGCCCTTGAGTGTAGGTCTGGTGCAAGCCACTTTCCGCTGTTTCATGACACATGTCGCCGGCAAATGCGGTGACCGGGCAGCTTTCGCCCGGATTATCGCGATTGGCCGCTGACAGATAGGGCGCGATGATGCTCGCGCGGGCGGAGAGGCCATCGTCGTTATCGTCGATTTTTTGCTTCCAGCGTTCCATCGATTGGGTGAACGCCCGGGTACAGGCCTCTTTCGCCAGCGCTTCCTTGGACTCGAAGTGGCCATAGAAGCCCCCATGGGTCAGGCCGGCAGCACCCATCACATCGACGACGCTGATCCCATGCAGGCCGCGTTCGCGAAAGAGCCGTGTGGCGGCTTCGACGATGGTCTCGCGGTTGCGTTCGGCTTGTTTACGGGAGACTCGAGGCATTGGGGGCTCACAGGTATGTAAAGGCGGAAATCAGCTGGCGTATTGGGCAACGCCATTGCCGAACGACCAGTTTTCTTTTTTCACTTCCACCAGATTAATGAAAACATCCTCCAGGCGCACCGCAAGTTCCGAGTTAAGGCTCTCGGCGATGGTTTTGTAGAGCAGTTTTTTCTGCTCAAGGGTCCGGCCTTCGTTCATCGTGATCTGAATCACCACCAGATTGTCGGTGCGGTTGATGCCCAGATACTCGGCGTCAAAGATGAAATGCTGCTCATCGTGCTCCGCCAGAATCTGGAAATTATCGTGCTCCGGCACGCCAATGGCGCTGCGCATGGCGGCGTAAATCAGCTGCCCAACCCGTTTGGCGTGGGTGGGATCTTGATGCTTTTTGATGTCGACGCGAACCAGTGGCATGGGATGACTCCAGGAGGGATATCGGTTAATTCAAAATACATGATGGCTAACCTTTATCAAGCAGGAGTTGCTGTTCGGTGACGAAACGCAGAGACGGCAAGATCTCGAAGGCACAGTAAATCCCAGTGGGAGCGAGCCTGCTCGCGATAGCGGTGGCATCTTCAGCATGGCCGTGGCTGGTAGTCCGCTATCACGAGCAGGCTCGCTCCCACCATAGCCTTCCAAAATGAAGTGGAATGGGCCTGTTGAGTTCGTTGGGTTTTCCTAATACCTTTTCCAGCAATATTATTTTTTTTGTCCAAAAAAATTATTGATACCTAATGTCTAGGATTAATGACGTTATGCGGCTGAAAACACAGACCGACCAAGCCATCTCCAAAGAAATTGGCAAACGGATCCAAGCCATACGACTTAAGACCATTTCAGGCGTTGCCCGATCCGCCGAATCCATCGCAGACAGATATCGATCAATGTTCTGTTCGATCTGCAGCATGCGTGCCTTCACCTTGCCCTGAGTGAAGTTACGGTCGCGATTATTGACGGCTTTGAATTTGCTGCCGTCGATGGCGATGATCGATTGGGAGAACAGATTGAGGTTGCGACAAAGCACCACAAATTGCCGGCAGACACTGCGAATAGCCTTGCCGTTGTCCTGGCGGAAGTCGGCGATGGTTTTGAAATCTGGAACCAAACGCCCCGTCAGCCACATTAACTCGACGTTACGCTGGGCCTCACGCTCAAGCCGGCGGCTGGACTGTATCCGATTGAGATAGCTAGATATAGATCTTCAGCAAGATCGCTGGGTGCTAGGCCGGACGACCCGTTGCAGCAGGATCGACGCACTCAAAACCAAGTGCGCCCAGGTCGAGTTCATCGACGAAAACGTCGACTACTCGGACTGGATTTTCTTCGGTTACGTATCGCCCAGGCACTCCGGCAGCAGCGTCACTTGCGTTCGGGCCTCGCCTTTAATGAATCGCTTTATGATCGTCCCTGCTACGATCTCGACGATCATAAGATTAGACAATTCCAGGTGTTTTCACACAGCCTGGACCCAAAGCTGCCGATCGCGAAGTGCGACATAGGCAGCTCCGCTAACCAACTGACGGTCAATATCGTCCGCCCGCGGACAGCCAGTCGGCAGCACGTTCGGCGATCATGATTGAAGCGGCGTTGGTGTTTCCGCCAACCAGTGTCGGCATGATCGAGGCATCCACCACACGAAGCCCCTCGATCCCATGTACACGCAATTGGCTGTCCACCACTGCATGCTCGTCGATGCCCATCTTGCAGGTGCCGACCGGGTGATAAATGGTGTCCGTGCGCTGGCGCAAAAGCTCGATTAGCTGTTCGTCACCGTATATCCCTTCGCTGTGCATATCCTTCAGAGCGTAACGTGCCATTGGAGCTTGCTGGATAATCTCCCGGGTCATTCGGTATCCGGTGAGTAGGGTCTCCACATCATCGTCATGCCCCAGAATGTTGGGATCAATGCGCGGAGGGGCGCTTGGGTCATTCGATTGCAGGCCGACGCTGCCGATGCTCTTGGGGCGCAACACGCAAACGTGGCAACTAAAACCGTGCCCCCAGTGCAGCTTGCGGTTGTGGTCGTCAATCATCGCGATGACCGAGTGCAGCTGGATATCCGGGCGAGCAAGGTTTGTGTCTGTTTTCAGGAAAGCGCCGCCTTCGGCGAAGTTGCTGACGAAGGGGCCGCGTCGATGCCGGACGTAGTCGATCATTGCCTTGCCCATCTTGGCGCTGCCGCGCAGGGAAACTCCCATCAATGACGTATCGGGGCTCTTGTAGCGGAGCACGACATCCGGATGGTCTTGCAAGTTCTGCCCTACGCCGGGAAGTTCGTGGTGCACAGTTATGCCCTGAGGCTTGAGTTCGGCCTCCGGGCCAATGCCCGACAGCATCAACAAGTGCGGACTACCAAAACATCCGGCACTGAGCAGTACCTCCTGGCGAGCTTTGATGGTCTGACGATTGCCCTTGATGCGCAGCTCTACGCCGACAGCCTTCTTACCTTGCAGCACGATGCGCTCGGCGGCGACTGACGTCAGCACGGTGAGATTTTTGCGGGTATGTCGAATCGGTTTAAGGAAAGCTGTGGCCGTGCTCCAGCGTCGACCGTCGCGGATCGTCACGTCGAACTGACCGATGCCTTCCTGGTCGTTGCCGTTGAAGTCGGGGTTATGGCGGTGCCCGGCCATCTGCCCCGCCTCGATAAAGGCTTGGGTGACCGGATGTATCGGATTCCTGCCGACATAAAGCTCGCCTTCCGCTCCATGAAAATCACAGGCTCCGCGGTGGTTCATTTCACTCTTTCGAAAGTACGGCAGTACGTCGGAAAACGACCATCCCGGATTACCCAGCACCTGCCAGTCATCGTAGTCACTGTGATGACCACGGATATAAACCATGCCGTTGATCGAACTGCTGCCACCTAATACCTTGCCGCGCGGTTGGTAGCCGCGACGTCCGTTCAGGCCACGCTGTGGGACTGTCTGGAACGCCCAATTGACATGTCGGCTTGGCACGATTGCCGCGACGCCCACTGGTGCATGGATCAATGGCGAGCGGTCTTCCGGACCGGCCTCCACTAAGCAAACTGTGACATTGGGATTTGAACTCAGGCGATTGGCTAGGACGCAACCGGCTGAGCCGGCACCGATGATTACGTAGTCGAATTCCATCACAGAATGATCCCGATCAAGCGAATTAGGGCTGCTTCGCAAGGAAGCAACAGTGGATATCTGGGATGGATTGTGGGCTCAAGCTCTCAAAAAATAATTGACCTTCCATGACATTTATTTGATCTTTAATGACATGACTTCTTTGATAAGAACTACATCATTCACCGGCTTCCGTGAGGTGACGACTCAGCTGGGCGGGCAAGCTGACCTTATGCTTGAGCGCTTCCGAATCAATCTGGACACGCTGATGGACGAGGACGCACGGGTGCCATTACGTTCTTTGGTAGGGTTGTTGGAGTTTGCTGCGCGCGAGCTGGAATGCCCCGATTTTGGTCTGCGCATGGCCGAGTATCAGGATTTACATATACTCGGCCCGATTGCGGTGATCGCTCGAACGTGCGCAACAGCCGGAGAGGCGTTGGCGCAAGTCATCCGTTTCATCGGTTATCACAGTCCAGGCATCCAGCTAGATCTCGACTTGAGTGAGACCCGAGCGCCACGTTTGCTGATCGATATCCGGTTGTCCGGACCCAGCCCGCGACGGCAAATGGTGGATTTGGCGATGGGGGTGGCGCATAACGGCATGAAGCTGCTGTATGGCGACGACTTTGTTGCCCAGTCAGTACTATTTTCCAGTAATCATTCACCTGCGAAGACTTACCGGCGCTATTTCAAGACGACGGTGTACACCGGCCAATCGTGCAATGGGCTGGTTCTGCATGACGAACAACTGAACCAACGATTGGAGCAACATGCCCCCTACCTGCATCACGCACTGGAGCAGTATTTCGATCAGTTCGACTTGCAAGCGACATCGGATGTTGTCAATCAAGTCGAGCGCCTGATCCTGCGCATGATGCCGATACAACGTTGCCGTTTGCCATTGATTGCCGAGCAGCTCGGTATGCACGTGCGAATGTTGCAACGAAGGTTGGCCGAGCAAGGGCGAAGCTTCGATGAGATGGTTGAAACCCTCCGCCGCGACCGTGCCGACCATTATCTCGCGGAAAGGCACATGCCGATGTCGCAGGTTGCCGGTCTGCTCGGCTATAGCGAACAGAGTGTGTTCAATCGCGCTTGCCGGCGCTGGTTTTCCATGTCGCCAGGAGCCAGGCGCCGTCAGTTGCGCGAATGAAGCCGGACCGGCGCCCCATCTTTAACCGCCTTGCGGTACCACTCGGGCATCATTGCTGGCGAGTTCGCATGCTCACAAGCCTGAGCACCTGCAAATAAGTGGGGGGGGGCGATACGATGCCACGCTCGCGCAAAAGCGCATGCAATTTTGGCAGGCGAAAATACGGCACAGACGCCATCAGATGATGCTCAATGTGAAAGTTGACACGAATTGGCGCCACGCATGCGCGGGCGAATAATCCAGCGTGTGTGGTACGGGTATTGCGAAGCACGTCCGGGCTTGATTCCAAACAGGCATGTTCGGCCATTGAGCGAATGCGGATGAACAGCGGGAACGGTGTGATATAGGCGAGCACCCACACGCCGTACAACCAGGCATTTCCGCTGAGCCATAACGCGCCAAGGAGAAGACCGTTGATGAGCAGCATTCCGCTGGCGTTTTTGAAGAAAGTCCGTGGATAGTCCCACCAGTGACGACCTTCCAGTGGCAGGCGCCGGATATCGCTGGTCAACGACCATTGCAATACGCCGGCATCCATCAGCAAGCGTCCCACCAAAAACTTGAGTCCGGTAACACCTGAAAGGTCACGCAGGCACTTGCGCATCATCGAGCGGTGAGTCGTCGGCAGTCCCGCCACCAGACAGAGATCGGGATCGTCGACAGTGGACGTCTTGGCGTGATGGGTCAGATGATACGGGCGGTACTTGCGCAACTCATTCCAGATCGGCCGAGCGCACAACCAGTCGACCAGTACGTCATTGCACCATTTGCTCTTGAACAAAGTGCCGTGCGCGGCGTCGTGCTGCAAAATACCAAAGCACAACTGGCGTCCGGCAATAACGATGACACCCAGGATCAGGACGAGGCTGAATCCCCACCACGGCAAGACATCGCGAGTCCAGGCCAGACAAATGAAAGTCAGGGCCAGAACACCCCAGGTTGAACCCACGGCCCAGGCGCCCCATGCGTCTGAGCGTTGGCTGAACGATTTGATTTCGTCGCGACTGAGAATATCGCTGATCTTGGTCTTGTTATTGTTATTCATGTGTATCCTCGACATCTAAGGCCCGTGCCCGGCCTGGGTGATGAGTCAGTTGGGCTTTATGGTTGTTGCAAAAAGGTGCGCCAGATCTGGTGACCGTGGTCCACGAAACGCTGGGTAGCGGCCACGAATTCGCTGCGCAGCGCCACATCGACCATGGGTTGCGGCAACAGGGGATCGAAGACAATCTGGCGGATGGCTTCGCGGCCGAGGGTGAACGACTCGCGTGCGGCCGCATCCAGCCTCAGTTGCTCGGCGCGCAAGGCCCAGCTCTCCAGCTGCTCGCAATTGCGGCGATAGCTGTCGTTGAGCAACTCGCCATTCCACAGGTTCTGAATTCGCTGTATTTGCGCCTCTTCGAAGCCCATCGCCTGAAAAACCAGCGCGGCCGGTTCCAGGCCGAGATCGATCAAACGTCGACGCAACGACTCGATATCTGGCTCGATATTGTTCGGGCGAACATACAGATCCTTATCCAGTTCTGCGAAGCCCAACATGTGCAGCGATCGTTCACGCTGGCGCAGGATATTGCGATCACTGCGGCCCAAGGCGTTGCACGCGACCATCAGGTAACTGCCGTCCCACGGCCGCAAATGCTGCTCGACGCTTCGCCAGGCAAACAACTGGGACGAAATGTCCCTGGCCTGTGGTCCCAACTGATAACTGCCACGCCCCGCACCTTCAAGCAGTGCTTCGATGGTGAGGCGTGCCAGGGTGACACGAACGTTGTTTTCGCTGATCCCGAACAGCTCGCACGCGACAATGGCTTCCCTGACCTGCAACGGAACGCCGTTTTTGGCAACCAGCAGCTCGAGAACCAGGCTTTTTACGCAAGGTTTCACCGTCATCCTCCAAAAAACACAAGTCATTACGAATTAGGATTGAATCTAGCGTTATGAGTAATATTACGCAATAAACAAACAAAAAATAATTTTTGTAATGAGTTGGGCCAAGATGCTCATATACAGCGCGCGGCTCACTCCTTGTTCATCCGGGCGAGAAGGCTTTCGCGCTGACTGATCTCTTCTTCCACGGCCCGCACTTCCCTCATGTACACCTCGACCGCGGGTGGCAATGAGCGCTCTTTGAGGTAGATGAAGCCGTAACGGGTACGCAGTGCAAGGTCATGGATAGGCAATGCGACGATTTCACCCGCTCTGATTTCCTGCTCGAAATTCGACAAGTTGCCTACCGCCAGGGCGTTACTGTTCTCGACGAATTTTACGATTTGCATGGGCACGTCTATCTCAATTGCCGGTACAAAATCACCGTTCACCGCATCGTATGCACCGGCACAGCCCAACGTGGCCGGGAGCAAATGGGTCGCCAGCCGCAGCGGAATACGCGAAGCCACCCAGGGATAATCGAGTGTTTGCGCCAACGTCAATGAACGCTTTTGCGAAAGCAGAGGATGGCCGGGCCGACAAAACAAACGTCCCTGGTGCTCACCCAACAGCTCACAGGTGAATTCTTCCCGGCCTTCCAAGGTACTGATTTCGGCGATCCCCAAATCCACCACTCCGGTCGCGACCTGATGAGCAACGTCACGCCATCCGGCAACATGGGCCGTGACTTTGATGTTCGGGTGCCGGGCATGCAGCCGCGCGATGCTGGTGTATCCGCTGGTGATACTTGGATAGGGACCCAAGGCCACTTTCAGCGCTCCGATATCACCTCCCGCCAGCAAGGCAATGTCACGCCGCAAATCTTCCTCGGCCACTAACAAGCGCCGACTTTTTTCCCGAAGCAAATGACCAAACGCAGTCAGCGCAATGCCTTCAGGGCGTCGGTCGAACAGCGTGACTCCAAGTTCACTCTCCAGCAACTGGATGCTTTTGCTCAGCGCCGGCTGGGAAACCCCTAACGCTTTGGCCGCTCGACCAAAGTGCGCATGTTCAATCAATGCCAAAAACTGACGTAAGCGACGGGGTGTCATCTCATAACCTTTATGTTATCGGAAGCCACTGAAACGGAATTTTTCGTAATGAAATGAATATGCTATTCATGGTCTGACGGGTCAAGTAGACGCGTACCCAATAAATAAAATCGGGCGCAATTATCCGCATTGACGCTCTTGGCAGCCCTTGGTACAGGAACCCCCTCATGCACAACAAGACCCTTCATCTGGCACTGGCAATTACGTTGGGCTGTGGCGTTAGCCCTGCCATTTTTGCGGCCGATGCAAACGGCGCAAGTTCTGATCCTTCCTCAACAAAAAGTGCGCACTTCGATACCAAAGGCAAACCGCCTTCGGCCTACACGATCGAACTGCAAAACGGTGTACGCAAGACACTTCCGTTCGCGGACAAACGAGATTTTGAGGAGGCCAAAAAAGGCTTTATTGCGGCACCGACCTACAACAAGATCATGGCTGAAGCCGGAAATGTCGCCTGGAACATGGGGAGCTATGACTTCCTGCTCGACGGCAAGGATTACGACAGCATCAATCCGTCGTTGCAGCGTCAGGCGATACTCAATATGGCCTTCGGTCTGTACGAGGTGGTTCCGGAAAAGATTTACCAAGTGCGCGGGTTTGACCTGGCGAACATCACGTTCATCAAGGGCGATACGGGCTGGATTGTGTTCGACACGCTGATGTCGAAGGAAACCGCCAAGGCTGCGCTGGACTTTATCAATGAAAAACTCGGTAAGCGCCCGGTCGTAGCGGTGGTGATCTCTCACTCCCATGCCGACCATTTTGGTGGCGTCCGCGGGTTGGTCGATGAGGCCGATGTGCGCAGCGGCAAAATCCCGCTGATAGCACCCACCGGTTTCATGGAACATGCCGTGGCTGAAAACGTCTACGCCGGTAACGCAATGACCCGGCGCGCATTTTTCCAATATGGCGTGTTGTTGCCGCACAGTCCTTATGGCCACGTCGACATGGCCATCGGAAAAAATGCGTCCATTGGCAACATGGGCCTGATCGAACCCAATCGCTATATCACGAAAGATTTCGAGACCCTGACGATCGACGGCGTGGAAATGGAATTTCAAAGTACTCCGGGCACCGAAGCGCCAGCGGAGATGAATACCTGGTTCCCGCAGTTCAAGGCATTCTGGGCCGCGGAAAACATCGTCGGCACCATCCATAACATTTACACCCTTCGCGGTGCTCTGGTCCGTGATCCACTGGTCTGGTCGAAGAACATCAACAACGCTTTGTATCGCTACGGACAACAGGCGGACGTCATGTTCGCCGCGCACAGTTGGCCACGTTGGGGTAATGAGCGGATTCAGGACGTCATGCGCGCGCAACGCGACGCCTACGCCAACCTGAATAACGCCGTGCTGCACGCGGCCAACCAGGGCGTCACCATCAACGAGATTCACAACGTCTACAAGTTGCCAGACAGCCTGAAAAACAACTGGGCGACCCACAGCTACCACGGCTCCGAAGAGCACAACAGCCGCGCCGTGATCAATCGCTACCTGGGTTACTGGGATGCCAACCCAGCGACGCTGATGCCGCTGTCACCGAAGGATTCGGCACCGCTGTACGTGGAAATGATGGGGGGCTCAGAGAAGATCATGACCAAGTGCAAATCCTTGTTCGATCAGGGTAAATACCGCGAAGCCTATGAAATTCTCAATAAGCTGGTGTATGCCGAACCCCAAAACACCGAGGCCAAGGACTTGCTCGCGGACGTCTATGAGCAGGTCGGCTATCAGAAGGAAAGTGCCGGGGTGCGTAACAGCTTCCTCGCGGCGGCGTATGAGTTACGCCACGGCATGCCAAAGGGTGTACCGCCCAAAACCACCGGGCCTGACATGATTCGCGCCATGAGTACCGAGTTGTGGCTGGAGTACCTCGGCATCGCCCTTGATGGCAGCAAAGTTGCGGATCAACACTTTGTCTTGAATCTCAAGACGCCCGACAACGGTGAGCAGTTTGTTGTTGAGTTAAGCAATTCAACACTGACCAATATCAAGGGGCAGCAAGCGAAAAATGCCGACCTTACTATCACCCTTGATCGTTCTGATCTTGAAGGCGTAATGGCAAGGAAAACCAGCTTCGCTCAACTCGTTGCGGCCGGAAAAGCCACATTCGTAGGCGACCATAAACCCTTCGAGCTGTTGATGGCTGCCATCACGCCGTTTAACCCAACCTTTGAGCTACTGCCTGGCACCAGTCAGTAATCCATAGGGGACTGCGTGTCATCCTGTTTAGGGTGACGCAATCTTGCGATCAACACCCAATTTGGTCATTTGCTGCCTATTGCCGAAGGCAGCAATCGACCATCTTTCACGCTCCATCACTATGGATTCAATCGACCCTTGGCGCGACACACAAAGGGATCACCAGTAGCAGCCCATTCCCCGACAGAAATCAAGTCCTGGGTGCGGCAACTCCGTTAGTGAGATAGTCCTCAGCAAGCATTTGTTGGAGGCATTTACACTCTTCAGTTCCGGGTAAGACGCCAGTCGTCGTTACCTCCAGCACCGTAATTTCTGCGCGTTGAATATCCTGACTTCGGCTTTTTGCGTGACCGCTTCATCGATGTAAGCGATGACTAGATGCAGGTGATTTGCTCGTCTGCATAAACCGGGTTTTTGAACTCAGATTTATGAGAACAGCACATTTACTAATGAGCTATACCCAATGTTCCCCCCATGCACTTCTTCCACTTTTGGAGGTTGTTTATGAATACCCGCATCGTCCCGCTCGCGCTACTTATGGTCGGTCTCTTCGGTTGCAGTACGGCTTCTAACCATTCAATGAATTTGCCTCTGACTGCCACCCACAGCAATGCGGGCCAGAGCGCCAACACCACATTGACCGCGGAAGGCAATCAAACCAATTTTGACTTCTATATCACTGGCGTTCCGACCGGAACTATCCTGCCACCGCGCATTTACACGTTCATCAATAAAGGCAGCTGCCAGCAACCCGGGCCAGACGCCTACGCAATGAACGATAAGGTCAACACAAGTGATGCCGCCGGGGGCAACGGCTGGAGCTTTTACCGTAGTGCGCCTATCGCAACGTCAGAATTGCTTTCCGGCAAATACTCCATCGTCGTACGGACATCACCCGAAGATGGCAGCGTCGATATTTTCTGCGGCGATGTCGCGCAGGCAAAGCGGTGAAATGATGTGACGGATGGCGGGGGCGGCTTTGCCATCAAGCAGCTTCCGCAAACGTTTTCCCGACGTTTTCGCCAATTTTGCAGCATGGACTGGGTGATAGAGGTTTCCAGAAGGAGACGCAGAAACGTTGAAGGCCCATTTCCCTAAATTTCTACCGGCCGGCACCTTATAAATGCGCGTCTATACTCACCATCCTGTTAGTGGTAGGGCTGAATTCCGGGTATGCATGCGATAAGAGCCACACGCCATTGCGGTCAAAGCTCAAGATATTAAGGATGCCCAATGACGGATGACCGTCAGTATAAGGATGAGGCAGTTGAAGTTTTTGAGCCTTGAGAGATGAGAACACAACGTACCCGAGATGGGTGGTTATGTGAATCAACTGGAAGAGGATCAAACTCATGAAACTGAGAAAACTTGTACTAGCGGGATTGGCGTTGAGTAGTCTGGTGGGGGGAGCCAGCATGTCGGCAGTGACTCAAGCTGCCGATAAGAAACCCAACATCATGTTCATCATGGCCGATGACGTTGGCTGGATGCAGCCGAGTATCTATCACCAGGGGCTGGCGGTCGGTGAAACGCCGAATATCGATCGCATCGCCCAGGAAGGTGCGAAATTCATGACCTACTACGCCGAGCAGAGTTGTACGGCGGGGCGCAACGCTTTCTTTACCGGGATGCATCCGCTGCGTACCGGCATGATTCCACCGCAACTACCCGGCAGCCCATCATGGCTGCGTCCTGGTACACCCGCACTGTCCAAATTTTTGCTTGATTTGGGCTATACCACTGGCGAATTCGGCAAGAACCATTTGGGTGACAATTTTGAGGCACTGCCGACCTCCCACGGCTTCCAGGAGTTCTGGGGCTACCTCTATCACCTCGATGCGATGCAGGGCGTGAGCTTTGTCGACATCAACAAGACTCCGCAAGAGCAGAGCATTGCACCGCCATGCAAGGCCGCCCCGATCAACGGGCTGCCGGAAGTACCCGGAGCCATCGATCCGAGGGAGGGTACCTGCTTGACGCCACCACGTCCGGTCATATCCTGCGTCTCCAGCGACGGTACGCAGAAGAACACCACTTGCAAGGACGAAGGGCCGCTGACGCTAGAACGCTCGAAGACTGTGGATGAAGAAATTTCCGCCAAGGTCATCGACTTCCTCGACCGCAACGATCCGAAGAAAACCAATAAGCCGTTCTTCGTCTGGTACAACCCGGCACGCATGCACATCACCACGGTACTGCCACCCAAGTATGAAGCCATGGTTGGTGAAGCCGGCGGTAAGGACTGGGGGACCAATGAAGCGGGCATGAAGCAGCTGGATGACAATATTGGTTATGTCTTGAAGAAACTTCAGGACATGGGCGAGTTGGACAACACCATTGTCGTCTTCACCACCGACAACGGCGCGGAAACCATTACCTTCCCGGACGGCGGTACTACTCCGTTCAAGGGCGGCAAGTTGACCACTTGGGAGGGCGGCATGCGCGCTCCGCTGGTCATGCGCTGGCCTGGGGTGATCAAGCCGGGCACGATCCTTACCGACATCTTTGCCTCTCTCGACTGGTTGCCGACCTTGGTCGATATCGCTGGTGGCAAGAAGGGTAATGAACTAAATGAGCAGGTCATGGCGGGCAAGTACCCCGGTATTGTCAAGACCAAGCTCGACGGCGTGGATCAAACTGACTATCTGACTGGCAAATCCGAAAAGTCGGCGCGTGACACCTTCTTCTACTACACCGGATCGCAACCTTCGGCTGTGCGCTACAAGAATTGGAAGATGTATTACACCATAGTGCCGGATACCGCGACGGGCGGGTTATATGGCGCTACCACTTTCCACTGGACTCAACTGCTCAACCTCAAGCGCGACCCCTTTGAAACAACAGTCGGCGATGACGCGAAGTCCATCACGGGCTATGGCGGTGCTTTGGGTTCCCCTGGTAACGCCTATATCTACAACTGGAACATGCTGCCAATCGGGCAGTTGCTCTGGGAGAAGGAGTTAATGTCGTACAAAGATTTCCCGCCCATGCAGGCGCCGGAAACCTACAACTTGGACGGTATTCTCAAAGCCATGCAGCAGAACGGTCATAACGGGCACGATTAACGGCGTATCTAAGCAGCCGCTAAAAATCCACGGGCGCCTCCACACAGGCGCCCTTTTGTTGATCGCATGGTCTTTTCTTTATGAAAACCGGTCTATTGCGAACTTCAGGCAGCGTTCAACTCAATCAGCCAAGTTGAACCGGACTGATTGAGACAGGAGTAGTGAGAACCATTGATTTTGAATGGCAGTAAAATCAAAGAACTTTGCAGTCCTACTTTGTAACACCGTTGAGTAGCGCCCCATACGACTGTAGAAACTCCACCGTCCCATGAAAAATCAGGCCTACGCCCATCGCCGAAACGAAGAAGCCGACGATACGGGTCGCGGCGTCGATGCCTTGCGGGCCAATCTTTCTGAGAATGTTATTGGCGTAAGCCAGAGAGAGGTAAGTGATTAACATGGTGGTGCAGATCGCCAGTGCCACTACGGCGAAGGACAGTATGGCGCGGTCGGAGTTCTTGATGGTGCTGGTCAGGCCAATCACTGTGGCAATGGCGCCGGGGCCAAACATGATCGGCATGGCCATTGGTATGAAGGATACGTCCTCGTTGCCTTTGCCCCCGCTTGGAATCAGGCTGCTGTTGGGTGAGGGAGCAAATAGCTCGAACCCGATCCGCATCAGGATCAATCCTCCGACCACCCGAATCATGCTTAGGGGAACTTCGAACAAGCGCAACAGCAAGTTGCCGAAGATCAGAAAGAAAAACATCAACAGCAGTGCATAAAGGCAGGCTTTGCGTGCCACCCGTCGCTGTTCGGCGGCGTCTTTGTCTTGCAGCAGACCCAAAAATACCGGAATGGCCTCAAGTGGATTGATGATTGCCAGTAGCGTGGTGAACATGCTTAGGAAAAGAGTGAGGTATGAGTCCATGGAGGATCTGCCCAAGAGCGTGGTCTACTGAATTACCATAGCTGATCAGAAACAACTCACCTCAAGTCATTGCCCCGAAACATTCGGAGAGTCCGCTATTGGCCGCTTGATCCGGGGATTCCCCTTGATAGGAAGGCACCAGAAACTCTAGGGACTGGGCAACCACATCCAGACTTACACCTTTAAAAGTTACAACCCAATGTCTCTCAAAATCAGATTTGTTCTCAGATGCGAGCAGAGAATAATCAATCAGGTGGAGCTCATACGGGGCTAGGCCTGCGTTAAAAAGCTGATGTCTCGACAGCGATTCGTCTGTGATGGCCTGGATTCGATGTTCGATTAGATCCTTGAAGACTGCGATCGAAAACCATCCATCGGCATGTTCCTCGAAGCAAACGTACAGATGCCCGTTAGCGATCCGGGTCCCTGGATGTGCCCAAGTAGGAAACCTTGGCCTGCACGGACGCCGGCCTGGTCAAAGGCGAAGGTTTGCCGTGGACGCCAGCATCATCAAAGCGGATGCGCGTCGGCAGCGCGGCGTACCGGGTGATGAACCGGTCAACTGGAGCGATCCGTTCCTGAGCACCCGCGCCGTGCGTGAGTACCTTGAGGCACACGATGAGGAGGCCCTGGCCGAAACGCTACCGAAGCGCCTATCGCTGACTGATCACAAGCCCGCTGGACCGCTGCTCCGGGCGGCCCAGCGTTTTTCGCCTATTCCACGAACTATCTGATCGATACCGAGAACGGCGTCATCGTGGATGTGGGACCAACCCCCCGCTCATCGAACGGCCGAGGTTGAGAGCACCAAGACCATGGTTGACCACGTCGAAGCGCAGTTCGACATCAAGCCAGAGCGCCTCATTTGCGACACCGCGGCATGAGAGGCGCAACCGATGAGTTCACGCTGACCGCCGCGGTGCAGAACCTGCGACGGCTGGCCGAATTTACATCTTAAGGGCCACCGGTCACGGGATAGGTGCGCCTGCACTAAGCAAAAAACCTCAAACCAACCCAATAACAGAGCAGCAAAGGTCAACGAAGGGCCGAGAAACCACTCAATGTGGTGAGTAGGTTCTCCGATGGTGGTCGTGCCTGAGTTCAGGCCAGCTGAAATTCCGACTTTTTCAACAGAATCGGCCGTTCTCTGCCGATCATGGTTACAAAGCGCGCTGGTCAAGTCGATGCAAATGACTGGTCAGGTCGAATGCAAACAGGTGCTCAAGTCAGTGCATTTACCCACTTCCATAGATCTATCAAAAGCCGATGCTCAATCAGCGTAGCCATCGGCAAAGATAGGCAGGCCCGTAGTCTGAAACGCTGAGATCAGGAAGGTGTGTAGCCGGACGCTTACGATGCATCCATGGCTTTGGACAAGGAGGTCGTCTACGCCGGCGAGCGTTTCAATGTAGGGTGCGGCCATAGATGTACTCTTCAATATAAGCTAAAGGGCTGCAGAAAGGAGCAGTTGTCCGCTGCCCATTTTGACTGCGCGTGCACACAACACATAACTCTGATTGCCAAAAAAAACCGGTTCGCATTTCAGCAGGGATGTACGTGGAGCCTTTTCGCGTTAGCCGTTTCGAAAACGTTGTGAAAGCTCCAGTTGCGCATGGGCAAGTTGTTGCAACTCAAGACCGATTTCGTTGCTGCGCTGCGCGTGTTCGCTGCTGTGTTCGGCCAAGGTGGCTATTCGGGTGATTTGACCATTCACTTCTTCGACGACCTGACCCTGTTCTTCGATTGCCGCGGCCATTTGCAGGCTCATGCCTGTTATTTCGCCAACCTCTTCGCATATTCGACGCAACGCCTGCTGCACATGAACCACGTCTTCGCTGGCCGCCCGAGCTGCCGTTTCGCCTCGCCCGGCAGTAGCCAATGCCGATGAGCTACCTTCGCGCAATTGCGCAACAGATCGTTGAATGTGCTCGGTGGATTGACGGGTTCGCATGGCCAGCGCTCGCACTTCATCGGCAACGACCGCAAACCCACGTCCAGATTCACCCGCCCTGGCGGCTTCTATGGCCGCATTGAGTGCCAGCAGGTTGGTTTGTTCCGCGATGCTGTGAATAGCCTCAGTAATGCCGCCGATCGACTCGATGGATTCGGCAAGCGTAGTGACGGAGCGGCTGATGTCTTCTACGCAAGCGTATAACGTTTGGGTGGATGCCAGGCTTTGCACGGCGATTTTCTCGCCGTTGCGGGCAAGCCCGTCAACCGACAGCGTAGCTTGTGCCGCTTGTTGCAGATTACGTGAGAGCTCCTGGATCGTTGCGCTCATTTCGTGAATCGCCGCCGCGGACTGTTCGGTTTTGTGCAGTTGTTCTTCAAGTTGATCTACTTGCGTTCGAACCATGGACGAAGATTCTGCAACGCGACTCAGCAAGGTCTCACCGCTAATCTGGGTTCGTCCCATGACGGTGCGCATGCGTAATGTTTGGCTGTGCAGCGCCATGTCGAGATGGGCGAAGAGCCCTGGTGTGTCGGTGTATAGGGCGATCAGTAATGGCTCGCTGTAGACATGCGGATGTTTTGACAAAGTGTCTCTCAGATGCCGTCGTAGCATTGTCTTTGACTGCCAGCAGGCCGCTAACAGACCCGCAACCAGCGCTCCTCCGAGCCCCAAACTGATGTGCTCGAAATAAGCTGCTGCGACCATTCCTGCGATCATCAGTGCAAAGAATCCGTAGGAGGTGACGGCGCTTTTTACGCGACTACCTGGATTGAAAGGCTTCAAGCCGTTGTTCAAGCGCCTGTAAATCGTTTCAATGTGTTGGATACGGTCGGCAGGGATCGGATGGTAAACCGCTCCGAAGTCCGACAGTTTCTGGTGGGCGTCGTACAGCGGGACAACGTAAAGATCTCTCCAAAATATCTGACCGCTGTGATCACATCCCATCAGTGGCGCGCACCACGGCTTGCCGGCCAATACGGTTTTGAGCATGCTTGCGCTGACCAGGACTGGCATGTACTCATGCACGATGAGCTCGTGCCGATTGCCGATCAATTCGTCACGTCCATAGCCGGACATCGTCGCAAAAGCTTCGTTGCAGCCGATCAGTCGACCGTGGGTATCCAGGCGTGAGAAGGGCAGTTCCTTTTCGGCCTCCTCGCGTTCTGGAAACGTGTCAACGTTGGCCCGGATGGGATGTTGATCGCTCATGTGCGGTTCTCCTCTTTTTATTCGAGATGGGGCTTACCCAAGGGGCATGTTTCTTTCTACGCAGAGCGGTTCAGCCGATGCCCTCATCGTGCTTCGTGCGGTCTCAGTAAACGCCCTCTCTGGAGCGCTCAATTCAGCATAGGTTTTGTGCTGGCTTACCAGCATCGGCAGGCCGCGCTTCAACTCGGTGGTGTCCACTCCAACGACATCTGACGAATTTGTTCGCGGAAGCGTTCTGCGACGTTCAGACGTTCAGTGACCTGTTCAGTGATTGATGCGTTGGGCATGACTGTTCCTTCATGGGGATAACGATGGAGGCGAGCGCTCCGGAGATTTGCGCTATGCGCAATGCGGCATAATCAGGTCGCCTGATTTTCCAAGAACGCATGAACGTTGTTGTGCTTGTAATTGAGCTCGGCATTTAGCTCGATCATTTCGAACGACAGCGCCAGCAGTTGGCGTTATTGCAGTTCGGCAAAGTGCCCTTTGATGATGGCGAACAACTAATTCTGGGTGGTGGTGCAGAAAGTTGGGGCGGCAACTTCATGTTGACGTTCAGCGCTGCAGTAGCATTCGCCTACACTATCGCGGTCGTGGTGGGGCTCACGCTGGCAGCCGCTTCCGCGCTAGCCCATGACATCAACGTAGGCGTTATCTGCCATGGCATAACCACAGAGCACCTATTTGCACCCTCTAGGTGAAAAATACCGCCAATGGAGGTGCCCGTGCACCTCCTGAGTCCAGCAATAGTTTTGGTACAAGCGCTAACAACTTAATATTTCATCAGCCATCGTACGCTTGAGTACGTTAGAAATTAACGCCCAATATCACCTGGGCATAGAGGTTGGTATTACTGTTGCCCAACTGAGTACCGCCACTCTCGGTACTGTGTTCAGGTTTGTATAGCCCGACTAGTGGCATCAGCATGAAATGCTGATTGATCGTCCACTCTGCGTAGAGATCGGCCTCGCGTGCGCCGAGGTTTTGTACGCTGCTGTTCAAGGACGAGAAGTCGTAGAGCAACGCGCCGACGTTCACGGTCGGGGAGGCCGCCGCTTTGATGCCAACATGATGGACCTGGGTATTGGTATTAAAGGGGCCGGCGTAGTTGGACGCAACCTCGCCCTGGAACCAGGTACCCAGTGCTCGGCCATTGCCGTAGAACATGGGGTCATAGCCCTCGGAGAAGCGGCTGTAGCGATAGTTGACTACAGGCTTCATTGGCAATTCGCTGAACGTCCATCCTGCTTCCATATACCAGGCGTTTTCTTGCCGGGTATCAGTGTGTTCCCAGGCATATTCACTCGACAGGAACAAGTTCGGCACTCCGGCGTTGCCCTGCGCACGAATGCTGTATTGCTTCATGCCCTTGCGCTCTGGATAAAGCTGCTCGGCCAGGGCTTTGTCGGTATCCAGCACTTTGATGTAGGTCAGGCCCACCGTGCCTTGCTCAGCTACATGCTCGAGGGTGCCGACCGCTAATTCGGGTTTGGCTTGTGCAGGGTTGTCGGATTTCAGCCACATCAGGTCGCTGCGCCAGCCTTGTTTACCTCCCAGGCGCAATATTGCGGTGCGGTCAAAGTCCTTGCGCGCTGTCAGGTAGTACGCGCCGCCACGATTGAGATGACCATCATCGATGCCATTACCAAAATTCAAGGCATCCCCGGACATCAGGAAGCCATCGCCGATCACAACGGTCTGGCGGCCGAACGAAAAGTCGATCCCATCGGTGCCAAATGCCGGGACCAGGTCAGTTGAGCGCCAACCTATATAAGCGTCTTCTATCTTGGTTGTCCGTTCGGTCCCGTCACTCCAGCCAGCCGAATCGCCGTCGCCATAGGTGCCTGTAGACACCCAGTTCAGGGCGCCATAGGTCGTACCAAAGTCTTTGTTTGCATGCTTGATGTCCAGGCCGTACTGAAACATGGACTCCTGCCAGTTGCTTGAGCCCTCAGAAAGCGTCCCGGATTGCGCGTAGTTCTCCCGGCTGTAGTAAGCACCAAAAGCTGCGGCTAATTTGGCGTCGATGGTCGTTTCATCGTCAGCATACAAGGGCAGTGCATGGCTCAAGGGCGATAGTGCCAGCAGCAAGGTAAGTGAAGCCGATCGATAAGGCAGCGAGGCACGTTTTGCTTTTGTTATCACGTATTTTCTCCAAACCCGAATAAGTGCATCCGCAGGGTGCAAGGTAAAGGCAGCCGGTGCTTTCGTTACCGGTGCTGAACAAAGGCTAGGGTCTTTGAGGGTTACAGTCTTGGCTCACAGAGACATGCACTCGTCTGTGAGTGCCAAATTCGGAGGGGGTCTTTGCCAAAGATGGTCGGGTGGCGGATCGAACTGATCGGGTCATAGCGCGGATGTCGTACTTGCAATGCGATCTTTCGGTCAGCCTGCCGCTCGATTTTTCCGCGAGAACTGTCCCGCTATGAAAAGTGCAATTTTCCATTGGAAACGTGCATTTTTCATAACGTCCTGCTTACGCATACTGATTGGGAAAACATGATTGATCACCGCCAATTTTCTGCACCCTAAGAAGCAGTGGGGTGCCAGGTCAGACGGAATCAGCAGACACCAATAATAAAGAGTCAGTCCATGAAAAAGCCAAACCCGATGCTCGAAGACCTGAAGTCCATCCTGCCTGCCATTGCGGCTAATGCTTTCCAGGCAGAGACGGATCGAACCGTACCTGCCGAGAACATCGCACTGCTTAAAAGCATTGGTATGCATCGCGCCTTTCAGCCGAAAAAGTTTGGTGGGATGGAGATTTCCTTGCCGCAGTTCGCCGATTGCATCGCGTTGCTGGCGGGTTCTTGTGCCAGTACGGCTTGGGCAATGAGTTTGCTTTGCACCCACAGTCACCAGCTAGCGATGTTCCCTGCTAAGACTCAGCAGGAGGTATGGGGCGATGATCCTGATGCCACCGCCAGCAGCAGTATCGCGCCCTTCGGTCGCACTGAAGAGGTCAACGGCGGAGTGATGTTCAGTGGAGAGATGGGATGGAGCAGCGGTTGCGATCATGCCGAGTGGGCAATCGTCGGTTTCAGACGCAAGAACGCTGAAGGCTCCCAGGACTACTGCTTTGCAGTTCTACCGCGCAGTGATTACGACATTCGTGATGACTGGTACGCCGTGGGCATGCGCGGCAGCGGCTCCAAAACTTTGATCATTGATAATGCATTCGTGCCTGAACATCACATCCAGAAAGCCAAGGACATGATGGAGGGCAAGTCGGGCGGATTTGGTCTGTACCCTGACAGCAAGATCTTTTACTCGCCGTATCGCCCTTACTTTGCCAGCGGATTTTCCACGGTAAGCCTGGGTGTGGCTGAACGGATGCTGGATGTCTTCCGCGAAAAAACCAGGACCCGCGTGCGTGCTTATACCGGTGCGGCGGTCGGTGCTGCGATACCTGCCTTGATGCGCTTGGCCGAATCCACTCATCAGGTGGCGGCAGCTCGGGCCTTCCTTGAAAAAACCTGGCAGGAACATGCCGATCACAGCGAGCGCCATGAATACCCAAGCCGGGAAACCCTGGCCTTCTGGCGGACCAATCAGGGATACGCGACCAAGATGTGCATCCAGGCGGTTGATCGCCTGATGGAGGCCGCCGGCGGCGGTTCCTGGTTCGAGACCAATGAACTGCAACGGTTGTTCCGTGATGCACATCTGACCGGCGCTCACGCCTACACCGACTATGACGTCTGCGCACAAATCCTGGGTCGTGAGTTGATGGGCCTGGAACCCGATCCCACCATGGTTTGATCCACCAATTCTCTGGGTTGCGGTTCACATAAAACAATCGAGGCCATTAAATTCGATGGCCCAGGAGTCTTGCATGTCTAGTGTTTCTGATGCCGCCTTTGATACCCGTGCGTTTCGCCGGGCGCTTGGCAATTTTGCAACAGGCGTGACGGTCGTCACGGCGGCCACTGAAGATGGGCGCAAGGTTGGCGTGACGGCCAACAGTTTCAACTCGGTATCACTGGATCCACCACTGATTTTGTGGAGCATTGATAAGCGCTCCAGTAGTCATGAGGTGTTCGAAGCCGCTAGTCACTTTGCTGTGAACATACTGGCAGCCGATCAGATAGATCTGTCGAACAACTTTGCCAAACCCAAGGAAGACCGCTTCGCCGAAATCGAGTTCGAGGCGGGCGAGGGTGGTTCACCGGTTTTTGTCGATTGCTCGGCGCGTTTCCACTGTAAAAAATTTCAGCAAATCGACGGCGGCGATCACTGGATCATGATCGGCAAGGTGGTGGCGTTTGACGATTTCGGTCGCTCACCGTTGCTCTATCATCAGGGCGCCTATTCGATGGTATTACCGCACACCCGCATGACCACGCGTGAAGAGGGGCAGTTACCGAGCAGTCATTTCCAAGGCCGCCTGACCCACAATATTTATTACCTGATGACCCAGGCATTGCGAGCCTATCAGGCCAGTTACCAGCCACGTCAGTTGTCCACCGGGTTGCGCACCAGTGAAGCGCGGATGTTGATGGTGTTGGAGAACGATGCGGGTCTGAACATGGCCGATTTGCAGCGGGAAGTAGCAATGCCTGTTCGGGAGATTGAAGAGGCGGTAGCCAACCTCAAACGCAAAGGCTTGGTTAATGATGAGGGTGATCGCGTGCGTCTCACCATCAAAGGCATCGACGAAACGGAAGGGCTCTGGGCGATCGCCAAACAGCAGCAGGACAAAGTGTTTGGTCAGTTCAGCGAGGAACAGGTCGAACATCTCAAAGCCGTACTCAAGGGTGTCATTCAGGAGGCTTGAGTCGGCGATTGATAGTAGAAAAAAACGGCACCAAACGGCGCCGTTTTTGCGCCCGCCGATCGCTGGTGAGGCGCCTGAAGACCAGGAGGTGAAGGCGCGAGCAACGCACAACCGATAATGATAGAATTTTAGTTAATAAATTAACTAAATACGGTCTCAACAGTATCCCCATGCCCAAGCCGCGCGAATCCTTGACCCTGACATTGCTCCAGGCCCGTGAAGCGGCCATGGGGTTTTTCCGTCCGTCTCTTAATCAACACGGTCTGACCGAGCAGCAGTGGCGAGTCATTCGAATCCTTAGTCAACATGATGAGCTTGAGATCAATCGACTGGCCGAGCTGGCGTGCATTCTCAAACCTAGCATGTCCGGTGTGCTTGTGCGCATGGAGGCCGCCGGCATGGTTGTACGTCGCAAAGCGGAACAGGATCAACGGCGAGTATTGGTGCGTCTGGCCGAAAAGGGGGAGACCTGTTTCAGCTCGATGAGCCAAAGCATGGAAGCCAATTATCAGCGGTTGCAGGCTGGATTTGGCGAGGAAAAGTTGCAGGCGTTGCTGACGTTGCTCAACGAGTTGAAAGCGCTCAAGCGCTAGTCACGAGTGGTTACCTGACCAATCCCCAGCGTTGCGCTGGGGTGGTTTGTTATCGCCGGATGAGACGCGTCAGGCTAGGCCAATTCCCAGGCACATGTACTTCAGTTCGATGTAATCATCGATGCCGTACTTTGAGCCTTCGCGGCCCAGACCCGACTGCTTGATACCGCCGAACGGTGCCACTTCGGTTGAGATCAATCCTTCATTTACGCCGACCATTCCGTACTCCAGCGCCTCGCTGACACGCCATGCGCGCCCCAGGTCGCGGGTGTAGAGGTAAGAAGCCAGGCCGAATTCGGTGTCGTTGGCCATGGCAATCGCTTCGGCCTCGGTCTCGAACCGGAACACCGGCGCCAATGGGCCGAAGGTTTCGTCGCGAGCGACCAGCATTGATGGAGTGACGTCCCCCAGCACTGTCGGCTGAAAGAAATTGCCGCCCAGCGCGTGGGTTTTTCCTCCGGCTAGTAAAATGGCGCCTTTGCCCAGCGCATCGCTGATATGTTCTTCAATCTTCGCAACGGCCTTGGCATTGATCAGCGGCCCTTGCTGTGCGTTATCCACGTCAGCGGCACCAACCTTCAGTTGATTGACCGCAGCCACCAATCGCCGCGTGAATTCATCGTAGACACTGTTCTGTACCAGGATTCGATTGGTGCAGACGCAAGTTTGCCCGCTATTGCGGAATTTCGAACCCATGGCGCCTTCGACCGCTGCATCCAGGTCGGCATCTTCGAACACGATGAAGGGTGCATTACCACCCAGCTCAAGGCTGACTTTCTTGATGGTCTCGGCGCATTGCGCCATCAAGGTTTTGCCGATATCAGTGGAACCGGTGAAAGATACTTTCTGAACGCTAGGGTTGCCGGTCAGCTCGGTGCCGATTTCACGGGCACGGTTACCGGTGACGATGTTTAGAACACCGGCCGGGATTCCTGCACGCTCACCCAGTTCAGCCAAGGCCAGCGCGGACAGCGGGGTATCCGAAGCAGGCTTGACGATAACGGTGCAACCAGCCGCCAGCGCAGGGCCGACTTTGCGAGTAATCATCGCATTGGGGAAATTCCACGGCGTGATGGCTGCCACCACGCCAATGGCTTGCTTGATTACCACTAGACGGCGGCCCTGCTTGTCATGCGGGATTACGTCACCATAGATGCGCTTGGCTTCCTCGGCGAACCATTCGATGAAACTGGCACCGTAGGCAATTTCGCCGCGGCTTTCGGTCAAGGGTTTGCCTTGCTCCAGGCTGAGCAAGCGGGCGAGGTCTTCCTGGTTGGCCAAGATCAGGTCAAACCAATTGCGCAGGATGTTGCTGCGCTCCTTAGCAGTCTTGCCGCGCCAGGCGGGCAGGGCAGCCTGGGCCGCGGCGATAGCGCGGGCGGTTTCGGCCTGGCCGAGGGAACTGACTTCGGCGATGATTTCGCCATTCGCCGGGTTGGTCACCGCGAAACGTGTGCCGTTATCGGCTTCGATCCATTGGCCATTGATGTAAGCCTGTTCGCGCAGCAGTTTCAAATCGTTAAGTTTCATCAGTCTTCTCAAAAAATCAGTACACGCCGCCGGAGCTTGTGGGCACCGGAGCATCTTTGAATGTGGCGGCGAGGGTTTGCAGACCGCGCATCAGAACTGTGGTGTCGACGCCGACAGCAACGAACGCCGCGCCCAGCTCGATGTATCGCTTGGCCAGTTTCTGGTCGGCGCTGAGAATGCCAGCCGCTTTACCGGCTTTCTGGATTCGGGCGATGGCGTCTTCGATCGCTGCCTGGACTTTGGGATGACCCGGATTGCCGCGGTAGCCCATCGATGCACTCAAATCCGCCGGCCCGATAAAGACTCCGTCGACACCCTCTACCGACGCGATTGCATCAAGATTGGCCAGGCCTTCGCGGTTCTCGATCTGCACCAGTAGGCACATTTGTTCATCGGATTTGTCGAGGTAACCGGGAATGCTGTTCCAGCGCGATGCGCGTGCCAGTGCACTGCCGACGCCACGAACACCATTGGGCGGGTAGTGGATCGCACGGACCAGCTCGCGCGCCTGGTTTGCGCTTTCCACCATAGGTACCAACAAGGTTTGCACACCGATGTCGAGCACTTGCTTGATCAGTGCGGTGTCGCCAATCACCGGGCGAATTACTGGGTGGCTGGGGTAGGGGGCCACGGCCTGAAGCTGGCTGAGCATTGCGCGCAAATCGTTGGGTGCATGTTCGCCGTCGATCAGCAGCCAATCGAATCCGGCGTTGGCGGCCAGTTCGGCACAATAGGCGTCGGCCAATCCAAGCCACAGGCCGATCTGCGCTTCACCACTTTGCAGGCGCAGTTTGAAGGTATTAATGGGCATATCCATCGTAGAAGTCTCCGATCAAACGAAACGACAGGCAATGGACCCCAGCATGTCGTAATCGACATGGAAGGTATCGCCAGGGTTTGCCGCAACAGGGCGGGTGAAGGAGCCACCCAGGATGATTTGCCCTGGCAGCAGCGTGACGTCATAGGCCGCTAGTTTATTTGCGAGCCAAGCCACGCCTTTCGCCGGGTGGTTGAGTACGGCAGCGGAGACGCCGGACTCCTCGATCACACCATTGCGGTAGAGGACGGCTGGCACCTTGCGCAAGTCGATCTCGGTCGGGCGCACGGCGCGGCCGCCCATGACCACGCCGGCATTGGCGGCATTGTCAGAAATGGTATCGAACACCTTGCGGGTCGTTTTGGTCTGCGGGTCGACCTGCTGGATGCGCGCATCGATGATTTCCAGTGCCGGGATCACCCATTCGGTGGCGTCCAACACATCAAAAACCGTCACGTTCGGACCTTTCAAGGGCTTGCCCAGAATGAACGCGAGTTCCACTTCCACCCGAGGCACTATAAAGCGCTCGAACGGAATATCAGTGCCTTCGTCGAAGAACATGTCATCGAGGAGCGCACCGTAATCTGGCTCGGTGATGTTGGAAGACACCTGCATGGCCCGCGAGGTCAGGCCAATTTTATGCCCGACCAACTTGCGACCATCCTTGATTTTTTGCGCTACCCAAGCACGCTGAATGGCATAGGCGTCTTCAATGGTGATGTCTGGATGGTCCAGGGAAAACTGACGTACCTGCTCGCGTGAGCGCTCGGCGCGGTCGAGGCGGGCGGCGGCTTGCTGAATGAGTTGTTGATCAAGCATGACAATGATCTCTTACTTAGGGTTGACAATGGAGGCCTGGGTACGCAGCACCAAAAAACCACCGAGAGCGATGAACAGTGCGAGCAGGTAAAGGGCCAGGCTGGCACTCTGGGTTGTGTCGCGCATCCAACCGATCAGATAGGGCGCGAAGAACGCCGCGATGCTGCCGAAGGAGCTGATCAGGGCAATGCCGGTGGCTTGGGTGCTGTTGGACAGGAAGGCCGGGGGCAGTTGCCAGAACATTGGCAACGCGGCACTGGCCCCCATGCCGGCGATGATCAAACCAGCCAGAACCGTGGTTGGATTGGCAGGTGAAAGTCCGGCGATGGCGATGCCGGCGGCAGACATCAGCAATGGCACGCAGAGGTGCCAGCGGCGTTCACGGTTGCGATCGGACGACCGTCCACAACCGATCATGAAGAAACAACCCGCCAGATAAGGTACGGCACTTAGCAAGCCGACCTTGCCGTCGCTGCCGATACCGGCGCCGTGGATCAGTGTCGGCATCCAGAACGCCAGGGTATTAACTGCCAGCATCACCGCGAAATACACCGCGACCAGCAGCCATACCTGCCGGTTCTTGAGGATTGAGGAGAACGAAGTGATCGATTTGCGACGTTCTTCCTTGTTCAATTGCTCGCGCAGTTGTTGCTTCTCCTGCGGAGCCAACCACTTGACCGTTTCGAAGCTGTCCGGCAGGCACTTGAACACGACAAGCCCAAGCAAGATGACGGGCACACCCTCGATGATGAACATCCACTGCCAGCCGTGCAGGCCTGCATAATCATGGAAACTTTCGAGGATGCCGCCGGACAACGGGCCGCCGATCACGCCGGCCATCGGTACGGCGATCGCAAACAATGCGGTGATTTGCGCTCGACGACCAGCCGGGTACCAGCGGTTCAGAAACACCAGAATGCCCGGAAAGAAACCGGCCTCGGCCACCCCCAGCAAAGAGCGCAGGACATAGAAGCCGGTAGCGCTGTCGATCAAGAACATACTGGTTGATAACGTTCCCCATACCACCATCAGCGTCGCGATCCAGCGCCGTGGGCCAACACGATCCAGGGCCATATTGCTCGGTACGCCGAACAGCGCGTAGGCGACGAAGAACAGACCGGCGCCCAAGCCGTACACCGTGTCGCTGAAATTCAAGTCAGCGCTCATCTGTATCTTGGCGAAGCCGATGTTGATTCGGTCGAGGTGAGCGAACAGGTAGCAGATCAACAACAGCGGCATCAGCCGCCAGGTGATGAGGCTGTGGGTACGCTCGCGCGCGACGGTGTTGATGGTGTCGGCGGTATTGGCTGAGCTCATGATTTTGTACTTTTTGTCTGAGAGGCCGATGGAACGAACGGCAGGCTGCCTTAACGGGCCTGAACCTTGAGAAACTCGTGGACGTTGTTTTCCTTGAAGTTGAGTTGCTCGTGCAGTTCGATCATCTCGAACGACAAGGCCAGCAGGCGTTGGGCCTGAAGCTCGGCGAAGTGCTGGGTGATGACCTCGAACAGGCTCTCGGCGACTTTCTGGCGCGTCGCCAAATCACGGCCATGGCCGACCTTCAGCGTCATATGAACAAAGGCGTAGTCGTGCTTGCCGTCAGCCATGCGCCAGGTGTCCAGGCGTATGCCGCGACTGCGGATGCCGCCCAGGGGAAACACGCCGCTGTCTCCCAGGGCGCTGTGAACCTTTTCGAACAGCGCGGGCAAGTCCGCTTGCTGTTCGATGTTGTCGGAGTACTCGGCGATGAAATGTGGCATATGAATCTCCCAAGTCGCGAGCAACTTTCAGGCTGCCCGCGAGCGAGTGTCAGAGGGGGAAAATGGCATTGATCTGGCCGGTGCCGGAACTTCCGAACGGCTGAGTGATGATCTCGGCGGGTTTGTTATATTCAGGCCCGCCCAGTAGTCCGAGGAGCATCGCGGTGTCGTGCATCTTGCCTTCGCCGAAGCAATGCTCGGCGTAGTCCGGGAGCATCGCGCAGAACTCCTTGAAGCGGCCTTGCTTCCACATCTCGACCACATGCAGGTCCATCTGCTTGTCGAACTCGCGGGTCCAGTTGTGGATGTTGGCTTCGGCTTCACGGTCGTCGGAGAAACGGTGGGACAGTGAGCCCGAGGCCAGCACCAGCACCTTGCGGTCGCTCTTCTCGATGGCCCGACGTACAGCGGCGCCGAAAGTAAAGCTGTCTTCCAGACGGTGCCAGGCACACCAGGCGGCAATGGAGATCACGTCGAACTTCTGCTCGTCGGGAACGCCCATGTGCATGTAGCGCATCGGCACCAGGGTGCCGTATTCCAGCTCCAGGCTCGGGATGTTGTGAGCCATGGTGCGTACCCCGGCCTGATTGGCCTCGGCGGCGATCAGCTCACCCAGCTCAGGACAGCCCGGGTATTGGTACTCCATGTTCTTGATGAAGTGCGGTAACTCGTTGCTGGTATAGATGCCTTTGAAATGCTCGCCGCAGTTGACGTGATAGCCGCTGTTGACCATCCAGTGCACGTCAAACACCACGGCGGTATCGGCGCCGAGTTCGCGGGCGCGACGGCCGATTTCCTTGTGTCCGGCAATCGCTGCTTCGCGACAACCGTGATGCTTGCCGGGCAGTTCCGACAGGTACATCGAGGGTACGTGGCAGATCTTCGCGGCCAGGACGACTTCGCCCATGATGATTCTCCTGAAATTGTTGTTGTTTGATTCAGTCTGGCAGTTGTCGAGGCTTGCGATGGGCCGATGCGCGCCCCATCGCAGCCTTCAACAGCCGCTAGTTCAGACGCCCCAACGCGGGATGTGATGACTGCCCATGGAAATGCAAACGTTCTTGATCTCGGCGAATACTTCGAAGCTGTACTGGCCACCTTCTCGACCGGTGCCGGAGCCTTTCACACCGCCGAACGGCTGACGTAAATCACGTACGTTCTGGCTATTGATGAACACCATTCCGGCTTCGATGCCATAGGCCAGACGATGCGCTTTGCCGATGTCCTGGGTCCAGATGTAAGACGCCAGGCCGTATTCCGTATCGTTGGCCAGTTGCAGAGCCTCGGCTTCATCCTTGAACGGGATCAGGCAGACCACCGGGCCGAAGATTTCTTCCTGGGCGATGCGCATCTTGTTGCTCACGTCGGCGAACACTGTCGGCTGGATGAACTGGCCTTTATTCAGGTGCGCCGGCAAGTTGGCTGGACGTTCCAGACCGCCAGCGACGAGGGTGGCGCCTTCTTCGATACCGATCTTGATGTAGCCGGTGACCTTGTCGTAGTGGGCTTGAGTGATCATCGAACCGACCTGGGTCTTCGGATCCTGTGGGTCGCCAACGATGAGGCGTTTGGCACGAGCGGCAAACTCGGCGACAAACTGCGGGTACACGCTTTCCTGGATGAAGATCCGGCTACCGGCGGTGCAGCGTTCACCGTTCAACGAGAAAATGGTGAACAGCGCCGCGTCGAGGGCACGCTCCAGGTCGGCATCTTCAAAGATCAGCACCGGTGACTTGCCGCCCAGTTCCATGGAGTACTTTTTCAGGCCCGCGGTCTGCATGATTTTTTTGCCGGTCGCGGTACCACCGGTGAAGGAAATCGCCCGCACGTCCGGGTGCCGAACCAAGGCATCACCCGCGGTGGCGCCGTAACCCTGGATGACGTTGAGCACGCCATTGGGAATGCCCGCTTCGACGGCCAGGCGACCCAGTTCGTTTGCGGTCAATGGCGACAGTTCTGACATTTTCAGGACGGCAGTATTGCCCAGCGCCAGGCACGGCGCGGTCTTCCAGGTCGCCGTCATGAACGGCACGTTCCATGGTGATACCAGGCCGCAAACCCCCACTGGCTGATAGAGGGTGTAGTTGAGCATCTGGTCGTCGACTGGGTAACTGTGACCGTCCATGCGGGTGCAGACTTCGGCGAAAAAGTCGAAGTTGTGCGAGGCCCGTGGAATCAACACGTTTTTGGTCTGATGGATCGGCAAACCGGTATCGAGGGTTTCGAGTTCGGCCAGTTGTGGCACGTTTTGCTCGATCAGCTCACCGAGCTTGCGCATCAGTCGGGCACGTTCCTTGGCCGGGGTGTTGGCCCACTTGGGGAAGGCTTCCTTGGCCGCGGCCACGGCCTGGGCGACTTCTTCGGCGCCGCCGCTGGCGACTTCGCCGATGGCCTCACCGGTGGCCGGGTTGTAGTTGACGAAAACGTCTTTGCTTTCGACCTCGCGGCCATTGATCCAATGTTTGATCATGTTGCTCAAGCCTCTTTACGCGCGGAGAAAAAATCCGCTTCGCTGACGATTCGATTGACCAGGCGACCCACGCCTTCCACTTCCACGATTACTTCATCGCCTGGCACGACATCGGCCAGACCTTCCGGCGTGCCCGTGGCGATCATGTCGCCGGGTTGCAGGGTCATGAAACTGGACAGGTACTCGATCAGGTAAGGGATATCGAAAATCATGTCCTTGGTGCTGCCTTCCTGACGCAGTTCACCGTTGATCCAGGTGCGCAGTTTCAGGTTGCTCGGATCCGGTACATCGGCGACATCGACGATCCACGGACCGACGGGCGTCGTGGCATCGCGGTTCTTCACCCGCAGGTTGGGACGGTAGTAATTTTCCAGGTAGTCGCGAATCGCGTAGTCGTTGCACACTGTGTAACCCGCCAGATATTCCAGGGCGTTTTCACGTTTGACGTTGCGTGCCGGCTTGCCGATAACGGCAACGAGTTCGCACTCGTAGTGCATGTAGGCGACGTTATCTGGGCGCCAGGTCACTTGGTTATGGCCGCTGTAGGTGCCGGGGGATTTGATAAAGGCCAGGGGCTCGGTGGGCGGCTTGAAGGCCAGTTCGGCGGCGTGGTCGGCGTAGTTCAGACCCAGGGCGAACATGCTGCCGGTGGCCGGTGGTAGCCACTCAACCTGACTTTCTCCTAGCAGGCGCCCGTCGGCCAGGCGCAGGGCGTTGTGCTCTTCGACATGTGCGAGATGGACTTCGCCTTCAAAACGGATGCGGGCGTGTTTCATGGAAGCTCCTGTTACTCGGCTACGATGTGGTTGACGAGGCGGCCCAGGCCGCTGATTTCGACTTCGACGGTATCGCCGGGCTGGACATCGACGCGGCATTCGGGGGTGCCGGTGATCAGCACATCGCCTTCGTGGAGGGTCATGAATTCACTGATCTCGGCGATCAACTGGGGAATGCTGCGGACAAAGTTGGCCGTGGAGTTTTCCTGGCGCAATTGACCATTGACGAACAGTTTCAGGCTCAACTGATGCGGGTTGGCGACTTGGTCACGGGCCACCAGTTCCGGGCCCAGCGAGCAAAAGCCGTCACGGCACTTGGCCTTGACTGCCGGGCGGTAGTAGCTGTCTTCCGGCAGACTGAACTCATTGACGATGATGTAGCCGGCCACATGTTCCAGCGCCTGTTCAACGCTGACCCGGCTAGCGCTTTTGCCAATCACTACGCCCAATGCCGGGCCCGGTTGCAGGCGTTCACCTTGCGGATGAACCACGGCGCAGTCATGACCATTACGGGTATTGGGCGTCTTGATGAACAGCACCGGTTTGGTCGGCGGTTTCTGGTAAGGCGCTTGCTCGAATTCGGCGATACGTTGGTTCAGCAACCCTTGGTAGTTCAGCGCAACGCCGAACAGGGTGCCGTTCGCAACATCATGCAGGGCACGGCTCATGCTTTTCTCCTGGCAGTGGCGGGACAATGACTGCTCCGCGAAATATTCGTTAACCTGTTAACGTTATAATTAATATGTTAACTATCGTCAAGCGTGGCAAAATCCTCTGCCAATGGTTAGTCGCCTGAAACCGGCGCAGGATGAAAGTCCTTGCACTGCCAACATCCAAACAAAAAAGAGAACCGAGCGATGAGCGATCGTCAGCCGATCCCCAATATCAACATCGGTCAGGTCTACGACCAGCGCTACAGCGATGCCGAAGTGCACTACGACAAACTCGGCAACTTGGCGGAATTCTTCGGCCGTAACATGCCGGTGCATCGGCACGACCGGTTCTTCCAGGTGCATTACGTAAAGAGCGGTGCGGTGCGGGTCTATCTGGACGACCAGCAATACCTCGAGTCGGGGCCAATGTTTTTTCTCACGCCACCGACGGTAGCCCATTCTTTCGTCACTGAAGCGGATGCCGACGGGCATGTGCTGACGGTGCGCCAGCAGCTGGTCTGGCAGTTGATCGATGCCGATACGAGTCTGGCGCCCGGCGCGCAGTTGCCGGCAGCCTGCGTGGCTCTGACGCGGCTGGCGCCACAATTCCAGCCCGAGGTCAGGAGGCTGGAGTTTCTGTTCGAGGAGCTGTGCAGCGAGATCAACGCCGATGGACCTGGGCGGGGTTCGGCGCTGGACAGCCTGACGCGATTGATCATGATCAGTCTGCTTAGGCTTTGCGCCAACTCCCTGGAAGCCCGTCCGGCACGTCATGAAGACTTGCGGATCTTCCACCGCTTCAACGAGTTGATCGAAGACCACTACCTGCAGCACTGGCCGCTGTCGCGCTATGCCGCTGGCATCGGGGTTACCGAGGCACGGCTCAACGACGTCTGCCGGCGCATTGCCGACCTGCCGTCGAAACGGTTGATCCTCGAGCGGTTGATGCAAGAGGCTAAACGTTTGCTGCTGTTCACTGGCAATTCGGCCAACGAAATTTGCTACCAGCTGGGGTTTAAGGACCCTGCCTACTTCAGTCGGTTCTTCCAGCGTTATGCACAGGTCACTCCGGGGGAGTACCGCCAGCGCCAATCGGGTTTGCGTTGAGCAGGGCATAGGTCTTGTTGCTGTGGCCTTGTCGATGTTGTGCTGATCATCATGGTCACGGAATCGGTGCGGCAAAATGGCTTTTACAGAGAACGGATTGCACTTTTCACAGGGCGCGGCTAAGGGGCGATGTGTAATCGAATTCACCTTGTGAAGACGGTTAACAAGAAAACAAAACGGCCGTTGGTTTGCAGCTTGCACCGGCTAGCTGGCGACATTAAGCTGCCGATTCGCCCATTCAAGTAATTCGATTATGGCTAACCCCAGACCTTCACTGACACTGACCTTATTGCAAGCTCGCGAAGCCGCAATGGCATTCTTCCGACCAGCGCTCAACAAGCATGACCTGACGGAACAGCAGTGGCGGGTCATTCGGATACTGCGCCAGCAGGGCGAGCTTGAGAGTCATCAACTTGCACACCAAGCGTGCATTCTCAAACCAAGCATGACTGGCGTTCTGAGTCGTCTGGAGCGCGACGGCCTCGTGCGCCGGCAGAAGTCCAGTCAGGACCAGCGGCGGGTTTTTGTTGCCCTGACAGAACGAGGTCAGCAGTGCTTTGTCTCGATGAGCGAAGGCATGGAAAGCAACTATCTGAAGATCCAGAAGCAGTTTGGCGCGGAGAAAATGGAGCAGCTATTGGCCTTGCTCAATGAGCTAAAAAATATCAAACCCTGATGGTCGACTGCGAAAGGTCTGAGCAGCCATCGGTGCATAAACGATGAGCTGCTGGACGTAGCAGCAATGGTTAAGATTGTCGACGACCGCGCTACAGCATTCTAACTTCCTGCTTTGCGCGACTAAGTGTTTCCGAAGGCAGCTCATTGAATATCTTTTTATATTCGGAGCTGAAACGGCTCAAGTGCCAGAAGCCCCAATTGGCAACAACATCTTTTACTTGCACCGGACGACCACCGGCATTCACCAGCTCACGACGGGCGCCATTCAGCCTGAGCAACCGAAGGTAACTCACTGGATTGATATTCAATAAATCCTGAAAACTATATTGCAATACTCTCCGAGACACGCGAAGTTCACGACAGACATCGATAATTTGCATGGGCTCTGAAATGTTATCGATCAAAAACTCGCGTGCCCGACGCGCGATCTGCACATGATTAAACTCCCTGTGAACAATCACCGGCAGTTCAAAGTTTTTCAGAATAAGGGGGGAGAGCACCTCCATCGTCTTCTGCATCAACGCTGAGCGTACCTCGGGACGACTGAGTAACTCCGGATCATCATGGCAAGCATCGAGCATCCCGATAAACACTTCGATCATGCTTGCTGTGCATGCTGCATCGCTAACCAGGAGCATCCCGCGCTTTAGCCAGTTGTTCACAGAAACATGCTCGACCGCTTCCATGTATTCAGCAACGACTTCACGAGAAATTGCCACAATCAGAAGCTTGGCAGGAGGAACCAGGGCGTCGTAATCATACTCGCCTCGAAACATGACAACTTCATTGGCCGCCCAGCTTCGACCGTTAGCTCGTCCTTCGTGCGCCATGCGCCAAGGCAGGGCGAAAACAAAAGAATTAGCCCATGCAATACCAGATTGGTGGCTCGTTACATTTCCGACCTCTGTATATATCTGTAAACCAGAGAGCCATAGTTCTTTGGTGTCACACTGATATTGGCCGGAAGAAAGTTGGGCATACTCCAAATCCCAGCCGTCAAAAGCTGCGGAATTTGTGAATGGATCCGAATGATGACTCGCGTGAACATAATAATCACTAGTACGGCAAACTTTCTCTAGTTTCATATTGTTATAGCCCTGCTCAAGATCCGACTGTTGCCGGTAACGAAAAACTGTCGGAGCAAAGCAAGCAAAATACGCTCCAGAAATCCGAAGCGACTACGTAATTTTTCAATTTATTTTTGGTAAACGACGAATGGCCATTCAGACGGTGAAAAACCGCAATAAAGTTATAAAATTCGCATTATTACAGCCATTCAAGTCTGTAAGGAAACACAAAAGCCGTATCGATGAAATCTGCAAATCCTTTGAGTGGGCATCGTTGGGTAAAACCGTTACAAAAATTGTTTAACGCGAGAGCTCAACAGACTATTGCGCGGCAGAACTGGAACAACCGTCATCGTGCACCACCGTTTTGATTGATGCACAGACTTCCCAATAGTCAGACCCGACCGAAGTCGGGTCCGCAGCGATGAGATAACGCCGATGCTCGGAAGGTTTAGTAACGAATCATCACGGATTTAAGTTCCGTGTAGTCATCAATAAACGCTGCGCCGAATTCACGACCGATTCCAGAGGACTTGATACCACCAAACGGCACAGCTGGATCAAGCATGTTATGCATGTTTACCCAAACTGTTCCAGCTTGGATTTCAGGTACCAGGCGCAGCGCTTTGGATAGGTCGTTGGTCCACAAGCCGGCGCTGAGGCCGTAGGGAGTGTCGTTCATCAGGTGCAGCAGCTCTTCTTCGGTGTCGTAAGGGAAGAAGGTGGCAATGGGGCCGAAGGTTTCTTCATTCAGCAACGTGTCGTTGATCGAATTAGCCAGGATGATCGTCGGTTCTACGAAGCAGCCAGCTCCGTCGATGATCTTGCCGCCGTAGACAATGGTACTGTTCTCCGCGCGTGCGGTATCGAAGAAACCAGCGAGTTTCTGTTGGTGCTGTTTATTGGTGACCGGGCCAAACTGAGTGGCTTCATCCAGCGGTGAGCCTATCTTCAAAGTGGCGAGTCGTTGCGACAGCTTCTCCATGATCGGTTCGATTTGCGAGCGGTGAACGAAGAAGCGCTCGGCAGCCGCGCAGATCTGTCCGGAATGCAGAAAACCGGCTTCGATGATGCCGTCGGCCGCTTTGTCCAGATCGACATCTCGCAGAAAACCAACGGAGTTTTTACCACCTAACTCCAGCGTGGCGCGGGTCAGCTTAGCGTCAATTGCGCCCTTGCCCACAGCAATGCCTGTAGACACCGAACCGGTAAACGAAACCTTATCGGTACCGGGGTGCTCAATTAAAGCTTTACCGACCAGGCCGCTCCCGGTCACCACGTTTAACGCACCGGGAGGTAGACCCGCTTCAGTCGCCAATTCGGCAATCCGCAAAATAGTTAGCGGTGTGAATTCGCTCGGTTTGATGATGATGCTGCAACCGGTCGTCAGGGCTGAGGCAAGCTTCCAGATGGCGATCATGGTGGAGAAGTTCCACGGCACAATGCCGACCACTACGCCGACTGGCTCACGCAGGGTGAATGCGGTGTAGCGTTCACCTGCGAAAGAAGGCAACGAGGGCGTGATGGTCTCGCCAGTAATTTTTGTCGCCCAGCCGGCATAGTAGCGCAGGAAGTGCGCGGCCTGATCCACTTCAAAGGCGCGGGAAATCTGAATGATCTTTCCGGACTGGCAGGTTTCGATCTGCGCCAGTTCTTCGCGATTGCGCTCCAGCAGATCGGCGAGTTTGAACAATACAGCTGCTCGTGCTGCCGGGCTGGTCCGTGACCACACTTTGAAGCCTTGTTTGGCGCTAGCTACGGCGTGATCAATGTCGGCTTGGGCAGCATCACTGACCTGAGCGATGACTTCGCCGTCGGCCGGATTGATGACTTTGATCTTGGTGGTCGAACTACTGGCGATGTGGCCGCCATCAATGTACAGACCATGCTCGCGGCGAAGGAATCGGGTCACACTTGGAAGAAGAGTCACATCACTCACGCTGGCAGGCTCCGGCAAGAAACAGGGGGGGCGGGTGCCGCCCTGCAAAAATGGTTTGTAATCACTAAGGTTACTTCTCGGCAGACCGCCGATCTTGACTCTGACTGTCATGGGAATGACTGTGCCTGCCACCTCCGCGGGTGGCTGAATAGGCACTTTGAGGCACGGTACAGCCCAACCTGCTGCTCATGGATTGAGTTTTGGCCCAATAGGTCTGAGGCTGCTGCGCTGAACTCATAGCAGCCCCTGGGCTAATAGGCTTAATCAGGTCTTAGGCCCACGTGGTGGCTGTTATCGCAAGCTAATCAGCCACGGTCTGCGTAGAAGCCCTGCAATTGAACCGAGCTTTCCGGTGTGCACGATCCGCCGTCGACGATAATGCTCTGCCCAGTGACGTAGCTCGCCTCATCGCTCGCCAGGTAGAGCATGGCGTGGGCGATGTCGTGGGGATGGCCGAGGCGTCCGATCGGCACTTGAGTGGCCATTTCCGCCTGCTCCTCGCGGCTGACCAGTTGGTCCATTGCTTGGGTGAGGATGTAACCGGGCTCAACGGCGTTGACGGTGATGCCATCCCGTGCGTATTCGAGCGAGGCGGCGCGGATGAACCCGTTCAGTCCGGCCTTGCTGGCCGCGTAGTGAGCCAGCAGCGGCATTGCCACACGTGGGCCGGTTACTGAAGACGTGAACAGGATGCGGCCATGACCGCGTTCGCGCATCGATGGCGTCACCGCCTGTGTCAGCCAGAAGGCAGCCTTCAGGTTCACCGTCAAGGTTTCTTCCAGTTGCGCGTCGGTCAGGTCGTCGATCGTCGCCATCGGGAATACCCCGGCGTTGTGCACCAGGACATCTAATGCACCGTGCTCTGCGAGTACCGCTTCGACCAGTTGTCTTGCGTTTTCGGCCGTACTGAGGTCGGTCTGCAACCATTGCGCTCGGCCGCCGTTGGCGACGATGTCGGCGACTACCTTGCGGCCTTTTTCAGCATTACGGGCCGCCACCACAACCTGAGCACCTGCTTTGGCGAACACTTCAGCGATGCCCTGGCCGATGCCTTGGCTGGCGCCGGTCACTAGGGCTACTTTTCCTTGCAAATTGAACATGTTTCACCTCTTGGTTGGCCAGGCCCGCGAGTGCGAGCCGTCGTATATCAATGGTTGGGCATTGGCTCTGCTTGGGCAGTGCCGCCATGGGTCTCGACAAATTTGGCGGCAAGATCGCACGCCAGTTCGGTCAAGAAGGGGGCGAGTTCTTTGGCAACGTCCGACCCTTCTCGGGTTTGCACCCAGCCCAGGTAAGTGAAGGCGCGCGCCATCATGAAGACCGGCAGTTTGGCCAGGACCTTCTCCGGCAGTGCGCGATGGGCTCGGTAGCCTTCGATCAGTGCGTCATGAGCAACGTTGAAGTTCGCATCCCGGCGGATGAAGTAAAGTGCTGTGGCCAGTTCGAACAGATGCCAGCCGAAACCAGAGTCATCGAAGTCCAGCAGGCGAACCGTATCGCCCGATATCATCAGGTTCTCCGGCACAAAATCGGCATGGATCAGACCGTAGTAGTCATCATGCTCGGGAGTCCGAGTTATTGCCTGCAGTTCGGAGCGCACAATGTCCCGGGCGGTCAAGATCAGCTGGCGTTGCTCCGCACTGAGACTACCCAGCTCCCAGAAGCGCCCCCAGAAGGGATCTTCGCCGGCCAGGCCTTCCGCGTCCCAGGCATGGCGCTTGAATCCCTCAGGCAGATGCCACTGCCTTCCGTGCTCATGGAGGCGTGCGGCGATGTTTCCGATAGTCCGGTAGGTGTGCTCGATCTGCTGTATATCGTCGCCGAGCCCGCCTTCAGCGGTACCGAGCTGGCAACCTTCGATCCACTCGAACAGGTCGATCTGCAGGATCTCTCCGGTCGAGGGAAGCGTGGCTAGAATGAACAGATCACCCTTGCTGGTCGGTACCACTACGGGCACTTCGATTCCGAATTGCTGTAACGCAGCCATCCACTGCAGCTCGGAACGTAGCGCTGCGTCTGAGTGGTAGCCGCCACGGTGCACACGAAGGGCGTAGCGGTGTCCATTTGTCGTCTCGACTGTGAATACCGCGTTTTCCCGGTACTTGATCAGGGCGATGTCAAGGCAGTCCATGTCCCAGTGATGCAACGACGCCCGTGCCAGGCCTTGCAGATTAGCCAGCATCTGCTCTTGGTTGATTTCAATGTGTTCGCTCATGGGCGGCTCCTACAGGGTTGCCAGGCAATCGTCGAGGGTGTTGATGAACTGATCGGCGTGCTCGGTAGTGAAAGGCAGTGGTGGACGTACTTTAAGCACGTTGTCATTCGGCCCCAGGCGGCTGATCAGTACACCGCGATCCTTCATCAGGTTGACCAAATGTCTTGCCAGGTCACTCGCCGGCTTTTTGCGCTCACGGTCCAGTACCAGCTCAATGCCGAAGAACAGCCCAGAGCCACGGACGTCGCCGATTACCTCGTGGCGCTGCTGGAGTGTGAGGAGACCTTTGAGCGTATGCTCGCCAACTTGAGCGGCGTGTTCGACCAGTCGTTCTTCCTGGATGACGTCCAGTACCGCCAGTCCTGCTGCGCAGGAGACCGGGTTTCCACCGAAGGTGTTGAAGTACATCACCTGCTCGCGGAAGGGGTTTACGATGTCTGCTCGTGACACCACTGCGCCGATCGGATGGCCGTTGCCCATGGGTTTGCCCATGGTGACGATGTCCGGGACGACGCCGACCAGGTCCTGGCCCCACATCTGCCCGGTGCGACCGAAGCCCGACTGCACCTCGTCAAAGATCAGCAAGCCACCTGCCTCGCGAACCAGGCGAGCCACCTTTTGCACGTAGTCCGAGGGAGCGCCAGGCAGACCTTCATTAGCGAAGATTGGACAGATCAAGAGACCGGCGAAACCGACGCCATCTGCCTTTAGTGCCTCAATGGCCTTTGCGACTTCAGCAACGTAGGCATCGATCAGCGCCTCGCCATGCAGCCCGTCGAGCGGGCGATAGAGATCAGGGAACGGTACCGCACGCACGTTGGGGCTCCTTGAGAGTCCGCCGGTGAACATGGTCGATAGCTCATCCACTGCCGCTGTGTTGCCGTGGTAGGTGCAGTTCGAACAGATGATGCCCTTGGCACCGGTCGTCATCCTGGCCATACGCAAGGCCAGTTCGTTGGCTTCGCTACCAGTGCAGGTGAAGATGGTCATATCCAACGACGTGTCGAACGTCGCTGTCAGGCGTTCGGCGTAATTGACGACGTTCTCGTGCAGGTAGCGGGTATGTACGTTGAGTTGAGCTGCTTGCTTGCAGAGCGCGTCCACAACCCTGGGGTTACAATGCCCAACCACCGGCACGTTGTTATAGGCATCGAGATAGCGTTTGCCATCAGCGTCAAACAACCAGACGTCTTCACCGCGCACAATATGCAACGGCGTGTCATAGAAAAGTGGCGCAGCCTTGCCTAACAACTGATTTCTGCGCTGCAGCAATTCAGTATCGGTCACCATTCACTCCTTTTATTTTGATATCGGTTTTGCATGACAAAGAGAGGGTTTCAGTCGACCGCTCAAGTCCTGCGTCTGCAAAAAATTTGATGTCGAGACCTCAGTGGTGGTACCCAAGATACAAAGAGGAGAGGCGGGGGGGTTATCCAATATTGGCATGCGCCAAATAGGGGGTGCGGTGCTGCAGTGAAGAGTGCAGCGCTGTGATGCCCCCATCCGTATTTACAGCGTGCCCACGCTAGAGGGGGCACCAGGGCTCACTTGTCATGGATTGAGCCGGGCTGGGCTGAAGCCGTATTTCGAGTTTTCACCGATGTAACGCTGCGCTTTTAAAATCCGATGCCAAATTAGGCTAACGCGCGCCTTGCCGCCTTCGTACTCTAATTCCCGTGAGGACGCTCTGACACGTCTCTGGCGTTCGCTGGATAGTGGTGGACAGCTCCACCGGTTAATGACTATGAACCAAGCAATGGAAGAATAAGAAATGAATAAAAATATAGTGTTGTGTCCACTTGCTATCTCTATCAAGGCGATTATGTCGCCGAGTGCTGATGCATTCGTGATGACTAGGGCAATCCTAATTTAAAGCCCCGGTGGGACAACACGAAAGTTCAACAATGCCTTCCGAGTCGATGTCGATTTGGAAAAATTGAATTTCATAACCGTGTATTCACGATAGTCTCAGTAGGGACAATAACAATATGAACCAGATACGTGTGCCAGATGAAGTTTCAATGAGTACAGGCTCCGTAAAGGAAGCGTTGTCTACTCCTAAGAAGAAGTTAGGATTTCTGACAATGATGGCCATTTGTATGGGGGTAGTGGTTGTCCAGGGTTCGATGATATCGGCCACGCAAGGAATTGGTGTCGGGGGTATGGGTTTCATCGCTGCTTTGTGCATAGCTTTCGTACTGGCTCAGTTCAATGCCATGTCTTTTGCTGAATTGTCCTTGATGTTTCCGAATGCAGGGACGTTAGGCACTTATACGCAAAAAGCAATCGGTCACTTTCCAGCCATCGTTGCGGTATTCGCAGGTTATGTAGTCGTGGCGATGCTGGCACTACCGGCTGAAATGTTCCTTGTTGATGCAGTGATCAATAAACTCCTTCCTGGTGTTTTTCCGGAAAAAGTGATTCCGGTGGCTATCCTAGTATTATTGACAGTGACCAATCTGGTGGGCGCGGATGTTTTTGCCAAGGTGCAAAACCTCTTGGTATTTGTTCTGGTGTGTGCGCTGGTACTGTTAAGTCTATGTGCCTTGACTGGGCTGGCGCAGCCATCCCCATCTATCACTGGTACCCCGGTGGTATGGAGCTTTGCAACAGTGCAAGATGGTAGCTTTCTCGGGCTGATCGCTCTTGCGATGTGGCTGATGGTGGGTACAGAGTACATCTGCCCGATGATCAATGAGGTTCAAAAACCGGAACGCAACATTCCCCGTGTGATGAGTTTGGCACTGCTGGTAATGCTGGGAATTTTTTCCGCGTTTGCAATCGGTGCCAGCAATTATCTCAGCGTAGAGACACTGACCACTTCGCCGTTACCGTACGCCGATTACGCAAGTGCCGTTTTCGGTAAGGAAGGGCTTCTGATCGCCGCAGTAATGGGTATTACGGCGACCTGTAGCACTATTAACACCGTGTTGGCGGCTATACCACGGATGTTGCAGGGAATGGCTGAGAACGGTCAGGTGTTCCCGCAGTTGAAGCTAAAAATCAAGGGGACTGACACCCCTTGGGTCGCCATTCTTTTCATTTCAAGCATCGTCCTGTTGCCGTTCCTGTTCTTCAGTATGAGCTCGCTTATCACTCTGGTAATTGCAGCCTCCACCAGTTGGTTGCTGGCCTATGTGGTAGCCCATATCAACGTAATGGTGTTGCGTCGACGTCTTCCCGATTTTCCTCGCCCGTATCGAGCACCCTTTTATCCTCTGCCGCAAATCATAGGTGTCATGGGTATGGTGTACATCGCATTGAACAATTCACCGTCTCCGGACATGACAGCCATGGTTTATAAGATCACCGGTGGCATTCTATTGCTCGTCAGTGTGATCGCTGCCCTGTGGGTCAAGTTTTATATGAAGCGGCGTCTATTCGAGGCTGATTTCGATTGATAGTTGGACCGAGCGCCCTCTAGAGGGCGCTCGTTCGTTACAGATTCTCTTCATCCTGAATAGCGCAGTCATAGCCACCAAACGATGATTGTGCAATGGATGCTCTCTCGTGCGCAGATCGCGTAGATCGCCCGATCGCGAAAATGGATTGCGCACTCACCCTTGCCGGGGAACGACCAGTGAAGTTGGTCAGCGAGTTTCTCGGTTTGGGGCGTTCGTAATTAACGGTTCGAATCAAGCAATCGGTATTGCCCAAGGTACGGCGAAGCTAGCCTGTGAGCGACGTTGAGTTGGTGGTCGAAATCCAACACAAGATCAGCGAGTTGCCCAGCTATGGCTACCGTCGTGTCTGGGGATTGCTGCATCGCGCCTGTGTAACCCAGTTGCTCCCCGCGATCAACGTGAAGCGGGTTTGCCGGGCATGCCGAGAGCTTTGTGAAGACGATCAAGTGGGACTACGTGGAGCACATGCCCAGGCCGGGTCGAGAAACGGCGCTGCGAACCCGGCAATTGCCTTGAATTCTACAACGAGCAGCATCCGCCCAGCGCCTTGAAGAATCGCTCACCGAGGGAGTTCAGGCGCTTGGCCACCGCATCAATTTAACAGGAAGTTGGTGTCCGGTTTTGTAGGGGCAAGTCCACAGGACGTGAATCTGGAAGCTTGCAGCATTGAGGCGCGGTAGTCCTTGGGTGACTTTTCAAATTGTTTTTTGAAGGCTCTGCTGAAGTGTGCTGAATCCATGAATCCCCACTTATAGGCGATGGAGGTGATAGATTCACGCCCCAAGTGGGGGTTGCTAAGGTCGCTCGCACTCCGCAGTAGACGGGTGCGGAGAATATAGCGGCAAACACTGTCATTTTGATTCTCGAACAGCCGATATAGATGACGAACTGAAAGCTTCATTCGCTTGGCAATCTGCTCTGGCGACAGATTAGACTGATTTAGACCTTCATTTATCAAACGCTGCGCATACAAGTGCAGGCTATTACCTGGCGGGGAATCCCCATAGCAGCCAGTTTGATCTTGCTCCTCCAGGGCCGGGCAGAGGAGGGTGGTAATGGCATTCAGTGTGGCTTCGCACTCTTCATGTCCTGCGGAACTGGCCTGCTTATCCATATACAGCTGATCAATCAGTAATCCAAGAATGCGACCGGTGACGCAGCGTGCGGAGATCCTGCCAAAAAGCGCACGCTTGGCTCCAAGGGACTTCGCCACTGCCTCTCTAGGCAGGCGCAAGGAAGATTGCTCCACTAACCCAAGTGGGGATATTTCGCAGGCGCCTACAGAGTCCATGAGGATCATGTCTCCGGGAGCCAAGTGCAAAATAACGCCATTCTGGACGATACGACTGTATCCAGCGCGCTGACTCTTGATGAAGCAGTATCGGTCATCGTCACGGTCGGAGTTAGGAGTGCGCTTTATCAATCCTGCATTGGTCCTTAACTGTGCCAGCGTCAGACCCATGTGCTCCTTTGACGTCGCTTCACCAATGAAGAGGGCCCTGTTGTGGGCAAGCTGAGTCTGGTACGAGCCACAGAGTGATCGAATGGCGTGATTCCAGTTCTCGAGCGTGTCCAGCTCAGTCTGTTGGTTGTTCATGGCGATCGGCTCCAAATCGTTAATATGTTACTCAAATGCACGAGCAACAATGCAGCAAAGGATTAAGCACGCTTTGTGCCGCTTTTTCTCCTTTTGAGATGCGTGTCGTTTTCGCGCGTTGGAATAAGGAAAGGACAAAGAAGCGTTACTGCCAAGCGAGCAGATCAAGGCAATGCCGGTGGCGAGCATGCTGTCCGTCAAGAAGGCCCGGGGCCGCTGCCAAAACATCGGGAGCGAGGTAGTTGGCTCCCGTGTATGCAACGATCAGTGCGGGCATCAGGATGTAGATGTCTTGCGGGAAAGACCGGTTGCACTGATGCTACCTGCCGCCATCAGCAAAGGTTTGCATAGGTACCAGCGGCGTTTTTATGATGATTGGATGAACGATCGACGGCGATCATGCACACACAGCCGAATAGAACGAAGCGGGGCGACGCCGCGGCTGTCAGGGCGGTCCGGAGCGGGCCAACCTGGTCACAGGTCCAGCACCAGTCGATTGCCGAGCGATCCCGAGCAGCAGACGAACATGGTTTTGCCTGCTTGCCTTTCCGAGTCACTCAGAATGGAGTCGCGATGGTCGGGTGATCCTTCCAGTACCGGGACCTCGCAGGCACCGCAGATACCTTCCCGGCAGGAGTTCATGACTTCGATGCCCTGGCCGAGCAGTGCGTCGAGGATGGTCTGCCCGGATGTCACCTCTATCACCTTGCCGCTGCGTGCCAACTCGACGACGAATCCACCTTCCAGGGAAGCCTCGTGCTCGGCGCTGAACGATTCGAAATGTTTACGTTCGGCGGGCAGCTCCCGAGTCGCCTCTTTGAATGCCTCCAGCATTGCGACAGGGCCGCAGCAATAGAAGTGCGTGTGCTCGTTGTCTCGAGCCACGATAGCTTTCAGGTCAAGGAACTCTCCGTGTTCGCCCTCGGAGTAACAGGTATGGATAGCCCGGTTGAGCGGGTGTCCTTCCATAAGCTCCAAAAGTGCGGCGCAGTCTTTGCTGCGCACGCCGTAGTGCAATTCCCAATGGGCGTCGATTTCGGTCAGGCGTTGAGCCATCGACCAGATTGGTGTGATACCGATGCCGCCAGCGATGAGGATGCTGCGCCTTGCATTTTCAGCCAGCGGGAAGTTGTTTCGCGGCCCGGCAATGGTCAGTGTATCTCCGCAGTGCAGGTTTTTATGGATATAAATTGAGCCGCCGCGACCCTTTTCGTTCAGGGAAATGGCGATGACATAACGAGAGCGATCAGAGGGCGAGTTGAGAAGCGAATAGCTGCGTACCGGAGCACCCTCCATATGCAGATCGATATGCGCTCCCGCCGTGAACGGCGGCAAATCCTCGCCGCTGTGGCTGCGTAACTCGTAAGCCAAAATTCCTTTGGCTTCATGGGTGACGGATTTTACAAAAACTTCGAAGGTTTCATTGAGCGCGGGCATAGGTAAGTCTCGGTAATACACTCTTGAACGCTTGGCGCCGAAAGCGCCCCCATCAGGGAGAATCTTATTCACGTCAGCTCGCGCGGGGACGGGCCGGTGAGCTGACGACATTGGTCAGGCGAGGTCCGCCTGCCGTTGCTGGCGCTTTTCCTCAGCGAAGATTTTGATGTCTTTATCAGCAGGGATCACTTCGGCCAGCGCGCGCAGTGAGCGATAGTCGGTTTCCCCGGCTTGAACACAATCCTCACCAGCCTCGGATTTCCTGATGCGCTCCATCAACTCTCGACGTAGCCGTACGATCGCAAGGTCGCCACTTCCAAGAAACTCTCGGGTGCGGTCCACGATAGGGATGCTTTCCGCGACGGCGTAGTCTTCGAAGATGACCCCAGGCACGCCACTCCAGCTTTCCCCTTTGCGCATGGCTTCGCGGTCTTGTCCGTAGTTGGGGGTGCCTTGACGTGAGGCTGCAAAATTGTCGTCATTGTCGTCGGTACACATCAGCGCGAAGTCCGGCAGATTGCTTTCGATCGGTTGGCGCTTGTCCCAGTAGACGTACCATTGCAGTGAACGTGTGTTGTTTACCGGGATGACCATGATCACGAAGCCTGCCTCGGCCTCGGTTGTGCCGATGAACGCAGTGCCTGGTGAGACGAACTCGGTCACTCGCAGATAGTTCTTTTCTTCGGGCATGGTGCGAACCGAAAAGGAGCGCAATCCATAGGGTTTGGATTCAAGAACGTATTTTGGAGTGTCGTTACCGGTAACCAATTGCAGACCTGCCTGAGGCAAGTTCTTGTCGGCCGTGGTGTCGTTGTGCAATAGGCCAATATGTGCGGAATCGAGCAGGGTCTCGACATTTTGCAGCCAGTTGGCTTCGTTATAGGAGGCACGTGGCCGAGTGTGCTCGCGAGTCAGGTAGGTGAAGGCGTAATCATTGAATTTGGGTGGCGCGCCCTCAGCGAGGTACACCCAGACAATGCCACCGGCTTCTTTGACGGCGAAACCTTGGCCCTTCACTTTGCTGCAGAAACTTTGATCTTGTTCTGTGGGCATGCGGGTGCATTGGCCGTCTGCGTCGAAACTCCAGCCATGGAATATGCAGGTCAGACGATTATTTTCATTTCGACCCAGTGCCAGTGAAACGCCTCGGTGCGGGCAGGCTTCGAAAAGGAATCCAACCTTGCCATCGTCGCCACGAAAAGCCACGTACCGCTCGCAAAGCAACTCAACCTTCTGCGGAGTTCCACCGGCTTCCAGCGCCTCGCTACGAAGCGCGGGAAGCCAATGTTTTTTCCAGAAGCGATGCAAGGGCGTGCCAGGGGATACATCAGTCAAAAGGCGGTTTTGTTCAGCGGTCAGCATGGGGGGCTCTCCTTATTTTTGTGGCATTGCCGCTGGCATTCCAAGACAAGGCCGGGTGCCAGAAAAGCAGGTTTGACTTAACTGTTAACTATCTTAGTTGTTAAGATAAATCGAGGTTAACGCTGGTCGTGACGAGCGTCAAGCGTTTTGGTTAACATGTTAAATAGGTGTTGGTGCGAAGGTTTTCAGTACGGGGCAAGGTGAGCGCGTGTCCTGAGGTATCATCGCCTAACCGCTACCCGATGGAATTCCGATGAACGATATTCTTTCCCCCTCTGCGAGCCCTGAAGCAATTGCCCTGGCGTGGCGCAAAGAGCGCCCCGACCTCAATCACGACGGATTGGCGATAACTTTGCGTATTCGCAGTCTCTCCATGCTCATCGACAGACATATTTCGCAAATAGCCGACGACCTCGCACTGGACCATAAGGACCTGATGCTGCTGTTTGCGCTCAGGAGAAGTGGCAAACCCTATTGCATGCGGCCAACGGATATTTTCCGCCTGCTTCGGGTGACCTCGGGAGCCGCCACCTACCGGGCAGATCGGCTAGTAGAAAAGGGAGTGGCTCAACGCATTTACGATCCTGAAGATCGACGCAGCCAACTCATTCAACTGAGTGATGAGGGAATGCGGTTGGTTGATATCGCGATTACCCGACTGGCCGAGACGAGTCTTGAATGCCTGGAGCAATTGACCCATGAGCGAGGCGAACTTGATCAACTCGGCCATCTGTTGCATGTGGTCGAAGCAGGATGGTTGCAGGCGACACCCGAGGACAGCAATCCGCTAGCGCGTACTGAGAAGCCCGTGCGTAAAGTTCCAGCAAAGACAGGTGCGAAGAAGGCGTCGGCCGAAATCATTTCAGGGAGAGAGTGAATCGCAATAGACAAACGTTGGCAAAGGATGTTGGCGCAGTCGCCCAAAAAGACAGAGCGTAGGGCGGCCATTCTTTAGTTGCATCTGTGTAGTCTAATGAAATATGTGATCACCCCTATTTTTCCGATTTCAGGATGCGTTTGAGATGCGCAAACCACATTTCGACCTTTTTACTTTCGTGGCGAGAGTGCTGATACGCTGGCGTTGCTGCGATGCGCCGAGCCACATCACAGGCGGCTTCATGGACGCTGCGTGCGATCTTGCGAAACGCAGTGTTCGGGCAGCACTTGGCTTTCATCGGACACGCTACGCAATCTGTCTGCCGACGTGCGAACGCTCGTTCTTAAAGGCTCGCCATTCGCTGCGCAGCGCGTTGCCGGCCTGGCAGCGATATTCTTCAGCCTCTTCATTCCAGCGGAAATCGATGCTCGAAAAATTGTCGCTCTTGCCTTCGGTTTTGTCCCACACCGGCACATGCGGCTCGATGTCTTTTTCCTCCACCGTCCAGCCAGCATCGGCGTTGTACCGTAAGCAGTGTCGCCGATGAGGCGTTCCGGCTTGATGTGCTTATGCCATCGATGGCATTCGCTAAATCAATCTTGTTGGTCGCAGTAGCGCTATTGGCAGGGCCATCTGTATGTCTTTCTTCTGCATCGTACTGGCCTCGATGTGGGTTGTAATACATTGCGAATCCACTGCTCGTTTGGTTGTGACGCATCGCGGCCAACGCCAGTGCATTGCCGGCACGGTACATGTGTCGTAGATATTCAAGTCGGTGTAATGGGGGAATATTCAAGTCCATCAACGTACTCCCTCGAAGGGGGCTCTGTAGAACACTCCAACGGCTGTTCAACGATCGTGAAAAAAGTCCAAATAATTTTAAAAGCTTATGCCCACAGAGGGATTTTTCTCAGGCCATGATCTGATCCGCAACACCACTCCTCAGCTAAGTCTTTGCTTCTGTTCACTAATCCCGGACAATCGCGCCCCTGTTTCGGTCAGGACGCTGCCTGTCGGATTTTTCCGACTCGTTCTGACCGGGTAGCAAATGACCGGAATGCGGAGATCCCACCGGATGAATGATCAGGCCAATAGCGTCGACGAACGCTATGTAGCGGCGACACCAGCGACTCTTTCGAACTGGAATCGCCATGACACCACATGGATGCTGGGCCTGTTTGGCACGGCCATCGGCGCCGGCACCCTGTTTTTGCCGATCAACGCGGGGCTTGGCGGCTTCTGGCCGTTGCTGGTCCTGGCGGTGTTGGCGTTCCCCATGACGTTTTACGCGCACCGTGGCCTGACCCGCTTCGTGTTGTCCGGTCGCGAAGGCGCGGACATCACCGAAGTGGTTGAAGAACACTTCGGCATCAAGGCGGGTGCGCTGATCACCTTGCTGTATTTCTTCGCGATTTTCCCGATCCTGTTGATCTACAGCGTGGCGCTGACCAACACCGTGGGCAGTTTCCTCGAACATCAACTGCACATCATGCCGCCACCGCGCGCCGTGCTGTCGCTCGTGCTGATCGTTGGCCTGCTGGCTGTGGTGCGTTGCGGCGAGCAAGCGATCGTCAAGGCCATGAGCCTGATGGTCTATCCGTTCATCGTTGCGCTGCTGTTTTTGGCGGTGTTCCTGATTCCTCACTGGAACGGCGGCATCCTCGCGACCGCATCGACCCTGCCTGAGCCGTCGGCGCTGCTGCACACCTTGTGGCTGGCGATTCCGGTGATGGTGTTCTCGTTCAACCACTCACCGATCATCTCGGCGTTCGCCGTGGATCAGAAACGTCGTTACGGTGAGCACGCCGAGGAGCGCAGTTCGCAAATCCTGTCCCGCGCCCACGCCTTGATGGTGGTGATGGTGCTGTTCTTCGTCTTTAGCTGTGTGTTGACCCTGTCGCCTGCACAACTGGCCGAGGCCAAGGCGCAGAACTTGTCGATCCTGTCGTACCTGGCCAACCACTTCAGCAACCCGACCATCGCCTTCGCGGCGCCGTTGATTGCGTTCGTGGCCATTTCCAAGTCGTTCCTGGGCCACTACATTGGCGCCAGTGAAGGCCTCAAGGGCTTGATTGTAAAAAGCGGCAAACGCCCGGCGCCGAAGACGCTGAACCGTATGACTGCCGGGTTCATGCTGGTGGTCTGCTGGATCGTTGCGACGCTGAACCCGAGCATTCTCGGGATGATCGAAACCCTTGGCGGGCCGGTTATCGCGGCGATCCTGTTCCTGATGCCGATGTACGCGGTCCGTAAGGTACCGGCCATGGCGCGTTATCGCGGTCAGGCGTCCAACGTCTTCGTGACGGCGGTGGGCCTGGTGGCTATCTCGGCGTTGATCTATTCGTTGACGGCGTAGAAACATAAGATCAAAAGATCGCAGCCTGCGGCAGCTCCTACAGGTGTACGCCAATCCATGCAGGAGCTGCCGAAGGCTGCGATCTTTTGGGGCATGAAAATGCTCGGCGCCTGACCCAGAACACACATCCCTCGAGATTAGCGACTAAGCTGTGGACTGCATCAGCGCGGCGTAGAGCCCTTTCTCTGGAGACGCTTCATGGCAGGTGCTCACGGCGAATCGACAAATCCCCGCGCCGATACGCCAAACCGATGGCTGGACGTCTTGGCCGGGTTATCGATTGCCGGCTTGTTGTTGCCCGAGGCCGTTGCTTATTCAAGCATTGCCGCGTTGCCGCCACAGACCGGGGTCATCGCGTTGTTTGCCGGCCTGCTGTGCTACGGCCTATTAGGCACCAGCCGCTTTGCCATCGTTTCCGCGACCTCATCTTCGGCAGCGGTCCTGGCCGCCGCCACCGCCACGCTGGCCAATGGTGACCCGGGCTTGCGCATGACCTTGGCGATTGGCCTGGTGTTGGTGACCGGTGGTTTCTTCCTCCTGGCCGGCCTGCTCAAGCTCGGCAGCATCACTTCATTTATCGCCAAACCGGTGCTGCGCGGCTTTGCGTTGGGCCTGGCCATTACCATCATCCTCAAACAGGTCGCGAGCGCCGTCGATGTGCACTTGGACAGCGGCAACCTGATTCGACTCATGCCGCAATTGCTGGAGCAATTGCCCCAGTGGAATCGGGTCGGCGCGCTCGTGACGGTCGTGTCATTGCTGGTGTTGTGGCTGTGTGCACGCGTGCGGCGTTTACCGGGTGGGTTGCTGGTGGTGGCGCTCGGTATTGCGGCTGGCCAATGGCTGGATTTGTCGGCCCACGGAGTGAAGCTGATCGGCGTGATCGATTTACGCCTGGACGTGCCTCATTTGCCGGTGTTGCCGTTTGCTGATTGGTTGCGTCTGGGGGAGTTGGCGTTTGCCATGGTGATGATTCTGTATGCCGAATCCTATGGATCGATCAGCTCCTTTGCGCTCAAACACGGCGACCGGGTGTCCTCGAACCGTGACCTGTTGGCCCTCGGTGCGGCCAATCTGCTGTCGGGCTTGTTCCATGGCATGCCTGCGGGTGCAGGCTACTCCGCGACCTCGGCCAATGAGGCTGCGGGGGCAGGTTCGCGGATGGCGGGTGCCGTAGCGGCGGGGGTGGTGTTGCTGATCGTCTTGACGGCGTTGCCTTACATCGCACTGACGCCCGAGCCGGTGCTGGCCGCTATCGTCATTCACGCCTTGGCCCGAGGCTTGAGTCTGCAACCATTGGGGCGCTATTTCATTTGGCGCCGCGACCGCCTGCTGGTGATCTGCGCGGTGGCAGCGGTGCTGGTGCTTGGCGTGCTGGACGGTTTGTTGGTAGCGGTGGTGATCAGCGTGGTGCTGATGCTCAAACAGATGTCATCGGCGGATATTCAAGTGCTGGGGCAAATGGCTGGCGGTCACGATTTTGTCGACCTGAGCCGCCATCCTCAAGCCAGGGAAATACCCGGCGTGCTGATTGTCAGGCCGAGTGAAGCGCTGTTTTTCGCCAATGTGGAGCGCATTCTGGGCGGCGCCTTGCACTTGGCTCGCCACGCCTCGCCGCCGATTCATACGATTATTTTGAGCCTGGAAGAATCTCCGGACCTGGACGGCACGAGCATCGAAGCGCTGGAAGCTTTCTTTTTGCGGGTGCGTGCCGAAGACACATTACTGATTCTGGCGCGGCTCAAGGACCAGGCTAAAGGCGTTCTCGCGCTGTTGCCGGCGCAGGAGCTGGAGCAGGTGATTCTCAGTGATTTGAGTGTCGACGGTGCGGTGCAGCAAGCACTCAAGTCTTTCTCATAACCTGTGGGAGCGAGCTTGCTCGCGAAGGACGTTAACGATAACGCGTTCTTCCTGAATAAACGCGTTGCTCTCAAGTCCATCGCGAGCAAGCTCGCTCCTACACTTCCAGTCCACATACAAGATTCTATGTTGAGGGTTCCCCTGCAACATAGAATCTCCCACAGGTTGTGCGGTGCACAACATGCAGGCATAAAAAAACGCCGCCCCTCGTAAAAGGGGCGGCGTTTTTTATCGCGTTGTAACGTTAGGCTTGAACGACCGGAATGTTGGCGTTCGCAGCGGCTTCACGGAACTCGGCGATCTGGTCGAAGGACAGGTAGCGGTAAACATCGGCCGCCATGCTGTCGATCTTGCCAGCGTACTCCATGTACTCCTCGACGGTCGGCAGGCGACCCAGGATGGAAGCAACAGACGCCAGCTCGGCCGAAGCCAGGTAGACGTTCGCGCCGTCACCCAGACGGTTCGGGAAGTTACGGGTCGACGTCGACACCACGGTGGAGTTCGGCTCTACACGGGCCTGGTTACCCATGCACAGCGAGCAGCCTGGCATTTCCATGCGTGCGCCAGCCTTGCCGTAGATGCCGTAGTAGCCTTCTTCGGTCAACTGGTGAGCATCCATCTTGGTCGGCGGCGACAGCCACAGACGGGTTGGAAGCTGACCCTTGACCTGTTCCAGCAACTTGCCGGCCGCGCGGAAGTGACCGATGTTGGTCATGCACGAACCGATGAACACTTCGTCGATCTTCTCGCCAGCAACGCTGGAGAGCAGACGGGCGTCGTCCGGATCGTTTGGCGCGCAGAGCACAGGCTCTTTGATGTCGGCCAGGTCGATTTCGATGATTTCAGCGTATTCGGCGTCAGCATCGGCCACCATCAACTCAGGATTGGCGATCCAGGCTTCCATCGCTTGAGCACGACGTTCCAGGGTGCGCACATCGCCGTAGCCTTCGCCGATCATCCAGCGCAGCAGGGTGATGTTGGAGCTCAGGTACTCGGTGATCGACTCTTTCGACAGCTTGATGGTGCAACCGGCAGCCGAACGTTCGGCCGAGGCGTCGGACAGCTCGAAAGCCTGTTCGATGCTCAGGTTGTCCAGGCCTTCGATTTCCAGGATGCGGCCGGAGAAGGCGTTCTTCTTGCCTTTCTTCTCGACGGTCAACAGGCCAGCCTGAATCGCGAAGTAAGGAATGGCGTGAACCAGGTCGCGCAGGGTGACGCCCGGTTGCATTTTGCCTTTGAAGCGCACCAGGATCGATTCCGGCATGTCCAGCGGCATGACGCCGGTGGCTGCAGCGAACGCAACCAGACCGGAACCGGCCGGGAACGAAATGCCCATCGGGAAACGGGTGTGGGAGTCACCACCAGTACCGACGGTGTCCGGCAGCAGCATGCGGTTCAGCCAGCTGTGGATGATGCCGTCGCCCGGACGCAGGGAAACGCCGCCGCGGGTCATGATGAAGTCTGGCAGGGTGTGGTGGGTGGTCACGTCGATCGGCTTAGGGTAAGCCGCGGTGTGGCAGAAGGACTGCATGACCAGATCAGCGGAGAAGCCCAGGCACGCCAGGTCTTTCAGTTCGTCACGGGTCATCGGACCAGTGGTGTCCTGGGAACCGACGGTGGTCATCTTCGGTTCGCAGTAGGTGCCTGGACGCACACCGGCTACGCCGCACGCCTTACCGACCATTTTCTGCGCCAGGGTGAAGCCCTTGGTGCTTTCGATCGGGGCATCCGGTTTTTTGAACAGGTCGAACGCTGGCAGACCCAGTTCGGCGCGAGCCTTATCGGTCAGGCCACGGCCGATGATCAGCGGGATACGACCGCCGGCACGGACTTCGTCCAATAGCACAGGGGTCTTCATTTCGAAGGTAGTGATGACTTCGTCGGTACCGTGCTTGCAGACTTTGCCAGCGTGCGGGTACAGGTCGATCACGTCGCCCATGTTGATGTTGGTCACATCAAATTCGATTGGCAGTGCGCCGGCATCTTCCATGGTGTTGTAGAAGATCGGAGCGATCTTGCTGCCGAAGCAGAAGCCGCCGGCACGCTTGTTCGGCACGAAAGGCACGTCGTCGCCGAAGAACCACAGCACCGAGTTGGTGGCCGATTTACGCGACGAACCGGTACCGACCACGTCACCGACGTAGGCGATCGGGAAGCCGCTGTTGCGCATTTCTTCGATCTGCTTCATCGGACCGATGGAGCCTTGCACGTCCGGCACGATGCCGTCGCGAGCCATTTTCAGCATGGCCAGGGCATGCAGCGGAATGTCTGGGCGGGACCAGGCGTCCGGGGCAGGGGACAGGTCATCGGTGTTGGTTTCGCCGGTGACCTTGAACACGCGCAGGCTGATCTTGTCGGCCAGCACAGGGCGGTTTTTGAACCACTCGCCATCAGCCCAGGATTGCAGCACGCCTTTAGCGTGAACGTTACCGTTCTTGGCTCGTTCCGCAACGTCGTGGAAGGCGTCGAACATCAGCAGGGTGTGCTTGAGTTCTTTGGCAGCCACTGGCGCCAGTTCGGCGTCGTCCAGCAGGTTAACCAGGGTCACGATGTTGTAGCCGCCCTGCATGGTGCCGAGCAGTTCAACAGCGCGTTTCTTGTCGATCAGAGGGGATTTGGCTTCGCCTTTCGCGAGGGCAGACAGGAAGCCGGCCTTTACATAGGCTGCTTCGTCCACGCCTGGCGGAACGCGATTGGTGATCAGGTCAACGAGGAAAGCTTCTTCGCCAGCCGGAGGATTCTTCAGCAGCTCGACCAGGCCTGCAGTTTGTTCGGCGTTAAGCGGCTGGGGAACGATACCCAGTGCTGCGCGCTCTTCGATATGTTTGCGGTAGGCTTCAAGCACAGTTATTACCCTCATCAGTGGTCCCAAATGGGTGTCCGGGACGCTCATCCCGAAATTGCCGTACTCATGCGCTGCGTGGCGTTGTGGGCCACTTAGCCAGAATTACCGACAATTCCTTACAGAAGCTGCTTTCAAAGTTTTACGCCTGCAGAACGGGAGCTGATGAGGGTTGGCGTTGGGCTTTTCCCCGCTGGAAAAACCCTTCGCCAACACCGCTCTGAAGGAACGACTGTGCTCGTGACGCTTTGAAAACAGCTTCTAACGGACATTGGCGCCTTAAAAGGCTGGCTGATTCTACGGCAAAAAAAAATTAAAGGTAAGTTAGGCCCTGAATTTTGAGGGGTGATGAATGTTAGACAAAGGGCTAACATGCCGATCTGTTCTGCTTTCCCGTGTTTTCCTTACCTATGCCCAATCAGACCATCAAGACCCCTTGCGTCGGCCTCTGCTCCACTGTTTACGGTGATCTGGTGTGCCGTGGCTGCAAGCGTTTCCACCATGAAGTGATCAACTGGAATGGTTACAACGAGGAAGAGAAGCGTGCGGTGTGGCTGCGTCTGGAGCAGCTGTTATCGCAGGTAATGGCCAGCAAGCTGGAAATTTTTGATCCTCAGCGTCTGCGCATGCAGCTGGAGCAGCGCAAGATTCGCTTTGTGCCGCATCAGTCGGAATATTGCTGGGCTTATCAGCTGATCGCCCGGGGTGCCCGGGTCATTAACAACCTGGAAGCCTACGGGATGGTGCTGATGCCGGAGTTTCGCGAATGGAATTTGCCGGAATTGCGGGATGCCATTGATCGGGAGTTCTTTTTGCTCTCCGAGGCGCATTACCAGCGGTACATCGCACCCGGGTTCCTCAAGGACGCCTTTGGCGGTTGATTGTTAAGGTCAAAAGATCGCAGCCTTCGGCAGCTCCTACATGGGATTGCGTGCACCCTGTAGGAGCTGGCGAAGCCTGCGATCTTTTAATGCCGGGTCACAACTTCCTCCAGATGATCCGCGATCTCCTCCGGTTTCAGCACCAGGACATCGCTCTCCACCGAATCCAGCACCACCTCCGCCGTATTGCCGATCAAAGCCCCCGACAACCCGGTTCGCGCCACGGTGCCGATCACGGTCACCGCCGCCTGCAGTTTGTGCACCATGAACGGAATCAACACATCCGCCGGACCTTCCTCGATGTGCAGGTGGTCATCGTCGATTTCGAACTCGGCCTGGAACGCCTTGCACTGCTCGCGATAGCTCGCCTCAATGGTTTCGCTGAGTTGCAACGTCGGGTCGGGCGATGACAGCATGGGTGACGGGTGGGCGCTGATGACATGCAACTGGGCCTTGGCCAGGCTGGCGATGTCGAAACCGTAGTCGACGATGGTGTTATGCAGGTGGCGGTGTTCGCCATCGGTATTGCCGACGTCGATGGCCGCCAGAATGACCCCGCCGGTCCAGGGTTTTGAGGTTTTGACCAGCAACACCGGCGTCGGGCAGTAACGCAGCAGTTTCCAGTCAGCCGGGGTCAATAGGGCCTTCTTCAACGGACTGTCCGGGTAATGCTGTTTGACCACCAGCCCGCAACCTTCCGCCTGCTGCACATCGACAATGGTTTCATGCAGGCTTTCATTCCAGGCCTGCTCGGTGGTAATGCTGTAGCCGTCCTCCAGCAGGGCGGCCTTGAGCACGCCCAGCATGGCGCTATGGTCATGTTTGCGGTCGCAGACCAGCAGGTGCAAATGGGCCTGGGTCACGCCGGCAATCAATTTGGCGCGCTTAAGCGCCAGGCTTTCCGAGTGTTCGGGTTCGATGACCACCAGAATGCTGCGAATGGCTTGCATGATCGGGATCTCCAGGAAGTAAAAAATACTGCGTGGGACAACTATAGTTGCTGGTCGGGCATTCGGGACTTGATGCATATCAACGGTTGGCGACTGGTGGTCTGCGGGCAGGCCGGTATAATCGGCGCCCTTCGTTTTGAACCTTTTATCCGTGAGCCCCATGATCCTTCCCGAAATTCACGAGTTCCTCGGCTGCCGTACTCCCGACGGCTGGGTCCAGGCCGCGCTGGCTGATCAGGAAACCCTGCTGATCGACCACAAGAACTGCGAGAAGAAGTCGGCAATGCAACTACGAATTGTGAGAAATATCCATGCTGCCTGAAGTCCATGATTTCCTAGGGTGCCGGACCCCCGATGCATGGGTTGAAGCGGCTCTGAGTCATCAAGACGTGATGCTGATTGATCACAAGAATTGTGAATTCAAGGCCGCTAGCACTGCGCTGAGCATGATCGCCAAGTACGGTGCGTATTCTGATCTGGTGATCATGATGTCTCGGCTGGCCCGTGAAGAGCTTGTGCATCACGAGCAGGTCTTGCGGCTGATGAAAAAGCGTAAGGTGGAATGGCGTCCGCTGTCAGCAAGTCGATATGCCTCTGGGCTGCGAGCGGTTGTACGAAGTCACGAACCAGTGAAGCTCGTTGATACGTTGGTGGTAGGGGCTATCATCGAGGCGCGTAGCTGTGAGCGTTTTGAAGCGCTTGTGCCGCATTTGGATGAGGAATTGGGGCGGTTTTACTACGGGTTGCTGAAAAGCGAAGCACGGCACTTTCAGGGCTATCTGAAGCTTGCATATCAGTATGGTGATGCGACGGATGTGGATCGAGTGATCGAGAAGGTGAGGGCGGTTGAGGCTGGTTTGATTGACAGCCCGGATAGCGAATTCAGATTCCATAGTGGTGTCCCGACACTGGCGTGACGTGGGTTCTAACATTCTCTCCACCATGCAAATGAAAGCACCGCAGATTAAGGTCTGCGTTTTTTTGTTTTTGCATTGTACGTAGGGGTTGTACGTAAAATTCATCAGCAAAATTTAAGGATCCGGGAAATTTGTGGTTCCAATTTTTTTAAATCGGGCTATGCCCATGAAAAGGGGGACCCATAAGCCCCTTTAGGCCGTTTTGACAGCACGTAGTCGGGTCCCCTCCCTTCCCTGACCATCTCCGTTATGACTTCGCCTAGGGCGCATGCGATCTGTTTCAGTGGTGGCGTTCCGCACGGGCTCGAGCAGCGCACGCCGTAGTGACGACCGGCTGCAATCGACCTAGGCTGTGTGAAAACGTGTTAGAGCAGATTTTACGGTCAGAACCAGAACGAAAATTGCGTTCCTACGCAAATTTTAGGTCTGCTCAAATTAATCAAGCACTGGCAGATTTACGTAGCAACGCAGACTTCAGCGCGGTGCCTGCGTTTTTACGCAGCCTGGACCCAAAACCGCCCTTCATACAAGATGGGAATCGGCCATAATCAATCGCTAAAAAGCTGTCTACAGGTATTTTGGCGATTCAGAAGTTACAGAGCGCTGTTACCTCATCATATTTGTGCAAGCGGATGCGCAGGCATTTTTTCGGTTATTCGGTAGAAAAAAATTGTGTAGCCGGGGGCTATTCTTTAGGATGTGGAAAATATGTTGCTTGCAAAGAGTAATTGTATGGTGGGCAAGATTAAGTTTTCGTTCTAAGTTTTGCGTACATGTAACTCCTTTGAGAGCGTGGGGCTTATCTGGAAAAGTTTATCTTATAGAAAGGGAGTGGTATGGCATCTCACAAAGGTCTTGTGGAACCGCATGTTCTTTTGGCGTCAAGTAATCCTATTCGACTGATAAAAAATCTGACGTACATACTCTCATCTGATCAAATACAAAAAATCGAAGATGAAGTAAATCGAAATGTTGCTTCGCTGTATGCTCTTGGTTGCTCTCATTATAGTTTTGCAATGAGTGTCGATAATAATGAGTGGCGTCAGGTGATTTCTAGGCTCTATTATGCTGCTTACAATGTTAAACGGTCTGTTTCATTGCGTTGCGACGGAGCGTATTCAACGGAGTCGTCTGATCATTCAAAGATCGAGTTTCTGCCTAATACTTTGGAAAATTTTGAGGCTTACAAACTCAGGCTAAAAAACCTTCGCGACGACAGAAATTTGGCAGATTACAGCCACTCAGCGGTTGAGGAAGATTTGCTGCATACGGTGGAATCAGCAAGGACGATGGTCACTGATTTTATATCGGATGCAAAGAAATTTTTAATGGCTAATGGGGTTCAGATATGAGTGATCTAAAAGAAGGTATGGGGCCATATGTCGAGGAAGTTGTTTTAAAATTAAGTTTGAAAATGAGCGGAACGAGATTGTCGCATCATATCAAGTCGCGTCCAGATGGTGACTATTTGGTGTTCGAAGTTGCTAAGCCCAATGGTATGTTTTTCTCGAATCTCAATGACTTGAATGACAGCCTGCCCTTAGATCATCTTTTTAAGGATAAGATTGTTCTGCAAGAGCGAAAGAAAAAGCCTTCTGCTGTTTTCGAAATGCCAGAGATAAGTATATTACGAAGTGAGTTAGTGCAAAGCTTGACCGTGCAGCGCAGTACGTTTAAAGAAGATTTCTTTAACCGTTACACACGCTCTGTATCTAACTATGAGGCGATAATTTTAACTAACGCAAATTTTATCGCATATGGGCGGCGTGGCGCAGGCAAGTCAAGTTTACTAGCATACGCGATGCACAAAATGATCGATTCATCCATGCCGGTGGCGTGGGTGGCGATGCAAACTTATAGCTCTCGAGATGATGTCCAAGCTATATGTAGCGTCTTTTCCGAAATTTTCAGCGAGTTCGGGAAGTATAGTCAAAACGGTTCAGGTCTCAAAGACCTGGAAGAGTCGCTAAGCAAAATGGGGGAGGAGGATGTTTCAGATGGCTTGGATAAGAAGCTAGCTCGAATGGTTCCTAGGATTCGTAAGGTTCTCGGTGCAATTTCAAGTACTGAAAGGCCTCTAACTATTTTCCTCGACGATCTGCATCTTTTGGATGCTTCACTGCAGCCGAGGCTGCTTGCTGCACTTTATTCTTTGACTCGGGATAATAATATTTATATAAAATTGTCAGGGATAGAACCCTTGACGAGGCTGTGGGATAGCGAGGCGAATTTAGGGCTACAATCGCCGGGTGACATTCAAGAGTTGAAGTTGGATTACAATTTGACTATTCCTGAACAGTCAAAGGAGCATATCAAAGAGATTTTGGATGCTCATGTGAAGTATTGCGGTCTTCCTGGTATCTCATATATCGTTGAAGATGCCGCTGTATCTAGACTTGTTTTGTCAGCTGCAGCTGTTCCCAGAGATGCGTTGAGTCTTTTTGCTCAAGCGATACACAAGTCTGCGATGAAGAGGCAGAAATTTGTTTCTATAACAAGCATTAACTCAGCAGCCTCTGAGAATATTGAGAGCAAGCTTAAGGATCTTGAGCTTGATGCTGGATTGGAAAAAGGCGAAGTTTGGGGTTTGTTAGAACGCGTCAAAAATTTCTGCATTGTTGAACAACGAAAAAATGCTTTTCTTGTGCGTATTGATCACTCGAGCCGTGGATATTCTTTGCTACAGAAGCTTGCTGCCTTGCGCTTCGCGCATGTCCTGCATGAGGGGATTACCCCACATAAAGCGGGCGAGCGATATATCGCGTTAATGTTGGATTTTGGATTCTATGTAGGGATACGCGCTGCTCGTAGTGTGGAGCTATTTTTAGAGGAGCCTAGAGACTTGTTAGCGAGAGAGTTGCGTAGACTTCCAATATTTAATCCTGATTTGTAACTGTTGAACAGCCGGTTTAATTATCAAGTCCCCAGTCAAATCCTGCGCTGGGGCAAAAAACTTAGTTGGCGAAAGACGGCGTTATTAGCACAAGCTATCTCGGCTACGCCGTCCAATCCAACGTCAGGAGGGCACATCACCCCTGTTGTCATAGACAAATACCAATGGTTGGTTTTGGCCGTTCTCTGCCGGTCGTATCTTCGGAGTGCATTGGCCAAACCGCACGCAAACGGTGATCAGCACCAATGTAAATGGCTGGTCAGTGCTAATGCGATTAGGTGATCAAGTGGTACTGAATTACGCACAATGGAAATTTAGGACGTCTGGAATTCCTTCATTCCATACAACGGAACCAGGTACATGTACCCACTAGTAGATACCGGTTATTGGATAGAACCACCGTGAATCCTTACCCCCAGTGTAGGGGGCCTACCACCTAGACCTCCCGCTTGACCCGGTAAACTGTTGCAACGCCCACTTCTGCGAGTCTGGCAATGTCGTCGGCCGACATTGTGGGATGTTTGGTGATTAACGATTGTACCTTTACCCATTTTTCGACATTCCTGCCCTTGCCCTTGGGTGTCCAACTTGGGTCTGCAATGCGTTTGTTTGCCAAACCTTGTTTGATACGTTCCACCCGCTTTTCTTGGTCCAGCCGAGCCATAGTCGCCATCAGGTCCAGTAACATGCTGTTGATCACCTCCATTATTTGCCCTGTGATTCCTTTGTCCTCAACCATCATGTGGCTTGTCGGCAGGTCGGCAATGACGAGCCGGAGTCCCTTGGCCTTGATTGTTGCCTTTAGTGTCTCCCAATCTGGTTGTGACAAACGACTCAGACGGTCAACGCTTTCACACACGATGCACTCACCAGACTGAGCCGCATTCAGCAGACGAATCAGTTCCGGGCGGTGCAGTTTTGTACCACTGATATTTTCCGCATAGATGTTGGCAACAATTAGGCCTTTGTCTTTTGCGAATGATTCCAGGCTCGTCTTCGCACGGAGAGCATCTTGATCTCTGGTGCTGGCACGAAGGTAAAGATGAGCTTTCATCCGATTATTATCCTTTATAGTTGATTTCGATAGATTTATGATAAACCAATCATATAGCTATCCACAAATGTCTTTTGATAGGGTGTGCGCACATCCTATCGAGCTACCAATAAAGTAGAGTTAACCGATAGTGAAAAACCATCGTTTTCGATGCTGGGTTAAGTCGGGTTAGAGGCGCGCTGTTGACCGTTAGGACGCGTTCCCATTCTGGAACGCAATAATCTCCAGTCATCCCGAGCGTCTGTAAGCTGTTTCCGCGAACCCGGTGACTTGCAGAAACCTATGTCGCGGACTAGGCTCACGCAAAGTAGCAATCCTATGTATAAACTTCATGGTGTACATTATGAAAAAATACGTCACGTATAGCATCTTCGTACTCTGCATAATATCAACTTCAATATTTGCGACAGACGAAGCCAATGGAAAAACTTGGAACAAATCATCAAGTTCAAGCAAATTAGAAGAAATGCGAAGGGTTCTTGGAAACATAGAATCCAGAGGTTGCAAAGTTACATACTCGGCAACCTATTATGTCCGTCAACTGGATGATTTTTACTCAACAACCGCAACATTAGGAATTGAACTGTCAAAGGCTATTGGCTTAATAGCAACAGGAGCTGGTGAGGATTGGGACTGTTAAGCCGCGTTAATCGAGAATGCCTCCAGAGCCATCTACAATTGCTGCGGTTAGGTTACAACGCAAAGCCGGTAGGCCTTGCAGGGTGGTCAGTTAAATCGCCTTGGACGACCACCTGGAGGGTATACACAGCACAACATTCATCATTTAGACATCAGGCTTTATGGGTTGAACCGTTCAAAGCCCCAGCAGAAAGAAAATTGGGGCTCTGGTTATTTGGCTATAGAGACTACTAGCATTAAAGAAAACGTGTGAACGACCAGTCCTCGATGTCCCCACACGTATTTCGAGCGCCGTTGATCACAAGGTTAAATCGTCAGGCGTGAGTGTCATTTTGAACGAACGGTAGGGTTGGAAATCACTCGGTTTCAGCTTGTCCATTTCTGACAAAGGACTAAAGCTTTTGACCGCCTTCACCGCCGAATTATCGAAAGGTACGTCTCCACTAGACTTGGCAACACTGACTGAAGTCACCGTGCCATCTTGCAACATATTGATCTGTAGCACCACGGCCATGCCTTTGCGTGCCGATGGTGGGCGAGCCCAACCTTCAGCAGTTCGCTCCCTGATCAGATCATCAATGCCATTAGCCATATCATCGTCAGTTGAACCCGCAGTTGTGTCTGTGCCTAATTGGATGTCAGGCCAGCCACGTTCTTTATTTTTCTGTGTGATCAACTGGGCAATATCGGGGAGATTGATGCTCAACATTAACGGCAAGACAAATCCAACCCGACCACCAATAATGACGCGAGGGATGAACACCAGCGACGGGAGCTTTAGATCAGCTCGTTTTACATCGGCGTAGCGAATGCCCGTGAAAAGTGCGCTGGATGGTGGGACATCCCAACAATCCCCACTACGAATATGTTGCTTCACAGACGACTCGATGAAGTTGTGGCGTTCTGGCTCTTTGGTGGGGATTTGCTCATAGAATTTAAATAGAGTGTCAGCACTCTTACACATAAAGCCACCAGTTACCACGTCCCGAGCGGGGCCAATATCGAAATCACCAGACTTATTGGTGATTTCAGCAAGTGCGCTTGCCGCCAGTGCCATGCCAGCAATGCACCCAACGAGCATCTTTTTGATCATGGTTCGCCTCCTCTTTGTTATGGTTGCATAATAATCCATTATGCTATAGTGGCGTAATGCCTGTAAAACAAAAAATACATCTATTTAGTGGCGGGTTGCTCCTAGTTGCACTGGAGATGTGCGGTTAGCGTAGTGTGATCATTTTTCGAAAGTAGCAAATTTTTGAAGTTGGTTATTTTTTTGATGGCGAATTTTATAAAGTTCGATTTTTTTTTGGGTATGAATTGATATCCACTGGGTCTCATGCCCCTTTAGCCATTTTGTCAGGGGACTAGTACCCTGCCGGCCTTTGAAGGTTGATCCATTTGCAATTCCCTCTTTAAATTCACAGGCTAGTTGGTTGGATGATGGAGGTGGGATTTTATTCGTAACGGCGAAGTGAAAGTTAGATAAAATCAGTTAGGTTTTGGGATGATGTTTCAATGGCGGCAGACTGAGTGTCCGGGCCTGCATTATGTGCTTGTATGTCCCGAGAATGTTGAGTTTCCGTATTGATGTGTAAGCTTTTGTAGGTGCATCAAGGAAGATTTGCTCTATCTGATATTGTGTCTGTAAATGGTTGTTGTTGGATGTACAATTTTATTTTCATATTTCCCATTGGGTAGTTAGGTTTGGGGGATTAACAAGCCTATTGGGTAATTGTTTAATTGGGCGTAAGTCGTATTACTCAAAGGTCTTATTTGAGTCAGGTGTTAATATTCTTTTATAATAGAGGTTCAGGCTTGACTTGCTGGCGCCTCTGGAGCCGTCCAGGGCGCCGCACAAGGGGTTATATTATTGTTTTTATGCTAGCCCACAGGGTTATGCCACAAGCGCGCTTAAATCGAACTCTGTGGAGTTTGCCGCATTGTACCTTGATTTCATGATGCGTAAGTCAGGTTTGCCATTGCGACGCCAATCTTTCAACATTGATGTAAGCAGGCGGCTTCCACTCCAAAGCTGATGTCTATCGGGCTTTGACTTGGTTTTGGCAAGATACGTCATCCACTCGAAGTAACTGTCGAGGTCTTCCGTTGAAGTCAGGCTGTGACCGTAGCTATCATGTTTTGGGCAAATAATTGAATAGTCATTCAGTTTTCCATTTTTTTTGAGTTTTGCGTGTAAATATTGAAGGCTGGATTTTCTATCCAGCTTGTCATTTAAAATGATGGCGTGGTGATGATGAACGCCTGTGTCGTCATTTTCGATAATCGTCATTCTTTGCGGAGAGTATTTCGATTTGCTCTTATAGAAATTGTTGATGTGGGCGCTATATTCTGAGCTAGTCATTTGATCGGTGAAGCGTGTTCTCACATGATAGCCGCGCGGGTACTTTAAAGTTTCCGTCACTCCGTATATTAGGACGTACAGCGCTTCCAGGATGTTTTCAAGTGTTGGGCGTGTTAGATTGCAATTGATTGATGTGCCCATGTATTGGTCTTGGGTGTAATTTGATTTAGATAAATTCTTCATGTTGGTTTTGATGTCTATATGATGTTGTTCCCTTCGTTCGTGCGCAAATGATCGGACATTCGGCAGGGTAGAGATAGAACAGAGAATTAAATATCCGGCCTATGGATGGGTATCAAGGCCATGATGGATAACGGTTTCAACGGGGTCGCGGGGTTTGTAAGTCGATCGATCGCAGAAGGTGGAAAATCAGTCATCAATTGCTGCTAAGAATTCCAATATTTCCGAATCTGCTGGTGATGTTTCAATTTCTTTAAAGGCGGTGGTTCCCTCTCTTTGTGCTTGTAGCATTTCTTTGAAAGTTCTGAGCCGTTCTTTGGTAAAAGTACCTTCTCTGTTTGCTATATTGTAAATGTTGCCGTTTGCGCGAAGACGGTACGCTTGAATTTTTCTACAGTAATTCATGTAAACGGATTTGCTCAGTTCGTTACCGGTGGTGTTGGCTAATATGCTGCGATTGGCAAAACATTTAATTTGATATTTTACAGATTGAAGCAATGCGTTTAGACGCATAGGGTCATCTTCGATTAGTTCGTATTGGTAGTCCCATGCCTCTTCATAATTTGTTGTGTTGGCTATGTCGTCTTCTACTAAGTAACGCTTTTCATCTTCCAGCTTTTTTCTTTCGGAAATAAGTAGTGTTATCTGGCTATCTATCTCCGGTATGGCTCCATATTGCTGTAAAGAAGTTATCAGGTTGCTTAGTTTTTTTCCGATGTCATTTAATTTGCCATCGATAATTATGCTTTTTTTCTTGGCCTTTGAAAGTTCAATGTTTTGCAAAGCAGTCTCCATCGCGAGTGTTGCAGTATCGTGGCAGATACGGAGCAATACAGGCACGGGAAAAGATGTTCCGTTCTCACACCTGTCAATACCATATATAGCTCGTGCCGAACAGTGCATGCTATTTGGACTCGACTTGTTAACCTTTACTTGAAAAGATGAGCCGCAGTTTCCGCACTTCACAAGCCCGGACAGGAAGTGTTTTGTTGGTGCTGACGCTGGTATGTAGGCATCTTCAAAGCGCTTTTGGACTTGATAGAACAATTCCTGACTGACAATGGGTGGGTAAGTCAAGATTTCACGCCAAAATCCAATTGCAGCTTTGTTTGTTAGCCATTTTCTAACGCTTGCTGGATGACATTTTTCAAATGTCGGATGACTTGTTTTTAATCTTTTGAGAATTCTACGTTCGCCGAGTCCAGATAACGCATCTTCAAAGGCGGTTTTCATTGCAACTGCAATGTCCTCCTTTAGTGTTCCGTCTGTATTCAACCAGATTGGTGTTCTTCTTTTTGGTATTAATCCTTTTCTTGCATTTTGTTCACGAATTGTATAGCTGTCTTTAATTCGTTTGCCAAGTTCAACGCTATATGTGAAAGCCTGCTCTATCTTGCCTAGCAACTGCCAAATCTGATCTGATTTAATAACTGGGCCATACATTGTATTATCTTGCAGTGTAACAATCCGTACGCCGGCTTCAAGAATTTGATTTATTAATGAAAACATCTTTGTTGCGGTCAGGCGTCCAATCCGATCAATGGCTTCAACTAAAATAATATCGCCGTCGCCAATTTCTTTAAGCTCAATGGCTTGGAGCAGTTTTCCAAGTCCGTGCTTCAAATGATCGCCTTTTGATGCGGATCGCCCTAAATCTTCAAAGGTTTTTGGATAAACTTTGTATTCCGGGTTTTCACCAAACCATTTGGCTATCAAGGCTTGCTGCCGTTCTAAGCTGCTACCTGAACCTTGTTTGATACTGGAGAAACGCGCGTAGCCGATTGCATAGGGCATTGTTTTTGACCTTTGGTGCTTTAAAAGTATGATGCAAAGTCACATGCTGGAGGCGCGATTGTATGCGCCCCTATCGGGTGTTCTGTGTTTTGCGATGACTAAGTTATACCACTAGAAAACGAGTTTCTAAACACAATGCCAGTTTTCACTGGTTTTTTTTTAATGTTGTATTTGATGTAATAAGATTCGTAGTGGTATTGCAGATTATAGTGAATTCAAGGCCGCCAGCACGGCGTTGAGCCTGATTGCCAAATATCACTCCCATGTCGATCTGATCAACCTGATGTCGCGACTGGCCCGGGAAGAGCTGGTGCATCACGAACAGGTCATGCGCCTGATGAAAAAACGCAAGATCGAGCTGCGTCAGCTCTCCGCCGGGCGTTACGCCTCGGGTCTGCGCAAAGTGGTACGTAGCCACGAGCCGGTGAAACTGGTGGACACGTTGGTGGTCGGCGCCTTTATCGAAGCCCGCAGCTGCGAGCGTTTCGAAGCGCTGGTGCCGCATCTCGACGAGGAGCTGGGCAAGTTCTACTTCGGCCTGTTGAAAAGCGAAGCAAGGCATTTTCAGGGTTATTTGAAACTGGCTTATCAATACGGTGACGCCAAGGACATCGCCCAGGTGATCGACAGAGTCCGCGCTGCCGAGCAGGCACTGATCGAGTCGCCGGATGTGGAATTCCGCTTCCACAGCGGTGTGCCTGCCGTCCAGTGTAGGAGCGAGCTTGCTCGCGATGGTCGTTAACGAAAACGCGTGTTTACTGAGTAACCGCGACGCTCTTGAGTCCATCGCGAGCAAGCTCGCTCCTACAAGTACCCCTTAGCGACTCAAACCCAGGCGTTGGTGCCAGTCGGCGATGGATTCTTCGGGATAGACCTCGAACTGTTGATCGCCGGGATGTGCCTCCACTTCCACCCAGGGCGCCTTGGAACCCAGCATCAAATGCGTGTGTTCCGGCGGCACCGGCAATGGAGTGTCGATGGCCGACGCAAACGGGTGAATCAGCTCTGGCCATTCAGGGCTGAACAACCACAAACCTGACCCGCAAAGTGAACAAAAATGCCGCTCGGCGCTGCTGCTGTGGGCGCGCTTATCCCCTTCGTCCTTGAGTCGCGCATGGTAAATCGCGATGTGCTTGCGGCCGCGAACCTTCAGGCTCGCGGCATCGCCCCCCAGGTTGATCGTATAACCGCCACCACCCTGGGTCTTGCGGCAAATCGAGCAGTAGCAACGTTGGTAAGGGTAGGGGTGGGCGCTGTCCAGGCTGAACGACACGGCGCCGCAGTGGCAGGAACCTTCGAGTTGCATGGGAACCTCCGAGAGGGTTTGATCTGATGCATGACAGCCTAGCGGTTGATCGGATCAAAGTTGGATTTGTGCTGAAGGCACTGGCCCCTTCGCGAGCAAGCCCGCTCCCACAGGGGGAATGTACTTCAACTGTGGGAGCGGGCTTGCTCGCGAAGAACGATAACGCGGTGGCACTGGACGTCCGCCAGTGGCCGGGTCAGCATGCGCGCCTCGACATCGGAAGCTGACTCATGCGACGACTACCCTCCCTGGCCGCCCTCAGAACCTTTGAATGCGCCGCACGCCACGCGCATTTCGGCCGGGCCGCCGCTGAGCTGTGCGTGACCGACAGCGCGGTCAGCCACCAGATTCGCCAACTCGAAGAGCAATTGGGCGTGTCACTGTTCGTCCGCGAAGGCCGGCAGATACGCCCGACGATGGCGGCGGGGCGTCTAATGCAGAGTTTGCAACAGGCCTTCGAGCTGATCGGCGATGCCTGCGATGAACTGCGCGATCCGTCATCGCTGGCGGTCTTGCGTTTGGCGGTCACCGCCGAACTCGCGCAAAAGTGGCTGATGAGTCGCCTCACGGATTTCTACGCCCGTTACCCGCACATCACCTTGCACCTCTACGAACAACCGATCGATGCCACGGCGCCGGGGGAAGACATCGACCTGGCGATCACTTACGGCACCGGTCCGGTGGACAGCAGCGCGTACTTCGTCAGGCCCTTGCCAGCCTTGCAATTCTTCCCGGTGTGCAGCCCCGGCCTGTTCAACCAGGGCACTCTGAAAAACCCGAAGGATCTGGCGCGCCACTGCCTGTTGCACGACGATCAGGACGGCAAGACCTGGACCGCCTGGCTCACCAGCCATGCCGGTGATCAGCGCCCGCAGCGGCAATTGTATTTCGCCCATGCGGGCCTGGCGCTGGAAGCGGCGGTGCAGGGGCAGGGCGTGGCCATGGGTGACAATCTCACCGCCCAAGAGGATTTGCTCAGTGGTCGTCTGGTCCGGCCCTTCACCTCCAGCATGACAGCGTTGGGGCAATACGCGCTGGTGTGCGAACGGGTGCGGCTGGAGCGCCCGGCCGTGGCACAGATGCTTGAATGGTTCAGCGATCAGCTGATCGATTGATGAGTTGAATTCAAGTATTGCGCAATAATCATCGTTGGCGAGCTGGGCGCTCGCGCACTTAGCCTGTGGTCATTCCAATCCCCGCTGATGAGGTTTGACCATGGCACGTTTGCTCGATTCCACTCCTAAACAAGACGGTTTCCGCCTGCCCGGCGAATTCGAAACCAAGTCCGGCTGCTGGCTCGGCTGGCCGGAGCGCACCGACGTGTGGCGCAACGGCGCCAAGCCTGCGCAGAAGGTCTGGGTGCAAATCGTCACCGCCATCTCTCAGAGTGAACCGGTCACCGTGTGTGCCTCGGCCGCGCAATTCGCCACCGCCCGCCGGCAGCTGCCACCCCAGGTGCGGGTCGTGGAAATGACCTGCAATGACACGTGGTTCCGCGACAGCGGCCCGTGCTTCGTGGTCAACGACAACAGCGGTGAAGTGCGTGGCGTCGACTTCGAGTTCAACGCTTACGGCGGCCTCGACGGTGGTCTGTATTACCCGTGGGACAAAGACGATCAGATCGCCAGCAAAATCCTTGAAATCGAGCGCTTCGACCGCTACCGCGCACCGCTGATTGCCGAAATGGGCGGCATTCAGAGCGACGGCCAAGGCAGCATCCTCACGACCGAGCAATGCCTGCTCAACCGCAATCGCAATCAGCATCTGGGCAAAGAAGAAGTCACTCGCCGGTTAACCGATTACCTCGGTGCCGAGCAAATCATCTGGCTGCCACGAGGCTGCAAGTTTGATGAAACCGACGGTCACGTCGATGATCTCGCTTGCTTCGTGCGCCCCGGCGAAGTGGTGCTGCAATGGACCGATAATCGCGATGACCCGCAGTGGGAAATCTACCAGGAGGCCTACGACATCCTGCGCAGCACCCGCGACAGCCGTGGTCGCGAACTGATCGTGCACAAACTGCCGCAACCGGACGTGCTGGAGTGGACCGCAGAAGAAGCCGAAGGCCTGGATCAGCAAGACAGTACGCACACCCGTCAGGCCGGAACAAAAATCTGCGCGTCGTACATCAACTATTACGCCGGCAATACCTCGATCGTGGTGCCACTGTTCGGCGATCGCCAGGATCAGGCGGCGCAGGCGACCCTGGCCGAACTGTTCCCGAACCACAAAATCGTCGGCATCGAAAACTCCCGGGAAATCCTCTTGGGTGGCGGCAACGTCGCCTGCATCACCATGCCGCAATACGCTGGCAAAGGAGTGTAATGATGCGCCTGCACATACTGACTCAAGCGTTATTGCTGGTGCTTGCACCCCTGTGTGTGCAGGCCGCCGACGCCGCCAAACCGGTGGTGAACCTGTACATCTGGGGCGAGTACCTGGCCCCGGATACCTTGACCAACTTCGAGAAACAAACCGGCATTCATGTGGTCGCCGATCACTTTGATTCCCTGGAAACCGTCGAGACCAAACTGCTCACCGGCCGCAGCGGCTATGACCTGGTGTTGACCGCCGGGCAGCACCTGTCGCGGGCGATCCAGAGTGGGGCGATCCAGGCCCGGGACCCTAAGCAGACCCCGCACTTTGCCGGGGTTGGCGAGGAATTCCGTCAGCACATGGCGGTGTTTGATCCAGGCAATCGTTATGCCGGCATCTATGCCTGGGGCACCACGGGCGTGGGGTATCAAGAGGAGGCGATCAATAAACGTTTGCCCAATGCACCGCGGGACAGTTGGTCGATGCTATTCGACCCGGCCGTGGTGTCGAAATTCGCTGATTGCGGGGTCAGCCTGCTCAACGATCCCAACGAAGTGTTCGCCGGCGTCATGAAGTACATGGGCCTGGACATCAACCGCCAGAGCCTCGACGACCTGAAACTGGCCGAACAGCAATTGGCGAAGATACGTCCCTACATCCGCTACTTCGACAACGACCTGAACATCAGCGACCTGGCCAATGGCAACACCTGCGTGGCGATGTCCTGGAACGGCAACGTGGCCATCGCCGCCGGGCAGGCTACGGCTGCGAACAAACCGTTCACGTTGAGCTATCGGATACCGAAAGAAGGCACATTGATCTGGTTCGATGCCATGGTTATTCCCAAGGATGCACCGCATCCCCAGGCGGGGTTGGCATTGATGGATTATCTGATGACGCCTGAAGTGATAGCGCCCATCACCGACACCATTCATTACGCCAACGCGATTACGGCGGCGGATGGCTTGATTGACCCGGCGATTCGCAATGATCCGGGGACGTACCCAACGGCTGAGGTTCGCGCCTCGTTGTATAGCAAGAATGACAACGGGAAGGATTTTAACCGGGCTTTGATTCGGGCGTTCAGTCGGTTGAAGTCGGGGTTGTGATTGGCTGTGAGTGATGTGTTGGATGTGATATCGCCTTCGCGAGCAAGCCCGCTCCCACTCTGGACCGAGTCGTTATGGGGGAACTCGGTTAAATGTGGGAGCGGGCTTGCTCGCGATGAACGATAACGCGGTCTACCGGTTAGGCACCCGCCACAAATACCACGCAGCCACCGTCCGAAACGGACTCCACGCCACCCCGATCTCGACCATCTGCTTACGCGTCGGCTGCATCTCCAACCCCTTCAGCCGCCGATACCCCTCGCGCACGCCAAAGTCATCGGCCGGTAAAATATCCGGCCGCTCCAGGCTATAGATCAGCAACATCTCAACCGTCCAGCGCCCAACCCCGCGCAAGGTGATCAGCCGCTCGATCAGCGCCTCATCTTCCATGGCCAGCGCGGTGGCGTAATCCGGCACCACAGCGTCCAGCGCGGCCCGGGCGATGCCCTGAATGGTCACGATCTTGCTCGCCGAAAAGCCGCAACTGCGCATCCGGTCAACGTCTGTCGCCAAAATCTGCTCAGGTCGCGGAAACGCTGCCGATGGAAACAACGCCAGCAGCCGACCGACAATCGCATCCCCGGCCTTTGCGTGCAGCTGCTGATAAGCAATCGCCCGCACCAAAGACTCATAAGGATCGCGCGCCGCATGCGGCTGATGCAGGCAGGGGCCGATCACGGCGATGTGGCGACGCCAATCTTCATCGATGGACGACAGAAACTCGGTCGCGGCCAGATAAGGATCAGGCATGGAGATCAGGCTTTCCCGGCAGGCTTGAGCAGGGCGTTGATTTCCCCATACGTCAAGGCCTTGAGACCGCTGCTGTCGAGTTTGCCGGTCTGCAGAAAGCTTTTGGTCACGGACACCATGGCGCCGTAAAGAAACTCGGCGATGCCCGATCCGGCGCTCAAACGCCGTACGCCCAGCGCTTTCAATGCTTCAGGCGATGGCAAACCCGGTAAGCCGAGGACGTTCACCGGCAGCGGGGTGCCCTGGCACAGTGCTGCGATTTCATATTCCGCCGTGACGCCCGCGGCAAATAGCCCGTCGGCACCGGCCGCCTGATACAACGCGGCGCGCTTGAGCGTCTCTGCTACCCGGTCTTCAGCGGGAACCAGGTTCTTGAGGTACACGTCGGTGCGGGCATTGATGAACAGCTTTACGCCACGACGGTCGGCAACCTGACGGGCGATGTCGATCTTGCGCACCAGCAACTCGGGCGCGGCTGCACCGTCCTCGATATTGATCCCGACAGCGCCGGCAGCGATCACGGCCTCGATGACTTCGGCCACCCGCGCCAGGTCATCGGAATAACCGGCCTCGATGTCCACGGTCAACGGCACCGAGATCAACCGGGCGATGGATTCGACCGTCGATACCAAGCGTTCGAGGGGCAGGGCATTGCCATCCGGATAACCATGAACCCAGGCGACTGCGGCGCTGCTGGTGGCAACGGCTTTGTTGCCGAGTTGCTCTACCAGTCGCGCTCCGGTGGCATCGGCGACGTTGGTGAGCATCAGTAAGCCGTCCTGATGCAGTGTGTGGAATTGCTGGTCGAGCCTGTCCATCGAATTTCCATCCTTATGAAATGTACGAGGTGATCAGAAAGCCAGTTGTCGAGTGACCTGAACCGCCGCATTTTCCAGCCTGAGCAGAAACGCCTCGCGCGGTTGTCCTCCACCATAGCCGGTCAACGAGCCATCTGCACCGATCACCCGGTGGCAGGGCACGACAATCGAAAGGCGGTTGTGCCCGTTGGCCAGACCGACGGCGCGGCTCGCGCCGGGTTTGCCCAGCAGGGCGGCGATGGTGCCGTAGGTGCTGGTCTGGCCGTACGGAATCTTCGCCAGTTCGGCCCAGACCTGCCGGGAAAATTCGCTGCCGGGCAAATGCAGTGGGACGTTGAACTCAGTCAACTTACCGGCGAAGTACTGCGCAAGCTCCACTTCGATCTGCTGCAAGTGAGCGTTATGCCCCGGCGCGACGGCATAGCCATGACGGCTCTGGAGTGCCTCGACTTCCCGGGTCAGCGCTGGCCGGTCAAGAAACTCCAGCAGCACCAGTCCGCGTCGCTCCGCCATGGCGATCATCGGCCCCAGCGGTGTGGTCAGGCGCGTGAACAGCAGCGGCTCGCTGTTAGCTGCCCGCCCCGGCGTGATGTGGAAGGACTTTTGAAACGCATCGCGAAAACCGCTGAGGGATTCGTAGCCGGAGTCGAACGCGGCGGCGTCGATAGAATCACCCTGTTTAATCCCACCCAGGGCCATGCCGAGACGCCGGGTGCGCAGCCAGGCGTGAAAGGTCATGCCGAAATGCTGCTTGAACCAGCGGCGCAGTTTCAGCGGTTCGACACCCTCGGCCAGCAGCTGGGCGTCGGTCCAGCGCAGGTCCGGATCGGCCTCCACCGACTTGAGCAGCCGCTGTACCCAGTCCGGGGCGATGGCGGCTGCGTCCAGCGGCTTGCATCGCAGGCAGGCGCGATAACCAGCTGACAGGCACTCGTCCGCGTGGGCGAAGAACTCGACGTTCTCGGGTTTGGGTTTGCGCGCCGTGCAGCTGGGACGGCAGAAGATGCCGGTGGTTTTGACCGCGGTAAAGAACACCCCCTCGTAGGCGGTGTCTCGTTCGAGCATGGCGCGAACCATCTCGGCGTGGGGCGGAAGCAAAGCGTTTTGTAGGTTCATGGGCGCAGCATAGATCGCGACATGGCCAGCCTCCACCGGAAAATCGACAGCGAATTCCCGCCTGTCACCTTGTCGCCGTTTTTTGTGTAGGAGCTGCCGAAGGCTGCGATCTTTTGATCTTGATCTTGATCTTGATCTTGATCTTGATCGGCGCAATCAAAATCAAAATCAAGATCAAAAGATCGCAGCCTTCGGCAGCTCCTACAGGGTGCTTGGTTCAGGCCCGGCGCGCCATCAGCAACACCGAAGCCGCCGCCGACAACAACCCTGCGCAGCAACGGTTGAACATCCGCTTGCCCCGGGGTTCGGCAAACCAGCGGTGCATGTGCACGCAAAAAAAGGCGCTTTCACCGCTGCTCAAGAACCTTGATCAAGGTTGACTGACTTCCTCAGGGCGTGAAGCGGCCATTCTCTAACGTTGGCGTTAACCGGCAGCAGGTTGCGGACGATGTCGGCAACGTCGTGGGGCGGGTGACGCCCGTGCCATCATCGAAGGAATGGTGATGAGGCGAACGTCCACGTCAGGGAAATAAAACACAAACGATGAATAAAGATGGTCTTCGAACCTATCGAAGCCCGAGGACCGACAGGACAAACAGGGCGATCACAACTGCCCCGACGATGTAGACGATGCTGCTCATGAAATCCACCTCTCAAACTGAACGGGATTGCGACACCAAGGTATTGCAAATACAAGATACGGCACCTTTGCTCGCAGTTCTGTTCGGCAGCACACATAGCTCCGTTCCTGATTAGCTCTTGAGTCTTTTGGGCCGCGCACCATGGCGTTGGGCTGGAATTCACACAGTGATTGCGGATGTATTTGGTGTCGGTGCGTTGTCGCGCCTAGGCGCTGACGATATGGAGGGGAGGGGCTGCTGATGTCCTAAGATACTTGGCTAGTGGGTCTATCCTTATTAGAGGAAGACCTTTCGCAGACACGCCCCCTCACTGGTGAAGCCCATGTCCGATTTGTCTCACCCCATGCAGAATCACCTGCTGGCTGCCATGCCCGCCGAAGTGCAAGCGCGTCTGACCCCCCAGTTAGAGTTGGTATTCTTACCGTTGGGTAAGGTCGTGTATGAATCCGGGGATACCTTGCAGCATGTCTACTTCCCTACGGACTCCATCGTCTCTCTGCTTTACGTGATGGAAGACGGCGCCTCGGCGGAAATCTCCGTGGTGGGCAACGAGGGGCTGATTGGTCTAGCCGTGTTCATGGGCGGCGAAAGCACTCCGAGCCGGGCCATCGTGCAGAGCGCTGGCCATGCATACCGGCTGAAGGGGCAGCAACTGAAAAGTGAGTTCAGTCGTCACGGAGAACTGATGCTACTTTTGCTGCGGTACACTCAGGCGCTGATCACTCAAATGGCACAAACGGCGGTTTGCAACCGCCATCACTCGGTCGACCAGCAGCTATGCCGTTGGCTTCTGCTGTCACTGGACCGCTTGCCGAGTAATCAATTGACAATGACCCAAGAGCTTATCGCCAACATGCTTGGCGTGCGGCGAGAAGGCGTCACTGACGCCGCTGGGAAATTGCAGAAGCTCGGTGTGATCGAGTACAGCCGAGGGCACATCACGGTGCTGGACCGACCGAAACTCGAGGAACTTTGTTGCGAGTGTTATGCAGTGGTCAAGAGGGAAAGTGATCGGCTTCTTCCGAATGTTAAATCTCCCCTGATTCAAAGACGCTTCTGATCGTCCACAGCCGAATGCGGTCTATCAATAAAGTTTACATAGCCAATCGTTAGGCTTACCGGCCGCCACCAGAAACTCCTGGCGCGCCAACGCCAGTCTTCCCACCAGCGCACTCGCTACCACGTTTCCGCCCCCGGGGCCGCGCGCCACAATGGGCCGGGAGAAAGAGCGTGAGAGTGGCGAGATCCATGACGGGGCTCCTGATACAAGATGCGTATTTTTATCACGGAAAGCGGGTCGTTCGGCCCATCTAGCGGGTGCCAGAAGTCACCGTACACTTGCCCATCGCTCGTCGAAAAAACAGGGTGCCGTACCTGTTTCACGCGTGTCGATCGCCTTGGGCAGTTTTCTTCAATACGCAGCGTCACGCGCCCCCTACCTTGGGTGCTGATTTCACTGAATTGAAGAAGGTGTGCGATGAGTCTGATGATGTCGATGGCGGCGTTTGCGCTGGTGGCTTCGATTACGCCGGGGCCGGTGAACATTGTGGCGTTGAGTTCGGGCGCGCAATTTGGTTTTCGCGCCAGTCAACGGCATGTCGCAGGCGCGACGCTGGGTTTTGTGCTGCTGTTGGTGCTGATGGGGTTGGGCTTGCATGAGGTGTTACAGCGATGGCCGTCGCTGACGCGGGTGGTGCAACTGGCGGGTGTGGCGTTCTTGTTGTTCATGGCCTGGAAACTGGCGGCGGACGATGGACGCCTCGATACAAAAGAGCCGGGTCGGGCACCGTCGATGGTGTACGGCGCAGTGATGCAATGGCTCAACCCGAAAGCCTGGCTGGCCTGTGTGGCGGGAATGGGCGCCTTCGTCGCTGACGGCGAAGCGCGGCTGGTGTGGCAGTTTGCTGCGGTGTACCTGGTGATCTGCTACGTGTCCGTTGGCTGCTGGGCCTACGCCGGGACTTTTTTGCGTGGCTACTTGAGCAACCCAGCGGGCATGCGCCTGTTCAACCGGGGCATGGCGTTGTTGTTGGCGGTCAGCGCGATCTATTTACTCCTGCCTTAGACGCTTCTGTGGCGAGGGGGTTTATCGGAACGCCGCACCGCCCCGTTCGGCGGCGAAGCCGTCGTAATCCATTGGATGCGGTGTAACTGGAAAAAAGGAGGGCCGCTTCGCAGCCCAACGGGGCGGTGCGGCGTTCCGATAAACCTCCTCACCACAGATCGCTTCTAGCCACAGGGTGGGTGTCCTGGCCTCAGCCGCGATACTGCCCCGGTGTCGCCGCCAGGTGTTGTTTGAACGCCCGTTGGAAATGCGCCTGATCAGCAAACCCCGCTTCCAGCGCCACGTCGGCGATCAGCTTGCCGCACCGCAATTGATCCTGGGCGAACTGGATGCGCCGGTTGACCAGATACGCGTGGGGCGTCATGCCGTAACGTTGCTTGAACGCGCGGATCAGGTACGACGGCGACAGCTGAGCAGCCTCGCAAATATCTTCGAGTTTGAGCATATGCGTGCAGTGCTCGCGGATGTATTCGGCGGCGCGCTCCAGTTTGAAATGGGGCTCGCGCAGCGGTTGATCGCCGGGGTTGAGTCGTTGCTGCACCTCGGTGAAAAACTCCACCGTGGCGCTGTGTTTACCCAGCACGTCTTGCTGTTGATCGACCAACACTTCGTACAAACCCTTCAGGCCGTGAAACAGGCTGGTGTCGCGATTGTGGCTGATGGCGAACCGGCGGAAGGCCAGGTCGTGGCTGAACCCCAGCTGGTGCTGCAAATCGGTGAGCCACGACGTGTCGACGTACAACATCAGGTAAGACCAGGGCTGATCGTCGATCGGATTGCAGGCGTGAACATCGCCCGGATTCATCAGCACTACGGTGCCGGCGCTGACCTGAAACTCCGATTGCTCATGAATGTAAGTGCTGCACCCGGCGGTGATTGCACCGATGGAAAAGTGCGCGTGGGAATGCCGGGTGTAGCAGACCTCGCGTCCATCGGCGATGGAGCGGGCTTCGATGAAGGGCAGGGCGTCGTCGCGCCAGAAGCGCGGGGCTTTGTCAGCGTCCTTGGCAAGAGTGTGCTTCATCGTCAGTATCCTCGGCAGGCAAGCGAAGGAGTGTATTAGCTCTCGCCGTCAAAGGCTCGCTGCAACACCGCGATGTCGAGTTTTTTCATTTGCATCATCGCTTGCATGGCGCGTTGGGATTTTGCGGTGTCCGGGGCTTTCAGCATGTCCATCATTGCAATCGGCACGATCTGCCACGACAGGCCGAATTTGTCCTTGAGCCAACCACATTGCTCGTTCTGTGGATGAGCGGACAGAGCCCCCCAGAAATGGTCGACTTCATCCTGGGTCTGGCAATTGACCTGAAATGAGATCGCTTCGGTGAATTTGAACACAGGGCCGCCATTGAGGCCTGTGAACGGCTGCCCATCCAGTTCGAAACTGACCGTCATGACCGAGCCTACAGGTCGGCCATGCGCCTCCTGGCCCGCCTTGCCATAGTGGGTGATGGCAGTGATTTTCGAATGATCGAAGATTGAACAATAAAACGTTGCCGCCGCTTCAGCCTGATCGTCGAACCAGAGGCAGGGAGTCAGTTTTTGAACGCGTTGCATGGTGTTGCTCCTCTACGGATTGCTCATGCCGGACTTTCAGAGTAGTCAGCCTCTCGTCGTCTGGCCGTACCGTAGATCGACAAATGCAGCGGGTTAATCAAGTTTAATGGAGTCGATATGACTATTTATGGAGTCATATCGACCAATACGAATGATGGTCTTTTTGACTTGATGGGTGTCAGGGTCTTGATTTTTAAGGGATCAATAACTGGCACGACACTTGATACATCCCACGTACAACTGAACTGCTTCAGGAGTACGGAAAATGTTCGATTTTTTCAGCCATCCTCAGAACGTTCTGCGCCTGTCGAGCCGAGTGCTGGGTGTTGGCCTGGTGATGCTGTTGGCGGGCATCTACGCTGCTTACCTCTACGCGGGGCACCTGCCTATCGCCGCGTTGGTGCCGATGCACGCCATGACCATCATCGGGCCAACCCTGCTCAAAATCGGCTACGTCATGCGTCTGCTGTCCCAGCATCGGTTGAGTCCAAACCTGGTCGGGGCGATGGCCTGATGCGCAAGTTCGCTGCCGCGCCAGTTTTCAGCTTTGGTTTTCGACCCTTCTTTCTCGCCGGCGCCGGGTTCGCAGCAACCGCCGTGGCGATCTGGGCGCTTTGGTTGTACGGCCGTTTACCCGGCGCACAACCCCTCGGCGGGATGCTGGCCTGGCATCGACATGAGATGCCATTCGGGTTCGCCACGGCCATCATCGCCGGGTTCCTGCTGACGGCGGTGCCAAACTGGACGGGGCGTCCGGGGCTCAAGGGCTGGCCGCTGATCGGGCTGCTGCTGGTGTGGCTGGTGGCCAGACTGGCATGGCTGATGCCGATACCGGCGGCGTTGCTGCTGGGCTTGCAAATTCCTTTTCTGCCGTTGCTGGCCTGGGGGCTGGGGCGGGATCTCGTGGCTGCGGGCAAACGCGACAATTACCCGATTCTGCTGATGGTTGCGCTGCTGGCCGGCTGTCAGGCGATGACCTTGTGGGGGCTCTCGACGGATGACACCAGCCTGCAACGGCGGGGTGTGCTGGCGGCATTGTGGTTGGTTGGCGCACTGATGAGTGTCATTGGCGGGCGGGTGATTCCCTTCTTCATTCAACGTGGCTTGAACCGTCCCGTAGCGCCCGCGGTGAGTCCATGGCCAACCAGGGCCCTTTTGATAAGCGGATTACTGGCAGCGGTGTCGTTTGCCGCCGGTTTGAGCGACGTCCCCCGGCGCTGGCTAGCGGTGCTGTTTCTACTGATGAGCGCGTTGCATCTGCTGCGCCTGTGGCACTGGCATGACCGGGGCATCTGGCGCGTGCCGCTGCTCTGGTCGCTGTATCTGGCTTACGTCTGGTTAGTGCTGGCGACATTGGCCATGGCGCTGTGGCACGCGGGCGTCATGCCGCAACAAAGCCTCGCGACCCATTCGTTGGCGGTGGGCGGCATTGGCGGGCTGATCCTGGCGATGATTGCACGGGTCAGCCTGGGCCATACCGGGCGAGTGTTGCAGCCCTCGAAAGGCATCATTTTCGGTTTTTCCCTGGTATCGATCGCGGGTGTGTGCCGGGTGTTGCTCGTGCCGTTTTCCGGGGTTGGATTGGGGGTGTCGGCGTTGCTTTGGTGTGCTGCTTTTGGTCTGTTTCTGGCGCGCTACACCGGCATCTTGCTCAAACCTCGGCTCTAGTGCCGTGAACCTGCCTCGCAACATAAGTTCATTCCAAGGCCGTTTTGGGATTGGGATTGGGTGGGGGTACATATCCATTTTTTTGGTAGCGGCCGCTGGCGGTTTCGCTCTTACAGCGAGTCACTTTTTACAAACGCCTAAAAAGTAACCAAAAACGCTTGCCCCTCCATTCGGTGCCTCGCTAAGGCTCGGCATGCCCTCACTCCGGCATTGCTCCGGGGGCCCGCCGCCATCGGCCATCCATGGCCCAGAGTGTGTAAAAATCCAAGCCAACCCTTGCTATGATTTCCCGGGATTTCATCGTAAGGGTTAGCCATGAAACGCTTCATTCAAGGTGAACACCGAGGTCAAAGTACCTTGCTCCCCGAGAGCCTGGACGATTACGTCAGCGACACCAATCCGGTGCGCGTTGTCGATGTCTTCGTGGATGAGCTCGACCTGATCACCCTGGGTTTTGAAAGCGCGGTCCCAGCTGAAACGGGCCGACCGGGCTACCACCCCGCCGTCATGCTGAAGATCTACATCTACGGCTATCTCAACCGTATTCAGTCGAGCCGACGCCTTGAGCGCGAGGCGCAGCGCAACGTCGAGCTGATGTGGCTGACCGGTCGCCTGATGCCGGACTTCAAGACCATCGCCAACTTCCGCAAGGACAACGGCAAGGCCATTCGAGGCGTTTGCCGCCAGTTTGTTGTGCTGTGCCAGCAACTAGGGCTTTTCTCGGAAAACCTGATTGCCATCGACGGCAGCAAGTTCAAGGCGGTGAACCACCGCGACCGCAACTTTACCAGCGCCAAGCTGAAGAAGCGGATGGAAGAAATCGAATCGAGCATTGCCCGTTATCTGAAGGCACTGGATGCCGCTGATCGTGAAGAGCCCAAGCCCTCGGACCCAAAAAGCGGCGGCCTGGAAGAGAAAATCGCCAAACTCAAGGAGCAAATGAAAGCGCTTCAGGAGATAGAAATTCAAGTTGAGACATCGCCGGATAAGCAGGTCTCGCTGACCGACCCGGACGCCCGCTCGATGATGACGAGCGGTAAAGGCATCGTGGGTTACAACGTACAGACCGCGGTCGATACCAAGCACCACCTGATCGTTGCGCACGAAGTGACCAATGTGGGCCACGACCGTGATCAGCTCAGTTCGATGGCGGTGCAGGCCCGTGAGGCGATGAAACTCGAATCGTTGTCGGTGGTGGCTGACCGCGGGTATTACAAAAGCGGGGAGATCCTTGCCTGCCATGAAGCAGCGATTACCGCGTATGTGCCGAAGACGCAGAGCTCGCGGGCCAAATTCGATGGCCGCTTTAACAATGATGCTTTCATCTACGACGCGGACAAAGACGTGTACGTCTGCCCCGCCAAGGAAGTGCTGACCTGGCGCAACGCTTGCGTCGATAATGGCAAGACGCTGAACAGTTACTGGAGCTCGAACTGTCGGTCCTGCTCGATAAAGGCGCAATGCACACCGGCCAGAGAGCGAAAGGTTCGTCGCTGGGAACATGAAGCGGTGCTGGAGGAGATGCAGGTCCGCCTGGACGAAGCGCCGGAGATGATGAAGATCCGCAAACGGACAGTTGAACATCCTTTCGGGACGCTCAAACAATGGATGGGTGCGACGCACTTTTTGACCCGACGACTTGCCGGGGTGAGCACCGAAATGAGCTTGAATGTGCTCGCTTACAACTTGAAAAGGGTGATGAAAATCCTCGGTGCGCAGAATCTGATGAAAGCGCTGGCGGCCTGAAAAGCCCCCGTTTTGTCTGGTAGACGAGCTGTGATGCGCCGCCAGAGGCCCCTTGATAACGGGCTGGAGCTACGAAAAACGCTTTTGGTTTAATGAGCCAGCCAACACTCGTCGGCGCACGCGCCGACGATGTTTGAGCCCGTTTTTACACACTCTGGGCCGGGGGCGGCTACCTCGGCATCCTTGCCGAGGTGCCCCCTGCGCAACGCCTGCATTCGGCCTCTGGGAAAGGGGCGGCAAGTCTGAAGCAACATCAAGATCAAAAGATCGCAGCCTTCGGCAGCTCCTACAGGGGGAATCGTGTGCTCTGTAGGAGCGAGCTTGCTCGCGATGAATTCGAAGGCAACGCATTTTTCCAGACAGTACGCGTTATCGTTCACGTCCATCGCGAGCAGGCTCGCTCCCACAAAAAGCAGATCGGCGTACTGCTTTGGCTGTTCACCACTCAACAGGCCGAGCGTTAGCTCGCCTGCAGCTGTTGATCTCGATGCACCGCCCCCTCGAGAGGCCGAGTGGAGGTTCTGCGCAGTGGGCAACCCGGCAAGGATGCCGGGTTAGCCGCCCCCGGCCATGGATGGCCGATGGCGGCGGGCCCACGGAGCAGGACCGGAGCGAGGGCATGCCGAGCCTAAGCGAGGCACCGAACGAAAGGGGCAGAAGCGCTTTGGTTACTTTCGCGCTTTTCGAAAGTGACTCGCTGTAAAAGCGAAACCAATAGCGGCCGTTACCCAAAAAACGGATATACACCCAAGAAAAACCCCAGGTAAATCCCCCACCACACATATGCACGCGCAAGAAGAGTCAAGCCTAAGCGAACAGCATTCCGCCCATTGAGGCGGCCTGGGTGTGACCGGTGGTCGATGAATAGGTCCGCCAGATCAAACTGGGCTTAGCTGAAAGGATAACGCCGACCGTTGCTCCTACAAAAAACACCGGCGTCACCGTAAGTCTGAGGAAATTCGCAATGCTGACCCTCAACATTAACGGCAAGGATCAGGAGCTGGATGTCCCCGCAGACATGCCGTTGCTCTGGGTCCTGCGCGATGTCGCGCACCTCACCGGCACCAAATTCGGTTGTGGCATGGCCCAGTGCGGCGCCTGCACCGTGCACGTCGATGGCGCGCCACTGCGCTCTTGCATCACACCCGCCACGGCCGTGGCCCATGGGCAGAAAATCCTCACCATCGAAGGCCTGTCCACCGACGGTTCGCATCCGGTGCAGCAAGCGTGGGCCGAACTCGATGTGGTCCAGTGCGGTTACTGCCAGTCAGGGCAAATCATGTCGGCCGCGGCTTTGCTCGCGAAAATCCCCAAACCCACCGACAGCGACATCGATCAGGCGCTCTCCGGCAACATCTGCCGCTGCGGCACCTATCCAAGGATCCGTGCAGCGGTCAAGCGCGCCGCCGAGATCGGTTGATGCCACGTTAGTTGAGGGAGACTGAGCAATGAACAGCATCAATCGTCTGTCGCGCCGGGGATTTCTGAAAGGCAGTGCACTGTTGGGCAGTGGTCTGGTGGTGGCGTTCGTCATTCCCGGCGCCCATCGCTTTGCCCTGGGCGCCGAGAATCAAGGCAACGTGTTCGCGCCCAATGCTTTTTTGCGAATTGGCAATGACAACAGCGTCACCGTGCTGCTTGGCCATTCGGAGATGGGGCAGGGTATCTGGACCGGTCTGACCATGCTGATCGCTGAAGAACTGGACGCCGACTGGTCGAAAATCCGCGTCGAACATTCGCCCGCTTCGGCCGCTGATTATGGGCTGGCCGCATTTGGCGGGATGCAAATCACCGGTGGCTCGACGTCGACCTGGATGGAGTTTGACCGCTACCGCCAGGCCGGCGCGGCGGCGCGTTTGATGCTGATCGATGCGGCCGCCAAGCGCTTCAACGTCGCGCCCTCCGAGATTCGTACCGAGTCAGGTGTGGTCATTGCCGGTGACCATCGCGCCACTTACGGTGAGCTGGCCGATGACGCCGGCAAGCTGCCGGTGCCGGATCCGGCCTCGATCAAGCTCAAGGAGTCCAAGGACTGGAAACTCATCGGCAAACCGACCCAGCGTCTGGATACCCCGGAAAAAATCACCGGCCGCGCGAAGTTCGGCATGGACGTGCAGTTCGACGGGCTTATGACTGCCATGGTCGCGCGCTCGCCGGTGTTCGGTGGCAGCGTCAAAGCCTACGAAGGCGCTGAAGCGCTGGCGATTCCGGGCGTGCACAAAGTGGTGCAAGTGCCCACGGGCGTGGCGGTGATTGCCGATCATTACTGGGCCGCGAAGCTGGGGCGCGACGCACTGAAAGTCGAGTGGGATCTGGGGCCGAACACCGGGCTCGACAGTCAGAAACTCCTGGAAAGCTTCCGCAAACTCGCCACCACGCCTGGCATTTCGGCCAGCAAGGCGGGCGATGTCACTGCCGCACTGGGCAAAGCCGCCAAGACGATCGACGTCGAGTACAGCGTGCCGTATTTGGCCCATGCGCCGATGGAACCGCTCAATTGCACGGTGAAAATCAGCAAGGACACCTGCGAAATCTGGACGGGCACCCAGTTTCAGACGCTGGATCAAATGATCGCGGGGAAAATTACCGGGCTCAAACCTGAGCAGGTCAAGATTCATACCGAATTTCTCGGTGGCGGTTTCGGTCGCCGGGCCAATCCGACCTCGGATTTTGTCGCTGAAGCGGTGGAGGTGGCCAAGGCTGCGGGCGCGCCGGTGAAAACGGTGTGGTCGCGGGAGGACGACATTCGCGGCGGCTATTACCGCTCGGCCTTCCTGCATCAGGCACGCATCGGGCTGGATGCCGGCGGTATGCCCATTGCCTGGAAGCACGTGATGGTCGGGCAGTCGATCATGGATGGCACCGCGTTTGCAGCGACCATGGTCAAGGACGGCGTCGACAAAACCTCGGTCGAAGGCGTCGCCGACAGCCCTTACCTCGAAGGCCTGGCCAATCATCAGGTGGAATTGCACTCACCGAAAACCGGCATCAGCGTGTTGTGGCTGAGGTCGGTGGGGCACAGTCATAGCGCTTTCGTCATGGAATCGCTGATTGATGAAATGGCCGAGTCGGCCGGCAAAGATCCGGTGGAATACCGACGAACCTTGCTCAAGGCGCATCCGCGACACTTGGGTGTGCTGAATCTGGCGGTGGAGAAAGCCAACTGGAATGCGCCATTGCCGGACGGCCATGCATTGGGTGTGGCGGTGCATGAGTCTTTTGGCAGCTACGTGGCCCACGTTGCCGAGGTGTCCCAGGACAACCTGGCAATCCGCGTGCACCGGGTGGTGTGTGCGGTGGATTGCGGGATTGCGGTCAACCCGATGAGCATCGCTGCCCAAATGGAGTCGTGCATCACCTTCGGCCTCGGATTCACCTTGCACAGCAAGCTGACCTTCAAGGACGGTCAGGTGGTGCAATCCAATTACCACGACTATCAGGTCCTGCGGCTCAACGAAATGCCAGTGGTCGAAGTGCATATCGTGCCAAGCACCGAACGGTCCGGCGGCATCGGCGAGGCCGGTGTCCCACCCACAGCGCCGGCAGTGGCCAACGCGGTGTTTGCCCTGACCGGGCAGCGCCTGCGGGAACTGCCCTTGCAATTGTCGGGGGTGTGAGATGAGACGCCATCTGATTCTGGGTGCGGTGGTGTTGGTCGGCCTCGCGGTCTACGCCTCGGAAGTGTTAGCTGACGATAAGGAAGCCTTGCAGGCTTTCGACACCGTGCAGAAAGTCTTCCAGAGCCCGCGCTGCCAGAACTGCCATATCCCCGGTGATTCGCCGTTGCAGTTCGACGCTGGCATTCCCCATGCGATGAACGTGGTGCGAGGCATGGACGGCAAGGGCGCCGCCGGATTGCCGTGTGCCACCTGCCACGCCGAAAACAACCCGCCGGCCAGCTACGGCCCTCATGCACCACCGGGAGCGCCGCACTGGGGGCTGCCGCCCGCGGCGCACAAAATGGCCTGGATCGGCCTGCCGGCCGACCGGTTGTGCGCCCTGATCAAGGACCATTCCAGCAACGGCGACCGCGATTTCGCGGCGCTGATCAAACATGTCAGCGACGACAAACTGGTGTTGTGGGGCTGGAACCCGGGCGGCAATCGCGCTCCGGTGCCCGTGCCGCACGACATTTTCGTCACTCAATTCAAGCTGTGGGCGGAGGCGGGTGGCCCGTGTCCGGTGGTGGGGAGCTGACCGGCGGTCCGTTACCAGGGAGTCAAACCGGGTACGGACGACTCTAAAGTACATATCCGCCAATGGAGTATCCGATGCTGATCCCAGGCAAACCGCACAAATCAGGTGTACGTGCAGGGACGCCACAACAGGAGCGCGAGCTGCTGCGCGATCTGGCCCGCAAAGCCGAGCAAGAGTTGATCGGGGTGCAGATGGCGAGCATGGATGAGCTGACGCTGCTGCCCAATCGGCACGGTTTCATTGCCCTGGCTCAATTGGGCCTGGACGCGTGCCAACAACTGGGCAGGCCGGCGACGCTGCTGTTCTTCAATCTCGACGAGTTCAAGCGCATCAACTACCTGTTCGGCCGCACAGAGGGCGACAACGCGCTGAAAACCTTTGCCGATGTACTACGCATCGGCTTTCGGGAAAGCGATGTGGTCGGGCGGCTGGACAGTGCCACTTTCGTGGCCTTGCTCGTAGGGTCCGCCTCGGTGGAAGTCAGCGCAATCAAGGTGCGCCTCGAAGAAATGCTCGATGAGCGCAATGCCATGGCGCATCGCGGGTATGAGATACGTTTCAGTATTGGGCAGATCGAATATGACCCGGTCCTTCATGGTTCGGTGGAAGAGCTTTTAGATGAGGCAGAGAGGGTATTGGGCCGCTAGTGTGGTGTTGAGTCGGCGGGCCCCTTCGCGAGCAGGCTCGCTCCCACACTGATTTTCTGTGATTACATAAATTTGTATGCAACACAAACCCACTGTGGGAGCGAGCCTGCTCGCGAAGGCGGTCGGGCAGACAATACTATTTGGCAAACAACTGGCTGATGTCCTTGAAGGCCTTGAACTCCAGCGCATTGCCGCAGGGATCGAACAGAAACATCGTCGCCTGTTCGCCCACTAATCCCTGAAACCGAATGCCCGGTTCAATCACGAATCGAGTGTTGAGGGCTTTCAGTCGTTCGGCCAGGGCCTCCCATTCGTTCATGCTCAACACCACCCCAAAATGCGGCACCGGCACATCATGACCGTCCACGGCATTGGTGTGCGCCGCTTCCTGGGCGGCGCTTTTCGGCGCCAGGTGAATCACCAGTTGATGACCGAAAAAGTTGAAGTCGACCCAATGGTCGCTCGAACGGCCTTCTTCCAGGCCGAAGGTTTCGCCATAGAAACTGCGCGCAGCCGCTAGGTCATACACCGGGATGGCTAAATGAAAAGGAGAGAGTTGCATCGAATTGCCTCGCAGATGTCGGTCAATGGACTGAGTTTAGCGCTGTGCTTTTTGATTGAAAGACGATAGTTTTTGCGTCGAGCACAAATTATTTCGATTGATCGAGAACGCCATGTTGCGGGAATTGAAAACCTTCATCGCCGTCACCCGTTACGGCACCTTCGCGGCAGCCGGAATGCACATCGGCCTGACTCAGTCGGCAGTCAGCGCGCAGATGCGCAATCTGGAGCACGCGTTGGGTATTCGGCTGTTCGACCGTACCGGGCGTCAGGCGATTCTCAATGCGGCGGGGCAGCGGGCATTGCCGATGGCCCGGGACATGCTGGAAACCTTCAGTCGCATGGCTGTCTGCGATGACGTTGGCGAATACCGTGGCGAGTTGAAAATCGGCGCCGTGGCGACGGCGCAGACAGGGTTGTTGCCCCAAGCGTTGGTTCGATTACGGCAACAGGCACCGTTGCTGGAGGCGAAACTGGTGCCCGGCGTCTCACTGAATCTGTTGAGTCAGGTCGACACCGGGGAGGTGGATCTGGCAATTCTGATCAAACCGCCGTTCGAGTTGCCCAAGGAACTGTCGGCGCAGGTCATTCGCCGGGAACCGTTCGTGTTGATTGTGCCGCCGAACCTTGAGGGTGACGACCCCTTGCCGTTGCTGGCACAGCATCCTCATGTGCGCTACGACCGTAATTCATTCGGTGGACGCCTGGTGACGCGGTTTTTGCGCGAACAGCAAATCGATGTGCAAGTAGCCCTGGAGCTGGATGAGCTGGAAGCCATCGTGAAAATGGTCGAGTGCGGGCTGGGTATCTCGTTGCTTCCCGAAGCCGGGTTGTGGCTCGAGTATGGCGCGAAGGTCAGAATCATTCGCTTGGGCGAACTGACGTTCTACCGTGAGATCGTCCTGTTGCAGCGCTACAGCCAGCGCACACAGCCGATCCAGCAGCTATTTGCCAACTGCCTGACCCAAAGCTGACTAAACACCAACCCTCTGTAGGAGCGAGCTTGCTCGCGATGGGGGTCGGCACACCTCGGTAAATCAGGGGCGCCGCGTTATCGTTAACGCCCATCGCGAGCAAGCTCGCTCCTACAAGGGATTGGCCATAAAAAAACCCGCCTATCGAGGCGGGTTTTTTAGTTGGCTAGCCGAAAATTACTCTTCGAGGCTGCCCATGGCCGTGGTGTTGAAACCACCGTCCACGTACATGATTTCACCGCTGATGCCGGACGCCAGGTCCGAGCACAGGAACGCGCCGGCGTTGCCGACTTCGTCGATGGTGACGTTGCGACGCAGCGGCGTTTGCGCTTCGTTGGCGGCCAGCATCTTGCGGAAGTTCTTGATGCCGGAAGCAGCGAGGGTGCGGATCGGGCCAGCCGATACGCAGTTGACGCGGGTGCCGTCCGGGCCCAGGGAGCCGGCCAGGTAACGCACGCCAGCTTCCAGGGAAGCCTTGGCCATGCCCATGACGTTGTAGTTCGGCATGGTGCGCTCGGCGCCCAGGTACGACAGGGTCAGCAGGCTGCCGTTGCGGCCTTTCATCATTTCGCGGCCAGCCTTGGCCAGGGCCACGAAGCTGTAGGCGCTGATGTCGTGAGCGATGCGGAAACCTTCACGGGTGGTGGCTTCAGTGAAGTCGCCGTCCAGTTGGTCGCCCGGCGCGAAGCCAACGGAGTGCACGATGCAATCCAGGCCGTCCCACTTCTTGCCCAGTTCGACGAAGACCTTGGCGATTTCTTCGTCGCTGGCCACGTCGCACGGGAAGCACAGGTCCGGGTTGGAACCCCAGCTCTGTGCGAACTCTTCGACACGACCTTTCAGTTTGTCGTTCTGATAAGTGAAGGCAAGCTCAGCGCCCTCGCGATGCATGGCGGCAGCGATGCCGGATGCGATGGACAGCTTGCTGGCGACACCGACGATCAGTACGCGCTTACCGGCGAGAAAACCCATGTGTTGCTCCTCTCTTTCAGGTTATTGCGCAGTGGCTGGTGCCAGAAAAGCGGCTTCCAGCAACTGCTGTGTATACGGATGTTGGGGGGCGGCAAAGATACTTTGCGCGTCTCCCTGTTCGACCACTTGGCCATGCTTGACCACCATCAGCTGGTGGCTCAGCGCTTTGACGACAGCCAGGTCATGGCTGATAAACAGGTACGTCAGGTTGTACTTGGTTTGCAGTGAACGCAGTAGCTCTACCACTTGGCGTTGCACTGTCCGGTCGAGGGCCGAAGTCGGCTCGTCCAGCAGAATCAACGCCGGTTTTAACACCAGTGCCCGGGCAATGGCGATTCTCTGCCGCTGCCCGCCGGAAAATTCGTGGGGGTAGCGGTTCCGGGTTTCCGGATCCAGGCCTACCTCCTTGAGTGCCGCAATAATCGCTTGTTCCTGTTCCGCCTCGGTGCCCATTTTATGGATCCGCAGGCCTTCGCCAACGATCTGGCTCACGCTCATCCGCGGGCTCAGGCTGCCAAACGGGTCCTGAAACACCACCTGCATCTCCCGGCGCAACGGTCGAACCTGTTGCTGCGTCAGGCAGTCTAGCTGCTTGCCTTCAAAACGGATCGCGCCTTTGCTGCCAATCAACCGCAAAATCGCCAAGCCCAGTGTCGACTTGCCGGAACCGCTTTCTCCCACAATCCCCAGGGTCTGGCCCTGGGGCAGGCTGAAATTGATGCCGTCTACCGCTTTGACGTGATCCACCGTGGTTTTAAGAAAGCCTTTTTTGATCGGGAACCAGACTTTCAGGTCCTCGACTTGCAGCAAGGGCGGGCCAATCACGTTGGTCGCCGGCTTGCCGCTGGGCTCCGCTGCCAGCAGTTCCCGAGTGTACGGATGCTGCGGCGCGCGGAACAGCTCTTCGCACGATGCCTGTTCGACGATGCAACCTCGCTGCATGACACATACGCGATGCGCAATTCTTCGCACAAGGTTCAAATCGTGACTGATCAGCAGCAATGCCATGCCCAGACGGGCCTGCAATTCCTTGAGCAATTCGAGGATTTTCAGCTGAACGGTGACGTCCAGGGCGGTGGTCGGTTCGTCGGCAATCAGCAATTCCGGCTCGTTGGCCAGGGCCATCGCGATCATCACCCGCTGGCGCTGACCGCCGGACAATTCGTGGGGCAGGGCCTTGAGGCGCTTATGCGGTTCTGGAATGCCGACCAGTTCCAGCAATTCCAGCGTACGTTTGGTCGCTACTTTACCGATCAGGCCTTTGTGAATACCCAGCACCTCGTTGATCTGCTTTTCGATCGAGTGCAGCGGATTCAGCGAGGTCATCGGCTCTTGAAAGATCATCGCGATCCGGTTACCGCGGATGTGGCGGATGGTTTTCTCTTTCAGGCTCAGCAGGTTTTGCCCGGAATATTCGATGGTCCCGGACGGGTGTCGGGCGAGCGGGTAGGGCAACAAACGCAGGATCGAGTGGGCGGTGACCGATTTGCCGGAACCACTTTCGCCCACGAGCGCCAGGGTTTCACCGCGCTTGATGTCGAAACTGACGCCCTCGACGACACGCTGGCAGCGCTCACCAACGACGAATTCGACGGCCAGGTCGCGCACTTCGATCAGATTGTCCTGATTCATTTCACTTCCTCGGGTCGAAGGCATCGCGAGCGGACTCGCCGATGAACACCAGCAAACTCAACATCAACGCCAGCACGGCAAACGCGCTCATGCCGAGCCAAGGCGCCTGCAAGTTGGATTTGCCCTGCGCCACCAGCTCGCCGAGGGACGGCGCGCCGGGCGGCAGGCCGAAGCCGAGGAAATCCAGGGCGGTCAGGGTGCCGATAGCGCCGGTCAGGATGAACGGCATGAAGGTCATGGTCGAGACCATCGCATTGGGCAGAATGTGGCGGAACATGATCGCACCGTTCTGCATCCCCAGCGCCCTGGCCGCGCGTACATATTCCAGGTTGCGTCCGCGCAGGAACTCGGCGCGGACCACATCCACCAGGCTCATCCAGGAAAACAGCAACATGATCCCCAGCAGCCACCAGAAATTGGGCTGCACGAAGCTGGCCAGAATGATCAGCAGATACAGCACCGGCAGGCCGGACCAGATTTCCAGAAACCGCTGCCCGGCCAAGTCGACCCAGCCGCCATAGAAACCCTGCAAGGCCCCGGCGATCACACCGATGATCGAGCTAAGGATGGTCAGCGTCAGGGCAAACAATACCGAAATCCGGAAGCCGTAGATCACCCGGGCCAGTACATCGCGCCCCTGATCGTCAGTGCCCAGCAAGTTGTCGGCCGAGGGCGGCCCGGGTGCAGGCACTTTCAGGTCATAGTTGATGCTTTGGTAACTGAACGGAATGGGCGCCCACAGCACCCAGGCGTCTTTGGCCTTGAGCAATTCGCGGATGTACGGGCTCTTGTAGTTGGCTTCCAGCGGGAATTCGCCGCCGAAGGTGGTTTCCGGGTAGCGCTTGAGGGCCGGGAAATACCAGCCATTGTCGTAGTGCACCACCAGCGGTTTGTCGTTGGCGATCAATTCGGCGCCGAGGCTGGCGCCGAACAGCACCAAAAACAGCCACAACGACCACCAGCCTCGCTTGTTGGCTTTGAACAGTTCGAAACGTCGTCGATTGAGCGGGGACAGGTTCATCTCAATGCTCCCGGTTTTCGAAGTCGATGCGCGGATCCACCAGGGTGTACGTGAGGTCGCCGATCAATTTCACCACCAACCCTAACAATGTGAAGATAAACAGCGTGCCAAAGACCACCGGGTAATCACGGTTGATCGCTGCTTCAAAGCTCATCAAGCCCATGCCATCCAGCGAGAAGATCACTTCGACCAGCAGCGAGCCGGTGAAGAAAATCCCGATGAACGCCGAAGGGAAACCGGCGATCACCAGCAGCATCGCATTGCGGAACACATGGCCGTAGAGCACTCGATGCTGGGTCAGGCCCTTGGCCTTGGCGGTCACCACGTACTGTTTATTGATTTCGTCGAGGAAGCTGTTCTTGGTCAGCAGGGTCATGGTTGCGAAGTTGCCGATCACCAGCGCGGTCACGGGTAACGCGAGGTGCCAGAAGTAATCGAGCACCTTGGCGCCCATGCTCAGCTCGTCGAAGTTATTCGAGGTCAGGCCCCTTAGCGGGAACCAGTTGAAATAACTGCCTCCAGCGAAGACGACGATCAACAGAATGGCGAACAGAAACGCCGGGATTGCGTAACCGACAATGATCAACGAACTGGTCCAGACGTCGAAATGGCTGCCGTGTCGGGTGGCCTTGGCGATCCCCAGCGGTATCGACACCAGGTACATGATCAGCGTGCTCCACAACCCGAGCGAGATCGACACCGGCATCTTTTCCTTGATCAGGTCGATGACCTTGGCGTCGCGGAAGAAGCTGTCGCCGAAGTCGAGGGTGGCGTAGTTCTTGATCATGATCCACAGGCGTTCCGGCGCCGATTTGTCGAAGCCGTACATGTGCTCGATTTCTTTCACCAGCATCGGGTCCAGGCCCTGCGCGCCGCGATAGGCGGAGCCGGCCACGGAGACTTCGGCGCCGCCACCGGCGATCCGGCTGGTGGCGCCTTCAAAGCCCTCGAGCTTGGCAATCATCTGTTCCACCGGCCCACCGGGGGCGGCCTGGATGATCACGAAGTTGATCAGCAAAATGCCGAGCAACGTCGGGATGATCAGCAGCAGTCGCCGAAAAATATACGCCAGCATCTGATTACTCCGTGCCCGCAGGGTCGGCTTGCAGTTTGGTTTCGATCTCTATCGCCGGCGCCACGTTGGGCTTGATCCACCAGGTGGCAATGCCGACGTCGTACGTGGGTGAGATTTTCGGATGACCGATGTGGTTCCAATAAGCGACGCGCCAAGTCTTGATGTGCCAGTTGGGGATCACGTAATAGCCCCATTGCAGCACGCGGTCCAGTGCGCGAGCGTGGGCCACCAGACTTTTGCGCGAATCAGCGTTGATCAGTTGCTCGACCAATTGATCCACCACCGGATCCTTCAACCCCATGGAATTACGGCTGCCGGGTTTGTCGGCGGCGGCGGACATCCAGAACTCGCGCTGTTCGTTACCCGGCGAGTTGGACTGCGGGAAGCTGCCGACGATCATGTCGAAGTCACGTGAACGCACGCGGTTGATGTATTGCGAGACGTCGACCCGACGGATCACCAGGTCGATGCCCAGGTCGCTGAGGTTACGCTTGAACGGCAACAGCACACGCTCGAATTCGGTCTGGGCCAGCAGGAATTCGAGGGTGACGGGTTTACCGGTGGCGTCGACCATCTTGTCGTCGACGATCCGCCAGCCGGCCTCTTGCAGTAATTGATAGGCCTTGCGTTGCTGGGTGCGGATCATGCCGCTGGCGTCGGTCACCGGGTTCTGGAACGCCTCGCTGAACACCTGCTCGGGGATCTTGCCGCGGAACGGATCGAGAATCGCCAGCTGATCGGCGTCCGGCAGGCCGGTGGCGGCCATCTCCGAATTCTCGAAATAGCTGCGGGTGCGCGCGTAGGCGCCGTTGAACAGTTGCTTGTTGGTCCATTCGAAATCCAGCAACAGGGTCAGCGCCTGGCGCACGCGCACGTCCTGAAACACCGGGCGGCGCAGGTTGAACACGAACCCTTGCATGCCGGTCGGGTTGCCGTTGGGGATCTGTTCCTTGACCAGCCGGCCTTCGGTCACCGCCGGGATGTTGTAGGCGTTGGCCCAGTTCTTCGCGGTCATCTCCAGCCAATAATCGAACTGCCCGGCCTTGAGCGCTTCCAGCGCCACGGTGTTGTCGCGGTAGTAGTCGGTGGTCATCACATCGAAGTTGTAGAACCCGCGATTCACCGGCAGGTCCTTGCCCCAGTAATCCTTGACCCGCTCATAACGCACCGAGCGCCCGGCCTTCACTTGGCTGACCTTGTACGGGCCGCTGCCCAGCGGTATTTCCAGATTGCCCTTGGTGAAATCGCGTGTGGCCCACCAATGCTTGGGGAGCACCGGTAACTGGCCAAGGATCAACGGCAGTTCACGGTTGTTGCTGTGCTTGAATTTGAACAGCACCGTGAGCGGGTCTTCAGCGATCACGTCATCGACGTCACTGTAGTAACCGCGGTACATCGGCGCGCCGTCCTTGACCAAGGTCTGGAAGCTGAACACCACGTCCTCGGCGCGTATCGGATGACCGTCGTGGAAGCGGGCTTCGGGACGCAGGTAGAAACGCACCCAACTGTTGTCCGGGGCTTTCTCGATCTTGCCGGCGACCAGGCCGTACTCGGTGAACGGTTCATCGAGGCCTTGTTTGGCCAGGGTGTCGTAGATCATGCCGACGTCGTCAGCCGCGACCCCCTTGCTGATGAAGGGGTTGAGGCTGTCGAAGCCACCGAAACCGGCCTGACGGAAGATCCCGCCTTTGGGGGCGTCCGGGTTCACGTAGTCAAAGTGTTTGAAGTCGGCCGGGTATTTCGGCGGCTCGTTGTACAGGGTCAGGGCATGCTGCGGGGCGGCACAGGCCAGCCCGGCGAACAGCAGACCGCTGGCCTGCAGGAGCAGGGCACGTACGGGTTTCATTGATCTTTCTCCGAAGATTTCAGCCACCACGCGCTCAGGCCCAGGGTATAGGGCGGCGTGGTGACGAAGGCTAACCGGTTGCGGTAGGCCAGGCGGTGATAATTGAGGTACCAATTGGGAATGATGTAGTGCTGCCACAACAACACCCGGTCCAGGGCCTTGCCGGCGGCGACTTGTTCATCGCGGGTCTGGGCGGCGAGTAATTGGTCGAGCAACTGGTCGACCACCGGGTTGGCGATGCCCGCATAGTTTTTGCTGCCCTTGACCCCGGCCTGGCTGGAATGGAAGTACTGCCATTGCTCCAGGCCCGGGCTGAGGGTCTGGTTAAGGGTCATCAGGATCATGTCGAAATCGAATTGATCGAGGCGCTGCTTGTATTGGGCGCGATCGACCGTGCGCAACCGAGCGTCGATACCGATGCTCACGAGGTTCTCGACGTAAGGCTGAAGGATTCGCTCCAGGTTCGGATTGACCAGCAGGATTTCCACCTGCAACGGCTGGCCCGCCGCGTTCTGCAGTCGCTGACCGTTGAGCTTCCAGCCGGCCTCGGCAAGCAGGCTCACGGCCTTGCGCAGGGTTTCCCGGGGAATGCCGCGCCCTTGGGTCTGCGGCAGGCTGAACGGCTCGGTGAACAGCTTGGCGGGCAACTGCTCGCGATACGGCTTGAGCATCAGCCATTCATGGCCGACCGGCAGGCCGGTGGCGGAGAACTCACTGTTGGGGTAGTAACTCATGGCGCGCTCGTACGCGCCGCTGAACAGTGTGCGGTTAGTCCACTCGAAATCGAACATCAGCCCCAGCGCTTCACGGACCTTGACGTTGGCGAAGGTCGGGCGGCGGCTGTTCATGAACAGACCCTGGCTCTGGGTCGGGATCTGATGCGGGATCTGTGCCTTGATCACGTCGCCATGGGTGACAGCGGGGAAGTTGTAGCCGTTATCCCAATTCTTTGCCTGGTGTTCGATGTAGATATCAAATTCGCCCGCTTTGAAGGCTTCGAACGCGACGTCGCTGTCGCGGTAGAACTCGACCTCCATGCGATCGAAGTTGTACTTGCCACGATTGACCGCCAGGTCCTTGCCCCAGTAATCCTTCACCCGTTCGAAAACGATTTGTCGGCCAGGCGTTACCGAGGTAATGCGATACGGCCCGCTGCCCAGTGGCGGCTCGAACGTGGTGGCCTTGAAATCGCGACCTTTCCAGTAATGCTGCGGCAGTACCGGCAACTCGCCCAGGCGCAGGATCTGCAGCGGATTGCCGGCGCGCTTGAACACGAAACGAATGCGCTGCGGGTTGAGGATATCGACCCGCGACACCTCCTGAAGGCTGGTGCGGTACTGCGGATGACCTTCCTTGAGCAGCAAACGGTAGGAAAACGCGACGTCATACGCGGTAATCGGCGTGCCATCGTGGAACCGTGCTTCCGGGCGCAGGTTGAACACCACCCAGCTGCGGTCCTCGCTGTATTCCACCGATTGGGCAATCAGCCCATAGCTGGACGTCGGCTCGTCACCGGAAGGCGCGTACTGACCGGTGCCGACCATCAGGGGTTCGTTGAGCTCGTTGATGCCGTATTGCAGGAAATTCGGGGTGGAAACGGGGCTCGAGCCCTTGAAGGTGTACGGGTTGAGCGTATCGAAGGTGCCAAACGCCATCACCCGCAACGTACCGCCCTTGGGCGCTTGCGGGTTAACCCAGTCGAAGTGGGTAAATCTGGCCGGGTACTTGAGCGTGCCGAATTGCGCGTAACCATGGCTTTCGCTGATCGTCGCACTTGCGGGGGAGCTCAAGGCCAGGCTGATCAGGAGCAGGAGGAGGGGACGCTTCAAGTCAGAGATCCGATCCAGGCGGCTTGGGCTTTATGGGCCGTACAGTAACAGCTTGTTTGGACAGGAAAAAGACAGGGGTTTAATGCGCTGTTAATTACGCAGACGGACGCCTGTAGCAGCTGGCGCAGCCTGCGTTCGTCCCTGTAGGAGCGAGCTTGCTCGCGATGGTCGTCCAGCCACCGAAAATGTGTCGGATGTTCCATCTTCGCGAGCAAGCTCGCTCCTACCCCCCCGAACGCAGGCTTCGCCAGCTGCTACAGGGAGTTGGGCTGCTTAGCGGGCAAAAAAAACCCCTGAAATCAGGGGGTTCTCTTAGTGCGGGGAGTAAACCGTCAGCATCTGTCCGGGCTTCAACGCCTGACCGACACGAGGATTCCAGCGCTTGAGGTGTTGCATTTCGACATTGAAGCGCTTGGCGACCATGTACAGCGAGTCGCCTTGCTGGACTTTGTATTGGGTCTGCGGCTTCTTTTTGTCTGCTTTGCTGTTGGCTGCCACAACGGTGTTGACTCGACCGCTGTTGCGTTTGGTCGTGTCCTGCATCACCAGCGTCTGGCCGACCTTGAGGTCCTTGCCGGTCAGTTTGTTCCAGCGCTGCAGATCCTTGACATCGACTTTGTTGGCCTTGGCGATGGTGCCCAGGTTGTCGCCACGCTTGACGCGGTAGGCGCGTTTGAGGCTGGCGACTTCGGAGTCATCAGCGCCTTCGAATACCGGCTTGAGCGACTTCTTGCTGATCAACTCCTCAGGACGCATGGTCGAAAGGCTTGCGGTCAGCAGCTGTGCCTTGGATGTCGGCACCAGCAAATGCTGGGGACCGTCGATGGTGGTGCGCTGCTTGAAGGCCGGGTTGAGCTGGAACAACTCGTCTTCGTCGATGTTGGCCACCTCGGCAACCTTGGACAGGTCCATGCGCTGGTTGATTTCGACGACCTGGAAATACGGTTGGTTGGCAATCGGGTTGAGGTTCACCCCGTAGGCCTCCGGCGCCAACACGACTTGCGAGAGTGCCAGCAGCTTCGGCACATAGGCCTGGGTTTCGGCAGGCAGCGGCAGGTTCCAGTAATCGGTCGGCAGGCCCAGCTTTTCATTGCGCTCGATGGCCCGGCTGACGGTGCCTTCACCGGCGTTGTAGGCCGCGAGGGCCAACAGCCAGTCACCGTTGAACATGTCATGCAGGCGAGTCAGGTAATCCATCGCCGCAGTGGTCGAGGCGGTGATATCGCGACGACCATCATAGAAACGGGTTTGACGCAGGTTGTAGTAACGTCCGGTGGAAGGGATGAATTGCCAAAGACCCACCGCGTCGGACCGGGAATAGGCCATCGGGTTGTAGGCGCTTTCAATCACTGGCAGCAGTGCCAGTTCCAGCGGCATGTTGCGTTCTTCAAGACGCTCGATGATGTAGTGAATGTACAGGCTGCCGCGTTCGCCGGCGTTTTCGAGAAAGGACGGGTTACTGGCGAACCATAGGCGCTGTTGCTCAATGCGCGGGTTAACGCCCAGCCCGTCCTGCAACTGGAAACCCTGGCGCATGCGCTCCCAGACATCCTGTGGAACTTGCGGGCTTGGTTTTTCGCTAAGCCAGACAGGTTTTTGCTTCGCTCGAGCCGCGATGTTCGGCGTGTGTGCCGCGTCGGTTTGCGGAACATGGCTCGAGCAGCCCGCCAATGTGGCGGACACAGCCACCGCTATGGCTTGAGCCAGGCGGGTCAATGCGTCTGAATTGATGGCTTTGCGAATAGATGACGACATTGGCTGGAAGTAAGTTCCGGGCAAAAATGTCGGGCGATTCTAGAAAGCGTACCCCCTGCGGTCAACCATTCAGAATTTCCGGACCATCACGCAAGCTGCTTAGAACGTATCTTTCCAAGCACGTAGTGCAGCAAAAACCGCACTCGGAGCCCGGTTATTGGTTCCCGTCCGTTCGTCCACTTTTTCTTTAACAGATGTTTCGCCGGTACGCAAAAACGGGTTTGTCCGCTTTTCGAGGGCGATGTTGGACGGCAGCGTGATGATTCCGGCTTCCCGTTCGCGGGTGACTTTTTCGAGGCGAGCCGCGGTGTCGGCGTTGCCCGGTTCGACCGCGGCGGCGAAACGCAGATTGCTCAGGGTGTATTCATGCGTGCAGTAAACCCGCGTATCTTCAGGAAGCGCCGCGAGGCGTGTCAGCGAGGTGTGCATTTGTTCGGGTGTCCCTTCAAACAACCGCCCACAACCCGCAGCGAACAGGGTGTCACCGCAAAATAGCAGACCGTGATGATAGAAGGCGATGTGACCCAGGGTGTGGCCGGGTACGGCGATGATGTCAAAGTCGCAGCCCAGCACACTGATTCGGTCGTTGTCCTTGAGGGCAATGTCCCGCGCCGGGATGGTTTCGCTGGCGGGGCCATAGACTTGCGCGTTTGTCGCTTTTTTCAGCTGTTCGACGCCGCCGACATGATCATGATGGTGATGTGTGATCAGAATATCGCTCAACACCCATTCCGGATTGGCCGCGAGCCAGGCCTGCACTGGCACGGCGTCACCCGGATCGACAACTGCACAGCGTCGGGTAAGGGGATCTTGTAACAACCAGATGTAGTTGTCGGTAAAGGCGGGCAGGGCACTGATCTGTATCATCGTCGGATTCGCCAAGCGGAAAACAATGGCGCATCTTAGAACTTCCTGGCGCGTTGGAGAATGCAATGACCGATAAAGCGTTCGCTCAGGCCGATCCTGACTGGCTGGCGTTGATCAGCGCGGCGCGAGAATGGCTGTCTGGCCCCCTTGGGCAATTTTTGCTGGACGAAGAGCGGCGCATGCTCGAAGACGAGCTGGGGCGTTTCTTCGGTGGCTATCTGGTGCATTACGGGCCATCGGCCCAGACACCGCCCTCGGCGCCGCAGGTGCAGCGCAATGTGCGGCTTGGCGCACCGTTGCCAGGGGTCGAGATTGTGTGCGAAGAGCAGGCCTGGCCTTTAAGCGAACATGCTGCCGATGTGGTGGTGTTGCAGCATGGGCTGGATTTCTGCCTGTCACCCCACGGTTTGTTGCGCGAAGCAGCCAGCAGCGTGCGCCCCGGTGGGCACCTTGTCATCATTGGCATCAATCCCTGGAGCAGTTGGGGTTTGCGGCATGTATTTGCCCATGACGCCTTGCGCAAGGCGCGCTGCATTTCCCCATCCCGGGTCGGCGACTGGCTGAACCTGCTGGGCTTCGCGCTGGAGAAACGCCGCTTCGGGTGCTATCGTCCGCCGATTGCGTCACCCGCCTGGCAAACCCGTCTGGCCGGTTGGGAGCGCAAGGCCGGTGACTGGCAATTGTCTGGCGGCGGCTTCTATTTATTGGTGGCGCGCAAGATCGTGGTGGGCCTGCGACCGGTCCGTCAGGTGCGGCGCGAACCGATGGGCAAGTTGATTCCGTTGCCGATGGCGAAGGTCAACCGTCGCCATATCGAGCCGTAAAACACTTTTTATATTCCCGGCCGGGATTGCCCCGGCCTCGGGCATCGTCGATCACCGATCGGCGAGCCACCGCATTTTCTGGATAGATTGGCATGAGCGATAGCGTAGAACTCTTCACCGACGGCGCCTGCAAAGGCAACCCTGGCCCAGGCGGCTGGGGCGCATTGCTGGTGTGCAAGGGCGTTGAAAAAGAACTTTGGGGCGGCGAAGCCAACACCACCAACAACCGCATGGAACTGATGGGCGCGATCCGCGGCCTGGAAGAGCTCAAGCGTTCTTGCGACGTGTTGCTGGTCACCGACTCGCAGTACGTGATGAAAGGCATCAACGAGTGGATGGACAACTGGAAGAAGCGTGGCTGGAAAACGGCGGCGAAAGAGCCGGTGAAAAACGCCGATTTGTGGAAGTTGCTCGACGAGCAGGTCAATCGCCACAACGTCACCTGGAAATGGGTGCGCGGGCACATTGGCCATCACGGCAACGAGCGTGCGGATCAACTCGCCAACCGTGGGGTGGATGAAGTGCGCGGGTACAAACAAGCCTGACAGTTGACCGCAATCCCCCTGTAGGAGCTGCCGAAGGCTGCGATCTTTTGATCTGGATCTTTTTGAGATCGCTGAAAATCAAGAGCCAGATCAAAAGATCGCAGCCTTCGGCAGCTCCTACAGTGACCGTGTTCACGACGTAAATCGTGAGCGTGTTAACATCGCCGTTTTTTGCACGAATGACCCGTTGAGAGCTGAGCACTGATGGCCACCAGATCCGTTGTACTCGATACCGAAACCACCGGCATGCCGGTGACCGACGGCCACCGGATTATCGAAATCGGTTGTGTCGAGTTGATCGGTCGGCGCCTGACGGGCCGGCATTTCCACGTTTACCTGCAACCGGATCGTGAAAGTGATGAAGGCGCCATCGGCGTCCACGGCATCACTAACGAGTTCCTGGTGGGCAAGCCGCGTTTCACTGAAGTGGCCGATGAGTTCTTCGAATTCATCAAGGGCGCGCAGCTGATCATCCATAACGCGGCGTTCGACGTTGGCTTCATTAACAACGAATTCGCCCTGATGGGTCAGCACGATCGTGCGGATATCACCCAGCATTGCTCGATCCTCGACACCCTGATGATGGCCCGGGAACGTCACCCTGGGCAGCGCAACAGCCTCGACGCCTTGTGCAAGCGTTATGGCGTCGACAACTCCGGTCGTGAACTGCACGGCGCGTTGCTCGACTCCGAGATTCTCGCCGACGTCTACCTGACCATGACGGGCGGCCAGACCAGCTTGTCGCTGGCGGGTAATGCCTCCGATGGCAATGGTTCGGGTGAAGGCGCCGACAACTCGGCTACCGAAATCCGGCGCCTGCCCGCCGATCGCCAGCCGACGCGGATCCTGCGCGCCAGCGAAGACGATCTGGCCCAACACGTGGCGCGTCTGGAGGCCATCGCTAAATCCGCTGGCGCCCCGTCGCTGTGGCAGCAACTGGCCGAGGCCAAGGCTCAGGCTTAAAGCGTAAAAGATCGCAGCCTTCGGCAGCTCCTACAGGGTATGTGGTCCATGTAGGAGCTGCCGAAGGCTGCGATCTTTTGATCTTCACAAACGCACCACCGGCGTGCACCCACCGACCCGCTTCGGGGCATCGCGCTCGCCACATGCGCTCGAACCCTCTACCCTGAGGTTATTGGCAGGCCACGGCCCGCCGCCTCAGGACACTGAGCCTCATGTATAAAGATTTGAAATTTCCGGTCCTGATCGTCCACCGCGACATCAAGGCCGACACGGTCGCCGGTGATCGCGTGCGTGGCATCGCCCGGGAGCTGGAGCAGGAAGGCTTCAGCATTGTCTCGGCAGTGGATTACACCGAAGGGCGTCTGGTCGCGTCGACCCATCACGGTCTCTCCTGCATGTTGATCGCCTCCGAAGACGCCAGTGCTCACTCCCATTTGTTACAGAACATGGCTGAATTGATCGGTCTCGCGCGAGTTCGTGCCCCGGATTTGCCGATCTTCGCCCTGGGCGAGCAGGTGACCCTGGAAAACGCGCCCGCCGATGCGATGGATGAACTCAATCAGCTGCGTGGTATTCTTTATCTGTTCGAAGACACCGTGCCGTTCCTGGCCCGTCAGGTCGCCCGCGCTGCGCGTAAATACCTCGATGGTCTGTTGCCACCGTTTTTCAAAGCGCTGGTTCAGCACACTGCCGATTCCAATTATTCCTGGCACACACCCGGTCATGGCGGCGGCGTGGCTTATCACAAAAGCCCGGTCGGCCAGGCGTTTCACCAGTTCTTCGGCGAAAACACCTTGCGTTCGGATTTGTCAGTGTCGGTGCCGGAGCTCGGTTCGCTGCTTGACCACACCGGCCCGCTGGCAGAAGCGGAAGCCCGGGCGGCCCGTAACTTCGGGGCTGATCACACCTTTTTCGTGATCAATGGCACCTCCACCGCCAACAAGATCGTCTGGCATTCCATGGTTGCTCGCGATGACCTGGTGCTGGTGGATCGCAACTGCCACAAGTCGGTGCTGCATTCGATCATCATGACCGGCGCTATTCCGCTGTATTTGTGCCCGGAGCGCAATGAGCTGGGGATCATCGGCCCAATCCCGCTGAGCGAATTCAGCCGCGAATCGATTCAGGCCAAGATCGACGCCAGCCCGCTGACCCAGGGGCGTGAACCCAAGGTCAAACTCGCGGTAGTGACCAATTCGACTTACGACGGCCTCTGCTACAACGCCGAGTTGATCAAGCAGAACCTGGGCAATAGCGTCGAAGTGCTGCATTTCGACGAGGCCTGGTATGCCTACGCGGCGTTTCACGAGTTTTTCGCCGGGCGTTACGGCATGGGCACTTCCCGCAGCGAAGACAGTCCGCTGGTGTTCACCACCCACTCCACCCACAAATTGCTGGCCGCGTTCAGTCAGGCCTCGATGATTCACGTCCAGGATGGCGGTGCGCGGCAGCTGGACCGCGATCGCTTTAACGAAGCGTTCATGATGCACATCTCCACGTCGCCGCAGTACAGCATCATCGCTTCGCTGGATGTGGCCTCGGCCATGATGGAAGGGCCGGCGGGGCGGTCGCTGTTGCAGGAAATGTTTGATGAGGCCCTGAGTTTTCGCCGGGCCCTGGCCAATCTGCGACAGCACATCGCTGCCGATGACTGGTGGTTTTCCATTTGGCAGCCGCCGTCGGTCGAAGGCATCAACCGCGTGGTGACCGAAGACTGGTTGCTGCAGCCCGATGCGGACTGGCACGGTTTCGGCGGGGTCACCGACGACTACGTACTGCTCGATCCGATCAAGGTCACGTTGGTCATGCCTGGCTTGACCGCTGGCGGCGCCTTGAGCGCGCGTGGGATTCCGGCGGCGGTGGTCAGCAAATTCCTCTGGGAACGTGGGCTTGTGGTCGAAAAGACCGGGCTGTATTCGTTTTTGGTGCTGTTTTCCATGGGCATCACCAAGGGCAAATGGAGCACGCTGCTGACCGAGTTGCTGGAGTTCAAGCGCAGCTACGACGCCAATGTCAGTCTGGCGACTTGCCTGCCCTGTGTGGCGCAACAGAACGTGGCGCGATATCAAGGCATGGGGTTGCGCGATCTTTGCGATCAACTGCACGCCTGTTATCGCAGTAATGCCACGGCCAAACACCTCAAGCGCATGTACACGGTGCTCCCGGAAATCGCCATGAAGCCGGCTGACGCCTATGATCAATTAGTGCGTGGCGACGTTGAGGCGGTATCGATCGATGCTCTGGACGGGCGGATCGCTGCCGTGATGCTGGTGCCATACCCGCCGGGGATCCCGTTGATCATGCCTGGCGAGCGTTTCACCGAGTCGACCCGCTCGATTATCGATTACCTGGCGTTTGCCCGTACATTCGACAGCAGCTTCCCGGGGTTTGTCGCTGATGTGCACGGCTTGCAACACGAAGACGAGGGCAATGGACGGCATTACACCGTCGATTGCATCAAGGAATGAGGACCTTTCCCAGTATGCAACCGCTCATGAATCCAAAATACCCAGGGCTGTCGGTGCGGGTTGCCGACGACGGCTTCGCCGCTTACATCTGGGGCAGCGATTTCAGTTTTGAAGTCGCGGCCTATGGCGCGCCCGAAATCGGCAAACCGGTGGAGCAGTGGCTGGTGACACCGATCACACCTTATCGCAAGTGCTACGGCATTGACCCCGAGGAGTTCAGCAGCTTCCGTGACGCGGCTGACAGCGCGATTTTCATGGCCTATCTCGATGACGAGCCGGTGGGCCATTTGGTGGTCAGCACCAACTGGAACGGCTTTGCCCATATCGACGAGTTGGCGGTGCATGCACCGGCGCGGCGACACGGCGTGGCCAAGGCGCTGCTGGATGTGGCGCAATTCTGGAGTCGAAAAAAGAAACTGCCGGGCATCATGCTCGAAACCCAGAACAACAACCTGGGCGCTTGCCGGCTCTACGAGCGTAGCGGTTATATGATTGGTGGGATCGATCATCTGCGCTATCGCGGCATCGACCCGAACACCGCGGAAGTGGCGCTGTTCTGGTATCGACTGTTTGAGAACCCGCTGGAAAACCCGCTTAACTCGCCAACATCGCCGCGGCTTGTTCCGTGACGATGTCCAGCAGTGCCTGAACGGTCGGTGATGGCTCGCCGTTCTTCAGGGTCAGGGCATACAGACTGATCGGCACGGCAGGCGCCAACGGGCACGCATCCAGTCCAGCCGACCTGGCGCCCAGGGCGGTGAAAGGGTCGACGATGGCCAGGCCTTCGCCGGCCTCGACCATGCTGCGCATCATCTGATGAGTCTGTACCCGGATCTGAATGACCGGGGCGGGGCGCAGGGTATGCAATTTATGATCGAGCGCCGGGCTCAACGGATCATGACCTTCCAGCCCCACCATCGACTGGCCCGCCAGATCCTGCAACGAGATGTATTTCTGCTTCGGTTGCAGCCAGCCATGAGGCGCCAGTAACTGAAGCTTGCCTTGGGCAATCACTTGGCAATGTATATCGGCGTGATCGGGATCATGCAGGCTCAACCCCAGATCGCTTTCGCGCAGCAGCAGGCTTTTGACGATGTCGCGGGTGGGTTGGCTCAGGAGGGTGCAAGGTGCGTCGGGCAGGCGTCGGCGGAGCGCCGCGATGCTCTGTGGCAACAGCTGCTGCGCCAGGGGCGGTGTGCAGATGATTCGTAGTGGCGGCGCCTGATATTGTTTCAGGCTGTTGGCCAGGCGCTGGACCGGTTCGAGCGCGTCGTAGACGTGGGCAATCTCGACTTGCAACTCCCGCGCCTCGCGAGTGGCCTGCAAGCGTCCACGCACGCTGGAAAACAGCATGAAACCCAACTGATCTTCAGCGTCACGCAGAATGCGTTCAACCTCGGCCACCGGCAACTGCAGCCATTCGGCTGCGGTACCCAGATGACCGGTCTGCAAGAGCGCCTGGATCACTTCGATATGACGTAAACGCATGCGTGAAGTCCATGTTCAGCAGGTGGGGAGTCAGTGACTGAATCCTAACCCATGTCCGCGCATATGACTTCTGCTCATAACACGCCGTTATGAGGCGACGTTGGTTTGCGTCACGCCAGCGACGTAGGTATCCGGTTCGCGAACGATGGTGACGTTCGATTGCACCAGCAAGAACTGGTTGTCATCGAGCTTGTTAACGCGGTCGCCAATGGCCAGCTTATAGGTGCTGACAGGCACGGAGCCGGTGAGACCGTCTGCCGGTGGGTTGGATTCCTGGAACTCATGCACGGAATAAACACGGCCTTCCGCGTCTCTTGCATGGAACTGACCGACGAGTACTGCTGCCATCTGCTTAGAACCTCTGGAGATAAATCACTCAATTTGCGGTTCTGTAGACCGTGATTGGGCGAAGTAAGTTTTCCTACAAGAAAAAAATAGTCAGGGGGCGGAAATTTCAGCCGTCCGCTGGTTGAATCGTCATCTATAACTACAAGCTCTTTCCATCGAACAGTCGAGAATCTTCCATGAGCAACGTCTATACGATCGCTGTACTGGTCGGCAGCTTGAGAAAGGAATCGATCAATCGCAAGGTTGCGCGGGCCCTGGTGGACCTGGCGCCGGCCAATCTCAAGCTCAATATCATCGAAATTGGCGATTTGCCACTCTACAACGAAGACATCGATGGTGCGTCACCGCCGGCAGCCTACAGCACTTTCCGGCAACAAGTGAGTTCATCCGACGCGGTGCTGTTTGTAACCCCGGAATACAACCGTTCGGTGCCGGCGCCACTGAAGAATGCAATTGACGTGGGTTCGCGTCCGTATGGTAAAAGCGCCTGGAATGGCAAACCCGCCGCGATCATCAGCGTTTCACCGGGAGCGATTGGCGGTTTTGGCGCTAACCACCATTTGCGCCAGTCCATGGTGTTTCTCAATGTGCCGTGCATGCAGCAACCCGAAGCCTATCTGAGCGGCGCCGGTTCGGCATTTGATGAGACGGGCAAACTGTCCGAGTCGGTGAAACCATTTTTGCAAAGCTTCATCAATGCTTATGGCCAGTGGGTCGAGCAGCACAAGAATATGTGACAACCCCTGTAGGAGCGAGCTTGCTCGCGATGGACGTTAACGATGACGCGTTCTTTCTGGATAAACGCGTTGCCTTCAACTCCATCGCGAGCAAGCTCGCTCCTACAGAGACGCTGCTACACCCATCGTATCGATCTGCGTTACTTTAGCGGCCCCTGATTGAAGGCTGCTTTTGCATGCTCATCGCGTCGTTGATTTTCCTGCTGACCATCACCTTGGTGATCTGGCAGCCCAAAGGCCTCGGTGTTGGCTGGAGTGCGGTGTTTGGCGCGGTGTTGGCGCTGATTTTTGGCGTGGTGCACCTGTCCGACATCCCGCTGGTGTGGCAGATCATCTGGAACGCCACGGGCACCTTCGTCGCACTGATCATCATTAGTCTACTGCTGGATGAGGCTGGGTTGTTTGCCTGGGCGGCGCTGCATGTGGCCCGTTGGGGGCGGGGCAGCGGACGCAAACTCTTTGCTTATATGGTGCTGCTCGGGGCACTGGTGTCGGCGCTGTTCGCCAATGACGGGGCGGCGCTGATTCTCACGCCCATCGTGATTTCCATGTTGCTGGCGTTGCGTTTTTCGCCCGCGGCGACCTTGGCGTTCGTCATGGGGGCCGGCTTCATTGCCGACACCGCCAGCTTGCCACTGGTGGTGTCGAACCTGGTGAACATCGTTTCCGCGGACTTCTTCCATATCAGCTTCAACCGCTACGCCGCGGTGATGATTCCCGTCAACCTGGTGAGTGTCGCGGCAACGCTTGCGGTGCTGATGGCGTACTTCCGTCGTGACATTCCCAAGGATTACGACCCCGAGCAGCTTGAATCTCCCCAGTCGGCGATCCATGACCGCGCGACGTTCTATGCCGGTTGGGTGGTCCTGGTGATTTTGTTGCTCGGCTGCTTTGCCCTGGAACCGCTGGGGATTCCGATCAGCGCGATTTCGGCGGTGTGCGCGGCGCTGCTGCTGGCCATTGCCGCCCGGGGTCACAAGATTTCCACGCGCAAAGTGATGAAAGAAGCGCCATGGCACATCGTGATTTTCTCGTTGGGCATGTACCTGGTGGTGTATGGCCTGCGCAATGCCGGGTTGACCGGGTATCTGGCCGGTTGGCTGGACGGCTTTGCCGGGTACGGCGTCTGGGGCGCGGCCATGGGCACGGGCGTGCTGACGGCGTTGCTGTCCTCGATCATGAACAATCTGCCGACGGTGCTGATCGGCCTGTTATCGATTGATGCGAGTCAGGCAACTGGAGTGGTGAAGGAGGCGATGGTCTACGCCAACGTCATCGGCAGCGATTTGGGGCCGAAAATCACCCCGATCGGCAGTCTGGCGACGTTGCTGTGGCTGCACGTGCTGGAGCGCAAAAGTATCCGGATTGGCTGGGGGTATTACTTCAAGGTCGGCATCGTATTGACGGTGCCGGTGTTGTTGGTGACTTTGGCGGCCTTGGCATTACGGCTATCCATCTAAACCGAGTTGACTCTAACCTTGTAGGAGCTGCCGAAGGCTGCGATCTTTTGATCTTGATCTTCTTTGGTTTCAAGATCGCTGAAGATCAAAAGATCGCAGCCTTCGGCAGCTCCTACAGGGGGGCTCAACCATTACCCGGCACATTCGGCCAAAGGTCCGCCACCAGAAACAGCCGCTCGGCCTCTTCCCATTCCCCGTTCGCATTCTCTGTCAGTCGAACCAGCAACTGCGCGGGTGCCAGCGGTTCCAGATCACTCCGCCACGCGTCCAACTGTTCAGTGTTCCAGGTCTGCTCGACAGGATAGTGCGCCGGCGCCAGCCAGGCGTGACGGGGCAGGGGCTGCCAGCGACCGAATGGCCGCTGCACAACAAATGACGGCCAATCCTTTTGATGCAACCAGCTACCGCGCAAATGCTGCGGATGGGCGCCGCTGGGGGGCTCGGCCTGTCCCGGCCATGGGTACAGCAAATAGCCGCCCAGCCACAAATGTGCGCTGAACTGCTGAATATCCAGCGCTGCCAGCACCTCGCGGCTTTCCGGTCTTGCGGAAATCGGCAACTGATGCTGGGCCAGGTGCGCCAATTTGCGGTCCAGCCGATCGTGGCAGCCCGGGCCGAGCCATTGCGCGGTGTCGTGTCCGTCGCCATCTTGCGGGCCGAGGTAAAGTTTGATTGCCAATTCCAGATGATGCACGCCGTCACGATCACGCAGCAGCATGTCCAGCTCGCCCAAGGTATGCCCCTCGCGGCGGATTGGCATATTGGCGGCGATCAGCTCGATGCCCGGCGCATGCCGCACGGCGTATTGCCACAGACGCTCGTAATACAAACCCAGCCGCCGGGTTCGCGCCTGGGCCAGCCAGTGCAGCAAGTCATAACTGTCGTGATCGAGTTGCCGCAACCACCGCTCCAGACGTTCCGGTGCCTGTACCCAATCGCTGCCGGCCAGCGGATGGCGCTGCGGCCACGGCGTGTCGCTGAGCATCGGCGGCGCGAGGATGACCCACGCCAGGTCACGCACTTCGGGGTGGCGTAACTGGTGGGGTAACTGCAGCAAATCTGGAAATAGGATCATCTTGCGAGCATAGCCTTAAACAGGAGTACATCCTTGTGGCTGAAAGGATTTTGTCTATCCTGCGCTTTCGCCCATAATCGTGCTTTTCGCCGTCGCTGCCCTTAGTTAGGAGCCCCATGGAGCAATTTCGTAATATCGGCATCATCGGTCGCCTGGGCAGTTCGCAGGTGCTGGATACCGTCCGCCGACTGAAACGGTTTCTGCTCGATCGTCACCTGCACGTGATCCTCGAGGACACCATCGCCGAAGTACTGCCCGGTCATGGCCTGCAAACCTCGTCGCGCAAGATGCTCGGCGAAGTGTGTGACATGGTGATTGTGGTCGGCGGTGACGGCAGCCTGCTCGGCGCCGCACGTGCCTTGGCCCGACACAATATTCCGGTGCTTGGTATCAACCGTGGCAGCCTGGGCTTTCTGACCGATATCCGCCCCGATGAGCTGGAAGTCAAAGTCGCTGAAGTGCTCGACGGCCACTACCTGGTGGAAAACCGCTTCCTGCTGCAAGCCGAAGTCCGTCGCCACGCCGAAGCCATCGGTCAGGGCGATGCCTTGAACGACGTGGTGCTGCACCCCGGTAAATCAACGCGGATGATCGAGTTCGAGCTGTACATCGACGGCCAGTTCGTCTGCAGCCAGAAGGCCGACGGCCTGATCGTCGCCACACCGACCGGTTCGACGGCTTATGCGCTGTCGGCGGGTGGCCCGATCATGCATCCAAAGCTCGACGCTATTGTGATTGTGCCGATGTACCCCCATACCTTGTCAGGCAGGCCAATTGTGGTCGATGGCAACAGTGAGCTGAAAATCGTCGTGTCCAAGGATATGCAGATCTACCCGCAAGTGTCTTGTGACGGGCAGAACCACTTCACCTGCGCGCCGGGTGACACCATCACCATCAGCAAAAAGGCGCAGAAATTGCGGCTGATCCACCCACTCGACCACAATTACTATGAAGTCTGCCGGACCAAGCTCGGCTGGGGCAGTCGATTGGGTGGTGGAGGCGACTGATGCTCGATCCCGCGCGTAGCTACGACCTGATCGGTGACGTGCACGGTTGCGCTCTGACCCTTGAGCACTTGCTCGACCGACTCGGTTATCACAAACAAGGTGGTGTCTGGCGGCATCCATCGCGCATGGCGGTGTTCGTCGGTGACATCATTGACCGCGGCCCGCGGATTCGCGAGGCGTTGCACATCGTTCATGACATGGTCGAGGCCCGTCAGGCGTTGTGCATCATGGGTAACCATGAATTCAACGCCCTCGGCTGGAGCACTCCGGCGCCACCAGGCAGCGGCAAGCAGTTCGTGCGTGAACACACCCCGCGTCACGCGCGCCTGCTCGGTGAAACCCTGGCTCAATTTGAAGACCATCCAGGCGACTGGCACGACTTCCAGCAATGGTTTTATGAATTGCCGTTGTTCATCGATGCCGGGCGTTTCCGGGTCGTGCACGCTTGTTGGGATTCCGGCCTGATCGAACCGCTTCGGGCACTGTTTTCCGACGGTCGCGTGGACGAGCATTTCCTCCAGGCCTCGGCGGTGCCCGGCAGTTTCGCCTGCACCGTGTTCGACCGCCTGCTGCGCGGCACCGACATGCGCTTGCCTCACGGGTTGACGATGACCAGCGGCGATGGCCTGGTGCGCTCCTTCTTCCGCACCAAATTCTGGGAAGACGACCCGCAAACCTACGGTGATATCGTGTTTCAGCCTGACGCTTTGCCCGAACCCGTGGCCCGGATCCCGCTGTCTTCCACCGAGAAAAACACGTTGCTGCGCTATGGCGTGGACGAACCCTTGTTGTTCGTCGGCCACTATTGGCGTAGCGGTAAACCGGCACCGATCCGCCCTAACCTGGCGTGCCTGGATTACAGCGCGGTGCTCTACGGCAAACTGGTTGCCTATCGTCTGGATCAGGAAACCCGGCTCGATCCACATAAATTTGTTTGGGTCGATGTTGAACGGCCGGAGGCATTGCAATGAGTGCTGTTGCCGTATTGCGGCTGCCGTTGGCGGTAGATTTGAGTGGGTTCGTCAAACTGTTGCAACGCATGCAGGTGCCGTATCGCGTCATCGAAGAAGCGGGCGAGCAAGTGCTGTGGGTGCCGGCCAACATCAGTGAAGACGTGCGTGCCTTGTACGAACGCTTCCCGGCCGGTGACCCCGATCAGCAACTGGACATTCCAGTGGCGCAGCCCCTAAAGCGCCCCGGTTTTGCCGAGCAGCTGCGCCACGCCAGGGCGACGGGTTTGGTGTTGCTGCTGAGCCTGATCGTCGGCGCCGTGACGCTGCTGGGTGAAAACCTCGACACGATGCGTTGGCTGACCTTCCTGGATTTCCGCGTGGTCGGCGAGTACATCCATTTCGTGCCCTTGGCTGACAGCCTGGCGGCGGGGCAGTGGTGGCGTCTGGTGACGCCGATGCTGATCCACTTCGGCATCCTGCACCTCGCCATGAACGGCATGTGGTACTGGGAGCTGGGGCGGCGTATCGAGTCGCGCCAGGGCAGCATCAACCTTATCGGCCTGACGTTGCTATTCAGCCTGACCTCCAATTACGCCCAATATTATTTCAGCGGCCCGACCTTGTTTGGCGGGTTGTCCGGGGTGCTGTACGGCCTGCTCGGCCATTGCTGGATCTTTCAGGTGCTGTCGCCGAACCGGGCTTATCGCCTGCCGCGTGGCGTGCTGGTGATGATGCTGGTGTGGCTGCTGCTGTGTCTGTCCGGGCTGATCTCGATGATCGGCTTCGGTGAAATTGCCAACGCGGCCCACGTCAGCGGGTTGCTCGTCGGATGCATGACCGGTTTGTTGGGTGGTTTGTACAACCGCCGTAAACTGCACGCCTAAACAAGCTATGTGAATTAAAGAGCGCGGAGACCTTGATGTCCTCTTTCAACGAAATGATTCAAAACATCACCCCCGATATCTACCAGAGTCTGAAATTGGCGGTGGAAATCGGTAAATGGTCTGACGGCGGCAAACTTACCGCCGAGCAACGCGAACTGTCGCTGCAGGCGATGATCGCCTGGGAAATCCAGAACCTGCCCGAAGAGCAGCGCACCGGTTACATGGGCCCGCAGGAATGCAGTTCGAAGTCGATCAGCGTGCCCAACATTCTGTTCAAGTCGGATGCCATCCATTGATCGAGATTGGCCGCGGTGCAATCAGTAAAATGTCGACGCGCCTTGACGGGTCGGACGTGCAATACGCGTTTCGCCTGGGCGACGTCGAGGTGCCGGTCAACCCGTTGATCGGCACTTCGGTGCGCCTGGAATACCTGGGGGCGATCTTTTGCTCCCATTGCGGGCGCAAGACCAAAACCAGTTTCAGCCAGGGTTACTGCTACCCGTGCATGACCAAGCTGGCTCAGTGCGATGTCTGCATCATGAGCCCGGAGCGCTGCCACTACGACGCCGGCACTTGCCGCGAGCCGGAGTGGGGCGAAAAGTTTTGCATGACCGATCACATCGTCTACCTGTCCAATTCGTCGGGCGTGAAAGTCGGGATTACCCGCGCCACGCAGTTACCGACTCGCTGGATCGATCAAGGCGCTCGTCAGGCATTGCCGATCATGCGCGTGTCGACTCGCCAGCAGTCGGGCTTCGTCGAAGACCTGTTCCGCAGTCAGGTGGCGGACAAGACCAACTGGCGTGCTTTACTCAAGGGCGAAGCGGTGTCGGTGGACCTGGCCGCGGTTCGCGATCAGCTGTTTGAAAGCTGCGCCGAAGGGCTGCAAGGTTTGCAGGAACGATTCGGCCTACAGGCCATTCAGGCCATTTACGACGTAGAACCGCTCGAAATCCACTACCCGGTCGAGCAATACCCGACGAAGATTGTCAGTTTCAACCTGGACAAGAATCCGATTGTCGAAGGCACGCTGCTGGGGATCAAGGGCCAATACCTGATCTTCGATACCGGCGTGATCAATATTCGTAAATACACGGCCTATCAGCTCGCCGTGCATCAGTAAGGACTCCAGCATGCGCACCGAACAACCGAAGATGATCTACCTGAAGGACTATCAGGCGCCTGAGTACCTGATCGACGAGACGCACCTGACCTTCGAGTTGTTCGAGGACCACAGCCTGGTCCACGCGCAACTGGTGATGCGCCGCAATCCTGAACGTGGCCCTGGCCTGCCGCCGCTGGTGCTGGATGGCCAGCAACTCGACTTGCTGTCGGTGACCCTGGCCGACCGCGAACTGAGCCCCGCCGATTACCAGTTGACCGAGAATCACCTGACCCTGCACCCGACCAGCACTGCTTTCACGGTCGATACCAGCGTGCGCATCCACCCGGAAACCAATACCGCGCTGGAGGGCCTGTACAAGTCCGGCACGATGTTCTGCACCCAGTGCGAAGCCGAAGGCTTCCGCAAGATCACCTATTACCTCGACCGCCCGGACGTGATGAGCACGTTCACCACCACCGTGGTCGCCGAACAGCACAGCTACCCGGTGCTGCTGTCCAACGGCAACCCGATTGCCTCGGGCCCCGGCGAAGACGGCCGGCACTGGGCGACCTGGGAGGACCCGTTCAAGAAACCGGCCTACCTGTTTGCGCTGGTGGCCGGTGATCTGTGGTGCGTCGAAGATACCTTCACCACCATGACCGAACGCACTGTGGCGCTGCGCATCTATGTCGAGCCAGAAAACATCGACAAGTGCCAGCACGCCATGAACAGCCTGAAAAAGTCGATGCGCTGGGACGAAGAAGTCTACGGTCGCGAGTACGACCTGGACATCTTCATGATCGTCGCGGTCAACGACTTCAACATGGGCGCCATGGAGAACAAGGGCCTCAACATCTTCAACTCCAGCGCCGTGCTGGCCCGGGCCGAAACCGCCACCGACGCCGCGCACCAGCGGGTCGAGGCGATCGTTGCCCACGAGTACTTCCACAACTGGTCGGGCAACCGCGTGACCTGCCGCGACTGGTTCCAGTTGTCGCTGAAGGAAGGCTTCACCGTGTTCCGCGACTCGGGCTTCTCCGCCGACATGAACTCGGCCACGGTCAAGCGTATCCAGGACGTGGCGTATCTGCGCACCCACCAGTTCGCCGAAGACGCCGGTCCCATGGCCCACGCCGTGCGCCCGGACAGCTTCATCGAGATTTCCAACTTCTACACCCTGACCGTGTACGAAAAGGGCTCGGAAGTGGTCGGCATGATCCACACCTTGCTCGGCGCGGAAGGCTTCCGCAAAGGCAGCGACTTGTATTTCGATCGCCACGACGGCCAGGCCGTGACGTGCGATGACTTCATCAAGGCCATGGAAGACGCCAACGGTGTCGACCTGACCCAGTTCAAACGCTGGTACAGCCAGGCCGGGACACCGCGATTGGCGGTGAGCGAGTCCTACGATGCAGCGGCGAAAACCTACAGCCTGACGTTCCGTCAGAGCTGCCCGGAAACGCCGGACAAGGTTGAAAAACTGCCGTTCGTAATCCCGGTCGAGTTGGGCTTGCTGGACTCCAAAGGGGCGGCGATTGCGTTGCGTCTTTCCGGCGAAGCCAGCGCGCAGGGCACTTCGCAGGTTATTTCGGTGGCTGAAGCCGAACAGACCTTCACCTTTGTCGACATCGCTGAACAGCCATTGCCTTCGTTGCTGCGTGGCTTCTCGGCACCGGTGAAGCTGAGCTTCCCGTACAACCGCGATCAGCTGATGTTCCTGATGCAGCATGACAGCGACGGTTTTAATCGTTGGGATGCGGGTCAGCAATTGTCGGTACAGGTGCTGCAAGAATTGATCGCTCAACAGCAGAAGGGTGAATCCCTGGTACTGGATCAGCGACTGATTTCAGCCTTGCGCACGGTGTTGTCCGACGAGACGCTGGACCCGGCCATGGTCGCCGAAATGCTCTCGCTGCCAGGCGAGGCTTATCTGACCGAAATCAGCGAAGTGGCTGACGTTGACGCCATTCACATCGCTCGCGAGTTTGCGCGTAAACAGTTGGCTGAAAGTTTGTTCGAGGCATTGTGGCAGCGTTATCAGGCCAATCGCGATCTGTCGAAGAACACCCCGTATGTGGCCGAGGCGGAGCACTTTGCTCGTCGCGCGTTGCAGAACATTGCGCTGTCGTACCTGATGCTGAGCGGCAAGCCGGAAGTGCTGGCGGCGACGCTTGAGCAATTCGAGACAAGCGACAACATGACCGAGCGCCTGACGGCGTTGGCGGTGTTGGTGAACTCGACTTTCGACGACGAGAAAGCCAAGGCGCTGGCCAGTTTCGCCGAGCACTTCAAGGACAATCCGCTGGTGATGGATCAGTGGTTCAGTGTTCAAGCGGGCAGCACGTTGCCGGGTGGCCTGGAGCGGGTTCATCAGTTGATGCAGCATCCGGCGTTCAACATCAAGAACCCGAACAAAGTGCGGGCACTGGTCGGTGCGTTTGCCGGGCAGAACCTGATCAGCTTCCATGCGGCCGACGGTTCCGGATATCGCTTCCTGGCGGATCTGGTGATTGAGTTGAACGGGTTTAACCCGCAGATCGCTTCGCGGCAGTTGGCGCCGCTCACTCGCTGGCGCAAATATGACGACGCTCGTCAGGCGTTGATGAAAGGTGAACTGGAGCGGATTCGTGCTTCGGGTCAGCTGTCCAGCGATGTGTTTGAAGTGGTCAGCAAAAGCCTGGCCTGAGTCTGACTTTGCTCCCCCAGGGTTCACCCGGACCCTGTAGGAGCGAGCTTGCTCCGGGCGGCGTTCCGACGATGGTGTGTCAGTTGACAACAATGCAGCTGACATCAAGATCAAAAGATCGCAGCCTTCGGCAGCTCCTACAGAGCATACGCATTCCCCTGTAGGAGCTGCCGAAGGCTGCGATCTTTTGATGTTGCCGTTGTCCCCCAAATCACCCCACCTAATACCCAATCATTCAGCCAGCCCCCATACCCCCCAGGTTAACAAAACATAACGTGGCGTCGATTGTCAGACCTTTCCAAACCCCGATAGGATAAGCCAGCTTCCGAAGGGGCTCTAGATTGCGCGTTTCAGGACTACGCTCCAGAACGCCAATCACAACGAGCAGCCCTTACGGCGCCCTGATGGGTTGAACGACCTAACAATAATAATGGGGGAAGGTCTATGAGTGAGCCTGTCATGGGTGTGGGTATCTGCCGCCCGCCGGCATTACGCAAATTCGCGTTGCTGGCTACAGCGCTCTCGCTGTTGGGCTGTGCCGTGTTGTCGGCACCGGTGTTGGCCGCTGCCGCGCCAGCAACCGACGTTGTTTATTCCGTTGAATCCGCCAAGGCCAGCAAAAGCCTGATGCTCGACGTCGTGCACGCCGGTAAGCGTCTGGTGGCGGTCGGTGATCGCGGGCACATTCTGTATTCCGATGACCAGGGCGCGACCTGGACCCAGGCCAAAGTCCCGACCCGGCAACTGCTGACGTCGGTATTTTTTGTCGACGACAAACATGGCTGGGCTGTCGGCCACGACGCACAGATCCTCGCCAGCGAGGACGGCGGCGTCACCTGGACCAAACAATTTGAAGACCTGAAACGCGAATCACCGCTGCTCGACGTCTGGTTCAAGGACGTCAACAGTGGCTTTGCCGTGGGCGCTTATGGTTCGGTGATGGAAACCACCGATGGCGGCAAGCACTGGGAAGACGTCAGTGACCGCCTCGACAACGAAGATCAGTACCACCTCAACGCCATCGCAGCGGTCAAGGATGCCGGGCTGTTCATCGTCGGCGAGCAGGGCAGCATGTTCCGCTCGGCTGATTTGGGCCAGACCTGGGAGAAGCTCGAAGGCCCGTACCAAGGTTCGTTGTTCGGCGTGATCGGCACCGCCCAGGCCAATACGCTGCTGGCCTACGGACTGCGGGGCAACCTGTTCCGCTCGACCGATTTCGGCACCAGCTGGCAGCCGGTCGAACTCAAGGCTACTCGCGGCGCACTGGAGTTTGGGCTGTCCGGCGCAACGTTGCTCGACGACGGCACCCTCGTGATCGTCGGCAACGGAGGCTCGGTGATCCGCAGTAACGACAACGGCGAAACCTTTAGCGTGTTCAACCGTGCGGATCGCATTTCCGTTTCGGCGGTCACTGCGGCGGGCAACGGCAATTTGATTCTGGCAGGACAGGGCGGCGTTCGCGCCACTTCGCCAACCGGCGCCGAGCTGGCCAAATAATAAGAAGGGCGGAGCTATGACATCAATGACAAGTCATCACCAGGACAAGGCGACGTTTCTTGAACGCCTGATATTCAACAACCGTCCGGCAGTGATCACTATCTGCTTGCTGGTCAGTATCTTCCTGTTCTGGCAGGCCACGTTGATCCGGCCGTCTACCAGTTTTGAAAAAATGATCCCGCTCGAGCATCCATTCATTCAAAACATGATGGAGCACCGCAACGATCTGGCAAACCTGGGCAACACGGTGCGAATCTCGGTGGAAGCCACCGACGGCGACATCTTCTCCAAGGAGTACATGGAGACCCTGCGTCAGATCAACGACGAGGTGTTCTACATCTCCGGCGTTGACCGTTCCGGCCTCAAGTCGCTGTGGAGTCCGAGCGTACGCTGGACCGAGGTGACGGAAGAAGGTTTTGCCGGTGGTGAGGTGATCCCGCAGAGCTATAACGGCTCCCAGCAAAGCCTCGACCTGTTGCGCAACAACGTGCTCAAGTCCGGCCAGGTCGGGCGCCTGGTGTCCAACGATTTCAAGTCGAGCATTGTCGATATCCCGTTGCTTGAGTCCTACCCGGACCCGCAGGATCAAGGCAAGTTGCTGGCCCTGGACTATCGCCAGTTCTCCCATGAGCTGGAAGAAAAGATCCGCGACAAGTTTGAAAAGCAGAACCCTAACGTGCAGATCCACATCGTCGGTTTCGCCAAGAAAGTCGGCGACCTGATCGATGGCCTGGTCATGGTGGTGATGTTCTTCGGCGTCGCCTTCATCATCACGTTGATCCTGCTCTACTGGTTCACCAATTGCATGCGCAGCACGGTGGCGGTACTGAGTACGACGCTGGTGGCGGTGGTCTGGCAGCTCGGGTTGATGCACTTCTTCGGCTTCGGGCTTGATCCGTATTCGATGCTGGTTCCGTTCCTGATCTTCGCCATCGGTATTTCCCACGGCGTGCAGAAGATCAACGGGATCGCGTTGCAGTCCAGCGAGGCGGACAACGCCCTGACGGCGGCGCGGCGCACGTTCCGCCAGTTGTTCCTGCCAGGGATGATCGCCATCCTCGCGGATGCGGTGGGCTTCATCACACTGCTGATCATCGATATCGGTGTGATTCGTGAGCTGGCGATCGGTGCATCCATCGGCGTGGCGGTGATCGTGTTCACTAACCTGATCCTGCTGCCGGTAGCGATTTCCTACGTCGGCATCAGCAAGCGCGCGGTGGCCCGCAGCAAGAAAGATGCAACCCGCGAGCACCCGTTCTGGCGCCTGCTGTCGAACTTTGCCAGCGCCAGAGTTGCGCCGGTGTCGATCGTTTTGGCCTTGCTGGCCTTCGGTGGCGGCCTCTGGTACAGCCAGAACCTGAAAATCGGCGACCTCGATCAGGGGGCTCCAGAACTTCGTCCGGATTCGCGTTACAACAAGGACAACAACTTCATCATCAACAATTACTCCACCAGCTCGGATGTGTTGGTGGTGATGGTCAAGACCAAGGCCGAAGGTTGCTCACGTTACGAAGCCATGGCGCCGATCGACGAACTGATGTGGAAGATGCAGAACACCGAGGGCGTGCAGTCAGCAATTTCTCTGGTGACCGTGTCCAAGCAGATGATCAAGGGCATGAACGAGGGCAACCTGAAGTGGGAAACCTTGTCGCGCAACCCGGACGTGCTGAACAACTCCATCGCTCGGGCTGATGGCCTGTACAACAACAGTTGTTCCCTGGCGCCGGTGCTGGTGTTCCTCAACGATCACAAGGCCGCCACGCTGGACCGCGCCGTCCATGCGGTGCAGGACTTCGCCAAGGAAAACAACAAGGAAGGGCTGGAATTCATCCTCGCCGCCGGTAACGCCGGGATCGAGGCCGCGACCAACGAAGTGATCAAGGAATCCGAGCTGACCATCCTGATCCTGGTGTACATCTGCGTTGCGACCATGTGCATGATCACCTTCCGTTCCTGGGCGGCGACCTTGTGCATCGTGCTGCCGCTGGTGCTGACCTCGGTGCTCGGCAACGCACTGATGGCCTTTATGGGCATCGGCGTAAAAGTCGCGACCCTGCCGGTCGTGGCGCTGGGTGTAGGGATTGGCGTGGACTACGGCATCTACATCTACAGCCGACTGGAAAGCTTCCTGCGTGCCGGTATGCCGTTGCAAGAAGCCTATTACCAGACGTTGAAATCGACCGGTAAAGCAGTGCTGTTCACCGGTTTGTGCCTGGCCATCGGCGTGTGCACCTGGATCTTCTCGGCCATCAAGTTCCAGGCCGACATGGGTCTGATGCTGACCTTCATGCTGCTCTGGAACATGTTCGGTGCATTGTGGCTGTTGCCAGCGCTGGCACGGTTCCTGATCAAACCGGAGAAGCTGGCCGGGCAGAAGGGCAACTCGCTGTTCGCGCACTGATCGCCTGCTGAAAATAAAAAGCCGCAACCAAGGTTGCGGCTTTTTTACGTGCACTGAAGATCAAAAGATCGCAGCCTTCGGCAGCTCCTACAGAGCAACGCATTCCCATGTAGGAGCTGGCGCAGCCTGCGATCTTTTGATCTTGTCTTATGAAGGATCCGTGCCCAACACGACATTCAACGCACTGCGCGCATCATCCAGCTGCACCAGCGTCGCATGCCGGGCCCCAAGCGCATCACGGTTTTCAATGGCCGTGAGAATCGCCTTGTGCCGAGGCAGCGCCAGTTCGTGCAGGTTTGGCCGCTGGTTGGAGTGCTTCAGCGCTTCGGCAATCGCCACCGACAGCATGTTGCACAGGTTGGCCAACAGATCGTTGTGGGTCGCATCGGCGATACGACTGTGAAAGTCCAGGTCCGGTTGCAGCAGGGCCTCGGGGGTCGGAGCCGCTTCCATGCGTTTGTAGGCTTCACCGATGGAGGCGATGTCGGCGTCGGTGGCGAATTGCGCGGCGAGGGCGGCGGCGGCCGGTTCGATGATGCTGCGCACACTGGTCAACAGGTCGAAGAATTCATTCTGCGGGCTACTTTGCATCAACCAATGCAAGACGTCCGGGTCGAGCATGTGCCATTCCTTGCGCTGCTTGACCACCGTGCCGACCCGTGGACGGGAATACACCAGGCCCTTGGCGACCAGCACTCGGGTCGCTTCGCGCAGCACTGGCCGGCTGACCGCGTACTCCTCGCACAACAGGGCTTCGGCGGGCAGCTTGTCGTCCGGTTTGAAGCGCCCGGAAACGATCTGCATGCCCAGTTCCTGGACGATGCGCGAGTGCATGCTTTTGCGGTCGGAGGGTTTGCGGTAATCCATGGGGAACGGCGCGATCCTGTGCGATGGAGGTGTCGCGCATGATAACAGGCGCGACGCAATCTTGAGGCCGGCACAAATCAAATGTGGGAGCGAGCCTGCTCGCGAATGCGGTGTAACAGTCAAAGAATATGTCGACTGACACACCGCATTCGCGAGCAGGCTCGCTCCCACAGTTGTCTGGTGTTGTATTCGGGGGAGGCCGACATGGGGCCGCTGCCACATTGAGCTATCATTGCGTTTTTCCCCCTTTAAAGATTGATTGCCATGACTGCCGCAACCGACACCTTGCTCGACACCCTCGAACACTGCGATATGGTGGAAATCGACGGCCTGCACGCCTTCGAATTCTCTCTCGATGAATTCGACAACCTGCACATCGAATGCATGGACGGCCGAGCGGCCAAGCACTGGGAGTTCACCCCGGCGCAGATTGCGGCGGCGACGTTCGATCCGACCCTGCAAAGCTGGCTGATCACCGGTGATTCCGGCGAGCACCGGTTGGTGTGCCTGACCGCGTTCGGCGGTGGTGATGACGAGGATGAAGCGAATGAGGATGCGTAAACTCTGGCCGCTGTTGATGGCCGGCAGTATTGGCGCGATGAGCGTCCAGACGGCGTCCGCCGACGACTATCAATTGTTGGTCGGTTCCTACACGGCCGGCCAGAGCCAGGGTATTTATCGCCTGAGCTTCGACAGCACCACCGGGCAGATCAACGCCAAACCGTTACAAGTGGTCAAAAGCGAAAACCCGTCGTGGCTGACTCTGTCCAAAGATCAGCGTCACCTGTTCGTGGTCAACGAAAACGGCCCGGGTCAGACTGATCCAGTAGGGCGCGTCAGCAGTTATGCGATCAACCCCAAAACCCATGAACTGAGCCTGATCAATCAGGTGCAGAGCCTGGGCAACGAGCCGACGCATTCAAGTCTCAGCGGTGATGCCAGCCACCTGTTTGTCAGCAACTATTCGGTCGCTGAAGACCCGGGCGGCACCTTGGCGGTGTTACCGGTGAGCGCCGATGGCAAGCTCAAACCGGTGGTGCAGATGAGCAGCCATCCTTCCAGTCGGGTCAATCCCGAGCGGCAGATGTCGGCCCATGTGCATTCGACGATCTCGTCACCGGATGGCAACTACGTGTTTTCCAATGACCTAGGGGCGGACAAGATTTTTGTCTACCGCTTCAACCCCAAGGGCAATCCCGAGCTGCCGTTGACCGCCGCGACACCCGCTTCGGTCCAGCTGCCACCGGGCAGCGGGCCGCGGCATCTGCTGTTCAGCGCCGATGGCAAGCACGCCTGGCTGACCATGGAAATGAGCGCCCAGGTGGCCGTGTTCGATTACCAGGACGGCACACTCAAGCCCACCCAAATGGTCGACCTGGCGGCGGGGCAGCCAACGTCGGACAAGGCGGCCGCGGCATTGCACGCCTCGGCGGATGGCCAGTTCCTCTACGTCAGCAACCGTGGTACCGCCAATCAACTGCTGGTATTCGCTATCGACCCTGCGACCGGCCACCTCAACGAGTTGCAGCGCCGCTCGGTTGAAGGTGACCACCCGCGCGAATTCAGCCTCGATCCAACGGGCAAGTTCCTGTTGATTGCCAACCAGAAGAGCAATCAGATTGTCGTCGTCGAGCGCGATGCCAAGACCGGCCTTTTAGGTAAAACCGTGCAAAAACTGCCGATGGACGCCCCGAGCGACCTCAAGTTTATGCTGCGTCAATAGGCCGCAGGCCCCGGTTGATGGGGCCTGCATCCTTCTATTAATGACGCTGATATCTGCTAATGCTACAAAGGATTTCAGGCGTAGACCCTCGGAGGTTAAGTTTGCTTCACGGCCCCACCGGGCAAGCAAGCCAACTGAATCCGAGGAATACCGCCATGAACTTCAATCTCTTTTCCATCATCGCTGCTTCCGCTATCTCTGCCACCGTTGCTCTGCCAGCCAGCGCCAACGTTGAAATCAAGGACAAAAAATCCCACACCCAGAGCTACACCCAGAAATACTTGCAGCAGAGCGCCAACTTCTATGCGGCGCTGGACCACAAAACCCACGCCTGAAATTCCAGCCCTGCACCTTTTATGCAGGAGCGAAGTCACTCGCGTCGATCGAGCTGAAAAGCGCCGAAAAATATGAGTGATGTCGCTCCTGCATAACGCGTTTACGACAGCATCACATTGCCATCAAGGTATGCCTTGATATCGCAAAGCCATGAGTTTAAATTTGACGCTGATTTTTTGACTCCTTCCCGTCACAAGGAACGACAGCATGGCGATACGTCTGACAGTGATGCTTCTGTTGCTCTATTCAACGCCCATTATTTCGGCGGTCCAGCCCGTTTCAGACGAGCCGGAGGCGGCGCGCGAGCGCTTGATGAGTTTTATCGAAGACTGAAATAGACTGGCTTAATGATCAACGAAGCTGATGGTCACTATGGACAACCCTGAGTGGTTATCCCTGCTTTTTTGATCGATTCTGTGGGCTCTGAAACATGCCCACGGAGAACACCATGGCCAGCGCAATCCTCACTTCTGCCAAACACGGCGCCTACCTGGTTATCGGTCTTTACGTGGCCTTGGTGTTGGTCGTCAGCCTGTCGGCTCAATCGCACCACTGCGTTGAAGCGCCGATTCAGGTCGCTTATCCCGCCATCCAGTTCGAACACCGCGCTCAAAACGTGATCCTCGATCATGCAGACGTGGCGGGAGTGGTCGGGGCATGAAAGGGGGCAAACTCTGGGTCATTGCCTTCCTAGCGTTCATGACCAATGGCGCTTCCCTGTTGGGAATCGGGCAGGCCTCGGCAGGTTCCGTGGCACGGTCCATCGAAGCCAATCACAACATGGCGCACAACATTGAAACAGCGAAGGCGTTGGGGCTGCTGGCCGGTAATCCGCCGATCAAGCGCCAGGCCGATTTCTTCGGGCCGTTCCAGGTGGATTGCTCGGTGTTGCAGATGTGCGATGTGTTCGCCTGAAACATCACCTGTAGGAGCTGCCGGAGGCTGCGATCTATTGATCTTGACAGTTGATCTACAAAATCAAGATCAAGATCAATAGATCGCAGCCTTCGGCAGCTCCTACAGGGATTGCGTTTTATTTCGCCATCACTGATGTGAAGAGGTCCGATTCCAAAAAACGCTGCAACCAGGCCTGCAGCCGCACGTAAGGCGTCTGCCCAAACCACTCGCGATCGACATGGGCGAACTGCCGCACGAACGGCATCAACGCCACATCTGCCAGGCTCAGGTGCGTCGCCAGCAAATAGTCCCGGCCTTCCAGCAACTCATCGAGCTTGCGCAAAAAGGCCTCGCCCTGGGCACGATAAAACGCCATCGGTTGCTCGGGGTAACGCTCGGCGTATTTGTAGCGATTCAGATGGACCTTGAACACTTGATCGTTTTCGTCGATAAGCCCGGCAATGTGTTGTTGCCCGACAGGATCATCCTTAAGCAACCAATCCTGCGGATCGTTCTGCGCCAACGCCCAGCGCATGATTTCCAGACTTTCGTCGATCACTTGACCGTCAATACTCAACACCGGCACCGTGCCCTTGCTCGACAGCGCGAGCATATCGGCCGGTTTCGCCTTCAGGCTGACCTCGACGATCTGCACAGCAACCCCTGAATACCGCAGCGCCATGCGCGCCCGCATGGCGTATGGGCAGCGACGAAAGGAATACAGCGTATTCATGTCACCTCCAGGGTGCTCAGGCCGTTGCCCTGGCGGCGTACCTGAATCTGTACCGGAATCCGTTCGTGCATTTCCTGTACGTGAGAAATCACCGCGACCTTGCGTCCTTGAGCCTGCAAGCCGTCGAGGGCGTCCATGGCCAGTTGCAGGGATTCCGGATCAAGGCTGCCGAAGCCTTCGTCGATGAACAGCGATTCGATTTTCAGCGTGCTCGACGCCATCGATGCCAGGCCCAAGGCCAGGGCCAAAGACACCAGGAACGTCTCACCACCGGACAACGAATGCACCGAGCGCAATTCGTCGCCCATCTCGGTGTCCATCACCAGCAAACCGAGCATGCTGCCACCGCGTTTCAGGCGATAGCGACGGACCAGTTGGCGTAACTGGACGTTGGCGTGATGCACCAGCAGGTCGAGGTTGTAGGCCTGGGCGATTTTACGGAAGGTGTCGCCGGTGGCTGAGCCGATCAACGCATTCAATCGCGCCCAGCGCTGGTACTCGCTGTAGGCGTCGGCGATCTGCTGCGCCAGGGCTTGGTTGGCAGTTTGGCGCCGCTGGTCCTCGGCCTGCTCGGCACGCAGTTCAGCGCAGTGGTGTTCGCTGGCGGTGAACAGGGTTTGCAGGTCGGTCAGAGCCGTGGCGAGTTGCGCGGCATCGAGGTTGCCGTTGTGCTGCGCTTGATGGTTGAGCAGGCGCTGGTCGCGCTCCTGCAACAGCACCTCGAACTGTTCGATGGCTTTTTCGCTTTGTTGCAACTGTTGACGCAATGCGTGGACGTGCGGGTCGTCGACCTTTAGCAAGTCTTCCAACCCGCTGTCGTCCAGTTCCGGGTGCAAGGCTCGCCAGTCGGCAATCTTGATGCTCAGTTCGCGATCTTCGACCTCAAGCGCCAGTGAGCGTTCTTGCTGCGCTTTAAGCTCGGCAGTCAGTTGCACCCGTCGTGTGCGCACGGTTTGCAGCTCCTGATTGGCAGCGGCTTCGGCGTTGCGCGCCTGATCCACGGCCTTATCCAGTTGCTGCTGCCACTCCTCGGCGCTGGCGTGCAGACCCAACAGTTGAGTCAGTTTTTGTTGGCACGTCTGTTGTTGCTCGGCGAGGGTGGTGAACTGCTGGCGGGCGGCTTCCAACTGTTGGGCGCGCGTCTGCTGCCGATCCTGTTCCTTCTCCAGCGTTTGCTGACGCTGTTGCTGTTCGCCGAGCTCATCGCGCTGTTGCTCGAGTTGCTCCAGACGCTGGGCGATTTGCCGGTCGAGTTCCAAGAAGGTCGCGGCGGGCTCGTTGCGCAAGGCTTGCAGGGTCTCGGCCGGGAGCAGGGTACTGAATGCGCTCAGCTCGTCGTCCAGACGCTGGCGATCACTGCCCAGTTCACGTTGCTGGTTGGCCAGATGCTGGGTGGCTTGGTGGCTCGCCGTTTCGGCATTGCGCAGTTGCTGCGCCAGTCGCGCCGCGTCCTGTTGCAGCGTGAGCAAGGCGGTTTGCCGTTGTTCGTCCTGGCTGATGCTCTGGTTCAACTGGCTGTCTTGCTGCGTCAGCCAGGCATCGCGCCGGGTCGCGTCCTGAGCCAGCAGTTGCGTTGACAACGGATGCGCTTCGAGGATCGGTGTCAGGCCTTGTTGCTGGACCCCAAGCTGTTCCTGTTGCTGCAGAAACTCTTTTTGCTGCGCGATCAAACCGCCGACTTCGGCGCGCAAATCAGTGAGTTTTTCTTTGAGCAGGTCGACGGCTTTCTGGGCGTTGGCCTGTTCACTTTCGTCGTGCCGACCGAGGCTTTGCAGCAGCGCTTCGGGCTGATGATAAGGATGGTCGGGGCTGCCACACACCGGGCAGGGCTGATCGTCCTGCAGCTGCTCGCGCAGTTCCTCGACGCTCGCACTGCGTGCCAGACGCTGGCGCTCCAGCAGTTCGCGCGTCACCGTCAGGGTTTGCTCGGCGACCGTTAATTCGCTCTTGGTTTTCACCCCGTCCCGGGTCAGGCGATCACGTTCTTGCTGCGCAGCGAGCTGACGTTGCTGAAGGTCTGCGCCGCGCTTATCCAGTTCTTTTTGGCTGGCCCATAGGCGTGTCAGCTCTTCAAACGCCCGCAGTTGCTTGCGGTTGTCCTGCAACAGGTTGCCGAGCAACTGGATCTGTTCGGCCACGGCTTCGGGTTCAGCGCCGGCCTCTTTGTAGAGCACTTCAAGATTCTGCCGTTGCGCTGCCAGTTCTTCAGCGGCACGTAAGGCGCTTTGCTCAAGGGCCGCCAGTTCGCCCTGGCCCTTGTTCAGCCGATTGCTGATCAGCATCAGCTGTTGCAGGCGATTGCGGTAAGCGTTCCAGGCATCGCTTAACGGCGCCAGGTGAGTGCTTTGCTCAAGCGCTGCGGCGATACTCTCCAGGCGTGAAGCGACCCGTTTTTGTTGGTCGAGCAAGCCTTGAATCGTGGTTTGGCCTTGAGTCCAGGCCAACTCAGCCTGCTGCTTGAGGTCGGCACTGAGGCCGGTGTCTTTGGCCAGTCGGGCGAAGGCACTTTGCTCTTCGAAGGCCTGACGCAGCAATGGCGCACTGGTCGTGTGTTGGCGTTGAGCGTCGACCAGGGCGGCCTGCGCCGCGCTCAGGGTGTGTTCGAGCTGAGTCTGGCGCTCGCTCAGCTGCGCTTGCTGTTGCGTGTGCTGCTGAATCTGCTCGGCCAGTGGTGTGAGCTGGGTGGTGAGTTCGGTCTTGCGGGCGAACTGGTGGCGTTGCGGCGCCAGTTGTTCCAGGCGCGTCAGCTTCAGGCGTTCGCCGCTCAGGCTTTGCCATTGCTGGCGCGCGCTGGTCAACTGCTCGGTGGCGCTTAGCTGCTCGTCCTGTAGCTGACGCAAGTCCTTGAGCCAGGTGTGCTGCAACTCTAACTGCTTGAGCTGTGCCTGCTGGGTCTTGAGTTGCTGTTGAGCCTGGTTGAAGCGCTCATCGAGTTCGGCCCGGGCTTCGGGGGACAGCGGCGTGACCCCGGTGGCCTGATCCTGCAACAACTTGTGGGCTTCGCGAGCCTCTTTAGTCTTGTCGAAGGCCCGGCGACCGAGGCGGGTGTAGAGCGCGGTGTCGGTGAGTTTTTCCAGCAGCTCGCTACGCTCGTTGTCGTTAGCCTTGAGGAACGCACTGAATTCACTCTGGGCGAGCAGCACGGCGCGGGTGAACTGTTCGAAGTTCAGGCCGAGTACCGATTCGAGCTGGGTTTTGAATTCAACTTTCTGGCTGGCCAGCAATTGGTCCAGATCGATGTCGCGCAAACTCTGACGGCTGAGTTGCAGCTTGCCGCCGGCCTTCTCCCGGGCGCGATTGGCTTCCCAGCGCGCGCGATAGCGACGGCCATCGATGCCCACGAAATCCACTTCGGCATACCCTTCACCCGTGCCGCGACGCAGCAACGTACGAGGGTCGCCCGTGCTGATTTCGCCGTCGGCGTCCGGCGCTTTGGCAGACACCTGGGCGTTGCTCAGTCGAGGCACAGCGCCAAACAACGCCAGGCACAAGGCATCGAGCAAGGTACTTTTGCCAGCGCCGGTCGGCCCGGTAATGGCGAACAAGCCTGCGCTGGCCAGTGGTTCGGCAGTAAAGTCGATCTCAAAAGGCCCGGCCAGTGACGCGAGGTTTTTCAGGCGGATCGCGAGGATTTTCATGCGTCTTCGCTCTCCATCTGCACGTCCTGCAACAGCTCGGCAAAGTCCTTCAGCGTTTGCTCATCGACCTCACTGCCGTAGTTGTCTTGCCAGGCGCGGCTGAACAATTCCTGGGGTGTGAGCTGGTCGAGTTCGATCAACGTGGCGCCGTCATCGACGCCCTCGCGGCTGCAATTGCCGGCGTATTCGGCGGCGATGCGCACCAGGCGCACGGCTTTGCCTTGCAGGGCGGTTTCCACCTGATGACGCAGGTCGGGTTGCGGCTCATCGAGACGAACACGGACTTCCAGCCACGGTTGACGTTGAATATCGGCCAGCAGGTCGATGTTCGGCAGGTCCGCCAGTTGCAGCAGGATGTCTGCCAAAGGCGCGGGGCCGATGCGTTGCAGGTTCACCGCCCGTGGAATCAGTTTCGGCTCGACGCTCATCAGGGCTTCGCCATCGAGCGTGACGTCGAGAATCTGGTGCTGATAACCGATCTCGGAGAACGACAACGGAATCGGTGAGCCGCTGTAGCGAATGCGCTCTTCACCGTTGACCTTCTGCGGCTTGTGCAAATGGCCGAGGGCGACGTAGCTGATGGTCGGCCCGAACAGGCTGGCGGGCAGGGCTTCGGCATTCCCGATGATCAGGCTGCGCTCCGAGTCTTCGGATACCGAGCCGCCGGCCATGTGGGCATGGCTGATGGCGATCAGAGCCTGGCCCGGTTGGCGTTTGGCGTTCGCCGCTTCGATCAGCCATTCGTGAACCTGACCAATACCCCGTAGGTAGTTGTCGCCCAACTGCGCGCCAGTCACTTCGGCCGGACGCAGGAACGGCAGCGCCAGGCACCAGCCGACGATTTCGCCGCTGGCATCCGGCAACGGCAGCAACAGCCGTTCGGCATCCAGCTGGCCGTCGTCCAGCCACAGCACGCGACCCAACGCATGGGTGCGCAAACGTCGCATCAGCGGCGCGGGCAGTTCGATTCGTGAGCCGGAATCGTGGTTGCCGGCAATCATCACAATGGTCAGCAACGGTTGCTGCTCGTGGGCACTGACGATGAAGTCGTACAGCCGTTCCTGGGCTTTGACCGGTGGGTTGACCGTGTCGAAGATATCGCCGGCGATCAGCAGCACATCAGGCTGATCCAGCTTCAGCTGACGCAGCAGCCATTCAAGGAAACAGCCGTGCTCGAAATCGCGTTCCTGGCCGTGCAGGTTCTGCCCAAGGTGCCAGTCGGAGGTGTGAAACAGACGCAAGGCAAACTCCGTAGGAAATAAGGTAATTGCCGCGTGGAAAATGAAGGCGGCTAAAGGGGGGAGAGTTTACCGGCAAAAGGTCGGGAATACCGAAAAGCGAAAAGATCGCAGCCTGCGGCAGCTCCTACATGGGAATGGCGTACACCTGGAGGAGCTGCCGAAGGCTGCGATCTGTTGGTCTTATTTGGGATAAAGCGGCGGCAACCCACTGTCACCCACCGGGTCCTGAACCCGCTCGGCAATCGGGATTGACTTGATCGCGCGCCACAGGTCTTCACCTTGCCAGTGCTGGCCGGTTTCGCTGTACAGGGCGCCGTTCAAACCGTCGAGCGCGTCGGACAGCGGCACGAAGCGTGCGGCCATGTCGGCCAGGGTTTCCGGTTGTTGTCGGGCCCAGGCGTCGAGGGCCTGGCGGGTGGCGTGGGAGTCGTTGGCCTGGCAGGCGCGCTTGAGGTCGTCGAGCACGGTGCGTGGGCTCGGGCCGGTTTGCGCGGCGCGCAGGATCGCCGGTTGCCAGCGTGCGCGCCACCAGAGGCCGAAGCCGAGCAGGGTGGTGCAGGCCAGAATCAGGGTGCTGAGTTTCCACCGCCAAAGGGTTTCACTGTCGGCAGCAAAACTGACTTGTGGTATACCGGCCGGGGTATCGGCCGCCAGGCTCGGGTTGTTCGCGACGTCCAGAGACTGGGCTGGCAGGTTGCTGTGTTCCAGATGATCTTCGAAGGTGTTCCACCACACCACGTCCACCGCGGGCAACTCGATTGAGCCGCCTCGCGTCGGCACCAGGGCTTCGCGTTCTTCGCGACTGCCGATCAAGCCGCGCTCGCCGTTTTGATTGGCCAGCACGGGTTGATCCGGATAGCGCCGCAGGCCGTTAACGTCGGTGGCGGGCAGCGGGGGCAGTTGTGAACTGGCCAGGCCTTCGGCTTTTACGGTCAGGCTGCGGGTCAGCGAATCGCCCACTTGAGCGTGGTCCGGTTCAGGATTCCAGCTTTCGCTCAGGCTGAGGCTGCGCGCGGGTAACCATGGCGCGTCAGCCGGGTAACTGGCGGGCTTGGCCTTGACCGTCAGCAGGATCTCGGAAGAACTGACGCGCATCAGTTTGCCGGATTTCGGCGCTTGGGTGGCGGCGTCCTGGGCGGGCTGTGCATCGACCAATGCCGCATTGAAGATCTGCGCCGGAATGATCAATACGCCACTGTGCTGCGGATAGATCGCATAGCGCATTTCGATCACGCCATGGCGCAGGCCATTAATGGTTTTCTCGTAGGTCCGCGATTCACCCAATTGTTCGATGCGCACATCGGGAATCTGCAGAGGGGGGAGGCTGCTGTCGTCGTACAGCGACACCGAATGGTAGATGCGCAAGGTCAGAACCGCCTGGGCCTGCACATACACGCTGTTTTGATCGAGGCTGGCGTCGATGAACACCGGGGCCAGCGTATTCGCGGTGTCCTGGGTTTCGCTCTCGACCACTTGCACCGTGATGGGCTGGCTCTGCACGTCACCCAGTTGCAGTGACGGAATTACCACGCTGCCGTTTTGTCGAGGCAGCAGGGTGATGATCCAGCGGGTGGTGGCCTGATTGTCGCCGTTTAGGGTATTCAACTGGTTGACCTGGCGGGTGCCGCGGACTTCGAACTGAGGCTCCAGCGGTGTCAGGTCCGGTTTGCCAAATAGCGTTACGTCGGTGGATTCCAGGGTCAGTTCGACGGTCTCGCCGGAGTTCAGGCGACTGCGATCCACACTGGCGACCAGCCCGGCTGCCTGGGCCTGAACGGTGCAGAGCAGCAAGGCGGGCAGCAGCGCGAGCGAGAAAGCGGTGAAGCGGGTCATCGAGTTTTTCCCTGATCCTGATGTTGTTGCTGTTCGTACCAAAATTTGCGCCTGAGCAATTCACCCGGATCATCCGGGATCTTGCGCAACCACTGCTCCAGCGCCTGGCGTTGTTCGCCATCGATTGTGGCGTTGGCTGGGCGCATGGGCGGCCTGGTGCTTTGTTCATCCCCCAACTCGCTGCCAGGGACTTCATTGGTGCCGGCTTTCGGTGGCCTCGTCGACGACTGTTCGGCGTCGGCTGAAGTCTGCTGCGCATCGGTTTTCGGTTCGCCGCTGTTCGTCGGTTGCGTGGCCGCGCCTGGGGGTGGCTCCTGCGTGATGGTCTCGCTGTCGCTGCTGGCGTTTTTGTCCGGTTCAGCGGTTGGCGCAGTGGCTTTCTGTTTGATCAGGTTTTCCACCAGCGCCTTGTTGGTCTGCGCCGGACGCAAATCCGGTTGCAGCTCCAGCGCCTGTTCGTACGCATCCAGCGCGGCTTCCAGCTCTCCGCTTTTGGCCAGGGCATTGCCACGATTGTAGTGGGCGTGGGCGTCGTTGCCTTCGGCGAACCGCTGGGCGGCAGCACTGTAGTCGCCAGCCTCATAGAGCGCCACGCCTTGCCATTGCCGGTCTTCAAAATGTTGCGCAGCTTCGGCCGGGCGTTCTTGCTTGAGCAAATGCTGCCCTCGTTGGTCGGGGCGCAACCACAAGTCTTCGAAGTCGAAAGCGTAGCTCGGCTGTGGCACTAGAAACAGCAGCGGCAGGCAGAACAACCAGCCGCGACGACCGGCGCAGGCTGCCAGCAGCAACAACGGCAACAGCAGCCAATAACCCTGATCGGCCCAGGTGTCGAGGCGCAGGGTCTGGCCGTCGTTGCGCAGCGAGCGTGGACCGTCGAGAAGGCCGAGGGCGCGCAGGTCGGCGTCATCCAGGCGCGCGTGGTGATAGCGCCCATCCAGTGCATTGGCAAAGGCCCTCAGGCTGGGCTCGTCCAGATGCGGAACCAGAATCGCACCCTGATCGTCCTTGAGGAAACTCCCGTCCTCCCGGGTAATCGGCGCGCCTTCGGCGGTGCCGATCCCGAGCATGAGGAATTGCGTCGACTTGCCGTCCATTGCCCGGCGAATGCCTTGGCGCTCTTGCTCGGTCAAGGTGGAACCGATCAGCAAGATCCGGCCGTCGCCGAGGGCACCTTGATTGAGCAACGCCAGCGCCTTGATCACCGCCAGATCAGCGCGATGGCCGGCCTCGGGCATCAGCGAAGGCTTGAGCGCATCCAGCAGGTTATGGCTGGTGGACAGGTCATCCGACAGCGGCACCAGCGTGTGGGCACTGCCGGCATAGACGACGATCGCGGTCTGGGCGTCGCTGCGGTTTTGCAGCAGGTCAAACAGTTTGCGCCGGGCCTGTTCCAGTCGGTTGGGTGCTACGTCGGTGGCGAGCATTTCCGGGGTCAGTTCAAGGATCACCACCAGCGGATCAGCCGGTTTCTGGCTGGTTTGCTCGACACGTTCCCAACTGGGGCCCAGCAGCGCCAGGACCGTGAGCACCCAGGCCAGGCCCAGCACAACCCACGGCAACTTGCTGTCGCGACCGTTGCCACCGCTGAGCAGCGCGGCGTGAAAGGCGGGCGGCAGAATCATCTGCCAGCGCCCGGCACGTTTCTGCCGATGCCAGAGTTGCCACAGCAACCAGCCGAGCAACGGCAACAACAACAGCCACCAGGGGCGGAACCAGTACGGCCATAGCGCACTCATCGGCGCCTCCGCAGACGCAGGCGTTTAAGCCGCTGGCGCCAGTCGGGCAATTGCGTTTGCAGAAACAGCTCCTTGGTAAACAACCGCTGCAACGGGTTGTCCGGCCAGCGCTCCCGAACCACCAGCAGCATGCTCAGCAGCAGTGCCATCGCCAGGGGCCAGTGATACAACGCCTGGGCCGGGCGGGCCTGAGTCGGTTGCTGGGTCACCGGCTCCAGTTTGTCGAGGGTGTCCTTGATGGTTTGTAGCTCTTTGCCATCGCGGGCGCGGAAATACTGGCCGCCCGTGGCTTCGGCAATGGCTTTCAAGGAGGGCTCGTCGAGGTCCAGGCTTGGATTGACCCCGAGGGAACCCAACGTGCCACTTTGCTCCGGATCGGCGCCGATGCCGATCGGATAGATTTTCACGCCTTCTTTAGCCGCCAGCCGCGCTGCCGTGAGCGGGTCGATTTCGCCGCTGTTGTTGGCACCGTCTGTGACCAGAATCAACACGCGGCTCTGGTCCGGACGCAGGCGCAGGCGTTTAAGCGCGAGGCCGATGGCATCGCCGATGGCGGTGTTTTTGCCGGCGATGCCGATCCGCGCTTCGTCGAGCCAGACGCGCACGGTGTGGCGGTCGAAGGTCAGCGGCGCTTGCAGGTAAGCCTGGCTGCCGAACAGGATCAGGCCGACCCGATCACCTTCGCGGCTTTCGAGAAAGTCACCGAGCAAATGCTGGACCAGCGATAGGCGGCTGACGTCCTCGTCCTGCCACTGCATGTCGGGGAAATCCATGGAGCCGGAGACATCAACCGCCACCAGCAGGTCGCGGCCACTGGCAGCAATCGGCAGCGGTTCGCCAAGCCATTGCGGACGCGCGGCGCCGATCAGTAGCAACAGCCACAGCAGGATGAACGGTGCTTGCTGGCGCCAGGCCGGCAGGTTGGCACGGGCGCGGCGCCGGGCGAGGCCTTCGAGGTCGCTGAGAAAACTGACTTTGAGCGCAGGCTCGCCGCTGTCGGCAACCGGCAGCACCACGCGCATCAGCCACGGCAGTGGCAACAGGGCGAAGATCCACGGCCAGGCGAACTCAAACATGTTTGCGAATCCAGGTGTCGACGGCTTGGGTCAGGCCGGCGATGGCTTTGTCGTCGAGTTTGCATTCGGGTTTGTAGGCGCCTTCCACCAGCACCATCCAGCGGGTCAGGCCGGCGGCCGGGCAACGGTTATCGAGGAACGCCAGCCATTTGCGGCCGTTGAGAGTATGGCTCTGGCTATAGGGGTAATGGTTACGGCACAAGCGCTTGAGCAAACCGTTGAGTTGCTGCAACCAGGCGCCGGCCGGGGCGCCGTCGTAGGGTTTGGGCATGCGCGCCAGTTCAGCCAGCGCGGCAACGCGCACCGGGTCCAGCGGTTGTTCGGCACGCACCACCGGACGCTTGTCCGGAATGAAGCGCCGTGCCTTCCACAGGCCAAAACCGATCAGCGGCAGCAACAACAGTAATAGCCACCAACCCGGCGCCGGAGGCCAGAAGTCAATCGGCGGCGGGGAGATCAGGGGTTGCAGTTGATCGAGACTGCTCATCGACCTTTCCCCGGCTTCTGTGGGTTCAGGTATTCGCGCAATTGCTCAACCATTTCGCTCTGGGTGCTCAACGGCATCAGCAATACACGCAGCTTCTGTGCGAGCAGTTCCCAGCGGGCGATGCGCGCTTCGGCCTGGGCGCGGTACGTCTGGCGCAGGTCGAAATTCAACGTGTCGAGTTCCAGTTGCGCACCGCGTTCGGCAAAGCGCAGCAGGCCGGCGGCAGGGAGGGCGTGGTCCAGCGGATCGGACACCGGCAGCAGCAACAGGTCGCAATGGCGCGACAACAGGCTCAACTGCTGCTCGGCGCCCTCGCTCAAGGCGCGCTCGTCGCAGATCACGATCGCCAGGCTGCCGGGGCGCAGTACTTCCCGGGCGCGCCGCAGGGCAATGCCGAAGGCGTCGCGGTCCGTTTCGCTTTCGGTGTGCAACGACTGATTGACCCGCACCAGACGGTTGAGCAATTGCAGCAGGCTTTGTTTACTGCGGCGGGGTTTGATCTCGTAGTGCTCGTTGTCGCCGAACACCAGTCCGCCGACCCGATCGTTATGGCCGAGCGCGGCCCAGCCAATCAGGCTCGCGGCCTGGGCGGCGAGCACCGATTTGAACATCAGTCCTGAACCGAAAAACAGCCGACGACTTTGCTCGACCATGATGAAAATCGGCCGCTCACGCTCTTCATGGAACAGCTTGGTGTGGGGTTCCTGGGTCCGGGCGGTGACGCGCCAATCGATGCTTCGCACGTCATCGCCGGCCTGATAGACCCGTACCTGATCGAAGTCCACCCCGCGCCCGCGCAATTTGGAGTGGTGCAGGCCGATCAGCGGGCTGCGCTGGCTCGGCGTGGAGAACAATTGCACTTCACGCACGCGATGGCGCATCTCGATCAGCTCGGCGAGGCTGACACGGATGCCCGGTTCGGGTGGCAGAATGGCGTTCATCGGGGTCAAGCGACGGCTACGACGTCGAGAATCCGCTGGACCACCCGGTCCTGATCGATGCCAGCGGCTTCGGCTTCAAAGGACAGAATGATGCGGTGGCGCAACACGTCGAACAGCACCGCTTGAATGTCTTCCGGGCTGACGAAGTCGCGACCGGCCAGCCAGGCGTGGGCGCGGGCGCAGCGGTCGAGGGCAATCGAGCCCCGAGGGCTGGCGCCATAGGCGATCCATTCGGCCATCTCCGGGTCGAATTTGGCCGGGGTGCGCGTGGCCATGACCAGTTGCACCAGGTATTCCTCCACGGCGTCAGCCATGTACAAGCCGAGGATTTCCTTGCGTGCAGCAAAAATCGCTTGCTGGCTGACCCGGCGCTCAGGCTTGGTTTCGCCGTTCAACGCTTCGCCACGGGCCTGTTGCAGGATCCGCCGTTCGACGGCGGCATCAGGGAAGCCGATTTTTACATGCATCAGAAAGCGGTCGAGCTGGGCTTCGGGCAGCGGATAGGTGCCTTCCTGCTCGATGGGGTTTTGCGTGGCCATTACCAAAAACAGCGGTGACAGCTCGTAAGTGCTGCGCCCGACGCTGACCTGGCGCTCGCCCATGGCTTCCAGTAACGCGGACTGAACCTTGGCCGGGGCACGGTTGATTTCGTCCGCCAGCACCAGGTTGTGGAAAATCGGGCCTTGCTGGAACACGAAACTGCCGGTTTCCGGCCGATAGATTTCGGTGCCGGTGATGTCGGCCGGCAGCAGGTCGGGGGTGAACTGGATGCGGTGGAACTGGGCTTCGATGCCTTCGGCGAGTTCTTTGATGGCCTTGGTCTTGGCCAGGCCAGGGGCGCCCTCGACCAGCATGTGGCCGTCGGCGAGCAAGGCGATGAGCAAGCGCTCGATGAGTTTTTCCTGGCCGAGAATCTGCGTTGAAAGAAAGGTTCGCAGCGCTAGCAGCGCTTCACGATGTTCCATCGATGACTGTTCCTGGAAAGGGTGACCGAAGACGTTCGAATAACGCCAGGGTTGGGGGCGTTACTTTAATGCATCGCGGGGTGCGGCGACTAACGGCATTTTGTGCAAAGTGTGGGAATTGGTGGGTGAAATTGTTTGAAATGTGTAGGCAGGGGGAACGGCGGAGAGCTCTCGGGCCTCATCGCGAGCAAGCTCGCTCCCACAATGGATCTGTGCTGGAAGCGAAATTTGTATCCGCAGCAGGTCCCCTGTGGGAGCGAGCTTGCTCGCGATGAGGCCGGCACCGGCGCTGAAATTCAGAGCTCGCTGATATAAGTGCCAGTCCCTTTAAGAATGTTCTGCAGCGTTTCTTCCACTTCCGCCAAATCACTCGCATCGGTGCTGTGCGTAATCTCCAGCGAATCATCGCCATTCAGCGCATCGGCATCCGCCGCGGCGATTTCGATCAGCAGGCGGGTAGGGCTGAGGGTGACTTTCACGCCATCGAGGGTCGAAGGCTCGCCATCGAGGGTGATTTCCAGTTCGTCTTCGTCCGGGTAGCGGGTCATCAGGAACATCTCGCCCTGCTCGCTGTGGCAGGCGAGCATGGCCATGTTGTCTTCTTCGTCGTCGCACGGGTTGACGATCAAGAGGGCGGTAGTCATTTGCATGGGGGAAATCCTGGCTCGGCGAGCGTTGTGAACACAACAAAAGGCGATTTTGCCAGTCCTCGGGAATTTCTGCTCGACTGAGTGTCATAGGATGTGTCGCGAACACATGGAGTGTTACTGGTCATATTTGGTACGAATGTGCCGTAAAACCGGTCAGAAAACCGCCATTTTTCCGTGCGGCTGCTAGTGTTATTCGATGCACAAGCCCTGAGCTGCGTACCGATGACCGAATATGTCGCAGCACCGCAAGCACGGGCCTTGCCGCACTGGTTAAGCTGCGCATCGAATGGATACCTGTAAAGACATTGTGCAATTGATCGCAGAGTCGTTTTTGCAGATGCCCATTCATGGAAGGTGAATGTGACCCGAGTGTCTCGTCCAGCTTCACCCACCTGTCATCCTGTTTCCTCTGCCCGAGAATCAGGAACAGGGTGACGGATCGCCCCGAAAGGGGTTTTGCACGCGACGCTTCCATCAATAACAAGCCCAAGCGGAGTACCACAGATGGCGTTCTTCACCGCAGCCAGCAAAGCCGACTTCCAGCACCAACTGCAAGCGGCACTGGCGCAGCACATCAGTGAACAGGCACTGCCACAAGTGGCGCTGTTCGCGGAACAATTTTTCGGCATCATTTCCCTCGACGAGCTGACCCAGCGTCGGCTGTCCGACCTCGCTGGCTGTACCCTTTCTGCGTGGCGCCTGCTTGAGCGCTTCGATCACGCGCAACCACAGGTTCGCGTCTACAACCCGGATTACGAACGTCACGGCTGGCAGTCGACCCACACCGCGGTCGAAGTGCTGCACCACGATCTGCCGTTTCTGGTGGACTCGGTACGTACCGAGCTGAACCGTCGCGGCTACAGCATTCATACCCTGCAAACCACTGTGCTGAGCGTGCGCCGCGGCAGCAAGGGCGAGCTGCTGGAAATCCTGCCGAAAGGCACCCAGGGTGACGACGTTCTGCAAGAGTCGTTGATGTACCTGGAAATCGACCGTTGCGCCAACGCGGCCGAAATGAACGTGCTGAGCAGAGAGCTGGAGCAGGTTCTCGGTGAGGTCCGCGTGGCGGTCGCCGATTTCGAGCCGATGAAAGCCAAGGTCCAGGAAATCCTCACCGGTCTGGACAACAGCCCGTTCGCTGTCGACGCCGAAGAAAAAGCCGAGATCAAAAGCTTCCTCGAATGGCTGGTGGGTAATCACTTCACGTTCCTGGGCTATGAAGAGTTCGTGGTTAGCAATGAAGCCGACGGCGGCCACATTGTTTACGACCAGAACTCGTTCCTCGGCCTGACCAAACTGCTGCGCACCGGCCTGACCTACGACGACCTGCGCATCGAAGACTACGCCGTGAACTACCTGCGCGAACCGACTCTGCTGTCGTTCGCCAAGGCTGCGCACCCGAGCCGCGTACACCGTCCGGCTTACCCGGATTACGTGTCGATCCGTGAAATCGACGCCGACGGCAACGTCATCAAGGAATGCCGTTTCATGGGCCTGTACACCTCGTCGGTGTATGGCGAGAGCGTGCGGGTCATTCCGTACATCCGCCGCAAGGTCGAAGAAATCGAACGCCGTTCCGGCTTCCAGGCCAAGGCTCACCTGGGCAAGGAACTGGCGCAGGTGGTCGAAGTGTTGCCACGGGACGATCTGTTCCAGACCCCGGTGGACGAGCTGTTCAACACCGTGATGTCGATCGTGCAGATCCAGGAACGCAACAAGATTCGCGTGTTCCTGCGTAAAGACCCGTACGGTCGTTTCTGCTACTGCCTGGCCTACGTGCCACGTGACATCTACTCGACCGAAGTGCGCCAGAAGATCCAGCAAGTGCTGATGGATCGCCTGAAAGCCTCGGACTGCGAGTTCTGGACTTTCTTCTCCGAGTCCGTGCTGGCCCGCGTGCAGCTGATTCTGCGCGTCGATCCGAAGAACCGTCTCGACATCGACCCGCTGCTGCTGGAAAAAGAAGTGGTACAGGCCTGCCGCAGCTGGCAGGACGATTACGCCGCCCTGACGGTCGAAAGCTTCGGCGAAGCCCACGGCACCAACGTGCTGTCCGACTTCCCGAAAGGCTTCCCGGCCGGTTACCGCGAGCGTTTCGCCGCGCATTCGGCTGTGGTCGACATGCAGCACCTGCTGAGCCTGAAAGAATCCAATCCACTGGTGATGAGCTTCTATCAGCCATTGGGTCAGGTTTCCGGTCAGCGCGAATTGCACTGCAAGCTGTATCACGCCGATACGCCGCTGGCGTTGTCCGACGTGCTGCCGATCCTGGAAAACCTCGGCCTGCGCGTGCTGGGTGAGTTCCCGTACCGCCTGCGTCACAACAACGGCCGCGAGTTCTGGATTCACGACTTTGCGTTCACCGCCGCTGAAGGCCTGGAACTCGACATCCAGCAACTCAACGACACCTTGCAGGACGCTTTTGTCCACATCGTGCGTGGCGATGCCGAGAACGATGCCTTCAACCGTCTGGTGCTGACCGCTGGCCTGCCATGGCGCGACGTGGCGCTGCTGCGTGCCTACGCCCGCTACATGAAGCAGATCCGCCTGGGCTTCGACCTCGGTTACATCGCCAGCACCCTGAACAACCACACCGACATCGCTCGCGAGTTGACCCGGTTGTTCAAGACCCGTTTCTACCTGGCGCGCAAGTTAAGCAGCGACGACCTTGAGCTGCGTCTGGAACACGCGATTCTGACCGCTCTGGACGACGTCCAGGTGCTCAACGAAGACCGTATCCTGCGTCGCTATCTGGACCTGATTAAAGCGACTCTGCGCACCAACTTCTACCAGACCGACGCCAACGGTCAAAACAAGTCCTACTTCAGCTTCAAGTTCAACCCGCACCAGATTCCAGAGCTTCCGAAGCCAGTACCGAAGTTCGAAATTTTCGTTTACTCGCCGCGCGTCGAAGGCGTGCACCTGCGTTTCGGCAACGTCGCTCGTGGCGGTCTGCGCTGGTCGGATCGTGAAGAAGACTACCGCACCGAAGTCCTTGGCCTGGTAAAAGCCCAGCAAGTGAAGAACTCGGTCATCGTGCCAGTGGGCGCGAAGGGCGGCTTCCTGCCGCGTCGCCTGCCATTGGGCGGCAGCCGTGACGAGATCGCGGCCGAGGGCATCGCCTGCTACCGCATCTTCATCTCGGGCCTGTTGGACATCACCGACAACCTGAAAGACGGCGCGCTCGTGCCACCGGCCAACGTCGTGCGTCATGACGACGATGACCCGTACCTGGTAGTGGCTGCGGACAAGGGCACTGCAACCTTCTCCGACATTGCCAACGGCATCGCTATCGACTACGGCTTCTGGCTCGGCGATGCGTTCGCTTCCGGTGGTTCCGCCGGTTACGACCACAAGAAAATGGGCATCACCGCCAAGGGCGCGTGGGTCGGCGTGCAACGTCACTTCCGCGAACGCGGCATCAATGTTCAGGAAGACAACATCACCGTAGTGGGCGTCGGCGACATGGCCGGTGACGTGTTCGGTAACGGTTTGTTGATGTCCGACAAGCTGCAACTGGTCGCAGCGTTCAACCACCTGCACATCTTCATCGATCCAAACCCTGAGCCTGCGAACAGCTTCGCTGAGCGTCAGCGCTTGTTCGACCTGCCGCGTTCCGCCTGGTCGGATTACGACACCAGCATCATGTCCGAAGGCGGCGGGATCTTCTCCCGTAGCGCGAAAAGCATCGCGATTTCCCCGCAGATGAAAGAGCGCTTCGACATTCAGGCGGACAAGCTGACCCCGACCGAACTGCTGAACGCCTTGCTCAAGGCACCGGTGGATCTGTTGTGGAACGGCGGCATCGGCACCTACGTCAAAGCCAGCACCGAAAGCCACGCCGATGTCGGCGACAAGGCCAACGATGCGTTGCGCGTAAACGGTAACGAGCTGCGCTGCAAAGTTGTGGGCGAGGGCGGTAACCTCGGTATGACCCAGCTGGGTCGTGTCGAATTCGGCCTCAATGGCGGCGGTTCCAACACCGACTTCATCGACAACGCCGGTGGCGTGGACTGCTCCGACCACGAAGTGAACATCAAGATCCTGCTGAACGAAGTGGTTCACGCCGGCGACATGACCGACAAGCAACGTAACCAGTTGCTGGCGAGCATGACCGACGAAGTGGGCAATCTGGTGCTCGGCAACAACTACAAGCAGACTCAGGCCCTGTCCCTGGCGGCCCGTCGTGCCTTGCCACGGATCGCTGAATACAAGCGTCTGATGAATGATCTGGAAGCCCGCGGCAAGCTGGATCGTGCCATCGAGTTCCTGCCGGCTGAAGAAGCGATCAACGAGCGCGTCGCGGAAGGCCACGGCTTGACCCGTGCCGAGCTGTCGGTGCTGATCTCCTACAGCAAAATCGACCTCAAGGAGCAGCTGCTCAACTCCCTGGTGCCGGACGACGACTACCTGACTCGCGACATGGAAACCGCTTTCCCACCGAGCCTGGTGAGCAAGTTCTCCGAAGCCATGCGCCGTCACCGTCTGAAGCGCGAAATCGTCAGCACCCAGATCGCCAACGATCTGGTGAACCACATGGGCATCACCTTCGTTCAACGACTCAAAGAGTCGACCGGCATGAGCCCGGCGAACGTGGCCGGTGCTTATGTAATCGTGCGTGACATCTTCCACCTCCCGCACTGGTTCCGTCAGATCGAAGCCCTGGATTATCAGGTTTCCGCTGACGTTCAACTGGAACTGATGGACGAGCTGATGCGTCTGGGCCGTCGCGCTACGCGCTGGTTCCTGCGCAGCCGTCGTAACGAGCAGAACGCTGCCCGTGACGTCGCACACTTCGGTCCACATCTGGCGGCGCTGGGCCTCAAGCTCGACGAACTGCTGGAAGGGCCGACCCGTGAAGGCTGGCAGACCCGTTATCAGGCCTACGTCGCGGCTGGCGTACCTGAGTTGCTGGCGCGCATGGTTGCAGGCACCACTCACCTGTACACCTTGCTGCCGATCATCGAAGCGTCGGATGTGACCGGCCAGAACGCGGCGGACGTGGCGAAGGCTTACTTCGCTGTCGGCAGCGCGCTGGACATCACCTGGTACCTGCAACAGATCAGCGCTCTGCCGGTTGAAAACAACTGGCAGGCCCTGGCCCGTGAAGCGTTCCGTGACGACGTCGACTGGCAACAACGTGCGATCACCATCTCCGTCCTGCAACAGGGCGACGGCAGCCAAGACGTGGAAACACGCCTGGAGCTGTGGATGGAAGAGCACGAAGGCATGATCGAACGCTGGCGCGCCATGCTGGTGGAACTGCGTGCCGCCAGTGGCACCGACTACGCCATGTACGCCGTGGCCAACCGCGAACTGCTGGACCTGGCGTTGAGCGGGCAAGCGGTAGTGCCTGCCGCTGCACCTGCCAGAGCCGAGCTGGAGCCGGCGGCCTGATCAGGCGCTGAATGAAAAAACCCGTCTCGTGAGAGGCGGGTTTTTTTTGCCTGATGTTTTTGTGGTGTTTTTTCGGGCCCCTTCGCGAGCAAGCCCGCTCCCACATTTGAAATGCTTTCTAATGTGGGAGCGGGCTTGCTCGCGAAGGGGCCATCATATTCAATACAACTTCATGCCTGTTGCATTATCAATCATCGACACTTTATCTGTCGGTCTGGTCAATAAATTACTGAGCGACTGGTCAAACTTCTGCAGCGCCCGAACTTGTACATTTTGTTGTTCGTTAATATCTGCCACTATCTCTTCACTGCGCTTGTAATCTGCCCATAACGGACTCAATGTTTTGGCGTCATGTCCTTGCGCAGTGCCAATGTAATTAAAGTGCTTGTCATAGAAGTCCGCGCTGACATCGGCCTTGATGTCCGAACTGCGCGAGGTCATCAATTGGCTGCGGCTGTCGACGATGGCGATCACGTCCGGTTTCGCCGCGTTGAGGCTTTGCATGTCCGGATACACCGTCACCGAGCCGAACTGACGTTGCAAGGAGGCCTTGACCCAATCCACCGCCAGGTCGGGCCTGGAAGTGGCCACGTAAGCGTCGTGGATCGGCTGCACCAGCAGGCTCTGGCCGAAACCGGTGCCGGCATTGGCCTGGTAATCCTGAAGGTAGGCACGGTTGGCCTGGGTGTTGCGGCTGTAGACAATGCCCAGCGAAACCGTGTGTCCATTGGGAATACTCGTCGCCGTACTGCGGCCAACAGGTTCAGTGAAAATGCCGTCCAGTGAAGACACCGCTGTTGGCGCGGTGGGAATTGAGCAGCCGGTTAAAACGGCTGTTATCGTCAAGGTACTGACAAGCGCAAGTTTCATGGTGTTTCTCCAGTGAAACAACTTCAGTCTGAACATTTAAGTGGCCGAAAGTTGTCGGCGGTAATGCCAGACTAAACCCTGGGTGGCTAAATTTAATAGCCAATATCAGTACTTGTCAGGCAACCAATAGTTTTGTTTGGATTAACCGGGGGCGGTTAATTGCGAGGGGAAATAAAAAGGCCTGAATCGATGATTCAGGCCTTTTTATTTATGGTTGTACGTCCAGCCATCAGTTTTCCAATGGAATCAGCACTTTCTCGTCCGGGCCCAACACCATGAACACCAACAGCTTGGCAGGCTTGGTCGTGCTGGCATTTTTCGAGACCAGATGTTCCGAGCCAGCAGGTTCGTACCAGAACTGTCCCGTCTTGTAGGTGATCGCCTTACCGCCTTTGACTTGAGAAATAACCGAGCCCGAGAGCACATACGCCATGGCCGTGCCTTCGTGTTTGTGGGCGATGGACGATTGCCCGGGCTTGTAGTCGACCTCGATCATCATGGCCTTTTTGCCGGGCACGTTTTGCAGCATCTCGTCCTGCAATACCGTGACTTTTTCCGAAGGGTCGTGGGCAAATGCCGAGGCTGAAACAGTCAGGGCCAGAGCAGCAAAGGAGGCAGCACAGAAGCGCAAAGGGTTCATGGTTTATCACCTGCGGTCGTGGGTTGTGAGAAACCACGATAGTCCGCAGATTGGGGCAATCAAACAGCCAATTTTCGGGAAGGTGAGGGGGCCAATCCGCGACACACGAAACGTGTAGGAGCGAGCTTGCTCGCGATGGTGGGTCAGCTACATTGATGTCTCTGACACTCCTTCGCGAGCAAGCTCGCTCCTACAGTTTGTTCTAGCGAATCGGAAAGCTGTTGAAATCCACGGCATTCGCCAATTGGTTGTCGATCAGGCCGATAAAGCCTTGTACTTCAGGGCAGTTGAAATGCATGCGCATGGCTGCTTCCGATTGCCAGTGGGCGCTGACGTTCCAGAGATTGCTGTCCTCGGGGCAGCGGTCGACCATATAGGAATCACAGCCCGGTAGTTCGCGCAGGGTTTCGACAATCTTTTGCAGTTGCTTGCCCAGTTCATCCGAGCGGCCGGCGGCGGCCTGCACCTTTACGGTATTGATCACTTCGTAGGACATTGCTCACACTCCTGAATCAGGCCGGACGAATCCTGCTCATTGAGGGATAACGCCTATGAGGATAGGCCTGCACCCCCCGACCGCCAATAGCCAATCGCCGGATAAAGCCACAGACCAATCCGTCAGCCGACCTGCTGCAAAATGTCCCGCAAGCGGTCGAGGGCGATGTCGATGTCCAGGGTTTCGATGGCACCAAAACCCAGGAGAAGCCCGGTCTGCGGCGGGTGTTGGTAGAAAAAGCCTTCGATGGAGTAGAGACCGACTTCGACTTTTTTCGCCAGGTCGATCACCAATGGAATATCGATAGGCACTTTGCACATAACCACCATGTGGAACCCCGCCGTGCTGGGCACCGCCTCCAGCCACGGCGAAAGATCGCTGGCGATACGCGTCAAAATCCGCTCGCGACGCCCGGCATAGATCGTATGGCAGCGACGGATGTGCTTGAGCAGGCAGCCTTCAGCGATGAATTTGGCCAACGCCCATTGGGGCAGGGTGGAGGTGTGCAGGTCGGTCAGTTGTTTGGCGCGGATCACCGCTTCAAGAATCGCCGGCGGCAGGATCGCATAGCCCAGCCGTAGCTCCGGCAGCAGGGTTTTGGAGAAGGTCCCGACGTAGGCGACGATGCCGCGCTCATCCATGCTTTGCAGCGAATCAGTAGGGCGGCCCTCGTAGCGGAATTCGCTGTCGTAATCGTCCTCGATGATGATCGCACCCAGTTCATAGGCCCGTTCCAGCAGCGCAGACCGGCGCGCCTGACTCATCGGCATGCCGAGTGGAAACTGGTGAGACGGCGTGACGTAAATCAGTCGTGTGCCCGGGGGGATTTTATCGACTTGAATGCCTTCGTCATCCACGGGAACCCCGATTACGGTGGCCCCGTGAGTGCCGAAGAGCAAGCGCGCGGGCGGGTAACCGGGATCTTCCATGGCGACTATGCTGCCTGGCCGTGTCAGCACCCGTGAAATCAAGTCCAGCGCCTGTTGGGCGCCGTTGCACACCACCACGTCTTCGTCATGGCAATTGACCCCGCGAGAAAACGCGATGTGCCGGGCGATGGCATTACGCAGCGCCGGCAGGCCTTCGGGCTGGCTGTACAAGCCTTTGGAACCGGCGATCTGGCGCAACGCGTGGGACGTACAGCGTCGCCAGTCGTCCTGGGGAAACTGGCCCTTGCTGGTCGCGCCACCGATAAAGTCGTAGCGCAACGAGCCTTCCAGGGTCGGATGACGCAAAAACTCCGGCAGGTTGCGCCAGGATTCGATGACATCAAAGCTCGCCAGCTCCGAAGGGCTCTGTTTTCGGGTGACTTTCGCTGCACGGGCGTTGACGTAGGTGCCTTTGCCGATCACCCCGGTGAGGAAGTTTTCGTAGGTCAGTTGCGCATACGTGTCGGAAATGGTTTTGCGCGAAATGCCCAACTGCTGAGCCAGCAGCCGGCTGGGCGGCAGCTGCGTCCCGGCGGCCAAACGGCCGGATTCGATGGCGCTGCGCAGTTGGTTGTACAACTGGCCTGCCAGGTCCTTACGGCCGTTGATGACGACATGAAGTTCCATACCGGCGAGTGTCCTGGGCGATTGAGGCGCGTGTGCGTCGCGCCAGATTACCCGCATGAGCGGTTGCACAGTAGTTGCGTGGTCGAAAAACCTCCGATTGGTCTGCTGTCAGGTGGTCCACTGGTTTTTCGCGCAATTGGACCTGTGACGCCCGTGTGTGACCCTCTAATTTAGACAGACAGATCCGATCCACGAGGTCGCGCCATGAACTCCCGTCTGGATTACTACAGCGCATCGCCCAAAGCGATGAAAGCCATGATTGCCATGGAAGCCTTGACCAGTAACCTCAGCATCGAGCCGGCCCTGCTGCACCTGATTAAAATCCGTGCTTCACAACTCAACGGCTGCGCGTTCTGCACCGACATGCATTCGGTGGATGCGCGCCGGATCGGCGAGACCGACCGCCGCCTGTATTCGATTGTGGTCTGGCGCGACAGCGGCTTCTTCAACCCTCGGGAGCGCGCGGCGCTGGCCTGGACAGAAGCCGTCACCTTGCTCGCCGAAAGCCATGTGCCAGACGATGTGTACGCACAGGCGCGGGAGCAGTTCAGCGAACGCGAGATGGTCGACCTGACCATGGCGGTCACCACCATCAACAGCTGGAATCGCCTGGCGGTGAGTTTTCGGCAAGCCCCCAGTGGCTGAATCGATTTTCCGCCCGAAGTGTCACATCAGCTTCATAAGCGCTGCGTAGGATGGCAAGGATTTTGTAGGAGCGAGCTTGCTCGCGATGGTCGTTAACGATAACGCGTGTTTACTGGCTAAACGCGGCGCTCTTTAGTCCATCGCGAGCAAGCTCGCTCCTACAGAACAACATTGCGCCTGATGCAGGCTTTCAAGGATAGAAGGACAGGGAGTCATCGATGTCAGTCATGGAATCCACATTCGTCGCCGCCATCGATCCGGTGCTGGCGCAGTCTTTCCGGGTCAGCGCCCGTTGCGGTTGCTTCATGCAGGCCGCCCGCAGCCTCAATATCAAGTCCACTCAGTTGCGCAAACACCTTGCGCAACTTGAAGCGCATTTGCAGTGTTCGCTGTTCAATCATCATGACAACGGCCTGGCCCTGAGTCGTGAAGGGTTGCAGCTTCACGCACAACTGATCGCGCTGGCCCACGAGCGCGATTTACCGGTGCTCGAACAGCCGCTGATTCGCCTGGCCGTAGCCGAATCGATCCTGCATGACATTCTCGGTCGCGATTTGGTGGCCTTGCTGCGGCGCAACGCCAGCGTGCGTCTGGACATCATCACCCTGGACAGCGAACTGTCCCTGCAGGCGGTCAGTGCCGACGTGGTGGTGTGGTTAGCCGGTGTTGATTCGCCACTTCCGGGCCCGAGTTTTGCTGTCAGGGACCCACAGCGCCTGGCGAGGCTCGACTACCTACCGCATATCGCCAAGCGCTATTCACGGGTCGCGTCCCGGCCGGACAGCCTTGATGACCTGGCCGATTTCCTGTTGGTGCAATGGCAACATGACCGTCAGGTCGACAGTTTCCGGCCGTGGAATACCCTGGTGGAACAGCGTCTGGCCGGGGTGGTGCAGTTGCATTCCTATGAGCTGATGCTGGAGATGATCCGTTGCAGCGCCTGCATAGGCCTGTTGCCCGGGTACATGAGTCACTTCGACCGGGGGCTGATTGCCTTGCCGGGGTTGTTCGACCAACCACCGCAACGTCAGGTGTGGATGGCGGTTAATGCTCAATCCCAGGAGGAGGCGCAAGTGCAGATGATCGTCGAGCTGATCCGCAACACCTTCGAAGAGCGCAGGGAATGGTTCGAAAACTGACCTGTATCCAACTGTAGGAGCGAGCTTGCTCGCGATGGACTCGAGGGCGGCGCATTCTTCCAGGCAGCACGCGTCATCGTTCACGTCCATCGCGAGCAAGCTCGCTCCTACAGGGGGTCTCGCCATGCTGGATTCGCGACTACGCCGTGCGGGACGGTATGTTGGTAGACACCTTGAGCATGGCGCGCCTGCGTCGCACGCCCAAGGCCGGTTGAGTCAGTCGTTCAAGGCAAACGCCACCGCCGCCTGCGCATGCAGTTCGGTGGTGTCGAGCAGGGGCAGGGCGCTGTGCTCGGGTTTGATCAGCAGGCCGATTTCGGTGCAGCCGAGGATGATCGCCTGGGCGCCGCGTCGGGTCAGGGATTCGATGACCTGTTGGTACACCTTGCGCGACGCCTCGCTGATCACCCCCACGCACAACTCGTCATAGATGATCCGGTGGACCGCCTGGCGTTCCTCGGTTTCCGGAACCAGTACGGTCAACCCTTGCGCGGTCAGGCGGTCCTTCAGAAAGTCCTGCTCCATGGTAAATGCTGTACCGAGCAAGCCGACCTTCAGCGCACCCGTATCGACGGCAGCCTGACCCGTTGGATCGGCGATGTGCAGAAATGGGATGTCAATCGCTGCCTGAATCTTCCCGGCCACCTTGTGCATGGTGTTAGTACACAGCACCACGCAATCGGCGCCACCCGCCTGCAATCGCTGCGCCGCATCCACTAGAATCGCCGCCGCATCGTCCCAGCGTCCGGCATGTTGCGCCTGCTCGACAGGCCCGAAGTCGACGCTGTACATCAGCAGTTTTGCCGAACGCAACGGCCCGAGCCGGTCGCGTACCTGTTGGTTGATGAGACGGTAATACTCGGCGCTGGACTCCCAGCTCATGCCGCCGATTAGGCCGATAGTGCGCATGTTGTGTTCCTGTTGAGGGCTGACGGGCGCTCCTACAGTGCCCGCGAATTTTGCGTGATGCAAACCTCTGATGTACCTCTTGGCGTTTAGTTGTACGCCGGCAACGCGCATCTGCCATGCTCAAAGTCCGCAGCACCGCTTCAACAAAGGAACACCGCAATGGACGACGTACAGCAACTGGGCGAGATGCTTCGCCACTACGCAGAAAGCGAAGCGCACAAGAAGCAACTGTTTGAGTCGCAATCGGCCGTGTGGGCGACGCGCATTGGTGAGCTGTTCGATCAGATCCAGCAGTGGCTTGAACCGGTCCAGGCACCGAATCTGCTGGAAGTGAGCCGTGAGGCGTATGTCGCATCGGGTCCGAGCGTTCCGGTCGAAACATCAACGTTCAAGACCGAGAAACTGGGCATCGTGATCGCCGGCAAACCGGTAGAGTTCGTGCCGGACGTGATGGGCGCGGGTGGGCAGATTTCGCTGGCGGTGATGGGGCTGACAGCCGCACGGTATGGCAGCATCTCGCTGGTGTGCCTGCCGCCGTCGAGTAGCTGGCAGTGGCGCAAGACCAATGGCCTGAAAGACCCGGATACGTTTGCGTTTGATGCGAACTTTTTGGCCCAGCAGTTGCAGAGTTTGATTCCGCGCGAGCGCAGCTGAATCACTGAGACTGCCACAAATCCCTGTAGGAGCGAGCTTGCTCGCGAAGGACTTGAGAGCAACGCGTTTATTCAGAAAGAACGCGTTATCGTTAACGTCCTTCGCGAGCGAGCTCGCTCCTACATTGGTATCAAACCTTCAGATTGCCCCAACCCGGTTTCAGCTATTGCGGTGCTGCCGCTTTCACGACTTTGCCCGTTGCAAACGCCATCCCCACGACACCCCAAATCACGGTTGCCACGACGAATTGGCGGACGACCTTGTAGTTATAGGCCTGTCCGATTGTTGCTGTGCTCATGATCATTGCTTCCACGGTTGCAAAGTCTCGCCAGACCACCCGGACTGGCATGCCCCTGAACTGTAGAAACCCTGTACCAAACAAAACAGACTCAGGAAAACTTCATTTGTACGGATCAGATTTAGTCCGTCACCTGCGGTGATCTACCGCGTTCTGATCCGGTTTTTTTGTATTCAGGTGAATCTGTAACGGTCTGCGCGGCGGGTTCATAGTCATATCTAGAAAGCGAGCCGCAGAGCTGGATGCCGGTCTGCCGAGGTGTAAAACCTGTGGGAGCGAGCCTGCTCGCGAAGAGGCCGGCACATTCAACATCTGTGCCGCCTGACACTCCGTCTTCGCGAGCAGGCTCGCTCCCACAGGGAATGCGCCAGGCATCAGCCGCAGAGCCCGATCAATCCTGATGAGGTAGCCACATGTATCAGTACGATGACTATGACCGGGCGCTGGTGTTCGAGCGGGTTGCGCAGTTTCGCGATCAGGTCGAACGCTTCATGGCGGGTGAGTTGAGCGAAGAAGAATTCCTGCCTTTGCGTTTGCAGAACGGCCTGTATATGCAAAAACACGCCTACATGCTGCGCGTGGCCATTCCCTATGGAACGTTGAGCGCTCATCAAATGCGCACGCTGGCGAGCATTGCCCGGGATTACGATCGCGGTTACGGCCACTTCACCACCCGGCAGAACATGCAGTTCAACTGGATCGAACTGGCCCAGGTCCCCGACATCCTTGAGCGTCTGGCCCAGGTCGAAATGCATGCGATCCAGACCTCCGGCAACTGCGTGCGCAACATCACCACCGAAGCCTTTGCCGGGGTTGCGGCAGACGAGTTGATCGACCCTCGGCCGCTGGCGGAAATCCTCCGGCAATGGTCGACCATCAACCCGGAGTTCCTGTTCCTGCCGCGCAAGTTCAAGATCGCCATTTGCTCGGCGGAACAGGATCGCGCGGCGATCATGATGCATGACATTGGCCTGTATCTTTATCCCGGCGACGACGGGCAAATGCTCCTTCGGGTGATTGTCGGCGGCGGGCTGGGGCGTACGCCGATCCTGGGTTTGCAGATCCGCCAAGGTCTGCCGTGGCAGCACTTGCTGTCTTACGTCGAAGCGGTGTTGCGGGTCTACAACCGGCACGGTCGGCGGGACAACAAGTACAAGGCGCGGATCAAGATTCTGGTCAAGGCACTGGGCATTGAAGCGTTCGCCAAGGAAGTGGAGGATGAATGGCAGCACCTCAAGGACGGTCCGGCGCAGTTGACCGAGGTTGAATATGAACGCGTGGCCAGTGCCTTCGTCACGCCGGATTACCGCGCCCTGGCGGGCACCGACCTGGACTTCGGCACGCGCCTGGCCGAGAACCCGGCCTTCGCCCGCTGGGTGTCGCGTAACGTTCAACCGCATAAGGTGCCGGGATACGCCAGTGTGGTGCTGTCGACCAAACCGGGCATCGCTTCGCCGCCGGGTGACGTGACCACCGCACAGATGGAAGCGGTGGCCGACTGGTCCGAGCAGTTCGGTTTCGGCGAGATCCGCATCGCCCACGAGCAAAACATCGTCCTGCCGGACGTACCCAAAGCCGACCTGTTTGCACTGTGGTGTCGGGCCTGGGAGCAGGGACTGGGTTGCGCCAACATCGGTTTGCTGACCGATATCATCGCGTGCCCCGGCGGCGACTTCTGCGCGCTGGCCAACGCCAAGTCGATTCCCATCGCCCAAGCCATTCAGGCCCGTTTCGACGACCTCGACTATCTGCATGACCTGGGCGACATCAGCCTCAACATCTCCGGCTGCATGAACGCCTGCGGTCACCACCATATAGGCAACATCGGCATTCTCGGCGTCGATAAGAACGGCAGCGAGTGGTACCAGATCACCCTTGGTGGCGCCCAAGGCAAGAACAGTGCATTGGGCAAAGTCATGGGGCCGTCGTTCAGTGCCGCCGAAGTATCGACCGTGATCGAGCAGATCATCGACACCTTTGTCCTTTATCGCGAGAGCGAAGAACGGTTCGTCGACACCTTGCAACGCATTGGTCTGGAACCGTTCAAGGAGCAGGTGTACCCGAAAATGCTGGAGGCCTCGGCATGAACAATCTGCTGAGACTGGAGGAGGGCGTGGCACGGATTGTCGTCGATGACCCGTGGACGCTGGTCAGGGAGGTCGACGCCGAGTTGCCTTCTGGCCCGTTGATTTTGCCATTGGCCCGTTGGCTTGAGGATCCTCGGCAACACGGGGTGTGGCTGGGGCCGGACGATGAAGTGGAAAGTCTCAAACCGTGGTTTGGGCAGTTGCCGCTGATTGCCCTGGATTTTCCGAGCTTTCGTGACGGTCGTGGTTACAGCCAGGCGTATTTACTGCGCACCCGGTTTGGCTGGTCGGGCGAGTTGCGTGCGGTTGGCGATGTGCTGCGCGATCAGCTCAGCCATATGCGTCAGTGTGGTTTTGACAGTTTTGCGGTGCGTGAGGACAAATCGGTCGAGGATGCGCTGAAGGGGTTGGTCGGGATGAGCGTTTTGTATGGCCGTTCGGTGATTGAGCCACGACCTTTGTTTCGTCGTCGGTAGGAGCGTCAAGGTCAAAAGATCGCAGCCTGCGGCAGCTCCTACCCCAATCCATGTAGGAGCTGCCGCAGGCTGCGATCTTTTGATCATTTCAACGCCGGATCCCCCATGTTCATTTTCTTCCAGCCTTGCAACAACACCTGGGCCTTCGGTTCTTGCCCGTTGTCCAGGTAGTACTGGATCAACGACAGTCGTGCATTGCGATTGGCCGGTTGCACCTTCAACAACCTTTCCAGCTCTTCGCAGGCCTGATCGACCTTGCCACTGTCGTGCAACGCCACCGCCAGAACATAGCCGTACTGGGCGTTTTGTGGCTCCAGTTGCGCGGCTTTGCGCAGGGCGGTCATGGCCTGGTCTGATTTGCCGGCACGCACCAGCGACAAGCCTTGGGTGTGTTGCAGCAGCGCAGCGTCCGGGTGCTCTTTCAGGCTCTGCGCCAGTAGTGCCTGAGCTTCCTGACTGCGTCCGCTGGCTTCCATCCATTGCACCAGTGTTACCAGCGCCGGGTAGAAATCCGGGTCACGTTTGAGTGCCGTGCGCAGCAGCGCTTCGACTTCACCACTACGCCCGCTGGCCTGATAAAGCATCGCGAGGTTGAGGTTGGCTTCGGCGCGTTCGGCCAGGCTTTTTTGCACGTCCTCGTATTCGGCGATGGCGGCATTCCAGTTGGCCTGGGCGTTACCCAGACCGTTGCGGGCCACGCTGAGCAAGTCCCGGGCGGCGGCAATGCGCACGGCTTTCACTGGATCACTCAGCAACGGCGTCAGCAGCGGCGCACGTTCGGGCGGCGGCAGGAACGCACTGATGGCCCGAACGGCGCTTTCACGCACCTGCGGTGCCGGGTTGCTCAGGTCCTGGGTGGCCAGTTTCAATGCCTGTTCGCTCGGATACAGCGGCAGCTCAGCCAGCAGGGTCGCCCGCTGAATCGCTGGCAAGTTGCTGCGTTGCAACTGCTCGTACAAGGCCAGTGCCGCACCGGGCTGGCCATTGCGGATCAGCCACAGGCTCTCGTCATAGCGAGGGGCTTGCGTTGCGCTGGCATTGGCGGTGTTCCAGAGCTTGAACTGTTCGGTGACCTTGTCGCCAGCCTTGCCCTGGTGACAGGTCAGGCAGGCGTCAGGCGTACCGAGCTTCTTCGCCCGCTCGGGGTTGGGGATGCTGAAACTGTGGTCATGCCGGAAGTCATTGCCCATGTAGAACTTGCCGGGCATGTGGCAATCCACGCACTGCGAACCCGGTTGTCCCATGGTGTGGCGAGTGTGTTCGATGGAATCGTAGTTCTTCGCTTGCAGGCCTTTGCCGTCGACGCCTTCGACGGCGGTTTTGCCGGCAGTGTTGTGGCATTGCAGACAGACGCCGTTGCCCGGAGCCTTCAGTGCGGTGCTGTGAGGGTTGTGGCAGTTACTGCAGCGCACGCCTTTGTCGAACATTTTGCTTTGGGCAAAGGAGCCGTGTTCGAACACTTCATCCTTGATCTTGCCGTCCAGCGCATACAATTCGCGGGTCAAGGCGCTCGGCAGGTAATCGTCCATCAGGCGCTTGCCCACGGTAAAACCGTCACCCAGTGGCGCGCGGCGCGAGTGGCAGCGGGCGCAGGTTTCGATTTCGACGGTGGCGTTCTTGTCCTTGAGGTCGACGGCAAAACCGGCATGGATCAGGTCGGTTTTTTTCGCCGTCCATTCCAGGTGATTCGAGGCGGGGCCGTGACAGGCCTGGCAGCCGACACCGAGGCTGTTCCAGTGGCCGTCGAAGGTGTTTTTCGCCGCATCGAAATTGCGCTTGTAGCCGGTGGTATGGCACTCGACGCACATGAAGTTGGCGTTCTGACTCGGTTTGCTCCAGTGCAGCGGGTCTTTGAAGTTCACGCCCTGGCCGGGATAAAGGTGAAACCAGCGATGCTTCTCGGTATCCCACGCCACGCCCAAGGCTTGCAGTCGACCCTCACCGACTTCGATCAAGTACTGCTGCAACGGCGCAATGCCGAAGGTGTAGGCCACCTTGAAGTCCGCGTTCTTGCCATCAATGCCGGGCGTGTTGACCCAGAATCCGTTGTCCTTGCGTGAAAAACGGCTGGTTTCGTTTTCCGCTTTGAACGTGACGTTATTGAAGTCACCCAGCATCGTCTCGGCATTGGCTTCCTGCATCGCCAACTGGTGATGGGAGCCTTGCCAGTCCTTGACCTGTTCGCTGTGGCAGCCCTGGCATTGTTGCTCATCGACCATTGTTGCCGGCGCTACGGCGACCGGTTGCGGCTTGACCGGTTGAGCAACGGGGGCGCTGACCGGCGCATAAGTCACGGGGGCCGGTTTGCTGCTGAACAAAAACCAGCCGATACCCGCGACGGCTAATAACAAAACGCCGATGGTCACGGGAAACAGGTAGCGATTAATCAGGGTCGGTTGCGAATCAGGGTTTGGGTTTACAGCTTTATTTTTATGTTTCGGCATTACGACTTCCGTAGTCCAGGTGCGTTTGCCGTCAGGCGCGCGTTTAAGCTGATGCAGCTTTGCCGGATGGCCGGCGTGTGTCAAATGACGGTTGTGATCAGGTACTCAGCGTTAGATGAATAGTGTGATATTGGATCGCACAAAACGAAGGCCGATGACGTGAAAGGCGTGATCGATGGCTGGGCTTCGGATTTGCATCAGTCGTACCTGAAACTCAAGTCCAAGTAATGTATTGGGGCTGAGGGCCTCTTCGCGAGCAGGCTCGCTCCCACAAGGGTCGGGTGAACATCCGAGAACCCATGTGGGAGCGAGCCTGCTCGCGATGGCGGCTTGGCCGCCGCATTAATCCCCCATAAACCATCTGAAATACGGATTGCCGCCATCCCCGCGCATCACTTCGCGCGCATCCCGGGCCCACGCCTCGCGGTCACCGTCATACGCATGCAAACTCGCCCGATAGAACTGCATCAACCGCTGCTGGTGCGTGTTCATCCGTTCGATAAAACCTGCATCGGCATTCACCAATGGCGGCGCTATACGCAGGTCCAGCAGGGCCGGCAGCACACGCGTGATTTCCTTGGCCCGCACCCACGGCGCATATTCGATACGCGGTTGATCGTCGGTCACCGGTTGCGCGTCAGCAGCGAAACGTTCCAGGCCGGCGCGGTCAGTTACCCAAGTGGCGAGCAACGCGGCGGCTGAGCCGATGCCTACGTCCTGCAAGGTGCTGCGCACGGTGTCTTGCTGGAAGCGTTGGCTGATTTTCGCCGCATCCAGTTCAATCGGTTCCATCGAGCCCACCAGCAGCATTTCGTGAAACTCGCTGGTCCACAGGGTGGCGTAGGGGAAGACATCCAGAAAGCTACGCACCAGTGAGCGCGAATCGTCGATGTTCTGGGTAGGCAACGGCAGCCACTGGGCGACCAGGCCCTTTTGTTCCAGACGACTGGCGGCTAATTGGTAGAAGTCCCGGGAATACAGATTCACCACGCCGGCCGCGGAGGGCGGTGGCGGTTCGAGGGTGATCAGGTCGTAATGCTGTGGGCTGCGCAGCAGTTCCTGGCGACCGTCGCGCAGGCGCACATCGATCGCCGGGTCGGCGGCGGCATTGAAGTTGCCCTTGAATAACGGCGCGGCTTTTACGACTGAGGGTAGCAACTCGGCGACGACGCGATGTTCCAGCCCTGGATAGCGGGTCAGCGCACCGGCGGTGATGCCCGTGCCGAAACCGATGACCAGCGCCGAGCGTGGTTCGCCGTTGTGGATCAGCAGCGGCAACAGCGCCTGGATACGCATGTAGCGCAAGGACGGCATGGCGTCACCGGTGTTGGACACGCCTTGAATGTACAAGCGCTGGAACGCTTTCTGGCCCTTGCCCTGGGTGACCACGGCGACGGTCCCGCCACGGCCTTCTTCATAGAATGTCAGCGTGCCGTTGCGTGCGCCGGGAAGCAGGCTGGCGAGTTTGTCGACCGGGGTGAAAATCGCCACTGCCACCGACAGCAAGCCGATGGCGACCACGGCCTGACGCCGTCCTTTCTTGACGTGATGGCCCTTGCGTACCGCGAAATAACCTATCCCGGCGGCGACAATCGCCAGCAGTCCCAACGTGTGCACCAGCCCCAGCAACGGGATCAGCACAAACCCGCAAAGCATCACCCCGATAATCCCGCCCAGCGTATTAAACGCCACCACCGCACCGACATCACGGCCGATCCGCTCGCGGCCGACGCTCAGGCGCAGGGCCAGGGGAAACGCGGCGCCCAGCAGCAAGGTCGGCAGGAAAACGATGCTCAAAGCCGCGACCGCAAACCGTGCGCTCATGCCCAGCAATTCACTCGCACCCAACGACAATACCCAGGCTTCCGCCAGGCTTTGGGCGACCACCAGCCAACGCCCGAGCAACGCGATTTCCAGCAGGGCAATCAGCCCGGCGCCGGCAATCAGCAAACCGAAGACACCCCAGGGATCGCGAAGGCGATCAACCCGACGGGCCAGTAGTGCACTGCCGAGAAACAACCCGGTGAGGTAAGTCGCCAATACCACTGCAAAGGCGTAAGTACGTGTACTCATGAATTGCCCGATGGACTGCGACCAGACCACTTCGTACCCAAGAGCCACACCGCCAGCGATCGAATACAGCCACAGTGCCAGGCGATCAGGTGCTTTGTTTGCGTGGTGCTTGAGCGGCGCTTCGGTCGGCAGCGAACGATGGCGCTGGAACCACAAGGCACCGGCGGCGGCCAGCAGGTTCAGCATCGCCGCCGCCAGGGCACTGCCGCGCACGCCGAGCGTCGCGATCAGCAAGAACGCAGCGAGCAGGGTGCCGGCAATGGCCCCGGCGGTGTTCGCTGCATAAAGCTGACCCCCGGCCTTGCCCAACTGCTGCGGGTCGGCGGCCAATGAGCGAACCAGCACCGGCAGCGTACCGCCCATCAATAGCGCCGGAATGCCCACCAGGGCAAACGGCAAGACCCAGGCCAGCAGGCCCACGTGTTGTTCCAGCCAGGCAAAGGGGCTGGCCGCGAGACTCATGGCGAAGGTCGCGCCAACGCCGAGTACGGCCACCAGTACTTCCAGGCCCGCATACAACAGCACCGGTTGCTGCAAGCGATCTGCCCAGCGACCGAACAGCAAACCGCCCAAGGCCAATCCGGCAAAAAACGCGCTGATCCCGGTGGTGATGGCGTACACCTCGACGCCCACCACCAATGACAGCTGCTTGATCCACAGCACCTGATACACCAGCGCGGCGCTGCCTGAGACGAACAGCAGCAGGGCGGGGATCAGCAGGGCCGGGGACGCGGTGGTGTGATGGGCAGGTATGGCCGACGACTTGCTGGCGACACGTGAGGACATGGGGGATTGCCTTGTACAAAATTTGAATTGAGCACAAAACCGTGTAGGAGCTGCCGCAGGCTGCGATCTTTTGATCTCCCGGGCTGAAGATCAAAAGATCGCAGCCTGCGGCAGCTCCTACAGGGGATGTGTTCACTTTCCAGAAATAGGGCCGCTCACCGGTGAGGGTGAGCGGCGGTCAAACGGTCTTACTGTGCAGCCGGTGCAGCTTTCATTTTTTCAGCGATTTTGGCATCTACCGCAGCCCGAATCTGGTCAACACTGAAGCTGGCCGGTTTCTGGCTAGGCGGGTACTCGATGAACGTCTGCAGGAAGTGCGCAGACTTGGTCACCGCTTGCGCTACCAGATAGACGTTTTTGGTGCTCCAGTCGTAATACTGGTCGGAAACCACGTCGGCGCGTTCGTACGGGTCCATGCGCAGGTTGAAGATTTTAGGCACTCGCAGGCACACGAACGGTTCGCTCCAGACCTTGAAGCCGCCCGGTTCGCGTTGTTCGCAGAACACGGCTTTCCAGTTGTCGAAACGCATCGACACCAGTACGCCGTCGTCGTTGAAGTAGTAGAACTCCTTGCGCTCGCCTTTAGGCTGTTGGCCCGTCAGGTAAGGCAGTTGGTTGTAACCGTCCAGGTGCACTTTGAAGTTGGTGCCGCCAGAAGTCGGCGCCCAACCTTTAAGCAGCTTGTCTTTGACTTCGGCATCGCCAGCCGCCGCCAGTAGGGTCGGGAACCAGTCCATGCCCGAGAACAACTCGTTAGACACTTCACCAGCCTTGATCTTGCCCGGCCAGCGCACAATCGCCGGTACGCGATAAGCGCCTTCCCAGTTGGAGTTTTTCTCGTTGCGGAACGGCGTGGTTGCCGCGTCCGGCCAAGAGAACTGGTTCGGACCGTTGTCGGTGGTGTAGACGACGATGGTGTTGTCGGTGATTTTCAAGTCGTCGAGGGTTTTCAGCAGTTTGCCGACGTCGCCATCGTGCTCAAGCATGCCGTCCGCGTACTCGTTGCCAGGCATGCCACTCTGGCCCTTCATCGACTCGCGCACGTGGGTGAACAGGTGCATGCGCGTGGTGTTCATCCAGACGAAGAACGGTTTGTCCGCCTTGGCCTGTTTCTCGATGAACGCCTGTGCTGCCGCCGTGGTTTCGTCGTCGATGGTTTCCATGCGCTTGGTGGTCAGCGCGCCGGTGTCTTCGATCTTGCCGTCGGCGAAGCTGTGGATCACGCCACGCGGGGAGTTGGCCTTGACGAACTCTGGGTCATCCTTGGGCCAGTACGGACGCTCGGGTTCTTCCTCGGCATTGAGGTGGTACAGGTTGCCAAAGAACTCGTCGAAACCGTGATTGGTCGGCAGGTATTCGTCCTTGTCGCCCAAGTGGTTCTTGCCGAACTGGCCGGTGGCGTAGCCCTGGGACTTCAGTGCCTGGGCGATGGTGATATCACGCTTTTGCAGACCGACAGTCGCACCGGGTGCACCGACTTTCGACAGACCGGTACGCAGCGGCGTCTGGCCAGTGATGAACGACGAGCGTCCTGCCGTGCAACTGTTCTCCGCGTAATAGTCGGTGAACATCATGCCTTCCTTGGCAATCCGGTCGATGTTCGGCGTTTTGTAGCCGACTACGCCCATCGAATAGGCGCTGATGTTGGTCTGGCCGATGTCATCGCCGAAGATCACGAGAATGTTGGGTTTTTCAGCGGCTCCGGCAGTTGCCGAAATCGCCATCATCGAGGCCGCCACCAAGGCGAGTTTCGGTAGCCACTTGTGTATGCGAGTCATCTGACTAGCTCCTTCTACTGACGTCGCTGGGTGCGACAAACGTTTATTGCTGTCCTGCGTAACGCTTTTTTATTGCACTTGCTCGGGAGTGGCTGTCTCGAACGGATAGATCCGGCGCCATTCGGCGGCCATATCCACGATAGTCCAGCCACGGGATTTTGCTTCGTCCAGGGCCTTGTCCAGACGGCCGATGTCGGACTGTCGGTCGTAGGCCCATTCGCGTTTGGCGTCGGTGTGATGCACCAGCCCCATGAATCGTTTGCCTGGCCCTGCTGCGGTCCACTGCAGCATTTGCAGGTCGCCATCGGAGTTGCCGAAAGCAAGGATCGGGCGCTTGCCGATCACCGCGTCGATGCTCTCGGGTTTGCCTGGGCCGTCGTCGTTGTGCGCCAGTTTGGGGGTGCGCACGATCGACGCTTTGCCGTCCTTGTATTCGAACGCCGTGACAAACGTGGTGCCGATCACTTGCTCCGGCGGGATGCCATAGACCTTCTCGGCGAAAGCGCGCATGAACGCGGTGTCCCCGCCAGAAACGATGTAGGTCTTGAAGTCCTGGCTGCGCAGGTAGTCGAGCATTTCCAGCATCGGCTGGAAGATCATCTCGGTGTAAGGCTTGCCGGTCTTCGGATGCTTGGCCTGGCTCAGCCAGGTCTTGGCGTAGTCATCGAAGGCTTCGGTGGTCATGCCGGTGTGGGTTGCACCGAAAATTTTCATGATGCCGCCCATGCCGGAGGCGGCCAACGCCTTGTGATCGTTTTCCAGAACGGCCTTGAACGGCTGGGTAGTTGTCCATTCCGGGTGCTGAGGCGCGGTGCGCTTGACTTCTTCCAGGGCAAACAACAGTTCGAAGTACATCGGCTGCTCGCTCCACAAGGTGCCGTCGTTGTCGAATACGGCGATGCGGTCAGCGGGTTTGACGAAGTCCTTGCTGCTTTGATCGGTGACGGCCTGGACGAACTCGATGATGTTCTTTTTCGACGGGCCGTCGTTCCACGAAGGTAATGGCTCGGCGGCCAGGGCCAACAGTGGCAGGCTCAAGGCCAGGGCCAAGAGCAGTTTCAGCACGTGACGTGGGTGGTTTGCTATCGGGTTCGTCATGGCAAGTCCTTTTCATAAACGGGATTGAGTGGTCGTAGCGCGGGCGTGCTTGAAACCGTGTTGCGTTGGGCCTGACTGTGCAGCGTAGCCAAGGAATTCTTGAGTTGCCCCAGCGCCTGATCTTCATTGGGAACACGGCCGTAGCAGGCGCGCAGAAGCGCTTGCAGACGTGGCCCGAAGTTGTTCAGTTTCAGGCCCATGCGGCTGCGTCTGGCCCAGAGGTACAGCGCGCTCAGTTGTGCAGGTTTGCCATCGAGTTGCGCCGGTATTTGCCGCCAGGCGTAGTCGGCGGATTGCAGCCAGGCGTCGTGTCGAGCACGGCGACGGGCCTGGGCTGCAAGGTGCACACGCTGAATCAGCGGACGGATAAACCAGCCGAGCAGCGCCAAGACCAACAGCAACGCCACGATGATCAACCCCTGCCCGGAAAGGCGCAGACGGCTTTGCTGGCCCAGTTTTTTCAGGTCTTCAGTGATCGAGAACACCGGCCGATAAGCGCTGTTGAGCACCGCGTCGAAAGTCACTGCCGGCACGTTAGCGGTTCGGGTCTGTTGGGAACTGGCATCCCACCATTTCAACTCGATGGCCGGCAGGTTGTGGCGGCCTTCGGTGTCGATCCGGTAAGTCGCGGTGTCAATGCGTTGGCCACCGTTGAAGTTGCCACGGCCGTCATCCAGATTACTGATCTGCGGGCTTTTCGGATAACAGCTCAAACCGCTGACGTCCCCCAGTGACGGCGTTGGCAGCGACATCGCCAACGCTCCATCGGCCTGAAGTGTCAGTTGCCGGGTGACGCTGTCGCCCACCTTCAAGGGGGTCGCCGAGTTGACGACTTTTTGGGTGAAGCGCAGTTCTTGTGCCACCAGCACTGGCTCTCCAGGTTTGAACCCCGGCGGTTGCGCGGCGGAGAAGTGCAGCGGCTGGCTCTGCGCGCTGAGCTCGGCCGTGGCCTGGCCCGGTGTGGCATGCACCGTCAGCGGCGGAATGTCGAAACCCTGCGCCAGATTCGGGGTGATCCGGTAGCTGTAGCGCATGCCGTTGAACGACTTGCCGTCGAGTGTCTGATTAATGTGCTCAGCGTGGCCGTCCGGTGGCAGGACCAGCGCACCGGGCAACGTCAAGTCGGGCAGGGCGGGGGCGTCGGTGAACCAGCTGTCGGTGAGAACGTCGAGTTGCAGTTCGAGGATGCCACCGACCATGGCCGAGTTGGCGGGTTGCAGGTGGGACTGGACCCGTAGTTCAGGTTCGGCGGCGAGGGTGGCGGTGGTGATGAGGCACAGGAGTAAGGCTGTATATTTTTTGGTGAATGATCTACCGCCTTCGCGAGCAAGCCCGCTCCCACAGTAGACCGAGTCGTCCAGGTGGACGCGGTCCAATGTGGGAGCGGGCTTGCTCGCGAAGGCCGCGGCTCGGTTCAACAGTCTGTTCAAACAGGTCATGGCTTACTCTCCGCCTGATCCTGCAAACTGAATTTCTGTTTCAGGAACTTCGCCGGCGAAGTGCTCAAGTTCTGCAACCACAGTTCATCCGAAGCAGCCTGCTCGGTCTGCACCGGTTTGCTCTGGCCTTTGCCGGGTGCCTTGTCCATTTTGATTTCGTCAGGTTTGACCTTCGGCGCATTCTGCTCGGCGCTTTCGGTGTCCTTCTGTAAGGCCACCGCCAAGGCCAGATTGGCCGTGGCCTCAGGGAACTGCGGCTGCAACTTCAGCGCCTGGGTATAGGCCGCGATGGCCTGATCGAACTTGAAGCGACGCACATAAATGTTGCCCAGGTAGAAATACGCCTGCGGTGTGTCCAGCCGCGCAAAACTCGCCAGGGCCAGGTCGAAATCGGCAGCGTTGTAGGCCGCGATGCCTTTCCAGTACGGATCGACAAAATGCGCAGCGGCCTGGGGGAAATGCTCATGCTCGAACGCCCAGCGACCTTGCTGGTCCGGGGTGAAAAACGCGTCGGCTAGCGCATTGGCTTCAGCCGGCGCCGGCTGCAAGCCAATACCCAGTGCCAGCAACATTCCGGCCATCCAGTTCAGGCTCCAACCCTTGCGCACGCTGAAGAAAGCCAGCAGCAGTAACGGCCAACACAGCCAGTACCCGGCGTCCTTCCAGTGCAACTCGCGCTGTTCATCGCTGGCGCTCTGGAAATGCTGCTGGGCGTGCAATTCGATCCAGTCCAGATCGTCGTTATCGAGCGTCAAGCTACCCAATGGCGCGTCTACCGCCGAGGCCAGTTGCTTGAGGGCAGCCTGATCAAAACTGCCAAGTACCGGACGACCGTTGCTATCGGTGCGCGGCTGACCGCTGGCGTCGCGGATGATCCCGCCGTCCTCGCTGCCGACCGCCAGGATCAGCACTTGCAACGCGCCGTCGCTCAGTTGTTTGTCCAGGCCGTTGAGCTGCGAAACGTCGGCGCCGTCGGTGATCAGCAGCAGGGTGCCCGGGGTCTTCTCGGCGGCCAGCAGGCGTTTGGCTTGATCGATCACGGCGCCGACATTTTTCCCCGGTTTACCGATCAGGTCGGTGCTCAGTGCCTGAATGAAGGTGTCGAGTAGCGCCGGGTCGTCGGTCGCCGGTAGCACCAGGTGCGCACTGCCGGCATACGCGATCAGCGCGTTACGAGCACCGGCGCGGCGCTGGATCAGGTCGTGGAGCTTGTGCTTGGCCGCTTCCAGGCGACTTGGCTGCACGTCGCTGGCGTCCATCGATGGCGACAGGTCGATGGCAATAATCAGCGGCGCACGGTTTTCCAGAAAGTCCGGACGATCCTGTTCCCAGGTCGGGCCGGCAGCGGCGACGGCGCCCAGCAATAACAGCGCGCAGACCAGATGCACCGGCCTCAGCCGTTGGTGGTCCTGCGGCGTAATCAACAAATGCGGCAACAGGTGCTCGGCAATGTTACTGCGCAAGCGCCGTTGCACGTCGCGGCTGCGGCGCCAGAGCACCGGGAGCAACGCGGCGAACGGCACCAGCAATAGCCAGAACGGGCGCAGGAAATGGAAATCGCTGAAGTTGATCTCCATCTCAAGCCTCCTGCCGCTGACGCGCGAGTGTCAGGTGCGGCCGAAGCAGGGCGCCCAGGTGATACAGCGCGAGCAAGCCAATGGCAGCGCCAAGTGGCCACCAGAACAGGTCCTTTTTCGGCTGATGACTGAGGGTTTGCACCTGATGCGGGGTCAGCGTGTCGAGTGTGCTGTAGACCTGATCCAGAGCGTTGCGGTCCTCGGCACGGAAGAACTTGCCGCCGGTGGCTTCGGCAATCTGCTGCAAGCCTTGCAGGTTGACCCTGGCTTCCCCTTGCGCCGTCGGGTCACCGATACCGATGGTGTGAATCACCACGCCTTTGGCAGCGGCCATGGACGCCGAGTGATCCGGGGTGATGGCGCTGCTGGTGTCGTTGCCGTCGGTGAGCAGGATCAGGACTTTTTCCCGTTCGTGAGCCTGGTCGAGCAGTTTCAGGCTTAGCCCGATGGCGTCACCGATGGCGGTATTGGGGCCGGCCATGCCGATGCCGGTGTCATCGAGCAACAGCGACAGGCTGGCGTGATCCAGCGTCAACGGCGCCTGCGGATAAGCGCCGCTGCCGAATACGATCAGGCCCAGGCGATCATCTTTGCGTTTGTCGATAAAGCCGTGGACCACGTCCTTGACCGCGGCCAGACGATTGATCTTTTGACCGTTGGCGTCGGTGAAATCGGTGGTTTCCATCGATTGGGAAATGTCGATGGCCAGCATCAGGTCGCGCACCGGTTGCTGGTGTTCGATGGGTTTTTCCACGAGCACCGGTCGGGCCGCCGCCAACAGCAACAGTGCCCAAACCAGCAGATTGAGCAGCAGCTGCCAGTGATTGCTGCGAGTACCGGCCTGGCTCGGGGTCTGGCCGACCGCGCGGCTCATGGCCCCGAAAAACGGCACACGCACGGCGCTGCGAGCCTCACGGTAATCGGGCAGGTAGCGATAGCCCAACCAGGGCAACGGCAGCAACAGTAACAGCCACGGGTAATCAAGCTGCCACATGGTGACGCTCCACCCAGCATTTGCAGGTAGCGAAAAGCGCTTGGCGTTTATCGCTTGGCAGGGCTCGCAACGTTGCATCCGGCGCGTAGGCCAGTTGCGCCAGTTGCTGACTGAAATCGGCAGGCAAGGGCTGTGAGCAATGCCGCACCAGAAACGCCTGCCACTCCTCACCCCCCAATGCACCAACTCCCCCCTGTGGGAGCGGGCTTGCTCGCGAAGACGGACGTCCATTCAACATTGATGTCGACTGACCCACCGCTTTCGCGAGCAAGCCCGCTCCCACATTGTTTGTATTCCAATTCAGGGATGGCATCGACAGGGCTACGCGCTTGAGCAGCTCAGGCAATTCGCGCAATGCGTTCAACTCGTCACTGCGTTTTTGCAACTGTTCCAACCGCACCAACGCCTCGCGTCGATAACGATCCCGCCGCCATTGCCAGTAGCGCCGTGCCCCCACCCACAACACCACGCCAACCAGCACCGCCAGTAGCACCCACCAACCCCACGTCTGCGGCGCATAGCTGACCGGTGCGGGCAGGGCTATTTCCTTGAGTTGATCGATGCTCGGAATGTTCGGGTTCATCGCCGACCTCCACCGAGCTTGCCCAGCTCCGCCCGCAATTGTTCCTGGGCATCGGTCGCGGTGCTGAACATCATCAGCGGCACCTGACTGCGCCGCAGCAGCGTCGCCACGTCCTTCAGCCGGCCGCTGAGAAAATCGCCAAGTGGCTGGTGAACGCTGCGCTGCTCCACGGCCAATTCCACCTGCAACTGGCCTTGGGTGACAAGTAAGCGGCCGTTCTTCGGCAGGTTCAGCGCCAACGGGTCATAGACCTGCATGGCGATGACGTCGTTGTGCGTCGCCAATTGCCGCATCAACTGCAAGGTGCGCTCGCCGGCGCCGGCAAAGTCGCTGACGATGCAGACCAGGTGATCGTGGCCCGCCACCGCCAGGCAATGCTGCAAGACTTTGTCGAGTTGATCTTCGCCCTCGGCGTCCGGGTTCGCTGCGTTCAGCGCCTGATTCTGCTCAGCGATACGGCTGCACAGCGCTTCAATCCGTTTGCGACTGCGCAATGGGGCAATCGCGTCGATACGTGAATCGTTGAACACCAGCCCACCGACTCGATCGCCCGCGTTGAACACAATCCATGCTGCCAAGGCACCGAGTTCAGCCGCAATGGCGGATTTAAAACTGCGTTGCGAGCCAAAGAACATCGACATGCGTTGATCCACCAGAATCAACGCCGGACGATCGCGCTCTTCGGTGAAGGTGCGAACCACCGGTTTACCGGTGCGCAGCGAGGCGCGCCAGTCCAGGTGGCGCAAGTCGTCGCCCGGCTGATAGCGGCGCAGCTCATCGAAATTCAAGCCCCGGCCACGCAGCCGCGAAGCATGGTTGCCGGCGAGGATGCTGCCTTGCGGCTGGCGGGCCAGAAAGCTCAGGTCACGGGCCTTGAACTCCAGCGCCATCAATTGCGCCAGAGAGACGTACACCAGACCGTCGGTCATCATGCGGGGATTGCTACCTTGTCGAGCAGACGGTCAAGCACCTGATCGGCCGTCACGCCGTCGGCGACCGCGTCGTAGCTCAGCTGCAAGCGGTGACGCAGCACCGGATGCACCACCGCGCGCACGTTGTCCGGCGACACAAAATCCTGCCCTTGCAGCCAGGCATCGGCGCGGGCGCAACGGTCCAGGCCGATGCCGCCGCGTGGACTGGCGCCGATGGCGATCCAGCGACCGAGGTCGGCGTCGTAATTGGCTGGGTGGCGGGTGGCGTTAATCAGGTCGATCAGGTAGCGGTCGATGGCCGAGGACACGTGCACGGCGCTGACTTCACGGCGCGCCGCGAAAATCACCTCCTGGGACAGCGCGAAACCTTGCACCGCAGCGGTTTTAGCGCCGAGCGCCTGTTCTTCTTCGCGCAATAGCCGCAGCACCTGGCTCTCGTTTTCTGCGCTCGGGTAATCCAGCAAGACTTTCATCAGGAACCGGTCCATCTGCGCTTCCGGCAGCGGATAAGTGCCTTCCTGTTCAATCGGGTTCTGTGTCGCCAATACGATGAACAGCTCGGGCAGTACATGGCTGTTGCCGGCCACGGTGATTTGCCGTTCTTCCATCGCTTCGAGCAACGCGGCCTGTACCTTGGCGGGTGCACGGTTGATTTCGTCGGCCAGAATCAGATTGCCGAACAGCGGGCCGGGCTGGAACTGAATCTCGTTTTTGCCATCGATTTGATGCAGCACCTCGGCGCCGGTGATGTCCGAAGGCAGCAGGTCGGGCGTGAACTGGATACGGCTCATCTTCGCGTCCAGGTGCTTGGCCAGCGCTTTCACCGTGCGAGTCTTGGCCAGTCCCGGCAGGCTCTCCAGCAGCAAATGCCCGTTGGCCAGCAGGCCAAGGACAATCTGCCGGATAACCTGATCCTGGCCGAGTACGGCTTCGGCGATGCTGGCTTGCAGGGCGTTGAGGTCATTAAGTGCGGTCATGGGCAACACCTTGCTCAGAACATAAAGGTCGGAATGACTGGAACGAACGACAAGCGGAAATTCCAGCGGCTGCTGATCAGGTCGTCCGGATGAATCGCCGAATACTGAATCTCCCCGGAAATCCGTACTGGGAGCTTGCCGAAGTTAAAGATCCGTCCGGCACCGAGGCCGATCGGGAACGTGACCTTGTTGCCGCTTTCAGCCTTCCAGTTGACAGTGACGTTCGGCGTCATGCCGACCCGCCATTGCTCCGGGCCGGGAATGCTGCGCTGGATAAAGTACTGAATGTTGGTCAGGCTCACGTCCTTGCGCTTGCTGTCGCCCGCCACCGACCACCAGTGTTGCGGGAACACGCCAAGGGTCCAGTCTTCGCCCAGATAGGCGGCGACGAACGCTGGGCCGAGGGCGTATTTCCCGGTGCCCAACACGTCTTCTTCCGCGGTGGGAAACATCGCCGTCGGGCCGAAGCCCCAGACCAACTTGCCGCCTCCGGCGAAGCGAACCGGTTCCTTGGGCGAGAACACCCCGACGTAGGCCAGGTCACCGAAACCGCTGGTGCGGTCGAACGGGTCCTGGACCACCGACGCAAAGTCGCCACGGTCGCTCAAGATCTCGTTGGGGCCCATCCCGATCAGGTTGCCGGCCCGGTGATTGACCGGGGCGCTGACGTAGCTGACGGGCAGGCGGTTGATCAGGTTCCAGTCTTCGCTGACGGAAATCGGGAAGGTCGGCATGAAACTGTATTTGCCCAGCATGCGTGTGCCGTTGCTGTTCGGGCCTTTGAGCGCGGTGTAGTCGAACTGGTTGAACAGCAGCACCAAATTGCCGACCGGATTGTCCATCAGCTTGGCAATCTGTTCCGTGGAGGGTTCGCAGCCAGCGGCCACGACCTTTTTCAGGTCGATGTCGAAATCCTGTTGCAGTTGATGGCACGTCTCGGGATCACCCTTAACGAGCGGTTGCGCCGGGGTGCTGCCGAGCGCGGGCAAGTCGCCGCTGGCGCAGGCGAACCCGCTGAACAACACGCTGCATAAGGACAATCTGGAACTGATGGCCATCCCTGGTCACCCCCTAGAAAAACGCTAACGTGAGGTTAACCGCAATACCGTTGCCTTCAGGCCGGTCCTTGGTGTCGAACTCGGGCACCCAACGCGCGTTGACGCTGGCCTGGGCATCGTTGAACTTACCGGCCCAGCCAACGAACGGACCGGCACCCACAGAACGGCCACGAAAGCCATTGAGCGTGTCAGCGGTATCACCTTTGTCGTCGGTAATCTGCTGGACATAACCGCCGACAAGGCCGGCGCTCCAACCGTTGCCGAAACCGTGGGTCCAGAGGGCATCGAGGGTGAAGATGTCGCCGTTACGGTAATCCGTAGCGTCGTTTTCGGTGTAGAACTCCAGCCCGCTCGATAGCGTGAATTCGCCCCCTTTGCCGTCCAGGTGGGTGAAGGCAACGGTTGGCATGAAGGTGTAGGTGTTCTGCCCCGGATTGGCCAGACGATTTTCGTTATACGCGCCGGTTGGCACGTAGATCGGCAGGGAGAACGAGATGTGGTTCACTTCATCGAAGTGGTAGCCAGCGGCAATCGGCGTCACCAGCATGTCGGCAAACTGCGTGCCGGTGTCTTCGGTGCCGAGGGTCCGACCGCGAGGGCCGGTAATGTTGATGGACACATCGGTGTACTGCACCGGCACGCCGATGGCCGATGCATAGTTCCAGCGACCCTTGCCCGTATCCCAGACATGGGTGAAGTTGGCCATGGTGTAAGAGACTTTCATGTCCAGATCCATTCCGATGTCACCGGAAATTGGCGCGCCCTTGCTGCCCTTGAGACTGCCGTCATACCAGATGCTGGTGAAGGACGTGACCCAGCCAGGTTCCGGCGGCACGATCCCGGCATTGGAAAACACTTGCTGGCCGGTGATTGGCCGGCCGACGCCACCCTCGGTTGCGAGCACCAAGGGGCTTGCCCCGATCACACACAGGGCCAGTAAAGGACGTACTGCAAAAGGCTTGACCATGACTGATTCCGCTTACTGTTTTTGTGGGTTGACGGGGGTCAGCAACGGCATTTGCCATTGGCCGTTGGTGACTTCCGGTTTTGGCAGGTACAAGCGCAGAACGCCATAGAACGGACCGTTCGGTGCCGGCAGCCAATTGCTCTGCAAGTCCTTCGCCGGTGCCTTGTGCTGTACGTACAGCGTCAGGCCGCCGTCTGCATCGAACTTGAGGTTTGGCAACATCCGCGAGTTGATCAGGTAGCGATTGAGCGGATTGGCCACCAGCAACTTGTTCTTGCCGTCGTACATCGTCAGCGACCAGAACGCGTCAGCCGGGGGCAGGGCGCCCTTGTCAAAATGCAGGGTGTAATCGTTTTTCGAGGCGTCGACCGGTTGGCCATTCTTGTCAACGAAGTAGCCAATGTAATTCGCTTCTTCGGCGGAGTTGCCAAAGATCCCCATGTTGGCGCCGGCGTAGCGATACAAGTAGTTGCCGTTGAGGTGGTCGCGCGTACCAAAGAAGTCACCGCTGGTGACCTGGTGGCTATCGACTTTGTCTTTTTTGAACTGGGCGAATTCGGCTTTGGCATCGCTGATACCGTCTTCCAGGGCCTTGCGCTGCTCGGCCGTGAGTTCGCTGAGTTTGAACGGCTTGCCGGCTTCAATGCCGATTTTGGCGAAGCGCCCGAGCAGGTCCTTTTCAGCGTCCTGCGCCGGGGCGAACGACAACATGAAGTTCAGGTAGCGAAACAGATCCGGGGTTTCGCTCATGGTCGGCGTGGGTTTTGGCCAGTCGATCTTCGGCGCCGCCGGCGGGGCCTTCTGTTTGACGTAGTGGCTCAGCGTTTCGACTTTGTAGCCTTTTTGGATCTGCTGAACCTTGGCCAGGTCTTTTTCATCGAACAGCTGCGTGCGATACAGCGCGTAGGCGATGTTGCTTTCGCTGCGCAGCAAGCGGTCCATTTCAACCGGTTGCTGACCCTGCCAATTCGGCCCGGCGATCATGAAATGGCCGCCGTTGTTGCCGGTACTGCGGGTGCCCAGATAGGCAAAGTTCTGCGTATAGGCATCGATCAATTGCACCGAGTAGTAGCGGTGTTCTTCGATGGGCGGCAGTGTCAGCACAATCGGTTCGGCGCGCAGGTCCATCCACACAAATGAGTAGGGCGTGTCGGCGTTCGGTGTGACAAACGCGGTGTCCTTGGCGGTAAACGCCTTGGCGGTGTTGCCGATCTGGTTGAACGGCGCCTTGAAGTTCGGGCTCTTCTTGTCCACGGCCTGGGTGTAGAGGGTCTTGTACATCTCCACCACCGGGAAGCCATACAGGTAGGCTTCCTTGGCGATACCCCGGGCTTCTTCCGGGGTGGCGGTGAAATTGGCCCAGGCGCTGGTGCTCAGGGCGAGCGAGAGTGCGGTGAGCATCAGGCGTGGCGTTTTTTCAAACAACATGTCGAATCCTTTTCAAGTAGTGCCTGCGGTGTGCCTGATCCTGGGGTACTTCACGGGGCAAGCCCATCGCCACCTGGCTTGTCGCGGAGCGCTTCCTGCCATTGGGCGTGGAGCTTGGCAATCGACTCATGGGCCGGTAGTTCGCTTTCCATCGCGATCTTGCCGATCCGGGTATCGAGGTCCTGAGCACCGACGCCACAGCTGACAAACATCGTCATCAGGCTGAAGCCAGCTGCGCGAATTGCACCGTGCATAAAAAGCTCCTTATTTACCGAAGGTGAAGTTGATGCCGGCGAACAGCGTGAACTGCGGCTGCGCATCGCCTTTGTGCTCGACGGTCCACTGCGGTTCGATGAAGGCGTTGAGGATATTGGAACCGGATTTCCAGACTTTGCCACCACCCAAACCGAGTGGGATGTAGTGGGTGTCGTTCTTCAGGTCGAAGGTCCAGGTGCCCGTCGAGCGCAGGTACCAGCCTTCGGCCAGGTTATGAATGATGAAAGGCTGCAGGGTCGCGGATTCGACGTGAGCGCGATCATGGTCTCCCGCGAACGAGCTCTGGTACTGGACCAGGGCGCCCAGCAGGCCGCGAGGCGACGAGTCGATGGCAACTGCTGACAGGCCTGCCTGCCACTTGCCGGTGCCCAGCTCGTCCTGCTCGGCGGTGGGCGCGGTGATTTGTGGCCCGATACCCAGCTGAACGCCGTCAGTCTTGACCAGGAAAATATCGAACAGGTTCAGATCGCCGATGCCGGTGCTGTAACCGTTGTGTGGGTCGGGGCGAGTGCTGATCGGCAGGGTGGCGCGCAGTAATTGCGGGACGCCGATGAAATCGTTGGGGGCTATCGGCAGGGTGCCGCGCAACAGGGCATCATTGGTATGGGCGTTGGAATCGAACAGTTTCGGCGTGTAGTAGTCCTGAAGGTTGGCACCAGGGGCTACGTTCAGCGGGTTGTTGCTTTTGTTGGCGGTCTCGGCGTTATCGGCTTGCGCGCAAAACACAGGCGCAATAATAGTCGCCAACAGACAGGCGTGCATCCCCATTTTACTCGACATGATTCCCCGGTTCCTTGGTGACTCATTGGACGATTCGGCTCTTATCTTTGGCCGTTACTGCGTAATCGCTTTTGTATCAAGCCTGTAGGACGCATCTGTTGAAGCTAGCAGCTAGCCACGGGTTAGCCAGTCGAAGGCACTAATTCTTTCGTTTTGTGTGCAGGTTCTCGTTATTTTTTGTGTACTGAAAAGTTAATTAAGATTAATGGGTTGCACGCGATATCTGTTTTCCTGTCGAGAAGATGTCGTCGGTCATTACGCATTCGCGAGCAGGCTCGCTCCCACATTTGATTGTTGCCGTACACGCATTTTGTGCCCACAGAAAATCAGTGTAGGAGCGGGGTGCCCGCGCAGGACTTAGATACTCAACACTTTTTCCCTTGCCCGAACACTCGTTCTTCCTGCTCCCGAAGTTCCGGCGTGAACTCGGCACCGAAATCTTCCATCTCAAACACTTGGCGAATTTCGATCTCAGGCTCGGTGCCGGGCATCGGGTTGGGACAGCGCTTGACCCACTCAATGGCTTCCTCTTTCGACTTCACCTGCCACAGCCAAAAGCCGGCGATCAGTTCCTTGGTTTCGGCGAAAGGGCCGTCGGTCACCGAGCGTTTGTCGCCGGAGAAACGCACGCGGGCGCCTTTGCTGCTGGGGTGCAGGCCTTCGCCCGCGAGAAGGATGCCGGCCTTGGCCAGTTCTTCGTTGTAATTGCCCATTGCGGTCAGCAGTTCCTCGCTGGGCATTACACCGGCCTCGGAGTCCTGGCTGGCTTTGATGATGATCATGAATCGCATGGTTGCTTCTCCGCTGGATTTGAATGATTCACTGTCTAGTCGAATGACCGCTGCCTGAATCGACAGTGCGGATAACGAAAGTTAGCTAAAATTTTCTGCAACCCCGTACTCCTGTAGGAGCTGCCGCAGGCTGCGATCTTTTGATTTTTAGCCCTGAGGGCACTGAAGATCAAAAGATCGCAGCCTGCGGCAGCTCCTACCGGGTTTTGTGTTGGCAGTCGGGGTTGTATCCAGTTTATGCGGCGAGACTTCACAATTTGTATCTGAGCATAGGTCGTCGGGCCATTTCGTGGTTAACTTCGGCCTCGTCAAAATTCTCTACATCAACGTTCAGAAGGACTCCGTTCATGGCTCAAGTCACTCTTAAAGGCACCCCGGTTCAAGTCAACGGCCAACTGCCAAAAACCGGTTCCAAGGCTCCAGCCTTTTCCCTGGTTGCTGGCAATCTGTCCGACGTGACCCTGGCAAACTTCGCCGGCAAGCGCAAAGTGCTGAACATTTTCCCGAGCATCGACACCCCGACCTGCGCCACGTCGGTTCGCAAGTTCAACGCGCAAGCCAACGACGTCGCCAACACCGTGGTGCTGTGCATTTCCGCTGACCTGCCGTTTGCTCAAGCCCGTTTCTGCGGCGCTGAGGGTCTGGAAAACGTACAGAACCTGTCGACCCTGCGCGGTGCCGAGTTCATCGAAAACTACGGCGTGGCGATTGCCGATGGTCCGCTCAAAGGCCTGACCGCCCGTGCTGTTGTGGTACTGGACGAAAACGACACTGTGCTGCACAGCGAACTGGTCAGCGAAATCGGTCAAGAACCCAACTACGAAGCCGCGCTCTCCGTTCTGAAATAAGCGCAGTTTTACAATTGTTAACGGCCTGGCCCTGTCCAGGCCGTTTTCATTTGTGATTCAGTGTCTTGGATAAACATCCTGTTACGTAAGCCGAAGGTAAATTGCCGGTAAAGGCGCTTTGCTTAAGAGCCGCCAGTGCTTATCGTTCAGCCTCATGTAAAAGTAGCCCACGCGCCCAATGGTTGATCATTCAATGCAATCCTCCGCTTCCCGTAATCCCCGTCGCTGGCTGTTTGGCCTGCTTGTCCTGTTGGTCATCGCAGGTCTGTGCTGGAAATTCTGGCCCGCAGGCAGCAGCCATAAAGAGGGTACAGGGCAAAAAGCCGTCGCCGGACACACCGGCAGGGCGGGGGGAATGCGTCCGGGGTTCGGCGGGGCGACCGGGCCGGTCCCGGTGCGTGTGGCACCCGCGATCAAAGGCGACTTTGCGCTGTACTACAAGGCGCTGGGCACCGTCACGGCGCTGAATACCATCAATGTGCGCAGCCGTGTTGGCGGCGAATTGATGAAGATCTCCTTCGAAGAAGGACAAATGGTCAAGGCGGGCGACTTGCTGGCTGAAATCGACCCACGTCCTTACCAGAACGCCTTGCTTCAAGCCGAAGGCACGTTGTTGCAGAATCAGGCGCAATTGAAAAACGCGCAGGTCGATGTCGAGCGTTATCGCGGCCTGTATCGCGAAGACAGTATCGCCAAGCAGACCCTGGACACCGCCGAAGCACTGGTGGGCCAATATCAGGGCACGGTCAAGACCAATCAGGCAGCGGTCAACGACGCCAAGCTCAATCTCGAATTCACCCAGATCCGCGCACCGATTTCCGGACGTGTGGGCCTGCGTCAGCTGGACGTTGGCAACCTGGTGGCGGCCAACGACACGACCGCGCTGGTGATCATCACCCAGACCCAGCCAATCAGCGTGGCGTTCACCTTGCCGGAAAACAGCCTGGAAACCGTGCTGGCCCGTTATCGCTCCGGCGCAAAGCTGCCGGTGGAAGCCTGGGATCGCGGCGACATGAAATTGCAAGCGACCGGCGTATTGCAGAGCCTGGATAACCAGATCGACGTCACCACGGGCACGCTGAAATTCAAGGCGCGTTACGAAAACCGCGATCAGTCGTTGTTCCCTAATCAATTCGTTAACGTCCACCTGCTGGCCGACACCCTCAAAAACGTCGTGCTTGCGCCCTCGGCAGCGATCCAGTTCGGCACCAACGGTACCTTCGTCTATGCGCTGGACGGTGACAAGAAGGTCACGATCCGTCAGTTGAAAGTCGGCGCCAGTGACGGCAATAACACGGTGATTGTTGAAGGCCTGGCCCCCGGTGACCGGGTAGTCCTGGAAGGCACTGACCGCCTGAAAGAAGGCAGCGACGTCGAAGTGGTCAACGACACCAAGGACGTACCGACGACCCCGACCGGCCACCTGCAGGGCAAGTCGGCAGCCAGCGGGACTGAGCCAGCGACCACCGACAAGGCGAAAAAGGGCGGCGCATGAACATCTCGCGGCTGTTCATCCTTCGCCCGGTTGCCACCACCCTGAGCATGCTGGCCATTGTGCTGGCCGGCATCATCGCTTATCGCCTGCTACCCGTGTCGGCGTTGCCTCAGGTCGACTACCCGACCATCCGCGTCATGACGCTCTATCCCGGCGCCAGCCCGGATGTGATGACCAGTGCCGTGACCGCCCCCCTTGAGCGGCAGTTCGGGCAGATGCCCGGCCTGACTCAAATGGCCTCGACCAGTTCGGGCGGCGCTTCGGTGCTGACCCTGCGTTTCAGCCTTGACATCAACATGGACGTCGCCGAGCAGCAGGTGCAAGCCGCGATCAACGCCGCGACCAATTTGTTGCCCAAGGACCTCCCAGCGCCGCCGGTGTACAACAAGGTCAACCCGGCGGACACCCCGGTGCTGACCCTTGCCATTACGTCCAAGACCATGCTGCTGCCCAAACTCAACGATTTGGTCGACACCCGCATGGCGCAAAAAATCGCCCAGATCAGCGGCGTCGGCATGGTCAGCATCGCCGGCGGGCAACGTCAGGCCGTGCGAATCAAGGTCAACCCCGAAGCCCTCGCGGCCAACGGCCTGAACTTGTCGGATGTGCGCACCTTGATTGGTGCGTCCAACGTCAACCAGCCCAAAGGCAACTTTGATGGCCCGACCCGGGTCTCGATGCTGGATGCCAACGACCAGCTGACCTCGCCCCAGGACTACGCCAACCTGATCCTCGCCTACGCCAAGGGCGCGCCATTACGACTCAAGGATGTGGCAGAGATAGTCGACGGTGCCGAGAACGAACGCCTGGCGGCCTGGGCCAACGAAAACCAGGCTGTGCTGCTGAACATTCAGCGTCAGCCCGGCGCCAACGTTATCGAGGTGGTCGACCGGATCAAGGCCTTGCTGCCGAGCATCACCGACAACCTGCCGGCCGGCCTCGACGTCACGGTCCTCACCGACCGGACCCAGACCATTCGTGCCTCGGTCACCGACGTGCAACACGAATTGCTTATCGCCATCGCATTGGTGGTGATGGTCACGTTCCTGTTCCTGCGGCGGGCCAGCGCCACGATCATCCCGTCGGTGGCCGTGCCGTTGTCGCTGATTGGCACCTTCGGCGTGATGTACCTCGCGGGTTTCTCGGTCAACAACCTGACCTTGATGGCCCTGACCATCGCCACCGGTTTCGTGGTGGACGATGCGATCGTGATGCTGGAGAACATTTCGCGATTCATCGAAGAGGGCGACAGCCCCTTGAACGCGGCGCTCAAGGGCGCCAAGCAGATCGGTTTTACCCTGATTTCCCTGACCCTGTCGCTGATTGCGGTACTGATACCGCTGCTGTTCATGGCCGACGTGGTAGGGCGCCTGTTCCGCGAATTTGCCATCACCCTGGCGGTTGCGATCCTGATTTCCCTGGTGGTGTCCCTGACCCTGACGCCGATGATGTGCGCGCGTTTGCTCAAGCGAGAACCCAAGGAAGAAGAACAGGGCCGTTTTTACCGCGCAAGTGGTGCTGCAATTGATTGGATGATCGCGGCTTACGGGCGCAAGTTAAAGTGGGTTCTCAAGCGTCAACCGCTGACTTTGCTGGTGGCCGTCGGCACCCTGGCACTGACCGTGTTCCTTTACACGGTCGTGCCCAAGGGCTTCTTCCCCGTGCAGGACACCGGCGTGATTCAGGGCATTTCCGAAGCGCCGCAGTCGATTTCCTTTGCAGCGATGAGCGAGCGTCAGCAAGCACTGGCCAAGGTAATCCTCGCTGATCCGGCCGTTGAAAGCCTGTCGTCCTACATCGGCGTCGACGGCGACAACTCGACGCTCAACAGTGGCCGCTTGCTGATCAACCTCAAGTCCCACAGCGCCCGCGACTTAAGCGCGACCGCAGTGATTGCCCGCCTGCAACCGGAACTCGACAAACTGGTCGGCATCCGCCTGTTCATGCAGCCGGTGCAGGACCTGACCATCGAAGATCGGGTCAGCCGCACGCAGTACCAGTTCAGCATGTCATCGCCGGACTCGGAATTGTTGAACCTGTGGAGCGGTCGTTTGGTGGAGGCATTGGCCCAGCGGCCTGAGCTGACCGACGTCGCCAGCGATTTGCAGGACAAGGGTCTGCAGGTCTACCTGGTGATCGACCGCGATGCGGCGTCGCGGGTCGGCGTGTCGGTATCGAACATCACCGATGCGCTGTACGACGCCTTCGGTCAGCGGCAGATTTCCACCATCTACACCCAGGCCAGCCAGTACCGCGTGGTCCTGCAATCGCAGTCCGGCGAGAAAATCGGCCCCGGTGCGCTGAACCAGATCCACGTCAAGACCACCGATGGCGGGCAGGTTCGCCTGTCGAGCCTGGCGCACGTCGAGGAGCGTCAGGCGCAATTGGCGATTACGCACATTGGCCAGTTCCCGGCCGTGATGATGTCGTTCAATCTCGCCCCCGGCGTGGCGCTGGGGCAGGCGGTCGAGATCATCGATCAGGTGCAGAAGGACATCGGCATGCCGATTGGCGTGCAGACCCAGTTCCAGGGGGCGGCCGAAGCGTTCCAGGCGTCGCTGTCGAGTACCTTGCTGCTGATTCTGGCGGCGGTGGTGACCATGTACATCGTGCTGGGCGTGCTCTACGAGAGCTACATCCACCCGATCACCATTCTCTCGACCTTGCCCTCGGCAGCGGTTGGCGCCTTGCTGGCGTTGCTGTTGAGCGGCAATGACCTGGGGATGATCGCGATCATCGGCATCATCTTGTTGATCGGTATCGTGAAGAAAAACGCGATCATGATGATCGACTTCGCCCTCGACGCTGAGCGCAATCAGGGCATCGACCCGGAGACGGCGATCTATCAGGCGGCGCTGTTGCGTTTCCGGCCGATCCTGATGACCACGCTGGCGGCATTGTTTGGTGCGGTGCCGTTGATGCTGGCGACCGGGTCCGGTGCGGAACTGCGCCAGCCGCTGGGTCTGGTGATGGTCGGCGGTTTGTTGGTCAGTCAGGTGCTGACGCTGTTCACCACGCCCGTGATCTATCTGTATTTCGACCGCCTCGGCCGGCGCTGGGGCCGCAAGTCTGAGTCCGTGGAAGCGGTAGAGCAGCCATGAACCTCTCCGGACCTTTCATCAAACGCCCGGTCGCGACGATGTTGCTGAGCCTGGCGATCATGCTGCTGGGCGGCGTGAGCTTCGGCCTGCTGCCAGTGTCGCCGCTGCCACAAATGGACTTCCCGGTGATCGTGGTTCAGGCCAGTCTGCCCGGCGCCAGCCCCGAGGTGATGGCCTCGACAGTGGCGACACCGCTGGAGCGATCCTTCGGCGCCATCGCCGGGGTTAACACCATGAGCAGCCGGTCCAGCCAGGGCTCGACCCGGGTGATTTTGCAGTTCGACCTCGACCGCGACATCAATGGCGCGGCGCGGGAAGTGCAGGCGGCGATCAACGCCTCGCGCAACCTGCTGCCGAGCGGGATGCGCAGCATGCCGACCTACAAGAAGGTCAACCCGTCCCAGGCGCCGATCATGGTGCTGTCGCTGACGTCCGATGTGCTGGAAAAGGGCCAGCTCTACGATTTGGCCTCGACGATCCTGTCCCAGAGCCTGTCCCAGGTGCAGGGCGTCGGTGAAGTGCAGATCGGCGGCAGCTCCTTGCCGGCGGTGCGTATTGAGCTCGAACCGCAGGCGCTCAGCCAGTACGGCGTGGCGCTGGACGATGTACGCAACACCATTGCCAATGCCAACGTGCGTCGGCCCAAGGGTTCGGTCGAAGACGACCAGCGTTTGTGGCAGGTTCAGGCCAATGATCAACTGGAAAAAGCCAAGGATTACGAGTCGCTGATCATTCATTACAACGGTGGCGCGGCGCTGCGGTTGAAGGATGTGGCCAAGGTCAGTGACGGCGTTGAGGACCGCTACAACAGCGGCTTCTTCAACGATGACGCGGCGGTGTTGCTGGTGATCAACCGTCAGGCCGGCGCCAACATCATCGAGACGGTCAACGAGATCAAGGCCCAATTGCCAGCATTGCAGGCCGTGCTGCCGGCCAGCGTCAAACTGAACCTGGCAATGGACCGCTCGCCCGTGATCAAGGCCACGCTGCACGAGGCGGAAATGACGCTGCTGATTGCCGTGACGCTGGTGATTCTGGTGGTGTTCCTGTTTCTCGGTAACTTCCGCGCCTCGCTGATTCCTACCCTCGCGGTGCCGGTGTCTCTGGTGGGCACCTTTGCGGTGATGTACCTCTACGGCTTCTCGCTGAACAACCTGTCGCTGATGGCGCTGATTCTAGCCACCGGGTTGGTGGTGGACGACGCCATCGTGGTGCTGGAGAACATTTCACGGCACATCGACAAAGGCTTGCCGCCGATGAAGGCCGCGTACCTCGGGGCTCAGGAGGTCGGCTTTACGCTGCTGTCGATGAACGTCTCGCTGGTGGCGGTGTTCCTGTCGATCCTGTTTATGGGCGGGATCATCGAAAGCCTGTTCCGTGAATTCTCCATTACGCTAGCCGCGTCCATCGTGGTGTCGCTGGTGGTCTCGTTGACGTTGACGCCGATGCTCTGCGCCCGCTGGCTCAAGCCGCATACGCCGGGTCAGGAAAACCGCCTGCAACGCGCGAGTCAGCGAGCCAACGAATGGCTGGTGGGCAAATACGCGACCAGCCTCGACTGGGTGCTGCGCCACCGGCGCCTGACGTTGCTCAGCCTGTTCGTGACAATTGGCGTTAATATTCTTTTGTATGTTGTTGTTCCTAAAACATTTCTACCTCAACAGGACACCGGTCAGTTGATCGGGTTCGTGCGCGGCGACGATGGCCTGTCGTTCAGCGTGATGCAGCCGAAAATGGAAACGTTCCGCCGTGCCGTGCTCAAGGACGACGCAGTGGAAAGTGTCGCCGGCTTCATCGGTGGCACCAACGGCACCAACAACGCCTTCATGCTGGTGCGTCTGAAGCCGATCAAGGAACGCAACCTGTCTGCGCAGAAAGTCATTGAGCGGCTGCGTAAGGAAATGCCCAAGGTCGCCGGTGCGCAACTGATGTTGATGGCGGATCAGGACCTGCAGTTTGGTGGCGGTCGCGAGCAGACCACGTCGCAGTATTCCTACATCCTGCAAAGCGCTGACCTTGGCGAGTTGCGCCAGTGGTACCCGAAAGTCGTGACCGCGCTCAAGGCCTTGCCGGAGCTGACCGCGATCGATGCCCGCGAGGGACGCGGTGCGGCACAGGTGACCCTGATCGTCGATCGGGATCAGGCCAAACGCCTGGGCGTCGACATGAACATGGTGACTGCCGTGTTGAACAACGCGTACAGCCAACGGCAGATTTCGACGATTTACGACAGCCTTAACCAGTATCAGGTGGTGATGGAGGTCAACCCGAAATACGCCCAGGACCCGATCACCCTTAAACAGGTTCAAGTGATCACCGCTGCTGGCGCACGGATTCCGCTGTCGACCATCGCCCATTACGAAAACAGCCTGGAAGATGATCGCGTCAGCCATGAAGGCCAGTTTGCCTCCGAGAGCATTTCCTTCGACATGGCCGAAGGCGTGACCGTGGAGCAGGGCACTGCCGCCATCGAGCGGGCGATTGCCCGGCTCGGCATGCCGGAAGACGTGATCGTGAAAATGGCCGGTACCGCCGATGCCTTCGCCGCGACTCAAAAGAGCCAGCCGTGGATGATTCTCGGCGCGCTGGTGGCGGTGTATCTGGTGCTGGGTGTGCTGTATGAAAGCTACATTCACCCGCTGACGATTCTGTCCACCTTGCCGTCGGCCGGTGTCGGCGCATTGCTGTCGATCTACGCGTTGGGCGGCGAGTTCAGCCTGATCTCATTGCTGGGGCTGTTTTTGCTGATTGGCGTAGTGAAGAAGAACGCGATCCTGATGATCGACCTTGCGCTGCAACTCGAACGCCATCAAGGCCTGGCACCGCTGGAGTCGATTCGCAGTGCTTGTTTGCAACGTTTGCGACCGATTCTGATGACCACATTGGCGGCGATCCTCGGCGCGGTGCCGTTGCTGCTTAGCCGTGCCGAAGGCGCGGAAATGCGCCAACCGCTGGGCCTGACCATTATCGGCGGGCTGATCTTCAGCCAGGTGCTGACCCTTTACACCACCCCGGTGGTTTACCTCTATCTCGACAAACTGCGCCATCGCTTCAATAGATGGCGTGGGGTGCGTACCGATGCTGCTCTGGAAACTCCGCTATGACTGACCGTTCGCTTATCAATCTGGCCACCCCGTTGACTGCGGCTCGGGGTTCGCGTTTGCTGAGCCTGGCGCTGTGCGTGGCGATGCTCAGTGCGTGCGCTGTTGGCCCGGACTATCAGCGCCCGCAAGCCGCCGCCCCGGCGCAATACAAGGAAGCGGCAGGTTGGCGTCAGGCCAGTCCGAGCGATTCCCTTGCACGCGGTGCCTGGTGGGAGCTGTACGGCGATCACCAACTCAATGGCCTGATCGAGAAACTCAACAGCGCCAACCAGACGGTCGCCCAGTCCGAAGCGCAATACCGCCAGGCCCAGGCCTTGGTGCGCAGCGCCCGCGGTGCATTTTTCCCGACCGTGGACCTGACGGCCGGGAAAAATCGTTCCAGCCAGGGCACCGGTAGCAGCAACTCAAGCCTGACCAGTTCTTCCAGTGGCATTCGCAACACTTACACCGCGCAGGCCGGCGTCAGTTGGGAGGCCGATGTCTGGGGTAAATTGCGCCGAGGGCTCGAAGCCGACACCGCCAACGCCGAGGCGAGTTTTGCCGATCTGGCAGCGATGCGTCTGAGCCAGCAATCGGAACTGGTGCAGAACTACCTGCAATTGCGGGTCATCGATGAACAGAAGCGTCTGCTGGAGGCGACGGTCGAGGCCTATCAACGTTCACTGACCATGACCGAAAACCAGTACCGCGCCGGTGTCTCCGGTAAAAACGCGGTGGCTCAGGCCCAGGCTCAGCTCAAAGGCACTCAAGCTGACCTGGTTGACCTGATCTGGCAGCGTGCCCAGTTCGAGAACGCCATTGCCGTTCTGATCGGGCTGGCTCCGGCCGAGTTCCGTCTGGCCGAAATCCGCGACATCCCGGCGTTACCGCAGATTCCGCTGAGCCTGCCTTCGCAGCTGCTGGAACGGCGCCCGGACATCGCCTCCGCCGAGCGCTCGGTGATGGCCGCCAACGCCAATATCGGCGTGGCCAAGGCTGCCTACTACCCGGATCTTACGCTGAGCCTGAACGGTGGCTATAGCAGCAGTACGTATGCCAACTGGTTCAGTCTGCCGAACCGCTTCTGGTCGGTAGGGCCGCAATTGGCCATGACCCTGTTCGACGGCGGCCAGCGTTCGGCGGAAGTCGACCGCAGCGAAGCGGCTTACGACGAAACCGTGGCCAAGTACCGCCAGACCGTGCTTGACGGCTTCCGTGAAGTGGAGAATTTTCTGGTCCAGCTCAAGGTGCTGGAAAATGAATCCGAAGTGCGCCAGCAGGCACTGGATGCGGCACGTGAATCCTTGCGTTTGACCCAGAACCAGTACAAGGCCGGACTGATTGCTTATCTCGATGTGGTGGTGGTTCAGGCCACGGCGTTGAGCAACGAACGCAACATGCTGGACCTGCTGCAAAGTCGCCTGATTGCCAGCGTGCAATTGATTGCGGCATTGGGTGGTGGTTGGGATGGGGCGTTGCAGATGAGCGAAAACCCGTAACAACTGACGCCGCCCCATTGTAGGAGCTGCCGAAGGCTGCGATCTTTTTGGGGCCGCAGAGAATCAAGATCAAAAGATCGCAGCCTGCGGCAGCTCCTACAGGGATCGATGGGCAATCAAACAAGTGTTTCATCAGGTTGATGGCCTTTTGATGATTTTGTCAGTGCGTTCTTTTGCGCAATCAGTACAATCGCCGCATTTGCCCCCCTGGAAGCCGTACGGCGGGCGTTTACGAGAAGTCCCATGCTCATCGGTAGCTATTCCTCCACGCTGGTTGTCATCTCGCTGTTTGTAGCGATTCTTGCCTCCTATACCGCGCTCGACCTGACCGGGCGCATCGCCACGGCCAAGGGGCGGGCGGTGCATTTGTGGACGGCGGGCGGTGCGTTTGCGATGGGGGTCGGCGTGTGGTCCATGCATTTCATCGGCATGCTCGCGTTCAAATTGCCCATCGACCTTGGTTACGACCTCAGCATCACGGTGCTGTCGCTGCTGATCGCGATTCTGTCCTGCGGCTTTGCCCTGTGGCTGGTCAGTCAGCCACGACTGCCTGCCTGGCAACTGGCGTTCGGCGCGCTGACCATGGGCGCCGGTATCAGTGCCATGCATTACACCGGCATGGCGGCCATGCGCATGCAACCGGGCATCGATTACGATCCGACACTGTTCGGTGCGTCGCTGCTGATCGCGGTCGGCGCGTCGGGCGCGGCGTTATGGATCGCTTTCCGGTTGCGTCAGCACACGCCTTATGTCGGCCTGATCCGCGGCGGCGCGGCGGTGGTAATGGGCTTCGCCATCGTCGGCATGCACTACACCGCCATGGCGGCGGCCCGCTTCCCGGACGGCAGTTTCTGTGGTGCGGCCATCAACGGCCTGAACGGCAAGGGCCTGGACACCCTGGTGCTGATCACCACACTGGCGGTGTTGAGCATTGCCTTGCTGACCTCGATTCTCGATGCGCGTCTGGAAGCTCGTACCTCCAGCCTTGCCCATTCGTTGACTGAAGCCAATCGCGAGCTGACCCAACTGGCCTTGCACGACACCCTGACCGGCCTGCCGAATCGGGTATTACTGGCCGATCGCATCGATCAAGCGATGTCGAGGGTGCAGGAGCAGGGCGGCTGTTTTGCCTTGATGTTCATCGATCTGGACGGTTTCAAACCGGTCAACGACGCCTTCGGTCATCACATGGGCGATCAGTTGTTGCGCGAAGTCGGCCTGCGACTGCGTGAAGATTTGCGTAGCCAGGACACACTTGCGCGAATCGGCGGCGATGAGTTTGTGCTGCTGGTGCAACTCGGCGAACAGAACGACGCATTGAGCCTGGCGGCCCGTCAGGTCGGGTTGATCGCGCGCTCGTTCCAGGTCGCCGAACATGACTTGCAGATATCTGCCAGCGTGGGCATCGCGCTGTATCCGGGCAATGGCCAAACCGCCCAGGAACTGCTAATGAACGCCGACGCGGCGATGTATCACGCCAAGGGCACGGGCAAAAACGGTTACAGCTTCTTTGACGCTTCGATGAACAGCAACGCGCGCAAACAACTGCAATTGCTGCAAGACTTGCGCGCTGCCCTCGAACAACAACAGTTCAGCCTCCATTACCAGCCCAAGTTCGACGCCAGCAACGGCCGGCCGGTGGGCGCCGAGGCGTTACTGCGCTGGGAGCATCCAACCCGAGGCATGTTGCTGCCAGACAAGTTCATCGAACTTGCAGAGAAAACCGGGCTGATCATACCGATTGGCGAGTGGGTGCTTAACGAAGCCTGCCGTCAGATGCGTGAGTGGTATGTACTCGGCTATACCGACTGGCGCATCGCGGTGAACCTCTCGGCCTTGCAGTTCTGCCACATCGGTTTGGTCCAGAGCGTTGCCAAGGCACTGGCCACTCATCATCTGCCAGCCAACAGCCTGACGCTTGAAATCACCGAAACCACCGCCATGAGTGATGCCGATGCGAGCATGACGGTGCTTCAGGAGCTGTCGGAAATGGGCGTTGACCTTTCCATCGATGACTTTGGTACCGGCTATTCGAGCTTGATGTACCTCAAGCGCCTGCCGGCCAACGAGCTGAAAATAGACCGGGGTTTTGTTCGCGATCTGGAACGTGACAGCGATGACGCCGCCATCGTTTCCGCCATTGTTGCCCTCGGCCAGGCGTTAGGTTTGCGAATTGTCGCCGAAGGCGTGGAAACCGACGTTCAGCAGGACTTCCTGACCCAACTCGGGTGCGATTCGTTGCAGGGCTACCTGCTCGGCCACCCACTGCCGGCCGACCGGTTCATGGTGGATATTCTTCGTGCAGAACGTTTGGTGACGGCTTAAAGATTCCTGTAGCAGCTGCCGAGCTGCGCGAGGCTGCGTCCGGCGGCGCAGCCGTCGTAAACTGGAGTACCAGATCCTCCTGAAACACCACGCAGTCCGATTTCACGCCGCCGAACGCAGCCTCGCGCAGCTCGGCAGCTGCTACGGTCCATGCAAAAACCGGCAATGGCGGTTATTCTTTGCCCCGACAGCTTACGCTTGGAATGGGGGAACGCTCACATGGACAAAGTCATCGTCATCACCGGTGGCAGCCGCGGCATCGGCGCTGCCACAGCCCTGTTGGCCGCCGAACAAGGCTATCGGATCTGTATCAACTATCTGGCTGATGAACAGGCTGCGCAGCGTGTGCTGGAACAAGTCCGCGCCTTGGGTGCCCATGCCATCGCGGTACGTGCCGACGTCAGCATCGAAGACGAAGTGATCGGTATGTTCCATCGTGTGGACACTGAACTCGGCCGGGTCACGGCACTGGTGAATAACGCCGGCACCGTGGGGCACAAGTCGCGGGTCGACGAAATGTCCGAATATCGCATTCTGAAAATCCTTACAACCAATGTCCTGGCGCCGATCCTCTGCGCCAAGCACGCGATCCTGCGCATGTCGCCCAAGCATGGCGGGCAGGGCGGTAGCATCGTCAATGTGTCGTCGGTCGCCGCGCGCCTGGGCGCGCCCGGTGAATACGTCGACTACGCCGCGTCCAAAGGTGCGCTCGACACCTTTACCATCGGCCTGTCCAAGGAACTGGCCGGCGAAGGCATTCGCGTCAACGCCGTGCGGCCGGGTTACATCTACACCGACTTCCATGCGTTGAGCGGTGATCCGGATCGGGTCAGCAAGCTAGAGTCGGCGATTCCAATGGCCCGGGGTGGCCGGCCGGATGAAGTGGCGGAGGCGATTGTGTGGTTGTTGTCGGACAAGGCTTCTTATGCGACGGGTACGTTTGTTGATCTGGGTGGTGGGCGTTAGTCCTCAAGATTTGCGTTGTCTGTTATGGCCCCTTCGCGAGCAAGCCCGCTCCCACAGTTGATCGCATTCCCCTGTGGGAGCGGGCTTGCTCGCGAAGGCGCCAGTCGGAACGCCACAAAATTTCAGAACGACCGCACAATCCTGCCCAACGTCTCCATCGCCTTCTCCGCAGCCTCATCCCACGGACTGCCATAATTCAACCGAATACAATTCCTGAAGCGCTGCGTCGGTGAAAAAATCGGCCCCGGCGCGATGCTGATCCCCTGCGCCAATGCCATCTGGAACAACTTCAACGAATCCATCTGTGGCGGCAACTCCAGCCACAAAAAATAGCCGCCGGCCGGCTGACTCACGCGCGTCTGCGCCGGAAAGTAGCGGGCGATGGCCGCGAGCATCGCGCTTTGCTGTTCTTCCAGTGCGTAACGCAATTTACGCAGATGCCGATCATAGCCGCCGTGCTGCAAGTAATCCGCAATGGCGGCCTGGGCCGGCATCGAGGCGCAGAGCGAGGTCATGAGTTTCAGGCGTTCGATCTTCTGCGCGTAGCGACCGGCAGCGACCCAGCCGATGCGGTAACCGGGCGCGAGGCTTTTGGCGAAGGAACCGCAATGCATCACCAGCCCTTCGGTGTCGAAGGCTTTCGCCGGTTTCGGTGCGTGTTGGCCGTAATAGAGTTCGGCGTAGACGTCGTCTTCGATCAGCGGCACTTGATGGCTGCGTAGCAGCGCCACCAGTGCCTGTTTCTTCGACTCGGGCATGGTCGCGCCCATGGGGTTCTGGAAACTGGTCATGCACCAGCACGCCTTGATCGGGTGGCGTTCGAGGGTCTGGGCGAGCACGCCGAGGTCAATGCCGTCACGCGGGTGCACGGGGATTTCCACGGCTTTGAGTTTCAGCCGTTCCAGTATTTGCAGGCAGGCGTAGAACGCCGGGGCTTCGATCGCCACCAGGTCGCCGGGCTCGGTGACCGCTTGCAGGCACAGGTTCAGGGCTTCGAGGGCGCCGTTGGTAATCAGCAGCTCTTCCATGGGCAGCATCAGGCCACCGACCATGTAGCGCAGGGCGATTTGCCGACGCAGTTGCGGGTTGCCCGGCGACATGTCGGTGACAACCATGCGCGGGTCCATCTCCCGGGAAGCGCTCGCCAACGATCGTGACAGCCGCTGCAAGGGAAACAGGGTTGGGCTGGGGAACGCTGAGCCGAAGGGGACCGTGTTCGGGTCCTTGATGGAGTCGAGCACCGAGAACACCAGTTCGCTGACGTCGACTTCGGTGGATTCGTTGACCTGGCTGCTGATCACCGGCTCTGAAAACGGGCTCGGCGCATGAGCGTTGACGAAGTAGCCGGAACGCGGCCGGGCGCGGATCAGCCCGCGACGCTCGAGCAGGTAATAGGCCTGGAACACCGTGGACGGGCTGACCCCGTAGGTCTGGCTGGCGTAGCGCACCGAAGGCACGCGCTGGCCAGGGCCGAGGACACCGGAGCGGATCAGTTCAGCGATGTCGTCGGCGAATTTTTCGTAGCGTTTCATCTGGGGTCCGGATTGGTGTCATTTATTGAAAAATGGCTGCAACTGACATTGCCAAGATCGCAGCCTGCGGCAGCTCCTACAGAGGCACGTCGATCCAATGTAGGAGCTGCCGCAGGCTGCGATCTTTTAGGCTCTGCATCTTAAAGGCTCAACGATTCATCGGCGCCACAAACCGGCTTTTGGCCACGCTATAAATGCCCGGCTCATCACTGTCGACAATCCTGAAGCTGATCGTCTGCGAACTACTGCTCGGCCGCTCCGTCGTCATCGCCACCGACACCGGCACATCCACAATTTCACCGGGTGCCAGACTCAGTTCAGTCTTGCCTTGCAGTTGGAAGCCGTCGCCATCGACCAGGCTCAGACGGTAATCCTGACGTTGCTGGGTTTTGTTGATGACCTTCAGGCTGTAGATGTTTTCGATCTGTCCCTGACTGTTCTCGCGGAACAGCCCCCGGTCCTTGCTCACATCCAGCGACACCATCGGCCGTTCCACCAACGCCAAGGCAAGCGCCCCGATCATCAGCACCAGCATGGCGGTGTAGCCGATCAGTCGTGGGCGCAGCAGGTGAGTCTTGCCACCCTGCAACTCATGCTCCGAGGTATAGCTGATCAGCCCTCGGGCATAGCCCATTTTGTCCATGATCGAATCACAGGCATCAATGCACGCCGCACACCCGATGCACTCCATCTGCAAACCGTCGCGGATGTCGATGCCGGTCGGGCAGACCTGCACGCAGAGCTGACAGTCGATGCAATCGCCGAGGCCGGCTTCGGCAGGCTTCACCTCACGTTTACGCGGACCACGGTTTTCGCCGCGGGCGACGTCGTAGGAAATGGTCAGGGTGTCTTTGTCGAACATCACGCTCTGGAACCGTGCATACGGACACATGTGCATGCACACCGCTTCACGCAGCCAGCCAGCATTGATGTAAGTCGCGCCGGTGAAGAACAGCACCCAGAACAGGCTGACACCGCTCATTTGCAGGGTCAGCAGCTCTTCGGTCAGCGGCCTGATCGGGGTGAAGTAACCGACGAAGGTCAGGCCAGTCAGCAAGCTGATGGCCAGCCACAGCGTGTGCTTGGCCGAGCGGCGCATCAATTTGTTCAGACCCCAGGGCGCCGCTTGCAGCTTGATGCGCTGGTTGCGCTCGCCCTCGGTGATTTTCTCGCACCACATAAAGATCCAGGTCCAGGAACTCTGCGGGCAGGTGTAACCGCACCAGACTCTGCCGGCAAACACGGTGATCGCAAACAGGCCAAACGCAGCAATGATCAACAGCGCTGACAGCAGAATGAAATCCTGCGGCCAGAAGGTCGCGCCGAAGATGTGGAATTTGCTTTCGGAAAGGTCCCAGAGCACGGCCTGGCGACCGCCCCAGTTCAACCACACCGTGCCGAAGAACAGCAAAAACAGAAACCCCGCGCCGCTCATGCGCAAGGTACGGAACAGACCGGTGAAACTGCGGGTGTGGATCAGGTTGTCGCTGGACTTGGCCTTTATCTTGGGGCGCGAAGGCTCATAGCTCTGTACTAAAGGGGGGCTTTCTACGGTTCGGACGGGGATTCTATCGCTCATGGTCTTTCGCTCATCAGCCTCCATCAGGCGAGAGCACTATGAGCGCCGATCTGTTTGCATAACAGACTCAGGTATTGCAATAAAAAGCGGATCAGATGAGCGCTAATCCGCTGCCTGCGACAAGTTGATGCACCTGCCACAACGGGACGCGGGTGCCTATGTCAGGCATCCGCGAGCATTATTGATCCGGGTCAGTCAAATCACCGAATCACTGTCCGTGGCCTTCAAATGCTTACGACCGTCGACGGCGCCTGCTACGGTCAATGCGTCGGCTTCTGCTTCGGTAATGTAAAAGCGCTGACCGTCGATCTCCACCGCGGACATGGCTTTTTCCGAGTCGGTGATGATGGTCACGTCGGGGCACAGGCGAATTTCTTCGCCGTTCTCGGTGATGAAAAAGCAGGCCTGGTTTTCGATGCGCACGGTCATGGAGATTTCCTTTTTGTGCGGGTTCTATAGGGTTAGGGCGCATCCGCCGGACATCGTTCGGTGCAACCGATTAATGGTCGGCGCGGTCCATCCTCCAGCAACCTTTCACGGACAGCATCCCCTGTAGGAGCTGCCGAAGGCTGCGATCTTTTGATCTTTACGATCCACGAAGCACCGAGATCAAGATCAAAAGATCGCAGCCTTCGGCAGCTCCTACATTGAATCTTCACACGGATGGAGCATTGTTTACGGATTCACAATCACCGGCGGCATCGTGCTTGGCGGTTCCTCGCGCGGTGGCGCGGTCGTGCCAGGCGGGTCTTGCTCCGGCACCGGTTGCGGCTCCGTGGGCGGGACGGTGGGTTGATCGATGTTCGGATCCGGTGTTTCGGCCGGGATAGGAATACTCATTGTTGAAGCCTCCGGGTGGCACATGGCGTAAGTCGTGCTTAAGTTGGTTGACCACTGTGCGAAGGAATTGATTCCCTTGGTGGCTTCAGGCAAATCCACGTGAACTTTTACCGTTGCCTGCCGCTCGGAACCTAAGTGAGTTTTTTCACGGAACATCAGACACAAGAGCGTCCATTGGGCGTAAAGGAGAGATGCTCGATGACTGCTGAAAAACCGACAGAGCTGAACTACAACCCTCATATGCCGCTGTCGCAGGCGTTGCTGCTGCCACGTATCGTGATTGAAAACACCCAGCCGATCCTTGATGGTGGGCAGTTTGCCGTGAAAGCCGTGGTCGGTCAGGACGTGGTGGTGACCAGCAAGGTGTTTGCCGATGGTCACGACAAACTGGCGGTGCGCATCCGCTGGCGCGCCGAGGGCGATGAGACCTGGCAGAGCGAGGTCATGAGCGACCTCGGCAATAACGGCTGGCAGGGCCAGTTCCGAGTGGTGCGCCAGGGTCGTTATGTGTTTTGCATTGAGGCCTGGATCGATCAGTTCGCCAGTTTTTGTTATGAGCTGGAAAAAAAGCACGCGGCCCGGGTGCCGGTCAGCCTTGAACTGCAGGAAGGGCGAACACTGGTGCAGCAGGCGGCCGAGCGAGCGGATGGCGCGCTGAGCGAGGATCTGGCGGCGTTGTGCAATGAACTGGCTGGGCTGCTCGAAACCGAGCAGGTTGCGCTGTTTATGCACCCGCGAAGCGCCGAGCTGATGGCCCAGGCCGATCACCGTGCCTACGTGAGTCTCAGTCCCGAGTATCCGCTGGACGTCGAACGGGAACTGGCGCAGTTTGCCAGTTGGTATGAATTGTTTCCGCGTTCGATCACTGACGATGCGGCTCGCCATGGCACCTTCAACGACGTGCATTCGCGGCTGCCGATGATTCAGGACATGGGGTTTGATGTCCTTTATTTCCCGCCGATCCACCCGATTGGTCGCAGCTACCGTAAAGGCCCGAACAACGCCCTCACTGCCGGCCCGGACGATCCGGGCAGTCCGTACGCTATCGGCAGCGAAGAGGGAGGGCATGAAGCGATTCACTCGGAACTGGGGACCCGCGAAGATTTTCGCAAGTTGGTGGCGGCGGCGGCGGACCATGGCCTGGAAATCGCCCTCGATTTCGCGATCCAGTGTTCTCAGGATCACCCGTGGCTCAAGCAGCATCCTGGCTGGTTCAACTGGCGGCCGGACGGCACGATCAAATACGCCGAGAATCCGCCGAAAAAGTATCAGGACATCGTCAACGTCGATTTCTACGCCGTCGAAGCGATCCCCAGCCTTTGGGTCGAATTGCGCGACGTTGTGGTGGGGTGGGTCGAGGAGGGCGTGAAGCTGTTTCGCGTCGACAATCCTCACACCAAACCGCTGCCCTTCTGGCAGTGGCTGATCGCGGATGTGCGGGCGCTGTACCCCGAAGTGATTTTCCTCGCCGAAGCCTTTACCACGCCGGCGATGATGGCGCGGTTGGGTAAGGTCGGTTATTCCCAGAGCTACACCTACTTCACTTGGCGCAACACCAAGTACGAACTGGCGACGTATTTCACCGAACTCAACGAGTCACCGTGGCGCGAATGCTTCCGCCCGAACTTCTTCGTCAACACCCCGGACATCAACCCGGCGTTTTTGCATGAGTCCGGCCGTGCGGGTTTTTTGATCCGCGCAGCGCTCGCGACCATGGGCTCCGGTTTGTGGGGCATGTATTCAGGCTTCGAACTGTGTGAGGCCGCGCCGGTGCCGGGCAAAGAGGAATACCTCAACTCGGAAAAGTATGAAATCCGTCCTCGGGACTTCAACTCGCCAGGCAACATCATTGCCGAGATCGCTCAGCTCAATCGTATTCGCCGGCAGAACCCGGCGCTGCACACGCATTTGGGCTTGAAGGTCTACAACGCGTGGAACGACAACATTCTGTATTTCGGCAAGCGCAGCGCGGACGGCAGCAACTTCATTCTGGTGGCGGTCAGTCTTGATCCGCATAACGTCCAGGAAGCCAATTTCGAATTGCCGCTGTGGGAAATGGGCTTGCCTGACGACGCCAGCACCCAGGGCGAAGACTTGATGAACGGCCACCGCTGGACCTGGCACGGCAAGTACCAGTTCATGCGGATTGACCCGGCCTATCAGCCGTTCGGGATTTGGCGGATTACCGCATAGACGCACGACCTGTAGGAGCGAGCTTGCTCGCGATAAACCTGAGAACGCCTCGGTGTATCAGGCTTGGCGCGTTATCGTTGAAAACTTTCGCGAGCAAGCTCGCTCCTACACGGTAATCATCGCGTTTGAGGCAGGTGATCGGCTCAGAGGCTTTTTCGAATTCAACAGGAGTTTCAAATGGCGAAGAAACCCAAGGCAGCCACCTTCATCAAGGACCCTCTCTGGTACAAGGATGCGGTGATCTACCAGGTTCACGTTAAGTCTTTTTTCGACTCCAACAATGACGGGATCGGCGACTTTCCCGGTCTTATCGCCAAACTCGATTACATTGCCGACCTGGGCGTCAACACCATCTGGCTGTTGCCGTTCTATCCGTCACCACGGCGCGATGATGGTTACGACATCGCCGAATACCGTGGCGTACACGCCGATTACGGGACCATGGCCGATGCCAAGCGCTTCATCGCCGAGGCGCATAAACGCGGCCTGCGGGTGATTACCGAGCTGGTCATCAACCACACCTCGGATCAACACGCCTGGTTCCAGCGTGCGCGCAAAGCCAAAAAAGGCTCGGCGGCGCGGGACTTCTACGTCTGGTCTGATGACGATCAAAAGTACGACGGCACCCGCATCATCTTTCTCGACACCGAAAAGTCCAATTGGACCTGGGACCCGGTGGCCGGCCAATATTTCTGGCACCGGTTCTATTCCCACCAGCCCGACCTGAATTTCGACAACCCGCAAGTCATGAAAGCGGTGTTGTCGGTGATGCGCTACTGGCTCGACATGGGCATCGACGGCCTGCGTCTGGACGCGATTCCTTACTTGATTGAACGCGACGGCACCAACAACGAAAACCTCCCCGAGACCCACGACGTCCTCAAGCAGATTCGTGCCGAAATCGACGCCAACTACCCGGACCGCATGCTCTTGGCGGAGGCCAATCAATGGCCGGAAGACACGCAGTTGTATTTCGGTGACACCGATGCCAAAGGCTTGAATGGCGACGAGTGCCACATGGCGTTCCACTTCCCGTTGATGCCGCGCATGTACATGGCGCTGGCCCAGGAAGATCGCTTCCCGATCACCGACATTTTGCGTCAGACCCCGGAAATCCCTGCCAACTGTCAGTGGGCGATCTTCCTGCGCAACCATGATGAGCTGACCCTGGAAATGGTTACCGACAGGGAACGCGACTACCTGTGGAATTATTACGCGGCCGACCGTCGGGCGCGGATCAACCTGGGGATTCGCCGCCGCCTCGCGCCGTTGATGGAACGCGACCGCCGCCGTGTGGAACTGCTCAACAGCCTGCTGCTGTCGATGCCCGGCACGCCGACCCTGTATTACGGCGATGAAATCGGCATGGGTGACAACATCTATCTGGGCGATCGCGACGGCGTGCGTACGCCGATGCAGTGGTCGATCGACCGTAACGGTGGATTCTCCCGCGCCGACCCGGCGAGCCTGGTGCTGCCACCGATCATGGACCCGCAATACGGTTACCTGTCAGTCAACGTCGAAACCCAGGCCGGCGACCCGCATTCATTGTTGAACTGGAACCGACGCATGCTTGCCGTGCGCAAGCAATCCAAGGCCTTCGGGCGTGGCACGCTGAAAATGCTGTCGCCGAGCAATCGACGGATTCTGGCCTACACCCGGGAATTCACCGGGGCAGACGGCAAGCACGAAATCATCCTGTGCGTGGCCAACGTGTCGCGTAGCGCGCAGGCGGCGGAACTGGATCTGTCGGCTTATGTCGGCATGGTGCCGGTGGAGATGCTTGGCGGTAATGCTTTCCCGCCCATCGGCCAGTTGAATTTCCTCCTGACGCTGGCGCCTTACGGCTTCTATTGGTTTGTGCTGGCCGCGGAAAACCAGATGCCGAGCTGGCACGTCGAACCGGCGCAAAGCCTGCCGGACTTCACCACGCTGGTGTTGAAAAAACGCATGGAAGAACTGCTTGAAGCCCCATCCCGGGGCACACTCGAGCAGGGCATCTTGCCGAGCTGGCTGCAGAACCGCCGCTGGTTCGCTGGCAAGGACGGGGCTATCGAACAGGTCAATATCGCCTACGGCGTGCGTTTCGGCGATCCACTGCACCCGGTGCTGCTGAGTGAAATCGATGTCACCAGCGGCGGCCAGACCAGTCGCTATCAGTTGCCGTTCGGCTTTATTTCCGAAGATCAGGTGGGTGCGGCGTTGCCCCAACAACTGGCGCTGTCGCGGGTCCGACGCGTACGCCAGGTCGGTTTGATCACCGATGCGTTTAGCCTGGAAACGTTTATCAGGTCTGTGCTGCAAGGCATGCAGGCCAACACGGTACTGCCATCCAGCGCGGGCGAGATCCGTTTCGAACCGACTGCTCAATTGGCGAAACTGGGCCTGACGGGCGAGTCCGAAGTGCGTTATCTGTCCGCCGAGCAGTCCAACAGTTCGGTGGTGATCGGCAACAGCCTGGTGCTGAAACTGATCCGTAAACTGGCCACGGGCGTCCACCCGGAACTGGAGATGAGCGCGTATTTGACCCATGCCGGTTACCGCAATATTTCGCCGTTGCTGGGGTCGGTGGCTCGCCACGATACGGCGGGTGAGGGCACGCTGTTGATGATCGCCCAAGGCTATTTGAGCAATCAGGGCGACGCGTGGGAGTGGACGCAAAACAACCTCGAACGGGCGTTGCGCGACGAACTGGCCGACGCCGTGTCGGAACAGGAACAGCACTACAATGCGCTTGGCGAGCTGAAGGACTTCGCCAGCATGCTTGGCCTGCGCCTCGGTGAAATGCATCAAGTGCTGGCGGCCCCCACCGACAATCCGGACTTCGCCCCGCAAGTGTCCACGCAAAAAGACGCACTGGCCTCGGCCAAGGACGTCGCTGCGCAACTGGAACATGCACTGAAGTTGCTCAAGCAGCACCAAAATGAACTGAACCCGGCAGACAAAGCCCTGGTCAGTCGTTTACTGGACAACAAAAAAGCCATCCTCAGTCATGTGCAGGATCTGGGCAAAAAAACGACCGGTGGATTGCGCATTCGCGTCCATGGTGACCTGCACCTGGGGCAAGTGCTGGTGATCAAGGGCGATGCGTACCTGATCGACTTTGAAGGCGAACCGGCACGGCCGTTGCACGCGCGAAGAGGCAAGCACAGTCCGTATAAAGACGTGAGCGGGGTGTTGCGCTCCTTCGACTACGCGGCGGCGATGACGATCAATGTGCAGAACGTCGATAACACCGCCGATGCGCAGGCCGCTCGTCAGCACGTCGCTGACCGCTATTTAATTGAGGCGAGACAAGCATTTATCGACGCTTATCGGCTGGCGGCAGCTAGTCTTGCTCATGCATGGCAAGATCCTGAAGGCGATGACGCCGCGCTGGCGTTGTTCAGTCTGGAAAAGGCAGCGTATGAGGTGGCGTATGAGGCGGAAAATCGCCCCACGTGGCTGCCTGTGCCGTTGCATGGTTTGTTTGGATTATTGAGTGGGCTAAAACCCTTTTCCGATCTTGGTGGAGAGTAGTCATGAGTTTCTCGAACAAGGAACAGGGGCACGCTAAAGAGGCGTTGCTGCCCAGATCGCGGGACATCGACGCGTTGGTACGCGCTGAACATCACGACCCCTTTGCAATTCTCGGTCCCCACGGCGATGGCGGTGGCGGTCAATTCATTCGGGCTTATCTGCCCGACGCGTTGAGCGTGCAGGTGGTAGCCAGGGACTCCGGGGAAGAACTCGGTCATCTTGAGGCCACCCAGACGCCGGGTTTGTTCGTCGGGCATTTCGAGCGGGCGCAGCCGTACCTGCTTCGAACTCGTTGGGCCGGCGGCGAGCAATTCTCCGAAGACCCTTACAGCTTTGGCCCGTTGCTTGGCGAAATGGATTTGTACCTGTTCGCCGAAGGTAATCACAGGGACCTCAGCGCTTGCCTCGGTGCGCAGCTGATGACTGTCGATGGCGTGGAAGGTGTGCGGTTCGCCGTGTGGGCACCAAACGCCAAAAGGGTGTCGGTGGTCGGAGACTTCAACAACTGGGACGGCCGTCGCCACCCAATGCGCCTGCGTCATCCTACTGGCGTGTGGGAAGTATTCATTCCGCGGATGCAGCCAGGGGAGGCGTACAAATACGAAATCCTTGGGACCCACGGCATTCTGCCGCTCAAGGCCGACCCGATGGCCTTAGCCACCTCGCTGCCACCCGACACGGCGTCAAAAGTCGCTTCACCCTTGCAGATCGACTGGCAGGATCAGGCGTGGATGCAATCCCGTGGCGATCGTCAGCATTCAAATGCGCCGCTATCGATCTACGAGCTGCATGCCGGCTCCTGGCAGTGTGAGCTGGATGACCTGGGCGAAGTCGCCCGTCAGTACACCTGGCATGAATTGGGCGAAAGACTGATTCCCTATGTGAAGGAATTGGGGTTCACCCATATCGAGCTGATGCCGATCATGGAACACCCGTTCGGTGGTTCCTGGGGTTATCAGTTGCTCTCGCAATTCGCCCCGAGTGCCCGTTACGGGTCGCCAGATGAGTTCGCAGCCTTCGTCAACGCCTGCCACCAGGCCGAAATCGGCGTGATCCTCGACTGGGTGCCCGCGCATTTTCCGACCGACACCCACGGCCTGGCGCAATTCGACGGCACCGCGCTGTACGAATACGGCAACCCGATGGAAGGTTTTCACCAGGATTGGGACACGCTGATCTACAACCTGGGACGGACCGAAGTGCATGGCTACATGCTGGCCTCGGCGTTGCACTGGCTCAAACATTTCCACGTCGACGGCCTGCGTGTCGACGCCGTTGCCTCGATGCTCTATCGCGACTATTCACGCAAGGCGGGCGAATGGGTGCCCAATCGTCATGGCGGCCGGGAAAACCTCGAAGCCATCGACTTCCTGCGCCATCTCAATGATGTGGTCGACCTCGAAGCCCCCGGTGCACTGGTGATTGCCGAAGAATCAACGGCGTGGCCGGGTGTCAGTCAGGGCACGCAACAGGGTGGACTGGGCTTTGACTACAAGTGGAACATGGGCTGGATGCACGATTCGCTGCACTACATTCAGCAGGACCCGGTGTACCGCGCTCATCACCACAATGAGCTGAGTTTCGGCCTGGTGTATGCCTGGTCCGAGCGGTTCATCCTGCCGATCTCCCACGATGAAGTGGTGCACGGCAAACATTCGTTGATCGACAAGATGCCTGGCGACCGCTGGCAGAAATTCGCCAACCTGCGGGCCTACCTGAGTTTCATGTGGGCGCATCCGGGCAAGAAGCTGTTGTTCATGGGGTGCGAGTTCGGCCAGTGGCGCGAGTGGAATCACGATCAGCAACTGGACTGGTACTTGCTCCAGTACCCCGAACACCAGGGGGTGCAGAAACTGGTCGGCGATCTGAATCGACTCTATCGCGAAGAGCCTGCACTGCACGAACAGGACGACGCACCTCAAGGCTTCCAGTGGTTGATTGGCGACGATGCGATCAACAGTGTTTACGCCTTCCTGCGCTGGAGCAAAGAGGGGCGACCGGTGTTGGTGGTGGCCAACTTTACGCCGGTGCCGCGTGAGGCCTACCGCATTGGTGTGCCGTTTGCCGGGCGCTGGACGGAAGTGGTCAACAGCGATGCCGCGATGTATGCCGGCTCCAATTACGGCAACAGCGGCGGGGCGCATACCGAGGAAGAGCCGAGCCATGGGCAGGCGCTGTCGTTGGTGCTGAATTTGCCGCCGTTGGCGGTGTTGATGTTGCGTCCAGAGGGTTGATCTAGAACCGAGTCGCCCCCTTCGCGAGCAAGCCCGCTCCCACATTGGATTTATGTCGTGCACAAAACCAATGTGGGAGCGGGCTTGCTCGCGAAGGCGCCAGCTGCAACAACACAGCTCTTGAAATTCGACCCTCACCACCGCATCCGCACACCCAAGCTCCCGATCAACCCGTTCAAATCACCGGCAGTCACATCGCTGCTGTAATCAGCACTGACGAACACACTCATTGTCGGCGTCACTCTGGCCACCAACCCCAATCCCAACTCGACCGTCGATGAATTGCGGCTGCTGCTGATCTTGTCGACCTGATCAAGGGATACGGTGCTGCCAGTGTGCACCGTGTGCCACAAGTTGGTACGCACATACGGTTCGACGGGCATGCCGTCAATGTCGTAACTACCTGTCAACCGGGCACCGACCCGACTGGTCCAAGAGGTCAAGTCAGTCGAAGACGCATTGCCCGAGCCCGCATACGGGGCATCCAGGGTAATGCGCTGATTGATCAATTGCGCCTGGGGCTCGAACACCCAGTTATCGCTCAGGCCAATCGGGACACCGCCCTCCACCGAGAGGATCATCGCTGTGCCCTCGGTGGCTTGCCGAGCGCCTTGCTCATTGCGGCTGTAGCCATTGACCCGGCCGCCACTGGCTGTCAAGTCGATGTGCCAGCCCTCAGAACCGGTCAGGCTCCAGTACGCGCCGAGGCTCTGGCCTTGAAGGTTGAGGGTGTTGCTGTTCGGATCGGCCAGGGTGGGGCTGGTCAGTAAACCGTTGCCGTTGCTCTGGAGCTGAGTGGTGCCGCCGACCAGGCCGACCCGTTGGGTTTGGCCGCTGCTGCCTTGCAAGGTCAGAATGGCCGGGCCTTTTAATTCGCCGCCGCCAGCGAGAGAAGAGCTTTGGTTCTGGTAATTGGTTTGTGCCTGCCGCGAAGCCTGCCCATAGAGTTGGTCCCACGCCAAGGGCGCGGCGTCCTCGGTCGTCAGGTGTGAACTTCGCAAATCTGGCGCGGCGCTGAAGTGGCCGGGATACGTTGTCGCGGGAGCGGTCAAGGTGAGGGCCGGGACATCCTGGCGATACCAAGGTGTTGTATCTGCCTCGGGAGGTGAGGCCTGCACCTCCATCGATGAACACAACAGGAGTGAACTCGAGACAGTGCAAAAAGTAACTTTGATCTCTTGTTGGGTGAATGAAGTTCTCATGGGGGTCTACCTTGCAATCGCATCCCGTATCTCGCTCTGGCGTCTCTCCTACCCCGAATGAGGGGCGACCGAATGAATTGGGGCAAGCCTTTGACCGCCCGTTTTTGCGGGTGTCTGGGGCTTGCCCCTGGTGGTTTTTCCGGGGGTAGTACGGTGTAGCTAAGAAGACCCGAGGCACTGCGTCAAGAAAATGGCCGATAAATGGTAGTGCTATTTTAGCGATTGCAAGTGATTGATTATTGGCGTCTCTCTAAGTGACTGTTTGTACGAAAAAACGTCAAAATACCCCCGTCCTAGACACTGTTGGTAGCAAGCTATCGGCTTACCAACTGACCCTTACGCCGACATTGGCAAAGGTTCCGCGCAGCTGATTACTGTCGATATTGTGACTGTAGTCGGTGCTGGCATACACACTGACGGTCGATGCCAGGCTGAGTACGACCCCAATGCCTAGATCGGCCGAAGACGCCTTTTGTTCGGTCTCGATTTGATCTGCACCGTCAAACGTCACGGTGTCGCTACCGGAAAAGGTGTGCCACAGGTTGGCGCGCAGGAAAGGTTCGAGCGGTCGGCCACTGACTTCGTAGCGTCCCTTGAGTCGCGCGCCCAGGCGGCCGGTCCAGGCACCGTCGGAGTCGAACGACACGCGGGAAATGCCGTCATCCTCACTGTCCAGCGCGACTTTCTGGTGGATAATTTGCGCCTGGGGTTCGACCACCCAATTGGCCGCCACTGTGTACGGGTAACCGGTCTCGGCCGAGACAGTCAGGGCATGGCCACGCGTGTCGAGCTTGAGTCCTCGCTCGGAATGGCTATTGCCATCCAGTCGAGTGCCCATGACGACCGTATCGACGTACCAGCCCTTAGGGTCGATCAGCGTCCAATACAAGCCGACACTGTCGCCTTGCAGTTCTACCTCGCCAGCACGCTGGCCTTCGAACCCTTGGTTGAAACCGTCGACATCGCCCTGCAACCGGGTATGGCCGACGAAGAAACCGGTGCGTTGGGTTTGCCCGGTTGAGGTTGTCGAACCGTACAGGTCGTTGCCGACTTGAAACCCGTTGAGTGAGCCGTTGAGTCGTGGCGTCACGGTACCGGCCCAGGTCTGGTCGAGATTTTTGCCATAGGCCCGGCCCCAACCCGCGCCAAAGGCTCCGGTTTCGCTGAGCAGGCGCTGATCGCCCTGGCGATCGTGGAAGGTGCCAAGCGCGGTCAACGTCAGCACCGCAGCAGCGGGTGGCAATACCGACCAGGTGGGCACTTCGGGACGGTAAAGCGGGATCGGTGCGGCGCCGGGCACTGCGGCGGGAAGTGGTGGCAGCGGAGGGCTTCCCGCGGGAGCGTCAGCGGCGACGGGTGTCGCCACCACCGCCACGGTGATCGGCGGCAGGCTCGGGTCAGGATTGGGCTGGGTCGTGACCGCCGGAGCGATGACGGCCGAGCGCAGGTACCAGCTGTTTTCAGTCCCTGCGATGACACCGCCCTTGAACAGGCGGTAATCGAAGGCGCCGGCCGAAAGGGTGCCGCCATTAAGCGCGAAAGCACCGTTGCTGCTGGTTGCCGTGCCTTGGGCCTGCACCAGCTGGATACCGTTTTGCTGCGTCAATGCGCCAACGCCGCCAAGGTTGGTCACGGTAATCAGGGTATTGCCGGTCAAGGTCCCATTGTTGACCACCAGTTTGTCGCTGGCGGCGCTGTCGTCGCCGACGACACTTTGCAACAACAGTCGGCCGCCATTGCCGGCGTAATTGCCCTGCACTGTCAACGTGTCGTTGGTGCGGGTATTGCCGCTGCTCAGGTCGATCACCCCGGCGTTGGTCAACGTAGCGCGCTGGCCGGCGGTGAATGGCGTGATGCTGCCCTGGGTGGATGCCAGTGTGCTGCTGGGGTCGATGTTGAATGTGCCGGTGCCGCTGGCGGAATCACCCAGGACAAAATTGCCGGCGAGATCGAACCGTGAACTGTTGTTCAGGTTGACCGTTTCCCAGTTGCTGTAACGGGCCGCGCCCGCGGACGTGGTGTGATCGAAGGTCAGCAGATCGTTGCCGGTGCCGCCGTCGATGCTCGGGGTCAGTGCGAGGGTGGTTTCGCCCAGGTTGCGCAGGGTCGCGCGGTCATTGCCGTCACCCATCAGGATGGCCGAATGAATAAGGCCGCCGCCACTCCAGAGCAATGTGTCATTCCCTGCACTGGCGCGAATTTCGCCGGCGATTTCACCACCGGTCACCGTGATGTTGTCGTCGCCGCCGCTGACACTGATGTTGCCGCCGATAAAGCCTCCGGAAATGATGATGGTGTCTTTGCCGAAACCGGTCACCAGATTACCCAGGATCTGTCCGCCGGACATGTCGAAGGTGTTGTCGTCGAGTTTCATATTGACTCGCCCGATAGTGCCTCCGGTCATTGTCGCGAAGTCACCGTCCTCGAAGGCGTCGACAATCGTGCCGCCGGTCATCAGGAATTTGTCCAGGCCATCGCCTTGAAAAAGCGCCTGAATTCGCCCGCCGTTCATGATGAAGGTGTCTATTCCAGAGCCCTGGTGAACTTCGCCGGTAATCTGGCCGTTGTCGATTTGCAGGACATTGGCCCCGTCACCCTGATTCAGCACGCCAACGATGGCGCCTGAACGCATCACCACCTGATCGGCACCAGCGCCGAAGGTCACGTTGCCATTGACGGTGCCGGTGCCATTGGCGGGGAAGCTCAGGGTGTTATTACCCGACAGGTCTGTCAGGGGGCCGCTGCTGGCGCTATCACATACGTAGATGTCATTTCCGCCAGTGGGTGTGAGCGTGCAGCTTGCGTGTGAGGTTTGCGGCCAGCCAAGGCACAGAAAAATGGAAACAGCACAGGCTCGGTAATGGTGCTTGGGTAGTTCTGTTGAGAGGCTCATGCTCGCTCCGCCAGGGAAACCGTCAACAACAAGCTATCAACAGTTTACGAGCCTATCTACTGTCAGAAGTAACAGGTGTGCCTGTTAAATCGACAGATTCAAAGGTGGACTTCCACCGCCAGCGGCAAGTGATCCGACAGGTGCGTCCATGGCCTGGTGCCCAGTATGCGGGGCTCGTGACTACTGGCATTGCGCAGGTAGATCCGGTCCAGGCGCAGCAGGGGAAACCTTGCGGGGTAAGTCTTCGCGGGACGACCGTGATGACGTTCGAAGGCCTCGTGAAGGTCGTCACGGCGGGCGAGGGCGGCGTTACCCTGGAGCTGCCAGTCGTTGAAGTCGCCGGCAATAATCACGGGGGCTTCGTCGGGCAGTGATTCGAGCAGTTGGCAGAGCAGCTGCAGCTGCAACTGGCGATGGCTTTCGAGCAAACTCAGATGAACGCAGATCGCATGGACCTCGGCGTGGCCCGGTACGTCCAACACACAATGCAGCAGGCCGCGACGTTCGGGGCCGGTGATCGACACGTCGAGGTTGCGGTATTCGCGGATCGGGTATTTTGACAGCAGGGCGTTGCCGTGGTGACCGTTGGGGTAAACGGCGTTGCGGCCGTAAGCAAAATCGCTCCACATGCTGTCGGCGAGAAATTCGTATTGCGAGGTTTGCGGCCAATCATCGTAGCGGGACGAATGGCGGTCGTGTTCGCCGACCACTTCCTGGAGAAACACCAGGTCTGCCGAGGTACTGCGTACCGCTTCACGCAGTTCGGGGAGAATGAAACGCCGGTTGAGGGCGGTAAAACCCTTATGCGTGTTGACGGTCAGCACTCTCAGCCGATGAATCGCCGGTGGCGTGTTCAACGGCGTTGATTCGACGGCCCGTTGTTTGGAATCAATGGTCACGTTTACTCCTTTGAATCAGCGCTGCCTAAGTATGCGACTGATACGGGAGCGAGCAGTTCAGCGCGATTCGTCGTGACCCTAAAAGATCGCAGCCTTCGGCAGCTCCTACAGGTGTACGCCATTCAACTGTAGGAGCTGCCGAAGGCTGTGATCTTTTGATCTTTTCAGACAAACACAATTTCATAAGGCAACCGCATGCGCTCCAGCAACACCGGCGGCAGCAGCGGCGCGAGTCCGATGGCCGGCTCGCCGTCCAGCTGACTGGCATAGGCGTGGGTGGCGTGGCTTTTGCGCGCGACGGTCCAGGTGTCGAGACGCACCTTGCGGGCACGGTGCCAAGGGATCAGCCCTCGATCGCGAGTCGGCCAGTGCCAGGCCCACACGGGCACTTCGTTGAACGTCGCGCCGACCAGTGCTGCGGCCTTGGCGCTGGCGCGACCGACGACGCCGTGGTCGATATTACCGTCCTCGCACCAGGTGCTGAACACTGCATCGCCGGGGCGCAAATAGCGGGCGATGAATTGACTCAACTGAACCTCACGCTCAGCCAGGGCGTTATCAGTGAAACCACCGCGAATCCACTTCAGGCTGTGCATCGGCAAGCCGAGCCGACGCAAGGCTTCGACGCTTTCCTGTGGGCGGAACACACTCAAGCGTTTTTCCGACCATTGCTGCGACCCCGGATGACTGGCACTGCCATCGGTAATCGAGATCAATTGCAGGGGGTGGCCCAGGGCGCTCAATAATTGCAGCAGACCGCCGCACGTCACGACTTCATCGCCAGGATGAGGGGCAATCACCACGGCGCGTGCGCCGGCGGGAACCAGGGTCTGTGTGCTGATGACGGGGATGTTGTCCAGTTGCGGGGCGCTGTTCCAGATCTGTGCTGGCAGGCTGTTTTCACTGATGGAAACCGGCTTCATGGGGTTACGTCCTTGTTTTCGTTTGATAGCAGTGCGCAGCACTCCGAACCCTGGATTGCCGCGAGCTGAGTATTGCTCATGTATCGCGATTCGTCGCCTCAATGTCCCTTCTGGTCCGTTTTTTATCCGGCCTCCACCAGCGCCCGCAGGCAGCGGCCTAACGCCTGTGTGTCGGCGTCGTCCGCTGGCGGGTGCTGGAGAAACCCCTGAAGGTCGATTTCACTCTTCGTCCTCATGCTGCAATTCGAACAGCAGCAGCGAACGGCCGGTGACGGAGTATTCGTGACCGAACTCAAAGCGTTCCTGGCCGCGAATCGACGGTTGATTGGTGTCGATCATGCAGGTCCAGAAACCGCCATCGGGCACTTCCGGAAGCAGGAAATTGACAATGTCGTGGTGGGCGTTGACCACCAACAGCAGGGTGGCGTCCGCGCCTTTGCGGCGGATGCCGGTTTCCTGGGCGCGGCCATCGAGCAACATGCCGAGGCAGCGGCCATGGCCTTCCTCCCACTGTTCGGTCGACATCTCGCTGCCATCCGGGGCGAGCCAGGTGACGTCCTTGACGCCGATGTCCTCGTTGTAATTGCCCACCAGGAACCGTCCGCGTCGCAGGATCGGGTAGGTCAGGCGCAGCTTGATCAGGCGTTTGACGAACTTGAGCAGGGCCTTGCCGTCTTCGCTCAGGTCCCAATTGACCCAACCGATCTCGCTGTCCTGGCAATAGGCGTTGTTGTTGCCTTCCTGGGTGCGGGCGAACTCGTCACCGGCCACCAGCATCGGCGTGCCCTGGGACAGCAGCAACGTGGCGAAGAAGTTGCGCATCTGCCGTAGACGCAGTTCATTGATCTCGGGGTCGTCAGTCGGGCCTTCGACGCCGTGGTTCCAGGACAGGTTATTGTTGCTGCCGTCCTGATTGTTTTCGTCGTTCGCCTCGTTGTGCTTGTCGTTGTACGACACCAGGTCGTTAAGGGTAAAACCATCGTGGGCGGTAACGAAGTTCACTGAGACATACGGCCGCCGCCCCCGCTGATTGAACATCTCCCCGGACGCGGTCATGCGGCTGGCGAAGTCGGCGAGCTGGCCGTCGTCACCTTTCCAGAACGCCCGCACGGTGTCGCGGAATTTGTCGTTCCACTCGACCCAGCCCGGCGGAAAGTTACCGACCTGATACCCGCCGGGGCCACAATCCCAAGCCTCGGCAATCATCTTCACTTGACGCAACACCGGGTCCTGGCGACAGGCGACGAGGAAGCTATGACGCTCGTCGAAGCCGTCGTGGTAGCGACCGAGAATGGTCGCCAGGTCGAAACGGAAACCATCCACGTGCATCTCCGAGGCCCAGTAGCGCAGGGAGTCGGTGACCATTTGCAGGACGCACGGATGGCTCAGGTCCAGCGTGTTGCCGGTACCGGAGTCGTTGATGTAGAAGCGCTTGTCGTCGGGCATCAAGCGGTAATAAGAGGCGTTGTCGATGCCGCGCATCGACAGCGTCGGGCCTTGTTCGTTGCCCTCGGCGGTGTGGTTGTAGACCACGTCGAGAATCACTTCGAGATTGGCTTCGTGCAGGTGCGCGACCATCTCCTTGAACTCGGCGATCTTGCCGCTGGCCAGGTAACGCGGGTCGGGGGCGAAGAACGCGATGCTGTTGTAGCCCCAGTAATTGGTCATGCCTTTGTGCAGCAGATGCTGATCATTGACGAAGGCGTGGATCGGCAGCAACTCCACGGTCGACACGCCGAGCTTGCGAATGTGTTCCAGCACATCATCGACCATCAACCCGGCGAAGGTGCCACGCACGTTCTCGGGGACGGAAGGATGACGCATGCTGATGCCGCGCACGTGAGTCTCATAAATGATCGTCTTGTCCCACGGCACGCTGACCCGATGGTCATGGCCCCAGGTGTGCGCCGGGTCGATTACTTTACATTTGGGGACGAAGGGTGCGCTGTCCCGCTCATCGAAACTGAGGTCAGCGTCGGGGTGGCCGATGGTGTAGCCGAACAGCGCTTCGGACCACTTCAACTTGCCGACCAATTGTTTGGCGTAGGGATCGATCAGCAGCTTATTGGGGTTGAAGCGATGACCATTGGCCGGGTCGTACGGGCCGTAGACGCGGTAGCCGTAGATCAGTCCGGGATGAGCGTCGGGCAGGTAGCCGTGATAAATCTCGTCGGTGTATTCCGGCAGCTCGATGCGTTCCAGCTCAACCTCGCCGGCATCATCGAAGATGCACAGCTCGACCTTGGTGGCATTGGCGGAAAACAAGGCGAAGTTGACCCCCAGGCCATCCCATGTCGCGCCCAGCGGGAAGGGCAAGCCTTCACGGATTCGCGAGGCCTCGGCGAGAGGTTCTGGCGCGGCTTTCTTTGGACTGGTCATAGGTGCTCCTGCAAGTGTGGGATCGGGTGCATTTGTTCCTGTACGTACGCAATCCCTGTGGGACCGAGCCTTTGTGGTGAGGGGATTTATCCCCGTTGGGGTCGCGAAGCGGCCCCAGCACTTTAAAGTCCAACCGCATTAATGAGTTGACGTCTGCTTCGCAGCCGAACGGGGATAAATCCCCTCACCACAAAGGCTCGCTCCCACAGGGTAAAGCGGTGTTTGATTCATCGCTCTTTTTTAGGGCGAACGAGCCCTCGGTGGCGAGAGAGCTCGCCACGAAGCCAATCAGGGCAACCAGGTGAAGCGTCAGACAGCGGGCGGTTTGCGCGCGGCTCGAGGCTTTTTCTCGGTGGCTTTTTCGCCCGGAGGAATCACCTTGGCAGCCGCAGCGGGTTTGGCTTTTACGGCTTTCGGTTCACCCGCCTTGCCATTGGCGACTTTGCTGGCAGGCGATTTGGTGTTGGCGGTTTTGCTGCCGGTGGCCTTTGGCGATTTACTGGGTGCCAGCGCTTCAGCTTCGGCCAGCTTGCGCGCCATCTCCCAGTGACGGGCTTCCTGGCCCTCGGGTTTTCCTTCGGACTCCCAGATTTGATAGGCAAATTCGCGAACGCGTTTATCGTCGGTGGTACTCATCGCAATGCTCCTGAACTGAACTCAAGTGTGACTAGTTTGGATAAAGAGATTGACCGGGAAGTCCCCCAGCGCGGCGCTGATCATCAGCTCCCTGTGTTTTGTGACTGCGACGCTTGAAAAAAGTCCCTTCAGATTTTCATCAGGGGCGGCGAAAGGCAACTTGACCCTCGTATCGCCCCACAGCGGCGCGCCAACGTGTGGCCCGGCACCGTTTTCCAGCAGGTCGGCGCAGCGTATCGGTACGATCACAATGGCCCGTTCACCCGCCTGTTCGCGCACGAAACCAAGCACCCGATGCGCCTCGCTGCCGACAATGTCCAGGGCCTGATAAGTCCCTCGACGAAACAGCTCGGCATGCTCGGCGCGCAGGTTCAAGGTCTGCGCAATCAAGGTTTGCTTGATCCGCCCGTCACGCCAGTTCGCCAACAGATCGGGCAGGTCGAGCGGCACCTGCATTGACTGCTGACGGCTGGTGTAATCCACCGGCCGGCGGTTGTCCGGGTCTACCAGGGTGAAGTCCCAGAAGTCATTCCCCTGATAGAGATCCGGCACCCCCGGCACGGTCATTCGCAGCAAGGTTTGCGCCAATCCATTGAGTGCTCCGGGGGCAGCGATTGTCTGCGCGGCCTGACCCAGCGCCGAGCGCAATGCCAGGCCTTCCGGGCTCAACAACAGCCGCTTGAGAAAGGCTTCGGTCGCTTGCTCATAAGTATCGTTCGCGGCGCTCCAGCTGCTTTGCAATTTGGCTTCGCGCAGGGCTTTTTGCTGCCACTGCCAGAGGCGTTTGGCATAGTCCTCAAGGGCCGGCTGATCGTCGCTGCGCAGTGTCAGTGGCCAGCTGCCGAGGATGGCTTGATAGAGGATCAACTCGTCGCCAGCCGACGGTGCGCTGTCGTCGGTGCGCAGTGGCATGGCGAGCGTGCGCCAGTGGTCGACCTGCTCGGCATACTCGTCGCTGCGTTCGCTCAATACCGCCAATCGCGCGCGGGTGTCTTCGCCGCGTTTGTGATCGTGGGTGGCCGTGGCCAGTAAATTGTCCGGGAATTCCTTGAGGCGATTGAGGCAGGCCGCATGGAAGTCGGCCACTGGCGCGCTGAACTGTTCGGTGTTGAACCCGACGTCATTGCGTGACAGCAACACCGCCGAGCGATAGAACGCAGTGTCTTCGACAGCCTTGGCGGCGGCCGGTGAAGTCAACTGCTGAAACCGCACGCAAGCATGTTTGAGCAGTTTGCGCTGGCGACCTGCCGGGCGCTTGCGCCAAGGCTCGCCACCCAGCCAGCCGGCCAGGCAATCGAGCACCGGCCAGTCGGCTTCGCCGAGGGTTTGCCGTGCACCGTCCATCGCCTGCTGGAAAAACACATCGTCTTCGGCAGAGCGGCCTCGGGGGCTGATGTAGGTGCGGTACACCGGGAAATGCACGATCAGTTCTTGCAAGGCTCGACGGATTGCGCCGAGGGTCAGGTCGCGAGTCATCAGGTCGTCCCGGGCCACTTGCAACAGGGCTTGGGCGACACTTTCGAAATCCCCGGCGAGTGAGCCGTTGAGAATCTGTTGGCGAGCCAGTTGGGCTTCCTGACGAAAATCGGCGGGCCGTTCGCTGTAGCGGCTCCAGAGTTCACCCAGCACCTGAACGCCTTCGGGTGCATGTTGCAGCAGCGACAACTGGTTCATGAATTCGTAACCGGTGGTGCCATCCACCGACCAGTCGCGGTGCAGGGTTTCGCCTTCGCCCAGGATTTTTTCGACGTAGATCGGCAGGTGCCGATCCGGCGACAGGCTATCGACCCGACGCCGCAGTTTGCGGCAGTAACCCCGAGGGTCAGCGAGGCCGTCGATGTGGTCGATACGCAAGCCGTCCACCATGCCCTCAGCCACCAGCTCGAAGATCTTCGCGTGGGTCGCTTCGAACACTGCCGGGCGTTCGACTCGCAATCCCCCGAGTTCGTTGATATCGAAAAAGCGCCGCCAATTGATGTCATCCGCTGCCGTGCGCCAACTGGCGAGGCGATAGCTCTGGCGCTCAAGCAGGCTGTGCAGGCGTTGAAAACCTTCCGGGGTGAGTGAGTCGTAGGCGTTCAGGTTCTGTTCAATGGCCGAAAGCATGGCGGGATCACGCGCCAGTGCCTGCAATTCCTCCTGCAAGGGAATGGCCAGGCTGTGCGCGTCGGTCTGGTAACTCAACGTGCTGAAGCGGTCCGCGAGAGACTTGAGCTGTTCGTCATCCGACTTGAGCAGTTCGCCGTAACTCATCGGGCAAATCGGGAAGTGGTGATCGTAGTGCTCGACATGAAACGCACCGTGCTGCGCATCGAAGCGCAAGGGCAGGGTGCCGTCCTGCAAGGCCACGCCATAATCGCTGCCAAGAAACGGCAGCAGCAACTGGCCTTCCATCAAAGGATCAGGCGAGTGCCACTGGATATCGAAGAATTCGCCGTAAGGGCTCAGGCGCCCCCATTCCAGCAAGTCCAGCCACCAGGGATTATCACTACCGCCGACGGCCATGTGGTTGGAAACGATGTCGAGGATCAACCCCATCCTGTGTTCACGCAATGCGGCAACCAGCCGACGCAACGCCGCTTCGCCGCCCAGTTCCGGGTTGACCGTGGTTGGGTCCACCACATCGTAGCCGTGCGGGGAGCCGGCACGGGCGGCGAGCAATGGCGAGGCGTAAACGTGACTGATGCCCAGGCTGGCGAAGTAGGGCACCAGCGGCACCGCCTGGTCCAGTGTGAAGCCTTTATGAAACTGCAGCCGCAGGGTGGCCCGCAGCGGCTGGACCCAGGGTTGATTCATTGGTCACGCTCGGCCGCCTGTAGTCGCGCGCAGGCGAGCAGTTCGAGACGTCGAGCCGCGTCGACATTATCGAGCAGCGCTTCGCTGTCGCCGGGCAGGCGGCGGGACCAGTTGGGGTGGGTGTCGATGGTCCCTGGAAGGTTGGCTTGCTGTTCGATGCCCAAGGCATCTTCCATGGGCAACAGCACCAGCGGTGCTCGTGTATGCCCAAGGAAGCGCGTCGCAGCGTCGAGCACCTGATCGGTTTCGTGAGACTCTTCACGGAAGTTTTGCGGGTCTTGGCTCAACACTCGACGCAAGCCTTCGCGTTCCCGTTCACGATGATGGCGCCAGTCGATTTCGCCGTTGGCATCGGTCAGGCCGAGGCGGGCATTCCAGTCGATATCGCGGCCGTGCCACCAGCCATTGAGGGTCGGCAAGTCATGGGTGCTGGTGGTCGCGAGGGCGTTGTCCGGCCAGTCGAGAATCGGCTTGAAGCGTGCGTTGTCCTGTTCGAACAGCAACACGCGCATGCCGAGGATCGAGCGGGCGATAAGTTTATCCCGCAGACCGTCCGGCACGGTGCCGAGGTCTTCGCCGAGCACAATCGCCTGATGTCGATGGGACTCAAGCGCCAGCAGCCGCAGCAGGTCGTCCACTGGATAATAGAGGTAGGCGCCGTCGGCGGGCGGCGAGCCATTAGGGATCACCCACAGCCGTTGCAGGCCCATGACGTGATCGATCCGCAGGCCGCCGGCGTGGGCGAAGTTGGCACGGAGCATTTCGATGAACGCACGGAAGCCATTGCGTACCAGACCTTCGGGAGAGAACGCGGAAATCCCCCAGCCTTGACCGGTGCGATTGAGAATGTCCGGTGGCGCGCCGACGGTCAGGGAGGCGAGCAGTTCGTCCTGCCGGCTCCAGGCCTGACTGCCACCGCCGTCGGCACCGACCGCCAGATCGGCAATCAGCCCGATGTTCATGCCACTGCTGCGGGCGGCGGCTTGGGCGCGCTCCAGGCAGCGTGTGATCAGCCATTGGCAGAAGGCGAAAAAGCCGATGCGTCCGGCGTTCTCTTCGGCAAATTCGGCCAGCGCAGTACTGCGCGGGTTTTGCCATGGTTCGGGCCATTCCCGCCAGTCGAGGTTTTCACCTTTGGCGGCGCGGGCCTCTTGAATGGCTTCGAAGCGGCAGTGATTTTCCAGGGCTTCGCCACCGGCATGGCGGAAGCTGCTGAAGTCGGCGTGCAGTGGGTGTTCACCCTGGACGAACCCTTCGTACAGGGCTTGCAACAGACGATGCTTGGCCTCGGCGGCGGATGGCCAATCGATCAGCGGCAAGTCTTCCAGATGCTTCAACTCTTCGGCCAGGCCGGTCGCATCAATCGCCGCGCGCAACGCTCGCTCGCCCAGGATCGCCCCCGGCGCCGCGTAAAGGCTGTTGAGAAATAATCGGCTGGAGGGCGAATACGGGCTGTAACGCTGGGTGTCGCTGCTGAACATCGCATGCAGCGGGCTGATCGCCAACGCATCGGCGCCGCGTTCACCGGCCACTCGGGCCAGGTCTTCGAGTGCCTGGGTATCGCCGAAACCGCCATCACCCGGCCGACGCAGCGAGTACAGCTGCACACTCAACCCCCAGGCGCGGGGGATCGGGTTGTCGACGGCGTCGCCTACGCTGTAGCAGCGCGCCGGTGCAACCGCCAGGGTGAAGGTTTGCCCGTCGATGCTGGCCTGCTGATAACCGACCGGAATCAGACCGGGAAGTATCGCATTGGCATCCAGTTTCAGGTTGAGCCGCGAGCCATCTTCGAGGTGGATTTCGCAAGGTGTTTCGGGCTCAAAGTAATGGGCCAGTTTCAGGCCGACGCCGGCGTCAGCAGTGATCAGCGGCGGCAGGTGGTGAGTCTGTTGCACCTGCTGCAATTCCAGCAGGCTGGTGTCGATTTCCTGAGCGCTGCCGGCCGGGTGGCCGAGACCGTTGAGGACGGTGCGCAGCACCGAAGGAGCGACTTTTTGCGGACGACCGTTGGCGTCGATCCAGTCGACTGCCAGGCCTGCTCGGCTGGCCAGTATTTCCAATTGCGCATCACTCATGGGCGCTCTCCATCCGGGGGTAGCAAAGGGGCTGCGGCCGTGAGGCTGACAAGCGCGCAATACGGGGCAAGTGTGCCCCGGTCCAACAGGCCGGCTGACGTTGGAGGGTGTTCGAACAACACCTTGGCGTCGGCCTGTGGGGTGTGGACCACGGGCGTGTTGCCGAGGTTCAGATCAATGCGCAGCTGACTGCCATCACCCAGTAGCCAGCGCGCCGACACGGCGCCCTCGGCCAAAACATCGGCACCCAGGGCTTGGGCCCCGGGCAGCCGTGGAACGATGTACTGATGGCGGATCTGTAACAGGTCGCGATACAAGTCGTGCATGGCCGATTGTCGGGTTGAGGTCAGCGTCGGTCGGGAAGCCTCAAAAGTCTGGGGCGCGTTCGGGTCGGGGATCTGTTCACGTTTGTGCGGATCAGTAAACGCGCTGAACGCTGCAAACTCGTTACGCCGTCCTTTGCGTACCAACTCCGCCAGTTCACCCTGGTGGCTGGTAAAGAACAGGAACGGTTGTTCGGCGGCGAACTCGTCGCCCATGAACATCAGGGGAATCATCGGCGACAACAGCAACAGCGCCGTGGCTGCCTGCAGCGCCTGAGGGTTGGCCAGTTGATGCAGTCGTTCACCAAAGGCGCGATTGCCGATCTGATCGTGGTTTTGCAAAAACAGCACAAACGCACTCGGTGGTAAATGCCCGCTGGGCTCTCCGCGGGGTGTGCCGTGGCGGGTAACGTGTCCTTGGAAAACAAAGCCTTCGCTCAGGCAACGCGCCAATTGTGCGGTAGGGTTTTCGGCAAAGTCGGCGTAATAGGCATCGGTTTCACCGGTCAGCAGCACATGCAAGGCGTTATGGCCATCGTCGTTCCACTGGGCGTCAAATCCTTCCTCAAGCAGGCTGGCCTGATTGTGCTCGTTTTCGACGGTCAGCCACACGTGCCGCGCGGGATCTATTTGCTGTCGTACCCGTTGCGCCAATTCCTGAAGAAAGTCCGGGTCTTCGATGGCGTGCACCGCGTCCAGGCGCAAGCCGTCAAAGCGGTATTCGAGCAACCACATCAAGGCGTTTTCAATGAAGAATTCCCGCACCTCGCGACGCCGGAAGTCAATGGCCGCCCCCCACGGGGTGTGTTTGTCTTCACGGAAGAAGCTTTTAGCGTAGCGATGCAGGTAATTGCCGTCCGGGCCGAAGTGGTTGTAAACCACGTCGAGTACCACCGCCAGGCCATGGCCGTGGGCGGTATCGATCAGGTGTTTGAGTTGCTCGGGGGAACCGTAGGACGCTTGGGGCGCGAAGGGCAGAACCCCGTCGTAGCCCCAATTGCGCTCGCCAGGGAATTGCGCCAAAGGCATCAGTTCAATCGCGGTGACGCCCAACTCGACGAGGCGCGCCAGGTGCTGCTCGACTTCACTGAAGCCGCCGAGCGCACCGACGTGCAGTTCGTAAATCACCGCCTGATGCCAAGGGCGCCCCGTCCAGGTGTTGTGTTGCCAACGGTAGGCGAGGGGATCGACCACCACGCTTTGCCGGTGTATATCACCGGCCTGCGCGCGGGAGGCCGGATCGGGCACCTCAATTTCACCGTCGATGTTGTAGCGGTAACGCGTGCCGGCGGGGCAGCGGGTCTGAATCACGAACCAGCCATCGTCCTGAGGCAGTAGCGGCAAGGATTGTCCATCTTCCAGTTCGACACTGACGTAAAACGCATCGGGCGCCCACAACGCAAAACGCGTGTGCTCTGCGTCCAGCATGATTGCGCCGTGGGGCCAGGTCTCAAGGGTCCGTAACGGCATCTTTGAAAACCTCTTCCTATTTATGGCCCGATTTCCCCAACGCCTTGGCGACAAGCTGTTCATAGAGTTCGGCGTACGGTTCGACGGCTTTGCACCAGTTGAAAGGCGCCGCCATGGCACGGCAGCGCATGGCATTGAGCAGTCCGGGGAAGGCGAACACTTTGAACGCGCGGTTCAGCGCTTCCTGATAGCTCTCCACCGTGGACTCATCGAAGAGGAATCCGGTAACACCGTCTTCAATGGTGTCGGCCAACCCGCCAGTGTTGCGTGCTACCGGCAACGAACCGAAACGCTGGGCGTACATCTGGCTCAAGCCGCAAGGCTCGTAACGCGAAGGCATCAGCAAGAAGTCGCTGCCGGCGAACATGCGGCGGGCATCGGTTTCGTTGAAGCCGATGCGCACACCGATCTGGCCAGGGAAACGCAGGGCCAGTTCACGCATGGCTTGTTCTTCTTCGGGCTCGCCCCGACCGATAATCGCGATCTGGCCGCCCGACTTGACGATGTATTCGGAGACGGCTTCGGTGAGGTCCAGCCCTTTCTGATACACCAGGCGCGAGACCACGGCGAACAGCGGACCTTCGGAATCGTCCAGGCCGAACAGTTTGCGGACATGCGCCGCGTTGACCGCTTTGCCGTCCCAATCGCCGATGGTAAAGGGGCACAACAGGTGCGGATCGGTGGCGGCGTCCCAGCTTGCATCAATGCCGTTAGGAATACCGCTGAGCAAACCTTGCTGGGTTTTGGCGGCGAGAAAACCGTCGAGACCGCAGCCGAAGTCCGGGGTCGTGATTTCCTGGGCGTAAGTGGCACTGACCGTGGTGATGTGGCTCGAATAGGCCATGCCGGCCTTGAGGAACGACATCTTGCCGTAAAACTCCATGCCTTCCTGTTGCAGTGCATGCAGGGGAATGCCCAACTCGGGGCACGAGCCCAGGCTGGTCACGCCTTGATAGGCGAGGTTATGAATGGTGAACAGCGTCGGGGTGCGCTGCCCACGCCAGTGCATGTAAGCGGGCGCCAGACCGGCTGGCCAGTCATGGGCGTGCACCAGGTCCGGGCACCAGTGAATTTGTGCAAGGTTGGCGGCGATATCGGCAGCCGCCAGCCCCAGGCGGGCGAAACGGATATGGTTATCCGGCCAGTCGCGGCCGTTGTTGGCGCCGTAAGGCGAACCTTCGCGCTCGTAGAGTTCGGGGCAGATCAACACGTAAATGACCAGACCATCAGGCATGTCCATGCGCCCGATCTTGCAGGGCGGCAATGCGGCATGACCGCCCAGCTCGCCAATAATATGAATCGGATTTTCGCTGTGCAGCACCTGCGGGTAGCCCGGGATCAGCACACGTACATCGTGCAATTGGGCCATGGCCCGGGGCAGTGCAGCAGAGACGTCACCCAAACCACCGGTCTTCACCAGGTCGGCGATTTCCGAGGTCACAAACAACACTTTCTTTCTATTGGGATTCTGACTGACAAGTGGTGCCAGCGTCTTGGTGCCGGGGACGATGACCGATTGGGCCGTTGGTGCACTCACGGCGTTCGATTCGCCGACCTGTTGATGTGCACGTTCTCCCTGAATATCTAAAGCCGCACTGATCATATGAATCTCCCGTGTTGTTGATCTAATTCTTAGGTCTGGCACAAACGGTGTTTCGTGACCAAATCCTGTGGTCGGGCGCAAACGCGCTACGCATGGGTAAGCAAACGCTGCCCATGCGTTGAAGCAGAATGGCTGGAGAGATCGTTGCAAGGATTGCACCAGTCGCAACGCACCTTCCTTTCAGAGGACCGATCACAAACGGCAAAAGTTTCGATTATTTTTACACTTTGTGACCGATCGGTTTTGCCCCGCGGAAATGAGTCTAGGCCAGAACTTAGAGCGGTAAAGGCCAGATGGCAAAATTGTTCGACAATCGGTTCAAAGAGGTACGGGCGTACCGGATCGGAGCGCCAACGCTCCGACGAAAGGCACGTTTTTTTGCGACTACGCCCCAAAAAGTAACCTGGCAGTCACATCAATGTGCGAGGCGTTGCAGAACTGACGCTCCATTGTGGTGCGCTGGTGCGTCCTGCTTTTGGCCGAACCACTGCCTTACTGCCAACCGGGGCGCCTTGTTATAGTTCCTGCCTCATTTTTGCCCGGTAAAGGATCACTACCATGTCTCAGTACAGCGCATTCACCGTCGAACTGGCGGACAAAATCGCCCACGTGCAGATCAATCGCCCGGAAAAGATCAATTCGATGAATGCCGCGTTCTGGAGCGAGATCATCGAGATCTTCCAGTGGGTCGATGACACCGACGAAGTGCGGGTGGTAGTGCTCAGTGGGGCCGGTAAGCATTTTTCCTCAGGCATCGACCTGATGATGCTCGCCGGCGTGGCCAATGAACTGGGCAAGGATGTCGGGCGTAACGCGCGTCTGCTGCGCCGCAAGATTCTCGCTTTGCAAGCGTCGTTCAATGCCGTCGACAACTGCCGCAAACCGGTGCTGGCAGCGATTCAGGGTTATTGCCTGGGCGGCGCCATCGACCTGATTGCCGCCTGCGACATGCGCTATGCCGCCGAGGACGCGCAGTTCTCGATCAAGGAAATCGACATCGGGATGGCGGCGGACGTCGGCACCTTGCAACGCTTGCCGCGGATCATCGGTGACGGCATGCTGCGTGAACTGGCTTACACTGGTCGCACGTTCGGTGCCGAAGAAGCGCGTGGCATGGGCCTGGTCAATCGTGTCTACAGCGACACGGCCAGCCTGCTCGACGGGGTCATGGGCATTGCCCGTGAAATCGCCAGCAAGTCACCGATTGCCGTCACCGGCACGAAAGAGATGATCAGCTACATGCGCGATCATCGCATCGACGACGGCCTTGAATATGTCGCCACCTGGAACGCCGCCATGCTTCAATCCACCGATCTGCGCGTGGCCATGGCCGCCCATATGAGCAAACAGAAACCCGAATTTCTGGATTGATTGAAAAATGACTTCACGCTGGACCACCGCAGTACTGGATACCGATCAACCGGGCGGCTGGGCGGTAGCGCGCAGCCCTGAAGGCTTTCTGTTCGATGACAATGGCGCACTGTTTCCGCGCGAATGGCTCAAGCGTCAGGACCTGGCGATCCTCGCCGAACACGGTATCGGCCATCTGGATGGCGAACCGGTCTATTTGCTGGAACTGCGCAGTCACAGCGAAGTGCCGGGCTGCAACTGGAAAGGCCTGCGAGCCTTTATGCTGGACGGCGACCACACGGTCTACAAGGTGCTGGGTTATGCCGCGCAAATCGGCACCTGGGCCCGTGAGCACCGCTTTTGCGGCAATTGCGGGCAGGCGACGAACCAGGTGATCCGGGAGCGTGCGATGTATTGCGAACCCTGCGATATACGCTATTACCCACGGATTTCGCCGAGCATGATCGTGTTGGTCACCCGCGGCGATGAAGTCCTGCTGGCGCGCTCACCGCGCTTCGTCAGCGGTGTCTACAGCACGCTGGCCGGGTTTGCCGAGCCGGGCGAGTCCGCCGAAGACTGCCTGATTCGCGAGGTGCGCGAGGAAGTGCAGATTGAGGTCAAGAACATCCAGTACCTCGGTAGCCAGTGCTGGCCATTCCCGCATTCGATGATGCTGGGCTTTCACGCCGAGTACGCCGGTGGCGAGATTGTCTGTCAGGAAGACGAGATTGAAGACGCCCAGTGGTTCAACGTTCACCAGCTGCCGCCGTTGCCGGCGTCCCGCTCGATTGCCCGTTACCTGATCGACGTCTACGTGGCCCGGCGTTTAGGCCATGCTGAACCAGTGTTGCCAGGCTAACCGCACGGTCAGTCCCAGCACGACGGTGATGAACACCGGCCGGATGAATTTCGCACCGCCACTGATGGCGGTGCGCGCGCCGAAGAAGGCGCCGACCATCACCGACAGGCCCATGCTGAGGCCGATGATCCAGTCCACTTGCCCGGAAAATATGAACACCGACAGCGCCGCAATGTTGCTGACGAAGTTCATGCTGCGCGCCACGCCGCTGGCCTTCACCAAGTCGATGGGGTACATCAGCATGCTGCTGACCGTCCAGAACGCGCCAGTACCGGGGCCGGCCACGCCGTCGTAGAAACCGAGGCTGAAGCCTTGGGTCGATTGCCACTTTTTCTTGATTGGCGCGTCGCTGTCCAGCGGCGCTTTCGGCGTGCCGCCAAACAACAAATACAGGCCGCAGGCGAAGACAATGAGCGGGAGCATTTTGTTCAGCCATTCTGCAGGCAGGTAATGCGCAACCACGGCACCGGTCAACGCCCCGACCAGGGTGCCGACAATCGCGTGCACCCACTGCTTGGGATGGAATAGCTTGCGGCGGTAGAAGGTGAAACTGGCGGTGGCCGAGCCGAACGTCGAGCTCAATTTGTTGGTGCCCAGCACCAGATGCGGCGGGAGACCGGCGGTCAACAGCGCCGGCGTTGTCAACAGACCGCCGCCACCGGCAATGGCGTCGATAAATCCGGCGATGAAAGCGACAAAGGCCAGAATGGCCAGGGTGGTGAGGTCAACACTGAGTTCGAAAGGCATGGAATCGGCTTATTCGGCGGGGTGCAGGAAAGGACTGCGGGGAAGGGGCGACATCTTACCTATATCCAACTTTTGCGGCGACCGGTCTGACACCTTCGCGAGGTTCTACTGTTGCTGCGGCAACAGTGCTTCAGCAAATCGTCCCGAAAGCTGACAGTAATGACGCCTGATGAAACGCGGTCCCTGTAGGAGCTGCCGCAGGCTGCGATCTTTTGATCTTGTTTTTAAAAAGCAAAGTCAAAAGATCGCAGCCTGCGGCAGCTCCTACAGGGGGATAGTGTTTACAGGCCTGGGTCAGACAGGCCCGGCAGTGGCCTGAACACCACAAAACCATTGTGGGAGCGAGCCTGCTCGCGAAAGCAGTGCATCAGCCAACGATGATGTTGAAGGTTAAACCGTCTTCGCGCGCAGGCTCGCTCCCACATGTGGAATAGGCGTCGGTGCACTAGCTTGCGGCCAGGGCGCAAATCAAACAAACCCTCGCAAACGCCTGATGAAACGCGGTCCCTGTAGGAGCTGCCGCAGGCTGCGATCTTTTGATCTTGTTTTTAAAAAGCAAAGTCAAAAGATCGCAGCCTGCGGCAGCTCCTACAGGGGGATAGTGTTTACAGGCCTGGGTCAGACAGGCCCAGCAGTGGCCTGAACACCACAAAACCATTGTGGGAGCGAGCCTGCTCGCGAAAGCAGTGCATCAGCCAACGATGATGTTGAAGGTTAAACCGTCTTCGCGAGCAGGCTCGCTCCCACATGTGGAATAGGCGTTGGTGCACTAGCTTGCGGCCAGGGCGCAAATCAAACAAACCCTCGCAAACGCCTGATGAAACGCGGTCCCTGTAGGAGCTGCCGCAGGCTGCGATCTTTTGATCTTGTTTTTAAAAAGCAAAGTCAAAAGATCGCAGCCTGCGGCAGCTCCTACAGGGGGGATAGTGTTTACAGGCCTGGATCAGACAGGCCCAGCGGTGGCCTGAACACCACAAAACCATTGTGGGAGCGAGCCTGCTCGCGAAAGCAGTGCATCAGCCAACGATGATGTTGAAGGTTAAACCGTCTTCGCGCGCAGGCTCGCTCCCACATGTGGAATAGGCGTTGGTGCACTAGCTTGCGGCCAGGGCGCAAATCAAACAAACCCTCGCAAACGCCTGATGAAACGCGGTCCCTGTAGGAGCTGCCGCAGGCTGCGATCTTTTGATCTTGTTTTTAAAAAGCAAAGTCAAAAGATCGCAGCCTGCGGCAGCTCCTACAGGGGGGATAGTGTTTATAGGCCTAGATCAGACAGGCCCGGATGATCATCCGGTCGGCGTCCCAGCGACCAACGGAATTTGCGCTCGCTTTCCTTGATGGGCAGGTCATTGATGGAGGCAAACCGGTTGGCCATCAATCCGTCTTCATTGAACTCCCAGTTCTCGTTGCCGTAGGAACGGAACCAGTTGCCGGAGTCGTCGTGCCATTCATAGGCGTAACGCACGGCGATGCGATTGCCGGTGAAGGCCCAGAGTTCCTTGATCAGTCGGTAGTCCAGTTCCTTGGCCCATTTGCGGGTCAGAAAGCCTTTGGCTTCTTCACGGTTGTTGGCGAACTCGGCGCGGTTACGCCATTTTGTGTCCAGGGTGTAGGCCAGGGATACGCGCTGCGGGTCTCGGGAGTTCCAGCCATCTTCGGCCAGACGAACTTTTTCGATCGCCGACTCACGGGTGAAGGGCGGCAATGGCGGACGAACTTCAGCGTTAGACATATAAGTCTCCCTATCAACGTACAGTTCAAAAACATTGTCGGGCTTGATGGAGTTATGGCAGGTCCAATAACTTTCGCGCCATGCATTGCGCATTATCGGCCGCACTGTGATCCCCCATGACAAGCGCCACGGTAATGGCGCCATCGATCAGGATCAGCAGCTGTTTTGCCAGCGTCTCCGGGTCTGTAGCGCCATGTTCGGTACAGAGCTCGCGCACGTAGTCGAGCAGCTTCTGTTTGTGGTCCTTGGCGACCAGGCGAACAGGGTCTTGCGAGTCGCCGGTTTCGCCGCTGGTGTTAATGAACGCGCAACCGCGGAAGCCTTCGGAGGCGAACCAGGCCTTGAGCACGGTAAACAGGTTGAGCAACCGCTCGACCGGGGTCTCGGCCCGGTTGACTTCACTTCGATACCACTGCATCCAGCGCAGGTCGCGGCGTTGCAGGGCCGCGACGGTGAGCGCTTCCTTGTTGGCGAAGTAGCGGTAGATGCTCTTTCTGGAGACGCCGGCGGTTTTCACCAGAAGATCCATGCCGGTGGCGGCGATGCCACTTTTGTAGATCAACTTTTCGGTGACGTCCAGAATGATGTCGCGTGTGTCGTTGCTGGTTATTTCGTTCATGTGGCGAACAGTAGAACGATCGTTCTTCATAATCAAGTAGATTTTAAAGATCAAAAGATCGCAGCCTTCGGCAGCTCCTACAGGAGATCAGCGTAGGAGCTGCCGAAGGCTGCGATCTTTCGCCACAAGACCCAAGGCAATCCATGGTGTAAGCTCTCGGGTTCTTCGGATTCGACCCATTGCGAGCCCTATGCCGTCGCTTTTCAAACGCTCTTTGCTGCCCAAACTGCGCAGTTTTCCGCTGAACGCGGATGCCGTCACCATCCTCTCTGGTGCTGCCGAGTTCCGTCGCTGCCTGCTGGAAAAAATCGCCAGCGCCACTCAGCGCATCTATATCGTCGCGCTGTACCTGCAACAGGATGAGGCCGGCCAGGAAATTCTCGACGCCTTGCACGCCGCCAAACTGGCGCGTCCGGAACTGGACGTCGTGGTGGTGGTTGACTGGCTGCGCGCCCAACGTGGTTTGATCGGTGCCGGCAAGCAGCCGGGCAACTCGGCCTGGTATCAGGAAACCACCCGCACCCACGAGAGTGTGGTGCCGGTGTACGGCGTGCCCGTGCAGACTCGCGAGTTGTTCGGTGTGCTGCATTTGAAAGGTTTCGTGATCGATGACTGCGTGATCTACAGCGGTGCAAGTCTGAACAACGTGTACCTGCACAAATTCGACAAGTACCGCTACGACCGTTATCACCTGCTGCAGAACAGCGCGCTGGCCGATTCGATGCAGCACCTGATTCAGCATGGGCTGATGACCTCAAAAGCCGTGCATCGTCTCGATTTACCGAACTTGCCGACCACCCGCAGCCTGCGCAACGACATCGGCGATCTGCGCAGTCGGCTCAAGCACGCGGCCTACGACACCACGCAAGGCAGCACGATAAAGGGCGAACTGTCCGTCAGTCCGTTGCTGGGGGTGGGCAAGAATAACCCGTTGAGCCGGGTGATCTGCGAGCTGATCGCCAGCGCCCAACATCATCTGATCATCTGCACGCCGTACTTCAACTTGCCGCTGGCCGTCACCCGGGAAATCAACCGTGCGCTGGCGCGGGGCGTGAAGATCGACATCATTGTCGGCGACAAGACGGCCAACGACTTTTACATCCCGCCGAGCGAACCGTTCAAGGTGATCGCGGCGCTGCCCTATCTCTACGAGATCAGCCTGCGACGCTTTGCCAAACGGCATCAACACAGCATCGACAGCGCCAAGCTGAACTTGCACCTGTGGCGAGATGGCGATAACACTTACCACCTCAAAGGCATGTGGGTCGACCAGCGCTATACCTTGCTGACCGGCAACAACCTCAATCCACGAGCGTTTCGCCTTGACCTTGAAAACGCGTTGCTGATCGATGACCCGAAAGGTGAATTGCTCGAGCCGCGTACCAAGGAACTGGCGGAGATCTTCCAGAACACCACGCGCATCGAGCGTTATCAGGACCTGGAAACACTGCTGGAATACCCGGCGGCAGTGGCCAAGTTTCTCAAGCGCGTCAGTCGGGTGCGGATCGAGCGGTTGCTCTATCGGATGTTGTGAGGACTAACGGCGGGGTAGATGTATCGCCTTATAAAATGCCTTCGCGAGCAAGCCCGCTCCCACATTGGATCTGTGATCAACACAAAACTAATGTGGGAGCGGGCTTGCTCGCGAAGGGGGCACCTCAAACGCTACAAAAACCTCAATTCAAACCCAATTTCCCACGCAGCGTCGACAGGTCTTCAGCCAAGGTATTCACCGGCCCGACCAGCGCTTTACGGTCGTTCTCTTTCACCTTGTCATACGTCTCGAAACCGCCATCCTTGGTCTTGTACTTGGCCAGAGTTTTGTCGACGGAAGCGAAATTCTTGTCGACCTTGGCAATGAACGCAGCGTCCTGCTTCTCGATCTGCGGACGGAACAGGTCAACGATTTTCTTCGCGCCGTCGATGTTGCCCTGGAAGTCATAGAGGTCGGTGTGGCTGTAGCGATCTTCCTCACCGGAGATCTTGGTCGCTGCCACTTCTTCCAGTAGCGCAGCAGCGCCACCGACGACTTTCTCAGGCGGGAAGGTCAGGCCGGCTACGCGCGATTGCAGGTCTTTCACGTCCTTGTTCAGGCCGTCGGCCAGTTCGCCCAGGCCTTGGGTGCTTTTTTCCGTGAACAGCGAATATTCGATGCGGTGAAAACCGGTGAAGTCTTCGGCTTTCACGCCTTTCTCATGGTCGTTGACACGGGAGTCGATGGACGCATCCAGGTCACTGAACAGTTCGGCAATCGGCTCGATCGACTCATAGTAAACGCGGGTCGGTGCGTAAAGCTTTTGTGCGGTGGCCAGGTCACCTTTTTTCACGGCGTCGGTGAACTGTTGGGTATGGCTGGCCAGTTCGCCCAGTTGTTCGGTGACGTAGATCTTGTAGTCCGAGACCGGCCCCACCAGATCCAGTGGCGCCGTCGCTGCGAAAGCTGAAAACGGGGTGTTGAGCAAGCCAAGGGTCAGCAATAAAGCGAGTGGCGACTTTTTCATGGGACGGTTCCGTGTGGGGGTTGTTTAGGCGTTTGTTGTGGGTTGTGTGGCATCAAGCAGCGTGCGACCGATGAAGTCCTTGTCGCCCGTAACACCCGGCAGGGTGAAGAAGTACCCGCCGCCAACCGGCTTGAGGTATTCCTCGAGCGGTTCGCCGTTGAGGCGGGTTTGTACGGTGATGAAGCCTTTGTGCAGATCGGACTGGTAGCAAATGAACAACAATCCCATGTCCAACTGGCCATTCTTGTTCACCCCGTTGGAGTAGTTGAACGGTCGGCGCAGGATCAGGTTGGCCTGGGTCGCGGCGGTGCGCGGGTTGGCCAGACGGATGTGCGCATCGAGTTTGGTCAGCTTGCCTTCCGGGTCCTTGGTGTAGTCCGGGACCTCGGTTTCATGCGCGCAGCCCATCGGTGCGCCGGTGCTTTTGACCCGGCCGAGGATGCTTTCCTGTTCCTGCAACGGCGTACGGTCCCAGCGCTCGACGAAGTTGCGGATGATTCGCACCGCTTGGTAGCTGCCGTTAGCTGCCCACGCCGGTTCATCACTGCCAGGCTGGACCCAGACGATGCTGTCCATGGCTTTGGTATCGTTGGAATTGGGGTTGGCCGAGCCATCGCGAAAACCCAGGAAGTTACGCGCGCTCTGCGCCGGCACACCCGGTTTCACCGGCGCCTGCGGCGGCACGCTGCCTTCCTGTTTCCAGCGCACCAACAGCAAATCCGGCAGGTTTTTCAGGATGTCGCGCAGCGCGTGAATGTTGGTGTCGGTGGTGTTGGAGCAGAACTGCACGCTGAGGTCGCCATGGCAGCAATCGGCATCCAGCGCATCGTTGGGGAAGCCGACCATGCGGATCAGCCGCTTCGGTTTGGCATCGGCCAGGCCGAATCGCTCGTCGAACAGCGACTCGCCCACCGACACGGTGATGGTCAGGTTGTCCGGCGTCACCACCGGGCCCAGAATCCCCGAATCCACTGGCGGCAGCTTCGGGTCGACCTGAGTCACCGGGCCGCCCTTCATCAAAAACGCGATGCGTTCGTTGAGGGTGCGGAACAGGCGCTCCAGGTCCTCGCGGTCGCTGGCCAATACATCGAATGACACCACCATGCCAGACGCCGGGCGTGGCGTAATGATGCCGGTCTGGTGTTGGCCATGGAACGCGTGGCGGTCTTCAGTCTTTTCGCTGCTCGGTGCTTCAGTCACTTGCGCCGGGCTGGCGGCCATGGCCGGGCAGCTCAATGCCGAACCGGCGAGGGCCACGCCGGCCGCGCCCATGCCCATCAATACCCGGCGACGCTGAAGGTTGAATTGCTCTGAGTCGTTCATCTGATAAGTCGTCTTCTGCTTATAGGCCGGACAGGCCAAGGGCGGGATCAATTCCATCGAGTGCATCGGCCAGGGCCTTGGCCTTGTCGGCGATCTGTTTGCGCTGTTCGGCACTGACCGTGTCGTAGCTCGCGTAGACGTCCTTGACCTTCAAGCCATTGAGTTCGGCGTCCAGGGCTGTGACGGCGCTGTCGATCTTCGGCAGCAGTTCGGCGGCGGTGTTGGTCAGCAACGGACGCAACAGGTCGACGACTTTATGGGTCGCTTCGAGGTTCGCGGCGAAACCGTTCAAATCGAGGTGGCTGTAGCGCTCTTCTTCGCCACTGCTGGCACGAACATCGGCGAGGCTGTTGAGGTTGCGCACCACACTGCTCACCAGTTGTTCCGGCGGCAGGGATTGGGCCAACAGTTGTTGTTTGAGCGCAGTGACATCGGCGGTCAGGCGCTGGGCAATCGGTGCCAGACCGTCGAGGTCGCGCTGTTGAAACAGCGCAAATTCGATGCGGTGGAAACCAACGAAGTCCGGGTCTTGCTCGCGCTTCTCGAAGTAGTCGGCGCGTGCGTTGATGGCGTTATCCAGTTCGGCCAGGCGCTGGGCGGCCGGGGCGATTCGTTGATAAGCGGCACGGGCTGGCACGTACAACGCTTGCGCCTGGCTGAGGTCACCGGCGTTGATCGCGTGCTCAAGCGCCGCGACGGCCTTGATCAGCGCGCTGCTTTGGCTGCTCAGGTAGACGCGAAATTCCGACAACGGTCCGACGAAAGCGACCATCGAAGGTTTTGCCTTGGCCGCGGCGTCGGACGCAGCGGTCGGCGTGACATGCAAGGTGCCGCGCGGGTTGCTCAACAAGCCGCAAGTGATTGCGTAGTCGCCGGGCAACAGGTTCGCGTTGATCACCTGGCTCAGGCCGGGGGCGATGTTTTCCCGTTCTTCGAGCACCAGCACACCGTCGAGGATTTCCCATTCGACGGCCCGATCCGAGCGGTTGACGATACGGAAACTGGCGTGGCCCGCCGGCACCGTCAGCGCATTCGGCTCGCAGCTGTGCGGGTGAATGGTGACCGTCACTTCGTCATGGTGGGTCTGGCGCTTGACCGCGGCCATTTTCGAGGCGTAGTAGAACAGGCCACCGGCAGCGATCATCACGATCACCGAACCGGCCACCGCCCAGCGCAAGGCGCGGGGAGGCGAGGCCTGAGGAGGGGCTTGATTTGGCATGGGAGCCCTTACTGGCTGTAAATAACTGCTGAAATATCGCAACCCTGTAGGAGCGAGCTCGCTCGCGAAAAACCGGAGTACATCGCGGAGTGTCAGGCTCGCAGCGTCATCGTTAACGACCATCGTCGGAACGCCGCCCGGAGCAAGCTCGCTCCTACAAGGAAACGGAAGAAGATTGTTTGGCGGGGGCCGGGGCCGGGAGAAAAAACATCACCAACGCCACCACCAGATAAATCAAATAAGCGCCAAGGGTGCTGAGGGTCGGCGCGTCCTGATAGCCGAACATGCCGGCCAGCACCGAGCCCAGCGGGCCATCCATCGGCAGTGTCGCGCTCACGTCGAAGAGCACGGTTTGCAGGTGATTCCAGATCCCGGCTTCATGCAGCGCTTGCACCGAGTTGGCGAGAATGCCGGCGGCCACTACGAGGATGAACAGCCCGGTCCAACGGAAGAACGCGCCGAGGTTCAGGCGCATGCTGCCGGTGTAGATCAGGAAGCCGGTGATGATCGCCAGGATCAGGCCGAGCAGGGCGCCGATCGGTGCCGCCGGCCCTTCACTTTGCTGGAACACCGCGAGCAAGAAGAACACCGTTTCCAGACCTTCCCGGGCCACGGCGAAAAACACCATGGCAATCAGCGCCGTGACCTGATGCCTGGAACCGGTCAGCGCGTGATCGAGGGAAACATGCAGCGAATGCTTGATCGAACGCGCCACCTTGCGCATCCAGAACACCATTGAACTGAGAATGCCGACCGCCACCAGGCCGACGACACCCTCGAACAGTTCCTGTTGTTTCTGCGGGAATTCAGCACTGACCAGTTCCAGGCCTCCGCCCACCAGCAGGGCCAGGGCAACGGCAAGGAACACGCCAATCCACACGGCGGGCATCCACTGGCCACGGCCGGTCTGCTTGAGGTAGCTGGCGATGATGCCAACGATCAACGCGGCTTCAATGCCTTCGCGCAGCATGATCAGAAAAGGAACAAGCATTCAGCACCGTGGCGTCTGTAGAGAGGATGCTAATTTGTAACATAATGACACGCATTCTCAAACGCAGATGATTGACATTAGCTGAACCTAACCTGAACAACCCTGCACATCACACCGTCCCCTCTGTAGGAGCGAGCTTGCTCGCGATGAACTCGAGGGCGGCGCATTCTTCCAGACAGCACGCGTCATCGTTCACGTCCATCGCGAGCAAGCTCGCTCCCACAGGGATCTGCGCCAGGCTGATGGCTGCGGTAAGATGCCGGCACCCAAAAAACAACAGGGCTTACCTCGCTCAATGTCAGAAAAAGACACCATCGCCGTTCAACTGGTGCGTGAAGCACTGTTGCAAAGCTGCGCCCCCGGACAGGCCACCGACGAAGTGTTGAACAAGGTCGGCATCAATCCGGCACTGTTGGACACTACCGATGGGCGAGTTCCGGCGACTGCTTATGCGCGCCTGTGGCGGTTGCTGGCCCGGCGCGGCGACGATGAATTTTTTGGCATGGACCCGCGCAAGCTCAAATCTGGCAGTCTGGAATTTCTGTGTCGCTGCTCGATGATCCAGCCGAGCCTGGCAGCGGGTTTGACCTCGGGCCTGAGCTTTCTGTCGTTGATGCTCGAACACATCCCCGCGCAACTGGTTCGTCAGCAAAGCCTGGCCGAAATCGTGTTGCTGGAGGACGAGCAGGCCCCGCGTCGTGCCTTCACCTATTTCACGTACTGGATGATCGTCCATGGCGTCGCCTGTTGGCTGGCGGGGCGGAGGATTCCGATCCTGGCCATCGAACTACGTTGCTCAGAGCCGGATTTTTGCGACGATTATCGAGTGATGTTCTCCGAGAACCTGCGTTTCGACCGGCCGCGCACGCGGATGATTTTCTCGGCCGATTGCCTGGACGTGCCGATCAAGCGCAGCGCGGAGGAACTCAAACGGTTTCTGGCGCATGCCCCGGCAAACATTTTGGTGAAGTATCGTGATCCGCAGAGCCTGGCCAGCCGGATCAAACATGATCTGCGCCAACTGCCCGCCGAACGCTGGCCGGAGACTGAGCCACTGGCGCAGCAATTGTGCATGTCGGCGTCGACGTTGCGCCGTCGGCTGGCGGAAGAGGGGCAGACGTATCAAGCGCTCAAAGACAGTGTGCGCAAGGAGTTGGCCATTGTTTGGCTGGCTGAACCGAGTATCAGCTTCGCCGAAATCGCTACCCGCCTGGGCTTTGCCGATGCCAGCTCGTTCTACAAGGCGTTTCGCAAGTGGTCCGGCTCGAATCCGGGGCATTACCGTAGTTTGATTCTCAACGAAGCTGACTGATCCGGACGCGGTGTTGATGCGTCCGGCCTCTTCGCGAGCAAGCCCGCTCCCACAGGGGAATGCATTCCCCTGTGGGAGCGGGCTTGCTCGCGAAGGCGTCTGTCCAGGCGACACATCCCTTGAATCTTGGCCAAACCAGTCAAGCAACTTGATAACTTTGACCATTGCCGTGTTCTACGCGTAGAGCGAGTATTTCCCTGTTAATTACGGTTCCCCAACCTAATAAAAATACAGAGGGATTCTGGCAATGCGCGATTACTTGTCTGCTACATCACAGTTCAATTATCAGCACACCGTCGACGCCGCGCTCGCGGGCGACTTGACTGCCCTCAACGCCTGCGTCGAGTGTTGTGACCGGCATGCCTTGCCGGGGCGCATTGCGTTGTTCTGGGAAGGCCGCGACGGCGCCAGTGCGACGTACACCTTCAGCGATTTGCAAGACAAAGCCACGCGTTTCGCCAACTTCCTCTTGGCCCAGGGCGTGAAGAAAGGCGACAAAGTCGCCGGCCTGCTGCCACGTAATATCGAATTATTGATCACCGTCTTCGCCACTTGGCGCATCGGCGCGGTTTACCAGCCGTTGTTCACGGCGTTCGGCCCAAAAGCCATCGAGCACCGCCTCAGTTGCTCGGGCGCCAAAGTGGTGGTGACCGACGCGGTCAACCGCTCGAAACTCGCTGAAGTCGCCGACTGCCCGACTATCGTTACCGTCGCTGGCGCCAAAGGACAAGGCATCGTTCGGGGCGATTTCAGTTTCTGGGCTGAACTGGCCAATTATTCCTCGGTGTGCGAACCGGTACTGCTGACGGGCGAAGACCCGTTCCTGCTGATGTTCACCTCGGGCACCACCGGGCCATCGAAAGCGCTGTCGGTGCCGCTCAAGGCCATCGTCGCGTTCCAGAGCTACACCCGCGACGCTGTTGACTTGCGTCCTGAAGACGCGTTCTGGAACGTCGCCGATCCGGGCTGGGCCTATGGCATTTATTTCGGCGTCACCGGGCCGATGTCGATGGGGCATCCAATCACCTTTTACGATGGCCCGTTCTCCCTCGAGAGCACCTGCCGGGTGATCAACAAATACGGGATCACCAACCTCACCGGTTCACCGACGGCTTACCGTCTGCTGATCGCCGGGGGCGACGAGTTCTCCCGTTCGATCAAAGGCAAACTGCGCATCGTCAGCAGCGCCGGCGAGCCACTGAATCCGGAAGTCATCCGCTGGTTTGCCGATAACCTTGGCGTCGTCATTCACGACCACTACGGCCAGACCGAACTGGGCATGGTCCTGTGTAATCACCACGGTCTGGAACATCCCATCCACATGGGCTCCGCCGGTTTTGCCTCGCCCGGCCACCGCATCGTGGTCTTGGACGACGAGTACAAGGAGCTGGGCGTCGGCCAACCAGGCATTCTGGCCATCGACCGCACCCAGTCGCCGATGTGCTGGTTCGGCGGTTACGAAGGTGCGCCGACCAAGGCCTTTGTCGGCAACTATTACCTGAGCGGCGACACCGTCGAGTGGAATCCGGACGGCAGCATCAGTTTTGTCGGCCGCAGCGATGATGTGATTACCACCTCCGGCTACCGCGTCGGCCCGTTCGACGTGGAAAGTGCCTTGATCGAACACCCCGCCGTGGTCGAAGCGGCAGTGGTCGGCAAGCCCGATCCGGAGCGTACCGAACTGGTCAAAGCCTTCGTCGTGATTTGTTCGCAGTATCGCGCAACGCCAGAACTGGCCGAAGAGCTGCGCCAACACGTGCGCAAACGTCTGGCCGCACACTCGTACCCCCGCGAAATCGAATTTGTCAGTGAGTTGCCGAAAACCCCAAGCGGCAAATTGCAGCGCTTTATCTTGCGCAACCAGGAAATCGCCAAGGCTCAAGAGGCCGCCGCGAAGAACGTTTCAGCTTGAATCAAGGAAACAATGATGCAGATCGAAAACAAGGTTTTTCTCGTCACCGGCGGTGCCTCCGGGCTCGGTGCGGCCACGGCTGAAATGCTGGTCGCGGCTGGCGCCAAAGTGATGCTGGTGGACATGAATGCTGAAGCCGTTGCGGCACAGGCAGAGCGTCTCGGCGCGAAAAGCGTGGTCGCGGACATCAGCGACGAAGCTGCGGCGGAAGCGGCCGTGCAGGCGACCGTCAAAGCCTTCGGCGGCCTTAATGGCCTGGTCAACTGCGCCGGTATCGTGCGTGGCGAGAAGATCCTCGGCAAGAACGGCCCCCACGCGCTGGCCAGTTTCAGCCAGGTGATCAACGTCAACCTGATCGGCAGCTTCAACATGCTGCGCCTGGCTTCAGCGGCCATCGCCGAAACGGATGCGGACGCCGACGGCGAGCGCGGTGTGATCATCAACACCGCCTCGGCCGCCGCCTATGACGGTCAGATCGGCCAGGCCGCTTACGCGGCTTCCAAAGGCGCGATCGTCAGCCTGACGTTGCCCGCTGCCCGCGAACTGGCGCGCTTCGGCATCCGCGTGATGACCATTGCCCCGGGCATTTTCGAAACCCCGATGATGGCCGGCATGACCCCGGAAGTTCGCGCCTCCCTGGCCGCCGGCGTGCCATTTCCGCCGCGTCTGGGCAAACCGGACGAGTATGCCGCGCTGGTCAGGCATATCATTGAAAACAGCATGCTCAATGGCGAGGTGATCCGTCTCGACGGCGCCTTGCGCATGGCCGCCAAATAAGGAGGATTTATCATGACTATTGCCAACGATCCCATTGTTATCGTCAGCGCTGTCCGCACCCCGATGGGCGGTTTCCAGGGCGAACTGAAAAGCCTCACCGCGCCGCAACTGGGCGCTGCAGCTATCAAAGCCGCCGTTGAACGCGCCGGTGTCGCCGCCGACGCGGTTGAAGAAGTGCTGTTTGGCTGCGTGTTGTCCGCTGGCCTCGGCCAGGCCCCGGCGCGCCAGGCCGCACTGGGCGCGGGTCTCGATAAATCAACCCGTTGCACCACGCTGAACAAGATGTGCGGTTCGGGCATGGAAGCGACCATTCTGGCCCACGACATGCTCGTCGCTGGCAGCGCCGACGTAGTCGTGGCGGGCGGCATGGAAAGCATGTCCAACGCGCCGTACCTGCTGGACCGCGCCCGCAGCGGCTACCGCATGGGCCACGGTCGTGTGCTCGATCACATGTTCCTCGACGGCCTCGAAGACGCCTACGACAAGGGCCGCCTGATGGGCACCTTTGCCGAAGAGTGCGCTGACACCAACGGTTTTACCCGCGAAGCCCAGGACGCGTTTGCCATCGCCTCGACCACCCGCGCCCAGCAAGCGATCAAGGACGGCAGCTTCAAGGACGAGATTGTGCCGCTCACCGTGACCGTCGGCAAAGAGCAGGTGTTGATCAGCAACGACGAGCAGCCACCCAAGGCCAAGCTCGACAAAATCGCCTCGCTGAAACCGGCGTTCCGCGACGGCGGCACCGTGACCGCGGCGAACTCGAGCTCGATCTCCGATGGTGCGGCGGCACTGGTGCTGATGCGTCGCTCCGAAGCTGAAAAACGCGGTCTAAAACCGCTGGCAGTGATTCACGGCCACGCCGCGTTTGCCGACACGCCGGGGCTGTTTCCGGTGGCGCCCGTGGGCGCAATCAAAAAGCTGATGAAGAAAACCGGCTGGTCGCTGGACGAGGTCGAGTTGTTTGAAGTCAACGAAGCCTTCGCCGTGGTCAGTCTGGTGACCATGACCAAACTGGAAATCCCTCACGAGAAGGTCAACGTTCACGGCGGCGCCTGTGCTTTGGGTCACCCGATCGGTGCGTCCGGCGCGCGGATCCTCGTGACATTGCTCTCGGCCCTGCGCCAGAAAGGCCTGAAACGCGGCGTTGCAGCGATCTGCATTGGCGGCGGTGAAGCCACGGCGATGGCTGTCGAGTGCCTGTACTAAAGAGCGCGCGGTCCCTGTAGGAGCGAGCTTGCTCGCGATGGACGTTAACGATGACGGGGGCTGCCTGGATGAACGCGGTGCCCTCACGCCCTTCGCGAGCAAGCTCGCTCCTACAATAGAAGGGCGATCTTATTTTTAAGGATTTGGCATGATTCCCAATGACGAACAACTTCAGATCAGCGACGCGGCCCGGCAGTTTGCCCAGGAACGGCTGAAACCGTTCGCCGCCGAGTGGGACCGTGAGCATCGCTTTCCCAAGGAAGCCATCGGCGAGATGGCTGACCTGGGTTTCTTCGGCATGCTGGTGCCGGAGCAGTGGGGCGGTTGCGACACGGGTTATCTGGCCTACGCCATGGCCCTGGAAGAGATCGCGGCCGGCGACGGCGCCTGCTCGACCATCATGAGCGTGCACAATTCGGTGGGTTGCGTGCCGATCTTGAAGTACGGCAACGACGATCAGAAAGAACGCTTCCTCAAGCCGCTGGCCAGCGGCGCGATGCTGGGCGCTTTTGCCCTGACGGAGCCGCAGGCCGGTTCCGACGCCAGCGGCCTGAAGACCCGCGCGCGTCTGGAAGGCGATCATTACGTACTCAACGGCTGCAAACAGTTCATCACCTCCGGGCAAAACGCCGGGGTGGTGATCGTCTTCGCGGTCACTGACCCGAGTGCCGGCAAACGTGGGATCACGGCGCTGATCGTGCCGACCGATTCCCCAGGCTACAAAGTCGCACGGGTTGAAGACAAGCTCGGCCAGCATGCGTCCGACACCTGCCAGATTCTGTTTGAGGACGTGAAGGTCCCGGTGGCCAATCGGCTGGGCGAGGAGGGTGAAGGTTACCGGATCGCCCTGGCCAACCTTGAAGGCGGCCGTGTCGGCATCGCCTCGCAATCGGTGGGCATGGCCCGTGCCGCGTTTGAAGCGGCCCGCGATTACGCCCGTGAACGCGAGAGTTTCGGCAAGCCGATCATCGAACACCAGGCCGTAGCGTTTCGTCTGGCTGACATGGCGACGCAGATCGCCGTGGCCCGGCAGATGGTGCATTACGCCGCGGCATTGAGGGACAGTGGCAAACCGGCGCTGGTCGAAGCGTCGATGGCCAAACTGTTCGCCTCGGAAATGGCCGAAAAGGTCTGCTCGTCGGCGTTGCAAACCCTCGGCGGATACGGTTACCTGAACGACTTCCCGCTGGAGCGGATCTACCGCGACGTTCGGGTCTGCCAGATCTACGAAGGCACCAGCGATATTCAGCGCATGGTCATTTCGCGCAATCTCTAAAACAGGAACCCTGGTAGGAGCTGTCGCAGGCTGCGATCTTTTGATGTTGTTTTTAAAGAGCAAGATCAAAGGATCGCAGCCTCGTTTCACTCGACAGCTCCTACAGGGATCGAGCTTTATGCTAAATCGGAGTTGTTTATGAATTACGAAACGATTTTGTTGGAAACCCACGGTCGCGTGGGCCTGATTACCCTCAACCGTCCGCAAGCCCTGAACGCGTTGAACGCTCAAATCATCAGCGAGCTGAACCACGCCCTCGATGGCCTGGAAGCGGATTCGAACATCGGCTGCATCGTGCTGACCGGCTCGAAAAAAGCCTTCGCCGCCGGCGCCGACATCAAGGAAATGGCCGAGCTGACCTATCCGCAGATCTACCTTGACGACCTGTTCAGCGACAGCGATCGCGTGGCCAACCGCCGCAAGCCGATCATTGCAGCGGTCAACGGCTTTGCCTTGGGCGGTGGCTGTGAACTGGCGCTGATGTGCGACTTCATCCTGGCCGGTGACAACGCCAAATTCGGCCAACCGGAAATCAACCTCGGCGTGCTGCCGGGCATGGGCGGCACCCAGCGCCTGACCCGCGCCGTGGGCAAGGCCAAGGCCATGGAAATGTGCCTGAGCGGACGTTTGATTGATGCGGTGGAAGCGGAGCGTTGCGGGATTGTCGCGCGGATCGTGCCAGCGGATGAGTTGCTGGACGAAGCCCTGAAAGTTGCAGCGTTGATCGCCAAAAAATCATTGCCGATTGCGATGATGGTCAAGGAAAGCGTTAACCGTGCCTTTGAAGTGAGCCTGTCGGAAGGCGTTCGTTTTGAGCGCCGGGTGTTCCATGCGGCGTTTGCGACGCAGGATCAGAAGGAAGGGATGGCGGCGTTTATTGCCAAGCGTGAGGCGGAGTTCGTCGGCAAGTAATGCGGGTTCTCGCGGACAAGCCCGCTCCTGTAGGAGCGAGCTTGCTCGCGATGGGCGTAAACGATGACGCGTACTGTCTGGAAAAATGCGCCGCCTTCGAATTCATCGTCGGAACGCCGCCCGGAGCAAGCTCGCTCCTACCATCTATCACACCAAATAGTTTTTCAGCTCGCGGGCGATGACCATTCGCTGTATCTCGCTCGAGCCTTCATAAATCTGCGTGATCCGCGCATCCCGGTAATACCGCTCCACCGGATAGTCTTCCAGATACCCATACCCGCCATGAATTTGCAGCGCCGATGAGCAGACCTTCTCAGCCATCTCCGAGGCAAACAGCTTGGCTTGTGATGCCTCCGACAAACACGGCTTACCGGCACTGCGTAACCGCGCGGCATGCAGGATCAGCAACCGCGCCGCGTTCAGGCGGGTGTGCATGTCGGCCAGCATATTGGCGACGCTTTGGTGCTCGATGATCGCCTTGCCGAACTGCACACGATCGCGTGAGTAGGCCAGTGCCGCTTCAAAGGCTGCCCGGGCAATGCCCAACGCCTGTGCGGCAATGCCGATGCGACCGCCTTCAAGGTTGGACAGGGCAATCGCCAGGCCCTTGCCCCGTTCACCCAGCAGGTTGGCTTCGGGAATCGTGCAGTTGCTCAGGGTCACCGCGCAGGTATCAGAGGCGCGAATACCCATCTTGTGTTCAGTGCGATCGACGATGAAACCCGCGGTATCCGTCGGCACCAGGAATGCCGAGATGCCGCGCTTGCCCAGATCCGGGTCCGTCACCGCAAACACGATCGCCAGCTTCGCCCGCTTGCCGTTGCTGACGAATTGCTTGGCGCCGTTGATTACCCACTGGCCGTCGCGCAGTTCGGCGCGGGTGCGCAGGTTATGCGCTTCGGAGCCGGCTTGCGGTTCGGTCAGGCAGAAGCAGCCAATCGCCTGGCCGCTGGCCAAGTCCGGCAGCCAGGTTTGTTTCTGTGCTTCGGTGCCGTAGTTCAGAACCGGCCCGCAACCCACCGAGTTGTGGATGCTCATCAGCGCGCCTGTGGCGCCGTCTCCGGCGGAAATCTCTTCAACCGCCAGGGCGTAGGCGACGTAGTCGACATAGGTGCCTCCCCACTCTTCGGGCACCACCATGCCCAACAGGCCGAGCTCGCCCATCTTCGCCACCAGACCATCATCAATCCAGCCGGCTTTTTCCCAGGCTTGCGCGTGGGGCGCGATTTCGCCGCGGGCAAAGTCCCGGGCCATGTCGCGGATCATGACTTGCTCTTCGCTCAATTCGATATCGTGCATGGCTCAGCTCCAGCGTGGGTCAAAGCCCGTGAAGAAACTCGCGACGTGCTCGGCGTCCAGCGCCTGCAAGGTCGGCGGGTTCCAGCGCGGGTTCTTGTCTTTGTCGATCAGCAAGGCGCGCACGCCTTCGATCAGGTCGCCGCGCTCGAACCACTGAAGGTCCAGGTGCAGCTCAAGGGCGAAGCAGTGTTCCAGACTCAAGTGCCGACCACGACGGAGCATTTCCAGGGTCACCGCCATCGCCAGCGGCGAGCGGCTTTCCAGCAGGTCGGCAGTGGTGACAGCCCATTCATGGCTGCCGGCGACCGTCACTGCACGCAGTTGTTCAACAATACTCGGCACATCGGGCAGGGCGAAGAAGTGATCGATAGCCGGGCGTAATGCCGCCAATGGCGCATCGGGCAGCTGTTGCACGGCGAGTTTCGCCAGCAGGCCTTGCAGGTCTTTCAGGGGCGTGTCGTGCCATTCCAGCTGATCGAGTTGCTCGTCCAGCGCTCCCAGCCCGGCGCTGCCCAGGTACCAGTCGGCCAGTCCGCAATACAGCGCATCGGCGGCGCGGATCTGCACGCCGCTGACCCCCAGATAAATGCCCAATTCTCCGGGAATGCGTGGCAGGAAGTAGCTGCCGCCGACATCCGGGAAGTAACCGATGCCCACTTCCGGCATCGCCAGACGGCTTTTCTCGGTGACCACCCGCAGGTCGGCGCCTTGCACCAGGCCCATGCCGCCGCCCAGGACAAATCCGTCCATCAAGGCAAGCACGGGTTTGCGGTAGTGGTGGATCGCGAGGTCGAGTGCGTATTCCTCGACGAAGAACGCTTCGTGCAGCGTGTCGCCACTGTTGAAACTGTCGTACAGCGAGCGAATATCGCCGCCGGCGCAGAACGCTTTTTCCCCCGCACCGCGCAACACCACCGCGTGGACCTGCGCATCCTCAGCCCAGGCATCGAGCTGGCGCTGCAGGTTGCGAACCATGTCCAGGGTAAGGGCGTTGAGGCCGGCGGGGCGATTGAGGGTCAGGTGACCGATGTGATTGCGAACCTCGGCCAGCACGTCGTTTTGCGTGGCATCCATGGACTGAGTCCCCGGAGAAGAAACCTGAGCAGTCATCACTAACTCCCTGCTTTTATTGTTCTTTATAGACAAGCTCGCGCGCGAGCGATGCTGGATCGTACCAGTGCAAATTTGCCATGTACAACCCGGATATGTGCAGGTCCCGTGTGCATTTTTACCTTAGGGCAGAATCAAAAGATCGCAGCCTTCGGCAGCTCCTACAGGGTGTACGCGTTCCAGGGTAGGAGCTGCCGCAGGCTGCGATCTTTTGATCTTCGGCAGCCCGCGACAGAATCGGCTGCAAACGACCTTGGTTCAGCGCATGTGCGCTGCCTGAACAAGGGCTTACGACACCTGCGCCGTCCCGGCAATTGGCATTCTGACGGTCCGTAACCAGTGCTTGCATTGATGCGTCTGGAACGGACATGTACTCCAACGACGGGCTCGCCCTGTCGAAAACAACAATAAAGATGGCTGCGGCCAATGCCGCATCGATTCTCTGCCCCTGTCAAAAAAAGTGTGGCTCGGCGCAAGCGCCAGGCCGCGATAAATCCAAATAATCCGGGACTCTAGAAGATGAACATCAAATGGCTGACTTTGCCGGCATTGGCGTTGCTGTGCTGCACCACCGGCGCCAATGCCAAGGAATGGAAAGAGCTGCGATTCGGCGTCAACCCAAGTTACCCGCCGTTTGAATCCACCACCGCCGATGGCGGTGTGCAGGGATTTGGCGTGGACCTGGGTAACGCGATTTGCGCCGAGTTGAAACTCACCTGTGTGTGGGTCAGCAATGACTTCGACGGGCTGATTCCAGGCCTCAAGGCCGGTAAATTCGACGCCATTGAATCTTCGATGACCGTCACCGATACGCGCAAGAAACAGATCGACTTCACCGATCGTCTGTACGCCGGGCCGACCGCTATCGTCACCCGCAAGGATTCCGGGTTGCTGCCCACCGCCGAGTCCCTGCGGGGCAAGACCATCGGGTACATGCAGGGCACCATTCAGGAAACCTACGCCAAGGCCAAATTGGCTCCGAGCGGGGTGAAACTGCGGGCGTATCAGAATCAGGATCAGGTCTACGCCGACCTGGTTTATGGCCGTCTCGATGCGTCGATCCAGGACAAACTGCAAGCGCAGATGAGCTTTCTGACGTCACCGCAAGGGGCCGATTTCCAGAACAGCGAAGGCATCAGTGACCCGCTGGTGCCGTCGGAAATCGCCATCGGTGTGCGCAAGGACAACGCCGAACTCAAAGGCATGCTCAATGCCGCCATCAAGGCCCTGCATGACAAGGGCATCTACGCGCAGATCCAGCAGAAACACTTCGGCGATCTGGACCTCTACAACAACTGATCCTCGCCGCCTGACGGTCGCTGTGTCGCAGCGCCCGTCAGGCGGCATCAAGACAGGTGACTGGCGTGAATTCCTTCCTGAATGTTCTGGGGGTCGATCTTTCGGCCCTGCAAGGCTATGGCCCGCTGTTGCTGCACGGCACCTGGGTCACCCTGAAATTATCGGCGCTTTCGCTACTGGTGAGCATGGCGCTGGGATTGCTCGGCGCGGCGGCCAAGCTGTCGCCACTGAAGCTGTTGAACCTGCCGGCGACCTTTTACACGACGCTGATTCGCGGGGTGCCGGACCTGGTGCTGATGCTGCTGATTTTCTACAGCCTGCAAGGCTGGCTGAGCAGCCTGACCGAAGCGCTGGGCTGGCCCTACATGGAAATCGATCCGTTCGTGGCCGGCATCGTCACCCTCGGTTTTATCTATGGCGCGTATTTCACCGAGACCTTTCGCGGGGCGATTATGAGCGTGCCACGGGGGCAGCAGGAAGCCGCCGCGTGCTTTGGCCTGAATCGCTGGCAACGTTTTCGTTTTGTGGTGTTCCCGCAAATGATGCGCTTCGCCTTGCCCAGCCTGGGCAACAACTGGCTGGTGCTGCTCAAGGCGACGGCGCTGGTGTCGATCATCGGCTTGTCGGACCTGGTCAAGGTCGCGCAAGAGGCCGGTAAAAGCACCTTCAACATGCTCGACTTCCTGCTGTTGGCGGCGGCGCTGTACTTGCTGATCACCAGTGCCTCGAACTACGTCTTGCGCGTGCTGGAACGGCGTTACAACCAGGGCGTGCGGGGGATGACACGATGATCGAATTGATTGCCGAATACTGGAAACCCTTTCTGTTCACCGACGGCGACACTCTCACCGGACTGGCCATGACCTTGTGGTTGCTGGTGGCGAGTATCGCGATGGGGTTTTTCCTGTCGTTGCCGTTGGCGATCCTCCGGGTCTCGCGGTGGGGCTTGCTGCGCTGGCCGGTTCAACTGTTCACCTACGTGTTCCGCGGCACGCCGTTGTACATCCAGTTGCTGATTTGCTACAGCGGCATCTACGGCATCGCCGTGGTCCGCTCGCAGCCGCTGCTCGAAGCGTTCTTTCGCGATGCGATGAATTGCACCTTGCTCGCGTTCACCCTCAACACCTGCGCCTACACCGTGGAAATTTTCGCCGGGGCGATTCGCAGCATTCCCTACGGTGAAATCGAAGCGGCCCACGCCTATGGCCTGAGCGGCTGGCGCCTGTATGTGCGGTTGATTTTGCCCTCGGCGCTGCGCCGGGCACTGCCGTATTACAGCAACGAAGTGATCCTGATGTTGCACGCCACTTCAGTGGCGTTCACCGCCACCATTCCCGACATTCTTAAAATTGCCAGGGATGCCAATGCCGCGACGTTTATGACCTTCCAGGCGTTCGGCATTGCCGGCCTGTTGTACCTCGCGCTGTCATTCGGTCTGGTCGGCGCGTTCCGGTTGGCAGAGAAGCACTGGCTGAGCTTTCTCGGTCCGGCTCATTGAATTCCATTCTTTATCCAGAGCGACGCCGATAAGGGCGTCGCTCCAGGAGTGCTTGCATGTACAAACTCACGGTTGAAAATCTGTATAAACGTTTTGGTGACAACGAAGTGCTCAAGGGCGTCTCGTTGAATGCCAAGGCCGGCGATGTGGTGAGCATGATCGGCGCCAGCGGGTCGGGCAAAAGCACTATGCTGCGTTGTATCAACTTTCTGGAGCGCGCGGACGAAGGCGCCATCGCACTCGATGGCGAGCGGATCCTCACGCGCCAGGGGGCGGGTGGCATGCGCGTCGCCCATCCGGCGCAGTTGCAGCGTTTGCGTACTCGACTGGCGATGGTGTTCCAGCACTTCAATTTGTGGAGTCACCTAACGGTGTTGGAAAACATCGTGCTGGCGCCGTGTCGGGTGTTGGGGATGAGCCGCAAGGCCGCCGAAGACAGCGCGCGGGCTTACCTGGACAAAGTCGGATTGCCGCTGAGAGTCGCCGATCAATACCCGGCGTTTCTGTCCGGCGGTCAGCAACAACGAGTGGCCATTGCCCGGGCGCTGGCGGTGGAGCCGCAGATTCTGTTGTTCGACGAGCCGACCTCGGCACTCGATCCGGAGTTGGTGGGCGAGGTGCTGAAGGTGATTCAGGCGCTGGCTGAAGAAGGCCGGACCATGTTGATGGTGACCCACGAAATGGGCTTCGCCCGGCAGGTCTCCAGCCAAGTGTTGTTCTTGCATCAAGGGCGGGTCGAGGAGCAGGGTGACGCGACGATCCTCGACCAGCCAAACAGTGAACGTTTACAGCAATTCCTATCGGGTCGTTTGAAGTGAGGCAAGACGTACATGGCGGATATCCGCGATCTGTCGATCGTGCTTGATCGTATCGATCAGGCAATCATCGAAGTGCTGCGCCACGATGGGCGCATCACTTATCAAAAGCTCTCCGAGCGCGTGCACTTGACGCCAAGGCCCTGCCTGGAACGGGTGCGCAAGCTCGAACAGCTCGGGGTTATCCGTGGATACGGTGCCATTCTCGATGAGAAGAAACTGACGCCGGGCTTGTCTTTGCTGGTGTTGGTGGCGCTGTCGAACCAGAGTGGGCGGGCGGCGCAAAAGGCTTTCGAAGCCAAGGTTCGCGCCTGCCCGCAAGTGCTGGAATGCCGCTTGATCAGCGGTGCGTTCGACTACAGCCTGCGCATGCGTTGCCGGGACATGGAGCATTATCGGGTGCTGACCGAAGTGTGGTTTGACGACCCGGAATTGCACATCGACAAGTTGGTGAGCCATCCTGAACTGGCGATCGTCAAGACCACGATGGAATAGACGTAAAGATCAATATCAAAAGATCGCAGCCTTCGGCAGCTCCTACATTGACCGCGTGAAAACCCGATCCTGTAGGAGCTGCCGAAGGCTGCGATCTTTTGATTTTCGCTCCTCGCCGAATCGGCTGTGGCACCCATTATCTTCAGCCGTTTTCATCATCATCAACCCCCTCATCAACCGGGTTTTCCCGCCCCCGAAACAGACAATGAGCATCTCTCAACCCTCATTGAATCTGTGCCCATGCAAACCACCAATACTGTTTTGATGATTCGCCCGACACGTTTCTCCTTCAATCAGGACACGGCGGCGAACAACCGTTTTCAGCGCCCGGCGGCCGCGTCCGAAGACGTGCAGCTCAAGGCCTTGCAAGAGTTCGATGGCTACGTCGACGCGCTGCGCAGGCATGGTGTTGAAGTGCTGGTGCATAACGACCTCGAAGCACCGCATACCCCGGACTCGATTTTCCCCAATAACTGGTGGAGCAGCCATCCGGACGGCACCTTGGTGCTGTACCCGATGCAAGGCCACAACCGGCGCCTGGAGCGGGACAAAGGCGCACTCGACTGGCTGCGCAAAGAATTTCGAATCGAACAGTTGCTGGACCTGTCCAGCCTTGAACAGCACGAAGTGTTTCTCGAAGGCACTGGCAGCATGGTGCTGGATCGTCAGCAGCGGATTTGCTACGCCGGCTATTCCACCCGCACCCACGCCCGCGCGCTGGATCAAGTGGTCGAACATTTTGGATATGAGCTCTGTGCATTCAACGCCGTGGACCGCCAGGGCGTAGCGATTTACCACACCAACGTGATGATGAGCGTCGGCACGCGGCTGGCCGTGGTCTGTCTGGCGTCGGTCGCTCAAGCCGACGAGCGCCAGGCCTTGCACTCACGGTTGGAGAGTAGCGGCAAGCAAGTGATCGCGCTGGACTGGGCGCAACTGGAGTCCTTCGCCGGCAACATGCTGGAAGTCCACAACTCGGCAGGGGAGCCGGTGTTGGTGATGTCGCGCACGGCGTGGCAATCGCTGGATGCCGGGCAGCGTCGCTTGATCGAAGCCCACACGACGCCGTTGCCGGTGAACATCGACACCATCGAGCGCATCGGTGGTGGCAGCGCACGCTGCATGTTGGCCGAGGTTTTTCTACCCAAACAACAGGCTACCCAGGAGCAAACACGATGATCGTCCGTCCCGCCACACCGGCCGACCTGCCGGCATTGTTGGCCCTGGCCCATAGCGCCGGTACTGGTTTGACCACCTTGCCGGCCGACGCGTCGCGCTTGCGTCAGCGTCTGGAATGGGCCGCGAAAACCTTTGCCGGCGAAGCCGAACGCGCCGATGCCGATTACCTGTTTGTGCTGGAAAACGAGCAGCACGAAGCGATAGGTATCTGCGCATTGGCCGGTGCCGTCGGTCTTCGCGAGCCCTGGTACAACTATCGATTGGGCTTGTTTGTCGCCGCGTCGAAAAACCTCGGAATCAACCAGCACCTGCCAACGTTGTTCCTCGGCAACGACATGACCGGCCATTCGGAACTGTGCTCGTTGTTTCTGCACGCCGATCACCGCAGCGGTCTGAACGGTCGTTTGCTGTCCAAGGCGCGGTTCTTGTTCCTGGCGGAATTTCGTCAGCTCTTCGGCGACAAGGTGATCGCGGAGATGCGCGGCTACTCAGATGAAGAGGGGGTTTCACCATTCTGGGAAGGCTTGGGACGGCACTTCTTCAAGATGGATTTTGCCGATGCTGATTACCTCACGGGCCTGGGCAACAAGACCTTCATCGCGGAATTGATGCCCAAGTTTCCGCTGCCCACCTGCCTGTTGCCGGAAGCGGCGCGAACCGCCATCGGACGAGTCCACCCCAACACCGAACCGGCACTGGGCATGCTCAAGGCGGAAGGATTCGAACACCGGGATTACATCGACATCTTCGACGGCGGCCCGCTGATTGAATGCGCCACTGGCGATATTCGTGCGGTGCGCGACAGCCAGGTACTGCAACTGAGCATCGGCACGCCGGGTGACCAGGCGGCGACTTACCTGATTCATAATCGCCAATTCGCCGAATGCCGGATTACCACGGCACCGGCGCGGGTGGCCGCCGGGACGTTGATCGTCGATGCAGACACCGCGAAAACCTTGGGCCTGAGTGCCGGCGCATCGGTGCGTGCGGTGAGCCTGGCGGTGCCGGCCCAGCAGCAATCAGCGGCCTGAACCTGGGTCCGGCTGTGTGTAGGAGCGAGCTTGCTCGCGAAGATGGAACATCCGACACATTTTCTGTGGCTGGACGACCATCGCGAGCAAGCTCGCTCCTACACACAGCCGGTTGCGATGGTTGCTGTCAGAGTCTGGGGATCAGCACTTCACCAATGCTACGACGCTTGGCGTGCAACTCGCTCGCATGGATCAACTGTTCAAGGTCTTCGGGCGTGACGTCAAAGAAGGCCTCCATGTCGGCCAACGCCCGTTTCAGGTCCTGCGCGGTAATGGCCTGGCTGTCGATGGGTGGATGATCGGCCGGGACAGCGGCCGCCGGCTCGCTGGCGCGTTTAGGGTAACGAATGCCCGTCAGGTTGTTGTACGCCAGGGCGCTGAGCAGCAGGGTCGATGCGCCCACCATCACTGGGCCGAGGGCGTTCCAGTCCATGGCAATGGTTGCCGGATCTGCCAGTACCAGCGTCAGGGCCAACGCGCCGGCCGGTGGATGCAGGCAACGCAGCCAGCACATCAGCAACAAGGCCATGCCGGCCGCCAGGCAGGCGCTACCCAACGTTCGGCCCAGTACATGGGCCACGAGCAGCGACACCACCGCGGAGCTCAAATACCCGCCGACAATCGACCACGGTTGGGCGAGCGCGCCGGAAGATACGGCGAACAGCAACACTGCCGACGCCCCCAACGGGCCGATCAAGTGTTGCGCCACTTCGATACCGAACACTTGGCCGCAGACCCAGACACTGAGCATCGTTCCAAGGGCCATGCCGATGGCGGCGCGGCTCCATTCGGTAGGGCGGGTGTTGATGGCTGCGGGTAACCAGCGAGCAAGCATGATGAAAACCGATCCGTTAACAAAAACCGAGGAAAAAAAAGGGCTTAGCTGGAATACCCAGAAAGCCCTTGAAGTTGTTCCAACTATTGGGGGAGGAACAGCGACAGTGTGCCGTTCATTGCAGATGATAACAAATTCATATTAATGCACTTTCAATGCACTATTTTTGCTGTATCGCCACTCGACGGCCACTCAGGAAACACAGGGATCCGCCCATGGCGGTCAGGGCACTCAGTGCATAAAACATGGTGGGCGCGGGCGTGTGCATCAACAGGTAGCCACAAATCACCGGGCTCAAGGCGCCGCCGAGGGCCGCGAGGTTTTGCGCACCGTAGTAGCTGCCGCGCAGTTCTTCCGGGGCCAGGGTGTCAACGAAGAGAAATTCGGCGGGGTAAATGATCATTTCGCCGAGGGTGAAGATGAACATCGCCACGCACCAGCTCAGCAGGCTGTCGGCCAGACTGAAACCAATTAACCCGACGATGAACAGACTCGTGCCGCCGGCAATCCAGTAGCGCAGCTGTTCACGCTTGAGAAAGCGACCGATCTGGTATTGCAGCAGGATCACACTGATGGCATTGCAGGCGAGCAGGGCGGCCATGGTTTCCAGGGCGCGCTTGGAATCGTGGGTCACCAACAGGTATTGCGACAGGTACAACGTGAAACGGCCATGAACCACCGTGCTGAGCAGGCAGCCGCCGGTGAACATGATCAGGGTGCGATCGTTTTTCAGGGTGATCAGCGTCTTGAGGAAGCTTTGCGGCGGGCCGATTGCCGGTGTCTGCGCCGAGTCCCTGGGGATCCCGATCATCAGGAAAATGCTGAAAAACGCGATGCCCCCGGCGATCAGGAACGGCGCAATCGGATACACGCCAGCGATGACCACGCCGAGCATCGGGCCGGTGGCGTAACCAATGTTGGTCAGTGTGTAGCGCAAGGAAAACGCCTTGGCGCGCTGACCCATGGGCAGGTTTTCGCTGAGAATCGCTTTCGAACCGATAAGGAACAACGCCGAGGCGGTTTCGGTGATCACCAGGGTGGCGGTGGTCAGGTAGAGGTTTTGCGCAAAGGTCAGCAGCACGAAACCGATGGCACTGGAGAGCATCGCCAGGATCAGCAACCGGCGCTTTTCCAGGCGGTCGATGATGTAGCCACCGTAGAGGGCGAGCAGGGTGGCGATGAATACCGCGATCCCCAGCAGCAAACCAACGTCCTGCTGGTTGAGGCCGAGCTTGTTGCTCAGGAACAACGTGAGCAACGGGCTGGTGATGGCGCGGCTGACGACGATCGTCAGGGAAACGATCATCAATCGGCGGATAACGAGCGAGTAAGTGGCCACGGTGGGGCAAATGTCCTTATTCAGATTCTGTAGGTTTGGCGCGGGACCGTGTTGCGGCCATTCGCGAGCAAGCCCGCTCCCACATTTGAAATGCGTTCCCCTGTGGGAGCGGGCTTGCTCGCGAAGAGGCCCGATCAGGCAACGCAAGTCTCAATTCAGCCACCGATCCAGCGAACCAACCGAATCAAGCGCTTCCAGCCGCCACAACTGCTCAAGCAACTCCCCGGCTTGCTCCCGAGGTATTACCCGCGTCGCCAAACTAAAAAACTTCTGTTCCAGCGCCGCATCACTCAGCGGATTCCCCGGTGCCCCCAGTGGCGGATCGACACACAGGTTCGCCCGGCGACCGTCCACGGTCCGCACGCTGACGACAGGCTCGCCATCCTCTGACAGTTGCGAATCCACTTCAAGATGAATGCGCGCCATCCAGTGAGTGATGCGCGGATCGCTACGTTGTTCATCGTCATAAGCCTCCAGCCGACAATGACCATGGACCAGCCGCGCGGCCAGGGCATATGGCAGACTCATCTGCGCCGCCGCCAAGGTGCTGACGTCCCGCCCGCCACACATGTCCAGAAGAAAGCCGCACAACAAAACGTGAACATCCTCGACCTGATCGGCACGCACCCGCAGTTGCTCGAGTAACAGACCCAACGCGTCGATCGCCGAATGAGTCCCCCGACACGCGGCATAAGGCTTGATCGAGCAGCGGGCGAGCTTCCACACCACGCCCAGGTCGGCATCCAGCGCTTCAGGCTGTGAATTCACCCCGGCCAACGTTTTCAAAAAGCCACCCCAGACGTCATCGAACAATCGGCTCGGCCCGGTAATGCCCCGTTGGGCAAACCGGGCCGCCAGCAACCCGCCTTCAGCCGCGCGCCCAGTGTGAAGTTTTTTACTTTGCGACCCGTCATGAATAAAGGCCCATAGCCCTCCGCTGAAGCTGCCGGCAATGCCCAGCGCCGACACTGTTTGCCCACTATCCAGGCCCAGAATTCGTGCACTGGCAGCCGCGGCACCGAACACACCGCAGGTCGCGGTGGAGTGCCAACCCGCGCCGTTATGCGCGGAATAACCGCCGCAGGCTTCGAGCACTCGACGGCCGACTTCGTACCCGATGACCACCGCTGTAATCAGCTCGCGACCGCTGACCGGTTTCGTCAGCATCGACACGGCGGCCATAACAGCCGGCAGGACCACTGCGCCGGAATGGTCACAACCACCGGTGTCATCCAGCTCCAGTGCATGAGCGGCGACACCGTTGAGCATCGCCGCCTGAGCGGCGCTGACCTTTAGCTCGGTGCCCCAGACCCGCGTATGGCCGGTTTCACTGTCGAAGACCTGCCGCGCCTGTTCGGCGACATCACTACCAGCCCCGGCGAGCGTCACGCCAACGGTATCGAGAATGTGCCGCTTGGCTTGTGCCACCAGCGCCGCCGGCAAGTCTTCAAATCGTGTGTCTACGCAGAACTGCGCCAGTCGCTGCATGCGCTCCGTCATACGATGTAATCCCGATAGTGCCGTTCATAGACCGCAGCCGGGTGATCCTCGGTCACCGGTGCTGCCGATTCCGCCCACCACTGAGCCACTTCAGCGCCGGTGGCGATCCACACGTCATCGTGTTGCTGAATGCCCTGGAGCAACTCGCGCAGCACGCCAATTCTCCCGGGGGTGGCAATAATTTCCGGGTGCAGCCGCAGCACGTAGCACAACCCGAACCGGTGAAACCCGGCGAAGTCCATTTGCAGGTTGCCCAAGGTGTGGCTGTAAGAGGCGATCCGCGATTGCGCCGGCGGCACGGCCGGGCTCAGGTTGAAGGCAAAGTAGGGTTCGTCTTCCAGTTCATAGTGCAAGGGCAGCTCGATCACTTCGGGTGCCGTCGGGTGCGCGAATGGCAAATCATCACCACGCCATGACGAGGACCAGCGAATGCCTTGGTCCTTGAGTGCTTCGATAAAACCCGGAGCGCCGTTGCCGGCCGGGATCCGAAAACCGGTCGGGCGCTGGCCGCTCAACGCTGTCAAGGCGTCACAGCCCTTGGCGATTTCCGCACGTTGTGCGTCCAGGTCCAGCGCGTCGTAGTGCTGATGGCGATAGCCTGCGCAGGCAATCTCATGCCCTGCGGCCTGGATCGCCCGGAGGTGTTCCGGGTTTTCCTCGGCGACGATGCCTGGAACAAACCAACTGCTGGTAACCCCCAGCTCGGCGAACAATGCCAGCAAACGGTCGACACCGCGTCGAGTGCCATAGCGCCAGACCGACAGGGTCTTGTCGCGCCCGGCGACTTCGGGGGCCTGGGTCAAAATGCCGTGGATGTCGTTGTAATCGACGGTCAGTACCACGGCGCATCGGTAGCCTTTGGGCCAGACAGGGGAATCAGCCATGGTGATGCTCCTTCAGCCACCACTGCGCGACATCGCGGCAGGTGGCGAACCAGACGTCGTCGCGTTGGCGCATGTGTTCGAAGAGTTTTTCCAGCAACAGGATGCGCCCCGGTTTGCCGGTGATCTTGGGGTGGAACAGGGTGGTCAGGCACAAGCCTTCATCCATCGCGCCGTCGTACTCGCGGCACCAGTTGTCCAGGGTCAGTTCGTAGCTGGCGGTGCGATCCAGCCCGGAAGGGAAATCCGGCGCGCGGGTGTAGGCGAGTGAGGCGTAGTCGTCCATTTCCCAGCGGCCGGGGATTTCCACCAGCGGGGTATCAAAGCCGGGTACTTTCACCAGGTACGGACGGTCATCGCCGCGCATGCTGCTGGAATAGGTGACGCCGGCTTCCACCAACATGGCCGGGGTTTCAGCGCGCCAGTCACCTGACGGCGTGCGGAAACCTTCGGCGCGGATGTTCAGGTGTTTCCAGAACACCTCGCGGGATTTTTTCATCACGTCCTTTTGTTGTTCCAGCGTCAGGGCGTAAAAAGATTCGTGTTTGTAGCCGTGATAGGCCACTTCATGCCCACGCTCGACAATGGCCTGGCACTGTTTCGGCCAGTTTTCGACGACCCAGGCCGGGACGAAAAACGTCGTCGGGATTCGGTACTCGTCGAGTACATCGAGGAGGCGTGGCAGCGCCCGGTAGGGGCCATAACCACCGAAGCCGAAGTACTCGGGCTTGTGCCAGATCGAGCCGTTAAGCATGGCATCGCCAGTGGGGCCGTCGAGGTCGAAGGCCAGGGCGAGGCAGGCGTTGTGCTGGTCGGGCCAGGTGGGGCGGGAGGAGGACATCGTGGTGCTCCAACAATTTATAAGTAAATGCCAAATCCTGTGGGAGCGGGCTTGCCCGCGAAGGGGCCGGCACATTCAACATCTCTGTTGACTGATACACCGCTATCGCGAGCAAGCTCGCTCCCACTGGTTTATCGATCGGCCACACAATCGCGATCAACCGAGACCTGGTGTAGGAGTGAGCCTGCTCGCGAAAGCGGTGTGTCATTAAACATTAATGCTGGCTGACAGGGCCCCTTCGCGAGCAGGCTCGCTCCCACAAGGGATGCATTCATCGCCTGCGGTGTTACTTCCCGGCGTTCACGGTCACCGTCTTGATCGCACCCAACTCCAAATCCCATTTCTTCAGGATCGCCTGATAGCTGCCGTCATCCACCATGCTCTGCAGCGCAACTTTCACCGCGTCACTCAACTCAGGCTTCTTCTTGCTCACACCCAGCCCGGTGAACTGCACGGAAATCGGCATTCCAACCGTCTTGTACATGTCCTTTTCCTGAGTCTTCAGGTACGACAGGGTCTCGCTGCCTTGCATCGCCGCATCGATACGGCTCTGACGCAATTGCGCACGCGCATCCGCCGAACCTTCGGTGCCGATCACCACGATGGCCGGTTTGCCGGCGGCTTCGCAGTGGGCCTTGCTGTATTCAGCGATTTCCGCCGGGAACGTGGTACGTCGGCTGGTGCCGACTTTCTTGCCGCACAGATCAGTGATTTCGTTGAAATCCTTGTTCTTCTGCAAGGTGTAGAACTGCGGGCCGCTGGTGAAGTAGTCGACGAAGGTGACACTGGCCTGGCGCTCGACGGTATCGGTCATGCCCGACAGCACCATGTCCACGCGGTCGGTGGTCAAGGCGTTGATCATTTGCTCGAAGCCGGTTTCCTGCCATTTGATTTTCACGCCCAGACGTTCGGCCAGGGCGTTGCCCAGGTCATAGTCAAGGCCGGTGAGGGTGTTGGTGGCCGGGTCCTTGAAATCCATCGGCGGGTAGTTCGGCATGATCGCTACTACGATCTCGCCCTTGGCCTTGATGCTGGCCGGCAATTCGGCGGCGAAGCTGACGCTGGACGCCATCAGGCCTGCGAGTACTGCGGGAATAACGAAGTTCTTCATGGTCGTTCTCTTATGAGTGTTGTGAGCGCCAAAGGGCACCTAGGTTCGAACGGCAGAAATGAAGCTTTGGGTGCGCGGGTTTTGCGGACTTATTAGTATTTCTTCGGGGCTTCCAGCCTCCACGATCTGCCCGCCGTCCATGAACACCATGCGGTTGGAAACTTCGCGAGCGAAGCCCAGTTCATGGGTGACGACGATCATGGTCATGCCGGTTTGCGCCAGATCGCGCATCACCGACAGCACCTCACCGACCAGTTCCGGGTCGAGTGCCGAAGTGGGTTCATCGAACAGCATCAGCTTGGGGCGCATGGCCAATGCACGGGCGATGGCAACGCGTTGCTGCTGCCCCCCCGACAGCTCAATCGGGTAGCTGTTGCGCTTGTCGGCCAGGCCAACGCGGGCGAGCAATTCCACGGCTTCTTCGTGCGCTTCCTTGGGCGAACGCTTGAGCACCTGGCACGGCCCTTCGATGATGTTTTGCAGCACAGTCATGTGCGGGAACAGGTTGAAACGCTGGAACACCATGCCGGTGGACAGGCGCTGGCGGGCGATCTGCGACTCGTTGAGTTCGTGCAGTTTGTTACCGACTACGCGGTAACCCACCAGTTCGCCGTCGACCCAGAGGCCGCCCTTGTCGATTTTTTCCAACTGATTGACGCAACGCAGCAACGTGCTTTTGCCCGAGCCGGAGGGGCCGATGATGCACAGCACTTCACCTTGCTCGACTTCGATATTGATGTCCTTGAGCGCGTGGTACTGGTCGTAATATTTGTTCAGGCTCACGGCCTTGACGATGCTTCTCATGATGGACTCCTCAAGAACGCTTGCCGGCGCCGCGAGCGAAACGACGCTCCAGACGGCTTTGACCAAAGGACAGGACGGTGACGGCGACCAGGTACCAGATACCGGCGACGATCAGCAGCTCCATCACTCGGGCGTTGGCGTAGTAGATGTTCTGGGCGTTGTAGAGCAGTTCCGAATACTGGATGACGCTCGCCAGAGAGGTCATTTTCACCATGCCGATGAATTCGTTACCGACCGGTGGAATGATGATCCGCATGGCCTGCGGCAGGATGATTCGGCGCAGCGCTTGCAGGCGCGGCATGCCGATCGACTTGGCCGCTTCGTACTGACCGGTGTCCACCGACAGCAGGCCGGCACGTACCACTTCGGCGGTGTAGGCACCCTGGTTGATACTCAAACCGAGGAGGGCGGCCACGAACGGGGTCATCAGGCTCACGGTGTCCATTTCGAACAGTCCGGGGATGCCGATGGTGGGGAAAATCAGTGCCAGGTTGAACCACAACAGCAGTTGCAGGATCAGCGGCGTGCCGCGAAACAGCCAGGTGTAGGTCACCGCCACGTAGCGCAGGATCGGGTTGGCCGACATGCGCATGATCGCCGTGATGACCCCGAACACAATGCCCAGCACCATCGCCAGCACCGCCATGACGATGGTGTTGAACAACCCCCATATGATGGCTTGCGACGTGACGAACTGGCCGATGTACGACCATTCGATCTTGCCTTCGGCAAAGGCCCGCACCAGCCCGAGAATGGCGATGACGATGACGGTGGCGAAGAAAATCCGCCCGTAATAGCGCCGAGGTACATGGTGGTACTGGGTAATGTCGAACTGGTTTTCCGCCAGTTTTCGCTCCGACTGGAGTCGTTCTGCCTGGGTCTGGCTCATGTTGCTTCTCCGTACTCTGGTATTTCAGGTCCAACTCAATCCCTGTAGGAGCGAGCTTGCTCGCGATGGTGTGTCAGCTGAATCAATGTCGACTGACACTCCATCGCGAGCAAGCTCGCTCCTACAGGTTTTGCGCCTTATTCAGAGGCGAAAGCCCTGATAGTTTTCGGTCCATTGCTGCTGGGCGGCGAGGGCGGTTTTCAAGCGGCCGATCTGCTCGCGCACCTGGTGTGGCGCGGTGCCGCCCCAACCGCTGCGAGCAGCGATCGCGGCTTCGAGGGTCAGGCTGTCACGCACTTCGGGTGTCAGGCGCGGGTCGATCTCGGCCAGCAGCGCCGGGGAGGCTTCCCACAGTTCGATGTCGTGTTTCTCGCAGGCTTGCACCAGCGCCCCGGTGATCTCGTGGGCTTCCTTGAACGGCACGCCGCGCATGGCCAGCCAGTCAGCGACTTCAGTGGCGAGGGTGAAGCCAAGCGGTGCCTGACGCCGCAGTTCTTCGACATTGACCTGCATCGTCGCCACCATGCCGGCCATGGCCGGCAGCACCAACAGCAAGGTGTCGACGCTGTCGAGCACGCCGTTTTTGTCTTCGCTCAAGTCGCGGTTGTAGGACAGCGGCAGGGATTTGAGGGTGGAGAGCAGACCGGTCAGGTTGCCGATCAAGCGACCCGCCTTGCCCCGGGCCAGTTCAGCGATGTCCGGGTTCTTCTTCTGCGGCATGATCGAGCTGCCGGTGGCGTAGGCATCGTCCAGTGCGACCCAGCGAAACTGCCGCGACGACCACAGGCAGAATTCTTCGGCGAGACGGGAAATATTGATCCCCAACATGCTCGCAATAAACAGGAATTCGGCGACATGGTCGCGGCTGGCCACGGCATCGATGGAGTTTTCACAGACGCCGCTGTAACCCATTTCCTTGGCCGACTGCTGCGGCAGGCGAGCGATGGCGGAGCCGGCCATGGCCGCCGCACCGAGTGGCGACAACGAAGTGCGCACGTCCCAGTCCACCAGACGTTGCACGTCACGCAGCATCGATTGGGCGTGAGCCAGCAAGTGGTGGGCGAAGACGATTGGCTGGGCTTGCTGCAGGTGAGTGAACCCAGGGCAAATACTTTCGATGTGTTGCTCGGCCTGATCGACCAGGGCTTGTTGCAGGGCCAGCACCTCGACGGCCAGGGTGCGAACGTGATCCCGCAAGAACAGGCGCAGGTCGTTGGCCGTCTGGTCGTTGCGTGAACGGCCGGCCCGCAGTTTGCCGCCGAGTGCGCCGAGGCGTTCAGTCAGCAGGCGTTCGATGAAGGTGTGGACGTCTTCGTCGTCAAGGGTCGGCGCGATACTGCCGGCGCGGAAGTCAGCACCGATGCGCTCCAGGGCGTCGAGCATGGTCAGGGTTTCTTGCTCGCTTAGCAGCCCGGCACGTTGCAGTTCACGGGCATGCGCCTTGGAGCCGGCGAGGTCATACGGCGTGAGGCGAAAGTAGCGCTCAGGGCAACGGGACAGGGCCGCCAGGGCTTCGGATGGGCCGCTTTTGAAGCGAGCACCCCAGAGACGGTCGGTGGTTTGAGTCATTGTTGTTTTCCTCGTCGGTAACGCGAACTGGAAACGGCGCGCCAGGCTTGAAATCTGTGCCGGAAATAATCCGGGCGCGGTTAGGCCAAAGCGGTATTTCATGTAGGAGCTGCCGCAGGCTGCGATCTTTTGATCTTTATGGAATCAACCAAGATCAAAAGATCGCAGCCTGCGGCAGCTCCTACACATCGAAATGTCAGTTTTTAATAGTGCGAAATCAGTGAGTTGGCACTGAAGTGCGAGAATTATTAGCGGTTGCCAAGCTTGGTTTTCTGTGTTCATTATTATTGGCCAGCTATGTTTTTGTTGTTGGACACAGGTTGTTGAATAGCGCGCCAGAGGTAAATAAGCATTATGGAAACCCCACTTTCCAATTCCGGAAACCCGCCGCTGAAAACGGCGCATCGGGCACCGCTGGCCCTCAGCGGTCTGGACTTCAAACTGCTCAAGGTGTTCAAGGCGGTGGTCGAGGCCGGGGGTTTCAGTGCGGCGCAGAACGAGCTGAATGTGGGGCTGGCAGCCATCAGCAAACAGATTTCCGACCTGGAAATCCGTATCGGCATGCGCCTGTGCACCCGAGGCCGGGAAGGTTTTCACCTGACCGAAGAAGGCCGTCTGGTGTATCAGGCGTCCATCGATTTATTTGCGTCGGTCGACAACTTCAGGGACAGGCTTAGTTCCGCCCAAAACGAACTGATCGGCGACTTGGGCGTGGGCATTATTGACAATACAATTACCGATATTAATTCGCCGTTAGTTATGGCGCTTAGACGGATTAATGAAGAGTCACCGAAAGTAAGGTTTCAACTTCAAGCCTCTCAACTGGATGAAGTGGAAAGAGGCGTCGTGGAGGGGCGTTTAATCGCGGGGATTGTCCCGGTTTATCAGAAACGGGAAGAGTTTGATTACTACGCGCTGTATGAAGAGCGCTCGGAGGTCTATTGCGCCGTCGGGCATCCGTTGTTCTCGATGCCGGACGCGGAAATGGGCAGCCAGGTGCTCAACGATCACCCGTGCATCAACCACCGCTATGCGATCCATCGGGACAAGCTGAACTTCGCCCATTACGATAGATTCTCTGCCTCGGCCACTCAGGTGGAAGCCGTGGCATTGCTGATCAAGACCGGCCGTTTCGTGGGTTTTTTACCCCAGCATTACGCCGCGCCGTGGGTGGCCCAAGGGCAATTTCGAGCGGTGCGCCCAGACCTGATCAACATCACCACGCCGTTCAATCTGATCCTTCGTCACAACACCGTGCGCAGTCCGCTGGTGAAGGCATTTGCGCAGGCGTTGGGTGTGGATTTGAAAGCACCGGTTTAACTTGTAGGAGCGAGCTTGCTCGCGATGGTCGTTAACGATAACGCGTTCTTTCGGAATAAACGCGTTGCTCTTCAGTTCTTCGCGAGCAAGCTCGCTCCTACAGAGAGCGTGGGAGATGCAGCAAGACGAAATCATTCTTATCAAAACGCCCACTCAACACGGGCGGTAACGCACCCACAACAGTGCCTTGCAGTGCGTTGTAATCTTTCAGATCCATCATCAACCAGGCAGGTCCCGCCAGACTTTCCAGTTCCTGAATCGATTCCGTGAACACCGGCTGCAGGTCTTGCTCGGTATTGACCATAAACTTGATGGCCTTGGCGTCTTTGCCCATTGCATGCAACACCAGTGGCGCGGGATCTTTCTGTACAAGCGCGAGCGCGTCACGGCTGAAGGTTTGGCTGTCATAGAGCTGCCGTTCGACCGGTTCGAACACCAGGATATAAACCGACCACAACCCGAGGGCCGCGCAAAACGCTAGCGTTTGCGCCCGCCAGCGAGGCCTGAAAAGCGCTGCCAGCGCGACGACTTGCAGCAGGCCGAGCACCATCAATACAGGCATGAGCATTGTCAGCTGCTCGGGAAACCGTCGGTGGGCGAAGAGTACCGCGCCAATCAGCAGCGCTGGAATCAACAGCCACACCCCTTGCATCAATCCCCGCAACCAACCGAATACCCGACCCTGTGCGACGTAAAACGGATACGCCGCAATAATCGCCGCCATGGGCAGCATCGGCAGCAGGTAACGGGCTTTTTTCGCCTGGGGAATCGACAACCCGACCATCACGATCAGTCCGGCTGCTGCGCAATATTGCAACAGCCGCAGCTCCGGTCCGGCCTGACGCGGTTTGACCAGCCACACTGCCGCCAATGCCAACAGCGCCAACGGGTACGCCAGCGCATAGTTACCCATCGAACTGGTGAAGTAATACAGCGAACCACTGACGCCCTCACTGCCGTTCATGCGTCCCATAAACTGCATGCGCACCACGTCTTGCATAAAGGCCGGGCCGCCACTGGCTTCGGCCAGCCATAACAGAACGCCGACGCACACCGCGAGCAGCACAGCCGCCGTCAGGCCGAAACCGAACAGCGACTGCCATTGACGATTGAGCAAGTAGTAACTGCACAGGATGCCGGTCGGAACCACCAAACCGATCGGCCCCCGCACCCCGAAACCCAGCAGCAACAGGGCAAAGATCAGCAGCCAGCGCCGAGGCGAGGCAAAATGATCGGCGGCATAACCCAGGTAGAACACCGAAAACGCCACCGACGCGAGTATCAGGTCCTGGGACACGGCACGGGTTTCGGTGACAAAGGTGTTGGTCAGCAGCAGCAGGGCGATGCTCAGCAGCGCCCATCGTTGGGAGTAGGGCGCCAACAACCGGTACATCAACGTGACGATCACCGCCCCGGCGATGGCGCTCGGAAACCAGGCACTCAAGCTGTTGACCTGCCCGAAGGGCAGGGACAGCAACCAGATAAACAGCGTCGAGACCGCCGAGTAATCAGCGTAAGGCTGGCCATAGGTGGTCGGGAACACCGTCGGCCCATGGCGCAGCATCTCTTGGGCGAACAGCACAAACCGCGAATCGAAACCGATCGGCGCTTGCTGATAAACCCCTGCGCTGAACAGCACCAGCGCCAGCAGCCCGATGATTAGCGACTGCTGGCGAACCGGTATGGACATCACAATTGAGTGACGGCTGGAGTCACCGGCCACTGTTGATGTGGAATCGGCAATTTGCGTGACTCACCGCGTCCCATCGGGAAATACGTGAACCCGTTGCGTGCCAGGCGATCGGCGTCGTAGAGGTTGCGTCCGTCGAAGATCACCGGTGCAATGAGGCGCTGCTGGATCAAGTCGAAGTCCGGCGCTTTGAACTGCTGCCATTCGGTACAGATGATCAGCGCATCGGCATCGGTCAACACCGATTCCGGCGTGCCCATGAGCATCAGTTTCGATTCGTCTGGATACAGCTTCTGGGTTTCCTGCATCGCTTCCGGGTCGAACGCGCGAACGTTGGCGCCGGCCGCCCACAGAGACTCCAGCAGCACCCGGCTCGGTGCATCGCGCATGTCGTCGGTGTTGGGTTTGAACGCCAGGCCCCACACGGCGAAGGTCTTGCCCTGCAATTCGCCCTTGTAGAACGCATTGATGCGGTCAAACAGTTTGTTTTTTTGCCGTTCATTGATGGCTTCAACCGCTTTGAGCAGGTCGTTTGAGCAATGGGCTTCTTCAGCGCTGTGAATCAAGGCGCGCATGTCCTTGGGGAAGCACGAACCGCCATAACCGCAGCCGGGATAGATGAAGTGGTAGCCGATGCGTGAGTCGGCACCGATGCCCAGACGTACCGATTCGATGTCGGCGCCCAAGTGTTCGGCCAGTTCGGCGATCTGGTTGATGAAGCTGATCTTGGTCGCCAGCATGCAGTTGGCCGCGTACTTGGTCAGCTCGGCGCTGCGCAAGTCCATGAACATGACACGGTCGTGGTTACGGTTGAACGGTGCATAGAGATCACGCATCACATCACGCACAGCATCGCTTTCGCAGCCGATGATGATTCGGTCTGGACGGCGGCAATCGTTCACGGCCGAGCCTTCTTTCAAAAACTCCGGATTGGATACGATATCGAACTGCAGCGACCGGCCGGCTTTGTCCAGGCATTGGTCGATATGCGCACGCAAGGTATCGCCGGTGCCCACGGGAACCGTGGATTTTTCCACCAGAATCGCTGGTTGTTCACGATGACGCGCGACCGCTTCGCCTACTGAAAGCACATAGCGCAAGTCTGCTGAGCCGTCGTCCCGTGAGGGTGTGCCGACTGCAATGAACAGCACCTGGCCGTGCTGCACGGCAAATTTCTCGTCCGAGGTGAACTGCAACCGCTTGTGATCCAGACCTTCGCGCACCAGGCTGGACAGCCCCGGTTCGAAAATGCTCACGTGGCCTTGCTTAAGCAACTCGACTTTCTTCTCGTCGATGTCCATGCAGACCACATCATGGCCAACTTCAGCCAGCACGGCGGCTTGCACCAGGCCAACATAACCACTACCAAATACACTAATTTTCATGGGGCACTCCTAAATTCGGGCGCACGAGCAGGTCGAGAGTTAATGGTGATAACGCCCAGGATGACCAGGGCCACTCCCAGGCTTTTTGAAAGACTGAAATTTTCGTGGAACAGGGGCAGGCTGGCGGCCAACAGGTACACCAGCGCGTAGCTGATGCTCAGTAGCGAATAAGCCCGGCCCAGCGGCACATCCCGCAGGGCAACCAGCCAGCAAAGCATCGACAGGGCATAAGCGAAGATCGCAGCCAGGACGACGCCGACGGCGTACAAATCGATATTGGAACTCAACAATTGTTCCGGGGCGGGCAGGCGACTCATGCTCCAGCGCATGCCTAATTGCGCAGTGCTGACCAGTAGCACGCTGCCCAGCGCGAAGGTGATTCCGCGACGAAGGTTCATGTGTGTTGCCCCAGCAGAACCACACCACCAATCACCAGGGCCACACCGAGCCAGTGGCGACGGTCGATGGTTTCATGGAACACAAAACGGGCGACCAGGGTGATGAGCACAAAATTCAGGCTCAGCATCGGGTAGGCAACGCCGACTTCAAGGCGCTGTAACACCAGCAACCAGACCAGCAGCCCCAACCCCAGCGCCGCGAGCGCCAGCCAGAGCCACGGTGAGCGCAGTTTTTCGCCCCAGCCGGTGGTTTGGCCGCGCCAACTTTCCACGGCGTACTTCTGGGCAATCTGGCCCAGGCAGGTCAGCAGGCACGCGGCCAGGAGCAACAGGAGGCTCAATTCGCCTCCTTCGGGAAGATCAGGATCACGATGTTGCCTTGTTCATAGCGTTTGCCATCCTTTGGCAGTCGGTCGACTTCGTGTAATTCGTCGTCACCCTTGACGCGCATGACCACACCGACCGAGCCTTTCTGGCGGGCCTCGCGCATCCACGCCTGAACCTGATCCGGATCAACCCGTTGCTGTGCGCCGTCAGGATAGTCAAGGCCATACTTCAGTTCGCCTATCGTGTTGTACAACGCCACGTCCGGGCGTTTCAGGCGCCAGGCCAGCGCCGAAGCGGCGCCCAGGTCATTGCTCAGCAACTGACTGGTCTGCTCGAGTTCCGAGACATGCTCAAGAATGAATTGATCGGGCATTTTGTTGGCAACCACCGATTCGGGCAACCCCGCTGGCAACAAGCCGATCAGCAGCAGGCTGCCGATTGCCGGTGCCGCCCAACATTGCAAGGGTCTGAACGCTTGCAGCACGTTGGCCATGATCCAGCCGGTCAGGCCGATGAACACCAGCACCAGGTTATGCAGCTCATGGTTGTACAGCGGCTTTTTCAGTTGCAGGTAGACCAGCGCCAGCAGGGTTATCAGGCCCAGGGTCAGATTCAGCAAGCCATTGATGCCCAGCACCCGGCCTTGCTCGAGTTTCAAACGGTCTGCCAGTGCATGGCCCAGCAACAACGCCAGCGGCAGCAGGCACGGCATGATGTAGGTCGGCAGTTTTCCGTTGCTCAGGCTGAAAAAAAACAGCGGCATCAATAGCCACAGCAACAGAAATCCGATGCGGGCCTGGCGTCGCGTTTCCCATGCTTGTTTGAGCGCCGATGGCAGCAATGCGGCCCACGGCAGACTGAATGCCACCAGCAACGGGAAGTAGAACCACCACGGCGCGTCGTGCTGCGCGTCGTCCCCGGCGAAGCGTCGAATGTGTTCGTGCCAGAAGAAGAATCGCCAGTAATCGGGCTCTTGAGCGTGCACTGACAACACCCACGGCAGACTCACCGCAATGGCCACGACAATCGCCACAGGGCCGTAGATCAGCAGTTCACGCCAGCGTTTTTGCCAGAGCATCCAGGGCAGGGCGATCAGCACTGGCAACAGCCACGCGAGAAACCCCTTGGTCATGAACCCCATGCCGCAGGCCAGCCCCAGCACGGCCCAGCCAGCCAGGCGCTGGCCACGGTTGACGCTGTCCAGCGCAAACCACAAACCGACAAAGCTCAGATTGACCCAAAAGGTGAACTGCGGATCGAGGTTGGCATAACCGGCCTGGCCTGCGATCACCGTGAAACTCATGTACAGCAGCGCACAGGCGAAGCTTTTACGCGGCTCGTTCCACAGCTTGCGGGCGATCAGGTAGCACAGCATCACGCTGAGCCCGGTGCTGAAGGCTGAAGCGATGCGCACGCCGAACAGGTTGTCGCCAAACAGCGCCTGGCCGATGGCGATCATCCAGTAACCGGCCACCGGCTTTTCAAAGTAACGCAGGCTCATAAAATGTGGCGACACCCAGTTGCCGCTCAGGAGCATGTCCTGGCTGATCTGGGCGTAGCGGGTTTCGTCGGGGATCCATAAACCATGGGTGCCCAGTGGCAGCAGATAGGCCACAGCGCAAAGAGCCAGTAATAACGGCAATGCCCAGCGTTTGGTCATGCGCCTTGCACTCCCAGCCAGCCTTCGCGACCTGCGAGTGTGCCGCGCACCACTTTGCCGACTGGCAGGGTGCCCGGGGCCTCGGGCAGCAAATTGCCCAAAGGTTGAAAACAGATGCCTCGCTGGCGCGCGTCGGACAGCAGTTGGCGAAAATCGTTGGCCATCAGAATCCCTTCTACTTCGGCATGGATCGTATAGACGTTGAGTTGTTCAGGGGTGAAGCGGTCGAGAATGTACGCGTTGAAGTCCTTGGCCGCCACCATCGGACCGACGACTTCGTCGAAAGTCGGCAGGTCCACCGGAATCTGTGGCGCGCCCAGGCCTCCACCGGCCAGTGTCGGCTGGAACAGGCTGTGGCCGCGACAGTCGCTGTTGTAGCGAAAGTTGAAACCTTGCTTGGCTTCGATCACACGCTCGTCCGCCCGCCAACCGGCGGAGGCCGAGCACTCGACGCGCTGCCCGAGGATGTCGCTGAGTTCGTCTACGCCTTGACGGATCTGTTCGACCAGTTGCGCGTCGCTCCAGCGCCCGGCATTGGCCTGCCAGGCATGGTGATCCCAGGCGTGCAGACCGATTTCATGCCCGGCTGCCTGGGCCTGACGCATCAAGTGCCCGAGGTCGCGGCCAATCGGTTTGCCCGGCCACGCGGTGCCGGCCAGCAAGATGTCCCAGCCGTACAGGCCGGCAGCGTTGGAACGGAGCATTTTCCAGAGAAATTGCGGACGGATAAGGCGCCACAAATGGCGCCCCATGTTGTCCGGCCCGACGCTGAAAAAAAACGTCGCCTTGACCTGAGCTTCATCAAGAATTTCCAGCAGCCGAGGCACCCCCTCACGGGTGCCTCGGTAAGTGTCGACATCGATCCGAAGCCCTGCCTGCATCAGCGCTTGTCCGCGATTTCGAGCATGGCTTCACGCAGGAAGAAATCCAGTGTGTTGCCGATGGTCTCGGTCATCTCCACCGTCGGTGCCCAGTCCAGCAGGCGCTTGGCATTGGCGATGCTTGGTTTGCGATGGGACACATCCTGATAGCCAGTGCCGTAGAACGCCTTGCTTTCCACGTCGCGGAAACCGGCGAACGGCGGGAAGTTGCCGCGCAACGGGTGAGCTTCAAACTGGCGCAGCAGCTCTTCGCCCAACTGACGAATGCTGGCTTCGTTGTCCGGGTTGCCGATGTTGATGATTTGACCGTTGCAGACGTCGTTGTCGTTGTCGATGATCCGCGCCAGGGCTTCTACGCCGTCGGCAATGTCGGTGAAGCAGCGTTTTTGTTCACCACCATCGAACAAGCGAATCGGCGTGCCTTCCACCAGGTTCAGGATCAGCTGGGTAATGGCCCGGGAACTGCCGATGCGCGCCGAGTCGAGACGGTCCAGGCGCGGGCCCATCCAGTTGAAGGGACGGAACAGCGTGAAGTTCAGGCCTTTCTGGCCGTAGGCCCAGATGACCCGGTCGAGCAATTGCTTGGAGACCGAGTAGATCCAGCGCTGCTTGTTGATCGGACCGACAACGAGGTTGGAGGTGTCTTCATCGAAGTTGCCGTCCTGGCACATGCCATAGACTTCCGAGGTCGAAGGGAAGATCACGCGCTTGTTGTATTTGACGCAGTAACGAACCAGTTTCAGGTTCTCTTCGAAGTCCAGTTCGAATACGCGCAACGGGTTGCGTGTGTATTCGATAGGCGTGGCAATCGCTACCAGCGGCAGGACCACGTCGCATTTCTTGATGTGGTATTCGATCCACTCGGAGTGGATGCTGATGTCGCCTTCCACGAAGTGGAAATTCGGATGGCTGCGCAGGCGTTCGATGGCGTCCGAGCCGATGTCGAGGCCATACACTTCGTATCGGTCGTCACGCAGCAGGCGCTCGGACAAGTGATTGCCGATGAAGCCGTTGACACCCAGGATCAACACGCGGGTGCGACGTGGGGCACGACCGGACTCGGCGCCACGCAACACGGAGCCGTCCACCAGGCCCAGCTCATTGGCCAGTTGCGGGCCGCTCAGGTACAAGCCGTTCTCGTTGCGCTGCCCGGCGTTGATCACCAGAGAGTCTTCGCCGCAGGCAATACGCAGCGGGTCGACGCTGATGACCCGGCCAGGTGCCTGGCCTTCATTGCCCTTGGCGACTTCGGCGCTCCAGACAATCAACTTGTGTTCGCCCACGGCACAGAAAGCGCCCGGGTACGGTTGGGTCACGGCGCGGACCAGGTTGAACAGTTCTTCGGCCGGTTTTTGCCACAGCAGTTTGCCGTCGGCGGGCGTACGGCGACCAAACACCGTGGCTTTCGATTCGTCCTGTGCGGTTTCGCTGACTTTGCCCGAAAGCAACGCTGGCAAGGTGTCACGCAACAGTTCGGCAGCGGCCATACGCAATTTGCCATGCAGGGTCAGCGCCGTGTCACTGCGTTCAATGGCCACCCGTTGCTGGGCAATGATTGCGCCGGCGTCGGCACGTTTGACCATGCGGTGCAGGGTCACGCCGGTTTCGGTTTCGCCGTTGACCAGCACCCAATTGGCCGGTGCACGGCCACGGTAGCGTGGCAGCAAGGAACCGTGCAGGTTGAACGCGCCTTTACTGGCCGTGGCCAGCAGCGGTTCACTCAACAGGTTGCGGTAGTAGAACGAGAACAGGAAATCCGGGTTGAGCTTGCTGATGCGCTCGATCCACAGCGGGTGGTTGGCATCTTCCGGGGCATGCACCGGGATGCCGTTGCGGGCGCACAGTTGTGCAACGGAGCCATAGAAGGCGTTTTCCTTCGGATCATCGGCGTGGGTAAACACCGCCGCGATGTCATAGCCGGAGCTGAGCAGGGCTTCGATGCCGGCACAGCCGATATCGTGGTAGGCGAAGACAACAGCTTTTGCGCTCATGAGAGAACCTGATCTGAAGAAGTGGAAGTAAGACCGTCAACAGTGACAACGGGTGCAGGCGCAGCGGGTTCGCTACGCAAGACCTTTTCGATAAAGAACCGGGGGCGGGCGCGGACGTCGCTGTACATGCGACCCAGGTACTCGCCCAGCAAGCCCATGCCAATGAATTGCCCGCCGGTGAAGACGAACAGCACGGCGAACAACACGAACGTACCGCCACCGGCCCAACCGGCGCCAAAGACCAGGCGCAGGACAACCAGCGCGATGGCGAAAAGAACGCCGAGTGCGGCCATGGCGAAGCCGACGATGCTCAACAGCCGCAGGGGCGTGGTGGTCATGCAGGTCACCAGGTCAAACATCAGGTTGACCAGGCGCATCGGGCTGTACTTCGATTCACCGTGTTCGCGCTCGGCGTGCATCACCAGGATTTCCGTGGTGTGCCGGGCGAAGCTGTTGGCCAGGATCGGGATAAAGGTGCTGCGTTCGCGGCAGGCGAGCATGGCGTCGACGATGGTTCGCCGGTAAGCGCGCAACATGCAGCCGTAGTCGCTCATGGCGACACCGGTTGAACGCTGCACGGCCAGGTTGATCAGCTTCGACGGCCAGCGACGCAGGGCAGAGTCCTGGCGGTTGTTACGCACTGTGGCAACGACGTCATAGCCGAGTTCGGCCTGAGCCACCAACCGCGGAATTTCTTCGGGAGGGTTTTGCAGGTCCGCGTCGAGGGTGATGACGACATCGCCCTTGCACTGTTCGAATCCGGCCATGATTGCGGCGTGCTGGCCGTAGTTGCGATTGAGAATGACCGCCACCACCGAACTGCCTTCACGATTGGCGGCGTCCTCGAGGATTTGTGCCGAGTCGTCGCGGCTGCCGTCATCCACCAATACGATTTCATATTCATGGTGCAGCTGCTGACACGCCGCTTCGGTGCGCCGCAGCAATTCGGGCAGGCTGTCTTGCTCGTTGTAGACCGGGATGACGATCGACACGCAGCGGATGGGATAAGGTTTCACAGGTTTCTGTCCAGTGTGTTTTCAATGGCGCCGACGACACGATCGACGTCATCGACGGTCATGTCGGGGAACAACGGGATCGAACACAATCGCGCCGAGTTCCATTCGGTGTTTGGCAGGTAAACGTCGGGGTAACGCTGGCGGTAGTAAGTGTGCAGGTGCGTGGCGATAAAGTGAATGCCGGTGCCGATGTTCTGTTCCTGCAAGGCCTTCATGAACGCTTCGCGGTCGAGCCCGCAGCGCTCGGCGTCGATACGCAGGATGAACAGGTGCCAGGCATGCTGTTGCGGGTAGGCAGGCACCGCCAACGGTTGTACAGGCAGGCCTTCCAGCCGCTGCAAGTAGGTTTGGGCCAGTTCCGTGCGCTTGGCGTTGATCTCGTCCAGGCGCTCCAGCTGTACCAGGGCGATGGCAGCATTAATATCCGCCAGGTTGTATTTGAAACCGGGTTCCATGACCTGGGCCTGAGGCTTGCGGCCGTGGGTCAGGCGGTCGTAGGCGTCGACACCGAGACCATGAAACTTGAGCATGCGCACACGACTGGCCAGCGCTTCATTGTCGCTGACGAACATCGCGCCTTCGGCGCAGGTCATGTTCTTGATCGCATGGAACGAGAAGATCGCCGTGCCCTTGGCGCCGACGTGGCGACCTTTGTAGAAGGTGCCCGCCGCGTGGGCGGCATCTTCGATGACCGGGATGCCGTGTTTATCGGCCAGCGCGTAGAGCGGATCGAGATCAAACGCCGCGCCGGCGTAATGCACCGGAATGATCGCTCGGGTGCGAGGCGTGATGGCGGCCTCGATGCTTGAGAGGTCACTCATCAGGGTGTGGCGGTCGACGTCGACGAACACGGGCGTCGCGCCCAGAAGACTGATCATGTTGGCCGTGGATACCCACGTCTGGGACGGTGTGATCACTTCGTCGCCGGGACCGATGCCCAATGCCAATAGAGTGATATGCATGCCACCGGTAGCCGAAGAAAGTGCCACGGCGTGCTTGCACCCAACGTAGTTGGCGAATCGTTCTTCGAGCTCCTGGTTTTTCGGCCCGGTCGTGATCCAGCCCGAGCGTAATACTTGCTCTACGGCGGCAATTTCTTCATCGCCGATACTGGGTCTGGAGAAGGGGAGAAACGCCTGACTCATGGGCACCTCGGGGCGTAAATTTGAATAGCCTTGAAGGCTATAAATATGGATCCAGTATAAGCATAAACGCTAAATAGTAGCTGTATCAATCAGTTACTTAAATCTCGTGAGAATGCGCATCAGTTGACTTTTTCTGCTATGAGCGGCAGGTTGGAACCTGGCAAGGGGTCATACGTAATCCGTTGAGATTAGGCCAGAATTTGTGAAAGGAACATGAAAAACCGGTCGGGGAATCGTTTATCAGCGGACTATTAAGCGAACGTTCAGACTTCTACCGCTCATCACGTCCCTTAGTAGAAAAGTCCTACGGAAGTACTCCGTTTTATATACAGGATGTTTCCATTCTTATTAGTTGTTTTAATAAACTGTTTTCACTCAAGGCCGTTTCGTTTGATTGACCTACCTGTTGCTGATTCAAGTGCTGCCAAAACCAATCCGCTGACCCTGTATCTGGCGCGACTCGCTCCCTCCAGCCAGCTGACCATGCGCTACGTTTTGCAGGATGCCGCCGACCGCCTGGGTTTCGAAGACATGAACGTCGAGGAAATACCCTGGCACGAACTTCAGCCTGAAAATGTTGTGGCGCTGGTGGCGACTTTGCGCGAGGACGGCTACGCGCCGAACACGTCATCGTTGTACGTCAATGCGCTGCGCGGGGTCACCAATGAAGCGTGGCGCATGAGCCTGATCAGTCAGGAGCACTTGCTGAAAATGCGCTCAGTGAAGGGCATTGCCGGCACGCGGTTGTCCCAGGGGCGCAATCTCAAGCGCACGCTGATCCAGGAATTGATGGCAGTCTGCGACGCCGATCCTCGGCCACAAGGCCTGCGGGACGCGGCGATCATCGGCATTTTGTACGGCTCTGGAATGCGTAAATCAGAATCGGTGAACCTGGACCTCAATCAGGTCGATTTCACCGAGCGCAGCTTGCGGGTGACCGCCAAGGGCAACAAACAGTTGATCAAGTACGCACCCGCCTGGGCTTTTGCCAAGCTGGATGCCTGGCTGGAGCTGCGCCGTTCACAATTGGGGGAAGGGCAGGACGATGATCCGTTCCTGTTCAACCGGATCCGTCGCGGCAGTCACATCACTCGCGAGCGCATCACCAAACATGCGATCTATTACATTGCCCGGCAGCGAGGCGCGCAGGTCGGGGTGAAAATCATGCCGCATGATTTTAGGCGCTCGTTCATTACCCGAGTGATTGAAGAGCACGATTTATCGATCGCGCAAAAACTCGCCCATCACAGCAATATCCAGACGACGGCCAACTACGATGTGCGCGATGACAACGAGCGGCGTCGAGCGGTTGATCGCTTCGATCTTTGACGGACGGGATTCAAGGTTCGCTCAGGACGTGGGCATGGCCAATCGTCGAAACGTGAACCGTGCTCCCCGCAGGCGGAGCGTGCAGGCCGGAACTGCGCACCAGTAACGACCGGCCTGGCGGGTCTTCGGCGAACTGAGGTTCCAGCTCCACGGTCAAGGTGCAGGTGTTGCCACCGAAATCGCGGTCCGTCACCACGCCTTTACAGCCTGGCGGATGCGCCATGCCAGTCACCAGGTTGCTGACCTGGAGTTGCTCGGGTCGCAACATGATTTGCGCCGAATGGTTATTCCGGTGGTTGTTGACCGGTATCCGTCCCAGATCGCAATGTGCCCAGCCGGCTTCGATTCTGGCGGGCATCACCACGGCTTCGCCGAGAAAAAGTGCGGTTTGTTCGTCGTCGGGATACCGGTAGAGATCCAGCGGATGACCAGACTGCACCAATCGCCCCTGGCGCATCACGGCCAGCTGATCGGCGAACGACAACGCTTCGCTCTGGTCATGGGTGACCAGGATGGTGGTGACGCCTGCGTCGGCCAGCAGCCGTGCGACCAATTTTCGCATGGCGGCGCGCAACCCCGTATCGAGTGCGGAAAACGGCTCGTCCAGTAACATCAAGCGCGGCTGTTGGGCCAGGGCCCGCGCCAGCGCCACACGTTGCTGCTGACCGCCCGAGAGTTCGTGGGGCCAGCGATCAGCCATGTTCGAATCCAGGGCCACACTGTCCATCAACTCGGCGATGCGCTCCTTTTTTTCGAGCCCCTTGGTCGACAGCCCGAAACCGATGTTGGCGGCCACGGTCATGTGCGGGAAAAGAGCACCGTCCTGCGGAACATAGCCAATCAATCGTTGATGCGCCGGCACCTCATGCGTGCCGTCGACGAGCGTCTGGCCATTGAGCGACAGGCGGCCGGAATCGGGAAATTCAAAGCCGGCGATCATCCGCAGCAAGGTGGTCTTGCCGGAACCTGAAGGGCCGACGATGACGGTCCGGCTGCCGGTGGGCACAGACAGGCTGATGTTTTCCAGGGCTCGATGTGAACCGTAGGTCTTATAGATCGAGTGCAGTTCAAGAGCGTTCATCGGCCAGCCGTACGTTTGGATTGGTGATAAAGGAGCCCGGTCAACGGAAGCGACAGCAAAACCATCAGCAAGGCATAAGGCGCCGCCGCGGCGTAATCGATTTCGCTGGTCATCGCCCAAAACCCGGTTGCCAGGGTCCGCGTGCCGTTGGGGGCGAGCAGCAGCGTGGCGGTCAGTTCATTGGTAATCGCCAGGAACACCAGCGCAGCACCGGCTGCAGCCCCAGGCGCGGCCAGGCGCAGGGTGATCAGCCACAGGGCCCGAGCCGGCGAACGACCGAGGCTACGGGCCATATTCTCCAGTTCCACCGGGGCCTGTGCGATACCCGCACGCAGGCTCACCAGGGCACGGGGCAAAAACATCAGCAGATACGCGAGCAACACCGTGATCGTGGTCTGGTAGATCGGCCGGGCGAAATGGATCGTAAACGTCACCAAGGCCAGGGCAACGACAATCCCGGGCAGCGAGCTGGTGATGTAGTTGCAGCTTTCCAACAGCCGTTGCAACCGCCCCGGGGAGCGAATCGACAACCAGGCAATCGGGATCGCCGCACAAGTGGTCAGCAGCGCACCTGAGGCCCCGAACAGCAACGTCTGCTCTAGTGCCGGCAGCAACTCGGTCGACTCCCAGACTTGCGATCCGCCCGCGATCAGCCATTTGCCCAGGGTGATCAATGGCACGCCGAGCGCCAGTGCGCAGGTCACGATCTGCAAGATCAGCGCAAGCGTGGTGGCCGCGCTACTCAGGCGCACGACTCGCTGTTCGCGTGCACTTCCTGACCCCACCCGGGCATAACGCGCATTGCCGCGAGCCGCCGATTCAACCGTGAGCATTGCCAGGCAACACAGCGCCAGAACCCCGGCCAGCATGTTGGCGGCGGGCCCGTTGAAAGTGGATTTGAACTGATCGAAAATCGCCGTGGTGAACGTGTCGAATCGAATCATCGCGTACAGGCCATATTCAGCCAGCAGGTGCAGACCCACCAACAGCGCGCCGCCGCAGATCGCCAGTCTCAATTGCGGCAACACAACGCGAAAAAACACTGCCCAGGGCTTGAGCCCCAGTGACTCACCGACATCTTCGATCGCCGGATCAAGCCGGCGCAACGTCGCAGCAACCGGCAGGTAAAGAAACGGGAAGTAGGCGATGACCGAGACCAGAACCCCGGCAAACAACCCATTAATCGGTGGTACCAGGCTGACCCAGGCATAGCTGTGAACGAAAGCGGGGACCGCCAGCGGCGCGGTCGCCAGCAACGACCACCAGCGCCGCCCTGGCAGGTTGGTGCGTTCTGTCAGCCACGCCAACGCCACGCCGAGCGTGACGCACAAGGGAATGGTGATTACCACCAGCAATACAGTGTTGGTCAGCAACTCGCCAACCCGTGGCCGCCACACCAGCGCCACAAGGGTTGCCCAGCCTGTCTGGAAGGACACGCCGATCACGAACGCAATCGGCAGCAGCGCCAGGAGTGACACCAGCACCGACAAACCGGTCACCCACGCGCCACCGCGGCCCGCAAAGAGACCGCGGGACCGTCGTCGCAAATTCGCGGGTATCGCCTCGGCGACACCCGCTGGCAGGGTTTCAGGCATCAATTAAAGCAGTCCCGCCTGAGTCATCAGTTCCACGGCTTTTTTGCTGTCGAGTTTTGAAGCATCGACAGTTGGCGCGTCGAGCTGCTGCAAGGGCACCAGTTTTGGGTTGGATTCAGCGTTCTTACCCACGGCGTATTCAAACGATTTGCCGTTCTTGAGGACTGCCTGGCCGTCTTTGCCGGTAATCCACTTGAGGAACGCCTGCGCTTGTTCCTTGTGTTTGCTGGACGCCAGGACGCCGCCGCCCGACACGCTGACGAACGCCCCCGGGTCTTTGTGCTTAAAGTAGTACAGCGCGGTGTTGTTGCTGTTTTCGCCGGTCTTGGCCTGGTCGCCGAAGTGGTAATAGTGATAGATCACGCCACTGTCGATCTGACCGGCATTCACCGCTTTGAGCACCGCGCTGTTGCCCCGGTAGGCAGTGGAGTTGGTTTTCATCGCTTTCAACCACTCGAGGGTGGCGGCTTCACCCTTGAGTTCGAGCACGGCGGCGACAATGGCCTGGAAGTCGGCCCCTGCAGGTGAAACACCCCAACGACCTTTCCAGCTCGGGGAGGCGAGGTCCATCAGCGACTTGGGCAGTTCGGCTTCTGGCAGTTTGCTCGGGTTGTAGACGAACACCGTGGAGCGCGCCGCGATGCCTACCCATTTGCCATGTGCCGGACGGTAGGCCGCGCCCACCTGTTCCAGGGTGGTCGGCGCCACCGGTGCAAACAGGCCCGCGTTGTCGACCAGCACCATCGCCGGGGAGTTTTCGGTGAGGAACACGTCTGCCGGCGAGGCGGCGCCTTCCTGCACGATCTGATTGCCCATCTCGGTGTCATCGCCGTTGCGTGCGGTGACTTTGATGCCGGTTTCCTTGGTAAAGCCGTCGATCCAGGCTTTGGTCAGGCTTTCGTGTTGGGCGTTGTAGACCACGATGCCGTCGGTATCTTCGGCATACACGTGACCCGCGCTCAACAGGGCGGTGACCAGCAGTGCTTTTTTCAGGAAAGAAGGCAGAGGGGAATTCATGCGCTGACAGCTCCAGGTTTTTTTTAGAATCGTGCACATAGACTCGACGGAAGAAGGTCGTCGATCAGTGTAGATCAATACGAATCATTTGCATGTTTGAGGCGCGGCGAATGTAAAGTTTGAAATGTGAAAAAAATGTCAAATAAACGGTTAGTTCCTGTCATTTACGTTGTGAAGGCAGAACGAAGCCTCTCGAGGGGACGGTGCGTCAAAATCAAAAGATCGCTGCCTTCGGCAGCTCCTACAGGGGAATGCGTACGCTCTGTAGGAGCTGCCGAAGGCTGCGATCTTTTGATCTTGATGTCGCTTTAGACTTTGATCTGCCTGCCCCTTTTCCTGCAGCCAAACGCAGGCGTTGCGCAGGGGCTGATGGTCATTGCATGACATAACGCCCAGGTGCTGACTCCAGTGCCGGGTACTGGGTGTTTCCGGTGTGCAGTACCGAGGGCTGGCGTTCGCCGGCGTGTTCGGCCAGCCAGAGGAACCAGTCGTTCCACCAGCTGCCGGGGTGTTGCTGGGCATTCTTGAACCAGGTTTCAGGGTTGTTGGTGATTCGGTTGTTGGTCCAGTAGTGACGTTTTTCCCTGGCCGGTGGGTTGATCACTCCGGCGATATGGCCCGAAGCCCCGAGCACGAAGCGTTTGGTGCCGGCGAGCAGCTCGGTGCTGGCGTAAGCGCTTCTCCAGGGCACGATGTGATCGTCATGGGTGGCGAGGATGTAGGCGGGGGCGTCGATGGCGCGCAGGTTCAGTTTTACCCCGCAGCAATCCAGCTCACCGGATTTCAGGTCGTTCTGCAAATAGGTGTGGCGCAAATACCAGCAGTACATCGGCCCCGGAAGGTTGGTGCTGTCGTTGTTCCAGAACAGCAGGTCGAGGGCGGTCGGTTTCTGGCCCTTGAGGTATTTGTCGACGTTGTAGTTCCACCACAAGTCGTTGGGGCGCAGCAGCGAGAAAGTGTTGCCCATGTCTTCGCCCTTGAACAGACCGATGGGGCCATTCAGGCCGCCGATGGTGCGCTCGCGGTAGGCCACCAGTTGTTCGTCGACAAAGATGTCGATGGGGCCGGTATCGACGTAGTCGAGGAAGGTGGTAAGCAGGCTCACGCTGGCGATGTCTTTGTCGCCACGGGCTGCCAGCACGGCCAGCGCCGAGCTCAACAGCGTGCCGCCGATGCAGAAACCCACGCAGTTGGGCCGTTGCTCACCGCTGATCTCGCGGGTCACCTGCAAGCCTTTGATGATGCCGGTTTCGATCAGGTTATCCCAGGTGGTATTGGCGTGTTCCTGATCGAAGTTGCGCCACGACATCAGGAACACCGGGTGTCCTTGCAGCAGCAGATGGCGAACCATCGAGTTGTCCGGGCGCAGGTCGAGGATGTAGTACTTGTTGATAGACGGCGGAACGATAAACACCGGGCGCCGGTACTGGGTTTCGCTTTGCGGGTAGTACTGAATCAGCTGGAACAGTTCGTTCTCGAACACCACTTCGCCGGGGGTGTTGGCCAGGTCGACCCCTACTTCGAAGGCGCCGGCGTCGCACTGGCGCATCTTGCCTTCCTGCAGGTCGCTGGCCAGGTGCAACAGGCCGGTGAGCAGGCTGCCGCCTTGGGTATCGACCACGCGCTGCAGTGCATCAGGGTTGCTGGCCAGGAAGTTGCTCGGTGCACCGGCAGCAATGGCCTGTTCAACCAGATACAGCAGACGCTGGCGCGGTTTTTTTTCTTTGATGGGCAGCGTGTCCAGCAGTTTCAGCAAAAAACCGGCATTGAGCAGGTAAAACGCCGCGAGGGAGCCGAACATCGGTGCGCTCCAGTTTCCACTGGCGAAACGTCGATCTTCAAAGGTGAAGGGCTGACCGCTCAGCAGGCGCTGGCCAAGTTCGCCCCATTGCAGCTGATAGTCCGACTGAAGGCTGTCGAGGGTGCCGCGCGGCAAATCGAACCAGTCGTTGTATTCCTGCCCCGTGAACCACGGATTGGTGCTGACCCATAGACGTAATTGTTGCACTGCAAAGGAGGCAATGAACGGGACCTGGCCTGACCAGAAGGTATTGAAAGTATGCGCGTTGTTGTCCATGGAACTCCTTGCCCACATCAGTAAACCGGGCAGAAAAAAACCGCGGCGCCGGACTTCGGCGCCGCGTCAGCAGTCAAGCAAGCAGTCCTGTGTTTCTTCTATCGTTCGATGACCAGGCTCACACCCTGGCCGCCACCGATGCACAACGTGGCCAGGCCTTTCTTGCCGTCGCGACGAATCAGCTCGTGCAACAGCGACACCAGAATCCGAGCGCCCGATGCGCCGATCGGATGACCCAGGGCAATCGCGCCACCGTTGACGTTGACCTTGCTGGTGTCCCAGCCCAGTTCCTTGCCGACCGCCAGTGACTGCGCGGCGAAGGCTTCGTTGGCTTCGATCAGGTCGAGGTCGTCCAGGCTCCAGCCGGCTTTCGTCAGGACCAGGCGGGTGGCCGGCACCGGGCCGATGCCCATGATCGACGGGTCCACCCCCGCGCTGGCATAAGCCTTGATGCGCGCCAGTATGGGCAAGCCAAGTGCCAGGGCCTTGGCTTCGCTGGCCAGTAACAGCACGGCGGCGCCATCGTTGAGGGTCGACGAGTTGCCAGCGGTCACGCTGCCGTTTTTCTGGAAGGCAGGTTTGAGGTTACCGAGTGCCTGGAGCGTGCTGTCCGGGCGAGGTTGTTCGTCGGTGTCGAAGACCAGCGGATCGCCCTTGCGCTGAGGAATCAGGATCGGGGTGATTTCACGCTTGAAGTAACCCGCTTCGATGGCCGCTGCGGCTTTCTGTTGCGAGGTGGCGGCGAAGGCGTCTTGTTCTTCACGACTGATGCTGTACTGGTGGGCGAGATTCTCAGCGGTAATGCCCATGTGGTAGTCGTTGAAGGCGTCCCACAAACCATCCTGAATCACGCTGTCTTGCAGTTGCGCATGACCCAGACGCAGGCCAGTGCGTGCCTTCGGCAGTACGTAAGGGGCCAGGCTCATGTTTTCCTGACCGCCGGCAATCACCAGTTCGGCATCGCCGCAACGGATCGCCTGGACCGCGAGCTGCACAGCCTTGAGGCCGGAGCCGCAGACCTTGTTCAGGGTCAGGGCAGGGGTGGTATAGGGCAAGCCGGCCTTGATCGCGGTCTGGCGTGCCGGGTTTTGTCCCGACCCTGCGGTTAGTACCTGGCCGAGGATCACTTCATCGATCTGGCTCGGTTCGATACCGGTCTGTTCCAGCAGGCTGCGAATCACCGCAGCCCCCAGTTCGGTAGCGGGAATCGCCGACAAGGCACCCTGAAAACTGCCAATGGCAGTACGCGTAGCGGCAACGATTACGACTTCGTTCATGCATGACCTCATCAAATTTGTGTCGAACAGGAGCGGGGCGTCCATGCCCCGACAGGCCTATTGCATGTTCATGCCGCCGTTGACCGAGAAGTCGGCGCCGGTGCTGTAGCCCGATTCATCGGACGCCAACCACGCCACGATGGAGGCGATTTCTTCGGGTTGGCCGAGGCGCCCGACCGGCGTGGCCGCGATCATGGTGTCGAGAATGTCCGGGCGGATGGCCGCGGTCATGCTGGTCTGGATGTAGCCAGGGGATACGGTATTGACGGTCACGCCCTTGCCGGACACTTCCCGGGCCAGGGCCATGGTGAAGCCATGGATTCCGGCTTTGGCGGCGCTGTAGTTAGTCTGGCCGAACTGGCCGCGCTGACCGTTGATCGAGGAGATGTTGATGACCCGTCCCCAGCCCTTGGCCAACATGCCTTCAATCACCTGTTTGGTGGTGTTGAACAGGCCGGTCAGGTTGGTGCCGATTACCGCGTTCCAGTCTTCTGGGGTGAGTTTGCGGAAGGAGGCATCGCGAGTGATGCCGGCATTGTTGACCAGTACATCGATCGGGCCGAATTGTTCACGTGCCATCTCGAAAGCTTTGCGGGTCGATTCCCAATCGGTGATGTCGCCGTAGATGCATTCGAACTGATAACCCGCCGCCAGCTGCGCGGCAATCCAGTCGTTCTTGCGGGCGGAATCAGAGCTGCAGCCCACGATGACTTTGAATCCTTCCTTGTACAGGCGTTGGCTTATCGCAGTGCCAATCCCACCCATACCACCCGTTACCAACGCAATACGACTAAGCGACTTCATACACTTCCTTCCTTTTTTTGTATTGCGCTGCAAGATGGGAGGATTGTTCGGTATTGGCGGGGTGTGCGGAAGTGTTGAGAGGTGACTGTCTGGTGTCCAACGGCGCCATGCACGGAATGAAATAGAACTGTTCGATACTTTTGTCGTCGCCTCGAAACGTTCTTGTAGCAGCTGTCGAGCCTGCGAGGCTGCGTTCGGCGGCGAAGCCGTCGTAAAACCAGGCACCGCGGTTTTTCAGACAAGCCGCGGACGCAGGATTTGCGAGGACTTCGTCCTCGAACGCAGCCTCGCGCTGCTCGGCAGCTGCTACAGGGGGACGAGTGGTGTGCAGGCCTGGCAAAAAAGCGTGAGTACCTATACTCAGGTCAATTCTTCAAATTAAACCTCCGGTTACTATTTGCTGTAACGTAGATCAGTCATGGCTCCGGACAGGATGTTCGGTTCCACAGGTCATTGAGGACGCCATGTATAGAATGAGTTCAGGCTGTGCCAGCGTGCTGGTAAATACGCTCTCGGCTCAAGGACTGGATGTTGCCAGTCTGTGTCGGGAGGCTGGACTAGGCATTGATCTCGCGAACAAACCAGAAGCGTTTTGCGAGCGAAGGGCGATCTATCGGCTATGGGATCTGGCCGCTCAGGCCTCGGGCGATCCGGACATCGGCTTGAAGGCTTATGGAAGTTTCCACCCCGGCAGTTTTCAGATTGTCGGCTACACCATGATGTCCAGCCTGAATCTGAAAAAAGCCCTTGAACGCCTGGTCCGTTTCAGTCCGTTGATTGGCACTGGCTTCAGCCTTTTCTTTACATCGGAACAGCAGAATTACCGGTTGTCCGGGCTCGATCATCATCAAAAAGGTTCGGTCAAACCTCGCCAGTACACCGATGCAGGGCTGGCTTCATTGCTGGGCTTCTGCCGTAAGTTGGCGGGAGGCAACTCACCGCAACCCTTGAGCGTCGGATTCACCTATCCCGAACCTGAAGACACCTCCGAGCATCGACGGTTGTTTGGCTGTGCGCTGCATTTCGACGCGGCTTATGACAGCATTTTGTTTGACGAGCAGGAGCTGCTGCATCCGTTGAGCATGGCCAACGAAGCGTTGGCGGTCATGCATGACAGTTTTGCCGAGGCGCAATTGGATCTGCTGTTTGGTTTCTGCATTGTCGGCCGGATTCGCGCGCTGATAACCGAGCGCTTGAGTCAGGGGCAGGGGCAATGCGACATGGAGTCGATTGCCGCGTCGTTGAACATCAGCAAGCGAACGTTGCAGCGCGCCCTGGAAAAGGAAGGAACGCAATTCAAGGACGTGCAGAACGCGGTGCGCCGGCAATTGGCCGACTTCTACCTGCGCCATTCTCACTTCAACATGAAGCATGTGGCGTATCTCCTTGGTTTTCATGACCACAGCAGTTTCAACAAAGCCTGCAGCCGCTGGTTTGGCATGACACCCGGTCAGTACCGGGCCGATGAATCGTTTGAAATCGAGGAGGCCGCGCCGGTCTGACGCGGTTCTCGTCAGCGAGTCAGAGCGGCTTCTTTGCACCCTTCTTGTGTTTGGCGGATTTGTGCACCGGGCTTGCAACCTTGGCCAGCGGTTCGGGGGTTGGCGCCGGAAGGTCCTCTTCAATAGCCTCCACTTCAGCGGGCGGTTGAGTCAGGTTGGAATCGGGTAGCGCAACGTCGAGCAGCGGGTGCAACTCGCTCCGGGACTGGTTTTCAGCGGCATTGGCTGTCAGCACTGGCGGTAGCGGGTTGTCGTGCAGACGCTCGATCAACGCCTTGTCGTGCTGCTCGGCATGTGCCTGAAGATTTCGCCCTGGCGGGTTGCCGGCGAGGCTATTGAGCGCGCCATACACGCCGTAGAAACACATTTCCTGAGTGGCATCACGCAAATCCCGGTAGCCGTTCAAGGCGTCCTGCACCTGGTTGGAAAACAGCTCCTGCCAGGCCAGCAACGGGTTATCAGGGCTGGCAGGATGACGATCCTTGCTCACTTGCGCGGCGCTTCCTGCCAACCACCATATCGCAGGGTTCAAGCTACTCCACATCACTTGCTGTTGATGGAAGGGGTGCGCCTTGCGCAAAAGTTCGGCGCTGGTTTCGTTGATCAACTGGCGCAGCCATGGACGTATGAAACCGTCGTAAAGGCTGTTGTTGATCGCGGAGGCGCGTTCGACCAGCGCGAATTCGCGATCGTCATCACGAGGCGGCTTGGCGTCACCATGGATATCGGCAATTCGCCGAGGTTCGAAACGCACGCCATATTGCGAATCGATGCTGCCCGACGTCGCTGGCAAATCATCGATGAGCATTTCATACAGCCCGGCCGGTAGCGCATTGATCGCGTCGACCGCACCCAGCAATTCGCGGTGTTCGCGTCGGGCCACTTCGCCGGAAACGAAGATACCCAAATGGCCGATGGTGGCATGCCGCAAGTAAACGATGGTGCGTCCGGCACTTTGCAAGGCGAGATCACTGGGGTACACGTCGGTGATCCAGTCCAGCGCTTGTTGCGGCGAGGTGATGTTGTCGCCATACGAGCAGAACACCACCACCGGGACTTCAATCAGCTTGAGGTCAAGCCCGCTGCTTTTGCGCCCGAGTCCGCCGGACAGCTGATTGCCGATGAACAAGTCGTCGACAATCATCTCGATCTCTTCGCCATTGAGTAGGGTCGGGCTGCCCCACCAGCGCTCGAAATCGAGAAACCGCGCAGCCTCGCTGTCCACTTCACTGAACAGGTGGTAGTACTTGCCCCACCAGGCGTTGGCCGGGTCCAGGCTTTCGAAATTGCTGACCAGCCAGGTGCCGTCGAATCGGTTATTGCCCAGGTCGCTACCCAGGCGCGCCATCCAGCCACCGCCCAGCAAACCACCGGTGTAGCGCATCGGATTGCGGCCATTGACGCCGGCCCAGTACGACAACGGCGCACCGTTGACGATGATCAACCCCGGCAGTTCTGGCCGGGTGGCCGCCAACCCCATCAACGCCCAGCCCGCCTGGCAATTGCCGATCACCACCGGTTTGGCGCTGTCGGGATGCCGCTCGCTGACGACCTCAATGAATCGGGCCTGGGCGTCAACGATGTCCGCCAGGGTTTGCCCAGGGCGTGGCGAGTGACTGAACGAAATGAAGTAGGTGGGGTGGCCGGCTCGCAGGCTTTCGCCGATGACCGAATCCTGCTTGAAGCCCCCGATCCCCGAGCCGTGGCCGCCGCGGGGGTCGATGATGATCACGGGCTGTTTTTTGGCATCGATCTGTTGCCTGGGCCCCGCGAGGATCTGCAACAGCGAGTAATTGACCGGGCGGGACAGGTCTTCACCGGCGACCAGCCGCTCATGATTGAACTTCAGTAGCAGGGGATACCCGGCCTGCTCGTGGGCCAGCGTGTTGTCGCCGCGCTGACGCAGGGTGTCCCAGAACAGCACACTGCGTTGCCCCAGATCAGTGAAGTATTCCTGCCAGTCAGCAGACATTGGCTGTTTGAGTTGCCCAAGGCTTAACGGCGCGAAGGTTTTTGCCTGGCGCTTTTGCACGGCGTCGAGGACGTTGCGGGTATTGAGTTGCTGCAGATGATTGAGGTGGTCGAACAGGCCGGCCGGTGTGGAAACCCCTTCATCGTGCGGTGCAATATTTTCTTCCTGACCCATCGTGATCTCCTGACGCCGTGCATGGGAGCGGTCCGTTTCATCCCTTTAATTAACCAAGGTAAGGCGGGCCGTTCGATTTTCAGGAGTTTATCGTTAATAGAGGCAGTGCAGACAAGCTTTATTTTGCACCGCACAAAAATAGACATTGCCAAATAGTTTTGTGCACTGCAATATCAAGGCTAGCGCGATGACTGGCCGGATTGCTGTCGCGTCCTCAGGCCCCTCTGGGCCTTCCAGTACCAGGAGATTCAAGCATGTCTTTTTTCAACTCGGAAAAACTGCAAACCGCTCAGAAAGCCAACCTCGACCTTTTGCAGCAAATCAGCGGCAAAGTCTTCGCCAGTGTTGAACAGCTCAGCCAGTTGCAGTTCAAGGCACTGCGTGATTCCACCGAAGAGCACTTTGACGGTGTCCGCAAGCTGCTGGCCGTGCGCGATCCACAAGGTTTCGCTGAGCTGCAGGCTTCTTTCACCCAGCCGAGCGCGCAGAGCGAGCGTCTGGCCGAGTTCAATCGTCAGGTTCAAGCGCTGATCGTGGGGACGCAGTCGGACATCGCCAAACTGACGTCGAGTCAGGTCGAGGCGGGCACCCAGCAGGTGCAAGAGTTCGTTGAAGCGATCAGCAAGAATGCACCGGCCGGCTCCGAGCCTGTCGTGGCCGCGTTCAAGTCGGGCCTGGCGAATGCCGGTACGGTGTTTGAAAGCGCACAGAAAGCAGTGAAACAGGCTGCCGATGTGGCTCAGAGTGGTTTCGAGAGCGCGACTGCCGCCACCGCAAAAGCGGCCCCGGAAGCCAGCGCCAAGGCCACCAGCGGTAACAAGTAAGTCAAATCAGTAAGGCAACACCGATGGCGATGGGATTACTCCCCATCGCCATTTTTTTTCGTTCCGGTATCGGAATCCGGCTTGCCGCCGAACATGCCGAACAGGTTCTGGGTGTTCAGATAGAGCGCCTTGGACTGGTCGACGTACTGGCGCATCAAATCCTGCATCACTGGCGCTTGCTGGTGCATGAAGGTGCTCCAGGCTTCGGATGACTGTGCACCGGTCTGCGACTGAACATCGATGACGGTCTGAATGCTCTTGTCCAGGTAACTGCCCAGTACACCCTGATAGGGGCCGTAGAACTGGATGATCCCCATCAGCATCTCGCTGGTGAAGATGGGCTCACCGCCGCTTTCAGCCTCCAGAATGACTTGCAGCAGGATGCTGCGAGTCAGATCCTCGCCACTCTTGGCATCGACCACCTGAAATGCGATTTTATCGACGACCAACTGGCGTATGTCCGCCAGGGTCAAATGGCTGCTGGTGTGAGTGTCATACAGCCGGCGATTGGGGTACTTCTTGATCAGGCGGGGAGTGTTCCGACTGTTATCTGTCATGCGGGGCGTCTCGTGGCGAGCCTGGTTTGCAGGCATCTTATCCTACTCTGGCCACTGCCGCGGTTTGGTAGAGCAGAATCAAAAGATCGCAGCCTGCGGCAGCTCCGACAGAAGGAATGCGTACTCTGTAGGAGCTGCCGCAGGCTGCGATCTTTTGATCTTTTGATCTACTTACCAGATCGGCAAGGTGTAACTGACGATCAAACGGTTTTCATCCAGGTCGCTGCCAAAGTTAGTCGAACGAACCGTCGCGTTGCGCCATTTCACCCCGACGTTTTTCAGCGGCCCGCCCTGAATGACGTAACCGATATCGGTGTCGCGCTCCCATTCCTTGCCTTCCGGGCGGTTGCCGCCCAGATCGATATTGTCGCCGTTGATGTAGCGCGTCATAAAGGTCAGGCCAGGAACGCCAAGGGCCGCAAAGTTGTAGTCGTAACGCGCCTGCCAGGACTTTTCATCCTTGCTGGCGAAGTCACCGATCTGCACGAAGTTCACCAGGAACGCATCGGTGCCGTTGACGTAGGCGAAACCGGTGTCGCCACTCATGCCTTGATAACCCAGACCGAAAGCGTTCCCGCCGAGACTGTAGGTAATCATCGCGCCCAACGCCTTGTTGTCGACATTGCTGCCGCCATCATCCGTTGAGCGGGCGAAGCGCAGATCCGTCTTCAACGACTGCCCCGGAGTGATGGGTAGCATGTACGTCAGGTTCACCAGGTGCTGACTGTAGAAATTGTCGAGATGACCGTAGCTGTAGCCCGTGGCGAGGTTGCTGGTCCATTTGTAGTTCAGGCTGGCGAAATCGAAACTGTCGCTGCCCAAATGACGCGTGGTAATGCCTTTGGCGCCGGTCCGGGTGATGCCCATGTCCTCATAGTCCGAGGAGTCGCGCTGGTTGACCTGCGTCAGCCGCCCGGCATCCACGGTCAAGCCTTCGACTTCCAGCGACGTCAACTGACCACCCTTGAAGGTTTGCGGCAACAGTCGTGAATCGTTGGCCAATACTGTCGGCAATTTGGGCAGCAACGTGCCGAGTTTCAGCACACTTTTAGAGGCGCGTATTTTGGCGGTCAGGCCCAGTTCTCCATACTCGTCCTGAGCACCCTTGCTCGTGTCGCTGTGGCGTTTGAGCAGGCCGGAGCCGGCGCGATCGGGGCTGGAGTCGAGTTTGACGCCGAGCAGGCCGATGGCATCAAAGCCGACGCCGATCAAGCCCTCGGTGAAGCCGGATTCGTAGCGCATCAAAAAGCCCTGCGCCCATTCCTCTTGTTTCGATTGAGGGGCGTTGGCCTGGCGATAGTCGCGGTTGAAATAGAAGTTGCGCAGCTCAAGGCTGGCCTTGCTGTCTTTGACAAAGTCCGCTGCGGCGGGGGCCGAGAGGCTGATAACGCCACCGGCCAGCAGCAGTCGGGTCGCCAGATTGCGGGTGTGACGGTCCATGTTGAAACCCCTTTATTTTTATTATGGAAAGACAGGTCCCGCAGCCCTCGCCGAATAGGCGAGGGCTTATCGATAAAAAACGCGAACGCCAAAAGAGAGGAGCGTGACGCCGCGTGCGGTTCAATCGTTAGAACTGCTCGGCACTCAGGCCATACAACGAACCACTGCCGGCGCGGATGGATTGTTCCAGACTCAAAATGCGCGGCAGCAGGCGGTGGATGTAGAAGTCGGCGGTGGCGATCTTCGCGCCGTAAAACTCAGGGTCGTCGCTGTGTTTTTTCTGCGCGACCTGTGCCATGCGCGCCCAAAGCCAGGCGTAGGCGACGTAACCGAACAGGTGCAAATACTCCACCGAGGCGGCGCCGACTTCGTTGCGATTGGTGGCGGCCCGGTCCTGCAGCCAGCCGCTCAGGTCCTCCAGGCGTTGCACGGCGTCGAGCAGCTGAGCGCTGTAGGGCGCGTCGGGCTGATGAGCGAAATGGCGAATTCCAGCGGTGAACTGACGCAGGGCGACGCCATTGTCAGCCAGCACTTTGCGCCCGAGCAGGTCCAGTGCCTGGATACCGTTGGTGCCTTCGTAGATCTGTGCGATGCGCACGTCACGGACCAATTGTTCCTGGCCCCATTCGCGGATATAGCCATGGCCACCGAACACTTGCTGGCCGTTGATGCAGCTTTCCAGGCCGGTGTCGGTAAAGAACGCCTTGGCAATCGGCGTCAGCAGAGCGACCAGGGTCTGCGCGGTGTCGCGCTCCTGGGCGTCAGCGGAAAACTTCGCCAGATCGAGTTGCTGGCCGACATAACTGGCAAACGCACGACCGCCTTCAGTCATCGCCTTCATGCTCAGCAGCATGCGTCGCACATCAGGGTGGACGATGATCGGATCGGCCACTTTATCGGGCGCCATGGCACCGGTTGGCGCACGGCTTTGAACGCGTTCGCGTGCATAGCGCACAGCGCTCTGATAGGACGCCTCGGCACAACCGATGCCCTGAATGCCAATGGACAGGCGTTCGTAGTTCATCATGGTGAACATCGCCGCCAGGCCTTTATTGGCTTCGCCGACCAGCCAACCGCTGGCGCCGTCGAAGTTCATCACGCAAGTGGCCGAGGCCTTGATGCCCATCTTGTGTTCGATCGAACCGCAACTCACGGCGTTGGCATGCCCGAGGGAGCCATCGGCATTGACCAGCACTTTGGGTACCACAAACAGTGAGATGCCTTTCGGCCCGGCAGGCGCGTCCGGCAGTTTGGCCAGCACCAGATGGACGATGTTTTCGGTCAGGTCCTGATCGCCACCGGTGATGAAGATCTTGCTGCCGGTGAGTCTGTAGCTGCCATCGACCTGAGGTTCGGCGCGGGTGCGGATAATCCCGAGGTCGGTGCCGGCATGGGCTTCGGTCAGGCACATGGAACCGGCCCAGCGGCCTTCATACATCGGCGGCAGGTACAGGTTTTTCAGGGTCTCACTGGCGTGGGCATCCAGCGCCAGGCAAGCCCCGGAGCTCAGTGCCGAATACAGCGCAAAGCTCGAGTTGGCGCCGTAGAGCATTTCTTCAAACTGCACGGCCAGCATCTTGGGCATGCCCATGCCGCCGAATTCGGTGTTGCCGGACAGGCCTACCCATCCGCCTTCGATGTAGGTGGCATAGGCCTGCTTGAACCCGACGGGGGTCGTGACCTCACCATAAATCCAGTGCGCGCCTTCTTCGTCGCCACTGCGGTTCAACGGCGCGATCAGGTGGCTGGTGACTTTCGCCGCTTCCTCAAGAATGGCGTCGGCAGTATCGGCATCGACGGTGTCGGCCAGGGCCGGCAAGCGTGCCCACAAGGTCGGGGCGTCGAACACTTCATGCAGGACAAAGCGCATGTCGCGTAGCGGGGCGTTGAATTGGGGCATGACGTAAACCTCAATGGACGGTTGTGCGATAGACACGGCGCGCTTGAGCGGGCCGTGCCATTTCAATCAATGACTGGAAGCGCTGGCCGTACCGAATTCGACCCGCACGAACCCGAAGCGGCGGGTGAAGCACCTGCCGCTGGGTGGGTGAAACTCAGGTTCGGGTTAGAGGGCTTTGGCCCTGTCGCGCAGAACGTACTTCTGGATCTTGCCGGTGGACGTCTTCGGCAACAGGGTGAAGATTACGGTGCGTGGGACTTTGAAGCCGGCCAGGTGTTCGCGGCAGAAACTGATGATGTCCGCCTCACGCACGTCCTGGTGATCGGCTTTCAAGGTGATGAAGGCGCAAGGTGTTTCGCCCCATTTCTCATCGGGACGCGCGACCACTGCCGCCTCCATCACGCCCGGGTGGCGATAGAGCACGCCTTCGAGTTCGATGGTGGAAATGTTCTCGCCGCCGGAGATGATGATGTCTTTGAGTCGGTCCTTGATCTCGACATAACCGTCCGGATGACAGACCGCCAGGTCGCCGGTATGGAACCAGCCGCCCTCGAAGGCTTCAGCGGTGGCGGTCGGGTTCTTCAGGTAACCCTTCATCACGGTGTTGCCGCGCATGAAGACCTCGCCGATGGTCTGACCGTCACGAGGGGTGGGTTCCAGTGTCGTGGAGTCGCCGACCATCACGCCTTCGAGCGTCGGGTAGCGCACGCCCTGACGGGATTTGATCTGTGCCCGCTCATCCAGGGAAAACTCATCCCACTCGGCATGCCAGGCGCACAGCGTCACCGGGCCATAGGTTTCGGTCAGGCCGTAGACGTGCGTGACCTTGATGCCCATTTCTTCCACGGCGCCAATCACTTTGGCCGGCGGTGCGGCGCCTGCGACCATGGCGTTGACCGGGTGGTCGATGGCTGCTTTCGCCGACTCCGGCATGTTAACCAGCGCGTTGAGCACGATTGGCGCGCCGCACAGGTGAGTGACCTGGTGTTCGCGGATCAGCGTGAGGATTTTCTGCGGATCGACGCGACGCAGGAACACGTGGACACCGGCCAGCGCCGTGATGGTCCATGGGTAGCACCAGCCGTTGCAATGGAACATCGGCAGCGTCCAGAGGTACACCGGATGGTTGCCGATGGACCAGGTCATCTGGTTGCCCAATGAGTTCAGGTAAGCGCCGCGATGGTGGTAGACCACGCCTTTTGGGTTGCCGGTGGTGCCAGAGGTGTAGTTCAGCGAGATGGCTTGCCATTCGTTCTCCGGCCATTGCCAGGCGAAGTCCGGGTCGCCTTCAGCGAGCAACGCTTCATAGTCCAGATCGCTGACGGCCTGACCTTCTCCGTACTCCGGATCGTTGACATCGATGACCAGCGGCGGGTGATCCAGCATGCCGATGGCCGCGTGAATCACGCTATGAAACTCACGGTCGGTGATCAGCACCTTGGCCTCGCCATGCTGCAGCATGAAGGCAATGGCTTCGGCATCCAGGCGCACGTTGAGCGGGTTGAGCACGGCGCCAATCATCGGCACGCCGAAATGCACTTCAAGCATCTCGGGGATGTTGGGCAGCATCACCGCCACAGTGTCGTTCTTGCCGATACCGCGACCGGCCAACGCCGAGGCCAGGCGGCGGCAACGGGTGTAGGTCTGGGCCCAGGTGCGGCGAATCGAGCCATGGATGACGGCGGGGTAGTTCGGGTAAACGCTGGCGGTGCGCTCGATGAAGCTGAGCGGAGACAAGGCAATGTGATTGACAGCCGTAGGGCCTAGCCCTTGTTCATAGATCGACATGACGGGTACTCGGTGGCTGATTGTTAGCTCTATCGGTGACCTTTCAGCTTAGCCGCTGAGGTCACCTTTTATGTCCGGTGTGCTTTATATAACAATTTCCAATTGATATGGAAGTACAACCTATAGCGTATAGGATATGTACTATATTTGATTCTTACTGATCTAAATGGCTACAGTCATATCCCCAAGGCCGGTATATCCTTATCTCCCCCAAAGAAGCGGACCTGTGATGACCCTGACTCCCGTTCGATTGCACAGCTGGTTGCGCCTGCAGCGCGAGGGTGTGTCGCTGGCCGCTCGGGCCGATGCCTTGTGCCGTGCGTTGCAGGAGTGCCCCGAGGTGCGCCGGGCGGTTTATCTGAGCTGGCAACCTCATGCGCGGATTTACAGCCATGAAGGCTCCGCCCAGCATTTTCCACCCGGCCAGGGTGAGCCGGCGCTGGCGAGCGATCAGTTGCTGTTCGATGGATTGGTTGAGGCCGGGCGTCTGGACCTGGCGCAAGTCCGTCAACTCGATTGCTGGCTGTCGGGTCGGTTGCGCCGGGCCGCGATCAGCCATGGCCAGGTGTTTGATCTGGCGCTACAGCCAGGGCAGGCGGGGTTGCTGCTGGTGGAAGTGTGCGAGGGCGTCAGTTTCGATTGGTTGGGTTGGGTGCAGGACTTGCTGACCACCTTGTTGAGTAGCGTCAATGGCATGCTGCGCGGCTCACCGCTGTTGGGGCACGATCCGCAACCAAGCCTGTTACTCGATGCACAGGGCCGACCGCTGGAGTTCAACGCGGCGCTGCTGGCATTGCTCGCTGAAAAACCGCTGACCGACGTGCTGGGCTTTCTACCGGTGAATCACCGGGTGCTGGTGCGCGCGTGTCTGGACCAGCAACGCGCCATCGAAGGCGTCGAGGCTCAATTCGAAACGCGGATCCTGATCTGGACGTTTATTCCCGATCCCCAGGACAACCGCGTGCTCGCGCGCTGCCGCGATGCCACGGTACAAGTGCTGGCCGAGCGTGAAGCGGCCACGGCACGGCGGCTGTATCGGCTGATCATCGAGAACACCACCGACCTGATTTCCCGGCATACCCCGGACGGGCGTTTTCTCGATGCGTCGCCCGCGTCCTGGACGTTGCTCGGCTATTGGCCCGAAGAGCTGCGCGGCAAAATGGCCCAGGGTCTGTTCCATGGCCAGGACCTCGCCAACCTGGTGCAGCGCGCGCGGGACGCATTGGAGCAGGACGGTTATCACACCATGACGTATCGCATCCGCCATCGTGCCGGGCATTACCTGTGGTTCGAAACCGCCAGCCGGGCGATCCGTGAAACCTATACCGGCGCGGTCGTCGAAGTGGTCAGCGTTTCCCGGGACATCACCGCAAGGGTGCAGGCCGAAGAGAACAAACGGCGCCTGGCTGAAGTGGTCGAGGCCAACACCGACCCGGTGTTGTTCATCGACCCCGAAGGGCAGGTCACTTACCTGAACCCCGCGGCGCGGCGCATCCTCGGGATCGACGAGCAACAACCGATGCCGGCCCTGGCCGAGTTGTTCGCCAGCGCTGACCTGACACGTTTGCAACGGGACGGCTGGAGCAGCGCCGAACGTGAGGGGGTCTGGAGCACCGAAGCACGCTTGCAACCACCGGGTGGCGGCATGTCCGTGCCGGTGTCGCTGGTGTTGCTGGCGCATCGTTCGGCGGGTGGCGAGCGCTATTACTCGCTGGTGGCGCGGGACATGACTGAGCGTGAATTGCGCGAAGTGCAACAGCGCCGTCATCAGGACGAACTGGCGCACACCGCGCGATTGGTCACGTTGGGTGAGCTCGCCTCGGGTATCGCTCACGAAATCAATCAGCCGTTGGCGGCCGTGGTCAATTATGCCAATGCCAGCCAGCGTTACTTACAGACACTGGGCTCCAATCCTCAAGCGGCTGAACGCGTGGCGCAAGGACTGCAACGCATCACCCATCACGCCACGCATGCCTCGGAAGTGATCAAGCGGTTGCGGGCGTTTCTGCGCAAGGGGCAGCGGCGCATGCAAGCGCTGAATTTTACCGAGGTCGCCCGCGAGGCCGTGCGTTTATGTGCCTGGGAAGCGAGCAATTGCCAAGTGACAATCGAGGATCGGCTGCCGGATAATCTGCCGCCCGTTTATGCCGACCGGGTGTTGCTGGAGCAGGTGCTGCTCAATCTGCTGCGCAATGCCATCGATGCCAACCGCGAACAACATCCGGGGCAGCCTTCGCTGATCGTGATGGCGGCGGAGCAGGGCGGTGGTGCCACCGTGGAAATCAGAGTGCAAGACCAGGGGCCGGGCGTCAGCGAGTCGGAACTGGAGCAGATATTTACCCCGTTCTATACCAGCAAGGCCGACGGCCTGGGGCTTGGCTTGTCCATGAGCCGCAGCATCATCGAAGGTTTCGGTGGCGAATTGCAGGCCCGGCGTCAGTCTGTCGGACTGCTGATGTGTTGCCGCTTGCCGCTCGCCGGCCCAACAAAACAACAACAGGAATAATGCAATGGCAGGTGTGACGGAGCACGTGGTGTACGTGGTCGACGATGACCAGGGGATGCTCGATTCAACGGTTTGGCTGTTGGAATCGGTCGGGCTCAAGGCGTTGCCGTTTACCAGTGGCGTCGAGTTTCTCAATGCCTGTGATGCCACGCTCAATGCCTGTGTGCTGCTGGATGTGCGCATGCCGGGCATGGGGGGGTTGAACGTCCAGGAAGAAATGCGTGTGCGCGAGCTAAACCTGCCGATCATTTTCGTCAGCGGGCACGCCGATGTGCCGATTGTGGTGCGCGCCTTCAAGGCCGGCGCCCACGATTTCATCGAGAAACCCTATAACGAGCAGTTGCTGCTGGACAGCGTGCAACAGGCGCTCAGCAACTGCGAGAACAACCGCTCAGGTAACCAGGGCCACGACGCCTTGCAGGCGCGTCTTCTCACACTGACGCCACGGGAACGCGATGTGTTGCTGCCGCTGGTGCAGGGTTACACCACCCGTGAAATCGCCGAGCAACTGGGCGTGAGCGCAAAAACCGTCGACCTGTACCGCTCACGCGTGATGAAGCGTATGCAGGCCAATACGTTGCCGGACCTGGTGGGCATGGCCATCGCGGCTGAAATGGTCGATCCACTAAAGTTGCGTTGAATCTTCACGCGGCGTATTGAGCGTCTATGCTGGGCTAACCGATCCCATACCTTTGCAGCGATCTGCAAGGAGGCAGCCGTGGTGCCCTCGTCTAGCTCTGAAAAAAATTGGCCCAGAAGCCTGCTCAATGTCCTTATTCGCGCCGGGCTGATTCTCGTTCTGGTGCTGTTCTGCTTCCAGATATTCAGTCCGTTCCGCGACTTGATGCTGTGGTCGGTGATCCTGGCGATCACCCTTTATCCCCTGCAAAAGCGGCTCATGGGCCCGCTGGGACAAAATGAAGGGCGTATTGCCACGCTGATTGTGTTGATCGCCGTCATTATCCTCATGGTGCCGATCTATCTGTTGGGTACCTCGATCGCAGACTCGGTCCAGAACACCATGAACGTGGTCAAGGTCGACGGTTTTCACATCCCTCCTCCGTCCGATTCAGTCGCCGGTTGGCCGTTGGTGGGTAAGCCGCTGTCCGGTATTTGGCTGCAAGCCTCAACCGATCTACCGGGGCTGACGGTGAAGTACATACCGCAAATAAAAGGCGTCAGCCTGACCTTGCTGAGCAAGCTTGCCGGTGTCGGCATGGGTTTTCTTACCTTTATCTTCGCCTTGATTATCGCGGGCATCTTCATGGCGTATGGTGAAGCGGGTAGCCGCAGCGCCGTGCAGATCGCCTCGCGCATCAACGGTCCGGTCAAAGGGCCGAAAATCGCCGAACTGTGCACGGCAACAATCCGGGCGGTCGCGTTGGGCGTGGTGGGCATCGCCTTCATTCAGATGCTGCTGGTGGGCGTCGGTTTCGTGCTCAAGGGGGTTCCGGGTGCCGGTTTGCTGGCCCTTGCGGTGTTGTTGCTCGGCATTTTGCAGTTGCCGGTGACCCTGATTACGCTGCCCGTGATTGCGTATGTGTTTGCCACTGAAGGGGCCAGCACGGCGACCATCACCTTTGCCATCTACGTGTTCATCGCCGGGCTGGTCGATAACGTACTCAAGCCGTTGCTGTTGGGGCGCGGTGTCGATGTGCCGATGCCGGTGGTGCTGATCGGTGCCTTGGGCGGCATGGTGACGGGCGGGATCATCGGGCTGTTCATCGGGCCGGTGGTGCTTGCGGTCGGCTATCAGTTGTTTTGGCAGTGGGTGCAGGACACTCCGGACGATCCGCCGGGCATCTGACAGGCAGGGGGCGGAATGGCACGCGGTGGCGCGCTGATGACGGTGAACCGCTTTTCCTATACATTTTCAGGCCGCCCACTGCATGGTGAAACCGCCTGATGTCTCTTGTGCTCGAACGTCTAATCGCTGGCACGCCGATCCCGTTTGCCGGTAATCGTTTCACTGTGGTCAGCCCCGAACTGGCGGCGCGCTTTCAGCCCGGCGACCACCTTCTGGTGGAGCAGGTCAGTGGCGAATTGTTGCTGGTTCCCGTCGCTGATCAGAAAGCGGCGGCGGTGGCAATCGAGCGAGCCGAAGCGGCCTTTACGGCAATGTCCGCTGTTTCGGATCAGGCGATCAGCACGTTCTTCGACTGCTTTGCCCAACGCCTTGAAAATCCGGACTGCTGGGCCTTGATCGAGGCCGCCAACCTGGCCGACATCGAGTGGGCCATATCGCGTGGACGTTCGACCACGCGTTTACTGGCCGATGAACGCATGCGCCGTGACATGATCGCCGGCCTGCGGGCCTGGCGCGATGCGTCAGCCACGCGCGGCAAAGTCGTCAGTTGCGTCGAGCATGACGGCTGGAAAGTCGAACAAGTGGTCTCGCCCCTGGGCATCGTCGCGTTCGTCTTCGAAGGCCGGCCAAACGTCTTCGCCGATGCCGCTGGTGTATTGCGCACCGGCAACACCGCCGTGCTGCGCATTGGCAGCGATGCGTTGGGCACGGCGCAAGCCATCGTCACCCACGCGTTGAACCCTGCACTGAGTGACGCCGGGTTGCCGGCCGGCGCAGTATCGCTGGTGGAAAGCGTCAACCACGCCGCCGGCTGGGCGATGTTCGCCGACCGGCGTTTGTCGCTGGCCGTGGCCCGTGGTTCGGGTCGTGCCGTCAGTCAACTGGGCAGCATCGCGCAGCAGGCGGGCACCGCCGTGAGTCTGCACGGCACCGGTGGCGCCTGGTTAATCGCCGATAAGGACGCCGACGCCACGCGTTTCGCCGCTGTGGTGCGCCATTCCCTGGACCGCAAAGTCTGCAACACCCTGAATGTCTGCCTGATTCACCGCGATCGCGCGGCCGAACTGGTGCCGCTGTTTCTGAACGCCTTGCAACAGGCCGGCACCGCACGGGAAGAAGGCTGCAAGTTGCACATCGTCGAGGGCAGCGAGTCGTATTTGCCCGGCAATTGGCTGACCGAAACGGTCGACGTCTACCGTGCCGACGGCTACCAGACCGAAGCGTTGGCCGAACCGCTGCCCGAAGATCAGTTGGGCCGCGAATGGGAATGGGAGGAAACCCCGGAAGTCAGCCTGAAGATCGTTGATGACCTGGACACGGCCATCGCCTTGTTCAATCGCTACAGCCCGCAATTTACCGTGTCGCTGATCAGTGAAGACGGTGTCGCGCAGGAGCGTTTCTATAACGCGGTCAACGCACCTTTTGTCGGCAACGGAATCACCCGCTGGGTCGATGGCCAGTACGCCCTGAACAAGCCGGAACTGGGGCTTTCGAACTGGGAGAGTGGTCGGTTGTTTGCTCGCAGCGCCATTCTCTCTGGAGATGGGGTGTTCACCCTCCGCAGTCGCATGACCCAGACCGATTTGTCAGTCAAACGCTGAACATCCCGACGCCGAACTATACTTAATAGGTGTTTGTGTTTGTGTCTGTGACTCGAGAGAGGGGTCTGCCATGAAACTTCAATCCTTTAAGCATTACTCTGATCAACTGGAAACAGTCGCTCACGACGCGTGGATTACCGCCAGGGTGAAGTCGGCCCTGGCACTGGGCGAGCCGACCCTTGGCCTGCAGATCCATGTCAAAACCTTTGCGGGTACGGTGGCGCTGAGCGGTCGCGTCAACACCCATAAACAGTGTGAGCAGGCTGTCGCTCTGGCCCGCACGGTGCCGGGTGTCGTCGAAATCGATGCCCGGGAATTGCTGACTCACGTGTTCACGCCTGGCAGTGTTCCAACACCGCCCAACGCCGAGGAAAACATGGAGAGTCGCGCACAATCGTCAGAAAAACCGGACGACAAATGAAGCACACCCGATGAGTTGATGCAGCGTTCCTTTAAAGCAGGGGCGCTGCATTGATTGTTATGCGGCTATTTTGCAATGGCTGCTGTCTCGATCAGGCCGACCACGGCTTTTGGGTTGGACACCATCACCCCATGCGGCGCGCCTTGACCAACACGGTCTGATCGCGTGCGCCCGCTGGGCCATGAACGCCAGGACTCGTGAACGTCGTCTGGAATACCCAAATGCGGAGCAACTACCGGGTGCGTGGCATACAAGACTGCTAACCTATTTTCTGTTTATCTCGAACAAGAAGTATGTGACTGCCTTATGCCATGTAGGAGAGACACCTGATGACTACGTTAAGCCTCCAGGACGCGATACGCGCCCTTCGATCGGAACTCGAGAGTGCGGTGAAAGACGGGGGGGCGGCGAACATTCGCTTTATCCCGAAGTCCGTCGAGGTCGAAATGGATATCACTTTTTCGCTGGAGGGCGAGGCTGGCGGCGGTTTCAAGGTGCTGTCGCTGATCGATTTGTCCGGCAAGGCCAAAACGACTTCGTCCAACACCCATAAAGTCAAACTGGTGTTGGAACCTGTCGACAGGGAAGGCAAGCCGATCCTGATTCGGGACAACAACCGCGAGTCTGATTGAGAGTCGACCCGATATGGCGTATGTACTCTCGCGACTCTACGCTGACGTCGCGCAAGTTCAGCACATTACCGTCGATTGCTTCGGTTCCGGGAGACTGATCGGCCGCAATCTTATTCTGACGGCGCGTCATGTTTTACAGGAGGCGGACGACTCTGCAGTGCTCAAAGAGAACTGGCAGGTGCGCCTATTGGGATGGCGGAAGGAGGGCGCAGCCTGGGCATGGCGGGACGCGATCCTTGCGTGGGAGGGCGGGGATGATCTTGACTTGGCCCTGCTCGAAATCCGATCTGAACCCGGTATGTCTGACCTGGTTCCGGCATTTCGCACGCGCGTCGGGCTGATTGAAACCACTCATCTGCACCACGCGCTCGGATTGGGTTTCCCGCGAGGGGCGCGGATCGACGAGAAGCGCGCGTTGTTCGTTCCATCCGGCCAGTTGACTGACGAAAACAACCCGACGCTTAGTTTCGGCATCGACCCAGCCTATCAGCCTGAGAGCCCCAATGAAGATTGGCGCGGATTCTCGGGCGCGACGGTCCTGCTGCGTGATACGCCCACCCCCGGCGACATCTGGATTTTCGGAGTCACCCAGCATGTCGAACAGCACTTTAAGCAACGCCTTGCTGTGGCGCGTATGGCGGGCGCGTGGACCGATTCAAAATTTCGTCGACATCTTGCCGACGCAGATGTGCAGTCCGAGCCGCCAATCGACCCTCTGACAATCCGCCTGAGCCCCCCGGAAAAGGGCATCCGCAAGGCAAGAACCATTCTGCGCAACCGGGTTTTGACCGACTTTGTCGAGGGCCCACTCAGCCAGCGACTACTGGGTGGACACTTCCTCGCCATTCCGTTTAAACGCAGGCCTGACCTGCATCACATGACTCAGATCGCCTCGGGCGATAAAGCGCCGACACGCAAGATTGCAGCTGCGGATTTTGACATGACGCGGCTGCTGTCGTCGTTGAACGACGAGCATGTGCGCCACGTGTTGATTTTGGGCGAGCCGGGAGCCGGTAAATCGATGCTGTTGCTCGAATGTGCCCGGCAAGCGCTCGAGGCAGGGCAAGGTGATTACGACAAACCGATCCCCGCTGTCGTCTGGCTGTCGTCATGGGCGGCGAATAAAGTCAAGGATCCCGGCAACGAGTCTGCGTTCTCAAACTGCTTTCGCCTCTGGCTCATCCAGCAGGTCGTGAACCTATACAAAACCAACGCTTCTTTCGTAAGCGATTGGCTGAATGACGGTGCCCTTGACCTCTACCTTGATGGCTTGGACGAAGTCCCCGAGCCCGTCCGTGATTTTTGCGCCCGTTGTCTTTCCGCGTTCCAGGGCACGTATTTGGGCCGTGTATTTGTCACGTGCCGTCGGTCAGAATACGAAGCCTTGACCAATAAGGTGCGTCCGGATTTGGCGATCGAAGTGCTGCCAATGACCAGTAGCCAGGTCACCGCCTTCATCGAGGACAACGACCTGGCTGACCTGAGCCAGGCGTTCAGGGAGACGCCAGAACTACTCGAACTCTGCCGATCCCCCTTAATGTTGTCTGTCATGGCTTTCGTTTATCAGCAGGACGACTCGGCACCGCGGGATGTCACGCCGACGGTCAACGGTTTGTTCGCCGCCTACATTGACAAGGCTTTCGAGCTCCGTGCGAGCTCCAAGGCCAGGTACAAGAACATCTCGAGAGAGATGACGATGCACGCGGTGAAGCAAATGGCACACAGCTATTCCGAAACCCGCAGCGCTGTGTTTTTTCTGTCGGATATCTCGACGTCTTGGTTTAACAGGCGGTGGCAGCACGTTGCTGCAGTCGGTCTGGCTATATTGATAAGCAGTCTGCTGGCAGCCAAAGCGACACTCTTCTTCCTTGCCTCCAACGGTGATAACTGGATTTCCGCCGGGATGAGTGCTTGCTGGGTGCTGCCGGTCTCATTGGCCTGGATGTTAATGAGTATCGACGACGTGCCAATCTATGAGCGCGTGCATTGGAGCCTGAAACGTTCAATGAAAGGCGCGGGTATCGGCATCGTCGTTGCGGTCGTACTCGCGATCTGGCAGATGGCCGCGGTTATCGCTGGTAGCCTGTTGTACGTTGCTACGCCTGTTTTAATCACGAAAGGTTTGCTGAAGTGGGTGGTCGTCGTGCTGGTGTTGGGCGGACTTGCACTTACTATTTTCACTGAATATGGCAAGTCTATTATCAAAGGAATAGGGGGCTTCTTCATTGTGCCGCTGTTCTCGATGATGGCGGTTTCCTGGATAACTACCGGAGATGGCACAATCGAATCGTTGTTTCAATTCGCCATCGACTGGAATGGTGGCGACAAGTCATCGACGCCACTCTGGGCGCTTGTTCGAGTTGGTTTTATAACCATATGGACTTGCTTTGTCTTTATGATGGTCTTCGCCACCGCGGTTGGCGCACTGATTGGTGCAGTAACCCTGAAGACGCCAGAACATCTGAATCAAGCCAGGCACTCGATGGGTCGTCTGTTCCTCATTGCACTTATGCTCGCGTTGGCGTCTGCGTTGGCAAGCGTATCGATACTCATGCTGCTCGAACTGATCGCTGGGCGTACCGTCGATTCGTTCTGGTACTTTCGGTACATAGGCATTGCGTCAGCAACGGTGGTGTTTGCTCTATGCGGAGGCATCCGGAGCGCCGCGTATTACATCGTGAGAGCGCTGCTGGTGCTTGGAGGAAGCGTCCCCTTGCGCTACTCCCGTGTTCTCGACGTTGCTGTCGACGCGGGGATACTGGTGCGGGTCGGGACTGGCTATGCGTTCATTCACAAGCTTGAGCAGGAATACTTCGAGCAGCTGCCGGATGAGTGATCAGCAATCAACCGACCGGCTCAGCCGTACAACTCATTTGTGCTGAGCCTGGTTTCTGGAAAAGGACCACATCACCGTCTTGCCAGAAGCGATAGTTCCCCAGGGAATCCTTGCCCGTGTATTGGGTTCCCGAATCACTCGGCACCTGGTTCAGGGTGATCGAGGTGTTCGCCCATTTCAGGTACACGATACCCGGCTGGGTGATAAAGAAGGTGGCGGCAATCGGCGCGTTAAGCCCCGTACAACGAAACGCCAGGGGACCTTCGGTGAGTCTGTCTGGATCCTTGGTTCGCACAATGGCCGAGCCTTGGCGTAGCTGGTGGGCGCGCTCGGCATAACTTCGGATCGTGCACGCCTTGGGCTCCCGATCGGAGGCACATTGATTGCGGGCGTCGATCCAGAACTGCTGGTCGATCATGACTTTGTCGGGACGCGGTACTGAATGTTCATCCGTGAGCGCCAGGCGATAAAGACGCGTCAATTCGAGATCCATCTGCGCCAGTTGCGAATCGCGACAAATAAGCTTTTCGATGGATGCCCTTGCCGTGGTGCAGTCGAAGCTGGTCTTGAAGGACGCCGCGTTCGCACAGGTGCTCGTCACCGCGAACACACTGGCAGTGGCTAGACAGGCAAGAAGGGCTGTGACCGTTTTCATGTGGGCGTTACCCAGATCATGACGAGTAGACAGAACTAAAGATCAAAGAATGCGCTACTGCATAACAGGCTGAAAACAGTATTTTTGACTTTTTCAATTCAGCCTCATCTCGACATAAAGTTGCGGAAAATTCAATACCGCAACCGTCCCTCGATAGCGGCGACCTCAACTCTGCGCGTTCAGAAACAGTGAGAACAGCTCGGTCTGGGATTTAATGCCGAGCTTGCTGTACATGTGCTTACGGTGAACCTTCACGGTCTCGGCGGAAATCGCCAGCTTGCGTGCGATCTCCTTGTTCGAACAGCCGCTGAGCATTAGCCGACCCACTTCCAGTTCTCGGGCGGAGAGCGGCGTGTCCAACTGCTGGTCAGTCGAGTCCAGCCAGTTTTGCCAGCGTGGCGCCGGCGCCGGCGGCTGATCCGGCACCTCTCGTTCGAACGCCATGCGCTGACGCATCAGGGCAGCGACCCAGGACTGGATGAGGCTGAGCAAGGCGATCTGCTCTGGACTGAAGCGGCCCTCGCTTCCCAGCGACAGGCTGAGGGTGCGCTCCGCGTCCAGCTGGACGTTGATGTGCACTTCGTCGGCAACGACATTGAGGCGGAAATAGCGTTGGTAGTAGTCGGTCTGTTCGAAGCATTCCGGCGCCACGTCAGTAAGCCAAAATATACCGTTCTGCGGTGTTTCCCGGTTGGCCAGGTAAAAGGGGTCGAGCAGGTACAGGCCTTTGAGGTAGTCCTGAAACAGTGGGTCCGGCCCGCCGTCCTTGCCAGGGCATTCTGCGAGCACCTGCGGGCGCCCATTGCTGAAAATCAGCACGACCCAGCTGTCCACGGGAATGTATCTGTCCAGCAGACGCACCAGCGACAACCAGAAAACAGGACGGTCAAGTGTTTCAATCAGCCGGCCAATCGCCTGGTGCCAGGCCATGTCCTGCAAGGTCATGCTCACGTTTCTACCCATACGGGGTTACCCCATCGATGTGATTACTTTCCACTTTGTGGCTCTCCATACTCCATCCAGCCCTGGCGGGTGCTGTGCAGTTTGGCGAGCCCACATACACGTGAAAGGATCACCGATGAAGATTGAACTCGTACAACTTACCGGTCGCGATGGCGACACCGCTTATAACCTAGAGCGTACCTTGCAGGCCATCGCTACCTGTGCAGAGGATACCGATCTGCTGATATTTCCAGAAACCCAGTTAATGGGATTCGCCAGCGCGCAACAGCTCGCCGAAGTCGCCGAGCCCCTGAACGGGCCCAGTGTTCAGGCTGTGCAGCGCGCCGCACGCGAGCGGAACGTCTCGGTGGCGATCGGCATGGCTGAGAACGACGCCGGCACCTTCTATAACACCTCCCTGCTGGTAACCCCGGAAGGGATCGCCTTGAGCTATCGCAAGACTCACCTTTGGCCTTCGGAACGGGGCATGTTCCAGCCGGGAGACCGCTACGCCACCGTGCTCTGGAAGGGTGTCCGTGTCGGACTGCTGATCTGCTACGACATTGAGTTGCCGGAAAGTGCCCGAGCCCTCGGTCAACTCGGTGCCGAGCTGATCCTGGTCACTAACGGCAACATGGATCCCTACGGCCCTGTCCACCGCACCGCGATCATGGCGCGCGCTCAGGAAAACCAGGCATTTGCGGTGATGGTCAATCGCGTCGGCGACGGCGATGAAGGCCTGGTTTTTGCCGGTGGGAGTGCAGCGATCGATCCCTTCGGGCGCACGTTGTTCGAAGCGGGGCGCGCAGAGTGCCGGCAGGTGGTAGAGCTGGACCTCGACCTGCTGCGCACGGCCCGCCGCGACTACGACTACCTCAGTGACCGTCGCCTGCTCCTGACCGGCGAGCAGATTGAGCACGAAGAGGGTCGCCGTGAACTACTGATTCCCTGAATCGGGAGTGATTGTTCCGTATTGACGCCGATTTCGACCCAACCACAACAATAATTCACACACTAGCAGGAGCAGTGCAGGTGTCCATGGACCCAGTACTAATGCTCTGGAGCATCCCGATGAAACCGACTCGTTACATGCAATTCGCGCTGGCCGCGCTGTTCAGTTTCGGCCTGGTCTGCGCCGAGGCCGATGACGCTGCCAAACCCAGTGTTCATATCTACAACTGGTATGACTACATTGCCCCGAATACGGTGAAAGACTTCCAGAAAGAAGCAGGCGTCAGCGCTGTGTACGATGTGTTCGATAACAGCGACGTCATGCAAAGCAAATTGATGGCAGGGCGAAGTGGCTATGACGTAGTGGTCGCCAGTGCCGACCTGCTGCCGAACCTGATCAAAGCGGGTGTGCTCAAGAAGCTGGATCGCAGCAAGTTACCCAACTGGTCCCATCTCGACCCCGGCATCCTCGCCAAGTTGCAGACCAACGATCCCGGAAACAGCTATGCGGCCCCTTATCTGTGGGGTACCACTGGCATCGGCTATGACGCGGACAAGGTTAAATCGATACTCGGCGCAGATGCGCCAGTCAATTCCTGGGACCTGATTTTCAAGGAAGAAAACCTGGCCAAGTTGAGTCAATGCGGTGTGGCCATGCTTGACGCCCCTAGCGAGATCATTCCCATTGCGTTGCACTACCTTGGACTGCCCTACAACAGCCAGAACCCGGAGGACTACAAAAAAGCCCAGGAACTGCTGCTGAAACTGCGCCCCCATATCGTCTACTTCGACTCTTCCAAGTTCATCTCTGATTTGGCCAATGGCAACGTCTGCGTCGTGCTCGGCTGGGCCGGGGGCGTCGCTGATGCACAAAAAGCTGCCGAACTTGCTGGCAGTGGACGCCACCTTGTCTACAGCATTCCACGCGAAGGTGCCCCGGTGTGGGTGGAGAGTCTGGTGCAGCTCAACGATGCGCCGAACCCGGAACAAGGGTTAGCGTTCATCAACTACATGCTGCGCCCCGAAGTCATCGCCGAGTCATCCAACTACCTGAGCTATCCGAACGCCAACAAGGATGCCACCGCGCTTGTAGAGCAGAAAATCCGCGACAACCCCGGGGTGTATCCGTCCAAGGAAGTGTTGGACACGCTATTTCCGCTTGAACCACTCCCGCTGAAGATGGAGCGCGTGCGCACCCGCACCTGGAACACGGTCAAGACCGGCGCTTGATGGGCAGACTCGGCAGCAGCTGCTGCTGACTAACCAATCCCTTTCCTCAAACACATCAAAATAAGACCCAGATTATGAAAGAGACAATGAAACCACGTGCCCGTGACCTGAACATCCAGTTCGGCCAACTGCAACCCGGTCCCCTCAATGCCATCACCGACGTCCCCGGCGTACGGGTCGGCCATAGTAATGTGCGAGGACGCACCGCCAAGGGCCGCGACATCCTGACCGGCGTCACCCTGATCGAGCCACGTGCCGGTTCCACCAGCGAGCAGCCGTGCTTCGCCGGCGTCCATGTGCTGAACGGCAACGGCGACGCCACCGGTCTGGAGTGGATTCGCGAGGCGGGACTGTTGACCAGCCCGATCGCCTTCACCAACACCCACAGCCTGGGCGTGGTGCGCGATGCGCTGATTGTGCTGGACCGTGAGCAGCAACGGGATGATGGACGGCTCTACTGGAACATGCCGGTGGTGCTCGAGACCTACGACGGATTGCTCAACGACATCAACGGTTTTCACGTGAAGCCTGAACACGTGGCCGAAGCCCTGCGCTCGGCGGCGAGCGGCCCGGTCACCGAAGGGGCGGTGGGCGGTGGCAGCGGCATGATCTGTCACGAATTCAAGGGCGGGATCGGCACGGCTTCGCGGCGTCTGAACGCTGCTCAGGGCGGTTGGACCGTTGGCGCCATCGTCCAGGCCAACCACGGCATCCGCAATGAATTGCGCGTCGATGGCTACCCCGTCGGACGCTACATGGAACAGGTCGACTCGCCGTTTCTCAAAGCGTTGCTGCCGCATCCGGGCATGGGCTCGATCGTCGTTTGCCTGGCCACCGATGCGCCGTTGCTGCCGCACCAATGCACGCGCCTGGCGCAGCGTGCCAGCCTTGGCCTCGCCCGCACCGGCGGCGGTAATGAAGACCACAGCGGTGACATTTTCATCGCCTTCTCCACCGGCAATCAGCACGTGCCGCCGGCTGCTTACGAGAGTAAGCGCGCGCCAACCACCGACAACCTGAGCATGGTCAACAACGACCACATCAGCGAGTTGTTCCTGGCGGCCACCGAAGCCGTGGAGGAGGCCATCATCAACGCCTTGCTGGCCGCCGACACCGCCGAAGGCAACGGGCATGCGGTGCCGGGGCTGGATGCCGAAACGTTGCTCAACGCCTTGCATCAGGCCGGCTGGCCGGGAGCGACGCAGGGCTAACTGATTTAGCCGGATTGAGGTGGTGTGGTCGCTTCGCGTTCGTGCCACCTCGATCACATGACATCGTGCGAAAGCGAGCTGCCTGCACATAATGCCTGCCCGTTAAGAAAATCTCAGGCGAAACACATTCTTGGTAGCAGCTGGCGAAGCCTGCGTTCGGCTGCGCAGCAGTCGTGAAACCTGAGCACGAGGTCTTCCTGAAACACCGCATCGCCTGATTTCACGACTGCTGCGCAGCCGAACGCAGGCTTCGCCAGCTGCTACAGATCGCGTTACGGCTTAACTGGCAGGCATTAGGTGCCTGCTCACCTTCTTTTGTCACCCTTATTTGGACTTCGAGACTTTCGGATTGGAGTTGCCCCAGATCGTGTACAGGTCAGCGTGGGCAGTTTTCGTATCTGATCCATCAACGCCGTGACGACAGTTGCTGCGGCGCAAGAAAGGCATCGTGGAAGTAATCACGCATGGCCTGCATCGCCGGGGTAAAGGCGCGCTCGCGGTGCCACGCCAGGCCGACGCTCATGGGCGTTACCGAATCGCTCAGCGTCACGGTTTCGATGCGCTTGCCCTCCAGGGACCAGGGGCGGTGCACCAGGTCCGAAAGGATCGCCACTCCGCTGCCGTTGGCCACCATGCTGCGCACGGCTTCCACCGAGCTGGTGCGCACGCGAACGTTGGGCGATTGCCCGGCATGTTCCCAGTAACGTCTGGCGCTTTGTTCGGCTTCGTCGACGGTGAGCAGGATATAGGGTTCCCGTGCCACATCGGCGAGGCTGACCGTAGCGCGATCGCACAGCGGATGATGGCTGGGCAACCACAGGCGGCGTTCAGAGTTGAACAGGGTTTCGGAGATGATATCCGGGTGGGTCAGGTTGGCTGTCAGCACGACGGCCATGTCGAAACTGCCCTCCAGCAAGCCGACTTCAATGGCTTGGCGCTCCTGTTCATGCACTTCGATGGTGACGTCGGGGTGCCAATGCTCCAGGCGTTGCAGATGGTGAGGCAAGAAGTAGCCGATGACCGTGTAACTGGCCGCCAGGTGCAGCACGCCACTGGCGCGGTAGTCCGGCAGCGGACTGTTCAGAGCATCATCGACGCTGCGCTGGATCACATACGCGCGATTGAGGAAATGCCGTCCGGCGTCGGTCAGGTTCATGCCCTGGGCTGAGCGCAGAAACAACTGCGTGCCGAGCATGGCTTCCAGTTCCTTGATCGCCGTGGTCACCGCCGACTGGGAGATGTTCAGGTGAATCGCCGCCTGGGAAATCTGGCCGATCTCGGCGGTGGCGACGAAGTAGCGCACTTGGCGCAGCGTGAGAGACATGGACGTTCCTGGAGTCGGGTGGTCTGTGAAGCCGCCATCATTATCTGATTATCAGAAGATGGTCTATCTGATAATAGATCTTCCCAAGGGGTAAGGGCCGTCTTAACGTGGAGGCATGAAGTCACGAAAGAGGAAGCACCAGTGATGCAGGCAGTGGATTTCAATTCGGACATGGGTGAGAGTTTCGGCCCCTGGACCCTTGGCGATGGCGTCGATAATGAGCTGATGGGCTTCATCAGCTCAGCCAACATCGCCACCGGCTTTCACGCCGGCGACCCTGGCACCATGCGTCGCACCGTCGAGCAGGCCAAACGGTTGGGCGTGGCTATCGGTGCCCATCCGGGATTCCGCGATCTGGTCGGTTTCGGCCGTCGGCATATCAACGCCACGGCCCAGGAACTGGTGGATGACATGCTCTACCAGCTCGGCGCCCTGCGGGAAATCGCACGGGCACAAGGCGTGCCCTTGCAGCACATCAAACCTCACGGTGCGCTCTACATGCACCTTGCACGGGATGAAGAGGCCGCACGTCGGCTAGTGGAAAACCTGCAACGAGTGGAGCCGGACCTGTTGCTGTTTTGCATGCCCAATTCGGTGATCTGGCGCGTTGCCTGTGAGCTTGGCCAGCCGGTGGTTCGCGAGTTCTATGCCGACCGTGATTACGACCTCAGTGGCTCCATCGTGTTCACCCGCAACGTTCGCACACTGGCGCCGGCAGCCGTTGCCGCCAAGGTCTTGCGGGCGTGCCAGACCGGGTTGGTGCGCACTGTCGAAGGCGAGGACCTGTTCATCGAATTCGATTCCATCTGTCTGCACAGCGACACGCCGGGTGCCCTGGATCTGGTGAAGGCCACCCGTGAAGCCCTGGATCAAGCAGGGATCAAGGTCCGAGCGCCACGCTGATTTGCCCTGACGGTCACCTATAAAAATAAGGCTAAACATTCATGAAAATTCAAACGTTCAAGATTGAAGAATTAACCATCAGTGCCATGCAGGCGCTGTTGAGGTCGGGTGAGCTAAGCGTTCGCGAACTCACACTCGCCTATCTGGAGCGCATCGAGACGATCGACCGATCAGGCCCGGCGCTCAATTCCATTATCACGGTTAACCCGAAGGCGCTTGAAGAAGCCGACCGTCTGGATCGCGAGTTTGCCACGAGTGGCCAGCTCTCCGGGTCGTTGCACGGTGTGCCAGTCGTGATCAAAGATCAGATCGAGACCAAGGACATGATCACGACCTTCGGCTCTATTGCCCAGGAGGGTTATCAGCCCAAGGATGACGCGACCCTCATCAAGAAACTCAAGGCGAGCGGCGCTATCATTCTGGCGAAAACAGCACTGCCGGATTTTGCCACTTCCTGGTTCGGCTTCAGCTCGATGAGCGGGGAGACAAAAAATCCGTACGTACTGGCACATGACCCGGGTGGCTCCAGCAGTGGCACTGCGGCAGCGGTGGCGGCAAACCTTGCACTGGTTGGCGTGGGTGAGGACACAGGTGGCTCTATCCGGCTGCCTTCAAGCTTTTGCAATTTGGTGGGGGTGCGGGTCACGCCCGGGCTGATCAGCCGCGACGGCACGTCGCCATTAGTAGTGTTTCAGGACACTGCCGGCCCGATGGCTCGCACGGTAACCGACGCCGCACTGCTGCTGGATGCAATGGTCGGTTACGACCCCAAGGATGAGTACACCACTGCCGCGCTGATCGCCGGGCATAAAGGCAGTTATGTAGATGGCCTCGACGCAGCAAGCCTCAAGGGCGCGCGTTTGGGCGTCATTCGTAACGCGTTTGGTTCCGATGACGACCCGGCGTGTGCCAGTGTCAACAAGGTCATCTCAGCCGCACTTGATGTCGCCAAAGACGCCGGTGCCGAACTGATCGACGTGGAAATTCCGGATCTGATGGAACACATCCTGGCAACCTCGCTCTATCTGTCGCACTCGCGTTATGACATCAATCAGTTTTTGGCTTCGCGAGACAACATGCCAGTCGCAACGCTGGAAAAGATCAAGGAACAGAAACTCTACGAGCCTTCACTCGATCTGCTAGAGGCCATTTTTGAAGCCCCTGAACATCCAGAAGATGATCCGCAGTACTTCCAGAAACTGGCGGCGCGCGACAGGTTTCAGCGCCTGGTGGTCGGTATCGTCGCCAAGCACAATCTGGACGCGCTGGTGTTTCCCTGCACCCAGGTCTTGCCCCCCAGCAAGCAGGAAATAAGAGCAGGCAAACATGAAGTCCTGGGCTTCCCGACCAACACCCTGATCGCCTCGCAGACGTGGATGCCGTCGATTTGTCTACCCGCAGGATTCAGTGACGACGGCCTGCCAGTCGGCATGGAGCTGGTAGTCCTGCCTTACCATGAGCCCGATCTTTTCAGACTGGGTTACGCGTTTGAGCAAGCGACAAACTTTCGCAAAGCCCCCACCTATCGATAACACTCTGAACATGCTGGCCGGTTTTGTCCGACTTCCAGGACACCGCTAGCCTGTTCACAACCGCTGCCAGGCAGGGCCGGCACGCTTTGTAGCAGCTGGCGAAGCCTGCGTTCGGCTGCCTGTAGGAGCGAGCTTGCTCGCGAAAGACCTGAGAGCGCACGTTTATCCAACATGAACGCGTTATCGTTAACGTCTTTCGCGAGCAAGCTCGCTCCTACAGGCAGCCGGACGCAGGCTTCGCCAGCTGCTACCAAGAGCGTGTTTCGCCTGAGATTTTCTTATCCGACAGGCATTAGGCGTTGCCTTCCGCTCCCATTGTGCCTGGCGCCTTTATTGACTGGAGCGAACGGCCCCGCCATCAATCAACAAGTTCTGCCCAGTCAGGTAGCCCGCATGACTGCTGCAAACGAAAGCGCAAAGCGCACCGAACTCCTCGGGTGAGCCGAAGCGCTTGGCGGGAATTTCGCGACGGCATTCGGCGAGGAATGCCTCACTGTCTTGCCCTGACTCTTCGGCAGCCGCGACCAGATTGTCACGCAGTCGATCGGTGTCGAATGAGCCCGGTTGCAGGTTGTTGATCGTCACATTGCGACTGGCGATGTTTTCTTGCCGGGCAAGCCCTGCGATAAACCCCGTCAGACCACTGCGCGCGCCATTGGACAGACCCAGGCTTTCGATAGGGGACTTCACGGCACTCGACGTGATGTTGATGATTCGGCCAAATCCGCGTGTCGCCATACCGTCTACCGTTGCCTTGATCAGCTCGATAGGGGTGAGCATGTTGGCATCCAGCGCCTTGAGCCAGGCGTCGCGGTTCCATTCGCGAAAATCCCCGGGAGGAGGGCCACCGGCGTTGTTGATCAAAATATCGAAATGCTCATGGGCCGCGAGGGCTGCCGCACGACCTTCAGGCGTCGAGATGTCGCCAGCGACGGCGATGACCGTCACTTCAGGATTGATCGCTCTGAGCTGACGGGCTGTTTCATTCAGCGTCTGTTCGCCTCGGGCGGTAATCACCACGTTCACGCCTTCGCTGACGAGTGCCTGTGCGCAGGCTTTACCCAGACCTTTGCTGGCAGCGCACACCAGCGCCCAGCGTCCTGCTATCCCAAGATTCATGCCTGTTTTCCTGAAAGAAAGAAGCTCAAAGAAAGTAGTTGCCTACTGCAGCACCTTGCTCACGCATGATCCACCGTTGCAGACAGGTTTGGCGATCGAGCACCGATTCCCATAAAGCGCCGCACTCGCTCTCCTTCGGCTTCGCATCGTATGGTTTCAGGTGTTGCATCCAGTTGGATATTACCGTTCTCCATGAACACAACCCTGTCGGATATCGACATGGCAAAGTCCATTTCGTGGGTGACAATCACCATGGTCATGCCTTCACTTGCAAGGTCGCGTATGACGTTCAGCACATCGCCGACCAGCTCTGGGTCGAGCGCTGAGGTTGGTTCATCGAATAGCATAATGTCCGGCTCCATGGCCAAGGCACGAGCGATCGCCACGCGCTGTTGCTGCCCGCCGGAGAGCTGGTGCGGGTACTTGTGGGCATGGGCCAGCAGGCCGACCTTGTCCAGCAGCGCATAAGCACGATGTTCGCTCAGCTCGCCCGGGTGGCCGTGGTAACGCGGCGCCAGGGTGACGTTGTCGAGAATGGTGCGGTGCGGGAACAGGTTGAAGTTCTGGAACACCATGCCAATGTGCCGCACGCCTTTGCGCAGACGGGCACTGTTGGGTTTGTCCGACGCTTCGATGAATGTCTCACCGAACAACAGAATGTCGCCCGTATCGATGCTTTCCAGGCCGTTGACGGTGCGGATCAGCGAAGTCTTGCCGGAACCGGATGGGCCAATGATCGAGATCACCTGGCCGTATTCGACATTCAGGTCGATACCCATCAGCACTTTGTGCGTGCCATAGCTCTTCTGGATGTTCTTCAGTTGCAGGATCGGCGTCGCGTTGTTGCCCGCTGCTTTACGCGCATTGTCGGGCAAGGCTTCGGCGCAGGCCTTGAACTTGGCCACGGCGGCGTCATCGAGTGCGTGCGGCTTGCGGAAGTTCAGGTCCAGGTAGCGCTCCAGACGCTGCAGGAAATAGCCGAACACGGTGACGATCAGCACGTAGTACACCCCGACCGCCGCCAGGGTTTCCATGACCAGGAAGTTGGTGGCATAGAGGCGTTGGCCGACCGTGAGGATTTCGGTCAGCGAGATCACCGAGACCAGCGACGTCAGCTTGACCACGGTGATGTATTCATTGATCAACGTAGGCAGCGAGATACGGAAAGCCTGGGGGATCACGATCAAACGCTGCATGCCGAACAGGCCGACACCCAGCGCGCGCCCGGCTTCCTTTTGACCTTTGGCCACGGAGATCAGACCACCACGGTGGATTTCCGCCATGTACGCCGCTTCCGTGACGACCAGGGCCAGCAAGCCGGAGTAGAAGGGGTCTGACAGAATCGGGCCGCTACCGGGAAACAGTTGGGGCAAGTTGTAGACGAAGACTACCAGCACCAGCAACGGGATGCTGCGGAAGAACCAGATGTAGACCGCCGCGGGAATGCGCAGTAACGGCGCCTGGGACAGCTTGGCCGAGGCCAGGCCAAAGCCCAGCAGCATTCCGAGGAACCAGGCCAGGGCACTGAGCTGGATCACCGTGACACAGGCTTTCCAGAAGTCCGGCAGGGAGAACAGGGAGAAGAAATACGACCAATCGAATTGCATAGGGCACCTCAATCTGCCGCCCCGGTGCAGGGGAGGCAGATGACCAGACTACAAGGACACGTTCTTAGTTAGCAGTCGGTTCTTCCAAGCCATACTTCTTAAGAATAGCGGCGTACTCACCACTCTTTTTGCTCTCTTCGAACGCTTTTTGCACGGCCTGGAACGTTTCGTCGTTACCTTTCTTGACGAAGATACCCAGGGTTTGCTGATAGATCGGGTGTTCAGTGGTGATCACTACCCGGCCATTGGTCTTTTCCGCGATCATTTTTGCGGCGCCAGCGATTTCAACCTGGGCCTGAATGTTCTTGGACAACAGGGCCTGGGTCACTTCGGGCGCCGAAGGGTACTCGCTGACGGTGATGGCGCCTTTGTTGTTCGGCACGCAGTAGTCATCGGAGAGCTTCTTGAATTCCTTGACCCAGGTGGTGCCCTGTTCCAGGCCCAGTTTCAAGCCGCACAGGTCTTCAGGTTTTTTCGCATTGATCTCGCTGCCCTTGGGCACCATGACCGCTGCACCGGTGTTGGCATAGGCGATGGTTTGGGCCTGAGTCTGGCGCTCCGGTGTGATGTACATGCCGGAAATGATCGCGTCGTATTTGCCGGAGTTCAGGCCCAGGATCAGGCTCGGGAACTTGGTGTCGACGAACTCCACCTTGGCGTTCATGTGCTTGGCCAGCATCGTTGCCAGCTCTGGGTCCGAACCCACCACGTTTTTGTCCGCGTCATAGGACTCGAAAGGAGGATAGGTAATCTCCATGCCGACCTTGAACGGGCCTGCTGCGGCCATACTCACCGAGGCACCGAGCATACCGGCTGCCAATACGGTCATGCACAAAAGTGTGTTCTTATTGTTTTTCATTATTTACTGACTCCGGCGTAGGTAAGTGTGTCGCTGAAAACGTCAATCAGGACGGTTGTGCCTGATTTTTCAAGTGCCCGAAACTGGCGGGCTTACGTGCCTTCTCTGGCAGTTGAACTTCCCCATTTGCCACCCGCTGGCGCAGATACTGATAAGTCTGCAGCGCCTGGCCATACATGTGTTCGCCGATCGCTATTTCTTCGTAGTCCTTGCCTGCCTGGGCGAACGCGGGCAGCGGCTTGATCTGGGTGTGGTAGTCGCAGGCGTAAAACAGGGGGAAGGAATAACGCTCCTCACTCACGCTCCGTACCCGGTGCGAAGTGGCGACGAATGTGCCTGCCGTCATCACTTCAAGCATGTCGCCGATGTTGACCACAAAGGCATCGGCAATCGGTGGTGCATCGATCCATTGGCCAAGATCGTTCATCACCTCAAGGCCTGGCTTATCGGCCAGGAGGATGGTGAAGCACTCGTAATCAGTATGGGCGCCAATACCCGGTGCGTCATGGGCGGCACCGTCGAAAGGGTAATGGATCAGGCGCAGTTTGGACGGTGGACGGGTGACCAGGCTGTCGAAATAGTCTTCTTCCAGGCCCAGGGCCAGGGCGAAACCGCCGAACAAGCGTCGGCCCAAGGCGAAGATTGCTTCATAGTACGCCCGTACCGACTCTTTAAAACCCGGCAACTGAGGCCAGTCGTTGGGCCCCAGCAATGGGGTTTTGGCCAGCACCAGCGGGTCATCGGCCGGGACTTCGAAGCCGACGTCGAAGGCTTCCTTGTGGTCCGGCTTGCCCTTGGAGTAGACCTCTTCACCTTCGGGTACAAAGCCCTTGTGGGATTTCGAGGTGCCGATGTAGTGCTGCATCTTGGTGTCGAAGGACTGGTCGAAAAAGTCCTTGGCAGCCTTGCGCAGGTTGCTGATCAGTTGCGGGTCGATACCGTGATCGGTGATATAGAGGAACCCGACATCGCTGGCGGCGCGACCCAATTGTTCGGCCACGGCCAGGCGGTGTTCCAGTTCAAAGCTGAACAGACCGGCGATATTGACTACCGGGATGCTGTTGAAGTTGGCGTTCTGTGTGTCAGTGCTAACGCTGTTATTTTTATTGTCAGTCATGACGCAAAGGCTCCCTAAGGGTTGCTTGATTGGCTGAAACGGCTGAAGTGTTCACGTTCGGTCTGGCCCATCCACACGTTCAATGACCACAAGTCGGCGACCGGTACATTGGTGAAGGGCAAATGATGCAGGTAGCCGTCGGCACCGAATTCCGGGGTCAGGGTGCTGACCTGGTAGCCGCGGGCTTGCTGCGAGCGCCAGATGCTTTCCCAGTGCTGCTGATGGAAGGCCAGTTCTTTTGCGTATTCGGGAGCCGCCGGGTGCGGAACCTGCGGGCCCTGGTCATAACCGACCCGGGCCTGGATATGGTGCACCCGCTCGACAAAGGCGCTCAGGTCATCGGCCGGGTCATTCAACAGGCGTTCGCAGGTCACCACCCAATGGCTGATGTCACTGGTAAACAACAGGTCGGGCAATTGGCGGATCAATTCCAGGGTCACCCAAGGATTGAACAGCGACCGCGAGCGGTGGGTTTCGAAACTGCAGAGCTGGCCGTGTTTGCGCGCCAGTTCCAGCGCCTGGCCGAAGAACTCCACTTGTTCTGGCAACGACCAGCGATCATTGCCCGCCAGTACGTTGACGAAGCGTGGGCCGAGTTCGGCGGCCCAGCCAAGTTTTTGATCGAGGTCATTAAGGTGAACGGCAGGAGTCGCCGACTGGTCCGGCAGCACGTCGTATGCGGTGAAGACGGTGCTGATATAGCCCAGGCGATTGGCCTGGAGAAAGGCGGCGAACTCAGCCCGTTCACGGGCGTCCAGTGGCAGGCGAGCTTCCATGCCATCAAAGCCGGCCTGCAGCAGCTCTTCGAGCGCCTGGGCCTTGGTGGCGGTGTAACCCCACAGCGTGCGGAAAATTTCCAGCTTCATCGGTGATCCTCAATAATCCCTGGGCCTACTCCAAAAGCACATCGACGGCGCCAGCCGGCCAGCGATCAATGGTCAGCAACGACAGAGGGCTTTTGGGCGAGTTCTCTGCGTCATCTGGTCCCACTAAGCGATGCCGTGGCGAGTTCGCTGTGGAGCCGATGTTAGGCACAGGCTGCGACGCGAAAGAATCTGTAAGTTCAAATCAATACTTCAGGCTTTCATCAACAAATAGCTAGCTACTTATCGTGCTTTTGAAGCGGGATTTTGCGGGCGAGTAGGTGCCTACGCTGCCTATTAGCGAGGGACGCCAGCGTTACGACATCATTTTGGAGAGTCCCAAGCGACACCGATCAGGAAGTGCCCTTGATTCCCCTGGCCGTGCCGACCATAAGGCGTTATCGCAGGGCGCGACGCTGAGATTGGTCAGAAAACCACTCAGACGTGAGAGTACAAAAAACGTGGGTAATGCCAGTCAGTTACGCCGTAACGCGACCTGTAATTGGATGGACTCGCCCAAGCCGAGGCGTCAATGCGCCACGGTGGCAGTCTAAACAGCCAACGACAGCGAGGGCGAGTCCATGAAAAATCATAGTTCGATTGATCAATCCCTGTCTTCTTCCGATTTGTCGGCCTGCACAACCTTAGCGGTCGATCTGGCCAAGCAGGTCTTTCAGGTTGCCGGTGAAGATGTCCTCGGTCAGGTGCGCTACGAGCAGCGGATCAAGTCGCGCGAGGCGTTTTATGAGTTTCTCCACAAGTTACCGCCTTATGTCGTGGTTTTGATGGAGACCGGTCCGGGTGCTCAAGCCTGGGCCCGGCAGTTGCAAGAACAAGGCAATCTGGCGCGGATTCTTCCAGCCGGTTTGGTGGCCACGCATCGCAGCGGGCCAAAAAATGATCGCAACGATGCGCTGGCGATTCTGCGGGCTGGTCGCGATGAAAAAATCTGCGCAGTACCGGTCAAAAGCGTCGCGGCGCTGGCAATGCAGGCGTTGCATCGCGCCCGTCAGGGCTATGTGCGTCGGCGCACGGCTGTCAGTAATCAGATGCGCGGCCTGCTGCTCGAGCACGGCGTGGCCTTGGCGCAGGGCGATGTTGCGATCAGCCAGAAAATTCCGCGGGTACTGGAAGATGCTACCCAGCCGGTGCCGGGCCTGCTGCGTGAACTGATCGACGAACTGTTGGCCGAGTGGCGCCATTTGGGCGAGCGCATCAGCGTGCTGACGGGACGCCTGGAAGTGGCCGCCAACGCCGACATGACGGCGAAGCGACTGATGACTGTGCGCGGCATCGGCCCAGTCACGGCCACGGCACTGGTGGCCAAGGAAACCAAGCCTGAGCGATTCCCCAATGCCCGCAAGTTTGCCGCGTACTTTGGCATGGTGCCTGACCAGCACAGCAGCGGGGAGACGGTCCGGCTAGGGGATATGACCAAGCGAGGCGATGTTTATTTACGCAGCCTGATGATCCAGGGAGCCCATGCGGTGCTGCAACAACTACGACCTGATTCCCAGCAACCCGATGACCGCCGCTTGTTGCGCTGGATGAGCCGGCTGGGCCGTAAGGAGGCTGCGATCAGGCTAGCCAACCGCAACCTGCGAATCGTCTGGGTGCTTTTACAGAATGATCAGACTTATCGTCGCCACGCTGGTGATGGCCAGCAAGCGACAATGAGCCACTGAGCGAAAGAGTTCTGTCACCGAGGTACTAACTGTCCGACCCTTTGCTGAAAAAAATTGACCCCAGGTAAGACCGGCGTGGATTGATGCCTAAGCTGCTACTGGCCTTCGAGGCCTGACCGTAATCGGCATACCACGAGCTTTTCCAATTTTGGCCAGAAGCCGAAGACGGCTTCCACGAATAGGCCTGATACATAGATGCAACGGGGCGACGGTTTTTCAAAAGCGGGTAGACAGTGGGGGGCGAGTCCATACATAGCAGCTGGCGAAGCCTGCGTTCGGCTCGGGCCGCGATCGGACGCAGCAGTCGTGAAATCAGGCGACGCGGTGTTTCAGGAAGACCTCGCGCTCAGGTTTTACGACTGCTGCGCAGCCGAACGCAGGCTTCGCCAGCTGCTACAGGTCGTGTTACGGCCTAACTGGCAGGTATTAGCCCTTTGAGGGCCATTTTTTGGCGATTAGCTGCGTATAAACGCCAAAATGTCAGCATTGATTTCAGCAGCGTTCGTAGTCGGCATACCGTGTGGAAAGCCCGCATATTTCTTCAGGGTGCCATTCTTCGCGAGTAGGGCCATTGCGGTAATGCCCACGAGAAAGCCCTGCCGCGGCACTGCAATGCCATCACTATCAGTCAACGGCTTAAAGGTGCCCAAACTTGATTGGGTATTCGATCACGATATAGATCCTGTCGATGTCATCCCCCCCTTGAGCGCTGTTCGCCCGATGCGTCACTTGAGACAACTGGAGAGACAAGTCTTTGGCCGGCCCCGACTGCAACACATACCGAAGATCGATATCGCGTTCCCAATGTCGTCCTCCATCGCCTTGTTGAGGCACGAACTCTCCAGTCGATTCGTCAAAAGGGTTATAGCCGCCACCTTGGGGCGCGTGGGTTCCGTCAATATCGCGTCCGGTGACGTAGCGAGTCATAAATTTCAATCCAGGAACGCCGAAGGTGCCTAGGTCGAGGTCATAACGGGCCTGCCAAGAACGCTCATGAGGGCCATTGAAGTCGGCATACTTGATCGAGTTGGCAAGGTAAATGGAGTCGCCGCCGACAAAATCGAAAGGGGTGTCGCCGTTGATTTGTTGGTAGGCGAGGGTGAAGGCATGAGCTCCGGCCGTGTATTTACCCGCCAGGCTGTAGGCGGTGTTATCGATGGCCCCGGCCACGGCCTTGCCATAATCCGTTGTGTGATAAACGTTACTGTCGACGAACAACCCGGACTGCTTCAGGTGCAGGTTGGCATAGTATTGATGCCAGGTGTCGCTCAGTTGTGAAGCATAAAGGGCGCCGCCCACCGGGCGTTCTTCAAATAAGTTGGCGCCGATGAAATCGATGCCGCCATATTGGGTGCTCACACCATAGCCTGAAAAGTCGCCTTTGCTGGTCGATTGATTCTGATTCTTGAAAGCTGTGAAGTGTCCAGCCTGTAAATGTATGTCGTCGATTTCACGGCTATCAAATAGCAGGCCAGTGGCGTACTCCGGTTGCAGGCGTTTGTCCGCCGTGTCGAATACCGGCGTTTCCACCAGCATTTCACCGAACGCCAAGGTGGTGCGGGAGGTTCGCAGCTTAAGGGCGCCACCACCGCTAGAATAATTGTCTTCGGCACGTCCCTCCTCATCGAGGGGCAGCAGTCCGGTCCCGGAATGCCCCTTGCCGCTGTCCAGTTTCAAACCCAGAAAGGCATGGGCATCAATGCCAAAACCAATAGTGCCAGCGGTAAAGCCGGACTCAAATGATGTAATGAAACCCTGAGCCCATTCCTGGGTGTAGTTCTTGCCTGTCGGTGAAGGCGATCGATAGTCATTGTTGAGGTAGAAGTTTCGACTGAGCACATCCAGCTTCGAATCTTCCAGAAACCCTTGCGAGGTTTGTGCAGGCTCGGACGCCAAGGCTGTTCCACTGGGGCCACAGAAGAACAAAAGCAGCCAGTAAGTGACTCGCGATTCCATCACTTTTCTTCGGCCTGGAACGGCACTGAAGGTTTTCGATGCAATCATTTTGTAGGTGGCTCTTCGCCAAGCAGGGAGGTACTTGCTCTACGCTGCCGTCTCCAGGCTGCGGGAGAAGTGCCCAGCATCCGGGTAAACACTCGGGTCAGGTGGGACTGATCTGAAAAGCCGCACTCTTGGGCGATAGAGGAAATGGGTTTCAACGGCTGAGACATCATCAGCTCTTTTGCTTTTTCGAAGCGCATTTGCATTAACCAGGCATGAGGTGCCATGCCTGTGGTTTGCTTAAATGCTCGGGAGAAGTGACTCCGTGAGAGGTCGCATTCAGCGGCAATTGTTTGCACCGATAGATCACCCGCCAAATGCGTGGCAATGATGTCCTTTGCCAGCAAAACCTGTCGGGTTGTCAGCTTGCACTTCCCATAGACGCTATTCGACGCCCCCCGAACATAGCGGCGGTAAACATGGTCACACGTGGCCAGCAAAATGTGATCAAGGAACAACTGATTCCGTGCACTTGACTGGATTAGAGTCGGCAGAAGCGCTCGCGCGAGATGGTAGAGGATTTCGTCTTGATCATTCTGGTCGTAGACAAAACGCTCAAAACGCTTCATGCCATTTTCCTGCTGAAGGTCATCAAACGTAGCGCGCGGGATGTTAAAGCGAACATTGTCATAGGCGGCGCGATGTTGGCATCTCAGCCCGTCGCCCATAAAAGGTAATGAGACGCTGGCTTTTCTGTGACCACCAGAATAGGCGAGCCGTCCGCCCCGCCATAAACGATGATCAGCAAAGTCCTCTAGCTGAACAATGATTGAAAACTTATCAAGACACGGTATGTCCACAACCCGATCTACGTTAGGGTTTTTTTGGTACGCCCTTGTCACGGTGAACTCATCTGAGGTGATTTGAGAGATCCATGGTGAGGTCACAAAGGAACCCTTATTGTTATGAAAATTATCGAAAGCCAGTGTTGAGCTGGCGCCAATAAGAAGGAGAGAACCCGGTACATCGACTGAATACCTTGGTGAAATGCGAGCTATCGGAAAACCCGCAATCAATAGCGACATCGGTAATTTTGAGTAATGGGTTCAGGAGCTGTGTTTTGGCTTTGTCCACGCGCATTTGCAGTAGGTACTGGTGTGGGCTCAGTCCGAGACTGAGCTTGAACGCTCGGCTGAAATGGCATCGAGAGAAGGCACACTCGCTGGCCAGTTTTTCAACGGATACACCATCGGCTATATGGGCGTTCAACAATTCCTTTGCTCGTCGTTGCTGCCACGGTGCCAGACCTCGATCCTTTGAAGAGACCGCCACGACGCTCTGACCATAATGGAGAGAAAGGTGTACCTGCATGGCCACCATGATCTGATCGATAAATAAGCGATTGGCTTCATCAGGCTGGTTGAGCATGGGCATCACCGCAGAGGCCAAGTGATAGATGACGGGGTCAGACGCCTCGAAGCTGTGCTTTAAATGGACGAGTAAGAATTCATCGATGGGTGGCGTACCGGTGGGAATGCTTTTTTCGGACGTCGGACACATGCTCAAGCCTCCTCACTGCCGGGATTCAGGTGCTGATGCTTGCCGCTTTTGACGTCAAGTCTGGTACAAGATTCGAGATGCGCCAGAAAGGGGGTGACCATCCATCCTTTTCGTGGCGCGCAGCGGTTTTACATACAGAAAATTGCTCAAAACATCCAGGATTACGCTAAAAAAGGCATAGTTACAGTCATGCGGTCTGCCACCATTCCGATTCCGGAAACAGAAATTATCTCAGCACAAAGGTTCTAAATTCGCACATCCTTACAATCGGTCTGCTCAAGCATGGCATGAGAATGCACCCTCCCTAACGTATCTGGAGAGTGTCATGGCAACTGCAAAAGCAGCACCAGGTAAAGGCCTGTTAGATCCTTCCAATCACGCGTTGATCCTGATCGACTTCCAGTCACAGATGTCATTTGCGACTAAATCCATAGACGCCGTCACCCTTCGAAACAACGCTGCGTTGATCTCGAAAGCAGCAAAGGAATTTGGTGTTCCGGCCATTCTTACCACGGTCGCTGAAAAAAGTTTTTCAGGCCCGATGTTTGAGGAAATCACTTCGACTTTTTCAGGGCAGAAGCTCATCGATCGAACCAGCATGAATACTTGGGAGGATGAGCGGATCGCCGTCGAGGTGAACAAAATCGGTCGTAATAGGGTCGTGCTTGCTGGCCTCTGGACATCGGTCTGCATCGTAGGGCCTGCGATCTCTGCGCTCGAACAAGGGTTCGAGGTATACGTCATTTGTGATGCCTGCGGTGACGTTTCGGATGAGGCTCACGAGCGCGCCATCGCCCGCATGATTCAGGCGGGTGCACGTCCAATGACTTCGCTCCAATACCTTCTGGAGCTGCAGCGCGACTGGGCTCGTAGTGACACCTATAACGAGACAGTGAAAACCTCCATCGCACATGGCGGCGCGTATGGCCTCGGTCTGATTTACGCCAAAACCATGTTCAGCGCTTCGGAAGGGCACTGATCTAATTTTCGCCTCATCTTGAAGGGGATGGGGATGAGGCGCACTCAGGCGAATCGTGCGGTTAGTAAGGCAGGTTCAGTCGTGCCTGACGACTGAATCGGCTCGCATCGCGAAGGCAGCCCAGGAGCTCGCAATGAGCATTTACAATGCCAATGAAGTGGCCACGTTGGTCGTTCGGCACCGAGCCAGGCAGGGCAGTGAGAGTGCTTATGAGGCCTGGCTGCGAAAAACAGTCAATACCGCCAAGGGTTATGAAGGTCACCTGGGCGTGGATGTTTTTCGTAGCCACCACGACGGAACTCATCTCTTTACCAGCGTGCTGCGCTTCTGCGACACCGAGAAGCTTCAAGTCTGGTTGGACTCGCAAGACCGTCGCGTGCTGATTGCTGAGGTACAAGAACTGTTGGCCGATGGTGATCAACTTGAGGTCAGCCAAGGCCGTGAGTTCTGGTTCACTCCTGAAACAAGTCAGGAGCTACCACCACCTCGATGGAAGCAAGCTTGCATCACCTTTTTGGTCATCCTGCCGCTGACGTTGACTATCCCGTTGTGCTGGCGCCCGTTGTTTGAGCGTGTTCCGTGGCTGGGAGGGTACTTTCAGAGCAATGTGGTGATCACGCTGACAATCGTATTGTTGGTGGTTTACCTGTTCATGCCGCGTGTGACCCGGTTATTTGCGCCCTGGTTGAACGGAGGTAAAGACGGGGGGCATTCATGAGAAAGGATTCTACCGACAGCAGCCGCAGACGATTTCTTGCCGAAAGTTCAATGCTCGCAGGCGTGGAGTGCGCTGTGGTGCGTACTACCTTTTGCCGTATCAGCAGGTTCATCAGTATTGGTTACTCAAGGAGGCACAATGAACGCCGATTTGATCATGATAAATGGCCGCTTTCATACCGTTGACCGCGAGAAACCCACAGCCAGTGCTGTGGCTATCAAGGACGGAAAATTTATCGCGGTTGGCAGTGATGAAGAAATCATGGCCACGCGAGGCAGCGCCACTCAGGTCATTGATTTGAAAAAACGCACTGCGATTCCCGGACTCAACGACTCCCACCTCCATCTGATTCGAGGCGGACTGAACTTCAATCTGGAGTTGCGTTGGGAGGGCGTACCTTCGCTGGCGGATGCGCTGCGAATGCTTAAGACACAAGCTGATCGTACTCCCGCGCCACAGTGGGTGAGGGTGGTGGGCGGCTGGACGGAGTTCCAGTTTGCGGAGAAGCGAATGCCGACGCTGGACGAGTTGAACAAAGCAGCCCCCGACACGCCGGTATTCGTACTGCACCTGTACGATCGAGCGCTACTGAATCGGGCAGCGCTGAAAGTGGTCGGTTATACCCGCGATACACCCAATCCCCCTGGTGGGGAAATTCAGCGTGATACCAATGGCGATCCTACCGGCATGCTGATTGCCCGCCCCAACGCGATGATACTTTACTCGACGTTGGCCAAAGGTCCGACGTTGCCCTTGGAGTATCAGGTCAACTCAACGCGTCAGTTCATGCGCGAGCTCAATCGCTTGGGTGTCACCAGTGCGATTGATGCCGGGGGTGGTTTTCAAAACTATCCGGATGATTACAACGTCATCCGCGAGCTGGCTGAGAAAAATCAGTTGAGTGTTCGCATCGCTTACAACCTGTTCACCCAAAAACCGAAGCAAGAGCTGGCTGATTACAAAAGCTGGACGAGCATGGTCAAACCGGGTGATGGCAACGACTTTTTTCGTCACAACGGCGCTGGAGAAATGTTGGTGTTCTCAGCCGCCGACTTCGAGGACTTCCTGGAACCACGCCCCGATCTTCCCCAGAGCATGGAACAAGAGTTGGAGCCTGTTGTTCGCCATTTGGTCGAGCACCGCTGGCCTTTCCGGCTTCACGCTACCTACAACGAATCCATCACGCGGATGCTCAACGTTTTCGAGAAGGTCAACAGGGATATTCCCTTTAATGGCCTCCCTTGGTTTTTCGATCACGCCGAAACCATCACCCCTGAGAATATTGAACGTGTTCGGGCGTTGGGAGGTGGCATCGCCATTCAGGATCGAATGGCTTTCCAGGGCGAATACTTCGTCGATCGTTATGGCAACAAGGCTGCCGAGCAGACGCCGCCCATCCAGCGGATGCTGTCCGAAGGCGTGCCCGTGGGGGCGGGCACCGATGCGACCCGAGTTTCCAGCTATAACCCGTGGACATCGCTGTATTGGCTGGTCAGTGGGAAAACGGTGGGTGGGATGACGCTCTATCCGCAAGGTCTTTCACGTGAGACGGCGTTGCAGCTGTATACCCATGGCAGTGCCTGGTTCTCATCGGAGCAGGGCAAGAAAGGGCAGATCAAGGTCGGCCAACTGGCGGACATCGTTGCATTGAGCGCCGATTTTTTCAGCGTCGATGAAGAGGCGATCAAGTGGATCGAATCGGTATTGACGGTGGTCGGTGGCAAGGTCGTTTATGGTGCCGATGAGTTCGACCCGTTGGCCCCACCTGCACTGCCGGTCATGCCTGATTGGTCACCCGTCATTAAAGTCCCTGGGCATTGGAAACCCAATGTAGTTGTCGCTGCTCGGGCGCATCAATGCAGTGGCCCTTGCACCATCCATTCACACAGTCACGACAGGGCCAGGTTGTCGTCAGTGCCAGTCAGTGATTTCACAGGCTTCTGGGGGGCCTTTGGTTGTTCCTGCTTTGCGTTCTAGGTGCCTGCGGCGAGCTTAACGGTGGCCACTCTGCGTGGCCACCTTGGGTAACGGATGGGTCGGATTTCAGTGGGGTGAATCATCATGCTGAGCACTATGACTATGACTGACGAGCATCGCAAATCAGTGATCCTTGATTACTTCAGGGCTTTTGATAATGGCGGTGTCGCCCCAGATGGCCGCAACATCCTGGAGCTGTTCGCCGAAGACGCACAGGTTTACTTCCCCAAATGGGGGATCGCGACAGGGCATACGCAGATCGGTGAGATGTTTGCGGATTTAGGTGAGCGGCTGATTTCAATCACCCATGACTACGCTCATTTCAACTGGGTTTTTTCGGGCACAGATGTCGTTGTCTGTGAGGGCACAAGTCATGGTGAGCATGTGGATGGCTCTTGGTGTGCGGGTAGTCCGGACTGGGCAGCCGGTTATTGGTGCGATGTGTTCGAAGTCCGTGACTGGAAAATCAATCGCTGTTTTATCTATCTCGATCCGGACTATGGAGGGCAGGATTCCTTACGCTATCCATGGTTGGCAAAACCTATATGAGGCGTGTGCTGGATGAGTCTCATGCGGGCGACGCAGCACGCACCGACGACTGACGTGATTAACGCGCCGATTTATTGGGTCACTCGATTGGAAGCAAAGGGTTATGTCTACGACAGATATTGATACGAAAACCACCGCCACCGATCTCGCACTGTGTTGGCTACGAACCACCGGGTGTCTGATGCTCTTGTCAGTGCATGGACTCCCCAAACTTCTCCATTTTCAACACGAGTTGGGATTGATCGAAGACCCTTTTGGTTTGGGGCGTCTGTTGACGTTGTCGCTGGCGATTTTCGCCGAAGTGCTGTGTCCGGTATTCATCGTATCAGGCGTTCTGACGCGCCTTGCGACACTGCCGATTCTATTTTTGCTGGCAGTATCGGTGATTTGGGTGCATCCGGAGTGGAGCCTGGCCGAGGGGCAGTTTGCCTGGCTGTTACTGATCGTGTTCTCGACGATTTTAATCGCAGGCTCCGGGCGGCTGGCATTGGGTGCGAGCCTGTCGCGTCGTTGGCCGCTTCTGCGTGAACTTTAGTGGAAAAGCGATGAGTACGATTAGCAGGAATCAGGCGCCGACGGCATCGGCCTGGCAACCCCTTTGTCATGAGCCGCAAGTCTCAGTTTGATTAACTCCTTGCTCCAACTGATCGCGTCCAAGGCACCGCGTACTTGCCCGCGACCTCAGCACCCGCTTTGGTTTCGTCGACAGCCTGTCATCGCGCCGCTTACATACCGGGGATTTCACCAAACGGCGGGCTGAATCCTGGCGTCCCGGTGCTGTAGACCAAAGCAGATCCATTCGGATCGTCCTTCACCTTCCCCCATCTGATTTCAAGCCCCCCCCCGACGCTGGGGGGGTGACTGTTCGACCGGGCAATAGTCTGGACTCAACAAAGGTGTCGTTGCGTATCGGCTGGCGAGGAGCAGGGTTTATGACTGAAAGAGTGCTGATCGCCGGCGTAGGTATGGCGCCGTTTCTGCCGCTGGGTGGCTGTGACAACCACGCGGCATTGGCGGGTCAGGCCATTCGTTCGACGCTGGACGATGCACGAATCGACTATGACCTGGTCGATCAGGTTTTTACCTCGTGCGTGCACGGTGACGCCGCTATCGGAGAACAGATGCTGTCCCGGATTGGCTATTCGGGCATCCCGATTTTCAGCCTCAGCGATGGGTGTGCGTCGGCTAGCAGTGCCTTTCAGCTGGCCCGCCACAGTGTTCTTTGCGGTGAAGCCGAGTGTGTGTTGGTCGTGGGGGTCGAGTGCATGCCCACACGGATTTCCAATCGCGAGTTTTTTGGCTTGAAGGATCCCGCTCGAGAACTGTTCAGGCATGACGGGCAAGCCAGGGATTCCATCGTTTTACTGGAGCGTCGAGAGCATCCTGCCGTGCTTTTTGCGGCTCAAACCAGCTGGCTGTTGACCCGAATGGGCATCACCGAGCGTTGCTTCGATGACGTGCTCGGTCGGGCGCGGGCCCAGGCCGCGGTCAATCCCAACGCGCTCTTGAACCGCGTTCCGGATCGTGATGGCTGGCTCCCGCCTTATCTGTGCCCGCCGGCCTGCGGTGCCGCGGCGGTCTTGCTCTGCTCCCCGGCCTTCGCCCTGCGCTTTGGCGCTCGGAATAACGTGAGCGTTCTGGCGAGTGCCAGGGGCAGCGACTGCATGTCGGAACAGGAATCCGGCTGTGTGCTTGATGTGCTGGGACGAGCGACCACCCGGCGTGTGGCGCAACACGCCTACCAGCAGGCTGGCCTGGGCCCCGAAGACATCGATGTGGTGGAACTGCACGACCAAAGCGTTGGTGACTTCATGGTCAATAGCGCAGCACTGGGCTTTTGCCGAGAGGACGAGATAGACCGTTTCGTGCAGCTCGGTCATCGCTTGAAAGGACAGATGAACGCGGTGTGCCCATCGGGCGGGCTACTGGGACGTGGGCACGCGCCAGGTGCCACCGGGTTGGCGCAATTGGTCGAGCTGGTTTGGCAACTGCGGGACATGGCTGAAGGCAGACAAATTGCCGGCGCCCGTACGGCACTCCAGCACAGCACCGCCCTGGGTCGGGCGGTATCGGTCACCATTTTGCAACGTACGTGAGAGGAGGCGCGGGCGTTGTGATTCAAAACCATGACTTTTCGTAAACCATAGAGCAGGTGGCAAGTTAGATGAACAAAAATAATAAGATCTGCCATGCAAACCTCCGCAAGGGGTTGCTGACTTCAGCCATCCTGGCGGGTCTGGGCATAACACCGGCACACGCACTGGAAATCAACACAGGGAACGAAGACCTGGCGGTTCGCTTCGACAACACGGTGAAGCTCAACTATGCCCAGCGGGTGGAATCAGCCAATAGCAAATTGGCCAATTCCTGGAACAACAATGACGGGGATCGCAACTTTTCCTCCGGCAGTGCGGTTTCCCAACGCATGGATGTGCTTTCTGAACTGGACGTCGTTTACAAACAGAAGGCCGGCTTTCGCGTCAGCGCCAACACTTGGTACGACCATGCTTATGACGATGTCGGCAGCAACAATGCGTCGACCAATCAGCTCAACAGTGGTGTACCGGACTCCCGACACCAGAGCGGTTACACCGATCGTTATTACAATGGTCCGTCTTCCGAAATTCTCGATGCCTTCGTGTTTGGCAGTACAGAAGTCGGTGATGAGTCGCTGCTCAGTGGCAAGGCAGGCAAGCACACCCTCTACTGGGGGAGAGTCTTCTGTCCTTTGCCCATGGCAACAGTTATGGGCAATCCGGACTTGATATTTCCAAGGCGCTGGCGGTACCCGGAACGGAAGCCAAAGAGCTGTTTATTCCGCGCAATCAGTTGTCCGCGAGCTTCACGCTCAACCCGGAACTGACCCTCGGCGCGCAGTATTTTCTGGATTGGGACGCCGCGCGGCTGCCGGAATCCGGCACCTACCTTGGCTTTAACGACGGCATCCAGAATGGCGGGCACAATCTATCGTTGATCGGTGCACAGAACCCTCGCTTTGGTACGCCCGGCCCATTGGGCGCCAATCAGTTTTTGCGGCTCAACAACGGTCACACGTTCACCCCAGACAAGCACGGTGACTTCGGTTTGATGGCCAAGTGGAGCCCTGAGTGGCTGCAGGGCACCCTCGGTTTCTACTACCGCAAAACATCCGACATCCTGCCGAACCTGGTCTTGCAGCCAACCGCAGTAGGTCCTGCGCAACTGATCTCCGGCAACATCGGCAGCTACAACCAGTTTTACGTCGATGACATCGATATCTACGGCCTCAGTCTGTCGAAAAGCATCGAAGGTGTCAGCGTCGGCGTCGACTTGAACTATCGCCACAACATGCCACTGGCCAGTGTGCCGGCAACGGTCAGCCCGGCGGCCGGGGCGGCCGGTTTGCCAGGGTTTATCAGCAGTTTTGACGGTGAAAACGGCGTGGCCCGTGGCAACACGGTGCATGCAGTCGTCAACGGCTTGACCACCTTCGGTGCGACCCCGGTGTGGGACAGCTCGACCTTGCTGGTTGAACTCGCCTACAGCCGCTGGCTGGACGTGACGGAAAACAAGCAGTTGTTCAAAGGCGAAGACTGGTATCACGGTGTCGACAAGGTATCCAAGGACAACTACGTCCTGGGCGTCAACTTCAACCCGACCTGGTATCAGGTGTTCCCCGGCATCGATATGTACTTGCCGGCCACTTACAACGTCGGGCTGTCGGGCAACTCTGCTGTTCAGTTGGGGGGTAATAAAAATTCAGGCAGCTACTCGGTGGGCGTTGGCATGGATGTGCACAACCAGTACCGGTTTGACCTGAAGTACGTCGACAACTTTGGTCCGTTCGACACCTGCGATTCCGCCGGTAGCGCGGGTGCTCATGGCGACGGCGCCGCACCCGGGGCCAATGGTCAATACAACTGCGTACCGGGGCAGACCACTGCTTTCGGCGGTACACAGCCTCAACTCAAGGATCGGGGCATGGTCACGTTTACCTTCAAAACGACCATTTGATCGAAGTCTTTGCTTGATAGCAGGAGTCACTCCATGAAGTTCGTCAACACGCTTTTGTTTACTGCCTTGACCGTGGCCATCGCTGGCGCGGCACACGCTGCAGTTTCCCCTGATGAAGCAGCAAAACTGGGCAGCAGCCTGACCGCCGTCGGCGCGGAAAAGGCCGGCAATGCCGACAGCACCATTCCGGCCTACACCGGCGGCCTCACCACGCCGCCAGCCAGTTTTCAACCCGGCAGTTCATTTCGGCCCGACCCGTTCGAGGCCGACAAACCCCGTGCGGTCATCGACGGCAAAAACGTTGGTCAATTCGCCGGCAAACTGACCGCGAGCACGCAGGAATTGCTCAAGCGTTATCCGACGTTCCGGGTCGATGTGTTCCCCACCCATCGCAGTGTCGCTCTGCCTCAGCGCCTGCTGGATAACACCGCGAAAAACGCGGTCGGCACCAAAACCCTCGAGGGTGGAGTAGCGCTTGAAAACGCGTTGCCGGGCGTGCCGTTCCCGATCCCGAAAGATGGCTACGAGGCCATGTGGAACCACCTGCTGCGCTATCAGGGCTACGCCACCAATTTCAAATACGACTCCTGGAACGTCGACGGTGCCGGCACGGCGATTCTGGCCACCACCGGTAATGCGTATCTCGAATACCCGCTCTACGATCCGAAACGTACGGAGGCTGCAAAAGAGAGCGATCTGTTCTTCAAGACCAAACTCTATTACCAGGCCCCGGCCCGTCGTGCCGGTGAAGCCATCCTGGTGCAGGATGCGGTCAACCCGCTGAAAATGGAGCGTCGTGGCTGGCAATACCTGCCGGGTCAGCGCCGGATCAAACTCGCGCCGGACATCGCCTACGACACGCCGAACCCTGGCTCGGCCGGTGCCTCGACCTATGACGATGCCTGGGTGTTCAACGGCGCCATGGATCGCTACGACTTCAAACTCGTCGGCAAGAAGGAAATGATCATTCCTTACAACACCTACAAGCTGAACTATCACAAGGAAGCGGCGGATATCACCACGCCGCACTTCGTCAACCCAGACTTGATGCGTTGGGAGTTGCACCGCGTGTGGGTGGTTGAAGCCACGCTGAAGCCGGGCAAACGCCACATCTACAGCAAACGCACCTTCTACCTCGACGAAGACAGCTGGATCGCATTGGCCTCCGATGAATACGACGCCAGCGGCAAGTTGTACCGCGGCTCGTTTGCACACCTGGCTTACAGCTACGACGTGCAGGCGCCGAACTCCGACAACCACATGATTTATGACTTTGTCTCCGGTAGCTACAACATCACCGGCATCTACGGCCCGTATGGCGGCGTCAAGTACATCGACCCGCTTTCGAAAGCGCAGTGGGCACCTGAGTCACTGGCTGGCACCGGTATTCGCTAAGCCATAGACGCAGGTGTTTTTTTGTCGCCAACAGTGCTCCTCGCACTGTCTGGCGGCTTTTTTTGCCGAGTAAATCTCATGAATGCATTTAGATGGATAACGCTGGCTGCGCTAGGCGTGGCATTGGCCGTGCCATTTACCCGAGCTGTGATCGCCGCGGACTTTGTCGATCCGCTGTCGAGTCCGGCGATTCATAGTGAAAAGGCCATTAACGGGATGTTCACCGGGTTGGCCACCGCAGGTAAGCGTCTGGTTGCCGTAGGGCAGCGAGGCCATATTTTTTATTCCGATGACAACGGTGTCCGTTGGCTCCAGGCACAAGTGCCGGTGAGTTCTGATTTGGTGGCCGTGCAGTTCCCGACGCCGACTCAGGGCTGGGCTGTCGGGCATGACGGCGTTGTGTTGCACAGCGACGACAACGGTGAAACCTGGAAACGCCAGCTCGATGGACGTCAGGTAGGGCAGATCATGCTCGAACACTATCAGCGGCAAGCGGTGCCGGATGATGCGTTATTAGCCGAAGCCCAGCGAATGATCGACGAAGGGGCGGACAAACCCTTTCTGGACGTGTGGTTCTCTGATGACAAAACTGGCTACGTCGTCGGCGCGTTCAACCTGATTTTTCGCACCGAAGATGGCGGGCAGACCTGGGCTCCGCTGATGGAGCGCACCGATAACCCGGGCGCCCTGAACTTCTATGGGATGCATGCAATCGGTGATGACCTGTTCATCGTCGGCGAACAAGGCCTGGTGCTGAAACTGGACCCGGTAACGCAACGCTTCGTCAACGTTCCCACGCCTTACAGCGGTAGCTATTTTGGCATCACCGGCAAACCGGGCGTCGTGCTTGTTTTTGGTCTGCGGGGCAATGTTTACCGCAGTGCTGACCAAGGAGCGAACTGGGACAAAGTTGAATTGAGTGTGTCCTCAAGCATCACCGCGAGTACGGTCACGGAAGATGGACGAATCATCCTGGTCAGCCAGGCGGGGCAAGTGCTGGTCAGTTCTGATGACGGCGTGACCTTCACGCAAACGCCACAACAACGCCTGGGGCCTGCTGCTGCGGTGCAGGCAACCGGGTCTGGCTCGGTGGTGGTCGCAGGCGCTCAGGGCTTGCGCCAGTTGCCGTACCAATGAGCCCACTTCACAGAATAAAAAGAGACGAGCCACGTCATGGGTAATTACAACCTCGATACGATGCCGGTGATCCGAGAGCTCAAGGGCTTCGATGCACGCTCCGGCAATTTGCTTGAACGCCTGATTTTCAATAACCGTCTGCTGGTGGTGCTGACTTGCCTGGTCGTGACCGTGTTGCTGAGTTACTTCGCGGCCACCCGGCTGACGCTCAACGCCAGCTTCGAAAAGATGATTCCGCAGAGCCAGCCGTACATCAAAAACTACCTTGAAAACCGCCAGTCCTTGCGCGGACTGGGCAATACGGTGCGGGTGGTGGTGGAAAATACCGATGGCGACATCTACGACCCGAACTACCTGGAAGTGCTCAAGCAGGTCAACGACACCTTGTTCCTGACGCCGGGCGTGGACCGGGCCTGGATGAAATCATTGTGGACACCGGCCGTGCGCTGGACCGAGGTCACGGAGGAGGGCTTCCGTGGCGGTCCGGTGATGCCCGATTCCTACGACGGCTCGGCCAGTGGCGTCGAGCAACTGCGCCTGAACATTGCCCGTTCCGGCATCATCGGCAGTCTGGTCAGCAACAACTTCAAATCGACCATGATTGTGGTGCCGCTGCTGGAGAAAGACCCGGTCACCGGCGCCGCGATCGATTATCACCAGTTCTCGCGCATGCTCGAAGAACAGCTGCGCGACAAGTTTGAATTTGCAGGCTCCAGCGCGAAACACAAGACGGGCGAAGAGGGCAAAGGCCCGATCAAGATCCGTGTGATCGGCTTCGCCAAACTGGTGGGCGATCTGATCGATGGCCTGCTGCTGATCATGTTGTACTTTGGCGCGGCCGCGTTGATTGCCACCGCTATTATTTATGCCTTCACCCGTTGCGTGCGCAGCACCACGCTGGTGATTCTGTGCTCGGTGGTGGCCGTAGTCTGGCAACTGGGGCTGATCACCTTGTTCGGTTACGCGCTCGACCCATTTTCGATTCTGGTGCCGTTTCTGGTGTTCGCCATCGGCGTATCCCACGGCGCGCAGAAGATGAACGGGATCATGCAGGACGTCGGACGCGGCACCCATCAGCTGATCGCCGCGCGCTACACCTTCCGCCGTCTTGTTCCTCGCCGGGCTCACCGCGCTGCTGGCCGATGCCGTGGGCTTCGCCGTGCTGATGCTGATCGATATTCCGGTGATTCAGGACCTGGCGGTCACCGCGAGTATCGGCGTGGCAGTGCTGATCTTCACCAACCTGGTGCTGTTGCCGGTGTTGTTGTCCTACTGCGGCGTCAGCCCGAAAGCGGCGGCGCGCAGTTTGCGTCAGGAAAGCAAAGAGCTGAAGGGCAAAGGGCTGGGCAGTCTGTGGAGTCTGCTTGACCGCTTTACCGAGCGTCGCTGGGCAACGGTGGCGGTGGTGGTGGCCGGGCTGCTGGCGGTAGGTGGCTTCATGGTCAGCACGCATTTGAAGATTGGCGATCTGGACCCTGGCGCACCCGAGTTGCGCGCCGACTCGCGTTACAACCGCGACAACGCCTACATCACGGCGAACTACTCGCTGTCCAGCGACCAGTTTGCGGTCATGGTCAAAACGCCCAGCGAAGGCTGCCTGAAGTACGAAACCCTGGTGGAGGCAGACCGCCTGGGATGGTTGTTACAGCAGCAACCCGGTGTGCAAACCACTGTGTCGCTGGTCAATGCCGTGAGGCAGATTACCGCCGGTTCCTACGAGGGCAACCCGAAGTGGCTGACCATCGCCCGGAACCAGAACGTACTGAACTACGGTGCGCAGCAGGCCTCGGTGAACAACCCCGAATTGTTCAACAACGACTGCTCAATGATGCCGGTGATCGCTTATCTCTCGGATCACAAGGCCGAAACCCTCGATCATGTGGTGAAGATTGCCGATCAGTTCGCCCGGGAGCATAGCAATGGCGATCGCCAGTTCATGCTCGCTGCCGGCAGCGCCGGGATCGAAGCGGCGACCAACATTGTTGTGCGCGACGCCAACCGCACCATGCTGTTCTACGTGTACGGCGCGGTGATCGTGTTGTGTTTCATCACCTTCCGCAGCTGGCGCGCGGTGGTGGTGGCGGTCGTTCCATTGATGCTGACGTCGATTCTCTGCGAAGCGCTGATGGTCTGGCTGGGCATGGGCGTCAAGGTCGCGACCTTGCCAGTCATCGCACTGGGTGTCGGCATCGGTGTTGACTACGCGCTGTACCTGCTCAGCGTCCAACTGGCGCAACAACGTGCCGGTCTGTCGTTGACCGAAGCCTACAAAAACTCCGTCGCGTTCACCGGCAAAGTGGTGGCGCTGGTCGGCATCACCCTGGCGGCAGGTGTCATTACCTGGGCCTGGTCGCCGATCAAATTCCAGGCGGACATGGGCATCCTGCTAACGTTCATGTTCATCTGGAA
>NZ_JAEKFH010000003.1:330000-3087500 GCF_016650695.1 Pseudomonas sp. TH41 | reverse complement strand
CCCTATAGAGGCATAGGCCACCCACTCCTTCAGATCGGCACGCACGATCCACAACATATGCAGCAGTCCAAGCCCGAGAATCAAATAGGCCAGGCGATGCAGCTTCTTCCAACGCCCCCCCAAACGCCGCTGACTATAGCGATTGGAAGTCGCCGCCAGCACCAGCAAACAGAGAAACCCCAGCGTACCAACGATAATGTACGGCCGCTTGCGCAGCTCCACGCCTAGCTGAGACCAATCAAACCCAAGAATGAATGCCGTATAACCGCTCAGATGCAAAACTACGTAAGCAAAACACCACAAGCCCAGTTGTCGCCGAACAGCAATCCACCCCGCCCAACCCGTAAGCTTCTGCAAAGGCGTCATGCTTAGCGTAACGAGCAGAAGAACAAGCGTCCCCAACCCCAACCGGTCAACCAACACCTTGCCCGGATCAGGCCCAAGCACATTTGCCCAGGCTTGGTACAACCAAAGCAGCGGCCATACTGCTGCGCAAATAAAAACACCGATGCGCCAGAACGAATACCGCATCAGTAGTTCTTCCGAAGATCGAGACCTGCATATAAAGAAGCGACTTCATCCGAGTAGCCATTGAACATCTGCGTGTCTCGCACATTGGGCTTGAACAGGCCACTCGGCAAACGCCGCTCACGAGCCTGAGTCCAGCGCGGGTGATCGACTGTCGGATTCACGTTCGCATAAAAGCCATACTCGTCTGCAGCAATACTCTGCCAGGTGGTTTTCGGCTGCACGCTGACTAGACTGATCCGAACGATGGATTTGACGCTCTTGAAGCCATACTTCCACGGCACCACCAAACGTAGAGGTGCGCCGTTCTGATTAGGCAATTCCCGCCCATACATACCCACCGCAAGAATTGCCAACGGGTTCATCGCCTCATCCAGACGCAGTCCTTCTACATAAGGCCAGTCGATCAAGGCAAAACCGGAGCGCTGCCCCGGCATGGTCTTGGGATCTTGCAGGGTCTCGAAGCGAATAAATTTTGCCTTAGAAGTCGGCTCGACGACCTTCAGCAAGGCCGAGACGGGAAATCCTATCCATGGAATAACCATCGACCACGCTTCCACGCAACGAAGGCGATAGACCCGTTCCTCCAACTGGTAAGGCTTCATGAAGTCCTCCAGTGCATACCGCCCCGGCTTACCCACCTCCCCGTCAATCACCACGCTCCACGGTTCAGTTTTCAGCGCGCCGGCATTAACAGCCGGATCACCTTTATCAGTGCCGAACTCATAGAAGTTGTTGTAATGGGTCGCATCGTTGAATGGCGTGATCGCCTCATCCTTGACGTTGACCGCGCCCCATTGGGTAGAAGGTAGTTTTTCAACAAACCAGGAAGGCGCGTTGCCAGCCTCGACATCCGCATATCGTGCAGCATCTTCAGCACTGGCCCAACGCGGCAAGCTGCCCACAGTCAAACCGGCAACGGCAGCACCGAGCACATGACGGCGAGATAGATAGAAGGATTCAGGCGTGATGTCCGACCCATGACAGTCAGACACCTTGGGGATTTTGATCAGCATGGCAACTCCGCAGCATTGGAGGACAGTGCACCAATAGACTGCGGAGTATGAGGGAAATCAGATCACTCGGCGTTTTTGCGCCGACGAAGATGTAACAGATATTGAACCGGGCCAGAAGCCGCATACGCGAGGAAAACCAGTAGCAGAATGCGCGGCGGATCACTGAATACGACGGCAAACACCAACACGACAGCCAGGATTGCCACGAAAGGTACGCGCCCTTTCAGATCCAGTTCCTTGAAACTGTTGTACTTGATGTTACTGACCATCAGCATGCCGGCAGCCGCGACCATCAGTGCAACCAGGAAAGACATCTTGGAACCCTGGATCCCGTAATCGCTGAACGCCCAGACGATACCTGCAACCACACCAGCAGCAGCCGGACTGGCCAGCCCAATGAAGTAGCGCTTGTCTGCAGTGCCGACCTGAGTATTGAAACGCGCCAGACGCAATGCCGCGCCAGCGACATAGATGAAAGCAACCATCCAGCCGACTTTGCCCATATCGCCCAACGCCCAGCCAAATGCCAGCAAGGCCGGCGCGACACCAAAGGCGACCATGTCCGACAGCGAGTCGTATTCGGCACCGAAGGCACTCTGGGTATTAGTCATACGGGCAACACGACCATCGAGGCCGTCGAGCACCATGGCGACAAAAATCGCGATGGCGGCAAAAGCAAAATACTTGCTTGCGCCTATTGAATCACCGGCACTCAAGGCGCTTTGGGCGCTCATCGAGTTGATGATGGAGTAAAACCCTGCGAACAGGTTCGCAGTGGTGAACAGATTCGGCAGAAGATAGATACCACGATGCCGGACTTTACGGCCTTCAGCGTCGTGCCCTTCTTCGATATGTTCATCGATGGGCAGCAGGCTTTCGGCGTCAGAAGCCTGGTTTGGCTCTTCGGGACGTTCGCTCATGGACATTACCTTGCAACGGGGTGGAAAGTTTCGACAGGTGTCTGGGACGACGGTTCGGCCGCAAACGATGCAGCTTTATACCAGAACCGACCGCCCAAACGAAAAAACGCGGCCTAGGCCGCGTTTTCCGTACAAGTGCGCGACTTAGTTTTTGGCTTTGTCGACGATCTTGTTGGCACCGATCCACGGCATCATGGAGCGCAGTTGCTCGCCGATGATTTCGATACCGTGAGCGGCGTTGTTACGACGCTTGGCGGTCATCGAAGGATAGCCGGTAGCGCCTTCGCTGATGAACATCTTGGCGTATTCGCCGTCCTGAATACGTTTCAGGGCGTTGCGCATGGCCTGACGGGACTCGGCGTTAATCACTTCCGGACCGGTCACGTACTCGCCGTACTCAGCGTTGTTGGAGATCGAGTAGTTCATGTTGGCGATACCGCCTTCGTACATGAGGTCAACGATCAGCTTCAGTTCGTGCAGGCATTCGAAGTAGGCCATTTCCGGCGCGTAGCCAGCTTCAACCAGTGTTTCGAAACCGGCTTTAACCAGTTCAACGGTACCGCCGCACAGAACGGCTTGTTCGCCGAACAGATCGGTTTCGGTCTCGTCCTTGAAGGTGGTTTCGATGATGCCGGTACGACCGCCACCCACGCCAGCAGCGTAGGACAGCGCAACGTTTTTGGCGTTGCCGGAAGCATCCTGATAGATCGCGATCAGGTCAGGAATACCGCCGCCTTTGACGAACTCGGAACGCACGGTGTGACCCGGTGCTTTCGGCGCGATCATGATCACGTCGAGGTCAGCGCGCGGAACAACCTGGTTGTAGTGGATCGCGAAGCCGTGGGAGAAGGCCAGAGTGGCGCCTTTCTTGATGTTCGGCTCGATTTCATTTTTGTACAGAGCAGACTGGAACTCGTCCGGGGTCAGGATCATGACCAGGTCGGCAGCAGCAACTGCAGAAGCAACGTCAGTCACTTTCAGGCCGTGAGCTTCGGCTTTGGCAACAGTGGCCGAACCTTTGCGCAGACCAACAGTAACGTCAACGCCGGAGTCTTTCAGGTTGCACGCTTGAGCGTGGCCCTGGGAACCGTAACCAATGATGGCAACTTTCTTGCCCTGGATGATCGACAGGTCGCAGTCTTTTTCGTAATAAACTTTCATGAAATTCCCCTATATATCCAGGCCGTTCAGGCCATTCACTAAATTGGTTTAGATGCTGAGTACTTTGTCGCCGCGGGCAATACCGGTTACGCCGCTACGGACGGTTTCCAGAATCGAAGCGGTGCCGATGGACTGAATGAAGCTGTCGAGCTTGTCGCTGGTACCGGTCAGTTGAACGGTATACACGCTAGCGCTGACATCGACGATCTGCCCACGGTAAATATCGGTAGTGCGCTTGATCTCGGCGCGCTGGGCGCCGGTGGCCTTGACCTTGACCAGCATCAGTTCGCGCTCGATGTGAGCACTTTCCGACAGGTCGACCAATTTGACCACTTCGATCAGCTTGTTCAGGTTCTTGGTGATCTGCTCGATGACTTCATCGTGACCGACCGTGGTCAGCGTCAGACGCGACAGAGTCGGGTCTTCGGTTGGCGCCACCGTCAGGCTTTCGATGTTGTAGTTGCGCTGCGAGAACAGGCCGACTACACGGGACAGAGCGCCGGGTTCGTTTTCCAGAAGCAAGGAAATAATGTGCCGCATGATTAAGTACGCTCCGTCTTGCTCAGCCACATATCGCGCATGGAGCCGTCTTTGATCTGCATCGGGTAGACGTGCTCGCCGGCGTCGACTTTGATGTCGATGAACACCAGGCGATCCTTCATGGCGAATGCTTGCTCCATCATCGGCTTCAAATCCTTCAAGTCCGTGATGCGCATACCGACGTGACCATAGGCTTCAGCCAACTTGACGAAGTCCGGCAACGATTCCATGTAGGAGTGCGAGTGACGCGCACCGTAGCTCATGTCCTGCCACTGACGGACCATACCGAGCACGCCGTTATTGAGCAGGATGATCTTTACCGGCAAATCATGCTGCAGGCAAGTCGACAGCTCCTGGATATTCATCTGGATGCTGCCTTCACCGGTCACACACGCTACATCAGCGTCCGGGAAGTTCAGTTTCACGCCCATTGCTGCCGGGAAACCGAAGCCCATCGTGCCCAGACCACCGGAGTTGATCCAGCGATTCGGCTTGTTGAAGCGGTAGTACTGCGCCGCGAACATTTGGTGCTGACCCACGTCGGAAGCCACATAGGCATCGCCCTTGGTCACTTCGTGCAGTGTTTCAATCACGGTCTGCGGCTTGATGATGCTGCCGTCACCCTTGTTGTAAGGGAACATGTCGCGATCACCGCGCCACTCTTCAACTTGCTTCCACCAGGCAGCGACCGAGTCCTTGTTAGGGGTCTCGCCGATTTCTTTGAAGGTAGCGACCATTTCGGTCAATACACTTTCCACCGGGCCGACGATAGGAACGTCAGCCTTGATGGTCTTGGAGATCGAAGCCGGGTCGATATCGATGTGGATGATCTTGGCGCTTGGGCAGAATTTCGATGCACCGTTGATAACACGGTCATCGAAGCGCGCACCCACAGCCAGGATCACGTCCGCATGATGCATCGCCAGGTTGGCGGTGTAGCTGCCGTGCATACCGAGCATGCCGAGGAACTGACGGTCGCTGCCCGGATAGGCGCCAAGGCCCATCAAGGTATTGGTGACCGGCGCGTTCAGCAGTTGCGCCAACTCGGTCAACGGCGCGGAGCCGTTACCCAGAATGACACCGCCGCCGGCATAGATGATCGGCCGCTTGGCCGCCAACAACATTTCCACGGCCTTGCGGATCTGGCCCGAGTGGCCACGAACCGCCGGGCTGTAGGAACGCAGCTTGGCTTTTTTCGGGAAGATGTATTCGAACTTCTCGGCCGGGTTGGTCATGTCTTTCGGAATGTCGACAACGACAGGACCAGGACGACCGGACTGCGCCAGGTAGAAGGCCTTTTTCATGACTTCGGGGATTTCCGAAGCATGCTTGATCATGAAACTGTGTTTCACGATCGGCCGGGAGATACCGATCATGTCGGTTTCCTGGAACGCATCGGTACCCACCATCATGCTAGGTACCTGGGCGGTCAGGATCACCATCGGGATCGAGTCCATGTACGCCGTGGCAATACCGGTAATGACGTTGGTCGCGCCGGGACCGGAGGTCACCAGTACGACACCAGCCTTGCCAGTGGCGCGCGCATAGCCGTCAGCCATGTGCGTGGCAGCCTGCTCATGACGAACGAGGATATGTTGAACAGCTGGTTCTTTGAACAGAGCATCGTAGATATGCAATGCGGCACCGCCCGGGTACCCATAGATATACTTGACGCCTTCGTCACGCAAAAAGCGGACGATCATCTCACCGCCAGATAAAAGCTCCACGTTGTTCACCTCTAAAACGCCAGAATACCGCCCACATAAAAGAGGACGGGTCTTAATAGGTTTACTTCTCAGCAGAGCATGAGCGACGGTGGTCGCCGACTACGTCAGCACTGACTGAGCAAGTATTGGGATCGTCCCAAGTGTTGCGGGGCTTTCCCACCCAGCGCGAGGTAACGCGTTGCGGGTGTAACAGGTCGGCGCGGGTGTGCGCCTCATGATCTGCTGAGTGGGTCTGCTTCTGGCAGTCCCTCTACAGCGGACTTTGGATTCTTCTGTTTCATCCTCTGCAAGTCAAGTCGTCTATGTGCTTTATTGAAGTAAGCACATGAGAAAGCAAGAAAAAACCGCTAAACATCAACTGTGTTAGCTTCAATTGCGCAACTCATGGCAAGGAAATGGCATGCGAACGTTCTTCATGATCACTCTGCTCATCAGCCCATGGTGTATGGCGGGGCCGATTTATAAATGGGTCGACACCCAGGGCGTTACCCACTTCGACGCACAACCGCCGCAAGGCCAGGAAGCGACCACGGTGACGATGCCCTCCTCGCCTGCCGACAAACCGGCCACGTTGCCACGCAGCAACGCCATCGGCGATCAACAGTCGATCGACAACACAGTGAAAAAGCAGGTCGCCGAGCAGCAAGCCCAGCTAAAGGTATTTTGCGAGCAGGCCCGAACAAACCTGGCACAACTGCAGAACAATCCGCGACTACGGGAGGATGTCGGCGGTGAAATGCGCCGCCTGACCGACCAGCAACGTCAGGAGCGCACCACCGAAGCACAGAAACATATTGCGGATAACTGCCAATAATCACTCGTAGGTGCAGTAGAAGCTGTAGGAGCTGTGTAGGAGCTGTGTAGGAGCTGTCGAGTGAAACGAGGCTGCGATCTTTCCGAGTTCACTTGAGTATCAAGAGCAAGATCAAAAGATCGCAGCCTCGTTTCACTCGACAGCTCCTACACAGCTCCTACACAGCTCCTACACAGCTCCTACAGCTCCCAGACAGTTCCCAGACAGCTCCTACAACGAAACGGAGTCAGCGGGAGGCAGTGATCAGCAGGTCGAACTCTTTGAGTAGCACCTGCAGGTACCGATCCTTGCCCTGAACATTGCGGGCAGCGAAGACCATTTCGGCCATCTCCTGAATCCCGGAGGCATTGGGCAGCGGCAAATCCTGCTCGAGGATCACCTTCATGCGCGGCAGGAAGATCCACTGCAGCCACTGTTCGAAATCCAGCGTATCGACCGAAAACGGCTCGACGCTGGACAGCGCTTCAGCGGAGGGTGAGACCTCATCCCACCAGCCCTGGACGCGCAACTCACGCTCGATCAACAGCAACTGCTCGGCAATCTTCGGAAAACGAGAGTCCATCACAGCGAAACCTTGGCCTTCTGACGGGCCAGCGCTGCGCCTGCGGAATCACCTTGTTTCTCGCGCGCCTGGGCGATCAATCCCCACAGGCTGGCTTGAAGATCCGGACGACCATTGGCCAACGTCAGACCACGGCGGGCGAACTGTTCGGCCTGTGCCGCATCGCCTTGAGCCATGCGTACCTGCGCCAGACGATAGAGCACTTGCGGCTCACGCGGTGCAACCCGCTGGGCGCGCTCAAGGCTGGAGGACGCACCGTTGAGGTCGCCGCCAGCCTGTTGTTGCTGAGCGGTGGTCAGCAGTGCCAATACCGGACCGTCCAGCTGCTCATCGGCAGACAGGCCGCCACCGGTACTGGCCGAAGGAATCCCGCTCGGCGTCGACGGCATGCTATAGCTGCCTTGATTGATCGGTGCTGCCTGAACCGGAGACGTGTCAATCGGTGACGTGTCAATCGGACCCGGAGTCATCGGGCCGGGCGTGATCGGTGCAGTACTGATCGGCGCCGAGGTCACGGCGCCCCCACCCGGAACCATCACCACCACGCCACTATCACCCTGTGGAATCGCCTGAGTCTGGGCCTGTGCGGGACGTTTCACTGTCGTCTGACGGAACCCGCCATTCGCCGAAATCCGCTCACTGTTGGAAACGGCGCTGCCGGAATCCACAACCGGAATCGAACCGTGCTGTACGGTGGAGCAACCGCTGAGCAAAGCCACGGCGGTAATCGCTGGAATCAACCACTTGTTCACTTGAAACCCTCTTTGCTTAATTCATCCAGCCTTTGACCCAATCCATCACCGTTTCAACGGAAGCAGGAACTCCGCCACCGCAAGCGGCGCCGGGAGGTGGTTCACTGCCGCGAATATACGGCATCTGCACGGCGCCTGGGCAGCTGGCTTCGGAACCTTGCCCGGTACGGGAATCGACCCATGCCTGAACAATGTTGTCTGGCTGCGGCATGTCCAGTGGCAGCGGATCGGCCTTGCGCATAAAACTGGTCCAGACCTGCAGCGCACCGGTGGCACCGGTGAAGGGTGTCTTGCCGTTGTCATCACGACCCAGCCAGACCACCGCCAGCAGGTCCTGACTGAAACCTGCAAACCAGCTGTCTCGCGAATCGTTACTGGTACCGGTCTTGCCGGCCAGCGTCAGGGTCTTCGGCAACACGTTATAAACCGAACTGCCGGTACCTTCACGCATGACCCGCTGCATCGCGCTCTGGATCAGGTAAATGGAGGCCGGATCGAAACGCTGCTGAATCTGGAAGGGGTAACGCTTGAGCGGCTCACCTTCGGCGGTCAGCACGCTGCGGATCCCGCGCATCGGCGTATTGAAACCACCATTGGCGAGCGTCTGGTACATGGTCGCCACTTCGATCGGGGTCATTCCACCGGCCCCCAGCAACATCGACGGGAATGCCGGAAACTCTCGAGTTATGCCCAGGCGCGCCAGGGTCTTCAGGACATTCGGCACGCCCACCGCCAACCCGAGACGGGCGGTCGACAGGTTGTAGGAATGTGCCAGGCCCTGGTACAGGAAAACAGTGCCGTGGGAACGACGATCATAGTTCTGTGGTTTCCAGACCTGACCGTCCGCGCCTTTGATCGAGAAAGATTCGTCCGACAGCCAACTGGTCAACGTGTACTGACTCGGCTTCTCAAGGGCTGTCAGATAAACCGCCGGCTTGATCAACGAACCGATCGGTCGTACGGCATCCAGTGCACGGTTGAATCCGGCAAAACTCGCCTGACGACTGCCGATCATGGCCTGGACTTCGCCGGTTTCCGGGTTGGTCACGACCATGGCGGCTTCTACGTCATCGGAGCCTTTACGTCCGGCCAGTCGTTTGAAGGTGTCGTTGACCGACGCTTCGGCTTTCATCTGCAGGATCGGGTCGAAGCTGGTGAAGATACGCAGGCCTTCTTCGGTCAAGTCTTCATCGCGATAGTCTTCGCGCAACTGACGCTTGACCAGATCGAGGAAGCCCGGATACGAGCTATCCGCCAGACTGCCACGCTTGGTCACGCCCAACGGCATCTTCTTCGCGGCGTCGACTTGCTCAGCCGTGGCAACGCCCTGCTCCTGCAGCACATCGAGCACCAGGTTGCGCCGTTCAAGAGCACGTTCCGGATAGCGACGCGGGTTGTAGGAAGACGGCCCTTTGACCATCCCCACCAGCAACGCGACTTGATGCAGTTTCAGCTCCGACAGCGGCTGACTGAAGAAGAACTGACTGGCCAGACCGAAACCATGCACCGCACGCTGACCGTCCTGGCCGATGAATACTTCGTTGAGGTACGCCTCAAGAATGTCGCGCTTGTCGTAATGCAGCTCAAGCAGCAACGCCATCATCGCTTCGGTGAGTTTGCGGGTCAGACTGCGTTCGTTGGTCAGGTAGAAGTTTTTGACCAACTGCTGGGTCAGCGTACTACCGCCCTGACGCATGCGACCGGACGAACCATTGACCCAGATCGCACGCGCAATCGACTTCGGCGAGACGCCGAAGTGGTGGTAGTAGTCGCGGTCTTCGACGGCCACGAGCGTTTCGAGCAAATAAGGCGGCACCTGATCGATCTTGATCAGGATCCGGTCTTCAAGATTTTTCGGGTACAGGCCACCAATCAGCAGAGGCTCCAGGCGCACGACAGAAAGCTTCGAGCCGTTAGTCGCCGAAAGCTCAGCCACGTAGTCGCCGGAGAATCGCACCCGCACCGGTTGCGCTTGCTCCATACCTTCATAGAACTGGAAGCCACGGGTGTTGAGGTCGACGGTATTGCCGTTGACCGAGGCTGCGCCCGGGCCGTTGGCCACGCTTTCGCGACGATAGCCAAGGGCATCCAGTTCGGTCAAAAAGTCGTCCTTGCTCAGCTTTTGTCCGACGAACAGCTCGAGCGGGCGCGCATACACCTTGGCCGGGATGGTCCAGCGCTTGCCGGAGAACTTCTCCTGGACGATGGCGTCGAGGTACACCGCGAATCCGGCGAGCACCACAAGGCCGACCAGACTGAGTTTAAGGGCCCAGCCCAGCCAGGGGCGCAGGCCCTTGGAAGGTGGTTTTTTGGGAGTGCGTGGGGATCGAGTACGAGTCATGGCGGCGGATTATACGCACTTTATTCAGACTCAACAGGAGCCCTCCAAGGTTTGCGTCGGACGGACTTGCAGCCATAATGGCAACCTTGAATTTTCCCAGACACTGAAGGATCGCCTGTGAGCCAGTCACTGATCGCTGCCCTGCAAAACCCTGCCCTCTACCCGCATCCTGTGGACGGGTTCCAGGTCATCGAGACCCATATCTCCTGGGTCATCCTCACAGGCCCCTTTGCTTATAAAGTGAAGAAGCCCGTCAATTTCGGCTTTCTCGACTTCACCGGCCTCGACGCTCGCAAGCATTTCTGCGGTGAGGAGCTGCGTCTGAACCAGCGTCTGACCGATGATTTGTACCTGGAAGTGTTGCCGATCACCGGCAGCGCCGAAGCACCGCAATTGGGCGGCGATGGCCCGGTCGTCGATTACGCCCTGAAAATGCGTCAATTCCCACAGAGCCAGCTGCTGAGCACCCTGCAGGCCAACGGCGAATTGACCACCGCGCACATCGACGAGATGGCCGCACAGATTGCCCAGTTCCACCTCACTGCACCGAAAGTGCCGGCCGATCACGAAGCCGGCACCCCGGACAGCGTGATGGCACCGGTCCGCCAGAACTTCGAACAGATCCGCCCATTCCTCAGCGACAAGGCCGATCTGCTGCAACTCGATGCGCTGCAAGCCTGGGCCGAAAGCAGCTTCGATCGCCTCAAGCCGCTGTTCGCCCAACGCAAGGCTGACGGCTTCATCCGTGAATGCCACGGCGACATCCATTTGGGCAACGCCACCGTGATCGATGGCAAAGTCGTGATCTTCGACTGCATCGAGTTCAACGAGCCGTTCCGATTCACCGATGTTTATGCCGACACCGGTTTCCTGGCGATGGACCTGGAAGACCGTGGTCTGAAAAGCCTGGCGCGTCGCTTCATCAGCCAATACCTGGAGTTGACCGGTGATTACCAGGGTCTTGAGCTGCTGAACTTCTATAAAGCCTATCGCGCACTGGTTCGCGCCAAAGTCAGCCTGTTCAGCATGCCCGCCGAAGCCGACCCGGTGCAGCGCGCCACGACCCTGCGCCAGTACCGCAACTACGCCAACCTGGCAGAAAGCTACAGCACCATTCCTTCGCGCTTCATGGCCATCACCCACGGTGTTTCCGCCGTTGGCAAGAGCCACGTTGCCATGCGCCTGGTAGAAGCTTTGGGCGCCATCCGCCTGCGCTCCGACGTAGAACGCAAACGTCTGTTCGGCGAGCAAACCGTCCCGAACGACCCGCAGGCCGGCATTTACAGTGCCGACGCCAGCGCCGCGACCTACACCCGCCTGCATGAAATCGCCGCCGTGATACTGCGCGCGGGCTTTCCGGTAGTCGTCGATGCTACCTACCTCAAACGCGAACAACGCGACGGCGCAGCGAAAATTGCCGAGGCCACCGGCGCACCGTTCCTGATCCTTGATTGCGATGCACCGCAAGCGGTGATCGAGTCTTGGCTGGCCCTGCGTCAGGCAGACAAAAAGGACCCGTCCGACGCCAACCTGGCCGTTATCAAGGCCCAGCAAGCGAATCGTGAAGCCCTGACGCCAGCAGAGATCCTCTGCAGCAAACGCGTGCAGACCAATGAAAGCGGAACCCTCGACACTGTCGTTGCACAGATCCGCCAACGTCTGCCAGGCCTCTAAGAAAGTATTTCAGGCGTGAAGCCTTAGCCGGCTTCACGCCTGTCAAATAGTGGCACTATACTGGCGTCATAAAACCAACAGGTGATGTGACATGAGCCAGCCGAAACTTCTCGACACCCCGCTTTATGCCTTGTTGCACAAAGACGACATCTCAGGCTTTAACAAGGAACGTCCTTTGGAGGGGTCTATCGACATGGTCGGTGGCGATTTCCGGGGGCTGGACCTTCGCGAGCTGAACGCTGATGGCGTTGACTTTACCGATGCGTATTTCCGCTCCGCCGATTTGCGCGGCATCGACTTCAGTCGCTCGACTCTGGAAGGCGCAAGCCTGGCTCACGCGCAGATCTCCGGCGCCTACTTTCCGCCAGAGCTGAGTGCCGACGAGATTCTGATGTCGATGAATTTCGGAACACGCCTGCGTTATCGCACCCGCTAAAAGCGACCTGTAACTGACAAGTCCGGCGCCCCCGCTCCGCGCTGGACTCTGCGCACTTTTCACCCGAAAGCTGTTTTCCTGCCCCCTGTTCCTACCCTGTTCGTGAACTTTACCGACGCATTAAGGCGTTGCCTCTTAGAAGCGTTTGCGTCGAAACCGACCAAACAATCACGCTTTTCCTACTGATGGCTACACTCCTGAGAAGCTCGCCCACGCTCCGTTCGGCCGTCGCAAGGAGGCTTGATGAATGATGAATTGCAGCACCTGAAGAATCTTGGCAAGACGTCGGCGCAGTGGCTGCATGCCGTGGGCATCCACAGCGCTTCGGACTTGCGTCGCCTGGGGGCGGTGGATGCTTATCGGGCCGTGCGCACGCGCGGGTTTCGAGCGTCCAAGGTGTTGTTGTATGCGATCGAAGGCGCGCTGATGGATGTGCATTGGAACGACATCCCCGCCGAGCGCAAGGAAGCCTTGAACAAACAGTTGGAAGCTATCTCGTCACGCCACAAGAATTAAACGAAACCTGCTGAACAAACAAATCACGCGGTTGTTACGCGCAACCACAGGGCCTGGCCCAATAATTACCGCTTCTGCAGCGAATTCACGGCGCACTTCAAATAAACGGAAAATCATCAGTTGACTTGATAATGAGAATCGCTATGATTAGCACAACTGGTCGCGAGACTGGTCGATATTTGAAAAGCCCTTGGTTCGGACTCTCAGATATCTCCTCATCAGGCTAATCACGGTTATTTGACCCGGCTCTTGCCGGGTCTTTTTTTGCCTGTGGAAAAGTCATCGACTTACTTGCCGAACTGCTTGCGCATCTGCGCACAGTAATCCTGCACCGGCGTGGCAGGCGTGTACCAAACGTAATCGGCCATGGCTGCCGAGACCTCACTGCCCTGCTGCGCCAGCATCAACACGGTCGGCGCTTGCGACCTTCCCAGATCCAGCACATGGATCGGCACGCCGAGATCCTTTCGCGCATGGTATGCACCGGCAAACAGCAATGACGGCATGGGGGCCGCGAGCAGACGCTCGGCCATACGCCGATCACGCTGCTGCTGGACCGCCAGCATCGATGGCATCTGTGATTGGGGCAGTAGACCGCAATGGGACTCACTGACTTGCTCGAGCAATTCGTCCCTGACGGAAGAGGCGTTAGAGCGCGAGCCGCTCAGCGCTGGCGGCTTGGCGTAGACGGCACGGACTTCAAGGGTGTCGAGGTTGGCCGCCAGCAGCGGGTAGGGTTGGGTCAACGCGAAACGCATGATCGGCCCGTACAAATCCCAGTCCCAACCCGGTTGCCAGGCTAATGCACCGGTCAGATCCACCGGTGGCGTCGAGGCGTGACGAACCTCATCGACGCGCGGTTGTTGATCCGGCGTGAGCATCTCCAGCAGCAGACTGCCTTGAGGTCGCCGCTCACCCAATGATTTCAACAACCACAATTGCAATTCATGGTGATCACGATTGTCATGCTGCTCACCCACGATCAGCCGCGAAGGCAGGGCCAACCGGTCAACCAGTTCCTGTGCCGTCAGGGTCTGCCCGCTGCGCAAGTCCAGAATCTGGCCTAGCACCGGTGGCGGTGCCGACAAGTGCTGGCAGGCACTCAACAACAGCAAGACCAGCATCAAAATCCCACGCATGGGCTCCCCCTTAAAAACTCAGCGGGCGATGATCAGCGGATGCCCACGCTCCGGGTGCTGCTGTACCAGCACTTCCAGCCCGAACACCGCTTTGAGCGGTTCCGGGCGCAACACCTGCTCCGGCGTATCGAGCGCCACCGGACGCCCACCTTCGAGCAGCAACAGGCGATCACAATAGCGCGCCGCCAGGTTCAGATCATGCAGGATCACCAGCACCGCCGCGCCACGATCGGCGAACTCGCGCACGGCCTGCAAGGTGATGTGCTGATGCAGCGGGTCGAGCATCGATGTCGGCTCATCGAGCAACAACGTCTGCCCCGCCTCACCCGGCCACAACTGCGCGAGCACTCGCGCCAGATGCACCCGCTGACGTTCGCCACCCGACAAGGCCAGGTAACTGCGACCACTCAAGTGTCCGGCATCGGCAGCATGCAATGCCGCCGCGACGATTTCGTCATCGCGGGCTAGGCCACTTTGATAAGGCAAACGGCCCATGCCCACCACTTCTTCAACGCGAAACGCGAAGTCCAGCGTCGATACCTGTGGCAACACGGCCAATCGCTGGGCCCGATCTGTCCCGGCCCAACGACGCAACTCGCGCTCATCGAGCCAAACGTCGCCGTAATCAGCCTTCAGCTCTCCACACAAGGCCCCCAGCAAAGTGCTTTTGCCGGCGCCGTTGGGGCCCAATACGCCAAGGACTTCGCCCGGTTTCAGCTCAAGCGTGATGCCCGTCAGAACGGTCTTTGTGCCCCGACGGACTTGCAGATTCTGCGTGCGCAACATCAGGCGCGCCTCCGTAGCAACAAAAACAGGAAGAACGGTGCTCCGATAAACGCCGTGACAATCCCGATCGGCAACTCTGCCGGTGCCAGCGCCAGGCGCGCGACCAGATCGGCGAACAATAAGAGGCTGGCCCCGGCCAACACCGACGCCGGCAACAACACCCGATGATCAGGCCCCGCAAGCAATCGCACCAAATGAGGCACCACCAGTCCGACAAAGCCGATCATGCCCGCCGCCGCCACCGCAGCGCCGACGCCCAGCGCCGTGCAGAACACCAATTCGCGCTTGAGCCCTTCAACGTCGACACCCAGGTGACCGGCCTCCGATTCGCCCAACAACAAGGCGTTCAAGGCCCTGGCCCGGCGCGGCAACCACAGCGCCACACCGACGGTCACCAGCAGCAGCGGCCACAACCGCGAATAGCTGGCGCCGTTAAGGCTGCCCAGGTTCCAGAATGTCAGCGTGCGAAGGGTCGCGTCATCCGCCAGGTAGGTGAACAGTCCGACCGCCGAACCGGCTAAAGCCGTCAACGCGATACCCGCCAACAACATGGTCGCGACGTTCGTCTGGCCATTGCGCCGTCCCAATCGATACACCAATGCCGTTACACCCAGCCCGCCGAGAAACGCGCACACCGACAATAGATAAGGTCCGAACGATTCAGGCAAGCCGCCAAACACCGAGCCGCCGACAATCGCTATCGCCGCCCCCAATGCCGCGCCGCTGGAGACACCCACCAGCCCCGGATCGGCCAGCGGATTACGAAACAACCCCTGCATCGCGACGCCAGACAACGCCAGCACACCGCCAACCGCCAAACCCAGCAAGGTTCGCGGCAAGCGAATTTGCCCGAGGATCAGTTCAGCCTGCTCCAGCCCATCGGGCGCAATGGGCAGGCCAACCATGCGCAACGCTGCACGCAAGGTGTCGAGCAACGGCAGGCTGACCGGCCCCAGCGCCAACGACAACCAGGTCGCCACCAGACACAACAGGCTCAGGCCCATGAACAACGCGCGAGGTTTAACCAGAATGGTCATTGGGCGGCATTGCCGGGATAGAAGCCGTCGGCCGCGGCGGCTTGATGGCTGACGAAGAGTCCGACACAGAGCGTAGCAATGCGGGTACTCAGGCGCATAAACAGCTTCCTTAAAGGTTTCCCGGGCATCGAGATCTCAGGCCACGTATCCTTGGCTTCTGACACCTGCGCCCGACGGGCAGGGCGGCCATTTGATAATTGTTTGCATTTAAACGTCAAGCTCGGACCCACGAGCCACGGAACTTGAGGATAGACATGAAGTTGCTTTGTACCGGTGCCGAATTGGCTGACGACAGCAGTCGCGGTTTCGACATCGACGGACAAAAGCTGTTGGCCGTGCGCCGGGGCGGTCAGGTCTATCTCTATCTCAACCGCTGCCCGCACCGGGGTGTCGGGCTGGAGTGGACGCCCGACCGGTTTCTTGACCCCAGCAACAGCCTGATCCAGTGCGCGACCCACGGCGCATTGTTTCTGATCGAGGACGGCGAATGCGTCGCCGGCCCGTGCGCCGGGCAATCGCTGACCAGCGTTCCTTGCCACGAGGACGAGCAAGGAATCTGGATCAACCTTTAAATCAACACCTCAAGACGCCGATCGACCACCATTTCTTCGTGGCTCAAACGCACACCATAGGCCAGCACTTCAATTCCGCACGCCACCGCCTCACGCAAGGCTGCCGCGTAGGCTGAATCGATTTCCTCTGCGGGACGCACTGCGTCGATGCCGGTGAGGTTTACGCAATACAACTGCACGGCGCGAATTCCGTCCCGGGCCAAATGGGCCAGTTCCCGCAAATGCTTGGCCCCCCGCTGGGTGACGGCGTCGGGAAACGCCGCCACCGAGGAAGCGTCGAAGCCCAGGGTCACGCTTTTGACTTCCACATACGCCGGCCCGCCCGAGTAATCGAGACGGAAATCAATGCGGCTGTTTTCCTGACCGTAAGCCACTTCGCGTTTCAGCCCGGTAAAGCCGTTCAGCTCAGTGATGACGCCGCCGCGCAGTGCCTCTTCGATCAAGCCGTTGGCACGTCCGGTATTCACGCAAAACAGCCGTCCTTGAGGGGTTTCGCCGATTTCCCAAGTGCCGGGCAACTTGCGCTTAGGGTCATCGGAGCGACTGAACCAGACCTGCCCGCCCTCGACCTGGCAATTGAGCATCGAGCCGGTGTTGGGGCAATGAATGGTCAGCAACTCGCCGCTAACGGTTTCGATATCGGCGAGAAAACGCTTGTAACGTCGAATCAGACGACCTTCTTCGAGAGGAGGATGAAAGCGCATCAGCCTTGCCAGCTCTTCAAGCCGCGAGCAATTCTCTCCACGGCTTCCTGCAAACGCGGAAGGCTTTGGGTATAGGCAAAGCGCACATGGTGCCCGGCCTGATAACGACCGAAGTCCAGGCCCGGGGTAATCGCCACATGCTCGGTTTCGAGGAAATGTCGGCAGAATGCGAAGGCATCGCCGCCGAACTGGCTGATATCGGCGTACAAATAGAACGCGCCTTCCGGCTCCACCGCGATGTTGAAACCCAGCTCACGCAGAGCGGGCAACAGGAAATCCCGACGACGCCCAAACTCGGCGCGACGCTCTTCCAGAATGCTGATCGTCGCGGGTTCGAAACAGGCCAACGCAGCGTGCTGAGCCATGCTCGGGGCGCTGATATAGAGGTTCTGGGCCAGTTTTTCCAACTCGCCAACCGCCGCCTCCGGCGCCACGAGCCAACCGAGCCGCCACCCGGTCATGCCGAAATATTTAGAGAAGCTATTGAGTACAAAAGCGCTGTCGTCGACTTCCAGCACGCTGGCCGCATCGGTGCCGTACGTCAGGCCGTGATAGATCTCGTCCACCACCAAATGGCCGTGGCGCGCCTTGATGGCGGCAGACAGTGCGGCCAATTCGTCGCGGGTCAGAATTGTCCCGGTCGGATTCGCTGGCGACGCCACCAGGGCGCCGACACTGTCGTGATCCCAATGGCGGGCCACCAGGTCCGGGGTCAGCTGATAACGCACATCCGGACCGACAGGAACAAGCTGCGCCGCGCCTTCGACCAGCCGCAAGAAGTGACGATTGCAGGGGTAACCCGGGTCCGCCAGCAGCCAATGCTTGCCGGGATCGACCAGCAAGGCGCTGGCCAGCAGCAGCGCGCCAGAACCGCCAGGCGTGATGAGGATTCGCTGCGGATCGATGTTCAACCCATAACGCTGCTGATAAAAGCCCGAAATGGCTTCACGCAACTCGGGAATGCCACGCGCAGCGGTGTAGCGGGTCTTGCCCGCCGTCAGCGCGGCCTGGCCGGCCTGGATGATGGGCTCGGCGGTGGTGAAGTCCGGTTCGCCGATTTCCAGGTGGATCACGTCGTGACCCGCCGCTTGCAACTCATTGGCCCGCGCCAGCAATGCCATGACATGAAAAGGTTCGATCGCGCGACTGCGGGCACTGTAGGGCTGGGCCATGGGTCTTCCTTCAACAGGAGAAAAAAACCGATTCTACCCAAGCGCAGGAACGAGCGAGAACCTAAAGCGGTCAGAGCCGTTATAACCCTGACCACAAACGACTCAAGCGAGTGCTCCAGGTTTGACTAAAATCATTAATTGATCAGGTCTCCATCACCACCAGACAAGGCTTTGCAATCATTTGCAAGCCCCTCGGGCCACTACCTCGACATCCGGGAGTAGCGCGCTCCGATTTGATCTGGTAAGTTCGCCCGCTTGCAGCCGCAGGGCCGGCAGGTGTCGGTGATGGAGCAATCCTGCGCAATGGATTACAAGAGTAGAGGCGGTCTATTTCATGTCCACCCAAGCAAAGCAGCAAAACCAGGCGATCAGCGGCTTCGAACCCTATAAAGAAGTAAAGGGCGAGGAGTACATGGGCAAGCCCATGCGCGCTCACTTCACCAAGATCCTGAACAAGTGGAAACAGGACTTGATGCAGGAAGTCGACCGTACGGTTGATCACATGAAAGACGAAGCGGCCAACTTCCCGGACCCGGCAGACCGTGCCAGCCAGGAAGAAGAATTCAGCCTCGAGCTGCGTGCCCGCGATCGCGAACGCAAGTTGATCAAGAAAATCGACAAGACGCTGCAGTTGATCGAAGACGAAGAATATGGCTGGTGCGAGTCGTGCGGCGTCGAAATCGGGGTCAAGCGTCTCGAAGCCCGCCCTACCGCCGACATGTGCGTTGACTGCAAGACCCTGGCGGAAATCAAGGAAAAACAAGTCGGCAAGTAACATCGACTTGAACGAAGAACGGAGCGTGCAAACGCTCCGTTTTTGTTTCTGACATTTGCTGATACCTGTTGCGTCTATAAAATCGTCATCACTGTAGGAGCGAGCTTGCTCGCGATGAACCTGAGAACGCCGCGGGGTAACAGGCTTGCAGCGTTATCGTTGACGACCTTCGCGAGCAAGCTCGCTCCTACAGGTTGTTTGGCGCAAGCCTGGAAAAAGTAACATTGCCTTCATGACCACCACCGCCTCCCCCACCTACATCGGGCGCTTCGCCCCCACGCCCAGTGGACATCTGCATTTCGGTTCGCTGGTCGCAGCGCTGGCCTCGTACCTCGACGCGCGCGCCGTGGGCGGTCGTTGGTTGGTGCGCATGGAAGATCTCGACCCGCCACGGGAAGAGCCCGGCGCTCAGGCGGCTATTCTCAAGGCGCTGGAAAGCTATGGCTTCGAGTGGGACGGCGAGATGGTTCGCCAGAGCGACCGGCACGCTGCCTACGCTGAAATCCTCAATCGCCTGTTCAACCATGGCCTGGCCTACGCCTGCACCTGTTCGCGCAAACAGCTTGAGCCCTATCACGGCATTTATCCGGGGCTGTGCCGCAATGCCGGCCATGGCACTGAACACGCGGCGATTCGTCTGCGGGTGCCTGAGCTGGAATACCACTTCATCGACCGCGTGCAAGGCGAATTCCGCCAGCACCTCGGCCGGGAAGTCGGCGATTTCGTGATTCGCCGCCGCGACGGGCTCTACGCCTATCAATTGGCGGTGGTGCTGGACGATGCCTGGCAAGGCATCACCGACATTGTCCGTGGCGCCGATTTGCTCGACTCCACGCCGCGCCAGCTCTACCTGCAAGAATTGCTCGGCCTGCCGCAACCGCGATATTTGCACATCCCGCTGATTACCCAGCCCGATGGCAATAAGCTCGGTAAATCCTACCGTTCGCCGCCGCTGACCGAAGACCAGGCCACGCCTTTGCTGCTGCGCGCATTGCGCGCGCTCGGGCAGAATCCGGGCACCGAACTGGCTTACGCGATGCCACAGGAAGTGCTGAACTGGGGCATTGCTCACTGGGATGCGCTGCTGATCCCGCGCACACTGAACCTGCCCGAAGCGCAACTGCAGTGATCATGCTTGCAGTCGCGCGCCCATCCGTTACCATCGCCGCACGTTTTCGGGCACGCGCATAAAAAAGAGAGGCCGGGATGTACATCTATCGCTTGGTCCTGCTCCTGGTAGTGGGGATTTACCTGTTCTCCCCGGCCATCATGGATTGGTGGATCGACGCCACTGGCGCCTGGTATCGCCCTTATCTGCTCTGGCTGATTCTGATCGTCGTGACCTTCATCCTGCAGAGCCAAAAAGATGCCGATGAGCTTTAGCCTGACCCAGATGATCCTGATCAGCGCCGCGTACCTCGCGGTGCTGTTCGGCGTAGCCTGGATCAGTGAACGGGGCATGATCCCCCGGGCGATCATTCGCCACCCCCTGACATACACTCTGTCGCTGGGTGTTTACGCCAGTGCCTGGGCGTTTTACGGCACGGTGGGGCTGGCCTATCAATATGGCTATGGCTTCCTGTCCAGCTACCTCGGGGTGTCCGGGGCATTTCTGCTGGCGCCGGTGTTGCTGTATCCGATTCTGAAGATCACCCGTACGTATCAACTGTCGTCCCTGGCTGACCTGTTCGCGTTTCGGTTCCGCAGCACCTGGGCCGGCGCACTGACCACGATCTTCATGCTGATCGGCGTACTGCCGTTGCTGGCTCTGCAGATTCAAGCCGTAGCCGACTCCATCGGCATTCTCACCCGTGAGCCCGTGCAGCATCGCGTGGCCTTGAGCTTCTGCGCGCTGATTACGCTGTTCACGATTTTCTTCGGTTCCCGCCACATCGCTACCCGCGAGAAACACGAAGGCCTGGTGTTCGCGATTGCCTTCGAGTCGGTGATCAAACTGATCGCCATCGGCGGCGTCGGCCTGTATGCCCTGTATGGCGTGTTCGACGGCCCGCAACAGCTGGAACTCTGGCTGTTGCAAAACCAGACCGCCCTCGCCGCCCTGCACACACCGTTGCAGGAAGGCCCGTGGCGCACGCTGTTGCTGGTGTTCTTCGCTTCCGCGATCGTGATGCCGCACATGTACCACATGACGTTCACCGAAAACCTCAACCCGCGCTCGCTGGTCAGCGCAAGCTGGGGCTTGCCGCTGTTCCTGCTGCTGATGAGCCTGGCGGTACCGCTGATTCTCTGGGCAGGCCTGAAGCTGGGTGCCACCACCAATCCGGAATATTTCACGCTGGGCATTGGCATCGCCGCCAACAACAAAGCCCTGGCGCTATTGGCCTATGTCGGTGGATTGTCGGCAGCCAGCGGTCTGATCATCGTGACCACCCTGGCATTGTCCGGCATGGCGCTGAACCATTTGGTGCTGCCGCTTTATCAACCACCGGCTGAAGGCAACATCTACCGCTGGTTGAAGTGGACCCGTCGGGCGCTGATCGTCGCGATCATCATGGCCGGTTACGGCTTCTATCTGCTGCTGGGCGCGGAACAGGATTTGGCCAACCTGGGCATCGTCGCCTTCGTCGCCACCCTGCAATTCTTGCCCGGCGTGTTGTCTGTCCTGTATTGGCCGACCGCCAACCGCCGCGGCTTCATCGCCGGTTTGCTGGCAGGGATTCTGGTGTGGCTGGTGACCATGCTGCTGCCGCTGGTGAGCAATCTGCAGGGCTTCTACATTCCACTGCTGAACATGATCTACGTGCTGGACGACACCAGTTGGCACATGGCGGCGATCGCGTCGCTGGCCGCCAACGTGCTGATGTTCACCTTGATCTCGCTGTTCACCAATGCCAGCACCGAAGAGGCCAGCGCCGCCGAAGCCTGCGCAGTGGATAACGTGCGTCGCCCGCAACGCCGCGAATTGCACGCGGCATCGCCTCAGGAATTCGCCACCCAACTGGCTAAACCTTTGGGCGCCAAGGCGGCTCAAAAAGAAGTCGAACAGGCCTTGCGCGATCTTTATCTGCCATTCGACGAGCGCCGGCCTTACGCCTTGCGCCGTTTGCGCGACCGGATCGAAGCCAACCTCTCCGGCCTGATGGGGCCGAGCGTGGCCCAGGACATGGTCGAGACGTTCCTGCCTTATAAGGCCGGCGGCGAAAACTACGTGACTGAAGATATTCACTTCATCGAAAGTCGCCTTGAGGATTACCACTCACGCCTCACTGGATTGGCTGCCGAACTTGACGCCCTGCGCCGCTATCACCGCCAGACCTTGCAGGAATTGCCGATGGGCGTCTGCTCGCTGGCCAAGGACCAGGAAATCCTCATGTGGAATAAAGCCATGGAGGAATTGACCGGAATCGCCGCGCAACGCGTGGTCGGCTCGCGCCTGAGCACCATTGCCGATCCGTGGAAAGAACTGTTGCAAGGTTTCATCAACCTGCCGGACGAACACCTGCACAAACAGCACCTGGCCCTCGATGGCCAGACCCGCTGGCTGAACCTGCACAAAGCCGCGATCGATGAGCCGCTCGCACCGGGCAACAGCGGTTTGGTGTTACTGGTGGAAGACCTGACCGAAACGCAGATGCTCGAAGACAAACTGGTGCACTCCGAGCGTCTGGCCAGCATTGGCCGACTGGCCGCCGGCGTAGCCCATGAAATCGGCAACCCGATCACTGGCATCGCCTGCCTCGCGCAAAACCTGCGCGAAGAGCGCGAAGAAGACAGCGAACTGAAGGAAATCAGCGGGCAGATCCTCGAGCAGACCAAACGCGTGTCACGCATCGTTCAATCGCTGATGAGTTTCGCCCACGCGGGCAGTCATCAGCACAGTGATGAGCCCGTCTGTCTGGCGGAAGTGGCCCAGGATGCCATCGGCCTGCTTGCCCTGAACCGACGCAATTTCGAAGTACAGTTCTACAACCTGTGCGACCCTGATCACTGGGTCGAAGGCGATCCGCAGCGCCTCGCCCAAGTGTTGATCAACCTGCTCTCAAACGCCCGTGACGCCTCGCCTCCCGGCAGCGCCGTGCGCGTCAAAAGCGAAGCCGGAGAACACACCGTCGACCTGATCGTGGAAGACGAAGGCAGTGGCATTCCGAAGAACATCATGGATAGGTTGTTCGAACCTTTCTTTACCACCAAGGACCCTGGCGAAGGCACCGGTCTGGGCCTTGCACTGGTCTATTCCATCGTTGAAGAGCATTATGGACAAATCACCATCGACAGCCCGGCTGATGTTCAAAGCCAACGCGGCACCCGTATCCGGGTGACCTTGCCGCGTCATGTCGAAGCGACGTCCGCTGTGAACTGAGACCGTCGAGAGTATCGAATCAATGCCGCACATTTTGATCGTCGAAGACGAAACAATTATCCGCTCCGCCTTGCGCCGCCTGCTGGAACGTAACCAGTACCAGGTCAGCGAAGCCGGTTCAGTGCAGGAAGCACAAGAACGCTTCACTATTCCCACGTTCGACCTGATCGTCAGCGACCTGCGCCTGCCAGGCGCACCGGGTACCGAGCTGATCAAGCTCGGCCAGGGCACGCCGGTGCTGATCATGACCAGCTACGCCAGCCTGCGTTCTGCCGTCGACTCCATGAAGATGGGCGCGGTGGATTACATCGCCAAGCCTTTCGATCACGACGAAATGCTCCAGGCCGTCGCGCGAATCCTGCGTGACCGGCAATCGGTGCAAGCCAGCGGTGAACCGCTCACTGGCAAAGCGGCCAATGGCGCGGCGAAACCGGGTGTCGATAACAGCAACGGCGAAATCGGCATCATCGGCTCCTGCCCTCCGATGCAGGACCTGTACAGCAAGATCCGCAAAGTCGCACCTACCGATTCCAATGTCCTGATCCAGGGCGAGTCCGGCACCGGTAAAGAGCTGGTGGCGCGCGCCCTGCACAACCTGTCCAAACGCGCCAAGGCGCCGATGATTTCGGTGAACTGTGCGGCCATTCCGGAAAGCCTGATCGAGTCCGAACTGTTCGGCCACGAAAAGGGCGCGTTCACGGGCGCCAGCGCCGGGCGTGCCGGTCTGGTGGAAGCTGCGGACGGCGGCACCTTGTTCCTCGACGAAATCGGCGAACTGCCACTGGAAGCTCAGGCTCGCCTGCTGCGCGTGTTGCAGGAAGGTGAAATTCGCCGGGTCGGCTCGGTCCAGTCGCAGAAAGTCGATGTACGCCTGATTGCCGCCACTCACCGGGACCTCAAGAGCCTGGCGAAGATCGGCCAGTTCCGTGAAGACCTTTATTACCGTCTCCACGTGATCGCCCTGAAACTGCCGGCCCTGCGCGAGCGTGGCGCCGACGTCAACGAAATTGCCAACGCCTTCCTGGCGCGACAAAGCGCACGGGTGAACCGCACGGACCTGAAATTTGCCCCGGATGCCGAGCAGGCGATTCGTCATTACTCCTGGCCGGGGAACGTTCGTGAGCTGGAGAACGCCGTCGAGCGCGCCGTCATCCTGTGCGAGAGCCCGGAGATTTCCGCCGAGCTGCTGGGTATCGACATCGAATTGAGCGATCTGGAAGACGACGACTTTATCGGCCTGGCGCCGCAACAGGGCACCAATGCCGGTAACACCAGCCATGAACCGACCGAAGACCTGTCGCTGGAAGACTACTTCCAGCACTTCGTACTCGAACATCAGGACCACATGACCGAAACCGAGCTCGCACGCAAACTCGGGGTCAGTCGCAAATGCCTGTGGGAACGCCGTCAACGCCTGGGCATTCCGCGGCGCAAGACCGGGGTGGCCAGCGAGAGCTGAACCGCGCCTGTCTGATCCGTGGGTAACACGTGACATTGTGAAAAAACTGTTACCTCAGCTTTTTCACGTAACAGAAGCCGGGGCTTACGGTAACGAAGCCCCGGCTTTTTTTGGCCCCCAGCAAAGCCATCAAGTCAGCTAACCCCTTGTTTTACTGGGCTTTGCAAAAGTTGGCACGCACCCTGCTATATGTTTGGTACAAGAACAATAACAAGCAATGTACAAGACAATAAAAATAAGACGTATCGACTCACGCACAATAAAAACAAGACGGCGAGAGGCGCAGCTAACTGATTCTTTTGGAGAGGCGTTGTATTTGGGGCTTGCCCCACGACCAGGCCGAGAACAACAAAAAACTGTCTTAAGACAGAGCCTGAACTGGTTGGATCGCAAGATCACTGCAGCACAGCGACCAAAGCAATCCGTTTGCTCTTGGCTCCCGATTGGGAGGGTCATGAAGGATAAGCTTCATGACGTGGGCACTTAACAAAAACAAAAAGCCCGAAACCAATAACAAAAATAGAGCATGCAACTACTTCTTGGGGAGCTTCGGCTCCCCTTGTAGTTTCTGCGGTTCGCAAAACCTGCTTATCTGTAGGAGCGAGCTTGCTCGCGAAAGACGTGAACGATAATGCGTAAAACCAGATGCCCTGCGCTTCCAGTGGGTTTTTCGCGAGCAAGCTCGCTCCTACAGCTTGCGACTCACAGCTCATATCTGCTGTGTCCTACACCATCCCCCGACTAAATGCTAGAATCCCCGCCCATCATGCGGTCATTCTTCGTTATGGCCGAACATTCCTTCAAACAGTGCATCCCATGCTGAAGAAGCTGTTCCAGTCATTCCGTTCTCCCAAGCGTCATACGCAACACATTCGCAGTACGCCTGAAGTGCTCAACAGCGGCCAACATTCGCTGCAAAAGGCGCAATTCAGCCGTTATGCGGTGAACATCGTCGAACGCCTGCAGAACGCCGGTTATCAGGCCTACCTGGTCGGCGGTTGCGTGCGCGACATGCTGCTGGGCATCACGCCAAAAGATTTCGACGTCGCCACCAGCGCCACACCTGAACAGGTTCGGGCCGAGTTCCGCAACGCGCGGATCATCGGTCGCCGCTTCAAGTTGGTGCACATCCACTTTGGTCGCGAAATCATTGAAGTCGCGACCTTCCGCGCCAATCACCCGCAAAACGATGAAGAGGAAGACAGCAACCAGTCTTCTCGCAACGAGAGCGGGCGCATCCTGCGTGATAACGTCTACGGCACGCTGGAAGAAGACGCGCAACGTCGCGACTTCACCATCAACGCCCTGTATTACGACCCGGTCAGCGAGCGCATTCTCGATTACGCCAACGGCGTCCACGACATCCGCAATCATTTGATCCGGCTGATCGGCGATCCGCAACAACGTTACCAGGAAGACCCGGTACGGATGCTGCGGGCCGTGCGTTTTGCTGCCAAGCTGAATTTCGGTATCGAAAAGCACAGCGCCCTGCCGATCCGCGAACTGGCACCGATGCTGCGCGAGATCCCGTCGGCACGCTTGTTCGAGGAAGTGCTCAAGCTGTTCCTCTCCGGCCATGCCGCCGACACCTTCGAGATGCTGGTCGACCTGCAGTTGTTCGATCCGCTGTTCCCGGCCAGTGCCGAGGCGCTTGAATACAACCCGACGTATACCCATACCCTGATCAGCGAAGCCCTGATCAACACTGACTTGCGGATTAAGCAGAACAAACCGGTGACCCCGGCGTTCCTGTTCGCCGCGCTGCTCTGGCCGGCCTTGCCAGCTCGCGTACTGCGTCTGCAAGAACGCGGCATGCCGCCGATTCCAGCGATGCAGGAAGCGGCGCATGAACTGATTGCCGAACAATGCCAGCGCATTGCGATCCCAAAACGCTTCACCATGCCGATCCGCGAGATCTGGGACATGCAGGAGCGTCTGCCACGCCGCAGCGGCAAGCGTGCCGACCTGTTGCTGGACAACCCACGGTTCCGCGCCGGTTACGACTTCCTGCTGCTGCGTGAAAGCGCGGGCGAGCAGACCGATGGCCTGGGCGAATGGTGGACGGATTATCAGGACGCCAACGACAGCGAGCGCCGCGACATGATCCGCGACCTCAGCGGCAAGGAAGACGGCACTGGCGCGCCACGCAAACGTCGTCGCAGTGGTGGCGCCAAGCGCAAACGCGCCGCCGGCGCACCGAGTGCTACGGGCGAGTAATCCATGGAACGCATCTACATCGGCATGGGCAGCAATCTGGCTGACCCCGCCGAACAATTGCGCAGCGCCGTCGAGGCGCTGAGCCGCTTGCCGCAGACCGAACTGGTCGAGGTATCCGCGTTTTATCAAAGCGACTCACTGCTGCCCGGCCAACCGCGCTACACCAACGCGGTCGCCGCGCTCGACAGCACGCTTGCTCCGCTGGAGCTGCTTGATGCACTGCAAGCCATCGAGAACGAACAGGGCCGTGAGCGCCTTCAACGCTGGGGGCCACGTACGCTTGATCTCGATATTGTGTTGTTCGGTGACCGGCTAATCGACGAGCCCCGCCTCAAAGTCCCCCACTATCATCTGCAGGAACGGGCTTTCGTTCTGTATCCGCTGGCCGAACTGGCACCTGAGGACTTGCGGCTGGCCGATGGTCGCACGCTGAGCGACTTACTTGCCGCCTGCCCGTTCGTCGGCTTGGAACGTCTCCCCCAAAATTGACAAAAATCCCTGTGGGAGCGGGCTTGCCCGCGATGGCGGACTACCAGTCAACATTGATGTTGAATGTAAAGTCGCTATCGCGGGCAAGCCCGCTCCCACAGTGTTTGGGATCAGGCTCAAGATTGACGGCCATCCTGCTGAAACGCATCAGTTACCCCGGTAACACCCCACGCGTAACAATGCGGTAACACACGCAATTGACTTCCAGAGTTCTCCTCACGACTATAGGCGTCCCGCTGCCGCCAACACGGCGTTGAAGGGCGCAATCCAGGCCTTAAAAGCACGACAACAGACCGTGCGCCTGTATTTAACGAAGAATCACGCGCGTTACTCGCAGTAGTTTTCACAGCGCCTGAATGAGGAACTTTTCATGCCAGCCATCACCCTGACCACCCTGCAAGGTATCAAGCAAAAAGGTGAAAAAATCACCATGCTGACCTGCTATGACGCAACCTTCGCCCATGCCTGCAACGAGGCTGGCGTTGAAGTGCTGCTGGTGGGCGACTCCCTCGGCATGGTTCTGCAAGGTCACGACAGCACCCTGCCGGTCACTACCGCTGAGATGGCTTACCACGTGGCAGCCGTCAAACGCGGCAACACCGACGCATTGATCCTCGCCGACCTGCCGTTCATGGCCTACGCCACCACCGAACAAGCCATGACCAACAGTGCCCTGTTGATGCAGGCCGGTGCGCATATGGTCAAGGTTGAAGGCGCACTTTGGCTGGCGGACTCCATCCGCCTGCTGGCCGAGCGCGGTATTCCGGTGTGCGCGCACATGGGGCTGACGCCGCAATCAGTGAATATCCTCGGCGGCTATAAAGTCCAGGGCCGCAATGAAAACCAGGCGCGGCAAATGCGTGCCGACGCAATCTCCCTCGAACAGGCCGGCGCTGCGATGCTGTTGCTCGAGTGCGTGCCCAGCGAACTGGCCGAAGAAATCACCCAGGCCGTAAAAATCCCGGTGATTGGAATTGGCGCTGGCAGCGCTACTGACGGCCAGGTACTGGTCCTGCACGACATGCTCGGCCTGTCCATAACCGGTCGCGTACCGAAATTCGTAAAAAACTTCATGACGGGCCAGGAAAGCATTCAAGCGGCTTTGAGTGCCTACGTCACTGAAGTCAAAGCAGCGACTTTCCCAGGAACCGAACACGGATTTTCTGCATGAACACCGTAAAAACCGTACGCGAACTGCGGGCCGCCGTGGCCCGTGCCCGCAGCGAAGGCAAGCGCATCGGCTTTGTGCCGACCATGGGCAATCTGCACAGCGGCCACGTCGCGCTGATTACCAAAGCCACCCAACGGGTGGATTTCGTGGTCGCGAGCATTTTCGTCAACCCGCTGCAGTTTGGCGTCGGCGAAGACCTCGACAAGTACCCGCGAACCCTCGCTGCCGACCAGGAGAAACTGCTCCAGGCCGGGTGCCACTTGCTGTTTGCGCCAACCGTCGAAGAAATGTACCCCGACGGCATGGCCGGCCAGACCCGCGTCAGCGTGCCGCAACTGTCCGAAGGCCTGTGCGGCGCCAGCCGTCCGGGGCATTTCGAAGGTGTAGCGACGGTGGTCAGCAAGCTGTTCAACATGGTCCAGCCGGACCTGGCGATCTTCGGCCAGAAAGACTTCCAGCAACTGGCCGTGATCCGCGCGCTGGTGCATGACCTCAACATGCCCGTCCAGATCATCGGCGAACCGACAGTACGTGCGCCCGATGGCCTCGCGCTATCGTCGCGCAATGGTTTCCTCAGCGAAGAGCAGCGTGCTGTTGCGCCGGTCGTGTATCGGACCCTCACCCAGATGGCCGATGCGATCAAACAGGGTGAGCGCGATTATCCGGCGCTGATCGGCGCGCAAATCAAGCAGCTTGAAACGGCGGGTTTGCGTCCGGATTATCTGGAAATCCGTCATGCCCTGACATTGCGTCCGGCGACGGCGGAGGATCGGGATCTGGTGATTCTGGTGGCGGCGTTCTTGGGCACCACGCGATTGATCGACAACCTGCACCTGAATCTCGACGCTTAGGTTGCAGCGGCAATATCACTAAACAACAAGACAAAAACTGGACGGCAAGATCAAAAGATCGCAGCCTGCGGCAGCTCCTACGCGCCTGTGGGCGTTGCCCGCCGTTCATTACGACCTGGGGGAAATACTCATGCACGCCATCATGCTCAAGGCCAAGCTGCATCGCGCCGAAGTCACCCACGCTGTACTTGATTACGAAGGTTCTTGCGCCATTGATGGTGAATGGCTGGACCTGTCCGGCATCCGTGAATACGAACAAATCCAGATTTATAACGTCGACAACGGCGAACGCTTCACCACCTACGCCATTCGTGGCGAAGCAGGCTCGCGCATGATTTCGGTCAATGGCGCAGCCGCGCACAAGGCCAAGGTCGGCGACCGTGTGATCATCTGCGCTTACGCTCACTACAGCGAAGCCGAGCTGCTCAACTTCAAGCCACGCATGCTCTACATGGCACCGGGTAACGAGTTGAGCCACACCAGTAACGCCATCCCGGTGCAGGTCGCCTGATCGAGCCCCTTCTTCCGTTTGTCGGAACGTTCCCGGCTTTATGTATAAAAAAGTACCGGGAACGGGTCAGACAAAGTCAAGACAGATTGCAGCGCGAGGTTTACTGTATTCGCCCTGTGTCATGAAATCGTGTCGACGCAGTTAACCGGACGCCCACCCACAGCGCTCCGGGATTTTTCGTGTTCAAAAGGCCGTTCAAGTAAAAAGGAAACCCGCAGCGATGGCGTACTACCGCACCCCTCACGACGTGACCGCTCTGCCCGCCTGGCAAGCGTTGAATGACCACCGCCAAGCCATGCAGGATTTCAGCATGCGTGAAGCGTTCAATGCCGATCCGCAGCGCTTTACTCAATTCACCCTCAGCAGTTGCGGCCTGTTTCTCGATTATTCGAAAAACCTGATCAACGCCGAGACCCGCAATCTGCTGGTGGGCCTGGCCAAAGAAGTCGATCTCGAAGGCGCAATCAAATCGCTGTTCGAAGGCGAAATCGTCAACTCGTCAGAAGGACGCCCGGCCCTGCACACCGCCTTGCGCCGTCCTGTCGGCGACAAGCTGTCGGTCAACGGCGTCAACGTGATGCCGGAAGTGCACAAAGTGCTGAACCAGATCACCGACCTTGTAGGCCGAATCCACGATGGTCTGTGGCGTGGTTACAGCGAAAAGCCAATCACTGACGTGGTGAACATCGGCATCGGTGGTTCGTTCCTCGGCCCCGAGCTGGTCTCCGAAGCGCTGCTGTCCTACGCCCAGAAAGGCGTGCGCTGCCATTACCTGGCGAATATCGACGGCAGTGAGTTCCACGAACTGACCATGAAGCTGCGCGCCGAGACCACGCTGTTCATCGTCTCGTCGAAATCCTTCAATACCCTCGAAACCCTGAAGAATGCCCAGGCCGCTCGCGCCTGGTATCTGGCTCAGGGTGGTTCGGAAGCCGAGCTGTATCGCCACTTCATCGCGGTGTCGAGCAACAACGCAGCCGCCGTGGCCTTCGGTATCCGCGAAGAAAACATCTTCCCGATGTGGGACTGGGTCGGCGGGCGTTACTCGTTGTGGTCGGCCATCGGGCTGCCAATTGCCCTGGCCATCGGCATGTCGAACTTCAAGGAACTGCTGTCCGGTGCCTACACCATGGACCAGCATTTCCAGAGCGCGCCTTTCGAACAGAACATGCCGGTGCTGCTGGCATTGCTCGGCGTCTGGTACGGCAACTTCTGGGGCGCGCAGAGCCACGCGATCCTGCCGTACGACCATTACCTGCGCAACATCACCAAGCACTTGCAACAGCTGGACATGGAGTCCAATGGCAAGAGCGTGCGTCAGGACGGCACACCGGTTTCCACTGACACCGGCCCTGTGATCTGGGGCGGCGTAGGTTGCAACGGTCAGCACGCTTACCACCAGTTGCTGCACCAGGGCACCCAACTGATCCCGGCCGATTTCATCGTGCCGATTGTCAGCTTCAACCCGGTGGCCGATCACCACCAGTGGCTGTACGCCAACTGCCTTTCCCAAAGCCAGGCACTGATGCTCGGCAAGACCCGCGCCGAGGCCGAAGCCGAGCTGCGTGACAAGGGCATGAGCGAAGAAGACGTGCAGAAGCTCGCACCGCACAAGGTGATCCCGGGCAACCGCCCGAGCAACACCCTGGTGGTCGAACGCATCAGCCCGCGTCGTCTCGGTGCACTGGTGGCGATGTACGAACACAAAGTCTTCGTGCAAAGCGTGATCTGGGGCATCAACGCCTTCGACCAGTGGGGCGTGGAGTTGGGTAAGGAGCTGGGCAAAGGCGTCTACAACCGCCTGGTCGGCAGCGAAGAAACCCCGGCTGACGATGCATCCACCCAGGGCCTGATCAACTACTTCCGCGGTCGTCACCGCGGGTGATAGGCTGAAGGGGCGGTTAACTCGCCCCTTCAACTTGCAGCATCGACAGTTCCACGGCACCGGGTTTACTGCAAAATCGGTGGCGTGCGCTATCACTGTGTAGGAGCTGCCGCAGGCTGCGATCTTTTGATCTTGATGTTTAAAAAACAAGATCAAGATCAAGATCAAAAGATCGCAGCCTTCGGCAGCTCCTACGAGGGTCGCGCAGCTCCCCTCTTGTCGCAAAACAAGAATAAGGAACCGTCATGTTCGATATCAGCACGTTCCCCAAAGCCGATGCCGTCCGCCGGGCTGCACACTTGAGTCAAGACGACTACCAGCGCCTGTACCGTCAATCCATCGAGCACCCCAGCACTTTCTGGGCCGAACAGGCGACCCGCTTCCTCGACTGGAGCGCGCCGTGGGATACCGTCCAGCGCTATAACCTGAAAACCGGTGAGGCGAGCTGGTTCGCCGGCGGAAAATTGAACGTCAGTTACAACTGCATCGACCGTCACCTGGAACAACGCGGCGATCACGTCGCAATCATCTGGGAAGGCGACAACCCGGTCGAATCCGCCCAAATCACCTACAAAAAACTCCATCACAATGTTTGTCGCCTGGCCAACGTGCTCAAAAGCCGTGGCGTGAAGAAAGGTGACCGGGTGTGCATCTACATGCCGATGATCCCCGAAGCCGCCTACGCCATGCTCGCCTGTACGCGCATTGGTGCCGTGCATTCGGTTGTGTTTGGCGGTTTTTCCCCGGACTCTCTGCGCGACCGGATCCTCGACGCCGACTGCCGCACCGTAATCACCGCCGATGAAGGCGTGCGCGGCGGAAGATTTGTGTCGCTCAAACAAAACGTCGACAAGGCGCTGCAAAGCTGCCCGGACGTCAGCACCGTGATCGTGGTCGAGCGCACTCAAGGCGAGGTCAATTGGGTCGAAGGCCGGGACCTCTGGTATCACCAGGCGCTGCGCGGCGTCAGCGACGATTGCCCGCCCGAGCCGATGGATGCCGAAGATCCGCTGTTCATCCTCTATACCTCAGGCAGCACCGGTAAACCGAAAGGCGTGCTGCACACCACCGGCGGCTATCTTCTGCAAGCGGCGATGACCTTCAAGTACGTACTCGACTACCGTGACGGCGAAGTGTTCTGGTGCACCGCCGACGTCGGCTGGGTCACCGGCCACAGTTACATCGTCTACGGCCCGCTGGCCAATGGCGCGACCACACTGATCTTCGAAGGCGTGCCGAGTTACCCAACCAGCTCGCGCTTCTGGCAAGTGATCGACAAGCACCATGTGAACATTTTCTACACCGCCCCCACCGCTCTGCGCGCGCTGATGCGTGAAGGCGCCGAACCGTTGAAGGAAACCTCCCGCGAGAGCCTCAGGTTGCTCGGCAGTGTCGGTGAGCCCATCAACCCTGAAGCGTGGGATTGGTACTTCAACGTGGTCGGGGAACAGCGTTGCCCCATCGTCGATACCTGGTGGCAGACCGAAACCGGCGGCATCATGCTCAGCCCCTTAGTCAGCGCCCAGCGGATCAAACCCGGCTGCGCCACCCAACCGATGTTCGGTGTACAACCGGTGCTGCTCGACGAGGTGGGTAAGGAAATCAAGGGCGCCGGCAGTGGCGTGCTGGCGATCAAATCCAGCTGGCCGGCACAGATCCGCAGTATCTACGGCGACCCGCAACGGATGGTCGACACCTACTTCAAGCCCTACCCTGGCTACTACTTCACCGGTGATGGTGCGCGGCGCGACGAGGATGGCGATTACTGGATCACCGGGCGCATCGACGACGTGATCAACGTCTCCGGACATCGCATCGGCACCGCCGAAGTGGAAAGCGCCCTGGTGCTCCACGACAGCATCGCCGAGGCCGCAGTGGTCGGTTACCCTCATGACATCAAAGGCCAGGGCATCTACGCCTTCGTCACCCCCATGAACGGCACTGAGCCTGACGACGAATTGAAGAAAGAACTGCTGGCACACGTCAGTAAGGAAATCGGCAGCTTCGCCAAGCCGGACCTGATCCAGTGGGCGCCGGCCTTGCCGAAAACCCGTTCGGGCAAGATCATGCGGCGGATTCTGCGCAAGATCGCCTGCAATGAACTGGATAGCCTGGGCGATACCTCGACCCTGGCTGATCCGAGCGTGGTTCAGGGGCTGATCGATAAACGCCTTAACCAATAACTTACTGCCCTCTGTGGGAGCGAGCTCGCTCGCGATGAACTCAGGCGCGCCGCGTATATTCAGGAAACATGCGTTATCGTTAACGTCCATCGCGAGCAAGCTCGCTCCTACAGAGTTGCCATGGAATTCATCCGCACCCGCATCGAAACCCAGATCATGAGCCTGACCGGCCTGTCTCTGGGCAAGCTTGACCTGGAAAATCCCAAGGGTGATCCCGGCCTGTTCGGGCCTGATTCGGTGAGCTGGCAAGTTCACGGTGACTTCAGCAGCATGCTCATCGGCGGCATCAGCGCCCTGATGTTGCAAGCGTTGCACCCGCTGGCCCTGGCCGGCGTCTGGGACCATTCGAATTTTCGCGAGGACATGCTCGGCCGGTTGCGCCGCACCGGGCAGTTCATCTCCGGCACAACATTCGGCTCGCGCAAGGATGCCGACTGGCTGATCGAGAAAGTCCGCACCATCCATCTGCAAGTGACCGGCACGGCACCTGATGGCCGGCCCTACGCCGCCAGCGATCCCGATCTGTTGACCTGGGTGCACGTCGCTGAAGTCAGCAACTTCCTCGCCGCGCATCTGCGTTACCGCAATCCAGAGCTCTCGCCGGCCGATCAGGACCGCTACTACGGTGAAATCGCGCTGGTCGCCGAACGTCTCGGCGCCCGCGAAGTGCCTCGTTCACGACTGGAAATATCCGACTACCTTGAGCGCATTCGCCCGCAGTTGCTGTGCGACGAGCGCAGCCGGGAAGTGTTGCGCCTGCTGTTGAATGCGCCGTCCCCCAGCCGTCTGGCCAGGCCATTTGGCGGGTTGATGATGCAGGCCGGAATCGACCTGCTGCCGGACTGGGCCAGTGACATGCTCGGCATCAGCCAGAGCCCGTTGCAACGCAAGCTGATCCGCGCCAGCGTCAACCGCAGCGCGCCGATGCTGCGCTGGGCCGTGCGTAACGGTTCGGTGCATCGGGCGAAGCGGCGGATGGGCCTGCTGACCTGAAAAAAGCTTAAGAGCTTCGCGAGCAGGCTCGCTCCCACAAAGTCAACGCATTACCTGTGGGAGCGAGCCTGCTCGCGATAGCAGCACCTCGGTTTAGTGCCAAGCTGTTAAACTCCCGCGCCAAATTCCCTCCTGCAAGGCGCCCAGCATGTCTTCCTTGAATCAGGCGCTGCGCGCCGCCCTTGAACATCGCCAGGACCTGCTTGCCGAACTGCATCAGCAAGGCACCGACTGCTATCGCCTGTTTCATGGCAGCCAGGAAGGCGCCGGGGGCCTGACCATCGACCGCTACGGCCCGCAACTGCTGGTGCAAAGTTTTCACCAGTCCCTGGAGCGCGATGAGCTGCTGCAATTGCACGAGGCGATTAACCAGCACCTGAGCCTCGACACCCTGCTGGTCTACAACGACCGTTCCCGGGGCAACTCACGCATCGACCGCGAAGACACCGTCTACAGCGCCGACGAAGCCGCCCTGCAAGACTTGATCGGTCACGAGTGGGGTCTGAATTACCGGGTTCGCGGCCGCCACCCTGGCCAGGACCCGCTGCTATTCCTCGACCTGCGCAACACCCGCGGCTGGGTCAAGGATCACAGCCACAACAAAAGCGTACTGAACCTGTTCGCCTACACCTGCGGCGTCGGCCTCAGCGCAGCGGCAGGTGGCGCGCGCGAGGTCTGCAATCTGGACTTCGCCGAGGGCAATCTGGCGGTCGGTCGCGAAAACGGTCTGCTCAACCCGCAGCTGCCGACCATGCAGTTCATCCAGTCCGATTACTTCCCGGCGATCCGCCAGTTGGCCGGCCTGCCCATCAGTCAACGCCGCGGACAGAAACTGCCGAGCTATCAACGTCTGGACCAACGTCAGTACGATCTGGTGCTACTGGATCCTCCGGCCTGGGCCAAGAGCGCATTCGGCACTGTCGACTTGCTACGCGACTACCAGAGCCTGCTGAAACCGGCCCTGCTGACCACCGCCGACAATGGCGTGCTGATCTGCTGCAACAACCTGGCAAAAGTCAGCATGGACGACTGGCGCGAGCAGGTTTTGCGTTGCGCCGAAAAAGCCGGGCGGCCGGTGCGTGAGTGGACCGTGATGAAACCGGGTGGCGACTTCCCGTCCATGGATCAGCAGCCGCCGCTGAAAACCCTGATCCTGCAGCTCTGAGATTCATCCGAAAAATCGGATAAATCCTATAAAGCATGATCACTTCGGAACCGGATTCGCGTGCCATACTCCAACGCACTCCGATTCCGACAGATGAAGCCGCAAATGCCCAAAGGATTGATTCGCGCTATCGGCGCCTTGTTGACTGCTCTGGCCCTCTACAGCCTGCTGGGGTTTCTGATTTTACCGGGCATCGCGTTGCGGATTGCCAACCAACAACTGGCCAACTACGCCACGGTGCCCGCCCACATCCAGCGGATCGAACTCAACCCGTTCAGCCTTGAAGTGACGCTGTGGGGCCTGATCATCGGTGAGCCGGGCAAGGAACAAGTCGGCTTTGAACGCCTGTACGCCAATTTGCAGATCGACAGCCTCTGGACCAAGGCACTGCACCTGTCTGATATCGAACTGGACAAATCCAAGACCGAAATCCTTTTCGACAAGGACGGCAAACTCAACCTGCTTGGCCTGTTCAAACTGCCCGCCAGCGAACCGACCCCGGCCAACCCGAACGCTAAACCGTTCCCCCTGCGCGTGGAGCGGATCAAACTGGCAAGCGGCGCGGTGCACTTCAAGGATGAGCGGCCTAGCGAGGCCATCGAATTCCTTTACGACAAACTCGACTTCGAGCTGAACAACCTCAGCACCCTGCCCGACGACAACGCCGACATGACGCTTGTGGCTATCGGCCCCGGAGGAGGACAGCTCGACTGGACCGGCAATTTCAGCCTGATCCCGATTGCCTCCGAAGGTAAGCTGAAGATCACCGACGGCAAAATGAAATCCTTTTGGCCCTATGTGCGTGACGCGGTGCCACTGGTGCTCGAAAACGGCGTCATCAACCTCAGCACCGACTATAAACTCAACTTGTCCAAGGAAACCGAACTGCTGCTGAGCAACGTCGCCGTGACTGTCGCCCCCTTCGCGATCAAGGCGCCAGACGGTCGGCCGCTGGTGAACCTCGAACGACTGGAAGTCAGTGACACCACGGTGGACCTGGCCAAGCAGCAAGTGGTGGTCGGCAAAATCCGCAGCAACAAACTGGAAACCTGGGCAGCCCTCGAAGCCGACGGGCAACTCGACTGGCAAAAACTGTTCGCCAGCCAGCCGTCCAAACCGGCCGCCAAAGCCAACGCCGAACCGGTCAGCACCCCGGCGGCGGCCGACTCACCGAAAGCGCCCACCGCACCGAGCAAGCCTTGGCAGGTACTGCTCAAAGACGTGCAACTGCGCGATTATCAAGTGCACCTGACTGATCGCAAAGCGCAGCCGGCCGTGGCATTGGATGTCGGCCCGCTGAACCTTGACCTGCAGAACTTCGACAGCCTCAATGGCTCGCCTTTTAATCTCAAGCTCGACACAGGCCTGGGCAAGCAAGGCAAGATCACGGCGGATGGTATGGTCAACCTGGCTCCGGTCAGCGCCAAGTTGAAGGTGCAAACCAAGGACATCGACCTGCGGGTTGCCCAGTCCTACATCACCCCGTTCATTCGCCTCGAACTGCGTAGCGGCATGCTCGGCAGTGATCTGGCGGTCGATCTGAAAAGCACCGAGCCGCTGGCGTTCAGCGTCACCGGCCGCGCGCAGGTCGATCAGCTGCATACGCTCGACACGCTCAAAACCCGCGACTTCCTCAAGTGGCAGCAGTTGGTGCTTGAAGGCCTGAACTATCAGCACGGCGACAGCCTGTCGATCGACAAGGTCAACCTGTTCCAGCCGTATGCACGCTTCATGATCAACGATGACCGCACCACCAACATCGATGACTTGCTGGTCCCGCAAGCACCCGACTCCGGCGCCAAGACGGCCGCCGCCAAACCGGCCGCCAGCAAGGGCAAGCCTCTGGGTATTCATATTGGTGGCATTGCCATCAATGACGGCTCGGCCAATTTCGCCGACTTCAGCCTGACCCCGAACTTCGCCACCGCCATCCAGCAGCTCAACGGCCAGATCGGCACCATCGACAGCCGTCAGGCAAAACCGGCCAGTGTCGATATCAAGGGCAAAGTCGACCGTTATGCGCCGGTGACCATCAAAGGCGCCGTCAACCCGTTCGACCCAATGGCCAGCCTCGACATCGCTACCAGTTTCAAACGCGTTGAACTGACCACCCTGACCCCCTATTCCGGCAAGTTCGCCGGTTACCGCATTCGCAAGGGTCGACTCAATCTCGACGTGCATTACCTGATTACCAAGGGCCAGCTCAAGGCCGAAAACAAAGTGGTAATCGAGCAGTTGCAACTGGGTGAAAAAGTCGACAGTCCGGACGCCGTGAGCCTGCCGTTGAAACTGGCGATCGCGTTGCTCAAGGACGTCGACGGCAAAATTTCCATCGAACTGCCAGTGACCGGTGACCTGAACAACCCGCAGTTCAGCGTCATGCCTATCATCTGGCAGACCCTGCGCAACCTGATCGTGAAGGCCGTCGCGGCGCCCTTCAAAATGATTGGCGGGCTGGTCAGTGGCGGTGGTTCGGAAGATTTGGGCAGTGTGTCGTTCGCCCCGGGCTCAAGCGACCTGAACAAGGAAGCTGAAGGCGCACTGAACAAACTCTCCAGCGCACTCAAGGAACGTCCGGCGTTGCGCCTGGAAATTGAAGGTACCGCTGCCGCAAGCAGCGACGGTCCATTGATTGCCGAACAACGGCTTGAGCGTGAATACCAATACAACTACTACAAGATGCTCCAGCGTCGCGGCGACAAGGTGCCCGCGCAGGCGTCCTTGGTGGAAGTACCGGATAACGAGAAAGGCCCGTTGCTGGAAGGCATCTATCGCACGCGTTTGAAGAATCAGCCGCCTGCCGAATGGAAGGATCTGGGCAAGGAAGAACGCACGGCGAAAATGCGCGCAGACGTGATCAAGTTCTGGAGTTCCAGCGACGTTCTCTTGCGCCAACTGGGCCAGGATCGCGCCAGCAGCATCAAGGACTATCTGGTGGACAAAGGTCAGTTGGCCGATGACCGCGTGTACTTCATCGACGCCAGCCTTGGCGACGCTGAAAGTGACGGCCGGGTCGTTACGCAGTTGCATTTGGATGCCGAGTGATGATCAGGCGATTGCTGACAAGCCTCGTGCTGGCCATCACGGCCAGCCAGGCCTCAGCGGCGGATACATTGCGCTGTGGCAGCCAATTGGTCAGCGTGGGTGACCGGTCCAGCGAAGTCCTGCAGAAATGCGGGGAACCGGTCAGCCGCGATCTGTTGGGCTACAAGCGCAGCGCCAACCGACGGGAAGAGTTTCAGGTCGAGGAATGGACCTACGGGCCGAATGGCGGGATGTACCAGTATCTGCGATTCGAAGGTAATCGGTTGAAGCAGATCAACAGCAAACGCGGGAACTGAGTCCACCACAAACCAATGTGGGAGCGGGCTTGCTCGCGAAGGCGGTCTGACAGTCAACATTTCTGTTGAATGTTATGGCCTCTTCGCGAGCAAGCCCGCTCCCACATTTGGTTTGCGGCGTTGCAAATAGAACTGGCCCCGACATGAATGCCGGAGCCTGTAATGGCCATATCCCTATGGCCTTTCGCATGAACTCTCCAGAGGCAGCAGGCGTATGGCTTGGCCCGCCTGCTGCGCCTTCTCCCGGTCCAGGCGAGAAGCCTTGCCTTACTCGGCTTTCAGGCCGTCAGCGGAGACCGCTTTGACGCCTTTGATTTTTTTGGTGATGTTCACTGCGGTGGTTTTCTGTGCTTCGGTGATAGCGACAGTCGACGACAGCGATACAACGCCTTTGTTGGTTTCGACTTTGATGTCGGTACCAGGAATGCCTTTTTCTGTGACCAGGTCACTTTTGACTTTGGTGGTAATCCAGGTGTCGGAAGTAGCTTCCGTGGCCTTGGTCATTTCACCTGCGGCCAATGTCATCGGGGCCTGGGTGGTTTGAGTCTGTGCAAATGCTACGTTGGCCATGGTCAGGGTCAGCGCGGTTGCAGTAGCGGCAGCGATAGCGAACTTCTTCATACGAGTAACTCCTGTTTTTCCATAAAGTCTGCTGCGTGTCTTTTCAGCAGGGTTACTAGAGATAGTGCGAACGCTGTGCCAACTAGTAGTCAGCCAATAATTCTTTATAATTCAAACACTTACAAAAACAGGCGATTTTCGGAATCATGCAAAATGCATGACTTCGATATTCTCTACATGCAAGTTGCGGGTTTTATCGCAGGCCTAAGGCCATGAATTGTCGGGACTTTCTCGCTGGGTCAGGCACACGCAATCTCCAGACAAAAAAATACCCCGCCGTCAGAGGCGGGGTATTGATTTAGCCAGCGGTAATTCAGACGCCTGGGCAGGTGTTATTTGTGTAGTCTTTCGAACCCGAGAACGCACAAGACCAGCCAGTCGTCGCGCTACGGGTCAGCGTGATGGTCTGGCCCAGGACCGGTGGTGGCGCATTGATCAGCTTGCAAGCAATCGTCCCTTTGCCGTCGGCGACGGTACCCGCCACCGTAAAGGTGCAGTTCTGAGTCGCGGCCACGTTTGGAGTTACATTAGCGGTGCTCGGATTGGTAACGCCGTCGTTCATCACGTCTTCAAAACTGACTTTAAGCGCGGACGCCTCGGCAACACCGGCCGTGACCTTGGCCTTAGCCTGATACTTGGAGTACTGCGGCAACGCAAACGTCGCCAGAATCCCGATGATCGCCACCACGATCAACAGCTCGATAAGCGTAAACCCTTTCTGAGTATTCATAGACAAGCTCCATGCATGAGTCGAAATCTCATGATCTGAATGAGTCGCAGCACAGCCCATGCCAAGCCCTGAGCCCCCTGCTGACTGGGCGCGAGACTCTCTTTGCGCCCTTTCCTACCCCCATAAACCGCACTATCTGACACTTTTTGTCACCTCAACCCCGCTGGTTTGGCTCAGCGCCTTGACTAGGCTATAAGTCATGAACTGTCTGCGTCCGGTATCCCAATGAATGACATCGCCCTTAGCGGTCTGGCCAAGCAATTGGTCCTGGCCGAGCTGCTCACTGACCAAAGCGCGCAACAGGCGTATCAACAAGCTCAACGCAACCGAATCCCCTTTGTCAGCCATCTGGTGCAGAACAAACTGGTGAAGAGCCGGCAGGTCGCCGAAATCGCCTCTGGACATTTCGGCATGGCCCTGTTCGACCTCAATACCCTCGACAAGGAAGCCCAGCCCAAAGGCCTGGTGAGTGAAAAGCTCGTGCGTCAGCACCACGCCCTGCCCCTCTGGCGGCGCGGCAACAAGCTGTTTGTGGGGATTTCCGATCCGACCAATCACCAGGCCATCAATGACATCCAGTTCAGCACCGGGCTGAATACCGAAGCCATCCTGGTGGAGGACGACAAGCTCAGCGAAGCCATCGAAAAATTTTTCGACACCCAGGGCACCGGCCTGGAAGACATGGCTGACGTAGACCTCGATGGCCTGGACATCGAGTCGAGCGAGGACCGGAAACAGGACGCCATCGCCGGCCAGGATGCCGATGACGCGCCTGTAGTGCGCTTCGTCCACAAAATGTTGCTGGATGCGATCAAGAGCGGCTCTTCCGACCTGCATTTCGAACCTTACGAAAAAATCTACCGCGTGCGGATGCGCACCGACGGCATCCTGCGCGAAGTCGCCAAGCCCCCCATCCAACTGGCCAACCGAATCGCCGCGCGGCTGAAAGTCATGGCCAGTCTCGATATTTCCGAGCGGCGTCGGCCCCAGGACGGGCGGATCAGGATGCGCTTGTCCAAGAGCAAATCCATCGACTTCCGGGTGAACACGTTGCCGACCCTGTGGGGCGAGAAAGTGGTCATCCGGATCCTCGATCCCTCCAGCGCACAAATGGGCATCGACGCCCTCGGTTACGAACCGGACCAGAAAGACTTGTACATGGCCGCCCTCAAGCAGCCACAAGGGATGATTCTGGTCACCGGCCCTACCGGTTCGGGCAAGACCGTGTCGTTGTATACCGGGCTGAATATCCTCAACACCGTGGACATCAACATCTCGACCGCCGAAGATCCGGTGGAGATCAACATGGAAGGCATCAATCAGGTCAACGTCAATCCCAGGCAGGGAATGGACTTCGCCCAGGCGCTGCGCTCGTTCCTGCGGCAGGACCCGGACGTGATCATGGTCGGCGAAATTCGTGACTTGGAAACCGCTGAAATCGCCATCAAGGCGGCCCAGACCGGACACCTGGTGCTGTCGACCCTGCACACCAACAGCGCCGCAGAAACCCTGACGCGCCTGCATAACATGGGCATTCAGGGATTCAACATCGCCACCTCGGTCAGCCTGATCATCGCCCAGCGCCTGGCCCGAAAATTGTGTAGCCATTGCAAGAAACCGATCGAGATTCCTCGCGAGGCGCTGATCAAGGAAGGCTTCCCCGAGGAACGCATCGGCTCGTTCACGATCTATGAGCCGGTCGGTTGCGATCATTGCAACGGCGGTTACAAAGGGCGAGTAGGTATTTATGAAGTGGTGAAGAACACAGCGGATTTGCAACGGCTGATCATGGCCGAAGGCAATTCACTGGAAATCGATACCCAGATGCGTAAGGACGGCTTTAACGACCTGCGTACTTCGGGCCTGCTCAAGGCGATGCAAGGCATTACCAGCCTCGAAGAAATCAACCGGGTCACCAAGGACTGAACATGGCGGTCAAAGCAGTAAAAATCAGTGTATATGCCTGGGAAGGCACGGACCGCAAAGGCTCGAAAATGACCGGTGAATTGAGCGGTCAAAACCCGGCGCTGATCAAGGCACAACTGCGCAAGCAAGGCATCAATCCTGGCAAGGTACGTAAAAAATCCTCGTCGATTTTCAACATGGGCAAGCGCATCAAGGCTCAGGACATTGCCCTGTTCACGCGGCAGATGGCGACCATGATGAAAGCCGGCGTGCCGTTGTTGCAGTCGTTCGACATCATCGGCGAAGGCTTCGATAACCCGGCGATGCGCAAACTGGTGGACGAGGTGAAACAGGAAGTCGCGGCGGGTAACAGCTTCGCCGCCGCCCTGCGCAAAAAGCCGCAGTATTTCGATGAGCTGTACTGCAACCTGGTGGACGCCGGCGAACAGGCCGGGGCCCTGGATACCCTGCTGGAGCGGGTCGCCACCTACAAGGAAAAGAGCGAAAGCCTCAAGGCCAAGATCAAGAAAGCCATGACCTACCCTCTGGCCGTGGTGTTCGTCGCGATCATTGTGACCGGGATTCTGCTGGTCAAGGTGGTGCCGCAGTTCGAGTCGGTGTTCAAAGGGTTTGGCGCCGAACTGCCGGCTTTCACCGTGATGGTCATCGGCCTGTCGGAGTTCATGCAAACCTGGTGGTGGGCGCTGCTCGGCGGGCTGATCGCCACGATCTTCGGCGTGCGGCACGCCTTCAGAACGTCGCAAGCTTTTCGGGACTGGACGGACACCTGGCTGCTGAAACTGCCGTTGATTGGTACCCTGATGTACAAATCCGCCGTGGCCCGATACGCCCGCACGTTGTCGACCACCTTTGCCGCCGGCGTGCCGCTGGTGGAAGCCCTCGGATCGGTGGCCGGAGCGACCGGTAACATCGTGTTCAAGCGTGCCGTGCTGCGGATCAGGCAGGACGTGTCCACCGGCATGCAACTGAATTTCTCCATGCGCGCTTCCGGCATCTTCCCGAACATGGCGATTCAGATGACCGCCATTGGCGAAGAGTCCGGCGCACTGGACGACATGCTCGACAAGGTCGCGAGTTTCTACGAGGCCGAAGTCGATAATATGGTCGATAACCTCACCAGCCTGATGGAGCCGTTCATCATGGTGGTGCTGGGTGTTATCGTCGGTGGCTTGGTCGTTGCGATGTACCTGCCCATCTTTCAACTCGGCTCAGCGATCTGACATGCCCTTGAACGAAATTCTGGCCCTCTATCCACAGGCCTTCACGGTCATCGCACTGGTGGTTGGCCTGCTGATCGGCAGCTTCCTCAATGTCGTGATCTGGCGCCTGCCGAAAATGCTCGAACGGGAATGGCGCCAGCAGGCCAATGACATTCTGGGTTTGCCAACGCAACCCCCGCAGCCCACCTATAACCTGGTACTGCCCCACTCCCAGTGCCCGCACTGTAGCCACCGGATCCGTGCATGGGAAAATATTCCTGTCATCAGTTATGTGTTTCTACGGGGACGCTGTTCAAGTTGCACCACAGCCATCAGTAAACGTTACCCGTTGACCGAACTGGCCTGCGGGCTGCTGTCGGCGTTTATTGCCTGGCACTTCGGCTTCGGATGGCCGGCCTGTATGACGCTGATCCTCAGTTGGGGCCTGTTGGCCATGAGCCTGATCGATGCCGAGCATCAACTGCTACCGGATGTCCTGGTGCTGCCGCTGATCTGGCTGGGACTGATCGTCAACAGTTTTGAGCTGTTCGTGCCGCTGCATGACGCCTTGTGGGGCGCGATTGCCGGCTACATGGCGCTCTGGTCGGTGTTCTGGCTGTTCAAGCTGATCACCGGCAAGGACGGCATGGGTCACGGTGATTTCAAGTTGCTGGCGCTGTTCGGCGCTTGGGGTGGCTGGCAGACTTTGCCGCTGACCCTCCTCTTATCATCCATAGCAGGTGCGGTTATCGGCTTGATTTTGCTGCGCGTACGCCATGCGAAAACCTCAACGCCGATCCCTTTCGGTCCCTATCTGGCGATTGCCGGCTGGATTGCCTTGCTCTGGGGTGGTCAAATAACCGACTTCTATTGGCAGTCTGTCGGTTTGAAATGAATACCCCTGTGGAAAAACCCTGGATTCTCGGCCTCACCGGCGGCATCGGCAGCGGCAAAAGCGCCGCGGCCCAGCACTTCATCGACCTGGGCGTGCACGTGGTGGACGCCGATCACGCCGCTCGTTGGGTGGTGGAACCGGGACGCCCCGCGTTGGCGAAAATCGCCGAACACTTTGGCCCTGGCGTGCTGCAAGCCGACGGGCAACTGGATCGCGCGGCGCTGCGCAAGCTGATCTTCGAGGTGCCGGATGAACGCCGCTGGCTCGAGGCATTACTGCATCCGTTGATCGCCGAGGAAATCACCCACCATCTGGCGCTGGCAAAATCACCTTATGCGATTCTGGTTTCGCCGCTGCTGATCGAATCCGGGCAGTACGCCATGACTCAACGGGTCCTGGTGATCGATGCCCCCGAGCAGCTACAGATTGAACGCACACTGCGGCGCGACCAGACCAGCGAACAACAGGTGCAGGCGATCCTCAAGGTGCAATCCAGCCGCCAGGATCGTGTGAGCCATGCCGACGATGTCGTGGTCAACGACCGCGACCTCGCCTGGTTGCACAGCGAGGTCGAACGCCTGCATCACTATTACCTTACTTTGCGTGGAGGCCAGTCATGAGCCAACCCCCTGTCGTCGAATGCCCAACCTGCGGCGCCCCGGTTGAATGGAGCGCCACCAGCACCTACCGGCCATTCTGTTCGGACCGCTGCAAACTGATCGACCTGGGCGCCTGGGCGTCGGAAGAACACAAGATTCCGGTCAGCCCGGATGCCGAGGACGAATTGTTCAGCGAAGACTTCGACCCGCGCCACTGATCCATGCAGACGTCGACGATTTCAGGCTTGAGAGGGATCAGGACTTGGGATCGTCGTCTTTCCACGGTGCCGAAAGGTAGCGCGTGCGGTTGAACGTCTCCAGCCACTCGGGACTGAATACCACCAGTGCGCTGACGATCATGCCGTTGATAAAGGCTTCCGGAAAAATCAGCAGCCACAGATAACCGATAAAATCTTCCAGCCAGTACGGCATCTCGAAGCGCTCGTCGAACCACAGCAACCACAGCGCCAGCAGCAGACACAGCAATGCCGACAGCGCCGCCGCAAAGAAACCGGAAACGAAGATATACACAAAGGGATTACGCGGTTGCGCTCGCTCCACCAGTATCGCGCAACACTCGGTGACCAGCACCGGCAGCAGGATCAGCAGCGATCCATTCACGCCGACGGCCGCCAGGTCCTGATGGCCGAGCAACACCAGGCCCATCTGCGCAACCAGCCCGCCGACAATCGCCAACGGCCAGTCCAGCAGCAAGGTCACCGCCGTCATGCCGATAAAGTGGTACGAAACGCCTGTATCGAAATCACGTCGGACCAGCCACAGGGTGAATAACGCGAACACCGTGCCGAACAGCAAATGCTGACGCCGGCTGTCGGTGAACAATTCGACCCACGATGCACGCGCGACCGCCCAGATCAATACCGGCACATAGACCAGCCACCCCACGGTGAGGGTTTCGGGGGACAGTAACTCGGCGCCGATCATGGCGGGCGCACTCCCTTGTCTTTGTTGGAAGAGGTCAGGTTCTCAGTCTACACCGGGCTTTGAATGCCCCTCGAGTTTGCAATGGGCATGCTCCCGAAGCCAACGATTGTTACGTTTTCTGCAAGGCTGAATCAGACCCAGGCCCCTTTATCGCTCGCGGGCAAAGACTAAACTTCAAGCATCGAAACCCACCTCGAGCCCACAACAATGAAAACCTTGATCAGTCTGTTTTTGACCGTCGTCGCCACCTCGGCCATGGCGGCCGGCAACGCGCCCGCCACCCCCTATGACCCGGCACAACCGCTGGACATCGCCAAGGTGATTTCAGTGAGCGACACCGCAACCGCCTGTGACGTCGTGCCGGCGACCATGGTGTATGTCGATCATCAAGGCCAGACCCATCGCGTGACGTACAAGGTCATGGGCAACTGCGAGAGCAGCCTGTAACACGCGGCAATGCACGACTCAGGCAATCATCCGTTTCGCCTGCAATGCCAAATCATGCAGGCCGGCCAGGCGCGCCATGATCCGTTCGACCACCTCGACCCTGGCCACCGCACCGCTTTGCACTTCACCCATCGAATGCAACGCCACTCCAGCCTTTTCCAGGCCCAGACGGGTTGAGCCGGACAACTGCTGAAGCCCTTGGCGCGCCTGCTCCGCTGACTGCTCCAGCCCCGTGGCGATTTGCCGGATCTGCGCACTGGAGTCCGCCGCCTGACGCGAGAGATTGCGCACCTCATCGGCCACTACCGCAAACCCTCGGCCGTGGCTGCCCGCCCTCGCTGCCTCGATAGCCGCGTTCAACGCCAACAGGTTGGTCTGACGGGAAATGTCCTGGATGCTGCCGACAATCGCGCCGATGCGCATCGACTGACTGCCAAGCTCGTCGAACACTTGATCCAGCCGCTGCATGTAGCGATTCAGATCCTCCAGCACACTGGCCGAAGACTGCATGCTCTGCGCACTCGCCTTGACCCGTTCGCCCGCCGTGCGCGCCAGTTGATTGGCAAAGCGCATGTCTTCCTCGGTTTGCAGCACCGACTCGGTCAATTGCTCCAGCTTGACCTGCAAGCCGATTTTGTACAGTGGCTGTTCTTTTTCAGGGGTCATAGCAGCGTCCAGGTGTAACTGAGTATTAGGCGGTTTTCGTCGATATCACTGCGGTAGTTGGAGCGGGCCATCGCGTTGCGCACGCGAATCCCGAGGCCTTTGAGGCTGCCGCTTTGCAGCACATAGCCGAGGTCGAGATCACGCTCGCGGTCCTTGCCCTCGAACCCTTTCCCTGTGTCGACGTTGTTACCGGTGATGTAACGCACGGTGCTGGTCAGCCCTGGCACACCGAGGGCGGCGAAATCGTAGTCATAACGCGCCTGCCAGGAACGCTCATCGGTGTAAGCGAACTCGTAAGTCGGGACCTCGTTGCCCAGCGGCGAGATGTTGGCAAAAACCCTCGGGAAGGCGCTGTCGCCGAACATGCCCTGATAGCCGACATAAAACGTATGGCCGCCGTGCTTGGCCGACAGCAGGGAAAAGAACGCCTGGTTATCGATGTTACCGAGCAACTTTTTGCCGTCTTCGCGCGAATCGTAGTAGCCGAGGTTGGCGCCCAGGGTCCAGTCGCCCAACGGCTGACTGTGCTTGAAGCCGAGAAAGCGCTGGTTGTAGATATCCTCCAGTTGCCCGAACCAGGCGCTGACCGAGCTGCGTTTATCATTGAAGACGTAATCGGCGCCGGCAAAGTTGAAGCCATCACTGCTGACCTGACGCTGCGGCACGTGGCCGAGCATGGCTTGCATTTTCTCGTCGCCGGCTTCGTTGCGCAGGCTGGTCGTACTCAAATGGCCACCCTGCAACGTCAGGCCATTGATCTCATTGGAGCTGATGCTTGCACCCTGGTAGCTGGGCGGCAGCAGGCGGATATCACTGAAGGCCAGCACCGGCAAATTAGGCTGCAGCTCACCCACCTTCAGCTCGGTTTTGGAGTAGCGCACCTTCAACGCGCCTGCCAGTCGGCTGTAATCATTTGCCGCGCGCCCCTCATCATTTACCGGCAGCAAACCCGTATTGACCCGGTCCGGACTGCTGTCGAGTTTGAGGCCGAGCAGGCCGATGACATCCACGCCAAAACCGATGGGGCCCTGGGTGTAACCGGATTTGACGTTGAGGATGAAGCCCTGTGCCCACTCTTCAGCCTTCGACTGTTTGTTGGCCCCGACGATGTCGGAAAAGTCCCGGCTGAAGTAGTAATTGCGTGCTTGCAAGGTGGCCGTGGTGTCTTCGATGAAGCCGCCCTCGGCCGCCATCGCACAGGCGGAGAAACCCGAGACGACAGCCATGGACAACACTGAAGCGGTTGTTGGAAGAATCTGTTTCATCGTTTTTTCTCTTATTTTTATTGATCGATAGCTTCAAGTGCTTCAGCCGCAGCGGTTTCGCTGCGGAGGATGGGACGGCGGACGCTTAACAGCACGTGGGTGACCATGCCGAAAATCAGTCCCCAAAATGCAGCGGACAAACCCAACAGCGACATACCCGACGCGGTCGTAAGAAAGGTCACCAGCGCCGCTTCGCGATCGTTCGGCACCGCCATTGCGCCGGCCAACGCCCCGGCAATCGCGGCGAACAGTGCCAGCCCGGCCAGTGCCGCGATCAGTTCTTTGGGGAATGCCGAAAACAGCGAAACCAGGGTGGCACCGAAGATCCCCAGCACCAGGTAACACAGCCCACCGACAACCCCGGCGACGTAGCGCTTGCCGGGATGTTCATGGGCCTCGCGACCGGTACAAATGGCGGCGGTGATCGCCGCCAGATTCAGCCCGTGGCAGCCGAACGGTGCCAACAGCGCCGTGCCCAACGCGCTGCTGGCGATGATCGGACCGGCCGGCGTTGCGTACCCGCTGGCGCGCAGCACCGCCATACCGGGAACGAACTGACCGGTCAGGGCGACCATCACCAATGGCAAGGCGATGTTCAGGGTCGCACTCAGACTGAACACGGGCGTGATCCACACCGGCGTGGCCAAACCGATCACCAGTGCTTGACTGTGCAAATCACCGGTGAGAAAAGCCATCGAGCAGCCCACCAGCAGCACCATCAACACCGCATAACGTGGCATCAGCCGTTTGCAGATCAGGTACGTGGCAAACATCGCCAGCACCAGCAACGGCTTGCCCTGCAACGAGACGAACAACCCGGTGCCGAAGCGGAACAGAATCCCCGCCAGCATCGCCGCCGCGATCGCCGCCGGCAGTTTGCTGATGATCCGGTCAAATGCCCCCGACACCCCGACCAGGAAAATGATCAGGCTGCTGACCAGATACGCTCCCACCGCCTCCGGCATGGAGATCCCCGGCAACAACGCCACCAGCAGCGCCGAGCCCGGCGCCGACCACGCGATGATCACCGGCACGCGATAACGCAGGCTCAGACCCATGCCAAGCACCGCGCTGCCGATGGAAATCGCCCACACCCAGGACGACAGCACTTCCCGCGACAGATGCGCGGTCTCGGCAGCCTGAAAAATGATCACCAAGGGGCCTGCGTACGAAATCACCGTGGCGATAAATCCGGCGACGGCCGCAGACAGGGAAAAGTCCCTGACGAGCGCTTTCATGAAGCTTCGCCGACAGACCCGTCTGGCGAGCCGTGGCGTATGCCCGACAGCATTTGCATTTGCCGGGTGCTGCGCTGACTGCTGATGGCGAACACGGTCATGGCCATCGCGGCCACCGCGCCGGGCAAGGCAAACGCCATGAAGTTCAGTTGCAGCGGCAGGCTGATCCCGAGCAAAGCACCGCCCAGCAACGGACCGACGATTGCACCGTTGCGCCCGATGCCCGACGCCCACCCCAAACCAGTGGAGCGAATGGTCATGGAGTAGAACTGCGCAGCACAGGCGTACAACAGAATCTGCGAACCGATGGTTGTGGCGCCGGCAATGGCAATCAGCAGGTACAACAGCGGCATCGGGCTATTGAAACCCAGCAAGGTGATCGACACGGCAGCCACCGCGAAGAACACCGCCAACACCCGCGGCAGGTTGAGTTTGTCACCCAGTACGCCGCCGCCGACCGCACCGAAAATGGCGCCGAAGTTGAGCACCAGCAGGAACGACAGGCTCGACCCCAGGCTGTAACCGGCGTTGGCCATCAGTTTCGGCAGCCATGAACTCAAGGCGTACACCATCAGCAAGCAGCAGAAAAACGCCAGCCACAGCATCAGCGTGCGCAGCGCACGCCCCTCGCGAAACAGTTGCAGCACTGGGGTGCCGGTGCCCTTCACTTCGCTCATGTTCAGTTGATCACTGGTTTGCGCGACGTACGCCGGATCAACCCGCTGGAGAATGTTGCGCGTCTCTTCATTGCGCCCCTGACGCAACATGAAACCCACCGACTCGGGCAGGAAGTACATGATCAGTGGCAACAGCACCAACGGCAGCACCGCGACGTAAAACACCGACTGCCAGCCAAAACTGGGGATCAGCACGATGCCGAGCCCCGCCGAGAGCATGCCGCCCACGGAGTAACCGCTGAACATGATCGCCACCAGCGTGCTACGGATTTTCTTCGGCGCGTACTCATTCATCAGCGCCACGACATTGGGCATCACCCCGCCAATCCCCAGCCCGGCCATGAACCGGCAAATGCCAAACTCGGTGGGGTTGCGGGCAAAACCATTGAGCAAGGTAAAACCGCTGAAGAGCATCACGCAGATCGTGATGGCTTTCTTGCGGCCGATCTTGTCCGAGAGCGGGCCGAAAAACAGCGCGCCGAACATCATTCCGAACAGTGCATAACTTCCCAGTGCGCCGGCCTGCAAAGGACTGAGCCCCCACTCTTTCATCAGCATCGGCAACACCACGCCGTAGATCACCAAATCGTAGCCGTCGAAAATGATGATCAGGGCACACCAAAACAGCACCATCCAGTGAAAGCGGTTGAATCGTGCGTTGTCGATAACCTCATGTACGTCGATCTTGCGCATGGCATTTATCTCTTGTTGTTGTTTTTTTAAGAGCGTCGGTAAAGCGGCTAACGTCCCGTAAAGCCGAGGGTAAAGTTGCCGGGCGCCGGGCAATATCCGCTCTGCGCAGACCGCTATCCGTTTTGTGCAATGGGCTGAACCGGGAGCTGAATGAGGGTTTGTTGCGGCAGGCTTTTGCTCTTCTCCGACAAACTGTCTTCTTTGCGATCGCATTTGAACGCTAAGCTTGGGCCTATGGATGACTCAGATTATTTACGCCTGCTGACCATCGCGGCCGAGCAAGCCAACGCGTTCCTTTCCAATGCCCGCAAATGGGAGCGCGAGCGTTGGGTGTGCCAGCGCCTGCTGCAAGGCCTGAACATCCCCTACCGCACCGATGAATTCGCCCCCGCCGGGGAACCGCCAGACGTGCTGTTTCGCGATGCGAATTTCGAGGTTTTTTTCGTGCTCGACGAAGGCCGGCGTCTCAACGATGAATGGCGCGACGAGCTGCAACGCCGGCGCAGCGCGTTTTCGCTGAGTTCGCTGGTGCGCCGCGAGGCCAAACCCAAGCGCATTCCGGCCAATGATTTCTTGCTGAGACTGGCACCGACCTTGCGCAAAAAAGCCCACAACTACAAAGAACGCGGGATGGATCTGGGGGAACTGGACATCATCGCCTTCGCCAGCCTCAAGCGCGAAGTGCTGGACCTCAACAGCCATTTCCCGCCCCCCACTGAATACCTGCGTCAGGGCTGGCGGTCGTTGTCGCTGGTCGGTCCGACGTTTGCCCGTGTTTTATTTGCGCATCCGGACGCGCCGGACTTCCTGCGCAGCAACCTGGGGCGCAGCATCCTGTTCGATGTCGGGATCAGCCTGTGAACCCGTTCGCGGCCATGGCGAAACCACGGCCCGGGTGTTACAAAGTGAAATCCTTCGCCTGGACGATACCGTGAGCGTCGAGAGTTCCAGGCAACGGCTATGCTCCGTTCAACGTTCGTTAAATCAGCCTGTAGCTTCTACACATTCAGCAACGTCTACCTGACGAGGCCTTTATGACCAGCCGCCTGAACCCCGACGACCAGAAGCATGTCGAAGAGTACCTGCACCTGTCCCAGCACCGAGTCGAGCGCCGGCCTTTCCGGCCGTGGATGCTCCTGGTGGTGGTATTGGCAGTGACCATTGGTTTGGGCCTGTTGAGCCGACTTATCAGTTACCTGACGCTATGAGCTGCCTCGCGCTCGCTCGGGTAATTGCACCGATTTCTTTTAGCCTTGCGAGATATCCCCATGACTCATCGTATTGTCATCGTTGGCGGCGGCGCCGGCGGTCTGGAGTTGGCTACCCGTCTGGGTAAGACTCTGGGCAAGCGCGGCACAGCCAGTGTGATGCTGGTCGACGCGAACCTGACTCACATCTGGAAACCGCTGTTACACGAAGTGGCGGCCGGATCGCTGAACTCTTCCGAAGACGAACTCAACTATGTTGCCCAGGCAAAATGGAATCACTTCGAGTTCCAGCTGGGGCGCATGAGCGGGCTTGATCGCGCCCAGAAAAAAATCCAGCTGGCAGCCACTTACGACGATGCCGGCGTCGAACTGGTGCCGGCCCGTGAACTCGGCTACGACTCCCTGGTGATCGCCGTCGGCAGCACCACCAACGATTTCGGTACTCAGGGCGCGGCACAGCACTGCCTGTTCCTCGACACCCGCAAACAGGCTGAGCGCTTCCACCAGCAATTGCTAAACCACTATCTGCGTGCCCATGCCGGACAAACCGACAAGGTCGAGCAGATCAGCGTCGCCATCGTCGGCGCAGGTGCCACAGGCGTCGAACTGGCGGCGGAACTGCACAATGCCGCCCACGAACTGGCGGCCTATGGTCTGGACCGGATCAAGCCGGAAAACATGCACATCACCCTGATCGAAGCCGGACCACGGGTGTTGCCAGCCCTGCCGGAACGCATCGGCGGGCCGGTGCATAAAACCCTGGAGAAGCTCGGGGTCAACGTCATGACCAATGCCGCCGTCAGCGAAGTGACGGCCGACAGCCTGATCACTGCCGATGGCAAAGTGATCAATGCCAGTCTGAAAGTCTGGGCCGCGGGGATTCGTGCACCGGGTTTCCTCAAGGACATCGATGGCCTGGAAACCAACCGCATCAATCAGCTGCAAGTGCTGCCGACCCTGCAAACCACCCGCGACGAGAACATCTTCGCCTTCGGTGACTGCGCGGCCTGCCCGCAACCGGGCACTGACCGCAATGTGCCGCCACGTGCACAGGCTGCGCATCAGCAAGCATCGTTGCTGGCCAAGTCCCTGAAGCTGCGGATCGAAGGCAAGGCATTGCCGGAGTACACGTACACCGACTACGGCTCGCTGATCTCGCTGTCGCGTTTTTCGGCTGTGGGTAACTTGATGGGCAACCTGACCGGCAGCGTAATGCTCGAGGGCTGGCTGGCGCGGATGTTTTACGTGTCGCTGTACCGCATGCACCAGATGGCGCTGTATGGCGCGTTTCGTACGGCGATGTTGATGCTCGGTAGCAAGATAGGACGCGGGACTGAGCCACGGCTCAAGCTGCACTAACTCGGTCTAGTGTGGGAGCGGGCTTGCTCGCGAAAGCGGTGGGTCAGTCGACGAACTGTTGCCTGATCCACCGCTTTCGCGAGCAAGCCCGCTCCCACATTTGTTTCTCGTGGCACAGACGATCTGTGTCTCACTGTATCTATCCCCGCGATCCACCCCCTTCGCTTACAAACTCCCCCCTTGCACGACACAGTTGCGATACACCCCGACCGTTAAATAGCCACATCCGAGCAAGGCACCCCGCCCGCTTCGGCTAACGCCACACTGTCGTGGCGTCCACTATTGAGCGGTTGTGTTGTGCAACCCAGGAGAATGTAAATGTCCCGTACCACTACTCTCAGCAAGAACACCATTGGCCTGCTCGGCGCTGTCCTGGCGGGTGGCTTGATGTTGTCCGGCTCCGTGTTCGCCTCGCAGCCCCTGACTCAGGGTTACCTGCTGGCGTCGGCCGAACAGGTGGTGAAAACCCCTGAAGGCAAATGTGGCGAAGGCAAGTGTGGCGATGCATCGATGGCAAAAACCGACACCGATGGCGACGGCAAAGTATCCCGTGCCGAATTTCTGAAAGTCGCGCCGAAGTCCGATTTCGACAAGATCGACACCAACCATGACGGTTTCATCGACGAGCAAGAGGCTTACAACAACGTAAAAGCCAACTTCGAAGCCAATGGCAAGAAAATGCCAAAAGGCTTGTTCGAGCACCTGAAAGACCAAGACGGCGCCTAAGCGTCTGAGCCCCAGCCCCGCCTCTCAACGAGAAGCGGGGCATTTTTTCGCCTGTCGAAATCAAACCTGAAAGCGCTGGACCAAAGCCTCACTTTTTCGAAGACAAAAAAAATCCCCGTATCTTTCGATACGAGGATTTTTAATATGGTCGGGGTAAGGGGATTCGAACTCCTGACATCCTGCTCCCAAAGCAGGCGCGCTACCGGACTGCGCTATACCCCGGTAAAAAAAAGGCGACCTTTACAAGTCGCCTTCTTCGATCAGCGCTTTTGGCCTCTGATCTTAAGATTCGATTCCAGCGTTAACTGGTTTCAAAAATGGTGGGTCGTGTGGGATTCGAACCTACGACCAATTGGTTAAAAGCCAACTGCTCTACCAACTGAGCTAACGACCCAAAAATGGTCGGGGTAAGGGGATTCGAACTCCTGACATCCTGCTCCCAAAGCAGGCGCGCTACCGGACTGCGCTATACCCCGGTTTGAAATTGGCTCCGTGACCAGGACTCGAACCTGGGACCCAATGATTAACAGTCATTTGCTCTACCGACTGAGCTATCACGGAACTACATATTTCAATTTACAACTGTGAAGCTTGCTTCACCTCTTCGACCCGTTCGCATCGCTGCGTTCGTGTGTCTGAGGCGCGCTATTCTACAATTTTAAGCACCTCTGTCAACCCCCTAATTTGCATTCAAGTTAATGATTTGCAACTTATTTCAGATTCCTGCTTGGGGAGCAGAAACCCTACCGGGTGACTTACTGCGGGGCGCACTTTACAAGCCTTTTCCTTTCAGTTCAACAACCTAATGAAAAAAAGGCCTCGCAATGCGAGGCCTCCTGTTCAGCTATGGATTGTGTAGGAGCGAGCTTGCTCGCGAAACGCTCAATGACAGCGCATTTATCCAGGACGTACGCGTTATCGTTATCGACCATCGCGAGCAAGCTCGCTCCTACAAAAGTGGATCAGACGAAGACGATTTCGTCGTTTTCCACGACACCTTTGGCGGTATCGCCGGGCATGAAGCGACCCGACAGAATCAGCTGCGCCAACGGGTTCTCGATCCAGCGCTGGATCGCTCGTTTGAGCGGCCGTGCGCCATACACCGGGTCGTAACCCACCGCTATCAGCTTATCCATGGCCTCAGGGCTGAGTTCCAGTTTCAGCTCGCGCTCGGTCAGACGACTGCGCAGGCGACCCAACTGGATCTCGGTAATGCCGGCGATCTGATCCCGAGCCAACGGCTCGAAGATCACCACTTCGTCGACCCGGTTGATGAACTCCGGACGGAAGTGCGTGGAAATCGCATCCATCACCGCCGCACGCTGCGCTTCACGATCACCGACCAGTTCCTGGATCTGCACCGAGCCCAGGTTGGAGGTCATGACTATCACGGTATTTTTGAAATCCACCGTGCGGCCATGGCTGTCGGTCAGTCGGCCATCTTCCAGCACCTGCAACAAGATGTTGAAGACATCCGGGTGAGCCTTCTCGACCTCGTCCAGGAGGATTACCGAATAAGGCTTGCGACGCACTGCCTCGGTCAGGTAACCGCCTTCTTCATAGCCTACGTAGCCTGGTGGCGCGCCGATCAGTCGGGCCACGGAATGTTTCTCCATGAACTCGGACATATCGATCCGCACCATCGCCTCTTCCGTATCGAAGAGGAACTCGGCCAGCGCCTTGCACAGCTCGGTTTTACCGACACCGGTCGGGCCGAGGAACATGAATGAACCGCTCGGACGATTCGGGTCCGACAACCCGGCTCGGGAACGCCGTACCGCGTTGGAAACCGCAATAACCGCTTCGTCCTGACCAATCACACGTTGGTGCAACAGGCTTTCCATCTTCATCAACTTGTCGCGCTCGCCTTCGAGCATTTTCGACACGGGAATGCCGGTCCACTTCGAGACGACTTCGGCAATCTCTTCCTCTGTCACCTTGCTGCGCAGCAACTGGTTCTCGCTTTTGCCATGCTGGTCGACCATCTGCAGGCTACGCTCCAGGTCCGGGATAACCCCGTATTGCAGCTCGGCCATGCGGTTCAGGTCGCCTTTGCGGCGGGCAGTTTCCAGTTCCTGACGGGACTGTTCAATTTTTTGCTGGATCTGCGCGGAGCCCTGAACCTCGGCTTTTTCCGCGTTCCAGATTTCTTCGAGGTCCGAGTACTCACGCTCCAGACGAACGATTTCTTCCTGGAGTTTTTCCAGACGTTTCTTCGCCGCGTCGTCGCTTTCTTTCTTCAGCGCCTGGGATTCCACCTTCAGCTGAATCAGGCGACGTTCCAGGCGGTCGAGCACTTCCGGCTTGGAGTCGATCTCCATGCGGATACGACTGGCGGCTTCATCGATCAGGTCGATGGCCTTGTCCGGCAACTGACGATCCGTAATGTAGCGATGACTGAGCTTGGCCGCGGCAATGATCGCGCCGTCGGTGATCGCCACCTTGTGGTGAACCTCGTAACGCTCTTTCAGGCCACGCAGGATGGCGATGGTGTCTTCTTCGCTCGGCTCATCCACCAACACTTTCTGGAAGCGCCGTTCGAGGGCCGCATCCTTCTCTATATATTGGCGGTATTCGTTAAGCGTGGTCGCGCCGACGCAGTGCAGCTCACCGCGAGCCAATGCCGGTTTAAGCATGTTGCCCGCATCCATCGAGCCTTCGCCTTTACCGGCGCCGACCATGGTGTGCAATTCGTCGATGAACAGAATGATCTGCCCTTCCTGCTTCGACAGCTCGTTAAGCAGGGATTTCAGGCGCTCTTCGAACTCGCCGCGATACTTGGCACCGGCAATCAGCGACCCCATGTCCAGGGACAACAGGCGTTTGCCTTTCAGTCCATCCGGCACTTCACCGTTAATGATGCGCTGGGCGAGGCCTTCGGCGATGGCGGTTTTACCCACGCCAGGTTCACCGATCAGCACCGGGTTGTTCTTGGTGCGACGCTGCAGGACCTGAATGGTCCGACGAATTTCGTCGTCGCGGCCGATGACCGGGTCAAGCTTGCCCTCTTCGGCGCGCTTGGTCAGGTCGACGGTGTATTTATCCAGCGCCTGACGTGACTCTTCGTGGTTGGCGTCATTGACCGCTTCGCCGCCACGCAGGTTGTTGATCGCGTTTTCCAGGGCTTTCTTGCTGACGCCCTGGCCGAGCAACAATTTGCCCAGCTTGCTGTTCTCGTCCATCGCGGCGAGCAGCACCAGTTCGCTGGAGATGAACTGGTCGCCCTTCTGCTGGGCCAGGCGATCGGCCTGGTTGAGCAGGCGCGCCAGATCCTGCGACATGTTGACGTCGCCGGTCGGATTCTGGATTTTCGGTAGTTGGTCGAGCTCTTTGGTCAGCTCTTTACGCAAGCTGTTGACGTCAAAGCCCACCTGCATCAACAGGGGCTTGATCGAACCACCCTGTTGTTCAAGCATGGCTTGCATCAAGTGCGCCGGTTCAATGCCGGGATGATCGAGGCCAACGGCCAGGGATTGGGCGTCGGACAAGGCTAACTGCAACTTGCTGGTTAAACGGTCTATACGCATGGGTCACCTTCCTTTTGAGCAGGCCGGACCTATAAACATCCTGAATGAAGAAACCTGCCAGATACCTCATTAGATGTGGTCGATTCTGGGAGATTCAAGCGTCACAAGGTTGATGCAGATCAGGGAAGTCTAGCTTTCAAGCCAGATAAGGGAGGCAAATCGACCCGTGCGAGGGCTGCGACGGTAGGAAAAGAAGCGTGGATCGGTCACGGTGCAGAAACCGCCACCGTAGACAGCCGTTACACCGCGAGCGGCCAGACGCAAACGCGCCAGCGTATAGATGTCGGCCATGAACTTGTCGGCGTTTTGGCTCGGCACAAAGGCTTGGGCGGCGTCGGGCAATTGCTGGACGAAGGTCTCGCGCACTTCCGGGCCGACTTCAAAGGCTTGGGGGCCAATGGCCGGGCCGAGCCAGACCAGCACGTCTTCCGGCGGCACGGCCAGACTGTCGAGAGTGGCTTCCAGCACGCCCGCCGCCAATCCGCGCCAACCTGCATGGGCCGCCGCAACGCGAGTACCGGCACGGTCGCAAAACAATGCCGGCAGGCAATCAGCCGTCATCGCCGCGCAGGCAATCCCGGGGGTTGCGGTCCAACTGGCGTCAGCGGTATCCACACGGCTTGGGTCTGCATGTGCCACGACGATGCCGTGAACCTGTTGCAGCCAGGCCGGTTGAATAGAGAAATGATCGGTGAGACGACGGCGATTTTCGGCCACAGCTTCGGGGCTGTCGTCGACGTGATCGCCGAGATTGAGGCTGTCGAACGGCGCCAGACTGACGCCGCCCGCACGGGTGGTGACGCAGGCTTTCACCCCGGCAGGCGCAGGCCAGTCGGGAATCAGCCAGTCACTCATCCGATGAACGCCTCGCGGTCTTGCTTGAGCAGCGTCAGCAACCAGACGAAGTCGTCGGGTAGTGGCGATTCCCAGCTCATGCGCTTACCGGTCGTCGGGTGATCCAGTTCCAGGAACCGCGCATGCAGCGCCTGACGCGGGAACGCTTTCAACGATTCGATCATGGTCACACTGGCTGCCGGCGGGATACGGAAACGACCACCGTAGGCAGGATCTCCGACCAACGGGAAGTTGATGTGGGCCATGTGCACACGAATCTGGTGCGTACGACCGGTTTCCAGCTTCACCCGCACGTGAGTGTGGGAGCGGAAACGCTCAAGCACACGGTAATGGCTGACGGCTTGCTTGCCACCTTCCATCACCGCCATGCGCTGGCGTTGCTGGCCATGGCGACCGATCGGCGCGTTGATCTTGCCGCCCGCCGTCACCACACCGATCACGATGCACTCGTAGATCCGGCTGACGCTGCGGCTCTGCAACTGTGTAACCAGCTGCGTCTGCGCTTGAATGGTCTTGGCCACCACCATCAGACCGGTGGTGTCCTTGTCCAGTCGATGCACGATACCGGCGCGGGGCACATTGATGATGTCCGGCACGTGGTGCAGCAAGGCGTTGAGCAAGGTGCCATCGGCGTGGCCGGCAGCCGGGTGAACCACCAGGCCCGCAGGCTTGTTGATCACCAGGATGTCGTCGTCTTCATAGACGATGTCCAGCTCGATGTCTTGAGCGATCCATTCGCCCTGAGCTTCCTGCTCGGCAGTCAGCTCAAGAATGGCGCCACCGTGAACGATGTCTCGCGGGCGGATAACCGCCCCATCCACAGTCAGGCGGCCGTCTTTGATCCAGGCGGAAAGGCGCGAGCGCGAGTGCTCAGCGAATAATTGTGCGGCGACTTGATCGAGGCGTTGGCCGCCCAATTCGGACGGCACCTCTGCGCGAAGTTCAATTTTATCGGACATGCTCAGACTAGGCGTCGGCACAGCCTTTGGTTTCGGCTGCGCGCTTGTGGTTAAATACGGCGTCTTTTGCCCCGAGGCTATTCAACGGGGCACTCATCATAACAGGACGGCCCCGCCCAAGACAGCGGCCGTCATAGGGACGCAAGCCGCCATGCAAGTGAAACACCTGCTGCTGATCGCCATCCTCGCATTGACCGCTGCTTGCTCATCGAAGGAAGTCGTAGACGAAAACCTGAGTGAAGTCGAGCTGTACCAGCAGGCTCAGCACGACCTGGACAACAATAGCTACACCGCCGCCACAGCCAAGCTGAAGGCCCTGGAGTCGCGTTATCCGTTCGGTCGCTACGCTGATCAGGCTCAACTCGAGCTCATCTATGCCAACTACAAGAACACTGAGCCTGAGGCTGCGAAGTCCGCTGCCGAGCGTTTCATTCGCTTGCACCCACAGCATCCGAACGTGGATTACGCTTACTACCTCAAGGGCCTGACGTCTTTCGACCAGGACGTCGGCCTGCTGTCGCGTTTCCTGCCGCTGGACATGACCAAGCGTGATCCGGGTGCAGCTCGTGACTCCTATAACGAGTTCGCCCAGCTGACCAGCCGCTTCCCCAACAGCCGCTACTCGCCTGACGCCAAGCAGCGCATGATCTACCTGCGCAACCTGCTGGCGGCCTACGAAATTCACGTTGCAGACTACTACCTGACCCGTCAGGCCTATGTCGCTGCCGCGAACCGTGGTCGTTACGTGGTAGAAAACTTCCAGGAAACCCCTTCGGTCGGTGACGGCCTGGCGGTAATGGTCGAGTCGTACCAGCGCCTGCACCTGGACGAACTGGCCAACACCAGCCTCGAAACCCTGAAGCTCAATTACCCGAACCACCCGAGCCTGGTGGACGGTCAGTTCAAGCCATCGATGGAAGAAGCCGACAACCGGTCGTGGTTGAGCAAGGCGACCCTGGGCCTGATCGATTCCCGTCCACCGCTGCCGCCGGGCGAAACCCGCGCCAACCAGGACGTGCAGAAGCAGTTCCAGGACGCCAAAGACGCGATTCCAAACGATCTCAAGCCTAAAGATTCAAATGGCGACGTGATCGAAGAGGAAAATCATGAAGCGCAAGGCAATAACACTGACCGTTCGTGGTTCAGCCGCATGACCTTCGGCGTGTTCGACTGACATTGTAGGAGAGAGCTTGCTCGCGATGGACTCAAGAGCGCCGCGTTTAGCCGGTAAACACGCGTTATCGTTAACGACCATCGCGAGCAAGCTCGCTCCTACACGGCATGACACCAAGAGGGAGCCTTTCGAGGCTCCTTTTTTATTGCCTGCTATTTATTGACGAACTATTACGCTGTGCGCCTGCCCCGTCCTTGGCTAAACTGCTGATTCATTAATCAAATAGCAGCTCACCATGCTTCGTTTATTGTTCTGGATCGCTTTGATTGCCGCTGCGGTATGGTTCTGGCGCAAGTTCAAAGGTCAGGCTTCTGTGCCCAAGTCCCCTGCGGAACTGGAAGCGGCCCCCATGGTCCGCTGCGCTCATTGCGGCGTCCACCTGCCCCGCGACCGCGCGCTGAATCTTCAACAACAGTGGTATTGCAGCCAGGCTCACCTTGAGCAAGGCCCGAGTTCCAGTGATCGCTGAGACGTCCAGTCCCGGCAGCAAACAGGCCCAGCGACTACTGCGCCTTTATCACCTCTACCGTTTAAGCGTCGGCATCACCCTGGTGCTGTTGATCTCCAGCAACATGGACAACCAGTTGCTGACGTTTGCCAACGACGACCTGCTGCGCAGTGGCAGCTGGTTGTACCTGGTACTGAATATCCTGCTGGTGGTATTCCTCGAGAACACCCGGCGACCGGCGCAATGGGTCGCCCTGTCGCTGACCGACGTGGTGCTGTTGTGCGGCCTGTTCTACGCCGCGGGTGGCGTGGCCAGCGCCATCGGCAACTTGCTGATCGTGTCGGTGGCCATCAGCAACACCCTGTTGCGAGGCCGCATCGGTCTGCTGATTGCTGCAGTCGGCGCGCTCGGCATCGTCGGTTCGAGCTTTTTCTTGAGCTTCAGCCACCCCACCAGCCCTAACGATTACCTGCAGGCCGGCACGCTTGGCGCGTTGTGTTTTGCGGCGGCTTTGCTGGTGCAAGGCCTGATACGACGCCTGGTCGTCAGCGAAACGCTGGCCGAACAACGGGCCAACGAAGTTATCGGCCTCGAAACCCTTAATGCGCTGATTCTGCAACGCATGCGTACCGGCATCCTGGTGCTCGACAACCATCGGCGAGTTCAACTGGCCAATCACAGCGCCTTGACCCTGCTGGGTCGCTACAGTCTCGAAAACCAACTGATCGACGACCACTGCCCTCCCCTCGTTGAACGCCTGCAACTGTGGCTCAACAATCCGACACTGCGCCCCCAGAGCCTGAAAATCGCCAGCACGGGTCTGGAGCTGCAACCGAGCTTCATTGCCCTTGACCAAAGCCCCCATCATCAGACATTGGTCTTTCTCGAAGACCTTGCCCAGATCGCCCAGCAGGCCCAGCAATTGAAACTCGTCGCCCTCGGCCGCCTGACCGCCAGCATTGCCCATGAAATCCGCAACCCTCTGGGCGCCATCAGTCATGCCGCACAGCTATTGCAGGAATCTGAGGAACTGAACGGCGCGGACCGACGTCTGACACAAATTGTTCAAGACCACGCCAAGCGCATGAATCGAGTCATCGAAAACGTCCTGCAACTGTCCCGCCGCCAGCAAACCGTGCCGCAACGGCTCGATCTGAAGCCGTGGCTGGAGCGGTTCGTCGCCGAAACCCGCGAGGGGGTGACCGAGCGTCAGCAGATTCACCTGCGCATCGGTTCTGGCGACTTCAAAACCCTGATGGACCCGAACCAGTTGCACCAGATTCTCGACAATCTGTTGCGCAATGCCTGGCGCCACAGCGCGCTGAGCCACGACCAGGCGCAGGTCTGGCTTGAGCTGTTTGTCGCCCCTGACAGCCAGCTGCCGACCCTCGAGGTTCTGGACAATGGTCCCGGCGTCGCGCCAGACCATCAAGTGCACTTGTTCGAGCCGTTCTTCACCACAAGCCCCCAAGGCACTGGTCTGGGGCTTTATCTGTGCCGTGAGCTGTGCGAAAGCAACCAGGCCCGCCTAGACTTTGAACCACGCCAAGGCGGCGGCTGCTTTCGTATCACCTTTGCTCACGGACGGAAACAAAGTTGAACATGAGCCCACGGCAAAAAATCCTCATCGTCGACGACGAACCGGATATCCGCGAACTCCTGGAAATCACCCTGGGACGGATGAAACTCGACACCTTCAGTGCCCGTAACCTTGGCGAAGCCCATGCGCTGCTGAGCCGGGAGACATTCGACCTGTGCCTGACCGACATGCGCCTGCCGGATGGCACCGGCCTGGAACTGGTGCAACACATCCAGCAACGCTATCCGCAAGTACCCGTGGCGATGATTACCGCTTACGGCAGCCTCGAGACGGCGATCAATGCCCTCAAGGCCGGCGCCTTCGACTTTCTGACCAAACCGGTCGATCTCACCCGCCTGCGGGAGCTGATCACCAGCGCCCTGAGCCTGCCCGCGCCCGGCGGCGTCAGCCACGCCATTGATCGCCGGTTGCTCGGCGACTCTGTGCCCATGCGTAACCTGCGCCAACACATCGACAAGCTGGCGCGCAGCCAGGCACCGGTGTACATCAGCGGCGAATCCGGCAGCGGCAAGGAATTGGTCGCGCGACTGATCCATGAGCAAGGGCCACGCGCCAACCAGCCGTTTATCCCGGTGAACTGCGGGGCAATCCCGTCGGAATTGATGGAAAGCGAGTTTTTTGGCCATCGCAAAGGCAGCTTCAGTGGCGCCATCGAAGACAAACCGGGCCTGTTTCAAGCGGCTCACGGCGGCACGCTGTTCCTCGATGAAGTCGCTGATTTGCCACTGGCGATGCAGGTCAAGCTGCTGCGGGCAATTCAGGAAAAAGCCATCCGATGTGTCGGTGGGCAACAGGAAATCGTGGTCGATGTGCGCATCCTCTGCGCCACCCACAAAGACCTCGACGCCGAAGTCGCCGCCGAACGCTTTCGCCAGGATTTGTACTATCGGCTGAATGTGATCGAGCTACGCGTTCCGCCCTTGCGCGAACGTCGGGACGACATTGAGCCCTTGGCCAGCCATGTGCTTGAGCGCCTGGCCGCCGGTAGCGGCCAGCCTGCCGCAACACTCCACCCACACGCCCTCGACGCACTGAAAAACTACCGCTTCCCTGGCAATGTGCGGGAACTGGAGAACATGCTCGAAAGGGCTCACACCCTGTGCGAAAACCAACAGATCGAAGCCTGCGACCTGCGACTGGCCGAAGGCAACTGTGCCGCCGAAGGTGGCGTGCCCGACCTGACGCAGATCGACAACCTGGAAGACTATCTGGAAAACGTCGAACGCAAACTCATCCTTCAGGCCCTGGAAGAAACCCGCTGGAACCGCACGGCGGCTGCTCAGCGGTTGAATCTGTCGTTTCGGTCGATGCGTTATCGTTTGAAGAAGCTAGGGTTGGATTGATCCTTAAAAGATCGCAGCCTGCGGCAGCTCCTACAGAAGAACGCATTCCCCCTGTAGGAGCTGCCGCAGGCTGCGATCTTTTGATCTTGCTTCAGATCCGCCCGGCCGGCGCATACGGCGCAGGATCAATAATCGGCTCACGCCCCAGCATCACATCTGCAAACAACTGACACGATGCCGGCGCCAACACCAGCCCGTTACGGTAATGCCCGCAATTGAGCCAAAGCCCGTTGAATCCCGGCACCCGACCGATATAGGGAATGCCCTCTGGCGAACCTGGCCGCAGCCCGGCCCAATGCCCCACCACTTCGGCATCCGCCAGTGCAGGAATCAACTCCACCGCCGAAGCCTTCAGGCTCTCCAGTGCGGATTCGGTCGGCGTCTTGTCGTAGCCTTCATGCTCCAGCGTACTGCCAATCAGAATGTGCCCGTCGCGTCGAGGAATCGCGTAACGCCCCTTGGCCAGCACCATGCTCGGCAGGAAGTCGGCCGCGCACTTGTAGAGAATCATCTGCCCTTTCACCGGTTCGACCGGCAGGTCCAGCCCCAGGCTTTTGAGCAAATCACCACTCCAGGCGCCGGCGGTCAGTACCACCTGATCACCCTGTATAACGCCCGCCGAAGTCTGAACGCCGACGACTTGATCGCCGTCACGGACAAACCCGCTGACTTCGCACTGCTCATGAATCGTCACGTTCGGCAGCGCCAGCAACGCAGCCTTGAGGGACTTCACCAGTCGCGGATTGCGCACATTGGCCACATCCGCCATGTAGATGGCCCGGGAAAAACCGGCGCCCAATACCGGGACGGCATCGTGTGCTGCCGAGATATCCACAGCCCGTAGCGGACGGCCCTCCCGCTTGGCCCAGGCCAGCGCTTCGGCCTCATCATCCAGATCCAGCCAGTAAAGCCCGGTGGTGTGAACCTCGGGATCAACCCCGGTCGCAGCAAACAGGCGCTCGCCGAGCTGTGGATAAAAGTCCTGGGACCAATGGGCCAGCGCTGTGACCGCCGGGCTGTAACGCCACGGATAAAGCGGCGAAACAATACCCCCACCAGCCCAGGACGACTCCTGACCCACACTCGAACGATCCAGCAGCACAACGCTCTGCACTTGGGACGCGAGATTGAATGCCGTCAGCAGGCCAATGACCCCGCCGCCGACAATCACCACTTGCTCTTGCCTGCTCATGTTCTGACCCAACCGATAAATAGACAGAGGCGCAAAGGGCGCCCGAAAAAATGAGACTCAGCGACCCCAGCAATCCTTGGTGGTCAGCCCCGCCGTTGCATTGACCATGCTTCTGACGCCGGTGTTGGTGAGGGTGAAATCCCCGCACTTGTCCGTCGCCATGGCGCCGGCCTTGCGCACTGCTGTGAGCAAGAACGTCTGGTCGGTCAGGGTTGGGGTAATGGTGTAGTAGTTATTGCCGGCGCTCAGACCGGTGGCGTCGGTGTAGACGTTCTTGTTCGAGTAGAACCGTTCAAGTATCTGCGCCTGCTCGGAGAGCAGACCGACCACTTCAGCGCGACGCCCCTTGTTCATGTACTCGGTGAGGCTCGGGTAACCAATGGTGATGACGATCCCGATGATCGCAATCACGATCATGATTTCGATCAGGGTAAAACCTCGGATGGATCTGCGCATGCCTCAACTCTCACTTACTGTATTTGTCGCCACATGATGCGACGGCTGCCGCCGCCGGATTTTTCCACCAGTGTGCTGATGCCGCCACTGGAATCGTTCACGATCTTGCGGGTCGCTCCGTTGACGATGGCGTTCAGGGTCGGGATGCCACCGGTGAATATCACCCCGCTGGAAACCATGTCAGTGCTGTCGACCACGCCGTCGCCATTACTGTCGAGTACCGCGTAGTTGAGCATCTTACCGCTGAACGCATCCAGCTCGACCAGTTTGCCGGTGCCGAAACTGGCACAGGGGTCCGTGGTGTCAACACTGGCCGTGGTGAACACGATCCGCCCCAGTATCAAACTGGCCTGATTGATCACCCGCTCGCCGGTCAGCACACTGCTATACACCAGTGGCAGGTACCAGCCCTTTTTCGCCGGATAGGTCACGTCATTCTGGCTGGTAGTGATGAATTGCCCGGTGCTCCCCGAGGACACGCCCGTCACCGTCTGAGCCTGCAAACTGGAGGCCGTGATCTGTCCCGAGCCACCGTCGGCGTCCCACACGGCATAAAACGCCTGCAAATCCTTGTTGATCTTGTCGGCTGTCTCGTTGAATTTTCCAGTACCGAAAAACACTTCCTTGCCACCCAGGGAGTTATCGGCCAACAACGGTTGCGCAGTGATCGGCTGAGTGGCGCCACCGACGGTGGTGAACAACGGTTTGCCAGAAAACGCCACGCCCCAGGTGTCCGTGGTGGTACCGCTCAAATCGAACTTCCACAACCGCCCTTTCAGGTCGCCGCCATAGGCCGCCTGCACCACATTCTGTGAGTTGACCTTGAGTTTCACCGAGGACAGGCCATTGGTGGTTTCGGTGCTGTCGATGACGATTTTTTTGATCAGCGAGCCGTCGCGGATATCCACCACGTACAACGCCGCTACCCCCGAACTGCTGCCATAGCCATTGGAGATGAACGCCGCCCAACGACCGTCGGCCAAGCGTGCCACTTCGGGGGGGGCGTAGGCATAACCCAGATCATTGAAAACGTTCGCGGTGCTGGCAGTGGTCGGGGCACTGATTTCCCACAATGCCTTGGTCACATTGCCTGCCGAAGCGTCGAACAATTGCAGCGCATAAAACGTCTTGCCGCCTGCGCCTGTCCCGCCCAGCGCGAGGGTTTTCCAGGCACTGTTCAGTTGGGCATCGAACACCCCGACCTGGCCGTCCACCAGAAACTTGTGGCTGACGCCGTTGATGTAGGCGGCATCGGCGATATAACGCAATGAAGGCAGCACACTGGAAGGCATGTAGGCATAGCGCCTGGCGCCGTTACCCGAATTGATGACGCTGACAAACCCGTCGTTGGCGTTCACCACCAGACTGGCGCTCATGTTGGCAGCTTTGGTGGTCAGGTAGGTGCTATAGGTTGTATCGCCCACCAGATCGGACGCGGTTTTGTCCGTGGGTGAGGCCAACACCAACGGTGAATTGATAATGTCGCCGAGCAACACGCTGCGCACCTTCAACCCGGTTTTGTTGGTGCCCTTGCTCCATTCCACCAAATCGCCGCCGTTGATGCCGGTGGGCAGGCTCAAATTCAGCGTCGTCTGCTGTGCCGGGGCGAAATTGGCGTAGGCCAGGGTTACGGGGGCGCTACTCACCGTATTCCAGGACTGGTAAATGGGTGCCGTGGCGCCCGGCGTGATGGCCGTGTCAGTCGTCCAAAGCACCGAGGCGGTGTCCACTGCGCCACTCGATGTGAACCCAAAAGCTTTGATCGTTCCGCGCCAATCCTTGGGGTCATAACTGCTCTGGTAATACGCAGCGCCGGAACCCACGATCGAGCTGCTGGTGGTGCCACTCCCGCCCGAACCGGCCTTGGACGTTATGTCGCTCAAGGCCGATGACAACGCGGTATTGAGGCCGGCGCTGTCCGTCGCCTGGTAGTACTTGCCCTGCCCGTATTTTGCCGCGTCCGCCAACATCTGGTTGGCGGTGGTGAAACCTACGGTGTAGGTGTTCAAGTTTTGTTTGGGAAAGTCCGCCGCGTCCCAGCTTTTGTTCGCCAAGTCGACGCCAGTCGTGCGCATGTCGATGTCGAAGGCGAACTTGGCGATGTCATCCAGAAAAAGCGAGTCGCCCTCATTGTCGCCGCCGAGAGGGTTCTGGCCATCATTGTTCACACCGTCCCAATTGGGCAGCGCCGTCTTGCCTAAGGGGTCGGTACTCGGGAAGGTCCGGTCAAAGGTTGGCAAACCATCGGTGATCACCACGCCATAATTTTTCTGGCATCGGTACTGAATCGGGCTGGTATAGGTGGCGGGTGTCGCGTTGTAGTAAGGCGTCATACCCCGAAAATACCGGGTAACTTCGTAATAGGTTTCTGCCAGCGGGGTATTGGCGACGGCCGTCAAGCCACTGATCGAGTTGATCAGCGCGTTGTAGTTGGAGGTGTCCGATAGGTCGCTGATGGATCGGGCGATGTAGCCACCATTCCCTGCGTTGTTACTGGTGACCGGATTGAACGTCGCCAACCCCATGCGCAGCCCACGGTTACTGGCCACCAGATCAGTCGACACCTTGCGGGCCACGCTGATGCGGGATTCGATGGGGATTATCGAGTCGGCGGAAGCGAAATTTCGGTTTTGGCCGTTGGCCAGGCTGACAATGTATGAAATGTAATCCGCGGTGTATCGGGTATCGCCATTGCCCGCCGGGTCTGGAAGATTAAGGCACTGAGGCGAAAGGCTGTTTTTATAGAATGCGTAGCCACCGTTTGAACAGGTCGGCAGGCTGGAGAGAAAAATAGTGTCTCCGACGATATCGGACCCGCTCAGACATAGGCCAAGTAAGAAATTGCATTCCCTGGCCGGTGTACGCTTTATCGTTGGGTCGAATCCGGCGGCATAAATAATGCTGTTCATGCTCCCCGAGTCATCAATCATCAGCATCACGTTCGGCGCAACCGCCGCAGCGCTCAACAACGGTGAATCAGAGGGTGTGAAGGCATACGCCGGCGCCGAGAGATAAAGCCCCAACAGCGCGCCGCACAACAACTGCCATAACGTGGCGCGCCTTTCAGTACTTCGCATAAATACTCTCCACCACACTGCGAACGTTGTTGCCCACAAAGGCCACCGCTGTAACCCGGTAAAGCGTCGCGGAGGTGTTGCTCGGTACATTCACGGCAGTCAGCGTTGTACCGATGTTCTGTACCCCGTAGAAGCCACTGCCGGCCGCGATCCAGGTCACTCCCGAGGTGGAATTGAACCCGGCAGCGGTGATCAGCGATGATTCTGCCGGTGGCGCGCATTGAGTCGTGCCGCTGCACACCGGCAACGTATAGGTGCCCAGTTGCACCGCACTTTCACCGATGCGCAACGCGGCTTCGGCAGCCTGGAATGACTGGTTGCGCAAGGTCACGCTATTGGCCATTTTTTCCTGCAGGGTGGCGTTCTGCATCGATGAAAGTCCGATCAGCGTCAGCAACAACAGGAACACCAGACTGACCAGCAGTGCCATGCCGCGCTGGGAGTCAGAGGTCATGGGAGAACAACTCATCGGCCCTACCCTCATGGCAAGCGATTGCGCAAAGCGGCAACCACGTTGAAGGTTTGATCGCGCACCCGACCGTTCGGATCCTTGAGGATCAAGGTCAGTCGTACACTTCGGATTCGCGCCGGGTCCGACGGATTGGTGCTGTAACTGGAGGCGGCCGTATCGGTGGCCGAAGCGGCGAGGCCGAAGCTCACGTTGAAAGCACTGACGTTGTCGACCAGTACTGCCTGAGCCGGCGTACCAACGCCGCTACCCATTGTCAGCTGACCATTCTTGAGGCTGTAGATCAGTCGCCGAATCGGAAACGCCAGCTGTCCAGTCGCAGCAGCCTGTTGATTGGAGTAGGCCGTCGCCGTATTACGGCAATCGGAAACCACCGTCCAGGTCGGCGTCCCGCCACTCCCACCCACATCGGCGGTGACCAGGGTCAGCTTGAGGTTGGCGTTGTCCCAGCTGATCGGCGCGACCTGACTGGCACTGAAGCTCGCTCCCGCGCTTGCGTCAGTGATTGTCGCCAGACACCCGAACATCCCCACCATGCGGATTTCCTGAATGAGTTTGCTTAGCACAAAACGCGCATCTTCCTGCATGCTGGCCGAGGTGTTCTGGCTGACGTAGGTGTTCTTGGCCGCGATGAAAATCTGCGCCACGCCCAGCACTACGATCAGGCTTAACGCCAAAGCGATCAGCAACTCGATCAGGCCGAAACCTCTGCTGGACCGGTTCATGGTGTCGATACCGGGTCTACGGTAGCGCGACTGGTCAGCACAAAGCTGCGACGGGTATTGGCGATATTGGCCGCCCGCGAGTCGTCCCAGGTAATGGTGATGGTGTACACCCGCTGGTTGAGGGTGACGCTGCCCGTGGCGGTAGTGCCGAGGAAATTGACGATGTTGGAGGTGAAGTCGTAGAGGTCCTGATCCCTGGCGACACTCAGGTTGCCCGAGGTCGGTGGCGTGACGGTGTAATCGGCACCGGAATTGGCGCGTATGCGGTCCATCATGTCGTAGGCGATAAAACTCGCCTGGCTGGTCATCCGCGAGCTGTCAGTGTACTTCAGCGCATTGAGCTGAATCGCCGCCGCCCCCAACAGCCCAACACTCAGAATCACCAACGCCACCAAGACTTCGATCAGCGTCATGCCCTCCTGTGCACGCTTGCTCCCTTCCCTCATCCGCAACTTCCACCCAATAGAATTCGTCCGTTCAGACACACATTCAGCGTCCTGCTTTGCGCCCCCAATACATAATTGATCACCACCGCCGTGGACGGTGCCGACAATCCCCCGAGATTGTTGAAATCGATGGCAGTCACGCCTGAGGTTAGCGTCAGTGTCGCGCCGCTGCTCATCGCTGGAACAACCCGCAATACATTGGCCGGAGTGCCAGTACCATCATAGACCGTCACTTCCCCGGTCCAGACGCTGCCGCCTGCCGTTGGACGGACCCGGGTGGTCAAGCCCCGATCGATCGCCTCCAGCCGGGCGAAATTCAAACCTCGTTGCAAGTCGCCGATCTCGGTGTCGGCCTTGGTGCTTTGCACCGAGCGGGTGAATGCCGGAACGGCCAGGGTGATCAGGATCAAAAAGACCGCGAGTGTCACCAGCAACTCGATCAGCGTGAAACCTTTTGTACGATGATCCATCAGTGCCCTCCGTAGCCGTCGGCTATACCTGCATCTGCACGCTAGAACATTCGACCGGCAGATGTTCGTTTGTTTTGCCATGACTCGCGCCAGGATCGCGTGAGTTGCCACACTTCCAGGGAGGAAGATGTATGCGTCAGCAAGGTTTCAGCCTGATCGAACTGCTCATGGGACTGACAATTGTCGGGATTGTTCTGCTATTGGTCAGCCCGGCGTTTGCGCAGCTCACGGAGTCGAACCGTCGCGAGGACGCGGCGCAGTCGCTATACAGTGGAATACGCACCGCCAGAACGGAGGCCATCACACGCCATCAGGGCGTTGTGATTCATGCCCTCAACGGCGACTGGGGCCAAGGCTGGCGGATCATTCTGGACATCAGCGGAAAGGGGCAGAAAGACAGCAGCAATCCGTTGCTGGTCGAACGCCAGAGCGGGACTCGGGTGCTGATCGTTGGCAATCGGCCGGTCAGCAGTTTCGTGCGTTTCAGCGATCTGGGCGAACCGCAGTTCTCCAGAGGAGAGTTTCAGGCAGGGACAATACACATTTGCGCAGCCAGCGAGCCGGTGAGTCTGCTGCAGGTGGTACTGGCCCCAAGCGGTCGCGTCAGCCTGCGCAGCACCAAGACTGCACAGGCGTTATGCACGGGAGGGAAAAACTCAGAGCAGCGAACGGACGCGTAGCTCTTTAGGCATGGAGAACGTGATGTTTTCCTCGCGACCAGCCAGTTCATCGGCACCGGTAGCGCCCCAGGCCTGCAACTGCTGGATCACACCACGCACCAGGACTTCCGGCGCCGAGGCACCAGCGGTGATGCCGATGCGCTCGACACCGTCGAACCAGCTCTTTTGCAGGTCTTCGGCGCCATCGATCAGATACGCCGGGGTGGCCATGCGCTCTGCCAGCTCACGCAGGCGATTGGAGTTGGAACTGTTCGGGCTGCCAACCACCAACACCACATCGCATTCATCAGCCAGTTGCTTGACTGCGTCCTGACGGTTTTGCGTCGCGTAGCAAATGTCGTCCTTGCGCGGGCCACCGATCGCCGGGAAGCGCATACGCAGGGCGTCGATAACGCGGCTGGTATCGTCCATGGACAGGGTGGTCTGGGTCACGAACGCCAGTTTTTCAGGATTGTTCACCTGCAGCGCGGCAACGTCTTTCTCATCTTCGACCAGGTAAATCGCCCCACCATTGCTGCCATCGTACTGGCCCATGGTGCCCTCGACTTCCGGGTGACCGGCATGGCCGATGAGGATGCATTCACGGCCGTCACGGCTGTAGCGCGCGACTTCGATGTGCACCTTGGTCACCAGCGGGCAGGTCGCGTCGAACACTTTCAAGCCACGGCCAGCGGCTTCGGTACGTACCGCCTGGGAAACACCGTGGGCGCTGAAGATCACGATCACGTCGTCCGGCACCTGATCCAGTTCTTCGACGAAAATCGCCCCGCGCGCGCGCAGGTCTTCGACGACGAACTTGTTGTGAACCACTTCGTGGCGCACATAAATCGGCGGCCCGAAGACCTCCAGAGCGCGATTGACGATTTCGATCGCACGGTCCACGCCGGCGCAGAAGCCACGGGGGTTGGCGAGTTTGATTTGCATGCTGTGCCTCGTGTCTTGCCCTGTGTGTAGGAGCGAGCTTGCTCGCGATGGACCAACGGGCACCGTGTTCATCCAGAAAAAACGCGGTGTCCTTGAGACCATCGCGAGCAAGCTCGCTCCTACAATGTTACAGCGATATGACGTTGATGATCTCGACGTCAAAGGTCAATGTCTTGCCGGCCAGCGGGTGGTTGAAGTCGATGGTCACTTGCTCGTCATCGAACTCTTTCACCACACCGGGCAACTCGGTATTCGCCGCATCGTTGAAAATCACCAGCAAGCCAGGCGACAGCTCCATGTCCTTGAACTGCGAGCGCGGGATGATTTGCACGTTCTGCAGGTTCGGCTGGCCAAATGCGTTTTCCGGCTGAATCGTCAGCGTACGCTTGTCGCCAGCCTTGAAGCCGAACAGCGCAGCTTCGAAACCTGGCAACAGGTTACCGTCGCCAACCTTGAAGGTCGCCGGGGCTTTGTCGAACGTGCTGTCGACGGTGTCGCCGTTCTCCAGGCGAATTGCAAAGTGCAAGGTGACTTCCGTGTTCTGGCGGATGCGTTGCTCAGCCAATACCTGTTCAGTCATGAACGGCTTCTCCGGTCTTCTTACTTTTGAACATGTCCAATGCAAGCATTACAGCACCCACAGTAATCGCACTGTCGGCAAAGTTGAACGCCGGGAAGTACCAGCGGTTCTGCCAATGCACCAGAATGAAATCGATCACATGGCCCAGGGCAATGCGGTCATACAGATTGCCCAGCGCGCCACCGAGCACCAGGGCCAGCGCAATCGCCAGCCAGGTTTCCTTGCGGCCCAGACGCTTGAGCCACACCACTAGCACCGCACTGACCACCACCGCGATCAGGGCAAACAGCCAGCGCTGCCAGCCAGAGCTGTCAGCCAGGAAACTGAATGCCGCGCCCGTGTTGTAGGCCAGCGTCCAGCTAAAGTAATCGGGGATCACCACGATTTGCTGGTACATGCTCAGCGCGCCTTCAAAGTGGAACTTGCTGGCTTGGTCGATGACCAGGACCAGCAAACTCAACCAGAGCCAGCTCAGCCGTCCAAAACGGCCAACGGCGTTAGGCATAGTGACGAACCTCGCCAGCACCGCTGATGTTGTCGACGCACCGACCGCAGATTTCCGGATGCTCCGGGTTCACGCCGACGTCTTCGCGGCAGTGCCAGCAACGGGCGCACTTGGCGTGGCTCGACTTGACCACTTGCAGTTTCAATCCGCTGACTTCGGTGACCACGGCATCGGCCGGAGCCTGCGCGAACGGTGCAACGGTAGCCGTCGAGGTGATCAGCACGAAACGCAGTTCATTGCTCAGCTTGGCCAGGTCGGCACTCAGCGCCTCTTCGGCGAACAGCGTCACTTCGGCTTGCAGATTGCCACCGACGGCCTTGGCCGCGCGCTGGATTTCCATTTCCTTGTTGACCGCGACCTTCACCGCCATGATCCGCTCCCAATAGGCGCGATCCAGCTCGACGCTTTCCGGCAGTTCGGTCAGGCCTTCGTACCAGGTGTTGAGCATCACCGATTCGTTACGCTCACCCGGCAGATACTCCCACAGCTCGTCGGCCGTGAACGCCAGGATCGGCGCGATCCAGCGCACCAGCGCTTCGGAGATGTGATACAGCGCGGTTTGCGCCGAACGGCGAGCCTTGCTGTTGGCGCCAGTGGTGTACTGGCGGTCCTTGATGATGTCGAGGTAGAAACCACCCAGTTCCTGCACGCAGAAATTGTGGATCTTGGAGTAGACGTTCCAGAAACGGTACTCGCCGTAGTGCTCTTGCAGCTCGCGTTGCAGCAGCAGGGTACGGTCCACAGCCCAACGGTCGAGGGCGAGCATTTCTTCCGCCGGCAGGATGTCGGTGGCCGGGTTGAAACCGGTGAGGTTGGAGAGCAGGAAGCGCGCGGTGTTACGGATACGCCGGTAGGCGTCCGCACTGCGTTGCAGGATCTGCTCGGAAACCGCCATTTCACCCGAGTAATCGGTGGAAGCCACCCACAGACGCATGATGTCGGCGCCCAGGGTATCGTTGACCTTTTGCGGTGCGATCACGTTGCCCAACGACTTGGACATCTTGCGACCAGACTCGTCGACGGTGAAGCCGTGGGTCAGCAGCTCGCGGTATGGCGCGTGGTTGTCGATGGCGCAACCGGTCAGCAGCGACGAGTGGAACCAGCCACGGTGTTGGTCGGAGCCTTCCAGGTACAGGTCGGCGCGTGGACCGGTCTCGTGGCCCATCGGGTGCGAACCGCGCAGGACGTGCCAGTGCGTGGTGCCCGAATCGAACCAGACGTCCAGCGTGTCGCTGATCTTGTCGTATTGCGGCGCTTCATCGCCGAGCAGCTCGGCAGCGTCCATCTTGAACCAGGCTTCAATGCCTTCGACTTCAACGCGCTTGGCGACTTCTTCCATCAGCTCGGCGGTACGTGGGTGCAGCTCGCCGCTTTCCTTGTTCAGGAAGAACGGGATCGGCACGCCCCAGTTGCGCTGACGGGAGATGCACCAGTCCGGACGATTGGCGATCATCGAGTGCAGACGCGCCTGACCCCAGGCCGGGACGAACTTGGTGTCCTCGATGGCTTTGATCGCACGCTTGCGCAAGGTATCGCCGGTCACAGGTTCTTTGTCCATGCCGATGAACCACTGCGCCGTGGCGCGGTAGATCAGCGGAGTCTTGTGACGCCAGCAGTGCATGTAGCTGTGTTCGATGATGGTGGTGTGCAGCAGCGCACCGACTTCGGTCAGTTTGTCGACGATGGCCGGGTTGGCCTTCCAGATGAACTGGCCGCCGAAGAACTCCAGCGACGGTACGTAAACGCCGTTGCTTTGCACCGGATTGATGATGTCATCGTTGACCATGCCGTACTTCTTGCAGGTCACGAAGTCGTCTACGCCGTAGGCCGGCGAGGAGTGAACCACGCCGGTGCCAGCGCCCAGTTCGACGTAGTCGGCCAGGTAAACCGGCGACAGGCGATCGTAGAACGGGTGACGGAAGTTGATCAGTTCCAGTTCTTTACCGGTGGTGGTCGCGATGACCGAACCTTCCAGGCTGTAACGGGCCAGGCACGACTCGACCAGCTCTTCAGCCAATACCAGCAGTTTGTCACCGACGTCGACCAGGGCGTAGGTGAATTCCGGGTGAACGTTCAGCGCCTGGTTAGCCGGGATGGTCCACGGGGTGGTGGTCCAGATCACGATCGAAGCCGGTTTGCCCAGCGACGGCAGGCCGAAAGCAGCAGCCAGCTTGGCTTCGTCGGCAATCGGGAACGCCACGTCGATGGTCGAGGACTTTTTGTTTTCGTACTCGACTTCCGCTTCCGCCAGGGCCGAACCGCAGTCGAAGCACCAGTTCACAGGCTTCAGGCCCTTGAACACGAAGCCGCCTTTGACGATTTCAGCCAAGGCACGGATTTCACCGGCCTCGTTTTTGAAGTCCATGGTCTTGTACGGGTTGGCGAAATCGCCCAACACGCCCAGACGGATGAACTCGGATTTCTGGCCTTCGATCTGCTCGGTCGCGTAGGCACGGCACAGTTCGCGGGTCTTGTCCGCGCCCAGGTTCTTGCCGTGGGTCACTTCGACTTTGTGCTCGATCGGCAGACCATGACAGTCCCAGCCCGGAACATAAGGCGCGTCGAAACCCGACAGGGTTTTCGAGCGGATGATCATGTCCTTGAGAATTTTGTTCAGCGCATGACCGATGTGAATCGTGCCGTTGGCGTACGGAGGACCGTCGTGAAGTACGAACTTCGGACGATCCTTGCCAATCTCGCGCAACTTACCGTACAGGCCAATGCTGTCCCAGCGCTGCAGAATCTGCGGTTCGCGCTGAGGCAGGCCGGCCTTCATTGGGAAGGCGGTGTCCGGAAGGTTTAGCGTGGCTTTATAGTCGGTCATTTAAGGCTCTTCATTAGCGATTGGCGCTAGGTGCGACAGGGCACGGGCGGCGGCAACATCCGCATTGATCGCCGTCTTAAGCGCCTCCAGAGAGGCGAAACGCTGCTCTTCACGCAGCTTGTGGTGGAAAACCACCGTCAAACGCCGGTCATACAGATCGCCGGCAAAATCTAAAAGGTGCACTTCGAGGTGGGCTTTGCCATCTCCCTGGACCGTGGGTCGAACGCCAATGTTGGCGACGCCTGGCCAGGTCTTGCCGTCGATGTCGACGTTGACCAGGTAAACCCCGGTCAGCGGCACGCGACGCCGCTTGAGTTGTATGTTGGCGGTTCGCGTACCCAGTTGGCGCGCCAGCTTCTGGCCATGCAGCACCCGCCCGGTAATCTGGAACGGCCGACCGAGCAGTCGCTCGGCCAAGGCAAAATCGGCAGCCGCCAGGGCATTTCGGACCTGGGTGCTGCTGACGCGAATACCGTCCAGCTCGACGGTTTGTGCCGCCTCGACGGTAAAGCCCTGGGCGATGCCGGCCTGTTGAAGGAAATCGAAATCTCCTGCCCGGTCACAGCCGAAACGGAAGTCGTCACCGACCTCCAGGTGCTGTACGCCGAGGCCGTCCACCAGAATGGTATCGACGAACTCGCTGGCGCTGAGCTTGCTCAAGCGCTGGTTGAAGGCCAGGCAAAGAACCCGGTCAACACCTTCGTCGGCCAGCAGCTGCAGTTTGTCCCGTAGCCGGGCGAGGCGCGCAGGCGCCGTGTCCGGAGCGAAGAACTCCCGAGGCTGAGGCTCGAAAATCACCACGCAGCTGGGCACGCCCAACTCGATCGCACGTTCACGCAGGCGCGCCAGGATTGCCTGGTGGCCACGGTGAACACCGTCAAAGTTGCCAATAGTGGCGACACAGCCCCGATGCTGGGGGCGCAGATTGTGGAGGCCTCGAACCAGCTGCATAACGCGCTTCTTGCTCATAAAGTGGTCGATTATAACCACACCCGGCGGCCGACGACAGGCAACACCGTAACCAAAGTGATCGAGCCGACAAAACTGCCGGCCCACCCGTGTTTATCGAGGTAACGACTCAGCTCAAGGCCTTGCGATTGAAGTCGCGCAACCGGAAGCCCATCAACGCCAGCATACCGAAATATGCCACCACACCTGCGATGACCAAAGCACCCAGACGTAAAAAGCGTTCAAGCATGTGCCCTTGATCCCAGGCGGGCATGAAATGCATCGCACCCAGCAGCACCGCGGACATCACAACAACAGCGACCACCAGCTTGGCGCCGAACTTCGCCCACCCCGGTTGTGGCTGGTACATCTGCTGCTTGCGCAGCTGATAAAACAACAGCCCGGCGTTGATGCAGGCTCCGGCGCTGATGGCCAGGGCCAGGCCAGCATGCGCCAGCGGACCAATCAACACCAGGTTGAACAACTGGGTGACGATCAGGGTAAAAATCGCGATTTTTACCGGCGTACGGATGTTTTGTTGCGCATAAAAGCCAGGGGCCAGCACTTTAATCACGATAATTCCCAGCAAACCAACCGAATAAGCGATCAGCGCCCGCTGCGTCATGGCCGCATCAAACGCACTGAACTGGCCGTACTGGAACAGCGAAACGGTGAGTGGCTTGGCCAGGATCCCCAGCGCCAGGGAGCACGGCAACACCAACACGAAGCACAGGCGCAGACCCCAATCGAGAATTCGCGAGTACTCCTGGCGATCCTTGCCAGCGTAAGTCTTGGCCAGCGTCGGCAGCAGAATCGTGCCCAACGCCACACCGAGCACGCCCGACGGCAACTCCATCAAGCGGTCGGCGTAGTACATCCAGGACACGGAGCCGGCCACCAGATAGGAGGCGAAGATGGTGTTGATAATCAGCGAAATCTGACTCACGGACACCCCGAGAATCGCTGGCAGCATCTGTTTCATCACCCGCCAGACGCCGCTGTCGCGCAGATTCAGGCGCGGCAGCACGAGCATGCCGATTTTTTTCAGGTGCGGCAGCTGGTAAAGCAATTGCGCCAGGCCACCCGCCAGAACCGCCCAGCCCAAGGCCATGACCGGCGGATCGAAATACGGCGTCAGGAACACCGCGAAGATGATCATGCTGACGTTGAGCAGGGTCGGCACGAAGGCCGGCACCGAGAAGCGGTTGTACGTATTGAGGATCGCCCCGGCCAATGAAGACAGGGAGATCAGCAATATATAAGGGAAGGTCACCCGCAACAGACTGGAGGTCAGCTGGAATTTTTCCGGGGTATCGGTGAACCCCGGCGCCGTGGCCCAGATGACCCACGGCGCAGCCAGCATGCCCAATGCGGTGACTACCGCCAGCACCAGCGTCAGCAGACCCGAGACATACGCAATGAATGTTCGCGTCGCCTCCTCACCTTTTTGGCTTTTATATTCGGCAAGAATCGGCACGAATGCCTGAGAAAAGGCACCCTCGGCGAAGATCCGCCGCAGCAAATTGGGCAGTTTGAAGGCGATAAAGAAGGCGTCAGTCGCCATCCCTGCGCCAAATGCACGTGCGATGAGCGTGTCACGAACGAACCCCAGAACCCGGGAAACCATTGTGATAGAGCTGACGGCGGCCAACGATTTGAGCAGATTCATTGAAAGAGTTTGTGCCTGTCGATAAACAGCAGGCGAACAAAGCGCCTACTTATGCGATACTCCGCGCCGCAGCAGCACAGAGCCAAAGCTCGCGAGTTTACAGGTCAAGCGCCGGAAATAAATATCCCGCCTCTTTAGATCGACCACTCAGCGGGACGCATCAACCGCCCTTGACAACTCATTAACTCATCGGCATGATTCGCGGCCTATTTTGTTTGCTATTTCCTAAAAAGTCTTTCGAGGAGCTCGACGGTGGCCAACACACCTTCCGCCAAAAAACGTGCAAAACAGGCTGAGAAGCGTCGCAGCCACAACGCCAGCCTGCGTTCCATGGTTCGTACCTACATCAAGAATGTAGTTAAAGCCATTGACGCAAAAGACGCTGAAAAAGCTCAAGCAGCTTACGTTCTGGCTGTGCCAGTTATCGACCGTATGGCCGATAAAGGCATCATCCACAAGAACAAGGCAGCTCGTCATAAGAGCCGCCTGAACGGTCACGTCAAGGCTCTGAACCTTGCTGTTGCCGCATAAGCGATAAGCTTGTTAAAAAACCGACCCCTGGGTCGGTTTTTTATTGCCTGCGATTTGGCAAACACATCGCAAAAAAAATGTGGGAGCGGGCTTGCTCGCGAAAGCGGTGTATCAGTCGACATCTGTATTGACTGATACTCCGTCTTCGCGAGCAAGCCCGCTCCCACATTTTGGATCTTTGTTAACTTACTGGGCGTGCGTCCACGGCAGAATTGGTATCGCCGTCACTGCATTCTGCGGGCTGCCTTCGATCAACCGGTCGCTGTAGACCAGGTACACCAGCGTATTGCGCTTCTTGTCGAGGAAGCGCACCACCTGCATGGTCTTGAACACCAGCGACGTACGCTCCTTGAACACCTCTTCGCCATCCTTCAGCTCACCCTTGAAGTTGATCGGCCCGACCTGACGACAAGCGATAGACGCTTCAGCGCGATCTTCGGCCAGACCCAGGCCACCCTTCACCCCGCCCGTCTTGGCTCGCGACAGGTAGCAGGTCACACCCTCGACCTTCGGATCATCAAACGCTTCGACGATAATACGGTCGTTCGGGCCGACAAATTTGAACACCGTCGATACCTGACCAATTTCCTCAGCCGAAGCCAGCAGCGGCATTGCCAGCAGCAGACCCAATAATCCTTTTGCCACGCGCATTCAGGTATTCCTTCAGACCAGGATCAGGTTATCGCGATGAACCAGTTCAGGCTCTGCCATGTAACCCAACAGACCGACAATCGCCTCTGACGACTGACCGATGATTTTTTGTGCTTCCAGCGCGCTGTAATTGGCCAGTCCGCGAGCGATTTCACGACCGTCCGGCGCCACGCATACCACCATTTCGCCGCGACGGAAGCTGCCCTGAACCAGTTTGACGCCGACCGGCAGCAAACTTTTGTTGCCCTGGGACAACGCCGTCACCGCACCCGCGTCCAGCACCAGCGTGCCTCGGGTTTGCAGATGCCCGGCCAGCCACTGCTTGCGCGCTGCCAACAGGCCGCGCTCCGGCGACAGCAAGGTGCCGATGCGCTCGCCCGCCTTCAGGCGATCCAGTACACGTTCAAGGCGCCCGCCGACGATGATGGTATGAGCCCCAGAACGAGCCGCCAGACGCGCCGCACGCAATTTGGTCTGCATCCCGCCGCGCCCCAAGGCACCGCCAGTACCCCCCGCCACCGCATCCAGCGCCGGATCATCGGCGCGCGCCTCGTAAATCAGGTTGGCGCCGGGATTGTTGCGGGGATCAGCGTCGAACATGCCGTCACGATCCGTGAGGATCACCAGCAAGTCAGCCTCGACGAGGTTCGCCACCAGCGCCGCAAGCGTGTCGTTATCGCCAAATCGGATCTCGTCGGTGACCACGGTGTCGTTCTCGTTGATCACCGGGATCACCTTCAGCTCAACCAGCGCACGCAAGGTGCTGCGAGCATTCAGGTAGCGCTTGCGGTCAGACAAGTCATCATGGGTCAGGAGAATTTGCGCGGTGTGCCGACCATGCTCGGCGAAGCTCGACTCCCAAGCCTGAACCAGGCCCATCTGGCCGATGGCGGCAGCGGCCTGCAACTCGTGCATCGCGCTGGGTCGTACGGTCCAGCCCAGACGGCTCATGCCCGCAGCCACAGCCCCGGAGGACACCAGCACCAGCTCGACGCCCGCCTCATGCAAGGCCACCATCTGCTCAACCCAGACACCCATTGCCGCGCGATCCAGACCCTTGCCGTCCGCCGTCAGCAACGCGCTGCCGATCTTCACAACCCAACGCTGCGCACCTGCCACCTTGCTCCGCATCATCTTCAACCTTAGCTTGAGGACAGCGCGACCCAGCGCTACCCGTAACGTTATTCGTGACTACCGATTTCCAGATACTAAAACGCCGCTCAATTGAGCGGCGCCTAGTGAGCCGGCGTGCCAGCGATGATAACACCGCCTGTAGGAGCGAGCTTGCTCGCGAAGGGTGCCAACGATGACGCGCGCTTACTGAATCAACGCGGCGCTCTCGAGCCTTTCGCGAGCAAGCTCGCTCCCACAGAATCAGTCACGCACGTAAATGATTTCCGGACCGTCTTCGTCATCCACATCTTCTTCGTCCCAATCATCGTCGCCGATGTCATGGACCGACTTCACGCCGCTGCGGCGCAGGGCACGCTGGTCATCCAGCGCCTGCAACTGGGCACGGGCTTCGTCTTCGATGCGCTGATCGAGATCGGCCAGCTCTTCTTTGTAGGCCGGGTCATTCGCCAGGCGATCGGCGCGATCTTCCATGTAACGCATGATGTCGTGGCACAGACGCTCAGTACCCAGCTTGGAGATGGCCGAAATCACGTAGACCGGACCGGTCCATTCCAGGCGATCAACGATCTCCTTGACGCGAGCATCGTGCTCTTCCTCAAGGATCTGGTCGCATTTGTTCAATACCAACCAACGATCACGCTCAGCCAGGGATGGACTGAACTTGGTCAGTTCGCTGACGATCACTTCAGCGGCATCTGGAGCGCTGGCATCATCCAGCGGCGCCATATCGACGAGGTGCAGCAGCAAACGGGTACGCGACAAGTGCTTGAGGAAGCGAATCCCCAGGCCCGCGCCGTCGGAAGCGCCTTCGATCAGGCCAGGAATGTCCGCAACCACAAAGCTTTTCCAGCGATCGACCGAGACCACACCCAGGTTCGGCACCAGCGTGGTGAACGGGTAGTCGGCGACTTTCGGCTTGGCAGCCGATACGGAACGAATGAAGGTACTTTTGCCAGCGTTCGGCAAGCCCAGCAGACCAACGTCCGCCAACACCTTCATTTCCAGCTTGAGGTCACGCGCCTCACCCGGCTTACCCGGAGTGGTCTGACGCGGAGCACGGTTGGTACTGGATTTGAAACGGGTGTTGCCCAGACCGTGCCAGCCGCCATGGGCAACCAGCAGACGCTGACCAGCCTTGGTCAGGTCGCCGATGACTTCCTGAGTAGCGGAGTCGATAACAGTCGTGCCGACTGGAACACGCAGCACCAGCTCTTCACCTTTCTTACCGGTGCAGTCGGTGCTGCCGCCGTTGGAACCGCGCTCGGCATCGAAGTGCCGGGTGTAACGATAGTCCACCAGGGTGTTGAGGTTTTCGTCGGCGATCATGTAGACCGAGCCGCCATCACCACCGTCGCCGCCGTTCGGGCCGCCGTTTTCAATGAATTTTTCGCGACGGAAGCTCATGCAACCGTTGCCGCCGTCGCCGGCCTTTACTCGAATCGATACTTCATCAACAAACTTCATAACAAAACGCCTCTCGTCATACGGACGAGCCGAAAAACACTAAGACATAAGACTCTTGCAAAAATGAGCGCAGCGACCTCAATCAACGACCGCAAAATCCAGCGCTGGAGCCCATTACAAACAGCTTTGCAAGAGACTCACCCCACAAACGAAAAAGCCCCGTCGCGAGACAGGGCTTTTCCAGCAACTACGTAATTATGCCGCGACGACTTCAGTCTTCGGGACAATGCTCACGTAACGGCGGTTGAAAGCGCCTTTTACTTCGAACTTGATCACGCCGTCGATTTTAGCGAACAGAGTGTGATCTTTACCCATGCCAACACCGTAACCGGCGTGGAATTGGGTGCCGCGCTGACGCACGATGATGTTGCCCGGAATGATAACCTGGCCGCCATACATCTTCACGCCAAGGCGTTTGGCTTCTGAGTCGCGACCGTTACGGGTACTACCACCAGCTTTTTTGTGTGCCATGAGTCAATTCTCCTAGTGAGGAATTAGGCTGAAATTAAGCCTGAATACCGGTGATTTTGATCTCGGTGTACCACTGGCGGTGGCCCATACGCTTCATGTGGTGCTTACGACGACGGAACTTGATGATGCGGACTTTATCGTGACGACCTTGGGAGATCACTTCAGCCACAACGGTAGCGCCAGCAACAACTGGAGCGCCGATGTTCACGTCATCGCCATTGGCGACCAACAGAACGCGATCAAAAGTAACGGATTCGCCGGTAGCGATTTCCAGTTTTTCGATCTTCAGGTATTCACCTGGGGCGACCTTGTATTGCTTGCCACCAGTAACAATTACTGCGTACGACATGGTATTTCTCCGATAATCCTGCTCACCCAGCTCTTTATAAGAAGAGGTATTGGCTGGCATGGCTGCATTGGGCTGGAAGGCCTGTTTGCAATTGCGTAAGGCAGGTGCTGCCCAGGAAGTTCAGGGTGCGCGATTGTACGCAAGCTGCCGAGGCGATGCAAGAGGCCGTCCATCGCGCCTTGACACCCGCCGACGCGGGTCCTAGCATGCCGCGCAACCCTTCTGGAGCAACTGTCGCTGATGCAACCCCAAGCTTTTTACCGCGCGGTGGCGGACGATTTTAGCGCCGTCGACGGCATCATCAAGAAACAGCTGACTTCCCGAGTGCCGCTGGTTTCGAAAATCGGCGATTACATTACCTCGGCCGGCGGCAAACGCCTGCGTCCTTTATTAGTGTTGCTGTGTGGCAAGGCGCTGGGGCGCGAAGGCGACGACCTGCGTCTGCTGGCCGCGACCATTGAGTTCCTGCACACCGCTACCCTGCTGCACGACGACGTGGTCGACATGTCCGGCATGCGCCGTGGCCGCTCGACCGCCAACGCCATGTGGGGCAACGCGCCAAGTGTCCTGGTCGGCGATTTCCTGTATTCACGCTCCTTCGAAATGATGGTCGAACTGGGCTCCATGCCGGTGATGAAGATCCTTTCGCAAGCCACGCGCATCATCGCCGAAGGCGAAGTGTTGCAGCTGTCCAAGGTTCGTGACGCCAGCACCACCGAAGAAACCTATATGGAAGTCATCCGCGGCAAGACCGCGATGCTCTTTGAAGCCTCGACCCACAGTGCTGCCGCCCTCTGCGAAGCCACTCCGGAACAGGCCGAAGCCCTGCGCACCTTTGGCGATCACCTGGGTGTAGCCTTCCAACTGGTCGACGACCTGCTGGACTACAAAGGCGACGCGCAAACCCTGGGCAAGAATGTCGGTGACGATCTGGCCGAAGGCAAACCGACCCTGCCGCTGATCTACACCATGCGCGAAGGTACGCCCGAGCAAGCCGCATTGGTGCGCAAGGCGATCCAGAAAGGCGGTATCGAAGACCTGGAAAGCATCCGCGAAGCCGTGGAAGACTCGGGCTCGCTGGACTACACCGCGCAGCTTGCACGGCAATATGTGGCCCGTGCGATCACCTGCCTCGACGTGCTGCCAGCCAGCGAATATCGCGATGCGCTGGTGGAGTTGAGCGAATTTGCGGTAGCCCGCACGCACTAAGCGAACTTCTGTAGGAGCGAGCTTGCTCGCGAAGAACTCAAGGACACCGCGTTTATCCTGGATGCACGCGTTATCGTTAACGTCCTTCGCGAGCAAGCTCGCTCCTACAGGAATAGCGTCCCTCGTAATAAAACCCTATATAATGTGCGCTTTTTAGCGATCCTGAATCCAAGGAGCTTTAGTGAGCACGTTGCCACCCTGCCCAAAATGCAATTCCGAATACACCTATGAAGACGGCGCGCAGTTGATCTGCCCCGAGTGCGCCCACGAATGGTCCGCCGGTGGCGAAGCCGAAGTGGCGTCCGATGACACCGTGAAAAAAGATTCGGTCGGCAACGTCCTGCAGGACGGCGACACCATCACCGTGATCAAGGACCTCAAGGTCAAAGGTACGTCGCTGGTGGTCAAGGTCGGCACCAAGGTCAAGAACATCCGCCTGTGCGATGGCGACCACGACATCGATTGCAAAATCGACGGCATCGGCCCGATGAAGCTCAAATCCGAATTCGTCAGAAAAGTCTGAATCTGCTGTATTCCATCCTGCGCCCGGCGTGGGATGGTGCCTCACCCTCCCCCGCTTCGCCCGGCATTACCTCGCAATAGCCAAACGCCAGTCGTTTTGACCCTACGCACCCTTTACCCAGAAAAAAAGCAAACCGCCAATAGGCCCTTGCTATTTGATGAATAAGAATTATTCTCATTGAAATCCAAATCAATGGAGATGAGACATGACTTATTTGATCGATGCATGGCTGGACCGCCCACACCCTTACCTCAGGATCCTGCATCGGGAAACAGGGGAAGTCTGTGCGGTGCTTGAAGAAGAAGCCTTGAACGAACTGCAGGATCAGGGTGACCTGGACGTCAACGGCTTGAGTTCCAGCGAGCCGGTAGTGCTCAAGGAACTGGTGCGCAATCTGTTTCTGTTCTGCTATGCCCGGGCATTGCGCCCGACCAGTGAACTGCAGCACAACATCGAACTATGAAAATGCAACATGTCGGAGCGAGCCCTGTGGGAGCGGGCTTGCTCGCGAAGAGGCCATGATATTCAACATCATCGTTGAATGACATACCGCCTTCGCGAGCAAGCCCGCTCCCACATGACCGAGCCCGTTCCGACACTCAGGTCTTACAGAACGTCGAGCAATTCGACGTCGAATACCAGAACGCTGTGCGGCGGGATGCTGCCAACGCCTTGAGCGCCGTAAGCCAGTTCGCTCGGCACATACAGACGCCATTTGCTACCGGCGTTCATCAGTTGCAGGGCTTCGGTCCAGCCAGCGATCACGCCGCCAACCGGGAATTCTGCAGGCTGACCACGATCGTAGGAGCTGTCGAATACAGTGCCGTCGATCAGGGTGCCGTGGTAGTGAGTGCGCACTTGATCTTCACGGGTTGGCTTGGCGCCTTCACCTTGAGTCAGCACTTCGAATTGCAGGCCCGAAGCCAGGGTGGTGATGCCGTCACGCTTGGCGTTTTCAGCCAGGAAGGCCAGGCCTTCGCCAGCAGCCGCTTCAGCTTTGGCAGCCGCTTCGGCTTGCATGATTTCGCGAATTACTTTGAAGCTCGCGGACATTTCTTCCTGACCCACACGACTTGGCTTGCCGGCGAAAGCGTCGGTCAGACCTGCCAGGATCGCGTCCAGGCTAACGCCCGGTGGCGGGTTGTCGCGCAGCTGGTCGCCCAACTGACGGCCAATACCGTAGCTGACGCGGGTTTCGTCGGTGGACAGATTTACTTCGGACATGACACTGCTCCGCTGTGCGGACGGCCCAGGAACTTGCCGTGCGTGCACAGCGCGTCCCGGCGCGCGCCCGGAACCAAAAGGGCCAGCAGACTAGCACAGATGTCATCGCGCTGATGAGAGGCGTCAACGCTGCCAGACAGTACGGAAGGCGATCGGCACCTTCAGGCTTTCCTCTGCATTGGCAACGAGCCCGCACATTTCGTCATGCACCGAGGTGTGCACAAGGTTGAATGGCAAGGTGGGAAAGGCATGAATCACTTCACGTGCATGCTCGACCGAGCGCAGGTGAAACATCTGGCCCCGGGCGTCGCTCAAGGGATACGCAGCGCCATGCATGCGTGCCTCCAGCAGGTAGATCCCGCCTTCCATGGAAATCAGGTTCAGCTCATCGACTTTCCCGGCGATGGCATAAGCACGCAACTCTTCGAAGTTCATGTAGGCACCTCATACAGTGTCGAGCCAAGATACTTACAGGCATATGCCTCGGAGCATCAAAGTACAAGGCAAAAACGACACCGCCCGTCCGGTTCGAGCAAATCCCCCTGTGGGAGCGAGCCTGCTCGCTCCCACAGGGGTTGTGTAGATCAGTGCTTGGTCAGCTTATCCAGATAACCCATGGCAAACGCCGAGATTACAAAAGTCATGTGAATGATCACGTACCACTTCAGATGCTCGGGATCGACGTTCTTGGCGTCCATGAAAATCCGCAGCAGGTGGATGGACGAAATCGCCACGATGGACGCGGCCACTTTCATCTTCAGCGAAGACGAGTCCATGGTGCCGAGCCAGTTGAGTTTCTCCTTGCTTTCATCGATGTCCAGCTGAGAGACGAAGTTCTCGTACCCCGAAATCATCACCATCACCAGCAAACCGCCCACCAGCGCCATGTCGATCAACGACAGAAGCACCAGAATCAGGTCCGACTCAGCCATCGAAAAAACGTTAGGGATGACGTGAAACACTTCCTGGAAGAATTTCAGCGCCAGGGCCAGCAGCCCCAGGGACAAGCCAAAGTAGATCGGAGCCAGCAGCCAGCGGGAGGCGTACATTGTATTTTCGATAAAGCGTTCCATTGAATCTCACAGGTGGACTGGAAATGGCCGCGAGTATAACAGCGGCCCGTCACACCCAGAAACCGTTGGGAAATCCGCCACCTGCGCGTGTGTGACAAGGTTTTTCTGCTAGTGTCCAAAGCATTGACACCTAAGTGACATCGGACAGGAAGACTGGAAATGGATGTGCGATTGCCTTTAATGAGTGCCGGACTTTGCCTGGCCCTGCTGATAAGCGGCTGCTCACCCAGCGACGAGAAGCGCCAGCTCAGCCTCGAGGAAAAAACCGCACAGTTCGAGAAATCCCTGGATGCGATTGCCGATCCGAAACTCAAGGATGCCGTGGCCGAACTCGGTGGTTCACTGTTATTGCTCGAACGTGCGCAGCTCAAGCTCGACAGCAAACCGGTGGAAACCGAATACGGTGAAGACGTACTCGCCGTACTCAAGCACTACCCCACCCCGCAGGCCCTGGTCGACACCTACATCAACGGTCTGTTCGTGCTGCACAAAGACTCCGGCTCTGATTACCTGACCGACCTGCAACCGGTGTTCCCCTTCAACTTCAGTATACCGGCCGCATTTCTGTTCCCCCACGGCCTGGAATGGCAGTCGGTAACCCTGAGCAACAAACGCGTGATTCCGTTCCAGCCGGAATGGTCGGAAACCGATCCAGGCATTCAACTGAGCCCGTCGAGCTCCAACCTGACCAACCCCGACGACCTGACGGTGTCCTACCCCTTCATCGAAGGCCTGCAGATCGACAACAAGAACCAGCCGCAACCCGTCAGCCTGCAAGGCAAAGTAGAAGTCATTGCGCCGCGCAGACTCTACAGCTTCGACTTGACGAAAAAGGACGTTGGCCAGACTCGCACCAACGACAACCTCAGCGTCACGCTGCTGAAACTTGCAAACAATTACGCCGAAGTCGAATTCAACAACACTGCACCGCTGGCGCCCGAGGTCAGCGAAACCCCGCTGAACCCGCTGATCGTCCAGGCCAGGGACTCCACCGGGCAATTCCTCTCGCGCTCAGGCTCGATCAACGAAACCGCCACCCAAATCGCCTTTTATCAAAAACAACTGGCGAAAATGCAGCAACAGAAGGCCTGGAGCGAAGCGTTCGAAAAACAGATCGATGAAGAACAGCGCACCTTTGAAAAGCAACAGAACCACCATTACACCAAGGTGTATTTCAATGGGCCGATCGACACTCTGGAAGTCAGCGTGCTGGATTTTTCAGCCGCTACGGTGACCCGAAAAAACCTGAACCTGCCGATACGGCGCTTCGACCGCAACACCACGGCGAAAACCATTCAGCCACTCTCGCTGCCGGTAGTGGTGTACGACGATCAGGCCCCGAACTGGCTCAAGGGTGCAACACTGGGTGAGGAGCAACTGAAAAAGAGTGTCAGCATCAGCCAGTCAGTCGATGACCCGAGCGCCGTCCGTATCGAGTTCGATCACCCCAAAAGCTTCAATGATGAGTTGCTCGGCACGTCCTTCAGCCCTGGCGAAAGCCCGGTCAGTTTCTTCACCGAGGACAGCAACGGTAAACGCGATGAGCCTATCGAATTGCCACCGGAGGCTTACCAGGTCGATCCGCTGCGCGGCACCATTACCTACGACCTGAACCTGTTTCCTGAAACGCCGGCTTACGCGGTGGGCTCCATGCCGCTATTCCTGGCCACGGTTGAGAAAAACACGATCGACGCCCACCAACTGCCCAAGGGCCTGGAGCTCAAAGGCAACGCGCTGGTGGTTGATCAAAAGCTGTTTCCCGCCCAGGACTGGCGATTTTTCGCCAGGGACGAAAGCGGCAATTATCTGAAGGAAATTCTTTCGGTCAGCCACGATGCCAGCGCCGAAGGCCCGGCCTTGTTCGGCGTGCATTACTTCTACGGGCAGCCCAGTCGACTGGAAACCTATCAACGAACCGACCTCACCACCGTGCAATATGGTTTCGAGGTCAAACTCGACAAGGCTGACACCTCCCACCTTGCCCAATAGCCTGCTCAACAATACGGACGCGAAATCAGGAGCCGCCGAAAGTGCGGTACCGACCACCGTTGATTTCCCGCAACTGGGCTTGAAGATGCAGGCACCAGATTTGCGGATCATCGGCCAGCTCATAGCCGTGCAGCGTCAGGCTTTCAACAATAGTGTCGAGAATCGATTCCGCCACGAAAGGGCCGTGAAACGGGCCTTGGGCCTTGATGGCTGAAGGTTGTTCGCCGGCCATTCCGGCAGCGAAGAGCAAGGTCCACATGCCCGTATCCCCCGCCAATGGGCGGATGGAACATTCGATACGGGTCACTAGACCCAAGCATTGACGGGTGAGGCAGAGGTTGCGCGACATGGCGGCGACCCTCGGTAGATCCGGTATTCAGCCCCCACGGGAAGGCTGTCTCGATCCAGTGATTACTGTCGATATCCTTGAGCTGAGAATAGAAGAAAAGTCTGACTAGCACGTCAACTAAGACCAGAAGGCGCCGAATGGTCATTGTGTGAATATTGACGTCAGTGTGATGGCACTTTGTGAGTTCAGCACCGATAAAAATGTGGGAGCGGGCTTGCTCGCGAATGCGGTGTATCAGCCAACATTTCTGTTGAATGAAAAACCGCTTTCGCGAGCAAGCCCGCTCCCACATTTGCTTTGTGAGATCTCAAGTCCAGTGTGCGTCAGGCCGGCTTGGCTTCGACCAGTGCTTCCTGCGCCGCTTCTTTTTCGGCTTCCTTGAGGTCATCTTCGCTGATCATTTCCGCGATCACCCGCAGACGTTCCACCACCCGCGCGTTGACGCTGCCTTCAGGGAATTCGCCGTTCTCGTCCGGCGCTCCCGCCGGCTCGCCGACCAACAGACTCAACGCCTCATCAGCCTGGCGTACCGCGTATACGTGGAACTGCCCCGCACGCACCGCTGCCAGCACCTTCTCGTCCAGCATCAGCGTGGCCACGTTTGCCTGAGGAATGATCGCCCCCTGCTCACCGGTCAGCCCGCGGGCTTCGCAGAGCCGGAAGAAGCCTTCGATTTTCTCGTTGACCCCGCCCACCGCCTGCACTTCCCCGAACTGGTTAATCGAGCCGGTGATCGCAAAACATTGCTTGAGCGGCGTTTTCGAGAGCGCCGAGATTAATGTGCAAGCCTCGCCCAGCGACGCGCTGTCGCCATCGACGTAACCGTAGGACTGCTCCAGCGCGATACTGGCGGAAATCGCCAGCGGGAATTCCTGGGCGTAACGGCTGCCCAGGTACCCGGTGAGGATCATCACGCCTTTGGAGTGAATCGGCTGGCCGAGGTTGACCTCACGCTCGATGTCGACGATGCCGCTGCCGCCCGGATACACCGTGGCGGAAATCCGCGCCGGCACACCGAACGCCGAGTCACCGACTTCCAGCACTGTCAGCCCGTTGCACTTGCCGACGGCTGCGCCATCGGTGTCGATCAGGATGATCCCGGCCAGCATGTCATCAAGAATCCGCGCCGAGACGCGCCCGGTGCGCGTGGCCTTGGCCTTGAGCGCACGTTCGATGTGCCCGGCGTCGGTCATTTCGTCACTCGCCAGGTGGCGAATGAAATCTGCTTCGCTGACCAGTTGGAATAGATCACCGATTCGCGCGGACAAACGCCCTTGATGCTCAGCCAAGCGAGCGCTGTAGGTCGCCAGTCGCGCCACCGCATCGGCGGTCAGCGGCGCCATGCCTTCTTCGGAGGTCCGGGTTTTGAGCAACTGGGCGAACTGCTCCAGGCTCTCGTCGACCATCGGGATGTCTTCGTCGAAATCCACCAGGACGCGGAACAACTCCTGGAAGTCCGGATCGAGGTCTTGCAGGGTGTAATAAAGCTGCCGGGCGCCGATGATGACGACTTTGACCTGCAACGGAATGTGTTGCGGCGTCAGCGTAACGGTCGCCAGTCGGCCCAGTTCACCCAGCGGCGATTCCATTTTCAGCTTGCGCGATTGCAGGGCGCGCTTGAGCGCATCCCACACGAACGGTTCGCTGAGCATTTTATCCGCTTCAAGGATCAGGAAACCGCCGTTGGCGCGGTGCAAGGCCCCCGGACGCAGTTGGCGATAGGTGGTGTATAGCGCGCCCTGGTCGGTGCTGTATTCGATACGACCGAACAGGTTTTCATAGGTCGGATGCGGCTCGAACACCACCGGCGCACCGCCGCTGAACGAATGACCCACCACCAGACTCGGCGCGTATTGTTCTTCCAGCATCTTGCGGGCAACGGCATCAACCTTGCTGTCGTCGACCAATTGCTCGACAACGGTCTTGAGCAGGTAAACCTGCATCGCTTGCAGGTAGCCGCAGACGGCCGCGTTTTCGGCGTATTTTTCCGACAGCGGAGAGAGCAAAGGCTGCAAGGCCAGCGTGATGGTTTCTTCGTTGAGGTGGCGCAGTTGATTGCTCGACTCACGCTTCCATTGCGGCAGGCTGGCGAGCTCTTCATTCAGCCGCTCTTCCAGCCAGGAAATGTCTTCGTGGAAACGCTCGCGATCCACCTCGGGCAACTGAGCGAACTCCGCTTCGTCCAGCGCCTTGCCTTCGCTCATCGGGGTGAACGCGATGTTGCTGGCGTCGCGGTAAAGCGCGACTTCCTTCTCCAGCGCCAGACGTTCGATCACGTCCAGTGCTTTGTCATAGCGCTGGTTGAAGGCGCGGTCGATAGCACTTTTCTTCTGCTGGTAGGACGGGTGCTCGAACACGGCGGGAAAGGTCGCCAGCAGGTTGTCGATCAAACCGTTGATGTCACCGATGAAGGCGTTGGCCGTGCCCGATGGCAGTTCCAGGGCGCGAGGCTCGCGAGGTTCATCGAAATTGTTGACGTAGACCCAGTCCGCCGGGGTCTGCAGGCGCTTGCCTTCGGCTTTCAGATAACGCTTTACGAACGAGAACCGGCCAGTGCCAGGCTCGCCCATGACGAAGACGTTGTAACCGGGGCGTGGCATGGCCACACCGAACTGCAAGGCTTCGACCGCACGTTCCTGGCCAAGCACACCGCGGAAGGGCTCCAGATCATTGGTGGTAGAGAAGCTGAACTGTTCAGCGGAAAACGGACGGGTCAGCGCTTCGGGCGCTAGACGCAAGCTGGCAGCAACAGGATCAGGCATCGGGCTTCCTTACATCAGGCGGGGCAGATAGCGGCATTCTGGCGCTGCCTATACCCGACTGGCAAGGCGCGCCTCAAGCCAAAGCATAGACAAAGCGCTATCCCCAAGCGGGCCGGGGCCAAATCAATGTTTTCAATGCATGTTTTGCAAAAAATCACGGAACCCCCCGATCGTGCCTAAACTCCAAACTGCGCGGCTGGACTAATAACCGGCCCAACTGGCGCCAAAATGGGCCAGACCCCCTTGTCCATTGGTATGCACATAAAGAGAACTCAGCTATGAAACGGATTCTTCTCGGTACTCTCTTCACCGTTGTATCCCTCAACGCTATGGCTCAAGCGCCAGGCGGCCCGGATTGCGGTTGGGGCAACATGCTGTTCGAAGGTCAGCGTGGCACCCCGGCTCATTTCCTGGCATCCACCACCAACGGCACTTCCGGCAACGCAACCTTCGGTATGACCTCCGGTACCAACGGCTGCGCAACGAATGCGTCGCTGACCTACGGCGGCAAATCCTGGTTTGCCATGAATGGCATGATGAATGAGCTGTCCGAAGACATGGCTAAAGGTCAGGGCGAAGCGCTGACCACTTACGCCGTGGTACTGGGCGTGGCGCCGGAAGACCGTGCGCACTTCGCCGCCGTGACTCATGAGCACTTCCAGCAGATTTTCAGCAAGGCTGACGTCACCGCTGACGATGTGCATACCAACACGATGGCCGTTCTGAAGAACGATCCGCGTCTGGCCAAGTACGCCACTCAAGCTTAAGCTCGACCCGCCCGTTCCTTTCGGGGAGCGGGTTTTTTGTTTTTTGGACCTGCCCCTCTTTGGGTAATGTCATTCAAGATGGCATCAACCGCGCCGGGTCTTTATTTTTTTCGACTTAAGTTGCTCACTATGCTCAAACGCCTTGCCTGGCTGGCGCTCTGTGTCTGCGCCCCGCTGTCCGCCGCGCCCCACATCGACAATCAACGTTTGCAGCAACTGGCCAATGACCCCTTCTGGATTTCCCTGGGCCACTACGAAACCGCCAAGCTCGGCGGCTGGCGCAGCTACGTCAGTGACAAGAAATTCTTCCTGGCCCCCGACGGTAACGAACACCCGGACCATGAACTGGCGGCGACCGTGCAGGCGCTGTATGCCCCGGCCAGTGCTGGCGAAAAACACGCCCAATGCGTCTACCCCGCCCGCACACGCTGGCTGAAGGCGCAGCTCAACCTGACCGGTTTGCCGACGCTGGACTGCACCGAGTTCAAACAATGGTTCAAGGATGTCTCACCCCACAGCGCGGTGATGATTTTCCCGGCGGCCTACCTGAACAGTCCGTCATCGATGTTCGGCCACACCTTGCTGCGCATTGACCAGGCCGATGTGCAGAGCGATCACACCGCCCTGCTCAGTTACGCGATCAACTTCGGTGCCTACATCGAAGGTTCGGACAACAGCATTCTCTATGCCTGGAAAGGTTTGATGGGCGGTTATCCGGGGCTGTTTGCGCTGGTGCCGTATCAGGAAAAACTCTCGGAGTACCGTAGCCTCGAGAACCGGGACCTGTGGGAGTACCGGCTAAACCTGACCCAGGCCGAAACCGAGCGCATGGTCGAGCACGTCTGGGAACTGAAACAGATCCAGTTCGACTATTTCTTCTTCGACGAAAACTGCTCTTATCGCCTGCTGGAACTGCTGCAAGTGGCCCGTCCGAGCCTGCGCCTGACCGAACAATTTCCGCTGACGGCCATTCCTACCGACACGGTCAAAGCCGTGAAAGAAGCCGGACTGGTCGAATCCATTCAGTATCGTCCCTCGCGCGAGCGTGAACTGCTGAGCCGCGCCGAGCCATTGAATCCGCAAGAACAACAATGGGTGCTGAAGGTCAGCGCCGATCAGAAGCAACTGCAGGAACCGGCATTCAAGGCGCAACCGCGCGACCGCCAGGCGCTGATCATCGATGCGGCTTACCGACTTGAACGCTACCGCGCCAATGGCCAGGAGCGCGACCCGCAGCGGGCGCAGCGCAGTTTCGAATTGCTGCGCGCAATCAACCAGAACCCGCCTCCGGAGCTGGACATCCCGCAACCCGGCCTGCCCGAAAACGGCCACGAATCCCGCACCTGGCAAGCGGGTATCGGCACCCGGGGCGACAAAGCGTTTGGCGAGTACGGCCTGCGCATGGCCTATCACGACCTCAATGACAACGCCGAGAGTTTCCCTCTCGGCGCGCAGATCGAAATCCTGCAAATGAAGCTGCGCCAGTACGAAGGCAATCACTGGCAATTCCAGCAGCTTGATCTGGCAACCATCCGCTCCCTGACCCCGCGCAATGAGCTGCTACAACCGCTTTCGTGGCAAGTCACCGGCGGGTTGGAGCGCGTGCCGGGCAAGCATGATGACGAAACGCTGGTCAGCCACGTCAACGGTGGCGGCGGCGGGACATGGCAACTGGGCGAGGACGTACTCGGGTTTGCCCTGGGTACCGTGCGTGTAGAACACAACAATGACTTCGCGGGCTTCATCGCCCCGGCGGCCGGCTTCAACAGTGGTGTGCTATGGAAAAACCCTTTGGGTAACTTCAGCCTGGAAACCAAAGGGGATTTCTTCACCAACGGCGAAGTACGCCGCAGCATGAGCCTGAATCAGCAGTGGGAACTGTCGCGCAACCTGGGTATGCGCCTGAGTGCCCAGCGCGAATTCAGCCACCTCGCATCACCCGAGAACGAAGTGATGCTGGAGGTGAAGTGGTATCACTACTAGCTCAAAAGATCGCAGCCTGCGGCAGCTCCTACAGGGTGATGAAATCCAAGGTAGGAGCTGCCGAAGGCTGCGATCTTTTGATCTTGCTTTCCTATGGAGTGCGAGAGAGCGTCGCTGACAGACATACATCGAAACTAAAAGCCTGCGAGCATGGCCCAAACCCTATAACGGGAGAAAACCATGAGTCGCGCTTTCGTCAATGAAGATAACGCCGCCGCGCAAGCCGATCAGCCAGTCGAACGGCAGGTCAGCGCGCAGCCCAACTACGTCACGCCCGCAGGCCTTGCCCAGTTGCAGGCGAAAGTCGCCGAGGTGCAGAACCTGCTCAATGAACAAAGCGCGAAGGGCGAATTGGCCGACAAGCAGCGCCAGGCCGACCTTGACCGTGACTGGCGGTATTTCAATCAGCGTCTGCAAAGCGCTCAGGTGGTTGTACCGGCCTCTTCCACCGAAAAAGTGCAAATAGGCAGTTGGGTGACCTTTGCCGATGAACAAGGCCACGAACAGCGCGTGCAGTTAGTAGGCGAGGATCAGGCGGATGCTGCCAGTGGGTTGATCAACTGGAGCTCGCCGTTGGGACGGGCGATGTTGGGCGCGCAGGTGGGTGATGAGGTGGTGTGGAAGCGGCCGGTGGGGGATTTGGTGATTGAAGTCTTGGGCATAGAAGTGGGGGGATCTTAAGGACACCTTCGCGAGCAGGCTCGCTCCCACAGTAAATCTTCAGCGGATTCCAGATTTGTAGCCAACACGAATCCCCTGTGGGAGCGAGCTTGCTCGCGAATGTCGCACCTCGGTACCACTGAAAGCCTCCAAAAAAAACGGAGCCCCGAAGGCTCCGTTTTTCATCCAGCCAACCTGAATCAGGCCAGTTTTTTGTGTCGTACACGGTGCGGCTGAGCAGCAGCTTCGCCGAGGCGTTTGCGGCGATCAGCTTCGTACTCGGTGTAGTTGCCTTCGAAGAACACGGCTTGCGAGTCGTCTTCGTACGCCAGGATGTGCGTCGCGACGCGGTCAAGGAACCACCGATCGTGAGAGATCACAATGGCGGCGCCCGGGAAGTCCAGCAGGGCTTCTTCCAGGGAACGCAGGGTTTCAACGTCGAGGTCGTTGGACGGTTCGTCGAGCAGCAGGACGTTGCCGCCCTCTTTCAGGGTCAGGGCCAGGTGCAAGCGACCACGCTCACCACCGGACAGGTCCTTGACGAACTTCTGCTGATCGCCACCTTTGAAGTTGAAGCGGCCGACGTAGGTACGTGACGGGATCTCGTAGTTACCGATGCGGATCTGGTCGGAACCGTCGGAGATTTGCTGGAACACAGTCTTGCTGCCGTCCAGGTCTTCGCGGCTCTGATCGACGCAGGCCAGTTGCACGGTTTCGCCGACTTCGATGCTGCCCGAATCCGGCGTTTCCTTGCCCATCAACATGCGGAACAGGGTCGATTTACCGGCACCGTTACCGCCGATCACGCCAACGATGGCGCCTTTCGGCATGGAGAACGACAGGTTGTCGATCAAGACGCGATCGCCGTAGCCCTTGGAGACATTCTTGAACTCGATGACCTTGTCGCCCAGGCGCGGACCGGCCGGGATGTAGATCTCGTTGGTTTCGCTGCGCTTCTGGAATTCCTGCGATTGCATTTCTTCGAAGCGTTGCAGACGAGCCTTGGATTTGGACTGACGAGCCTTGGCGCCTTTGCGCACCCACTCCAGTTCTTCCTTCATGGCTTTTTCGTGAGCCGACTGCTGCTTGGATTCGGCAGCCAGACGATCGGACTTGGCTTCGAGCCAACCCGAATAGTTGCCCTCGTACGGGATACCGGCGCCACGGTCGAGTTCGAGGATCCAGCCAGCAACGTTGTCCAGGAAGTACCGGTCGTGCGTGATGGCGACCACGGTGCCCGGGAAGTCGTGCAGGAAGTGCTCCAGCCAGGCGACGGAATCGGCGTCCAGGTGGTTGGTCGGTTCGTCGAGCAGCAGCATGTCGGGGGCGGACAGCAGCAGGCGGCACAGGGCCACACGACGCTTTTCACCACCGGACAGGAATTCGATCTTGGCATCCCACGCTGGCAGACGCAGCGCATCGGCGGCGACTTCCAGTTGGCGATCCAGGTTGTGACCGTCGCTGGCTTGCAGGATGGCTTCGAGCTTGGCCTGTTCTGCCGCCAGCTTGTCGAAGTCGGCATCTTCATCAGCGTAAGCTGCGTAGACCTCGTCCAGGCGCGCCTGGGCGTTCTTGATCACGCTGACCGCTTCCTCGACCACTTCACGCACGGTCTTGGTCGGGTCCAGGATCGGCTCTTGCGGCAGGTAGCCAATGTTCAGGTCCGGCATCGGACGGGCTTCGCCGTCGAACTCGGTGTCGACGCCGGCCATGATTTTCAGCAGCGTGGATTTACCCGAACCGTTGAGGCCGAGCACGCCGATCTTGGCGCCTGGGAAGAAGGACAGCGAAATGTTTTTCAGGATTTCCCGCTTCGGCGGAACAACTTTGCCCAGCCGATGCATGGTGAAGACGTATTGAGCCATGGAGAACCTTGGGTCAGTGACAGATGAATGATTGGAGCGCAGGCGAAGCCCGGCCAGACTGTGCGCGTCGTCCGATTGATGGCTATCAATACGTGCACGCTGAAAAAGTCTGATTCTAGGAGCTGGAACGCTCCCGCGTAACCGGCAAAGCTACCTTATTGACAGAAGGCAGTCCAGCCGGGCGGGACTGGCACTTTGCCACAACTCAAGGCATGCTAGCCGCCCTTCGGGCGTCCGGCTTATAGTGCACGTCGCGCCAGTCCAGCCAATCCGCAGGATTTCAGCTTGTCTAATGTCACTCCGCCCCTGACCACCAGTGCACCCGCTGTCGCACCCGGCTCCCCCCTGCGCGGAACGTTGAAGAGCGCATTGGCCATGCTGGTGTTGTTGTTGCTTGCACTGCTGTTCTGGCAGCTGCTGGATCAACTTCGCGCCACCCAGAAAAGCCAGCGTCAGTACACCATCGATTACACCGCCGACCTGGCCGCGCAAGTCAGCCTGAACATGACACTGAAAGCGCAAATTGCCCTCAACCTGCTGCCGATCGTCGAGCAACCGCAAAGCGCCGACGAACTGCAGGTGCTGCTGAGCAAGTTGCAACAATCGATACCGGAATTGCGCAGCCTCGCCTTGCTCAGTCCATCCGGGAAAATCCTCAGCGACAGCGCTGCCAGCAGCGAGGACGCCGACTACCTGAGCGAACTCGTCCGACGCAGCCACGCTCAGGCCCACTACTTCAGTAATGCCGATGACGGCTCGGTGGTGCACCTGCTGCTGCATCAAGCCAGCGGCAGCACCCGTGGTTACTGGGCCCTGCGCCTGACACCGACATTTTTCACCTCACTGACCCAACAAAATGAAGCCGGCATTCGCCCGCTGTGGCTGGTGGAAAACCGCATCAATCACCAGATCATCAGTCGCGATGAAGGGCTGCCCTCGATCAATCCGGGAATGCTGACCCCGGACGATGTAGCCGACAGCGTGCTGACCGTTCCCTTGAGCAGCAGCGACTGGCAATTGCGCGGGCTGTTCGACCGACAACGGGTCCTCGAACAACTGCTGCCGGCATTCATCGGCAAATGCCTGCTGGGCCTGGCGTTCTCCCTGTTACCCTTCATCGTTCTGCTGAACATGCGCCGCCGGCAACGTCAACTGCACGAAGGGCGTCGGCGCTATCAGGATATTTTCGAAGGCACCGGCGTCGCTCTGTGTGTGCTCGACGTCTGCGGGCTTAAAAGCGCCTTCGACAAGGCCCAGCTGCAAAATAACGAGCAATTGCAGGCCTGGCTGCAGACCCCGTCGCAACGTCAATCATTGCTCAAGGAGCTGCGCGTCACTGAGGTCAACCAGGTTGCGCTGCAACTGCTCAACGTCAATTCCCGCGATCAAGCCTGGAAACTGCTGATCGATGGCGGCCCACTGGACGGCACCGATATCGGCTATCAAATGCTCGAGGCGGTGCTCAACCAGCAGAATCAGCTTGAGCTGGAAATCAAACTCCAGGACGCCAATGGCCACGACCAGCACCTGTGGCTGGTGCTGCGGCTGCCGGAAGACCTGGACGACTACAACGCGGTGATCCTGAGCATCACCGACATCACCAGCCGCAAGCTCATCGAACTGTCGCTGCTGGAACGTGAAGGATTCTGGTCCGACGTGGTGCGCACCGTGCCGGATCACCTCTATGTGCAAGACGTGATCAGCCAGCGGATGATCTTCAGCAACCACCACCTGGGCCAGAGGCTCGGTTACAACCGTACCGAGTTGCACCAGATGGGCGAGTATTTCTGGGAAATACTCCTGCACCCCGAAGATGCCGATTTCTACCACCGCTCGCGTCAGGAACAGCGACACGCTGGCTACAGGCAGTTGCTCCAGTGCCAGCTGCGTTTCCGGCACCGGGACGGTAAGTGGCGGCGTTTCGAGATTCGCGAACAGGCCCTGGCGCGCGACAAGCATGATCAGGTCACGCGGATCATTGGCGTGGCCAAGGACATCACCGAACAAATCGAAGCCAGCGAATCCCTGCGCGACAGCGAACAGCGCTACCGGATGCTCGCCGAAAGCATCAGCGACGTGATTTTTTCCACCGACAGCAAGATGAAGCTCAATTACGTCAGCCCATCGGTACAAGCCGTGCTGGGCTACGACGCCGGCTGGATTTTCCAGAACGGCTGGCAATCGACCATTGCCAACCCACAACAGCTGACCGGCATTTACCACCTGATGGACCGGGTTCACAAAGCGCTGGATAAGCCCGACCAATTGGCGCTGTTGCGCAACCAGGTGCAAACCCAACTGTATTTATTCGATTGCCTGCGGGCCGATGGGCGCAAGATTCCCATTGAGCTACGGCTGGTATTGGTCTGGGACGACCAGGGTGCATTTGAAGGTGTGCTGGGCGTCGGTCGTGACATTAGCCAGCAGCGCCGGGCCGAGAAAGACTTGCGCATGGCGGCGACCGTATTCGAGCACTCGACCTCGGCCATCCTGATTACCGATCCGGCCGGCTATATTGTCCAGGCCAACGAAGCCTTCAGTCGCGTCAGCGGTTATGCGGTAGAACAAGTCCTCGACCAGTTGCCGAGCATGCTGACCGTCGATGAACAACAGGAAGCGCATTTGCGCTACGTGCTCAAGCAATTGCATCAGCACAACACCTGGGAAGGTGAAGTCTGGCTCAAGCGGCGCAATGGCGAGCATTACCCGGCCTGGGTCGGGATTACCGCGGTACTGGATGACGAAGGCGACCTAGCCAGCTACGTAGCCTTCTTCAGCGACATCAGCGAACGCAAGGCCAGTGAGCAGCGAATCCACCGTCTCGCCTACTACGACGCCCTGACTCACCTGCCCAACCGCACGCTGTTTCAGGATCGCCTGCACACCGCGCTGCAATCGGCCGAACGGCAGAAGTCCTGGGTCGTGCTGATGTTCCTCGACCTGGACCGCTTCAAGCCGATCAACGACTCTTTGGGCCACGCCGCTGGCGACCGCATGCTCAAGGATATGGCCACACGCCTGCTCGGCTGCGTCGACGATGACGACACCGTGGCCCGCATGGGCGGCGATGAGTTCACCTTGCTGCTGCAACCGCGCATCAACCGTGAAATCGCCTTGAACCGGGCGATTCATGTCGCCGAACAGATTCTCGCCAGCCTGGTGAAACCGTTCGTCCTCGAAGGCCGCGAGTTCTTTGTCACGGCCAGTATCGGGATCGCCCTGAGCCCACAGGACGGCAATGAACTCAGCCAGCTGATGAAAAACGCCGACACCGCGATGTATCACGCTAAAGAGCGCGGCAAGAACAATTTCCAGTTCTATCAGGCGGACATGAACGCCAGCGCCCTGGAGCGACTGGAACTGGAAAGCGATTTGCGTCACGCCCTGGAGCAAGACGAATTCGTTCTGTACTACCAACCGCAGTTCAGCGGCGATGGCAAACGTTTGACCGGCGCCGAAGCCCTGCTGCGCTGGCGTCATCCACGTCGTGGACTGGTGCCGCCGGGGGACTTCATTCCGGTGCTCGAAGAGCTCGGCCTGGTCGTCGATGTCGGCGACTGGGTGATCAGCGAGGCCTGTCGCCAGCTCAAGACCTGGCATCAGAACAAGGTCCGCGTGCCAAAGGTATCGGTCAACATTTCGGCCCGGCAGTTCTCCGATGGCCAGCTCGGGACTCGGATCGCCACCATCCTCAAGGAAGCCGGCCTGCCGCCGGCGTGTCTGGAGCTGGAACTGACGGAAAGTATCCTGATGCGCGAAGTCAGCGAAGCGATGCAGATTCTCGCCGGGCTGAAAAACCTCGGCCTGAGCATTGCGGTTGATGACTTTGGCACCGGTTACTCATCGCTGAACTACCTCAAGCAGTTCCCGATCGACGTGCTGAAAATCGACCGCACCTTTGTCGATGGCCTGCCGTCGGGTGAACAGGATGCGCAGATTGCCCGCGCGATTATCGCCATGGCCCACAGCCTCAATCTGGCGGTGATCGCCGAGGGCGTGGAAACCCATGAGCAGCTCGACTTCCTGCGCGAGCATGGTTGCGATGAGGTCCAGGGCTATCTGTTTGGGCGGCCGATGCCGGCGAACCGGTTTGAAGCGCAGTTCAGTAATGATGCGCTGTTCATGTTTGACTGAAGTTTTGCGGTGCTGCGGATGGCCCCTTCGCGAGCAAGCTCGCTCCCACAGGTTTTTTGGGTGTACACACAATTTGTGAACACCAAAGATCCACTGTGGGAGCGAGCCTGCTCGCGAAGAGGCCCGCATGATCACCACTGATCCCGTCATGAAGCCCACTTGTCTGCGACATGATGTCCTTTCATATGCCATCTAAAACCCATTGGGTTAGAATGCCCCCCTTTTCTGCCCCGATCCTTGAGGACCGCCATGTTCAGCCGTGATTTGACTATTGCCAAGTACGACGCCGACCTTTTTGCCGCCATGGAGCAAGAAGCTCAGCGCCAGGAAGAACACATCGAGCTGATCGCTTCGGAAAACTACACCAGCCCAGCGGTGATGGAAGCTCAAGGCTCGGTACTGACCAACAAATACGCCGAAGGCTATCCGGGCAAGCGCTACTACGGTGGTTGCGAGTTCGTCGACGTGGTCGAGCAACTTGCCATCGACCGCGCCAAAGAACTGTTCGGCGCTGATTACGCCAACGTTCAGCCGCACGCCGGCTCGCAAGCCAACAGCGCCGTTTACCTGGCCCTGCTGCAAGCGGGCGACACCATTCTGGGCATGAGCCTGGCCCACGGCGGTCACCTGACCCACGGCGCCAGTGTTTCGTCCTCGGGCAAGCTGTACAACGCCATCCAGTACGGCATCGACGCCAATGGCCTGATCGACTACGACGAAGTTGAGCGTCTGGCGGTCGAGCACAAGCCGAAAATGATCGTGGCCGGTTTCTCTGCCTACTCGCAGATCCTGGACTTCCCGCGTTTCCGCGCAATCGCTGACAAGGTCGGCGCCTACCTGTTCGTCGACATGGCTCACGTGGCCGGTCTGGTCGCCGCTGGCGTCTACCCGAACCCGGTGCCTTTCGCTGACGTCGTGACCACCACCACGCACAAGACCCTGCGCGGTCCACGTGGCGGTCTGATCCTGGCTCGCGCCAACGCCGACATCGAGAAGAAGCTGAACTCCGCCGTATTCCCGGGCGCCCAGGGTGGCCCACTGGAGCACGTGATTGCCGCTAAAGCGATCTGCTTCAAGGAAGCGCTGCAGCCTGAGTTCAAGACCTACCAGCAACAAGTGGTGAAAAACGCCAAGGCCATGGCCGGCGTGTTCATCGAGCGCGGTTTTGACGTGGTATCGGGCGGTACTGAAAACCACCTGTTCCTGCTGTCGCTGATCAAGCAGGAAATCTCCGGTAAAGACGCCGACGCCGCTCTGGGCAAGGCGTTCATCACCGTGAACAAGAACTCCGTGCCAAACGATCCTCGCTCCCCGTTCGTCACCTCCGGCCTGCGCTTCGGCACTCCGGCGGTGACCACTCGCGGCTTCAAGGAAGCAGAGTGCAAAGAACTGGCCGGCTGGATCTGCGACATCCTGGCTGATCTGAACAACGAAGCGGTGATCGACGCCGTTCGTGAGAAGGTCAAGGCCATCTGCAAGAAGCTGCCGGTGTACGGCGCTTAATTGCACCGCTAAACCGCAGCCCTGAAAAACCGGCCAGTGATGGCCGGTTTTTTTTCGCCTGACGTAAAGATCAAAAGATCGCAGCCTTCGGCAGCTCCTACATGGATCGGCGTACACCTGTAGGAGCTGCCGAAGGCTGCGATCTTTTGATTTTGGGGGAGTTGAAACAACTGGTCAGACCGGTCATGCCAATTTCAATATTTTTGCTTGCACTCAGGAAAAAACCGAGCGTAGACTGCGCCTGCACTGGACATACCGGTAAGACCACAATAATTAAGTCCTGAATCTGCGGCGCCCCGCGCACGGCTGCCAGGACACCGACCAGGATTCCTCCCATGCTCAGATGGTGCTCGCGTTCAATCTTCCTTCAAGTGGTTCTTGGACTGGTGCTCGGCATCGTCTGCGGGCTGACCCTTCCCGAATACTCCGCCCAGCTCAAACCCCTCGGCGACGGCTTCATCAAGCTAATCAAGATGCTCATTGGCCTGATCGTGTTCTGCGTGGTGGTCAGCGGCATCAGCGGTGCCGGTGACCTGAAGAAGGTCGGGCGCATCGGCCTGAAATCGGTGATTTACTTCGAAGTGCTGACCACCATCGCTCTGGTGATCGGGCTGGTGTTCGCGTTCAGCACCGGCATCGGCAGTGGCGCGAATATTCACCTGGATCAACTGTCCACCGCCGACATCGGGGACATTGCCCAGCGCGGCCAACACATGCACACCACCACTCAGTTCCTGATGGACCTGATCCCGACCTCGGTGATTGGCGCCTTTGCCGACAACAACATCCTGCAGGTCCTGCTGTTTTCCGTGTTGTTCGGCAGCGCGCTGAACCTGGTGGGCGAAGCGGCTTCCGGCATTTCCCGACTGATCAATGAACTGAGCCACGTGATTTTCCGCATCATGGGCATGATCGTGCGCCTGGCGCCGATCGGTGTGTTCGGCGCCATCGCCTTCACCACCAGCAAATATGGCCTGGACTCGTTGCAGCACCTGGGCAGCCTGGTCGGCCTGTTTTACCTGACCTGCGCGGCGTTCGTGTCGCTGGTTCTCGGCCTGGTGATGCGCCTGTCCGGCCTGCGAATGTGGCCGCTGCTCAAGTACCTGCGTGAAGAACTGCTGATCGTGATGGGGACCGCTTCATCCGACGCCGTACTGCCGCAGATCATGCGCAAACTTGAGCATCTGGGCATCGGCAGCTCGACGGTCGGCCTGGTGATTCCGACGGGTTACTCGTTCAATCTGGACGGCTTCTCGATCTACCTGACCCTGGCCATTGTGTTCATCGCCAACGCCACCGGCACGCCGCTGGCCATGACTGATCTGCTGACAATCCTGCTGGTGTCACTGATCACCTCCAAAGGCGCCCACGGCATTCCCGGTTCGGCGCTGGTGATTCTGGCGGCGACACTGACGGCGATCCCGGCGATTCCGGTGGTCGGCCTGGTGTTGGTGCTGGCGGTGGACTGGTTCATGGGCATCGGCCGCGCGCTGACCAATCTGATTGGCAACTGCGTCGCGACCGTGGCCATTGCACGCTGGGAAAAGGACATCGACATCCAGCGCGCGAACAAGGTGCTTTCCGGCCAGCCGGGTTATACCTTCCAGTCGAGAAAACCGGTCGCACCGGCACATCAACAGGAATTTTGAATTCACCTCTGTAGGAGCTGCCGCAGGCCGCGATCTTTTGATCTTGCCTGCGACGCCGCCCTTACAGGCTCATGGAGCAATCAAGTGATTACCACATCAACCGTCGTAACTTCAGTGGTAGAAAAACTCAGGGCCGCATTGGCCCGGGGTCAGTGGCGCTCCGGCGACATGTTGCCGGGCCAGCGTGAACTGGCCGAACAATTGGGTATCAGCCGCCCGAGCCTGCGCGAAGCGGTGATCGTGCTGGAAACACTCGGCCTGGTGCGTTCGATGCCGGGCAAAGGCGTGGTGGTGCTGGAAGCCAATCTCAGCGACAGCCAAAGCCACGACAGCGCGGTGGCCGGCGCGAGCCTGGAAGACGTGCTGCAACTGCGCTACACACTTGAGCCGTTCATCGTCGGCTTGGTCGCGCAATCGATCAGCAGCAAGGAAGTAGGACAACTGCGCCTGACCCTGATGGACATGCGCGAAGCGCTGGAGGCCAATGACAGCGAAGCCGGCGTGAACGCCTACATCGCGTTCCACGAAGAGTTGTTCACCCTGACGTCCAACCCGATCTTCCAAAGCGTGGTTCAGCAGACCAGCAATGCCCTCAAGCAAAGCGCCGACGTACTGCGCAACTCGCCCGAGCATTTGGCAGAACGCCTCGAGGAAAATGAAGCCGTGGTGCGCGCGATCCGCAGCAAGAATAGCGCCCAGGCCAGCGCGGAAATGCGTCGCCACATCCTTCGCGAAGGCCAACGGATGGGCATCGAATTGAACATCCCGGACGACAACCTCGGCGGTTGAACCCCCTTGGAACTGGAGACAGGCCATGAACAGCTTCGCTTCACCGCAGACTCTAACTGCCCTGCCCTTTCCCCCGCCGGTGGATGACCTCTACTCGCGTATCTTCGACGCCATTCTCGAACAGCGCATCCATGCGGCCAGTCGCTTTACCGAAGAAAGCCTGGCGCAGATGTTCAACGTGCGACGCAGTGACATTCGTGGCGTACTGACGCGACTGTCCCATCAGCAGATCGTTGTCCTGCGCACCCACCATCGTCCCCGGGTCGCCGCGCTTGATACTGACCAGACCCGGCAGACGTTGCATGCCCGACGGCTGACCGAGATCACCCTGGTGCGCCTGGCTTGTCAGCAGCCTCGCCCGCACGACTTGAAACGTCTGCGCGCGTTGATCGATTGCGAGCGCCACTGTACAGCGCGCGGGCCAGCCATCCGATTGTCGGGGGAGTTTCATTTGCGGTTGGCGGAAATGGCGGGGAATGCGCCGTTAGCGCATTTTCTGGGTAGCTTGGTGCCTGTTACTTCGCTGGCAATTGCGCAGTTTGATGCTTGGGCGGAGGGTCATTGCGTGTGGCAGTTGCATCAGAAAATTGTAGAGGCGGTTGAGCGTGGGGATGCCGTGGCGGCCGAGAAATCACTGAGCCAGCATCTGGATCATCTGGAAGAAACCTTACACCAGTCGGGACTGACAATGAGCGAGAGTCGAGTCGCCGGTTAAATCGCCATCGCGAGCAAGCTCGCTCCCACATTGAATCTCTGTGTGACCAATCTCCTGTGGCCGACACCGATCAATTGTGGGAGCGAGCTTGCTCGCGATGGCAGCATCAGGCCCGCTGAAAATGTCAGGCCTTACTCCGCCGCCACCCGCGCAAACCCTTCACGAATCTTCTCTTCCGGTAATTCGTCGGCAATAAACACGATCACGCTCTCGCGCGTTTCGTCTTCCGCCCACTCTGTGTCCCAGTCGAAGCCGTAAAGCTTCAGCACCCCCTGAAACACCATGCGCCGCGGTTCGCCCGCGATGTTCAACACACCTTTGTAACGCAGCAGTTGTTTGCCATGGTCTTCCAGCAATTCGTTCATAAACTCGCTGAGCTTGTCGATATCCAGCGGCTTGCCAGTGCGTAGCACCAGGCTGGAAATACGATCGATGGAAGGCGCCTTGCCCACGGGTCGCAAACTCATGCCGCCACCGAGGTCGGCATTGAGGTTGAAACCGCGAACGTCGAGTAATTCAGCCAGGTCGATCTTGCCGTGGTCGACCACACGGATCGGTGCGCGACGGTTGATACGGGTCAGGCGCTCGCTGAGCGCGGTAAAGGTGGGTTCGTCCACCAGATCGCGCTTGCTCACCAACAAACGGTCGGCGAAACCGATCTGCGCCTGGGCGATGGTCTGGGTCAGGTGAGTGTCGGCGTGAGCCGCGTCCACCAGGGTGATGATGCCGTCGAGGATGTAGCGCTCGCGCAGTTCTTCATCGATGAAAAAGGTTTGTGCCACCGGTGCCGGGTCGGCCAGTCCGGTGCATTCGATCACCAGACGGTCGAACGCGATTTCGCCACTGTCCAGGCGTTCAAGCAGCAGGTACAGGGCTTTGGTCAAGTCGGTATGGATGGTGCAGCAGACGCAGCCGTTGGACAGCGTCATCACTTGCACCGGTTCGTCTCCCAACAATTGGGTGTCGATGCCGGCGTCACTGAATTCGTTTTCGATCACGGCGATTTTCAGGCCGTGCTCGGCTTTGAGCAGGTGACGCAACAGCGTGGTCTTGCCGGCGCCGAGGAAGCCGCTGAGGATCGTGACCGGGATGGGAGATAGCAAACCTGATTCTCCTTCAAAAATGAGGGCGCAAAAATAACTGTAGGAGCGAGCTTGCTCGCGATGAACACAAGGACAACGCGTGCATTCAGCAAGCACGCGTTATCGTTGACGTCCATCGCGAGCAAGCTCGCTCCTACAGGGTTAACAGCACTTCGGTCCGCCCTTGCCACCGTAACGAGCTTCCTGGCGTTCGCGAAAGAACATTTCGTAGCTCATCACCGGTTTGTCCGGGTGTTTGGTTTGCATATGCTCGACGTAATTGTCGTAGTCGGGCATGCCGACCATCAGGCGCGCGGCCTGACCGAGGTATTTACCGAGGCGACTCAGGTCATTGAACATGCTTGCAATCCTCGATTACGCGTCCGGCACGGCGTGGAATGGCGCTTCTTTATCCGTACGTTCCTTGGTGCCCCAGGCGGCGATGCCGACCTTGAGCGCATAGAACAGAATGCTGAAGACCACGAACAGGAACAGCGCCGTCAGCGTGGCGTTGGTGTAGGCGTTGTAGATCACGTGTTGCATCTGCGTGATGTCCTTGGCCGGGGCGAGGATCTGACCGTTGGCCAGCGCATCGCTGTATTTCTTCGCCAGCGACAGGAAACCAATCGCCGGGTTGGCGTCGAACAGCTTGATGAAGCCGGCCGTGACGGTGCAGATCAGCAGCCACACGGCGGGCAGCATGGTGACCCAGACGTAGCGCTGGCGTTTCATTTTGATCAGCACAACGGTCGCCAACATCAGCGCGATTCCGGCCAGCATCTGGTTGGAGATCCCGAACAGCGGCCACAAGGTGTTGATCCCGCCCAAGGGGTCGATCACGCCTTGGTACAGCAGGTAACCCCACATCGCCACGCAACCCGCCGTTGCGATCAGGTTGGCGGTCCAGGATTCAGTGCGTTTCAGCGCCGGCACAAAAGAGCCGAGCAAGTCCTGCAGCATGAACCGTCCGGCACGGGTGCCGGCATCCACGGCAGTCAGGATGAACAGCGCTTCGAACAGGATCGCGAAGTGGTACCAGAAGGCCATGGTGTTTTCACCCGGCAGCACACTGTGCAGGATTTGCGCGATACCGACCGCCAGGGTCGGCGCGCCCCCGGCGCGAGCCAGGACGGTGGTTTCACCGATGTCCTTGGCCACCGCTTGCAGGGCTTCCGGCGTAATCGCGAACCCCCAGCTGCTGACCGTTTGCGCGACTTGCATCACATCACCCCCGACGATCGCCGCCGGGCTGTTCATGGCGAAGTAAACGCCAGGCTCGATCACCGAAGCGGCCACCATCGCCATGATGGCCACGAAGGATTCCATCAACATGCCGCCGTAACCGATGTAACGGGCATGCCCTTCACTGGCCAACAGTTTCGGCGTGGTGCCGGAGGCAATCAGTGCGTGAAAACCGGACACCGCACCGCAGGCAATGGTGATAAACAGGAACGGAAACAGACCGCCCTTCCACACCGGCCCGGTGCCATCGATGAACTGGGTCAAGGCCGGCATTTTCAGCACGGGCATGGTCACCAGAATACCGATGGCCAGCGCCACGATGGTGCCAATTTTGAGGAAGGTCGACAGGTAATCGCGCGGTGCCAGAATCAGCCACACCGGCAGCACGGCCGCCACGAAACCGTAGCCGATCAGCATCCAGGTGATCTGAATCCCGGTGAAACTGAACGCTTTGGCCCAGAACGGATCAGCGGCAATCTGCCCACCCAGCCAGATCGAACCCAGCAGCAACAGCACCCCGACCACGGAGATTTCGCCGATGCGGCCCGGGCGGATGTAGCGCATGTAAATGCCCATGAACATGGCGATCGGGATGGTCGCCATCACCGTGAAAATACCCCACGGGCTTTCGGCCAGGGCCTTGACCACGATCAGCGCCAGCACCGCGAGGATGATGATCATGATCAGGAAGCAGCCGAACAGCGCAATGGTGCCGGGGATGCGGCCCATTTCTTCACGGACCATGTCGCCCAGGGAACGGCCGTTGCGGCGGGTGGACAGGAACAGGACCATGAAGTCCTGAACCGCACCGGCCAGCACCACCCCGGCAATCAGCCACAGCGTACCGGGCAGATAGCCCATCTGCGCGGCCAGCACCGGACCCACCAGCGGCCCCGCGCCAGCGATGGCGGCGAAGTGGTGACCGAAGAGGATGTGTTTGTTGGTCGGCACATAGTCCAGACCGTCATTGTTGAGCACGGCGGGGGTGGCCCGTCGCGGGTCGAGCTGCATCACATTGTTAGCGATAAACAGACTGTAATAACGATAGGCAACCAGATAGATAGCGACTGCTGCGACCACGATCCACAAGGCATTGATTGCCTCGCCTCGGCGCAATGCCACGACACCCAGGGCGCACGCGCCTACGATTGCCAGCAGCAGCCAGGGCAGATGGCGTAGCAGGCTATTATTATTTTTCATTTTATGATTCCAGCCAAGGTGGACAAGAAAGACAGCCACCCCGAGTTTAGCGCTCCTGACGGCAAAGACCATACCCCGACATTGGTCTAGAGGCCTGCCTGCGCTGGCAGCCTTGGACAATGCGGGTCTATAGTCAGCGAACCTTTCCGAGGATTGCGCCATGAGCGACCACCCTGCCAATCGCCGCCGCTTTAAACGTATTGCGTTCGATGCCAGAACCGAGCTGAGCCAGGGGGAGTTCACCTGGCCGGTGAAGCTGATCGACCTGTCGCTCAAGGGCCTGCTCATCGAGAAACCCGAGCCGTGGCTGGGTAATCGTGACTGGCATTTCCTGGTCGATATTCATCTGAACGCCGACGTCGAGATCAAGATGGATGTGATGTTGACCCACGATGACCTTGGCCAGCTCGGCTTTGTCTGCAAACACATCAGCCTGGAATCCATCGAGCGCCTGCGACGCTTGATCGAACTCAACCTGGGCGATTCGAAGGAGCTTGAACGAGAACTGGGTGCCCTGATCGAAATCTGACGACTAGCGCTATTCCACTGTGGGAGCGAGCCTGCTCGCGAAAGCGGTGTGCCAGTCAGCATCAATGCCGGCTGACAGATTGCATTCGCGAGCAGGCTCGCTCCCACAGGGACAGCTCCCTGACAAAAATTTATTCGAACAATGCGTCGAGGGCCTGTTCCAGGCGCGTTACGGCAATAATCTGCAAGCCTGGCGGCGCCTCTTTCGGCGCATTGCCCTTAGGCACGATGGCGCGCTTGAAGCCGTGCTTGGCAGCTTCTTTCAAACGTTCCTGACCGCTTGGCACCGGGCGCACCTCACCAGACAAACCCACTTCGCCGAACACCAGCAAGTCATGGGGCAATGGCCGATTGCGCAAACTGGACATGACCGCCGCCATCAGCGCCAGGTCGGATGCCGTTTCCAACACCTTCACCCCACCGACCACATTGAGGAACACGTCCTGATCGTGGGTCGGAATGCCACCGTGACGGTGCAACACCGCCAACAACATCGCCAGTCGATTCTGATCCAGGCCCAGCGTGACCCGGCGCGGATTGGCCAGGTGACTGTCATCGACCAGTGCCTGGACTTCCACCAGCATCGGCCGGGTCCCTTCCCACGTCGCCATGACCACGCTGCCCGGCACTTCTTCCTGAGCACGGGTCAGGAAAATCGCTGACGGGTTGGAGACTTCTTTCAGGCCTTTGTCGGTCATGCCGAACACGCCCAGTTCATTGACGGCGCCGAATCGGTTTTTCACCGCCCGCAGCAGACGCAAGCGTCCATCGGACTCACCTTCGAAATACAGCACGGTATCGACCATGTGCTCCAGCACGCGCGGTCCGGCCAGCGCACCTTCTTTGGTCACGTGGCCGACGAGGAAAATCGCTGTTCCACTCTGCTTGGCATAGCGCACCAGCAATGCCGCACTTTCACGAACCTGGGACACGCCACCCGGCGCCGATTGCAGTTGTTCAGTGAAAATCGTCTGGATCGAGTCGATCACCATCACCTTGGGCTTTTCGACTCGAGCCGTGGCGATGATGGTTTCGATGCAGGTTTCGGTCATCACCCGCAGCTGATCCTGGGGCAATCCGAGACGACGGGCGCGCATGGCCACTTGTTGCTGGGATTCTTCGCCAGTGACATAGAGCGCCGGCATGCTCTTGGCCAGGTTGCACAAGGTTTGCAGGAGAATGGTCGATTTACCGATGCCAGGGTCACCGCCGATCAGCACCACCGAGCCGTCCACCAGTCCGCCACCCAGCACGCGATCCAGTTCGCTGGAAGCGGTGGAAAAACGGGGGATTTCCTCGACGCTGACTTCGGCCAGGGTCTTGATCTGCGCCTGTTGCCCGGTCCAGCCGGTGCGCCCGCTGGGAGGCGCGGCACCGCCACTCTCGACCATGGTTTCTGTCAGGGTGTTCCAGGCCCCGCACTCGCCGCACTGGCCGGCCCACTTGGGGAAAGTCGAGCCGCACTCGGTGCAGCCATACATGCGCTTGGCCTTGGCCATCTGAACTCCCGGCAAAAACCGCGATGATAACTCAGGTGGACCGGATCAGCGCGACGCTGTGGCGTGGCAGATCTTCTGGCAGCAACTTTACCGAATGAATGAACGATATTAAACGGATTGTGACTTGTGAAAATCTGTACAACTTTCAGCCCTCTTCTAAAATTTCCAATCAATTATTTGACTTAAATCTGTACAAGCCTTTAACAACTAAAATATGGCTGTACAACCTCTCCCCTGATAATCAGAGCTCTAATATAGACATGCAACTCTCGACCCCTCCACAAGTGAAGTCATATTGCCACTCATGCCGTGTCGATATTTCTACACCCTGATCAACTCAAACATGAAACTTCATTTACATTCAAACTACCCAGCACTGCCAGCTATCTACAGAAACAAACATAGAAATGCTCATCGGACCGAGCATGATTACGCCCGCAAAAATCCTCGTCCCGAGCGAACAGCCTGGATAAGAATGACGGCATTCTTTGTTAGCTTATCACCGGGGACCCGGTCGCTAGCGGCAAGCGCTGGCAGCGGGTGTTTCGAGCAGGATGCGTTTTGCTGAATTACACTGCGCTCACCAACCTCATCAGTCACAAGGAAATAACCAATGGGCGTGCTAAATGAGTTCAAGGCCTTCGCAGTCAAAGGCAATGTGGTCGACATGGCCGTCGGTATCATCATCGGCGCCGCGTTCGGCAAGATCGTAACGTCGTTCGTCGGCGATGTCGTGATGCCACCCATCGGCCTGCTGATTGGTGGGGTGGACTTCAGCGACCTGGCCATTACGCTCAAAGCCGCCGACGGCAACATCCCAGCGGTGATGTTGGCATACGGTAAATTCATCCAGAGCATGATCGACTTCATTATCGTCGCCTTCGCGATCTTCATGGGCGTCAAAGCCATCAACCGCCTGAAACGCGAAGAAGCTGTCGCCCCCACGCTGCCGCCGGTTCCGACCAAGGAAGAGGAGCTGCTGGAAGAGATCCGCGATCTATTGAAGGCCCAGAACAATCGGCCATAGCGGAAGAAGAAACGCCCCTGTAGGAGCGAGCTTGCTCGCGATGATCGCTAACGATAACGCGTGTTTACTGGTTAAACACAGCGCTCTTGAGTCCATCGCGAGCGAGCTCGCTCCTACAGGCGCCGTTTTATTACCAGTAGTTTTCCACTGCCACTTGCGCGGGGCGACGGCTGAGGCTCAAGTGCATATCGCGTTGTTTAAGCAACTGGCGCGTGTCATCAATCATCTGCGGATTGCCGCAAAGCATGACCCGTGAGTGCTCAGCCGTCAGGGCTGCGCTGGCTGCCCGCTCCAGCTCGCCACTCTCGATAAGGGCAGTGATTCGGCCACTCATGGCGCCCGGATGCTCCTCCCGAGTGACGGTGGCAATGAACTGCAATTTGTGTGCGAACTCCGCCAGATAATCGCGCTGCGCCAACCCCGCAATCAGCTCCTGATAGGCCAGTTCCCGGGCTTCGCGCACGCTGTACACCAGTATGATCCGCTCGAATTTTTCCCAGACCTCGAAGTCCTGCAGAATCGACAGGAACGGTGCTACGCCGGTGCCTGTGGATAACAGCCACAAGTCACGCCCGTCGACAAAGCGATCAAGCGTCAGGTAACCAAAGGCCTGACGGTCGACCAGCAACGTATCACCGACTTCCAGGCGGCTTAATTCACTGGTGAATTCGCCGCCCGGCACGACGATTGAAAAGAACTCGAGAAATTCGTCATAGGGCGACGACACCATGGAATAGGCGCGCCATACCGTGCTGCCGTCAGCCTTGGTCACACCCAACCGGGCGAATTGCCCGGCACGAAATCGGAAGCCAGGGTCCCTGGTGGTGCGTAACGTGAACAGGTTCGGGGTCAACGGCCGAACGTCGAGCAATGTCTGGCGCGTGAATTTTTCTACGCTGGCGGTCATGGGGTGCTCCGTTGAACTGGCAGCCCTAGTTTCCCCCAAAGCATACGAATTAAACACTGACGATTTGTAGTGACTTTGATATCAACTCTCAAATACCACTTTAACTAACTGGGTTAACACATAGATTAATAGCAATCACATTAATGCCGTCATTCAAAAACTCTGCAAAAAATTCAATCCGCATTAGAACTGAATATTTATTTTTATAAGCGAATAATATCGAAATTTTTAGACACATCTATCGGAATCATCCTACACTCGCAAGGTGCTGGATCTCGGATCCAAAAAGCGTCCCCGCGTAAATTTACACTTGGAGATCCCAATGGAGAGGTGGAAGGAATCGCAGCTCAATCAACTTTTGTGTACAACCGATATCGATACTGCCTATCGAATTTCACTCAGTTTCGCGAAAAACATCGGGTTCAAATTTTTCGCCTTTTCAACAACCTGTGCAGCAAAGACCGGCCCGACGAACACCGTGCGATTAAATAACTACCCGCCGGATTACAACACCGAGTATGAACAGAAGCAGCATCGCGACATTGATCCGGTAGTAGCTCATTGCAATCAGAGCATGATGCCGATTCTGTGGAGTGAAGAATTGTTCTCCAAGGTTTCATGGTTATGGGACGCGCTTGAGTACCAAGGTTTGCAGTTCGGCTGGTCGCACTCCGTTCATGACGAAGAAAGCGGCCTTTGCAGCATCTTGAGCCTGGCCCGCAGCCATTGCCCGATTACAGCGCTGGAGTTGTATGAAAACCTTGGTTTTTCAATTTTCATGGGGCGGCATCTGCATCGACTGATGGCGAAGACGTTTCCCAGGCTAGCCGTGAAACCGTCTCCACCGCAGTTATCACAACGTGAAATCGACGTATTGAAACTGGCAGCGGATGGCAAGACTGCGGGCGAGAGTGCCGTCATCCTCAATGTCACCCCGCGCACCGTTAACTTTCATGTGCAGAAGGTGATTGAAAAATTCAAGGTCAATAATAAGCTTTCGGCCGTCATCGCCGCCGCCAAGGCCGGCTATCTCCCCGGATGATCAAAAAACCCACGAGTATTCCAAAAGAAAAAAACGTACCATTTGCAGTCCCTCCTGAGTGAGATCGTGCCAACCCGCACGATGCAGTCCACTCGGCCGGTTCTGCCCGCGACAATGCCTCTTGGCGGCGGGACACCCGTTGATTACCAAGAGCCCCGCCCCATGCCTTTGCTCGAAACACCCTTCGCCCGCCTCGACCTGATCCGCCAGCCCGAACAGCAGAACGAACCGCTGCAAGCGTTTGATGCCGCAGACGAGTACCTGCTCAATTATCTGGCCGAACAGCAGCCGTCCATCGAGACTCGGGTGCTGGTGCTCAACGACAGCTTTGGCGCATTGGCCGCCAGTCTGGCGGGCAAGGTTCAGGTGATTAGCAGTGGCGACTCGTTCCTGGCCTTCCAGGGGCTGGAAAAGAATCTGATTCGAAACGGCCAGGCGTTTGATGCCGTGCCGAGCGTACCCGCCAGCGAAGCGTTCGTGGGTCCGTTTGACCGGGTACTGATCCGGGCACCGAAAACCCTGGCCCTGCTGGAAGAGCAACTGATCCGCCTGCAAGGCTGTCTGGCGCCCGGCGCCCAAGTCATTGCCGCCGCCATGATCAAACATTTGCCCCGTGCGGCGGGCGATCTGCTGGAGCGCTATATCGGCCCGGTGCACGCCTCGCTGGCCGTGAAAAAGGCTCGGTTGCTGATTGCTGACGCGCAATCCAAAACACCTGCGGTATCGCCTTATCCTTCGCGCTATCAACTCGACGCACCTGCAATCGAACTGCTTAACCACGCCAATGTGTTCTGTCGCGAAGGTCTGGATATCGGTACACGAGCATTTCTGCCGCACTTGCCAAAGAATCTTGGCGCTGCGCGGGTCGCGGACCTCGGTTGCGGTAACGGTGTTCTGGCTATCGCCAGCGCACTGCAGAACCCTGAGGCTCACTACACGCTGGTGGACGAGTCGTTCATGGCCGTGCAATCGGCGGCCGAAAACTGGCGCGCGGCGCTGGGTGAGCGGGAGGTGATCGTGCGTGCCGGTGATGGCCTGGCCGGCCAGGAACCTCAGTCGCTGGATGTGGTGTTGTGCAACCCACCGTTTCACCAGCAGCAAGTCGTCGGCGACTTTCTCGCCTGGCGTATGTTCCAGCAGGCGCGCGAGGCGCTGGTGGTCGGCGGCGCGCTGTACATCGTCGGTAACCGTCACCTGGGTTATCACAGCAAGCTGGCGCGCTTGTTCCGCGGCGTCGAACAAGTGGCGGCCACACCCAAGTTCGTGATCCTCAAAGCGCGCAAATAGTCGCAGGTAAAAAAAACCCTCCATAACTGGAGGGTTTGAATCCGTGCCACAAAGCAACGGGATGGGAATTTCAGTGCGTGGTCAGGCCTGCGGCATTCATGAACATGCGCATCAGGCTCGCGACGATGAACAGCGCTACCACGCTGCCGGTCCAGATCATCACCAGCCAGCCAAGTCGCTGCCAGAGCGGCTTTTTCTCTGCGGCCTCGATTTCCTGCAAGGAATGTTTACCCGCCATCATCGCAATCTCCTCTGAAACGGAGCAGGTATCAGCCCTGCGCCATTGTCGTGTGCTCTAGTGGTAACCATCTTCGTGGGTCACCTTGCCGCGGAACACGTAGTAGCTCCAGAAGGTGTACCCCAGGATGAACGGGATGATGAACAGCGTGCCCACCAACATGAAGCCTTGGCTTTGCGGTGGTGCGGCGGCGTCCCAGATCGAGATCGACGGCGGCACGATGTTCGGCCACAGGCTGATGCCCAAACCGCTGTAGCCGAGGAAAATCAGCACCAGGGTCAACAGGAATGGCGTGTAGTGCGCATTGCGAGCCACGGCGCGGATCAGACCGTACATGGTCACCAACACCAGGATCGGCACCGGCAGGAACCAGAACAGGTTAGGCAGGGTGAACCAGCGCGCCGCAATCTCGGCATGGGCCAACGGGGTCCAGATGCTGACGATACCGATCACCGCCAACACTACGAACGCCAATGGCCGCGCCAGGTCGTGCATCTGCTCTTGCAACTTGCCTTCGGTTTTCATGATCAGCCAGGTGCAACCGAGAAGCGCATAAGCCACCACCAGCGCCAAACCACAGAACAGGGTGAACGGCGTCAGCCAATCCAGTGAGCCACCGGCAAACTGACGGTTGACCACCGGCAGCCCGTCAATGAATGCACCCAGCGCCACGCCCTGGAAAAACGTCGCAGCGACTGAACCGCCAATGAATGCCTTGTCCCAGAGATGACGCTTGTCGTCCCTGGCCTTGAAGCGGAATTCAAAAGCTACGCCGCGGAAAATCAGCCCGATCAGCATGAAAATCAACGGCAGGTACAACGCCGAGAGCACCACCGAATAAGCCAGTGGGAAGGCGCCGAACAACGCCGCGCCGCCCAGTACCAACCAGGTCTCGTTGCCATCCCAGACCGGCGCAACCGTATTCATCATCACGTCGCGGTCGGTCTTGCCCTTGATGAACGGGAAAAGAATCCCGATCCCCAGGTCGAAGCCGTCCATCACCACATACATCATGATGCCGAAGATGATGATCACGGCCCAGATCAGCGGAAGATCAATACCCATGATTCAAATCTCCTTGGTCAGGCTGGGGCTGTGCTCGCCATCATCGTCAGCAGCGGACAGCGGACGCGCCGGCGTGCGTTTCTGGCCGGGACCACCGTCATTGGTTTCCTTGCCTTCGTCGATCTTCGGCCCTTTGCGCACCAGACGCATCATGTAGCCAAGGCCTGCACCGAACAGCGCGAAATACACCACAACGAACATGATCAGCGTGATGCTCATCTGCATGAAGCTATGGTTGGAAGACGCATCCGCCGTGCGCATCAGTCCGTAGACCACCCACGGCTGACGGCCGATTTCAGTGGTGAACCAACCGGCGAGAATCGCGATCAGGCCGGCCGGTCCCATCCACAACGCCAGGTACAGGAACGGTCTCGAGGTATACAGCGTGTCGCGTTTGCGCAGCCACAGGCTCCACAAACCGGTGAAAATCATCAGGAAGCCCAGGCCGACCATGACGCGGAATGACCAGAACACGATGGTCGAATTTGGCCGGTCTTGCGCTGGAAACTCCTTGAGCGCCGGCACCTGTTTATCCAGGGAGTGCGTCAGGATCAGGCTACCGAGGTACGGAATCTCGACCGCGAACTTGGTCTTCTCGGCTTTCATGTCCGGCCAGCCAAAGAGGATCAGTGGCGTCGGTTCATCACCGACGTTTTCCCAGTGACCTTCGATCGCGGCTATTTTCGCCGGCTGATGCTCAAGCGTATTGAGGCCATGGAAGTCACCGATGACGGCCTGAATCGGCGCGACGATCAAGGCCATCCACATGGCCATCGAGAGCATGGTGCGGATCGCCGGGTTGTCCTTGCCACGCAGCAAATGCCAGGCCGCCGAAGAACCGACGAAGAAAGCAGTGGCGACGAACGCCGCCGTGGCCATGTGCATCAAGCGGTAGGGGAACGACGGATTGAAGATCACCGCCAGCCAATCCACCGGAATGACTTGGCCATTGACGATTTCATAGCCCTGCGGCGTCTGCATCCAGCTGTTGGAGGCGAGAATCCAGAACGTCGAAATCAGCGTGCCGATGGCGACCATGACCGTGGCGAAGAAGTGGAGTTTGCGTCCGACCTTGTTCCACCCGAACAGCATGACACCGAGGAAACCGGCCTCAAGGAAGAAGGCCGTGAGGACTTCGTACGTCAGCAATGGCCCGGTCACGGAACCGGCAAAGTCCGAAAAGCGGCTCCAGTTGGTGCCGAACTGATAGGCCATGACCAGCCCGGAGACCACGCCCATGCCGAAGTTGACCGCAAAGATCTTCGACCAGAAGTGGTACAGATCGCGGTACGTGTCGTTATGGGTTTTCAGCCACAGGCCTTCGAGCACCGCCAGGTAACTCGCGAGGCCAATGGTGATGGCAGGAAATAGAATGTGAAACGAAATGGTAAACGCGAACTGAATCCGGGCGAGATCAAGAGCCTCCAAACCGAACATAAGTCTTCCTCTGTCAGGTAATACCGGCTGAAGGCTTGCGGCCTACACCCACTGCCCCCCCACGGATATGGAGTGTGGCGAATTTGAATTCGTTCTCTTTTGCACGCATCACAACGTAGGGAGTCTGGCCATCTGGCCGCAGGATCAATTCCACGAATGGTCTTGACCTGGATCAAGCAACGTTAAAAGAGTAGTCCCATTTTTGACGATAGACGGTGTGGTCTTTTGCCGCGTGACAGGTTGCCTCATAGGCCCGGCAATCAGTCGCAACACATTCCCTGTGGGAGCGGGCTTGCTCGCGAAAGCGGCGTATCAGTCGAAATCAATTTGCCTGACACACCGCTTTCGCGAGCAAGCCCGCTCCCACAGGGAGATTTCCGCGCTGTCCAGATCGGTGTCTAGCTAACTAAATTGCCGCTCCTTGCAACTTCTGGTTACAGCTTGGTGATAATCTCGACCCTCCCCTCGTTCAAGACCTGCCTTCAGATGCCCAGCCAAGCGCCCTTGCTGTTACGTCATCACCGCCCTTTCATTGCGTTCTGGCTGGCTCGGGTGTTTACCGCCAGCGGATTTCAGATGCTGACGGTGGCCATTGGCTGGAACCTCTACCAACTGACCGGCAACGTGCTCGATCTGGGTTTGGTGGGTCTTGTGGAGTTCGCCCCGCGGGTATTGTTCATGCTGCACACCGGGCATGTCGCAGACCGCTATGACCGGCGCAAGGTCGCGGCGATCTGCCAGTCCGTGCAAGCGTTGATCGCACTGTCGCTGGCGATCGGTAGTGCGACCGACCATGTCACCCGCGAGATGATCTTCATCCTGGCGTTCCTGCTCGGTGCTGCGCGCTCCTTCGAGATGCCGACGACGCAAGCCTTGCTGCCGAGCATCGTGCCCAACGCGTTGTTCCCCCGCGCCGTCGCTGCAGCACAATCGGCGCAACAATCGGCAACGATCGTCGCCCCGGCCCTCGGCGGGTTGCTCTACGCCTTCGGCAGCGTCTGGGTCTATGGCCCGACCGTGATCCTCTACCTCATCGCATGCTCACTGATGCTCAACCTCCCGGCCCGGCAAACGCCGTTGAACAAGGGCAAGGCCACCCTGGATTCGTTACTGGCGGGCATCCGTTTCATCCGCAGCCGTCCGGACATTCTCGGGGCGATCTCCCTGGACCTGTTTGCCGTATTGCTCGGCGGCGCGACTGCGTTGCTGCCGGTGTTCGCCAAAGACATTCTGCTGACCGGCCCGTGGGGTCTGGGCCTGCTGCGTTCGGCGCCGGCGGTGGGGGCGTTGCTCATGTCGCTGTTCCTGGCGCGATTTGCCGTGGAACGCAACGTCGGACGGGTGATGTTCACGGCGGTAGGCATTTTCGGTGTCGCGACCATCGCCTTCGGCCTGTCGACCTCCTTCTGGTTTTCCCTCGCAGTGCTAGTGGTGTTGGGCGCGGCAGACATGATCAGCATGGTGATCCGGGCGTCCTTCGTGCAACTGGAAACCCCGGACGAAATGCGTGGCCGCGTCAGCGCCGTGAACGGTCTGTTCATCGGCGCTTCGAACCAGTTAGGCGAGTTCGAATCCGGCATCACCGCCCATTGGTTCGGCACCGTGCCGGCGGTGGTCATGGGCGGCATCGGTACACTGGTGGTCACCGGTACGTGGATCAAACTGTTCCCGACCCTGGCCAACCGCGACCGCATGCGTGTGCCGGTGGAAGAAGCCAAGGTTTGATGCACAGCAGTGGTGAAGCACAAATTTGCCGACCAGGTGCAATACATAGATAATGCATTGAGTGTAATGTAACGCCTTACACTCATCCCATGATCATTTCCTTTCAGCACAAAGGCCTTCGTGGCTTCTATGAAACAGGTTCGACTCGCGGGATCCGTGCAGACCATGCGAAGCGTCTGTCTCGAATGCTGCAATTCATGGACCGCGCAGTGGTACCTGGCGACCTCGACCTACCGGGATAGCGATTGCACCCGCTCAGGGGAGAGTTGACTGAGTACTGGTCACTGAGCGTTTCGGGAAACTGGCGGGTTGTTTTTCGTTTTATCGGTTCGGATATCGAGCTGGTCGACTATCTGGACTACCACTGACAGGAGGCAGGACATGCCCTTGCACAACCCGCCACACCCTGGCGAAACACTTTTGATGGATGTATTGCCCGAGCTGGGCATCAGCGTCACGGAACTGGCGCGGCACCTGGGGTTTGCGCGCCCGCATTTTTCACGGGTCCTGCATGGCCACGCGCCGATCAGTCCAGACCTGGCGGTACGTCTGGAGCGAGCCGGAATCGGCAAGGCCCGGATGTGGCTAGGTGTTCAGACCGACTACGATCTTTGGCAAGCAGAGCAGCGTGAGCAACCGGTCATCAAACCTCTCGCCGTCCACGTCTGACCGTCTCTAAACCAGCAACGCCCCCGCCACCGCTGCCCGCATGGCTTTGCCGCAGAGTTGTTCCACCAACACTAACGCAAATGGCAGTGCCGCGCCCGAGCCTTGGGCGGTGATGCAGTTACCATCGACCACCACCGGTTGATCGACGAAATTGCAACCCAACAGTTGGTGACTGGCCGATGGCAGGCAGGTCATGCGCCGCTGACGCAAAACGCCGAAGGCTTGCAGCGCCACTGCAGGGGCCTCGGCGATGCCGGCGAACAGACGCCCGGCCTTCGCTTGATCCTTGATCAATTGTTGCAAGGGTTGATGGGCGGCCAGATGTTGCGACCCGACCACCCCGCCGGGCAGGACGATCAGGTCGAACGGCTGGGCCAGCAAATCCACCAGCATCGCATCAGCCGTCAATCGGGTGCCGCGGGCACAGGTGAGCATGCGCCGCCCTTCAATGCTGGCCACCACCACTTCAACCTTGGCGCGACGCAATACATCGATCAACGTCACTGTTTGCAGGTCATCGATGCCCTCGGCGAGGGTAATCAAAGCTCTAAAAGTCATGGGTACAGTCCACAGGATGATCTTTAAAGCGTAGTCAGCTTTCCTGTCCCTTGTTCGAGCCTGCCGTTACTTGATGTAAAGCTGTGTCGACATTGTGTTGCCTGGCGCATTGATGGACGTGTCGCTGAAGGTGAACGTGCCCTCCTCCTTGCCTGACAGACCGAAGACATACACATAACCGACGGTCTTTCTCCCTACCGTGCAATCGGTCAGGTTGCCGTTATCGAAGGCACAGACTGGGGTGCGAGTACCGCTCACCTCAAAACCGTCGAGCCCGACCTGCGCCCCCCTGCCGTAGCCAACTTCCAGCACGTAAATCTTGATGTTCGGCCCCGTGTGATTGCAGACGGTCTGCTCTTGCCCCGGTGCAATGTCTTCAAAGCCACAGCCCGGCGACTCGACTTTGACCACGTTCACCTGGCTCAACGGTGGCGCCGATGCCGCCAATGTGGTCTGCGCCCCCAGAAACAGGGCAATCAATACGCTGAATGCCGCAATCACACGCTTTTTCATGCAATACATAGGTACCCCCAAAACCAGCGCGCAGTATGGCTCACTTGGCTTAAGTGCAAAACATCGACGACGATCGCAGCCATAAGCAGCCACAGCCCCACGCTGCTGGTATGATGCGCGGCTTTTTCCGACCCACAGAAAATTACCAGGCGCCTGCTGCGGTCTGTGCTTTGCTGTTGAGGTCGATACATTCACGGCGCCCGGCGCGCCACGGGGAGCAGACATGCTGGAAAGGCTGTTTCAACTCAAGGCACACAACACCAACGTGCGGACCGAGATTCTAGCGGGCGTCACGACCTTTTTGGCAATGGCTTACATTCTGTTCGTCAACCCGAGCATCCTCGGCGAGACCGGCATGGACAAGGGCGCGGTGTTTGTCGCGACCTGCCTGGCGGCCGCCATCGGCTCCACCGTGATGGGCCTGATTGCCAACTACCCGATCGCCCTCGCGCCGGGCATGGGCTTGAACGCCTTCTTCACCTACACCGTGGTCCTGCACATGGGCCACACCTGGCAAGTGGCGCTCGGCGCGGTGTTCATTTCGGCGGTGCTGTTCTTCCTGCTGTCGATCTTCCGTATCCGCGAATGGATCATCAACAGCATCCCGTTGCCGCTGCGTTCGGCGATTGCTGCCGGTATCGGCCTGTTCCTGGCGCTGATCGCCCTGCATAACGCGGGCATCGTGGTCAGCAACCCGGCGACCATGGTCGGCCTCGGTGACCTGAAGCAACCCGCTCCAATCCTTGCGACCCTCGGTTTTGCCCTGATCGTTGCCCTCGAAGCCCTGAAAGTGCGCGGCGCGGTACTGATCGGGATTCTGGCGGTGACCATTGTTTCCATCCTGATGGGCTTCACTCCGTTCGGCGGCGTGATGTCGATGCCGCCGTCACTAGCCCCGACGTTCCTGCAACTGGACATCAAGGGCGCACTGGACATCGGTCTGGTCAGCGTAATTTTCGCCTTCCTGTTCGTCGACCTGTTCGACAACTCTGGCACGTTGATCGGCGTCGCCAAGCGCGCCGGCCTGATGGGCAAGGACGGCCACATGCCGAAAATGGGCCGCGCCCTGATCGCCGACAGCACCGCGGCCATGGCCGGTTCGCTGTTGGGCACCTCGACCACCACCAGTTACATCGAATCCGCAGCCGGCGTGAGTGCGGGTGGCCGCACCGGCCTGACCGCTGTGGTGGTCGCGATTCTGTTCCTGCTGGCGCTGTTCTTCTCACCACTGGCCGCCAGTATTCCGCCATTCGCCACGGCACCGGCACTGCTGTTCGTCGCGGTACTGATGACATCCGGCCTGGCCGAAATAGACTGGGACGACATCACCGTTGCCGCACCGGTCGTGGTCACCGCCCTGGCCATGCCGTTCACTTATTCCATTGCCAACGGCATCGCCTTCGGCTTCATCGCCTGGACCGGGATCAAATTGCTGTCCGGCCGCGCCCGTGAACTGAACCCGGCGCTGGTGATTCTGTCGATTCTGTTCGTGATCAAGTTGGGTTGGTTCAACGCATGACTTTTGATTCCCAGGCCTACGCTGTTCAGCTCGAAGAAAAGGTCACGCGCCTGCGTGATCTGTTGGCTCCGTTCGATGCGCCCGAGCCGGCGGTTTTCGATTCGCCGCTGCAAAACTTCCGCCTGCGTGCCGAATTCCGCCTGTGGCGCGAAGGCGGCGAGCGGCACTACGCGATGTTTTCCCAGGAAGACAAACGCACGCCGATCCTGATCGAAGCGTTTCCGATCGCCAGCCTGCGCATCAATGAGTTGATGCCGCAACTGAAGGCGGCATGGAAAGCGAGCGCGGCGCTGAGCCACAAATTGTTTCAGGTGGAGTTCCTGACCACCCTGGCCGGCGATGCAATGATCACGCTGTGCTATCACCGCCCGCTGGACGAGCACTGGCACGCGGCGGCCTCGAAACTGGCGGCCGACCTGAACGTCAGCGTCATCGGCCGATCCAAAGGTAAACGCGAAGTCATCGGTCACGATTATGTGGTCGAAAAGCTGGAAGTCGGCGGTCGCACGTTCAGCTACCGTCAGCCCGAAGGCGCGTTCACCCAGCCCAACGGCACCGTCAACCAGAAGATGCTCAACTGGGCGTACGACGCAATCGGTGATCGCTCCGACGATTTGCTGGAGTTGTATTGCGGCAACGGCAATTTCACCCTGCCGCTTGCGACCCGCGTGCGCAAAGCGCTGGCCACCGAAATCAGCAAGGCATCGGTCAATGCGGCGCTGAGTAACCTCAGCGAAAACGCTGTGGATAACGTCACCCTGGTGCGCTTGTCCGCCGAAGAGCTGACCGAAGCGCTGAACGAAGTGCGGCCGTTCCGTCGCCTGCACGGCATCGACCTGAAGAGCTACGAATTCGGTAGCGTCTTTGTCGATCCACCTCGCGCCGGTATGGACCCGGACACCTGCGAGCTGACGCGTCGCTTCGACAACATCCTGTACATTTCCTGCAACCCGGAAACCCTGGCCGCCAACATCGCCCAACTGCACGACAGCCACCGCATCACTCGGTGCGCGATGTTTGACCAGTTCCCGTGGACTCATCACATGGAGTCCGGGGTGTTGCTGACCCGGCGGTGATTGCAGCCGGCCGATACAAAACAGCCGTCAGTACGACGGCTTTTTTGTGGGCGCTCAATCGGTGACCTGACTTCAGTCATCCGAACTTGAGGCTAGCGTTCCAAATCGTCCCAAGCACGGCAATCAAGGGACAAAAATGGTAAGCAATCCTTTCGCCAATTTGATAAACACTGCATCAAGCCCTTCAATTGATCCCCGGTGTAATCAATCATGCAGCGAACATTCGATGATCTTCAGCTCGGCAGCATCGAACTGTTTTGCCTGGCCGCCGAGGCCGGTAGCTTTACCGCTGCCGCGCTGGTGGCCGGTGTAACGCCGGCGGCCGTGAGCCGTTCGGTGTCGCGCATGGAAGAACGCCTGGGTGTGCGGCTGTTCGCCCGCACCACCCGCAGCGTGAAACTGACCGACAGTGGCCGGCGTTATTACGAAGAATGTCGTCAAGCGCTGGCGCAACTGATCGAAGCCCAGCGTGAGGTCATGGGCCAGCAGCAGCAACCTTCCGGCACGCTGCGCATCAGTATTCCCACCACCTATGCCCACCACCGCATTCTGCCGTTGCTGCCTGAATTTCGTGCGCGGTTCCCGTCGGTGAAGGTCGAGTCGCACATCAGTAATCGCAACATCGATTTCGTCGGTGAAGGCTATGACATGGCCATTCGCGTGCGAGCCATCCCGGATTCAGGCCTGATCGCCCGACACCTTGAAGACGCGGCGCTGGTGATGATTGCCAACCCCGATTACCTGAAGCGCGCGGGCACGCCACAAACACTGGACGACCTCAAGCAGCACGAATGCATCCAGTACGAATTACCCAGCAGCGGTCGGCGAATCGCCTGGCTGTTCAATGACAATGGCGAGCCGCGGGAGATTCTCGCTGACGGCAATCTGAGTTGTTCCGACGATGTGCTGGGGGTGACACTGGCGAAACACGGGGCGGGGCTGTTTCAAACCTATCGCTTCATCGTCGAAAACGAACTGGCCGATGGCTCGCTGGTGGAGGTGCTCAAGCCTTTTGGTGGACGCTCACGGCCGTTCACCCTGCTCTATCCGCAAAGTCGCCACGTACCGTTGCGGTTAAGGGCGTTTATTGATTTCCTGGTTGAGCACCTGCCCCGCTAAAAGATCGCAGCCTGCGGCAGCTCCTACAAGGGGCACGCGTTCCAAATGTAGGAGCTGCCGCAGGCTGCGATCTTTTGCTTTTGTGCGATCACCGCACACATAAACCCGATGCGGTGTCTCTTTAATTGACCAAACTAACTAGCTAGTACAATTTATCTCCACAAGCCGATTCCCCGGCCAATGCCAAAAATAATAAGTGGAGAGACCCCCGATGAACCCTATCGTTCTGGTGCTCAACGGCCCGAACCTGAACCTGCTCGGCACCCGTGAACCGGCCACTTACGGCCATGAAACCCTGGCGGATATCTCAGCCTTGTGCGGACGAGCCGCCGAAGAGTTCGGCCTGGCGGTTGAGTTTCGCCAGACCAACCATGAAGGCGAATTGCTCGACTGGATTCACGCGGCCCGAGGCCGTTGCGCCGGGATTGTCATCAACCCGGCCGCCTGGACCCATACCTCGGTCGCGATCCGCGATGCCCTCGTCGCCAGCGAACTGCCAGTGATCGAAGTTCACCTGTCCAACGTCCACGCCCGTGAGCCCTTCCGCCACCACTCCTTCGTATCGGCCATCGCCACCGCGGTCATGGCCGGTTTCGGCAGCCATGGCTATCGCCTCGCGCTGGAGCACTTCAGCCAACGTCTGAAAGGGTGAGCACTGTGACTCCGAACAACGTGGTACTGGCCGGCCTGATCGGCGCCGGCATCCAGGCTTCCCGCACCCCGGCGCTGCATGAGCATGAAGGCGATGCCCAGGGGTTGCGTTACCTCTATCGCCTGATCGACCTCGATCAGTTGCAACTCGACAGCGGCGCGTTGCCTGACCTGTTGGTGGCGGCCGAGCGCATGAACTTCACCGGGCTGAACATCACCTTCCCGTGCAAGCAGACGATCATCCCGCTGCTCGACGAATTGTCGCCGGAAGCCCAAGGCATTGGCGCGGTGAACACCGTCGTGCTCAAGGATGGCAAGCGCATCGGCCACAACACCGATTGCCTGGGGTTTGCCGAAGGTTTTCGGCGTGGCTTGCAGGGCGTTGCCGTCAAGAGTGTCGTCCAGATGGGCGCCGGGGGCGCAGGCGCGGCAGTGGCCCACGCGCTATTGAGCGAAGGCGTACAACGGCTGAGCATTTTCGACGTGGAAATCAGCCGCGCCCAACGCCTGGCGGACAACCTCAATCAATATTTCGGCGCCGGTCGAGCGATGGCCGGACATGATCTGTCGAGTACGCTGGCACAGGCCGACGGTCTGGTGAACACCACGCCTATGGGCATGAAAAAGTTGCCGGGTATGCCGGTGCCGGCGGAGCTGCTTCGGGCCGAGTTGTGGGTGGCTGAGATCGTTTATTTTCCGCTGGAAACCGAGCTGCTGCGCAACGCCCGGGCTTTGGGATGCCGGACGCTGGATGGCGGCAGTATGGCGGTGTTTCAGGCCGTGAAGGCGTTTGAGTTGTTCAGCAGCGTGGTGCCCGATGCGCAGCGGATGCTGGCGCATTTTCAGAGCATGAAGGGCTGAAGATCAAAAGATCGCAGCCTGCGGCAGCTCCTACATTGGAACGCATATCCCTGTAGGAGCTGCCGCAGGCTGCGATCTTTTAAAATCTATCAGGCCTGCAAATACCGCAACACCGACTCGCAGACCATCTCCCGATGGCGTTGCTTGACGCTTTCTTCCGACAAGTCGATCTGAAAAATCTCACCAAGGGTATGGCGGTTCGACACGCGATAGAAGCAAAACGAAGTGATCAGCAAGTGCACGTCCAGCGGGTTGATGTCACTACGGAACAATCCCTCTTCGGCACCACGCTGCAAAATCACGCCCAGTGAATCGAGCACCGTAGTGTTCATCGCCTTGATCGCATCGGAGCGTTTTACATACTCGGCGTTGTGAATGTTCTCGATGCTGACGATGCGCACGAAATCCACGTTTCGATCATGGTGATCAAAGGTGAACTCCACCAACCGTCGAATGGCGTCCAGCGGCGCCAACTCGGCCAGGTGCAACCGGTTTTCCGTGCTGCGGATATCCCCGTAGAGTTTCTCCAGCACCTCGACGTAGAGCTGTTCCTTACTGCCGAAGTAGTAATAGATCATGCGCTTGGAGGTGTGGATGCGCTCGGCGATGGCATCGACGCGAGCGCCGGAAAGCCCTTGCTGAACGAACTCGACAATGGCCTCTTGAAGGATGTTCTCGCGGGTTTTTTCCGGGTTGTTCTTGCGACTCTTGCGCGGCTCGACGATAGGTTCGTCGGGGGCTACAGAGCGTTCTGAAGTGATTGTCATTGCGGGCTCACGGCCATTACTGCACAGGCTGGCGATTATGGGCCGCGCCGCACACTGAAGGAAGTCGTGCGGCAACGGTTTAACCCCGCGCTTACGAATTTCCTACAACTTTGCCTGACGGACGGCGCCACTGCGGGATTTGGCCATGGCGGCGAGTCGCACCGCCACGTTGGCCGCGCCGTAACCGGCATAACCATTCTTGCGCTGGATAATTTCAAAGAAGAACCGCCCTTCAAACGGCTCGGTGTAAACGTGAAACAGTTCGCCGCCCTGAGCATCGCGGTCATAAAGAACGTTGAAATAGGCCAGTTCGCTGAGGAACTCGTCGTCGAAATCGAACCGCGCCGCCAAGTCATCGTAGTAATTGAGCGGGATGTCCAGCAGTGGCACACCCGTCTCCTTGGCCCGGCTGACTTCGGCAAAGATGTCGTCGCAATCAAAGGCAATGTGGTGCACGCCGGAGCCGCGATAACTCGACAGCGCGTGAGAGATGGCGGTGTTGCGGTTCTCGGAAATGTTCAACGGCAAGCGGATCGAACTGTCGCGACTGCGCAGCGCCCGGCTCTTCACCAGGCCATAGGGATCGGGCAACACCACTTCGTCGTCGGCTTCGAAATCCAGCAGGCTCTTATAAAACAGCACCCAACTGTCGAGGCTGTCGGCCGGCAATGCCATGGCCATGTGGTCAATGCGTTTAAGCCCGCCACTGGCCGTTGCCGTCGATAGCAAATTGAAATCGGTGCCGTAGACATCGGCGTCCTGGTCCACCAGGTAAATCAAGCTGCCGTCGGGTGCACGCACCGCCGCCAGTTCCAGTTCATTGGGGCCAACCAGTCCGCGATAAGGCTGCCCTTTGTAGGCCACAGCCCGCGCTAGCGCACTGGCGCTGTCCTTGACCCGCACAGCGGTGGCGCACAGCGATGGGCCGTGAGCCTCAAAAAAACTGTGCGCGAAAGAGTAAGGTTCGGAGTTGAGAATCAGGTTGATATCGCCCTGACGCAGCAGGCTGACACTCTTGGAACGGTGCTGACCGGCCTTGACGAAACCCAGTCGCTCCAGCCAATGGGAGAGCTTGGCGCCAAGGCTTTCGTCCACGGCGAACTCAAGAAACTCGATGCCGTTGTACTCGCTGGCCTTGGGCGTCTCGAACAAAATATCGAGCGGGGCCGTTGGTTTGGCTTCCTGCGCCAGACGCTCACGGGTTTTCTCTTCCAGGTACAGCAACGAACGCAAACCGTCGGCGGCATTGGCCCGTGGCGGCGCTGCGCGAAAGCCGTCGTTAAAGATTTCCAGCGACAACGGCCCGGTGTAACCGCTCTTGATGATCGGTGCGAGGAACCCCGGCAAATCGAATTCACCCTGGCCCGGGAAGCAGCGGAAATGCCGACTCCATTCCAGCACGTCCATGGCCAGGATCGGTGCGTCGGCCATTTGCACGAAGAAGATCTTTTCGCCGGGAATCTCGGCGATAGCGCTTGGGTCACCCTTGAGCGACAGCGTGTGAAAACTGTCCAGCAACACGCCGAGGCTTGGATGGTCAGCCTGTCGAACGATGTTCCACACCTGCTGATAAGTGTTCACGTGCCGCCCCCAGGCCAGCGCTTCATAGCCGATTCGCAGGCCACGAGCCCCGGCCCGTTCGGCCAGCAGACGCAAATCATCGACGAGGATCTGTTCATCACCGACCGAATCGGCGGAGGCGTTGCTGCACACCAGCACCAGGTCCGTGCCCAGTTCCTGCATCAGGTCGAACTTGCGCTCGGCCCGCTCCAGGTTGCGCGGCAGACGATCACGGCGGCAACCTTCAAAGTCACGGAACGGTTGAAACAGCGTGATGGCGATCCCGAGATCGGCACACATCTGTTTAATTTCCCGCGGACTGCCGTCGTAGTAGAGAAGGTCGTTTTCGAAAATCTCCACGCCATCAAAACCGGCAGCGGCAATGGCTTCGAGTTTTTCCGGCAGGGTGCCGCTCAAGGAAACGGTGGCAATGGAACGTTGCATATTTCGACTCCCGGTGGGGGGGACAATCTTGTTTTCGACATCGCACGCTTTTATGTAGGAGCTGCCGCAGGCTGCGATCTTTTGATCTTTGCAATGATCAAAATCAAAAGATCGCAGCCTGCGGCAGCTCCTACAGGGGTCGCGTTTTATCATGGGGTAAATTATTGGCTGAGCGATCCCGCACAGCAATTCAAAGTGTACTACCCAGTTAGTTTTACGTGCGATTATCGAACACAATGGCCTTTGGCGAATTGACGATTTTTCGTCCACTGCGCAACATCAACCTCACATTGGTTCCGGTCATCAATCACCGGCATCAGTCACCCAAGACCCAGAACACCACATAAAAATTTCAAAAAACGGGTACACGCTCATGCGCTCATTCAACGCCTTGCTCCCTCGCTACACGCCTCACACGCCCTGCCCGGCGTCCATCCGAACGTCTCGCGCCTCTGGCCGAACCGTGCCGCTCGCTGAATAACGCGTTGTCGTCTGCTGACGAAAACTCCTCAGCCGATCAATCCTTGCGTGCAGACCGCCGCCGATTGATTAAGCGCCCTTGAAGTCCCGACGAGCTTTGCTTGTCAGTCATTGAACGGATGGCACACATGATTCCTTCTCAAAGCTCTCGCATAGCTCCGGCCATGGGCGTCGCCACAGGCGGCATCGGCGACAAGATCCGCGGCGCCATGGCCGTCGGCAAAACCCGTTGGGGCATGCTGGCGCTGGTGTTTTTCGCCACCACCCTGAACTACATCGACCGCGCCGCACTGGGCGTCATGCAGCCCGTCCTCGCCAAAGAAATGAGCTGGACGGCGATGGACTACGCCAACATCAACTTCTGGTTTCAGGTCGGCTATGCCATCGGTTTCGTGCTGCAAGGCCGGCTGATTGACCGGGTCGGCGTGAAACGCGTGTTCTTCTGCGCGGTATTGCTCTGGAGCATCGCCACCGGTGCTCACGGCCTGGCCACTTCGGCGGTCGGCTTTATGGTCTGTCGGTTCATTCTCGGCTTGACCGAAGCCGCCAACTACCCGGCCTGCGTAAAAACCACCCGTGTGTGGTTTCCGGCCGGCGAGCGCGCCGTGGCCACCGGCATCTTCAACGCCGGGACCAACGTCGGCGCGATGTTTACCCCCATGCTGCTGCCGCTGATCCTTCACGTCTGGGGCTGGCAGGGCGCGTTCCTGTGCATGTCGGCATTGGGCGGGATCTGGCTGCTGTTCTGGGGTTTGAAGTACTTCAACCCGGAAGATCACCCAAGCGTTAAACAATCGGAACTGGACTACATCCAGAACGAAGTCGAACCGGAACAAACCCGCGTACCGTTCTCGAAGATCCTGCGCATGCGTGGCACGTGGGCCTTCGCCCTCGCCTACTCGATGACGGCGCCGGTGTTCTGGTTCTACCTGTATTGGCTGCCGCCGTTCCTCAATCAGCAATACAGCCTGGGCATCAACGTGACCCAGATGGGGATCCCGCTGATCATCATCTACATGACGGCGGACTTCGGCAGCGTCGGTGGCGGCATCCTGTCCTCGTTCCTGATCGGCCGCGGGATCAACCCGATCAAGGCGCGACTGATGTCCATGTTCCTGTTTGCCTGCTGCATCGTCGGCGTGATCATGGCGGCCGGCTCGAGCAGTCTGTGGGTAGCGGTGTTTGCCATTTCCCTGGCCATCGGTGCGCACCAGGCCTGGACCGCCAACATCTGGAGCCTGGTGATGGACTACACGCCTAAACACATGATGAGCACGGTGTTCGGCTTTGGCGGCATGTGCGCGGCCATTGGCGGCATGTTCATGACCCAGTTGGTCGGCCACATTCTGACCATCACCAACAACAACTACACCGTGCTGTTCACCCTGATTCCGGCGATGTACTTCATCGCGCTGATCTGGATGTACTTCATGGCGCCGCGCAAGATTCCGACCGTCATCGAGTAAAGCCCCGATGCAATCCCCTGTGGGAGCGAGCCTGCTCGCGATAGCGGACTGACAGTCAACACAGTCGTTGATTGACACACCGCCATCGCGAGCAGGCTCGCTCCCACAGGTCTTTCACCGCTGACCTTCTATCGGCGACTCTGCTGCCATGCCGCCGCCAGGCCGCTGCAGCAAATCACCGCGATCCCGAGCACCGTGGTCAGGGTGGGTGTGTGGGAAAACAGTAACCAGCCCAGCAGCCCCGCAAACACAATCTGGCAATAACTGAAGGGCGCCAGCAATGCCGGCGCCGCATGGCGGAAGGCTTGCGTCAGAAACAGATGCGCAGTCATCCCGCACGACCCCAGCGCCAGCATCATCAGGCCATGCCCCAGGCTCGGCAGCTGCCAGAAGAACGGCACCAGCGCACTCATCACCAAGGTGTTGCACAACCCGGCGAAAAAGTTGCTGGTGGTCGGGCTATCGATTTCGCTGAGCTTGCGGGTGAGCAACTGATAGAAGCAGAAAAACAGAGCCGAGCAGAGCGGCAACAACACCGCTGGCGTGAACAGATCGCCACCGGGATGGACAATGATCAACACCCCGATAAATCCACAGATCACCGCGATCCATTGGCCTCGGGTGACGTGTTCACCGAGCAGCGGCACCGACAATGCGGTGACCAGCACCGGAGCCAGGAAGTTGACCGATGTCGCCTCGGCCAACGGAATGAACATCAGGCCCGTGGTGAAGAACAGACTGGTACCGAGCAGGCACAACGCCCGCACCAGCTGAAGCAACGGTCGTTTGGTCCGCAGGACATTTAACCCGGATTGAGGCAGGAAAATCCCGGCCATCAGTAAGGTATGGACCACATAACGGGCCCAGACCACCATGACGATCGGGTAGAAGCCCGAGAGGTATTTCGACAAGGCGTCATGGCTGGAAAACAGAAAAGTCGCGACAACGATCAGCAAAATCCCCTTGAAGGGTTGGTTGACACCGGAGAGCGGGGTGCTGATGGTCATGGGTTGTCCTTGTTTTGCATCAAAATTCAAAAGCTTCGCGGGCAAGCCTTGCTTCTGCAGGTCATAAAGTGCCCGACGTCGCATAAGGTGGTAATGCTGCTAGCGCATGTTTCCACCACCGACCCGGACAATTCCAAGGGCTGAGTTCAAGGCGCGATCCTTTTGTGATTTTTGGCGGAAGGGTGAACTCCAACAATTTAGAATCTGGTTCCAGATTTTTACACACGCAAACCGAAAAAGTGTGCGAACAGCGCACAAGATCCAAAAATCAAAAGATCGCAGCCTTCGGCAGCTCCTACACAAACCCTGTAGGAGCTGCCGAAGGCTGCGATCTTTTTGAACGTTAGCCGAACAATTCAGAAGCCAGACTTGCTGCCGACAGCTCCTCGGTAAATTTCAACAACAGCGGCGCCAACTCATGCAGCCGCGCCCCCGGCATCCGAGCACTGGGCCCGGCAATGCTGAGCACGCCGATCACCCGGCCATCGCTCGGATGCCGCACCACCGCCGCAATCGCCGACGTTCCCACCGCCGAACTCTCCTCCACCCAGGCATAGCCCTGCTCACGCGCCATGCGCAGGCGTTCGAGCAATTCAATATTGGAGCGTGGTGCATTCGGCCCCAAATCCTTCGGCCGGTCACCACCCTGCCGCTCCACCAGCGACAAGGCTTCGGCATCGCTCATGCACGCCAGCCACGCATGGCCGGAGGCGGTGTAAAACAGCGGTGCGTCGCGGCCCATGTCCGGGTCGTAACGCAGCCCGGAACGGGCGCCCTGAGACTTGGCGATCCAGGTCTGCCGCTCGCCTTCGATCACCCCCAGACGCACCAGCTCACCGGTTTCCTGAGCCAACCGGTCGAGCACCGGCTGAACAATATCCGCGCCGCTGCTCGACAAGTAGCGAAAACCCATCGCGACCAATTTGGTCGACAAGTGATAGCGCAAGTTCTCCGGATTCTGCCGCACGTAGCCCAACCGAATCAGTTCGGCGAGCAAGCGATGGGTCGCGCTTTTAGGGATATCCAGTTGCTCCGCCAACGTCTGCATCGGCAGTCCGCGCGAGTCACTGGTGAGGCTTTCCAACACGCTGAAAACACGTTCGATCTGACTGCCGGCCATGGAAGATTCCACACAGAGTTTGTCCGATTCTAGAAGACAACTGGCCGAATGCGAAATCTGGAACTGGGATACGTTCGACCAGTAACGGCCGAGGCAGGCGTCCGCCCGCTCGATAAAAACCCATCGCCTGATGGAATTCGATGGGCTATCCATGTTCCTACTGTCTGCACTGTTCCTGGCGACCACTAACGGTTGCCGGGAATGCTGCCGTGCGTGGAAAAAGCCGGACGACCGGACTGGCGCCGCTCCTACACACCAGCAACACTCATCCCCACGGATAAACAGAGGATTCCCGCATGCTATGGAAAAAAGGCCGACGCAGCGACAACGTGGTCGATGCACGTGGTGATGATGTCGGCGGCGGTGGTGGCGGGATGCGCTTCGGTGGCGGCAAGGGCTTGAGCCTGACGGCGATTCTCTTGATTGTCGGGATCGGCTGGATCACCGGCCAGGACCCGATGCAGATCCTCGGACAGCTGACCGGGCAGATGACCGAACAATCGGCACCGGCCAGCAACCAGACCCGTAAGGCGCCGCCGGCCAATGATGAAGGCGCCGAGTTCGTGCGTTCGATCCTCGGCGATACCGAGGACACCTGGGGTCAGATTTTCCAACAGGCCGGTCGGCAGTATAAGAATCCGACCCTGGTGCTGTTCAGCAACCGGATCAATTCGGCCTGCGGCCTGGCGACATCGGCGACCGGCCCGTTTTATTGCCCGGCAGACCAGAAGGTCTACCTGGACATGGCGTTCTTCCAGGAAATGTCCCAACGCTTTTCCGCCGCGGGTGATTTCGCGCAGGCCTACGTGATCGCTCACGAAGTCGGACACCATGTTCAGACCTTGCTCGGTGTTTCAGCGAAAATTCAGACGGCTCGCCAACAAGGTCGGCAAATGGAAGGCGACGGCGGTTTGCTGGTGCGCCAGGAATTGCAGGCCGATTGTCTGGCCGGGGTCTGGGCCAACAATGCACAGAAACGCCTGAACTGGCTGGAACCGGGTGACGTCGAAGAAGCCCTGAACGCCGCCAACGCCATCGGCGACGATCGTTTGCAGCAGCAAGGTCAGGGTCGCGTGGTGCCGGACTCGTTTACACATGGAACGTCGGCGCAAAGGGTGCGCTGGTTCAAAACCGGATTTGCGCAAGGCCAGGTTGGTCAGTGCGATACCTTTGCCGCGAAAAACCTATAAATGAATAAGTGGCTGTTGACGTTGCTGATCGCCTGCGCAAGCACCCAGGCTGCCGAGCACGGGGTCAAGGAGGTCAGCCCTGGGCGACTGCTGTTGAAAGAAGGTGAGATGGCTGTGGGCATCGGCCCGGCGCCGGCGAAAATCCAACGCGTACTGATCATCATCCACGGTCGGCTGCGCAATGCTGAAACTTACCGCCAGAGCGCCGAACGCGCGGCCGAACAGGCCGGACAAAGCGCGACCACCTTGGTGATTGCGCCGCAGTTCCTGAACGAAACCGACATCGCACTCCATCCCGTGGCCGACACAGTATTGCGCTGGCAGGGCAATGACTGGATGGCCGGCGGTTTATCCACAGGTCCGTTTCCTCTGAGTTCCTACGCGGCACTCGACGAAATCATCGCCCGAATCGGCGATCGCCGACAGTTTCCGGACGTGAAGGAAATTGTCATCGCCGGTCACTCTGGCGGCGCTCAGGTGGTTCAGCGTTATGCGGTGTTGAGCCAGGATGTGCCGGAACTCCAAGAGGCCGGCGTGCAGGTACGTTTTGTGATTGCTAACCCGTCGTCCTATGCGTATTTCGATGAGCGGCGGCCCGTGGCGTTCAAGCACGCGGCGTGTCCCGATTTCAATCGCTGGAAGTACGGCCTGTCGGATTTGCCTGCCTATGCCGAAGGGCAAACGCCTGCGCAGCTGGAGGAAAAATACGTCAAACGTGACGTCGTTTATCTGCTGGGCCAGCAGGACATCAACCCCAATCATCCGGCGCTGGATAAAGGCTGCGAGGCAGAGGCCCAGGGTGCGTATCGATTGATTCGTGGGCGCAATTATTTTAATTATTTAAAGCGCAGCCATCCTCAAGGATTGAGTCAGCAGCTGATCGAAGTGCCCGGGGTTGGGCATGATGGAGATGGGATGTTTAATTCACCTGAGGGGCAGAAGGTTTTGTTCGGTCAGTAAGTTTTTGTGGTGTTTGGCAGTGCCCCTTCGCGAGCAGGCTCGCTCCCACATTGGTTCTCTATGGAATACAAATTTTGTGTTCACTGAAGATCAACTGTGGGAGCGAGCCGGCTCCGGGCGGCGATCCAACGATGGGGCCCTCAAGCCGACAACATTTCCCGCAACGCCACACAATCCGCCGCATGCCAATCGGTCAACTCCGGCCAGGGATTATCCGGCAGATTAACCAGCACCGTCCGCGCCCCCGCTGCCCGTCCGCAATCCAGATCAAACCGGTAATCACCGACCATCACCAGCTCACTCGCGGGCACCTTCCAGGCTTCGGCCAATTTCAGCAAACCACCCGGATGCGGTTTAGGCGGCGCTTCATCACGACCCAGCACATCCTCCACCGCGAAGCAGTCGGCCAAGCCAATCGCCTCCAACGTGACGTGCGCCAGCTCGCGAGCATTGCGCGTCAAAATGCCCAGACGATAGCCGCGCCCGGCTAACTCCCGCACCAACTCCACCGCACCCGGCGCCGGTTTCGAACCCAGGGCCAAATCACGTTCGTGCTCCAGCAACCACGCATGTTTCGCAGCGGCTTCATCAGCCGGCAACGTGGCGAGGTGGGTCAGGATGTCGTGTTCGGCCGGGATCGCCAAGGCCACGCGAATCGCCGCGAAGTCATGCACGGCCACCGTGAGGGTGCCGTCCATGTCGAACACCCAGTGCCGCACCTCAGCCAGGCTCATGCCCAATCCTTGCGATAACGAATCAGGCCTTCCTGAGTGACCGACGCTACCAATTGCCCGGCGCGGTTGAACACGCTGCCCCGGGTGAATCCGCGAGAATTGCCGGCCCACGGGCTGTCCATCGCGTAGAGCAACCAATCATCGGCGCGCAGGTCCGCGTGGAACCACAGCGCGTGATCGAGGCTGGCGACCTGCATGTCTTTCTGCCAGACCGATTTGCCATGCGGCTGCATCGACGTGGTCAGCAGACCGAAGTCCGAGGCGTAAGCCAACAGGTATTTGTGCAGCGCCGGGGAGTCGGCCAGGGCACCGTCGGCGCGAAACCAGACGTACTTGATCGGATCGGACGGCTGCGGGTTGTAGGGATCTTTCTCGGTAATCGGCCGGAATTCGATGGGCTTGGGGCACAGCAGTTTTTCGCGCATGTGCTCAGGAATCAGATGCGCGCGTTGCTGGGCAAGTTCCAGTTCCGATGGCAGGTTTTCCGGGCCGACCACAATCGGCATCTCTGCCTGGTGCTCGAAGCCTTTTTCGTCGTACTGGAACGAGGCGCTGCAGGTGAAAATCGGGTTGCCCTTCTGGATCGCCGTCACCCGGCGCGTGCTGAAACTGCCGCCGTCGCGCACCCGGTCAACCTGATACACCACGGGCAATGTGGAATCGCCCGGACGCAGGAAATAACCGTGCATCGAATGCACATGGCGCGCTTCTTCGACGGTCTGACTGGCCGCCGACAGGGACTGGCCGATCACCTGGCCGCCGAACAACTGACGAAAGCCCAAGTCTTGGCTGCGACCACGGAACAGGTTTTCTTCGATCGGTTCCAGGGTCAACAGCTCGACCAGATCATCCAACACTTGGCTCATTCAGACTCTCCTCACATAACGCAATGCCGCGCAGTCTTGGCTGCGGCGGTCGATTCAGTTTCCGGCCCGGGCGCCACTATGGGCGCCATTGTAAACGTCCGCGCCCGCTTATCCATGCAACGTTTGCAGCCATTGTTCACGGCTGATGCGATACAGCACATGGTGCCGCAGGGGATGATCGACTGCGAGCTTCGGGTGCTCAAAGTCATCGGCTGAATCATGGTGCATGCCAATCGCCTGCATGACTTTTTCAGAAGGGGTATTGGTCTGGGTGGTGAAGGACACGACCTCTTTCAGCGCCAAACGGTCAAACCCGCAGCGCAGAGCGGTCCAGGCTGCTTCACTGGCGTAACCCAGCCCCCAATGCTCGCGGGCCAGGCGCCAGCCAATCTCGACGGCCGGGGTGAAGGGCGCGTCGAAACCGACCACGCCGAGCCCGGTAAAACCGATAAAGTCGCCCGTGTCCTTGCGCTCCAGCGCCCAGAGGCCGAAACCGTGCTCGGCAAAATGGCCACGAATCCGCCCGATCAGCGAAGCGCTTTCCAGTCGACTCAAGGGCGCTGGAAAATATCGCATCACCTGTGGATCGGCGCACATCGCCGCAAATTCCGGCAAATCCTCATCGCGCCACTGCCGCAATAACAGTCGCGCGCTCTCGAGTTCCAGTATCGGCTCCATCGTGCCCTCCCCTTTCCATGCCGCAAGTCTACAACGCTGGTAGGATCCGTCTTTCATTCCTACATTAAATCGTCATGCCCCTGCCGCTGATATACCACGAAGACTACAGTCCCGAGTTCCCGGCGGATCACCGCTTCCCCATGGACAAGTTTCGCCTGCTGCGCGATCACCTGGTGGACAGCGGCCTGACCCGCGACGCCGACCTGCTGCGTCCGCAGCTCTGCCCCCCGGAGATTCTTGCCCTCGCACATGACGCTGCCTATATCGAACGTTACATGAGTGGCGAGTTGTCCCGCGAAGACCAACGTCGCCTGGGCTTGCCCTGGAGCGAGGCGTTGGCCCGTCGCACGGTGCGGGCGGTCGGCGGTTCGTTGCTGGCGGCCGAGCAAGCGCTGGAGCACGGGCTGGCCTGTCACCTGGCCGGCGGCACGCATCATGCGCACTACGACTATCCGGCGGGTTTTTGCATCTTTAACGACTTGGCGGTGATCAGCCATTTCCTGCTGGAAAGTGGCCGTGTGAATCGGGTGCTGATCTTCGATTGCGACGTGCACCAAGGCGACGGGACGGCTCGAATTCTGCACAACACCCCGGACGCAGTGACCGTTTCCCTGCATTGCGAAAAGAACTTTCCTGCACGCAAGGCCGAAAGTGACTGGGACATACCGTTGCCCAAGGGGATGGGTGATGCCGATTACCTCAAGGTCGTGGACGATGCGCTCAACTATTTGCTGCCACTCTATCAACCGGACCTGGTGCTGTATGACGCCGGCGTCGATGTGCACAAGGATGACGCGCTCGGTTATTTGAAGCTGACAGACGAAGGCGTAGCGGCCCGGGATGAAAGCGTGATGCGCCATTGCCTGGGGCGGGATATTCCGGTAGTCGGAGTGATTGGCGGCGGCTATAGCAAGGACCGCAAGGCCTTGGCCCGCCGTCATGGAATTCTGCATCACAGCGCGCAACGGGTCTGGCAGTCATCAGGTTGTCATTGAGCTGTGGATGCTTTACCCACAATGCCTGTGGAACTGCCTGTGGATAACCTGAGTGAAAGGGCCTACAGGCCATGCAGCCTATAGCCTGCAATGGGATGATTGTTTTTTGATCAACCATTTGAAACGACCTAGATCCAATAATGTAGGAGCGAGCTTGCTCGCGATGGTGTGTCTGCTACATGGGTGTCGACTGACACACCATCGCGAGCAAGCTCGCTCCTACAATGTTTCGGGCTGGTAGAATGCCCGGCTTATTCCGCCAAACCGCAGCGCACGCCATGACTCAGCCCTCCTCCCAAGCCCCTCACGTCGCAATCATCGGTGGCGGCCCTGCCGGTTTGATGGCGGCGGAAGTGCTGAGCCAGGCCGGGATCAACGTCGACCTGTACGACGGCATGCCTTCGGTGGGGCGAAAATTCCTGCTGGCCGGTGTCGGCGGCATGAACATCACCCATTCCGAAGCCTACCCGGCATTTCTCTCACGCTACGCCGAGCGGGCACCGCAGATAGCGCCACTGCTGCGGGGCTTTGGGGCTGACGCGTTGTGCCAATGGATTCATGACCTGGGTATCGAGACCTTTGTCGGCAGCTCCGGCCGGGTGTTTCCTACGGACATGAAGGCCGCCCCCCTGCTGCGTGCCTGGCTCAAACGGCTGCGTGACCGCGGCGTAGTTATCCACACCCGCCACCGCTGGATCGGTTGGGATGACCAGGGCGATTTACGTATCCACAGCCCTGAAGGCGAAAAAACCGTTAAATCTGATGCGACCTTGCTGGCCCTCGGCGGTGGCAGTTGGTCGCGGCTGGGTTCCGATGGCGCGTGGATGCTGCCACTGGAACAACGCGGTGTAGGACTGGCGCCGCTGCAGCCGAGCAATTGCGGTTTCGAGGTGCAGGCCTGGAGCGAGTTGATGGTCAGTAAATTCGCCGGCGCACCGCTGAAAAATATCGCCATTGGCCTCAACGACGACGTGCCACGGCTGGGCGAGTGTGTGATCACGGCCACCGGGATTGAAGGGAGTTTGATCTACGCGCTGTCGGCTCCGATCCGCGAAGCGATCAATCAACAGGGCTCGGCGACCCTTCACCTCGACCTGTTGCCGGGCCGGCCTGTGGATAAAGTTCAGGCGGCACTGAGCAAACCGCGCGGCTCGCGTTCCATGTCCAAACACCTGCACAGCCAGCTTGGACTCGACGGCGTGAAAGCGGCGCTGTTACGAGAACTGATACCGGTCGAGTGCTTTGCCGATGCGTCACTGCTGGCCAAAGCAATCAAGGCACTACCTCTGACGCTGGTAAAAACCCGTCCACTGGACGAAGCCATCAGCAGCGCCGGTGGCGTGATGTTCGAGTCGATGGATGAGCAATTGATGCTCAAGCAATTGCCGGGTGTGTTCTGCGCGGGGGAAATGCTGGATTGGGAAGCGCCCACGGGGGGCTATTTGCTGACGGCGTGTTTTGCCAGTGGGCGTGCGGCGGGGCTGGGGATGGTGGAGTGGTTGAAGCGCAAAGGTTGAAGACCGAGGTGCGCCCTTCGCGAGCAAGCCCGCTCCCACATTCGACCGAGTTCTTTCAGAAAGAATGCGATTAATGTGGGAGCGGGCTTGCTCGCGAAGGCGGCCTAACAGGCGCCGCCGCTAATCAAGGCTTACGCTTACGCGGCCCAGTATTAAACACCGGGACTTTTCGCACAGGCTTGATCGAAGGTTCCGGCGCCGAAGCATCCCCGCTCTCAACCCACTTGCCCAGGTTGCGTTTGCCGCCACCGGAGGTCTTTGGCTTCTTCGGTTTCTTCGGCTTCTTGATCACCTGACCGCTGGCATCGGTATCCGGCACGCGGTGCTCAGGTTCAAAGTCATGTTCCATCTGGCGAGGCAACGTCTGACGGGTCAACGTCTCAATGGCCGACAGCAGATTCACTTCATCAGCGCACACCAGCGAAATAGCCTGCCCGGTTGCACCCGCACGGCCGGTGCGACCGATGCGGTGGATGTAGTCCTCAGCCACGATTGGCAGGTCGAAATTGACCACCAACGGCAAATCTTCGATATCCAGACCACGGGCCGCGACGTCGGTGGCGACCAGAATCTGCACTTCGCTGGCTTTAAAACGGTCCAGAGCGCGTTGACGAGTGGCCTGAGGCTTGTCGCCATGGATGCCGTCGGCGTTGATGCCCAGGCCCTGGAGCTTTTCCACCAAGGCGTCCACGCCGTTGCGGGTCTTGGCGAACACCAGCACTTGTTTCCACTTGCCCTTGCGCAACAAATGGATGAACAGCTCCGGCTTGCGCTTCTTGTCGACCGTCACCACCCATTGTTTAACCGTGTTGGCAGCAACGTTGCGCGGGCTGACTTCGATGCTCAGCGGATCGTTGAGCATTTGCCCGGCCAAGGTACGGATCGCATCGGAGAAGGTCGCAGAGAACAACAGCGTCTGACGTTTCTTCGGCAGGGCCTTGTAAATGTTCCCCAGCTCCTCGGAAAAACCCAGGTCGAGCATGCGGTCCGCTTCGTCCAGCACCAGGGTTTGCAACTGGTTGAACTTGAGGGCGTTCTGACGGAACAGGTCGAGCAAACGGCCCGGCGTCGCCACCAGCAAGTCGACACCTTTGCGCAGCTTCATCATTTGCGGGTTGATGCTGACGCCGCCGTACACCGCATACGTGCTCAACGGCAGGTTCTCGGCGTATTGACGCACGGCTTCGTGAACCTGTTCGGCCAGCTCGCGGGTCGGCACCAGGATCAGCGCGCGCACCGAGTTGGCGGTGACTTTCGGCCCTTCCATGGCCAGCAATTGCAGCAGCGGCAGCGCGAAACCGGCGGTCTTGCCGGTGCCGGTCTGGGCGGCAGCCATCAGGTCGCGACCGGCCAGCACCGCCGGAATGGCTTGCGCCTGAACCGGCGTCGGGGTCTGGTAGCCGAGCGTCTCGAGAGAGCGCAGCAAGGGTTCGATCAGGCCAAGGGTGGCGAAAGTCATGGGATTACCGTAGGAAAATTCAGCGCGGTTGTGCAAAACGAGTGTGCAATGGCGCGCAGTTTACCCTAATTCACACGGGATTCAGTCGGCACCGCTACGGCGGCCTGAACAGGAGCCCGGCGCCACTGCGGCAACCCGATCAGCACCACGGCGCTGATGATCACCAGCATGGCCAGTGCTTCTTCGATACCGATGGTTTCGCCGACAAACACGATTCCCAGCAACACCGCCACCGCCGGGTTGACGTAGGCGTAACTGGTGGCCGCCGCCGGACGTACATTTTTCAACAGGTACATGTAGGCGTTGAACGCGATAATCGAACCGAAAAAAATCAGGTATGCCAACGCGGCCCAGCCTTCGATAGGCGGCAGGCTGTCCAGGTGTTCACCGCTGACCGCGCTGCCGATCAACAGCACCACGCCGCCCACCAGCATTTCCACGGCACTGGCCATTGCGCCTTGCGGTAACGGCAAGTGTTTACTCCACACCGACCCGAACGCCCAGGCCGCCGCCGCGAACACCAGCAACATAGCGCCCAGCGGACTCGACTGCAGGTTTGATCCGAGATTCAACATGGCAATACCGATCAACCCGAGCACAATCCCGGCCCATTCGAGACGGGTATTACGCGCGCCCCAGAAATAGCCGCAGAGCAAGGTAAACAGCGGCACCGTCGCCACCGCCAATGCAGCCACGCCCGAAGCCACGCCGGTGTGCTCAGCCACGCTGACCGCGCCGTTACCGCAACTGAGCAGCAAAATCCCGATGATCCCCGCCGCTTTCCACTGCGCCCAAGTCGGTGCCGGCGCCCCGCGCCAACGCAGGAAGGCGTACATCAATGAACCGGCAATCACAAACCGAATACCCCCGAGCAGCAACGGCGGCCAGTACTCGACGCCGATACGAATCACCAGGTAGGTCGAGCCCCAAATCACATACAAGGCGAAAAAGGCAGCGATCAACGGCAAGGGAAAGCGACGTAGGCCAGGCATGGGGCAGCTCGTAGGCAAGGCAAGTGAACAGCTATTCTAGAAAGGCCAACGGCGAAAAATAAGTTACAAAACCTGTTTAAAGCGCCGGTACACTTTTCAAAACACGGAGATCATAGCCATAAACCGTGTTTTCGAAAGCCATGTCATTTGAGGGTAGTCACGATGGATAAATACGACCGCATGCTTCTCAGCGCCCTTCTGGAAAACGGTCGTGCGTCCTACGCCGAACTGGCGCGCAAGGTGAACCTGTCCGCCCCGGCCGTCGCCGAGCGCGTGGCCAAACTCGAAGCCTGCGGAGTGATCACGGGTTACCAGGCGAAAGTCGACATGTCCAAGGTTGGCCTGCCGATCCAGTGCGTCATCGAGCTGCGCCTGAACCAGCATGGCAATCAAAAGGCCTACGACGACCTGATCAAAATCCCGCAACTGACCGAATGCCACCGGGTCACCGGGGATCCATGCGTGATCATGCAGGCGGCGGTGGGCTCGATGCCGGAGCTGGAAGAGCTGATCAACCGGATTGCCAAGTTTGGCTTCAGCAAGACGTCGATTGTGTTATCGAGCGCCATCGAGAAGCGCGTGCCGTTGGGGCAGCTGGAAGGGAAATAGATCAGATGTTGTAGGAGCGAGCTTGCTCGCGATGGTGTGTCCGCTACATTGATGTCGACTGATACACCATCGCGAGCAAGCTCGCTCCTACAAGGGATTTGCGGTGCTTTTAGAACCCGCGATGCCGTTTGAGATGCTCATTGATCTTCGCCGCCGGTACTTTCTGCAAGCTGCACAACAACTCATGCGACAACTCGCGCAACCCATGCTTGTGCCGCAGCTCCTGGGCCAGATGCGCCGTCAGGTTAGCGGCCATCTCGGCATCGGCCATGGCCCGGTGAGCCTGGCCGGTGTGGGGCAGTTTGGCGAACGTGGTGAGGGTGCCGAGTTTGTGGTTTGGTGCGGCGGGCATCAAACGGCGAGCGAGTAGCAGCGAGCAGGCAAAGTTCTGCAAACGGGTGCGTTTGATCAGCCCGAGTTCAAAGTCCCAGAACTTCTGGTCGAACGCGGCGTTGTGCGCCAGCAAAGGCGTGATGCCGACGAATTCGTTGACTTCGTTCATCACCTGTTCGGCCGATGGCGCGGTGCGCAACATGGCGTTGCTGATGCCGGTGAGTTGTTCGATGAACGCCGGGACGCGCACGCCCGCATTCATCAGGCTTTGGTAGCGATCGACGATGCGCCCCTGTTCGAGGATCACCACGGCAATTTCCGTGGCCCGGCAGCCAGTGCCCGGGGAGATCCCGGTGGTTTCAAAGTCGATGACTGCTATGCGTTCCAAACCTGTTTCAACTCCGTAAAAATCAATTCTTGAGCAGCAATGCGCCTTCGATCGGCACATAGCGGCTGGCGGCGCGGATCAGCGAATTAGCCGTCAGACCCGGCACGCCGTAAGCCACCGCCTGAACGCCGTGCTTGCTGATGATGCGCTCCAGCAGCATGTCGAAATCACCGTCGCCGGAGGCCAGCACCACTTCGTCGACGTGAGCGGCGGCGTCCATGATGTCGATGGTGATGCCCACGTCCCAGTCGCCCTTGGCCGAGCCATCGCTGCGCTGGATGTAGGGTTTGAGCTTCACGGTAAAACCGAGATTGCGCAGGATCTGCTGGAACTGCTGCTGTTTGCTGTCGCCACGATCGATCGCGTAGGCATAGGCCTCGACGATTTCACCCTGTTTGCTGATGTCAGCCCACAACGCGGCATAGTTGAAGTGGCAACCATAGGCCTGACGCACGGTGTAATAGAGGTTTTGAACATCGGCGAACACTGCAATTTTTTTCACCGTACATCCTCATGAGCGCACAGACGCGCAGGCAGGATCAGGCACCAGGCCCGAAAAGTCGCCCAGTATGCCAGCCATAAGGATTGTTCCGCGAATAATCAGCCCGAAGCGCCGCAGCGCTCCGGACGAATGGTGTGTCAGACGAAGGAATCGTCGTCATCGCCGCCGAAGAACGATGAACTGTCATCGTTGTAGTCAGCGTCGGCGAAACTGCCCTGATCGTTGGTGTTGTTGTCCGCCACGCGCTGATCACCGCCCCAGCCTTTGTCATTGCTCTGATCGCTGACCTGAGCCGGCTCCTCCTTGATCACTTCAACCACTTCCGGCTGCTGATTGTGATGGAACAGGCTGCTGATGCCTTGCGCCAGCATCACGCCACCCGCCACACCGGCGGCGGTTTTCAGTGCGCCGCCAAGGAATCCGCTGCCTACAGGCTGTTGCGGTGCGTAGTTCTGCTGAGGCGGTGCGGCACCGAAGTTCTGCTGTGGCGGTTGCGAATTGAACGACGGCCGCGCCGGTTCGCGCCAGCCGCCAGTGGAGGGCGGTGCGCTCTGCGTCGGTGCGGGCTGTGGATCGCGGGAACTGCCACCGAAGATGCTCGACAGAAAGCCACCGCTGGCGGGTGCAGCCGCGGGCGCCTGAGCCTTGGCCTGTTGCAGTTCGGCCTGCAACTGCTGGACTTGCTGGGTCAATTGCTTGTTCTGTTCGTCGAGGCTCTTGATGGCCGCCTCTTGCACCAGAATCGCCTGGGTCATGAAATAGCCCGCCGCGGGTTGGCGAGTCAGGTGCTCCTTGATCCGCGCCTCGGCCAGGGCGTCGCGCGGGGCTGAATCCGTTTCTGCCTGTTGCAGCCGGGAAAACAGTCCATCGATCAGGGTTTGTTCTTCGCTGTTCATGGCGACCTCGTAGATTGCCGGGAATTTCGTCGCCCTTATCCACTGTGGATAAGGTGCAAACTCGTAATGGAGGCTGATACAGGATGTTTCAATGGTCTTTACCTAACGTTTACGTTTGCTTGTGGCAGCACTTCATCGGTTAAAGTGTGTAACTGCTTATGACCAGCGATACCGACTGATGAATCCGTTCGACGTACTGCGTGACTCTCTGTACTTCTTCAAGCGCAATCTGGGCCAGATCGTGCAGCTGTGCCTGCCGCTGGTGATTTTTGAAGCGTTGTTGCAACAAATTGTCGACAACACGGCCGGCCCGGAAGGTTTCCCCGGTTACAGCGTGATTGTCGGCCTGCTGGTGTATCCGCTGTACACCGCTGCCCTGATCCTGTTTCTCGATGCCCGCAGCCGTGGCGAATCGCCGCGCACCCGCGACCTGCTGGCGATGTCCGCGACCCTGTGGCCGCGCTTCGCCCTGCTGACGGCGCTCAATACGGTGCTGATCCTGATCGGCCTGTCGCTGTATTTCCTGCCGGGCATCTGGCTGATGGTGACCCTGGCGTTTGCCGAGTACCTGCTGGTGCTGCGCGGCATGGCCCCGCTGGCGGCGATGAAGGAAAGCATGCGCCTGACCCGCGGCCATTTCCTGCGCATTCTGGTGTGCATCCTTTGCGTGATGGGACCATTGTGGGTGCTCAAGGGCGCGACCGTGGCGGTGTACCCCGACCCGCAGAACCCGGTGCTTTCGCTGCTGATCGACAGCGCTCACAGCTTCCTGCAACTGTTCACCAGTGTGGTGCTGTTCCGCTTGTTCATGCTGATTGCAGAGGCGCCCGAGAAAATTGATCGACCGCTCTGACTGGCGACGCCTCCTTGTAGCCGCTGGCGAAGCCTGCGTTCGGCTGCCTGTAGGAGCGAGCTTGCTCGCGAAAGACGTTAACGATAACGCGTTCATGTTGGATAAACGTGCGCTCTCAGGTCTTTCGCGAGCAAGCTCGCTCCTACAGGCAGCCGAACGCAGGCTTCGCCAGCTGCTACATGATGGGCATGCCGTTTACGCTCGGTTATGCTCGGGGCATCTTTTGTAACGCTATAAGCCGAGCCATGACCCGTCTACTGCGCTACACCCTGCTGGGCCTGCTGATTGTTATCGGTCTGTTTGCACTGTTGATCTACACGCTGACCTGGCGCCCCGGTGCCAAGGACGTGTTGCCGGTCAGTTGCAACGCCCAGGCGCCGACCCTGGCGCCGACCCTGGCGCCTGGCCAGGCGCTGAAGGTGATGACCTGGAACGTCCAATACCTGGCGGGTAAACGCTACGTTTTCTGGAACGACCTGGCGCACGGCGACGACGAAAAACCGACCCCCGAAGACATGGCCTTCAGCCTCGATGAAGTGGCGCGGGTGATTCGTGATGAACAACCGGACCTGGTGCTGCTGCAAGAACTCGATGACGACGCCAAGGCCAGCGATTACCAGAACCAGCTCAAGCTGCTTCAAGAGCGGGTCGCGGACCTGTATCCGTGCAGCGCCCACGCCTTCGACTGGAAAGCCGATTTCGTCCCCGATCCGCACATCTTCGGCAGCGTTGGCCGACAACTGGTGACCCTCAGCCGCTTCCAGATCGAACACGCCGAACGCCTGCAATTGCCGACCCTGCCGATCAATTTCATCAGTCGCCAGTTCAAACCGAAAAACGCCCTGTTGGTGAGTTACCTGCCATTGAGCGATGGCGGCCAGATAGCGGTGCTTAACACCCATCTGGACCGCATCACCGAACCCGACCAATCCTTGCAAGATCAAGTGACGGCGGTGGCCAAAGTACTCGACAAGTACGAAAGCCGTGGCACGCCATGGTTGATCGGGGGTGACTTCAATCTGTTGCCGCTGGGGCAATATCAACGCCTGCCTTCCGAGCAACGCACGCCCTACTCCGCCGACAGCGCGCTGCATTTGCTGTGGGACAAATACCCGATGATCCCCACCAACAACGAAGCCGGCGGCGTCGAGCGGGCGCAGTGGCTTACCCATTACCCGAACGATCCGGGCTTGAACGGTCCGGACCGGACTGTCGACTACCTGTTCTACAGTCCGCGGATCAAACGAGTCGAGGCGATGGTGAGGCAGGACGATACCTTGCGGATCTCCGATCACTTGCCGGTGATCGCCCGTTTCCTCTTGCCGGCTGCGCCTTAACCCCGGTTCAACGCAAGACCTGTAGGAGCGAGCTTGCTCGCGAAAAGCGGTGGATCAACATTGATTTCGCCTGACACGACGCCTTCGCGAGCAAGCTCGCTCCTACAGAAATTGCGCTCGACTGGCATCAGGGCTCAATGCTCCTCTTCCAGCTCGTCGTGCAGCAACCCGAAGATCTTGCGCTTCATGTCGATGAACGAGCGCTCCATGACCATGTCCAGGGTCCGTGGGCGGTCGATCGGCACGTCCAGAATTTGCTTGATCCGGCCCGGCCGCGCGCCCATGACGTAGACCCGGTCGCCCAACAGAATCGCCTCGTCGATATCGTGGGTCACGAACAGCACGGTCTTCTTGCTGTTGCCCCAAACCCGCAACAACAGTTGCTGCATTTGCAGGCGAGTCTGGCTGTCGAGCGCGCCGAAGGGTTCATCCATGAGCAAAATTTGCGGGTCGTTGGCCAATGCGCGAGCAATGGCGACACGCTGCATCATGCCGCCGGACAACTGCTTGGCGTAGTTGTCGGCGAACCCCGTCAGGCCCACTTCATTGACGTAGTAGTCGACGATTTCCTTGCGCTCGGCGGATGCCATGCCGCGACGCTTGAGGCCGAATTCGACGTTCTGCCGCACCGTCAGCCACGGGAACAGCGTGTAGCTCTGGAACACCATGCCGCGATCCGCGCCCGGCCCCTGCACTTGCTGACCGCCCACGTAAATCTCGCCTTCCGTGGGTTCATTCAGTCCGGCAGTGAGGTACAACAAGCTCGACTTGCCGCAGCCCGATGGCCCGACCAGCACAGCAAACTGCTGATCCGGCACTTCGAACGAGACTTGCTCCAGCGCGGTGAACATTCCACCGTCGGGCTTCTGGTAACGCAGACTGACCTTGTCCACTTGCAGTCGAGGCGCGGCCTGCGCCGGGGCAGCCTGGGGCGTGATGAAACGAGGGTTGACGGCGGTTACTGAGCCCATGCGGCGATCCTCAGACGTAGGAAACGGAACAGTTGATCGGTGACCAGGCCCAACAGACCGATGATCGCGATTGCCAGAAAGATCACATCCACTTGAAAGCCGCGCATGGCTTTAAGGCTCAGGTAGCCCAAACCACTGGAGGCCGCGACCAGTTCGGCGACGACCAGATACGTCCAGGCCCAGCCCATGGTCACGCGCAAGGTGTCGAGCACACCCGGCAACGACGCCGGAGCGATCACATGCAACACCGCATCGCGGCGGTTCGAGCCAAGGGTGTAGGACGCGTTGATCAGGTCTTTGGAAATGCCTTTGGACACGTCCGCGATCATCACCAGTTGCTGGAAAAACACCCCGAAGATGATCACCGAGACCCGTTGTTCCAGGCCGATGCCGATCCACAGAATGAACAGCGGCACGAATGAGGTCACCGGCAGGTAACGGATGAAGTTGACCATCGGTTCGAGGAAGGCCTGGACGATGCGGAAGCTGCCCATCAGCAACCCCAACGGCACCGCCACCAGGGACGAGACGATGAAACCGACCATCACCACTTCAACGCTGGCCCACACGTGTTGACCGAGCGTGCCGTCGCGACCCAGGCGCACGGCGGCCTCGACCACCGCCCCCGGTGTTGGCAGGAACATGCCCGGCACCACGCCGCCGTAAGACAATCCGGCCCACAGGCCGATCAATAAAAGCCAGGCCAGACCGCTCGCGCTCCAGATGACCTGCACGGGCAGGCCGGTCTTGGGCGTCATACAGCGGCTCAGCCATGAATTGCGCTTGAACATGCGAACCTCCTAGAGCGGGCTGACGAAACGGTTGTCGATCAGGTCGTCATTGCTGACGTTGTAGGGTTTGCCCTGCAATTCACTGGCGGTTTCGTTGGCCAGTTTGATCAACGGCTCGCTGTCACCCGGTTTGCCCGGCGAGCCCAGGAGTTTTTCGCTCATGGCTTGATCGTAGAAGCGCACGCCTTGCGCGGCGGCGGCCAGCTCCTTCGGATCGGCGAGGTAACCACCGACGCCTTTGGCCATTATTTTGTAGGCCTCTTGCGGATGCTCCTGGGTGTATTTCACCGCTTTGTACAACCCGGCGACCAATGCCTTGACGTCTTCTGGCTGCTTTTCGATGACCGAACAGTTGAGCGCCACCACGTCGACAATTACCCCCGGCGTGCTGCTGCTGTCGATCAGGACCTTGCCTTGATTCTTGCTGCGAACCATCGACAGGTGCGGTTCCCAGGTCACGGCGGCCGGCACGCGACCGGCGATAAATGCGGTAGCAGCGTCGTCAGCCGTCATGTTTTGCACGGTGATGTCGCTCATTTTCATGCCGTGTTTTTTCAGCAGATACGATAGCCAGAACTGCGAGGTCGACCCTTCGTTCACCGCCACCGCTTGACCCTTCAGCTCCTGCAGGCTCTTGACGTCCTTGCCCACGAGCACACCGTCGCCACCATGGCTGTCATCGAGTGCGGCGACGGCCTTGAAGCAAAATTGCGGGCGGTACTTGAGCACTTCGTCGATGGTCGACGCCGAGCCCGACAACTCCCCCGACGCCTGCGCGGCCATGTACATCGAGGCCTCTTCGACGACGGGTAGTTCGACGGTCAAGCCGTTTTCCTTGAAGTAGCCCAGATCCTGAGCCAGGTAGAGCGTGCCATAGCCAACCCACGTGGTGTGACCGATGGACAGGGTGCCGGCCTGGGCGCTGGTAGCGACCGTCGCGGCAATGGCGGTGACCGCCAGTGGATGAGCGAAGCGGGTAAACAAGGACTTTTTCATGGAGCACTCCCAAAGCTGTTGATTTAGTTTTGTAATGGGCAGTACGGTCAGTGGCCTTGGAGCAGATGCCACCTGTGGTCTCTGAATGGACCCGTCGGTGGTCAACGTTTGGCTGACTGGCGAAGTCGATGTTGGACCAAGGCAGGGATTAGGAAAATTAGGAAATATGTCGATGGGAGCGATGAAAAAACTGGGTAGCGTGCGCTGGGAAAGGGCGGTGTTGGCGGGGGTGCACGGGGTGGGTGCAACGCTCAATCAAAAGCAAAAGATCGCAGCCTTCGGCAGCTCCTACACAGGAATGCGATCCCCTGTAGGAGCTGCCGAAGGCTGCGATCTTTTTGGGATCACACTAATTTAAGATCAGAGACGGCCGTATTCCTGTGCCGTACGATCAACCGCTTTCAGGGTTTTCCCCACCAGCTCATCAACCTCCTCTCGACTGGCAATCAACGCCGGCGCCATGATCATTCGCCCCAGCGTCGAGCGAATAATCACCCCTTCCTCAAAGCCAATCGTGCGGCATCGCCAGGCAATATCGTTTTCGTTGGCAAAGCGCTTGCGGCTGGTTTTGTCCTCCGCCAATTGCAGTGCCGCGACCATACCGACGCCTTGAATATCCCCAACCAACGGGTGATTGCCGAACACCTCGCGCAAGCACTGTTGCAAGTACGGCCCGATGTCGTCCTTGACCCGCGTCACCACCCCCTCATCGCGCAACGCCTTGAGGTTGGCGATGGCCACTGCCGCCGCCACCGGGTGCCCGGAATAGGTCAACCCGTGGGCAAACACCCCGCCCTGCTCCACCAGCACCTGGGCCATTTTTTTCGACAGGATCAGTCCGCCCATGGGGATATAACCCGAGGTCAACCCCTTGGCGATGGACAGCGTGTCCGGCTCGAAACCGAAGTGCTCGTGGGCGAACCATTCGCCGGTTCGACCGAAGCCGCCGATCACTTCATCGGCGCACAGCAGCACATCGTACTTGCGGCAGATCCGCTGAATTTCCGGCCAGTAGCTTTCTGGCGGAAAGATCATCCCGCCCGCGCCCTGGAACGGTTCGGCGATGAAGCCGGCGACCTTGTCCGCGCCGAGTTCGAGAATCTTCGCTTCCAGTTGCTGTGCTGCCCGCAGTCCAAACTCGGCCGGGGTCAGATTGCCGTCGTGGGCAAAAAAGTACGGTTCATCGATGTGTTCGATGTCCGGAATCATGCCGCCCATTTCGTGCATGAACTTCATGCCACCGAGCGCCGTCGCGGCCAGGGTCGAGCCGTGGTAACCGTTCCAGCGACCGATCATGACTTTCTTCTCGGGCTTGCCGAGGATCGTCCAGTAACGGCGCACGGTACGGATCAGCACCTCGTTGGCTTCCGAGCCCGAGTTGGTGTAGATCGCGTGGCTGTAGTGTCCCGGCAGCAGGCTGAACAGCAGCTCCGACAGCTCGATCACCTGCGGGTGGGTGGTGTGGAAAAACATGTTGTAGTAAGGCAACTGCTCAAGCTGTTTAGTCGCGGCCGCCGCCAGGTCCTTGCGGCCGTAACCGAGGTTTGTGCACCACAGCCCGGACATGCCGTCGAGGTAACGCCGACCATCGTTGTCCCACAGATGCAGGCGCTCGCCACGGACCATCACGCGTGGCCCTTCGTCGTTGAGTGCCTTTTGATCGACGAATGCGTGGATGTGGTGCGCAGCATCGGCGGCCTGGTAGTCGCGGGTTTCACGTGGTGTGGTCATCGCCAGTTCTCCGTTTTTTTGTTATTAGCGCAATTGAAACCAGGTGGTCTTCAACTGAGTGTATTTATCGAATGAGTGCAGCGACAAGTCGCGGCCGAACCCGGACTGCTTGCCACCGCCAAAAGGTACGGTCACGTCGAGTGCATCGACACTGTTGACCGACACCGTGCCCGCTCGCAATTGTCGCGCCACACGGTGGGCACGATTGAGGTCGTCGGTCCACAGCGAAGCGGCCAGACCGTAGACGCTGTCGTTCGCCAGTTGCAAGGCGTGTGCCTCGTCATCGAAGGCTGTGATGGCCAGCACCGGGCCGAATACTTCATCGCGGAACAGCGGCATGTCCGCACGCACGTGGGTGAAAATGGTCGGCTGAATAAAGTTGTCGGAGCCGTTGAAGATCGATTGCCGACCACCACACACCTTCGTCGCGCCCAGGCGTTCGGCCTGCTCGATGAACTTCATGATGCGCGCAGTCTGGCGGCTGTCGACAATCGCCCCGGCATTGCTCGACGGGTCCAGCGGATCACCCGGCTGCCAGCGTTCGGCCTGCACCTTGAGGCGTTCGACGAATTCATCATGAATCGAACGTTCCACCAGCAAGCGCGAGTTGGCCGAGCAGACTTCACCCTGATTGAAGAAGATCCCGAACGCCGCTTTCTCGGCGGCCAGATCAAGGTCCTGACAGTCGGCGAACACCAGATTCGCACTCTTGCCGCCGCATTCCAGCCACACCTGCTTGAGGTTCGATTGCGCGGAATACTGCATGAAGTATTTGCCGACTTCGGTGGAGCCGGTGAAGACCAGGCAATCGATGTCCGGGTGCAAACCGAGGGCTTTGCCGGTCTGCTCACCGAGACCCGGCACTACGTTCAGCACACCTGGCGGCAGGCCGGCTTCCAGCGCCAGCTCGGCCAGACGCAGCGCGGAAAACGGTGATTGCTCGGCGGGTTTGAGGACCACCGAGTTACCAGCAGCCAAGGCCGGGGCAAGTTTCCACGCTGCCATGTCCAACGGGAAATTCCATGGCACCACTGCAGCCACCACACCGAGCGCTTCGCGGGTGATGGTCGCCAGTACGTTCTGCGCGCTGGGGGCAATCTGGTCATACAGTTTGTCGAGGCTTTCGGCGTACCAGCGAAACACGCCGGCAGCGCCCGGCACGTCGATGTTGTAGGCATCCATCACCGGTTTGCCCATGTTCAGCGAATCAAGCAACGCCAGTTCTTCGCGGTGATCCATGATCAGATCAGCCAGGCGCAACAGCACTTGCTTGCGCTCGCCCGGCGAACGCGCCGCCCAGGTTCCAGCCTCGAACACTTGCCGCGCACTGCGCACAGCCGCGTTCACGTCTTCATCGCCGCAAGCGGCCACGTTAGCCAGACACTGGCCGGTGGCGGGGTTGATCACGGCGAAGGTCTGTCCCGACTGCGCCGAATGGGGTTTGCCGTCGATCAGTGCCTGATCTGGAAACGGCAGTGCAGCGGCCTTGTTTTGCCAGTATGTAAGCTCGAACACGTTCAGATGCTCCATGGGCTTTTCTTGTGAATTGGATGGTGGCCCAGGCCCTCGACCAGGAAAAATAGTAAAAATGTCTTCGCAGACCATGAAAAAACTGGGCAGCCAATCTCCCCGGTTGCGCGGTTATGTGGTTATTGTTCAGGCCTAACAACACCGTCGTCAGAACGGATGCAGTCGGCGCGAAAATTGCCTGGATGTATAGTCCATCCACCCCGAGGTTTGCCGTGGCTGCCTACAACCTGCGTCAACTGAAATACTTCATCACCACCGTCGAATGCGGCAGCGTCGCCGAGGCTTCGCGCAAGCTGTACATCGCCCAGCCGGCGATCTCCACGGCGATCAAAGGCCTGGAAGACAGCTTCGGCGTGCAACTGCTGATCCGTCACCACGCCCAGGGTGTGTCCTTGACCCCTAGCGGCGCGCGCTTCTATCGCAAGGCCCAGGAACTGTTGCGCATGGCCAAGGAGTTCGAACAGAACGCCCTCGCCGACAACGACGTGGTGTCCGGGCAAATCGATATCGGCTGCTTCGAAACGGTTGCCCCCTTGTACTTGCCACAGTTGATTGCCGGGTTCTCGGCGCTGTATCCGGGGGTGAAAATCCGCATCCGCGACGGCGAGCAGCAAGAGCTGGTGCAAGGCCTGACGTCGGGTACCTTCGACCTGGCGATCCTGTATGAACACGACCTCGACGCCACCATCCAGACCGAACCGCTGATGCCGGCACAACGGCCTTACGCGTTACTGCCGGCGGATCATCGCTTTGCCCAGTTGAAGCAAGTGTCACTGCGCGACCTGTGCCTGGAGCCGATGATTCTGCTGGACGTGCAACCGAGCCGGACTTACTTCGTCAGCCTGTTCGAAGAACTCGGCCTGACGCCGCACATTGCCTTCAGCTCTCCCTCGATCGAGATGGTGCGGGGGATGGTCGGGCAAGGGTTCGGCTTTTCGATCCTGGTCACCCGGCCGCATTCGGAATGCACCTACGACGGCCAGAAAGTGGTGTGCGTGGACATCGTCGAAGACGTCACCGGCTCAGGGCTGGTGGCTGCGTGGTTGAAGCGCGGGCAACTGACCAAACCGGCGCAGTTGTTTGCCGACTATTGCCGGGAGCAGCTCACCGCGAAAGCCGAAAGATCGCACTTACCCTTGTAGGAGCGAGCTTGCTCGCGATGGGCTTGAAGGCGGCGCTTGTTTCCAGACAGCACGCGTTATCGTTCACGTCCATCGCGAGCAAGCTCGCTCCTACAGATTATTTACGGGGTTTGATCCGCGCGGTGGCTTCGGCCACCAACGGGTCATCCGGCCAGTAATGCTTCGGATACCGCCCTTTCAAATCCTTCTTCACCTCGGCGTAAGTACTGCGCCAGAAGTTGGCCAGGTCCTGCGTCACCTGCACCGGCCGCCGCGCCGGGGACAGCAGGTGCAACTTCACCACCTGGCGGCCGCCGGCAACCCTCGGCGTCTCGGCCAGGCCGAACAACTCTTGCAAACGCACCGCCAGAATAGGCGGTTGCTCGCTGTAATCCAGACGAATCGACGAACCCGACGGCACGCTCAAATGGTGCGGCGCCAGCTCGTCGAGCCGTTGCGGCAGCGGCCATGGCAACAGGTTATGGACGATGCTCGACAGGTCCAGGTTGGCGAAGTGACTGAGTCGCGAGACTTTCCCCAGATACGGCATCAGCCAGTGCTCAAGGCTTTTGAGCAGTGCGGTGTCGCTGACATCCGGCCATTCACTTTCAGGCTTGCTGCTGAGGTCCAACTGCCGCAACAACGCGACTCGCGCTTGCCACTGACGCAGCTCCGGCGTCCATGGCAACAGCTCCAGCCCCTTGCGTCGCACCAGATTGACCAGCGCCTGACTGCGAGCCGTTTCATCGAGGCCGGTCAGCGGTTCGCGGCTGAGGATCAACTCGCCCACCTTGCGCTGGCGCTCAGCGCGCAACACACCTTCGCGTTCGTCCCAATCCAGTTGATCGACGCAACGCACTTGCTCCGACAGCACGGAATCGAACAGCGCCGGATCGAAATCCGCTGCCAGATAAATCCGTTCCTCACGCTGGCCCTGACGGCTGCCGAGGTCGGCGATCACCAGCCACGGTTGCTTCATCAGACTGTCGGCGTCGGCGAACAGCGCTGCGCGACCGTTAGCCAGGCGATATTCCGCGCCACCGGCCCGACGTTGTTGGGCAACTCGGTCCGGATAGGCCAGCGCCAGCAGCGCGCCGAGCCAACGCGGATGATCCGGATCGCTGACGGGCTCCGACGCTTTGCCGCGCAGGTAACCGCGATACTGTCGCGCCAGTTGCCGGGCCCGTTGCACGCCGCCCTGAGCGCCACGGGCAGCGCGCTCTTCGCCGGACAACAACACCAGTCGACTGTGCAAGTCAGCCCCGGCACCGCGCAAAATATCGCGCTCCCCCAGCAGTGCCGCGACGTCGCAGGCCATGTCTGCCAGGCCAAGTGCCTGACCGCGCAACAGCAAATGCGCGATGCGCGGATGCGCCGGCAGTTCGGCCATGGCCTGACCGTGACGGGTCAGCGCTTCGCCGTCCAGGGCGCCCAGTCGATCAAGCAGATCCTGAGCCTGTGCATAAGCCGCCGCTGGCGGAATGTCGAGCCACACTAACTGACCCGGCGTCACGCCCCAACGCCCGAGTTGCAACGCCAGGCCGGCAAGGTCCGCCGAGAGAATTTCCGCACTGGCGTAAGCCGCCAATTGCTCGTGCTGATCCTGCGACCACAAGCGATAACACACGCCCGGCTCCAGGCGCCCGGCCCGGCCGGCGCGCTGTGTGGCGCTGGCGCGGGAAATGCGCTGGGTGTCGAGCCGGGTCATGCCGCTGCCCGGATCGAAACGCGGCACTCGCGCCAACCCGGCATCGATCACCACGCGCACACCGTCGATGGTCAGGCTGGTCTCGGCGATGTTGGTCGCCAGCACCACTTTGCGTTTGCCGACAGGCGCCGGATCAATCGCCGCACGCTGCGCGGCCAGGTCCAGTTCGCCATGCAATGGGCAGAGCAACACCTGTGAGCTCTCGCCCAGAGCATCGGCCAGTTGTTGATGAACTCGACGGATTTCCGCCTGCCCCGGCAGAAAGACCAGAAGGCTGCCGGTTTCGTCATTCAAGGCGTCGAGAACGGTCTGCACCACACGAGGCTCGATGAATTCACCCGGCTGGAACGGTCGGCTCCAACGCATCTGCACCGGGTACATGCGCCCTTCACTGCGCAGGATCGGCGCGTCATCGAGCAACCCGGCCAGGCGTTCGCCTTCCAGGGTTGCAGACATCAATAGAATTTTCAGCGGTTGATCGTCTCGGAACAGCTCCCGGCCGTTCAAACTCAGGGCCAACGCCAGGTCGGCGTCGAGACTACGCTCATGGAACTCGTCGAAGATCAGCAGACCGACGCCTTCCAGCGCCGGGTCATCCTGCAAGCGCCGGGTGAGGATACCTTCGGTGACCACTTCGATACGCGTTTTGGGGCCGACTTTGCTGTCGAGGCGAATGCGATAACCGACGGTTTCACCGACCTTCTCGCCCAGTTCACTGGCCAGACGTTCCGCCGCCGCCCGCGCTGCCAACCGGCGCGGTTCGAGCATCAGGATGGTTTGTCCCGCCAGCCACGGCTCGTTGAGCAAGGCCAAGGGCACACGGGTGGTTTTACCCGCGCCGGGCGGTGCTTCAAGCACGGCTTCGTGGCGTGTAGCCAAGGCTTCACGCAGGGCGGGTAAAACTTCATCAATCGGCAAAGAAATCATGCTGGCTCCCAAACAGAGGCGCGAGTATAACGGCGAACTGCTTGTCGCTCGTTGCGGTCCTAATTCATATCGACGACGCTACGTTTTCCAAATGACTCAGGAGATTTCATATGCGTGTTCCCTTTCGCCTGATTGGCGGTGTCTTGGTGGCAACCCTGCTGACCCAAGTGACCGCTTGCGGATCGATTTTCTACCCGGATCGCCGCGGCCAGATTGACGGCAAGATCGACCCGGCCATCGCCGCCCTCGATGCGGTGGGGCTGCTGTTCTATATCATCCCAGGCCTGATCGCGTTTGCCGTGGACTTCGCCACTGGGGCGATTTATTTCGAACCGGGCAAGACCGCCCAGGTAGCCCCGGAAAAACTCAAGGACGCCATCGGCGCCGACGGCAAGGTCGATACCCAAAAATTGCAGACTATTCTCGAAACTGAACTGGGTCGTCGATTCCCGCTGGATGACCCGCGCCTGATCCAACACAAGGGCAGCCCTCAGCAACTGGCCATGTTCGGCTTGCAACCTGCCGCGTAATCCGTGCACGTGAAGGGCCGCTTAAAAAAGGAAAAGCCGTACCTATGATCACAAGCGTCGAACACGCCCGCCTGCTGCGGCTGGCAACCCGTGCCTCGGTGGCGGTGGCCTGTACGCTGATCGTCGCCAAAGCCATCGCCTGGTGGTTGAGCGGTTCGGTGAGCATGCTCGCCGGGTTGACTGACTCGGTACTCGATGGCGTGACATCGCTGCTTAATTTGCTGGCGGTGCATTACGCCTTGCGCCCCGCCGATGACGATCACCGTTACGGGCATGGCAAGGCCGAATCACTGGCCGGCATGGCTCAGGCGCTGTTCATTGGCGGCAGTGCGGTGTTGATTGCCTTGCAGGCGTTTGACCGGTTGAAGCATCCGGAGCCCGTGGGCGCACCGTGGATCAGCATCGGGGTGATTGTGTTCTCCCTGGTGCTGACGCTGGCGTTGCTGACGTTGCAACATCGGGTGGTCAAGGCCACCGGCTCGAACGCGGTGCGCGCCGACTCGCTGCATTACCGCTCGGACATGCTGCTCAATGGCAGCATCCTCGTGGCGCTGATATTGGCGGGGTTTGGCTGGAACCAGGTGGATGCGTGGTTTGGTCTGGGGATCGCGGTCTACATTTTGTGGAGCGCGATTCAAATCGCCCGGGAAAGTTTTACGGTGCTGATGGATGAAGAACTGCCGCCGGATGTCAGCCAGCACATGCTTGAACTGGCGTGCGGTGTACCTGGGGTGTTGGGCGCGCATGACCTGCGCACGCGAATTTCCGGCAACCAGTGGTTCGTGCAATTGCATCTGGAGTTACCGGGAAACCTCACCCTGTCAGTCGCTCACGCCATCAGCGATCAAGCCGCCGATGCGATTCACGCCGCCTACCCGCGAGCCGAAGTGCTGGTGCACGCCGACCCGCGGGAAGTGGTACTGCCCGCCAGGGCTCAGAAAGAAACCTGATAACCGCGACTGCTCAGGCAGTTGCCCTGGGCCTGGCGGTAGGCTTGCACCACCGACGGGTCCGGTTGATAGGTGGCCGTTCGTGGATCAAAGCCACTCTGCTGTACTGCGTATTGATAGCACTCGTAACCGTCCTGATTGATCTGCTCGGGCGACTGGCCGTTGGCTGGATAAGCCTCCACGTCATAGCCATTGCTGGTCGGTTGCGGCGCCTGTTGCACGGGCGGTTCAACCACGACGTAATCCTGAGTGCTTTCCTGATAGGCGTAATACGAACCCGCCGCCAGGAACAACAGCGCACCGCCGATCCACACTTCACGCGCGTAATCGGGCAAGTAGCTGACACGAATTCCGCGAGGCGGCTGCACCACCACATAGCGTGGGCCCTGCGGGCGATACCAGTAGCCACCGGAGTAGAAGTAATCCTGACCTCGATAAGGCACGCGGAATTCACGGTCCGGGAAGCGATCGATCATATGACCGGGACGGTACTGCGGGCCGGGGCCCCAGCCATTGCCATGCCCCTCCGGACGCCCTGCCCACCGATGATCGTCGGGGTGTGAAGCCTGACCACCGTTTTGCCAGTGCGGGTTGTTATCGTTGCGCCGCGGAACGTCCTGATAGTAGCCACGCTGCGGCTGCTGGGTCTGGCGCACCGTGTCGGGCCGGCCCTGGATCGGCAGGTCATTGGCCGGCAGCTTCGGCGGCGGTGGTGGCGGCCGGACCGGATTGTTGTAGTCGTGCTGCGCGTGGTTTTGCCCATTCTGATTCTGGCCGTTGTGCTCGAACTGACGGTTGTTGTCACCTCGATTGCCATCGTTGTTCTGCACACGCGGTTGATTGTTTTGAGCAGGCTGATTATTTTGCGGGCGCGGCTGATTGTTGCCGCCATGGCCCTGATTGTTTCCCTGATGGCCCTGATTGTTTCCCTCATGGCCCTCCGACCCGTGTTGCCCGCCCTCAGGGCCACGGTTTTGCGGTTCATCGGCCAGCGTTTGAGCAGTGACACTTACACACAGCAAACCAACACCGGCCAAACGCCAGATGCGCGACTTCATGCTTTTCCTCACTGTGGGTTAGGGCCTGTACGTAAGACTGGGAAAGTGCAGGCCGGTTCTGCAACAGGTTATCAGTCGCGCAACTTATTTATTGAGGACTGGCGAGAAATTCCAGGCAAGAAAAAGGGGAGACCCGTCGGCCTCCCCTTGAGAACTTCGTCCGTGCTCGACGCTTATGACGTCGGCTCACCTCACGCCGTCTTCTGGACAGTGTGTAGCTCGGGGGCCGGCTCATCCCCTGTGGGGAGTGGCGACCGCAGCTGGCCTGATTGGGCGAGCCGCTGTGGACTGTTTGTCCGAGCAGTGATTCTGGTAATAAGAATAGGCTCGCGGCGCCGGCAGAGGATTGCGAAGATTGCTCAAATAAACATCACTTGCGCAATTTTTAACCCTGGATAGATAATCTTCCGCAATAGTTATGACAAAGGCCTGATTGATGAGCAAACTCGACCGATACGACCTGAGCATTTTGGCGGAATTGCAGCGTGACGCGCGCATCTCCAACCAGGAGCTGGCCGAACGCATCGGCCTGTCCCCCTCGCCGTGCTCGCGGCGGGTCAAGCAATTGGAAGATGACGGCTACATCACCCGTCAGGTCGCCCTGCTGGACCGCAAAATGCTCGGTTTGAGCCTGACGGCCTACGTACTGATCGGCATGGACCGACATACGCCGGAGCGGTTCGAGAACTTTGAAGCGGCCATTCGCACGCTGCCGCAAGTGCTGGAATGCAGCTTGGTGACGGGGATGGATGCCGACTATCAACTCAAGGTGGTGGTGCCGGACATGGACCACTATCAGAAACTGCTGCTGGGGCATTTGACCCGGATTGAAGGGGTGACGAGCGTGCGCTCCAGTTTTGTGTTGAACCAGGTGCTCAACAGCACCGAACTGCCCCTCACCCACCTGCGCAACTGAGCCCACTTCTGTAGGAGCTGTAGGAGCTGGTAGGAGCTGGTAGGAGCTGTCGAGTGAAACGAGGCTGCGATCTTTTGATTTTGCTTTTTAAGAAACAAGATCAAAAGATCGCAGCCTCGTTTCACTCGACAGCTCCTACCAGCTCCTACAGCTCCTACAAGGGCCGGCACAGGCGATGAATGACCGCGTCACACCGACGCAGGTCAATGCTCCGCCATTCCCCCATGGCGTATACTCGACCCGCCCTTTTTAGCCCCGCCCGCGCTGGAGATGTTCGATGGATCCTGCAGTATTTGAAGAGTGGATGATGACCGGCCTGGTCACCATCCTGATCATTTTCATGGGCTTCATCGTCTGGGATCTGGCGAAGAAGTCCAAGGCCGGCAAGTTCGGCACGCTCATTCTGTTCTTCGTGCTGGGCCTGGGAATTTTCGCGTTCATCGTCAAAAGCGTGGTGATCGCGTACATCGAAAGCGGCTCATAAACGCGCCGGGACTTCCTTCCACTGGCCTTGATCGAGCCCTTCGATCGTCCAGTCGCCGATTCTGACCCGCACCAGCCGCAGCGTCGGCAAGCCGACCGCAGCGGTCATGCGCCGCACCTGACGGTTGCGTCCCTCGCGAATCACCAGCTCCAGCCAATGGGTCGGCACGCTTTTGCGAAAGCGCACCGGCGGGTTGCGTGGCCATAATTCAGGCTCATCCAACTGCCGCGCCTCAGCGGGCAAGGTCATGCCGTCGTTCAGCTCGACGCCATCGCGCAAGCGCTGCAACTGCTCGGCGCTCGGCTCGCCTTCCACCTGCACCCAATAAGTCTTGGCCAGTTTGTGTTTCGGGTCGGCGATCCGCGCTTGAAGCTGGCCGTCGTTGGTCAACAGCAACAACCCTTCGCTGTCACGGTCCAGCCGTCCTGCCGGGTAAATCCCCGGAATCTCGATATAGTCCTTGAGCGTCGCCCGCCCTTCGCCATCGCTGAATTGCGTCAGCACATCGAACGGTTTGTTGAACAGAATCAGCTTCGGCTCGGCCGGCGGCGCTTTGGCAACGCGACGCGGGGCTGAGGACGATGGCGCAGGCTTCGCGCCAGGGCGGCGGGAAACGGGACGTTGGGGACGGGACATGGCGAAAAGAACATCTAACGGTCAGGGCTGCCAATGCTAGTACCCCGACCGTTAAATAACCATGCCTGTTAGCGGAACGGCGGCTCGTCGAAGCTGCGCAATTTGCGCGAGTGCAGCGAGTTGAGTTCGGTGCGCAACAGATCCACCGCCTCGATACCGATCTTCAAGTGCTGGCTGACCGCGCGTTCATAGAAGGCGTTGGCCGAGCCCGGCAGCTTGATTTCGCTGTGCAAGGGTTTGTCCGAGACACAGAGCAGCGTGCCGTAAGGCACTCGCAAGCGATAACCCTGCGCTGCGATGGTGCCGCTTTCCATGTCCACCGCGACAGCGCGGGACAAGTTGATCAACGGACGTTCCTGAGCCCAACGCAGCTCCCAGTTACGGTCGTCGTAGGTCAGCACGGTGCCGGTGCGCAGGCGTTTCTTCAGCTCATCGCCCTTCTCGCCGGTGATGTTGGCCGCCGCTTGCTGCAACGCCATCTGCACTTCGGCCAGGGCCGGAATCGGAATGTTCGGCGGCACGACCCGGTCAAGAATCCCGTCGCGGCGCATGTAGGCGTGAGCCAATACGTAGTCGCCAATGGTCTGCGACTGACGCAAGCCACCACAGTGGCCAATCATCAGCCAGCAATGCGGGCGCAGTACCGCCAAATGGTCAGTGATGTTTTTAGCGTTGGACGGGCCGACGCCGATGTTCACCAGGGTCACGCCATGGCCGTCGCTGGCAATCAGGTGATAGGCCGGCATCTGGTAGCGATGCCAAACCACGCCCGCGGCAATCGCCGAGGCTTCGCCGTGATCCATGCTCTTTTCGATGATCACGTTGCCCGGCAACACCATCCGCACGAAACGCGGATCACTGCGCAACTGCTCCAGGCCATGGACGATGAACTGGTCGACATAACGGTGGTAGTTGGTCAGCAGAATCCACGGCTGTACATGGCGCCAGTCGCTGCCGGTGTAATGCACCAGTCGGCGTAGCGAGAAGTCCACCCGGGCCGCATCGAACAACGCCAGCGGCAGCGGATCGGTGTTTTCCCAATCGTACAAACCATCGGCAATGCCATCGGTGGCGGCCGACAGGTCGGTACTCGGGAACACCCGCGCCAGCACGGCGGCGGTGACACCGGAACCGGCCAGCTCATCGCCCTGTTCAACCACATATGGATAAGGAATGTTCTGCTGGCTGATGCCCACTTCGACCGTCACGGTGAAGTCATGCATCAACGGCACCAGCTGTTCCAGCAGGTATTTACGGAAAGCGGCGGGATGGGTGACGGTAACGCTGTAGGTCCCCGGCAACTGAACCTTGGCGTAGGCACGCGTGGTCTGTGGGACTTCGCCCTGGCAATGGTAGGTCAGACGCAATTCAGGATAACGAAACATCGCACGCTGTTCGGCGTCCGGCTCAATACGGTCCTTGAGGTAACGCTTGAGCGCCTGGTTCAGCGCGGTGGTTGCACGATTGTGCAAGAGTGCAAGCCGGTCCACGGCTTGCTCGGCGGTTTGAACGATAATAAAAGCTTCGGTCACGATCAGCATCCTGTGTTCTGACTTGCAGACCTTCATCTTGCCTGTATCGTCGCCCGACGGGAACAGTGGCATGCTGATACACACTAGTCGGTTCACCAAAGATCAAATGTGGGAGCGAGCCTGCTCGCGAATGCGCCGGCACATCCAACATCGATATGACTGACAGACCGCTTTCGCGAGCAGGCTCGCTCCCACAGTGGATCATTGTCGTTCACCCGAGCGTGGTCAAAAACCCTGCGGAGTAGAGCGCGCCACAATCGCTTCCACCTCCAGTCCTCGCGGCAACGCGCCAAACACCCGGCCTGCCGACCCAAGACGACTGGCGATGAAGGCGTCACTGACCGCGGCATTACCTGCCTCCAGCAATAGCTTGGCCTGAAGCCCCAAGGCGATGTCTTCGGTCAGCTGCCGGGCGCGGTATTGAATGTCGCCAGTGTCCTTGAAGGCCGCCTGCAATTGACTGATGTGCGCGGCCAGGCGTTTGTCGCCATGGCCGTCCCCCAACTCGCTGAACAGCACATCCAGCACCCCCGGTTCTTTCGACAAGGCCCGCAGTACATCAAGGCATTGCACGTTGCCGGAGCCTTCCCACGTCGAATTGACCGGTGCCTCGCGGTACAAACGCGGCAGGATGCTTTCTTCGACATAGCCGGCACCGCCCATGCACTCGGCGGCTTCGTTGATCATCGCGGGTGCGCGCTTGCAGATCCAATACTTGCCCACGGCCGTCACCAGGCGTGCGAATTTCGCTTCCTGCGCGTCGTCCAGATGATCCAGCGCCCGGCCCATGCGCAGGCTCAAGGCCAGGGCGGCTTCGCTTTCCAGGGCGAGGTCGGCCAGTACGTTCTGCATCAAGGGTTGTTCGCTGAGCAGCTTGCCGCCAACGCGGCGGTGCGCGCAGTGATGGCTGGCCTGGGTCAACGCCTGGCGCATCAGCGCGCTGGAACCGACCATGCAATCGAACCGGGTCATGGCGACCATTTCGATGATGGTCGGAACGCCCCGCCCTTCGTCACCCACCATCCACGCCAGGGCGCCACGAAATTCCACTTCGCTGGAGGCGTTGGAGTTGTTGCCGAGTTTGTTTTTCAGCCGCTGGATGTAGAACTGATTGCGCGTACCATCCGGGCGATGGCGCGGCAGCAGGAAACAGGTCAATCCCTTGTCCGTCTGCGCCAGGGTGAGGAAGGCATCGCACATTGGCGCGGAACAAAACCACTTATGGCCCAACAACTCATAGGCCTGGCCCGGACCGCTGGCACCGACCGGATACGCCTTGGTGGTGTTGGCCCGCACATCGGTGCCGCCCTGCTTCTCGGTCATGGCCATGCCAATGGTGACACCGGCCTTGTGCGCCATGCCAACGTTGCGCGGGTCGTATTCGGTGGCGAGGATTTTCGGCAGCCATTGTTCGGCCAGATCCGGCTGCAGGCGCATCGCCGGGACACTGGCGAAAGTCATGGTCAACGGGCATCCGCTGCCGGCTTCGGCCTGGCTGTGCAAGTAGGTCATGGCGGCGCGGGCGACGTGGGCGCCGGGCTGCGGGTGCGCCCACGGCAACGAGGTCAGCCCGTGCTCGACCGCCGTGCGCATCAATTCGTGGTAGGCCGGATGAAACTCCACCAGGTCGATGCGATGACCATAACGGTCATGGCTGACGAAGACCGGTTTGTTCTGATTGGCCAGGAACCCTGCTTCCATCAGCGGCCCGCCGGCCAGTGCGCCGTAAGCGTCGATCCGCACCTGCGCCCAACCGGCCCCGAAACGCTGCGACCACTCCTGCAAAGGCAGGTCGATGCGATACAGATTGGTGCCGTCCAGCGACGGTGGCTGGTTGGTGACTTCGTGGGTTTCAGCGAACTGATGCAGGTTCATGACAGGGCTCCTTTGGTCAGCCAAGGGAATTCAGTTAAGCACCGCCCCTTGGCCGATCAAAGTGTCATATCTGCCTATCTGCCGGCGCTTTCACCCTGCTGCGGGCAGAGCACCCGCCGATAAAGCACTGCCTGCAAGTCCTCGAATTTTACCGGTTTGCCCAGATAGTCAATCAACGCGCCGGTCGGGCAGCGCTCACGATCAACGCTCAGGGCCACCATGAACACCGGCAATTCGGCGCAACCCGGCAATGCGCGGATCTGGCAGCACAGAGACACACCGTCCGCGGCAGGCAACTGGCAGTCAAGCAGCACCGCGTCAAAGGCTTCACGCTGCAAATACTCCAGCGCAGCACCGCTGCTGTCAGCGGTGCGCACCCGGAACCCAAGCTTGAGCAACATGCCGCGCATCACAAGTTGATTGATGCTGTTGTCATCCGCCAGCAGCACGGTGCAATCCTGTGGCAGTCGCAAGCGCGGAAAATCCCGGCTCATAAAAGGTGCTTGCACACGCTCTACCACCGGCTGTTCGAACTCGACATCCAGCTGGAAGCGGCTGCCGCTCCCTGGCTCGGAGCGGTGAGTCAGGCGTCCGCCAAGCAATTCGACCAGTTGCCGACAAATCGCCAGGCCGACGCCCAGGCCGCCGTATTCACGGGTCATCGAGCCGTCGAGCTGGAAGAAGCGTTGATACATCGTCGCCTCCCCCAGATCGGTGAAACCGATGCCGGTGTCGATCACCGCAAATGACAGGGCCAGGCGATTGTTTTCCAGAGGTTTGCCCGTCACGCGCAGCGCCAGACCGCCGACCTTGGTGAACTTGATCGCGTTGTCCAGCAGACATTCCAGGCATTGCGCCAACTTGGCGCTGTCGCCGTTCAAGCGATCCGGCAGCCCCTGTGTCACGTCCACTTTGAAATCCAGGGACTTGCTCGATGCATTGCCTTGGAACTGCAGGCGCAATGCTTCAACCACGCCGCGCAAACTGAAGGGGGTCGCCGAGGCCTTGAGCTTGCCAGCCTGCAGCTCGGTCAGGGTGAGGATGCCATTGACCATGCGCATCATGTCCCGTGCCGAACCCGCTGCGGTTTGCTGGTATTGCTCCAGCTCGGTGTCCATTTCGACGGTCTGCATCAGTTCCAGCGAACCGATCACACCGTTCATGGGCGTGCGCAGTTCGTGGGTCAGCGTGGCGAGGAATTCGTCCTTGAGTTTGTTGCTTCGAGCCAGTTGCTGGTTGAGCACTTCGAGTTTTTGACCGGCATCGAACAGGGTCTGCGCTTGCTGCTCGCGCATGGCGTTGATGCGGTCGGCCAGCGCCAGGGACAGCAACGCGACTTCGATCGCAGAACCAATCTGGCTGGAATACATGGTCAGGAACACGTTCGGCAAGTAACCCAACACCATCAGCGTGTTGATGATGCCGCCGAGCAAAAACGCCGACCAGGCAATAATAAAATACCGCGCCACTCGCAAACCGCGCAGCCAGGCGAAAATCCCTGCTGTAAAAATCGCCACGGTGAACGTCAGTGCCAAGGCCGTTGCCAAGCGCAAGGCCAGCGCGTAACTGGTCATCAATGACAATCCGACCACCACCGCACCGAACGCAATCAGCGCCAGCAACAAGCGGTCGAGCCAGCGACTGTAAGTGGCTGTCTGCAAGAAGCTGCGGGCGAACTGGCTGCCGAACAACCCTGCGCAACCGATGAAAAACGGCGTCGCAGCATTGGCCCACCACGGGTTGTCCGGCCAGAAATACTGCACCGCCGCGCCGTTCACCGACAGCTGATACAAGCCGAACGAGGCGATATAGAAAATGTAATAGAGGTAGCTGGTGTCGCGCACGCTGAGGTAGATGAACAGGTTGTAGACCAGCATCCCCAGCAACACGCCATAGATCAACCCGAGCACATACAGTCGCACCGGCTGTTCTTCGAGGTATGCGGTGCTCGACCACAACGTGACCGGAGCCTGGATCGAGCCTTCGCTTTGCAGGCGCAGGTACACGATTTGCGTCTGATCAGGGGTGAAGTTCAGATCGAACAGATAGTTGTTCTGGCGGATCTCGCGACTGTCGAATGGCAAGGCATCGCCGGTCTGTCGGGCCAACTGATAGCGACCGTCAGCATCAGGCAAGTACAAATCGAGGTGATCGAGGGGCGGATAGGCCAGTTCCAGCAGCCAGGTGCGTTGCGCATCAGGGTTGGTCGGGCGGTAATGCAGATCGATTTTCAGCCAGAACGCCGAACGCGAGTAACCCGCGTTGAGGGTGTCTTTATGGTGGGGCTTGAAGTTTCCCGCCGCCGCTTGTGCGCGAACATCCGCAATGGTCGCCTGACCACCCGCGTCCTCGAACACTTGCAGGGTGCGCCCCAAGGGGAGGCTTTGAGTGAATTCATCGAATTCGACGGCGCTCGCCATGAGGGGCAAACACAACAGCAACATCAGCAAATAGCGCATTGAAGCCCCAGCGTGGCCTGTCCGGTTCTGTCAGGAAGCCCCCCATTCCGTTTGAGTAGACGTAGAACCGGTATCACCTGTTATTGGTTTGGATCCACTCTAGCATAGCCGTTGATGGCCTTTGAACACCATCGAAATCTTTCCTACAAAGGCTCTAGCACGGGCGTTCCAGCGCTACACATTGAGCTAGAGCTGTTGACCCGGTCAGAAGGGGCTGAAAAGATCGCAGCCTCCTTGTAGGAGCTGGCGAAGCCTGCGATCTTTTGATCTTCCTGCGGCCGAAAAAAGATGTTTGGTGGTAAGCTCGCGCACCATGAATATCTACAGCTCTCGCCCCGTTGTCCTCTGTCTCTCCGGCCACGACCCAAGTGGTGGCGCCGGCCTGCAGGCAGATATCGAAGCCCTGCTCGCGCAGGGTTGCCATGCGGCTCCGGCCGTCACCGCCCTGACCGTGCAAGACACGGTCAACGTCACTGACTTCCGCGTCCTCGACCGTGAGTGGGTGTTGGCCCAGGCCAACGCCGTGCTCAACGATTGCGAAGTCGCTGCGGTCAAACTGGGCATGCTCGGTTCACTGGAAATGGTCGACACCGTCGTCGAACTGCTCCAGGCGCACCCGCATTTGCCAATGGTCTGCGACCCGGTGCTGCGCGCCGGCGGTGGCGGACGACTGGGCAAGGATGAAGTCGGCTACGCTATGCGCGAACGCCTGTTGCCCTTGGCCATCATTGCCACCCCCAACCTCCCCGAAGCACGCATCCTCGCCGAACTGCCCGAAGGCACCGCGGACGAATGCGCTGAAAAACTCCTGCCGTTCGTCAAACACCTGCTGATCACAGGCGGCCACGGTGATGAACACGAAATACACAATCGCCTGTACAGCCGTGACGGCCTGCGCGAAACCTATACCTGTCAGCGCCTGCCCGGCAGTTATCACGGATCGGGTTGCACCCTGGCCAGCGCCCTCGCCGGTCGTCTGGCCCAGGGTGAAAATCTCGTCAGCGCGGTGCAGACCGCACTTAACTACACGTGGCGCACCCTGCGTGATGCCGAGCAACTGGGCAAAGGTCAGTTCGTGCCCCGCCGCTTGCCGCTGGATTTCTGTTCGTAACGCCATGAGGCTTGTCCGATGAAACTACGTGGCCTGTACGCCATTACCGACAGCCAGCTACTGGCGGGTAAATTTCTTTCGTACGTGGAGGCGGCGCTGGAAGGCGGCGTTACCTTGCTGCAATACCGCGACAAAAGCAGCGATGAGGCCCGCCGTCTGCGCGAGGCCGAAACCCTGCGCGACCTGTGCGACCGCTACAAGACCCAGCTGATCATCAACGATGATGCCGAACTGGCCGCGCGCCTGAACGTCGGCGTGCACCTGGGCCAGACCGACGGCCCGCTGACGCCGGCCCGGGCGTTGCTCGGTCGCCAGGCGATCATCGGCTCGACCTGCCACGCGCAACTCGAGCTCGCCGAACAAGCTGCCAAAGAAGGCGCCAGTTATGTCGCTTTCGGCCGCTTCTTTAATTCCAACACCAAACCCGGTGCACCGACCTGCAGCCTCGAACTGCTCGACCAGGCCCGCAGCAAACTGCACCTGCCGATCTGCGCAATCGGTGGCATCACCCTGGACAACGCCGCCCCGCTGGTGGCCCACGGGGTCGATTTGCTGGCGGTGGTCCATGGTTTGTTTGGCGCCGACAGCACGGCCGAGGTAACACGCCGGGCCCGTGCCTTTAACGAATTGTTCAAATCCTGATTTTTGAGAGCCCGATCATGTCTCGTTCTGAAACCCTGTTTGCCAATGCCCAGAAACACATTCCCGGTGGCGTGAACTCACCTGTTCGCGCATTCAAGAGCGTCGGCGGCACGCCGCTGTTCTTCAAACACGCCGAAGGCGCCTACGTCACTGACGAAGACAATAAGCGTTATGTGGATTACGTCGGTTCCTGGGGCCCGATGATTCTCGGCCACAGCCATCCGGACGTGCTGGACGCCGTGCGCAAGCAGCTTGAGCATGGATTGTCCTACGGCGCTCCCACCGAGATGGAAACCCAGATGGCTGATCTGGTCTGCTCGATCGTGCCGTCGATGGAAATGGTGCGCATGGTCAGCTCCGGCACCGAAGCGACCATGAGCGCCATTCGCCTGGCCCGTGGTTTCACTGGTCGCGACAGCATCATCAAGTTTGAAGGCTGCTACCACGGTCACTCCGACAGTTTGCTGGTCAAGGCCGGTTCCGGCGCCCTGACCCAAGGCGTACCAAGCTCGGCAGGTGTGCCGGCAGCCTTCGCCAAACACACCTTGACCCTGCCGTTCAACGACATCGATGCCGTTGCAACCATGCTCGCCGAAGTCGGCCAGGACGTGGCGTGCATCATCGTCGAGCCCGTGGCCGGCAACATGAATTGCGTGCCACCGGCACCCGGTTTCCTCGAAGGCCTGCGGACCCTGTGCGACAAGCATGGCGTGGTGCTGATTTTCGACGAAGTCATGACCGGTTTCCGTGTCGCCCTCGGCGGCGCACAAGCGCACTACGGCGTGACGCCGGACCTGACCACCTTCGGCAAGATCATCGGCGGCGGCATGCCGGTCGGCTGCTTCGGCGGCAAACGCGAAATCATGTCGCACATCGCGCCTTTGGGTCCGGTCTACCAGGCGGGCACCTTGTCGGGTAACCCATTGGCGATGGCGGCCGGCTTGACCACCTTGCGCCTGATCAGCCGTCCAGGTTTCCATGCCGAGCTGAGCGACTACACCAGCCGCCTGCTCGACGGTCTGCAACAGCGCGCTGATGCCGCCGGCATTCCGTTCGTGACCACGCAGGCCGGCGGCATGTTTGGCCTGTACTTCAGCGGCGCCGACGACATCGTGACCTTCGATGACGTAATGGCCAGCGACGCTGCCCGGTTCGGGCGCTTCTTCCACCTGATGCTCGAGGGCGGGGTGTATTTGGCGCCGAGCGCATTCGAAGCCGGCTTCACCTCGATCGCTCACGGCGAAGCCGAGCTGAAACTGACACTGGATGCCGCCGAGCGAGCATTCGCTGCATTGAAATAACGCTGAGCCGCTGACGTTGGCGATTGCCAGCGTCAGCTTTCACCTACATTCCTGCCCTTATTCCTACGCTTCTGCTAATAATCCCCCGCAAAGTGGGCGATATATTTCCCGCGCAGCAGAAAAACGAGTAAAGACTTTGTAAGGTTGGCCCTGCTTATTTCATAATGCGCGCTTATTGGATCCCTCGATGGGTCCGCGCGCCCTTCAGAGGTAAGTCGATTCCCATGAACCGCACCGGCCGCGCCCTTGCACTGGGCTGCCTGTTGCTCCTTCAGCCCCTGCTCGCACAGGCAGGCGGCAACTCGTTGTTAATCCCAGCGATGGGTCGTTGCACCCTCAATACCCAGGGGCAAGATCTGGCACAGGCACTCGCTGTCTGTCAGAAAGCGTCGGATGCAGGGGATGCGCAAGCGCAATACGAGTTGGGTGAGTTCTACTACAACAGTAAAAATACGCCGCGCGACCTCAATCAAGCCCTGAGCTACTTCGAAAAGGCCTCGCTGCAAGGCCATGCCCAGGCACAGTTCAAACTGGGCACCATGTTTTTCCATGGCGAAGGCGTACCGGCCAATAACATTCAGGCGTACATCGTGCTGAAAATGGCGGCGGTCAATGGCGCTGAAGATGCGCTGGACACGGCTGACGAAGTGGCGGAAAAAATGCCGCGCGAAGAGCTGGAAGTCGCTACCCAAGTGCTTGGGCAAATTTTCCGTAAATACCTGATGGAATTGCAAAGCGCCGACGGGCGTACACCGTTTTCGCCACTACCCTGATTCCTGCACTGGCCCTGTGGTGAGGGGATTTATCCCCGTTCGGCTGCGCAGCAGTCGTAAAGTCAGCGAATGCGGTCCGCTTGAAAGAATGCATTGGCTGATGGCAGGGCTGCTTCGCAGCCCAACGGGGATAAATCCCCTCGCCACAATAAATCCCCTGATCACAATGACTCTCTAGCCACAGTAGAGAGCCCTATCAGCTTCAAGACTGCTACTTACTTCTCAGGCATCGGCATCGGAAACGGCATGACATTGCCAACCGCGCCGCGGGCTTCGCTGATTTTCGGCGTGCCTAGACGCTCGACTTCGTCGATGCGCACGATCGAATGCATCGGCACAAAACTGCGCACAACGCCTTCAAACTGAGCCTTGAGTTTCTCTTCGCTCGGATCGACGACCACTTGCGTGCGCTCGCCAAAGACGAACTCTTCCACTTCCAGAAAGCCCCACAGATCACTTTGATAGATCTGCTTGGCGTACATTTCGTACACCTGGCCCTGGTTGAGAAAAATCACCTTGTAGATTGGAGCTTCACGTTTGGTCATGGTGGGCGAGCAACACATCGGGGATAAAAATGAGGGCGCGAACTATAGCATAGCCACCGGACGCGCAGCGGTAGGAACCTTGGGACATGTTCCCTATAATGCTTGGTTCTTTGAATCACGTGATGACTCTTTCCATGGCCAAGAAGCTTTACATCGAAACCCACGGTTGCCAGATGAACGAGTACGACAGCTCGCGCATGGTCGATCTGCTGGGCGAACACCAGGCCCTGGAAGTCACCGCTCGCGCTGAAGACGCGGACGTAATCCTGCTCAACACCTGCTCCATTCGTGAACGTGCTCAGGACCGGGTGTATTCCCAGCTCGGTCGCTGGCGCGAACTGAAGCTCGCCAACCCGGACATGGTGATCGCCGTCGGCGGTTGCGTGGCCAGCCAGGAAGGCGCGGCCATCCGCGATCGTGCCCCGTATGTCGACGTGGTATTCGGCCCGCAAACCTTGCACCGCCTGCCGGAAATGATCGACGCCGCACGCGCCACCAAGTTGCCGCAAGTGGACGTCTCGTTCCCGGAAATCGAAAAGTTCGACCATTTGCCCGAGCCGCGCGTCGATGGCCCGAGTGCTTACGTGTCGGTCATGGAAGGCTGCAGCAAGTACTGCACGTTCTGCGTAGTGCCCTACACCCGCGGTGAAGAAGTCAGCCGCCCGTTCGACGACGTGATTGCCGAGATTATCCACCTGGCCGAAAACGGCGTACGTGAAGTGACCCTGCTGGGTCAGAACGTCAATGGTTATCGCGGCGCCACACACGATGGTCGCCTGGCGGACCTCGCCGAACTGATTCGCGTGGTGGCCGCCGTCGATGGCATCGACCGGATTCGCTACACCACCTCGCACCCGCTGGAATTCTCCGACAGCCTGATTCAGGCTCACGCCGATGTGCCGGAACTGGTCAAACACCTGCACCTGCCGGTGCAATCGGGTTCAGACCGGATTCTGTCGGCGATGAAGCGCAATCACACCGCCCTGGAATACAAATCCAAACTGCGCAAACTGCGCGCCGCCGTGCCGGGGATCTGTATCAGCTCCGACTTTATCGTCGGCTTCCCGGGCGAGACCGAGAAAGATTTCGAACAGACCATGAAGCTGATCGAAGACGTCGGTTTCGACTTCTCCTACTCGTTCGTCTACAGCCAGCGTCCCGGCACACCGGCCGCCGACCTGGCCGACGAAACGCCGGAAGAACTGAAAAAAGAACGCCTGAACGCGCTGCAACATCGCCTTAACCAGCAAGGCTTCGAAATTAGCCGACAAATGGTCGGTTCGATCCAGCGGATCCTGGTCACCGATTATTCGAAAAAGGACCCCGGCGAGCTGCAAGGCCGGACCGAGAATAACCGGATCGTCAACTTCCGCTGCGACAATCCAACCTTGATCGGCCAGTTCGCCGATGTGCACATTGATGCCGCACAGCCGCACTCATTGCGGGGCTCGCTGATCTAATAACCGCCAAAAGATCGCAGCCTTCGGCAGCTCCTACATGGATAGCATTCCCCTGTAGGAGCTGCCGAAGGCTGCGATCTTGGCGGTCTCGACGATTAGAAGTTTTAAGAGCTTTCGCACCCGCGCCACTGGCGCTATCCTTAATTTCATCTTAATTGCCCCAGGGCGGCTAAATACGACCTTGAACGCACCCATCGAACCACATCGTTTCATCCTCGAGCCCGTTGAGGCTCGCCGCTTCGCCAATTTGTGCGGGCAATTCGACGAGCATCTGCGCTTGATCGAACAGCGCCTGACCATCGAGATCCGCAACCGCGGAAACCAGTTCGAACTGATCGGCGACCCGAAACACACCACCTCCGCGGAAAACCTCCTGCGCCGCCTGTACCGGGAAACCAAAGGTACCGAGCTGTCGCCGGACATGGTTCACTTGTTCCTGCAAGAATCAGCCGTCGAAGAGCTGGACAACGTCTCCCCCGCCGAACCTTCCGTGGCCCTGCGCACCAAAAAAGGCATGATTCGCCCTCGCGGCTTGAATCAACTGCGCTACGTGAAGGAAATCCTCGGTAACGACATCAATTTCGGCATCGGCCCGGCCGGTACGGGCAAGACGTACCTGGCCGTTGCCTGCGCGGTGGATGCGCTGGAACGCGAGCAGATTCGGCGCATCCTGCTGGTGCGTCCGGCGGTTGAAGCGGGCGAAAAGCTTGGCTTCCTGCCCGGCGACCTGTCACAGAAAATTGACCCGTACCTGCGTCCGCTGTACGACGCCCTCTACGAAATGCTCGGCTTCGAACACGTCGCCAAGCTGATCGAACGTCAGGTGATCGAAGTCGCGCCGCTGGCCTACATGCGCGGTCGAACGCTGAACAACAGCTTCATCATCCTCGACGAAAGCCAGAACACCACGGTCGAGCAAATGAAGATGTTCCTGACCCGGATCGGCTTCGGTTCAACCGCGGTCATCACCGGTGACATCACCCAGGTCGATCTGCCGAAAGGCACCAAGTCCGGCCTTCACCATGTGATCGAGGTGCTGAAAGACGTGCCTGGCATCAGCTTCACCCATTTCATGCCCAAGGACGTTGTGCGCCATCCGCTGGTGCAACGCATCGTCGAAGCCTACGAGCGCTTCGAGAATCGTGCGGCAGACGACACCCCAAAGGATAGCCGCCGCGATGCTTGAGCTTGATCTGCAACTCGCTACCGAAGCGTCTGCCCCAAGCGAAGCCGAGTTCCGCCAATGGTGCGAACTGGCTCTGCGCCAGCGCACTGCCGACTCTGAAATGACCATTCGCCTGGTCGACGAAGAGGAAGGTCGCGAGCTGAACCACACTTGGCGGCAAAAGGATTACGCCACTAACGTCCTGTCGTTTCCTGCCGATGTGCCGGACGAGTTTCTCGACATCCCGCTGCTCGGCGATCTGGTGATCTGCGTGGCAGTGGTCGAGCGCGAAGCCGCCGAGCAAGGCAAGGAACTAAACGCCCATTGGGCGCACCTGGTGATTCACGGCTGCTTGCATCTGCTCGGTTACGACCATATAGATGACGACGAAGCCGAAGAGATGGAAGCGCTGGAACGAACGTTGCTTGCAGAACTGGGCTATCGCGACCCGTACGCGGACGACGAAATAGAAACATCCCCTATCGTTACAACAAAGGATTCAGAGTAATCGCTATGAGCGAAGATCGATCGAGCAACGGGCAAAAGTCTTGGCTGGGTAAGCTCACCCAGGCTTTTGCCCACGAGCCGAAGAACCGCCAGGAGCTGTTGGAGCTGCTGCGCGACGCACACCAAAACAAGTTGCTGGACAGCGAAGCGCTGGCCATCGTCGAAGGCGCCATCCAGGTTGCGGACCTGCAAGTACGGGACATCATGGTCCCGCGCTCGCAGATGATCAGCATCAAGGCGACCCAGACACCCCGCGAGTTCCTGCCTGCCGTGGTCGACTCGGCCCACTCCCGCTACCCGGTCATCGGCGAAAGCCACGACGACGTGATGGGCGTGCTGCTGGCGAAAGACTTGCTGCCGTTGATCCTCAGGGAGAACGGCGACAGCTTCAACATCAAGGACCTGCTACGCCCGGCCACTTTCGTGCCCGAGTCCAAGCGCCTGAATGTGCTGTTGCGCGAGTTCCGCGCCAACCACAACCACATGGCCATCGTCATTGACGAATACGGCGGCGTGGCAGGGCTGGTAACCATCGAAGACGTGCTGGAGCAAATCGTCGGCGACATCGAAGACGAGCACGACGTCGAAGAAGACAGCTACATCAAGCCCCTGCCCAGCGGTGACTTCCTGATCAAGGCCCTGACGCCCATCGAAAACTTCAACGAGTTCTTCGACTGCGAGTTCTCCGACGATGAGTTCGACACCGTTGGCGGCCTGGTGATGAGCGCGTTCGGGCACTTGCCAAAACGCAACGAAATCACTGAAATCGGCCCTTATCGCTTCCGCATCCTGAACGCCGACAGCCGTCGGATTCACTTGCTGCGCTTAACACCTATTGCCCGCTAAGGATTGGGGTGTGTCATCAGCTATTTCCTGCATCGCGTTGCGCCTGAAAGCGGGCCAGGCAAGGCGCAGGCCGCAGGGAATGGCTTGCCCTTTCCAAGGACTGCAACGCAGCATGGCCCGCTTTCAGGCGCAACCCGAAGGGCCGGGTCTGCTGTTACGCAGGGCTGTGTTACTCGTCGCTCATTTGAAAACCCAAACCACACTCCTCGCGCCTTGCCCTGCGTAACAGCAGACCCGGCGCGATACAGGAAATAGCTGATGACACACCCCCTGCATCGTCTGACCCGCCCCGGCTGGCCCGGTAACCTGCTGGCCGTGGTGGCCGGTGGACTCACCACCCTGGCCCTGGCGCCATTCGATCTCTGGCCGCTGGCATTGCTGGCGGTCGGTTTTTTCTATGCCGGTTTGCGCGAGCTGAGCCCACGCCAGGCCCTGGGCCGTGGATGGTGTTTCGGTTTCGGCCTGTTTGGCGCCGGCACCAGCTGGATCTACTACAGCATTCACAACTTTGGCGGCGCGTCGGTGCTGCTGGCCGGGCTGCTGATGCTGGCCTTCACCGCAGCGATTGCCTGGTTCTTCGCCCTGCCCGCCTGGATCTGGGCGCGGTGGTTGCGCCGAAACGAAGCGCCGCTGGCCGATGCCTTGGCGTTCGCGGCATTGTGGGTCGGCCAGGAAGCGTTTCGCGGCTGGTTTCTCACTGGTTTCCCATGGCTTTACTCCGGCTACAGTCAGCTCAATGGCCCACTGGCCGGACTCGCGCCCATCGGCGGCATGTGGCTGGTGTCCTTCACGCTGGCCCTGACCGCCGCACTGATCTACAACGCTTCGCGCCTGATCAAGACCGGCCGTAAGGGCTTTATCGCGGCCGGCGTGTTGCTGCTGATCGGTCCTTGGGTCGCCGGCATGGCACTGAAAGGCCACGCCTGGACCAGTCCGGCGGGCGCACCGCTGACCGTCGCGGCGATCCAGGGCAACATCGAACAAAGCATGAAGTGGGACCCGGCGCAGCTCAACGCACAACTGGCGCTGTACCGCGACATGAGTTTCAGTTCCAAGCGCGTCGACCTGCTGATCTGGCCGGAAACCGCGGTCCCGGTGCTCAAGGAGTCCGCCGAGGGCTACCTGAACATGATGGGAAACTTCGCCGCAGAGCGTAACTCCGCACTGATTACCGGCGTACCGATCCGTCAGGAAGTCCACCACGAGAAGCGTTTCTTCAACGGCATCACCGTGGTGGGCGAAGGTGACGGAACGTACTTGAAGCAGAAGCTGGTGCCATTTGGCGAATACGTTCCACTGCAGGAAGTGCTGCGCGGTGTGATTGCCTTCTTTGACCTGCCCATGTCGGACTTTGCCCGCGGCCCGGACGATCAGCCAATGCTGCAGGCCAAGGGTTATCAGATTGCGCCGTTCATCTGCTACGAAGTGGTGTATCCAGAGTTCGCCGCCAGCCTCGCCGCCCGTAGCGATTTACTGCTGACCATCAGCAACGACACCTGGTTCGGTACCTCCATCGGCCCGCTGCAACACTTGCAGATGGCGCAAATGCGCGCGCTTGAGGCCGGCCGCTGGATGATCCGCGCCACGAATAACGGCGTCACCGGCCTGATCAACCCGTACGGCCAGATCACCGCGCAGATCCCGCAATTCGAACGCGGCATTCTGTATGGCGAAGTGGTGCCGATGCACAACCTGACGCCGTACCTGCAATGGCGTTCGTGGCCGCTGATCATTGTGTGTGTGTTGTTGTTTGGATGGGCGTTGGTTGCGAGCCGGATGGCCAAGACTGTCTGATACGCGAACTCTGTAGGAGCGAGCTTGCTCGCGATGGACATGAACGATGACGCGTGATTCCCGCCAGCAAGCGCCGCCCTCACGCTCATCGCGAGCAAGCTCGCTCCTACAGGGAATGTGTAAGTTTTCGGTTATCGGTAAAACAACCAATACCCCACCTGCCCCACCGCCTCATTCAACAACTGCCCGCTCTGCCAGATCGATTTGAACTCCGGCATCCAGCCGCCCAGCGGCCGGGCGTTGTCCACGCCCAAGTACCCTACCGGCGCCGGCACCACCTCAAACCCAGCCTTCTGGAAACTCCAGACCGCTCGCGGCATATGCCAGGCCTGGGTCACCACCACAACGCGCTTGATCCCTTCCGGCAACAACACCTCGGCGCTGAACTGCGCGTTCTCCCAGGTTGTGCGACTGCGCCCTTCCTGCCAACGCACGGTCACGCCAAAATCATCGAGCATCGAGTCAGCCATCAATTTGGCTTCAGTCGGCGGAGTGCCGAAATGCAAACCGCCGCTGGTCAGGACCGGCAGGCCCGAGGCCTTGGCCAATCGTGCGGCGTAACGTTCACGCTCCAGACCCACACCGGTCGGCTGGTCGGAGCCCCACGCCAGGTCGCCACGTTCGCGTCCCGAGCCCAGCACCACGATCGCGTCCGCCTGCTGACCCAGGGTTGCCCATTCATCGTGCGTCAGCGGCGCTTCACGCTCAAGTGCCTCGGCGCCCCACTGCACCATCACCGGCAGGCTCATCAGCCAAAAGCCACCCACACCCAGCGCAAAGCAAAAGCCAGCAAGCCGCGGCCTTGAGCGACGCAACCACCAGGCAAGAACCAACAGCAGCAAAAGAATGCCGGGCGGCAGTAGAAGTTGTTTAACGAAATAACGAAAAGGCATCGAGCATCTCCAGAGATGCTCGAAGCCTATGTGGGTTGACGCAATGCGACAACAACTGTGCAAGCACTATGCTGTAAATAAACATCAGTCATGGCTTTAGCTTCAAGTGCCCTTACTTGAATTGCAGAGACCGGACCTTTACCGCGTCTCTGCCGGGAGTCTTGTCCTTAAGCCAGATGATCTTGGCTGAACGTGGTGCGTCGAGTTGCTTCACTGCTTCTGACAAGCATCCGTGTGTTTCACGTTCACTGCGATCCAGATACGCCTTGACCAGTGCATACTCAGCGGGGCTCAAACCACGCAGTTCCAGCTCAAGAGGACGTTCGTCACGCAGCTGGCCAGCGGTTTTTGCCGCGTCCAGGGCCATTCCCAGCCGATCGATCAGTCTTTCGTACAGCTCCGGTTTTGTAACTTTTTCCCGTGACTCAACCATCCCTCACCTCATTGAAGATAAGACTTACTCCCCATTTAGAGCTTAGCTTCGCTGAACAAACCGGCTGGACGCCGCGACCAACGGCCCTCGCAGCCCGTTTCGGGGGGGCCCCGACAGTAATCAGGGTTTCCCTCGGTAGAGTGCGGTCATGTATGCTACGGCGCTTCCTGTAACTCCACTTCCAGCTTGTCTGGGCAGCGAAACGCCGATTCGGCGTGATCATCGCCCAGCGTTGCATCGAAGAGGATTAGGCCACCCCTATTCAGTTCAAAAGTAGCCATGCACGAACAATATCAGCCCCGTGAAATCGAAGCCGCCGCCCAGTCGTTCTGGGACGAGCAAAAGTCCTTTGAAGTCAGTGAACAGCCAGGCAAGGAGACGTTCTACTGCCTGTCGATGTTCCCTTACCCCAGCGGCAAGCTACACATGGGGCACGTGCGCAACTACACCATCGGCGACGTGATCTCCCGCTATCAGCGCATGCAAGGCAAAAACGTCCTGCAACCCATGGGTTGGGACGCCTTTGGCATGCCGGCGGAAAACGCCGCGATGAAAAACAACGTAGCGCCCGCCAAATGGACCTACGAAAACATCGCCTACATGAAAACCCAGCTGCGCAGCCTGGGCCTGGCGGTGGACTGGTCACGTGAAGTGACCACCTGCAAGCCGGATTACTACCGCTGGGAACAATGGCTGTTCACTCGCCTGTTCGAAAAAGGTGTGATCTACAAAAAAAGCGGCACCGTGAACTGGGACCCGGTCGACCAGACCGTCCTGGCCAACGAACAGGTGATCGACGGTCGCGGCTGGCGTTCCGGCGCGCTGATCGAGAAGCGCGAAATCCCGATGTACTACTTCAAGATCACCGCCTACGCGGATGAACTGCTGGAGAGCCTCGACGACCTGACGGGCTGGCCTGAACAGGTCAAGACCATGCAGCGCAACTGGATCGGCAAATCCCGCGGGATGGAAGTGCAGTTCCCGTACGACGTCGACTCCATCGGCGAAACCGGCGCAATGAAAGTCTTTACCACCCGTCCGGACACCCTGATGGGCGCGACTTACGTCGCCGTGGCCGCCGAACACCATCTGGCCACCCTGGCTGCGCAGAACAACCCTGAGCTGCAAGCGTTCATCGCTGAATGCAAGGGCGGCAGCGTCGCTGAAGCCGACGTCGCCACACAAGAGAAAAAAGGTCTGCCGACCTCGCTGTTCGTCGAGCACCCATTGACCGGTGAGAAACTCCCGGTATGGGTCGCCAATTACGTACTGATGCACTACGGCGACGGCGCGGTCATGGCGGTTCCGGCGCACGACGAACGTGATTTCGAGTTCGCCACCAAGTACAACCTGCCCATCAAGTCGGTGGTGCGCACCAGTTCCGGTGACACTAACCCGGCGCCTTGGCAGGATGCTTACGGCGAGCATGGCACGCTGATCAATTCCGGCGAGTTCGATGGCCTGGACTTCGAAGGCGCCTTTGACGCCATGGAAGTCGCGCTGATCAAGAAAAACCTGGGCGCCTCGCGCACCCAGTTCCGCCTGCGCGACTGGGGCATCAGCCGTCAGCGCTACTGGGGCTGCCCGATCCCGATCGTCCACTGCGACACCTGCGGTGATGTGCCGGTCCCGGAAGATCAACTGCCAGTCGTACTGCCGGAAGACGTCGTACCGGATGGCGCCGGTTCGCCTCTGGCGCGCATGCCCGAGTTCTACGAGTGCAGCTGCCCGAAATGCGGCCAGCCTGCCAAGCGTGAAACCGACACCATGGACACCTTCGTCGAGTCCTCGTGGTACTACGCCCGTTACGCCTCGCCGCACTATGAAGGCGGCCTGGTGGAAAAATCGGCGGCCGACCATTGGTTGCCGGTGGATCAGTACATCGGCGGTATCGAACACGCCATTCTTCACCTGCTGTACGCGCGCTTCTTCCACAAGCTGATGCGTGACGAAGGCCTGGTGAGCTCCAACGAGCCGTTCAAGAACCTGCTGACCCAAGGCATGGTGATCGCCGAGACTTACTATCGTCGCGAAGCCAATGGTGCCTACACGTGGTTCAACCCGGCGGACGTCGAACTCGAACGCGACAGCAAGGCCAAGGTCATTAGCGCCAAGCTGATCGCAGACGGCCTGCCGGTGGAAATCGGTGGCACCGAGAAGATGGCCAAGTCAAAGAACAACGGCGTTGACCCGCAGTCGATGATTGACCAGTTCGGCGCAGACACCTGCCGCCTGTTCATGATGTTCGCCTCGCCGCCTGACATGAGCGCGGAATGGTCCGACTCCGGAGTAGAAGGTTCGCACCGCTTCCTCAAGCGCGTCTGGCGTCTGGCTCAAGCGCACGTCACTCAGGGCCTGCCGGGCAAACTGGACGTCGCCAGCCTGACCGACGAGCAGAAAGCCATCCGGCGTTCGATCCACCAGGCCATCAAGCAGGCCAGCCACGACGTCGGCCAGAACCACAAATTCAACACCGCCATCGCCCAGGTGATGACGTTGATGAACGTCCTGGAAAAAGCCCCGCAAGGCACCGAACAGGATCGCGCCCTGATTCACGAAGGTCTGGAAACCGTGACCCTGTTGCTGGCACCGATCACCCCGCACATCAGCCACGAACTGTGGAATCAACTGGGTTATGCAGACCCGGTGATCGACGCAGGCTGGCCGGTGCTGGACGACAGCGCGCTGGTGCAGGACAGCCTGCAGCTTGTCATTCAAGTGAATGGCAAACTGCGCGGGCACATCGAAATGCCGGCCAGCGCCAGCCGCGAAGAAGTCGAAGCCGCCGCACGCGCCAACGAAAACGTGCTGCGCTTTGTCGACGGCCTGACTATTCGTAAAGTGATCGTAGTGCCCGGGAAACTGGTCAATATCGTCGCCAGCTAAATTGGATCAGGCGCCAGGTCATACCCGGCGCAGAGTAAGACCTTTCGGGCCGCATGATCGGCCCACCTGGTTTCAAGGGGAGCAACAAGATGATCAAACGCAATTTGCTGGTGATGGGTCTCGCCGTACTGCTGAGCGCCTGCGGGTTCCAGCTGCGCGGCACCGGCACCACCGAACTGGCGATCAAGGAACTCGACGTCAGCGCCCGCAACGCCTACGGCGAAACCGTGATCCAATTGCGCCAGGTGCTGGAAGGCAGCGGCGTTAAGGTTTACACCGGCGCCCCCTACAAACTGGTGCTGACTGACGAGCAGGAAAACCAGCGCATCCTCAGCTATGCCGGTGCCGGCCGTACTGGCGAGTATCAGGTCACCACGGTGCTGAACTACGACATTCGTGGTGCCCACGACCTGCCACTGATGAGCGACAAGCTTGAAGTGCAGAAAATCTTTATCCATGACGGCAACAATCTGGTCGGCTCCGATCAGGAAGCCGTCACTGCCCGCACCGAAACACGTCGTGAACTGATTCAGCGCATGATGCTGCGCTTGCAACAGCTCTCGCCGACCCAGCTGGATCAACTGCAGCAGACTGCCGAAGCCAGGGCCAAGGCTGACGCCGCGGCGCTGGAAGCGGCGCAGAAGGCTGAAGCGAATACTCCGCGTCAGTCGCCAGTCCAACTGCCGAAGCAGTAAGGTTTACGGGGCGCTCAGGCGCCCCGTTCACCCTCTCTTATGAAACTCGCCCCCGCCCAACTCGCCAAACACCTGCAAGGTGCCCTTGCGCCCGTCTACATCATCAGTGGCGATGACCCCTTGCTGTGCCAGGAAGCCGCTGACGCCATTCGTGCCGCCGCCCGCCAACAGGGTTTCGACGAACGCCAGGTATTTGCCGCCGATGCCAGTTTCGACTGGGGTACGTTGCTGCAAGCGGGTGCGAGCATGTCGTTGTTCGCCGAAAAGCGTCTGCTGGAACTGCGCTTACCCTCTGGCAAACCCGGTGACAAAGGCGCCGCTGCGTTTATCGAGTACTGCTCGCGACCAGCCGAAGACACGGTGTTGCTGATCAGCCTGCCGAAACTTGACGGCAGTGCGCAAAAAACCAAATGGGGCAAGGCCCTGGTCGAAGGCCAGCAGACCCAGTTCGTGCAGATCTGGCCGGTAGACGCCAACCAGTTGCCAAGCTGGATCCGTCAACGGCTGTCCCAGGCCGGGCTTTCCGCCAGCCAGGACGCCGTCGAATTGATCGCCGCACGGGTTGAGGGCAACCTGCTGGCCGCCGCCCAGGAAATCGAAAAACTCAAGCTGATGGCCGAAGGCGGTCAGATCACCGTCGAAACGGTGCAGGCAGCAGTGGCTGACAGTGCGCGCTTCGATGTTTTCGGGCTGACCGATGCCATTCTAAACGGCGAAGCGGCCCATGCCCTGCGCATGCTCGAAGGGCTGCGGGGCGAAGGCGTCGAACCGCCGGTGATTCTTTGGGCCCTGGCCCGTGAACTGCGGCTGCTGGCCAACCTGTCACTGCAATACAGCCAAGGTGTGCCGCTGGACAAAGCCTTCAGCCAGGCCCGACCGCCGGTCTGGGATAAACGCAAACCACTGATGAGCAAAGCCCTGCAACGCTATTCGGCGCAACGCTGGGCGCAGTTGTTACTGGAAGCTCAGCGCATCGATGCGCAGATCAAGGGCCAGGCCGCGGGCTCGCCGTGGATGAGCCTGAGCCGGTTGTCGTTGTTGATGGCCGGTCAGCGCCTTAACTTGCCCGCCGAATAGATCAAAAGATCGCAGCCTGCGGCAGCTCCTACATGAGAATGCAATCCCCTGTAGGAGCTGTCGCAGGCTGCGATCTTTTGATCTTGCTTCCTACACAAAACACATCCATTGGCCCTATAGACAGAACCCCGACTTCGGCAGATTATTTGCCCCGCAAAACCCACTCACTTGCGGGAATCCTCATGAGCAAAAAGCCATCCAAAAATGGCCCCAACAAGGCCAAATCCATCATCGCCCAGCCACTGTTCCGCAGCCGTCAGGAACGAGCCGGCAAGGGCAAAGGCAGCTACCGCCGCGAAGCCTTCCAGTCTAATAGCTGGGAGGCTTCTTACTTTCTGGCAGCCTGAAAAGGCAGGCGTTCGCTCAACATGTTAAGGTCTGCACCTGATTCGTTTTCCCTGGACCCGTGCATGCCCCTTTGTCTTTCCCGTCGTTGGCACCTGCGCCAACTGATCGCTGCCTCCAGCCTCATTTTGCTTGTCGCCTGCGCGGAAAAACCGACCGCCGCTGACGCCCAGCCGCTTCAGACCCTCCCCGTCGCGACAGCCCCTGCGGTCATTCCGCCCGTGGTGCCGACCGGTGAAAACCTCGACATCCAGCCGACCCAGACCTTTGCCGAATGGCAGGCGGGGTTTCGTAAGGACGCACTGGCCGCCGGCATTCGCGCGGACCTGTTCGACCGCGCTTTCGCCAATGTCAGCTTCGACCCGAGCGTGATTAATGCCGATCGCAGCCAACCGGAGTTCTCCCGTCCGGTGTGGGAATACCTCGACGGCGCCCTGTCGCCGTTGCGGGTGCGCAAAGGTCAGGCGCTGATTAGCCAGTACGCCGACACCCTGCAACGTATCGAGCAGCGTTATGGCGTCGATCGCCAGGCATTGGTTGCGGTATGGGGCATGGAGAGTAACTTCGGTCAGTTCCAGGGCAACAAGTCGGTGATCAACTCCCTGGCGACCCTCGCCTACGAAGGCCGTCGTCCCGGGTTCGCCCACGCGCAATTGATTGCCGCCCTGCAGATCCTGCAACAGGGCGACATCGAACCTGAAAAAATGCTCGGTTCCTGGGCCGGCGCCATGGGCCAGACCCAGTTCATCCCGACCACCTACAACACCGACGCCGTGGATTTCGATGGCGACGGTCGCCGCGACATCTGGGGCAGCCCCGCCGACGCCCTGGCCTCGACCGCGCATTACCTGCAAAGCTCCGGCTGGCAGAAAGGCCAGCCGTGGGGCTTTGAAGTTCAGTTGCCGGGCAGTTTCAATTACATGTTGGCCGACGGCACGATTCGCAAGAGCGTCGCCGAATGGCAGCAACTGGGCATCTCGGTGCCCAACGGCGCTCAGGTTCCGGCAGGGTCCGAACACCTGTCAGCCGCCCTGCTGCTGCCGGCCGGTTACCGTGGCCCGGCATTCCTGGTCCTCGACAACTTCCGCGCGATCCTCAAGTACAACAATTCGTCGTCCTATGCATTGGCCGTGAGTCTGTTGTCCGAGCGTTTCAATGATGCTGGATTGATCAGTGGCACATGGCCCAAAGATGATTTGCCGTTGAGCCGTACCGAGCGGATCGAACTGCAGAGCTTGCTGAGTGCCCGGAACTACGACGCGGGCAATCCCGACGGGATCATCGGCGCCAATACCCGCAAGGCCATCCGCAGCGCCCAGCAGTCGTTTGGCTGGCCGGCGGATGGATATCCGACGCACAAGTTGCTCGAAGGACTTCGTAGCCGCTAGAAGCAAAAGATCGCAGCCTTCGGCAGCTCCTACAGGCGCACACAAAACCCTGTAGGAGCTGCCGAAGGCTGCGATCTTTTTGCGTCAACCCTATTACTTGATTACAACATCCTGCTCCAACACCAACTCTTTTTTCCCCGCATCCAATCTGACCAACGCCCCCATCGGCAACGTCAGGTTCGGATCGCAATGCCCGCTGCGCCACCCGGCCAACACCGGAATTCGCAACGATTCGAAGGTTTGCTTGAGCAGTCGCTCCAACGCCGCCGTTTCAACCCCTGCCACATCCCCCACCAGAACCCCACGCAGCTTGCCCAACGTCCCTGCCAGGCGCAGATGCGTCAGCAACCGGTCGATGCGATAGAGCGGCTCGTTGATGTCCTCGATAAACAGAATGACGCCTTCGGCATCAATCTCGTAAGGCGTGCCCAGGGTCGTGGCAATCATTGACAGATTGCCCCCCAGCAAGCGCCCGTGAGCGATGCCAGGCTCGATGGTGGTCAACGGGTAGGCCGCCGGGTGCGTCAGCACGCTGCCCGCCTTCACCTGCCCCCGCAGCATGTTGAAAAATGAAGACTCGGTTGGTTTTTGCTTGTCACCCAGCAGGTCAGCGTTCAGTAGCGGACCGTGAAAGGTTACGAAACCCGCATAACGGCTGATCGCCACATGCAGCGCCGTGATGTCGCTGTAGCCGATGAACGGCTTGGCGTTGCGTCGCAGCAACTCGAAATCAATGCGGTCGAGCAACCGTGGCGTACCGTAACCGCCACGCAGACAAATGATGGCGTCGACCTCGCTGTCGGCGAACGCTGCGTGCAGGTCATTGAGCCGCACATCGTCACTGCCGGCCAGATAGCCTTCCTGCTTATACACGCCGGGGAAAATCCGCAGCGAATAACCGCGAGCGCGCATCCAGGCGATGGCTTTATCGGTGTCCAGCGAAGCGGGACCGGCGGGCGCAATGACGCCGATCAGTCCTTCCAGCGGCAAGGCCGGTACAGGAACGTGTGGACAAAGGGTGTGGGTCGGTCGAACGGTCATCCATGAATCTCCCTGCGTGAAAGCGTCAAGCACACAGTAGTCAGGAACGGGGACAAACAGAAGAGGGTCAGTCGCCCCGCAGGTTGCAGGAAAAGACTGTCATTGCCGCCAGCGAGGCAAAAAATGCCCGCAAGGCCCAAAGGCCTTGCGGGAGGCTTGGATCAGGACGACATCAGCTCGGCTTTAACCAGCTTCGCCTGCTCGTCGGCATGGTACGAGGAACGTACCAGCGGGCCGGAAGCGACGTTCTTGAAGCCCATCTTGTAACCTTCCTCGGCAAACCAGGCGAAGGTGTCCGGGTGCACGAAGCGCTGGACCGGCAAGTGGCTGCGGGACGGTTGCAGGTACTGGCCCAGGGTCAGCATGTCGATGTCGTGTTCGCGCATGCGCTTCATGACTTCGATGACTTCTTCGTCGGTCTCGCCCAGACCCAGCATCAAGCCGGATTTGGTCGGAATGTGCGGCATCATCTGCTTGAAGCGCTGCAGCAGGGTCAGCGACCACTGGTAATCCGACCCCGGACGCGCTGCCTTGTACAGGCGCGGCACGGTTTCCAGGTTGTGGTTGAACACATCTGGCGGCTCGGCGGCGGTGATTTCCAGCGCGACGTCCATGCGGCCACGGTAATCCGGCACGAGGGTTTCAAGCTGCACGTTCGGCGACAGCTTGCGGATCTCGCGGATGCAGTCGGCAAAATGCTGGGCACCGCCGTCACGCAGGTCGTCGCGGTCAACCGAGGTGATCACTACATACTTCAGTTTCAGGTCGGCGATGGCGATGGCCAGGCTTTCCGGCTCGTTGACGTCCAGTGGCTTCGGACGACCGTGGCCCACGTCGCAGAACGGGCAACGACGGGTGCAGATGTCGCCCATGATCATGAAGGTCGCGGTGCCACCGGAGAAGCACTCGCCCAGGTTCGGGCAGGACGCTTCTTCGCACACGCTGTGCAACTTGTGTTTGCGCAACAGGGCCTTGATGCGGTCGACTTCCGGGGAAACCGGGATGCGTACGCGAATCCAGTCAGGCTTCTTCGGCAATTCGGTGGTCGGGATGATCTTCACCGGGATGCGTGCAACCTTCTCGGCGCCGCGCAGCTTGACGCCGGCTTCAACCTTCGCACGCGGGGCCGGACGCTCAGTGACATCCTGCGTCGGGATCATGGTTTGCACTGCATCAGTAGTCATATCAGTCGATTCCGCCCGTTAGGGTCGTCTGCTCAGCATAGTCGAGGTGTTTGACGAGCTGCGCGCGCAGCCGGGCACTTACCTCGGCAAATTCAATCGATCCTGCGTGATCGCGCAGCTGGGTCATCGCCAGCCCCGCATAGCCGCAGGGATTAATCCGTCGAAACGGTTCCAGGTCCATATCCACGTTCAAGGCAAGGCCATGAAAGGAACAACCGTGGCGGATCCGCAGACCCAGTGAAGCAATTTTCGCCCCGTCGACGTAGACACCCGGCGCATCCGGCTTGGCTGCGGCAGTAACGCCATAGCTGGCCAGCAACTCGATCAGGCAAAGCTCCATGCGGGTGACCAGGTCACGCACGCCGAAACCCAGCTTGCGAACGTCAAGCAACAGGTAAGCCACCAATTGGCCTGGACCGTGGTAAGTCACCTGACCACCGCGATCAACCTGCACCACCGGAATATCCCCCGGGAGTAACAGGTGTTCAGCCTTGCCGGCCTGCCCCTGAGTGAACACCGGTGGGTGTTCCACCAGCCATATCTCGTCCGCGGCATCAGCGCCGCGTTCGTTGGTGAAGCGCTGCATGGCATGCCAGACCGGCTCGTAAGCCATCTGGCCGAGCTCGCGAAAGCCCAGCGTGCCAGACATCACAGCACCATGTGCACGAAACCGGTCGCTCGCAGTTCGCTGTTGATGTCGTACAGCTGTTCTTGGCCGGTGGCGATGATGTGCAATTGGATAGTCGTGTACTTGCCGTTGGTGCTCTGGCGTTCGGCCAGGGTGTTGTGGTCAACGGTCGCGTGTTTCTCAAGGATTGCAATGATCTTGTCCTTGAAGCCCACGCCGGTATCGCCGATCACCTTAATAGGGTAATCCGCGCAGGGGAATTCGATCTTTGGCGCCTTTACTTCGGTATCTGTCATGGCGTAACGGCCTCGTAAGCCGTGGCAACGAACATAGCCCCGCTCCGGACTGGAACGGGGCCATGCAAGTCCACACTAATTCAGTTGAACAAGCCGTAGAAGAATAGACGGATGCTATCCCACATGCGGCGGAAGATACCACCCTCCTCGACAGCGTCCAGGGCGATGAGGTCAGCGCTGTGCACCACCTTGTCGTCCAGTTTCACTTCGACTTTACCGATCACGTCGCCCTTGGCGATTGGCGCAACCAGTTGCGGGTTCATGGTCATGCTGGCAGCAAGCTTTTTCAGCTGGCCTTTTGGCAAGGTCATGGTCAGGTCTTCAGCCAGGCCGGCCTTGACTTGATTGGTGGTGCCTTTCCAGACAGGGGCCTGAGCCAGCTCGGCGCCTTTCTGATAGAAGGTCTGGGTTTCGAAGAAGCGGAAACCGTAAGTCAGCAGCTTCTGGGTTTCGGAGGCGCGAGCCACTTCGCTGTTGGTGCCGAACACCACGGCGATCAGGCGCATGCCATCACGCACGGCCGAAGACACCATGCAGTAGCCGGCTTCGTCGGTGTGGCCGGTTTTCAGACCATCAACGGTCTTGTCGCGCCACAGCAGCAGGTTGCGGTTAGGTTGCTTGATGCCGTTCCAGAAGAACTCTTTCTGCGAGTAGATCGCGTAGTGAGCCGGGTCTTCGTGAATGATCGCGCGAGCCAGCACTGCCATGTCGTGAGCCGACGAGTAGTGCTCAGGGTTTGGCAGACCGGTCGGGTTCATGAAGTGGGTGTTGGTCATGCCCAGGTCGGCCACGGTTTTGTTCATCAGGTCGGCGAACGCGTCTTCGCTGCCGGCGATGTGCTCGGAGAGCGCAACACTGGCGTCGTTACCCGACTGAATGATGATGCCGTGCAGCAAGTCGCTGACAGTGACTTGCGAGCCAACCTTGATGAACATCCGCGAACCGCCGGTGCGCCAGGCGTTTTCGCTGACGGTGACCGGGTCGTTTTCGCCGATCTGGCCACGACGGATTTCCAGGGTCGCGATGTACGCGGTCATCAGCTTGGTCAGGCTGGCCGGAGGCAGACGCTGGTCACCGTTGTTTTCAACCAGCACGTTGCCGCTGCTGGCATCCATGAGCACGTAGGCCTTGGCGGCCAGTTGTGGTGGCGACGGCATCATCTCGACCGCGAACGCGGCGGGTGAGAGGAGCAGCGGGACTAACAGGAACAGGCGTTTGGCAAAGGTGGTGATGTTCATCCGTCTCTCGAAATCGCTAATGGAAACTGCCCAGGGGCAAAACTAATCAGACAGCTTTCTAACGAGCTGTCGCGTGTTCAGTTGTTCACTCAGAACCCTTGCCGGGCTTTTGTTCTTCAACGAGCCAACAACCCGGTTCACCCCCCAAACTGCAAGCGAACCGTCAATCAAGTACTACGTTTTACTCGGCGGTGACCAGGCTCGGCGAACCGAGATTGGCCATTCGCACGCTGTTCTGCACCTGCTGGATTTCACCCTGAGAACCGATCGGTCCCAGGCGCACCCGATGCAGGGTCTGTTGATTGCGCACGATCGAGCTGATGAACACCGGAGCGCTCACCATCCCGCTGAGCTTCGATCTCAGGAGTTCTGCAGCGTCCGGGTTGGCGAACGCGCCCACCTGCAGATACTGGCCAGAGGCTGGTACCGAAGCGTTTTTCTTGGCATCGATCTGCACCGGTACTACGGCCGCGGCGTGTTGCTGCGGCGGTGGAGTCCATTGTTCGATCTTGCCGGCCGAAGCCGTAATCATCGGGGCGCTATTCTGCGCGACTTGCGGCTCGTTGAGCATCAAAGGCGCCGGACGGCCTTTTTGTGCCCAATACGCTTGCGGATCGATGCCCTCGACCTTGACCCGGGCGGTGCCGATTTCGGCGTAACCGAGCTTTTTGGCGGCGGCATAGGACAAGTCGATGATCCGGTCCGAGTAGAACGGCCCACGGTCGTTGACCCGCAGGATCACGCTTTTGTTGTTGTCCAGGTTGGTCACCCGAACGTAACTTGGCAGTGGCAAGGTCTTGTGAGCAGCGCTCATGCCGTATAGGTCATACACCTCGCCATTGGCGGTGTTCTGACCGTGGAACTTGGTGCCATACCAGGACGCCGTGCCCGAGGCGACGTAGGTCTTGGAGTCTTGCAGCGGGAAGTAAGTCTTGCCCAGCACGGTGTACGGGTTGGCTTTATAAGGACCGGTGTGCAGGGTCGGCGTGGCATCCGGGATGCGCGAGACGTCAACATCCCACCAGGGTGCGCCGTCCTTGTGAGCCCGGTTGATGTCCAGACCCGGTGCAGAGCGCACGGCGGTGGAAGACTTCTGCGTCGGCGAGCGGCTGGTCGAACAACTGGCGACCAGCACTGCCAGCACGGCGAATGCCATCAGCTTCAGGGGTTTATTCATAGGCAATGCCCGCATTACTTGACGCCCCGTGCTTGGACCAGCTGTTCAGACAGTTGATGGACCGCCATGGCGTACATCACACTGCGGTTATAACGCGTGATCGCGTAAAAATTCTTCAGGCCCATCCAGTATTCGGGGCCATTATCGCCTTCCAGACGGAAAGCCGTAACTGGCATATCATCGCGCAGCGCATCATGACTCGACCAGCCCAAGGCTCGCAACTCCCCGACGGTTTTAGTCGGCTCGATGCCAGCGGTCAACCCTTCATCGACCTGATCGCCACGCACATCGGCGCGGCTGACCACCGGTTCGCCCGCCACCCAGCCATGACGCTTGAAATAACTGGCGACGCTGCCGATGGCATCGTCCGGATTGGTCCAGATATTAATGTGGCCGTCACCGTCAAAGTCCACCGCATAAGCCCGGAAACTGCTTGGCATGAATTGCGGCAAGCCCATGGCGCCGGCGTAGGAACCTTTGAGGGTCAGCGGGTCAACCTGTTCCTCGCGCGCCAGCAGCAGGAACTCGCGCAATTCCTTGCGGAAGAAATCAGCACGGGGAGGATAGTCGAAACCAAGGGTCGATAACGCATCGATCACACGATAATTGCCGGTATTGCGGCCGAAAAAGGTCTCAACGCCGATGATCGAGACGATTACCTGAGCCGGCACGCCGTATTCCTGTTCAGCGCGGGCCAGTACGGCCTCGTGCTGACGCCAGAAGTCGACACCACGGGCGATGCGCGCGTCGGTGATGAACATCGGGCGATATTCGTTCCACTGCTTGACCCGCTCGGCAGGTTTCGAGATCGCGTCCAGAATCGACTGTTTGCGCTCGGCTTCGCGGAACACGCCCATCAGCTGTTCACCGGCAAAACCGTAGTCGCGGGTCATTTCACCGACGAATTCGGCCACCTGGGGTGTGCCTTCGTAATCGCCGGCCAACGCTTCCTGCGCAGTGCCAAGGATGCTTACCAGGCCGACCCACGGCGCATTTCGAGTCGCCCAGCCACGCATTACTTGCATTGAAATCTTCACCTTATTCAAACCTGTGCGATCCACTTACGATGGGTATGGATCGACATCAAAACCCCAAACGCTGACAGCAGCGTTACCAGCGAAGTTCCTCCGTAGCTAATGAACGGCAACGGCACCCCCACCACCGGCAACAGGCCACTGACCATACCGATGTTGACGAAAACGTAAACAAAAAACGTCATGGTCAGGCTGCCAGCCAGCAATTTGCCAAACAATGTCTGGGCCTGGGCGGTAATCACCAGCCCGCGACCGATCAACAACAGGTAAATCAGCAGCAAGGCGCAGATGCCCACCAGGCCGAATTCTTCGCCCAGGACCGCAATAATGAAGTCGGTGTGGCTTTCCGGCAGGAAGTCCAGGTGCGACTGGGTTCCCAGCAGCCAGCCTTTACCGAACACGCCGCCGGAGCCGATGGCGGCTTTCGACTGAATGATGTTCCAGCCCGTGCCCAGCGGATCGCTTTCAGGGTCGAGGAAGGTCAGGATTCGTTGCTTCTGATAGTCGTGCATGATGAAAAACCACATCGCCACGGCCACCGGTATGGCAGCGGCTAGCACGCTGAGAATCCAGCGCCAGCGCAGGCCGCCCATGAACAATACGAATGCGCCACCGGCGAGAATCAGCAGCGAAGTGCCGAGGTCCGGCTGACGCACGATCAGGATGAAGGGCAAACCGATCAGAAACAGACTGACGCCCACGTGCTTGAGCTGCGGTGGCAACGTACGCTTGGACAAATACCAGGCGATGGTCGCCGGCATCAGGATCTTCATGAATTCCGAAGGCTGGAAACGGATCACCCCGGGAATGTTGATCCAGCGCGTCGCGCCCATGGCGTTGTGGCCCATGACGTCCACCACCACCAGCAACAACACGCCGAGCACATAACCAACGGGCACCCAGCGGGCCATGAAACGCGGTTCGAACTGGGCAATGACGACCATCGACACCAGGCCGATGCCGAACGAAGTGGCTTGCTTGGCCAGCAGATCCCAGCTCTTGCCGCTGGCCGAATACAGCACGAACAGGCTGCCGGCGGCGAGGGTCAGCAGCAGGATCAGCAACGGACCGTCGATGTGCATGCGTTGCAACAGCGTCGCACGGCGACGCATCACATCCTCACTGGAGAGGATGCGATCGAAATTACTCTTCACGGGCCGTAGCCTCCGCACTGATAGGGCTGGCGTATTCGGCTTTCAATCGGCCGTCCTGGTCCAGGAGCCAGGCGTCCATGACTTGCCGCACCACAGGCGCGGCGACACCGGAACCGGACTCGCCGTTCTCGACCATCACCGACACCACGATTTGAGGGTTGTCGGCCGGCGCGAAGCCGACGAACAAGGCGTGGTCGCGGTGGCGCTCCTGCACCTTGGAACGGTCGTACTTCTCACCCTGCTTGATCGCGACCACCTGGGCCGTACCACTTTTGCCGGCAATCCGGTATTGCGCGCCGATCGATGCCTTGCGCGCCGTCCCCCGGGCACCGTGCATCACCTGCTGCATACCGTGATTGACCTTGTTCCAGTCGGACGGGTCGCGCAGGATGATGTCCGGCATCGGATTTTCATCCTTGGGCTTCTCGCCTTCGACAGTCTTTGCCAGGTGCGGACGGTTCCACACCCCTTTGTTGGCCACCAGCGCCGTGGCCTGGGCCAGTTGCAGCGGAGTCGACTGCATGTAGCCCTGGCCGATCCCCAAAATCAGCGTCTCGCCCGGAAACCACGCCTGACGACGGGTTGCACGCTTCCACTCCCGGGACGGCATCAGCCCCGGAGACTCTTCGAACATGTCCAGGGAAACCTTCTGGCCGATCCCGAACTTGCCCAGGTAGGTCGACAGCCGATCGATCCCCAGCTTGTGGGCCAGGTCATAGAAGTAGGTGTCGTTGGACCGCATGATCGCCGTGTCCAGATCCACATAGCCGTCGCCGGTGCGGTTCCAGTTGCGATATTTGTGATCGTAATTGGGCAGCATGTAGTAGCCGGGATCGAAGACCCGGGTCGACGCGGTGACTACACCCGAATCCAGGCCGGCAATCGCCACCGCCGGTTTAATGGTCGAACCCGGCGGGTACAGACCGCGCAGCACCCGGTTGAACAGTGGCCGGTCGATGGAGTCGCGCAGTTCGGAATACGCCTTGAAGCTGATGCCGGTGACGAACAGGTTCGGGTCGAAACTCGGCTGACTGACCATCGCCAGCACTTCGCCGGTTTTCGGGTCCAGCGCTACCACGGCGCCACGACGCCCACCGAGTGCAGCTTCGGCGGCCTCCTGCAATTTGATGTCCAGGCTCAGGACGATGTCCTTGCCGGGAATCGGATCGGTACGCTTGAGCACCCGCAACACGCGGCCCCGAGCGTTGGTCTCGACTTCTTCGTAACCCACCTGACCGTGCAGCTCGGGCTCGTAGAAGCGCTCAATGCCGGTTTTACCAATTTGATGGGTGCCGCTGTAACTCACCGGATCGAGCGACTTCAGCTCTTTCTCGTTGATCCGCCCCATGTAACCCACCGAGTGCGCAAAATGCGCGCCCTGCGGGTAGTGACGAACCAGCTGCGCGACCACTTCCACACCCGGCAGACGGAACTGGTTCACCGCGATACGGGCAATCTGCTCCTCGGTCAGCTCGAACAGGATCGGCACCGGCTCGAACGGCCGACGCCCCTGACGCATGCGTTTCTCAAAGATCACCCGATCCTCGGGCGTCATCTCCAGCACTTCCACAATCACGTCGAGCACTTGCTGCCAGTCGCCGGAGCGCTCGCGGGTCATGCTCAGGCTGAAGCTGGGCCGGTTATCGGCCACCACCACGCCATTGCGGTCGAAGATCAGCCCGCGAGTCGGCGGAATCGGCTGCACATGGACGCGATTGTTTTCCGACAGGGTCGAGTGGTACTCGTACTGGATCACCTGGAGGAAATACAACCGCGCAATCAGCACGGCGATCAGCGTCACGACCGCAATAGCCCCGAACACGACGCGGCCACGCACCAGACGGGCGTCTTTCTCGTGGTCCTTGATGCGGATCGGCTGGGACATGAGGGCAGAACTACTTGTGGTAAGGGTGGCCGGACAGAACTGTCCAGGCACGGTACAGCTGTTCGCCGATCAGAATCCGCACCAGCGGGTGCGGCAACGTCAACGGCGATAACGACCAGCGCTGATCAGCCCGCGCGCACACCTCCGGCGCCAGCCCCTCGGGGCCACCGACCATGAAGTTCACCGTGCGCGAGTCCAGCCGCCAGCGATCGAGTTCGACCGCCAATTGCTCGGTGCTCCAGGGCTTGCCATGAACTTCGAGGGTGACGACGCGCTCGTTCGGGCCGACCTTGGCCAGCATGGCTTCGCCTTCCTGACGGATAAAGCGCGCCACGTCGGCGTTCTTGCCACGGGTGTTGAGCGGTATTTCCACCAGTTCCAGCGCCAGCTCGGACGGAAGACGCTTGGCATATTCATGCCAGCCTTCTTCCACCCATTTGGGCATGCGTGAACCGACGGCGATCAGTCGCAGTCGCACAGCGGTCCCTTATTGCTGGTCTTTGTTGAGCTTGATGAAGTGCTCATGGGTGTTTTCCGGGCTGTGGTGAGCCGCGTTCAGAGCACGGCTCTGTTCTGCACCGGACCACAGACGCTCCAGGTCGTAAAACTGACGAGCCGAGGCGGTCATCATGTGGACGATGACATCATCCATGTCCAGCAGCACCCAATCGCTGTCGCCCTTGCCTTCTTCACCCAGCGGCTTGACGCCCAGGGCTTTGACGGCTTCGCGAACCTTGTCCAGCATCGCGCCGATCTGGCGGTTGGAGGTACCGGTGGCGATGATCATGTAGTCCGTGATGCTCTGCTTTTCACGAACGTCGATCACCTGGATGTCCTGGCCTTTTACGTCTTCCAGGGCGGCTACGGCAACCTTGACCAGCTCATCACCCTTCAGGGGCTCGGTGCTGAGAACCGGCTCAGGCAGCGGGGCGCTCTTGAACGTGCCTTTGCGCTTTACTTTAGTTACGTCTTTGTTCGTCATATAAAACTCGTTTTGCTCGTATGTTCGGGCGCTTCAATACACGTCATTTCGTGCTTTGAAGCGCGCCCTTTTTCAGTTCGACGCACGGTAAAGTCCGTGCGCATCGATGTAGGCCAGGACCGCGTCGGGCACCAGGAAACGTACCGACTTACCGCTGGCCAGCAGTTGACGGATCTGGGTGGCGGATACCGCGAGCGGCGTCTGCCAGACGAATGCAATCTGTCCACTCGGCCCTTTGAGGGCCAGCGGGTCGCTCACCGAGCGCGCCGCCAACAGATTGCGCAAGGCATCCGGCGGTTCGCTGTCGGCATCCGGGCGTTGCAGCACCAGGATGTGGCAATGCTGGAGCAACTCTTCCCAGCGGTGCCAAGTGGGCAGGCCGCAAAATGCGTCCCAGCCCAAAAGTAGAAAAACCTGGTCTTGCGCGGCCAGTTCGGCGCGCATCAGTTCCAGGGTGTCGAGGGTGTAGGACGGCTTGTCCCGCTGCAATTCGCGAGCGTCCACCACCAACGGTGCCACGCCGGCCACCGCACACTCGACCATCGCCAGCCGGTCTTTGGCCGACACCTGCGGCGTATCCCGATGGGGCGGCCTGGCACTGGGTGTCAGGCGCAGCTCATCGAGCGCCAGCGATTCGGCGACTTCCAGCGCACCGCGCAAATGGCCGATGTGCACCGGATCGAAGGTTCCGCCCAGCACGCCAATGCGGCGGGGTTGCTGCTCGCTGGCGGTCACTGGGGCTGACGGGTCTAAGTCGCCCAAGTCAGACCGACTCCTGACCGCGCAACTGGCCATCACCGACCACGATGTACTTCTCGCAGGTCAGACCTTCGAGACCCACCGGGCCGCGGGCGTGCAGCTTATCAGTAGAAATGCCAATCTCGGCACCCAATCCGTATTCGAAGCCATCGGCGAAACACGTCGGCGTGTTGATCATCACTGACGATGAATCGACTTCAGCCACAAAACGCCGGGTGTCGCCCTGGTGTTCGCTGACAATCGAATCCGTGTGATGGGAGCCATAGGTGTTGATGTGTTCGATGGCCTGGTCCAGCCCGTCGACGACTTTGATCGAGAGGATCGGCGCCAGGTACTCAGTGCTCCAGTCTTCTTCAGTGGCCACTGCGGCATCGATGATCGCGCGGGTACGCTCACAACCGCGCAGCTCGACGCCCTTTTCACGGAACTGTGCCGCCATCGACGGCAGGAAATCCTTGGCCACCGATTGATCCACCAACAAGGTTTCCATGGCACCGCAGATGCCATAACGGTAGGTCTTGGCGTTGAACGCGATGCGCTGGGCTTTCGGCAGATCGGCGTGGGCACTGACGTAAACGTGGCAAATGCCGTCCAGGTGCTTGATCACTGGCACGCGGGCGTCGCGGCTGACCCGTTCGATCAAGCCACGGCCGCCACGGGGCACGATGACGTCGACGTACTCAGGCATGGTGATCAGCGCGCCAACGGCTGCGCGATCAGTGGTTTCGACCACTTGCACCACGGCGGCCGGCAAACCGGCCTCGGCCAGACCGCGCTGGATACAGGCGGCAATGGCACGGTTGGAATGAATCGCCTCGGAACCGCCACGCAAGATGGTCGCGTTACCCGACTTCAGGCACAGGCTGGCCGCATCAATGGTCACGTTCGGCCGCGATTCGTAAATGATCCCGATCACACCCAACGGTACGCGCATCTTGCCGACCTGAATCCCCGACGGCCGGTAGCTCATGTCGCGGATTGCGCCCACCGGGTCTGGCAATGCCGCGACCTGACGCAGCCCCACGATCATGCCGTCGATACGGGCCGGAGTCAGCGCCAGACGTTCCAGCAAGGCAGGTTCCAGACCATTGGCGCGTCCCGCCGCGAGGTCCAGCTCATTGGCGGCCGTCAACTCGGCGCGTGCAGCGTCCAGCGCATTGGCAGCCGCCTGCAACGCGCGGTTTTTTTGCGCAGTGCTGGCACGGCCAATGACGCGAGAAGCCTCGCGGGCAGCGCGACCCAATCGGGTCATGTAGTCAAGAACGGACTCAGTCATGGTCTGTGATGGTCTTTGCTAAGGTCTTGGTAAAGAGTAAAGCGGCAGATTATAGCTGTCGCGTCCCCTGACTAACAGCGGTGACGGGCGGATGGTCGAAATGGAAGGCAATTTGCCGACGTTCAGCCGTGATTAAGCCGCAAATTGTTATCATCACCGCTCAATCAGCCCTGATAAACCTCGTTCATCATGACTAACCTGACTGTTCCTGCGTCCGCTACTTGCCTGCCCAAGGGACTTGCGGACGCGTTTTTTGACCGAGATGCTCAAACACTGGCGCGTGATTTACTCGGCAAAGTCATCCGCCACCGGGTCGCAGACCTATGGCTCAGCGCGCGAATCATCGAGACCGAAGCGTATTACTGTGAAGAAAAAGGCAGCCACGCCTCCCTCGGCTACACAGAAAAGCGTAAGGCTTTGTTTCTGGATGGCGGGCACATTTATATGTATTACGCCCGGGGTGGCGACTCACTGAACTTCAGCGCTCAAGGCGCGGGCAATGCGGTTTTGATCAAATCCGCTTATCCGTGGGTCGATGAATTGAGCGGGCCGGCCAGCCTGGCGCAGATGCTGTTGAACAATCCTGATGCCCAAGGCCGCCCTCGTCCGTCACAAAAACTCTGTGCGGGTCAGACGTTGCTCTGCAAAGCGCTGGGGTTGAAGGTGCCGGTTTGGGACGCCAAGCGTTTTGATCACGAAGTCCTGCTGGTGGAAGATGTCGGTTCGTCGCCCGCCCACATCATCCAGACCACGCGACTGGGCATTCCCCATGGGCGCGATGAGCATTTGATGTACCGCTTTGTCGATGCGGCTTACGGGCCCTATTGCACGCGGAACCCGCTGCGACGGGGGCAGGTCGAAGGTCGCGATTATTTTTTGCTGTGAACACAGCCCCTGTAGGAGCGAGCTTGCTCGCGATGGTGGGTCAGCCAAATCCATGTAGCTGACCCACCATCGCGAGCAAGCTCGCTCCTACAGGGGGGATCTTCGATGTTTTGAGATCGCGTTCGTCCTTGAACATTCAATGGAGTTGTATTTATGGGCCCATGGCTCGATAGCGTGACCGGTTGGTTGACGGTCAACCCGCAATGGCTGGCAGCGGCAGTGTTCATCGTGGCCTTCGTGGAGTGCCTGGCAATTGCCGGGTTGATCGTGCCCGGCACGGTGCTGCTGTTCGCCGTGGCAGTACTGGCCGGCAGTGGTGCGCTGTCATTGAGCGAGACGCTGTTGCTCGGGTTCGTCGCCGGCATACTGGGCGATGTCGTGTCCTACTTCATCGGCCGGCATTTCCATCAGAACATCCGACGCCTGCCCGGCCTACGTCATCACCCGGAATGGATCGCCGGCGCCGAAGCGTATTTCCAGCGCTACGGTATCGCCAGTTTGCTGGTCGGGCGTTTCATCGGTCCGTTGCGCCCGATGTTGCCGATGGTCGCCGGGATGTTCGACATGCCCTTTGCGCGGTTCGCCGCCGTCAGCCTGCTGGCCGCTGCGGGCTGGAGCGTTGCCTACCTGCTACCGGGCTGGGCCACGGGCGCGGCGATTCGCTTGCCGTTGCCGGAGGGTTTCTGGCCGCAAGCCGGGATTGTCGTGGGCAGCATTGCCGTCATGGTGGGTTTGAGCGTCACCAGCAGCCTGCGCCGTCATCGCAAAGCGACAATGCTGATTACCGGCATGAGCTTTCTGATTCTGGCGGGATTGTTTATCGGCTATCCCCATTTAACCGCCCTGGACCAGGGCGTGATGACCTTGGTACAGGAACACCGCAGCCCGATGCTCGATGAAGTGGCCGTTGTTCTCACGCTGATCGGTGAGTTTCGCAACATGCTGATGTTCAGCGCCCTGCTGACCGGCTTGCTGTTGCTCATGCGGCAATGGCGGCAGGCGATTTTCGCCGGCAGCACCCTGCTCTGCACGGCGCTGGCCAATACCGCGACCAAGCATTTTTTTGCCCGCCTGCGCCCGGAAGTGCTAAGTGATCCGCTGGCCAGCTACAGCATGCCCAGCGGCCACGCTTCCGGTTCCTTCGCACTGTTTCTGACGCTCGCCGTACTCGCCGGCCGCGGACAACCGCCACGGATGCGCCTGACCTGGCTGCTGCTGGGTTGCTTGCCGGCACTGTCGATTGCCCTGTCGCGGGTTTACCTGGGCGCGCATTGGCCGACGGATGTGCTGGCCGGCGCGATGTTGGCGGCATGTGTCTGTGCTGCGAGCCTCTGGCTGAGTCAGCGTCAGACGCCGCTTAATGCCATGCCACCCAAGGTCTGGTGGTTGGTATTGCCGGCGCTGGTGGCGTTGTTTGGCTTTTTTGCTCTGCGACATTTGCCGCATGCGATGTTGAGATACGCCTACTGAAGATCAAAAGATCGCAGCCACCTGTAGGAGCGAGCTTGCTCCGGGCGGCGTTCCGACGAATGACTTGAGAGCAACGCGTTCATTCAGGACGAACGCGTTATCGTTAACGTCCTTCGTCGGAACGCCGCCCGGAGCAAGCTCGCTCCTACAGGTGGCTGCGATCTTTAGCGTTCGTCAGGCAAACAACTCACCCTGCAACTCGTCCAGCAACGCCTGTATCGCATCCAGTCGCTGCTGCGGATCATCGAGTTGCAGCAAGTCGATCTTGTCCACTTCGGCAAATGGCAACAGGTACGCCAGTTGGTTGGCCAGCGATTGTTGTCCGGTCGCTTCGGTGCCCATGTTCAGCGCCTCGACCATCGGGTGTTCGGCCAAGGCCTTGAGCAAGGCCACCAGATCGGCGTCCTCGTCCTGCAAAGGTTGCTCGGGTTCGTCCTCCAGCCACTCGACCTCGGCGAGGGTTAAATGGTCGCGCTGAACCTCGGCACTCAATACGTGGAAACGCCGACCGCCCTGGACACGAATCCCCAGCAAGCCATTCTCCTGCTGCTTGAAATCGGTGATCAGTGCTTCGCACCCGACCAGCGCATAACCCGCCGGGGCGATGCCGACTTCTTCGCCGTCGAGGATGCACACCACGCCGAAGCCGCCGCCCTGTTTCATGCAGCGACTGATCATGTCCAGGTAGCGCGCCTCGAAGATCTGCAAATCGAGGATGCAGCCAGGAAACAGCACTGTGTTCAGCGGGAAAAGCGGCAAGCTCATAGACATTTCCTTACACCACCATCGACACCGCCAACGGCAGGAACACCGCCGTGGCCACGCCCATCAGACTCATCGCCAGCGCCGCAAAGGCGCCACACTCTTCACTTTCCTGCAAGGCTACCGACGTCCCGACCGCGTGGGCAGTCATGCCCAGGGCCATGCCGCGCGCCTCGGGACTGTGGACACCGAGCCGATTCAACAGACTCGGACCGAAGATCGCCCCGATCACGCCAGTGATCAACACAAATACCGCCGCCAGCGCCGCAACGCCACCAATTTGCTCGGCCACCAACATGGCGATCGGCGACGTCACTGACTTCGGCGCCATGGTCATCAGGATCATATGCTCGGCACCGAACGACCACCCCAGCAACACACCCATGCCGGTGGCAACCACACCGCCTATCACCAGCGTAGTAAATATCGGCCAGAACAACTGCCGAATCCGTCGCAGGTTAAGGTATAGCGGCACCGCCAGCGCCACCGTGGCTGGACCGAGCAAGATGCTGAGAATCTCGGTGCTTTTGCGGTACTCGGCATAGGTCAGGCCACAACCCACCAACACACCGATCACCAGCAGCATGGACACCAGCACTGGCTGGAGAAACACCCAGCGGGTTTTCTCGAACGCCGCCAGCACAAGCTGATAAGCGCCCAGGGTAATGCCGATACCGAACAACGGATGATGAATCACTGACGCCCAGGCGCCGTGCCAGTCGAAGATCATTGGCTGTCCTCAGGATGAGCGTGTCGTTTGATCAGGCGCTGCATCAGCACGCCAACAAACGACAGGGACAGCACCAACGACAACACCAGCGCGCCCACAATCGCCCAGAAATCCGCGGCAATGTCTTTGGCATACACCATCACGCCCACGGCCGGCGGCACTAGCAACAACGGCAGGTAACGCAGCAGGCTACTGGCTGCCAGGTTCAGCGGTTCGCCGACCTGACCACGGCTGATCAGGTACACCAGTAACAACAGCAGGCCGATGATCGGCCCCGGCAGTACCGGCAAAAACAAATGATTGATGGCGGTGCCCAGCAATTGAAACAGCACCAGCCAGGTCAGGCCACGTAACAACATCCGTCCTCTCCCGCAAATTCGCGCCTGCATTATAAGCATGCCAACGCTATAGACCGGCATTCGCCATCAGCATGGTCAGTTGACCTGAGCCGTTTGCCATGTTGATCTAAAGTGGTAATCCGGGAGGTCAAATCCCCCCACCTAAACTAAAAAAATGATGAACCCAAGGAGAGTCTCAATGCCCTATGTCCCCGTTGCAGAGCTCAAAGATTATGTCGGCAAGGAACTTGGATGTTCCGAATGGCTTACCATCGATCAGGAGCGCATCAACCTGTTCGCCGAAGCCACTGGTGACTATCAGTTCATCCACGTCGACCCGGTCAAAGCCGCGCAAACGCCATTTGGCAGCACCATTGCCCACGGTTTCCTGTCGCTGTCACTAATCCCCAAACTGATGGAAGACATCCTCGTCCTGCCTGAAGGCCTGAAGATGGTGGTCAACTACGGCCTCGACAGCGTGCGATTCATTCAGCCCGTCAAGGTCAACTCGAAAGTGCGGCTCAAGGTCGACCTGACCGATGTCAACGAGAAAAAACCCGGTCAATGGCTGCTCAAAGCCACCGCCACGCTTGAGATCGAAGGATCGGAAAAACCGGCGTACATCGCCGAACCTCTGTCCCTCTGCTTCGTGTAAAACCTCCCGGATGCGAAGCAGCTCATGCTGTTTCGCGCCGTCTCTCTATGTTCCTCTCTATATTAAGGACACATAGCTGCGGCATACTCGGTCGCCTAATTGCCCGGATCCCGCTATGCGCCCACTTGCACTCCTCGCTCTGACCCTATTACTCACCGCGTGCGGCGACGGCGAATCGCTGTTGTCCCCCGATGCCCGCCTGCCGGATGGCGGACGCTATCGCGGTGGCCTGGTCGACGGATTGCTGCAAGGCCAGGGCCGTATCGATTACCCGAACGGCAGTTGGTACGCCGGCGCCTTCGACAAGGGCCAATGGCATGGCCAGGGCGAATGGCACGGCAGCAACGGCGAGGTCTATCGCGGCCAGTTCAATCAGGGCCTGTTCGACGGGCAAGGCGTGTTGACGACGGCCGGAAGCAGCTACACCGGCGGTTTCAAACTCGGTCGACGCGACGGTGAAGGCACCCTCAAAGAAAACGGCATGACCTACCGCGGCGAATTCAAAGCCGATCAATATTCAGGGCTGGGTCGTCTCGAACTCGACGACGGCAGCACCTATCAGGGCCAGTTCACCCACGGCAAACCCAATGGCGAAGGTCAGCGCGGCGACGCCAGTGGCAATCAGTTCACCGGGACGTTCGTCAACGGTCAGCTGGAGGGCAATGGCACGTTCAACAGCGCCGATGGCGACATTTATGTCGGCGACTTCAAGAACAATCAATTGCACGGCAAGGGCCGCTACGAGAACGCCGATGGCGATGTCTGGCTGGGCCAGTTCAAGGAAGGGTCGCTGAACGGCAAGGGCGAACTGATTGGCGCCGATGGCAGCCATTACGTAGGCCAGTTCAGTGACTGGCGCTTTTCCGGCCAGGGCCGCTTGAACCTGCCGGACGGCAGTTTCTACATCGGCCAATTCGACAGTGACAGCTATTCCGGTCGTGGCACCCTGGTTCTGACTGACGGCACCGTGCAAAGCGGTACGTGGATCAATGGCCAGCGCGTACGTGATGCCGATGGCAAGTTGCTGCCCGACTCACTCGAACTCGGCTTGCTGGCCCAGGGCCGCTTGCTCGACGATGCACTGTTCAACGTGCCGGCCTCGACCCCAGCGGTGGAGCTGTACACCTTGACCCTCGGCGGTGACGGCAAGCAGAGCGTGTTTTTGCGTGAATCCGATTACGTCAGCAACATGCTCGCCAGCCGCTTCGGCGCGTTTGGCCAGATCCGCCTGGTGAACCATCGCGACCACCTTGTCGACCGGCCCATGGCCACCCGGGAAAACCTGCGCCGCGCCGTCCAGACCCTGGCTGAACGCAGTGGCCCGGAAGATTTGATCTTCATCTACCTGACCAGTCACGGCACCAGCGAACACGAACTGGTGCTCGACCAACCCCGCATGGAACTGTCCGACCTGCCGGCCGATGAACTCGCCGCCGTCCTCGCCCCCCTGAAAAACCGCGACAAGATCGTGGTGATTTCGTCCTGCTATTCCGGCGGCTTCATCCCGGCCCTCAAGGACGAGCGCACCCTGATCATGACCGCCTCGCGCGCCGACCGAGTGTCCTTCGGCTGTTCGGAAGAAGCCAACTTCACCTACTTCGGCGACGCCCTGTTCGCCCAGGCTTTGAACCAGACCGACGATCTGGAACAAGCCTTCAAACTGGCCAAGGCCACCGTCGCCGAGCGCGAGCTGGCGGACAGCTTCGAAGCCTCGGAGCCACAGATCTGGGCGCCGAAAACTGTCCTGTCTCACTGGCAGCTGCTACGCAAACAGCAAGCACGAAAAGCACTGCAAAGTGTCTCCATTGACAGCAAGGATGCAAAGAACAACTAAGCTGACAGTATCAAGGGGGAAACACTATGTACTTGACGCCTCAGCACGTATTGCTTGCCGGAGCTACCGGATTGACCGGTGAACATCTGCTTGATCGCCTGCTCAATGAGCCAACGATCACACGGGTATTGGCGCCCTCACGCCGGCCACTGGCGGAGCATCCCCACCTTGAAAACCCGGTCGGTGACCCGGCGGTGTTTTTGCAGCAACTGAACGGTCGCGTCGACATCGCCTATTGCTGCCTCGGCACCACCATCAAGCAAGCCGGCTCGGAACAGGCGTTTCGCGCCGTGGACCTGGACATGGTGGTGGCGTTCGCCAAGCGCGCCCGCGAAATGGGCGCACGGCACCTGATCGTGATCAGCGCCCTGGGGGCTGATCCGAAATCGACGATTTTCTACAACCGGGTCAAAGGCGAAATGGAACAGGCATTGCGCGCGCAGGACTGGCCGCAACTGACCATTTGCCGACCTTCCCTGCTGTTGGGTGACCGCGCAGAACCCCGCCTGGCGGAGCAATTCGCTGGGCCACTGTCCCGTTTGATTCCCGGTAAATTCCGCGGCATCGAAGCCTGCCAACTGGCCCGCGCCATGTGGCGGCTGGCGCTGGAAGAGCAGGATGGGGTGCGGGTGATTGAGTCGGATGAGCTGCGCAAGTTAGGCAAGTAAGATCAAAAGATCGCAGCCTGCGGCAGCTCCTACATGGGATATATGTTCATCCTGTAGGAGCTGCCGAAGGCTGCGATCTTTTGCTTTTTTACAACCCGCCGGTCGCCTGAAAACTGACCCCGATCACGGTGAGCACCGACAACGGCAACAGCAACGTGTCGAGCAACGCGCTGGCCGGCAGGTCGACGCCAGGATAGCTCGGCGCTTCTGCACCGAAACGGTCCTTGGCGCAGCAGCCGCCGTTCATCGCGTACAAATCCAGCCGAGTGCCTGAATACACCACCGGCGCCCCGGGTTTGGCCGCATCGAGCGTGCGCGCCGTGGCGCACCCCGCCAGTTGCAACACCAGCACCATCGTCAGCAGCTTATTCATCGCTGGTCAGATGATGCTCACCCCAGCGTGGCAGCATGTCTTGGGGAATGTTCAGCACGTTGAGAATGCGCGCCACGACGAAATCAATCAGGTCATCGATGGTTTGCGGCTGATGATAGAAGCCCGGCGAGGCCGGCAAGATCGTCACGCCCATGTTCGACAACTTGAGCATATTCTCCAGATGAATGCTCGAATACGGCGCCTCACGCGGCACCAGGATCAACTGGCGGCGCTCCTTCAGGGTGACGTCAGCGGCACGCTCGATCAGGTTGTTGCAGGCACCGGTCGCAATGGCCGACAAGGTCCCGGTGGAACACGGCACCACCACCATCGCCGCCGGCGAGCCGGACCCAGAGGCCACCGGCGACATCCAGTCTTCCTTGCCGTACACCCGAATCTGCCCGGCGGCAGCGCCGGTGTATTCGGTGAGGAAGGCTTGCATCGTCTGCGGCTTGGGCGGCAGCGTCACGTCCGTCTCGGTGGCCATCACCAGTTGCGCGGCCTTGGAAATCAGAAAGTGCACTTCGCGGTCTTCACGTACCAGGCAGTCGAGCAGGCGCAAACCGTACTGGGCGCCTGAAGCGCCGGTCATCGCCAGCGTGATGCGTTCCGGGCCGTTGTTCATCGCAGCGCCTCGGCGAGTTTGCCGTGCAGGCCGCCGAAGCCGCCGTTGCTCATGATCACCACGTGAGTGCCGGGCTGAGCCTGACTCTTCACGCGTTCGATGATGCCTTCCAGTGAGTCACTGACGATCGACGGCACGGTGCACAGCGCGGCGGTGCTGGCCAGGTCCCAGCCGAGGTTGGCCGGCGCATACCAGATCACCTGATCGGCATCGACCACGCTTTCCGGCAAGCCGTCGCGGTGGGCACCGAGCTTCATCGAGTTGGAGCGCGGTTCGATGATCGCGATCAATGGCGCGTCGCCGATACGCTTGCGCAAACCGTCGAGCGTCGTGGCGATGGCGGTCGGGTGGTGAGCAAAGTCGTCATAAATGGTGATGCCACCCACTTCCGCGACTTTCTCCATGCGCCGCTTCACGCTTTTGAAAGCGCTCAGTGCGGCGATGCCCATCGATGGCACCACACCGACGTGGCGTGCCGCCGCTAACGTGGCCAGGGCGTTCGCGACGTTGTGCTGACCCGTCATGTCCCACTCGACCACGCCTTGAGCCACACCTTCGAACATCACCTCGAACTTCGAACCGTCTTCGCTCAGCAACTTGACCTGCCACTGACCACCGGCACCCGTGGTTTGCACCGGGGTCCAGCAGCCCATTTCGATGACGCGTTGCAAGGCCGGCTCGGTTGTCGGATGGATCACCAGGCCTTCACTCGGGATGGTCCGCACCAAATGGTGGAACTGCCGCTCGATGGCTGGCAGATCGGGGAAGATGTCGGCGTGATCGTATTCCAGGTTGTTCAGGATCGCCGTGCGCGGGCGGTAGTGAACGAACTTGGAACGCTTGTCGAAGAAGGCGCTGTCGTATTCGTCGGCTTCGATAACGAAGAACGGTGTGTCACCCAGGCGAGCCGACACCGAGAAGTTCTGCGGCACACCGCCGATCAGGAAACCCGGGCTCATGCCCGCGTGTTCCAGCACCCAGGCGAGCATGCTGCTGGTGGTTGTTTTGCCGTGAGTACCCGCGACCGCCAGCACCCAGCGACCTTGCAGCACGTGATCCGCCAGCCATTGCGGGCCGGAGACGTAAGGCAGGCCTTTGTTCAGCACATATTCGACCGCCGGGTTGCCGCGGGACATGGCATTGCCGATCACCACCAGATCCGGTGCCGGGTCGAGTTGTGAAGGATCGTAGCCTTGGGTCAACTCAATGCCCTGCGCTTCAAGCTGGGTGCTCATCGGCGGATAGACGTTGGCATCGGAGCCCGTCACGTGATGGCCCAGCTCTTTGGCCAGAACCGCCATCGAACCCATGAAAGTGCCGCAGATACCAAGAATATGAATGTGCATAGTCGACCTCGTAAAACATGGCCGCAGGTTAGCGTAGGAAGGGGGAAATCGCACCTTGTGTTTGAAGATCAACCACCACGCCCCTGTAGGAGCGAGCTTGCTCGCGATGGTCGTTAACGATTACGCGGAAAGCCTGACACCCCGTGGCGTCCTCAAGCCCATCGCGAGCAAGCTCGCTCCTACAGGATCTGGTGCATCTAACGGGCGATGCCGTGTTTACGCAGTTTTCTATAGAGCGTATTGCGGCTGACGCCCAACTGTTCGGCCGTATGCGTCATATGCCAACGCGTTTGCTCCAGCACATTCAGCAACGCCAGCCGCTCGGCATCATCCAGCGGATGCTCGGATTGCGCTTCTACGGCCACAGCGTGCAATGGCCGAGCCTGACGAATCATCGCGGGCAAATCCTCCAGTCCAATCCGTCCGTCCTCACACAACGCCGCCAACGTGCGCAGCACATTGCGCAGTTGCCGCACATTCCCCGGCCAGGCATAACCCAACAACGCCTGGCGTGCCGGCGCGTCGATCAGCACCGATTCCCCGCCGGCCTCTTCGGTCAGCAAGAAGTCGAGTAGCTGGGATTTGTCCGTACGATCGCGCAATGCCGGCAACGCAACCTCCAACCCATTGAGCCGGTAATACAAATCCTCGCGGAAGCTGCCGTCCGCCACCCGCTCCAGCAAATCGCGGTGAGTGGCGCTGATGATCCGCACATTGACCGACTCCGGCTCACCGCCAATCGGCACCACCTGACGGTCCTCCAGCACCCTTAATAACCGAGTCTGCAGCGCCAGCGGCATGTCGCCGATTTCATCGAGGAACAACGTCCCGCCGTCGGCCTGCTGTAACTTGCCACGCATGCCTTCCTTGCGCGCACCGGTAAAGCTGCCGCCGCGATAGCCGAACAGCTCGCTCTCGATCAGGCTTTCAGGAATGGCCGCGCAATTAAGCGCGACGAAGGCTTTTTCGGCCCGTTGGCTGGCCTGGTGCACGGCTTTGGCGAAGGCCTCTTTGCCGGACCCGGTTTCGCCATTGATCAACAGCGGTACGTCCCGCTCAAAGACCCGCAGGGATTTGCGGAAGTCTTCCTGCAACGCGGTATCGCCAATACAGATGCCCGACAGACGCGCACGCTCGGCAATCACCGGACTTTGAACCACCGGCACCGGAATACTGCGCGGCTGCCCCCGCAACACGGCAAACAGGCTGCGACCGTCACGGGTTCGCAACGGCCAACTGGCGTTGGCATTCACACTCGCACGGCCGAGCAATTCGTCCAGCGAACAATCAAAAAACATTTCCACCGGTTTGCCCAGCAAGCCCCCGCGAATATGCCCGAGCAGGTTCAGTGCGCTCTGGTTGACCGCACTGATCCGCCCTTCCCCGTCGAACGCCAGCAGCCCTTCGCTGAACAGTCCCACGGATTCGGCCTGCAAGTGAAAACGCAGCAACCATTGATTGTCGAAGTAACGCAGGAAATAGCAGCTCTCGATCATCTTCGCCGACAGATTGACCAGCGCCATGGTGTGGAACTGACTCTGCCGCGAGACCTCGTGACGCGCCGAAGACACGTCGAGCACCGCCAACAGTTCGCCATGGGGGTCGAATACCGGGCTCGCCGAGCAGGTCAGGCCGGTATGGCGACCGCGAAAGTGTTCGTCCTGGTGAATAGTCAGCGACTGTCGCTCCACCAAACAGGTGCCGATGCCGTTGGTGCCTTCGCAGGCCTCGCTCCAGTCGGCGCCCAGCCAGAGACCAGCGCGCTCGAAGATCTTGCGTTCGGCAGGCGCGGTGACGCAATTGAGGATCACCCCGCGGGCGTCAGTCAGCAGGACCGCATGCCCGGCGCCGGACAGTTGCTGATGAAGGCTGCTCATTTCGTTGCCGGCGATGTGCAGCACTTGCTGCAAGCGTTCACGGCTTTCCAGGACGCGGCCATGTTCAAGCACCGTCGGCGCCATGGTCAGGGTCGGGTCGAGGTGATAGTCCTCAAGGCAACGCAGCCAGGAACGGGCGATGGACGGATCGCTACCGGGACCCTGCAGGTGGGATTTCCCCTGGGTCACGGTCAACACTTGCTGGGCATGGCGACTCAAATGGTTGTCGTGCATTTCTTATTATTCTCCCCCAGCTGTTTACACCGCCCCTGTAGGAGCTGCCGAAGGCTGCGATCTTTTGATTTTGATTTTTAAGATCAAAAGATCGCAGCCTGCGGCAGCTCCTACAGGGTTATGCGGCAGCCATCAAAGGTGTGAAGAGCACCGAGCATCCTCCAGCCTGACGCGCATTGCAATGCTGGCAAGACCGGCCAGTCACAGGCTGTGCCACAAACGGTACAAAGTGTCACGAGAGCTGTACCGAAAACGTCACGAACGGGGTCCGCCTGTCCGACAAAAACTGCGCAAGGCCTTGATTTGCCTGACCTGCAAGGCAGTGGCCCGACCTTTGCTCTACGCTTATAGCAAGCGCACATGCGCGCCTCCGCAAGATCGGTGCGAAAACTCGCCGAGCGGCGATCAGGCAAGGCAAAAACAGGCGAGGGAGCGGAGTGTAGGGAACCTACATGAGCATTCCGAACCTGTTTTTAACGCAGCATGATCGTCGCGCAGGCAGTTTGCGCATCGATCTTTATAAGTACAAAAGCCAAGGAGAAATATCATGCGTTACGCTCACCCCGGTACTGAAGGCGCTATCGTTTCGTTCAAGAGCAAATACGGTAATTACATCGGCGGCGAGTTCGTCGCGCCTGTTAAAGGTCAGTACTTCACCAATACTTCGCCAGTCAATGGCCAACCGATTGCCGAATTCCCGCGCTCCACGGCCGAAGACATCGACAAGGCCCTGGACGCCGCCCACGCGGCCGCCGATGCCTGGGGCGCCACGTCCGCCCAGGCGCGCTCGCTGGTGCTGCTGAAAATCGCCGACCGCATCGAGCAGAATCTGGAACTGCTGGCGATCACCGAATCCTGGGACAACGGCAAAGCCGTGCGGGAAACCCTCAACGCCGACATCCCGCTGGCCGCCGACCATTTCCGTTACTTCGCCGGCTGCATCCGCGCCCAGGAAGGCAGCGCCGCCGAGATCGACGGCAACACCGTGGCCTATCACATCCATGAACCGCTGGGCGTGGTCGGGCAGATCATCCCGTGGAACTTCCCGATCCTGATGGCCGCCTGGAAACTCGCCCCGGCACTGGCTGCCGGTAACTGCGTGGTGCTCAAGCCTGCCGAACAAACCCCGCTGGGCATCACCGTGCTGATGGAGCTGATTGGCGACCTGCTGCCGCCAGGCGTACTGAACGTGGTGCAAGGCTATGGCAAAGAGGCCGGCGAGGCCCTGGCCACCAGCAAACGCATCGCCAAGATCGCCTTCACCGGCTCGACCCCGGTCGGCTCGCACATTATGAAATGCGCCGCCGAAAACATCATTCCGTCCACCGTGGAGCTGGGTGGCAAGTCGCCAAACATCTTCTTCGCCGACATCATGCAAGCCGAAGAAACCTTCATCGAAAAAGCCGCTGAAGGCCTGGTGCTGGCGTTCTTCAACCAGGGCGAAGTCTGCACCTGCCCATCCCGCGCATTGGTGCAAGAGTCGATCTACGACGACTTCATGAAAGTCGTGATGAAGAAAGTGCTGTCGATCAAACGTGGCGACCCACTGGACACCGACACAATGGTCGGCGCCCAGGCGTCCGAGCAACAATTCGACAAAATCCTTTCGTACCTGGAAATCGCCAAGGGCGAAGGCGCCGAGCTGCTGACCGGCGGTAAAATCGAAAAACTCGAGGGCAGCCTGGCGACCGGGTATTACATCCAGCCGACGCTGCTCAAGGGCACCAACAAAATGCGTGTGTTCCAGGAAGAAATCTTTGGCCCGGTGGTGAGCATCACCACCTTCAAGGACGAAGCCGAAGCCCTGGCCATCGCCAACGACACCGAGTTCGGCCTGGGCGCCGGCCTCTGGACCCGCGACATCAACCGCGCCTATCGCATGGGCCGCGCCATCAAGGCCGGTCGTGTCTGGACCAACTGCTACCACCTGTACCCGGCGCACGCCGCGTTCGGCGGCTACAAAAAATCCGGCGTCGGTCGTGAAACCCACAAAATGATGCTCGACCACTATCAGCAGACCAAAAACCTGCTGGTGAGCTACGACATCAATCCGCTGGGCTTCTTCTAAAAATCGGGGGCGATGCAGGTATTCCTGTGTCGCCCTGCATATAGCTTTCGCGAGCAAGCCCGCTCCCACATTTGCACCGCGTCCCCCTGTGGGAGCGGGCTTGCCCGCGAAGGCGTCCTTATCGACAACATCAAAACATCGCCCTGCCGCTCTGGCACGGGCTTTGCGTGCCCGCTCCACACGTAAACGCCGTACCCGAAAGTCCAAAAGATCAAAAAAAAACGACAGCGAGGACTTATGACTTCTTCCACACAGCTCAAACCCACACTCGGCACCCTGCATTTATGGGGCATTGCCGTCGGCCTGGTGATTTCCGGCGAGTACTTCGGCTGGAGTTACGGCTGGGGCACCGCAGGCACGCTGGGATTCCTCGTCACCGCTTTGATGGTGGCGACGATGTACACCTGTTTCATCTTCAGCTTCACCGAATTGACGACTGCCATTCCCCACGCCGGTGGGCCGTTTGCCTACAGCCGGCGAGCCTTTGGCGAGAAAGGCGGACTGATCGCCGGTATCGCGACCCTGATCGAATTCGTCTTTGCACCACCGGCCATCGCCATGGCCATTGGCGCCTATCTCAACGTGCAATACCCGGAACTGGACCCGAAGATCGCGGCAGTGGGCGCCTATTTCGTGTTCATGACGCTGAACATCCTCGGCGTCAGCATCGCCGCGACGTTTGAGTTGGTGGTCACCGTGCTGGCCGTCGCCGAGTTACTGGTGTTCATGGGCGTGGTCGCGCCAGGCTTCAGCTTCAGTAACTTCGTGCTCAACGGCTGGTCGGGCTCTAACGAATTCACCATCGCCTCGATTCCCGGGATCTTTGCGGCGATCCCCTTCGCGATCTGGTTCTTCCTCGCCATTGAAGGCGCGGCGATGGCGGCCGAGGAAGCCAAGGACCCGAAACGCACGATTCCCAAGGCGTACGTCAGCGGCATCCTGACCCTGGTGTTCCTCGCGATCGGCGTGATGGTGATGGCGGGCGGCGTCGGCGACTGGCGCCAACTGGCAAACATCAACGATCCCCTGCCCCAGGCGATGAAAGCGGTGGTCGGCAACAACTCGAGCTGGATGCACATGCTGGTCTGGATCGGTCTGTTCGGTCTGGTGGCGAGCTTCCACGGGATTATCCTCGGCTACTCGCGCCAGTTCTTTGCCCTGGCCCGAGCCGGCTACTTGCCTCGCGGCCTGGCCAAACTGTCGCGTTTCCAGACCCCGCACCGCGCCATCCTGGCCGGCGGTGTGATCGGCATCGCGGCGATCTACAGCGATGGCCTGGTCAACCTGCAAGGCATGACGTTGACGGCGGCGATGATCACCATGTCGGTATTCGGCGCCATCGTGATGTACATCATCAGTATGCTGAGCCTGTTCAAACTGCGTAAAACCGAGCCGAACCTGGAACGCACCTTCCGCGCGCCGGGTTACCCGATCGTGCCGGGGATCGCACTGTTCCTGGCCGTGGTGTGCCTGGTGGCGATGGCCTGGTTCAACACCCTGATCGGGTGCGTGTTCCTGGGCTTCATGGCCGCCGGTTACTTGTATTTCCAATTGACCGCCAAGCAGCGCTTCGATGCGCCGGCTGATGCCATGCTTACGGGTATCTAATTGCACCGGTGCCGGGCTTGTTGCCCGGCGCCTGCCATTTTGAAGTGCACGCAGTTCCCCTGTAGGAGCGAGCTTGCTCGCGATGGTGGGTCAGTTACATCGATGTCGCCTGACATACCATCGCGAGCAAGCTCGCTCCTACAAGGAATTAGCGGCGTTGTTAAGTATTGATTTAATCAGGAGGACACCGTCCCATGGCCACCTTTGCCCATTCCGTCGGCGCCCAGACCTATCGCTTCGACACGCTCAAGGACGTCATGGCCAAGGCCAGCCCGGCGCGCTCCGGGGATTTCCTGGCGGGCGTTGCTGCGCTCAACGATGGCGAGCGAGTGGCTGCGCAAATGGCCCTGGCTGACATCCCGCTCACCCACTTCCTACAGGAAGTACTGATTCCTTACGAGGCCGATGAGGTCACCCGACTGATCATCGACACTCACGATAAACAGGCCTTCGCGGTCGTCAGCCACCTTACCGTCGGCGGATTCCGCGACTGGTTGCTCAGCGATGCCGCCGACGAACAGAGCCTGCGCGCCCTCGCCCCCGGCCTGATACCGGAAATGGCCGCCGCCGTGTCGAAGATCATGCGCGTGCAGGATCTGGTGCTGGTGGCGCAGAAAATCCGCGTCATCACCCATTTCCGCGGCACCCTTGGCCTGCGCGGCCGTCTCTCTACCCGCCTGCAACCCAACCACCCCACCGACGAACCGGCCGGCATCGCCGCGAGCATTCTCGACGGGCTGCTGTATGGCAATGGCGACGCGATGATCGGGATCAATCCGGCCACCGACAGCATCGCCTCGATCTGCGCCATGCTGGAAATGCTCGATTCGATCATCCAGCGCTACGAAATTCCCACTCAAGCCTGCGTTTTGACCCACGTCACCACGTCCATTGAAGCCGTGAATCGCGGTGTTCCGTTGGACCTGGTGTTCCAGTCAATCGCCGGCACCGAAGCGGCCAACGCCAGTTTCGGCATCAACCTGAACCTGTTGCAGGAAGGTTACGACGCGGGTTTGAGCCTGAATCGCGGCACGCTCGGCCAGAACCTGATGTATTTCGAGACCGGCCAAGGCAGTGCCCTGTCAGCCAATGCTCACCACGGCATCGATCAACAGACCTGCGAAACCCGCGCCTACGCCGTGGCGAGACATTTCAAACCGTTTTTGGTGAACACGGTTGTAGGATTCATCGGTCCGGAATACCTCTACAACGGTAAACAGATTATCCGCGCCGGCCTTGAAGACCACTTCTGCGGCAAGCTCTTGGGCGTGCCGATGGGCTGCGACATCTGTTACACCAACCACGCCGAAGCCGACCAGGACGACATGGACACCCTGCTGACCCTGCTGGGCGTGGCCGGGATCAACTTCATCATGGGCATCCCCGGCTCCGACGACATCATGCTCAATTACCAGACGACGTCGTTCCATGACGCCCTCTACGCCCGACAAACCCTGGGCCTCAAGCCTGCGCCGGAGTTCGAACAGTGGTTGGCGAAAATGGGTATCTTCACTCAAGCGGATGGCAAGATTCACTTCGGCGACAGCCTGCCGCCGGCTTTCCGCCAAGCGATGGCGCAACTGGGATGAGTGTTGAAATGGATAAACCGCCCGTTGATCCACAGAACCCGTTGCTGGAACTGCGTCGCCTGACGCCGGCGCGGATCGCCCTCGGTAGAACCGGTACCAGCATGCCGACCAGCGCGCAGCTGGATTTTCAGTACGCCCATGCTCAAGCGCGGGATGCGGTGCACTTGCCGTTCGACGCTGCGGGGCTGAGCTCGCAATTGACCGAATGCGGGCGCGAGAGTGTCTTGCTGCATAGCGCGGCCATCGATCGAAACAGCTATTTGCAGCGCCCCGATTTGGGGCGAAAGTTGAGCGAAGCGTCAGCGCAGACCCTGCGCGATTACGCGTTGGCCCATCCTGGCGGGGTGGATCTGGCGATCGTTGTCGCCGATGGTTTGTCGGCGCTGGCCGTTCATCGCCATACCCTGCCGTTTCTGGCGCGGATGGAAGAGCAGGTTTCAGCGGAAGGCTGGTCTGTGTCTCCAGTGATTCTGGTGGAACAGGGGCGCGTCGCGGTGGCCGACGAAATTGGCGAATTACTGGGCGCGAAGATGGTGGTGATCCTGATCGGCGAACGCCCTGGCCTCAGCTCACCCGACAGCCTGGGGCTATATTTCACCTACAATCCCAAGATCGGGTTGACGGATGCTTATCGCAACTGCATCTCGAATGTACGCCTCGAAGGCCTGAGTTATGGCATGGCGGCACATCGTTTGCTGTATTTGATGCGTGAAGCCTGCCGACGGCAGTTGTCGGGGGTCAACCTGAAGGACGAAGCGCAGGTTCAGACGCTGGAGTCAGAGGTTGGTGCGGACCTGAAAGGTAATTTCCTACTGAGCCTGCCGAATACGTGAACCGTTTCTGCATTGCCTTTGCGGGCCCACTTCAGGCAGGATCGAAGCACGGCTCTCAGTGAGAAACGTTTGCCGTCAGAGCACGTGAAGACAGCCACTTCAAGACGAGACCTACCATGCGGATTATTCAAGCGACCCTCGAACATCTGGACCTGCTGACCCCGTTGTTCGTCAAATATCGCGAGTTTTATGGTTCCCTGCCGTATCCGGACTCGTCCCGCGCGTTCCTCGAGAAACGCCTGCGGCGCAAGGAGTCGGTGATTTACCTGGCCCTGGCCGATGACGACACCAACAAACTGATGGGTTTCTGTCAGTTGTATCCGAGCTTCTCGTCCCTTTCGCTTAAACGCGTGTGGATTCTCAACGACATCTACGTCGCCGAAGACGCACGCCGTCAGTTGGTGGCCGACAACCTGATCCGCACCGCAAAGAAAATGGCCAAGGAAACCAATGCCGTGCGCATGCGCGTTTCCACCAGCAGCAACAACGAAGTCGCGCAGAAAACCTACGAATCCATCGGATTCAAGGAAGACACCGAATTCAAGAACTACGTACTGCCAATCAGCGACGAACTCTGATCGCACCGGATACCTTGTAGGAGCGAGCTCGCTCGCGATGGTCGTTAACGCTAACGCGCCAAGCCTGACACCCCGCGGTGCTCTCAAGTGCATCGCGAGCAAGCTCGCTCCTACACAAAAGAGGTCCCTGCAACCACCGGTCTCTTCGACATTCCTCGCTACAAACTCGACACGTTTTTCACTTTTCAGCCCGTATAATGCCGCCCTTTCCGGCTTGAAAGAAAAACTACACCCATCTGTAGGCTTTCACGAAGTCATCCGCACAGGTCTGCTGAGTCGGGCCATCACTCTAGGTGCTTTCCATGGATTTCAACCCGCTCGACCTTATCCTGCATCTCGATGTTTACCTCGACTTGTTGGTGAACAACTACGGGTCATGGATCTACGCCATTCTGTTTCTGGTGATCTTCTGCGAAACCGGTCTGGTGGTGATGCCGTTCCTGCCTGGCGACTCCCTGCTGTTTATTGCTGGCGCCGTTGCGGCCGGTGGCGGCATGGACCCGGTATTGCTGGGTGGCTTGCTGATGCTGGCGGCGATCCTCGGCGACAGCACCAATTACCTGGTTGGACGAACGGCCGGCGAACGGCTGTTCAGCAATCCGGACTCGAAAATCTTCCGCCGCGACTACCTGAAGCAAACTCACGACTTCTATGACAAGCATGGCGGTAAAACCGTGAGCCTGGCGCGCTTCATGCCGATCATCCGCACCTTTGCACCGTTCGTCGCCGGCGTCGGCAAAATGCCTTACCCGCGCTTCTTTGCCTTCAGCGTCCTCGGCACGATCTTCTGGGTCGGCGGCTTGGTCACCCTTGGTTATTTCTTCGGTAACGTACCGTTCATCAAGAAAAACCTGTCGTTGCTGGTCGTCGGCATCATCCTGCTGTCACTGTTACCGATGATCATCGGCATCATCCGCAGCCGCTTGGCTGGTTCGAACCCCAAAGCCGAGTCGCGCTGATTCGCGATGTGGTCCCTTAGCGCCTGGCGTCGCCAACGCATCCTGGCCAAACACCCGATTGCCGACGACATGTGGCAACGGGTGCGCCATCACCTGAGCTTTCTCGACGGTATCAGCGCGGCCGAAGACCAATGGTTGCGCGAAGCCAGTGTGCTTTTCCTCCAGGACAAACACCTGACCGCCTTGCCCGGTGTTGAACTCCATCAGGAGCAATGCCTGCTGCTCGCCGCCCAAGCCCAGTTGCCGCTGCTGAACCTGGGCGATTTGAACTGGTATCACGGCTTCCACGAAATCGTTCTCTACCCCGACGACTTCCTCAGCCCTCAACGCCATCGCGATGCCAGTGGCGTCGAGCACGAATGGGATGGCGAACACAGCGGTGAAGCCTGGCAGCAAGGCCCAATCATCCTCGCCTGGCCCGGCGTAATGGCCAGCGGTGGCTGGGAAGGCTACAACCTGGTGATCCACGAGCTCGCGCATAAGCTCGACATGCTCAACGGCGACGCCAACGGCCTGCCGCCGCTGCACCCCGACATGCGCGTCAGTGACTGGGCGAAAGTCATGCAACACGCCTACGATGACCTTAACCGCCACCTCGACCGCCATCCGCACGCCGAAACCGCCATCGACCCCTACGCCGCCGAGAACCCGGCGGAGTTCTTCGCCGTCACCAGCGAATATTTCTTCAGCGCACCGGATTTGCTGCACGAGGCTTATCCACAGGTCTATGAGCAGCTGAAGCTGTTTTACCGGCAGGACCCACTGGCCCGACTGCGGCAACTTCTGGCCGAAGACCCTGTCTATCAGGCACGCGACTAGTGTCCTGTCTCACCGATACTGTTGCTCTTTTGACGAGTGGCCGCGACGGACGCCGTCAAAAAGCAACAGTATCGGTGAGACAGGACCCCTGGGTCTCTACGACCTCTGGTACGTGGCATCAGCGGTGGAATATGCCTATAATCGCCGCCACTTTTTGGTCAATCCGGCCAAGTGTTTTTTGGTCAACTAACGGGGGCACCGCCCAATGAGCTACAGCAAGATTCCGGCTGGCAAAGACCTGCCGAACGACATCTACGTCGCGATCGAGATTCCGGCCAACCACGCGCCGATCAAATACGAAATCGACAAAGACAGCGATTGCCTGTTCGTTGACCGTTTCATGGCCACCCCGATGTTCTACCCGGCCAACTACGGTTTCATCCCGAACACCCTGGCTGACGACGGTGACCCCCTCGACGTGCTGGTCGTGACCCCTTACCCGGTTGCTCCTGGTTCGGTCATTCGCGCACGTCCGGTCGGCATCCTGAACATGACCGACGACGGCGGCGGCGATGCCAAAGTCATCGCAGTTCCACACGACAAGCTGTCCCAGCTGTACGTCGACGTGAAGGAATACACCGATCTGCCACCGCTGCTGATTCAGCAGATCGAGCACTTCTTCGCGAACTACAAAGACCTCGAAAAAGGCAAATGGGTGAAGATCGAAGGCTGGGCCGGTGCAGACGCCGCCCGCGACGCGATCACCAAGTCGGTTGCTGCCTATAAAGGCTGAGACGCCATTGGCCTTGCGCCACTGACGGCTTGAAAAGAACCCCGGTTGATCCGGGGTTTTTTGTGGACGCCTATAAAGTGATTTTAAACAGACCGTTTACCTCCCGGCTGCACTCGTTTTTTCTTGTTTAAAATTCGCCAAATAGGTCTTACATCCAGTCGTAAATTTCCCTCGAATTTTGAACGGTTTGTTTATTCAAACCCCCGCCCTGCGCCCGTAGACTCGTGTTTATGAAAAAGAACACTAGCGGTCCACGGTTTAAAGCGCTCCTCAAAGCGGCGAACATTACGACGACAGGATTTGCCGAGTTCCTGGACACGGCGCCGCAAAACGTCCACAACTGGTACACCCGCGGTGTGCCCGCTTACTACATGGAAGAAGTCGCCAGAAAACTGTCCGTCAACAGCGACTGGCTGAAAACCGCCGAAGGCCCGAAAGACGCCAAACACCTGCGCCTGCTCGACGAATCCGGCAACACCTTCGACGCCCAGGCCATCCGCGGCATCTACACGGTCATAGAACCCACCGACGTTGAGCTGGCCTTCTACAAAGAAGCTGCCACCACTCCAGGCTCTACCAAAACCCACGTCATCGAAGACACCAGCCAACCCATTCGCCTGCCCCGCAGCCACCTGGACTCCCTGGAAATCAACCATACAGATGCCATCTGCGCCTACATGATCGGCAACAGCATGGGCGAAAAAATCGAAGACGGCTCAACCGTCGCCATCGACCGCGGCCTGACGCAGATTGTTGACGGGGAAATTTACGCGATCGAACATGACGGCATGCTGCGGATCAAATACCTGCACCGGATGCCCGGAAATGCACTGCGATTGCGCAGCCATAACCGCGCCGAGTACCCGGACGAGATCTTCAGAGCGCCGCAAATCGAAGAGCAGAACATCAGGGTATTGGGCTGGGTGTTCTGGTGGTCAACCCTCAACAAACGCCGGCCACCCGTCCCCTTCCTATGACTACGCAACCCTTGTGGCAGCTGGCGAAGCCTGCGTTCGGCTGCGGAGCAGTCGTGAAACCATCCACCACGGTATCTCAGGATTACCGCGGATACCGGGTTTACGGCCGCTGCGCAGCCGAACGCAGCCTTCGGCAGCTGCTACACATACCGCAATCGCTCCAACACGCACACCAGACTGGGAATTTCCCAAAAAAATCAGTATGCTGCGCCCCATATTTTGCGCATCGACCCGCCCCGCGGCGGAGAATCGCACCGACAAGGCAGATGATTTTCTCGCCAAGTCCCACAGCCGGACGCAAGATCCGGGTGTACGTTTTGAAGGCTGGCGCGGTTTACCAAAAATGAACCAAGCCAGTCCCCGAGAAGCCGGCCACAAGCCGGCTTTTTAATGTCTGCGTTTTGACTCAACGTCATCCTTCATCCAATCGGGCGCACGCTACTGCCCAATTTAATAGTGACAGCACCGCTGTCACTATTACCGCCTCACGGATAACTAAACCCCTTAACCAACGTCAACTCCCCCACCGCCCTCATCGGCACCAGAAAAGTCTCCATCTTCTCATTCGGCGTCCCTTCCTCCGTAATCACCGTCACCTGCGCCGTCGTCAGCGGCTGAACGGCATCCTCCTGCCCCTCCTCATCACTGCGATACCCGCCACCGAAGTAATTCACATACACCAGATACTGCCCTTTGATCGGCGCTGGCATGGCGAAGATTTCCGGGCCGTAACCCGTCGTCACATCAACATCCAGCGCCGCACCATTGGGGGCAACACGATCGCCATACCAGATGTGCGCGCCATCGGGGGTGATCAGGTGCAAGTCCAGGTCTGTGTTGTCGCTGTCCCATGACAACAACACTCGCAACTTGGCTGGGGTAGCCCCGCCACTGGCGTTGAGGAACTGCGTGCGATGCCTCTGCTGACCATCAGGGCTTCGGACTTCGACGCTGTTGCTGCCATTGGGGAACGAGAACGGTCGATCAAAGCGGCCAGCCGGATCGATCTTCAGTGGCATGCTGACGCCGTTGACGATCAATCGGCCGGGGTCAGTGGACTTGGGGGTGGTTTTGATCTGGCCAGTGATGCGCGCGGTGTTGGCTTGCCCCATCGGGGTGTTCACTGATGAGGCCGGGTAATTGACGGTCTGACGGAAGTTCTCGCCTTCACCCTCAATCGCACCCGTGCGCCAGCCACCGACGGGGGTGTCCAGTTTGACGGCGCTATCCGCCGCAAAAAGCGTCGGCAACACGCCAAAGGCGCAAAGGAACAGGAAGACCTGTGGATAACTGACGTTCATGGCCTATTCCAGCAAGAGGTGGCGGGCGAGCCCTTCGATGTAGGTTTCATCCTGGCCGTTGGGGTGTGCGTCGAAGGCCAGGTGCAGGTATTCGTGGGTCAGGTCGAGGCGGTCTTGCAGCGACAGCACGCCGCGCACGTAGATGCGCTGGCGTTCGCGGTCGACGTAGGGGTGGCCGAAAGAGAGCCGGCAGACGGCGAAGGTGCTGACTTCGTTGTAGCCGACTTCGCTTTCGAGGCGTTGGCGCCAGCCGCGACGTTGGTTTTGTAGCCAGTCTTGCGCAGCGGGGAGTGCTTCGCAGGCGGCGACGGGATTGTCCCAGCGGCTGAGGCTGGCGCGGGGGTAGGCGTGGAGCAGGATGGCGTCGTAGCGCTGGCCGGCGTTGGCTTGTTCGACGGCTTGCTGCCAGGAGAGTTTGTCCGGACCGGGTTGGTCGGAGTGGTAGGTGACGGTACTGCCGGCCAACACCAGGTCGCTGGTCCAGGCCGCAACATTGCGGGACTCAATGGTGGCTGGACGTGGGGCGACGCGTTGCCGGCTGCTGCTGTCGTCGATGCTCAGGCAATCGCCGTGGCGGGTGGCGTTTTGCAGCAGGTAGGTGCGGATGGCAATGGCCAGCGCTTTGGCGGCTTCGACGGGCTCGGGTCTGGCTTCGCGCTGAAGGACGCGGGCGACGTATTCTTCGCGATCCAGACGAGCGACCAGCGTGTCCTTCAACAGAAACAGTTCGCCATCGCTGTGGATATCGAGTTGGTTGCCGTTGATGAATTCGACGCGGTAGTCGCCTTGTAAGGGACCGGACGCTACAACGCGATCACCGGACAGCACACGCCCAATCGGGTAGTGAGAAAACAGGTCGACTTCAACGCAACGCCCCGCGTCCGAAGGCCAATCAACCGGCAACACAGAAGACAACGCCTCACCGTAATTGCGCAGGACCCTTTGACTGGTCCCGCGCCCACCGGCCCAGATCGGCGTGCCATCCGCCGTCCAACCGGCGAACCCACCCTGGCGCGAAGTCGGATCCTGATCGCCCAACCAGCTCCAGGTTTTCACCCGTAACCGGCCACCGAGTTCGCCCACGACATTGCCGTCAGCGGCGTTCAGCACCACATCCAGCAACACCCGTCGCGCCTGATCCTGCGCCGGCATCACGGCTAACACCTTAAGCAATTCAACCACCGACACTCGCGTGGAAGGCTTCAACGAGGGCAAGTCCAGCAGCCACTCCGGCGCCTGTCGCGCCTGCCAATATTTGCGCCACTCAGCGCCAGCGATGCCCAACCGCGCAGGCTCGAAATACAACCCACACGATTTCACCAGCGCTTGATCGCGTTCAATCTTGCCGCCCGCCGTGCAGCAATAAACTTCTTCTTTTGACTGCCCATGACACTCGTAAGCAGGCTCACGCGCGCCGGTATCCACCAGCCAGCCGTAGACAAACAACTTCCACAGACTGCCCAACGGCGCCTGCAAATCAGCAGGCAACGGCTCGCGCGCGATCACCTGAGTCCGGTTCAAGGAAATCATTTCGCCCTTGAAGCCCAGCCGCAGCGGCTCGTCCTGCGCTGTCGCCAGCGCAGGGATCAAACACATCAGCCACCAGACCAGAGGCCGCAGCATGTCAGTGGACCGTGACCTGACCAAGCGCCGGTTTCTGTTCCTGAGCCTGATGCTGTGGCGCGTAGACCTGGGTGAAACGCACCGGCGGCAGGTTGAACTGGCCTTTCTGCGAGAAGCGCACCAGATGGCGCACACGCAACTCGCCACTCAAGGCGTCCACCGGAATGGCGTAGGCCATCTGGCCCGGTTCGAAGCGCGCCTTCTCCAGCGCGGTCGGCTCGGTGCCGGCCTTGCCCATGAGTTTGATCCCCCACGTCGTACGCTCGACATCGGCTCCCGGTGGCAGCGGCACTTCGATCATCCCGTAACGCAGTGGTTTGGCGGCTTTGCTGGTGATGATCACTTCATCCAGATACAGGCTGTCACTGGATAACGGCTGCGTGCCGACCGCTTCCAGTTTGAAGGTGAACGCTTCGTCACCCGGTACCAGACGCGACAGGCGACGGGTGATGGTCACGGCCATCGGATCAACCGGCGGTTGTTGGGTCTGGAAGCTCAACGCCGCCCGCAATGGACGCTCTTGCGCCCCGGCCAGCGACAACACGGCGGGTACGGGCGGAGCACCCTGCCACGTCCAATACACCTCACCGGTATCACCGTGTTCTTTCTTCCAGCCTTCACCCGGTACCAGTGCGATGGTCGGCGAAGCTTGTTCGATGCTGCGCTGCAACCAGGTCAGCGCCAACGCACGTTCCAGGGTTGATTGTTGTGGCAACAGACGCTGCAACAGCGCTTGCGCGTGTGCCTGATCGAAGGTTTGCAGCGACAGGTTCAAGGCTTCGGCAAACGGCTGCGAGCTGACGGCCAGACGCTGTTGTGCGTCGGCCAGTTGTCGGTTGAAAGCATCCGGCAACGTCACCTTGGACTGACGCGCCAACGAGGCCGTCAGCGCACGCGCCGCAGCCAAACCCAGCGCCGAATCCGGATCGCTCATGACGATGCTGTCTTCACCGTCCTCCATCAAGTTCGCCGCATTGCCCTCTCCCGCTTTCGACAGGTCGTCCATCAAACCACTGAGCAAGGTGTTCACCGGCAATTGCATCTGTTTAGCGAACGACAGAATCAGCGCGCGCTGCAACAGAGGGGTGTTTTTCGCCTGTTTGGCGTAGACCTCCAGCACCCGCTGCCAATGCTCCGGCGGCAGGCTCAGTTCCAGCGCTTTGCTGGCGTGCCAGTCGGCGTAATAGGCGTACGCGGTGAGGAACGCGTCCGGTTCACCGTCCATGCCCCACCAGGTAAAACTCGCGGAAGGCCCGGCCATTTGTACCAGGCGCAGGCGGCTGTTTTGCATGATCAAACGCAAGCGATCGCGGATCTGCGGATTCGACGACAAGGTCGGATACGCGATGCTCAACGGCAGCAAACGACTGGCCGTCTGCTCGACGCCGCCGTACGGATAGCTCAGCAAATCATCGAGTGCCGAACGGAACAGTGCTTGCGGGCTGTCATCCAGACGCAGACGAATGTCCGTCGCGTCAGCGGGCAAGGTCAACGGCGTATCACCCGTCGCCACGTCGATACTTTGGCTTTGCGTGACTTGCCAACCTTCGCCCGTTGCGGTCAGGCGCACGGCCAGTGCATCCGCGGTTTTACCGTCCTGCACCAGTTCAGCTGTCCACTCGCCACCGGCCAACGCGAACGCTGGCAGCGCGATGTAGTTGATGCCGTTATTCAGCGTCACCGGCACACGTTGATCTGAACCGCCGTCGTGAATCACCAACTCAGCCTTGACCGGTTGCTCGGCCTGGCTGAAGGCAAATACACCAAGATCCGGCTTGTCGCCGGTGCGGAACTTGGTCGGGCCGCTCCACTTCAGGTACAGCGGTTTTTCCGAACGCACGAATTGCTTCTTCTGTCCGACCTGACCGTCATCTGCGATGGCTCGCGCGGTGATGCGCCAGCGGGTCAGCGAGTCCGGCATCTTGAAGGTGAAGCGGGTTTTGCCGTTGGCGTCGGTGATCAGTTCCGGCTGCCACGCGGCAGTGTCGACGTCTTCGCGACGCGGTCGCTCCAACACTTTCACGCCCCGCTCACTGCGGTTGGCTTTACCCGGTGCGCCTGGGCTGCCCGGCAACGCGACGTCGTAGCTGATGAACGACAGACTGGCGCTGGTGCGCACATTGTTGCGGCGCGGGTGATAGAAGAATTGGTCGATGGTCGGCGCCACTTCCGGTTGCAGCGCGTAGACCATTTCATCGACCACGCTGACCGTCAGGTGCGCCGGAATCGGCTTGCCCGCGAACTGAGTGGTAAGGTCGACCGACACCGTATCGCCCGGCTGATAGGACTCTTTATCGGTGGCGATGGCCACGTCGATCTGCGGCGCCACCACCTTGATGCCGGCGTTCTGGAAGCTGTACTGACCGCCCTTGGTATAGAGAACGGAGAACGTCAGGTTCGGGGCGAAATGGTCCTTCACCGGGATGCGCGCGCGGTATTGGGTGTCGCTGAGTTTTTCCATCTTCAGCCAGTCGCCGCCCTTGGACAGCAGCGCGGTGGCCTCGACCTTGTCACGCTCCAGCGACAGCAATGCATCGCTGACGGGTTCAGGAAAAGTGATCAACGCCAACGCTTCGTCACCGGCCTTGTACTCGGGTTTGTCGAGGACGATTTCTACGGTGCCCGGCACGGCTTTGACGCCCTCGCCCGTGACCGAATGGCCGGTGGCGCCGACGACGCGGCCGTGATCATCCTTCAACGTCAGGTTGTAAGTGCCCGGGCGGTCGAAGACAAAGGTAAAGCCTTTATCGGTTGCCGCGAGTTTGTCTTCACCGGTGCTTTGGTCTTCCAGACGCACCCAGCTGTAGCCGCTTGGCGTAACGGCTTTGCTTTGTTCACTGCCACCTTCGTTGGCGTAAGTGAACGCAACCTTGTCGCCCACCGCACTGAAGCGCTGTGGCGCGTGCAGGCTGAAACTCGCGGCACCTCGGTCGATGAGGATTTCCTTGGTGGTTTTGACCCGATACGCCGCGCCATCGCTGGCAAACACAGTGAGCATGTAACGGCTCGGTTTGTCGGCGGCGGGCAGGTCGAGGGTCGCGTTGCCCTTGGCGTCAGTGGTCAGTTCGGTGCTGGTCAGCTCTACCGGGAATTGCCCGAGGTATTGCAGTTCGTTGTCGACCATCGACAGTTGCTGGGCACGCAGACTCAGGCTCAGCTTCGCGTTGGCCACGGGTTTACCGTCGGGGTACAGCAGCACCAGACTGCCTTTTACCGGCTCGCCAGTGCGGTAATCCTGCTTGGCCAGGTTCAGCGAAATCTCGAAGTGCGGCTTGATGTATTCGGCGACACGGAAGGCGCTGCTATAGGCCTGATCCCTGTAGCTGAAACGCACTTCATAACCGCCCGCCACCGCGTTGTCCGGCAACTGGAAACGGCCTTGAGTGCCGGCCTTGGCGTCAAGTTTCAGCGCCAGCGATTGCAGCGCGGTGCCCGTGGCATCGAGCACGGTCACGTTGACGTCGGCAGCGGTCGGCAATACCGAATCGCGCGCATTCTTGAACTCGCGACCGACGATTTTCAGCGACACCCAATCCCCCGGCCGGTACAGCGGTCGGTCGGTAAACGCATAGAGTTTGGTGTCGTAGATTTCGCTGTCGTAATAGAAGTTTTCGGAGACAAACACCCCGCCCTCTTCGTCCTCGCCGATCACGAACGAACGTTCGGGGCTGACGTGTTTCAGACGCAGCAAACCGTCGGCGTCAGTGGCGCCACTGCTCATCACGCCGAGGCCGTCGGTCCACAGCACATTCACCTTCGGCACCGAACTGCCTTCGTGTTTGCGCGCGGCCCACACCAGCAGTTCATCACCGGCAATCTTGCTCACCGCCACGGTATTGGAGACGAACACCATGGTGGTCGCGCGGTACTTGCCGATCAACGCTTCCACCAGGTACAGACCCGGCTTCAGATGACCCAACGGAATATACACATTGCCCGGTGCGACGCTGACAAACTCGCTGGAAGAACCGGCCAGGTTCACGCCGGCAGGCGGCTGGATCGGTTTGGCTTCCCACAGTGGATAACGGAACTGACTGACCACTGGCAAGCCCGGAATCAACGCGAATTGCGGCCGAGCGTCGTAAGGCGTTGGCGCAGCGATCGCCGTGCCCATCTTCAGTTCCGGTACTTCCTCGGTGACTTGCTTACGCGACTCGTAGGAAAACGCCCGCTGCATCACCCGACGGGATTTGCGGTACCAGTTATCCCACAGGTACGCGAGGGTGTTCGACAGGCCTTCGCCCTTGAACTGGCCGTCGCTGACCACGCGGTGCAGGTTCTTCTGACGTTTGAGGAAATCCAGCGGCTTATCAATGCGATACACGCGAATGTCGGCGCCGCCGTAAGGCTCCATGCGGAATCGGCGGTAGTCGCGGCCCGGCGCTTCAAGGCGCACCATCGCTTGTTCGTCACTGGCGAAACTGCTGTCGGCCAGCAGGAAAAAGCTTTCACCGGCCACCGGCGTGTAGCCGCTCGGCTCGACGGTGTCTTCGGCGTTGACCGTGGCCAAGGGCGCCAGCAAGGCCAACAGCAACGGCAGTTTTGAGCACAGACGCAGCATGCGGGCACCGATCATTGGGAGAGAAAGTTCAGTCGATAGACGCCGATAAAGTTGGGGTTGGCTGCGTCGGGTATCCATCGGGTGTCCTTCCATGTCATGAGTTGCTGCAGGCTCGCGGATCGCATGCCGTTGTCAGTCGGGGTACTGGTGCCGGTGTGATAGGCGATGTAGCGGCCCATCCAGATCATCAGGTGCTGGTCGTCGCCCTGATCGAAAAACATCAGGTCGCCGGGCCGGGCTTGCGCCAGATCGCGGCCGACCAGATGACTGTTGAACTGGATCAGCTTGATTGCGTTGACGTAGGGCCCGACCTTGCCGCCGCCCTGTTGCCATTGCTGGGCGAGACCGCGTTGCGCCTCGCTCAATTGCAGCTCGGGTGGCAGATAGCGGTTGGACAGGCCGTTGCTGCGCAGCCATTTTTCGTCATGGACTTTCAGTGCCTCGTTGGCGGCGAACCGTACCAGCCCGGCGCAGTCCTGCTGATACCAGCGCGGGCTCGGGCCTTGGGTCAGTTGCTCTTGGGCGATGCGCACGAACCAGGCGCGGAAGACCTGGGATTGCTGCGGATCCAGCAGCGCGGCGTCACTGGCGAATACGCGGCTACCCAGCAACATCGCCAGCAGGCCAAGGCCTCGAATGAACGCGGTCACAGGGCTTTCCATTCCAGCGGCAGCCATTGCCAGTGACCGTCGGGCTCGCTGCCTTTGGGCAAGGTCAGCGCATATTTGCCGTAACCGCCGAGCGTGCGCAGTTTCGGGATCAAGTACGTTTGCGCGGCGTTGTAGAACACCGGTTCCATGTCCTGCGGCAGGCTGTCGAGGGTTTCCTGCTGCATCAGTTGCGCCATGGAATCCGGACCGAAGTAGACCGGCATCAGCAGGTCTTTGGGCACCACGTCGGCCATCGGTGGGAAGCGTTTGTCGAGGGTGCCGAGGGCTTTGTCCAGGAGCTTGTCGTCAAGGGAGAACAGCAGTGTTGAACCGTGGCGTGCCAGGCTCACTTTCATGAAAGCCTTGCCGGTGATCGCGTCCGGGTCTTCGGCCTCCTTGGCCGCATAAGGACCGAAGTTGGAACTGACCTGACGCTGCCACTGGTGGGTGTCACCTTCCTGCTTCTCGATCACCGGGAACGCGTGTTCATCGACCTTGCTTTCGTAGGCGCCGACCATCGAGCCGAACAGATTGCCCAGGTCACCGTCGAGCTTGGCGCTGTCCTTGTCGTTCAGGCTCGCCACCAGTAGCGGCGTGTACAGACGCGAGTCGGCGTACCAACACAGACCGGCGGCACCGGCCATGTGTTCGGTCAACGCCTGGGCCACATTCTCTTCGGCGCCGAGTTTCACCAGCAGCGGCTTTTGTTGTTCAGCGGCGAGCGGTAGAGCAACGCAAGCGCTGGCGCCCATCGGCATGGCTTGCCAGATCGGTTTGAAATCGAAGTCCGGCTGGTTCTCCAGTTCGTCCATGGCGAGGAAGCTGTGCCAGCCCTTGTCGTCCATATCAAAGCGCAGGCCGGCGAAGTTCGGGATGAAACGCTGATACCCCATGGCCAGAACGCTGGCGTTGACCGAGAGGCGCTGTTTCACTTCCGGCGCGCGGGGTTGCAAGCCGAAGGCTTCAGGGAAGAGTTTGTCGCCGTTGAGCAACGCGGCGATGGCGCTGGTCGAAACGCTGCCCGGTTCTTCCGCTGAGCCGCTTTGCGGGTCGTAGAGTTTGCCCGGGTTGGACAGCACCACCAGTTTGTCGCCATGGGAGGCGAACAGCAGCGCTTTGCTGGCGTTGTAGGTGAGTTGATAAAGCGCCACATCGTCGGCGCCGACTTTTACTTCGCCGATCTTGCTCAGCTGCGAATCATCCAGCGCCACTTTCGCCAGCGGCTCCAGCACCTTGGCCAGACCGCCGCGGTCCATCACCAACAGGAAATCCTTGAGCCGACCATCCGCCCCGCGCCACAGCGCCACGTCTGCTGGTTGATCGAACAGTTGCTCGATCAGGCTGTCCTGCAACTTCAGGTCATGTTCGTAAATGATCCGCCGCAGGCTGCCGATCAAGCCGAGGCGATCGACATGCGCTTCGTAATAGAAGACGAAATCTTCGGTCAGGGTTTCCTTGAGGAACGGCACCGCCAGCAAATCCTTGGGCAATTGGCTCAAGGAGTGGGTTTCGAGCAGACCGTCCGGTCGGCTCATGCCCAGTTTGTCGCTGGCCAACTGCGCAGGTGGCGCTTTGGTTTTGTGCATGAACCATCCCAACCCACCCGCCACGACCGCCACCAGGCACAACCCGACCAGCAGCGCCGGCCAGCGACGGGAGGGTTTGGCTGCAGAAGCGTCGGCGGCCGGGGATACAGTGTTATCACTCATGTTCACGCTCATGTTTACAAAGCACAATTCACCCGTGGTGCGGGATGTTCAATAGTTGAAAGTCTTGACCAGCAACAGGTCACCGATCGCGCGCAGCGGCACGATGAAGGTCTCGCGCTTTTCGTCAACGGTGTTTTCGTTGAGGACCAGGTTGATCTGCGAGGTGATGACCTCGTTCTGGTTGCTGGCCTCATCGAAGTTATAGCCTTCGCTGCCGAAGTTGCCCCAATAGTTCACGTAAACCAGATAGGTGCCGTGCATCGGCGCGGTCATGGTGAACATTTCCGGGCCGGGGCCATCGACGCCATCCGGGTCCAGGCCGCCGCCATTGGTCAACGCTGAGTGGGCGAAAAACGCATGCTGGCCGTCGGGCGTAATGATGTGCAGGTCGAGTTCGGCCTTCGGATCGTCCCACCCCAGCACCACCCGAATCCGCGCCGGTGTGCGCAGGTCGTTGGCTTCATAGAATTGAACGCGCTTGAGCGACTTGCCCTCGGCACTGCGCACTTCGACGCTATTGGAGCCCGCACCAAAGGCATACGGCCGGGCGAACCGCCCTTCATCGTCGGTGTACAAATTCAGGGGATTGCCGTTGACCGCCAAGGTGTGCGGCCCGCGCTGCGTGCCGATGGCCTTGAGCTGGCCTTCGATCATCGTGCGATTGCGTTGCACGCCGCGGTCGATGGGCGGTGTGGGATAGGCGACTTGAGGGTTTTCGCTGCGGTCGAGCAGGCCGTTATAGCGCCAGCCGCCGACCGGCTCCGACAGCTCAGCCGTCGGTTCGGCCCAGGCAGCGGTCGCGCAGGCGAGCCCCGTCAGCAATAAAAGAAATGAACGCATGTGACGCCTCCTGCCATGCATAACGAAACCTTGCGCCTGATCCTCGGCGCGTTACAGATCCAAAAACTGCGTTTCGTTAGAAAGACCCGTGAATGGTGGGTCGTAGATGGCTTGAAGGGTAGCTATTCGATGGTTTATTAACAATCGGATACATCTGATTTGCGGTAGCGATCACGGTGGTGGCTGGACGGTGAGCCGAATAGGCTGCATATTCGGCTCACTGTATGAGCCGAATAGCCTTTCTAATCGGCTCACACCCCACAAGAGCACCGCAATCATGGCTCCTCACTGGATCTGGCAACAACCTGATTGGCCTGACTTCAATTGGCAGGCCGAGCATTTGGCCTACGTGCTGCGCGAGTGCGTTCAGGCGCAAGGCCGGTTGATGGGCATGACCCGTTCAGTCAGTGGTTCTTTGAATGCTCAAAGCGAGCTGGATGCGTTGCTGCAAAACATCGTGACCTCATCGGCGATCGAAGGTGAGCAGTTGAACGTCGGCTCGGTTCGCTCTTCATTAGCGCGGCGACTTGGGCTTGAGCTGGCCGATGGCGAGAAGGTCAGCCAGCGCAGCGAAGGCCTGGCGCAGCTGATGCTGGATGCCACTCAGCACTTCGATGAGCCGTTGACGCTGGAGCGCTTGCTGGATTGGCATGAATGGCTGTTTCCGGAGCAGGACAGGGACCTTGCCAGTCGAACAATCCGCGTCGGCGGATTACGCGGCGACGAACCCATGCAAGTGGTGTCAGGGCGACTTGACCGGCCGACTGTTCACTTTGAGGCACCGCCTCGCCTTGGGCTTGAGCGTCAACTCGGTACCTTCCTCACATGGTTTGAAGCCAGCCGTAATCAGGCCGGACTCGACCCCTTGCTGCGAGCAGGCATCGCGCATTTCTGGTTCGTCACCCTGCACCCCTTCGACGATGGCAATGGCCGCCTCACACGAACCATCACCGACCTGGCCCTGGCGCAAGGTGAAGCGCAAGCGATCCGGTTCTGCGCCATGTCAGCGAGCATTCTTGAGGATCGCTCCGGCTATTATCGAGTGCTGGAAACCAGCCAGAAATCCACGCTGGATATCACCGAGTGGCTGGAGTGGTTTCTGCAAACCCTGCTGCGCAGTTTGCAGCAGGCCATGGCGCGAATTGAATCGGTGCTGGGCAAGGCGCGTTTCTGGCAGGCGCATCGAGAGTCCGGACTGTCTGCCGAACAAATAAAGGTCCTTAACCGCTTGCTTGAGGGTGGTGAACGAGGTTTCGCGGACGGGATCAGCGCGGCGCAATATCAGGCGGTAGCTAAGGTTTCAAAGGCTACCGCGACTCGTCATCTGGCTGAGTTGCTGGAGAAGGGCTGTCTACAACGTCTGCCCGGTGGCGGACGGAGCACCCGCTATCAAATCAGCTATCCCGATGGCTCAACACTGTAGGAGCTGCCGGAGGCTGCGATCTTTTGATTTTGTTTTTTTAAAATCAAAAGATCGCAGCCTTCGGCAGCTCCTACAAGGAGCGTGCGTCGTCTGTGAATTTGCCCATAACCCCCATGTCTGCTAGTGTCGCGCCGGTTTAACGTCAACCGGAAATAGCCGCCATGGCCCGCAAAAAAGCTGCACTGGATTTCGAACAATCCCTCGCTGACCTGCAAACGCTGGTAGAGCGACTGGAGAACGGCGAATTGTCGCTGGAAGACTCGCTGACGGCTTTCGAGCAAGGCATCGGTCTGACCCGTGATTGCCAGGCGGCGCTGGCCCAGGCCGAGCAGAAGGTTCAGGTGCTGCTTGAACGTGATGGCGAGTTGGCCGAGGAACCCTTCGACGCGGATCAGCCAGAATGATTGCAGCGTATTCGGCGACCAGCCAGGCCCGGGTCAACGCGGCCCTGGAAACCCTGTTCAATGCGCCGAGCCCTGAGCTGGCGCGGCTGTACGAAGCCATGCGCTACAGCGTGATGAACGGCGGCAAGCGTGTGCGCCCGCTGCTGGCCTACGCGGCGTGCGAAGCGCTGGGTGGCAAGGCTGAACAAGCCAACGGCGCTGCCTGCGCGGTGGAGCTGATTCACGCTTATTCCCTGGTGCACGACGATTTGCCGGCGATGGACGACGACGATCTGCGTCGCGGCCAGCCGACAACGCACAAAAAATACGATGAAGCCTGCGCAATTCTGGCCGGTGACGGTTTGCAGAGCCTGGCCTTCAGCGCCCTCCTCGACCCACGCCTCAGTTCGTCGGACGCTGAAATCCGTCTGCAAATGGTCAGCGCGCTGGCGTTGGCGGCGGGCCCGGCCGGTATGGTCGGTGGTCAAGCCATCGACCTGGGCTCGGTAGGCCTGAAGCTCGATCAGAAAGCCCTCGAAACCATGCACCGGCACAAGACCGGCGCGCTGATTGAGGTCAGCGTCAAACTCGGCGCATTGGCCAGCGGCCGTGCCGAGAAAGACGAACTGAAGTCTTTGCAGATGTATGCACAGGCCATTGGTCTGGCGTTTCAGGTGCAGGACGACATTCTCGACGTTGAGAGCGATACCGAGACCCTCGGTAAGCGCCAGGGCGCCGATATCGCTCGCGACAAGCCGACTTACCCGGCCCTGCTCGGCCTCGACGCGGCCAAGGCGTATGCCCTGGAGCTGCGCGATCAGGCCCTGCATGCGCTGCGACCGTTTGACGCGGCGGCCGAGCCATTGCGCGATCTGGCCCGCTATATCGTCGAACGCCGTAGCTGACGGCGTATCCGCCAACTTAAAACCAACGCGTGGGCAGGGGGCGATGCATCAGGTAAACTGCCGCATCTTTTATACCTATAACGATTCGCCTGATGCCCACGACGTTTCATGAGATTCCCCGCAAGCGCCCGACCACGCCCCTGCTCGACCGTGCCAACACGCCGGACGGCCTGCGCCGGTTAGGCGAAGCCGAGCTGGAAACCCTGGCCGATGAGTTGCGCCTGGAATTGCTCTACACGGTCGGTCAGACCGGCGGGCATTTCGGTGCCGGCCTGGGCGTCATCGAGCTGACCATCGCGTTGCATTATGTCTTCGACACCCCGGACGACCGGCTGGTGTGGGACGTGGGTCATCAGGCCTATCCGCACAAAATCCTCACCGGCCGTCGCGCGCGCATGGGCACCCTGCGCCAGAAGGATGGCGTTGCCGCCTTCCCGCGTCGTTCCGAGAGCGAATACGACACCTTTGGCGTCGGCCACTCCAGCACATCGATCAGCGCCGCGCTGGGCATGGCGATTGCCGCCCGCCTGCAGAACAGTGATCGCAAGGCGATCGCCGTAATCGGCGACGGCGCGCTGACCGCCGGCATGGCGTTCGAGGCGCTGAACCACGCGCCGGAAGTGAACGCCAACATGCTGGTGATCCTCAACGACAATGACATGTCGATCTCGCGCAACGTCGGTGGCTTGTCGAACTACCTGGCGAAGATCCTTTCCAGCCGCACCTACGCGAGCATGCGCGAAGGCAGCAAAAAGGTTCTGTCGCGCCTGCCCGGTGCCTGGGAAATTGCCCGTCGCACCGAAGAATACGCAAAAGGCATGCTGGTTCCCGGCACGCTGTTCGAAGAGTTGGGCTGGAATTACATCGGCCCGATCGATGGCCATGACCTGCCGACCCTGATTGCCACTTTGCGCAACATGCGCGATCTGAAGGGTCCGCAATTCCTGCACATCGTCACCAAGAAAGGCAAAGGCTTCGCCCCGGCGGAAGTCGATCCGATCGGTTACCACGCCATCACCAAACTCGAACCGCTGGACGCTCCGGCCGCCGCGCCGAAAAAATCCGCTGGGCCGAAGTATTCCGGTGTGTTCGGCGAATGGCTGTGCGACATGGCCGCGGCTGATCCGCGCCTGGTTGGGATCACCCCGGCGATGAAAGAAGGCTCCGACCTGGTGGCCTTCAGCGAGCGTTTCCCGCTGCGCTATTTCGACGTGGCGATTGCCGAGCAACACGCGGTGACCTTCGCTGCCGGCATGGCCTGCGAAGGCGCGAAACCGGTGGTGGCGATCTACTCGACATTCCTGCAACGCGGTTATGACCAGCTTGTGCATGATGTGGCGGTGCAAAACCTCGACGTGCTGTTCGCCATCGACCGCGCCGGTCTGGTGGGCGAAGACGGCCCGACGCACGCAGGCAGCTTCGACCTGTCGTTCCTGCGGTGCATCCCCGGCATGCTGGTGATGACGCCGAGCGACGAAAACGAACTGCGCAAAATGCTCACCACCGGCCACCTGTACAACGGCCCGGCGGCGGTGCGCTACCCACGCGGTAATGGCCCGAACGCAACCATCGAGAAAGACCTGCAACCGATCGAAATCGGCAAAGGCGTGGTTCGCCGTCAGGGCAGCAAAGTCGCCCTGCTGGTCTTCGGCGTGCAATTGGCCGAAGCGCTGAAAGTCGCCGAGACGCTGGATGCAACAGTGGTCGACATGCGCTTCGTCAAACCGCTTGATGAAGCGCTGGTTCGCGAAATCGCCGGCAGCCACGAGCTGCTGGTGACCATCGAAGAGAACGCGGTCATGGGCGGTGCCGGTGGCGCGGTCAGCGAGTTCCTCGCCCGCGAAAACATCCTCAAGTCAGTGTTGCACCTGGGCTTGCCAGATGTTTACGTCGAGCACGCCAAGCCTGCGCAAATGCTGGCCGAGTGTGGGCTGGATGAAGCCGGGATCGAAGCGTCGATTCGCCAACGCCTGCAACTGCTTAACATCTAACACGATCCCCGTGTAGGAGCTGCCGAAGGCTGCGATCTTTTGATCTTGCCTTTGGTGGCTCTGGCATTGTCAAAGATCAACATCAAAAGATCGCAGCCTTCGGCAGCTCCTACAGGGGGCGTGCGTTGTGCCTGAATTCGCCTCGGATCCTCCATGAAACTCTCCCCTTTCGCGCTGACGCTGACCCTGCTGCCAGCCGGCCAGCTCCTGGCCGACACTTTCGAACGCGACCAGGCCCTGAAACTGCCCGACGTACTGATCAGCGCCAACCGCCAGGTCGAAGCACGCAATGACAGCAGCGCCGCCAACACCGTGTTCACCCGCGACGACATCGATCGCCTGCAACCGGACAGCGTCACGGATTTGCTGCGGCGTGTGCCGGGCGTGCAAGTCGGGCAGACTGGCGGGCGCGGCAGCCTGCCCGGGATTTACATTCGCGGCACTAATTCGGCCCAGAGCCTGGTGCTGGTGGACGGTCAACGGATCGGCAACTCGACCTCCGGCGACAGCAACCTGCAACACATCAACATTGAACAGGTCGAGCGTGTGGAAGTGCTGCGCGGCTCCCGTTCGGTGATTTATGGCAGCGATGCGATTGGCGGGGTGATCCAGATCTTCACCCGCCGTGGCAACGAGGCCGGCCTGCAACCGCGAATGCACGTGGGTTTTGGCAGCAATCAGACCTGGGAGCGCAGCCTCGGATTGTCCGGTGGCGACGATAAAACCCGCTTCAACCTCGGCGCCAGCCTCGATGAAACCGCTGGAATCAATCGCACCCATGAGTCATATCCGAGCGACGGCGATCACGACGAGTACCGCAACAAATCGCTGAGTTTAAGCCTGAGCCACGCCCTCACCGATGACATCGAAATCGGCGCCAACCTGCTGGATAACCGCGGCAAAAGCGCGTTCGACAACCCGTTCGGCCGCTTCGACCCGGACACGTTCGAGTCGGTCCAGCAACAGCCTTACAGTGAATTCGATGTGAGCAGCGTCAGCAGCTACGTCGATGCACGGGTTAATGACCTCTGGAAAACCCGCGTCGAATTCGGCCACAGCGAAAACCGCGAAAAGACCCTCGACAAACTCAGCGACGAGCGCGGCGTATTCAACACCTACCGCGACTCGGTGAGCTGGCAGAACGACCTGACGCTCAACGCGCGCAACAGCCTGATCCTTGGCGGCGATTGGTACGAAGACCGAATCAACAGCAGCACGCCGTTTGACGAGGACAGCCGCTGGAACCGCGCGGTGTTTGTTCAGCATCGCTACCAGGCGGACAGCTTCTCCACAGAACTGGGCCTGCGCCGCGACCAGAACCAACAGTTTGGCGGCCAGAACAGCTGGAGTGGCACCTTTACGCTGCCGTTGAACCCGGATAACGACGTGTTGCTGACGTACAGCGAAGGCTTCCGCGCGCCGACGTTCAACGACCTGTACTACCCGGATTTCAGCAACCCGGACCTCAAGCCTGAAACCTCGAAAAGCTACGAACTGCAATGGCGCAGTCAGTTGACCGACAGCAGTCGACTGGAAGCGTCGCTGTATCGCACGAACCTGGAAGACGCGATTATTTTCGGCAGCAACTCTCGCCCGCGGAACGTGGCATCAGCGCGGATCAATGGTTTCGAAGCAGCGTTGAAGCAGGAGTTGTTCGGCTGGCAGAGCAACCTTGGCGTAGAGATCATCGACCCTCGCGATCTCGATACCGGTCATACCCTCGCCCGTCGTGCACGGCGGACACTGAGCCTGGACCTGGATCGACAATTTGATCGCCTGGGCCTCGGCGCCAGCTGGCAAGCGGTCAGCAGCAGCTATGACGACTTGAACAATCAACAGCCATTGGGTGGCTACGCCCTGTTGGGGTTGCGCAGTAGCTGGGAACTCAACCGTGAAATCAAGCTTGAGCTGAAGCTCGATAACCTGCTGGATAAAGGCTACAGCCGGGCGCTGTATAGCCATGACGGCAGTCAGTATGGGTATCGCGAGGAAGGTCGGGCGTGGATGTTCGGGGTGACCTGGACACCGGGGCTCTGACCTGAGATTTGTAGTGTTTGGGCGGGCCTCTTCGCGAGCAAGCCCGCTCCCACATTTGATCGGCGTTGTCTGGATGAAGGCGGTCAAATGTGGGAGCGGGCTTGCTCGCGAAGGCCGCGACTCGGTTTCAGCGGTCGGGCGTAATCACTTGGCACAACTTGGCCGTCGCCTCGATCATCTGCCCACTCGGCCGCTCCAGGCCTTTATCCGTCACCAACAGCAATTGCCCCTGTGCCACTGCCGACACCTGCGGCCAGGCCTTCCAGGCATCAAGCTGCGCTTGATCACTGGCCAGAATCACCTCGGGATTGCGCTGCAATACCGCCTCAACGCTGACCTGCGGCGCCGGCAATGTCAGGTCGGCAAACACATTACGCGCACCGCACACATCGAGCGCGTCGCTGATGATCTGTCCGCCGCCGACGGTATACAGCGGCCGATCCCAAACCTGATAAAACACCCGCACCGGCTCATCCCGACGATAGCGCTGGCGCAGTGATTCGAGTCGGTGCCGCAGCTTCGCGGCCAATGACACGCCGCGGCCAGGTCGCCCGAGCTGGGTGGCAATGGCCTCAATCTGCGCAGTGAGTTGGTCGAGGTTGTGAGGTTCGGCGACGTAGGTGGGGATGTTCAATCGCTTGAGCTGCTCACGCTGCGCCGGGCCAACGCTGCCGGGCCAGAGCAGCAGTAAATCGGGCTTCAAGCTGAGCAACCGTTCCATGTCCAACTGACCATAGCGGCCAACGGAAGGAAGGTCTTTGAGTTCGGCAGGACGCTCACCGGCATCCAGCACACCGACCAGCAGGTCGGCTGAACCCAGTTCAACAACAATTTCAGAGAGAGACGGCGCGAGGCTGACCACACGTTCAACCGCCAAGGCCGAACCGCTGACGGCCAGCAGCAAAACCGCCAGCCAAACGCGGCGCATCAGCCGAGTTGACGCGGGATACGGTAGAGGTAGAACAGCACCGTGGTCGACAGCGCCAGCAGCACCAGCGGCACGGCTTCAAGGCCGACAAACACCGCCAACGCCCCGATCCAGGCTGGTAAGGCCGCAGCGAGGAACGCGGTGCGACGCTTGCCGGCCAGCGTAATCCATGCGGCGGGTTCTTCAGGGGTATCGAGGGCTTTCTGGGTGGCGATCAGCGCATGTTTGTAGCCACCAAAAAATTTCAGGCTGACAAACATTGAGGCCACACCGGCGATGAACAACGGCATCGCCAGCACCGGCAGAATCGCCTCGCTCTGACCAAATACGCCGTTGATCACGAACAGCGGCAACAGGCCCAACGCCAGGTATTGCCACCAGTTGACCGACAGTCGTCGCCGCACTTGACCGCGGGTCACGCCCGGTCCGCCTCGCCCTGGTGCTCGTTGCCCATCATGTGGTCGAGCTTGCTGGCCTTGGTCGCCAGATAGAGTTTGTTGTGCGGGTTGTGGCCAGTGTGCAGCGGCACGCGCTCGGCGACCACGATGCCCATGTCGGTCAAGGCTTTGACCTTGCGTGGGTTGTTGGTCATCAGGCGCAGGGATTTCACGCCTAGATGCTCAAGCATCGGCAGGCACATGGCGTAGTCGCGCTGATCGGCGGCAAAGCCCAGACGCTCGTTGGCTTCAACGGTGTCGGCGCCGCCGTCCTGCAGTTCATAGGCGCGGATCTTGTTCAGCAGGCCAATGCCACGGCCTTCCTGACGCAAGTAGAGCAACACGCCACGACCTTCGCGGGCGATGGCCTGCAAGGCGGCCTCGAGTTGCGAGCCGCAGTCGCAACGCTGACTGAACAAGGCGTCGCCGGTCAGGCATTCGGAATGCAACCGGCCGAGCACCGGAGCACCATCGTCGAACTCACCCAGGCTCAGTACAACGTGCTCACGCCCGTTTTCCTCATCGAGAAAGCCGTGCATGGTGAATTGCGCAAAAGGCGTTGGCAGCTTGGAAGCGGCGACAAAAACGACAGGCACCGGTGTGCTCCTGATCAATAAGTACTGGAGATTCGCAGACGCGGCATTGTAACAGCACGTTCCGACAGACGCTTAGGCTGAATTATGGGGCATAACGATCAAAAAGTTAGATCACTGATGCCCGCATTAAAACCTGTAGGAGCGAGCTTGCTCGCGATGGAGTGTCAGATACCTGAGTGTTGACTGACCCACCATCGCGAGCAAGCTCGCTCCTACAAGGGGTTTTATCTTCGGTTTCAAGCGTTGTGTTCAGTTTGAATCAAACGGATACGGCTGCTTCCAGCGCTCGAAGATTGGTTTCAAATGACCATTCTTCACCAATTGCTCCATGCGCTGATCGAACAGCGCCATCAATGCGCGAGCCTTGGGAGTATTGGCAAAACACAGGTACAGCGGCAATTCGGCGATGTGGGTGCGACGGTACTGCGACGGATCCTTGGCCCGGCTGACAATGAAATCCACTTCGGTCAGCGCATCGATGTAGTAGTCGGCGCGGTTGTGGGTCAGCATCGACAGAATTCCGGTGCGCCGTACCACTTCGTTGTAGCGGTTCACGTTAGGCAGGTAGGCCTGGAACTCATAGCCGCGAACCCAGGCCAGTCGATAGGTGCCCAGCGTTTCCGGGGTCGGTGCCGGATTAGTGGCCAGACCCAGGGCATAGATGTGATCGGTATCGTAATTCCAGCGCGGGTACAGCAAGTCGCTGACTTCATCGCGATAGCCGCCGACACAGGCGTCCACTTCGCCACGCTGCGCCAGGCCAATGGAGCGCGTGTAGGGCTCGATACGAATATCCAGTTTGACGCCGGCGGGCTCGAACACTTCCCGCAAGACGTCCCAGCCCAGACCATGACCATCGGCGGCGGTGTAGTCTTGCCATTCTTCGCTGGCCAGATGAATCACGGACGGCGTCGTCGGCGCGTCACTCGCCTGCACCAGTGAGCCCAACATCGCGAAAACCATCACAGCCAACCAGCGTCGAGCCATCCCTAGTCCTCCCAGCTTGATCCTCAGGCGAAGAGCCTGACCAGCCCTTGCATCGCCAACCACGCAAACACCCCGGCCAATACGTCATCGAGCATGATCCCGACGCCGCCATGCACATGCCGGTCGATCCAGCGAATCGGCCACGGCTTGAGAATGTCGAAGAAGCGGAACATCAGGAACCCCGCCAGCAACCAGTACCATCCCTCCGGCACCAGCCACAGGGTGATCCACATCCCGACCATTTCATCCCAGACGATGCCTTCGTGATCGTGCACCCGCAAATCGTCGGCGACTTTGCCGCATAACCAGAAACCGAACAGCATGGTGATGCCGAGCATCAGCCAATAGCCCCAGTCGGGCAACATCTGCCACAACGGAATAAAAGGTAGCGCAACCAGCGACCCCCAGGTGCCGGGGGCTTTTGGCAAGGTGCCCGAGCCGAAGCCGAACGCCAGGAAATGCCATGGATTGCGCCAGACCGACGGCGGTACGAATTCCGCCGGCACCTGTTTGGGATGATCTGTCACGGTGTCTCCCGAAAATGTTGGTAGCCCCGGGTTTGCGGGGTGATGTCTTGTCCATCGGCATCCATTAGCACAACACCCTGCCCCGTCACCACACGACCGACCACATGGATCGGCCAGCCACCCGCCAGCAACCGGGGCAATTCGACGGGCGGCAAGGTGAAGGCCAGCACGTAATCATCGCCACCACTCAGGGCGGCGTCTTCGGCGCCTGACTGACCGAGGAACGCCACTAACGCCTGCGACAGTGGCAGCTTACTCCGCTCAACCTGAACGCCGACCTTCGATGCGAGCGCAATATGCCCGCAGTCCGCCAGTAACCCATCGGAGATATCAAGGGCTGCAGTGGCCTTGCCGCGCAACGCCTGACCGAGGGCCAGTTGCGGTTGTGGCGACCAGTAATGGCGCAGCAGCGGATCGCCGATGGCTTGATCAGCGGTCCGTTGACCCAGCACCAGCGGCAAGGCTCCGGCGGCATTGCCCAGCTCGCCACCGACACACAGTAAATCGCCCGGTTGTGCACCACTTCGCGTCAACGCCTGGCCGGCCGGCACGCGCCCAAACACCGTCATTGTCAGGCTCAACGGCCCGCGGGTGGTGTCGCCCCCAACCAGTGCCACGCCACAACTCTGCGCCATGACATTCAAACCACGGGCGTAGGCATCCAGCCAATCGGCGGTCACCGTCGGCAAGGTCAAGGCAAGGGTAAAGGCAACGGGGGTGGCGCCCATGGCAGCCAAATCGCTGACGGCCACGGCCAGCGAACGCTGACCGAGCAGAAACGGGTCGCAGGGATCTGCGAAATGCACACCGGCAACGAGGGTGTCGGTGGAAATTGCCAACTGTTCCCCGGGGGGAACAGCCAGCAAGGCGCAGTCGTCGCCGATCCCCAGGGCAACGCCCTCACCGCCTTGCGCACAAGGCGCGGCGGCGAAGAAATTGCGGATCAGCTCAAACTCGCCCATTGCAAATTCAAGCGCTGGTTAGCGCTTGAACGCCTTCACTTCAGCTTCACGCAGACGCGAGGCCAGCTTGTCGAGTACGCCGTTGACGAACTTGTGGCCGTCGGTGGAACCGTAGACCTTGGCCAGTTCGATCCCTTCGTTGATCACAACGCGGTACGGCACATCGACACGCTTGATCAGCTCCCAGGTGGACAGGCGCAGAACGGCCAGTTCAACCGGATCGAGCTCATCAATGGTGATGTCCAGGCACGGAGCGAGCGCAGAATCGATCTCGGTCTTGTGCGCCGGTACACCGTGCAGGATGTCGTGGAAGTAGGCGGCATCGACATCACTGAAATCGTTATCGACCCGGAACTGCGCTTCGATTTCGTTCAGCGAAGTTTTGGCCATGTGCCATTGGTACAGCGCCTGAGTCGCGAGCTGACGGGCTTCGCGACGCTTGACGCTCTTGGATGGCTTGCCAGCGTCCGCAGGTTTCGGATCGCGCGGGTTGAAACGATCACTTTCGTCGCTAATCACTTGGCCTCCAACTGCGCCAGCAGGCTGACCATTTCCAGAGCGGACAGGGCAGCTTCAGCACCTTTGTTACCGGCCTTGGTGCCGGAACGTTCGATGGCTTGCTCGATGGAATCAACGGTCAGGACGCCGAAAGCGACCGGTACGCCAAACTCCATGGACACCTGGGCCAGGCCCTTGGTGCATTCGCCAGCCACGTATTCGAAGTGCGGAGTACCGCCACGAATGACTGCGCCCAACGCGATGATTGCCGCGTACTCGCCCTTCTGAGCGACTTTTTGCGCAACCAGCGGGATTTCGAAGGCGCCAGGCGCACGGATGATGGTGATGTCGCTTTCGCTCACGCCATGGCGAACCAGGGCATCAACTGCACCGCTGACCAGGCTTTCAACGACGAAGCTGTTGAAACGGCCTACTACCAAAGCGTAGCGGCCTTTAGGGGCGATGAAGGTACCTTCGATGGTCTTCAGGGTCATTCGTTAGATCTCTTAAAGAGCCGGGACGCATTTTCTACGCGTCCCTCAGTGATTTGTTAGCCGCGAATCAAGGACCGGATATACCGCATTGCCGTTCACTTACACCCCTGTGGCGAGGGGATTTATCCCCGTTGGACTGCGCAGCAGTCCCAAAAAAGGGGCCGCTGCGCAGCCCAACGGGGATAAATCCCCTCACCACAATGGATCTCAGTCAACAATGCCGGGAACAACCAGTCATTATTCGGAGGGCACGTATTCTACAACTTCCAGATCGAAACCGGATATCGCATTAAATTTCATTGGCGCACTCATCAAACGCATTTTGCGCACGCCCAGGTCCCGAAGGATCTGCGAACCGGCACCGACGATGCTGTAGGTGGTCGGTTTTTTCACGACGGCCTGGTCGGCGGTTTCACGAATGTGCGCCAGCAACACGTCGCCATCGAGCGGGTGACCGAGCAACAGCACCACACCGCTGCCGGCCTCGGCAACCGCGGCCATGGCGGCCCGCAGGCTCCAGCGGCCAGGCTGCTTGACCATCAGCAGGTCACGCAGCGGGTCCATGTTATGCACCCGAACCAGGGTCGGTTCTTCGGCGCACACGGTGCCCAGGGTCAGGGCCATGTGCACGTCGCCTTCCACGGAATCACGATAGGTCACCAGGTTGAATTGGCCCAGTTCGCTGTCCAGTGGCTGCTCGGCAATCCGCTGAACGGTACGTTCGTGGATCATCCGGTAGTGAATCAGGTCGGCGATGGTGCCGATCTTGATGTTGTGTTCGGCCGCAAACGTCTCAAGCTCCGCGCGACGGGACATGGTGCCGTCGTCGTTCATCACTTCGCAGATCACGCCACTTGGCTCGAAACCGGCCATGCGCGCCAGGTCGCACGCCGCTTCGGTGTGGCCGGCCCGCGCCAGGGTGCCGCCAGCCTGTGCCATCAGCGGGAAGATGTGGCCGGGGCTGACGATGTCTTCAGCCTTGGCGTCTTTTGCGGCAGCCGCCTGCACGGTGCGCGCACGGTCGGCGGCAGAGATGCCGGTGGTCACGCCGGTGGCGGCTTCGATGGACACGGTGAACTTGGTGCCGAAACCGGAACCGTTGCGTGGCGCCATCAATGGCAGCTTCAGCAGTTCGCAGCGCTCACGGCTCATCGGCATGCAGATCAGGCCACGGGCGTGCTTGGCCATGAAGTTGATGTGTTCAGGCTGGCAGCACTCGGCGGCCATGATCAGGTCGCCTTCGTTCTCGCGGTCTTCGTCATCCATGAGGATGACCATCTTGCCTTGGCGGATGTCTTCAACTAGTTCTTCGATGCTATTGAGCGCCACAAGGCACCCCCTTGGGTCAGGATTTGAGGTAGCCGTTGGCGGCCAGAAAGCTTTCGGTAATGGTGCTGCCGGCCGTGGACTCAGCCGCCTTGTCGCCCAGCAACAGGCGCTCCAGATAACGGGCCAGCAAATCGACTTCCAGATTCACCCGGCGACCTGGCTGGTACGACGCCATGATGGTTTCGCTCAGGGTGTGCGGAATGATGGTCAACAGGAATTCGGCGCCATCGACGGCGTTCACGGTCAGGCTGGTGCCGTCGACGGTGATCGAGCCTTTATGGGCGATGTACTTGGCCAGTTCTTTCGGGGCACGGATGCGGAATTCCACGGCGCGCGCGTTCTCGGTGCGGGCAATCACTTCGCCCACGCCGTCGACGTGACCGCTAACCAGGTGCCCGCCGAGGCGAGTGGTCGGGGTCAGGGCTTTTTCCAGGTTGACCGGGCTGCCGCTTTTCAGGTCATTCATCGCGGTGCAGTCGAGTGTTTCGCGACTGACGTCCGCCGCAAAGCCGTTGCCTGGCAGTTCAACCGCCGTCAGGCAGACGCCGTTGACCGCGATGCTGTCGCCCAGCTTGACGTCGCTCAAATCGAGCTTGCCGGTTTCTACGTGTACCCGCACATCTCCGCCCTTGGGGGTCAATGCACGAATACTGCCGATGGATTCGATGATGCCGGTAAACATGGAGTCCTCCTCGAGAACAAAGCCGTCGCTAGGCTGCGGCCAGGAATTATACGCTCGCTGATGGCACAGGAATGGCGATGACTCGCCAATCATCGCCAACCGCGCGAATTTCGATGATGTTGAGCTCGGGCGCATCCTTCATTTGCGCGAGCGGCCAGTCCAGCAGCGGCCGTGCCGTAGAACCGAGGAACTTGCCGGCGATGAAAATCTGGAACTCATCCACCAGACCTTGCTGGGCAAACGCTCCCGCCAGTCGCGGACCGGCCTCGACCAACACTTCGTTGACCCCGCGATTGGCCAGTTCGACCAGCAACTTGCGCAGGTCAACCAAGCCATCATCGCCGGCCACGATCAGGCATTCCGGGCCGTTGGCGTATTGCTCTTCGATCGCCATGCAAGTGGCAACCAACGCCGGGCCTGCCTTGAAGAACGGCGCATCCAATGGCACTCGCAAGCGGCCATCGATCAGCACGCGCAGCGGCGGACGGCTCATGGCCAACGCCGCTTGCTCGGCATCCAGGCCAAGTTCATCGGCGCGCACGGTCAGCCGGGCATTGTCTGCCAACACCGTGTCGGCGCCCGTCAGCACCACACTGGCCTGAGCGCGCAGGCGTTGTACCGCCGAGCGCGCGGCCGGGCCGGTTATCCATTGACTCTCACCGCTTTCCATCGCCGTGCGACCGTCAAGGCTCATGGCCAGCTTGACCCGCACGAACGGCAAGCCGTGTTCCATGCGTTTGAGGAAGCCTTCGTTCAGCTTTCGCGCCTCGCCTTCCAGCACGCCGCTTTCAATGGCGATGCCGGCCTGGGCCAGACGCTGCATGCCACGACCGGCAACCGAAGGATTCGGGTCCTGCATGGCGGCAACCACGCGCGCCACGCCGGCATTCACCAGCGCATCGGCGCAGGGCGGCGTGCGGCCGTGGTGACTGCAAGGTTCGAGGGTGACGTAAGCGGTGGCGCCCCGGGCCTTGTCGCCAGCGGCGCGCAGGGCATGGACTTCGGCGTGGGGTTCGCCGGTACGCACATGCCAGCCTTCGCCGACAATCTGCCCGTCACGCACGATCACGCAGCCCACCCGAGGGTTGGGGTGCGTCGTGTAATGTCCTTTGCGCGCCAGTTCCAGGGCGCGGGCCATGTAATGGGCGTCGAGGATGGCTTGTTCTGGGGACGTGGTCATTCTTTCACCGGTTCACGGGCCAGGCGATCGATTTCTTCGCGGAACTCATTGAGGTCCTGGAAGCGGCGATACACCGAAGCGAAGCGGATATAGGCGACTTCGTCGAGCTTTTGCAGCTCGGCCATCACCAGTTCACCGACCACGAGGGATTTGACCTCACGCTCGCCGGTGGCGCGCAGCTTGTGTTTGATGTGCACCAGCGACGATTCGAGGCGCTCGACACTCACCGGGCGCTTCTCCAGCGCACGCTGCATGCCGGCGCGGAGTTTTTCTTCGTCGAACGGCTGACGGCTGCCGTCGGTTTTGATCAGGCGCGGCAACACCAGTTCAGCAGTCTCGAACGTCGTAAAACGCTCGCCGCAGGCCAGGCATTCACGCCGGCGGCGCACCTGTTCGCCCTCGGCGACCAGACGCGAGTCAATGACCTTGGTGTCGTTGGCACCGCAGAAGGGACAGTGCATGGTGGCAGGCAACAAAAAAAGGGAGGGCCATGGTAGCGCATCCCGGTGGCAAGACAAGCCATAGGGTTTGCGGTATACAGACGGGCTATATTAAGCCTGATCATGGATTTCACCTCGCTGGAGCCGCAAATGTCCCTAAGACCGCTCGTTTTGCTCAGTGTTTTCAGCCTGCTGGTGGCCTGTGGCAGCAATGCGCCCAAGCCCCAGCCGCCAACGCCAGGCCCCGCGTCGCAACAGGCACAGAAGAAAGCCAAGGAGGCAGCCGACCTCGGTCCACTGCCCGCCTATCAGCGTGAATTGAGCGGTACCTTGCAAGGCGTGCCGAGCGGGGCCGAAGTCGAACTGGCGTTGCTGGTGATCGACGAAAAGGGTCGCCCGCAACAATTGCTGGCCAGTTCCAGCCTGATCGGCACCAATCAAATTCTGCCGTTCCATCTGCGCTTCAACCCGGATTCGTTCCCGGTCGGCAGCCGCGTTGAATTGCGTGGTCGCGCCAGCCAGTCCGGTCAGTTGATCTTGCATCTGCCGTCTCGGGCCATCACCCAGCCAACCACGCAGGCGCTGGGCCAACTGCAATTCGTCAAAGCACCATGACGGCACCGCTCGACCTGCAACAGGCGTTAAGTGAACTGCTCGGCGATGCGCAGCTTGTCCCTGTCGCCTTGCCGGATACGGACCTGAAGCTGTGGCTGATCGACGGCGACAATATGGACCGTGCGTTCAGTCCCGAGGAAACCCGGCGGATTCTGCATGAACCGCCGTACTGGAGTTTCTGCTGGGCCAGCGGTTTGGCGGTTGCCCGTTATCTGGCGGCATTTCCCGAGTGGGTCAAAGGCAAACGAGTGCTGGATTTCGGCGCCGGTTCCGGGGTCGCGGGGATTGCGGCGGTGAAGGCCGGGGCCCTGGAAGTGGTGGCCTGCGACCTGGACCCGCTGGCGATTGCCGCCTGTCGGGCAAATGCACAACTCAATGGCGTAGACCTCAGCTATTCGACGGATTTCTTTGCCGAAGCGGATCGGTTTGACCTGATTTTGGTGGCCGATGTGCTCTATGACCGGGCCAATCTGCCGTTGCTCGATGAATTCTTGAGCCGTGGCCAAGAGGCATTGGTGGCAGATTCACGGGTGAGGGATTTCCGCCATCCGTTGTATCAACGCATCGAGATGCTGGAAGCGATGACCCTGCCGGATCTGGCCGAGCCTGAAGAGTTTCGGCATGTGAGCCTCTACCATGCGCGGCGCGTTTGAAGCCGCCAAAAGATCGCAGCCTGCGGCAGCTCCTACAGTGACCGCGTTTTTTTACCCATCCTTTGTGCGTCCGTTTCACATGCGCCACGTCCTCCGCGCGTAAACCCGACCCGGTAGGAGCTGCCGAAGGCTGCGATCTTTTGCGCCAGACCTTATAGTGGGCGTATTCACGCTTCCAAGAGATCCCCCATGAGTCAGGAAACGCCGTACATCTTCGACGCCACGACTGCCGATTTCGACCAGTCGGTGATCGAGAACTCTTTCCACAAACCGGTGCTGGTGGACTTCTGGGCCGAATGGTGTGCGCCGTGCAAAGTGCTGATGCCGATGCTGCAGACCATTGCCGAGAGCTATCAGGGCGAGTTGCTGCTGGCCAAGGTCAACTGCGATCTTGAACAAGACATCGTCGCCCGTTTTGGTATTCGCAGCCTGCCGACCGTGGTGCTGTTCAAAGACGGCCAGCCCGTCGATGGATTTGCCGGTGCGCAACCGGAATCGGCCGTGCGCGCGCTGCTTGAGCCTCACGTACAAATGCCGCCACCAGCGGCGGCCGACCCGTTTGAGCAGGCCCAGGCGCTGTTCGACGACAGTCGTTTTGCCGACGCCGAAGCGGTGCTCAAAGTGCTGCTGGGCGAAGACAACACCAACGCCAAGGCATTAATCCTCTACGCCCGTTGCCTGACTGAGCGTGGCGAACTGGGTGAGGCGCAAACCGTGCTCGACGCTGTAAAAAGTGATGAACACAAAGCGGCACTCGCCGGCGCCAAGGCGCAAATTCAGTTCCTCGGCCAGGCCAAGGACCTGCCGGATGCAGCGGACCTGAAAGCGCGTCTGGCAAAAAATCCGCAGGACGATGAGGCCGTGTATCAACTGGCGATTCAGCAGTTGGCCCGCCAGCAATACGATGCCGCGCTGGATGCGTTGCTCAAGCTGTTCATCCGCAATCGTAGCTACAGCGAAGGCTTGCCGCACAAGACCTTGCTGCAGGTGTTCGAGTTGCTGGGCAACGATCACCCGCTGGTGACCACGTACCGTCGCAAGTTGTTCGCTGCGCTGTACTAATCGCCACCTTGTAGGAGCGAGCTTGCTCGCGATGGGCGTCAACGATGACGAGGGCTACCTGCATGACCGCGGCGCCCTAACGCCTTTCGCGAGCAAGCTCGCTCCTACAGCCAGCGATAGATCGGCGTATCCCCGCCGCTCGATACCTTCACATCAGCGCTATGGCGCAGGCGCACCAACAGGCGTTTGCCCGACGCCGCGCTGCCGGTCAAACCTTCCAGTTGATCCAGTAAATCCGGCCCGCTCAATTGTCCGGCCTTGCGCAGCAAATCCTTTGCGATCTGCCACTGCGCATCATCCTGATTCACCGGTTTCGCCGGCGCCGCACTGGCTTCGGGCTTGACCACTTGCAACTGCGCGCCGAGCCGTGCCCAGTCACCGTCATCCATCTCCAGCGTCAAATCCACCGGCCAGTCGCCGATGGTTCCGCGTATACGCAACATAAGTTCGCTCCTGCACATTTCTGACGGACATGCTCCCATGCGACTTGCGCAACGCCAAGCAGACGGTCAAACTCCTCGCGCTTTCGTTATAAGATTACATAACAATTTCTTCATTTTACTTTCGGAGACTTGCCATGCGCCGTCTGCTTCTCGCCCTGCCGTTCGCCCTGTTGCCGCTGGCCATCGCCCACGCCGCCGATGAACATGATCATGAGCACGGCAGCCTCGGCGTCCACGAACATGGCGTCGGTCGCTTGAACGCAGCACTGGACGGCCAGACCCTGGCGCTGGAACTGGACAGCCCGGCAATGAATCTCGTAGGTTTCGAACACGTCGCCACCACTGACGCCGACAAAGCCAAAGTGGCCGCCGTCCGCGCCCAGCTGGAAAAGCCGCTGACCCTGTTCAATCTGCCGAAAGTCGCCGGTTGTGTGGTCGCCTCACAGGAACTGGCAAGCCCGCTGTTCGGTGACAAGCCCGACGCCGATGATGACCATGACGAAGATGCCAAGGACGAACATCACCATGACCACAGCGAGATTCACGCGCATTACCAGTTCAGCTGCTCGGCACCCGGCGCACTGAAAACCCTGGATCTGGCGACGATTTTCAATACCTTCCCGGCAACCCAGAAGATTCAGGTACAACTGATCAGCCCGAGCGGCCAGCAAGGTGTTGAGGTGACGGCCAAGGCTGCCGCCCTGAAATTCTGAATCCACCATAGATCCCCCTGTAGGAGCGAGCTTGCTCGCGATGGTGTATCAGCCAAATTGATGTCGACTGACACACCATCGCGAGCAAGCTCGCTCCTACAGGGTCAATCACCAACCTGACCGGTTTCACATGACCCAAGCACTCATCGAACTGTCCGACCTTGGCTTCAGCTGGCCCGGTCATCCGCCGCTGCTGGATATCCCGGCGTTTCGCCTGGAACCGGGTGAAACCCTGTTCCTCAAAGGCCCCAGCGGCAGCGGCAAGACCACCCTGCTCGGCCTGCTCGGTGGCGTGCAAAAACCCGATCGTGGAAGCATTCGCCTGCTCGGCCAGGAACTGACCGAACTCGGTGCCGGCGCCCGCGACCGCTTCCGCGTCGACCACACCGGCTATATCTTCCAGCAGTTCAACTTGCTGCCGTTTCTTTCGGTGCGCGAGAACGTCGAGTTGCCCTGCCACTTCTCCAAACTGCGCGCCGAGCGGGCGATCCAGCGCCACGGCAGCGTCGATCAGGCGGCGGCGACCCTGCTCGCGCACCTGGGTTTGAAAGATGAAAGCATCCTCAGCCGTCGCGCCGACTCGCTGTCCATCGGTCAGCAGCAACGGGTGGCCGCTGCTCGCGCGTTGATCGGTCAGCCTGAACTGGTGATCGCCGACGAACCGACCTCGGCCCTGGATTACGACGCCCGCGAGAACTTCATTCGCTTGCTGTTCGCCGAATGCCGTGAAGCCGGATCGAGCCTATTGTTTGTCAGCCATGACCAGAGCCTCGCGCCACTGTTCGATCGCAACCTGTCGCTGGCCGAACTCAATCGCGCCGCCACCCCGTCCGAGGTTTGAGATGTATTTGTTTCGTCTAGCCCTGGCCAGCCTGGCTAACCGCCGCTTCACCGCGATCCTTACCGCGTTCGCCATCGCCCTGTCGGTCTGTCTGCTGCTGGCCGTTGAGCGGGTGCGCACCGAAGCCAAAGCCAGTTTCGCCAGTACCATCAGCGGCACCGACCTGATCGTTGGCGCACGCTCCGGCTCGGTCAACCTGTTGCTGTACTCGGTGTTTCGCATCGGCAACGCGACCAACAACATTCGCTGGGACAGCTTCGAACACTTCGCCAACAACCCGAAAGTGAAGTGGGCGATCCCGATGTCGCTCGGCGACTCCCATCGCGGTTATCGAGTGATGGGCACCACCGGGGCGTACTTCGAGCACTATCAGTACGGACATCAGCAACACCTGGAACTGGCCGACGGCCGTGCCTTCGCCACTGACCCGTTCGAAGTGGTGCTCGGTGCCGAAGTGGCGGACGCGTTGCACTACAAGCTCGGCGATAAATTGGTGCTGGCCCACGGTGTCGCGGCGATTAGCCTGGTCAAGCACGACGACAAACCGTTCACCGTGGTTGGCATTCTCAAGCGTACCGGCACCCCGGTAGACCGCACGCTGCACATCAGCCTCGGCGGCATGGAAGCGATTCACATCGACTGGCACAACGGCGTGCCGGCCCGGGGCGAGGGTCGGATCAGTGCCGATCAGGCGCGCAACATGGACCTGACGCCGCAAGCGATCACCGCGTTCATGCTTGGCCTCAACAACAAGATTTCGACCTTCGCGGTGCAGCGCGAGATCAACGAATTCCGTGGTGAACCCATGCTGGCGATCCTGCCGGGCGTGGCGCTGCAAGAACTGTGGAGTTTAATGAGCACGGCGGAAAAAGCGTTGTTTGTGGTGTCGCTGTTCGTGGTGCTGACCGGGTTGATCGGCATGCTCACGGCGATTCTCACCAGCCTCAACGAACGACGCCGCGAGATGGCGATTCTGCGTTCGGTAGGCGCCCGGCCGTGGCACATTGCGACACTGCTGGTGCTGGAGGCGTTTGCCCTCGCTTTGTCAGGCGTAATTGCCGGTGTGGGGTTGCTCTACCTGTGCATCGCAGCGGCGCAGGGTTACGTGCAGGCCAATTACGGTTTGTACTTGCCGCTGGCGTGGCCAAGTGAATATGAATGGACCCTGCTCGGTGGCATCCTGATCGCCGCGCTGTTGATGGGCAGCGTGCCGGCCTGGCGCGCCTATCGCCAATCCTTGGCCGATGGCCTGTCGATCCGACTATGAGGACGCTAATGATGCCCCGCGCTCTGCTTGCGCTGTTGATGCTGGTCGCCCTGCCCTTATGGGCGGCCCAGCCGAAAGACCTGACCTGGCCGGAAATGATCCCGCCGGACGCACCGGCAGAAGTACCGAACATGACGCCGCTGCACGACCTGTCGCAGATGAGCAGCGCGCTGTCTGCAGAGTCGGCGCCAGCGGCCAGGCAAGAGCTGCCGAATGCGCCGGTGGTGAAAGCCCTCGACGGTCAGCACATTCGCTTGCCGGGCTACATCGTGCCGCTGGAAGTCAGTGAAGAGGGCCGCACCACCGACTTTCTGCTGGTGCCGTACTTTGGTGCCTGCATCCATGTACCGCCACCGCCGTCCAACCAGATTGTGCATGTGAAAAGCAAAGTCGGCGTGAAACTGGATGAGCTGTATCAGCCGTACTGGGTCGAGGGAGCGTTGCAGGTCAAGGCGTCGACCAGCGAGTTGGCGGATGCCGGGTATCAGATGGAGGCGCAGAAGATTTATGTGTATGAATTGCCGGAGTGAATCCGGCAGGTTTGCTTAGCATCAGCATAGCCAAAAGATCGCAGCCTTCGGCAGCTCCTACATTGACCGCGTGCGAACCCGATCCTGTAGGAGCTGCCGAAGGCTGCGATCTTTTGAGGCTATCACCCTTTCATTGAGCTGAGTCAAAAGGCCGTATCAGACGGCTCCGTACCATTGGACATCAAACATTTTTAACGTCCTTTGGAGCCCTCATGCACAAGTCATTGCTCAGCGCTTCGCTGTTCGCCCTAGCGCTCGCAGCCCCGCTCGCACACGCCCACGACGCCGGCGACATCATCGTTCGGGCCGGTGCAATCACCGTCAACCCGAAAGCCGACAGCTCCAGCGTCAAGGTCGACCAAGGACCGTTGGCGGGCGCCAACCTGGGTGGCAAAGCCACCATGAACAGCGATACGCAATTGGGCTTGAACTTCGCTTACATGGTCACCAACAACTGGGGAATCGAGCTGCTCGCCGCCACGCCGTTCGAGCATGACGTGAAGCTCAAAGACACGTCCCTGAGCGCGGCCAACGGCAAACTCGGCACCCTGAAACACCTGCCGCCAACCCTCAGCGTTGTGTACTACCCGCTCGACCATAAATCGGTGTTCCAGCCGTATGTCGGCGCCGGTATCAACTACACCTGGATCTACGACGAACAGCTCAGCAGCGAGGCCCAGTCCAACGGCTTCAGCAACTTCAAGGCCGATAACTCCTGGGGTATGGCATTTCAAGTCGGTGCCGATTACATGATCACCGACAACATCATGCTCAATGCCCAAGTGCGTTACATCGACATCGATACCACCGCGACCGTGGAAAATAATGCGGTAGCGCCAGGCACTCGTGCCAAGGTCGATGTGAATGTGGACCCGTTCATCTACATGGTCGGATTGGGTTATAAATTCTAAAAAACATCTTAAAGGCACCCCTGTAGGAGCGAGCTTGCTCGCGATGGACTCACGAACTGCGCGTTTGTTCAGACAACACGCGTTATCGTTAACGTCCATCGCGAGCAAGCTCGCTCCTACAGGTGCCTTTTTTTGATTCAGAGCCCCAACAACCGCGCCAGCCCGACACTCATGGGTGTCTGCGCCGGAGACGTAAAACGCTCCAGCAATCGCTGATTGTTGGCTCGTGAATGACGAATGTCACCGGAGCGCGCCGGCCCGTAGCTCACGGGCGGTAATGCACCGACCACCACTTTCAGCGCTTCAAGCATCTGCTTGAGGCTGGTGGCCTGGTTCCAGCCGACGTTGACCGCACCGACGTCGACCTGCGGTTCCTCGATGCCTTGCACCAGCAGATCGACCAGGTCCTCGACGTACACGAAGTCGCGCGTCTGCTCGCCATCGCCAAAGACCGTGATCGGCAGGCCTTTCTGTGCACGCTCGCTGAAAATACTGATCACCCCGGAGTACGGCGAGGACGGATCCTGACGCGGGCCGAAGATGTTGAAGAAGCGGAAAATCACTGGTTCCAGCGCGTGCTGGCGACGGTAGAAATCGAAGTAGTGCTCACTGGCCAGCTTGTCTGAAGCATACGGCGTCAACGGCGCCTTGGGCGTGTCTTCGTCGATCGACTCGCCTTCGCCATTGTTACCGTAGACCGCCGCGCTGGACGCAAACAACACGCGTTTGACGCCAGCCTGACGCATAGCCTCGCAGACATTCAACGAGCCGATGAAGTTGCTCTGGTGAGTCTTCACTGGATCGTCCACCGAAGCCTGCACCGAAGCCACTGCCGCCAAATGCGCAACGGCGCCGCAACCGATCACAGCCCGAGCCACCAGAGCGGCATCGGCGACGTCGCCCACGATCAGTTCGACCCGGGGATTGTCCAGCGGCAGGTTGCTGCGTTTGCCGGTGGAAAGGTCATCGAGAATGCGCACCGAATGGCCCTTGGCAAGCAAGGCATCGGTCAAGTGCGAGCCGATGAAACCGGCACCGCCGGTGATTAAAACTGGACCGTCAACCATGGCGATAAAACCTATCCAATAAGCCTGGGAGTGCCGCGCGCCAGGCGCGGGGTTTGATGCCGAACGTGTGCAAAATTTTCTTGCAGGCCAGTACCGCGTGCTGCGGCTCCTCGGCGGCGTCCGGGCGCGCGGCATGCGCCTGGGCGGTCGGCGCTTCGATAGCCAGTGGATGCAGGCTGCGGGCTTCGGTGAGAATAGCCTGTCCCAGAGCCAGCGGCGTGGTCGCCTCATGCCCGGCGTAATGGTAGGTGCCCCATAGCGGCGCCGCACAATCGAGCTGCTTGAGCACCGAAATGATCACCCGCGCCGCGTCGTCCACCGGCGTCGGATTGCCCCGACGGTCGTCGGCCATCAGCAGCTCTTCAGGCTGTTCGGCCCGACCGAGGAAACGCCCGAGGGTGCCGTCGGGGCTGTCATCGAGCAGCCAGCCGAAACGCAGCAACACATGCTGCGGACAGGTAGCGCGCACGCTCTGTTCGATCCGCCACAATGCCTGACCGCGCAGGCCGAGCGGCACGGGTTCGTCTTTTTCGCTGTAGGCAGTGGCCCGAGAGCCGTCGAACACTCGATAACTCGAGGGTTGCAGCAGAACGATGTTGTGATGCTGGCACAGTTCGGCCAGACGCTCGATCGCACGCTCTTGTCCGGCCAGACGTTGTTCGCTGACCGTCTCCGCCTGGAACCAGTCGAAGTAGTAGGCGAGGTTGATCAGCGCGTCCGGGCGCGTGTCGTCGAGCAGTTGCGTCAGGCTCGCGGCATCCCAGCCGTCTTGCGGTGGGCGGGGGGCGAGGAAACCGATGTCTTCCTCCGCACCGAGGCGAATCAGCGCCTGCCCAAGGGCATTTCCGCCGCCCAGTAACATAAGGCGCATTCGCATAGAGTCAGCAGGCCCAGTCTGATTGGAACGATGGCTGTATCGACACTGCCCGCAGGCGATGCCGTTGATAATTGCCGGAATCGTTGCATTTTGCGGGTTTAGTGCGCAACCGTCATCCGTAAAGTATAGATCCGCCGGATTTGTGGCACTGCTACTGGCCTCTTCGCGGGCAAGCCCGCTCCCACAGGGATCTTCTGTGAATGCTAGATTTTTGAACAACAGAGAACACTGTGGGAGCGGGCTTGCCCGCGAAGACGCCCTATAAGCAATGGAGGTCTTGAGCGGTACTTGCATCTTCCCCACCCTGCCCGCATAAATTACCCCATGAATCTGCCCATCCCCACGGACGCGGCCCTGGCAGGCTTCCACCCCGCTGTCAGTGCCTGGTTCAGCAACACCTTCCCGACGGTGACCGCCGCCCAGGCCCGGGCGTGGCCGTTGATTCGCCAGCGCCGCTCGACCCTGATCGCCGCGCCCACCGGCTCCGGCAAAACCCTCACCGCGTTTCTCGCCGTCATCGACGACCTGGTACACCAGGGATTGACCAACGGCGGTCATTTACCCGACGAAACCCTGGTGGTCTACGTCTCACCGCTTAAAGCCCTGTCCAACGACATTCAAATCAACCTGCAAAACCCGCTGGCCGGGATTACCGAGCAATTGCGGGGGATGGGCCGGCCGGAATTGCAAATCAACACCGCCGTGCGCACCGGCGATACACCGCAAAAAGACCGCTCGGCGATGCGCAAGAACGCGCCGCACATTCTGGTGACGACCCCGGAATCACTTTACGTGTTGCTCGGCTCCGACTCCGGCCGGCAAATGCTTGGCACCACGCGCACGGTGATCGTCGACGAAATCCATGCCATCGCCGCCAGCAAACGCGGCAGCCATCTGGCGCTAAGCCTCGAACGGTTGCAGGCGTTGTGCGCGCAACCGTTGATGCGCATCGGTCTGTCTGCCACGCAAAAACCCATCGAAGCGGTGTCGCGCTTTCTGGTGGGCCGCGACCGCCCTTGTGAAATCATCGACATCGGTCACGCCCGCCCGCGAGATCTGGACATCGAAGTGCCGCCAGTGCCGTTGTCGGCCGTAATGGCCAACGATGTCTGGGAGCTGGTCTACGACCGCCTCGCCGCCCTCGCCCGCGAGCACCGGACCACGCTGGTTTTCGTCAACACCCGACGATTGGCCGAACGCTTGAGCCGGCATTTAAGCGAACGCCTTGGCAAGGACGCCGTGGCAGCCCATCACGGCAGCCTGGCCAAGGAATTTCGCCTCGACGCCGAACAACGGCTCAAACGCGGCGAGCTGCAGGTGCTGATCGCCACCGCGTCACTGGAACTGGGCATCGACATTGGCGACGTCGATCTGGTCTGCCAGATCGCTTCGCCGCGCTCGATTGCCGGTTTTCTGCAACGGGTCGGCCGCTCCGGGCACCAGGTCGGCGGCACGCCCAAAGGCCGATTGTTCGCCACCACCCGCGACGACTTGATCGAATGCACCGCGCTCCTCGATTGCGTGCGCCGGGGTGAACTCGACACCTTGCTGATTCCTGTGGCTCCGCTGGACGTGCTGGCCCAGCAAATCATCGCCGAGGTCAGCTGCCAGGAATGGCAGGAGCAGGCACTGCTGGAGATGCTCCGCAGAGCCTCGCCCTATACCGAGCTCGACGAAGACCATTATCAGGCGCTGCTGCGCATGCTGGCCGAGGGTTACAACGGTCGCCAAGGCATCCGCAGTGCTTACCTGCACCGCGACGCCGTGACACGCACATTGCGCGGTCGCCGAGGCGCCAAACTGACCGCCGTGACCAGCGGAGGGACGATTCCGGACAACGCCGACTACAGCGTGTTGCTGGAGCCTCAAGGGCTGAACATCGGCAGCGTCAACGAAGACTTTGCGGTGGAAAGCATCGCCGGGGACGTCTTCCAGTTGGGCAATACGTCCTACCGGATTTTGCGGGTCGAAACCGGCAAAGTCCGGGTCGAAGACGCTCAAGGCCAGCCGCCGACCATTCCGTTCTGGCTCGGTGAAGCGCCAGGCCGCAGCGCTGAACTGTCATTGGCCGTAGCGCGCCTGCAAGCGCAACTCGATGAGCTGCTCGGCGCCACGCCCGGTAACTTGCAACCCGCCCTCGACTGGCTGACCGACACCCTCGGCCTGAACCTCGCCAGTGCCGAACAACTGGTGGAATACCTCGCCCGCGCACGCCTGACCCTCGGTGCCCTGCCGTCGCAGGACACGCTGCTGATGGAACGCTTTTTCGACGAGTCCGGCGGCACGCAATTGATCATCCACACGCCGTTCGGCAGCCGCATCAACCGCGCCTGGGGCCTGGCCCTGCGCAAACGCTTCTGCCGCACCTTCAATTTCGAGCTGCAGGCCGCCGCCAGCGAGGACGCAATCGTGCTGTCGCTGTCCACCAGCCACAGCTTTGATCTTGATGACGTCTGGCGCTACGTGCACAGCAACACTGCCAAACACTTACTGACTCAAGCAGTGCTCGAAGCGCCGCTGTTCGGCGTGCGCTGGCGCTGGAATGCCAGTGTCGCGCTGGCGTTGCCGCGGTATGCAGGCGGGCGCAAAGTGCCGCCGCAAATCCAGCGGATGAAAAGCGAAGACCTGATCGCCAGCGTGTTTCCCGATCAGCTCGCCTGCGTGGAAAACCTCGCCGGCGAGCGCGAAATCCCCGAGCATCCGCTGGTGGAACAAACCCTCGACGATTGCCTGCATGAGGCGATGGACAGTGAGGGTTGGCTGGCGTTGTTGCGGCGCATGGAGAGCGGCGATGTGCGGCTGATCAGCCGCGACTTGCCGGCGCCCTCGCCGCTGGCCGCAGAAATTCTCAGCGCACGGCCTTACACCTTTCTCGACGACGCGCCGCTGGAAGAGCGCCGCACCCAGGCGGTGCTCAACCGGCGCTGGAGCGATCCGCAATCCACCGATGACCTCGGCGCACTGGACGCCGAGGCGATTCAAGCGGTGCGCGATGAAGCCTGGCCAGCGCCGACTGGCGTCGATGAAATGCATGAGGCGCTGATGAGCCTCGCGTGCATTGCCGACACCGAGGCCCAGGCCAACCCGGATTGGCTCGGCTGGCTGAACGCTTTGGCCGACAACGGCCGCGCCAGCCGTTTGCAGGTCAATGCCGGGCAGTCGCTTTGGTTCCCTCTGGAGCGGTTGACCTGCTTGCGGGTGATTTATCCACAGGCGATTTTGCTGCCACTGCTGGAAGCGCTGCCGGGCTTCGATGACCAGTGGGAGCCGGACGATGCGCTGCTGGAAGTGATCCGCGCGCGGCTCAGTGCGTTTGGTCCATTGCCGCTGAAAGCGATTGCCGAACCCCTGGGTTTATCGGCGACACACGTCACTCAAGTGTTAGCGCAACTGGAACGCGAAGGCTATGTGCTGCGGGGCCAATTTACGCCGCGGGCGGTAGAGGAAGAATGGTGCGAGCGGCATTTGCTGGCGCGGATTCATCGCTACACGGTCAAGCGTCTGCGCCGGGAAATCGAGCCGGTCGCGTTGCAGGATTTCATGCGTTTTCTGTTCGACTGGCAGCACCTCTCCACTGCGACGCAAGGCCAGGGCAGCGCGGTGTTGCCCGCGATCATCGGCCAGTTCGAAGGCTACCCCGCTGCCGCATCCGCCTGGGACAGCGACCTCTTGCCGGCACGGCTCAAGGGTTATTCGCCGGGTTGGCTGGACGATCTGTGCCGCAGCGGCAAACTGGTCTGGACCCGCCTGAGTGCGCGTAACAAAAGCACCAGCACGGCCCTGCGCAGCACGCCGATTCTGTTGTTGCCGCGCAGCCAGGTCGGGTTGTGGAGCGGTTTGACCGAGCAGACGCCAGCCAGCGAACTGTCGCCCAAAACGCAAAAAGTCTTTGAGGCGCTCAGCCAACACGGCGCGCTGTTTTTCGATGAGTTGATTCATGAGGCGCATCTGCTGCGCTCGGAGCTGGAAATTGCTTTGCAGGAACTGGTCGGCGCCGGACTGGTGAACGCCGACAGTTTTGCCGGTCTGCGGGCGCTGATTACGCCCGCCAGTAAACGACAGAATCGCAGCAGCCGACGCGGACGTGGAGCGTTTATCGGCGGGATGGACGATGCCGGGCGCTGGGCTTTGTTACGACGTGGACCCGCCGCGCCGAGGGTGGATAACAAACGCCCGGCACCCACACCGAGCGAGACCCTGGAACACATCGCCCTGACGTTGCTGCGGCGCTACGGCGTGGTGTTCTGGCGCTTGCTGGAACGTGAGGCGGACTGGTTGCCCAGTTGGCGTGAATTGTTGCGCACGTTTCATCGGCTCGAGGCTCGGGGCGAGATTCGCGGCGGACGGTTTGTCAGTGGCCTGGCCGGTGAACAGTTCGCGCTGCCGGAAGCGATTCCATTACTGCGGGAAGTACGGCGACGTCCACAGGACGGGAGTCTGATTGCGGTGTGCGGGGTTGATCCGCTGAACCTCGCCGGCACGCTTTTACCGGGCGCAAAAGTGCCGGCCTTGGCCAGCAATCGGCTGGTGTATCGCGATGGGTTGCCGGCGGCGGCCGAGATTGCTGGCAAGCAGGTTTTCTGGCTGGAGCTGGATCAGCAATCCACTGCCGAGTTGCATAACAAGCTGATCCGGCATTGATGGTGTCTGGGCGGGCCCCTTCGCGGGCAAGCCCGCTCCCACAGGTTTATCTGTGAATACAAAACTAATGAACACCAAAGATCACTGTGGGAGCGGGCTTGCCCGCGAAGAGGCCATCAGCCCCCCTACAAATTATTGGGTTCTAGGCTGATCCGGCAACAACACCGACGAATGCTCCGGCACCGGAGCCTCTTCTTTCGGCTCATCCGCATGCCGCCTGGCTAACAAAACCTGCTGTGGATAAGTCTGCGCGAAATGCACCCACGGGCTGTTATCCACAAGCTTTTTCAACCGTTGGTTAAACGCCCGGCTCACCGCGTATTGCCCGCCCGATACAGTGCGGAATTGCGCCGTCAGCACCACGCCGTTGAGGTCCATCTTATCGACACCGAAGACATCCAGCGGCCCTTGCAAGTTGTACTTGAGGAACGGGTCATCAGTGATGGAACGACCGGCCTCGCGGATCAGTTCGATGGCCTTGTCCACGTCAGTGTCATAGGTGACCTGCACCGAGAAGAACGCATAGGCGAATTGCCGCGATTGATTGGTGACCGCCTTGATCTGGCCGAACGGCACCGAGTGCACAAAGCCCTTGCCGTCACGCAGGCGCAAGGTGCGGATGGTCAGGCCTTCGACCGTGCCGGCGTGGCCGGAATCGAGGACCACCCAATCGCCAATCGACAAGGTGTCTTCAATGATGATGAACAACCCGGTGATCACGTCCTGCACCAATTGCTGGGAGCCGAAACCGATCGCCAGCCCCACGACACCGGCACCGGCCAGAAAAGGCGCAACGTTGATGCCCAGATTGGCCATGGTGGTGATTGCGCAGATCACCACCAGAATGATTTTTATCGCGTTGCGCAGCAGCGGCAGAATCGTTTTGACCCGGGTGCTGGGTTGGTGCGCCGAGCGTTTGTTAACGGGTGGTTTCAGGGTTTCCTGAATGGCCGTGTCCAACACGACCCAGACCATCCAGGTCACCAGAAAAATCAGGCCGATGCGGCTCAGCGAATCACTGATCGCCCGGCCGACCGAATTACTCACCGCGAACTCGAACAACGACACGCCCCAGATCCGCCCCAGGACATCGATAAAAACAATGGCCATGGCGATCCGTAGCAGGGCGTGCGAAAGGCTGAGAAAGCGCTCTTTGTAGGCACTGCTACGGCGTGCTGCCATCTCATTGCGCGATTTGAACAGGTGGCGAAGCATGGTGCTGAGGACCACCGTCGCAATCAATAGAATCGTGGTAAACAGCGCACAGCGCAGCACTTTCTGGTTGTCATCGCCGATGCCGATCAGGTTGATCACCGACACCAGCACCATCAACAGAATCGGCCAGTGCCAGAGCCCGGAAAAAATCCGCAGGCTTTGGCGCAATGCTGGCTGGCTGAGGCGCTGGGCCAACGGCAGAATGCGGATCAGATGCGCGACCGGACGGCGCATACGAAGCACCAAAAGGCCGAAGGTGATCGTCGCCGTCAGACCGGTGAATACCGCGATACTGCCGGTGAGATTGCCGCCCAGTTGGTGGGCGATCTGCGGGCTGGTCAGGGCGTCGCTCAGGGCCACGAGGAAGCCAATCAAAAACAGGGGTTGTGGGCTGTGCTGAAGAATAATCCGCACCGCCGGGCGCTTGTGGCCGGCGTTGAACAACACCACCAGCGACAACATTAGCGACGCGGCGAAAATGCCGCTGCTGGTGGCATAAGCAAAACACAACGCCAGCGCCCGGCCGGCGGATACTTGCAGGAAATGGCTGACATAGAGCGTCAGCGGCAGGCTGATCAGTGCGGGAATCGTGTAGGGCAATACATAACCCAGCAAGGCCTGGCCACGCTCGCGATTGAGCAGCAAGCGGTGCTGGCACAGACGTTTGGCAAGCATTCCGCCGAGTAGCCAAAGCAGCGCGAAAACGCCCACCCACACGCCGGACAACAGCAGGAAGTCCCTCGCCACGCTCCAGTTCGAACGCGCCGATGGATGATTGACCAGTTGATCCACTTCATCGGCTGCCCGGTCTGCACGCAGACGCCAGGCGTCGAGCAGGTCCTCGTTAAGATCGAGTTTTCCCTGAATCTCATCAATGCTTGAGCTGATGGCCCCCAGCAATCCGCCTTGTACCAGCGGTTCAGGGTGTGCCGGTGGCGTTGCTGCGGTAGTGGCCGGCAAACCCGGCAATGTCGCCGCTTGCAGTACATTGCTGCCCAGTATCAGCAACAACCCCAGTAGTATCGCAGTTTTGAACTTGAACAAAACGGGAAGCTCCTTGGGAAGGGTCTGTATGGAACTGATCGGGAAATGGCGAGATAACAGACTCAGCATATCTCACTGTGGGAGCGAGCCTGCTCGCGAAAGCGGCGGCATATCCCACATTGATGTATCTGGACCACCGCTTTCGCGAGCAGGCTCGCTCCCACACTGAACCGTGTCACGCTGTTGATATTTGACCTCCACGCAAATATCAAATGCTCATCCCTGTATTTTTCCGCACAACTCAATCTCCGACACTGCGCTCCTGAAATCAATCCACCGGAGTTGCAGCCATGCCCATCGCCTTGCTCGCGCTGACCCTCAGCGCCTTCGCCATCGGGACGACCGAGTTCGTCATCGTTGGCTTGTTACCCACCATCGGCGCTGACCTCGGCGTCAGCCTGCCTTCCGCCGGGCTGCTGGTCAGCCTTTATGCATTGGGCGTTGCCGTTGGTGCGCCGGTGTTGACTGCCCTCACCGGTAAAGTCCCGCGCAAATTGCTCCTGTTGTCGCTGATGGTGTTGTTCACCCTCGGCAACTTGCTGGCCTGGCAAGCGCCGAGCTACGAGTCGCTGATCATTGCGCGGATCGTCACCGGCCTGGCCCACGGGGTGTTTTTCTCGATTGGCTCGACCATCGCCACCAGCCTGGTGCCGAAGGAAAAAGCCGCCAGCGCGATTGCGATCATGTTTACCGGATTGACCGTGGCGCTCGTCACCGGCGTGCCGCTAGGGACGTTTATCGGTCAACATTTCGGCTGGCGTGAAACCTTCCTCGCCGTGTCGGCATTGGGTGTGATCGCGTTCATTGGCAGCCTGCTCTACGTGCCGAAAAACATCGCCCACAGCAAACCGGCGTCGCTGTTGCAGCAACTGCAGGTGCTCAAGCAACCGCGTCTGTTACTGGTATATGCGATGACGGCGGTGGGTTACGGCGGCTCGTTCATCGCCTTCACATTCCTCGCTCCGATTCTTCAGGATATCTCCGGTTTCAGCGCCGGCACGGTCAGCCTGGTGCTCCTGGTCTACGGCATCTCGGTGGCCGTCGGTAACCTCTGGGGCGGCAAACTGGCGGACAAACGCGGCCCGATCAGCGCACTGAAAATCATCTTCGCCCTGCTCGCCGCTGTGCTGTTCGTACTGACCTTCACCGCTGGCAATCCATGGCTGGCCTTGGCCACTGTGCTGGTCTGGGGCGCGGTCGCATTCGGCAACGTGCCGGGTTTGCAGGTTTATGTGGTGCGCCAGGCTGAACATCACACGCCGCATGCGGTGGACGTAGCGTCCGGCCTGAACATCGCCGCGTTCAACCTCGGCATTGCCGGTGGTGCGTGGGGCGGCGGGTTGATCGTCGCTCACATGGGGCTGATCCATACCGCGTGGATTGGTGGCCTGGTGGTGCTGGTGGCGCTGGCACTGACGGCCTGGAGTGGCCGTCTTGATCGGTTGGGGCCGGTGTATGCCGAGCCGTCCGAAGGCTCGTCCCGCCTCATCGCCAGCCACTGAACCTTGTAGGAGCTGCCGAAGGCTGCGATCTGTTGATCTTCTGAAAATCAACATCAAAAGATCGCAGCCTTCGGCAGCTCCTACAGGTGCAATCTTTCGCCTTCACCGTCCGTAATCCCGTCGAAACTTTCTCGCGTACCCGGCAGTCATCAAAAGACGGGGCAATGCGAGGACCACTGGACGGGAGGCGACATGGCGGCGATTCACATTGGTATTTCAGGTTGGCGCTACACGCCTTGGAGGGGGGATTTCTACCCGAAGGGGCTGGCCCACAAGCGTGAATTGCAATTCGCCTCGCGGGCGGTCAACAGCATCGAAATCAATGGATCGTTTTACGCCCTGCAACGCCCCGAACGTTACGCCCAGTGGTACACAGAAACCCCGGCGGACTTCGTCTTCAGCGTCAAAGCCCCACGCTTCATTACCCACATCCGACGCCTGCGAGACATTCACAAGCCACTGGCTAATTTCTTTGCCTCCGGGGTGCTGGAGCTCAAGGAGAAACTCGGCCCGATCCTCTGGCAATTTCCGCCCAATTTCAAATTCGATGCCGAGCTGTTCGAACGCTTTCTCGAGCAACTGCCCCGCGACACCGAGCAGGCCGCCGCCCTCGCCCGTCAGCACGACTCACACCTGCACGGTCACGCCAGCATGAAGGCTTACAAGAAAAAGCCACTGCGCCATGCCGTCGAAATCAGGAACGAGACATTTGTCGACCCTGCATTCATTCGGCTGCTCAAACGCTACAACGTGGCCCTGGTCATTGCTGACACCGCCGGAAAGTGGCCGTATCGCGAAGACCTTACCAGTGACTTCGTCTACCTGCGGCTACACGGTGCCGAAGAGCTCTATGCCAGCGGTTACACACCCCAAGCGCTGGATCGTTGGGGTGACCGGATCGACGCGTGGAGTCACGGCAAGCAGCCTTCCGATCCGCAACTGATCGCCCCTCGGCAAAAACCCCGAGCACGCAAGTCCCGCGAAATATTCTGCTATTTCGATAACGACATCAAAGTCCGGGCCCCCTTCGATGCCCGCCGCTTACTCGAGCATTTCCACCTCGATAACGACCTGGTCACTGCCCCCGGCGAACCGGCTGCCGAAGGCGTGCTGCCATGAACACTGACGAGCAGTTCGACCCCGCCGACGATCAGCCACAAACCATCGCCGCCGTGCGCCGTTTTACCGTGCTGACCGTCAACACTCACAAGGGTTTTACCGCGCTCAACCGGCGTTTCATCCTGCCCGAGTTGCGCGAAGCGGTGCGCAGCGTGTCCGCCGACGTTGTGTTTTTGCAGGAGGTCCACGGCACCCACGAGCAACATCTTCAGCGTTACAGCAACTGGCCGACGATGCCGCAATACGAATTCCTCGCCGACACCCTGTGGCCGCAATTCGCCTACGGACGTAACGCGGTTTACCCGGCGGGCGATCACGGCAATGCGCTGTTGTCGAAATTCCAGATTATTCGCCACGACAACCTCGACGTTTCCATCAGTGGCCATGAGAACCGCGGCCTCTTGCATTGCGTGCTGCGACTGCCCGGTGACGGGCCGGAAGTGCATGCGATTTGCGTCCATTTGGGCCTGCGTGAAACCCACCGTACGGAGCAACTCAAGCTGCTGGCCCAGCGCCTCGAAGCGTTACCGGCCGATGCCCCGGTGATCGTCGCCGGCGACTTCAACGACTGGCGCCAGCGGGCTGATGCGCTGCTCAAGCCTTGCGGTTTACGGGAAGTGTTCGCCGAACAACACGGTAAACCGGCGCGCAGTTTTCCGGCGCGAATGCCGACGTTACGTCTAGACCGAATTTACGTACGCAACCTCAAAGCCAGCCGCCCGCAAGTGCTGGCGGCACGACCCTGGTCACACCTTTCCGACCACGCACCGCTCTCGGTGGAGATTGAGCTATGAGCACTCCATCGATGGAAAAAACCACGGTAGAACAGATTGCCGCACCGCCAATGGGCGAGCCGGCAGCCGTCAACGTGGAATATGGCTGGCAAGGCAACAACCGGGTCGATCTGCTGGAAAATGGTGAAGAATATTTTCCCCGGGTATTTGAAGTGCTGCGTCAGGCCCAGAATGAAATCCTGCTGGAGACCTTCATTTTGTTCGAGGACAAGGTCGGCATTGAACTGCAGCAGATTTTGATCGAAGCAGCGCAACGCGGCGTGCGCATCACCGTCAGCCTTGACGGTTTCGGTTGCGGTGAGTTGAGCTCCGAGTTTCTCGCCGCCCTGAGTGAAGCCGGTGTGCACCTCCAGATATTCGACCCTGCACCGAAGCATCTCGGCATCCGCACCAACTGGTTCCGCCGCCTGCACCGCAAAATCGTGGTGGTCGACGGCACGATTGCGTTCCTCGGCGGGATCAACTTTTCCGCCGACCATTTGGGCGACTTCGGGCCCGAGGCGAAACAGGATTACTCCGTTGAAGTGCAAGGCCCGGCGGTGGCCGACATTCATCACTTCGCGTTGTTGCAAAGCGGCCGCCCGGTTCGCGCCAAATACTGGTGGCAACGTCGCCGGCAACGCCGTTCGGAGCTCGCGTTCAGCGATCACGACGGCCAGGTTCGGCTGGTGTACCGCGACAACGGCGACCATCGAACCGACATCGAAGAGGTCTACCGGCAGGTACTGCGCAGCGCCCAACGACGGGTGGTCATCGCCAACGCGTATTTCTTCCCCGGCTATCGCTTGCTGCGCGAGATCCGCAACGCTGCCCGTCGAGGCGTTGATGTGCGGCTGATTCTGCAAGGTCAGCCCGACATGCTGGTGGCCAAGCTGGCCGCGCGCATGACCTATGACTACCTGCTCAAGTCCGGCGTGCAGATTCACGAATATTGCGAGCGCCCGCTGCACGGTAAGGTCGCGCTGGTGGACGAAGACTGGAGCACCGTCGGCTCCAGCAACCTCGACCCGTTGAGCCTGTCGATGAACCTGGAAGCCAACGTGTTGATTCGCGACCGTGCGTTCAACCGCGAACTGTTCCAGCGCCTCGAAACGTTGAGCAATAACCATTGCAAAGCCATGTCTGCGGACACGTCGCCGCGCGGGCGCGTCTGGCACATGACCATCGGCTTTCTGGTGTTTCACTTCCTGCGGCATTTTCCCGCCTGGGCCGGCTGGCTGCCTGCACACAAACCGCGGCTGAAACCTTTTGCCCATCCGCCGGGAGTGACACCTGATGAGCCACTCTGACGCGCAACCCGTCACTCATGCGCAGCGCCCGAGCAAGTCCCGCTGGAGCCGCTGGAAAAAACCGCTGACGATCCTGTTTTTCCTGGTGCTGATTGTCTTGTTCACAACGCTCGCTCAGCGCATCGAATGGAACGAAGTGTTCGACACCCTCGCCGATTTCAAGGTGCGTACGCTGGTCCTCGCGTCGGGACTGACGCTGGTGAGTTTTTTGGTGTATGCCTGCTTCGACCTGATCGGACGCACTTACATTCGACAGGACCTGACCTGGAAACAGATCCTGCCGGTGGGGATTATCAGCTACGCCTTCAACCTCAATTTGAGCGCGTGGGTAGGCGGCATTGCCATGCGTTATCGGCTGTATTCGCGATTGGGCGTGAGCAAGAGCAACATCGCGAAAATCCTCGGGCTGAGCCTGGCGACGAACTGGTTCGGTTACATGGTGATTGCCGGCGCGGTGTTCAGCAGCGGGCTGGTGCGAATGCCGCCGGGCTGGACGCTAAGCAGCGATGCGTTGCAAGGCGTGGGCGTGTTGCTGTTGGTGGTGAGCGCGGGGTACCTGGCGGCCTGCCGGTTTTCCAAGCGTCGGGAGTGGGCGATTCGCGGGTTGGAAATCGACCTGCCGTCCCTGCGCATGGCAATCCTGCAACTGGCGCTCGGGGCGCTGAACTGGTCGTTGATGGCGGCGGTGATTTTCACCCTGCTGCCGAGCAAGCTGGATTATCCACTGGTGCTGGGGGTGTTGCTGATCAGCGCCATCGCCGGGGTTATCACCCACATCCCTGCCGGGCTTGGGGTGCTGGAGGCGGTGTTTGTGGCGTTGCTGCAACACGAGGCTTCGCGGGGCAGCCTGGTGGCGGGGTTGCTGGCGTATCGGGCGATTTATTTTATTTTGCCGTTGTTGATTACGGTGGTGATGTATTTGGTGGTGGAAGCCAAGGCGAAGTCGCTGCGAATTGCGAAGAAACCCAGGGATTAGAAGCAAAGTCAAAAGATCGCAGCCTTCGGCAGCTCCTACGAGGATTGAATAATGCTCAACCGCTCGCCAACCACCATTTCGGTGATCCAGCCCACCAGGATCGAGGTGTACGCCTGTTGGGAAATCGGATCGGTCAACGCGTGGTCTGCACCGTCGATGATGCGGTGGGTCAATGAATGCGTTCGCTGACAGGCGGCGCGGTAACTCATGATGGTTGCGTGGGGCACATACTCGTCGGTCTCGGACTGCACCAGCAGCACGTCCCCGGTAAATTGCGAACACGCATGCAGCGCACGATTGCTCTCGGCGCGGACGAATGTGCTGCGGTAATCGCGTAAATCGAGCTTGTCCAGGTCTCGCTTTGGCGTGTGCCATTGCTCATCGCGATACAACGCCGGCACCCGCAGCGCCAGCCAACGAACCGGGCGCAACGAGGTCAGGATCGCGGCCAGGTAACCGCCGTAACTGGTGCCGACCACCGCAATGGCGGACGTGTCGAGCGCCGGGTGGGCGAGCAAGCGGTCATACGCTGCGAGCAGGTCGCGCAGGTTGTCTTCCCGGGTCACGCGAGACAGCGCAATACCTTTGCCGCCAGTGTGCCCGCGCAAGTCGAACGTCAGGCACACACAACCGAGGCCGGCGATGCCTTTGGCCCGCTCCAGGTCCCGCTCCTGGCTGCCGCCCCAACCGTGCACGAACAGCACACCAGGAACTTTCGATTTGGGACTGAGAAAAGTCCCGATCATCTGTTCATCGTCGATGTCGATCTGAATGGTTTCGCTTCTAGCCGTCATAGGAGTTGACCGTTACGTACTTGAGAAGAAAGTCACTGTTTTCCGCCGGCCCACGGTAGACCTCGATGGCGTCCGGTGGCAGCGATTGATCGATATAGGTTTCCACCGAAGACACGCGAATCGCGCGCATGCCCGAATCGTTGACGAAACTTTGCAACGCCGCCACTTCGGCGCTGCTGGCCCCGCCCATGCGCCACGACTGTTCGAGCACGCCGCTGCGCTGTTTGCCGTTGCTGTCCAGACCTTGGGCAATGTCGTAGTTGCGGCGCGAAGCGTAAAACCCGGGATAGGCCTCATCCGCGGCGCTGTCGAAGACCTGGGCCTGCCGGATTGCCAGCCGCACATCGTCCGACAGATCCAGCGCCAGCAAGTCATCGTAATTGCCCTGCACCACCAGCAGGTTGGAACCTCCATAAACCTGCTCGCCCTGACCATCTTCGGTCAAGTATTGATCACCGCAATAACTCAGCACCTTGTCGCCGATAATGCTCTGTCCGACGCTGTGTGTAATCACCTGGTCCAGCTCCTGTTCCAGCACCACTCCGCCGGTGAAGAGTGTTTTTGCATCGGGTCTGGCGAGGATGGCATCGAACTCGTCGAGGCTATGAATCACTTCCTGACCGCGGCCGGCGCAGGCATGAATCGGCTTCAAGCGAATCGGACCGCTGTAGAGCAGATGTTCTGCGGCGGGTCGCGCATCGTCCAGAGAGAACACACTGAGACCGTCCAGCACCACGTTGCGCACGCGTTCGGAAAACAGCGGTGACCAGCCTTCGGGGGCGAACGCATTTTTGTTGTGTAAACCGTGGCTGATGGCTTTGGTACAAATGAAATCATGGTCGACGTAACCACCCCACAAATCTTCCGGCCCTTTGACGCCCAGTTGCCGGGCCGCAGCAACGCCGACCAGGGTCTGGGTTGGCAGCAGGTAAAGGTCTCGGCCATTGTGAAGTTCGGGGTCGTAACTGCCGCCGTATTTGAGCCCTACAATGTGTGCCAGCCATCGAGCCAGCGCTCGATTGGTTTCGACTTCATGCAGCGGAGCGTCTGGGCGCACCGAATGGGCGACCACCAGTTTTTTGCGGTTTGTTGGGGTCATGCATCCCCCTTCAATCTGCGCGTGATGAATGTAGTTGAAGGGGTGCAGAGATCAGGCCAAGGGGTGGTTTCGTGAAACGGCTTTCGAATCAGCCAGTTGTGGGGATCGTGATAGCACTAAGCCTGTTTTATTCTGCACGACGCCCTCCAAGACTCCGGCATTTTGCACGACCCCAAGCTTTACACCTTTATAAGGTGGGAGCGGGCTTGCTCGCGAATGCAATCTTTCAGTCGATATTAATACTGCATGACACACTGCATTCGCGAGCAAGCCCGCTCCCACACTTAATCAGTGGTGATGCTGCTATCGAGCCACGGCAGCGGTCGACGTCACTCCAAACCGTGTCCGATAATCACTCGGCGCCAACCCGGTGATCTTCTTGAATGTCGCGCGAAACGCACTCGGGTCCTGGTAGCCGACGGTCCAGGCAATGTGATCGATCGTGCCGTTGGTGAACTCGAGCATTTCCCGGGCCTTGCCGACCCGCAGGTGTTGGCAGTATTCGGTGGGTTTGAGCCCGGTCGCCGCGCGGAATCGACGCAGGAAGGTGCGCTCTTCCAGCCCTGCCCGTTCGGCCATTGCCGTCAGCGACACATCGGTCGCCCCGGTGCTTTGCAACCAGTGTTGGACGTTGAGAATCGACGCGTCGCCATGGCTGAGAATCGGTGCAAAGTTGCTGCCGCATTCACTCGCACTGTCGCTGTGTTCCACCACCAGAAACCGCGCGGTGCCGGTAGCGATGCTCGGCCCCAGCAAACGATCGACCAGACGCAAGCCCAGCTCGGACCAGGCCATCAGCCCGGCCGTTGTGATCAGGTCGCCGTCATCGACAATGGGCGTGTCGGCCTTGAGCTTGATCGCCGGGTATCGCTCGGCGAAGGTTTTGGCCGATGTCCAGTGAGTGGTGGCACTGCGACCGTCGAGCAGGCCGGTTTCGGCCAACAGTATTGACCCCACGCACACGCCGCCAAGGGTCGCGCCTTGTGCATGTTGCTGGCGAATCCAGCGGAGCAAACCTTTTGGCGCCTGACCTTCAGAAAAGCCGCCAATCGACGGCGGGATCAATACCGCCACCAATGCACCGTCCGGGGCGGGATGGCTGTCGTAAACGCGTTCAGGCATTTGATCGCCATCGACCTGCCAATGACTGACCCGCAGCAACGGTAACTGCGCAGCCTGATGCTCGGCGGCAATCCGGTTAGCCACCCCGAACAAGTCCGTCAGCCCATGCACCGCGGCCATCTGCGCGCCGGGGTAGATCAACACACCCAGTTCGGCGACTGCCCTTTCTACGCTCATTGTCAGTTTTCCCCCTTCTAATGTCGGTGCAGCCAATCCTCGGACGGCCGACCAGACCTAATACTTCATTCCACACCCAACAAGCACTTCGAGGAAACAGTCATGGCCAAGCAAGCACTCATCGTAGTCGATATCCAAAACGACTACTTCCCCCAAGGCAAGTGGCCGCTGGTGGGCGCCGAGGCCGCCGCCGACAACGCCGCCCGTCTGCTCGCGGCCTTTCGTGGCGCCGAAAAACCGGTGGTACACATCCGCCATGAGTTCACTTCCGACGCCGCGCCGTTCTTCACCCCGGGTTCCGAGGGCGCGAAGCTGCACCCCAAAGTCCTTAACCGCGCCGACGAGCCAGTGGTGCTCAAACACTTCGTCAACGCGTTCCGCGAAACCGAACTGAAATCGATCCTCGACGAACAAGACATCAAGGAGTTCGTAGTCGTCGGCAGCATGAGCCACATGTGCGTCGATGGCATCACTCGCGCTGCTGCTGACTTCGGCTACACCGTTACGGTCGTTCACGACGCCTGTGCCTCCCGTGACTTGGAGTTCAACGGAGTCATCGTCCCGGCTGCTCACGTTCACGCGGCCTTCATGTCGGCCCTGGGTTTCGCCTATGCAAGCGTGGTGTCCACCGACGAGTTCCTGGCGGCGCATCACTGATCAACATTTCTGCGTCGGGTGCTGCAATCCGACGTTCCCGAAACAAGGAAGGCCAGTCGCGCGCGTACGTGACTGGCCTTTTTTCTGAGACTTACGGCCGAAAAGCCGGATAATGGCGGCCAAATCGTCTAGCCCGTTATTCTGGTAATCCCCCATGGAAATCAAGGTCAACTTTCTCGACAACCTTCGGCTTGAAGCCAAGTTCGATGACTTCACGGTGGTGGCCGATCAACCTATCCGCTACAAAGGCGATGGCTCGGCACCGGGTCCGTTCGACTACTTCCTGGCGTCGTCGGCGTTGTGTGCCGCCTACTTTGTGAAGTTGTATTGCAGCACGCGCAATATCCCCACCGATAACATCCGCCTGTCGCAGAACAATATTGTTGACCCGGAGAACCGTTACAACCAGATCTTCAAGATCCAGGTCGAGTTGCCAGCGGACATTTCCGACAAGGACCGCCAGGGCATCCTGCGCTCCATCGACCGTTGCACCGTGAAAAAAGTGGTGCAAGCCGGGCCTGAGTTTGTGATCGAAGAGGTGGAAAACCTCGACGCCGATGCCCAGGCGTTGTTGATGCCTGCTTCTAACTCAGAGGCGAGCACTTATATCGCCGGCAAGGATCTGCCGCTGGAGCAAACCATCGCCAATATGTCGGCCATTCTGGCGGACCTGGGCATGAAGATTGAAATCGCCTCGTGGCGCAATATCGTGCCCAACGTGTGGTCGCTGCATATCCGCGACGCGCACTCGCCTATGTGCTTTACCAACGGCAAGGGTGCGACCAAGGAAGGCGCATTGGCTTCGGCGCTGGGCGAGTTTATCGAGCGACTCAACTGCAACTTCTTCTACAACGACCAGTTCTGGGGCGAAGACATCGCCAATGCGGCGTTTGTGCATTACCCGAACGAGCGCTGGTTCAAGCCTGGCCGCAAAGACGCGCTGCCGACTGAAATTCTCGACGAGTACTGCCTGAAGATTTACAACCGCGACGGCGAACTGCGCGGCTCCCATCTGATCGATACCAACTCTGGCAATGAAGAGCGCGGCATCTGCTCACTGCCGTACGTGCGCCAGTCGGACGGCGAGGTGGTGTATTTCCCGTCCAACCTGATTGAAAACCTGTACCTGAGCAACGGCATGAGTGCCGGTAACACGCTGGCCGAAGCCCAGGTGCAGTGCCTGTCGGAGATCTTCGAGCGCGCGGTAAAACGCGAAATCATCGAAGGTGAATTTGCACTGCCGGATGTGCCGGCCAGCGTGCTGGCGAAGTACCCCGGGATACTGGCCGGTATTCAGGCGCTGGAAGAGCAAGGGTTCCCTGTGTTGGTGAAGGATGCATCCCTGGGGGGTGAATTCCCGGTGATGTGTGTCACGTTGATGAACCCGCGTACCGGCGGTGTGTTCGCTTCATTCGGCGCGCACCCTAGCCTGGAAGTGGCGCTGGAACGCAGCCTGACCGAATTGTTGCAGGGCCGCAGCTTCGAAGGCCTCAACGACTTGCCCCAGCCGACGTTTGAAGGTCATGCGGTGACCGAGCCGAATAACTTCGTTGAGCACTTTATCGACTCCAGCGGCGTGGTGTCGTGGCGCTTCTTCAGTGCCAAGTCGGATTACGAATTCGTGGAGTGGGACTTCTCCGGCCAGGGTGAAAACTCGAATGCCGAGGAAGCCGCGACCTTGTTCGGCATTCTCAAAGGCATGGGCAAGGAAGTGTACATGGCCGTCTACGAGCATATCGGCGCGAAGGCCTGCCGCATTCTGGTGCCGGACTATTCGGAAATTTATCCAGTAGACGATCTGATCTGGGATAACACCAACAAAGCGCTGTTCTTCCGCGCCGATATCCTGAACCTGCATCGCCTGGACGAAGACGAACTGCAAGCGCTGGTTGAGCGCCTGGTGGAAAGTGAGCTGGACGACTACACCGACATCACCTCCTTGATCGGCATCGAATTTGACGACAATACGGCCTGGGGTCAGCTGACGATCCTGGAGTTGAAGCTGCTGATTTATCTCGCCTTGCAGCAATTTGAAGAGGCGAAAGAGGCAGTGGAAATGTTCCTGCAGTACAACGACAACACGGTTGAGCGTGGCTTGTTCTACCAGGCCGTCAATGTGGTGCTGGAGATGAAGCTGGACGAAGACCTGGAACTGGAAGACTTCGAGGCCAATTTCCGCCGGATGTTTGGCAACGAGCGGATGGACGCAGCGATCGGATCGGTGGACGGCAGCGTGCGCTTCCATGGCTTGACGCCAACCAGCATGAAACTGGAGGGCCTCGACAGGCACCTGCGATTGATCGACAGCTACAAAAAACTGCACACGGCGCGGGCCAACGTGACTTCGTTATCGAGTTAACGGCGCCAACAAAAAAGCGAAGCCAGATGGCTTCGCTTTTTTGTTACTGACTGGATAGCTGCTTTTCTAGAACGGGATATCGTCATCAAAGCTGTCGAAATCCGGAGCCGGCTGAGGCGCGGCCTGCTGCTGTGGAGCCGGACGCGACTGTTGCGGTGCCGACTGCTGTGGGCGCGGAGCCTGCTGGCGTGGAGCCGGGGCGGACTGCTGGTAGTTGTTGCCCCCGCCTTGTTGGTCGCCCTGTTGTGGACGGCCGCCCAGCAGTTGCATGGTGCCTTGCATGTCGACCACGATTTCAGTGGTGTAACGCTTGATACCGTCTTTTTCCCACTCGCGGGTCTGCAGCTTGCCTTCGATGTAGACCTGCGAACCTTTACGCAGGTATTCGCCGGCGATTTCAGCAACTTTGCCGAACATCGATACACGGTGCCATTCGGTCTTCTCGACCTTCTGGCCGGTTTGCTTGTCGGTCCATTGTTCGCTGGTCGCCAGACTCAGGTTGGTCACGGCGTTACCGTTAGGCAAGTAGCGAACTTCGGGATCCTGGCCGCAAGTACCGACCAATATGACTTTGTTAACCCCACGGGCCATAACGTTCTCCTAGGCTACGCACGCTGCCTCGGGCGGGTTGTTCACCAGGCGCTCGAGGGTAGTGCGATCCAATAGTTCTGTGTCCAATTTGATGTAAATCGCCGCTTCGTCTGCAACGATCACTGCATCTGTTACCCCTACGACGGCCTTCAGGCGCTCGACCAGACCCGCTTCGCGGATCGCCTCGGCCGACAACGGCAAGCGCAGACTCGTCACGTAGGGAGGTTCGCGCATGGTAACAGCAAAGGCTAGCCAGAGGGCAGCCAGGCCGGCACATCCCAGGAACACAACCGACAAACCGCCATGCTGGAACATCCAGCCGCCGAGGATCCCGCCCAGTGCCGAACCGAGGAATTGGCTGGTGGAATACACCCCCATTGCCGTGCCCTTGCCGCCGGCCGGTGAAACTTTGCTGATCAGCGATGGCAGCGAAGCTTCCAGCAGATTGAACGCGGTAAAAAACACCACCGTCCCGATTACCAGAGCCCGCAAGCTATCGCCGAACTTCCAGAAGAATAGCTCAGTGAGCATCAGCGTCAGCACGGAGCCCAATAAAACTCGTTTCATTTTGCGTTTCTTCTCGCCGTAGATAATGAACGGGATCATGGCGAAGAAGGAAATTAGCAGTGCGGTCAGGTACACCCACCAGTGCTGCTCTTTGGGTAGCCCGGCTTTTTCGACCAGGGCCAGGGGCAATGCAACGAAGCTCGACATCAACATCGCGTGCAACACAAAAATGCCGAGGTCGAGGCGCAGCAAGTCCGGGTGCTTGAGTGTCGGTATCAGCGCCTGGCGCGCGACGCCGGATTCTCGATGCTGCAATGGCCCGGTGGCCCGCGGGACCATGAACATCACGATCACAATGCCAAACAACGCCATGCCGCCGGTGGCGAGGAACAGCCCGGACAGGCCGAAGGCGCGAGTCAGCAGCGGTCCTACAACCATGGCGACAGCGAACGACAGACCAATCGTCATGCCGATCATGGCCATGGCTTTCGTCCGGTGCTGTTCCCGGGTCAGGTCTGACAGCAAAGCCATGACCGCCGCGGAAATGGCCCCTGCACCTTGCAGGATTCGCCCGGCAATGACGCCCCAGATCGAATCGGCATTGGCCGCCAGCACGCTACCGAGGGCGAAGACGATCAGCCCCAGATAAATCACCGGACGGCGACCGATACGGTCGGAAATGAAGCCAAAAGGAATTTGAAAGATCGCCTGGGTCAGGCCGTAAGCGCCGATCGCCAGCCCGATGAGGGCCGGGGTCGCTCCTGCCAAATCCATCCCATAGGTTGCCAGTACCGGCAATACCATGAACATGCCAAGCATACGGAAGGCGAACACCAGGGCTAGACCGCTTGCTGCGCGGGTCTCACTGCCACTCATGCGTTCGCTGTGGGGATCGTGCATGGAAAAACCTCATGTGAACCGGCGGCGATTCTACCAGTCCCATCGATTGACAGGGTATATCGCGACGCTTTGCCGCGCTCTGCTGACAGACTCTTCATGAAAGACAATAACCCGCTTATTCGATAGTGTGCATCCATCCAGTATTTGGCCGTATACTCCTACGTTTTCGACGCCCGCCAAGCGAGGCCACTTTGGACAAGATCCTGATTCGTGGGGCCCGAACCCACAACCTGAAGAACATCGACCTGACCCTGCCACGGGACAAACTGATCGTCATCACCGGCCTGTCCGGATCCGGCAAATCGTCCCTGGCTTTCGATACGCTGTACGCCGAAGGCCAGCGCCGCTACGTCGAATCGCTGTCGGCCTATGCCCGGCAGTTCCTGTCGATGATGGAAAAGCCGGACGTCGACACCATCGAAGGACTGTCGCCAGCGATCTCCATCGAACAGAAGTCGACCTCGCACAACCCGCGCTCGACCGTTGGCACCATCACCGAAATCTACGACTACCTGCGCTTGCTTTACGCCCGTGTCGGCATTCCGCGCTGCCCGGATCACGATATTCCGCTGGAAGCCCAGACTGTCAGCCAGATGGTCGACCTGGTTCTCGCGCAACCGGAGGGCAGCAAACTCATGCTGCTGGCCCCGGTGATCCGCGAGCGCAAAGGCGAACACCTTTCGGTCTTCGAAGAGTTGCGCGCCCAGGGTTTTGTGCGGGCACGGGTCAACGGCAGGCTCTGCGAGCTTGACGAGCTGCCGAAGCTGGACAAACAGAAGAAGCATTCGATCGATGTCGTGGTCGACCGCTTCAAAGTCCGCGCCGATCTGCAACAGCGTCTGGCCGAGTCGTTCGAAACAGCATTGAAGCTGGCGGATGGCATTGCGCTGGTGGCGCCGATGGACGACGAGCCCGGCGAAGAGATCATCTTCTCCGCGCGCTTTGCCTGCCCGATCTGCGGCCATGCCATCAGCGAACTGGAACCCAAGCTGTTCTCCTTCAACAACCCGGCCGGTGCCTGCCCGACATGCGATGGCTTGGGTGTTAAGCAATTCTTCGATATCAAGCGGCTGGTGAACGGTGAACTGACGTTGGCCGAAGGTGCGATTCGCGGCTGGGACAGGCGCAACGTCTATTACTTCCAGATGCTCGGGTCGTTGGCTTCCCACTACAAGTTCAGCCTGGAAGTGCCGTTCAACGAACTGCCGGCCGATCAGCAGAAGTTCATCCTGCACGGCAGCGGCTCGCAAAACGTCGATTTTAAATACCTGAACGACCGTGGCGACATCGTCAAACGCTCGCACCCGTTCGAAGGCATCGTGCCGAACCTGGAGCGTCGCTACCGCGAAACCGAGTCCGCCTCGGTGCGTGAAGAGCTGGCCAAGTTCCTCAGCACTCAGCCTTGTCCGGATTGCCGCGGCACCCGTTTGCGTCGCGAGGCGCGGCACGTGTGGGTCGGCGAGAAGACCTTGCCCGCGGTGACCAATCTGCCAATCGGCGATGCCTGCGAGTACTTCGGTGTTCTGAAGCTGACGGGCCGTCGCGGCGAAATTGCCGACAAGATTCTCAAGGAAATTCGCGAGCGCCTGCAATTCCTGGTCAACGTTGGCCTCGACTACTTGTCGCTGGATCGCAGTGCGGACACGTTGTCCGGCGGTGAGGCACAGCGTATTCGCCTGGCCAGTCAGATCGGTGCAGGCCTGGTTGGCGTTCTGTACATCCTCGATGAGCCGTCGATTGGCTTGCATCAGCGCGATAACGATCGCCTGCTCGGTACGCTCAAGCACCTGCGGGACATCGGCAACACGGTGATCGTGGTCGAGCACGATGAAGATGCCATTCGGCTGGCAGATTACGTGGTGGATATTGGTCCGGGTGCGGGTGTACACGGTGGACATATCGTCGCCGAAGGTACGCCAGCCGAGGTCATGGCCCACCCTGACTCGTTGACCGGCAAGTACCTGTCGGGCCGAGTGAAGATTGCCGTTCCAGCCGAGCGCACGCCGCGTAACAAGAAGTTGTCGCTGTCCCTCAAGGGCGCTCGCGGCAATAACTTGCGCAACGTCGATCTGGACATTCCAATCGGCCTGTTGACCTGCGTCACCGGCGTGTCCGGTTCGGGCAAGTCGACGCTGATCAACAACACCCTGTTTCCATTGAGCGCCACGGCACTCAACGGTGCAACGACGCTTGAAGCCGCCGCTCACGACAGCATCAAGGGCCTGGAACATCTGGACAAGGTTGTCGATATCGACCAGAGCCCGATCGGTCGCACGCCGCGTTCCAACCCGGCGACCTACACCGGGTTGTTCACGCCGATTCGCGAACTGTTCGCCGGTGTGCCGGAATCCCGTTCGCGCGGCTACGGTCCGGGGCGCTTCTCCTTCAACGTGAAGGGCGGGCGCTGCGAAGCGTGCCAGGGCGATGGTTTGATCAAGGTGGAAATGCACTTCCTGCCGGACATCTATGTCCCGTGCGACGTCTGCAAGAGCAAGCGCTACAACCGCGAAACCCTGGAAATCAAGTACAAGGGCAAGAGCATCCACGAGACGCTCGAAATGACTATCGAGGAAGCTCGGGTGTTCTTCGACGCGGTTCCGGCGCTGGCGCGCAAACTTCAGACGTTGATGGATGTGGGTCTGTCATACATCAAGCTGGGGCAATCGGCGACGACGCTGTCGGGGGGTGAAGCCCAGCGGGTGAAACTGTCCCGCGAGCTGTCCAAGCGCGATACCGGCAAGACGCTGTACATCCTTGATGAGCCGACCACTGGCCTGCACTTCGCGGATATTCAGCAACTGCTCGACGTGTTGCATCGCCTGCGCGACCACGGCAACACTGTAGTGGTGATCGAGCACAACCTGGACGTGATCAAGACGGCCGACTGGCTGGTGGACCTGGGGCCGGAAGGCGGTTCCAAGGGCGGACAAATCATTGCCGTCGGTACACCGGAGGAAGTGTCAGAGATGAAGCAATCGCATACCGGCTTCTATCTCAAGCCGTTGCTGGAGCGCGACAGGGCCTGAATCAGGTCCATGAAAAAGCCCCTGTCACTTTGTTGGTGACAGGGGCTTTTTGTATCGCCGCCTGTAGGAGCGAGCTTGCTCGCGATGGTGGTTAACGATAACGCGTGATCCATGAATATACGCGGCGTTCTGTAGTCCATCGCGAGCAAGCTCGCTCCTACAGGCGATCTGAGGTTCAGAACTGCGATTGCAGATAATTCTCCAGACCGATCAACTTGATCAGACCCAACTGCTTCTCAAGCCAGTAGGTGTGGTCTTCTTCGGTGTCGTTCAGCTGAATACGCAGCATCTCGCGGCTAACGTAATCCTTGTGCTGCTCGCAGAGTTCGATGCCCTTGCAGAGTGCGGCGCGGACTTTGTATTCCAGTCGCAGGTCGGCGGCGAGCATGTCGGGTACAGTGGTGCCGACATCCAGGTCGTCCGGACGCATGCGCGGAGTGCCTTCGAGCATCAGAATTCGGCGCATCAGGGCGTCAGCGTGCTGAGCCTCTTCTTCCATTTCGTGATTGATACGTTCGTAGAGCTCGGTGAAACCCCAGTCCTCGTACATCCGCGAATGGATGAAATATTGATCACGCGCCGCCAGTTCGCCGGTCAGCAACGTGTTGAGGTAATCGATTACGTCTGGGTGGCCTTGCATCGCCCTACATCTCCCTGCTTGAAAGTGTGTAGTTTGAACCACGACGACCGATTGGTCACTCCGCTGGCGCGATAAAAGCGAAGATATTCTGAGAAAAGTGGTTTAAATAACGCAAAAACCGCCCAATCGAGGGCGGTTCTGCTTCTCATTTAGACTTCGTTAAGCTGTACGTTGAGCAGCTTTGCGATTGCTTCTCCATACGCCGGATCGGCTTTGTAGAAATGCTGCAATTGGCGGTCTACCACATCGCTGGAAACCCCGGCCATTGCGCCGGCAATGTTGTTCACCAGCAGCGCTTTCTGCTCGTCGCTCATCAAACGGAACAACGCACCGGCGTGGCTGTAGTAGTCGGTATCTTCGCGGTGATCGTAGCGATCAGCCGCACCGCTCAGTGCCAATGGCGGCTCAGCATAGCGAGGCGCTTGTTTCGGCGATTCAACGTAGCTATTCGGCTCGTAGTTCGGTGCCGCACCGCCGTTACTGCCAAATGCCATCGAGCCATCGCGCTGGTAACTATTGACCGGACTACGAGGCGCGTTCACCGGCAGCTGCTGATGGTTGGTGCCAATGCGATAGCGATGCGCATCAGCGTACGCAAACACGCGCCCCTGCAGCATGCGGTCTGGCGACAGACCAACGCCCGGCACCATGTTGCTCGGGCCAAACGCTGCCTGCTCAACTTCAGCGAAATAGTTCTGCGGATTGCGGTTGAGCTCCAGCTCGCCCACTTCGATCAACGGAAACTCTTTCTGCGACCAGGTTTTGGTCACGTCGAACGGGTTCTCATAATGCGCGACCGCTTGCGCTTCAGTCATGATCTGAATGCACACGCGCCACTTCGGGAAATCACCACGCTCGATCGCCGTGAACAGGTCTCGTTGCGCGTAATCCGGGTCAGTACCCGCCAGACGCGCAGCCTCTGCCGGCGCCAGATTCTTGATCCCCTGCTGGGTCTTGTAGTGCCACTTCACCCAGTGACGCTGACCATCGGCGCTCATCAGGCTGTAAGTGTGACTACCGAAGCCGTGCATATGACGGTAGCCATCAGGGATACCACGATCCGAAAACAGGATAGTGACCTGGTGGAGCGCTTCAGGTGAGTGCGACCAGAAATCCCACATCATCTGCGCGCTTTTCAGATTGCTTTGCGGCAGGCGCTTTTGGGTGTGGATAAAGTCCGGGAACTTCAGCGGATCGCGGATAAAGAACACCGGCGTGTTGTTACCAACGATGTCCCAGTTGCCTTCCTCGGTGTAGAACTTCAGGGCGAAACCGCGTGGATCGCGTTCGGTATCGGCTGAACCACGCTCACCGCCCACGGTGGAAAACCGCAGGAAGGTTGGGGTTTGCTTGCCAACAGATTCAAACAGTTTGGCGCTGGTGTACCCGGTGATATCACGGGTGACGGTGAATGTGCCGTAGGCACCCGATCCTTTAGCGTGCACTCGGCGCTCAGGGATGTTTTCACGGTTGAAGTGGGCAAGCTTCTCGATCAGGTGGAAATCGTCGAGCAGCAGCGGGCCACGAGGGCCGGCAGAGCGGGAATTCTGGTTGTCGGCGACAGGAGCGCCACTGGCGGTGGTAAGCGTTTTATTTTGGCTCATGCGATCTCTTCCTCTGTCAGTGTTTAGCTGCCGGCTAATCGGCTGAGAGGGAGTATTGATCATGAACGCTACACCTACAAATTCATTACCCTTTAAGAATCGATAGAAAAATACTAATGCAAATACACTTTCGAGCGCCCACAAAAAACCGGGCACTAGGCCCGGTTTTTCGTTTCAGACTGACGTCTTACTCAGCGGATACAGCTTCACCACCGGCAGGACGATCAACCAACTCGACGTACGCCATAGGCGCGTTGTCGCCAGTGCGGAAACCGCACTTGAGGATGCGCAGGTAGCCACCCTCACGGGTAGCGTAACGCTTGCCCAGGTCGTTGAAGAGCTTACCAACGATAGCTTTCGAACGAGTACGGTCGAAAGCCAGACGGCGGTTAGCCAGGCTGTCTGTCTTGGCCAAAGTGATCAGCGGCTCAGCAACGCGACGCAGTTCTTTAGCTTTCGGCAGTGTAGTTTTGATCAGCTCGTGCTCGAACAGCGACACTGCCATGTTTTGAAACATGGCCTTGCGGTGCGAGCTAGTGCGGCTCAGGTGACGACCACTTTTACGATGACGCATGGTTCATTCCTTACCAAACACAACGTTCGGTGATTACGACGATCAGGCAGTCGCCTTGTCGTCCTTCTTAAGACTTGCAGGCGGCCAGTTGTCGAGGCGCATGCCGAGGGACAGACCGCGGGAGGCCAGAACGTCCTTGATTTCAGTCAAGGATTTCTTGCCAAGGTTCGGAGTCTTCAACAGCTCTACTTCGGTACGCTGAATCAGGTCACCGATGTAGTAGATGTTTTCCGCCTTAAGGCAGTTAGCCGAACGTACAGTCAGTTCCAGATCGTCAACCGGGCGAAGCAGGATCGGATCGATCTCGTCTTCCTGCTCGACAACCACTGGCTCACTGTCACCTTTGAGATCGACGAACGCAGCCAACTGCTGTTGCAGAATGGTTGCAGCACGACGGATAGCCTCTTCAGGATCCAGGGTACCGTTGGTTTCCAGATCAATAACCAGCTTGTCCAGGTTAGTACGCTGCTCGACACGGGCGTTTTCCACCACGTATGCGATACGGCGAACCGGGCTGAACGAAGAGTCAAGCTGCAAGCGACCGATGCTGCGGCTTTCGTCTTCATCGCTCTGACGCGAGTCTGCCGGTTCATAACCACGACCACGAGCTACGGTGAGCTTCATGTTCAGGGCGCCGTTAGACGCCAGGTTAGCGATTACGTGATCGGGGTTAACGATCTCGACATCATGATCCAGCTGAATATCGGCAGCGGTAACCACCCCCGAACCCTTCTTCGACAAGGTCAGCGTAACTTCGTCACGACCGTGCAGCTTGATAGCCAGACCTTTAAGGTTCAACAGGATTTCAATTACGTCTTCCTGTACGCCTTCGATCGCGCTGTACTCATGGAGCACACCGTCAATCTCGGCCTCGACTACTGCACAGCCGGGCATTGAGGACAACAGGATGCGGCGCAGCGCGTTGCCCAGGGTGTGGCCGAAACCACGCTCGAGAGGCTCGAGAGTGATCTTGGCGCGGGTTGGACTGACAACCTGCACATCAATATGGCGGGGTGTCAGGAACTCATTTACCGAAATCTGCATGGATGCACCTATTTTCTAGCCCTTACTTGGAGTAGAGCTCGACAATCAGGCTTTCGTTGATGTCGGCGGACAGATCACTGCGAGCAGGAACGTTCTTGAAAACGCCCGACTTCTTCTCAGTGTCTACTTCTACCCATTCTACGCGGCCACGTTGGGCACACAGATCGAGAGCTTGGACAATGCGAAGTTGGTTCTTTGCTTTCTCGCGAATCGCGACCACGTCACCAGCACGAACCTGGTACGACGGCACGTTTACGGTCTGACCGTTAACGCTGACGGATTTGTGCGATACCAGCTGACGGGATTCGGCACGAGTAGAGCCAAAACCCATACGGTATACAACGTTGTCCAGACGGCATTCGAGCAGTTGCAGCAGGTTTTCACCGGTTGCACCTTTCTTGCCAGCAGCTTCTTTGTAGTAGCCGCTGAATTGACGCTCGAGAACGCCGTAGATACGACGCACCTTCTGCTTTTCACGCAGTTGGGTGCCGTAATCGGACTGGCGACCGCGGCGTTGGCCGTGGATACCAGGTGCTGCTTCGATGTTGCACTTCGATTCGATCGCGCGCACGCCGCTCTTCAGAAAGAGATCGGTGCCTTCGCGACGAGCGAGTTTGCATTTTGGACCAATGTAACGAGCCATTCTTTACAATCTCCTGGATTACACGCGGCGCTTCTTCGGCGGACGGCACCCGTTGTGCGGGATTGGCGTCACGTCGGTGATGCTGGCGATCTTGTAGCCACAGCCGTTCAAAGCGCGGACTGCAGATTCACGACCTGGGCCTGGACCTTTGACGTTAACGTCGAGGTTTTTCAGACCGTATTCCAGCGCAGCTTGACCAGCACGTTCAGCAGCTACTTGAGCAGCAAACGGGGTGGACTTGCGGGAACCGCGGAAACCCGAACCACCGGAGGTAGCCCAGGAAAGAGCGTTGCCTTGACGGTCGGTGATGGTCACGATTGTGTTGTTAAAAGACGCGTGGATGTGGGCGATGCCATCAACCACTGTCTTTTTGACTTTTTTACGAGGACGAGCAGCAGGTTTAGCCATGATTAATTTCCTGTCGATTCGCTGGGGCGATTACTTGCGGATCGGCTTACGCGGACCTTTACGGGTACGCGCGTTAGTCTTGGTACGCTGACCGCGCACTGGAAGACCACGACGATGACGCAGACCGCGATAGCAACCGAGGTCCATCAAACGCTTGATTTTCATGTTGATTTCGCGACGCAGGTCACCTTCAGTGGTGAACTTCGCCACTTCGCCACGCAGCTGTTCAATCTGCTCGTCGCTCAGATCCTTGATCTTTGCGGCTGGGTTTACCCCAGTCACTGCACAGATCTTCTGTGCAGTAGTGCGACCAACACCATAGATGTAGGTCAGCGAGATAACAGTATGCTTGTTATCTGGAATGTTAACGCCTGCAATACGGGCCATTCAGTGGGACTCCAATTGACAGCTACCTACGCCCCGGAAGCCAAGAAATAGGGCGCGAGATAATATCGCTGTAATAACAAATAATCAACCCGGTAGCGCACTAGCTACCGGGCTTGAAGCACAATCACACTCAGCCTTGGCGCTGTTTGTGACGCGGTTCCGCGCTGCAAATTACTCGAACAACACCTTCGCGGCGAATAATCTTGCAGTTACGGCACAGCTTTTTCACCGATGCACGAACTTTCATCACCAACTCCTCGAACCTTATGGGTACTCAGCGCAACATGCCGCTGCCGTAACCCTTCAGGTTGGCTTTCTTCATCAGGGATTCGTACTGGTGCGAAACGAGGTGCGATTGTACTTGGGACATGAAGTCCATCACAACCACGACGACGATCAGCAACGAGGTCCCGCCAAGGTAGAACGGTACGTTTGCCGCAACCACCAGGAACTGGGGAAGCAAGCACACGGCCGTCATGTAAAGAGCACCGAACATGGTCAAGCGAGTCAGAACGCCATCAATGTAGCGCGCAGACTGCTCACCTGGACGGATGCCCGGAATAAAGGCACCGGACTTCTTCAGGTTTTCCGCTACGTCTTTCGGATTGAACATCAACGCCGTATAGAAGAAGCAGAAGAAAATAATCCCTGCACTAAACAGCAGAATATTCAACGGCTGACCAGGAGCGATCGACTGCGAGATGTCCTGCAACCAGCCCATACCTTCAGACTGGCCGAACCAGGCACCCAACGAAGCCGGGAACAGCAAAATGCTGCTCGCGAAAATGGCCGGAATAACACCGGCCATGTTCACCTTCAGCGGCAAGTGGCTAGTCTGCGCAGCGAAGACCTTGCGGCCCTGCTGACGCTTGGCGTAATGAACAGCAATACGACGCTGGCCACGCTCAATGAACACCACGAAACCGATAATCGCTACTGCCAGCAAACCGATGGCAACCAGGGCGAAGATGTTGATATCACCCTGACGCGCAGACTCGAAAGACTGCCCGATCGCTCTCGGAAGACCGGCGACGATACCCGAAAAAATCAACATCGAGATACCGTTGCCAACACCACGCTCAGTAATCTGCTCACCCAGCCACATCATGAACATCGCACCAGCCACAAATGTGGATACCGCGACGAAATGGAAGCCAAAGTCACCAGTGAACGCAACGCCCTGCCCTGCCAGACCAATGGACATGCCAATGGCCTGAACGAGAGCTAGGACGACAGTGCCGTAGCGGGTGTACTGGCTGATCTTGCGACGGCCAGCTTCACCTTCCTTCTTCAACTGCTCCAGCTGCGGGCTGACGGCGGTCATCAGTTGCATGATGATCGATGCCGAAATGTACGGCATGATCCCCAGTGCAAAGATGCTCATCCGTTCCAGCGCGCCGCCAGAAAACATGTTGAACAAGCTAAGAATGGTCCCCTCATTCTGTCGAAACAGGTCCGCGAGTCGGTCCGGGTTGATACCTGGAACCGGGATGTGTGCGCCTATTCGGTAGACGATAATCGCCAGGAACAGAAAACGCAGACGAGCCCAGAGTTCAGACATACCGCCTTTGCCGAGCGCAGAGAGAGCACCTTGCTTAGCCATTTATTCCTCGAACTTGCCGCCAGCTGCTTCGATAGCCGCACGCGCACCTTTGGTGGCGCCGATTCCCTTTCCGATGGTAACAGCGCGAGTAACTTCGCCGGACAGCATGATTTTCACACGCTGTACGTTGACGTTGATCACGTTGGCATCTTTCAAGGACTGCACGGTGACGATGTCGCCTTCCACTTTAGCCAGCTCGGACAAACGCACTTCTGCGCGATCCATGGCCTTCAGGGAAACGAAACCGAACTTCGGCAGGCGACGATGCAGCGGCTGTTGACCGCCTTCAAAGCCTGGAGCAATGGTGCCACCGGAGCGGGAGGATTGACCTTTGTGGCCACGGCCACCGGTCTTACCCAAACCACTACCGATACCACGGCCCGGACGATGCTTTTCGCGACGGGAACCCGGCGCTGGACTCAGATCATTGAGTTTCATCGATTAACCCTCGACACGCAGCATGTAGTAAGCCTTGTTGATCATCCCGCGATTCTCGGGAGTATCAAGTACTTCTACAGTGTGACCGATGCGACGCAGACCCAGACCCTTAACGCACAGTTTGTGGTTAGGGATGCGGCCGGTCATGCTTTTGATCAGCGTAACTTTAACGGTAGCCATGATCAGAAGATCTCCTTGACGCTTTTGCCACGCTTGGCGGCAATGGACTCAGGAGACTGCATAGCTTTCAAACCTTTGAAAGTGGCGTGAACCACGTTTACCGGGTTAGTCGAGCCGTAGCACTTGGCCAGAACGTTCTGAACGCCAGCAACTTCGAGGACAGCACGCATAGCGCCGCCAGCGATGATACCGGTACCTTCAGAAGCAGGCTGCATGTACACCTTCGAAGCGCCGTGACCGGACTTCATTGCGTACTGCAGAGTGGTGCCGTTCAGATCAACTTGGATCATGTTGCGGCGAGCAGCTTCCATTGCCTTCTGAATCGCAGCAGGCACTTCACGTGACTTGCCACGGCCGAAGCCAACACGCCCTTTACCATCACCAACCACGGTCAACGCGGTGAAAGTGAAGATACGGCCGCCTTTTACGGTTTTGGCTACGCGGTTAACTTGAACCAGCTTCTCAATGTAGCCTTCGTCGCGCTTTTGGTCGTTATTTGACATAACTTAGAACTCCAGCCCAGCTTCACGAGCAGCATCAGCCAGCGCCTTGACGCGGCCGTGGTACTTGAAGCCAGAGCGGTCGAAAGCCACCTGCGAGACGCCAGCGGCTTTAGCACGCGTAGCGACCAGCTGGCCAACCTTAGTGGCCGCGTCGATGTTGCCAGTGGCGCCATCACGCAGTTCTTTATCCAAAGTCGAGGCAGATGCCAGGACTTTGTTGCCGTCGGCCGAAATGACCTGGGCGTAGATGTGCTGCGACGAGCGGAACACGCAGAGACGCACGACTTCGAGTTCGTGCATTTTCAGGCGTGCTTTGCGAGCGCGACGCAGTCGAGTAACTTTTTTGTCGGTCATTTGCTATGCCCTACTTCTTCTTGGCTTCTTTACGACGGACGACTTCGTCCGCGTAGCGCACACCTTTGCCTTTGTACGGCTCTGGTGGACGGAAGTCGCGGATCTCGGCGGCCACTTGACCTACCAGCTGCTTATCGATACCCCGAATCAGGATGTCGGTTTGGCTAGGAGTCTCAGCGGTGATGCCTTCCGGCAGTTCATAATCCACTGGGTGCGAGAAGCCAAGAGCCAGGTTCAGCACTGTGCCTTTTGCTTGCGCTTTGTAACCAACACCGACCAGCTGGAGCTTGCGCTCGAAGCCTTGGCTTACGCCTTGGACCATGTTGTTTACCAACGCACGAGTGGTACCAGCCATTGCGCGAGTTTGTTGATCGCCATTGCGAGCAGCGAAACGCAGCTCACCAGCTTCTTCAACGATCTCAACGGACGAATGGATGTTCAGTTCGAGAGTGCCCTTGGCACCCTTCACCGAAAGCTGTTGGCCTGCGAATTTTACTTCGACACCGGCTGGCAGCTTAACGGGGTTCTTAGCGACGCGTGACATGCTTATCCCCCCTTAGAACACAGTGCAAAGAACTTCGCCGCCGACACCGGCAGCGCGCGCAGCACGATCCGTCATCACACCTTTGTTGGTGGAGACGATAGACACACCGAGACCGCCACGAACTTTTGGCAGATCATCGACGGACTTGTACTGACGCAGGCCTGGACGGCTAACGCGCTTCACTTCTTCGATGACCGGACGGCCTTCGAAGTACTTCAGCTCGATGGACAGCAGTGGTTTGATTTCGCTGCTGATCTGATAACCCGCAATGTAACCTTCGTCCTTCAGGACTTTGGCAACAGCTACCTTCAAAGTAGAAGATGGCATGCTTACGACGGACTTTTCAGCCATCTGGGCATTACGGATTCGAGTTAGCATGTCCGCTAACGGGTCCTGCATACTCATGGGCTAGACGCTCCTAATACAAAAAAATTAGCCTTGCGGCTACTACGTGTCGCCGAGCTCATCCATGCGAAAAAAGCACGGGCTCAGGCGAGCCGGGTATTCTAGACACACCCCACAAATGAATCAAGCCCCAAAAGGGGCTTGATTCAAGTTCAAGGTCACCGGCGGTCAGGATCTTGCGATCCTGAGCACCGAGACTTTGACAGTGCTTACCAGCTGGCTTTAACCAGACCAGGTACGTCACCACGCATTGCAGCTTCACGCAATTTGTTACGGCCGAGGCCGAACTTGCGGTAAACGCCGTGTGGACGACCGGTCAGGCGGCAGCGGTTACGCATGCGCGAAGCGCTTGCGTCACGTGGCTGCTTCTGCAGAGCTACTGTAGCTTCCCAACGCGCTTCTGGACTTGCGTTCAGATCAACGATGATAGCTTTCAGTGCTGCACGCTTTTTGGCGTACTTGGCAACCGTGAGCTGACGCTTCAGCTCGCGGTTTTTCATGCTCATCTTGGCCATTTTCCTACTCCAATCAGTTGCGGAACGGGAATTTGAAAGCACGCAGCAGCGCGCGACCTTCATCATCGTTCTTGGCAGTGGTGGTCAGGGTAATGTCCAGACCGCGGAGAGCATCGATCTTGTCGTAGTCGATTTCCGGGAAGATGATCTGCTCTTTAACGCCCATGCTGTAGTTACCACGACCATCGAAGGACTTGGCATTCAGGCCGCGGAAGTCGCGAACCCGAGGCAGGGAGATCGACAGCAGACGATCCAGGAACTCGTACATACGCTCACGGCGCAGGGTCACTTTGACGCCGATCGGCCAACCTTCACGGACTTTAAAGCCAGCGATGGATTTCCGAGCGTAGGTCACAACGACTTTCTGGCCGGTGATCTTTTCCAGGTCAGCAACAGCGTGCTCGATGACTTTTTTGTCACCGACCGCTTCGCCCAGACCCATGTTCAGGGTGATTTTGGTAACGCGTGGAACTTCCATCACGTTCGAAAGCTTAAGTTCTTCCTTAAGCTTCGGTGCGATTTCCTTCCAGTAAATCTCTTTTAGTCGTGCCATGGTCTTCTACCTAGCAGTGTTCAAGCATCAACCGCTTTTTGGGTCGACTTGAAGACACGAATTTTCTTGCCGTCTTCTACTTTGAAACCAACGCGGTCAGCCTTGTTGGTTTCGCCGTTGAAAATGGCGACGTTAGAAGCGTCCAGTGGAGCTTCTTTTTCGACGATACCGCCTTGTACGCCCGACATCGGGTTAGGCTTGGTATGACGCTTAACCAGGTTCAGACCACCAATAACCAGACGGTTATTAGCGAGAACCTTAAGCACCTTACCGCGCTTACCTTTGTCTTTGCCGGCGATCACGATGATCTCGTCGTCACGACGAATCTTTTGCATGTCGGATCTCCTTACAGCACTTCTGGGGCGAGCGAGACGATCTTCATGAACTTCTCAGTACGAAGTTCACGGGTCACTGGCCCAAAGATACGGGTGCCGATCGGCTCTTGCTTGTTGTTCAGAAGAACAGCAGCGTTGCCATCAAAGCGGATAATGGAGCCATCAGCACGACGTACGCCGTGACGAGTGCGGACTACAACAGCAGTCATCACTTGGCCTTTTTTCACTTTACCGCGAGGAATTGCTTCCTTCACGGTAACTTTGATGATGTCACCGATACCAGCGTAACGACGATGGGAGCCACCCAGCACCTTGATGCACATAACGCGGCGTGCGCCGCTGTTATCGGCCACATCGAGCATGGATTGAGTCTGAATCATATAATTTCTCCGACCCCTAGTCCTTAGACTTCCACAGCGCGTTCGAGAACATCAACCAATGCCCAAGACTTGGTCTTGGCCAGCGGACGAGTTTCACGAATAGTGACTTTGTCGCCGATGTGGCACTGATTGGTTTCGTCGTGCGCGTGCAGCTTAGTCGAACGCTTAACGTATTTACCGTAGATCGGGTGCTTTACGCGACGCTCGATCAGAACGGTGATGGTCTTGTCCATTTTGTCGCTGACAACACGGCCAGTCAGCGTACGGACGGTTTTTTCGGCTTCAGCCATGATTACTTACCTGCCTGCTGTTTGAGCACAGTCTTCACGCGAGCGATGTCACGCTTAACTTGCCGGAGCAGGTGAGACTGCCCCAACTGGCCAGTTGCTTTCTGCATGCGCAGATTGAACTGGTCGCGCAGCAGGCCGAGCAGTTGCTCGTTAAGCTGCGGCGCGTCTTTTTCACGAAGTTCATTCGCTTTCATCACATCACCGTCCGTTTAACAAAGGCGGTGGCGAGCGGCAGCTTTGCAGCAGCCAGGGCAAAAGCCTCACGCGCCAGCTCTTCAGTTACACCCTCGATTTCATACAGGACTTTGCCTGGCTGAATCTGGGCAACCCAGTACTCCACACTACCCTTACCTTTACCCATCCGAACTTCGAGTGGCTTTTTGGAAATAGGCTTGTCCGGGAATACACGGATCCAGATCTTGCCGCCACGTTTAACGTGACGGGTCAGAGCACGACGCGCTGACTCGATCTGACGAGCGGTGAGACGACCACGAGCTACAGACTTCAGCGCGAACTCGCCGAAGCTGACTTTGCTACCGCGCTGAGCCAGACCACGGTTGTGGCCTGTCATCTGCTTGCGGAACTTCGTACGCTTTGGTTGCAACATTTGGCGTACCCCTTACTTAGCAGCTTTTTTACGAGGCGCTGGTGCTTGTGGTTTCAGTTCTTCTTGGCGACCACCAATTACTTCGCCTTTGAAGATCCAAACCTTTACACCGATCACACCGTAAGTGGTGTGAGCTTCGTAGTTGGCATAGTCGATGTCGGCACGCAGGGTGTGCAGTGGCACACGACCTTCGCGATACCATTCAGTACGTGCGATTTCAGCACCGCCGAGACGACCGCTCACTTGGATTTTGATGCCTTTGGCACCAATGCGCATGGCGTTCTGTACAGCGCGCTTCATAGCGCGACGGAACATTACGCGACGCTCCAGCTGCTGAGCTACGCTCTGCGCAACCAACATACCGTCGAGTTCCGGCTTGCGGATTTCTTCGATATTGATGTGCACAGGCACACCCATTTGTTTGGTCAGGTCCTGACGCAGTTTCTCAACATCTTCACCTTTCTTCCCGATAACGATACCTGGACGAGCGGTGTGGATGGTGATACGTGCAGTTTGAGCCGGACGATGGATATCGATACGGCTTACGGACGCGCTTTTTAGTTTGTCTTGGAGATACTCACGCACCTTCAGATCAGCGAACAAATAGTCCGCATAAGTCCGACCGTCTGCGTACCAGACGGAGGTGTGCTCCTTGACGATTCCCAGGCGAATGCCAATGGGATGTACTTTCTGACCCATCTCTTCGACTCCGTTACTTGTCAGCAACCTTGACAGTGATATGGCAAGACCGCTTGACGATGCGATCAGCACGGCCTTTGGCACGTGGCATGATTCGCTTCAGCGAACGCCCTTCGTTGACGAAAACGGTGCTGACTTTAAGGTCATCAACGTCTGCGCCTTCGTTATGCTCGGCGTTGGCTACGGCCGACTCCAGCACTTTCTTCATGATCTCGGCGGCTTTCTTACTGCTGAAAGCCAACAGGTTGAGCGCTTCGCCCACCTTCTTCCCGCGGATCTGGTCGGCGACCAAGCGGGCTTTCTGGGCGGAGATTCGAGCGCCCGACAACTTAGCGGCTACTTCCATCGTTCCTTACCCCTTAACGCTTGGCTTTCTTGTCTGCCACGTGCCCACGATATGTGCGGGTACCGGCAAACTCGCCTAGTTTGTGGCCGACCATGTCTTCGTTCACGAGAACTGGAACATGTTGACGACCGTTATGCACAGCAATGGTCAAACCGACCATTTGTGGCAGGATCATGGAACGGCGCGACCAGGTCTTAACTGGTTTGCGATCGTTCTTTTCCGCCGCCACTTCGATCTTCTTCAGTAGGTGAAGATCAATAAAAGGACCTTTTTTCAGAGAACGTGGCACTGTCGTATCCCTCTATTTACTTGCGACGACGGACGATCATTTTGTCGGTACGCTTATTACCACGAGTCTTCGCGCCCTTAGTCGGGAAGCCCCATGGCGATACCGGATGACGACCACCAGAGGTACGACCTTCACCACCACCATGTGGGTGGTCAACCGGGTTCATGGCAACACCACGAACGGTTGGGCGAACGCCACGCCAGCGTTTGGCACCAGCTTTACCCAGCGAACGCAGGCTGTGCTCGGAGTTCGAGACTTCACCCAGGGTCGCGCGGCATTCAGCCAGCACTTTACGCATCTCACCAGAACGCAGACGCAGGGTCACGTAGACACCTTCACGAGCGATCAGCTGAGCCGAAGCACCAGCGGAACGAGCGATTTGCGCGCCTTTACCTGGCTTCAATTCGATGCCGTGTACGGTGCTACCAACTGGAATGTTACGCAGTTGCAGAGCGTTGCCCGGCTTGATCGGTGCCAGAGCACCTGCGATCAGCTGGTCGCCAGCACTCACGCCTTTAGGGGCGATGATGTAGCGACGCTCGCCATCTGCGTACAGCAGCAGAGCGATGTGAGCAGTACGGTTTGGATCGTATTCAATACGCTCGACAGTGGCAGAGATGCCATCTTTGTCGTTGCGACGGAAATCGACCAGACGATAATGCTGCTTATGGCCACCACCGATGTGACGAGTGGTAATGCGACCATTGTTGTTACGACCACCAGTCTTCGATTTTTTCTCGAGCAGCGGTGCGTGAGGAGCGCCTTTATGCAGCTCCTGGTTGACCACCTTGACCACAAAACGGCGGCCAGGGGAAGTCGGTTTGCATTTAACGATTGCCATGATGCACCCCTTCCTTACTCAGCACTGCTGCTGAAATCGAGATCTTGGCCTGGTTGAAGGGAGATAACTGCCTTCTTCCAGTCATTACGCTTGCCCAGACCGCGAGCAGTGCGCTTGCTCTTACCCAGAACATTCAGGGTAGTAACACGCTCTACTTTCACGCTGAACAGGCTTTCGACGGCCTTCTTGATTTCCAGCTTGGTTGCGTCAGTTGCAACCTTGAAAACGAACTGGCCTTTTTTGTCAGCCAGAACCGTAGCCTTCTCGGAAACGTGCGGGCCAAGCAGAACTTTAAATACGCGTTCCTGGTTCATCCCAGCAGCTCCTCGAATTTCTTCACGGCCGACACGGTGATCAACACCTTGTCGTATGCGATCAGACTAACTGGATCGGAACCTTGCACGTCACGTACATCAACGTGTGGCAGGTTACGAGCAGCCAGGTACAGGTTCTGATCAACCACTTCAGACACGATCAAGACGTCAGTCAGGCCCATGCCGGTCAGTTTGTTCAGCAGATCTTTGGTCTTCGGTGCATCAACAGCGAAGTCCTGAACCACAACCAGACGATCAGTACGCACCAGCTCAGCAAGGATGGAACGCATTGCTGCGCGATACATCTTCTTGTTCAGCTTCTGGGTGTGATCCTGAGGACGAGCTGCGAAAGTGGTACCGCCGCCGCGCCAGATTGGGCTACGGATAGTACCGGCACGAGCACGGCCAGTACCTTTCTGACGCCATGGGCGCTTACCGCCACCACGAACGTCGGAACGGGTCTTTTGCTGCTTGCTACCTTGACGGCCGCCGGCCATGTAGGCCACGACTGCTTGGTGAACCAGCGTCTCGTTGAATTCGCCGCCAAATGTCAGTTCGGAAACTTCGATCGCTTGAGCGTCATTTACATTTAATTGCATGTCAGCTTCCCCTTAACCGCGAGCCTTGGCTGCTGGACGTACAACCAAGTTGCCGCCAGTAGCGCCAGGAACAGCGCCCTTGACCAACAACAGATTGCGTTCAGCGTCCACGCGCACTACTTCGAGGGACTGCACGGTCACGCGCTCAGCGCCCATATGACCGGACATTTTTTTGCCCTTGAATACACGACCAGGAGTCTGGCACTGGCCGATAGAGCCTGGAACGCGGTGGGACACGGAGTTACCGTGGGTATTATCTTGCCCGCGGAAGTTCCAACGCTTGATCGTACCCTGGAAGCCTTTACCCTTGGACTGACCGGTTACATCAACCAGTTGACCAGCGGCGAAGATTTCAGCGTTGATCAGATCGCCGGCCTGGTACTCGCCTTCTTCAAGACGGAATTCCATTACGGTACGACCAGCGGCAACGTTCGCTTTAGCGAAGTGGCCAGCCTGAGCAGCTGTAACACGCGAAGCACGACGCTCGCCTACAGTGACTTGCACTGCACGATAGCCATCGGTCTCTTCAGTTTTGAACTGGGTGACGCGATTCGGCTCGATCTCAATGACCGTGACCGGAATGGAGACACCTTCTTCGGTGAAAATACGGGTCATACCGCATTTACGACCGACTACACCAATAGTCATGTTGTAAACCTCATGAGTGTACGGGGCTTTCACCCGCTATGGCCGCCCATTTCAGAGCGTTACACGACTAAGACCGAGTCTTAGCCGAGGCTGATCTGCACTTCCACACCGGCCGCAAGATCAAGCTTCATAAGAGCATCAACGGTTTTATCCGTTGGCTGGACGATGTCCAGAACGCGCTTATGAGTACGGATCTCGTACTGGTCACGCGCGTCTTTGTTGACGTGCGGGGAGACCAGAACGGTGAACCGCTCTTTACGGGTAGGCAGTGGAATTGGACCACGCACTTGAGCACCAGTACGTTTCGCGGTTTCCACGATTTCCTGGGTGGATTGGTCGATCAGGCGATGGTCAAAAGCCTTCAACCTGATACGGATTTGCTGATTTTGCATTGGATTTCAGACTCCGGCTGCTATTCCCACCGAGCGCAATACGCCCGTTAAAAGGAGGCGCAATTCTATAGACGCCCCAGATAGGTGTCAACCCAATAAAAAAGCCCCCGCTAAGCGGGGGCCTCTTCAATTCATCGAAGCTTACTCAAAAAGAGCTTACTCGATGATTTTGGCTACGACGCCAGCGCCGACGGTACGACCGCCTTCACGGATAGCGAAACGCAGACCGTCTTCCATTGCGATGGTCTTGATCAGGGTGACAACCATTTTGATGTTGTCGCCTGGCATTACCATTTCAACGCCTTCTGGCAGCTCGCAGTTACCAGTCACGTCAGTAGTACGGAAGTAGAACTGTGGACGGTAGCCTTTGAAGAACGGAGTGTGACGACCGCCTTCTTCCTTGCTCAGAACGTAGACTTCAGCTTCGAACTTGGTGTGCGGCTTAACCGAACCCGGCTTAACCAGAACCTGGCCACGCTCAACGTCGTCACGCTTGGTACCACGCAGCAGAACGCCGCAGTTCTCGCCAGCACGACCTTCGTCGAGCAGCTTACGGAACATTTCAACACCGGTGCAGGTGGTGACGGTAGTGTCACGCAGACCAACGATTTCCAGTGGATCTTGAACCTTGACGATACCGCGCTCGATACGACCAGTTACAACAGTACCGCGACCGGAGATCGAGAATACGTCTTCGATTGGCATCAGGAACGGCTTGTCGATAACACGGACTGGATCTGGGATGTAGCTGTCCAGAGTCTCAACCAGTTTACGAACGGCAGTGGTGCCCATTTCGTTGTCGTCTTGGCCGTTCAGAGCCATCAGAGCCGAACCGATGATGATCGGAGTGTCGTCACCTGGGAAGTCGTAAGTGCTCAGCAGATCGCGCACTTCCATCTCAACCAGTTCCAGCAGCTCAGCGTCGTCAACCATGTCAGCCTTGTTCAGGAAGACAACGATGTACGGAACGCCAACCTGACGGGACAGCAGGATGTGCTCACGGGTTTGTGGCATCGGACCATCAGCGGCCGAGCAAACCAGGATAGCGCCGTCCATTTGAGCAGCACCGGTGATCATGTTCTTCACATAGTCAGCGTGACCTGGGCAGTCAACGTGAGCGTAGTGACGGATCAGCGAGTTGTATTCAACGTGCGCGGTGTTGATGGTGATACCACGAGCCTTTTCTTCTGGAGCGCTGTCGATTTTATCGAAAGCAACAACAGCCGAACCGAAAACTTCGGAGCAGACGCGAGTCAGAGCAGCGGTCAGCGTGGTTTTACCGTGGTCGACGTGACCGATGGTGCCAACGTTGACGTGCGGGAGGGTACGGTCAAATTTTTCTTTAGCCACGACAATTAACTCCTAGCCTAAAGGGGCTGAATCAGCCTTGTTTTTTGGTAACAGTTTCGACGATGTGCGACGGAGCTGTATTGTATTTTTTGAATTCCATAGAGTAGCTTGCGCGACCTTGGGACATGGAACGAACGTCGGTTGCGTAACCGAACATTTCACCCAACGGAACCTCGGCGCGAATCACTTTGCCGGAAACCGTGTCTTCCATACCCAGGATCATGCCGCGACGACGGTTAAGGTCGCCCATCACGTCACCCATATAGTCTTCAGGTGTAACAACCTCTACCGCCATGATCGGCTCAAGCAACTCACCACCGCCCTTCTGGGCCAGTTGCTTGGTTGCCATGGAAGCAGCCACCTTAAACGCCATCTCGTTGGAGTCGACGTCGTGGTAGGAACCATCAAACACGGTAGCCTTCAGGCCGATCAGCGGATAGCCGGCCACAACGCCGTTCTTCATCTGCTCTTCGATACCCTTCTGGATAGCCGGGATGTATTCCTTAGGAACCACACCACCCACTACTTCGTTCAGGAATTGCAGACCTTCCTGACCTTCGTCAGCAGGAGCAAAACGAATCCAGCAATGACCGAACTGGCCACGACCGCCGGACTGACGAACGAACTTGCCTTCAATTTCGCAGCTCTTCGTGATGCGCTCACGGTACGAAACTTGAGGCTTACCGATGTTGGCTTCGACGTTGAACTCACGGCGCATCCGGTCAACCAGGATGTCCAGGTGCAACTCGCCCATGCCGGAGATGATCGTTTGACCAGTCTCTTCATCAGTCTTGACGCGGAAAGATGGATCTTCCTGAGCAAGTTTGCCCAGAGCGATACCCATTTTTTCCTGGTCGTCCTTGGTCTTAGGCTCTACGGCAACCGAAATAACCGGCTCCGGGAAGTCCATGCGAACCAGGATGATTGGCTTGTCAGCGTTGCACAAAGTTTCACCAGTGGTGACGTCCTTCATGCCGATCAAGGCCGCGATGTCACCAGCGCGTACTTCCTTGATTTCTTCACGGGCGTTTGCGTGCATTTGCACCATACGACCCACGCGCTCTTTCTTGCCTTTAACCGAGTTGATCACGCCGTCGCCGGAGGCCAACACGCCCGAGTAAACTCGAACAAAGGTCAAGGTACCCACGAATGGGTCGGTGGCAATTTTGAATGCCAGAGCGGAGAACGGTTCGTTGTCGTCTGCATGACGCTCCAGATCGATAGTCTCGTCATCCGGGTCAGTACCCTTGATGGCAGGAATATCAACAGGCGCAGGCAGGTAGTCGATAACGGCGTCGAGAACCAGGGGAACACCCTTGTTCTTGAAGGAAGAACCGCAAACAGCCAGAACGATCTCACCAGCGATAGTACGCTGACGCAGAGCGGCCTTGATTTCCTCGTTGGTGAGTTCTTCACCTTCGAGGTACTTGTTCATCAGCTCTTCGCTGGCTTCAGCCGCAGCCTCAACCATGTTGCCGCGCCACTCGTCAGCCAGTTCCTGCAGTTCAGCAGGGATAGGCTTGCGAACTGGAACCATGCCTTTGTCAGCGTCGTTCCAGTAAACAGCTTCCATGGCCATCAGATCGATCTGACCCTGGAAGTTGTCTTCGGAACCGATCGCCAACTGGATTGGCACCGGAGTGTGACCCAGACGCTGCTTGATCTGACCGATCACGCGCAGGAAGTTTGCACCAGCACGGTCCATCTTGTTTACGTAAACAAGACGTGGAACGCCGTACTTGTTGGCTTGACGCCATACGGTTTCCGACTGAGGCTCAACACCCGAGGTACCGCAGAACACAACGACCGCGCCGTCGAGAACACGCAGGGAACGTTCAACTTCAATAGTGAAGTCAACGTGGCCCGGGGTATCGATGACGTTGAAGCGGTATTGATCTTTGTGCTGCTTCTCGGAACCCTGCCAGAAGGCGGTAATAGCAGCAGAAGTAATGGTAATACCACGCTCCTGCTCCTGCACCATCCAGTCTGTGGTCGCGGCGCCGTCATGCACCTCGCCCATTTTGTGACTTTTGCCGGTGTAAAAAAGGACGCGCTCAGTGGTGGTGGTTTTACCAGCATCCACGTGAGCAACGATACCGATGTTACGGTAGCGGTTAATCGGTGTTGTACGAGCCATAAAGCCCTCGCAAAATTAGTGACGCTAAAATTAGAAGCGGTAGTGCGAGAAAGCCTTGTTGGCTTCAGCCATACGGTGCACGTCTTCACGCTTCTTAACTGCAGCACCTTTACCTTCAGCGGCGTCCAACAGTTCGCCAGCCAAACGCAGAGCCATAGACTTCTCGCCGCGCTTGCGGGCGAAGTCTACCAACCAGCGCATTGCCAGGGCGTTACGACGGGACGGGCGAACTTCGACCGGAACCTGGTAAGTAGCACCGCCTACACGGCGCGACTTCACTTCGACCAGCGGAGCGATGGCGTCGAGAGCTTTCTCGAAGATTTCCAGGGGATCGCTGTTCTTGCGTTCTTTAACCTTTTCCAGCGCGCCATAAACGATACGCTCGGCAACGGCTTTCTTGCCGCTTTCCATAACGTGGTTCATGAACTTGGCCAGAATTTGGCTTCCGTATTTTGGATCGTCAAGCACTTCGCGCTTGGCTGCTACGCGTCTTCTTGGCATGGATAAGCCCTCAAACGGTCTTCAGGTTCGCTCGGAATCGGTGCCCTTACGGGACGCCTCCGACCTTACTCTTATCGACTCAGAAAAATAGAAAATCAGTTTTTACAAAAAGCCACTACTACTTAGGCTTCTTGGTACCGTACTTCGAACGACCTTGGTTACGACCTTTAACGCCGGAAGTATCCAAAGAGCCGCGAACGGTGTGGTAACGAACACCTGGCAAGTCTTTTACACGACCGCCACGGATCAGTACGACGCTGTGCTCTTGCAGGTTGTGGCCTTCACCGCCGATGTACGAGGAAACCTCGAAACCGTTGGTCAGACGCACACGGCATACTTTACGCAGTGCCGAGTTAGGTTTTTTCGGCGTGGTGGTATACACACGGGTGCATACGCCACGACGTTGCGGGCAGTTCTGCAGCGCAGGCACGTCGGATTTCTCGACGATACGCTTACGCGGCTGACGTACCAGCTGGTTGATAGTTGCCATCTACTAGCTCCACTGTTGTCTTGCGACGCTATTGTCTTGCAAGAAAAGCAAAATGGCAGGAACGAATTCCCGCCAAATTTAGGGGTACAAGAGTCTAAAGAGGATCTTGTCCCCAGTCAAGGCAAGGCCCCGACCTCCCCCCTCATCCAACCTCGACAATTTGTCTTGATTCGATGAGCGGAACTGCCAGGGCCCCACGCTTATTTACCGCAGAACTCAGTTACCACTCGAGTTCAGTGCTTCGGTCAGTGCAGCTTCCACTTCACTGGCGCTTACGCGCAACGGTTTGTCAGCTTCACGGCGGCGCTTGCGCTCGCTGTGATAAGCCAGACCGGTACCGGCCGGGATCAGACGACCCACGACTACGTTTTCTTTCAGGCCGCGCAGGTAATCGCGCTTGCCGGTTACCGCCGCTTCGGTCAGTACACGTGTGGTTTCCTGGAAGGAAGCCGCCGAGATGAACGATTCGGTGGACAACGACGCCTTGGTGATACCCAACAGCACGCGAGTGAACTTGGAAACGAATTTCTCGTCGCCAGCCAGACGCTCGTTCTCTACCAGAACGTGAGTCAATTCCATCTGGTCGCCCTTGATGAAACTGGAATCGCCGGATTCAGCGATTTCAACTTTACGCAGCATCTGACGCAGGATGGTCTCGATGTGCTTGTCGTTGATCTTCACGCCTTGCAGACGGTAAACGTCCTGGATCTCGTTCACGATGTACTTGGCCAGCGCACTGACACCCAACAGACGCAGGATGTCGTGTGGATCGCTCGGACCGTCGGAGATAACTTCGCCGCGGTTTACCTGTTCGCCTTCGAAGACGTTCAGGTGACGCCACTTCGGAATCAGCTCTTCGTACGGATCGCTACCGTCGTTCGGGGTGATAACCAGACGGCGCTTGCCTTTGGTCTCTTTACCGAACGCGATGGTGCCGCTGACTTCAGCCAGAATCGAGGCTTCTTTCGGACGACGGGCTTCGAACAAGTCGGCAACACGCGGCAGACCACCGGTGATGTCACGGGTCTTCGAAGTCTCTTGCGGAATACGAGCGATAACATCACCGATCGCGATTTTCGCACCGTCCGCAACACCGACAAGGGCGTTGGCAGGCAGGAAGTACTGAGCAATTACGTCGGTACCCGGCAGCAAGAGATCCTTGCCGTTGTCATCAACCATCTTCACAGCAGGACGGATATCTTTACCGGCAGCTGGACGGTCTTTGGCGTCGAGTACTTCAATGTTGGTCATACCGGTCAATTCGTCAGTCTGACGCTTGATCGTGATGCCTTCTTCCATGCCCACGTAGGTCACGGTACCTTTCATTTCAGTAACGATTGGGTGAGTGTGCGGATCCCACTTGGCCACGATTGCGCCAGCGTCGACCTTGTCACCTTCTTTAACCGAAATCACAGCACCGTACGGCAGCTTGTAACGCTCGCGCTCACGACCGAAGTCGTCAGCGATTGCCAGCTCACCGGAACGGGACACAGCAACCAGGCAACCATCCACTCGCTCAACGTGCTTCAGGTTATGCAGACGGACGGTACCGCCATTTTTCACCTGAACGCTGTCGGCTGCGGAGGTCCGGCTTGCCGCACCACCGATGTGGAACGTACGCATGGTCAGCTGGGTACCCGGCTCACCGATGGACTGGGCAGCGATAACGCCGACCGCTTCACCGATGTTCACCTGGTGACCACGAGCCAAGTCACGGCCGTAGCACTTGGCGCAAATGCCATAGCGGGTTTCGCAACTGATCGGCGAACGCACGATCACTTCGTCGATGCTGTTCAGCTCGATGAATTCGACCCACTTCTCGTCTACCAACGTACCGGCAGGAACGATGATTTCTTCGGTACCTGGCTTGAACACGTCACGGGCAATAACACGGCCCAATACGCGCTCACCCAGCGGCTCGACAACGTCACCGCCTTCAATGTGCGGAGTCATTACCAGGCCATGCTCGGTGCCGCAATCGATCTCGGTCACAACCAGATCCTGCGCCACGTCTACCAGACGACGAGTCAGGTAACCGGAGTTCGCAGTTTTCAACGCGGTATCCGCCAAACCTTTACGAGCACCGTGAGTAGAGATGAAGTACTGAAGTACGCTCAAACCTTCACGGAAGTTCGCGGTAATCGGCGTTTCGATGATGGAACCGTCCGGCTTGGCCATCAGGCCACGCATACCGGCGAGCTGACGGATCTGCGCAGCAGAACCCCGTGCGCCCGAGTCGGCCATCATGTACATCGAGTTGAAGGATTCCTGGTCGACTTCGACACCATGACGATCGATGACTTTCTCTTTCGAGAGGTTGGCCATCATCGCCTTGGAAACTTCGTCGTTCGCCTTGGACCAAAGGTCGATCACTTTGTTGTACTTCTCGCCCTGGGTTACCAGGCCGGAGGCGTACTGACTTTCGATCTCTTTCACTTCGTCGGTAGCAGCACCGATGATGCGGGCTTTTTCATCCGGGATAACGAAGTCGTTAACACCGATGGAAACGCCGGAAATGGTCGAATAGGCAAAACCGGTGTACATCAACTGGTCAGCGAAGATCACGGTCTCTTTCAAACCAACCACGCGGTAGCACTGGTTGATCAGCTTGGAGATCGCCTTTTTCTTCATCGGCTGGTTGACGACGTCGTACGACAGGCCAGGTGGAACAACCTGGAACAACAGCGCACGGCCGACGGTGGTGTCGACGATACGGGTGTTCTTGACGCTGCCGCCATCACGATCGTTAACGGTCTCGTTGATCCGCACTTTAACCTTGGCGTGCAGTGCGGCTTCGCCGGCACGGAACACACGGTCAACTTCTTGCAGATCCGCGAACACACGACCTTCGCCCTTGGCGTTGATCGCTTCACGAGTCATGTAGTACAGACCCAATACAACGTCCTGCGACGGAACGATGATTGGCTCACCGTTGGCTGGCGACAGAATGTTGTTGGTCGACATCATCAACGCACGCGCTTCCAACTGGGCTTCCAGTGTCAGCGGTACGTGCACGGCCATTTGGTCGCCGTCGAAGTCGGCGTTGTACGCAGCACAGACCAGAGGGTGCAGCTGGATAGCTTTACCTTCGATCAGTACCGGCTCAAACGCCTGGATACCCAGACGGTGAAGGGTCGGTGCACGGTTGAGAAGAACCGGGTGTTCGCGAATCACTTCAGCGAGAACGTCCCAAACCTCTGGCAGCTCACGCTCGACCATCTTCTTGGCAGCTTTGATGGTGGTAGCGAGACCACGCATTTCCAGCTTGCCGAAAATGAACGGCTTAAACAGCTCGAGAGCCATTTTCTTCGGCAGACCGCACTGGTGCAGACGCAGGGTCGGACCTACGGTAATTACCGAACGACCGGAGTAGTCAACACGCTTACCGAGCAAGTTCTGACGGAAACGACCTTGCTTACCCTTGATCATGTCAGCCAGGGATTTCAGAGGACGCTTGTTGGAACCAGTGATAGCGCGGCCACGACGACCGTTGTCGAGCAGTGCGTCGACGGCTTCCTGCAACATACGCTTTTCGTTGCGCACGATGATGTCCGGAGCGGACAGATCGAGCAGACGCTTCAAGCGGTTGTTACGGTTGATCACTCGACGATACAGATCGTTGAGGTCGGAAGTCGCGAAGCGACCGCCATCCAGCGGGACCAGTGGACGCAGATCTGGCGGCAGAACCGGCAGAACGGTCAGCACCATCCACTCTGGAAGGTTGCCGGAACCCTGGAAGGCTTCCATCAACTTCAGACGCTTGGACAGCTTCTTGATTTTGGTTTCGGAGTTGGTTTGCGGAATCTCTTCACGCAGACGGCCAATCTCGTGTTCCAGGTCGATAGCGTGCAGCAGCTCACGGACAGCTTCGGCACCCATGCGGGCATCGAAATCGTCGCCGAACTCTTCCAGCGCTTCGAAGTACTGCTCATCGTTCAGCAGCTGACCTTTTTCAAGGGTGGTCATGCCTGGATCGATAACGACATAGCTCTCGAAGTAGAGAACGCGTTCGATATCACGCAGGGTCATGTCCATCAGCAAGCCGATACGCGACGGCAGCGATTTCAGGAACCAGATGTGGGCAACTGGCGAGGCCAGTTCGATGTGCGCCATGCGCTCACGACGAACTTTAGCCAGTGCGACTTCAACGCCGCACTTCTCGCAGATCACACCACGGTGCTTCAAGCGCTTGTACTTACCGCACAGGCACTCGTAATCCTTTACCGGGCCAAAGATCTTGGCGCAGAACAGGCCGTCACGCTCAGGTTTGAACGTACGGTAGTTGATGGTTTCCGGCTTTTTAACTTCACCGAACGACCACGAACGGATCATCTCAGGCGATGCCAATCCAATACGGATGGCGTCGAACTCTTCGACTTGACCCTGGTTTTTCAGCAAATTCAGTAGGTCTTTCAAGGCCTTTCCTCCTGGCGGAGCAGAGAGCGGGCAATCCTGCCCCGCTCTCGATTCGCGTCACGTGTTATTCGGTTTCCAGATCGATATCGATGCCGAGGGAACGAATTTCCTTGATCAACACGTTGAAGGACTCGGGCATGCCCGGCTCCATACGGTGATCGCCGTCCACGATGTTTTTGTACATCTTGGTCCGGCCGTTCACATCGTCCGACTTCACTGTGAGCATTTCTTGCAGAGTGTAAGCAGCACCGTATGCTTCCAGTGCCCAGACCTCCATCTCCCCGAAACGCTGACCACCGAACTGCGCCTTACCACCCAGCGGCTGCTGGGTAACCAGGCTGTACGAACCGGTAGAACGAGCGTGCATCTTGTCGTCTACCAAGTGGTTCAGCTTCAGCATGTACATGTAGCCAACAGTAACCGGGCGCTCGAACTTGTTGCCGGTACGGCCGTCGGTCAGCTGCATCTGGCCGCTTTCTGGCAGGTCCGCCAGTTTCAGCATGGCCTTGATTTCGCTTTCCTTGGCACCGTCGAACACTGGAGTGGCCATTGGAACGCCGCCACGCAGGTTCTTCGCCAGATCCAGGATTTCCTGGTCGGAGAAGCTATCCAGATCTTCGTTACGACCGCCGATCTGGTTGTAGATCTCGTCGAGGAATTTACGAAGTTCAGCGACTTTGCGCTGCTCTTCGATCATCCGGTTGATCTTCTCGCCCAGACCTTTAGCCGCGAGGCCGAGGTGGGTTTCAAGGATCTGACCAACGTTCATACGCGAAGGTACGCCCAACGGGTTGAGGACGACGTCGACCGGGGTGCCATTGGCATCGTGCGGCATGTCTTCAACCGGCATGATCACAGAGACCACACCCTTGTTACCGTGACGACCGGCCATCTTGTCGCCCGGCTGGATGCGGCGACGGATTGCCAGGTAAACCTTGACGATTTTCAGCACGCCTGGAGCCAGGTCATCGCCCTGCTGCAGTTTGCGCTTCTTGTCTTCGAACTTGTCGTCCAGCAGACGGCGGCGATCAACGATGTAGGCCTGAGCCTTCTCGAGTTGCTCGTTCAAAGCATCTTCAGTCATGCGCAGTTTGAACCACTGACCATGCTCAAGACCGTCGAGAACTTCGTCGGTGATGTCCTGACCTTTCTTCAGACCGGCGCCGCCTTCGGCTTTGTGGCCGACCAGAGCGGAACGCAGACGTTCGAAAGTGGCGCCTTCAACGATACGGAACTCTTCGTTCAGGTCCTTGCGGATCTCGTCGAGTTGAGTCTTCTCGATCGACAGTGCACGAGCATCACGCTCAACGCCGTCGCGGGTGAAGACCTGTACGTCGATGACCGTACCCTTGGTGCCGGTAGGCACGCGCAGGGAGGTGTCTTTAACGTCGCTGGCTTTTTCACCGAAGATGGCACGCAGCAGTTTTTCTTCCGGAGTCAGTTGGGTCTCGCCTTTCGGAGTGACCTTACCTACCAGAATGTCGCCTGCGCCAACTTCAGCACCTACGTAAACGATACCGGCTTCGTCCAGCTTGTTCAGTGCAGCTTCACCCACGTTCGGGATGTCTGCAGTGATTTCCTCTGGCCCAAGCTTGGTGTCACGCGCCACACAGGTCAGTTCCTGAATGTGGATCGTGGTGAAGCGATCTTCTTGAACGACTCGTTCCGACAGGCAGATGGAGTCTTCGAAGTTATAACCGTTCCAGGCCATGAACGCGATGCGCATGTTCTGACCCAGCGCCAGTTCACCCATGTCGGTGGACGGACCGTCAGCCATGATGTCGCTGCGCTGAACCCGATCACCTTTACGCACCAGCGGACGCTGGTTGATGCAGGTGTTCTGGTTGGAGCGGGTGTATTTGGTCAGGTTGTAGATGTCGACACCAGCTTCACCGGTTTCAACTTCGTCATCAGCAACACGAACCACGATACGGCTGGCATCAACGGAATCGATCACGCCACCACGACGAGCCACGACGCAAACGCCGGAGTCACGGGCTACGTTACGCTCCATGCCAGTACCGACCAGCGGCTTGTCAGCGCGCAGGGTTGGTACAGCTTGACGCTGCATGTTCGAACCCATCAACGCACGGTTGGCGTCATCGTGCTCGAGGAACGGGATCAGCGACGCTGCAACCGAAACTACCTGCTTCGGCGATACGTCCATCAAGGTGACGTCTTCCGGCGCCTTGACGGTGAACTCGTTCAAGTGACGAACAGCTACCAGTTCGTCGATCAGCATTTTCTTGTCGTTCATCGTGGCCGAAGCCTGAGCGATCACGTGATCAGCTTCTTCGATGGCGGACAGGAACACGATCTCGTCGGTGACCAGGGCGTCTTTCACCACACGGTACGGGCTCTCGAGGAAGCCGTACTGGTTGGTGCGCGCATAGGCAGCCAGGGAGTTGATCAGACCGATGTTCGGACCTTCCGGCGTTTCAATCGGGCATACACGACCGTAGTGAGTCGGGTGTACGTCACGAACTTCAAAGCCAGCACGCTCACGAGTCAAACCGCCAGGGCCGAGTGCAGACACACGACGCTTGTGGGTGATCTCGGACAGCGGGTTGTTCTGGTCCATGAACTGGGAAAGCTGGCTGGAACCGAAGAACTCTTTCACCGCCGCAGCCACTGGCTTGGCGTTGATCAGGTCTTGCGGCATCAGGCCTTCGCTTTCAGCCATCGACAGACGCTCTTTGACCGCACGCTCAACACGTACCAGGCCAACGCGGAACTGGTTCTCGGCCATCTCGCCTACGCAGCGAACACGACGGTTACCCAGGTGGTCGATGTCATCGACGATGCCTTTACCGTTACGGATGTCGACCAGAGTCTTCAATACCGCGACGATGTCTTCTTTGCACAACACGCCCGAACCTTCGATCTCGGTACGACCGATACGACGGTTGAACTTCATCCGGCCGACCGCAGACAGGTCATAGCGCTCAGGGCTGAAGAACAGGTTGTTGAACAGGGTTTCGGCAGCGTCTTTGGTTGGCGGCTCGCCTGGACGCATCATGCGATAGATCTCGACCAGCGCTTCCAATTGGTTGCTGGTGGAGTCGATCTTCAGCGTGTCAGAAACGAACGGACCGCAGTCGATATCATTGGTGTACAGAGTTTCGATGCGAACAACCTGGGCCTTGGCGATTTTTGCCAGGATCTCGGTGTTCAGCTCGGTGTTGCACTCTGCCAGGATTTCGCCGGTTGCCGGATGCACGATGACCTTGGCGGTAGTGCGACCCAGGACGTAGTCCAGAGGCACTTGCAGCTCTTTGATCCCTGCTTTTTCCAGCTGGTTGATGTGGCGAGCCGTAATACGACGACCTTGCTCGACAATAACCTTGCCTTTGTCATCCAGGATATCCAGGACAGCAATTTCACCACGCAGGCGCTGAGGCACCAGTTCCAGGTTGAGGTTTTCACCCTGCACGTGGAAGACGTTGGTGGTATAGAACGCGTCGAGCACTTCTTCAGTGGTATAGCCCAGCGCGCGCAGCAATACCGATGCAGGCAGCTTGCGACGACGGTCGATACGCACGAACACGCAGTCTTTCGGGTCGAACTCGAAGTCCAACCACGAACCGCGGTAAGGAATGATGCGCGCGGAGTAAAGCAGTTTGCCGGAGCTGTGCGTCTTGCCACGGTCGTGGTCGAAGAACACGCCCGGGGAACGGTGCAGCTGGGAAACGATTACACGCTCGGTACCGTTGATTACGAAGGTACCGTTCTCAGTCATCAGGGGGATTTCACCCATGTAGACTTCTTGCTCTTTGATGTCCTTGATCGCTTTGTTCGACGATTCTTTGTCGAAAATGATCAGGCGCACTTTTACCCGCAACGGTACGGCGTAAGTTACACCGCGCAATACGCATTCTTTGACATCAAATGCCGGCTCGCCCAGGCGATAACCGACGTACTCCAGCGCAGCATTGCCGGAGTAGCTGATGATCGGGAAAACGGATTTGAAGGCCGCATGCAGGCCCACGTCGCGGAACTGATCTTTAGTCGCTCCCGCTTGCAAGAATTCACGATACGAATCCAGCTGGATGGCCAGGAGGTACGGCACATCCATGACGTCCGGCAACTTGCTAAAGTCCTTGCGGATACGTTTTTTCTCAGTATATGAGTAAGCCATCAGCGTTCCCCAGCTTGGTCACCTGCTTGTTTGGCCCCTCCCGACGGGAGCAGCCAGAAAATCGTGCAAACCCCATGGTTTGCGCCACCGCATCGGGTGGTTACAGCTCGTTATCGACACCGACCCAGTCGGCTGCCAATAACGGAAAAAGGCCGGTGGCAAGAGCCACCAGCCATCAGCCTTTCGCTTAACGCTCGGGCTGGAGACGCAAAGTCGATGCTTACTTCAGCTCGACTTTAGCGCCTGCTTCTTCCAGAGTGGCTTTGGCTTTGTCAGCTGCGTCTTTCGAAACAGCTTCCAGAACCATGCCAGGAGCGCCGTCAACTACAGCCTTGGCTTCTTTCAAGCCCAGACCGGTCAGTTCACGTACTGCCTTGATCACGTTAACTTTCTTCTCGCCAGCTTCCAGCAGCATGACGTTGAATTCAGTTTGTTCTTCAACAACGGCAGCGACAGCAGCTGGACCAGCGGAAGCAGCGGCAGCGGAAACGCCGAACTTCTCTTCCATGGCCTTGATCAGCTCAACGATTTCCAGAACGGATTTTTCGCCGATTGCTTCGATGATTTGGTCGTTAGTCAGAGACATGACTATAAATTCCTGTATTGGGGTGACAGCCTACGCGGCCATCGAAATAAACAATAAACGCTGAAAGGAGTCGCTCAGCCTTAGGCTGCGGCAGCTTCTTTCTGGTCGCGAAGAGCCGCCAGAGTACGAGCCAATTTGCTGGTTGCGCCTTGAATCACGCTCATCAGCTGAGAAATTGCTTCGTCACGGGTCGGCAGGCTTGCCAGTACGTCGATCTGATTAGCTGCGAGGAACTTGCCCTCGAACGCAGCTGCCTTGATCTCGAACTTATCCTGACCTTTTGCGAACTCTTTGAAGATACGGGCAGCAGCGCCCGGATGTTCTTTGGAGAATGCGATCAAGGTCGGGCCAGTGAACACGTCGTTGAGCACGTCATATTGAGTGCCAGCAACGGCGCGCTTGAGCAGGGTGTTACGTACAACACGTACGTAAACGCCAGCTTCACGAGCCTCTTTACGGAGTCCGGTCATAGCGCCTACTGTTACGCCACGGGCATCAGCCACGACAGCGGACAGAGCAACTTGGGCAGCCTTGTTGACTTCAGCGACGATGGCCTTCTTGTCTTCAAGTTTAATTGCCACGGGAAAAACTCCTGCTTGTTACCGTTTCATCCAACCGAGGCCAGATGTCGTTTTGGTGTCTGATTCGGTAAGGAACCGGGAGCACCATCTGCGTAGGCTTAAGGTTTAAGACTTGCGTCGCCTACGGTCTTGGATAGCCCCCGCCAGGCAGGGACCCCAATCTTTCAATTGGCGCAATCGCTTGCGCCAACCTCTGTCTTACGCGTCGAGCGAACCTTGGTCGATGACCAGACCCGGACCCATGGTGGTGCTCAGGGTAACGCGCTTGACGTAAATACCTTTCGAGGAAGCTGGCTTGATACGCTTCAGATCAGCGATCAGGGCTTCAACGTTTTCCTTCAGCTTGACGGCATCGAAGCCGACTTTGCCAACGGAGGTGTGGATGATGCCGTTTTTGTCGGTGCGATAACGAACCTGACCAGCCTTGGCGTTTTTAACCGCGGTAGCTACGTCTGGAGTTACGGTGCCGACTTTAGGGTTAGGCATCAGGCCACGTGGACCGAGGATCTGACCCAACTGACCTACAACGCGCATTGCATCCGGGGATGCAATAACGACGTCATAGTTCAGGTCGCCGCCTTTCATTTCGGCAGCCAGGTCGTCCATACCTACACGGTCAGCGCCGGCAGCCAGAGCGGCCTCAGCAGCTGGACCCTGGGTGAACACAGCAACGCGAACGGTCTTGCCAGTGCCGTGTGGCAGCACAGTAGCGCTACGAACAACCTGGTCAGATTTACGCGGGTCAACACCCAGGTTTACAGCAACGTCGAACGACTCGCTGAACTTGACAGTCGACAGCTCAGCCAGCAGGGCAGCTGCGTCTACAAAGTTGTAGGACTTGCCTGCTTCGATTTTGCCGGCGATAGCCTTTTGACGCTTGGTCAACTTAGCCATTACACACCCTCCACGTTAAGGCCCATGCTACGAGCAGAACCGGCGATAGTACGCACGGCTGCGTCCATATCAGCTGCAGTCAGATCCGCGTTTTTGGTTTTCGCGATTTCTTCCAGCTGAGCACGGGTCACGGTGCCAACCTTAACGGTGTTCGGACGAGCAGAACCGCTAGTCAGACCAGCAGCCTTCTTCAGCAGAACCGAAGCAGGAGTGGATTTTGTTTCGAAAGTGAAGCTACGGTCGCTATAGACAGTGATGATCACTGGAGTCGGCAGACCTGGTTCAATACCCTGAGTACGGGCGTTGAAAGCCTTGCAGAATTCCATGATGTTCACGCCGTGCTGACCCAAAGCAGGACCAACAGGTGGGCTTGGGTTAGCCTGAGCGGCTTTCACTTGCAGCTTGATGTAAGCGGTAATCTTCTTGGCCATGAGGCACTCCAATTACGGGTTCGAACGCCTCGAAAGGCTCCCCGGTTACTTGCGCGTTTATCCCAGTGACGACAAAACCCCACAGCCTAGGGCTGCGGGGTTGGGATGCTTGCCCAGCTAGACCTTTTCGACCTGGCTGAACTCTAGCTCTACCGGAGTAGAGCGACCGAAAATGAGCACCGCCACTTGGATCCGGCTCTTCTCGTAGTTAACTTCTTCAACCGTACCGGTAAAATCGGCAAACGGTCCGTCGTTGACACGTACCGACTCGCCTGGCTCGAACAACGTCTTCGGCTTCGGCTTGTCGCTACCATCAGCAACACGACGCAGAATCGCTTCTGCCTCTTTATCTGTGATTGGTGCCGGCTTATCAGCAGTACCGCCGATGAAACCCATCACCCGAGGAGTATCCTTGACCAAGTGCCAAGTACCCTCATTCATGTCCATCTGAACCAGCACATAACCTGGGAAGAATTTGCGCTCGCTTTTGCGTTTCTGGCCATTACGCATTTCAACCACTTCTTCAGTGGGAACCAGAATTTCGCCAAAGCCATCTTCCATGCCAGCCAGCTTTACGCGCTCTACCAACGAGCGCATGACATGCTTCTCGTAACCGGAGTAAGCATGCACAACGTACCAACGCTTAGCCACGGGACACCCTTAGCCGACAATCAAGGAAACAAGCCAGCCGAGCAGGGAATCAAGCCCCCACAACAGCAACGCCATAACCAGAACAACAGCCACCACAATCAGGGTGGTCTGCGTGGTTTCTTGGCGAGTTGGCCACACGACTTTACGAATCTCGGTGCGAGCTTCCTTAACCAGTACAAAGAAAGACTTGCCCTTGACTGTCTGCAGGCCTACAAAGGCAGCTACAGCAGCAATAACAAGCAAAGCGAGTACACGGTACAGGATCGGCGCAGCATGGTAATACTGATTGCCAACAACGCCAACAACCACCAAAGCGACTACTACTAGCCACTTGAGCAGATCGAAGCGAGAGCCTTGAGCTTCAGCTTTAGGAGTCATCTATGAAGATCCTGTGAAAAGAAAGCCAGACACACCAAGTGAATCTGGCAGGTCAGGAGGGAATCGAACCCCCAACCTACGGTTTTGGAGACCGTCGCTCTGCCAATTGAGCTACTGACCTAAAACAAAATCAGGCCGACCATTATGCCGGCCCGAAAAAGACATTACAACAATTTACTCGATAACCTTAGCTACGACACCAGCGCCGACGGTACGACCGCCCTCACGGATAGCGAAACGCAGACCATCTTCCATCGCAATGGTTTTGATCAGGGTAACGGTCATCTGAACGTTATCACCTGGCATCACCATCTCAATACCTTCTGGCAGCTCGCAGTTACCAGTCACATCAGTTGTACGGAAGTAGAACTGCGGACGGTAGCCCTTGAAGAATGGCGTATGACGACCACCCTCCTCCTTGCTCAGAACATAAACTTCAGCAGTGAACTTGGTATGCGGCTTGACGGTGCCCGGCTTGACCAGAACCTGGCCACGCTCAACATCATCACGCTTGGTACCACGCAGCAGAACGCCGCAGTTCTCGCCTGCCCGACCTTCGTCGAGCAGCTTGCGGAACATTTCAACACCAGTGCAAGTAGTTTTGACAGTGTCACGAAGACCAACAATCTCAACTTCTTCCTGAATGCGGACAATGCCACGCTCAACACGACCGGTCACAACAGTACCGCGACCGGAGATCGAGAATACATCCTCGATCGGCATCAAGAACGGCTTGTCGATAGCGCGCTCAGGCTGCGGAATGTAGCTATCCAGAGTCTCGACCAACTTCTTGACGGCAGTGGTACCCATCTCGTTGTCGTCTTGACCGTTCAACGCCATCAGCGCAGAACCAATGATGATCGGAGTGTCATCACCTGGGAAATCATAAGCGCTCAACAGGTCGCGCACTTCCATCTCAACCAGCTCCAGCAACTCAGCATCATCGACCATGTCAGCCTTGTTCAGGAAGACAACGATGTACGGAACGCCAACCTGACGGGACAGCAGGATGTGCTCACGGGTTTGCGGCATCGGACCATCTGCGGCCGAGCAAACCAGAATCGCACCATCCATCTGCGCAGCACCGGTAATCATGTTTTTTACGTAGTCGGCGTGACCAGGACAGTCAACGTGTGCGTAATGACGCACGGCCGAATCATACTCAACATGAGCAGTGTTGATGGTGATACCACGAGCTTTTTCTTCAGGGGCGCTATCGATCTTGTCGAAGTCAACCTTAGCCGAGCCGAAAACTTCGGAACAGACGCGGGTCAAAGCAGCAGTCAGAGTGGTTTTACCGTGGTCGACATGACCGATAGTACCCACGTTGACGTGCGGCTTATTACGTTCGAACTTTTCCTTAGCCATCAAAACCACCCCTAGGAGAAGAATTAAGCGGGTCAAACAAGCCATTAAAACAAAGGCAGATATTTTCATATCTGCCTTGTTATATGGAGCTCTTGAGCGGATTTGAACCGCTGACCTCACCCTTACCAAGGGTGTGCTCTACCAACTGAGCTACAAGAGCGTAACGCTATGCAGGATCTGCAAACATGGAGCGGGTAGCGGGAATCGAACCCGCATCATCAGCTTGGAAGGCTGAGGTTCTACCACTAAACTATACCCGCGAGCTTGCAGCTCTCGCTAAAAATGGTGGAGGGGGAAGGATTCGAACCTTCGAAGTCGTAGACGTCAGATTTACAGTCTGATCCCTTTGGCCGCTCGGGAACCCCTCCTAAGCGAGCCGGCATTCTATATCATGCCAGCCTTCTGTCAAGCATTTTCTCATTAAAAACCTGAGGTTAGCTGCGTTGACTCTGTTTCACACTGCTTACCGGTAAAGGTCTTCACTGCGAAGCGGGCGCCATTCTATGCAAACTATTCGGCGGGTGCAACCCCCTCGCACGGCATTATTTTATGTTTTAACTCATTGAATTCTCTAGAAAGGTTTTTTAGCTGCGAGTCATCCAGCCAGCGCCGGCTTTCGGGGGCGACGCGCACCCAGTAACCACCAGCGTCCGAAGGATCCTTCGGCAAGGATTGGAACTTGATATCCATACCACTCAACCGCCGCTCAACCGCCTGAGAGGCCTCCTGACGAGAAAAACCGCCCAGGTAGAGGCAACCATTGTCGACCTGGATAGCTTTTCCCTTGTCACGAGCCGCATCAGCCGCCTCACTCAGCAAGCGGATATCCTGTTGCGACCCCTTATACAAACTCAACGGCGTAACATCCTTCGCGCGAAGAGGAGCCTCTTGTTGGTGCCAGATGTAATAGAAGGTATTGAGAACAAGCAGCAGCAGAAACAACCAACGCATAAAAACCTCAGGGCAAGGGACACGCCATAGCCAAACCTACAAACACAAGATCTGGTACCACCTTGGCCTCGGGCACAATCTCGGAGACCAAGTCCGCATCCCCACCAGTGAGAAATACATCAAAATCCTCCCCCCAGTAATCGCGTGCCAACTCCAACTGAGTCAGGACAAAGCCCCTCAGCATCAGCAAGCACCCCCGCTCGACCGCCTCGACGGTTGTACGACCCGGGACGAGACTTTCCAGCGCTCGCTCCGCCGCGACATCCCCATAACGAATTTTACGGGTATGGGTACGCAGCTGATTTCGCATCAATGGCATTCCAGGACAGATGAATCCTCCGAGATGCTCTCCATCCCTGGAGATAAAGTCAGCAGTAACAGCAGTACCGAAATCGAGCACTAGACATGCGCCCGAGGCCAGACGAAAACCTCCGAGCATCGCCAACCAGCGATCAAGCCCTAGTCGCTCGAACTCCTCATAGCCATTACGAACCCCGGACATTTCGCGAGCGGGAGCGGCACACACCGCGGACACACCGAAAGCCTCTTCAAGCAAAGAGATCAACGCAGTAGTCTCTTCAGCGGTTCTTACGCTGACCAACCGACAAAATTTTAACGCCAGCCCCTTGAGGACTTTCAAACTCTCCAGCAACGCGAGGTCCGAATCAACAACACCCTCGCCTACTACCCGCAGAGCATCTGCGTCGAGCACGCGCCACTTAATGAAGCTGTTTCCGCAGTCGAGCTCAAGAATCATCACGCAACCTCAGACTGAGCTCACCACCACTAAAGACTTTTTCCACACCGCCCACCTTCAAGCGCAGAGCCCCTTGGCTATCGATACCAAGCACTTCGCCATCTATTTGGTTAACACCGGCAATCAACGAAACGGCTCGCCCTTGCCATAGATGATTTTGCTCCCACTCTGCCTGGATAGCTGAAAATCCGTCGACTTGATGACGACTCAAATAAGCCTGGAGCGTCGTACCCAATGCCGCGACCAGGTGATTGCGATCAAACACCCCGCCTGACTCCAGCCGCATAGACGTCCACTGCTGATCAACTTCATCGGTCATCTGCATGTTCACATTAATTCCGACGCCCAGCACGACATGACACACATCGGCAGGATCCCCCACCAACTCAAGCAATATTCCTGCGATCTTTTTCTGACCAACCAGAACATCGTTGGGCCACTTCAATCCCGCACCCGAAACACCAAGCTCTCGCAAGGCCTGCATGACGGCGAGCCCAACAACAAGGCTCAAACCTTCCAGCTGACGCATTCCACCCTCTATACGCAGCACCAGGCTGTAATAGATGTTTTCTGCAAACGGACTGACCCATTTCCGCCCACGCCGGCCGCGACCGGCAGTCTGGCGCTCGGCAAGCACTAGAAAAGGCGCAGCCTGCCCACGCTCTATGACACGCAACGCCTCAGCATTAGTGGAATCAAGCGAATCGAAAACAAAAACAGGCCAATCACAAGTAGGCGCCTGCTCTCTTATCTCGACAGGATCAAGCAGAGTCAACGGTGCAGCCAATTGATAGCCGCGCCCCCGCACCTTATGGATGGACAAGCCCAATTCAGCTTCCAAATGCTGAAGCTGCTTCCATACGGCGCTACGACTGACACCCAAGGCAACGCCAAGGGCCGGGCCTGAATGGAATCGGCCATCTTTAAGAAGCTTTAACAACGTCAGCATTCAAGTCTCGCCTCACAATGAGGTCCGCATGATAGCCATGCCCCGAGCTGTTGCATAGAAACCACACAGATCAGATTTTCCTGCGGGCAAAACAAAACCCCTACCTGCATACGCAGATAGGGGTTTCGGAATTTAATCTTGACGATGACCTACTCTCACATGGGGAAACCCCACACTACCATCGGCGATGCATCGTTTCACTGCTGAGTTCGGGATGGGATCAGGTGGTTCCAATGCTCTATGGTCGTCAAGAAATTCGGGAGCCAGGTCGTTTGCCCTTACGGGTTTACGCTCCAGCGAATGGGTATGTGATAGATCTCGGTGTTTGTGAACAGCTCGAACTTTCGGTTCGTTTCGTCTTCACACACCGCAATCTGGCCTTTCGACGCAAATTGCTTGGGTGTTATATGGTCAAGCCTCACGGGCAATTAGTATTGGTTAGCTCAACGCCTCACAGCGCTTACACACCCAACCTATCAACGTCGTAGTCTTCGACGGCCCTTCAGGGGACTCAAGGTCCCAGTGAGATCTCATCTTGAGGCTAGTTTCCCGCTTAGATGCTTTCAGCGGTTATCTATTCCGAACATAGCTACCCGGCAATGCCACTGGCGTGACAACCGGAACACCAGAGGTTCGTCCACTCCGGTCCTCTCGTACTAGGAGCAGCCCCTCTCAAATCTCAAACGTCCACGGCAGATAGGGACCGAACTGTCTCACGACGTTCTAAACCCAGCTCGCGTACCACTTTAAATGGCGAACAGCCATACCCTTGGGACCGGCTTCAGCCCCAGGATGTGATGAGCCGACATCGAGGTGCCAAACACCGCCGTCGATATGAACTCTTGGGCGGTATCAGCCTGTTATCCCCGGAGTACCTTTTATCCGTTGAGCGATGGCCCTTCCATACAGAACCACCGGATCACTAAGACCTACTTTCGTACCTGCTCGACGTGTCTGTCTCGCAGTCAAGCGCGCTTTTGCCTTTATACTCTACGACCGATTTCCGACCGGTCTGAGCGCACCTTCGTACTCCTCCGTTACTCTTTAGGAGGAGACCGCCCCAGTCAAACTACCCACCATACACTGTCCTCGATCCGGATAACGGACCTGAGTTAGAACCTCAAAGTTGCCAGGGTGGTATTTCAAGGTTGGCTCCACGCGAACTGGCGTCCACGCTTCAAAGCCTCCCACCTATCCTACACAAGCAAATTCAAAGTCCAGTGCAAAGCTATAGTAAAGGTTCACGGGGTCTTTCCGTCTAGCCGCGGATACACTGCATCTTCACAGCGATTTCAATTTCACTGAGTCTCGGGTGGAGACAGCGCCGCCATCGTTACGCCATTCGTGCAGGTCGGAACTTACCCGACAAGGAATTTCGCTACCTTAGGACCGTTATAGTTACGGCCGCCGTTTACCGGGGCTTCGATCAAGAGCTTCGCGTTAGCTAACCCCATCAATTAACCTTCCGGCACCGGGCAGGCGTCACACCCTATACGTCCACTTTCGTGTTTGCAGAGTGCTGTGTTTTTAATAAACAGTCGCAGCGGCCTGGTATCTTCGACCGGCATGGGCTTACGCAGTAAATGCTTCACCCTCACCGGCGCACCTTCTCCCGAAGTTACGGTGCCATTTTGCCTAGTTCCTTCACCCGAGTTCTCTCAAGCGCCTTGGTATTCTCTACCCAACCACCTGTGTCGGTTTGGGGTACGGTTCCTGGTTACCTGAAGCTTAGAAGCTTTTCTTGGAAGCATGGCATCAACCACTTCGTCACCCAAAGGGTAACTCGTCATCAGCTCTCGGCCTTAGACTCCCGGATTTACCTAAGAGTCCAGCCTACCACCTTAAACTTGGACAACCAACGCCAAGCTGGCCTAGCCTTCTCCGTCCCTCCATCGCAATAACCAGAAGTACAGGAATATTAACCTGTTTTCCATCGACTACGCTTTTCAGCCTCGCCTTAGGGACCGACTAACCCTGCGTCGATTAACGTTGCGCAGGAAACCTTGGTCTTTCGGCGTGGGTGTTTTTCACACCCATTGTCGTTACTCATGTCAGCATTCGCACTTCTGATACCTCCAGCAAGCTTCTCAACTCACCTTCACAGGCTTACAGAACGCTCCTCTACCGCATCACCTAAGTGATACCCGTAGCTTCGGTGTATGGTTTGAGCCCCGTTACATCTTCCGCGCAGGCCGACTCGACTAGTGAGCTATTACGCTTTCTTTAAAGGGTGGCTGCTTCTAAGCCAACCTCCTAGCTGTCTAAGCCTTCCCACATCGTTTCCCACTTAACCATAACTTTGGGACCTTAGCTGACGGTCTGGGTTGTTTCCCTTTTCACGACGGACGTTAGCACCCGCCGTGTGTCTCCCATGCTCGGCACTTGTAGGTATTCGGAGTTTGCATCGGTTTGGTAAGTCGGGATGACCCCCTAGCCGAAACAGTGCTCTACCCCCTACAGTGATACATGAGGCGCTACCTAAATAGCTTTCGAGGAGAACCAGCTATCTCCGAGCTTGATTAGCCTTTCACTCCGATCCACAGGTCATCCGCTAACTTTTCAACGGTAGTCGGTTCGGTCCTCCAGTTAGTGTTACCCAACCTTCAACCTGCCCATGGATAGATCGCCCGGTTTCGGGTCTATTCCCAGCGACTAGACGCCCTATTAAGACTCGCTTTCGCTACGCCTCCCCTATTCGGTTAAGCTCGCCACTGAAAATAAGTCGCTGACCCATTATACAAAAGGTACGCAGTCACCCAACAAAGTGGGCTCCCACTGCTTGTACGCATACGGTTTCAGGATCTATTTCACTCCCCTCTCCGGGGTTCTTTTCGCCTTTCCCTCACGGTACTAGTTCACTATCGGTCAGTCAGTAGTATTTAGCCTTGGAGGATGGTCCCCCCATATTCAGACAAAGTTTCTCGTGCTCCGTCCTACTCGATTTCATGACTAAGAGATTTTCGCGTACAGGGCTATCACCCACTATGGCCGCACTTTCCAGAGCGTTCCGCTAATCTCAAAGCCACTTAAGGGCTAGTCCCCGTTCGCTCGCCACTACTAAGGGAATCTCGGTTGATTTCTTTTCCTCAGGGTACTTAGATGTTTCAGTTCCCCTGGTTCGCTTCTTAAGCCTATGTATTCAGCTTAAGATACCTAACTTATGTTAGGTGGGTTCCCCCATTCAGACATCTCCGGATCAAAGTCTGTTTGCCGACTCCCCGAAGCTTTTCGCAGGCTACCACGTCTTTCATCGCCTCTGACTGCCAAGGCATCCACCGTATGCGCTTCTTCACTTGACCATATAACCCCAAGCAATCTGGTTATACTGTGAAGACGACATTCGCCGAAAATTCGCAATTACTCACAAATTTTACCTTAGCCTGAGCCGTTACCAGTGAAAGTAACGTTCAGTCTATCTTTCTATCACATACCCAAATTTTTAAAGAACGATCTAATCTTAAAGATCAGAAATCAACATTCACCATCGTCACGATGGAATGCTCATTTCTAAGCTTTACAAGTCAGAAGCAGTAGTGGTGGAGCCAAACGGGATCGAACCGTTGACCTCCTGCGTGCAAGGCAGGCGCTCTCCCAGCTGAGCTATGGCCCCGTATTTCTACAGGCGTTTCCCACACAAAATTGGTGGGTCTGGGCAGATTCGAACTGCCGACCTCACCCTTATCAGGGGTGCGCTCTAACCAACTGAGCTACAGACCCAATTTCGGGCTGCTTCTTATCGTCTTCTTCAATGAATCAAGCAATTCGTGTGGGAACTTATGGAACAGCTGATGTCGTCGATTAAGGAGGTGATCCAGCCGCAGGTTCCCCTACGGCTACCTTGTTACGACTTCACCCCAGTCATGAATCACACCGTGGTAACCGTCCTCCCGAAGGTTAGACTAGCTACTTCTGGTGCAACCCACTCCCATGGTGTGACGGGCGGTGTGTACAAGGCCCGGGAACGTATTCACCGCGACATTCTGATTCGCGATTACTAGCGATTCCGACTTCACGCAGTCGAGTTGCAGACTGCGATCCGGACTACGATCGGTTTTCTGGGATTAGCTCCACCTCGCGGCTTGGCAACCCTCTGTACCGACCATTGTAGCACGTGTGTAGCCCAGGCCGTAAGGGCCATGATGACTTGACGTCATCCCCACCTTCCTCCGGTTTGTCACCGGCAGTCTCCTTAGAGTGCCCACCATTACGTGCTGGTAACTAAGGACAAGGGTTGCGCTCGTTACGGGACTTAACCCAACATCTCACGACACGAGCTGACGACAGCCATGCAGCACCTGTCTCAATGTTCCCGAAGGCACCAATCCATCTCTGGAAAGTTCATTGGATGTCAAGGCCTGGTAAGGTTCTTCGCGTTGCTTCGAATTAAACCACATGCTCCACCGCTTGTGCGGGCCCCCGTCAATTCATTTGAGTTTTAACCTTGCGGCCGTACTCCCCAGGCGGTCAACTTAATGCGTTAGCTGCGCCACTAAGAGCTCAAGGCTCCCAACGGCTAGTTGACATCGTTTACGGCGTGGACTACCAGGGTATCTAATCCTGTTTGCTCCCCACGCTTTCGCACCTCAGTGTCAGTATCAGTCCAGGTGGTCGCCTTCGCCACTGGTGTTCCTTCCTATATCTACGCATTTCACCGCTACACAGGAAATTCCACCACCCTCTACCATACTCTAGCTCGACAGTTTTGAATGCAGTTCCCAGGTTGAGCCCGGGGATTTCACATCCAACTTAACGAACCACCTACGCGCGCTTTACGCCCAGTAATTCCGATTAACGCTTGCACCCTCTGTATTACCGCGGCTGCTGGCACAGAGTTAGCCGGTGCTTATTCTGTCGGTAACGTCAAAACAATTACGTATTAGGTAACTGCCCTTCCTCCCAACTTAAAGTGCTTTACAATCCGAAGACCTTCTTCACACACGCGGCATGGCTGGATCAGGCTTTCGCCCATTGTCCAATATTCCCCACTGCTGCCTCCCGTAGGAGTCTGGACCGTGTCTCAGTTCCAGTGTGACTGATCATCCTCTCAGACCAGTTACGGATCGTCGCCTTGGTGAGCCATTACCTCACCAACTAGCTAATCCGACCTAGGCTCATCTGATAGCGCAAGGCCCGAAGGTCCCCTGCTTTCTCCCGTAGGACGTATGCGGTATTAGCGTCCGTTTCCGAGCGTTATCCCCCACTACCAGGCAGATTCCTAGGCATTACTCACCCGTCCGCCGCTCGCCACCAGGTACAAGTACCCGTGCTGCCGCTCGACTTGCATGTGTTAGGCCTGCCGCCAGCGTTCAATCTGAGCCATGATCAAACTCTTCAGTTCAAACATCTTTGGGTTTTTAAGAAACCCTAAACTTGGCTCAGCAATCGTTGGTTACATCTTTGATTTCTCGCGGAGTAACTTGTGATGCTGATAATCTTGTTGACTATCAGTCTGACTCCACAAGCACCCACACGAATTGCTTGATTCAGTTGTTAAAGAGCGGTTGGTTGAGTCTTTCGTCTCGACCGAGGCGCGCATTCTACAGCAGCCTCTGTTGCTGTCAAGCGGTTATTTTCCGAAGCTTTCAAAGTTTCCTTTGTAACTTCAACCACTTGCGCTTTCGATCTCTCGTTAGCGGGAGGCGAATTCTACAGCGTTACTCGCTGCTGTCAACACCTCTTTTTCAACCCCTTTCGCGCTTCGATGACCTGAAGCAGCTTGCTGCCGAAAACTGCGTAACTCATTGTTTACCAAGGAGTTTTCCGTTTCGACTGCGCCGGAAGTGGGGCGAATTATAGACGCCTGGAATCTGCCGTCAACCCCTGATTTCAGCTTTATTCAGACTTGAGCGTAATACGCGCAAATGCCTTCTTCCCGGCCTGACAAACGTGGGTCGCGCCCAGCACATATATAAAGGTGCGATCGACTACCTCACCATCTATACGCACACCACCCGAATTCAGCAGATCACGCGCCACCGCCGAGTTCTTTACCAGGCCTGCCTTATTAAGAACCGCAGCAATTGGCATATCTTCAGTAGCGACCAGCTCGATCTCTGGCAGATCATCCGGCAGCTCGCCTTCTTTCATACGGTTACCCGCCGCACGGTGAGCATTGGCCGCAGCCTCTTCACCATGAAAACGCGCCACGATCTCTTCAGCCAGCTTGATCTTGATATCGCGCGGGTTCGCACCCGCCTCGACGTCAGCGCGGAACGCATCGATCTCATCCATGGAACGGAAGCTGAGCAATTCGAAGTAGCGCCACATCAGCGCATCCGGAATGGAAACCAGCTTGCTGTACATGACACCCGGCGCTTCCTGGATACCGACGTAGTTGCCCAAGGACTTGGACATCTTCTTCACGCCGTCCAGACCTTCGAGCAGCGGCATCGTCAGAATGCACTGCGGCTCCTGACCATAACCACGCTGCAGCTCGCGCCCCATCAACAGGTTGAACTTCTGATCGGTACCACCCAGCTCGACATCCGCGCGCAGAGCGACAGAGTCATACCCCTGAACCAGCGGATACAGGAATTCGTGAATGGCGATTGGCTGATTGGTCGTGTAGCGCTTATAAAAGTCGTCGCGCTCGAGCATGCGAGCAACGGTGTATTGCGATGTCAGGCGAATGAAGTCCGCCGGCCCCATCTGATCCATCCAGGTGGAGTTGAACGCAACTTCGGTTTTAGCCGGATCAAGAATCTTGAAGACCTGAGTCTTGTAGGTCTCGGCATTCTCGAGCACCTGCTCGCGAGTGAGCGGCGGGCGCGTCGCGCTCTTGCCGCTTGGATCACCAATCATCCCGGTGAAGTCACCAATCAGGAAGATCACCTGATGCCCCAGCTCCTGGAACTGGCGCAGCTTATTAATAAGCACGGTGTGACCCAGGTGCAAATCCGGCGCAGTCGGATCAAAGCCTGCCTTAATACGCAGCGGTTGGCCACGCTTGAGCTTTTCAATCAGTTCGGACTCGACCAACAGTTCTTCCGCACCACGTTTAATCAGCGCTAGCTGCTCTTCAACCGACTTCATAACAGACCCGCAAGGCTCGAATTCAAAGGGGACCAACCATACAAGATCACGCGCCAAATACAAAGTTTGGCCGGCGCAATGACGCCCATCCGCTGGCAGAGTGACCACGGACTTGCTTCAGAGATGATTTGGTTATATTTTATACAGTTATTTCATCTTCATCATGTCATTCATCTTTTCCAAATCATCTTTTTCAAAGTCAAAATTACCTATGACCAAAGAATCGTCTAAAGCGCCACCGCTTTACCCGAAGACCCACCTGCTCGCAGCCAGTGGCATTGCCGCCCTTCTGAGCCTGGCACTTCTGGTATTCCCTTCCAGTGATGTTGAAGCTAAAAAGACAACCCTGAGTCTTGAACTGGAAAGCCCTGCTGAACAACTGTCACAAGACCAAGACGCCGCCGAAGCCGTCCAGGCCACAAATGAGCCGGTAACCTCCCCCTTCGCGCAGATCGATAACAGCGCCGAAGACACACAGGAAACCGCTGAAGCCGCACCTGCAGCCGTTGCCGCGCCAGTCGCCGAAGAAAAGAAGACAGCAACCCACAGGGAAGTGATTGTCGGCAAAGGCGACACTCTCTCTACGCTGTTCGAGAAAGTCGGCCTCCCGACCGCCTCGGTACATGACGTGCTGGCTAGCGACAAACAGGCCAAGCAGTTCAGCCAGCTCAAACATGGTCAGAAACTTGAGTTCGAACTGGGCCCGAATGGCCAGCTCACTAACTTGCACAGCAAACTCAGCGACGTCGAAAGCATTACCCTGACCAAGAATGCCAAGGGTTATACGTTCAATCGTATTACTGCCAAACCTACTGTGCGATCCGCCTATGTTCATGGCGTGATCAACAGTTCGTTGTCGCAATCCGCTGCACGTGCAGGCCTGTCCCACAGCCTGACCATGGACATGGCCAGCGTGTTTGGCTACGACGTCGACTTCGCCCAGGATATTCGCCACGGTGACGAGTTTGATGTGATCTACGAACAGAAAGTCGTCAACGGCAAGGCAGTCGGCAATGGTCCGATCCTTTCCGCGCGCTTCACCAACCGCGGTAAAACCTACACCGCCGTGCGTTACACCAACAAACAAGGCAACAGCAGCTACTACACCGCTGACGGCAACAGCATGCGCAAGGCGTTCATCCGCACCCCGGTAGACTTCGCCCGCATCAGCTCGAAATTTTCCATGAGCCGCAAACACCCGATCCTGAACAAGATCCGCGCCCACAAAGGTGTCGACTATGCGGCGCCGCGCGGCACGCCAATCAAGGCCACCGGTGACGGTAAAGTATTGTTGGCCGGTCGCCGCGGCGGCTACGGCAATACCGTGATCATCCAGCACGGCAACACTTACCGTACGCTGTATGGCCACATGCAGGGCTTCGCCAAAGGTGTGCAGACTGGCGGCACCGTCAAGCAAGGTCAGGTGATCGGCTACATTGGCACCACCGGCCTATCCACAGGGCCGCACTTGCACTATGAGTTCCAGGTAAACGGCGTTCACGTCGATCCGCTGGGCCAAAAGCTACCGATGGCCGACCCGATCGCCAAAGCCGAGCGCGCACGCTTCCTGGCGCAAAGCCAACCGCTGATGGCGCGCATGGATCAAGAGAAAGCCACCATGCTCGCTTCGAGCAAGCGCTAAGCCATGACGCTCTATATAGGCGTGATGTCCGGGACCAGCCTCGATGGCCTGGACATCGCGCTAGTCGAGCTGGCCCCGGCGATAAAACTGATCGCCACGCATTACATTCCCATGCCTGACTCCCTGCGCGCCGAGCTGCTTGGCCTGTGCGCCAGCGGCCCGGACGAGATTGCTCGCTCCGCCATCGCCCAGCAGAACTGGGTGAACCTGGCGGCACAGGGCATTCATGCCCTCCTTGCTAAACAAAACCTGAAGCCCGAAGACATTCGCGCGATTGGCAGCCACGGCCAGACAATTCGTCACGAACCCGCCCGCGGCTTCACCGTGCAGATCGGCAACCCTGCCCTGCTGACCGAGCTGACCGGCATTACAGTGGTCAGCGACTTTCGCAGTCGTGACGTTGCTGCTGGCGGGCAAGGCGCACCATTGGTTCCGGCGTTTCACGAGGCTCTGTTTGAAGAACAGTCAGGCAACCGCGCTGTACTGAACGTCGGAGGCTTCAGCAACCTCAGTTTGATCGAACCCGGCAAACCTGTATCGGGCTTCGACTGCGGCCCGGGGAATGTATTGCTGGATGCCTGGATTCATCAGCAACGCGGCGACAACTTTGATCGCGACGGCCAATGGGCAGCCAGCGGTAAGGTCGAACCGGTTCTGCTGAATGAACTGCTGAGTGATCCCTTCTTCGTCACCAAAGGCCCCAAGAGTACCGGCCGCGAAGTGTTCAACCTGCCATGGCTGACACAACATCTATCGAAATTGCCCGCCTACGCCGCCGCAGACGTGCAAGCGACACTGCTTGAACTGACCGCGCTGACCATTATCGAGTCGCTGCAATACGCCCAATCGGGCACTCAAGAACTGCTTGTCTGCGGCGGCGGCGCGCACAACTCCACGCTGATGAAGCGCTTGGCCAGCCTGTTGCCAAATGCGAAAGTCAGTAGCACTGCCGCTTACGGCGTAGACCCCGACTGGGTCGAAGCCATGGCCTTCGCGTGGCTGGCCCATTGCTGTCTCGAAGGCATCGCGGCCAACCGTCCAAGCGTGACCGGCGCCCGCGGTCTGCGCATACTCGGCGCCATCTACCCCGCCTGAAGTACAACCCCAGACAGCAAAACGCCGCAGAGCCCTGAGGCCATGCGGCGTTTGATAATGCGGTGACTTGCGATCAGATCGAGAACGAAGAGCCGCAGCCACAGGTCGTGGAGGCGTTCGGGTTCTTGATGACGAATCGCGAACCTTCCAGACCTTCCTGATAATCCACCTCGGCGCCTGCCAGGTACTGGAAGCTCATCGGGTCAACGACCAGACTCACACCCTCGCGTTCAACGATGGTGTCGTCATCGGCCACTTCTTCATCGAAGGTAAAGCCGTACTGAAAACCTGAACAACCGCCGCCCGTAACGAATACGCGCAGCTTCAAGCGATCATTCCCCTCTTCATCGACCAGACTCTTCACCTTGTGCGCGGCACCGTGGGTGAATTGCAAAGCCGTGGGGGTGAAGGATTCGACGCTCATGCTGACTATCTCCCGGCGTTACGCCGCCATAATGCGTGATGACGCGCATTATCCGCTTCTCCTAGAAAATTGGTCAACTATTGTTACGGTATATCAATCAACCTTATTGCCAGTCACGGAATGCAAAAAGGCCCGTTCAACGGGCCTTTTTGCTGAGCGGGATAAAGCCTTACGGCAGCATGCCGGCGTGGGACAGGCCCAGACGCTCATCCAGCCCGAAGAGGATGTTCAGGTTTTGCACAGCCTGACCCGACGCGCCTTTGACCAGGTTGTCGATGACCGACAGCACCACCACCAGATCACCGTCCTGAGGACGATGCACGGCAATACGGCAGACGTTTGCACCACGCACGCTGCGGGTTTCCGGATGGCTGCCGGCCGGCATCACATCGACGAACGGTTCGTTGGCATAACGCTTTTCGAACAGCGCTTGCAGATCCACCGAGCGATCCACCACGGTTGCGTATAGCGTCGAGTGAATGCCACGGATCATTGGCGTCAGATGCGGAACGAAAGTCAGACCGACGTCCTTGCCGGCAGCGCGACGCAGCCCTTGGCGGATTTCCGGCAAGTGACGGTGACCTTTGACGGCATAGGCCTTCATACTTTCCGACGTCTCGGAGTACAGCGAGCCTACAGAAGCGCCACGACCGGCTCCGCTGACACCGGATTTGCAGTCAGCGATCAAGCGAGTGGTATCGGCCAGACCGGCTTCCAGCAAGGGCAAGAAACCCAATTGCGTAGCGGTGGGGTAGCAACCCGGCACAGCGATCAGGCGAGCCTGTTTGATCTGCTCACGATTGACTTCCGGCAAGCCGTAGACCGCTTCTTCCAATAGCTGCGGCGCACCGTGTGGCTGACCGTACCACTTGGCCCACTCCTCAGCGTCTTGCAAACGGAAGTCCGCCGACAGGTCGATGACTTTGGTCCCGGCCGCCAGCAACTCGCCTGCCAGAGCATGGGCAACACCGTGAGGCGTGGCGAAGAACACCACGTCGCAGGCGCCCAGCGTCTTGATGTCCGGAACACTGAACGCCAGGCCGTCGTAATGGCCTCGCAGGTTCGGGTACATGTCGGCCACGGCCAGGCCAGCCTCGGATCGGGAAGTGATCACCACCACTTCTGCTTGCGGATGCTGTGCCAACAGACGCAGCAGTTCGACACCGGTGTAACCCGTGCCGCCGACGATACCGACCTTGACCATAAACCTGCCCTCAACGAACCCACTGGAAAGCCGTCGATAATAGGGCCCGCATCGTCCTGCGACAACCGGCAAGGTGACGTGCGGAGCCTCAAGCCTCTACTATTCGGGCTACCGTGAACCTGGGAATAATGAAAAATGCTTTATCTGTGGCTCAAAGCGCTTCACATCATCAGCATGGTCTGCTGGTTTGCCGGCCTGTTCTACCTGCCGCGCCTGTTCGTTTATCACGCGCAAAGTGAAGACACGGTCAGCAAGGAACGCTTCAGCCTCATGGAGCGCAAGCTGTACCGGGGCATCATGGGTCCGGCGATGATCGCCACCTTGATCTTCGGCATCTGGCTGATCAGCCTCAACCCCAGCGCCTACTTCGGTCAGGGTGCCTGGATGCATGCCAAGTTGACGCTGGTGGTGATCCTGATCGGCTACCACCACATGTGCGGCGCGCAGGTAAAACGTTTTGCCCGTGGCGAGAACACCCGCAGCCATGTCTTTTATCGCTGGTTCAATGAAGTGCCGGTTCTGATATTGCTGGCTATCGTCATTCTGGTCGTGGTTCGACCGTTCTAATTTCAATCGGCACAACTCACCGGGGAACTTCCAATGTCGCTGCCCGCTTTGCTCGAACAACGTTTGCGTCTGCCTGTGGTGGCGGCGCCGATGTTCCTGATTTCCAACCCGCAATTGGTACTCGCCTGCTGCCGTAACGGCGTGGTGGGCAGCTTCCCCGCGCTGAATCAACGCGAGAGCAGCGGCTTCAAAGCCTGGCTGGAAGAGATCGAAGCGGGACTGGCGACACTGGAGAACCCTGCGCCTTACGCGGTGAACCTGATCGTGCACAAAAGTAACCCGCGGTTGCAGGCCGATCTGGAGATCTGCGTCGAGCACAAAGTGCCCATCGTGATCACCAGCCTCGGTGCCGTGAAAGAACTGGTGGATGCAGTCCACAACTACGGCGGCCTGGTGTTCCACGATGTCACGACTCGCCGTCATGCGGAGAAAGCCGCCGAGGCCGGTGTGGACGGTTTGATCGCCGTAGCCGCGGGTGCCGGTGGACACGCTGGGACCTGGAGCCCGTTCTCGCTCATCGCCGAGATCCGCCAGTTCTTCGACAAGACATTGCTGCTGGCCGGTTGCCTGAACCATGGCCACGAAATTCTTGCCGCGCAATTGCTCGGCGCAGATTTGGCCTACTTCGGTACGCGATTTATCGGCACTACTGAAAGTCATGCACCCGACGCTTATAAAGAGATGCTGCTGACGTCCAGGGCAGCGGACATCGTCCATACTCCGGCCGTGTCTGGTGTACCGGCGAGTTTCATGCGCCAGAGCCTGGAAGCTGCCGGTTTCGACATGGCAGCGCTGCAAGGCAAAGGGGAAGTGAACTTCGGTTCCAAACTCAAGCCGCTGAGCGATGAAGCCAAAGCCTGGAAAACCGTATGGTCCGCAGGCCAGGGCGTCGGCGAAATCGATGATTTGCCGAGTGTCGATCAATTGGTTGCACGGCTCGACGCCGAGTATCGCAAGGCGCTGGAGATTGCAGCTCAGTTGTCCAATCGCTGGCCGCGCTGACAGGAAAATTGGGCCAGCCATCCAAGGCTGGCCTTACACCCCAAGCTTGAAACACTTTTCTATTCAAATAACCGCGACAAGGATGCCTCGCAATGAGCGAAAACCGTTTCAAGATCGTATTCGACGGCGCTCTGCTGCCAGGCGTAGACATCACCACTGCCAAGCTCAATCTTGCCGAGTTATTCAAAAGCGATGTGCAGGCCATCGAGCGCTTGTTCAGTGGCCGGCCGGTAGCGCTCAAGCGTGACCTGTCACACGCCGATGCTCAGACGTATCTCCAGGCGCTGACCAAAACCGGTATCGATGCCCGGATCGAAAGTGAACCGACCATTGAACTGAATCTATCCGACGTTCACGAGCCCTCCCCTGCGCCCAGCCCATGGCGATCGGCAGACGTCGAATCACCTTATGCACCACCACAAGCCGCTGTCGGTGAGGCGCTACCCGCAGTCGGCCCCCTCAAGGCCTTCACATTCGCAGGACGCATTGGCCGCCTGCGCTATCTGGCCTGGATGATGGCCTTGATGCTGGTGCTGATGGGTGTCGCCGGGGTGTTCGTCTCCATCGGCTTGTCGCTCATTGCCCTTACTTCAACGGTCGGCCTGGTCATTGGCGGATTGGCCGGCACGGCGATAGGCATCGCGTTTATCGTCGTCGGCATTCAGATCAGCGTTCAGCGCCTGCATGACCTGGGCTGGTCCGGCTGGCTGTATCTACTGACACTGGTGCCTTTCGTAGGCTGGCTCTTCCCGATTTTTCTGGCGGTACTGCCAGGCAATACCGCATCTAACCAATACGGCGCACCGCCACCGGCCAACAGCACCGCCGTAAAAGTGCTTTGCGCTCTTTGGCTGGTGTTCGTCGCTGCTGGATTCATTGGCGTACTCACTGGCGGCATCGAAACCTTGCACAATGAATATGAAAGCACCACCGAAAGCACCTATGAAAGTGGCTCGGTCACGACCGACGAAATTGAAGCCGAGCCCGTCGACGAGGCGCAACCCATACCAAATTCCACAGACGATGAAGCCGAAGAACCCCTGCCCCCTGTAGACTCTGCGAAAGAATGAACAGCGCTCCCCGCCCGTGACACCTGCGTCGCCGGCGCGGAGCTGTTGCGATGGAGAACTGCATGACCCGTTACGCTCTGATCACTGGCGCTTCCAGCGGCATCGGCCTGGCGATGGCCGAAGCGTTGGCCCGCCGTGGCCGCAGCCTGATTCTGGTGGCCCGACAGCGTGATCAGCTGGAAAGTATTGCGATTGAATTGACTCAACGTTTTGGCGTGGAAGTGTTATTCCGTGCCTGCGACCTTGGCGAGCCGCTTCGGCTGTCCGGATTTCTGCTGGAACTGGAAGAAGGTGATCGGCAGATCGACTTGCTGGTGAACTGCGCCGGCATTGGCACCTGCGGTCCCTTCCTGGCCCAGGACTGGATGACCGAGCAGGACCTGATCGAGCTAAACATCCTCGCGCTCACTCGCCTGTGTCACGCCATCGGCAACAGCATGGCGTTGCAGGGTGGCGGGCAAATTCTGAATGTCGCCTCGGTGGCGGCGTTCCATCCCGGTCCCTGGATGAGCACTTATTACGCCAGCAAGGCTTATGTGCTGCACTTTTCCGAAGGGCTGCGTGTCGAGCTGAAGAAGTGCGCGATCAAGGTGTCGGTACTCTGTCCCGGCCCTACCCGCACGGCGTTTTTCCGAACAGCCCAATTGAACACTGACAAACTGGTCGACAGCAAAATGCTGATGAGCCCTGAAGAAGTCGCGCTCTACACCGTGCGGGCCCTGGAGAAAAATCGCGCCATCATCATTCCGGGCCGACGCAACCGCTGGCGCGCCTTCCTGCCGCGGCTCGGCTCGCGTTGGCTGACCCGGACAATCGCCGGCATGGCCAACAAGGCCTACTGCCCGCGCTGATCAAACCTCAAGGTAAAAGGCTGGGCTCGGGCATAACCCATGGTTACACTCAGGCCAGCCCAAACAACGGAGAAAACAGCTGTGGATACTCTGTTCAGCAAGATCATCAACCGGGAAATCCCGGCGAAGATCATTTACGAGGACGACCAGGTACTGGCCTTCCACGACATCGCCCCACAGGCACCGGTGCATTTTCTGGTGATTCCGAAAAAAGCGGTGCGCACACTTAACGACCTGACCGAGGACGACAAAGCATTAGCGGGACACCTTCTGTTCACCGCCCAGCGTCTGGCTCTGGAATTGGGCTGCGAAGAAGGTTTCCGGGTGGTCATGAACTGCAATGAACTGGGTGGGCAGACCGTCTATCACATTCATATGCATGTGTTGGGTCAGCGCCAGATGCATTGGCCGCCGGGCTGATTCACCGCGTATCCCTGTAGGAGCGAGCTTGCTCGCGATGGTCGTCCAGCCACAAATAATGTGTCGGGTGTACCCTCTTCGCGAGCAAGCTCGCTCCTACAATATTGAATCCATTGAGAGCAATGACCCAGCGCAAACCTTCCCTCGGCCGATTGGGTTAAACTGGCCGCCGAGATTCTTCCCGGAGGTCAGCATGACTACCCAACGTCACTACTCGCCGATTGACCGTCTTCTGCTGCAAGCCGATGCCGCGATGCGTACCTTGCTGCCTTTCAGTGGCCAGCCGTACCGTCCGTCGCCCGCGATCGTGCGGCCGGATGCGCAAATGAGCGACGAAGACACCCGGCACGTCGCCGGTTTGATGCGCATCAACCATACCGGCGAAGTCTGTGCCCAGGCGCTGTATCAAGGGCAAGCCCTGACCGCCAAGCTGCCGCAAGTGCGCGCGGCCATGGAACATGCCGCCGAAGAAGAAATCGATCATCTGGTCTGGTGCGAACAACGCATCCGGCAGTTAGGTAGCCATACCAGCATCCTTAATCCGCTGTTCTACGGCATGTCGTTCGGGATTGGCGCGGTGGCCGGGTTGATCAGCGACAAAGTCAGCCTCGGTTTCGTGGCTGCCACTGAGCATCAAGTGTGCAAACACCTGAACGAACACCTTGAACAACTGCCGGCCGCGGACGGAAAGTCCCGGGCGATCCTCGAGCAGATGCGCATCGATGAAGAACATCACGCCGAAAGCGCGCTGGAGGCTGGCGGCTTCCGCTTCCCGGCCCCGGTGAAGTTCGGCATGAGCCTGATGGCCAAGGTGATGACCAAGAGTACTTATCGGATCTGACCTGATCTGTAGGAGCGAGCTCGCTCGCGATGGACGTTAACGATTACGCGTGTTTTTCTGGATAAACGTGTCGCTCTCTCGTCCATCGCGAGCAAGCTCGCTCCTACAGGGCATAAAAAAGGCGACTACCGCAAAGTAGTCGCCTTTTTTTGTTACTCGTGTCCCGTCCTGAATAAGGTTTACACCTTCTGATCTGTTTTTCAGGAGGACGTAATGGAATCCGCAAAAAGGCGTAGTCAGCGAGACTACACGCTGACCTTTAAATTGTCGGTCGTCGACCAGGTCGAAAAAGGCGAGCTGAGTTATAAAGAGGCTCAGGAGCGCTACGGGATTCAAGGCAAAACGACCGTTCTGACATGGTTACGCAAGCACGGTCGTCAAGATTGGAGCCCCGGCACCTACATTGGCTCGCCGAGGATGGGGTCTATGCCCGACAAAAACCGACCATTAACGCCAGAGCAGCGCATCAAAGAGCTTGAAGAGCAGTTGGCGCTGTCCAATCAGAAAGCGCAGTTTTTCGAGGCCGTCGTGGACGTCTTGAAAAATGACTACGGTCTCTCTGTCGTAAAAAAGCGTCCCGGCAAGTCCTCGCGCAAAAACGAATCCAAAACCTGAGCATCAGCAGGGCTTGCCAGTTCATGGGGATAAGCCGACAGGCTTACTACAAACGCAATCGCGCCGATGCTGCTCGTCTGATTCTGGATCAGAAAGTTGCCGATTTCGTTCAGCAAAAGCGCCTGCGGCAGCCGCGGTTGGGCACTAGAAAGCTGCATTACCTGCTGCAATGTCAGCCACTGCTTGAGCTGCAAGTAGGGCGAGATCGCCTGTTTTCGATTCTGCGCGAACGGCGTTTATTGGTAGCCCGTAAGCGGGCGTATCACAAGACAACCGACAGTCATCATCGCTTTCGACGCCATCCGAACCTGCTCAAACCGGGGCCTGAACAGGTTGTTCCCAGCGGCCCGGAACAGGTCTGGGTGGCTGACATCACCTATCTGCCCACTCAGGAAGGCGTGGCCTATCTGAGCCTTGTGACGGATGCTTTTTCGCGAAAGATCGTGGGCTATCACGTCCATGAAAGCCTGCACACCGAGTCGGTCGCGCAGGCGCTGCGCCGGGCGGTGAAGCACCGTCGAACGGAGCAGCCACTGGTTCATCACTCGGACAGAGGCAGCCAGTATTGCTCGGGAATGTACCAGGAACTGCACGCAAAACACGGCATCAGGTGTTCGATGACGGACGGCTACGACTGTTATCAAAACGCCCTGGCAGAGCGGGTCAACGGGATATTGAAGACGGAGCTTTTGCTCCAGCGACCACAGGATTTAACGCAGGCGAAGAAAATGGTGAGCGAGTCGGTATCGATCTACAACCGCGAGCGTCCGCACCTGTCGTTGAAATACAAAACGCCCGATGCGATGCATCGGGCGTTGGGGTGAAACAGGTGTAAACCTATTTCAGGACTAGACATCGAAAATCTTAGTTCGGCACGTTGCGCGCGTAGAAGATTTCCAGCATTTCGTGTTTCACACGCTCGGTCACCTGGACACGTTGCTCAGAGGACAGGCTGGTGGTCGCGTCGCCGAACAGGTAGTTGTCCAGTTCGAAGTTCTTCAGCAGCATTTTGGTGTGGAACAGATTTTCCTGGTACACGTTTACGTCAGTCATCTGGTAACCGTCGCGGGTGTCTTCGGAAAGGTAGTTCTGGATCGAGTTGATCTCGTGGTCGATGAAGTGCTTTTTACCTTCAACGTCACGAGTGAAACCGCGCACACGATAATCCACGGTCACGATGTCCGAATCGAACTGGTGAATCAGGAAGTTGAGTGCCTTAAGCGGTGAAATGACGCCACAGGTCGACACGTCAATGTCCACACGGAATGTCGCGATACCGTCCACTGGATGGATTTCCGGGTAGGTGTGAACCGTGATGTGGCTCTTGTCGAGGTGGGCCAGGATAATTTCAGGCAGCGGGCCCGGGGACTCTTCGATCTGACTGTCGGTAGGTGTCACCGGCTCTTCAGAGATCAGAATCGTGACGCTGGCACCCTGGGGTTCATAGTCCTGACTGGCGATGTTCAGGATATTGGCACCAATGATATCGACAACTTCTGTGAGGATCTGCGTCAGGCGTTTCGCGTTGTACTCTTTATTGATGTACTCGACGTAAGCCTGTTGGTCTTGCGGGGTTTCCGCGTAGCAGATGTCATAGATGTTGAAGCTCAAGGTCTTTGTCAGGTTATTGAACCCGTGGAGCTTGAGTTTGCTTTTCACCGTTAAAAACTCTCTATGTATTGCGGCCCGAGCCGCGTGATCAAGCATGCCCGTCAGATGCGGACGACGCACCTGCGTAGGACGGTTAACACCTCTTCGCGATGGCGATTTTGGTTGTCTGTTCGGGTGTGCGGCCTGTCGGTAGACGGGCCACTACCCTGAAAAAAGTGGCGCATTATGCAGACGTCAGCTTGGGATCGCCAGAGTCTGCACTGCTTTTATGATAGTTGAATGTCGATTCAACCGAGTTCGATAATCTCGTAGTCGTGCGTAATCTCTACACCCGCGGCGCCGAGCATGATCGAGGCCGAGCAATACTTCTCGGCAGACAACTCGATGGCGCGTTTGACCTGGGCTTCTTTCAGCGCCCGGCCTTTGACCACGAAATGCATATGGATCTTGGTGAAGACCTTAGGATCTTCGGTCGCGCGCTCGGCTTCGAGGAAGGCTTCGCAGCTCTCGACGGCCTGACGGGACTTCTTGAGGATGCTGACCACATCGAAATTGCTGCAACCGCCGACACCCAGCAGGAGCATTTCCATCGGCCGGACACCCAGGTTGCGTCCACCGGCATCGGGCGGACCGTCCATGACCACGACATGACCGCTGCCGGATTCGCCGAGGAACATGGCTTCACCAGCCCATTGGATGCGTGCCTTCATCGCCAAGACTCCACTGTATAAAAAAGGGTCGCCAGCTTAGCACAGGGCCCCGCAATGACAGCGCTTCACCTTCCTGGGACATCTCCGTCAGCGCCGTAGGTAAATGTTCGAATGTTGCAGGAAGTGTCTGTTAAGCTGGCGCCAATTCGCTGGCGCATAGCCAGCCTTGTAGCGAATAAAAAGATCGCAGGCTTCGCCAGCTCCTACAAAAAATCAAACACACCGTGCAGTCATTTCGGGACACAACCATGGTTGCTATTGCCCCCACCCCCAAAATCAAGAACCTCGACAAGCTGTTGATGCACTGCCAGCGCCGTCGCTATGCGGCCAAGAGCAACATCATCTGTGCCGGCGACCGCTCGGATACGCTGTTCTTCATCATCAAAGGCTCGGTCACCATTCTGATCGAGGATGACGACGGCCGGGAAATGATCATTGCCTACCTGAACTCCGGCGACTTTTTTGGTGAGCTGGGTTTGTTTGAACAGGCCGGCCTGGAACAGGAACGCAGTGCCTGGGTGCGCGCGAAGATCGAATGCGAAGTCGCGGAAATCAGCTACGCGAAATTCCGCGAGTTGTCCCAGCAAGACCCGGACATTCTTTACGTGCTTAGCGGACAAATCGCACAGCGCCTGCGTAACACTACCCGCAAGGTGGGCGATCTGGCGTTCTTCGACGTGACTGGCCGCGTGGCTCGCTGCTTGCTGGAGCTGTGTAAGCAGCCAGACGCCATGACTCATCCCGACGGGATGCAGATCAAGGTGACCCGCCAGGAAATCGGGCGGATTGTCGGGTGCTCGCGTGAGATGGTCGGCCGCGTGCTCAAGGATCTTGAAGAACGCAACCTGGTGGACGTCAAAGGCAAGACCATGGTGGTCTTCGGTACGCGCTAAGCTCGAAAACTACGCCCCGAACATGTCCGCCAACAACTGGCGATAGAGCGCGTCGAGCCGGCCCAGTGCGTCAGGCGCGGTAAATTTTTCATGCAGGGCGATGTGGCTCTCGGCGCGAACCCGCTGTTCCAGTCCGCAGGCCTCATTGAAACGATTGACCGCCGCGACCATCGATTCGCGTTCGTTATCCAGCAACAAAGCGCCATGCACCAACCCGACCGGACGCGAACCGCCCTTGCTCTGGCGCCAGCGCTGAGCAGTGCCCACCATCTTGCGCCCGTCGAGGTTAACGTTGAACCGGCCATCGCAGAATGCGCCGTCCACTTCACCCAAGGACGAAACGCCGCCCAGTTCATCCAGCAACTGACAGATCGGATCGCACAGTCGGCGATAAGCGGTTTCGATGCGGTTCTGGTCGCCCTCGCTGCGTGGGGGCGCGTAAACCAGCGCGATGTTGATCGTTGAAGCCGATTGCGGCACCGGTTCACCGCCGGTTTCGCGTAGCAGCACCGGCCAGTCAGCAGCGGCCGATACTTCGCACGCGGATTCGAACTGTGGCAGACGATTCAAGCGGCGCGGCATGACCAATGCGCGGTCACTGGGTTGCCAGAACAGCAGGCCGAATTCGGAATCGCCGGTGCACACTGAAGTCAGCAGATCCTGTTCAGCGAGGAGGCCGGCTTCGGTGGTCAGTGAGGTAATCAGGGTCATAAGGTATTCCGTCGGACGTTAAGTCTGTGGTGCGTCTTATGCCGCCATCGCGAGCAAGCTCGCTCCCACATTTGATCGGAGGTGCTCACAAATTTTGTGTCCACCAACAATCACTGTGGGAGCGAGCTTGCTCGCGATGCTTTTTTCAGTCGAGTGTAGAACCGCTTACCGCAGTCCCACGCTCTGGAAAGAACAAGCGCTGCAGTTCGGTGCCCGGGCTTTCGGCGCGCATGAATGCCTCGCCGACCAGGAACGCATACACATCGCTGATTTCCATCAACTCGACATCGGCCCGATTGAGAATGCCGCTTTCAGTGATCACCAAACGATCACGCGGAATACGTGGCAACAGGTCAAGCGTGGTTTCCAGGCTGACGTCAAAGGTGTGCAGATTGCGGTTGTTCACGCCGACCAACGGAGTGTCGAGGGTTTTCAAGGCCCGTTCCAACTCGTCGCCATCGTGAACTTCCACCAGCACGTCGAGGCCGACGCTTTTTGCCACGGCGGCCAGCTCGGCCATTTTCACGTCATCCAGTGCGGAGACGATCAACAGCACGCAGTCCGCACCCAGGGCACGGGCTTCGACGATCTGATACGGATCGATCATGAAATCCTTGCGGATCACCGGCAGCTTGCACGCCGCGCGAGCCTGTTGCAGATACACATCTGCACCCTGGAAGTAATCGATATCGGTAAGCACCGACAGGCAAGTCGCGCCGCCCTTCTCATAGCTCCTGGCGATGTCGGCAGGCACGAAGTTCTCGCGAATCACGCCTTTGCTCGGCGAAGCTTTCTTGATTTCAGCTATGACTGCAGGCTGCTTGAGCTTGGCCTGAGCCAACAATGCCTTGGCAAACCCACGGGGTGCATCGGCCGCCTTGGCCAGACTTTCCAGCTCTGCCAGCGTTACACGGGCGCTACGCTCGGCAACTTCCTGGACTTTGCGCGCCAGAATGTTTTCCAGAACCGTCGGTACACTCATCCCTCATTCTCCACTTTGAATACCGCGGTAAATGCACCCAACTCCTCAAGTTTTTCCCGAGCGAGGCCTGTGTGCAGCGCATCGTGCGCCAGGGCAACGCCTTCCTTCAAGCTGGTGGCATGGTCGGCAGCGTACAGCGCGGCCCCGGCATTGAGCACGATCATCTCGGCAGCTTTCTGACCGTTCTCGGTCTTGCGCTTGCCCAAGGCATCGCGGATCAGCTCAAGAGAGGCCGCCGGGCTGTCCACCGCCAGGCCGTGCAGGCTCTGGCTCTTCATGCCCAAGTCTTCCGGTTCGACCCAATACTCGGTGACCTGATCATTCTTCAGCTCCGCGACAAACGTCGGCGCCGCCAGACTGAACTCATCCAGGCCATCTTTCGAATGCACGACGAGCACGTGTTTGCTGCCCAGACGTTGCAAGACTTCGGCCAATGGCCGGCACAGCGCCTGATTGAACACACCCACCACCTGATGTTTAACACCGGCCGGATTCGTAAGCGGGCCGAGCATGTTGAACAGGGTGCGCAGGCCAAGCTCCCGACGCGGGCCGGCGGCGTACTTCATGGCACTGTGATGGGTCTGGGCAAACATGAAACCGATGCCGACGTTATCGATGCAACGTGCCACCTGAACCGGGGTCAGGTTCAGGTAGATACCGGCTGCCTCCAGCAGGTCGGCACTGCCGCTTTTGCCCGAGACGGCGCGGTTACCATGCTTGGCGACGGTGCAACCAGCGGCTGCGACGACGAAAGATGAAGCGGTCGATACGTTGAAAATGTTCGCACCATCACCGCCAGTGCCGACCACATCGACGACGCCGTCGAGGGTCTTGAGTTCGACTTTGTCCGCCAGCTCACGCATCACCGACACGGCGCCGACGATTTCGTCGATGCTTTCGCTCTTCATGCGCATGGCCATCATGAATGCGCCGATCTGCGCATCCGTGCATTGCCCGGTCATGATTTCGCGCATCACATCGCGCATTTCATCGGTGCTGAGGTCGAGTTGATCGACGATACGGCTCAGGGCTGTCTTGATATTCATGAAACGTCCTTAGCGCGTGCCGCCGGTTTGTTTGAGGAAGTTGGCGAACAGTTCGTGGCCCTGCTCGGTCAGGATCGACTCAGGGTGAAACTGCACACCCTCGATGTTCAGCGTCTTGTGGCGCAGCCCCATGATCTCGTCGACCGAACCGTCTTCGAGCTGGGTCCAGGCGGTCAGCTCCAGGCAGTCCGGCAGGGTTTCGCGCTTGACGATCAGCGAGTGATAACGGGTGACCGTCAGCGGGTGATTCAGACCTTCGAATACACCTTTGTCCTCGTGGAACACCGGGCTGGTCTTGCCGTGCATGACCTGACGGGCACGGACCACATCGCCGCCAAAGGCCTGGCCAATGGACTGGTGGCCCAGGCACACGCCCAGAATCGGCAGTTTGCCGGCGAAATACTTGATCGCTTCAATTGAAATGCCGGCTTCGGTCGGGGTGCAAGGACCAGGAGAGACGACGATCCGCTCAGGGTTGAGGGCTTCGATTTCGGCAATGGTGAGCTCATCGTTGCGCACGACTTTGACCTGGGAGCCGAGCTCACCAAGGTACTGCACAACGTTGTAGGTAAAGGAGTCGTAGTTATCGATCATCAGCAACATGGCTTAAAACCTCTTGAATTCACTGACTTTAAATACAGCTTTCGAATGAGTGACTCGCAGCGTCCAGCGCTTTGTCAGTCAAAGCGGCATGTCATACGGGTCGCGTTCATCGGTCAGCTTTCCGGAGTTTGTTCAGCCAGAGCTACGGCGCGGAACATTGCGCGACGCTTGTTCAGGGTTTCTTCCCATTCCAGCGCCGGTACCGAGTCGGCGACGATGCCGCCACCGGCCTGCACATGCAGTTCGCCGTTCTTGATCACCGCGGTACGAATGGCGATGGCGGTGTCCATGTTGCCGTTCCAGGCGAAATAACCGACCGCGCCGCCGTAGACGCCACGCTTGACCGGTTCCAGTTCGTCGATGATTTCCATCGCGCGGATCTTCGGCGCACCGGACAAGGTGCCCGCCGGCAGAATCGCCCGCAGTGCGTCCATCGCCGTCAACCCGGCCTTCAACTGGCCCGTGACGTTGGACACGATGTGCATCACGTTGGAGTAACGCTCGATGACCATTTTCTCGGTGAGCTTCACCGAACCGATTTCCGAGACCCGACCGGTGTCATTACGGCCCAGGTCGATCAGCATCAAATGCTCGGCGATTTCCTTGTCGTCGGACAGCAGGTCTTTTTCCAGCGCCAAGTCAGCTTCTTCGCTGGCTCCGCGTGGGCGAGTGCCGGCGATCGGGCGCACGGTGATCAGGTTGTCTTCGACCCGCACCAGCACTTCTGGCGAACTGCCGACGACATGGAAGTCACCGAAGTTGAAAAAGTACATGTAAGGCGTCGGGTTGAAACAACGCAGCGCCCGGTACAGATCGATTGGCGCGGCCTTGAAGTCGATCGACATGCGCTGGGACGGCACAACTTGCATGCAGTCGCCGGCCAGGATGTATTCCTTGATGGTGTCGACGGCTTTTTCGTAATCGTCCTGGGTGAAACTGGAGCGGAACACCGGATCGGCCGATTGCTGCTTGCTGAAATCCAGGCCACGGCGTGGCGTGATCGGCTGGCGGAGTTTTTCCAGCAATTCTTCCAGACGCGCTTGGCCTTGTTCGAAGGCATCGGCCTGCGCCGGGTCGGCCAGGACAATCGCGTGCATCTTGCCGGCGAGGTTGTCGAACACTACCACGGCGTCGGACACCATCAGCAGAATGTCCGGCACACCCAGCGGATCCGGGTTCGGGCACTTGCCCAGGCGTTTTTCCACATAGCGCACGCAGTCGTAACCGAAATAACCCACCAGACCGCCGTTGAAACGCGGCAGGCCGGGGATAGTCGGTACGTTGTAACGAGCTTTGAACTCTTCAACAAAGGCCAGTGGATCTTGTGCTTCGTGGCTTTCGATCTCGATGCCGTCGTGGGTCACGCTCACCTGGTGATCGTGAACGCGCAACACAGTGCGGCACGGCAGGCCGATGATCGAATAACGGCCCCACTTTTCCCCGCCCTGAACGGACTCGAGCAGATAGGAGTTAGGCTCGTCGGCCAGCTTAAGGTAGATCGACAGCGGCGTGTCGAAGTCGGCCAGGGTTTCGCAGGCAAGCGGGATGCGGTTGTAGCCGGCAGCGGCCAAACGCAGGAATTCTTCGCGGATCATGAGGTAGCCTCGTGGCTTGAGGGTCTAACAGTCAGGTATGCAAACGCGCCGGTATGCCGGCCAGGAACAAGTCAGGCGCGCCAACGCCAGCGGGCCAGGGCCTTGATGACTTTCATCCAGAGTTTGCGAGTGACCACCACGATGGAGTTTCCAGGAGGGGATTGAACAGCGTCGGCCAACGTTATCTCAGCGGCCGGATCCAGGCAACCGGGAATTAGCTTGCGCAAATCGTCGATCACCAGCGCTGGCGACTCTTCGGCAATCGGTCGGCCGTGGTTATAGCCATAACTGAGCGCCACGCATTTGACCCCCGCCGCTTTCGCCGCCTGCACGTCGCTGCGCGAATCGCCGACGAACAACGATTGCGAAGCCGGGATGTTGGCCATTTTCATCACGAAAAACAGCGCGGCCGGATCGGGTTTCTTCTGTGGCAAGGTGTCGCCACCGATGATCCATTTGAAGTAACGGCCGATTTTCATCTGATCCAGCAGCGGTGCGACAAAGCGCTCCGGCTTATTGGTGATCAGGGCCATCTCCACGCCTTGTTTGTTCAGCCATTTGAGGGTGTCACGCACGCCGGGGTAAACCACCGTCAGCTCGTGACCGTCCTCGTAAAAGCCGTTGAACAACTCCAGGGCATGCTCGGCCTCAACGTCATCGACACCCTCGGCGTCGATATGGTTGGCCAACGCCCGGCGCACCAGCATGTACACGCCGTTACCCACCCAGTCACGCACCGATTCGATGCCGACAGGTTTGCGCCCGAGTTTGAGCAGCATGTTATCCACAGCCGCCGCGATGTCAGGGACCGAATCGACAAGCGTGCCGTCCAGATCGAACATCACCAGCCGCGGCAAACGCCCCGGGAACAGCTGCTCAAAGCCGCTCATGGGCGGGCCAATGCCAGTTCGGAACGCATCTTCTCGATCACTTCCTGGTAGTTCGGCGCATTGAAGATCGCCGAGCCGGCCACAAAGGTGTCGGCGCCAGCCGCAGCGATTTCACGGATGTTATTCACGTTAACGCCGCCGTCGATTTCCAGGCGGATGTCACGGCCGGAAGCGTCGATCAGCGCCCGCGCTTCTCGCAGTTTGTCGAGGGTGCCAGGAATGAACTTCTGCCCGCCGAAGCCCGGGTTGACGCTCATCAGCAAGATCATGTCGACCTTGTCCATCACATACTTGAGCACGTCCAGCGGGGTCGCCGGGTTGAACACCAGGCCCGACTTGCAGCCGCCTTCGCGGATCAGTTGCAGGGAACGGTCGACGTGTTGCGTGGCTTCCGGGTGAAAGGTGATGTAGGTCGCGCCGGCTTCGATGAAGTCACCGACGATGCGGTCCACCGGGCTGACCATCAGGTGCGCGTCGATCGGCGCGGTCACGCCGTACTTGCGCAATGCGGCGCAGACCATCGGGCCGATGGTCAGGTTCGGCACGTAGTGGTTGTCCATGACATCGAAGTGCACGAAGTCGGCGCCGGCGGCCAGGACGTTGTCCACTTCTTCACCCAGGCGGGCGAAGTCGGCGGAGAGAATCGACGGAGCAATGACGAAGGGCTGCATGACGCACCTTTTTTGAGCAGAATCACGATGGCGCGCATTGTATACCGCATGCTTTGGCCCGCGCACTGTGGCGGCGATGATCAGTAGGCCGCTCGGTAGATCTTCTCGATATCAATCGCGCTCAATTTGCGCGGATTGTTGCGCATCAGGCGCTCGATCCCCGCGGCCTCCAAGGCCATCGCCGGAATCGCGTCCTCGGGAATGCCGAAACTGCGCAGGCCCGGCGGGATTTCCACCGCTGCGCACAACGCGGTCATTGCCTCGACGGCTTTGTCGGCCGCTTCGTTAGCACTCAGATGAGCGGTCTGCACCCCCATGGCTTCGCCAATATCCTGCATGCGCTCGACGCAGGCCATTTTGTTCCAGGTCATGACATACGGCAGCAACAAGGCGTTGCTGACGCCATGGGCAATGTTGAACCGCCCGCCGAGCGGGTACGCCAGCGCATGCACCGCCCCAACCCCGGCATTGCCGAACGCCATACCGGCCATCAGGCTGGCGGTGGCCATGTCTTCGCGCGCTTGCAGGTTCGACGGGTTGGCGTAGGCCTTGGGCAGCGCCTTGGTGATCAGCTTGATGGCGGCGATGGCGAGGGCGTCAGTGATCGGCGAGGCATTGACGGAGAGGTAGGATTCGATGGCATGCACCAGCGCATCGACGCCACTGGCGGCGGTGACGCTGCGCGGGCAAGTCAGGGTCATCTGCGGACTGACCAGCGCCACGTCCGGCAATAGATAGTCGCTGACGATGCCTTTCTTCAACTGCGCAACCTTGTCGGAGAGGATCGCGACGTTGGTCACTTCCGAGCCGGTGCCCGCGGTGGTCGGGATGGCGATCAGCGGAGGACCTTTGCGCGGCACCTGATCAATGCCGAACAGATCCTCCAGTGCCCCGTGGTAACCGGCGTAGGCCGAGACACTTTTAGCAATGTCGATGGCACTGCCGCCACCCAGACCGATCAGACCGTCGTGCCCGCCCTCACGGTAGACCCGCATGCAGTCTTCGACGATGGCGATTTCCGGGTCTGGCAGTACACGGTCGAAAATTTCATAGGTTCGGTCGCCCAACTGCGCCAGCGCCAGCTCGACCGTGCCGGACTTGACCAGTGCGGCATCGGTGACGATCAGCGGGTTGTCGATGTCCAGGCGTGTCAGTTCAGCCGCCAGTTGCTCGATGGCGCCTGCGCCGGTGATCAGTTTGTGAGCGATTTTGAAAGAGGAAAGACTCATCGTGCGCAGCCTCTTATAGATAGGGGAGCTGGGCACAATAGTAGCTGGGGATTGGGGTTTGTCTGCTATTCAGCCCGTGAATGACCCGAGCCCCCGGTAACGCCGCAAAACAACTGTAGGAGCTGCCGCAGGCTGCGATCTTTTGATCTTAAAAAATCAAAGTCAAAAGATCGCAGCCTGCGGCAGCTCCTACAAGGTCCGCGTGACCAGCACAGTTCGCTGGGCCGTGTCAGACCTGAGCGGTGCGCAGTTTTTCGCTGCGGCCGCGCAGCCATTCCAGGGTCAGCAGCAGGATCACCGAGAAGGCAATCAGCAAGGTCGCCGCGGCGGCGATGGTCGGGCTGAGGTTTTCGCGGATCCCGCTAAACATCTGCCGAGGCAAGGTCGCTTGTTCGGGACCGGCGAGGAACAACGTCACCACCACCTCATCGAACGAGGTCGCGAACGCAAACAACGCCCCCGAAATCACACCCGGCGCAATCAGCGGCAAGGTCACCCGACGGAACGCGGTCAGCGGCGAAGCACCGAGGCTGGCAGCGGCGCGCACCAGGTTATGGTTGAACCCCTGCAACGTCGCCGACACTGTGATGATCACAAACGGCACACCCAACACCGCATGCACCACGATCAGCGAGATAAAGCTGTTGCCAAACCCCAGCGGAGCAAAGAACAGATAACTGGCCACACCGATGATCACCACCGGCACCACCATCGGCGAAATCACCAGCGCCATCACCAGCGCCTTGCCCGGGAAGTTGCCACGCGTCAGACCAATCGCCGCCAGCGTACCGAACAGCATTGCCAGCACCGTCGCCGCCGGGGCAACGATGATGCTGTTCCTCAGCGAACGCATCCACTCGGCGGAGGCAAAGAAGTCCTGATACCAGTGCAACGAAAAGCCTTGCAGCGGATACACCAGGAAACTGCCCGAATTGAACGACAGCGGAATGATCACCAGCACCGGCAGAATCAGGAACAACAAAATCAGGCCGCAGAGGATCCGCAAGCTGTAGAACCACACCCGCTCGATGGGCGACATATAAGGACTCAGCATTTCATTCTCCCCTTAGCTCAGGCGCAGGCGACTGGCGCCGACCAGCCAGTTGTAAATCAGATAAAGCACCACGGTTGCCAACAGCAGCAGCCCACCGAGTGCGGTCGCCATGCCCCAGTTGATGCTGGTGTTGGTGTAGAAGGCGACGAAGTAACTGACCATCTGATCGTTCGGGCTGCCCAGCAACGCCGGGGTGATGTAGTAGCCGATGGCGAGGATGAACACCAACAGGCAACCGGCGCCGACACCGGCATAGGTCTGCGGGAAGTACACCCGCCAGAAGCTGGCGAAAGGATGGCAACCGAGGGAGATCGCCGCACGCATGTAAGTCGGCGAGATGCCTTTCATTACACTGTAGATCGGCAAAATCATGAACGGCAGCAGGATGTGCACCATGGAGATGTAAACCCCGGTGCGGTTGAACACCAGTTCCAGCGGCTTATCGATGATGCCCATGGCCATCAGGCCACTGTTTATAAGCCCGCCCGATTGCAGCAGCACGATCCACGCTGCAACTCGCACCAGGATGGAGGTCCAGAATGGCAGCAGCACCAGAATCATCAGCAAGTTGCTTTGGCGTGATGGCAGGTTCGCCAGCAAATAAGCCAACGGGTAAGCCAGCAACAGGCAGATCACGGTGATGATCAGGCCCATCCAGAAGGTGCGGGCAAAGATGTCGAGGTAGATCGCCTGATCGGGCGTGGCCGGGGCGATTTCGCCAAGGTCGTCGATCCGGTGATCGACCGCCGCCAGCAAGTAGTAAGGTGTGATACTGCTGGTGTTGCGGCGCACCGCTTGCCAATAGGCCGGGTCACCCCAGCGCTCGTCGAGCCCTTCCAGCGCTTCTTTATAAGAGGCCGGTTCAGTGGCGAACGGCAAGGCACGGGCGGTTTTGGTCAGCAGGCTGCGATAGCCGGCCAACTCCATGTTCAAGCGTTTGGACAGGTCGCCCAGGCTCTGATTCTTGCGGGCTTCAGCGAGGTCTTCGCTGGCCGCTTTATACACCGGCTCAGCGGGCAGGCCTCGGCCGTCCCAACTGGCGATAGCCGTCACGGTGCGCGGCATGCCGCCGACCACCTCCGGGTTACCAACACTTTTGTAGAGCAGCGCCACGATTGGCACCAGGAACACCAGCAACAGAAACAGCACCAATGGCGCGATCAAGGCCTGAGCCTTCCAGCGGTTGATCCGCTCGGCGTGCTTGAGCCGCTGCTTCAAGGTGGGGTCAGTGCCCGCGTTCAGGGGAACGGCGATAGCCATGGCGTACTCCGGAAATCTTTGATCGATCGAAAATGTGGGAGCGAACTTGTGGCGAGGGGGCTTGTGTGGCGAGGGGATTTATCCCCGTCCGGCTGCGTAGCAGTCGCAAATCCGATGAATGCGGTGTACCTGAAACTCTGTAGTCGCAGGTTTTGGGGCCGCTTCGCGACCCAACGGGGATAAATCCCCTCACCACATAAATCTCTTCACCACACAAATCCCCAACACAAAAGCTCGCCCTCACAGGAGGGCGAGCCCTCTAGTTACTTCGCTGCCCAGGAATTGAAGCGCTGCTCCAGTTGCTCGCCGTTGTCAGCCCAGAAGCTGACGTCGATCTGCACCTGGTTGGCGATGTTTTCCGGGGTGGTCGGCATGTCTTTCAGGACATCCTTGGCCAGCAACGGTACGGCCTGGGTGTTGGCCGGGCCGTAGGCGATGTTTTCCGAGTAGGTTTTCTGCTGCTGCGGCATTACCGAGAAGGCGATGAATTTCTTCGCCGCTTCAGCACGTGCCTTGTCCAGACCTTTTGGAATGGCCCATGCGTCGAAGTCGTAGATACCGCCGTTCCACACGACTTTCAGGTTGCTTTCTTTTTGCACGGCAGCGATCCGGCCGTTGTAGGCCGAGCTCATGACCACGTCACCGGAAGCAAGGTACTGCGGCGGTTGTGCGCCGGCTTCCCACCACTGAATGTTTGGCTTCAACTCATCAAGCTTCTTGAACGCACGGTCCTGACCGTCTTTACCCGCCAGCACTTTGTAGACGTCTTTCGGCGCCACGCCGTCGGCCATCAGAGCGAATTCCAGGGTGTACTTGGCGCCTTTACGCAGACCGCGTTTGCCAGGGAATTTCTTGGTGTCCCAGAAATCCACCCAACTGGTCGGCGCGGAGGCCAGCTTGTCGGCGTTGTAAGCCAACACGGTCGACCACACGAAGAAGCCCACGCCGCAAGGCTGGATGGCGCCTTTGACATAGTCTTCGGACTTGCCGAACAACTTCGGATCAAGCTGCTCGAACATGTCTTCGTCGCAACCACGGGACAGCTCAGGCGATTCAACTTCCACCAGGTCCCAGGACACGCTCTTGGTGTCGACCATGGCTTTGACCTTGGCCATTTCGCCGTTGTACTCGCCCGCCACGATCTTGCCGTTACCCGCCGCTTCCCACGGTGCGTAGAAGGCTTTGGCCTGCGCCGCCTTGTTCGCCCCGCCAAAGGACACCACGGTCAGGTCCGGGCCCGCCGCCATTGCGTGCGCCGCTCCGATCATGCCCATGACCAAAGCGGTGAATTTCAGGGATCTCAACATTTATTGTTCTCTCCACGTGCAGGGTTGGTGTAGCAGGGGGCGATCAGTTCGCCTCTAAAAGTGGGTCGAGCGCGCGAACGTGTTCGACCTGCCAGCCAAGCGGTACCACGTCGCCAACGGCGAGCGCGGGATCGAGCTCGGCAATCGGTTGTTTCACAAAGAAGTCAGTCTTGCCGCAGACCTCCAGGCGAACCCGGACGTGGTCGCCCAGATAGATGAATTCCGCCACCCTCCCTGAGAAGCGGTTGACGCAGGACTCGCTGGAGCCGTTGAGGCTCACGCGTTCCGGGCGAATCGATAGGGTGACGGGTTCGCCGGTCTTGCCGACGTTGACTGCCAGGGCTTCAACCTTCTCACCGCGACCAAGTTCGACGATGCAGCGATCACCGGTCTGGCTGTGCAAGCGGCCGTTGAGGCGGTTGTTCTCGCCGATAAAGTTGGCAACGAAGGTATTTTTCGGCTCTTCGTAGAGCGTGCGCGGCGGCGCGATCTGCTGGATTTCACCCTGATGGAAGACGGCCACACGGTCGGACATGGTCAGGGCTTCGCCCTGGTCGTGGGTCACGTAGACCACCGTCACGCCCAGACGCTGGTGCAGATGCTTGATCTCCATCTGCATGTGTTCGCGCAATTGTTTGTCGAGTGCACCGAGGGGTTCGTCCATCAGCACCAGTTGTGGTTCGAACACCAGGGCGCGGGCCAGCGCCACGCGCTGCTGCTGACCACCGGACAGTTGGCCCGGATAACGCTGGGCGAAGGTGTCGAGCTGAACCATGCTCAGAACACGCTTGACCCGGTCACTGACGTCGCTCTTGTTCAAGCCGCGCACGGTCAGCGGGAACGCGAGGTTCTCGGCGACCGTCATATGCGGGAACAAGGCGTAGTTCTGGAACACCATGCCGATGTCACGCTTGTGCGGCGGCACGTTGTTGATGGAACGCCCGGCCAGCTGGATTTCGCCGGCAGTCGGTGTTTCGAAACCGGCGAGCATCATCAGGCTGGTGGTCTTGCCGGAGCCGGACGGCCCGAGCAAGGTGAGGAATTCGCCTTTGCGAATTTCCAGGTTGAGGTCTTTGACGATCAGGTTCTCGCCGTCGTAGCTTTTTTGCACTCCACGAAAGCTAACCAGAATGTCACTGGCCCCTACGTTTGAATCGACCTGGCTCATACCCACACCTTTGTTGTTGATGACTGCTGTGGACTAAGCCTAGTGGACGCTGGTGACCACGCAAATCGGGGCGCAGGAGAGAATGGCCTCAGCCAGGTGGAAGGTTGGGGGTAGGGATTGCCCTACAAGGATGGCGGGATTGGATAGGGGCAGCGGCGATTTGAGGCTGCAAGCCGCATGATCTGGCAAAAGCAGTTGTGTGGATGTGTCGCAAATAGATACGCCGACACGATCCCTTGTAGGAGCTGCCGCAGGCTGCGATCTTTTGATCTTGGTGCCAGAAAGAAAGATCAAAAGATCGCAGCCTGCGGCAGCTCCTACAAGGGATCGAGCACAGAGTCAGAGTAACTTGTGCTCCATCGCGTATTTCACCAGTTCCGCCAGGGAGGTGATGTTGAGTTTTTGCATCAACCGCGCCTTGTGAGTGCTGATGGTCTTGCTGCTCAAGGCCAGTTGCTGGGCGATGTCGTTGACGTTGGCGCCCTGGGCCAGGCGTTCGAACACCGAGAATTCACGCTCCGAGAGCGATGAATGCAGCGGCCGCGAATCGGTCAGGCCGACTTCGAAGACCATACGGTCGGCCAGGTCCGGGTCGATGTAACGCCCACCCGCCGCCACTTTGCGGATCGCGGTCAGCAACAGCGCCGGGTCGCTGTCCTTGGTCGCATAGCCGGCGGCGCCGACCTTCAACGCGCGCGCGGCCATCTGCGCTTCGTCGTGCATCGACAGCACCAGAATCGCCGGCGGATTGTTCAGTGCGCGAATCCGCGGGATCGCCTCCAGGCCGTTGACCCCGGGCATGGAGATGTCCAGCAGCACCACTTCGCAGGGCACATGACGCAGCGTCTCAAGCAACTGCTCGCCATTGCTCGCCTCCCCCACCACCAGCAAGTCCTTGGCCAGGCCAATCAACTGCTTGATGCCTTCGCGAACGATGGTGTGGTCTTCGGCTACCAGTACACGGATCACATGCCTTTCCTCATTAAAATGCGTTGATGCCGAAAAGATCGCAGCCTGCGGCAGCTCCTACGCCGAACGCATACCCTGTAGGAGCTGCCGCAGGCTGCGATCTTTTATCAATCCAGAGGCACTCGCACACTCAACGTCGTGCCTTCACCCGGCTCACTTTCAAGCGACAACTGACCACCCATGATCAGCACCCGCTCGCGCATGCCCACAACCCCAAAGGATGTTGGCCGGCCAGTGGTGGCGACAAATCCTACGCCATCATCGCTGACGGTCAGGCTCAGCTCGTTGCCTTCCAGTGCCAGTGTCAGCTCAACAGTATGCGCCTGGGCATGGCGCATGACATTGGTCAGCGCTTCCTGAAGGATCCGGAACAAGCCAATCGCCTTGGCATCGCTGAGCGCCGGTAAATTGTCCGGCACCTGCACCAGGCACGGAATCTGCGTGCGCGCCTCGAAACGACGGGCCTGCCATTCGATGGCCGAAGCGATCCCGGCATCGAGAATCGGTGGTCGCAGCGCCGTGGCCACGTCGCGCACCAGCTGAAACAGCTGAGCGATCAGGCGCTTCATGCTGTTCAGGCGTTCGTTCAGACCAGGGTCGAGCTGAGCGTAGGCCAGTTCGCACATCGACGTTTCCAGCTTCAACACGGTCAACATCTGACCCAGTTCGTCGTGAACTTCCCGGGCGATGCGGGCTTTTTCCTCTTCCCGGACGCTCTCCAAATGAGCCGACAACTCACGCAGCTGTTCCCGGGAGCTGGCCAGTTCCAGTTCGATGCGCTTGCTCTCGCTGATGTCCCAGACGATACCGTCCCAGACGTAGGCGCCGTCCTCAAGCCGACGGGTGATGGCTTTGATCTCCGCCCAGCGTTGCTCGCCCGAACGGGTGAGAATCCGTCCCTGCCAAGACCAGTCACTGTCGGTATCCAGTGCATGGTCCTGCGTTTGGTGATAGCTGGCCTTGTCATCTGGATGCACCAGGCTGCGCAGGCCTTTGTCACGATGGGCCAGGGTGGCCGGCGAATATCCCGACAGGCTCTCGCTGCCTTCACTGATGTAGGCAAAATCGATTTGCCCTGTCACCGGTGCCCGCTCCAATCGAAAGACCAATCCGGGAACGTTGGCGGCGATCCCTTGCAGCCGCGCCTCGCTTTCCTGCAACGCGGCCAACGCGCGACGACGCTCGGTGACGTCGTTGAGGTAGACCACCAGGTATTCGCCCCCGCGAAATCGCAAAAAGCTCAACGAAACATCCGTTGGCAGGATGCTGCCGTCCGCACGCACACAGTTGGTTTCGAAACTTTGCGGCCCGTCATCGCTGGCACGGGCGCGCTTCCACAGGTTCAGCCAGCGGTCCATGTGCAGACCGGGTTCGAAGTCGATCAGTGGCCGGTCGATGATCCCTCCCGCCGAATAACCCAGCATGGTTTCGGCCGCACGGTTGGCGTAGCGCACATGGCTGTCCCAGTTGACCCAGAGGATGCCGACGGTACTCTGATCGATGGAAAACTGAGTAAGGCGTAACGCTTCTTCGCTGGCGACACGCAGGGCAATGTCCGCCCGCGCCGCCAGCAGTCGCTGCTCCAGACTGTGCTGCTGCCGACGCTGCCAGATGACGATGGCCATGCTGCTCAACCCCAACACCACCAGGAGTAGACAGAGATTTTTCCAAAACACCAGGGACTCGGTCAGCCTTGGATATTTGGGTTGCAGCCACTGGCTGTGCAATTGCTCCAGGTCCTTGGCCGGGATGGCTCGCAGGGCGTTTTCGACGATGCCGGCGAGTTCTGGCCAGTCCCGGCGAGTGGCGACGCGCAATAGTTGCGGCAAGCCAATATCGCCGACCACCAACAGCTCGGAAAACTCCGGCTCGATGGACAACCGCCCCAACTGCGCCTCATCGACCACGGCGTAACTCGCCTGCTGACTGAGCAGCAACTGTAAGGCTTGACGCTCGATGGGTACGCCTTGAAGGTTCAGGTGCGGATAAGTGCTGCGCAGGTAGTCGGCAGTGGCGCTGGGCATGCGCACGGCAACGCGGGTCTGGCTGTCGAGTTTTTCCAGCTCTACCGCGCCGGTGCTTTTCTGATCACTGACCACCAGCTGTGGCACCCGCATATACGGGTCGGAAAACTGCCACAAGCGCAGACCGCCGGGCGTTTGGGTCAGTCCCGGCGCGATATCGATTTCACCCTCGCGCGCAGCGGCTTCCAACTGTTCGAGATCAGGAAAATTGCGCCAACTCAGCTCGACGTTAAGCGCCTTGGCCAGCCATTTCATCAGCTCGACGTTGACCCCGGACAGGCGCTGTAAACGGCGATCGTATTGGGCGTAGGGCGCTTGCAGCACCAGCCCGACCCGCAATTCGTCATGTTGCGCCAGCCATTGCTGCTGGTCCGCGGACAATTGTGCGGCGTGTGCCGGTGGCGCGGCAGCCGCCCAGCCCATCAAGGGGAACCACAAACAGCCGATAACCCATAGGCAGCGAAAACGCATCATTGAAGTCTCACACACTGACAAATACTGACCAACCCATTAGGCTGCCGGAATAACTTCTGGCCTGGAATATCCGATGCCCCCTGTCTACCGCCTGGCACTGCCAGCATTGTGCCTGTCGCTGATCCTGCCTTGCGCCTTTTCCGTCGAGGCGGCCGTCCCGACACCGGTCACTGCGGAAAAAGCTGCAGCAGAAAAACCAGTCGAACGCCAGCCGCTGCTTGAGCGTAGTCAGGAAGAAGCGACCGCTCTTGAGCGAAAAATCCCCGCCCAGGAACAGCAACCCTTACAAGCGGGCGCCGATACATTCCTGGCCTTGTGGAAACCGGCCAATACCGCCGAACCCAAAGGCGTGGTGATTATCATCCCAGGTGCCGGCGAAACCGTTGACTGGCCGCAAGCAATCGGTCCATTGCGCCGCAAATTACCGGACATCGAGTGGAGCAGCCTGAGTATCACCTTGCCGGACCTGCAAAGCGATGCCATTGCGCCACGCGTCGTCGACGTGGCACCAGCCCCCAAGGCCGCCACTACCGCCAGCAAAGATTCGACCACCGCCGCCCCCATCGAGCAAGTTGCCGGCGGTGAAGCGGATGTGACGGACAAAGCGATCGCCGAAACCACCGAGGAACAGGCCAAGGCCGATGCCGAGCGAATTTTTGCCCGCATCGACGCTGCCATTGCTTTCGCCGAACAGCAGAGTGCTCGCAGCATTGTCGTATTGGGTCATGGCACCGGCGCTTACTGGGCGGCGCGGTATTTGAGCGAGAAGCAGCCATCGCAAGTGGCAAAGTTCGTGATGATTGCGGCACAGACGCCGGTGACAGGGACACCCGCGCTGGCGGAACTGACCCCGACATTGAAGCTGCCGACCGCCGACCTCTTCTACATGGACAAACCGCTGGATCGCAGCGCGGCGCTGGAACGCTTGCAAGCGAGCAAACGCTTGAAGACGTCGGCGTTCAGTCAGGTATCACTGAAGGCATTGCCGGGTGATGCCAAGGCAGAGCAAGAACAGCTGGTTCGCCGGGTGCGTGGTTGGTTGAATCCGCAGCACGCGGCGTACTGATAGACCGAGTTGCCGCCTTCGCGAGCAGGCTCGCTCCCACAGTTGAAATGCATCCCCCCTGTGGGAGCGAGCCTGCTCGCGAAGGCGGCTTCACAGGCAACACAACCCTGCCCTGCTACCGAAAATCCCGTCGATCACGAATCAGCTTGTAGGCGTTATGTAATTCGCGCGTTTTGTCGGTAGCCTCACGGACCTGCAACGCTGTCGCACCGCTGCCGGCAATTTTATCCGGGTGATGACGACTGAGCAGGCGCCGATAGGCACGTTTGATCTGCGCGGGCTCAGTGGTGGCTGACACGCCCAAAAGCCGCAAGGCATCCTGATAGGTAGGTGCGTTGTTAACCAATGAGCGCTTCTGCGGTTCGTAGTCCGTCGCCAGTGCTTGCACTTGACGTCGCGTCCAACCCAACCATTTCCCCCATTGCGCGATCAGTTGAAGCTCATTGCTCCCCGCGCGACCATCCGCCCACACCATCCGCCAGCAGGCGCGCAAAACGCCTTCAGCCGCAAAAGGCTGAGCACTCAAACGCCGCAGGTAACCGCGCAGCCGGTCATTTCCCGACTTGCCGCGATTGAACGCGGCAATCGCGCGGAGCTGCGCCTGTTCATTCATTTCCAGCGAGTGCATTTCCTGACGGGCCTGCTGAATATGGCCATCCACCACCCGTCCATCGCACTTGGCTAGCCGCCCCAGCAACACGAACAACAGTTCATCGTTGCGGAGCACTGGGCGACCGCCGAGCTTTTCACGCAAATGCTCCCAGCTCTGCAGGCGCAGGTGCCGATCCAGCGCCTGCCCCAGTAACGCGCCGAGCATGGCCCCCGGAATGCTGGCTAATGCAAAGCCTGCTCCGGCTCCAATCAGAGTCCCTGGCCACAGCATGTCAGCGACTCGCTTCTATCAGAGTTTCAACTTCAGCCAGACGTTCGTGAGTACCGACATCCACCCAATGCCCACTCAGGTGCTCGCCCGTCACTTGCCCCTGCGCCATCGCCGTACGCAACAGGGGGGCTAACTTGAACGCCCCGGCAGCACACCCTTCAAACAGGTGCGGATGAAGGACTGCGATACCGCTGTAGGTCAGCTTGGGGGTGTCCGGCTGACCGTCATGGACCTGCCCGTCGACGAGACTGAAATCGCCAGTCGGGTGGTGAGCAGGGTTGTCCGCCAGCACCAGGTGAGCCAGACCGGCAATCGGCTGGTGCAATACGCTGAAATCGTAGTCGGTCCAGATGTCACCGTTGACCACCAGGAAGGCGCTGTCACCCAACAAAGGTAACGCGCGGAAAATGCCGCCGCCGGTTTCCAGCGGCTCACCTTCCGGCGAATACTGGATGCTCACGCCATAGCGCGAACCATCGCCCAGATAGTCTTCGATTTGCTGACCGAGCCAGGCATGGTTGATCACGATCTCGGTAAAGCCGCAAGCGGCCAGCGCGCGCAGGTGATACTCGATCAGTGGAACACCGCCTGCGCGAACCAGCGGTTTGGGTGTCGTCAGGGTTAACGGGCGCATGCGCTCGCCTTTCCCCGCCGCCAGAATCATTGCCTTCATGCATTCGCTCCAGCGCGCAAACTCAGCAGCAACACATCCAGTCCCGCCAACTCGGGACGACGGACGACCACCGCATCTATATAAGCAAAGAACCGCGGTACGTCGGCCAAGTAGCGCGGCTTACCGTCACGATGACAGATGCGAGCGAAGATGCCGATCACTTTCAGGTGGCGCTGCACGCCCATCAAGTCGCTGGCGCGCAGGAAATCCTCGAAGTCGGACTGCACCGGAATGTCTAGCGCGCCCGCTTGCTGCCAATAGTCTTCCAGCCAGCCGCGTACTCGTTCTTCGGGCCAGCTGAGGAAAGCGTCCTTGAACAGGCAAGTCACGTCGTAGGTCACGGGGCCATAGACCGCATCCTGGAAATCCAGCACGCCGGGATTCGGTTCACTGAGCATGAGGTTGCGCGGCATGTAATCGCGATGAACCAACACTTTTGGCTGGGCCAGGGCACTGTCGATCAGCAAGTCGGTGACCTGCTGCCAGAGCATTTGCTGAGCGGAATCGAACTCGATGCCCAGCTCACGTTTCACGTACCACTCCGGGAACAATTCCAGCTCGCGACGCAGCAACGCCACGTCATAACTCGGCAGCGGTGCAACCATCGGCAACTGCTGAAAAGCCAGCAGCGCTTGCAGAGCATCCTTGAACAAATCGTCCGCATTTTCGCGGTCGATCACGTCCAGGTAAGTCTTGTTGCCCAAGTCATTAAGCAAAAGAAAACCACGCTCGAGGTCTTCGGCATAGATTTTCGGCACATTAATTCCAGATTTCGCCAGCAAAAAGGCGATATCCACGAAGGGTTTGCAGTTTTCCTGTGGCGGTGGCGCGTCCATCACGACAAAGCTTTTGCCCTCGCCTTCCCAACGGAAATAGCGCCGAAAACTCGCATCGCTACTGGCCGCAGTCAACGTGGCCGGGGGGACGGCGCCCCAGCCTTGCTCGGCATAGAGGGTCGCCAATTGCTCATCGAGCCAAACTTTCAGGTGTTGCAAACGTACATCTTGGTCAGGCATTGCAAGGGTCTCCGACGGCGCTAGCCGTCAAGCGGGTCATGCTTTATTATCCAGCATCTTTTTCAGACCATCGAGAGGCGTGCGGCCCACACCGCGGGCAGATGGCACGCAGGAAGCCCGGACTAATAAGATGGCATTGAAATCCCCCGCGTTTCGTAAAAAATTTCCGTTGTTAGTAACCGGCAGTCTGCTGGCACTGCAACCTCTAGCCACCTCATTCGTGGTCGCCGCGGAACAGTATGACTGCTCAGTCTCTGCTTCGGGTGCCTGGGACTGTGCCCCAAAAGCGCCAGCGGCGGCACTGCCACCGCGTCCTGTCCATGACGGCAACGCCGTCAGCGCCACTGGCGAAACTGCAGCCGAGAGCGGCTCCAGCGAAGACACCGGCGCAAAACCTGCGCTCGTTACTGAGGCCAAAGGCCGCGGCCTGAAATCGCGTAGTGCAGACTACAGTCACCTCGACTGGGTTCCACGCGAGAATCTTACTGCAGCGCAATTGGCCGAAACCGGACCTTACTGCTCTGGTTCCTATATCGAACCGAATCGTCCTGGCATGAATGACAAGACGAATAAAAGTGACGCGCCGACCTTTGTGGGTGCCAAGGCCTCCCGCTATGACACGGAAAACCAGGTCGGCACGCTGGCCGGTGACGTGGTTATGCGTCAGGGCAGCATGCAGGTCGAAGCCGACGAAGCAAGCCTGTATCAGGCCGAGAGCCGTGGCGAACTGAGCGGTAACGTCCGTGTTCGCGACAACGGCGCACTGATCGTGGGTGACCATGCCGACGTGCAACTCGACACCGGTGAAGCCAAGGTCGACAACGCCGAATACGTGATGCACAAATCCCGTATTCGCGGTAACGCGCTGTACGCTAAGCGTGCCGAAAACGCGATCATCCGCCTCAAGGATGGTACGTACACCACGTGCGAGCCAAACAGCAACGCCTGGCAGCTCAAGGGCAACAACATCACCTTGAACCCGGCCACCGGTTTTGGTACCGCGACCAACGTGACGCTGCGGGTCAAGGACATTCCGGTTCTTTACACGCCGTACATCTACTTCCCGATCGACGACCGTCGCCAGTCGGGTTTCCTGCCACCGACCATCGGCACCGGCAGCGACACCGGCTTTATGCTGGTTACACCGTATTACTTCAACCTGGCCCCGAACTACGATGCCACGTTGTACCCGCGTTACATGAGCAAGCACGGCCTGCTGATGGAAGGCGAGTTCCGTTACCTGACCAAGTCCAGCGAAGGTCAGTTCGGCGCCGCGTACCTCAACGACGAAGACACCGAGCGCAGCCAGCAGACCGACTACGAAAAAACCCGCTACATGTACAACTGGCAGCACAAGGGTGGCCTTGATTCTCGGGTCTTCACGCAAGTCGACTACACCAAGATCAGCGACCCGTACTACTTCCAGGATCTGCAGACCGATCAAATTGGTGTGAAAAGCGCCGATTACGTGAATCAGCAGGGCTCCGTCACCTACCGTGGCGACAGCTACACCGCTCGCGTGAACGCTCAGGCTTATCAGCTGGCGACCGTTTCCAACATCACGCCGTATGACCGCTTGCCGCAGATCACCTTCAACGGTCAGCTGCCTACTCACCCGGACGGGTTGAATTTCGCCTACGAAACTGAAATCGTGCGATTTGATCGGGATCTGAAAAACGGCACCTTCACCGACGTAGACGGCAATGTCTCGCCGCAACTGGACACCAACGTTCAAGGCCTGGCGCGCGCCAACGGCGACCGCCTCAACCTTGCGCCGTCCATGAGCCTGCCGATGAACTGGACGTATGGTTTCCTGACACCAAAACTCAAGTACCAGTACACGCAGTACCAACTGGATCTGGACAGCATTGGCAAGAGCCAAATCGTGGCTCAAGATCAAGCGGCAGCTGCAGCCGGGACTGAAAATATCAATGGTCAGTTCGGCAGCAACCAGAATCGTGCCGTGCCGATCGCCAGCATCGATAGCGGCCTGTATTTCGATCGCAACACCCAATGGTTCGGCAAAAACTATCGCCAAACCCTTGAGCCGCGTCTGTACTACCTCTATGTCCCTGAGAAGAACCAGGAAAATATTCCTGTGTTCGACACAGGCGAATACACCTTTAGCTACGCGTCGCTGTTCCGTGACAACCGCTTCTCTGGCTCCGACCGCGTCGGTGACGAGAACAAACTGTCGCTGGGCGTGACTAACCGCTGGATCGAAGACAACGGTTTCGAACGTCAACGCATCAGCGTAGGTCAGGCTATGTACTTCAAGGACCGCGAAGTCCAGTTGCCAGGTGTCGACCCAAAAACCCGCGCCGATGGGAACGCCAACGTTTCGCCTTATGCGCTGGAATACGAGTATCGCTGGAACCGCGATTGGCGTACTACCGCCGACTACAACTGGGACCCGGACAGCCACAGCCCTCGCTCGGGTAGCGCGATGTTCCACTACCAGCCTGAAGACAATCCGAACAAGATCGTCAACGCCGGCTATCGCTATCGTAACGATCAGGTGATCTACAACCAAAGCACCGGTCAATGGCAGTTCGGCGGTGACTACGGCACCCCTGGCACGCCTGGCTTCGTAAAGGACTACTACAAAATCGAACAGCACGACTTCTCGGTGATGTGGCCGATCGTGCCGCAATGGAACGCCATCAGCCGCTGGCAGTACGACTACAACCGCAACCGTACACTTGAGGCCTTTGGTGGTTTCGAGTACGACAACTGCTGCTGGAAATTGCGCCTGATCAACCGTTACTGGGTTTCCTATGACGAATTCAGTCAGGAAGCTCCGCAAAACGAAAAAGGCGACCACGGCGTATTCCTCCAAATTGTACTGAAGGGACTCGGCGGCCTCACCGGCGCCAAAGTAGAGAGCTTCCTCGACAAAGGCATCCAAGGTTATCGTGAACGTGAAGACCAAGCTTTCTGATTGTCTGCGCCCGCTGATGCTGGGCGCGCTGTTCCTGGGTACCGCCGCCAACGCCGCGGTACAGTCCATCGATAAAGTGGTGGCCATTGTCGACAACGACGTGGTCATGCAGAGCCAACTGGACCAACGCGTCCATGAAGTTCAGCAAACCATCGCCAAACGCGGTGCTGCGGCACCGCCGACTGACGTCCTGGATCAGCAGGTGCTTGAGCGTCTGATCGTCGAAAACCTGCAACTGCAGATCGGCGAACGTTCGGGCATCCGCATTACCGATGAGGAACTGAACCAGGCTGTCGGCACCATTGCCCAGCGCAACAACATGACGGTGGATCAATTCCGCGCCGCGCTGACTCACGACGGTCTGTCTTACGACGACGCCCGTGACCAGATTCGTCGCGAGATGATCATCAGCCGTGTGCGTCAGCGTCGCGTGGCCGAGCGCATTCAGGTCTCCGAGCAGGAAGTGAAAAACTTTCTCGCTTCCGACCTGGGCAAAATGCAGCTGTCCCAAGAGTTCCGTCTGGCCAACATCCTGATTCCTACCCCGGAAAGCGCCAACTCCGACGCCATTCAGAATGCCGCCAAACAAGCAGACGCTGTTTACCAGCAGCTCAAGCAAGGCGCTGACTTCGGTCAGTTGGCAATCGCCAAATCCGCCAGCGAAACCGCACTGGAAGGCGGCGAAATGGGCTGGCGTAAAGCCGCTCAGTTGCCACCTCCGTTCGACCGCATGCTGAGCACCATGGCTGTCGGCGACGTCACTCAGCCAATGCGCACCCCGGGTGGTTTCATCATCCTGAAGATCCTCGAGAAGCGTGGCGGCGAGACTCAGATGCGTGACGAAGTGCATGTTCGTCACATCCTGGTCAAACCGAGCCCGATTCGCGACGAAGAAAAAACCAAGGCCCTGGCTCAATCGCTCTACACCCGTATCGAAGCGGGCGAAGATTTTGGCGATCTGGCGAAAAACTACTCGGAAGACCCGGGTTCCGCCCTCAACGGTGGCGACCTGAACTGGGTCGACCCGAACGCACTGGTGCCTGAATTCCGCGAAGTGATGGCCAAGACCCCACAGGGCCAGCTGTCCAAGCCGTTCAAGACCCAATATGGCTGGCACGTCCTGGAAGTCCTTGGCCGCCGCGCCACTGACAGCACCACCCAGGCCCGTGAGCAGCAAGCCATGACCGTACTGCGTAACCGCAAATACGACGAAGAGCTGCAAACCTGGCTGCGTCAGATCCGTGACGAAGCGTACGTAGAGATCAAACTCCCTGGTGCAAACCAGGCAGCGCAGTGAAACCCAAACGTTTCGCGCTGACGCCCGGCGAACCGGCCGGCATAGGTCCTGACCTGTGCCTGCTGCTCGCCTCGCAAGCCCAGCCTCATCCCCTGATTGCCATTACCAGCCGCGACCTGCTCCTTGAGCGGGCCGCGCAACTGGGCGTGTCTGTCGACTTGCTAGCGGTAACGCCGGACGCCTGGCCGGATGTTCCCGCGCCGGCTAACAGCCTGTATGTCTGGGATACGCCGCTGAATGCGCCAGTCATCGCCGGGCAACTGGACAAAGCCAATGCGGCTTTCGTTCTGGAAACCCTGACACGCGCTGGCCAAGGCTGCCTGGACGGGCATTTCGCCGGCATGATCACCGCTCCGGTGCATAAGGGTGTCATCAACGAGTCCGGTATCGCCTTTTCCGGGCACACGGAATTTCTCGCTGACCTGACCCATACCGCACAAGTGGTGATGATGCTCGCCACACGCGGATTGCGCGTGGCGCTGGTCACCACACACCTGCCCCTTCGCGAGATTGCCGATGCGATCACGCCGGAGCGACTGGAACGGGTCACGCGAATTTTGCACAACGACCTGCAACAAAAATTCGGCATTGCCCAGCCACGTATCCTGGTTTGTGGGCTCAACCCCCATGCCGGTGAAGGCGGCCACCTGGGCCATGAAGAAATCGACATCATCGAACCTACATTAGAGCGCCTGCGTGGCGAGGGCATGGACCTTCGCGGCCCCCTGCCCGCCGACACTCTGTTCACCCCCAAATATCTGGAGCACTGCGACGCGGTGCTGGCGATGTACCACGACCAGGGCTTGCCCGTGCTGAAGTACAAAGGCTTCGGCGCAGCCGTCAACGTGACCCTGGGCTTGCCGATCATCCGCACTTCGGTCGACCACGGCACCGCCCTGGATTTGGCCGGTAGCGGCAAAATCGACACCGGCAGCCTGCAAGTCGCCCTGGAAACCGCCTACCAGATGGCCGAGACCCGTTTATGACCGAGCATTACCAACACCGGGCGCGCAAGCGTTTCGGCCAGAACTTCCTTCATGATGCCGGTGTTATCGACCGCATCCTGCGCTCCATCCATGCCAAACCCGAAGACCGCCTGCTGGAAATCGGTCCGGGCCAGGGCGCGCTGACCCAAGGCCTGCTCAACAGCGGTGCCCAGCTCGACGTGGTGGAACTGGACAAAGACCTGATCCCGATCCTCAATCAGCAGTTCGCCGGCAAGAGCAACTTCAACCTGCATCAGGGCGACGCACTGAAGTTCGACTTCAACAGCCTGAACGCAGCGCCAGGCAGCCTTCGGGTCGTTGGCAACCTGCCGTACAACATCTCTACGCCACTGATTTTCCACCTGCTGCATAACGCCAGGCTGATTCGCGACATGCACTTCATGCTGCAAAAGGAAGTGGTCCAGCGGATGGCGGCAGGCCCTGGCGGTGGGGACTGGGGTCGCTTGTCGATCATGGTTCAGTACCACTGCCGGGTTGAGCACCTGTTCAACGTTGGCCCGGGCGCGTTCAATCCGCCGCCGAAAGTCGACTCCGCCATCGTGCGTCTGGTGCCCCACGCGGTACTGCCGCATCCAGCCAAAGATCACAAAGTGCTGGAACGCGTCGTTCGCGAAGCCTTCAACCAGCGCCGCAAGACCCTGCGCAACACCCTCAAACTGCTGCTGAGCAATGACGAGATCACAGCCGCCGGCGTCGATGGCAGCTTGCGTCCTGAGCAACTTGATCTGGCAGCCTTCGTGCGCCTGGCCGACAAGCTCAGCGAACAGGTCCTACAGAAGCCTGCGGATATCTGACAGACCGCAGGCGTTATCGGGTAGGACACCAGCGCCCATGTCTGGTTTACTACCCGATACTTGGCCTAGACTGAGTCTCATCAGCTACGCCCCGCGTCCCGCTTCGTTTTTAAGGCCTCTTGCATGTCCGATCCTCGTTATCAGGTCGACGTCAGCGTCGTCACCCGCTATCTGGCAGAACAATCGCAACCCGAGCATGACCGCTTTGCCTTCGCCTACACCATTACCGTGCACAACAATGGCGAGTTACCGGCCAAACTGTTGTCGCGGCACTGGGTGATCACCGATGGTGACGGGCATGTCGAGGAAGTTCGCGGTGCCGGTGTCGTTGGCCAGCAGCCAGTGATTCAAGCGGGTGAGAGCCACACTTACAGCAGCGGCACCGTAATGACCTCCAAAGTCGGCACCATGCAGGGCACCTATCAAATGCTTGCCGACGACGGTAAGCACTTCGACGCCATCATCGCGCCATTTCGCCTGGCGGTGCCCGGAGCGCTGCACTAATGACGACGTATGCCGTCGGTGATTTGCAAGGTTGCCTCGAACCTCTGCAATGCCTGCTCAAGGAAGTCGCCTTTGACCCTGCCCACGACAAACTGTGGCTGGTGGGCGATCTGGTCAACCGAGGCCCGCAGTCGCTGGAAACCTTGCGCTTCCTCTATAGCATTCGCGAGTCCCTGGTGTGCGTTCTCGGCAATCATGACCTGCACTTGCTGGCCGTCGGGCATAACATTGAACGCCTGAAGAAAGCCGACACCCTGCGTGAGATTCTCGACGCCCCGGATCGCCCGGAACTGCTGGATTGGCTGCGCCGGCAAAAGCTCATGCATTACGACGAACAACGAAACATTGTCCTCGTGCATGCGGGCATACCGCCACAGTGGTCGCTGCGCAAAGCATTGAAATGCGCCGCCGAAGTCGAAGACGCCCTGCGTGACGATAACCGTATCACCCCCTACCTCGATGGCATGTACGGCAACGAGCCCACGAAATGGAACAGTGACCTCACGGGTGTCGAGCGCCTGCGAGTGATCACCAACTATTTCACCCGGATGCGTTTCTGCACCCGCGAAGGCAAACTCGACCTCAAGGGCAAGGAAGGCATCGACACCGCGCCACCGGGTTATGCGCCATGGTTCAAGTACAAGGAACGCAAGACCAAGGGTCTGAAAATCATCTTCGGCCATTGGGCAGCCCTTGAAGGCCAGTGCGACGAGCCAGGCATTTTTGCCCTCGATACCGGTTGTGTCTGGGGTGGCGCGATGACCCTGATGAACGTCGACACCGGCGTCCGCCTGCAGTGCAAATGCGACGATCACGGCCGAACTCTACCGCCAGTCGCACCCTCTATTTCCGAACAAACGTCAGCCGACGCCCGGCGCTAGACTGCGCATTCAGCCGAGCCACAGGAGCCCGCCATGAGCGAATTCAAACGTATCCCCCCAGAACAGGCCCAGGTCCTGCGTGAACAAGGCGCCGTTGTCGTCGACGTCCGCGACCCGGCGACCTTCGCTGCGCTGCACATCAGTGGCTCGAAACATCTGGACAACCACTCCCTGCACGCTTTCATCCAGGGCGCAGACCTTGATGCACCGACCGTGGTGGTCTGCTATCACGGCAACTCCAGCCAGGGCGCTGCCGCCTACCTGATCAGCCAGGGCTTCTCCGACGTCTACAGCATGGATGGCGGTTTTGAGCTGTGGCGTACGACTTATCCTTCGGAAACCGCGCAAGGCAGTTCCGAATAATTTTTTTGTAACGTGCAAGCCCCGTCCCCTGCGGGCTTGCGCGCAGGCAGACGAACGGTCTGCCACAACTAATTACGTATCTCGCCTTTACCTCCCGGATTCCGAACTATCCTTAAGCGCAGGCCATCCAAAACAGGGGAGAGCCGGTACACCGGCGCACGGATCATCGGGAGTAGCTTTTGGGGTCGTCAGCTCCGAAAGAGTTCTGGGGGGTAAACAGCGACCGCCTGTTCGGTTGCTGCCAGCATCGACTGAATGATCCGGCGTCGGCTCCACGTATCGAGCGAGGTGACGTCATGAGTATCTTTAGCCACTTCCAACAACGCTTCGAGTCCACACGCCAGGAAGAACTCTCGCTGCAAGAGTATCTTGAGCTGTGCAAACAGGACCGTAGCGCCTATGCCTCCTCCGCTGAGCGGCTATTGCTGGCCATCGGAGAACCGGAATTGCTCGACACCTCGACCAACTCGAGACTGTCGCGAATCTTTTCCAACAAGGTGATCCGCCGCTATCCGGCCTTTGAAGACTTCCACGGGATGGAAGAATGCATCGACCAGATCGTGTCGTATTTCCGCCATGCCGCACAGGGCCTGGAAGAGAAGAAACAAATCCTTTATCTGCTCGGCCCCGTCGGTGGCGGTAAATCGTCCTTGGCCGAGAAGCTGAAACAGCTGATCGAAAAGGTGCCCTTCTACGCAATCAAGGGCTCGCCGGTTTTCGAATCACCCTTGGGTCTGTTCAACGCCACTGAAGATGGCGCGATCCTCGAGGAAGACTTCGGCATTCCCCGCCGCTACCTCAACACCATCATGTCGCCATGGGCCACCAAACGCCTGGCCGAATTCGGTGGCGACATCAGCCAGTTCCGCGTAGTGAAACTCTATCCGTCGATCCTTAACCAGATCGCCGTGGCCAAAACCGAGCCGGGAGATGAAAACAACCAGGACATCTCGGCACTGGTGGGCAAGGTCGATATCCGCAAACTGGAAGAATTCCCACAGAACGACGCCGACGCCTACAGTTACTCGGGTGCCCTGTGCCGGTCCAACCAGGGCTTGATGGAATTCGTCGAAATGTTCAAGGCACCGATCAAGGTGCTGCACCCATTGCTGACCGCCACCCAGGAAGGCAACTACAACAGTACCGAAGGCCTGGGGGCGATTCCGTTCACCGGGATCCTGCTCGCGCACTCCAACGAATCGGAATGGCACACCTTCCGCAACAACAAGAACAACGAAGCCTTCATCGACCGGATCTATATCGTCAAAGTACCGTACTGCCTGCGGGTCAGCGACGAAGTGAAGATCTACGACAAGCTCTTGTTCAACAGCTCGCTGGCCAAGGCCCATTGCGCGCCGGACACCCTGAAGATGCTCGCCCAATTCACCGTGCTCTCGCGCCTCAAGGAACCGGAAAACTCCAACATCTACTCCAAGATGCGCGTGTATGACGGCGAAAACCTCAAGGACACCGATCCGAAGGCCAAGTCGATCCAGGAATACCGCGACAACGCTGGCGTCGACGAAGGCATGAACGGCCTGTCCACCCGCTTCGCGTTCAAGATTCTGTCGAAAGTCTTCAACTTCGACCCGCACGAAATCGCCGCCAACCCGGTGCACTTGCTCTACGTGCTGGAACAACAGATCGAACAGGAACAATTCCAGGCCGAAACCCGCGAACGCTACCTGCGCTTCCTCAAGGAATACCTGGCGCCGCGTTATATCGAATTCATCGGTAAGGAGATCCAGACCGCCTACCTCGAGTCGTACAGCGAGTACGGCCAGAACATCTTCGATCGCTACGTGCTGTACGCCGACTTCTGGATCCAGGACCAGGAATACCGCGACCCGGAAACCGGCGAGATCCTCAACCGCGTAGCGCTGAACGAAGAGCTGGAAAAAATCGAAAAACCGGCGGGCATCAGCAATCCGAAAGATTTCCGCAACGAGATCGTCAACTTCGTACTACGTGCCAGGGCCAACAACAACGGCAAAAACCCGACCTGGCTCAGCTACGAAAAACTGCGGGTGGTCATCGAGAAGAAAATGTTCTCCAACACCGAAGACCTTCTGCCGGTCATCAGCTTCAACGCCAAGGCCAGCAAAGAGGACCAGCAAAAACACAACGACTTCGTCACACGAATGGTCGAACGCGGTTACACCGACAAACAGGTACGACTGCTGTCCGAGTGGTACCTGCGGGTCAGAAAGTCCCAATAAGGGAGCTGCAAGCGGCAAACGACAACTTACCGTCACAAGCGCGCAGTTTGCGTGGTAATTGTGGCCATATGTCGCGCGCCGCTTGTTTCTGAAGCTTCTGTCTTGCAGCTTGAAGCTTATGACTCGAAGCTCCCCGGAGGGCCTATGAGCTATGTGATCGACCGACGTCTCAATGGCAAGAACAAGAGCACGGTGAACCGTCAGCGGTTTCTGCGGCGGTACCGTGATCACATCAAAAAGGCCGTTGAAGAGGCCGTCAGCCGCCGCTCCATTACCGATATGGAGCACGGCGAGCAAATCAGCATCCCCGGCCGCGATATTGACGAGCCGGTGCTTCACCACGGGCGCGGCGGCAAGCAGACCGTCGTGCACCCGGGCAATAAGGAATTCACCAGCGGCGAGCACATTGCACGTCCGCCGGGAGGTGGCGGCGGCAGAGGCCCCGGCAAGGCCGGTAACTCGGGCGAGGGGATGGACGAATTCGTCTTCCAGATCACCCAGGAAGAGTTTCTGGAATTCATGTTCGAGGACCTGGAGCTACCGAACCTGGTCAAACGCAACCTGGCGGGTACCGACACCTTCAAGACCGTCCGTGCCGGGATCAGCAACGAGGGCAATCCGTCGCGGATCAACATCATCCGTACCTTGCGCTCGGCCCATGCACGCCGAATCGCCCTGTCCGGCAGCAGCCGGGCAAAATTGCGCGAAGCCAAAGAAGAATTGTTGCGACTTAAACGCGATGAACCGGACAACTTCGGCGATATTCAGGAAATCGAAACCGAAATCGAAAAACTCAGTGCGCGTATTCATCGCGTGCCGTTCCTCGATACGTTCGACCTCAAGTACAACCTGCTCATCAAGCAACCCAACCCCAGCTCGAAGGCAGTGATGTTCTGCCTGATGGACGTCTCCGGCTCGATGACCCAGGCGACCAAGGACATCGCCAAGCGCTTTTTCATCTTGCTGTACCTGTTCCTCAAGCGTAACTACGAAAAGATCGACGTCGTGTTCATCCGCCACCACACCAGTGCCCGGGAAGTCGATGAGGAGGAGTTTTTCTATTCTCGCGAAACCGGCGGCACCATTGTTTCCAGCGCCTTGAAACTGATGCAGGAAATCATGGCCGAGCGCTATCCGAGCAATGAGTGGAACATCTACGCCGCCCAGGCCTCCGATGGCGACAACTGGAACGACGACTCGCCGATCTGCCGCGACATCCTGATCAACCAGATCATGCCGTTCGTGCAGTACTACACTTATGTTGAGATAACCCCGCGCGAACATCAGGCCTTGTGGTTTGAGTACGAACGCATCGCCGAAGCCTTTTCCGACACTTTTGCCCAGCAACAACTGGTCTCGGCCGGGGATATTTATCCGGTCTTCCGTGAACTCTTCCAGCGCAGGTTAGTGACATGACCGCCAAAGAGCAGAAGCGCCACCCCATTTCTACCGGCTCCGAATGGACGTTCGAGCTGATCCAGGCCTACGACCGCGAAATCAGTCGTATTGCGGCAGGCTACGCGCTCGACACCTACCCAAACCAGATTGAGGTGATCACCGCCGAACAGATGATGGACGCCTACGCCTCCGTCGGCATGCCACTGGGATATCACCATTGGTCCTACGGCAAACACTTCCTTAGCACCGAGAAATCCTACAGCCGGGGCCAGATGGGGCTGGCCTACGAGATCGTGATCAATTCAGACCCGTGCATCGCCTATCTGATGGAAGAAAACACCATCTGCATGCAGGCCCTGGTGGTGGCACACGCCTGTTATGGCCATAACAGCTTCTTCAAAGGTAACTACCTGTTCCGCACCTGGACCGATGCCAGTTCGATCATCGATTACCTGGTGTTCGCCAAGCAGTACATCATGCAGTGCGAAGAGCGCCATGGCATCGACGCGGTGGAAGACCTGCTCGATTCCTGCCATGCATTGATGAATTACGGCGTGGATCGCTACAAACGCCCGTATCCGATTTCGGCGGAAGAAGAACGTCGTCGGCAGAAGGACCGAGAGGAGCATTTGCAGAAACAGATCAACGATCTGTGGCGGACCATTCCCAAGGGTGCTGACAAGTACAGCGACAAGGACAATGCGCGCTTCCCCGCCGAACCTCAGGAAAACATCCTCTATTTCATCGAAAAACACGCGCCACTGCTAGAGCCATGGCAACGAGAAATCGTGCGCATCGTACGCAAGATCGCCCAATACTTTTATCCACAACGTCAGACCCAGGTGATGAACGAGGGGTGGGCCACGTTCTGGCACTACACCCTGATGAACGACCTGTACGACGAAGGACTGGTCACCGACGGCTTCATGATGGAGTTTCTGACGTCTCATACCAGCGTGGTCTATCAGCCTGGCTTCGACAGCCCGTACTACAACGGGATTAACCCCTACACGCTGGGGTTTGCCATGTACCGGGACATCCGGCGCATGTGTGAAAGCCCAACCGAGGAAGACTACCGCTGGTTTCCAGAGATTGCCGGCACCGACTGGCTGTCGTCCATCAAGTTCGCCATGAGCAGCTTCAAGGATGAGAGTTTCATCCTGCAATACTTGTCTCCGAAGGTGATCCGCGACCTGAAGTTGTTCAGCATCCTCGATGACGACCAAAAGGACGATCTGCTTGTACCAGCGATTCACGATGAAGATGGCTACCGCACCATCCGGGAAACCCTGGCGGCGCAGTACAACCTGGGCAACCGCGAACCCAACGTGCAGATCTACAGCATCGACCGGCGCGGCGACCGCTCCCTGACCTTGCGTCACCAGCAACACGACCGCAAACCATTGGGAGAGTCCACCGAGGAAGTGCTCAAACACCTGCACCGCCTCTGGGGCTTCGACATTCACCTGGAGACCCTGCAAGGGGACCAGGTGATGAAAACCCACCACGTACCACCGAGAAGCGAACACGGCGAAGGCGATTACGGTCGGCTGGACTTGGCCGTCATCCACCTTTGATTCTGTTTCTGCCTCCGGAAGTTCGACGCAAAGGTTATTCTGTCGAGCTAACGGAGGTTTTTTATGCAGATTTATAAAGTCGGCGGGGCCGTACGCGATCGCCTGCTGGGCAAACCTGTCACCGATATCGACTGGGTTGTGGTGGGCGCCACGACCGAAGACATGCTCGCCAAAGGCTTTCGTCCGGTGGGCGCAGACTTCCCTGTGTTCCTCCATCCAAAAAGCGGTGAGGAATACGCCCTTGCCCGGACCGAACGTAAAAGCGGACGCGGTTATGGCGGCTTCACCTTTCACGCCAGCCCTGAAGTCACCCTCGAAGAAGACCTGATCCGCCGCGACCTGACGATCAATGCCATGGCCGAAGACGATCAACAAAACCTGACCGACCCTTACCATGGCCAACGCGATCTCAAAGCGCGGCTGCTTCGTCACGTTTCCCCTGCTTTCGCCGAAGATCCGCTCAGGGTTCTGCGTGTTGCGCGCTTTGCGGCACGCTATGCCAAGTTGGGCTTTACCGTAGCCCCGGAAACGCTCGAGCTAATGCGCCAGCTCAGCGAGTCAGGCGAACTCGAAGCCTTGACTGCAGAACGAAGCTGGAAAGAAATTTCCCGCGCACTGTTGGAAGACCAGCCTCAGGTGTTTATTGAAGTGCTGCGCGAGTGCGGTGCACTCAAAGTGCTGATGCCGGAAGTCGACGCGCTGTTTGGCGTTCCGCAGCCTGAAGCCCACCACCCGGAAGTCGACACTGGCGTGCACACCCTGAGCGTGCTGGAACAAGCAGCGCTGCACCAGCAACCGCTGACTGTGCGCTGGGCATCCCTGTTGCATGATCTGGGCAAAGGACTGACGCCGGAAGAAGAGTGGCCACGCCATATTGCCCATGAGCACAAAGGCCTGAAGCTGATCAAAGCGGTCAACGAGCGCTTCAAGGCTCCGAAGGATTGTCAGGAGCTGGCGCTGCTGGTGGGCCAATATCACACTCATGGCCATCGCGCCCTGGAGCTGAAGCCGTCGACCTTGCTTGAGTTGTTGCAGAGTTTCGATGTTTACCGCCGGCCGCAGCGGTTCGAGGAGTTCATCGCCGCCTGCGAGATGGATGCACGAGGGCGCAAAGGGCTGGAGCAGAGAAGTTATCCACAGGCGGATTATTTGCGCGGGGCGGCTTCAGCGGCACGGAGCGTGGCGGTTCAGCCGTTGCTGGAGAAGGGATTTAAAGGGCCGGAGTTGGGAGAGGCGATCAAGCGCGAACGACTTAAGGCGCTGAAGGCTTACAAAGAACAAGCGTAAGACAAAGATCAAAAGATCGCAGCCTTCGGCAGCTCCTACAGGGGGATTGTGTTCGATCTGTAGGAGCTGCCGAAGGCTCGGGCCGCGTTCGGACGATCTTTTGATTCATTGCAAATCCAGAGGGGTCAATTGCTCCCCCCGCCACTCAAACGCCACTGGCGCCAACACCTGATCGATCTGCGCTTCGCCCCACAAGGTTGCAAAGCTTTTGCCTACGCCCGGATGTACACGGTCCGGTGCAATCAGCGACAGCGGCCACAGCACAAAGGCATTTTTCAGAATTTCTGCGCGCGGCAGAATCAGACCATCAAAATTGCCCACCAGATCGCCGAACAACAAAACGTCGATATCCAGCGGCAGACCCTTGCGGTCTGGCGCATAACGACCGTTGTCTGCCTCAATGAATTTCAGTCGACGGTCCAGTTCCATCAGCGGCAAATCGGTAAAACCCGACACCACGAAATTGAAGAACGGTCCGCTCTTGATCCCTACGGGCTGGCTTTCGAACACCGCTGAGCAGCGTATATCCACCAAAAAGCCCGACAAGGCTTCCAGGCCGGCCTGCAAATGGGTTTCACGCTCGATATTACTGCCGAGCCCGAGGTACACCTGAGTCAGCGACATCCGCGCTCGATCTCCACGCCCACGCCACCCGTGGCAGCCGGAACTGCACCAGGCTTGGTCAGTTTGAGGCGCACCCAGGTGATCTGGAATTCGCTCATCAGCACTTCGACCAGACGCTCGGCAAAGGTCTCGACCAGCTGAAACTGTGCCTGCTCGGCAAAGGCCTGGATACGCGACGATACACTGGCGTAATCGAGCGCCAGGGTCAGGTCATCGCCCGCCGCTGCCGGGCGATTGTCCCAAGCGAAGCTCAGATCAAGTCGCAAGCACTGTCGGATGCCTCGCTCCCAGTCGTAGGCACCAATCACGGTGTCGACTTCCAGGCCCTCGATAAACACTCTGTCCAAGCACTTTTCTCCGCTGCACGACAAGGGCGCAATGCGCCGTTAGAATCAGGGCGTCCTCGCCCGGAATAGTTAGCATGTTTTGGTTATTGGCGACCCTCGCCTACCTGCTCGGCTCTCTGTCCTTCGCCATTTTGCTCAGCCGCCTGACCGGTAAACCCGATCCGCGAATGAGTGGCTCGGGCAATGCCGGTGCCACCAACATGTTGCGCCTGGCCGGCAAAAAACTCGCCGTCCTGACCTTGCTCGGCGACCTCTGCAAAGGCCTGCTGCCAGTGCTTATCGCAGGCCTCGCAGGGCTTTCGCTTCAAGAGCAGGCCTGGATCGGCATCTGCGCCGTCATCGGCCACCTGTTCCCGCTGTACTTCCGCTTTCGCGGCGGCAAGGGTGTTGCCACCGCTGCCGGCATGCTGCTGGGCCTCTATCCGCCCGCTGCTTTGCTCGCGGTCTGTGCCTGGCTGCTGACGTTCTACCTGACCCGCACCAGCTCGCTGGCCGCATTGATCGCCACACCGCTGATCCTACCGCTGCTGGCCTGGCAGGAACCGGCAGCACTGCTGCCCATGAGCGCGCTCACGGGCCTGATCGTCTGGCGCCATCGCGGCAATCTACGCGACCTGTTTGCCGGGCGCGAACGGCATTTTTAAATACCGACGTGAGCGCCGCTCATCACAGCCCTGACAACTGCTCCATCGGCCAACGCGCCTGCACGCTGATCGCCAGGCTTTCGTGTTGACCGGCCTGTAGGCGCTGGCAGCCGGCAAACGCAATCATCGCGCCATTATCGGTGCAAAACTCCGGACGGGCGTAAAACACATCGCCTTTCATGTCGCCAAGCATTTTTTCCAGCGAAGACCGCAACGCCTTGTTGGCGCTAACGCCCCCAGCGATCACCAGACGCTTCATACCGGCCTGTTTCAGGGCACGCTTGCACTTGATGGTCAAAGTCTCCACCACGGCCTGCTGGAACGCCAGCGAGATGTCGCAACGGGCTTGATCGCTGTCGTCCCCGGCGCTGACGCACTGCTGCCAAGTATTCAGCGCGAAGGTTTTCAAGCCACTGAAGCTGAAAGCCAGCCCCGGACGGTCGCACATCGGACGCGGGAAGAGGAAACGTCCTGCAACGCCCTGCTCCGCCAGCCGAGCGATTTCCGGCCCACCCGGGTAATTGAGGCCCATCATCTTCGCTGTTTTGTCGAACGCTTCACCGGCGGCATCGTCGAGGGTCTCGCCCAAGAGCGTGTATTGACCGATCCCGTCGACCTGAACCAGCTGTGTATGACCACCCGACACCAACAAAGCGACGAACGGAAATTCCGGCGGTTGCGGCTCCAGCATCGGCGCCAGCAAGTGACCTTCCATGTGGTGCACACCCAAGGCCGGAATGCCCCAGGCAAAGGCCAGTGCTTGAGCGCAGGAGGCGCCCACAAGCAGGGCACCGACCAGGCCAGGACCCGCGGTGTAGGCGATGGCGTCGATCTCGGTAGGCACACAGTCAGCCTCGGCCAACACCTGACGAATCAAGGGCAGCATGCGCTTTACATGATCGCGCGAGGCCAGCTCCGGCACCACACCGCCATAGGCACGGTGCAGGTCGATCTGGCTGAACAGCGCGTCGGCCAGCAGGCCGCGTTCACTGTCGTAAAGTGCGACACCGGTTTCGTCGCAGGAGGTTTCTAATCCCAGTACTAGCATGGGTTTGCGCCTTGTTTAGGCTGAATTCGAAGGCGCGCATAATAGTCGCCACGTGATGCCCCGACCAGCGGTTTTCGATCAGAGGCTTTGCATTCCGAGCGATGAGGGGTTAACATCCGCAACCCTTAAAAACCGACGTCTTCAAGTGCTCTTTTGCCACGAGGATGTTGACCCCGGTAATGAATGAAGGTAGCTCTGGATGCCAGCCGTCAAAGTAAAAGAGAACGAACCCTTCGACGTAGCTCTGCGTCGTTTCAAGCGCTCCTGCGAAAAAGCCGGTGTACTGGCTGAAGTTCGTAGCCGCGAATTCTACGAGAAGCCGACTTCTGAGCGTAAGCGCAAAGCAGCAGCCGCTGTTAAGCGTCACGCCAAGAAAGTTCAGCGCGAACAGCGCCGCGCCGTTCGTCTGTACTAATACACAGACGTTCGTAGCAAGCTTCTGCCAAGCCCGGCCCTCAGCCGGGCTAATGGCATTTGCGGAATACGCTTGATGCTTCATCGTCAAAGCCGCAGACGCGACTGAGACAAATCTGCTTCACAGCGTCAGACCTGGCTCTTTTGCCAGCGGTGCACGTCTTTTCTGACGAGCCTTCCAAGGCTACTGACGAGCACACCCACTGATTCCTCTCACGACGATCAGCCCAAGGCACCTTCTTGCGTGCCCGCTTATTGAGCTATCCGGGGCCATCGACTGGCCGTAGCGGACTCAGCGAAACACTTTCAAATAGTCGAATACTGAATGTGATTAACGTCAGTGGATTTTCGGCAGATACACTTCCCGACAGCGATAACGCAGACGACACTGGTCGAGCCGCACATTTTGCGTGCCTCAAACAACGACCCGCGTATGGCCGCCTTCGTTTCGGGCCCATTTCAGATGACGAGAACGCCATGGCCGGGCTAATTCCCCAGAGCTTCATTGACGACCTTCTGAACCGCACCGACATCGTCGATGTGGTCAGCTCGCGCCTGCAAATGAAAAAAGCCGGCAAGAATTACACTGCCTGCTGCCCGTTTCACAAAGAAAAAACCCCTTCCTTCAGCGTCAGCCCCGACAAACAGTTCTATTACTGCTTCGGTTGCGGCGCTGGCGGTAACGCCCTCGGCTTCATGATGGACCACGACAACCTGGATTTCATCCAGGCTGTCGAAGAACTGGCCAAAGCCGCTGGCATGGAAATCCCCCGCGAAGAAAGCGGCCGACCGCACAAACCGCGGCAGCCGACCGATTCGCCCTTGTACCCGCTGCTCACCGCCGCCGCCGACTTTTACCGTCAGGCACTGAAAAGCCACCCATCGCGCAAAGCCGCTGTGGATTACTTGAAAGGTCGCGGGCTGACGGGCGAAATCGCTCGAGACTTTGGCCTCGGCTTCGCTCCACCCGGCTGGGACAATCTGTTCAAGCACTTGAGCAGCGACACCCTGCAACAAAAAGCCATGGTCGATGCCGGCCTGCTCATCGAGAACGCCGAAACCGGCAAACGCTATGATCGCTTTCGCGACCGCGTAATGTTCCCGATCCGCGACAGTCGCGGGCGCATCATTGCTTTCGGCGGTCGGGTACTGGGCGACGACAAACCGAAATACCTGAACTCACCGGAAACCCCGGTATTCCATAAGGGCCAGGAACTCTACGGTCTTTATGAAGCACGCAAAAACAACCGTAACCTCGATGAAATTATCGTCGTCGAAGGCTACATGGACGTCATCGCGCTCGCCCAGCAAGGCCTGCGAAACGCTGTCGCCACGCTAGGTACAGCCACCAGCGAAGAGCACTTGAAGCGACTGTTTCGCGTCGTGCCCAACGTGCTGTTCTGTTTCGATGGCGATCAGGCCGGCCGCAACGCCGCCTGGCGCGCGCTGGAAGCTACCCTTCCCTGCTTGCAAGACGGGCGACGGGCACGCTTCCTGTTCCTGCCCGAGGGCGAAGACCCGGATACACTGGTCCGCTCCGAAGGTACCGATGCTTTTCGCGCGCGAATCAACCAGCACGCGCAGCCGCTGGCCGATTATTTTTTTCAGCAACTGACCGAGGAATCGGATCCGCGCTCGCTCGAAGGCAAGGCCCACATGGCCACCCTCGCTGCGCCGTTGATCGACAAGGTTCCCGGCGCAAACCTGCGCATCCTGATGCGTCAGCGCCTGACTGAAATCACCGGCCTCAGCGGTGAAGCCGTCAGCCAACTGGTGCAAAGCGCGCCCCAGGAAGCCCCTCCGGCTTACGATCCAGGCATCGATTACGACGCCATGCCGGATTACAGCGACTACCATCAGCCGCAGGCACAAGAGATGTATGTGCCGCAGCAGGAATGGACGCCGAAAAAGCCTGGCGCTGGCGGCAAAAAATGGGACAAGAAACCCTGGGACAAGAATGGCAAGCGCGGCGGCGATCGTGATCAACCCCGCGCGCCACGGGTGCCGGCCGCTGTAGAACCGCCCACCCTGGCCGCCTTGCGCACCTTGCTGCATCACCCGCAACTGGCCGAAAAAGTCGAGGATGCCGGGCACTTCGCCGCCGAGGACCATACCAACACTCAGCTGCTGGTGGCACTGCTCGAAGCCGTACAGAAGAATCCCAAGCTAAACTCATTTCAGTTGATTGCACGCTGGCACGGTACGGAGCAAGGACGTTTGCTCAAGGCGCTGGCGGAAAAGGAATGGCTGATTGATGGAGATAACCTTGAACAACAGTTTTTCGACACCATTACTAGCTTGTCAGCCCGCCAACGCGAGCGAAACCTGGAACAACTTCTCAGGAAAGCACGTCAAAGTGAACTGAGTACCGAAGAGAAAAATGAACTGCGCGACCTTTTAAGTCGCAATGTTTCCGCATCAAGCCCGACCTCAACTGGCGCGTGAGGTCATAGCTCAGGTATAATCCTCGGCTTGTTTTTTGCCCGCCAAGACCTTCAGTGGATAGGGTGTTATGTCCGGAAAAGCGCAACAGCAGTCTCGTATCAAAGAGTTGATCACACTTGGTCGTGAGCAGGGTTACCTGACTTACGCGGAGGTCAACGACCACCTGCCGGAGGATATTTCAGATCCGGAACAGGTGGAAGACATCATCCGCATGATCAATGACATGGGGATCAACGTATTCGAGGTTGCGCCAGATAAGGATTCCCTTATGCTGGCCGACGCCGATACCGACGAAGCCGCGGCCGAAGAGGCAGCAGCAGCGTTGGCAGCGGTCGAGACCGACATTGGTCGCACCACCGACCCAGTGCGCATGTACATGCGTGAAATGGGTACGGTAGAGCTCCTCACACGTGAAGGCGAAATCGAAATCGCCAAACGTATTGAAGAGGGCATCCGTGAAGTGATGGGCGCAATCGCGCACTTCCCTGGCACGGTTGATCATATTCTCTCCGAATACACTCGCGTCACCACCGAAGGTGGCCGCCTGTCCGACGTCCTGAGCGGTTATATCGACCCGGACGACGGCATTGCGCCACCTGCTGCCGAAGTGCCACCGCCTGTCGATCCGAAAGCCGTGAAAGCGGATGACGACACCGACGACGATGACGCCGAAGCATCGACTGATGACGAAGAAGAAGCCGAAAGCGGTCCGGATCCGGTCATCGCAGCACAGCGTTTTGGCGCTGTCTCCGATCAGATGGAAATCACCCGCAAGGCGCTGAAAAAGCACGGTCGTGGCAACAAGCTGGCTATCGCCGAGCTGTTGGCCCTGGCAGAGCTGTTCATGCCAATCAAACTGGTGCCGAAGCAATTCGAAGGCCTGGTTGAGCGTGTTCGCAGTGCCCTGGATCGTTTGCGTCAGCAAGAGCGCGCAATCATGCAGCTCTGCGTTCGTGATGCCCGCATGCCGCGTGCCGACTTCCTGCGCCAGTTCCCGGGCAACGAAGTCGACGAAAGCTGGACCGATGCACTGGCCAAAGGCAAAGGCAAATACGCTGAAGCCATTGGTCGCCTGCAGCCGGACATCATTCGTTGCCAGCAGAAGCTGACCGCGCTGCAAACCGAAACCGGTTTGACGATCGCCGAGATCAAGGACATCAACCGTCGCATGTCGATCGGTGAGGCCAAGGCCCGCCGCGCGAAGAAAGAGATGGTTGAAGCGAACTTGCGTCTGGTGATCTCCATCGCCAAGAAGTACACCAACCGTGGCCTGCAATTCCTCGATCTGATCCAGGAAGGCAACATTGGCTTGATGAAAGCGGTAGACAAGTTCGAATACCGCCGCGGCTACAAATTCTCGACTTATGCCACCTGGTGGATCCGTCAGGCGATCACTCGCTCGATCGCCGACCAGGCCCGCACCATCCGTATTCCGGTGCACATGATCGAGACGATCAACAAGCTCAACCGTATTTCCCGTCAGATGTTGCAGGAAATGGGTCGCGAACCGACCCCGGAAGAGCTGGGCGAACGCATGGAAATGCCTGAGGACAAGATCCGCAAGGTATTGAAGATCGCTAAAGAGCCGATCTCCATGGAAACCCCGATCGGTGATGACGAAGACTCCCACCTGGGTGACTTCATCGAAGACTCGACCATGCAGTCGCCAATCGATGTCGCCACTGTTGAGAGCCTTAAAGAAGCGACTCGCGAAGTTCTGTCCGGCCTCACTGCCCGTGAAGCCAAGGTTCTGCGCATGCGCTTCGGTATCGACATGAATACCGACCACACCCTTGAGGAGGTTGGTAAGCAGTTCGACGTGACCCGTGAACGGATTCGTCAGATCGAAGCCAAGGCGTTGCGCAAGCTGCGCCACCCGACGAGAAGCGAGCACTTGCGCTCCTTCCTCGACGAGTAATAACAAAACCCCCGGCCCAGGCCGGGGGTTTTGCTTTATGCAGATTAAATCCCTCGCACGCCCCCCTCCGCCGAATTGCCCGTCTACACTCGAAACATTCCCCGAGCCATAACGAGACCGTTATGCCCAGACTGCCGACCGTGCTTTTTTTACTGTCGCTGATGACCTGGACCGCAACGGCTGGCGCGCTGACTCTGACCGACGATGAACGTAGCTGGCTGACAGCCCACCCGGACTTACGCCTGGGTGTCGATGCGTCGTGGCCACCCTTTGAGTTTCGCGACGAACAGGGGCGCTATCAGGGCCTTGCAGCGGACTATATCGACCTGATCCGTCGGCGCCTGGCCATCAAGCTCACACCTATCGAGCCGGTCAGCTGGACGGTCGTCCTGGAGCAAGCCAAACAAGCGAAGCTGGACCTGTTGCCGGGCATCATGTCGACCCCTGAGCGCCAGTCTTACTTGTCATTCACCCGTCCCTACCTGGACTTTCCGATTGTCATTCTTGCTCATGTCGGTGGCCCCCAGCCGCGCAAACTCGAAGACCTGTATGGCTTGAAAATCGCCGTGGTGGAAAACTACGCGCCCCACGAACTGTTGCGCACCCACAACCCCGACCTGAACCTGGTGGCGATGCCGAACGTCACGTCAGCGTTGCAAGCATTGGCAACCGATGAAGTGGACGCCGTGGTTGGCGATCTCGCCTCCAGCGTCTGGAGCTTGCGACAGCTCAAGCTGGACGGGCTCTATGTCAGCGGCGAAACCCCCTATCGCTATCAACTGGCCATGGGCGTACCGAAGAGCAACAAGATGCTGGTCGGTATCCTCGACAAAGTCCTCGCAGACATGAGCCCAAGTGAAATCAGCGCGATCCAGGAGCACTGGGTCGGCAACGTGCTCGATCATCGAACGTTCTGGTCCGATCTGCTGGTTTACGGCCTGCCGGGAATGTTGCTGCTGATCACCGTATTGGCGGTGGTCATCCGGATCAACCGTCGATTGAGCTCTGAAATCGCCCGCCGGGTGGACCTGGAACAGGAGCTGCGCAGCAGCGAATATCATTATCGCGGGCTGGTGGAGAGCCTTTCGGCTATTGCCTGGGAAGCGCGAATCACCGATTTCACTTACAGCTATGTGTCGCCCCATGCCGAGGATTTGCTCGGATACCCGCTGTCTCATTGGCTGATTCCGGGCTTCTGGCGCAACATCATTCACCCCGCCGACCTGACCCGTGCCCAGACTTTCTGCGACCACGAAGTATTGGCCGGCCGCGATCACAGCCTCGATTACCGAGTCATCACGGCCGATGGGCGCTGCATTTGGGTACGTGACATCGTCAGCCTGATCGAACACGGAAATGAACCGGTGTTGCGCGGGCTGATGATCGACATCAGCGAAGCCAAGCGCACCGAAGAAGCGCTGCGCCTGTCAGAGCAGAAGTTCGCATCGGTTTTCCAGCAATGCCCAGACCTTCTGGTCATCGCGCGACTCTCCGATGGCTGCCTGCTGGAGGTCAATAAAGCATTTGAAGAACAGATTGGACTCAAGGCCGAAGACGTCATCGGGCAGACCGCCACCGACCTGAACATCTGGGGCATACCCGGTGTAGGGCCGGGCTTATTACAGCGATTGCAGGCCGGCAGCATCCGCAACCTGGAGATGCCCTTTCGTCGCAGCAACGGGCAGGTATTTACCGGCCTCATCTCCGCTGAACCGTTCGATCTCGATACCACGCCGGCGCTGGTGGTGGTCGTACGAGACATCAGCCAGCTCAAGGAAACCCAGCAGCAACTGCAAACCTCCGAAGAGAAATTCGCCAAGGCCTTCCATGCCTCTCCCGATGGCTTGTTGCTGTCCCGGCAGAGCGACGGTCTGCTGCTGGAAGTCAACGAGGGCTTCAGTCGCATCACCGGTTTCAACAGCGCCATGTCTGTCGATCGCTCGGCGCTGGACCTGGGGATCTGGGTCAACCTCAACGAACGCAAACAGATGCTCGACCTGCTGCACCGGGACGGCTTCGTCCGCGACTTCACTTGCCATATACGCCGCAGCGACGGGCAGATTCGCCTCTGCGAAGTGTCCAGCCGTCCGCTGCCGATCGGCGAGGAAGACTGCATGCTGACCATCGCCCGCGACATCACCGAGCGACACCTGATGCAGGAGAAGCTGCAGCAAGCCGCCACGGTGTTCGAGAGCACGGCCGAGGGCGTCTTGATCACCGACACTCAACAGCACATCAGCGCGGTGAACCGCGCGTTTACCGAAATCACCGGCTACAGCGAGAGCGAAGCACTGGGCCACACCCCTCGTCTGCTCGCTTCGGGCCTGCATGACAGCGCGTTCTACGCGGCCATGTGGCATCAACTGACCGCCGAAGGCCATTGGCAGGGCGAAATTTCCAACCGGCGCAAGAATGGCGAACTCTATCCGAGCTGGCTGACCATCAGCGCGGTGCGCAACCGCGACAAGTTCATCACCCACTTTGTCGCCGTGTTCGCGGACATTTCCAGCCTCAAGCACGCCCAGGCGAAACTCGATTATCAAGCCCACCACGATCCGTTGACCGGCCTGCCAAACCGCACGCTGTTCGAGAGTCGATTGCTGACTGCACTCAATAACCAGCAGGAAAACGGTGGCCAGGGCGCAGTGCTGTTCCTCGACCTGGACCGTTTCAAGCACATCAACGACAGTCTCGGCCATCCGGTCGGCGACTTGCTGCTCAAGGGCATTGCCGTACGCCTCAAGGAGCAGCTACGCGACATCGACACCGTGGCGCGTCTGGGCGGCGACGAGTTCATCATCCTGCTGCCCGGCCTGCAACAGTCCAGCGATGCCGACAACATCGCGACTAAGTTACTCAATTGCTTCGGCGCGCCATTCCAGGCCGGCGAACACGAGTTTTTCATCAGCGCCAGCATCGGCACCAGTCTCTATCCCAAGGACGGGATCGATGTCGCCACACTGGTCAAGAACGCCGACGCGGCGATGTATCGCTCCAAGGCCAAGGGCCGCAACCGGGTCGAAAGCTATACCCGTGACCTCACCGCACAGGCCAGCGAGCGGGTGGCGCTGGAACATGAACTGCGACGCGCCATCGAGCGCGATGAGTTGCACCTGCACTACCAACCAAAAATCAGCCTCGAAGACAATCGCCTGGTCGGCGCAGAAGCGCTTATTCGCTGGCGTCACCCGACCTTTGGCGATGTTCCGCCGGAACACTTCATCCCGCTGGCCGAAGAAAATGGCATGATTCTGCAAATCGGCGACTGGGTTCTCGAGACGGCCTGCCGGCAGATGTTCGAATGGAATCAGCTCTACGAATGCCTCGGCCCACTGTCGGTCAACCTCGCGGGCGCACAGTTGCGCCAGCCGAACTTGCTCGTGCGGATCGAACAGTTGCTCAGGGACAACCGACTCAAGCCCGGCTTCCTGCAACTGGAAATCACCGAAAACTTCATCATGAGCCAGGCCGAAGAAGCGCTGGCGGTGCTGCATCAACTCAAACGCCTGGGCGTGCAATTGGCGATCGACGATTTCGGTACCGGCTACTCATCCCTGAGTTACCTCAAACGCCTTCCACTGGACATTCTCAAGATCGACCAGTCTTTCGTCCGTGGCTTGCCGGATGACCCCCATGATGCGGCGATCGTCCGCGCCATTATCGCCTTGGGCCGCAGCATGCAATTTACCGTGATTGCCGAGGGCGTTGAGACCCAGGCGCAGCAGGAATTTCTGGCCATGGAAGGGTGCGAGCAGATCCAGGGCTACATCGTCAGCCTGCCCTTGCCACCGGAAGAATTCGCCGCGACGTTTCTTCGTATAGCTGTTTCAGACTTTTCGGATAGCACAGCCGAGAAACCATCGCTATAATCCGCGGCCTACTGAGGGCCTATAGCTCAGTTGGTTAGAGCAGAGGACTCATAATCCTTTGGTCCACGGTTCAAGTCCGTGTGGGCCCACCAAACAAGAAAGCCGCGCAATGCGCGGCTTTTTCGTGTCAGCTAGTTTTTGTAGAACTATTTTGTGCATCTCTCAGTTCGCAAAGTTCTCGATCTTTACCTGTCCCTCAGGAAAGGTAGCGATGATTTCCAGCTCGCCCCCCATTGCGCGTATGTAGTTGCGCAAAGTGCTGATGTACATGTCGGTGCGTCGCTCCATCTTGGAAATTGCCGCCTGATTGACATGCAGCGTCTTGGCCAGCGTTTCTTGGCTCAATGCCTGAGCCTGGCGCAACTCGTGTAACGGCATTTCCGCCCGCAGTTTCTGAAACAACGCGTCGACACGCTCTTGGGATTCAGGAGAGCGCCGCGCCACCAAATCAGCGAATTTTTTAGCCATTCTCATAGCCCTCTTTCTTCAATGTTTCCAAATGCTCGTCGTACAGACGTTCGGCTAGCGGTACAGACTCCAGATACCAACGATCCTGACCAGTTTTGTCACCGCCGATCAGCAGGATCGCGCAGCGTCGTGGATCAAAGGCATACAGCACACGGTAAGGCCTGCCAGCGTGTTGCACTCGCAACTCACGGAGGCTGCCATGCCGCGACCCCTTGATATCGCTGGTGTGCGGAAAACCCAAATGTGGTCCGTCATCGCCCAGCAACATGACCGTGACCTGGACCGAGTCCTGCTCAGCATCATTGAGGCGATCCACCAGGCCTCAAACTCATCGGTATATTCAACGTCCCACTTCATACAAATATGCCACCAAAGGAATATAACCTCAAAGGAATAAACGTATGAGCTCCAAGGGCCGTTCGACTACCCTGATTCCAGTGACAATTGTTAACGATGATTTCGGCAGATCGTTTACCCATCGCCAATCGCTCGAAAAGTAACCGTGACAGCGCGGGGGGTAGGCGTTTGACTCAACTGCTCAGTAACTCCAGCGTTTTGTAAAATCACTCGCTGTATTTAGTTACGTTTACTTAAGGTGTCGCAATATCGGATGGCGACAAGGATTTGTTGAACGTCGTATGCTTGCTCATGGCCTCGCCCTCGCTGTCGTTGGCTTTCATAGAATGCCACCGTGGCGCATAGACGCCTCGGCTTGGGCGAGTCCATTCAATTACAGATCGCATTACGGCTTAACTGATCGGCATTACCTGCAATTCAGCCTTTACTTGGGCAACGCATACGCAATCACGTAGTCCCCACGATCCGGCGACTGGCGTGCACCACCCACCGTCAGCAGGATGTACTGCTTGCCGGTTTTCGGCGACACATAGGTCATCGGCCCGGACTGACTGCCTACCGGCAACCGAGCTTTCCAGATTTCATTACCGTTGCCAGTATCAAACGCACGCAGGTAGAAATCCTGAGTCCCGGCGAAGAACAGCAGACCGGACTGGGTAGCCAGGGAAGCGCCGAGGGTCGGCATGCCGATCGGGATCGGCAAGTGCATGCGGATACCCAACGGACCAGTGTCCTGCACCGTGCCGACCGGAACCTGCCACATCAGTTTGTGGGTTTTGAGGTCAATGGCGGACAGGGTGCCGAACGGTGGCTTCTGGCAGGGAATGCCGGCCGCCGAGAGGAAGCGCTCGCGCATCGCACCGAACGGCGTGCCTTCCTGCGGAACCACGCCCATTTCGATACCACTGGCCCCGGCGGCGATCTTGTCACGCGGGATCATGTAGTTGGCCAGGCCCAGGCGCATGTCATTGACGAACATGTAGTTCGTGTTCGGGTCCACCGAGACGCTGCCCCAGTTCATGCCACCCAACGACCCCGGGAACTGCAACGCGCGGTCAAGGCCTGGCGGGGTGTAGACGCCTTCGTGGCGCATGCCTTTGAACTGAATCCGGCACATCAACTGATCGAACGGCGTGGCGCCCCACATGTCGGATTCGGTCAGGGTCTTGTTACCGATTGACGGCATGTCTACCGAGAACGGCTGGGTCGGCGAATAGCGTTCGCCAGGCACGTTGCCCTGCGGTACAGGACGCTCTTCGACACGCGCGATCGGCACGCCGGTTTCACGGTTGAGCAGGAAAATTTCACCCTGTTTGGTCACTTGCGCCAAGGCCGGTTGCAGGCCGCCCTTGTCGTCCGGCACGTCGTACAGCAGCGGCTGCGCCGGCAGGTCGAAGTCCCACAGGTCGTGGTGAGTGGTCTGGAAGTGCCAGCGCACCTGACCGGTCTTCACGTCGATGGCGACGATGGACGAATTCCACTTGTCATCGAATGCCGTGCGCTGGCCGCCGAAAAAGTCCGGGGTGGCGTTGCCGGTTGGCAGGTACACCAGACCCAGTTTGGCGTCGTAGGACATGGCCGACCACACATTCGGCGTGCCACGGGTATAGGTTTCACCGGCCGGCGGACGTTTGGTGGTGTTCGGGTTGCCCGGATCCCACGCCCACACCAACTCGCCGCTACGCACGTCATAGGCGCGGACGACGCCCGGTGGTTCGCCGGTGGAGTAATTATCGGCTACACGACCGCCGACGATCACTACGTTGCCTGCGACCAGAGGGGTCGACGTCTGCTGGTAGTAACCCGGCTTGATTTCGCCCATGTCGATTTTCAGGTCGACGGTGTCCTTGGCGCCAAACTCTTCGCACGGTTTGCCGGTTTCAGCATTGATCGCGATCAGTCGCGCATCGCCCGTCGGTAGAAACAGACGTTTCGTACAGGCTGTCGCCTTGCTGCCCAAGGAGACGGGGACTTCGGAATAACCCAGTCCACGGCAGCGTTGCCAGTTTGGCGCGGAGCCTTGCGGGTCGAACTTCCAGCGCTGAGCGCCGGTATCGGCGTCGAGGGCGAAGACTTTGCCGTAGGCCGTGCAGGTGTAGACCGTGTCGCCGATTTGCAGCGGCGTGTTTTGGTCTTCAGCACCAGCACCGTTGCTTTGCGGGATGTCGCCGGTGCGGAAGGTCCACGCGACTTGCAACGTGTTGATATTGCCCTTGTTGATCTGCTCCAGCGCGGCGAAGCGGTTGCCGGCGGTGGTATTGCCCCAATGGGCCCAGTCTTTCTGTTCGGTGCCTGGTGCGACCGGAGTCACAAGCGGTTCACTGCTGGCCTTGACCACAGGGGTCGGCACAAACATGTAGGCCAGCGTGGCGACAACGCCGACGCCCAAAATACCGGCGAGGCCATAAGCACCACGGCCCGCCGTCGCGCCCGAAGCACGTACCAGCGTCGGGTAGATCAGTGCGACAACCAGGCCGATCACGGCAAAGGTCAGCACGCGCGAAACCAGCGGCCAGTATTCGAACCCGGCGTCCCATACCGCCCAGATCGCGGTCAGGATCAACGCTGCGCCATACAGCCATGCGCCTTGCGGTTTACGACGGGCGATCATCAGCCCGGACACCAGCATCGCCAGGCCCATCAGCAGGAAATACCAGCTGCCTCCCAGTGAAACGAGGTAACCACCGCCACCGGCCAGACCGAGTCCGATTAATGCAATCAGGACACCCAGCCCCAACAGCCACCCTTTGCCGCCGCCAGCAGCCCCATAATTATTCATGTCGGAAGTTTTCCCCATTTGTGACAAGCGCGGGATAATGTACTACCTAGTTACTTATGGCAATTTATCGCAGGCAAACAATGGCATGAGCGGTACTGAGACTAGATCAAACATCCGCTATATGGGCTGTGCCTGTAACATGCTGACCCATTGAACTGTGCTACCGGAGACAACCTTTGCCTGACACTCGCCCGCCCGCGCTTGACGAAATCGACCGCCAATTGATTGCGGCCCTGCAGATCAATGCTCGCGAAAGCGTGGCCATGCTCGCCCGGCAACTGGGCATCGCCCGCACTACCGTCACGTCGCGGCTGGCACGGCTGGAAAAAGCCAAGGTGATCACCGGTTACGGCGTGCGTTTGGGTCAGCGCGTGGTGGATGGCGGCTTGCAGGCGTACGTCGGAATCACCGTACAGCCGCGCTCCGGCAAGGAAGTGCTGCGGCGCCTCAGTGCGATGGCGCAGGTCCAGCAGTTGTGTGCCGTCAGTGGCGAATTTGATTATGTGGCGTGGTTGCGTACGGACTCGCCAGAGCAGCTGGATCAGTTGCTGGATCAGATCGGCAGTGTGGATGGGGTGGAGAAGACCACGACGTCGATCATCCTCAGCAGCAAGATTGATCGCGGGCAGCCGGTTTAAGCGCAATCCAGTTTGGGAGCGGGCTTGCTCGCGAAGGCGGTGTGTCAGTCAGCTTCAATGTTCACTGACACACCGCCTTCGCGAGCAAGCCCGCTCCCACATTGAACAGTGTGTATCGACAGATCGTCACATTGATCAAGTAACTGGCAAAACGACGACACATTGCGTCTTATTAACGTGTTCTACGCTCTCTAGAATGGCTGCCATCATTTCCTATACTCAGACGCGCATCCCGCGTCCGGTCGCCAGCAAGGTCAGCCATGAACAAGAACAATCGCCATCCTGCAGACGGTAAAAAACCAGTCACCATTTTCGGCCCGGACTTTCCTTTCGCCTTCGACGACTGGATCGAACACCCGGCTGGCCTCGGCAGTATTCCTGCGCACAACCACGGCGCCGAAGTGGCGATCGTCGGCGCAGGTATCGCCGGCTTGGTGGCCGCCTACGAATTGATGAAACTGGGCCTCAAGCCCGTCGTCTACGAAGCCTCGAAAATGGGTGGCCGTCTGCGCTCCCAGGCATTCAATGGTGCCGATGGCATCATCGCCGAGCTCGGCGGGATGCGTTTCCCGGTGTCGTCCACGGCGTTTTATCACTACGTCGACAAGCTCGGCCTCGAAACCAAACCTTTTCCTAACCCGCTGACACCTGCTTCCGGCAGCACCGTCATCGATCTGGAAGGCAAGACCCATTACGCACAGAAACTGGCAGATCTTCCTGCACTGTTCCAGGAAGTGGCTGACGCGTGGGCAGACGCACTGGAAGCGGGTTCGCAGTTCTCCGACATCCAGCAAGCGATACGCGACCGCGACGTGCCACGCCTCAAGTCGTTGTGGAACACCCTGGTTCCGCTGTGGGACGACCGCACGTTCTACGACTTCGTTGCCACCTCCAAAGCTTTCGCCAAGCTCTCGTTCCATCACCGCGAAGTGTTCGGCCAGGTCGGTTTCGGCACCGGTGGCTGGGACTCGGACTTCCCGAACTCGATGCTGGAAATCTTCCGCGTGGTCATGACCAACTGCGATGACCATCAACACCTGGTTGTGGGTGGCGTGGAACAAGTTCCGCAGGGCATCTGGCGTCATGTTCCGGAACGCTGCGTACATTGGCCCGAAGGCACCAGCCTCAGTTCACTGCACAGGGGTGCCCCGCGCTCCGGCGTGAAGAAAATTGCCCACGCAGCGAATGGCCGCTTCGCGGTCACCGACAACTATGGCGACACACGCGAATACGCGGCGGTACTGACCACCTGCCAAAGCTGGCTGTTGACCACCCAGATTGAATGCGACGAAACCCTGTTCTCGCAAAAGATGTGGATGGCCCTGGACCGCACTCGCTACATGCAATCGTCGAAAACCTTCGTGATGGTCGACCGGCCATTCTGGAAGGACAAGGATCCGGAAACCGGCCGCGACCTGATGAGCATGACCCTCACCGATCGCCTGACCCGTGGCACTTATCTGTTCGACAATGGCGACGACAAGCCCGGCGTTATTTGCCTGTCGTACTCGTGGATGAGCGATGCGCTGAAAATGCTCCCGCACCCGGTTGAAAAGCGCGTGAAGCTGGCGCTGGATGCGCTGAAAAAGATCTACCCGAAAGTCGACATTGCCGCGCGAATCATCGGTGATCCGATCACCGTGTCCTGGGAAGCCGACCCGCATTTCCTCGGTGCTTTCAAAGGCGCCCTGCCCGGTCATTACCGTTATAACCAGCGTATGTACGCACACTTCATGCAGGACGATATGCCGGCCGAGCAGCGCGGGATTTTCATCGCCGGCGACGACGTTTCGTGGACGCCAGCCTGGGTTGAAGGTGCGGTACAGACTTCGCTGAACGCGGTGTGGGGCATCATGAAACACTTCGGCGGTGAAACTCACGCCGAGAACCCGGGCCCAGGAGATGTGTTCAACGAGATCGGTCCGATCGCCCTGCCCGAGTAAGAGGAATCCGAAATGCGCGTAGCCCTTTACCAATGTCCACCGCTGCCTCTGGATGTCGCTGGCAACCTGCAACGCCTGCATCAACTGGCGCTGGAGGCCAAGGGCGCAGATTTGCTGGTGCTGCCGGAGATGTTCCTGACCGGCTACAACATCGGCGTCGATGCCGTCAGCGTGCTGGCTGAGGTGCACGACGGTGAATCGGCGCAGCAGATCGCGCGCATCGCCAAGACCACCGGAATCGCCATTTTATATGGCTACCCCGAGCGCACCGAAGACGGGCAAATCTACAACGCCGTGCAGTTGATCGACGCCAACGGCGAGCGCCTGTGCAACTACCGCAAAACTCACCTGTTCGGCGAGCTCGATCACTCGATGTTCAGCGCAGGCGGGGATGACTTTCCGCTGGTAGAGCTCAATGGCTGGACGCTTGGATTCCTGATCTGTTACGACCTGGAGTTCCCGGAAAACGCCCGGCGCCTGGCTTTGGCCGGCGCCGAGCTGATTCTGGTGCCGACGGCGAACATGATTCCCTACGACTTTATCGCCGACGTCACCGTCCGTGCCCGGGCGTTCGAAAACCAGTGCTACGTGGCGTATGCCAACTACTGTGGCCACGAAGGCGAAATCCACTACTGCGGCCAGAGCAGCATCGCTGCGCCGGATGGCAACCGCATCGCCCAGGCAGGTCTGGATGAAGCATTGATTGTTGGCGAACTCGATCGCCAGTTGATGATCGATTCCCGCGCCGCCAATCGCTACTTTCTCGACCGCCGTCCCGAGCTTTACAGCGAGCTGAACAAGCGCTGATACACCGTTATCCGCTAGCATTAGCGCTTCTCTGTACTGGAAGTGCTCATGCCTGCGCTGAATCACCCTCGCCCCTGCACTGAAACCCTGGCCAACGGCCTGCGGGTGACGCTGCGTCACGTTCCCGAGTTGAAGCGTTGCGCTGCCGCGTTACGGGTTTACGCTGGCAGTCACGATGTGTCATTGGCGTGGCCCGGTCTGGCGCATTTTCTTGAGCATCTGCTGTTTCTGGGTACAGAGCGCTTTCCTGCCGACAACGCGCTGATGGCCTACGTTCAGGGGCATGGCGGGCAGGTGAACGCGCGGACCCGCGAACACACCACCGACTTCTTTTTCGAACTGCCACCTCTCGCCTTTAGCGGCGGGCTGGAGCGTCTGTCAGACATGCTCGCTCATCCGCGCATGAACCTGGACGATCAGCAGCGGGAACGGGAAGTGCTGCACGCTGAGTTTGTCGCCTGGTCGCAAGACGCTAACGCGCAACAGCAGTTGGCCTTGTTCGATGGGCTTTCGCCTGCTCACCCCTTGCGCGGGTTTCATGCCGGCAACCGCGACAGTCTGCCGGTGCTTCGATCTGAATTTCAGCAAGCGCTGGACGAGTTTTATCAGCGGTTTTATCGAACCGGCCAGATGTCCTTGAGCCTCGTCGGCCCGCAGAGTCTCGATGAGTTGACGGCGATGGCTCAGCGCTTTGGCGCTGCGATTCCTGTAGGGGAAGATGTCCCGCAACAAACGCCTACGCGGCTGATGGCGTCTGCTGCAACCAGTTATCAACAGGTGAACGAGCGGCGCCTCGATCTTCTGTTCACGTTCGAAGCGCTGCCTGAGTCATCGACGCAAGCATTAGCATTTCTGTGTCATTGGTTGAATGCCGCAAAGTCTGGCGGGCTGCTGGCGAAACTGCGAGAGGACGGTTTGGCTGACAGCCTCAAAGCCGTGCCGCTGTATCAATTCGCCGGGCAAGCCTTGCTGCACATCGAATTCGCAACGACTCAACCCGCGAAGGTGATTCAAGAACGGCTTCTGGATTGGCTGGGTTTTTTTGCCTCACATCACGATTGGGAAAACCTGCGCGAAGAATACGCCGCCGTGCTCCAGCGCCAACGGCAAGTCAGCGCTGCGTTGCAACGGGCCCAACAAGACATGGAGCAGATTGAAGCCGGGCTATCCGAAACGGGCGTTGTCGCACTCAAGGACATCCTGATTAAAATCGGCGCTGTGGATAACTTCAGCAGCGAATGGCAATTGCCGACACCCAATCCGTTTTTACGCACCGAGACACCCGCGCCCAGCGCCGGGCTGATTCGCGGCCAAACCAGCAAACACCGGGGTCTGCGCACATTTGCCCAGGATCGCTCGCGCAGCCGTCGCGAAAACTCTTCGATGCAGTTCAATCAGGCCTTGTCGGATAACACGGCTGACGGTGCGATTTACCTGCGTTGGCGACTCGAGTCCAAACCTCACCCACGCCTGCAATCGAGCCTGGAAAACCGCCTGCAACCATTGCGTGAAGAGGCTCGCCAGGCAGGCGTGGATTTTTCCTTCAGTGCATCAGGCAATGAGTGGCTGCTCAAAATGACCGGGCTGCAGGAGCCGATGCCAACAGTCCTCGAACATGCACTGAAAGAACTGACAAACGCTGATGCCGGTTTCTCACCAGAAGCATCGAAAAGCACTGCGCTGTTGCCCATTAAACAACTGCTGAAGGCCCTGCCCGATTATTGTCTGGCGCCCACGGCTGTCTCTGATGATTTGCAGCAGCTCTGGTCCAGTGCACGCTGGGAGGGTCTGGCGACCGGCCTGTCGGCGCAGACTCAAGCGGCGATGGCGTTTGCGTTGAGCCGCATGCCCGGTACTGCGGGTATTCAAGCGTTGCCTGCCCTCTCGATCAACTCACAACGCCTCTGGACCCAACTCGATGTGGATTCCAGCGAACATGCATTGCTGCTCTTCTGTCCGACCGCTAGCCTGGATATGGCCGATGAAGCCGCCTGGCGTTTACTCGCTCATGTGTGTCAGACGCCGTTCTATCAGCGCCTGCGAGTGGAGATGCAACTGGGCTATGCCGTATTCAGCGGCCTGCGCCAGATCCATGGCCAGACCGGGATTGTGTTTGGTGTGCAATCACCCGGCGTCGCCACTTTGGACCTGCTGGGACATATCGAACATTTCCTGCGGGGCCTGGAAGGGATGATCGACAACATCGATGACGTGACTTTCAACGGCCAGCGCCAGGCACTGGCCAATCAATTCGATAGCGCGGCGCTGCCTGATACACAGGCCGCCGAGCTGCTGTGGCAGGGCAAATTGGCCGGCCACTCGTCGGATTATCTGATGCAATTGCCCCAGGCGATTCTACTCATCGATCGCTCGGCGCTAGTGGCCGCGGTCCGACGTCTGAATCACGCCGAGGGCGGTTGGCGCTGCCTGGCCAGCGGGCCTTGCCCGAACACGTCCTGGCAAGTGACAAAATGATCATTACCGACGCTGCAATGAGCTTTCTCAAAGTTTCACGGGCGAGCACGCTGTAGTTTTGAGTAACATAGCCACCTAACTATCTGAACATCTCCGGCTGGAGGTGGACTATATGTATAGATCACAACTGTCCCATCACCTGAAGGAGCGCTCCCATGTCCTGGTCCAAACCTGCTTACACCGACCTGCGTATCGGCTTTGAAGTCACCATGTACTTCGCAAGCCGCTGAGTTCTGCCGTCAGGTAGAAAGCTTGGTCCAGCGCCTCGGTTTGCCGAGGCGTTTTTATTTACAGCGTTGAAAAGATGGAGCACCCATGTTTGTCCAGATTCTAGGTTCCGCCGCCGGCGGTGGTTTCCCCCAGTGGAACTGCAACTGTGTGAACTGCGCAGGTTTTCGCAGCGGGACCCTGCGGGCCCAGGCGCGGACCCAGTCGTCCATCGCGATTTCCGATGACGGCGTGAACTGGGTGCTGTGCAATGCCTCGCCGGACATCCGCGCTCAACTCCAGGGCTTCGCCCCGATGCAACCGGGCCGAGCCCTGCGCGATACCGGCATCAGCGCGATCATCCTGATGGACAGCCAGATCGACCACACCACCGGCCTGCTCAGTCTGCGTGAAGGTTGCCCGCATCAGGTCTGGTGCACTGACATGGTCCATGAAGACCTGAGCACCGGCTTCCCGCTGTTCACCATGCTGACCCACTGGAACGGCGGGCTGACCTGGAACCGCATCGAGCTCGACCGCAGTTTCATCATCCCGGCCTGCCCGAACCTGCGGTTCACCCCGTTACCGCTACGCAGCGCCGCACCACCCTACTCGCCGCACCGCTTCGACCCGCACCCGGGCGACAACATCGGCCTGATCGTCGAAGACCTGAACACGGGTGGCAAACTGTTTTATGCGCCGGGCCTGGGCAAGGTCGATGCGCCACTGCTGGACATCATGGCCAGCAGCGATTGCCTGTTGGTCGACGGCACGATGTGGGATGACGACGAAATGCAACGCCGTGGCGTCGGCACCCGCACTGGCCGGGAAATGGGCCACCTGGCGCAGAACGGCCCCGGCGGCATGCTGGAGGTACTGGAACAACTGCCACAACCGCGCAAAGTGCTTATCCATATCAATAACACCAACCCGATTCTCGATGAGGATTCGCCGGAGCGCGCCGAGCTGGTTCGGCGGGATGTTGAAGTGGCGTATGACGGCATGAGTATTGTGTTGTAGGACATCGAGACCGCTGCGCGGTCTATCGCGAGCAGGCTCGCTCCCACAGGGGATCGCATTCCAATGTGGGAGCGAGCCTGCTCGCGAAGACATCAGACCAGACACCACAGAATCTAGCGGTTGTTCCCGGAGAACCGAAATGACTGACACCGCAATGTCCCCCGCCGATTTCGAAGCCGCCCTGCGAGCGAAGGGTGCCTACTACCACATCCATCACCCCTACCACGTGGCGATGTATGAAGGCCGGGCGACCCGCGAACAGATCCAGGGTTGGGTCGCCAACCGCTTCTATTATCAGGTGAACATTCCCCTGAAGGACGCCGCGATCCTCGCCAACTGCCCGGACCGGGAGGTTCGTCGCGAGTGGATTCAGCGTCTGCTGGACCACGACGGTGCCCCTGGTGAAGACGGCGGTATCGAAGCCTGGCTGCGTCTGGGCCAGGCCGTCGGCCTCGACCCGGATCAGCTACGCTCGCAGGAACTGGTGCTGCCCGGTGTGCGTTTCGCCGTGGATGCCTACGTCAACTTCGCCCGCCGGGCCAGTTGGCAGGAAGCCGCCAGCAGCTCGCTGACCGAACTGTTTGCACCACAAATCCACCAATCGCGCCTGGACAGCTGGCCGCAGCATTACCCGTGGATCGACCCGGCCGGTTACGCGTATTTCCGTACCCGCCTGGGTCAGGCGCGACGCGACGTAGAGCACGGCCTGGCCATTACTTTGCAGCACTACACGACGCGGGAAGGCCAGGAGCGCATGCTGGAAATTCTCCAGTTCAAACTGGACATTCTTTGGAGCATGCTCGATGCCATGAGCATGGCCTACGAACTGAACCGCCCGCCGTATCACAGCGTCACCGGCCAGCGGGTCTGGCACAAAGGAATCACTTTATGAGTTTCGATCGCAGCAAGACCCCGACCTGGCGTCCTGGCTACCGTTACCAATACGAACCGGCGCAGAAAGGCCACGTGCTGCTGTACCCGGAAGGCATGATCAAACTCAATGAAAGCGCCGCGCTGATTGGCGGTTTGATCGACGGCCAACGCAACGTCTCGGCGATCATTGCCGAACTGGACGCGCAGTTCCCCGGCGTGCCCGAGCTCGCTGAGGACATCGAGCAATTCATGGAGGTCGCCCGTGCTCAGCACTGGATCGAACTTGCCTGATTCCGTGTCAGACACGTTACCGCCCAAACCGGACATCGGCCTGCCGCTGTGGCTGCTGGCCGAGCTGACCTATCGCTGTCCGCTGCAATGCCCCTACTGTTCCAATCCACTGGATTTCGCCGAGCAAGGCAAAGAACTGAGCACAGAACAGTGGATCAAGGTCTTTCGTGAAGCACGGGAGATGGGTGCGGCGCAGTTGGGTTTCTCCGGTGGCGAACCGTTGGTGCGCCAAGACCTCGCGGAACTGATCGCCGAGGCGCGCAAGCTGGGTTTCTACACCAACCTGATCACCTCCGGCATCGGTTTGACCGAGCAAAAAATCAGCGACTTCAAAAAGGCCGGTCTGGATCATATCCAGATCAGTTTTCAGGCCAGCGACGAGCAAGTGAACAACCTGCTGGCCGGCTCAAAAAAGGCGTTTGCCCAGAAGCTCGACATGGCCCGTGCGGTGAAGGCCCACGGCTATCCGATGGTGCTGAACTTCGTGACCCATCGGCACAATATCGACAAGATCGACCGCATTATCGAACTGTGCATCGCCCTTGAGGCGGACTTCGTCGAACTCGCCACCTGCCAGTTTTACGGGTGGGCGCAGCTCAATCGCGTCGGTCTGTTGCCGACCCGGGAGCAACTGGTCCGGGCCGAACGCATCACCAATGAATACCGCGCCAAACTGGAAGCCGAAGGGCATCCGTGCAAGCTGATATTCGTCACACCGGACTATTACGAAGAACGCCCGAAAGCCTGCATGAATGGCTGGGGGAGTATTTTTCTGACGGTCACGCCGGACGGAACTGCCTTGCCTTGTCATGGCGCCCGACAGATGCCAGTGCAATTTCCCAACGTGCGCGACCACAGCATGCAGCACATCTGGTACGACTCGTTCGGCTTCAACCGCTTTCGCGGCTACGACTGGATGCCCGAGCCGTGCCGCTCCTGCGATGAGAAAGAAAAAGACTTCGGCGGCTGCCGGTGCCAGGCGTTCATGCTCACGGGTGATGCGAGCAACGCCGACCCGGTGTGCAGCAAATCAGAACATCACGGCGTGATCCTCAAGGCCCGCGAAGAAGCCGAGCACGCGACCCAGACCATCAAACAATTGGCCTTTCGCAATGAACGAAACTCACGACTCATCGCTAAAAGCTGAACCTTTCAGCGCCATCAGGGCTGTCGCCGCCGGTATCGACTTTGCCGAGTTGCAGCTGGGCCGCCATGGCCTGTTCTGGAACGAATACCGTCCCGAGGATGCTGCCTGCCGCATCTGGCATTGGCGTGATGGCCAGGCCCATTGCCTGACACCGGCGGGCTTCAGTGTGCGCAGTCGGGTGTACGAATATGGCGGCGGAGCGTTTTGTCTGGCCGATGACGGGATAGTTTTCGTCAACGAGGCGGACCAGCAGCTGTATCGACAATCGCTGAAGGGCGAGACACCTGAGGTGCTGACTTCAAGCGATTGCCGCTACGGCGATCTGCAGTTCGCCAATGGACAGGTGCTCGCGGTTGAAGAGAACCGTGATCGGCATCGCTTGGTGGCTATTGATCTGGCTGACGGCAGGCGTCATCTGCTGGCCGAAGGCGCCGACTTCTATGCTGCGCCGACGTTGAGTCCGGACGCGCAACGCTTGGCGTGGATCGAATGGAGCCGTCCGGATCAGCCATGGACAGCGACCCGCCTGATGGTTGCCGATCGCCAGAGCGATGGCAGTTTTGCTCAATCGCGTTGCGTGGCTGGCGATAGTGTTCAGGAGTCGCTGCAACAACCTCGTTTCGATAACAGCGGCCGTCTGTTTTGCTTGACGGATCGCGGTAGTTTTTGGCAACCCTGGATGGAATCGGCAAACGGTCTGAGCCCGCTGCCGAGTGCCGCTGCTGATCATGGGCCAGCACCGTGGCAGCTGGGTGGCAGCACTTGGTTGCCACTGAGCGAAAGCAGCTATCTGGCAAGCTGGACCGAAGGCGGGTTTGGCCGACTGAGCCTTTGCGGTGACACCGATGAAGATTTCACCGGTGCTTACAGCCGTTTCCGCCATCTCGCACTGGATAAGCAGTTCATTTACTGCATCGCCGCATCGCCGATCAGTTCGGCGGCGGTCATTGCCATCGACCGCGATACCCGACAGGTCAAGGTACTGGCCGGCGGGGTTGCACCGTTACCTGCCGAGCAGATCAGCGTCCCGCAAACCCTGCGTTATCCCAGCGGCTCGGGTGAGGCCCACGGCTTCTTCTATCCGGCAATGAACGGCGATGCGAAACCGCCGCTGGTGGTGTTTATCCACGGGGGTCCGACATCAGCGTGCTACCCGATGCTCGATCCGCGCATCCAGTACTGGGCGCAACGCGGCTTCGCTGTCGCGGACCTCAACTACCGTGGCAGCAGTGGCTATGGCCGGGCCTATCGCCAGGCGCTGCATTTGAGTTGGGGCGAGGTGGATGTGGAAGACGCCTGCGCGGTTGTCGCCCATCTCGCCGAACGCGGGTTGATCGACGGCGACAAAGCGTTTATTCGCGGCGGCAGTGCCGGGGGTTACACCACCCTTTGCGCGCTGGCCTTCCACAACGTGTTCCGCGCCGGCGCCAGTCTTTATGGCGTCAGCGACCCTGTTGCGCTCGGCCGGTCGACCCACAAATTTGAAGGTGATTACCTGGATTGGCTGATTGGCGATCCGGTGCAGGATGCCGAGCGCTATGCCGCACGGACGCCGTTATTGCACGCGAGCAATATCAAGGTGCCGGTGATTTTCTTTCAGGGGGAACTGGATGCGGTGGTTGTGCCGCAACAGACGCGGGACATGGTCACGGCGCTGGAAGGTAACGGCTTGCTGGTTGAAGCTCATTATTACGCGGATGAACGCCACGGCTTTCGCAAGGCCGGCAACCAGGCCCATGCGCTGGAGCAGGAGTGGTTGTTTTATCGGCGGGTGATGGAGCTGGCGGACTGAAGGCTGTGTTTTGTACTGGAATTGTGGCGCCCCCTTCGCGAGCAGGCTCGCTCCCACATTTAATCGTGCTCCACCAGGAGAACCCGGTCGAGTGTGGGAGCGAGCCTGCTCGCGAAAGCGATCTATCTGACGCGGCTGAACTCAACGCTTGGCGATGATGTACACCGCATGCACGATCCCCGGAATATAACCGCACAACGTCAGCAGAATATTCAGCCAGAACGCGCCGGCGAAACCGACTTGCAGAAACACACCCAATGGCGGCAACAGAATGGCGATGATGATGCGAATAAAGTCCATGGGGGCAGCTCCTGATTTGAAGTGGGCTCTTGGGAGCCATACAACTAATCGACCCGCGCCGTTCGTCAGGGTTCAGTACGAATCTTCGCCGAATGTGAATTCGCGGACAAAAAAACGCCCCACGCGAAAACATCAAACGTGGGGCGACGCGTTATACCGCGAGACGGTTCGGGAATGTATGTAGGTAAGGTCCGATCAGACCGCAATCCCTTTGCGGCACTGCAGTTGCGCGGTGCGTACACGGGAAAACGCGCGGGCCAGGCGCAGGAGCATTTCGTCGATGTTGGCTTTGCTGACAGTGAGGGCCGGGGTAAAGCGCAGGCAATCGGGCTGTGGGGTATCGAGCAGCAAGCCTTCGTACAACGCCGCTTTTACGACGGCGTCAGACGAATCTTCAGACAGTGTCAGTCCCCAGAGCAGTCCTTGCCCGCGTAATTCGCCGTGACCGTATCGATTGGACAAACGCTCCAGGCCTTCGCGCAGGTGCTGACCGGTGTCCTTAACATGGTCGAGAAAACCCTTGTCCTGAACGCTGTCGAACACGGCAAGCCCCGCCGCCGTCATCAATGCATTGCCATGATGGGTGCCCATCATTTCGCCGACGTCGAAACAGCAGGCCTTGCCCCGCGCCAGCAACGCGGCCAATGGCACGCCACCGCCGAGCCCTTTGCCAAGGGCAATAATGTCTGCCCGAACGCCGTAGGACTGTTCGGCGAGCAACGTGCCACAACGCCCCATGCCGGTTTGCACTTCGTCGAAGATCAGCAGGATACCCAGCTCACGACACAGGCGTTCGACACCCTTGAGGTAATGTTCGGTGGCGGGGATTACACCGGCGTAGCTCTGGATGGGTTCGAGCATGATCGCGACGGTCTGGGCGTCGACGGCCGCATGCAATGCGCGAAGATCATTGAATGGCACGTGGTGGAAGTCCGGCGTCGAAATCACCCCCGGACTACGACCATGGCAGCCCTTGCTGGCAACGATAATCCGCGAAGCGCCGCCGCGATGTCGTTGACCCCATTTACGCGCCAGCTTGATCGCCGCCTCACAGGCTTCACTGCCGCTGTTGAGCAGGTACGCCTGGTCACTGCCGGTGCTTGCGCACAGACGTTCAGCGAGGTTGAGCATGCCGCGGTTATGTACGCCGAAGCCGGGATTGATCAGCGAATGCGCCTGCGCCGTGATGGCGTTGACCAGTACCGAGGGGCTGTGTCCAAGGCTATTGGCCCCGCTACCCTGGGAAAAATCCAGATAAGCGCGATCGTCGCTGTCCCACAACCAGGAGCCTTGGCCACGTACAAAAATGTGTTTCGGCCGCTCAACACTGGGCATCAGGCACTCGCTGCTAAGGTTATCGCCCCAGGACGCCTGAGTAGGGTCCACGAACAGGTCATCAAGACTGGGTGGATTGCGACGCAAACTGAACAGATTCAATTGAAAACACCTCGCCTGAGGTTTTTTGCCTTACCTATGTAAACACCACCGACGTAAACGGTATTCATAGCGTTCTGTGGCCCTGTAAGCCTTGTGAATGCGGTTAGACTAGGCTCAGGCGAGGCGTTCAGCCATTTCGATTTTTCAGCATTTTCGATAAGTGTTACTTATGGATTTCAAGCAACTGCGTTATTTCGTCGCGGTCTACGAGGAAGGCCATGTAGGCCGGGCTGCCGAGCGACTTTCGATCTCCCAACCGGCGTTGTCGCAACAGATTCGTCACCTTGAACAGAACCTCGATGTCAGTCTGTTCGAGCGCAGCAGCAAACGCCTGCTGCCAACACTGGCGGCCCACACGCTGTACGACCATGCCCTGCCATTGCTCGACGGTCTGCAACGGGCGCGGGAAGCCCTTGGCAATTTCAAGGGACAGGCGCTGCGCACGCTGGCCATCGGTGTATTGCAGACCGTCCACAGCAGCCTGGTGCCGCAGATGCTCGAACGGGTGCGCAAGGCGCAACCGCATCTGGTGGTGCAAATCTACGAATTGTCGGGGCTGGAAATCGAACGGCGCCTGCTCAATGGCTCGCTCGACATCGGCATCAGCTATCTGCCGCCGCGGCAGCCGGGGTTGCACGGCGTGATGCTGTACGAGGATGAGTTGACGCTGGTCATCCCGGCAGACCACCCGTTACGCGAATTCAAGAAAGTCTCGATGAGCCAGGCCGCCGAACTGCCGATGTTGCTGCTGGGTGAGGAGTTTCAGGTGCGGCAGATCTGGCAGGCACAACTGGCCAATCTGGGTCGACGCCCACACGTTCAGGCGGAACTGAACAACATGGCGGGGATTCTCGACAGTCTGCCTCACACTCGACTCGCCACGGTGCTGCCCGGGCGCTCGCAAAAGACCCTCGACACCCACGAACTGCTGTGGAAACCGCTGACCGAGCCACGGGTACCGCTCAAAGTCGGATTGGTGTGTCGCGATGTGCAGCGACAACAAGCCTCGCTGGCCTTATTGCGCACGCTGTTGGAAGAAGTGATGAACGGACCGGATGAGGCTCGAAAACCCTTGATGGGCTGAGCCCGGCCACTTTTCTGCAGGCAAAAGAAAACCCCGCCGAAGCGGGGCTTTGCAGACTGTTTCCCTGACATCCATTTCACTCCGCCGTCCTGGCAGAATCCTACGTGTCCGTGTTGTTGCTTTGCGCTTCCTGCGCGACATCCATGAGCAGTAGATTAGCCGTGGATCCAATCTGCTTCTATGGGAGAACAGCAGTACGTTATGTAGGAGAATGCTTACATAACGTTACGTTGTCAGAACTGTGCAGCGTCCAGCAGGAACAGCGACTCGCTACCGGCCTTCACCGACGCACTCAACGAGTGAATGCGCGGCAGCAGGCGGGCGAAATAGAACCGTGCCGTGCCCAACTTGCTCGCGTAGAAATCGTCCTGTGCTTCTTTGCCCAAGGCCGCCTTGGCCATCAATGCCCACATGTAGGCGTAAGCCACATAACCGAAGGTTTGCAGGTACTCGACCGAGGCCGCGCCGATTTCGTTCGGATTGTTTTTCGCCTTGTCCAGCAACCACGCGGTCAATTCGTCGAGTGTGGTCACGGCATTGTTCAGCGGTTTGGTGAACTCGGCCAAATCAGCGCTGGCAGTCGCGGTGAAATGACGAATCTCGTCAGCAAACAGGTTATAGAACGCCCCGCCGGTGCCGACGATCTTGCGTCCGACCAGGTCCAGCGCCTGAATGCCGTTGGTGCCTTCGTAGATCTGCGTGATGCGCACATCGCGCACCAGTTGCTCTTGGCCCCACTCACGGATGTAACCGTGGCCGCCGAACACCTGCTGGCCGTGAATCGTGGTTTCCAGACCGAGGTCGGTCAGGAACGCCTTGGCCACCGGGGTCAGCAAGGCCACCAGATCTTCCGCGCGTTTGCGGGTGGTGGCGTCTTCGCTGAACTTGGCCGTGTCGAGTTGCATGGCCACGTACGTCGAGAAGGCTCGGCCGCCTTCGTTCGAGGCCTTCATGGTCAGCAGCATGCGACGCACGTCCGGGTGGACGATGATCGGGTCAGCGACTTTGTCTTTGTTCTGCGCGCCAGTCGGCGAACGGCTTTGCAGACGGTCACGCGCGTATTCAACGGCGTTCTGGTACGAGCGCTCGCCACTGGCCAGGCCTTGAATACCAACCCCAAGACGCTCGTAGTTCATCATGGTGAACATCGCGGCCAGGCCTTTGTTCGGCTCGCCGACCAGATAACCCACCGCTTCGTCGAAGTTCATCACGCAGGTCGCGGACGCCTGGATACCCATCTTGTGTTCGATCGAACCGCAGTTCGCCGGGTTACGTGCACCCAGGCTGCCATCGGCATTGACCATGAACTTCGGCACCAGGAACAGCGAAATGCCTTTTGGCCCCGCCGGCGCGTCCGGCAGTTTGGCCAGTACCAGGTGAATGATGTTCTCGGTCAGGTCGTGTTCGCCGCCGGTGATGAAGATCTTGGTGCCGCTGACTTTGTAAGAACCGTCGGCCTGAGGTTCGGCCTTGGTGCGGATGATCCCCAGGTCTGTACCGGCGTGCGGCTCGGTCAGGCACATGGAGCCGGCCCAGACACCGGCGTACATGTTCGGCAGGTACGCCGCTTTCAGCGCTTCGCTGGCGTGGGCATTGATCGACAGGCAGGCGCCCGCGGTCAGCATCGGGTACAAACCGAACGACAGGCTGGCGGAGTTGACCATTTCTTCGACCTGGGCCGAAACAGCCTTGGGCATGCCCATGCCGCCATAGGTCGGATCGCCACCGACACCGACCCAACCGCCTTCAGCGTAAGTCTGATAAGCCTGTGGGAAACCTGCCGGCGTGGTGACCGCACCGTCCGCCCAGTGGCAACCTTCTTCGTCAGCTGCACGGCTCAGGGGCGCGATGCTTTTGCTGGTGACCTTGCCGGCCTCCTCAAGAATGGCTTCAACGGTTTCCGCGTCAACGGTATCCGCCAGTGCCGGCAACTCGGCCCAGAGTTTGGCGACCTCGAAAACTTCATTGAGGACGAAGCGCATATCGCGCAGGGGCGCTTTGTAGTCAGCCATGGCAAACCTCGTAAGATCTAAACAGGTGATTCGTAGGAATGGTGCTTTCGTTGGGCCGGAGTGTACCCCAACAACTTTTACGACACATAGGGTCAACCCATGACCATTTTGTAAACTTTAGTCACTGACTATTCAGTCATAAAAAAAGCCCGCAGTCAGGCGGGCTTCTTTGTGACTGGTTTTAAAAGACTAAAGCGCAAACAGCTCCGCTGGCAGCTTCATCAGGCAATCGCTACCCGCCTCGACAGCCGCCCGATGAGCGGTGGTGCGCGGCAAAAGACGCTTGAAGTAAAACTCGCAGGTTGCCAGTTTGCCTCGGCAGAAATCGGCATCACCACTGCCCGAATCGAGCTGCGCCTGAGCCACCAGCGCCATGCGCAGCCACAAGTAGCCGAGGATGATGTAGCCGCTGTACATCAAGTAATCCACCGACGCCGCGCCGACTTCGTCCGGATTTTTCATCGCTGCCATGCCGACCTGCGTGGTCAACTCGCCCCACTGTCGATTCAGGTCGTTGAGCTGCGCTACATAACTGGCGAGTTGCGGATGCCCGGCGTTTGCCGCGCAGAACCTGTGGACGATTTTGGTAAAGCCGCGCAGCAGTTTGCCCTGGCTACCGAGCACCTTTCGCCCCAGCAGATCCAGTGCCTGAATCCCGTTGGTGCCTTCGTAGATCGGGGCGATCCGGCAGTCGCGAACCAACTGCTCCATGCCCCATTCACGAATGAACCCGTGACCACCAAACACTTGCATGCCGTGGTTGGTCACTTCCAGCCCGGTGTCGGTCATGAAGGCTTTGCAGATCGGCGTCAGGAACGCCAGCAGGTCTTCAGCGTCCTGACGCGCCGACTCATCCGGGCTCAGATGTGCCACGTCCAACAGTTGCGCAGTGAAATAGGTGAGTGCGCGGTTGCCCTCATTGAAGGCCTTCATGGTCAACAACATCCGGCGCACATCAGGGTGAACGATGATCGGATCGGCGGCTTTCTCCGGCGCTTTCGGGCCGGTCAGCGAACGCATCTGCAGCCGGTCATTGGCGTACTTGATCGCGCCCTGAAAACTCGCCTCCCCCAAACACATTCCCTGCATGCCGGTGCCCAGGCGTGCGTGGTTCATCATGGTGAACATGCAGTTCAGGCCCTTGTTCGGCTCACCGATCAGGAAACCCTTGGCCTCGTCAAAGTTCAGCACACAGGTGGCCGACGCCTTGATGCCCATCTTGTGTTCGATGGAGCCACAGGAAACACCGTTACGCTCACCCGCTTCACCCTCGGCATCGGGTAGGAACTTGGGAACGATGAACAGCGAAATGCCCTTGGTGCCGGCCGGAGCATCCGGCAGTTTCGCCAGCACCAGGTGAATGATGTTGTCGCTCAGGTCGTGCTCGCCGGCCGAGATGAAAATCTTGCTGCCGGAGATCGCGTAACTGCCATCCCCCTCAGGCACGGCGCGGGTCTTGATGATGCCCAGGTCGGTGCCGCAATGGGCTTCGGTCAGGCACATGGTGCCGGTCCATTGGCCGGCGGTGAGTTTGCTCAGGTACGTCTGCTTTTGCGCTTCGGTGCCGTGGGCATGGATCGCCGACATCGCACCGTGGGTCAGTCCGGGGTACATGCCCCAAGAGGTGTTGCTGGAACCGATCATCTCGCTGATGACCAGCCCCAGTGAACTCGGCAAACCCTGGCCGCCGTAAACCGGGTCGGCCGCCAGACCGTGCCAGCCACCTTCAACGTAGTGTGCAAATGCCTGCTTGAAACCTGTCGGCGTGGTGACCACGCCATTGTCGAAATGGCAGCCTTCTTCGTCGCAGCTGCGATTTAACGGCGCGAGAACGTTCTCACAGAACTTCGCGCCTTCTTCGAGGATCGCGTTGACCATGTCCGGACTGGCGTCAGTGGCGCCCAGCGCGGCGTAGTTGCTATGGAAATCGAAGACATGGTCGATCAGAAAGTGCATGTCGCGCAGGGGGGCTTTGTACTCAGGCATGGTCATTTCTCCGGCAGCAGATTGCTCAAACCTACTGCCGTCGACCGTGCCCCACAATCACAGTCCAGACGCTGAATGCGCCATCATTACTCAACCCGCAGCGGCATCCATACGCACCGCGCCACGACGGGTCTGACCGAAGGCCACCACACAGTTTCGCCCGGCGCCCTTCGCGCTGTAGAGCGCCTCGTCCGCGGACTTCAGCACTTTTTCGGGGGTACGCTGCTCCACGCGCTCGGCAACACCGATGCTGACGGTCACCGACACGCTTGAGGCACCTGAACCCGTGCGGCGCTGGCGCCCCTGTTGATCATCCTGAGGACGGTTGTCCTGATTGCGCAGTTGAATGTTGTAGGTGGCGATGGACTCACGGATGACTTCCAGGTGCGGCATGCACTCTTCAAGGGTTTTGCCCGCGAACACCAGCGCAAATTCCTCACCGCCGTAGCGATACGCCCTACCGCCCCCACCGATTTTCGACAGTTTGCTGGCAACCAGTCGCAGCACTTGGTCGCCAACATCGTGACCGTGGGTGTCGTTGAATTTCTTGAAGTGGTCGACGTCGCTCATGGCCAGCACGTAATTGCGCCCTAGCCGCTGCATGCGCTCGTTCAAGGCGCGGCGGCCAGGAAGGCCGGTGAGTTCATCGCGGAAGGCCATTTGATAAGCCTCATGGGCCACGGCAGCGGCGATCATCAGCATCACTTGGCTGCACATGATGTTCAGCGTGAACGGCAAGATGAAGGTTTTCGGTAACATCCAGAATAAACCGAGCAGGCCCACCCATTGCGCAGCGTGCAGAGGCCTTGGGTTACGCCAGTATTGCCAGCTCAACAATACGAACGAGGCAATGAATACCGGGTAAGACAACTGGATCAAGTTCATCCAGGCGCCGTGCAAGGCGGGCCAACGGATCTCCGACAACCACATCAACAGCGCATGTGGGTAACTTTGCTCCAGCCCCAGCGTAACGCTGCCGATCGCCAGCAACACGGCGAAACGCGCCACCATGTCCTGAAACAGATGGGTACGCTCCTGCCAGGCGGCGAATATGCCAAACAGCAGCGGCAGTAACAGGCAACACAAATGAAACACCACGGCGGCGTCGTCACGCACCTTGCCGTTGTCGCGGTAGTAGTCGGTCTGGGTGTCGAGCAGAAAGTAGGCGATGTACACCGTCACCATCAGAAACAGTTCACGCTGACGTCGGTAAACCGCGCAGTAAGCACCGCCGAGCAGCAGGACCAGGGTGGGCAGCACGTTGAACAGCGAGGTGAAGAAGACGTTGAGATCTTTCACGTACGCAGCCGCAAGCCCCGCGAGCAACAACAGTAATGAGGGCAAAAAATGACTGAAACGTACAGCAGAAGAACGCGGCAAGGGGTAGAGCTCCGACCGTCATAGCAATAGATGGCATTGTGCCCTCACTTTAGCGGCCGATTGGCTGATTTTCTGAATGATTTGCCAGATTTTTTTATCGAGCGCGTTACTGACTGCAACCGGTGCAGCCAGTAACGCCAATATGGACTCCGATTACGCCCTCAAAGGTCGTTATAGAACGGCTGCAAAGGCCCCTCGCTGAGGCTGCGGCCTTCGGCACCAGTGGGTTTGAGCGCCAAAGGTGCATCCAGCGCCTGCCGGGTCGTTATCTTGGGGCTGGCAGGCCGTTGCGTGACGGCGTTTTCGTCACCGACGTGACCTTGTGGCAGGACCAGCGATGGATGATCGAACGGTGCTTGCTCCCACGCGACTCGCGGATCGGTCAACCCGACTTCCATGAATTTGACCAGCGCATCCATTTCATCAGGGGTGAGGTTCAGGGCGGTCATGTCCGGATCGAGGTTGGAGGTATTGTGCTGATTCACGGCAGGGTGTTCGAATCCACTGGTGTTGTTCGCATCCTCGCCGCGCCGGTCACCGCCGCGGTTGTAAAACTCCATGACCTGCTTGAGTGTCGCCCGGCTGCCATTGTGGAAATAGGGCCCGGTCAACGCGATGTTACGCAACGTCGGTGTCTTGAAGGCACCATCGACCGCATCACGGAAACCGACATTGGGTGTGAGCGTAGCGTCACAGGGAATCGCCGCGCTCAAGGGGGCTTCAAACGTGCACACGTCAACGTCCAGCGGGTCAGGTACTTTGCCGCCTTTCAGTGCGGTGTTGTATTGACGGGTGAAGGACAGCGGATTGCCCCACGCGTCCGCCCCACCCAGCGCCAAATCCTCCGACGTCGGGCGCACACCTGTGTTGTAAAAGCCATTGTCGTAGAGCGTGGTCAGGTTGTCGGCCATCACCATTCGTTCGATGCGCTCGCGAGGATGAAACAGCAAACGGCTGCCAGCGTTGGTCAACTCGGCCCCACCGTGGCAACTGACACACTTGCCCTTGCCGAGGAACAGATTCATGCCCTGTACCTGTTGATCATTCATGGCCGAATGATCTCCCTGCAAATAGGCATCCAGCGGTGCCTGATCCGAGATCAGCGTGGCTTCGTACATCTGAATCGCCAGCCCGAAGAACAGCGGAAAGTTGGCCTCGATCTGGCTATACGGTGCGCCGCCCAGCGAGACCTGCTGCGTGGCGTTCCACAGCCGAGGCTGGAAGGCTGCCTTGATCAGTTCACGATAGGTGGGTCGACGCGCACCGGAAACCGGGCCAAGGACCGAATCGGTGGATGAAATCCGCTGCTGCTTGAGCATCAATGTGTCGAGCATACGTCGACCAATGTCGGCGAAGGTCCGCCCGCCGCAAGACATTTCGACTGCGCTGCCCGGTGGCCCCACAGCCTGCGAGGCGGCAGAAGCATTGTTGAGTGCCAGTTTCACCTTCACCGCAACGCCACTGCGATCGCTGGTCACAAAGATCCCGGCGTCAGGATCTCGATTACCGAACGGGGAGAAACCGTTAAAAACGTTATTGGCCCGGCCATCCCAGAAGTTGCGCACGTTGAACGCTGCATTGATCACCGACGGCGCGTTACGCCCGGTACTGCGACGGACATTGATGCCGCCCACCTGAAAGATGCCGTCCGGCTGCTGCGTGCACTTGTCGAAGCGCGGTTGATTCGGTTTGACGAAGTTGGCGTCGAACACGCCTTGCGAGCCGATCACATCGTCCGTCGAATAGAGGATGGGTGAATTGCGATTCAGCGGATCCGCCAGCACGTGGGTTGGAAAGTCGGTTTTCTTGAGCGTGTAATTCGGGCCGCCCTTGCCGCCTGACAGGGTCGCGTAGGAAGCGACATCGCCCGGAATATCCGACGCTACAAAGGGTTTGTTGAAGATCGACGCGACGTTCGCGTTAGTGTGAGCCTGGCCGGGGTTGATCTGGTTGGTGATGCGGTGATCGACGCCCGCGTGAAAGTGACAAGACGCACAGGCGGTGGCGCTGTCACTGCCGACCTCCATGTCCCAGAACAGCGCCTTGCCCAACAGAATCGCCGCCCCGCGGTTGAGGACGTAGTCGGTCATCAGGTCGACTTTGCGCCCGCCTTCGGTTCCCGAAGGGTCCGGCGGTGTCATGCCGCGCAGTGATTGCAACGCGGGTACGTCCAGCGCGGGGACATTAATCGCTGGAGCCGTAGCGCCAAGCGCACTCTGGACAGACAGCACGAACAGGCAGGCCAAACGAACAATTTGAGAGGTGTTCATGCGCTTCCCCCTGATATTAAACAGCACAAGATTCCGCTTTGCTGTCGGTTATCAAGTGTTTTGCAATTAATCTGCCAGACCGTTAATAGGGCCTTCCGTCAGGCGCTGGCCCTGTCAATGCGTCGTTGCGTGTGCCTTGACACCGTTTTTACTGGGGAAGGAGCCCCAGTAGTGGGGGTTTCAAGTTCAAGGCAAAAAAAAACCGCCACTCCCGAAGGAGCAGCGGTTTCTTTGAAGAACTGCGTTAAGGCTTAGTAGCCCAGCGAGAAGTTCTCTTCTTTCATGTCCATCAGGTTGTTAGCGCCTGACAGCATGGTGACAACATGAGTGCGAGTACGCGGCAGGATGCGCTGGAAGTAGAAGCGCGCCGTCTGCAACTTGGCGGTGTAGAACGCCTCTTCGGTTGTGCCGGCAGCTAGTTTCTCGGCCGCCAGGCGCGCCATGTCAGCCCAGAAGTAGGCCAGGCAGGCGTAACCGGAGTACATCAGGTAGTCCACCGAGGCCGCACCGACTTCTTCGCGGTCTTTCATGGCGGCCATACCGACCTTCATGGTCAGCTCGCCCCACTCTTTGTTCAGCGCAGCCAGAGGCTCGACGAACTCTTTGACCGCTTCGTTGCCTTCGTTGGTCTGGCAGAACTTATGGACGATCTTGGTGAAGCCTTTCAGCGCTTCGCCTTGAGTCATCAGCACTTTACGGCCCAGCAGGTCGAGTGCCTGAATGCCAGTGGTGCCTTCGTACAGCATCGAAATGCGGCTGTCGCGAACGTTCTGCTCCATGCCCCACTCGGCGATGAAGCCGTGGCCGCCGTAGATTTGCACGCCGTGGTTGGCGGACTCGAAGCCGACTTCGGTCATGAACGCTTTGGCGATTGGCGTCATGAACGCCAGCAGTGCGTCGGCCTTCTTCTTCTCTTCTTCGTCCACGCCATATTTGACGATATCGACTTGCTTGGCGGTGAAGTAAACCATCGCGCGGTTGCCTTCGGCGAACGCTTTCATGGTCAACAACATACGACGTACGTCGGGGTGAACGATGATCGGGTCAGCGGCTTTTTCCGGCGCTTTCGGGCCAGTCAGCGAACGCATTTGCAGACGATCACGAGCGTATTTCAGGCCGCCCTGGAAGCCGATCTCGGCGTGCGCCAGACCTTGCAACGCGGTGCCCAGGCGAGCGGTGTTCATAAAGGTGAACATGCAGTTCAGGCCTTTGTTCGCCGGGCCGATCAGGAAACCGGTGGCTGCATCGAAGTTCATCACGCAGGTGGCGTTACCGTGGATGCCCATTTTGTGTTCCAGGGAACCGCAGGTCACCGCGTTGCGGGCGCCGATCGAACCGTCAGCGTTGGGCAAGAACTTCGGAACGATGAACAGCGAAATACCTTTGGTGCCCGCCGGTGCATCCGGCAGACGCGCCAGCACGATGTGGACGATGTTGTCGGCCATGTCGTGTTCACCGGCCGAGATGAAGATCTTGGTGCCGGAGACTTTGTAGGAGCCGTCAGCCTGAGGTTCGGCCTTGGTGCGCAGCATGCCCAGGTCGGTGCCGCAGTGCGGTTCGGTCAGGCACATGGTGCCGGTCCATTCGCCGGAAACCAGTTTAGTCAGGTAAGCCTCTTGTTGCTCAGGCGTGCCGTGCTCGGAGATGGTGTTCATCGCGCCATGGGACAGGCCTGGGTACATGCCCCACGACCAGTTGGCTTCGCCAACCATTTCGCTGACCGCCAGCCCCAGAGACTCCGGCAGGCCTTGGCCGCCGTGCTCTACGTCGTGAGCCAGGCTTGGCCAGCCGCCTTCGACGAACTGTTTGTAGGCTTCTTTGAAACCCGTCGGGGTTTTAACGCCGGACTCGCTCCAGGTGCACCCTTCGATGTCACCCACGCGGTTCAGCGGAGCCAGTACCTGCTCACAAAATTTGGCGCCTTCTTCGAGAATGGCGTCAACCATGTCTGGAGTTGCGTCCTGGCAAGCCGGAAGGCTCTGATAGTGCGCTTCGTAGCCGAGCAGTTCGTCACGAACGAAGCGAATATCACGCAAGGGGGCCTTGTAGTCAGGCATAGCGATAAACCTCTGCTGATGTAACCGGGAATAAACAACCGCGATGATTTGTTGTGCGGTCAAACAGTTGTTTGAAACATACGTTTACGCCTAAATCTTGTCAAGCGCCGATCTTTTTCCGTTCGTCATCATGTCATGGGAATACAGCGCCCACAGCCGTTCCCCGCCGTTGACGGAGTCACAGACGGTGCAGGAAAGATTAGAGCCGGGAGAAGGACTTAGGCAAAAAAATGCCGCGAATGGTCGCGGCATTTTAGGTGCGATGTCAGCAAGGATCAGGCGAAGGTATCAATCAACGTGCCGAGCACTTCATCGGAAGCCTTGGCGACTTTTACCCCGGCCTCAACTTGAAATTTGCCCTGGGCCATCTCGACCACATTGCTGGTCAGGTCCGACTGCTGGCTGCGATCAACCGAACGCAGGCGATCAACCTGGGCCTCGGAAGACTGGCTGGTCACTGAGCGCTCAACCGTCGTATTGGCGATCTGGCCAGCGGCTTGATCGACTCGGTTCTGTCCTGTCTGAATAGTGCTCAGACCGGCATAAAAAGCGGTGCTTCCTGAGATTTCCATGGGAAAACTCGTCCTTAAGAAGGATCAACAGCGGCCATTGAACCAGACACGCCAGCAAAAGGCTCGACAAAAACACTAATGGCACAGTGCCTTGCCATAGTTAAAACCCTAGTCCAGCAGATCCAGTTGCAGATGTTCGGCGACCGCTTCAGCCGTCACCAGTTTGAGTTTCGGTACGCGTCCCAGACACGGTGCGGGAATTCGCTCGGCGAGCGTCGCGAGGTTCTCTTCCAGGCGTGAAGTCTTCGGATCGATAATGTTCGCCACCCAACCCGCCAACTGCAAACCGTCCTGAGCAATCGCCTCGGCGGTCAGCAACGCATGGTTGATGCAACCCAAGCGCACGCCGACCACCAAAATCACCGGCAGATCCAGCGCCATCGCCAGGTCCGACAGGTTGTCTTGATCCGCCAACGGCACGCGCCAGCCACCCGCGCCTTCGATCAAGGTAAAGTCGGCCTGCATATCCAGAAGTTGCAGCATCGGGGTCAACAGTGATTGCACCGTCAATGCCACGCCCGCCTCCCGCGCCGCCAGATGCGGAGCGATGGCAGGTTCGAACGCCACCGGATTGACCTGTGCATACGTCAACGGCACCGAGCATTCTGCCAACAACGCCAACGCATCAGCGTTACGCAAGCCCTTGGGCGTCACCTCGCAGCCAGAAGCGACCGGCTTGCCCGCCGCCGTGCTCATGCCTGCCAACCGCGCGGCATGCAGCAGGCCGGCGGCGATCGTCGTTTTGCCGACATCAGTGTCAGTGCCGGTGATGAAATAGGCTGCGCTCATAAGGGTTTCTCCAAAACGGCGTAGACCACTTGATAAGTCGCCGGCAGACCTTTGGCCTGACGAAACTGCTCATAAGCCTCGATCAAACCGAGGATGCGTGCCCTGCCGGTCAAACCACCCGGCCGACCGGGGTTCAGGTTATGGGCACCCAACGCTTTGAGTTCATGGGTCAAGCTGCGTACATCCGGGTAGTGCAACACATGAGGACGGTTCTCCAGACTGACGACGTTTAAACCGCTGGCCGCGCACAACTGTTGATAAACGCCGAACTCGCGGAAGCGGTTGACGTGCACCATGCCGTCCACCTGACGCCAGCTGTCACGCAGCTCAAACAAGGTGCCCACGCACAGACTAGCAAACGCAAAAATACCGCCCGGTTTCAGCACCCGATGCGCCTCACTGAGCACCGAGGCAAAGTCCGCGCACCATTGCACAGCGAGGCTGGAGAAGATCAGGTCGCAGGTCGAATCCTGCAATGGCAAACGCTCGGCATCGCCGGCGATGAAATGCGTGGCGCCGCCCAATGGGCGGGCGTGATTGAGCATGCCTTCAGCAATGTCCAGCGCCACCCCATGACCGGTCGGAAACCGCTCACCTAGCGCACGACTGAAATACCCGGTGCCGCAGCCCAGGTCCAGCCAACGACCCGGCACAAATTCTTCCGGCAAACGGTTCGACAATTGGCGGCCAACATCACGCTGCAACTCGGCCACGCTGTCGTAGCTCGCCGCCGCGCGGGAAAAGGACGCTGCCACCTGGCGTTTGTCAGGCAAACCGCCGGGCAGGTTGGGAAGGGATAGATCAGTCATCACCGGACTCGTGCAAAAAGGCCTGAATCGCCCCCGCCACACCGTGGGGGTCTTCCAGAAGAAATGCGTGACTGGCCTGTTCAATCAGACCGATTTCGATATCCGGCAGCAACGTCAGCAGGTCCCCCGCCGCTTCGGCCGGAACCAGTCCGTCGAGACCGGCGAACAAATGTAATTGCGGTCCGCGGAATGCTTGCAATGCCTCGCGGGTGTCCAGTTGGGCGAGCAACTCCAGGCCACTCATCAGCACCTCTGTTGCCGTGTGTGGCGCGCCACCGAGCAACAGCCGCGACAACCCGCGCGGGTCTTCGGCGCCTTGAGCGCAGAGCAGCGAGAAGCGTTTCAACGTCATGCGCGGATCAGCATTACAGCCCGCAAGAAACGCATCGAAGATCTCACCGGGCATCGCGCTCGGCCATTGCTCATGGGCGACAAAAGAAGGGTTGCTCGCCAGGGTCAGCAAGCCGCAGCAACGATCGCCGCGCCGGGCCGCCAACTCGGAGGCGAGCATGCCACCCAGGGACCAGCCACCGAGCCAGGCATCCTGAGGCAAGGTCGAATCCAGCTCATCGAGCCATTCTTCAAGATTGCTCGACGCCAATTCTGGCAACGGTTCGATCTCGACCCGCAGGTGCTCATCCAGCCCCTGCAACGCGGCTGCCAAAGGCTCCAGCGGCGAAATTCCGAGGCCCCAGCCGGGTAGCAGAATCAGACGATCACGCATGGCTTGGCTCCGGTCCCAGTTGTGCAAAACAATCGGCCAGTCCGTTTAACAATAGCTGCACCTGCGCTTCGCTGTGGGCGGCGGTCAGGGTCACACGTAGGCGGGCGCTGCCGGCGGGCACGGTTGGCGGACGGATCGCCGTCACCATCAGCCCGCGCTCGCGCAGCATCTGCGACAGTCGAACGGCACGTCCGGCGTCGCCAATCATGATCGGCTGGATCGGCGTGAAGCTGTCCATCAACGCCAGCCCGATCTGCTCGGCGCCCTGACGGAACTGGCGAATCAACGTTTTCAGATGCTCACGGCGCCAATGTTCGCTGCGCAACAGTTCAAGGCTTTTCAGCGTCGCGCAGGCCAGCGCCGGCGGCTGGCTTGTGGTGTAAATGTAGGGGCGGGCGAACTGGATCAGGCTTTCAATCAGATCTTCGCTGCCGGCCACGAAAGCGCCGGCGGTGCCGAACGCCTTGCCAAGGGTGCCGACCAGGACCGGCACGTCTTCCTGACTCAAACCGAAATGCTCGACAATTCCGCCGCCATTTGCGCCCAGCGGACCGAAACCGTGAGCATCATCGACCATCAGCCACGCGCCTTTGGCTTTCGCTTCGCGAGCCAGCGCCGGCAGGTCGGCGAGGTCGCCGTCCATGCTGAACACCCCGTCGGTGACCACCAGCGTATTGCCGGTGGCCTTCTCCAAGCGCTTGGCCAGGCTGTGCGCATCGTTGTGCAAATAACGATTGAAGCGCGCACCGGACAGCAGACCGGCATCGAGCAACGACGCGTGATTGAGCCGGTCTTCCAGCACCGTGTCGCCCTGCCCCACCAGTGCCGTGACCGCGCCAAGGTTGGCCATGTACCCCGTGGTGAACAATAACGCACGCGGGCGCCCGGTCAGGTCGGCCAGGGCTTCTTCCAGCGCGTGATGCGGGCTGCTGTGGCCGATGACCAGGTGCGAGGCGCCGCCGCCGACTCCCCAACGCGCCGCACCGGCGCGCCAGGCTTCGATCACTTGCGGGTGATTGGCCAGTCCCAGATAGTCGTTGTTACAGAACGCCAGCAACGGTTGCCCGTCGACCACCACTTCCGGGCCTTGAGGGCTTTCGAGTAATGGGCGCTGGCGGTAGAGATGTTCGGCACGACGAGCAGCAAGGCGTGCGGCGAGATCGAAAGACATGCAGGCCTCGCGAGTAGGAAAGGAACACGCCCCCCCTGTAGGAGCTGCCGCAGGCTGCGATCTTTTGATCTTGCCCTTAAAAACAAAATCAAAAGATCGCAGCCTGCGGCAGCTCCTACAGAAGAAGCCCGGGCGTGGTTAAACAGCCGCGTTATAAAACTGCTCGCTGCTCTTCTGCTCAACCAGCGCCTGTTCGATGGCCGCTTGATGCACTTCGTCGGCGTGCTCTTCGCGGGCCTCCGGCAGGATCCCCAAGCGCTCGAACAGTTGCATGTCCTTGTCAGCCTGCGGGTTGGCGGTGGTCAGCAGTTTGTCGCCGTAGAAAATCGAGTTGGCGCCGGCAAAGAAGGCCAGCGCTTGCATCTGCTCGTTCATGGCTTCGCGGCCAGCGGACAGGCGCACGTGGGATTGCGGCATCAGGATGCGGGCGACGGCGAGCATGCGGATGAAGTCGAACGGGTCGATATCGTCGGCGTTTTCCAGCGGCGTACCGGCCACTTTCACCAGCATGTTGATCGGCACCGACTCCGGATGCTCCGGCAGGTTGGCCAGCTGGATCAGCAGATTGGCACGGTCATCCAGCGATTCACCCATACCCAGAATGCCGCCCGAGCAGATCTTCATCCCCGACTCACGCACGTAGGCCAGGGTTTGCAGGCGCTCGCTGTAGGTGCGGGTGGTGATGATGCTGCCGTAGAACTCCGGCGAGGTATCGAGGTTGTGGTTGTAGTAATCGAGGCCAGCCTGGGCCAGCGCAACGGTCTGGTCCTGGTCGAGACGACCGAGGGTCATGCAGGTTTCCAGGCCCATGGCTTTCACGCCTTTGACCATTTCCAGCACGTAAGGCATGTCTTTCGCCGACGGGTGCTTCCAGGCAGCGCCCATGCAGAAACGGGTCGAACCGATGGCCTTGGCGCGAGCGGCCTCTTCGAGGACCTTCTGCACTTCCATCAGTTTTTCTTTTTCCAGACCGGTGTTGTAGTGACCGGACTGCGGACAATATTTGCAATCTTCCGGGCAAGCGCCGGTTTTGATCGACAGCAGTGTCGACACCTGGACCCGGTTGGCATCGAAATGCGCGCGGTGCACCGTTTGCGCCTGGAACAACAAGTCGTTGAATGGCTGAACGAAGAGTGCTTTGACTTCGGCCAAAGACCAGTCATGACGCAGGTTTGCAGTGGTGCTGGCGCTCATGGGCGTTTCCTTGTTGTATGCATGGCTTGCGGCTGCGGAAATGGAATACCCACAGCCGCTACACGGATGTTCGGCATATTTAAGGAAGAGCGATGCGCTGTCAACCACCACGCGTAGGACCGGTCTACATCTGGTTAAACAATGATCAATTCTGTTTACTGTGTTCGGAAACGTCCGACGGCGACCTACCCATTTGCACGGCCTGTGAAACCGACTTGCCCTGGCTAGGCGACCACTGCCAGACCTGCGCCCTGCCCTTACCCGCCTCGGGGCTGACCTGTGGTCAATGCCTGAAGCAACCGCCGGCCTTCGAACGAGTCGCCGCGCCCTGGCTCTACAGCTTTCCGATAGACGGTTTGATCACCCGCTTCAAGCACAGCGCGAAGTGGCCGTTGGGTCGCCTGCTCGCCGAACTGCTCGCTCAGTTCCTGCAACATCGCTTCGATGAAGACCTTGAACGCCCTGACCTGTTGATTCCCGTGCCGCTGGCCGCCAAGCGTCTACGCCAACGGGGCTTCAACCAGGCGGCAATGCTGGGCCGATGGCTGAGCGCCGGCCTCGACATTCCTTGCGATGAAGCGTTGCTGCGCAGGATTCAGGACACCAGCGCGCAACAGGATCTGAACGCCGACGCGCGCAAAAAGAACCTACGCAACGCCTTCGCCCTGGCACCCGATGCGTCCATCAAGGGCCGGCATCTGGCGCTGGTCGACGACGTGCTGACCACCGGCGCCACGGCTCAGGCGCAGGCTCGACTGTTGATGGACGCGGGCGCGGCAAGGGTTGACGTGTATTGCCTGTCGCGCACGCCCAAACCCGGCGATGTGACCTGACTTAGTGGTATTCCGGGTGGGAGCGAGCCTGCTCGCGAAAGCGATTTAATATTCAACATGGGAGTTGAATGTTATGGCCTCTTCGCGAGCAGGTCGAATCGTCGCACCGTCGCTCCCACAAGGATAGGGTCTGACTTGACTCCCAAGCCTCCAGCCGCCAACGTCCTCCCATTGTCCCAGCCCAAAGCGTCTCGCCATGTCCTTGCCTACCTTGTTGTCCCAGCACATTGTCCGTCGCCCGCAGCGCATCGCGTTGCTGCAACACATCGCCGAACAAGGCTCGATTACCCGCGCGGCGAAAAGCGCAGGCCTCAGTTACAAAGCGGCCTGGGACGCTATCGACGAGCTGAACAACCTGGCGCAGAAACCGCTGGTGGAGCGCAGTGTCGGCGGCAAGGGCGGCGGTGGCGCCAAACTCTCCAGCGAGGGTGAGCGTGTATTGCGGCTCTATCAAAAGCTGCAAGTCTTGCAGGCTCAGGTGCTGGACGCGGCGGAAGACGCGAGCGACCTCGACCTGCTCGGTCGGCTGATGCTCAGAACCAGCGCGCGCAACCAGTTGCACGGCAAGGTCCTGGCCATCGATACCCAAGGGCGCAACGACCTTATCCGCCTTGAATTGGCGGAAGGCTTGAGCATCGACGCGCAGATCACCCATGACAGCACGCTGCGGCTGGAACTGGAAACCGGCACCGAAGTGGTTGCATTGATCAAAGCCGGCTGGCTTGAATTGTTGGGCATCGATCAGCCGACAACACCTGGTAACAATTGTTTGAAGGGCATCATCGAAGAAATTCTCGACGCAGAAGACGGCCCCAGTGAAGTGCGCATCGGCCTGCCCAATGGCCAGACACTCTGCGCCCTGGCCGAGCCGCTGCACTTGAGAACCCTTGGCCTGCTCGTTGATAAACCGGTACTCGTGCAGTTCTCACCCTCCAACGTTCTGCTTGGCACACCGCTCTAACTCAGGCGTTCCACAACCCGTGTAGGAGCTGCCGAAGGCTGCGATCTTTTGACTTTGCTTTTAAAAACAAATCAAAAGATCGCAGCCTTCGGCAGCTCCTACAGGGATCGTGTGCGGCAACTGAAACAAAACCTTCATCGACCATCACTAAGGTGACTGCAAAAACCCGCAGGGAGCCTGATGTGAGCCTATTAGAAGACAACCAATCCACCGACCTCGAGAAAATGGTCGGCCTCAGCCGTCGAGGTTTCATCAGCGCCGGCGCCCTGTGCGGTGCAGCGATGTTCCTCGGCGGCAACCTGCTGAGTCGAAGCGTACTGGCCGACAGTGTCAGCGCAGGCACCAGTGAACTGTTGGGTTTTGACAGCATACCCGCCGCCACCCACGACGCCATCAGCCTGCCACCGGGCTACACCTCCTCGGTGTTGATCAGTTGGGGCCAGCCACTGCAGAAAAACGGCCCGGCATTCGACCCGAGTGGCAACGGCACCGCCGAACACCAGGAAGTCCAGTTCGGCGACAACAACGACGGCATGAGCCTGTTCGAGTTTCCGGGCGAAAAAGACCGGGCGCTGATGGCAATCAACAACGAATACACCAATTACCGTTACCTCTACCCTCACGGCGGCATGCCGCAGTCGGCCAAGGAAGTGCGCAAGGCATTGGCCTGTGAAGGCGTGTCGGTGATCGAAGTGCAGCGCAAGAACGGTCAGTGGCAATTCGTCCAGGGCTCGCGTTACAACCGCCGGATTCACGGCAATGCACCGATCAAGCTGAGCGGCCCGGCGGCCGGCCACGCCTTGCTGAAAACCAGCGCCGACCCGCACGGCGAGAACGTCCTCGGCACCTTCCAGAACTGCGCCAACGGTAAGACCCCGTGGGGCACTTACCTGACGTGCGAAGAGAACTTCACCGACTGCTTCGGCAGTACCAACGCCGAGCAAACGTTCGATGCCGCGCAGAAACGCTACGGCGCGGTGGCGGCCAGCAAGGAGATCAACTGGCACCAGCACGACCCACGCTTCGACCTGGCGACAAACCCGAACGAGCTCAACCGCCACGGCTGGGTCGTGGAAATCGATCCGTTCGACCCGCACTCGACGCCCGTCAAACGCACGGCACTGGGTCGTTTCAAACATGAAAACGCCGCCCTCACCGAAACCAGTGAGGGTCACGCCGTGGTGTACATGGGCGACGACGAACGCGGCGAATTTATCTACAAGTTCGTCAGCCGCGACAAGATCAACCACAAAAACCCCAAGGCCAACCGTGACCTGCTGGACCACGGCACCTTGTACGTGGCGCGCTTCGACGCGGGCGACAGCAATGCCGATCACCCGAAAGGCCAGGGCGAGTGGATCGAACTGACCCATGGTAAAAACGGCATCGACGCCAGCAGCGGTTTTGCCGATCAGGGCGACGTGTTGATTCACGCGCGCCTCGCGGCCAGCGTGGTGAAAGCCACGCGCATGGACCGTCCGGAATGGATCGTGGTCAGCCCCAAGGATGGCCAGGTCTATTGCACGCTGACCAACAACGCCAAACGCGGAGAGGACGGTCAACCGGTAGGCGGGCCGAACCCTCGCGAGAAAAACATCTACGGGCAGATCCTGCGCTGGCGCACCGACCGCGACGATCACGGCTCGAATAGCTTTGCCTGGGACCTGTTTGTGGTCGCCGGCAACCCGGGCGTCCATGCCGGCACGCCGAAGGGCGGTTCGTCGAACATCACCCCGCAGAACATGTTCAACAGCCCGGATGGCCTGGGCTTCGACAAGGCTGGGCGGTTATGGATTCTGACCGATGGCGATGCGAGCAATGCCGGCGACTTCGCGGGCATGGGCAATAACCAGATGCTATGCGCCGACCCGGTGACCGGGGAGATCCGCCGGTTCATGGTCGGGCCGATTGGCTGCGAAGTTACCGGGATCAGTTTTTCGCCGGATCAGAAGACCTTGTTTGTCGGAATTCAGCATCCGGGGGAAAACGGTGGTTCAACGTTCCCTGAGCATTTGCCGAATGGCAAACCGCGGTCTTCGGTGATGGCCATCACGCGTGATGATGGTGGCATCGTCGGCGCCTGATAAGGCCCCTTCGCGAGCAAGCCCGCTCCCACATTGGATCTTCTGTGTGCCCCAGATTGTGCACACCCAAGATCCAATGTGGGAGCGGGCTTGCTCGCGAAAGCGTCAGCCCAGACACCACTCATATGAAGCCCAACCACTAAAACCTCCCCGTCTGCGCTACCATGCTTGGCCGGACGCGGCAGCCTGCTGCGCGCAGGAGTCAGCATGGCCCACCCGTTTGCAACCCTCACCCCAGACCTCGTGCTCGATGCCGTTGAAAGCATCGGTTTTCTCAGCGATGCCCGCATTCTGGCACTCAACAGCTACGAAAACCGCGTTTACCAGGTCGGCATCGAAGACTCCGAGCCGCTGATTGCCAAGTTCTACCGCCCCCAGCGCTGGACCAATGAAGCGATTCTCGAAGAGCACCAATTCACCTTCGAACTCGCCGAATGCGACGTGCCCGTCGTCGCGCCGATGATCCACAACGGCGCGAGCCTGCACGAACACAACGGTTTCCGTTTCACTCTGTTTCCCCGCCGTGGTGGCCGTGCGCCGGAGCCTGGCAATCTCGATCAGCTGTATCGCCTGGGCCAGCTGCTCGGGCGCCTGCACGCAGTCGGCGCTACCAAACCGTTCGAACACCGTGAAGCGCTGGGCGTGAATAATTTTGGTCATGCCTCGCTGACGACCTTGCTTGAGGGCAATTTCGTACCCAAAAGTCTGCTACCGGCCTACGAGTCCGTGGCACGCGACCTGCTCAAACGTGTGGAAGAGGTCTACAAGGCCACGCCACACCAGAACATCCGCATGCACGGTGATTGCCACCCCGGCAACATGATGTGCCGCGACGAGATGTTCCACATCGTCGACCTCGACGACTGCCGCATGGGCCCGGCAGTGCAAGACATCTGGATGATGCTGGCGGGTGATCGTCAGGAATGTCTCGGCCAGTTGTCGGAATTGATGGACGGCTACAACGAGTTTCATGACTTCGACCCGCGCGAATTGGCGTTGATCGAGCCGCTGCGCGCGTTGCGCCTGATGCACTACAGCGCCTGGCTGGCCCGCCGCTGGGACGACCCGGCGTTCCCGCACAGTTTTCCCTGGTTCGGTACGGAGCGGTATTGGGGGGATCAGGTGTTGGCGCTGCGTGAGCAATTGGCCGCGCTAAACGAAGAACCCCTGAAACTCTTCTAACCACCACGCCGCCCTTGTAGGAGCGAGCTTGCTCGCGATGAATTAGAAGTCGCCGCATTTTCGAGACAGCACGCGTTATCGTTCGCGTCCATCGCGAGCAAGCTCGCTCCTACAGGGATCAACACATCGCGCAAAATATCCCTACAATCCCCTCTTTGTTAGCTGCCTAAGCAAGGATTCTGCATGCAAGCTGCCAACCTGCGTCGCGGGTACATTCTGGGCCTGAGTGCCTACATCATCTGGGGATTGTTCCCGCTTTACTTCAAAGCCATCGCCAACGTGCCCGCCGTGGAGATCATCATCCATCGCGTGCTCTGGTCCGCGCTGTTCGGCGCCTTGCTGCTGATGGTCTGGAAGCATCCGGGCTGGTGGCGCGAGTTGCGTGACAACCCGAAACGCTTGGCGATCCTGGCCTTGAGCGGCACGCTGATCGCCGCCAACTGGCTGACCTACGTCTGGTCGGTCAACAACGGGCGCATGGTCGAAGCCAGCCTCGGTTACTACATCAACCCGCTGGTGAACGTGCTGCTGGGCATGGTGATCCTCGGCGAACGGCTGCGGCGCATGCAATGGTTGGCGGTTGCCCTGGCGGCGATTGGCGTCGCGCAACAAGTGTGGCAAGTCGGCAGCTTGCCGTGGGTGTCCCTGGTGCTGGCGGTATCCTTTGGTTTCTACGGCTTAATCCGCAAACAGGCACCGGTCAAGGCGTTGCCTGGCCTGGTGGTGGAAACCTGGATGCTGGTGCCGATTGCGGTCGCCTGGTTGTTGTTCAACCCGTCGGCAGCGAGCGCTCAACCTGAATTCTGGACCACGTCCGAAGCCTGGTGGCTGGTGGCCGCTGGCCCGGTCACGCTGGTGCCGCTGGTGTGTTTCAACGCCGCAGCACGGCATTTACCCTACACCACGCTTGGATTCCTCCAGTACATAGCGCCGACGCTGGTGCTGTTGCAAGCCGTGCTGTTGTTTGGCGAACACTTGTCGTCCAGCACCTTGGTGGCGTTTATCTTTATCTGGGCCGGTCTCGCGGTTTACAGCGTCGATGCGTGGATAAGTCTGCGCCGCCGCAGCTGATCAAAAATCATACAAACCTCTACAGGCCACGTCCCTCGTGGCCTGCAACCATCGCTCCCAAGGTTATCCACAACGTCATCCCCGGCGTTTGTGCGCAACTTGTTGAAACTGATGGTTTTTTGATCAGATCTTGAAGAAGCCCGGCCGGCGTGGGCTGGCGGGCTGTCTCTACAGGTTATCCACAGGCAGGTGCACGTATAACTTGGATAACCCTGTCAGGGTTCGCTGCGCAGCACCAATTCCACCATCAAGTCGTCTGCCAGGGTTTCCAGTCGTGATTGCAGCACGTCGAGTGACAAGGTCAGCGGCACGGCAAGAATCGCTTCGGCGTGAAACAGTGGCTCGCTGCTCATCGGCGCCGGCCGTACTTCGGTCACCAGTCGTTCCAGGTTCACCCCCTGCTCACTGAGCAAACGCGTAATGTCACGCACGATGCCCGGGCGATCATTGCCGACCAACTCCATGGCAATCGGCTTCCAGGTGCAGGATTGTTCGATGCCGCTTTCAGCGATCAGCACACGAATGCCTTGAGCGGACAACGCCTGCAGGGCATCGACCAATTCGTCGTAGGCCTCGGCCGGCACGCCCACCCGAAGAATGCCGGCGAACTGTCCGGCCATGCGCGACATGCGGCTTTCCAGCCAGTTGCCGCCGTGCTCGGCAATGCATTGGGCGATGCGCTCGACCTGCCCAGGCTTGTCCGGTGCGAATACAGTGAGTACGAGGTGGTCCATGGCGCAGCCCTCTGGTCATGACTTTTGTTATAGAAGACCAAGTATAGGCAAGGGGCGATTCCGTGTTGGTCCTGTGGTGAATCTCCTGACGCCTTCGCGAGCAGGCTCGCTCCCACAGGGATTGCGCGGACCTTTGTAGGAGCGAGCTTGCTCGCGATTGGATCACCGCCAACAAGCCTGCCGAAAACAAATCGTGTACAAGTTTTTATATTTAACTGGAACAATCCAATAGTTTTTTGAGAACATCCCGTTCCCCGGCGTGACTGCAATGCGTCACAGGGTCGCAGAACGACGTAATTAGTCTAATTTTCACAACCGCAATTCATCATGTAGTATGCCGCAGCGCGCACTACATAACGTTGGATCGATGTCTGCCTATAGGCGCAGTCGCAGCCCTGAAAGCCCTATCAGCAAGGCCTCAACGCCGTTGATCGGTTCCATCCCAGCCGCCCGAAATGGCATGTACTGGTGGAAGGGGTTTGTGGTTTAAATAGCCAGAGGCTTCATTGTTAATTTGAAGAGCTGAAAAGCGAAATAGCTGAGCAGAGTGAGGCAAGCAATGACTGAACACGTTCAAGTCGGTGGCCTGCAGGTCGCCAAAGTCCTGTTCGACTTCGTGAACAACGAAGCCATTCCCGGTACCGGCCTCACCGCCGATAAGTTCTGGGCCGGTGCCGACAAGGTCATCCATGACCTGGCGCCGAAGAACAAAGCCCTACTCGCCAAACGCGATGATTTCCAGGCTCGTATCGACGGCTGGCACCAATCCCGTGCCGGCCAGGCGCACGACGCCGTGGCTTATAAAGCCTTCTTGCAAGACATCGGTTATCTGCTGCCAGAAGCGGCCGATTTCCAGGCAACGACGCAAAACGTCGATGACGAAATCGCCCGCATGGCCGGCCCACAGCTCGTGGTGCCGGTGATGAATGCCCGTTTCGCGCTCAATGCTTCGAACGCCCGCTGGGGTTCGCTGTACGACGCGCTCTACGGCACCGACGCGATCAGCGAAGCTGACGGCGCGGAAAAAGGCAAAGGCTACAACAAGGTTCGTGGCGACAAGGTGATTGCCTTCGCCCGCGCTTTCCTCGACGAAGCGGCGCCATTGGCGGCGGGCTCTCATGTCGATTCCACCGGCTACAAGATCGTTGACGGCAAACTGGTGGTCGCCCTTAAAGGAGGCAGTAACACCGGCCTGCGCAACGATGCTCAGCTGATCGGCTTCCATGGCGATGCAGCCGCACCGACCGCGATCCTGCTGAAGAACAACGGCCTGCATTTCGAGATCCAGATCGATGCCAACACTCCGGTCGGCCAGACCGATGCTGCCGGCGTCAAAGACATTCTGATGGAAGCCGCGCTGACCACCATCATGGACTGCGAAGACTCTGTCGCCGCCGTCGATGCTGATGACAAAGTGGTGATCTACCGCAACTGGCTCGGCCTGATGAAGGGCGACCTGTCGGAAGAAGTCTCCAAGGGCGGTCAGACCTTTACCCGCACCATGAACGCCGACCGCACCTACACCGGCGTCAACGGTAAAGAACTGAGCCTGCACGGTCGTTCGTTGTTGTTCGTGCGCAACGTCGGTCACCTGATGACCATCGACGCGATCCTCGACAAAGATGGCAACGAAGTGCCGGAAGGTATTCTCGACGGCCTGGTGACGTGCCTCGCGGCCATCCACAGCCTCAACGGCCACAACTCGCGCAAGAACAGCCGCACTGGCTCGGTCTACATCGTGAAGCCGAAGATGCACGGCCCGGAAGAAGCCGCGTTCACCAATGAGCTGTTCGGTCGCATCGAAGACGTGCTCGACCTGCCGCGCAACACCCTGAAAGTCGGGATCATGGACGAGGAACGCCGTACCACGATCAACCTCAAGGCCTGCATCAAGGCTGCCAGCGAGCGTGTGGTGTTCATCAACACCGGTTTCCTCGATCGCACGGGCGACGAAATCCATACCTCCATGGAAGCCGGCCCGATGGTGCGCAAGGCGGACATGAAGGCCGAGAAGTGGATCGGCGCGTACGAAAACTGGAACGTCGATATCGGTTTGAGCACCGGCCTGCAGGGTCGTGCCCAGATCGGTAAAGGCATGTGGGCCATGCCCGACCTGATGGCCGCGATGCTCGAACAGAAAATCGCTCACCCGCTGGCCGGTGCCAACACTGCCTGGGTTCCGTCGCCGACCGCTGCTGCGCTGCACGCGCTGCATTACCACAAGGTCGATGTGTTCGCCCGTCAGGCCGAACTGGCCAAACGTGCTCGCGCCTCGGTGGACGACATTTTGACCATCCCGCTGGCCGTCAATCCGAGCTGGACCGCAGAGCAGATCAAGAACGAACTGGACAACAACGCCCAGGGCATTCTTGGCTACGTGGTGCGCTGGATCGATCAAGGCGTGGGCTGTTCGAAAGTGCCGGATATCAACGACGTCGGCCTGATGGAAGACCGTGCAACGCTGCGTATCTCCAGCCAGCATATCGCCAACTGGCTGCGTCACGGTATCGTCACTGAAGAGCAAGTGATGGAAAGCCTCAAGCGCATGGCGCCGGTGGTTGACCGTCAGAACGCCAATGACCCGCTGTATCGCCCGCTGGCTCCAGACTTCGACAGCAACATTGCCTTCCAGGCAGCGGTCGAACTGGTGGTCGAAGGCACGACGCAGCCGAACGGTTATACCGAGCCGGTACTGCACCGTCGTCGTCGCGAGTTCAAGGCTGCCAATGGCCTGTAACTGATCGCTGACGCTGGACAAAAAAAGGCCCTGATCGAAAGATCAGGGCCTTTTTTTGTTGGAGCTGTCCCGTCCTGAATAAGGTTTACACCTTCTGATCTGTTTTTCAGGAGGACGTAATGGAATCCGCAAAAAGGCGTAGTCAGCGAGACTACACGCTGACCTTTAAATTGTCGGTCGTCGACCAGGTCGAAAAAGGCGAGCTGAGTTATAAAGAGGCTCAGGAGCGCTACGGGATTCAAGGCAAAACGACCGTTCTGACATGGTTACGCAAGCACGGTCGTCAAGATTGGAGCCCCGGCACCTACATTGGCTCGCCGAGGATGGGGTCTATGCCCGACAAAAACCGACCATTAACGCCAGAGCAGCGCATCAAAGAGCTTGAAGAGCAGTTGGCGCTGTCCAATCAGAAAGCGCAGTTTTTCGAGGCCGTCGTGGACGTCTTAAAAAATGACTACGGTCTCTCTGTCGTAAAAAAGCGTCCCGGCAAGTCCTCGCGCAAAAACGAATCCAAAACCTGAGCATCAGCAGGGCTTGCCAGTTCATGGGGATAAGCCGACAGGCTTACTACAAACGCAATCGCGCCGATGCTGCTCGTCTGATTCTGGATCAGAAAGTTGCCGATTTCGTTCAGCAAAAGCGCCTGCGGCAGCCGCGGTTGGGCACTAGAAAGCTGCATTACCTGCTGCAATGTCAGCCGCTGCTTGAGCTGCAAGTAGGGCGAGATCGCCTGTTTTCGATTCTGCGCGAACGGCGTTTATTGGTAGCCCGTAAGCGGGCGTATCACAAGACAACCGACAGTCATCATCGCTTTCGACGCCATCCGAACCTGCTCAAACCGGGGCCTGAACAGGTTGTTCCCAGCGGCCCGGAACAGGTCTGGGTGGCTGACATCACCTATCTGCCCACTCAGGAAGGCGTGGCCTATCTGAGCCTTGTGACGGATGCTTTTTCGCGAAAGATCGTGGGCTATCACGTCCATGAAAGCCTGCACACCGAGTCGGTCGCGCAGGCGCTGCGCCGGGCGGTGAAGCACCGTCGAACGGAGCAGCCACTGGTTCATCACTCGGACAGAGGCAGCCAGTATTGCTCGGGAATGTACCAGGAACTGCACGCAAAACACGGCATCAGGTGTTCGATGACGGACGGCTACGACTGTTATCAAAACGCCCTGGCAGAGCGGGTCAACGGGATATTGAAGACGGAGCTTTTGCTCCAGCGACCACAGGATTTAACGCAGGCGAAGAAAATGGTGAGCGAGTCGGTATCGATCTACAACCGCGAGCGTCCGCACCTGTCGTTGAAATACAAAACGCCCGATGCGATGCATCGGGCGTTGGGGTGAAACAGGTGTAAACCTATTTCAGGACTAGACAAGCAAGATCAAAAGATCGCAGCCTGCGGCAGCTCCTACAGGGGATTCGCGTTTCCCTGTAGGAGCTGCCGCAGGCTGCGATCTTTTAGCAATTCACACATCCATCCCCAGCTCATGCTTGACCAGCGCCAACAGCTTGCCGGAATCAATGGGTTTGAGCAGGAAGTCCACCACGCTCAAGTGCATGGCGGTGATGGCATCTTTCACATCGGCGTCGCCGGATACGATGATGACCGGCATCGCCGCCCGAACCGAATTGCGCACTTGGCGGATCAAGTCCAGACCATCGATATGTCCCATCCGCAGATCGGTGATGACCAGGCCAATCGATGGCTTTTCGTCCAACATCTTGAGTGCCGTTTCACCGCTGGCAGCGGTCAGGCAACGAATGCCGTCGAGGGCAAGAATCTCTGAAAGCAGCTCACGCGCATCTTTATCGTCGTCGACGATCAGCACCCGTTGCGGCGGCAGGTCAGGCTCCAGCATGACGGCACTGAGCGCTTCGCGCTCGGCGTCACTCAAAATATCGTGGTCGGACATGGTTATCTCTACGTTCTCAATTTCAATTCCCTAGCACAGTGGTGAGACATCGCTAAGCAGACCTCCAATGTGCACTTCGTCGGATATTTTTCCAAGAGGGGAACAGAGAGGTTTTTCTGACAGTTGCGTAGGGTTCTTCCGACATTTCATCCTCTACACGCCCTACCTAGACTTACGTCCAATGGGCACGCTACGCGTAGGGGCCGACCATGGCCGAAACATCCAACAACAAATCAATAAAAGATTGCGGTCATGGTTATGAGTAAAGCGGACGCCTTCACACAGGCAGGAAAAACCGCGGTATTGCAAAACATTCAGGGCACTCTGCAATTCCTTCAGCGCTTCCCGCCCTTCAATCAAATGGAACACGCTCACCTGGCGTACCTGGTCGAGCAATGTCAGCTGCGTTTTTATGCCCCCGGCGAGAGCATCATCAAACCCGCCGACGGCCCGGTTGAGCATTTCTACATCGTCAAACAAGGCCGAGTCGTGGGTGAACGGCCTCATTCTGCCAAAGGCGGGACCGAAACCACGTTCGAAATCACCACGGGCGAGTGTTTCCCGCTCGCCGCGCTGCTGGGGGAACGCGCGACACGCACCGAACACCTGGCCGCCGAAGACACCTTTTGCCTACAGCTGAACAAGCTGGCGTTCATCAAACTGTTCGCACTTTCCAACGCGTTTCGTGACTTTGCCCTACGCGGTGTCAGCAGCCTGCTGGATCAGGTCAACCAGCAAGTCCAGCAAAAAGCCGTGGAAACCCTCGGCACTCAATACTCGCTCAATACCCGTCTGGGCGAATTGGCCATGCGCCATCCGGTGACCTGCAGCCCGGCCACGCCCCTGCGTGAAGCCGTGACCCAGATGCACGAGCAGCAGGTCGGCAGCATTGTAGTGGTCGATGAACACAAAGCGCCGCTGGGGATTTTTACCTTGCGCGACTTGCGCCAAGTGGTCGCCGACGGCACCAATGACTTCAACGAAGCCATCGAACGGCACATGATCCAAGCGCCGTTTTACCTGACGCCGGACCACAGCGCCTTCGACGCGGCGATCGCCATGACCGAACGGCATATCGCCCACGTCTGCCTGGTCAAGGATCAACGCCTGTGTGGCGTGGTTTCGGAACGCGATCTGTTTTCCTTGCAACGAGTCGATCTGGTGCACCTGGCGCGGACGATTCGCAGCGCCCAACGCGTAGAAAACCTGGTGGCGATGCGCGGCGAAATCGGCCAACTGGTGGAGCGCATGCTGGCACACGGCGCGTCTTCGACCCAGATCACGCACATCATTACCCTGCTCAACGACCACACCGTCTGCCGGGTGATCGAACTTACCTTAGCCGAGAAAGGCGACCCCGGCGTGCCGTTCAGTTGGCTGTGCTTTGGCAGCGAAGGGCGTCGCGAGCAGACACTACACACCGATCAGGACAACGGCATTTTGTTCGAAGCGCGGGATGCGGCCGAAGCGGCGCAAATACGCGGCAAGTTGCTGCCCATCGCCCAGCAGATCAATCAGAGCCTGGCGCTCTGCGGCTTCACCCTGTGCAAGGGCAACATCATGGCCGGCAATCCTGAGCTGTGTTTGTCCCGGGCCGAATGGGCGCGGCGTTTTGCGGCGTTTATCCGCGAAGCAACGCCGGAGAACCTGTTGGGTTCGAGCATCTATTTCGACTTGCGGGTGGTCTGGGGCGATGAGCAAGGTTGCGAGCAACTGCGTCGGGGGATTCTCGATCAAGTGGCTGACAACCGGCTGTTCCAGCGAATGATGGCCGACAACGCCCTGCGCAACCGTCCGCCTGTAGGGCGTTTCCGAGAGTTCGTGTTGGCACGCAAGAATGGTGAGAAAGCCACGCTGGACCTGAAAGTCCAGGGCCTTACCCCTTTCGTCGACGGCGCCCGACTGTTGGCGCTGGCCCATGGCATCGAAGCCAACAACACGCTGGAGCGCTTTCGCCAATTGGTGGCCAAAGGGGTCATCGAACGGCTGGATGGCGCGGCGTACGAAGAGGCCTATCACTTCATCCAGCAAACCCGCATGCAGCAACATCAACTGCAGACCCGCGAGAACTTGCCCTACTCCAACCGGGTCGATCCTGACAGTCTCAATCACCTTGATCGACGGATCCTGCGTGAATCCTTGCGCCAGGCGCAACGTCTGCAAAGCAGCCTGACCCTGCGGTATCAACTATGAGCCTGTTTTCATGGCTGCGCCCGGCAGGCCCGGCCCTTTCTGGCGAACTGCAACAACGTCTGGAACGCTTGCCGACGGCTGCCGAGCTGAGCGAATGCAGCCTGCGTGAGCAACGCTGGGTGGTGCTCGATCTGGAAACCACCGGGTTGAACCTGAATAAAGATCGGGTGCTGTCCATCGGTGCGGTGGTGATTGAAGACGGCGCGATCGACTTCAGTCAGCAGTTCGAACGAACGCTGCAATGCGCCGATATGAAACGGGCCCCCAGCATGCTGATCCATGGCTTGGGCCCGAGTGCGATTGCGGCGGGCAGCGATCCGGTTCTGGCGTTGCTCGAATTCATGGAATTTGTGGGCGGCAGCCCAGTGCTGGCGTTTCATGCACCATTCGATCAGCACATGCTCGGGCGCGCGTTGAAAGATCATCTGGGTTACAAGTTGCAGCATCCGTTTCTGGACGTGGCGGATATCGCGCCGATGCTTTGCCCTCAGGCGAACTTCCGTGAAGCCGGGCTGGATGAATGGATCAACTGGTTCAAGCTGGAAGTGTTCGAACGCCACAATGCCAGCGCCGATGCGCTGGCCACGGCGGAGCTCGCATTGATTTTGTTCAGCCGGGCGCGACAGCAACAGATTCATAGCCCGTTGAATCTGCAGCAGCGATTGAATCAGTGGAAGCGGCGGCAGCAAGCCCCTTCGTTTTGACATCCACGCCCCCCATGTAGGAGCGAGCTTGCTCGCGATGGTCGTCAACGATAACGCGTCAAGTCAGACACGCCACGGCGTTCTCAGGTTTATCGCGAGCAAGCTCGCTCCTACAGATCCTTCGCCGAACTCCTACCCGACCAGCGCCAATTGCTTACCTTCCCCGCCTCTGACACAATCGCGAATAATTCTCGTTAGTTAACATTTCCCAATCGGTGATGCTGCGTGTCGTCAGTCCAAAGCCCCCACAGTGAACTCGTCGGTGCGTTATATCGTGACCATCGCGGTTGGCTATTGGCTTGGCTGCGACGCAATGTGGCGTGTCCACAGCGGGCCGAAGACCTGAGTCAGGACACTTTCGTACGCTTGCTGGGCCGTGATGAACTGAAAGAGCCGCGTGAACCTCGGGCGTTTCTGGTGGCGATTGCCAAGGGCTTGCTGTTCGACTATTTCCGCCGCGCCGCGCTGGAGCAGGCCTACCTCACCGAATTAATGCTGATCCCCGTCGACGAACACCCGTCGGTGGAAGAACAGCAGCTGATCCTCGAAGACCTCAAAGCCATCGACCGCCTGCTCGGTAAGCTGTCGAGCAAGGCCCGGACTGCGTTTCTGTATAGCCGTCTCGACGGTTTCAGCCACGCCGAAATCGCCGAGCGCCTGGGGGTGTCAGTGCCGCGCGTGCGGCAGTACCTGGCTCAGGGCATTCGTCAGTGCTACATCGCGCTGTACGGTGAGCCGGTATGAGCCCTGTCAGCTCCAAACCGGTGTCGGCACAGGTGCTGGACGCGGCGATTGCCTGGCAATTGTCTCTGGATTCAGCCAACCCGGTGGAGCGGGAAGCCTTCGCCAAATGGCTCGCTGCCCATGAAGAACATGCTCGCGCCTGGCGTCAGCTGGGCCTGCTTGACCAGCGTTTCAGCGTGGCCAGCGGCCCGGCTCGCACGGCCTTGCTGCAATCGCGCGAAAGCATTCGTCGGCGCGTGCGCAAACTGGGCAGCGGCGTGGCCAGCATCGTCGTGGTGATCGGGTTGGCGCTGTTCGCGGGGGATCGTTATCTGCCCATCGACTATTGGCTGGCCGACCAGCGCACCGACACCGGCGAACAGCGCACCTTGCGCCTGAGTGACGGCACGCTAATCAACCTCAACACCCACAGCGCCCTGGATGTGCGATTCGATGAGAAGCAGCGTCGGATCATTCTTCAGGAAGGGGAAATCCTCGTCGAAACCGGCCATGGCGATGCCCGGCCCTTTATCGTCGAAACCCGCGACGGCAGCCTGCGCGCTTTGGGGACGCGATTCCTGGTCAAGCGTGAGGCAGAAGGCACGCGCCTGAGCGTCTTGCAATCCGCCGTGGCCGCCCATCCCGAGTCGAGCCCCGAGGAACAGATTCTGCGCGAAGGCCAGCAAGTGCTGATGCGCAGTAATGGTCTTGGGCCAATCGCTGCACTCGGCTTCGGCGCCGATGCCTGGACGCGCGGCATGCTGGTGGTGGATAACGCGCGGCTGGAAGATTTGATCCACGAACTTGGCCGTTATCGCCGCGGGCATTTGGGCGTTGCCCCAGAAATCGCCGACCTGCGAATCACCGGCAGCTTCCCGTTGCAGGACACCGACAAAGCCCTGAATGCCCTGCTGCCGACTTTGCCAGTGCAGATTGTGCAGCACACGGAGTGGTGGGTCACCGTGGCGAAGGCGGATACCAAGCCCTGATATTTTCTGTGCCTGACACGACGCCTTCGCGGGCAAGCCACGCTCCCACAAGTATTGTGTCCTTCGCAAAATGACCGTTCGACATAAAACCCTGTGGGAGCGTGGCTTGCCCGCGAAGAGGCCATCAGCGCCACCGCAAATGATGAATCTAAATTATTTTCAATCAGCCCTATCACTTTCTGACTTTCGTTCGGCACCTAGGCATTGAGAAGTATTCCCTTTCAGGAGCCGCTGTATGTCCCGTTCGCTAGACACCTTGTTGCGCCCCAGTTTGCTGGCGGTTGCCATTGCCTGTTGCACGCCTTTGGCCAGCACTCAGCTCATTGCCGCTGAACAGGCGTCCACCGTTCGTGCCTACGATCTGCCGGCCGCGCCATTGGCCAGCACGCTGAACCAGATCGCCAGCCAGTCTGGCCTGGCGCTGTCATTGAATCCGTCCTTGGCGGCAGGCAAGTCGTCGGCACCGGTCACAGGCCAGTTCGACGCTGCCGGCGCCTTGCGCGAAGCCTTGCGCGGCACCGGGTTGCAACTGGAACAAAGCAGCGCTGGCACCTACAGCCTGGTGGCCGTGCCCGAGGGTGTTTTGGCCCTGCCGACCACCAGCGTAATCGGCGTGGAAAATACCGAAAGTGCCTGGGGACCGGTGGAAGGCTACGTTGCCAAGCGCACCGCCGCCGGCACCAAGACCGACACCGCACTGGTCGAAGTACCGCGTTCGATTTCGGTCGCCACTCGTGAGCAGATGGACGACCGCAACGTGCATACCCTGGATGATGCCGTGCGCTATATGCCCGGGATCACCGCCAGTAGCTACGGCAGCGATACCCGTGCCGACTGGTTACGCGTGCGCGGGTTTGAGCCGACTCAATTCCTCGACGGTCTGCCGCTGCCAAAGGGCGTGTACGCCAACCCGAAACAGGAAACCTGGAACCTCGAACGCCTCGCCCTGCTGCGCGGTCCGGCGTCGTCGGTGTACGGCCAGACCCCGCCGGGCGGTCTGCTGGACATGGTCAGTCGCCGCCCAAGTGCCGAATCCAGCAATGAAATTCAGCTGCAATACGGCAGCGACAATCATCGCCAGATCAACTTCGCCAGCACTGGCAAGGTCGACGATGAAGGTCAGTTCCTGTACAGCCTCAGTGGTGTCCTGCGGGATGGCGGCACCCAAATCGACCATATCGATGACAAGCGTTACAACATCGCGCCGAGCCTGACCTGGAACATCGACGACGACACTACCCTCACGCTGCTCACGCAATTCACCCGTGACGATACCGGGATTACCAGCCAGTTCTACCCGATTCAGGGCACCAAGATCGACATGCCATTCGGCAAGGTCTCCCACCACAAGAACCTGGGTGATCCGGACTACGACTACTACGACCGCACCTACTACGCGCTGGGTTATGCCTTTGAACATCGCCTGAATGATGTCTGGCAATTCCGGCAAAACCTGCGGTACACCAAGTCGGACCTGTCGTTCCAGGCCGTGACGGTCAACAGCTACTTCCCGGCGATCGGTTTTGTTGTCGACGATGAAGGCAATACCGGGCGAGGCACCACCAATGTGGACGAAGACATCAGTCAGTTCGCTGTGGATAACAACTTCCAGGGCGATTTTTCCACCGGTGATTTGCGCCATACCCTGCTGATCGGGCTGGACCATCAGCGCAACAACACCAACTACACCTCAATCTTCGGTACCGCGCCGAGCATCAACGTCAACCACCCGGTGTATGGCTTGCCAATCACTCGCCCACCGCGCTCCGCTGCCTTCTTCGACTATGACCAGAAAACCCATCAGACCGGTCTGTATCTCCAGGACCAGATGGCCCTCGATCAATGGCGCCTGACCCTGGGTGGCCGTGAGGACTGGGTTCACACCGGCACCACGTTCTTCAATAAAGGCGATGCCACCAACACCGAGCGGGACAAGAACTTCAGCGGCAACGCAGCGATCAGCTACGTATTCGACTCGGGCTTCGTGCCTTATCTGTCTTACGCCGAGTCGTTCCAGCCGACCAGCAACGCCACCGCCACGCCAGATCAATCCTTCAAACCCACGCAAGGCAAGCAGTGGGAACTGGGCATCAAGTACCAGCCGCCGGGCAGCAACACTCTGCTGAGTGCTGCGATCTACGACCTGACCCAGAAAAACGTCTCCGTCACCACCACCGTGGACAACGTCCCGATCACCAGCCAGACCGGCGAAGTGAAAGTGAAGGGCCTGGAACTGGAGGCCGTTTCCGACGTGACCGAGAACCTCAAGGTCATCGCCGCTTACACCCTGGCCAAGTCCGACGTGCAAAAAGGCGATTTCAAAGGCAATCGCCTGCAACTGATGCCGAACCAACAGGCTTCGCTGTGGACCGATTACACCTGGCACAACGGCGTGCTGGACGGTTTCGGCATCGGTGCCGGCGCGCGTTACACCGGCAACACTTACGGCGACCAGGGCAACACCTTTCTGGGCAAAGCCAACGCCTACACCGTGTTCGACGCTGCCGTCCATTACGACCTCGGCCGTCTGGACAACAGCCTGAAAGGCGCCTCGTTGGCGCTGAATGCCACCAACCTGTTTGACAAGGATTACATCTCCACTTGTGACAGTTTCTATTGCTACTACGGCGACCAACGCAGCGTCGTCGCGAGCGCAACTTACAAGTGGTAATGGCTTGACCTGACACGCCCTATGACCCGGCCGCCCTTCGAGGACGGCTTTGGTTTTTCTGAAGGCAATGAAATGAAAAGTAAAACAATTCGTCGCTGGTCGTTCGTCCACACCTGGACCAGCCTGATCTGCACCGTCTTTCTGCTGATGCTGGCGCTGACCGGTTTGCCGTTGATTTTCCACCACGAAATCGACCACTTGCTGGGCGATGTCGCCGAGCTGAAGCAGATGCCGGTGGACACTCCGTCGCTGGATTTACAGCAGCTTGTTCTGGCCGCGCAACTGCATCGTCCGGGTGAGGTCGTGCAGTATTTTGGCTATGACGAAGAAGACCCCAACGGCATCATCGCGATCATGGCGCCCAGCGCTGGGACCGAGCCGAATTCGTCTCACACCTTCATGCTCGACGCTCGCACCGGTGAAGCGCTGGAGATGCCGTCGGCCAATGGCGGTTTCATGATGATCATGCTGCGCCTGCACGTGGACCTGTTTGCCGGTCTGCCAGGCAAGTTGTTGCTGGCCTTCATGGGAATCCTGTTCGTGGTGGCGATCGTTTCCGGAACGGTGTTGTACTTGCCGTTCATGCGCCGATTGAAATTCGCCACCGTGCGCCAGGACAAATCCACCCGCCTGCGCTGGCTCGATCTGCATAACCTGATCGGTGTGGTCACACTGACCTGGGCATTGGTGGTGGGCGTGACGGGCGTCATTAGTGCCTGCGCCGACCTGCTGATCGACGCGTGGCGCAATGACAGCCTGAGCGCGATGATCGCGCCCTACCGCGATGCGCCACCCCTGACGCAACGGGCGCCGGCCACCCGATTGCTCGACATCGCCAAAGAAGTTGCACCCGACATGCAGCCAGACTTCATCGCCTTCCCCGGCACGCGGTTCTCCAGCGAACACCATTACGCCGTGTTCATGAAAGGCAGCACCCACCTGACGTCGCACCTGTTGACGCCGGTGCTGATCGACGCCCTCACCCTGCAAGTCACTGCCGTGGCCGAACGGCCGTGGTACATGGACGCCATGGGCATGTCGCAGCCGCTGCATTTCGGTGATTACGGTGGCATGCCGATGAAGATCCTCTGGGCAACCCTGGATGGGCTGACCATCATCGTGCTCGGCAGTGGGGTTTACCTCTGGGTGGTACGGCGCAAGGCTACAAAACCTGTGCTGGAAAAAGCGCAGGCACTGGCATGAAGCCCCGCCAGTCGAATGCCTGGAATGTCTTCGCCACCCCGATCGTCATCGCCCTGTTCAGCGCAGCGGGATTGTTTGCCGCGTTGCTGGGGGATGGCGTGTGGGACGCCTTGAGCTGGCTTGGCCTCGGCGTCCCTGCTGTCCTCGCCCTGCGCGGCCTGCTGCAACGCCCCTGGTCTAAATCGATACGCGGACTTCTGTAGCAGCTGCCGAGCCTGCGAGGCCTGCTGCAACACCACTGACTTGTAGCAGCTGCCGAGCCTGCGAGGCTGCGTTCGACTGCGTAGCAGTCGTCAATCCTGCAACCGTACTGTTTCAGGCAAACCGTGTTTGCCGGACTGCGGCCGCTGCGCGACCGGACGCAGCCTCGCGGGCTCGGCAGCTGCTACAGAACCCGTCGTCACAGTAGTCATATGACGACCACTTCCCCCACCTGTCACCTCACCCCGCAAAATCCCTGACATATTCATTGACAGTTTTACCCTTGTACTCCTATAAAGGCGCATGTTGTACGACAACCTACAACAAATGATTTACACCAAAAATCCAAAAACAATCATGGTGAAATGATGAAAGTCAAAGGCATCCGCTGGTGGATGGTCGGCCTCGTGACGGCTGGCCTGATGGTTAACTACCTCGCTCGTAATACCTTGTCAGTGGCCGCTCCGACCCTGATGAGCGAAATGAACATCTCCACCGAGCAGTACTCGCACATCGTGGTCGCCTGGCAGGTGTGCTACGCGCTGATGCAACCGGTGGCCGGGTACATCATTGATGCCATTGGCACGAAGATGGGGTTTGCGATTTTCGCGTTCGCCTGGTCGATTGCCTGCGCACTCGCGGCGCTGGCGACGGGTTGGCAAGGGCTGGCGTTTGTCCGGGGCCTGCTCGGATTGACCGAAGCCGCGGGGCTGCCGGCGGCGGTCAAAGCCTCTACCGAATGGTTTCCGGCCAAGGAGCGTTCGGTCGCCATCGGCTGGTTCAACATCGGTTCCTCGATTGGCGCACTGCTGGCGCCGCCACTGGTGGTCTGGGCGATTCTGCACAGCGGCTGGGAACTGGCGTTCCTGATCGTCGGCGGTCTGGGCGTAGCCTGGAGTTTCCTGTGGGTGATCCTCTACAAGCATCCGCGCGACCAAAAGCGCCTGAGCGAAGAAGAACGGGATTACATCCTCAACGGCCAGGAAGAACACTTCAAAGACCCAACGGCCCAAAAAGGCAGCTGGAAAAAGATCATCGGCAGCCGAAATTTCTACGCCATCGCCAGCGCCCGGATGCTCTCCGAACCTGCCTGGCAGACCTTCAACGCGTGGATTCCGCTGTACCTGATGACGGAACGGCACATGAACATCAAAGAGATCGCGATGTTTGCCTGGCTGCCGTTTCTCGCCGCCGACCTTGGCTGCGTACTCGGCGGTTATTTAAGCCCGCTGTTCCACAAGCACCTGAAAGTATCGTTGTTCACTTCGCGCAAAATGGTCCTGCTGTTCGGCGCCTCGTGCATGATCGGCCCGGCCTGCATCGGCCTGGTAGCCAGCCCGTACACCGCCATTGCGCTGTTGTGCATCGGTGGTTTCGCCCACCAGACATTGTCCGGCGCGCTGTATGCGATCACCTCCGACTCGTTCGGCAAAAATGAAGTGGCCACCGCCACGGGCATGGGCGGAATGTTCGGCTACCTCGGCGCCGCCGCTTTCACCCTGGTGTTCGGTGTGATGGTGACCAAGATCGGCTACAGCCCGTTGTTCGTGGTGCTGGCGATTTTCGACATCGTCGCCGCGTTCATCGTCTGGACCGTCGCCCGTGAACTGAAGTCTCAGGCGGTTCCAGGTCCTCAATCCGGACAGCAAACGCTGCAACCCGTCAGCTAAAACGCAAAAAAATGTGGGAGCGAGCCTGCTCGCGAAGAGGCCGTCACCTTCAACATCAATGTTGATTGAGACACCGCTTTCGCGAGCAGGCTCGCTCCCACAGGGTTCAGGGTTTATTTGCCATCTTGAGCTCTCGCATCAACGCGCTATGCTGCCGACACTGTTATCGACCGAGACGCCGCCATGTCCACCCCGAGCATGACCCTGTACCACAACTCACTCTCGCCTTTCGTTCGCAAAGTCATGGTGCTGTTGCACGAAACCGGTCAACAGGACCGCGTCGCCCTGCAAAACTGCGTACTCACACCGGTCGACCCGGACCAGACGCTGATCGACGATAACCCGCTGAGCAAAATCCCCGCCCTGCGCCTGGCTGATGGCAGCGTCATCCATGACAGCCGCGTGATCCTCGATTACCTTGATCACCAGCACGTCGGTAACCCGCTGATCCCCCGCGAAGGCTCCGCCCGCTGGCGCCGTCTGACCCTGGCCTCCCTGGCCGACGGGATCATGGATGCCTCAGTGATGGTGCGTTACGAAGTCGTCCTGCGCGCCCCGGAGAAACAGTGGGACCAATGGCTCGACGGCCAGCGTGACAAGATCCGCCGTGCCCTGGCACTGCTGGAGAAAGACGCGATTGCCGAGCTGACCAGCCATTTCGACGTGGCGGCAATTAGCGTCGCCTGTGCGCTGGGTTACCTGGATTTGCGCCATCCGGATCTGGCATGGCGTGACGCAAATCCGCAGCTGGCAGCGTGGTATTTCGAGGTGAGTCAACGACCTTCGATGCTGGCGACGATGCCGAAAGTTTAGATCTTCGCAGGTTTACCGGCCTGAAAAGATCGCAGCCTTCGGCAGCTCCTACATTGGAATGTGTACACCTGTAGGAGCTGCCGAAGGCTGCGATCTTTTGATTCAGCGCAACAACCCTATCAGTTCTGATAGTAGGCAAAGACTGAGAAAACTCCGATGCTGAGGGTCCGGCTTTATGGATCTTGCTCGGAGCTCAGCCAATGCCTACCCATTCAAGCAAAACAATCCTCCTGGCAACCGATCAACAGCGCTCGGTGTTGATCGCCCTCGACGCAAATCGACCTCATCCGATCGCCTACACGCCCTATGGTCATCGACCACGCGAAAACGGCTTGCTCAGCCTGCTTGGGTTTAACGGCGAGCAGCCGGATTCGGTGACCGGGCACTATCATTTGGGGAATGGGTATCGGCAGTTCAACCCGGTGTTGATGCGGTTTAACAGCCCGGACAGTTGGAGTCCGTTTGGGGAGGGTGGGTTGAATGCGTATGGGTATTGTGGGGGGGATCCAAGGAATCGAGTAGATCCGACTGGGCATTTTTGGGGAATAGGGAAATTTTTCAGGCAGCTATTTGGCATGAAGCCAAAAATCCCTCAGACAAAAACTGCAGTATCAAAAACTGTCGCAATGGGAACTAAGCCTAAGGCTAATCAACACGTACCATTGCGCCAAGAACCTTCTAAGGTCGACATAAAAAAATTCACACAACAAGAGATCAACGCGCAAGCATCAGAGTTTCAGAGAATCGAACAAACAAATAGATGGAATGAGCTAGCTCCTCCCAATCATCCATCGCAGTCCATTCCACAACCAGGAAGGCGTGCTTCCATTTCTTCGCACCCAGAGGAAAGTATTTTTTCTTCACACCCGCTTGGCCCGCTTCAATATGACAACTATCTAAATAACGCAATGGGCAGCGCAACCACTGCCCCTATCGATGAGCTTCTCACTAACCACACCTGGCTAACTGAAACTCCCGGACCATCCCGCCTAGCAGAAAAAACCAACTACACACTAAACAAGATAAGGAAAAACATAGACCGCCAGCTTACCTAGCCAATTGAGGCCTTAAATATTAATAAGACGAATAAGGCGGAATCCGGGTATCAATTTACGGAGGTGAAACCCATATCCGCCAAAACCCTCAACAATCCGGCTTATCCGCCGTAAACCGTCGAGCCGGATTCACCGCCGCGCCAAACTCGCGCAACGCCTTGGCACCTATCAATAGCGGGTAATTAAAACTACTGCGATCCGTCAGGTTGACCTCGACCGTGCGCTTGACGTTGCCCAGGCACAGTTCCAGATCGACCACCGGACGCTTGGTGGGCGCGATGACCTCGCTGTCATCCTCTTCTTCTTCGGAGCGGGTCTTGATCTTGCTGATCCGTGCGACCTTGTGTTCGTAGACCTTATTGCTGGCGTCCTTGGTGCCGAGGCGGAAACGTACCCAGTTCTCGCCGTCGCGGGTGAAGGTTTCGATGTCTTTGGCCGACAGCGACGCGGTCAGGGCGCCGGTGTCCATTTTGGCCTTGAGCACTTCGCCGCCGATTTCCGGCAACGCGATGTATTCGTAGCGCCCGTACAGGGTCGGCTCGGCGGCCATGATGGGCAAGGCTACGAGGGAAAGCAGTGCAAGAAGGGATTTCACGTAATGGGCATCCTTGGGAAATGGGCAGCGGAATTTTAGACCGTTGCCTTCGAATTCGTTCGGCGAAAATGAAGATCAGAAAACCGCAGCCTTGTAGGAGCTGCCGAAGGCTGCGATCTCTTGATCTTGCTTTTCAGAATCAAGATCAAGAGATCGCAGCCTTCGGCAGCTCCTACCGGTATGGCTTTTCCAGCATAGCGCTGCAGAAGTGAAACATTCGTCACCACCGATTTGGCCTGCTGCCTGAAGCTGCTTATCATGGCGCGCCCAAATGCTTACAAGAGTTACTTATGCGCCGCCTGCTCACCGGCTGTTTCGTTACCCTGCTGCTGTTGCTCAATACTCTGGTCCTGTTCGGGCCGTTGATGGTGTTTGCCTTGCTCAAACTGGTCCTGCCCGGTCGTTTCCGGGATTACGCCTCGTGGACAGTGATGTGGATCGCCGAGACCTGGGCCGAAATCGACAAGCTGATCTTCCGCCTGTGCATCCCCACGCAATGGGACATCCGCCGCGGCGATGACTTGCGCTGCGACACGTCGTATCTGGTGATCAGCAACCATCAATCCTGGGTCGACATTCCGGCGTTGATCCAGACCCTCAACCGGCGCACGCCGTTCTTCAAATTCTTCCTCAAGAAAGAGCTGATCTGGGTGCCGTTCCTGGGCCTGGCCTGGTGGGCACTGGACTATCCGTTCATGAAGCGCTACACCAAGGCGTTTCTGGCGAAGCATCCCAAATGGGCGGGCAAGGATCTGGAGATCACCAAAGAGGCCTGCGAGTTGTTCAAGCGTCAACCGGTGACGGTGGTCAACTACCTGGAAGGCACCCGGTTCACTGCGGCGAAAAGCGTTCAGCAGCAATCACCGTTTACTCACTTGCTCAAGCCCAAGGCCGGTGGCGTAGCGTTTGTGCTGGCGGCAATGGGTGAACAGCTGGACGCCATCCTTGATGTGACGGTGGTGTATCCGCAACAGCAGATTCCGGGGTTCTGGGATTTGCTCAGCGGCAATGTGCCGAGGATCATCATCGACATCAAGACTCGCGAACTCGACCCGGCACTGTGGCAGGGCGATTATGAAAACGACCCGGTGTTTCGCGAAACCATCCAGAACTGGGTCAACCAGCTCTGGATCGAGAAGGACCAGCGCATCGACGCGTTGCGCGCCGAAGTCATTGAATCAGCTGCCGGTACCGGCGCCCCAGATTCCGCCAAGGTTTTCCAGCAGTGAACCGCCAAGGCCCTGATCGCCGAGGTATTTGAGGATCACCGGGGCAAACTGGCCGACCATGCTGTCGTCCATGCCCAGAGCGCCGAACGCGCTGTCCAGGTCACTGGTGTTTTTCACGTTGCCCAGTGCGTTCTCCAGGCCAGTCGACTGGCCGGACGATCCGAGCAAACCGCTGAGTGCCCCCAATTGACCGACCCCCGACAGCATGTCCAGCCCCGGCACGTTTTTGGCCAATTGCGAGTAGTCAGTGGAGCTCAATTGATTCTTCGCCAGGCCCAGCATCGCCCCGGTGCCGCCAATGGCCTGCTCTGGAGTGATGTTCAGTTGCGAGGTCAGCACATCGAGCAGACCTGCCGTTTCCGAGGTGGGTGCGGCGGTTGTTGCTGCGTTGCCGCCCTGCATACTCGAGGCTGCCTTGGTCACATCGTCCAGGCTGAAACCGGCGAAGACCGGGCTGGCCGCCAGACTCATCAGCGAAGCCAGTGCAAAACCGCGTGAAATCTTCATCCAGACATCCTCTTGTGTCATGAAAACCGCCCATCGATGGGCGGCGAAAAAACTGTCCGTTGGACTGGTATCCCGGGGGATTGTTCCCAACCCCTGTAGGAGCTGCCGAAGGCTGCGATCTTTTGATCTTTAGAGCCTTCACTCCCGCTAACAATCAAAATCAAGATCAAAAGATCGCAGGCTGCGCCAGCTCCTACAGGGTCAAGTGTTGTGCCAGGCCCGCCAAAACGAGCAATCAAAAGAATTTTTCCTCTGCTGCATCCGGTCTAGTCCCCGCCACGTATATCAAGCACGGACAGACATTCCTGGCCGATTCTCCCCACAAAGGATCATCACCATGAAACGCACTTCGATCAAAACCCCGTTGATTGCCAGCCTGCTGACCCTGGCCCTTGGCGGCGGATTCGCCCTGAACACCGTGCAAGCGGCAACCCTGAGCCACGACACCGTCATGGTCGGCGGCCAAACCATGCTGCCGAGCAAGGACATCGTCGATAACGCGGTGAACTCCTCCGACCACACCACACTGGTGGCAGCGGTGAAAGCGGCCGGCCTGGTCGACACCCTCAAGGGCAAAGGCCCATTCACTGTATTTGCCCCGGTCAACTCGGCCTTCGCCGCCCTGCCCGCTGGCACCGTCGATACCCTGCTGAAGCCGGAAAACAAAGCCACCCTGACCAAAATCCTCACGTACCACGTGGTCGCCGGGAAACTCGACATGATGACCCTGGCCGAGAAGATCAAGGCCGGTGGCGGCAAGACCGAACTCACCACCGTCGCGGGCGGCAAGCTGTGGGCGATGATGAACGGCCCGCATAACATCACCATCAAGGATGAAAAAGGTGACGTCGCCGACATCACCACCTACGACGTGTACCAGTCCAACGGCGTGATTCAGGTCATCGACAAAGTGTTGATGCCAAAAAGCTGAGCAATGCCGTCGCCCTCGCACAGCGGGGGCGACGGTGTTCCGAGGTGTCCACCCGTGAATGGAACAACGGCGCGCCGTGAACTAACCTCTGCCTGCAACCGGCACCGCACGCCGCCTACCGTCACTGCCTCGACTGCCAGGAGAACCCTTATTTCCATCGCCGACGCCGATCAGCTCAGGCAGCTTCTGGCCCAGTGCTCACTGGGCGACCGCCGCGCTTTCGAGACGCTTTACCGCAGCGTCGGCCCGCGCTTGCATGGCGTGGCTCTGCGTTTCATGGGACGTTCGGATCTGGCGGAAGAAGTGCTGCAGGAAAGCTTCGTGCGCATCTGGAATAACGCCTCGCGCTACGAATCGCATCTGTCGGCGCCGCTGACGTGGATGATCAACATCACCCGCAACCAAGCCATCGATCAATTGCGCAAACACCGCGACCGGCCGCTGACCGATCTCGAAGAACAGGCGCTGGAGGATGAAAGTCCCTCGGCCGACGAACAATTAAGCAGTGCCCGCGAGGCCAGTGCCTTGAACCGCTGCCTGGAAAGCCTCGAAGGCATGCAGCGTCAATCGATCACCGTCGCCTACTTTCAGGGGTTGTCGTGCTCCGAACTGGCCGAACACCTGGCCGCGCCGCTGGGCTCGGTGAAATCCTGGATCCGTCGCGGCATGGAGCGCCTGCGCAGGTGCCTTGAATCATGAACTATCAAACCCCGACCCTGCGCCGCGCCCTCGCCGCCGACTACGCCATTGGCTTGATGCCCTCTGCCGCGCGTCGACGTTTTGAACAGCTGTTACTGGAAGACGCGGCGCTTCGTGTGGAACTGGCGCAGTGGCAGGAAAGCCTCGCCAGCCTGACCGAGGCGCTGCCCGAGCAACCGGTGCCGGATCGCGTGTGGCAAGGGATTGCTGCGCGGATAGAACCGCAAATGCTGCACGTACCTGAGAAACGTCCATTCTGGAACTGGTTGCGGCTGACGGCGGCGGTGTGTTCGCTGGTGGTCGCGGTGGCCTTGGGCGTGATCTACAACCGCGACAACGCCCGTTACAGCGCCACGCTGCTCAGCGCCGACGCACAGCCTGCGCTGAAGGTCGAAGCGCACGAGGATTATCTGAAAGTCGAAGCGCTGGCGCTGGCCGCGGTTGATCAGGGGCGCAGTCTGGAATTGTGGGCCATTCCGGCGGACGGTAAACCGATTTCCCTCGGGGTGATTCCGGTGGGCGGCAGTGGCAAGGTTGAGCTGAGCGATACGCAGAAAGCGCTGATCGGCAAACCGATTGCGCTGGCGGTCAGTCTTGAACCGAAGGGGGGATCGCCAACCGGGCAACCGACGGGGCCGGTGTTGTATCAAGGTGCGCTGGCAGCTCTGTAATCGATTTTAGCCAGGGAACGAAAACCACCCTTTTTAGCAGCAGGCTTCGCCAGCTGCTACGGATTGCGTTGCGGCTTAAGCTTGCCCCCTCACCCGCCCCTATCAGTTCTGATAGTAGCCAGCCCCGCCCGATTACCTCACAGTGAAACCCTGAACCAAAGGATTTTCAGGGAGCCCAGCCCATGCAGTCCAACCGCGAAACGCTGCTCTGTCACTATCTCTACGATCCGCTGGATCGGCTAACCGCTTGTACGCCTTCAAAGGAGGCAAGCACTCAGCGCTTCTACCTCAAGGATCGCCTCGCCACCGAGGTGCAAGGCGCGGTGCAGCGCTCGATCATGCAGCACGACGATCAATTGTTGGCGCAGCAAGAACGCCAGAGCGACACCGTGGAAACCCGTCTGCTCGCCACCGACCAGCAACGCTCCGTGTTGAACGTAATTGATGCAACCCGAACTCATTTCCTCGCCTACATACCCTATGGTCATCGCCCACCAGAGAACGGCTTGCTCAGCCTCCTCGGCTTCAACGGCGAACGTCCGGATCCGGTGACGGAGCATTATTTGCTGGGTAATGGCTATCGAGCGTTTAACCCGGCGTTGATGCGGTTTAACAGCCCGGACAGTTGGAGTCCGTTTGGGGCGGGGGGCGTGAATGCGTATGCGTATTGCAAGGGGGATCCGGTGAATCGGAGCGATCCAACGGGGCATGTTCCACCATTTTTTGCAAAGCTGTTTGGCGCCTCCAATGCGGTTAATGTTCCGGTCACACGGCCCTCCCTTCTAAGTAGTACGCCTCTCTTCCCCCCGACTAACACCAATTCGGGTTTTCTCAAGGGTATTTGGACAACTACCAAGCAATCACTACGACGAAATTCGGCACCTTCGATCGAACCAATATCGTCTGCAAGACATCATGTCGACCAAGTGGTTAGTAACGTTGCTGACCCTCAACCGTTCGTTCAAAGACTTGGATCAGTCAATGCAAATTTAGCCAGTCATGGGAATGGCACGCTAACGATGGAGCACGCCTTGCGTTATGAACAACTCGTCACGAAAGTGAGTTCCGGGGAACTCAGTAACACTGGCGCTCACGCTGCTTCCGCATCTATGTGGGCCGAAAAATACGTTACAGACCGAAGACCCAGCGGCGTCGTCGGCGTTGTTTTCAATGGCCTTGGAGGGACTCTGTTGAGCGGAGTACAGGATCATGCCCTGCAAAAAACGGGTAAGGCATTACGCCAATAATTGAGCATTTCCACGTCCTGCCTGGGAGTGCCACCCATGAGGCTCCGCGTCACGTCCGCTTCCCGATCCGCTCATCCCTATCAGTTCTGTAGTACCCAGACCCAGATCATTACGCCACAGTAAAATCCTGAACCGACGCACATCTCAGGGAACCCGTCCCATGCACCCCAACCACGAAACCTTGCTCTGCCGCTATCGCTACGACCCGCTGGATCGACTGGTTGATTGCGAACCGTCAGAACGAGCCAAAATCTGGCACTTCTACCTGAAAGATCGTCTCGCCACCGAGATTCAGGGCGCGGTGCAGCGTTCGATCATGCAGCACGACGATCAACTGCTGGCGCAACAACAGCGCCAGAGCGGCACCGTGGAAACCCGCCTGCTCGCCACCGACCAGCAACGCTCGGTGTTGAAAGTGATCGACGCAACCCGAACTCATTTCCTTGCCTACACACCCTACGGTCATCGCCCACCAGAAAACGGCTTGCTCAGCCTGCTCGGCTTCAACGGCGAATGGCCGGACCCGGTGACGGGGTGTTATTTGTTGGGGAATGGCTATCGAGCGTTTAACCCGGTGTTGATGCGGTTTAACAGCCCAGACAGTTGGAGTCCGTTTGGGGAGGGTGGGTTGAATGCGTATGCGTATTGCGTGGGGGATCCTATCAATCGACGAGATCGCAACGGCCATACGCCGGTTTTTCTAAAATCCTTCCTACGCGGGGCGGGAATAATGAAATCGTCTCCTAAAGTTAAAAATATTGCTGGAGTTATAGATCCCGCACAAAAAACTATAAGTACCGCACTATCTCAATACCCGGCGTTCAGCCTGAGTGATAAAAAATCTAATTTCCTTGGATTTCACGGCACAAGCATGGAAAAGGCAACCAACATGTTAAGCACAGGAGTTCATGACAGCAGTAACTCCTTCTTTATAACCAATACATTTGAGGGAGCACAAAGCTACGCCAACCTCCACAAAAAAGGAGCAGTGGTTGCTGTTTATACTGATGATTTCGATATGACTTACTCGAACTCTGCACGTGGAACGGCGAAGGCAGGCACGATACAGATAGAGCAAGTAAAAATTTCAAAAGCAGCACACACCTCTTTAAAGTTCGAAATTACAAACAGCGGATACGTAAGCTCAAACCTCAACCGATTCATGTCAGAACAAGAATCTATTAGCCACGGGATCATGCAATTCAGAAAGCAACTATAGAGCAAATTATTAGGCGAAAAAATGAGCTGAAACTCTCGTAACACTAAAACTCACACCTAAAGAGGGCGACATTAAGTCGCCCTCCTATTGACTCAAACAAAACTACGCCGCACTAAACAACTTATGCGGATCAATCACAAACTTCTTCGGCACGCCCGCATCAAACTCGCCATACCCACGTGGCGCGTCATCCAGGCTGATGACTTCCACGCCAACGATGTCAGCAATATGAATGCGGTCCCACATAATCGCCTGCATCAACTGGCGGTTGTACTTCATCACAGGCGTCTGGCCAGTGTGGAAGCTGTGGGATTTGGCCCAGCCCAGACCGAAGCGAATGCTCAGGCTTCCCATTTTCGCGGCGGCATCCACAGCACCTGGATCTTCAGTCACGTACAGGCCAGGGATACCGATTTTTCCCGCCACACGGACCACGCCCATCAACGAGTTGAGCACAGTGGCCGGAGCTTCGTGTTTCACCCCGTCATGGCCGTGACCGCGTGCTTCGAAGCCCACGGCGTCGACGGCGCAATCCACTTCGGGTTCGCCCAGCAGTGCGGCGATTTGTTCGTGCAGCGGGGTGTCCAGGGACAGGTCGGCGATTTCGAAACCTTGGGCCTTGGCGTGTGCCAGGCGGACGGTGTTGACGTCGCCGATGATCACCACGGCTGCGCCCAGTAAGCGAGCGGAAGCGGCAGCCGCCAGACCGACCGGGCCGGCGCCAGCGATGTACACGGTGCTGCCTGGGCCAACTCCAGCCGTCACTGCGCCGTGGTAACCGGTCGGCAGGATGTCGGAGAGGCAGGTCAGGTCACGGATTTTTTCCATGGCGCGATCGCGATCCGGCAGTTTCAGCAGGTTGAAGTCAGCGTACGGCACCATCGCGTATTCAGCCTGGCCGCCGGTCCAGTCGCCCATGTCGACATAACCGTAGGCACCGCCCGGACGCGCCGGGTTAACACTGAGGCAGACGCCGGTGTGCATTTCCTTGCAGGAACGGCAGCGCCCGCAAGCGACGTTGAACGGCACCGATACCAGGTCGCCGATCTGCAGGTTTTCGACGTCGCGGCCCTTCTCGATCACTTCACCGGTGATTTCGTGGCCCAGTACCAGGCCGGTTTGAGCAGTGGTACGGCCACGCACCATGTGCTGGTCGGAACCACAGATGTTGGTGGACACCACGCGCAGGATGACAGCGTGTTCGATCTTCCTGCCGCGCGGGTCCTGCATTTTGGGATAGTCGATTTTCTGTACTTCGACCTGGCCATTGCCGAGATACACGACACCACGATTACCAGACATGCTTTCACCTCGCTGTTGTTTTTATGTAGCGGTCGCGTCGCCCTGGATCGGCGGCGCGTTGATTGCTCGGGTTATTGCCTGTGTGTCTTGTGTTGCCTGGGAGGGCCTCTTCGCGAGCAGGCTCGCTCCCACAGTGGATCGGGGTGTAACCGGAATTTGTGTACGGCACAAATCCCTTGTGGGAGCGAGCCTGCTCGCGATGGCGATCTACAGAACGACGGTTCTGTTCGCGTTCAAGAAAACCCTTCTTTCAATGTGATAGCCCACCGCCCGCGCCAGCGTCAGCCCTTCGATATCGCGCCCCTTGGCGATCAAGTCTTCCGGGTAATGACTGTGGTCCACCACCTCCACGCCCTGGGCGATGATCGGCCCTTCGTCCAGGTCGTTGTTGATGTAGTGCGCCGTGGCGCCCACCAGTTTCACGCCCTTGTTGTAGGCCTGGTGATACGGCTTGGCACCCTTGAAACCCGGCAGCAGGGAGTGGTGAATGTTGATGGCCTTGCCGTCGAGTTTCCGGCACAGCTCCGGCGACAGGACTTGCATGTAGCGGGCAAGGATCACCAGCTCGGCGCCGGACTCTTCGATGACCTGCCAGACCTGACGCTCCTGGGACGGTTTGTCATTCGGGTCCAGCGGGAAGTGGTAATACGGAATCTGGTGCCAGTCCGCCAACGGCTTGAGGTCCGGGTGGTTGGACACCACGGCGACCACGTCCATCGACAGTTGGCCGATACGCTGACGGTAGAGCAAATCGTTCAGGCAGTGATCGGCCTTGGACACCATGATCACCACTTTCGGCCGGTGGTGTGGCGGGGTCAGTTCGAAAACCATGCCGAAGGCTTCACCCCGTTCGGCCAGGCCTGTGCGGAACGACTGTTCATCGAAGCCATCAGGCTGACGGAACTCCACACGAATGAAGAAACGGCCCGAGAGCCGGTCATCGAAGGAATGGTGTTCCGTGACGTAGCAGCCCTGCTCGAACAGAAAGCGCGTCACCGCGTCCACGGTGCCGAGAACGCTTGGGCAGTCGGCGGTCAGAATCCATGTGTCTGGGGCGCGGCTCATAGTGCGGTGACTCCTGAGTGGTCTTTAAACGACGCTACCTCCTGTGGGAGCGAGCTTGCTCGCGATGGGCGTCAACGATAACGCGTACTGCCTGGGTTAACGCGTCGTCCTCAAGCCCATCGCGAGCAAGCTCGCTCCTACAGGAAGGTTGTGATCAAGCCTGAACGCTAAGGCCGTACTCAGCCGCCGCATCCTGCAACCACAACCACCAGTAATCCGAGAAGCTGCGACGGATCAGCAGTTCCCAGGTGTCTTCAGCGGTATGGCGGATCACCAGTTGCGACTTGGCGAACACCGTGCCGACAGCCTTGCCCACCGGGAAGCTGTTCGGGTGGACGTCATAGCTGGTGGATTTCATCAGTACCTGACGCACCTTCGGGCCGCTCAGTTCGAGCAGTTGCTGGCCGCCACTGACGTTGGTGATGGCGATGTGCAGGTCGCCCAGCGCTTTACGCAGTTTTTGCTCGACAGCGAACTCTTCACCGGTCGGCACGATCAGCAGCCATTCATCCGGCCCCATCCATTGCAGGCTGGTTTCGCCTTTGACCATGACAGTCAGTGCGCCCGGCAATTCGATGCCGAGTGCCTTGTGCACACCCGCGGCGAACGCCGCATCGTGGCCATCGCCACGAATGGTCAGGTGGCCGAGGAGTTTTTTCTCACGCACGATCACGCCGGCGTTTTTGCGGCCCTTGCCCACCAGGCTGGCGAGGTCGGCATGATGCAGCGACGACTCGGCCTTGGCCCCAGTGGTTGGGCGTTGTTGGTAAACATTGGCTGCGGTCATAAAGCACCTTTCCTGAATTCTTGCATCTCACCTGTAGGAGCGAGCTTGCTCGCGATGAAGGCCAACGATTACGCGTACTTTCTGGTTTAACGCGTCGCCCTCAAGTCCTTCGCGAGCAAGCTCGCTCCTACAGGGGTTGTGGTGTCAGATGTTCTGGCGATCACCCTTCGGATCGAAGAACACCGAAGAAACGATTTCCGCCTCGATCACGCTGCCGTCGGCCAGCGGTGCGAACACGCGCTCACCCATGCGACTCAAGCCGCCCTTGACCACGCCCATGGCAAACGAATAGCCAAGGGAGTTATGGGCATAACTGGAGGTGACGTGACCGACCATGCTCATCGGGATGGCTTGCTTGGTGTTGAACACCAGTTGCGCACCTTCCGGCAGCCATTTGGTCGGATCGATCGGTTTCAGACCGACCAACTGTTTGCGCTGATCACGCACGCAGTCTTCGCGGTTCATGCCACGCTGGCCAATCCACGAGAACGGTTTGGTGCGGCCCACACACCAGCCCATGTTCAGGTCGTCCGGAGTCATCGAGCCATCGGTGTCCTGGCCGACGATGATGAAGCCCTTCTCGGCGCGCAAAACGTGCATGGTTTCGGTGCCGTAAGGGGTCAGGTTGTACTGCTTGCCCGCCTCGACGATTTTTTCCAGCACGCCCATGGCGTAGTCGGCCTGCACGTTGACTTCGTACGACAGTTCACCGGTAAACGAAATCCGGAATACCCGTGCCGGCACACCGCCGACCAGGCCTTCTTTCCAGGTCATGAACGGGAAGGCTTCGTTGCTCAGGTCGATGTCGGTGACCTGGCTGAGCAGCTTGCGGCTGTTCGGCCCGGACAGGGTCATGGTTGCCCAGTGGTCCGTCACGGAAGTGAAGTACACCTTCAGGTCTGGCCATTCGGTCTGGTGGTAGATTTCCAGCCATTGCAGCACGCGTGCAGCGCCGCCGGTGGTGGTGGTCATCACGAAATGGTTGTCGGCCAGGCATGCCGTCACGCCGTCGTCGAACACCATGCCGTCTTCTTTGCACATCAGGCCATAACGGGCCTTGCCCACATCAAGCTTGGTCCAGGCGTTGGTGTAGATGCGGTTGAGGAACTCGCGGCAGTCCGGGCCCTGGATGTCGATCTTGCCCAGGGTCGACGCGTCCAGCAGGCCGACGCTGTCGCGCACGGCTTTGCATTCGCGCTTGACCGCGGTATGCAGGTCTTCACCGTTTTTCGGGAAGTACCACGGACGTTTCCACTGACCGACGTCTTCGAACTCGGCGCCGTTCTTCACGTGCCAGTGATGCAGCGCGGTGTGACGGACAGGCTCGAAGATGTGCCCACAGTGACGACCGGCTACGGCGCCGAAGGTCACCGGCGTGTAGTTCGGGCGGAACATGGTGGTGCCCATTTGCGGGATGGTCACGTTCAGCGAACGGGCGGCGATGGCCAGGCCGTTGACGTTGCCGAGTTTGCCCTGGTCAGTACCGAAGCCCAGTGCGGTGTAGCGCTTGACGTGCTCGACCGACTCGAAGCCTTCGCGGGTTGCCAGTTCGATGGCCGCCGCGGTGACGTCGTTTTGCAGGTCGACGAATTGCTTCGGCGCACGTGCGGTGTTCTTTTCGTGCGGCACCTGGAACAGCGCCAGCGTCGACTCTTCGAGACGGCTCAGGGCTTTCGGAAGTGTGCCTGCAACCACGCTGAAACCGGCTTCGCTGGCGGCACGAGCGCCACCTTCAAAACCATCGGCCAGGGAATCGCCAAGACCGTAGACGCCGTTGATGCCGCCGACGCACACGCGTTTCTGCGGTGCTTCGCCCGGTACGAAACCGAGGATGTCTTCACGCCAGATCGGCTTGCCGCCCAGGTGCGATGCCAAGTGAACCACTGGGCTGTAACCACCGGAGCTGGCAACCAGGTCGCATTCAAGCCACTCGCCAGGGCTGGTCACGGCGTGCGCTTTGACATCGATCGCGGCAACGCGAGCGGCGGTGACGTGCTTGCTGCCACGGGCCTCGATCACGGCGCTGCCGGTCAGGATGCGGATGCCTTTGGCGCGCGCTTCCTCAACCAGCGCGCCGCGCGGATTGCTGCGTGCATCGGCGATGGCGACGACTTGCAGGCTGGCGTCGAGCCAATCCAGAGCAACGCGGTAGGCGTGGTCGTTGTTGGTCGACAGCACCAGTTTCTTGCCCGGTGCCACGCCGTAACGACGAACGTAAGTCGAGACAGCGCCAGCGAGCATGTTGCCCGGCACGTCGTTGTTGCCGTAAACCAGTGGACGCTCATGAGCGCCGGTCGCCAGCACCACGCGTTTGGCACGAACACGGTGGATGCGCTGACGCACCTGGCCAATCGGGGCGCGGTCGCCGAGGTGATCGGTCAGGCGCTCGTGAATGGTCAGGAAGTTATGGTCGTGGTAGCCGTTGACCGTGGCGCGCGGCAACAGCAGCACGTCCGGGGTGTCTTTCAGTTCGGCGATCACGCTGGCAACCCACTCGGTCGCAGGCTTGCCGTCGAGACTTTCGCGGGAATCGAGCAGGCTGCCGCCGAACTCTTCCTGCTCATCGGCGAGGATCACGCGGGCACCACTGCGAGCGGCTGCCAGTGCAGCGGCCAGACCTGCCGGGCCACCGCCGACGATCAGCACGTCGCAGTGCTGGTTCATGTAGTCGTAGGTGTCCGGATCGTTCTCGGTCGGCGAGCGGCCAAGACCGGCAGCCTTACGAATGTACTTCTCGTAAGTCATCCAGAACGATTGCGGGTACATGAAGGTTTTGTAGTAGAAGCCCGGCGGCATCAGCTTGCCGCCGACCTTGCCGAGAATCCCCATCATGTCGTTGTTCACGCTCGGCCAGCCGTTGGTGCTGGTAGCGACCAACCCTTGGTACAGCGCTTGTTGCGTGGCGCGTACGTTCGGAATTTGCGTGGCTTCGGTCGCGCCGATCTGCAGCACGGCGTTCGGCTCTTCGGCACCGGCGGCGAAGATGCCGCGCGGACGGGAATACTTGAAGCTGCGACCGATGATGTCGACACCGTTGGCCAGCAAGGCTGCGGCCAGGGAATCACCTTCAAAGCCTTTGTAGATCTGGCCGTTGAAAGTGAAGCTCAGCACTTTGTTGCGGTCGATCCGTCCGCCGTTGGACAGGCGATTGATCTGGCTCATACCTTCTCTCCCAGAGCCGTCGTGGCCGCTTTCGGGCTATCGGTCTTGTCAGTGAACTGCGGCTTGGTGCCGATCTTGTAGGTTTCGAGAATCTCGTAAGTCACGGTGTCACGGGTGGCGTTGAAATACTGACGGCAACCGGCGACGTGATCCCACAGCTCGTGGTGCAGGCCACGAGGGTTATCGCGGAAGAACATGTAGTCGCCCCACTCCTCGTCGGTGCAGTTGGTCGGGTCCAGTGGACGCGGGATGTGCGCCTGGCCGGATGCGTGGAATTCCTCTTCGGAGCGCAGTTCGCCGCAGTGAGGACAGAAGATATGCAACATGGGGATTTCTCCTGTTAGTGGGCAACCGCAGCAGCGCCGTGTTCATCGATCAACGCACCGTTGTGGAAACGGTCGATGGAGAAAGGTGCGGCCAATGGGTGCATTTCACCCTTGGCCAGGCTCGCGGCAAAGACGTTGCCCGAGCCAGGTGTTGCCTTGAAGCCACCGGTGCCCCAACCGCAGTTGAAGAACATGTTCGGTACCGGGGTTTTCGAGATGATCGGGCACGCATCTGGCGTGGTGTCGACGATGCCGCCCCACTGACGGTTCATGCGTACGCGGGACAACACCGGGAACATCTCGACGATGGCTTGAATGGTGTGCTCGATCACTGGGTACGAACCCCGCTGGCCGTAGCCGTTGTAGCCGTCGATACCGGCGCCGATCACCAGGTCGCCCTTGTCGGACTGGCTGATGTAACCGTGTACGGCGTTGGACATGATCACGCTGTCGATAATCGGCTTGATCGGCTCAGACACCAGCGCTTGCAGCGGGTGGGATTCGATCGGCAGACGGAAACCGGCGAGCTTGGCCATGTGCCCGGAGTTACCGGCGGTCACTACACCGACGCGCTTGGCGCCGATGAAGCCTTTATTGGTTTCAACACCGATGCACACACCGTTTTCCTTGCGGAAGCCGATCACTTCGGTCTGCTGGATCAGGTCCACGCCCAAGGCGTCAGCGGCACGGGCAAAACCCCACGCCACGGCATCGTGACGTGCCACGCCGCCGCGGCGCTGGACGGTTGCGCCCATCACCGGGTAACGGGTGTTCTTAGAGCAGTCGAGGTACGGAATCTCGTCGGCCACTTGTTTGGCATCGAGCAGTTCGCCGTCCACGCCGTTGAGGCGGTTGGCGCTGACCCGACGCTCGGAATCACGAATGTCCTGCAGGGTGTGGCACAGGTTGTAAACGCCGCGCTGGGAGAACATCACGTTGTAGTTCAGGTCCTGGGACAGGCCTTCCCACAGTTTCATCGCGTGTTCGTACAGGTGCGCCGACTCGTCCCACAGGTAGTTGGAGCGAACGATGGTGGTGTTGCGCGCGGTGTTACCGCCGCCCAGCCAGCCCTTTTCGACCACGGCCACGTTGGTGATGCCGTGCTCTTTGGCCAGGTAGTAGGCGGTCGCCAGACCATGCCCGCCACCGCCGACGATGACCACGTCATAGACCTTTTTCGGGGTCGGCGTGCGCCACATCTTCTGCCAGTTTTCGTGATGGCTGAGGGAGTGTTTGAAGAGGCCGAAGCCCGAGTAGCGTTGCATAGTCATTTACTCCAAAACCGCGCTCAGCGATAAACCGGGAAGTCCGCGCACAGGGCCGAAACCTGCTCGGCGACATTGGCCTCGACATCGGCGTCGCCGAGGTTGTCGAGGATGTCGCAGATCCAGCCGGCCAGCGTGACGCACTGGGTCACCTTGAAGCCGCGCGTGGTGACCGCCGGGGTGCCGATACGCAGGCCGGAGGTCACGAACGGCGACTGTGGATCGTTCGGGACAGCATTCTTGTTCACGGTGATGTGGGCGCGACCGAGTGCTGCATCCGCCTCTTTGCCGGTAAGGCCCTGACGGATCAGGCTGACCAGGAACAGGTGGTTATCGGTACCGCCGGACACTACATCGTAGCCGCGTTTGATAAATACGCCGGCCATGGCCTGGGCGTTGTCGATCACTTGTTGTTGGTAAGCCTTGAAACCAGGCTCCAGCGCTTCCTTGAAGCACACCGCTTTACCGGCGATCACGTGCATCAGCGGGCCGCCCTGGCCGCCGGGGAACACCGCCGCGTTGAATTTCTTTTCCAACTCTTCGTTGGCCTTGGCCAGGATCAGGCCACCACGTGGACCGCGCAGGGTTTTGTGGGTGGTGGTCGTGACCACGTCGGCGTATGGCAGCGGGTTCGGGTACAGGCCGGCAGCGACCAGACCGGCCACGTGCGCCATGTCGACGAAGAAGTACGCGCCAACCTTGTCAGCGATCTGACGGAAGCGCGGAAAGTCCAGGGTCTTGGAGTAAGCGGAGAACCCGGCGATGATCATTTTCGGCTTGTGCTCGACCGCCAGACGCTCGACTTCGTCGTAATCGATCAGGCCGGTGGTGGTGTCGATGCCGTACTGAACAGCGTTGTAGAGTTTGCCGGAGAAGCTGACTTTGGCGCCGTGGGTCAGGTGACCGCCGTGGGCCAGGCTCATGCCCAGCACGGTGTCGCCAGCATTCAGCAGCGCCAGGTAAACAGCGGCGTTGGCCTGGCTGCCGGAGTGCGGTTGCACGTTGGCGTAGTCAGCACCGAACAGTTGCTTGGCGCGCTCGATGGCCAGGGCTTCAACCTTGTCGACGTGCTCGCAGCCACCGTAGTAGCGCTTGCCCGGATAGCCTTCGGCGTACTTGTTGGTCAGGCCACTGCCTTGCGCTTCCATGACGCGTTTGCTGGTGTAGTTCTCTGACGCGATCAGCTCGATGTGATCTTCCTGGCGTTGCTCCTCGGCATTCATCGCCGCCAGCAGTGCATCGTCGTAACCCTGGATCTGGTCTTGCTTGCTGAACATCGCGTCTCTCCCAGCGGCGGCGGTGCGCCTTTCGTCTCGGTGAGGCACGTACCTTGCGGTCGTGCCCTTTGATGCGATGGTATGACCGGCGCAGACAGGTCAAATGCCTATGGACGCCACGCAAAGGTGCGTTTACGACATAGCCCGCTTTCACACGGTTTGACACGCACTTGTAGGAGCTGCCGCAGGCTGCGATCTTTTGATTTTGCTGTTTTGAAGATCAAAAGATCGCAGCCTGCGGCAGCTCCTACAGGGGGTCACGCGAGAACCTGACGTAATGCCAACAGAGCGAGGAAATGCACGGGATAGAGCGCATACGCCCAGCGGCGCATGGGTGGTGGCTGGATGCCTCGGGCGTGTCGCAATAGCAACAGTCCAAGCAGTGGCGCGATCAGGCACGCGGCGATGCCGGGGACGGCGGAACTGTTGCCGAGCCTGGCGGCGTAAATCAACACGTGCCATTGATTGGCCGCCAGGCAGATCACCCCTGGCAACAGGCCGAAATACCAAGGGCGGTTGATCACCAGCAGCATCGCCAGCGGCAACAAAACACCAAAGAAGCCGAACATCAGTCGTTCCGAGAACAGCGCCGCCAACGTTAGAGCGCCGATCGCCAGCAGTCGCGACTGCAGCGTCTTGTGCTGCCAGCCGCGCGCCACCAGCAGCCCCATCGCCAACGTGGGCAGCACATTTAAGGTGTCGTGCTCAAGAATGAACATCCGGTAAGGGATTTCGCTGACGGCGCTGAACAGCAACAGCCAGCCCAGATAGCGCCACGGCTCGTCGGGCACGGCTGCGCGGGCCCGCGCCAGGTTCGCCGCCATCGCCAGACAGAACCAGGGAAACGCCAGCCTGCCGGGCACATACAGCAGATCAATGGAATAACCAATATATCGCAGGTGATCGAGCACCATGCTCAACAATGCCAGCCACTTGAGCAGATCCAGTGCACCGTCCCGTTGAGTCACGTGCATAATTGCCCGTCGTCTTTGTATTTTTCTGTCAGACACATCGCGTGTGCTCCCCGGATGATCTTCGGTAAAGTGCGCACCATCATTGACCACGGGACGCTTCACCATAGGCGTCTCGATTACGGAAAGCAGGGCCATGACCGATAAGAGCCAACAATTCGCCAGCGACAACTATTCCGGTATCTGCCCTGAAGCCTGGGCGGCCATGGAACAGGCCAACCACGGCCACCAACGCGCTTATGGCGACGACGAATGGACCGCCCGCGCGTCCGACGATTTCCGCAAACTGTTCGAAACCGACTGCGAAGTATTCTTCGCCTTCAACGGCACTGCCGCCAACTCCCTGGCCCTGTCGTCGCTGTGCCAGAGTTACCACAGCGTGATCTGCTCGGAAACCGCCCACGTCGAAACCGACGAATGCGGCGCACCGGAATTTTTCTCCAACGGTTCCAAGTTGCTCGTCGCCCGCACCGAAAACGGCAAGCTGACCCCGGAATCGATCCGCGAAGTCGCCCTCAAGCGTCAGGACATTCACTACCCGAAACCGCGCGTCGTGACCCTGACCCAAGCCACTGAAGTCGGCAGCGTCTACACCCCGGAAGAAATCCGCGCCATCAGCGCTACGTGCAAAGAGCTGGGCCTGAACCTGCACATGGACGGTGCGCGTTTCTCCAACGCCTGCGCATTCCTCGGCTGCTCCCCGGCGGACCTGACCTGGAAGGCTGGCGTCGACGTGTTGTGCTTCGGCGGCACGAAAAACGGCATGGCCGTGGGTGAGGCGATTCTGTTCTTCAACCACAAACTGGCCGAAGACTTCGACTATCGCTGCAAACAGGCCGGTCAGCTGGCGTCAAAGATGCGCTTCCTGTCGGCGCCGTGGGTCGGGATTCTGGAAAACGACGCCTGGCTCAAATACGCCCGCCACGCCAACCGCTGCGCGCAGTTGCTCGCGGAGCTGGTGAGCGACATTCCCGGCGTGGAGCTGATGTTCCCGGTGCAGGCCAACGGCGTGTTCCTGCAACTGTCGGAACCGGCCATCGCCGCACTGACCGCCAAGAGCTGGCGCTTCTACACCTTTATCGGCAACGGCGGCGCACGCTTCATGTGCTCGTGGGACACCGAAGAAGAGCGAGTACGTGAATTGGCGGCGGATATTCGCGAAGTAATGTCCCGCTAATCCCCACCTGTAGGAGCTGCCGCAGGCTGCGATCTTTTGATTTTAATTTTTAAGATCAAAAGATCGCAGCCTGCGGCAGCTCCTACAGGGGCCGCGCGCCCTCCCCTGATCGTTCGTCCTGAAAGACTTGGTCTACATTGTTTGTCGAGCCTCCTTTCAGATAACAATAATCAGGAGCGTACGCATGTCATTGAAAGGCAAAACCCTATTCATCACTGGCGCCAGCCGTGGCATTGGGCGCGAGATCGCGATACGGGCCGCGCAGGATGGGGCCAACATTGTGATTGCGGCCAAAAGTGCCAAGCCGCATCCCAAGTTACCGGGCACGATTTTCAGCGTGGCGAAAGAAGTCGAAGACACGGGCGGCAAGGCACTGGCGTTGCAGGTGGATGTGCGCGATGAAATGGCGGTACGTGAAGCATTGGCCCAGGCCAACGAACATTTCGGCGGCATTGATGCGCTGATCAACAATGCCGGCGCGATCAAGTTAACCGGTGTTCAACACCTCGAACTCAAACGCTTCGACCTGATGCACCAGATCAACACCCGCGCCGTGTTGCTGTGCAGCCAGGCAGCGTTGCCTTATCTGAAGAAAAGCAGCGGCCATATCCTCAGCATTTCCCCACCGCTGAATCTGGCGACAAAATGGTTCGCGCAGTACAGCCCTTACACCGTGACTAAATACGGCATGAGCATGCTGACCCTGGGCATGAGCGAGGAATTCAAGAACTACGGCATCAGTGTCAATTCGTTGTGGCCACAGACGATGATCGCCACCGCCGCCATTGAATTTCAGCTGGGTTCACGCGAGTCGTTCAAGCATGCGCGCACGCCGGCGATCATGGCGGATGCCGCCCACGTCATTCTGGACAGCAGCGGCCGCAGTATTACCGGGCGGTTGCTGATTGATGAAGAGATTCTGGGTGAACACGGCGTGACGGATTTTGAACCGTACCGTTTCACGCCGGACACCACCGACCCGCTGATGCCGGATCTGTTTGTCGACTAAGTGACACGACCACTGTAGGAGCTGCCGGAGGCTGCGATCTTTTGATCTTGCCTTAAGAAGCAAAGTCAAAAGATCGCAGCCTGCGGCAGCTCCTACAGGGGTTACTCAGCAGCCATCAAGGATGCGTAGATACCGATTAGAACTCGATCCGCACGTCGCCCTTCGGCACGCTGCAGCAAGAAAGAATGAAACCTTCTGCTTCGTCTTCCTCGGTAATTCCGCCGTTGTGCTCCATCTCGACCTCGCCACCCAGCTTCATCACCTTGCACGTCCCGCAAATCCCCATCCCGCACGCTTTCGGAATCAGCAGGCCCAGCTTGGCCGCCGCCGCATGCACGGTTTCACCGGGTGCCACACGAATGCTCTTGCCGGACGCGGTGAATTCCACCTGATGCAGATCCGCCAGATCGATTTCCGGGGCGTCTGCGGCAATTTCTGCTTGTTCCACCGCATCGGCACGGGCTTCCGGAGGTGTAGCACCGAAAGACTCCTCGTGATAACGCGACATGTCGAAACCAGCGGTCTCGAGCATGCGTTTCACCGCGTTCATGTACGGCGTCGGACCGCAGCAGAACACCTCACGCTCAAGGAAATCAGGCGCCATCAACTCCAGCATCTTGTGGTTAAGGTAACCGCGATAACCGGCCCAAGGTTCGCCCAGACCATGTTTCTCGCAAATCAGGTGCAGGCTGAAGTTATCGATCCGCGACGCCATGTGTTCCAGCTCACGGTGGTAAATGATGTCTTTGGGCGAACGGGCGCTGTGGATAAACACCATGTCGACATTGCCGTTGGTGTCGTAGAACCAGCGAGCCATCGACATGACGGGCGTGATGCCGACACCGCCGCTGAGGTACAGAACCTTCGGCGCCGTGAAATCCATCGCGTTAAACAGCCCGACCGGCCCGTGCACCGCCAGCTCCTGGCCTTCATGCAGCGTGTCGTGCAGCCAGTTGGAGACCTTGCCGCCCGGGACGCGCTTGATCGTCACCGAAAAGCTGTAGGGCACCGACGGAGAGCTGGAGATCGTGTAGGAACGCATAATCGGCACGCCTTCGATTTCCAGCTCCAGGGTGACAAACTGCCCCGGCTTGAAAAAGAACAGGATCGGCTGATCGGCCATAAAGCAGAAGGTGCGCACATCCCAGGTTTCCTGGATGACTTTGACGCAACGGACAATGTGTCGACCATTGGCCCAGGTCTGGGTGGTTACCGGATTCAGGAAGCTGTTGGACATGCTGTTCTCCACCGCCGATGGTCGGCCTTATGATGGCGATTCTGCGTATAGCGCAGATCACCCATTTACCTATCTGCGACATTCACATACTTATCGCGACCAGCCCGCAACTACCGGGGGTTGCGCGTCGGGATCAGATTGGGCCATGTCGCCCATGGATAAGGTTCTGGTCAGCGTCGGCCCCACACTCGCCTCATACCAAGACACAACCTTTACACCTTGCGTAGCAACCCTGATCAGCCACTTTCGCCGGCCACGCAGATGGCCTTGAGGATTAAACGATGGACGTCACCACTACCCTGAGCCTGGGCGATCCACTGGAACCCGCACGCAAGGCCACCGCGCAGATGCTGCAAGAGCGCGAGCGTACTTTCTCGCTGCCGCAGCCGTTTTACTCTGACGAGCGGCTGTTTGATATCGACATGCAGGAAATCTTCCAGAAAGAGTGGTTGATCGCCGGCATGACCTGCGAGATCCCGACCAAGGGCAACTACCTGACCCTGCAAGTCGGCAAGAACCCGATCATCGTGATTCGCGGCGCCGACGGCGTGGTGCATGCGTTCCACAACGTCTGCCGCCATCGCGGTTCGCGGCTGTGCACCAGTGAAAAAGGCAAAGTCGCCAAACTGGTTTGCCACTACCACCAGTGGACGTACGAACTGGACGGTCGCCTGCTGTTCGCCGGCACCGAAATGGGCGCCGACTTCGACATGAAGGAGTACGGCCTCAAACCGGTCAACGTGAAGACCGCCGGTGGGTACATCTTCATCAGCCTGTCGGAGAACCCGCCGGCCATTGATGACTTCCTGTCGACGCTGAGCCATTACATGGAACCGTACGACATGGAAAACACCAAGGTGGCGGTGCAAACCACCTTGGTGGAACAGGCCAACTGGAAACTGGTGCTGGAAAACAACCGCGAGTGCTACCACTGCAACGCGTCGCACCCGGCACTGCTGAAAACCCTGCTGGAATGGGACGACGTTACCGACCCACGCGCCGACCAGGCGTTCAAGGACCACGTGGCCGCCTCTGCCGCTGCCTGGGAAGCCGAGAAGATTCCATACGCGCACGCCAGCTTCGGCCTGCGTAACCGCATCGTGCGCATGCCGCTGCTCAAGGGCACCGTGTCGATGACCCTGGACGGCAAGCAAGCCTGCAAGAAACTCATGGGCCGGATCCAGAACCCGGACCTGGGCTCAATGCGCATCCTGCACCTGCCGCACTCGTGGAACCACTGCATGGGCGATCACATCATTGTGTTCACCGTGTGGCCGATCAGCGCGCAGGAAACCATGGTCTCCACCAAGTGGATCGTGCACAAGGACGCGGTCGAAGGCGTGGATTACGACGTCGACCGCATGCGCAAGGTGTGGGACGAAACCAACAACGAGGACCGTCGCCTGGCCGAAGAGAATCAGCGCGGCATCAACTCCACTGCGTACCAGCCAGGGCCTTACTCCAAGACCTATGAGTTTGGTGTGGTGAATTTCGTGGATTGGTACAGCGAGCGCCTGCTGAACAACCTCGGTGCCGAGCCTGCGCCGTACCTGAAAGGCGTTCCGGTTCAGGGTTAACTCCCCCTGTAGGAGCGAGCTTGCTCGCGAAAAACCCCAGAGCGCCGCGGGGTATCAGACTTGACGCGTTATCGTTAACGACCATCGCGAGCAAGCTCGCTCCTACAGGGGCTTGCTCGTTTTAGAACTGTACGAAATATGATCTATTCCGTTCAGGCCTATACGCAACGTGGCTTCCAGCCTTCAGCAAACAAGTTATCCACACCTCCACCCACAGCTAATGGGGACAAGTGTGGTTTTGCTGAAAAATTTCTCCACAGAAACTGAAGAAAATCCGTGACTTATCCAGAACCAGGGTTTTTAACGGCGATTGGCTGTTTTTTGATCGATAGCTTGTAAGGCACGGTTTGCGTGGGCTGCAGAGGATGGCGAACACCTTATCCACAGAAGCGCCAACAGACTTTGGGGGCAACTTCGGTGGTTCTGTGGAAAACCACCTCAAGCCGCGATAAATCAAGGCTTACACAAGATTTATCCGGTTAAAACGGCTCTTTGGTCATTTTTCAACCACAAACCTGACAGCCCCGGTTTATATGGCCTGCAGCGGACAGCAAACATCTTATCCACAGAAGCGCCAACAGAGATTGGGGGCAAGTATGGGCGCCCCAGAAAACTTATCCTCTGGAAAAAGCTCGAAAAAACCGAGTGTTAGGCTGGTTGTTTTTTATACGAAGGCTTGCAGGGCTTGGTTTGCAGGGGGTGCAGCGAAGGGCGAACATGTTATCCACAGAAGCGCTAACAGGGATTGTGGGTAAATTCATAACAACTGTGGGAGCGGCGGTGCGGCGATCCCACAGGGAATTGCTTATGCCTTACGGCCGATACATCAAATAGGCTTCACCCGTCACCCGAATCATCGGATGCGGCGTGATCTGGCAGGTATCGACGATACGGAAGCCATGCCGTTGATAAAACCGGCAGGCGCCGGTATTAGCTGCATAGTCGATCAGGCTCAAGCCGTTGAGTCCCAACTGGTTGGCACGGTCGTAAGCGTAGGCGAGGAATTGTTGGCCCAGGCCCTGATTGCGCCAGCCCTCATGCAACGCCAGGCTCGAAATATAAAGCGTGTCGGGGATTTCCATCGTGGCGTACGGCGCCAGGACTGGATCGGTGACGGGAGCCGCCTGTGGATCGTAACGCATCACGTAGCTGTGCATCATTCCAATGACCTTCCCTTCTGCCTGCGCTATCACGCAGTTCTGATAGGAAAAATCGACGCCCTCACGGGCGTAACGACTGGCGCCTACGTCCAACAGGTCCTGACCGGGCTGAGCCAGTTGGCTCCAGATGTAATCCGCAGCGCCCTCTGATGAAATCTGAAACAAACGCGCAATCTCCCGCGCATCGGCGCGCAGGGCCAAACGAAATTCAACTGCCATTATTTTTCCTTGTGGGAGCGAACCTGCTCGCGAATGCAGCCTCGCTTTCAGATTTATGTAGGAGCTGCCGCAGGCTGCGATCTTTTGACTTTGACTTTTGAAAACAAGATCAAAAGATCGCAGCCTGCGGCAGCTCCTACAAAAAGCGTTAGCGAACCACGCCTTCTTCAATCAACAACTTGAGAATCGCTTCAGCTCCCGCTTGTGCCGTCACACCTTTGAGCACTTGGCCGCCACCGCCACTGGCCTTGGCCGTTGCAGCTTTCATCCGGTCCGCGCCGCTCTTGGCTTTGATCACCTTCAAGCGTTTGGGCCGTGGCTTGGCCGGTTGCAGGGTCGCCACCGCGAGCAATTCATCGTCGACGACCTCCACGTCGTCAGCCTGCAATACCCCGCGCCGGGCCGGGCCGTAGGCGCTTTGCCGAGGATTGGGCGCGGCGTTATCCACAGTCGCCAGAAACGGCAGGCGAACCTTCAAGCGACGCCGCTGACCACGTGGCAAGGCTTGCAGCACCAGGGCCGAACTGCCGTCGATGGACTCGACCTGGGCCAACCCCACCACCAGCGGCCAGCCGAGGCTTTCCGCCAGCAGGAACGGCAGCATGCCCGAGCCTTCGCCGGTTTCCGCCTGGCTACCGGTCAGCACGACCTGAGCCCCGGCGTCACGCAAATACGCGGTCAACGCCGGCAGCGCATCGGCGCCTGCGGGTTGTTCCAGCACATGCAACTGGTCCAGGCCCATGCCCAGATACGCGCGCAATGCCGGTTCCGCGACATCGCCGGCATGCAGCACTTGCAACTTATCCCCAGCCAGTTGCAAGCCCAGCTCCACGGCCCGTGCATCTTGCTCGGCGCGACGTGCCCGGCCGGAGGTCGGGTGGGCACCGATGGACACCAGGCTGATGATTTTCGTGCTCATAACCCTTTCCTTCCCTTAAGCCGCATCGCGCTTGGCGTCGTCGCGGTAAGCCGCTACCGCATCGATCAAGGCTTGAAGAATCTCGGCGCTCTCGCCAATCACCGACAGGTCGGCCCGTTTGATCATGTCGCAGCCAGGATCCAGGTTGATGGCCACCACCTTGTCGCAGGCACCGATGCCTTGCAGGTGCTGGATCGCCCCGGAAATACCCACCGCCACATAAACCCGCGCGGTGACCCAGGTGCCGGACGCACCGACCTGACGGTCGCGCGCCATGAAGCCATCGTCCACCGCCACGCGGGAGGCGCCTTCGGTGGCGCCCAACGCTTCGGCCGTCCTGTGGAACAGTCCCCAGTCCTTGACGCCATTGCCGCCGGAGAAGATGAACTCGGCTTCGGCCATTGGAATCGCCGCCGGGTCCACTGCCACAGCGCCCAGATCCTCGATGCGCGACAGACTGCGAGCCACGGCTGTGGATAACTCCACCGGCAACGCTTCGTGACGGGTTTCGCTGACCGGTTCGGCGCATTCGGCAGCCGCCAGAATCAATCGCGCTACCGGGCGTGCAAGGTCCTGCAGGCCGGCACCGGCGCGGCCGATGCATTCCTGATCCTTGACCTGCCAGACCCGCGTGGCCGGGCGCTCACCCAGTGCGGCGGCAAAGCGCCGACCGAGTTCGCCGCCACCGCTGCGGCTGTCCGGCAGCAGCCAGTGACGGGGGCTGAACTGGTTATCCACAGCCCGCAGGCCCTGGACCCGTTGTTCCGGTGCATAACCGCTGAATTCTTCGCCCGCCAGTACCAACAGGCGATCGACGCCCGCCGTGGCAAAGGCATTCTCTTTGTGTTCGCCGAAGACCACAGCCAATACCGCGCCTTCCTTGCCGGCCAGTTGATGCGCCAGGCCCAGCAAGTCGCGGTCGTGGCTGCTCAAACGGCCGCCGACCATGTCCGGCACCACGCTGATGTAGAACGCGGGTTGCGGCACTTGATGCAGTGGCAATTGCACTTCAACGGTGGCCGAGCGTTTGGTCGCCCCGCCCTGTTGAGCGCCGCTGCGGTCAATCCGTTTGATACCGTTAGGGCCGATAAAACCGAGGCCATGCACGTTCTTGCGGATGAGGCCGTTCGGGCCCATCCAGCTGTGTTGCGCCGGTTGCATGGCCGCGTGCAGCGGGTGCAAGCGGTTACGGGCAATCCATTCGGCGCGAGGGTCGCGGCGGATAATGTCGCTCATCAGTGAGCCTCCGCAGGTTCACGTTGGGCCGGTGTGCTCGGCTTGCTTGGGGCCGCGTCTTCGAGCAACGCGTCCGCCACCAGTTCGGCGATGTCCTTGATCAGCGGCCGGGGTTCGACCACGCCTTCAAGCATCGCTGTGCACTGTGGACAACCCACGGCCACCAGCTCGGCGCCGGTTTCGCGGATGTCTTCCATGCGCATGTCGGGAATCCGTTGCTTGCCCGGAATGTCGGTGATTGGGGCACCGCCGCCGCCGCCGCAGCAGCGCGAGCGGAAACCGGAGCGTTGCATTTCCTTGATCTCGATACCCAGGGCACGGAGCACTTCACGCGGCGCCTCGTATTCGCCGTTGTAGCGGCCCAGGTAGCACGGATCGTGATACGTCACGCTGCTGCCTTTGTGCTGACCGAGGTTGAGCGCGCCAGCGCCGATGATTTCCGCCATGTAGGTGCTGTGGTGCTGCACGAGGTAGTTGCCATCGAAGGCGCCGTACTCGTTTTTCAGCACGTGGAAGCTGTGCGGGTCGCAGGTGACGATGCGATTGAAGCTGTACTTGGCCAAGGTCTGGATGTTGCGTTTGGCCAACAGCTGGAATGTCGCTTCATCGCCCAGACGGCGGGCCACGTCACCGCTGTCGCGCTCTTCGAGGCCCAGCACGGCAAAGTCGACCTTGGCCGCTTTCAGCACTTTGACGAAGGCGCGCAAGGTGCGTTGGTTGCGCATGTCGAAGGCACCGTCGCCGACCCAGAACAGCACGTCGACGGATTTCTTGTCACTGAGCAGATTCAGGTTCAAATCCGCCGCCCAGTTCATCCGACCGCCCGGGGCGAAGCCGCCAGGGTTGTCGGTGGCGATCAGGTTTTCCAGGACTTCGGCGCCCTTGTTCGGGGTCGCGCCTTTTTCCAGGGTCAGATGGCGGCGCATGTCGACGATGGCGTCGACGTGCTCGATCATCATCGGGCACTCCTCGACGCAAGCGCGGCACGTGGTGCACGACCACAGTGTCTCCGCGTCTACCAGGCCGTTGACGATCGGTTGATGCGGATTGCCGGCATGCTCACCGATGGCTTTGCCCGGATACGGGCTGCCGGCGAACTTGGCATCGGTGCCGCCCGCCAGGCCGACCACCATGTCCTGAATCAGTTTTTTCGGGTTCAGCGGCTGGCCGGCGGCGAATGCCGGGCACGCCGCCTCACACTTACCGCACTGCACGCAGGCGTCGAAACCGAGCAGTTGGTTCCAGGTGAAATCCTTGGGCTTTTCCACGCCCAGCGGCGCGGTCGGGTCGTTCAGATCCAACGGTTTCAAACCGGTGGAGCGTCCTCCGTTAAAGCGTTCGGCGCGACGGTGCCAGGCCAGGTGCAGCGCACCGGCGAAGGCGTGCTTCATTGGGCCGCCCCACGTCATGCCGAAGAACAACTCCGAGACGCCCCACAGCACACCGATGCCAAGAATGACGGCCAACAGCCACCCACCGAAGTTTTCCGGAAGGATGCCCGCCACCGGCAGGGTCACCAGGAAGAACGATGCGGAGAAGGCCAACAGGCTTTTCGGCAGGCGCATCCACGGGCCTTTGGACAAACGGGCGGGTGGGTTGCGCCGACGCAGGTACACAAAGATCGCACCGACGAACATCACTGCCGTCATCAGCAACAGGGCATAACCGAGGAAACGGTTATGCAGTCCGAAACCGTGAACCAGAATCGCCAGCACGATGGACGCCACCGCACCACCGGCCGTGGCGACGTGGGTGTTGGCAATGTATTTGTCCCGCGCGACGACGTGGTGCAAGTCGACCATGTAGCGCTTGGGCATGGCGAAGAGGCCGCCGATCAGGTCGACCTTCGAGGCACGACCCTGGCGCCACATTGCCGCCCGCCGCAACGCGCCCAGAACCGCAAGGCCCAGGGCAGCGAACAACAGGATTGGAAGAAGGGTGTTCAACATGTGGAGCTCCCAAAGACCGCAGGGTCTTGCAGGCTTAACTAGCTGGATGCCTTGCCCGATTCCCTGTGTAGGAGCGAGCTTGCTCGCGATGGAGATAAACGATGACGCGTGCGGTCAGGAAAAACGCGTCGCCTTCAAATTCATCGCGAGCAAGCTCGCTCCTACAAGGGTTATCCACAAGCTCTTAGAAATCCTTGCACAACCGCAGGGCGTCGTAGATCGCCGCGTGGGTGTTGCGCTGCGCCACGCAGTCGCCGATGCGGAACAGCAAGTAGCCGTCACCCGCCTGGCTCAGCGAAGGTTGCGGCTTGATCGCGAACAAGGCTTCGACGTCCATCTGGCCTTTGTTACGCGAGCCTTCCTTCATGGCGTAGTAGATTTCTTCGTCCGGGCGCACGCCGTTTTCGACGACCACCTGGTCCACCACCCGCTCCTCTTTGGCGCCGGTGTATTCGTTTTCCAGCACCGCGACCAGTTTGTCGCCTTCGCGGTAGACCTTCTCCAGCATCATGTCCCCGGTCATGATCACTTCTTTGGGGTACATGCTGCGGTAGTACGTCGGGAACGAGGTACCGCCAATCGCCACGCCTGGCTTGATGTCGTCGGTGACGATTTCGACCTGACTGCCCTTGTCGGCGAGGAAGTCCGCCGTGGACATCCCGGTGAACTCGCAAATGGTGTCGTAGACCAGCACATTCTTGCCCGGCGCTACCTTGCCATCGAGGATGTCCCAGCTGCTGACGACCAGGCCTTCAGCCGCGCCCCAGTGCTCGTTCTGCTCCAGGAACGGATGACCGCCAACGGCGAGCACCACCACGTCCGGACGCAGGTCGAGAATGGTCGCCGCATCGGCCGCCACGCCCAGGCGCAGGTCGACTTTCAAGCGCGCCAGTTCCAGCTGGAACCAGCGCGTGATACCGGCGATCTGGTCCCGTTGCGGCGCTTTCGAGGCCGTAGTGATCTGCCCGCCAATGAATTCTTTTTTCTCGAACAGAGTCACATCGTGGCCACGTTCGGCGGACACGCGAGCAGCTTCCATCCCGGCAGGACCGGCACCGACGATCACCACTTTGCGTTTCACACCGGTCGATTTCTCGATGATGTGCGGCACGCCCATGTATTCACGGGAAGTCGCGGCGTTCTGGATGCACAGCACGTCCAGACCCTGGTACTGACGGTCGATGCAGTAGTTGGCGCCGACGCATTGTTTGATCTGGTCAATCTGGCCCATTTTGATCTTGGCGATCAGGTGCGGGTCGGCGATGTGGGCACGGGTCATGCCGACCATGTCGACGTAACCGCCTTCCAGAATGCGCGTCGCCTGGTTCGGGTCCTTGATGTTCTGCGCGTGCAGTACCGGTGCCTTCACCACTTCTTTGATACCGGCGGCCAAATGCAGGAACGGCTCCGGTGGATAACTCATGTTCGGGATAACGTTGGCCAGGGTGTTATGGGTGTCGCAACCCGACCCCACCACGCCGATGAAGTCGAGCATGCCGGTGTCGTCGTAGTACTTGGCGATCTGCTTCATGTCCTCATGGGACAGGCCGTCCGGATGGAATTCGTCACCGCACAGGCGGATGCCGACACAGAAATCCGGGCCCACTTCAGCCCGCACAGCCTTGAGTACTTCCAGACCGAACTTCATCCGGCCTTCAAAGGTGCCGCCCCATTCGTCGGTACGCTTGTTGACCCGCGGACTCCAGAACTGGTCGATCATGTGCTGGTGCACGGCGGACAGCTCAACACCGTCCAGGCCACCGGCCTTGGCGCGACGCGCGGCCTGAGCGTAGTTGCCGATCACCCGCCAGATTTCTTCCGGCTCGATGGTTTTGCAGGTGGCGCGGTGCACCGGTTCACGGATGCCCGACGGCGACATCAGGGTCGGCCAGTTGAAGCCGTCCCAACGCGAGCGACGCCCCATGTGGGTAATCTGAATCATGATCTTGGCGCCGTGCTTGTGCATGGCGTCCGCAAGATTCTGGAAGTGCGGGATGATGCGGTCAGTGGACAGGTTCACCGAGCTCCACCATTCCTGCGGACTGTCGATGGCCACCACCGACGAACCACCGCAAATCGCCAGGCCGATCCCGCCCTTGGCTTTCTCTTCGTAATACTTGACGTACCGGTCGGTGGTCATGCCGCCGTCGGTGGCATAGACCTCGGCGTGCGCGGTGCTGAGCACGCGGTTGCGGATGGTCAGTTTGCCGATCTGGATCGGCTGGAACATTGCTTCGAAAGCCATGGCGGGTTCCTCGACTTACAACGGCTTGACGGTGAACAAACCGTCGTCGTGGCCTTCTTCGGAGCCACCGTAGACTTGTTCGGCAACGGTGCGAATCTTGCTGCCGCGGGCGTGCAGAATCTGGTCCATGGCACCGGCAAACCAGCCCGTGAACATGTAGTCGACCTTGCGCCCGACCTTGCCGTAGACGTAGACGAACGCGGAGTGTTCGAGCTTGACGCTGGCGGTGCCTTTGTCGAGGTCGATGTCCTGGATCTTGAACAGGCCCCAGCCACGTTGCGACAGGCGCTTCATGTAGTGCTCGAACACCGCGACGCCTTCCAGACCGTGGCATTCCGCTTCTTTTTCACACCAGTGCCAGGCCGATTTGTAGCCGGCCTTGTAGAGGATTTCAGCGTAGGCGTCAGCGCCCAGCACTTCCTCGATGCCCATGTGGTTGTTGACGAAGAAATGACGTGGCACGTACAGCATTGGCAGGGCGTCAGAGGTCCAGACACCGGTTTCGCTGTCGACTTCGATTGGCAATTGCGGGGCGATCTTGGCCATGGAAACTTAACTCCAGAAAAATTCGTTGTGTTGTCGTGCCGTAGCAGCTGCCGAGGTACGAGGCTGCGTTGCGTGTCCGCAGGACCGCCCTCGGGGGGCCTCTTCGCAGCCCAACGCAGCCTCGTGCCTCGGCAGCTGCTACAGGGATCGTTTTTGGCAGCGGGGCTTATTCGCCCCAGACGTCTTTCAAGACGCTGACCCAGTTCTCGCCCATGATCTTGCGGACCACGCGCTCGGAATGGCCGCGCTTGAGCAGCGTCTCGGTCAGGTTCGGGAACTCGCCGACGGTGCGGATGCCGAGCGGGTTGATGATCTTGCCGAAGCTGGTCAGCCGACGGGCGTAACCCTTGTCGTGGGTCAGGTATTCGAAGAAATCCTGGCCATGGCCCTGGGTGAAATCGGTGCCGATACCGATGGCGTCTTCGCCAACAATGTTCATGGTGTATTCGATGGCTTCGGCGTAATCGTCGATGGTCGAATCGATGCCTTTGGCCAGGAACGGCGCGAACATGGTCACGCCGACGAAACCGCCGTGATCGGCGATGAACTTCAGTTCTTCATCGGATTTGTTGCGCGGGTGAATTTTCAGACCCGACGGCAGGCAATGGGAGTAGCAGACCGGCTTCTTGGATTCGAGGATGACTTCTTCGGAGGTTTTCGAGCCAACGTGGGACAGGTCGCACATGACGCCGACACGGTTCATCTCGGCGACGATTTCACGACCGAAGCCCGACAGGCCGCCATCGCGCTCGTAGCAGCCGGTACCGACCAGGTTTTGGGTGTTGTAGCACATCTGCACGATACCAACGCCCAACTGCTTGAAGACTTCGACGTAGCCGATCTGGTCTTCAAACGCGTGAGCATTCTGGAAACCAAAGAGGATGCCGGTCTTGCCCTGCTCCTTGGCCTTGCGGATATCGGCGGTGGTACGCACCGGAATCACCAGGTCGCTGTTTTCGCGGATCAGCTTCTGGCTGGCAGCGATGTTGTTGACAGTGGCCTGGAAGCCCTCCCACACCGACACGGTGCAGTTGGCCGCGGTCAAACCGCCCTTGCGCATGTCTTCAAACAGCTCACGGTTCCACTTGGCAATAATCAGGCCGTCGATAACGATGCTGTCGGCGTGCAATTCGGCTGGGCTCATCAGGCTGTCCCCTATTAGCGATTCATGCGCCGAATCGTGTGTCGGCGCTTTGGGGCCAGCATATGCCTGAGGGACGGGGCAGCCGGGTGCAAAAACGACAGGGGGTTTGCCGAAAGCGTCAATCTGCGACAAAGGGTCGTCGATGGGCGTGATCGCCCTCCTGTTCAAGGGCCGCCGCATGGGCCAGAATTCGCCGCATTACTGAATAGGCACTGAAAAAAGGGGCTGCGGCGCAATGAAAACGATCTTCCTGGCTTTGGCACTGATAGCGACCGGCGTACACGCGGCTGAAGAGTCCGACGACAACCCCTGCGACAAAGTCGAAAACGACGTCCAGACCCTGGAATGCTCGGTCTACAGCAGAACCACCGCAGAGCAATTGCTCAAAGAAAACTACCAGGGCCTGAACGAACGCCTGCAAACGGCCTATGGCAAAAACAAAGCGCAGCTGAACGACATCAGCGAAAAACTCAAGGTTGCTCAGCAGCAATGGCTGAAGACGAGAGACGCGGATTGCGCGGTGGAAGCGTTTCCGGCGACGAGCGGTAGCAAGGCGTTCACCATTGCGCAGAATGATTGCGTGGCAAGAATGAGTGATGAGCGGTCGGAGTTCTTGGAGTCGATTTTGCAGGAGTGATCCTGCGCCGATCAGCTTGAGTTGTAAGCTGCACGCCATCAGCCTGTTAAGGAATTCCAATGAACATCTGCGGCATCGAAATCAAAGGCAGCGAAGCGATCATCGCCGTAGCCTCTCTCGACGGTCAGGCCCTGAGCCACGTCGCCTTGGCCACCAAGAAAATCGCCCTGGACGATGACGATGAGGCCGTTAACGTCAAAGTCTTCGCCGCTCAGGTGGCGTCGTTTGTGCGTGAGAATTCCATCGACCGGATCGCGATCAAGAAGCGCAGCAAGAAAGGCGAGTTCGCGGGTGGGCCGACCACGTTCAAGATCGAAGGCATTTTTCAGTTACTGGAGAATTGCGAGGTCACGCTGCTGTCGCCGCAAACCATCAATGCGCAGAACAAGAAGTTCGACTTTGAACTGCCGGGGACGTTGAACAAGTATCAGCATGAGGCTTACAAAGCGGCTTGTTCGGCATTGATGAAGAAATAATGCAGGCACGAAGATCAAAAGATCGCAGCCTTCGGCAGCTCCTACAGGGGCAGCGCAATCTCGTGTAGGAGCTGCCGAAGGCTCGGGCCGCGTTCGGACGATCTTTTGATTTTCAGCCTGTAGACAGATCAAACCAGCTCCCGCCCATCCCCCAACCGCCGCCGATCTTCACGCGGACACCGCTCAAACTTCGCCCGGTAACTGCGGGTGAAATACGACGGCGATTCAAACCCGCAGGCAATACTTACTTCCAGCACACTCATGTCCGTCTGTCGTAGCAGCTGGCGCGCCTTCTCCAGTCGCAAGCGCAGGTAGAAGTTGCTCGGTGTGTCATGCAAATGCAGGCGAAACAAACGCTCAAGCTGGCGCCGTGTCACTTTGATCGATTCTGCCAACTGCAGCGTGCTCAGCGGCGGTTCACTGTGCTGCTCCATCTCACCAATCACCTGCACCAGCTTCTTGTTGTTGATGCCGTAACGCGTGGCGACTTCCATGCGCTGGTGATCTTTGCGTGGACGGATGCGGCCGAGTACGAATTGCTCGCTGACCTGGATCGCCAGCTCCGGCCCGTGGGCCTGGGCGATGAGGTCGAGCATCAGGTCGATGGAGGCGGTGCCGCCGGCAGAGGTGATGCGGCGGCGGTCGATCTCGAACAGCTCCTGGGTGACGCTGAGCTGAGGATAGGACTCCTTGAAGGCGTCGATGGCTTCCCAGTGCAGGGTCAGGCGATGGCCGTCGAGCAGGCCGGATTCAGCGAGGATGAAGCTGCCCGTGTCGATGGCACCGAGCGTCACGCCTTCGTTGTCCAGCCGGCGCAGCCAGTGTTCCAGCGCCGGGGTGGCGAATTTCAGCGGTTCGAACCCGGCGACGACCAACAAGGTCGCGCCTTTCTTCAGCGGTTCCAGCGCCGCGTCGGCGTTGACCGACATGCCGTTGCTGGCCAGCACCGCACCGCCATCGGCGCTGAGCACATGCCAACGATACAGTTCACCGCGAAAGCGATTGGCGACCCGTAGCGGCTCAATGGCCGAAATGAAACCGATGGCCGAGAAACCCGGCATCAACATGAAGTAGAAATCCTGGGACATGGAGCGCACTCGGTTGACGGGTAGCGTGTGGACGTTGATACGCCAGTTGCAGGCGGCATTCAAGAGGACAGGTCGCTACAGTGCAAGAGCTGGTCGCCGCCGTGCGCTTTATACCGCGTATAGCTGCGTAACTTGGCATCACCGGCGCACGAAGACGCCCGGACCCACAATAACGAACTGCCGAGGAACCTGAGATGAAACGACTGATCAGCAGCTGTGTTCTTGCACTCAGCGGTACCGCTTTCCTGAGCGCCAGTGTCATGGCGGCCGAACCCGCGTCCTGCCAGAACGTGCGCATGGGCGTAGTCAACTGGACTGACGTAATTGCCACCAGCGCCATGACCCAGGTCCTGCTCGATGGCCTCGGCTACAACACCAAACAAACCAGCGCGTCCCAGCAAATTATTTTCGCCGGGATCCGCGACCAGCGCCTGGACCTGTTCCTGGGCTACTGGAACCCGCTGATGACTCAGACCATCACGCCATTCGTCGATGGCAACCAGGTCAAAGTGCTTCAGGCACCCAGCCTCAAAGACGCCCGCGCCACCCTCGCCGTACCGACTTACCTCGCCGACAAAGGCCTGAAAACCTTCGCCGACATCGCCAAGTTCGAAAAAGAACTGGGCGGCAAGATCTACGGCATTGAGCCTGGCTCAGGCGCCAACACCCAGATCAAGGCAATGATCGCCAAGAACCAGTTTGGCCTCGGCAAGTTCCAGTTGGTCGAGTCCAGCGAGGCCGGCATGCTCGCCGCAGTGGATCGCGCCGTTCGACGCAACGAAGCGGTGGTGTTCTTCGGCTGGGCGCCGCACCCGATGAACGTCAACGTGAAGATGACGTACCTCACCGGCAGCGACGACGCCCTCGGCCCGAACGAAGGCATGGCCACGGTCTGGACCGTCACCGCGCCGAAATACGCCGAGCAGTGCCCGAACATCGGTCGCTTGCTGAGCAACCTGACCTACACCGCCGAAGACGAGAGTCGGATGATGCAGCCGTTGCTGGATCACAAGGACGCTTTCGAGTCGGCCAAGCAATGGCTGAAAGATCATCCGCAAGACAAGCAACGCTGGCTCGAAGGCGTGACCACCTTCGATGGCAAACCGGCTGCTGACAATCTGAAACTGACCACTAAATAAACCCCAACTGAATGACCGATTCGCAGCCCGAAATGGGCTGCGAACAGACTCATCACGCCTGCAAGGAACCGCCTCATGAACCACGACGTCATCATCACCTGCGCACTCACCGGTGCTGGCGACACGACCGCCAAGAGCCCACACGTGCCGGTCACCCCGAAACAAATCGCTGCCGCCGCCGTGGAAGCGGCCAAGGCCGGCGCCACCGTGGTCCACTGCCACGTGCGCAACCCCGAAACCGGCAAATTCAGCCGTGACGTGGCGCTGTACCGCGAAGTGATGGAGCGCATCCGCGAGGCGGACGTCGACATCATCGTCAACCTCACCGCCGGCATGGGCGGCGACCTGGAAATCGGCGCGGGCGAGAACCCGATGGAGTTCGGCCCGAACACCGACCTGGTCGGCCCATTGACCCGTCTGGCCCACGTCGAAGCGTTACTGCCGGAAATCTGCACCCTCGATTGCGGCACCCTGAACTTCGGCGATGGCGACACGATTTACGTTTCCACCCCGGCCCAGCTGCGCGCTGGCGCCAAACGCATTCAAGAGCTGGGCGTGAAAGCCGAGCTGGAAATCTTCGACACCGGTCACCTGTGGTTCGCCAAGCAATTGATCAAGGAAGGCCTGCTCGATGACCCGCTGTTCCAGCTCTGCCTGGGCATCCCGTGGGGCGCACCCGCCGACACCACCACCATGAAGGCCATGGTCGACAACCTGCCGGCTAATGCGGTGTGGGCCGGCTTCGGCATCGGTCGCATGCAGATGCCGATGGCGGCGCAAGCGGTGCTGCTGGGCGGCAACGTGCGGGTTGGCCTGGAAGACAATATCTGGTTGGACAAAGGCGTACTGGCGACCAATGGCCAACTGGTCGAACGCGCCTCGGAAATCCTCAGCCGCCTCGGCGCCCGCGTTCTGACACCGGCTGAAGGCCGGGTAAAAATGGGCCTGACCAAGCGCGGCTGAATCCACACATAACCCTGTAGGAGCGAACTTGCTCGCGAAAAAGGTACAGCCGACGCCACTCAGCGCCTGGAATACCATCGCGAGCAAGCTCGCTCCTACAGGAATCACCGAATTCTTTTAGGACGTCGCCATGACTTTCATCACCGAAATCAAAACCTTCGCCGCTCTGGGCAGCGGTGTCATCGGCAGCGGCTGGGTATCCCGCGCCCTCGCTCACGGCCTCGATGTCGTGGCCTGGGACCCAGCGCCAGGTGCCGAAGCCGCGCTGCGCAAACGCGTCGCCAATGCCTGGGGAGCCCTGGAAAAACAAGGGTTGGCGCCTGGTGCTTCGCAGGATCGGCTGCGCTTTGTAGCGACGATTGAAGAATGCGTTCGCGATGCCGACTTCATTCAGGAAAGCGCTCCGGAACGCCTCGATCTGAAACTGGAGCTGCACAGCAAAATCAGCGCGGCGGCCAAGCCCGATGCACTCATCGGCTCCAGCACTTCGGGGCTGTTGCCGAGTGAGTTTTACGAGAGTTCGACGCACCCGGAACGCTGTGTGGTCGGGCACCCGTTCAATCCGGTTTATCTGCTGCCATTGGTGGAAGTGGTGGGTGGCAAGAACACCGCCCCGGAAGCCATTCAAGCGGCGATTAAAGTTTACGAATCCCTGGGCATGCGCCCGCTGCATGTGCGCAAAGAAGTGCCGGGGTTTATCGCCGACCGTTTGCTCGAAGCGTTGTGGCGTGAGGCGCTGCACCTGGTGAACGACGGCGTGGCGACGACCGGTGAAATTGACGACGCGATCCGTTTTGGCGCGGGTCTGCGCTGGTCGTTCATGGGGACGTTCTTGACCTACACCCTGGCCGGTGGCGACGCGGGCATGCGGCACTTCATGGCGCAATTTGGCCCGGCGTTGCAGTTGCCGTGGACGTATCTGCCGGCGCCGGAGCTGACCGACAAGTTGATTGACGATGTGGTGGACGGCACCAGCGATCAGTTGGGCAAACACAGCATTTCAGCGCTGGAGCGCTATCGTGATGATTGCCTGCTGGCGGTGCTGGAGGCGGTGAAGACCACCAAAGAGAAGCATGGGATGGCGTTTAGCGAATAACTAACCAGCAGGTCCGGCCCCTTCGCGAGCAAGCCCGCTCCCACATTTGACCGCATTCTCATGTGGGAGCGGGCTTGCTCGCGAAGACGGCAGCCCAGTCACCATTCATGTTGGAACCTACACCATGCCCGCATTGACCACCTACCAGACCAAAATCATCCCCGACTGGGTCGACTACAACGGCCACTTGCGCGACGCCTTCTATCTGCTGATTTTCAGCTACGCCACTGACGCGTTGATGGACCGTTTAGGCATGGACAGCAGCAACCGCGAAGCCAGTGGTAACTCGCTGTTTACCCTCGAACTGCACCTCAACTACCTCCACGAAGTGAAACTCGACGCGGATGTAGAAGTACACACCCAAATCATCGCTCATGACAGCAAACGCCTGCACCTCTATCACAGCCTGCACTTGCCAGGCGACGACAAGGAACTGGCGGGCAATGAACAAATGCTGTTGCACGTCGACCTCGCCGGCCCGCGATCCGCGCCGTTCAGCGACGACACCTTGAGCAAGCTCCACGCCATCGTTGCCGAGCAAGCCGACCTGCCCCTCCCCGACTACATTGGCCGAGTGATTGCGTTACCCTCAAAAAAATAACAAGGAGATCGTCATGAACACCGCTGCCGCTTTCGCCGACTTTCGTACTTATCCGTTGATCAGCGCACTGACAGGCGTGCAGGCACTGGCGGATCGCGTACTGGTGACGTGGGCCGACCATCGCATTAGCCCCTTTCATCATCAATGGCTGCGGGACAACTGCCCGTGCCCGTCGTGTGTTTACACCGTGACCCGCGAACAGGTACTGGAAATTGTCGACGTCCCGGAACATCTGGCGACGACAGAGACCAGGGTCGATGCTGAAGGTTGCCTGTGCGTTCAGTGGCAGGACGGTCACCTCAGTCGCTTCGACGCGGGCTGGCTGCGCGCCCACGCCTATGACGACGAGTCCCGCGCCGAACGTCGCGCGGGCAAACCAAAAGCCAGTCTCTGGAACAGCGATTTAACGCTGCCAGTGTTCGAATACCAGGCACTGATGAACGATGCCGAGGCCTTGTTGCAATGGCTGCTGGCCGTGCGCGATATCGGCTTGACCCAAGTCCGTGGCGTGCCCACCGAGCCCGGCTCACTGAAATTGATCGCCCAGAGGATTTCCTTCATCCGCGAGAGTAATTTCGGCGTGCTGTTCAATGTGCAATCCAAGGCCGATGCCGACAGCAACGCCTACACCGCTTTCAACCTGCCATTGCACAGCGACCTGCCGACCAGGGAGCTGCAACCGGGGCTGCAATTTTTGCATTGCCTGGTCAATGACGCCGACGGTGGCGAGAGCATTTTCGTCGACGGCTTTGCTATCGCAGAGGCCTTGCGTCAGGAGGATCCCGAGGCGTTTCAAGCCTTGTGTGAAATCCCCGTGGAGTTCCGCAACAAAGACCGCCACAGCGACTACCGCTGCCTGGCGCCAATCATCGCTCTGGATGCTGTGGGGCAGGTTTCGGAAATCCGCATGGCGAACTTTTTGCGCGGCCCGTTCGATGCCTCGGTGGAGCAAATGCCCAGGCTGTATCGCGCTTATCGCCGCTTTATTGCCATGACCCGCGAGGCGCGATTCCGGGTGATGACCCGCCTCAACCCCGGCGAATTGTGGTGCTTCGACAACCGCCGTACCCTCCACGCCCGCAACGCGTTCGACCCCGCCAGCGGCGCCCGGCACTTCCAGGGTTGTTATGTGGATCGCGATGAATTGCTGTCGCGGATCCTCGTTTTACAACGCTAACCCGCTAAAAGATCGCAGCCTGCGGCAGCTCCTACAGAGGTCGCGTATGTCCGCAAAATCACGGATGTACGCGGTTTCTGTAGGAGCTGCCGCAGGCTGCGATCTTTTGCTTTTCAACAGGCAAAAAAAACCCCGATCAAGCCGTGACAAGATCGGAGCTGAGGAGGGTACTGTTGAGGAGCCGTTGCGCGAGGGTGACCAAACCTTCGTGAAGCCAGCTGAATCCAGTGTGCCCACTCTCTTCTTGCGCAAGTTAGCCGAAAACGACCTGTTCATAGGTATTGCGGCCATTGCGACAAATCGCCCTTGCCGCCACCCCGCACCCCTACCAGAATCGAGCCACGACACCGTTCCCTGAAGAAGGATTGCGTCATGATGTACGCCGATTTGATAGACCAGGAAGACCTGTTGGGCCAGCTAAAGTCGTTGGGATTTGCAGTGCCCCCAGGCGCCACCGCTGAGCAGGCCTGCGAATGCGCGGTACGGGGTTTGAACAACGAACGGGCGATGGAACTGCGGACCATGGTGAAGCAGATGTACACCAGCAGCGCGACCATCCTGCCGGCCGTGCGCCAGGCCATTGATAAGCAGTTGTTGCCGGCATTGGCGGAGTATCAGCAAAGCCGTAGCGCCTGATTAGACGCCTTCGCGAGCAAGCCCGCTCCCACACTGGATCTGCAGCGTTCACAGATCCAGTGTGGGAGCGGGCTTGCTCGCGAATGAAGGCCCCTCGGTTTAAAGCCTTACGCTGGCAAATGTCGACTCATTGCGCGCCTGACTCAACGCCGACAACGGCCCGGACAACGGCGACAGCACCAATGCTTGCGGCAGTGGCATCATTGCCACTTGTTGAGTGGTGTTGGAACCTACGCGCTCGTCACGCGGCGGAATGCCGAAGTATTCGCGGTAGCACTTGGAGAAGTGCGGAGTAGAGACAAAGCCACACACCGACGCCACTTCGATGATCGACATCGGCGTTTGCTTGAGCAGTTGCCGGGCGCGGATCAAGCGCAGTTTCAGGTAGTAACGGGACGGCGAGCAATGCAGGTATTTCTGGAACAGCCGCTCCAGCTGACGACGGGACACGGCGACGTATACCGCCAGTTCGTCGAGGTCGATCGGCTCTTCGAGGTTGGCTTCCATCAGTGCCACGATTTCCTGCAATTTCGGCTGGTTAGTGCCGAGCATGTGCTTGAGCGGCACGCGCTGGTGATCCTGCTCGTTGCGGATGCGCTCGTAGACGAACATTTCCGAAATCGCGGCCGAGAGTTCACGGCCGTGATCGCGGCTGATCAAGTGCAGCATCATGTCCAGCGGCGCGGTGCCACCGGAGCTGGTGAAACGGTTTCGGTCGAGGGTGAACAGCCGGGTGCTCATGGCCACACGCGGGAACGCTTCCTGCATCGAGGCCAGGCATTCCCAGTGCACGCTGCAATCGAAACCATCCAGCAAGCCGGCACAGGCCAGGGCCCAGCTGCCGGTGCAGACCGCGCCGAGACGGCGGGACTGACGGGCCTGGCTTTGCAGCCATGAAACGTGTTCGCGAGTAACAGTGCGCTGGATACCGATACCACCACAGACAATAACGGTGTCCAGGGGCGGGGCTTTGTGCATGGAGCAATCGGGAGTGATCTGCAGGCCGTCACTGGCCCAGACCTGACCCCCATCGACGGTGAGTGTGCTCCAGCGATACAGCTCGCGGCCGGACAATTGGTTGGCCATACGCAGGGGTTCGACTGCGGAGGCCAGAGAAATCAGCGTGAAATTGTCCAGCAGCAAAAAGCCGATGGATTGAGGCGCACGGTTCTGGGGTTGGGCCCCGGAGTTGAACGACGTCATCGCGGTATCTCCTCACACAAAGCGGGTGATGGCCTCAGGCGGAGGCTCTTGTTATTGCCATCGTTCTCGCGTGGGAGACGGGCTTTGTTATGACAGAGCAATTGCCATGCCTAAAATTGAATGCGCGTTCAATAACTCCTGAAAACGACGTCGCGGCGTGTCTATATAAGCCGCGTCAGAGTGGGGGTTATCAGTAGCAGGAAGGGCAGCAAGCGCTCTGGTCCTTTGCGTGTGAGCAAATCGGTAGCACTTGTGGGAACAGGGCTGCGACGCCCCTGGAAAGAGTGTCACCGCAGGCACGGGTGACGAGCGGTCAGGGGTGGTTTGGATCCCTGACCTTGTGGAGGTTGCTTATCTGTAAGCGACGCGCCAAAACGTGGCGCCTTTTGGATCGGGTGTTCACTTAGCGCGCAGTTTTGACTGGTCTGACGCTATCGCGAGCGAGCTCGCTCCCACAGGTTTTTTTGGTGTGACTCAATTCTCTATCACACAACGAATCCTGTGGGAGCGAGCTTGCTCGCGATGGGGACAACTCGGTCTCAGCACTCAACCGCGCTGACAGCCAACCCACCCCGCGATGTCTCTTTATATTTGTCATGCATGTCGGCGCCGGTATCGCGCATGGTCCGGATCACCCGATCCAGCGAGATAAAGTGCTGACCATCACCCCGCAGCGCCATCTGCGCCGCATTGATCGCTTTCACCGCCGCAATCGCATTGCGCTCGATGCACGGCACTTGCACCAGCCCGCCTACCGGGTCGCAGGTCAGACCGAGGTTGTGTTCCAGCCCGATCTCCGCCGCGTTGCACAATTGCTCCGGTGTGGCGCCGAGAATCTCCGCCAGCCCGGCCGCCGCCATGGCGCAGGCCGAACCGACTTCGCCCTGGCAACCGACTTCGGCACCGGAGATCGAAGCGTTCTTCTTGCACAGGATCCCGACCGCCGCCGCACTGAGGAAATAGTCGACGACGTTAGCGTCGGTCACCGCTTCGCTGAACTTCATAAAGTAGTGCAACACCGCCGGAATGATCCCGGCTGCGCCGTTGGTCGGTGCCGTCACCATGCGCCCGCCGGCGGCGTTTTCTTCGTTGACCGCCAAGGCAAACAGGTTGACCCATTCCATGGCGCTCAGCGTCGAGCCGATCACATTGGGCTTACCAAGCTCCTGCAGGCTGCGGTGCAACTTGGCCGCACGACGGCGCACATTCAGGCCGCCGGGCAGGATACCTTCATGCTTCAGGCCCTGGTCGACGCAATCCTGCATGGCACGCCAGAGTTTCATCAGGCCGCTGCGAATCTCCTCCTCGCTGCGCCAGACCCGCTCGTTGGCCATCATCAATTCAGCCACACGCAGGTTGTGCTGCTTGCAGAGGCTGAGCAATTCGGCCGCGCTGGAGAAGTCGTAAGGCAACTCGGTGCGATCCAGATCGACCACGCCACTGGACGCTTGCGCCTCATCAACGACAAAACCGCCGCCGATGGAATAGTAGGTGTCGCGATGCAGCTCGCCGTCATCGCCTTCGACAATCAGGGTCATCGCGTTGGGGTGGAACGGCAGGTTCTCCTCGATCAGGCGCATGTCCCGAGCCCAGATAAATGGGACCGATAAACGACCGTCGAGTAACAGCATGTGGGTTTCACGCAGGGTTTCGATGCGAATGCCGATTTGCGACGGATCGATCGCGTCCGGCCACTCGCCCATCAGGCCCATGATCACCGCGTTGTCGCTGCCGTGACCGATGCCGGTGGCCGACAGCGAGCCATACAACTGAACTTCGACGCGCCGCACTTGTTCCAAAAGACCCTGCTCACGCAAGCCCTGCACAAACAGCGCCGCGGCGCGCATGGGCCCTACGGTGTGCGAACTGGAAGGGCCGATACCGATTTTGAACAGGTCGAAAACGCTGATAGCCATTACTGCCGAACTCCTGAATGTGCCAACTCCAGGCGCAAAAGCGCCCAGTGACGGAGCTGCTACGCTCAAGCTGCAATCCGCCGATATGGCTGCATCATCAGGCTTTTACCGTGTCGTTCGACGTCTCACACCGACGCACTCTTGTCCACAAACGCCGCGGGCGTTTTACGCAGCGTTTTCGCCGTTTTTTTGCGGTTCAGAGGGCCAAACGGGGCTGAAAAAATCTGTAAGCGACGTCACCAACACTGGATGCGACCATCCCTGTACTGGTTACGACGCACCCTGTAGGCGTCAGATTTTCACTGGTACATGATCGTATCGACTCGATTGCAAGGCGCCGTGGTAGAGCTGTCTCCAAAACGCCATCCAACCGCAACCTATAAGTGCGGTGGTCCAGTCGGAACACTGCCAAAAAAAACACCAAGGAGTCCATCCATGAAAGGTTCCCCGTCGTTGTTGTTGGCCGCCATGCTGAGTCTGCCGTTACTGGCTCAAGCCGCAGAACCCGCTCAGTGCAGCACCGTAAACTTCTCTGATGTCGGCTGGACCGACATTACTGCGACAACCGCCACCACCAGCGTCGTGCTCGACGCCCTCGGCTACAAGACTAAAACCACGATGATTTCCGTGCCGGTGACCTACAAGTCCCTGGCCGACGGCAAGAACATGGACGTCTTCCTGGGTAACTGGATGCCGACCATGGAAAACGACATCAAGGCTTACCGTGATGCCGGCACCGTGGACGTCGTACGAACCAACCTCACCGGCGCCAAGTACACCCTCGCCGTACCGCAAGCGCTGTACGACAAAGGGCTGCATGACTTCGCCGACATCGCCAAATTCAAGAAAGAACTCGACGGCAAGATCTACGGCATCGAGCCGGGTAATGACGGCAACCGTCTGATCCAGACCATGATCGACAAGAACGCCTTCGGTCTCAAAGACGCCGGCTTCAAAGTCGTTGAGTCCAGCGAAGCGGGCATGCTGTCGCAAGTCGACCGTGCCCAGAAACGCGATACCGCCGTGGTGTTCCTCGGCTGGGCACCGCATCCGATGAACAAGCGTTTCAAAATCCAGTACCTGACCGGGGGTGACGATTTCTTCGGCCCGGACTTCGGTGCCGCCACCGTTGCGACTAACACTCGCAAGGGGTATACCCAAGAGTGCAGCAACGTAGGCCAATTGCTGAAAAACCTGGAATTTACCGTCGACATGGAAAGCTCGCTGATGGGCAACATCCTGGACGACAAGATGAAGCCTGACGCGGCCGCCAAGGCCTGGCTGAAAAAGAATCCACAGGTGCTCGATACCTGGCTCGCTGGCGTGACCACCATTGACGGTAAACCAGGCCTGGAGGCCGTTAAAGCCAAGCTCGCGAAGTAATCGCTTACGCCGGGCGAGCTCGCTCGCCCGGGCTGTTAATTTCCTTGCATGCGGACGTTCACTACCATGCTGATTGATCAGAAAATCCCCTTAGGCCAGTACATCGCGGGCTTCGTTGAATGGTTGACGCAACACGGCGCCAGCACCTTCGACGCAATCGCCGTGACCCTGGAAACGATGATCCACGGCGTGACTTTTGCGCTGACCTGGTTCAACCCGCTGGCATTGATCGGCCTCATCGCGCTACTGGCACACTTCATCCAACGCAAATGGGGCCTGACCGTTTTCGTCATTGCCTCCTTCCTGCTGATCCTCAATCTGGGGTACTGGCAGGAAACCATGGAAACCCTCGCCCAGGTGCTGTTTGCCACCTTCGTCTGCGTGATCATCGGCGTGCCGTTGGGCATCGTCGCCGCGCACAAACCGATGTTCTACACACTGATGCGTCCGGTGCTCGATCTGATGCAGACCGTACCGACCTTCGTGTACCTCATTCCTACCCTGACCCTCTTCGGGCTGGGTGTGGTCCCGGGTCTGATCTCGACGGTAGTGTTCGCGATTGCCGCGCCTATCCGCCTGACCTACCTGGGTATCCGTGATGTTCCCGCAGAGTTGATGGACGCCGGCAAAGCCTTCGGCTGTTCGCGCCGTCAACTGCTCGCGCGCATCGAACTGCCTTACGCCATGCCAAGCATCGCGGCCGGTATCACCCAGTGCATCATGCTGTCGTTGTCGATGGTGGTGATCGCGGCACTGGTGGGCGCCGACGGCCTGGGCAAACCCGTGGTCAACGCACTGAACACCGCCGATATCGCCCTGGGCTTCGAAGCCGGGTTGGCAATCGTACTGCTGGCGATCATGCTCGACCGTATCTGCAAACAACCCGACGCTAAAGTAGGGGGTGACGCATGAGCATTATTCGCTTCGAAGACGTCGACGTGATCTTCTCCAAAGATCCGCGTGAGGCGCTCAAACTCCTCGACCAGGGCATGACCCGCGACCAGATCCTGAAAAAAACCGGGCAGATCGTCGGCGTTGAAAAAGCCAGCCTGGACATCGAAAAAGGCGAAATCTGCGTGCTGATGGGCCTGTCCGGCTCCGGCAAATCCAGCCTGCTGCGCTGCATCAACGGCCTCAACACCGTCAGCCGTGGCAAGTTGTTCGTCGAGCACGAAGGCAAGCAGATCGATATCGCTTCCTGTACTCCGGCAGAACTGAAAATGATGCGCACCAAGCGCATCGCGATGGTGTTCCAGAAGTTCGCCCTGATGCCTTGGCTAACCGTTCGCGAGAACATCAGCTTCGGTCTGGAAATGCAGGGTCGCCCTGAGAAAGAGCGGCGCAAACTGGTGGACGACAAGCTTGAGCTGGTGGGCCTGACCCAGTGGCGCAACAAGAAGCCCGACGAACTCTCCGGCGGTATGCAGCAACGTGTGGGCCTGGCCCGCGCGCTGGCGATGGACGCCGACATCCTGTTGATGGACGAACCATTCTCGGCCCTCGACCCGTTGATCCGCCAAGGCCTGCAAGACGAACTGCTGGAACTGCAAAGCAAGCTCAACAAGACCATCGTTTTCGTCAGTCACGACCTTGATGAGGCGCTGAAGCTCGGCAGCCGTATCGCCATCATGAAAGACGGCCGCATCGTTCAGTACAGCGTGCCGGAAGAGATCGTACTGAACCCGGCAGACGACTACGTGCGGACCTTCGTGGCCCACACCAATCCGCTGAACGTGCTGTGCGGTCGCAGCCTGATGCGCACGCTGGACAACTGCAAACGCATCAACGGTTCGGTATGCCTCGATCCGGGCGGCGATTCGTGGCTGGACCTGGCTGAAGGCAACACCATCAAGGGCGCACGCCAGAACGGCGCGAGCCTGGACCTGCAGAACTGGGTACCAGGGCAAGCGGTTGAAGGGTTGGGTCGTCGGCCAACGCTGGTGGACTCGAACATCGGCATGCGCGATGCGCTGCAAATTCGTTATCACACCGGCAACAAACTGGTGCTGCACGACAACAACAAAGTGGTCGGGATACTGGGGGACAGCGAGCTCTATCACGCGTTGCTCGGCAAGAACCTGGGTTAAGACAGCAGACACAAAAACGCCGCGAGAGGATCGCGGCGTTTTTGTTTCAAGAGCAAGATCAAAAGATCGCAGCCTTCGGCAGCTCCTACAGGGGAATGTGTTTCATGTAGGAGCTGCCGAAGGCTGCGATCTTTTGAAGCTGGACGCGGTGTTACTGAAACACCGCGCCCCTCACAACTCAGCTATAGACACGGCCAAGGAGCTGCCGATGGCTTTCAAACTGATCGAGCACATCACGGGTGATCTGATCCTGGGTGAAGCCCATCAAGTCGTAGTCCTGGCTACCGTTGTGCAAGTACACCTCGGCGCGGTAGTAGCGTGCGCGGGGTTCATCGGCACTTTCAGCCGACACCGTTTCGCTCGCCGCGGCCAGATAGCCATCCAGGCTCACTTCGTAGACAAAAGGGTTGCCCTCTTCTCTGTCGATCCGCACGCCCATGCAACGCTTCGACTTACCCAGCAACGTTTGCACGTCCAGCCCCTGCGCGCGCAATTGCGCCGCCGCATCTTCCAGCGCCGGGCTGACTTGCTTGTCCATAAAGCGCTGAACAATCGACTGATTCGGTTGCAGGTCCAACTGAGTCAAACGCTCGCTGAAACCACGACGGCCGCGGGCGGCCAGCTCCGCCTGCTCCTGTTCGATCTGCACGTCCTGGCGCATGGCCTTGTGCAAGCCGAACATGAAGAACACCAGCACCACCGAGAATGGCAGGCCCGCCAGCACCACCATGGTTTGCATGGCTTCGAAGTTACCGGCGAACAGCAGGCCGATGGTGACCAGCGTGATCACCGCCGACCAGAAGATCCGCAACCAATGCGGGGCATCTTCGTCGACGTTACCGCCCTTGCACGAAAGGTTGGCCATCATCACCGCGCCAGAGTCCGCCGGGGTCAGGAACAGCACAAAACCGACAAAGATCGACACGCCGATCACCACTTTCGACGCCGGGTAATGCTCAAGCAATTGGTAGATCGCCATGGACGGCTGTTCGAGCGCCGTCTTCCCGAGCTCCACCGCCCCATGGTTCATCACCAGGTCCAGAGCCGAGTTACCGAAGATCGACAGCCACGCCAGGGTGAAGCCCAGCGGAATCAGCAGCACACCGGCGACCAGTTCACGCACGGTACGACCACGGGAAATACGCGCGATGAACATGCCCACGAATGGCGCCCAGGAAATCCACCAGGCCCAGTAGAACAGCGTCCACAGGCCCAACCAGCGGTCGGACTTCTCACTGTCGCCCTCGTACACATAGAGGTCGAACGTCTTCAGCACCACGCCATTGAGGTAGTCACCGACGTTCTGCACAAAGCCGTTCAGCAAGTGCAACGTCGGGCCGAACAACAGCACGAAAATCAGCAGGCCGCTGAACAACACGATGTTCAGGTTGGACAGACGACGAATGCCGTTTTCCACGCCAGACACGGCAGCGATGGTCGCCACGGTGCTCATCACGATGATCACAATCAGCAGGTTGGTGTTGCTGTGTTCCATGCCGAACAGGTTTTCCAGCCCGGAAGACACTTGCAGCGAGCCGATCCCCAGGTTCGTCACCAGACCCAGCAAGGTCACGAACATGCCGAAGCCGTCCACCGCATGACCCGCCGCGCCTTTGACCCAACGCTCGCCGACCAGCGGATACAGCGCCGAACGCAACGCCAGCGGCTGGTTATGACGGTAAGCAAAGTAAGCAACGGCCAGGCCGACCAGTGCGTAAATCGCCCAGCCATGCAGGCCCCAGTGCAGGAATGTCAGCTGCACCGCCTGACGCGCGGCCATGTTGCTGGCCGAAACGCCTTCCGGCGGATTGAAATAATGGTCCAGCGGTTCGGAAGCACCGAAGTACAGCAACGAGATGCCGATACCCGACGAGAACAGCATCCCCGCCCAGGCCCCGTAGCTGAAGTCCGGGGTGTCGTCCTTGCTGCCCAGTTTGAGTTTGCCGTAGGACGAAAACGCCAGGCCAACCACGAAGACAAGGTAAGCGGCGATCACCACCATGTAGTACCAGCCGAAGCTGCGGGACAACCAGGCCTGGGCAATACCGAGCAATCTGCCAGCCTCTTGCGGGGCGATGATCAGAATGGCGGTCAGCAACAGAATCAACGCGGTAGAGGTGTAGAACACCCAACCGTTGACCGTCACCTTCTCGGGTGGGGTCTTTATAAGAGAGGCAGAACTCATGGCACAGAGGCTCCGGGCAGTGCGGGAGAAGAACACAAGGCAAGGCGTTACCCGACCAATCGGTTAGTGGGCAGCCGACCGGTGGGTGATATAAAGACACCCCGAAAAAAGCCCGAACCCCCAGGAACGCCAGCGCGTATGGGCTTCGAGCCGTTTCAGATGTCGGTTTATCGCCATTTACACGTAGGAAAAACCTGTAAACAGCGACGATTTGTCGCAGATCTTATTCTTTGTTGATTGAACGTTCAATCAAAACAAAATAGACTGGCCTTCAATCCGGTAGCCGTTTGACGTCTGCCGGAAGGCCTAAGGAGATGTGCAAGATGCCCAAGGTCGGTATGCAACCCATCCGCCGCCAGCAGTTGATCGAAGCCACATTGCAGGCCGTTGATCAGGTCGGCATGGGGGACGCCAGCATTGCGCTGATCGCCCGTTTGGCCGGTGTCTCGAATGGCATCATCAGTCACTATTTTCAGGACAAGAACGGCCTGATCGCTGCCACGGCGCAGTACCTGATGAGTGTCCTCAGCGAGAACGTCACCGCGCGCCGCCAGGCGCTGGCAGATGAAAGCCCACGGGCGCATTTGCAGGTGATCATCGAAGGCAACTTCGACGCCAGCCAGGTCAATGGCCCGGCAATGAAAACCTGGCTGGCCTTCTGGGCTACCAGCATGCACCACCCGTCTTTGCACAGGTTGCAGCGGATCAACGATCACCGTCTGTATTCCAACCTGTGCTGCCAGTTCCGCCGCGTATTGCCGCTCGATGAAGCGCGCAGTGCAGCCCGGGGCCTGGCAGCCCTCATTGACGGTTTGTGGTTGCGCGGCGCGCTGTCCGGAGATGCTTTCGACACCGAGCAAGCGCACCGGATTGCTTACGAATACATGGATTTCCAACTGGCCAAGCAGGTGAGTTAGAGCACACATAACCGCTCAACCCCTGAACCGCCACTGATCAGCGATGCCAACGCTACACGGCACGCCCCAGTGGTTAACGCCAACCAACTTATGCACTTGCGAGGACTTTATGGCCCGTTTCGAACTGCAAAAACTCTACATCGATGGCGGCTACAGTGACGCCAGCAGCGACGCCACTTTCGAAGCCATCAACCCGGCTAACGGTGAAGTCCTCGCAACCGTACAGCGCGCGACCAAGGAAGACGTTGAGCGCGCTGTAGTCAGCGCCGAAAAGGGCCAGAAAATCTGGGCCGCGATGACCGCCATGGAGCGTTCGCGCATCCTGCGTCGTGCCGTGGACATCCTGCGCGAGCGCAATGATGAACTGGCCGCCCTGGAAACCCTGGACACCGGCAAGTCGTACTCCGAAACCCGCTACGTCGACATCGTCACCGGCGCTGACGTGCTGGAATACTACGCAGGTCTGGTCCCGGCCATCGAAGGTGAGCAGATCCCGCTGCGCACCACGTCGTTCGTCTACACCCGTCGCGAGCCGCTGGGCGTCGTGGCCGGTATCGGCGCGTGGAACTATCCGATCCAGATCGCCCTGTGGAAATCCGCACCTGCCCTGGCGGCTGGTAACGCGATGATCTTCAAGCCAAGCGAAGTCACTTCCCTGACTACGCTGAAACTGGCCGAGATCTATACCGAAGCGGGCCTGCCAGCGGGCGTATTCAACGTTCTGACCGGCAGCGGCCGTGAAGTCGGCACCTGGCTGACCGAGCACCCGCGCATCGAAAAAATCTCCTTCACCGGCGGCACTGACACCGGCAAGAAGGTGATGGCCAGCGCGTCCGCCTCGTCGCTGAAAGACGTGACCATGGAACTGGGCGGCAAATCCCCGCTGATCATTTTCGACGACGCCGACCTCGATCGCGCCGCTGACACCGCGATGATGGCCAACTTCTACAGCTCCGGCCAGGTCTGCACCAACGGCACTCGCGTGTTCGTACCGAGCCACCTGAAAGCCGCATTCGAAGCCAAGATCGTTGAGCGCGTAGCGCGCATTCGCGTCGGTAACCCGGAAGACGAAAACACCAACTTCGGCCCGCTGGTCAGCTTCGCCCACATGGAAAGCGTGCTGGGTTACATCGCCAAAGGTAAGGAAGAAGGCGCTCGCGTGCTGTGCGGCGGCAGCCGTCTGACCGAAGGCGAATTCGCCAAAGGCGCATTCGTGGCCCCGACCGTGTTCACCGACTGCACCGACGAGATGACCATCGTTCGCGAAGAAATCTTCGGACCGGTGATGAGCATCCTGACCTACGAAACCGAAGAAGAAGTGATCCGTCGTGCCAACGACACCGACTTTGGTCTGGCCGCAGGCGTCGTCACAAAGGACCTGAACCGCGCTCACCGCGTGATTCATCAACTGGAAGCCGGTATCTGCTGGATCAACGCCTGGGGCGAGTCCGACGCCAAGATGCCGGTCGGCGGCTACAAGCAGTCGGGCGTGGGTCGTGAGAACGGCATCAGCTCGCTGAACAACTTCACACGCATCAAATCGGTACAGGTCGAACTGGGCGATTACGCCTCGGTGTTCTGATCCGAGCGAAGTCTGGAGTGTGGCGAGGGGCTTTCTGTGGCGAGGGGATTTATCCCCGTTGGGCTGCGAAGCAGCCCCCACCCCCGACACTGCCAATCCCCAGATAGAACTCCTTCGCTGATTTACGACTGCTGCGCAGCCGGACGGGGATAAATCCCCTCGCCACAGTTGCGCAGCCACAGCGACCTGAACCAACTTCAAAGAGGGTGCATTCAATGTCCCAAGTATTCGATTACATCATCATCGGTGCCGGCTCGGCCGGTAACACCCTGGCGACCCGTCTGACTGAAGACGAAGGCGTCACCGTCCTGCTGCTCGAAGCCGGCGGCCCGGACTACCGTTTCGACTTCCGCACACAAATGCCGGCCGCCCTGGCGTTCCCGCTGCAAGGTCGTCGCTACAACTGGGCGTACGAAACCGATCCAGAACCACACATGGACGGTCGCCGGATGGAATGCGGTCGCGGCAAAGGCCTGGGTGGCTCTTCGCTGATCAACGGCATGTGCTACATCCGTGGCAACGCAATGGACTACGACAACTGGGCCAAACTGCCGGGTCTTGAAGACTGGGACTACCTGAACTGCCTGCCGTATTTCCGCAAAGCCGAAACCCGTGACATCGGCCCGAACGACTACCACGGTGGCGACGGTCCGGTCAGCGTGACCACGCCAAAAGCCGGCAACAACCCGCTGTTCCACGCGATGGTTGAAGCCGGCGTACAAGCCGGTTACCCCGCTACCTCCGACCTGAACGGTTACCAGCAAGAAGGCTTCGGCCCGATGGACCGTACCGTCACGCCGAAGGGCCGTCGCGCCAGCACCGCTCGCGGTTACCTGGACATCGCCAAAAAGCGTTCGACCCTGACCATCGTCACCCACGCCCTGACCGACAAGATCCTGTTCGAAGGCAAGCGTGCGGTCGGCGTGCGTTACCTGATCGGCGCCGCTGAAGAGCGCGTTGAAGTCCGTGCGCGCAAAGAAGTACTGCTGTGCTCCGGTGCCATCGCTTCGCCGCAGATTTTGCAACGCTCCGGTGTCGGCCCTGCCGAACTGCTGAACAAGCTCGACATCCCGGTGGTCCACGACCTGCCAGGCGTCGGTGAAAACCTGCAGGACCACCTCGAGCTGTACCTGCAATACGCCTGCACCCAACCGGTCTCGCTGTACCCGTCGCTGCTCTTGCACAACCAGCCGGCCATCGGTGCCGAGTGGCTGTTCAATGGCACCGGTATCGGCGCCAGCAACCAGTTCGAAGCCGGCGGCTTCATCCGTACCCGCCCGGAATTCGAATGGCCGAACATTCAGTACCACTTCCTACCGGTTGCCATTAATTACAACGGCAGCAACGGTGTGAAAGAACACGGCTTCCAGGCACACATGGGTTCCATGCGTTCGCCGAGTCGCGGTCGCATCCAGGCCAAGTCGAAGGACCCACGGGAGTACCCGAGCATCCTGTTCAACTACATGGCCACCGAGCAGGACTGGCAGGAATTCCGTGACGGCATTCGCCTGACCCGTGAAATCATGCAACAGCCTGCACTGGACGCCTTCCGTGGCCGCGAAATCAGCCCGGGCATCGACGTGCAAACCGATGAACAGCTGGACAAGTTCATCCGCGAACACGCCGAGACCGCGTTCCACCCGTCCTGTTCCTGCAAGATGGGCACTGACGAAATGGCCGTGGTCGATGCCGAAGGCCGTGTGCATGGCCTGCAAGCCCTGCGGGTCGTCGATGCTTCGATCATGCCGATCATCACCACCGGCAACCTGAATGCGCCGACGATCATGATCGCCGAGAAAATCGCCGACAAAATCCGTGGTCGCCAGCCGCTGCCGCGCAGCAAGGCTGCCTACTTCGTGGCCGGTGATGCACCGGTGCGTGGCAAGCCGTTGCGGGATGTGAGCCTGACTGCTCGGTAACAGTTAACGCACTTGTAAAAAAACCGTCAACCTCCCAAGGCTGGCGGTTTTTTTTCGTCTAGCACAAGTTCATGCCTCAACCAACAACCATCACACAAAGTAACTAAAAACTTATTATTAAACCCTAACAAAACTGGTAACACTTGTATTTACACACATTTAAAAACTTCCATTATTATCCGCGCCCCGCCTCAGCTGGACGACAACAATTTTATGGAAATCAAGGGTTTGCAAGACATCCACCCGGCCACCGACGTGAGTTTCTTTCGAGAAAAAACATCCAAAGAAAAAACAATTACTTTGGACTTCGGCTATTTGACTGGCGTCGTTGAATCTTGGTGGAAAAAGAACAACAACCAAGGCACGCACGCCTTAAAATCACAATTGGTTAACCTTTTTCTAACTTACCTACGCACCGAAGACACCTTCCACTTTGACAAAGTAGGCCTAGCAAATGGTGCCGCCGCCGTCTGTATAAAAAATATATTCAGCCTGGACTCACCCAAACTGGCCTTGACGGTGCACGAGGCTTTGGCCGACCTGTTTCACCTCACTGACATAAAATACGAATACGAAGAACACAAAGCGTTGTATCTAAAACCTTCTGCAGAAAAATATCGGGAATGGGGCAACGGCCATGGTGATATCACACCGCACTCCGATGATTTATATGAAAACCTGAATGTAGATTATCTGGCCCTGACCGTCTGCCGCGACATAACAAAAACCCCCACCGCCTACTATTTCCCAAGCGACTTACTCTGCGAATTGAACGATGAAGAGATACGCGAATTACTGACGATGCAAGCCGCTTTTATTTCCGGTAAAAACGTCAGCGGCTTAAAAGAACGGGTTCGTCACGTGGTTGAGTTTTCTGACATCTACGGCTTTCACTTTTCGCTGGATTTCCGCATTGATTCGCAGAACGGTGAACGGATGCGTGCAATAAATGGCGGCCAGCACGTGCTGGATAAAATCCGGGCCGGCCTGCCCAACGCAAAAAATCATGTCTCAACGGCTGAAACCGGTACGTTCCTAATCATGGCCAACCACAAGATACTGCATGCACGCCCGATGCTGAATATCGATGCCAACGAGGCTCGCCAACAAGCAAACAACTCGACTTTCAATACAACGCCTCGGCTATTATTCCGGAGCAAGGGCCCTAGAAAGCAATACTACCCGCTGGATGAAACAACTTACACGCGGGTGGCCCTTTGATGGTTGCCGCAGACGCACCTACTCGATCTTCGGCCGCTAACGTATTTATGGAAGGGGCACGCGACGCAATCACGTTTGGCGTCGCCTTCATCTTTCTATACTTATCGATTGGAATTTTAAGCGCCACGCAATCATTATCCTTAAGCCAGGCTCTAGCGACGACCCTGTTAATATTCTCCACTCCGCTGCAGTTTCTGCTAATACAAAACTATAACGACGGATGGATATTATTCCCCATCATCATGGCACTCAATGCTCGCTTTGTACTACTCGCTGCGACACTTGCACCTTATATAAGAAACACGTCAACCATGAAAATCATGGCTTCCTTGATTTTGATCACACCGTCGATATTCACCGGCTGCGTCACTCGATTCAAACGGCGAACCGACCATCCCTTTACTTACTTGATTGGTCTTGGTCTTCCGATATTCGGCGTGTCGATTATCTGCACCTATATCGGCTTCATCGCCGGTGCAGAATTTTCCTCACCGGCTATCTTTTCAGTCATGACAATCCTGTTACCGCTTCAATTCACCGCCTTAGCCGGCAAGCACTGGCCTCATTATGCGGAAGTATCGAGTTACTGGCTGGGCTTTGTCGGTGCGCCACTGCTGGTCTATCTATTCAAGGATTACAGCTTGCTCTGCACGCCTTTTATAATCGGCGGTTTAATCGTACTGATTGAAAACAATTACAACAAGCGAGGCTGTGTAGTTTCATGACAATCTGGCTTCTTATCGCATTTTCCGCCCTTACCGCCTTTGCATTTCGTGCCTTGCCTTTTGCCTTCAAAAACAGCACTGCACTCACCCAGACCCAAGGCTCCTTTTATCGGTTTATCAGCTACAGCGCGCAAGCTATGTTGGGGGTCATCATTTACGACACCGCGTTCAACAAGATGGATGCGCTAACACTGATACAGCAGTTTAAAATGCTGGATGCGCTGAAGCTGTCCTTGCTTATGGGCACCTTCATCGCGGTCGCCAAAACAAAGAAAATCCTGCCTGCTTTCTTTGCAAGCCTATTCATTTATCTGGTAGCGTTCGTCTATCTGAACGGTTGAAAGCAGTCTTTGTCTGACAAGAGGATAGATCGCGAGCAAGCCTCCATGGGGGTTCGCGAACTTCAATCATCAGCCAACGCGCCCTGCGCACTATGTAATCCTTACCTACACAGCTCCACGCTTGATCCTTCCCCCCGCACAAGCCTAATCTAGCGCCACGCAAACGTTTCACCTCCCCATTCGCAACACCGCTACACCCCCCACTCCATTCCAAGGAGGTTCCCGAATGTTCGATTTCCACCCCCAGCTCAAGCAGCGTTTCGCTGCCTTGCGCACGGGCGCTGAATTCTTTTCGCTGCGTTATGTGCGCGAGTCCGGCCAGTACCTGTCGGTGCGCAAGAATGTTGCCGAACCTCCGAGTTTTAGCCGTGACGAAGGTGCGATGCTGACCGTTCGAGTCAACGGTGTCGAAGCCTACGCCGCGACCAACGACCTGTCCGCGCAGGGCCTGCAAGCCGCCCTCGAGCGTGCCGAACTACAAGCAAGACAGCTCAAACCCCATGCCTTGCTCGACCTGCGCGAGCATGCCGTGTCCAGCGATCGCGCCGACTACATTTCACCGAACATCGACCAGCCCTTCCCGTCCCTGAGCGACTGCTACCAACTGCTTGGTGCCGAGTCTGCTGCGATACCCAAAGACGAGCGACTGGTGAACTGGCAAGTCAGCATCGGCATCACTCACGTTGAGCAGATCTACCTCAACAGTGCCGGCGCCGAGTTGCGTCAGGCCCAACGTTTCGTCTATCCGGGCCTGGACGTCACCGCCTACGACGGTAACGACAGCCAGACGCGTAGCCTGGGCCGCGAGAACTTTGGCCAGCAGGGCGGTGCCGATGTGATCAGCCGTTGCGGCCTGGTCGGTGCCGGTCCGACAGTCGCCGATCAAGCGCTGCAATTGCTGCTGGCGCCGAACACCCCGCAAGGCCCACGCGACCTGCTGCTGATGCCCGATCAGATGATGCTGCAGATCCACGAATCCATCGGCCACCCGCTGGAACTGGATCGCATCCTCGGCGACGAACGCAATTACGCCGGCACCAGTTTCGTCAAAGCCGAAGATTTCGGCAGCCTGCAATACGGCTCCAAACTCCTCAACGTGACGTTCGATCCGGACATTCCCGAGCAGCTTGCCAGCTACGGTCATGACGACGACGGCACCGCTGCAAGCAAGCAATTCCTGATTCGCGAAGGTTTGTTGTTGCGTCCACTGGGCGGTGCGCTGTCGCAATTCCGTGCCGGCATGGACGGCGTCGCCAACAGCCGGGCCTGCGGCTGGAACCGTCCGCCAATCGACCGCATGGCCAACCTCAATATCGAACCCGGGGATCAGCCGCTAGCGCAACTGATCGGCAACATCGAACATGGAATCATGATGTCGACCAACCGCTCATGGTCCATCGACGATGCGCGCAACAAATTCCAGTTCGGTTGCGAATGGGCTCAACTGATCGAAAACGGCGAACTCAAAGGCGTGGTGAAAAACCCCAACTACCGGGCGATTTCCGCGCAATTCTGGAAAAGCCTCAGCGCCGTCGGCGATGCCAGCACCTTCAAGGTCCTGGGCACACCGAACTGCGGCAAGGGTGAACCGAATCAGGTGATTCGCGTCGGCCACGCGTCGCCCGCCTGCGTGTTCAGCAACGTTGATGTGTTTGGGGGAGACGCCTGATGAGTACGTCGAAAAGTCAGGCCGATGCGTTCAAGGCCTTGGTCAACGGGTTGCGCGACGCGATTCGCGAACCGGAACAGTTCACCCTCAGCTACGCCGCCGAGTCGTCGGCCTTCGTGCGCTTCAATCACGCCAAGGTTCGACAGGCCGGTCAGGTGCAACAGGCAAGCATCGGTTTGAAGCTGATCAACGATGGCCGCCATGCCGACCTCAACATCACGCTGGCAGGCGACCCTGAAGTTGACCTTCAGCGGCTGGCCGAAGGCCTGCAACAGTTGCGTGAAACCCTGCCATTGCTGCCACCGGACCCGTACCTGTTGCTCAACTACAACGGCTGGCAGAGCAAGAACGTGCAGGAACATCCGCTGCCGGACACCGAGCAGGTGATCGCTGAAATCAGCCACGCCGCTGAAGGGCTGGATCTGGTGGGTTTCTACGCCGCTGGCCCGATCAGTCGCGGTTTCGCCAGCTCTTCGGGCGCGTTCGGCTGGCACCAGGCGAACAGCTTCAACTTCGACTTCAGTCTGTTTCATGAAAACGGCCAGGCCGTAAAAGCCAGCTACGCCGGGCACGATTGGAGCAGCGAAGGGTTTGCCAAGCGCTTTGCGCAGGCGCGCGAGCAGCTCGCGTTTCTGGGTAGACCGCAACGCACCTTGGCGCCGGGTCAATACCGCGCCTATCTGGCGCCGGCAGCTCTGGGCGAAATCATGGACATGTTGGGCTGGGGCGGTTTTTCTGCGCAGTCGATTGCCAGCAAAAACAGTCCGCTGCAGAAGCTCTACGCGGGTGACAGCTCGTTCAGCCCGTTGGTCTCGCTGGATGAAAAAGTCAGTGGGTCGTTAAGCCCGGCGTTTTCCGGCGAAGGTTACCCACGCAGTGATTTGGGGCTAATTGTTAACGGTAAAGCCGGCGCGCAAATGGTCAGTTCACGCAGCGCCGCCGAATATGGCCTGACGGCCAACGGCGCCAGTGGCGGTGAAATGCCAAGCGCATTGAACATGGCGGCCGGCACCTTGCCCGATGCCGAGATTCTCAAGCAGCTGGGCACGGGTTTGTACATCAGCAATCTGTGGTACCTGAACTACTCGGACCAACCGGCCGCACGCCTGACCGGCATGACGCGGTTTGCGACCTTCTGGGTCGAGAACGGCGAGATCCAGGCGCCGGTGAGCACCATGCGCTTTGATGACAGTGCCTACAGTTTGCTGGGTTCGCAGTTGGAGGCGCTGACCGAAGAACGCGAGTTGCTGTTGTCCGCCAGCACCTACAGTCAGCGGGCGACTGCCTCGGCGTTGTTGCCGGGCGCGCTGATCAACCGACTGACCCTTACGCTGTAAAACACGCATATCCCTGTAGGAGCGAGCTTGCTCGCGATGGTGTGTCAGCCATATTGACGTCGACTGACACTCCATCGCGAGCAAGCTCGCTCCTACAGGATTGGTGTAATGCTCACACTGACAAGGGGTCCCATGCCCAACCGCCAACCTCTCGACGCTCTCACCGCCCGCTGGGTGCCGTGGGTCGTTGCCATTGCCTTCTTCATGCAGTCCCTCGACGGGACGATCCTTAACACCGCCCTCCCGGCCATGGCTCGCGACTTGGCGGAAGACCCATTGCGCATGCAAGGCGTGATCATTGCCTACATGCTCACCGTCGCGTTGCTGATCCCGGCCTCGGGCTGGATCGCTGACCGTTTTGGCACCAAGAAAATCTTCTTCGGCGCGATCCTGCTGTTCAGCATCGGCTCGCTGCTCTGTGCGTTGTCGAACACACTCAGCCTACTGATCGGCGCTCGTGTGATTCAAGGTCTGGGCGGTGCGCTGATGCTGCCGGTCGGTCGACTCGTGGTGCTACGCGCCTACCCGCGCTCGGAACTGGTGCGAATCATGGGCTTCATCACCATCCCCGGTCTTCTCGGCCCCTTGATCGGCCCGACCATGGGCGGCTGGATGGTGCAATACCTGACCTGGCACTGGATCTTCCTGATCAACCTGCCGGTCGGCGCCGTCGGGTGCTACGCCGTGTGGAAGTTCATCCCCGACCTGCGCGGCAGTGAACGCACGCGCTTCGACAGCCTGGGCTTTCTACTGTTTGGCGCGGCGATGGTGCTGATCACCATCGCCATGGAAGGCCTCGGCGAACTGCACCTGCCGCACTTGCGGGTGATGTTGTTGCTGTTCGGCGGCATGGCGTGTCTGGCGGCGTATTGGCTGCGGGCCGGACACATCGAAAATCCGCTGTTCGCGCCCTCACTGTTCAAGACCCGAACCTTTGCCGTGGGGATCCTCGGCAACTTGTTCGCCCGTTTGGGCAGCGGCGCACTGCCGTTCCTCGTGCCATTGCTGCTGCAAGTAGCGCTGGGTTATTCACCGTCCCAGGCCGGGATGAGCATGCTGCCGCTGGCCGCTGCGGCGATGGTCGCCAAGTCCGTCGCGCGACCGTTGATCGAGCGATTGGGCTACCGAATCGTGCTGACCGGCAACACGCTGGCGCTGGGACTCATGCTGGCGAGCATGGGCCTGGTCACCGAACAAACGCCATATTGGCTGCTGTTGGTAATGCTGTCGATTCTGGGGGCGATCAACTCCTTGCAGTTCACGGCGATGAACACCGTTACGCTCATCGATCTCGACGACGCCAGCGCCAGCAGCGGCAACAGCCTGCTGTCGGTGGTCGCGCAATTGTCCCTGAGTCTCGGCGTTGCCTGCGCCGGTGCGTTGCTCGGCGGCTTCACCGCAGAAGTCGGCAACGACGGCGTCGACACAGTTTTGGGCGCATTCCAGCTGACTTTCGTCACCGTTGGCGTCATGGCGATGCTGGCCGCGACGATCTTCTCCCAGCTCTCGCGGGAAGACGGACGGCGTGTTAGAAGTCCCGAACAACACATCGAACACTGAGCCGGGCAATTGTTGTGAAGGATTTATCTGTGGCGAGGGAATTTATCCCCGTTGGATTGCGCAGCAATCCTGAGAAGGTGAAATGCGATCAATCTGAACCACCGAGGCGGCAGATCCAAGGGGCGCTACGCACCCCAACGGGGATAAATCCCCTCGCCACAGGTTTTGCGTTCGTCCAGAACTTTCGAGGTAAGTGGCCAGAGGCTGGTACACTGCGCGACATTTTGTTTTGCAGGCCAGTCCCGTGACCACCATCGCCACCGCTTTTAATACTTTGCCGCTGTCCGCCGCCATGCTGGCTAACCTCGACTCTTTGGGTTATGCCGAGATGACGCCGATCCAGGCGCAAAGCTTGCCGGTGATCCTCAAGGGGATGGACCTGATCGCCCAGGCCAAGACCGGCAGCGGCAAAACCGCGGCCTTCGGTATCGGCCTGCTGAACCCGATCAATCCGCGCTTCTTCGGTTGCCAGGCATTGGTCATTTGCCCGACTCGTGAACTGGCTGACCAGGTTGCCAAGGAAATCCGTCGTCTGGCCCGCGCCGAAGACAACATCAAGGTCCTGACCCTGTGCGGCGGTGTGTCGTTCGGCCCGCAGATCGGCTCGCTGGAACACGGCGCGCACATCATCGTTGGCACCCCGGGCCGGATTCAGCAGCACCTGCGCAAAGGTTCGCTGGTGCTTCATGGCCTGAACACCCTGATCCTCGACGAAGCCGACCGCATGCTCGACATGGGTTTCTACGATTCCATCGAAGAAATCATCGCCCAGTGCCCGGAGCGCCGCCAGACCCTGTTGTTCTCGGCCACGTACCCAGTGGGCATCAAGCAGTTGGCGTCGAAGTTCATGCGTAACCCGCAGCAAGTGAAGGCCGAGGCGTTCCACGACGACACGCAAATCGAGCAGCGCTTCTACGAGATTTCCCCGGAAGAACGCATGGACGCGGTGGTCAAAGTCCTCGCGCATCACCGTCCGGCGTCCTGCGTCGCGTTCTGCTTCACCAAGCAGCAGGTTCAGGAAACCGTCGATCACCTGACCGCCAAAGGCATCTCTGCCGTCGGCCTGCACGGCGATCTGGAACAGCGTGACCGCGACCAGGTGCTGGCCATGTTCGCCAACCGCAGTACGTCTGTACTGGTTGCCACCGACGTCGCCGCGCGCGGTCTGGACATCGATGCGCTGGACATGGTGATCAACGTCGAACTGGCTCGCGACTCGGAAATCCACATTCACCGCGTTGGCCGTACCGGCCGTGCTGGTGAGAAAGGGATTGCGATCAGCCTGGTCGCCCCGTCCGAAGCGCACCGCGCCCAAGCCATCGAGCTACTGCAGAAGTCGCCGTTGAGCTGGGATCAGCTGGACAACCTCAAGTCCCAGGGCGGCGCACCGCTGCTGCCGGCGATGAGCACGTTGGTCATCGGGGCTGGCCGTAAAGACAAGGTGCGTCCGGGCGACATTCTGGGTGCTTTGACGGGTGATGCCGGCATTCCGGGCGCTCAAGTCGGCAAGATCGCGATTTTCGACTTCCAGGCGTATGTGGCGGTGGAACGCGGGATTGCCAAGCAGGCTTTGCAGCGCCTGAACGACGGCAAGATCAAAGGCCGTTCGTTGCGCGTTCGTATCCTGTAAGAACACCAGCGCCCCTGTAGGAGCGAGCTTGCTCGCGAAAAACCTGAGCTCACCGCGTTGAGCCAGGTTACCCGCATTATCGTTAACGTCCTTCGCGAGCAAGCTCGCTCCTACAAGGACCGAAACCGTTCTGAGACTTGTGTGAGGACACCGTTTTGCGCTCTACCGAAGTCGTGATCATTGGCGCTGGCGCCGCCGGTTTAATGTGTGCACTGACCGCCGCCGGGCGCGGGCGCAAAGTGATGTTGCTCGACCATGCGAACAAGGCCGGCAAGAAAATCCTGATGTCGGGCGGTGGTCGCTGCAATTTCACCAATATGTACACCGAACCGGGCAATTTTCTCTCGCGCAACGAACACTTCTGCAAATCCGCACTGGCGCGCTATACCCAGTGGGATTTCATCGGCATGGTCGCCAAACACGGCGTGCCGTACCACGAAAAAAAACTCGGGCAGTTGTTCTGCGATAACAAATCCAGCGACATCCTTGAGATGCTGCTCAACGAGTGCGATCAGGTGGGCGTCAGCCTGCACCTGGACACCTCGATCCAGACCATCGAGAAGCTCGAAAGCGGCTACCTGCTGGACACCACGCTGGGCCAGATCACCTGTGAATCGCTGGTGATCGCCACCGGCGGCCTGTCGATTCCGACCTTGGGCGCCACCGGTTTCGGTTATCAGGTTGCCAGGCAGTTCGGCCACGATCTGCTGCCGACACGCGCCGGGCTGGTGCCGTTCACCATCACCGATCAGCTCAAGGAGCTTTGCACCGAGTTGTCCGGAACGTCGGTAGATTGCCTGGTGAGCTGCAACGATCAGAGCTTTCGCGAGAACATTCTATTCACTCATCGCGGCCTCAGTGGCCCGGCGATTTTGCAGATTTCTTCGTTCTGGGAATCCGGCGACACGGTCGAGATTAACTTGATGCCGGACCACGACGTGCCGAGCTGGCTGCAACAGCAGCAAGCCGAACGTCCGAACAGTGAGTTGAAAACCCTGCTGGGGGAAATCTTCACCAAGAAGATGGCCAACTTGCTGGCGGATAATTGGTTCGCTTCCAAACCGATGAAGCAATACACCCACGGGGAAATTGCCGACATCGCCGAAAAACTGGCGAGCTGGAAAGTCGTACCGGCCGGCACCGAAGGCTACCGCACCGCAGAAGTGACCCTGGGTGGCGTCGACACTAACGAAGTGTCGTCCAAGACCATGGAATCACTGAAAAGCCCTGGCCTGTATTTCATCGGCGAAGTGCTCGACGTCACCGGGCACCTGGGCGGCTTCAACTTCCAGTGGGCCTGGGCCTCCGGTTACGCCGCCGCACAATACGTCTGACCGCACCGCCCCCGTGTAGGAGCTGCCGCAGGCTGCGATCTTTTGATCTTAAAAAAGATCGCAGCCTTCGGCAGCTCCTACAGGTGATTGCATTTCAAGGTGAGGAGGCCAGTGTTCTCCACAGGGAAGGAACAGATTTTGCTGTCAGATGTGATCGGCGCCATTGCGTCGACGTCATTACTGGCTCAATTTAGCGTCATTGCCTCGGAAGGCCTTCACACTTCATGCCATCGACCCCGTTTCGTCAGTCTCTGCGTCGCCTTTGGGCGCTGGATAAATTCAGCTACAGCGTGCGGGTGTTCATCGCCCTGACCGGCACCATGGCGGTCTGTTGGTATCAGGATGAAATGGGGTTGTTGATCCCGTTATTCCTCGGGATCATTGCCAGCGCCCTGGCTGAAACCGACGACAGTTGGCAGGGCCGCCTCAACGCGCTGGCCGTGACGCTGGTGTGCTTCAGCGTCGCCGCGCTCTCGGTCGAATTGCTCTTCCCCTACCCCATAATCTTTATCATCGCCCTGGCCTTGGCCAGTTTTGGCCTGACCATGCTCGGCGCCCTCGGAGAGCGCTATGGCGCGATTGCTTCGGCGACGTTGATTCTGTCGGTGTACACCGTGATCGGCGTGGACCAGCGCGGTGGCGAGGTGACCGATTTCTGGCATGAGCCCGTGCTGCTGGTGGCCGGCGCGGCCTGGTACGGCTTGCTCTCGGTGGTGTGGCAAGCGCTGTTTTCCAACCAGCCGGTGCAGCAGAGCCTGGCGCGCCTGTTCCGCGAGCTGGGTTATTACCTGAAATTGAAATCGTCGCTGTTCGAGCCGATCCGACAGATAGACGTAGAGGCGCGCCGCCTGGAACTGGCCCAGCAGAACGGTCGGGTGGTCGCCGCACTGAACGCGGCCAAGGAAATCATCCTGCATCGGGTCGGCAACGGTCGGCCAGGTTCGAAAGTCAGCCGCTATCTGAAGTTGTACTTCCTCGCCCAGGACATCCACGAGCGCGCCAGTTCCTCGCACTATCCTTACAACGCGCTGGCCGAGGCGTTCTTCCACAGCGACGTGCTGTTCCGCTGCCAGCGTCTGCTGCGTCAGCAAGGCAAGGCCTGCCGCGCGCTGGCCGAATCGATTCAGATGCGCCAGCCATTCATCTATGACGCAAGCTTCGCCGAAGCATTGGGCGATCTGCATGCTTCCCTCGAACACCTGCGCATTCAGAGCAACCCGGCCTGGCGCGGCTTGCTACGGTCATTGCGAGCACTGGCCGCCAACCTTGCAACACTCGACCGCTTGCTCAGCGATGCCAGCAACCCCGACACCCTGGCCGATGCCACCGACAGCAGTTTGCTCGACCGCTCACCGCGCAACCTCAAGGATGTCTGGATGCGCCTGCGCACCCAACTGACGCCCACTTCGTTGCTGTTCCGGCATGCCCTGCGCTTGCCCCTGGCCTTGAGCATCGGCTACGCGATGGTGCATTTGATCCACCCGTCCCAGGGTTACTGGATCGTCCTCACCACCCTGTTCGTCTGCCAACCGAACTACGGTGCCACGCGACGCAAACTCGGCCAACGGATCATCGGCACCGCCATCGGCCTGACCGCGGCCTGGGCGTTGTTCGATCTGTTCCCGAACCCGGTGGTCCAGTCGTGCTTCGCGATTGCCGCCGGGGTGGTGTTCTTTATCAACCGCACCACGCGCTACACCCTGGCCACGGCCGCGATCACCCTGATGATACTGTTCTGCTTCAACCAGGTAGGCGACGGATACGGACTGTTCCTGCCACGGCTGCTCGACACCTTGCTGGGCAGTCTGATCGCGGGGCTGGCGGTGTTCTTTTTCCTGCCGGACTGGCAGGGTCGGCGCTTGAACAAAGTGCTGGCCAACACCCTGACCTGTAACAGCATCTACCTGCGCCAAATCATGCAGCAATACGCCGCTGGCAAAAGCGACGACCTGGCCTATCGTCTAGCCCGGCGTAACGCCCACAACGCCGATGCCGCGCTGTCGACGACGCTGGCCAACATGCTGATGGAGCCGGGGCATTTCCGTAAGGAAGCAGACGTCGGATTCCGCTTCCTGGTGCTGTCGCATACGTTGCTCAGCTACTTGTCGGGTCTGGGCGCACACCGGGAAACCCAGCTACCGCCGGACGTGCGCGAGCACTTGATTGACGGCGCCGGAGTGAAACTGGCCGCCAGCATCGATGAAATCGCCCAAGGCCTGGCGAGCAAACTGCCGATTGCGATTCAGAGCGACGAGGAAGAGGCACTGGCCAACGCGCTGGAACAGATGCCGGATGAAATCGATGAAGGCCAACGGTTGGTGCAGACGCAGTTGGCGTTGATCTGCCGGCAGTTGGGGCCGTTGCGCACGTTGGCGGCGCATCTGATCAAGGATACGAGCGAGGATTGAGAGGTGTGCTGCCTGGGCCGGCCCCTTCGCGAGCAAGCCCGCTCCCACATTGGATTTGTGTGCGCCGCAGATCAAATGTGGGAGCGGGCTTGCTCGCGAAGGGGCAACCCGCCACCCCCCAAAACTCACATCCCATGCTGTTGCATCAACCGCCCATAACTCCCATCCGCCTTCATCGCCGCGATCTCGCGGTCGAAACCGGCGACGATTTGTTCATGCCTCGGGTTCTTCAGGCTGACCAGGATGTGCAGGCTGTTCTCGCTCAGCGGCTTGGGCAAAAACTCCACGGCGTTGCGCACCTTAGGTGATTCCCGGGCCAGGTAGTAACGAGCGACGTATTCGTCTTCCAGGGTCAGCTTGACCCGATCGGCCGCGACCATGCGCACGGCCATGGCAAAGCTGTGCACCGGAACCTTCTGCAGCGACTCATCGTCATCGAACTCCGGCGAATAGGCATACCCGCGCACCACCGCAATCGGATAGGTGTGCAGTTGTTGCAGGTTGTTGTATTCGATGGGCGTATCTTTGCGCTTGAGAAAGCGCACACGGTTGAGCAGGTATTCCCCGGAAAACTGCCCGAATTTCGTGCGCTCGTCGGTGTACCAGGCGTTGACCAACACGTCGTATCGGCCCTCGCCCACCCCCAGCAAGGCACGCGCCCAAGGCACTTGTTCAAAATCACTGGCATAACCAGCCCGGGCCAGCGCGGTGCTGACGATGTCCGTGGCCAACCCGCCGTTGACCAGCGTGGCGTCGGTAAAGGGCGGCCACGCATCGGCCACCAGCCGCAGCTTTTCCGCTGCCGCGCTTTGAATCAGCAACAGCAATCCAATCAAAGCAAACGCTCGATGCAATCGCGGCATGCTAGAAAATCCTTAGCGGGCGGGCTGCCCAACGTGTTTTCAGCCAAAACTCCAAGGCCCTGTACCGGCATAACTCCGGTCTAACCTTAGCTCATTGAAGCTATTGCATTGCGCGTCTTGGAAGATTACACAAAGTAGGCAACGCCGCACGAAATGAATGATGGCATTTTGGTCTCTGTCACAGAATTCTTCGCCATACAGACATCTTTCATCCGGGCGCTTAGTATCGGAGCGACTTGGTCAAGGAAGTGTGAAGATGACAATCGATTGGATCTGCAAACACCACAGCGATCTAGGCAAAGAGCAGCTGTACGCCATTCTGCAGTTACGGGCAGAGGTGTTCGTCGTTGAGCAGAAATGCGTGTATCAAGACGTCGATGGCCAGGATCTGGAGGGCGACACCTGCCATTTAATGGCCTGGGACGAGGATCGGCTGGTGGCCTACCTGCGGTTGCTCGACCCGGAGTTGCAGGGCGGCGATGTGGTGATTGGCCGTGTGATCATTGCCCCGCCGGTGCGAGGCACCGGGCTTGGGCATGAGTTGATGGCCCAAGCGCTGAAGCACGCTGAAAAACGCTGGCCTGACGTGCCGATTTATCTTTCGGCCCAGGCGCATTTACAGGGGTATTACGGGCGATACGGGTTTGCCGTGGCGGGTGAGGAATATATGGAGGATGGCATTGCGCATATCGGGATGCGTCGCCCCTGAGGGCCCCATCGCGAGCAAGCTCGCTCCCACATGGGACTTGTGTACGCCACAGATCCAATGTGGGAGCGAGCCTGCTCGCGAAGGCGTCAGTACCAACACCGCAGGCATTCAGGGATATTCCAACACCGCTTTAATCTGCCGAAGATTTCGCTCAATCCACCCGCGATCAATCGCCCCCCACTCGCGAATCCGATAGCGTCCCGCATGGTTGCGCGCACCTTCTTCCTGCTCGAATTCGCAAGTAATATCCAGGTCCGCCAACGCAGCAATGGTGTCCTGTGCCGTACGCCGAGGCATACCGGTGACTTCAGTCAGCGCCGGCACGCTGCTGGCTAGCCCGCTGTCGATCAAGTACGCCACGTACAACCGGCGGTAGAAGCTGCTCTTGGTCTTGCTGACTTCCATCTGAACACTCCCATTTTTAAAAGATCGCAGCCTTCGGCGGCTCCTACATTGGATGGCGTACACCCTGTAGGAGCTGCCGCAGGCTGCGATCTTTTGATCTTTTAATGCATGTCCCGCCACGTCAGATACACCCGCAAATCAAACTCAACCTGGTGATACCCCGGCAACATGTGCTCGCAAAGCTTGTAAAACGCCTTGTTGTGATCCGACTCTTTGAAGTGCGCCAGCTCATGCACCACGATCATTTTCAGAAACTCGGACGGCGCCTCCTTGAACAAGGCAGCCACACGAATTTCTTTCTTGGCCTTGAGCTTGCCGCCCTGCACCCGGGAAATCGTGGTGTGCAGGCCGAGGGCGCGGTGGGTTAAATCCAGACGGTTATCGAACAACACCTTGTCGATGGCCGGGGCATTACGCAGGTATTCCTGCTTGAGGTCCAACGCATAGGTGTACAGCGCCTTGTCGCTCTGCACGCCATGTTTTTCCGGGTAACGCTGGCTCAGGTAATCGCCCAGCCGACCTTCATTGATCAACTGGCGCACTTGGTCCTGCAATGCAGCGGGATAGGCCTGGAGGTATTTCAACACGGTCATTGGGCGGCAACACGAGTCACGAAAAGGTCGTCAGTGTAGCGAATTCAGCCAGTCAGCGCGCTCCAGTCGAACGGCTGCACAAAGTCTCCGACGTCCTCCGCCATCATCGGCCGCGCCACCAGAAAGCCTTGTACGTAACCGCAGCCATTGGCGCGCAACCACTCATATTGCGCAACGGTCTCCACCCCTTCGGCAATGACCAGCATTCCGTATTGCTTACACAGCTCGATCACCATGCGCACCAGCGCCGCATCCCGAGATGAGTCTGGCAAGCGGGCGATCAGATGCCGATCAAGCTTGAGGGTGTCCAGCTCAAGGTCGCGCAGATGCGATAGTGAACAGAGCCCGGAACCAAAGTCATCCAGCGCTACCCTTACCCCGAGATTACGCAGCAAACGCAGCTGCTTGCGGGTTTCCTCAGGGTTTTGCGCTAAAGCGTCTTCAGTGACCTCGACTTCCAGATGACGCGGCTGCAAGCCATGACGCTCCAACGCCTGGCGAAGTTCGGTCACCAGATTCGGCATGCCGAACTGGGTACTGCTCAAACTGACGCCCAGCACCAAGTCCTCGGCAAACACCGTTTCCCAGGCTTTGCGCTGCCCGGCGCCGCGGTGGTAAATCCAGCTGCTCAGACGACTGATCAACCGCGCCTCCTCCAGCAGCGGTAAAAACAGCCCTGGCGGTACGTCGCCGACACTTGGATGCTGCCAGCGCAACAACGCCTCAAACCCGCGAATCCGCCCATCGGCGATGGCCACCTGAGGTTGATACACCAGATTGAAATCGCGCTTCTCGATGGCCGTGCGCACGCTGTCTTCGAGCATCAGCCGCGAACGCGCCCGGCCGTTCATTTCGTGATCGTAGAAGCGATACTGCTGACGGCCGGCGCGCTTGGCTTCGTACATGGCAATGTCAGCCGCGCGCAGCATGCCGTCGAGATTGGCACCGCAATCCGGGAACGTGGCGATGCCGATGCTGGCGCCCAGGGCGATATCCAGACCCTCAATCTGCTGACAGATCGACACTCGCTCAATGAGCTTCTCGGCAATCTTTGCCGCTTGTTCAGGGAATTCCAGGTCCAGCAATGCCGTGAATTCGTCACCCCCCATGCGCGCCAGTATGTCGAAGGGCCGCAAGCAGGCTTTCAATTGCTCGGACACCCAGCGCAACACACGGTCACCGGCATCATGGCCAAGAGAATCGTTGACCCGCTTGAAGCCGTCGAGATCGAGGTATAACAAGACCCACGTACTGTCTGAGCGCTCGCCGCGCAGCAGCAGGTTCTCCACCGTCTGATAGAAACCCCGTCGGTTGAGCAGCCCGGTCAGCGGGTCAGTCACTGCCTGGTATTCCAGTTGCTTGTGCAAGTGGCGCACCACTGACATGTCCAGCACTGTCACCACCATGGCATGTTGCTCGGAGGGCAACGGTGCGCATGACAGCGCAACCGGCACTTGCTGTCCGGGTGCGGTGCGCAATGATGCATCGTGCAGGCGCAGGGTTTCACCGCGTTTGTAGCCGGCTAATAGCGCTGAATCGGCCCAGATCGGGATAGGGGGTTTTTGCAGGAAATCCAGAAACTCCCTGCCTTGCAGGTCCTGTACCGTGGCATTGAGCAGCCGTGACATTGCCGGGTTGGCAAAGCGGATCACGCCGCCCTCATCGACCACCAGGATGCCTTCGGCAGCGTTATCCAGCACCGAGGCATTAAACGCGCGAGCGGCTTCAAGATCATGGCTCAGGCGCTGCAACGCACGGCGATTGCGCTGATGTTCAAGCAGCGCCTGGACTTTTGGCTTGAGAATCTGCGGGTCGAAGGGTTTGAACAGGTAATCCACCGCGCCACTGGCGTAGCCTTTGATCACGGCGTCCTGGGACTGCTCGTTGGCGGTGAGGAAAATGATCGGCGTGAGACGGGTCCGCTGACTGCCGCGCATCAGGCGCGCCACTTCAAAACCGTCCATGCCCGGCATCTGCACATCCAGCAGCACCAGATCGACATCATGTTCGAGTAACAGGTTGAGCGCCTCGAAACCCGAGGCGGCGGTCATGACCTGCCAGTCCTGGCGCTGCAACAACGCGCTCATGCTGATCAGGTTTTCAGGGTAATCATCAACGATTAAAAGGATTGAGTTGCTTTCAGCTGGCGTGGGGTGCGCGCATTCCATGCTGCTTCTCTTGTTCGGGACGACAGGCCGGTTTCTCGTGAAAACCGGACAAATACTAAGCCTTCACTCTAGACCGGGTTCCGTGAAAGCAGAAGGTGTCAGTACGCCATCATTTAACCAATCCGTCCATTTACCGACTAACGGTCACGCCTACAAGCCGCTAAAAACGCGAACGATGGCCTTTTAACAGGATATTGACGCCATCCATCTGTCAGCCAGACATTAACAAATCGGCCTTCTGCGCTTATAAAGAGCGCCCTCCAATGCGCGTGCTAGAGCTTCTGGCACGTGCGTGCTGTAAAAATTGTGGAAGCTTTTGTCTATGATCGATCTCGCAACCTGGAACCTCAGCGTTCCTGTCGGCAATCCGCCGTACACCGTTGACACGCCAAAACTGGTGAATGGCTTCAAGGATCAATACTTCCACTCCGACACCGGCACCTTGTTTTTTTGGGCCCCGGTCACCGGTTCAAAAACTGAAAATGCAAAGTATCCCCGCACCGAACTTCGCGAAACCTACAGCAACGGCACCCTGCGCAACTGGCTTTATCCGGAGGCTGACAACTCCCTGCGTGCGACCCTCGCGGTGAATCAGGTGCCCAGCTCGGGCAAAATCGTCATCGGCCAGATCCACGCCTACAACAGCCAGAAGCCCATGGTGAAGGTCGAATATCAGTACAAGACCAGTACGCAGACAGGCAACATCGTGGCCAAAGTGCGCATGCACCCCGACGACGGCGAAGGCCGGGTGATCACCATCGCCACCGGCGTGAAACTGGATCAGCAATTCTCCTACCTGATTCACCTGAGCCCTGGCGGCGCGCTGGGCATCAGCGCCGCGGGCTACCAGTGGGACACGGACATCAGCGCGACCTGGCGCGACAAGCCGCTGTACTTCAAGGCCGGGGTTTATGTGCAGGACCATACCGGGTACACCAGCGAAGGCGGGAAAGTAACGTTCAGCAAGCTGGATATTGATCACGATAAGTAGCAAGACCGCGTCCACACCTTAAAAGATCGCAGCCTTCGGCAGCTCCTACAGGCGTACACAATCCAATGTAGGAGCTGCCGAAGGTTCGGGCCGCGTTCGGACGATCTTTTGATCCTGGGCCCATAAAAAAACCCGCATCTCTGCGGGTTTTTTTGTGTTTCGTGAAACGCTTAAGGCTTAGTTGACCTTGGCGTTCAACTCACCTTTCAGGTAACGCTGGTACATCGCTTCCAGGGAGATCGGCTTGATCTTCGAAGCGTTGCCTGCGGTACCGAAGGCTTCATAACGAGCGATGCACACATCACGCATGGCGGTCACGGTGGCGCCGAAGAATTTACGTGGGTCGAATTCGCTCGGGTTGGTGGCCATCAGGCGACGCATCGCACCGGTGGACGCCAGGCGCAGGTCGGTGTCGATGTTGACCTTGCGCACGCCGTGCTTGATGCCTTCGACGATTTCTTCAACCGGTACGCCGTAGGTTTCTTTGATGTCGCCGCCGTACTGGTTGATGATCGCCAGCCACTCTTGTGGCACCGAAGAGGAACCGTGCATCACCAGGTGAGTGTTCGGGATGCGCTTGTGGATCTCTTTGATACGGTCGATCGCCAACACGTCGCCAGTAGGTGGCTTGGTGAACTTGTACGCGCCGTGGCTGGTGCCAATGGCGATGGCCAGGGCGTCGACCTGAGTGCGTTTGACGAAGTCAGCGGCTTCTTCCGGGTCGGTCAGCATCTGGCTGTGATCCAGAACGCCTTCGGCGCCGATGCCGTCTTCTTCACCGGCCATGCCGGTTTCCAGCGAACCCAGGCAGCCCAGCTCGCCTTCTACCGATACGCCGCAGGCGTGGGCCATGGCTACGGTTTGTTGGGTGACACGCACGTTGTAGTCGTAGTCGGTCGGGGTCTTGCCGTCTTCGCCCAGGGAACCGTCCATCATCACCGAGCTGAAGCCCAGTTGGATGGAACGCTGGCAGACGTCAGGGCTGGTGCCGTGGTCCTGGTGCATGCACACCGGGATGTGGGGGAATTCTTCGATGGCGGCGAGGATCAGGTGACGCAGGAACGGCGCGCCGGCGTATTTGCGAGCACCGGCCGAAGCCTGGACGATCACCGGGGAGTCAGTCTTGTCAGCGGCTTCCATGATGGCGCGCATCTGCTCAAGGTTGTTGACGTTGAAGGCTGGAACGCCGTAGCCGAACTCGGCTGCGTGGTCCAGCATCTGGCGCATGCTGATAAGTGCCATTGTGTGTGTATCTCCCGGTTGAGGGTCGTTAATCGTGCCAGCCTGCCGTAGCGGCGGCGGCTATTCAAGTTATTGCAGATCGGGGGTTGGCCCGCGCTGCGAATTCGGTGCTACCAAAATCTCATGTACCTACACAGATCTACTGTGGGAGCGGGCTTGCTCGCGAAAGCGGTGGTTCAGCTTGCATCAATGTTGAATGCTAAACCGCATTCGCGAGCAAGCCCGCTCCCACATTTTGGATCTGCTTCCACATTGGATCTGTGGTGTGTCAATTACTGCGCTTTACAACCGCGGCCAATCAAATCATTAGTGGCGACCCAGTAAACCAGGCCTTCCTCACCTTTTACGTGAAACGCCAGCATGTCGTTGCTGTACAGCGAACCGTCGGCGCCCGGCTCATGTTTCAAGCGGTAGACCTGATCGGCCCCACCCAGGCGAACGTCGACTTCCTTGTGGCTGTCGTCGCTGTAGCGCCAAACCACTTTGGCCTGGCTGTCGCAGGTCCAGGTGGTCCAACTGTCCGTCGATTCAGCGGGCTTGAACAGGTTCAAACTGGAGCAACCTGCCAGCAGTGCCAACGCCGTAACGGCGATAAAACCTTTCATCCGTGTTCCTCGACTGGCGGCGCACGCTACCAGCCCTGAGTAAAGAGTCAGACCCGTCAAGGGCAGCCACGTTCCTTGGCAGGCGTCTGTGTCTCGTATTTGTCCAGGCCTTCCGGCCCGGAACGCTTGTTGATCACTGGGTTGGTTTCCGCCTGCCAGTCGGCCTGGTAACAGCCATTCTGCGGCGCAGACGGTGCCGGCTCCGGCGTGGCTTTCGGATTACTCCCGCAAGCTGCCAGCATACCCGCGACGATCAACAGCGCTAACGTCTTGACCATCTGAACACTCCTTTGCCTGGTCAAATGGGCGGCCTCAGCCCTTGGCCCGGCTTTCCAGCACTTCAACAGCGGGCAGCACCTTGCCTTCGACGAATTCAAGGAACGCGCCGCCGCCGGTAGAAATGTAGGAGATTTGGTCAGCAACGCCATATTTATCGATAGCGGCCAGGGTGTCACCGCCGCCAGCGATCGAGAACGCCGAGCTCTCCGCGATGGCCTGGGCCAGGACTTTGGTGCCGTTACCGAATTGATCGAATTCGAACACGCCCACCGGGCCGTTCCACAGAATGGTCTTGGACGACTTCAGCAGTTCGGCGAAATTCGCCGCGGTCTGTGGGCCGATGTCCAGAATCATGTCGTCTGCCGCCACGTCAGCAATCAACTTGACGGTCGCGGTGGCGCTTTCAGCGAATTCCTTGGCAACCACAACGTCGACCGGCAAAGGCACACTCACCTTGGCGGCGATGGCGCGAGCGGTCTCCAGCAGGTCCGGCTCGTACAGGGACTTGCCGACCGGGTGGCCAGCGGCGGCCAGGAAGGTGTTGGCAATGCCGCCGCCGACGATCAGCTGGTTGCAGATCTGGCTCAGGCTGTTGAGTACATCGAGTTTGGTCGACACCTTGGAGCCCGCAACGATGGCCGCCATTGGCTGGGCCGGAGCCCCCAGGGCTTTGCCCAGTGCATCCAGTTCGGCAGCCAGCAGCGGACCTGCCGCAGCGACTTTGGCAAACTTGGCCACGCCGTGGGTCGAACCCTCGGCGCGGTGAGCGGTGCCGAAGGCATCCATCACGAACACGTCGCATAGGGCGGCGTATTGCTGGGCCAGTTCGTCAGCGTTCTTTTTCTCGCCCTTGTTGAAGCGCACGTTTTCGAACAGCACGATGTCGCCGGCTTTCACGTCGACGCCGCCCAGGTAATCGGCCACCAGCGGCACTTCGCGACCCAGCGCCTTGCTCAGGTAGTCAGCGACTGGCTTGAGGCTGTTCTCGGAAGAAAACTCGCCTTCGGTCGGACGGCCAAGGTGGGAGCAGACCATCACGGCCGCGCCTTTTTCCAGGGCCAGCTTGATGGTCGGCAGCGAAGCCAGGATTCGCGCATCGCTGGTGACAACACCGTCCTTGACTGGGACGTTGAGGTCTTCGCGGATCAGTACGCGCTTACCTTGCAGATCGAGGTCGGTCATCTTCAACACGGTCATGGGTCGCAATTCCTGAGTTACTGTTCTTTAGAGACAGGGAGTGAAGTAGCTGTTTGCAGATAGTGCTCTGCAACGTCCAGCATGCGGTTGGCAAAACCCCATTCGTTGTCGAACCAGGCCAGGATGTTCACCAGCCGCGGGCCGGAAACTCGAGTCTGACTGGCATCGACAATCGCCGAATGTGGGTCATGGTTGAAATCACAGCTTGCGTGGGGTAGCTCGGTGTAGGCCAAAAGGCCTTTGAGCGGGCCGCTGGTGGCGGCCTCGCGCAGAATCCGGTTGACCTCGGCGGCATCGGTGTCACTCACGGTCTGCATCGTAATGTCGAGGCAAGACACGTTAACCGTCGGCACCCGTACGGCTTTGGCCTGAATTCGCCCGGCAAGTTCCGGCAGCAGGCGTTCGATGCCGCGCGCCAGACCAGTGGACACCGGAATCACTGACTGGAACGCCGAACGGGTGCGGCGCAGGTCTTCGTGGTGATAGGCGTCGATCACTGGCTGATCGTTCATTGCCGAGTGAATGGTGGTAATCGACACGTACTCCAGACCAATGGCCTGATCCAGCAGGCGCAACAGCGGCACGCCGCAGTTGGTGGTGCAGGATGCGTTGGACACCAGCAACTCGTCGCCGGTCAGGCAATCCTGGTTCACGCCGTAGACGATGGTGGCGTCGACATCCGCCTCGCTGGCCATCGGCTGGGAAAACAGCACGCGCGGCGCGCCGGCGTCGAGGAACCGCTGGCCGTCTTCACGCGTGTGGTAAGCGCCGGAGCACTCCAGCACCAGATCGACGCCCAGCGACGCCCAATCGATGCCTTCGGGGGTGGCACTGCGCAAGACCTTCACGCAGTTGCCATTAATATGCAGACAATCGCCGTCGACCTTCACTTCGCCGGGAAAACGCCCGTGAGTGGAGTCAAAGCGTGTCAGGTATTCGATACTGGCCATATCCGCCAGATCGTTGATCGCGACAATTTCAAACCCGGCCGTCGAGCCTCGCTCAAACAACGCACGCAAGACGCAACGACCAATCCGGCCGTAGCCGTTGAGTGCAACTTTGTAAGGACGCGGTTGAGGCATGGGGTTCTCGATAGACGCGGGTAGAAGAATTCTTGTTAACAACACGCCCCTTGTAGGAGCGAGCTTGCTCGCGATGGACGTTAACGATAACGCGCGCTTTCTGGATAAGCGCGTCGCCCTCACGTTTTTCGCGAGCAAGCTCGCTCCTACAGGAGATTGCGGTGGTTATGAAACCACCGCGTCGTGCTTAATCTTCCAGCAGCTCTTCAGCCTGACCCAGAATGTTTTCCAGGGTGAAGCCGAACTCTTCGAACAAGGCAGGCGCAGGCGCCGACTCGCCGTAGGTGGTCATGCCGATCACGCGGCCTTCCAGGCCCACGTATTTGTACCAGTAGTCCGCGTGAGCGGCTTCGATGGCGATACGGGCGCTGACTTGCAACGGCAGAACCGATTGCTTGTAGTCGGCGTCCTGGGCATCGAACACGCTGGTGCAAGGCATCGAAACAACGCGCACTTTGCGACCTTGTTCGGTCAGCTTGTCGTAAGCCTGAACTGCCAGACCCACTTCCGAACCGGTGGAGATCAGGATCAGCTCAGGCTCGCCCGCGCAGTCCTTCAACACGTAACCGCCACGGGCGATTTCGGCGATCTGGATCGCATTGCGGGTTTGGTGCTGCAGGTTCTGACGCGAGAAGATCAGCGCCGACGGGCCGTCTTTACGCTCCAGCGCGTACTTCCAGCACACGGCCGATTCAACGGCATCGGCCGGGCGCCAGGTGTCGAGGTTCGGCGTGCAACGCAGGCTGGCCAGTTGCTCGATTGGCTGGTGAGTCGGGCCGTCTTCGCCCAGACCGATGGAGTCGTGGGTATAGACGTGAATCAAATGCAACTTCATCAAGGCCGACATGCGCACTGCGTTGCGGGCATATTCCATGAACATCAGGAAGGTCGCGCCGTAAGGCACCAGGCCGCCGTGCAGCGCCACGCCGTTCATGATGGCAGTCATGCCGAATTCGCGAACGCCGTAGTACATGTAGTTGCCGCTGGCGTCTTGCGCCGTAACACCTTTGCAGCCTTTCCACAGGGTCAGGTTGGAACCGGCCAGGTCAGCCGAGCCACCGAGGAACTCAGGCAGCAACGGACCGAACGCGTTCAGGGCGTTCTGGCTGGCTTTACGGCTGGCGATGGTTTCGCCCTTGGCAGCGACTTCAGCAATGTACGCCGAGGCTTTTTCCGAGAAGTCGGCCGGCAGGTCACCGCTCAAACGACGTACCAGTTCGTTGGCCAGCTCAGGGAATACAGCAGAGTAAGCGGCAAAACGCTGATCCCACTCGGCTTCGGCCGCACGGCCGGCTTCCTTGGCGTCCCATTCGGCGTAGATGTCGGCCGGGACTTCGAACGGACCGTGGTTCCATTTCAGTGCAGCACGGGTCAGAGCGATTTCCGCTTCACCCAATGGGGCGCCGTGGCAATCTTCTTTACCTTGCTTGTTCGGCGAACCGAAACCGATGGTGGTCTTGCAGCAGATCAGGGTTGGCTGATCGCTTTTGCGTGCGGTGTCGATCGCCGTCTTGATTTCTTCCGGGTCGTGACCGTCGACGTTGCGGATCACCTGCCAGTTGTAGGCTTCGAAACGCTTCGGGGTGTCGTCGGTGAACCAGCCTTCGACTTCGCCGTCGATGGAGATACCGTTGTCATCGTAGAAAGCAATCAGCTTGCCCAGGCCCAAAGTACCGGCCAGCGAGCTGACTTCGTGGGAAATGCCTTCCATCATGCAGCCATCACCCAGGAACACGTAGGTGTGATGGTCGACAACGTTATGGCCAGGACGGTTGAACTGCGCCGCCAGGACTTTTTCAGCCAGGGCAAAACCTACCGCGTTGGCCAGGCCTTGGCCCAGTGGACCGGTGGTGGTTTCAACGCCCGGGGTATAGCCGAGCTCCGGGTGACCCGGGGTGCGGCTGTGCAGCTGGCGGAAGTTTTTCAGGTCATCGATCGACAGGTCATAGCCGGTCAGGTGCAGCAGCGAGTAGAGCAACATCGAGCCGTGACCGTTGGACAGCACGAAGCGGTCGCGGTCGGCAAACGATGGATTGCTCGGGTTGTGCTTCAGGTAGTCACGCCAAAGTACTTCGGCGATATCCGCCATACCCATAGGGGCACCGGGATGGCCGCTGTTGGCTTTTTGCACGGCATCCATGCTGAGGGCACGAATGGCGTTGGCACGCTCACGACGGCTGGGCATCGCTGTTCTCCTGCGGATATTGAATCGAGAGTGAATAAAACGAAACGGAAAAAAGGCGAGCATTTTCCCTCACCGGGCCGCCTCGGGGCAATGACAGATAGTCATCTGGAGACGTTTTTCCCACGGATAACCACGGTTTCGACTGATGAAACCTTTCCGCCGTTCGGTTGTAGAGTGAAACAAGGCCCCAGAAGTGCCATCTATCGAGCAATATCAAAACTTTTTGATATTGCCCTTGCGATGATTTCGGACCGTCACTAGACTGCTGGCCTTATGAATTTACGTGTGCCCTCCATTCAACATGACGATTGCGATGAGCTGGCGGCCCTGTGCAAGGCCGGTGGCGATCCTCTGCGACTGAATGTATTGCGCGCACTGGCCAACGATTCGTTTGGCGTACTGGAACTGGCGCAGATTTTCGGCATCGGCCAGTCGGGGATGAGTCACCACCTCAAGGTATTGGCACAGGCCGATCTGGTGGCGACTCGCCGTGAAGGCAACGCGATTTTCTACCGTCGCGCCCTGCCCCACACCGATTTGCTGGGGGGCAAGCTGCACGCCGCGCTATTGGAAGAAGTGGACAATCTGACCCTGCCTGCCGATGTGCAGTCGCGGATCGGTCAGGTTCACGGACAACGAGCGGCGGCCAGCCAGGACTTTTTCTCACGGGTCGCGGAGAAGTTCCGCGCTCAGCAAGACTTGATCGCCGGCTTGCCGCAATACCGCGAAAGCGTGGTGGCTCTGCTCGACAAGCTGAGTTTCAGCGCAGGTGCCACGGCCATCGAAGTCGGTCCTGGCGACGGTGCATTTTTGCCGGAACTGGCACACCGCTTCACTCAGGTGACGGCGCTGGACAATAGCCCGGCGATGCTCGAACTGGCGCGCCAGGTCTGCGAGCGTGAAACGCTCACTAACGTCAGTCTGCAATTGGCCGATGCATTGAACGGTGTAAGCCTCAAGGCTGATTGCGTTGTACTGAACATGGTGCTGCACCATTTTGCCGCGCCGGCCGAAGCGCTCAAGCACATGGCCGAATTGCTGCAACCGGGCGGTAGCCTGCTCGTGACAGAGTTATGTAGCCACAACCAGAGTTGGGCCAGGGAGGCCTGCGGTGATCTCTGGTTGGGGTTTGAACAGGACGATTTGGCCCGTTGGGCCACCGCTGCGGGACTCGTTCCCGGGGAAAGCCTCTATGTAGGCTTACGTAATGGTTTCCAGATTCAGGTCCGCCACTTTCAGCGGCCAACTGGCGACACTCACCATCGGTAAATTCAGGAAAAAATCGAGATGAGCGAATACTCCCTCTTCACCTCCGAGTCCGTGTCCGAAGGGCATCCGGACAAAATCGCCGACCAGATTTCCGATGCGGTGCTGGACGCCATCATTGCTGAAGACAAGTTCGCCCGCGTGGCGTGCGAGACCCTGGTGAAAACCGGTGTGGCAATCATCGCCGGTGAAGTCACCACGTCGGCCTGGGTCGATCTGGAAGAGATCGTGCGTAACGTCATTCTGGACATCGGCTACAACAGCTCCGATGTCGGCTTCGACGGTGCCACTTGCGGCGTGATGAACATCATCGGCAAGCAGTCCCCTGACATTAACCAGGGCGTTGACCGTGCCAAGCCTGAAGATCAGGGCGCTGGCGACCAGGGCCTGATGTTCGGCTACGCCAGCAACGAAACCGACGTGCTGATGCCAGCACCGATTACCTTCTCGCACCAGTTGGTTCAGCGTCAGGCCGAAGCCCGTAAATCCGGCCTGCTGCCTTGGCTGCGCCCGGACGCCAAGTCGCAAGTGACTTGCCGTTACGAAGGCGGCAAGGTTGTCGGTATCGACGCCGTTGTTCTGTCGACCCAGCACAACCCTGACGTGTCCTACAAAGACCTGCGCGAAGGCGTGATGGAGCTGATCGTCAAGCACGTACTGCCTGCCGAACTGCTGACCAAAGACACCCAGTTCCACATCAACCCGACCGGCCAGTTCATCATCGGCGGCCCGGTAGGCGACTGCGGTCTGACCGGCCGCAAGATCATCGTCGACAGCTACGGCGGCATGGCCCGTCACGGCGGTGGCGCATTCTCCGGTAAAGATCCATCGAAGGTTGACCGTTCCGCCGCCTACGCCGGTCGTTACGTCGCCAAGAACATCGTCGCTGCCGGCCTGGCCGAGCGCTGCGAGATTCAGGTGTCCTACGCGATTGGTGTCGCTCAACCGACTTCGATTTCGTTGAACACGTTCGGCACCGGCAAAATCAGCGACGACAAAATCGTCAAACTGGTTCGTGAAGTGTTCGACCTGCGTCCATACGCCATCACCACCATGCTCGACCTGCTGCACCCGATGTACCAGGAAACCGCTGCGTACGGCCACTTCGGCCGCACCCCGGCCACCAAGACTGTGGGCGAAGACACGTTCACCACCTTCACCTGGGAAAAAACCGACCGCGCCGACGAGCTGCGTTCGGCTGCCGGCCTGTAACACTTCCCCGGCGGTACCAAAAGCCCTGCACGGTTCTCCGTGCGGGGCTTTTTAATGGGTGAAGATCAAAAGATCGCAGCCTTCGGCAGCTCCTACAAAGGCATGCCGTACACCTGTAGGAGCTGCCGAAGGTTGCGATCTTTTGATCTTCTGGCCGCGAAACACACTGAAAAACATCCCCCGCCTCACCCCCCGAAAACTGACTAGCCTTGAAAACACCCCCTCGAGCAAGGACGCTCCCGATGTTTCTGCGCCTGTTTTCCGCTTTCTTCCTCGCCTTGGCCTGCCTGAACGCAAACGCTGCGAACTGTCCCGACTGGCCACCCGCCAGGGCTCTGGACGAAATCAAAGCCCTGCAAAAACAAATCGACATTTGGGACGACAGTTATCACCGCCATGGCCGCTCGCTGGTCGCCGACGAACTCTACGATCAGTCCCGTGTACGGCTGACCGAATGGCGTGAGTGTTTTGACTTGGGTCTGGCGCCTGAACCATTACGTACGGCTGGCGGCAACATTGCCCACCCCATCGCTCACACGGGCCTGGAAAAACTGCGTGATGGTCGAGCAGTCGAGCACTGGCTACGTGACCGCAAGGACATCTGGGTACAACCCAAGGTCGACGGCGTGGCCGTGACGCTGGTTTATCGCCACGGCTTACTGCACCAAGCCATCAGTCGCGGTGACGGGGTGAAAGGACAAGACTGGACGACCTCGGCGCTGCTCATCCCGGCCATCCCCCGGCAACTGCCGCAACCGCTGGACCTGGTGGTGCAAGGCGAACTCTATTGGCGTCTGACCGACCATGTACAGGCCGAATCCGGCAGCCTCAACGCCCGTTCCACGGTGGCCGGCCTGATGGCCCGCAAGCGACTCGACGCCGAGCAAGCCGCCGGTATCGGGTTGTTTATCTGGGACTGGCCACAAGGCCCGGCCAATTTGTCCGCCCGCCTGGTGATTCTGGATGACCTGGGCTTCCCGAGCACCGTTGCGTACAGTCAGCCGATCAAGGCAGTTGCCGGTGCTGAACGTTGGCGCGACCACTGGTATCGCTCGCCCCTGCCCTTTGCCACTGACGGTGTCGTCCTGCGCCAGAGCCAGCGACCCTTGGCTGAACGCTGGCAGGCAAAAACGCCTTACTGGGCCATCGCCTGGAAATACCCCTTTGCCCAGGCGCTGGCCGAGGTACGCAACGTTGACTTCAAGGTCGGTCGTACCGGACGGATCACACCGGTGCTGGACCTGAAACCTGTGACGCTCGATGACCGACTGATCAAGCGCGTCAGCGTCAGTTCCCTGCGACGCTGGGAGGCATTGGATATCCGGCCCGGTGATCAAGTGTCGATCAGCCTGGCGGGACTGACTATTCCAAAGCTTGACGGGGTCGTTCTACGCGCCACCGAACGCCCTGAATTGAACGTACCGGTGGCCGCTGACTTTCATCATTTGAGTTGCTGGCAGCCGACACCGGGGTGCGAGAGCCAATTTCTCGCGCGATTGACCTGGCTCAGCGGCAAGCAGGGGCTGGCTTTGCCTCATGTCGGCCCTGGTACGTGGGAGAAACTGTTCGCAACAGGCCATCTGAATGGGCTGCTGGATTGGTTGACCCTCGATGCTCAAGAGCTTGGTAACATTGACGGCTTCGGCGAACGCAGTACCGCTCGCCTTTTGAACAGTTTCAACAGTGCCCGACAACGCCCGTTTACTCGCTGGCTCAAAGCCTTGGGTTTGCCACCGACGGGCCAGGCACCGCTTGCCGATTCCTGGCAGGCGCTGGCACAACGAAGCACCGAACAATGGCAGGCTGAAGCCGGCATCGGGCCGGGACGCGCGGCGCAATTGAGCGCATTTTTCCGCGACCCACAGGTCCTGGCCTTAAGTGAAATATTACGTGTGGCGGGCGTCGACGGTTTTTAGCGGCCGATGATGCCCGTGCCCCGGGAACCCAATGGTAGCGATGGGCTCAAACAGCTCATCGCCACATCGACCTGATTGCCTTTTCACATGGAGCTTTTATGAAATTTCTTTCACCGCTCGCCCTGTTGGCTCTTTGCAGTGTGATAGCCGCCCCATTGATGGCCGGCGAAGAGGCTCCGGGGCTGTCCGGATGTGCCGCCAAGAAGCAGGGCATCATCAATCAGATCGAACTGGCTAAATCCCACGGCAACGCCGATCAGCAGGCAGGCCTGGAAACGGCCCTGAGTGAAGTGACTGCCCACTGCACCGACGCCTCCCTGAAGAAAGAACGGGAAAACAAGGTGCTTGATGCCAAGCATGAAGTCAGCACGCGTCAGGCTGATCTCGACAAGGCCATGAAAAAAGGCGACCCCGAGAAGATCAACAAGCGTAAAGACAAACTCGCCGAGGCCCGCAAGGAGTTGCAGGACGCACTGGATGAGCTGGATAAATAAACCTTAAAAGATCGCAGCCTTCGGCAGCTCCTACCTGTCATGCGTACACCTGTAGGAGCGAGCTTGCTCGCGAAGGACTTGAGATCACCGCGTTTATTCAGGAAGAACGCATTATGGTTAACGACCTTCGCGAGCAAGCTCGCTCCTACAGGGGTACGCGTGACATGTAGGAGCTGCCGCAGGCTGCGATCTTTTAGCAATCAATGATCCCGAAACTGTTTATGGCACGCACTGCAGGCATCTTCGACCTTCTGCACCGCCGGCCCCAGATTGCTGACCTTGTAAGGCTGAACCTTGCTGGTCATCACCAATTCACCGGTAGCGCTTTCAAGGTTGCGGGCCATTTCCTGGAAGCGGGACTGTTGTTGCCACACATTATCCTTGGCGCTGGTGTGATCTTCTTCGCGCACCTGCGGGAAATGTTTCCAGGGTTCATGGGACAAGGCGTCAAGTTTCTCGGCGCCTTCTGCGAATTTCGGGCCGTCGAACGGAATGCGGCCACGTAACATGCCGCCCAAGTCTTCACCGGCCTTGAGCATTTGCTTGAAAATAGCCTTGCGCTGACCCAGCGGCGAATTAGGGTCTACGCCGCCGCAAGCAGACAACGTCAGACAGGCCAGCAATACAACGGAAAGTCTTTTAAGAGTCATGGTGGCTTCAGGTCACGGGAACGACGGCCAGTATCCCCGCGTCATCGCCAAAGACCAATAGCCCTATTAACAACATGGGTTGTTTGAGCGCATGGAGCACTCAGGCAACCGACAAAGGAATTACTCCATGAACAGCCGTTTCAAGGCATGGCGTCACAGCCTGGCCTGGACCCTTCCGATGGTAGCCGTGCTTGCTGGCTGCACCGGTGGTGACAACAACAAACCCAAAACCCATGCCCTGGCCACCTACTCCAGCGCCACGTGGGAAGCGCTGCCGACCGTATCCGACAATGACCTGGTCGCCGGTTTCGGTTCGTGGCGCAGCGCCTGCACCCGTCTCAAAGCCGACCCGGTCTGGGGCTCGACCTGCGCAGCAGCCGCCAATGTGCCGCAATCCGCCAATGACATTCGCGGCTTTCTCAAGCAGAGCCTCGATGTCTACGGCCTGCGGGCCGCCAACGACAATCCCAACGGGTTGATCACCGGTTACTACGAGCCGGTCTACCCCGGCAGCCTGACGCAGACCAACGTCGCGAATATCCCGGTGTACGGTGTTCCAGAGGACATGATCATTGTCTCGCTGGACAGCCTCTACCCCGAACTCAAGGGCAAACGCCTGCGCGGTCGACTCGAAGGTCGCGTGCTTAAACCTTACGACGATGCGGCGACGATTGAGACCAAAGGGGTCAAGGCCCCGGTCGTGGCCTGGCTGACCGATCCGATGAACCTGCAATTCCTGCAAATCCAGGGTTCGGGGCGCATCCAGCTCGACGATGGTCGTCAATTGCGCATTGCGTATGCCGATCAAAATGGACATCCGTATCGACCGATTGGTCGCTGGTTGGTAGACCAGGGTGAGCTGAAGAAAGAAGACGTGACCATGAGCGCTATCAGTGCCTGGGCCAAAGCCAACCCTACGCGCATCCCGGAACTGCTCGGCAGCAACCCGAGCTACGTGTTTTTCACCCGCAACCCCGACAGCAACGAAGGGCCGCGCGGCTCGTTGAACGTTCCGTTGACCGCCGGTTATAGCGCAGCAGTGGATCGCAAAGTGATTCCGCTCGGGAGTCTGTTGTGGTTATCCACAACTCGTCCGGATGGTACTGCGCTGGTTCGCCCGGTAGCGGCTCAAGACACTGGCGGCGCGATTGCTGGCGAAGTGCGAGCGGATCTGTTCTGGGGCACGGGTGAGGCGGCCGGGCAATTGGCTGGCGACATGAAACAGCAGGGGCAGATCTGGATGTTGTGGCCCAAAGGCGCGGCATTGCCGCAAGTGCCGCAGGTGGCTGACAAGCTCTGAAGTCAAAAGATCGCAGGCTGCGCCAGCTCCTACAGGGATGTAGGAGCTGACGAGTGAAAAACGAGGCTGCGATCTTTTGATCTTAAATAGACACAAAAAAGAAACTGGCAATCAACCCCATCCCGACAAACCACACCAGCGAACGCAAAATCGCCCAGTCCGCCAGGTAGCAAATGATGTACAGCAACCGGCTGGTAATGAACAACACCGACAGCACATTGACCGTCACCAGCTCGGCATTGCCGGCCAGGTGCGCGACGATCACTGCCGCCGCGAATGCCGGGGTCACTTCAAAACTGTTCAGTTGCGCCGCATGTGCGCGCCTACCCAAACCATTCAGTGACTCGAGAAAATCCCGGGGGTCATGGTTGTCTTTCAGCCCGTACCCGCCACTGGCCTTGGCGATGCCCGTGCAGAGGTAGGGCAGGAAAATCGCAATCAAAATGCACCACAGAGCAACCGTCATAAAGCAGTCCTTTCTTCACGTTTTAGAAATACACATTCACGTCAAAACTTCATCACCAGCATGCCAACCAGCACCAGCCCACAGGCTAAGAGCCGCGGCCCGCCGAAAGGTTCTTTCAGGTAGCGCATGCCGAACAGCACCACCAGAATCACGCTGATCTCGCGCAATGCCGCCGCTTCGGCAATCGAGCCCAGCTGCATGGCCCACAGCACCAGAGCGTAGCTGAACAACACGCAAAACCCGACCGCCAACCCCAGTCGCCACTGTTCACGCCAAAACAGCATGAACGCCGGGCGCTTGCGCACCCATGCCAGCAACGGGAATGGCCAGGCACTCAGCAGCGTGACCCAGACCAGGTAGTCCAGTGGATGCGACCAGCGCCGCAACGCCTGGCCATCAATGAAGGTGTAGCAGCCAATGCACAGGCCGATCAACGCCACCACCGGCAGCATCGACCACGGTAAGCGCGCACCGCCGCCGCCCTGCCAGAGCAGGCAAAGCATGCCGAAGGGAATCAGCAGAATCCCGAAGATTTGCTGATTCGTCAGCACTTCCCCGGCAAAGACCAGCGTCAGCGCCAGCACCACCAAGGGTGACAAACCACGCATCAACGGATAGACCAGCCCAAGGTCGCCGACCCGATACGCCTGGATCAGCAAATAGCGATAGAGCAACTCGAACGCCGCCGACGCTAGAATCCACGGCCATATTTCGATGGGCGGCAGCGCCACGAACGGCAACATCGCGGCAACGAAAAGCATCGCCACCGTGTCCATGCAGGCCACCACCAGCAACCGCTCGGCGCTGAATTTGATCAGGGTATTCCACGCCGCATGCAACAGCGCCGCTACTAACACCAGTGCTGTTGCAAGCACGGCACACTCCTTATTTTTGCCCCCTGTAATCCCCTTGTAGGAGCGAGCTTGCTCGCGAAAAACGTCGATGCAACGCGTTTAAACAGCAAACACGCGTTATCGTTGACGTCCATCGCGAGCAAGCTCGCTCCTACAGGGATCGTGTGGAGAATTGATTCGCCATAGGTCAGTAGCTGTTTATACTGCAAGCGACCACGCCGCACTCAGTTGCGCACAGACTAATTCCAATAATTTTTGCCCTTGCCCGCTCTCGTCGAGAATGGTCAATGGCATGCGTATGCCTGATCAAAGCGTCAAGACTACTGACAGAGACCTTGCGCATGCCACTCGCTTTGCTTGCCCTCGCTGTTGCCGCGTTCGGCATCGGCACCACTGAATTTGTCATCATGGGCTTGCTGCCCGACGTCGCCCGCGACCTTGCGGTGAGCATTCCCCACGCCGGGCTGCTGATTACCGGCTACGCCCTGGGCGTGGTGTTCGGCGCCCCGATCCTCGCGATCGGCACCGCCAATATGCCGCGCAAAGCGACGCTGCTGGGCATGACACTGATGTTCATCCTCGGCAACATCCTGTGCGCCCTGGCCCCCAACTACGCCACGCTGATGGCCGCGCGAGTGGTCACCGCGCTGTGTCACGGGGCGTTCTTCGGCATCGGCTCGGTGGTCGCCGCCGGCTTGGTGGCTCCGAACAAACGGGCCCAGGCGATTGCCATGATGTTCACCGGTCTGACCCTGGCCAACGTGCTCGGCGTGCCTTTAGGCACGGCGCTCGGACAATACGCGGGCTGGCGTTCGACGTTCTGGGCAGTGTCAGTGATTGGCGTGATCGCGGCGATCGCGCAGTGGGCCTGGCTGCCAAAGGACATTGCGATGGACAAAGCCAACCTGGCCAGCGAGTTCAAGGTACTGGGCAAGGTCAACGTGTTATTGGCGTTGGGCATGAGCGTGCTGGCGTCGACGAGCCTGTTCAGCGTGTTCACGTATATCGCGCCGATCCTGCAGGACATCACCGGCGTCAGCCCCCATGGCGTCACCATTATGCTGCTGTTGTTCGGCGTGGGTTTGACGGCGGGCAGCATGCTGGGCGGACGACTGGCGGACAGTCGATTGCTACCTTCGCTGGTGGGCATGGCGCTGGCCGTGATGGTGGTGTTGGCCGCGTTCACGCAGACCAGTCACTCGGTCATTCCGGCAGCAATCACCCTGGTGCTGTGGGGGATTTTCGCCTTCGCCCTGTGCCCGATCCTGCAGTTGCTGATCATCGATCAGGCTCACGAGGCACCGAACCTGGGATCGACGTTGAATCAGAGTGCCTTCAACCTCGGCAACGCCGCAGGCGCGTGGATCGGCGGATTGGTCGTCGCCAGTGGCGCGGACCTGGCGGACTTGCCCTGGACCGGCGCGTTAGTCAGCGGATTGACCGTGCTGACCGCGCTGTACTTTATTTATCGGCAACGTCGCGTTGCAACGTTGGCCGATATGCCCGGCTGATCCGGGGAGCAGAGCCCGGTTCAGAAATCTGCTTTTAGCGTGGAGGCATTGGAGACGCACATTGTGCGAATACTTTCCGGACCGTATGGCCGATTAGCCAGTGCCCTCTGAAAAGCTCACGCCAGAGCCTTCAGAACACTTTTTAAACACCCTTGTGAGCAACTGTTGCCAATTGCTGCGCAGGGCTCTGCGCGCACCCAAGTACACCTAAAGTGTCACTTCCCGGATATTCCTCAAGGAAGAGACAAGCATGACCACTCCCATCAGCAGTCCACCGATTACGTCGCACCCTTTGACCGTATCGAACAATGTCGCTCAAGGTTCGCCGAAAAGTCCCGCAGACGAAGATTGGGGCGACTTCATGCAATGCACACAGCGTGAAGGCCAAGGCCGGCTCGAAACGCTGCTGAACTCGTCGACCGGCCGAGAGCTTTCGATCAGCCGTTATGATAACGGCGTGGTGAAAATGGAGCTCAAGCGGCCCGATATCAAAGACCTGGTGCTAAGCGGCGGTGGAGCTAAAGGGGTCGCCTTCTCTGGAGCGGTGAAAGCGCTGGAAGAAAGTGGTCATCTGCACAATATCCGGAACATTCGAGGCTCATCGGCCGGCGCCATTACTGCGGCTTTGCTCGCCAGCGGTATGACACACGCGGAAATCGACAATCTGTTGGACGACATCGACCTTGTGTCGCTGCTCGACAGTCACAGCAAGGTGCTTGAACTTATACAGCGCTTCAGCTCCACCCTTGGTAAAGGCATCGGAAAGATCCCGGGCAAGACCGGCACCATCGGACGGTTGCTGTTCGACCTGCTACCTCGCCTTCAATCCAAAGCCATGCCGCTGGAGGTATTGATCCAGGAGAAAACGGTTCAGTCGACCCTGTCTCGCTTCAGCGAGGCCCTTAACGATCCTCAGCGACAAATCTCGGAGGCGAGCAAAGCCTGCGTAGAAAAAATAAAAACCAACGGCTACGTGACCTTTGGTGATCTGGCGACGCTGAGCAAGGACATGCCGGAAATCAAGCAACTGCACATCACCGGCACCGCCATGTTCGACGGGCGCCCCCAAATGGTGGTGTTCAATGCCAGCCTGACCCCGGATCTGGATGTGGCTCGCGCAGCCCATATTTCAGGTTCATTGCCCGTCGTTTTCCAATCACCTTCGGAACAAGGTCAGCCCTTTCAGCGTAAGGGAGAACGAACTTCCTTTCAGGATGGCGGGATCGTGCTCAACACTCCGATCCAGGGTCTATACGATTCTCAATTCCCCATGAGCGCAATTCCCGAAAGCGATCAGTTAATTCTCAAATTCGAGAGCGAGAATAGCGGTAAAAAAAACGATAGAGGCACACTTCCCTCGAGAGCGATCGACAGGGCCATCGGTGTGGACCACTCGGCCCGAGACGCACAAGAAGACAAAGGCATCAAGGCGTTTAGAGAAGAAACGGTCATCGTTCCCCTGAAAAACGATAAAGGCGACTTCACTACCATGTCGGGAGGCACGATCAACTTCGGCATGCAGAAAGAGCTCAGAAACCTGCTGCAGGAAGACCTGCGTTCTACAGTTGAAGAACACCTGAACAGCCATAACCGCAGCGAAACATACACCTTCAACTCCATTGGTAGCGCGCTACTGGCCCTTGACGATCAATCGTTCAACGAAGCGAGGATTGCGCTGAAAGATCCAGCATCCGAAGCGGTCATCAGTTTCCGACTGCTCGCTCAACAGACGCTGAAAGATTTAAAGCACGCTCTGGATGTCATCTCCAAAGCCAAAGACAAAGAAGAAGACCCAACCAAAAAGAACGCCACACTGGAACTCACCCCAGAACTGCGCGCAGCGATCAATACTCTTGATCAGCTCGGCGACACACCGGCAAAAATCGATTGGTTGGCAAAAAGGCTCAATCACGGAAACCACCCCGATTATATGGAGCTGCTCCAAGCCATTAAACGCATGGATGCCCAAGCGCCAGGGCCAAAGTCTGCTGTCATGACCAAAGCAATCGAGGAAATGGGTATGCGCGATATCAAAACCAAAAGCGAAAACTTCATCCGCGAAGTGATCTTTCCCTCCCTGTATCGTCTCGACCAACCTGATTCAAACGTGAATCTGTTGACCTGGGCAATCGACGACTTGCGACAAGCCAAGACCAGCGAGGATTTCAATGCCGAACTCCGTCGAATTATCAAAAACTATGTCTCACGCAACTTCCCGAACTCGTCGCGTCCTTTCAACTCGACAACGATCGATCAAGCCCGGGCATGGCTGATCCCTGGCTGATAACCGCAGTATCCTTGCCGGTTGGGCGAGCACTGAAGCCTCGCCCGGCTACCTAGCGATCGTCAGGCGCCGGCTCGGTCTTGTTTTCCTGGCTTTTCGGCGGCCCGCTCTCGCTACGAATTTGCGCATGGCTGATCAGCGCGAAGATAAAGCTGCCGCCGACGATGTTCCCCGCCAATGTCGGCCCGGCGAACACTAGCCAGAAATCCTTCCAGGGCAACTCGCCGGCGAACACCAGATACGAAACCTCGGCCGACCCGACCACGATATGGGTGAAATCCCCCAGCGCCATGAGGTAGGTGATGAGGATGATGATCCACATTTTGGCGCTCTCCATGGACGGAATCATCCAGACCATGGTGGCGATCATCCAGCCCGATATGATGCCTTTGGCGAACATCTGGCTGGCGTCGTTCTCCATGATCTTGCGCCCGATGCCGAGGAAAGCCAGGTCGGTTTTACTGTCGAATATCGGCAGGTGCAGCATCACGTATGCCACCAGCAACGTGCCACAGAGATTGCCCACTAGCACTACCGACCACAGCCGTATCAGCCGACCGAAATTACCCAAAGTAGGCTTGGTCATGATCGGCAACACCGCCGTCAACGTGTTCTCGGTGAACAATTGCTGGCGGGCGAGAATGACCGCGAGAAAACCGGCGCAGTAACCGAAGCTGGCGATCACCTTGAAGGCATCGCCGTCCGGCAGGCGGGAATTGAGCAACCCCATGGCCATCAGCGACAAGCCCATGGTCAGACCGGCGGCCAGTGCCGACCACCACAGCGCGGCGACACTGCGCTCCAGCTCCTGATCGCCCTGGGTGCGGATGATTTCATGCAAAACAGCAGCGCGCGGCGGCTGACTCTTCTCGACTTCGTGCTGCTCGTGCGCCGAGAGGTTCGGGGTCTTGCCGTCTTTTGGGGCGTCCATAAAGCTCCTGAACCTGTGGCGTGTCATTTAAGTACGACACGTGCGGTTCGGCGCTGTTCACTGCCCCGTTAAATCATCGGTGACGGGTAGACCGCTTTCGCGAGCAGGCTCGCTCCCACACTTAATCTCGGTCGTACACAAAGTCTGTGTTCACTGAAGATCAAGTGTGGGAGCGAGCCTGCTCGCGAAGGGTGCAACGCGATATCAGTCGTGGATGACATCATCCTGGAACTGGTCTTTGACGTATTTGATCTCGGTCCGGCCGTGAGCGGCGGGCAAGCCGTCTTCACCGAGGTTGACGAAGACCATTTTCTCCACCGTCAGGATGCTCTTGCGGGTGATTTTGTTGCGCACTTCGCAGGTCAGCGTAATCGAGGTGCGACCGAACTCGGTGGCGGTGATGCCCAGCTCGATGATGTCGCCCTGGCGCGAGGCACTGACGAAGTTGATTTCGGAAATGTACTTGGTGACCACGCGCTGGTTGCCCAACTGAACAATGGCGTAAATGGCCGCTTCTTCGTCGATCCAGCGCAGAAGGCTGCCGCCGAACAGTGTGCCGTTGGGGTTTAGGTCTTCGGGTTTTACCCATTTGCGGGTGTGGAAATTCATATTCACTCCTGAGCGTCTTGCCGAATGATCGTGGGCATCATGGCAGAGCCCGACCCAGAGCTCTATCTAGCATCGACTATGGACTCGATTACCGTTCAGACATTGACCTGCAGAAAGGCTTTGGAAGATCAGCATAGCCCGCTATAATCGCCCCCGTTTCAAAACGGTAACGTTCCATTGATACCGTTTTCCCGCCACCTGTCCGAGGGGCGCTGCAGCAGGTATTCCTGTCAGGCTCGGATGGGGCGTTGCTTGGTCGTCATCGACCAGACACTAAACGCACAACGGCGCCCATTCGCATACATTACGAATGGAGGCTCATCATGAGCGCTGTTATCACGCCTGCAGATTTTAACGATTACAAAGTGGCCGACATGTCCCTGGCTGCCTGGGGCCGTCGCGAAACCATCATCGCCGAATCCGAAATGCCAGCCCTGATGGGTCTGCGCCGCAAGTATGCCGGTGAGCAGCCGCTCAAAGGCGCCAAGATTCTCGGCTGCATCCACATGACCATTCAGACTGCCGTGCTGATCGAAACCCTGGTTGCCCTGGGTGCCGAAGTGCGCTGGTCGTCCTGCAACATTTTCTCGACTCAAGACCAGGCCGCTGCCGCTATCGCCGCTGCCGGTATCCCGGTTTTCGCCTGGAAAGGCGAGACTGAAGCAGAGTACGAGTGGTGCCTGGAGCAAACCATCCTGAAAGATGGCGCGCCTTGGGATGCCAACATGATCCTCGACGACGGCGGCGACCTGACCGAGCTGCTGCACAAGAAATACCCGGCGATCCTGGACCGCGTCCACGGCGTGACCGAAGAAACCACCACCGGCGTTCACCGCCTGCTGGACATGCTGGCCAAGGGCGAGCTGAAAATCCCGGCCATCAACGTCAACGACTCGGTGACCAAGAGCAAGAACGACAACAAGTACGGCTGCCGTCACAGCCTGAACGATGCGATCAAGCGCGGTACCGACCACCTGCTGTCCGGCAAGCAAGCGCTGGTCATCGGTTACGGTGATGTGGGCAAGGGCTCCGCTCAGTCCCTGCGTCAGGAAGGCATGATCGTCAAGGTTTCCGAAGTAGACCCGATCTGCGCCATGCAAGCCTGCATGGACGGTTACGAACTGGTTTCGCCGTTCATCGACGGTATCAACAATGGCACCGAAGCCAGCATCGACAAAGCGCTGTTGGGCAAGATCGACCTGATCGTGACCACCACCGGCAACGTCAATGTTTGCGACGCGAACATGCTCAAAGCCCTGAAGAAGCGCGCTGTTGTCTGCAACATCGGCCACTTCGACAACGAAATCGACACCGCTTTCATGCGCAAAAACTGGGCATGGGAAGAAGTGAAGCCACAGGTTCACAAGATCCACCGCACCGGTCCTGGCGCTTTTGACGCTCAGAACGACGACTACCTGATCCTGCTGGCCGAAGGCCGTCTGGTTAACCTGGGCAACGCCACAGGTCACCCAAGCCGCATCATGGACGGTTCGTTCGCCAACCAGGTCCTGGCCCAGATCTTCCTGTTCGGCCAGAAGTACGCCGACCTGTCGCCAGCCCAGAAAGCCGAGCGCCTGACCGTTGAAGTACTGCCGAAGAAACTCGACGAAGAAGTGGCCCTGGAAATGGTCCGCGGTTTCGGCGGCGTTGTGACTCAACTGACCAAGACCCAGGCCGACTACATCGGCGTGACCGTCGAAGGTCCGTTCAAGCCGCACGCTTACCGTTACTGATAGGCCGGCTCTCCTTAATGTAGGAGCGAGCTTGCTCGCGAAAAACGTCAGGGCAACGCGTTTCAGCAGTAAACACGCGTTATCGTTGACGTCCATCGCGAGCAAGCTCGCTCCTACACAGGGAGATTGGCGGTTTGGCCGGCCCTGCCGGTTTTCGTGTTTTCAAGGATATGACCATGTCCCAAGACCGTCGCTACAGTTTCGAGTTCTTCCCTACGAAGACCGACGCTGGGCATGAAAAACTGCTCGCCACTGCCCGTCAGCTGGCGACGTATAATCCCGATTTCTTCTCCTGCACCTATGGCGCTGGCGGTTCGACCCGTGATCGCACCCTCAACACCGTGCTGCAGCTCGAAAGCGAAGTCAAAATTCCTGCCGCTCCGCATCTGTCTTGCGTAGGCGACAGCAAGGACGACTTGCGCGGCCTGCTGGCTCAATACAAAGCGGCCGGCATCAAGCGTATCGTTGCCCTGCGCGGTGACCTGCCGTCAGGCATGGGCATGGCCAGCGGCGAAATGCGCCACGCCAATGACCTGGTTGAATTCATTCGTGAAGAGACCGGCGATCATTTCCACATTGAAGTGGCGGCTTACCCGGAAATGCATCCGCAAGCGCGCAATTTCGAAGACGATATCGCCAACTTCGTGCGCAAGGCCAACGCCGGAGCCGACAGTGCGATCACCCAGTACTTCTTCAACGCCGACAGCTACTTCTACTTCGTCGAGCGGGTACGGGCGATGGGCGTGAACATCCCGATCGTGCCGGGGATCATGCCGATCACCAACTACAGCAAGCTCGCGCGCTTCTCCGACGCCTGCGGTGCGGAAATCCCGCGCTGGATCCGCAAGCAGCTGGAAGCCTACGGCGACGACACCCAGAGCATCCAAGGCTTTGGTGAGCAAGTCATCACCGAGATGTGCGATCGCCTGCTGCAGGGTGGTGCTCCAGGGCTGCACTTCTACACGTTGAATCAGGCGGAAGCGAGCCTGGCCGTGTGGAACAATCTGAAGTTGCCGCGTTAAGCAAAGCAAGATCAAAAGATCGCCGCCTTCGGCAGCTCCTACATTGGAATGTGCATTCCCTGTAGGAGCTGCCGAAGGCGGCGATCTTTTGCGTTTAATGCGCGTTTATTGTGATGCAACACACGGAGATAGAGCTTCTGGATCCCGTTTCTGGCTCTTTCCGGTTTCTCGTCGTAATCTCAAGCCATGCCTTTGATCGCGCAGATACTGACCGTGTTTCTTTTCACTTGCCTGAGCTTCGTCGCTCGGGGCGAGAAGCTGCGTATTGTCACCGAGCCATGGGCGCCCTACGTGTACGAGGAAAACGGCAAATTCCTGGGGTTGGACTACGAAACCACAGCTATCGTCTTCCAACGCTTGGGTATCGAAGTCGAATGGCAGTTCCTGCCGTGGAAACGCTGCCTATCGATGCTCGAAACAGGCCAGGCAGATGGCGCGCTGGATATCTTCCACAGCGATGAGCGCGACGCCACCTTGCTCTACCCCGGCGAGCCACTCTCGGAAGTGGAGTTCGTGATGTTCTACGCCAATGAGCGCCCCCACCCTTTTCGCACCCTGGCCGACCTCAAAGGGCTGACCATCGGCACGTCCCCAGGCTATCTGTATAGCCCGGACTTTCGTGAATCGACGCTGTTCACCCGTGAACCCGCGCCGACCCATGAAGCCAACTTCGGCAAACTGTTGCGTGGGCGGATCGACCTGTTGATCACAGATCGCAGGGTCGGCCAGCACTTGATCGACGAACTGGGCATCCGCGACAAGATTACCGAGAACCCCACCGTCATCAGCCACCAGAGCCAGTTTCTCGCGGTGCGCCGCAATGCGGGGATGGACTTGCTGGTGCAGCGTTTCGGCGCTGAACTCAAACGCTTCAAGCGCGAGCCTGCCTACGCCGAACTGAGCGCGCGTTACGGCGCCGAGCCGGCGACCGAGGTGAAATCCGCAACGGCCGCCACCGCCAGTGGAAAAACCGTTGAGCAGCATGAAAGCAGCGCGCAGTGATTGCTCTGTTATACTCCGGCCTTCCCGCCAGGCTCACGCCCGGACGCTCGGACTCGTTCAAGGCATCTCGACACCGCTACAGCGCAGCTTTTCAGCCCGCGCGAGCACTCCAGATGAGCCTTCGAGGCCCAGCAGGACCGGACGGGATTGCGTCCTCTTAAACGCTATTCGCGCCAGGCAAGACTCCCATTGGGCCAAGCCCTAACTAGAACAGGATTACTCATGTCCTTTGCTTCCCTCGGTCTCTCCGAGGCTTTAGTCCGCGCCATCGAGGCAGCGGGCTATACCGAGCCTACTCCGGTGCAACAGCGGGCTATTCCCGCCGTGTTGCAAGGTCGCGACCTGATGGTTGCGGCTCAGACAGGTACTGGTAAAACCGGCGGCTTCGCCCTTCCGATCCTGGAACGGTTGTTCCCTAACGGTCACCCGGACAAATCCCAGCGTCACGGCCCGCGCCAACCGCGCGTACTGGTCCTGACCCCTACTCGCGAACTCGCCGCTCAAGTGCACGAGAGCTTCAAGGTCTATGCCCGTGACCTGAAGTTCGTCAGCGCCTGCATCTTCGGTGGCGTTGGCATGAACCCGCAGGTTCAGGCCATGTCCCGTGGTGTCGACGTGCTGGTGGCCTGCCCGGGCCGCCTGCTCGACCTCGCCGGCCAAGGCAGCGTCGACCTGTCTCACGTGGAAATCCTCGTGCTGGACGAAGCCGACCGCATGCTCGACATGGGCTTTGTCCATGACGTGAAGAAGGTCTTGGCTCGCCTGCCGAGCAAACGTCAGAACCTGCTGTTCTCGGCGACCTTCTCCAAAGACATCACCGACCTCGCCGGCAAGCTGCTGCACAACCCGGAACGCATCGAAGTCACGCCGCCGAACACCACGGTCGAGCGTATCGAACAGCGCGTCTTCCGCCTGCCAGCGAACCACAAACGTTCGTTGCTGGCGCACCTGATCACCGCTGGCGCCTGGGAACAGGTGCTGGTGTTCACCCGCACCAAGCATGGCGCCAACCGCCTGGCCGAGTACCTGGACAAACACGGCCTCAGCGCCGTCGCGATCCATGGCAACAAGAGCCAGAACGCCCGCACCAAAGCCCTGGCCGATTTCAAGGCCGGTGAAGTGCGCATTCTGGTGGCCACCGACATCGCCGCTCGCGGCCTCGACATCGACCAGTTGCCACACGTGGTCAACTTCGAGCTGCCGAACGTCGACGAAGACTATGTTCACCGTATCGGCCGTACTGGCCGTGCCGGTCGTTCGGGCGAGGCGATCTCGCTGGTGGCTCCGGACGAAGAAAAGCTGCTGAAAAGCATCGAGCGCATGACCAAACAGAAGATTGCCGACGGCAACCTGATGGGCTTCGATTCCAGCGCTGTGGAAGCCGAGAAACCTGAAGTTCGCGAGCGTCCGGATGTGCGTAACCCGCGCAACCCACGCGGCCCGCGCGGCGACGGTCCGAACGGCAGCGGCGGTGGCGGCGGTCGCAAGGACAAAGGCAAAGACAAAGGCGGCAAGGAAAAACCTGCAGCCACTGGCCGCGGCGAGCGCCCGGCACGTGAGCAAAAACCACGCGAAGGCACTCCGGCCCGCGAACAACAGCGTCCGGCGCCACGCGCGGCCGCTGATCGTGCCCCGGACGAGTTCCTGGACGACGACATCGATAACTTCGGCAACCGCGTCGACTACGTGCCGCAGGCCAAACCTGCTCAAGGCCGTGGTCGCCGTCCGGGTGCTCCGGCACAAGGCACGGCAACCGGCGCAGGTGCTCCGCGCACCGGCGGCAAGCCACAGGGTCGCCAAAGCGGTCCCCGCAGCAGCGATGGCGCCACCACCGGCACTCCGCCAGCCAAACGTAGCGGCCCACGTAACGGTGCTCCTCGTGACGGTCAGGCCCGTCGCGAAGAAGGCCGCAACCGTCGCCCGGCACGTGATGATCAGCCGCGTTCGGAACCGGCCGTGCAGAACCCGCGCGGTCCGGCACCGAAGATCATTCACAAGGAGTCGAAAACCGACCGTTTCCCGACTCCCGAGCAACTTGATCAACTGCCAGGCCGTCCTCGCGGCGAAAAACCAGCGCTGCTGACACGCAATCGCTGAGTTTTTCGAGCCATAAAAAATGCCCCTGGTCGCGAGATCAGGGGCATTTTTTATGGCCGACAAAAAATCCTGTAGGAGCGAGCTTGCTCGCGAAAAACCAGAGGGCAACGCGTTTATCCAGAAAACGCGCGTTATCGTTAACGTCCATCGCGAGCGAGCTCGCTCCTACAACGGTAATTTTGTCTGACAAAAAAAACGCCCCCGACCGTGAAGTCTGGGGCGTTTATGTGCGCTGCGAAAAGCTTTTGTAGGAGCTGGCGAAGCCTGCGATCTTTTGATCTTAAAAGATCGCAGCCTGCGGCAGCTCCTACGGTCTCAGCATTACTTCGCTTTGACACCTTCAAACGTAACGTACAGATCAACAGCGTCGGACTGTGGTCCCAGGTCCATCATCGTGCCGAAGTCAGAACGCTTGATGCTGGTAGTGCCCTCGAAGCCGGCACGGTAGCCGCCCCATGGATCCTTGCCTTCACCCAGGAAAGTGGCCTTGACCACGACAGGCTTGGTCACGCCGTGGATAGTCAGGTCGCCGGTCACGTCGGCAGTGTCTTTGCCAGCGGCGTTTTTGCCGGTGGATTTGACGCTGGTGGAGACGAACTTGGCGTCGGCGAATTTGCTCACGTCCAGGAAGTCTTTGCTGGAGATGTGCTTGTCGCGCTCAGCGTTGTTGGTGAACACGCTGGCGGTGTGCACATTGAACTCGATCTTGCTGTCTTCGGGCTTGGCAGCGTCAAAGCTGAACTTGCCGTCGATGTCCTTGAAGGTACCGGTGATGTAGCTGTAACCCAGGTGGCTGATCTTGAAGTTGACGAAGGCGTGCTGGCCAGTCTTGTCAACGACGTAGTCAGCGGCCATTACATTGGCGGACAACAGGGCGGAACCGATTGCCAGAGCGGCGAGAGTCTTTTTCAACATGCTTTGTATTCCTTGGGAGTCAAAATTGAACGTCAGGCTTTGCGACCCAGCATTCGTGTCAGAGTCACATCACGATCGATAAAGTGGTGCTTCAATGCTGCCAACGCATGGAGACCGGAAAAAATGACCAGTACCCACGCCAGGTAGAGATGAATCGCACCGGCGGTATCTGCCTGGTCCGGTAGTCCGGAAACCAGCGCAGGCACTTCAAACCAGTCAAACACCGGAATCCCGACGCCTTCTGCGGTGGAAATCAGGTAACCGGCAATCATCACAGCAAACAGATTGAGATAAAGAAAACCATGGCCGAACTTGGCGCCGAGGCGCGTCAGGCGGCTGTAGCTTTGCAGTGTCGGCGGCGGTGGACTGATGAAGCGCCACAACACACGCAACACCATGAACGCCAGCAATATCAACCCGATGCTCTTGTGGATATCCGGCCCGGCTTTACGCCAAGGGTCGTAGTAACCCAGATCAACCATCCACAAGCCAAGAGCGAACAAGCCGAATACGGCTAGCGCCACACCCCAGTGCAGGAAGATGCTGACCCAGCCGTAGCGTGAAGTAGAGTTACGTAGCTGCATTGCCTAGATCCCTGTGAGTGCTGGCCCAAGACTATCGACTTATCTATCGATTTAAAGCGGAAAATTTCGCTTTGAAATATCGAGAAATACGATCAAGAGTCTGAAATGGCTGAGTTAAGGAAAGATTAAAGGCGCCAAATTGTGAAAAAAAGTGAATACAAACCAAAGAACACCTGTATCAAAAGGTTTATTCGATTTTCTGCTCAGGTTTTTCTCTAGGCAAAAAAAGCGCGGCCCTTGCCTGTCAGTTAAGCCAAACGCGATCTGTAGCAGCTGGCGAAGCCTGCGTTCGGCTGCGCAGCAGTCGTGAAATCAGGCGATGTGGTGTTTCAGGAAGACCGCGCGCACAGGTTTTACGACTGCTGCGCAGCCGAACGCAGGCTTCGCCAGCTGCTACCAAGAGCGTGTTTCGCCAATATTTATGCCATGTAATACATATGTACGGCCATTTCCGTATTTGAACTTGATTGAATGAGCGCTCAACAACTCATTGGTCAAGGTGAAAAATACATGGCTATTACATATACCCCGTTTCAAGCAAGTGGCACGCCGGTGCTGCCTCCCAATCAAACGATGTCGCCGGGGCACTACCTTACGTCCGTGAACGGGCGATTTCGATTGGTATTGCAAGCTGATGGAAATTTGGTCATCAAGGATGGGGAGGCTGTAGTCTGGATTGCAGATGGCAATCAGATTTATAGCAGAACCTTGTATCAGAAAAAAATGCGTGAACCTCTGAAATTTTCGATAAGCAATAATGGCTTTCTTTATGATCCGTCCAGAAGGCGTTTATGGATCGCTGAAAGCACTCATAGCATTGATAAGTCGCTTTGGTACAACACATGTATGGTTATTCAAGATGATGGGAATTTGGTCATTTACGATCAGCGCACGGGAAATCTGTGCTGGGCTCGCTTTGGATTCGTCCCTGGTCGTATTCCAAAGCCAAGCGAACATTTTGTCAAAGTGCTACCGACGGGCACAAAGATTCATGAATGGAAGTTCTCATTAGGCCCACTCTAATTATGATATATGCCTTAGTCATCTAAGGACCTTTGAATACTGGAGGCGGCTGTAAGCAATCGGGACTGTACGGATCTATATCGCATTTATAGGCCAGCTCTTGGTTATATCCTTTAGGAAAAAAATGGCCATTTTCACAACCAGAAAGTGCTATCAATACAACTATTGCTGCTAATGCTTTCATACGCCCTCCAATTTTTTGAAGAGCATAGAATTTTAAGTCAGCCGTCATATATCGTTTCTTTCCGATTACTTTGTGGGAAGCCTCTGATATATCGCTGAAGCGTGTAGGACCGATATTGTGGATTGCACGAGCCCAATGCGCACAGGCAAAGCCGAGATGTCTCATGCTTGATAAATGAGCAAAAAAAAGCGCGGCCCTTGGGCCGCGCTTTTTTACGCCTGAACGTTACTGAGCAGTGGTCTCAGTGGTCGCCGCCGGTTTGGCTGCTGGTTTCTTCGCCGGTTCAGCCTTTTTCGCCGGAGCCTTGGCCGGGGCTTTTTTCGCCTCGGTCTTGGCTGCCGGTTTCTTCGCCGCAGCTTTGGCCGTGGACTTTTTAGCTGGCTCGGCTTTCACCGGCTCAGCAGGCATTGGAGCTTCGACCGGCGCGGGTGCAGGTGTCGGAGCCGGTGCTGGTGCAGGGGCCGGAGCTACTGGTTCAGGCGCCTTGACCGGTTCCGGTTTCTTATCGTCATCCGAGCCGCTGAACAGGTTGCTGAAGAAATTACCTTTCTTCGCTGCCACTGCGCCCGCCGCCGCAACGGTCGCTGCCGGAACAACCTTCGCCGGTTCAAACGACTTGCCTGCCGCCAGGTCTTCAACCTGACTGGCCGCACGTTGACCGGTGCGCAGAGCGCCTTCGAGGGTGCCAGGGTACAAGGTGTCGGTGTGTTCGCCAGCAAAGGTTACACGTTGCAGTGGGCGTTCCCACAAGCGCCAGTACTTGCTGATCTGCCCCGGGCCAAAGGCCAGGTAAGCGCCGCCCATCGAAGGGTCGGTGCTGTAGCGGCGGATTTCATAACCGGTGAACGCACCGCGAGCCTGTGGATAAAACGTGTGCAGGCGGATCAACACCTGATCGACCAGCTGCTTGTCGCCGAAGGCCTGCATCACCCGGGCATTATCGCCGGACAGGTTGATCACCACGTTGGCGCCGCCTTTCAAGGCTGGCTCAACCCACAACATGCCGAGACCGGCGTTGCTGTAGATCTCGCCGGTCATCCGTGCCTTGCTTTCCCACACGGGCGTTTTGAACTTCAGCATGATCTGGTCGCGCCAACCGTAGTTGGTGCCTTTGATGGCGCCCATGTGCTGGGCATCCAGCGACGGGGTCATCTGGATCTTGCTCAATGCGCGCAAAGGCACGGCCACGACGACATAGTCAGCCTGATAGCCAACGCTACCGACTTTGACGGTCACGCCGTCCTTGTCCTGAGTAATGGACGAAACCGGGGCGTTGGTCTTGATGGTTTTCAGCTGTTTAACGAAGGCTTGGGCCAACACCGGGCTGCCACCGAGCAGACGCGAAGCGCGCAGGTCACGGTCAGAGACGCCACGATAAACACGGCTCTGCTGTGCGAAGTACAGCAGCGACAGGCGCGAAGGTTCGTCATAACGGGTACGAATTTGCTGATTCACCAGCTGACGGGCCGTCGCTGGCAGGTTCAGACGATCAAGCCAGCTGGACACAGTGACCTGGTCCAGGGCGAACAGCGTGCTATTGGCGGCCGGGTTCTGCGGATCGTCGATCGAGCGCGCCAGATCATCCAGGGTCTTTTCGTAGCGCTTGAGCGCGTCGGCCGTGGCCGGTTGCTTGGTCGCCAGATCGGCGGCGGTGAAGTACTCGCCATCGATCAGGTAGCTCGGGGTCCGTACGAATTCAGGGGCTGGCGTAGTGCTCAGCTTGAACGTCGAGACGTACTTGTTCAGCACCGGTTGAGTCTTATCGTTGCCGATCCACTCACTGGTGGCCATGCCGGAGCGACCACCCATGCTCGGTTTGGCTTCCAGCAGGGTGACCTGCCAGCCTTTGTTCTGCAGCTCATAAGCAGCAGTCAGGCCAGACAGCCCGCCGCCGATCACGATCGCAGTTTTATCCTTGGCCAGCGCAGACACGCTGAACAGCCCTAACATCACCAGCGCACAGGCGCGCAGCCAACCAGCAGACATTCAGCGAACTCCGGAAATACACGTAGGAAAATACGGTTTTGCGAGTCAGACGACTCAAAGAACCGCGAAGAATACGTCAGCCATCAAAAGGCCGCCAGCAACGTCTATCGACCTATACAAAGTAGCTCAATCGACGCAATGGGTTGTCCCCGCGCGATGCATTGCATAGGCTTGCGCGATTGTTTAACCGCTTACATCGCGGGTAGCCTCGAGGAGACAGAAAATGGGCCTGAATAAACAGTGGATGGAACGCGATCTCGCGGTGTTGTGGCATCCCTGCACCCAGATGAAAGACCACGAACAGCTGCCGTTGATCCCGATCAAGCGCGGTGAAGGCGTGTGGCTGGAAGACTTCGAAGGTAAACGCTACCTCGACGCCGTCAGCTCCTGGTGGGTCAACGTGTTTGGCCATGCCAATCCACGCATTAACCAGCGCATCAAGGATCAGGTCGATCAGTTGGAGCACGTGATCCTGGCCGGCTTCAGCCATCAGCCGGTGATCGAGCTGTCCGAGCGCCTGGTAAAAATGACTCCGGAAGGCCTGACTCGATGCTTCTACGCCGATAACGGCTCGTCCTGCATCGAAGTCGCGCTAAAAATGAGCTTTCACTACTGGCTCAATCGCGGTCAACCGAACAAGAAGCGCTTCGTCACCCTGACCAACAGCTACCACGGCGAGACCATGGCGGCGATGTCGGTGGGCGACGTGCCGCTGTTCACTGAAACCTATAAGGCGCTGCTACTGGACACCATCAAGGTGCCCAGTCCGGATTGCTACCTGCGCCCCGAGGGCATGAGCTGGGAAGACCATTCGCGGCATATGTTCGCCGCCATGGAACAGACCCTGGCCGAGCACCACGACACCGTCGCGGCCGTGATCGTCGAACCGCTGATCCAGGGCGCTGGCGGCATGCGCATGTATCATCCGGTGTATCTGAAGCTGCTGCGTGAAGCCTGCGACCGCTACGGCGTGCACCTGATCCATGACGAGATCGCCGTCGGCTTCGGCCGTACCGGCACGATGTTCGCCTGCGAGCAGGCCGGCATCCGCCCGGACTTCCTCTGCCTGTCCAAGGCCCTGACTGGCGGTTACCTGCCGCTGGCGGCGTGCGTGACGACCGACGATGTCTACAGCGCGTTCTACGACGACTACCCGACCCTGCGCGCCTTCCTGCACTCGCACAGCTACACCGGCAATCCGCTGGCCTGCGCGGCAGCACTGGCGACGCTGGATATCTTCGAAGAAGACAACGTCATCGAGAACAACAAGGCTCTGGCCCAGCGCATGGCCACCGCCACCGCGCATCTGGTGGATCATCCGAACGTGTCGGAAGTCCGTCAGACCGGCATGGTGCTGGCCATCGAGATGGTCAAGGACAAGGCCACCAAGGAAGCGTATCCGTGGCAGGAACGTCGCGGCTTGAAGGTGTTCCAGCATGCATTGGAGCGAGGTGCTTTACTTCGTCCGTTGGGCAGCGTCGTGTATTTCCTGCCGCCGTACGTGATCACCCCGGAGCAGATCGACTTTCTGGCCGAAGTGGCCAGCGAAGGCATCGACATCGCGACCCGTGACAGCGTCAGTGTGTCGGTACCGAAGGACTTCCATCCGGGTTTCCGTGATCCGGGCTGATTGATTTCACTTGAGCTACTTTGGTGCCTGGGCCACCTTCGCGAGCAAGCCCGCTCCCACAGTTGACCGCGTATACCCTGTGGGAGCGGGCTTGCTCGCGAATGAAGTCGGCACCGATTCAGATGATTAACACTTTCCAGAGACCCCGCATGAGACTGTCCCGCTTCTTTATCGACGCCCCCTTGAGCACTGGCGAACACGAGTTGCCCGAGGCCCAGGCCCATTACATCAGCCGCGTGTTGCGCATGGCCGAGGGCGACGCGTTGCAGCTGTTCGACGGCTCGGGCCATGAATTCCGCGCCACCCTGGTGGAAGTGGGCAAGAAGCGCGTCGTGGTGCAAATCGATGAAAGCTTCGCCGGCCAGGTCGAGTCGACGCTTGCGATCCATCTCGGCCAAGGCCTGTCCCGCGGCGAGCGGATGGACTGGGCCATTCAGAAAGCCACCGAACTGGGCGTGACTGAAATCACCCCGATCTTCAGCGATCGCTGCGAAGTCCGCTTGAAGGACGAGCGGGCCGACAAACGCCTGATGCACTGGCGTCAGGTGGCGATCAGCGCATGCGAGCAATGCGGGCGTTCACGGGTGCCGGTGATTCATCCGCCGCTGCTGTTGGCGGACTGGTTGAAGCAGTCGGACGCTGAGTTGAAGCTGGTGCTGCATCCGGTGGCTGAGCCGTTGGTGAGTCATGCGAAACCGGCGACGTTGGCGTTTTTGATCGGGCCTGAAGGTGGGTTGTCGGAGGCTGAGGTTGATCAGGCCAAGGCTAACGGTTTCCATGCCGCCCGCCTCGGTCCTCGCGTGTTGCGCACAGAGACCGCGCCGGTGGTGGCATTGGCGGTGGCCCAGCAGCTTTGGGGCGACTTCTAATGCGCCTTCGCGAGCAAGCCCGCTCCCACAGGTGTACGCGTTCCAATGTGGGAGCGGGCTTGCTCGCGAATGGCCGCGACGCGGTCTACAGGACATAAAACAGCGCCTGATCCTTCCCCCCCTCTACGCGGGGACGATCCTCCAGGAACTATTGCACCGGATCACTCACCGGTTTAGCAATGATCGCCTTGAGTTCGCTGGTCATCGGGAACTCAAGATTCAGACCTTTCGGTGGGATCGGTTGTTCGAACCAACGCTGGTAGATGCTGTTGATTTCTCCTGAGCGATACAACTCGCCCAACGCGCCGTTGACCAGCGCCAGGAATTGCGGATCATCCTTGCGCACCATGCAGCTGTAGATTTCTCGCGATTGCTCCTCACCAACCACCACCCAGTTATGCGGATCGCGGGCCTTGGCGCGCTCACCGTAGAGCAGCGCGTCGTCCATATAGAACGCCACCGCCCGGCCGGATTGCAACATCTGGAAGGCTTCACCGTGGTCCTTGGCACTGATCACGAACATATCGACTTTGTGATCGATGTTGTAGCTCTTGAGAAACCGCTCGTTGGTGGTGCCAGCGGTGGTCACAACGTTCTTGCCGCGCAGGTCGGCGAAACTCTTAATGCCGCTGTCCTTCGCCGTGAGCAATTGCCCCTTCACATAAATAAACCCGTAGGAAAACGCCACTTGCTGCATGCGCTCGGCAGTCACGCCCGTTGAACCGCATTCAAGGTCGACAGTGCCGTTCTGCACCAGCGGAATACGCGTTTGCGAGGTCACCAGGTTGTACTTCACCTTCAGATCCGGCAGCTCAAGTTTTTGTTTGATACGCTCGACAATCTTGCTCGCCAGATCGACCGAATATCCCATCGGTTGCCCCGTGTGATCACCCACATAGGAGAACGGCACCGACGCGTCGCGATAGCCCAGCGTGATGCTCTTGGCATTGGCAACCTTGCTCAGCGTGCCGGTCAGCGGCGCTTCGTTGGCCTGGACCTGGCTGGCGAGCAGCAGGCCGAGGGTGCAGCCGATCAACGTGATTTTTTGCATTGTTATTCTCCGTTGTGGGTCAGTCGATTAGCGGCGGGCGGCAATCACGGTGATTTCCACCAGAACCTCTGGACGGGCCAGCTGCGCCTGCAAGGTGGTGCGGGTCGGCGCCTGACCCGGCGACAACCACCGCGACCAGACCTCGTTCATGGCGGCGAAATCGCGGCCAATGTCGTTCAGGTAAATGGTCGCGTTGAGCAGATGATCCTTGTCGCTGCCAGCTTCGGCCAACAACGCATCGATTTTCGCCAGTACTTCGGCGGTTTGGCCGGTGACGTCGGCGCTGTCACCTGGAACCTGTCCCGAGAGAAACACCAGATCGCCATAAGTCACCGCACCAGAAAGGCGGCTGTTGCTGTTGATACGGTTGATGCTCATCGGTTTTTCCTTTTCAAGTCAGGCGACGCGGGGGGCGAGGCCCTGCATTTCGATTGAAGGTGTGCGCCGGGCGATCAACTCGCTGAGCAACCGGGCGCTGCCACAGGCCAGGGTAAAACCCAGGGCGCCATGACCGAGGTTGAGCCACAGGTTGCGGTACGCCGTGGCCCCGATCAACGGCACGCCGCTGGGGGTGGCCGGGCGCATGCCGGCCCATTCGATGACGGCGTCGTAATCGCCGGCATTGGGCAAGGTTTCCTGCGCCTGGCGCTTGATCAGCGCCAGACGTTTGGGGTCGAGCGCCGGGTCGAAACCAACAATGTCGACCATCGCCGCCACGCGCAGTTGGTCACCGATGCGGGCGTAAACGATCTTGCGGTTGTAATCGGTGATGCTCAGGTCCGGCGCGCGGTGTTCGGCGCGGATGGGCAAGGTCAGGCTGTAGCCCTTGAGCGGATACAGCGGCAGGTTCATGCCCGGTAACGCCAGCGCCGGACTGCGATGACCGGCGGCAATCACCAGTTGCTCGACCGGCAGCACCTGCGAACCCATTTCTATGGCCTGCACCGCGCCGTTCGTGTGGCGAATGCCGGTGACCTTGCGCCCCAGCAAAAACTCGCAACGCCCCGACGCCTGGAGCCGAGCCAGCAGTTGCTGGCAGAAAGCATGGCAATTGGCGACTTCTTCATCGGGGGTATAAATCGCGCCCACAAACGGCGCCTCGGCGAGTGCAGGCTCTAACTGCGCGCATTCGGCCCGCGACAGCACGTGCTGCTGTCGTGGATCGGCCCGGCTATGGCGAGCATGTTCAAAACTGACGGTTTCACGAAATGTCACCAGTTTGCCGTTGCGCCGCCAGTCGAAACCGTCGAGGCGGTCTTCGTCGCGCCAGCCTTGCAGCGTGGACTGGCTCAGCAGCGCCAGACGCAGCAGGTGCGCGCTATTGCGCTGATTCACCGAGCGACGGCAGGCTGCCAGAAAGGACGCCATCCAGCGCCATTGCGCCGGGTCCAGGCGCGGACGCAGCTTCAGTGGCGAGTCACCGCGCAGCATCCAGCCAAGCGCCTGCAACGGCACGCCTGCATCGGCCAGGGGCGCGACGTAACGGTAGGACAACTGGCCGCCGTTGGCGAAACTGGTCTCGCTGCCCAGGGAATCCCGCGACTCGATCAGCGTCACGTCAATGCCTTCTCGCACCAGTGCATAAGCTGTCGTCAATCCGATGACGCCCCCTCCGATGATGCAAACTCGCTGAGCCATGTCTGTCCTTAACCGTTGTTGAAGCAGGCCTCAGGTTAGGACCAGGTGACAGGCGTTGAACAATGCATAAAGATGGCTATCCCATAAACAAAGGTTATGGACTTGCCATGCGATTGCGACATATCGAGATTTTCCAGGCTATTCGCCAGACCGGCTCGGTCAGTGGCGCCGCGCAGTTGCTACACGTGTCGCAGCCGGCGGTGAGCAAAGTTCTGCAGCACGCCGAACAGCAACTGGGCTTTGCGTTATTCCTGCGAGTGCGCGGTAAATTGCAGGCTACGCCTGAAGCGCTGGAGCTTGAGCGCGAGGTCGACAAGGTCACCGAAAGCCTGCAAGGCGTGCGACGTCTGGCCCAGAGCCTGCGCCGCGAGCCGGGCCACAGTGTCCGGATCGGCGCCATCCCGGCGCTGGCCTTGTCGTTACTGCCGCCGACAATCAACGAATGGACGCAGCGCTACCCGGAAATTGCCTGCGAACTGTCCAGCGCCCACAGCCGTGAGCTGATGCAGAATTTGTTGATGCGCGAAGTCGATATCGCGCTGACCTTGCAACCACCCGATCATCCCGGCCTGAAGGCACAAGTGCTGGCCCGCGGGATGTTGGTGGCGCTGGCGCCGACCGGTTATTGGGCCGATGACAGCCTTGGTCAACCGCTACCGTTGAGCGAACTGGCCGGTGCGCCGCTGATCGGACTGTCCAGCGCCGACCCGCTGGCGGCCAGACTCGACAGCTACCTTGAGGCAGTCGATCCGCCACCTCGGGTAAGCATCGCCGTACAGACCTATTCGCTCGCGCGGGCGATGGTTGAATCCGGTGCCGGGCTGGCAGTGATCGATCCGTTTACCGCGCTCGGCGCATCCCCGGCCACCACGGCGATTAGGCCTCTGGCGCCAGCGTTACCGATCACTTTATATGCGGTAATCCGCGCCGACGAACCGCCGCCCCATACCTTGAGCGACTTGTTGCAAGTGTTCAGCCGACGGGCGCAGGCGCAACTGGATCGCTTGATCCCGTAAAGGCCTCAAAGGACATAAAACATAATCGCCACAAAGTGCAGCAAACTCCCGGCAATCACGAACAAATGCCAGATCCCGTGCGCATGCCGCAGGCGATGATCGAGGGCAAAAAAGATGATGCCGACGGTGTACAAAACCCCGCCCGACGCCAGCCAGGCAAACCCGGTGCTGCCCAAGGCCGCCAGTAACGGCTTGACCGCTACCAACACGATCCAGCCCATCACCGCGTAAATCACGATCGACAGAATCCGCGCTTCCGAACGCGGTTTGATCTCTTGCAGGATACCGATCAGCGCCAGCCCCCAGACAATTCCGAATAACGTCCAGCCCCACGGCCCGCGCAACGTCACCAGGCAAAACGGCGTGTAGCTGCCGGCAATCAACAAGTAGATCGAAAAGTGATCGACCTTTTGCATGATCGCTTTTTTGCGCCCGCGCACGCTGTGGTAAACGGTCGACGCGCTGTACAGCACCAATAAGGTAAAACCGTAAATCGCCACGCTGACGATTTTCCACGGACTGCCGTCGATGCTGGCGATTACCAGCATCCAGACCACCCCGACGCACGCCGCCACTGCCCCGACCAAATGCGTCCAGGCGTTCAATTTTTCCCCGTGATACATGTGCTGCTCCCTCAAAATCCAACACAACAGTGCGCAAGGCTCAGGCCTCAAGCGTAAAAGCGCAATGTTTCAGAACACAAATCCCCCATCGGACTGGCGGACTCTCGCACTGTAGGAGCTGCCGAAGGCTGCGATCTTTTGATCTTGATTTTTAGGGTCGTTGAAAATGCCGAAGATCAAGATCAAAAGATCGCAGCCTTCGGCAGCTCCTACAAAGGTCCGTGTATACCGTGCACAATCGAGCCATTCGAATAAGAGTCCGCCCCATGTTGATCGACGAAGAGTTGACCCTGAAAAAGCTCGAGGTGTTCCTGGCCTTCATGCGCACCGGCAATCTGGCCCGGGCCGCCGCCGAGTTGCAGACCAGCAACGTCAGCGTGCACCGCGCTATCCACTCTCTGGAGAGCGCCCTGCGTTGCCCGCTGTTCAAACACGAAGGCCGCAACCTGACGCCACTGGAGAGCGCTTATGTGCTGGAAGAGCGGGCGCAGAAGCTGATTCAGGACGTGGTCGAAACGGTGCGCCTGACGCGTGAAGCGGCCGGGTTCTCGGCTGAACGCTTCAAGCTGGGGTCGCTGTATTCACTGACGGTGAAGACCGTGCCGCAGCTGATCATGGGCCTGAAAATCCGCCGCAGCGAACTGAATATCGACCTGATCCTGGGGTCGAATTTCGACCTGTTCTACAAGCTCAAGAACATGGAAGTCGACGCGATCCTGGTGTCGCTGGACGACAGCGTAAACGACCCGGATTGCGAGCAGATTCCGCTGTTTTCCGATGACATCTTTCTCGCGGCCCCGGCGGATTCGACCTTTGCCCAACGCACTGAAGTTGACCTGGCCGAAGTGCGCGACGAGACGTTCATCACCCTGACTCAGGGCTTCGCCACGCACCAGGATAGCAATCGGGTATTCAAGCAGGCGGGGTTTGAGCCAAAGGTGGCCATGCAGGTCAACGACATCTTCACCCTGCTGAGCATGGTCAGCTCGGGTGTGGGTTATGCGTTGCTGCCCGGCAGAATTGCAGCGGTATATGAGAACCGGGTGAAGCTGATTCCGTTGCAGGAACGGTACCGGTTGAAGCAGCACATTGGGGTGGTGTTCTTGAAGGCCAAGGAGCGGGACCCGAACTTGCTGGCGTTGCTGGCGGAGTGTCGGATGTATGCCAATCGCCAGGCCTGACAGACCGGGGCGCGCCCTTCGCGAGCAAGCCCGCTCCCACAGGAGAATACATTCCAATGTGGGAGCGGGCTTGCTCGCGAAGGCGCCAGAACATGCAGTGAAAATCCAGCGGCCTATCCCACAATCCCGCGAACAATGAAGTACAACAACGATGGCCCAAGCAAGCACCCAAGCCCGGTATGGAACGTCGCCGTCAACGCGCCATAAGGCACCAACCGCCGATCCGTCGCTGCCAACCCGGCGGTCACACCACTCACCGTCCCGGCCAGCCCGCCAAACACCATCGCCGAACGTGGGTTATCCAGCCCCATCCAGCGCGCCGCCATCGGTGTCCCCACCATCACAAAAATCGCCTTGATCAACCCGGTGGCAATCGACAACGCCACCACATCCGAACTGGCACCAATCGCCGCGCCCGTCACCGGCCCGACGATGTAAGTCACCGCGCCCGCGCCGATAGTGGTCATGCTTACCGCATCGCGATAGCCGAACGCCCAGGCAATACTCGCCCCGACAATGAACGGCAGAATCGTGCCCAGCAGCAGCGCAATCGCGCCGATCAACCCAGCCTTTTTCGCTTCGGTGGCCTGCACTTCGAACGCCGTGGCGACGATCGCAAAGTCACGCAGCATCGCGCCGCCCATCAACCCGATACCGGAAAACAGCGACAGATCCGCCAGGCCTTTTTGCCCGCCAGTCATCGTCCCGCCAACCCAGGCCAACACCAACCCGATGACGATGGCAATCGCCGAGCCGTGAATCCGCCCGAACGTCAGGCGTTTGGACAGCACCACCGACACCCACATGATCACGCCGACGAAGGCGAACGCAGTGACCAGACTGTTATTGACCAGACCTTTCTCGATGAGATCCCACATATCAGCGACCTCCTACTGGCGTGCCGACCGGCGTTGTTTCCGCCGGTTCATCGGGCAACGGTTCGCCTTTGTGGGTCCGGCTGATCAAGGCAATGGTGCAGCCGCAAATCACCACCGAACCCATCGCCGCCAGTACCGCCACCGGTCCGCCGTGCAGTGCCGTCACAACGTTCTGTTGCGCGGCCATCGCGACCACGACCGGAATGTACATGGCGCCCCAGAAACCAACGCCCATCTCGCAATCCTTGGTCATGCCGCCACGCTTTTGCATCCACAACCGCGCGCAGATCAACAGGATCATCGCGATCCCGACGCCGCCAACGTTTGATTTCACACCCAGCAATACGCCAAGAGCGTCACCCATGATCACCCCTGCCAGCGTACAAATCGCCAACAGCGCCACACCGTAAATAATCATTGTTGTAGTCCTCAAAGTGCATCGTCGAATATTGTTTTTGTTGTTCGAAGGCCTGAGTCGCGGGTCTAGGGTTGGCGGCTTCCCTCCTCACGCAACAGCGCCTGCAAGGTATCGATTCGCGCACCGTCAAAGGCAATCACGGTGCCCTGCTCGAACACCCGGCGCGCCAGCCCGGTCAGCACCGCGCCGGGCGGCAGTTCGATTTGTAGACGTACGCCGCGCTCGTAAGCACTTTGTACGGTGCCGCGCCAATCGACGACGCGGCACATGTTGAAGGCCAGGTCGTCACGCAAGGCTTCAGTGTTGATGATGGGCCGGGCACGACTGCCGCTCAGGTAACCCAGTGTCGGCGTGTTCAACTGCACCGCGTTAAAGGCTTCAGCCAGGGATTTGGCAGGCGACTCCAACAAAGGACAATGCGACGGCACACTGACCGCCAAGCGTTTTGCCAGGCCGGCGCCGCGACTTTTCGCCAACTCGGCAACTGCGTTCATCGCACCGTCGCTTCCGGCGATCACCACCTGGTTACCGGCATTGATGTTGGCCAGGTAAACCGGTGTGTCGAGGCTGTGAACCTGCGCCAGCAATTCCTCTACCACCGCCAGTTCCAGGCCGATGATCGCGGTCATGCCGTAGCCCTGTGGATAAGCCTGTTGCATCAACTCACCGCGCAGGCTGACCAGATGCAGCGCGTCGCGGAAGCTCAAGGCGCCGGCAACCACCGCTGCTGGATAGGCACCGATGGACAATCCCGCGACGTAATCCGGCGCCATGGATAACTGGCGTGAAGCCGCCACACCGGCAATCAACAGGCACAGCTGAACCGCCCGAGTCGACTTCAACGCCTCGGCAGAGTCCAGCCGTAAAGCGTCTTCCCCGAGGACATCACTCGCCTCGATCAGCGTCTCGCGAGGTAAACGATGGAGCATACCCGGCTGTTGCGCGCCTTGGCCGGGGAACACCAGCAGACTGCTCACGCTGCGTACTCCTGCGGGTTCCACGGATCAATGACCAGGCAGGCTTGAGTGGCATTTTTCAGCAACACCCGACGTGCAGGGCTGGCCCATTCGCGCAGCGCGACGGCGCCAAATGGCGTCTGTAACTGCATGTCCACCTGGCACCCCGCCGTATCGAGCACCTTCACCAATCCCTGCGCCCGCGACCGTTCCAGCGGTTGTGGCGTGCGTAAAATCAGATCGAGATCGCTGCCCTCGTGCAAGGCATGAACACCGCAGGCCAATTCAAACCCGGCGCTGCCGCTGACACCCCACGCCCAACCGCAGGCATCGAGCATCGGCCGCAATTGATGGAGGGCATGCACGACCGGCAAGTCCCGATCGATCGAGACCTGACACAGTTCTTCCGGTGTGACGCGACGCGAAATCGAAGCGATCGACATCAGCGCGGCATAACGCTGTTCACGCCCCCGCCCACGCACCCCGACCGCGACGTGGTCCGGCGTACTCAACGCACGCCGAACCACCACCGGCTGACCCGCGCTGATCGACGCGATCACCCACAAAGGCGCGTCCACCGGCAACTGCTCCAGCGTCATCCCCCAGAGCAGGTCGTGGGCCAGAAACGTGTTCACCACTGCGCTCTCAATAGTTGGCGAACCTTGCTGGACGCCGCGCGATTGGTAGCGCCCAGGCGGCTGCTCAAATCGCGACCGCTTGCGGCTACCTCATCAATCGCCTGATTCAGGCATTCAGTCACCCGCGCCACATCGCCCGCCGTCGGTTGCTCAATCTGTTCCACCGACAGGGTTTCCCAGAGCAAACCGAGGCTCGCGTAGCTTTCGATGTCATACGCCATCGGCGGCACACTGGCCGCCAACGCTTCCAGCTCTTCGATACTGCGCAAGGTCACCCGCGCCGCTGAAGCCTTGCCCATCGCATGCACCATCACGCCCGGATTGCGCAGGGCAATCAATCGGTTGGCCTGATAACCATGCGCCAGAAATGCCCCGGACATCGCCTTGCCCACCAGCAAACCAATCACCGCGTGGCCGGCCAGTCGGGCGCGGGCATAACTGTCCGCCGCGCCGGCCAATGCCTGATGAATGCCGAGGGCTTCTTCGCGTCGACCATAAGCCTGACTGGGTACGTCGACGATAGCGATCAAGGCACGTTTGTGCGGCTTATCGTTATCCGCAGCGATGACTTCATCCACAGCCTTGGCCAATCCCCAACCTTCCAGCAAACCGACCTCGCCATTGCGAGCGCGGATGAAACGGTTGCCGGGATCAGCCACCACCGCGATGAACCGAACAGGCTGGTCACCCAATACGCCGTCGGCCACCTTCAACGAAGCCGGCAAGCCCTCCACTGGTTTCGCCGCCGCACTCAAGGCGTTGAACCAGTTCAAACCTCTCAGGGAATACGAACTCATGAGCGCTCTCCTTGATACAGATCGCGAACCGTCGCCGGGTCGATTTGTGGCTCGGCATCCAGACGGGCCAGCCGTTGCAGAAATAGGTCGGCCTGACGGCTGCGTTGTTGCGCCGGCAAACCCTGGTGGAGCAATTCGCTGACCTGCTGTTGAATCTGCGCCACATCGTCGGCGACGTATCGGTCTACCAAACCGCTGGCGAAACGTTGCTCGCCACCCGTCAGGCTCCAGATGAAAGGCCGGTCGCGGGAGTCGTATTCCTCAAGACCGGCTTCCTGTTCGATCACTTGCGGGCCGTTCAAGCCAAGTCGTGCTTCCTGGGTCACCAGCAAATAACTGCACAACCCAGCGGCAATCGACATCCCGCCAAAACAACCCACGCTGCCGGCCACCACACCCACGACGGGCTGGTATTGGCGCAGATCGACAATCGCCGCATGAATATCGGCAATCGCCGCCAGCCCCAGGTTGGCTTCCTGCAAACGCACGCCGCCGGTTTCCAGTAGCAACACGGCGCGGGTTGGAATGCCGTTACGGTTGTCTTCAGCCGCCAGCTCGAGTGCACCGGCAATCTTCGCACCGCCGACTTCACCGAGGCTGCCGCCCTGGAACGCGCCTTCAATGGCGGCGATCACCACGGGCAAACCGCCAAGGCTGCCTTTGGCGATGACCACGCCGTCATCGGCTTGCGGCACCACGCCTTGGCGTGAGAGCCATGGCGACATGACGCGTTGAAACGGGTCGAGCAATTCGCGGAAAGTACCGGCGTCGAGCAGGGCTCTTGCTCGTTGCCGGGCGCCGAGTTCGACGAAGCTATGTTTATGGAGGAGCGCTGCGCTGTCAGTCATGGCCGATCTCCTCAAAGCCTTGCTCCAGTCGCAGACGCACCACGCCCGGCGTGGCGCCGAAATCGTGGATATCGATGACCATCGCAGGCGGCGTCTGGCCGTCGAACATTCGCGCAAACAGATGCTGCCAGCGTTGTTCGGCGCCGTTGACCGAGGTCTGCACATTGATGGTCAGCTTGCCGGCCTGGCCCGGCTCGATCATCACTTCCAGATCGCCCGAGCCGACACAACCCACCAGCGTGCGACCGCGTGGCGGCTGCCCGGCGGGGAATTCAAAGGATAAAGTTTCCATCAAAACGCTCCCTGGGTGATGCCATCTGCCGACTCGACACGGTCGATGAACAGGCAGGCCGCAAGTAAGTCCGCAGCGCCGCCGGGCGAGGCATTCAACGCGATTAATTGTTGGTCCAGCTCATGCAAACGACGGCGACCGGCAAGGCTGGCGCTGCCACCCGCATCGAGCACCGCTTTGGCGCCCAGTTGCATCGTTTGCAGGCCGTGTTCACCCGCGCGGTAGAGCACGCAGGTGTCGGCCAGTTGGGTCATCACCGCCAGCAAGGCATCGAGCCGGGCGTTCTGCTCGCCATGACCGGCAGCGCGGCTGCGTTTGAGTTGTGGCAGCGCACGTTGAATCACCGCCGGGAACCCGAGCTGCGCTTCTTCACGGGCACCGCGTGCGCCGTAACGTTGCGCGACCAGGGCGCCATGACTCAGTGAACGCGGCGCGTAGCGGTCATCAAGCAACGCCAGGCGTGCGGCGCGCAGCGTGATAGCGCTTGCGGCAGCGGATTCAGGCGCCAGCGCGACAGCGGCCACCAACAGGCCCAAGGCCCAAATTGCGCCACGGTGTGTGTTCACTCCACCGGTGGTGGCGAGCATGTCTTGCTCCCCTTCCCGGCCAATGCGCCCAATGGCTTCTCGCAGCGGCACACCGACTTCACCGAACTCAATGGCCGCTTCCGCCATTTCCTTGAACGCCGGCCACAGCGCCAGCGCCGAAGCGTGCATCAGCCCCAGGTGTAAATCGGTGTGTGCGCCATTGCCACGACGGTCGACCAACGCCGGTTTTGGCGACAGGTCCGCTTCATCGATTAGCGCGTCCACCGCCAGGTCCGCCAGCCGTTCGGCCAGCGTTAAGGTTTTCGGTTGCAGGTTAAAGGCGTGCATTACCAGCTCCTGAACTTGGCGGGCGGGTTGTAGAGGCCACCGGACCACTCGACCAGATCGGCCACGCTTTTGGCGGCGAGCAATTCGCGGGTGGCGTCGGTGCGGCGGATTCCGAGGTCTTCGGGCAAGGCGATCAAGCCTTCACGGCGCATGCGCGCGGTGTCTTTCGGGTTATGCCGCAGGCCGATGACGGTCACTCCAGCGACGGCGGCGATCATGGCTTGGCGCTCTTCCAGCGAACGGGCCTTGTACAAATAGGCGATGCCTTCTTCGGTCAACAGGTGGGTGACGTCGTCGCCATAGATCATGATTGGCGCCAGCGGCATGCCGCTTTTCTTCGCCACTTCGATCGCGTCGAGGGTTTCGACGAAGGTCGGTTTACCGCCCTCCTGGAAGGTCTCGACCATTTGCACCACCAGTTTTTTGCCGCGTTCGAGCATCGGTTCGGGTGCATCGTCGTGACGCATGTCGAGCCAGGCCGGCGTGCTGTGGCGACGACCGCGCGGGTCGTGGCCCATGTTCGGCGCACCACCAAAACCGGCCAGGCGGCCGCGAGTCACGGTGGAGGAATGGCCGTCGCCGTCGACTTGCAGGGTGGCGCCGATGAACAGGTCCACCGCGTATTGCCCGGCCAGTTGACTGAACATCCGGTTGGACCGCAGGGAGCCGTCGCGGCCGGTGAAGAACACATCAGGCCGGGCGGCGATGTAGTTTTCCATCCCCAGTTCGGTCCCGAAGCAATGCACGCTTTCGACCCAACCGCTTTCGATGGCCGGAATCAGGGTTGGATGAGGATTGAGCGTCCAGTTGCGGCAGATCTTGCCTTTGAGCCCGAGGGATTCACCGTAGGTCGGCAGGATCAGTTCGATAGCAGCGGTGTTGAAACCGATGCCGTGATTCAGGGACTGAACGTTGTGTTTTTCGTAGATTCCGCGGATCGCCATCATCGCCATCAGCACGTGCACAGGTTTGATGTGCCGAGGGTCGCGGGTAAAGAGCGGTTCGATATAGAACGGCTTGTCCGCCACCACCACAAAATCGACCCAGGAGGCGGGAATGTCGACGCGGGGCAGTTCGCTGACGTCGTCCACCAGTTGATTGACCTGAACGATGACGATGCCGTCGCTGAAAGCGGCCGGCTCAATCAACGCCGGGGTGTCTTCAGTGCTCGGGCCGGTATAGATGTTGCCGGCCCGGTCGGCCATGAAACCGGCCGAGAGCACCACGTTGGGGATCAAATCGACCACCAGTCGCGCATAGAGCTCGATGTAGGTGTGGATCGCGCCGATCTCCAGCACACCATCTTCCAGCAATTGGCTGATGCGCAGACTCTGGGCACCGGCGAAGGAGAAGTCGAGCTTGCGGGCGATGCCGCGTTCGAACAGGTCCAGGTGCTCCGCGCGGCCAACGCTGGGCATGATCATGTGCAGGTCATGCAGCTTCGCCGGGTCAGCCTTGACCAGTGAGCGGGAGAGGAAATCCGCCTGCTTCTGGTTGTTGCCCTCCAGCACCACTCGGTCGCCGGGCAGGATCAACGCCTCTAGCGCCGCCACGATCTTGTCGGTGGGCAATACCACACCGTCGGCCAGGCCCTTGACCAACGCCAGACGCCGCTGCTTTTCGCTGCGCCGTCGCGTCCATCGCGAGTCGGGGGATATTGTTGTTGTCATGACCACTCCACGGGTTCGCTGTCGTGGGGGTCACCTTAGGAGTGTTGGGTGGGGGCATCAATCAAGCAGAGCGGTGGATCGTTACGGTCAGGGTAATGGTTGCCATTGCCGACGTCTTCGCGAGCAGGCTCGCTCCCACATTGGTTCTGTGGCGCACACAAAACCCTGTGGGAGCGAGCCTGCTCGCGAAGGGGCCAGACAATCACCGCAGTTTTCAATGACGGAACACTACAGCCCGGTCAGCTGCACCCGATCCTCGCCGACGCTCCTGGCGCCATCGCGAGCAAGCTCGCTCCCACATTGGATCTGTGGCGTACACAAAACCTTGTGGGAGCGAGCCTGCTCGCGATGGGGCCAGAACAATCACCGCAGTTTTCAGTGGCGAAGCACTACAGCCCAGTCATCTGCTGCTGCACCCGAATCAGAAGCTGCGCAGTGCTTTCCAGTAACTGCGCCAACAACGCCTCATCTTCATCCATGTAGCCTTCGTACTCCGCCAGGTTTCGTCGCTCATGACACAAGGCAAATAGCCGAACCTGCACTTTGCCAATATCAGCCGTATGAACCAGGCACTGGAACACCAGATATCGCTTGTCTGAACGGTAGCCACACAAGCGAAGAGCGGTCAGTGCAAGGGAATGGGCAGCGTTGTAAGCCAGATCGAAACGACTCGCGAAGGAAAGCGAAGAGTTTTGCGCATCTTTCAATCGATCCACAGCCGAACGCATCAGCCCTTCGCATTCCTTGCGATCCGGCGGCTCGGCTTTCAGTCCACCGCTACGTAACAGGTTTTCCAGATTCTCGTTGCTGCCCATCCTTGGACTCCAAAGGGTTTTCTCCCATCAGATTGATCTTGTCCTGCTGCGCTACTCGCACGACAAAACTGTTTTCTGCCGCCAGTTTTGCGGCCCAGTCGTCGGGGGTGTAGAGCGTCGGGTTGAGGACGCGGCCTAATTGCTCCTCCAGAGGCATAAGCCGCTCCATCACGTCACTGTAGTGCAGGCCTTCGCTGATCAGCATGAGATCAATGTCACTGGATGCGTTTGCCTGATCCTTGGCGATAGAGCCGTACACAAATGCCCAGGTGATCTGTTCGGCAAAGGGTTGGAGCGCCTGACGTAGAGGCTCGGCAATACCAAAGGTTTTACGGGCGATGCCCAACAGTTCGGTATAGATCGGGCAATCGGGATTGGCTTGATAGTGGGTCTGATTGCCCTGACGGGTCAGGGTCAGCACGCCTGCCTGCTGCAACCGATCCAGCTCGCGCATGAGGCTGCCTTTACCCACTTGAGCCCAGCGGGCGATCTCGTTGGCGTAAAAACTTCGGTCGGGTTTGCCAAACAACAAGCCCAGCACTCTTTGCTGAGTGGTCGTGAACAAGGCTTCGCTGAGGGAAAGGTTTTTCACAGTGACAACCGATGAGTCCCAAAAAGGGAACGATAGGTCCCTTTTTGGGAATCTTCAACCCTGTGGCGAGGGGGCTTGCCCCCGTTGGGTTGCGAAGCAGCCCCAAAACCTGCAACCGAGGTGTATCAGGTACACCGCATGCAATGGTTTTACGACTGCTGCGCAGCCGAACGGGGGCAAGCCCCCTCGCCACAGGGAGGTTCGACTGCCTGAGGATTTGTGTTTAAACATTTGTCCACAGGAACGGTGAGAGGCTACAAATCCTGGCGTCGCTGCCTACAACAATGCCGGAACCCGCCGACTGGTGGGCTTTTGCGCTGATCTTTATCGTTTGGGGTGTCGCTGCCAATTCAGCGACCGGGCCTGGAAACCCGAGGTGTAGATAACGCAAAAGCGCCTTTCTTAACGTATGCTTGCGCACCTTTATTGTGTGCACTCCGTTATGGCGGTTGTGCGCGGGAGACCTTAGTGTCTGCCGGGTTATCCGCACCCCGGGTTTCCAGCCCGCGTACAGCTGCCACCCCTTCGCCTGGTAACCGAATGGCGCAGCTGAAACTCTTTACGCGGAGATTCACTATGTTCAAAGTTACTCCCAACCCCCCGGAATCCGGCACTGACGCCGAAGCATCCCTCGAAGCCGAACAATACAAGGAAGCCGCCGACCGCGCCTTCGCCCACTACTTCCCTCCGGCTGACGAAAAACCAGCCAAACCCCGCAAATTCCAGCTCTTCACCGTCGCTCCCGATATCGATACCGAAGCCCTTCTGGCCAATGCCTCTGAAGACCTGCTGTCCATCAGTGCCATTGCGGCCGATTTGGCGGACGATGTGGAAGGCTCACGCCGCTCGGTAGCCTTGGCGCTCAGCCGAATGGCCGATGGCGTGCAGTTGTTGGTGGAGCGGGCGCTGGATAATCATGAGGCGTTGGCTCAGGGCAAGGTTTAGCAGTGAGGCCTGTGTGAACTGAAGGCCGCCTTCGCGGGCAAGCCCGCTCCCACATTGGATCGAGGCGCACACAAAACCCCTGTGGGAGCGGGCTTGCTCGCGAAGGGGCCAGTCAGATCAACCCAGCATTCACAAGTAACTCCTCCAGCGCCAACAAATCCGGCACCTTCGCCACTTGCTCGCCCACCTGCACCGCCGCCTGTTCCAGCGCACACAACGGCACATCGACATAACTCAACTGACTGTCGAGCTTGCAAGACCGTGGAATTCCCTGCACCAGCAGCGCAATAAATTTCAGCGCCGGCCGCCCACCCAGCGCATTGAGAATGACGATCCGCGCCCTTTCACCAATCACGATTTTGTCACCACACGCCGACTCGAAACTCAGCAACGGAATCTGCCGGTTGCGCCACGTAACCCGCCCCAGATACCACGGCGGCGTATCGAGGTCGAACGCTCCCGGCTGATAGTCGATCAGCTCCGCAACCGCGACGTTGGGCAAAATCAGGGTGCGGTCAGCCAAGGGCAGCAGCAGGCCGGTGAGGTTGCTGGTGCGATGCTCAAGCATGGGTTTTGCTCCACAGGGCGATACTTTCGAGCAGCACCGATTCCTGGTACGGCTTGCCGAGGTAGTCGTTGACGCCGATGGCCATGGCGCGATCACGGTGTTTCTGCCCGGTGCGGGAAGTGATCATGATGATCGGCAAGTGCTGCAAGCGTTCATCGTTGCGCACCTGGGTTGCCACTTCGAAGCCGTCCATGCGCGGCATTTCGATGTCCAGCAGCATGACGTCCGGCATGTGCTCTTCGAGCAGCAGCATGGCGTCGACCCCGTCCTTGGCGGTCAGCACGTTCATGCCGTGGCGTTCGAGCAAACGGCTGGTGACCTTGCGCACCGTCACCGAGTCGTCGACCACCAGCACCAGCAACGGCTTGTGCGGCTCAGGCTCGGCGTCCTGGCCCAACGTCCGCTGCGGTACCTGCGCCTGCATGGCGCGGATCGGCGCGAGTAAATCGAGAATCAACACCACCCGGCCGTCCCCCAGGATCGTCGCGCCGGACAAGCCCTGCACCGCCGCGAATTGCGGCCCGAGGCTTTTGACCACAATCTCGCGAGTGCCGGCCATGGCATCGACCTGCACAGCGATTCGCCGCTCATTGCACTGGACCAGCAATACCGGCAGCGGCAGGCTCTGGCCCAACAGTTTCGGACGGGTGCTGGTTTTCAGCAATTCGCCGAGGTAGCACAGCTCGTAGCGTTGCCCGGCGTATTTGTAGGTCGGTGGATCGAGCCGGTAATGCCCTTCGAGTTCGTTGGGCAACACGCGAACAATGCCGTCAATGGTGTTCAGCGGGATCGCATACTGATCCTCCCCGCACTGCACCATCAGCGCCCGATTGACGGACACGGTGAACGGCAGGCGAATCCGGAAGTGCACGCCCAGCCCCGGTGTCGAGTCGATGCTCATGGTGCCGCCCAACTGCCGGACCTCTTCGTGAACCACGTCCATACCCACGCCACGGCCGGAGATCTGGGTAATTTTCTCGGCGGTTGAAAACCCCGGCTGCAGGATGAATTGCAGCACATCGTGGTCGCTGATTTCGCTGTTCGCACCGAGCAAACCGCGCTTGATCGCCTTGCGCCGCACAGCCTCCAGCGGCACCCCGGCACCGTCGTCGCGGATGTCGAAAATGATGTCGCCGCCCTCGCGGGACAAGTCGAGCGTGATCCGGCCTTGAGCCGGTTTACCCGCCGCAATACGCACCTCGGCGGACTCCAGACCATGGTCGACGGCATTACGCAGCATGTGTTCCAACGGCGCCGCCATGCGTTCGAGGACGTTGCGGTCCATCTCGCCTTCGGCGTTGCCGACGATGAACTCAACGTCCTTGCCCAGCTCGCTGGCCACCTGACGGACGATACGTTTCAAGCGCGGCAGCATCCGTTCGAAGGGCACCATGCGCGTACGCATCAGGCCTTCCTGCAATTCAGTGTTGATGCGCCCCTGTTGTTGCAGCAGGTTTTCCGCGTCCTGATTGCGCCGATCGAGGGTTTCCTTGAGGTCGAGCAGGTCGGAGGCAGACTCGAACAGTGCCCGCGAGAGTTGCTGCAATTGCGAGTGCCGGTCCATTTCCAGTGGATCGAATTCTTCGTAGCCCAGGCGTTCGGCGTCGACTTGTTGCCGGCTGAGAATCCGCCCCTGGGTTTCGGTATCGAGGCGGCGCAACTGATCGCGTATGCGCTCGATGGTGGTTTCCATCTCGTTCAGGGCCACACGAGCATCGTTGACCTGTTGCTCGATACGACCCCGAAAAATCGAGGTTTCGCCGGCCAGGTTGACCAGATCATCGAGCAATTCTGCCGAGACCTTGACCATGTCGGCGCCCGCTTCGGCCTGCAGGGCGGGAACCTCGAATTTAGGAACGGCGGGTACCACCACCGGTGTTTCCAGCACGGCCGGATGACTGAAATTCTTGATCGCATCAATCAGCCGATCGGCCGGCGGCAATGGCTGCCCGGCACGCGCGGCATCGAGCATCTGCGCCAATCGGTCGTGGCTGCTTTGCAGCAACGCGAAGAGCGCGGCAGTCGGTTGCAGCACCCCAGCGGACAGGCCTTCGTACAGAAACTCAAGCTCATGGGCGAGGTCGCCAATCGGGACGATTTCGACCATCCGCGCGCCCCCCTTGAGGGTGTGCAGGTCGCGCAGCAGGGTTTCCACTTCCTGACGATTCGAAGGCTCGGCCTGCCAGCGCAGCAGCGCCGCACCGGAGTTTTCGATGATGTCAAAACCTTCTTCGAGGAAGATTTCCAGCAACTCTGGATCGTGGCCCGGCGAGTCGCTGCTGACCGTCGGCTCGATCACATCGGCACTGCCGACATTGCCCTGACGAAACGCGCGAATGGCCTCGATCAAATCATCCGGATTGCCCAAAGGCTGGTTGTGCTGCAACCGCTCAAGGAACACCGCCAGTCGCTCATGGCTCTGTTGCAGCAGCTGCGCCAGCGCTTCACTGTGGCTGTAACGACGATCCACCAGCCCCTCATAAAGGTTTTCCAGCTCTTGGGCCAGATCGCCAACCGGCTCAACCTCAGCCATCCGCGCGCCGCCCTTGAGGGTGTGTAAATCTCGCTGCAAGGACGACAGAGGCGCGGCGTTGTCCGGGTCGCCGAGCCAACGCTGCAAGGCCTGGCCAACGCTTTCGAGGATATCCACCGCCTCTTCGAGGAAGATCGAAACGATCTCATCATCGAGCTCGACAGCGCGGTCACTTGTAGGAGCGAGCTCGCTCGCGAAGGGCTCACGGGCGCCGCGTTTTTCCAATGACAATGCGTCATCGTTAACGTCCTTCGCGAGCAGGCTCGCTCCCACAAGTTCGGCGGTTGCGCTGCCCAGCTCGCGAATGCTCAGGGTGCGGCTGCCGTCGCTGCGAATCAGCCCCATGGCGGAAGGATCGAGGCTGGCATCGAGCAAGCCGCGCAACGCCCGGACCCGTTCCGGTTGCGGGCTGACTTCCTGGCCGGCGGCCAGTTCGTCGAGCATGTTGATCAGCGCTTCGTGGGCGCTTTGCGCTTCATGGAAAAACGCCTCGCTGACCGCCAGGCTGCTTTCTTCCACCGCGCCATACAGGTCGAGCAAGGCTTCGCAGAGCGCGTCCACGGGATGTAAATCAGCCAGGTGCGCGCCTTCGCCCAGGGTGGTCAATTCGTCCAGCAGCGCGCTGAGTTCCTGGCGCTCGCCGGGATGTTGCTGCCAACGTTGCAACAGATTTTCCGCGTCCAGCAGGATGTCCATGCCTTGGGCGAGGAAGTTATTGATCAGCTGCGGATCGCGCTTGATCCGCAACCGGGTGTTCGGCGCGCTCAAATGCGTTTCCAGTCGCTCGGCAAGCAACGTCTGCGTGCGCTCGATCAACGAACGGGCGCGCGGAATCTCCGCCAGCGGGTCAGTCTTGAGTTGTCGCAGTCCGAGGCGGAACAAGCCTTCGGCTTCGAGCAGCAGCTCAATTTCGTCCAGGTCCAGCGCAATCAGATGCGCCTTGTACTCGCGGGCGAGTTGATCCAGCGGCGTTGCCAGCTCGGCGATCGGCAATACGCCGGCCATGAAGGCGCTGCCCTTGAGTGTATGCAGCGCCCGTTGAAGCTCATCGCTGGCCTGCAGCGGAACATGCTCGGCGGCCTGATCGAGGAAGCGGTTCAGGCTGGCGAGATGGGTTTCGGCTTCTTTGTGAAAGATCTCCAGCAACAGCGGATCAAGGGCGGCGACGTCCTGCGTATCTTCATCGCAGACAGACGCATCACCCTTGGCCAAGGCATGCGCGCGGGCCGCCAATTGGTCGACATCGTGGCGCTGGCGCTGGGCATTGGCGGCGAATTCAGCCACCAGCTCGGGTAACAGTTTCAGCGCATCGGCCACCAGCTGTTGCACCAATGGCCCTGGTTGAACACTGTGTTCCAGCACCCGGTTGAGCAGGTTTTCTACGGCCCACGCCAACTCGCCCAGCAGCAGTGCACGCACCATCCGGCCACTGCCTTTAAGCGTGTGAAAGGCCCGGCGCAACTCACTCAAGGCTGATTTATTGTCGGGGTTGGCCGACCATCGCGGCAGGTATTCGCGGAGCACTTCCAGGACTTCGCCGGTTTCTTCGAGGAACACTTCGCGCAGTTCATCGTCCACCGGTTCCTCGCCTGACGGGGGCGGTAACAGACTGCCCGGCGTGTTCAGTGCTGGCGGGTTAAGCGCAGACACGGGGTTGGTGAGCACATCGGCGAGGGTCTGGACGATCTCTGGGTCGTCCAGTTCCTGAAGGTCCTGCATGACCTGCGCTTCACCCGGGCTGAGCACATCTTCAAGGACCGGCACCTGCAGCTCGCGGGGGAAAAACCCGAGCGCGGCCAGGCTTTTTTCCGCAACGTCGAGCAGCTGTTCGCCGGATGCTTGCGGGTCATCGCTGAGGCGTTCCAGGTAATATTCGATGCTGGTAATGACGTCGGCCAGACTGTCCAGTTCCTGCCAGCCGGGCTGGTCCGGTTCCAGCAGCAGATGCTCGCGGATGAAGTGGTTGCACGTCTCGATCAGGCTCGCCGCCCGGCTCAACGGAATCATCGCCAGCGCACCGCGCACCTGGGTCAGCAGCGCAGGCAACGGCAGCAAATGCTGGCGATCCCAATCGGCGTCGATGTAGTCGACGATCATGTCCTTGGCCTGTTGCAGGCAAATCCGCGCCTCGCGAATCACGATCTGATGAATCTGCGTGAGGTCGGTCGTCGGCAGACGACTGTCCTCCTGGCTTTCCGGCTCCACGGTGCCGACCATGCCAGCCAACGTCGCTTCGACGTAGAGCAAGGCACCGGCGACGTCCATCAAGATCGCGTCATTGGGTTCGCGCTGACCCTGGGCGAGGCTCAGGACCACTGCCAACTGATCGATGATGACCTTGCGCGGCTGACCGAACCCCAGCACCGCCAGGGTGTCGGCGATTTGGCGCAGGGGGGCCAGCAGGTTGTCGAGGTCGGAAGTGTGCTGACGGTCGCTGCGCACGAACAGGTCCAGGCGCTCCTTGACCCGCACCAGTTCTTCACACAGCGCGGCCAGCACTGAGCGCATGGCGTCGCGATCGGGGCCGGCGAGCCGTGCCCGTTCTTCATCGACCATCGCGCGGTCAGGCAATGCGTCATCCAGTCCGTAGCGATCTTTCATGGTCAGCATCTGCCCGGTGGGGTGTTCGGCCTTGGCAATGTAAAACAGCAAACTTTTCAGCAATTCGGGCGGCGCCGGCTGATTGATGCCGGCCATGCCCTGTTCGAGCAGGCGTTTGAGTTCTTTATCAGCGTCCTTGAACAGGCTGCGCAGCGCCGGGCTGTTGGCAATCGAGCCGCCGCGCATGCCCTCGACCAGCGCCGAGGCGACTTGCCATAACGGACTCAGCGGTGCGTTGCCGCACAACCCTTCGAGGCGCGCGAAGACCTTGGCCAGGTAATCAAGCGTGGTGTCGTTATCTTGCTCACGCAAGAAACCGACCAGCGCCATTTGCAACATCTGCCGTAACTTGCGCAGCACACCGGGCAAGTCCGCCGGTTCCAGCAGCGCCAGCGCCTCATCATCCAGCGGTGGAAGGTCCGGCAGTTGCGGGCTGAACAGGCTGGTTTCCGATAACAGGCTTTCACCACGGGCGCTGCGCAAATCGTTGATCAGCGGCAGTACCACCAATGGCAAATCACGGCGAGCGCCCTGCACCCGGTCGAGGTAGATCGGTAGCTGTCCGAGGGCTTGCAGCAATAAATGAATCGCTTCATCGCGATGACTCACGCGGTTTAGCTGCAAGGCCGTCGTTAACTGTTCCATCTCTTCGGCGAGCAACGCCGCGCCGTAGAACTCGACCATCTGCAAACTGCCGTGTACCTGATGGACGCACGCCAGGCAATCGTTCAGGGCGTGCGTTGCCTGAGGGTCATCAAGCAACGTTTCAATCGCCTGGTGAGCCACTTTCAGCGTTTCGGCAATCTCGCCTTTGACCCACTCGAGGGCCACATAGTCGTGCCGATCACCCATAACCACTCCAGTCACTGCTCCAGTCAAAACACGCAAGCGCCCCTAGGCACTTCACACTTTATCCACAGTCTGCGCCTTGGCGGCCGGCAAGGTGAAACCGGACACCGAACGCCGCAGCTGGCTGGCCATTTTCGCCAGGTTGCCGATGCTCTCGGCAGTGGCGGTTGAACCGGACGAGGTCTGCGAGGTGATCTGCTGGATCACGTTCATCGTCAGGGAAATCTGCCCGGCGGAAGAGGTCTGCTGCTGGGCGGCGTTGGAAATACTCTGGATCAGCGCTGCCAGTGTCTTCGATACGCCTTCGATTTCCTCCAGCGCCACACCGGCATCCTGCGCCAGACGCGCGCCGCGCACCACTTCTGTGGTGGTCTGTTCCATGGAAATGACCGCTTCGTTGGTGTCGGTCTGAATCGCCCGCACCAGGGTTTCGATCTGTCGGGTGGCGGCGGACGAGCGCTCGGCCAGGCGTTGGACTTCGTCGGCCACCACCGCAAAACCACGTCCGGCGTCACCGGCCATCGAGGCCTGGATCGCCGCGTTGAGCGCGAGGATGTTGGTTTGATCGGCAATGTCATCGATCAGGCTGACAATGTCGCCGATTTCCTGAGAAGACTCGCCCAGACGCTTGATGCGTTTGGCGGTGTCCTGAATCTGCTCACGGATGTTATCCATGCCGTGGATGGTGTTGTGCACCACCTCGTTGCCTTTGTTGGCGATTTCCACCGAGCGCTCCGCCACCGCGGAGGATTCAGCGGCGTTGGCCGAGACCTGGTCAATGGACTGGGCCATGTCGTTGATCGCAGTAGAGGCTTCGCTGATCTGTTGGGCCTGATGTTCCGAGGCCTGCGCCAGGTGCATGGCGGTGGCCTGGGTTTCCTGCACGGCAGCGGCAACCTGGCCGGCGGTGAGGTTGATGGTCGCCACCAGATCGCGCAACTGGTCCACGGAATAGTTGATTGAGTCGGCGATGGTCCCGGTGAAGTCTTCGGTCACCGAGGCGGTCACGGTCAGATCGCCATCCGCCAGGTCTTCGATTTCGTCGAGCAGGCGCATGATCGCGTTCTGGTTGCGCTCGTTTTTCTCGGCGGTTTCGCGCAGCTGTCGGTTGGTTTCCCGAACCATCACCAGACCGATGAGGATGATCGACATCAGCGCCAGCAGGCCCAGCACATAGCCACCAATGGTGTCGATGTTGCGCCCGCCGGCGAGGTTTTCGAAACCGGTGGCCAGGTGCGAGGCTTCGTCGAGCAGGGTTTGCGACAGGGTGAAAATGTTGCTGGCCGATTCACGGACCTTGAACAGCTCCGGCGAGGTTTCGAGGATTTCATCCACCGAGCCGGAAACGAATTCGAACAGCTCGGCAATCTCGGTCAAACGGGCGCGAGCATCGCGGTCTTCGACCTGGCTGATTTTCAGTGTCGGATTGCCCTGAAGCATGCCATTGAGCACTTGGCCGAAACGCGCGGCATCTCGACCAAAGGCGTCGGCGGCCTGTTGCGAGTTTTCGTCGCCGGACAACACGGTGTTCACCGCCCCCAGGATGCGCTCGGCCAACAGCGACTGACGCTGGGCCATCGCGACCTGGGCGGCAGGCGCGCCGCGTTGCAGGAGGATCTCGACGACCTTTTCGTACTCGACCTGCAACTGTGGCACGGTTTCGGCCAGGGTCGCAGCGACTTGATGCAGTGACAAAACGGTCTGTTCGCTGGAGAGGATGGCGTCGGTGTTTTTCAGCAGGCGCTCCCAATCCTGCTGAACGGCGCGCATTTCCGGGCGCACGGTGGACGGCGCCGGTGGCAGGCCGGTGGTGGGGTCGCCCTTCTTCAAGTAACCCCAGCGCTGGGCGAAGTCATTTCGCGCCTCGCTCAACAACTTGAACGCAGCCGCCTTGCCGGCGGCGGCTTCGGTGGCGTTTTTGGCAATGCGCTGGGACAGCACGCGCAACTCGCCGGCGTGACCGATGTACTGTTTGTCGTACGTGGCTTGGGTGTTGAGGTAAGCGAAGTTGGCAAACAGCAGCATGATGAAGACGATCAGCGCGATGAACAGCACGATGATCTGCGACCGGCTGCGCGACCCTTCTGGATTGCCTGTTTTTGTTTTTATCATCGGTCCTCGCCTGTTAACCAACACCTGTGAACCTCGCCGAGCCCCCTTGTAGGAGCGAGCTTGCTCGCGAAGGTGTGTCAGCTAAATTGATGTCGACTGACACACCATCGCGAGCAAGCTCGCTCCTACAAAGGGTCCGCGTTTACAGCGCTACGTTCATAAAGCTCTGCGATTGCGCCAACGCAAACGGGCTGAACACCTGCCAGGTCTGCTCGCGCTGAAACCGGCCTTTGATGAACGGTGCAATCGGGCCGCTCAAGGTCTCTATCGGTTCAAGGCTGTCTTGCGCAAAGTGCTGGAGGCCGAAGACTTCATCGACCATCAACCCCGCAAACACGTCTTGATGCTCCACCACCAACACCCGCCGCTGCTTGCGCAGTGTCGAGAGTTCATGGCCGAAGAAAGCGCATAAATCCAGGATTGGCAGCAACCGTCCGCGCAGATTGGCCACACCTTTGATCCAGGGTTTTACCCCCGGCAACTGAGTGAACCGCGGCTCGTGCAACACTTCGCTGACTTCGCCCATCGGCGCGACGTACCAGTGTTCACCCAAACGGAAGCCGATGCCGCTCCAGCTGTCCTGCCGGGTCGGCTGGGACGGTAAATCCGCCGCCAGCAAACGGCAGCGCTGGTCGATCTGCAACAGCAGTTCGAAGGCAGTCAGCGACTCCGTCATGGCCGAATGATCAACCGGCCAGCACGTTGTTCAGGGTTTTGATCAGCGTCTCTTCATCGACCGGCTTGGTCAGGTAGTCCTTGGCGCCCTGGCGTGTGCCCCAGACCTTGTCGGTTTCCTGATCCTTGGTGGTAATGATGATCACCGGGATGTGCCCGGTGTCCGGGTCTTTGGTCAGCTGACGGGTCGCCTGGAAACCATTGAGGCCGGGCATGACGATGTCCATCAGCACCGCATCGGGTTTTTCCTGGCGGGCCAGTGCCACGCCGTCGGCACCGTTTTCGGCTTTCAACACTTCATGGCCGTGCTTTTCGAGCATGCCGGTCAGTTTGTACATTTCGGTCGGCGAATCATCGACGATCAGAATACGTGCCATGGTCTTCCCCATTCTTGTCGACGCCGGGCCCGCTGGCCGAGCGTCACTGTGCGTGTCCTACTGCGGCAAAACGGCGGCGAAGCCCGGTACATGGGCCTGGATCGCGTTCAGCAGCTCTTCCTTGCTGAAAGGCTTGGTCAAAAACTGGTCGGAGCCGACGATGCGCCCCTTGGCCTTGTCGAACAGCCCGTCCTTGGACGACAGCATAATCACTGGCGTGGACTTGAACGCACTGTTGTTCTTGATTAAAGCGCAGGTCTGATAGCCATCCAGACGCGGCATCATGATGTCGACAAAGATGATGCCCGGGTGATTGTCGGCAATCTTGGCCAGGGCATCGAAACCGTCGATGGCCGTGATGACCTCACACCCTACATTCTTCAACAGCGTTTCGGCGGTGCGGCGAATCGTCTTCGAATCGTCGATCACCATGACCTTCAAGGCGCTGGAATGCTGTTCCATAGTGGCTCTACCGTCGCCTTTGCGAATCAATTTGTCCGTTTTCCGGTTACCAGGGGCTCGAAACCCTTGATGCTCAAGGGCCAGCACGGCATGGCAGCCTTTTTAGCACAGTCTCCAAATCCAATCTATCAGCCGACCTTGACGTGGGTTTTTCCTTGACCGGGAACACACTCAGCGCCACTCTGACGCCACTTTTATACGGTCCTTTTGGACTGATCCTTTGTGGGAGCGAGCTTGCTCGCGATGATCGTTAACGATGACGCGTGCTGGCTGGATAAGCGCGGTGCTCTCAGGTCCATCGCGAGCAAGCTCGCTCCTACAGGAGATCGACATTAGCCCCCAAATTTCGAGGAAAAACCCATGAGCGTTCGCGTCGGGATTGTCATGGATCCTATTGCCGGCATTTCCTATAAAAAGGATAGCTCGCTGGCCATGTTGCTGGCTGCACAGAAGCGCGGCTGGGAACTGTTCTATATGGAACAGAGCGATTTGTACCAGGCTGAAGGTGAAGCGCGGGCGCGGATGCGGCCGTTGAAAGTCTTCGCCGACCCGCAGAAATGGTTCGAACTGGAAGCCGAGACTGACGCGCTGCTGAGCGATCTGGACGTGATCCTGATGCGCAAGGATCCGCCGTTCGACATGGAATTCGTCTACTCCACTTACCTGTTGGAGCAGGCCGAGCGCGCCGGCGTGCTGGTGGTCAACAAGCCGCAGAGCCTGCGTGACTGCAACGAAAAGCTGTTCGCCACGCTGTTCCCGCAGTGCACGCCGCCGACCATCGTCAGCCGTCGCCCGGACGTCCTGCGTGAATTCGCCGATCACCACGGCGACGTGATCCTCAAGCCGCTGGACGGCATGGGCGGCTCATCGATCTTCCGTCACACCGCCGGCCACCCGAACCTGTCGGTGATCCTCGAAACCCTGACTTTGCATGGCAAGCAGCAGATCATGATCCAGGGCTATCTGCCCGCTATCGTCGATGGCGACAAACGCATCCTGATGATCGACGGCGAGCCGGTGGATTACTGCCTGGCGCGGATTCCCGCTGCTGGCGAAACCCGTGGCAACCTCGCGGCCGGTGGCCGTGGTGAAGCCCGTCCGCTGACCGACAAGGATCGCTGGATCGCCGCCCAAGTCGGCCCGACCCTGCGCGAGAAAGGCCTGCTGTTCGTGGGGCTTGACGTGATCGGCGAGCACCTGACGGAAATCAACGTCACCAGCCCGACGTGCATTCGCGAAATTGATAACGCGTTTGGCACCGATATCGGCGGGATGCTGATGGATGCCATCGATCAGAAGCTCAAGGCTCGTTGATATAGAACAGCCAAGATGCGACCAACATTGCGTTATCATGCGCGGCCTGTGAAAAACGCGATGTTGGTTTTCTTGTCATGACGCTCCCGTCCGATCTGCCCGCTGAACTCGCCCACCGTGGCGTGCGCCCGGCCGATCGCCTCGGTTTTACCCTGTTTCTCGCGGCGTTGATTCACCTGGCCTTGCTGTTGGGCGTCGGCTTTACGATGGTCGAACCCAAGCAGATCAGCAGAACCCTGGAAATCACCCTCGCCACCTTCAAAAGCGAAAAAAAGCCTGCGAAAGCTGACTTCCTCGCGCAGGAAAATCAGGAAGGCAGCGGCACGCTGGATAAAAAGGCGATCCCGAAGACGACCGAGGTCGCGCCCTTCCAGGACAACAAGGTGCAGCAAGTCACGCCACCGCCCGCCGCCAAGCCTGAAGTACAGGAAGCGCCGCCCAAGGCAGCCGTGACCACCGTGGCGCCGAAGCCGAAAAAAGCCCCCGCCAAAAACCAGGAACCCAAGACTGAAACCAAACCTGCGGTGGCGGCGCCGACGTTCGACAGCTCGCAGCTGTCCAGCGACATTGCCAGCCTGGAAGCGGAACTGGCCAACGAACAACAGCTGTACGCCAAGCGCCCGCGCATCCATCGCCTGAGCGCAGCATCGACCATGCGCGACAAGGGTGCCTGGTACAAGGATGAGTGGCGCAAGAAGGTTGAACGGATCGGTAATCTCAATTACCCCGACGAAGCACGGCGCCAGCAGATCTACGGCAATTTGCGCCTGATGGTCTCGATCAACAGCGACGGTTCGCTCTATGAAGTGCTGGTACTGGAATCCTCCGGCCAGCCGTTGCTCGACCAGGCCGCCCAGCGCATCGTGCGCCTGGCCGCGCCATTTTCACCCTTTACCGGGGACCTGTCAGACGTCGACCGACTGGAAATCATCCGGACCTGGAAATTTGCGCGCGGGGATAAACTTTCCAGCAACTGACACCGCAAGACCCTTGTAGGAGCGAGCTTGCTCGCGAAAAACCCGAGAACACCGCGGAGTGTCAGGTTTGCAGCGTTATCGTTGACGACCATCGCGAGCAATCGAGCGTCGACCGGCTGCTCCTACAGATTTGCGGCATTTCCTGCACATCCCCAGCTTGTCAGTTCGCCCCTCCAACGCCACACTAGCGCTCATGAAGAACGTCAGCCCCAGCTACCTCAAGCATCACTTCCTGATCGCCATGCCTCACATGGTCGACCCGAACTTTGCGCACACCTTGACCTACATCGTCGAGCACACGGCCAATGGTGCCATGGGGCTGGTAGTCAACCGTGCGCAGGACCTCAATCTGGCCGACATCCTCGAGCAATTGCGCCCCGACGTCGAACCACCGGTGCTCTGCCAGCATGTGCCGATTTTCATCGGCGGCCCGGTGCAGACTGATCGCGGTTTTGTCCTGCACCCTTCAGGCCAGCACTATCAGGCAACCGTTGATCTGGAAGGCGAACTGTCGCTATCGACCTCCCAGGATGTGCTGTTCGCCATCGCCGACGGCGTTGGTCCGGCGAAAAGCCTGATTATCCTCGGCTACGCGGGCTGGGAAGCCGGGCAGCTTGAGGCCGAACTGGCTGACAACGCCTGGCTCACCTGCCCGTTCGACGCCGACATCCTGTTCAACACCAGCAGCGAACTGCGCCTGGAAGCGGCGGCCAAACACCTGGGCATCAATCTAAGCCTGCTCACCAGCCAGGCGGGGCACGCCTGATGGCCCTGCGGCTGATTCTGGGATTCGACTACGGCACCAAACAGATCGGCGTCGCGGTCGGCCAGGTGATTACCGGCCAGGCCCGCGAGCTGTGCACCTTGAAGGCACAAAACGGCATTCCGGACTGGAACCAGGTCGAAGCCCTCATTAAAGAGTGGAAACCCGATGCCGTGGTGGTCGGTCTGCCACTGAACATGGACGGTACGCCCAGCGACATGTGCCTGCGGGCCGAAAAGTTCGCCCGCCGCCTCAACGGCCGCTACAACTTGCCTTTCTATACCCACGATGAACGCCTGACGACCTTCGAGGCCAAAGGCGAACGACGGGATCGTGGCGGGCAAAAGGGCAGTTACCGCGACAACCCGGTCGATGCCATCGCCGCCGCCCTGCTGCTGCAAGGCTGGCTCGACGAAAACACCGCACTGTTCGAATCCTGAAGAGCCGTCATCACGTCTCTCTTAGCTACAACCCGAGCCAAACGCAGCGATACCCGGCTCGGGCCCAAGAAGGAGCAACCATGAGCCTGCCCAATCCCGCCGAACTGATCAGCCAGATGGCAATCCGTCTCAAGGCACACCTGGAACACCGTGGCATCAGCGAACCGCGCTACATCGGTATCCGTACCGGCGGCGTCTGGGTCGCCCAGGCGTTGCTCGATGAACTGGGCAGCGACTCGCCACTGGGGACGCTGGACGTTTCCTTCTACCGCGACGACTTCAGCCAGAACGGCCTGCACCCGCAAGTCCGCCCGTCGGCCCTGCCGTTCGAGATCGAAGGCCAGCACCTGGTGCTGATCGACGACGTGTTGATGAGCGGCCGGACCATCCGCGCGGCCATGAACGAACTCTTCGACTACGGTCGACCGGCCAGCGTGACGCTGGTCTGCCTGCTGGACCTGGACGCCGGTGAACTGCCGATCCGTCCGAATGTGGTCGGTGCAACCCTGGCCCTCGCCGCCCACGAGCGCGTGAAGTTGTCCGGCCCGGAGCTTGCGCTCGAACTGCAAGACCTCGCCCTTTAATTCGCCCTATTGAGAGTCCCCTTCGCGATGACGCCTCTAGAAACCAAGCGCCCGCTGCAGCTCAATGATCAGGGCCAGCTGCGCCACTTCCTCTCGCTCGACGGCTTGCGCCGCGAGTTGCTGACGGAAATCCTCGATACCGCCGACTCGTTCCTTGAAGTCGGCGCCCGAGCGGTGAAGAAAGTCCCGTTGCTGCGCGGCAAGACCGTGTGCAACGTGTTCTTCGAGAACTCCACCCGCACCCGCACCACCTTCGAACTGGCCGCTCAGCGGCTCTCGGCTGACGTGATCACCTTGAACGTGTCCACGTCGTCGGCGAGCAAGGGCGAAACCCTGCTCGATACCCTGCGCAACCTCGAAGCGATGGCCGCCGACATGTTTGTCGTGCGCCACGGTGATTCTGGCGCCGCGCACTTCATCGCCGAACATGTGTGCCCGCAAGTGGCGATCATCAACGGCGGCGACGGCCGTCACGCCCACCCGACTCAAGGCATGCTCGACATGCTCACCATCCGCCGGCACAAGGGCGGCTTCGAAAACCTCTCGGTGGCCATCGTCGGTGACATCCTGCACTCGCGGGTCGCACGCTCGAACATGCTGGCGCTGAAAACCCTCGGCTGCCCGGATATCCGCGTGATCGCGCCGAAAACCCTGCTGCCGATCGGTATCGAGCAATACGGCGTGAAGGTCTACACCGACATGACCGAAGGCCTGAAAGACGTCGACGTGGTGATCATGCTGCGCCTGCAACGCGAGCGCATGGCCGGTGGCCTGCTGCCGAGCGAGGGCGAGTTCTACCGCCTGTTCGGCCTGACCACTGCGCGCCTGGCCGGGGCCAAACCGGATTGCATCGTCATGCACCCGGGGCCGATCAACCGCGGGGTGGAAATTGAGTCGGCGGTGGCCGACGGTCCGCACTCGGTGATTCTCAACCAAGTAACCTACGGCATCGCCATTCGTATGGCTGTGCTGTCCATGGCCATGAGCGGGCAGACTGCCCAGCGCCAATTCGAGCAGGAGAACGCCCAGTGAAGCTCAGCATCCTCGGCGCCCGCGTCATCGATCCAGCCACTGGCCTGGATAAAGTTACCGACATTCATATTGAAGCCTGCAAGATCGTTGCCCTGGGTGCGGCGCCAGCCGGTTTTGTGCCCGTCGACACTCTCGACGCCCACGGCCTCGTCGCCGCCCCTGGCCTGGTTGACCTGAACGTCGCCCTGCGCGAACCGGGTTACAGCCGCAAAGGCTCAATCGTCAGCGAAACCCGCGCCGCTGCGGCCGGTGGTGTCACCAGCCTGTGCTGCCCGCCGAAAACCAAACCGGTGCTGGACACCTCGGCCGTGGCCGAACTGATCCTCGACCGCGCCCGCGAGGCCGGCAACGCCAAAGTCTTCCCGATTGGCGCCCTGAGCAAAGGCCTGGACGGCGAACAGCTGGCCGAACTGGTCGCGCTGCGCGATGCTGGCTGCGTGGCCTTCGGCAACGGCCTGGAGAGCTTCCGCAACACCCGCACGCTGTGCCGGGCGCTGGAATACGCGGCGACGTTCGACCTGACGGTGATTTTCAACTCTCAGGACCATGATCTGGCCGAGGGTGGCCTGGCGCATGAAGGCCCGACCGCCAGTTTCCTCGGTTTGCCGGGCATTCCGGAAACCGCCGAGACCGTAGCCCTGGCCCGGGATCTGCTGCTGGTCGAGCAAAGTGGCGTGCGCGCGCATTTCAGTCAGCTCACCAGCGCTCGCGGCGTGGCCTTGATCGCTCAGGCCCAGGCGCGTGGACTGCCGGTGACCGCCGATGTGGCGCTGTACCAGCTGATCCTGACCGACGAAGCACTGATCGACTTCAACAGCCTGTATCACGTGCAGCCACCGTTGCGCACCCGCGCCGACCGCGATGGCTTGCGTGAGGCGGTGAAGTCGGGTGTGATTTCGGCGATTTCCAGTCATCACCAACCCCACGAGCGCGATGCCAAACTGGCGCCGTTCGGGGCGACCGAGCCGGGCATCAGCAGCGTTGAATTGTTGCTGCCGCTGGCAATGACCTTGGTCGAGGATGGTTTGCTGGATCTGCCGACGCTGCTGGCGCGGCTGAGTACCGGACCTGCAGAGGCGTTGCGCCTGCCGGCCGGCAAGTTGGCCGTCGGAGGCCCGGCGGACATCGTGCTGTTCGACCCGGCGGCTTCGACCGTGGCGGGTGAAACCTGGCTGTCCAAGGGCGAGAACTGCCCGTTTATCGGGCATAGCCTGCCGGCACTGGTGCGTTACACCTTGGTGGATGGGCGGATTAGTCACCAGGCTTAAGACCGAAAAAGATCGCAGCCTGCGGCAGCTCCTACAGGGAAACGCATATCCCTCTGTAGGAGCTGGCGAAGCCTGCGATCTTTTGATCTTCGATTATCGGCTCTGCGCATTGCGAATCGACACCTGATCATTCAGCGTCCAGAAGTCATACAGCACCCCGACAAAGAACAACCCGCCCGTCACCAGGTACAGCAACCCGCTGATCCATTTCCCCTGATACATCCGGTGTACGCCGAACACCCCAAGAAACGTCAGCAGAATCCACGCCACGTTGTATTCGATAGGCCCGGCGGTGAACCGCAGATCCGCTTCACGGTCCATGGCAGGGATCAGAAACACGTCGATCAGCCAGCCAATGCCCAGCAAACCGAACGTGAAGAACCAGATCGTCCCGGTGACCGGCTTGCCGTAATAAAAGCGGTGTGCCCCGGTGAAACCGAAAATCCACAGCAGGTAACCGATCACTTTGCTGTGCGTATCTTGATGCGGGCCGGCCTGTTGATAGGTGTTCATGAAGGACCTCGATTCACACGATAGATAAATATTCTTGAATTCTTTGTGACTTTTTTACAGGTTGCCGACGTATGGCACATGTTAGCTTGTCCCCCGTCAAAGCCTTATAGCACCTGACTTCTGTCAGACAATCGCGTCAATTTTCCGCTTATTTGGTTCCGTTGCCCTCCGTTTGAATCGACCAACGGCCTCGGAAGAGACAAAAAAGCTGTTATAAAGTTTCGCGCTAACCCATATGAGCCTTGCCTAATGCGTCCATTTTTCAAGACATGGCTAACCATTTGCCTTTTGATGCCACTGGCCGCCCACGCCACCAATCGTGAGCAACGTCTTCCAAACGTTAATGGTTACACCCCAAAATCCCACGTTTCTGCTCCTTCAAGCAAAAACAAACAAACTGCAAAACATTCGACTCACCTGAGCAAAGCCAACAGCAAACTTGTACCGCCGATGGCGGCCAAGGAAAGCAGCAACGTGTTGAGCCGCGCAGTCAACGTCCTCGGTACTCCATACCGTTGGGGCGGCAGCAGCCCAAGTAAAGGGTTCGATTGCAGTGGTCTGGTGAAATACGCGTTTAACGACGCCACTTTCGACCTGCCGCGCACGTCCAACGCGATGGCCAGCGGTCATGGCGAGAAAGTCGATCGCAACGATCTGAAACCAGGCGACCTGATTTTCTTCAACATCAAGAGCCGCCGGGTCAATCACGTTGCCATTTACCTGGGCAACGACCGCTTCATCCACGCACCGCGTCGTGGCAAGTCGGTGAGCATCGACACCCTGAAGAAACCGTACTGGGAAAGCCACTACGTGGTTGCCAAGCGGGTTCTGCCAAAAGAACCGGGCCAGATGCGCGTCGTACAGCGCTGATTTTTTAACGCAAGATCAAAAGATCGCAGCCTTCGGCAGCTCCTACATTGGGATATGTTTCCCTGTAGGAGCTGCCGCAGGCTGCGATCTTTTGCTTTAGAAGTTATCCGGTGATCGCGCCTTCTCACGCGCATGGTCGCGACTGACCAATCCCTTGGCCACCAGCTCCTTCAAGCACATATCCAGCGTCTGCATCCCCAGGTTCCCACCGGTCTGAATCGATGAGTACATCTGCGCCACCTTGTCTTCACGGATCAGGTTACGGATCGCCGACGTGCCGAGCATGATTTCGTGGGCCGCGATCCGCCCACCGCCAATTTTCTTGACCAGTGTCTGCGACACCACTGCCAGCAACGACTCCGACAGCATTGAACGCACCATCGACTTTTCGTCCCCCGGGAATACATCCACCACCCGGTCGATGGTTTTCGCCGCTGACGTGGTGTGCAGCGTGCCGAACACCAGGTGACCAGTCTCGGCGGCGGTCAGCGCCAGGCGAATGGTCTCCAGATCGCGCATCTCCCCCACCAGGATCACATCCGGATCTTCCCGCAGGGCCGAGCGCAGGGCTGTAGCAAAACTGCGGGTATCGCGGTGGACTTCACGCTGATTGATCAGGCATTTGCGCGATTCGTGGACGAATTCAATCGGGTCTTCGATGGTGAGAATGTGGTGATGGCGATGGTTGTTCAGGTAATCGATCATTGCCGCCAGGGTGGTGGACTTGCCGGAGCCGGTCGGTCCCGTGACCAGCACCAGACCACGGGGGGCATCGGTAATTTTGCGAAACACTTCCCCCATGCCCAGGTCGTCCATGCTCAGGACCTTCGACGGAATGGTCCGGAACACCGCGCCGGCACCGCGATTCTGATTGAACGCGTTAACCCGAAAGCGCGCTACGCCGGGCACATCAAAGGAAAAGTCGGTTTCCAGATGCTTCTCAAAGTCCACGCGCTGGGGGTCGTTCATGATGTCGTAGATGAGCGCCTGAACCTGTTTGTGGTCCAGGGCCGGCAGGTTGATGCGCCGCACATCACCATCGACACGAATCATCGGTGGCAGCCCGGCAGACAGGTGCAAGTCGGACGCGCCCTGTTTAGCGCTGAAGGCCAGCAGCTCAGTGATATCCATAGCACTCCTCAATTCCAGTAGAATGCGGCCAACTTCAGACCCGCTGGCGCCCCTTGATGTCCACGATAGCAGACAACATTGTTCAGGTTAGATCGCGCATCCACGCCGCTGCCCTCGCCGCCCACCGCGACGAACACAGCGTTCAGCTGCTGGCCGTGAGCAAGACCAAGCCCGCCGAGGCCCTGCGTGAAGCCCACGCCGCGGGGCTGCGCGATTTTGGCGAGAACTATCTGCAGGAAGCCCTGAGCAAACAGCTTGAATTGGCCGACCTGCCCTTGATCTGGCACTTCATCGGCCCCATTCAGTCGAACAAGACTCGCGCTATCGCCGAGCACTTCGCCTGGGTGCATTCCGTGGATCGTTTGAAAATCGCACAACGACTGTCCGAACAACGTCCTGCCGATATGCCGCCCTTGAACATCTGCATCCAGGTCAACGTCAGCGGTGAAGCCAGCAAGTCCGGCTGCACCCCGGCCGACCTGCCAGCACTGGCCAACGCCATCAGCGAATTGCCGCGCATCAAATTGCGTGGGTTGATGGCAATCCCCGAGCCGACTGAAGATCGTGCCGCACAGGACGCCGCTTTTTCGGCGGTGCAACGTCTGCAAGCGAGCCTCAATCTGCCGCTCGACACACTGTCCATGGGCATGAGCCACGACCTTGAGTCAGCCATCGCCATGGGCGCCACCTGGGTCCGTATCGGTACGGCCCTGTTTGGCGCCCGCGACTACGGTCAACCTTGATCCATGGCCGACTCTTCTATTTATAAGGACCTGACATGAGCAAGACTCGTATTGCCTTTATCGGTGCCGGCAACATGGCCGCCAGCCTCATCGGCGGCCTGCGCGCCAAGGGTCTGGACGCCGCACAGATTCGTGCCAGCGATCCGGGCGCTGAAACCCGCGCCAAAGTGAATGCTGAACACGGTATCGACGTATTCGCCGACAACGCCGAAGCCATCCAGGACGCTGACGTCGTCGTGCTTGCCGTCAAACCCCAGGCGATGAAAGCCGTCTGCGAAGCGATTCGCCCGAGCCTGAAACCGAATCAACTGGTGGTTTCCATCGCGGCAGGCATCACCTGCGCCAGCATGAACAACTGGCTCGGTGCCCAGCCGATCGTGCGTTGCATGCCCAACACCCCCGCGCTGCTACGTCAGGGCGTGAGCGGTTTGTTCGCCACCGCCGAAGTGAACGCCGATCAACGCCAGCAAGCGCAAGAACTGCTGTCGGCCGTCGGCATTGCATTGTGGCTGACCGAAGAGCAGCAACTGGACGCGGTGACGGCCGTCTCCGGATCGGGCCCGGCATACTTCTTCCTGCTGATCGAAGCCATGACCGCTGCAGGCGTGAAGCTCGGCCTGCCCGCAGACATCGCCGCACAACTGACCCTGCAAACCGCTTTGGGCGCCGCACACATGGCGGTGGCCAGTGATGTCGATGCGGCTGAATTGCGCCGTCGCGTGACGTCGCCTGCGGGCACCACGGAAGCGGCGATCAAGTCGTTCCAGGCCGGCGGCTTCGAAGCCCTGGTAGAAAAAGCACTCGGCGCCGCTGCACATCGTTCAGCCGAGATGGCTGAGCAACTCGGTCGCTAATCAGCTCTCACAAAGGACTCAATGATGCTCGGACTCAATGACGCTGCCATTTTCGTGATTCAAACCCTGGGCAGCCTATACCTGCTGATCGTGCTGCTGCGCTTCATCCTGCAACTGGTTCGGGCAAACTTCTACAACCCGCTCTGCCAGTTCGCCGTAAAAGCCACCCAACCTTTACTCAAGCCACTGCGCCGGGTCATCCCGAGCATGTTCGGGCTGGACATGTCATCGCTGGTACTGGCGCTGGTCGTGCAGATGGCGCTGTTCGCGGTCATCCTGCTGCTCAGCGGCTACAAGGTCGACGTATTGTTCCTGGCGCCGTGGGCGCTGATCGGCATCTTCTCGCTGTTTTTGAAGGTATTGTTCTACGCGATGATCATCAGTGTGATTCTGTCCTGGGTCGCCCCGGGCAGCCACAGCCCGGCCGCAGAACTGGTCACACAGATCACTGAACCGGTACTCGCACCGTTCCGCCGATTCATTCCAAACCTGGGCGGCCTCGACATTTCGCCGATCTTCGCGTTCATTGCGCTGCAGTTGCTGCAAAGCTGGCTGATTCCGCGCGTTGCGTACTACGCCCTGATGCCGAAGGAGCTGTTTGGGCTGATCTAATTCTGGCAGACTGCGTTATCGTTCTTCGCGAGCAAGCCCGCTCCCACATTTGAAATGCATTCCAATGTGGGAGCGGCGGTGCGGCGATCCGACTTGCTCGCGAATGGCGCACCTCGGTCTAACTGAATGAAATCAGCTCGGGCCTTAGCTTGCTGCTAAAGGCACTGGTCTTTAGACTTACGCCTCATTTCAACGAGAGCAGGGTCGATGCCAACTGCCTTTCCCGCCGATTCTGTTGGTCTGGTGACGCCGCAAATGGCGCACTTCAGCGAACCCCTGGCCCTGGCCTGTGGCCGTTCGCTTCCAGCCTATGACCTGATTTACGAGACCTACGGAACGCTGAACGCCACGGCGAGCAACGCCGTGCTGATCTGCCACGCCTTGTCCGGCCACCATCACGCTGCCGGCTTCCACAGCCCCGACGACCGCAAACCCGGTTGGTGGGACAGCTGCATCGGCCCCGGTAAACCGATCGACACCCTCAAGTTCTTCGTGGTCAGCCTGAACAACCTCGGCGGTTGCAACGGTTCTACCGGCCCGAGCAGCGTCAATCCGGAAACCGGCAAGCCGTTCGGCGCCGACTTCCCGGTGCTGACCGTGGAAGATTGGGTCCACAGCCAGGCGCGCCTGGCTGACCAACTCGGCATCAGCCAATGGGCCGCCGTGATTGGTGGCAGTCTCGGGGGCATGCAGGCGATGCAATGGAGCATCACCTACCCGGATCGCATTCGCCACTGCCTGGCCATTGCCTCGGCACCCAAGCTGTCAGCGCAGAACATCGCGTTCAACGAAGTGGCGCGCCAGGCGATCCTCACCGACCCCGAGTTCCACGGCGGTTCGTTCCAGGAAGCCGGCGTGATCCCCAAGCGCGGTTTGATGCTGGCGCGGATGGTCGGGCACATCACCTACCTGTCCGATGACTCGATGGGCGAAAAATTCGGCCGCGGACTCAAAAGCGAAAAGCTCAACTACGACTTCCACAGCGTCGAGTTCCAGGTCGAAAGCTACCTGCGTTATCAGGGCGAAGAGTTCTCCGGACGTTTCGATGCCAACACGTACCTGCTGATGACCAAGGCGCTGGACTACTTCGACCCGGCGGCGAACTTCGACGACGACCTGGCAAAAACCTTCGCCAATGTCCAGGCCAAGTTCTGCGTGATGTCCTTCACCACCGACTGGCGCTTCTCCCCTGCCCGCTCGCGGGAACTGGTGGACGCGCTGATGGCGGCCAAGAAAGACGTTTGCTACCTCGAGATCGATGCTCCGCAAGGCCACGACGCCTTCCTGATTCCGATCCCGCGCTACTTGCAGGCGTTCAGTCACTACATGAACCGTATTACGTTGTGAGAAAGCCATGAGAGCTGATCTGGAAATCATCCAGGAATGGATCCCCGCCGGCAGCCGCGTGCTCGACCTCGGTTGCGGTGATGGCGAGTTGCTGACCTGGCTGCGCGACAACAAGCAAGTCACGGGCTATGGCCTGGAAAACGACCCGGACAACATTGCCGAGTGCGTGGCCAAGGGCGTCAACGTCATTGAGCAGGACCTGGACAAGGGCCTGGGCAACTTTGCCAGCAACAGTTTCGACATCGTGGTCATGACCCAGGCGCTGCAAGCGGTGCACTACCCGGACAAGATCCTCGACGAAATGCTGCGCGTAGGTCGCCAGTGCATCATCACCTTCCCCAACTTCGGTCATTGGCGCTGCCGCTGGTACCTGGCGAGCAAGGGCCGGATGCCGGTGTCCGATTTTCTGCCGTACACCTGGTACAACACGCCGAACATCCACTTCTGCACCTTCGGCGACTTTGAAGAACTGTGCCGCGAACGTGAAGCCAAGGTCATTGATCGGCTTGCCGTGGATCAACAGCACCGCCACGGGTGGGCCAGTAAGCTATGGCCTAATCTATTAGGTGAAATCGGTATTTACCGCGTCAGCAGCCCGGGGCTGCAAGACCACAAGGTCGCGGTCTGAACCACGACACTTCGAGGAGAACGATCATGGGTCGTCTAGCGCTGTTTTTACTTACTGCCTGCCTGAGCGTCACCGCCATGGCCGCTGACGCCATCAAGGGCGAGCGCCAGGAGACCTTTGGCGATGTGACGGTGCACTACAACACCTTCAACTCCACCTTCCTGACACCGGACATCGCCAAAGCGGCGGAGCTGGTTCGCAGCAAGAATCAGGGCGTGATCAACGTCTCGGTGATCCAGGAAGGCAAGCCGCTGATGGCGCAAGTGAGCGGCTCGGTCAAAGACCTGACCAGCCAGACCGTGCCACTGAAATTCAAGCAAATTACCGAACAAGGCGCGATCTACTACATCGCGCAATACCCGGTGGACCAGCAGGAAATCCGCACCTTTGAGATCAAGGTGCAGAATGGCGACAAAATCAACACCATCAATTTCAACCAAGAGCTCTTCCCCGGCGAATGATCAATTTCACGCAACTCGTACTGGCCAGCCACAACGCCGGCAAACTCAAGGAACTCCAGGCCATGCTCGGCGAATCGGTGCAACTGCGCTCGATCGGCGAGTTCAGCAGTGTCGAGCCTGAAGAAACCGGCCTGTCATTCGTCGAGAACGCCATCCTCAAGGCCCGAAATGCCGCGCGCATTTCCGGCCTGCCGGCATTGGCCGACGATTCCGGGCTGGCCGTGGACTTCCTGGGCGGTGCGCCAGGGATCTACTCGGCTCGTTACGCGGATGGCAAAGGCGATGCGGCCAACAACGCCAAACTGCTCGAGGCCTTGAAGGATGTACCTGAAGCCGAGCGCGGCGCGCAGTTCGTCTGTGTGCTGGCGCTGGTGCGGCATGCCGACGATCCGCTGCCGTTCCTGTGTGAAGGCTTGTGGCACGGGCGTATCTTGCCAGCGGCCAGCGGTGAGCATGGTTTCGGCTACGATCCCCTGTTCTGGGTGCCGGAGCGCGATTGCTCCAGCGCCGAGCTGAGCCCGAGCGACAAGAACCTCATCAGTCACCGCGCCCGTGCAATGGATCTGCTGCGCCAGCGTCTGGGCTTGAAATGACCCGTGAATCGTCCGCGTCACCGCTGATCTTCGGCGGTGCCGCACAATCGCCTCGGGCCGCGCTCCCCGTGCTGCCGCCCCTGGCGTTGTACATCCACATCCCGTGGTGCGTGCGCAAATGCCCTTATTGCGACTTCAACTCCCACACCGCCAGCCCGGTGCTGCCGGAAGAAGAGTATGTGGACGCGCTGCTGGCCGATCTCGATCAAGACCTGCACGCCGTCTATGGCCGTGAGCTGAGCTCGATTTTCTTTGGCGGTGGCACGCCCAGTCTGTTCAGCGCCGAGGCATTGGGCCGCTTGCTCAAGGGCGTCGAGCAACGCATTCCATTTGCCAGCGACATCGAAATCACCCTGGAAGCCAATCCCGGAACCTTCGAGCAGGAGAAATTCCTCGCCTATCGCGCACTGGGCATCAATCGCCTGTCGATTGGCATCCAGAGTTTTCAGGAAGAGAAACTCAAGGCGTTGGGGCGCATTCACAATGGTGATGAAGCGGTGTGTGCCGCCGGCATGGCGCGTCAGGCCGGGTTTGATAACTTCAACCTGGACTTGATGCACGGTTTGCCCGATCAGTCGCTCGACGATGCGCTGAGCGACCTGCGCCAGGCCATCGCCCTGAAGCCAACGCATTTGTCCTGGTACCAACTGACGCTTGAGCCCAATACGGTGTTCTGGAACCAGCCGCCAACGCTGCCGGAAGACGACACGCTATGGGACATTCAGGAAGCCGGCCAGGCGCTGCTCGCCGAGCACGGTTACGCGCAATATGAAGTCTCGGCCTATGCCCAGCCCGGTCGTCCGGCGCGGCATAACCTCAATTACTGGAGCTTCGGCGACTTCATCGGCATCGGCGCCGGTGCCCACGGCAAGCTCAGTCATCCAGACGGGCGAATCGTGCGCACCTGGAAGACGCGCTTGCCGAAGGACTATCTGAACCCGGCCAAAAGCTTCAAGGCTGGCGAGAAAGCGCTGACCAATGAAGAACTGCCGTTCGAATTCCTGATGAATGCGTTGCGCCTGACCGAAGGCGTCGAATCGCGACTGTATCCGGAGCGCACCGGGCTGCCCCTGGAAAGCCTGGCCGAAGGCCGCCTCGACGCCGAACAAAGTGGCTTGTTGCAGGTCGAACCGTCACGTCTGGCGGCCACCGAGCGCGGACAACTGTTTCTCAATGATTTGCTGCAAAAATTTCTGAGCTGATTTCAGCCTTAAGGGAAAACGAATGGATTTGATACTCGACCTGCTCGCCACCGTGTCCCGCTGGAGCCGCAGCAACCTGTCGGAAATCTCTCTGGCGCTGGTAGGCTGCCTGCTGGTGCTGTTCGGCGCGGACATCAAAGGCTGGGTCGACCAACGCCTGGGCAGCATCGCCGGCGCCTTACGCGTCCCGCTGATGGCCCTGGTGTGCATGGTCGGCAGCGGCGTGGCGCTGATTTACGCCACGCCGTGGATCATCAAAGGCCTGAGCCAGTTCAACAACTACAGCCTGGCGCCAGTGTTGTTGGTGGTGCTGGTGCTTATCGGCGTAGTAGCCGACCGCCGCTGAATTTCGAAGCCACCACAAATCAAATGTGGGAGCGGGCTTGCTCGCGAAGGCGGCGTATCAGTCGGTATTAATGTCGACTGATACGCCGCCTTCGCGAGCAAGCTCGCTCCCACAGGGTTCAGGACTGTTTTTCGAACTTCAAGTCCCACACGCCATGCCCAAGACGTTCGCCGCGGCGTTCGAACTTGGTGATCGGGCGCTCGGTCGGGCGCGGCACGCATTTGCCGTCTTCGGCCAGGTTGCGATAACCCGGGGCGACGTTCATCACTTCCAGCATGTACTCGGCGTAGGGTTCCCAGTCGGTGGCCATGTGCAGCACACCGCCGACCTTCAACTTGCTGCGCACCAGCTCAGCGAACGACGCCTGAACGATACGACGCTTGTGGTGACGGCTCTTGTGCCATGGGTCCGGGAAAAACAGCATCAGACGATCGAGGCTGTTATCGGCCACACAGCGGTTGAGCACCTCGATAGCGTCGCAATCGTAGACACGCAGGTTGGTCAGGCCCTGAGTCAGCACGCCATTGAGCAGCGCGCCGACACCCGGACGGTGAACCTCAACACCAATGAAATCCTGTTCCGGCGAGGCCGCAGCCATTTCCAGCAGCGAATGGCCCATGCCGAAGCCGATCTCCAGCGAGCGCGGTGCAGAGCGACCGAACACCTGGTCGAAGTCCACCGGCGCATCGGCCAATGGCAGCACGAACAGCGGCGAGCCCTGCTCCAGACCTTTTTGCTGGCCTTCGGTCATGCGCCCGGCGCGCATCACGAAACTCTTGATGCGGCGGTGTTGGCGCTCGTCGCCTTCTGCAGGCGTCATAGGCGTGTCGTTTGATTCAGTCATCAATGGCTCTTACTTGATCAGACCATCCAGCGGCGAGGAGGCGCTGGCATAGAGTTTTTTCGGCATGCGGCCGGCGAGGTAGGCCAAGCGACCTGCAACGATGGCGTGTTTCATGGCTTCAGCCATCATGATCGGCTGCTGGGCATGGGCGATGGCCGAGTTCATCAGCACCGCTTCGCAACCCAGCTCCATGGCGATGGTGGCGTCGGAAGCGGTACCGACACCGGCGTCCACCAGCACAGGGATTTTCGCTTCTTCGAGGATGATCTGCAGGTTGTACGGGTTGCAGATCCCCAGGCCCGTGCCGATCAGACCGGCCAGCGGCATCACCGCGATAACGCCGATTTCCGCCAGTTGACGGGCGATGATCGGGTCGTCGCTGGTGTAGACCATTACGTCGAAGCCTTCCTTGACCAGCACTTCGGCGGCCTTGAGGGTTTCGATCACGTTGGGGAACAGGGTTTTCTGATCCGCCAGCACTTCCAGCTTCACCAGGTTGTGGCCGCCGAGCAGCTCACGGGCCAGACGGCAGGTGCGCACAGCCTCGGTAGCGTCGAAGCAACCGGCGGTGTTAGGCAGGAAGGTGTAGCGATCCGGCGACAGGACTTCGAGCAGGTTCGGTTCGCCCGGGTTCTGGCCGAGGTTGGTGCGGCGCACGGCGAATGTGACGATCTCGGCACCCGAGGCTTCGATGGCCAGGCGGGTTTCTTCCATGTCGCGGTACTTGCCAGTGCCTACCAGCAAACGCGACTGGTAGGTACGACCGGCCAGAACGAAGGGCTTGTCGCTACGAACGATGCTCATGGGAAATCCTCTGTAGGGGTGAGGTTCTTGCAGAATAATTCTGTGCCCACTCGGCACGCGCGGCTAGCCGCCGCCGATGGCGTGCACCACTTCGACCGAATCACCGTCGTTCAGCGTGGTTTCAGCGTGCTGGCTGCGCGGGACGATATCCAGATTGAGTTCGACCGCCACACGGCGTCCGGTCAGGTCCAGACGGGTCAGCAGGGCCGCAACGGTTTCACCGTCGGGCAGTTCAAGGGATTCGCCGTTCAACTGAATGCGCATACCGAATGCCGCCATCATTTTTAGGGGCTGGCATTCTAGCCCGATCAGTCTTGGCGACCCAAGCCATTCGTCATGTCGATCAAGAACCTTGTAGGAGCGAGCTTGCTCGCGATGGACGTCAACGATAACGCGTACTTGCCGCTTGAACGCGGTGCCCTGACGTTTTTCGCGAGCAAGCTCGCTGCTACAGGGTCACGTCAGTCGCCAGGCGGCAAGGCCCAGGCAGAACCAGCCGATCAAGAATGCCAGGCCGCCAAAGGGCGTGATGATCCCGAGCTTGCTGATGCCGGTCATGGTCAACACATACAGGCTGCCGGAAAACAGCAGAATGCCGATGGCAAAGGAGGCGCCAGCCCAGGTGATCAAACGACCGGGAATCTGCGTGGCCAGCAGCGCTACGCCGAACAATGCCAGGGTGTGTACCAGTTGGTAGGTAACGCCGGTGTGGAAAATCGCCAGGTACTCAGGTGTCAGACGGGCTTTCAAGCCGTGAGCGGCGAACGCGCCAAGGGCAACGCCAGTGAAGCCGAAAAAAGCGGCCAGCATCAGAAAGCCACGCAGCATGAAGAACTCCAGTCAGACTCGATCAACAGGGTCTGTATAATGGCCCGCTCAACGGGTTCGGCCAAGCCATCTCTATGCTGCGTTTAATTTTCCGTCGTTTCACGAAAGCCCTGCTCTGGTTCGCGGGCGGCAGCGTATTGCTGGTTCTGATTTTCCGCGTGGTTCCACCTCCGGGGACGGCGCTGATGGTCGAGCGCAAGGTCGAATCCTGGTTCGACGGCGAGCCGATTGACCTGCAACGCACCTGGAAACCCTGGGATGAAATCTCCGACGATTTGAAAGTCGCAGTGATTGCGGGTGAGGATCAGAAATTCCCGGAGCATTGGGGTTTTGACTTCGGCGCGATTCAGGCCGCATTGGCTCACAACGAGCTGGGCGGATCGATTCGCGGAGCCAGCACGTTGAGCCAGCAAGTCTCGAAAAACCTCTTTCTGTGGTCCGGCCGCAGCTGGCTGCGCAAAGGACTGGAAGCCTGGTTCACCGGGCTGATCGAAGTGCTCTGGCCTAAGCAGCGGATTCTTGAAGTGTATTTGAACAGCGTCGAGTGGGATGACGGGGTGTTTGGCGCGGAAGCGGCGGCTCGGCATCACTTTGGTGTCAGTGCCAAGTCGCTGTCCCGACAGCAGGCCAGTTATCTGGCCGCTGTATTGCCTAATCCACGGGTGTGGAGTGCGGGCCATCCGACGTCTTATGTTTCGCGACGTGCCGGCTGGATTCGGCAGCAGATGAGCCAGTTGGGTGGTGACAGCTATCTGGTCGGACTCAACGATTCGCGCCGGGCGCCTTGGGCTCAATGATCCCGAAGATCAAAAGATCGCAGCCTTCGGCAGCTCCTACAGGTGTACGCGTTCCCATGTAGGAGCTGCCGAAGGCTGCGATCTTTTGATCTTAAAAACAAAAACGCCCCGATCAATGATCGGGGCGTTTTTTATTGCCTGCGCGCCGGTTAAGCGGCGATCGACAACTTGAGCTTGTTCATCGCGCTCTTCTCGAGCTGACGAATACGCTCGGCCGACACGTTGTACTTCTGCGCCAGGTCGTGCAGCGTGGCTTTCTCTTCCGCCAACCAGCGCTGGTAGAGGATGTCACGGCTGCGGTCGTCCAGCACTTCCAGCGCTTCGTGCAGGTTGTGGTTGGAGTTGTCACTCCAGTCGGCATCTTCCAGTTGACGGGCCGGGTCGTACCGGTGGTCTTCCAGATAGTTGGCCGGCGACTGGAATGCGCTGTCGTCGTCCGCTTCTGCGGCCGGGTCGAAGGCCATGTCATGGCCGGTCAGGCGACTTTCCATCTCGCGCACTTCCCGCGGCTCTACACCTAGGCTTTCCGCCACACGGTGGACTTCCTCGTTGTTCAGCCACGCCAGACGCTTCTTCTGGCTGCGCAGATTGAAGAACAGTTTGCGCTGGGCCTTGGTGGTCGCGACTTTCACAATGCGCCAGTTGCGCAGGATGAACTCGTGAATTTCTGCCTTGATCCAGTGCACGGCGAACGAAACCAGACGCACACCCATTTCCGGGTTGAAGCGCTTCACGGCTTTCATCAGGCCGACGTTACCTTCCTGGATCAGGTCAGCCTGAGCCAGACCGTAGCCGGAATAGCTACGGGCGATATGTACAACAAAACGCAGGTGGGCGAGCACCATCTGCCGAGCCGCCCCCAAATCCTGCTCATAATAGAGACTCTCGGCCAGTTCACGCTCCTGCTCCGGCGTCAGCAATGGAATGCTGTTCACGGTGTGCACATAGGCCTCCAGGTTCGCACCCGGGACCAGAGCATATGCAGGTTGCAAAGAATTGGTCATACGAAAAAACCTCCGACTTACATAACTCGTGCAGTTCTGCACTGCGAAAATTGACCGGAAACCGAAAGACAAGTTCCCATAAACGCTGAAAGGTCAATACGAGCAAAATGATACTACTTAGGCGCAAGCTCCCTCAGGTGGCGTGCGACTGCAATCCATGCACCGATATACCCTAACAGCACCGCGCCAAGCAAGAGAGACAGACCGTCGGCAACTGGCACGCCGGCCAGCGCAAAATTACTGCCGTACAAACCGGCCAGTCCCACCACCGCCTCGTTCAGCCAATTCAGGCCAAACGCCAATACACCCCAGGAAAGAATCCCCGCACCAAAGCCATAAAGCGCGCCCATATACAGAAAAGGCCTGCGCACATAGCTGTCAGTGCCGCCCACGAGTTTAATCACTTCTATCTCTGTGCGGCGGTTTTCAATATGAAGACGAATGGTATTGCCTATCACCAAAAGTAATGCAGAAACCAAAAGCACGGTCAGACCGAAGACAAAACGGTCACCCAGCTTGAGGATGGCTGCCAGACGCTCGACCCAGACTAGATCAAGTTGCGCCTGCTGTACCTTCGGCAACTCGGAAAGTTTTTGTCGTAATGCTTCAAGCGCGGGCTTGTCGACTTCTTTCGGGGTGACCAGAACCACGCCCGGCAGCGGGTTTTCCGGCAATTCTTTCAGCGCCTCACCCAGGCCGGACTGCTGCTGGAACTCTTCCAGCGCCTGATCGCGACCGACATATTCCGCGTCCGAGACGCCGGGCATGCCCTTGATCTGCTCACGCAACGACTCGCCTTCAGCAGGGCTGGCCTCGATTTGCAGGTACAGGGAAATCTGCGCCGCACGCTGCCAGGAACCGCCAAGACGCTCGACGTTACTTAGCAAAAGTGACAGGCCCATGGGCAGACTCAGGGCAACGGCCATCACCATGCAGGTGAAAAAGCTACCGATGGGCTGCTTACCCAAGCGGCGCAAGCTGTCCACCAGGCTGGCGCGATGGCTTTCGATCCAGGCACGGAACAGTGTGGCAAAGTCCGGGCCGTCGTCATCGTCGCGCTTTTTCTTCGGTTGTTGCGGATCGGCAGCCTTGGGGGCCACGCGCTCGGAAACCTTGGGGCTACGTGTCGCACTCATTCGCCAGCCTCCCCGTCGCCGATCAATCGGCCGCGTTGCAGGGTCAGCATGCGATGACGCATGCGGGCGATCAGTGCCAGGTCGTGACTGGCGATCAGCACGCTGGTGCCCAGACGGTTGATGTCTTCGAACACCCCCATGATCTCGGCGGCCAGGCGCGGATCGAGGTTACCGGTGGGTTCGTCCGCCAGCAGCAAGGCCGGACGGTGAACGATGGCGCGGGCAATGCCGACGCGCTGTTGCTGGCCAGTGGACAGGTCGCCAGGGTACAGATCGGTCTTGTCCGAGAGCGCCACGCGCTCCAGGGCCGAATCCACACGCTTGGCGATCTCGGCTTTGGACAGGCCGAGGATCTGCAAAGGCAATGCGACATTGTTGAACACCGTGCGATCGAACAGCAGCTGGTGATTCTGGAACACCACGCCGATCTGGCGGCGCAGGTAAGGGATCTGCGCGTTGCTGATAGTGCCGAGGTCTTGGCCGGCCAGCAGCAATTTGCCGGTGGTCGGGCGCTCCATCGCCAGCAGCAGGCGCAACAAGGTGCTTTTACCGGCACCGGAGTGGCCGGTGACAAACAAGAATTCGCCCCGACGGACTCGAAAGCTCAGCTCATGCAAGCCGACGTGACCGTTCGGATAGCGTTTACCGACCTGTTCGAAACGAATCATGAACGCTCCCGCTCGGCAAACAGTGCCTGGACAAAGGGTTCTGCTTCAAAAGTACGCAAATCATCGATGCCTTCGCCGACGCCGATGTAGCGAATCGGCAGGCCAAACTGCTTGGCCAGGGCGAAAATCACCCCGCCTTTGGCGGTGCCGTCGAGCTTGGTCAGCGCCAGGCCGGTCAGTGCGACGGTCTGGTTGAATTGTTTGGCCTGATTGATGGCGTTCTGGCCCGTGCCGGCATCGAGCACCAGCAACACTTCATGCGGCGCGTCGGCGTCGAGCTTGCCGATAACCCGGCGAACCTTCTTCAACTCTTCCATCAAATTGTCTTTGGTGTGCAGACGGCCAGCCGTGTCCGCAATCAGGACATCAATGCCACGCGCCTTGGCGGCCTGCACGGCATCGAAGATAACCGACGCCGAGTCGGCGCCGGTGTGCTGAGCGATCACCGGGATCTTGTTGCGCTCACCCCAGACCTGCAATTGCTCGACGGCGGCGGCACGGAAGGTGTCACCGGCAGCGAGCATGACTTTTTTGCCTTCAAGTTGCAGCTTCTTCGCGAGTTTGCCGATGGTCGTGGTCTTGCCGGCACCGTTGACGCCGACGACCAGAATCACGAACGGCTTGTTCTGCGAGGTGATTTTCAGCGGTTGCTCGACGGGCTTGAGCATCGCCGCGAGCTCGGCCTGAAGGGATTTGTACAACGCATCGGCATCGGCCAGCTCTTTGCGGGCGACTTTCTGGGTCAGGCGCTGAATGATCACGGAAGTCGCTTCAACGCCAACGTCGGCGGTCAACAGCCGGGTTTCGATGTCTTCGAGCAGCTCGTCATCGATGATTTTCTTGCCCAGGAACAGGCTGGCCATACCTTCGCCGATGCTGGCGCTGGTCTTGGACAGGCCTTGCTTGAGGCGGGCGAAGAAACCGGCTTTGGTTTCTTCGGTGCGCACAGGCTCGGCCGGGGGTTCGACGGGGGCAATAACCGGTGTTGGTGCTTGAGTAACCGGAGCCGCGGGGGCAACGAATGCCGGAGCGACCGGTGCAGGTGCAGGCGTTTGAATAACCGGAGCCGCCGGGGCAACGAATACGGAAGCAACCGGTTCTGGAGCGACCAGCGCAGGTGCAGCCACCACGACTGGCGCTACAACCGGCTCAACCACCGGAACCTGAACAGGCTCAGGCGCAAACGCAGTCTGCACTGGAATCGCAGGCGTTATGTGCGGCGCCAGCTCATCTTCGACCAAAGCCACCGCCTCTTCCGCCACCGGCAACGTCAGCCATGGCGCGGCAATGGGTGTCAGCGGCGCTTGGGCCACGACTTCGGCGACACGATCAGGCGCTGCCTCGGCCATCGGCTGAAGCACCGGCTCGACGATCGGCAAGACACTCGGCGCAGGCTCTACTTCTATAACCGGCGCAGGTACTGGCTCAGGCAGTGGCTGTGGCTGTGGCTGTTCGACGACGGGGTCCTGCGGCTTTTTGCGCAGCCATCCGAACAGGCTTTTCTTCTCACCAGCCGCAGCTGGGGTCTTCTTGTCGTCGTTGGAACCAAACATGGAGGACGGCTATCTCACGGTAGCGACGCGCCAAAGGGCGCCCCGGCAAATAAATATTCGATGCAGAACAGACTGCGATTGACGCTGCTTGTTCATGCGCAACATTTTGTCGAGGTGAAATCAGCACCTCAAAGGTCGACTAACACGAAGGACTGGAACGGCATCGTCGGCGAAAACGCAGAGTTTAGCGGACAAACTCAAAGCTTCTGCCGGTAACCCATACAACCTTCCGGCCGATCAAAGGCCTGATAGGCGTGGCCGCCAGTAAAACGGATCAGTATCCTAGCACCCTCTCGCCCGCTGACGCTAAGAACAAGCGGGCAACCCAACAGGTTTAAAAACGAATGAATGCTCTAGCCCGCCGCGCTGCAGGCCTGCTGCTCAGCACAGTTTGTCTGCCACTTTCAGCCTTCGCTGCCGACCCGCAACCCACCCACGAATTCATGCTAGACAACGGCCTGAAGGTTGTCGTGCGCGAAGACCATCGTGCGCCGGTGGTGGTTTCCCAGATCTGGTACAAGGTCGGCTCCAGCTACGAGACCCCGGGTCAGACTGGTTTGTCCCATGCACTGGAACACATGATGTTCAAGGGCAGCGAGAAAGTCGGCCCCGGTGAAGCTTCGCTGATCCTGCGCGACCTCGGTGCTGAAGAGAACGCGTTCACCAGCGACGACTTCACCGCGTATTACCAGGTGCTGGCCCGTGACCGTCTGGGCGTGGCCTTCGAGCTGGAAGCCGACCGCATGGCCAACCTGCGCCTGCCGGCCGACGAGTTCGCCCGCGAGATCGAAGTCATTAAAGAAGAACGTCGCCTGCGCACTGACGACAAGCCGATGTCCAAGGCATATGAGCGGTTCAAGGCCATGGCTTACCCGGCCAGCGGCTACCACACGCCAACCATCGGCTGGATGGCTGACCTGGATCGCATGAAAATCGAAGAGCTGCGTCACTGGTATCAATCCTGGTACGTGCCGAACAACGCCACCTTGGTGGTGGTCGGCGACGTGACGCCGGACGAAGTCAAAACCCTGGCCCAGCGCTATTTTGGTCCGATCGCCAAGCGCGACGTGCCACCCGCGAAAATCCCTCTGGAACTGGCCGAGCCCGGCGAACGGCAGATCACCCTGCATGTTAAAACCCAATTGCCGAGCCTGATGCTGGCCTTCAACGTGCCCAGCGTCGCCACCGCCGAAGACAAGCGGTCGGTGAACGCCTTGCGCTTGATTTCGGCCCTGCTCGACGGCGGCTACAGCGCCCGCATCCCGACACAACTGGAACGCGGTGAAGAACTGGTCTCCGGCGGTTCGTCGAGCTACGACGCCTACACTCGCGGTGACAGCCTGTTCACGTTGTCGGCAACACCCAACTCGCAGAAAAACAAAACCATCGACCAGGCGGAGGCCGGCTTGTGGCAGCTGCTCGAACAGCTGAAAACCACCGCGCCGTCCGCCGAAGAACTGGAACGCGTGCGCGCGCAGGTCATCGCCGGCCTGGTCTACGAACGTGACTCGATCACCAGCCAGGCCACCGCCATCGGCCAAATGGAAACCGTCGGCCTCTCCTGGAAGCTGATGGACACTGAACTTGCCGACCTCGAAAGCGTGACCCCACAAGACATCCAGAACGCCGCCAAGCTGTATTTCACCCGCGAACGTCTCAGCGTCGCCCATGTACTGCCAGAGGAGACGACTCATGAGTGAGCGTAATAAACCGCGCCTGGCCCTGATCGGCCTGGTCGCTGCCGCCCTGATCGGGGCCGCTGGCTTCTATCTGTTGCGACCCGATGACTCGACAGCCAGCGAAGCCCTCGACAAAGCCAAGTCCAGCCAGAAGCTGCAATCGCTGACAGAGCTCGACGGAAAAGCGCCGAGCCATCGCAAACTCGACGTCCAGACCTGGAACACCGCTGAAGGCGCCAAGGTGCTGTTCGTCGAAGCCCGGGAGCTGCCGATGTTCGACATGCGCCTGATCTTCGCTGCCGGTAGCAGCCAGGACGGCGATGTACCGGGGCTGGCGCTGCTGACCAATGCCATGCTCAACGAAGGTGTCGCCGGCAAAGACGTCGGCGCTATAGCCCAAGGCTTCGAAAGCCTGGGCGCAGACTTTGGCAATGGTGCGTTTAAAGACATGGCGCTGGCGTCCTTGCGCAGCCTCAGTGCCGCCGACAAGCGCGAGCCCGCGTTGAAGCTGTTTTCTGAAGTTGTCGGCAAACCGACCTTCCCGAATGATTCCTTTGCCAGGATCAAGAACCAGATGCTCGCCGGCTTCGAGTACCAGAAGCAAAACCCCGGCAAACTGGCGAGTCAGGAGCTGATGAACCGTTTGTACGGCGATCACCCCTATGCGCATTCCAGCGACGGCACAGCGACAACCGTTCCAGCCATCACACTGGCTCAACTGAAAGCGTTCCATGAGAAAGCCTACGCCGCCGGCAACGTGGTGATTGCACTGGTGGGCGATCTGTCTCGCACCGAGGCTGAAGCCATTGCCGCTCAAGTCTCCAGCGCACTGCCAAAAGGCCCGGCGCTGGCGAAAATCCCGCAGCCGCAAGAGCCCAAGGCCAGCATTGGCCACATCGAGTTCCCGTCCAAGCAGACCAACCTGATGCTCGCGCAACTGGGCATCGACCGTGACGATCCGGACTACGCGGCCTTGTCCATGGGCAACCAGATCCTGGGTGGCGGTGGTTTCGGCACCCGATTGATGAGCGAAGTGCGCGAGAAGCGCGGCCTGGCTTACGGCGTGTATTCGGGGTTCACCCCGATGCAGGCGCGTGGCCCGTTCATGATTAACTTGCAAACCCGCGCAGAGATGAGCGAAGGCACCTTGAAGCTGGTGCAGGATGTTCTCGCCGACTACCTTAAAACCGGCCCGACCGAAAAAGAACTCGATGACGCCAAGCGTGAACTGGCCGGCAGCTTCCCGCTGTCCACCGCCAGCAATGCCGACATCGTTGGCCAGCTCGGCGCGATGGGGTTCTACAACCTGCCGCTGAGCTACCTGGATGACTTTATGCGTGAGTCCCAGAGCCTGACCGTCGAGCAGGTCAAGACCGTACTGAACAAACACTTGAGCACGGACAAAATGGTCATCGTCAGCGCTGGCCCGACCGTGCCACAAAAGCCGTTACCGGCCCCATCTGATAAACCTGCCGAGCAGCCGCTCGGGGTTCCGGAGCATTAATGGCCACTCGTCCTAAAAAACCCGTACACAACGTCCATAACGGCGTAAACCAGCTGCGCATCATCGGCGGTGAATGGGGCAGCCGAAAGCTGAGCTTCCCTGATGCGCCGGGCCTGCGCCCGACGCCGGACCGGGTGCGTGAAACCTTGTTCAACTGGCTCGCGCCTTATGTCGCCGGCGCCAAGGTGTTTGATCCATTCGCCGGCAGCGGCGCATTGTTTCTCGAGGCGCTGTCCCGTGGCGCGGCGATGGGACAGGCGCTGGATGCCAGTAACATCGCGGTCGCGAGCATCAAGGAGCATTTGGGTACCCTGCGCTGCACAACCGGCCAGATCCAGACAGCCGATGCCCTGCGCTATCTGGAAACCCAGACCGCCACCGAATACGACCTGGTATTCCTCGACCCGCCGTTCAATCAGAACCTGTTGCCCACCGTTTGCACGCTGCTTGAAGAGCGTCAATGGCTGGCCAACGAGGCCTGGATCTACACTGAAAGCGAAAACGCACCGTCGAGCCTTGGATTGCCAGGCAACTGGCGCCTGCACCGGGAGCAGAAATCCGGGCGGGTGTATTACGCGTTGTGGCAACGTATGGCAGAGATAGCCGGTTAGTCGACCGGCCTGAAAAGGTGCGCAGAGGTTGCGCACCGCTGCATCGAGAACAATCGTGCCCTTTCCGTCAGAACGTTTCACCCCTGCCTTCGGCCTGGGCAACCCGCACCTACAGACCTTGTGGGGACCGCTGTGGCGCAAAACCACGCACATCGAGCGTGAGCGTGAACGCTTGTGGCTCGAAGATGGCGACTTTCTCGATCTGGACTGGCACGGCCCTCACAGCGCCGACGCGCCGTTGGTGCTGGTGTTGCACGGCCTGACCGGCTCGTCGAATTCGCCTTATGTGGCCGGGATTCAGAAATCACTGGGCATCCAAGGCTGGGCCAGCGTTGCGCTGAACTGGCGCGGCTGCTCGGGCGAACCCAATCTGCTGCCGCGCAGCTACCACTCGGGTGCCAGCGAAGACCTGGCCGAAACCATCAAACACCTGCGGGCCAAACGCCCTTTGGCGCCGTTGTACGCGGTCGGGTATTCCCTAGGTGGCAATGTCTTGCTCAAACACCTGGGTGAGTCTGGCAGTGAGAGCGGCGTGCTCGGCGCGGTGGCGGTGTCGGTGCCGTTTCGTCTGGACCAGTGTGCCGACCGTATTGGCCAGGGGTTCTCTAAGGTCTATCAGGCGCACTTCATGCGCGAGATGGTGGCCTACATCAAGAACAAGCAGCGGCAGTTTCAGCATGACGGGCGCGAGGAGGGTCTGGCGGCCTTGGCTGCACTCGGCTCGCTGGAGAACATGCGTACATTTTGGGAATTCGACGGCCGGGTCACGGCACCGCTGAATGGGTTCGTCGATGCAGAGGACTACTATCGCCGCGCATCGAGTCGCTATTTTCTGGGCGAAATTCGCACGCCGACCCTGATCATTCAGGCGGCCGACGATCCCTTTGTGTTTCCTCATAGCCTGCCACTGCCGGAAGAATTGTCGTCTTGCACTCAGTTCGAATTGCAAGCGAAGGGCGGGCATGTCGGTTTTGTCGATGGCTCGGTCCGGCAACCGGGTTACTACCTCGAACGGCGGATCCCGCAATGGCTGGCCGCCGCAGGGCGCGTGTAACCCATGGAACACGCTCAGGGCGAGTCGATCCGTTTCTGGCAAACCGCGCCATTGACCGGGGTCGAGTTGTTATCCGCACGCTACATCGAACACCGCTTCGCACCCCATGTGCACGACGGCTATGTGATCGGCATGATCATGGCCGGCGCCCAACGTTATCGATATCGCGGTGCCGAACACCTGGCGGGCAGCGGCACACTGGTGTTGATCAACCCGGACGAACTGCACACCGGACATAAAGGCACGGAAGACGGCTGGCTGTACCGGGCGTTTTACCCCGACAGCGGGCAGATTCTGTCGTTGCTGGACGAGTTGGAACTGCCGACCCACCACTTGCCGGCGTTTGGCGCGACGCTGTATCGCGACCCCGACCTGGTGGCGGGTTTCTGCCAATTGCATCGATTGCTGGAAAGCCCGTCCACGGCCCTGCAACAGCAGACGGCCTGGCGGGAAATGATGCTGTCGTTGTTGCAGCGTCACGCGGCGGTTCCGGACGCCGGCAAACCCGGCAAGGAACACCGCGCGGTGACCCTGGCCAAGGAATTGCTGCAAACGCAACTGGCTTCGCCACCCTCTCTGGAAGAACTGGCGACGGCGGTGAACCTGTCGCCCTTCCACTTCGCCCGGGTGTTCCGTCGCGCCACCGGCATGCCACCCCACACCTGGCTGATGCAGCAGCGCATCGCTCGGGCACGGGCCTTATTACAAGGTGGTTGCCTGCCTTTGGAAGTGGCCACGCAATTGGGATTTGCCGACCAGAGTCATCTGAATCGGCAGTTCAAGCAGGTTTACGGGGTGGGACCAGGGGCGTATCGCAGCGCCCGAATCTCAAAAGCCCTCTGATACCCCTGTAGGAGCGAGCTTGCTCGCGATGGAGTGTCAGGCAAAGTTGATTCGACTGACACACCATCGCGAGCAAGCTCGCTCCCACAGGAGATTTGGGTTTACTCGCCGATAGCGACGCCCCGCGCGGGATCGTTGATCCACTCGCTCCACGATCCGGCATACAACGAACCCAATGGATAACCCGCCAGGCACAACGCGAACAGGTTGTGGCAAGCCGTTACGCCTGAGCCGCAGTACGCCACCAGATCATCGGGCGAACGATTACCCAACTTCGCAGCAAACCGCTGCTTGAGCTGATCGGCCGGCAGGAAACGCCCATCGCCGCCCAGGTTCTCGTTGAACGCCGCACATTGCGCACCGGGAATGTGTCCGGCGATCGGGTCGATCGGTTCTACTTCGCCCTTGAAACGCGGCAAGGCACGGGCATCGAGCAAAGTCAGCGATGGCTGGCCGAGGCGTTGCTGAAGTTGTTCGGCGCTCAACAGCAGCGCGTTATCCGGCGCTCCGGTGAACGTGCCGCGCTCGATGTGCGGCGCATCAAGACTCAGTGGCAAACCGGCTGCGTGCCAGGCCTTGAGCCCACCGTCGAGGATGAACACACCCTCTCGCTTGCCCAGCCAGGCCAGCAACCACCAGGCCCGCGCCGCATAGGCACCTGGACCGTCGTCGTACAAAACGACTTCGCTGTCGGCGTTGATGCCCCAGGCTTGCAGGCGCTCGATCAAATCTTGTGCCTTAGGTAACGGATGACGCCCGGTCACCCCCTTGACCACTGCCCCGCTTAAATCACGTTCAAGATCGGCAAAGCTCGACCCGGCAATATGCCCTTCGGCATAGCTGCGCTGACCGTAATCCGGGTCTTCAAGGGCAAACCGACAATCTAGAATCACCAGCCCCGGCTGCTCCTTTTTCAGGTCCAACGCTGACGGGCTGATCAATTGCGCAATGGGCATAACGGGCTCCTGTGATTAAGACAGTCTTGAGTCGTGCTGTACGTCTTCCAGCGCCTGGGCCAGCGGCACGTAAAACTCCTCGTATAGCGCATTCACCGCATCACGCGCCTGATCGGTGACGAACCCGGCCTCAAGCACCAACACCTGATACACCCCACGTTTAATCGCCTGTTCGCTCAGGTGATTGGAGTTTTCCCGCGTGGTGCACAGAAAACGCACCCAGGAGGTCAGGATGATCCAGGCATTGAGGGTCAGGGATTCGATTTGCACCTTGTCCATGCACAGGATGCCGGCTTCGACGAAGCCCGCGTAGATGTGCGTGCCATAGATCAGGCAACGCTGGGAAAAGCGCCGATAACGGGCTGCCAGGTCCGGATCACTGTCGAGCAAGTGCTCAAGATCGCGATGCAAAAACCGGTAGCGCCACATCGCCGCCAGCAATTCCTGGAGGTAGAAGCGCTTGTCTTCCACCGTGGCTGCCCGGCCCTGCGGTGGGCGCAGAAAGCTGTCCACCAGGCTTTCGTACTCACTGAACAGCACGGCGATAATCGCCTGCTTGTTGGGGAAGTGGTAGTACAAGTTGCCCGGTGAAATTTCCATATGGGCAGCAATGTGGTTGGTGCTGATGCTGCGCTCACCCTGCTGATTGAACAGCTCCAGGCTGTTCTGCACGATGCGCTCGCTGGTTTTGATCCGAGGGGCCATGGCTTGGGCTTTAATTCAGAGTGCGTTGACGGGCATCTTACGACCTATCCGCGAGTGGATAAAACAAAGCGATGCCAAAGTGGTATTTGACTTTCTAGAGCATAGACTCTAAAAAGTCCCTCAGTACAATAAATCCGGAGCTGACCATGACCGCTGAAATTGCCTACCTGCAGACTCTCCAGCAGCCATTGGAAGAGCTCCAAAAACTGTTCGATGCCCAGCGCGCAGCGTATGCCGCCAACCCGATGCCGCCAGCGGCCCAGCGCCAGCAATGGCTCAAGGCGTTGCGGGTTCTGCTGAACAACGAACGCCAGGCCCTGATCGACGCGATTAGCCAGGACTTCAGCCATCGCAGCGCCGATGAAACCCTGCTCGCCGAACTCATGCCGAGCCTGCACGGTATTCATTACGCCAGCCAGCACCTCAATGGCTGGATGAAGGCTTCGCGGCGCAAGGTGGGCGTCGCCTTCCAGCCGGCTTCGGCCAAAGTGGTCTACCAACCGCTGGGCGTGGTCGGCGTCATCGTCCCGTGGAATTACCCGCTGTACCTGGCCATCGGGCCGTTGGTGGGCGCCTTGTCGGCGGGCAATCGGGTGATGCTGAAACTCAGCGAGTCGACGCCCGCCACCGGATTACTGCTTAAGGAGTTGCTGGGCCGGATCTTCCCCGAAGACCTTGTCTGTGTGGTGCTGGGCGAAGCCGATATCGGTGTCGCCTTCTCCAGACTGCGTTTTGATCACCTGCTGTTCACCGGCGCCACCAGCATTGGCAAACATGTGATGCGCGCGGCGGCCGAGAACCTGACGCCGGTGACCCTCGAACTGGGCGGCAAGTCTCCGGCCATTGTCTCTCGCGATGTGCCGCTCAAAGACGCCGCCGAACGCATCGCCTTCGGCAAAACGCTCAATGCCGGGCAAACCTGCGTCGCCCCAGACTACGTGCTGGTGCCGGAAGACCGCGTCGGTGCTTTCGTCGAGGCCTATCGTCAGGCGGTTCGCGGGTTTTATCCGACGCTGGCTGATAACCCGGACTACACCGCGATCATCAATGACCGACAACTGGCGCGGTTAAATGGCTACATCAGCGACGCCACCAGCAAGGGCGCGCTGCTGATTCCACTGTTCGAGCAAGGCCAGGGCCGACGCATGGGCCACAGCCTGCTGCTCAACGTCAGCGACGACATGACGGTGATGCAGGACGAAATCTTCGGCCCGCTGCTGCCGATTGTTCCGTACACGGGGCTCGATGAAGCATTTGCCTACATCAACCAACGACCTCGGCCGCTGGCGCTGTACTACTTCGGCTACGACAAGCGCGAACAAAACCGTGTCCTCCACGAAACCCATTCCGGTGGCGTGTGCCTGAACGACACCTTGCTGCACGTCGCCCAGGACGACATGCCGTTCGGCGGCATTGGGGCCTCGGGCATGGGCCATTACCACGGCCACGAAGGCTTCCTGACCTTCAGCAAGGCCAAGGGTGTGCTGATCAAGCAACGTTTCAACGCGGCGAAACTGATCTACCCGCCGTACGGAAAATCCATTCAGAAACTGATCCAGAAGCTGTTTATCCGCTAACGATCCCCCCTTCGGGTAATAACAATAATGAGCCCAAGCCTGTCCGATACACCCGCGCTGTCACGGCGCGGCCTGCTTAAATTCAGCCTCGGCGCGAGTGCTTTTCTGGTCACGGCCGGATTGGGTGCGAGCCTCAGCGGTTGCTCCTCGAGCATCCCGGCCAACGGTTTTGCGATTCTGCGCAGCGGCGATCTGCTGTTTTTGCGGGCGCTGATCCCGGTGATGCTCGACGGCGCTGTGGCCGTGGAAAAAATGTCGGCGTCGGTCGACCAGACCTTGCACTGCCTGGATAACGGCCTGAATCACCTGTCGCCGGAAATGCTCAAGCTGACCCAACAATTGTTCGACGTGCTGGGAATGGCCGTGACCCGCGGCCCCCTGACGGGGATCTGGGGCAGTTGGGAAAACGCCAGTGGTGATGAGATTCGGCACTTTCTCGATCGCTGGGAAAACAGTTCGTTGAGCCTGCTGCGCATGGGGCATAGCTCGTTGCAGCAACTGGTGATGATGGCGTGGTACAGCCGCTCCGAATCGTGGGCACATTGCGGGTATCCCGGGCCGCCTACGGTTTGAAATGTAGGAGCGAGCTTGCTCGCGATGGACGTTAACGATGACGCGTGCTTCCTGGATGAACGCGCCGCCCTCAGGTTCTTCGCGAGCAAGCTCGCTCCTACAGAAACAGCAGCCGCACCACCTCCACATCTAAAATAACAAGAGAACCCGAAAATGCCCGTACCCGATCCGTTTCGCGAAGGCATGGCCCGTGGCTGGAAAACCTACAACGGCGCGCAGTTGACCCAGGACCTGACCCTCGAGGCGGACGTGGCAATCATCGGCAGCGGCGCCGGCGGCGGGACCACCGCCGAAATCCTCAGCGCCGCAGGCTACAAGGTATTGCTGATCGAAGAAGGCCCACTCAAAACCAGCAGCGACTTCAAGATGCTCGAAGACCAGGCCTACACCAGCCTCTATCAGGAAGGCATCGGCCGCATGAGCAAGGACGGCGCAATCACCATTCTTCAGGGCCGGGCAGTGGGCGGCACCACGCTGATCAACTGGACGTCGAGCTTCCGCACCCCGGAACCGACCCTGGAACACTGGGCCAAGGAGCACAACGTCAAAGGGCACAGCCCGGCCGAGATGGCGCCATGGTTCGAGAAAATGGAACAACGCCTGGGCGTCGCGCCTTGGATGATCCCGCCCAATGCCAACAACGATGTGATCCGCAAAGGCTGCGAGAAACTCGGCTATAGCTGGCATGTGATCCCGCGCAACGTGCGCGGCTGCTGGAACCTGGGCTACTGCGGCATGGGCTGTCCGACCAACGCCAAGCAATCGATGATGGTCACGACGATTCCGGCGACGCTGGAAAAAGGCGGCGAACTGCTTTACCTGGCCCGCGCCGAAAAACTCGCGATCAAGGACGGCAAGGTCGCGGGCCTGCACTGTGTCGCGATGGACGACCGCTGTGTCGCGCCCACAGGCAAGACCATCACGGTCAAGGCGCGGCATTACGTGCTGGCCGGCGGCGGGATCAACAGCCCGGCGCTGCTGTTGCGTTCCGAGGCGCCGGATCCGCACAAACGGCTGGGCACACGCACGTTCCTGCACCTGGTCAACATGTCCGCCGGGCTGTTCGACGAGGTGATCAACCCGTTCTACGGGGCACCGCAGTCGATCTATTCCGACCATTTCCAATGGCAGGACGGCACCACCGGCAAGATGTCCTACAAACTGGAAGTGCCGCCGCTGCACCCGGCGCTGGCCACCACCCTGCTCGGCGGTTTCGGCCAGGAAAACGCCCGGCACATGGAAAACCTGCCGCACACCCATGCCATGCTCGCATTGCTACGCGACGGTTTTCACCCGGACAGCCCCGGCGGCAGCGTCGAGTTGCGCGGTGATGGCACGCCGGTGCTCGATTACCAGGTTTCAGCCTATGCCTGGGAGGGTTTACGCCGGGCGTTTCACAGCATGGCCGAGATCCAGTTCGCTGGCGGCGCCCATTCGGTGATGCCGATGCACGCCGACGCTCGTTATGTGAAAACCCTCGCCGAAGCGCGCTCGCAGATCGACGGCTTGAGCCTTGAGCTATATCGCACACGCCTGGGCAGTGCCCATGTGATGGGCGGTTGTGCGATGGGCGAAGACCCGAAAAACGCCGTGACCGATAGCCTTGGCCGCCATCACCAACTCAGCAATCTGTCGATCCACGACGGCTCGCTGTTCCCCACCAGCATTGGCGCAAACCCTCAATTGTCGGTCTACGGGCTGACCGCGCAACTGGCGACCGCACTGTATGAACGTTTGAAAAACTCATGAAAAGGGAGAATATTCGTATCGTCTATAGTGCTTTCTTACCCAAAAGGCGACTTGGCCGACCGGGAAGGCTGCGATACCATCCGACTCCCCAACGGACTCCCGCCAGGACGACGCGATGAACCGAGTGTTGTACCCAGGTACCTTCGACCCTATTACCAAGGGCCATGGCGATCTGGTCGAACGCGCCTCGCGCCTGTTCGATCATGTGATTATCGCCGTCGCTGCCAGCCCGAAGAAAAACCCGTTGTTTCCCCTGGAACAGCGTGTGGAGCTGGCCCGCGAGGTCACTAAACATCTGCCGAACGTTGAAGTCGTCGGCTTCTCGTCGCTGTTGGCGCACTTCGCCAAAGAGAAGAATGCCAACGTGTTCTTGCGTGGATTGCGCGCGGTGTCGGACTTCGAATACGAATTCCAGCTCGCCAACATGAACCGCCAGCTGGCGCCGGATGTGGAAAGTCTGTTTCTTACACCGTCCGAGCGTTATTCGTACATTTCCTCGACGCTGGTCCGTGAAATCGCAGCTTTGGGCGGCGATATCACCAAGTTCGTCCACCCTGTGGTGGCGGACGCCCTCACCGAACGCTTCAAGAAATAAATCTGAACTGTAGGAGCGAGCTTGCTCGCGAAGGACGAGAGAGCGCCGTGTTCATTCAGACAACCCCTCGTCACCGTTAACGTTCATCGCCAGCAAGCTGGCTCCTACAGCGCCAATGCGGCACAATTGCTCGCATTGGTTTATTGCGCCAGGGCCTCGCGCCCCGGCTGGAGTTAGCATGTCCCTGATCATCACCGACGATTGCATCAATTGCGATGTCTGCGAACCCGAGTGCCCGAACGCCGCCATTTCCCAAGGCGAAGAGATCTACGTGATCGACCCGAACCTGTGCACACAGTGCGTCGGCCACTACGACGAGCCTCAGTGCCAGCAGGTGTGCCCGGTGGATTGCATTCCACTGGATGAAGCGCATCCGGAGACGCAAGAAGAGTTGATGGCGAAGTATCTGGTTATTACCGGTAAGGCTTGAGGGCCTCAAAAGATCGCAGCCTTCGGCAGCTCCTACACAGGTTTGCGTACACCTGTAGGAGCTGCCGAAGGCTGCGATCTTTTGATTTTGACTCACTCCCGCTGCTCAAACCCCTCCCCGATACACCCCAAACACCTCACAAACGCCGCTTTCGCCGGGTCCACCACCAACGCCTGCCCCGCATCGCCCACGCCACCCCCCAGCGCGGTGAACGGCAACGACACCACAAACACCCCCGCACCGATCACCGTAGCCACGACCAGCAACGGTCGGGCAATCAGCAAGTCGCCCATCATGGCGTAAGCGGGTGGGTTCTGGATGGTGTAAAGCGGATCGCCGCTGCCGCTGTTGGCCGCCAGCACAGGCAGGCCAACGCTCAGGAGCAGCGCAACGATAAAGGTTCGAAACAGGTTCATGGCACGGTCCGTTGGCTAGGCAGTGAGAACACTGACTATAGACCGTAGGCGTTTCAGCTCTGACAGCGTGGGCAAAAGACGCTGGCGCGCTGCCCCAGTTTCACTTCCCGCAACTCGGTGCCGCAGACCTTGCAGGGTTCACCGCCACGGCCGTACACGAACAGTTCCTGCTGGAAGTACCCCGGCTGACCGTCGCCACCGATAAAGTCCCGCAACGTGGTGCCGCCTCGTTCAATGGCGGCAGCCAGGATGCGTTTGATCTCGATCGCCAGCTTCAGATAACGCGCCCGGGAAATGCTCTTGGCTTCACGGCGCGGGTCGATTCCGGCAGCAAACAGGGCTTCAGTCGCGTAGATATTGCCGACGCCAACCACTACCGCGTTGTCCATGATGAACGGCTTGACCGCCATGGAGCGTGCACGGGACTGTTGGAACAAACGCTCGCCGTCGAACAGGTCGGTCAACGGCTCTGGCCCCAGCCGAATCAGCAATTCGTGATTGAGCGGATCAAGGCTCCAGAGCATCGCACCAAACCGTCGCGGGTCGGTGTAGCGCAGGGCCAGGCCGGATTCCAGCTCGATGTCCACGTGCTCATGCTTGGCTACCGGCGTGCCTATTTCCACCAGACGCAAATTCCCCGACATGCCCAAATGGCTGATCAACGTGCCGACTTCGGCGTTGATCAACAGGTACTTCGCGCGCCGCTCTACCAGCACGATGCGCTGGCCGGACAGCCGCACATCCAGGTCTTCAGGAATCGGCCAACGCAAACGGCGCTCACGCACGATCACCCGGCTGACGCGCTGGCCTTCCAGGTGCGGCGCAATTCCACGGCGGGTGGTTTCGACTTCTGGCAGTTCAGGCATGGGGATCTCGAATCAGGCTATTCGACGCTTAGCGGTGAGTGCCGAGGTCGCGAATCGTTTGTTTGAGGGTTTCGAAGTCGTACTCCGAGAGACCGACGTAATCGAGCACCAAATGCCCGATGCTGTTCCACTCATGGTCTTCGTTCTGGTTGCCCAGCACCCGGTAGGACGCGCAAATGTGCTCGGCCATTTTCAAGATTGCCAGCAGGTTTTTCAGCTGGCTGTTGCTCGACGACTCATCACTGAAGATCGCCAGCGCATTGTGGTGATTGGCGATCGCGGTGCTCACGTGCTCGGGCAGGCGCCAGGATTTGGCCGTGTAGTAACCGACCACGGCGTGGTTGGTATTGAACACCCGATTCTCCGTATCGACCACCCGGCATTCGGCACTGGCGTTGGCGTAGGCCTCTTCCAGAACGGTCATGTAGTTGGGGAAACGCTGAAGCATCAGCGGCACGCCGCAGTCATGGAACAGGCCCAGAGCGTAGGCTTCGTCGCCAGCCTGGGCGCCGATGCGCTTGGCCAGGGTCAGGCACGTCATCGCTACGTCTTGAGCGGTGTCCCAGAAACGGTTCAAGGTGACGATTGTGTCGTCATTCATCTCGCCCTTGATCGACTGCGCGTTGATCAGGTTGATGATCGAACGGCTGCCCAATAGATTCACCGCGCGCTGGATCGAGGCGATCTTGTTGCTCAAGCCGTAATACGGTGAGTTGACGATTTTCAACAACGAGCCAGAGAGGCCCGGGTCCTGGGCGATCAGCTTGGCGATCACTTCCAGATCAGGGTCCGGCATGTACTGCTCCATCTGCAAATCCACCATGATCTGCGGCTGGGCCGGCACGCTGATGCCTTGCAGGGACTGTTGGATCTGTTCGGGAGTCAGCTCTTGGGACATAAATACACACTCTGGGTCAGGCGGCGATTCTAACCTTTATAAAGTTGGATCCGACAGCGTGGCCGGCACATCGGCGAAAGTTTCATGTCGGCGTAGCATTCGAAATCGCTTCGCGAGCAGGCTCGCTCCCACACTTGATTTGCGCCGTACACAAACTATGTGTTCACTAAAGATCCACTGTGGGAGCGAGCTTGCTCGCGAAGGCGCCATCAGCGTTTCATCGCCCACCCGGCCCGCCGCAACCCTCAACACGCTATACTCCCGCTCTTTTTTCCGGAGCGACGTCATGTCCCTGCCTAGCCTGCGCCTTAAAGCCAACGCCGACCGTCGCCTGCGAAACGGCCACTTGTGGGTCTACAGCAACGAAATCGATGTGGCCGCCACCCCGTTGCACGGCTTCAAGGCCGGCGATCAGGCGATCCTCGAAGCTGCCGGCGGCAAGCCGCTGGGCATCGTTGCCATGAGCCCGAACAACCTGATCTGCGCCCGCCTGCTGTCGCGCGACATCAAGTTGCCGCTGGACAAGTCGTTGCTGGTTCATCGCCTGAACGTCGCCCTGTCCTTGCGTGACCGCCTGTTCGACAAACCGTTCTATCGCCTGGTCTACGGCGACTCCGACCTGTTGCCAGGCCTGGTGGTCGACCGTTTCGGCGACATTCTGGTGGTACAGATCGCCTCGGCGACCATGGAAGCGCATAAAGAAGACGTCATCGCAGCGCTGACCCAAGTGCTCAAGCCAAGCGGCATTCTGTTCAAGAACGACTCCGCTGCCCGTGACGCCGAAGGCCTCAACCGCTACGTCGAAACCGTGTTCGGCCTGGTGCCGGAGTGGGTGGCGCTGGAAGAGAACGGCGTGAAATTCGAAGCACCGGTCATCCAGGGTCAGAAAACCGGCTGGTTCTACGACCACCGCATGAACCGCGCGCGCCTGGCCCCTTACGCCAAAGGCAAACGCGTACTGGACCTGTACAGCTACATCGGCGGCTGGGGCGTGCAAGCCGCTGCGTTTGGCGCCAGTGAAGTGTTCTGCGTCGACGCATCGGCCTTCGCCCTCGACGGCGTCGAGCGCAACGCCGCGCTGAACGGTTTCGCCGACAAAATGACCTGCATCGAAGGCGACGTCTTCGAAGCCCTGAAAGAGCTCAAAGCCAGCGAAGAACGTTTCGACGTCATCGTGGCCGACCCGCCGGCGTTCATCAAACGCAAGAAAGACATGAAAAACGGTGAAGGCGCCTACCGTCGCCTGAACGAGCAAGCCATGCGCCTGCTCAGCAAGGACGGCATCCTGGTCAGCGCCTCGTGCTCGATGCACCTGCCGGAAGACGATCTGCAGAACATCCTGCTCACCAGCGCCCGTCACCTGGACCGCAACATCCAGATGCTGGAACGCGGCGGCCAGGGGCCGGATCACCCGGTGCATCCGGCGATTGCCGAGACTCGCTATATCAAGAGCATTACGTGCCGGTTGTTGCCTAACAGCTAACTGCACGCACCTCCTGTAGGAGCGAGCTTGCTCGCGAAGAACGAACAGCCACTGCGCAAAACCAGACACACCGCGTAATCGTTGACGTTTTTCGCGAGCAAGCTCGCTCCTACAGATGCAAGACACATTCTGACCCACTGTCGCAGCGACAACCGCCCGTCCCGCACCTACCGTTTCTCTTCACATTTCAGAAGAGGACAACGGAATGTCCAACACCCCGCAAGCCTACCGCTTACGTACAGGCCGCCACTCGGAAGCCGGTCGTATCTATCTGCTGACCGCTGTCACCCATGAGCGGCAATCGATCTTCAAGGATTGGCGCACTGGCCGTCTGGTGGTGCACGAGTTCAGAAGAGCCGAGGAAGCCGCCAATGCCACCTCAATTGCGTGGGTGGTCATGCCCGATCACATTCACTGGCTGGTTGAGCTGCATAACGGCGATTTACCGAAACTGATGCAAGTCACTAAATCCCGCTGTGCTCGACTCATCAATCAGGCGCGAGGCTTTTCAGCTCCCGTATGGCAAAAGGGCTACTTCGACCGGGCCCTGCGTCGCGATGAAGATCTAAAAGCAGCAGCTCGGTACATCATCGCCAATCCGTTGAGAGCAGGGTTAGTCGCACGTATCGGTGACTATCCGCTGTGGGATGCAATGTGGCTCTAAAACGCAACTCATTGTAGGAGCGAGCTTGCTCGCGAAGAACGCCAAGACGACGCAGCATGTCTGGTAGACCGCGTTGTATGTTCGTTTTTCGCGAGCAAGCTCGCTCCTACACGTTTCCAGTTTGCGCATCCGTATGTCACGTAAGCGTTAGCCCAACGTTTGTGGGCATTCCCTCCAGCCGCCAGCCGTGTAGAATCGCGACATTCATCGCCAGTCATCCCCCGGCGGGTTTATGAGCTCAAGCTGAAGCGCGCGGCGATCCCGCAAAGTTATCGGCAACTTCCGGACACACGGCCATTTCTGAGTGTTCCAGACGTCAATAGACGCTCACTTCCCTTTTGATACCTGATTAGCCGCCCGGAGTGCTTCATGCCTGATTACCGCTCGAAAACATCCACCCACGGCCGCAACATGGCCGGCGCCCGCGCACTGTGGCGCGCCACGGGGATGAAAGATGACGACTTCAAAAAGCCGATCATCGCCATTGCCAACTCCTTCACCCAGTTCGTACCGGGCCACGTGCACCTGAAAGATCTGGGCCAACTGGTCGCCCGCGAAATCGAACGCGCTGGCGGCGTCGCGAAAGAATTCAACACCATTGCCGTGGATGACGGCATCGCCATGGGTCACGACGGCATGCTGTATTCGCTGCCGAGCCGCGAGATCATCGCCGACTCCGTCGAGTACATGGTCAACGCCCACTGCGCCGATGCGATCGTCTGCATTTCCAACTGCGACAAGATCACCCCTGGCATGCTGATGGCCTCCCTGCGCCTGAACATCCCGGTGATCTTCGTGTCCGGCGGCCCGATGGAAGCCGGCAAGACCAAACTGGCCAGCCACGGTCTCGACCTGGTCGACGCCATGGTGATCGCCGCCGACTCCAGCGCTTCTGACGAGAAAGTCGCTGAGTACGAGCGCAGCGCCTGCCCGACGTGCGGTTCGTGCTCCGGCATGTTCACCGCCAACTCGATGAACTGCCTGGTTGAAGCCTTGGGCCTGGCATTGCCGGGCAACGGTTCGACCCTGGCCACGCACAGCGACCGCGAACAGCTGTTCCTGCAAGCCGGCCGCACCATCGTCGAGCTGTGCAAGCGTTACTACGGCGAGAACGACGAGTCGGTGTTGCCGCGCAATATCGCCAACTTCAAGGCGTTCGAAAACGCCATGACGCTGGACATCGCCATGGGCGGTTCCACAAACACTATCCTGCACTTGCTGGCCGCGGCCCAGGAAGCCGAGATCGATTTCGACCTGCGCGACATCGACCGTCTCTCCCGTCACGTGCCGCAACTGTGCAAAGTCGCGCCGAACATCCAGAAGTACCACATGGAAGACGTGCACCGTGCCGGCGGGATCTTCAGCATCCTCGGCTCGCTGGCCCGTGGAGGCCTGCTGCACACCGACCTGCCGACCGTGCACAGCAAGACCCTGGCCGAAGGCATCGCCAAGTGGGACATCACCCAGACCACCGACGAAGCCGTGCATCACTTCTTCAAGGCCGGTCCTGCGGGCATCCCGACGCAAACCGCGTTCAGCCAGTCGACCCGCTGGGAAACCCTGGACGACGACCGTGAAAACGGCTGCATCCGCAGTGTCGAACACGCCTACTCGAAAGAAGGCGGCCTGGCCGTTCTCTACGGCAACATCGCGCTGGACGGCTGCGTGGTTAAAACCGCTGGCGTCGACGAGTCGATCCACGTGTTCGAAGGCAACGCGAAGATCTTCGAAAGCCAGGACAGCGCCGTACGCGGCATCCTCGCGGACGAAGTGAAGGCCGGCGACATCGTGATCATTCGTTACGAAGGCCCGAAAGGCGGCCCGGGCATGCAGGAAATGCTGTACCCGACGTCGTACCTGAAATCCAAAGGACTGGGCAAAGCCTGCGCCCTGCTCACCGACGGTCGTTTCTCCGGCGGTACGTCGGGCCTGTCCATTGGCCACGCTTCGCCGGAAGCGGCCGCGGGCGGTGCGATTGGCCTGGTGCAGGACGGCGACAAAGTGCTGATCGACATTCCAAACCGCTCGATCAACCTGTTGATCAGCGACGAAGAAATGGCCGGGCGTCGTGCCGAGCAGGATCAGAAAGGCTGGAAGCCGGTGGAAAAACGTCCACGTAAAGTGACCACCGCGTTGAAGGCCTACGCCCTGCTGGCGACCAGTGCCGACAAGGGTGCTGTGCGTAACAAGGCGATGCTCGACGGGCTGTAAGCGTCAGTCACAGAAATAACAATGCCCCGCCAAGTGCGGGGCATTTTTGTTTACGCAGATATTCTGTAGGAGCGAGCTTGCTCGCGAAAATCGCAAACGATGACGCGTTCTTTCCCGCAAGACCGATGCGTCAGATAGTTTTTCGCGAGCAAGCTCGCTCCTACAAAGGAGGATCGGCGTTAATCCTGCGGATCGAGGTTATCCAGCGCCTGATTTACCGCCAGTTCACCCAACATGATGACCTGCGCAATCCCCAGCATCGTGCTGCGCTGCGTGCCTTCCAGCAGTCCGGCGAAATCGCTGGCCATGACATTTGCCGAAGCGAGTGATTCACAGGCGTGGGCCAACAGGCTTTCGGTGTCGAGGCCGGGCGCGATCATGAATGTTCTACTGGGTTTGCGAGGGGTGGTGTTGATGCGGGCAGCCAGGTCGTCGGACTCTGGGGGATCGGGGGTGACTTTTAGCATTGATGAATCTCCTGGAGAAACAAGGAGCCATCACCCTCGCTACCAAACGATGGGTGGCGGCCATACGCAGGTTGGTAGACCGGTCCAGGAACCCGGCGCGCCCGAAAGCACCCTACGCATGACCACCATAAAAGCAGAGCCGAAAACGCTGCAAAAGGTTGAGTCATACGCCTGGAAAAACCGGGCTACCAAACCCGATCACTGAGGTTCAGCGACGCGGAAACGATAGAACCCAGGCGCCCAGGCGCACAAGTCGGCGGATTCTGAAGCACGCGTAGGGCGCTACGCAAGAATGTGTAGTCTGAGAGAGTGTCTGGAGATGTTTATTAAACAGAGGGTTTCGTTGTGCCCTCTGACTTCTTCGCGAGCAAGCTCGCTCCTACAGGTGAGCTGTTGTGATCACAGAATTTGTGAACGAAACAAATCCTCTGTAGGAGCGAGCTTGCTCGCGATGATCGAAAGGACGCCGCGTTGAATCAGAAAAAACGCATCATCGTTAACGACCATTGCGAGCAAGCTCGCTCCTACAATGAATCTAAAGCCTTACTGAATTTCTTCAGGCTTTACGATCACCCAGTTCTTGTCCGCCGTCACCGCCAACCCTTCTTTGGCTTGCGCCGCGGCGTGTTTGGCCATCATGCCGTTAAGCTGAGTCATGTATTTGTCTTTGCGGTTGACCCACAAATGGATGCCGCCCTTGGCCACGTCGACGCTGTGGAACAGCATGTAACCGTCGCTGCTCGGGGTATCGCCACCAACCAGGACCGGTTTTTTCCACTCATCGATGTACGTCAGGATTGCCGCTTGCTTGCCGGCCATCCAGGTCGCTGGTGTCCACAGGTAAGGGGTCAGTTCGAGGCCGAGGTTGGCCTTCTCGTCATACTTGCCGGCCGTGATCTGCTTGCGCGCCGTGGTCAGTTCACCGGTCTGGCGGTCTTTGAGCATGGTGGTCACGCCGATCACGTTTTGCGGTTTGACGTTGTAGCCGTATTTCGGATCGGCAGCGACCATACGCACCAGTTCTTCTGAGGCGGCGGTCATCACGTAGACCTCGATGCCGTTCTCCATCAGTTTGTTGTACAGCTCGGCCTGGCCGGTGAAGACTTTCGGTGGGTTGACGTCGAGGGTCTTGACCACGTCGCCGTCATAATACGTGGTGGGCACCGGTTTGCCGGACGCCATCAACTCGTCGACATAGCCCTTGAGCTCTGTGAGCGTGAAGCCGGAAAAGACCTGGGCGACCCATGGATAGCAGACCATGTCGTCGATTTCGCAGAGGCGATAGTAGTAGCTGAACAGGCTTTCCTTATGGTCAGCGGTGTCCTTGAACGGGATCAGCTTCAGGGAAGGGTCGAGTTTCTCGCGGGTGATCAGGCCCTTGTTTTCCATGAACGGCAGCAACGACTCTTCGAGGTCGTAGCGGTAACTGGTGTTGTCCATGTCGAACACCGCGAAGTTACCTTTGTTGGCGTTAGCCGCAATCATTGCGTCCAGCGCCTTGGCCTGATCGGCTGGCCAGTGCTTCAAATCCGTTGCGAGTACCTGACCGGCGAGGCCCAGGCAAAGTGCTGCAGCCAAAAATTTCGGTGCGAACTTCATCGGCGTTTCTCCCTGAATTAAAGACATCGACGCTAACAAATTAGTGTGACAGTCCTCGTCTGCCTGCGACCGCTCACGTCCCTTTCGCGTCAGCTGCATCCCCGACAACGACACTCTCTTATTCCAAAAACGACAGTTATCAGACTTTTTTGATATTAATTCATTAAATATCAAGCTGTTAGGCTTGCCGGCTCGCAGCTGCCCCGGAAGGCAGTTGGCACATGTCTAATGGGAGTTCCAATGAATCTGCCGCTGATTCTCAACCTGCTGGTGTTTCTCGCCCTGCTCTTTGGCCTGGCGCAAACCCGCCACACCACGTGGAGCTTAGCCAAAAAAGTCCTGCTCGCACTGGTGCTGGGCGTGGTATTCGGCGTTGCCTTGCACACCGTTTATGGCGCCGGCAACCCGGTACTCAAAACCTCGATAGGCTGGTTCGATCTGGTGGGCAACGGTTACGTGCAGTTGCTGCAAATGATCGTGATCCCGCTGGTGTTCGCCTCGATCCTCAGCGCCGTGGCCCGTCTGCACAACGCTTCGTCGCTGGGCAAGATCAGCTTCCTGACCATCGGCACGCTGCTGTTCACCACGGCCATCGCGGCGTTGATCGGTATCGGTTTGACCAACCTCTTCGGCCTGACCGCTGAAGGCCTGGTGGCCGGCACGCAGGAAATGGCCCGTCTGCAAACGATTCAGACCGACTACGCCGGTAAGGTCGCGGACCTGAATGTGCCGCAATTGCTGCTGTCGTTCATCCCGCAAAACCCGTTCGCCGACCTCGCTCGGGCCAAGCCGACGTCGATCATCAGCGTGGTGATTTTCGCTGCATTCCTGGGGGTCGCCGCGCTGCAACTGCTCAAGGATGACGCCGAGAAAGGTCAGAAAGTGATCAATGCCATCGACACCCTGCAAGCCTGGGTGATGCGCCTGGTGCGTCTGGTGATGAAGCTGACCCCCTACGGCGTATTGGCACTAATGACCAAAGTGGTTGCCGGTTCCAACCTGCAAGACATCATCAAGCTCGGCAGTTTCGTGGTGGTTTCGTACATCGGCCTGGGCCTGATCTTTGGGGTGCATGGCCTGCTGGTGTCGGCGGCCGGGATCAACCCGCTGCGTTTTTTCCGCAAGATCTGGCCGGTGCTGACGTTTGCCTTCACCAGCCGCTCCAGCGCGGCGACGATTCCGCTGAGCATTGAAGCGCAGACCAGCCGTTTAGGCATTCCGCAGTCCATTGCCAGTTTTGCCGCGTCGTTCGGCGCAACCATTGGCCAGAACGGCTGTGCCGGTCTGTACCCGGCGATGTTGGCGGTGATGGTAGCGCCGACCGTGGGGATCAACCCGCTGGACCCGTTGTGGATCGCGACGCTGGTGGCGATTGTGACCTTGAGTTCGGCCGGTGTGGCGGGCGTGGGGGGTGGCGCGACATTTGCGGCGCTGATCGTACTGCCGGCGATGGGGTTGCCGGTGTCACTGGTGGCGTTGCTGATTTCGGTTGAGCCGCTGATCGATATGGGCCGTACGGCGTTGAACGTGAGTGGTTCGATCACGGCCGGGGCGATTACCAGCCAGATGATGCAGCAGACGGATAAAGAACTGCTGGATGCGGATGAGCATGCGGAGTTGGCTCACGCTTAACGCTTTCAGCGACTGAGCGGGACTCTTCGCGAGCAAGCCCGCTCCCACACTTGATCGGTGTCGTTCACAAATCAAATGTGGGAGCGGGCTTGCTCGCGAAGCTTTTAAGCTTTTTCCCAAACCTCAAAGTTGTACGCCGGCTTGTCGCCTTCTGCCGGATTCGGCACATTCGACACTAATTTCCACTGGTTCACATCAAACGCCGGAAACCACGCATCCCCTTCCGGGCTCAACGCCACGCGCGTCAAATACAACCGATCCGCCTGCGCCATTCCCTGTGCATACAGTTGCGCGCCACCAATCAGCATCACCTCATTGACGCCCTGCTCCAGCGCCCATTCCTGTGCCCGAATCACCGCGGCTTCCAGCGACGGATAAACCTCCGCGCCTTCCAGCACCAGGTCCGTCTGACGGCTGACCACGATGTTCAACCGGCCCGGCAGTGGACGACCGAGGGAATCCCAGGTCTTGCGACCCATGATGATGGGCTTGCCGAGGGTGGTGGCCTTGAAGTATTTGAAGTCCCCCGGCAAGTGCCAGGGCATGCTGTTGTCGACGCCGATCACGCGGTTTTCACCGAGGGCTGCGATCAGGCTGAGGGGGAGTGATTTAGTCATGCCGGCGAGGATACCAGAGCCATCCGTACCCCGATAAGCGCCACAGCGGTTATGCTCACCGTTCAATTAAGCGACGGGATGCCGCGTGACTGAACTGAATAACCTCTGGCTGACGGAAACCATTCGCCTGCGCGAAGAACACGCCGGCCCGCTGGATGATCTTGAAGCCAACCGACTGGCTCGCAGTGCGGGCGGCGACTTGCCGACACGGATTCAACGCCGCGCCCTATGGCTGGCCGAACGCGATGGGCTGACCTCCGCCCTCACCCACTGGCTGCAAGGTGCGCGACTGGCGCTGCTGGTGTTGGCAGTGCTGGCCCTGGTCAGTGGCGCAGGCCTGGCGTTCGCCGCGTTGAGCGACGGACAAACGCCAGTCAATGTGTTCTGGGCCTTGGGCAGTCTGCTGGGGTTGAACCTGATGCTGTTGCTCAGCTGGGCGCTGGGCCTGGTGTTGGCCGGCGACCATGGTGCAACGCTGGGTCGCCTGTGGCTGTGGCTCAGCGAAAAATTCGCCCGCGATGCCAAAGCTGCGCAACTGGCGCCGGCCCTGCTGCTGTTATTGCAACGACAGAAACTCAATCGCTGGGCGATCGGCGTGCTGGTCAACAGTCTGTGGTTGCTGGCAATGCTCAGCGCCCTGGTGATTCTGCTGACGTTGATGGCGACCCGGCGTTACGGTTTCGTCTGGGAAACCACCCTCCTCAGCGCTGACACCTTTGTGACCATGACCCAAGCCCTCGGCGCTCTGCCCGCCTTGCTGGGCTTCAACGTTCCGACGGTCGAGATGATCCGCGCCAGTGGCGACGCCGCGCTGAATATCGAAAGCGCACGCCAGGCCTGGGCCACATGGCTGGTCGGTGTGTTGGTGGTTTACGGCGTTTTGCCGCGCCTGCTGCTGGCCCTGTTCTGCCGCTGGCGCTGGAGCTCCGGTCAAGCGGCTTTGCGCCTGGACCTGAACCTGCCCGGTTATGCGCAACTGCGCGAACGGTTAATGCCCACCAGCGAACGCCTGGGCATCAGCGATGCGGCGCCAGAGCAGCTTCATACCGTCGAAAGCGGCGTCAGCGAGTTGCAAAGCAATGGCGCATTGGTGGTCGCCATCGAGCTGGACGAGCAACGCCCGTGGCCACCAGCCCTGCCGCAAAACGTGAACAACGCCGGCATCCTCGACAGTCGCGAATCCCGGCACAAGCTCCTTGAGCAACTCAGTCGTTTCCCTCCGGCCCGGTTAGCCATCGCGTGCGATCCACGTCGTTCGCCGGATCGCGGCAGTCTGGCGCTGATTGCCGAACTGGCTCGCAACGCCAGCGCCACCCGCATCTGGTTGCTGCAAGCACCGCCAGGTGAAGCGCTGGACGCGGAGCGTTTGGGCGATTGGCACGTCGCACTGCAACAGCTTGAACTGCCCTTTGCCGATTGCGCGCCGATGAACTGGCTGGAGACCGGGCATGACTAATCCGCGCAAACCACCGTTGAAGCTCGCCGTGGTCGGCCACACCAACGTCGGTAAAACGTCGTTGCTGCGTACCTTGACCCGTGACGTCGGTTTCGGTGAAGTCTCCCATCGACCGAGCACTACCCGCCACGTCGAAGGCGCGCGGTTGTCGGTGGACGGTGAGCCGTTGCTCGACCTGTTCGACACCCCGGGTCTGGAAGACGCCATCGCCCTGCTCGACTACCTCGAACGCCTGGAGCGCCCAGGCGAACGTCTCGACGGCCCTGCGCGGCTGGCGCGTTTCCTTGAGGGCAGCGAAGCGCGGCAACGTTTCGAACAGGAAGCCAAGGTGCTGCGCCAACTGTTGAACTCGGACGCCGGCCTCTACGTGATCGACGCTCGCGAGCCGGTGCTGGCCAAGTACCGTGACGAACTGGAAGTGCTGGCCAGCTGTGGCAAACCGCTGTTGCCGGTGCTGAATTTTGTCAGCAGCGCGAACCATCGTGAACCGCAATGGCGTGAAGCGCTGGCGCGCCTTGGCTTGCATGCCCTGGTGCGTTTCGACAGCGTCGCGCCGCCGGAGGATGGCGAACGTCGACTCTATGAGAGCCTCGCGCTGTTGCTGGAAAACGCCAGAGAACCGCTTGAGCGTTTGATCGCCGATCAGCAGGCTCAACGCCTCGCTCGTCAGCAGAGTGCATCCCGGCTGATTGCCGAGTTGTTGATCGATTGCGCGGCGTGTCGGCGTAGCGTGGCCAGCAACGCCGAGGAAGAGCAGCAAGCCATCAGCGAACTGCGCAAAGCGGTTCGACAACGTGAACAACGGTGCGTCGAAGCGTTACTCAAGCTCTACGCCTTCCGCCCGCAAGATGCGGCGGCCAGTGATCTGCCGTTGCTCGATGGCCGCTGGGGCGATGACCTGTTCAACCCGCAAACCCTCAAACAACTCGGCGTGCGGGTCGGCGGCGGCATTGCGGCCGGCGCGGCAGCCGGGGCCGGGGTTGATTTGCTGGTGGGCGGCCTGACCCTCGGCGCCGCCGCACTGGCCGGTGCAATTGCCGGCGGCGCCCTGCAAACCGTGCGCAGTTATGGCAGCCGATTGATGGGCAAGATCAAAGGGCAACGGGAACTGACGGTTGATGACAGCGTGTTGAGGTTGTTGGCGTTGCGTCAGCGGCAGCTGGTGCAGGCGCTGAATGCTCGCGGGCATGCGGCGATGGAGAGCGTTCAAGTGGCCACGCCTCAGGACAAGAGCTGGCGCGAAGGCAAACTTCCCGAGGCCCTGAACAAGGCTCGGGCTTATCCGCAGTGGTCGTCGCTGAATCCGCGATCGAAGTTGAATCAGGCGGAGCGGCAGGAGCAGGTTGAGGTGTTGGCGCAGCAGTTGTAAGCATTGAGTGATGTGTTGTTCAGGCGGGCCTCTTCGCGAGCAAGCCCGCTCCCACAGGGGATTTGCATTGATCATAAGTCCAATGTGGGAGCGGGCTTGCTCGCGAAGGCCACACCTCAGTCTTACTGTCCTAAGCCACCAGCAGGCGCAATGCCTTTTCCTTCAACACCGCCAGATCAATCACCGGCACCCCCATCTCCTTGGCCAACTCATCCCACTGCCGCATCCGCAAACTGACCGCACACAACGGGTCCTGCTCAAACACGTTTGCCTCTTCAGCGGTCATCACGCCACCCTGATATTCCAGCGTGCGACGGCTGGCTTCGCTTAGGCGCTCGTAGTACCCAGGCTCTTTTAACGTCAGATAACGCTTGGCCTGAACGTGGTATTCCACCAACCGCGCCATGCGCTCGCTGAAACCTGCACGACGCAAGTAATCCGCACCCAGTCGTTCATGGCTGACCACACCGAAGCCGCCCATGTTCTCGGCGCTTTCGACGCAGATGTGCCCGATGTCGTGGAAGAACGCGGCCAGTATCGCTTCGTCATCGAAGCCTTCGGCCATCGCCAGTTGCGCGGCCTGGGACATGTGCTCGATCTGCGACACCGGTTCACCGATGTAATCGCTGTCGCCAAAGCGTTCGTACAAACCGAACACCTCGGCGATCACTTGCGTATGGCGGTCCATCACAGCGCTCCCAATACAGTCGCAACGTTGCGTTCGGCCATCGCCGGCCCGACGCTCATGCCGACGCCGGTGTGCATCAACGCCACGCTCACACCCGGCATCGGGCGTAAAAACGAGAATGGCCCCGGGCCCCGTGAACCATAGACGCCCTGCCAGCGTTCGACCACTTGCACCTTGCAACCCAAGGTTTGCTCGGCCAACTCAAGCATCCAGTCGTCTACCTGCTCGGCATTGAACGGCGACGGATCACTGCCGTAATGGTGGGAATCGCCGATGATCAACTCGCCGTAAGGCGTCGGGCTGATCAGCAGGTGAATGCCGTTTTCATGCAGATGCGGCTGCTCTCTCAGGATGTGCGCCTGTACCGCCGCCGCTTCCGGCAGATCGGCAAACGCGCCGTAGTGCACGCAACTCAAACCGGTGAGCAACGCGTGTTGCAGGTTGAGGTTGATCTGCGGTCGGGCGCGGAGCATTTGCAGGCGGCAGATTTGTGGCTCGAGCTCGGCGATCGGCTCGGCCAGCAAGGTCTGATAGTCGTGACCGGAGCAGACAATGATCTGCTCGGCGCTGAAGGTTCCGGCCGTGCTGTGCAAGCGGCCCGGTTCGATGTCCCGCACCAGGGTGGAGAAGTGAAACGCCACGTTCAGTTCGCGGCGCAGGTAATCGATCAATGCCGGAATCGCTTCGCGCGAATACAGTTGCTGATCGTCCATGCCGTGCAACGCGGCGCGGTGATGGCTGAACTGGCCACCGTAAAGATCGCGCAAGGCAGCACCGCGCAGCAGGTCGACGCGATAACCGTACTCCACGGCGCGGCCGGCGCAGAACGCTTCCAGCAGGTGTTCTTCGGCTTCGGTGCGGGCGAACAGGTACGAGCCGTTGCGCTTGATTTTCAAGCCGGCCAGTTGTGCCCATTGCCCCCAGATGTCGCGGGAGGCCTTGGCCAGTTCGAGCATCGGCCCCGGTGGCTGGCCGGTGACGAGGGCTTGGCCGAAGTTGCGCACCGAGGCACCCAAGGGGGTTTCGCTGCGTTCGAAAACGGTGACTTTGAGGCCGCGTCTGGCGGCGGCGTAGGCGTGGGACAGGCCGAGGATGCCGGCGCCTACGATCAGCATGTCGTTGGGGTGTGTCATTAAGTGATGTCCTGAGTTCCGTGGCGAGGGGATTTATCCCCGTTCGGCTGCGAAGCAGTCGTAAAACCGTTGCCTTCGGTGTACCTGGTACACCTCGGTTGCAGATTTTGGGGCCGCTTCGCAGCCCAACGGAGATAAATCCCCTCGCCACAGGTTGTGCATTGTTTACTTGGCAACCACTTTCTCGGACTTGCCGTCATAGCGCTTGCGCCATTCAGTCAGGATTTCATCGCGATTCTTCGACGCCCAGGCAAAGTCGTTCTTGATCAAACGCTGCTCATAATCGGCTGGCAATTCAGTCTGTGGCTTGGCGATACCTGGCTGAGCAAGGACGGCGAAGTTCTCTTTGTACAACTCCATCGCCGCCGGACTGGCCGAGAAGTCTGCCAGTTTCTTCGCCGCGTCTTCATGCGGTGTGCCCTTGATCACAGCCGTCGCTTCGATTTCCCAACCCAGGCCTTCTTTCGGCAGGATGATGTCCAGCGGCGCACCCTGACGCTTCAGCTGAACAGCCGGGTACTCAAAGGAAATACCGATCGGGAATTCGCCCGCTGCGGCCAATTTGCAAGGCTTGGAACCGGAGTGAACGTATTGGCCGATGTTCTGGTGCAGGTCGTCCATGTACTGCCAGCCTTGCTTCTCGCCGAAGGTTTGCAGCCAGGCGCTGACGTCGAGAAAACCGGTGCCGGACGAGGCAGGGTTGGGCATGACGATCTTGCCTTTGTACTCAGGCTTGGTCAGGTCTTGCCAGCTCACGGGTTTGCTCAAACCCTGCTTTTCGGCTTCGACGGTGTTGAAGCAAATGGTCGCGGCCCAGACGTCCATGCCGACCCAGGCAGGTGGGTTGGCGGCGTCGCGGTAGTTGCCGCCGATCTTGCCCAGGTCTTGTGGCGCATAGCTTTGCAGCATGCCTTGCTGGTCGAGGATCGCCAGGCTCGAAGCGGCTAGGCCCCAGACTGCGTCAGCCTGCGGGCGGGCTTTTTCGGCCAGCAGTTTGGCGGTGATGATGCCGGTGGAGTCACGTACCCATTTGATCTCGACGTCCGGGTTGGCCTTTTCGAAGGCGGCCTTATAGGCAGTCAGTTGTTCGGCTTCGAGGGCGGTGTACACCGTCAACTCGGTTTTCGCCGCGAAGGCGTTCAGGCTGAAAGCGGTGAGGACAGCAGCGGCGAGGGCCAGGGGCTTGAACATGATCTTTTCCTGTTTGAGTTGAGGGCTTTGGGGGTTGAGGAGCAGCGAATCAATGACCGGGCGCGGTCTGCCGCCAGGCCTGGGAGCGGCGCAGCAAACCGCGCGAAGCCCAGGCCAGCAGCAGGGACACGCCCGCCGAGGTGAATAGAATCAGGGTCGACATCGCCGCCGCGCCGCCGACGTTGCCGGCGTCGTCCATGTTCAGCACCGCCACGGCCGCGAGGATGGTGTCGGGGCTGTAGAGGAAGATGGCTGCCGAGACCGTGGTCATGGCCGAGACGAACAGGTAGCGCACGATGTCCAGCAGCGCCGGCAGGCAAATCGGCACGGTGACGCGCAAGTAGTGGCGATACAGCGGCGCCTTGAGCGACAACGCGGCGGCTTCGAATTCGGCGTCGAGCTGGCGCAGCGCGGTGGTGGCGGTCATTTGTGCGGTGGTCAAATAGTGCGCAATGGTGCAGACCACCAGCAGGGTCATAGTCCCGTAGAGCACATGCAGCGGGTTGCCGTTGAGGTTGAAGAAGAAGACATAACCCAACCCCAGCACTAGACCCGGCACCGCCATCGGTACGAAACTGAGCATGCGCAGCGTCAGATTCAGTCCGCGCTGGCCCTTGGTTTTTTCCATCAGGTAGGCGCCGGTGAAGATCAGCACGCTGCCGATCAGCGCCGTGCACAACGCCATTTTCACGCTATTGCCGTAGGCCAGCCAGCCGCCACCCGCCGTGTCGTTGAACTGGTAATGGTTGAGGGACAGCGACAGGTTGTACGGCCAGAATTTCACCAGCGACGAGAACACCGCCATGCCGAATACCAACAGCAGCGCGGCGCAGATCAGCAGCACAATCGCCAGGTAGCAACGGTCCCGTCGTTTCGACGGTGTTGGCTTGAAGACTTGCGCCCGACCACTCATGGAGTCGCCGTGCCGCCGACGCAACCACGCATCGACACCGAAGCTGAACAGCGCTGGCAGCAGCAGGACCATGCCGATCAAGGCTCCGCGACCGAATTGTTGCTGACCGACCACGGCTTTGTAGGCTTCCAGCGCCAACACTTGATAGTCGCCACCGACCACTACGGGCACACCGAAATCGGTGATGGTCAGAGTGAACACCAGGCAGAACGCGGCGAACACTGCCTGACGCGTCGCCGGCCAGGTGATGCTGCGGAAGGCTTTGGCCGGACTGGCGCCCATGCTGGAAGCGGCATCGAACAGTCGCGCATCGGCCAGGGACAGCGCCGACAGCAGAATCATCAAGGCGTGTGGGAAGGTGTAGATGACCTCACCCAGCACAATGCCCCAGAAGCCGTAGATATTGTCCGAAAGCAAACCACGCAACAGGCCCTGATTGCCGAACAGATAAACCAATGCAATCCCCGGCAGCATGGACGGCGCCATCAGCGGCAACAGCGACAGCCCACGCCAAAATCCTTTGCCCGGAATCAACGTGCGTTGCAGCGCGTAGGCAAACAGGTAGGCCAGCGGTACGACAATCGCCGCCACGCTCAGGGACACTTTCAAACTATTGCCCAGCAGCCAGTGGAAGTTTGCACTGGTCACTAGTTCGCGGGCAGCGACCAGACCACCGCCCTGCCCGGCTTCCGAGCTGAAGCCGCGCCAGAAAATTGCCAACAACGGCATCAACACGGCGACGCCGAGCAACACCAGTAACAGGACTTTGCCGCCAACGACGAACACCCGGTCGCCGATCTCGGCACGGGAGGTCTGCCGAACCTGCTTGTGCGGTATCGGCAGCGCGATGTTCGCGCTCATCAGGCAAACACCTGCAAGCTGCGCGGAGGCAAGGCGACCATGATCTGCTGTGCCCCGAGGCGCGGCATGGCTTCCGGCGCCAGTTCCGCCAGCAACGCGTGGCCCGGCAGTTGATCGAGTTCGAAGCTCATGCGGCAGCGGTTGCCGAGGAAGGTGATTTCGCGAACCTTGGCCGGGAACAGGTTTTCTTCGTGTACCAGCGGGTTGACGTTGATCGCCTCGGGGCGGCAGAACAACCGGCCGGAGGCGGTTTTCGCACTGCCGTCGGCCAGACGCATGTTCAGGCCGCCGACTTGCGCGTGGCTGTCACTGCTACGGCGGAATGGCAGCCAGTTGCCCTGACCGACGAACTCCGCCACAAACGGTGTCGCCGGGCGGTCGTAAATTTCCTGCGGCGTGGCGTACTGCTCGACCTTGCCGTTGTTCATCACGGCAATGCGGTCGGCCATCAGCATGGCCTCGTCCTGGTTGTGCGTGACCATCAGCGTGGTGATGCCAAGGTTGCGCTGCAACTGACGCAGTTCGGTGCACAGATGCTCGCGAACCCGTGCGTCGAGGGCGGACATCGGTTCGTCGAGCAGCAACAACGAAGGCGCCGGCGCCAAGGCCCGCGCCAGTGCGACCCGCTGTTGCTGGCCGCCGGACAATTGGCCGGGGTACTTTTTCTCGCTGCCGATCAGGCCGACCAGTTCCAGCATCTGACCGACACGCTTGCGCACTTCATCGCGACCGCTGCCGGCGAGGCCGTAGGCAATGTTCGCTTCGACGGTGAGATTGGGGAACAACGCGTAGGACTGGAACAGGATGCCGTAGTCACGCGCCTGAGGTGCCAGGTGGGAAACGTCGCGATCACCGAGGTACAACTCGCCGCTGTCCTGCTTCTCCAGACCGGCGATGCAGCGCAGCAAGGTGGTTTTGCCACAGCCCGACGGGCCCAGCAGGCACACCAGCTCACCGGCCGCCACATCGAGGGAAACGTTATCCAGCGCGGTGAAGGCGCCAAAACGTTTCTGCACGCCGCGCACTTTCATCGGGGCGCCGGGGTTGGTCAGGGCAGTTGCGATCGAGTGGTTCATGGACAGGCCTCATCAAGCAGATGAAGGCCATCCTAGGGATGTAATGCGTCCGTCATGTGGCAGTGAGGCAAAAACGGCTGATAGTGGTATTCGGGGATTTGGGTTGGGTGATTGGCTTGAGTTGTTGGTTGACTGGCCTGATGCCTTCGCGAGCAAGCCCGCTCCCACAGTTGAACGCATTCCCCCTGTGGGAGCGGGCTTGCTCGCGAAGGGGCCAGACCAATCACCACAATTCTCAGGCCGGTGCCATTTCCTGCGCCAACCCCAGAAACGCCGCCGGCAGCCGCGCGCCTTTGCGCTCCTTGAGGCAGTACAAATACTCCGGGATCTGCGGGGCATTCTCGATGGTCAGCACCCGCAGTTGCGGATCGTGCGGCACTTCCTGTCGGGCAATGATGCTGATGCCGATGTTGCGCAACACCGCCTCACGAATCGATTCGCGGCTGCCAATTTCCAGCAACGGCCCGAAAGTCACCCCTGCGCTGGCCAGCAATTCTTCGGTCAATCGCCGAGTCGTCGAGCCCGACTCCCGCATCAACAAGGTGTGCCCGGCCAATGCACTGAGCGGCACATGATCATGCACCGCCAGCGGATGATTGCGATGCACCGCCAGCACCAGCGGATCGCTGCCGAGCACCCGGCGAATCAGCCGCGCATCGTCGAGCAATTGCGAGGAAGCGGCGACATCGACCCGGTAATCCTCCAGCGCCTCCAGCACCTGCTGCGAGTTGCCGATTTCCACCGACACCTCCACCTGCGGCAAGCGCTCGCGAAAGGTCTTCACCAGATCGAGAATGTAATACGGCGCGGTGGCGGCAATGCGCAAGGTGCCCTGGACCTGGCCACTGTTGCGCAGGAAAAACTCGATGTCGGCTTCCTGCTGCAACAGCGCCTTGACCATCGGCAACAGCCGCGCGCCTTCATCGCTGACGCTGAGTCGGCGGCCGCCCCGGTAGAACAGTTCAACCGAGTACTGACTTTCCAGGTGCTTGATCTGGGTCGTCACCGTGGGTTGGCTCAAGCCGAGCTTTTTCGCCGCCAGGGTGATGCTGCCCAGGCGGGCAACCATATAAAACGCCTTCAGCTCGGCACTCAGCACACCCGCCCCTCATCTCTTATTTGCGCAACAGGCGCAAACCGTTGAATACCACCAACAGGCTTACGCCCATGTCGGCGAACACCGCCATCCACATGGTGGCGATCCCGGCGAAGGTTACCCCAAGAAAGATCGCTTTGATGACCAATGCCAGCGCAATGTTCTGTTTGAGGATGCTCGATGTCTGCCGCGACAACCGAATGAACGCGGGGATCTTGCGCAGATCGTCGTCCATCAAGGCGACATCGGCGGTCTCGATGGCGGTATCGGTGCCGGCGGCGGCCATGGCGAAACCTATCTCGGCGCGTGCCAGCGCCGGGGCGTCGTTGATACCGTCGCCGACCATGCCGACGTTATGGCCCCGTGCATACAATGCTTCGATGGCTTGCAGCTTGTCGGTCGGCAGCAGGTCGCCCTGCGCCTCGTCGATGCCGACTTGCGCGGCAATTGCCTGCGCGGTGTGGACGTTGTCGCCGGTCAGCATCAGGGTTTTGATGCCCAGGTCGTGCAATTGCTGGATCGCCTCGCGGCTGGAAGCCTTCACAGTGTCGGCCACGGCGAACAGCGCCAGTGGGCCGGATTGATCGAGCAGCAACACCACTGATTTACCCTGCTTTTCCAGCGCGAACAGCTTTTCTTCCAGCGCAGGCGAGCACAGGTTCAGTTCTTCCACCAAACGGTGGTTGCCCAGGTGGTAGACCTGACCGTTGATTTCACCGCGCACGCCACGACCGGCCAGGGCTTGGAAGTTATCCACAACCTGCGGCGCGAATGGTTTATCCGCAGCCGCATGGGCGATGGCCAACGACACCGGGTGGTCCGAGCGACCGGCCAGCGCCGCCGCAATCGCCGGTGCGGATTCGTCCGCCGTCGGATCAAGCGACAGGTAATCGGTCTGCACCGGTTTGCCGTGCGTGATCGTGCCGGTTTTATCCAGCGCCAGGTAATCGAGCTTGTAACCGCCCTCCAGGTAGACGCCGCCCTTGACCAGAATCCCTTTGCGCGCCGCCGCCGCGAGACCGCTGACAATGGTCACTGGCGTCGAAATCACCAACGCACAGGGGCAAGCGACCACCAGCAACACCAGCGCCCGGTAGATCCAGTCAAACCAGAGCGCGCCCATGAACAGCGGCGCAATCACCGCGACGGCGAGGGCCAGGATGAACACCACTGGCGTGTAGATTTTCGAGAAGCTGTCGACGAAACGCTGAGTCGGCGCCCGCGCGCCCTGAGCCTGTTCGACGGCATGGATGATCCGCGCCAGCGTCGAATGGTTGGCCGCCGCGGTGACGGAATACTCCAGGGAACCCGCCTGATTGATGGTGCCGGCGAACACCTTGTCGCCAATGGTCTTTTCCACCGGCAGGCTTTCGCCAGTGATCGGCGCCTGATCGATGGTTGAACTGCCCGACACCACTTCACCGTCCAGACCAATTCGCTCACCGGGCCGCACTCGCACTCGCGCGCCCAGCTCAATGGTTTTCACGTCCTGCTCGACCCAGCTGCCATCCGCCTGCCGCACCGTGGCCTGTTCCGGTGCCATCTGCATCAAGCCGCCAATCGCGTTGCGCGCACGGTCCAGGGATTTGGCTTCGATCAACTCGGCCACGGTGAACAGGAACATCACCATTGCCGCTTCTGGCCACTGACCGATCAGGATTGCGCCGGTCACCGCGATGCTCATCAGCGCGTTGATGTTCAGGTTGAAATTCTTAAGCGCGATCCAGCCCTTCTTATAAGTGCCGAGACCACCGCTGAGAATCGAGACCAGTGCAATGACCGCCACCACCCAATTGGGCGCAGCGTTGGTGAAGTGGATAACTTCAGCGGCCAGCGCCCCCACACCGGACAGCGCCAACGGCCACCAGGGCTTTTTCTCTGGCGCCGGGGCTGGCGCTTCGACGCCCTGCTCCAGCGGCTCGGCCTGCATGCCGAGGGATTTGATCGCGTCGATGATGGGGGCGGTGTTCGGCAGGTCGTGGGTGACGCCCAACACGCGGTTGATCAGGTTGAATTCCAGCTGTTGCACACCCGCGAGCTTGCCGAGTTTGTTCTCGATCAGCGTCTGCTCGGTGGGGCAGTCCATCGCGTCGATGCGGAAACTGCTTAGCCGCGCGCTGGCGGTGGGCGTTGCGCTCAATTTGATCAGCGACGGTGCCGCCACGTTGGCGGAACAGCAGGAATCCCCGTGGCCGCCATGGTCATGCTTCTTTACTGGCTGCAGCTTGTGGCTGTGCTCGTGCTCGCGCTCAGCCTCAGGTGAATGGGTGTGCCGGGAATCGCTCATTGGGTCGCGTCCATAAAGGTGCCTGTTGCCAAGTAAAGACCCTGTAGCCACTATAGGGTCAAGCACCCATTTGGAGATTGCCGTCATGAAGATCGGAGAACTGGCCAGACTCACCGACTGCGCCGTGGAAACCATCCGCTATTACGAGCGCGAAAACCTGCTGCCGGAACCAGCCCGCAGCGACGGCAACTACCGCGTCTACACCCAGGCCCACGCCGAACGCCTGACCTTCATCCGCAACTGCCGCACCCTCGACATGACCCTCGAAGAAATCCGCAGCCTGCTGGCCCTGCGCGACAGTCCGCAGGATCAGTGCCAAAGCGTGAATGCGCTGATCGATGAGCACATTCATCACGTCAAGGCGCGGATCGATGGATTGCTGGCGTTACAGACGCAACTGCTCGACCTGCGCCAACGCTGTAGCGAGGGGCCGGATATTGATCAGTGCGGGATTTTGCAGCGGTTGGAAGTGAGCGGCGGGGTGGTGGCGACGGAAGTTGAGCATTCCCATGTTGGCCGTAGTCACGGCCACTAAAAACACCACAAAAACCTGTAGGAGCTGCCGAAGGCTGCGATCTTTTGATCTTGATTTTCGGCAATTCCAACATCGCAAAAGATCAAAAGATCGCAGCCTTCGGCAGCTCCTACAGGGGGATGCGTTGAGGCTCTAGACCGCCATCGGCGCGGTCATTGGGGCGTGGTGTTGGTAGCCTTCCAGCGAGAAATCACTCGGCTCGATCAGCTCTAGCCACTCCGGCTGATAAACACCGGTCTTGGCAAACTCCGGCACACGGTCGCTGATGACCAGTTTCGGCATCGGGAACGGCTCGCGCGTGAGCTGTTCGTTGAGCATGTCCAGGTGGTTTTCGTAGACGTGGGCGTCACCGATGAAATAGGTGAACCAGCGTGGCGTGTAACCGGTCAGGCGACCAATCAGGCTCAGCAACGCGGCGCCTTCGGTGAGGTTGAACGGCGTGCCCAGGCCCAGGTCGTTGGAACGGATGTAGAGCGTCAGGGAGATTTCCCTGGTCTCGACATTCGGGTGGAACTGATACAGCAGGTGGCACGGCGGCAGGGCCATTTCATCGAGCTGAGCGACGTTCCAGCCGTGGAACAGGATGCGGCGGCTGCCCGGGTCCTTGATGATGGTGTCGACGCACTGACGGATCTGGTCGATCGCCTTGTACAGCACCACGTAAGCCTGACCGTCTTCTTCGCCTTCAGCGATCTGACGGTAACCCTGGCCCAGGGTCTGCTCGATGGCGGCTTTGTTGCTGAGCGGAATCTGCTTGTACGCCGGCCATTTGCGCCATTGCACGCCGTAAATCTCACCGAGGTCGTCTTCACCCTGACGGAACGGGTTGGCCAGCCACTGCGCATTTTCGTTGGCGTTCTGGTCCCAGACCTTGCAGCCCAGCGCGCGGAATTCGGCGGCGTTGTTCACCCCACGCAGAAACCCACACATCTCGCCGATGGCCGATTTGAAGGCCATCTTGCGGGTGGTGATCGCTGGAAAACCTTCTTTCAGGTCATAACGCAGCATCGCGCCCGGGAAGCTGATGGTATTCACGCCGGTGCGGTTGGCCTGTTTGGTGCCGTTCTTGATGACGTGGGCGACCAGTTCGAGATATTGCTTCATGAGTTACCTGTGTCCTTGAACCCGGAGGCCGTCGCCCCCGGGGTTCGAATTTATACGGCCGCCGCTGGGGTCGCCGGGGCGCGGTGATACGCCAGCCAGATCAGGAACAGACCGCCAACGATCATCGGTACGCAAAGTACCTGGCCCATGGTCAGCCAGTTCCAGGCCAGATAGCCCAGCTGTGCGTCCGGTACGCGGACGAACTCGACGATGAAACGGAAAATGCCATAGAACAGCGCGAACATCCCCGACACGGCCATGGTCGGCCGCGGCTTGCGCGAGAACAACCACAAGATCAGGAACAGCGCGACGCCTTCCAGCGCGAACTGGTACAGCTGCGACGGGTGACGCGGCAACTGCGACGGATCGCTGAAAGGCGGGAAGATCATCGCCCACGGCACGTCGGTCGGTTTGCCCCACAACTCAGCGTTGATGAAGTTGCCGATACGTCCGGCCCCCAGGCCAATCGGCACCATGGGCGCGACGAAATCCATCAGCTGGAAAAACGATTTGTTGTTCTTTTTACCGAACCACAACGCCGCCAGCATCACGCCGATGAACCCGCCGTGGAACGACATGCCGCCCTTCCACACTTCAAAAATCAGCGTCGGGTTGGCCAGGTAAGCACTCAGATCGTAAAACAGCACATAGCCCAAGCGTCCACCGACGATCACACCCATCGACATCCAGAACACCATGTCGGAGAGCTTCTCTTTGCTCCAGGTCGGATCGAAACGGTTCAACCGACGGGACGCCAGCAGCCAGGCGCCGCCAATGCCGATCAGGTACATCAAACCGTACCAGTGGATTTTCAGCGGACCGATGGCCAAGGCCACCGGATCGATCTGCGGGTAAGGCAGCATTGCGACTCCTCGTTAGAGTTGAAACTTCAAAATTCCCGGGCGACGCTGCCACCTCAGGATTAAGCCAGGATTGCGGCGCGTGTCAGAGTAGAAAACTCAGGCCAACGCAGAACAGCAAAGCGGCAAACAGCCTTTTCAGCAACTTCGGCGACAGCCTGTGGGCCAGTCGCGCACCGATACGGGCGAAAAACATACTGGTCAGGGCGATCCCCAGCAGCGCCGGCAAATAAATAAAACCGAGACTATGGGCCGGCAGCAATGGATCGTGCCAGCCCAGAATCATGAAACTTAATGCACTTGCCAACGCGATCGGCAACCCGCAGGCGGACGAAGTGGCCACCGCTTGTTGCATCGGCACACTGCGCCAGGTCAGGAACGGCACGGTCAATGAGCCGCCGCCTATCCCAAAAATCGCCGAGGCCCAGCCAATCACACTGCCGGCCACCGTCAGACCCAGTTTGCCGGGCACCGTTCGGCTGGCCTTGGGTTTGACATCCAGCATCAGTTGGGCGGCAATGACCAACGCAAACACGCCGATGATTTTCTGCAGGTTCGGTCCGGAGATCGCTTCGGCCGTCAGCGCGCCGAAACCGGCACCGATCAGAATGCCGACGGTCATCCAGACGAAAATCGGCCAGCGCACGGCGCCGCGACGGTGATGCTCGCGCACGGCATTGACCGAGGTAAAGATGATCGTCGCCAGGGAAGTACCCACCGCCAGATGGGTCAGGATCGAAGCGTCGAAGCCCTGCAAGGTGAAACTGAACACCAACACCGGGACGATGATGATCCCGCCACCGACCCCGAACAGCCCGGCGAGTACGCCTGCGCAGGCGCCCAACGCCAGATAGAGCAGAAATTCCATGGAGGATCCCCAAATAAGAGCGGCATGGTAACGGATGCATGGCCTTCGGCTCCACTGGATGGCGATGGATACCCGCGCAATGTCTGCGTAGAGTGGGCAAAAAACACACAAGGACCACCTTATGTGCCTGATTGTTTTCGCCTGGCGACCGGGCCATGCCCAACCGCTGATCGTCGCGGCCAACCGCGATGAATTCTACGCCCGGCCCAGCCTGCCCCTGGCGCAATGGCCCGAATCGCCGCACGTCTATGCCGGCCGGGACCTGGAGGCCGGTGGCACCTGGCTGGGTATCGGCGCCAATGGTCGCTTCGCCGCACTGACCAATATTCGAGACCCGCATCAACCACCCGCCCGCACGTCGCGAGGTGAGCTGGTGGCGCGATTCCTTAGCGGCGACAGGTCGATTGATGACTATTTAGACGACGTTGTCAGCCGCTCGATGGAATATGCCGGCTTTAACCTATTGGTCGGCAATGCCAATGAGCTATGGCATTTCAATGCGCGGGAGTCTGAGGCTGTGATGTTGCCGCCGGGGGTTTATGGGTTGTCGAACGCTGGTCTGGATACGCCGTGGCCAAAGGTGCTCAAGGCACGGACGGCACTGGAGGAGGTGCTGGAAGATCCGCAGCCGCAAGCGTTACTGGCGTTGCTGGGCGATCCTCAGACCGCACCGTTTGCCGAGCTGCCGGACACTGGTGTGGGGTTGGCAACCGAAACACTGCTGTCGAGTGTGTTCATTGCCAGCCAGAGTTATGGGACGCGGGCGAGTACGGCGTTGATTGTGCAGGCGGATGGGACACGGGTGATGGTCGAACGGAGTTTCGGGCCGTATGGCGGGCATTTGGGGGAAGTGGAGGTCAAGGTTTAGATCGTTGTTGTCTGATCAGACGCCTTCGCGAGCAAGCCCGCTCCCACATTCGACCGCATTCTTCTGGGAGAACTCGGTTAAATGTGGGAGCGGGCTTGCTCGCGATGAGGCCATCAGCGTTTTAGAGGGTTTTGACCGAAGCCGGATTGATCATCCGCGCCAACCCAAGGTTCTTCAATGCCAGTTGCAGCGAGCTGTGGATCACTTGCGGGTTGTCGATGGTCATCAACTCAGCGAGCAATTCCTTGGCCATGCTCAGGTTGATCTGACGCAGCATCCACTTCACTTTCGGCAAGTTGGTGGCGTTCATCGACAAGCTGTCGAAACCCATCGCCATCAACAGCACCGCCGCCGCCGGATCACCGGCCATCTCGCCGCAGATACTCACGGGCTTGCCTTCGGCATGGGCGTCACGCACCACGTTCTGCAAGGCTTGCAGCACCGCCGGGTGCAGGTAGTCGTAAAGGTCGGCCACCCGCGGGTTGTTACGGTCCACGGCCAGCAGGTACTGAGTCAGGTCATTGGAGCCGACCGACAGGAAGTCCACTTGCCGTGCCAGTTCCTTGGTCTGATAAACCGCCGCCGGAATTTCGATCATCACGCCGACAGGCGGCATAGGCACGTCGCAACCTTCGTCGCGGACTTCGCCCCAGGCCCGGTGAATCAGGTGCAGGGCTTCCTCCAGTTCGTGAGTGCCGGAGATCATCGGCAGCAGAATCCGCAGGTTGTTCAAGCCTTCGCTGGCCTTGAGCATGGCGCGGGTCTGCACCAGGAAGATTTCCGGGTGGTCGAGCGTGACGCGAATACCGCGCCAGCCGAGGAACGGGTTGTCTTCCTTGATCGGGAAGTACGACAGTGACTTGTCGCCGCCGATGTCCAGGCTGCGCATGGTCACCGGTTGCGGATGGAACGCGGCGAGTTGCTCGCGATAGATCGCCAGCTGCTCTTTTTCACTCGGGAAGCGCTGGTTGATCATGAACGGCACTTCGGTGCGGTACAGACCCACGCCCTCGGCGCCGCGCTTCTGCGCCCGCGCCACATCAGCCAGCAGGCCGGTGTTGACCCACAGCGGCATGCGGTGGCCGTCAAGGGTCACGCACGGCAAGTCCCGCAGTGCATCCAGCCCGAGGGCCAGTTGTTTCTCTTCCTCGACCACTTCGGCGAACTGCTTGCGCAGCACGTCACTCGGGTTGGTGTAGACCTCGCCGTGGTAGCCGTCGACGATCATCTGGATGCCGTCGACCTTGGAATACGGCAGATCGACCAGGCCCATCACCGTCGGAATACCCATGGCACGTGCCAGGATCGCGACGTGGGAGTTGCCGGAACCGAGTACCGAGACCAGGCCGACCAACTTGCCTTCCGGCACTTCGCCGAGCATCGCCGGCGTCAGTTCTTCGCTGATCAGGATGGTATTGTCGGGATAAACCAGGGTCTGCTGACGCTCTTCCTGCAAGTAAGCCAGCAAGCGCCGACCGAGGTCTTTGACGTCCGAGGCGCGCTCGCGCAGGTAGGCGTCGTCCATCAATTCGAAACGGTTAACGTGTTCGGTGACCACCTGACGCAACGCACCCTGGGCCCACTGGCCGGTCTTGATCACGGTGGTGATTTCGCTGCCCAGCGAAGCATCGTCGAGCATCATCAAATAGACGTCGAACAGCGCACGCTCTTCGGGACGCAGCTGAGTCGCCAGCTTGGCCGACAACGCGCGCATGTCGGCGCGCACGCCTTCGATGGCGGTCTTGAACAGACCCAGCTCGGCGGCGATGTCGGTGATGGTCTTGTCGGGCACCACATCCAGATCGGCCGGCGGCAGCATGACCACCGCGGTACCGACCGCCGCACCCGGCGAACCCGGTACACCGATGAACTTGGCTTCCTGAATGCCTTTACCTTGACGGCCCAGGCCCCGGATCGAACCGGTGGCTTCGGCGTGGGCGATAACGCCGGCGAGCTGCGCGCTCATGGTCACGAGGAAGGCTTCTTCACCTTCGTCGAACTGGCGGCGTTCTTTTTGCTGAATGACCAACACGCCGACAACGCGGCGGTGGTGAATGATCGGTGCCCCGAGGAATGAGGCGTAGCGTTCTTCACCGGTCTCGGCGAAGTAACGGTAGCGTGGGTGATCTGCGGCGTTTTCGAGGTTCAGGGGTTCTTCACGCGTGCCGACCAGGCCAACCAGACCTTCGTTGGGCGCCATGCTGACTTTGCCGATCGAGCGCTTGTTCAAGCCCTCGGTGGCCATCAACACGAAGCGGTTGGTTTCAGGGTCAAGCAGGTAGACCGAGCAGACCTGGCTGCCCATGGCCTCTTTGACGCGCAACACAATAATCCCCAACGCCGTCTTGAGATCCTTGGCGGAGTTAACTTCCTGGACGATCTTGCGCAGCGTATTGAGCATGGCTCGGGGTCGAACTCCGTCGTCAGTCGCGCGTTAAAAGGCGCGGGGCAAGCTCTTTGAGAGCGCGTCGATACACCTCGCGCTTGAATGTCACCACCTGGCCCAACGGATACCAATAACTGACCCAGCGCCAGCCATCGAATTCCGGTTTACCGGTCAAATCCATCCGCACCCGCTGCTCGTTGGAGATCAGGCGCAGGAGAAACCATTTCTGTTTCTGGCCGATGCACAGCGGTTGGCTGTGCGTCCTGACCAGACGTTGCGGCAAACGATAGCGCAACCAGCCCCGGGTGCAGGCGAGAATTTCAACATCTTCGCGCTCAAGACCCACTTCTTCGTTCAACTCGCGGTACAAGGCGTCTTCCGGCGTCTCCTGGGGATTGATTCCACCCTGTGGAAACTGCCAGGCATCTTGATTGATACGGCGAGCCCATAGCACCTGTCCGGCATCATTCGTGAGAATGATCCCGACATTGGGGCGGAAACCATCGGGGTCGATCACGGCAACAACCTCGCAAACGCATGTCGCCGCATTGTTCCACAAAGGTTGTGAAGGCAGCAACGAGCCGGCCAACCTTATGTGCACTCTTGTGAAAAGTCCGTATTCTGGGCGCCTTTCTACAGACTTTTCAGCGAGTAACTGCAATGCGGCTGGCTTTATTCGACTTGGACAACACACTTCTGGGCGGCGACAGTGACCACGCCTGGGGCGATTACCTGTGCGAGCGCGGCTTCCTTGATGCCGTCGCCTACAAGGCGCGCAACGATGAGTTCTATCAGGATTATCTGGCCGGCAAGCTGGACAACGACGCCTACCTGAACTTCTGCCTGGAGGTCCTCGGCCGCACTGAAATGTCCACGCTGGCTCAATGGCACGGCGATTACATGCGCGATTGCATCGAACCTATCGTGCTGCCCAAGGGTATCGAGTTGCTGGCCAAGCACCGCGAGGCCGGCGACAAGTTGGTGATCATCACCGCCACCAACCGTTTTGTGACCGGGCCGATTGCACAGCGATTGGGTGTTGAAACCCTGATTGCCACTGAATGCGAAATGGTCGATGGCCGTTATACCGGGCGCAGCACTGACGTTCCGTGCTTCCGGGAAGGCAAGGTGACTAGGCTGAATCGTTGGTTGGAAGAAACCGGGCATTCGCTGCAAGACAGCTATTTCTACAGCGACTCGATGAATGACTTGCCGTTGCTGGAGCAGGTGACGAATCCGGTGGCGGTTGATCCGGATCCGAATTTGCGCGCTGAGGCCGAGAAGCGTGGCTGGCCGGTGATTACTCTGCGCGAGTGACCACCGCACTTGTAGGAGCGAGCTTGCTCGCGATGGTCGTTAACGATGACGAGGGCGGCCAGGATGAACGCGGTGCCCTCACGTTTTTTCGCGAGCAATCGAGCGTCGACCGGCTGCTCCTACACAGGTTTGGCGCCCATTAGTCCGGCAATGGCGATAAAACAGACAAAACTGAACAACGCCAAGACAAACGTAAATTTCCCGTTCCCTGCCGCCGGCACCTTGCGCAACTTATTCAAGCGCACCAGCAACCAGAACCAGCCCAACGCCGCCACGGTGTAAAGCACACTGGAAGCCAGCAACCAGGTCTGCCCCAATGGCCAGCCCACCAGGTTCACCATCCACCAGCCGGTAAATGGCATGCTCAGCAGCGCCAGCCCCATCAGCAGCCAGATGAACACGCGTGGCCGTTGCAAGGTGCGCGCATGCGCCGTCGGATCGCCATTACGCCGTGTGCGCCAGACCCAGATGGCCAGCCCCAGCGCGCTGACCAACAGCAATACCGTCGCCACCATATGAGCCATTTTCAGGGCGGTTAACGTTTCCATTGTTCGATTTCCTTATGACCTGCCCATCAGCGTAGCCCCTCAGCCAAGAAACAGCTGATAGGCCGGATTGTCGCTTTCGTCCCAGTACGGGTAGCCGATTTCCTCAAGCGCAGCGGGAACCAGATGACGTTCTTCGTGAGGCACTTGCAGGCCCGCGACCACGCGGCCATCCGCTGCGCCGTGGTTGCGGTAGTGGAACATCGAGATGTTCCAGCGCCCACCGAGCTTGTTGAGGAAGTTGAACAGCGCGCCCGGCCGCTCCGGGAATTCAAAGCGCAGAATCACTTCATCGACGACATGAGCCGCACGACCGCCGACCATGTGGCGGATATGCAACTTGGCCAGTTCATTATCGGTCAGGTCCAGCACCGGGAAACCCTGTTCGCTGAGGCTGGCGATCAACGCACTGCGCGGGTCGTTTTCCGGATGCGTCTGCACGCCCACGAAGATGTGCGCTTCACTGCCCGTGTTGTAGCGGTAGTTGAATTCGGTGATCTGGCGCTTGCCGATGGCTTCGCAGAACGCCTTGAAGCTGCCCGGCTTCTCGGGGATGGTCACGGCGATGATGGCTTCGCGACCCTCGCCCAGTTCGGCGCGCTCGGCAACGTGGCGTAGACGGTCGAAATTGACGTTGGCGCCGGAATCGATGGCCACGAAGGTGTGCCCGGTGACGCCGCGCTGCTCGACGTATTTCTTGATCCCCGCCACGCCCAGGGCGCCAGCCGGTTCAGTGATCGAGCGGGTATCGTCGTAGATGTCCTTGATCGCCGCGCAGATCTCGTCGGTGCTGACGGTGATGACTTCATCGACGTAGTCTTTGCAGATGTCGAAGGTGTGCTGGCCGATCTGGGCCACCGCGACGCCATCGGCGAAGAGGCCCACCGTCGGCAGTATCACGCGCTCGCCGGCCGCCATGGCGGCTTGCAGGCAGTTGGAATCGTCCGGTTCGACGCCGATGATTTTGATTTCAGGACGCAGGTACTTCACGTAAGCCGCGATGCCGGCGATCAGGCCGCCGCCGCCGACCGGAACGAAGATCGCATCCAGACGACCAGGGTGCTGGCGCAGAATCTCCATGGCCACCGTGCCCTGCCCGGCAATGGTGTGGGGATCGTCGTACGGGTGGATGTAGACGTAGCCCTTTTCGTCGACCAGTTTCAGCGAGTAGGCCAGGGCTTCCGGGAACGAATCCCCGTGCAGCACCACTTTGCCACCACGGGAGCGCACGCCTTCGACCTTGATTTCCGGGGTGGTCTTGGGCATCACGATGGTCGCCTTCACGCCCAGCACTTTCGCCGCCAGGGCCAGGCCTTGCGCGTGGTTGCCCGCGGAAGCTGTGACCACGCCACGTGCGCGCTCTTCGTCGCTGAGCTGAGTCAGCTTGTTGTAGGCGCCCCGAATCTTGAACGAGAACACCGGCTGCAAGTCTTCGCGCTTGAGCAAAATAGCGTTACCCAGCCGCTCGGAGAGCTGGCGAGCAGTCTGCAATGGGGTTTCTACGGCAACGTCATAAACGCGCGAGGTGAGGATCTTTTTCACGTACTGTTCGAGCATCGGAAAGCATCACTGAGCGGGTTGGGCAGGGCCAACGAGTCTAACCCGCCTTTCGCCCAAGCGACCACACTAAACCGGTGGTTTTAACCCGCCGGAAGAGATCATTACCTGTTGTAGGAGCGAGCTTGCTCGCGAAAAACCCAAGGGCGCCGCTGGGCATCTGGTTTTACGCGTTATCGTTCACGATCATCGCGAGCAAGCTCGCTCCTACAGTAATCCGGGATGAAGGTGTGCGCATTTGACCCGCCAATCGGACAATGACCTTCCCCGTCCCGAAGCCTATAATGCCGGCCTTTCGTCCCCTCTTCGGCACCTCGGAGCCCGCATGACCCAGGATCAACTCAAACAGGCAGTGGCTCAGGCCGCCGTCGACTTCATCCTCCCGAAACTCGACGACAAGAGCATCGTCGGGGTCGGCACCGGCTCCACCGCCAACTGCTTTATCGACGCATTGGCCAAGCACAAAGGCGCGTTCGATGGCGCGGTCGCCAGTTCCGAAGCCACCGCCGCGCGCCTCAAGGGCCATGGCATTCCGGTGTATGAGCTAAACACCGTCAGCGACCTGGAGTTCTACGTCGATGGCGCCGATGAGAGCGACGAGCACCTGAACCTGATCAAGGGCGGCGGCGCAGCCTTGACCCGCGAGAAGATCGTCGCCGCTGTGGCCAAGACCTTCATCTGCATCGCCGACGCCAGCAAACTGGTGCCGGTCCTCGGCGCGTTCCCGTTGCCGGTGGAAGTGATCCCGATGGCCCGCAGCCATGTGGCCCGCGAGCTGGTGAAACTGGGCGGCGACCCGGTCTACCGTGAAGGCGTGCTGACCGACAACGGCAACATCATCCTCGACGTGTTCAACATGCAGATCACCAACCCGGTGGAGCTGGAGACGCAGATCAACGCCATCGTCGGCGTGGTGACCAACGGTTTGTTCGCGGCACGTCCAGCGGATTTGCTGTTGCTGGGTACGAGCGAAGGGGTGAAGACCCTCCGCGCCCAATAAGCCACACAAAAACTCCTTGTGGGAGCGGGCTTGCTCGCGAAAGCGGTGTGTCAGTCAGCATATCTTTAGACGGACACACCGCTTTCGCGAGCAAGCCCGCTCCCACATTTAATGGGTGGTGTTGTCAGGGCTGTGCCGGCTTTTTGAATATGTAGAAAAGGTTCGGCTCGCTCACCAGGTACATCGTGCCGCTGTCATCCATCGCGATGCCTTCCGGTTGAGGGACAGTCTTCTGCAACCCCTGACGGCCCTTGCTCAGCGACAAGGTGCTCAGCGGTCGCCCGTCCACATCCAGCTCCAGAATCAGCCGCGACTCGTCGGACAGCGCCAGCAAATGACCGCTGCGTTCATCGTATTGCAGGCTCGACAGGTCCCGCACGAACATCCCGGCATCACGCTTGGGGTTGTTAACCACGTGTACTGCGTAGGATTTTTCCGGGTTGTAATGCGGAAAGCCCTGCACTTCGTAGATCAGCATCGGATCGCGCTCCTTGGCGACAAACAGACGCTTGCCCACTGAGTCGTAGGCCAGGCCTTCGAAGCCCTTGTTGCCGCTCGTGTGCACGCCGAGGGTCATCTGTTCGGCGTCCGCCGCGTCAAGGAAGGTGGTGTCCTTCTCCAGATGAACCTTGATCAGACGTTGCTGGCTTTCGTCAGCGATCACGTAAGTGTCGGCACTGATGAACTCCACCGCCTCCGCATCACCGAAGCCGATCAACGCAATGCGTCGAATAATCCGGCCATCCAGCGACAACTCGAACAACTCGGGGTTTTTATTGGTGACGGTGAACAGGCTTTTGCGCACAGGATCGAAGGTCAGCGCCGACACGTCCTTGTCCAGACCGTCAATGACTTTCGCCTCGACGATGACCTGATAGCGATCCAGGCCAATGGATTCAGCGTTCTCCGGTAGCCATAGCGTGTGCAGATTGAACCAGGCCCGCTCGAACAGCCGCTGGTATTGGCCGACGGCAACCAGCACGATCAGCGCAATCGCCAATAGGATCAACATCAGGAGTTTGGGACGGGCAAGTCGACGCATTTGGGCGGGCTCGGATTCAAGGCAAGCGGATGAAATATCACGGCTGTCTGAATTGAAGCTTAATGGCCGGCTGCCTGCGACCACAATGCCCGGATTCAACCCTTGTAGGAGCGAGCTTGCTCGCGAAAAACCATCAGGCGCCCGGGTCTACTGTGTATAACGCGTCATCGTTAACGTTTTTCGCGAGCAAGCTCGCTCCTACAGGGTTAGTGCTGCTTTTCAAAGCGGTAGAACAGGTTCGGCTCGCTCACCATGTACAGCGTGCCAGCCTCATCCAGGGCCACGCCTTCGGCGCGGGGGATGGTCTTGTTCAGGCCATTGAAGCCGCCCAGCAAGGCTATGAAACTGACCTGTTTGCCCTTCTCGTCCAACTCCAGCAACAAGTGAGAGTCGGCAGACAACACCAGTGTGTGCTGGGTGCGCGGGTCGATGGCCAGGGCTGACAGGTTGCGCATGTCCAGTTGGTTGCTGGCGAGTTTTTGCTTGTCGCCGGTGAGCGTCTGGCCATCGCTGCTTTTCCAGGTGAACAGCGCCGGTGGACGCTCTTCACCCAGCAGCATTTGCTGATTGCGCGAATCCCAGACCACACCTTCGAACGCCTTGTTCTGGTTTTTTGAAGGGCCGAGGTCGTATTTCGGGAAGTTGGCGATGTTCAGCTCGCGGGTATTGGCATCGACCTTGACGATGGTGAGCAGATGCTGGCGTTCATCGACGATGGCCAGCAGGCCATTGCCCATGACCGTCACGCCCTCCGGGTTGCTCCACCCCACCAGCGGCATCTTGCGCAGCACGTCGCCCTGCAAGTTCAGCTCGACCAGGAACGGGTTTTTGCCCATCACCGAAAACAGGGTTTTTGTTTGCGGATCGTAGGCCAGGTCCGACGCTTCGTCGCTCTCCATGCCCGGCAGCAGCTTGGCATCGATCACCGCCCGATAGTCCGGCAGCCAGACGCTTGCCTGACGTTCGCTCGGGCTGACGAAACGCTCGCGCAACCACAGCACGCCACGAGCATCCCAATGCATCGCAAACGCGAGGCCATACGCGGCGGCAGCCACCAGCAAAAGCCAGAAATACCAACGCATGAAGAAGCGCGGGCGGCGGGTGGTGTTAAGCGTGGGCAGCGGTTGGATGGCCATCAGGGAAAGCTTCCAGAAATTCAGAGGGGGACACCTGTAGGAGCGAGCTCGCTCGCGATGGTCGCTAACGATAACGCTGCAAGCCTGACACCGCGTGGGGATCTCAGGTTCTTCGCGAGCAAGCTCGCTCCTACAAGGGTTCAGCGGTGTTTCGACTAGCGGACGCTGCTGGTGAAGCTGCTGGCACCTGGCAGTTCCAGCACCAGTTCATCACCGACATTCAGCGGGCCCACGCCGACCGGCGTGCCTGTGAGGATCACGTCACCGGCCTGCAGAGAAAAGCAGCCGGCCATGTACTGGATCATCGGCACGATCGGGTTGAGCATGTCCTTGCTGTTGCCATCCTGACGAACGTCGCCGTTGATGGTCAGGCGGATGCCGATGTCGGTCAGGTCGGCAAAGGTGCTGCCGGACACAAACGGGGCAATGACCGCCGCACCGTCGAAGGACTTGGCGACTTCCCACGGCAGGCCTTTGGACTTCAGCTCGGCCTGCTTGTCGCGCAAGGTCAAGTCCAGCGCCGGGGCAAAACCGGAGATGGCATCCAGCACTTCTTCACGGCTGGGTTTGGTCGACAAAGGCTTGCCGATCAGCACCGCGATTTCCGCCTCGTAATGCACCGAGCCACGCTCGGTCGGGATACTGAAACCACCTTCCAGCGGCACCACGCAACTGCCCGGCTTGATGAACAGCAAGGGCTCGGTAGGCACCGGGTTGTCCAGTTCCTTGGCGTGTTCGGCGTAGTTGCGGCCGATGCACACCACTTTCCCCAGCGGGAAGTGAATACGCGTACCGTCGACATACTGGTGCTGATAGCTCATGGACCGACTCCTGGTTCGTAGCTCTTAAATTCAAAAGTCAAACAGCGAAAATCTTGCCCGGGTTCATGATGCCGTTCGGGTCGAACACCGCTTTGACGGCTTTCATGTACTCGATCTCAACTGGCGAGCGGCTGTAGGTCAAGTAATCACGCTTGGTCATGCCCACGCCGTGTTCGGCGGAAATCGAACCGTTGTACTTCTCGACGGTTTCAAACACCCACTTGTTCACGGTCGCGCACTTGGCGAAGAACTCGTCTTTGCTCAGGTTTTCCGGCTTGAGGATGTTCAAGTGCAGGTTGCCGTCGCCGATGTGACCGAACCAGACAATTTCGAAATCCGGATAGTGTTCGCCGACGATCGCGTCAATTTCCTTCAGGAACGCCGGGACTTTCGACACAGTGACCGAAATATCGTTTTTGTACGGCGTCCAGTGGGAGATGGTTTCGGAGATGTATTCGCGCAGCTTCCAGAGATTCTGCAGCTGGGTTTCGCTCTGGCTCATCACGCCGTCCAGCACCCAGCCCTGCTCGACGCAGTGCTCGAAGGTTTCCAGGGCGTGGTTGGCCACTTCTTCAGTGGTCGCTTCGAATTCCAGCAGGGCGTAGAACGGGCAATCGGTGTCGAACGGCGCCGGCACGTCGCCGCGCGCCATGACTTTGGCCAAGGCTTTGTCGGAGAAGAATTCGAACGCGGTAAGGTCGAGTTTGCTCTGGAACGCGTGCAATACCGGCATGATCGAGTCGAAATCAGCAGTGCCGAGGACCATCGCGGTGAGGTTTTTCGGCGCACGATCCAGACGCATGGTCGCTTCAACCACAAAACCGAGGGTACCTTCCGCGCCGATGAACAGCTGACGCAGGTCGTAGCCCGTAGCGTTCTTGATCAGGTCGCGGTTCAGCTCCAGCAGATCACCCTTGCCGGTGACGACTTTCATACCGGCGACCCAGTTGCGGGTCATGCCGTAGCGAATCACCTTGATCCCGCCGGCATTGGTGCCGATATTGCCGCCAATCTGACTGGAACCTGCCGAAGCGAAGTCCACCGGGTAGTACAGGCCCTTTTCTTCGGCCACGTTTTGCAAGTGCTCGGTGACCACGCCCGGCTGACACACAGCGGTGCGGTCGGTCATGTTCACGTCGAGGATCTGGTTCATATAGTCGAAGGACACGACCACTTCGCCATTCGCCGCCACTGCCGCAGCGGAAAGCCCGGTACGACCACCGGACGGCACCAGCGCAACCTTGTGCTCATTGGCCCAGCGAACAATGGCCTGGACCTGCTCGGTGGTCTTGGGGAATACGATGGCGGTCGGGGCCGGAGCGAAATGCTTGGTCCAATCCTTACCGTAAGCATTCAGGGAGTCGGCATCGGTCAGCACCTTGCCAGGCTCAACCAGGGTCTTCAGCTCTTCAATCAAGGCAGGATTGGTCATCGACAGAACTCTCGAACAATTCATGGTCATCCTGAGAACGCTTCACGTCGCAGGAATGAGTGTTTAGCGGGGTGCATATGCTAGCATACCGCCCCCGCAGCATAGTGCCGAAAGGCTATTCTGCGGCGACGGCTTTCCTGCCGTCCGGGTCAGCGTCTGCTGGCTATTTCCTGCCATTTTTCTCCGGGATACAGGTTTACGCAGATGAGCAAGACTTCTCTCGATAAGAGCAAGATCAAGTTCCTTCTTCTCGAAGGCGTCCACCAATCGGCTGTCGACGTCCTCAAGTCGGCGGGCTACACCAGCATCGAGTACCTCACCGGTTCTCTGCCGGAAGCCCAGCTGAAGGAAAAGATCGCTGATGCTCACTTCATCGGCATTCGCTCCCGCACTCAACTGACCGAAGAGATCTTCGATCACGCGAAGAAACTGGTCGCTGTCGGCTGTTTCTGCATCGGCACCAACCAGGTTGACCTGAACGCTGCCCGCGAACGCGGTATCGCGGTGTTCAACGCGCCGTACTCCAACACGCGCTCCGTTGCAGAGCTGGTGCTGGCCGAAGCGATCCTGTTGCTGCGCGGCATCCCTGAGAAGAACGCTTCCTGCCACCGTGGCGGCTGGATCAAGAGCGCGGCCAACTCCTTCGAGATCCGCGGCAAGAAGCTGGGCATCGTCGGTTACGGTTCGATCGGTACTCAATTGTCGGTCCTGGCTGAAGGCCTGGGCATGCAAGTGTACTTCTACGACACCGTGACCAAGCTGCCACTGGGTAACGCTACTCAGGTCGGCAACCTGCACGAACTGCTGGGCATGTCCGACATCGTCACCCTGCACGTTCCGGAAACCGCTGCGACCCAGTGGATGATCGGCGAGAAGGAAATCCGCGCTATCAAGAAGGGCGGCATCCTGATCAACGCGGCGCGCGGTACCGTGGTTGAGCTGGACGCCCTGGCGGACGCGATCAAGGACAAGCACCTGATCGGCGCGGCCATCGACGTATTCCCGGTGGAGCCTCGCTCCAACGACGAAGAGTTCGCAAGCCCGCTGCGTGGCCTGGACAACGTGATCCTGACCCCGCACATCGGTGGTTCCACCGCTGAAGCGCAAGCCAACATCGGTCTGGAAGTGGCCGAGAAACTGGTCAAGTACAGCGACAACGGTACGTCGGTGTCCTCGGTCAACTTCCCGGAAGTGGCCCTGCCGGCTCACCCTGGCAAGCACCGTTTGCTGCACATCCACGAGAACATTCCGGGTGTGATGAGCGAGATCAACAAGGTCTTCGCCGAAAACGGGATCAACATCTCCGGTCAGTTCCTGCAGACCAACGAGAAAGTCGGCTACGTGGTCATCGACGTCGACGCCGAGTACTCGGACCTGGCGCAAGAGAAGCTGCAGCACATCAACGGCACCATTCGTTGCCGCGTGTTGTTCTGATAGCGACTTGAGTGACAAAAAAGGGAGCTCCTCGGAGCTCCCTTTTTCATACCTGGGGAAAAATTACTTCACCGTCACGGTGATTTTTTTCGAAACGAGTGGCGGATCGAACGGCATGTGGCCGCTGTCGCCCAGCTCCAACTGCAGGGTGTGCTTGCCCGGTGCCAGTTTGATCTCGGCCTGGGTTTGCGCCTTGCCGAAGTGCATGTGGTTGGCATCATTCGGAATCGGCGCGCCTTCGGCAGGTAGCTTGTCGACATCGATCAGCAGATGGTGATGGCCGGTATTTTTCGTCATATCGCCGGCCGGTGCCAGAGCGATATCCTTGACGCCGAATTTGACGGTGAACGTTTCCGAGACCGTGGCGCCATCTTCGGGAGATACGATGAACACTTCTGCCCCCTTGGGAGCCGGAGTCGCAGCCGTTGCCAGCATCGAAGCACCCAGTAACAGGCCAGCGAATGCTGCTCGTGACATAAACGTTTTCATTCTCTTCTCCAGTTTTTTCGTAAAATCCGCGCAGTCATGACAACTTCACGGCCATTCGGTGTCGAAGGCACTCAATAACCATAGCAAAGCGAGCCTGAACCAGAGCGTCGCGATAATGAATTCAAAGGAGTGACCATGCGTTTTTTGCCTGGCCTGATCTGCCTGCTACCCCTTTTGAGCCCCTTGGCTCATGCCGAACTGATTGACGACGTAAACGACCGTGGCGAATTGCGCATTGCACTTGAGGCTAATACACCGCCCTTCAATTTCAAGGACGACGGCAAACTCACCGGATTCGAAGTCGAACTGGGCCAACTGCTGGCCGACGAACTGGATGTGCGGGCTGACTTCGTCGTCACCGACGCCAGCGATTTGTTGCCCGGCGTTGAAACCGGCAAGTACGACATCGCGATCAACCACATAACAATGACCTCGGCGCTCAAGGATCGTTTCGACTTCAGCGAACCGTACCTTCACACCGATGCGCAACTGATCGCGCAGAAAGAAGAGCCGCACTCGATGCTGCTGGTGCAGTCGCTGACGCAAGAGAAGACGAAGGCGAGCCCGACGGTGAACCTGGCGATTCCGTTCCAGAAGGGGAACCCGGCGTTTCACGCCAGCCTGGAAAACGCGCTGCAGCGGATCAAGGCGGATGGCCGGCTGGAGGCGTTGTCGCAGAAGTGGTTGGGTGCGGAGACGAGTGTGGCGCCGAAATAAGCCACCCCTGTAGGAGCGAGCTTGCTCGCGATGGTGTGTCAGCTACATGGGTGTCGACTGACACACCATCGCGAGCAAGCTCGCTCCTACAGGTGTTCGGTGTTAGTCGAGAGAGCCCAGCGCTGCCGCCGCTTGCGGCAGCTCCAGCTCACTGAAGACTTGCACGCCATGGCGTTTGAGCAACGCAGCGGTGACACCTTCGCCGCTGATCTTCACACCGCTGAACGTCCCGTCATACGTCAGCAAATTCCCACAGGACGGGCTGTTAGCCTTCAGCACCGCCACCCGGATTCCATGCTGCTGCACCAACTCCAGCGCCTGATAAGCCCCCAACAAAAACTGCGCACTGACATCCTCACCCTCGGTGGTGATCACCGAAGCATGGCCATCCAGCACGTCACCACCCTGCCCGCCCGGGATTTCCGCTGCGGCCCTTGGCGTCGGCAACCCGCCAGCAACCTCTGGACACAGCGGCACGACCCGACCTTCTTCGATCCACTGTTGAAGCTGATCGAACGGCCCGCTGGCGCCGCCGTCGTAACGAACGCGATGGCCCAGCAGGCAGCGACTTACCAGTATTTTTGGCATGTTCAGAACGGCTCGTTGCCGCGACGCCGGAACCAACCGGTCAACGACAGGCGATCTCGGGTCGCGGGCAGGACTTCGTGGGGAACTTCGCCCGACAGGAACACCACCAGGCATCCGCCGGTAGGCACCACTTCGTGTTCGACGCCCTCTTTCAGGTACATGCGCAATTGGCCTCCGTGCTCAGGCAGCCAGCCGTCATTGAGGTAGACCACCGTCGACACTGTGCGCCGGTCATCATCGCGGAACCGGTCGAGATGCTTGAGGTAAAAAGCGCCGGGCGGGTACATCGCGAAATGGCTTTCGAAGTCTTCCAGGCCCAGGTACAAACCGCGATTCATTGCTTCGCGCAGGCTGTCCATCAGCTGCAGATAGTTGTCGCAAGCCAGTGCCTGACCGGGCTCGATCCACTGGATGTGGTCGCCACGAATCCCCTCGCGAATCTCCGATGACGGCCCGCGCCCCACGGCGGCCGGGGCCAACTCGCCCTCGGCGGCACGTTTACGGCACTCGGCAGCCAGTTCCTGGGTCAGAGCCAGGGGCAGGAAAATATTCTGCTGTGACCAGCCGTGTGCAGCGAGGTCGTCGACGATACGTAACAGCAGCGGGTGATCAGAGGATATTTGCATGGGGCGCATAGTATTCCTGTGCCTGAAAATCCGACAGAGCCACGCGGCGGCTTGATACGAATTCTCGACAAGTCCGTATGCCGCACGGAGAATAGTCGGCTGCCGACAGGAGTCCCTATGCGCCGTTTGCTTTTTTCACTGTTGATGCTCTGTGCTTTGCCCGCTTGGGCAGACAGCCACGACCAGTTGTACAAGGTCGCCGGTTGGCCAGATCAACGCGCGCATTTCAACGATGCCCTTTCGGCCGCTCAGCAGCGTTACCAGAACAGCCTGCCACCGGCGGTGTTCCAGGCCTTGGTCGACAACAGCAATCAGCGTTTTGCCCCTCAGGCTGTAGACCAGCGCGCCGAAGCGCAGCTGCGCAAGAACCTCGTCGATCCAAAACCTGCCCTGGCGTTTTTTCAGTCCCCCCTGGGCAAAAAAGTCGTTGCCGCCGAACTGCTGGCAACCCGTCGCGACCAACTGATGAAAAACGCCAAGGGCTTGCCCAAGATGCAGGCCAGCGACAGCCGCTTGCTGATCATCGGCCACTTGGCCCAGGCGCTGCCCGCTCGCGAGGCCGGCGCTGAAGTCAGCCTGGCGATTGCCGGCGTCGCGGCCGACAGCCTGAGCTCGATGATCCCCGGTCTGCTCGGTGGTGGTCAGGCGCAAGGGATGTTGAACGGTCAGCGTCAGCGCTTGATGGACCAGATCGGCAGTGACCTGAACAACACGCTGCTGTATGTCTACCGCGACCTGTCGGACAACGAACTGGAAGAATTTGCCACGTTTGCCGAATCGGCTGAGGGCCAGGCTTACTATCAGGCTGCGCTGGCGGCGATTCGGGCGGGGTTGGCGGTGGGGCAAAGCACTTCGAACCTGACCCAGTAATCTTCGGTGCCTGCAAGGGCCCCTTCGCGAGCAGGCTCGCTCCCACATTGAACTGTGCCTGTCTGGAAAACTCGGTCCTCTGTGGGAGCGAGCCTGCTCGCGATGAGGCCCTAGTGACCGCTAAAGATTCCGCCCCTTGATCCGCTTAGTCAAAAACCCGAAATACTCCCCTCGCAACGCCGCCGTCTCATTCGCCAGATGATGCCGCGCCTCTGGCAACATCAATACCTGCGGCCGATCGAACTTGGCCTTCAACACATCAAGGTTGTGCTCCCAATCCACCGTCATGTCCGCCTGCCCCTGCACAATCAAGGGTCGCCGGGTGCTGAACGGTGCGGCTTCGATGCGTTTGATCCAGCGCGCCAGTGCACCGACCCAGGCTGTCGGCAACCGTAGCGGCTGCAACGGATCGGCTTGCAGGAACGGCAAAAAATCGGGGTCGTTGGAGTTCTCGCTGAAGCGCCTGGCAATGGCGTTGACGAAAGGCTTGAGCAGGTAATAGCTCAGCTGCGACCAGCCCCAGGCCCGCGGTCTGACCAGCGGCGACAGCAGAATCACCTGGCCCTGGGCTGGACTGCTGGTGCCCGCATTGAGCACATGATCGATCACAATCGCGCCGCCGGTGCTTTGCCCGCACAGGTGCCACGGCTGTGGCAGGCCCAGGGACGAAGCCTCGGCGAACAAGCCTTGCAGCGTGTCCTGATACTCAGCGAAATCCTTGATGCTGGCGCGCTCGCCGCTGGACAATCCATGCCCCGGCAAATCGCAGGCAATCACCGCAAAACCTTGGTCCAGCGCCCACTCAATCACATGCCGATAGAGTCCGGTGTGATCGTAAAAGCCGTGAAACAACAACAACGTCGCCTTCGCCTTCTCGGGCCACCAGACCTGACTGACCACGTCATAACCATCGACCTCAAACCGCCCCAGACCGCTGCGAAAGTGACGCCCCGGAAAATCCAACCCGTAGAACCGCTGATAAGCCAGCGCCTCGACCGACAGTGGTTGCCCATCAGCCAGTGGCCGCAGGCTCGCACGCAGATGATCGGGGTCAAAAGTGGCAGACATGAGCAATTCCAGAACGCGAAACGGACTTTATAGGCCTGCGATATTCATCTGTCGCGGCAAGCATGGCAAGCTGGGCGACCTTCGAGGATTGAAACCCATGCGTCCGTCCTACCGCGCCACACTGCTTGCCAGCCTGCTCGCCCTCGTGTGTGCCGGCGCGCTGTGGACGGCTTACGATTGGTTCCAGGGTCGCTACCTGCGGGCGTTCAGCTCACACACCGCCGTTTTCTCCGGTGACCCGTTGCGCCTGCCCGATGACCTCGCCGGACCCGGCGCCATCCGTTTGGTGCATTTCTGGGACCCGGCGTGCCCGTGCAACGTCGGCAATCAACAACACCTGACCGAACTGGTTGAGCGCTATGTACCGCAGGGCGTGGAGTTTTATGCCGTACAGAAGCCCGGCAGTCACGGCCAATTGCCGAGCACCTTGAGCAGCCTTAAAACCATCAGCGTGCTGCCAGGGTCGGAGCAGATCCCCGCCAGCCCTGCCGTGGCGATCTGGGATCGCAGCGGCAAGCTGGCATATTTCGGCCCGTACAGCGAAGGCCTGACCTGCAATTCGAGCAACAGCTTTATCGAACCGATCTTGCAAGCGCTGAACGAGGGCCGTGCGGTGAGTGCCACGCACACACTGGCGGTCGGGTGTTACTGCCCGTGGCCCATCGACGTAAAGAAGTAAGGCGGACAGGAAACGCGAATCCCTCCTAAGTGCGATGGGCCAATTCGGCACGCCGTGTTAAACAATGGCGCCAGGGACCGTTGCCATTCATAACAATAAGGAATCTCCATGAAACGTAGCCTGACCGTTCTCGTCCTGCTGATTCTCGCGCTCGCCGCAGGCGCCGGCTGGTACGTCTATAGCAAGCAGCCGACACGCCAGGGCATGGTTGAGCTGCAGCACTTGCAAGGGTCGGTTACCGTGCGCTACGACGAGCGCGGCATTCCGCATATCCGCGCCGAGAACGAAACCGACCTGTACCGCGCCCTCGGGTACGTTCATGCCCAGGATCGGCTGTTTCAGATGGAAGTGCTGCGCCGTCTCGCCCGTGGCGAGCTGGCCGAGGTGCTGGGCCCGAAACTGCTCGACACCGACAAACTGATGCGCAGCCTGCGCATTCGCGAACGCGCCGAAACCTACCTCGCAAACCTGGACAAACAGTCACCGACCTGGACTGCGATGCAAGCCTATCTGGACGGCATCAATCAGTATCAGGACAACCATCCAAAACCTGCCGAGTTTGATGTACTGGGTATTCCAAAACGCCCTTTCACCGCTCAGGACACCATCAGCATTGCGGGTTACATGGCCTACAGTTTTGCGGCGGCGTTTCGGACTGAGCCGTTGCTGACCTTCGTGCGCGATCAGTTGGGCGCCGAGTATCTGAATGTCTTCGATCTCGACTGGCAACCCAAAGGCATGCTGGCGAAAAATCGCCGCAGCGCCACGCCGCCCCTCGCCAGCGCCGACTGGAAAGACCTCAACGCCCTCGCCCGCCTGAGCGAACAGGCACTGGCCGACAATGGCCTGCCGCAGTTCGAAGGCAGCAACGCCTGGGTGGTCTCCGGCAGTCACACCAAAAGTGGCAAGCCGCTGTTGGCCGGAGATCCGCATATCCGCTTTTCGGCGCCGTCGGTGTGGTACGAGGCGCAGCTCTCGGCGCCGGGCTTTGAGCTCTACGGCCACTATCAAGCGTTGATGCCGTTCGCTTCATTGGGCATGAACCGCGATTTCGGCTGGAGCATCACCATGTTCCAGAACGATGACCTCGACCTGATCGCCGAGAAGGTCAACCCGGACAATCCCAATCAGGTCTGGTACCGAGGCAAGTGGGTAGACATGGTGACCAGCGAACAGCACATTGCGGTCAAGGGCCAGGCGCCGGTCACCCTGGTGCTGCGCCAGTCACCCCACGGCCCGATCGTCAACGACGCGCTGGGCAACAGCGCCGGCAAAACGCCGATCGCCATGTGGTGGGGCTTCCTCGAAAGCCAGAACCCGATCCTTGAAGGCTTCTACCAGCTCAACCGCGCCGACACCCTGGCCAAGGCCCGCAACGCGGCGGCCAAAATCCAGGCGCCAGGCCTGAACATCGTCTGGGCCAATGCCAAGGGCGACATCGGCTGGTGGGCCGCGGCGCAACTGCCAAAACGTCCGGCGGGCGTACGTCCGTGGTTCATCCTCGATGGCAGCACGGCCGAGGCGGACAAGGATGGTTTTTACCCGTTCAGCGCCAACCCGCAGGAAGAGAACCCGGCGCGGGGTTACATCGTCTCCGCCAACTTCCAGCCGGTTTCGCCGACCGGCATGGAGATCCCCGGCTACTACAACCTGGCTGATCGGGGTCAGCAACTCGACCGCCAACTGAGCGACAAAAACATCAAGTGGGACCTGGAAGCCAGCCAGCAACTGCAATTGGGCACAACCACCGCCTATGGCCCGCGACTGCTGGCGCCGTTGTTGCCGGTCCTGCGTGAAGTGGTGAGTGATCCTGCCGAACGCAAACTTGTGGAGCAACTGGCGCAGTGGAAAGGCGATTACCCGCTGGATTCCACCAGCGCCACGGTGTTCAACCAGTTCCTGTTCAACCTGGCCGACGCGGCAATGCACGACGAATTGGGGAATGACTTCTTCGACACGTTGCTCTCGACCCGTGTCATCGACGCAGCGCTGCCACGCCTGGCTGCGAGCCCCGATTCGCCGTGGTGGGACAACCGCAATACGCCCGGCAAGGAAACCCGCGCCGATACGGTGAAGGTGGCGTGGCAGGCGAGCATCGCTCACCTCAAGACCACGCTGGGTGCAGATTTCGCGCAATGGCAGTGGGGCAAGGCGCACACGTTGACCCATGGCCATCCCCTGGGGCAGCAGAAGCCGCTGGACCAGATCTTCAATGTGGGTCCGTTCGCGGCGCCCGGCAGCCATGAAGTGCCGAACAACCTCTCGGCCAGGATTGGCCCGGCGCCATGGCCGGTGACTTACGGCCCGTCGACCCGGCGCCTGATCGATTTCGCCGACCCGGCTCACAGCCTGACCGTCAACCCGGTCGGCCAGAGCGGTGTGCCGTTCGACAGCCACTATGACGACCAGGCCGAGGCGTACCTCGAAGGGGTCTATTTCCAGGCGCATCTCAATGATGAAGAAGTGACGGCCAATACGCGCAGTACGTTGAAGCTGTTGCCGGCGCGGGCTGCGCCTTAAACATCAAAAGATTGCAGCCTGCGGCAGCTCCTACATTTGAACGCGATTCCCTGTAGGAGCTGCCGCAGGCTGCGATCTTTTGATCTTCAAAACCAATCAACGCTCAAACCATCGCCGCAAAATTCAGCCTGAACTGCTGCGGCGTCACACCGAGCCGGCGGTTGAACACGCTACGCATGTGCTGCGCATCCCGAAATCCGCACTGGTACGCCACCGTCTTGAGCGGCGCGCTGGTGCTTTCCAGCAGTACCCTTGCCGCGTCCACCCGCGCCCGCTCGACGAATTCCGCCGGGGTGATTTTCGCTTCTTTGGCGAACACCCGGGAGAAGTTGCGGGCACTCATGTTGGCGGCGTTGGCCAGGTCAGCGATTGTCAGATCGCCGGTGAGATTAGCCAGCACGTAGAGCTGGGCCAACGCCACGGCAGAAGCGGGCTCAGCGTGTGGTGTGAGGAATGGACTGAACTGTGATTGCCCACCCGATCGCTGAGTGAACACCACCAGCCGCTTCGCCACGCTGAGCGCCACTTCCGGGCCGTAATCCCGCGCGAGCAGGTACAGCGACAAATCAATCCCCGCCGTGACCCCGGCCGAGGTGTAGAGCTCGCCGTCCTGCACGTACAAGCGATCGGCCTCAACCTGAGTCGACGGGCACAACCGAGCCAGCGCTGCCGCGTCACCCCAGTGGGTCGTCACCGTTCTCCCGTCGAGCAACCCGGCCCGCGCCAGCATGAAGGCGCCATTGCAGATCGAGCCAAACCGTTGCGCCCGCGCGCAGGCATCGCGCAGCCAGGCATCGAATGCTGCGCCGAAATCCATGAACGGCAACTGCGGCCCTCCGGCCACCAGCAGCAAGTCATACGCCTCCAGCGCTTCACTGAAATGCTTATGAGCGTTGAGTGACAAACCGTTGGAACACGGCATCGCCCCGCGCCCCACGCCAATGACCTCCAGCCGATAGTGATCTTCCGGTTCCAGGAAACGATTGGCTTCGGAAAACACATCCATGGGACCGGTGACGTCCAGCGACTGAACGCCTGCGAACACTACGATGGCAACGGTTTTACTCATGACAGGATTCGCCCTCAATGGCTCTGGTTGCACCTAACCCCTGTAGGAGCGAGCTTGCTCGCGATGGACGTGAGGACGCCGTGTTCATACAGGCAAGTCCCGTCATCGTTGACGTCCATCGCGAGCAAGCTCGCTCCTACAGGGTCTGTGTGGAACCCTAGCCAATCTGCGAGCAACAAGCGAGGTTGGCGCGATATGCATGCTCATTGGCAAGGATCGCAGCCATGCATCGATTGTCCGGTTTTGGGTGCGGGAACAGACTTGATCCATCAGCGCCGTCACGGCGTTCCCCACAAGGAAAGCACCATGAGCAGCACCATCGCCGGTATTAAAATCCCCGATAGCGCGTTGGCCAGGGCCACCACCGAATACATCCGCGACGTCGAATCCGACCTGCTTTACCACCACTCGCGCCGGGTCTTTCTATTCGGTGCGTTGAGCGGTGAACGCAAGCAACTGGCCTACAACCCCGAGCTTCTTTACGTCGGCGCCATGTTCCATGATCTGGGCCTGGTGGAGGGTCATCGCACCGACGACGAGCGCTTCGAGGTCGACAGTGCCAATGCCGCCAAAGCGTTCCTCCAGCCTTACGGGCTGAGCGACGACGATCTCGAGCAAGTGTGGTTGTCGATTGCCCTGCACACCACACCGGGCGTGCCGCAACACCTGCGTCCTAACGTGGCGCTGGTCACCGCCGGGGTTGAGATGGATGTGCTGGGGATCGATTACGCCGCGTTTCCGACCGAGCAACGGGAAGCAGTGGTGCATGCGCATCCACGGGGTGAAGGGTTCAAGGAGTGCATCCTGTGTGCGTTCGCCAACGGCTTCAAACACAAGCCGGATACCACGTTTGGCACGGTGAACGCGGACGTGCTGGTGGACAGCGAGCCAGGCTTCAAGCCGATGAACTTCGTCGAGATCATCCGCAAATCACCTTGGGTTTCTTGACCCCTAAAATCAAAAGATCGCAGCCTGCGGCAGCTCCTACAGGAGGAACGTATCCCCATGTAGGAGCTGCCGCAGGCTGCGATCTTTTGATCTACAGCGTTTTAAGCCGCTTCCGGTGCCTGTGCGCGACGCACGTCCGGTTGCTTCCACGAATCGGCGGCGCCTTCTTCGATGGCTTGCTGAATCGCACGTTTGCGGCTTTCTTCGGCACGGCGGCTGAAGAACCAGACCATAAACGTCACGATCGACACCGCCAGCAGAATCAGGCTGGCCACGGCGTTGATTTCCGGTTTCACACCCAGACGCACGGCCGAGAACACTTCCATCGGCAAGGTCGTCGAACCCGGCCCGGAGACGAAGCTCGCCAACACCAGGTCATCCAGCGACAAGGCGAAGGACATCATGCCCCCCGCGGCCAACGACGGCGCGATCATCGGGATGGTGATCAGGAAGAACACCTTCCACGGCCGTGCACCGAGGTCCATGGCCGCTTCTTCGATGGAGAGGTCCAGCTCACGCAAGCGCGCCGACACCACCACCGCCACATACGCCGCACAGAACGTGGTGTGGGCGATCCAGATGGTGACGATGCCCCGCTCCTGTGGCCAACCGATCATCTGCGCCATCGCCACGAACAGCAGCAACAGCGACAGACCGGTGATCACTTCCGGCATGACCAATGGCGCGGTGACCAGGCCACCAAACAGCGTGCGGCCTTTGAAGTGGGTAATACGGGTCAGGACGAACGCGGCCAATGTACCCAGCGCCACTGCTGCCACCGCCGTGTAGCAGGCGATTTCCAGCGAGCGCACCACCGAGCCCATCAGTTGGGTGTTGTCCATCAACCCGACGTACCACTTGATCGACCAGCCACCCCATACCGTCACCAGTTTGGAGGCGTTGAACGAATAGATCACCAGGATCAGCATCGGTGCGTAGATGAACAGCAGACCCGCTACCAGCATGAAACTTGAAAAACGGAAGCGCTTCATTCTTTGCCCTCCATTTCTTTGGCCTGGCTACGGTTGAACAAGATGATCGGCACAATCAGGATCGCCAGCATGACGACTGCAAGCGCTGATGCCACTGGCCAGTCACGGTTGTTGAAGAACTCTTGCCACAGCACCTTACCGATCATCAGGGTTTCCGGACCGCCAAGCAGCTCCGGAATCACGAACTCACCCACCACCGGAATGAACACCAGCATGCAACCGGCGATGATGCCGTTCTTCGACAGCGGAATGGTGATCTTCCAGAAGCTGTTGAACGTGCTCGACCCCAGGTCGGAGGCCGCTTCCAGCAGGCTGTGGTCGTGTTTTACCAGGTTGGCGTAGAGCGGCAGGATCATGAACGGCAGGTACGAATAGACCACGCCGATATACACCGCCAGGTTGGTGTTGAGGATCTGCAGCGGTTCGTTGATCCAGCCCATGCTCATCAGGAAACCGTTGAGCAGGCCGTTGTTGCTCAGGATGCCCATCCACGCGTAAACGCGGATCAGGATCGCGGTCCAGGTCGGCATCATGATCAACAGCACCAGCACCGTTTGCACTTCCTTGCGGGCGCTGGCGATGCCGTAGGCCATCGGGTAACCGATCAGCAGGCAGAGAATGGTGCTGAACAGCGCCATCTTCAACGAGCCGAGGTAGGCGGCGATGTACAACTCGTCGTCGCCAAGCATCGCGTAGTTACCGAGGTTGAGCAGCACCTGCAGTTTCTGGTCGATGAAGCTGTAGATTTCGGTGTACGGCGGGATGGCCACGTCGGCTTCGGCGAAGCTGATCTTCAATACGATGAAGAACGGCAGCATGAAGAACATGAACAGCCAAATGAATGGAACCCCGATGACCAGCTGACGGCCACCGGGAATTATTCGATTGAAGCTGCGTTTGAGTTTGCGCATGTTCATGAGCGAAGTACCACGCCGCTGTCGTCTTCCCAGTACACGTAAACCTGATCACCCCAGGTTGGGCGCTGGCCACGGCGCTCGGCGTTGGCGACGAAAGACTGGACGATCTTGCCGCTCGGCAGTTCAACGTAGAACACCGAGTGACCACCGAGGTAGGCGATGTCATGGACCTTGCCGCTGGACCAGTTGTATTCGCAGGTCGGCATGGTCGGCGTCACCAGCAGTTTTTCCGGACGGATCGCGTAGGTGACGGACTTGTCCTGCACCGACGTGCTGATGCCGTGGCCCACGTAGATCTGGCGATCCAGGTCCTTGCAGGTGATGGTCGCGTGGCCTTCGGCATCGTCGATCACTTCACCGTCGAAGATGTTGACGTTGCCGATGAACTCGCAGACCAGACGGCTGGTCGGGGTTTCGTAAATGTCGATCGGGCTGCCGATCTGGGCGATCCAGCCCAGGTGCATGATCGCAATACGCTCGGCCATGGTCATGGCCTCTTCCTGATCGTGGGTCACCATGACGCAGGTTACGCCAACGCGCTCGATGATCTCGACCAGCTCAAGCTGCATTTGCGAACGCAGCTTTTTATCCAAGGCACCCATCGGTTCGTCGAGCAGCAACAGCTTCGGTCGCTTGGCCAACGAACGCGCCAGGGCCACACGCTGACGCTGGCCACCGGACAACTGATGCGGCTTGCGCTTGGCGTATTGGCTCATCTGCACCAGCTTGAGCATGTCGGCCACACGCGCATCGACTTCAGCGGAGGACAGCTTGTCCTGCTTGAGGCCGAAGGCAATGTTCTGCGCCACGGTCATGTGCGGGAACAAGGCATAGGATTGGAACATCATGTTGATCGGCCGTTCGTACGGCGGCATGTCAGTGATGTCTACGCCATCGAGGAAAATGCGCCCCTCCGTGGGCCGTTCGAAACCTGCGAGCATGCGCAGCAAGGTGGATTTGCCCGATCCTGAACCGCCGAGGAGGGCGAAAATTTCGCCTTTCTTGATTTCCAGGGACACATCGTCCACGGCAATCGTCTCGTCGAACTTCTTCGTGACCCGGTCGATTTTGACCAATACCTGTTTAGGTAATTGGTCGCCCTCGAGGGCTTTCTTATAGGCGCCGGAGGCAACTGCCATTTACGAAACTCCCAACAAAATTTTCAGTTCGCCCGAGGCGGGCGAACCTTGGATAGTTTGAGCCTTGAAGCTATTTACCCGACTTGACCTTGGTCCAGCTGCGGGTCATCAAACGTTGAATATTCGGCGGTAACTCGATGGACACGTACGTCTTGTCGAGGACTGCTTGCGGTGGATAAACCGCTTCGTCGGTGCGAATGGACTGTTCCATCAGTGTGTCCGACCCCGGATTAGGGTTGGCGTAGCCGACGTAATCACTGACCTGGGCTATCACCTCAGGTTTCAGCAAATAGTTGATGAAGGCGTGGGCTTCCTTGACGTTGGCGGCATCCTTGGGGATAGCCAGCATGTCGAACCAGAGCGCGCCGCCCTCTTTCGGAATCGAGTAGGCGATGTTCATGCCTTTACCGGCTTCAGCGGCTCGGGCCTTGGCCTGGAAGATGTCACCGGAGAAACCGATCGCCACGCAGATGTCGCCGTTGGCCAGGTCTGCGATGTACTTGGACGAATGGAAGTACGTCACGTACGGCCGCACCGCCAGCAACTTCGCTTCCGCCTTTTTGTAGTCTTCGGGGTTGGTGCTGTTGGCGTTCAGGCCCATGTAATTGAGGACCGTCGGCATCATCTCGTCGGCGGAATCGAGGAACGCTACGCCACAACTGTGCAGTTTCTTGATGTTCTGCGGCTCGAACACCACATCCCAGGAATCGATCTTGTCGAGGCCGAGCACAGCCTTGACCTTGTCGACGTTGTAACCAATGCCGTTGGTGCCCCACAGATAGGGCACGGCATATTGGTTACCCGGATCGTTCTGCTCCAGGCGCTTGAGCAGCACCGGGTCGAGGTTCGAATAATTCGGCAGTTTCGATTTGTCGAGTTTCTGGAAAGCGCCTGCCTTGATTTGCTTGCCCAGGAAATGGTTGGACGGCACCACGACGTCATAGCCGGTACGCCCGGCCAGCAACTTGCCTTCCAGGGTTTCGTTGGAATCGAAAACGTCATACACCGGCTTGATGCCGGCCTCTTTCTGGAAATCTGCCAAGGTGGTCTGACCGATGTAGTCCGACCAATTATAAATATGCACCGTACCGGCGGCCTGGACACTGACGGCAAGCGTCAGCCCGGCACCGACCAGCAGCGCATTGCGCAACAAAGAAAAAATAGGCAAGTGGAGGTCCTCTAAAATTAGTTGGGCCCAAGTTGCCCCAGCAACAAAACCGGCGCGCAACTTACCCTCGAAAAACCATTCCAGCAAAACTTTTATGCAGATACGACCCTTGTAGGAGCGAGCTTGCTCGCGATGGTCGTCAACGATAACGCGTTGTGCCTGACACCCCGCGGCGTTACGGTTTTTTTCGCGAGCAAGCTCGCTCCTACAGGGTTTTACTTATTTACCCGATTTGATCTTGGTCCAGCTGCGCGTCAGGATCCGCTGGGTCGCGGCCGGCAAGTCGGCAATCGCGTACAGCTTGGCCTGCACATCGGCCGGCGGGTAGATGCCCGGGTCGCTGGTGATGTCTTTATCAACCAACGGCGTGGCCGCCGCGTTACCGTTCGGGAAGCGCACGGCGTTGGTGATTGCAGCCATGACTTCCGGCTTCTGCAGGTAGGTCATGAACTTGTAGGCGCCTTCGACGTTTTCGGCATCTTTAGGGATGGCGACCATGTCGTAGAAGCTGCCAGCACCTTCTTTCGGAATGTTGTAGCTGACTTTGACTTTATCGCCGGCTTCGGTCGCGCGGGACTTGGCCTGATAGACGTCACCCGAATAACCGACGGCTACGCAGATGTTGCCGTTGGCCAGGTCGGAGATGTACTTGGACGAGTGGAAGTAGGCGATCGAAGGACGGACTTTGAGCAGCAGTGCTTCAGCTTTGTCGATGTCTTCTTTCTTCTGGCTGTCGGTTGGCAGGCCCAGGTAGTGCAATGCCGCCGGAATCATTTCGGTTGGCGAATCGAGCAGGCTGATCCCGCACGACTTCAACTTGGCGGCGTTTTCAGGCTTGAAGATCAGGTCCCAGGAGTTGGTCGGTGCGTCGGCACCCAGTGCAGCCTTGACCTTCTCGGCATTGAAGCCGATACCGATCGAACCCCACATGTAAGGGAAGGCATGTTCGTTGCCCGGGTCGCTCACCGAAACTGCTTTGAGCAGTTCGGGGTTCAGGTTCTTCCAGTTAGGCAGCTTGGACTTGTCCAGCTTCTGGTAAACGCCCGCCTTGATTTGCTTGGCCAGGAAGTTGTTCGACGGTACGACGATGTCGTAGCCGGACTTGCCAGCCAGCAACTTGGCTTCCAGGGTTTCGTTGCTGTCAAAAACGTCGTACACCACCTTGATCCCGGACTCTTTCTCAAAGTTCGCGATGGTGTCCGGAGCGATGTAATCGGACCAGTTATAGACGTGCAACACCTTGTCGTCTGCCTGAACTGCACCCGCCATCACGCCCAGCAGGGACATGGCGAGGAGGGTCTTACCAGCTATTTTCATACCTAATGCCTTCATGGGTAATGTTCCAATTTTTCTTTTTAACCACGTGCTCAGCGGCCTTTTACTGGGCATCCGAACAACCGGTAGTCTGGCAAGTTCCAAGGCAGGCTTTCAAGGAAAGACCCATCCTTTATTCACTCCGAGCGAAATGCATACCTCGCACCCCGCTCAGAGCCTAGCACTTAGCCTTGCAACGCACTCAGGGTCAGGTCCAGACACTTGCGCGCCTTGGTCACCAGCTCATCGATTTCAGCCTTGGTGATCACCAGCGGCGGAGCGATGATCATGGTGTCGCCGACGGCGCGCATGATCAGGCCGTTGTCGAAGCAGAACTGGCGGCAGATCATGCCGACGCCCTTGCCTTCGTAACGCTTGCGAGTGACCTTGTCCTGAACCAGTTCGATGGCCCCCAACAGACCCACCCCGCGCACTTCCCCCACCAACGGGTGATCGTTCAGTTCCCGTAGACGCTTTTGCAAATAGGGTGCCGTTTCTGCATGAACGCGCTCGATAATTTTCTCTTCGCGCAGGATGCGGATGTTTTCCAGTGCCACCGCAGCGGCCACCGGGTGCCCGGAATAGGTGAAACCGTGGTTGAAATCGCCACCTTCGTTGAGCACCTCGACCACGCTGTCACGAACGATCAGGCCACCCATCGGGATGTAGCCGGAGGTCAGGCCTTTAGCGATGGTCATCATGTCGGGCTTGAGGTCGTAGTGATCGGAGCCGAACCACTCACCGGTGCGGCCGAAACCACAAATCACTTCGTCCGCCACGAACAGGATGTCGTACTTGGCGAGGATTTCCTTGATGCGCGGCCAGTAGGTGTCTGGCGGAATGATCACGCCACCGGCGCCCTGGATCGGCTCGGCAATAAAGGCACCCACGTTGTCCACGCCGACTTCCAGAATTTTCTCTTCCAGCTGATTGGCCGCCCATACACCGAACTCTTCCGGTGTCATGTCGCCGCCTTCAGCGAACCAGTACGGCTGGGCGATGTGGACGATGCCCGGAATCGGCAAGTCGCCTTGTTCATGCATGTACGTCATGCCACCCAGGCTCGCACCGGCCACGGTGGAACCGTGATAACCGTTTTTGCGGCTGATGATGACCTTCTTCTTCGGCTGGCCCTTGATTGCCCAGTAGTGACGAACCATACGCAGCATGGTGTCGTTACCTTCCGAGCCGGAACCGGTGAAGAACACGTGGTTCATGCCCTCTGGCGCGATGTCGGAGATGGCCTTGGCCAGTTCCAGCACCGGTGGGTGAGCGGTCTGGAAGAACAGATTGTAGTAAGGCAGTTCGCGCATTTGTTTGCTGGCGGCATCCGCAAGCTCATCGCGACCGTAACCGATCGCTACGCACCAGAGGCCGGCCATGCCGTCGAGGATCTTGTTGCCTTCACTGTCCCAGAGGTAAACGCCCTTGGCGCTGGTGATGATGCGCGGGCCTTTCTCTTTCAGCTGCTTGAAGTCACTGAACGGGGCCAGGTGGTGATCGCTGCTCAGGGCCTGCCATTCACGGGTTTGCGGATTGTTGCTGGTCATGCGAATTCTCCTAAGGTTGCAGTGAAAGGCGCGGAATTTTCCATCCGCGCCCGGCGCATCAGACGGCAAAGAGCAGGAATTCCCGCTCCCATGAACTGATCACGCGCTTGAAGTTTTCATGCTCGGCCCGCTTGACCGCGACGTAGCCAGTGATGAATTTCTTGCCCAGGTATTTCTCGATAGTCGCGCTGTGTTCCATACGTTCCAGCGCGTCTTCGATGGTCAGTGGCAGGCGCAGGTTGCGGCGTTCATAGCCACGGCCCACCACCGGCGCACTCGGGTTAATCCCTTCAACCATGCCGATGTAACCGCAGAGCAAGCTCGCGGCAATCGCCAGGTAAGGGTTGGCATCAGCACCCGGCAGGCGGTTTTCCACCCGACGGTTTTGCGGCCCGGCGTCCGGAACCCGCAGGCCCACGGTGCGGTTCTCTTCGCCCCATTCCACGTTAACCGGTGCCGAGGTGTCCGGCAGGAAGCGACGGAACGAGTTGACGTTAGGGGCGAACAGCGGCAGCAACTCCGGAATGAATTTCTGCAGGCCACCAATGTGGTTCAGAAACAGTTGGCTCATGGTCCCGTCTTCATTGGAGAAGACGTTCTTGCCGGTTTCGATGTCGATGACGCTCTGGTGCAAGTGCATCGCGCTTCCCGGCTCGCCGGTCATGGGCTTGGCCATGAAAGTGGCCGCCACGTTGTGCTTGAGCGCGGCCTCGCGCATGGTGCGTTTGAACACCAGAATCTGGTCAGCAAGAGACAGGGCATCGCCGTGACGGAAGTTGATTTCCATCTGCGCCGTGCCGTCTTCGTGGATCAGCGTATCGAGGTCCAGCTCCTGCAATTCGCACCAGTCGTAGACGTCTTCGAACAGCGGATCGAATTCGTTCGCCGCTTCAATGGAGAACGATTGACGGCCAATTTCCGGGCGACCGGAGCGGCCGATCGGCGGTTGCAGCGGGTAGTCCGGATCGTCACTGCGCTTGGTCAGGTAAAACTCCATTTCCGGCGCCACGATGGGTTGCCAGCCCTTGTCGGAATAGAGTTTCAGCACTCTTTTGAGCACGTTGCGCGGCGACAGCTCGATCGGGTTGCCTTGCTTGTCGTAGGTGTCGTGAATCACCTGGGCGGTCGGCTCAATGGCCCACGGCACCAGGAACACAGCGTTGTGGTCGGGACGGCAGATCATGTCGATGTCCGCCGGGTCGAGCAATTCGTAATAGATGTCGTCTTCGACATAGTCGCCGGTCACGGTCTGCAACAGAACGCTCTCTGGCAGGCGCATGCCTTTTTCGGCGATGAACTTGTTGGTCGGCGAAATCTTGCCCCGGGTGATCCCGGTCAAGTCGGCGATCATGCATTCGACTTCTGTGATCTTGTGGTCTTTCAACCAATCGGTGAGCTGGTCGAGGTTGTTACTCATAAATGCCTCTAGGCTTTGAGTTTCCTGACGCTTGCAAGCGTCAGGCAATAGTTGACGCATCGGCGTCGCGTTGAAATGCGGGTCTGCGACAGGCTATTGTGTTTTTTTCGGACCGTGCGGCAACTGCAAGGTGTGCAGAATCGCGAGCGAAGCCCGGCGCGATAGCTGAGCCGCTATAGTGAATCGGTTCTATATTGAATGGAGTAACCCTAATGGGGGTGCCTTCGCGACCGTCCAGAATATCGGACGGTGACGGTCGATCCGCCAGGGACGGGAGGATGACTGACAGGCCCGAAACCGCTGAGGCCACGGCGCGGACAGAAATGTCGCCACTGATGTGATTAGCATGCTGACCGATCTGCCTGGAGCAGACGGCGACGCCGATTAACGGCAGGCGAGACATGAAGCACCCCGGTATTATTGCTGTTATGGGTTTGAATCGAGCTTAGCCTTGTTCATTTTTTTACACAACACCCCCGTAAAAAATACAACACGGCCCGCTCAAACCCGCGGGCGCCAAAGCATCCAAAGGCATAAAAACGCCCCAAAGTGCCTCAAAAAAGCCCCACAGGTGCTTTTTTAGGGCAAAAAAGGCCTCACTTGACTTCGGCATGCCGTTCGGGTTGACTGGAATCCGAAGAGATCAATGATTGATATTTTTAACAACAAAGGTGTTGCATCATGTCGGTACCCCCGCGTGCCGTTCAGCTTAACGAAGCGAACGCGTTCCTTAAGGAACATCCTGAGGTTCTGTACGTTGACCTTCTGATTGCGGATATGAATGGTGTGGTGCGCGGCAAGCGCATTGAACGCACCAGCCTCCACAAGGTTTACGAGAAAGGCATCAACCTGCCGGCCTCTCTATTTGCTCTGGATATCAATGGCTCGACGGTGGAAAGCACCGGCCTGGGTCTGGACATCGGCGATGCTGACCGAATCTGTTATCCAATCCCTGACACCCTGTGCAACGAGCCTTGGCAGAAGCGCCCTACCGCGCAACTGTTGATGACCATGCACGAACTCGAAGGTGACCCCTTCTTCGCCGATCCTCGCGAAGTCCTGCGTCAGGTTGTCGCCAAGTTCGACGAGATGGGTTTGACCATCTGCGCCGCGTTCGAACTGGAGTTCTACCTGATCGACCAGGAGAACGTGAACGGTCGCCCACAACCTCCGCGCTCGCCGATCTCCGGCAAACGCCCGCATTCGACTCAGGTTTACCTGATCGACGACCTCGACGAATACGTCGACTGCCTCCAGGACATTCTGGAAGGTGCGAAAGAGCAAGGCATCCCTGCCGATGCAATCGTCAAGGAAAGTGCCCCGGCGCAGTTCGAAGTGAACCTGCACCACGTGGCCGACCCGATCAAGGCCTGCGACTATGCGGTCCTGCTCAAGCGTCTGATCAAAAACATCGCCTACGACCATGAAATGGACACCACCTTCATGGCCAAGCCTTATCCAGGCCAGGCGGGCAACGGTTTGCACGTCCACATCTCGATTCTCGACAAAGAAGGCAAAAACATTTTTGCCAGTGAGGATCCCGAGCAGAACGCCGCACTGCGTCACGCGATCGGCGGTGTGCTCGAGACCCTACCGGCGCAGATGGCTTTCCTCTGCCCGAACGTCAACTCCTACCGTCGTTTCGGCGCACAGTTCTACGTGCCGAACTCGCCGTGCTGGGGCCTGGACAACCGCACCGTAGCGATCCGCGTACCGACCGGTTCCTCCGATGCCGTGCGCATCGAGCACCGTGTAGCCGGCGCCGACGCCAACCCGTATCTGTTGATGGCTTCGGTTCTGGCCGGTATTCACCACGGCCTGACCAACGAAATCGAGCCGGGCGCACCCGTGGAAGGCAACTCCTACGAGCAGAACGAGCAAAGCTTGCCGAACAACCTGCGCGATGCACTGCGTGAGCTGGACGACAGCGAAGTCATGGCCAAGTACATCGATCCGAAATACATCGATATCTTCGTGGCCTGTAAGGAAAGTGAGCTGGAGGAGTTTGAACACTCCATTTCTGACCTTGAATACAACTGGTACCTGCATACCGTGTAAGCGGTTGCAGTAAACGAAACGCCGCCGGCCTCACAGCTTGTGGCGTTTTTTTATGGCCGAATACTAACTTTGTGGCGAGGGGATTTATCCCCGTTCGACTGCGAAGCAGTCGCAAATCCTCTGTACGCGATCTTCCTGACATACCACAGCTGCAGATTTTGGGGACGCTTCGCGACCCGACGGGGATAAATCCCCTCGCCACAGGGGTAATCGTCGCTCTGAGGATTTGCGTACAATGCCCGCTGCCCCGCTGGAGACTCCAATGACCCGACTCGCCACCCCACGCAAACCCCGCGCCCGCAGCCAGGCCCGGATCGATTCGATACTCGATGCCGCCCGCACGCTGCTGGCCGCCGAGGGCGTGGCCAGTCTGTCGATCTACAGCGTCGCCGAGCGCGCGGAGATTCCGCCCTCCTCGGTCTACCACTTTTTCGCCAGCGTCCCGGCCCTGCTCGAAGCCCTGACCGCCGACGTCCACGCCGCGTTCCGCGCATGCCTGCAAGCGCCCATCGACCACGGCGCCCTGCGCGACTGGCGTGACCTCTCGCGACTGGTTGAACAGCGCATGCTCGATATCTACGACGAAGACGCCGCGGCGCGCCAGTTGATCCTCGCCCAGCATGGCCTGACTGAAGTCACCCAGGCTGACCGCCAGCACGACATCGAGCTGGGCGACCTGATGCACAAGCTGTTCGATCATCATTTCGAACTGCCGAAGCTGCCGACAGACGTGGATGTGTTTGCCCTGGCCATGGAGCTGGGAGACCGGGTCTATGCGCGCTCGGTGCAACAGCATGGGCAGATTACCCCGCGCATGGCCGAGGAAGGGATGCGGGTGTTTGATGCGTACCTGGGGCTGTACTTGCCGCCGTATCTGCCGAAGCGAATTGTTCTAGCCTGATTTCTTTGCTGCCTTCAATGGCCTCTTCGCGAGCAAGCCCGCTCCCACATTTGATCCTCGGTGAGCAGAGAAATTGTGTATGACGCAGATCCAATGTGAGAGCGGGCTTGCTCGCGAAGGCTGCACCACCGAACTCACTGATTCATGCACATAAAAAACCCCGAAGGGCTCACACCATTCGGGGTTGTTCGCAGCGCACACGCCTTACAACTTGGCGATCGACACCTCGGTGGATTTCACAAACGCGATCACTTCGCTGCCGACCACCAGTTCCAGCTCTTTCACCGAGCGGGTGGTGATCACCGACGTCACGATGCCGGACGCGGTCTGCACATCGATTTCTGAAAGGACGTCGCCGAGTACGATTTCCTTGATGGCGCCCTTGAATTGGTTGCGAACGTTGATGGCTTTGATCGTCATGATGTTAATTCCTGTCGTTGAGATGAGGCTTGAGTTATTGAGCCCAACGCAATTGCGTAGGCAAGGGTGAAACAGGTTCCGGTTGCGGCGGCTCGCCGGGCAGTGCAAGTACGCGGTTGAGGACTTCGGTTTCCAGCGCCGCCAGCCGATGGGAACCCCGAACCCGTGGGCGCGGCAGTTCCACGTGCAGGTCGAGGCCGACTTCGCCCGCTTCGATCAGGATCACCCGATCGGCAATCGCCACCGCTTCACTGACGTCGTGGGTCACCAGCAACACGGTGAAGCCGTGCTTCTGCCAGAGCCGCTCGATCAGTTGCTGCATTTCAATGCGGGTCAGGGCATCCAGCGCCCCCAGCGGCTCGTCGAGCAATAGCAAACGCGGTTGATGAATCAGCGCACGGGCCAACGCAACACGTTGCTTCTGCCCACCGGACAGAGCCGCCGGCCATTCGTGGGCACGATCCGCCAGGCCGACCGACTCCAGTGCTTCCAGCGCCTGTGGACGCCAGTTGCCCTTGAGTCCGAGGCCGACGTTGTCGATGACTTTTTTCCACGGCAGCAATCGCGCTTCCTGAAACATCAATCGCGTGTCTTCCCGCGCATCGCTCAGCGGTGCCGAGCCGGCCAGCAACTGACCGCCCGTGGGTTTGTCGAGACCGGCGAGCAAGCGCAGCAGGGTACTTTTGCCGCAACCACTGCGGCCAACCACGGCGACGAACTGACCGGCAGGAATGTGCAGGTCGATCTCGCGTAATACCTGTCGCGAGCCAAAGGTTTTTTGCAGCTTGCGCACTGCCAGCGGAATACCGCGCAGCAGGCGTGGAGGTTGTTGAGCCGTCATGCGGCACCTCCTTTGGTCACTTGATAAGCCGGATGCCAGCGCAACCACACACGCTCAAGACCACGGGCCGCCAGGTCGGCCAATTTTCCGAGCACCGCGTACAACAGAATCGCCAGCACCACCACGTCGGTCTGCAAGAACTCCCGGGCATTCATCGCCAGGTAGCCGATGCCCGAGCTGGCGGAGATGGTTTCCGCCACGATCAGCGTCAGCCACATGAAGCCGAGGGCGAAACGCACGCCCACCAGAATCGAAGGCAACGCGCCGGGCAAGATCACCTGGCGGAACAGGCTGAAACCGGACAAACCATAACTGCGGGACATTTCCACCAACGCCGGATCAACGTTGCGGATGCCGTGGTAGGTGTTGAGGTAGATCGGGAACAAGGTGCCCAGCGCCACCAGGAAAATCTTCGCCGACTCGTCGATGCCGAACCACAGGATCACCAGTGGAATCAGCGCCAGGTGCGGCACGTTGCGGATCATCTGCACCGAACTGTCGAGCAGGCGTTCGCCCCATGTCGACAGGCCGGTAATGAAGCCCAACGCCAGACCGATACTGCCGCCAATGGTGAAGCCCAGTGCCGCACGCCAGCCGCTGATTGCCAGGTGAGTCCAGATTTCGCCGCTGCGCACCAGGCTCACGCCGGCCTCGATGACGGCGATGGGCGCCGGCAGAATCCGCGTCGACAACCAGCCCGCCGACACTGACAACTGCCACACTGCCAGCAACACGATCGGCAACGCCCAAGGGGCCAGGGTGTGGATGAGTTTCTTCATGGCGGCGTCTCAGCTCTGGGACGCAGCTTTGGGAAGGATGTCGTTGGCCACCATCTCGCCGAACGGGCTGACGTAACCGCTGCTTTTCGGCAGTTCGGGACGCTCGATATCCAGATGCGGGAACAGCAATTCGGCGACGCGATAGGATTCTTCCAGGTGTGGATAACCGGAGAAGATGAACGTGTCGATGCCCAGGTCCGCGTACTCCTTCACACGTGCGGCCACGGTCGGACCGTCGCCCACCAGCGCTGTCCCGGCACCGCCACGCACCAAGCCGACGCCGGCCCAAAGGTTGGGACTGACTTCCAGGTTGTCGCGGCTACCGCCATGCAGCGCGGCCATGCGTTGCTGGCCAACGGAATCGAAGCGCGCCAGGGAGGCCTGGGCGCGCGCAATGGTGTCGTCGTCCAGGTGCGAGATCAGTCGATCCGCCGCTTGCCAGGCTTCGGCATTGGTTTCGCGAACGATCACGTGCAAGCGAATGCCGAAGCGCACGGTGCGTCCGAGCTTCGCCGCTTTGGCGCGCACTTGTTCGATCTTTTCCGCAACAGCGGCCGGTGGTTCGCCCCAGGTCAGGACCATTTCCACCTGTTCAGCCGCCAGGTCCTGCGCCGCTTCCGACGAGCCGCCGAAGTACAGGGGCGGACGCGGTTGCTGGATCGGTGGATAGAGCAACTTCGCGCCCTTCACGCTGATGTGCTGACCGTCGTAATCAACGGTTTCGCCTTCCAGCACGCGACGCCAGATGCGGGTGAATTCCACCGAGGCTTGATAGCGCTCTTCGTGGCTGAGGAACAAACCGTCGCCGGCCAACTCCTCCGGATCACCCCCGGTCACCAGGTTGAACAGCGCACGCCCTCCGGACAAGCGATCCAGCGTGGCGGCCTGACGCGCCGCTACCGTCGGGGAAATGATCCCGGGGCGCAGGGCGACGAGGAATTTCAAACGCTGGGTCACCGGGATCAGCGACGCCGCCACCAGCCACGAGTCTTCGCAGGAGCGACCGGTGGGAATCAGCACCCCGCCGAAGCCCAGGCGATCCGCCGCTTGCGCGACTTGTTGCAGGTAACCGTGGTCGACGGCGCGAGCGCCTTCGGCGGTGCCAAGGTAATGGCCGTCACCGTGGGTAGGCAGGAACCAGAAGATATTGAGGCTCATGGAGTGGTCTCCTTAAAAAGTCGAATTACTGTGCGTTGGCAACGGCCGCCGGTGGCGTCCAGATCACGTCTTTGATGCTCAATGGCTTCGGAATCAGCTTGAGCTGGTAGAAGGTGTCGGCGATTTTCTGTTGGGCGGCGATCACTTCAGGCGTGAGGAACAGCGCACCGTAACCCTGGCGTTTCATCGAGGTCAGGGTGATGTCCGCTGGCAGGCCGATCAGTGGCGAAACCTGTTGGGTCACCTCGACGGGGTTGGCCTTGGACCACTCGCCGACCGCGCGAACTTCTTCCACCAGGGCCTTGATCACCTCAGGATTTTTTTGCGCGTAAGGCTTGGTCGCCAGGTAGAACTGATGGTTGTCGACGATGCCTTGGCCATCACGCAAGGTGCGTGCTTGCAGTTGCTGTTCGGCGGCAGCCTGGTAGGGGTCCCAGATCACCCAGGCATCGACACTGCCACGCTCGAACGCGGCGCGGGCATCGGCGGGCGGCAGGAATACGGTCTGGATATCGGTGTATTTGAGGCCGGCGTCTTCCAGGGCGCGAACCAGCAGGTAGTGGACGTTGGAGCCTTTATTCAGGACGACTTTCTTGCCCTTGAGGTCCTGCACCGATTTGATCGCCGAGTCCTTCGGCACCAGGATCGCTTCGCTGTGGGGGGCTGGCGGTTCGTAGGCGACGTAGAGCAAATCAGCGCCCGCCGCTTGGGCGAAGACGGGAGGTGTTTCACCGGTGACGCCGAAGTCGATGGAGCCGACGTTCAGGCCTTCAAGCAACTGCGGGCCACCGGGAAATTCAGTCCATTGCACCTCCACGCCTTGGGCGGCGAGGCGTTTTTCCAGCGTGCCCTTGGCTTTGAGCAGCACCAACGTGCCGTACTTTTGATAACCGATTCGTAACGTCTCGGCCTGAGCTTGAGAAATAACGCCGAAGGACACAGCCGCAACAAACAGGGCGACCAGACCACGACGCAAAATGACAGTGCGCATAGCGCTCTCCTTTTTGCAGTTAGGTTTTGGCTGCACCTGCTTGGCCGTTGGCGGCTGAGTAAGGTGAGTACTTCAAATTCAGGTGTGGCTTAAGTGCAGGCTTAAATGCTCCAGCGAGCACTCAACAAACGTTCATTCAACAGGTTCGGATCGAGCGGCTTGGGCCGTCGGGCCATGGCGCTGAAAAACAACTCCAGCGATTCGTTCAATCGTTGTTCCAGCTCCGGCGCCAATTGCGCCTGGGCGCTGCCTTCGCCGTAAGCGATCTGGCTGTCTACCGCGAAAATCCCGTGGAGCATTTCCTGGGCTTTCAACGCCGACAGCACCGGTTTGAGCGCGTAGTCCACCGCCAGCATGTGGGCGATGCTGCCACCGGTTGCCATGGGCAGAACCACTTTGTGGGCCAGCGCCCGTTCGGGCAGCAAGTCCAACACGGTTTTCAGTGCACCGGAGAACGATGCCTTGTAGACCGGTGTAGCGATCAACAGCCCATCCGCGTTTTCGATCTGTTGCAGCAAGTCGATCACCTTCGGACTGTCAAAGCGTGCATGCAGCAAGTCTTCGGCCGGGAAGTCCCTTACCTGGTAACTCACCACTTCCACACCTTGCTGCTGTAACCAGCGTTGGGAGCGTTCCAGCAAGACTCCGGAACGGGAGCGCGGACTGGGACTGCCACCGAGTGAGACGACCAGCATTCAGACGATTCCTTGAACGGTGCGGGCGATTCGCGGTTTGCGATCTCGCTTCGATGGAGTGACCTTAACAGGTGATTTATATATCTATAAATCATATTTATTCATTTGGTTATTCGCTTAAGATCTATGCGAAATACCTTTCTTTAGACAAAAAAAACAGGCCGTAAAAACGGCCTGAAACCCTCTGCTTTGTGGAGACCTTCAAAAGATCGCAGCCTGCGGCAGCTCCTACATGGATCGGCGTTCACCTGTAGGAGCTGCCGCAGGCTGCGATCTTTTGATCTTCAACGATTAGGCTGCGGCGTCAGGCGCAGGTACGGTTTCACCGCACGATAACCCTTGGGAAAGCGTTGCTTGATTTCGTCTTCGTCCTTGAGCGACGGCACGATCACCACTTCATCACCGTCCTGCCAGTTGGCCGGGGTGGCCACTTTGTAGTGGTCGGTGAGTTGCAGCGAGTCGATCACTCGCAAAATCTCGTGGAAGTTGCGGCCGGTGCTGGCCGGGTACGTGATGGTCAGCCGAACCTTTTTATTCGGATCGATCACAAACAGCGAGCGCACGGTCAGGGTGTCGTTGGCGTTTGGGTGGATCAGGTCGTAGAGGTCCGACACCTTGCGGTCGGCATCGGCGAGGATCGGGAAGGTAACGAGGGTGTTCTGGGTTTCGTTGATGTCCTCGATCCACTTGTGGTGCGAATCCACCGGGTCTACGGACAGGGCGATGGCCTTGACGCCTCGCTTGGCAAAATCATCCTTGAGCCTGGCAGTGAAGCCGAGTTCGGTGGTGCACACCGGGGTGAAGTCCGCCGGGTGGGAGAACAGCACGCCCCAGCTATCGCCCAGCCATTCGTGGAAACGGAGGGTGCCGACGCTGGAATCCTGTTCGAAATCGGGGGCAATATCGCCCAGTCTGAGGCTCATGGTGCTGCTCCTGATGAGTGCGGGTTGAGCTCAACTGTGCCTGTGTTGCCTATGAATTAAAAAGAATAAATATCGATTTATTTAGATCTTAAATGAATATTAAAGATCTGTTCACTGGACCTCTGCCAGCATCGCGACGAACATCGCCCACAAGGTTCGAGAAGGTCTGAGTTGCTGCAAAAGAGGGAAATTTCGAGGAGGGTTTACGGGGGTGAGCCTGACTTGAAACGCAAAAGCCCCGCCCGGCGTGATGCCGGGCGGGGCTTTTTTACGTCAGTGACGCGAGCGCTGTTACAGCAGCGGGATCGAGTAGCTGACGATCAGGCGGTTTTCGTCCTGGGAGCGCGTGCTCGGCAGGTCGGTACGCCAGGTAGCGTTTTTCCACATCACGCCGAGGTTTTTCAACGCGCCGGACTGAACAACGTAACCAACGGTCAGGTCGCGTTCCCACTCGGAAGCGCCGTTAGCCGCCTCTGCACCGCGAGCGTTAACGGTGTCGATATTGTCGCCATGCAGATAAACCATACCCGCCGTCAGGCCAGGCACGCCGACCTTGGCGAAGTCATACGAATAGCGTGCTAGCCAGGTGCGCTCGCCGGCACGGCCGAACTTCTGGATTTGCGAATCGGTGATGGTGTAGTTCGACGAGCCGTCGCCTTGGTTCAGCCACGGGAAGTCGCTGCTGCCGTTGCTGACCTGGTAACCGCCACCGAAGGTGTGACCGGCAACGGAGTACAGGAACAGGCCGCTGTACAGGTTGTTGTCGACCTGGCCTTTTCCGTTAGGCACGCCGCTGTAGTTGCCGGTGCTGTAGTAAAGCGGATTGTGACCGTTGGCTCCGTCGTCAGAGCTGTTGAAGTAGCGAAAGTCCGACTTCAACACGCCCGGGCCGATGGCCCAGTTGTGAACCAGACCCAGGAAGTGTTGCTTGTAGAAGTCTTCCAGGTTGCCGTAGTAGTACTGGGCCGTCAGGTCTTTGGTGATTTTGTAGTCACCGCCGGCATAGATGAACTTGTTGCTGTCACGAGCAGTTGCGCTTCGGCCGTTGGCGCCCGAAATCGACAACTGTTGGTTGTTGCTTGAGTTACGACCTTTGGCCTGCTCAATCTGACCACCGATCAGGGTCAGATCCTTAATGTCGTTCGAGCTGATCTGGCCACCCTGCCAGGTTTGTGGCAACAGACGACCGTCATTGGTGACGATGACAGGCAGTTTTGGCTGCAGGGTGCCCAATTTCAGCTCGGTCTGAGAGACCTTGGCTTTGGCAGTCAGGCCCAGGCTGGAGAAGTCATCAACCGCTTCGCCGTTGGACTTGCTTGGGAAAACAGTGCCGCCGTAGGAAGTCGCAGTGGCGCCGTTAGTGCCGCCACCCGAATCCAGCTTAACGCCCAGCAAGCCGATCGCATCAACACCAAAGCCAACGGTGCCTTGGGTGTAACCGGAGATGAAACGCAGATCGAAGCCTTGGCCCCACTCTTCGTTTTTGTTCGGGCCGGTACCGTCACGGTAATCGGTGTTGATGTAGAAGTTACGCAGCCCCAACGTTGCCTTGCTGTCTTCGATGAAACCTGCGGCGCTTGCCTGCTGCGCCAAAACCCCTACGGCCACAGCCAGGGTCAAGGTGGACTTGTTCATTTGTTTCGCTCCTATTGTTTCTAATTCTGTGTTTCTGGTCCTGGATCGATCGCCCGGGATCCTCAACGCGTAATTCGCGGCAGACCGTCTAGTCCGGTCGTTTGGCCGCGGCAGGATACAGATTCATAAGCCTAAAAAGAATCGTTTATAAATTTTTAATATCATTATGGAATATGCCAACACATGGCAAATCCGAGGTATCTGGCGAAAGGCCAATTCCTGAACTGATCAATTGTCGCGGGACGAAATTGCCGAAATCCGAGACTCACCGTGAATGTCGGACCGGCTTACTGTAGGCCTTCGGATAAAAAGCTAAAAAGAATAAAAAATAACTAGCCTAGCTGTTTTTGGAATATAAAAGAAAAGACGAAAAAAAGCCTCGCCAGCTGGCGAGGCTTCGTCTTGAAGCTATTACAGGAAGCTGTAGGTGTAGTTGAAGATCAGACGGGTCTGGTCAATATCTGGGCTGGCGGAGACTTCACTGCCACGGTAGACGCCATTACGCAACGTCACGCCGAAACCTTTAAGGGCACCCTGCTGGATGGTGTAGTCGATCCGCATGTCGCGCTCCCACTCGGATGCATCAGGGCCATTGCCGGTCGTGGCTTTGATATCGTCGCCATGCAGGTAGGCGACCGACGCTTTCAGACCTGGTACACCCAAGCTGGCGAAGTCGTAGCTGTACTGACCGAAGGTGGTGTTTTCACCGGCACGGATAAAGCTGTTAATCATGGAGTCGGTGAACAGATAGAAGCTGGTGCCCCCGTTCCCTTCCGAACGGTTATTGTCATTAACTACGCTGCCCTGGTTCAGCATGACGAAGCCGCCGTCATCGTTCACACGCTGATGGCCCAGCAGGAACGCGCTGCCACCCAGGGTGTAGGTGAACATGGCGCTCCAGGTCTTGTTGTCGACTTCGCCCGGGTTCTTGGCGAAACCACCGTTGTTATTGAACTGATAGCCTGGATCGCCGTTCTTGCCGTCGGAGCCGCTGTCAAAATAACGGAGATCCGTCTTGAAGGACTGATTGGCGTCGATCGTGAAAACGTGGATCAAGCCAAGGAAGTCCTGTTTGTAGTAATCCTTCAGATTCGCATGGTAGTACTGCAGGGTCAGGTCTTTGGTGACCTTCCAGTCAGCACCGGCGTAGCGGAACTGGTTGCTGTCCTGAGTACCGCCATTCACTGCCAGGCCGGTGGAGTTGGACGAGGCGCGACCCGCCGAGTGCTCCAGTTGACCTGCGTTGATAGTGACGTTGTCGATTTCCTTCGAAGTGATGGTGCCGCCGTCAAAGGTCTGTGGCAGCAGGCGGCTGTCGTTCGATAGCAGGATCGGCAACTGGGGTGCCAGAGCGCCACCCAGGTGAGCCTCGGTCTTCGAGAAGCGTGCCTTGACGTTAGCCGCCCCACGGCTCCACTCGTCCACGGCCGAGCCATCGGTATCGCTTGGGAAGAATGTGTTGGTGGCTGGGTGGTGACCCTTGCCGCCGTCCAGATGGATGCCCATCATTGCTTGGGCATCGATACCGAAACCAACAGTACCCTGGGTGAAACCGGACAGATAATCGAACTTCAGGCCTTCTGCGGTCTCTTTCTGATCCGCGCCGCCTTCACGGTTATCCTGGTCGTAAAACATGGTGCGGGAACTAACGGAAGCCTTGCTGTCTTCCAGGAAACCGGCGGCGCCTGCCTGCTGCGCCAAAACCCCAACAGCCACGGCCAAAGCCAAGGTCGACTTGTTCATTGTTTCGCTCCTCTCGTTTCTAATTCTTGTGTTCCTGGTTCGGGGTCAAATGCCTCGAATCCTAAGATGCGCGATTAGCGCCAGACCGTGACCCACAAGTCAATCGTAACTATGTGTGTCTACGACCATAGTCTAATCCCCGTTTTTTGGTCCTTGCGGGGTCATGAATTCGTCATAAACCCAAAAAGAATTGGTCAATTCTTTCTTTCATACCTTTTAGGAATAAATCTCACCCCCAACCATCGGCCCGAAATAGAGCGGCCGACTCATAAGCTAATTCCTAAATGGTATTTGTTAGCTTGTTTTTAGATCGATTAGCGTTGACGCAATTCGGAAACATTTCCTTTACCGAGAGGCGTTGCCATGACGACCAAACGCGCACTATCCAGTCCATTTGTTACAGCTTGTGTATCGCTCGTATTTTCTTTTTCCGCCCACGCAGCGAACCTCACTGTGGGTTATCAAACCGGGATCGACCCCAGCAAAGTCCCGCAAGCGGATGGCCTTTACGAGAAAACCATCGGCCAGCCTATCGACTGGCGGCGCTTCAACAGCGGCCCGGAAGTGGTCACCGCCATTGCGTCCGGCGATGTGCAGATCGGCAACCTCGGCTCCAGCCCGCTGGCGGCAGCGGCCTCGCGCAATCTGCCGATTGTCGCGTTCATCGTTTCCGCCCAGATCAATGCCGCCGAAGCCCTGGTGGTGCGTAATGGCAGCGGCATCAATAAACCGGAAGATCTGATCGGAAAAACCATCGCCACCCCGTTCGTTTCGACCTCCCACTACAGCCTGCTCGGCGCGCTGAAGCACTGGGGCCTGGACGCCTCAAAAGTCAAAGTGGTGAACCTGCAACCGGCGGAAATCGCCGCTGCCTGGAAGCGTGGGGACATTGATGGCGCGTTTGTCTGGTCGCCAGCCCTGGGGGAAATCCGCAAGACCGGCAAGACCTTGACCGATGCCGCTCAAGTCGGCCAATGGGGTGCACCGACCTTTGAAGTCTGGGTCGCGCGCAAGGATTACGCCGAGAAACACCCGGAGGTCGTGGCCAAATTCGCCAAGGTCACCCTGGATTCGTTCGCCGACTATGCCGCGCATAAAGACAGCTGGACGGCTGACTCGGTGCCAGTACAAAAAATCGCCAAACTGACCGGTGCGAACGCTGCCGATGTGCCGGAATTGCTGGCAGGCTCCGCCTTTCCGGATGCCAAGGCTCAACAAACCACCGCGCTGCTGGACGGCGGCACGGCCAAGGCGATTGGCGAGACGGCGAAGTTCTTGAAGGAACAAGGGAAGGTTGAAACGGTGCTGCCGGATTACTCGCCGTATGTCAGCGCGAAATACGTAACCGAGTGAAACACCGACCTGTAGGAGCAAGCTTGCTCGCGAAAAACGACGGGACAACGCGCTCATTCAAGCAGCACGCGTTATTGTTCACGTTCTTCGCGAGCAAGCTCGCTCCTACAGGGTCGGCGCGTGATCAGAGGGTTTTTTCGAAGATCTTCGAATTGCGCTGATAGTTGTACAGCGACGCCCGCGCCGACGGCAGCCGGTCCACGCTGCTCGGCACAAACCCACGCTCACGGAACCAATGGGCGGTCCGGGTGGTGAGTACGAACAAGGTTTTCAACCCTTGGGCCCGGGCACGGGTTTCGATCCGTTCCAGCAGTTCATCCCCGCGACCGCCATGACGGTATTCCGGGTTCACGGCCAGACACGCCAACTCCCCGGCATCCGAATCGGCAATCTGATACAGCGCCGCGCAAGCGATGATCATGCCTTCGCGTTCGACCACGCTGAACTGTTCGATCTCACGCTCCAGCACCTCGCGGGAACGACGCACCAGAATCCCCTGCTCTTCCAGCGGGCTGATCAAGTCCAGCAAACCGCCGACGTCTTCGATCGCCGCTTCGCGCACGACCTCGAATTGCTCCTGCGCCACCAGCGTACCGCCGCCGTCGCGGGTGAACAGTTCGGTCAGCAGCGCGCCGTCTTCGACATAGCTGACGATATGGCTACGAGCCACGCCGCCACGACAGGCTTCAGCGGCGGCATCCAGCAGTTCAGCCTGATAGTTGCTGCCCAGGCGCTGCAGATGCGCGGGCACTTGCTGCGGGCGCAGTTCGCGAACCAGACGACCGTTTTCGTCGATCAAGCCCAGGTCGGCACCGAACAGCAGGAGTTTGTCCGCGCCCAGATCAATGGCGGCGCGCGTGGCAACGTCTTCGCAAGCAAGATTGAAAATCTCGCCGGTCGGTGAGTAACCCAACGGCGACAGCAGCACGATGGAGCGCTCGTCCAGCAGGCGATTGATGCCCTTGCGATCGACCCGGCGTACTTCGCCGGTGTGGTGATAGTCGACGCCTTCGAGCACGCCGATTGGCCGCGCGGTCACCAGGTTGCCGCTGGCCACCCGCAGACGCGAGCCCTGCATTGGCGACGAAGCCATGTCCATCGACAGGCGCGCTTCGATCGCAATGCGCAACTGGCCGACCGCATCGATCACACACTCCAGCGTCGCCGCATCGGTGATGCGCATGCCGTGGTGGTAATGCGGGGTCAGGCCACGCGCGGCCAGGCGGGTTTCAATTTGCGGACGGGAACCGTGAACCAGCACCAGTCGCACGCCAAGGCTGTGCAGCAACACCAGGTCGTGGACGATATTGCCGAAGTTGGGGTGCTCCACGCCGTCGCCGGGCAGCATGACGACAAAGGTGCAATCGCGGTGGGCGTTGATGTAAGGCGAAGCGTGACGAAGCCAATTGACGTATTCGGGCATGAACCTGGGCCTGTAATAAATAGCAGCCGAAAAAAAGGGCGAAACTGAAAACGCACAGCGGGCTGGTGGTTATCGTCGGAACAGGCTTGGCGACACGCGCGCTCTCCTCATGAATACGGGTTGGGACACTGACAATTTACTGCGAACCCCCTGTAGGAGCTGCCGAAGGCTGCGATCTTTTGATCTTGCTTCTAAAAAATCAAAAGATCGCAACCTTCGGCAGCTCCTACAAGGTGTGCGGGTTTTGGGCCGGTGTCAGGCAGTAATGTTCAATCAACTGACGTAATAGATGCACCGTAGGCTGCAAACGTGACATTTCGAGGAATTCCCCCGGTTGATGGGCGCAAGCGATGTCGCCAGGGCCAAGCACCAGTGTTTCGCAGCCAAGGCGCTGAAGATAAGGCGCTTCCGTGCCGAACGCCACTGCTTCGGCGCGATGGCCGGTGAGCTTTTCCGCGAGCCGCACCAATTCGGCGTCCTCGGCCTGCTCGAAGGGCGGCACTTCGGGGAACAGCGGCGCGTAATCGATTTTCACCTGATGCCATTCGGCAATCGGATTGAGCTTCTCCAAAATCGCTGCACGCAGGGCGTTGGGGTCCATGCCCGGCAACGGCCGCAAATCGAACTCCAGCGAACACTGGCCGCAAATGCGGTTGGGGTTGTCGCCGCCATGAATGCAGCCAAAGTTCATGGTCGGATGGGGCACGCTGAACTGCGGGTTGCGGAATTCACGCTGCCAAAGCAGGCGCAAACCGCGCAACTCGCCGATGGCATCGTGCATGGCTTCAAGGGCGCTGTGGCCAAGGCGTGGATCCGAGGAGTGACCGCTCTGACCGAGGATGTCGATGCGCTCCATCATGATGCCTTTATGCATGCGGATCGGCTTGAGCCCGGTCGGCTCGCCAATCACCGCCGCACGGCCCAACGGCCGCCCCGCTTGCGCCAATGCACGGGCACCGGACATCGAGCTTTCTTCATCGCAGGTGGCAAGAATCAGCAACGGCTGCTTGAACGGTTGATCGAGCAAGGGTTTGACGGCTTCAATGGCCAGGGCGAAAAAGCCCTTCATGTCACAACTGCCCAAACCGACCCAGCGGCCGTCAACTTCGGTGAGTTTCAGCGGGTCGGTCTGCCACAGCGCGCCATCGAACGGCACGGTGTCACTGTGACCCGCCAGCACCAGGCCTCCGGGGCCGGAACCGAAACTGGCCAGCAGGTTAAACTTGCCGGGGCTGACCTGCTGAATGTCGCAGGCAAAGCCCAGGTCACCAAGCCAGGTCGCGAGCAAATCAATCACCGGACGATTGGTTTGATCGAGGCTGGGCTGGGTACAACTGACGGACGGCGCAGCGATCAGCGCAGCGAACTGATCTTTCATGGACGGCAATGGCATCGCTGACTCCCGACTCCCTAGTTGAAGTCCATCATAGAACCATCCAGTGACAGGAATAAACCGTCTCGGCTCGTCACCAAGCGTCAACAGACCCTATCTCGAATGAGTCCTGTACACTGCACGACCTTGGCAGCCACACATTCCCCCGGCTGCGCTCCCGATCCTGGATTTTCCGGCCATGCAGAAAGAAACCGAAATCAAACTCCGCGTCAGCCGCGAAACCCTCGCCGCCCTGCGCGAGCACCCGCTCCTGAAAAAACGCAACAAAAGTGGCTGGGAACGCCGTGAGTTGATGAATCAATACTTCGACACGCCTGAGCGCGACCTGGCCCGCGCCAAGGTTGCCCTGCGCCTGCGCCGCGATGGCGAAGAAGTGATTCAGACCCTCAAGACGCGCGGCCAGAGCGTCGCCGGTTTGTCCGAACGTAACGAATACGATTGGAACCTGCCCAAAGCCAAGCTCGACGTGAAGAAACTCGACGGTGAATGCTGGCCCGAAGCGCTGGCCGAACTGGACAAGAAAACCCTGAAGCCGATCTTCACCACCGATTTCGTCCGCGAGCGCGCCGAGCTCGCCTGGGGCCGTGGCAAGACCAAAGTGGTCATCGAAGCCGCTCTGGACCTGGGCCACGTGGTGGTCGGCAAACAGAAGGAAGAAATCTGCGAGCTGGAACTGGAACTGCGTGAAGGCGATCCGGCCGCGCTTTTGGAACTGGCCGCCGAACTGGCCGCGACCCTGCCCCTGATGCCGTGTGACATCAGCAAGGCCGAGCGCGGTTATCGCCTGTACGACGCCAACAGCTATTCACTGAGTTTGCCGGCGCCCCAGATCACCGCCGAAACCCCGCTGGACGACGCCTTCGCCGCCCTGAGCTGGCACTTGCTGGGCAGCAGCCAGCGTCTGGCCGAGCAGTATCGCTTCAATGGCCACTGGCGCCTGTTGCAGGACTGGGTCGAAAACCTGGCTGAATTGCGCGCACTGCTGAGCAGCCTCGGCCAGGCGGCACCGCGCCAGTCGACTCACGACTTGCGCGTCGCGCTGGATGCGTTGCTGGAAGACTGGCGCCCGCTGGTTCAGGCCGGTCTGGACGATGAAGACGTGCGTAAAGCCGCGCCTGAGCAGTTCCTTGAAGAGCTCGAAGACCCGCGCTGGGGCCTGTTCTCCCTGACCACTTCGCGCTGGTTGCTGGCCCGCACCTGGGCTGCCGATCGTAACGTGCGCGGCAATCGCCAGGGCGCGGCGCAACTGGGCAGCTGGTTGCCACGCCTGCTGGGCGAGGAAGCCACCTCGCTGCAATTGCAGCGTTACCAGCAACAACCGGAAGACCTGGCCGAGCAATTGCCGCGTATCGAACGCATCCAGGCCTGGCTGCACCACGCCCGCAGCGTGCTGGACATCCCGGAAATGGATCGCCTGTACGGCGAGCTGAAACAGCTTGCTCTGCTTGCTAACGAGCCGATTACCGATGAATCCCTGGATGCGCGTAAGCAGCAGGCGATTGCGGTGTATCAGAATCGTGCCTGGAAGATGCTGCTGCGTATGTAAGCCCTGTGGCGAGGGGATTTATCCCCGTTGGACTGCGCAGCAGGCCCGTTTTTGGGGCCGCTTCGCTGCCCAACGGGGATAAATCCCCTCGCCACAAAATCATCCGTCACACACATCAGCGCAACACCGGCAAACTCGTCGTGGATTTGATTTCCGACAACGCCACAATCGAGTTCACCTCCTGTATACCCGGCACCATCGACAGCTTTTCGAAAAAAAACCGCTCATACGCCTCAATGTCCGCCGTCACAATCCGCAGCAAGAAATCCACCGATCCCATCAACACATAACACTCCAGCACTTCGGGAAAGCCGCGAATCGCCTCGGTAAACTCAGTGAAGTTCGAACGCCCGTGCGCGTTGAGTTTGATCTCCGCAAAGATCTGCGTGTTAAGGCCGATTTTCTTCCGGTCAAGCAGCGTCACCTGACCGCGAATGATCCCCTCCTCCTTCATCCGCTGAATCCGCCGCCAACAGGGCGATTGCGAGAGCCCCACCTGTTCGGCGATCTGCGCGCTGGAGAGGGAAGCGTCTTCTTGCAGCAATGCGAGAATCTTTCGGTCGTAGCCATCCAGCTCGCTGTGCATAAAAAAACCTTCAAATAATGACTTATTGAATAGTGCGATTCGATAAATCGCCAATAAGGCCCATCATAGATAAGAAATACCCCCGACCGAATGTAAAAATTCCTCCAATGATTTTGGAGGCTAACCATGCCGCATCTAGAAGCCGTGAATACCCCGCCCACCCGCGCCGATGTCTGGAACGTCAGCAACGCTCACTGCCGCGCTTACTACCAAGTGCTCGCCGAGGCTGAGCCCGATTTGTTGTGCCGGGCGCTCAACTTGTTTGCCTTGCAATGCCTGACGCCGCAGCAGGTCAACGTCCAGCGGATGGAAGACCTGATGTCGATTGACATCGTTATGGACGGTCTGAGCTGGCACCGTGCCCAACTGATCGCGGACAAATTACGCAACCTGATCAGCGTCTGTTCAGTGGCGGTGCAACCTGCCGATGCGGCGTGGGATGAGCCGGCTCAGGCAGCAGGCTGAAAAAACTCGACACGGCTTCGTCGGGTAGTGGCCCAACGGTCGGCGGGTCCGCGACTATCCTTTGCGAACTGTTGTTCTTGAGGAGCCCGCATGTCCGTTCAACTTGCCATTCAGGACCGCTGGCTGGATCTCAATGATTTGCTGCGTGAGCTGGTCGCCCAGGGTTTTATCAGCCAGGATTCGGCCGAACACGCGCTCAATGCCCGACGCCGTCACGCCGCCAATGGCCAGATGCACCCGCTGGAATTTATCGCCAGCCAACACCTGGAAGACCTCAGCCGTCCCGGCAAACACGTCGATCTGGAAAGCCTGACGCTGTGGCTGTCGCAGCAGGCCGGCCAGCCTTACTTGCGCATCGACCCGCTGAAAATCAACGTCGCGGCCATCACCCCGCTGATGTCCTACGCCTTCGCCCAGCGCCACAAGATTCTCGCGGTGTCCATCGACCGTGACGCGGTCACCGTGGCCAGCGCCCAGCCTTACGTCAATGGTTGGGAAGCCGACCTGACCCATGTGCTAAAGCTGCCGATCAAGCGTGTGGTGGCCAATCCCGTGGACATCCAGCGCTTCAGCGTGGAGTTCTTCCGCTTGGCCAAATCGGTCACCGGCGCGAACAACAACGATCAACAGATGAATACGCTGGGCAACTTTGAACAGTTGCTCAACCTCGGTGCCAGCGACCAGGAACCGGACGCCAACGACGCGCACATCGTCAACATCGTCGACTGGCTGTTCCAGTACGCGTTCCAGCAACGCGCCAGCGATATCCACATCGAACCCCGCCGCGAGCAAGGCACGGTGCGTTTTCGCATCGACGGCGTGCTGCACAACGTCTATCAATTTCCGCCGCAGGTCACCATGGCGATTGTCAGTCGCCTGAAAAGCCTGGGGCGGATGAACGTCGCGGAAAAACGCAAACCCCAGGACGGCCGGGTGAAAACCAAAACCCCGGACGGCGGCGAAGTCGAACTGCGCCTGTCGACATTGCCCACTGCATTTGGCGAAAAAATGGTCATGCGGATCTTCGACCCGGAGGTGCTACTCAAGGATTTCGACCAGCTTGGGTTTTCGGTCGAGGACCTGCGCCGCTGGCAGGACATGACGAGCCAACCCAACGGCATTATCCTTGTGACCGGCCCTACGGGTTCCGGAAAAACCACCACGCTCTACACCACCCTGAAGAAACTGGCGACTTCGGAGGTCAACCTCTGCACCATCGAAGACCCGATCGAAATGGTCGAGCCGGCGTTCAACCAGATGCAGGTCCAGCACAACATCGACCTGACATTCGCCGCCGGTGTGCGTGCGCTGATGCGACAGGATCCGGACATCATCATGATCGGCGAGATCCGCGACCTCGAAACCGCAGAAATGGCCATCCAGGCCGCGCTCACCGGCCACCTGGTGCTGTCGACGCTCCACACCAACGATGCGCCCAGCGCGATCAGCCGCCTGCTGGAACTGGGCGTCCCGCATTACCTGATCAAAGCCACGGTGCTCGGGGTAATGGCCCAACGGCTGGTCCGCACCTTGTGCCCGCACTGCAAGGCGCCGCTGACGCTGGGCGAAGAGGACTGGCAAACCCTGACCAAACCCTGGCAAGCGCCGCTACCCACCCATGCCCAACGCGCCATCGGTTGCCTGGAATGCCGCGACACCGGCTACCGAGGTCGCGCCGGGGTTTACGAAATCATGCAGCTGACAGATGGCGTCAAGGCGCTGATCAACCCGGATACCGATTTGCTGGCGATCCGACGCCAGGCCTTCAAGGAAGGCATGCGCAGTTTGCGGTTATCCGGTGCGCAGAAAGTGGCGGCCGGGTTGACCACTCTCGAGGAAGTGTTGCGGGTGACGCCGCAGAGCGAGCAGAAATGAACCCTTTTGTGTCTCTTGATGATGCAAGGGCCGACTAACAGTTCTTATCCCCCACCCGCGCCGCTACACTCCTGCGATCGCAACTTCATTGATCAACAGGGAATCGTTATGCAGATCGGTAGCGTGCTTTTACTGTTTGTCGGCCTCGTGGTCGCCATTCTGTTCATGGGCTTCAAGGTTGTGCCTCAGGGTTACCAGTGGACGGTCGAGCGTTTTGGCCGTTACACCAACACCCTGAAGCCAGGCCTGAATATCATCATTCCGGTCATGGACCGCATCGGTCGCAAGATCAACGTGATGGAAAGCGTGCTGGACATTCCGCCCCAGGAAGTCATCACCGCCGACAACGCCACCGTGCAGATCGACGCCGTGTGCTTCTTCCAGGTGGTCAACACCGCACAGGCCGCCTACGAGGTGAACAACCTCGAACATGCCATCCGCAACCTGCTGCAAACCAACATCCGTACCGTGCTCGGTTCGATGGAACTGGACGCGATGCTCAGCCAGCGTGACGGGATCAACGAAAAACTGCTGCGCACCGTCGACGAAGCCACGGCGCCGTGGGGCATCAAGATCACCCGGATCGAGATCAAGGACATCAGCCCTCCGGCTGACTTGATGGCCGCGATGTCGGGGCAAATGAAAGCCGAGCGGATCAAGCGCGCACAAATCCTTGAAGCCGAAGGCCTGCGAGCCGCCGCGATCCTGACGGCCGAAGGCAAGAAGCAGGCGCAGATTCTGGAGGCCGAAGGGGGTCGTCAAGCGGCGTTCCTCGAAGCGGAAGCCCGTGAACGGCAAGCCGAAGCTGAAGCCCAGGCGACCAAAGTGGTGTCCGAAGCCATCGCGGGCGGCAACGTGCAAGCGGTCAACTATTTCGTCGCGCAGAAGTACATCGATGCGCTGGGCAAACTGGCCTCGGCCAACAACAGTAAAGTGATTCTGATGCCGCTCGAGGCCAGCTCGATGATCGGCGCGGTCGGCGGCATCGGCGAAATCGTCAAGGCCACGTTCGATAACAAGAAAGCCTGAGGCACATTATGTGGGCATTTCTGCAGCATTTATCATTCTGGGACTGGCTGGCGCTGGGCACCGTGCTGCTGATTCTCGAAGTGTTCGGTGCCGGTGGTTATCTGCTGTGGATCGGCATGGCCGCCGCAGCCGTTGGCGTCCTGACCTTTGCAGTGCCGGACATGTCCTGGGAATTGCAGTTTCTGCTGTTCGGCCTGCTCTCGATCGCGACTGCCTTGTACTGGTGGAGACGCCAGCGCAGCGCGGTGCGCCAGAGTGACGAGCCCAATCTCAATCTGCGGGGCCAGGAATTGATCGGCAAAACCTTCGTGGTGCATGAAGCGATTGTCGACGGTCGCGGCAAGATCAAGGTCGCCGACGGTGTGTGGATGGCCCGAGGTCCAGACGCAGCACTCGGTAGCCGCGTCAGGGTGATCGGGCAGCAAGGGGCCATTTTGCTGGTCGAACCGGCGCAGTGAGCGGTGATGGAACTCGGCTGGGGGATTGGCAATCAAAGGCCGTAGTTAACCCTGTGGAGTCACCCAATCATGCGTTTCAAACTTGCTATCGCTACCGTCGCCCTGTTGTCCCTTCCAGTCGGTTCGGCGATGGCCGATACCTTTTGGCGTAACGTCTTATCCTCCGGTGCCACCACCGGCTCGACCTACCTGACCTCCAGGGATCATAAGCTGATGGTCGCTGCCCAGGACGATGCCAGTAGCTTTGTCGCCACCGATGGCGGCATCCGCGGTCCTTACCTGGAAGCCGCGATGCAGAAAGTCCGCGCCGACAACCCGGGCTTGCAGGCCACGGACATGGAACTGGCGAACGCAATCCTGGCGAAGAATGCCGCCTTGTAGGAGCGAGCTTGCTCGCGATGGTGTGTCAGTCGACGTCAATGTTGCTGACATACCATCGCGAGCAAGCTCGCTCCTACAGGGGGACGTTTGTTTCAGCGGTAATCGTCCACCGGAACACACGCACAAAACAGATTCCGGTCACCGTAAACATTGTCCACCCTATTCACCACCGGCCAATACTTGTGAGCCTTGGTGTGTACATCGGGCGTAACCGCCTGCTCAATGCTATAAGGCCGGTCCCATACGCCGGTGATGTCGGCAAGGGTGTGCGGCGAACGCTTCAGCGGGTTGTCTTCGGCCGGCCAGTTGCCGTTTTGCACCTCGGTGATTTCCGCGCGGATGCTCAGCATCGCCCCGATAAACCGGTCCAGTTCCGCCTTCGATTCACTCTCGGTCGGCTCGACCATCAAAGTGCCCGGCACCGGAAACGACATGGTCGGCGCATGGAAGCCGTAGTCCATCAGGCGCTTGGCAACGTCCTCTTCGCTGATCCCGGTCAGCGCCTTGAGTGGGCGCAGGTCGAGAATGCATTCGTGGGCCACCCGCTCGTTACGCCCGCTGTAGAGCACCGGGAACGCACCGGAAAGGTGCTGCGCCAGGTAATTCGCGGCAAGGATCGCCACTTCGCTGGCATCGGCCAGTTGCGGCCCCATCATGGCGATGTACATCCAGCTGATCGGTAGAATGCTGGCGCTGCCCCAAGGCGCTGCGCTGACGGCGCCGTTCTGCGCCAACGGTCCTTCAATCGGTACTACCGGGTGATTGGCGACGAAGGGTGCCAGATGTGCCCTCACGCCAATCGGCCCCATCCCCGGCCCGCCTCCGCCGTGGGGAATGCAGAACGTCTTGTGCAGGTTCATGTGGGACACGTCGGCGCCAATGTCCGCCGGCCGCGCCAGGCCGACCTGGGCATTGAGGTTGGCGCCATCCATGTACACCTGGCCGCCATGGCTGTGGATAACTTCACAGATTTCGCTGATACCTTCCTCATAGACGCCATGGGTCGAAGGATAAGTCGCCATCAGGCAGGCGAGTTGTTCCCCAGCCTGCGCGGCTTTTTCTTTCAGGTCATCCAGATCGACGTTGCCCGCGTCGTCGCACTCGACGATCACCACCCGCATACCCGCCATTTGCGCCGAAGCCGGGTTGGTGCCGTGGGCCGAGGACGGAATCAGGCAGACATCCCGCGCGCCCTGATGGCGGCTCTCGTGATATTTGCGGATCGCCAGCAACCCGGCGTACTCACCCTGGGCACCGGAATTGGGTTGCATGCAGATCGCATCGAAACCGGTGATCGCGCAGAGCCAGCGCTCCAACTCGTCGATCATCAGCGAATAACCTACCACCTGCTCTTTCGGCACAAACGGGTGCAGATTGGCGAACTGCGGCCAGGTGATCGGGATCATCTCGCTAGTGGCGTTGAGTTTCATGGTGCAGGAGCCCAGCGGGATCATCGACTGGTTGAGCGCCAGGTCCTTGTTCTCCAGTTGCTTGAGGTAGCGCAGCATCTCGGTTTCGCTGTGATGGGCGCTGAACACCGGGTGACGCAGATACGGCGTCGTCCGCAGCAGCCCGCCAGGAATACCGGACACCAGGCTTTCAGCGTCCAGTTCGTCGACGTTCAGTCCATGATCGGCACCGAGGAACACATCGAACAGTTTCGCTACGGTGGCCTCGTCAGAGGTTTCGTCGAGGCTCAGCCCCAGTTGCCCGCGCCCGAGAATGCGCAAGTTGATTTGAGCCGATTGGGCGCTTTCGATGATCGCCGTCTGGGAACCGCCGACCTCCAGAGTCAGCGTGTCGAAAAAGTGTTTATTGAGACGGGTGATGCCGTGGCGCGCCAGGCCCTCGGCGAGGATGCAGGTCAGCCGGTGAACACGCTGGGCAATCCGCTTGAGCCCTTCGGGGCCGTGGTAGACCGCGTAGAAACTGGCGATATTGGCCAGCAGCACCTGAGCGGTACAGATGTTCGAATTGGCCTTCTCCCGGCGGATATGTTGTTCGCGAGTCTGCAGAGCCATGCGCAAGGCGACGTTGCCGCGAGCGTCTTTCGAGACACCGATGATCCGCCCGGGAATCGCCCGTTTGTACTCATCGCGGCTGGCGAAAAACGCCGCATGCGGCCCACCGTAACCCATGGGTACGCCAAACCGCTGGGACGAACCAAATACCACATCGGCGCCCAACTCCCCCGGCGGGGTCAGCAACAGCAGACTCAGCAGGTCAGTCGCAACACAGGCCAGGGCTTGCTGGGCATGCAGGTGATCGATCAATGGGCGAAGGTCGCGGATCTCACCGTGGGTGTCGGGATATTGCAGCAGAGCGCCGAACACCTGGTGCTGTTTCAAGTTATCCACAGCGTCGACGATCAGCTCGAACCCAAACCCTTCAGCCCGGGTCTGCACCACGGAAATGGTTTGCGGATGACAGTTTTCGTCGACGAAGAACAGATTGCTTTTGGACTTGGCGACTCGCTTGGCCAGCGCCATGGCTTCCGCCGCTGCAGTGGCTTCATCCAGCAGCGATGCGTTAGCCAGTTCCAGTCCTGTGAGGTCGATGGTCAACTGCTGGAAGTTCAGCAGCGCTTCGAGCCGACCTTGGGCGATTTCCGGTTGATAAGGTGTGTAGGCGGTGTACCAACCAGGATTTTCCAGCACATTGCGCAGAATAACCGCCGGCGTCAGGGTGCCGTAATAACCCATACCAATCAGGCTGGTCCAGACCTGGTTTTGCTCGGCGTAACCCCGAAGCTTGGCCAGCGCGGCTTCCTCGTCGAGGGCGGGCGGCAGGTCGAGCGCCCGGTTCAGGCGGATTCCCGGCGGCACCGTCTGCTCGATCAGCTCTACCCGGCTGCCGAGGCCGAGGCTGTCGAGCATCGCCTGCTGCTCGGCGGCATCGGGGCCGAGGTGGCGGCGAAGAAAGGCATTGGGGTCGCGTAACTGGCTCAAGGACGGCAACTGGGACATGACGGGCTCTCTCTGGACTGGCGCTCAGCGTCGATGCAACTCGGTCAAAGCAGCATAGCAGTCGATACTCGAGCGGATGACGTGGCGCCGGGAACCAATCCGGATCATCATGCTCGACACTTGCCTAATGTCCGCTGATCGGGTTTTTGAATTCATGAGCCAACTGCCTTTCCTGCCTTTCTCCAAACCAACCATCGACGAAGCCACCATTGCCGCTGTGGGTGATGTATTGCGCTCGGGCTGGATTACCAGCGGCCCCAAGGTCCAGGCCTTTGAAGCGCAACTCTCGGAGTATTTTGGCGGGCGCCCGGTGCGCACCTTCAACTCCGGCACCTGCACCATGGAAATCGCCTTGCGCATTGCCGGTATCGGGCCGGGCGATGAAGTGATCACCACACCGATTTCCTGGGTCGCCACCGCCAACGTCATTCTGGAGGTCGGCGCCACGCCAGTGTTTGCCGACATCGACCCGATGACCCGCAACATCGACCTCGCACAGCTCGAAGCCGCCATCACCCCGCGCACCAAAGCCATTATCCCGGTGTATCTCGCCGGGCTGCCAGTAGACATGACGCACCTGTATGCACTGGCGAAAAAGCACGATCTGCGGGTGGTGGAAGATGCGGCCCAAGCGCTGGGCTCAAGCTGGAACGGCCAGCGCATTGGCTCGACCGGCGACTTCGTGTCCTTCAGTTTCCAGGCGAACAAAAACGTCACCTCGTCAGAGGGCGGTTGCCTGGTATTGAACAATGCCGAGGAAGTGCGATTGGCGGAGAAGTACCGTTTACAGGGCGTCACCCGCAGCGGCTTCGATGGACTGGACGTTGATGTGCTGGGCGGCAAGTTCAACATGACTGATGTGGCAGCGGCCATTGGTCTGGGGCAGTTTGCACACATCGAATCGATCACCGCTCATCGGCGTGAGCTGGCCAGGCACTACTTTGCTTGCTTTGGCGAGGACTTCGAAGCGCAGTACGGGGCTCAACTGCCTCCGGCGGACTTCCAGAACAGCAACTGGCATTTGTTCCAGCTGGTGCTGCCAGAACGTAAGGATGGCCAACCGGCACGGGCCACGTTCATGGAGCAGATGCAGGCATTGGGCATCGGCATCGGTTATCACTACCCGCCGATTCACCTGCTGAGCCTTTACCGTGAACGCGGTTTCAAGGAAGGCATGTTCCCGGTGGCGGAACGGGTGGGTCGCCTGATTGTTTCGTTGCCGATGTTTTCGGCCATGAGCAAAGCGGACGTCGAGCGTTCGGTGGCAGCGGTGAAGGCCGTTCTAAAGCCATAAACCGCCCATATATGTAGGAGCTGCCGAAGGCTGCGATCTTTTGATTTTCGTTCCCAAGATCAAAAGATCGCAGCCTGCGGCAGCTCCTACATGGGCGAGGATTACTCGCCGATGGCGGCCTTGTAACCCGCCGCATCGAGCAGCTTGTCCAGGTCAGCCGTGTTGCTTGGCTTGAGCTTGAAGATCCAGGCGCCGTACGGGTCGGTGTTGAGCAGTTCTGGCGAACCGCTCAGGTCTTCGTTGATCGCAATCACTTCACCGGCCACCGGGGAATAGATATCCGAAGCGGCTTTAACCGACTCCACCACACCGGATTGATCACCGGCAGCGAAGACTTTTCCGACTTCGGTCAGTTCAACGAACACCACGTCGCCCAAGGCTTCCTGAGCGTGATCGCTGATGCCCACCGTGACGGTGCCATCGGCTTCCAGACGAGCCCATTCGTGACTTTCGGCAAAACGCAGGCCGGCAGGGATATCGCTCATGTTCTGTGTCCTCAAGAAAAATGTCAGCGGTCGTAGCCCGCCAAAAAAGGTTAGATCAAGGTTTTGCCATGGCGGACGAAGGTCGGTTTGACCACTCGGACCGGGTACCACTTGCCACGGATTTCCACTTCAGCGCGGTCGGCAGTTGCCATCGGCACGCGCGCCAGTGCTATCGACTTGCTAAGCGTAGGAGAGAAACTACCACTGGTGATCTCCCCTTCGCCAACATTGGCGATGCGGACCACTTGATGAGCGCGTAAAACCCCGCGCTCCTCAAGGACCAGACCCACCAGTTTGTGTTGTATGCCGTTAGTCCTTTCGGCTTCAAGAGCGTCGCGGCCAATGAACTGACGAGTGGCCGGTTCCCAGGCAATGCTCCAGGCCATGTTGGAGGCCAGCGGTGAAACGTCTTGATGAATGTCCTGACCGTAAAGGTTCATGCCGGCTTCGACACGCAGGGTGTCTCGAGCACCAAGACCGATTGGGGAGATGCCCGCCCCCACCAGATCGTTGAAAAATCCCGGTGCCTGATTGGCCGGCAGAATGATTTCCAGACCATCTTCGCCGGTGTAACCGGTACGCGCGATGAACCAGTCACCGTCGGGCTGGCCTTCAAAAGGCTTGAGCAGCTGGATCAGGTTGCCACGGGATTGGGTGACGAGTTCGCAGATTTTGTGCCGGGCCAGAGGCCCTTGAATGGCCAACATCGCCAATTCGGAGCGTTCATGCAGCTGCACATCGAAACCATCGAGGTGGGCCTGCATCCACGCCAGATCCTGATTGCGGGTTGAGGCGTTGACCACCAGGCGATAGCCGTCGTCGAGACGATAGACAATCATGTCGTCGACGATGCCGCCGCGCTCATTGAGCATGGTGCTGTACAAGGCACGGCCAGAGCTGTGCAGGCGCTCGACGTCATTGGCCAGCAAATGCTGAAGCCAGGCCTTGGCCTGGGGGCCGCTGATATCGATCACGGTCATGTGGGATACATCGAAAACCCCGCAATCACGGCGCACCTGATGGTGTTCCTCGACCTGCGAGCCGTAATGCAGAGGCATATCCCAACCGCCAAAATCGACCATCTTCGCGCCGAGGGCGAGATGAAGGTCATACAGAGGCGTACGCTGTCCCATGGGTTTCTCCTTCCGGGCGTGGCGAAGGTGCGGGCAGGTGCTGCACGGGGTGAACGCCTTGAAATTGAAGGCTTTCAGCCGATTTTAGCTACCAGGTCTGTCAGACGGACCGCACCGAATGCCGCGCATTGTAGCCGCAAGGTGTAGGACTGGCACCTAGGCGTTTTGATGCGCTGAACGTCGAATCAATCCGATGACCGGTAAAAGCCCCACCAATACCAGGGTCAGTGCCGGCAACGACGCCCGCGCCCACTCGCCTTCGCTGGTCATTTCAAAGATCCGCACAGCCAGCGTGTCCCAGCCAAACGGGCGCATCAGCAGGGTGGCGGGCATTTCCTTGAGCACGTCGACGAACACCAGCAACGCAGCGCTCAACGTGCCCGGCAGCAAAAGCGGCAGATACACTTTGAAAAACAGTCGTGGCCCACTGACGCCAAGACTACGTGCTGCTTCGGGCAAAGAGGGCCGTATTCGCGCCAGACTGCTTTCCAGCGGCCCATACGCAACCGCGATAAAACGCACCAGGTAAGCCAGCAACAACGCTGAGAGGCTGCCCAGTAGTAACGGTTTACCAGCACCACCCAGCCAACCCGACACTGGGATGACCAGTTCGCGGTCCAGGTAACTGAAGGCCAGCATGATCGACACCGCCAGCACCGAGCCTGGCAAGGCGTACCCGAGGTTGGCCAGGCTGACACTGGAACGGATCGCCCGGGTCGGCGCCAGACGTCGGGCAAACGCCAGCACCAGGGCAACACTGACGGTGATCAGCGCCGCCATGCCGCCCAGGTATAAGGTGTGGATGATCAGTCCGCTGTAACGCTCATCCAGATCGAAGCGCCCCCGCTGCCAGAACCACACCACCAATTGCAGCATCGGAATGACGAAGGCGCAGGCGAACACCAGACCACACCAACTCATGGCCGCCAGCGCTTTGAATCCCCGCAGGTGATACAGCGCCTTGATCCGTGGTCGTTCGTTGCTGACACGGCTGGCACCCCGGGCGCGGCGCTCGCCGTACAGCACAACCATGACCACCAACAGCAGCAGGCTGGCCAGTTGCGCCGCGGTTGAAAGGCTGAAAAAGCCGTACCAGGTTTTGTAGATAGCGGTCGTGAACGTGTCGAAGTTGAACACCGACACCGCACCGAAATCCGCAAGGGTTTCCATCAGCGCCAACGCCACGCCCGCGCCGATGGCCGGGCGCGCCATGGGCAAGGCAACTCGCCAGAATGCCTGCCATGGGGATTGCCCCAAGACGCGCGCCGCTTCCATCAGGCCTTTGCCCTGAGCGAGGAACGCAGTGCGCGCCAACAGGTAAACGTAGGGATAAAAGACCAGCACCAAAACGAGAATAACGCCACCGGTAGATCGCACTCGCGGCAACCGCAGGCCGGTGCCAAACCATTCGCGCATCAAGGTTTGCACGGGGCCTGCGAAATCCAGCAGTCCGACGAAGACAAAGGCCAGCACGTAGGCTGGAATCGCGAAGGGCAGCATCAGCGCCCAGTCCAGCCAGCGCCGACCAGGGAATTCACAGAGGCTGGTGAGCCAGGCCAGGCTGACGCCCAAGAGCGTTACGCCGACGCCGACGCCGAGCACCAGCGTCAGGGTATTGCCCAGCAGGCGTGGCATCTGGGTGCCCCAGAGGTGGGACCAGATTTGATAGTCGATGGTTTGCCAGGAGAGCAGCAAGACGCTAAGCGGCAGCAGGACCAGCGCAGCGATGGCGAAGACCAAGGGATACCAGCGGCGTTGGGCGGGGTGGGCCAAGGAAAACTCTCTAAGGAACATCAGCGGAATCTACGTCAAACGCAAAAGATCGCAGCCTGCGGCAGCTCCTACAGGGTGTTCACCCTCCCAATGTAGGAGCTGCCGCAGGTTCGGTGCCGCGTTCGGACGATCTTTTGATCTTTAGTTCCAGCCCGCCCGATCCATCATGCGAATCGCTTCAGCCTGACGCTTGCCAGCAATTTCCACTGGCAGTGTATCGGCCACAAATTTGCCCCAACTCGCCACTTCAGCGGAGGGCTGAACAGCAGGGTTGGCGGGGAACTCCTGGTTCACGTCAGCGAATATCTTCTGCGCTTCAGGAGTGGTCATCCACTCAACCAGTGCCTTGGCTGCTTCCGGGTGCGGCGCGTGCCTGGTCAGGCCGATGCCCGACAAATTGACGTGCACGCCACGGTCGCCCTGGTTCGGCCAGAACAGCTTCACGCCCAAATCAGGTTTCTGCTTGTGTAGACGGCCGTAGTAGTACGTGTTGACGATGCCGACGTCGCACTGACCCGCGTTGATCGCTTCCAGTACCGCGATGTCATCGGAGAATACGTCGGTGGACAGGTTACTCACCCAGCCCTTGAGAATTTGCTCGGTTTTGTCGGCGCCATGCACTTCGATCATGGTGGCCGTCAGGGACTGGTTGTAGACCTTCTTCGCCGTGCGCAGACACAAGCGGCCTTCCCAGTTCTTGTCGGCCAGCCCTTCATAAGTGGTCAGCTCGCCCGGCTTCACCCGAGCAGTGGAATAAGCGATGGTCCGCGCCCGCAGGCTCAGACCGGTCCAGGCGTGAGAAGAAGCGCGGTACTGCAACGGAATGTTGGCATCAATGGTTTTCGAGGTGAACGGTTGCAGGATGCCCATCTGCTCGGCTTGCCAGAGGTTGCCGGCGTCGACGGTCAGCAGCAAATCGGCGGTGGCGTTTTCGCCCTCGGCCTTGATGCGCTGCATCAGCGGCGCTTCCTTGTCAGTGATGAACTTGACCTGCACGCCGGTTTTCGCGGTGTAGGCATCGAAGACCGGTTTGATCAGCTCGTCGATACGCGAAGAGTAAACCACCACCTCGTCGGCAGCCTGGGCGGCGGTAATGCCAGTCAGGGTCAGGGCGAGGGCGGTCAGTAGACGCTTCGGTGCCAGCATGGGAGCGGTCTCTCGATTGAAAAAGTGAGGCCAAATGATAAAGACTCACATTTAGCTTCTCAATCGAACAGTTCGCGGAGGAGTTACCAGATGTTGCACAGGTTGAGAGTTGCGGTGGATGTACCGACGCCTTCGCGAGCAAGCCCGCTCCCACATTTGGATGCATTTCAAATGTGGGAGCGGGCTTGCTCGCGAAGAGGCCATAAGCCGCAAGGACGATGTCAGGCCTTGGCCAGTGCCGGCAAATCCCCGGTCAGCCCAAGCGCTTCACGCACAAACAACGCCTTGGCCTCCGGCAATTGATCAACCATCTTCAACCCGGCGTTACGCAACCAGCGCACCGGCAACGGATCCGCCTGGAACAAGCGCTCGAAGCCCTCCATCGCCGCCATCAACGCGAGGTTATGCGGCATGCGCCGACGCTCGTAACGGCTGAGCACTTTCACATCCGCTAACCGCTCGCCACGCGCCGACGCTTGCAGCAGCACTTCGGCCAACACGGCGGCATCGAGAAAGCCGAGGTTCACGCCCTGCCCGGCCAATGGGTGAATGGTGTGCGCCGCATCGCCGATCAACGCCAGCCCCTGCGCCACATAACGCTTGGCATGGCGCTGACGCAGCGGCACGCACAGGCGCGGGTCGGCGCTGAGCACCGTGCCGAGCCGGCCTTCGAAGGCCCGCTCCAGTTCGTGACAGAAGCCTTTGTCATCCAGCGCCATCAGGCGCTCGGCTTCGCTCGGTGTGGTCGACCAGACGATCGAACACCAATCCTGTTGGCCCTCGCGCTCCAGCGGCAGAAACGCCAATGGACCGTTGTCGGTGAAGCGCTGCCACGCGGTCATTTGATGAGGTTTGGAGCTGCGCACACTGGTGACGATGGCGTGGTGCAGATAATCCCACTCGCGCGTCGCAACACCGGTCAGGCGCCGTACTGCCGAGTTGGCGCCGTCCGCCGCGATCACCAACGGCGCCCGCAAGGTCCGGCCATCCGCCAGGGTCAGCAGCCAGTCGTCACCCGAGCGACGCATCTGTTCCAGCCGCGCATTGGCCAGCATCCCGAGGTCGCAGTCGTGCAAACGGTCGAGCAAGGCATCCTGAACCACACGGTTCTCGACAATATGCCCCAGCACTTCAGCGTGCACGCTGGCCGCCGAGAAATGGATTTGCCCGGTGCCGCTGCCATCCCAGACCTGCATGTCGGTGTAAGGGCTACTGCGCCGCTTGGCAATGCCATCCCAAACGCCCAGACGTTCCAGAATCCGCTGACTGGCCGCCGACAAGGCGCTCACCCGCGGCTCGAACGTGGCCTGAGTATCGAAGGGTTTGACGCTCAGGGGGCTGCCGTCCAGCAGCAGGACTTCCAGCCCACTGTCCTGCAACGCCAGCGCCAGGGCACTGCCGACCATTCCGGCCCCGACAATCAGCAGATCTGCGCGCATTTCCATGCTTTAAGCCTGTCTCGCTTGCGGCTTGAGCCGCACGTAAAGGGTTTTCCCGACCCGCGCCACCAGATGGCCGGCGCCGAGGTACGGCGGGTAAAAGGTCATGAACCAACGCATCAATCGCGCTTTGTCGAACGCTTCCGTCAGCCACTTAAGCATCGGGGCGTGTCCCCAAACCCATGGCCTGCCTGGCGAACCAGCGTTTGGCCGGCGGCAGCAAATCGAGGCCGAGCAGGCCGATGTTGCGGCCCAGCGAGACCAACGGCTGAGTGCTGCCGAACAAGCGGGTGACCTGATCCGAGAAACCTACCGTCAGGTTTTGATCCAGACGCTGACGCTCGCGGTAAGCCTGCAAGGTTGCGAAGTCGCCGGGCGCCGTTTCGCTGGCCAGCAGCGCATCGGCCAAGGCCTGAGCATCGCGCAGGGACAGGTTGAAACCCTGGCCGGCGATCGGATGCAGGCTGTGAGCGGCGTTGCCAAGAATCGCCAGGTGCGGACGCACCTGTTCTTCAGCCTCGATCAGCGTCAGCGGGTAAAGATTGCGCGCACCGACCTGCTTCAGTGTGCCAAGGCGATAACCAAACACGCCCTGCAACTCGCTGAGGAAGCTACGTTCATCGAGAGCGGCCAGCCGTTGTGCGTCCATGCCCAGGCGGGTCCAGATCAACGCGCAGCGGTTTTCCGGCAATGGCAACAAGGCCATCGGGCCATCATCGGTGAAGCGCTCGAAGGCCATACCGTTGTGCGCTTCACTCGGGGTGATGTTGGCGATCAGCGCGCTCTGGTTGTACGGACGCTTCTTGATGCCGATCCCGAGTTGCTCGCGCAGGCCTGAACGGCCGCCGTCAGCGAGCACCGCGAGATCACATTCCAACGTGGTTTCATCGTTGAGGGTCAGGCGATAGCCATCGGTCAGCGGCTCCATGCGCGTGACTTCCGCCGGGCACCGCCAGCTGATCACGTCCTTGTCCAGACCTTGCCACAGGCATTGGCCAAGCCAGGCGTTTTCCACCACATAACCCAGCGCCGGAACGCCCTCCTCCATGGCCGACAGTCGCGCCGTGGAGAAGCGTCCACGGTCGGAGACATGAATCTGCTTGATCGGCTCGGCGCGGCGGGAGATTTCCTGCCACACGCCCAGCCTTTGATAAATCTGTTTGGCACCGTAGGACAAGGCCGAAGAGCGCGCGTCGTAGCTCGGTTGATAGGTGTCACCCGGGGCGAACGGTTCAATCAGCACGATCTTCCAGCCGCGAGACTTGGCCCCGGCCTGCAACGCCAACGCCAGGCTGGCGCCGACCAGGCCACCACCGATGATTGCCAGATTGACTCGACTCATGCCGCCTGTGTCCTTGCAGCGGCCATCAAGGCCTCGATCTCGGCGACCGTTTTCGGCACGCCTTTAGTCAGGATTTCACAACCGGTCTTGGTCACCACCACGTCGTCCTCGATGCGCACGCCTATGCCGCGCCATTTCTTCGCAACATTCTGGTTGTCCGAAGCGATATAGATCCCCGGCTCCACTGTCAGCGCCATGCCAACTTCCAGCACGCGCCATTCGCCGCCGACCTTGTACTCGCCGACGTCATGCACATCCATGCCCAGCCAATGGCCGGCGCGGTGCATGTAAAACGCTTTATACGCTTCGCTGGCGATCAACTCGTCGACGTCGCCCTGCAACAGACCCAACTTCACCAGACCGGCGGTGATCACCCGGACGGTGGCTTCGTGCGCCTGATTCCAGTGTTTGTTCGGAGCGATCTCGGCAAACGCGGCTTCTTGCGATGCCAGCACCAATTCGTAGATTGCTTTCTGTTCCACCGAATACTTGCCGTTGACCGGCCAGGTGCGAGTGATGTCACTCGCGTAGCAGTCAATTTCGCAACCGGCGTCGATCAGTACCAGGTCGCCATCCTTGAGTACCGCGTCATTCTGTTGGTAGTGCAGGATGCAACTGTTGCGGCCCGCCGCGACGATCGAGCCATAAGCCGGCATTTTCGCCCCGCCCTTGCGGAACTCGTAATCGAGCTCGGCTTCGAGGCTGAACTCATGCAACCCGACCCTGCTGGCCTGCATGGCGCGAATGTGCGCCTGAGCGGAAATCCGCGCGGCTTCACGCATGACCTTCACTTCTGCCGCCGATTTATACAGGCGCATGTCGTGCAGTAAGTGATCCAGGGCAACGAATTCGTTCGGCGGCTGGGCGCCAAGGTGCGCTTTAGAGCGGATCACGTTGATCCAGTCCATCAGGTGCCGGTCGAATTCCGGGTTGCTGCCCATGGCCGAATAGACCCGGTCGCGCCCTTCGATCAGACCCGGCAGGATGTCGTCGATGTCGGTGATGGGGAACGCGTCGTCGGCGCCGAAGTCACGGATCGCGCCTTCCTGGCCGGCGCGCAGGCCGTCCCACAATTCGCGCTCGGCGTTACGCTCACGGCAGAACAGAATGTATTCGCCATGCAAACGCCCCGGCATCAAAACCAGAACAGCCTGAGGCTCGGGGAAGCCGCTGAGGTACTGGAAGTCGCTGTCCTGACGGTAGACGTGCTCGACGTCGCGGTTGCGGATGGCCACCGCGGCGGCGGGCAGTATGGCGATGCTGTTGGGTTCCATCTGCGCCATCAAGGCCTTGCGGCGACGGCTGTATTCCGATTTCGGGATATGAATCATGGGCAGATGGCTTTTCCTGGCTCGCGATTAATGCAACGACGGTTTGGCAGCAGCCGGCGCGTCCGGCTTCTTGGTTTCGGAGAACAGCAGCAGCGGCGCGACGCGCAGGTACTCCATCACTTCCATGTAGTCGCTTTCGCCGTCGTCGGATTCTTCCAGTGCATCTTGCACCTGGGCGATGGCCGCCAGATCCTGCAGCACTTCGGTGGCCTCGGTGCTCAGCATGCTGCTGTCACGGCAGTTCAGGCCGAAACCGCTGAGGAAACCCTGGCACCATTGGCCCAGTGCTGCGGCGCGGTCAGCCAGCGGCTCGTCATCAGTCGGCAGCAGCAGAACAACGGTCACGTCGTCGCCGGTGAGCTCGCCTTTGACCATCTCTTGCAGGCCAATCAAGGCATTGCGAACGTTGTCTTGCGGCTCGCCTTCGAGCAGCTCGGCGGCATCAATTAGCCAGCCTTCAGCATCGAAACCGGCGCCGGCGCAACTGCGGCCGAGCAGCAGGCCATGCAGTTCGGCAGGCGAGACGTTATGACCGCTGGAAGTCAGCAGGGTGGCGAAGGCTTTATACGGGGAATTCTGAATGGGCATGGGCAGCTAGGCGCCAGACGGCGCTATGTCTAGAATGAAGGCCTTGTATCCTACATCGACTACCCCTGTAGGAGCGAGCTTGCTCGCGATGGTCGCTAACGATAACGCTGGGTACCTGACACCCGCGGCGTTCTCGGGTTCATCGCGAGCAAGCTCGCTCCTACAGTCAAACACCCATCAGACAGTGAAGACAGTGAAGACAATGGAAGACACCGACCTGCAAGCGCTGATGGCCAGACTCGAGCTACTAATTAGCCGAGTCGAGCAACTTAAGAGTCAAAATGGACTCCTACTAGCTCAGGAAAAGACCTGGCGCGAGGAACGCGCGCACCTCATTGAAAAAAATGAAATCGCCCGGCGTAAGGTCGAGTCGATGATTTCGCGCCTCAAGGCCCTGGAGCAAGACTCATGAGTTCAAACAACAGCGTTACCGTGCAGATCCTCGACAAAGAATATTCGATCATCTGCCCCCAGGAAGAGCGCAGCAACCTGGTCAGCGCCGCCCGCTACCTCGACGGCAAGATGCGCGAAATCCGCAGCAGCGGCAAAGTCATCGGTGCCGACCGCATCGCCGTGATGGCCGCGCTGAACATCACGCACGATCTTCTGCACAAGGAAGAGCGCCCGGATGTGCAGGCCAGCGGCTCGACCCGCGAACAGGTTCGCGACCTGCTGGATCGCGTCGATCTGGTGCTCGCCACCGATCCGGATGTCACCAAGGGCTGAAACGCGAAACCGCTTGAGGTATACTCGCATCACTCCCTGGGGTGCTTGCCAGTTGACCACGTCCCTGAGCCGATTCGCACTACCCTGGAAGTTGCACGTTGGGCTGGTGTGCATGTCCGCTAGACGGAAAGCCTTAAAGCCTACTGCATCTTCCACCTTGAACTTTCGGGTTCAAGGGCTAAGTCAGCAGCGGTACATCCGGGGAGCCTGATTCCAGTCCGATGCCGGTTTAAATACCGGCATCGGCTTTTTTACGGGTACGCTTTATGTACTCGTCCTGCCGAAGCTGAATTCATGACCGAACCTGCGCTGCTGCCCCGCCCGCAACTTCGACGCATGCTGCGCAAGGCCCGCCGCGCACTGACACCCAGTCAGCAGCACCAGGCGGCTCGCGGGCTGTACAAGCAATTGGCCCAGCAACCGCTGTTCCGCCGCGCAAAACACATTTCTCTTTATCTGCCCACCGACGGTGAAATTGATCCAAGCGTGCTGCTGCGTGCCGCTCAGCGTCGGGGCAAGGCCACCTATCTGCCGGTACTCAGTGCCTGGCCGCGAACCAAAATGGTGTTCCAGCGGATTCGACCCGGCGAAAAACTGAAACCCAACCGCTTCCGTATTCTCGAGCCAAGACACAACCTCGCCCGGCAACGCAAAGTCTGGGCGCTGGATTTGGTCTTGTTGCCGTTGGTGGGGTTTGACGATGTCGGCGGGCGACTGGGCATGGGCGGTGGTTTCTACGACCGGAGCCTGGCGTACCTGGCACGACGCAAAAACTGGCGCAAGCCGACGCTGCTGGGGCTGGCCCATGAATGTCAGAAGGTCGAACGATTGGCTCAAGCGAGCTGGGATGTACCGTTGCAAGGAACGGTGACAGACAAGGCGTGGTATTTCGCAGGCTAGACGCCACTGGAATCAGCGGCGCCCAAAGGACGGGTTCAGCGCTTGAAGGCCGACGGCTTTTGTTGCTGTGCGATTTCGATCGGTGCATCGGGATTGTTGTTCCACAGGCTTTGGGCATAGCCGGTGGTCACGACGCCAAGGCCGAATAAAATAACCAAAATCCATAGTAAATCCGGTTTGCGTTTCATCGATTGCCCCCCAAAGGCACATCAACACGATGACAGCAGCGGTTTCCGTTGTAGGCCGTGCAGCAGCGTCAAGCTTAGAAGGCCGGCATTCTGCGACAACGTGAACCGACACGCAAACGATGGCGTCAACCGACCGTCGGTTTGTCATAAAATTGCCCCCTCACCTCGCAAGGAGCAAAAACCATGGCCTATTGGCTGATGAAATCCGAGCCCGACGAGCTCTCGATCAAAGACCTCGCGAAGCTTGGAAAAGCGCGCTGGGATGGGGTTCGCAACTATCAGGCGCGCAACTTCTTGCGTGCGATGGCGGTGGGCGACGAGTTCTTCTTCTATCACTCCAGCTGCCCGGAGCCCGGGATTGCCGGGATCGGCAAAATTATCGAAGCGGCCTATCCGGACCCGACAGCGCTGGAGCCTGAGAGCCATTACTACGATCCGAAGGCTACTGCCGAGAAAAATGCCTGGAGCGCGATTGACGTCGCTCACGTCGAGACGTTTTCCAACGTTCTGAAGCTGGACTACCTGAAGCAGCAGACGGCGCTGGCCGAGATGCCATTGGTGCAGAAAGGTTCGCGCCTATCGGTGATGCCGGTGACGGCTGAGCAATGGGCAGCTGTTATCGCGTTACGTTGAAGACCGCTAAAAGATCGCAGCCTGCGGCAGCTCCTACAGGGAAATGCGAACCCATGTAGGAGCTGCCGAAGGCTGCGATCTTGGCGATAAGCCATTCAAATCAGAACTTACTGAATAATGAGGTTGTTGAACAACAAGTCCTCAACCACCGGCTTGCCAGTTTCGTCGTTCATCACTTGCTGGGTCTGTTTCAGGGCTTCCTGACGCAGCTTTTCCTTGCCGTCGACGCTGTTCATCGCCTCGGTCGTCTGCTGGGCGAACAACGCGACCAGTTGATTGCGAATCAATGGCTCATTGGCCTTCACCAGTTTGGTCGCTTCTTCACCGGTCACACGCAACGCCACATCAGCCTTGAAAACCTTCAACTTCGGCGTGCCATCCAACCCATAATTACCCACGAACGGCGGGCTCAGGCTCAAATAGCTGACTTTCGGGCCTTCACCTTCTTTGGCTGCTTCTTCGGCCATCACTGCCATGGGCAGAGACAGGGCCAGCATCAACATGATCCACGCTTTCACAATTCGCTCCTAATCCGGTTTGCGGCCTAGCATAACGACCCGCCGCGCTAGCACAAGCTTATGGCTGCCTATCAGGGCCGGGCATGCTCGTTGACCCATCGATTCACACACCTACACTTATCGGCCATCACTCCCAAAGGAATAGCCCTGATGAAAGCCGTGCTGTGCAAAGCCTTCGGCCCTGCCGAATCGCTGGTGCTGGAAGACGTCGCCAGCCCTGTCGCGAAGAAGAATGAAATCCTGCTGGATGTGCACGCCGCCGGGGTCAATTTCCCGGACACGTTGATCATCGAGGGCAAATACCAGTTCAAGCCGCCCTTCCCGTTTTCGCCGGGTGGCGAAGCGGCTGGCGTGGTCAGCGCGGTGGGCGAAAAGGTTAGCCATCTGAAAGTCGGTGACCGGGTCATGGCCTTGACCGGTTGGGGCAGCTTCGCCGAACAGGTCGCCGTGCCGGGTTACAACGTGCTGCCCATTCCGCCGTCCATGGACTTCAACACCGCCGCCGCGTTCAGCATGACCTACGGCACCTCGATGCATGCGCTCAAGCAACGGGGCAACTTGCAACCGGGGGAAACCCTGCTGGTCCTCGGCGCTTCGGGCGGTGTCGGCCTGGCCGCCGTGGAAATCGGCAAAGCCATGGGCGCCCGCGTGATCGCCGCCGCCAGCAGCGCCGAAAAACTTGCCGTGGCCAAGGCTGCCGGCGCCGATGAACTGATCAACTACAGCGAAACCAGCCTCAAGGACGAAATCAAGCGCCTGACCGATGGCCAGGGCGCCGACGTGATCTACGACCCGGTCGGCGGCGATCTGTTCGACCAGGCCATCCGCGCCATCGCCTGGAACGGTCGCCTGCTGGTGGTCGGTTTCGCCAGCGGACGCATTCCGGAACTGCCGGTGAACCTTGCCCTGCTCAAAGGTGCGTCAGTGATTGGCGTTTTCTGGGGCTCGTTTGCCCAACGTCAGCCACAGGATAACGCGGCTAACTTCCAGCAGTTGTTTGGCTGGTTTGCCGAGGGCAAGTTGAAGCCGTTGGTGTCGCAGGTGTATCCGCTGAACAATACGGCGCAGGCGATTAATGATCTTGGGCAGCGTAAGGCGGTCGGGAAGGTGGTGGTTCAGGTTCGCTGAGCCGAATGAAGCGGTCTGGAGAGTGTTCAGATCGCTTTTTCAACCCTAGACCCGCGAAGCGCTCGCCTGATCGGACTTTGATCGACAACGTTTGAGCCGTGCCTCCAGATTCCGGTCTGGCATGGCGTGGCTACGCAGGGCGTGGGCGGTCTGCTCGACATAATCGCGCGTGGTGCCGTAACGCCCGCAGGCGTTTTCGAACACGTGGCTCAGCACATGATCGGGCAAGTTGCCGGCATAGCTGGGCAGGTGACGCTCTAAAACAAACCCCAATGCCTGAACCTGGTTTCCGTCTTCGAGGCGGCAGTTGAGCCAGTGTGGACGATAGGAGGGGAATGGCATTTCGCGCTGCCACAAGGCATAGAGCGAAGCGTCGAGTTGTTCTTCGGGCAAGCGATAAGCGAAACCGCTGCAAGAACCGCCGCGATCCAGGCCAAACACCAGCCCCGGTACTTCCGGCGTGCCGCGATGTTCGTGGGACCACAGGTACAAACCGCGATGGTAGCCATGCACACGACCGCGCACCCGCTCCACCGCCGCGCATTCAGGCCGCCAGATCAGCGAGCCATACGCGAACAGCCAGACCGGGCCACCCTTATGGCGTGCCATGGTCGACTGCATCGAGCTGAGCAATTGTTCGTGCGTAAGCTGCGGCCCCAGATCGAGCCGCGGAGGGTAAGCCAGATTCAAAAAAGCAGATTCAATGGCGCTCATGGCGAAAGTGTTCGGCCCCACAAGTATTACAAGATATAAGCAAGATTCGCTTCATAGAACATATAGCAGTAACGGTAAAACGAAAAGTGCTAAAGGATGTATGACAGTTGTGACACCCACAAATAGTGGTCATCACTGGCGGCGTTACGTTTTATATAGCCTAATACCATTTTGGAAATATCTTAAATACCTGAATGACATATGCATAAGCGTTCGACTCATTCAGGATCCATTCATGAAGGCGCCAGACATTTCCTACTAAACTCTCAGACTCTCTACCTTTCCCATCGTCGGACGTCCACGTATAACAGCCTCCCCAAGGCGCAAGCCACACTGTTTAACAGGGCTGCATGATGAAAAAACCAGCGCTTTGCGCCATGTTGTTGTTAATGATCCCGGCCGGCCTCGCCATGGCGCAAGATGACGCGCAACAAGACAAGGGCTTCTGGTATGCACAGACCAGCGTCTATACCAAACATTACTCGCCGGATCCCGACCACAATAACAATCAGGACCTGATTGGCATTGAACGTAACGAAGCGTCCGGCTGGGTATTTGGCGGGGCGACTTTTCGTAACTCGTTCAGCCAGCGTTCAAACTATGCCTATGCGGGCAAACGCTTCGACAGCGCCCAATATCCGGTTTATCTAAAACTTACCGGAGGGCTGCTTGAAGGTTACAGCGGAAAGTACCAGGACAAGATTCCTCTCAACCGCTTTGGAGTGGCACCGGTGATTATTCCGTCCATTGGCACCCACTACGGCCCGTTGGCCGCCGAGCTGGTACTGCTCGGCGCCAACGCCTTCATGGTGACGACAGGGTTACGATTCTAGAAGGACTAACAGGCGCCAAGAACGGGGATCAAGATCGCCGATCAAAATCGAGGATCAAGATCGTGGCGCGTATGCAAATACATCGGCGCGCATCTGATGGGCGTCCATCCCGGCCTCAACCAAGGCATCCAGCGTGCCATAGACCATTGCCGGAGAACCGCTGGCATACACATGCAGCGCTTTCAGGTCAGGGAAGTCTTCACACACCGCCTCATGCAACATGCCACAGCGCCCCTGCCAGCCACATTGATCGCTCACCACTTTATGCAGGAACAGATTGGGCAGTTTCAGCCATTCATCCCAATGTTCTATGTCATAAAAGTCTTCCGGACGACGCACACCCCAATACAAATGCACAGGATGCTTGAAGCCCGTGGCGCGGCAATGCTCGATCAGGCTGTGAATCTGGCCCATGCCGGTGCCCGCCGCAATCAGCACCAACGGACCGTCAGGCAGTTCCGCCAGATGGGTATCGCCGAATGGCATCTCGATGCGCACCAACGTATTGCGCTGCAGCTGCTCGATCAGGCTCAGGGCACTGCTTTCGCGCGCCAACACATGTATTTCCAGATCACGCCCACCATGCGGCGCGGAGGCCAGGGAGAACGCGGATTTCTCGCCACTCTCACGCTCGATCATCAGATACTGCCCGGCGTGATAGCGCGGTGGCTTGCCAGCCGGTGCTCGCAGCCGCACGCGCCAGGTATCGCCGCCGACGTCCCTGCATTCAATGACCTGACACGAGAAGTTGCGCACCGGCAATTCTCCCAGCGCGAGCACGCCATCCCACAGCACGATGCAGTCTTCCAGCGGCTCTGCTATGCAAGTGTAGAACTCGCCATGGTCGCGCACACCGCCTTCCTGTTCGACCCGCCCTTCCACCAGCAACGCGGCGCATATATGGCAATTGCCGTTGCGGCAGCTTTGTGGGCATTCATAGCCCAGACGCCGCGCGCCATCGAGAATCCGCTCACCGGGCAGAATCTCTAGCACTGCTCCGGAGGGCTGCAAAGTTACACGCATCAATCTATTCCTAACTGATTCCAGATGGCATCGATCCGCTGGGTAACGGCCTCGTCCTTGACGATGACCCGGCCCCACTCGCGGGTGGTTTCGCCCGGCCATTTATGCGTGGCATCGAGCCCCATTTTCGACCCCAGGCCGGAAACCGGCGAGGCGAAATCCAGGTAGTCGATCGGCGTGTTGTCGATCATCACCGTGTCGCGCTTGGGGTCCATGCGCGTGGTGATGGCCCAGATCACATCGTTCCAGTCGCGTGCGTTGATATCGTCGTCGGTGACGATAACGAACTTGGTGTACATGAACTGTCGCAAAAACGACCAGACACCGAGCATTACCCGCTTGGCATGGCCGGGATACGACTTCTTCATGGTCACAATGGCCATGCGGTACGAGCAACCTTCGGGCGGCAGGTAGAAGTCGGTGATCTCCGGGAACTGCTTCTGCAGGATCGGCACGAACACTTCGTTCAGCGCCACGCCGAGAATCGCCGGCTCATCCGGCGGACGGCCGGTGTAAGTGCTGTGGTAGATCGGTTTGATCCGATGGGTGATGCGCTCGACAGTGAACACCGGGAAGCTGTCGACTTCGTTGTAGTAACCGGTGTGGTCGCCGTACGGGCCTTCGTCGGCCATCTCGCCAGGATGAATCACACCCTCGAGGATGATCTCGGCGGTGGCCGGCACTTGGAGGTCATTACCTCGGCACTTCACCAGTTCGGTGCGGTTACCGCGCAGCAGTCCGGCGAAAGCGTATTCAGAAAGGCTGTCCGGTACCGGCGTCACCGCGCCAAGAATTGTCGCCGGGTCAGCCCCCAACGCCACGGATACCGGGAACGGCTGGCCGGGGTGTTTCTCGCACCATTCGCGGTAATCCAGTGCGCCGCCACGGTGACTCAGCCAGCGCATGATGACCTTGTTGCGGCCGATCACTTGCTGACGGTAGATGCCGAGGTTCTGGCGATCCTTGTTCGGCCCCTTGGTGACGGTAAGACCCCAAGTGATCAGCGGGCCGACGTCGCCGGGCCAGCAGGTCTGCACCGGCAGCATGGCAAGATCAACGTCATCGCCTTCAATGACCACTTCCTGGCAGACCGCGTCTTTGACGACTTTCGGCGCCATCGCGATGATCTTGCGGAAAATCGGCAGCTTCGACCAGGCGTCTTTCAGGCCTTTCGGTGGCTCAGGCTCTTTTAGGAAAGCCAGCAGCTTGCCGATCTCGCGCAGTTCACTGACCGCCTCGGCGCCCATGCCCATGGCCACCCGCTCGGGGGTGCCGAACAGGTTGCCAAGTACCGGGATGTCGTAGCCGGTAGGGTTCTCGAACAACAGCGCCGGGCCTTTGGCCCGCAGCGTGCGGTCGCAGACTTCTGTCATCTCCAGCACTGGAGAGACGGGGATCTGGATGCGTTTCAACTCTCCGCGCTGCTCAAGTTGCTGCACGAAATCCCGAAGGTCCTTGAATTTCATTGAAGATGCCACCCCGAAAATAGGCGTACATCCTACCTGCTCTGACGGCCGAACAGCAGCCTGTCAGCGCTCAGCACTGATCAATTTTGATTTGCACCCAGCAGCACCGGAGTAAACAAAGGGCTCAATCTGGCGCTGCCGCTGTCCGACAGATGATCTTCATCCTTGTACAACGAGCGACCGTTGATTTCGATGTTGCAGATCCGGTCCGAACACATCATCGGCGTCGGGTCGATGACATGCACGCCCGGGTCTGCGGCGCTCATCGAGTCGAACAGGGCACTGAGAAAGCGCTGCCTTGCCAAATGCTCCTCAAGCGGCCGCCCCAACCCTTCGACCGAGCCGCCGATACGGGCCAGGCTGGTCAGGCGAGAAACGCTGCCCTTGCGCTGCAGCGGTACTTCCTTGAACAGCCAGACTTGCGCGCCCGCCTCCCGTAATGCCGCCACCCGCGCCTTGAGTGCTGTGGCCATGCGCTGCTCAGCATGAGCCGTGTCGTCGTGCTCGTTGAGCAGCACTTTTTTATCACCGTCTTCACGGCCGTAAACGTTAAGGCTCCAGTTGGATGCCAGTACCACATCCTTGATCTTCAGGCTGCGAACCCGCTCCATTGTTCGCTCGTTGAAGTCATTGCAGCGCTGGCGTTGATCGTCGCTGAGAACCGGCGAACAGGCACTCATGCTGTACAGCCACACCGGATGACCTTCAAGTTGTGCGTTGTGTTCGATGGCCGGTAACAGCGCCGCGGCATGACTGTCGCCCCAGAACATCTTCGTCGCAGGAACATCAGTGTTGCCACCGACCAGGCACGCCTTGTCCAGGTTTTTGTCTGAGGTCACCAACATGCACTTCAACTGCCCAGCCTTCCATTCGCGAGACTGCGCATAATCCAGGGCTTTGCCGGTCAGACGCTGAGGAACGCCATCCGCCGATCGCACGGCCGAACCTATGACCGCCAGAGCCGCCATTGTCAGCAAACCGCCCACCAACACGGATCTTCGTCCGGCAAGCACTCGCTTTTCACGGAATGGAAGCTCGACGAAACGCCAGCTCACCCACGCCAGACCCAGCGCCAGTCCAATCCAGCCTATCGCCTCAACTGGCTGAATACCGTCAATCGAGATGGCATTTGCGTAGACGTAGACCGGCCAGTGCCACAAATACAGGGAGTAGGAAATCAAACCAATCCAAACCAGCCCGCGGGCACTCAACAATTTACCGACCCACGTCGTACCCTGGCCGCCCGACCAGATCATGGCGGTCGCACCGAGAACCGGCAGCAATGCAGCCCAGCCAGGGAACGCGGTGGTTTTGTTGAACGTGAAAACAGCAACCAGCACCGCAACAAACCCGGCCAGCCCGACAAACTGATAGAACCAGGGCCGCGCCGAGTACTTCGACGCAGGCAAAACCGCCAGCATCGCACCGCACAACAGTTCCCAGGCCCTCGTCGGCAGAGAGAAGAATGCGACATCTGGCTTGCGGTCGATATAGGCGACGTTCAACCCGAAGGACACCAAAAGCACGGCAAACAGCATCCAGCGCCAATGGCGAACATGGCGCATCAACAATGCCATCAGCAGCGGAAAGAAAATGTAGTACTGCTCTTCAACGGCCAACGACCACGTATGAAGCAGCGGCTTCAACTCCGATGCCGGCTGGAAGTAGCCGTCCTCTCGCATGAACAGAATGTTCGATATAAAAAGCGCCTGATAACGGACCGTCCGCCCCAGCTCCGCAAAATCCTTGGCCGTCAGCAATAGCCAACCCAGCACCAACGTCACCACTATCACCACGCTCAAGGCCGGGATGATGCGCCGGGCACGACGCGCCCAGAAATCAACGAAGCTGAAACGCTGCGCGCTGATCTCACGGAACAGGATGGTGGTAATCAGGAAGCCGGAAATGACGAAGAAGATATCGACGCCGACGAAGCCACCGCTGAAGGTGCTAAAGCCGAAGTGAAACAGCACAACCGGAATAACGGCCAGCGCCCGTAAGCCGTCGATATCACGGCGATTGCCAAACGTATGCATGAAGCCCCTTGTCGTTTCAGATACAAAACCGATTGAAAAAGGGGCTCACCGGTAGCGCGAATGGAGATATTCGAAGGTGGTCAACCGTGGACTAACCTGTCGGAACACTTGACCAATCGCCAGCAAAATTGAACGCAGGGAATGCCTAGCGATGGATCAGCTGTGAGCGGGCGGTGACGCCCATGGACTGGGCGCCAGTTTACGCAGCGTATGTATCCGGATACAAATATCTCGATACAAATATCTCGAGCAAAAAAAAGCGCCCTTTCAGGGCGCTCTTGTTGAAGCGTGTTTCGACTTACTTACGCTTCATCGACAAGAAGAACTCGTCGTTGGTCTTGGTCGTTTTCAGCTTGTCGACCAGGAACTCGATGGCGGCGATTTCGTCCATCGGGTGCAGCAGCTTGCGCAGGATCCACATACGTTGCAACTCGTCGTCAGCCGTCAGCAACTCTTCGCGGCGGGTGCCGGAGCGGTTGATGTTGATGGCCGGGAAGACGCGTTTTTCAGCGATGCGGCGATCCAGAGGCAGTTCCATGTTGCCGGTGCCTTTGAATTCTTCGTAGATCACTTCGTCCATCTTCGAGCCGGTTTCAACCAGCGCGGTGGCGATAATGGTCAGCGAACCGCCTTCTTCGATGTTCCGCGCGGCGCCGAAGAAACGTTTCGGTTTCTCCAGGGCGTGGGCATCGACACCACCGGTGAGTACTTTGCCGGAGCTCGGGATCACAGTGTTGTAGGCGCGGGCCAGACGGGTGATGGAGTCGAGCAGGATCACCACGTCTTTCTTGTGTTCGACCAGGCGCTTGGCCTTCTCGATCACCATTTCGGCAACCTGCACGTGGCGGGTTGGCGGTTCGTCGAACGTCGAGGCAACCACTTCGCCGCGCACGGTGCGCTGCATTTCAGTTACTTCTTCCGGACGTTCGTCGATCAGCAATACGATCAGATGAACTTCAGGGTTGTTACGAGCGATGTTCGCCGCGATGTTTTGCAGCATGATCGTTTTACCGGCTTTCGGCGGTGCAACGATCAGACCGCGCTGGCCTTTGCCGATCGGGGCGCACAGGTCGATGACTCGACCGGTCAAGTCTTCGGTGGAACCGTTGCCGGCTTCCATCTTCATGCGCACGGTCGGGAACAGCGGGGTCAGGTTCTCGAAGAGAATCTTGTTTTTCGCGTTCTCGGGACGATCGTAGTTGATCGTGTCGACCTTGAGCAGAGCGAAATAACGCTCGCCTTCCTTTGGAGGGCGAATCTTGCCAACGATGGTGTCACCGGTGCGCAAGTTGAAGCGACGGATCTGGCTCGGCGAGACGTAGATATCGTCCGGGCCGGCAAGATAGGACGCATCAGCGGAGCGGAGGAAGCCGAAGCCGTCCTGGAGAATCTCCAGCACGCCATCACCGGAGATTTCCTCGCCGCTTTTCGCGTGCTTTTTGAGCAGGGAGAAAATCACGTCCTGCTTGCGCGAACGGGCCATATTTTCTATGCCCATCTGTTCGGCCAATTCGAGCAGTTCGGTAATCGGCTTTTGCTTGAGTTCAGTCAGATTCATATAGGAATGACGTAATCATTTATGGAGGGGGGAAATTAAGCTTTTGGCTTAATGAGGCCGCGCCGCAGAGAAGGCGACAGGATCGCGTACTTATTCGAAAAGGAGTGCGTCGGCGACGGCTAGCAGGGGGCAGTGGAGAAACCAGTGCGGGGCCGAATGTAACACCTGAGTTTCAGAGCGTCTAGCCCTCAATAACGAAAAAGCCCCGCAATGTGCGGGGCCTTTTTCGGACACTCAAATCGACACTTAGATGTTGGCGTCGAGGAAAGCAGCCAGTTGCGACTTCGAGAGTGCGCCAACCTTGGTTGCTTCGACGTTGCCGTTCTTGAACAGCATCAGCGTCGGGATACCACGCACGCCATGCTTGGCCGGGGTTTCCTGGTTCTCATCGATGTTCAGTTTGGCAACGGTCAGCTTGCCTTTGTAAGTCTCTGCAATTTCGTCCAGAACTGGAGCGATCATTTTGCAAGGGCCGCACCATTCAGCCCAGTAGTCGACCAATACAGCGCCTTCGGCCTTGAGTACATCGGCCTCGAAGCTAGCGTCGCTAACGTGTTTGATAAGATCGCTGCTCATGGAAGTCTCCAGGTTGTAAGCAAAAAAACGTGGCCCATCATAGCTGCCCTTCCCTCGTTCAGGAAGGTGCAGTTGATTGAGTCTCGCTATGGTGGTGCATGAGTTTGGGTATAGCTCAAGTCAAGCGTTGGCGGGAGCAACGAAGGTAATTGCGACCCGCTATGCAGCATTTGGCGCTTTCGCGGCCGCCATCGCGAGCAGGGCTCGCTCCCACATTGGTTCAGTGTCGTCTGCCGAACTGGAGGCAACATAGAACCCTGTGGGAGCGAGCCTGCTCGCGATTGACCGGGAAGCGGTCACCTGCGCGTTGGCGCCAGCCTTTGATCGTGGCACGATGTCGAGGTTATCGACCGAGACCCCTGACCATGCCGCAATCCCAAGCCAAGAATCTGTCCCTGATCGCCGCAATCGACCTGGGCTCCAACAGCTTTCACATGGTCGTGGCCAAGGCCCAGAACAGCGAAATCCGCATTCTCGAACGTCTCGGGGAAAAGGTTCAGCTGGCCGCCGGCATCGATGAAGAGCGCCAGCTCAACGAAGAGTCCATGCAGCGCGGGCTCGACTGCCTGAAACGTTTTGCCCAACTGATCAACGGTATGCCACCCGGTGCTGTGCGGATCGTTGGCACCAACGCCCTGCGTGAAGCCCGTAACCGTGCCGAATTCATCCACCGCGCCGAAGAAATCCTCGGCCACCCGGTGGAAGTCATCTCCGGCCGTGAAGAAGCGCGTCTGATCTACCTCGGCGTTTCCCACACCCTCGCGGACACCCCGGGCAAGCGCCTGGTGGCTGATATCGGCGGTGGCAGTACCGAATTCATCATCGGCCAGCGCTTCGAACCGTTGCTGCGCGAAAGCCTGCAAATGGGCTGCGTCAGTTTTACTCAGCGCTATTTCAAGGACGGCAAGATTACCCCGGCCCGCTACGCCCAGGCGTACACCGCGGCGCGGCTGGAGATCATGAGCATCGAACACGCCTTGCATCGTCTGACCTGGGATGAAGCCATCGGCTCCTCGGGCACCATTCGCGCCATCGGGCTGGCGCTGAAGGCCGGCGGCCACGGTACGGGCGAAGTGAACGCCGAAGGCCTGGCCTGGCTTAAACGCAAACTGTTCAAGCTCGGCGACGTCGAGAAGATCGATTTCGAAGGCATCAAGCCTGACCGCAGGGCGATTTTCCCGGCTGGCCTGGCGATTCTCGAAGCCATCTTCGACGCCCTCGAACTGCAACGCATGGACCACTGTGAAGGCGCCCTGCGCGAAGGCGTGCTCTATGACCTCCTTGGCCGTCATCATCACGAAGACGTCCGTGAGCGCACGCTCAGCTCGTTGATGGAGCGTTATCACGTCGACCTGGAACAAGCGGTGCGGGTCGAGCGCAAAGCGCTACATGCTTTCGACCAGGTGGCCGAGGATTGGGATCTGGATGACGGCGTCTGGCGCGAATTGCTCGGTTGGGCGGCCAAGGTTCATGAAGTGGGCCTGGACATCGCTCACTATCACTACCACAAGCACGGCGCTTACCTGATCGAGCACTCGGACCTCGCCGGTTTTTCCCGCGAGGACCAGCAAATGCTCGCGTTATTGGTGCGTGGCCACCGGCGCAATATTCCCCGGGACAAATTTGCCGAATTCGACGACGACGGCATCAAGCTGATCAGGCTGTGCGTGCTGCTGCGCTTTGCGATTCTGTTCCATCACATTCGCGGCACCCAGGAAATGCCCCAGGTGGTGCTCAAAGCCAATGGCGACAGCCTGGATGTGTTGTTCCCGGAACACTGGCTGGACGATAACCAGCTAACCCAGGCCGACTTCGCCCTCGAAGCCGAATGGCTGACCCGCGTCGGTTTCGTGCTGAACGTGCGCTGAACACGGTCCGTGTAGGAGCGAGCTCGCTCGCGATGGACGTTAACGATGACGCGTGCGGCCTGGATAATTGCGCCGCCTGCAAATTTATCGCGAGCAAGCTCGCTCCTACAGGGGCGGCGGAAACAAAAATGGCGATCCACGGGGATCGCCATTTTTTTCATCACTCCAGGATTAGCGCACAGCCAGAATCGGGCTGCCCAAGCGCTCCAGCAGCGTTGCCTGGGCGCTGCGCGGGTTCTGGTTGCCGGTCGGCGTGTTGCGGATGTAGCGACCGTCCGCCTGCAGGCTCCAGCTGTGGGTGTTATCGGTGAGATAAAGCTCCAGCTCTTTCTTGACCCGCAGGATCAGCTTCTTGCCTTCCACCGGGAAGCAAGTCTCGACGCGTTTGTCGAGGTTGCGCTCCATCCAGTCGGCGCTGGAGAGGAACATCTGCTCTTCACCGCCATTGAGGAAGTAGAAGACCCGGGTATGCTCCAGGAAGCGCCCGATGATCGAGCGCACGTGGATGTTGTGCGAAACCCCGGCGATGCCCGGACGCAGGCAGCACATGCCACGCACCACCAGATCGATACGCACCCCGGACTGACTGGCCTTGTACAACGCGCGGATGATCTTCGGATCGGTCAACGAGTTGAACTTGGCAATAATGTGCGCCGGTTTGCCGTCGAGGGCGAACTGAGTCTCTCGGGCAATCATGTCGAGCATGCCCTTCTTCAGCGTGAACGGCGCGTGCAGCAGCTTCTTCATGCGCAGGGTTTTACCCATGCCGATCAGTTGACTGAACAGTTTGCCGACGTCTTCGCACAAGGCATCGTCGGAAGTCAGCAAGCTGTAGTCGGTGTACAAGCGGGCGTTGGCCGCGTGGTAGTTGCCGGTCCCCAAGTGAGCGTAACGGACAATCTCGCCAGCCTCGCGCCGCAGGATCAGCATCATCTTGGCGTGGGTCTTGAAGCCCACCACGCCGTAGATCACCACCGCACCGGCGGCTTGCAGACGGCTGGCCAGTTGCAGGTTGGACTCTTCGTCGAACCGCGCGCGCAACTCGATCACCGCAGTGACTTCCTTACCGTTTCGTGCGGCATCGACCAGCGCATCGACGATTTCCGAGTTGGCACCGGAGCGGTACAGGGTCTGACGAACCGCCAATACATGTGGGTCCTTGGCAGCCTGGCGCAGCAGGTCGACCACCGGGGTGAACGACTCGAACGGGTGCAGCAGCAGGATGTCCTGCTTGCTGATCACGCTAAAAATGTTCTCACTGTTCTGCAGCAGTTTCGGAATCTGCGGCGTGAACGGCAGGTATTGCAGCTCTCGCTGGCTATCCAGGCCGGTGATGCTGAACAGGCGGGTCAGGTTGACCGGACCGTTGACCTGATACAGCTCGGTTTCGTGCAGGTTGAACTGCTTGAGCAAGTAGTCGGACAAGTGTTTCGGGCAGGTATCGGCGACTTCCAGACGCACCGCATCGCCGTAGCGACGGGAAAACAACTCGCCGCGCAGGGCGCGGGCCAGGTCTTCCACGTCTTCGGTATCAACGGAAAGGTCGGCGTTACGGGTCAGGCGGAACTGGTAGCAGCCCTTGACCTTCATGCCCTGGAACAGGTCATCGGCATGCGCGTGGATCATCGACGACAGGAACACATAGTTGTCGCCAGGACCGCCGACTTCTTCTGGCACCTTGATCACGCGCGGCAGCAGACGCGGCGCCGGAATGATCGCCAGACCGGAGTCGCGACCGAAGGCGTCGATCCCTTCCAGCTCGACGATGAAGTTCAGGCTTTTGTTCACCAACAATGGGAACGGGTGCGTCGGATCGAGGCCGATCGGGGTGATGATCGGCGCGATCTCGTCGCGGAAAAAACGGCGGACCCAGGTTTTCAGCTTGGTTGTCCAATAACGGCGACGGATGAAGCGGACCTGATGTTTTTCCAGCTCCGGCAACAAAATGTCGTTGAGGATCGCGTACTGGCGGTCAACGTGACCGTGCACCAGCTCGCTGATCCGGGCCAGCGCCTGGTGCGGTTGCAAGCCATCGGCACCGGCCTGTTCACGGGCGAAGGTGATCTGCTTCTTCAGGCCGGCCACTCGAATTTCGAAGAACTCGTCCAGGTTGCTCGAGAAGATCAGCAAAAACTTCAGCCGCTCCAGCAACGGGTAGGACTCATCCAGCGCCTGTTCCAGCACGCGGATGTTGAACTGCAGTTGCGAAAGCTCGCGATGGATGTACAGGCTGCTGTCATCCAGGCCGGGAATGGCAATCGCCGGCGCCGCTGCTGCGGTGTCGGCCACCACCGCAGGCGGAGCTGGCTCCAGCTCCGGCGGGGTTTCGGCGATTTGCTCGACCACGGGTTGAGCCTCTTTTACGGCAACTTCAGTGAGTCCTTCGGTATTCATGGAATGTTCCTGGGAGGGCTATTTTTGCTCTCGTAACAATTGAGCGGCACGGACGGCAAAGTAAGTCAGGATGCCATCGGCACCTGCACGTTTAAAAGCGGTCAGGGATTCGAGGATAACCCCTTCGCTCAACCAGCCATTCTGGATCGCCGCCATGTGCATGGCGTATTCGCCGCTGACTTGATAAACAAACGTCGGCACTTTGAATTCTTCTTTGACCCGGTAAAGGATGTCCAGGTACGGCATGCCTGGCTTGACCATGACCATATCCGCGCCTTCTGACAAGTCCGCCGCCACTTCGTGCAGGGCTTCATTGCTGTTAGCCGGGTCCATTTGATAGGAGGCCTTGTTGGCCTTGCCCAGGTTCAGCGCCGAACCAACCGCATCGCGAAACGGGCCGTAATAGGCGCTGGCGTATTTGGCCGAGTAGGCCATGATCCGCACGTTCACGTGATCCGCCAGCTCCAGGGCTTCGCGAATGGCCTGGATGCGACCGTCCATCATGTCCGACGGGGCCACCACCTGAGCGCCGGCTTCGGCGTGGGACAGGGCTTGTTTGACCAGTGCGTCGACGGTGATGTCGTTCTGTACGTAGCCTTCTTCGTCGAGAATGCCGTCCTGACCATGGGTGGTGAACGGGTCCAGGGCCACGTCGGTGATCACACCCAGTTCAGGGAATTGCGCACGCAAGGCGCGAGTGGCGCGCTGGGCAATACCATTAGGGTTCCAGGCTTCGGCGGCGTCCAGCGACTTGAGCTCGGACGGTGTTACCGGGAACAGCGCCAGCGCCGGAATCCCCAACGCCACCCACTTGGCGGCTTCTTCAAGCAACAGGTCGATGGTCAGGCGTTCGACGCCCGGCATCGAAGCCACCGCTTCGCGACGGTTTTCACCGTCCAGCACAAACACCGGCAGGATCAGGTCATCGACGGTCAGGACGTTTTCACGGACCAGTCGACGCGAGAAATCATCACGACGGTTGCGACGCAGGCGGGTTGCAGGAAACAAACGGTTGGCGGGGGTAAAGCTCACGACAGACTCCTGAGCCCGCGCTGGCAGGCGAGCGTGACAGTTATAAGCGGCCATTATGACGAACGCGTGACAGTTATGCGCACCCTGTGACAGGTAGTCGCATTCCATTGTCCTTGTAGGAAATGTTCACGTCGAGACACATTTGGACACTTTCATGAATGTGCATGAAGGGTTAGGCTGCGCGTTCATTTCGCCAGCACCCAGACAATGCTCCAACAATTTCTGCATGACTTCGGCTACTTTGCCCTCTTCCTCGGCACGTTCTTCGAAGGCGAAACCATTCTGGTGCTCGCAGGCTTCCTCGCGTTCCGTGGATACATGGACATCAACATTGTGGTTGTCGTGGCATTTTTCGGCAGTTATGCCGGCGACCAGCTGTGGTACTTCCTGGGCCGCAGGCACGGCCGCAAGTTGCTGGCACGCAAACCGCGCTGGCAAATGATGGGCGATCGGGCGCTGGAACATATCCGCAAGCACCCGGACATCTGGGTGCTGAGCTTCCGTTTTGTCTATGGTTTGCGCACGGTGATGCCCGTGGCGATTGGCCTGTCGGGCTATCCGCCGGGACGTTACCTGCTGCTGAACGGGATTGGCGCAGCCATCTGGGCAACCGCGCTGGCCGCTGCCGCCTATCATTTCGGCGCGGTACTTGAAGGCTTGCTGGGTAGCGTCAAGAAGTACGAGCTGTGGGTGCTCGGCGCCCTGCTGGTGCTGGGCTTTGTCCTGTGGCTGCGCCGGCGCTTCAAGAACGCCCGTCTGGCGAAAAAAATCTACGCTGACGAGCAGGCCCTGAAGGCCGAAAAAGCCGCCGGGACTAAGACACGAGTCGAGTGAAGCGGTTTCTGCAACAGTAGAGACCGATTCCGCTAAGCAGGCTGTAACTGAGCAAGCCGACCCAGCCTGCTGCGCTGGCCGGCCACAGCCCGACCACCGGCGCCAGCCATACCAGCGGCACATTCGATGCCAGCCGCAACAGCTCCAGCTTCAACGCCCACGGGCGATTCTCCAGGGCCACGCCCAAGGTAAACAATCCCAGCGCCACGGCACTCCAGCCGAGCACCAACGCGGCAGTCGGTAGATGCGGCTCCAGGTTCATCAAGTAGCTGCCCAGGGCGATGTAGACGCAGAACTGCAACGCGATATACCGCTGCTGACGTCCGTCCAGTGGCACGTCGAATTTGCGAAACTGGCCCAGATCAGGCTTGTTTATCGGGTACTTGGCCGCGACGTCCGCCGGCCGCCAACCGGTGCGCATGAACCAGATCCGCAGTTTGTCCCAGACACTGTCGGCGCGCCGCGCGTCTTCCCACAGCTGCGCATAGAACTGCACGTTCGCCCACAACGGATTCCAGCTCGCCAGCGGTGTGGTCACGCCGAAAATCACCGGTTCGTTGTCGTCCTCTTCCTGGAACGAGCCAAATAGACGGTCCCAAATAATGAACACCCCGCCGTAGTTACGATCCATGTAGAGAGCGTTCTGTGCATGGTGGGCCCGATGATTGGACGGCGTGACGAAGAACCACTCGAACCAGCCGAGCTTGGGAATGTGTCGGGTATGCACCCAGAATTGGTACAGCAGGTTCAGCGCGGCGACGCTGACAAACACCAGCAACGGCACGCCGAGCACCGCCATGGGCAAGTAGAAAATCCAGCTCAGCAGGAAGCCGGTACTGGTCTGGCGCAGGGCCGTGGAAAGGTTGTAATCCTCGCTCTGGTGATGCACCGAGTGGGCGGCCCAGAGAATATTGCGCTCGTGGCCCATGCGATGCAGCCAGTAATAGCAGAAGTCGTAAAGAACAAAGGCGAATACCCAGACCCAAACGCTGTCGGCCGAGCATTCGAACAGCGCCAGATGCTTGAGGGCAAACGCATACGTGACGAGGCCGACGCCTTTGGTCAACAGGCCGGTGGTGGTCGACAGCACCCCGGTGCTGATGCTGTTGATCGCATCTGCCACCCGATAGTTGCTCACCCCGCGCCAACGGTCGGCCAGCAGTTCGACGGCAATCAGCACAAAGAAAAACGGCACCGCATACAGAATGAAGTCCATGACGCGTCCTGGTCGGAATCTTGAGGACAGATCCTAGGTGTAGTCGTGAATTAACCCTATGGCAACGAGTGACAAATTAGTGGACATTTAACGCCATGAATCTGGAGAAAAACCCATGAGCAAAAAAATTGCAGTGATCCTTTCCGGTTGTGGCGTGTACGACGGCGCCGAGATCCACGAAAGTGTGATCACCTTGCTACGACTGGACCAGCGGGGTGCTCAGGTGCAGTGCTTCGCACCCAATGTTGCGCAGTTGCATGTGATCAATCACCTGACCGGCGAAGAAATGCCCGAGTCGCGCAATGTGCTGGTGGAGTCGGCGCGAATCGCCCGGGGAAACATTCAGGACATTCGCGACGCGAACGTTGAAGACTTCGATGCGCTGATTGTTCCTGGCGGTTTCGGGGCGGCCAAGAACCTCTCCAACTTCGCCGTCGAAGGCGCCGGCTGCACCGTGCAACCCGACGTGCTGGCGTTGGCTGAAGCCTTTGCCGAAGCGGGCAAACCGGTGGGGCTGATCTGCATCTCGCCGGCCTTGGCCGCGAAAATCTACGGGCCTGGCGTGACCTGCACCATCGGCAACGACGCCGAGACGGCCGCCGCCATGAACAAGATGGGCGCCACCCATACCGACTGCGCTGTGAGCGAAATAGTCGAAGACAAGGCACGAAAACTGGTCAGTACGCCGGCCTATATGCTGGCGCAGAGCATCAGCGAGGCGGCTTCGGGCATCAACAAACTGGTCGACCGCGTACTCGAACTGACCCACGAAAACGATGCCTGACACGGTTTACCGTAGGAGCGAGCTTGCTCGCGATGGTCGTCAACGATGACGCAGCAAGCCTGACACTCCCGGTCGCTCTCAGGTTTATCGCGAGCAAGCTCGCTCCTACAGCTTGCGCGATAGCCGCGTCAGGATCCGGTCCAGCGCATTGGCAAACGCCTGTTTCTCGCGTTCGCCGAAGGGCGCTGGCCCGCCGCTCATCTGACCCTGTTCACGCAAATCGGTGAACAGGTTACGCACCGCCAGCCGGTCGCCCATGTTCTGCGCATCGAATTCCTTGCCCCGTGGGTCCAACGCCGCCACGCCTTTCTTTACCAGCCGATCCGCTAATGGCACATCACTGCAGATCACCAACTCACCGGGTACGGCGTGCTCCACCAGGTAATCGTCGGCCGCATCCGGGCCACTCGGCACCACGATCAGCTTCACCAACGCCAGCCCCGGCTTGATCTGCGGCTGCCCCGCCACCAGCACCACCTCGAACTGACGCTTGAGCGCGAACTTCACCACCAGGTCCTTGGCTGCCCGAGGGCAAGCGTCGGCATCGATCCAGACACGCATTGTTTTTTCCTCTGTTGAAAGCAAAAGATCGCAGCCTTCGGCAGCTCCTACAGGTGTACGTCGATCCCCTGTAGGAGCTGCCGAAGGCTGCGATCTTTTAAAGGATCACTCGGTCAGGAAACCTGCACCCGCCGCTTCTCGGCCATCCGGCTGCGGCTATACAGCACGATGATCGCAATGATCGCCACGGCCTGCGCACTCAGCGAATACGCATCAGCGTGGATCCCCAGCCAGTCGAAGTCAAAGAACGGCACCGGCCGGGTGCCGAAAATGCCGGCCTCCTGCAATGCTTTCACACCATGCCCGGCGAACACCACCGACAACGCACACAACAGACCGGCATTGATGCTGAAGAACAGCGACAGCGGCAGCTTCGCCGAGCCACGCAAAATCACCCACGCCAGACCGACCAGCAGCACCAACGCCGTTGCACCACCGGCCAGTACCGCGTTATGTCCTGCCGGACCTGCCTGCAACCACAGGGTCTCGTAGAACAAAATCACTTCAAACAATTCGCGATAGACCGAGAAGAACGCCAGCGTCGCAAAGCCGAAACGTCCGCCACCGCCCACCAGGCTGCTCTTGATGTAATCCTGCCAGGCCGCCGCGTGGCGACGGTCGTGCATCCACACACCGAGCCAGAGCACCATGACCGCGGCAAACAGCGCCGTCGCGCCTTCCAGCAATTCCCGCTGCGAACCGCTGACATCAATCACATAGGCCGCCAGCGCCCAGGTCCCCAGGCCGGCCAACAGCGCCAGCCCCCAGCCGACGTTGACGCTACGCGCCGCCGACTGCTGGCCGGTGTTGCGCAAGAAAGCGAGGATCGCCGCCAGCACCAGAATCGCTTCCAGGCCTTCGCGCAACAGAATCAGCAGGCCGGATATGTAGCTCAACGACCAGCTCAAGCCATCACTGCCCAGCAGCCCGGCAGATTCCTTCAACTTGGCCTTGGCCGTGTCCAGGCGTTGCTGGGCCTGGGCCACCGGCAAACCATCCTGCAATGACTGACGGTAAGCCATCAGGGATTTTTCGGTGTCCTTGCGCACGTTGGCGTCGACGTTATCGAGGGAGCTTTCGACCAATTCGAAACCTTCCAGATACGCCGCTACCGACAAGTCATACGCCTGATCGTGATCACCGGCACGGTAAGCCGCGATACTTTTGTCCAGCGTCGCTGCGGTGTAATCGAGCAGCTGCGCAGGGCCACGCTTGACCTGCGGCGGCTGAGCGCGTTGCGCACGATAGCTCGCTGCGGCTTGCGGGCCTTTGGCGCTCTGTACTTCGGCCGGCGTCTGGCGGGCCAGGTCGGCGATGTTGTAGGTCTCGTTGGCTGTTGCGGCAGCCGGATCGGCGCTGAAGCTGGCGATGTAGGTCGCCAGGTCCCAACGCTGACGGTCATCCAGCTGATCGGCGAAGGCCGGCATGTCGGTACCTTCGACACCCAGGCCCAAGGTGCTGTAGATCGCGTAGAGGCTCAGGTGGTCCATGCGCGCGGCATCACGCAGGTTGGACGGAGGCGGCATCAGACCGACACCGGCCGGACCATCACCCGCCCCCGCGTCGCCGTGGCAGACCGAGCAATGTTGAGCGTACAGCGGCGCGCCGCGGGTGGGATCCGGCGTAATGATCGGTGCCTGGCTGACTTCGTAGGCCACGGCCAGCTTCGCACCGAGTTGCCGTGCCTGGCGGGTGACGTCCGCGGCGTCCTGATGTGCAACGATTGCATTGCGTAGCGTGCCGACGCCCTGCTCCAAGCCGACTTTTTCCGGTTTGGCCGGCATCGCCGCGATCAACCCTTGCAGCGTCTTGATAGCGTCCAGATGCTCGCGGTAGTCGGACTCATTGATGACCTTGCCCGCTTGCACCGACTCCGGGTAATCCGCGCTGATGTAGTCGAGTAAATGCAGCGCTTGCGGCGCACCTTCCACGGTGTCAGCCAGCAGGTTGAAACTGCACAAGGCAAACAGAGGAAACACCAGCCAGGCCAGGAAACGGGACGGGGCAGTCATGAATGAATCTCAATTGATAATACGAAGTAACACATTGTTCACTCCCAATGACTTTCACTCAAGCTTTGTTGTAGTGGCTTCGCGATTGGCGCCGATTTTAATGCTCACAAATTGAGCAAGCTCGCTCGCCACAATGAGTTTGCAACACACAAAAAAGGCGACCTCAAGGGTCGCCTTTTTTGTACCTGACGGTATTACATCGTCGCTTTACGCAGCGTCGCCATGAACGCCGCCGCACCAATGAACAGTCCGGCAAAGGTCCGGTTCATGCGTTTTTGCTGTTTGGGAGTGCGCAGCAGACGCAATACCTTGGACGCCAGCCCGGTGTAACCGGCCATGACGATCAGATCCACGCACACCATGGTCGCACCGATGATCAGGTACTGAGCCAGCAGTGGCGCATGAGGGTCAATGAACTGCGGCAATACCGCCAGCATGAACACCAGCGCCTTGGGGTTGCTGATGTTCACCAGGAAACCACGGAACACCAGCACCAGCGGTTTACCGATTTGCCGTATCGCCGCGTTATCGCTCATGTTGCTGGGCAGCGCGCGCCATTGCTTGACCGCGAGATAAACCAGATACGCCACGCCGAACCATTTGATCGCATAGAAAGCAGAGGCCGACGCGGTGAGGATTGCGCCGACGCCGGCGCCGACAATCGCGATCTGCACCACCAGGCCCAATTGCAGGCCCAGGGCGTTCCAGTAACCACGCCAGAAACCGTATTGCAAACCACTGGACATCGACGCAATGGCGCCGGCACCAGGCGACAAACTGATCACCCAGCAGGCGGCAAAAAACGCCAGCCATGTTTGAAGCTCCATCGCACACCTCGACTCAAACCCGTAACAGACGTCTAAGCTAATGCGGCTTTGAGCCGATGACTACCGATTTTTTTGTAGGAAACGGGGATCGCGAAGCGCCAAAAGCAAAAGATCGCAGCCTTCGGCAGCTCCTACATTGGAATGCGATCCCCTGTAGGAGCTGCCGAAGGCTGCGATCTTTTTTGCTTGAACGCTTTAGTCGCAAGCGGGCTTACTTTTCAAACCCGCTTGAAGGGAATACATCGCTGCCGCGCCAGCGTCGAACCGAGCGCTGGAAGAACAGGCTATTGGGCACTTGCACCATGGCGCTGCCGGTGCCGAGCGCTTCGGCTTCGATCAGCGTGGTGTAGAGCAGATTGATCGCCACCACCCGGCCTTTAACGCCGGGCTTGTCCGTGGTGTCCACCAACTCGACCACGTCACCGAGGCGGAACGGGCCGACGGTAAAAATCAGAATCGCGCACAGCAGATTGGAGAGCACACTCCACATGGCGAAGAACGCCACCGCGGCGACAGCGACGAAGCCGGACAACGCAGTCCACAGCACCGTGGCGGAAACCCCGAGGCGCTCCAGCACGAAGATCAACGCGCTGCCCATGATCAACCAGCGCAGACCGCCCCGCAGCGGCATCAGCAGCTGTGGTGGAAACGGGTAGCGCTCGCCCAAACGAGTCAGGCATTTGGCGACGAAGCGCTGGGTAAAGTAACCGGCCAGCAGAATCAGCAGAATTTGCACGACAAGCCAGATCGGCTCAATCCACACCGCAGGCAATGGCAGCTTGAACGCCTCCATCAGGACAGCGCCTCTAGCTCCGCCTGCATGCTTTCGAGCAATTCGAGGGCTTCCATCCAGGCTTCTTCCAGTTCGGCTTCACGCACCTTCAGCTTGGCCTGTTCGGCCAGCAGATCACGCAAGTCGTTCTTGCGTGCCGGCTCGTAAATGTCGCTGTCACCGAGGCTGGCATCGATCTTCGCCAGCTTCTCATGCAGCTTGCCCAACTCGGCTTCCAGCTTGTCAGCCTCACGCTTGTGCGGTGCCAGTTGCTGACGCAACGCAGCAGCGGCTTGGCGCTGGGCTTTCTTGTCGGTCTTGTCCGGGTTGACCGGCGTGTTGCTGACCGGCGCATTGCGCTGGCGATAATCCACCAGCCACCGGGTGTAGTCTTCCAGGTCGCCGTCGAACTCCTCGACCTTACCGTCCGCCACCAGATAGAAATTGTCGGTGGTGCTTTTGAGCAAATGACGATCGTGGGAGACCACCAATACCGCGCCGCTGAATTCCTGCAGGGCCATGGTCAGTGCCAGGCGCATCTCCAGGTCCAGGTGGTTGGTCGGTTCGTCGAGCAGCAACAGGTTCGGCCGGCCCCAGGCGATTAACGCCAGCGCCAGACGAGCCTTTTCGCCACCGGAAAAATTCAGCACCGGCTCGTCGATGCGTGCGCCGCGGAAGTCGAAACCGCCAAGGAAGTCACGCAGGGTCTGCTCGCGCTCGGTCGGCGCCAGGCGCTGCATATGCAGCAACGGGCTCGCCTTGGCGTCGAGAGAGTCCAGCTGATGCTGAGCGAAGTAGCCGACGACGGTGTTCTCGCCACGGGTCAATCGGCCGGACAACGGCTCGAGCTCACCCGCAAGGTTTTTGATCAGGGTCGATTTACCCGCACCGTTAGGGCCGAGCAACCCGATCCGCGCGCCAGGGGTCAGTTGCAGCTTGACCTTCTCCAGCACGGCTCGCTCGCCGTAACCCAGTCGAGCGTCGGAGATATCAATCAACGGACTGGAGATCTTCACCGACTCGCGGAAGACGAAATCGAACGGGGAATCGACGTGAGCGGCGGACAGCTCTTCCATTCGCTCCAGCGCCTTGATCCGGCTCTGGGCCTGGCGGGCCTTGGTGGCCTGGGCCTTGAACCGGGCGATGTAGCTTTCCATGTGCGCACGCTGCACCTGCTGCTTCTCGTAAGCCTGCTGTTGCTGGGCCAGACGTTCGGCGCGGGCACGCTCGAAGGCGCTATAGCCGCCGCGATACAGGGTGATCTTGCGCTGATCGACGTGGGCCACGTGATCGACCACGGCATCGAGGAAATCCCGGTCGTGGGAAATCAGCATCAAGGTGCCGGGATAGCTTTTGAGCCACTCTTCGAGCCAGATGATCGCGTCGAGGTCCAAGTGGTTGGTCGGTTCGTCGAGCAGCAACAAGTCTGATGGACACATCAAAGCCTGCGCCAGGTTCAGACGCATCCTCCAACCACCGGAGAAATCTCCGACCTGGCGATCCATCTGATCGTTGGTGAACCCAAGGCCGGCCAGCAACTTGCGGGCCCGGGCGTCGGCCGTGTAGCCGTCAGCGCTGTCGAGCTCCGAGTGCAGGCGGGCCTGAGCGGCACCGTCATGCGCCGCTTCGGCTGCGGCGAGGTCGCGTTGCACCTCGCGCAGGCGCAGGTCGCCATCGAGCACGTAGTCGACCGCCACGCGATCGAGGGTGTCGATCTCCTGACGCATGTGGGCGATGCGCCAGTCTGCCGGCAAGAAGCAATCACCCGAGTCCGGGTGCAGGTCACCCAGAAGCAAGGCGAACAGGCTCGATTTGCCGGCGCCGTTGGCACCGATGAGGCCGGCTTTGTGGCCGGCGTGCAGGGTCAGCTCGGCGTCTTCTAGCAGACGTTGCGGGCCACGCTGTAAAGTCAGGTTCTGAAGTCGAATCATAATGGCGGCGGAGTCTACCAGCTTCGATCGCAACTAGCGCGAGTAGCACTATGTCCTCTGACCTGTGGAGCTTTTCCGTCGACACTTATTCCCGTCGCGGCGTTGAACCTGTCTGCCTGCACTTGCAGTCGACGGGTGTGAATGTATGCCTGCTGCTGTGCGGGTTGTGGCTGGGAGAGCGTGGCGTTACCTGCAACGACCAACGCTTGCAGCTGCTTCGCGATGTCGCCGGGCCTTGGGACGCGGATGTCGTGCAACCGTTGCGCGCCTTGCGGGCGCAATGGAAAGACGCCGCTAGCGAGGATGTGGGACTTAATGATTTACGCGAAGAAGTGAAGTTTTTGGAGATGGAAGCCGAACGGCATCTGTTATTGCGACTGGAGCGTTTGGCGCAAAGCTGGCCGCAGTGTGAGGCGACCGATCTATCGGCCTGGCTGGAAGGTATGGCGGCTGGCGCCGCCCCCCTGGACCGCGACGCGCTGCATCAGCTGCGCGTCGCGGCAACCGGCACTTAGGAAGCGCTGGTTGGGGTGGTTGCTGCGATCGATGCGGCGGCCGGCGTTGGCGCTGGCGTGGCTGTCGAGGTGGCTGCTGCTAAAGCAGACGTTGCTACCGGAGCCGGGTTGGCTGGCTTGGCAACTGGCGCGGCGGCCGGCTTGGCGGCAACCGGTTTTTTCACCGCTGGTTTGGCCGCGACTGGCTTGGCAGCAGGTTTGGCTGCGGCAGGTTTTGCAGCGCTGGCAGTGGCCGGCTTGGCAGCAGCGGCAGGTTTAGCCGCAGCAGGTTTTGCTGCCGGTTTAGCGGCTGGTTTTGCAGCAGCTTTTACCGCTGGTTTGGCTGCTGGTTTTGCAGCAGCTTTTACCGCTGGTTTGGCAGCTGGTTTTGCAGCAGCTTTAGCCGCGACAGGTTTGGCAGCCGGCTTCGCAGCAGGTTTTGCCGCAGCGGTTTTGGCAGCTGGTTTGGCTGCAGGTTTAGCGGCCGTTTTTGCAGCTGGTTTGGCAGCAGGTTTAGCGGCTGTTTTTGCAGCTGGTTTGGCAGCCGTTGTTTTCGCCACGGCTGGTTTTGCAGCAGCCGTTTTTGCAGTGGCTGGCTTGGCGGCGGCAGGCTTGGCAGCCGTTGTTTTAGCAGCCGGTTTCGCAGCGCTGGCAGCGACGGTTTTTTCGCTGCTGGTTTTGCTGCAGCTTTGGCGGCGGCTTTCACCGGAGCTTTGGCGGCAGGTTTAGCGGGTGCTTTTGCAGCAACCGGTGTGGCAGCGGCTTTCTTGGCAGGAGCCGCAGCAGGCTTGGCCGAACGCAGGGACAACGCCTTGCCGACGGCCTCTTGTACACGACCGACGCCCTGGGCCAGTTTCAGGCTTTCTTGAGCATCGCGTTTGAGTTGCAGGATGTAGCTGCGAGTTTCGGATTGACGATCCTTGAGGGCATCAAGCAGGTCCTCAAGCTCCTTCACCGCGTCCTTCGCTTTGGTTTGCGCCTTGGCCTTACCGGCCGCTGCGGCGTCCTGCAATTTGGTACGGGATTTGTGCAATTTTTCTTGCGCTTTTCCGCGCTGCTTTTCCAGTTTGGCGAGCAGTTTTTCAGCATCAGCCATGGCTTGGGAACAAGCGGTTTCCAGATGCTCGAGCAAGCTGCCCGAGAGTTGTTGGAGTAAGTGCAACGGGGTATTTACAGGCTTCTTGGTGGCCGACATGGTTTACCTCCTGGCTGACGTGGGTGCGGCTCATACTAGACCTCTGCTGCTACCGCCGCTAGGGCATGTTGACAGTATCCAAAGCGCTGCGTTGCAACGAATGGAAAATCTTCTGCGCCTGCGCAAAACCAGTTCACCGTTAAGCACATTCACACTGGCATAATCCTGCGCATCTCAGGTCGGAGAGTGCCCATGTCGCGCTACCTTTTTTTATCGCTGTGCGTGTTTTTTTCCGTGGCTCAGGCCGCCGAAAAAACCAAGGAAAATGACGCTCACGATCTTGCTTACAGCCTCGGTGCGAGCCTCGGCGAACGCTTGCGCCAGGAGGTTCCTGATCTGCAACTACAGGCCCTGCTCGACGGTTTGCAGCAAGCCTATCAAGGCAAGCCTTTGGCACTGAAGGACGAGCAGATCGAACAGATCCTGGCCGAGCACGAAGCGCAGGTCGCCGAGCAACCCGCCGTTGCACAAAGCGAAGTCGCCCTCGAAAAAGAACGGCGTTTTCTCGCCGAAGAAAAAGCCAAACCCGGCGTTCGTGAATTGGCCGATGGAATATTGGTGACCGAGCTGGCTCCGGGCACGGGCGCCAAAGCCGGCCCGAACGGAAAAGTCCAGGTGTTGTATATCGGTCGTCTTCCCGACGGCACCGTGTTCGATCAGAACACTCAACCGCAGTGGTTCAGTCTCGATAGCGTGATCACTGGATGGCGCAGTGCGCTGCAAAACATGCCGGTGGGCGCGAAATGGCGCCTGGTGATTCCATCGGCCCAAGCCTATGGCGCCGACGGTGCCGGCGACTTGATCGCGCCGTTCACGCCGCTGGTGTTCGAGGTCGAATTACGCGGTGCCACGAGCTGAACAGCACAAACGAAAAACGGCGCGCAGAGCGCACCGTTTAGCTTTTTGCTGGAAGGCCGGGTCTTGCTGGAAGGGGGTTCAGGCCTGAACCGAGTCCTCTTCCTTGTGAGCGGTGTGCAGCACTTCGATCAGGCAGTCTTCCAGTTCGAAGCGTTCATGCAGCAAGCCACCCAGTTCCTTGAATTTCTCCGCTACGCATTGACCTGCATCACACAGGTCGTTGAAGGCGAGCAGCTTCTCGGTGATGACGTCGATGCGCGGGTAGATCGTCTCGGCCAGTTCCAACCCGCGAGTGTCACCAAACGCTTTGGCTTCGCCGGTCAACTGTTCGTAGATCTCGAAATGTCCGGCAGACACGTAATCGACCAGCACTCCGCAGAATTCCTGCAACGGTTTTCGGTCTTCGCCCAGAGCCTCAGGCTTGGCGCCAAGAGCATCATAGGCCCGAACCAGTTCGTGACGCTCCTGCAACCAGCGATCGATCAGCAGATGCACTCCACCCCAACGTTCCTGAGCATTCTGACAACTTTCGAGCATGGTGATCTCTCTTCCCTTGTGGGTCATGCTGCTCTACACCTGTCGCAACTTGAAGACCAAGAATCGACCAGGCAGAGCGTCATTCGAGCAACATAATTCCAATGACACGTGCGGGCCAGATTATGCCCGCGCGACAATGCCTTCAAGGTACGCACGCGATAAAGTTCATACAAGTGTTTAATCGCCCGCCAATGCCCGGTGCGACGACTCGCCGCTGAGTGGTCGCGAAGTAGCGATCCAGACGGCGCGCAGCAACTGGGAAACGCCCTGCATCATCATCGCAACGAAAAACAGCAGACTCCACTCCGGAATGCTCAGGTCGAACAGTGTCCACGAAACTTCGGCACAGTCGGGATCACACTGCAACAACACCTGGCGCCACGCCGTGACTGTACCGGCCAGACTGCAAAACAGCCCGAGCAACCAATACACAAACGTTCCGAAGCCGCCGGGACCGTGTAACGACGCCATCAGGTAGACACCGGTGAGCAGCGCCAGGCAAATCCGCTGCAACACGCACATGTCGCAGGGCTTTAGGCCAACCGCATATTCCAGGTAATAAGAAACGCCCAACGTCAGGGCACCTGCAATGAAAGTCATGAAGAACAAGGAACGTGTGCAGGCCAAAGGCATGGCTTTTCCGTAACAGTTGAGACAGGCAGTTACGGTAGAGGAAAGCGCGCCAGCCTTACAAGGCAGGCTTGCAGGGACACTTCAACAGAAGTGTAGGGAAATCCCGACAGGAGCGAGAGGATCAGGTGTAGTCCTATGTAGGACTATGCCGATGAAGAACTACGGACGTAAGAAATCGTCGAGTATTCGCGCCTGGACAACCCTATTAACCACGCCCCCTGTATGCAGCTGGCGCAGCCGGACGCAGGCTTCGCCAGCTGCTACAGGGGCGGGTACGACTTCGATCTTTGTAGCAGCTGCCGAGCCCGCGAGGCTGCGTTCGGCGGCGAAGCCGTCGTAAAACCTGCATGCACGGTGTACCTGATGCACGGCGGAGCCTGGTTTTGCGACTGCTTCGCAGCCGAACGCAGGCCGCTACAGAGGTGAAACATCAGGCGTGTGCTGGAACCGGCAACGGTGCCGCCAGCAGACGCTCATCCAGGAGGCCCAGGCCTTCCTGGAACAACTGATTGCTGCGCTGGGTATCGCCCAGCTGAGCCAGCAGTCGCGCCAGCTCCGCGCAGGCTTCCGGATTGCGCTGCACACGCAGGCTGCTTTCCAGGTAATCCCGCGCCTTGCCCCAAAGACTGCTCTGCAGACACAGGCGGCCCAACGTCAGCAGCAAGCTCGAATCGGCCGGATGGTCCTTTAGCCAGCTTTCGGCGGTGTGCAACTGACGCGCCGGATCACTGCCGCGAACCAACCCGTACAGACGCGCCAAATGGCTGTCGTAGTTGCGCTTGAGTGCCGCTCGCAGGACCTCTTCGGCCTCGACCTGCGCACCCAGTTGCCGCAGTTGCTCGGCATAAGCGAGCACCAATTGCGGCTCCTGGCGCTGGGCCGAGGTCAGCTGTTGCCAGGCACTATTGAGCGATTGCAGACCGATCGTTCCGCCCTCTTCCTGATGCGCCGCCAGAGACAGATTTTCACCCCAGGCACGGCGCTCCAGTTCAGCCAGCTCGGACGGTGGCAGGACCTTGTCCTTGCGCAGTTCGGGCAGCAGGCGAATCACCGCCGGCCAATCGCCCCGCTGCTGATGCAGGCGATGCAATTGACGCAAGGTCTGAACGTTATGAGGATGACGCTCATGCATGGCTTCCAGGGTCGTCAGGGCGCCTTCGGTATCACCGCGATCGGTCTGCAATTGCGCGTGACTCAGGGCAATCGCCAACTCGGCCTGGGGCTGACGCTCGAGGGCGCGCTCCAGCAAGTTGTCGCTTTCCTCGTAGCGGCCTTGTTCGTTCGCGGCACGAGCTGCCCCGAGGTAGTAAAGCAGCGGCTGACGCTCGGCTTCGGCGGCCCGATGCAGATGACGTTGCGCGCTAGCCCAGCGACCCTCAGCCAGATCCAGCTGACCGTGTTCTATCGCCGCTTGCACCCGGCGACTACGATTGCGCCGGGACCAGGGATTGACCACACCGCTGGAGGTCGTCACCAATTCGATCAACGCCTTGATGCCCCAGAACACCAGCCAGAGGACCGCCAACAACGCCAGGCTTGCCCATAGGCTCGATTCGAAACGGAAGCTCTTGTAGGCGATCAGCACATAGCCGGAATGCTCGGCAATCGCCAACCCCAACGCGGCGGCAGCGGCGATAACCAGAAACACGATCACATAGAGACGCTTCATGGCGTGGTCTCCTGCGAGGTATTCGCGGCAGGTTTCGCCATGGGCTTGATCGAGTCTTCGGCGTTGACATTACGCCGCTCCAGATAACCTTGAACCGCACTTAGCGTACCGGTCAGATCCGGCGTGACGACGGTGACCGGCTGCCTGCTCAACTCGCCAATCTGCTCAAGCATCACTTTGCTTTGAGGGTTATCCGGGTTGAAATTGCCTTTGAGTACGTCCCGCGCTTCTGTCAGCGCCTGGGTGTAAACGGCTACCTGGCCATTGAGCGCAGCCCATTGTGCCTGCTCCAGCGCCAGGCTCAGGGCCAGGCGTACCTGGCTCAAACTCTGCCCGGCCAGCAAGGGCCGCACGTTCTTGTCAGCATCGAAGTCGATGCGGATGTAGCGCGAAATCTGATCCCACCATTGCGACCAGCGACTGGCGCCGTCGCCATCGGCGGTCGGGCGCATCAGGGATTCGTTACGCTCCTTGAACTCAGGCGCCAGCTCTGTGAGGTCGATCACCTGATCGCGCAAGGCACCCAGTCGCAGGAACAGCCCTGTGCGATCCGGCTGTTCGGTGCTACGCAATGCCACCAGCGTTTTGGCCACTTGCTCGCGAGCGGCAAAGGAGCCCGGGTCGTTCTGTTCGCGGAGAATTTCATCAGCGCCCTGCACCAGGGCCTGGGCGCTGCTGATGTCCTGCAAGGCGGAAAGACGCAGGCTGGCCAGGCGCAACAAGTGCTCGGCCTCGGCCAGACGCCAATCTTTTCGACTGGCACCCAGGACGGTTTCCAGTCGCTGGTTCAAGCGTTGTTGATCGCCTTGCAGCTGCGTCACCAGACGACTGCGTGCTTCCAGCTCGTCGGCGGGAGGCAGCTGTTCAAGCCGAGCGCTCAGGCGTTGCTCATTGAGTTTCAGACTCTGCGCCTGATCGTTCAATGCCTGCACCTGACTCAATTGCTGCTGGTTCGTGGCCTGCAAGTGACGCACCTGCCAGACTCCCCAACCACCTACCGCAACACCGGCAGCGCCCAGCAGCAGCGCGACGATTGCCAACCCGTTACCTCGGCGCTGCACTGCAGCAGGTGGCGCAGTTTCAACCGGTGCTTCAACCGGCGCATCGAGCACTGGCTGGACGTCATCTTTAGGCAAGGCTGTTTCGCTCACGTATCCATCCTTTGCATTAGAGAACGGGTTCGGGATGCTCCCGTAACGCCGTCAGCAAAGCCGCGGCACTGGCGCCGCGACAATCCACAACTGTTTGGGCCCCGGCGACACATGCCAGCTCGGCGACCCTCGGGCTTGGAACAAACAACGGCAACTGCGCCAACTGCGGCCAGGCATCGCCGGCCAATTGATGCAGGTGCTCAAAACCCTGTCCACTGCTGACCACCAGCCCGTTCAAGCGTTCCGCCTTGATCAGGTCAGGGAGTGCCGCCGGCGGGTACTGCGGCAGGTCACGACGGTACAACTCCAGATACTCGACACTAGCACCTCGCTCGCGCAAACGCTCAGCGAGTAACTCGCGTCCACCCTCTCCACGCATGATCAGTACGCGTGGGGCGGACCGTGCGATCGCCTCGTGCAGCTGAGGAAGGTCAAGCAAGGCTTCGCTGTCATCGCCCTCCGCAGGGAAGCTCACATCCAGTCCGTGATCTTCGAGGATCTGTGCGGTTGCCGCGCCCACGCTGAACCATTTCAGAGCCGGTGGCAGTGACCAAAACCGGCTGACCAGATCAATGCCGATTCTGGCCGCCGGCTTGCTGACCACGATCACTGCGCAGTAGGCATCCAGATCCTGCATCACCCTGCGCATTGTGTCAGAGACCGGGATCGGCTCTATCTCCAAAAGCGGCAAACTGCTGCTGAAAATCCCCGTCTGCGCCAACACACCGGCCAGGGCCGCCGACTCATCTGCGGGACGCGTCAGCAGCAGGCGCCAGCCAGTCACTCGTGACCTGCCTCGCCGTAGACTGCTTTTAGAATGTCGTTGGCACCTTGGCGCAGAAGGTCCTCGGCCACTCGCACACCCAAGGCTTCAGCGTCGCTGCGCGGTGCACGGGCCTCGGCACTGAGCAGCAAGCCGCCGCTCGGATCACCCACCAGGCCACGCAACCAGATCTGCTCGCCTTCAAGCACGGCGTAGCAGGCGATTGGCACTTGGCAGCCGCCATTCAGGTGTTTGTTGAGCGCGCGTTCAGCCGTCACGCGAGTGGCGGTGTCCTGGTGGTGCAGCGGCGCCAGCAGCGCGTGGATTTCACTGTCAACGCTGCGGCATTCGATACCGACCGCGCCTTGGCCGCCCGCCGGCAGACTGTCGTCGACGCTGATGGCCGAGGTGATGCGATCTTCAAAGCCCAGACGAATCAGGCCAGCGGCGGCGAGGATGATGGCGTCGTATTCGCCGGCATCGAGCTTGGCCAGCCGGGTATTGACGTTGCCACGCAGGAAGCGGATTTTCAGGTCCGGGCGACGGGTCAACAGCTGGGCCTGACGGCGCAGGCTGGACGTCCCGACGATGCTGCCTGGCGGCAACGCCTCCAGGCTGGCGTAGGTATTGGAGACAAAGGCATCGCGCGGGTCTTCGCGCTCGCAGATGCAGAACAGACCGAGGCCTTCGGGGAAATCCATCGGCACGTCTTTCATCGAGTGCACGGCGATGTCGGCTTCGTTTTCCAGCAGCGCGGTTTCCAGTTCCTTGACGAACAAGCCCTTGCCACCGATTTTCGACAGTGGCGAGTCCAGCAGCTTGTCGCCGCGACTGACCATGGGCACCAACGTCACGAGCAGACCTGGATGGGCCTCCTCAAGACGGGCTTTGACATATTCGGCCTGCCACAGGGCGAGAGCACTTTTGCGGGTGGCGATGCGGATTTCGCGAGAGGACATGGATCAATCCGTACTTGAATAGATACGGCGGATAATAACAGCTCAGCCAAATCCTCTTTGACTTGTATCAGAAACTGCTTGGCCTCCCTGGCCTCGGATGTCCGGCAAGCGGGTGCGAAATTTGCCTGCGAACAGCGAATTAAAGCTGTTGCATCATCTTGCGCACGCCAGCCACATGGCGTCGACTGACGATCAGGGCGTCACCGTTCAGGCCCTTCAGGAACAGCTGAAAATGCCCCAGCGGTGTGCGTTGCAGGCGTTCGATGCGCTCTCGTGCGACCAGTGCATTGCGGTGGATACGCACGAAACGGTCGCCAAACTCGTCTTCAAGCGCCTTGAGCGGTTCATCCAGCAGCACTTCGCCGCTTTCGTGACGCAAGGTGACGTATTTGTGGTCCGCAATGAAGTACACCACCTGATCCAGCGGGATCAGTTCAATACCTTTACGGGTTCGGGCGCTGATGTGGCTGCGCGGGCCGCTGCCACTTTCGGCGGCGGGACGGGTCAGGGCGGCGAGCTGGACGCGATTGGGCCGCTCGGCTTTCTTTAACGCTTCATGTAAATGTTCAGTACGCACAGGTTTCACCAGATAGCCTACGGCGCTTGCCTGTAAGGCTTCCACGGCAAATTCATCGGGCCCTGTGCAAAACACAACGGCGGGCGGGGTTTCGCGTTCGCACAACCGTGCAGCCACTTGCAGGCCATCAAGGCCCGGCATGCGGATATCGAGCAGCACGATATCCGGTTTGTGACTGTCGATCAGTGCCAACGCTTCTTCGCCGTTCGTGGCGCTGGGCTCCAGGACACTGTATCCCTCGAGTTCGCCGACCATTCGGCTCAGGCGCTCGCGGGCCAGGGGTTCGTCATCAACGATCAGGACATTCATATTGCGCTGGATTCCTGCGTGAGTCTCGCACAAGGATAGCGTAGACAGGTGAAGTGACGTCCGTCACCGCGATCCACGCTAAGACTAGCGCGAAGGCCAAAAAGTGCCGCCCGACCGACGGCTAAATTTTCATCTGCCTGGCGATTGGCGACCCAGGCCAACATTGGCGAGGCATCGCCACAGGGTTTGTTGATACACAATATGAACATCCCCTCTTCTTATAGTCAGTTGCAGCATCTAGAAGTGCACTGATCCTACTGTCCAACTGTAGACGGTTGCCGAGACGATATTGCTCATTTGAAAAATATCGTTGCGCAATTGCCCCGTGCACACCCCCGAGTATGGGCCGGGCCATGAGAAAAAAACGTACCGACCAGTGTCAGCGACAGGATTGGCAACCCTGTTATTATCCGCGGCAGCTTTCTACGCCATCTTTCTTCAGCCGATACGAGCGAATTCATGAGCACTGACAAGACCAATCAGTCCTGGGGCGGCCGCTTCAGTGAACCCGTCGACGCCTTCGTCGCCCGCTTCACCGCCTCCGTCACTTTCGACCAGCGCCTGTATCGCCACGACATCATGGGCTCGATCGCCCACGCCACCATGCTGGCCAAGGTCGGCGTGCTGACCGATGCCGAGCGCGACAGCATCACCGACGGCCTGAAAACCATCCAGGGTGAAATCGAGGCCGGCCAGTTCGACTGGCGCATCGACCTTGAAGACGTGCACATGAACATCGAGGCGCGTCTGACCGACCGCATCGGCGTGACCGGTAAAAAGTTGCACACCGGCCGCAGCCGTAACGACCAGGTCGCCACCGACATTCGTTTGTGGCTGCGTGACGAGATCGACCTGATTCTGGGCGAAATTACCCGCCTGCAAAAAGGCTTGCTGGAACAGGCCGAACGCGAAGCCGGGAGCATCATGCCGGGCTTCACTCACCTGCAAACCGCGCAGCCGGTGACCTTCGGCCACCACATGTTGGCCTGGTTCGAAATGCTCAGCCGCGACTACGAGCGTCTGGTGGATTGCCGCAAGCGCACCAACCGCATGCCGCTGGGCAGCGCCGCGCTGGCCGGCACCACTTACCCGATCGACCGTGAATACACCGCCCAACTGTTGGGCTTCGACGCCGTCGGCGGCAACTCGCTGGACAACGTCTCCGATCGCGACTTCGCCATCGAATTCTGCTCGGCCGCGAGCATCGCGATGATGCACTTGTCGCGCTTCTCCGAAGAGCTGGTGCTGTGGACCAGCGCGCAGTTCCAGTTCATCGATCTGCCGGACCGTTTCTGCACCGGCAGCTCGATCATGCCGCAAAAGAAAAACCCGGACGTGCCAGAACTGGTTCGCGGCAAGACCGGCCGCGTGTTCGGTGCACTGATGGGCCTGCTAACCCTGATGAAAGGCCAGCCTTTGGCCTACAACAAGGACAACCAGGAAGATAAAGAACCGCTGTTCGATGCCGCCGACACCTTGCGCGACTCGCTGCGGGCCTTTGCCGACATGATCCCGGCGATCAAACCCAAGCACGCAATAATGCGTGAAGCGGCACTGCGCGGCTTCTCCACCGCCACCGACCTGGCCGACTACCTGGTACGCCGTGGCCTGCCGTTCCGTGACTGCCACGAAATCGTTGGCCATGCCGTGAAGTACGGCGTGGAAAGCGGCAAGGACCTGGCGGAAATGAGCCTGGAGGAGCTGCGCAAGTTCAGCGACCAGATTGATCAGGACGTATTTGCCGTACTGACGCTGGAAGGCTCGGTAAATGCCCGTGACCATATCGGCGGCACTGCGCCGGCGCAGGTCAAGAAGGCTGTGGCTCGCGGCCAGGCACTGCTCGCCAGCCGCTAAATTGTCAAAAGCTTCGCGAGCAAGCCCGCTCCCACATTGGATCTCCGGTGTTCACAGAATTTGTGTTCACCACCCCTCTAATGTGGGAGCGGGCTTGCTCGCGAAAGCGGCCTAAAGGACGCTACAAACCTACCTCTTGGACGCAACCATCGCCATAAAGGCTGGCATCGCCGCTTCCTTGTCCGCCGCAATCCGCTGCACGTTCGGGTTCTTCTCCAAACGCTCCAGCAGCGCCTTGGCCGCAGGAATCTCCGCCAACAGATCCAGGCCAAACAGTTTCTGCGCCACGGCACTCGCCAACGGCACGCTGTACAGGAAATACAAATCCGCCACGCTCAGGCTATCACCCGCTACGTAAGGGGCGAATTGGCCATGCCGGCCCAGCGAGGCGAACCCCAGCAGCAACTCAGCCTTGGTCTTGTCCTTGATCGCGTCCGGCACCGGCGTGCCGAAAAACGCTTCGCCGTAACAGGCTCGCGCGGGCAGTTCGATGTACAGCTCGATTTCCTTGGCCAACGCCAGGACTTGCGCCCGTTCAAATGGATCGCTCGGCAGCAGCGGCGTGCCTTTCTGGCTCTGCTCGATGTACTCGAGTATCACAGCGGTTTCATTGATGAAACCTTGCTCGGCACGTAGCACCGGGATCTTTCCGCGCGGGCTGATGGCCAGCGCTTCCGGGCTTGTTCCCGCGTAAAACGGCACCTCTTCGAAGGGCAGGTCCTTCTCGAGCAACGCCAGTTTCACCATGTTGTAGTAGTTACTGACGGGAAATCCATAAAGCTTGAGCATCATAAAGCCTCCAGGCCGTGCGGGGTTGGCAGTCCTGTTTTATAGAACGCAAAGGCGATTCTTGCCAGCAGCATCACAGTGCTGAATGCAGGTAAACTGGCTGCCTTAACTTTAGGAGCCTGCCATGAGCGAGCCAACCGACATCGATAGCGACGAAGAAGAATTTACCGAAAACACCCTGATCGAAGCCATCGAAAACCAGATTGAAAGCGACAACCCGCCAGCCGCCAAGGCGACGTTCAACAAGTTGACGCTGGTGGGCTACGAACGGGAAGAAATCCTCAACCTGATGGCCCACGTTTTGGCGGTAGAAATCGACGCAATCCTCGAAGAAGACCGCGCGTTCAACACCGAATGGTATGAAACCGCGCTGCGTGCACTGCCAGAGCTGCCACCGGAAAAGAAGTAAGCCCGCCCCCCTGTAGGAGCGAGCTTGCTCGCGAAAAACTCAAGGTCGCTGCGGGAAATCAGATGCCCCGCATGATCGTTAACGATTTTCGCGAGCAAGCTCGCTCCTACAACACTCCGTTACCGGGGAATGTCGCCCGAGGCGAAAAACCCTGTCGCGAGCACTGGACATGCCGCACAAGTGAGCTCACCTTAGGGGCGCTGTCGTCCAATTCCTAGAAAGTCTGGAGTCCTTATGTCGCTTACCCCTGAGTTGGTTGCCGAACTGGAAATCCTCGCGCTCTTCAACCTGGACAGTTCCCAGGAAGGTTTGAAAATTCATCAGACCGCTGCTCCGAAAGCCATTGCCGCTGCCAAACGCCTGTACGAAAAAGAACTGATCGACCAGCCCGATGGTGGTTATCTGACCAGCCTGGGCCGTGACGCCGCGCAAAATGTGCAAACCGTTCTCACCATTCTGAGCGTCCAGGAAACAGCCTGAGCATTATCGTTTCGCCCACGGAAACCCCTGCCACGGGATTTCCGCGGGCACACTCTGTTATCTGCCGTGTCGCCCCGCGATAGAAATCTGACGCCAGAAAAACAAAATCAGCTTAAAAGTCCCGGGGCCGAGGCGCTAAACTGCCCCTCACCCTGTGACCTTCCACGTCCGAGCCCTGCGAGCCGGTTTGAGCTGACATGACCCGCACCCATGAAATCCGCCCCGATCTGGCCGAGGGAATAGACCGCAAGGTTCTGAATCAACTGCGTGCACGTTTTCTGACGCTCAACGAGGGCCGGATGGCGCGCGCCATGGAAGGCCTGTCGTCCCGCCAGCAAGGGGTATTGACCCTGCTGCCGCTGTTTTTCCACGTCAATCATCCACTGCTGCCGGGCTACGTTTCGGGCAGTACACCGGCCGGGCTGTCGAACTTCGAGCCCGACGCCAACACCCTCGCCGAAGCTCAGCGCCTGACTCGCTCGTTTTCCTACAAGCCACGTCATGGCAGCAATCCGCCGCGCCCCATTCACGGCCTGTTCCTGATGGGGAGCCTCGGCACCCTGGCTCAGGCCGATCAGAGCGACATGGACGTATGGGTTTGTCACGGTCCGGACCTGAGCGAAAACGATCTCGCCGAGCTGCGCAAAAAATGCCAGCTGCTCGAGACCTGGGCTGCCAGCCAAGGTGCCGAGGCACACTTCTTCCTGATCGATCCGACCCGTTTCGTGCGCGGCGAACGCGATACACAATTGAGTTCAGAAGATTGCGGCACCACCCAGCACTACCTGCTGCTGGACGAATTTTATCGCACCGCGATCTGGCTGGCCGGGCGCACCCCGATCTGGTGGCTGGTGCCGGTCTACGAAGAGGCAAGCTACGACCGCTACACCCACACGCTGATTTCCAAGCGCTTTATCCGCGCCGATGAAACCCTGGACCTGGGGCACCTGGCCTATATCCCCCCTGGCGAATTCGTCGGCGCCGGGCTCTGGCAACTGTTCAAGGGCATCGAGTCCCCCTATAAATCGGTGCTCAAGCTGCTGCTGACCGAGGTCTACGCCAGCGAACACCCGAGGGTTCACTGCCTGAGCCTGCGTTTCAAGCAAGCCGTGTTCGCCAATCAGCTCGACCTCGACGAGCTGGACCCTTACGTCGTGGTCTACCGGCGCATCGAGGAATACCTCACCGCCCGTGGCGAGCCAGAACGTCTGGAACTGGTGCGTCGGGCGCTGTACCTGAAGGTCAATCGCAAGCTGACCGGCAGCAGCAGTCGCACTCAAAGTTGGCAACGCTCGCTGCTTGAACGCCTGAGCCACGAGTGGCAGTGGGATCAGCGTCAGCTGGCCTTGCTCGACAGCCGCAGCCAGTGGAAAGTGCGTCAGGTCAGCGCTGAACGGCGGGCCTTGGTCAACGAGCTGAATTACAGCTACCGCTTCCTGACTCAGTTCGCCCGCAGCGAACAAACCGTCAGCTTGATCAACAAACGCGACCTGAACGTCCTGGGTCGGCGGCTGTACGCGGCCTTCGAGCGCAAGGCCAACAAGGTCGAGTTCATCAACCCGGGCATCGCCCCGGACCTGGCCGAAGACACACTGACGCTGGTGCAGGCGCCGAACAAGAAAGAATCGGGGCAAGCCCAATGGGGTTTGTACAACGGCAGCCTGACGGCCCAGGAGTGGGAGCATTTCGCCCCGATCAAACGCAGCCGCCAATTATTGGAGTTGTTGGCCTGGTGTCACCGCAACGGCGTGATCGACAGCAGCACCCGACTGGCCTTGCATCCGGGCACCAGCGACCTGAGCGAGTTCGAGCTGTTCAACCTGCTCGGCAGCCTGCAACAGAGCATCGCGCTGCCGCTGCCCACCGTAGCCGAAGAACCGCTATTGCGCGCCAGTGCGCCAAGTGAAGTGCTGATTCTGGTTAACGTCGGCATTGATCCGCTCAAGCACCACCGCGACCTGAACATTCTGATGACCACCGAGCGCACCGACTCCCTGAGCTACGCAGGCGTCAGGGAAAATCTGGTGCTGACACTGGACCAGGTCACGCTCAATAGCTGGAACGAGGTGCTGGTCAACCGCTTCGATGGCCGCCACGCCTTGCTCGACTGCGTGCGAGATTACCTCAACAACCTGCCAGCCACAGCGCAGCCGCCAAAATTGCGTGTGCGCTGCTTCTGCCACAACCGTGCGCAGTTCATCGCCCAGCGGGTCGAGGAAATCCTCGACACCGCGCAAAACCTGCTGCTGAGCAAACTCAATCATCGCTACCTGATTCAGGTCCAGCAGCACTATCACGTGCTGGAGCTGGTGCCCGGGCAGGTCAATCACGTTGCCCTCGCCACGCTGCCTGCGCTACTCGATTACCTGGGCGCAGAACGGGTGAGCTACAGCCCGCTGCACCTGGACCCAAAGGCGCTGGAAGAGCATGACCTGGCGCTGATTCTGCCGATGGGCCGGACGGACTGTATTCAGGTGTTCTACCGGATCAACGAAGGCCTCGCCGATCTGTATGTACTCGATGAGTTCAACGCCTTGTGGCAGCAGCGGCTGCCCTACCACGACGAACAAAGCCTGTTGGTGCCGTTACAACGCTTCCTGCAATCGATCCAGTACCGGCGCGATGCCCTACTGCCGATGGACGCCGCACAACCTTTGAGCCTGGAAACGCTGTATTACCAACTGCTGCCTTCAGGTCCGGGTCGAGCGCGCCGGGTCGAAGCCCGGCCGGCGCCGCAATCCCCGATCAACAAACCGTTTTACGACGTGCAGGCGATCGTCGGCAAAGCCCAGCCGGGTAAAGTGCAGGTCACGTTGTATTGCAATCAGCGGGAATTTTCAGAGTTGGAACATGGTGACCAGCTGTTCAGCGTGGTCGCCCGGGAAATCGTCGAGCAGCGCCGCGAGACTGAGCGCTACCGCTGCTACATCACCGACCTGGACCTGTCTGGTTTGCTCGGTGATGGGCCGAGTTCAAGCAATTTATACCTGCGCTACAAAGCTGACCTGGAGCGCGCATTGAACGAGGCGCTCGAGCAGGTCTGAGGCGTTTTATTCCGGAAAAGCGCCGCCATTGGCCGGCTGCGATTCGACTTCCAGCAGGGTCAGCTTCAGGGTTTTGCCGCCCGGTGCGGGCCAGTCGATGTGCTGACCCACTTTGAGGCCGAGCAGCGCGCTGCCGACCGGTGCCAGAATGGAGATCTTGCCTTCGTCGGCGTTGGCGTCCTTCGGGTAAACCAACGTCAGGTGATAGTCCTTGCCACTGCTCTCTTCGCGGCAATGCACACGGGAATTCATGGTCACGACATCGGCCGGCACGTCTTCGTGACTGACCAGGGTATCGGCGCGGTCCAGTTCGGTTTGCAGCGCGATCACGCCCGGCAACGTGTCATCCAGGCTGTCAATCAGGCGCTCCAGACGTTGAACGTCCAGTCGAGTAAGGGTGATGGAAGGTGCGGTCATGATTGAGGCAGACTCCTTTCTTCTGCACAGAAAAAGCAAAACCCCGCCAGAAAAAGGCGGGGTTTTCACGAGCCTCGATGGGTTGAGGCGTTTCCGGACACTATCACAGCTCAATAAATATACAAGTCAGCACCGGACGGTCTGCACGATCCCTGTACACGCCCCCTTTACACGATCTTCTGTGCGCGATCCCTGTAGGAGCTGCCGCAGGCTGCGATCTTTTGATCTTTACGAGCCGCGCCGCCAGAAGATCAAAAGATCAAAAGATCAAAAGATCGTCCGAACGCGGCCCGAGCCTTCGGCAGCTCCTACACAGAATTGGTGGTGGCTTTGCGATTCGAGGCCTGGGCACAGATGACCCGGCGGCGCTCATCGTCCGCCGAGCGCCATTCGCGGATGTCTTCGACATGGCGAAAACACCCCAGGCAAACCTTTTGCTCATCCAGCCGACAAACGCCGCTGCACGGCGAAGGCACCGCCGGGCTGACATTGCTGTAGAGCGGCTTGGGCGGACGAACAGGTACAGGCTGAGTCACGGTCTCACAGGCCTTCGAAATCGAAATCAGCACCGGCTTGCTGCTTGACGATGCGCTCTAGCATTTCGCCCAGTTGCTCTTCGCTCTTGTCGCACATCCAGCGTTCGCTCTCTTCGTCATAGTCGAAGTGGAAACCGCCGGACACTGCCGCCAGCCACAACTGACGCAGCGGCTCCTGACGGCTGAAGATCAACTGGCTGCCGTTTTCGAACTTGACGGTGAGCACACCGGCCGAGCTCTCCAGATCGATATCCAGGTCACTCTCGTCAAAAATATCCTCCAGCGTCTGCTGGGTGGCATCGACCAGATCGTGAAAACGGGCTTCAGTCAAACTCATTGCGGGAACCTCAAAAAGTGTCTACTCACGCTCAAGCGCCGCAAGATACGGGCGAGCCCCGGTGATTGCAAAGGATAACGATCAAGGACCGATTTAGGTACATCAAACGCTGTACCTGTGGGAGCGGGCCTTTGTGGTGAGGGGATTTATCCCCGTTGGGTTGCGCAGCAGCCCCAGCAGTTCAAGGTTAAGCGTGAATGCTTGCGACTGCTGCGCAGCCGAACGGGGATAAATCCCCTCGCCACAAAGCCCCGCCGGACGGGAGCCGCGTCGCATAGGCAAGCTGCCGGGTGGCCGGTATACTCCGGCGCAATTAACGCATTTTCAAGGATTTCGCCATGAAGCGCCTGATCTCTTCCCTTGCTGCGCTCGTCGCGGTTGCCTGCCTAGTGTCGGCCTGTGGTCAAAAAGGCCCGCTGTACCTGCCCGACGACAGCCAGGATCCTGCCGAGCAGGCCAAGGCGTCGCAGCAATCTCCTTCGAAAGCACACAAGCACGACGTCTACCAATAAGGGAACGCCATGGACGCTTTTAACTACCGTGACGGCGAGCTGTTCGCGGAAGGTGTTGCCCTGTCCGCCATTGCCGAACGTTTTGGCACGCCGACCTACGTCTACTCCCGCGCCCACATCGAAGCCCAGTACCTGGCTTACGCCGATGCGCTGGCCGGCATGCCGCACCTGGTTTGCTTTGCAGTCAAAGCCAACTCCAACCTGGGTGTACTGAATGTCCTGGCCCGTCTTGGCGCCGGTTTCGACATCGTCTCCCGTGGTGAGCTGGAACGCGTTTTGGCCGCTGGCGGCAGCGCCGACAAGATCGTGTTCTCCGGGGTCGGCAAGACCCGTGACGACATGCGTCGCGCCCTGGAAGTCGGCGTGCATTGCTTCAACGTCGAATCCACCGACGAACTCGAACGCCTGCAAGTCGTCGCCGCCGAGCTAGGCGTTCGCGCACCGATCTCGCTGCGCGTGAACCCGGACGTCGATGCCGGCACTCACCCGTACATCTCCACCGGCCTGAAAGAGAACAAGTTCGGCATCGCCATCGCCGACGCCGAAGACGTGTACATCCGTGCCGCGCAGCTACCGAACCTGGAAGTGGTCGGCGTCGATTGCCACATCGGTTCGCAACTGACCACGCTGCCACCGTTCATTGATGCCCTCGACCGCCTGCTAGGTCTGGTCGACCGCCTCGGCGATTGCGGCATTTACCTGCGCCACATCGATCTCGGTGGTGGTTTGGGCGTGCGTTATCGCGATGAAGAGCCGCCATTGGCTGCCGACTACATCAAAGCCGTACGCGAGCGTCTCGACGGTCGTGAACTGGCGCTGGTGTTCGAGCCAGGCCGTTTCATCGTCGCCAACGCCGGCGTGTTGCTGACTCAGGTCGAGTACCTCAAGCACACCGAACACAAAGACTTTGCCATCGTCGACGCCGCCATGAACGACCTGATCCGCCCGGCACTGTATCAAGCCTGGATGGACGTCACCGCCGTGCGCCCGCGCGCGACCGCAGCTCGCGCTTACGACATCGTCGGGCCGATCTGCGAAACCGGCGACTTCCTGGCCAAGGATCGTCAGCTGGCCCTGGAAGAAGGTGACCTGCTGGCCGTGCATTCGGCCGGCGCCTATGGGTTTGTCATGAGTTCCAACTACAACACCCGCGGCCGCGCCGCCGAAGTGTTGGTGGACGGTCATCAGGCAGTTGAAGTGCGTCGCCGTGAGACGGTAGCCGAGTTGTTTGCTGGCGAAAGCCTGCTGCCGGAGTAAAACCATGCTGCTGCGTTTTACCAAGATGCACGGCCTGGGTAATGACTTCATGGTCCTCGACCTGGTCAGCCAGCACGCGCACATTCTGCCCAAGCACGCCAAGCAATGGGGCGATCGGCACACCGGCATCGGTTTCGACCAGTTGCTGATCGTCGAAGCGCCGAGCAACCCGGACGTGGACTTCCGCTATCGGATCTTCAACGCCGACGGCTCAGAAGTGGAACAGTGCGGCAATGGTGCGCGCTGCTTCGCCCGCTTCGTACTCGACAAGCGTCTGACCGCAAAACGGCAGATCCGCGTCGAGACCAAAAGCGGCATCATCGAACTGGATATCCGCAGCGACGGCCAGATCGGTGTCAATATGGGTGCACCGCGCCTGGTGCCGGCCGATATCCCCTTCCAGGCGCCGGAGCAGGCGTTGAGCTATCAGGTCGACGTCGACGGCGCCATGGTTGACCTGGCCGCCGTGTCCATGGGTAACCCTCATGCCGTGCTACGGGTCAGTGACATCAACAATGCACCGGTGCATGAACTGGGGCCGAAAATCGAACATCACCCGCGCTTCCCGGCGCGGGTCAATGTCGGCTTTCTCCAGGTCATCGACCGGAACCGCGCGCAGTTGCGCGTCTGGGAGCGCGGGGCCGGGGAAACCCAGGCCTGCGGAACCGGCGCCTGTGCGGCCGCGGTGGCCGCGATCAGCCAGGGGTGGATGGATTCGCCGCTATTGATCGACCTGCCCGGCGGGCGCCTGTCCATTGAATGGGCAGGCCCTGGCCAACCGGTCATGATGACCGGCCCGGCAGTCCGCGTATACGAAGGACAAGTGCGTCTTTGAGTGAGCGAAATCCATGACAGATAAGCCTCAGGTACCCGCCCGACAGCCCGACGAATCACCGTCCGAAAGCCCGGAGGCGGCGGCGATTGCCGCGTACCTGGAGGCGCATCCGGATTTTTTCGTCGAGCACGAAGAGCTGCTCCCGGCCCTGCGTATTCCGCACCAGCGTGGTGACACCATTTCGCTGGTCGAGCGCCAGATGACCCTCCTGCGCGACCGCAACATCGAGTTGCGTCATCGCCTCTCGCACTTGATGGACGTGGCCCGCGACAACGACCGTCTCTTCGACAAGACCCGCCGCCTGATTCTCGCGCTGATGGATGCCACCAGCCTGGACGACGTGGTGATCAGCGTCGAAGACAGCCTGCGCCAGGATTTTCAGGTGCCCTTTGTGAGCCTGATCCTGCTGGGCGACAACCCGATGCCAGTAGGCCGCTGGGTGACGCATGCCGACGCACAAACGGCCATTGGCGGCCTGCTCTCGGAAGAAAAAAGCGTCAGCGGCAGCCTGCGTGAGCACGAGCTGGACTTCCTGTTCGGCGAAGAGCAGCGCAAGCAGATCGGTTCCACCGCCGTCGTCGCCATCAGCTACCAGGGCATCCACGGCGTCCTGGCCATCGCCAGCCGCGACCCGCAACACTACAAGAGTTCGGTGGGCACACTGTTCCTGAGCTACATCGCCGAAGTCATGGGCCGCGTCTTGCCACGGGTCAACAATTCCCTACGCTCGGTGCGCTGATCGTGGAACGACAACTGGACGCTTACTGCGAACACCTGCGCAGTGAGCGGCAGGTGTCGCCTCACACGCTGTACGCCTACCGCCACGACCTCGACAAAGTGCTGGGCTGGTGTGTCAAACAGAACATCGACAGCTGGGCCGCGCTAGACATCCAGCGCCTGCGCAGCCTGATCGCGCGCCTGCATTCACAGGGCCAATCGTCCCGCAGCCTGGCGCGGCTACTGTCGGCGGTGCGTGGGCTTTATCACTATCTGAACCGCGAAGGTCTCTGCGATCACGACCCGGCCAACGGCCTGGCGCCGCCCAAGGGCGAACGCCGCCTGCCGAAAACCCTCGACACCGATCGCGCACTGCAATTGCTTGAAGGTGCGGTGGAGGATGATTTTCTGGCGCGTCGGGATCAGGCGATTCTCGAGCTGTTCTATTCCTCCGGATTGCGGTTGTCGGAGCTGACCGGGCTCAATCTCGATCAACTGGACCTGGCAGACGGCATGGTTCAAGTGCTCGGTAAAGGCAGTAAGACCCGTCTTTTACCCGTGGGTAAAAAGGCCCGCGAAGCACTGGAGTTGTGGTTACCGCTACGCGCCATGACCCACCCCGCGGACGACGCCGTGTTCGTTAGCCAGCAAGGCCGGCGCCTGGGCCCTCGGGCGATTCAGGTGCGGGTCAAGGCTGCCGGCGAACGCGAGCTGGGACAAAATCTGCATCCACACATGTTGCGACACTCCTTTGCCAGCCACTTGCTGGAGTCCTCCCAGGACCTTCGGGCGGTGCAGGAGTTGCTCGGACACTCGGACATCAAGACCACCCAGATCTACACCCACCTGGACTTCCAGCACCTGGCGACGGTCTACGACAGTGCCCATCCACGGGCCAAACGCATTAAGGGCGATGATTCATGACCATCCAATTGATCACCTTCGACCTCGACGACACCCTGTGGGACACCGCCCCGGTGATCGCCAGCGCCGAAGCCGTTTTGCGCGAATGGCTGACCGAGCATGCACCGAACCTTGGCTCGGTCCCGGTGGAACATTTGTGGACCATTCGTGAGCGGGTCCTGAGCAGTGAACCGGGGCTCAAACATCGCATCAGTGCCTTGCGCCGACGGGTGCTGTTCCATGCACTGGAAGAGGCTGGCTATAACCATCGCCAGGCTTCAGACCTGGCCGATCAGAGCTTTGAAGTGTTCCTGCATGCGCGACATCAGATCGAAGTATTTCCTGACGTCGAGCCGACGCTGGAGATTCTGGCCAAGCACTATGCCCTCGGCGTGGTGACCAACGGCAATGCCGATGTGCGTCGGCTGGGCCTGGCGGATTACTTCAGATTTGCCTTGTGCGCTGAAGACATCGGCATCGCCAAACCGGACGCGCGACTGTTTCATGAGGCGTTGCAGCGGGGTGGCGCTACCGCCCAGACAGCGGTGCATATTGGCGATCATCCGGGTGATGACATTGCCGGCGCCCAGCAGGCAGGGTTGCGGGCGATCTGGTTTAACCCGGCGGGCAAAATGTGGGAAGCGCAGAAGGCACCGGATGCCGAGATTCGCAGCTTGACGGAGTTGCCGGCGTTGTTGGCGCGGTGGAACTCGGCCAGGATTTGAGGCGTTTCTGAAAAGATCGTCCGAACGCGGCCCGAACCTTCGGCAGCTCCTACATGGGATTTCCTGTAGGAGCTGCCGAAGGCTGCGATCTTTTGATCTTGCTCCCATGAAAAAGCCCGCAGCGACGGCGGGCTTTTTCAGCAAGCAAGTAGCAGACGCTTAGATAGGCCGACTGCCGTACTTGTTGTCAGGCTTCTTGGGAGGATCGGCGACCACGTTGGCCTCCACTTCCTGCACCTTGCCGCCCTTGGCCAGGAACTCTTCCATAGCCCGCGCCAGAGCATCACGCTCCTTGTTTTTCGCTTCGACGCTCGGCAGCTCATCGACCGATACCGCTGCCTTGGCCTTGCCTTTGGCGGTCGGAACGGGCGTATCACCGCCGTCGTCTTCAGCGACGTCTTCCACCGCTGCTTCCAGACCTTCTTCGGTTTCGTCGTCGTCGCCTACTTCGAGGTCGTCGTTTTCCAGATCATCGTCGCTCATGTTCTACCTCATGACTTGCGAAAAGCAGATTAGTTATAGCCCAGCTTCGCCGTCTGTCGACGGCCGCCGGAAAAAATTCAACCGCCATTGGTGACCAACGGCTTATGCCTCTTCACCGTGCACGGTGGCGAGGACTTTACGGGCACCGCCAGAATCACGGTGCTCGCCCAGATAAACACCTTGCCAGGTCCCTAACGCCAATCGGCCTGCCGTAATCGGCAAACTGAGCTGACAGCCAAGCACGCTGGCCTTGAAGTGCGCCGGGAGGTCGTCCAGGCCTTCGTCGTTATGCTCATAGCCGTCTGCTCCTTGTGGGATCAGACGATTGAAAAATCGTTCGAAGTCGCGACGTACCGCCGGATCGGCGTTCTCGTTGATGGTCAACGACGCCGAGGTATGCTGTAGCCACAAATGCAACAGACCGACCCGACACGCCTTGAGTTCAGGCAGGCCAGCGAGTAACTCGTCCGTTACCAGATGAAAGCCCCGGGGCCTCGCCCGCAGGGTAATCAGAGTCTGTTGCCACATACAGTTCTCCGCACGTTCGGGGCGCATTCTAGCGCGCTCTGGGAAAAAACAAAGGCCCTAATATTCCTTCCATCACGTAAGCCATTGGCCGCAGAAAAACGTCCGCCGTAAACACGGCCAAAGCTGTAAGAAAAAAACCTTTCAGCTGCTTCTTCACTGACAAATTCCGGACAAAAAAATGCCCGGCAAGCCGGGCAAGTTTTTTATGCGCGTCTTACAAGTTGTAGCCGCGTTCGTTATGAAGTGCCAGGTCGATGCCGACAGCCTCTTCTTCTTCCGTGATACGCAGGCCCATGACAGCGTCCAGGACCTTGAGAATGATGAAGGTGACGATTGCGGTGTAGATCACCGTGAAGCCCACACCTTTGCATTGAATCCAGACTTGTGCGGCGATGTCGGTAACGGTGCCGAAGCCACCCAGGGACGGTGCCGCGAACACACCGGTCAGGATCGCGCCGAGAATACCGCCGATGCCGTGTACGCCGAAGGCGTCCAGGGAGTCGTCATAGCCCAGTTTGCGTTTCAGCGTGGTGGCGCAGAAGAAGCACACCACACCCGCTGCCAGGCCAATCACCAGAGAGCCCATCGGGCCTACGGTGCCAGCGGCCGGAGTGATTGCAACCAGACCGGCGACCACACCCGAAGCAATACCCAGTGCGCTAGGTTTGCCGTGAGTGATCCACTCGGCGAACATCCAGCCCAGTGCAGCGGCGGCGGTTGCGATCTGGGTGACCAGCATCGCCATACCGGCAGTGCCGTTGGCCGCAGCGGCGGAACCGGCATTGAAGCCGAACCAGCCGACCCACAACATTGCGGCACCCATCAGGGTATAACCGAGGTTGTGCGGTGCCATCGGCGTGGTCGGGAAGCCTTTGCGCTTGCCCAATACCAGCGCGGCAATCAGACCGGCCACACCGGCGTTGATGTGCACCACGGTGCCGCCCGCGAAGTCGAGCACGCCCCAGTCGCCCAACAGCGAACCCGGACCGCTCCAGACCATATGCGCGATCGGCGCGTAAACCAGCGTGAGCCAGAGACCTGTGAACACCAGCATCGCGGAGAACTTCATCCGCTCAGCGAACGCACCGACGATCAGCGCCGGGGTGATGATCGCAAAGGTCATCTGATAGGTGACGAACACCGCCTCAGGGAACAGCGCCGCAGGCCCGGTAATACTGGCAGGCGTGATGCCGGCGAGGAAGGCCTTGGCGAAGCTGCCGACAAAGGAGTTGAGGTTGACGACGTTGACTTCCATCCCCGTGGTGTCAAACGCCATGCTGTAGCCATAAATGAACCACAGGATGGTGACCAGACCGGTAATGGCGAAGCACTGCATCATCACGGAAAGAACGTTTTTGGAGCGAACCATACCGCCGTAAAACAGCGCGAGGCCGGGAATGGTCATGAACAGCACGAGGGCAGTAGAGATCAACATCCAGGCGGTATCGCCGGAGTTGAGGACTGGAGGCGCCACCGGATCTGCCGCCATAGCCAGGCCGGGCATTACGATGGACAACAGGGCTCCAAGCCCTGCGAATTTACGCAGAGTCATATTGTTTTCTCCTGGGGCGTTGGGTTTGTGGCGGCTTAGATTGCGTCGGTATCGGTTTCGCCGGTACGGATGCGAATCGCCTGTTCCAGATTGACCACGAAGATCTTGCCGTCACCAATCTTGCCGGTATTGGCTGCCTTGGTTATCGCCTCGATAACCCGGTCAAGATCCTTGTCGTCAATGGCGACATCGATCTTCACCTTAGGCAGGAAATCGACCACGTATTCCGCGCCGCGATACAGCTCGGTGTGACCCTTCTGCCGACCGAAGCCTTTGACTTCAGTAACGGTAATGCCCTGCACGCCGATCTCGGACAGCGACTCGCGTACGTCGTCCAGTTTGAACGGCTTGATGATGGCAGTGACTAGCTTCATGAAAACTCTCTCCCGAATTGGTGGACTTGCCCCAGGAAAACAAACCCGTCTCAAGTCTAAGCGCAGTGCCTGGCTTTGTAACGCATCGTCGGCCTTACCTGCCCGTCCGACGCCTGCTAACCACTCCGTACGAAACTCTTCCCCCGTTTCGCTTGGCGCACCGCATTCGTCACAGCGACTGCATTAGTGCATGGGTCACCAGAGACTAAGCAGAAAGCTTGCCATCTCCACAAAACCCCCTGTTTTCAATACCTTGGGCGCAGATACCCGCCACTTGGCTGCAACGCTCGCCGCCTTACGCACAACAACGGTGCGATGCCGTCCGTCCCCATGCGCGAAAAGCGTGCGCCTGCGGCCTGCGGAAATGACTATAGACACTGCGTGATACACTGCCCGCCATTGTTTCCAGGACATTTCCCATGCTCGCACCCAAAGACTTCCTCGACGCCCTGACGGGCACCGCTTCTCGCCTCTTCAGCGGCGAAACCCCACTGCCGAAAAGCGAAATCGAAAGCCAGTTCAAGGCGTTGTTGCAGAGCGGTTTCAGCAAACTGGATCTGGTGAGCCGGGAAGAGTTTGATAGTCAGATGGTTGTGCTGGCGCGGACTCGGGCACGGTTGGAAAGTCTTGAGGCGAAGGTCGCGGAGTTGGAAGCGAAGCTGAATCCGCCTGCCGAGTAACACACCGCCCCACTGTGAAATGCGATCCCCTGTGGGAGCGGGCTTGCCCGCGAATGGGGTCGCAGACCACCCCTGTAGGAGCTGCCGCAGGCTGCGAACTTTTGATCTAAAACCTCGCAATAATCCCGGCAACGTCCTACAACAAAACCACCGCCGTCCGATTGCGCCGCAAAGCCCCGGTTCCTAAGCTCACCCCCAGCTGAATATTCAGCACTGGGTTTGGCGACCCGGAAGCTTAAGGAGCACGACGACCATCCTCGAGTCATGGCGGTTGTGCGTGGGAGACCTTCGGGTCTGCCGGGTTCCTTTTGCTCCGGTTCGCCAACCCGCGTACAGCTGCCACCCAATTGTTTGGCGACGATTGCCGGCAGCCCTCTTGGCAAAAGGAGCTGTATCAATGAATTGCGATGACACTTATCTAACTCCTCACGTCTTCACCCGCCACAAACTCCACCTCCACGCCCTCCTCCTTGAAAACCAACCCTGGTTCAGCGCCCGCGACCTCGGCCGACTGCTCCGCCTCTTCCTCGACGAACGCGCCGTCCGAAAACTCGACCCCGACCAACGCCAAACCGCACGAATGCTCATCCACGGCAGCATCGAAAACACCCTGCTGATCAGCGAATCCGGCGTCTACGCATTGTTGGTTTATCATTACTGCCCGGAATACCGAGGCCTGCGCGAATGGCTGACCCACGACGTAGTCCCTGCCCTCAGAGACGCTGAACAACCCACCTCAACCGAACGGCCAATACTGAGCCTGTTGAATTGGCCAGAGATGTCGTTGAGTTTGCTGCATTGGAATAACCAGCCGTGGATTCGGTTGCAGGATGTTCCGCACGTATTACCGGATAGAGAGCAACCACGAAGAGAGCGTCATGCACCGTGGTGGAAGCGTGCTTCGCGGGCCATACAGTCGCTGTAATCAACAGAATCCGACGCAACCTTTGTAGCAGCTGCCGAAGGCTGCGTTCGGCTGCGCAGCAGTCGCAAAATCAAAGCACGCGGTGCGTCAGACAGACTTTGCCAGCCGGTTTCACGACTGCTGCGCAGCCGAACGCAGGCTGCGCCAGCTGCTACAGATCGTGCATTCCAGCAACATCCTGCGAAGGTTTCCCTCATCTCCAACCGCGCTCAATTCAGACTCCACGACTACCCTTCAAAAGACCGCAGGAAGCGGCTCCCGTAAAGCTCAAGGAACGACCATGTCCCTCTCCATCGTCCATAGCCGCGCCCAAATTGGCGTGGATGCGCCCGCCGTTACCGTAGAAGTCCATCTGGCCAACGGTTTGCCGTCGCTGACCATGGTCGGTCTGCCCGAAGCAGCGGTGAAGGAAAGCAAGGATCGGGTGCGTAGCGCGATCATCAATTCAGGGCTGCAATTTCCAGCACGGCGGATCACGTTGAATCTCGCTCCGGCTGATTTGCCAAAGGATGGCGGGCGGTTCGATTTGGCGATTGCCTTGGGAATTCTTTCGGCCAGTGTGCAGGTGCCGACGTTGACGCTGGATGATGTGGAATGCCTGGGAGAATTGGCGCTTTCGGGCGCGGTACGTGCCGTGAGGGGTGTGTTGCCGGCCGCCCTGGCAGCGCGCAAGGCCGGGCGGTCGTTGATGGTGCCTCGGGCGAATGCCGAGGAGGCTTGTCTGGCCTCGGGCTTGAAGGTCATTGCGGTGGATCATCTGCTGGAAGCCGTTGCGCATTTCAATGGCCATACGCCCATCGAGCCTTATGTTTCAGATGGGTTGATGCATGCCAGCATGCCCTACCCCGATTTGAATGAAGTGCAGGGGCAACTTTCGGCGAAACGGGCCTTGCTGATTGCGGCAGCAGGCGCTCATAACCTGTTGTTCAGTGGACCACCGGGAACCGGAAAAACCCTGCTGGCGAGTCGACTTCCCGGGCTTTTACCACCACTGGCCGAAAGCGAAGCGCTGGAGGTTGCAGCGATCAAGTCGGTGGTCAGCTGCGTGCCCTTGAGTCACTGGCCACAGCGCCCCTTCAGACAACCGCACCACTCGGCATCGGGGCCGGCACTGGTAGGTGGCGGCTCGAAACCCCAACCCGGAGAAATCACCCTCGCCCACCATGGCGTGCTGTTTCTCGATGAGCTTCCAGAATTTGATCGCAGGGTCCTGGAGGTATTGAGGGAGCCAATGGAGTCCGGTCATATTGTGATATCCCGCGCCAAGGATCGCGTACGTTTCCCGGCCCGGTTTCAACTGGTTGCAGCGATGAATCCCTGCCCCTGTGGATACCTTGGCGACCCGAGTGGTCGTTGCTCCTGCACCCCGGACATGGTCCAGCGCTACCGCAACAAACTTTCCGGCCCGTTGCTCGATCGAATCGACCTGCACCTGACCGTTGCCCGCGAAGCCACGGCCCTCAATCCGACTGTCATACCCGGCGACAACACCACTACCGCCGCCGTTCTGGTTGCCGACGCCAGGGAGCGGCAACACAAACGCCAAGGCTGTGCCAACGCCTTCCTTGATCTGCCGGGCCTGCGCAAGCATTGCAAGTTATCCACAGTCGACGAAACCTGGCTGGAGACAGCGTGTGAACGGTTGACGTTGTCGCTAAGGTCCGCCCATCGACTGTTGAAGGTTGCGCGCACCCTGGCGGACCTTGAGCAGGTCGATGGCATTACCCGTGAGCATCTGGCAGAGGCGTTGCAGTATCGGCCGGCGACTCAATAAGTGTCGTAATCGAGTTGTCCCCTTCGCGAGCAGGCTCGCTCCCACATTGGATCGGCGATTCAGCTCAAGTGTTCGACGGCCGGCAATTCCATGGCCCGGACCTCGCTTTGCAGGAAATCGCTGAGACGGCGCAAACGTTCACCTCCCGGGCGCGTTTTCGGCCAGACGAGGTAATAACTCTCACCACTGGCGACGGCGGTCGGCCACGGCAAGCTCAGACGCCCCTGGGCCACATCCTCGGCCACCATCAACAAATCCCCCATCGACACCCCATAACCCCGTGCGGCGGCAATCATGCCGAGCTCCAGCGTGTCGAACACCTGCCCGCCCTTGAGTGACACCTGGTCCGCCAGCCCCATGCGGTCCAGCCAATTGCGCCAGTCGCGACGATCCGGTGTCGGGTGCAGCAATTCGGTGGAACACAGGCGGGCGACGTCCCACGGTTGATCCTTCAGAAGATTCGGCGCGCCCACCGGAATCAGTTCTTCGGGGAACAGGAAAGTCGCCTCCCAGTCAGGCGGAAAGTTTCCATTGCTGAGAATGACAGCGCAGTCGAAAGGTTCATGGTTGAAGTCCACCGAGTCGACGTCCATCCAGGCGCTGGTCAACTGCACCTCGTTGCCCGGCTGCAAATGGCGAAAGCGGCTGAGACGCGCCAGCAACCAGCGCATGGTCAGGGTGGACGGGGCCTTCATGCGCAGGATGTCATCTTCGGCGCGCAAGGTATTGCAGGCCCGCTCCAGTGCGGTGAAACCTTCGCGAATACCCGGCAGGATCAGCCGCGCCGACTCGGTCAGTTGCAGGTTGCGCCCACTGCGATGAAACAGCCGACAGGCGAAATGCTCTTCGAGCGTACGAATGTGCCGACTGACCGCACTTTGCGTGATCGACAGTTCTTCCGCGGCCCGGGTAAACGAGCTATGACGCGCCGCCGCTTCGAAGGCTCGAAGGGCATACAACGGAGGAAGACGACGGGACATAAGGAAGGCTCCTACAGCGCAATGACGCCAACTTATCAGATACTTCGCAGGATGAGTTTTAATCATGCAACCCATCCTTTTTATCCCTTTGTGCAAACCCCGCAAAGCGCCGAGAATCGACACTTTCCTGTCCTCTTTGTTAATCGAGCGTGATGACCATGCAGCATCCAGCGCGTATTGAACTCTGGGCCATCTTGCGGCTGGCGGGGCCGTTGATTGCCTCGCAGTTGGCGCACATGTTGATGGTCCTCACCGACACCTTGATGATGGCGCGCCTGAGCCCCGAGGCGCTGGCCGGCGGCGGCCTGGGCGCGGCGACTTACACGTTCGTGTCGATCTTCTGCATCGGCGTCATTGCGGCGGTCGGCACCCTGGTGGCGATCCGTCAGGGTGCCGGCGACATCGTCGGCGCCACACGGCTGACCCAGGCCGGGTTGTGGCTGGCGTGGTTGATGGCGTTGGTGGCCGGGCTATTGCTGTGGAACCTTAAACCGGTGTTGCTGATGTTCGGCCAGACCGAAACCAACGTCCACGCAGCCGGACAATTTTTGCTGATCCTGCCATTCGCCCTGCCCGGTTACCTGACCTTCATGGCCCTGCGCGGTTTCACCAGCGCCATCGGCCGGGCAACGCCAGTGATGGTCATCAGCCTCGGCGGCACGGTTGCCAACTTCCTGCTCAACTATGCGTTGATCACCGGTATGTTTGGCCTGCCGAAACTGGGCCTGATGGGCATCGGGCTGGTAACGGCCATTGTCGCCAACTGCATGGCCCTTGCGCTGGCCTGGCACATCCGTCGGCATCCGGCCTACGACGTTTATCCGTTGCGCCAGGGGCTGTCGCGGCCCAACCGGCAGTATTTGAAGGAGCTGTGGCGCCTGGGACTGCCGATTGGTGGCACCTACGCGGTGGAGGTCGGATTGTTCGCGTTCGCCGCGCTGTGCATGGGCACCATGGGCAGCACGCAACTGGGCGCCCATCAGATTGCCCTGCAAATCGTCTCGGTGGCGTTCATGGTGCCGGCGGGGATTTCCTATGCAATCACCATGCGCATCGGCCAGCACTACGGCGCCGGGCAGCTACTGGATGCGCGGTTGGCCGGACGGGTCGGGATCGCTTTCGGGGCGGCGTCGATGCTCGCCTTCGCCATGGTCTTTTGGCTGCTGCCAAGTCAGTTGATCGGTTTGTTCCTCGATCAAAACGACCCGGCGTTTCGCGACGTCATCAATCTGGCCGTAAGCCTGTTGGCGGTGGCGGCATGGTTCGAGCTGTTCGACGGCACGCAAACCATCGCCATGGGCTGCATTCGCGGGCTCAAGGATGCAAAGACTACGTTTCTGGTCGGACTGGGCTGCTATTGGTTGATTGGCGCGCCGGCCGCCTGGTGGATGGCCTTCCATTTGCACTGGGGGCCAACGGGCGTCTGGTGGGGATTGGCGCTGGGGTTGGCGTGTGCGGCGGTGAGCCTGACGCTGGCGTTTGAGTGGAAGATGAAGCGGATGATTCGGCGGGAGCCGTCTTTGCAAGCAAATTTCCAGATGGCCCAGCCAGACTGAGATCCCCTTGTAGGAGCGAGCTTGCTCGCGAAGATGTGCCAGGCGCATCGGTATCGACTGACCCACCATCGCGAGCAAGCTCGCTCCTACAAAAGGTTCGTGTTAGCTCACGACTTCCCGGGCGGCCTGCTGGCCACTGCCAAAGCTCAAGTACTCAACCAGATCCACCAACGGCAACGGCTTGCTGATCAAATACCCCTGCACCTGATCACAACCAAACCTGCGCAACAAATCCAGCTGCTCGGGTGTTTCCACGCCCTCGGCGACCACTTCCAGGTTCAGGTTGTGCGCCAGGTTGATCATTGCATGAACCAGTTTTCGATTCTCTTCGCGCTCTTCCATGCCACCGACAAAACTCTTGTCGACCTTCAGCAAGGCAATCGGCAGGCTGTTGAGGTGCACGAAGGAAGAGAAACCCGTGCCAAAGTCGTCCAGGGAGAAGCGCACACCCAGACGCCCAAGGGCATCCATGGTCTGCTTCACCAGATCGCTGCGGCGCATGACGGCGGTTTCGGTCAGTTCGAATTCCAGCCATTGCGCCTCGACGCCGCGCTCGGTAATCAAGCGGCTCAGCGTCGAGAGTAACTGGCTGTCCTGGAACTGCCGGAACGAGAGGTTGATCGCCATGTGCAACGCTGGCAGGTCCAGTTCGCGCAGGGCCTGCATGTCCCGCAGTGCCCGGGAGATGACCCAATAACCGAGCGGCACGATCAAACCGCTTTGCTCGGCCAGCGGCACAAATTCGCTGGGCGGCAGCAGCCCGCGCTCCGCATGGCGCCAGCGCACCAAGGCTTCGAGGCCGACGATCTGCCCGTCTTCAAGGTTCAGCCGTGGCTGGTAGTGCAGTTCCAGCTCATCGCGGCGCAAAGCCCGGCGCAACTCGCTTTCGAGGTCTGCGATGCTGCGGGCATTGCGATTGATGCGTTCGTTGAAGATGTGAAAGGTGCAGCCCTGTGTGCTCTTGGCTTGTTGCATGGCGATGTGCGCATGCCACATCAGCGGGTCGGCACCGGCTTGGGCCCGGGCATGGGCGATGCCAAGGCTTGAACCGATCAACAGGCTTTCGCCATCGACCCAATAGGGTTCGGCCAGTGCTTCGGTGATGCGTTCGGCCATCCACTCGGCGCGCTGAGGGGCGCGGCGGGTGTCGATCAGCAGGGCAAACTCATCGCTGCCCAGACGCGCCAGTTGATCGCCGGCCTCAAGCTGGCTTTTCAGCCGCGCGACCACTTGCAGGATCAACCGGTCCCCCGCCTGATGACCGAGGGCGTCGTTGGCGTGACGAAAATTGTCGAGGTCGAGGTGACCGAGGGCCAGGCCGCGACCGTCGTTATCCGCCAGCCGCGCGGCCAGCAGGGTCTGGAAACCCTGGCGGTTGGCGATGCCGGTGAGCGGGTCTTGCTCGGCCAGGCGTTGCAGGGTGTTTTCCAGTACACCGCGCTCACGCACATGGCGCAGGCAACGGCGCAACATGCCCGGGTCGAGATGATCACGCACCAACCAGTCGCTCACGCCATCGGGCGGCGACAGCGGCTCTTGTTCGAGCAGCAACACCGTCGGCAAATTGCAACGACCCGGCGCTGGCTGAAGGGCCGGGATCGTCAGCAATACCGCGCTGCGGTTGTCGTCGAACAGAGTGCTGACCGACTCCCAGCTCGGAGCGCTGATGAGCACGGCCGAGCTCCCCATCGGAGCCAGACACTCGCGCAACAACGCTGCCCACGCTGGCTCTTCGGCCAGTAGCAGCAAACGCAAGGGTTCGACAGGCGTAGACAAGCTAGCTCCCTAGACTCTGCAATGATGTAGGCGGCGGGCATTATGCCGCGCCAGTAACTAATGACCAAACGACATCAGTTATCAAGCGAGGCCTTTGTATCTGGAATTACGAACATTAGACGCGAATCCCTCACGCATCCTGCGTGAAAGTATCAAAACCGGCAAATATAGATAGCGTGTTGCGTCACAAGTCGGAGAGAGCAGCACAATTCGCTGAGCCTGTTAAAATGCCGGCCCATTTCGCAAACGACTCCCTGATTCCGTATGTCCCGACTCAATCCCCGGCAGCAAGAAGCCGTGAGCTACGTCGGCGGCCCTCTTTTGGTGCTCGCCGGTGCAGGCTCCGGCAAGACCAGCGTGATCACCCGCAAGATTGCGCACTTGATTCAGAACTGCGGCATTCGCGCCCAGTACATCGTCGCCATGACCTTTACCAACAAGGCTGCGCGCGAGATGAAGGAACGGGTCGGCACCCTGCTCAAGGGCGGCGAAGGCCGCGGCCTGACCGTGTGCACCTTCCACAACCTGGGCTTGAACATCATCCGCAAGGAGCATGTACGGCTGGGCTACAAACCGGGCTTCTCGATTTTCGACGAGGCCGACGTCAAAGCCCTGATGACCGACATCATGCAGAAGGAATACTCGGGCGACGACGGCGTCGACGAGATCAAGAACATGATCGGCTCATGGAAAAACGACCTGATCCTGCCGCCCGAAGCCCTGGAAAACGCGCGCAACCCCAAAGAACAGACCGCCGCCATCGTCTACACCCACTACCAGCGCACGCTCAAGGCGTTCAACGCGGTGGACTTCGACGACCTGATCCTGTTGCCGGTGAAGCTGTTTCAGGAACATGCCGACATCCTCGAAAAGTGGCAGAACAAAGTTCGTTACCTGCTGGTGGACGAATACCAGGACACCAACGCCAGCCAGTATTTGCTGGTGAAGTTGCTGATTGGCACGCGCAATCAGTTCACCGTGGTGGGCGATGACGACCAGTCAATCTATGCGTGGCGCGGTGCCCGTCCGGAAAACCTGATGTTGCTCAAGGACGACTATCCGTCCCTGAAAGTGGTGATGCTGGAGCAAAATTATCGCTCTACCAGTCGCATCCTGCGTTGCGCCAACGTGCTGATCTCGAACAACCCGCACGAATTCGAAAAGCAGCTGTGGAGCGAGATGGGCCACGGTGACGAAATCCGCGTGATCCGCTGCCGCAACGAAGACGCCGAAGCCGAGCGCGTGGCCGTGGAACTGCTGACCCTGCATTTGCGCACGGATCGGCCGTACAGCGATTTCGCCATCCTGTATCGCGGTAACTACCAGGCCAAGCTGATCGAACTGAAGCTGCAACACCATCAGATTCCTTATCGACTGTCCGGCGGCAACAGCTTTTTCGGACGTCAGGAAGTGAAAGACCTGATGGCCTACTTCCGCCTGATCGTGAACCCGGACGACGACAACGCCTTCTTGCGGGTGATCAACGTCCCACGCCGGGAGATTGGCTCGACAACGCTGGAAAAGCTCGGCAACTACGCCACCGAACGCAAAATCTCGATGTACGCCGCCACCGACGAAATCGGTTTGGGCGAGCACCTGGATACGCGCTTCACCGATCGCCTGTCGCGTTTCAAGCGCTTCATGGACAAGGTGCGCGAGCAGTGCGCCGGCGAAGACCCGATCTCGGCCCTGCGCAGCATGGTCATGGACATCGACTACGAGAACTGGCTGCGCACCAACAGCTCCAGCGACAAGGCCGCCGACTACCGCATGGGTAACGTCTGGTTCCTGATCGAGGCGTTGAAAAACACCCTGGAGAAAGACGAAGAAGGCGAGATGACCGTCGAAGACGCCATCGGCAAACTCGTCTTGCGTGACATGCTGGAGCGTCAGCAGGAAGAGGAAGACGGCGCCGAAGGCGTGCAGATGATGACGCTGCATGCCTCCAAGGGCCTGGAATTCCCTTACGTGTTCATCATGGGAATGGAAGAGGAAATTCTTCCCCACCGCTCCAGCATCGAAGCCGACACAATCGAAGAAGAACGCCGCCTGGCCTACGTCGGGATTACCCGAGCGCGTCAGACACTAGCCTTCACCTTCGCTGCCAAACGTAAGCAATATGGCGAGATCATCGACTGCGCGCCAAGCCGCTTCCTCGATGAACTGCCGCCGGACGACCTGGCCTGGGAAGGCACCGACGACACGCCGGTTGAAGTCAAAGCGGTTCGCGGCAATACCGCGCTGGCGGACATACGCGCGATGTTAAAGCGCTAGAATTGATTATTTTTTAACCGACTGTTTTTTAAACCGACCGTATTTACGAGCTTAGGCGCACAAGGCGCCCAAAGAGGAACGCTTCATGGAAGCACTGCACAAGAAAATTCGCGAAGAAGGCATCGTGCTTTCCGACCAGGTCCTGAAAGTCGACGCGTTTCTGAACCACCAGATCGACCCGGCCCTGATGAAGTTGATCGGCGACGAATTCGCCACGCTGTTCAAGGACTCGGGGATCACCAAGATCGTCACCATCGAAGCCTCGGGCATTGCCCCGGCGATCATGACCGGTCTGAACCTGGGTGTGCCGGTGATTTTTGCGCGCAAGCACCAGTCCCTGACCCTCACCGAAAACCTGCTGTCGGCGACCGTTTACTCGTTCACCAAGCAAACCGAAAGCACCGTGGCGATCTCCCCGCGCCACCTGACCAGCAGCGACCGCGTGCTGATCATTGATGACTTTTTGGCTAACGGTAAAGCGTCGCAGGCGCTGATCTCGATCATCAAACAGGCCGGCGCCACCGTGGCAGGTTTGGGTATCGTGATCGAGAAGTCGTTTCAGGGCGGCCGCGCGGAACTGGATGCGCAGGGTTATCGCGTTGAATCGCTGGCCCGGGTGCAGTCCCTGGTGGGCGGCGTCGTGACCTTCATCGAATAACGCCACAGCGCATATCCCCCTGTAGGAGCGAGCTTGCTCGCGATGGTCTGTCAGCGACGTGGTGTCTGCTGACACACCATCGCGAGCAAGCTCGCTCCTACAGGTATTTTCGGTTGGCTGTTATATCGCGGTGGCTTTGAGGCCTGCGAGCAGCAGTCGCTGAAACAAATCCTCTTTCAACCCTTCCGGGTTGGTCAGCTGCATCCGCTCCAAATGCTCGGGAAATGATGCAGGCTCCGGCGCATCCAGCGCTGCTTTCCCCAACTCCAAAATCTCCGTGAGCTTGAACTTGCTCTTCAGCCAGTTCAGCGCCCGCAATACATCCCGCTCCACCCCGGTGAAATCACACCCCAGTGGATACTCCGGAAACAGGTTCGGATGCCGCGCCTGGATGGCCTGTAAACGCTGTGGAGTGTTGTCGGTGAATCGTGGATCGAGGCGGAAATTCTTCGGCAGTTTGCCGACGCCCTGCGCCTGCGCGATCAACCCCGACTGGAACCGTGAATCGCTGATGTTGAGCAACGCCTCGATCACTGCCGCATCGGTCTTGCCCCGCAGATCGGCGATACCGTACTCGGTGATCACAATGTCCCGCAGGTGTCGCGGAATCGTGCAGTGACCGTATTCCCAAACGATGTTCGAACTGACCTCACCGCCCGATTCACGCCAACTGCGCAGGATCAATACCGAACGCGCGCCTTCCAGCGCATGCCCCTGCGCAACGAAGTTGTATTGCCCGCCCACGCCGCTAAGCACGCGCCCGTCTTCGAGCTGATCGGCCACGCCGGCCCCGAGAAGGGTCATGGTGAACGCCGTGTTGACGAACCGCGCATCGAGGCGCTGCAATCGCTTGAGCTCTTCATGGCCGTACAGTTCGTTGATGTAGCTGATGCGGGTCATGTTGAATTCGAGCCGCTTGCTTTGCGGCAGCTCGCGCAGGCGTTGGTAAAAACTGCGCGGCCCGAGAAAGAAACCGCCGTGGACGGAAATACCATCGGTTTGCGCGGCTTCGTCGAGGGTGCCGGCATTCGCCTGTTGCTGGGTCGGCACATCCGGGTAGACCTTGCGCCGCACAATCCCGGCATCGGCCAGCACCAACAGACCGTTGACGAACATTTCGCTGCAGCCGTAAAGGCCCTTCACGAAAGGCTCGATCCCTCCTTCGCGATCGATCAACTGCGCCCATTGGCTGAGATTCACATCCGCGAGCAATGCCTTGTAACCCTCATTGTCCGCTTGCCGCGCCAGCAACGCAGCAGTCAGCGCATCGCCCATGGCGCCGATGCCAATCTGCAAGGTGCCGCCGTCACGCACCAGCGTGCTGGCGTGCAGGCCGATGAAGTGATCCTGGAAACCTACCGGCATGTTCGGCGTGGAGAACAGCGTGGTGCTGTCCTTCTCGTCGATCAGCAGGTCGAAGGTGTCGATGCCGACTTCCGCGTCACCGGGCATGTAGGGCAACTCGTTGTGCACTTGGCCCACCAGCAGGATCGTCTCGCCGGCCGCGCGGCGCTTGGCGATCATCGGGAACAGGTCGAGGGTGATGTCCGGGTTGCAGCTCAGGCTCAGGCGATCGGGATGTTCACCTTGGCTGGCCACCAGTTGCGCTACCAGGTTCAAACCGGCCGCGTTGATGTCTCGGGCCGCGTGGCTGTAGTTGCTGCTGATGTAATCCTGCTGAGCGGATGCGCTGTGTAACAGGCTGCCTGGCTGCATGAAAAATTGCTGGATATGAATGTTGGGCGGCAGGTTGTCCTGGTGCAGCCCCGCGAGGAACTCCAGCTCCGGATAATCGCCGAAAACCCGTTCGATGAAGGGTTCGAGGAAGCGTTTTTGCAAGCCGTCGCCCAACGAAGGTCGGCCGAGGCACAGGGCCGTGTAGATCGTCAGTTGGCGATCGGGCAATTGCGCAACACGGTGATACAGCGCGTTGACGAAGTGGTTGGGTTTGCCCAGGCCCAGGGGCAAGCCCATATGAATATGCGTCGGCAACCGTGCCAAGACATCATCGACCGCCTGCTCGATAGAACACAGCTGCACCATCTGATCCTCCCTTACATTCCGTGAATTGGGGTTGGACCGAGCTTGCCGGGTCTTTGCTGCAATGAACAGCACCAAAACCCTTGTAGGAGCTGCCGCAGGCTGCGATCTTTTGATCTTGTTCTTAACAATCAAGATCAAAAGATCGCAGCCTGCGGCAGCTCCTACGGGCGATCAGCGGGCACAAAAAAGCCGCTCGGAAGCGGCTTTTTCGCTGAAGATGAACGCCTATTTCAGGCCGGACATCTTCTGGATGGCGCCTTCAAGATCTTTCACTTCACAGTCACTGCACGTGCCTTTTGGCGGCATTGCATTAAGCCCTGTGAACGCGACCTTCGCTAAGCCTGCGGCGGTGCCGCCTTCTTTATCGGCGCGTTTTTTCCAGTCTGCTGCATCACCGATTTTCGGTGAGCCCAACAGGCCAGTGCCATGACAAGCATTGCAGTGTTTGGCAATGATTTCGTCCGGAGTTTTGGCACCACCACCGCCGCCTGCCGCAGCCGCGACTTCCATCCCCTTGCACTCTTGACCTTGAACACAGACCTGGCCGACTGGCTCAAGGCGTTTAGCGATATCGTCGTTGGTTGCTGCTTGTGCGCTCACTGCCCAAAGGGCCAATACGGTTGCTGGTACGGCCAGCATTTTCATAATTAGGTTCACGCGTTCACCCTCAATGGTGGCTAGTCACGCCTACGGCCACGGTTCGCAGGCGGGCGCAAGTATAGCGGTAAGCCCGCCACTCTGAAACAACCCCAAAGTCGAAGGGGTCTTATCATCGGCGGAAAAACTGCCCGGGCGCCTGCGCAATGCTGGCAGGACGCCTCTTCCCTTAGAAATTCGCGGGTGTAGCTGCGCTGATTAGTCGCGCCGGCGCATCGAACGGATTACGGAAACGATGCGGCTTGGTACTTTCAAAGTAGTAGCTATCGCCGGCTTCGAGCACAAAAGTTTCCAGCCCGACCACCAACTCCAGTCGCCCTTCGAGCAGAATTCCGGTTTCCTCACCTTCATGGGTGAGCATCTCGTCACCGGTGTCGGCGCCTGGCGGATAGATTTCGTTGAGGAACGCGATGGCACGGCTCGGGTGAGCCCGGCCGACCAGTTTCATGGTCACTGCACCATCGGAAATATCGATCAGCTCGTTGGCTTTGTAGACGATCTGAGTCGGCTTTTCCTGCAGGATTTCTTCGGAAAAGAACTCGACCATGGACATGGGAATCCCGCCCAACACCTTGCGCAGCGAACTGATCGAAGGGCTGACGCTGTTCTTCTCGATCATCGAAATGGTGCTGTTGGTGACACCCGCGCGCTTGGCGAGCTCACGCTGGGAAAGTCCTTTGAGCTTACGGATCGATTGCAGTCGTTCACCGACGTCCAATGCTTGCGCCTCCAGGAATTCAGGTTGTTGGAAATATGAGCGTTATCATGGCGACAGCGTTCAGTATTTACAACACTTTGACCTGAATCCTGTTCGGTGAGACGACTTCCGGTTCGGGCTGCTTGCGCCTAGCTCCCGGAATAGAGCCGTGGCACCCGGCGCAGGTTGCAGAAGATCTGGTAAGGAATCGTGTCAGCGGCCGCGGCGACGTCGCTGGCCAGGATGTTTTTGCCCCACAACTCGACGGTCGAACCGAGACCGGCTTGCGGCACGTCGGTCAAATCAATGCACAGCATATCCATCGACACCCGGCCAACCAACTGGCTGCGCTGCCCGGCGACCAGCACCGGGGTACCGGTGGGCGCCTGACGCGGGTAGCCATCGGCATACCCCATGGCCACCACGCCAACGCGCATCGGTTTCTGGGTAATGAATTTGGCGCCGTAACCAATCGGCTCGCCAGCCGGCAGTTCACGCACGCAAATGACTTTCGACTCCAGAGTCATCACCGGTTGCAGACGAGAGGCCACGGCGTTGGCTTCTTCGAATGGGGTGGCACCGTAGAGCATGATGCCCGGGCGAACCCAATCACTTGGAATCTGTGGCCAACCCATCACCGCCGGCGAGTTGCGCAGGCTGATTTCGGCCGACAACCCCTGACGTGCCGCGTCGAACACCGCAACCTGCTCGGCACTGGTTTGATCGTGCAGTTCATCGGCGCGGGCAAAATGACTCATCAGCACGATCTTCGCGACCTTGCCGCTGGCCAGAAGCCGTTGATAGGCCGCCTGGTAATCCTTCGGATGCAGACCGACCCGGTGCATGCCCGAATCGAGCTTGAGCCAGACCGTGATCGGCTTGCTCAGTGTGGCTTTTTCGATGGCCTCGAGTTGCCACAGCGAATGCACTACACACCAGAAATCATGTTCGACGATCAGCGAGAGCTCATCGGCTTCGAAAAAACCTTCCAGCAGCAATACCGGCGCCCGAATGCCCGCCGCGCGCAGTTCCAACGCTTCTTCAATGCAGGCCACCGCAAACCCGTCCGCCTCGGCTTCCAGCGCCTGGGCGCAACGCACCGCGCCATGGCCGTAGGCATCGGCCTTGATCACCGCGAGGGCCTTGGCCCCCGTGACTTCACGGGCGATTTGGTAATTGTGTCGCAGAGCTTGAAGGTCGATCAGGGCACGGGCAGGACGCATGGCGGCAGACTTCTGGTCGGTCATTGGGAATAAAAACCGGCGCTGGCTGACGGCGTTAACCGCCTGCTGCACCGGGAGAGGGATCTTTCTGAGCAACTTGTTTCAGAGCCGTTACGGCAGAGCAGCTACAACCGACAGCTCAACCAGTATTTCCGGCTCGCACAGTTTCGATTCAACCGTCGCGCGGGCCGGGGCGACGCCTTTTGGCAGCCACTCGTCCCACACCGCGTTCATGCCTTCAAAGTGTGCGTCTATATCTTTCAGGTAGATGGTGACTGACAAAAGATGGCGCTTGTCAGTCCCGGCCAGATCAAGCAGACGCTCGATGTTGGCCAGGGTTTCACGGGTCTGCTGTTCAATCCCGGCGCTCATGTCATCGCCGACCTGCCCTGCCAAATACACCGTTCCATTGTGAGCGACGATCTGACTCATGCGCTCATTGGTGAGCTGGCGCTGGATTGCCATGTTTTGCGGACTCCTGAATTTTTTTGCCATAACGGGAAATATCGAGGCCTTCAGCGCTGATCTGCGGCGTTTTCTTCGCTATCAGGTCAGCCAGCAAACGGCCGGAACCGCACGCCATGGTCCAGCCGAGCGTACCGTGACCCGTGTTCAAGAACAGGTTACTGAACGGCGTGGCGCCAACGATTGGCGTGCCGTCCGGGGTGGTCGGACGCAGACCGGTCCAGAAACTCGCCTGGGCCAGATCGCCGCCCTGAGGATAAAGGTCGTTGACGATCATCTCCAGGGTTTCGCGCCGACGCGGGTTCAGCGACAGGTCAAAACCGGCTATCTCAGCCATGCCACCGACGCGAATACGGTTGTCGAAACGGGTGATCGCGACTTTGTAGGTCTCGTCGAGAATGGTCGACGTCGGCGCCATCGCCGGATTGGTAATCGGCACGGTCAGGGAGTAACCCTTGAGCGGATACACCGGCGCCTTGATGCCCAGTGGCTTAAGCAACTGCGGCGAGTAGCTGCCCAGCGCCAGCACGTAGCGATCGGCGGTTTCCAGCTTGCCGTCGATCCACACACCATTGATGCGGTCACCGGCGTAGTCGAGACGCTGAATGTCCTGGCCGAAGCGAAACTCCACACCCAGCTTGGTGGCCATTTCGGCCAGGCGGGTGGTAAAGATCTGGCAATCGCCGGTCTGGTCGTTCGGCAGGCGCAGTGCACCGGCGAGAATGTCAGTGACGCTGGCCAACGCGGGTTCGACGCGGGCAATGCCGGCGCGGTCGAGCAATTCGAACGGCACGCCGGACTCTTTCAGAACGGCGATGTCTTTTGCGGCGCCGTCGAGCTGAGCCTGGGTGCGGAACAGTTGGGTCGTACCGAGGCTACGGCCTTCATAGGCAATACCCGTTTCGGCGCGCAATTCGTCGAGGCAGTCACGGCTGTACTCGGACAGGCGGACCATACGCTCTTTGTTTACCGCGTAACGGCTGGCGGTGCAGTTGCGCAACATCTGCGCCATCCACAGGTATTGGTCGATGTCGGCAGTGGCCTTGATCGCCAAAGGCGCGTGGCGTTGCAGCAGCCACTTGATGGCCTTGAGCGGCACGCCAGGCGCGGCCCACGGCGAGGCATAACCCGGCGAGACCTGCCCGGCGTTGGCGAAACTGGTCTCCATGGCAGCGGCCGGCTGACGGTCCACGACCACCACTTCGAATCCGGCACGTGCCAGATAATAAGCACTGGCGGTACCGATGACGCCGCTACCCAAGACCATAACGCGCATTTTCATATCCCTCATCGCGGCTTACCGCTGACGTTTGTTGTTCAAAGCATTAGATGTGCGCAGTGTAAAAAAGATTAGGCAGTGCTTTTCACTATATAAGTGCCTATATTTGGCGAGAATTCTCGGCAAAAACGCTTTTCACGGAGGCGCATCCCCTATGCGTACCAACACTCAAACCAAACGTGAGCTGGACAAGATCGACCGCAACATCTTGCGGATCCTGCAAGCGGACGGGCGCATCTCCTTCACCGAGCTGGGGGAAAAGGTCGGGCTGTCGACCACGCCCTGTACCGAGCGGGTCCGGCGCCTGGAGCGCGAAGGGATCATCATGGGCTATAACGCCCGGCTCAATCCGCAGCACCTCAAGGGCAGTCTCCTGGTGTTCGTCGAGATCAGCCTCGACTACAAATCCGGCGACACTTTCGAAGAGTTCCGACGCGCGGTGCTGAAACTGCCTCACGTGCTGGAATGCCATTTGGTGTCAGGGGATTTCGACTATCTGGTGAAGGCGCGGATTTCCGAGATGGCCTCGTACCGCAAGCTGCTGGGCGACATCCTGCTCAAGCTGCCGCATGTGCGCGAATCCAAGAGCTATATCGTGATGGAAGAGGTGAAAGAGAGCTTGAATCTGCCGATTCCGGATTGAAGATCAAAAGATCGCAGCCTTCGGCAGCTCCTACAGGTGTGCTCGCTCCCCTGTAGGAGCTGCCGAAGGCTGCGATCTTTTAACTGGCGGCGCCTAAACCAGCACTTGGCGGGTAGAAGCCATGTACTCGTGGATCTGCTTCTCGACCCGTGGATGAATCAGCTCCACCGGCCCTCGCCCATTGGGGCATGGCAAGGTCTTGGTGGTGCCAAACAATCGGCAGATCAGTGGACGCTCGTCATATACAGTGCAGCCATTGGGTCCAAGGTGGACGCAATTGAGCTCATCCATCGCCGCATCCTGCTCGGCGCGGGTCTTGCGCGGCAGGCGGGACATTTCTTCCGGCGAAGTGGTCACCGGCCCGCAGCAGTCATGGCAGCCGGGCACGCACTCGAACGAGGGAATCTGCTGCCGAAGCGTGCGAATTTTCTGACTGTTGCAACTCATCGAAACGGTGACCGAAAGCGGAATAGAGCGGGATTCTGCAGCAAAAACCCCGATCCAGACAGCACCAACCGACCAATGTTGCCCGCGTTCGAGGGTCCGGCTTATGCTCCGTCAAATTTTGTAAACACAAAAAATCAGGATGATGCGCATGAATGCCCGTGCCCAGCACATTGCCTCGTACTACGCCGCCAGCAGCCTGCCGCAGCCCGATCATCCGGCGCTCGCGGGCGAGTTGGTCGCGGACGTTTGCGTGGTTGGCGGTGGGTTCTCCGGGCTGAACACGGCGCTTGAACTGGCCGAGCGCGGCCTCAGCGTGGTACTGCTCGAAGCCCGCAAAATCGGTTGGGGCGCCAGCGGACGCAATGGCGGGCAACTGATTCGAGGCGTTGGCCATGGCCTCGATCAATTCACCAACGTCATCGGCACGGAAGGTGTGCGTCAGATGAAACTCATGGGGCTCGAAGCGGTGGAAATCGTCCGACAGCGAGTCGAGCGTTTTCAGATCCCTTGCGACCTGACCTGGGGCTATTGCGACCTCGCTAACAAGCCTCGCGACCTCGAAGGCTTCGCCGAAGACGCCGAAGAACTGCGCAGTCTCGGTTACCGTTACGAAACCCGGCTACTGCAAGCCCACGAAATGCACAGCGTGGTGGGTTCCGACCGTTACGTCGGCGGCCTGATCGACTGGGGTTCGGGGCATCTGCACCCATTGAACCTGGCCCTTGGCGAAGCCGCTGCCGCCCAACAATTGGACGCCAGGCTGTTCGAACAATCGGCAGTCACCCGCATCGATTATGGCCCCGAGATCAAGGTTCATACCGCTCAAGGCTTGGTCCGCGCCAAGACGTTGGTGCTGGGCTGCAATGCCTACCTCAACGGGCTCAATCCCGAACTCAGCGGCAAAGTGCTGCCCGCCGGCAGCTACATCATCGCCACCGAACCCTTGAGCGAAGCACAGGCGCACGCCTTGCTGCCACAAAACATGGCCGTCTGCGATCAACGGGTGGCGCTGGATTACTACCGGCTCTCGGCGGACCGACGCTTGCTGTTCGGCGGTGCCTGCCATTATTCAGGCCGTGACCCACAGGACATTGCTGCTTATATGCGGCCGAAGATGCTGGAGGTTTTCCCACAATTGGCCGGGGTGAAAATCGACTATCAATGGGGCGGCATGATTGGCATCGGCGCGAATCGTCTGCCGCAGATCGGTCGGCTCAAGGACCAGCCGAATGTGTATTACGCCCAGGCGTACTCCGGCCATGGCGTGAATGCCACCCATCTGGCGGGCAAGTTGTTGGCTGAGGCCATCAGCGGGCAGCACAGTGGTGGGTTTGATCTGTTTGCCAAGGTGCCGCACATGACCTTTCCGGGTGGAAAGCATTTGCGCTCGCCGTTGTTGGCGTTGGGGATGTTGTGGCATCGGCTTAAAGAATTGATCTGACATCAACACCCCCCTGTAGGAGCTGCCGAAGGCTGCGATCTTTTGATCTTGTTTCTAAGATCAAGATCAAAAGATCGCAGCCTTCGGCAGCTCCTACACGGGACTGTATTCACAGGCGCCAAAATGCTTTTAACCCCTCCTCCCGCGCCTGCTCACGGCTCAATCCGACATCCTTTAGCTGCTGGGGTGTCAGCTCCAGCAAGGCCTTGCGTGTGTGCAGACGATGCCAGAACAACCCCCAACGACCCAGGCCGGACGGTACGTTACGCATGACCGCCTCACGCGCGCCGTTGATTTGCCCTGCCACCAGCTCCTGACTGTGTAACGTCAGCCGCACATCGCTCAAGCTGCTCATTTCTATCGCTCCTGTTTACTTGGGTAGCCAGAGCTTTCATGATGCGGGGACGACGAAAAGCATTACAGATTCAACGCGCCTGTATTAATTCCATACAGATTTGCCATTTCGACCTCTGAATCGCAATTTTTTGCCTAATCTGTACTGCTCTAGCGAATAACCCTACCGAGACTGCGCCATGACCCTTTACGTCAATCTCGCCGAATTGCTCGGCACGCGTATCGAACAGGGCTTCTATCGCCCCGGTGACCGGCTGCCATCGGTGCGGGCATTGAGTGTCGAACACGGGGTCAGCCTGAGCACGGTGCAGCAGGCCTATCGCATGCTGGAAGACAGCGGACTGGCGACGCCGAAACCAAAATCCGGGTATTTCGTGCCGGTGAGTCGAGCGCTGCCCGAGCTGCCAGCCATTGGCCGGCCGGCCCAGCGCCCGGTGGATATTTCCCAGTGGGATCAAGTGCTGGAGCTGATCCGCGCGGTGCCGCGCAAGGACGTGGTGCAACTGGGTCGCGGCATGCCGGACATCACTACGCCGACGATGAAACCCCTGCTGCGCGGTCTGGCGCGCATCAGCCGCCGGCAGGACATGCCCGGTCTGTATTACGACAACATCCTTGGCACCCTGGAGCTGCGCGAACAGATCGCCCGCCTGATGCTCGATTCGGGCTGCCAGTTGACCGCCAGCGAGCTGGTGGTCACCACCGGTTGCCACGAAGCGCTGTCCACCAGCATTCGGGCGATTTGCGATCCGGGAGACATCGTGGCGGTTGATTCGCCAAGCTTTCACGGCGCCATGCAGACCCTCAAGGGGCTGGGCATGAAAGCCCTCGAGATTCCCACCGACCCGCTCACCGGGATCAGCCTCGATGCATTGGAACTGGCATTGGAGCAATGGCCGATCAAAGCCATACAGTTGACGCCGAACTGCAACAACCCGCTCGGCTACATCATGCCGGAGTCGCGTAAACGGGCCTTGTTGACGCTTGCCCAACGGTTCGACGTGGCGATCATCGAGGACGATGTGTATGGCGAACTCGCCTACACCTACCCGCGTCCACGCACGATCAAATCCTTCGACGAAGACGGCCGCGTCCTGCTGTGCAGTTCGTTCTCCAAGACACTCGCACCTGGATTGCGGATCGGCTGGGTTGCGCCGGGCCGGTATCTGGAACGGGTGCTGCACATGAAATACATCAGCACAGGCTCTACGGCACCGCAACCGCAGATCGCGATCGCGGAATTCCTCAAGGCCGGGCACTTCGAACCGCATTTACGGCGAATGCGCACCCAATACCAACGCAATCGCGACATGATGATCGATTGGGTCAGTCGGTATTTCCCGGCCGGCACCCGCGCCAGTCGCCCGCAAGGCAGTTTCATGCTCTGGGTCGAACTGCCGGAAGGCTTCGACACCCTGAAACTGAATCGCGCCTTGCACGATCAAGGCGTACAGATTGCCGTCGGCAGCATCTTTTCTCCCTCGGGCAAGTACCGCAATTGCCTGCGCATGAACTACGCTGCCAAACCAACAGCGCTGATTGAGGAAGCGGTGCGCAAGGTCGGCGCCGCAGCAATCAAATTGCTGGCAGAAACTAACGCCATCACCGACTGACCTTTACCAGGAAACCAGCGTCCATATGCCAACATCTGCCGTCAATCGGAACGATCCCTCGTGAGAGTCAGACAGCCCCTGCTCGCTTTACTGTTACTCACGTCGTTCCTTGCCGGCTGCGCCAGCCTCCACGTTGAGCGCGAACCCAGCCAGGCGCTGCCTGCCAGCGACTCAGTGTTTGGCCGGTCAATCCAGTCCCAGGCCGCGTCCCACCAAGGGCAATCCGGCTTTCGACTGCTGCCCAACAGTACCGATGCCTTTACGGCCCGCGCCGAGCTGATCCGCAATGCCCAAAGCAGTCTCGATTTGCAGTACTACGTCGTCCACGACGGCATCAGCACTCGGATGCTGGTGGACGAACTGTTCAAAGCTGCCGACCGTGGCGTGCGCGTGCGAATCCTCCTCGATGACACCAGCAGCGACGGTCTGGACTGGGTCATCGCCACCCTGGCGGTACATCCGCAGATCCAGATCCGGCTGTTCAATCCGCTGCACCTGGGCCGCAGCACCGGTGTAACGCGAACCATGGGCCGCTTGTTCAACCTGTCGCAGCAACACCGGCGCATGCACAACAAGCTGTGGCTGGCGGACAACAGCGTGGCCATTGTCGGCGGGCGCAACCTGGGGGATGAGTATTTCGATGCCGAGCCCAACCTGAATTTCACTGACATCGACATGCTCAGCGTTGGCCCGGTTGCCGAGCAACTGGGGCACAGTTTCGACCAGTACTGGAACAGTGCGCTGAGCAAGCCGATCAATGAATTTCTCACGTACAAACCGACCGCCAAGGACTTCGACAATACCCGGACCCGACTAGAGGCATCCCTGGACGAAACGCGCAAACAGAATCACGCGCTCTATCAGCACCTGACGACCTACGCCAGGCACCCTCGCCTGGACATATGGCGCAGGGAGCTTATCTGGGCCCGAAGCCAGGTGTTGTGGGATGCGCCGAGCAAGGTGCTGGCCAACGGCGAGCCCGACCCGCAGTTGCTGCTGACCACGCAGCTGGCGCCCGAGCTCAACGGGGTCAGCAAAGAGCTGATCTTGATCTCGGCGTACTTCGTCCCCGGCCCGCCGGGGCTGGTGTACCTGACCGGACGTGCCGATGCTGGCGTCTCAGTGAAGCTGCTGACCAACTCACTGGAGGCCACTGATGTGCCGGCGGTGCATGGTGGTTACGCGCCGTACCGCAAGGCGCTGCTGGAGCATGGCGTGCAATTGTTCGAATTGCGTCGGCAGCCCGGCGAAGGCGGGGGCAGCGGACCGCATTTTCTTGGCAGCAAATCCTCGCCGAGTTCCGATTCCAGCCTGCACAGCAAGGCAATGATCTTCGACCAGCAGAAGTCCTTTATCGGCTCGTTTAACTTCGACCGGCGCTCAGTGCTGTGGAACACCGAAGTCGGCGTGCTGGTGGACAGCCCGGAACTCGCGACCCGTGTCCGCGAACTGGCACTGCAAGGTATGGCGCCGCCTTTGAGTTATCAGGTGAAGCTGGAACAAGGCAAGATCGTCTGGGTCACCGAAGATGACGGCAAGATGCACACCCTGACCAAGGAGCCGGGTAGCTGGTGGCGGCGCTTCAACGCCTGGATGAGCACCACCGTCGGCCTGGAGCGGATGTTGTAGGCGCATAACTCGCGTCCAGCACAATAACGCGATCCGTAGCAGCTGCCGAACGCAGGCTTCGCCAGCTGCTACAAAATCATGCCGGCTGCGCCGCGCCAAATGCACCCTGGCGCGACACCAGAATCACCAATCCAAACGCACCGGCCGCCATCAGCAACGGCAATGCATGCCCACTGATCCATTGGCTGCCGGCACCGGCCGCCAGTGGCCCGACCAGACAACCAATCCCCCACAGCTGCGCGATGTGAGCATTGGCCCGCACCAGCGCATCGTCGCGGTATCGCTCGCCGATCAGGATCAGTGACAAGGTGAACAGCCCCCCGGCACTGGCGCCGAATAACACCCACAACGGCCAGATCAACAACGTGTCGATCAGCAGCGGGATCGCCAGGCTCGACAGCAGCAAAACCACTGCACACCCGGTGAACAGCGTGCGTCGTGACAAGCGATCAGCCAACGCCCCTATCGGCAACTGCAACAAGGCATCGCCGACCACGACTGTGCTGACCATCGCCAGGGCGATTTCCGCCGTGAAGCCCTGACGCAGGCAATACACCGGCAGCAAGGTCAGGATCATCGCTTCAAACGCCGCGAACAGCGAAACCGCCCAGGCAATGGCCGGCAGGCCTCGGCAGAAACTCAGCAAGTCACCGAAGGTCACGCTACTGGCTTCGCTGCTGGGCGCGCCACTGCGGCCCAGCAACAGCAACGGCGCCGCCACCAGCAAACCGACGCCGACCCAGAAGCCGTAATCCTGCTCGGTGCCCAAGGCTCCCAACAGCAATGGCCCGCCCAACTGGCTCAATGCGTAGGTGCTGCCATACAGCGCCACCAGCCGCCCACGCCATTGCTCGACCACCAGTTGATTGATCCAGCTTTCACCGAGGATGAAGACCAGTGTCAGCACCACCCCGATCATCAACCGCAGCAGCAGCCAGATCGGATAACTCGGTAATAGCGCTAGCAAACCGACGGACAATGCCCCGGCCCACAGGCACAGGCGCATCAGATTGGCCGTGCCGAGACGCGCCGCCAGGTGGCTGGAGATTTTCGCGCCCAGCAAGACACCCAACGCCGGCATCGCCGCCATCACGCCGATCGCGAACGAGCCGTAACCCCAGCTTTCCAGGCGAAACGACACCAGCGGCATGCTGACACCCAGGGCCAGGCCGACACTCAAGACCGACGCCAACACGGCGAAATAAGTCGCCCAACGCATGTTCCACGCTCCTGTGGATATTATTTTTCACAGACGACACAAAACAAATGTGGGAGCGAGCCTTTGTGGTGAAGGGATTTATCCCCGTTGGGTTGCGCAGCGGCCCCAAAACCTGCAACAGCGGAGTATCGATACACCGCATTCACTGGTTTTGCGACTGCTTCGCAGCCGAACGGGGATAAATCCCCTCACCACAAAGGCTCGCTCCCACAAGGGATCTGCGTCGTTAAGAAAACCGACTTACAACTTGATCCAGGTCGCCTTCAGCTCGGTGTACTTGTCGAACGCATGCAGCGACTTGTCGCGACCGTTGCCCGACTGCTTGAAGCCACCAAACGGTGCGGTCATGTCGCCGCCATCGTACTGGTTGACCCACACGCTACCGGCACGCAGCGCCCTGGCGGTCAGGTGAGCCTTCGAGATGTCCTTGGTCCACACCGCAGCGGCGAGGCCGTAAGGCGTGTCGTTGGCAATCGCAATGGCTTCTTCGGCGGTATCGAACGCGATCACCGACAGTACCGGCCCAAAGATCTCTTCCTGAGCGATTTTCATCGCGTTGCTTACACCGTCGAAAATCGTCGGCTCAACATAAGTGCCACCGGTTTCCTGAAGAATACGCTTGCCGCCAGCCACCAGTTTGGCGCCGTCGGTGTGACCGGATTCGATGTAAGACAGCACGGTGTTCATCTGCTGGGTATCCACCAGTGCGCCGACAGTGGTCGCCGGGTCCAGCGGGTTGCCCGGCTTCCAGGTTTTCAGTGCTTCGATCACCAGCGGCAGGAAGGTGTCCTTGATCGAACGCTCGACCAGCAGACGCGAGCCAGCGGTGCAGACTTCACCCTGGTTGAAGGCGATGGCGCCGGCAGCGGCTTCAGCGGCCGCTTGCAGGTCCGGGGCATCGGCAAACACGATGTTCGGGCTCTTGCCGCCGGCTTCGAGCCAGACGCGCTTCATGTTCGATTCGCCGGAGTAGATCAGCAGTTGCTTGGCGATCTTGGTCGAACCGGTGAACACCAGGGTGTCCACGTCGTTGTGCAGGGCCAGGGCTTTGCCGACGGTGTGGCCGTAGCCGGGCAGCACGTTCAGCACGCCTTTCGGAATGCCGGCTTCAACAGCCAGCGCAGCGATGCGGATGGCGGTCAGCGGGGATTTTTCGGACGGCTTGAGGATCACCGAGTTACCGGTGGACAGCGCCGGGCCGAGTTTCCAGCAGGCCATCATCAACGGGAAGTTCCACGGCACGATGGCGCCGACGACGCCGACCGGCTCGCGGGTCACCAGACCCAGTTGGTCGTGCGGGGTCGCCGCCACTTCGTCGTAGATTTTATCGATGGCTTCACCGCTCCAGCTCAGGGCTTGCGCCGCGCCTGGAACGTCGATGTACAAGGAATCGCTGATCGGCTTGCCCATGTCCAGGGTTTCAAGCAAGGCCAGCTCTTCGGCGTGCTGTTTCAGCAGACCGGCGAAACGAATCATGGTGGCTTTGCGCTTGGTTGGCGCCAGGCGCGACCAGACGCCGGAATTGAAGGTGGCGCGAGCGTTTTCAACAGCGCGTTGGGCGTCGGCGGCGTCACAGCTGGCGATCTTGCCCAGCAGACGGCCATCGACCGGGCTGATGCACTCGAAGGTCTCGCTGGAGACGGCATCGGTGTATTCGCCATTGATGTAGGCACGGCCTTCGATCTTCAGATCGCGAGCCCGTTGCTCCCAATCGGCACGAGTCAGGGTGGTCATACGAGTGTCCTCCTCTTATTGAATACGAGCGCCCCGCGTTCTTCGCGGGTGCTGTCAGGAATTCTGCCCGGCCAGCCTGCAATCGGCCCAAGGCACCTGCCACCCTAAACCAGTGACCGGGGTTGTTTCAATATATTTGACACAAGGTCGGCAAACGGCCTTGCAGTGTTCATTTTAATAAACATAGACTTTGGGTCTTTCCAGCCATCGCGCCGCAATCACGGGGAATTACAACAATGAATATCCAGGATGTCGTCGACTTCAGCCAAGCCACCACCCAGCCAGATCGCTATCGGCCGGACCCGGCGAAAGTCCTCAAGGGCGACCCTGAACAAGCGGTGTACAACCACTACAACAGCCCTTGCGGCCAGTTGAATGCAGGCGTTTGGGAAGGCGAAGTCGGCCAGTGGCTGGTGAACTTCACCGAACACGAGTACTGCGAAATCGTTCAGGGCGTCTCAGTGCTGCGCGACAATGACGGCAATAGCAAAACCGTGCGCGCGGGTGATCGCTTTGTGATCCCGGCCGGGTTCCGGGGCACTTGGGAAGTGCTGGAGCCTTGCCGCAAGATCTATGTGGCGTTTGAACAGAAGGCCTGAACCTTGAAAAACTGAAACAGAAGCTGACATTCGGTCGCTGGCCAATTCCCGCAACAACGGATAAGACTGTTAACAGGCGCCACCTATTTCATTGTCGGGACGGTAACGCACAGGATGTGCGGCCGACCCGACGATTGAGCGCCCTGACCCAATACATTTGCAAGGAGGCAAAATGCCTGTCTTACCTGATCAATGCGACCTCAGCGTCGCGCAGTACACTCTCGGCCAGAAATGCACTCCCGAGTTGCTGGAAGAAGTTCGCGCCCTGGCCAATGGGGCTCCCGTAAGGGCCACCGGGCCAACGTATCCCTCGACTTTCGACCTGCGTCCGCGACGAATCAACCTGCACACCAATGCTGACAGGATCATTGTCAGCATCGAGTGCGGCTGATCAAAAAACCTGATTCACACCCAACTAAAAAGGCGCTTTGAAAATCAATTACGCAAGGAAGCAACATGATGCCTAAAATCACTTCTCTGAAAGGTTCTGCCCTGACAGCCGTACTTGCTCTGAGCTTTGGAATGTTTGAAGCCTCGGCCGCCGAGAACACAAACAAGCCTGGCCGATGCAATAGTAACTTTGCATACAACACCTTCGTGCCGACTCAGGTCACACCAGGGCTTTTAGAAGCGCTGCGCCTATTGTCAGGGGCGGCAATCGTACGCCATGAAAAATCAGGCGAGACTTACACCCAGGAATACAGGAGCGATCGCCTCCGAGTGATCAGCGACGAAGGAAACTTCTATACCCACTTCCAGTGCGGCTAATCAGTTAATCTATCTTTGTTAAGAACTTGGGGCCGTTAATAGCACCCGATTCGACAAACAACAAAAAAGGCCCGTATCTCGCGATACGGGCCTTTTTCGTAAGAGAGAAAAATCAATTACTTGATTTTGCCTTCTTTGTAGATCACGTGCTTGCGAACAACCGGATCAAATTTCTTGATCTCGATTTTGTCCGGAGTAGTGCGCTTGTTCTTGTCGGTAGTGTAGAAGTGACCAGTACCGGCGCTCGAAATCAAACGAATCAATTCACGCATGATTAGCTCCCTTAGATCTTGCCAGCGGCGCGGATTTCGGCCAGCACGACAGTGATGCCACGCTTGTCGATGATGCGCATGCCTTTGGCAGATACGCGCAGACGCACGAAACGTTTCTCTTCTTCAACCCAGAAGCGGTGATGCTGCAGGTTCGGCAGGAAACGACGACGGGTTTTGTTATTTGCGTGGGAAATGTTATTCCCAGTCACCGGACCCTTACCGGTAACTTGACAGACTCTCGACATGCCTCAGCCCTCTAAAACCACATGCCCAACCCGGCATGGGTTGGCCGCTTAATCTCTCAGTCATTTGGCGCCAGGCGCCGCGTTTCTTTAAGGGTCTTACCGGCTACACCTACAAACGAAGGAACCGGGCCCCTAGAAAAGAGCGCTGCTTTATACCAGAAAGACTAGAGAGCAACAACATTCCGTGTGCGTTGAACTGATAAAAACCCCATTTTTCGGGCTTTGAGCGCCTAGGATAAAGGCTATCGTCGATGAAGACCGCTCGTCGCAGAGAATCGGGCAACGCGCCGATTCAGGATTTTTCTCAGCCAGCACTCACTGAAAACAGTCGCCTATAGTCCCCTTAAAATGAAAAAGGGGATAGTCATTTGCAAAAGAGCCCACTAGGGTAAGCCTTTTCCAGACTGCACTTGCAGATGGGCCTTCGATCTGTAAAGGAATCCGACCATGCGCCTCGCTGCCCTACCCCTGCTGCTTGCCCCTCTTCTTCTGAGCCCACAGGCTATGGCGGCCGCGCTGACTGTCTGCACCGAGGCCAGCCCTGAAGGGTTCGACGTGGTGCAATACAACTCGCTGACCACCACCAACGCCTCTGCCGACGTGCTGATGAACCGCCTGGTGGACTTCGACACCGCCAGCGGCAAAGTGGTCGCCAGCCTCGCGGACAGTTGGGAAATCACGCCCGATGGCCTGACTTACGTGTTCAAACTGCATCCGCAGGTGAAATTCCACCGCACCGAATATTTCAGTCCGACACGTGACCTGACCGCTGAGGATGTGAAGTTCAGCTTCGACCGCATGCTCGACCCGGCAAACCCCTGGCACACCGTTGCACAGGGCGGCTTCCCCCACGCCCAATCGATGCAATTACCAGCGCTGATCAAGAAGATCGACGCACTTGACCCGCTGACCGTGCGCTTTACCCTCGACCATCCGGACTCGACCTTCCTCGCGACCCTGAGCATGGGCTTCGCCTCAATCTATTCGGCTGAATACGCCGACAAGCTGATGAAGGCCGGCACCCCGGAGAAGCTCAACAGCCAGCCGATCGGCAGCGGCCCGTTCATTTTCACCCGCTTCCAGAAGGACGCTTCAATTCGCTACAAGGCTAACGCCGACTATTTCGGCGGCAAGCCTTCGGTAGATCCGCTGATCTTTGCCATTACGCCGGATGCCAATGTGCGCTTGCAGAAATTGCGCCGCAACGAGTGCCAGATCGCTTTGTCGCCCAAGCCTCTGGACGTACAGGCAGCACTGAAAGAGCCGACATTGAAAGTCGAAAAAACTGACGCTTTCATGACCGCGTTCGTCGGCATCAACAGCCAGCATCCGCCACTGGATAAACCTGAAGTGCGTCAGGCGATCAACCTCGCGTTCGACAAGGCCAACTACATCAAAGCGGTCTTCGAAGACACCGCCGAACCCGCCAACGGCCCGTATCCGCCCAACACCTGGAGCTATGCCAAAGGCTTGCCGGGCTATCCGCATGACGTCGAAAAGGCCCGCGCATTGATGGCCAAGGCCGGATTGAAGGATGGCTTCCAGACCACCATCTGGACCCGCCCCTCTGGCAGTCTGCTGAACCCGAACCCGAGCCTCGGCGCGCAATTGCTTCAGTCCGATCTCGCGGAAATCGGCATTCAGGCCGAGATCCGGGTGATCGAGTGGGGCGAGCTGATTCGCCGCGCCAAGGCCGGTGAACATGACTTGCTGTTCATGGGCTGGGCTGGCGACAACGGCGACCCGGACAACTTCCTCACGCCGCAATTTTCCTGCGCGGCGGTCAAGTCCGGCACCAACTTCGCCCGTTATTGCAACCAGGACCTGGACAAACTGATCAGCGCCGGCAAGACCACCGGTGAGCAAGGTGTGCGCACCAAGCTCTACGAACAGGCCCAGACACAGATCCAGCAACAGGCGCTGTGGTTGCCACTGGCGCACCCGACCGCCTTCGCGTTGACGCGCAAAGACGTCGAGGGTTACTCGGTCAGCCCGTTCGGCCGTCAGGATTACTCGAAGGTCAACCTCAAATAATTTCGCCACAAAACCTGTAGGAGCGAGCTTGCTCCGGGCGGCGTTCCGACGATGATGGCCAACGATAACGCGGGAAGCCTGACACCCCGTGGCGTTCTCAGGTTTATCGCGAGCAAGCTCGCTCCTACATGAACGTGGGTTACATCCACCCGTACTCGGCCATGGACAGCGGATCGCCGTCGCCGATGATGAAATGGTCGAGCACCCGCACATCGATCAACTCCAGCGCCTTTTGCAGGCGCTTGGTCAACACCCGGTCGGCCTGACTGGGGTCGGTGTTCCCCGACGGGTGGTTGTGACAGAGGATCAAGGCTGCTGCGTTGTTAGCCAACGCACGCTTGACCACCTCCCGCGGATGGACACTGGTGTTGTCGATAGAACCGCGAAACAGCGCCTCGAAGGTCAGCACCTGATGCTTGGAGTCCAAAAACAGGCAGCCGAACACCTCGTGCTGCTCGTGGCGCAGCATCGATTTCAGGTACTCCCGAACCGCGCGCGGGTTTTCCAGTGTCGGTTTTTGGCGTGCCCGCTCGGCCAAATGCCGCCTGCTCATTTCCTGGGCCGCCTGCAATTGAGCGAACTTCGCGGGTCCAAGCCCCAAATGCCTGCTGAACGTGGCCAGATCGGCCTCGAGCAGTGAGCGCAGGCTGCCAAACTGACTCAGTAGATGCCGAGCTAGATCCACCGCGCTTTTGCCGGATACGCCGGTTCGTAGAAAGATTGCCAGCAACTCGGCATCTGAAAGACTCGCCGCCCCCAGCGTAAGTAACCTCTCCCGCGGCCGCTCGGCCGCCGGCCAATCGCGAATACTCATAGCACCTCCTTGTCGTGTGGGCGCCGCTGTTCCGTAGCGGTCGCTGTGATATCGTAGCCCATCTTTTTTGCTGGCGATTTCATCCCTGGGGAGGGGGTATCGCCATGCAGCCACCATCGAATTGAAAGGCAGGCCTATGCAGCGGCTGTATCGGAAACGCATCGTTCTGGGCGTAGGCGGCGGCATCGCTGCCTACAAAAGCGCCGACCTGGTCCGTCGCCTGATCGATCAGGGCGCCGAAGTGCGCGTGGTCATGACCCGTGGCGGCAGCGAGTTCATTACACCATTGACCATGCAGGCGTTGTCCGGGCACCCGGTCCACCTCGACCTGCTGGACCCGGCGGCTGAAGCGGCGATGGGCCACATCGAGCTGGCCAAATGGGCCGACCTGGTGCTGATCGCCCCCGCCACCGCCGACTTGATTGCCCGCCTGGCCCAAGGCATTGCCGACGACCTGCTGACCACGCTGGTGCTGGCCACCGACGCGGTGGTCGCCGTTGCCCCGGCGATGAACCAGGCCATGTGGCGCGATCCGGCGACCCAGGCCAACCTGCAAACCCTCGAAAGCCGCCATTTGAAAGTCTTCGGCCCGGCCTCCGGCAGCCAGGCCTGTGGCGACGTCGGCATGGGCCGCATGCTCGAAGCCACCGACCTCGCACAGTGCGCAGCAGACTGCTTCCAGCGCCAGGCACTGACCGGCAAACACGTGCTGATCACCGCCGGCCCGACCCAGGAAAACATCGATCCGGTGCGTTACATCACCAACCACAGCTCCGGCAAAATGGGCTTTGCCTTGGCCGAAGCCGCGGTGGAAGCTGGCGCCCGCGTGACCTTGATCACCGGCCCGGTGCACCTGCCGACCCCGGATCGCGTGACGCGCATCGATGTGGTGAGCGCCCGCGACATGCTCGCCGCCTGTGAAGCCGCGATCCCTTGCGACCTGTTTATCGCTTCGGCAGCGGTCGCGGACTACCGCCCAGAAGTCGTGGCCCCACAGAAACTCAAGAAAGACCCTACGAACGGCGACGGCTTGTTGCTGCAGATGGTGCGCAACCCGGACATCCTGGCCACCATCGCCACGCGCCCCGACCGTCCGTTCAGTGTCGGTTTCGCCGCCGAAACCGAACACTTACTCGATTACGCGGCCCGCAAGTTGAAAGACAAGAACCTCGATTTGATCGTCGCCAACGACGTCGCCAACCCGAGTATTGGCTTCAACAGCGAAGAAAACGCCTGCAGCGTGATCGACCGTCAGTTACACGCCACACTTTTCGCCCAGACCAGCAAGAGCAAGATTGCTCGACAATTGGTCACTTTTATCGCCGAACGTCTGAACCAGGTTTAATTTACATGCACGCTTTGCAAGCCAAGATCCTCGACCCTCGCATCGGCAGCGAATTCCCGCTGCCGCAGTACGCCACACCTGGCTCCGCCGGCCTCGACCTGCGCGCCATGCTGGAAAAAGACACCGTGATCAAGCCGGGCGAAACCGTGCTGATCCCGACCGGCCTGTCCGTCTATATCGGCGACCCAGGTTTGGCGGCGCTGATTCTGCCGCGCTCAGGTCTGGGCCATAAACACGGCATCGTACTGGGCAATCTGGTCGGTTTGATCGACTCCGACTACCAGGGGCCATTGATGGTCTCGTGCTGGAACCGTGGCCAGACCGATTTCAACATGGTGGTTGGCGAACGCCTGGCTCAGCTGGTTCTGGTGCCGGTGGTTCAAGCACACTTCGAGATGGTCGAAGAGTTCGTTGAAACCGAGCGCGGCGCGGGCGGCTTCGGGCATTCCGGCAGCCACTGAAGTCCTCCTTGTAGGAGCTGCCGCAGGCTGCGATCTTTTGATCTTGTTTTTAAAGCCAAAGTCAAAAGATCGCAGCCTTCGGCAGCTCCTACAGGGAAATCGGGTCTATTTCAGCGACAGTTTTAGCTTCGGAAATCAAGGCATTGGCCGACCAAATACGCACTGACGTCGATGTCATGGCCTTTTCGCACCACGAACTCTCAGTGGAAAACGCCGTCATACCCTTCAGTTTGAGCCGGTCGACGAGTACTTCGCGGCCAGGTCCAGCCACCTTCGAGATGGAGCATTTCCAGTAATGAGCAGCCCAGCCCAAGTCGCACCCAAATTCCCCGACAGCATCTTCCGCGCCTACGACATTCGCGGCACCGTCCCGGAATTTCTGAACGCTGAAACCGCTTATTGGCTCGGTCGCGCCATCGGTGCCCAGAGTCTGGCCCAGGACGAACCGAACGTATCCGTTGGCCGCGACGGTCGCCTGTCCGGCCCGGAACTGGTTGAACAATTGATCAAAGGCCTCGCCGACAGCGGTTGCCACGTCAGCGACGTTGGCCTGGTGCCTACGCCTGCGTTGTATTACGCCGCCAACGTCCTGGCCGGTAAATCCGGGGTGATGCTCACCGGCAGCCACAACCCGTCGAACTACAACGGCTTCAAGATCGTCATCGCTGGCGACACCTTGGCCAACGAACAGATTCAGGCCCTGCACGACCGCCTCAAGACCAACAATCTGAGCAGCGGCAAAGGCAGCGTCACCCAGGTCGAGATTCTCGATCGCTACAACACCGAAATCGTCCAGGACATCAAACTCGCCCGCCGTCTGAAGGTGGTGGTCGACTGCGGCAACGGCGCTGCCGGCGTGATTGCCCCGCAACTTATCGAAGCATTGAACTGCGAAGTCATCCCGCTGTTCTGCGAAGTCGACGGCAACTTCCCGAACCATCACCCGGATCCGGGCAAGCCTGAAAATCTTGTGGACCTGATCGCCAAGGTCAAGGAAACCAACGCCGACATCGGCCTGGCCTTCGACGGCGACGGCGATCGCGTAGGCGTAGTGACCAACACCGGCAGCATCGTCTACCCGGACCGCTTGCTGATGCTGTTCGCCCGCGACGTACTGGCGCGCAACACCGACGCGGAAATCATCTTCGACGTCAAATGCACCCGCCGCCTGACGCCGCTAATCAAGGAATACGGCGGTCGCCCGCTCATGTGGAAGACCGGTCACTCGTTGATCAAAAAGAAAATGAAACAGACCGGCGCGCTGTTGGCCGGCGAAATGAGCGGGCACATCTTCTTCAAGGAACGCTGGTTCGGTTTCGACGACGGCATTTACAGCGCCGCGCGACTGCTGGAAATCCTCAGCAAGGAAAAATCCTCGGCGGAAGAGCTGTTTGCGACCTTCCCGAACGATATTTCTACGCCGGAAATCAATATCCATGTGACCGAAGAGAGCAAATTCAGCATCATTGATGCATTGCACGACGCGAAGTGGGGAGAAGGCGCTGACCTGACCACCATTGACGGCGTGCGAGTCGACTACGCCAAAGGCTGGGGCCTGGTGCGCGCGTCCAACACCACACCGGTGCTGGTGCTGCGTTTCGAGGCCGATGACGAGGCGGAATTGCAACGCATCAAGGACGTTTTCAAAGTCCAGTTGAAGCGTGTTGCACCTGATCTCCAACTACCGTTTTAATTTATTGAAGCGCCTTTTATCGAAGTGCCGGAGCCCTGAATGACCCTCGAACGCGAAGCCGCCGCCAACACCGCCAAGGTCCTGTCCGAAGCGCTGCCTTACATTCGCCGCTATGTCGGCAAGACGCTGGTGATCAAATACGGCGGCAACGCGATGGAAAGCGAGGAGCTGAAGACCGGCTTCGCCCGCGATATCGTGCTGATGAAAGCCGTCGGCATTAACCCGGTGGTGGTTCACGGTGGCGGCCCGCAAATCGGCGACCTGCTCAAGCGTCTGTCGATCGAGAGCCACTTCATCGACGGCATGCGGGTGACTGACGCGCAGACCATGGACGTGGTGGAAATGGTCCTCGGCGGCCAGGTGAACAAGGACATCGTCAACCTGATCAACCGTCATGGCGGCAGCGCCATCGGCTTGACCGGCAAAGACGCCGAGCTGATTCGTGCGAAAAAGCTCACCGTGACCCGCCAGACGCCGGAGATGACCCAACCGGAAATCATCGACATCGGCCAGGTTGGCGAAGTGGTCGGGATTAACACCGATCTGCTGAACTTGCTGGTCAAAGGTGACTTCATTCCGGTGATCGCACCGATTGGTGTGGGCGCCAATGGCGAGTCGTACAACATCAACGCCGACCTGGTGGCTGGTAAAGTGGCTGAAGCACTGAAAGCTGAGAAGCTGATGCTGCTGACCAACATTGCCGGCCTGATGGACAAGTCAGGCACGGTCCTGACCGGCCTGACCACCCAGCAGGTCGACGAGTTGATCGCCGACGGCACCATCTATGGCGGCATGCTGCCAAAGATCCGTTGCGCGCTGGAAGCGGTTCAGGGCGGCGTGGGTAGCTCGTTGATCATCGACGGTCGGGTGCCGAATGCGATCCTGCTGGAGATTTTCACCGATACCGGCGTGGGCACGTTGATCAGCAATCGCAAGCGTCCCTAAGCAGCACACACAAAAAGACCCCGCTCAACCTGGTTGAGCGGGGTCTTTTTTTGCCTGCGATCCCTGTAGGAGCGAGCTTGCTCGCGAAAAACGTCAACGATTACGCGGGGCGCCTGACGAAACGCGGTGCTCTTATGTCCATCGCGAGCAAGCTCGCTCCTACAGAATCCATGTTGTCAGACGCCGAACTGGGCGCGGTAGGCTTCTACCGCCGGCAAGTATTGCTTGAGCTGCGGATCGTCCGCCAGGAACTCCAGCACCTGGTTCAGCGAAACAATGCTGATCACCGGAATACCGAAATCGCGCTCCACTTCCTGGATCGCCGACAACTCGCCGTTGCCACGCTCCTGACGGTTGAGGGCGATCAGTACGCCGGCAGCCTTGGCGCCGTCCTGGGACGCGATGATCTGCATCACTTCGCGGATGGCAGTGCCTGCAGTGATCACGTCGTCGATGATCAATACGTCGCCGGTCAGCGGGGCGCCGACCAGGCTACCGCCTTCGCCGTGGGCCTTGGCTTCCTTGCGGTTGAAGCACCATGGCAAATCACGGCCATGGTGTTCGGCCAGCGCCACTGCGGTGGTCGCAGCCAACGGGATGCCTTTGTAGGCCGGACCGAACAGTACGTCGAAGGAAATACCGCTCTCGACGATGGCTGCCGCGTAGAAACGACCTAGCTGCGCCAGGGCCGAACCTGAGTTGAACAGGCCGGCATTGAAGAAGTATGGACTGGTACGCCCGGACTTCAGGGTGAACTCACCGAAGCGCAAAACGCCACGATCAATGGCAAAACGAATGAAGTCGCGCTGATACGCTTGCATGAAAAAAACCCCAAATACCACGGATTTAGCTAATTAGGTTGACGCCGTGTATCATACACGCACGCGATTTTTGGGGCCATTTATGCGGATCATCAGTGTGAACGTCAATGGTATTCAGGCTGCAGTGGAGCGAGGTTTGCTCAGTTGGCTGCAAGCACAGAATGCCGACGTCATCTGCCTGCAGGACACCCGCGCCTCCGCCTTTGAACTGGACGATCCAGCCTTCCAACTGGATGGCTACTTCCTTTATGCCTGCGAAGCCGAAGTTCCCGCCCAGGGTGGCGTGGCTTTGTATTCGCGGTTGCAACCGAAGGCAGTCATCAGCGGTCTCGGCTTCGAGACGGCCGACCGCTACGGGCGCTACCTGCAAGCCGATTTCGATAAGGTCAGCATCGCGACCTTGCTGCTCCCTTCGGGGCAGAATGGCGATGAAGACTTGAACCAGAAGTTCAAGCTAATGGACGATTTCGCCCGTTATCTGGATAAACAGCGACGCAAACGTCGCGAGTACATCTACTGTGGCTCGCTGTACGTGGCGCAACAGAAGCTGGATATCAAGAACTGGCGCGACAGCCAGCAATCCCCGGGATTCCTGGCACCTGAACGGGCCTGGATGGACGAGATTGTCGGCAACATGGGTTATGTCGATGCCCTGCGCGAAGTCAGCCGTGAAGGCGACCAGTACAGCTGGTGGCCGGACAACGAACAGGCGGAAATGCTCAACCTCGGTTGGCGCTTCGACTATCAGTTGCTGACTCCGGGCCTGCGTCGTTTCGTTCGCAGCGCACGCTTGCCACGTCAACCACGGTTCTCGCAGCATGCACCGCTGATCGTGGACTACGACTGGACGCTGACCATCTAAGCGTCGCTTCGCAGACGCGAACACGCCGACGTCAGTCAGACTGTATGAAAACCGGGCAATCTACTCGCCGGTCAAAGAAAATGCCCGTATCGCAAGATACGGGCATTTTTTTATGCACTAAGTAGTTCACTCAGGCCTGTCAACACAGGCCCAGTGACCAGAACTTCAAACAGCGGCGAAAAACGGCAGCGCAAGGTACAACTTGATCACGACGACATTAATGATATCGATGAAGAAAGCTCCCACCATTGGCACCACCAGGAACGCTATCTGCGAAGGTCCGTAGCGTTGTGTCACCGCCTGCATGTTAGCGATGGCCGTTGGCGTTGCTCCTAGTCCAAAACCGCAGTGCCCTGCCGCCAGAACTGCCGCATCGTAGTTGCTGCCCATCATTCTGAATGTCACGAAAATCGCAAACAGTGCCATGACCAACGCTTGCGCGGCCAGGATGATAAAGATCGGTAACGCCAGTGCTGCCAGATCCCACAGCTTGAGCGACATCAGAGCGATCGCCAGAAACAGCGATAAGCTGACATTCCCCAACACGGAAACTTCACGCTCAAACACCTGATACAAGCCAAGTGCGGAAAGGCCATTGCGTAAGACCACACCCACGAACAAGACACATACGAACGTCGGCAACTCAAATGCAGTTCCGTGGAGCAGGCCATTCAAGAGGGAGCCTGCCATCAGACTGACGGCGATCAGGGCGAGCGTCTCGATAAACGAAAACGGCGTGATCGAGCGCTCTTTGTTTGGCTGCTCAAAGCCCTTCGGCAGTGGCGGCTTATCTTTCTCGCAACCGGGTGTCTGGACACGTTTGATGAGCAGGCGAGCGACCGGACCACCAATCAAACCACCCAGCACCAAGCCAAACGTAGCAGAGGCCATCGCGAGTTCGGAGGCGGAAGCCAGGCCAAACTTCTCGCTGAACGTCGCTCCCCATGCAGCGCCGGTACCGTGACCGCCAGACAACGTAATCGAGCCCGTCAACAAGCCCATCAACGGATCGAGCCCCAAGGCCTTTGCGAGGCCAATGCCCATGGCATTCTGGACCACCAGAAGCCCGATGACCGCCAGAAGAAAGATCCCTACTACGCGCCCGCCTTTCTTCAGGCTGGCAAAGTCTGCACTCAAGCCGATGGTGGCAAAAAAAGCCAACATCAAGGGAGTTTGCAGTGAGGTGTCAAATCGGACATCGATATCACCCCCCCGCAAAGCCAGAAGAAGCAGAGCCACTACCAGACCACCTGCTACAGGCTCAGGGATATTGTAACTGCGTAAAAAACCGATTCGTGTGACCAGCCCGCGCCCCAGTAACAGTACTAAAGAGGCGGCCACAAGTGTTCCATAAAAATCGAGCTGAATCATTGGGATATTCTTGGATATATATTCAGGGGCGAACTTTTTACCTGGACACGCCTCTTGAACAGGTTGATCGTCTCAACACTGATTGTTTTTTAAATTCAAGGACCGTCAATGGCCTTAATATATCGAAATATTTCTGAATAAATATTACTTGTGGCAACTTTATCAACCGACAAGTCTCAACGCCAAACATATAGGCCGTGCTGAGGCTTTGCAGTTGTGACTAAAAGTGTAAGAACGAAACGTGTGTGGGCTGGAGAGGTTAATTTAATTTCATAAAAACAAATGCCCCGAAAAGTCGGGGCATTTGTTTTAAACCGCGGGGAACTGCGTTTCACACAGCCTGATTGCTGGCGGTTTTTTTGTGCACGCTGATTTTTCAATGTGGGAGCGAGCTCGCTCGCGATGGTGTGTCAGTCAACATCAATGTAGCTGACACACCATCGCGAGCAAGCTCGCTCCTACAGCTGATCGTTATTTGATCAACCGCCAAGTGAACGGATACCGGTAAGGCAGCCCTTCATTAGCCTTCACGCCGCCGATGATCGCCAGCACCAGCGCACCGATCGCGACCAGACCGAACAGGAAGAACCCGACGATCACCACCATCAGCAACAAGCAAATGGCGGAGGCAATGGCGACAGTGATCTGAAAATTCAGCGCCTCCTTGCCCTGCGCATCGATGAACGGGTCCATCTCACGCTTCATCTGCCAGAGAATCAGCGGGCCGATCAGCGTACCGAAGGGAACCCAGATCCCCAGCAAGGCGGACAAGTGACAAAACATCGCCCACTGACGAACCTCATGGCTCGGCGTGGGAAGCGGCAGTTGCTCGTCACTCATGGCGTCCTCCTTGCGTGGAGCGGTCCAATCAGTCGGCCAGTGCAGCCTTTTGCAGTTCGAAGATCTCGGTCATGCCTTTCTTCGCCAGTTCCAGCATAGCGGTCAGCTCTTCTGGCTGGAACGGTGCACCTTCGGCAGTGCCCTGAACTTCGATGAAACCGCCCGTGCTGGTCATCACCACGTTCAGGTCGGTCTCGGCAGCCGAGTCTTCCAGGTAGTCGAGGTCGAGCACAGGCTCGCCCTGGTACATGCCGACCGAAACGGCGGCGATCATTTGTTTCAGCGGGTCGCCGCCTTTCAGGCCGCCGCGTTTCTTGATCACTTTCAAGGCATCAATCAGTGCAACCATGGCACCGGTGATGGACGCGGTGCGGGTGCCGCCATCAGCCTGGATCACGTCGCAGTCGACGTACAGGGTGACGTCGCCCAGCTTGGACATGTCCAGGGACGCGCGCAGGGAACGACCGATCAGACGCTGGATTTCCAGGGTACGGCCGCCTTGTTTGCCACGGCTCGCTTCACGCTGGTTACGCTCGCCGGTGGCGCGCGGCAGCATGCCGTATTCGGCGGTCAGCCAGCCTTGGCCCTGACCTTTCAGGAAACGCGGCACGCCGTTTTCGACGCTGACGGTGCAAATGACTTTAGTATCACCGAACTCGACCAGTACAGATCCCTCGGCGTGTTTGGTGTAGTTGCGGGTGATGCGGATCGAGCGGAGCTGATCGGCAGCGCGACCACTTGGACGTTTCATAGGGAATACCTGTACGGGGACGGAAAACTGCCGAGCATTATAGAGCCGTCAACCAAGACTGGGCACTTCTAAAAAATCCGCCCGACGATTGAAGGCCCTTGCTTGAGCTTAGAACAGCGCTTTGCCGACGGCCTGCAGCCCTTTGTCACTCCGTGTGTTTGGGCGCATCCGCCCCACTGCGCTACAATCCTGCGCCTTTACTGCCTGTCGGCTTTAATTCACAGATAGCGGGTCCGCGAAACCTTCGGTAACGCATGGACCTGCATTGCGAGGTACCTCCATGGTGCACAGCATGACCGCCTTCGCCCGCGTCGAAAAAGCCGGTGCCCAAGGCACCCTGAGCTGGGAACTGCGCTCGGTCAACAGCCGCTACCTGGAACCGCACGTGCGTTTGCCGGAGTCGTTTCGCGACCTCGAAGGCGCAGTCCGCGAAGCCCTGCGTCAGGGCATCTCCCGGGGCAAGCTCGAATGCACCCTGCGCTTCACCGAAGAAAATACCGACAAGCCACTGCAAGTGGACCGCGAGCGCGCCGCGCAATTGGTCGCCGCCGCCGAGACGATCGCCAGCCTGATCAAGAACCCGGCCGCACTCAATCCACTCGAAGTCCTGGCCTGGCCCGGCGTACTCGTGGGCGACGCCACCGACCCGCAAGCGCTGAATGCCGAAGCGCTGGCGTTGTTCAACGAAGGCCTGAAAGAGCTCAAGGCCGGCCGCGAACGCGAAGGCGCCGAGCTGGCGCGGCTGATCAACGATCGCCTGACCTCCATTGAAGAAGACGTGGTAACCCTGCGAGAGCTGGTCCCGCAGATGCTTGCGACTCAGCGCCAGAAAGTCCTCGACCGCTTCGCCGACATGAAAGCCGAGATGGACCCGCAGCGACTGGAACAGGAAATGGTCATGCTCGCTCAGAAGAGCGACGTCGCCGAAGAACTGGATCGCCTGAGCACTCACATCATCGAAGTTCGCCGGGTGCTCAAGTCCGGCGGCGCTGCCGGTCGGCGCCTGGACTTCCTGATGCAGGAACTCAACCGCGAAGCCAACACACTGGGCTCCAAAGCCTTCGACCCGCGTAGCACCCAAGCGGCGGTCAACCTCAAAGTGTTGATCGAGCAGATGCGCGAACAAGTGCAGAATATTGAGTAAGGCAAACCCGACATGACCCACAGCACCGGCACCCTGTACATCATTTCCGCCCCTTCGGGCGCGGGCAAGAGCAGCCTGGTCAAGGCCCTGACCGACGCTGATCAGGAGATCCGTGTCTCGGTCTCCCACACCACCCGTGCCATGCGCCCCGGTGAAGTGAACGGCGTGAATTATCACTTCGTCGAACGCAGCGAGTTCGTGAAGATGATCGAGCACGGGGATTTCCTCGAGCGCGCCGAAGTGTTCGGCAATCTCTACGGCACTTCGCAGAGCCACCTGCAGCAGACCCTGGACGAAGGCCATGACCTGATTCTGGAAATCGACTGGCAGGGTGCAGAGCAAGTGCGCAAGTTGATGCCCCAGGCCCGTTCGATCTTCATTCTGCCGCCGTCGCTGCAAGCCTTGCATCAGCGCCTGAACAATCGCGGCCAGGACAGCGACGAGGTCATCGATGGCCGGATGCGCGAAGCCGTCAGCGAAATGAGCCACTACGTCGACTACGACTACCTGATCATCAACGACGATTTCGCCCACGCACTGCGCGATTTGCAGGCGATTTTCCGTGCCAATCAGCTGCATCAGAAGCGTCAGCAGCAGCGCAACGGAAAACTTTTGGCTGAATTGCTCGGCTAAACAGCACTTCCCAAAAGCGCTGCAAGGGCTTTACATTGGCACTTGCAGCGCGTGAAGGGCTTGGTCAAAAAATCAGCGCTTCCCTAATCGCTGGTGATTTTTTAAACTGTTGAGTCCGCTCGCCCACCCGGGCAGCGCGCATATTGCATTCGCTCCGAGGAATACCATGGCCCGCGTAACCGTTGAAGACTGCCTGAACCACGTGGAAAACCGTTTTGAACTGGTCATGCTGTCCACCAAGCGTGCCCGTCAACTGGCCACCGGCGGCAAAGAGCCACTGGTACAGTGGGAAAACGACAAGCCTACCGTTGTAGCGCTGCGTGAAATCGCTGAAGGCCTGATGAGCTACGAGTTCATCGCCAATGCTGAAATCGTCGAAGACGAACCGCTGTTCGCAGCGTTCGAGGACGAGTCCAACGAGGCCGTCTAAGCCTATGCCTGGTCGACGTAGCACGGCGCGGGGTCACAGCGAACGGCAGGAGTCATCATGCCGAGCATAGACGCCCTCGCCGATCGCTTATCGGCCTACCTCGGCAAGGACCAGGTCAACCTGGTCCGCCGAGCGTACTTCTACGCCGAACAAGCCCACGACGGCCAGCGCCGCCGTAGCGGCGAAGCGTACGTCACGCACCCACTCGCGGTTGCGAACATTCTTGCCGACATGCACATGGACCATCAGAGCCTGATGGCTGCGATGCTGCATGACGTGATCGAAGACACCGGCATTGCCAAGGAAGCGCTGCAAGCGCAGTTCGGCGAAACCGTGGCCGAACTGGTCGACGGGGTCAGCAAACTGACCCAGATGAACTTCGAGACCAAAGCCGAAGCCCAGGCCGAAAACTTCCAGAAAATGGCCATGGCCATGGCGCGCGACATTCGCGTGATCCTGGTCAAACTGGCCGACCGCCTGCACAACATGCGCACGCTGGAGGTGCTGTCGGGCGAGAAACGCCGACGCATCGCCAAGGAAACCCTCGAAATCTATGCCCCCATTGCCAACCGGCTGGGCATGCACGCCATCCGCATAGAATTCGAAGACCTCGGCTTCAAGGCGATGCACCCGATGCGTTCCGCGCGAATCTACCAGGCGGTCAAACGCGCCCGGGGCAATCGCAAGGAAATCGTCAACAAGATCGAAGAGTCCCTCAGCCACTGCCTGGCCATCGACGAAATCCAGGGCGAAGTCAGCGGACGCCAGAAACACCTCTACGGCATCTATAAAAAAATGCGCGGCAAACGTCGGGCCTTCAACGAGATCATGGACGTGTACGCGTTCCGGATTATCGTCGACAAGGTCGACACCTGCTACCGCGTGCTGGGTGCTGTGCATAACTTATACAAACCACTGCCGGGTCGCTTCAAGGATTACATCGCGATCCCCAAGGCCAACGGCTATCAGTCGCTGCACACCACGCTGTTCGGCATGCACGGTGTTCCGATCGAGATCCAGATCCGCACCCGTGAAATGGAAGAGATGGCCAACAACGGCATCGCCGCCCATTGGCTATACAAATCCAGCGGCGACGAGCAGCCCAAAGGCACTCACGCCCGAGCCCGTCAGTGGGTCAAAGGCGTGCTGGAAATGCAGCAACGCGCCGGCAACTCGCTGGAATTCATTGAAAGCGTGAAGATCGACCTGTTCCCGGACGAGGTCTATGTGTTCACGCCCAAAGGCCGGATCATGGAGCTGCCCAAAGGCTCCACCGCGGTCGACTTTGCTTACGCGGTACACACTGACGTGGGCAATAGTTGCATTGCCTGCCGGATCAACCGACGTCTCGCACCGCTGTCCGAACCCCTGCAAAGCGGCTCCACGGTCGAGATCGTCAGCGCCCCCGGCGCACGGCCGAACCCGGCGTGGCTCAACTTCGTGGTCACCGGCAAGGCACGTACGCACATCCGCCACGCACTGAAGCTGCAACGCCGCTCCGAGTCCATCAGCCTCGGCGAACGCCTGCTGAACAAGGTCCTCAACGGCTTCAACAGCTCCCTGGAGAAGGTTGCAGCCGAGCGCGTCAAAGCGATGCTCACCGAGTATCGCCTTGAACTGATCGAAGACTTGCTCGAAGACATCGGCCTGGGCAATCGCATGGCCTATGTGGTCGCCCGCCGCCTGATCGGCGAAGGCGAACAGCTGCCAAACGCGGAAGGTCCGCTGGCCATTCGCGGCACCGAAGGCCTGGTGCTCAGCTACGCCAAGTGCTGCACGCCGATCCCGGGCGACCCGATTGTCGGCCACTTGTCGGCGGGCAAAGGCATGGTCGTGCACCTGGACAACTGCCGCAACATCAGCGAAATCCGCCACAACCCGGAAAAATGCATCCAGCTCTCGTGGGCCAAGGATGTCACCGGCGAATTCAACGTCGAACTGCGCGTCGAGCTGGAACACCAGCGCGGCCTGATCGCGCTGCTTGCCAGCAGCGTCAACGCCGCCGACGGCAATATCGAAAAAATCAGCATGGACGAGCGCGATGGTCGCATCAGCGTGGTCCAACTGGTGGTCAGTGTGCACGACCGCGTACACCTGGCCCGAGTGATCAAGAAACTGCGCGCCCTGACCGGGGTGATTCGCATCACCCGCATGCGTGCGTAACCCACCCATTACAAGGAGTCATCCATGACCAAGACTGTTATCACCAGCGACAAGGCCCCGGCTGCCATCGGTACTTACTCCCAGGCGATCAAGGCTGGCAACACCGTCTACATGTCGGGTCAAATCCCTCTGGACCCAAAAACCATGGAACTGGTTGAAGGTTTCGAAGCCCAGACCGTCCAGGTGTTCGAGAACCTCAAGGCCGTGGCTGAAGCTGCCGGTGGTTCGTTCAAGGACATCGTCAAACTGAACATCTTCCTCACCGACCTGAGCCACTTCGCCAAGGTCAACGAAATCATGGGCAAGTACTTTGACCAGCCATACCCTGCCCGCGCCGCCATCGGCGTAGCGGCCCTGCCAAAGGGTTCGCAGGTTGAAATGGATGCCATTCTGGTCATCGAGTAATGCGTCCGGCGCAACCTTCAAAGGTTGCGCCGCTGCCGTATGTATAAAAGCGTTTTGAAAGGATTTCACCATGCGCACTGCGCTAGCTCTCTCGCTGGCCGCCCTACTCTTGGGCGGATGTGCCAGCAACCCTGCCGACCGTGATATCAGTGGCACCTGGATCAATCAGGCGGCGATCGATGCTGCATCCAAAGGCGGCCCCCTGCGTGAAGCGCTCCAGGCTTACGGCCCGAACCTGGAATGGGACGTCAACACCAAGGCCGCTCAGGCCCGCTACACCAACGGCTTTGAAAACGTCGAAGGCAAGCTGCTGGGCGAAGAGTCCGGCGCCTGGAAAGTCGACTTTTATGGCAGCTCCGCCAGCGAGCTGAAGCGTGATGGCAAGCAACTGAGCCAGATCGCCAATGATAATGAACCGGCACAGGTCTTCGACCGCGCCCTGATTTCAGTGCCGGAGGGCGCACCGATTGGCGCCAGTTTCGAACGCGCGCTGTATTCCGCTTATATGGGTGGCAGCTGGACAGTCGTCAACGGTCCCGGTGAAGGCAACACCGTGCAGTTCCAGGCCGACGGCCAGGTTGCAGGTCTGCCAGGTGCGGATCGTTATGCGCTGTGTCTCGCCGGCGATTGCGCGTCAATGAGCGGTGGCAACGACAACATGTGGTTGCAACTGAACGGCCAGGGCAATACCTGGATCTTTGCGCGCAAGGGCAAGGAACTGGAGATTCTCCAGGCTGTGAACACCGCGCAGGGGGACGAGATGCCTTCGTTCACCCCGGGTGATCGCAAGTGGTTGCTCGAGAAGCAGTAAGCAACGCATTAACCATGTGGGAGCGAGCCTGCTCGCGATGAGGTCGTAACATTCAACATCATCGTTGACTGTTATGCCGCCATCGCGAGCAGGCTCGCTCCCACATTTGGTTTGCGGTGCCTGGAAGTCAGCAGCGGCCTTCGAGGATGGCGGCGTAGCCTTCGCGATAGCTCGGGTACTTTGGCACCCAGCCCAATGCTTTCACTCGAGCATTGCTGCAACGCTTGCTCCCGGTGCGCCGCACGCTCGCGTCATCGGCCCATTCCGTCACGCCCAAATAGTCGCGTAACCAGCCCACCACCTCGGCAAGCGGCGCTGGCGCATCGTCGACACCGATATAGACATCATCCAGCGCCACGCCGCGCCCATCCGCCTCCAGCAGGCACGCCATCAACCCTGCGGCATCGTCGGCATGAATGCGATTGGCATACAGCGGCGGATCGACCTCGACGCGATAACCCCGACGAACCTGAGTCAACAACCACTCGCGACCCGGCCCGTAGATACCGGTCAGCCGTACGATGCTGGCCGGGATGCCGCTGTTCAGGGCAACCTGCTCGGCTTCAACCATCAAACGTCCCGAGTAGCCCGCGGCCATCGCTGGCGAAGTCTCATCGACCCACTCGCCATCCTGCTGGCCATAAACACTGCTGCTGGAAACGAACAGCAGTCGATTGGGCACCTGACCGTAGTCGTTCAGCCAGCCCAGCACATGCTGCAAGCCCTGCACATAAGCAGCGCGATAACCGGCTTCATCGCGATCCGTGGCTGCCGCGCAATACACCAGGTAATCCACCGCACCGACTGGCCAAGTCTCCGGACAGTCTTCATTGAACAAGTCGCCAGCAACGCCAATCACTCCCTTGGGCAGGCGTGAGATGTCACGCCGTAGACCATAAACCTCCCACCCAAAAGCCAACAATTGGGTCGCCAGACGACTACCGATATCACCGCAGCCGGCGATCAAAACAGAGGGTGCGGACATTAGAAAACTCCCTTCGGAAAGACAAAGACTAGCGCCTGCAAAGGACGAGCGGCTAGCAATGGAGGAAAAAAAGAGACTCTATTACTTTTGTTAACAAGAAGTATTTGCAATAATGCCCGCCACTTTTGTTCTCGGCCTTACGAGGCCTGGAAGAACGTCAACCGTCTTTTTCTCTCAGGTCCGGCCAGCATGACACGCAATCAATTCCCCGCTTCGCCAACCAAACGACCTCGCGCCTGGAGCGCAGTGGCCGCCCTGCTGATCAGCCTCATGCTGGCGCCGATCGCCGCTTTCGCCGACGCACAAGCGCCAGCCGCTACGGCGACCGCCGCCGCGCCAGCACCCGCCAATCACGCCGCACCCGCCGAGGCTCCGGTCGCAACCGACCCGGCCCAGGCTGTCGACGCCAACGCCGAAGAGGTTCCTGAAGTCCTCGAAGCCGACAACACCTTGGGCATGGCCAATGACCTGTCGCCGTGGGGCATGTACCAGAACGCCGACATCATCGTGAAAATCGTGATGATCGGTCTGGCCATCGCCTCAATCATCACCTGGACCATCTGGATCGCCAAGGGCTTCGAGTTGATGGGCGCCAAGCGTCGTCTGCGCAGCGAAATCGCCCACCTGAAAAAAGCCACCACCCTTAAAGAAGCCAGCGCTTCGGCCGCCAAGGCTGGCACCCTCGCCAACCTGCTGGTGCACGATGCGCTGGAAGAAATGCGCCTGTCGACCAATAGCCGCGAAAAAGAAGGCATCAAGGAACGCGTCAGCTTCCGCCTTGAACGCCTGGTGGCAGCCTGCGGTCGCAACATGAGCAGCGGCACCGGGGTGCTCGCCACTATCGGCTCCACCGCGCCGTTCGTAGGTCTGTTCGGCACCGTGTGGGGCATCATGAACAGCTTCATCGGCATCGCCAAAACCCAGACCACCAACCTTGCCGTCGTGGCACCCGGCATCGCCGAAGCCCTGCTGGCCACCGCGCTGGGTCTGGTTGCCGCAATTCCAGCCGTGGTGATCTACAACGTCTTCGCCCGCTCCATCGCCGGCTACAAGGCGCAGGTGTCCGACGCTTCGGCGCAAGTCCTGTTGCTGGTCAGCCGTGACCTCGACCACACGCCGCCCGAGCGCATCTCGCAACCGCACATGGTGAAAGTGGGGTAATCGGCCATGGGCCTGCATTTGAAAGAAGGCGCAGACGACGATCTGGCCGAGAACCACGAAATCAACGTCACGCCGTTCATCGACGTGATGCTGGTGCTGTTGATCATCTTCATGGTGGCGGCCCCGCTGGCCACTGTGGACATCAAGGTCGACCTGCCCGCCTCCAGTGCCAAACCGGCACCACGGCCAGAGAAGCCGGTGTTCCTCAGCGTCAAAGCTGACCAACGCCTGTTCCTCGGCGAAGACGAAGTGAAAGCCGAAGCACTCGGCGCCACACTCGACGCCAAAACCCAGGGCAAGAAAGACACGACGATCTTTTTCCAGGCCGATAAAGGCGTGGACTACGGCGACCTGATGAGCGTGATGGACAACTTGCGCGCCGCCGGTTACCTGAAGGTAGGTCTGGTCGGACTCGAGACGGCAGTCAAGAAATGATCACGACGCGCCAAAAGCTGACGCGTTATAGCGGGAGTCTGGCCGTGGTGCTGGGTGTCCACGCGCTGGCCATTGCGCTGGCGCTGAACTGGACAGCGCGCCCACCCATCGAGCTGCCACCGCAGGCGATGATGGTCGAGTTGGCGCCCGCTCCGGCCCCGCCACCACCGGCCCCGCCGAAGGTGATAACGCCGCCACAGCCACCCGCCCCGGTGGAAGAACTGCCCATTCCGAAACTGGCTGAAGCACCGAAGGCCGAGATTGCCGTGCCAAAGCCGGTCAAACCCAAGCCGAAGCCTCAACCGCCCAAGCCGGTGGAGAAAAAACCGGAACCGCCGAAGGAAAAGCCGCCCGAGGAAAAACCGAGCGACACGCCACCGACTCAGGCACCCACGGAAAAAACCGCTCAACCGGCACCAGGGCCGTCGCCAGCGCAGCAGGCTGCCAACGCCAACTGGCAAGGCACCCTGCTCGCTCACCTGGCCAAGTACAAAAAGTACCCGGCCAGCGCACAGGCCCGGGGCAAGGAAGGGTTGAACCGTCTGCGCTTCGTGGTGGATGGCGAAGGTAACGTGTTGTCGTTCGAACTGGTGGGCCTCTCCGGCAACGCCGATCTGGACCGGGCCACCCTGGAAATGATCCGCCGCGCCCAACCGCTGCCCAAGCCACCGGCCAACATGCTGAACAACGGCTCCATCGAAATCGTTGCACCGTTTGTTTATTCGCTGGAACGTCGGCGGTAAACCACCGCTGCCCCCCTGTAGGAGCGAGCTTGCTCGCGAAGAGGGTGAACGATAACGCTTGAAGCCTGACACCCCGCGATGGTCTCAGGTTTTTCGCGAGCAAGCTCGCTCCTACACGCACTCAGTCTGATAACGTGCGTCTATCGATTGCAGCCGGTATGCTTGGCCCGCAACTTCATGGACGCTTGCTATGACTCTTACAGAATTACGCTACATCGTTACTCTCGCCCAAGAGCAGCACTTCGGCCACGCGGCCGAGCGTTGCCACGTCAGCCAGCCGACTCTGTCGGTGGGCGTGAAAAAGCTTGAAGACGAACTCGGTGTGCTGATTTTCGAGCGCAGCAAAAGCGCCGTGCGCCTGACCCCGGTCGGCGAAGGCATCGTGGCCCAGGCGCAGAAAGTCCTGGAACAGGCCCAAGGCATCCGCGAACTGGCCCAGGCCGGCAAGAACCAGCTGACCGCCCCGCTGAAAGTCGGCGCGATCTACACCGTCGGCCCGTACCTGTTCCCGCACCTGATTCCACAACTGCACCGGGTCGCCCCGCAGATGCCGTTGTACATCGAAGAAAACTTCACCCACGTCCTGCGCGACAAACTGCGCAACGGCGAACTGGACGCGATCATCATCGCCCTGCCGTTCAACGAAGCCGATGTGCTGACCCTGCCACTCTATGACGAGCCGTTCTACGTCCTGATGCCGGCCCAGCACCCGTGGACGCAAAAACAATCCATCGACGCAGCCCTGCTCAACGACAAGAGCCTGCTGCTGCTCGGCGAAGGCCATTGCTTCCGCGATCAAGTGCTGGAAGCTTGCCCGACCCTGGCCAAAGGCAACGACGGCGCCAAGCACACCACCGTGGAATCCAGCTCCCTGGAAACCATCCGTCACATGGTCGCGTCCGGCCTGGGCATTTCGATCCTGCCGCTGTCGGCGGTGGACAGCCATCACTACGCCCCTGGCGTCCTCGAAGTGCGTCCACTGACGCCGCCAGTGCCGTTCCGCACCGTGGCGATCGCCTGGCGTGCGAGCTTCCCGCGACCGAAAGCGATTGAGATTCTCGCTGACTCCATTCGCCTGTGCTCGGTGGCCAAGCCGCCGGTGCCGGTGGTTGCGGCTTAAGTTGCTGCCATGACCGAGTTGTCGCAAGTGTCGGTGACGGCGCTCAAGGGTGTCGGCGAGGCCATGGCCGAGAAATTGGCCAAAGTCGGCCTGGAGAATCTCCAGGATGTGCTGTTCCACCTGCCGTTGCGTTATCAAGACCGAACTCGCGTGGTCCCGATCGGCCACTTGCGACCTGGGCAAGACGCCGTGATCGAAGGCACCGTCAGCGGCGCCGACGTGGTCATGGGCCGTCGCCGCAGCCTCGTGGTTCGCCTTCAAGACGGCACCGGCGGGCTGAGTCTGCGCTTCTACCATTTCAGCAACGCGCAAAAAGAAGGCCTCAAACGCGGCACGCGGATTCGCTGCTACGGCGAAGCTCGGCCCGGTGCGTCGGGGCTGGAAATCTACCACCCGGAATACCGCGCCATTACCGGTGACGAGCCGCCGCCGGTGGATGAAACCCTGACCCCGGTTTATCCGCTCACCGAAGGCCTGACCCAACAGCGCTTGCGCCAACTGTGCATGCAAACCCTGACGCTGCTCGGCCCCAAAAGTCTGCCCGACTGGTTGCCGACCGAACTGGCGCGGGACTATCAACTGGCGCCGCTGGCCGATGCAATCCGCTACCTGCATCACCCGCCTGCCGATGCCGATGTCGACGAGCTGGCCCTCGGTCATCACTGGGCGCAGCACCGTTTGGCCTTCGAAGAACTGCTGACCCATCAACTGTCCCAGCAGCGCCTGCGCGAAAGCATGCGCTCCCTGCGCGCGCCGGCGATGCCCAAGGCCACCCAACTGCCGGCCAGGTACCTGGCCAATCTGGGCTTTACGCCGACCGGCGCGCAGCAACGAGTCGGCAACGAAATCTCATACGACCTCAGTCAGCACGAACCCATGCTACGACTGATTCAGGGCGATGTCGGCGCGGGTAAAACCGTGGTCGCTGCCCTCGCCGCGCTCCAGGCTTTGGAAGCGGGTTATCAGGTGGCGCTAATGGCACCCACCGAGATTCTCGCCGAACAGCACTTCATCACCTTCAAGCGCTGGCTCGAACCGCTGGGCATCGAAGTCGCGTGGCTGGCCGGCAAGCTCAAGGGCAAGAACCGCGTTGCGGCGCTGGAACAGATCGCCAGTGGTACACCCATGGTGGTCGGCACTCACGCGCTGTTCCAGGACGAAGTGCAGTTCAAGAACCTGGCGCTGGCGATCATCGACGAACAACACCGCTTCGGCGTGCAACAGCGGCTGGCGCTGCGGCAGAAAGGCGTCGGCGGGCGGATGTGTCCGCATCAACTGATCATGACGGCCACGCCAATCCCACGGACGCTGGCCATGAGCGCCTACGCCGACCTCGACACCTCGATCCTCGACGAATTGCCACCCGGCCGAACCCCGGTGAACACGGTATTGATCACCGATACCCGGCGCGTCGAAGTCATCGAACGCGTGCGCGGTGCCTGTGCAGAAGGGCGCCAGGCCTATTGGGTGTGCACGCTGATCGAAGAGTCGGAAGAGCTGACCTGCCAAGCGGCCGAAACCACCTACGAAGACCTCACCGCCGCCCTCGGCGAGCTGAAGGTCGGCTTGATCCACGGCCGCATGAAGCCCGTCGAGAAAGCCGCCGTGATGGCAGAATTCAAGGCGGGCAACTTGCAGCTGCTGGTCGCCACCACGGTGATTGAAGTCGGCGTCGACGTGCCGAATGCCAGCCTGATGATCATCGAAAACCCCGAGCGCCTCGGCCTCGCGCAACTGCACCAGTTACGCGGCCGAGTCGGTCGAGGCAGCGCCGCCAGCCATTGCGTGCTGCTTTACCATCCGCCGCTGTCACAGATCGGGCGTCAGCGGCTGGGCATCATGCGCGAAACCAACGACGGCTTTGTCATCGCTGAAAAAGACCTCGAATTGCGCGGCCCCGGCGAAATGCTCGGCACGCGCCAGACCGGTCTGCTGCAATTCAAGGTCGCCGACCTGATGCGCGACGCCGACCTGTTACCCGCCGTGCGCGACGCCGCTCAGGCGCTGCTGGAACGCTGGCCGGATCACGTCAGCCCGTTGCTCGACCGTTGGTTGCGCCATGGACAGCAATACGGCCAAGTGTGAGCACCGTCTCAGTTTCCGGGCCCTGGCTTTAAACAAGCTGGTTATACTCCTGCAATTGTTTTCGAACGGATACAGACCATGACCGAAGTTGCCTACGCACCCGCCCCCCCGCACGCTCCGTCGGTTATTCGGCTGTTGCTGGGCAAACTAGGCATCGCCTATGAAGAAGTCCTCGACCACCACGGCCTGAATGCCTCGCGCAAGGTCCAGGCGGTTCTGGTCGATGACGCTGTTGGCGCACTGATGGTGCTGTTCCCACAGAGTCAGTTGCTGGACCTCAACCGTCTCGCTGAACTCACCGGCCGCCGCCTCACCGCAGTGTCCACCGAGCGCCTGGTGAAAATGCTCGGCAAACACAACCTGAGTCTGCTGCCCGGCCTGCCGGCGCTGACCACTTCACCGTGCCTGTACGAAGAAAGCCTGCTGCGCGAACCGAAGTTGCTGATCAACTCGGGCGAGCCGGGTGTGCTGCTGGAAATCACCAGCGAAGCCTTTAAAACCATGCTGACCAAGGCCAGCGCCGCCAACTTCGGCGAAGCCCTGACCAGCATCCGCCCGAACCTCGACCGCCCCGACGATGACCGCCAGGAAATCACCCAGGCCGTTCAAGCGTTCACCGCGCGACGCATCCAGCAACGCCTGGAAGCAACCATCGAAATTCCACCGCTGGCCGAGACCGCACAGAAAATCATCAAACTGCGCGTCGACCCCAACGCCACCATTGACGACATTACCGGCGTCGTCGAAACCGACCCGGCCCTGGCGGCACAAGTCGTGAGCTGGGCTGCGTCGCCGTACTACGCCTCGCCGGGCAAGATCCGTTCAGTTGAAGACGCCATCGTGCGCGTGCTCGGTTTCGACCTGGTGATCAACCTCGCGCTGGGCCTGGCCCTGGGTAAAACCCTGAGCCTGCCCAAAGACCACCCGCAACACACCACCCCGTACTGGCAGCAATCGATCTACACCGCCGCCGTCATCGAAGGCCTGACCCGCGCCATGCCGCGCGCCCAGCGCCCGGAAGCCGGCCTGACCTACCTCGCCGGCCTGCTGCACAACTTCGGCTACTTGCTGCTGGCCCACGTGTTTCCGCCGCACTTCTCGCTGATCTGCCGCCACCTGGAGGTCAACCCGCACCTGTGCCACAGCTACGTCGAGCAACACCTGCTGGGCATCAGCCGCGAACAGATCGGCGCATGGCTGATGCGCTACTGGGACATGCCGGACGAACTGGCCACCGCGCTGCGCTTCCAGCACGACCCAAGCTACGACGGCGCGTACGCCGAGTACCCGAACCTTGTCTGCCTGTCCGTGCGCCTGCTGCGTAGCCGTGGCATCGGCTCTGGCCCGGATGAAGACATCCCGGATGCGTTGCTGGAGCGTGTTGGTTTGACGCGCGAAAAAGCCAACGACGTAGTCAGCAAAGTCCTCGAAGCTGAAGTGCTGCTGCGCGAGCTCGCCTCGCAATTTACCCCGGCCTAAAAGCATTCGTCGGATCGCCGCCCGGAGCCGGCTCGCTCCCACACAGATCACCTAAACCCTGTGGGAGCGAGCCCGCTCGCGAAGAATCCAACTCGGTCTACCCCTGAAACCAGATCACCAGCGCCGGGTTACCCTTGATCTGAATCGACTGGTCCTGAATCCCCGTGGCGAAACCCTAGGCCCATCTTAAAAGGCAATCGCAAACGCAGGCTCGGCATCGGCATACACCCCAGCCTTGCCGGTACAAATGTCATGCTCTTTCCCTCGATGAGCCAGCGAAGACGGAAAGCAAGCGCGCTGCTATGATTTGACTGTAAATAGAGGGCTTCCCGATGACCCAAACAGCGGCTGTCAGTGTTGCAAGTCAGGTCCGCAAGCTTGCCAGGGACCACAAAGTCACTGCTGACCCTGACGGCATGAGCCGTATGGCCGTGAGCATCACCCGTTTGGCTGGCGATGACGTCGAGCTGGATGGCGTCGAGCAGTTGCTCGTCAATCTCAAGAAAAAAGGCGTTCTGAGCAAGTCTGAGATCCTGACGCTCCAAGGACGTTACCTTCAGGAAAGGCGTTCAAAGAAACGCAGCGCATGACTTTTGATCCGTTCGGCGACTTCGAAACTGCGGGTTATCTACAAAATTCGCTGCAACTGAAAGACCCCACTGAAGTAAAAGAGTCAGAGCATCTTTCGTTCGAATTGAGCATCGAGGATGCTCTTGCCTATTTGGCTGTAAAAAAGCCAATCGACTACAAGGCAGTGCCTCAAAGTCCATGAAATCCTGTTCTCCGGCTTATACCACTGGGCAGGGAAAGATCGGAACGAGCTTGTACCTCATCTGGCAGTGTTCAAGGGCTCACGCGACGATCCCCGGAACACCGTTTTCGAGCACCCGAACCCCATCAAGATGTCTGTCGACTATGCGCTTAAGTTGGCGGCGGACAAAAAGTCTTTCAGAGACCACCCTGGCAGGGTGATGGGCCAGCTAGCTTTCGCACACCCCTTCCTGGACGGCAACGGACGCACGATCCTATTGGTCTTCATGGAGCTCTGCTATCGGGCCAAGTTCGCCATCGACTGGTCAAAGACAAACAAGGACAACTACCTTCGGGCACTCAGCGACGAGATCCGAGAGCCTCGCGAGGGGTATCTTGATAACTACCTGAAACCGCTCATAGTCGATATATCCAGTCGTGACGAGTGGCCAGCGACCATCAGCGGCATCCGAGGCCTGGATGGTCTGGACAAGGAAGGCATTACATACGAGAGCCTTGACGACCCAGAAGTCCAGCAGATCTACAAGACATACAGGGTCCAGCCTCTCCACACCCAGGGGCCTCCTGAATCAGATGACTGAAGAGGCTAACGTGCTCGCGAAGAATCCCCGCGGGCGACCTGACAGACCTCAAGCCTTAGCCTTGGCCTTCTTCGGCTTCAAATACTTGGTCAACCCCTGGAACCAGATTACCAGCGCCGGGTTGCCCTTGATCTGGATCGACTTGTCCTGAATCCCGGTCATAAACGCCAACTGCTTGTTCTTTGCCTGCATCGTGGCGAAACCATAGGCCGCATCTTTAAAGGCAATCGCAAACGCAGGTTCGGCATAGACGCCAGACTTGCTGGTGATGCGCTGATCCTTCACAAAGAAATGCCGCGCCACTTTCCCGTTCAGGGTCTGTAGCTGAAACACCAATTCCTTGTCACCCAACTGCTGCTGAAACGCAGGGTTGGTCCGACTTGCCTTGCCCATCAACAAACCGAGCATCCACAAAAGAAAACGAAACTTCATACGCACAGCCTCAAGAGAAAAATGAACGGCCGGCGCAGTGTAGCGGCTTCAAGCAAGAACGCCACCATTGCGTAGTGTTAGAAGAAGATGATGCTGTTTTTGACGCTGATGACTACCAAGTCATTGATTAAACATCAGCTGCAACCCCTCTCGGAAACTACGTTGTACTGATCCTAATCTGCGTAATTAAACAGACTCGCCTAACCGTTTAGATCGAACAAGACCTGCATGCTGCGGCTGGCGCGTTGGATGGAGCGCTGAGAAACACCCTACGACCGCGCCAGCAGCGCCTTGGCGCGCACGCAGACATTGTCGATGGTGAAACCGTATTCGCGCAGCAAGACGTCGGCCGGTGCCGAAGCGCCGAAACGTTCCACCCCAAGCATGTCGCCACCGGCGCCAATGTAGCGCTCCCAGCCTTGCCGCACCCCCAACTCGACCGCCAGTCGCGCGCCGACCGAAGGCGGCAGTACGGCTTCGCGCTCGGCCTGCGGCAGGGCCTCGAACAACTCCCAACTCGGCATCGAGACACAGCGCACGGCGATGCCTTCGCCCTTCAGGCGTTCACCCGCCGCCAGGATCAAAGCGACTTCCGAGCCACTGGCGAGCAGGATCAGCTCGGGCTTGTTGTTCGCCGCGTCGCTGAGCACATAGGCGCCACGGCGCAACCCATCTGCCGTGGCGTAGTGGTTACGATCCAGGGTTGGCAACGCTTGCCGGGTCAAGACCAGCAGCACAGGGCGGTCACGGGTGGTCAAGGCAACTTGCCAGGCAACCGCGGTTTCATTCGCGTCGGCGGGGCGGATCAAAATCAGGTTCGGGATGGCGCGCAGGCTCGCCAGTTGTTCGACAGGCTGATGGGTAGGACCATCCTCGCCGAGCGCCAGGCTGTCGTGGGTGAACACATGCACTACGTGCAGGCCCATCAGTGCCGCAAGGCGTAGCGGTGGCCGCATGTAATCGGAGAAGATCAAGAAGGTCGCACCGTAGGCAATGAAGCCGCCGTGTGCGGCAAGACCGTTGACGATGGCGCCCATCGCATGCTCGCGCACGCCGAAGTGCAGGTTACGACCCGCCCCACTCCAGCCGCCAACGTCGGAGCCTTGCCGGTCCGTGCCCGTGGTGGGTGTCGGGTTAAAGTCACCGAGGCCCTTGAGCGCAGTTTTCGTCGAGGGGTCGAGGTCGGCGGAGCCTCCGCTCAGTGCCGGCAGCCGGGGCGCAATGGCATTGATCACCTTGGCGCCGGCGTCGCGTGTGGCCAACCCCTTGGCATCGGCGGGAAACACCGGAATGTCTGCATCCCAGCCCGACGGCAGTTCGTCGTTCAAGCGCTGCTCCAATTCGCGGGACAGCTCTGGAAAGGCCTTGGTGTAGGCGTCCATGCGTACGCGCCAGGCGGCCTCGTTCCGCGCTCCGTGTTCCACGGCCTTGCGAAAATGCGCCAACGCCGCGTCGGGTATCAGGAAGTCCGGTTCGGTTGGCCAGCCCAGCTTCTCCTTGGTCTTGCGCACGTCATCCACACCGAGCGGTGAGCCGTGTGCCTTGAAGGAGTCCTGCTCGGGTGAGCCGTAGCCGATGTGCGTACGAACCAGAATTAACGACGGCCGCGCAGTGTGTTCCCGCGCCGCCTGCAGTGCGGCATTTATCTCCATGAGGTCATTGCCATCCGCCACCGATATCGTATGCCAGCCATAGGCTTCGAAGCGCAGCGCGCGGTCTTCGGAGAACGTCATGGCGGTTCCGGCAGCCAGGGTGACCGAGTTGTCGTCGTACAGGCAGGTGAGCTTGCCCAGCCCCAAGTGGCCGGCGAGCGAGGCGGCCTCGCTCGCCACGCCCTCCATCAGATCGCCATCGCTGACGAGTGCGAAGGTATGGTGGTCGACGGCCGTGTGACCAGGACGGTTGTAGCGCGCGGCCAGTTGCGCCTCGGCCATCGCCATGCCGACCGCGTTGGCCAAGCCCTGGCCAAGCGGTCCGGTGGTGGTTTCCACGCCGGGCGTATGCCCGCGCTCGGGATGCCCCGGTGTCTTGCTGCCCCATTGGCGGAAACGCTTTATCTCCTCCAGCGCAAGCTCGTAGCCGCAGAGGTGCAGCAGGCTGTAGAGCAGCGCCGAGCCGTGCCCGGCGGAGAGCACGAAACGGTCGCGGTCAGGCCACTGCGGGTTGCGCGGGTTGAACGTGAGCCAACGCGTCCACAGCACATAGGCCATCGGTGCGGCGCCGAGCGGCAAGCCGGGGTGGCCGCTGTCGGCCTTTTGCACCATGTCCACCGACAGGAAGCGCAGGGTGTCGATGCATTGCTGGTCGAGTTTGCTGAACATGGTGGTCTCCTGAATCGGCGAATGGAGTACCGCTGGGAAGATGCCCTACGCCGCGATAAAGCCCCAGAACATCGCGATCACCACAAGCGCCATTGCGATCGAACAGCACCAGCCCAATGTTCGCAGCCCAGGGTGAATGACGAACGTGCCCATGATGTCTTTGCGCGACGCCATCAACATCATGATGAACATGATAGGTACCGCGATCACACAATTGATCACGGCACTCCAGAACAACGCTTTAATGGGGTCAATCGGGGCAAAGCAGATCACGACACCCAACAAGGTTGCCGCGCTGATAATGCCGTAAAACGCCTTGTCCGCTTTTGGCTTGGCGGCCAGGCTATTGTCCCATTTGAATGTGCCGGACACTGCGTAAGCGGCGGAACCTGCGAGCACAGGGACCGCTAACATGCCGGTGCCAATGATGCCCCCGCTGAACAACCAAAAGGCGAACTCCCCCGCAATCGGTCGTAAGGCATTGGCCGCCTGGGAGGACGTTTGAATGTCTGTGACGCCATGCATATTGAGTGTGACGGCCGTGGTCAACATGATGAAAAAAGCAATGATGTTAGAAAAGCCCATGCCCACAATCGTGTCCGCTTGAATACGACTAAAGCTGCTTCGTGCCTGGTCGGGCGCATCAATCAGTGGCTGGGCATCGGGGGCGGCGGTCATGTCTTCAACTTCCTGCGATGCCTGCCAGAAAAAAAGATAGGGGCTGATGGTGGTGCCAAAAATGGCCACCACCATGGTTATGTATTCCGGCTTCCAGGACAGCTGGGGCCATACGGTCTGGCGAGCGACCTGGCCCCAGGGAATATGCACCGCAAACACAGTGCCCACATACGCCAGCAATACGAGTGTCAGCCATTTAAGTACCCGCACATAGCGTTTGTATGGAATGAACACTTGCAGCAGCAGTGATATCGCGCCAAAGCCGACCGCATAGAAATGTGCGGAGCCACCGATCAGCAGTTTCATGGCGCTGCCCATCGCGGCGATGTCCGCGCCAATATTGATGGTGTTGGCAAGCATCAACAGCGCGACGATGACAAACAAAAAAGGCCTGGGGTAATGACGGCGGATATTGGTCGCGAGCCCGTGCCCGCTGACGCGACCTATTTTGGCGCTGATGATCTGAATGCCAACCATCAGGGGGAAGGTGAAAAACAAGGTCCAGAGTGTGTTCAAGCCAAATTGCGCACCAGCTTGCGAATAGGTCGCTATACCGCTTGGATCATCATCCGCCGCGCCCGTGATAAGGCCAGGCCCCAGTTTTTTTATCCACGAGCGATGGGCAACAGCCGAAGGCTTGCCTGTGAGTTCTGTCTTATTCATTTTTCATTTCTCAGGGGCACAGGATGCCGCACCAAGTTTTGACTGAGGACCTTTAACGGGAGTTCCGGAATGATTTTCAGAGAATTCTGGATCGCGATTGATGTTCTACCAATGCTGTTGCCATTTAGGTTAGGTAGCCACTCAGGCCTAAGCACGAATGCACCAGTACACTGAACGAAAGCAAGCGGCTGTTTAAGCGGAGTGCGATTTCGCACCTAATCCCCTCAACCTTCTCAGACTTTTCCTTCGAAAAGTCGAGCCACCCACCGTCCAAATCCGCGGTTAACCTCTGTTCGTCACCGCAAAAAACGGTGACACGGACGTGCAAGTCCGATTCCAGGTGCGCAATTGCTTATGGCTATTCGTCAGTCTCTTAATTCCAGGAGCTACATCCATGATCAAGCCAACACCTAATACTCCAGAACACGAAGCCACATCCCCCTACGAATCCTTCGATCCCAAAAAACTCCACGAAGCCGCCGAACGCGCCCTCGACGTCCATTTCGTCCCACCAAAGCAGACACCACCACCGAAACGCAAAGGCCAACTTTTCAGCGTCTGCCCGGACATCAACATCGAAGCGCTCCTCGCCAACGCCTCAGAAGATCTACTGTCTATCAGCGCCATCGCCGCCGACCTCGCCGACGATGTGGATGGCTCACGCCGCTCCATCGCGTTGGCGCTTAGCCGCATGGCGGACGGGGTACAACTGTTGGTGGACCGAGCGTTGGATTACCTGGATGAACCGGAAATGGTGGCGGTAATCGCCAGGCAAAAAATCCGAGTCAGCTGATTCTCAAAGCAGAAAAACAAAACCCGATTGGTGTCGCCAACAATCGGGTTTTTCTTTGGTTCAGTATCACGCTCCTCGGACCTGTAATTGGATGGACTCGCCCAAGCCGAGGCGTCAATGCGCCACGGTGGCAGTCTAAACAGCCAACGACAGCGAGGGCGAGTCCATGAAAAATCATAGTTCGATTGATCAATCCCTGTCTTCTTCCGATTTGTCGGCCTGCACAACCTTAGCGGTCGATCTGGCCAAGCAGGTCTTTCAGGTTGCCGGTGAAGATGTCCTCGGCCAGGTGCGCTACGAGCAGCGGATCAAGTCGCGCGAGGCGTTTTATGAGTTTCTCCACAAGTTACCGCCTCATGTCGTGGTTTTGATGGAGACCGGTCCGGGTGCTCAAGCCTGGGCCCGGCAGTTGCAAGAACAAGGCAATCTGGCGCGGATTCTTCCAGCCGGTTTGGTGGCCACGCATCGCAGCGGGCCAAAAAATGATCGCAACGATGCGCTGGCGATTCTGCGGGCTGGTCGCGATGAAAAAATCTGCGCAGTACCGGTCAAAAGCGTCGCGGCGCTGGCAATGCAGGCGTTGCATCGCGCCCGTCAGGGCTATGTGCGTCGGCGCACGGCCGTCAGTAATCAGATGCGCGGCCTGCTGCTCGAGCACGGCGTGGCCTTGGCGCAGGGCGATGTTGCGATCAGCCAGAAAATTCCGCGGGTACTGGAAGATGCTACCCAGCCGGTGCCGGGCCTGCTGCGTGAACTGATCGACGAACTGTTGGCCGAGTGGCGCCATTTGGGCGAGCGCATCAGCGTGCTGACGGGACGCCTGGAAGTGGCCGCCAACGCCGACATGACGGCGAAGCGACTGATGACTGTGCGCGGCATCGGCCCAGTCACGGCCACGGCACTGGTGGCCAAGGAAACCAAGCCTGAGCGATTCCCCAATGCCCGCAAGTTTGCCGCGTACTTTGGCATGGTGCCTGACCAGCACAGCAGCGGGGAGAGGGTCCGGCTAGGGGATATGACCAAGCGAGGCGATGTTTATTTACGCAGCCTGATGATCCAGGGAGCCCATGCGGTGCTGCAACAACTACGACCTGATTCCCAGCAACCCGATGACCGCCGCTTGTTGCGCTGGATGAGCCGGCTGGGCCGTAAGGAGGCTGCGATCAGGCTAGCCAACCGCAACCTGCGAATCGTCTGGGTGCTTTTACAGAATGATCAGACTTATCGCCGCCACGCTGGTGATGGCCAGCAAGCGACAATGAGCCACTGAGCGACAGAGTTCTGTCACCGAGGTACTAACTGTCCGACCCTTTGCTGAAGAAATTGACCCCAGGTAAGACCGGCGTGGATTGATGCCTAAGCTGCTACTGGCCTTCGAGGCCTGACCGTAATCGGCATACCACGAGCTTTTCCAATTTTGGCCAGAAGCCGAAGACGGCTTCCACGAATAGGCCTGATACATAGATGCAACGGGGCGACGGTTTTTCAAAAGCGGGTAGACAGTGGGGGGCGAGTCCATACATAGCAGCTGGCGAAGCCTGCGTCCGGCTGCGCAGCAGTCGTAAACCCTGAGTGCCCGGTGGGTCTGATGCACCGCATAGTCTGACTTTACGACTGCTGCGCAGCCGGACGCAGGCTTCGCCAGCTGCTACAAGGTATTCGTTGTCCGTTACGTCCGAAGTCGCAGACGTTGCAGCCAAGACGAAGTGGCGCCCATCGCGTCACGCAGTTGAGCGGCAGTGATGGTGCGCTTGGCCGTATCGAATGCCAGCGCCGTTCGCAGGGCTGGCCAGCAGTGTGTCGGTAAGTTCTTTGGTGCTTGGAGCTCGCGGTCGAGATGCGCATCGCGCACCTCGATCGGAGGCAAACGGCGAAATGGATGCTTACCGCTCGCCAGTTCATACAGCACGCAAGCCACGCCATAGACGTCAGCGCTGGCCGACAGCGGTTGGCCTTCGAGCAATTCCGGCGCGGCGTAGCCCGGGGTCCAGGCGTTGAAGCGGCTGCGACTCAGGTGTGGCAGGCCGGGCAGGATGCCCTCTTCGGCCTGGCCGAGGCCAAAGTCGAACAGGCGCACGCCTTCATCACTGAGCATCACGTTGCTGGGTTTCATGTCGCCGTGCAGCACGCCGCGACGGTGGGCGTAGGCCAGCGCGTCGAGCAGCGGCAGCGCGATGTCGCGCAGTTCTTTCCACGGCAGGCCCAAGGGCCGTTCGCAGAGCAGTTTGTCCAGGGTCAGCCCACGCATAAGTTCCATGGTGATGAAGGCGCGCTGGCAATCGGTGTCCACTTCAAAGCTGTGCAAACGCAGCACGTTGTCGTGGCGCAGTCGTCGGGTCAGGGCGAACTCGCTGCAGAGCAACGCACTGGCGTCCGGCGATTCGGCAAATTCTTCGCTGAGGATTTTCAGCGCGATGTAAGGGTCAGGATCGCCGAACTGCTCCCTCAGCAGATCCCGTGCCCGGTAAACCGCGCCCATGCCGCCGGCACCGAGCAGGCGCTCGATGCGGTAACGACCTGCCAGCACGTCGGGCACTTCACCGACGCTGGCCCTTGTCGGCACCAGCGCTGGCCCTGCTTTGTGCGACTTGGCGAACGCGAAGTAAGTCAGGTTGTTGGCGTGCTCTTCACTCACCATCAGGTCGTCGAGCGGCGCCACAGGCGGGGTCATTGGCGGATCACTACGGCAGTCAGGTTATCCCGCGCCGAGCCACGCAACGCGCCGTCGAACAGACGTTCCAGGGCAAAGTGCGGCGCAGTCAGGCTCAGGGCCTTGCCCAATGCATCGGTACTTAGCCCGTTGTACAAACCGTCGCTGCACAACAGAAACGCATCGTCGGGGTAAACCTCGAGTTCAAGCACCTCCAGCGTCAGCTGGTCCGCCGCCCCAACCGCTCGGGTCAGGGCGTGGGCGGCTGGATGTGCATGGGCGTCCTCGACGCTCATGTGTTGCTCGTCGATCAGTTGCTGTTGCAACGAATGGTCTTTGGACAGCTGATACAAACGCTGGCCACGCCACAAATAGCAACGGCTGTCGCCGGCCCAGATGCAGGCCGCGCGATTGCCTTCTAGCAGTAGCACCACGACGGTGCTGCCCATAATGCTGTCGTGATGCCCGGCCGTGATGGTCAACTCCCGACCCAAACGACGGTTGAGCCAGTGCAGGCACTGGCGCAGGCTTTTGAGTCGCTCGTCGAAATCATCTTGCGTCGGCAATTCCGCCAGGCTGGCGACGATCAACTGGCTGGCGATGTCCCCACCCTGATGACCGCCCATACCGTCCGCGACCACCCACAGCCCATGCTGTGGACAATCGAGAAAAGCATCTTCGTTGCGCGCCCGAACCTTGCCGGTTTCGGTACGCGCAGCACTGCGCCAGGGACTGGCAACCCGCATCAGAGCTGCACCGGCATACGGAAGGTACGCAGCACGCTCATGTCGAACGGGTTCGGCATGCGCTGGCTGGTCAGTAAGTAGTTGGCGCGCAGGCCACCTAGGTCGGCCTTCAGTACCAGCACATCACGACCGCTCAGGTACTCGATCTGCATCAGGTCGAACAGACGGAACAGCGACCAAGGACCGGTATTCTTCTCGATGCCGATCGGGCGGCCGGTGATTTTGTCGAGAACCAGACTGGTACGGCCATCTTCGGCGTCGGCCGGCCATTTGAACGACACCGGCACGATCGGGCCGTGGCGGTATTCGATGGTCTTGTCGCCGAACTTGAACTCGGAACGGCTAACGGCAGGGTCGAGGGTGTACGGCTCCAGTTTGAATTGCACTTGCGGCTCGGCCGGGTTGATCGAGAAGAAGCTCTGGCGGATCACTTGTGCCGCGGCCATTTGGTCGAGGTAGGCCTTGGAGATCGGCAAGCGGTGACCGTCAATGCTACGCATACGGTAGTTTCCTGGATCGCCACTGACGAACGGACGCATGTACGTATCAAAGAAGCGATCAGCAATCCCTTGGGCCTTGAAAAACTCCCGGAAGTCGCTGATCGCCACATCACTGGTGCCGTGGGCGCTGAATGGATACCGCTTGTTGATCGCTTTGCCATAGAAGCTGTACAGCTCGCTCTGATAGCGCTGGTTCAGGTACTGGTGGGCATCGCTGAGCACCAGGCGCCATGAATCCTCGGCCAGTACGTTGAACCACACGCTGACCGGACGCGGTAGTCGGTTAGACGCGTTACGCAGGTTGCTCAGCGCGTCACGCTGGCCACTCATGCGGGCTTTGGCCATTTCGAACGCCGCTTGGTCCGGCGCGCTGGCACGTGCCAGGCTCGCCAGCTGCAGTTGCAGGTCGTTGAGCGCATTCAACGCTGGCGTCAGGTCAGCGGTGGGACCGTTGTTGTCATCCAGCAAACGGTGGAGTGGTTCGAAGCGGCGTTGCAGAGATTTCTTCGCGGTGTCGGGCAGCTGCTTTGCCCTATTGGCCGCCATGCCCGATGCTTTGTCCGCTGCGGCAGCGGCCAGTTTGCCGAGCTTGCCGCCCTTCTCGCCCAGTTTAGCGGCAGCGTCTGCAGCGGCGTCTGCACTGTCCGCGATCACCGGGAAACGCGTGTTTTCGCGCACTTCCACCAGCAGGTGCAACACGGGCGAGTGGGCAGAAGTCAGGCCCGCCAGTTGCTCGGCACCTTCACCGGCATCGTTGATCGGTGGCAGGCCCACCTGGCCAACCGCTTCGCTCCAGAAGTTGGCGTAGTCGCGGAAGTACAGTTGCTCCAGTTCGACCATCAGGCGACGCAAATCCATGCCGCTAATGCCCGAGCCTTCGCCTAGCACCCAGTTATCTCGCAGCATGTCGGTGATCAGCGCTGTGCCCTGGACCGAGAAATACTGCTGATAACCCTGTCGCGTGTAGAAGCCCGGGATCACGTAATCGGTGCCGACAAACAACGCACCCTGTGGACCCAAGTGTTGGCTAAAACGGTACTCCGGCAGAGTGCGGGCCTGCTCGCGCAGCATCCGGTAAACCACGTTGGCCAACGATTCGCTGCGCAACACCTGACGCGCTTGCGCTACCAGTTGATCGTTCAGCGGGTGGATAAACGGCTGCTTCAGCAAACGCTCAAAGTGGGCGTTCAAACCGTTCTGTACCGCGGTGTTGCCGGCGTAACGCAGAGACCAGTCCATGGCGAGCCAATCTTTGAGCCATGGCGCATCGCGGCGATCTTTCATGTTCAGCATCAGGTACGCGCGAAGGCTGTTGAGCAGGCGTTCGCGGTCCTTCATGTTGGCCCGGATGTGCCCTTCCAGCAGCATCGCGACCCGCGGCAGCAGTTGTGCTTCAAGCTCACGCTCGTAGGCATCCTTGACCACCGGATTGACCTCCTCGCCCTGATACAGACCGCTGCGTTCGTGGTAACTCACGTCACCTTTTTTCGGGAAGACCTGAGTCGCCGCATAGCGGGTGTCGAGGGTCTTGAGCACCGCCATGGGATCATCACGCGCGGTCAGGACCGATCGCTGCTGGGTCCAGGTGGTGGCCAGGTTGCGCAGGTTTTCCAGACGCTCGTAGTTGGCGGAAAAACCGCCCGCCCACAGCAGGCCGAATAAGCCCAACGCGGCCAATGCACCGACATACAACGCACGCTGGCCCCAATGGATGCGGTTGCGTTCGCGCTTGTCCAGACCGGCCAGATCGGCCTCGGGAAAAATCACCCGGCTGAGCACGTGGTGAATGAACCGTGAACGACCACTGCGCAGGGTTGGCAGCACGCCGGAATTGAGGCCCAGATTGGCGCCGATGCCGGCGGTGGTCTGGTCCATTTCCCGGGTCAGGTGCGGCGCACTGGTCAGGTAGAAACCGCGCAACTGGCTTGCACGCTGATAACGGTTGCCAGTGAATGCCGCGTCGACGAACAGGCACAGACGCTCGCCGATCTGCCCCAGTTGATGCGGGAAGTCGAGGATGCGGCCACGGCGCTGGGTGTCGCGCTCCTGGTGCATGCGCATGATCACCTGGCTGTTCAGGCGATGCAGCAGCGCTTCGAACTCGGCGCGCAGCACAGTCACGTCGGTGCCGCTCTGCTCTTTGCGGAAGCTGGTACCGAGCACCTGATCGCTTTCTTCGCGGCTCAACTGATCGAAGAACTCCTCGAATCCGAGTAGCTTGTCCGCCTTACTCAGCACCAGATAAACCGGCGCATCAACGTGCAGTTTCTGATGCACGTCTTGTAGACGCGCACGAATCTGCTCAGCCAGCGCGCCGAGTTCATCCTGGTGTTTGCCCAGCATCTCCACTGGAAGGGTCACCAACACGCCGTTCAACGGACGGTTGCGGCGACGCTGGCGCAGCAGGTCGAGCAACGTGCTCCAGGCGCTGCCATCGACTTCAGCATCCGGCTGGGTCAGGTAACGTCCGGCGGTGTCGATCAGCACACCGTGGTCGGCGAAGTACCAGTCGCAATGGCGGGTACCGAGGGTTTCGCGGGTCAACTTGCGTTCGATCTTGTTGATCGGAAACTCAAGGCCCGAGAAGTCCAGCAGGCTGGTCTTGCCACTGCCCTGCGGACCGATCAGCAGGTACCACGGCAAATCACTGCGCCAGCGCTCGCTGCGGCCGCGATACAGGCTCGAGGTCTTCAGGGTTTTCAATGCATCCTTGAAGCGCACGCGAAGCTCTTTCTGTTCTTCGTCCATGCGCTCTTCACGGCGGATACGGGCCTGGCCGTTTTCGGTGTCTTCGACGGCTTTTTTACGCACACCGACGCGCCAGCTGACGAAGACCATGGTCAGGCCCCAGATCAGGAACAAGACACTGATGGTCAGTAGGCGAGAAGTCGAACCTTCCCAGAATTTGTAGTCATCCACTGCCAGCAACGGCCCGACGAACCACACCAGCAGTGCGACAAACAGCACCAGCAGCAAGCTCCAGACCCAGGTCTGGCGCAGGAAAGCGCCGACTTTCTTGAAAAGCTTTTTCATCACACGTCCCTGTTTACGGCTGCGACTGTGGCTGAACCGCAGTCGGATCAAGCGGCTGATATGGTTGCAGAACGGTGTCACGCTGCTCGCCCAATACCCAGGCGAACCCCGAATACATCACCACCAGGCAGACCACGGTGAACAACACCACCATCCACGCCGGCACGATGCGCACCAGGCTGCGGCGCTGATCGTTCAAGCCTTCCCAATGCGGCGACAGTTCGCGAGGCACGTCGCCGCGCAGCTGACGAATCTGGCGATACAAGGCGTCGCGAATGCCTTCGAGTTCGAGCATGCCACGCGCCTGCACGCGGTACTTGCCTTCGAAACCGAGGGACAGGCACAGGTACATCAGCTCCAGCATCGGCAGGTGCTTGACCGGGTTTTTCGACAGGCTTTCCAACAGCTGGAAGAACTTCTCGCCACCGAAGGTTTCATTGTGGAAGCTGCTGAGCAGGCTCATCTGCGACCACTCGCTTTCGTTGCCCCACGGTGTGGTGACGACGGCCTCATCGACCACGGTGCAGAGCACGTAATGCGCGGCCATCACCTGACTGCTTTCGGCGCCATTTTGCATCGCGCTTGCATCAAACAGCTTCAGCCCGGCGGTCAGGTGCTTGTTGAGCGCGTGGATGTCTTCACGCGTGTTGCTGTGCTTGAGTCGCACGACCTCTGACAATAGGTCGGATCCTGCGGCCACCAACGAGTTGAGGCTGATGTTGAAGGATTCCGCCGGACGCAACCGCGCGGCGTAGATCATCCGCTCTTCTAGCTGTTCAAAACGTGGAGGTGTGGCGAAGTCGGTCAGCGGACTTTGCGCCGGGCCGTGGCCCTGACGGTCGAGCAGGACGGTTTTATCGTCCTGATGGTGTTCCATGTCCTTGATCATGTCGGTCAGTTCCTGATGGCCCAGAATTTCAATTCAAGCTCGGAAAATTCGCCGGACACGTGGAACGCGAACCCGCCGGAGCGCTCGAGTTGTGTCAGGTCTTCGGAACTGAGTTCGAGGATGAAATAGGTTTTGTTGGAGTGGAACGCGATCTGCCGCGGGGCCACTGGCAGCGGCTTGACCTTGATGCCGGGTAGATGCAGGTTTACCAGTTGGCGGATGTGCTCCACCGGGCCGACCTTGAGGTGTGCCGGCAAGCGGTGTCGCAGCTCTTCGGAGTCGCAGCTGGCGCTGGCCGCGAGTACGAACGAAGCCGAGCCCAGCAGTTTGTGGTCGTGCAACGGCGCGACGATAATCCCGTATTGACGCGCTTGCAGGGCGAGTTCGATGGCATGCTGTTCGAGCACCATCGACAGCACCTGACGAATTGCCTCCATCAGTTTGCGGAAGCTCGCACCCTGGTCGCTGTGCTGGTAACGGCTGTCCAGACGCGGGCGTTTGCTGTCACTGGAGAACGTCGCCAGATCGCCGAGCATGGTCAGCAGCGTGCGGTACAACTCTTCCGGATGAACCTGTTCCAGACCGAGGTAGTGACGCAGCAACAGCTCGGTGCGATTGATCAGTTGCAGCATCATGAAGTCGCCGACTTCCGCGCCCCCGACCTTGCCGTTGGAACGGATACGGTCAGCGATGGTGTCACCGCGATGGCCTAGCATGCTGATCACTTCTTTCAGGCAAGACAGCAAGTAGCTGGAGGAATGCGCCTGAATGTAGGTCGGCACGAAATCCGGATCGAGGCTGATCACGCCGTCGGGCGTGGTGTCGAGCACGTCGCAGATTTTCAGCTTCACGTAGGCCTGATCACTCTGCTGCTCACCGAGCAGCAACTTGAAGTCCGGACGAGCGCAACTGACCTGGCTGGCGGAATCGTCGCCGGCGTTGGAGTCGGCGACTTCCGTTTCATACGCGGTGTAGCGGGCCAGCACATCGGACTGCTCCGGACGACGGGATTCGATGTGGTTGCCGGTGACCAGTGGCAGCGTCAGGTAGATCGGCGTGTTACCGGTGTTCGGCGGCACGTCGAGCGCCAGCGGCTCAGTGTTGCCACCGAGTTCGAACAGGCTGCCGTCCGGTAGAACCCCCGAGGCCTGGCTGATCACCAATTTGCCCATGTTGAGGAACTGCAAGTCGATGTCCAGGTTCAGGAAGCCCCAGGTATAACTGCCCAGTAACTGCGTGCGGGTCTTCATCTGATGGTCGTAATAGCGATCGCTGTGCTGGAAGTGCTGCGGACGCAGCAACATGCCTTCCTGCCAAATGACTTTATGGGAATTCATGATCAGTCATCCGCCTTGGCGAGCGTTTCGTTGCGGTTGCGAATGCCGGCCTGATCGAGGGCCAGATCAGCTTCGGTGACTTCCACCGGCGTGATTTGCACCGTGTAGCGCCATTGGGTTTCCGGCAGATCGCGGTAAGCGGCAAGGACGCCAACGTAGCGGCTACCCTTTTCCACGCTGAGCTTCATCTCCACGGTTTCACCCGGACGCAGCTCGATTTCTTCGCTGGCTATCAGGTCCGGAGCCAGAGACTCCTTGGCGCGCTCGTAGAGGCTGAAGAAGTCTGCATTTTCGAACGCCACCGGGTGTTTGAGCTCGAACAGCCGCACGACAATGGGCGACGGACGCCCGTTGAGGTCGGGGTTCAGCTGATCGCTGGCCGTGAGTTTCAGGTTGAGTTTGGTGACATGAGAATACGGCGACAGCGACGAGCAACCGGCCAGTAGCACCAGCGCCGCCAATGCCATCAGCGTCTTGAAAAAAACGGTCGAGGCGTGAGACATGCGCATCATCCTTGGTGGTCGGTGTGAAGGGTGGAAATCAGGCGGATCTGTTCTTCATAGGCCTGGGCGAAATCACGGGCCAACAGGCGCTCGCTCCAGTCGTCGTCCTGGCGCAGGGCCTGGTGATACCGACCGTATGCTCTCCAGCGGCTGCCGGACGTGACCAGCAACGGCTTGTTGTCGCGTTCGAAACGCAGGGTCAGTTGCTGTGGCGAGAAGTGCTCCAGCGTGGCGCGAACGGCGGCGCGGCTGGCGTCCAGCAAGGCCACCTGATGCGCCTGCAAATCGCGGAAGGCACGGGAGATCGACTGCTCGGCCGGCAATTGGCCCGGCTTGTTCGGCTGCAACAAAATGCCCAGCGCGTCACCGGCATCGACCGCAAATTTCAGCGGGTTTTTGTGAGCGCCTTGCACGGTGGTCTGGGCCAGACGCAGTTCGTTTTTCAATTCGCTGCGGGTACGCAGGCTCTGCTGCAAACCACCGACGCTTTGCTTGAGCAGGCTCGCTGCATTCAGCGCCAGGGCTTCGCGGGCATCGTGGTCGAGGCCTTTTAGGTCCACGCCCAGCGCCGCCCCGAAGTGCTCCCAAAAACCTTCACTTTGACGTTCGAGCGCTTTCGGTACCGGGGCTGGCGCAGGTTCAACCGGCACATCGATCAGCTCCGGCACCCTCAGGTATTCCATGTCGATGCGGGCGTAGTCGGCACGCTGTTGCGGCTCCTGACGCGGCGCGTTGAGGGCACTCAGCTCGTCGATTTCAGAGTACACACGCTCTTGCTGGTCGAGCGCATGCAGCGGGTCGAAGTTGAGGAACGCCTCGTCAGGAATCATGCGGCCCGCGACGTGCAGACGCCCGACTTCGCTGTCGAATGTCGCGGGATCGCAGACCAGCCGCGCACGGATCTCGAATGTACCGAGATCGTAGACACTCCCGTGCTCAATACGCATGGGGTCGCCCTTGCGCAGGCGTGCGCCGCTTGTGCTGTCCTGAATACCGTTGCTGCTGGTATCGGTCAGGAAATACATGCCTTCGCGGTAAGTGATCAACGCGTGGCGGTTGGACAGATGACGTTTGCGGTCCGGAATGATCCAGTCGCAATCCTCGCCCCGGCCGATCACACCGCCGGCCTGCTTGAAGGTCTTCTGGCACAAATCCGTAGGCACGAACTGCTTGGTGTTCAGCATTTCGAAAACCAGTTCCATGGTGATGCTCCTTGCGGTCACTTGCCGCGATTGACCGCCTGCGGATCACCCAATGGGCGATAGGTGTTGTCGTTGAATTTGTAATTGCCGCTACAACCGCCGACACCGCATAGAACGACGAGTGTCAGCAAGACGGCGTGCCAGTGACGAACAGACATCAGAGGGTCTCCAGAGGTAGACAAAGCACGAAGCACCGACCCGTTCGGACGGCACTATCAAAAGCAAATGAGAGAGGGTTTTCGGCTCTGGCCATAGGCTGAAAGCCAAGCTCCCGTGGCGAGAGAACTTGCTCCCTCGCCACAGGAGTTCGCCGATAGACATTGAGATCAGCCATCGAAGGCACCGAAATTGATGTTCAGGCGCCCGAGGCGATACAGCAGCGTGCGGCGCGGCAACCCGAGTTCGCGAGCGGCGCGAGTCTGGTTACCGCGGTTTTTGCGCAGGCAATCGAGCACCAGATTGCGCTCGATCTGTTTCAGGCGCTCGCGCAGGTTCAGGCTGTTGTCTTTCGGCATGAGGTCCATGCGCAACGAAAAGTGCTCGACCAGCAACTCGCCTCCTTCGCACAGCAGCACGGCGCGTTCGATCAGGCTTTTGAGTTCGCGCACATTGCCGGGGAAGGCATACCCGGACAGGTGATCCAGTGCCGCATCGGACCAACGCACCGCATCTCGCTGCAGGAACGAGCAGGCCTTGTCGGCGAAGTGCCGAGCCAGGTCGCGGATGTCGCCTTCACGCCGACGCAACGCCGGCAACTCGATCGGGAATTGCGCGAGGCGGTAGTACAAGTCCTCGCGGAACTTGCCTTCGCTGACCAACACCGACAAATCACGGTGCGTCGCGGCAATGATGCGCACGTCGACCGTGTGGGTGTCATTGGAACCCAGCGGGCGGATCTCGCCTTCCTGCAACACACGCAGCAACTTCGATTGCAGGAACAGCGGCATGTCGCCAATTTCATCCAGCAACAAGGTGCCGCCATTGGCGGCATCGAACAGCCCGGCGCGGTCGCGGTCGGCGCCGGTGAAGGCGCCTTTGCGGTATCCGAACAGCTCGCTTTCAAGCAGGTTTTCCGGGAACGCCGCGCAGTTCTGCACGATGAACGCCTGGGAACGTCGTGGGCCACCGTCGTGAATCGCCCGTGCGACCACTTCCTTGCCGGTGCCGGTCTCACCACGCAGCAGCACGGTGTAGGGGCTGTGCAAGACTTTGCTGATCAGCGAATAGGTCTGGCGCATGGCCAAACTCTTGCCGATCAGACCATACCCGCTGGCGCTTGGAACGCTGACCTTCGCCGGTCGTGTATCTGCGGTCGGTTGACGCAAACACTGCAGAAAATGCAGTTGGCCGAGCACGAATGAACCGAGTTGACCGAGGGAGTCGGCAAAGCCTCGCAGGTCGATGTGGCGGCGACTGGCGCACACCAGCAAGCCTTCGACAGCCTTCTGCTGATTGACCAGCGGCACGCACAGCAGCGACTGCCAAGGCGTGGCCTGCGGCGGCAAGAAGCTGGTTTCGTGCAGGCTGCCACTCAACTCGCTGAGGCACACCACGCGGTTCTGGCACAGGGCAAATTGCAGCAGTTGTTCACCGTTGTAATCCGCCGGCAGGCTCGCCGCTTCCCGGGGTTGCAGAATCCCGTTCAGGCACTCGGCTTTCATCCCCAGGCACGTGTGAGTCGCGTCCAGCAGGTATGACTGAGTCAGCTCGCAGCCACTGAGCTCGGCCAAGCCACGCACGAAGTCGCCCAACAGCGCAGCGCCATCCGCCGCCCGCGACAGGCTGGCGAACTGCGCCAGCAAGGCTTCGGCATAGACCAGTGGTTGCGGCACCTGACTGAACATCATACCCACCTCAGGCGAACTCACAGATCACGCTGGCGTGGCCGTCAAGCTTCGCGTGGACACGCTTGAGTCGTTCGCCGGCGGCCATCGCATCGAGCAAGCGGTCGGCCACCAGCGGCAGCACGTGCAGGTCGAGCAAGTGATCGATCAAACGAGCGCCGCTGTCGCTTTGGGTGCAGCGTTCGGCCAGGTGATCGACGAGGTCCTGGGAATAGGCAAAATCCAACTGCCGGCGATTCAATCGTTCGCCTAAACGGCCGAGTTTGATTTCGATCAGCTCGCGCAGCACCGGGCCACTGACCGGGTAGTAAGGCACCACGCGCATGCGCGCCAACAGCGCCGGTTTGAAGTGCTTGCTGAGCACTGGGAGGATGATTTCTTCGAGCACTTCGGCAGTCGGCCGCGCACCGTTTTCGCAGCGTTCGCTGATGCGGTCGCTGCCCAGGTTCGAGGTCATCAGGATCAGCGTGTTGCGAAAATCAATCTCGCGCCCTTCCCCGTCGTTGGCCACCCCTTTGTCGAAGATTTGGTAGAACAGGTTCAGCACATCCGGGTCGGCTTTCTCGACTTCATCCAGCAGTACCACCGAGTACGGTTTCTGGCGCACGGCTTCGGTGAGCACGCCACCCTCGCCGTAACCGACGTAGCCTGGCGGTGCGCCGATCAGGCGCGAGACCGTGTGTTTCTCCTGATATTCGGACATGTTGATGGTGGTGATAAAACGATCACCGCCATACAGCAGGTCTGCCAGGGCCAACGCAGTTTCGGTTTTACCAACGCCGCTCGGGCCAACCAGCAGGAACACGCCGACCGGTGCATTCGGTTTGTTCAGGCCGGCAGCGGTGGCGCGTATCGAGCGATCCAGCGCATGAACGGCTTGTTCCTGACCGCGAATGCGCGTGCGCAGGTCGATGGCGAAACTCGCGACCTTGGCGTTGTGTTCGCGAGCCAGTTGCGCCAGCGGCACGCCAGTCCACGCACTGATCACTTCAGCCACCAGACGCGGACAGACTTCGAAGCTCACCAGACGCTCTTTGACTTGAGCATCGGTCAGGGCGCGGTGGGTTTCATTCAGCGCAACTTCAAGGAACGCGACGTCGTCCGCAGGCGCTTCGAGGGTTTCGGTCACGGTGCCTTCGGCGTCTTCCTCAACCGCGATGGTGGGTGTGACGGCAGCGGTTCCACGGGCCTTGGCCAGTTGCTGACGCAGTTGCAGCAAACGCTCGGCCAGTTCTTTCTGTTCGGCCCAGAGGGTTTCCAGGGCGACCCTTTCGACTTCGGCGGCCTCCAGACGATCTTCCAACGTATTCAACGCTTCGTGGTCGATCAACAAGCCCGCTTCGGCATCACGGCGCAGGGCCTGGCGCTGACGGCCGCCTTCGGCCAATTCGCCACGCAGGCGCTCAAGACTTTCCGGCGCGGCGGCAAGACTGATACGTACACGAGCACACGCCGTGTCGAGCACGTCGACGGCTTTGTCCGGCAGCTGACGACCCGCGAGATAACGAGCCGACAGCTCGGCCGCTGCAACCACCGCGTCATCGCGCAGGTAGATGCCGTGGCTCTTTTCGTAAACCTGAGCCAGCCCACGGAGGATGGTCACTGCTTCGCTGACGGTCGGTTCGTGCAGTTGCACCGGCTGGAAGCGACGGGCCAGGGCCGGGTCTTTTTCGACGTACTTCTTGTACTCGGCCCAGGTGGTGGCAGCGATGGTGCGCAACTCGCCACGAGCCAAGGCTGGTTTCAAGAGGTTAGCCGCGTCGGAACCACCGGCATTGCCGCCCGCGCCAATCAGCGTGTGAGCTTCGTCGATAAACAAGATGATCGGTTTCGGCGACGCTTTGACTTCGTCAATCACGCCTTTGAGGCGACGTTCGAATTCACCTTTGATGCTGGCGCCGGCCTGCAACAAACCCATGTCCAGCGACAGCAGTTCGACGCCTTTCAACACGTGCGGCACTTCACCCGCGGCGATGCGCGAGGCCAGGCCTTCGACGACGGCGGTTTTACCGACGCCCGCTTCACCGACCACAATCGGATTGTTTTTGCGGCGGCGGGCGAGGATGTCGACCATCTGCCGGATCGCGCCATCGCGGCACAGCACCGGGTCGAGTCGGCCGTCACGGGCCTGTTGAGTCAGGTTGTGGGTGAAGCGCTCCAGCAGCGATTCGCCCGGCACGGTGGGTTTACCGGTGGCCACTTGTTCTTTCTGCGACAGCGCGAATTCTTTCAGGCGCTCGATGTTCAACTTGGCGAGCAACGACTGATAGCGACTGCCGGCGTAGCGCATCGGGTTGCGCAGCAGCGCGAGGATCAACGCGGCTTGCTCGACCTGGCTCTGGCCCAGTTCAAGGTTGGCCACCAGCAACGCGTCTTGCAGCCACTGCACCAGTTCCGGGGCGAACACCGGGTTGCGCGAAGCGCTGTGTTCGACCCCGGACTGCAGCGCGGTGCTCAGCTCTCCGGCATCGACGTCGGCGTCTTGTAGCGCACGTGCGAGCAGGCCTTGCGGGCGCTCCAGCAGGCCCAGCAGCAAGTCTTCGACGAGGATTTTGCTACCGCCACGGGCGACGCAGCGTTCGGCAGAACTTTCCAGGTCACGGCGAGTTTCAGCATCCAGTGCCTGGATAAGTTGTTGCAGGTCTACGTTGATCATTGTTCATCTGTCCTTAATGAATTTTGCAGCCCAGGGTCACCACACCGTCCGCTTTTTCGCGGCCGAGCCAACTGGTCCATCCCAGGCGACAGTCGTTCTGCTCATCGATGCGCAGTTCACGGATCTCTTCCTGGCGCAACACCAGGCGAATGTCGTAATCGAGCGGGTCACGCAAGGTGAACCGCACCAGCGCACATAGCGGCTGGTAGCCGAAACCGATCGGCAGGAATTCGTGAAAGCGTTGCCAGTCGAGTTCGCGGATGTGTATGCGAAATTTGCCGCTGCGGTCGCGCACGTGTTCGCCCAGCACAAGGTCTTCGCCGAGCAGGCTGTTGGCGCGGCCCAAACGATTGCGTTGCTCCTGGAGAATTTCCACGCGACGCTCGATGCACTGCTCGAGGGTCAGTTCTGCGTGTTTGAAGTAGTAACGCAGCACTGCTTCGATCAGCGCCGCCGAGTGCGCCCGCAAGCTCAGCAGACCGAGGTACGGCAGCAGGCGTTTCCAGTTCAGCTCCCGGGCCCTGCGAATCTCGTCGCCACCGAGGCCGATCAGCGCAAACAGTTGTGAAGAAAACGGGTCTAGCGCGCCACTCTGGAAGCTCGCGCGATAACGGTATTTTTGCCAGATCGGCAGCATCAGCCGTTGCAGGCGATGGTGAAAAAGGTCGAGAAAGTTGCGGGTCGGATTGCCGTCCTCGCTATCGCCCAAGGCCTGCTCACCGTAGAACGCCGGCAGTGGCGAACCGGAACCGACCAGGCTGATCAGGTTGAAACGCAGCCGTGCGCGCCACTGCCCGTGTTCTTCAAAAAACTCCACGCGATCAACATCGCTGCCAGGGAAACCCAGGCTCGGGTTGGCCTGAAATTCCAACTGATCGTACAGATCGTCTTCGCTCAGGAGCGGGTGTGCCTCGCGCAACCGGTCAACCACCAGCAGCACGGCCTGAAACAGCGAGTACTCGCGTATTGCCCGGGTCAGCCCGCTTAAAGCAGAGGCTGCAGGCCCATGCGTGGTGTCCATTGGTACACCTCTCCTTGTGTACTTTTTACCCGCAGTTCGTGGTACGAATTGAGGCTGGCGTAAAGCGCGAAAAACTCGTTAAGAACCGAAGCGAACACGAACAGGTCGCCCTCGCCGATATACCCTTGTGGGTCGATGGTCAGCTCGGTGCGCAACCCGCGTACTGGCAACCCTCGGTGCAAACGGTCGACGTGTTGATGCTTGATCGACTTAAGTCCATCCAGCAGGCGTTTACTGACCTTTTCAGCGTGTTGGTCGTAGTAACGCGGCAGGTCGTAGGTTTCGAGAATCACCTTCAGTGCATTGACGTCGGCCAGCGACAGATAGTTAAGCGACATGTTGCTGATCAGCTTCCAGAGGAAGTCGCGATTGAGCGGCGGCGCGAAACTGGACGTGGCCGGGGTGATGTTGCGGAAACTCAGAAACCCGGGGGTCCCTTCGCAAGCCTGACTGATATCGCCGGGCTTGAGCTTGCGCGGCAGGTTCTGATTGGTGCACATCAGCTCGACCGACAGGGTTTCGTGGGCTTCGGTGTGGCGAATGCCGAAGCTCAAGTGGGTGTCGAGGCCGTCGTGCAGCGACGACGGACGCTGGCGAATGCTGTAGTGCGGGCGGCGGGTGGGCACGTCGAAACTCGGATCGTGCTCGAAGGATTCGAACGGCACGTACTCCTGATAACCGAGGCCACCGGGGTTCCAGCCGGTCACGGTTTCCACCGAAAACACACCGCAGTTTTCCAGGTCATATCCGGCTGGGAGCAACAGGTATTCGTCCTGCTTGCCGTCGAGGCGGATTGGCGATGCATCGTGCTTGAACAGGTTCACGATCGGCGTGCAGTAAAGCTTCACGTTGTCCAGGGTCGGGCGCAGACGCTGGATGCCACTCTTGCGGATGTCGAAGCGCAATTCCAGACCGCGCATCTGCTTGAGCGTGTCTTGCGGCAGCGCCTTGAGCAGGTCCAGGCCGTTAATGTCGACGAACAGAAATTTGTCCTGGAAGGCGAAGTATTCCTGCAAGTAGCGATAGCCGCGGAAGGTGTTCAGTGGGTACGGGATCAACGCCTCTTCTTCGGCAAAACCCACCGGCTGCACGCCGTTGCCGGGGATCTTGAAGGCCATGGGCAGGTCGTTCACACCCAGGATGGGCTTGCCGTCGCCGTCCAGTGGGATCAGTTCGATACCTTCCAGGTTGCGCAACAGGCTGAGGTACAGCATCTGGCTGATATAACGCTCGCCAGCAAAGTGCAGACGCAAGCGACTGAGCTGCAGTTCACCGAGATGGCCGTCGGCGCTCATTTCCAGACGCAGGCTCAACAGCGAACCGTCGCCCTTCACCGAGTAATTCAGCGCGGCCAGATTCAATGGCAAGACTTCGGTCAGGTAGCACGTGCGGAACCGACAACGTACTCCATCGATCGGTAAGCTCTCGACCGGCGTTTCGCGCGCGACCCTCAACGCAGGACTCGAACACTGCAACGGGTCGAACTGCAAAATGCTAAACGCCGGCAGTGGCCGCATGTAGTTGGGCCACAGCAGTTGCATCAGCGAGTGGCTGAGCTCTGGTAGCTCGTCGTCGAGCTTCTGGCGCAAGCGCCCGGTCAGGAATGCGAAGCCTTCAAGCAACCGCTCTACATCCGGATCCCGCCCGGCCTGGCCCAGGAAAGGTGCCAACGCCGGGCTACGCTCGGCGAATCGGCGACCTAACTGGCGAAGTGCGGTGAGTTCGCTTTGGTAGTAGTGGTTGAAGGACACGCGCAATACCTGTTTGTCGTTAGCTGACGTTGACTTGACCGCTGCCATCCAGGCGCGCGGCGAAACTGACCTGACGCTTGAAACCATCAACTTCCAGCAGGCCTTCAATGCTGAAGGACAGGCGAAGCTGATCGAGATCACGCGGCAGGGAGATGACACGCACGTTGCTCAGGCGCGGTTCGTAGGCTTTGATGAAGCCTTCGATGGCCAAGCGGGCCTGACTCAGGGAGTCGTGCAGGCTCAGGCGCATGTCATTGAGATCCGGCAGTCCGTAATCAGGCAACGTCTGCACGCTGCCTGCTCGGGTGCTGAGCATCTTGGCCAGATGGGCAGCCACCGACGCCATGGCGCAGGCCTCGCGGCCCCAGCCGACGCGTTTTTCCGCGTCGCCACCCAGGCGTTCGAAAAGGCTGCCGTATCCAGTCATGCGTCCGCCCCACTTACTCTTTGTCCAGCTTGCCAACCAGTGACAGGGTGAAATCGGCCCCCATGTACTTGAAGTGCGGGCGCACGTTCAGGCTGACGCGGTACCAGCCAGGCTCGCCTTCAACATCGCTGACGATGATCTGGGCTGCGCGCAACGGGCGACGGCCACGGACTTCGGCGCTTGGATTTTCCTGATCGGCCACGTACTGGCGGATCCACTTGTTGAGTTCCAGTTCAAGGTCGGTGCGTTCTTTCCACGAACCGAGTTGCTCGCGCTGCAGCACCTTCAAGTAGTGAGCCAGGCGGTTGACGATCATCATGTATGGCAGCTGGGTGCCGAGCTTGTAGTTCAGCTCTGCCGTTTTGCCTTCAGCGCTGATGCCGAAGAACTTCGGTTTCTGTACCGAACTTGCCGAGAAGAACGCCGCGTTGTCGCTGCCCTTGCGCATGGTCAGGGAGATGAAGCCTTCCTCGGCCAGCTCGTATTCACGACGGTCGCTAACGAGTACTTCGGTTGGAATCTTGGTTTCGATTTCGCCCATGCTTTCGAAGTGGTGCAACGGCAAGTCTTCCACTGCACCACCGCTCTGCGGGCCGATGATGTTCGGGCACCAACGAAACTTGGCGAAGCTGTCGGTCAGCCGTGTGCCGAACGCGTAGGCCGTGTTGCCCCACAGGTAGTGCTCGTGGCTGTTGGCAACGGTTTCCTTGTACACGAACGATTTGACCGGATTTTCTTCCGGGTCATACGGGTTACGTAACAGAAACCGCGGTACGGTCAGGCCAACGTAACGGGAGTCTTCCGACTCGCGAAAGCTCTGCCATTTGGCGAATTGCGGACCGTCGAAGTGATCCTTCAGATCCTTCAGGTCCGGCAGACCGGTGAAGCTTTCCAGACCGAAGAATTTCGGGCCAGCCGCGGCAATGAACGGCGCATGGGACATGCAGGCAACGCTGGACACGTACTGCATCAGTTTCACGTCCGGCGAGCTTGGGGACATGAAGTAGTTAGCGATGATCGCGCCCACCGGCTGACCACCGAACTGACCGTATTCAGCGGTGTAGATGTGCTTGTACAAGCCAGCCTGCATCACTTCCGGCGAATCTTCGAAGTCGTCCAGCAGGTCTTCTTTGGAGACGTTGAGGATCTCAATCTTGATGTTTTCACGGAAGTTGGTGCGCTCGACCAGCAACAGCAGGCCACGCCACGACGATTCGAGCGACTGGAAGTCGGGGTGGTGCAGGATTTCGTCCATCTGACGGCTGAGCTTGGCATCGATCTCGGCGATCATGCGATCAACCATGGCTTTCTTGACCCGCTCACCGCTGTTCTGCGGCTTGAGCAACTCTTCGATGAACGCCGACACACCGCGCTTGGCGATGTCGTAGGCATCGTCGTCCGGGGTCAGGCGGGTTTCGGCGATGATGCTGTCGAGAATGCTGTATTCGCCGTTCTCGTTGCTCTTTTGCTGTGCTGCGCTAGTGCTCATTGTTGGCTTCCTTGGCTGATGGGGGCTCAGACGTCTAGGGGCGCGGCGTCCTGGGCTGCGGCGTTCAGGCCCAGCTCACTCAGTACGCGACCGCGGGATTCGTCGTCGGCGAGCACGCCTTCGATGGCTTTGCGAAATGCAGGTGCATTACCCAGGGGGCCTTTGAGGGCCACCAGCGCGTCGCGCAGTTCCATCAGTTTTTTCAGCTCGGGCACTTGCTCGACCAGGCTGGCCGGGTTGAAGTCCTTCATCGAGTTGACGCGCAGTTTCACGGCCAGCTCTTCAGTGGCGCTTTCTTCCTGAAGACGGTTCGGTACGCTCAGTGTCAGCTGCAGCTCTTGCTTGGCCAGCACTTCGTCGAAGGTCATTTTGTCGATGCTGATCGGCTTGCGATCTTCGACTTTGCGTTCGTCCTTGCGGTGGGTGTAGTCACCGATTGCCAGAAGTTTCAACGGCAATTCAATCTCTTCTTGAACACCACCGATGGCAGGTTTGAAGGTGACGTTGATGCGTTCCTTGGGGGCTACCGAGCCTTCTTTGGCCATGGTGTTTCTCCTTGCGGTTGTGGCCCGAGGGCCTATTCGAGTACTACTTCGAGATCGAGGTGGCACAGCCTGCGATAAATCTCTTCCTTACGTTCACGGACGGCATGGTTCTGCGGTAGCAACTCGCAGCAGCTATGCAGCAAATGCAGCACTTGCAGCGCAAGATCGGGCTCCCAGGCATACAGGCCAGAGTCCTGTAATGTTTGGTCGAGTGTTTCGAGTTGGGTCTTGGCCAGTTCGTATTTCTTGGCCATGAAGCACAGCCGCGCGAGGGCGAACTGCCAGAAGAATCGAACGCGGCCGCCGTGGGCGATTTGCAGGCCTTGCTTGAGAATTTGCACGGCGGCCTTGAGACCGTCCTTGCGCAGAATTGGCACTACTTCTTCTAGAGCCTGTTCCCAGGCCGATTGGGTGTCGGCGACCTCGACCTTGCGCGGCGCATTGGCGCTTTGCAGGTGCGGCATGACATTCGCGCCGACCCAGGCGCGAGTGGCCGGATCGGCAAACGGAGCGCCATCATGAAAGCGTAATTCGAGAAGGCCGGGCAGGCGCTGAATCAACTGCGCGAAGTGGATTTCCACTTCGCGCATGGCCATGTCGGCATTCAGGCCCTGGAGGCATTCCCAGACCAATCGCTGACCGTCGAACCAGAACGGCGCCTTGGCCAGACTGGCTTCGAGCTCCACCAGCAGATCAGCGTATTTGGCCTGGTCATAGCGGTCCTGATAGGACTTGAGCTTGTCTGCCGGCAGCCCGCGCAACGCGGTGATCTGCTCGGCGTTGCGTTCGGGAACTACGTCGATGGGCAGCCAGAGCAGCGTGCGATTGAGTCGCAGGGCGCGCAGGTCGGTAGCGTTCTGCTTGAGCCACCAGGCGCACAACGGACGGGCGCTTTCCAGCTGGACACGCAGGGCCTTATGGGCTTCTCTCTCGTTGTCGATGGGCGCGCCCGGCGTGAACAATTGCGTGGCGACCTGCTTGACCTGGGCCACTGCGGCGCTCACCACACCTGGCTCCGGCTGGTTGTCGGCAGCGCGCTGGACCATGGTTTTCAAACGACGGCAGATCGGCAACAGCAAGGGGGCGTCATCGCCCAAATGTTTGGTGCAAGCCGCATCCAAACCTTCCAAATGCTCCACCAAACGGCGGAACAACGGCAGCTGCTCTTTGATCGCGACGTTTTCGTTCAGCACTTGCTCAAGACGCGGCACCAACCAACTGATGGCAGCGGAACGAGTGCGGGGCTTGTGTGGATGAATGTCGTCCCAGTGGTGTTCACTGAGGTGGTGCAGCAAACCGAGACCGGCCAACAGCCCCGGAAAAGATTCACGCTGGTACAGGGCCCAGGTCAGCCAGGCCGCCACCCGCAAATCCTTGGACTGAGTGCGCAGCAGATTTTCGCTGTTTTCGCGGATTTTCAGCCAGTCGACCAGACCGCTTTCATGCATGGATTGGGCTTTGCCCAGCTCACGTTCCACTGCTTCATAATCGTTCGAAAAGCGAACATCCTCGCCCGCGAAGTTCTCTTTGGAAACAGAGGCCTTTGCGAGTTCAAGGTAATGAGTAGACAGTTTGTTTGAGTAAGACATCCATGGCCTTTATTAAGAATTACGGTCATTCCCCAATTGGAGTTTCAATGACGCCAGCCCGTGTGGCCCAAGCCGGAACGGAGCATGACAAAAATATAAAACTAAAAATGTAGGACGCTTCTGAAAATGCACGCGCATAAAAATAATAAGTTAAGCGCCATCGTATTAATGGAGTTTTACTGTAGGAATAATTACCACCACGCAGCCCAACGATCGTCAGACTGTATGTCGCGATACATCATTAACCAGCACAGTAACAGCGCTTAAAATCCAAGCGGGCACGCTTAAATTGAGCCTTTATAAGGCTCTGATGCAACACTCTGAAATAGAGGAAGTTTCTGACCAAGGCAAAAGAACTTTCCTACATCAATCCTTTCAATGCCTTGTTAGCGTGTTTCAGCAATTGACGCAGGTTCAAGCCCGATATGGCTTGCGCCCCAGGTTTCATTTTCAATTCCAGTTCAAGGACGAACTGATGAAAAGCAAAAGGATAAGCGCATGTTCGCCTCGGCCAATGCTGCCCTCTTCACGCTCGAAATCCCAACGATTCACAACGATTTTAAAGTGCTGGCCTTTGAAGGCACTGAAACTATCAGCGCCTTGTACTCCATTCGCGTCGACCTGGTCAGCGAGTACCCCGATGTCGATCTGGAGAGCCTGCTCGGCCAACCGGCGTTTCTGCAGTTCGGCCTTAACGGCGAAGGCATTCATGGCCGTATCGAAGACGTGGGCGCAGGTGAATCTGGCCGACGCCTGACCCGCTATCACCTGACCCTGGTACCCGCGCTGTACTACTTGCAGTTCAGCCACAACCAACGGATTTTCCAGCACCTGACAGTGCCGCAGATCATCACTCAAGTATTCAAGGGGCATGGCCTCCTGGCCGATGCGTTTACCTTCCACGTCAGAACACCTCCCGTGCGCGAATACTGCACCCAATACGGGGAAAGCGACTTTGAGTTCGTCCAGCGTTTGTGCGCCGAGGACGGCATTGGATGGCATCACCAGCATTCCCGGGACGGCCATTTTCTGGTGTTTACCGAGGATCAGGTCTTCGTTCCCACACTGGGCGAAACCCCTTACCGGCCAAACTCGGATTTGGTGGCGGAGCACCCGGTGATCAACCAGCTCTCCCTGACCTTCAAGACCCGAACCAGTAAGGTCACTCGCCGGGACTATGACTTCCAACGCCCCAGTCTGTTACTGGAAAACAGCGTGACCGCCAAGGTCGTTCCAGCGCTCGAAGACTACCGCTTCCCACTGGAAATGGTGACCGAAAAACGCGGCAAACAACTCGTCCAACAGGCGCTGGAACGACACCGTTCTGACTATGCGGTGGCCAAGGGGCAAAGCGATCAACCCACGTTGCGCTGCGGCCACTTCTTCGGGCTGACCGAGCACCCACGCAAACAGTACAACGATCTGTGGTTGTTGCTCAGTGTTACTCACACAGGGAAACAGCCTCAATCACTCGAAGAAGCGCTTATCCACGACGCCCAACCCAAGGACGAATTCACCCAAGGCTACCGCAACACATTTACAGCGATTCCGTGGGACGTGGCCTTCAGGCCACCGCTGCCCTCCCGAGACCCTTTGGACACCCAGACCGCTCGCGTCACCGGGCCGGAGGGCGAAGAGATTTATTGCGATGAATACGGGCGCGTGAAGATCAAATTTCCGTGGGACCGCTCAGCACTCAACAACGAAATGAGCAGTTGCTGGGTAAGGGTTTCATCCAGTTGGGCGGGTGAAGGGTTCGGCGCGGCGACTATCCCGCGTGTCGGCATGGAAGTTGTCGTGACGTTTCTGGAAGGTAATCCCGACCATCCGCTCATTACCGGGTGCGTGCCGAACAGCATGACGTCTGTGCCTTACCCCTTGCCCGAGAACAAAACAAAAACCGTGTTGCGCAGCCACAGCTCCCCCAGCACGGGCGGTTACAACGAACTGTCGATTGAAGACCGCGCCGGGCAGGAGTTGATCTACCTGCGGGCGCAGCGGGATTTGGAGCAGAGGGTCGTAAATGACAGCCGGCTGGAGGTGGGCAACGAGCTCCGGGAAACCATCAAGGGCGACCGTATTACGGTGCTGGGGGCTGAAGAGCACCTCACTGTCACGTCGGATCGCAAGGTCCAGGTTAACGCCAACAACTATCTGAATGTCTCAGGCGACAGCCATACGAGAGTCGATAAAACGCTGGTCGTTGAAGCCGGTGAGCACGTGCACATCAAGGCAGGCACACACCTTGTGATCGACGGGGGTGAGAGCCTTTCCATAAAGGTCGGCGATCAGCACATTGTGCTCAACGCCGACGGTATTTTCAGTAGTCGCGCGATTGAGGTCGGCGGTGCTCCAAAGCCGGGTACGGCCGCGCATACATTACTGCAGGGGGCAGCAGCGGGCTTGTTGGTATCCGTCGCACCTGCGCCTGCGCCTCAGCCAACGGAAGCTGAAGCATCGGATGAGCTGGAGGAAGAGGAGGAAGAAGTCGAAGAAGAAGGGATTACTTTGCGAATTGGGGTGTTTTTTGATGGCACCGGGAATAACCGATCCAACAGTGAGATGGTTGCTGGGTGTTATGCGCGGGATGTGAACCTGCTGGAGGAGGCTGAGGATATTCGGCAGTTTTGTCAGGCGTATGGGTATGACGGCCAGGGGAGCACGCCGGATGACAGCCATGGGAATGACACGAGTAATGTGGCGAAGCTGTATGACCTGTACGCCGATGACAGTCAGCGGCTGTTGGCTGATGACGAAACCATAGGTTTCATCCCTGTTTATCTGGATGGCATCGGTACCAGCAGCGGTACGGAGGATTCACCTTATTCGCAGATAACCGGCGTCGGTTCTGAAGGCGTATTGGCAAGAGTTAAGCAGAGTCCGTCACTCATAACTGAAAAGCTTCGAGAGTTCCAGCTAAGCAACCCAGAACGACAAATCAAACGAGTCGAGTTCGATATTATTGGCTTCAGTCGAGGAGCCGCCGCCGCGCGACACTTCGCGAATGAAGTCCTGAAGGGCAACCAAAGTATTCTGGCGTTGGCTCTGGCAGATGTTCCCGGTTTTGTTGACGGGTTTAACTGGCGCACCAACACCGATGTCTCCATCAACTTTATCGGTATTTTCGACACCGTTGCTGCCGTAGCAAGCATTGTCGACGGCGATTTGAGCGTCCACGACGCCAACAACCCCAATGTCAACGTCTATCTGGCGCCCGATATCGCAAAAAAAGTCGTGCATTTGGTGGCGCAGGACGAGCGTCGCCACAACTTCTCGCTCAACAGCGCCGGCACTGCCGATATCGTACTGCCCGGCGTCCACTCTGACCTGGGTGGTGGGTATATACCGAACTTCATTGAACGAGTTCTGCTTAGCAAGCCGCGCTGTAGCCGTGACGTAGATTTTCATGTGCCTTCTACAGCGTCAACCGCCTATCGCTGGGCTCAGCAGGAACTGGGTCGCCTTCAAGATCAGCTCAATCTGTATGGGCTGACACTGGAGGTGAAAACCTGGGCGGTAGAGATCACCAACAACGTCAAGGGCGATAGATCCAAGTGGAAAAACGTCTATGCTGCGGTCCGCAGCGAGCGAACTGTGCGCAACGATCTGGCCTTGATTTACCTGCGCATCATGCGTGAGTTGGGGGCTAGGCACGACGTCCCGTTCGACGTTATTGACGAAGGGGATCAAAAGTACACATTACCCGTGGAGCTGAAACCGATTGCTGAAAAACTGATGGCTTATGCGCTGGGCGAAACCCGTTGCGCGGGCTTGAATGTATTCGAGGAGGAGTTGCTCTGTCACCGCTACATTCATCTGTCTGCCAACTGGAATGCTGCCAAAGGTTGGAACAACAGTTATCTGAACATCGTATTCATCGATCGACCCGCCGAGAACTATGTACGCGTGGTACATCCCAATGAGTAAGCGCCCATGGATGGTCAAATTAGGCTTTGCGCTGCTAATCCCACTGTTGGGCGGATGTGCCTTTGGCGATCGCAGATCATTACCCTATGACGATTGGAGTCTCAGATTTTTTTCGCTCGACTACATGGAGGTCTGGATCGAAACGGCGGATGTCGTTGATATCAATGAGCGTGTGTTTCGAGGTGCCGGTAGTGGAATACCCGCTGGTACTTATCCCCGACCGTTTAGTAAGGGCATACCAACCCATTTTAGGGGTGATCCAAAAGGATGGCCTAAACATCCAGGAGGAAAAGGTCGATTTGTAAGGGGCGCTGACCTACCGCGTTTGGTCTACGTGCGTTGGCAATCCATGGCCGAGCCGCAGACTTATGAAGCGTACATAGAGATCCCTGAGTCGGCGCGAAACACCATGCTCCAGGGTGAGAAAACTTTCTGCCGTGCAGACGGCAAATGGATAACGGATTACAGAGACATGCTGGTAGTGGGCCTGGCGCCCGGAGGAGTCGCGAAGGTATGGCTGGGTGGTCAATGTTTATTGTCGACCGAAGTCACCCGCGTACAAGGCACGATCAATCCAAAAGGCCCCTACGGGGGTTCCAACGGAAAACATCGACCCCTTTCAGAAGAGTCCAAAGCCTACATCGACAAATTCGGAATTCCCTATGGATCCTGGTAACCCATCAACATCACCAGAAACCACGACCAGAAGGGCTTTCAATGCTGAAGACCTCATTTTTAGTTAAAACGGGATGTGCAATGGTGCTTGCCCTCTTCTTGAGCGGATGCACCAACGACCATCGCAGGCCCTTGCCTTATGACGCTTGGAGCCTCAATTTTTTTGCCCCCGACTATATGGAGGTCTGGATTGAAACGGCGGATGTCGTGGATATCAATGAGCACGTATTTCGAGGCGCGGGCAGCGGAATACCGGCTATTGGTTATCCCCGTGCGCTAAGTAAAGACATACCGACTGAATTCAGAGGCAAGCCAAGGGGATGGCGTGAAAATCCAGGAGGAAAGGGCCGGTATGTAACAGGCGCTGATCTGCCTCGTTTGATTTATGTACGCTGGCAGTCGCTGGCCGAGCCGCAGACCTATGAAGCCTACATTGAGATTCCTGAGTCGATCAGAAAGCTAATGCGTTCAAGCGAGGATGTATTTTGTGCGTTTGACGGCAAGGTAATAACGGAATATCGAAAATTGCTGATAGTTGGCTTGGCCCCGGAAGGAATAGCCAAAGTATGGGTAAAAGGCCCTTGTCTGCTGGCGACCGAGGTCACACGCGTTCAAGGCACGATCAATCCCAAAGGCCCCTACGGGGGGATGTCCAACGGAAAGCATCGACCTCTTTCAGAAGAGTCCAAAGCCTACATTGCCAAGTTCGGCATTCCCTATGGAAGTTGGTGAGGATTGCCAACATTTCCGATGATTAAACACTGACCGACCGTGCTTGTTTAAAAGCCCTCAAGGTTGCGTCCTGCAAGCTACAACACCTTGCGCCGTTGCCTACGACTACGCCAGAATCCGCCGGCTTGTGCGCCTTGGGGGCGGTCGGTAACTTGGTTCCTGTCACTGCCCACCAGTGATCGGGTTTAGTAGCCCGTCGTAGCTAAGTCGTACAAGTGTCTCATCAGTCAGGGTCCCAACTCTGCGCTTGATGGTAGCTGTGCGTAGGGCGCCCTTGGGCGCGCCGATTTCTTAGCTCGTCGGTCTACTAACCTGCGTACAGCTGCCTCCTTTCGTTTAGTAGCGAACGGGTCGCAGCCTCACTCAAAAGAGAGCTAAGACATGTTCAAGGTCACCCCAAACCCACCGGACACCGATTCGGTCTCCCCGTACGAAAGCCCCGATTCAAACAAACTCAACGAAGCCGCCGAACGCGCCCTCGACCACCACTTCCCACCAGCCGAAATGAAACCACCGAAACGCAACGGCCAACTCTTCAGCGTCTGCCCGGACGTCAACACTGAAGCACTCCTCGCTAACGCCTCAGAAGATCTGCTGTCCATCAGCGCTATCGCCGCCGACCTCGCCGACGATGTGGACGGCTCACGCCGCTCCGTAGCCTTGGCGCTCAGCCGTATGGCCGACGGGGTGCATTTGTTGGTAGAGCGAGCGCTGGATCATCTGGATGAACCGGAGATGGCGGCGATTCTCACCAAACAACAAAGCCGAACCTGCTAACTCGCCAAGCAGTAAACAACCCCGATGGGTGTGTTCCTCCCATCGGGGTTTTTCTGGTCAGAGTGCCCGGCACACAGCTGGGAGCACAAAAACCAACACAGTTATCTTCCCTGTTTCCGGAATACGTGTAGGACGCGTCCTGTTTGGTCCTCTTGAGCTTGAAGTGCCTCTCTGCCTCGGTACTTTGCACAAGCACACTCAATGTCGAGTCGGTGCGGCACATCGCTCATGGCAGCGCGCCCACGCTTAGGGCGTCAGTAGACAGGGAGTTCAATCAGATCATGGCTACTCGACACAATAAAAAATGGACCGTGGCCCTTGGGTGCTACTGGGTTGCCATGCTCACACTCGTAGCCAGCACCTCTGTTCGGGCTGAAATGATGTGCAGCGGTCATAACTGCAAATTAGCTAGTGGCCCCTTTGAGTACTCGGCAATAACTGGATTTGGGTTGCTCTTCACAACGGTCGGGCCGTTTATCGCGACGTCAGACAAAATCGAGGATGGCCTCTCCAAACACTACGTCCAAGCGGTGAAAGACGATGCCGCCACGTATCTTGCTACCGACGGCGATCTCGATGGAGCCATGCTTGAATCTGCATGACGCACGTACTTGGAGCAGCACGCTGATCTTCAGCCAAGCAAGAAAGAGTTTGCCCACTTGGTACTAGCTACCTATGGATGAACCTCCTCTTCAGCATCTGCCCAGGTATCAATTCCGAAGCCCTCCTGGCCAACGCCTCGGAAGATCTGCAGTCCATCAGGACCATCGCCACCGACTTTACTGACGATGTAGCCCTGTAGCAGCTGGCGAAGCCTGCGTTCGGCTGTGTGTAGGAGCGAGCTTGCTCGCGAAGATGGAACATCCGACACATTTTCTGTGGCTGAACGACCATCGCGAGCAAGCTCGCTCCTACACACAGCCGGACGCAGGCTTCGCCAGCTGCTACACGAGTCGGGTTTTGGATTGACTGGTCGGCGTTACTTTCGCCACCCATAAAAAAATGGGCACCCAACCCAGTTGGCGTGCCCATTTTTTATCCCGCTTACCCGCCAGGCGGGACGTCGGTGTGTGTTACGGATTGACGCTGTCTTTCAACGATTTGCCTGGCTTGAACGCAACGGTGTTGCTGGCCTTGATTTTGACGGGCTCACCGGTTTGCGGGTTTTTGCCGGTGCGGGCTCCGCGGTGGCGTTGCAGGAAGGTGCCGAAACCTACCAGCGTGACGCTGTCTTTGCGGTGCAGGGCGCCGGTGATTTCTTCGAGAACGGCGTTGAGAACGCGGTTGGCCTGCTCTTTGGTGAGGTCTGCTTTTTCAGCAATTGCAGCGGCGAGGTCTGGTTTACGCATTAGTGAAGCCCCTTTGACGGTTTTTTGTTGTTATGTCCGTGCTGTTCTCGTTGGAACAGCGCCCAAAGCGCCGCAGGTGCTCTACTCTGCGGCAGACGGGAGTGAGGATGGCACGCACGGAAGAGCCGCGCCAGTCTCGGCGCGACCTTTGTAGGGGCAAAACAGGGGTGATTCCGACAGAACGTCCGGTATTTACGCCAGCAGGGCTGGAAGCTCTTTGTTGAGCGCGAGTTTTTCCATCACCGCCGCGCCTGTCAGGGCATAACCCAGCAGTTTTCCGCTGGCATCACGGCATAAAACCTTGATGTCTGCGCCCTGCCCTTCGACCGTCCAGACGCCCTCGGCGCCCCGTGGCGGCGGCGAAACCACCAAGGGGCAGACCGGTGTTTTCACGGTGATCGGCATGGGGCCATAGCTCACGGCGGTCGGTGTTCCGGCGAGGGTTTGCGCCAGTGCTCGCGCGCAGCTCATCAGGGGCATGACGTACAACAGATTCAGCCCATCGACCTCGGCGCAATCGCCCAGCGCGTAGATATTGGCGTGGGAGGTTTTCAGGTGGCGGTCAACTACGACGCCGCGATTGACCTGCACGCCGGCAGCAGCGGCCAGGTCGATGCGTGGGCGCAGGCCGATGGCCGACACCACCACGTCGCACGGGATGACCTGGCCGTCGGACAGATGCGCTTCCAGCCCGCCTTCGACTCGCTGCAAGCGGTTGAGCACCGGGCCGAGGTGGAAGCGTGCACCGAGGCTTTCCAGCCCGGCCTGGACGGCTGCAGCTGCCGCCGGGTGCAGCAAGGTCGGCATGACTTGTTCGCACGGTGCAACCAGTTGCACCTCGTAGCCGCCGAGGCTCAGGTCGTTGGCAAATTCACAGCCGATCAGGCCGGCTCCCAGCAACAATACCCGGCGCTTGCCGGCCGCAGCCGCGCGAAAGCGCGCGTAGTCTTCCAGGTCGTTGATCGGGAACACGCAATCGGTCGCGTCACCTTCGATGGGCACGCTGACGGTTTCTGCGCCCCAGGCGAGGATCAAGTCACGGTAAATCACCGCTTCCTCACCGATCCACAACCGCTTGTGGCCAGGATCGATGCCGCTGATGCGGGTGTGGGTGCGCACTTCGGCTTTCAATTGCTCGGCCATGGCGCCGGGTTCAGCCATGCTCAGGCCATCGGCGTCCTTGTTTTTGCCGAATCCGGTGGAGAGCATCGGCTTGGAGTAAGAGCGTCCGTCATCGGCGGTAATCAGCAGCAGCGGGGTTTCGCCATCGAGTTTGCGAAACTCCCGGGCCAGGTTGTAGCCAGCGAGCCCGGTGCCGACGATCACGACAGGTGCGTTCATTCCTTACTCCTCTAATTGTTTTAGGCGGCGATTTCGATCATTTCGAAATCCATCTTGCCCACGCCGCAGTCCGGACACAGCCAGTCTTCCGGTACGTCTTGCCACAGTGTGCCCGGCGCAATGCCGTCGTCCGGCCAGCCGTCTGCTTCGTTATAGATCAGGCCGCAAACCACACATTGCCACTTTTTCATTCGGTTCATCCTCAGGAATCAGACTCTTAACTGGCGCGAACGGTCGATAGGTGACGCGCTGCTGTCCGGCTCAGGGGCGTTTTGTACTGATCGGGCCCGGCAGATGCAAGCCTGTTCGGCGCAACGGCCAGCAGATCAATCAAAATCGCCGGCTGACATGGTAAGCTCGCCGCCTCATTTGCTGCCAATAATGACTCACTGTGCCGCACTCAAAAACCCCCTCCGCGATGCCGCTCTGGCTCCCTCAAAGCCAGCTGACGCCCCTCCCCGACACGTCTACCCTCGACTGGCTGTTCGATAAAGGCTCACTGACCCGCCGTCTGATTCATCTGTCGAATGATGCCTTCAGCGTTTCGCCAATGTTCGAAGGCTGGCAGTCCCTGCGCACCGACGAGTGTGCGGCACTGGACCTGGCCGAGGGTAGCGAAGGCTGGGTGCGCGAGGTGTATCTGCGCGGGCACGGTGAACCATGGGTGTTTGCCCGCAGCGTCGCGGCGCGCAGCGCCTTGCAGGGCGATGGTTTGCACATGGACGAATTGGGAAGCCGCTCGTTGGGTGAGTTGCTGTTTTGCGATCATGCATTCCAGCGCCGCGCCATCGAGGTTTGTCATTATCCTCAGGCGTGGCTGCCGACGGAGTCCAGGGTTCCGGAGCTGTGGGGCCGTCGTTCACGCTTCGACCGCGGCGCCTTGAGCGTGCTGGTGGCCGAGATTTTCCTGCCGACCCTGTGGGCCGCGACTCGCGCCCATCCGGAGAACTGCTGATGTACCAGAGCCTGCTCAAGTCCCTGAACCGCTTCAATCCACGGGCCTGGGATTTCATTCAGCTGACCCGAATGGACAAGCCGATCGGCATTTATCTGCTGTTGTGGCCAACGCTGTGGGCGCTTTGGATTGCCGGCAAAGGTTCACCCTCCCTGGCCAATATCGTGATTTTCGTCCTCGGCGTGGTGCTGACTCGCGCCGGCGGCTGCGTGATCAACGACTGGGCGGATCGCAAGGTCGACGGTCATGTGAAGCGCACCGAACAGCGGCCACTGGTGAGCGGCAGGATCAGCTCCAAGGAAGCCCTGGTGTTTTTCGCGCTGCTGATGGGCGTGAGTTTCCTGCTGGTGTTGTGCACCAACGCGGCGACAGTCTGGCTGTCGTTCGGCGGTTTGGCACTGGCCTTTAGTTACCCGTTCATGAAGCGCTACACCTATTACCCGCAAGTGGTGCTGGGCGCGGCGTTCTCTTGGGGCATGCCCATGGCGTTCACGGCCGAAACCGGTGAACTGCCGGCAGCGGCGTGGTTGCTGTGGATCGCCAATCTGCTGTGGACGGTAGGCTACGACACCTATTACGCGATGACTGACCGCGACGATGACTTGAAGATCGGCGTGAAATCCACGGCGATTCTGTTTGGCGATGCCGACCGGGTAATCATTCTGACGCTGCAAGGATTAGCGTTGGGTTGCCTGCTGCTGGTGGGGTCGAAATTCGAGCTGGGCGGCTGGTTCCACTTGGGATTGCTGGCGGCGGCGGGCTGTTTTGCGTGGGAGTTCTGGTACACCCGTGGCAAGGACCGGATGCGGTGTTTCAAGGCGTTTTTACACAACCATTGGGCCGGGTTGGCGATTTTCGTAGGGATTGTGCTGGATTACGCGCTGCGTTGAGGCAGAAGAAGGCCGCGTTGTGTAGGAGCGAGCTTGCTCGCGATGATTTTGAAGGCGACGCGTTTATGCAGACAGCGCGTCATCGTTCACGTTCATCGCGAGCAAGCTCGCTCCTACAGGCTTACATCTTCGGACCGTTGTTGGTAATGACGTGCCACATATCCTTCATTTTGTCGCCCGTCATGTCTCCGGGTTTTTTGTCTTTCATGAAGGTGTACAGCGGCTTGCCGTCGTAAGCCCACTGCATGGAGCCATCATCCCGTGTGATGATGCTCCATTTGCCTGAGGCTTTGTCGCTCGCTTTTGCCGCCAGCGGCGGCCAGTTTTTTGCACAATCCCCCGTGCATACCGACTTGCCACCCGTGTCCTTGTCGAACGTGTACAAGGTCATGCCCTTATGGTCGACCATCATGTTGCCTTTCATCATGCCCGGCTCAGCCGCGAAGGCCATTGATGGCAAAGCCAGGGCAGCTGCCAGCATCAGGGCTTTAAAGGATTGCGAGTATTGACTCATGGAAACCTTCCTTTTGTGGTTGTCAGGATTCGGACTTAGAGCTTAGTTCAGGATCGTGACAATCGCAGGGCAGCTAAAATACTGTCACACGACTGCAATAATTCCGTTATCTAATGCGGCGCAAGACAGTTAAATGACAAGAGGATTAAGGCATGGTTGGCAGGAGCATTCTGATCGTCGACGACGAAGCGCCCATTCGCGAAATGATCGCCGTTGCGTTGGAAATGGCCGGCTATGACTGCCTGGAGGCTGAGAACTCGCAGCAGGCCCATGCCATCATCGTCGACCGCAAACCGGACTTGATCCTGCTCGACTGGATGCTGCCCGGCACGTCCGGCATCGAGCTGGCCCGACGCTTGAAGCGCGATGAGCTGACCGGGGACATCCCGATCATCATGCTCACCGCCAAGGGCGAAGAGGACAACAAGATCCAGGGGCTGGAAGTCGGCGCCGATGACTACATCACCAAACCCTTTTCCCCTCGTGAGCTGGTTGCACGCCTGAAGGCCGTGCTGCGTCGTGCTGGCCCAACCGATGGTGAAACCCCGATCGAAGTCGGTGGCCTGCTGCTGGACCCGATCAGCCACCGCGTGACCATCGACGGCAAACCCGCCGAGATGGGCCCGACCGAATACCGCTTGCTGCAGTTCTTCATGACTCACCAGGAACGTGCCTACACCCGTGGCCAGTTGCTGGATCAGGTCTGGGGCGGCAACGTTTATGTCGAAGAACGCACCGTCGACGTGCACATCCGTCGCCTGCGCAAAGCCCTCGGCGATGCCTACGAAAATCTGGTACAAACCGTGCGCGGCACCGGTTACCGTTTTTCTACCAAAGCCTGATCCGGACCTTTCCCGCCCGACAAGCTGACAAGGACGCGCGTTCAAGTGAACCAAAACTGGCATGGCACCCTGATTCGCCACATGCTGCTACTGGTCACCGCCTGCCTGGTGATCGGCCTGATTACCGGCTACTACGGCTGGAGCCTCGCCGCAGGCCTGGGCCTTTACCTGGCCTGGACCCTCAAGCAATTGCTGCGTCTGCATGAGTGGTTGCGTCTGCACAAACCCGATGAAGCCCCGCCCGATGGCTATGGCTTGTGGGGCGAAGTGTTCGACAGCATCTACCATCTGCAACGCCGCGACCAACGCGTGCGTGGGCGCCTGCAAGCGGTGATCGACCGGGTCCAGGAATCCACCGCTGCGTTGAAAGACGCGGTGATCATGCTCGACACCGACGGCAACCTGGAATGGTGGAACCGCGCCGCCGAAACCTTGCTCGGCCTCAAGACGCCACAGGACAGCGGCCAACCGGTGACCAACCTGGTGCGTCATCCGCGCTTCAAGGAATACTTCGAGCAGAACAGCTACGCCGAGCCACTGGAAATCCCGTCACCGATCAATGATCGCCTGCGCATTCAGCTGTACATCACCCGCTACGGCAACAACGAGCACTTGATGCTGGTGCGCGACGTCACGCGCATCCATCAGCTGGAACAGATGCGCAAAGACTTTATCGCTAACGTTTCCCATGAATTGCGCACGCCGCTGACGGTGATCTGCGGTTACCTGGAAACGCTGCTCGACAATGTCGAGGACGTGAACCCGCGCTGGACCCGTGCCTTGCAGCAAATGCAGCAACAAGGCGGGCGCATGCAGACGTTGCTCAACGATTTGCTGCTGTTGGCCAAACTGGAAGCCACCGATTACCCCTCGGACAACCAGCCGGTGGCCATCGACGGCTTGCTGCAATCGATCAAGAGCGACGCGCAGCAATTGTCCGGCCAGCGCAATCAGACGATCACGCTGGAGGCCGACCCGACGATTCTGCTCAAGGGCAGCGAAGCCGAATTGCGCAGCGCATTCTCTAATCTGGTGTTCAACGCGGTGAAATACACACCAGCCGAAGGCCATATCCGCATTCGCTGGTGGGGCGATGAGCAAAGCGCACACCTGAGCGTGCAAGATTCCGGGATTGGCATCGACAGCAAACACCTGCCACGCCTGACCGAACGTTTCTACCGCGTCGACTCCAGCCGCAACTCCAACACGGGCGGCACGGGGCTTGGGCTGGCGATCGTCAAACACGTGCTGTTGCGCCACCGCGCGCGGATGGAAATCAGCAGTGTGCCGGGGCACGGCAGCACCTTTACCTGCCATTTTGCGCCGGCTCAGGTCACCAAATCCCGGGTCATCAGCGCCGCGGACTGATACCGGCCAGCACGCGCCACTAGGCAATCGCCCGGTCAGCCGCTACATTGGTTGGCTTGTGCCTGCCCTTCAGGCGCACTTTTTTATTTCCTTTTGAATCACACGGAACCCGCAAAACTCCATCATGGACCCTTCCCCTGGCTTGACCCTCGCGACACTCTTCGCCGATTTCGGCATGATTCTTTTTGCTCTGATCCTGGTTTTGCTCAACGGATTTTTCGTTGCGGCGGAATTTGCCATGGTCAAATTGCGCTCGACCCGGGTCGAGGCCATCGCTGATAAAAACGGCTGGCGCGGACACATTCTGCGCACCGTGCACAGTCAGCTCGATGCGTACCTGTCGGCGTGCCAATTGGGTATCACCCTCGCCTCCCTCGGCCTTGGCTGGGTGGGTGAACCGGCGTTCGCACACATTCTCGAACCGCTGCTTGAAGCCGTCGGCGTGCAGTCGGCCGAAGTGATCAAAGGCGTGTCGTTCTTCGCCGCGTTCTTCGTCATCTCGTACCTGCACATCGTGGTGGGTGAACTGGCCCCTAAATCCTGGGCCATCCGCAAACCCGAGCTGCTGTCGCTCTGGACAGCGGTGCCGCTGTACCTGTTTTATTGGGCGATGTACCCGGCCATTTACCTGCTCAACGCCAGCGCCAACCAGATCCTGCGGATCGCCGGCCAAGGTGAACCCGGTCCTCATCACGAGCACCATTACAGCCGTGAAGAACTGAAACTGATCCTGCACTCCAGCCGTGGCCAGGACCCGAGCGACCAAGGCATGCGTGTATTGGCCTCGGCAGTGGAAATGGGCGAGCTGGAAGTGGTGGACTGGGCCAACTCGCGGGAAGACCTGGTGACGCTGGAGTTCAATGCGCCGCTCAAGGAAATCCTCGCGCTGTTCCGTCGCCACAAGTTCAGCCGTTACCCGGTGTACGACAGCGACCGCCAGGAGTTCGTCGGCCTGCTGCACATCAAGGACCTGCTGCTGGAACTGGCGGCGCTGGATCACATTCCCGAGTCGTTCAACCTGGCTGAACTGACCCGTCCGCTGGAACGCATCTCGCGGCACATGCCGCTGTCGCAATTACTCGAACAATTCCGCAAGGGCGGCTCGCACTTCGCGCTGGTCGAAGAGGCCGACGGCAACGTCATCGGCTACCTGACCATGGAAGACGTGCTGGAAGTGCTGGTGGGCGACATTCAGGACGAGCACCGCAAGGCTGAGCGCGGGATCCTCGCTTATCAGCCGGGCAAGCTGCTGGTACGGGGAGATACCCCGCTGTTCAAGGTTGAACGGTTGCTGGGCATCGACCTGGATCACGTCGAAGCCGAAACCCTCGCCGGGCTGGTCTATGAAACCCTGAAACGGGTGCCGGAAGAGGAAGAAGTGCTGGAAGTCGAGGGCTTGCGGATCATCATCAAGAAGATGAAAGGGCCGAAGATCATTCTGGCCAAGGTGTTGATGCTGGATTGATCAGAAGCTGAAGGGCTTTTGTGGCGAGGGGATTTATCCCCGTTGGACGGCTAAGCCGTCCCAAAGCTGTCAATACGGTGCACCTGATAGTTTACAAATGGGAGGGGCTGGGGTCGCTTCGCGACCCAACGGGGATAAATCCCCTCGCCACAGTTGATCTCCATCGTCTTCACTGCTTGCCCAACGCAAAGTTGGGCAGCGCGCCGACCGGTTGATTGAACTGGTACGGAATCGACACCAGCCCCAATCCGGTATTGCGCTGCACCACGAAGTGCAGGTGTGGACCGCTGCTGTTGCCGGTATTGCCCGACAACGCCAACGCCGTGCCCACCACCACCCGCTGCCCCTCCCGAACGCACACGGAGCCTTGCTTGAGGTGCAGGTACACGCCCATGGTCCCGTCATCGTGCAGCACTCGCACAAAGTTGCCCGACGGATCGGTGCCACGTCCGGTCTGGGCATTCTCGGTTTTCACCACTACCCCGCCACGCGCGGCGATGATCGGCGTACCGACGGGCATGGCGATGTCCATGGCGTAGCGGTTCTTCGGGCCGAAATGGCTGTATTGGCCATTGGCACCCTGAGTCAGTCGAAACGGTCCGCCACGCCACGGAAACGGGTATCGATAGTCCATGGCGGCGCCTGAGGGGTCACCCAGGGAGTATTCGAACTTGGGAACGTACGCGAGCGGCCTTTCGGGTTGCGTGGCCGTGAGCAGCGCCAGACGAATGCTGCTGCGGGCCGGCATCACCCGACGAATGGGTCGGCTCGGCGCACCGCTGACGTTCTGCAGTCCGGCGAAACTCAACTCGATCTCTACCGGCGCATACAGGTCATTGCGCACGTAGACACTGTCCACGCCCTTCTTCTTCGTGATGACGAGGTACACCTGACGCTCAAGGTGCTCGACCATGCGATCCCGAAAAGTGAACACCTGGGAGTCCTTCGTGGGGCGGTCGCTGTAGGAGACCACGCCATTGGCATCGGTGGATTTGTAGATAGTCATGGCCACAGCCGAAGTGGAAGCCATGATAAGACCGCAGAAAAACATCAGGCGCGCGAACATGGGCGAAGGCTCTGTCGAGGAAGGCCTGAGAAGGAGCCTAGCAGCTGCAATGGACCCGGGGAGTCGGCAGATGTTTCAAAGCAAGATCAAAAGATCGCAGCCTTCGGCAGCTCCTACATGGGAAATGCGATCTCCTGTAGGAGCTGCCGAAGGCTGCGATCTTTTAGGGGCGAAGATTACGCGCCCGGTATGAAATGCTTCTGCGCCGTACCACGTGCGATCAAACGGGAGATGTAGTCGAGCTTCTGCGCATCCTGATCGACAAAGCGGAAGGTCAATTGCAGCCAGTCGCTGTCGGGTTTCGGTTCGTGGGCGACGATGGCGTGCAGGTAGCCATTGAGGCGGGCAACTTCAGCGCTTTCGCCCTGTTCCAGGTCGAGTACGGCGCTGTCCAGCACTTGCGGCAGGGTGTCGGTGCGCTTCACGACCAGCAGCGCTTCCTTGAGACTCAAGGCCTTGATCACACATTGCTGAATGCCATTCGGCAGGCGCAGTTGGCCTTGGCCACGACTGCCCGTTGGCGCTGCGGAGGACGCTGCAGGCTTGATCGGCGGGCTGTTGAGCAGGCCACGAGACGGTGCAGCCGCCGGGGCCGGTGATGGCGCGACCAACGCCGCCTTGCCGCCAGTCAATGCAATCAGGGAATCGTTACCAAACGCCGAGTTCATTTTGGTCGGCGCACCGCTCATCAAGGCGTCGAGCTTGCCGACCTTGTTCAGTGCCTGTTTGACCTTGGTCAACAGCTGCTCGTTGGTGAACGGCTTACTGACGTAGCCGGTTACACCGGCCTGAATCGCCTGGACAACATTCTCTTTGTCGCCACGGCTGGTCACCATCACGAAGGGCATGGTCTTGAGGTTGTCCTGCTCGCGGCACCAGGTCAGCAGTTCCAGGCCAGACATTTCCGGCATTTCCCAGTCGCACAGGACCAGGTCGAACGCTTCCTTGGCCAGCATGGCCTGAGCTTTTTTGCCGTTGATGGCATCTTCGGTCCGGATGCCCGGGAAGTAGTTACGCAGGCACTTCTTCACCAGGTCACGAATGAATGCCGCATCGTCCACCACCAACACACTGATCTTGCTCATCCATCATCCCTCGAAAAAATCCCGGCAAGCATACCGCTTTGCTGATGGCACATTGCCAAAAACCGTCAGTCACGCCGGGACTTTTCGTTCGCGGGTGCTGCTTTTAAAGTCGAAAACCACACACAAAAACGCCCGGCCAAAGGACCGGGCGTTTTTCTTGGGCAGTCTTACTTATCGTCAGCTTTGCCCGGAACATTAGCGGTTTCGGCACTTGTGCCTTCAACTTCTTCTTTCATGCGCTTAAGGCCCAGGTGACGCACGTCGGTGCCGCGTACCAGGTAAATCACCAATTCCGAGATATTACGTGCGTGGTCGCCGATCCGCTCCAGCGAACGCAGCACCCAAATGATGCTCAAGACTCGCGAGATAGAGCGCGGGTCTTCCATCATGTAGGTCGCCAGCTCACGCAGGGCGGTCTTGTATTCGCGGTCGATGATCTTGTCGTATTGCGCCACCGACAACGCCAGGTCGGCATCGAACCGGGCAAAAGCGTCCAGTGCATCGCGCACCATGTTGCGCACCTGGTCACCGATGTGGCGAACCTCAACGTAACCGCGCGGGGCTTCGCCTTCTTCGCACAGCTGGATGGCGCGGCGGGCAATCTTGGTGGATTCATCGCCGATGCGCTCCAGGTCGATCACCGACTTGGAAATGCTGATGATCAGACGCAAGTCGGACGCCGCCGGCTGACGACGGGCCAGAATGCGCAGGCATTCTTCGTCGATGTTGCGTTCCATCTGGTTGATCTGGTCATCAATGTCGCGCACCTGCTGGGCCAGACCGGAATCGGCCTCGATCAGTGCGGTGACCGCATCGTTGACCTGCTTCTCCACCAGCCCGCCCATGGCCAGGAGGTGGCTGCGCACTTCCTCAAGCTCGGCGTTGAACTGCTGGGAGATGTGATGGGTAAGGCCTTCTTTACTAATCATGTTGGCGTCCTTGGAGCGTCCGGTAAGGTGCGGTGGACCGCAGCGTCAGTTCAGTGAGCAACCACAGTTCCTAGCCGTAACGACCGGTGATGTAGTCTTCGGTCTGCTTCTTCGCCGGATTGGTGAACAGGGTGTCGGTGTCGCCGAATTCCACCAGTTTGCCCATGTACATGAACGCCGTGTAGTCGGAAACCCGCGCGGCCTGTTGCATGTTGTGGGTCACGATGACGATGGTGAACTTCGATTTCAGTTCGTAGATCAGCTCTTCGACTTTCAGCGTGGAGATCGGGTCGAGTGCCGAGCAGGGTTCGTCGAGCAGCAGCACTTCCGGCTCCACGGCGATGGTGCGGGCGATGACCAGACGTTGCTGCTGACCACCGGACAGGCCGAGTGCCGACTCGTGCAGGCGGTCTTTGACTTCGTCCCACAGCGCCGCACCTTTCAATGCCCACTCGACGGCTTCGTCGAGGATGCGCTTCTTGTTGATGCCCTGGATGCGCAAGCCGTAAACCACGTTTTCGTAGATGGTTTTCGGGAACGGGTTCGGCTTCTGGAACACCATGCCGACGCGACGACGCAGTTCCGCCACGTCTTCGCCTTTACGGTAGATGTTGTTGCCGTAGAGGTTGATTTCGCCTTCTACGCGGCAGCCGTCGACCAGGTCGTTCATGCGGTTGAAGGTGCGCAGCAGCGTGGACTTGCCGCAGCCGGACGGGCCGATGAAGGCGGTCACGCGCTGTTTCGGAATGTTCATGCTGACGTCGTACAGCGCTTGTTTGTCGCCGTAGAACAGGCTCAGGCCCGGCACTTCGATGGCGACGGTTTCCTGCTCGAGTCTCAAGCTCTGTTTGTCGCGGCCCAGGGCAGACATGTTGATGCCGTGGGTATGTGCTTCGTGCTGCATGGGAGGCTCCCTGTGCTAACAAATTCGGTTCGGTGAGCCGCAGGCCGGGCCTGCGGTTACGCAATTCTTTCTGTAGGAGCGAGCCTGCTCGCGATGGTAGTTCAGGCACAGAAAATGTGTCGGATGTACCATTTTCGCGAGCAAGCTCGCTCCTACAGGGGTTATCAGCTATCCAGCGCTTTGTATTTTTCGCGCAGGTGGTTACGAATCCACACTGCCGACAAGTTCAACGTGGCGATCACCAGCACCAGCAACAGCGCCGTGGCGTACACCAGCGGCCGTGCGGCTTCGACGTTCGGGCTCTGGAAGCCGACGTCATAGATGTGGAAGCCCAAGTGCATGATCTTTTGGTCGAGGTGAAGGTACGGGTAGTTGCCGTCCAGCGGCAGCGACGGTGCCAGTTTCACCACACCCACCAGCATCAGCGGCGCCACTTCACCGGCGGCGCGAGCCACGGCGAGGATCATGCCAGTCATCATCGCCGGGCTGGCCATTGGCAGCACGATTTTCCACAAGGTTTCAGCCTTGGTTGCGCCAAGGGCCAACGAGCCTTCGCGCACGGTGCGAGGAATCCGCGCCAGGCCTTCTTCGGTGGCCACGATCACTACCGGCACCGCCAGCAGCGCCAGGGTCAGGGAAGCCCAGAGCAGACCCGGTGTACCGAAGGTCGGTGCCGGCAGTGCTTCAGGGAAGAACAACCGGTCGACCGAGCCGCCCAGTACATAGACAAAGAAGCCCAGACCGAACACGCCATAAACAATGGCCGGAACGCCTGCCAGGTTGTTCACGGCGATGCGGATAATACGCGTCAGCACGTTCTGCTTGGCATATTCACGCAGGTAAACCGCTGCCAGCACGCCGAACGGCGTCACGATCATCGCCATGATCAGGGTCATCATCACGGTGCCGAAAATGGCCGGGAAGATCCCGCCTTCGGTGTTGGCTTCACGCGGGTCGTCGCTGAGGAATTCCCAGACCTTGCTGAAGTAGAAGCCGGTTTTGGTCATCATGCTCATGGCGTTCGGCTGATAGGCGTGAACCACTTTGCCGATACCGATTTCGATCTCTTTGCCGTTCGCATCGCGTGCCGTCAGGCTGTCGCGGTTGAACTGGGCGTGCAGGTCATTCAGGCGAGCTTCGATGTCTTGGTAGCGTGCATTCAGCTCGGCGCGCTCGGACTCCATGTCTGCTTGCGCAGTGGCGTCGAGTTTGCCGGCCAGCTCCAGTTTGCGACCGTGCAGACGGATGCGCTCCAGACCTGAGTTGATCGCACCGATGTCGGTTTTTTCCAGAGTCTTGAGCTGTGCCGCGAGTTTGTTGACCCGATCCACACGCGCCTGCAACTCAGGCCACGCCGCTTCGCCTTCGGCGATGACCTTGCCGTCCTGTTTGACGTTGACCAGGTAACCGTAGAAGTTGCCCCACTCACGACGCTCGATCGTCATCAATTCTGGCGGGGTCTTCTGATTAGTCAGCCATTCGCCGACGACCCAGGTGAAGTCGTTGCCGTTCAGGTCACGGTTGCCGACTTTGATCAGCTCCCGAGTCATGAACTCCGGGCCCTGATCGGGCACCGGCAGGCCAGCGCTTTTCAAGCGCTCGCGCGGCACTTCTTCTTTCTGCACCACTTCGCCGATCACCAGGTGATTGGCCTGGCCCGGCACGTCGTAGCTGGCGTGTATCAAGTCCGCCGGCCAGAAGTGACCCAGGCCGCGCACGGCAATCACCGCGAGCAAGCCAATGGTCATGATGACCGCGATGGACACCGCGCCACCGCTGATCCAGACGCCGGGGGCGCCGCTCTTGAACCATCCGTTCAGGGAGTTCTGTTTCACAGACTTCTACCTTTCTTAAAGCGACGAGTATTTCTTGCGCAGACGCTGACGAATCAGTTCCGCGAGGGTGTTCATGATGAAGGTGAACAGCAGCAGCACCAGCGCCGAGAGGAACAGCACGCGGTAGTGGCTGCCGCCGACCTCCGATTCGGGCATTTCCACCGCGACGTTGGCGGCCAGTGTGCGCAGGCCTTCGAACAGGTTCATTTCCATGACCGGGGTGTTACCCGTAGCCATCAGCACGATCATGGTTTCCCCGACCGCACGGCCCATGCCGATCATCAGCGCCGAGAAGATGCCCGGGCTGGCGGTGAGGATCACCACGCGGGTCATGGTCTGCCACGGCGTAGCACCCAGCGCCAGGGAACCCAGCGTCAAACCGCGAGGCACGCTGAACACGGCGTCTTCGGCAATGGAATAGATGTTCGGGATGACCGCGAAGCCCATGGCCAGGCCAACCACCAGTGCGTTGCGCTGGTCGTAGGTGATGCCCAGGTCGTGGGAGATCCACATCCGCATGTCGCCACCGAAGAACCAGGTTTCCATGTACGGGCTCATGTACAACGACAACCAGCCCACGAACAGAATCACCGGAATCAGAATCGCGCTTTCCCAACCGTCCGGCACTTTCAGGCGGATGGACTCAGGCAGGCGGCTGAAGACGAAACCGGCCACCAGAATACCGATCGGCACGAGCATCAGCAGGCTGAAGATGCCCGGCAAGTGCCCTTCCACATACGGCGCGAGGAACAGGCCGGCGAAGAAGCCGAGGATCACCGTCGGCATCGCTTCCATCAGCTCGATCACCGGTTTGACCTTGCGGCGCATGCCCGGGGCCATGAAGTACGCGGTGTAGATCGCAGCGGCAACGGCCAGTGGCGCGGCCAGCAGCATGGCGTAGAACGCGGCTTTCAAGGTACCGAAGGTCAGTGGGGACAAGCTCAGCTTGGGTTCGAAATCGGTGTTGGCGGCGGTCGATTGCCAGACGTATTTAGGCTCGTCGTAGTTTTCGTACCACACCTTGCTCCACAACGCGCTCCAGGAAACTTCCGGGTGCGGGTTGTCCAGCAGCAGCGGTTGAATCTTGCCGCCCGCTTCCACGATCACGCGGTTAGCCCGTGGCGACAGACCGAAAATGCCCTGACCATCGACCACCTGATCCACCAGCAAGGTGCGGTGGGCGGTGCTATGGAACACGCCGAGCTTGCCCGAGGCGTCGAGGGCGATGAAGCCTTTGCGACGTTCTTCGGCGGTGATTTCAACGATGGGCGCGGTGCCCATCTGGAAAGTACGGATCTGCTTCAGGCGCAGTTCGCCATCCGGGTCGCGGGCCATGAACCACTGAGCCAGACCGCCTTTGGAGTCGCCGATGATCAGCGAGATGCCACCCACCAGCTGAGTGCTGGCGGTGACTTGGGCTTCGCCATCTTCAAGCAGTTTGTAGCGACCGTTAAGGCTCTTGTCGCGCAGACTGTATACGTCGGCCTGAGCGCGACCATTAACCACATACAGCCACTGCTGACGCGGGTCGACGAAGATGTTTTTCACCGTCTCGGTCATCTGCGGCAGATCGATGCGCTTCTGCTCGGTGGTGATTTCGCCGGTCATCATGTTTTCTTCGCTGGTCAGCGAAAGCACATTGAGTTGCGAACCGGTGGCACCGACCAGCATCAGGGTCGTGTCGGTGGCGTTGAGGCTGACGTGCTCCAACGCACCGCCCGCCTCGTTCAGCGCGATTGGCGCTTCACCGTACGGGTACTCGATGGCCGGCGAGATGGTCTTCTTACCGTCCGGGTAGCTGACTTTATACGTGTGGCGGAACACCAGTGCCTGACCGTTGGACAAGCCCACCGCCACCAGCGGATGGCCTGGCTGGTCTTCGCCGATGGAGGTTACGGTAGTACCGGCCGGGATCGGCAAATCGACGCGCTTGAGTTCAGCGCCACTGTCGATATCAAAGAACAGCGCCTGGCCTTTGTCGGATACCCGCATGGCCACCTGGTTCTGTTCTTCCAGGGAGATCATCAACGGCTTGCCGGCGTCTTGCATCCAGGCGGGCGTGATGGCGTCTTTGGCCGTCAGGCTCGCCCCTTGAAACAGCGGCGCAACGACGTAAGCGAGGAAGAAGAAGATCAACGTGATCGCGCCGAGAACGGCGAGGCCGCCAACGAGGACGTACCAACGGGTCAGGCGATCTTTGAGCGCGCGGATGCGGCGCTTGCGTTGCAACTCAGGCGTATTGAAGTCAATTCGCTTGGGGGGATTAGTAGTCATTGTGGAATTGGCCAGATCATTCATTCGCACACCCTAGCGATCCTGTATGACAGAAAGATGACAATGCAGTGACGCAACAAATCCGCCGCCAGCGGGAACTGGCAGAGGACCGAAAATTTGGGGGGTGTGAGGGCGGGCCGTGGCGAGGGGATTTATCCCCGTTGGGGAGCGAAGCGCCCCCCACAATCAGCCACCGCATTCTATGCGTCGACCGACTTACGACTGCTTCGCAGCCGAACGGGGATAAATCCCCTCACCACAAGCTCGCTCCTACACAGGTCCGGGGCTTACCCCGGGCCTAGGGTGTTACTTTTTTGCGACTTCAGCGCCGCCTTCTTGCAGACCCAGGTCAGCCAGTGCTTTTGCAGCAACCTTGGCTGGCAGTGGGATGTAGCCGTCTTTCACTACAACTTCCTGGCCCTGTTTGGACAGAACCAGTTTCACGAACTCGGCTTCCAGCGGGGCCAGAGGCTTGTTCGGGGCTTTGTTGACGTAAACGTAGAGGAAACGCGACAGCGGGTATTTGCCGTTCAGTGCGTTTTCTTCGCTGTCTTCGATGAACTCAGTGCTGCCCTTCTTGGACAGAGCCACTGTCTTCACGCTAGCGGTTTTGTAGCCGATGCCCGAGTAACCGATGCCGTTCAGCGAGGAGCTGATCGACTGCACGACCGAAGCCGAGCCTGGTTGTTCGTTGACGTTTGGCTTGTAGTCGCCTTTGCACAGGGCTTCTTCTTTGAAGTAGCCGTAGGTGCCGGATACCGAGTTACGACCGAACAGTTGAACCGGCTTGTTGGCCAGGTCGCCGGTCACGCCCAGGTCACCCCAGGTTTTGACTTCGGTTTTAGCGCCGCACAGACGAGTGGACGAGAAGATCGCGTCAACTTGTTCCATGGTCAGGTGCTGGATCGGGTTGTCTTTGTGTACGAAAACAGCCAGGGCGTCCACGGCAACCGGGATAGCGGTTGGCTTGTAGCCGTACTTCTGTTCGAAGGCAGCCAGTTCGGTGTCCTTCATCTTGCGGCTCATCGGGCCCAGGTTAGAGGTGCCTTCAGTCAGCGCAGGTGGCGCAGTGGCGGAGCCAGCGGCCTGAATCTGGATGTTTACGTTCGGGTATTCTTTTTTGTAGTTCTCAGCCCACAGGGTCATGAGGTTGGCCAGGGTATCGGAGCCGACGCTGGACAGGTTGCCCGACACACCTGTGGTCTTGGTGTAGCTCGGGATCGACGGGTCAACAGCGGCGAACGCGTTGGCAGTCGCAACGCCAGCAGCGACAAAAGTCATTGCCGCCATCAAACGCTTCAGTTTCATGCCTTACTCCTAGCAGATAGGGTGTGTTAAGTCGGGGCCAAGTATCAGCAGGCCGTGTGAACACTCTATGGCTGAAATATGACAATTGGATGAAAGGCCAGCATTCGGTGAGGAGGCTGGCCTTTCAAGTTGTAACCGCAGATGTGAGCAGGGGCATGAATCGCCAAGATCGCAGCCTTCGGCAGCTCCTACATGGATCGAATTCCTCTGTAGGAGCTGCCGAAGGCTGCGATCTTTCGGCGCCAGCCGATATTTACCGCCCCTTCTTCCAGAGATACGCCCCCACCAAAATCCCGACCCCGCAAATGATCGCCACATAATAAGCAGGCCCCATCGGGCTCTCCTTCAACAACAAGGTCACCACCATCGGCGTCAGCCCGCCAAAAATGGCATAGGCCAGGTTGTAGGAGAACGACAGCCCGCTGAAGCGCACCACCGCCGGAAAGGCTTTAACCATCACGTACGGCACCGCGCCGATGGTGCCGACCAGCAGACCGGTCAAGGCGTACATCGGGAATAGCCACTCAGGGTGGCTGAACAGGCTGTGATAGAAGGTCCACGAACTGATCAACAACGCAGCGCTGCCGAACACGAATACTCGACCGGCGCCGAAGCGGTCAGCCAGCGAGCCGGACGCTACGCAGCCCAGGCTGAGGAAGACGATCGCCAGGCTGTTGGCCTGCAACGCGGTGGTTGGCGAGAAGTGGTAGACCGTCTGCAGCACGGTTGGCGTCATCAGAATCACCACGATGATGCCGGCGGACAGCAGCCAGGTCAGCAGCATGGAAATCAGGATCGCGCCGCGATGGTCGCGCAACACGGCACGCAGCGGTACCTCCTCAGCCAGGGCTTTACGCAGTTGCAGTTCGGCGAACACTGGGGTTTCGTGCAGCCAGCGGCGCAGGTACACCGAGAACAGGCCAAACACACCCCCGAGTAGGAACGGGATCCGCCAGGCGTAATCCGACACTTCCACCGGGGTGTAAAGGCTGTTGATCACCGTGGCGACCAACGACCCCAGCAAGATGCCCGCCGTCAAACCGCAGGTCAGGGTGCCGCAGGCGTAGCCAATATGACGCTGCGGAACGTGTTCGGAAACGAAGACCCACGCGCCCGGTACTTCACCGCCAATCGCTGCGCCCTGGATCACCCGCATCAGCAGCAACAGGATCGGCGCCCACATGCCAATCTGCGCATACGTCGGCAGCAGCCCCATGATCAGGGTGGGCACGGCCATCATGAAAATGCTCAAGGTAAACATTTTCTTGCGTCCCAGCAGGTCACCGAAGTGCGCCATCACAACGCCGCCCAAGGGCCGTGCGAGGTAGCCAGCGGCGAAAATGCCGAAGGTCTGCATCAGCCGCAGCCACTCAGGCATGTCCGCCGGGAAGAACAGCTTGCCCACCACCGTGGCGAAGAACACGAAGATGATGAAGTCGTAGAACTCCAGCGCACCGCCAAGGGCAGATAGCGATAAAGTCTTGTAGTCATTGCGAGTCAGCGGACGTGCGGGTTGTGTTGGCTGCGCGATGCTCGAGGGCGCTGTGGTCATGGCAAGGGCTTCTCTTATAGTCGGATCTGCACCCCCAACAACGCTGGCGGAGGCTTGGGCAGGTCCGGCACGATAACAAATAGTTCGAAAAAGCACATAGAAGCGCGTATTTGACAGTCAAAATGAGAACCGGACGGTCGTCTCGGAGTCTACCGACCGATATACTCGCAATATTGCGACATGTTGAATGGGTTGCTGTGCGAAAACGCCTTCCGGGGTTCATAGGCGATTTCGCAGAGTTTCCCTTTAGGCGCCTTACGAAAAACGTGACGAACGCGGTATGTTCGGGGCTGAATCGTTTTTCTTGAAAGCGGCTATTCACCTGAAGTACCAATGAAGAGTCACGGGTCAGAGGCACCCCCGGCATGATAGAGCTCGAACAAGAAGATCCAATTCCGCAAGGCGACCTGGCCCTGCAAATTACCGCGCTTCCTCGTGAAACCAACGGTTTCGGCGATATTTTCGGCGGTTGGCTGGTGGCGCAGATGGATTTGGCCGGCACCGCAATGGCCAGCAAAGTCGCGGGAGGCCGTGTGGCCACCGTTGCGATCGACCGCATGGCGTTCCTGGTCCCGGTCGCGGTAGGCGCTCAACTTTCCTTTTATACCCAGGCGCTGGAAATCGGCCGCAGCTCGATCAAGATGATGGTTGAAGTCTGGAGCGACGATCCACTGTCCAGCGAATGGCGCAAAGTCACCGAAGCGGTGTTCGTGTTCGTCGCCATTGATGGCAGCGGCCGTACCCGTTCGGTTCCGCCCCGGGCCCGTTAAAAAGAGCCTGGTTAAACCAGGCGATCTTTTTGCGGTCTGTAGTCGTCATTGTTGCTGATCGAGAGTTGTCCCATGAACACGCCCAACGTTGAAGCCGTGAAACTGGATGAACTGAACTGCTGGCGCATCCGCCACGGTCAGGCCGAATTGCTGGTCGCCCAGCAAGGCGCGCACATCCTCAGTTATCAATTGGCCGGCCAACCGCCGCTGATCTGGCTCAACGATGAGGCCGTGTTCAAGGCCGGCAAGAGCATCCGCACTGGTGTGCCGGTGTGCTGGCCGTGGTTCGGTAATCTGTCACGCAACCCGCAGAGCGTTCAGGCGATGCGTGTCAGCAACGAACCGCCAGCCGCGCACGGACTGGTACGCGCAATGGATTGGGAGCTGGGCGGCATCGAGGCCGAAGGTGAGAGCCTGAAGGTCGAGTTTCTCCTGCCTTACCCCGAAGCCGGCTTGCCGGGCTGGCCGCATCAGGTGGACTTGAAGCTGAGCATTCGTCTGGATGAGCAGTTGCACATCAGCCTGACCAGCCATAACCAGGGCACTGGAAAAGTCACCATCAGCCAGGCGCTGCACAGCTACTTCGCGGTCAGCGATGTGCGCAATGTGCATGTCGAAGGGTTGGATGGCTTGAGTTACATCGAGACGCTGGACGATTGGAAAACCGTGACTCAGACCGGTGATCTGCGTTTTGCCGGCGAGACCGATCGCATCTACCTCAATACCCCGGCGAAGCTAAGCATTGTCGACCCCGCCTGGGAACGGCGCATTGAGCTGACCAGCAGCGGTTCGCGCTCGGCAGTGATCTGGAACCCGTGGATCGATCGTGCGGCAGCGTTCAGTGACATGGCCGACGATGGCTGGCAGCGGATGTTATGCATTGAAACGGCGAACGTGATGGATGATGTGGTGACGTTGGCGCCGGGGGCGAGCCATACCCTTGGCGTGAGCATCGGCAGCAAACCTCTGTAACACCACAAAACCACTGTAGGAGCGAGCTTGCTCGCTCCTACAACAGTTACAAATCCGACTCTTTCACCACTCTGACTTTCGCCGCATCCAGCGCATACGCTGCATCAGCCAGGTCGTTGTTGACCTTTTCGATCTTCAGCGTGCCGGTCACCCACAGCGGCGTGTAGATATCATTCAGCTTCAACCCCTGCGGATAACGCACCAGCACCAGTTGGTTAGGCGGTGGTGGCGGCACGTGGATGCAGGCGCCCGGATACGGCACGAGGAAAAACAGCGTGCTGCGTCCCTTGGCATCGGACTCCAGCGGCACCGGATAACCACCGATGCGGATGTTCTTATCGTTCATCGATGGCACGGTTTTGGTCGAATACATCACCGCCGGCAAGCCCTTGCTCTGCTTCATGCCACCCTTTTTGGTAAAGCTGCCATCGCCTTCGGGGGAGTTGTGATCGATTTCGGGCATGGCCTCGAGGGCTTTCTGGTCCGACTTGGGCATCAGTTCAAGCCAGTCGGTTTCCGGCAGTTCGCCGGCGTGGGCAAGGCCTGTGCCCAGTAAAAGGAAAGTCAGTAGAAGACGGCGCATGAAGGTGCTCGTAAAGGAAAGACAGTAAATCGCCGAGCATTTTAGCCCTCTCCACGTAGATCGCAGAGGGGGCTTTGTCGCTTTGGATCAGTTCTTTTTGATCAAGCCGTAGATCACCAGCAACACCACGGCGCCCACCAGCGCACCGATGAAGCCCGCGCCCTGGCCGGCCTGGTAAATGCCCAGAGCCTGGCCGCCGTAAGTGGCCGCCAGCGAACCGCCGATACCGAGCAGGATGGTCATGATCCAGCCCATGCTGTCATCGCCCGGTTTCAGGAACCGAGCCAGCAGGCCGACGATCAAGCCGATAAAGATGGTTCCAATAATTCCCATGGCATTTCCCTCTGATTGAATGGTTGTGTCCTGTCTCACCAATACGTTCCTCTTTTGACGAGTGGCTGTTGTCGTCAGGCAAGGCGCCGCGACGAGTCATAGCGAGCTATGGCGAGGAGCGGCAACGCAGCATGACGGCAACAGACGCCGTCAAAAAGGAACAGTATTGGTGAGACAGGACACTCAGCGAAAGCCTAGTCAGACTTCGGCATCCTGCCATGAGAGAACGGCGGACCTTGAATGGTTCCGCCGCTGCAACATGAAACTATTCGGCGATGAGCGCTTCGACCTTGAGGATCTGCTGCTCTAGCGTGGCCTTGTCGGCGCAGCGCAGGTTGGCGTGACCCACCTTGCGGCCGACCTTGAACGCTTTGCCGTAGTGATGCAGATGGCAATCGGCGATGGCCAGGACCTTGTCGGTCTCCGGCACTTTACCGATGAAGTTGAGCATCGCGCTTTCACCGACCTTGGCAGTCGAACCCAGCGGCAGACCGGCAACCGCCCGCAAATGGTTTTCGAACTGGCTGCACTCGGCGCCTTCGGTGGTCCAGTGCCCGGAGTTGTGCACACGCGGGGCGATTTCGTTGGCCTTGAGGCCACCGTCGACTTCAAAGAATTCGAACGCCATGACGCCGACGTATTCCAGTTGCTTGAGCACGCGGCTGGAATAGTCTTCGGCCAAGGCTTGCAACGGATGGTCGGTGCTGGCCACGGACAGCTTGAGGATGCCACTGTCGTGGGTGTTGTGAACCAGCGGATAGAACCGGGTTTCGCCATCGCGAGCACGCACGGCAATCAGCGACACTTCACCGGTGAACGGCACGAAGCCTTCCAGCAGACAGGCGACGCTGCCCAACTCGGCGAAGGTGCCGACCACATCTTCAGGTTTGCGCAGGACTTTCTGGCCCTTGCCGTCATAACCCAGGGTGCGGGTTTTCAGCACGGCCGGCAGGCCGATGGAAGCCACCGCGGCGTCGAGATCGGCTTGCGATTGAATGTCGGCGAACGCAGGCGTCGGAATCCCGAGGTCCTTGAACATGCTCTTCTCGAACCAGCGGTCACGAGCGATGCGCAAGGCTTCGGCACTCGGGTAGACCGGGACGAATTGCGACAGGAACGCCACGGTTTCGGCCGGAACACTTTCGAACTCGAAGGTCACCAGATCGACTTCATCGGCCAGCTGACGCAAGTGATCCTGATCGCCGTAATCGGCCCGCAGGTGTTCGCCCAACGCGGCTGCGCAAGCATCCGGCGCCGGGTCCAGGAAAGCGAAGTTCATACCCAGCGGAGTACCCGCCAGCGCCAACATGCGACCCAACTGGCCGCCACCGATTACACCGATCTTCATCGTCAACAACCTCAGGCGATGCGTGGGTCTGGATTTTCCAGGACGCTGTCTGTCTGCTCAGCACGGAAAGTTTTCAGCACCGTGTGGAACTGCGGGTGCTTGGCGCCCAGGATGCTCGCCGAGAGCAGCGCTGCGTTGATCGCGCCGGCCTTGCCGATGGCCAGGGTGGCGACCGGAATGCCTGCTGGCATCTGCACAATAGACAGCAGCGAATCGACGCCCGAGAGCATCGACGACTGCACCGGAACGCCCAGCACCGGCAGGTGGGTCTTGGCCGCACACATGCCTGGCAAGTGGGCCGCGCCGCCGGCACCGGCGATGATCACCTCGATGCCACGCGCCTCTGCCTCTTCCGCGTACTGGAACAGCAGGTCCGGGGTCCGGTGGGCAGAAACCACTTTCACCTCGTAAGGAATGCCGAGCTTTTCCAGCATATCGGCGGTGTGGCTAAGGGTGGACCAATCGGACTTGGAGCCCATGATCACGCCAACCAGTGCACTCATCGTCGTGCCTCTTCTCTCTGGGCGCCCGCAGGCGCGTCAAAAAACAACAAGCCACGCAAAATGCGTGGCTTGATTGTACGAATTATGGCCAGTCAAACCGGCCGAAGGCCGCGCAGTATACCTCAATGAAGCAGATAAACAGCCCCCGATACGACCATCTGTCAAACGGCGCGAAGCAGCGGTTTTATTGACTTTAAGGTCAATCAAATACACCACCAATCCCCTGTGGGAGCGAGCCTGCTCGCGAAAGCGGTGTGTCAGTTGATATCAATGTTGCCTGATACACCGCATTCGCGAGCAGGCTCGCTCCCACATTGGATCTTTATGGGTCTCAGGTGCCCATCGTGCCTTGAGCCGCGCCGCCTTCCAGCTTGCGCCACAGCAATCGCACGTTCGCCTTGCGCACCAGCGCGCAGCGATACAAGCGAATCTCCAGCGGCACATGCCATTGCGGGCCGCCGCAGACCACCAGTTCACCGCGCGCCAGTTCGGCGCGCACGCTGAGTTGCGGGACCCAGGCGATGCCCAACCCTTCCAGCGCCATGCTTTTCAGGCTGTCGGCCATGGCGGTCTCATAGATGGTGGTGAACCGCAGGGCGCGCTGGCGCAGCAGCATGTTCACCGAACGCCCGAGAAACGCTCCGGCGCTGTAGGCCAATAGCGGCACACTGGCCTCGCCTTCCAGATCGAACAGCGGTTTGCCATCGGCGTCCGCCGCGCAGACGGGCAGCATCTCGGTGTGGCCGAGGTGCAGCGACGGAAAGATTTCCGGGTCCATCTGCATCGCCGCGTCCGGGTCGTAGAACGCCAGCATCAGATCGCAGCCGCCCTCACGCAGGGCATGCACCGCATCGCCGACGTTGGTCGCCACCAGCCGCGTGGCAATGTTCAGGCCTTCGTTGCGCAACTGGGCAATCCAGCGCGGAAAGAACCCCAACGCCAACGAGTGCGCAGCCGCGACCTGCATCACCTCGCCCTGCCCGCCCTCCAAATGATGAAGATGGCGCAGCACTTCGCCGAGCTGCTCGACGACGGTCCGCGCGGTGACCAGGAACAATTGTCCCGCCGCTGTCAGCTCAATCGGCGTGCGTGAACGATTGACCAGTTGCAGCCCCAACGCCGTCTCAAGGCTGCGAATCCGCCGACTGAACGCCGGCTGGGTCACGAAGCGTCGTTCGGCAGCCTGGGAGAAGCTGCGGGTGGCGGCCAGGGCGCTGAAGTCCTCGAGCCATTTACTTTCCAGATTCATCACGTCCTCCCGGACACGCACCAATTTAGGTCACACGCTCGCCGCACACGCGGCGTCACATGGTCATTATGCCGAATATGCATAGGCCAGTGTTTAACAGCATTGGCCGAAAAATCTCTACAAGCCTAGCATTTGCAGTGTTCCGGCACAGACCGGGTCCATATCGAGATGATTTCTATCATGTCCTCCGCTGCATCTTTCCGCACAGAAAAAGACCTGCTTGGCGTACTCGAAGTACCGGCTCAAGCGTATTACGGCATCCAGACCCTGCGAGCGGTGAACAACTTCCGTCTCTCCGGCGTTCCGATTTCGCATTACCCGAAGCTGGTTGTCGGCCTGGCGATGGTCAAGCAAGCCGCCGCTGACGCCAACCGCGAACTGGGTCACCTGAGCGAAGCCAAGCACGCTGCCATCAGCGAAGCCTGTGCACGATTGATCCGCGGCGACTTCCACGAAGAGTTCGTGGTGGACATGATTCAAGGCGGCGCTGGCACTTCGACCAACATGAATGCCAACGAAGTCATCGCCAACATCGCGCTGGAGGCCATGGGTCACCAGAAGGGCGAATACCAATACCTGCACCCGAACAACGACGTGAACATGGCGCAGTCGACCAACGACGCCTACCCGACCGCAATCCGTCTGGGTTTGTTGCTGGGTCACGACGCACTGCTGGCCAGCCTCGACAGCCTGATCCAGTCGTTCGCCGCCAAAGGCGTTGAGTTCAGCCACGTCCTGAAGATGGGCCGTACCCAACTGCAAGACGCCGTGCCGATGACCCTCGGCCAGGAATTCCGTGCTTTCGCCACCACCTTGGGCGAAGACTTGGCGCGCCTGAAAACACTGGCACCCGAGCTGCTGACCGAAGTGAACCTGGGCGGCACCGCGATCGGTACCGGCATCAACGCTGACCCGCGTTACCAGCACCTGGCTGTTCAGCGCCTGGCACTGATCAGCGGCCAGCCGCTGGTTCCAGCCGCCGACCTGATCGAAGCCACATCCGACATGGGTGCGTTCGTACTGTTCTCCGGCATGCTCAAGCGCACCGCGGTCAAGCTGTCGAAGATCTGCAACGACCTGCGCCTGCTGTCCAGCGGCCCACGCACCGGCATCAACGAAATCAACCTGCCAGCGCGTCAGCCAGGCAGCTCGATCATGCCAGGCAAGGTCAACCCGGTTATCCCGGAAGCCGTAAACCAGGTAGCGTTCCAGATCATCGGTAACGACTTGGCACTGACCATCGCGGCCGAAGGCGGCCAGCTGCAACTGAACGTGATGGAGCCGTTAATCGCGTTCAAGATCTTCGACTCGATCCGCCTGCTGCAACGCGCCATGGACATGCTGCGCGAGCACTGCATCGTCGGCATCACCGCCAACGAAGAGCGTTGCCGCGAACTGGTCGAACACTCGATCGGTCTGGTCACCGCACTGAACCCGTACATCGGCTATGAAAACGCCACCCGTATCGCCCGTATCGCCCTCGAAAGCGGCCGCGGCGTGCTGGAACTGGTGCGCGAAGAAGGCTTGCTCGACGACGAAATGCTCGCCGACATCCTGCGCCCGGAAAACATGATTGCTCCACGTCTGGTTCCGCTTAAAGCCTGATCCGACGCGTTACTTGTAGCACCGCTCACCAGGTCGAGGGACTAGACACCTCTCACCTTTTGAGGGCTTGGGGATTTATTCCCCAGGCCCTTTTTTTTGAGATCAAAAGATCGCAGCCTTCGGCAGCTCCTACATGGGATTACCTGCCGGAGGCTGCGATCTTTTGATCTTCGTTCTACCGCACGCACCACAACCGTGCAGACGGACGGCACGCTCATCGGTATAGTGCCGCCCCTCTTCGCGTGAGCGGTCGTCGGTAACGAGGCCCAAACCCATGCGAAACCCGAACTAATAACAAACCCGCGATTTGGGACCGGGACGAATATTCGCCTCGCCAGTTTTGCCGTGCGCAAACCGGTGTAACGCGATGTTTCGATCCGCCCAGCATTTGCCTACACAAAAAACAGCGAGGAATACTCCATGCTCGAAGTCATTAACGACTTCCTCTCCGGGAAAGTACTGATCGTGCTCATTGTCGGGCTCGGTAGCTACTTCACGATCCGCTCGCGTTTCGTACAACTGCGCCACTTCTTCCACATGTTCGCGGTGTTCCGCGACAGCCTCAAAAGCAGCGCCGGCCAACTCAGTTCGTTTCAAGCCCTGATGCTCAGCCTCGCCGGCCGCGTCGGTGCGGGCAACATCGCCGGTGTCGGCATCGCCGTCACTCTCGGCGGGCCAGGTGCAGTGTTCTGGATGTGGGTGACCGCACTGGTCGGCATGTCCAGCAGCTTCTTCGAATGCTCCCTCGGCCAGCTCTACAAGCGCTGCGATTCCGAAGGCCAGTTCCGTGGCGGCCCGTCCTATTACATCCAGCACGGCCTGCAAAAACGCTGGCTGGGCATGATCATGGCGTTCCTGTTGTTGGTGACCTTCGGGTTTGCCTTCAACGGCCTGCAATCACACGCCGTCACTCACTCGCTGAATAACGCTTTCGGCCTAGACACCACCTGGACCGGCCTGGCCCTGGCGGTGTTGCTGGGTCTGGTGTTCATCGGCGGCATCAAGCGCATCGCCAAGGTCGCAGACTTGCTGGTGCCGGTGAAAACCCTGGTCTACATCGGCGTGACTGTCTACGTGATCGTGCTGCAATTCGACCACGTACCCGCGATGCTGATGACCATCGTCAAAAGCGCCTTCGGTCTCGATCAAGCCTTTGGCGGCCTGATCGGCAGCGCCATCGTCATGGGCGTGAAGCGTGGCGTGTTCGCCAACGAAGCGGGCCTTGGCAGTGCGCCTAACGTGGCAGCAGTCGCGTCGGTCGAGCACCCGGTGGCACAAGGTGTGGTCCAGGCGTTCAGCGTGTTCCTCGACACCTTCGTGATTTGTACCTGCACCGCGCTGCTGATCCTGCTCTCGGGCTTCTACACCCCGGGCTTCGAAGGCGACGGCATTGCGCTGACCCAGAACTCTCTGGCCGCCGTGGTCGGTGACTGGGGCCGGATGTTCATCTCCGTGGCGCTGGCGCTGTTCGTGTTCACCTCGATTCTCTACAACTACTACCTGGGCGAGAGCAACCTGCGCTTCCTGATCGGTGACAACCGCAAGGCGCTGATCGGCTACCGCGCGCTGGTGTTGGTGTTGATCTTCTGGGGTGCCATCGAGAACTTGGGTACGGTGTTCGCCTTCGCTGACATCACCATGACGCTGCTCGCGTTCGTGAACCTGATTGCGCTGTTCCTGCTGTTCAAGGTTGGCATGCGCATCCTGCGTGACTACGACGACCAGCGCGCGGCCGGAATCAAGACACCTGTGTTCGATTCGAGCAAATTCCCGGACCTGGATCTGGATTTGAAAGCGTGGCCAGCCAATCCGCCAGCAGCCGCTCCAAAGGCTGAAGTTGAGCCGCAAGGCGTACCCGCAGCGCAACGCTGATCGGTAAAAACCGGGCGCATCCCCTGCGCCCGACGTGACACAGCGTACGACCGGCGTCATGCTCGGTTGTACGTTGTTTCGGTATCAAGCCTGCAATACCGCGTCGCTCCTTTCGCGAGCAGGCTCGCTCCCACAAGTCATCGTTCTCGGAGAACCTCCATGAATTCCTCGACCTACCCTGCCGCCCAGCACGTCATGGTGCTCTACACCGGTGGCACCATCGGCATGCAAGCCAGCGCCCATGGCCTGGCCCCGGCATCCGGATTCGAAGCGCGGATGCGCGAATACCTGCACAGCCAACCCGAATTGGTGGTGCCGCAGTGGCGCTTTCGCGAGATGTCGCCACTGATCGACAGCGCCAACATGACCCCGGCTTACTGGCAGCAATTGCGTGAAGCGGTGGTCGATGCAGTGGATGTTCAAGGCTGCGACAGCGTGCTGATCCTGCACGGCACCGACACCCTCGCCTACAGTGCCGCGGCCATGAGTTTTCAATTGCTCGGCCTGCATGCCCGCGTGTGCTTCACCGGTTCGATGCTGCCGGCGGGCGTAACCGACAGCGATGCCTGGGAAAACCTCGGCGGCGCATTGGCCGCTCTCGGCCACGGCCTGGCACCGGGGGTTCATTTGTACTTCCACGGCGAACTGCTCGACCCGACCCGTTGCGCGAAAATCCGCAGTTTTGGTCGCCATCCCTTTGCCCGGCTGCAGCGTCAGGGCGGTGGCGTGAAGGCGACTTCGCTGCCGGCAGAACTGAATTACAACCAGAGCAAACAACTGGCGAAAGTCGCTGTGCTGCCGTTGTTTCCCGGCATTGGCGCCGAGCAGCTCGATGCGTTGTTTAACAGCGGCATTCAAGGGCTGGTGCTGGAGTGCTACGGCAGCGGCACCGGGCCGAGCGACAATCCGGAGTTTATTGCCAGCCTGGAACGGGCGCGGGACAACGGTGTGGTGGTGGTTGCTGTTACGCAGTGTCATGAAGGTGGTGTCGAGTTGGATGTGTATGAGGCCGGTAGCCGTTTACGGGGCGTTGGCGTGTTATCCGGCGGCGGCATGACCCGTGAAGCGGCATTCGGCAAGTTGCATGGGTTGCTGGGGACGGGGCTTGAAGCGGCTGAAGTTCGGCGGCTTGTTGAGCTGGATCTGTGCGGCGAGCTTTCTTAAACCCACTCCGACACGTAGCGCGCTCAAGTTTCTCCGCGGTTATTGGAGAACTTGAGTTGCGCCTCCTTCGCCAGAAATTTTACCCATACTTGCCAATGCAACAAGAACACCCAACATACAACCTTACAAATGCAGATTATTTATAACTCCCGCAAACAACCTTAGTTAGTTATATTGCTCGGGCAGGAAGCAATCAAACTTAATTAAAGGAGTTATACACGATGAGCATTAAAACTAAAGACTGGACCGCACAGATTGACCGCATGCCGGGCGCAGCGTCGTTTCGCACCTTTGGCACCGTAACCGTGGCGCATACAGGCATTACCCCTAAACTGGTGATGACTGCGATGCAGGATAAATCCTTTGATCTGCGACTGGAGTTGCTTCTCGAAAACTCCAACGAAGTTTCGTTGCAAGTTGAAACAGACAAAGTTGTCGAATATAAAGCACTGGGCAATTCCAATGTTTCAGGCGTGAGCATCTTCTATAAAGGTGAACAAATTCACCACATCGATGATGTTCTGATTACAAACTAAGCGCCTACAAACGCCTTCCCCTCACTGTACGTGGCGGGAAGGCGTTATTGTGCGACGTACTTTCAGGGGACGGATTGCGCTCGCAAAAGGTCCGCCAACCCACCCGCTTCTATCGGGCGGCTGATCAAATAGCCCTGCACCTCATCGCAGCGTTCGGCTTTCAAAAACTCAAGCTGCTCCGGCCGCTCCACACCCTCAGCCACCACTTTGAGCGACAGCCCATGCGCCATGGCAATGATCGCCCGGGTGATCGCTGCATCCTCGCTGCTCTCCCCCAGACCGCGGATAAATGCCTGATCGATCTTCACGTAATCCACCGGGATGCGCTTGAGGTAGCTCAGGGATGAATAGCCGGTGCCGAAATCATCGATCGCCAGTTTCACGCCCAGATCGCGCAACTGCTGGAAGGTTGCAATGATGTGCTCGACGCTGTCCAGCAACTGGCTTTCAGTGAGTTCCAGTTCCAGGTAGTGCGGAGCAAGACCTGTTTCCTCCAGCACCTGGCGCACCAGACTGACCAGTTTGCCTTGACGCAATTGATGCACCGACAGATTGACCGACATCCGGATCGGCTCAAGCCCCTGACGCTGCCACTCGCAGGCTTGCCAGCAGGCCTGGCGCAAGACGAACTCGCCGATCGGGCCGATCAGCCCGGTTTCCTCGGCCAGGCCGATGAAATCCCCCGGCGGCACGCGACCCATGGTCGGATGATCCCAACGCACCAGCGCTTCTGCGGCGTTCAATTTGCCCGAGGCGAGGCACAGTTTCGGCTGGTAGAACACCTTCAGCTGCTTCTCTTCGATGGCTTTTCGCAGTTGATTTTCCAGCTGCAACCGCTCAAGTGTGCTGGCTTGCAGGCTGTCGGTGTAGAACTGGAAATTATTGCCACCCAAGTGTTTGGCATGCTGCATAGCCATGTTCGACTGGCTGACCAACGCGGAAATTTCCCTGGCGTTGTCCGGCAACATGCTGATGCCCATGGAGGCGCTGACCACCAGCTCATGGCCATCGATAGTCACCGGCACACGCAACTTGGTCGACAAGCGTGTCGCCACCCGTGCCAGGCTCGAGAGGTTGCCGTAGGCGTTGAACAGCACGGCGAACTCATCTCCGGACAACCGTGCGATGGTGTCCGCCTCAGGCAACGCGTTGACCAGCCTTCGAGCCATCTTCTGTAAGAGCTGGTCGGCGATTTCATGGCCCAGGCTATCGTTGAGCAGCTTGAAACGATCCAGATTGATGTGCAGCAGCGCAAGATTGCGGTGGCTGCCCTGGCGCACCCGTTGATGAGCTTCGCTTAATCGTTCGCGAAACAACGAACGATTGGCCAGGCCCGTGAGTTCGTCGTAGTGGGTCAGATAGCGCATGCGCTCTTCGGATTCGCGCCGAGCCGACAGATCGGCGAAAAAGCCGACGATATGGCTTACATTTCCCCGAGCATCGCGCACCGCATTCAGCTGCAGCCATTGCGGATACAACTCGCCATTCTTGCGGGTTTCCACCAGCTCACCCTGCCAGCTGCCATGCTGCTCCAAGGCCTGATGAATGGCCCCGTAGTGCCGACGAGCGTCGCGACTGCACGGCAGCTCAACAACATTGCGTCCAAGCATGTCATCAATGTGATACCCGGTGACTCGGCTGAATGCCTGATTGATGGCGATCAGTGCGTAATTCGGGTCGAAAATCACGATACCTTCACTGGCCGCTTCGAACACCGTCGCCGCCAGTTGCCGCTGCTCTTCCAGGCCTTTCCTGACGCTGATGTCGCGACGGGTGCCGACCATACGGATCACTCGGCCGGACTCGCTACGCTCGACGGCTCGACCCCGGTCCTCGATCCAGACCCAGTGACCGTCGCTATGGCGCACGCGGTATTCGATTTGGTAATCCTCGCTGCGGCCCTTCAAATGCTCGACCAACGCGCGTTTAAGTGACGGCAGATCATCGGGGTGCAGGCGCGGTTTGAGATGGCGCAGCATTGCCGTCACATGGTCCGGCTCCAGGCCGAACAGCTCTTGAAGCTGAGTGTGATGGACTTCGTCGGTTTGCAGGTTCCAGTCCCACAGCCCCAGCTCACTGGCCTTCAACGCCAACGCCAGACGCGCTTCACTTTTGCTCAGGGCCTGGTTGGCAACGTCCAGTTCCAGGCTGCGCTGAGCGACGCGGCTTTCCAGCCCGGTCTGAATTTCCCGCAGTTCGTCTTCGGCACGACGGCGCTGATCGACTTCCATGGCCAACGCATTATTGAGCTGGGCGCTGCGGCTTTGAGCCTCCTGCAAATGCTCGATCAATGCCTGATTCTGGAAGCGCCGCAACAGCCCGCGATCGATCAATCGATTGACCTGCCAGGCGACCACGCTCAACGCGCCAAGCAAAATCAGCCCGAACCAGCCCCAACCCTGGCCCTGCTCATCACCGCCCCAGAACAGATAGCCGATAGCCGGCAACAGACAGGGCAAGGTAAAGGACAGGAATGCCGGCAGGCTGACCGCATAAGCAACACTGGCCGACAGCGCGGCCGCGCCGATCAGACCGAACACCCAGGCTTGCTGGATGAAATCGTCGGCAGGGACCAGCGCGATGCCAGCGCCGGCCAGGGTCAGGCCCGTCATGGCCGAGCCCAGTAAAAACATGCGACGCCAGATCGGATGTGCCTGGCGATTGGGAATCGCCGAATCGAAGGCCGCGACCTGAATCACCCGCAACGCCACCAGCGACAACAACCACACCAGCCAGACACTGACCAGGAAGTAGCGCTGCGGACTCCAGAGCAAACCGGCACAGACCAGGCCATTAATCAACATGAAGAGCGTGGGCAGCAGCGAACCCTGGTAAAGCAGGCGCGTGCGCTCAACCGCCATTTCCATGGCGTACTGTTTGCGGATAACCCGGGGCTCCACAATGGGGCCCGACAGGTCAAAGCTGAGGGTCATAGGCAGTATTCTTGTTCTTATAATGATGAGCATGAGCCCGAAACGTCGACGGAGCATACACAAGCAAGTGCCCGTACCAAACTGCTGCAGATCATAAAGTAGACGAAAATATCGACAGCGCCCGTCGGCTTAAAAGCGACCAGGCGAGCCCCGCCAATGCTTCCAGCGGATGACTGACCGGTCGTCCTCCCTGTAACTTTCATCGGCTAAATCAATGCGGAGTTTGCCGGGTGTGGCGCAGCCCCCTAGAATGCCCCGATGCGCGATGATCTCTCCCTTCTGCTGAACTCCCTCAACGATGCCCAACGCCAGGCCGTAGCCGCCTCCGTGGGTCGTCAGTTGGTCCTGGCCGGTGCTGGTTCCGGTAAAACCCGAGTGCTGGTGCACCGTATCGCCTGGTTGATCCAGGTCGAAAACGCCTCCCCTCACTCAATCCTGTCGGTGACGTTCACCAATAAGGCCGCTGCCGAGATGCGCCATCGCATCGAGCAGCTGATGGGTATCAACCCGGCCGGCATGTGGGTCGGTACCTTCCACGGCCTGGCGCACCGCTTGCTGCGGGCGCACTGGCAGGAAGCCGGCCTGAGCCAGACGTTCCAGATTCTCGACAGCGACGACCAGCAACGACTGGTCAAGCGGGTAATCCGCGAGCTGGGCCTGGACGAGCAACGCTGGCCGGCCCGTCAGGCTCAGTGGTTCATCAACGGACAGAAGGACGAAGGCCTGCGTCCGAAACATATCCAGGCCAGCGGCGATTTGTTCCTGGCCACCATGCGCAACATCTATGAGGCCTATGAGGCCGCGTGCCTGCGCGCCGGCGTCATCGACTTCTCCGAGCTGCTGCTGCGCGCCCTCGACCTGTGGCGCGATCACCCGGGATTGTTGGCGCATTACCAGAAGCGCTTCCGGCACATTTTGGTGGACGAGTTCCAGGACACCAACGCCGTGCAGTACGCCTGGTTGCGTCTGTTGGCCAAGGGTGGCGACAGCCTGATGGTGGTGGGCGACGATGATCAGTCGATCTACGGCTGGCGCGGCGCGAAAATCGAGAACATTTATCAGTACTCCGACGATTTTCCGGACGCCGAAACCATTCGACTGGAGCAGAACTACCGCTCCACCGCCGGGATCCTCAAAGCGGCCAACGCCCTGATTGCCAACAACACCGGGCGCATGGGCAAAGAGCTGTGGACCGACGGCGGCGAAGGCGAAGCGATCAACCTGTACGCCGCATTCAACGAGCACGATGAAGCTCGTTATGTTGTCGAAACCATCGAAAGCGCGCTCAAAACCGGCCTGGCTCGCAGCGATATCGCGATTCTCTACCGCTCCAACGCCCAATCACGCGTTTTGGAAGAAGCCTTGCTGCGCGAGCGGATTCCTTACCGTATCTATGGCGGCCAGCGCTTCTTCGAACGCGCGGAAATCAAGAACGCCATGGCTTACCTGCGCTTGCTGGAAGGCCGAGGTAACGATGCAGCGCTGGAGCGGGTGATCAACGTGCCGGCCCGTGGCATTGGCGAGAAAACCGTTGAAGCGATTCGCGACCATGCGCGCCACAGCGATGTATCGATGTGGGAAGCCATGCGCCTGTTGGTCGCCAATAAAGGCCTGACCGGACGCGCCGCCGGGGCGCTCGGGGCGTTTATCGAGCTAATCGAAAACCTCGCCGCCAAGTGCATGGAAATGCCGCTGCATCTGATGACCCAGACCGTCATAGAACAGTCGGGGCTGATCGCCTACCACGAAGCGGAAAAAGGCGAAAAAGGCCAGGCCCGCGTAGAAAACCTTGAGGAGCTGGTCAGCGCCGCGCGTAACTTCGAAAACGCTGAGGAAGACGAAGATTTGACGCCATTGGCGGCGTTCCTCGGTCATGCTTCGCTGGAAGCTGGGGATACCCAGGCTGACGAGCACGAAGACAGCATTCAGTTGATGACCCTGCACAGCGCCAAAGGGCTGGAATTCCCTTACGTGTTCCTGGTGGGCATGGAAGAAGGCCTGTTCCCGCACAAGATGAGCCTCGAAGAACCGGGCCGGCTTGAGGAAGAGCGTCGCCTCGCCTATGTCGGCATCACCCGGGCGATGCAGAATCTGGTGATGACCTATGCTGAGACCCGACGCCTGTACGGCAGTGAGACCTACAACAAGGTGTCGCGTTTCGTACGTGAGGTGCCGAAGGGTCTGATCCAGGAAGTGCGGCTGTCCAACAGCGTCAGCCGTCCGTTTGGTGGCGGTCAGCAACAGAGTTCCAGCAGCCTGTTCGGCGGCAGCGAAATTCCGGACACCGGTTTCAGTCTCGGCCAGACGGTGCGGCATTCGGTGTTCGGCGATGGCGTGATCCTGAACTTCGAAGGTGCGGGGGCTCAGGCCCGGGTCCAGGTCAACTTCAGCGAAGGCAGCAAATGGTTGATGCTCGGCTACGCGAAGCTGGAAGCGATCTGAAGTTCGCCAGCGGGCCTATGTGGGAGCGGGCTTGCTCGCGAAGGTAGCAACGCGGTTCATCAGAAACACCGCGTTATCGTTCTTCGCGAGCAAGCCCGCTCCCACAGGGTTTTGTGTTGCGGCCACACTGTGTGCTGACGCAGGTCGATCTAATAAAGGACTACACATGAGCTCAGGCTTCTTTTCTTCCTGGACATTCTGGGCCCTGTTGTCGGCGGCGTTTGCGGCCCTGACCGCTATCTTTGCCAAAATCGGCATCGAAAACGTCAATTCCGATTTCGCCACTCTGCTGCGCACCGTTGTGGTTTTGATCAGCCTGGCCTTGATTTTGTACGCGACGGGCCAATATCAGTCATTAGGATCTATCTCCGCCAAGAGCTACTTGTTTCTGCTGCTGTCTGGACTGGGCACCGGTGCCTCGTGGATTTGCTATTTCCGTGCGCTGAAACTCGGCCCGGCTTCCCTTGTCGCCCCGGTCGACAAGCTCAGCGTGGTGTTTGTGGCGGTACTGGGCGTGATCCTGCTGGACGAGAAGCTCGACCTGCGCCAATGGGGCGGAATCGGTCTGATTACGGCCGGGGTCGTGATGCTGGCGTTGCGACGCTAGGTAACCGTCCGACACAACCTATCTACTCATCCTACAGACCAACGTTAACAGGCCTTATTGCGCTGACTGAAGCTGAACACAACCTGTCAGGCAAAAGCCCGAAACACTCTGCCGCTAGCCAGTAACACTTCAGCTGTGCAACATGGCGCGCGTGCCATCCACAAATGGGAATTCCCTTTATGAAACGTTTTCTTAGCATCGCCATGGCGTTGTGCATCGGCCTGACGATGAGCCTCGACGCCAACGCCAAGCGCTTTGGTGGCGGCAAAAGTGTCGGCGCCGCGCCGACCCACCAGACCAGCCAAATGGCTCCTTCTTCTTCAGGCATGGGCGGCGCTGCGGCGACCGCTGGTGCTGCCGGTGCCGCTGGCGCTGCTGCCAAGGCCGGCGGCGCCTCACGCTGGCTCGGCCCTCTGGCCGGTATCGCTGCCGGTGGCCTGCTGGCCTCCATGTTCATGGGCGGCGGCTTCCAGGGCATGCAGATTTTCGACATCCTGATCATGGCGGTCATCGCCTTCCTGATCTTCCGCTTCATCGCTGCGCGTCGTCGCAAACAACAGGAGCACATGGCGCCGGCTGGCCACGCGCCGATGCAACGTGAAGCGTTCGAGCAGAAGCCTGCTGGCGGTTCGATCTTTGGCGGTTCGGCAGCACCTGTTGCCGCTCGTCCGGTGATCAATGCTCCGGCCTGGTTCAATGAGAAGAACTTCATCGAAGCGGCCCGCAACCATTTCCAGTCCCTGCAACAACACTGGGACGCCAACGAAATGGACAAAATCGCGGAGTTCGTGACCCCGCAGATGCTGGAGTTCCTCAAGCGCGAACGTGCCGACCTGGGCGACGGTTTCCAGTCCACTTACATTGATAACCTCAATGTTCAACTGGACGGTGTGGATGATCGCGCCGACAAGACCATCGCCACCCTGACCTTCAGCGGCGTGTCGAAGACCTCGCGTTTCGACCAGGGCGAAGTGTTCAGCGAAAGCTGGAACATGGAACGTCCACAGGGCGAAAACCAGCCTTGGCTGGTCGCCGGTATTCGCCAGAACGGCTGATCCTGCCTGCGTTAGCATGCTGTAATGAAAACCCCGGCCCCGGCCGGGGTTTTCTATTTCGCGGTTGCATCTATAGCGAGCTACTGTATAAACCGCCCCAACTAAACCGCGCCATCAAGCAAGAGGATCCCGGACGTGGAAGAAATCATCGAACAACTGCGTGAAGCCAACGAACCGGTACCGGTCCCCTTGGAGTTGCCCGACGAAGATCAGATCGTGGAAATCGAAGAACAGCTGTTCATCGACATTCCGTTTGTCTTCAGGGAGTTTTTGCTGACCGTTAGCGACGTGGTCTACGGCAGCCTGGAGCCGGTGACCGTCACCGACCCGCAATCCCACACCTACCTGCCGGACGTTGCCGCCAACGCCTGGGACGCTGGCGTGGATCGCAGCATGATTCCGATCTGCCAGGACGGTGACGACTACTACCTGGTCGAAGAAGACGGCACCGTGGTGCTGTGGCAGGCCGAAGAAGAGCTGATTGCCGAGGAAACCTGGGAGTCGGTATGGCATTGGGCGCGGGACGTCTGGCTGGAAAGTTGATCGCCTGACTTCGACTTTGTAGCAGCTGGCGCAGCCTGCGTCCGGCTGCGCAGCAGTCGTAAACCCTGACACTCGGTTAACCTGAATAACCTCATCGCTAAATTGCGACTGCTACGCAGCCGAACGCAGGCTGCGCCAGCTGCTACAAAGATCTCAGTGGCCGGACGATTCGTTGTGATTGTCCAGGGTTTCCAGCAGGGCCACCTGCATGCGCGTGTGGACGCGGATGAACCAGCGCCAAAGCAGTGCCGCTACGGCGGCCGCGACCACGGCGATCAGCATCAGCAACTTGTTGGTCGGCAAAATACTCGCCGACAAGGCTGCCAGCAGCAGGAAAATCACCAGCAGCGAGAGGATCGGAATCACCTCGGCGATCACCCGGCGCACTCGCTGCGTGTGGCGGCCGGCCATCTCCGGCTTCACCCCCATCTCCGCCAAGAGCATCGACAGCGCCTTGAGCTTGCGATAGGCGGCGATCAGGAACGGCAGCGAGACCAGCAGCGCCCCACCCCAGATCAACGCTTTCTGCCAGCTCGGGTCGCTGATCCAGCCTTGCAGGTAAGTCGACATGCGCTCGGCGAAGAACGCGCCCGAGAAGAAGATCGCAATCACCAGCGCCAGATTGACCCCCACCTGCAACAGAATCCGCCGAATCATCGACGCCAGCAGCGCGCTCTCGCCCTGAGGCTGAATGCTGCGCAGCCATTCGCCGTACATCCCGAATACGCGCCCCAGACGCTTGGGCATCACACCGGCCAGCTTGATCGACATTGGATCGGCGGCACGGATCAGGTACGGCGTCAGCAGCGTGGTGATGACCGAAACGGCCACGGCCACTGGATAGAGGAAGTTGCTGGTGACCTGTAGGGTCATGCCCAATGCGGCGATGATGAAGGAGAATTCGCCAATCTGTGAAAGCCCCATCCCCACGCGCAGTGAGGTGCGTCCATCATTGCCCGCGATAAACGCACCGAGGCCGCAGGACAACATCTTCCCGAGTACCACGGCCACCGTAATCACCGCGATCGGCCAGGCGTATTGCAACAGGATCATCGGATCGAGCATCAGCCCGATAGCGACGAAGAAGATTGCACTGAACAAGTCGCGAACCGGCTCGATCAGGCGCTCAATTTTCAGCAATTGTCTGGATTCGGCCATGATCGCACCAATCAGGAACGCGCCGAGCACCATGCTGTACTCGAGTTTGACGACCAGCAGGCAGAAGCCGAAACACAGTCCCAGTACGGTGATCAGCAACATTTCATTGCTTTCAAACTTCGCTACGTAGGCCAACAAACGCGGCACCAACAGGATGCCGATGACCAGTGCGACGATCATGAACAGCGAAAGCTTACCGACCGTGGAAAAGATTTCACCAGAACTAACCGTACCGCTGACCGCGATGCTCGACAGCAAGGCGATGATGCCGATACCGAGGATGTCTTCCACGATCAGCACACCAAAGATCAGCTGCGCAAACCGCTCGTTCTTCATCTTCAGGTCATTGAGTGCCTTGACGATGATGGTGGTCGAGGAAATCGCCAGGATCGCGCCGAGGAATAGCGAATCCATGGTGTTCCAGTCAAACCAGCGGCCGATTTCGTAGCCGATCCAGATCATCAGCACGATTTCCAGGAACGCCGCGATAAACGCCGTGGCGCCCACTTTGAACAGCTTACGCAGGCTGAACTCCAGGCCCAGGCAGAACATCAGGAAAATCACCCCGAGTTCGGCCAGGGTCTTGATGGTTTCTTCGTCGTGGATCAGGCCAAAGGGCGGGGTATGCGGGCCGATGATGAAACCGGCGACGATGTAGCCCAGCACAACGGGCTGTTTGAAGCGGTGGAAGAGCACGGTCACCACGCCTGCGACCAACATGATCACTGCCAGGTCTTGAATAAAACTGATGGCATGCATGGTGTGGGGCTCCTTAAGGTGGACTTTTGGAGGTTAACACCGCGACTTCCGGCAGAAAGCCGGTGCAATATATGGAAACAGATCGATCCCGGCGTGACGGCAGCCACCCACCCGGCGTCCCGATAACTGTTGGTTTGAAAAAGCTGACAAGGCACCCGCAGAGGTGCGCCCCTGAAATCCTGCCTTGAACCGTGAGAGCGCTATGGAACCCGGAAACACCCAGCTGTCGATGACAGTACTGATGACCCCCGACATGGCCAACTTTTCTGGCAATGTTCACGGCGGTACCCTGCTCAAGTACCTCGACGAAGTGGCCTATGCCTGCGCCAGCCGTTATGCCGGCCGCTACGTGGTGACACTGTCTGTGGACCAGGTGATTTTCCGTGAGCCGATCCATGTCGGCGAACTGGTGACCTTTCTGGCTTCGGTCAACTACACCGGCAACACTTCGATGGAGGTGGGCATTAAGGTGGTGACTGAAAACATCCGTGAGCGCTCGGTGCGCCACACCAATAGTTGCTTCTTCACCATGGTCGCGGTGGATGACGACCGCAAACCGGCTGTGGTCCCGCCACTGCAACCGCAGAACAGCGAAGACAAACGCCGTTACATGCAGGCCCAGCAGCGTCGGCAGATTCGTCAGGAACTGGAAAAGCGTTATCAGGAGATCAAGGGCGACGCTTAAAGCAAAAGATCGCAGCCTCCGGCAGCTCCTACGTGGGAATGTGTAATCCTGTAGGAGCTGCCGAAGGCTGCGATCTTTTCCACGCGACTCGTTACAAACTGATCGCCGTCGCCTCAAACCGCACCCGCGGATGAGCAATCCGGTCCTGAGCCCGCACCAGTTCCAGCTCGTAGCTGGCGCAAGCCTGGGTTTCCAGCAGCACTTCATGCACCGCCGAAGCGGCGAATTCGAACGCTGCCACCCAGCTATCGCCCAACAAGACGCGAGCCAGAAACAACCCGGAAGTCAGATCGCCAACGCCCACCGGCTGACGCGGAAACGCCAGCAGCGGGCGACGCAAATGCCAGCTGTCTTCGGCCGTGACCAGCAGCATCTCGAAAACTTCCTCCGGCTTGCCGGGATAGTCCAAATGCTTGACCAGCACCGCCTTCGGACCGCGCGCCAGCAGCGCTCGGGCCATGGCCAGGCAGTCGAATAACGATTGCGGCTTACGCCCCGAGAAGCTGTCCAGCTCTAATTGGTTCGGGCACATGAAATCCGCCACGGCCGCCGCCTCTTGCAATAGGAAATCACTGACTTCCCCTGGCACGCTGCAGCCTTTTTCCGGATGGCCCATCACCGGATCGCACAAATACAGCGCCTTGGGATTCATCGACTTGATCCGTGCCACACCCGTCAGGATCGCCCGCCCCTGGGCCGCGCTGCCGAGGTAACCGGATAACACCCCGTCACAATTCCCCAGTTCGCCAATCGCCGCGATACCTTCGACCAACTCGGGAATCTGCTGCGGTGACAGCACTTCACCGGCCCACTGGCCGTACTGGGTATGGTTGGAGAATTGCACGGTATTAAGCGGCCAGACATTCACCCCGACCCGCTGCATTGGGAATACCGCGGCGCTGTTGCCGGCGTGACCGAACACCACGTGGGACTGGATGGCGAGCAGATGGGGCGTACGTTTCATGCGGTGAGTTTTCCGTAAAAACGATTGAAATTCTAGCCGCGCAGTATGCGACTAAACGCAGCCTGTACGACAGACCGGCGACACAGTTAAGCTGACACTATCTTGTTGGAGCGCCCTGTGATGCTGACTCTTGGAAATATCTTCGTGCTGATGCTGCTCGCCACCGGCGGCGCGTGGTTGTGGCACAACCATGGCTTGCGCGAGCGCGCGCTGGAGCGGGTCAAGCAGCATTGCAGCAAGCTCGAGATCGAGCTGCTGGACGGCAACGTGGCGCTGAAAAAAATCGCGTTCATCAAAGACGCCAACGGCCGGCGACGATTGGCCCGCGTCTATAACTTCGAATTCACGGTGACCGGTGAAACCCGCCACACCGGAACCATCACCCAGTTCGGCGCCCACAGCGCGCAGATCGAACTCGCGCCTTACCCGGTGCCATTCGACGACACTCCGGCGGTGACGGATGTGGTGAAGCCTCGCGCCGAGGTGATCGAGTTGAGTCAATGGCGGCAGGAACATACCAAGTGGCGCCCGTGAATCAAAAGATCTTCACATTGTAGGAGCTGCCGAAGGCTGCGATCTTTTGATCTTTAACTCGAAAGGCAGTCCGCCAGACCTCGTTGCAGTGAATCAACCTCCTGCGGCTCACTAAAAATCAGCTCGATCCGTGAATCCCGACGCCATTCACTCGGCTGCCATTCCATGACCGAGTTATCCACTGCATTCGCCGAAACCCAACCGTTGACGCTGTGGATAACCAGCTTTGCCCGCCGCCAGGCAAGGCTTTCCAGCCACCGGCCAACGAGTGCCACGTCGAATGTCTGGTGCGGATGCCAGCGCCAGCCGATGCTCCAACCGCCCTCCTGTTCCTGGCTCAAGCAAATCGGCAACGCTGGGTCAGTCCAGATGGCCGGCATCTGCCCTATTCCCTTGGGGGCGATGAAGTTATCCACACCCGCTTCCGCCCGAGCCCCAAGACCCGGTAATTCGCTCAACGGCAAGACCGCTTGCTGCGTCCAATACACCGCACGAGCAGGCAACTGCGCGGCGATTCGCTGACGATCGTTGACGTCGATACCTTCTGCCTTGTTCAGCAGCAACAAACCAGCGCTACTCAATGCCGCCTGTTGCGACTCGGGCAGCGGTTTACCGGCAGCGAGGGCTTGGGCATCCAGCACCAATACGCAGGGCTGCACCGCTAACACGCCTAACCATGGGGCTTCATTCAATTGCCTGAGCAATTGCGCCGGGTGCCCCAATCCTGAGGGTTCGATGAACAGCCGATCCGGCCGTGCCTTACGCAACAAACGCCCGAGCCCGATCTGAAACGGCGCGCCATTGACGCAACACAAACAACCTCCGGCCACTTCACCCAGTGCGATACCATCGGCGTCCTGGGTCAGAAGCGCAGCGTCGAGACCAATCTGGCCGAACTCATTGATCAGCACCGCCCAGCGCTCACCGATCGGCCGCTGTTTCAGCAAGTTTTTGATCAGGCTGGTCTTGCCGGCACCCAAAGGGCCGGCAATGACGTGGGTGGGAATGTTCTGCAACATGGTCGACGTTTTCTAAGGAGGTAATGGATGCGGTTGATGGGATTGTCGTTGCTCTTGGCGTTGGTTTCGAGTGATGCCCTGGCCCAGGCCTGCGTAGTACATAGCACGGCTGAACGACTCGACGTGAAAGTCTGCCAGCAGAACCGCAACATCCCGGAAAAACTGTTCGCCGACGGCTTCTGCCAACCGAACCTTCCCGGACAGAACGTCGAGGTGCAGTACGTTGACCAATGCCCCGCCGGCGCATTCGGTGTGTGCAGCAACGCCCAAGTCGCCAATATGCCTTACCGGCAGGATATTCACTATTACGGCGTGGCCACCGATGCCGCGTATCTGAAGCCGTTTTGCGAAGCCCAGAGCCAGGGCACCTGGCTCAAGCCTTGAGCCGTTAGCCAAGCGGCATCAGGTTGTCGTCTCTTCAAACCACGGACCGAACGGATCCGGCAGCCGCTGCCAGCCCTCGACTCCCAGCGCCATTTCATCATCTGTCAGCAAGCAATCGTCGAGCTCGCTGGTGAGCTGTGCGAAGTCGATGTCCTGCCCGATGAACACCAGTTCCTGTCGGCAATCGCCAGTGCTGGCGATCCAGTTCTCCATGATCCCCGCGGTACTTTCTTCATCCTGCGGCCACTGGGCTTTCGGCACGAAACGCCACCAGCGCCCAGCGAATCCGTGACGCATCAAACCACCGGCCTGGGACCAGCTTCCGGCCTCCATGTGCTTACTCGCCAGCCAGAAAAAACCTTTGGAGCGCAGGAGTTTGCCATTCACCCACGGGCGATCGATAAAGCTGAAAAAGCGCTGCGGATGGAACGGTCGACGAGCACGATAAGCCGTGGAGGCGATGCCGTACTCTTCGGTTTCCGGCACGTGTTCACCGCGCAACGCCTGTAACCAGCCCGGCGCCTGGGCAGCCTTTTCGAAGTCGAAGCGGCCGGTATTGAGGACCTTGTCGAGCGGGATTTCGCCCATGACCATCGGGATGATTTCGGCCTGAGCATTGAGCCGTTCAAGGATGGCCATCAGCTCCTGACGCTCGCTGCTTCCGATCAAGTCGATCTTGCTGATCAGGATCACGTCCGCGAACTCGATCTGCTCGATCAGCAGATCGGTGATTGAGCGTTCATCTTCCTCGCCCAACGTTTCACCACGGGAAGCGAGGCTTTCGGCAGCTTGGTAGTCAATCAGGAAATTCAGGCCATCGACCACGGTGACCATGGTGTCGAGCCGAGCAATGTCGGTCAGGCTTCGTCCTTCTTCATCGCGGAAAGTGAACGTTTCCGCCACGGGCAGCGGTTCGGAAATGCCGGTGGATTCGATCAGCAGGTAATCGAAACGCCCTTCTTTAGCCAGCTTGCTGACTTCTTCGAGCAGGTCTTCGCGCAAGGTGCAGCAGATGCAGCCGTTGCTCATTTCCACGAGTTTCTCTTCAGCGCGGTTCAGGCTGACATCGCGCTGAACTTCGCTGCCATCAATGTTGATCTCGCTCATGTCGTTGACGATCACCGCAACCCGCAGCCCGTTGCGGTTGCGCAGTACGTAATTAAGCAGCGTGCTTTTTCCAGCACCCAAAAAACCGGACAGGACAGTCACGGGGAGACGATTGGGCATCAGGTATTCCTCACAGCAGATGCCCGGTCACGATGTCGGGCTTTATTTTACGTTACAGTATAACAATGCAAGCACGCCACTCCCCTCTTGCCCATGACCCCAAAGGGCACGATGCTGGAGCCCATTCGAACCGTGAGAAATCCCATGCGTAATGTCCTGAAATTAGCGTTATTGAGCTTTTCGCTGCTGGGCGCTGTCGACGTGTGGGCACAGGTCCCGACCTTGGCTAAATGTACCCGCAGCGCCAATCTGCTGGCTTGCGTGGATGCTGACGGCAACGCCTACAGCGTCAACACCGCCGGAAGCACGATCTATCTGCGAGGCTTCGAAGCGGCCGGAAAACGCTACTGGGCGCAGACCAACAGCCGCTATGGACAACTCACGTTCTTCACCGGGCTCGCTTCCGACGGTGAAGCCTGGGTCGGCTATAACCGGCGGGTCGGCTGGACGACGATTAATCGGTTTTCCAGCTCGGGCGGCAGCAGCGCTCAATTCACCTGCAGCCGAGTTGCCGGGTGCTAGGCACGCGTGTTTTTCTACTGAGTATGTAACGACATGAAAGTCCGTTCATGAAAAAGGCGTAGTCGAATTTGATGTAATAACATAACATTAAAAACCGACTTCCTCGATGGACCTGCTTATGAATGCGCTGACTCTGCCGGATATTGCCGCGCAGGCCTCACGCCAAGCCCTGCCACTCGATTGGGTGGGCATGTGCGGCATTGCTCTTCCTGTGTTACTCGATGGCCGACAACTGAGTGCAAAGGCCGACGTGGGCGTGAGCCTCGATGACGGAGAGGCGCGCGGTATTCACATGTCGCGGCTGTATTTGGCGTTGGAAATGCTCGAGCAGGAAAACCTGACGCCCGACCTATTGCGGAGTGTCTTGCAGCGTTTTCTCGATTCTCATAAAGGCCTGCCAATAGCGCTTACTTAAAAATTCACATCGAATTACTGCTCAGAAGACCGGCATTGATCAGTCCATTGTCTGGGTGGAAAAGTTATGCAGTGAGCATCGAAGCGCGTTTGAAAAACGCAATGTTCCACGTGGAACTAAAAATCGACGTGCCTTACTCCTCAACGTGCCCCTGCTCGGCCGCCCTTTCTCGACAGTTGGTTCAGCAACAATTCGTCGATGACTTCGCGAACTCGCCATTGCAACATGCCGATGTGCTGACTTGGCTGGGCTCTACAAGAGGCATTCTCGCGACGCCTCACAGCCAGCGCAGCAACGCCCAGTTGCGAGTGCGTCTGGACGATTATCTGGACGACCTGCCGCTGATCGCGATCATCAACGACGCCGAGGCGGCCCTGGGTACAGCCGTGCAAACAGCTGTAAAACGCGCAGACGAACAAGCCTTCGCCTTGGCCAATGGGCAGAACCTGATGTTTTGCGAGGACGCCGCTCGACGTCTGAACCTGGCACTGAAACGCTCCCCCGGCATCAATGCCTTCCACCTACGGGTCGTCCACGCCGAAAGCCTCCACGCCCACGACGCCGTCGCCGAAAGCCGATGGAACTGGGAGGCCGCATGATCCGCTGCCAAGCCTTGCGCTGGGGAGCGCCCGGACATCCGCTCACACCTGCCGTAGATTTCGAATTGCCAAAGGGCAGCCTGACCGCGGTGATCGGTGCCAATGGCTCCGGCAAAAGCAGCCTGCTGAAAATCATCGCTGGACTTCAAAAGCCATTGGCCGGCAAGGTCATTCTCGATGTCCCACGCAAGGGCTCACTCTCATTCCTCCCCCAGCAACAACACCTGGATCGGCAATTCCCCATTAGCCTCCAGGAGTTGGTAGCCGCCGGTTTATGGGGCAGCAAGCAATCTCCAGGGGTACGCAGCCAGCGCCTTAAATCCGTGCTTGAAAACTGGTGCCTGAGCGGACTGGAACAGCGCCCATTGATGGCCTTGTCCGGCGGCGAATTGCAGCGTGCCCTGCTCGCCCGTTTGAGTCTCGCCGACGCCCCCTTGCTCCTGCTCGACGAACCCCACGCCGCCCTCGACGAGCTCGGCCAATTGCTGCTCTGGAAACACCTCCACGCCTGGCATGCCGAAGGCCGAACGACGGTGGTCGTGTGTCATGACCTCGCCGCCGTTCGCCAGCACATTCCTCAAACGCTGTTGATCACACGCGGTGGCTGCACCCTCGGACCGAGTCGCGATCTGATCCGCCAACAACCGCAAACGCAGGTGGCCTGATGCTCGCTGACGCTCATCTTTGGCAACCCTTCCACGAATTCGTGTTCATGCGTCGAGCACTGATCGGGGGCCTGGTTTTGGCTTGCAGCACGGCACCGCTCGGGGTGTTTCTGATCCTGCGTCGAATGAGCCTGATCGGTGATGCAGTGGCTCACGGCATCTTGCCGGGGGCTGCGTTGGGATTCTGGTTTGCGGGACTGAGTCTCCCCGCGCTGACCCTCGGAGGACTCGGCGCGGGCTTGGGCATGGCCGGACTCGCCGCCTGGATAACTCGTCGAACCGGATTGCGGGAAGACGCTAGCCTCGCTGCGATCTACCCGATCTCACTGGCCGGTGGCGTATTGATCCTGGGCATCGCCGGCAAGCGTCTGGACCTGCTGCACCTGTTGTTCGGCTCAGCACTGGCGGTCGACGCTCCGACGTTGACGGGAATGCTGTGGGTCTCGGCATTCAGCCTTATCTGCATGGCACTTATCTACAAACCTTTGCTGCTGGACACCCTCGACCCGCTCTTCCTGCAAACCGTCAGCCGAATGGGCCCATTGGCTCACGGCGTATTCCTGACCTTGGTGGTGCTCAACCTGGTGATAGGTTTCCAGGCCATCGGCGCGCTGATGGTGGTCGGTCTGATGATGCTGCCCGCTGCGGCTTCGCGCTTCTGGAGTCGCCGTTTGCCTCTGTTGATGGCCATCTCTGCCCTGCTCGGCTGCCTCTCCGTGTGGTTCGGTTTACTGCTGTCGTTCTACTACTCGCTGCCCAGCGGCCCGGCCATCGTGTTAGTCGCTGGCAGCGGGTATCTGCTGTCCGTGGTGTTCGGCCCGGTGCACGGCTTGCTGCGCCGCCCGCCTTTGCTCACATCCCAATGAGGTCTTTGCCGATGCGCGTTTTACTCGTGCTGTTCAGTTTGATGCTGTCGATGTCGCTGTCTGCTGCGGAGAAACTTCAGGTCGTCACCAGCTTCAGCATCCTCGCCGACATGACGCATCAGGTCGGAGGCGACCACATCCAGATCACCAACATGGTCGGCCCCGATGCCGATGCTCACACGTATGAGCCAACGCCAGACGACGCCAAGGCATTGCTCACAGCCAAACTGATTATCGAAAACGGACTCGGTTTCGAACCCTGGCTGGATCGTCTGGTGACCAGCACCGAGACCACAACGCCGGTTATCAGTGCGAGTCATGGGGTCATACCGCGCTCGCTGGATGAGGACGGCAAGACCGTGCCCGACCCTCATGCATGGCACAACCTGGCGAACACCGAGCTGTACATCAGCAACATCACCAAGGCATTGATTGCCGCCGACCCGGCGAACAAGGCCGACTACCAACGCAACAGTGAGGCGTACCTGAAACAGATTTACGCCCTGCTCGCAGAAGCCAAGGCCAAGCTCGGTTCGCTGCCACCGGGCAATCGCAAAATCGTCACCTCTCACGATGCCTTCGGGTATCTCGGTCAGGCCTACGGCATTCACTTCATGGCGCCTCAAGGTCTGTCCACCGAGCGTGAACCCTCGGCGGCCGAAGTCGCTGCGCTGATCACCCAAATTCGTCAGGCAAACGTCAAAGCGGTGTTCATGGAAAACATCAAGGACGCTCGCTTGCTCAAACAGATCGCCGACGAAAGCGGTGCGCATATCGGCGGTACGCTGTACTCCGATGCCCTTGCGGCAACCGGGCCGGCGAGCACCTTCGCCGGCCTGTTCGAACACAACCTCAATACCCTGTACGAGGCGTTGCGAAAGCCTTGATGCGCGAGGACGTCTTCGTCGGCCCCCAAGCAGTGATTCGAGCCGTCAAGCTCTCGGCTTAACGGTCCCGCAATCCTGACCCAACCACACGGCGCGGCTTTCAAGACTGCCCTTCTGCTGGATGCCGGTGGCATTAAAAGTGCCGTTAACCTTGGTGGTGAACTCACGGTCGCTGAGGAATGTGGCGACACCGGCACCCTGCGCTTTCGGACAGCTAAAGCGGAATTTCCACTGATTGCCGCTGCGATCAGTGATTTCCTGCTTGCAGCCCGATTGCGGGTCGGTGAGCGGAATATTGTCAGTCTTGACCTGCTCCGGAGTCAGGCACGCCCGGATCCCTTTACCCCCCATCGTGATGCCCTGCTTCTCCAGCTGCGCGCGTTGCTCAGGCGTCATCTGGCTCTGCAACTGACCAAGGATCAACTGCAAGTCCGGCAGATTCTGGTCATCGACTTTCATGTTACTGGTGGTCAATTCCCACAAACCTGGCTGCAGCATTTGCGCTTGAGCGGCCACAGGAAGTGCTAAACCAAAAACCACGGCCAAACCCAGCAGACGAACATTCATCGAGTAACTCCTGATCAATAGTGGCCGTTAGACGTCAGCCGTCAGCATCGGTTCATGGGCCAATTAAATAGCGACATTCTGCACGGAACATGGTCTGTTAAGCACTGAATCTTCAGGAGCAAGGCTGCCCCCATGGATTATTTTGGACCACACATTTTCGGCTACACGATTGCACTGCTTCACTCGCTGGGCCTGATCGCTGCCATCCACGCCGTGCTCACCGTCCGCACCGCGCAGGGCTCGATCGCCTGGGCTCTGTCGCTGCTGTTCATTCCTTACCTGACGCTCATTCCGTACCTGGTCTTCGGCCGCAGTACGTTTGATGGTTACATCAAGGCTCGACGGACCGCCAACGAAGAAATGCGCAAGGCCATTTCCGAGCTGAACTGGCGCCCGTGGGTAGAAGAGGCGCTGACAGCGCGCGCTTCCAACGCTTACGCGTCTTTAAGGGCCATGCCAAAGCTTGGACGCATGCCGTGTCTGGCGAACAACGAGGTGCGATTGCTGATCAACGGCCAGGCCACTTTCGAGGCCATTTTCGAAGCGATCAGCTGCGCCAAAGAAGCCGTGCTGATTCAGTTCTTCATCGTCCACGACGACCGCCTCGGCCAACGATTGCAAAACCTGCTGCTGAAAAAGGCCGCCGAAGGCGTGGCCGTTTACTTGTTGTACGACCGAATCGGCAGTCACACCCTGCCCCACAGCTATGTGCAAACATTGCGAGACGCTGGCGTCGAGGTCAAAGCCTTCGCAACGCGGAGCGGCTGGCTCAATCGGTTTCAGGTGAACTTCCGCAACCACCGCAAGATTGTGGTGGTGGACGGGGTGCTGGGCTTCGTCGGCGGACACAACGTGGGCGACGAATACATGGGCGAGAATCCGCCCCTGGCGCCGTGGCGCGATACTCACGTGCAAGTGCGCGGACCGGTGGTGGCCTGCATGCAGGAATCCTTCGCCGAAGACTGGTTCTGGGCCGCTCGCTCATTACCGCCGCTGATCTTGCCGGACGTTTATCCGGACGACGGGGTACTTTGCCAGTTGCTCGCCAGTGGGCCGGCAGACGCCTACGAAACCTGTTCGTTATTCTTCGTCGAAGCCATCCACGCGGCGACAGAACGGGTGTGGATCACCAGCCCTTATTTCATACCCGACGAAGCCGTGTTCGCGGCCCTTAGGCTGGCAGTTCTGCGCGGTGTGGATGTGCGACTGCTGCTGCCATCCCGGCCAGATCACCGAATCGTCTACGCCGCTTCCAGCCTGTATGCCTTCGAAGCGGTACGCGCCGGCGTGCGGGTGTTCCGCTACAGGCCCGGGTTTCTGCATCAGAAGGTGGTGTTGGTCGACAGCGAAATCAGCGCCATCGGCAGTGCGAACCTGGACAACCGTTCGTTCCGCTTGAATTTCGAAGTGATGCTGCTGACGGTGGACAGTGTGTTCGCGGCCGAGGTGGAACAGATGCTCAACGCCGACTTCGCCCAGGCCCACGAAATTGCCAAAGAAGAAGGCCGGGAGACCCACCGCCTGCAGCAGGTAGGCATGCGGATCGCCCGGCTTATTTCGCCGATTCTCTAGGGGTTATAGATGTCGTCGCGTGTCCAGGGCAGCTCATGGCTACCGTCAGCATGGGCTTTCACCGCGAGGATCTGGTGCAGATTGATCCAGCCCCTGGCGAACGCATAAGCGCACCCCGCCAGGTACAACCGCCAGATCCGCAACGCCTGTTGCGGCACCTGCTTGGCGGCGGCTTCCAGATTGTCTTCCAGACGCTCACTCCAGTGGTCCAGGGTCCGCGCGTAATGCAGACGCAGACTCTCGACATCGACAATCTCCAGCCCCGCGTCGCTGATCTCTGCAGCGATCATCGACAGGTGCGGCAGCTCACCGTTGGGGAACACGTATTTCTCGATGAAATCACCGGCACCGCGTCCCACCGGACGGCCGTCGATGTGCTTGGCGGTGATCCCGTGGTTCATCACCAGACCGCCCTCTTTCACCGCGCCGAACAGGGTTTTGCAGTACTGCGCCAGGTTGGCGTGGCCAACGTGTTCGAACATACCGACACTCACCACCTTGTCGAAACGACCGTCCTGCGGCAGATCGCGGTAGTCGAGCAGTTGCAGTTCCACCAAATCGTCCAGGCCTTCCTCTGTCACCCGTTCACGGGCCAGAGCCAGTTGCTCTTTACTGAGCGTGATCCCAAACACCTTCGCGCCGAACTCCCGAGCCGCATACCGAGCCAAACCGCCCCAACCACACCCGACATCCAGCAAGTACTCACCCGGTTGCAGCCGCAACTTGCGGCACAGGTGACGGAATTTGGCCTGCTGGGCTTGCTCAAGCGTTTCGCTGCCGGTCTCGAAGTAAGCGCAGGAATACGCCATGTCGCTGTCGAGCCACAATTGATAGAAGGCGTTGGAAAGGTCGTAGTGGTAGGAAATCGCTTTGGCGTCGGTTTCCTTGTCGTGCACAACACGCACTGGCTGATTGTCATCGTCACCAAGCAGTGCCTGGCTCCATTCGTCACAGACGCGAATCACATCGCTGATTGAGCCCTCAAGTTCAAGTTTGCCTTCGACAAACGCCGCCCCTAACAAGTCGAGGCTAGGATGGGTGAACTGGGAAACCATTTGTGGGTCCTTGACCACAATAGTGACACTGGGCGCCGGCCCCAGATTGAATTCATGGCCGTCCCAGAGTCTCAGGCGAAGCGGTAACTGCAGATTCTGTAAGGCCGGTGGAAGTTGCGCGAGCATGGAGAATCCCCCTTGTTTCAGACGTCTGATGTGAGGGTAGACCATCTTTGAAAAATAGCGGGCTATCGATTTAATAGCCGTTTTCTATCATTCGCAGCGTTCCACAAAACCGCTGAGAATTCGCGAAAGTGACATGCCCTCACTCTGATGACTACGAATTCGGCGCACAGTTCTAAAAAGTTGAAATCATTCAGATCTCGTCCTTCAACTTCAGCAAGGGCTCTTGAAACCTGAGTAAACGCCCGGCGTTGCCCAACACCAACAACGTGCTGAAGTTGTGCAACAACGCAGCGATCATCGCCCCCGCCGCACCGAGCCAGCCGAACGCAGCGAAGGCGACGATTGCTAGCGTCCAGCCCAGACCAATGATCACGTTGACCTGCAGGGTCTGCCGGCATTGGCGACTCAAACGCACACACGTCCCGAGCCGGCGCAAGTCACTGCCGATCAGCACGATGTCGGCCGAGGCCAATGCGATATCTGCTCCGCCCGCCCCCATCGCCACGCCGACCACACCGGCCTTAAGGGCCAGCGAATCGTTGATGCCATCGCCCACCACCATTGGCCGGAAGCCACTGCCGATTTCTTTTAGCACGCGATTGAGTTTGTCTTCGGGCAGCGCTTGGGCTTCAACGTCGCTGATGCCGACATCCAGCGCCAAGGTGTGAGCAACACTTTGCCGGTCACCCGTCAGCAACAACTGCCGTCCCAACCCCAGTTCACGCAACTCGCTCAAGGCAAATCGCGCTTCGGGTTTGACGCTATCGGCCAGCAACAGCCACGCCAGGAATTCTCCGTTGAGTGCCAGCCCGGCAATCGGTCCATCGTGGTCGGGGACGCTCGACGTGGCGATGCCCAATTGCGCGAACAACTCCGGTCGCCCGAGCGCCGCCTCGCCCTGCCCCGTCATTGCTACCACGCCCAAACCCTGACGCTCGTGAATGTCCGAGAGCAGCAGAAAATGTTCCTGAGTCACCAATCCCGCAAGCGCACGACTGACCGGATGGCTGCTGGCAGAGCCGAGGCTGGCAGCCAGTTTCAGGACCTCACTGCGATCCTCCAGCGGGCTGTCGATGGACTGCAAGCGCAAGGTGCCGAAAGTCAGGGTTCCCGTCTTGTCGACCACCAGCGAAGTCAGGTCTGCCAACTCTTCGAGGAACGCTGAGCTGCGAATCAGAATCCCGTGACGCGCCGCCACGGCCACACCGGCAATCGCCGTGGCCGGTGCCGACAACACCAGCGCACAAGGACAGGCCGCCACCAACACCGCGAGCATGGCCTGGGCATCGTTAGTGATAAACCAGGTCACCGCGGCCAGCAACAACACCAGCACCATGTAACTGCCCGCATAGCGTTCCAACAAACGCGTGATCGGCGGCTTGGAGCGTTCGGCGCTCTGCATCAGCGCGATAACTTTGCCAAGGGTCGATTCGTTGCCGGTGCGCGTCACTTCAATGCGCAACAGACCGTCGAGGTTGATCGCCCCGCCGAAAACTGGCAGACCAACGCTCGCCTCCATCGGCACCGATTCGCCGGTAATCGAAGCTGTGTCCAGGCTCGCCTGACCGGTCAACACCCGACCATCCGCCGGCACCCGATCACCCGCGCGCACCTCGACCTGATCACCCGCCTTGAGCGTGCTGTTGTCGACTTCAACGATGGAGCCGTCTGCCTGAATCTTGCGCGCATGGCTGCGCGTCAGTTTGCCCAGCGCGTGAATGGCTTCCTGGGAACCGATCACGCTGCGCTCTTCCAGCACGTGGCCGAAGATCATGATGATCGGCAGCAAGGCAGCCGTGAGCAGATCGCCCATGGCCCAAGCGCCCAGCAAGGCGAGAGCGATCAACTGATCGGTGATCCCGTGCAAGCTTGGAAAACGCAGGCTGTACCAGGCCGAGCGCATGACCGGCACGGCCACCAACACGGAAGCAAAACCCAACAGCAGTTGGCTGACGCCGGTCTGTTCCGGCGACAGCCAGCGCCATATCAGGCCGAGCGCGAGCAAGCCCAGTGCGAGCATCGCCAGCGTCAGTTGGCGGGCGGCGCTGCGTTGTTCAGCCGAGGACAACATGCTCGGTGAGGCGGCGGTTTGGGTGGTCATTGTGCAGCTCCCTGAATGATCAGGCGGGAATCGTCTTTCGGATTGACCGTGGTCACCGAGCCGGCCTGACCGAGGATTTTCGGCATCCGCTCGCGGTAAATGCGCAGCAGCATTTGCGGGTCAGTGCCTTGCTGTTGTGCCTTGGCCAGACTTAACACGGTGGCCGTGTCGGCCGAGGCCTTGGCCAATCGTTCACTCGCTTGTGCATGGGCGACTTGCAGCGCTCGGTCGGCTTGCTCGTTGGCGGTCTGAGTCAGTTTTTCGGCTTCAGTACGCGCATTGGCCACGGCTTTGTCGGCTTGTTGACTGGCCGTCAGAACAGCGTTGAAGGCATTGACCGCCGGGCCAGGCAAACTCGATTGCACATCGACTCGCACCACCTCAATCCCGAGCCCCTGCCCTGTCGCTGTCAATTCGGCCAGACGTTGATTGATGCCTTGCACCAAATCGCCACGCAGCCGTTCACGTCTTTCGGCGGCCTGGTTATCGGCGCCGAGCAGTTCCGGACGGGCGACCAAAATGGTGTCCAGATCACGCGCAGCAGTGAGCGCCACCGCGCTGCGGGTGACCAATCGATCCAGCGCCGGCAGTACGTGCTCGCCTTGAAGAACGAACGCATACGGTTCAGTCACCTTGTAGAACACCCGCACATCCAGTTGCACCACACCTGCGTCGCCGGTCAGCAAGTAGCCGGAGCCGGCAAGCGCATCGCTGATTGGCGTGGCAAAACTCGACACTCGATCGGCCTGCAACGCGGCATCCGAGCGCAGCAGATTTTCCACCCGACGCTCAATCACCCGGTCCGCCGCAGGCAGCAAAATCACCTGCTCAAACGGTCGCGGCCACGCCAATAGCAACCCCGCATTTTGAATGCGATCCAGCGCGCCGAAGTGCAACACCACCGCACGATTCTGCGGGTCGATCTGCCGCACATTGGAGACCGCCCACACCAAAGCCGCCAACACCGTCACCGCGTACAACGCGAGAAAGGCCAAACGCCCGGCCTGAATCCAGGGGCTGCTTAACTCATTTGTTCCACGTGGAACCAAACTCATGGCTGCGACCCGGACTTGTTATCAAGTGTCGGCGGACCGTCGACCAACACCCGGAACGGCGCAGCATCCGTGCGCAAAATCAGTTTTGTGCCGGGCGTAACGATGGTGCCCAAGGTGTCGAGGGAGCGCAGCAAATTGTAGAGCTGCGGCGAGCCGGCATAGGCGCGGCCGTAGATCTGCGCGGCTTCGACGCGAGATTGTGCTTCGATGTCCGCCGCTTTTACCGTCGCATCGGCTTGTACGATTCGTGCGTCACGCTCGGCGGCGGAACGGATCTGCGCCGCTTCACGCTTGCCGATGGCGGTGCGCTCGGTGGCGATTGTTTCACGCTCGGCGCGCATGCGATCGACGGTGGCCGTGAGGGTTACCGATGGCAATGTCAGGCGTTCAATCCCGACTTGCAGCACGCGCACGCCGTAAGTGGTCAACAGCTGCTGATCAATCTGCTGTCTTAGCTGTGCTTCAAAATCGGCGATGTGCACCTGATTGGCATCGGTGTTCACCAGGTTGGCCAGATCAAAACTGCTGGCGGTAGTTTCCAGCGCCGAGCCTACAAAAGTGCGAATCTGCCGCGCCGCCTCGTCCGGCTGATTTTGCACCGCGCGCATGAAGCGCTGCACATTGTCCGGATCGCCCTGCACCTGCCAGGCGACATAGGCCTGAACGATGATGCGCAAACCGTCCCGCGTACCCACGTCCTGCAAACCGCTGGAGGTGGTGCGCAACCTCAGATCGACAGGTATCGCTGCTTCAAACGGAGCAGGCCAGCGCCAGCCAAGCCCTGGCTCCAGCAACACCCGGGACGGATTGCCAAAGCGCGTGATCACTGTGGCCTCCCCCGACCGCACTTGCACCAGACTCGCCGCCGCGAGGGCGAACGCCACTAGCAACACCGCCCAACCCATGCGTCGCCACGGAAATGGGCCAGCCTCTTGCGGATCGCCGTGGTGGTGATGGTGATGGCCGTGGTGATGCCCGCCATGGCTGTGATCGTGGCCAGTGTGGTCATCGTGATCGTGAGTATGCGACTGGCTCAATTGGCAGCTCCTGGCTGAGCGGTTTTACGCGCTGGCGCAGGGTCAGCCGGCAGCGTGAACGTACGGAGGTCGATGGTCGGCGCGTTGCTGCTGCCGCCCAGACGATGGTCGAGAACCAGCAACCTGGCGCTGGCCAGGCCCTGGGAAAGTTGGCTGAAGTATTGTTCCAGCACAAAGGCCTGGCCGGCGCTGGCGTAGGCCTTTTGTTCGGCGCTGAAGCGCAGGTCCGCCGCTTGGGCGGTGGCGTTGATTTCCCGGGCGCTGGCCGTCGCTTGATCACGGGCGATGCTGGCCTGCAACTGCGCCTGATTGGTGGCCTCTGCCGCCGCCCCGCGCTCGCGGGAGATCAATGCCTGGGCGCCAATCTGCGCCGCCTGCACGCCGTGATAAGCATTGGCCGCACCAGCGGGTGGGTGAATCGCCTCGACCACGGTGGCGAGAATTTCTACGCCGCTGTCGAGTTTTTGCAGGTCCGCCTGCACCGCGCGTCCGATCTCCTCGGCCAGCCCTACCCTGTCCTCGCCAAGCAAGCCGTCGAGGGTGCGCGAAGCAAAGTCGTGAACCAGAATCCGGCTGGCGGTGCTGCGAATCAGCGTCGGTACGTCGGCGCTGTTGTAGGTTGCCGCCATCGCCGCCTGATCCTTCAGACCAATGCGGTAGACGAAGCGCACGTCCATGTTGACGATCTGGAAGCTCTGCTTGTCAGCACGACTGCTGGCGATGACCTGGGACTTGTCGTTCACGTGACTAGCGTCCCACAAGCGATTGGCAATCGCCGGTGCCGGGCCTTCTGCCGGTTCGGCAACGGTCGGTGCCGTCGCTTCGCCGACACTGGTGGCCAACTCGTGGACCACGCCATTCTCGACGCTCAGCACTCGGCCCAACGGCCAAGGCAAACCTGCGTGCAAACCCGGGCCGAACACTTCCACCGGTTTACCGAAACGCTCATAGATCCCCCGCCCTTGCAGCGGCACTTCGTGAATCCCGGTGAGCGACCAGCCGACAATCGACACCACCGCCAGCACCGGCAGAAACGCTCGACGCATGTAAGTGAAGGCCCAGATCTGCCGCAGGTCGATGCCGAAGCGATTGTGCAATTCGTGCTGCAATGCCAGAAGAGGCTGGGGCGGCCAGCGCAGCATGTCGGCGACGAAACTTCGCGCCAGCAACGTCGGTTCAAGTTGTTCTCGCCGGGGACTGAACAATGACAGCACCGCGCGCAACAGCAATTCGACCGCGACCAAGCCCGGCAGCAGGCCGATCAGCACGGCCAGACGCACCGGCCAGACCGAGGTTTCGCTAGCGAACAACAGGCACAAAGCGCTGAGCACCAGGCAAATGATCGCCACACGAGTCAGTTGTGCCAACGGCCCTGCTTCCGGCCATTGCGCCAGGTTTTCCTGGGCCAGTTGACGTTCCAGCACCAGCAAGCCGAAGGCCAGCAATAACGACAGCGCAGCACCGACACTGGCCGACACGCCCAGCGCGGTGGGCGGCAGTGTGAGGTTCCAGACCTGTTCGATGCTGAACAACGTCAACAGCGCCCACCCCCCCAGCCACAACGTCGGGGCGCCGATCTGCACCAGCATGTTCAACCATCGCTGACTGATCCGATCCAGTTGCCGCTCGTACCAACCCACAGGGGCATCAGCTTCAGCAGCAACGATTTCCTGCACGACCGGATTCATCGCCCCTGCGCGCCACTGGGTAATCCACCAGGCCGATTGCAGGCCGGCAACCAGCACCAACAAGCCGGCGCTCTGATTGACCAACAATGCCGGCCACAGTGATTGCGCTGCAAACAACCCGACAAAAAACGCCAGCACTGCGCCTGACGCCGCGAGAGCGCCCAGGCCAATGGCGAACCTGCGCAATCGCCGCCCGTGAAAAACCGCCTGCTGAAAGCGCGGCAGCCCGGCTACTTGCGTCCCATCGACATCGAGATCGACTTGCATACCACCCCAGTGTTTATCGTTGCTCACAGCACAGTTCGTTACGATATAACGAAAGCAGTGAAATTTTTGTACTAAAAAAGCTCTATCTAAAGGCGCTGAACCTGTCGCTTACCTGAAGCCTTGACCGAAATGCTTCAGAACGCACATATTATGTTCGTAATTTTTATCGAAGGACTGCATTGACCCGGCCCGATTCCCTTTCACTCCAGGAGTAACGCCATGAGTACCTACGACGTCGTGATACTGGGCGCAGGCCCCGGTGGTTACAACGCAGCCATCCACGCCGGCCAGTTGGGCCTGAAAGCGGCTTGCGTGGAAGGACGCGCCACACTCGGCGGCACCTGCCTGAATGTCGGTTGCATGCCGTCCAAGGCGCTGCTGCACGCCTCCGAACTCTACGACGCGGCCATGGGTACGGAATTCGCCAACCTGGGGATTGAAGTCAAACCTACCCTCAACCTCGTCCAAATGATGAAAGAGAAGGATGAAAGCGTCAGCGGGCTGACCAAAGGCATCGAGTTTCTGTTTCGCAAAAACAAGGTCGACTGGATCAAGGGCTGGGGCCATATCGACGGGCCGGGTAAAGTCACGGTAACCGACAGCCTGGGCGGCAAGACCGAGCTGAGCGCCAAGGACATCATCATTGCCACGGGCTCCGAGCCCACTCCCCTGCCCGGTGTGGAGATCGATAACAAACGCATCCTCGACTCCACGGGCGCGCTGTCGCTGGCACAAGTGCCGAAACACCTGGTGGTGATTGGTGCCGGGGTGATCGGCCTGGAATTGGGCTCGGTGTGGCGGCGTTTGGGGGCTCAAGTGACGGTCGTCGAGTTTCTTGACCGGATCTGCCCGGGTGTCGATTCCGAAGCGGGCAAAACCCTACAGCGCGCTTTGAGCAAGCAAGGCATCAGCTTCAAGTTGAGTTCTAAAGTGACCCGCGCCACGACGTCCGCCGCCGGCGTCCAGCTCAGCATCGAACCTGCAACCGGTGGCACCGCCGAGGTGCTCGAAGCCGATTACGTGTTGGTGTCCATCGGACGTCGGCCTTACACCCAAGGCCTGGGGTTGGAAAACGTCGGCCTCGCCACGGACAAACGCGGCATGCTGGCCAACAAGGGGCATCGCACCGAAGCGGCTGGTGTGTGGGTCATCGGCGACGTCACTTCAGGACCGATGCTCGCCCACAAGGCCGAAGACGAAGCCATGGCCTGTGTTGAACAAATCGTCGGCAAAGCCGGTGAGGTCAATTACGACCTGATCCCTAACGTGATCTACACCAAACCCGAGCTAGCCAGCGTCGGCAAGACGGAAGAACAACTCAAGGCCGAAGGTCGTGCGTACAAGGTTGGCAAGTTTCCCTTCACCGCCAACAGCCGGGCGAAGATCAACCACGAAACGGAAGGCTTCGCCAAAGTATTGGCCGATGAGCGCACCGACGAAATTCTCGGCGTGCACCTGGTGGGCCCCAGCGTCAGTGAAATGATCGGCGAGTATTGCGTGGCCATGGAATTCAGCGCCTCCGCCGAGGACATCGCCCTGACCTGCCACCCACACCCGACCCGCTCCGAGGCTTTGCGCCAGGCGGCGATGAATGTGGAAGGGATGGCGACGCAGATGTAGAAAGATCAAAAGATCGCAGCCTTCGGCAGCTCCTACAAAGATATGTGTACAACTGTAGGAGCTGCCGAAGGCTGCGATCTTTTGATTTCAAGTTGGCAAGTGCTCCAACGGCAAAGCCCCCGGCGTCTTCACCGTATGAATCGCAAAGTTGCTACGAATGTCACTCACACCCGGCAGCTTCAACAAGCGCCCCGTGAGAAATCGGTCATAGGCGCGCAAATCCGGCACCACCACTTGCAGCAAAAAATCCGATTCTCCTGACACCAGAAACGCCGAAATCACTTCGGGCAGCGCCGTCACCGCCAGGCGGAAGGCTTCCGCCTGTTCATCGTTGTGGCGTTCAACCTTGACCCCGACAAACACGGTCAGACCCAGCCCGACTTCATCGCGATCCAGGTTAGCCTGATAGCCGCGAATCACCCCGGCGTCTTCAAGCATCCGCACCCGGCGCAAACACGGCGAGGCAGACAGACCAATCTCCTCAGCCAATTGCACGTTGCTCAGGCGACCGTCCCGTTGCAGCGCCGCAAGAATTTTTCGGTCGTAGGCGTCCAGTTTCATCGTTTGGCAGATCCTGATGGTAGTGATGCAGATTTGTAGAAGATTATGCCAATCAAGTATGGTTTAGAAGCGAACTACGCAACCACCTGCCCCGCCCCTCAGCCCTAGACTGACCGCACCGAATCGACAACGAATGGGGTGCGACATGGCGGGACTCTGGCTGTTTTTCATGGCGTTGGCGGTGGTCTACCTGTTGCCGGGCCCAGACATGATTCTGCTGTTGCAGACCGGCGCCCGCCGGGGCAAAGGTGCTGCGCTGGCGACTGCGGTGGGTCTGGGCATTGCGCGTGGTTGTCATGTGGCATTGGCGGCGTTGGGGCTCGCGGCGTTGTTCAAAGCTGCGCCCTGGACCTTCGACGTGGTGCGTCTGGCCGGTGCCGCGTACCTGCTGTGGATCGGCATTCAATGCCTGCGAACCACGCTGCTGCCAACTCTGAACAACGCCGAAGCCACTACCGGCAAACCTCACTGGCGCGAAGCGATCCAGCGCGGTTTGCTGACCAACCTGCTCAACCCGAAAGCGCTGCTGTTCTGCTCGGTGCTGCTGCCGCAGTTCATCGATCCGCACGCGGGGCCGGTGCTCACGCAATTCGCGACCCTGGGCGTGGTGCTGGTTGGCGTTGGATTGTTGTTCGACAGTGCGTATGCATTGGTAGGCGCAGCACTTGGCCGCTGGCTGCAACGCAGTCCCTCGGCCCAACGCTTGCAGCAGTGGTTGTTCGGTAGCCTGTTGATTGGTTTCGCGGTGCGGCTGACGTTTGTTCAACAGGCGTGAGCCTTACTGCACTTTTTTCCGGCGTCGGTTGATCAGCAACAAAGCCGCTGCCGTGATCATGATCACTGCGCCGAACTGCAACGGCTGCTTGTAGGGCCGCAGTTGCGATCGCACGGCGTCGGTGACTTGGGTCACATAGCGCTTGTCGGTGTTCCGAAAGTCCGGTTCCTGGCATTGATGACCGAAATCGCCAGCCCAGACCACGTAGGGGCCTTCCTCGACATAACGACGATAAAACGCGCTTTGTTCTTGCAGACTGGTCCCCCATGACGAAGCCTTGCACAGCACCGAAGCAAAAGCTTGACTGCTGTGGGGTAGATGATCGGCAGCCTTGCTCGCCAGGGCTGTGGCCACAAAACGGTAATGAAAACGCTCGTCGGGTTGCGCCACGGTGGCGTGCTGGCGCTGCACTTCATCCGCAGCTATCAGCGGTCCGACCTTGAGTTCGGGAGTTTCAAGACTGTAATTACCACCCAAGGTCGCGTAATCCGGCGCCATCTCATAACCCAACAATTCCATCCCGTCGAAACGGGCTAATGTTGCGGCGTAGTAGTAAGCGAATGCTCGTTTGGTCGGCCACCATTTCGATTCGGCATCGTTGCGCAACTGCCCGTACCACCTGGCTTTATGTTGCATCTCGACGCTGTCGAAGTATGGCGGCGCTTCGTCATAGCGTTCTTCTCGTAGCAACCTACGCCCGAGTAAATCGCGCAATTTCGCCGCCACCGGCAATGGCACGTAGTTATCCCGCTCCTGCTGAGTCAGCGGTGGCGGTGCCGGCACCTGGGTGTCGACGTAGTGCTTGAGTTCATCGACAGTCAGCACCCGTTCGGCGACGGTGGCCGCGTCGAACCAGTAGATGCCGTTGCTGCGGTAAAGCTGATCGAACGCTTGCAGGTAATCACCGCGCTGCAGGGCGAGGATCGCGCTTTCACCCTCGACCCGGCACTTGGGCTGCACCGTTTCGAAATCCCACTCTGGCGTCCGTCGCTCACCCCACGACTCATTCTGCGGGAAGGCCTGGGCAGCCTTGGCATACGCTGCGGCGGCGGCGATTTTATCGCCGTCACGCATCGCCAGTTTTGCCCGTAGCCACCACGCCAGACCGCCGTCGCCCGCGTGTTCAAGAAATGCTTTGGCGCTGGCGTAGTCGCCCTGTTGATAATTCACCGCCGCCAGACGGTCAGCATTATCCAGGCTACCGCGTGTGCTGTTTTGCAGCTGTGTGATCAGTTTCAATTCGTTCGGTGGTTGTTCACCAAATGACCAGCCCAGCCGACTGATCAACGACGCGGTGACGAGTTGCTGCACCGGTTTGCCCTTGAGCAGAACGGCCAGTTGATCCTCAGGCATCGCTGCCAGATCGGCCATCAACAGCTTCAGCGAGGTGTAGCCCACCGCCGAACCATGAAGATTTTGCGTGGCGTAGAGTTCGATGGCGCTGTTCCAGTCGCCAGCGGTGCGTGCAACGCGAGCCTCTTCGCCAAGGCTGGCGACGCCCAGTTCCAATGGGTCGCTGAAGCCTTCGATGCTCAGCTGGCGAGTCTGCTCAAAGGCTTTGCGAGACTGATCCAGCAAGTCGGGGCCAGCGTCCGCTTCGGAACTCATGGCAAACAGCGCCCGGCCCAACGAGTAAGCGGCCCAGGTGCTGCGCAATGCGCGTTGATCTGCCGGCAACGTCAGCACCTTCTGGAAGTACTCGGTCGCCAGCCCATAATCACCGGCAGCAAACGCCACGGCACCCGCCAGATAAAGCTTGAGCTCCGCTGGCAAATTCGCAGCCTGAGTCTCGACTTGATGGGCGTCAGTCAGGCTGCGCAGCTGTTTCACCAGCGCTTGCTGCTCAGCCGTCAAGCCGACCTGCTCGGCGTTGCTGCGCTGTTCTGCGTAGTCGGGAGCTTCCATGCTGTAGGCGGCTTGGGTGATGTTTTTCAAGCCGGCGATGGCATGCCCGAGGCGATTGACCTCGACATTGAAGTTGCCCTCCGGCAGCTCCGCCAGCGACTGACCTCGATTGTCGAGCAGACGCATGGGGAAATCCGGCCCGCAGGCCAACGCCGAACCCAGCGGCAAGCTGAGGCTCAGGCAGAGCACATGACGGGGCCAGTTACGGGTGAACATTCGAACCTCCTTGATCAATATGTGCGCAGCGCGCCCAACCGATGGCGCGCTGCCCGCCAGCCGGCAGGCGGCCGTCGCGCAGGCGGGTGAAGGTAAGCAGATCCGGGGTTTGTTGCAACGCATAACCCGCCAGGGCATCGGCGCCCTCGCAGCTCTGGACCGCGAGGGTCAGACGCTCGGGCCATGCAGTGTCGAGATTGCCCTGGTTGCTGATGCTGATATCAAACAGGCCTTCCTTCGCCGAGAGCTGCAACGTCAGGCGGCTGTCCAGCGCATCGCCCCGAGCGACCGCGCGCAGGGTCGTCAGGCTCCACGCCCGGCGATCATTGGCCAACGGCAGCCGAAACCAAATCAGGCCGGCCAGATGTGCCGGCGGATCATTGCGCAACTCGGCGCCGAGCGTGCTCAATTGCTGCGGGTCAGCCATTAATTCCCGGCGCTGTCCGCCACGCTCAAGGGGCGCTTCGCTCTCCACAATGGGAGCGTCGCCGGCACCCGGTAACAACGCGACGCCATAGGCCGGCAGCGCCAAATAAAAGGGTTTCGAAGTATTGCGGCTCCAGGCCTTAACCCATTTTCTGGCCTGGTCTGCATCAAACAAGCCCCGACGCGGATCGCTCACCGCGTGCACCTGCAACACGCTACTGTCGACTGTGGATAACAGCGTCGGCAATTCGGGACTGTCGAGCCAGGCCGGCAATGCAGTAATGCTCAGCGGCATCGAAGCCGGCAGGACGGTGCGCAAGTGTGTAAGAAATTCGCGGTAAGCCGGTAGCCGAGCACTACCCGCATCGTGGTCAATTTCCACGCCGGAGAGGATGAGCCCCTGCCCTTGCCAATCACTGAGCACCTGCTGAATCTGCGCAGTGACATCGTCCTGATCCAGCGATTTGAGCTGGCCATCGAGGCGAATCACCGCAATCAGCGGACGGCCGTCACGCTTGAGTAATGCCGGGTCGATCCGCGCCCGGCGCCAACCGGCCTGCGGGAATGCCTGCAAGGCCAGTACCCGCAGGGTCGAAAAGTCAGCGCGACTGTCCTTGAGCGCGGCTTCGTGAGCCGAGGTCCATTGACGTTGCCAGACGTAGAGCTGCTGATCGAGCGGCGGCGCGTCCTGTCGTTCGCATCCGTTGAGCAGTACTAACACCGCCAGCAATGCCGACAGACGAACGAAAAAACCCATAAAAATCCTTAAGCCGAATCAGATCCTTGTAGCAGCTGCCGAGCCTGCGAGGCTGCGTCCGGCTGCGAAGCAGTCGTAAATTCTGAGTGCGCAGGTTATCTGAAACACCGCGAGGTATGATTTTACGACTGCTTCGCAGCCGGACGCAGCCTCGCAGGCTCGGCAGCTGCTACAGGTCGAGTACCAAAGGCTGCGACCCCTGCGCCGGAATCGCACAACAAATCAGGACATATCCGTCGTCCGGCACGTCCGCTGGAGGCTGTGGATAATTCACCTGGCCGCTGATCAAGCGAGTCTTGCAGGTTCCGCAGGAACCGCCGCGACAACTGAATTCCGGGCGCAATCCACGGCTTTCCGCCAACTCCAGCAAACTGCCGCCGTCGGGTTGCCAGCGAGCTTCTTTGGCCGAGCGCTCGAATACAACCGGCACTGAACTAGTTGCGGCCGGGGGCTGCTCGATTACCACCGCATCGGGATCAGGCTGCCGATGCAAGGTTGATGGCCCGAAGGTTTCGGCGTGAATCCGTGAATCACGGATGTCGAACTCCCGAAGGCTGTCGTACAGCCCTTGGGTAAAACTTCCCGGGCCACAGAGGACAAAATCCAGCTGGTCGTAGTCCTCGACTTCAAGAATGATCTTGAGCAATGCAGTGTCGATGCGTCCGGTCAGGTCGAAATCTTCGCCCTCCAGCACCCCGGGCTCCGGCTGACTAAGTAAACGCAGCACTCTCACTGCGCCACCGGCGCCCTCGATCAGGCGATCCAGTTCAGGACGGAATGCCTGGTCGGCCAGCGTGCGCGAACTCTGGAAAAACCAGGTAGGCCGAATGTACCGGGTGCGCAGGCCTTGATACACCACCTCTCGCACCATCGACAGCAGCGGCGTAATGCCTACACCCGCCGCCAACAACACCAGCGGTCGACGTTCATGCGGCGCCACGGTGAAGTGCCCTTGAGGCGCCCGGGCTTCCAATAAATCACCCACGCGAACCCGTTGATGCAGGTGCGAAGACACAAGCCCTTCACGCTTCACACTGATACGGAAAAAATCATCCGAGGGTGCGCTCGATAAACTGTAAGTGCGGATATGCACATCGCCGCCAATGTTGAACCGCAACGGCAAATGCTGCCCGGCCTGAAACACTGGCATCCCGGCACCATCGGCAGGCTCCAGATAGATCGAGCGGATGTTGTGGCTTTCCGCTTCGATGCGCACCACCCGCAGTGGCCGCCATTGATCGCCCAACGCTTTAGCTTGCAGCCGGGCGTTGGCCTGTTCCCAGGTTCCGGTGAGCAAACTGGTCGGTGACATGCCATCGAAGCGCCAACGCAAACCAAGGGCGGCGGGCCGACGCACCACGCGCTCTACCTCTAACGTCCACAAGCGCTCAGCCCCTTGAAACGCTTCGACTTGTGGGCCTTCAAGGATGACTTCGGTGCGACCGCTGAGGTGCAGCAGGTCGCCCGAATTGAAATCGATAAACAGCAAACCGGCCCGAGGATTGAGCAGCAGGTTGCCTAACGTGTTGAAGAACAGGTTGCCGGCAAAATCCGGAATGGTCAGGCGATTACCTTCTACCTGTACGAACCCGACTTGACCGCCACGGTGTGAAACGTCCACCGAACGCTGGCCATCGACGTCCACGTAACTGGCGACAAACAAGGTGTCGGCTCCGGCGATCATCGACCGGGCGGCATCATCCAATTCACTAAGGTGCTGCGTGAGGCGTGTCTCTGGATCCGCCAGTGGCACCGAGCGAAACTGGCGTAGCTGGATATATTGCGGGCAATTGCCGAAAGACTGCTCCACCGTCACGCCGAAACCGCTCGCCGTCAGAGCGCCTACTCGCCCGTTGAGGCGGTTACGGCGGCGCGTGTGCAGTTCGATTCCCAACAGACCGATCGCCGCTCCCTCCGTCAATTGCGCAGGGTCATCGGCGCCTGGCAGGCGATTGAATTGCAGCAAACCGGCCTCGGGCGATTGAGCAAAGCCTGGCGGCCCTTCAAGAATACTGGCCCATGGATTGCCATCCGCATCCACCGCGCCGTACAGGATGAACGGCAATTGCTCATAGAACTGGCGATGCTGGTCCGGCATTTCACGGCGAATGGCCCTACGACCGAGCACCTCCATGCGCTCGGCAACACCTACGTGTGCCTGCAGTTGTTTTTCGCCAGCGTGCCAAGGTGAATGGTCCATAACGGCGTCTCCCCTGCGCCATTCGCGCAGTGTGAACGGCCCGACGATATCGGGCCGTCAGCATCAGGCAGTTTTTTGCAGGCCGGCGACGGTACGCGGCATGCCGATAAACCCTGGCAAGGCTTCGATGCGCGCCAGCCACGCCCGAATATTGGCGTAGTCCTCAAGCGACACATTGCCTTCCGGCGCATGGGCGATGTAGCTGTAGGCCGCGACGTCGGCGATGGTCGGCTCGCTGCCGGTCAGATAAGCCGTATTGGCCAGTTCGTGATCGATCACCTTGAGCAAGGCGTGTGAATACGCAATCACTTCTTCAGCGTTATAAGGCCCCCCAAACACAGTGATCAGCCGTGCTCTGGCAGGGCCAAAGGCAATCGGACCCGCGGCGACCGACAACCAGCGTTGAACCTTGGCGGCACCCACCGGATCGGCTGGCAGCCAGCGACCGTTGCCGTATTTTTGCGCCAGATAAACCAAAATTGCGTTGGAATCCGCCAGCACTACGCCTTGATCATCAATAACCGGCACCTGACCAAAAGCATTGATCGCCAGGAATTCTGGCTGTTTGTGCTCGCCCTTGGCCAGATCGACGAAGATCAATTCGGTCGGCAGTTGCAGCAGCGACAACATAAGCTCCACACGATGGGAGTGACCGGAACGTGGGAAGTTGTAGAGTTTGATCGCTTGCATGGTCGACTCCGCTGAGTTGGGATGCTGTCAAAAGGTCACAGTACCGATAAGCGCCATGATCCACCCATCACCAAAACAACAGAATAACCAGCAAACGCAATCCATTATTTCAACCAGCGCAATAAACGTCAGCCTTGCAAATCCGGATGTTCCCGTAGCACCTTCACTGCAAAGTCTACAAAACTGCGAATCCGCGCCGCCGCCTTGCGCCCGCCCTGGTACACCACATGGATGGGCAATGGCGGCAGTTCGAAGTCAGCCAGGATGATCTCCAACTCGCCGGCCGCAACTTTGCTCGCCACCTGATAAGACAGGACCCGAGTGAATCCCAGCCCGAGGCACGCCGCAGTGATGGCCGCCTGATTTGCCGTCACCACCAGACGCGGTTCTGGTCGAACGCTCAGTGGCTCCCCCGCCTCCAGAAATGGCCAGGTTCTCAGCTGACCGATGGAAGACGTCGCAATAACCGGAGCCTGCGCCAGATCCTGCGGATGTCGAGGCCGCCCGTGGACCGCCAGAAATCCCGGCGACCCACAGACCACCCGTCGCACTTCACCGACATAAATCCCATGCTGATTGCTGTCAGGTAGCTCACCGATGCGCACCGCCACATCGATGCCCTCCTCGACCATGCTCACCACTCGGTCAACCAGCAAACCATTGATGCTGACTTCAGGGAATTGAGTCAGGTAATCCACCATCAATGGGGTGATAAACAGTTCACCGAACAACACCGGCGCGGTGATCGTCAGTTGCCCACGAGGATGAGCGTGGCTGCCTGCGGCCGAATCCTCCGCTTCCTGCACCTCAGAGAGAATCCGCCGACAGTCTTCGAGATAACGCTGGCCCGCTTCGCTCAAATGCACGCTGCGCGTCGTGCGCGTCAGCAGCAGTGTACCGATGCGCTTCTCGAGCGCTGCCACCGCTCGGGTGACGCTGGCCGCCGACATGCCCAAACGCCGCGCCGCCGCCGAGAAGCCCTGCTCTTGGGCGACGGCAGCGAACACCTGCATTTCCTGGAAACGGTCCATGGGCGTGCCCTCATTCAAAAATCAAAAGATCGCAGCCTCCGGCAGCTCTGTAGGAGCTGCCGAAGGCTGCGATCTCTTAGCGTTTACGCGACCTGTGGATAACTTATTCCACCGTCACCGACTTCGCCAGGTTGCGCGGTTGATCGACGTCGGTGCCTTTCAATACGGCCACGTAGTACGAGAGCAACTGCAGCGGAATGGTGTAGAGGATCGGCGACAGGATGTCGTGGATGTGCGGCATGTTCACAACATGCGTGCCTTCGCCATTGGTCATGCCGGCCTGCTCGTCGGCGAAGACGATCAGCTCGCCGCCACGGGCGCGGACTTCCTGGAGGTTGGACTTCAGCTTCTCCAGCAGCTCGTTGTTCGGCGCCACAGTTACCACCGGCATGTCGTTATCCACAAGCGCCAACGGGCCGTGTTTCAGCTCGCCGGCCGGGTAGGCTTCGGCATGGATGTAGGAGATTTCCTTGAGCTTGAGTGCCCCTTCCATCGCCACCGGGAATTGCGCACCGCGACCGAGGAACAGGGTGTGGCTCTTCTCGGCGAACAGCTCGGCGATTTTCTCGACGGTGCCGTCCATCGCCAAGGCTTCACCCAGGCGGGTTGGCAGACGACGCAATTCTTCGACCAGGGTGGCTTCGACGCCTTTGGCCAATGTACCGCGAACTTGACCCAGGGACAGGGTCAACAACAGCAGGCCGACCAATTGAGTGGTGAAGGCTTTGGTCGAGGCCACGCCGATTTCACGACCCGCCTGTGTCAGCAGGGTCAGGTCGGATTCACGCACCAGCGAGCTGATGCCCACGTTGCAGATTGCCAGGCTGGCGAGGTAGCCCAACTCTTTAGCGTTGCGCAGCGCTGCCAGGGTGTCGGCGGTTTCGCCGGACTGGGAAATGGTCACGAACAAGGTATCAGCCTGCACGACGACTTTGCGGTAGCGGAATTCGCTGGCGACTTCGACCTGGCAAGGAATGCCGGCCAGTTCTTCGAGCCAGTAACGGGCAACCATGCCGGCGTGGTAACTGGTGCCGCAAGCAACGATCTGCACGTTACGCACTTTGGCAAACAGCTCGGCTGCCTGTGGACCGAAAGCCTGCACCAGCACGCCGTTCGGGCTCAGGCGACCTTCCAGGGTGCGTTGCACCACAGCGGGTTGCTCGTGGATCTCCTTAAGCATGAAGTGGCGGAATTCGCCCTTGTCCGCGGCTTCGGCACCGTCACGGTACTGCACCGCTTCGCGCTCGACCTGTTCGCCATTGACGTCCCAGATTTGAACGCTATCCCGGCGAATTTCGGCGATGTCACCTTCTTCAAGGTACATGAATCGGTCAGTGACCTGGCGCAGGGCCAACTGGTCGGAAGCGAGGAAATTTTCCCCCAGCCCCAGACCAATCACCAGAGGGCTGCCACTGCGTGCGGCAACCAGACGATCCGGTTGCTGAGCGCTGATCACGGCCAAGCCGTAAGCACCGTGCAATTCTTTAACGGTAGCCTTGAGGGCCACGGTCAAATCACGCAAGTCCTTGAGTTTGTGATCCAGAAGGTGGGCGATGACTTCCGTGTCGGTGTCCGAGGTGAACACATAACCCAAGGCGATCAGTTGTTCGCGCAGGGCTTCGTGGTTCTCGATGATGCCGTTGTGGACTACCGCCAGATCACCGGAAAAATGCGGGTGCGCGTTGCGCTCTGACGGGGCGCCGTGAGTGGCCCAACGGGTGTGGGCGATACCGAGGCGACCGGACAACGGCGCTGCGGCCAGCGCCTGTTCCAGCTCGCTGACTTTGCCTGGGCGACGCACGCGTTCAAGCGTTGCGTCGTTGCTGAGGATCGCCACGCCCGCGCTGTCATAACCACGGTATTCGAGCCGCTTCAGACCTTCGAGCAGGATGGCGGTGATGTTACGTTCTGCGACCGCTCCGACAATTCCACACATGCTATTTCTCCTGACTGATAGCCGCGCAAATCAATGTGATACCGCGGGCCTGAATCTGATCCCGTGCCTCGAGCGGCAGGCGATCATCGGTAATAAGGGTATGGACGCTGCTCCAAGGCAGCTCCAGGTTGGGAATCTTGCGGCCGATCTTGTCGGCCTCCACCATGACGATCACTTCGCGGGCGACTTCCGCCATGACCCGGCTCAGCCCCAGTAATTCGTTGAAGGTGGTAGTACCGCGCACCAGGTCGATGCCATCGGCGCCGATAAACAACTGATCAAAGTCGTAAGAGCGTAGTACCTGCTCGGCCACCTGCCCCTGAAAGGACTCGGAATGGGGGTCCCAGGTTCCGCCGGTCATCAACAGCACGGGCTCGTGTTCGAGTTCGATCAAGGCGTTGGCGACATTAAGGGAGTTGGTCATCACCACCAGACCCGGTTGTTGGCCAAGCTGCGGGATCATCGCTGCGGTGGTGCTGCCGCTGTCGATGATGATCCGCGCATGCTCACGAATCCGCGTGACGGCGGCGCGAGCGATGGCCTGCTTATATTTGGAGACCGGCTGACCGAGGTCGGCTACCAATTCCTGAGGCATGGTGATCGCCCCACCGTAACGACGCAGCAATAAGCCGTTGCTTTCCAACGCCGCAAGATCCTTTCGAATCGTAACTTCCGACGTTTCAAAGCGCTTGGCCAGCTCGTCCACACTGACTTCGCCCTGTTCATTGAGCAGGGCGAGGATGTTGTGACGACGCTGAGGTGTGTTGCGTTTTGACATGAGCACGTAAGTTTCGATTCGAAAGATAACGGAAGCAATCAAAACCTATCGGCGAAACTTCGTCAAGCAGGAGGCGATAAAAAGAACTGTGGATAACTTTGTAGGGTGTAGGAGCGAGCTTGCTCGCGAAGGATGTGAACGATGACGCGTGTTGTCTGGAAAAATGCGTTATCGGTGAAATCCTTCGCGAGCAAGCTCGCTCCTACAGGGGGAGCTGTGGATAACTCAGGTCTTCTTAACTTTCGCCGGCCGTTTCCAGCCATCGATGTTCTTTTGACGCGCACGGCCCACGGCCAACTGTGCGTTATCCACATTCTGCGTAATGGTCGATCCCGCTGCGGTGGTTGCCCCACTAGAGATATCCACAGGCGCCACCAACGAGTTGTTGGAACCAATGAACACATCTTCACCCAGCACGGTTTTCCACTTATTGGCGCCATCGTAGTTACACGTGATGGTGCCAGCACCGATGTTGGTGCGTGCGCCGACCTCGGCATCGCCCAGGTAAGTCAGGTGGCCGGCCTTGGCCCCTTCGCCCAAATGAGCGTTTTTCAGCTCAACGAAGTTACCCACATGGGCGCGTGCCTCCAGCACCGTCCCCGGACGCAAACGCGCGAATGGACCGGCATCGCTGCCCTCACCGAGAACCGCGCCTTCGATGTGGCTGTTGGCCTTGATCACCACGCCTTTGCGCAGGGTGCTGTCCTTGATCACGCAGTTCGGACCGATCACCACGTCATCTTCGATAACCACCTTACCTTCGAGGATCACGTTGATATCAATCAGCACGTCGCGGCCGACGGTGACTTCACCCCGTACATCAAACCGAGCCGGGTCGCGCAGGGTCACGCCCTGAGCCATCAAACGACGGCCGGCGCGCAGTTGATAGTGACGCTCAAGCTCGGAAAGCTGCTGGCGGTCGTTGGCGCCTTGCACTTCCATGGCGTCGTGGGGTTGCTCGGTCGCTACCACCAGGCCATCGCTGACCGCCATGGCGATCACGTCGGTCAGGTAGTACTCGCCCTGGGCATTGTTATTGGAGAGTCGACTCATCCAGCCGGCCAGACCTTCGAAAGGCATCGCCAGAATACCGGTATTGCCCTCGGTGATTGCGCGCTCGGTTTCGTTGGCGTCTTTCTGCTCAACGATAGCGGTCACCTTGCCGGAGGCGTCACGGACGATGCGGCCGTAGCCGGTCGGGTCGTCCAGCTCGACAGTCAGCAGCCCCAATTGCTGTGGCGCCACTTTCTTCAGTAGACGTTGCAGCGTTTCAACTTCAATCAGTGGCACGTCACCGTAGAGAATCAGCACGGTATCGGATTTGATGAACGGTACGGCCTGAGCCACCGCATGACCGGTGCCCAGCTGTTTGTCCTGCAGGACGAAATTCAGATCATCAGCCGCCAGACGCTCACGCACCGTATCCGCACCATGACCGATCACCACGTGTATGCGCTGTGGATCAAGTTGGCGGGCGCTGTGGATAACATGGCCGAGCATCGAGTTGCCGGCAATCGGGTGCAAGACCTTGGGCAATGCCGAACGCATGCGAGTGCCTTGGCCAGCAGCGAGGATAACGATTTCTAGAGACATGACTGGCTACCAATCCTGGGTGGTCAGCAACTGCGACCGGGTTATGAAAGTCGGAAAAGAAAAAAGGGTAGCCGAGGCTACCCTTTTTAATCAATCGCACAACAAGTCGATGACGGATTAACCGCCGAACTTCTTGCGGATCTGCTGGACGGTGCGCAGCTGAGCTGTCGCCTCGGCCAGACGTGCGGCAGCAGAACCGTAATCGAATTCTGCGCCACGTTCATGCAAGGCCTTCTCGGCAGCCTTAACGGCTTCCTGAGCGGAGGCTTCATCCAGGTCGGCGGCACGTTGCACAGTGTCGGCAAGAACCTTGACCATGTTCGGCTGAACCTCGAGGAAACCACCGGAGATGTAAAACACCTCGGTTTCCCCGCCCTGCTTGATCAGGCGGATAGGACCTGGCTTGAGATTCGTGATCAGCGGCGCGTGACCCAGGGCGATACCAAGATCACCCAGTGCACCGTGCGCAATCACCATCTCGACCAGGCCGGAAAAGATTTCCCCTTCCGCGCTGACGATATCGCAATGGACTGTCATAGCCATCTGATTGCCTCAACCTAAATTAGCGCCCGTTGCCGGGCGCCGGGATTACAGTTTCTTGGCTTTCTCGATCGCTTCTTCGATGCCGCCGACCATGTAGAACGCTTGTTCTGGCAGGTGGTCGTAGTCACCGTTGAGGATGCCTTTGAAGCCAGCAATGGTGTCTTTCAGGGAAACGTATTTACCCGAAGCACCGGTGAAGACTTCAGCCACGAAGAACGGTTGCGACAAGAAGCGCTGGATCTTACGAGCACGGTTTACCAACTGCTTGTCGGCTTCCGACAGCTCGTCCATACCCAGGATCGCAATGATGTCCTTCAGTTCTTTGTAACGCTGCAGAACATACTGTACGCCGCGAGCGGTGTCGTAGTGGTCCTGACCGATCACGTTCGGGTCCAGCTGGCGCGAAGTCGAGTCGAGTGGATCGACCGCTGGGTAGATACCCAGGGAGGCGATGTCACGGGACAGAACGACGGTGGCGTCCAAGTGGGCAAAGGTGGTCGCTGGCGACGGGTCAGTCAAGTCATCCGCAGGTACGTATACCGCTTGGATCGAGGTGATCGAACCGTTTTTGGTCGAAGTGATACGCTCTTGCAGAGTACCCATCTCTTCGGCCAGGGTCGGCTGGTAACCTACTGCGGAAGGCATACGGCCCAGCAGTGCGGATACTTCAGTACCGGCCAGGGTGTAACGATAGATGTTGTCGACGAACAGCAGAACGTCGTTACCTTCGTCACGGAACTTCTCGGCCATGGTCAGGCCAGTCAGAGCTACGCGCAGACGGTTACCCGGCGGCTCGTTCATCTGACCGTAAACCAGTGCCACTTTGTCCAGAACGTTGGAGTCCTTCATCTCGTGGTAGAAGTCGTTACCCTCACGAGTACGCTCACCCACACCGGCGAACACAGAATAACCGCTGTGCTCGATGGCGATGTTACGGATCAGTTCCATCATGTTTACGGTTTTGCCTACACCGGCACCACCGAACAGACCGACTTTACCGCCCTTGGCGAACGGGCAAACCAGGTCGATAACCTTGATGCCGGTTTCCAGCAGGTCGTTGCCGCCAGCTTGTTCAGCGAAGGTTGGCGCAGGACGGTGAATGCCCCAGCGCTCTTCGGTGTCAATCGGGCCAGCTTCGTCGATCGGGTTACCCAGCACGTCCATGATCCGGCCCAGAGTCGCTTTACCGACCGGTACGGAGATGGCTGCGCCAGAGTCGGTGACTTCCAGACCGCGCTTCAAGCCTTCGGTGGAACCCATCGCAATGGTACGAACCACGCCGTCGCCCAGCTGTTGCTGAACTTCCAGAGTGGTTTCGGCCGCGCTTACAACTTTAAGCGCGTTGTAGATGCTCGGTACGCTGTCGCGTGGAAATTCCACGTCGATAACGGCGCCGATGATTTGAACGATACGTCCGCTACTCATAGCTGGATCCTCTGAATATTTGAACCGTTAAACCGCGGCAGCGCCGCCGACGATTTCCGAGATCTCTTGGGTGATCGCAGCCTGACGCGCCTTGTTGTAGATCAGCTGCAAATCGCTGATCAAATCACCGGCGTTGTCGGTAGCGTTCTTCATCGCGATCATCCGCGCAGCTTGTTCGGCCGCGTTGTTCTCGACCACCGCCTGGTAGACCTGCGACTCCACGTAACGGACCATCAAGCCGTCAAGCAGCTCTTTGGCATCCGGTTCATAGAGATAGTCCCAGTGGTGCTTGAGTTCTTGATCCGGGGTTGCCACCAGTGGAATCAATTGCTCCACAGTTGGCTGTTGCGTCATGGTGTTGATGAACTTGTTGGACACAACGCTCAGACGGTCGATACGGCCGTCCAGGTAGGCATCCAGCATCACCTTGACGCTGCCAATCAGATCATTGATCGATGGCTCTTCACCCAGGTGGCTGATAGCTGCTACGACGTTACCGCCGAAGTTGCGGAAGAAAGCCGCACCCTTGCTACCCACTACACACAGATCGATCTCGACGCCGTTTTCACGGTTTTTCGCCATGTCCTTGACCAAGGCCTTGAACAGGTTGGTGTTCAAGCCACCACACAGACCACGGTCACTGCTCACCACAACGTAACCGACGCGCTTGATTTCACGCTCGATCATGAATGGATGGCGATATTCCGGGTTAGCGTTGGCCAAATGACCAATAACCTGGCGGATGCGCTCCGCATAAGGACGGCTAGCAGCCATGCGCATTTGTGCCTTGCGCATTTTACTGACCGCCACTTTTTCCATGGCGCTGGTAATCTTTTGCGTGCTTTTGATGCTCGCAATCTTACTGCGAATCTCTTTTGCGCCTGCCATGTAACACCTATCAGGTTAGCAAGCGGGAGCCTTGCGGCTCCCGCTGCGGCTTACCAGGTTTGGGTGGCCTTGAACTTCTCGATACCGGCTTTCATGCCAGCGTCGATTTCGTCATTGAAGTCACCCTTCACGTTGATCTTCGCCATCAAATCGGCGTGATCGCGGTTGAAGAAAGCAATCAGCGCTTGTTCGAAGCTGCCGATCTTGGCGATTTCAACGTCAGTCAGGAACCCACGCTCAGCGGCATACAGCGACAGCGCCATGTCAGCGATCGACATTGGTGCGTATTGCTTCTGCTTCATCAGCTCGGTAACGCGCTGACCATGCTCAAGTTGCTTACGGGTCGCTTCGTCCAGGTCAGAAGCGAACTGGGCGAATGCCGCCAGTTCACGGTACTGAGCCAGAGCGGTACGGATACCACCGGAGAGCTTCTTGATGATCTTGGTCTGAGCGGCACCACCCACACGGGATACCGAAACACCGGCGTTCACAGCAGGACGGATCCCGGAGTTGAACATGGCCGATTCCAGGAAGATCTGACCGTCGGTGATGGAAATCACGTTGGTCGGAACGAACGCGGAAACGTCGCCAGCCTGGGTTTCGATGATCGGCAGTGCGGTCAGGGAACCGGTTTTGCCGGTCACTGCGCCGTTGGTGAACTTCTCTACATATTCTTCCGAAACGCGGGATGCGCGCTCCAGCAGACGGGAGTGGAGATAGAACACGTCGCCTGGGTAAGCTTCACGGCCTGGTGGACGGCGCAGCAGCAGGGAAATCTGGCGGTAAGCCACTGCTTGCTTGGACAGATCGTCATAAACGATCAGCGCGTCTTCACCGCGGTCGCGGAAGAATTCACCCATGGTGCAACCGGAGTACGGTGCCAGGAATTGCAGTGCTGCAGATTCCGAAGCGCTCGCAGCCACGACGATGGTGTTAGCCAGTGCGCCGTTTTCTTCCAGCTTGCGAACAACGTTGGCGATGGTCGATTGTTTCTGACCGATCGCTACGTAGACGCAGAAAATGCCGCTGTCTTTCTGGTTGATGATCGCGTCGATCGCCAGAGCGGTTTTACCGATCTGACGGTCACCGATGATCAGCTCACGCTGGCCACGGCCGACTGGGATCATGGCATCGACAGCCTTGTAGCCAGTCTGTACAGGCTGGTCTACCGACTTACGCCAGATCACGCCTGGAGCAACTTTCTCGACCGCATCGGTCTCGGTGTTGTTCAGCGGACCTTTGCCGTCAACTGGGTTACCCAGTGCGTCGACTACGCGACCCAGCAGTTCCTTACCAACCGGAACTTCGAGGATGCGGCCAGTGCACTTGGCGCTCATGCCTTCAGCCAGAGACTGGTAGGAGCCCAATACAACAGCACCTACGGAGTCTTGCTCCAGGTTGAGAGCCATACCGAAGACGCCGCCCGGAAACTCGATCATCTCGCCGTACATGACGTCGGCCAGACCGTGAATCCGCACGATACCGTCAGACACGCTGACGACAGTGCCTTCGTTACGGGCTTGGGAGGTCACATCGAGCTTGTCGATGCGGCCCTTGATAATTTCACTTATTTCGGAAGGATTGAGTTGCTGCATTGCTCTGCTGCCCCTTCAAACTCAAGATTTCAATGCTTCGGCAAGATTCGCGAGTTTGCCGCGAATCGAGCCATCGATTACCAGGTCGCCGGCGCGAATGATGACACCACCAATAAGGGCGGCATCCTCCGCAACTTGCAGGCGCACTTCCCGGTTGAGTCGTGCACTGAGAACCTTGGCGAGTTTGTCTTGCTGTTCTTGGTTCAATGCAAAAGCACTGGTGACTTCAACATCTACCGACTTCTCTTGTTCGGCCTTGTACAGGTCAAACAGAGCGGCGATCTCCGGCAACAGCGGGAGACGGTCGTTTTCGGCAACGACGTTAATGAAGTTCTGTGCCTTGGCATCAAACTTGTCGCCGCACACGTCAATAAACGTGGCGGCCTTGTTTGCGCTCGTCAGTCGCGGGGCCTTGAGCACGCGCTGCATAGTGTCGTCTTGCGACACTGCTGCAGCCAGGCCGAGCATGGCTGACCAAGAGGCCAGTTGCTGGTGGGCCTGGGCGTGCTCGAAGGCTGCCTTAGCGTAAGGTCGGGCCAACGTGGTCAATTCTGCCATGATCGCCCTCGCTTAAATTTCAGCAGCCAGTTTGTTTACCAGCTCCGCGTGCGCGTTTTGATCGATTGTGGCACCCAGGATCTTCTCGGCGCCGCCAACGGCCAGAGCACCCAATTGGGCACGCAGCGCGTCTTTGACACTGTTCAGTTCCTGCTCGATCTCGGCCTGAGCCTGAACCTTCACACGGTCAGCGTCGATACGGGCTTTTTCAACAGCCTCATCAACGATCTGGTTACCGCGTTTCTTGGCTTGCTCAATGATTTCAGCTGCCTGAGCCTTAGCTTCGCGCAGTTGTTGACCCGCTTTATCTTGGGCCAACTCCAGGTCGCGAGCTGCTCGGGCGGCAGCGTCCAGTCCATCCGCGATCTTCTTCTGACGTTCGTGCAAAGCCGCGATGACCGGAGGCCACACGAACTTCATGCAAAACAGTACAAAAATGAAGAACGCAACGGACTGGCCAATCAGGGTTGCATTAATGTTCACGCCAACACCTCGCTCGTTCGTTGCACATCACACCAATTACTCGACGGTTCGAGTAATTAGCCAGCGAGTTGACCAACGAATGGGTTCGCGAAAGTGAAGAACAGAGCGATACCAACACCGATCATGGTTACGGCGTCGAGCAGACCGGCAACGATGAACATTTTAACTTGCAGCATTGGAACCATTTCTGGTTGACGCGCTGCGCCTTCCAGGAACTTGCCACCCAACAGGCCGAAACCAATTGCGGTACCCAGTGCGCCCAGGCCGATCAACAGTGCAACAGCGATAGCGGTTAGACCAACTACAGTTTCCATCTTTCCTCCCGACTTTTACGTCGTATGGTTTAGGTTTTTTAGATTTTAAAGCGGTAAAACAAATCGTTTCATAGCCCTGTTCGGGCACCCACTCGTTTGACCGAGTGGGACATCAGACTAGTCGAGACTGGTCTTAATGGTTCTCTTCGTGCGCCATCGACAGGTAAACGATGGTCAGCATCATGAAGATAAACGCCTGCAGGGTGATGATCAGGATGTGGAACACAGCCCACGCCCACTGCAGAACTACGCCCAGGCCGCCAAGCCAGAGCAGACCGCTGCCGAACATCACAGCAATCAGAATGAAGACCAGCTCGCCGGCGTACATGTTGCCGAACAGACGCAGAGCCAGGGAGATCGGCTTGGCGATCAGTGTCACGAACTCCAGCAGGAAGTTCACCGGGATCAGCAAAGCCTGAAGGAAAATGTTCTTGCTGCCGAACGGGTGCAAGGTCAATTCGCCGATGAAGCCGCCGATGCCCTTGATCTTGATGCTGTAGAAAATGATCAGCGCGAACACCGAGAAGGCCATGGCCAGCGTAGCGTTCGGGTCGGTGGTCGATACGGCACGGAACGGGATCTCGTGGTTGCCGGAAATGGCCGCGGCCAGTTGCGGGATCCAGTCGACCGGTACCAGGTCGATGGCGTTCATCATGAACACCCAGACGAAGATGGTCAGCGCCAGTGGTGCAACCACCGGGCTACGGCCATGGAAGCTGTCTTTCACGCTGCCATCGACGAATTCGACCAATACTTCAACGAAGTTCTGCAAAGCACCAGGTACGCCGGTAGTCGCCTTCTTCGCCGCCATGCGGAAAAGGAGAACGAAAATCAGGCCCAACGCGACCGACCAGCCGAGGGTATCGACGTGGAAAGCCCAGAAGCCCATTGCTTTGGCCTCTGCTGCGGTGTGGGCAAAGCCCCAGCCGCCGTTAGGTAGCTGACCGAAGGTCAGGTTCATCAAGTGGTGCTGGATATAGCCCGAAGCGGATTCTGCTGCCATGGTTGCCTCAAACGCCCTAAGGTCTCGAAAGTCTTGTTCTCATCAGCAGGGGCGCGAACCAGCTGACCAGTTGGGTCAACACGAAGACGCCGAATACAGCTAAGGGCGCCAATGGCTTCACACCTGCAAACGTCAATGCAAAGAGCACTGCCGTCAAAATCAGTTTGCCCGCCTCGCCGGCATAAAAAGACCGGACGATGGCTTGAGCTGCTCGGGCGCCGGAAAACCGAAATGCCCTGTGAGCGAAATAAACATTGGGCAGCAAGGCTATCAGGCCTCCGCAAAGTCCTGAGTACCCGGCTACGACTCCACGCCATTGCCAGAGCGCCAAAGCGGCAATCAGCAAAACGACAAATTGAGCCATTAACACCGGAAAAACTGCCAGGCGATGGAACGGCAAGCGGTTTGGCGTGCGGCTGTCCATCACTATTGCTCCCCAATGATCGGCTGCCAGAATTCAATAACTTGGCATAATTTGTGCCGACAAAATGCGCGCAGAGTATAGGGGCGGATCTGCCCCTATTCAACTGTCAGGTAGTGATTTCCACCTGCACGCTACATGAGGAAATGTTTCAACGAATGTGTGCAAGTACACCCTGAAGCTCATCGAGGGAGTTGTACCCAATCACCAACTGCCCTTTCCCCTTTTTACCGTGGCGGATCTGCACCGCAGAGCCTAAACGCTCAGCCAGACGCTGCTCGAGTCGGGCGATATCCGGGTCCGGCTTTACCGGTTCAGCAGGTTCTTGTTTGCCACTCAACCACTGGCGAACCAGTGCTTCAGTCTGGCGCACCGTCAGCCCCCGTGCGACAACATGTCGCGCCCCTTCAACCTGTTGATTTTCCGGCAAACCAAGCAAAGCACGCGCATGACCCATTTCCAGGTCACCGTGGGACAACATGGTTTTGATGACTTCCGGCAACGCGATCAAGCGTAGCAGGTTGGCCACGGTCACGCGGGATTTGCCCACCGCTTCAGCCACTTGTTGCTGAGTCAGCTGGAATTCCTGCTGCAATCGCTGCAGCGCCACCGCTTCTTCAATCGGATTCAGGTCTTCGCGCTGGATGTTCTCGATCAGCGCCATGGCGATCGCGGTTTCATCCGGTACATCGCGAACCATTGCCGGGATTGTTTCCTGGCCAGCCTGCTGGCTGGCGCGCCAGCGACGTTCGCCAGCGATGATTTCGAAGCGACCGCTGCCGATCGGACGAACCACGATCGGCTGCATCACCCCCTGGGCCTTGATCGACTGCGCCAGCTCTTCCAGCGCTTGAGGATCCATGTCCCGGCGTGGCTGGTACTTGCCGCGCTGGATCAAGTCCAGGGGCAGGTGTTGCAGTTCACGCTGATCGGCTTGTACGGCTTGCTCTTCCAGCGAGCTGACAGTCGGACCGCTCAGCAGTGCATCCAGTCCACGTCCGAGACCTCGTTTCTTGACGGCCATGGGGATTCCTTAAGTTGCCTGAGCAGCGGCGGTGCGTGAATTTTTGCGTTGACGGCGAACCATCTCGCCGGCCAAGGCCAAATAGGCAATGGCGCCCCGCGATGATTTGTCGTACGCCAGCGCCGGCATGCCATAGCTGGGTGCTTCAGCCAGGCGAATGTTGCGCGGAATCACGGTGTCGTAAAGCTGCTCGCCGAAGTGTTCCTTGAGCTGGGCCGACACATCGTTCATCAGGCTCAGTCGCGGGTCATACATCGTCCGCAACAGGCCTTCGACTTTCAGGTTCGGGTTCAGCAGTTCGGCGATGCGCTTGATGTTATCCACAAGGTCGCTCAAACCTTCGAGCGCGAAGTACTCGCACTGCATGGGGATAATTACCCCATCAGCGGCGACCAATGCGTTCAACGTCAGCATCGACAGCGACGGCGGGCAGTCGATCAAAATGTAATCGTAGTTTTCACGGATCGGCGCCAACGCACTGCGCAGACGGCTTTCCTTCATCTGCATTTCCAGCAGAACCACTTCGGCCGCGGTCAGGTCACGGTTGGCCGGCAACAGCTGGTAACCACCGTGTTCGGAGAAGTGCATGGCCTGGGCCAGATCGCATTCGCCGATCAGCAAGTCGTAAACCGAATTTTCCAGACCGTGTTTATCCACACCGCTACCCATGGTGGCGTTGCCCTGTGGATCGAGATCGATCAACAGCACCCGACGCTTGGTAGCGACCAGGGAAGCTGCGAGGTTGATGCAGGTGGTGGTTTTACCCACACCACCTTTTTGGTTCGCAATCGCGAATACCTTAGCCATTCTTGCTTGTGTTCCCAATCATGCCGTGCGGCGCAGTATCAGCAGATGGCGTTGGCCTTGGCAACCAGGTACGGCCAGGGCGTGTTCGCTATCGAGGTGGAAGTCTGTCGGCAATGCTACCAGCTCATCGGCGGGATGAACGCCCTTCATTGCCAGCCAGCGTGTATCGGCGTCGCCGAGGTGGCGAGTCCAGTTACTGAAGTTCTCCATGCTGCTGAACGCCCGGGAAATAATCCCGTTGAATGGCTGTGCAGGCTGGAAGGCTTCGACGCGGCTGTGGATAACTTGCAGGTTATCCAGTTTGAGTTCGAGTTTGACCTGGGTCAGGAAGCGGGTTTTCTTGCCGTTGCTGTCCAGGCAGGTCACTTGGGACTCTGGAAACAGGATCGCCAATGGAATACCGGGCATGCCGCCGCCACTGCCGACGTCCAGCCAACGGCCATTCTCGACGAACGACATCACACTCAAACTATCGAGCAAGTGACGGGACACCATTTCGTCGGGATCGCGCACGGCGGTCAGGTTGTAAGCCTTGTTCCATTTTATCAACAGGGCCAGATAACCCAGCAGCTGCGCGTGCTGGGCGTCTGTCAGTGTGACACCCAGCTGGCGAGCACCTGTGGATAACTCTTGTGCGTGTTGCGAGGTGACCAACGAACTCAAGCGCTTTGCTCCAACTGACGGCCCGCGCCGCGTTTTTTCAAATGAATCATCAACAGCGAAATCGCTGCCGGAGTAACGCCCGGAATGCGTGACGCCTGGCCCAGAGTCTCTGGACGGGTCGCACCGAGCTTGCTCTGGATCTCTTTGGAGAGACCGGAAATATTCGTGTAATCGATATCCACAGGTAGTTTTGTGTCTTCGCTGGCGCGCAGACGGGCAATTTCATCCTGTTGGCGATCGATGTAACCCGCATATTTGGTCTTGATTTCGACCTGTTCGGCGACTTGTGGATCTTCTGCGCCCCCACCGGTCACGGAGATCAGACCAGCGTAGTCGATTTCCGGACGGCTCAGCAGGTTGAGCAAATTGTATTCGTGGGTCAGTGGCGTGCCGAATTTCTCGGAAATTGCATCGCCCTGCTCGGTACCCGGGCGAACCCAGGTACTTTTCAGGCGTTGCTCTTCCAGATCAATACTTTCGCGTTTCTTGCAGAAGGCCGCCCAACGCGCGTCATCGACCAGACCCAATTCGCGACCTTTTTCGGTCAAGCGCAGGTCGGCGTTGTCTTCGCGCAGGATCAAGCGGTATTCGGCACGGGAGGTGAACATCCGGTACGGCTCTTGTGTACCGAGCGTAATCAGGTCGTCGACCAACACGCCGATATACGCTTCATCGCGGCGTGGACACCAGGCATCTTTGCCCTGTGCGCGCAGTGCCGCGTTGGCCCCGGCCAGCAAACCCTGGGCGCCGGCTTCTTCGTAACCGGTGGTGCCATTGATTTGTCCGGCGAAAAACAGACCGCCAATCACTTTGGTTTCCAGGCTGTACTTCAGGTCACGCGGGTCGAAATAGTCGTATTCGATGGCGTAGCCCGGACGAACGATGTGTGCGTTTTCCATGCCGCGGATCGATTGCACGATCTGCAATTGCACATCGAACGGCAAGGATGTGGATATCCCGTTCGGGTACAGCTCATGGGTGGTCAAGCCTTCCGGCTCGATGAAGACCTGATGGCTTTCCTTGTCGGCAAAGCGGTGGATCTTGTCCTCGATCGATGGGCAATAACGCGGGCCGATACCTTCGATCAACCCGGCGTCGGAATACATCGGCGAACGGTCGAGGTTCGCAGCGATGATTTCGTGGGTCCGGGCGTTGGTGTGGGTAATCCAGCAGCTCACCTGTTTCGGATGTTGCTCTTTGGACCCCATGAACGACATCACCGGGATCGGTGTGTCGCCGGCTTGCTCGGTCATCACCGAGAAATCCACAGATCGACCGTCAATACGCGGTGGTGTACCGGTTTTCAGACGACCGACACGCAATGGCAATTCACGTAGCCGGTGAGCCAGGGCGATCGATGGCGGATCACCGGCGCGACCACCGGAATAATTCTGCAGGCCGATGTGGATAAGTCCACCGAGGAAGGTTCCAGTGGTCAACACCACGGAATCCGCGAAAAAACGCAGGCCCATTTGGGTGACAACACCACGCACTTGTTCCTGCTCGACGATCAGGTCGTCAGCAGCCTGTTGAAATATCCACAGGTTCGGCTGGTTCTCCAATGCTTCGCGGACAGCGGCTTTGTACAAGACCCGATCTGCTTGAGCGCGGGTTGCACGCACGGCCGGGCCTTTGCGGCTGTTCAACACGCGAAACTGAATGCCGCCTTTGTCGGTAGCCATGGCCATTGCGCCACCCAGGGCGTCAATTTCTTTGACCAGGTGACTTTTGCCGATCCCACCAATGGCGGGGTTGCAGCTCATGGCGCCGAGGGTTTCCACGTTATGCGTCAGCAATAGGGTTTTTGCCCCCATACGTGCTGACGCCAGTGCTGCCTCGGTACCGGCATGACCGCCGCCGATGACGATCACTTCAAAACGGGAAGGGAAATCCACCACGCACCTCGTGCCTGCTTAAGTAGGTAATTCAGGAATAGTTTGAGCCCGGGTTTCTGGACCTGGTCGGCAAGTATAGGGACTTCGCCCTTCCTAAAGAACCCTTTGCACAAAATTTAACCAGCTGTGGAGAAGTCGGGGTTATAGAAATTAAAAAGAGAGAAATTTATTAAATCTTTGTTTTTATGTTTATTTCTACTGAGGCACATTTCTGTGGATAGATCTCTACAGGCCTTTATATTCGATATGTACAGAGATTCAAAACCCTGTGGTCATGTGCCAAGGAGGCCCTTGGATAACCGGTTTAAGCCTGTGGATGAAAGGGGTGGTTATCCACAGAGGCGGTTATCTTCAGTTTTGAGGCCCTGTTATCAACTGCCCTTAGTGGCAGTTATTCACAGGGCTTAATCCACAGAAAAGCAGTGGATGGGCAAATCCCGGGCATGGGAATTCCGCTCAAGCAGAAAAAATCTGCTCGGCAGTGGAAGAAAATTTAAGAGAAAAGAAGAAACAGACAGGCACGAACGTCAGTTAAGCGAACGCTGAGCCCTTGTAGGAGCAAGCTTGCTCGCGATGGAAGTAAACGATAACGCGTGTTTGCTGGATAAACGCGTCGCTCTCGACTCCATCGCGAGCAAGCTCGCTCCTACTTACCGATGCAGAAGCTGGAAAAAATCCGTCCAAGCAGGTCATCGGAGCTGAATGCCCCGGTGATTTCTCCCAACGCGTGTTGAGCCTGACGCAAATCTTCGGCCAGCAGCTCACCGGCACCGGCCAGGGTCAGCTGTGTACGGCCATGCTCGAGGGAGGCACTGGCATGACGTAGCGCCTCAAGGTGACGCCTGCGAGCGCTGAAGCTGCTTTCCGAGGTCTGTTCGTAGCCCATGCAGGCCTTGAGGTGATCGCGCAGCAATTCCAGTCCCTCGCCCGCCGACTTGGCGCTGAGGCTTATGGTGACGTGGCCGTCCTCGCTGACTTCCAGGGCAATCGCCTCACCGGTCAGGTCAGCCTTGTTACGGATCAGCGTAACTTTGGCTGGATCCGGACGGATCTCCAGGAATTCTGGCCACAATGCAAACGGATCAAGTGCTTCAGGCGCGGTGGCATCGACGACCAGCAGCACGCGATCAGCCTCGCCGATGGCTTTCAATGCCCGTTCCACACCGATTTTCTCGACCTGGTCATCGGTATCCCGCAGGCCTGCAGTGTCGACCACGTGCAACGGCATGCCATCGATGTGGATATGTTCGCGAAGAATATCCCGGGTGGTGCCGGCAATCTCGGTCACGATCGCCGCTTCTCGACCCGCCAGGGCGTTCAGCAAACTGGATTTACCAGCGTTGGGCCGGCCGGCGATCACCACCGTCATGCCGTCCCGCAACAAGGCACCCTGCCCGGCTTCTCGAAGCACGGTGGATAACTCGTCACGTACTTTGTCGAGCATGTTCAGCACGTGGCCATCGGCAAGGAAGTCGATTTCCTCTTCGGGAAAGTCGATCGCCGCTTCGACATAGATCCGCAAGCCAATCAGTTGCTCGGTGAGGTTATGCACACGTTCGGAAAATGCTCCTTGCAAGGAACGCAGGGCGTTTCGTGCAGCCTGTGCAGAACTCGCCTCGATCAAGTCAGCGATGGCTTCGGCCTGGGCCAGGTCGAGTTTGTCGTTGAGGAAGGCACGCTCGCTGAATTCACCCGGTCGGGCCAGACGGCAACCCAGTTCCAGGCAACGCTTGAGCAGCATATCCAGAACAATCGGGCCGCCATGGCCCTGGAGTTCCAGCACGTCTTCGCCGGTGAACGAGTTCGGACCCGGAAAATACAGCGCGAGACCTTGGTCCAGTACCTCATCGTTTTCACCGAGGAACGGGCCGTAGTGGGCAAATCGTGGCTTGAGTTCGCGACCGCTGAAGGCCTTGGCTGCAACGCTCGCGAGGGGTCCTGAAATACGGACAATGCCTACACCGCCGCGACCTTGAGCGGTGGCGACGGCAGCGATGGTTTCACGAGGAACGCTCATAAACCGGTATCCAGACAAAAGTGACAGATAGCAAAACGCCCCACTAGGGGGCGTTTTGAGTGGTTATCCACAGTGTAAATCAAGCGGCTGCTTTGGTAGCTCGTTCGATTTTACGGGTGATGTACCACTGTTGGGTGATGGACAGGCAGTTGTTCACTACCCAGTACAGCACCAGACCCGCCGGGAACCACAGGAAGAAGAAGGTGAAGATGATTGGCATCAGCTTCATCACCTTGGCCTGCATCGGATCCGGAGGAGTCGGGTTCAACTGCTGCTGGATAAACATGGTAGCGCCCATGATGATCGGCAGAATGAAGAACGGATCCTTGATCGACAGGTCAGTAATCCACAGCATGAATGGCGCCTGGCGCATTTCAACGCTTTCCAGCAGAACCCAGTACAGCGAAAGGAAAACCGGCATCTGCACGACGATTGGCAAGCAACCGCCCAGTGGATTGATCTTCTCTTTCTTGTACAGCTCCATCATGGATTGCGACATTTTCTGCCGGTCGTCGCCATGTTGCTCTTTCAGCGCGGCCAGTTTCGGTGCCACTGCACGCATGCGCGCCATGGATTTGTAGCTGGCAGCCGACAGCGGGAAGAAGATCCCTTTGATCAGCATGGTCAGGAAGATGATCGACCAACCCCAGTTACCGATCAACGCGTGGATGTGTTGCAGCAACCAGAAGATTGGCTGGGCAATGAACCACAGAATGCCGTAGTCGACGGTCAGTTCCAGACCTGGGGACAACTGTTTCAGCACAGCCTGGCTTTTCGGGCCGGCGTACAGAACAGCGCTGACTTCAGCTTTCGCACCCGGCGCAACAGTCAATGCTGGCCCGGTGTAACCGATGATGTAGTTGCCTTTGCTGTCTTTACGGGTCTGGACGACGTTGTTTTCGCCCTTCGCCGGAATCCACGCGGTCACGAAGTAGTGTTGCAACCAGGCAACCCAACCACCGTTAACGGTTTCTTTCAGCTGAGCCTTGTCCATGTCCTTCATCGACACTTTCTTGTACGGCTCGTTACTTGTCCACAGGGCGGCGCCCAGGTAAGTCGCGGTGCCGGTGGCAGTGCTGGAAGAAGGATCGGAGCTGGCGTCACGCTTCAATTGCGCAAACATCGCACCGGACCAAGGCTTGGCGCTTTCGTTGTCGACCAAGTAGGAAACGGTTACGTCATACAGCCCACGTTTCAGTGTGAAACGCTTGATGTAATTGACGCCGTCCTTGCTGAACTTCAGGTCCACAACCAATTGGTCCTGACCGTCAGCCAGTTGATAAATCTTCTTCTCCGCCGAGTAGACCGGACGACCGGCAGGACTTGCGTCCGGACCGTCGGTGCCGATCAAACCGCTCTGAGCCAAATAAGTCCGCTCGTTGCCGTTATCGAACAGCTGGAATGGAATCTCCGGATGGTCCTGGCGGCGTGGATACAGCGGCAGCGTCAACTGGGCAACATCGCCACCTTGTGGATCGATGGCCAGGTTGAGCACATCCGTTTTGATCTGGATGAGGTCTTTGCTTGCAGCTACTGGTGTTTCAGCAGGTGCAGGGGCATTGGTATCGCTTGCGGCGCGTGGAATGTCGTCACTGACAGAAGCATTATTGCCAGTCGCCGTGTCCGGTAGGCCCGGTGCGGTAGTACTGGAAGCAACATTCTGAGTCGGCAGGGCAGCCTGGCCATAGTCTTGGTTCCATTTAAGAACCATAACGTAGGACACGATTGCCAGGGCGACGATCAGGATCGTGCGTTTGATATCCATGATTACTCGGCCATCGAAGAAGAACGGGAGGTAGGGATAGATGGAACCGGGTCATAACCACCGGGATTCCACGGATGACAGCGACCTAAACGACGAAAGGCCAGCCAGCCACCGCGCAGAAGGCCATGATTTTCTATGGCTTCTAACGCGTAGCAGGAACAACTGGGGTAGAAGCGACAGTGGTTGGCCATCAGAGGACTAATGGCATAGCGATAAAACTGGATCGGAACGAGTGCCAGTTTACGCATCGGGACTGTCTACCCCTACAGTTTCGGCTTTGACTGCTGGTACCGGCGTGCTACGTGCCAGACGCTTCCAGAGTTTGCCGAAATGCTGAATCAATTCGGGGTTTTCTACGTCACCCAAACCTTTGCGCGCGACGATTACGATGTCCCAACCGACCAGTGAATCCTGGTGCAGACGGAACGATTCGCGCATCAGACGTTTGAGGCGATTGCGCTCGACGGAGAGCTTTACGCTCTTTTTCCCGATAACCAGCCCGAGACGGGGGTGATCAAGATCGTTGTTGCGCGCAAGGAGCAGGAGATTTTTCCCCGGAACCTTGCCGGTAGGGGAGTCAAAGACTGCCTTGAAATGCCGGGGGGTAAGCAGACGCTTTTCCCGGCTGAAGTCCTGACTCACCTCCAGTGCCGGATTATCAAACTGCCAGACGCGCACGACCTTTGGCGCGACGACGCGACAGGACGGCACGACCGTTCTTGGTAGCCATGCGAGCACGGAAACCGTGGGTACGAGCGCGTTTGATAGTGCTTGGTTGGAAAGTACGTTTCATTGTCGTGTTACCTGGTTCGTCCACAACGGGCCGGAATGGCCCCCGTTTTAAGAGACCGGGGATTCTAGAGAAAGCAAGCCTCTAGGTCAATTTCCAACCAGCGTTTCCTTATAAATAGATCTCCAGCCGTTTTGCTCGCCTGCGGCCCTTCGCTAGATATAGAAATAAAGAAGGGAATTATTTAAAGCTTTTCTGTAAAGCTTATAAAAGCTAGGGCGGCCATCGTCTGTGGATAACTGTATTGGGGCCTTATAGAACGTGATGTACAGAGAATGACAACTACGGTGGAAAACGGTGGTCAGCCTGTGCTGCGCTGTCGGATAAGCTGTGTGTGAAACAGGTAGTTATCCACAAGCCAGTTATCCACCGAGTTTCCCCCCTACTTGTGCAACGACCTTAGGCCCGGTTATCCACAGAGCTTATGCACAGACCATTGGTCGCCTTTTTTCTCCGTAAAACGTTGATTCTTCTTAAAGGGTGACAAACCTACGTGTGGATAAGTCGGCGTCCGGTCGCTACAATGGCCGCTTGTTTTTGCCTCACCGGCTTTCAACTTAGGGGATATCCGTGTCAGTGGAACTTTGGCAGCAGTGCGTGGAGCTTTTGCGCGATGAGCTGCCTGCCCAACAATTCAACACTTGGATCCGTCCACTACAGGTCGAAGCCGAAGGCGACGAGTTGCGTGTCTACGCACCGAATCGTTTTGTTCTCGACTGGGTCAATGAAAAGTATCTGGGCCGCGTCCTTGAACTGCTGGATGAGCATGGCAATGGCTCGGCGCCTGCGCTTTCCTTATTAATAGGCAGCAAACGCAGTTCGGCACCGCGCGCCGCGCCAAACGCGCCGTTGGCCGCTGCGGCCTCCCAGGCTCAGGCTGCTCAAGTGCCTGTCAACTCTGCCCCCGCCCCGGTAGCCACTCAGACCAAGCGTTCGACACAAAAAATGGCCGAGGTCAGTGAAGAGCCGTCTCGCGACAGCTTCGACCCAATGGCCGGCGCCAGCTCGCAGCAAGCCCCGGTTCGTTCCGAGCAGCGCACCGTGCAGGTTGAAGGTGCGCTCAAGCACACCAGCTATCTGAACCGTACCTTCACCTTCGAGAACTTCGTTGAGGGTAAGTCCAACCAACTGGCCCGGGCCGCGGCGTGGCAAGTGGCGGACAACCCCAAGCATGGTTACAACCCGCTCTTCCTTTATGGCGGCGTTGGCCTGGGTAAAACCCACTTGATGCACGCTGTGGGTAACCACCTATTAAAGAAGAACCCGAATGCGAAGGTCGTGTACCTGCATTCCGAGCGTTTTGTGGCTGACATGGTCAAGGCGCTGCAACTGAACGCGATTAACGAGTTCAAGCGTTTCTACCGTTCGGTGGACGCGCTGCTGATCGATGACATTCAGTTCTTCGCCCGCAAGGAACGGTCCCAGGAAGAGTTTTTCCACACCTTCAACGCGTTGCTTGAAGGTGGCCAGCAGGTCATTCTCACGAGTGACCGCTATCCGAAAGAAATCGAAGGCCTTGAAGAGCGCCTCAAGTCCCGCTTTGGCTGGGGCCTGACGGTAGCCGTCGAGCCGCCGGAGCTGGAAACCCGTGTCGCGATCTTGATGAAGAAGGCTGATCAGGCCAAAGTCGATCTGCCCCACGACGCGGCGTTTTTCATTGCCCAACGTATTCGTTCCAACGTCCGTGAGCTGGAAGGCGCGCTCAAACGCGTCATCGCCCACTCGCACTTCATGGGCCGCGACATCACCATCGAGTTGATTCGCGAATCCCTGAAAGACTTGTTGGCACTGCAAGACAAACTGGTCTCTGTGGATAACATTCAGCGCACTGTCGCCGAGTACTACAAGATCAAGATCTCCGACCTGCTGTCCAAGCGTCGTTCGCGTTCGGTCGCCCGTCCACGTCAGGTGGCCATGGCTTTGTCCAAAGAGCTGACTAACCACAGCCTGCCAGAAATTGGCGATGTGTTTGGTGGCCGCGATCACACGACTGTTTTGCACGCCTGCCGCAAGATCAACGAACTTAAGGAATCCGACGCGGACATCCGCGAGGACTACAAGAACCTGCTGCGTACACTGACCACTTGATGAACACCAGCGCAGCTTATTAAGGCAAGGGACTAGACCATGCATTTCACCATTCAACGCGAAGCCCTGTTGAAACCCCTGCAACTGGTCGCAGGCGTCGTCGAGCGCCGACAGACCTTGCCGGTGCTCTCCAACGTGCTGCTGGTTGTCGAAGGCCAGCAACTGTCGCTGACCGGTACCGACCTGGAAGTCGAGCTGGTCGGTCGTGTGCAACTCGAAGAACCGGCTGATCCAGGTTCCATCACCGTGCCGGCGCGCAAGCTGATGGACATCTGCAAGAGCTTGCCGAACGACGCGCTGATCGACATCAAGGTCGACGAGCAGAAGTTGGTTGTGAAGGCTGGCCGTAGCCGCTTCACCCTGTCGACCCTGCCAGCGAACGATTTCCCGACTGTTGAAGAAGGTCCTGGTTCGCTGACCTGCAGCCTTGAGCAAAGCAAACTGCGTCGTTTGATCGAACGCACCAGCTTCGCCATGGCCCAGCAGGACGTGCGTTATTACCTCAACGGCATGTTGCTGGAAGTTTCGGCGGGGATTATTCGCGCCGTGGCCACAGACGGTCACCGTCTGGCCATGTGCTCGATGCAGGCTGATATCGGTCAACCGGATCGCCACCAGGTGATCGTGCCGCGCAAAGGTATCCTTGAGCTGGCGCGCCTGCTCACCGAGCCTGAGGGCCTCGTCAGCATCGTGTTGGGTCAACACCACATCCGTGCGACCACCGGCGAGTTCACCTTCACCTCGAAACTGGTCGACGGCAAATTCCCTGACTATGAGCGCGTTCTGCCTAAAGGCGGTGACAAGCTGGTGCTGGGTGATCGTCAGGCTCTGCGTGAAGCCTTCAGCCGCACCGCGATTCTGTCCAACGAGAAGTACCGTGGCATTCGTCTGCAACTGGCCAATGGCCAGCTGAAGATCCAGGCGAACAACCCGGAGCAGGAAGAAGCGGAAGAAGAAGTGGGCGTTGAATACAACGGCGGCAATCTGGAAATCGGCTTTAACGTAAGCTACCTGCTCGACGTGCTGGGCGTGATGACCACCGAGCAGGTTCGCCTGATCCTGTCCGACTCTAACAGCAGTGCGCTGGTGCAAGAGTCCGACAACGACGACTCGGCTTACGTTGTCATGCCGATGCGTCTGTAATCATGCTCAGCAGAAGCTAGATGTCCTTAAGTCGCGTCTCGGTCACCGCGGTGCGCAATCTGCACCCGGTGACCTTCTCCCCCTCCCCCCGCATCAACATTCTTTACGGCGCCAACGGCAGCGGCAAAACCAGTGTTCTGGAAGCCATACACCTGCTGGGGCTTGCCCGTTCGTTTCGTAGCACCCGTCTGTTGCCGGTCATCCAGTATGAGCAGCGTGCCTGTACTGTGTTTGGTCAGGTGGAGTTGGCTGAGGGGGGGCATAGCGCATTGGGTATTTCGCGCGACCGCCAAGGGGAGTTTCAGATCCGTATCGACGGGCAGAACGCCCGCAGCGCGGCGCAGCTCGCAGAGATCCTGCCATTGCAGTTGATCAACCCTGACAGCTTTCGCTTGCTGGAAGGCGCGCCGAAGATTCGTCGGCAGTTTCTCGACTGGGGCGTGTTCCACGTGGAACCGCGATTCATGTCCACTTGGCAGCGCTTGCAGAAGGCCCTGCGCCAGAGAAACTCTTGGCTGCGACATGGTACACTTGACGCCGTTTCGCAAGCGGTTTGGGACAGAGAACTGTGCCAGGCCAGCGCTGAAATAGATGAATACCGCCGCGCTTATATCAAAGCCTTGAAACCAGTCTTTGAACAGACCTTGAGCGAATTGGTTGAGCTTGAGGGTTTGACGCTCAGCTATTACCGAGGCTGGGACAAAGACCGGGAGTTGAGTGCAGTGCTCGCTGGGTCCGTTCAGCGGGATCAGCAAATGGGTCATACCCAGGCCGGACCACAACGCGCTGATTTGCGTCTTAGGTTGGGCGCACATAACGCTGCCGACATCTTGTCCCGCGGACAGCAGAAGTTGGTGGTCTGTGCATTGCGGATTGCCCAAGGGCATTTGGTGAGCCAGGCCCGACGCGGCCAGTGTATTTATCTGGTGGATGACTTGCCGTCCGAACTGGATGAGCAACACCGCCGTGCGCTTTGCCGCTTGCTGGAAGACTTACGCTGCCAGGTGTTTATCACCTGTGTAGATCACGAATTATTGAGGGAAGGCTGGCAGACGGAAACGCCAGTCGCTTTGTTCCACGTGGAACAGGGCCGTATCACCCAGACCCACGACCATCGGGAGTGAAGGCATTGAGCGAAGAAAATACGTACGACTCAACGAGCATTAAAGTGCTGAAAGGCCTGGATGCCGTACGCAAACGTCCCGGTATGTACATTGGTGACACCGACGATGGCAGCGGTCTGCACCACATGGTGTTCGAGGTGGTCGACAACTCGATCGACGAAGCTCTCGCCGGCCACTGCGACGACATCAGCATCATCATCCATCCGGACGAGTCCATCACCGTTCGCGACAACGGTCGTGGCATTCCGGTAGACGTGCACAAAGAAGAAGGCGTTTCGGCAGCCGAGGTCATCATGACCGTGCTGCACGCCGGCGGTAAGTTCGATGACAACTCCTACAAAGTATCCGGCGGGTTGCACGGTGTAGGTGTGTCGGTTGTGAACGCCCTGTCTGAAGAGTTGGTCCTGACCGTTCGCCGTAGCGGCAAGATCTGGGAACAGACGTATATCCACGGTGTTCCGAAAGAACCGATGAAAATCGTCGGTGAAAGTGAATCCACCGGTACCCAGATCCACTTCAAACCGTCCGACCTGACCTTCAAGAACATCCACTTCAGCTGGGACATCCTGGCCAAGCGGATTCGTGAACTGTCCTTCCTCAACTCCGGTGTCGGCATCGTCCTCAAGGACGAGCGCAGCGGCAAGGAAGAGCTGTTCAAATACGAAGGCGGCCTGCGTGCATTCGTTGAGTACCTGAACACCAACAAGACGCCGGTCAACCAGGTGTTCCACTTCAACATCCAGCGTGAAGACGGCATCGGCGTGGAAATCGCCCTGCAGTGGAACGACAGCTTCAACGAGAACCTGTTGTGCTTCACCAACAACATTCCGCAGCGCGATGGCGGTACTCACCTGGTGGGTTTCCGTTCCGCACTGACGCGTAACCTGAACACCTACATCGAAGCCGAAGGCCTGGCGAAGAAGCACAAAGTCGCCACCACCGGTGACGATGCCCGCGAAGGCCTGACCGCGATCATTTCGGTGAAAGTGCCGGATCCGAAGTTCAGCTCCCAGACCAAAGACAAGCTGGTTTCTTCCGAAGTGAAGACTGCGGTCGAACAGGAAATGGGCAAGTACTTCTCCGACTTCCTGTTGGAAAACCCGAACGAAGCCAAACTGGTCGTTGGCAAGATGATCGACGCGGCTCGCGCTCGTGAAGCGGCACGTAAAGCCCGTGAGATGACCCGTCGCAAAGGCGCGCTGGATATTGCCGGCCTGCCGGGCAAACTGGCTGACTGCCAGGAAAAAGACCCTGCCCTCTCCGAACTGTACCTCGTGGAAGGTGACTCTGCTGGCGGCTCCGCCAAGCAGGGACGTAACCGCAAGACCCAGGCCATCCTGCCGCTGAAAGGCAAGATCCTGAACGTCGAGAAGGCGCGTTTCGACAAGATGATCTCTTCGCAGGAAGTGGGCACCTTGATCACCGCGCTGGGCTGTGGCATTGGCCGCGACGAGTACAACATCGCGAAGCTGCGTTACCACAACATCATCATCATGACCGATGCTGACGTCGACGGTTCGCACATCCGTACCCTGCTGCTGACTTTCTTCTTCCGTCAGTTGCCAGAGCTGATCGAACGCGGCTACATCTACATCGCTCAGCCACCGCTGTACAAGGTCAAGAAAGGCAAGCAAGAGCAATACATCAAAGACGACGACGCCATGGAAGAGTACATGACGCAGTCGGCCCTGGAAGATGCAAGCCTGCACCTGAACGAGGAAGCCCCGGGTATTTCCGGACCGGCACTCGAGCGCCTGGTGAATGACTTCCGTCTGGTGATGAAAACCCTCAAGCGTCTGTCGCGCCTGTACCCGCAGGAGTTGACCGAACACTTCATCTATCTGCCAGCAGTGAGCATGGAGCAACTGTCCGATCACGCAGCGATGCAGGATTGGATGGCCAAGTACGAAGTCCGTCTGCGCACCGTCGAGAAGTCCGGCCTGGTCTACAAAGCCAGCCTGCGTGAAGACCGTGAACGTAACGTCTGGCTGCCAGAGGTCGAACTGATCTCCCACGGCTTGTCGAACTACATCACCTTCAACCGCGACTTCTTCGGCAGCAACGATTACAAGACGGTTGTCTCCCTGGGCGCTCAACTGAGCACCTTGCTGGACGACGGCGCGTACATCCAGCGCGGCGAGCGCAAGAAGCCGGTCACCGAGTTCAAGGAAGCACTTGAATGGCTGATGGCTGAAAGCACCAAGCGTCACACCATCCAGCGATACAAAGGTCTGGGTGAAATGAACCCGGATCAGCTGTGGGAAACCACCATGGACCCAAGCCAGCGCCGGATGCTCAAAGTGACCATCGAAGACGCCATTGGCGCGGACCAGATCTTCAACACCTTGATGGGTGATGCGGTCGAACCTCGTCGTGACTTCATCGAAAGCAACGCCCTGGCGGTTTCCAACCTGGACTTCTGATTCAGCGAACCCGTCAGACAAAAAGGCCAACGCTTAAACGTTGGCCTTTTTTATTACCTGCGATTTTCGGCCAATTATTCGGTCACAGCCGCCACACTCTCCAACCGATACCCATACCCATAAATCGTACGCAACTGCCAACTACGGTCAGCGGTGAGTCCCAGTTTGTTTCGCAGGCGATAGATGTGCGTATCCAACGGTCGGGAAGACTCCACTTCTTCGTGGGGCCAGAACCGCGCATAAAGGTATTCGCGAGACAGCGGTCGACCCAAATGAGTGAACAGGCAACGAGCGAGGCGATACTCCCGTTCGGTCATGGCAATGGGGACCCCGGCACGGGTGACAGTCAGTTCAGCGTCGTCAAACACCAGATCATTGAAGCTTAATACTTCGCCAGCCGTTCCGCGCAGCTGACTATGCCGGCGCAACACCGCTGCGACCCGGGCTTTCAATTCATTGGGACGAAATGGCTTGCTGACGTAGTCGTCGGCCCCTGCATTCAATGCCTGGACGATGTCACTCTCGGCATCGCGACTGGTGAGCATGATCGTGGCGGGTGGCGCTTCCAAGTGTTCGCGGGTCCAGCTCAGCAGCTCAAGACCGCTGAGCTCCGGAAGCTGCCAGTCGAGGATCAGCAGGTCGAACGTTTCCCGGCGCAGCTGGAGCAACAGGTCCTCTCCCCGCTCGAAGCTGTGCAATGACCAGGCGTCGTCACCCGCTTCGGGCATCTGCAGCAGCGTCTGCTCCACCCGCCGCAGTTCGGCGGGTTCGTCGTCCAGTATCGCGATCTGCATGTGCGGTCATTCCTTGGCTCGGGGAGCAGCGGTCCGCTGTTATTAAGACAATAGCGACTCGGCGGGAGGAGTAAAGAAAGCGGCCCGCCGTTGGTCCGCTATGATTTCACTCATCCCTTCAGACCTGTGACCCATGAACGACATTCGCTGTTCCTTCAGTGATAGCCATGATGAATGATCGCCTCCAGGACATCCGCGAGACGACTCAAGTCCAACGGCTGTTCCGGCAGTTGGTGCGCGAGTGGTTGTGGATAAGCTTAGTGCTGGTGCCGGTGACTGCGCTGCTGTCCTATAGCATTCAAGTTAACTTGAACGATGACACGCCTGCCTTCGGGGCTTCGCTCTCAGTGGCACTGGTGATCTGTGTACTTGGATTGCTGTTGTGGTTACCGCGCCTGGCGCTTTGGATGACGCTCGCGGGCATTGGCTCTGCGTTGCTGGCGAGTGCCGGTCTGGTAGAGCTCCAGCGTTGGTGGTCACCGACCCCCAGCATGCTGGGTATGCTGCTGGGTTATCTGATCTGGAACTGGCGGCGCCTAAGCGTGGTGTTGACCTATTTCGGGTGGGAGTTGGCGCGCCTGGACAGCGAACCGAAAATCTTCCCTGAACGCCCCCGTACGCACTTCCCCACCGGTGACCGTTTGCAAGGCCAGGTCATAGCGCTTGAGCAAGCGATGAGCCTGACCCGAGACACCCATCGTTTCATTGCGGACGGGCTGGAGTATCTGCCGGTCGCGACGCTGATCAGCGACCCGAAGGGGCGAATCCTGTTGGGCAACCGTAAGTCCCGCGAATTATTTTCCAGTGATTTGGTGGGCGATGACGTACTGGATCGATTGGCACAATTGGGGTATCCGGCATTGACTCAAGGGGGGCCTGCTCTGTTATCCCAGCTGCCGCTGCTGGAGTTCCGCGACGTCAAAGAGCGCAGCCTGCGGCTAGAGCGCGCGCCCTTGCTGCCGGTGGACGGGGACGCGCCGGTGGGTTGGTTATTGAGCCTGACCGACCTGAGTGTCGAGCGCGATGCGGAGGAGCAACGCGCCGTGTTGTTGCGCTTCTTGTCCCATGACCTGCGGGCGCCCCACTCGGCGATCCTGGCATTGCTTGATGTGCACCGGCATCAGGTCGGTGGGGACCTGCAGCTGTTCGATCAGATTGAGCTTCAGGTGCGCCGGGCCCTGGACCTGACGGACGGCTTCGTGCAATTGGCCAAGGCCGAGTCTGAAGCCTATCGGTATCAGCCGAGCTTGTTTGCAATGCTCGTGCTGGACGTGTTCGATCAGGCGCTGAGCATCGCGCAGATGAAGCAAATTGAGTTGGTCCATGATGTTGAAGAACAGGCGCAGGAAAGCTTGATCATGGCGGATCAGGCGCTGCTGACCCGGGCGTTGTTCAATTTGCTGGAAAACGCCGTCAAGTACAGCAATTCCGGTACGCGTATCCGCTTGCAGGTTCGAACCAGCGAGGGCTGGTTAATCTGCGACCTCACTGATCAGGGCAAAGGCATCGCCGCCGAAGAATTACCTGAACTGTTTAGCCAGTATCGACGCTTTTCTTCAGCACAAGGCATCGATGGGGTGGGGTTGGGCTTGTCGATGGTGAAGGCGGTGGTGGATCGTCATGGCGGGCGAATTGAATGCCAAAGCGTCGTTGGCCAAGGCACGCGATTCAGTCTGCACTTCCCGCTGTTCGAAGAATGAAACACATAAAAAAACCGGCTATATCAGCCGGTTTTTTTGCGCCCGAAAAAAACTTATGCACCTTTTTCGCCGTTTTATGAGTTTATGAAATATGTATATAAATCATTAACTTAAAAACAAAATACGACGCTTTTCAGGAAAACGGTACACAGGTTATCCACAGAATCTCAGACAGCCACTTGATCATTCGCAGCCGGGGCTTGTGGCGCCGGTGGAAGCGACCCCATTTCCCGCTGCATGTTCTCGTTCCAGGCTTGAACCCGGTCGTTCAATGCGGCAATGGCTCGAGGCCCACTGCCTTCTGGGTACATGGGTTCACCGATGATCACGGTGATCACGCCCTGCTTCTTTGCCCAACCGGTTTTCGGCCAGAACTTGCCGGCATTGTGCGCAATCGGCAGCACCGGAAGCTCGGCGTTGACCGCTAAAGCGGTGCCTCCGCGAGAGAATTTTCCGACGGTGCCGTAGGGAACTCGCGTTCCTTCAGGGAAGATCAGCACCCAGACGCCATCCTTGAGCAACTCATCGCCTTTCTTAGCCACATGCTTGAGCGCGGCCTTCGGATTGTCACGGTCGATGGCGATCGGTCGCAACATGGCCATGGCCCAACCGAAGAAGGGTACAAAAAGCAACGAGCGCTTCAGTACCTGGCTCAATGGTTGGAAGTAGGCCGAGAGAAAGAACGTTTCCCAGGTGCTCTGGTGATTCGACTGAATCACGCAGGGCTGATCGGGCACGTTCTCGGCGCCTTTGACTTCGTAACGGATGCCTAGAAAGACCTTACTGAGCCACAAGGCGCATCGGCACCAATACACATTGATGAAGCGATAACGCGCCTTGAAGGGCAAAAACGGTGCGATAAAAAAGCTCAGGCTGCACCACAGCAAAGAGCTGGTGCCCAGCAACAGGTAAAAGAGGAAAGTTCTAATGGCCTGCAGTATCGACATGGCGACGTTTACCGTTGCGGGCAATGCCCGCCTATTCAAGCGCACCCCCGATCAATCCTTTGTCAGGAATCTTCAGAAGCACTCTAATTGTGGATAAGTTCTGCGGCAATCGCCGCCAGATCGTCAAAAATCAAGGTGCCTGCCGGTAGGGTCTTGCCCAGAGTCTTTTCGCCTTTCCCGGTCTTTACCAAAACTGGCTGAGAATCGACGGCTTTGGCGGCTTCCAGGTCACCGAGACTGTCGCCGACGAACCATAGATTAGTCAGCGATACGTTGTAATACGCGGCGATGGTTTTCAACATCCCGGGTTTCGGCTTGCGGCAATCGCAGCCTTCGTCTGGCCCGTGCGGGCAATAGACGATCAGCCCGACCTCACCACCCTGCTCTACCACCAACGAGCGCAAGCGCTCGTGCATGGCGTCCAGGGTAGCGATGTCGTAATAGCCGCGAGCGATGCCCGACTGGTTGGTAGCGACCGCTACCGTCCAGCCGGCCTTGCTTAACTGCGCGATGGCTGCGATCGAACCCGGCAGCGGAATCCACTCATCCACCGACTTGATGTAAGCGTCGGAGTCGTAATTGATCACACCGTCCCGATCGAGAATCAGCAGTTTCAACAGCAGCCCCTCAACCCAGCAGCGAGATGTCGGCGACGCCGAGGAACAGCCCACGCAGACGCGCCAGCAGCGCATAACGGTTGGCGCGAACCTTGGCATCTTCCGCGTTGACCATCACCGCTTCGAAGAACGCATCCACCGGCTCACGCAAGGCAGCCAGGCGCGCCAGGGATTCGCTGTATTGACGCGCGGCGGCCATTGGCTGCACAGCCTGGTCCGCTTGCTGGATCGCCGAATACAGGGAAAACTCGTTAGCGTTATCGAAGTACTTGGCTTCAACGACCGAAGGAACAGAGCCTTCTACCTTGCTCAGCAAGTTCGAAACGCGCTTGTTCACCGCGGCCAGTGCAGCGGCTTCCGGCAATTTGCGGAACGCCTCTACCGCTTGTACGCGCTGGTCGAAGTCCAGCGCCGAACCCGGTTTCAGGGCGCGGACCGACAAGTAAGTCCCGACGTCGACCCCTTCGTCTTCGTAACGGGCACGCAGACGGTCGAAGATGAACTCCAGCACCGAGTCGTTAAGGCCGGCAGCCTTGACCTTGGCACCGAACGCATTCACGGCAAACGCCACGGCGTCGTTCAGGTCGAGGTCGAGTTTCTTGTCGATCAGGATCCGCAACACACCCAGCGCAGCGCGGCGAAGGGCATACGGGTCTTTGCTACCGGTCGGCAGCATGCCGATGCCGAAGATACCGACCAGCGTGTCGAGTTTGTCGGCGATGGCCACGGCCGCACCGGTCAGGGTGGTCGGCAGTTCAGCGCCGGCACCGCGAGGCATGTACTGCTCGTTCAGCGCCAGGGCCACCTCTTCCGGCTCGCCGTCGTTGAGGGCGTAGTAGTAACCGGCGACACCTTGCATCTCCGGGAACTCACCGACCATCTCGGTCGCCAGGTCGCACTTGGACAGCAGGCCGGCACGGGAAGCCCAGGCTGCGTTGCCACCAATACGTTGAGCGATGAACGCGGCGAGTTTGGAAACGCGCTCGGCCTTGTCGTAGACGCTGCCGAGTTTTTCCTGGAACACCACGTTTTGCAGACGCAGGTTGAAGTCTTCGAGTTTCTGCTTCTTGTCTTGCTTGAAGAAGAACTCGGCGTCGGTCAGGCGTGGGCGAACCACTTTCTCGTTACCGGCGATGATTTGCTGCGGGTCTTTGCTTTCGATGTTGGCCACGGTAATGAAACGTGGCAGCAACTTGCCCTCGGCATCCAGCAGGCAGAAATACTTCTGGTTGTCCTGCATGGTGGTGATCAGGGCTTCTTGCGGCACGTCGAGGAAACGCTCCTCGAACGAGCACACCAACGGCACCGGCCATTCAACCAGCGCGGTCACTTCGTCAAGCAAGGCCGGAGGAACGATCGCCGTCCCTTCCTGCATCGTTGCCAGCTCTTCGGTGCGCTTGCTGATCAACTCGCGACGCTCGTTGGAGTCGGCCAGTACGTAAGCGGCACGCAGGTCGGCCAGGTAATTGGCCGGCGAGGTGATGCGTACGCTTTCCGGGTGATGGAAGCGGTGACCACGGGAGTCGCGCCCCGCCTTCTGGGCGAGGATCGTGCAGTCGATAACCTGATCACCGAGCAGCATCACCAGCCACTGGGTCGGGCGAACGAATTCTTCCTTGCGGGCACCCCAGCGCATGCGCTTGGGGATAGGCAGGTCATTCAGGGAATCTTCGACGATGGTCGGCAACAGGCTCGCGGTCGGCTTGCCGGCAATGCTTTGGCTGTAGCGCAGTTTCGCGCCGCTCTGGTCGATTTCACTCAGGTCGACGCCGCACTTCTTGGCGAAGCCCAGTGCCGCTTGCGTCGGGTTGCCTTCGGCATCGAACGCGGCCTGACGTGGCGGGCCATCGAGGTTGATGCTGCGATCGGGCTGCTGGGTCGACAGCGCGGTGATCAGCACAGCCAGACGACGCGGCGCGGCGTAGACGGTTTTGGTCTCGTAGTTCAGGCCAGCGGCTTGCAGGCCTTTGTCGATACCGGCCAGGAACGCCTCAGCCAAGGTGTTCAGGGCTTTGGGTGGCAGTTCTTCAGTGCCCAGTTCAACCAGAAAATCCAGAGCACTCATTGTGCAGCCTCCAGCTTAGCCAACACTTCATCACGCAGGTCCGGGGTCGCCATCGGGAAGCCCAGCTTGGCGCGAGCCAGCAGGTAGGCTTGCGCAACGGAACGCGCCAGGGTGCGCACTCGCAGAATGTATTGCTGACGCGCGGTTACCGAGATTGCCCGGCGCGCATCCAGCAGGTTGAAGGTGTGGGAGGCCTTCAACACCATTTCGTAGCTTGGCAACGGCAGCGGCTGGTCGAGTTCGATCAGGCGCTTGGCTTCGCTTTCGTAGAAGTCGAACAATTCGAACAGCTTCTCGACGTTGGCGTGTTCGAAGTTGTAGGTCGACTGCTCCACTTCGTTCTGGTGGAACACGTCGCCATAAGTGACTTTGCCGAACGGACCGTCAGCCCAGACCAGGTCGTAGACCGAGTCCACGCCTTGCAGGTACATGGCCAGACGCTCAAGACCGTAGGTGATCTCGCCGGTCACCGGGTAGCACTCGATGCCGCCCGCTTGCTGGAAGTAAGTGAACTGCGTCACTTCCATGCCGTTGAGCCAGACTTCCCAGCCCAGACCCCAGGCGCCCAGTGTCGGCGACTCCCAGTTGTCTTCCACGAAGCGAATGTCGTGGACCAACGGGTCCAGGCCGACGTGCTTGAGGGAGCCCAGGTACAGTTCCTGGAAGTTATCCGGGTTCGGCTTCAGGACAACCTGAAACTGGTAGTAGTGCTGCAGACGGTTCGGGTTTTCGCCGTAGCGGCCGTCAGTCGGGCGACGACTGGGCTGCACATAAGCGGCGTTCCAGGTTTCCGGGCCAATGGCGCGCAGAAACGTGGCCGTGTGGAAAGTCCCGGCGCCTACTTCCATATCGTAGGGCTGAAGTACCACGCAACCTTGCTCGGCCCAGTATTGCTGGAGCGCGAGGATCAAGTCTTGGAAGGTACGCACGGCTGGCGTAGGCTGGCTCACGAAATTCACCTGTTTCTTGGGCTGCGATTTAAAGAGCGGGAGTATACCCGATTCATTGCTGCGCACGCCCCCTGGAGCCTTATGCCACGCTGCTTTTGGTGTTCCGAAGATCCGCTGTACATGGCTTATCACGATCAGGAGTGGGGCACGCCGCTACGCGATGCGCAGGGATTGTTCGAGTTGCTTTTGCTCGAAGGGTTCCAGGCCGGCCTCTCCTGGATCACTGTGCTGCGAAAACGTGAGCGTTATCGTGAGGCGCTGTTCGGCTTCGACGTACAACGCGTGGCGCAGATGAGCGACGCCGAAATCGATGAATTGATGCTCGATCCGGGCATTATCCGCAACCGCCTCAAACTCAATGCGGCCCGGCGTAATGCCCAGGCCTGGCTGGCGCTGGAGGACCCTGTGGAGTTTCTCTGGTCGTTCGTCGGTGGCAAGCCTGTGATCAATCATTTCAAGGATCGCACCGAAGTCCCGGCGGTCACGCCCGTCGCCGTGGAAATGAGCAAAGGCCTGAAAAAGGCCGGTTTCACGTTCGTCGGTCCGACCATTTGCTACGCGCTGATGCAGGCCTCGGGCATGGTCATGGATCACACTCAGGATTGCGATCGCTACGCGACATTGGCCAACGGCGGTTAGAATAGCCGCCTCGCGCACAGCACAAGATCAGGAGTGACCTGTGGATAAGTTTAAAGGCGCCTTGCTGGTAGGCGCTCTTCGGCTGTTTGCCCTGCTCCCGTGGCGGGCAGTGCAGGCCGTGGGCTCGGCCATTGGCTGGGTGATGTGGAAAACCCCTAACCGTTCCCGTGACGTGGTGCGGATCAATCTGTCCAAGTGCTTCCCGGACATGGACCCGGTTGAGCGTGAGCGCCTGGTTGGCCAGAGCCTCAAAGACATCGGCAAGTCCCTGACTGAAAGCGCCTGCGCCTGGATCTGGCCGGCTCAGCGCTCTATTGATCTGGTGCGCGAAGTCGAAGGCCTCGACGTATTAAAGGACGCACTCGCTTCTGGCAAAGGCGTGGTCGGGATCACCAGTCACCTGGGCAACTGGGAAGTGTTGAACCACTTCTATTGCAGCCAGTGCAAGCCGATCATTTTTTACCGTCCGCCAAAGTTGAAGGCGGTGGATGAATTGCTGCGCAAGCAACGCGTGCAACTGGGTAACAGAGTCGCCGCTTCCACCAAGGAAGGCATCCTCAGTGTGATCAAGGAAGTGCGCAAAGGTGGTGCAGTGGGCATTCCCGCTGACCCGGAACCGGCCGAATCCGCCGGGATCTTTGTGCCGTTCTTTGCTACTCAGGCGCTGACCAGCAAGTTTGTACCTAACATGTTGGCCGGCGGCAAGGCGGTAGGGGTGTTTCTGCACGCCCTGCGACTGCCGGATGGTTCGGGCTACAAAGTGATCCTAGAAGCTGCGCCAGAGGCCATGTACAGCACCGATACCGAGACCTCCTGCGCCGCCATGAGCCAGGTCGTCGAGCGCTACGTGCGGGCGTATCCGAGCCAATACATGTGGAGCATGAAGCGCTTCAAGAAGCGGCCGCCGGGCGAAGAGCGCTGGTATTGATGCACTTGGCACGCTCTGTGGATAACTTGTAGGAGCGAGCTCGCTCGCGATGGTCTTGAGGGCGCCGCGTTTCGCCCATGCAGCATTCGTTAGCGTTCACGTTCATCGCGAGCAAGCTCGCTCCTACAATAAAAGGGCGCAGAAGATGTCCGAACACCGCAAATCGTTTCCCATCAAGATCAGCCATGAAAGCTTCGGTGAGTGCCTGGGCCAGACCCGTAACCTCTCGACCACGGGTGTCTACGTCAAGCATTCGGGCCTGTCATCTTTACCAAAGGGTGCAGTGGTCTTTGGTCAGGTGCAGGGTTTACCCACAGGCGCGCCGCGGGTTCGCATGGAAGTGGTGCAGGTGGATGCCGAAGGGATTGGCTTGCGGTATCTCTAATCAGAGCGCCTGACGATCGAGCTTTTTGAGAAACACCGTCATTTCCTTCTCCGCCTGCTTGTCGCCATGGGTGCGAGCGGCTTCCACACCCTGTTCCCACGCCTGACGCGCCGCCGGATAGTCCGCCAGCGCCAGATGGGCCTTGCCCAACAGCTTCCAGGCGGCCGAGTACTTTGGGTCGAACTCGACGCAGCGCTGGAAATGCTCGGCGGCCTTGGCGTTTTCCCCAAGATCCAGATAACCCTTGCCCAGTCCGAAGCGCAGCAATGAGTTATCCACACCCTTGGCGAGAATTTTTTCCAGGGATTCGAGCATGGTTGGATTTCCTTTAATGCAGCGAAGATCAAAAGATCGCAGCCTTCGGCAGCTCCTACAGAGATCGGCGTAGGAGCTGCCGAAGGCTGCGATCTTGGCGATTTATGCAACACCCAGCATCTGGATCAGAAGAAGCTCAACCCCACATGAAACAGCTTCTCCACATCCCGGATATGCTTCTTATCCACAAGGAACAAAATCACATGATCACCCGCAGCGATCACCGTATCGTCATGCGCAATGATCACCTCTTCATCACGAATGATCGCGCCAATCGTGGTGCCCGGCGGCAAACCAATATGCTCGATGGCCTTGCCAATCACCTTGCTCGACTTCGCATCGCCATGGGCAATCGCCTCGATGGCTTCCGCCGCACCCCGGCGCAATGAATGCACACTGACGATATCGCCACGACGCACATGGGCCAGCAAGGTACCGATGGTCGCCAGTTGCGGGCTGATCGCGATGTCGATGTCGCCACCCTGGATCAAATCAACGTAAGCCGGGTTGTTGATGATTGTCATCACCTTCTTCGCGCCCAGCCGTTTGGCCAGCAGCGAGGACATGATGTTGGCTTCGTCGTCGTTGGTCAGGGCCAGGAAGAGGTCCGCATCGGCGATGTTCTCCTCCAGCAATAGATCACGGTCCGAGGCGCTGCCCTGCAACACCACGGTGCTGTCCAGGGTGTCTGAAAGGTGGCGGCAGCGTGCCGGGTTCATCTCAATAATTTTTACTTGGTAGCGGCTTTCGATGGCCTCGGCCAGGCGTTCACCGATCTGCCCGCCACCGGCGATGACGATGCGTTTGTAGGTTTCATCCAGGCGGCGCATTTCGCTCATCACCGCACGAATATTCGCTTTGGCCGCGATGAAAAAGACTTCGTCGTCTGCCTCGATGACCGTGTCACCTTGGGGCAAAATCGGTCGGTCACGACGAAAAATCGCCGCGACGCGGGTTTCGACGTTCGGCATATGCTCGCGCAATTGCCGCAGTTGCTGACCTACCAGCGGTCCGCCGTAATAGGCCTTCACCGCCACCAATTGCGCCTTGCCTTCGGCGAAGTCAATCACCTGCAATGCACCCGGATGCTGGATCAGGCGCTTGATGTAGTTGGTGACCACTTGTTCCGGGCTGATCAGTACGTCCACGGGAATCGCTTCGTTATCGAACAGCTCGGAGCGAGTGAGGTAGGCGGCTTCGCGGACCCGGGCGATTTTGGTCGGGGTGTGAAACAGCGTGTGAGCGACCTGACAGGCAACCATGTTGGTTTCGTCGCTGTTGGTCACCGCCACCAGCATGTCGGCGTCGTCCGCGCCCGCCTGACGCAGCACGGTCGGCAGCGAGCCTCGGCCCTGCACGGTGCGGATGTCCAATCGATCACCGAGATCGCGCAGGCGTTCGCCGTCAGTGTCGACCACGGTAATGTCGTTAGCCTCGCTGGCCAAATGTTCAGCCAGTGAACCGCCGACCTGCCCCGCACCGAGGATGATGATTTTCATCCAGTCACTCCATTGAATCCGTTTAACCGCGCGTGGCCGCGATCTTGATCAGCTTGGCGTAGTAGAACCCGTCGTGGCCGCCTTCCTGGGCCAGTAACTGGCGACCATGAGGCTGCTTGATGCCAGCCTGCGTGGCGAGGTCCAGTTCACGGGCGCCTGGCGTACGAGCGAGGAACGCTTCGATCACCTCAGTGTTTTCGGTCGGCAGCGTGGAGCAGGTGGCGTAGAGCAAAATGCCGCCCACTTCCAGAGTTATCCACAGGGCGTCCAGCAGCTCGCCCTGAAGCACCGCCAGCGCGGCGATGTCATCGGGTTGGCGGGTCAGCTTGATGTCGGGGTGACGACGAATCACGCCGGTGGCCGAGCACGGTGCGTCCAGCAGAATGCGCTGAAACGGCTTGCCGTCCCACCAGGTCGCCGTGTCGCGGCCGTCGGCTGCGATCAGTTCGGCGCTCAAGCCCAGGCGCGCGAGGTTTTCCCGCACCCGCACCAGACGCTTGGCTTCGAGGTCCACCGCCACCACGCCGGCCAGTGCCGGCTCGGCTTCCAGGATGTGACAGGTCTTTCCGCCCGGGGCACAGCAAGCGTCCAGCACCCGTTGGCCCGGCGCCAGGTCCAGCAAGTCCGCGGCCAGTTGCGCCGCTTCGTCCTGCACGCTGATCCAGCCCTCGGCGAAACCCGGCAGGCTGCGCACGTCGGTAGCGGCCTCGAGGATGATGCCGTCCTGACTGTAAACACACGGTGTGGCGGCGATGCCGGCGTCGGTCAGTAACCCGAGATACGCATCGCGGGTGTGATGACGACGGTTGACCCGCAAAATCATCGGCGGATGGGCGTTGTTCGCCGCGCAAATGGCTTCCCACTGCTCAGGCCAGAACGCCTTCAGGGATTTTTGCAGCCAGCGCGGATGCGCGGTACGCACTACCGGATCGTGTTCCAGCTCGGCCAGTAGCGCTTCGCTTTCACGCTGGGCACGGCGCAGCACGGCGTTAAGCAACGCCTTGGCCCAGGGTTTTTTCAGCTTGTCGGCGCAACCGACGGTTTCGCCAATGGCGGCGTGGGCCGGAACCCGGGTGTAGAGCAATTGGTAGAGGCCAACCAGCAACAACGCTTCAACATCCGCGTCGGCCGCCTTGAACGGCTTCTGTAACAACTTGGCCGCCAGTGCCGACAAACGCGGCTGCCAACGAGCCGTGCCGAACGCCAGGTCCTGGGTGAAGCCGCGGTCGCGGTCCTCGACCTTGTCCATTTGTGTCGGCAGAGAACTGTTGAGTGAGGCTTTTCCGTTGAGAACTGCAGCAAGTGCCTTGGCGGCGGCCAGACGTGGGTTCATTGGGCGTCCGCCGCTTGACCGAGGACGGTGCCGACGGCGAATTTCTCACGCCGGCTGTTGAACAGGTCGCTGAAGTTCAGCGCTTTGCCACCGGGTAATTGCAGGCGGGTCAGGCACAGGGCCTGTTCGCCGCACGCGACGATCAAGCCGTCCTTGCTGGCGCTGAGGATTTCACCTGGCGCGCCCTTCCCTTCAGCGAGGCTGGCAGCCAGTACTTTCAGCGCTTCGCCGTTCAGCGTGCTGTGGGTAATCGGCCATGGGTTGAAGGCACGAACCAGACGCTCCAGTTCAACCGCCGGGCGATTCCAGTCGATGCGCGCTTCGTCTTTGTTCAATTTATGAGCATACGTGGCGAGGCTGTCGTCCTGGACTTCGCCTTCCAGCGTTCCCGCCGCGAGGCCGGCAATCGCTTGAATCACCGCCGGTGGGCCCATTTCGGCCAGACGGTCATGGAGACTGCCGCCGGTGTCTTCACCGGTAATCGGCGTGATGACTTTGAGCAACATCGGGCCGGTATCGAGGCCCAGTTCCATGCGCATTACGGTCACGCCGCTTTCGCGGTCGCCCGCTTCGACGGCACGCTGGATCGGCGCCGCACCGCGCCAGCGTGGCAGCAGCGAGGCATGGCTGTTGATGCAGCCCAGGCGCGGAATATCGAGCACCACTTGCGGCAGGATCAAGCCGTAGGCGACCACCACCAGCAAGTCCGGTTTGAGCGCGGCCAGTTCAGCCTGAGCGTCTTCATTGCGCAGGGTCGGCGGCTGCAACACCGGGATATTGTGCTCTAGAGCAAGCTGCTTGACCGGGCTCGGCATCAGCTTTTGCCCACGGCCCGCCGGACGGTCCGGTTGGGTGTAGACCGCGACGATCTCGTAAGGGCTGTCGAGCAGGGCCTTGAGGTGTTCAGCGGCGAATTCCGGGGTGCCGGCAAAGACGATGCGCAGTGGCTCAGTCATGGAAAACTCTCATTTACAAAGCAGTCGCAAAAGAAAAAGGCTTGCCGCAGCAAGCCTTTGAAAGGAGGGCATCAAGCGTTCTGGCGATGGAGCTTTTCCAGTTTCTTCTTGATTCGGTCGCGCTTGAGATTAGACAGGTAATCAACGAACAATTTGCCGTTGAGGTGGTCGCATTCATGCTGGATGCACACGGCGAGCAGGCCTTCGGCAATCAGCTCGTAGGGTTGGCCGTCGCGGTCCAGCGCCTTGATTTTGACCTTCTGTGGGCGATCGACGTTTTCGTAGAAGCCCGGCACCGAGAGGCAACCTTCCTGATACTGCTCCATCTCGTCGGTCAGGGTTTCGAACTCGGGGTTGATGAACACCCTGGGTTCGCTGCGGTCTTCGGAGAGGTCCATCACGACGATACGTTTGTGCACGTTGACCTGGGTCGCGGCAAGGCCGATGCCTGGCGCTTCATACATTGTTTCAAACATGTCATCGACCAACTGACGCACTTCGTCGTCCACTACGGCCACAGGTTTGGCGATAGTGCGCAGGCGCGAGTCGGGGAATTCGAGGATGTCTAAAATGGCCATAAGCTTATTTGCTGCACGTGTGAGGTAAAGTCGGGTCGATGGCCTGACGGGTCCGAAGAAGATGCAGGCTATCGTTGTAAAACGTAGCTCCCTTTCTTTTCAGAAAAGAGTCGGGAGCGAGCCACGAAGGCTCTGGCGTTTTACGCGAACGTACATAATAAAGGGATTCACCGCATGAGGAAATCACTACTCGCCTTGCTCCTTCTGGCCTCGGCTGGTTTGGCGCACGGGCAAGTGCAACTCAAGGAAGGTTTTCCACAGCAATACACCGTGGTAGCGGGGGATACACTCTGGGACATCTCAGGAAAATTCCTGCGTGAGCCGTGGAAATGGCCCGAGCTCTGGCAGGCCAATCCACAGATCGAAAACCCCAATCTTATCTATCCCGGCGATTCGCTGTCGCTGGTCTACGTCAACGGCCAGCCGCGTCTGACCCTCAATCGCGGCGCTTCCCGGGGGACCATCAAGCTCTCGCCACGCATCCGCAGCAGTCCGGTGGCCGACGCCATCCCCAGCATTCCGCTGCAATCGATCAACAGCTTTCTGTTGAGCAATCGCATCGTCGACAAGGTCGAGGACTTCGACAAGGCGCCTTATATCGTTGCTGGCGATGCCGAACGCGTGCTCAGCGGTACCGGTGACCGGATTTTCGCTCGCGGCCATTTCGATCCGAACCAGCCGGTGTACGGCATCTTCCGCCAGGGCAAGGTCTACACCGATCCGCAGAGCAAGGAGTTTCTGGGAATCAATGCCGACGACATCGGTGGTGGAGAGATCGTGGCCACTGAAGGCGACGTCGCCACCCTCGCCCTGCAACGCACAACCCAGGAAGTCCGTCTCGGCGACCGCTTGTTCAGCGGCGAGGAGCGTTCGATCAACTCGACGTTCATGCCCAGTTCGCCAACAACCGAGATCAATGGGGTGATCATCGATGTACCGCGCGGGGTTACGCAGATTGGCGCGCTGGATGTCGTGACGCTGAACAAGGGCCAACGCGACGGCCTCGCCGAAGGCAACGTCCTGGTGGTGATGAAAACCGGTGAAACCGTGCGCGACCGGATCACTGGCCAGCCGCTGAAAATTCCCGATGAGCGGGCCGGTCTGCTGATGGTGTTCCGCACTTACGACAAACTTAGTTACGGATTGGTCCTCAACGCATCGCGTTCCTTGGCGGTGATGGACAAGGTGCGAAATCCTTAGCCTGCTTAACGAGTTACCAACAGAGTTATCCACAGCTTATTCCCGTTTGAACGGGGCTCATAACGATCAAGGATGATCCATGTCGCTGTCTACTTTTGCATCGGTTTCCCCTGCGGAACTGGAAGCTCGTCTACGTTTGCATCGCCTGCCGGAACTCGGTCCTGCGCGTTTCAAGAAATTGCTGGAGGCCTTCGGCTCGGCGTCCAAAGCCATCGACGCTCCGGCGAGTGCCTGGCGTTCGCTCGGCTTGCCTTTCGCTTGCGCAGAGGCTCGTCGAGCCCCTGAAGTCCGTGATGGTGCGAGCCACGCATTGGCTTGGCTAGAGCGTCCGGGCCAGCATTTACTGATGTGGGACCAGCCTGACTACCCGGCGTTGCTGGCGGAGATCAGTGATGCTCCGCCGCTGTTATTTGTGGCGGGCGATCCGGGCATTCTGGAAAAACCACAGCTGGCAATGGTCGGCAGCCGCCGCGCTTCTCGGCCGGGAATGGACACCGCTGCCGCGTTTTCCCGCAGTCTGGCGGGCGCCGGTTTTGTCATCACCAGCGGTCTGGCGCTGGGCATCGACGCCGCCGCGCATCAAGCCGCTTTGGACGTGGGCGGGCGAACGGTCGGTGTACTTGGCACGGGACTTGAAAAGTTTTATCCACAGCGCAATCAACGGTTGGCGGATGCCATGATTGCATCGGGTAGCGCGGTACTTTCGGAGTTCCCGCTGGACGCCGGTCCAACGGCCAGCAACTTCCCCCGACGCAATCGAATCATCAGCGGTTTGTCCCTCGGTGTGTTGGTGGTCGAGGCCAGTGTCGCCAGCGGTTCGTTGATCACCGCGAGGCTGGCGGCGGAGCAAGGGCGAGAGGTGTATGCGATCCCGGGCTCGATCCATCATCCCGGCGCGCGCGGTTGTCATCAGCTGATCCGTGACGGTGCGGTGCTGGTGGAAACCATCGAGCATATCCTCGAAGCGTTGCGTGGCTGGCAACGGTTGCCGATGTCCACAGAGGAACCATCGGTGACACATCCGTTGCTCATGCTGTTGCATGCCGCGCCCCACACCAGTGAGGCGCTGGCAAATACCAGCGGCTGGGCCTTGCCCAAAGTGCTGGCGGCGCTGACGGAGCTGGAAATGGAGGGCCGGGCGGTCTGTGAAAGCGGGCGCTGGTTTGCGCGTGTAAGCTAGGTTTTATAAGGAAGATCGGTAAACTGCGCAGAGCCTTATTCCGGAGAGTTTTTCATGGTCAACAGTTGGCGTGTGCAACAAGCCGCACGAGCCATTCGCGCAGGGGCGGTGATTGCCTATCCAACCGAAGCGGTCTGGGGTCTGGGTTGCGATCCGTGGGACGAGGAAGCGGTGGAGCGTCTGCTGCTGCTCAAGGGCCGGTCTGTGGAAAAGGGCCTGATTCTGGTCGCCGATAACATTCGCCAGTTCGACTTCCTGTTCGAAGATTTCCCCGAGCTTTGGATGGACCGCATGGCCAGCACCTGGCCGGGACCCAACACCTGGCTGGTGCCACATCAGAACCAGTTGCCCCAGTGGATTACCGGCGTGCATGAAACCGTGGCGCTGCGGGTCAGCGATCACCCACAGATACGGGATTTATGCGCATTGGTGGGGCCGCTGGTCTCAACGTCGGCTAATCCACAGGGCCGGCCGGCGGCGCGCACACGGATTCGTGTGGAGCAGTATTTCCGTGGGCAGGTTGATTTGGTGTTGGGCGGGCATTTGGGTGGGCGCAAGAATCCGAGCGTGATTCGCGACCTGGCGACCGGTCACGTCATTCGCCCGGGCTAATACCGCGTTATCGTTCATCGCGGGCAAGCCTCGCTCCCACAGGTCCGAGTCGTATACGAATTATGTGAACGACCGAAATCCTGTGGGAGCGGGCTTGCCCGCGAAGAGGCCCTGACAAACACCAAATATCTTATGGCAGAAGCACTGTCGAGCCAGTGGTCCTCCGCGCCGACAACTCGGTCTGCGCTTTCGCTGCTTCAGCCAATGGATACGTGTGGCTGATGTCGACCTTCAGCTTCCCGCTGATGATCATTTCAAACAACTCATCCGCCATCCGTTGCAGGTTTTTAGCGTTGTTGGCGTAGGTCGCCAGGGTCGGCCGGGTCACATACAACGATCCCTTCGCCGACAAAATCCCCAGGTTCACCCCATCCACCGCGCCAGATGCATTGCCAAAACTCACCACCAGACCCCGAGGCGCCACGCTATCAAGCGACGTCAGCCAAGTGTCCTTGCCAACGCCGTCGTACACCACCGGGACCTTTTTGCCGTCAGTCAATTCCAGTACGCGTTGTGCGACGTTTTCGTGGCTGTAGTCGATGGTCGCCCAAGCACCGTTGGCTTTGGCCAATGCGGCTTTCTCCGCTGAGCTGACCGTGCCGATCAACTTCACGCCCAACGCCTTGGCCCATTGGCAGGCCAGGGAACCGACACCACCGGCAGCGGCGTGAAACAGAATGGTCTCGCCACCCTTGAGTTCATACGTCTGGCGCAGCAAGTACTGCACGGTCAGGCCTTTGAGCATCACGCCGGCGGCCTGTTCGAAGCTGATGGCGTCCGGCAGGCGCACCAGATTGGCCTCTGGCAATACGTGAACGTCACTGTAGGCGCCCAATGGGCCGCTGCCGTAAGCCACGCGGTCGCCGACCTTGAAGCGAGTGACTTCGCTGCCCACCGCCTCGACCACGCCCGCGCCTTCCGAGCCCAGGCCCGACGGCAACGCCGGCGGCGGATAGAGGCCGCTGCGGTAATAGGTGTCGATGAAGTTCAGGCCAATGGCCTTGTTGGTGACGCGGACTTGTTGCGGGCCGGGCTCGGCGGGTTGGTAATCGACGTACTCGAGCACGTCAGGGCCGCCATGGGCGCGGAACTGGATACGCTTTGCCATCAGAACTCTCCTTAGATCATTTTGCTAAGCCCCCTATCGGACTCCTAAGCTTGATCTTCGTCAACTGCGACGGGTGCACCGGCGATGTTATGCTACGCGCCCATTTGCACCGGCCCCTGTTCCGATGGAGCGCCGCGCAGCTTTGCCCGATTCAAGGTGATGACATGACAACCCGCACCGAGGCCGTAAAAGCCTACCTGCTCGACTTGCAAGACCGAATTTGCGCTGCCCTGGAAGCTGAAGACGGTGGCACGCACTTCGTCGAAGACGCCTGGGCCCGGCCTGCCGGTGGTGGTGGTCGCACGCGAGTGATTGAAAACGGCACGGTGATCGAAAAGGGCGGCGTCAACTTTTCCCACGTCTTTGGCAGCGGTCTCCCACCGTCCGCCAGCGCTCATCGACCGGAACTGGCCGGCCGGGGCTTCGAAGCCCTCGGCGTGTCACTGGTGATTCACCCGCACAACCCGCATGTGCCGACCTCCCACGCCAACGTACGCTTTTTCATTGCTGAAAAAGAAGGTGAAGAGCCGGTCTGGTGGTTCGGCGGTGGTTTCGACCTGACGCCGTATTACGGCAACATCGATGACTGCGTGCACTGGCACCGCGTCGCGGAGCAGGCCTGCGCGCCGTTCGGTCCGGACGTTTACGCTCGCTACAAAGCCTGGTGCGACAGCTACTTCCACATCAAGCATCGCCACGAACCGCGTGGCATCGGCGGTCTGTTCTTCGATGATTTGAACGAGTGGGATTTCGACACCAGCTTCGCCTTCATGCGCGCCATCGGTGACGCTTACATCGACGCGTACTTGCCGATCGTGCAGCGCCGAAAAAATGATCCGTTCACCGCCAAACAGCGGGAATTCCAGGAATTCCGTCGTGGGCGTTACGTTGAATTCAACCTGGTCTACGACCGTGGCACGTTGTTCGGCCTGCAATCGGGCGGGCGTACCGAGTCGATCCTCATGTCCCTGCCGCCGCAAGTCCGCTGGGGCTACGATTGGAAAGCCGAGCCGGGCAGCGAAGAGGCGCGGCTGACCGAGTACTTCCTGCAAGATCGCGATTGGTTGGCCGAGGCCTGAACGAGGAGTTCTGATGGACCGTTACGTCGTATTTGGTAACCCGATTGGGCACAGCAAGTCGCCGCTGATCCATCGTCTGTTCGCCGAGCAGACTGCTCAGCAACTGGATTACAGCACCTCGCTGGCTCCGCTCGATGACTTTTCCGACTTTGCCCGGGCGTTTTTCCTCGAAGGTTGCGGCGCCAATGTGACGGTGCCATTCAAGGAAGACGCTTTTCGCCTGGCCGACAGCCTGACGGAACGGGCGCAGCGGGCCGGCGCAGTGAACACCTTGAGCAAACTCGCCGATGGCAGCCTGCTGGGTGATAACACCGACGGTGCCGGGCTGGTTCGGGACCTGACGGTCAATGCCGGTTTCAGCCTCAAGGGCAAACGCATCCTGCTGCTCGGCGCGGGCGGCGCGGTGCGCGGTGCGCTGGAACCGTTGCTGGCGGAGCAACCGGCCTCGGTGATCATTGCCAACCGCACGGTAGAAAAAGCCGAACTGCTGGCGGAATTGTTCGCTGATCTGGGGCCGGTGTCGGCCAGCGGTTTCGACTGGTTACAGGAATCAGTAGACCTGATCATCAACGCCACGTCGGCGAGCCTGTCGGGCGATGTGCCGCCGATTGCCGGCAGCTTGATCGAACCGGGTAAAACCGTTTGCTACGACATGATGTATGGCAAGGAACCGACTTCGTTCTGCCGTTGGGCCATTGAACATGGCGCGGCAGTGTCGATGGATGGCTTGGGGATGCTCGCTGAACAAGCGGCAGAAGCCTTCTTCCTGTGGCGGGGGGTGCGCCCGGATACGGCGCCGGTGCTGGCCGAACTACGCCGGCAGTTGGCCCTTTAAAGTCAAAAGATCGCAGCCTGCGGCAGCTCCTACATGGGATCGGCGTTCCTTCTGTAGGAGCTGCCGCAGGCTGCGATCTTTTTAGTCTTCAAACCTGATCGGGCATTTCTCCGCCCCTTCAAGCTTCCTCAACTCCTCCACCACCTGCGGCCGCGCGCGCCGCAGGGTCAGGCTGCGATCCTGCTTAAGCAGCCGCCGTGCTTCCTGGTGCAGCATTTCCACCCCTGAATAATCGATGAAGTTGATCTGCTGCGCCTCGATCACCACGCGCGCGCCGTGCATCCGTTGCAGGCGCACTTGCAGGTAATGGCTGGCGCCGAAAAAAATCGACCCGCCCACCCGCAGAATGTCTTCATCCCCTTCGCGAGAATGCTGTACTCGTGGCTGCGAAGTGCGCTTGAGGTAGAAGAACAGCGACGCCAGCACGCCGGCATAAATGGCCGTCTGCAGTTCCAGCAGCAACGTTGCAACGCAGGTCAGCGCCATGACCAGGAACTCGGAGTGGCTGACCCGCCACAACGCGCGAATGCCGCGATGATCCACCAACCCCCATGCAATCAATAAAATGCTGCCAGCCATGGCCGGGATCGGGATATGGGCAATCAAACTCGCACCGAAGATGGCGAAAAGTCCCACCCACAACGCCGAAAAAACGCCGGCCATAGGCGAGCAGGCACCCGCTTCATAGCTCAGGCCCGAGCGAGTGAAGGAACCGGCTGATAGCGAGCCGGAAAAAAATGCACCGACCATGTTCGATAAACCCTGGGCGCGGACTTCCTGATTCGCGTCGAGCAACTGCTGCGAACGGGCTGACAACGAGCGAGCAATCGACAGGCTGGTGACCAGACCGAGCATACCCACCGCCACCGCGCTGGGCAGCAGACGAAGTATCAGTTCCAGGTCCAGCGGCAAAGGGCTGAAGGGTGGCAGTCGCCCGACAAACGCACTGACCAACTTCACCTGCCCGAACATTGATGGCCAGAGCCAGACCAGCAATCCGCCCAACGCCAGGGTGATCAATAGCGTCGGCCAACGCCGCAACAGCAGTTTCAGTATGGCGCCCACGACGACTGTCGCCAGGCCCAGCACCCATGAAGGCTTATCCACTTCACCCAGATGACTGAACAGCGTCACCAAGCTGTTCAGCGCCGTTGCCTGGCTGGGCAAGTCCAGCCCCAGCAGGTTTGGCAGTTGGCCAATGGCAATCACCACCGCCGCACCGAGGGTAAAGCCCAGCACCACCGAGTGAGAGACGAAATTTACCAAGGCGCCAAAACGCAGCAAACCCAACAGCCACTGGAAAATGCCGGCGAGAAGCGTCAGCAACAGGATCAGCGTGATGTAGTCCTGTGACGCGGGAACGGCCAGAGGACTGACGCTGGCAAACAGGACAATGGAGATCGCTGCCGTAGGACCACAGATCAAATGCCATGACGAACCCCACAGACAGGCGATCAACACCGGGATGATAGCGGCGTACAAGCCATATTCCGGTGGGAGGCCGGCGATCAAGGCGTAGGCAATGGATTGCGGCAGCGCGAGAATCGCGCCGCTGAGGCCGACGATCAAGTCACGCCCGACGCTGGCGCGGGTCTGCCGGGGCAGCCAGCTAAGGAAGGGGAAGAGCGAATGGCGGCTGGGGAAGGCCATGGGTCCTCTCAGTGAGTGACTACAAACGCGTCAGGGTGGTGTGTCAGATGTGACGGTGCAAGCTCAAAAATCATCGCGAGCAGGTTCGCTCCCACAGGGTAATACAGGCACCTGTGGGAGCGAGCCTGCTCGCGAAGGCGTCCTCGGACCTTACAACTTGGCTTTAACCGCCGGCAACGCGTCCTTCCCGTCTGCAGTCTTCACGCCATCCAGCCATTTATCCAGCACCGCCGGATTGGCCTTGATCCACGCCTTGGCCGCATCAGCATTGCTGACTTTCTTGTTCACCACCTCGGCCATGATGCTGTTCTCCATCTCCTGAGTGAAACTCAGGTTGGTGAGCAGTTTGCCAACGTTTGGACAGGCTTCGGCGTAACCCTTGCGCGTCAGGGTGTGGACGCTGCCGGTGTCGCCAAAGTACTTCTCGCCACCCTTCAGGTAGTGCATTTTCAACTGCACGTTCATTGGATGCGGCGTCCAGCCGAGGAAGGTCACGAATTTCTGTTTCTTCACGGCGCGGGACACTTCCGCCAGCATCGCCTGCTCACTGGATTCGACGAGTTTCCACTGACCCATGTCGAAGTCGTTTTTCTTGATGATTTCTTGCAGTGAAATGTTCGCCGGGGCACCGGAGCCGATGCCGTAGATCTTCTTGTCGAACTTGTCGGCGAATTTGTTCAGGTCGGAAAAGTTATGCACACCCGCGTCCCAGACGTAGTCCGGAACAGCGAGGGTGAATTCGGTGCCGTCGAGGTTCTTCGCCAGTTGAGTGACGTCACCCGTGGCCACGAACTTGTCGTAGAAACCCTGTTGCGCCGGCATCCAGTTACCCAGAAACACGTCGACCTGTCCGTCCTTCAGACCGCCAAAGGTGATCGGCACCGCGAGGGTGTCGACTTTGGCCTTATAGCCCATGCCGTCCAGCAGAAACCCGGTGATGGCGTTGGTCGCGGCGATGTCGCTCCAGCCAGGGTCGGCCATTTTCACCGTCTCGCAGCTCTGATCGGCATACGCCGACGCACTGCCCAGAGCCAGGAGCCCGACCGTCAGTACTGTGGATAACTTTTGCATGGACTTCCCCTTAACATTATTGGTTTTGGCAGGGTTGTGGATAACGTGCTTTGCGCTCCAGATCGTCGAGGTCGATGTGGTTGCGCATGTACTGCTGGCTGGCGTCGACCAGCGGCTGGTGATCCCAGCTCTTCAGCTTGCCGATGGTCAGCGCATCGGCGACGAATCGACGGCGCCTTTGGCTGGCAAGCACTTGGTGGTGGATCGTCGGGATATCCCATTTGGCCCGTGCTTCAGCGAGAAAATCATCGAAAAGCTGCTGATGTTGTGGCGATTTGCTGAGTTCTTCTTGTTCGCGCGGGTCGTTCTGCAGGTCGAAGAGCAGGCAAGGGTCGTCTTCGCTATAGATGAATTTATTGGCGCCGCGGCGAATCATCATCAGCGGACTGATCGTGCCTTCGGCCATGTATTCGCCGAAGACCTCGTCGTGACCGCCCTGCCCTTTCAGGTGCGAAACCAGCGAGCGACCGTCCAGCGGCAGCCCCGGCTCCAGCGATCCCCCCGCCAACTCCACAAACGTCGGCAGCAAATCGGCAGTCGACACCGCTGCGCTGACCCGGCCAGCCCCGAACTGACCCGGGGCACTGATCAACAGCGGAACGCGCGCGGCCATTTCGAACCAGTGCATTTTGTACCAAAGCCCGCGTTCACCGAGCATGTCGCCGTGGTCACCGGAGAACACGATGATGGTGTCGTCGATCAGCCCTGTTTCCTCAAGCGTTTGCAGGAGTTTGCCGACGTTGCTATCGATATAGCTGCAAGCGCCGAAGTATGCACGGCGCGCATCGCGAATCTTATCCACAGGCAGCGGCTTGTCCCACAGGTCGTAAACCTTGAGCAAACGCTGAGCGTGCGGATCGAGTTCAGCCTGTGCCGGAGTGTCGGGCAGCGGGATGTCGGCATCGTCGTACAGGTCCCAGAAAGCCTTGGGAATGGTGTAAGGGTCGTGGGGGTGAGTCATCGAAACGGTCAGGCAGAAAGGTTGATCGCCATCCTCGCGGATGTGATCGAACAGGTATTGCTGGGCCTTGAACACCACTTCTTCGTCGAAATCCAGCTGATTGGTGCGCACGCACGGCCCGGCTTGCAGCACCGACGACATGTTGTGATACCAGCTCGGACGTACGTCCGGTTCATCCCAGTTCACGGCCCAGCCATAGTCGGCCGGGTAAATGTCACTGGTCAGGCGTTCTTCGTAACCGTGTAACTGGTCCGGACCGCAGAAGTGCATCTTGCCCGACAACGCTGTGCGGTAACCGAGGCGACGCAGGTAGTGGGCATAGGTCGGTACATCGGCGGGGAAATCGGCCGCGTTATCGTAGGCGCCGATCTTGCTCGGCAGCTGACCGCTGACCAGGGTAAAACGCGACGGCGCGCAGAGTGGGCTGTTGCAGTAAGCGGCATCGAACACCACGCCTTCGGCGGCGAGGCGGCTGAGATTCGGCAGTTTAATAGGCGAAGGGCCGTAGAACGGCAACATTGGCGCGGCCATCTGATCGGCCATGATGAAAAGAATATTCTTGCGCTTCATGTGATCGCGGCATTCCATAGTGAATATTTATGCGAAAGTGCTGCGATCGAGCATGGAGTCCATGCACTTTGTGGTAAAGCCCATGCCAGGCAATGACTAGGATAAGCACAGCTTATGTATGACGCCCTTGGTGATTTATCTCTGGATTTGCTTCGCGCGTTTGAAGCGGCGGCTCGACAGCGCAGCTTTACCGCTGCGGCAGTGGAGCTCGGCACCACGCAAGCGGCGATCAGTCAGCAGATCAAACGGCTGGAAGAACAGCTCGCTACACGACTGTTCGACCGCATTTATCGCGGCATTGAATTGACCGAGGCCGGGACGATTCTTTATGAGCAGGTTCAGCTCGGTTTGCAGAATATCGACGCAGGATTGAGCGCAATCAGTGCGCAACAGCAACACGAGGTGTTGCAGGTCGCCACCGATTTCGCCTTCGCCGCGTATTGGCTGATGCCACGTTTGCACCGCTTTCATGCCGCCAACCCTCAGGTTGATGTGAGCCTGGTCACCAGCGAACGCAGTCACAACATGTTGCGCACCGATATCGATGTGGCGGTGTTGTTCGGTGATGGCCGATTCAAGCAAGGTGAAAGCCATTGGCTGTTCAGCGAAGAAGTGTTCCCGGTATGCAGTCCGCTGCTATTGAAGGATCGTCCCCTGCCCTTGCCGGCTCAGTCATTGCTGGAATTCCCTCTGCTGCACCTGCGCGGGGAAAACAGCAGTAACTGGTTCGACTGGAGCGGCGTGTTTCGCGAGCTTGGCATCTCGTCAGCACCAGCGCCGGGGCAATTGCGCTTCGACAATTACACGTTGTTGATTCAAGCGGCGATTGGCGGGCAAGGCGTGGCAATCGGTTGGCGGCACCTTGTGGATAACTTGCTGGCGCAAGGTTTGTTGTGTCGGCCGATTGCTGAAACGGTGATTTCCCGACTGGGCTATTACGTGGTCCTGCCCCAGCGCAAACGGCGCGGGGCTTTGATTCAACAGTTTGTGGATTGGTTGATGGCCGAGCAGGCCAGCAGTGCGCAATCGCTGAATGGCCTGCCGTTGCCGTCGATTGCCGTTTGAGAGCGAAAAGATCGCAGCCTTCGGCAGCTCCTACATGTGTGTTCCTGGCCCCCGCCCTTGTAGGAGCTGCCGAAGGCTGCGATCTTTTACTGCTCTGAAGTCGCAACGAAATTCACATGCTCCCCGACGTGCAGGTTCAGCCGCAGCTCATCGGCAACCCCCACCGCCACCCGATGCAACCGCTCAATCGGTTCGACCAGGCCTGGCTCCAGGCTGCTGCTGACCCGGCTGAAATGTTCGATGGTCAGGCCCGGCACGCTGTGTGGTGCATTCACCAGCGTCCAATGCAAGGTGCTGCTTTGCAGGGCTTCACGGATTTCCTCGGCGGCGTGGCGTTGCAACTGATCCTCTATTTCCGGATCGTCCAGTACCTCGAAATCGCCCACCAGAAACAGCCGGGTAATGCCTGCCGCCTGCATGCCATCGATCAGTGCATCCACGGCCAGCACTTGCTCGACCGGGCCCGGCACGATGGTTTTTTCCACATGCTCACTGGCGAATGGCAACCCGGGCGCGTCTAACAGGCAAATCACCGCCGAACAGCCCGCGACACTTTGCTTTACGCGTTCGGCATTGAACAAATCGCCGGTCTTGGCCCGCAAACCCGGGCGCGGCGCGAGCGCTGTCAGGTCATCGAGAATCGCGATCACTTCATGTTGGCGGTGCAGCATTTCAGCCATCAGCGCACTGCCCAGGCTACTCATGGCACCATAAAGCACCACTTTCACCACCGGGGTTTCGGCATTTTTCATGGCGGGGCTCCGTTCTTTCCTACTTATATGGCGTGTGACCTGTAGGAAACGATGAGGGTTCGACCGGGTTATAGAGGGCTTCAGATGCATTCGATCAAGGGCTACCACGCCCATGTCTATTTTAACGCCAGCACGATCGATCAGGCGCGAACCTTATGTGAGCAGGCGGCTCAATTGTTCCCGCTGAAGATGGGCCGCGTGCATGAGCGCCCGGTGGGACCGCACCCGGACTGGAGCTGCCAACTGGCATTCGGACCTGAACTGATCGGCGATGTACTGCCGTGGCTGGCGCTCAACCGCAAGGGGTTGGTGGTGTTCCTGCACCCGGATACCGGTGACGATCTGCTCGACCACACTGAACATGCGATCTGGATGGGCGCGATTCGGCCACTGGACCTGTCTATTTTTTGATCAGAGGCTTTCTTCGGCTTCGCCCGGCAGGTGCTCGTCCAGGTGTAGCCAAGGCAATCGGCTGTCAGTCCAGATGTGTCGTTCGGCCGGAGCCTGCTCTGGGTGGTCGAGCGTTGCGATGGTCACGTCGATGGTCACGGGGCTCAGACGTGTCGTCAACGCCAGTTGCGCCCCGCAGGTCGGGCAGAAATAACGTACGCAGCTTGATGAAGAATCGTACTGCGCCGGCGTGCCTTTTACCCATTCAAAAGCTGACGCCGGAACGGTAATCCAGGTCGTCACGATTCCACCGCTGACCCGCCGGCAAATCGAGCAATGGCAGTGGGCGATGTCGTGCAGCGGCCCGCTGAATTGATAGCGCAGATGCCCGCAGTGGCAGCCGCCGGTGTGAAATTCGCTCATGACCTTCCCTCCTGATGTGTATTGACCTACGCCTTCGCGAGCAAGCCCGCTCCCACACTTGGTCTGTGTCGTACACAAAACTACCTGTGGGAGCGGGCTTGCTCGCGAAGGCGTCAACTCAATCTATCTCACTAACTCGGTCCGACGACCGGTTGCACAACCGGTCAATCCTTTCACCGGCGAAAGCTGGCTGAAAGCTTGCGCGATTAGGATCGCCCCCACTGCCGGCAACAGACCGGTTGGCTAAAGCGAGTGTTGACGGCTCGCACGGCCCATTTAACAACAACAATGGTGATCCTGATGTCCTTTGCTACCCGCCGCTTCGCTGTCACTCCGCCCGTACGCCTTGTGCTCCCCGTTTTGCGCTGACCCACCCGGTTCGCCCATTCCCTAGCCGCGCTACGCCTGGAGTTTTCCCATGCTGACTTTCCTTGGCTTTGCCATGGTCATCACGTTCATGTTCCTGATCATGACCAAGCGCCTGTCCGCGCTGATCGCCCTGATCATCATTCCAATCATCTTCGCCCTGTTCGGTGGCTTTGCACCGAAGATCGGACCGATGATGCTCGAAGGCATCACCAAGCTCGCGCCGACCGGTGTGATGCTGATGTTCGCCATTTTGTATTTCGCCCTGATGATTGACTCCGGCCTGTTTGACCCGGCCGTGCGCAAGATCCTCAAGCTGGTCAAGGGTGACCCGCTGAAAGTTTCGGTCGGCACCGCCGTACTGGCGCTCGTCGTCTCCCTCGATGGAGACGGCGCGACCACTTATATGATCTGCGTGGCTGCCATGCTGCCGCTCTACAGCCGCATCGGCATGAGCCCACGGATCATGGCCGGTTTGATCATCCTCGCCGGTGGCGTGATGAACATGACCCCCTGGGGCGGCCCGACGGCCCGTGCGGCCAGTGCGCTGCATGTGGACCCGTCCGACATCTTCGTGCCAATGATTCCTGCGATGCTGGCCGGCGTGGTCGCGATTCTGGCGATTGCCTACTTCTACGGCAAACGCGAGCGTGCCCGTCTGGGTGAATTGCACCTGGTCGGCGATGAAATCGACCACAGCGAAATCACCGTTTCGCAGTTCCCTGACGCCCGCCGTCCGAAGCTGATCTGGTTCAACGGCGCGCTGACCCTGGCGCTGATGTGCACCCTGATCGCGGGCCTGTTGCCACTGCCAGTGCTGTTCATGGTGGCGTTCAGTATCGCGATGATCGTCAACTATCCTTGCCTGCAACAGCAGAAGGATCGCGTAGCGGCCCACGCAGGCAGCGTGCTGGCGGTGGTCGGTTTGATTTTTGCGGCGGGTATCTTCACCGGTATCCTGTCCGGCACTGGCATGGTCGACGCGATGTCGAAAAGCCTGCTGGCCGTCATCCCGGATTTCCTCGGCCCGTATCTGGCCGTGATCACCGCGCTGGTGAGCATGCCGTTCACGTTCTTCATGTCGAACGATGCATTTTATTACGGCGTGTTGCCGGTACTTGCCGAGGCCGCCAGTCATTACGGTATAACCGCGGTGGAAATGGCACGTGCCTCGATCGTTGGTCAGCCCGTCCATTTATTGAGCCCGCTGGTGCCATCGACCTATTTGTTGGTGGCCCTGGCCGGTATCGATTTCGGTGACCATCAGCGCTTTACCCTGAAATGGGCCGTGCTGGTGTGCATGTGCATACTGGTTGCAGCATTGCTGATGGGGATTTTTCCGCTGTTCAGCACGCTATAAACTCAAGACTCACCACGACGGGTCCAGGCTTTGCTGTTTGAAGCCCGGGCCCTTCGTGGTTTAACACATCCTCAAAGGAATACACATGGAATGGCTGACCAACCCTGAAATCTGGGTTGCCTTCTTTACCCTGACCGCCCTGGAAATCGTTCTGGGTATCGATAACATCATCATGATTTCGATCCTGGTCAGCCGCATGCCCAAGCACATGCAGGCCCGCACCCGGATTTTCGGCCTGGCATTGGCCATGGTCACTCGGATTCTGTTGCTGCTGTCGATCACCTGGGTCATGCGCCTCACGGCCGATCTGTTCGTTGTGTTCGGCCAGGGCATTTCCGGGCGTGACCTGATCCTGTTCTTCGGTGGCCTGTTCCTGCTGTGGAAGAGCTCGCAAGAGATGTACCACGCGCTGGAAGGTGAAGACGAAACCAGCGACGAGCCGAGCGGCAAGGGCGGTAACTTCTTCTACACCATTATTCAGATCGCGATCATCGACATTGTGTTCTCGCTGGACTCGGTCATCACCGCCGTGGGCATGGTGTCCTACGTACCGGTCATGGTCGCGGCGATTATTGTTGCCGTGCTGGTGATGATGTGGGCTTCCGGCACCATCAGCGAGTTCATCGACAAGCACCCGTCGCTGAAGATGCTGGCACTGTCGTTCCTGTTGATCGTCGGTACCGTATTGATTGCTGAAGCCTTCGACGTGCACGTGCCAAAAGGCTACGTCTACTTCGCCATGGCGTTCTCCCTGGCGGTTGAAGCGATCAACATCAAGATGCGCACCGCGATCGCGAAAAAGAAGAAACAGCAAGACCCGGTGAAACTGCGCAAGGACATTCCGGGCCAGTAACCGCTCTTGTAGGAGCAGCCGGTCGACGCTCGATTGCTCGCGATGGTCGTTAACGAAAACGCGTGGTAACAGGTTAAACGCGGAGTCTTCGAACCCATCGCGAGCAAGCTCGCTCCTACGTAGTATTACGGGGGCCTTATGGCCCCTTTTGCACATCTGCATGAACCTGTTTTCATGACGGTTTTGTTTCAATCGCGTCTTTAGCTGTGCGATGCTGGCGCGCAGACCGTTAGCCAACTACAGCTTAAGTACAGAACGTAGAAAAAGCGCGGCACCGTAACTTGTCCCTTTGGGGCGCTACCACCACAGGGGGCCAGTATGCTCACCCTGCTCAATTTGTTATCTGCCGTGGCCTTGTTGATCTGGGGCACGCACATCGTCCGAACCGGCATCCTGCGGGTCTACGGTTCCAACCTGCGCCATGTCATCGGCCAGAATATGTCCAGGCGCTGGCTGGCGTTCATTGCAGGGATCGTCGTGACCGCGATGGTCCAGAGCAGCAACGCGACGGCCATGCTCGTGACCTCTTTTGTCGGTCAGGGCCTGATGGCGCTGACCCCGGCCCTGGCAACCATGCTGGGAGCCGACGTCGGTACGGCGTTGATGGCCAGGGTACTGACGTTCGATTTGTCATGGCTGTCGCCGCTGCTGATCTTCCTCGGGGTGATTTTCTTCCTGTCCCGCAAACAAACCCGACTTGGGCAGATGGGCCGGGTCAGCATCGGCCTGGGGCTGATCATTCTGGCGTTGCAACTGATCGTCGAAGCTGCCGCGCCGATCACCCACGCCCAAGGGGTCAAAGTAATCTTCGCGTCACTGACCGGCGACATTCTGCTCGATGCCCTGGTCGGCGCGCTATTCGCGATGATTTCCTACTCCAGCCTGGCTGCCGTCCTGCTGACTGCGACTCTGGCCGGCGCCAGTGTGATCAGCTTGCCCGTCGCCATCGGCCTGGTGATCGGCGCCAACATCGGCAGCGGTGTTCTTGCGTTTATGAGTACCAGTATGCAGAACGCGGCGGGTCGACAGGTTGCATTGGGCAGCCTGTTGTACAAGCTGATAGGTCTGTTGCTGATCATTCCGGTCCTCGACCCGTTGGTGCACTGGATCGATAGCCTCGATTTCAGCCCTCAGGAAATGGTCATCGGCTTTCACCTGCTCTACAACACGGCGCGTTGCCTGATCCTGCTGCCTAGCGTCAGGCTGATGGCCAGGCTGTGTGCGTGGCTGTTGCCGGAGCGCCCGGAAACCAACGGAATGGCCAAGCCCCGGCATCTTGATCCAACGGCGCTGGACACACCCAGCTTGGCACTGGCCAACGCCGTGCGGGAAACCCTGCGCATGGGCGACCTGATCGATAACATGCTCCAAGCCATGCTCGACGTGCTGCACGGTAAACAGACTGCCGTCACCCAGGAAATGCGCCGTCTGACCGACGATGTCGAGGCGCTCTACAGCGCCATCAAGCTGTACCTGGCGCAAATGCCCCGGGAAGACCTCAGCGATCAGGACAGTCGGCGCTGGGCGGAAATCATCGAACTGGCGATTAACCTCAAACTCGCCAGCGACCTGATCGAACGCATGCTGCGCAAGGTTCAGCAGCAGAAAACGTCGCAGCGCCGATCTTTTTCCGAGGTCGGCCTGGAAGAATTGGCGGGGCTGCACAGTCAGTTGATTGCCAACCTGCGCCTGGGGTTGTCGGTGTTCCTCAGCGCCGATAAGGAAAGCGCCCGCCTGTTGCTGCGTGAAAAACGTCGCTTTCGCGCACAGGAACGCCGCCTGGCCCATGCTCACGTCAGCCGATTGCAACGTAAGATCGTGCAAAGTATCGAGACCAGTTCGTTGCACCTGGAGCTGATCGCGGACATGAAGCGTCTTAATTCGCTGTTCTGCAGCAGCGCTTATGCGGTGCTGGAAACGTCCGATACCGGCGCACTGGCTGCCGACGATTTGGCTGACATCACACATTCGCCTTGAACGTCTGGCAGTGTGGTCAGTCAGTTACAGTGGTTCAGCCTGAAGGCCTCTTCGCGAGCAGGCTCGCTCCCACAGAGGAATGCGTTTTAAATGTGGGAGCGAGCCTGCTCGCGAAGGCGCCAGGACTGACAACACGGATCTCCGATTGGTTGACTGGAAACTCGTTATGCGTTGTCTGTTGTTCGTTTGTCTGCTGATCGGTTCATTCCCCTCATTCGCCCTGGATCGCTTTCAGGTCGAAGGTTATACCTTGCCCAATGGCCTGCAATTGCTGCTCAAACCCGGCACCGAGCACGGGCATGTAGCGATTCGTCTGGTGGTCGGCGTTGGTCTGGATGACTTCAATTGCGCAGACAAAGAGCTGCCGCACCTGCTCGAACACCTGCTGTTCAGCGGTATCGATGCCAGCGGTGAAGGCGGTCTGGAAGAACGCATGCAGGCCTTGGGCGGTGAGTGGAACGCGTACACCAGCAACGCCGACACGACGTTCGTCATCGAGGCCCCGGCGAAAAACCAGCGCAAAGTCCTTGATCTGCTGCTGGCACTGCTGACGCAGACCCGAATCGACGACAACGCAATCAACGCCGCCAAGCAAGTGGTCGAGCGCGAAGACGGCGGCCATTACTCACACCTGCAACGTTGGCTGGATCGCCAGGACCTGGGGCACACAGCGAGTAATCAACTGGCGGTGGAACTGGGCCTCAAATGCCCCGAGCGGGCGGAAGTGGATCACCTGACCCGCGAACAATTGGAGAAGGTACGCAAGGACTGGTACGCACCCAACAACATGACGCTGATCGTGGTGGGTGATCTCGAGCGGCTGCTGCCGGCCTATCTGGAACGGGCCTATGGCGCACTGGTAGCGATCGACCCCACCGATCACTTGCCGCTACCGGAGATCAAGGCTAGCGCGGCTCATGAGCGAAATCTGATTCACGGCTTGGTCGGTGGCGGCGCCAAGTTGCATTGGTTGGTGCCGGAACCGGTGCAGGAAGATCAACACGACGAAACATTCGACGTGCTCAAGGACTATCTGGACTGGGCGCTGTATCGCCAGTTGCGTCTGGCTCACGGTTTGTCCTACGGCCCATGGGCGGAGCGCGAAGTGTTCGGCGGCGTAGGCTTCATGAGCCTGAACGCCGACCTTGAGCGCGACGATGTGCCCGAGGCCGAACACGTGTTGGATGAGTTGAAGGCCGAATTGCTCAAAAACGGCCTGAATGCCGACACGTTCAATCGCCTCAAACAGGCCGCCATCGCCCGCCAGGCGTGGGCCGTACAAGGCAACAGCGCAATGGCCGATTACTACTGGAGCGCCCTCGGGGACTACGAGGACGGCCGTTTCACCGACCCGGCCAAGGAACTGCGCAGCGTGACGCTGGACGAGGCGAACAAGGCCGTGCGTGAGTTGCTCCTGCAACCGGGGTATCTGCGGATCGAGAGGCCGCTGATGAGTTATGACCAGTTGATGTGGACGATTGCCGGGGTCTTTGGCCTGACTGTGCTCGGCTTCCTGGCTTGGCGAGTTCATCGCCGAACAGCGCGAACCACGTAGCAGCCTGCGTTCGGCTCCCTGTAGGAGCGAGCTTGCTCGCGAAAAACTCACGGGCGCCGCTGGGCATCTGAGTTTACGCGTTATCGTTCACGACCTTCGCGAGCAAGCTCGCTCCTACAGGGAGCCGAACGCAGGCTGCGCCAGCTACTACAAGGGTTCTGAACAGGATCGCGGCCCTCGCCACGCTGTCGTGCGGGCGGTACCCTGTCGAGGATTTTTCCTACGACTATTGTGAATCGCCGAATGCCTACCCTGACCCTTTTTGTACAGCGCATCCTGGAATTGATGAAGCGCTATCCCGGGGTCATTGCGCTCGGTGGTTTTATCTCCGGGGTCGGCAGCTTCATTCTGGTGGACCGCCAACAGGGCCTGGCGACCTGGATCACGATCATCATGGTGCTCAGCTGGATCTGGCTGATGCTGGAAAACAGCCTCACCAAACTGTTCGCCAGGATCTTCAAGCGCGAAATTCCCCAGCCGCTGTTGCGTTACGCCACGCAAATGATTCACCAGGAAAGCCTGTTCTTCGTCCTGCCGTTTTTTTTCATCACCACCACCTGGAACAGCGGCCAGTTGTTTTTCACCGGGCTGCTGGGGATTGCGGCGCTGATTTCCATCACTGACCCGCTCTACTACAAATGGCTGGCGCCCCGGCGCTGGGCGTTCCTGGCGTTGCACACGCTGACGCTGTTCGCGGCACTGCTGACCGCCCTGCCCGTCATCCTGCACCTGACCACCTCGCAAAGTTTCAAACTGGCACTGGGCACGGCCGTCGTGCTGTCGTTCCCGAGCCTGGCGTCGATCTTCCCGATTCGTACCGTGCGCAACGCGCTGGCGATTTTAAGCATCACGGTGGGCATCGGTGGCGTTGGCTGGGTGCTGCGTTCGTGGGTGCCCCCGGCGACGTTGTGGATGACCGACGTGGCGATCAGCACGCAAATGCAGGACCGTAGCCCCGGTGACAGCCTCGACGAAGTCAGTGCCGATCAGATCCGTGGCGGTGGCCTCTACGCCTACACCGCCATCAATGCCCCGCGCGGTCTGGACGAGCGCATTTATCATGTGTGGCAGTTCAACGGTAAAGAAGTCGACCGCATTCCGCTGGACATCCACGGCGGGCGCAAGGAAGGCTACCGGGCCTGGACCCACAAGCAGAATTTCCCGGGTAATCCGGCCGGCGACTGGCAGGTCCGGGTGTTGACCGAAGATGGCCAGGTGATCGGGGTTCTGCGCTTCAAGATCACCGAGAGAACACCGGCCAAAGAAAAGTAATGCGGTTCGTGCTATTACGTAGTTCTGCCTAACAGTCGAGCAAGCAAGGAGCTTATGACCAGCAGCACAATGGCCGGCAATGCCCAACTGGACGCCTCTCACTCCCCCGCGCAGTTGCGGGTAACGGGTGACTGGACGCTTGCCCATTACGCCGATCTCAAGCAGCTGAGCGAAAAGCTTCACGGCCAATACGACGACAGCACTCACATCGACCTCAATGGCCTCGGCGCGCTGGACACGGCCGGCGCATCGCTGTTGGTGGAGTTGCTGGGCTCCGAGCGCTTGGGCCGATCCGCCGAACATCCCGATTGCACACTGTCCATTGCTGACCGCGCCTTGTTGCAGACGGTCTACCGTTCGCTGACGGACTTCTGCGTACCGGTCAAGGAACCGGAAATCAGTGTCGGCATTCAGCTGCTGACCCGTATCGGCCGCGCTGTCGACGCGGTCTGGCAGGACACCCTTCAATTGCTCGGTTTCGTCGGCCTGATCCTGGAAACCATCGCCCGTGGACTGTTTCGCCCCAAACGCTGGCGCCTCACGCCGATGGTGGCGCACATCGAACAGACCGGCCTCGACGCCGCGCCCATCGTTGCCCTGCTGACTTTTTTGGTGGGCGCTGTGGTGGCGTTTCTCGGTGCCACCGTGCTGGCGAGTTTCGGCGCGAGTATTTTCACCGTGGACCTCGTCGGGTTCTCCTTCCTGCGCGAATTCGGTGTGTTGCTGACTGCGATCCTGATGGCGGGCCGCACCGCGAGTGCGTTCACCGCGCAGATCGGCTCGATGAAGGCCAACGAAGAAATCGACGCCATCCGCACCTTGGGCCTCGACCCGATAGAGTTATTGGTGGTGCCGCGTGTGCTGGCCCTGCTGGTCGCGCTGCCAATGTTGACCTTTTTGGCGATGCTCTCGGGCATCGTTGGCGGCGGCGTGGTTTGCGCGGTATCGCTGGATATCTCGCCGGCGATGTTCCTGTCGCTGTTACAAACCGACATCGGTGTTCAACACTTTCTGGTGGGGATCGTCAAAGCGCCAATCTTCGCGTTCCTGATTGCCGCCATCGGCTGCCTTGAAGGCTTCAAGGTCAGCGGCAGCGCCGAGTCTGTCGGCGCCCACACCACATCGAGTGTGGTGCAGTCGATTTTCGTGGTGATCGTGATCGACGCCGTAGCCGCCCTGTTTTTCATGGAGATCGGCTGGTGAGTCGTCTACCCCGAGCGCCCTCCGAGGCGGTGATTGAAGTTCGCGGCCTGTGTAATCGCTTCGGCAGGCAGAGCGTGCACGAAAACCTCGACCTGGATTTGTACAAGGGTGAAATCCTTGCCGTGGTCGGCGGTTCCGGCAGTGGCAAATCGGTGCTGTTGCGCAGCATCGTCGGTTTGCGCCAGCCCAGCGAAGGCGTGGTGAAGGTGTTCGGTAAGAATCTGCCGACACTCTCTGAACACGAGCGCTCGATGGTCGAACGACGCTTCGGTGTGCTGTTCCAGAAAGGCGCCCTGTTCTCTTCAATGACCGTGACCGAGAACGTTGCCCTGCCCCTGATCGAACACGCCGGCCTGAGCCGTACCGACGCCGAGCACTTGGCGGCGGTGAAGCTGGCCTTGGCCGGGTTGCCATTATCGGCGGCGGACAAGTACCCCGCTTCGCTGTCCGGAGGCATGATCAAGCGTGCGGCGCTGGCGCGTGCGTTGGCACTGGATCCGGACATCCTGTTTCTCGACGAACCCACCGCCGGCCTTGACCCGATTGGTGCCGCAGCCTTCGATCAATTGATCCTGACCCTGCGCGATGCCTTGGGCCTGAGTGTGTTTCTGGTCACCCACGATCTCGACACGCTCTATACCATCACCGACCGGGTGGCGGTGCTGGCGCAGAAGAAAGTGCTGGTGGCGGACGCCATCGACAAAGTCTCGGAAACCAATGATGCGTGGATTCACCAATACTTCCATGGCCCTCGCGGCCGCGCGGCTTTGACGGCCGCTCAACAGTTGAACGAGGTCTGACATGGAAACCCGAGCCCATCATGTATTGATTGGCCTGTTCACCGTCATGGTGGTGGCAGGCGCCCTGCTCTTCGGCTTGTGGCTGGCCAAGTCCAGCGTCGATACCGAGTTCAAGGATTACGAAATCGTCTTCAACGAGGCGGTCAGTGGTTTGTCCAAGGGCAGCGCCGTGCAGTACAGCGGGATCAAGGTCGGTGACGTGGTGACGTTGCGTCTGGACCCGAAAGATCCGCGTCGGGTACTTGCCCGGATCCGCCTGGGCGGCGAAACCCCGATCAAGGAAGACACCCGGGCCAAACTGGCGCTGACCGGCATCACCGGGACTTCGATCATCCAGCTCAGCGGTGGCACCCCGCAAAGTCCGAAGTTAAGAGGCAAGGACGGGAATCTGCCGGAGATTGTCGCATCACCCTCACCCATCGCCCGGTTGCTCAACGACAGCAACGACCTGATGTCCGGCGTGAACACGCTGATGCAAAACGCCAACCTGATGTTTTCCACGGAGAACGTCGAGCGCATCAGCAAAACCCTTGAGCACCTTGAGCAAACCACCGGGACCATCGCCGATCAGCGTGGCGATATCCGCCAGGCGATGCAGCAACTGGCGTCGGTCGGCAAGCAAGCCGGCGCCATGCTGGAACAGACGTCGGCGCTGATGCGCAACGCCAATGGCTTGCTCAATGATCAGGGCAAGCAGATGTTCGGCAGCGCCGAGCAGGCGATGAAGACGCTGGAGCAGAGCAGCGCGACCATCAACCAGCTGCTCACGACCAATCAGGACTCGCTCAACAGCGGCATGCAAGGCCTCAATGGCCTGGCCCCTGCCGTGCGCGAACTGCGCGATACCCTGACCTCGTTGCGAGCCATTTCCCAGCGCCTTGAAGCCAACCCCAGCGGGTACTTGCTGGGCAATGACAAGAACAAGGAGTTCACGCCATGAAGCTGACGTATCTCGCCCTGGCCTCAAGTATTGCGCTGACGAGCGCCTGCTCGATTCTGCCCAAGGCCGAGCCGTCTGACGTTTATCGATTGCCGTCGGCACAGAGCAGCGCGTCGGCCAGTCACGGCACCCCACAGCGCTGGTCGCTGCGTCTGGCCAAACCTCAGGCCAGCGAGGCGTTGAACAGCCCGAAAATCGCCGTGATCCCGCAAGGCGACCTGATCAGCAGCTACAAAGCTTCACGCTGGAGCGACCCGGCGCCAGTGCTGCTGCGCAATCGACTGCTGGACGGATTCCAGCGAGATGGCCGGGTGACGTTGCTGAGTACCGACGACAGCAATTTCCAGGCGGATCTGGAGCTGGGCGGCAGTCTGCAGGCCTTTCAGACCGAGTACCAAGGCACGACGGCAAGTGTCGTGGTGCGACTGGATGCGTTGCTGGTGCGTGGTTATGACCAGCGAATCCTCGCCAGCCGCCGTTTTGAAGTACACCAGCCGTTGAGTGATGTGCAGGTGCCATCGGTGGTGGCTGGGTTTGGTCAGGCAAGTGATCAGCTGACGGCGCAGGTCGTGAGTTGGGCGGTTGAGCAAGGGCAGAAAGTCGCGCCTCCACCAAGACCTTGAGTCCGACTCACCCCCCCTGTAGGAGCGAGCTTGCTCGCGATGGTGGGTCAGCCACATTGATTTCGCCTGATACACCATCGCGAGCAAGGGTTCTCGGTTAGCCGAAGAACCAGTAGCAAACGCCAATCGCGCCCAGAACGCCGGCAAGTTCCGCCAACAACGCACACCCCACCGCATGCCGCGCCCGCTGGATCCCCACCGCGCCGAAGTAAACCGCCAACACATAGAAGGTCGTTTCAGTACTGCCCTGGATCGTCGCCGCCACCAGCGCCGGAAAGCTGTCCACCCCCGATGTTTTCATGGTTTCAATCAACATCGCCCGAGCAGCGCTGCCGGAAAACGGTTTGACCATTGCCGTCGGCAAGGCATCAACGAAGCGCGTGTCCCAACCGGCCCAGGCCACCAGATGCCGAATCCCGTCCAGACCGAAATCCAGCGCGCCAGACGCCCGCAGCACACCCACCGCGCAGAGCATTGCCACCAGATAGGGCAGCAGGTTTTTCGCCACGTCGAAGCCTTCTTTGGCGCCTTCGACAAACGCTTCGTAGACTTTCACCTTGCGCAACGCGGCGATCACCAGAAACAGCATGATCAGGCCGAACAGCGTCAGGTTGCCGAGGATCGAGGACAGGCTGGCCAGCGCGGCCGACGAGAGCGTCGCCAGCAGTGCCATGAAGCCACCGAGGGCGAGGGCACCGGGAATCAGATAGGCGAGCACCACCGGGTCCCACAGGCGCAGCCGTTGCATAAACGCCACCGACAACAGACCGACCAGTGTCGAGCAACTGGTGGCGAGCAGGATCGGCAGGAAAACCAGGGTTGGATCGGGTGCGCCTTGCTGGGCGCGGTACATGAAGATCGTCACGGGCAGCAGGGTCAGGGAGGAGGCGTTGAGTACCAGAAACAGGATCTGCGCATTGCTCGCCACCGTTGTGCTGGGGTTGAGCTCCTGCAACGCCTTCATGGCCTTGAGGCCGATGGGGGTGGCGGCGTTGTCCAGGCCGAGGCCGTTGGCGGCGAAGTTCAGCGTGATCAGGCCGATCGCCGGGTGACCGGGCGGGACTTCCGGCATTAGGCGCAGGAACAACGGCCCCAGCGCCTTGGCCAGCCAGTCGACGATCCCGGCCTTTTCGGCGATCCGCAGAAAGCCCAGCCAGAGGGTGAGGGTGCCGAAGAGTAGAACCATCACGTCGACCGACAACTTGGCCATGGCGAAGATGCTTTCCACCATTGCCGCAAAGATCCCGGCGTTACCGCCGATCAGCCACTGCGCCAGCGCCGATACGGCCGCCACGATGAAGAAGCCAAGCCACAGGCCATTAAGCATCAGTCAAATCCCCCGGAAGATGCGGCGAATGATAGCGGGGTAGCCAGAAACGACAAACCCCGGATTTCTCCGGGGTTCGTTTAGCGCGGCTTATGGTGGCTTGAACCATTGTAGGAGCGAGCTTGCTCGCGATGGTGTATCAGGCGAAATCAATGTGGCTGACCCACCATCGCGAGCAAGCTCGCTCCTACAGAGGGTGTGTGTCAGTTGCTGGAGGCTTCGCCGACAGGCAGCTTTTCCTTGCTGCGCCAGTGCGGCAGGGAGTTCCAGTAGCGCTGGCCCTTGGCGTCGTCGTACATGCCTTCCCAACGAGAGACGACCAACACAGCCAGGGCGTTACCAATGACGTTCAGCGCGGTACGGGCCATGTCCATGATGCGGTCGACACCGGCGATGAACGCCAGGCCTTCCAATGGAATACCCACGCTGCCCAGCGTGGCCAGCAACACCACGAAGGACACGCCCGGTACGCCGGCGATGCCTTTGGAGGTGACCATCAGGGTCAGTACCAGCAGCAATTGCTGGCTGATGGACAGGTCGATGCCATAGAGCTGGGCAATGAAGATGGCCGCGATGCTTTGGTACAGCGTCGAACCGTCGAGGTTGAACGAGTAGCCGGTCGGCACCACGAAGCTGCAAATCGCTTTCGGCGCGCCGTAGGCTTCCATCTTCTCGATGACGCGTGGCAGCACGGTCTCGGAGCTGGCGGTGGAGTAGGCCAGCACCAGCTCATCCTTGAAGATGCGCATCAGCTTGATCACCGAGAAGCCGAACAGGCGAGCGATCAGGCCCAGGACCACGAAGGCGAAGAACGCGATGGCGACATAAACCAGGATCACCAGTTTGGCCAGCGGGATGAGGGAGGCAAAACCGAAGTTGGCCACAGTCACCGCGATCAGTGCGAACACGCCGATCGGGGCGTAGTTCATGATCATGTGGGTGACCTTGAACATGCTTTCCGACACGCCCTGGAACATCTTCACCAACGGCTCGCGCAGGTCCGCTTGCAGGCTCGACAGTCCGAGGCCGAACAATACGGAGAAGAAGATGATCGGCAGCATCTCGCCACGGGCCATGGCCGCGAAGATGTTCGACGGGATCAGGTTGAGGATGGTTTCGATGAACGCGTGTTCATGCTGAACTTCAGCGGCCGTGGCCTGGTACTTGGAAATATCCACCGTACCCAGGGTGCTCATGTCGATGCCGGTGCCCGGATGGAACACGTTAGCCAACACCAGACCGACCACGATGGCGATGGTGGTGACGATCTCGAAGTAAATGATGGTCTTCAAGCCGATGCGACCGAGTTTCTTCGCGTCGCCGACGCCAGCGATTCCGACGATCAAGGAGGAGATGACGATCGGGATCACGATCATCTTGATCAGACGGATAAAGATATCGCCTGCTGGTTGCAGGACGTTGCTGATCCACCAGGCCTTTTCGGCGCTGAAATGGTTGAGCAGCGCACCGATTGCAATCCCCAATACCAGACCGATGAGGATCTGCCAGGCGAGGCTAAGCTTTGCCTTCTTCATATCTTTACCCTTACTTGCGTTTGACTCAGGCAGATGCAAGAACTGGAACGCTTGTGGCGAAAAAGTCTTGTGCACCTGCCCCCGTATAAGGTGCCCTGGAGCGCGTGATTTCGGCTCTCTGGCAGGCGAAAAAAGGCGCAACTATTCCGATGCAAGGAGGCAACGTCTAATGCCGTAAACGCCTACCCTATGCCGAATCGGCATGAGCTCTTTTTACTGAAACTACCGTCCCAACCGGTTCGAATACGACATATCGGCAGGCATAAGTGCCGTGAACCGGCCATCACAGGGCAGATTGAGCACTTTTTGATCAGGCTGGAGCCGGGCGTTTTTCAGGGAAATCTCACGCAACGTGGAGAAAAAGCGCGGCAAAAGGTCGACGATTTTTCTCGATGTACGGTCGCGCGCGACACCTCGAGAAAAGTATTTCTCAAGGGAATCAAAGAAGATTGAAAGGTGAAGTAGCGAATCCGAGCGGTTCGCTCTATTTCAACGCATTGCGCGTATAAGCTCTTGGCAAGTCCGTCGAGCCATGAGGGTTCGGCGAACTTGCGTGGCAGCTTTTTTACCTGACCCGGCCCTTGCGCAGGCACTCCCTGTACCAGTAGGTCACTCCGCCCCTGAAACAGGCAGAACGTCCCGACCCCTTGGTCATGCGTCTACCGTCCTCGGGTAGCGCAATGGAAAGAAGCCATGCTGCTTCTTTCGTGTGACGAATTCAGTATCCGTGTGGATCTTTAGTCAGTTGTTCCATCAACAGGCCCTGTATCGGCCGCCTTCGCCATGGCACTACCGCCCGCAAGCAGGGGCGGCTGCCAGTGTCTTTAACCCAACGCTCATGTTCAGCCTCGGCCGCGACGGCCAAAGAAGAACGAAGCAACAAACATCACCAGGAACACGACAAAGAGAATCTTGGCGATACCCGTGGCGGTGCCCGCGATACCACCGAAGCCGAGAACGGCAGCGATGATGGCAATGATCAAGAATGTGATTGCCCAGCTCAACATGGTGATTCTCCTTACGCTTCTATTTAGAGGTAATGCTCGTGGTGCTTTTCCCGGCGCAGCGAACGCGCCAAGTTCGTTTGCTTAGAACACCCAACGTTCCTGGCGAGGCATCTCATCCACAGGCTGGGCCTGGTCGACGTCCATCATTCGCATCGGGGGGCTGTCAGCGAGATTGGCGCTGGCGGCGCTGAAATGGGTTTGAGTCGGGTGCTGAATGGACACTCGCACCGCGTCTTGCTGTTGGCTCTGCTCCCAGCGTTGAAACTGCTGGCCGCCGATCAGGGTGATCAATAGCGCCAGAACAGCAAACAAGCCTTGCTGGATATGCAGTGGCGAGATACGCAACTGGGCGGCACGTTGGCGACTCATCCTGAAGCTCCTCCCACACTGGGGTATCGGGTTTAGGGCGTTTGTTTTTGCCCCGGGTTACCCAGATCATTGCAGCCTGCATGCCAGTTATTTATTGGAAAAAAACCGTTATAAAACAAATGCTTAGTTTGTCGGTGAAAATCGTTTCGGACGCATCCTGCACGATGCCCCTTCTGAAGTCGTGCGTATTGCACGATAGATTTGTAGGAAGTTTGATTATTTTTGAATTGAGAGGAGGGCGTAGATGTCACACAGGGACGTAGGCAATTGCCTAAAAACTGACTTGGCGATGAAAAGCCAACAAAATCAGGCTATTAGCCGTAGGGCAAAGAGAGAGCTACCCTGCAATGGCTTGAATCGACCAGAATCAACCATGCAACTTGCCCGATTTTTCCGGGACTAACCTAAGATCATTCTTTAAGGAGCGTAGGAAAATGGAATCTGCCACTGAGCATCAAGGCCGCATTCTCCTGGTTGATGATGAATCCGCCATCCTGCGCACCTTCCGCTATTGCCTCGAGGATGAAGGCTACAGCGTCGCCACCGCCAACAGCGCGGCACAGGCTGATGCATTGTTGCAGCGGCAGGTTTTCGACCTGTGTTTCCTCGATTTGCGTCTGGGCGAAGACAATGGACTCGATGTTCTGGCTCAGATGCGCATTCAGGCACCCTGGATGCGGGTGGTGATCGTCACCGCTCACTCGGCCGTGGATACCGCGGTCGATGCGATTCAGGCCGGTGCCGCAGACTATCTGGTCAAGCCTTGCAGTCCCGATCAGTTGCGCCTCGCCACCGCCAAGCAGTTGGAAGTACGGCAACTGTCGGCGCGACTGGAAGCTCTGGAAGGCGAAGTTCGTAAACCCAAGGATGGTCTGGATTCCCACAGCCCGGCGATGAAAGTCGTACTCGAAACCGCCCGCCAGGTCGCCAGCACCGATGCCAACATTTTGATTCTCGGCGAGTCCGGCACGGGTAAAGGTGAGCTGTCCCAGGCCATTCACGGCTGGAGCAAGCGCGCGAAGAAATCCTGCGTCACGATCAACTGCCCGTCCCTGAGCACCGAACTCACGGAAAGCGAGCTCTTCGGCCACAGCCGTGGCGCCTTCACGGGTGCCAGCGAAAGCACCCTTGGGCGTGTCAATCAGGCCGACGGCGGAACACTGTTTCTCGACGAAATCGGCGATTTTCCGCTGACGTTACAGCCAAAGTTACTCCGTTTCATCCAGGACAAAGAATACGAGCGTGTTGGCGATCCGGTGACCCGCCGAGCCGATGTGCGAATCCTCGCGGCCACCAACCTGAACCTGGAAGACATGGTGCGCGACGGCCGTTTCCGTGAAGACCTGCTCTATCGCCTTAATGTCATCACCTTGCACTTGCCGCCGCTGCGTGAGCGCCGGGAAGATATTCTGAACCTGGCTGACCGTTTCCTGGCCCGTTTCGTCAAGGAATACGCGCGTCCGGCACGGTGTTTCAGTGATGAAGCACGCGAAGCGCTGCTCGGTTATCGCTGGCCGGGGAATATCCGCGAGCTGCGCAACGTGGTGGAGCGGGCGAGCATTATTTGTCCACAGGAGCGGGTCGAGATCAGCCACCTCGGCATGGCCGAAACCCCGATCAACAACGCGCCACGCATCGGCGCGGCGCTCAGCCTGGATGAACTGGAAAAAGCCCACATCGGCGCAGTCCTCGCCACCGCTGATACCCTCGACCAGGCGGCCAAGACCCTGGGCATCGACGCCTCGACGTTGTATCGCAAACGCAAGCAGTACAACTTGTGAGCCAGCCTCGATGAAACTGGCGATGAAGTTGCGTACCCGGCTTTTTCTGAGTATTTCCGCATTGATCACCGTCGCGCTGCTCGGGCTCTTGCTTGGGCTGGTCAGCGTGATGCAGATGGCCGGGAGCCAGGATGCGCTGCTGCGCAATAACTTTGTCACGCTGGACCTGGGGCTCAAGCTGCGTCAAACATTGGGTGATCAGCTAATCCTGCTGCTCAACGAAAAGCCCGACCCCGCGGCTTTTGAAGCGTCCAAACAACATTATTTCCAGTTGCTCGATGAAGGCATCGCCCATGAACAAAGGGGTGAAGGCAACCTGTATGGATTCATCCAGGCCAAGGATGATTACCAGAGTTTTTTGCAGGCGTTGGAATTGTCACCCGATCCGACCCATGTGCTCAGTGGCAATCAAGAACTGACGGAGAGATTCAACGCGCTGCGCAACGGGTTGATTATCGAGCACAAGCGAGCGCTGGATAACATCAACGAAACGCAACGCCAGTCGCAAGAACGAGCGCTGCTGATTGCCGGGTTGCTCGGGTTAGTCGGGTTGGCGGTATTGATTATCGGCTTCGTCACCGCCCACGCCATCGCTCGGCGGTTTGGCGCACCCATCGAGGCCTTGGCGCAAGCCGCGGACAACATCGGCCAAGGCAATTTCGAAGTGACCTTGCCGATTTCCTCGGCGGTGGAGATGAACCAGTTAACCAAGCGCTTTGGCATCATGGCCGAGGCGCTGCGAGAACATCAGGCCACTAATATTGATGAGCTTCTGGCCGGCCAGCAGCGTTTGCAGGCCGTACTCGACAGCATCGACGATGGTTTGTTGATGATCGACCGCGATGGCCATCTGGAACACCTCAACCCGGTAGCCCAGCGTCAGTTAGGCTGGGACACTGATCGCATGGGTCAGGGGTTGGGCGCCGCTCTTGAGCGGCCCGAGCTCGATGAACAGCTGCAACTGGTGCTGCGAGGCGGGACCCTTGAGCGCGCACCGGAGGACTTGAGCATCGAGGTCGATGGTGAGTCGCGTTTGCTGACCTACAGCTTGACGCCGGTCAGCCATACGCAGGGTCATATTCTTGGCGCCGTGATGGTCTTGCATGACGTCACCGAACAACGGGCATTCGAACGGGTACGCAGCGAATTCGTGCTGCGCGCCTCCCATGAACTGCGGACGCCGGTCACCGGGATGCACATGGCGTTCGGCCTGTTCCGCGAGCGCACGCACTTTGCCGTGGATTCGCGTGAAGCCGACCTGTTGGACACCGTGAATGAAGAAATGCAGCGCTTGATGCAATTGATCAACGACCTGCTGAATTTCTCGCGTTATCAGAACGGCTTGCAGAAACTCTCACTGGCGCCATGCGCCATCGAGGAATTGTTGGTACAGGCCCAAATGCGTTTTGCCGACCCGGCGGCCCAGAAGGGCATCAATCTATTGGTTGAAGTGCAGGGGCCATTACCCTGGTTGCAGGCCGATAAAGCCCAATTGGACAGGGTGCTGGATAACCTGATTGATAACGCGTTACGCCATACTGCCCCCGAAGGGCAGATACGCTTGCAGGCCCGGCGCCACGGCGAGCGGGTGATTATCAGCGTCGAGGACAACGGCGAAGGTATTGCCTACGGCCAGCAGGGGCGGATCTTCGAGCCCTTTGTCCAGGTCGGTCGCAAGAAGGGCGGTGCCGGACTGGGCCTGGCACTGTGCAAGGAAATCGTGCAGTTGCACGGCGGGCGGATGGGTGTTTATTCGCGGCCGGGGCAGGGCACTCAGTTCTATATGGCGCTGGCGGTATAAAACGTTTTCAGGCCTCGTCATCCAGTCGTCGTCTAGCCAACCGGCGGCCACGGGTAATCAGTTCGATGAACTGCACCGCGCTCAGCGCGTGGGCGAACAACCAACCCTGACCAAACTTCACGCCTTCGCTGCTGAGAAACGTCACCTGGGATTCGTGTTCGATGCCCTCTGCAATCACCTTGAGTTGCAGGGCGTGGGCCATATGAATGATGTGCGGGGCTACACCACTGCTCGCGGCGTCATGGCCTAGAGCGTCGATAAAGGCCTTGTCGATTTTCAAACAATCCACTGGCAGGGTTTGCAGATAGGCGAGGCTGCAATAACCGGTGCCGAAGTCATCAATCAGCACCTGATGCCCGACATCGCGCAAGGCTTGCAGGTTTTCCCGAGCGACCACCACATCTATCAATCCCCGCTCGGTGACCTCAAAGGCAATTTGCTTTGCCGCGACCCTGTGCAAGGTCAGCAGGCGCGCCATCACCTGGCCGATGCGCGGCACCATGACGTCGCAAGCGGCCAGGTTGACCGAGATGTACAGCTGCGGATTGGTTCGCAGCAATTGCCCGAGCTGCTCAAGCAGACGCTGTAAGACGAAATCGGTCATCTGGCGGATTTGGCCGGTGTTCTCCGCCATCGGAATGAACAGATCCGGGCTGGTAAGGGTGCCATCGGGCCTTCGCCAGCGTAGCAAGGCTTCTGCCCCGACACAGTTGCGGCTGTCGAGATCGAAGATCGGTTGATACAACACCTGCAACTCGCCTCGCCGTATCGCGCCAGTGAGTTCGGCGTCCAGTGACTGACGCTGACGCACCAGCAAAAATACGAGAAAGCCCACACACACGGCCAACGCCAGGCTGGCTGGCAGCAACCACCACCAAACTGCGGGTATATGCATGACGCTGCGCGGGCTGATCAGCACCAGTTGATACCCCGGATTGTTCGTCGGCATGCGGTAGATCAAGCGCGTTTGCGTGACTTGCAGCGCATCACTGCCTTTCGGCGGCCAAGGCTCGGTCGGCGGCCAGACTTGCGTGGTGCCGAGTACCGGAATCGCACGTTTGCCGTGATCGAGTACCACGAGCAGGCTGCTTCCCGGTGACAAGTCGACCATGTCGGTCAAATGCCCGCGAGAGGTTGCGACACGAAAATTGCCGCGCCCAAGCATTAGCGCGGCCCGGTTTTCATCGGGCTCGGTCGTGGTGTTTAACCAATAGCTGTAGGTGGGGCCTTTGATGTCCGGCTGTCGTGTCAACGAAAGCCCTTCCTGGCGGGGGCGGTTTGAGCAGATCCGTGTGGCGTCCATGTAGGCCGCTTCGTAAACGAAGCGGTAATTGAAACTGACCTGCTGCAACGTCGCGATCATTTCGTCATCGCAGCCTCGTAGCGGCTGGGCTTCCAAATCGTCGAGGCTTTCGCGCAGTTGCCCGAAAAGCTGTTCCAGGCGAGCGAGAAAGCGCTCACCTTGGGCGTACATTTCCTGACTCTCGTTTTGCTCGACCTGGTGCATTGCCACGAAAAGGCTGCCGGCCATCAGCAGTGACGCGCTCAACACAGCAGCCAGCATCGCCAAAAACCAAGGGCGATAGAACCAACTACGAAATGTCTCTCGAGCAGCAGGCATATGGAATATCCGAAGAATTACCAATGAGTTATAGCTGCTGATTGAGAAAAAGCCTTTACCGTCGGGCGGGCGTCATTATTTTGTCTGATTTAATACCTGGAGGAGCGCCGCACTTTGCGCGTCTGGGGTGCCGTCAAAGCGTGAAGGCCGGAAATGCATCTGAAAAGCGGCAAGCACATGACGTGTCGCTACATCCAGTTCACCGGTTTGCGGCGTGGTATAACCCAAGTGCGCCAATTGAGTCTGGAACCAACTGATGCTTGGCAGTTGAGCCTCGAATTGTGCTTGCTGGCGCGCTACAACTTGCTCGTTCGGCCAGATTCCCAAGCCTTCGGCCGCCAGACGTTTCCAGGGGAACAGCGGGCCTGGATCAAGCTTGCGCAGGGGCGCAATGTCGCTATGGCCGATGATGTTGATCGGGCTGATTGCGTAACGTTTGGTGATGTCCTTGAGCAGAACGATCAAGGACTGGACCTGGGCTTCGCTGTAGGGGTACCACAGACGCCCGGTCGGCGTTTCTTTGAAGCCCGGATTGACAATTTCGATGCCGATGGAGCTGGAGTTCAACCAGGTCCGGCCTTGCCATTCGCTTTCGCCGGCGTGCCAGGCCCGGAGGTTTTCATCGATCAGCTTGTAGATAGTGGCGTTCTTGTCGTCGCCGATAAGGTAATGGCTGCTGACGTCGCCATGGGTCAGCAATTGCAGCGAGCGCTCCAGTGACGCATTGGTGTAATGCACGACCACGAACTGGATGCGACTGTCGTGATTGACTGAAGGATGACTCGTGTCGAAGCGGGGGCCGCTGGCGCAACCGGCCAGTAGAATCAACGACACAATGAGAGCAAGGAATTTCATGGCAGAGGCAGTACACGCAAGACAGTAATGAAACAGTGTAACGTACTGCCTTGCATGCGGAGGGCAAAGGTGGTGTTTTACACAAAATAGAACAGTTGACCGTCAGCCCGGTTCCACCCGGTTACGGCCAGCATGTTTCGCACGGTACAACGCCTGATCGGCTCTTTTAAGCACCAGGTCGCTATGTTCGCCGGGCTTGAATGCAGTCAGGCCCATGGAAATAGTGATGGTGACGGGCTCTCCCTTGAAGTGAAAAGGGCACGCCTCGATCGCCGCCCGCAGGCTTTCCAGCAGTTTCATGCCGACCGCGGGGGCCGTGCCCGGCATCAGCAGCACAAACTCTTCACCGCCAAACCGGGCAATGAAGTCTGTCCCGCGCAAGCGCTTGCGCAGCACGGTGGCGATGATTTTCAGCACCTTGTCGCCCGCCAGGTGACCGTAGTTATCGTTGATGCGTTTGAAATGGTCGAGGTCGAGCATGGCCAGCAACAGGGTATTACCGTGTTGCTGCCACTCGCTGATTTCGTGTTCCAGCCGTTCGGTCCAGGCCGCACGGTTGGGAAGGCCGGTCAGCGGGTCGATCAAGGCTTTCTGCCGCTGCTCTTCGAGGTGCTCACGATAGCCCAGCGCTTCCTGCTCCATGTGGGCCACCCGTTCGGCCAGACTGTGCAAACGAGTCGCGACTTCATGTTCGCGCTCGTCGCGTTGTTTCTGGTAATGGTCCATCGTGCCGAGCAGGCCTTCGAGATGGTTTTCCAGGACGTGCTTGAGATCGTCCAGGTCCGCCGCTTCCTGCATGCTGCTCTGTAAACCGTCGACCTGCTCACGAATCTGCGTATCCATCTCGCGCGCGGCAGAACGGTTGTCGGCGTAGCCGTCGCTGGCGGCTTGCAGATTGCTTTGGAAGGACTCGAGGCGTTCGTTGAGCTGTTGCAGATAGGCTTCGAACTCGTGCTGGCCGCTATCGTTGATTGCCAGCATCAATGTTGCAAGATCGTCGAGGATCGGCAGCAACTCGTACCAGTTCAGACCGTTTTGCAGGCGATTACGCATGGCCTCGGCTTGCGGACGATGACGTTCGGGGAGCGTCAGGTCATCGAGCAGCCCCAAAAGGGTGTCCTCGATGTGCTTGGCCACCGAGCTGTAGGACGGCTCGGGCGAGTCTGGAAGGGCGTACAAAGGATCAACCGCGGGGTGTTCCGGTTCGATAGCGACCAACGCCTCTGGCCCAGTCGTGGGCAGAGGCAGGCTGTCGGGGGACGTCGTCGGAGTCAGTTCATCCGGGTTGCTTGCGAGTGGGGGCTGTGGCGCTGGTTCAATGGTAGTGGGAACCGGCCCCTCTGGCTTTTCTATGTCTGCCTGTGGCTGCGTTTCGGAATCATCAGTGCGGAGGGGGTCTGGCTTAACGACTTGCGGGACAAATGGCACGACTGTCGGGGACGGCGTCGTGGCAGGTGGCATCTCGATTGTCGGTGGCTCCAACTCGGCAACGTGGGCGGTGGGTCGCACGGGTTGCGGCACATCAAGGGCGGGCGCGACATCGTGTATGGCCAGCGGTGCCGCTGTAATAGCTGCCGGAGCGGCGTCGACAGGTTGTGCGGTGGAAGACTGCACTGCGAGGGTAGCGACCTGTGGTGTCGCGTTATCGGCATCATGGTGACCGAACAGTCGTTGCAGGAATCCTGGGCGGTCGGGTTCTGCCGGATGCTCTAGCTGGCTCAGGGCCTTGCCTTGCAGGCCGCTCAGTTCGCTGAGCAGCAACGGCATCTCGCGCGCCTGGCTGACCCGTGCGTCCAGGGTTTTGGCGAAATTCTTGAGCGGTCGGCTCACTTCCCGGGGCAGCGGCAAGGTTTGCAACTGAGCGACCAGCGCGGTCAGTGCGGCGCTGGTCTGGTTGACCCGGGTTTCCCGACGCTGTTCGGAGTCGAGCACGGCTTTTTCCAGCCGCGGAATCAGGGCTGCCAGGCCGGCGTCCATGTCATCGGTACGCACGACCTCGCGCATTTCCTTCATGCATTGGTCAACGGCGCGGTCGGTGCCTTCCGCCGCCAACGTGCTGCGCACCAATCCACGACGCAGCAAGTCGAGCCGGGCATCCCATCGACGCTCAAGCCTTTCCTGTTGTTCGATGCTTTTGAGGTACTTCTCTTTCCAACGCTGTGTTTCGTCGCTCATTCATGGGATCCGCGAAGGGCAGGACTCAACGCGGGCAATGCATCGGCCGTGAGCGAACCCGGCAGACGAATCTCTACCGCGACCGGCAGGTGATCGGAAATGGGTTGGGCCAGTACTTCGACCTTTTCAAGGGTCAGGGTCGGGCTGAGCAGAATATGGTCCAGGCAGCGCTGCGGGCGCCAGCTGGGGAAGGTCGCTTCCAGTTGGGGGGCCAACAGGCCGAGGTCACGCAACGGGGAGTTTTGCAGCAGATCACTGGCATGGGTGTTCATGTCGCCCATCAGTACCTGGTGTTTGTAACCGCCAATCAGCTCGCGGATATACGCCAGTTGCAAGCTGCGGGCGCGAGCACCCAGCGCCAGGTGCATCATGACCACCACCAGCGCCTCCGGACCTTCGCCGAAGCGTACCAGGATCGCCCCACGACCCTTGGGCCCCGGCAGCGGGTGGTCTTCAATTGCCCACGGGCGGAGGCGGCTGAGCACGCCATTGCTGTGCTGGCCGAGGCGACCGAGATTGCGATTGAGTTGTTGATACCAGTAGGGGAACGCGCCGAGCTGGGCCAGGTGCTCGACTTGATTGACGTAACCTGATCGCAGGCTGCCGCCATCGGCTTCTTGAAGGGCGACCAGATCGAAGTCGCCCAACAGATTGCCGATCTTTTGCAGATTGTCGGCGCGCCCGGTGTGCGGCAGCAGGTGCTGCCAGCCTCGGGTCAGGTAGTGCCGATACCGCTCGGTACTGATGCCAACCTGGATATTGAAACTGAGCAAACGCAAACGGCTGTCTGCGGGCAAACCCGATGACTCCAGGTGACGTTCGTTGACCTGCGGATCATGCAGGCCAACGACGCGTTCAGTTCCCCAGCGGCGCATGGCAGTTACCGCGCTTAGTTGGCGGCAGCCTTGTTAGCCGCTCGCTCTTTGTCGATCAGTTTGTCGGCCAGTTGCAGCGCTTGTTCGGCACCGCCGGCAGAACCCACGTCGAAGCGGTACTTGCCGTTGACGATCATGGTTGGAACGCCGGAGATTTCGTACTTCTTGGCCAGTTCGCGAGCCTGCACGATTTTGCCCTTGATGGCGAAGGAGTCGAAGGTCGCCAGGAACTTGTCCTTGTCTACGCCTTGAGTGGCCAGGAAGTCGGCCATTTCATTCTTGTCGACGAGTTTCTTGTGCTCTTTCTGGATCGCGTTGAAGACCGCTGCGTGAACCTTGCTCTCGACGCCCATGGCTTCCAGGGTCAGGAACATCTGGCCGTGTGCATCCCATGGGCCGCCGAACATGGCTGGAATACGGACGAAGTTCACGTCGGAAGGCAGTTTTTCAACCCACGGATTGATCACCGGCTCGAATGCGTAGCAATGCGGGCAGCCGTACCAGAACAGCTCCACGACTTCGATCTTGCCCGGCACGGCGACCGGAACCGGATTACTCAGTTCGACGTAGGGTGCGGCGGGTGCTTCAGCGGCTTGGGCAGTCATGCCGAACAGGCTGGCAGCGACGAGTGCGGCGCTGATGATCAGATTACGCATGCTTTACTCCTGGACAATTTTGGTCGCCTCGCGCGACCTGTTTTCAGACAGATCATGGCGGGCTTGAGTTCTGTAGTGTAACGGCAGCGGCCACAAAAAAGGGCGGCCTAAGCCACCCTTTTTATACTTGCTGCGACGGATTAATAGAGCGTTAACGTTGCAGGAGATGTGCACCTCTCGCAACGCTCGATTCACCGGTCTTAGTGCAGGCCTTGAATGTAGCTGGACACTGCTGCGATATCTTCGTCGCTCAGCCTTTTGGCGATAGTCTGCATGGTTTTGGTATCACCATCGTTGGTGCGACCACCGTCTTCCTTACGGAACTCGGTCAGCTGCTTGGCGACGTACTGAGCATGCTGGCCACCCAGGTGCGGGAAGCCGGCAGCCGCGTTGCCTGCGCCATTTGGCGAGTGGCATCCGGTGCAAGCAGGCAGGCCCTTGGCCAGATCGCCACCGCGGAACAAAGCTTCACCGCGAGCCACGACTTTCGGGTCGGCGGCGCCCACACTACCTTTCTGGCTGGAGAAGTAAGCGGCGATATCGGCCAGGTCCTGATCGCTCAGGTTGGTCAGCAGGCCAGTCATTTCCAGTACCGTACGTTTGCCGGACTTGATGTCGTGCAGCTGCTTGTTCAGATAACGCTCGCCCTGACCTGCCAGTTTCGGAAAGTTAGGCGCCATGCTGTTGCCATCCGGGCCATGACAGGCGCCACATACTGCGGCTTTCGCCTGACCAGCAGTCGCATCACCTGCAGCATGGGCAATGCCGGAGATCCCCACGGTCAACAGCAGACTCACGATCAATTTGTTCATCAGCTAATCCAACTACGGCTAAGGGTTAAAGAGTTATGGACCGGAATCACTCGCTCATCCACTGGATGATTGCTCGGTAATCCTCGGCACTGCAGTCCATGCACAAACCACGCGGCGGCATCGCCTTGAAACCCTGGGTCACGTGTTGCACCAGCGTCCCCATACCTTTCGCCAACCTCGGCGTCCAAGCTTCCTGATCGCCCTTTTGAGGCGCCATGGGTAGTTGGCCGGAATGACAGGCACCACAAACACGGTTGTACACAGCTTCCGGATCCTGTGTAGCCTGAGCGCTGTAAAGCGGCATCAAGACACCGGCAGCTAGCAGCCATTTCGTCATAAAACGACCTTTTCAGGGTTGAGAGCGTGCTGCGTTCTAGTGCGCAATCAAGGTCAATCGCTCTCGTGAACTTCATCCTACGCTGGGACAAAGCGCACACAAAATCTGCGGCATTATATACTGGCGTCACTGAAACGGAAACGACACCGCTTGCCGCGTCCATTCCCGGCGCCGCCCACATCGGAAATCTCATGCAACTCAAGAATCCCATCCTCGGTCTGTGCCAACAGTCCACCTTCATGCTCAGCGCCGCCAAAGTCGACCAATGTCCCGACGACGAAGGCTTTGAAGTGGCCTTCGCCGGGCGTTCCAACGCCGGCAAGTCCAGTGCGCTGAACACCCTGACGCACGCCAGCCTGGCGCGAACCTCGAAAACGCCGGGGCGCACACAGCTGTTGAACTTCTTCAAGCTAGACGATGATCGTCGTCTGGTCGACCTTCCGGGGTACGGTTACGCAAAAGTACCTATCCCGTTGAAGCTGCACTGGCAGCGTCACCTGGAAGCCTATCTGGGCGGACGCGAGAGTTTGAAAGGTCTGATTTTGATGATGGATATCCGCCATCCAATGACCGACTTCGACCTGCTGATGCTGGATTGGGCCGTTGCCAGCGGCATGCCGATGCACATTCTGCTGACCAAAGCGGACAAACTGACCTACGGCGCGGCGAAAAACGTCCTGCTTAAGGTGCAGTCGGACATTCGTAAGGGCTGGGGCGATGCCATTAGCATCCAGCTGTTCTCGGCGCCAAAACGCATGGGCCTGGAAGACGCCTACACTGTACTGGCGGGCTGGATGGAATTGGCGGACAAGGGCGCCGAGGTTGCCCAGCCTGGCGTTTGATCGTTAAAAGTCGGGCAAAAAAAACCCCGGACTTCTTATGGGGAGGGGGAAGTTCCGGGGTTCAAGTTCTAGACCGCTAGGGCGGGGTCCAGATATCTGCCAACACTTAACACAACATTAGGAGCATCGAAGGGCTTCACCACCCATTCAGTAACTCTGAGTGGTGGTTCGCAAGATTAGTTCAGATTTTTTACCAATGCGTTTGGAATAACCCAAATCGCCTTCCGAACTAAGCGCCCTTCGCCCGGTTTCTGCCGCGGCACATGCGTCCTGTAGGAGCGAGCTTGTTCCGGGCGGCGTTCCGACGATGGACGTTAACGATTACGCGGGCCGCCTGGTTGAACGCGGCGCCTTTTCGTTCTTCGCGAGCAAGCTCGCTCCTACAAAGGCGGCTCAGTGAGCCTCATCCCAGTTATTTCCTACACCAACCTCCACCAGAAGCGGTACGTCCAGCGTCACGGCATCGCTCATGTGCATGCGAATTTCTTCACGAACCTGGTCGACCAAATCTTCACGCACTTCAAGCACCAATTCATCATGCACTTGCAGGATGACTTTGGCGTCCAGGCCCGAGGTTGTCAGCCAATTATCCACTGCAACCATGGCTTTCTTGATGATGTCCGCTGCAGTGCCTTGCATCGGGGCATTGATCGCGGTGCGTTCGGCACCTTTGCGCAAGGCCGGGTTTTTCGCGTTGATTTCCGGTAGGTACAGGCGACGACCGAAGATCGTTTCGACGAACCCTTGTTCGGCGGCCTGGGCACGCGTGCGCTCCATGTACGCCAGCACGCCTGGGTAGCGAGCGAAATAACGGTCGATATAGGCTTGGGATTGCTTGCGATCGACGCCGATCTGCTTGGCCAGGCCAAACGCACTCATGCCATAGATCAAACCGAAGTTGATCGCCTTGGCGCTGCGTCGCTGGTCGGTGCTGACCTCTGCCAGTTCCACCCCGAAGACTTCGGCGGCAGTGGCCTTGTGCACGTCCAGATCATTGCGGAAGGCGTGCAGCAAGCCTTCGTCCTTGGCCAGGTGCGCCATAATCCGCAGTTCAATCTGCGAATAGTCCGCAGCCAGCAATTTGTAGCCTTTTGGCGCAACGAATGCCTGACGAATCCGACGACCTTCGGCGGTACGGATTGGAATGTTCTGCAGGTTCGGATCGCTGGACGACAACCGCCCGGTCGCCGCAACAGCCTGATGATAAGACGTGTGGATTCGCCCGGTGCGCGGGTTGATCTGCTCCGGCAGGCGATCGGTATAGGTGCTTTTCAGCTTGCTCATCGAACGGTACTGCATCAGCACCTTGGGCAGCGGGAAATCCTGTTCGGCCAGTTCCGCCAGTACCGCTTCGGCAGTTGAAGCCTGGCCCTTGGCAGTTTTGCTGAGGATCGGCAGGCCGAGTTTTTCGTACAGGATCACGCCCAATTGCTTCGGCGAGCCCAGGTTGAATTCTTCCCCGGCGATGGCAAACGCCTCGCGTTCAAGGGCAACCATCTTTTCGCCCAGTTCAACGCTCTGGATGCCCAGCAGGTTGGCGTCGACCAGCGCGCCCTGGCGTTCGATCCGCGCCAGCACCGGCACCAGTGGCATTTCGATTTCGCTCAACACCTTGCTCAGGCTCGGAATGGCGTTGAGTTTTTCTTGCAGGGTTTGGTGCAGGCGTAGCGTCACGTCAGCGTCTTCGGCGGCGTATGGCCCGGCCAGTTCCAGAGAAATCTGGTCAAACGTCAGCTGCTTGGCGCCTTTGCCGGCAATGTCCTGGAAGCTGGTTGTGGTGTGGTTCAGGTATTTGAGCGCCAGGCTGTCCATGTCGTGGCGGGTCGCGGTGGAGTCCAGCACGTAGGATTCGAGCATGGTGTCGAAAGCGATGCCTTGTACCGTGATGCCGCAACGTTGATCACCACCGATGGCACAGTTGGCCAGGATATTCATGTCGAACTTGGCGTGCTGGCCGACCTTGAGTTTGTTCGGGTCTTCCAGAATCGGCTTCAGTGCCCGCAGTACGGTGTCGCGATCCAGTTGATCTGGCACGCCCATGTAGGAATGGGTCAGCGGGATGTAGGCCGCTTCGTTGGCTTTCACCGCAAAGGACAGACCCACCAGTTGAGCCTGCTGCGCATCGATACCGGTGGTTTCGGTGTCGAAGGCAATCAGCTTGGCGTCGTTCAGTTTCTTGAGCCAGAGATCAAAATCGGCCTGGGTGAGGATCGTGGTGTACTTGAGTTCGGTATCGACGACAGCTTCTTCAAGCACCGGGGCGGTGACTTCCTGGCCGGAACGCTTGGCATCACGTTGGTTCTCATCGAACCAGCTCTTGAATTCGAGCAAGGTGTAGAGCTCGGCGAGTTTGTCGTGATCGGGCTTGCCCATTTGCAGGTCGTCGAGGCCGACGTCCAGCGGCACGTCGATCTTGATGGTCGCCAGCTGATAAGAGAGGAAGGCCATCTCTTTGTGTTCTTCAAGCTTGGCCGGCAGGGTCTTGGCGCCGCGAATTGGCAGGGTCGGAACGATATCAAGCTGTGCATAGAGCTCGGTCAAACCGCCGTTTACGCCCACTAGCAGGCCGGAAGCGGTCTTCGGACCGATACCCGGGACGCCCGGGATGTTGTCGGAAGAATCGCCCATGAGTGCCAGATAATCGATTATCTGCTCTGGAGCGACGCCGAATTTCTCCTTCACGCCCTCCACGTCCATGCTGCTACCGGTCATGGTATTGACCAAGGTAATGTGGCCGTCGACCAGCTGCGCCATGTCCTTGTCGCCGGTAGAAATGATGACCGGACGATCAGCGGCGGCACTGCTGCGGGCCAGCGTGCCGATCACGTCATCGGCTTCGACGCCTTCGACACATAGGAGCGGGAAGCCCAAAGCGATCACGCTTTGGTGCAGTGGCTCTATCTGCACGCGCATGTCGTCAGGCATGCTCGGACGGTTGGCTTTGTATTCGGCGTACATGTCATCGCGAAAAGTCCCACCCTTGGCGTCGAACACCACGGCGAACGGACTGTCCGGATACTGCTTGCGCAGACTCTTGAGCATGTTCAGCACGCCTTTGACCGCGCCGGTCGGCAGACCTTTGGAAGTGGTCAGCGGCGGCAGGGCATGAAAGGCGCGGTACAGATAAGAAGAACCGTCCACCAGGACGAGGGGGGCTTGGCTCATGAGCAGGATCAACCTTTTCGGCGGGTCCGGCGCTAGAATAGCGGGACCGTTGACGACAAAGGGACAAGGTTATCATGTGCACACTAAATCGCCTGTTGCTGGCTGGCTTGTTTGCGCTTACTCCATTGGCCGTCATGGCGGCGGACGATGCGCCAACCCCAGAGCCGGAAGTTACAATCCGCACGGAAGGGGACAAGGTCATTCAGGAGTACCGTCAAAACGGTTTTCTGTATGCGATCAAGGTCACGCCGAAGGGCGCACCGCCGTATTTTCTGGTGCGCGCGGACGGCACAGATGCAAACTTCATCCGCTCGGATCAGCCGGATATGCTGATTCCGTCGTGGAAAATCTTTGAGTGGAAGTAGTTTCTTAATTTCAATTGGCGCTTGCTGACAGGTCGGCGCCCGTACTGGCAGTTTAAACATGTCTGTGTTCACCCCCCTGGCTCGGCCCGAGCTGGAAACCTTTCTCGCCCCTTATGGGCTCGGCCGCCTGCTTGATTTCCAGGGAATTGCCGCCGGTAGCGAAAACACCAACTTCTTCATCAGCATGGAGCAGGGCGAGTTTGTCCTGACCCTGGTCGAGCGCGGACCGGTTCAGGAGATGCCGTTCTTCATCGAGCTGCTCGACGTGCTGCATGAGGCCGACCTTCCGGTGCCGTATGCGCTGCGTACCGTTGATGGTATCGCCCTGCGCGAACTGGCGGGCAAGCCGGCGCTGTTGCAGCCGCGCCTGGCGGGCAAACACATCAAGGAAGCCAACGCACAGCATTGCGCTCAGGTGGGCGAGTTGCTCGGCCATCTGCATCTGGCAACCCAGGCCAACATGATCAAGCGCAAGACGGATCGCGGGCTGGACTGGATGCTGGAAGAGGGCACGCAGTTTCTGTCGCACCTGAATGCCGAGCAGAGCGATTTGCTACAGCGGGCTCTGGACGAGATCACACAGCAGAAAACGAAAATTCTGGCATTACCACGTGCCAACATCCACGCGGATCTGTTCCGCGACAATGCGATGTTCGAAGGCACCCACCTGACCGGGTTGATCGATTTCTACAATGCTTGCTCGGGGCCGATGCTGTACGACGTAGCGATTGCCTTGAATGACTGGTGCTCGGACGAGGACGGGGTGATCGACGGCGCGCGGGCGCGGGCATTGCTCGGGGCCTATGCCGCTCTGCGACCCTTCACGGCTGCCGAGGCCGAGTTGTGGCCCACCCTGCTGCGGGTGGCATGCGTGCGGTTCTGGCTGTCGCGCTTGATTGCGGCGGAGTCTTTCGCCGGCCAGGACGTGTTGATTCACGATCCCATGGAGTTTCAGCAGCGCTTGGCGCAGCGGCAGAAGGTCAACACACCGTTGCCTTTTGCCCTTTAAAAGCTTCGCGAGCAGGCTCGCTCCCACAGGACTCATGCGGTCCATGTGGGAGCGAGCCTGCTCGCGATAGCGGCGGGTCAGGCAACATTGATGTTGAATGTAATGCAGCCTTCGCGAGCAAGCTCGCTCCCACAGGTTTTGTGTCGGTTACAACGACTCCAGGCACCCCGCCAAATCATTCCCCAGCTTTTCCAGAACCTGCTCATACCCCTGAGCGGTCGCTGGCGTGTATCCGCCCAACGCATCCAGCTCCGCCAGTTTCACCGGCAAACCCGCTACCAGCGTTTCCGCCAGGCGCGGACGCAACGGCGGTTCGCTGAACACGCAAGTCTTGCCCACTTCCTGCAAGCGCGCGCGCATCGCAGCGACGTGTTGGGCGCCAGGCTGGACTTCGGCAGCAACACTGAACACGCCGGTATGCTTGAGGCCGTAGGCGTCTTCGAAGTAGTCGAACGCTTCGTGGAACACGAAGTAAGGTTTGTCGGCGATGCCAGCCAGACGCGATTTCAGGCGCAGGTCCAGCGCGTCGAGGCGTTCATCAAATGCTTTCAGGTTGCTCTGATAACGTGCGGCATTCGCCGGATCGGCGGCACTCAGGTCTGAGGCCATTTTCGTGGCAATCACCCGAGCATTGACCGGCGACAACCACAAATGCGCATCCAGGCTGCCGGGACGGTGGTCGTGGTCATGCTCGTCTGCCTCTTCGGCGTGGGAGTGGCTGTCTTCGGCGAAGCGGCGCAATTTCAAGCCAGGCAAATCCTGCACGGCGACGCTCGGCAGCGTACGACCCTTCAGCACGCGAGGCAGGAAACCTTCCATGTCCGGGCCGATCCAGTACACCAGGTCCACCGACTGTACCTTCCGTACGTCGGAAGGGCGCAAGGCGTAGTTGTGGGGCGATGCGCCGGGCGGCAGCAACACTTCCGGAATCGCCACGCCGTCTTGCACCGCAGCGGCGATCAACTGCAGAGGCTTGATGCTGGTGAGCACTTTGACTTCGGCGTGGGCCGAGCCAATCAGCAGAAAACTTGCGATAAATGCGACAAAGATAGAAAAAAGTCGGGACACGATGACCACTCGAAGAGGCGAGAACGGGTAACATAATAACGTCTCTCACAAAACTCGTCGCCGCTCATGCCTAAAACACCGATTGCCAGCCGTCCCCACGACCACTCTCATTGCGTCCATAGCGCTCTGTCTGAGGCCGATGCCCTGTGCGCACGGCAAGGCCTGCGCCTGACTGCCTTGCGCCGGCGGGTGCTGGAACTGGTGTGGCAAAGCCATAAGCCGCTGGGGGCTTACGACATACTGGCGGTCCTCAGCGAGCAGGACGGCCGCCGCGCCGCGCCGCCGACCGTGTACCGCGCACTGGATTTCCTGCTGGAAAACGGCCTCGTGCACCGTATCTCCTCGCTGAACGCTTTCGTCGGCTGCAATCACCCGGAACACGCCCACCAAGGTCAATTCCTGATCTGCCGCGAATGCCATGCCGCCATCGAGCTCGAGCAAAAAACAATCAGCGACGCCATCATCGGTAGCGCCAAGGATGTCGGGTTTGTCGTCGAAGGCCAGACCGTTGAAGTGGTCGGGCTCTGCGCCGGTTGCCAGGGGGCCTGATGAGTAACGCGCTGATCCGCCTCGAGCAGGTTGCCGTCACCTTCGCCGGGCAAAACGTGCTGGATAACATCGAGCTGAGCGTGGAGCCGGGGCAGATCGTCACCTTGATCGGGCCCAACGGCGCCGGTAAGACGACGCTGGTGCGCGCCGTGCTTGGTCTGTTGAAACCGGACAGCGGCAGTGTCTGGCGCAAGCCGAAATTGCGGGTCGGGTACATGCCGCAAAAACTTCACGTCGATCCGACCCTGCCACTGTCGGTGCTGCGATTCCTGCGCCTGGTTCCGGGCGTGGATCGTGCGCGGGCATTGGCGGCACTCAAGGAAGTCGGCGCCGAGCAGGTGATTGATAGCCCGGTGCAAAGTGTTTCCGGCGGTGAGATGCAGCGCGTGCTGCTGGCTCGGGCTCTGTTGCGTGAGCCGGAGTTGCTGGTGCTCGACGAGCCTGTGCAAGGCGTCGATGTGGCAGGTCAGGCCGAACTGTATAGCCTGATCACGCGATTGCGCGACCGTCACGGCTGCGGCGTGTTGATGGTGTCCCACGATCTGCACCTGGTGATGAGCACCACCGACCAGGTCGTTTGCCTGAATCGCCACGTTTGCTGCTCCGGGCACCCGGAACAGGTCAGCGGCGATCCCGCATTCGTCGAACTCTTCGGAAAGAACGCACAAAGCCTGGCGATTTATCACCACCACCACGACCATGCTCATGACTTGCATGGCTCTGTGGTCAGCGCGGGCCTGTCGGCTCAACCCCACGTTCATGGAGATAGCTGCAAGCATGGCTGATTTTCTGCTCTACGCCCTGCTTGCAGGTCTGGCCCTGGCGTTGGTGGCGGGCCCACTGGGTTCGTTCGTGGTCTGGCGGCGCATGGCCTATTTCGGCGACACCCTGTCTCACGCGGCCTTGCTTGGCGTGGCGTTGGGATTCCTGCTGGATGTCAGCCCGACGGTGGCGGTCACCGTAGGCTGTCTGCTGCTGGCGGTGTTGTTGGTGACGTTGCAGCAGCGCCAGCCACTGGCGTCCGACACGCTTTTGGGAATTCTCGCACCGAGCACACTCTCATTGGGCCTGGTGGTACTAAGCTTCATGCATGAAGTGCGGATCGATCTGATGGCGTATCTGTTCGGCGACCTGCTGGCGATCAGCCCGACTGATCTGGCATGGATCCTCGGGGGCAGCGCGGCAGTCCTGGCGCTGTTGGTCACGTTGTGGCGACCATTGCTGGCGATCACGGTGCATGAAGAACTGGCCAAGGTAGAAGGTTTGCCGGTGGCGGCATTGCGCTTGACGCTCATGCTGCTGATTGCCGTTGTGATTGCCGTGGCGATGAAAATCGTCGGTGTGTTGCTGATCACTTCGTTGCTGATCATCCCGGCGGCTGCGGCACAGCGTCACGCACGCTCGCCGGAGCAGATGGCATTGGGCGCAAGCCTGCTGGGTATGTTCGCGGTGTGTGGCGGGCTGGCGCTGTCCTGGTTCAAGGACACCCCGGCGGGCCCATCGATTGTGGTGGCGGCCGCTGCACTGTTTCTGCTGAGTTTTGTCCTGCCCCGTCGAGGGGTGTAGACTTGCTCGTTTTTTGCGCAAATAGAGAGTCGCAGGAATGAAGTTGTTCGCCTCCCGTTATCTGCTCCTTGTCGCATTTTCTCTGCTGCTGGGCGCTTGCCAAAGCACGCCACCGGCGGCCACCGAGACCCCCGATGCACGGGCTACGGCCATCGCACAACTGGAACAAAGTCTCGCCAGCAGTGAGCTGGCCACCGCCGAAGATCAGCTGGCTGCCTTGCAGGCCCAGTCGCCCAACGATCAATCCCTTGAGCAATACCAGCGCCAATTGGCTGAAGCCTATCTGCTCCGCAGCCAGATCGTGCTGCAAAAAGGTGACGTGAACGCCGCCGCCACGGCCCTCAGCCGCGCCCGGGCATTGATGCCCAAGGCTCCGGCGCTGACCGGGGGTGTGAACAACGCCATCGTCAATGCCCGCAAGGCTGAGCTGGATAAAGCAGAGGCGGCGCTCAATGCTGCAGAAGCCAAGTCAAAGGCGAAAGTCATTGATCCGACGGCGCAAAGCACCACGGTTGCGCTGAACGTAAACGATATGGTCAAACTTCGCCGGCAATTGGATGCTATCGCCGCCGATGTGGTGAATTATCAGTGCGATGTGAGCATTCAGACGCCGCGTACTGAGGATTACCCGTGGTTGGCCACCTTGCTGACCAAGCGGGTGAAGAAGCTGGATTCCGGGTTTGATCTGAATCTGGAAAAGCAGATCCTGCGCAACATTTCGGCGCAGATGGTTTTGAGTCCGCGCAAGCCTTAAAAGCATCGCGAGCAGGCTCGCTCCCACAGTGGGTCAAGGTGATCACAAAATTGTGATCCACCCAAAACCCTGTGGGAGCGAGCTTGCTCGCGATAGCACCCTTTCAAACAACAAAGATCTTAAGCCGGAATCGCCTTGGCCTTAGGCTCCCGATCCCAAACCCTATGCTGCCCGATCGCGGCAAAAAACGGTTTGATCAACTTGGCGTCCGCTCCCACGATCAGCCCCGCATCAGCCTCCAGTTTCAACACATCCAGCAACTGCTTTGCCTCGCCCTGCAGCGCAATCGCCTTCAAATGCTTGTACGCCTCCAGCAGGTAATGCAGCGCCACACCATCACCGCTCAACGCCTTGATCGATGCAGCGCCACCTGGCACAAACACCGCGTCGAACGCCACGGAAGGCGACCCTTCCATCGATGCATCGACTGGCAGCGCCTTGCCATCGGCGGCCGTTACGGGGGCGGACGTCGGACCGAGCAGTTTGGCGTGAGCTCCTTCAGCCACCAGTGCTTTTTTCATCGCATCAATCGCAGCGCGATCGACACCGTTGGCGACAAGAATGGCCACTTTACGGGTTTTGATGTCCGCCGGAAGCAAGTTGGCCTGACTCAAGGCTGGCGAGTGGTCCAGTGAGGATTTCCGTACGTCGACGGTTCCTGCTTTCGGTACCGGCAACCCAAGGTTCTGCGCCACACGCTTGGCCAGTTCCAGATCGATGTTGGCCAGGATCTCATTCACCTGACGCGCACGGATGAACTCGCGCTCCACCTTGCCCAGCTCAAAACTGTAGGCCGCGATGATGTGTTCCTGCTCGTGCTTGCTCATGCTGTGGAAAAACAGCCGTGCCTGGGAAAAGTGATCGCTGAACGATTCGCTACGCTGGCGGATTTTGTTCGCGTCGATGCGCTCCGGATAACTCTCGAAGCCGCCATCCTGTGCAGCTGGCGCCGTTTCTTTCGGCCAGCCACCGTCGATGGAGTTGGGCTCATATGACGCGCGACCCTTATCGATGGTGGTGCGGTGCAACGCGTCCCGCTGGCCGCTGTGGAACGGTGATACGGGACGGTTGATCGGAATCTCGTGAAAGTTCGGCCCACCGAGTCGGCTGATCTGCGTGTCGGTGTAGGAAAACAGCCGTCCTTGCAGCAAAGGATCGTTGGAGAAATCTATTCCCGGCACGATATGGCCAGGGCAGAACGCGACCTGTTCGGTTTCGGCGAAGAAATTGTCCGGATTGCGGTTGAGGACCATTTTGCCCAAAGGCGTGATGGGGACCAGCTCTTCCGGGATCAGCTTGGTGGGGTCGAGAATGTCGAAATCGAAGGTGTGTTCGTTTTCCTCTTCAATGATCTGTACGCCCAGTTCCCATATCGGGTAGTCGCCCATCTCGATCGATTCCCAGAGATCGCGACGGTGGAAGTCGGTGTCTTTGCCGGCGAGCTTCTGCGCCTCATCCCACACCAGTGAGCAGGTCCCGGCCGTAGGGCGCCAGTGGAATTTGACGAAGCGCGATTTGCCTTCGGCATTGACCAGGCGGAACGTGTGCACCCCGAAGCCCTGCATGCTGCGCAGGCTTTTCGGGATCGCCCGGTCGGACATGGTCCAGATCACCATGTGCGCCGATTCCGGCACCAACGAGACAAAATCCCAGAAAGTGTCGTGAGCCGAGCCCCCCGTAGGCATCTCGTTGTGCGGCTCGGGTTTGACCGCGTGCACGAAGTCAGGAAACTTGATTGCGTCCTGAATGAAAAAGACCGGCATGTTATTGCCCACCAGGTCGAAGTTGCCTTCGTCGGTGAAGAACTTCACAGCGAAACCTCGCACGTCCCGCACGGTATCGCCTGACCCGCGAGGGCCTTGCACCGTGGAAAAGCGCGTGAAGACCGGGGTTTTCTTACCCGGGTCTTGTAAGAAACCGGCCTTGGTCAGGACGGAATGGTTTTCATACGTCTGGAAGTAACCATGAGCGCCGGTGCCGCGAGCATGGACGATGCGCTCGGGAATGCGCTCATGGTCAAAGTGCGTGATTTTTTCACGCATGATGAAATCTTCCAGCAGCGATGGCCCGCGGGCGCCGGCCCTCAGGGTGTTCTGATTGTCCGAAACCTTCACGCCCTGGTTGGTGCGCAGGGCTTGTTCAGTGGCGTCGGAGCGGAATTTCTCCAGGCTGTCGAGCTTGGCATTGGTGTTGCCGCGGTCCAGGGTGTCGGTCCCGGCCAGTGCACTTTTTGGGGCGGCAGGCTTTTTAGTACTCATCAGACGTAACTCCTCGTGCGATTCCCGCCGTAGCCAGGACTCTTGAGCAATACCCCAGGCACGGCACCGGGGGCGTTATCGAGTTGCCTAATTAGTGACTGATGACGTTTTTAGCCGTTCCTTTTTTCTGACCTTTGATCGCGTTATTGCCAAATCGAAGGTTGAATGCGGAATAAATGCTAATAACCTCTATACGGACAGGCTAAAATGCGCGCCCGGCTAACCGCTGATCCTTTTCTAACGCGCCCCACAAGGTTCGCTACGTGATCGAGTTTCAAAACGTCCATAAAACCTACCGCGTCGCCGGTAAGGATATTCCCGCCCTGCATCCGACCAATCTGACGATTGAGAACGGTCAGGTCTTCGGCCTGATCGGCCATTCCGGCGCGGGAAAAAGTACCCTGCTGCGTCTGATCAATCGCCTGGAAAACGCCAGTGGCGGCAAGATCATCGTCGACGGCGAAGAAGTCACCGCGCTTGACGCCAACAGCCTGCGACGTTTCCGTCAGCAGGTCGGGATGATTTTCCAGCACTTCAACCTGCTGGCCTCCAAGACCGTGGCCGATAACGTCGCGCTGCCGCTGACCCTCGCCGGCGAACTGTCGCGCAGCGAGATCGACCTGCGTGTGGCTGAATTGCTGGCACGAGTGGGTTTGTCCGACCACGCCAAAAAGTACCCGGCGCAGTTGTCCGGTGGTCAGAAGCAGCGCGTCGGCATTGCCCGTGCCTTGGCCACCAAGCCGAAAATCCTGCTGTGCGACGAAGCCACCAGCGCCCTGGACCCGCAGACCACGGCGTCGGTCCTGCAATTGCTGGCCGAGATCAACCGCGAGCTGAAGCTGACCATCGTCCTGATCACCCACGAGATGGACGTGATCCGTCGCGTCTGCGACCAAGTGGCCGTGATGGACGCTGGCGTGATTGTCGAGCAAGGTTCGGTGGCCGAGGTGTTCCTGCATCCCAAGCACCCGACCACCAAACGCTTCGTGCAAGAAGACGAGCAGATCGACGAAAGCGAACAGCGCGACGACTTCGCTCACGTGCCAGGCCGCATCGTGCGTCTGACCTTCCAAGGCGAAGCGACCTACGCGCCATTGCTGGGTACTGTCGCTCGGGAAACGGGTGTGGACTACAGCATCCTGGCCGGTCGTATAGATCGCATCAAAGACATTCCCTACGGGCAATTGACCCTGGCCGTCACCGGCGGCGACATGGAAGCAGCGTTCGCCCACTTCACCGCAGCTGACGTCCACATGGAGGTGCTGCGCTGATGGAAGCCCTGATGAGTTTCTTCTCCAATATCGACTGGTTCGAAATCTGGCTGGCAACCGGCGACACGATGCTGATGCTTGGCGGTTCGTTGTTGTTCACCGTTTTGCTGGGCCTGCCCTTGGGCGTGCTGTTGTTCCTGTGCAGCCCGCGCCAGTTGCTGGAAGCCAAAGGCGTTTACGCGATGTTGTCGCTGGTGGTGAACATTCTGCGTTCGCTGCCCTTCATCATTCTGCTGATCGTGATGATTCCGTTCACCGTGTTGATTACCGGCACATCCCTCGGTGTTGCCGGTGCGATTCCGCCGCTGGTGGTGGGCGCCACGCCGTTCTTCGCACGACTGGTGGAAACCGCGCTGCGTGAAGTCGACCGCGGCATCATCGAAGCGACCCAGGCCATGGGCGCGACGACGCGGCAGATCATCATCAATGCCCTGCTGCCAGAAGCCCGCCCGGGCATCTTCGCGGCGATTACGGTGACAGCTATTACACTGGTGTCCTACACGGCAATGGCCGGTGTGGTTGGCGCTGGTGGTCTGGGCGACCTGGCGATCCGTTTCGGTTACCAGCGTTTTCAGACCGATGTGATGGTGGTCACCGTCGTGTTGTTGCTGGTGCTGGTTCAAGTACTGCAGACCGTTGGCGATAAGCTTGTGGTCCACTTCTCTCGTAAATGACAATTGAGCCGGCCATTCGCTGGCAGGCGCCGCAAACAGGCGCCTCAACAAGGAGTTAGCTGAATGAAAAAACTACTCGTCGCGTTCGCTGCCGTTGCAGCCTTTTCTGCTCACGCTGCCGACACGCTGACCGTCGCGGCCACCCCGGTCCCGCACGCAGAAATCCTCGAATTCGTTAAACCGGCCCTGGCCAAAGAAGGCGTGGACCTGAAGGTCAAAGTCTTCACCGACTACATCCAGCCGAACGTGCAAGTGTCCGAGAAGCGCCTGGATGCAAACTTCTTCCAGCACCAGCCGTACCTCGATGAGTTCAACAAGGCCAAAGGCACGAACCTGGTGGCTGTTGCCGGCGTACACCTGGAACCACTGGGCGCGTACTCCAGCAAGTACAAAACCCTGGCCGAGCTGCCGGGTGGCGCCAACGTGGTCATCCCGAACGACGCCACCAACGGCGGCCGTGCGCTGTTGCTGCTGGCAAAATCCGGCCTGATTAAGTTGAAGGATTCGAACAACATCCTGTCGACCGTCAAGGACATCACCGAAAACACCAAGGACCTGAAAATCCGCGAACTGGAAGCCGCGACCATCCCGCGCGTGCTGACCCAGGTCGACCTGGCACTGATCAACACCAACTACGCGCTGGAAGCCAAGCTTGATCCGGCCAAGGATGCTCTGATCATCGAAGGCAGCGACTCGCCTTACGTGAACATTCTGGTGGCTCGTCCGGACGACAAAGACAGCGACGCGATGAAGAAACTGGTTGCTGCCCTGCACAGCCCGGAAGTGAAGGCGTTCATCCTCGAGAAGTACAAAGGCGCGGTCGTGCCGGCGTTCTGATCTGAAGCGTTAATAAAAAATGGGGCGCATCAAATGCGCCCCATTTTTTATGCCTGAAACACAACCCCTGTAGGAGCGAGCTTGCTCGCGATGGAGTGTCAGTCGACATCACTGCAGCTGACACACCTTCGCGAGCAAGCTCGCTCCTACAGGGGTTATGGCGTGTGCTTACTTGCGTTTAAGCATCACCGGCAACTGCGCCACCAACTTGGTGTTATTCAACGGCGCGCGAATAAACCCACGCTGGGTCCCGTCCGGCCCGATCACCGCCAGGTTCCCGCTGTGGTCAACCGTGTAATTCGGCTTGCTGGTATCTGCTGGAATAAACGGAATGCTCACCGCGTTGGCCAGTTTCTGAATGTCGTCCACCGACGAGGCCGTCAGGCCGATGAACTGCGGATCGAAGTAACCCAGGTATTGCTTGAGCTGCTTGGGCGTGTCGCGATTCGGGTCGACACTGACGAGGATGATCTGCAATTTGGCCACCGCTTCCGGTGGCAGTTCGCTCTTGATCTGGCGCAGCTGGGCGAGGGTGGTCGGGCAGATGTCAGGGCAGAAGGTGTAGCCGAAGAACAGCAAGCTCCACTTGTCTTTCAGCTCGTTGACGGCCACCGGTTTGCCGTCCTGATCGGTCATGGTCACGTCCGGCAGGTTGCGGCTTTGCGGCAGCAGGATGATCCCGGCGTCGATCAGTGGAGTCGGGTCGCCCTGGCCCTTGCCGGACAGTACTTTGTTGATGGTCAGGCCCAGAACCAGCGCGATCAGGGCGACGAGGATGAAGACGGTTTTCTGAGTTCGAGTCATAGGTTCAACAGTAAGTAGTGGTCTACGAGCAGGGCGATAAACAGCAGGAACAAGTAGTAGATAGAGTACTTGAAGGTGTTGATCGCCGCGTGCGGCCGAGTGCCACGGTACAGCACGACGGCCCATTGCAGAAACCTCGCGCCCAGGACGAGGGCGCAAATCAGGTAGAGCACACCGCTCATGTGAATGACGTAGGGCATCAGGCTCACGGCCAGTAGCGCGAAGGTATAAAGCAGAATATGGACCTTGGTGTAATGCTCGCCGTGGGTGACCGGCAGCATCGGAATGTCGGCCTTGGCGTATTCCTCTTTGCGATGGATCGCCAGTGCCCAGAAGTGTGGCGGGGTCCAGGCGAAGATGATGAGTACCAGCAACAGCGGTTCAGCGCTGACATGGCCGGTGGCCGCGACCCAACCGAGCAACGGTGGGGCCGCGCCGGCCAGGCCTCCGATGACAATGTTTTGCGGCGTCGCGCGTTTCAGGAAACCGGTGTAGACCACGGCATATCCGAGCAGCGAGGCAAGGGTCAGCCAAGCGGTCAGCGGGTTGGTGAAGGCCAGCAGCAAGGCCTGGCCCAGCACCGCCAGCACCAATGCGAACGTCAGCGCCGCGGTCGGTGACACCCGGCCTTCAGCCAGGGGGCGTTTGTGGGTTCGCGCCATGACTGCGTCGATGCGTCGGTCCACCACGTGATTGACCGCCGCCGCGCCGCCGGCACACAACGCGATCCCCAGATTGCCGAACACCAGCACCGTCCACGGCACCCCGGCGCGGGTCGCAAGGAACATCCCGACCAGCGAGGTGATGAGCATCAGCACCACCACTTTCGGCTTGGTCAGCTCCAGATAGTCGCGCCAGATTGCCTGACTGTGACGTTCGCCGATCAGAGTCGCCATGGCATCTCTCCTTTTATTGTTATGGGCCCGGCTGGGTGTTTACGCGGGCTGAAGCGCCAGCGTGTCGGCTGCTTCACCCGAACCAGACTGGTTCGCGCGTGATAATTGACCAGCACCATCGTCAGCAGCAGCGCTGCGCCGCCGGCATTGTGCGCGACGGCCACCGGCAGCGGCAGGTGGAACAGCACGTTGCTGATGCCCAAGGTGATTTGTGCGGCCAGTGCGATCAGCACCAGTCCTGCTAAACGCGTCATACCGACGACCTTCAGTTGCCACGCCAGACCGAGCAGCACCAGCGTCACCAGCAACGCGCCGATACGGTGAGTGAGGTGAATCGCCGTGCGAGCATCGCTGTCCAGTTGCCCGCCGAGGTAATTCGGGCCGATGTGTTGGGTCAGGTGAAAACCGTTGGCGAAGTCTGTGGGTGGCAACCATTGCCCGTGGCAGGTCGGAAAGTCGATGCAGGCCACGGCGGCGTAGTTGGAACTGACCCAGCCGCCAAGGGCAATTTGCAGGATCACCAGCAGTAAGCCGGCGGTCGCCCAGTGCTGCAAACGCCGTGGCACGGTGAGCGCCGGCAATACTCCGGACAGGCGCAGCGTCAGTAAAAACAACAAACTCAAGGTCGCAAAACCGCCGAGCAAATGCCCGGTCACCACCTGCGGCCAAAGTTTGAGCGTCACCGTCCACATGCCGAACGCCGCTTGGGCAAACACCACGGCCAGCAGGAACAGCGGCAACTTCACTGGTTGCCCCGGATGACGACGATGGACCCAGGCGCGACCGGCCAGCACCGAAATCAACAGCCCGAGCGTGCCGGCGAAGTAGCGGTGGACCATTTCGTTCCAGCCCTTGTGCGCTACCACGGGCGCATCAGGAAAATGCAATTCGGCATGGGCCAGTTGGGCTTCGCTTTTCGGCACACTGATAAAGCCGTAGCAGCCCGGCCAGTCCGGGCAGCCGAGGCCAGCGTGGGTCAGACGTGTGTAGGCGCCGAGCAACACCACAATCAGTGCCAGCAAGGTGGCAAACAGCGCGAGGCGAAATCCAGGTTTGGCCATGACGATGCCCTTATCCGATGTTCGACAGTTTCAGCAGATGACGCAGGTCGTTCAGCAAGTCCTTACCCTTTACCGTCGGGTCATAGCGCAGCACCAGATTGCCGTGAGGGTCGATGATCCACAGCTGCGGCACCGCCTTGTCACCCGTCGTCTTGCTGAAGGTCGTCAGGTCCATGGGATAGCGCTGCAGTTGCGGGTATTCGCGGGTCAGTTTGGCTTCGTAATCGGCAGTCAGCGGTTGCGCGGCGGCCAGTGCATGGCTGGCGCGTGACGCCTCGGGGCCGAGGCCGATCTGGATTTGCCGCGCCAGATACACCAGTTGCTGGCAATCCACCGAACACTCCTTGGGCGCCGTGACCAGCATCTGCCAGCGGTCCTCTTGCGCCTGAACCCCAAGGTCGGCGCGGGTCTGGCCATTGCCGATCAGTTCACCGTGATAACTGCGGCCCTCCGGCACCCAGAACTGCAATTTGTACATGCCGGTAGCGAGGACCATCGGGCCGATCACTCCCAGTAAGATTAGCAGCAACTGCAAGCGACCTTTGCGCCGACTCGCCGGCGTTTTCGCCTCAGACATTCTGGGTGGATTCATGGCCGCTCCCATGGTGTTTCTCCTTTGCGTTGTGCCAGCCGAGGTAGATAAAAAGGCCGAACAGGGCGATCGCCATGGCGAACCACTGCACGGCATAAGCGATGTGTTTTTCCGGACCCATGGCGACGACCGGCCAATCGGCCTGATAGGACGCGGGGCCGGCTTCTTCACGTAATTCGTAGGCAAAACCTTCGCGATCGAGCGCCTTCCAGACCTTCGCCGGCTCAACCGCTGTCACTAACTGAGGCCAGGTCGTGGTGCTCGGATCGGCATGCAACTGAAAGGTCGCGCCGGGGGAGACGTAGACCCAGGCGTCGAGACTCAATGCCTGGGTGGGTGTGGTGAATTGTGGCGGGGTGCGGCGATCCGGCCATGGCAGCCAGCCGCGATTGACCAGCAGCCAGAGCCCGGTCGCCTGATCATGGAAGGGTTGCAGCAGCTCGACGCCGACCTTGCCGTCGCGCTGACGGTTGTCCAGTAGCAGACTGTGTTCGGCATCGAACTGACCGTGCAGGCGAACGCGGCGGAAGGCCGGATCTACGGTGTGTTGCAGCTCGGTGCTGGCCATCGGCTCGGCGGCACGGCGTTCGGTGTAGCTTTGCAGCAGGGCGCTTTTCTCCGCGCCCCGGCTCAATTGCCAGAACCCGAGCGACACTAGCAGCGGCAGCAGGATTGCGACCACCAGCGTTGGCACGATGCCCGGCCGGAAGCGCTTCATGGCGTCGCCAGAAAGTCGGTCATCGCGATAGCTATACTCAAGTGCATCGCCTTACCCCCGGAGTCCCACCATGCTCAAAGCAGCCATCGTCCTGATGCTGATTGCCACGGTTGTCAGCCTGTTCAGCGGCCTGTTTTTTCTGGTCAAGGACGACAGCAGCTCGAACCGCCTCGTCATTGCCTTGAGTGTTCGTGTTGCGCTGGCCGCCACCACCGTCGGCTTGATCGCCTGGGGTTTCTACAGCGGCCAGTTGGTCTCGACTGCGCCTTGGTAGCTGTAGGAGCGAGCTTGCTCGCGAAGGTGTCTCAGTCGAAATCAACGTATCTGACACGTCTTCGCGAGCAAGCTCGCTCCTACAGCACGTAGACGAAAACGAACAAACCGATCCACACCACATCCACGAAGTGCCAGTACCAACTCGCCGCCTCAAAGCCGAATTGGTGATCGGCATCAAAGTGCCCGCGCATGATCCGCATCAGCATCACGAACAGGATGATGGTGCCGATCGTCACGTGAGCCCCGTGGAAACCGGTGAGCATGAAGAAGGTCGCGCCGTAGATGCCCGAGCCCAACGTCAGGCCCAGTTCGTGATAGGCGTGCATGTACTCTTCGGCCTGGAAGCTGAGAAACCCACAGCCGAGCAACACGGTGATCGCCAGCCAGATTTTCAGCGCGCCGCGATGGCCCTTTTTCAAGGCGTGGTGAGCGATGGTCACGGTGACGCTGGAACTCACCAGCAATACGGTGTTGAGCAGCGGCAGGCCCCAAGGGCTGATCACTTCTTTGGGCGGTGGAAAGAGTGTCGGGTCCGGGGTGTGCAGCAATGGCCAGGCAAACTGGAAGTTCGGCCAAAGCATGTGGGCAATGCCTTTCGGGCCTTCCCCACCCAGTGCCGGGCCGGAAATATGCCGTACATAAAACAGCGCACCGAAGAACGCGATGAAGAACATCACTTCCGAGAAAATGAACCAGCTCATGCCCCAGCGAAAGGAGCGATCCATCTGGGCGCTGTACAGTCCGGCGCGACCTTCCTTGACCACCGTACCGAACCAGCCGAACAGCATGTACGCCAGTAACAGGCCACCGACGAAAAAGATCAGCGGACCGTGGGATTCCGGACGCGCCGCCTTCAGGTCGTTGAACCAGGTGGCCAGACCGAACACGGTGGTGAGCATGCCGAGCGTGGCGATGATCGGCCATTTGCTCTGGGCCGGTACGTAATAGTGTTCATGAGTTGCCATTTATTGTTCTCCTTATCGGGCACGCTTAACGCCTAGCCACCGGTGCTTGCAGCAACAGTCACGGGCGGATGACGTGCGGTGATATCGAACAGCGTGTAGGACAGCGTCAGGTGCTTCACATCCTTGGGCATGTCACGGTCAACGATGAAACGTACCGGCATCTCGATCCGTTGACCGGGCTGCAGCACTTGTTGGGTAAAGCAGAAACATTCGGTTTTATGGAAGTACGCCGCCGCTTCACTGGGCGCGATGCTCGGCACTGCCTGGGCGCTCATAGCGTGATCGGTCGGGTTGTAGGCGACGAAAATCATCTCGTTCACTGCCCCCGGATGCGCCGTCAGCTCATTGCCCTTGGGATAGAACTCCCAGACCATGTCGGCGTTATTCATCGACAGAAACTGCACGCGCACTTGCCGCGACTTATCGACCACTTGCTCGCCTTCATATTGCCCGGCGGTTTTGCCGTTGATGCCGAACGCCTTGCACATCACGTCGTAGATCGGCACCAGGGCAAACCCGAAGATAAACATCGCCACCACCACCAGTAACAGGCGCGTGACCAGCTTCTTCAGAGAAATCGAATCAGCCATGGCTCCGACCCTCTTTGCATAACCCTGTAGGAGCGAGCTTGCTCGCGAAAAACCTGAGGACGCCGCGGAGTGTCAGGCTTCCAGCGTTATCGTTGACGACCATCGCGAGCAAGCTCGCTCCTGCAAGGGCAAAAGCGTTCATTTCACTTCCGGCGGGGTGGTGAAAGTGTGATACGGCGCCGGTGATGGAATGCTCCACTCCAGGCCTTCGGCCCCGTCCCACGGTTTGGCCGGCGCTGGCGGGCCGCCGCGGATGGTCTTGATCACGATGAACAGGAAGAACAACTGCGTGGTGCCGAACATGAACGCGCCGATCGACGAGACCATGTTGAAGTCGGCGAATTGCAGGTTGTAGTCCGGAATCCGTCGCGGCATGCCCGCCAGCCCCACGAAGTGCATCGGGAAGAACGCCATGTTCATGCCGATGAATGAGAGCCAGAAGTGCAGCTTGCCGAGGGTTTCGTCGTACATGTGGCCGGTCCATTTCGGCATCCAGTAGTAGGCCGAGGCGAAGATCCCGAAGATCGCCCCCGGCACCAGCACGTAATGGAAGTGCGCGACCACAAAGTAGGTGTCCTGGTACTGGAAGTCCGCCGGGGCGATGGCCAGCATCAATCCGGAGAAACCACCGATGGAGAACAGGATCACGAAGGCTACCGCAAACAGCATCGGCGTCTCGAAGGTCAGCGAGCCTTGCCACATGGTGCTGGCCCAGTTGAACACCTTCACCCCGGTGGGCACGGCGATCAACAGCGTGGCGTACATGAAGAACAACTCGCCCACCAACGGAATGCCGACCACGAACATGTGGTGCGCCCAGACGATGAACGACAGGAACGCGATACTCGCCGTCGCATAAACCATCGAGGTGTAGCCGAACAGCGGTTTGCGCGAGAAGGTCGGGATGATCGAACTGACAGCGCCAAAGGCCGGCAGGATCATGATGTACACTTCGGGGTGACCGAAGAACCAGAACACATGTTGGAACAACACCGGGTCACCTCCACCGGCGGCACTGAAGAAACTGGTGCCGAAGTGGATGTCCATCAGCATCATCGTCACGCACCCGGCCAGCACCGGCATCACCGCGATCAACAGGAACGCAGTGATCAGCCAGGTCCAGACGAACAACGGCATTTTCATCAGCGTCATGCCAGGGGCGCGCAGATTGAGGATGGTGGCGATTACGTTGATCGCGCCCATGATCGAACTGATGCCCATCAAGTGAATCGCGAAGATGAAGAAGGTCACGCTTTCCGGTGCGTAGGTCGTCGACAGCGGGGCGTAGAAGGTCCAGCCGAAATTCGGCCCGCCGCCGGGAGTGAACAGGGTCGAGACCAGCAGAATGAACGCCGCCGGCAGGAGCCAGAAGCTGAAGTTGTTCATCCGTGGCAGGGCCATGTCCGGCGCGCCGATCATCAACGGGATCATCCAGTTGGCTAGGCCGACGAAGGCCGGCATCACCGCACCGAAGACCATGACCAAACCGTGCATGGTGGTCATCTGGTTGAAGAATGCCGGTTCGACGATTTGCAGCCCCGGCTGGAACAGCTCGGCGCGAATAACCATTGCGAACGAGCCGCCCAACAGGAACATGGTGAACGCAAACCACAGGTACAGCGTGCCGATGTCCTTGTGGTTGGTGGTCAGCACCCACCGCATCAGGCCTTTGGCGGGGCCATGGGCGTGGTCGGTGGCGGTATGAACATGTTCATCGATTACAGCAGTCATGTCCTGTCTCCTGCAAACAGATGGGCTGGGCAGGCCGGGGCGCGCAGCCCCGACCGGTTCCTTACGTGGGCAATAGACCGGGTCATTTGCTTTCCGCCTGTTTCAGCTCCAGCACTTCTTTAGGAGTGACCATGTCGCCTTTGTTGTTGCCCCAGGCGTTACGTTCGTAGGTCACGACCGCCGCGATATCGACTTCCGAAAGCTGCTTGCCGAACGCCGCCATGGCGGTGCCGGGTTTGCCGAAGTAAACGCGGTGCAGGTGGTCGGCTTTGGGGCCGGTAGCAATCGGCGAGCCTTTGAGCGCCGGGAACATTGGCGGCAGGCCCTGGCCTTCGGCCTGGTGACAGGCCACGCAGGTGGTGTGATAGACCTTGTCGCCGCGCTCTTTGAGCTCGTCGAGGGTCCACTCCTTGCTGGTCAGCTCTTTGAGCTGCGTGGCTTCAGCCTTGCGTTCGCCCAGCCATTTTTCGTAATCGGCCTTTTCCTTGACCTCGACCACGATCGGCATGAAGCCATGGTCCTTGCCGCACAACTCGGCGCACTGGCCACGGTAGATGCCGGGCTTTTCAATGCGGGTCCAGGCTTCGTTGACGAACCCCGGGATCGCATCGCGCTTGACCGCGAAGGCCGGTACCCACCAGGAGTGGATGACGTCGGCGGACGTCACCAGAAACCGCACCTTGGCGCCAATCGGCAGCACCAGTGGCTTGTCGACCTCGAGCAAGTAGTGCTCGCCCTTGGTTTCCTTGTTGTGGATCTGGTCGGCGGGGGTGGTCAGGTTGCTGAAGAACTCGACGTCCTGGCCCAGGTATTTGTAATGCCACTTCCACTGATAGCCGGTGATCTGGATATCAATATCCGGCTCACTGGCGTCGTACATCCTGATCAGGGTGGCGGTAGCCGGAATCGCCATGGCCACCAGGATCACGAAGGGCACGATGGTCCAGAGGATTTCGACGGTGGTGCTTTCATGAAATTTTGCGGCCACCTGCCCGGTAGAGCGGCGGTGGACCATCATCGACCAGAACATGGCGCCGAAGACGATGATGCCGATCACTACACAGATCCAGAAAATGGTCATGTGCAGGTCAAATACTGCGTGACTGATTTCAGTCGCTCCAGGCGCCATATTCACAGTCCAGGCCGCTTGCGCCTGACTGAAAATTGACCACAACAGGAGGCCCATCCAGACGTGTGGATGTCGCATCATTGCGGGTTCCCCTTATCGTTCTTGTTATCCCGCCGGCTTTCACCTGCGGCAAGGGAGCGGCTTTTTCAGACTACGAACTTGAATCGCCGAGCCTTGCTGCATATGCAGTCGGGCGTCATCAGCTAACTCCATTCCAACCCGAGTATAGACAGCGACCGCGACCTCGCAATGTGACGGCGTAAATGATCTGAAACAGCTGGGACTTGCGTTCAAGGTCACGAATGGAGAAGGATGCAGACGAGTGGTGGCAAATCGATATAACTTTGGTGTCTCAAGGATGAAATAATTATGACAAATGCGTCTTAGCCTTTTTCGTATGCCAGCTAAGTTATGTCTTCCCTATTTCATTGCCTTTGTTTCCTGGAGTTTTCATGAACACCGCCGCATTGCGCGAGCAGATCCAAAAAGCCCAACAACACGAGGCCGAGACCGGCCTGCTCACTCGTCAACTGGAAACCCAACTGCCGCACCTTCACTCCGCCATCCAATTGCCGGATGTCGACGCCAACGGCGTGATGACGCGTTTTGTGGCCGCGTATATAGAGCAAGTGCCAGACCTGCTGGATGCAGCCAATGAAGTCGCCAGGGAAGCGGGCATCGAATCACAGATCAAACCGGTGCTGAAAATCGCCGAGCAGTTCTTTCTCCAGCCCCCGGCCATCATGAACGGTCATGTCGGCCTGGACAGTCTGCTGGACGAAGCCTATCTGGCGCACCGTCTGGTCGAAGAGGTCAACGACCTGTACATCAAGCATTTCGGCCAGCCACTGATCCCCTTGGACATGACTGTCGCCAACCTGATTGCTCACCAATTGATCGGTGAGGAGTTCGCCAACCAACTGGATGAAGCGGTGCATCACGCCGTCGACGAAATGCTCGACGAAGACAGTTTCGCGCTGGAGTCGGTGGAAGCCTACCGCGAGAAACTCAACAGTCCGGACACTGGCGCCGCCTGGAAACGCTGGCCGTGCCTGTCGCGTCAGTTGGGCGTGGGCCTGGAGCTCGATCAGCCGGCGGCTTGATCTAACGCCAACACAATCCCTTGTAGGAGCGAGCTTGCTCGCGATGGTGTGTCAGCTACGTCGTATCGACTGACACTCCATCGCGAGCAAGCTCGCTCCTACAGTGATCTACCCGGTGGAACCGATGCCGGCCGTGGTCCGCAATCGCCCCTCCAGCCTGCGCTTCAACCCCCGTGCCTCAATCAATAGCGTCGAGCCCTTCGCTGCATTCGCCCGACCCCATTCCTCAAGTAATTCCAGACACGAGTGATCGATGTAGCTCAGGTTATTGAGCGGCACATGCACTGTCGTACCGGCGGGGATGGTCCCCAGCACCTGTGTCAGCGCCGGCACCTTGAGAAAAGTCGCGGCCCCCATCAGTCGCAACTCCATTTCTCCTTCCTTGGGCAGGTCAATCAGGCTGATCTTCAGCCGCGACGCTTTCCAGGCAAGCTTGACGAGTGTCAGACCAAAGCCAATCAGCACGCCGGTCAGCAAGTCAGTGAAGATGATGGCCAGCGCCGTCGCCGCGTAAGTGAACATCGGCATCCGGCCATAACGGCTCAGACCGCGAAAGGTCTTGAGGTCGACCAGTTTGAAACCGGTGTAAACCAAAACCCCCGCCAGACTCGCCACCGGAATGCGTTGCAGCACACTGGACAGCAGCAGGACGAAAGCCAGCAACCACAGGCCATGGAACACCGCCGACAGTCGCGTGGTGGCGCCGGCCTGAACATTGGCCGAACTGCGCACGATCACCCCGGTCATCGGTAGCGCGCCGAGCAGACCGCAGAGCATGTTGCCTACACCTTGAGCTGATAATTCCCGGTCGAAATCCGAACGTTGACCGCTGTGCATGCGATCGACCGCCGCGGCGGAGAGCAGGGTTTCGGCGCTGGCGATGAAGGCTACGGCGAAGGCCGCGATCAGCAGTGTCGGGTCTGCGAGGTTGAGCAAGTCCGCAGGTTTCAGCCAGTCGATGGCTTCGGCGAGATTCGCCGGCACTTCAACGCGCTTGACCTGCAGCGCCAGCGCCAGACTGGCGACAGTTGCCATGCCTACACCCAGTAACGCACCGGGAATGAAGCGCAGGGAATGCGGACGGAATTTTTCCCACAGCCACATCACGGCAATGGTCGACAGCCCGAGCAACCCCGCTTGCCAGCCGAGAGAAGGCAACGCCTGAGCCACGGCGGCCGGAAAGGCTGACAGGTTATCCAGTCCCGACGGCTTGGGCACGCCATCGAGCATTACATGCACCTGGGACAAGACGATCAGCACGCCAATTCCGGCGAGCATTCCGTACACCACCGCAGGCGCCGTCACCCGGAACCAGCAGCCCAGCTTCAATCTCCCGGCCACCAGTTGCAGAAAGCCCGCGAGCAGCAGAATTGGCCCGAGCATGGCGATGCCATGCTGGCGCACCAGTTCGAACACCAGAACCGCCAAACCCGCTGCCGGGCCGCTGACTTGCAGCGGCGAGCCGGCAATCCAGCCCACCACCAATCCCCCGATGATGCCGGTGATCAGACCTTTGGCGGGCGGCAGCCCCGAGGCGATGGCGATACCCATGCACAAGGGCAGGGCGACCAGAAACACGACCACGGAAGCGAGCAGCTCCCGTGGCAGAACAGCTTTGAGTTGCGCAGCACGCATGTGGGTTCTCCCGAGGTTTTCTTCAGGCGTGGCGAAGCCAGGCTGCTTGATCAGCAGCCTCGGCTTTACCACATTAGGAGGCGTTAGAAGCGTGCTTTGGGCGTCGCCACCGGAATCGGATGGCTGCCATCCAGCGGCAGGAAACAACCCTTGTCCGCGTCGTAAGCTTTGATTTCGCTGGTTTCGATGCTGTAGACCCAGCCATGGATAAACAGCTGACCGTTGGCCATACGCGAAGCCACCGAAGGGTGCGTGCGTAAATGCTGGAGTTGAGCGATCACATTCTCTTCAGTGAGGATCTGCATGCTCTCGGCTTCATTCGCACAATGGCAGTTTTCCTGGACCATGGTTTTCGCCACTTCTGCATGCCGCAGCCAGGCTTTGACCGTCGGCATCTTTTCCAGACTTTCAGGGTTGAGCACCGCACGCATGGCGCCGCAATCGGAATGCCCGCAGATGATGATGTGCTGCACACCGAGGGCCAGCACCGCGTATTCGATAGCAGTGGAAACACCGCCGTTCATTTGCCCATAAGGTGGCACAACGTTTCCGACGTTACGGGTCACGAACAGGTCGCCGGGAGCGCTTTGAGTGATCAGTTCAGGAACGATCCGCGAATCGGCGCAGGCGATGAACATCGCTCTGGGGCTCTGAGCCGTGGCGAGTTTTTTGAAGAGCGCTTCCTGCTGAGGGAAGACTTCGTGATGAAAATGCAAAAAGCCGTCAACGATATGCTGCAGCGCTGCATCGGCGGTTTCCGCCTCGGGTTGGGCTGAAGCCGATACAGCAAGCGGCTGTTTATCCTTGTCACTCATGAATTCATCCTCATTGGCGGAGTCAGGGAAGTTTCCCGTGTTGTCCGGTGTGAAGCCAGTGGCTGTTAAAAAACATCCAGGCCGAAAAGCTTGACCCATCAGTCACTCGATGAACAAGGTAGCCGGCGAAACTTAACTCAAACTGAATGAAACGCTCTAGAACGTGTGTTTCAGGTCACAAAAAACGTGACCGCGTAATGCCAAAGTGCTTTTCCTCCACTCAACCATAGGCCAATTGTCCTCAAATCAACGACATCTGGCGACCCGGCGGACAAAAGGCTTCGCAATCCAGATTAAAACCTTCCCGATAATTGAGTCCCAGACGTTTGATCGTTTTGGCAAAGCGTTGCGCCAGCAGATCGGCAAACGGCCCTTCGCCGCGCATCCGCGCACCAAACCGACTGTCATAGAGCTCACCGCCACGGCTTTGGCGGATCAGGCTCAATACATGAGCCGCACGCTGAGGATAGTGGGCGGCCAGCCACTCCTCGAAGAGCGGTGCCACTTCGAGGGGTAGGCGCAGCATCATGTAAGCGGCACTCTGTGCGCCGGCCGCATGGGCCTCGGCGAGCAGGCTTTCAAGCTCGCTGTCGTTGATCATCGGAATCATTGGCGAACACAGCACGCCCACAGGGATTCCCGCCTCACGCATGACCCGAATCGCCCGCAGCCGAGCCTTGGGCGCAGCGGCGCGTGGCTCGAGGATGCGTTTGAGTTCATCGTCCAGGGTAGTGAGGCTGATCATCACCGCCACCAGCCTTTGCCGGGCGAGTTCGGCCAGCAGGTCCAGATCACGCAAAATCAGCGAACCCTTGGTGATGATGGTCACGGGGTGACGGTAACGCAGCAGCACTTCCAGGGTTCTGCGGGTGATCTTGTGTTCGCGCTCGATGGGTTGATAGGGGTCGGTGTTGGAGCCCAGATTGATTGGCGCGCATTGATAACCGCGCTTGGACAACTGTTCCTCCAGCACATCCGCGGCGTTGGTCTTGGCAATCAGTTTGGTTTCGAAGTCCAGCCCGGGTGACAGGTCCCAGTAAGCGTGGCTGGGGCGTGCGTAACAATAAATGCAGCCGTGCTCGCAGCCGCGATAGGGGTTGATCGAGCGATCAAAGGGCAAGTCCGGCGAGTTGTTACGGGTGATGATGGTTTTCGCCGTCTCGATGCGCACCTCGGTGCCTTGGGTCAGGGGCGCTTCCTGATACCAGCCGTCATCCTCGACCACTGAATGGTTCGGCGCGAAACGGTTGTGCGGGTTGGTTGCGGTGCCGCGGCCGCGCGGGGGCAAGGGAGTGCTCATGGATCAATACTCTATGCTGTATGCGCATACAGTATAGAGGGTCTGAGGAACCGGCCAGTGCCGTTCGGCGCTCTGGCAGCACTGAATCCCTTTTATTGCCTTCGGTTGATTAATAAGCGCAACTTATCGCAATTCTGGGAAACATATAACGAATAGCCTGAAGATGAAGTTTTTCAGTACTATCCGCTGCACACGAAGTCCTCGTGAACTATTTATTAAAGGGAATTAATCAATGTCGTTTTTTAATCAGCGCGGTATTTTTTTACAGTTGTTGGCTCCAAGTATTATCAATCCACGGGAAGCGCAAGTTTCAATGCAACTTTCCCGAAAAGAACTAGGTTGGGATGCCGAAAATGAAGCGCAGACCGAGACCCTGGTGGATTCCGTCTATGTCACTGCGATCTCGGCTGATGGCGGTCAGTCCTTCAACATCAAAGAAGTCAGAAGCGATGTGGACGGTGACGGCGATATCGACAGTGATGACAAGGCAAAACTGTTGGCGCTGGCAAAAGCGTATTCCAGTATCCTCAATCCATAACTATTTGATGACGAAACCTGTGTGGAGACTCATGCAGGTTTAGTTGTAAGTCGAGCGTTAAAATAAGCAATATATCTAATAGGCTGAAAAGTTTCGGCTGTACGACAAGCGCGGATTTAATGGGCTAATTCACGATTCTTTGACAGACGGCTCACAGGCCTTTGACCGTTCACCGCGCAAGCTGGGCGTTATCTTCCAGTCTCTTCCTGAACGGTCGTCCTAGCATGTCCCTACCTCGCTTGATCCCTGCGATGTGTCTGTCGCTGGCCGCACTTTTCAACGTGACGCTGGCCCTCGCTGACGACGCCTCGGTGCCTCGTCCTGCGGAATGGGCGCAGTCGATCGAGGTGCAATACAACCTCTTTCAAATGTCCCCGACGCTCTACCGCAGCGCATTGCCCGATAAGGGCGCGGTGCCGTTGCTGGAAAAACTCAAGGTCGCAACCGTGATCAGTTTCCTGCCCGAGTCGGATTCCAGCTGGTTGTCCACGCCAGGCATCACACAGGTGCAATTGCCCTATCGCACCAATCACGTGGATGACGCGGATGTACTCAAGGCCCTCCGCGCCATTCAGACCGCCGAAGCCAAAGGCCCGGTGCTGATGCACTGCAAACATGGTTCGGACCGTACTGGTTTGATGGCGGCGATGTACCGGGTAGTGGTGCAAGGCTGGAGCAAGGAAGATGCCCTGAACGAAATGACCCAGGGCGGTTTTGGCGATAGCACCCACTTCAAGGATGGCGTTCGTTACATGATGCAGGCCAATGTCGACAAACTCCGCACCGCGTTGGCCAACGGCGATTGCAGCACCAGTCCGTTCGCCAGCTGCTCGATGAAGAGCTGGTTCAAGTCAGCCGACGTCGAATAAACAGCACCCTTCCACGGCATTGCACAGTGGAAGGGTGCTGCCTGTATTCAAGGCTGCTCGTCAGTCTTTTTCTTCAGCTTCGGGTTCGGGAAAAACTGCACTGCCTGAACCTTGGCGTCCGGTGCCTTCAGCGCCGAAGTATTGACCCGCGTACCCAATTCCTTGGGCACGGACAGACCTTGTTCATTCAACGTGTCGGAATAACCGCAGGCCACGCACTCGCGATGCGGGACTTCGTCTTCGTTCCACATCATCAACTTGTCCGGCTCGCTACAGGCCGGGCAGACCGCCCCGGCGATAAAGCGTTTTTTGGTAATCACAGGTCCCTCACTCATGCTGCCGCGTCCTCACTCAGGCCGCTGTGGCGCAAGAGTGCGTCAATCGATGGCGCACGGCCACGGAAGTCGACGAACAGCACCATCGGTTCCTGAGAACCTCCACGCGCCAGAATCGCTTCACGGAACGCGCGCCCCGTCTCTGCGTTCAGCACGCCGTCTTCTTCGAATTTCGAAAAAGCGTCGGCCGATAGCACTTCAGCCCATTTGTAGCTGTAGTAACCCGCCGCGTAACCGCCGGCAAAGATGTGCGCGAAGCTGTTCGGGAAGCGGTTGTAGGCCGGTGGACGCATGACCGAAACCTCATCACGCACACCTTCGAGCACTTGCAGCACGCTGCGACCGTCGCCGTGGGTGGCGTGCAGTTCGAAGTCGAACAGCGAGAATTCGAGCTGACGCACCATCATCAGGCCGGACTGGAAGTTTTTCGCCGCGAGCATTTTGCCCAGCAAGTCCTGTGGCAACGGCTCACCGGTTTCATAGTGGCCGGAGATCAGCGCCAGGCCTTCCGGTTCCCAGCACCAGTTTTCCATAAACTGGCTTGGCAGCTCGACCGCATCCCAGGCCACGCCGTTGATGCCGGATACGCCGGCATGTTCGACGCGGGTCAGCAAGTGATGCAGGCCATGACCGAATTCGTGGAACAGGGTGGTGACTTCATCGTGGGTCAGTAGCGCAGGCTTGCCACTGTCGGCCGGAGTGAAGTTGCACACCAGATTGGCCACAGGGTTTTGCAATACGCCTTCAGCCGTACGACGACGGTCGCGGGCGCCATCCATCCAGGCACCACCGCGCTTGTTGGCGCGGGCGTAGAGGTCGAAGAAGAAGCGGCCGACGTGCTGGCCGTTTTCCTTGATTTCGAACAGGCGAACATCCGGGTGCCAGGTGTCGAAGCCTTTCTGCTCGGCGATCTCGATGCCGTACAGGCGCTGGACGATGGCGAACAGGCCGCTCAGCACTTTGTCGATCGGGAAGTAAGCACGCAGTGCTTCTTGAGCAACGCTGTAACGTTGTTCGCGAAGTTTTTCGCCGTAGAAACCGCTGTCCCAGCTTTGCAGGTCCGGGCAGCCCTGTTCGGCGGCGTAGGCTTTGAGCTGTTCCAGGTCCTGCGCGGCAAACGGCTTGCTGCGCTTGGCCAGATCGCGCAGGAAACTCAGCACCTGGTCGCTGGATTCAGCCATTTTGGTGGCCAGACTCAGCTCCGAGAAGCTGCCGAAACCGAGCAGCTTCGCCAGTTCCTGTCGCAGGTCGAGGATTTCCTCCATCACCGGGCCGTTATCGTTCTGGCCTGCATTCGGGCCTTGGTCCGACGCACGGGTGCAATAGGCCGCGTAGACTTCTTCGCGCAAGGCGCGATCGTGGGCGTAGGTCATCACCGCGTAGTAGCTCGGGAATTCCAGGGTGATCAGGAAGCCATCCAGACCTTTGGCTTGAGCCGCGGCGGCCATTTGCGCCTTGGCCGAATCGGTCAGGCCGACGAGGGCGGATTCGTCGGTAACGTGTTTGGTCCAGGCTTGCGTCGCGTCGAGCAGCTGGTTGTTGAAGCGGCTGCCCAGCTCGGACAGTTTGCTCTGCACTTCGGCGTAACGTTTTTGCTCAGCCGCAGGCAGGTCGATACCCGACAAGCGGAAGTCACGCAACGAGTGTTCAAGGACAGTGCTTTGCGCCACGTCAAAACCGGCGGCTTGCGGACTGTTGGCCAAGGCTTCGAACGCCTCGAACAGCTCGCGGTTCTGGCCCAGTTCGGTGGAGTAGGCGCTTAACGCTGGCAGGCAGGATTCGTAGGCTTCGCGCAATTCGGCGCTGTTGCAGACTGCATTCAGGTGGCTGACCGGGCTCCAGGCCGCGCCCAGGCGATCGTTGAGCTCATCCATCGCCAGCACCAGACCGGCCCAGGTCGGCTGTTTGCCCTGGGTTTTGAGGATCTCGACAATCGCCGCGCGGTTGTCAGCCAGGATCTGTTCAATGGCGGGTTGCACATGCTCGGCACGGATCGCCGAGAACGGCGGCAGGTCGTAGGACTGCAAAAGAGGGTTGTTCACGCTCACGGTTGGCACCTTGGCTGGAAGAAACATTGCCCCATCTTAATTACAATCGACGTCAACCGCAGCTATCAGCAACAGAGAGAGAGCCTATCGTGACCCTTCGCAAGTATCAGAACCATACGCCGCTGCTGGGTAAAGGCGCTTTTGTCGACAGTTCGGCCGTGGTGATCGGCGACGTCGAAATTGGCGACGACAGCTCGGTTTGGCCGCTGACGGTGATCCGCGGCGACATGCACCGCATCCGCATCGGCGCGCGCACCAGCGTTCAGGATGGTTGTGTGCTGCACATCACCCACGCCGGGCCATTCAATCCTGATGGCTTTCCGTTGCTGATCGGCGATGACGTGACCATCGCGCATAAGGTCATGCTTCACGGCTGCAGCGTGGGCAGCCGGGTGCTGATCGGCATGGGCAGCATCGTAATGGACGGCGCCGTCGTCGAAGACGATGTGATTATCGGCGCCGGCAGCCTGGTGTCACCGGGCAAGCGTCTGGAAAGCGGTTTCCTGTATGTGGGCAGCCCGGTGAAACAGATCCGCCCGCTGACTGACAAGGAAAAAGCCTTTTTCACCTACAGCGCGGCGAACTACGTGAAGCTCAAGAACTCGCATCTGGACCAAGGCTACGACCAGATCTGAGCCCTTTTCTCTGAAGCCTCTCGCTATTGCCCAGGAATGTTCATGCATTACCAAACCGTTTTGTTCGACCTCGATGGCACGCTGACCGACCCGCGCGAAGGCATCACCCGTTCGATCCAGTTTGCTCTGAGCAAACTGGGCATCGATGAGCCTGACCTGACCAAACTCGAACACTTCATCGGCCCGCCGTTGTTGCAGGCATTCATGCAGTTTTACGATTTCGACGAGCCCAAGGCATGGGAAGCGGTGAATTTCTATCGCGAACGCTTCAAGGTCACCGGCCTGTACGAGAATCGCGTGTTCGATGGCGTCACACCGTTGCTGGAAACCCTGAGCGGGCAAGGACGGCAGCTGTACATCGCGACCTCCAAACCGTGGGTTTTCGCCCGGGAAATCGCCCGGCACTTCGACTTCGCCAAACATTTCAACGTCATATACGGCAGTGAACTGGATGGCACGCGGACTAACAAGGTCGAGCTGATTGCCCACCTGATGAAGGAAGAAGGCCTGGACCCGGCTAACACGTTGATGATCGGCGACCGTAAACACGACCTGATTGGCGCGCGCAGCAACGGGCTGGATGCTGCGGCGGTGGGTTACGGATTTGGCAGCCGTGAAGAGTTGAGCGCCGAAGCGCCGGCGTATCATTTCGAAACGCTGGATGAGATGCATCGGGCGTTTTTGCAGCGCTAATTGAATCGCCATCGCGAGCAAGCTCGCTCCCACAGTGGACCTGTGTTCACAAACCCACTGTGGGAGCGGGCTTGCCCGCGAAGAGGCCTTCTTAGCCACCGGAGTTTTATGATCCTGCCAAAGCCTTCAATGCCGCCTTGCGCTCAACTACCGGCAACGCGCCAAGCCTCTCCGCCGCCGCATAGAACTTCACCCAATCCCCCCCTGACTGCCTGAACAACGCGGCAAACGCCGGCACCCATTGGTCGTACAACCCAAACGGCAGTAACCGTGCGTTATTCATCGGTGCGTTGATCCAGGCGTCGTACCGTTTGTCCCCGGCCCATTGGCTGTCACGCATCCGCCGATATTCATCGCGCAATCGTTCGAACTCAGCCGCTTTGCGCTGGCGCATTTGATCTGCAGGCAGCGCAAGGGCGTAAAGCGCTTCAAGCCGGGTGCGGGTGTCGAGAATCAACTGGGTGAACTGGTCCCGTTGCTGCACCTGTGCCTCGTTGGCCGGCGACAGGCCACGGAATGCACGCCATTGCCGAGTGCCTTCCTGTTCCACAAACGTGGCGAAAGACTCGTTGAACTCGGTGTCGTCCTTCACATACAGGCGCTGGTGCGCCAGTTCGTGGAAGATCAACGTCGCCAATCGCTCATCTCCCCAACCGATCATCGAACTCATGATCGGATCGTTGAACCAGCCGAGTGTCGAATAAGCCTCGACGCCGCCAATCGATACGTCCATACCGTTCAATCGTTGAAGGGCGGCCTCACCCCGGGCCGCGCTCTGGCTGTAGTAACCGCGATAGGCCACGCATCCTGCGATGGGAAAGCAATGGTTTTGCGGTGTCAGGGAAAATTCCGGGGTGGCGAAGACGTTCCAGACTACGAACGGACGGCCAATGTCGGCGTACAAACGGTAGCTCTGGTTATCCGGCAGGTGCAGTTGCTGGCTGGCGAATGCCCGGGCCTTTTGCGATTGGGCCAAATGCGCTCGTAGCTTTTCATCGCGAGAGGGGTCGGCAATGACGGTGGAAACCGGCTCCCGCGCCCGCAACAATTGCAGCTGACCACTGGCCAATTGGCTGTAATAGCTGACGCTGGTGCAACCGTTGAGCAACAAAAACAACACGCCCGGAAACAAAACGCGGAAAACGCGATCAAGTAACCCAAGGCTTGGAAGCGGCCTGATCAAAATGAATCATCCCTGGAAAGTCTGCCCGCAAGACTATCCCGCCTGACTGGAGCTCCGCTATGCGCATGTTGATGCTGACAGGAAGCCTGCTGACGTTGGCAGGCTGTGCAGTTTTCGGATTACCCCATCCTGATCCGGCTCAAGCGTGGATCGACCTTGATTCACAGCAGGAAGACACAGCCCTGCAAGCAGTGAAAGTCGATAACATAGCCACCACGGACAAACGCTATTTTGAAGTGCCGCCCGGCAGCCATGAGCTGACGGTCCGCTATCAATTCCCGGTCCAGGCAACCAATATCGGCCCTGGCGCCGAACCACTTAGGCGCGATTGCCACTTGAATGTGAAATTCAAGGACTTCAACGCCGGTGAGCGGTATCAGCTGGAAGCGGGGAATATCGGCTTTCGCCCGTGGGCAAAGCTCTATGATCGGCAGCGAAAAGTGATTGGCCATGGCACACCGGCAGGCTGCCAACGCACCTGATCGGCGTTATGCTGAATGACCAAACCTTGGGACATTCATCATGCGCAGGTTGATGCTGTTACTCGCTGCAAGTGTTGTGGCCGGCTGCCAGAGCCCGTTACCGGCGGTTAATCCGCAGATGGCCTGGATAGATTTCTCGACGCCATTCCCCAACGATAGATTGCTGATGGCAGAACGACTGGACAAGCAGCGGTTGAGTGACGGGCGTTTTTTCCAGGTGACGCCCGGCAGCCATGAGCTGATCGTTCGATTCGACTTTGACGTGCCCGGTGGTGGTGGCTTGAATATGATGAGCGGCCCCTCGGAACGGCTGTGCTACCTGACCATCAACTACGATCATTTCGAAGCCGGGCAGCGTTATGTGCTGGTTGGCCAGTCGATAGCGTTTACTCCCGGCGCCCGGTTGTACAACGCCAAGCGGGAGATCGTCGCCGAAGATCGGGAGTCCTATTGCCTCATGTGAGGCACATCAGCGGTTGTTCTTTTGGTAGATGATCTTCTTGGTGCCGTTATCGCACGAGCCGACGACCATGTTCTGATCGTGCACTTCGTCATTAGTGACGATCTCCAGGGTGTAGGACGAGACGTTATTGGCCTGGATCTTGGTTTCGATTTCGGCCTTGAGTTCTTCACAGGATTTCGGTGCTGCCAGGGCCGATGTGGCCAATGTGCAACAGATAACCGCCAAGGCAAAACGTTTCATGGTTGAAGCTCCCTTGAGGCAGCGCGCATCGTAATGCGTTTTTGCTGCTGTCATTTATTCGACCACAGTTTTATTGGGCAAGTTTGTTCCGGCCCAAAAAAAGATCGCAGCCTTCGGCAGTTCCTACAGGTTCACTCAATCCCTGTAGGAGCTGCCGAAGGCTGCGATCTTTTCGTATCAGCGCGAGTCTAGCTGACGAGTGTCGCCTCCAGACTGATCTTCGCCTTCAGCACTTTGGAAACAGGGCAGCCCTCTTTTGCCTTGTTGCTCAGCTCCTCGAATTGCGCCTGGGTCGCCCCCGGGATTTTCGCTTTGAGGGTCAATTTCACCGCAGTGATCGCAAACCCGCCGTCAACCTGGTCCAGGGTGACTTCCGCCTGGGTGTCGATGCTGTCAGCCTTAAGCCCGGCATCGCCGAGAATCATCGAAAATGCCATGGAGAAGCAGCCCGCGTGGGCCGCGCCGATCAGCTCTTCCGGATTGGTGCCCTTGCCGCCCTCGAAACGTGCCTTGAAGCCGTAGGGCGCTTCTCTGAGTACGCCCGTCTCCGTGGAAATCGAGCCGATGCCGGTTTTCAGATCACCTTCCCAGTGAGCCGATGCTTTCTTGGTAATAGCCATGCATGCCTCCTCAAGATCCGGCGCGAAGCGTCGCGCCTTTGTGGTTTTCGGTTGCTAAGGGTTCTGAGGATAGACGGTGGTGCAAAGTTCATCTGATCTCATTAATCCTACCGTTTACGTAGGATTTTTTTCCTTGGCTATTGAAACTCGGGTATATGCCCTCATTGCATGAACACGCTTATAGATTCGGCAGGTTTTCGTTCGCAAGAAAAAACCTGCGCCCTCAATTGGAGAAGCAGGTTTATGAAACGGCTGTCCGACATCAAGTTTTCGACCCTCGATCTGGTGCCTGTGCGCGAGAATGGCAGCGCGGCCCAGTCGCTGCGTAACTCACTGGACCTGGCGCAGCATGTCGAAAAATTTGGCTACAATCGCTTCTGGGTTGCCGAACATCACAACATGGACGGCATCGCCAGTTCCGCGACCTCGGTGCTGCTGGGCTACCTGGCCGGTGGCACTTCGACCATTCGGGTTGGCTCGGGAGGAGTGATGTTGCCTAACCATGCGCCGCTGGTCATCGCGGAGCAGTTCGGTACCCTCGAAAGTCTTTATCCGGGCCGTATCGACCTGGGCCTCGGGCGTGCCCCTGGCTCCGATCAAATGACCGCACGCGCCCTGCGCCGTGAACGCTCCGGCAGTGCCGATGATTTTCCGGACGATGTGGCCGAACTGGTGCGCTACCTTGGCCCTCGCACACCGGACCAGCGCATCATTGCAATGCCGGGCACGGGCACCAATGTCCCGGTCTGGCTGCTGGGCTCCAGTCTGTTCAGTGCACAACTGGCCGGTGAGCGCGGTTTGCCCTATGCCTTCGCTTCACATTTCGCACCACGCTTTATGCATGAGGCGATACGCGTCTATCGCAATCACTTCAAGCCCTCAGCGGAATTAGACAAGCCCTATGTCATGCTCGGCGTGCCGTTGGTGGCAGCCGATACCAACGAACAGGCCGAGTATCTGGCGACTTCGGTCTACCAGCGGATTCTCGCGTTGATGCGCGGCCAAAGTCTGGTGCAACGGCCTCCGGTGAAAACCATGGACGGCCTGTGGCTGCCTCATGAGAAAGAAGCAGTGGGTGATTTCCTGGGGCTGGCGATGGTCGGCAGCCCGCAGAAAATCCGCGCCAAACTGGAGGTGCTGATTGAGCAAACCCAGGCCGATGAGCTTATTTTCACCTGCGACCTGTACGAACATGCTGATCGAGTGCACTCCTATGAACTGCTGGCGCAGGTCATGAAAGGCTGAAGCTCAAACCGCGCCCATAAAAAGCCGACGCCTTTACGTCGGCTTTTTCATTTACATCAGCATCAGCCTACTTCTTGTAAACGATGATCTTGGCGCCGTTTTCACATTTACCGACGATTTTCCCGCCAGCTGCCGCGCCCCTGTCGACTATTTCCAGTGAATAACCGGAAATGCCCTTGGCATCCAGCTTCGCAGCAATTTCTGCTTTCAATTCTTCGCAAGGCTTGCCGGCAGCAAAGGCTGTACCCGCAAGGCTTAACAAACCTACCGCCAAAATAAACTTCTTCATCGGTCGCATTCCCTGGTCGGGTCAAATGGGAAACATCCAGCCGTCAGCCGGGTGCGCTCATGTAGCGCATTGCCATTTCTATGGCACTCGGCCAGCGCGCAAGTTCAGAAGACTAGCCCAAACTCAGCTGCTGGCAATCCGGAACCCTACTTTGAGGGTCACCTGAAAATGGGCGGCCTTGCCGTCCCTGATGTGACCGCGGGTTTCGGTCACCTCAAACCATTCCAGGTGCTTGATGCTTTTGCTGGCTTCGGCCAGAGCATTGTTGATGGCATCTTCAATGCTGGTGGTGGACGAGCCGACCAGCTCGACTTTTTTGTAGGTGTGATGGTCAGTCATGGCGTTCTCCTTAGGGTGTGAAATACAGCCTAGCAGTGATTTTTCGGATTACTTCGGTCGGTGAATCCCGCAGCGACGTTCAGATTTACTGCACTTTCTCGAACCCCTGAAGTCCCAACCAACACACGCAACTCAATCAATGCAGGAGAGCCACCATGGCCAACACCTCTTTACGTAAAGCCTCATTGCAAAGCATGGAAGCCGAGATCGAGAGTCTGCTGAAATCTTTGGAAAACTTGAAGGACGACGCCTCGGACGAGTCGCGTAAAACCCTGAAAGCCTTGAAGGCTAACGCCGAGAACGCGCTGAAGCATTCGCGCCATCTGCTCAGCGATGCGTACGAAGAAGTCAAAGTCAAAACACGAGAAACCGGGATTGCCACTCGGGACTACGCCCAGGATCACCCTTGGACGACAGCCGGTGTCGCTGTCGGTGCACTGGGCCTCCTTGCGGCCTACCTGCTGTGCAAACGCGACGACTAATACCCCTGGCGCAGCTCATTCTTGAGCCACTGCGCCAATTGCCGAGCGCGCCCGTCTGCGGCGCGCTTGGGTAGCCATAACGCCAGTTGCGCCGGGGTTTCACTGAAACCCCATGGCGCAACCAGGCGACCGGCTTTCAAGTCTTCGGCCACCAGCGGCTCTGGCGCAATGGCCACACCCAGCCCCGCCACCGCGGCTTCCAGCAAGTAATACAAATGCTCGAAACCCTGACCGAACTTCAACGCCTTGGCGTCGAGACCGCTTTGCTGTGCCCAGCTGGGCCACGCTTGCGGTCGTGAGGTGGTGTGCAGCAAGGGCTCGGTCAACAACGCGTTTGTAGGTGCGTTCATCAACCGTGCGTAACCGGCGAATCGAGGGCTCATGACCGGGCCGATTCGCTCGCTTGCCAGTTCGTAGACTTGCATGTCCGCGGGCCATGGCGGCTCGGCAAACACTAGTAATGCGTCCAGACCGGGTTTGCGCGGGTCAAGATCGCCTTCGCCAGCCGACAGGTGCAGGCGCAAATCCGGCAGATCCGCGTTCAAACGCCCCAAACGGGGGATAAACCAACGCGCCAGCAGGCTTCCCGAGCAGCCGAGTACGAACGGCGCATCGGCGGTGCTTTGAGTCAGTTCGGCGCAGACCGTGCGCAAACGCTCAAAAGCTTCACCGCTGACATCGCGCAAACGAACGCCGGCATCTGTGAGTTTAAGGCCACGTCCATCCTTGATGAACAGGCTCACGCCAAGGTGTTCTTCCAGCACCTTCAATTGCCGGCTGACCGCCCCATGGGTGACGTGCAATTGCTCGGCAGCCTGACTGACGCTGTTCAGGCGGGCAGTGGCTTCGAAGGCCCGGAGGGCGTTCAGAGGAGGAAGGTCATGGCTCATGGTATCTGTGAGTTTTCCTGACAGGTTGTGGCGATCTTATCGGTTTTCAGCTCAAGACGTCAGGGGTAGAGTGGACCCCATTGTCATCTCACGCATTCAACTGGAGCGACCCATGACCCAGACAACTCTGCGCACCGGCCCCGACACCAACGGCATGTTCGGTTCGTTCGGCGGCCGCTACGTCGCCGAAACACTGATGCCGTTGGTTCTCGACCTGGCCCGTGAATACGAATTGGCCAAGGAAGATCCCGCCTTTAAAGAAGAATTGGCCTACTTCCAGCGCGACTACGTCGGTCGTCCAAGCCCTCTCTACTACGCTGAACGACTGACCGAGTTCTGTGGCGGCGCGAAGATTTACCTTAAACGCGAAGAGCTGAACCACACCGGCGCGCACAAGATCAACAACTGCATCGGCCAGATCCTGTTGGCGCGGCGCATGGGCAAGAAACGCATCATCGCCGAAACCGGCGCTGGCATGCACGGCGTGGCAACAGCTACCGTGGCGGCGCGGTTTGGCCTCGACTGTGTGATCTACATGGGCACCACTGACATCGAACGTCAGCAAGCCAACGTGTTCCGCATGAAGCTGTTGGGCGCGGAAGTAATCCCGGTGGTCGCTGGCACCGGTACTCTGAAAGATGCGATGAACGAAGCCTTGCGTGACTGGGTGACCAACGTCGACAGCACGTTCTATCTGATCGGCACCGTGGCCGGCCCGCACCCTTATCCCGCCATGGTTCGCGACTTCCAGGCCGTTATTGGCAAGGAAACCCGTACCCAGCTGCAAGCCCAGGAAGGCCGTCTGCCAGACAGTCTCGTGGCGTGCATCGGCGGCGGTTCCAATGCCATGGGCCTGTTTCACCCGTTCCTCGATGACAAAAGTGTCGAGATCATCGGCGTTGAAGCCGCCGGTTACGGCATCGAAACCGGCAAGCACGCGGCCAGCCTGAATGGCGGCGTCCCGGGCGTGCTGCACGGCAACCGCACCTTCCTGTTGCAGGACGATGACGGCCAGATCATTGACGCCCACTCGATCTCCGCTGGCCTCGATTATCCTGGCATCGGCCCGGAACATGCCTGGTTGCATGACATCGGCCGCGTTCAGTACACCTCGGTGACCGACGACGAAGCCCTCGACGCGTTCCACAAGTGCTGCCGCCTGGAAGGGATTATTCCTGCGCTGGAAAGCGCCCATGCCTTGGCCGAAGTATTCAAGCGCGCCCCAACCCTGCCGAAAGATCACCTGATGGTGGTCAACTTGTCCGGCCGTGGCGACAAAGACATGCAAACCGTGATGCACCACATGGAACAATCCCAGCAGGAGAAACACTGATGAGCCGCCTGCAAACGCGTTTTACAGAACTCAAGGAACAGAATCGCGCCGCCCTGGTGACCTTCGTGACCGCTGGCGACCCGAGCTACGACACCTCCCTGGCAATCCTCAAAGGCTTGCCCGGTGCTGGTGCCGATGTGATTGAGCTGGGCATGCCCTTCACCGATCCGATGGCCGATGGCCCGGCGATTCAGTTAGCCAACATCCGCGCACTGGGGGCCAAGCAGAACCTTGCGAAAACCCTGCAAATGGTTCGCGAGTTCCGTGAAGGCAATACCGAGACGCCGCTGGTGTTGATGGGTTACTTCAACCCGATCCATATGTACGGTGTGCCGCGTTTCATTGCTGACGCCAAAGAGGCCGGTGTTGATGGCCTGATCGTGGTCGACATGCCGCCTGAACATAACGGCGAACTGTGCGACCCGGCTCAGGCTGCGGGTATCGACTTCATTCGTCTTACCACGCCGACCACCGACGACGTGCGCCTGCCAACCGTGTTGAACGGCAGCTCCGGCTTTGTTTACTACGTGTCGGTAGCCGGTGTGACCGGTGCCGGCGCGGCGACGCTGGAGCACGTCGAAGAAGCGGTCGCCCGACTGCGTCGCCACACCGATTTGCCAATCAGCATCGGTTTTGGCATTCGCACACCCGAGCAAGCAGCGTCCATTGCACGTCTGGCCGACGGTGTAGTGGTGGGTTCTGCCCTGATCGATCACATCGCCAATGCCTCGACACCGGACCAGGCGATCGATGGCGTGCTGAGTCTTTGCTCGGCGCTGGCTGAGGGTGTGCGTCAGGCGCGAGTCAGCTGAAGGTAAAGTTCTTGATACAGAGGAATTAGCGCCACGCCGTGCAGACTAAACAGTAAGACCGAGGGCTTCAGAACTACGTTCTGAAGCCCTTTTTGCTGTATGTGCAGTGAGGAAAGACCCGATGAAAATGCCGAAACGTCTGATTGCCAGCCTGGGTGTACTGATGCTGAGTGCAACCCCGTTGCTGCACGCAAGTGCCGACCAACGCGACGATCACGACCACGGCGGCCCGCAGCAGGGCCAGTACGATAATCACGGCAACAACAATCATGGTGATGACCACCGTGGTCCGCAGGACAATCATCGCGGCGGACCTCCGCCACGGGACTTCGGCCCCGTTCGCCAGACTATTCATGATAATCACGGTTATTTCGTACGCGGTGCGCCGCCACCGCCAGGTATTCGTCTGGAGCGTGGCCGACCAATGCCTCACGGCTATTATGGCGAGCGTCTGGATAACCGCGCTCTGTCGCATCTGCCGTATTACCAGGGTTACGAATGGCGCCGCGCGGGAGGCGACATTGTGCTGATCGCCATAGGAACCGGGATTGTTTATGAAATTCTGGATGGGGTTTTGTGATGGTTGATCGAGCTACATCGGCGTAGCGCCATGAAAAAGATCGCAGCCCAATGTAGGAGCTGCCGAAGGCTGCGATCTTTTGATGTTCAGGGTAACTCCAACCCACCCGCTGCTTTATGCAACTTCCTCAAATGTTCACCCACCTGCTTCAGGTTGGCTTCATTGGCTGCCATCTCGGCAGCACGGCTCGGTTCGAGCAACGCTCTGACTTCCTTGTCCAGGTCGCCGGTCAGCGCCTGAAGTTGTTTCTGTCGCAGGCTGCTTTCCGATTCCAGATGCTGCCATTCGCTGGGCTGCGGCAAGCCATAACCACCGGGGCCGAGCAACTCTGCCGGACGGCTGAGGAAGCCACTATTGGCGAGAATCTGTTGCAAGGTCGCGTTGGCCTTGTCCATGCCGCCGTTCTTCAATTCCCGAGCGCCCAGATAGCGCTGTTTGACTTCGTCCTGGGCCAGCAACAACTGTTGACGGAAGGCGGCCTGCTCCAATAGCAGCAGTGCGGCGCTGGTGCGCAAGTCTGCCTGGTCGAACCACTTGCGCCGTTCTTCGGCTTTTAATGCCAACCAGTCTTCGACGGTTTCCTGTTTGATCGGTAAATGCTTCTTCAGCACTTCGAACATGGCTTGGTAGCGATCGCGGAAAGAGTCGAAGCGATAGCCCAGACGCAGCGCCTCTCGAGGATCGTCCAGCACGCTGGTGTCCGCCATCCCCCGTCCCTTAAGCACTTCCAGCAAGCCATTGGGCATGATGCTGTCCAGACCGACCAGTTGCGCATTGTTGGTGCCGCTGCGCAACAGTTTCAGTTCTTCTACTGCACAGTTGTTGGACAGGAAGAAATAGTTGCCGTCGTAACTCCAATGCATCTCGGCGGCATGTTCCACGACATCTTCGATCTCGCTGCGCGAGAGGTTCAGCGGCACCGAGGCCAGGCTGCGCAGTTCGGTCTTGGTGTACTCGTCGATCACTTGAGACAGCGGCAGTACAAACAGACGCGACGGGTATTTACCCACCAGCCCGTCCCAGCTCGACAGCTGTACGTCACCGACAAAGGCCCGGTAGGACAACACCAGGTGCTGATCCAGATCCAGTCGGCAATCGGGCCCACGTGGTCGGCCAGGGGCACAGATCACCAGTCGCAACATGCTGTGACCCCAACGGCTGACCCAGTTCTGATTGGCTTCAGCCAGCAAATAGTCGACGGCGTAAACGCGCTCCGGATCGACCTGGCCCAAAGGTTGTTTGGCGAAGTCGTTGCCTGCATTAAGGAACGCGAAGGATTTGCTGCAAGTGGCTTTGGCGGCGGGAGCCCAGCCGAAATGTTCTTTGTAGTAGCGGTACAGCGCAGGACGACGACAGGCGTAGCTCGGGTCGAGGAGAAAATACTCCATGTTGACCGCAACGAACTCCTTGGGATTGGTCGTTTCGTAGAGGTCAGGGCTGCGGGCAATCTGTCGGTTGTGCTGTTCGCGCTCGCCACGACGGCCGACGTATTGCTGCCAGCCGGCGAGATCAAGCAGGCGCGGATCGTCGCTCAGCGTGAAGCGTCGATCGGTCTGGCCGCGACATTGATCGGGAATGCCGACCAGCCCTGAGCTGCTGTTGCGCTGGGTACAGCGCCGAATCAGCTTGCGCTCCGCGCCTGGCCACAGGCGCGAGCGGTCATAAATGTGGGTGAGTTCATGCAACACCGTGGCGAGCATTTCCTGGCGGACGGTGCCATGGGGGCGATTGGTCTTTTTGGTTGCGGCGCTACCATCGGTGAGGCTGGCGAGCAAGTTGCGATTCAGGTCGAGTTCGAAGACCAACGACGCCTGCCCATAGGCGTTGCTAGGCATGTCATCGGTCCAGCCGACGTCGATGCGGCGGTCGAGTTGCTCGATGAACCGTGGCGGCAGCGCCTGCATGGCTTCATCGAGCAACGCCTGGCTAGCCTGCTGTTGCGCGGGACTCAGACCGTCGGTCTTGAGTTGTAATTGCAGGCTGGCCTGGGCCGGATTGCCAAAGAGCAACATGACCGCGGCCAGTAACCAGGCGCCTGGAGACTTCACAGTGCGAGGATGGCTTCGGCAAGCACTTGGTCACTGGCGTCACGCGCTTCGGGCACGCGGGTGCGCAACGTGTTGAGGGCTGCTTCCAGGTGCGCACCACGAATATCGCCGTCGCTGGCGACGAAACTGGCGGCATCGTCGTGGGCTTCACGGATGATTTTCGAATCACGGATAGAGGTGGTGGTGTCGGAAGTGAAATCGAGTGTGCGCTGGGTGGCACGAATGATCATGTTACTGGTGGCTTCCAGGGTGTGCGCCTGGGCCACGTCGGCCAGCAATAGCAGGCCTAGGGTGGCAGCAATCAGTGGGTTACGCATGGAACGACTCCGGAGGAACGAGGATAACTATTGGACGAGAATTGCTTGCGCCAGTTCAAGGTCGCTTGCATGAAGTTTTGGCTGAGTTCGACGCAGGAAAACAAGTGCGGATTCCAGTTGCGCCCCTCTCAGTTGGCCGTCGCTGGCAATGAAAGCTGCCGCGTCGTCCTGAGCGGCGAGCAGCAGTTTATGGTCGAAGGGGGCGGAGGTCACCATGCTTGTGGCGTAGCCGGTGGCCACGATGCCCTGCGTAGAAAGGTTGAAGGCATCGTAGGCATGGGCTGAACCCGCCCAACAGGCCGTTATGAATACCGGAGCGATCAATAGACTTGAAAGAAAACGCATGAGACTCGATAGCTGAAAGCGAGCTGCAAGGCTAGCGCAACCCCCGGCCTAGAGCCAGCGTCGAAACATGGGGACACTGCAGGCGTGTCCCCTGTCAGTAAATGTTGCTTAGCTTAGATAGTCAGAATGGCTTGTGCGAGTTGGGCATCCGTCGCGTTCAACTGCGGGGCCTGGTGGCGAATGTAGTCGAGTGCGCTTTCCAGTTTCACGCCACGAATCGCGCCTTCGCTGGCGACGAAGCTGGCGGCGTCGTCACGGGCAGCGCGCACGATCTTGTTATCGCGAAAGGACGATGTGACATTGGAGGTCGCATCGGAAGTGGCCTTGAGTGCGTCGACGACGGTATCGGTGGTCACAATAAAGCTGCTGGCGTGGGAATTGGCAGCCACGGCAAGCAGGGCTGCAGTGCTGAGCAGACGAAGTCGGGACATGGTGTAACTCCTTTTAATAAACCAAGTAAGAGGTGACGAGGTATCTGATGGATCAGACGCCTATCGCGAGGTGTTCGCCACGTTCTGGTTTGATTTTAGGCCTGCGCGTAAGGGTTCGAACAGTCCCGTCTGTGCCAATAGGGCGCTAGCGCCAAAAGGGCTTGTCCAGTTCGTTGACACGGTCCGCGTAGCTGATGCCCAGATCTGAAAGTTGCTGGTCATTGAGCTGGCCCAGCAATCGTCGGGTTCTAGCCCTTTCCAGGCTGTCGACGAGTGCTCTTGGCAATCCGCGAAGCCAGCCCAAACGAGGTTTCGATTGAGGCGTGGAAACGGAAATTTCCAGTAAATGTTTCATGGTCGCAGTCCTTTTGCTGGCAGGTGGGAATTCATGTTGGCCCTGGCCGGACTTTCGCGACAGATACACTGCGGCATAATTGTACTGGTGCAGATTAATATAAAATCAAACTGTGCTTGTCTGTTGTTAGCACTATTGTGTGGGCGTCTTTGGAGCCCCAAAACGACAAAACCCGTCGTGGTTTCCCACGACGGGTTTTGTTTTTTCAATTCGGGTTGCTGGCGGTGGACCCTACAGGTCGGAGCCAGCGACGCTAACTTAGCGCCAGAACGGCTTGCTCAGCTCTTCGTAGCGTTGTGCTTCGCTAATCCCGGCATCAGCCAGCAGACGCGAATCCAAACGAGCCAGTTGATGGCGGCTGGAGATGCGGCGCTGCCACAACATCAGGTTGGCGAGAACGCGAAGAGGCGTGGAAGCCTGGGTTTTTGCAGCGTTGTCTTCGAAGAACAGCTCGGAACTGAGTGTACGTTCCATGGTTGACATCCTTCCGCTTATGGCGGGATTAGGTAGTGGTTTAACTGGTGCCCATGATCCTCTCGTTTGGCCAGTCTCTCTAGATACAGTTCACCTGTATTGTGAGGGACCAGTTAACTGTTAACAGGGGGTGTACTGGTCTAAATTGAGGCAACTGTACCTGTCTGCACCTATATGGTGCGTTTATGGCGATTTCTTCCAAAAAGGTAGGAGATTGCAGTAGGAAATGACCGGTACAGCAGTACAGTTTTCAACAGAAAATAACACCGCAATAGCCAGCTGACGAAACTGTGTTTGCGTCAGCTGCTATCTGTATCAATTACACGGCAAGCATGCGCCCGGTTTCTTCCAGGTTCATGTGCCAGCTCAGGGCATCACGAAGGATATGAGGCGTGTGCCCGCCGATGGCGCAAGCGGCTGTGAAGTAATCATCCAGGGCCTGGCGGTAATCCGGGTGTACACAGTTGTCGATGATGACGCGAGCCCGTTCCCGCGGCGCGAGTCCACGTAAGTCTGCCAGACCTATCTCGGTGACGAGGATGTCGACGTCATGTTCCGTGTGATCGACGTGGCTGACCATCGGCACCACACTGGAGATCGCGCCACCTTTGGCGATTGATTTGGTGACGAAGATCGCCAGATGCGCGTTGCGCGCAAAGTCGCCCGAGCCGCCGATACCATTCATCATCCGTGTACCGCAGACGTGCGTGGAGTTGACGTTGCCGTACAGGTCGAACTCCAGCGCCGTATTGATACCGATGATGCCGAGCCGGCGCACCACTTCCGGATGGTTGGAGATTTCTTGCGGACGCAGGACCAGCTTGTCCTTATAGCGTTCCAGATTGCCGAAGACGTCAGTATTGCGACGGGCCGACAAGGTGATCGAACTGCCCGACGCGAAGCTCAGCTTGCCCGCGTCGATCAGGTCGAAGGTCGAGTCCTGGAGCACTTCGGAGTACATCGTCAGGTCTTCGAACGGCGAGTCGATCAGGCCGCACATCACCGAGTTGGCGATGGTGCCGATACCGGCTTGCAACGGGCCGAGCTTGTTGGTCATGCGCCCAGCCGCCACTTCCTGTTTGAAGAAGTCGATCAGGTGGTCGGCAATGGCCTGGGTCTCGACGTCTGGCGGCAGCACAGTGGATGGCGAGTCGGGTTGATTGGTGATCACGATCGCAACAATCTTTTCCGGTGGGATCGGGATGGCGGTGCTACCGATACGGTCATCGACCTTGACCAGTGGGATAGGCGTGCGGGTCGGACGGTAAGTCGGGATATAGATGTCGTGCAGACCTTCGAGATTCGGGTTATGCGCCAGATTGATCTCGACGATCACATGTTTGGCGAAAATCGCGAAGCTGGCCGAGTTGCCAACTGAAGTGGTCGGCACAATGTGACCTTGCTCGGTGATCGCTACGGCTTCAATCACCGCAATGTCCGGCAGTTTGAGTTGCTGGTTGCGCAGTTGCTCGACGGTTTCCGAGAGATGCTGGTCGATGAACATCACTTCGCCGGCGTTGATTGCCTTGCGCAAGGTGCTATCAACCTGGAACGGCATGCGCCGCGACAGTACGCCGGCTTCAGTGAGCTGTTTATCGAGGTCGTTGCCCAGGCTCGCGCCGGTCATCAAGGTGATTTTCAGTGGGGTGATTTTGGCGCGTTCGGCCAATGCATGGGGCACGGCTTTGGCTTCGCCGGCGCGAGTGAAACCACTCATGCCGACGGTCATGCCGTCCTCAATCAAAGCGGCAGCGTCAGCGGCGCTCATCACCTTATCCAACAACGAAGGCAAACGAATACGATCACGGTACATGGATTGTTATCTCGGGCAACGGAAGCAAGGTACGCAGTTTAGTGATTTCAAAAAAAATCCTCCCGCTACCATGGTCGAATGCCAACCCCTGATTTAGAGCCTTTTGTCGGTTTTTTCGCGGGCAATAAAAAACCCCAGCCTGCTAAAGGCTGGGGTTTAGGTATTGCTGCGTGTGCGGGTTTTACTCGACGGCTTTAACCATGTCTTCGATGACCTTCTTGGCGTCGCCGAAGACCATCATGGTTTTATCCAGGTAAAACAGTTCGTTATCCAGACCGGCATAGCCGCTGGCCATTGAGCGCTTGTTGACGATGATGGTCTTGGCCTTGAACGCTTCGAGAATCGGCATGCCGGCAATCGGTGATTTCGGATCGTTCTTCGCGGCCGGGTTGACCACGTCGTTGGCGCCGAGTACCAGCACCACGTCGGCCTGACCGAACTCGGAGTTGATGTCTTCCATCTCGAACACCTGGTCGTAAGGCACTTCGGCCTCGGCCAGCAACACGTTCATGTGGCCAGGCATCCGACCGGCAACCGGGTGGATCGCGTACTTCACGGTCACGCCGCGGTGGGTCAGCTTCTCGGTCAGCTCCTTCAGCGCATGCTGCGCCCGCGCCACTGCCAGGCCGTAACCCGGGACGATGATCACGGTGTCGGCGTTGGTCAGCAGGAAGGTGGCATCGTCAGCCGAACCGGATTTCACCGGGCGGGCTTCTTTCGAGCCAGCAGGGCCGGCCGCATCCGTCGTGTTGCCAAAGCCACCAAGCAGGACGTTGAAGAACGAACGGTTCATCGCCTTGCACATGATGTACGAGAGGATTGCACCGGACGAACCCACCAGGGAGCCCGCGATAATCAGCATCGCGTTGTTTAGCGAGAAACCGATACCTGCCGCTGCCCAGCCGGAGTAGCTATTGAGCATCGACACAACCACTGGCATGTCTGCGCCACCGATCGGGATGATGATCAGCACGCCCAGCACGAAGGCCAGGGCCAGCATCAGCGCGAAGGCATTGAGGTCGCCGGTCAGCATGAAGGTCACGCCCAATGCCAGTGTCGCCAGGCCCAGCAGCAGGTTCAGCTTATGCTGGCCGCCAAACTGTACGGGCGCGCCTTGGAACAGGCGGAACTTGTACTTGCCCGCCAGTTTGCCGAAGGCGATGACAGAGCCGGAGAATGTGATCGCACCGATGGCTGCACCGAGGAACAGTTCCAGACGGTTACCGGCCGGGATCGCGTCACCGAGTTGCTGGACGATGCCCAGCGACTGTGGCTCCACCACGGCAGCCACGGCGATGAACACAGCTGCCAGGCCGATCATGCTGTGCATGAAGGCGACGAGCTCGGGCATCTTGGTCATTTCAACGCGTTTGGCCATGATCGAACCGACAGTGCCGCCGATCAGCAGGCCGACGATCACGTAGACGATACCGTCATGGGCCAGCTCGGCACCGAGCTTGTAGATCAGGCCGACCGTGGTAAGGATCGCCAGGCCCATGCCGAGCATGCCGAACAGGTTGCCGCGACGCGACGTGGTTGGGTGCGAGAGGCCCTTGAGCGCCTGGATGAAGCAGACCGAGGCGATCAAATACAGGGAAGTAACCAGGTTCATGCTCATGCTTGCTGCACCTCAGCCTTGACTGCGGCTTTGGCTGCCTGAGCTTTTGCTGGAGCCGCTTTCTTCTTGAACATTTCCAGCATGCGCCGGGTCACCAGGAAGCCACCAAATACGTTGACCGCGGCCAGGGCCACGGCCAGGGTGCCCATGGTCTTGCCCAGCGGGGTTACGGTGAGGGCGGCGGCGAGCATGGCGCCGACGATCACGATGGCCGAGATGGCGTTGGTGACAGCCATCAGCGGTGTGTGCAGTGCAGGTGTCACGTTCCAGACCACGTGGTAGCCGACATAGATGGCCAGTACGAAGATGATCAGGTTGTAGATACCGTGAGAGATCAGCATGTCTTCCATTGTTTTTATCCTCAGCCGTTCTTGCGCACGATCTGGCCGTCGCGGCACATCAGGCACGCGGCGACGATATCGTCTTCAAGGTTGATCACCAGTTGTCCTTCTTTATCGAACAACAGTTTCATGAAGTCCAGCAGGTTGCGTGCATACAGTGCCGAAGCGTCTGCCGCGACCGCGCCGGCAAGGTTGGTCGGGCCGCAAATGGTCACGCCATTCTCGACCACCACCTGATCCGCAACGGTCAACGGGCAATTGCCGCCTTGGGCTGCGGCGAGGTCGATGACCACCGAGCCTGGCTTCATCTGCGCCACGGTTTCCGCGCTCAGCAGCGTCGGTGCCTTGCGGCCCGGGATCAGTGCGGTGGTGATGACGATGTCAGCCTGCTTGGCGCGCTCGTGTACGGCCAGGGCCTGACGTTGCATCCAGCTGGCCGGCATTGGTCGCGCGTAACCGCCGACACCGACGGCGCATTCGCGTTCTTCATCGGTCTCGTAAGGCACGTCGACGAACTTGGCGCCCAGGGATTCGATCTGCTCTTTAACGGCAGGCCGCACGTCAGACGCTTCGATCACTGCACCCAGACGTTTCGCCGTAGCAATCGCCTGCAAACCGGCCACGCCAGCGCCAAGAATCAGCACGCGCGCCGCTTTCACGGTTCCCGCAGCGGTCATCAGCATCGGCATGAAGCGCGGATAATGGTGAGCGGCCAGCAATACGGCCTTATAGCCGGCGATGTTCGCCTGAGACGACAGCACATCCAGGCTTTGGGCGCGGGAGGTGCGTGGCGCAGCTTCCAGGGCGAACGCGGTAATGCCGCACTCGGCCAGCTTGGCAATGGTTTCATTGCTGAACGGGTTGAGCATGCCCACCACAACGGTGCCGCTCTTTATCAACGTCAGCTCGCTGTCGCTGGGGGCGACCACCTTGAGAATCAGCTCGGCACCAAACGCATCATTGGCGCTGCCAATGGTTGCGCCTGCCGCTTCATAAGCACTGTCGACAACACTGGCATTGATGCCGGCGCCGCTTTGCACAGTGACCTTATGACCCTGGCCGATCAGCTTCTTGATGGTTTCCGGGGTTGCAGCAACCCGTGTTTCACCCGTCTGGGTTTCGAGAGGAACACCAATGTGCACGTCAAATCTCCTGCGTGATCTTATTGAGTAAACCCAGGCACTACGGATGGTGCGGCTGGGGCGGCCGATCAGCACGATCCCGCTAAATCAGGGCGGGGCGGGGCATTTTGCAGGCGAACTTTGTGCCCTTACAAGGGATTATGACGGGTGACGGAAAATTAACTACAAGTCACCCCGTGACCGAATGTCGCAACTAACCGGCTCAAACCCTTGCACACCGTGACTTGTAGGGGGTTTTGGCAAATTTTCATAAATTACAAATCGTTACGGTGAATGAAGCGTTATTTCGCTGAAGTAGAGGCTTAAAGCCACGTCTTCAGGCGCTTGTGGGACGTTTGTACTCCCTATCTGTACAGTCTGCGAATATGCGACATATAGTTATATCTGTAGGGCTTTTATTATTCTGACTACGAGGTCAACTAAAAGGCTGAAGCCTTTAACCTTCTAGGTTGTAGCTGTGTGCCTGATAGATCAGCCAGTCCCGAAATGCCTTCAGCGAGGCCGATTCGACCTTTCTCTCGGGAATCATCAGGTAATAAGCCTTGATGCTGGAGAGTGCCTGAGGGTTGGCGACCACCAGGCGCTTCTCGGCTAGCTCACGTTGAATCAGAAACGGTGGAATCAACGCAATCCCCATGTCGTGCATGGCCGCTTGGGACAGCATGGAGAATAGCTCGTAGCGCGGCCCTGTCATGTCGCGGGGGATATTAAGGTTCTGAGCGTTGAACCATTGACGCCAGGCATAGGGGCGCGTGGTTTGTTGAAGGAGCGGGAGTTCAGCGATTTCACTGGCGCTCAGGTGTGTCTTTCCCCCAAGTAGGCTCGGGCTGCATACGGGCATCGGATTTTCACCCATCAGCCTGTGGGATTCCGTACCCGACCAATCCGCATCGCCGAAGTAGATCGCGGCATCGAAGTCAGTGTCGGCAAACAGAAAGGGCCGTGTGCGGTTTGTGAGGTTGACCGTCACTTCCGGGTGTTTTTGCTGGAAGTCCTTGAGCCGTGGCAGCAGCCATTGAGTGCCAAACGTTGGTACGACCGCCAGTTCGATCACGTTTGCGCCTTGCTGGCCCATCACTGACAAGGTATCCCGCTCAACCGCATCGAGCTGAGTGGCTATCCGGCGGCTGTAGGAAAGCCCGGCTTCCGTCAGCTTCACTCCACGTCGCGAGCGTCGGAACAGTTCCACGCTGAGGAACTCTTCAAGGCTGGCGATCTGTCGGCAAATTGCCCCCTGGGTCAGTGAAAGCTCTTGGGCGGCCTTGGTAAAGCTCTCGTGGCGCGCTGCCGCTTCAAAGCTAATCAGGGCGGTTGTGCTGGGTATTTTCCTGCGCATGTACATCAACCTCACTAATACACCGCATAAACGCTATTTCGCGATGTTTCGGAGTGAGAAATTAGCACAACAGTATGCAAAATCCTCGTTTGCCGTAATGCCGAACCCGGCCTAGGATCAGTCCACGTTATTTGACCCGATTCGAGAGGACACACTCATGGGCGGTAAAGCTAGCTTCAACTGGATCGATCCCCTGCTGCTGGATCAACAGCTCACCGAAGAAGAGCGCATGATCCGCGACACCGCCGAGCAATTCGCTCAGCAGAAGCTCGCGCCGCGCGTGCTCGAAGCTTTCCGCCATGAAAAAACCGATCCGGCGATCTTCCGCGAGATGGGTGAAGTTGGCCTTCTGGGCGCAACCATCCCTGAGCAGTACGGCGGCAGCGGCCTGAACTACGTCAGCTACGGCCTGATTGCTCGTGAAGTCGAGCGCGTCGACTCCGGCTATCGCTCGATGATGAGTGTGCAGTCCTCGTTGGTGATGGTGCCGATCAATGAATTCGGTACCGAAGCCCAGAAACAGAAGTACCTGCCGAAACTGGCCTCAGGCGAGTGGATTGGTTGCTTCGGTCTGACCGAGCCGGACCACGGCTCCGACCCGGGCGCGATGATTACGCGCGCACGTAAAGTGGAAGGCGGCTACAGCCTGACTGGCAACAAGATGTGGATCACCAACAGCCCTATCGCCGATGTGTTCGTGGTCTGGGGCAAGGACGATGCGGGCGACATCCGTGGCTTCGTTCTGGAGAAGGGCTGGAAAGGCCTGAGCGCTCCGGCGATTCACGGCAAGGTTGGTCTGCGTGCATCGATCACCGGTGAGATTGTGATGGACAACGTGTTTGTCCCTGAAGAGAACATCTTCCCGGATGTCCGTGGTTTGAAAGGTCCATTCACCTGTCTCAACTCGGCACGTTACGGCATCGCCTGGGGCGCGCTGGGTGCGGCTGAATTCTGCTGGCACACCGCTCGCCAATACACCCTGGATCGTCAGCAGTTCGGTCGCCCATTGGCCGCAACGCAGTTGATCCAGAAGAAACTGGCCGACATGCAGACCGAAATCACCATGGCATTGCAGGGTTGCTTGCGCCTGGGTCGTATGAAAGATGAAGGGACGGCGGCAGTCGAGATCACTTCGATGATGAAGCGCAACTCCTGCGGCAAATCCCTGGACATCGCTCGTATGGCGCGCGACATGCTGGGTGGCAACGGTATTTCCGATGAATTCGGTGTTGCCCGCCATCTGGTGAACCTGGAAGTGGTGAATACCTATGAGGGTACGCATGACGTCCACGCGCTGATCCTTGGTCGGGCGCAGACCGGCATCCAGGCGTTCTATTAATAGGGGAACGGCCATGGGCGCGCTTTCGCATCTACGGGTACTGGATTTATCGCGGGTACTGGCCGGGCCTTGGTCCGGGCAGATTCTGGCGGACCTTGGCGCTGAGGTGATCAAGGTCGAGCGCCCGGGAAATGGCGATGATACGCGTGCCTGGGGGCCTCCCTTCCTTAAGGACGCCTATGGCGAGAACACCAGCGAAGCGGCCTATTACTTGTCGGCCAATCGCAACAAGCAATCAGTGACCATCGACTTCACGCGCCCAGAGGGACAAAAGCTGGTGCGTGAGCTGGCGGCGAAGTCGGACATTTTGATCGAGAACTTCAAGGTCGGTGGTCTGGCGGCATATGGGCTGGACTATGCGTCGCTGAAGGCGATCAATCCGAATCTCATCTATTGCTCGATCACCGGGTTTGGTCAGACCGGGCCATATGCCAAGCGTGCGGGTTATGACTTCATGATCCAAGGGCTGGGCGGTCTCATGAGCCTGACGGGGCGACCTGAAGGGGAAGAGGGGGCTGGGCCGGTAAAGGTCGGGGTGGCGCTGACGGATATTTTGACCGGGCTCTATTCGACTGTGGCGATTCTTGCCGCATTGGCTCACCGGGAGCATGAAGGGGGCGGTCAGCATATTGATATGGCCCTGCTGGATGTTCAGGTGGCGTGTCTGGCTAACCAGGCAATGAACTATTTGACTACCGGAGTTGCTCCCAAGCGTTTAGGTAATGCTCATCCGAACATCGTGCCTTATCAGGATTTTCCTACGGCGGATGGCGACTTCATCCTCACCGTGGGTAATGACGGGCAGTTCCGTAAATTTGCCGAGGTGGCTGGTCAGCCTCAGTGGGCAGATGATCCGCGTTTCGCTACCAACAAGTTGCGGGTGGCAAATCGGGCGCTGCTGATTCCACTGATCCGCCAGGCCACAGTGTTCAAGACCACTGCTGAGTGGGTCGTACAGTTGGAGCAGGCGGGTGTGCCGTGCGGGCCCATCAACGATCTGGCTCAGATGTTTGCCGATCCTCAGGTTAAGGCGCGTGGATTGTCGATCGAGCTTCCCCATGCGCTGGCCGGGATGGTGCCGCAAGTGGCGAGTCCGATTCGTCTTTCCGAGACTCCGGTGGAATACCGCAATGCGCCTCCTTTGTTGGGTGAGCATACGCTGGAGGTTTTGCAGCGGGTGTTAGGTCTGGATGCCGGCGCGGTCGCGGCTTTTAAAGCGGCTGGGGTGCTTTAAGGCTTCCCCCTATATAGAGGGAGTGGTTTTGCACTTCTTTATGAGGGAAATCGGGCTGTTTTCGGCCTTTGCGCAACTTATTGATAGAAAAGCAAAATCAGAGGTTGACGGCAGATTCCAGACGTCTATAATTCGCCCCACTTCCGGCGCAGTCGAAACGGAAAACTCCTTGGTAAACAATGAGTTACGCAGTTTTCGGCAGCAAGTTGCTTCAGGTCATCGAAGCGCGAAAGGAGTTGAAAAAGAGGTGTTGACAGCAGCGAGTAACGCTGTAGAATTCGCCTCCCGCTAACGAGAGATCGAAAGCGCAAGTGGTTGAAGTTACAAAGGAAACTTTGAAAGCTTCGGAAAATAACCGCTTGACAGCAACAGAGGCTGCTGTAGAATGCGCGCCTCGGTCGAGACGAAAGACTCAACCAACCGCTCTTTAACAACTGAATCAAGCAATTCGTGTGGGTGCTTGTGGAGTCAGACTGATAGTCAACAAGATTATCAGCATCACAAGTTACTCCGCGAGAAATCAAAGATGTAACCAACGATTGCTGAGCCAAGTTTAGGGTTTCTTAAAAACCCAAAGATGTTTGAACTGAAGAGTTTGATCATGGCTCAGATTGAACGCTGGCGGCAGGCCTAACACATGCAAGTCGAGCGGCAGCACGGGTACTTGTACCTGGTGGCGAGCGGCGGACGGGTGAGTAATGCCTAGGAATCTGCCTGGTAGTGGGGGATAACGCTCGGAAACGGACGCTAATACCGCATACGTCCTACGGGAGAAAGCAGGGGACCTTCGGGCCTTGCGCTATCAGATGAGCCTAGGTCGGATTAGCTAGTTGGTGAGGTAATGGCTCACCAAGGCGACGATCCGTAACTGGTCTGAGAGGATGATCAGTCACACTGGAACTGAGACACGGTCCAGACTCCTACGGGAGGCAGCAGTGGGGAATATTGGACAATGGGCGAAAGCCTGATCCAGCCATGCCGCGTGTGTGAAGAAGGTCTTCGGATTGTAAAGCACTTTAAGTTGGGAGGAAGGGCAGTTACCTAATACGTAATTGTTTTGACGTTACCGACAGAATAAGCACCGGCTAACTCTGTGCCAGCAGCCGCGGTAATACAGAGGGTGCAAGCGTTAATCGGAATTACTGGGCGTAAAGCGCGCGTAGGTGGTTCGTTAAGTTGGATGTGAAATCCCCGGGCTCAACCTGGGAACTGCATTCAAAACTGTCGAGCTAGAGTATGGTAGAGGGTGGTGGAATTTCCTGTGTAGCGGTGAAATGCGTAGATATAGGAAGGAACACCAGTGGCGAAGGCGACCACCTGGACTGATACTGACACTGAGGTGCGAAAGCGTGGGGAGCAAACAGGATTAGATACCCTGGTAGTCCACGCCGTAAACGATGTCAACTAGCCGTTGGGAGCCTTGAGCTCTTAGTGGCGCAGCTAACGCATTAAGTTGACCGCCTGGGGAGTACGGCCGCAAGGTTAAAACTCAAATGAATTGACGGGGGCCCGCACAAGCGGTGGAGCATGTGGTTTAATTCGAAGCAACGCGAAGAACCTTACCAGGCCTTGACATCCAATGAACTTTCCAGAGATGGATTGGTGCCTTCGGGAACATTGAGACAGGTGCTGCATGGCTGTCGTCAGCTCGTGTCGTGAGATGTTGGGTTAAGTCCCGTAACGAGCGCAACCCTTGTCCTTAGTTACCAGCACGTAATGGTGGGCACTCTAAGGAGACTGCCGGTGACAAACCGGAGGAAGGTGGGGATGACGTCAAGTCATCATGGCCCTTACGGCCTGGGCTACACACGTGCTACAATGGTCGGTACAGAGGGTTGCCAAGCCGCGAGGTGGAGCTAATCCCAGAAAACCGATCGTAGTCCGGATCGCAGTCTGCAACTCGACTGCGTGAAGTCGGAATCGCTAGTAATCGCGAATCAGAATGTCGCGGTGAATACGTTCCCGGGCCTTGTACACACCGCCCGTCACACCATGGGAGTGGGTTGCACCAGAAGTAGCTAGTCTAACCTTCGGGAGGACGGTTACCACGGTGTGATTCATGACTGGGGTGAAGTCGTAACAAGGTAGCCGTAGGGGAACCTGCGGCTGGATCACCTCCTTAATCGACGACATCAGCTGCTCCATAAGTTCCCACACGAATTGCTTGATTCATTGAAGAAGACGATAAGAAGCAGCCCGAAATTGGGTTGTGGCTGTGTTGGTTAGAGCGCACCCCATGCTGTGTGGTTAAGAGCAGGGTGAGGTCGACCTTAGTAGCTCGAAATTGGGTCTGTAGCTCAGTTGGTTAGAGCGCACCCCTGATAAGGGTGAGGTCGGCAGTTCGAATCTGCCCAGACCCACCAATTTTGTGTGGGAAACGCCTGTAGAAATACGGGGCCATAGCTCAGCTGGGAGAGCGCCTGCCTTGCACGCAGGAGGTCAACGGTTCGATCCCGTTTGGCTCCACCACTAACTGCTTCTGACTTGTAAAGCTTAGAAATGAGCATTCCATCGTAACGATGGTGAATGTTGATTTCTGATCTTTAAGATTAGATCGTTCTTTAAAAATTTGGGTATGTGATAGAAAGATAGACTGAACGTTACTTTCACTGGTAACGGATCAGGCTAAGGTAAAATTTGTGAGTAATTGCGAATTTTCGGCGAATGTCGTCTTCACAGTATAACCAGATTGCTTGGGGTTATATGGTCAAGTGAAGAAGCGCATACGGTGGATGCCTTGGCAGTCAGAGGCGATGAAAGACGTGGTAGCCTGCGAAAAGCTTCGGGGAGTCGGCAAACAGACTTTGATCCGGAGATGTCTGAATGGGGGAACCCACCTAACATAAGTTAGGTATCTTAAGCTGAATACATAGGCTTAAGAAGCGAACCAGGGGAACTGAAACATCTAAGTACCCTGAGGAAAAGAAATCAACCGAGATTCCCTTAGTAGTGGCGAGCGAACGGGGACTAGCCCTTAAGTGGCTTTGAGATTAGCGGAACGCTCTGGAAAGTGCGGCCATAGTGGGTGATAGCCCTGTACGCGAAAATCTCTTAGTCATGAAATCGAGTAGGACGGAGCACGAGAAACTTTGTCTGAATATGGGGGGACCATCCTCCAAGGCTAAATACTACTGACTGACCGATAGTGAACTAGTACCGTGAGGGAAAGGCGAAAAGAACCCCGGAGAGGGGAGTGAAATAGATCCTGAAACCGTATGCGTACAAGCAGTGGGAGCCCACTTTGTTGGGTGACTGCGTACCTTTTGTATAATGGGTCAGCGACTTATTTTCAGTGGCGAGCTTAACCGAATAGGGGAGGCGTAGCGAAAGCGAGTCTTAATAGGGCGTCTAGTCGCTGGGAATAGACCCGAAACCGGGCGATCTATCCATGGGCAGGTTGAAGGTTGGGTAACACTAACTGGAGGACCGAACCGACTACCGTTGAAAAGTTAGCGGATGACCTGTGGATCGGAGTGAAAGGCTAATCAAGCTCGGAGATAGCTGGTTCTCCTCGAAAGCTATTTAGGTAGCGCCTCATGTATCACTGTAGGGGGTAGAGCACTGTTTCGGCTAGGGGGTCATCCCGACTTACCAAACCGATGCAAACTCCGAATACCTACAAGTGCCGAGCATGGGAGACACACGGCGGGTGCTAACGTCCGTCGTGAAAAGGGAAACAACCCAGACCGTCAGCTAAGGTCCCAAAGTTATGGTTAAGTGGGAAACGATGTGGGAAGGCTTAGACAGCTAGGAGGTTGGCTTAGAAGCAGCCACCCTTTAAAGAAAGCGTAATAGCTCACTAGTCGAGTCGGCCTGCGCGGAAGATGTAACGGGGCTCAAACCATACACCGAAGCTACGGGTATCACTTAGGTGATGCGGTAGAGGAGCGTTCTGTAAGCCTGTGAAGGTGAGTTGAGAAGCTTGCTGGAGGTATCAGAAGTGCGAATGCTGACATGAGTAACGACAATGGGTGTGAAAAACACCCACGCCGAAAGACCAAGGTTTCCTGCGCAACGTTAATCGACGCAGGGTTAGTCGGTCCCTAAGGCGAGGCTGAAAAGCGTAGTCGATGGAAAACAGGTTAATATTCCTGTACTTCTGGTTATTGCGATGGAGGGACGGAGAAGGCTAGGCCAGCTTGGCGTTGGTTGTCCAAGTTTAAGGTGGTAGGCTGGACTCTTAGGTAAATCCGGGAGTCTAAGGCCGAGAGCTGATGACGAGTTACCCTTTGGGTGACGAAGTGGTTGATGCCATGCTTCCAAGAAAAGCTTCTAAGCTTCAGGTAACCAGGAACCGTACCCCAAACCGACACAGGTGGTTGGGTAGAGAATACCAAGGCGCTTGAGAGAACTCGGGTGAAGGAACTAGGCAAAATGGCACCGTAACTTCGGGAGAAGGTGCGCCGGTGAGGGTGAAGCATTTACTGCGTAAGCCCATGCCGGTCGAAGATACCAGGCCGCTGCGACTGTTTATTAAAAACACAGCACTCTGCAAACACGAAAGTGGACGTATAGGGTGTGACGCCTGCCCGGTGCCGGAAGGTTAATTGATGGGGTTAGCTAACGCGAAGCTCTTGATCGAAGCCCCGGTAAACGGCGGCCGTAACTATAACGGTCCTAAGGTAGCGAAATTCCTTGTCGGGTAAGTTCCGACCTGCACGAATGGCGTAACGATGGCGGCGCTGTCTCCACCCGAGACTCAGTGAAATTGAAATCGCTGTGAAGATGCAGTGTATCCGCGGCTAGACGGAAAGACCCCGTGAACCTTTACTATAGCTTTGCACTGGACTTTGAATTTGCTTGTGTAGGATAGGTGGGAGGCTTTGAAGCGTGGACGCCAGTTCGCGTGGAGCCAACCTTGAAATACCACCCTGGCAACTTTGAGGTTCTAACTCAGGTCCGTTATCCGGATCGAGGACAGTGTATGGTGGGTAGTTTGACTGGGGCGGTCTCCTCCTAAAGAGTAACGGAGGAGTACGAAGGTGCGCTCAGACCGGTCGGAAATCGGTCGTAGAGTATAAAGGCAAAAGCGCGCTTGACTGCGAGACAGACACGTCGAGCAGGTACGAAAGTAGGTCTTAGTGATCCGGTGGTTCTGTATGGAAGGGCCATCGCTCAACGGATAAAAGGTACTCCGGGGATAACAGGCTGATACCGCCCAAGAGTTCATATCGACGGCGGTGTTTGGCACCTCGATGTCGGCTCATCACATCCTGGGGCTGAAGCCGGTCCCAAGGGTATGGCTGTTCGCCATTTAAAGTGGTACGCGAGCTGGGTTTAGAACGTCGTGAGACAGTTCGGTCCCTATCTGCCGTGGACGTTTGAGATTTGAGAGGGGCTGCTCCTAGTACGAGAGGACCGGAGTGGACGAACCTCTGGTGTTCCGGTTGTCACGCCAGTGGCATTGCCGGGTAGCTATGTTCGGAATAGATAACCGCTGAAAGCATCTAAGCGGGAAACTAGCCTCAAGATGAGATCTCACTGGGACCTTGAGTCCCCTGAAGGGCCGTCGAAGACTACGACGTTGATAGGTTGGGTGTGTAAGCGCTGTGAGGCGTTGAGCTAACCAATACTAATTGCCCGTGAGGCTTGACCATATAACACCCAAGCAATTTGTTGACTCGAGAGAGCACCAGATTGCGGTGTGTGAAGACGCAATGAACCGAAAGTTCGAGCTGTTCACAAACACCGAGATCTATCACATACCCATTCGCTGGAGCGTGATCTCGCAAGAGAAAACGACCTGGCTCCCGAATTTCTTGACGACCATAGAGCATTGGAACCACCTGATCCCATCCCGAACTCAGCAGTGAAACGATGCATCGCCGATGGTAGTGTGGGGTTTCCCCATGTGAGAGTAGGTCATCGTCAAGATTAAATTCCGAAACCCCTATCTGCGTATGCAGGTAGGGGTTTTGTTTTAAGTAGAAGTCACCGATTTTTGCTGGCACGTTACTGCTGTAACGGGCTGGTCACAGAATTTCTTGACGACCATAGAGCATTGGAACCACCTGATCCCATCCCGAACTCAGCAGTGAAACGATGCATCGCCGATGGTAGTGTGGGGTTTCCCCATGTGAGAGTAGGTCATCGTCAAGATTGAATTCCGAAACCCCTGTCTGCTAACGCAGACAGGGGTTTTGTCGTTCTAGGGTTATCAAAAACCGTAGACACGAAAAAGCCAGCCCATGAACACAGGGGCTGGCTTTTTTCGTAGCCGCGAGCGGTTAGAACGGTTGGCTCACCGCAGCGGCGTTTACACCTTACGCAAACAGTTTCAGCACATTGTTCATCGCATCATCGGCAAAACCCTGAACAAAATCCTTGAACCCCGACAGTGCCTCCACGCTGTTCTGTGAGGGTTCGGCGATGATGGTCCAGGTCGCTCGGGATTTGCCGGCAGGCATCGGCTCAACACTCATCGCCGCCCACAAATGGGCCACTCCCAGGGTGTTGTAGATTGTGGTCCAGGTCATGTTCAGTGCCTGGTCATCCCGGGAGTTCAGTTGTTCGACCACCAGGTTGCCATCCTTAAAGAACTTCTTGCGCAGGGACGACATGCCTTCGCCGGTCATCTCGATGTGCGACAGCGCCGGAATGAATTGATCGAAGCCGGCAAAGTTGCCGACCACGGCCCAAACCTTCGCGGCGTCGGCCGGCACTTCCACCGAGGACGTCACATGGCAGCCTTGTGGATTTCTGATCAGAGTATCGGGTTGCAGAGTGCTCATGGTCTTGCTCCATTGTTGGGGTAGAGGGAATCAGATGAAATTGATTTCTTTGAGGTAGTCACAGCCGCGACGCAGCAGTGCCGGAGATTTTTCCGGGTAACGCGCACCCATCTGCCGGACCCCGGCCTGGGCGTTGTCGTGGCCGATCATCGAGATGTCGCCGATGTCTTCTTCGAAGCCGTTGAGGTAGAAACCGAGTACGCCGAACAGGGCGTTGTCGGTGTCGACCCGCCCCAGTTGCTGCTGCCAGTCGGCAACGCTGACCATGGAAAACTCTCGGCCGGCCTCGCGGAATGACGACACGTAGGCGTCCCAACTCAAAGGTTCAGGGTTGTGCAGGTTGAACACCGCCTTTTCGGGCTGATAACGGCTGGCGTGGAACGCGATGAAGCGGGCAAGAAAGTCCACCGGCATCAGGTCGAAATTCAGCGCAAATTCCGGCACCTGTCCGAGCTGGATCGAACCTTTGAGCATCAGCATCAAGCGATTTTTGTGCGGCTGGCAGACGCCTGTGAGGCTGTTGAAACTGATGTTGCCGGGACGATACAGATTGACCCGCACTCCGCGTTCGCGAGCGCGTTCGAGGATTCGCTCGCCGACCCACTTGGACAGGTTGTAACCGTTCTTGATGTAGATCGGCGGGGTCTGCGCGGCGGGCAGTTCCAGCACCCGCCCCTCGGCGGAAATCGTGCTGGAGGCTGAAAGCGTGGAGACGAAATTGAAGATTTTTTTGCTGCGCCCTTCGCACAGACGCAGGCACTCGAAAATCGGCTCGACGTTGTCCCGCGCCAATGACTCATAGTCGAGGACGTGATTGACGTTGGCAGCGTTGTGCACCAGCGCGCCGAACTCACGATCCAGCCGCTCGTATACCTCATTGGCAAGTCCCAGTCCGGGCTGCGTAATGTCCGCCGCGTAAACCTGCACCCGGCTGAAGTCCAGGTGTTCCAGGCGGTTCTCTCGCACTGCATGAGTAAAGCGCTCCGCCGCTGATTGCCCGCCGCCATCGCGCACCAGGCAGGCGACTTCACTGGCGCCCCAGGCAAGCAGTGCCTCGACGATGTGGAGGCCGACAAAACTGTTCGCGCCGGTGACGATCACTTTGTGCACATCGCCCATCCGGCTGACCGGCAACGGCTGCACATCCAGTTCGCGGAAGGCGTCGGCCATGGCCTGTTCGCTCAACACCGTTTCGGCGCCGGAGCCGCGAACCAGCGTCGCCAACTTCGTGATGGTCGGCAGTTCGATGAAGCGATTGATCGAGATGCTGCGACCGAACTCTTCACGCAAACGCAACAGCATGCGCGACAGCAGGATTGAGTGGCCGCCCAGATTGAAGAAACTTTCGTCGGTGGAAATATCGCTGGCCGGTAATTCCAGCAGCTCGGCCCAGATCTCCAGCAGCAGAGCTTCATCGGCACTGGCGGGCAAACGCCGAGCAGTGGTTTCCATAACGGTTACAGGCAACGACAGCAGCGCTTTACGGTCGACCTTGCCGTTGCTGGCGAACGGCATGCTCGTCAGTTCGGTCCAGGCCACGGGTTGCATGTAGTCCGGCAAAAACTGCAGCGAATGGGCTTGCAGCGCGTCACGAGCGGCACCGCATTGGTCCTCCTGCGGTTGCGCAAGGAAGGCCAGAATCCGTCGATGGCTGTCGATGACCACCGCCACCTGACGGTACAACTGGCTGTCGCGCAAGCAGCCTTCAATCTCTTCCGGCTCGACCCGAAAGCCACGGATTTTCACTTGGTTGTCGCGCCGTCCGCAGAGTTCGATGCCGTCGGCGGTCCATTTCGCCATGTCGCCTGTGCGATAGGCGCGCAGGCTATGACCATTCGGCAAGCTCAGGTTTAAATAACGTTCGGCGGTCAATTGCGGGTTGTTCAGGTAACCCAGGCATACGCCAGGGCCGACGATGTACAACTCGCCGACAATTTGTTCGGCCACCGGTTGAAAATCCTCATCGAGAATCAGCACCTGGCTATTGGCGATCGGCGCGCCAAGGGTTCGATTGCTATCGGCGGTTTGCAGGCGCCGCGCGGTTATCAGCACCGTGGCTTCGGTGGGGCCGTAGAGGTTGTAGAACTTGCCCTGGCGGGTCAGTTGCTGGATGACGTAGGGTTCGCAAACATCGCCACCCGTCATCACGTGATCCAGGCACTGCAATTGATCCAGCGGCAGGATGCTTAGCAAGGCCGGCGGCAAAAAGGCATGACTGAGTTGTCGATGGTGGATCAGGTCGACCAATTGCAGTGGATCGCGACGTTGATCCTCGCTGGGCACGATCAGTTCGGCGCCCTGCAGCAAGGTCGGGAAAATATCGATCAGCGACGAGTCGAAACTCAACGATGAAAACTGCAACACTCGGCTCTGTTCCGTCAGTTGCACATAATCGGCATACCAGGCAGTGAAGTGCGCGAGGTTGGTCTGACTGAGCAAAACGCCTTTGGGATGGCCGGTGGTTCCCGAGGTATAGAGCGCCATGCACGGTGCATCGAGATCCGGCCGCTGACGCATCAGCGGTTGATCGAGATCCAGGTCATTGAGATTGATGCTGCTGAGATCCAGCCCGGGCATTTCGTCAGCGAGCGGATGCTGCCCGTCATGCAGCAGCAACACCGCCCCGGCATTCGCCAGAATGTATTGCTGACGTTGCAGCGGATGGTTCGGCTCCAGCGGCAGGTACACCGCGCCGCTGCCGAGAATCGCCAGAATGCCTGCGTACAGCGCGCTGCATTTCGGCAGACAAATCCCGACCACCAACGGCCCTTCGTGCGGCTCGAGCAACGGCTGCAATCGTTGCTGAATGGCACGGCTGAGGGCGTACAGTTCGCGATAGCTCAGGGATGTGCCGGCGATGTTCAGTGCCGGGCGTTCAGCGGACTGGATAAAGCGCTGCTCGAGCCGCTCGATCATCGGCGTTAGCGCGAGGTGCAGCAGTTTGGGTTCAGTCGTTGTATTGAGTTGATGGACGAACGCCAGGCTCTCCAGAAACAGGAGGTTTTCCACGCGGGCGAAGGGAATGGAGGGGATCGGCTCAGAAAGCTGAAAGTATTCGGCATCCCGTGAGAAACGACTGACCAGCAGCGCGACATGGTGCACCAGTTCCTCAACCGCTCGCAGGCGCAGTGCCTGGCCGTTGCCCGAAGGTTCGTCGGAGATGGGCACGCGAGTGAGCAGCGTTGAACCGTGCAGGCACAACAGGTCCAGGGACGGCAGGACAGCGCTGGCCGGTGTTCCTATACCCAGCTTTAGCGTCAGTTGAGGTGCGAGACCGAAGTCCCGGAATGGCAGGGTAGCGTCGTTAATCAGCAAATCCGCAGGGCCCCACGGCTGCTCGTCGAGGCTCGTCAGGCGTACCAGTGAATGACCGTGCTGTTCGAGTTCCAGCGTCAGGTCGGTCAGGGCCTGGCTTTGCCCAATGAGCAGAATATCGAGACGTCTCATGCTGTGCTCCTCGTTAAACCAGGTAGTCGCTCAGGGCGCTTTGCACGCTCGGCGAATCGAGCAGCGAACTGCTGCGGAAAAACCGCACGATGTTGGCCACCAGCGGGTGATGGCGGTTGATCGGGAACGCCAGCCCCGACACTTCGCGCTTGAGTGCGCTGCGTGCCGTCTCGCTGATGTGCAAGGACTCGATCAGCCGGAAGTCGAAGGACTTCTGGATCTCGTTGGTCAGGTAATGGCCGATGAACACCGGCAGGATGTGCGCGATGCACTGGCGGTCGGCTTCACTGGCGGTGTGCCAATAGATGCGTACCATCCGCGACCAGAACCCGGAATGACGGCCCTCGTCCAGCAAGTGGTCGGCCATCAAACCCTTGATCGACTGCTTGACCGTGTCGTCCTTGGCGAACGCCGCGACGTCGCCGGTCACGGTGTTCTCGGCGATGGCCACGCAGATCATTTCCACGGCACTGCGCAGGTGTTCCGGTGCCAAGGCCACGGCGGCTGGAATAGCCCGGCTCAGTTCGATCTCATCCGGTAATTCGATGGGCGTAATGCCGGTCATGGCGACGGTTTGCTGCATGAAATCCATGGCGACCAGCGCGTGATAATCCTCATCCACCACCACGGTCATGGCGTCGTATCGGCAGGCGAACGGGAAGGCCACGGCGAAGCGATTTTTCGCGATGCTGCGGGCGGTCTTGTCGACGATCTCGGTTTCGAAAATCACCACGTCGTTGATGAATTTGTAGAGCGTCTGCACCAGGGCAAAGTCGCGCTGTTCCGGGCATTCGCGCAGGAAGGTTTCGCTCAGCACCAACGGTTGACGGCTCAACGGATAAATCAGTTTGTGGTCGTTCTCCAGCACGCGGCGCGGGCGGGTGCGGATGGTCGCGCGGCTTTCCCAGGCATCGGCGAAGGATTGGTAGTCGGCGGCGTTCATGCGTTCACCTCCGCGACCGGCTCGCTCATGCTCAGGCGCAGGCCGTCCCACAAGGCGATGCGACTTTCGACGGCGGCAATGGCGCTGGCATAGACGTCCACTTCGCGTTGTGGATCGCCATCGACCAGCCGTGCGAGGAGTTTTTCGGCGGCCGGGCCGTGGTCTTCGGAGTCGACTTCGATGTGTCGCTCGAGGTAGTAACGAAACGTTGGCGCCTGCTCGATGCCGATACCCCAGTCGTCGAGAATGCGCTGGAACATCTGCGGGATGACGCTCTCGCGACCATGCAGAAACGCCGCCGCCACGCTGTGGCCGGGCGCATGCAATGCAGTGTGCAAGGTGTGACGAACGAACCGCGCAGCCGCCGGGTCAACGTCCACGCTTTGCAGTGCCACGTCGTAGCTCACGCCTTCTTGTTGCAGGGCCACGAAGCGCTCGACGGCGGCAGTGCTTGCACCGACCTCACGCATCGCATCCAGGTACAACTCGAAATGGCTGTAGTGGCCTTGCGCGGGGCGGTCATCAGACTCTTCACCCAACACAATCTCATTGATCAAGCGTGCCGCCTGGGGATCCCGCGGCGGCAGCCAAGGCAGTTGCACGCAGGTCAGTTCCTGTTGCAGGCGCTTGGTCAGCGACATGAAATCCCACACCGCAAATACATGGGATTCCATGAACCGTTGGAGGATCGGCAACGAATGGATTTCGGAGAAAATCGGATGCGCGCTAAGTTCTGCTTTCTTCTGATTCAGGCGGTCTTTAGTCGGTTTCATGAGCGAGCCTATAAGTTCTCTGGAATGAGGGGCGATCAATAAGTCATTGCGAGTTGAACGTTTACTTCTGACGAACGAGTGCCTCAAACGAATTGATCTGCGTAAGTTCTTTTCGATTCATTTAATGCTGGCTTAGTCGCCAGTGTTCACTGGCTGCGGAGAAAAACTAATACACGAATAAAGATCGCGACAAGTTATTTTTATATTATTTTCAAGTTTAACTTTTTAAAGCGTGACAAGTTCCAATAAGACTTTTTATATAAGTTTTATTTTGGCGTAGTTGCTCCTTCCGGCTTATATAAGTCAGAATTAAAATAAAGAGTGAATGCCTCACTCGAAGCAACTTTCTAATTGAAATCGTCGAAATTATTTGAGGGGGTAGAAGTTGGCCGGGAGTGACGCCGATTCTTCCTTTCCCGTGGCAAGGCTCCTTCCGTAGGTTCTTGATGCGGGGGACTGCTTCGCTCGCGCGTGCGTCGCCCGTTCATTATTCGTTTGCACCCAAGAGTGAGCGTAATTGAAGGCAGCCGCCATCACCGAGGCATCATGCAGTCGGTGAAATTATGGGCGTGAGGAGGCTTTGGAGCGGGGCGAGTTGTGACAAATCAAGACGAGCAGTGCACCTGCTCGTTCAGGCTTGCTGCTGCGATTACTGCGAGGTTTTTTTATTCAGCGCTTCAGGGCTGCCGAGGTAGCGAGTGATGACCTCGACTCCGCGGTTGAGGTGGTGTGCGAGCAGCTTCACCGAGCCTTCGATGTCGCGGTTTTCGACGGCCCGCAGCAGTGCGCGGTGATCTTCCTGGGACAGTTTGCCCAAGCCCATGGCCTCCAGGTTGAAACGCAGGAAGCGCTCCTCTTCGTTCAACCCGTCTTCTACTAATCTCAATAGCCGCTGGTTCGGAGCTTTGCAGTACAACGACATGTGGAACAAGCGATTGAGTCGGCCGATTTCGGTGTAGTTTTTTTCCGTTTCCATCTCATCGATGTAGCGGGCAGCCTGTTCGAGATCTTCGTTTTCCAGCAACGGAATCGACAAGCGCAGGGCTTCCGATTCCAGCAGGATCCGTAGCGCGTAGGTTTCTACAGCATCGCCCTGAACCAACGGCGCGACCACTGCGCCTTTATGCGCGACCACGTTCAGCAACGCTTGTGCTTCAAGTTGGCGCAGCGCCTCGCGTACCGGCATGCGGCTGACGCCGAACAGGTCCGCCAAATCTTGCTGACGCAGGGCCGTACCGCAGGGAATACGCCCGTCGAGAATCGCCGAGCGCAGGGTTTCTTCAATCACCGAGCGTGCCAGATGAGCGGGAATCGGCCCGTTGACCTTAATGCTGTTCAGAGGATTGGGCTTCTGTGTCACAACAACGCACCCTGTTTAACTGAGATAAATTTGGATCCAAGGGGACACTAGTGACTGCCTGACAGGTTGTCAAACGGACAAGACACCGTAGCCTCAGGAGGCTGCGATATTTTCATGACCCCCGACATACAAAGTCTAGCGCGCCACAAGTGATCTCACCCTGCCATTGTCTTTTAACGGGCTAACCTCCACCATCAACCGACTTCCACTTGCCTACCTGGATGCCTCGCATTGGCGGTACGTTTCGCGATCCCCCGGACTTTTCGCTGGTTAGGCTGCGCGTTACTGCTGGCCGGCGTCATGCTGGGCGGACTGCATGCCGACTGGGATTTTTCCCAGATCAGCCGTCGAGCGCAGGCATTGTACGGGCCATTGGGCGAAGGTCAGCAGCGTATTGATGCCTGGCAACATCTTTTAGCAACTCAACAGCAGGTCAGCGAGCTGCAGCAGCTCGAGGTGGTTAACCAATTCTTCAACAAACAGATGCGCTACGAAGAAGACATCGACCTGTGGCATGAGGTCGATTACTGGGAAACCCCGATCGAAGCCCTGTGGAAAGGCGCTGGCGACTGCGAAGATTACGCCATCGCCAAGTATTTCAGTTTGCGTCATCTCGGCGTGCCCAGTGACAAGTTGCGCATTACTTACGTAAAGGCCCTGCGCTTGAACCGCGCACATATGGTGCTGACCTATTACTCAAGCCCGGAGGCTATGCCTTTGGTGCTCGACAGCCTGATCGATGCAATCAAACCCGCCAGCCAACGAGCCGATTTATTGCCGGTGTATTCTTTTAATGCCGAAGGGCTGTGGTTGCCGGGCGCCAAGGGCAACAAGAAGGTCGGGGACACCAAACGGTTGTCGCGTTGGCAGGATGTGTTGAAAAAAATGCAAGCCGAAGGATTTCCGGTCGAGACGACTCATTAGGAGCACGCGCTTAGATGTCTTTGTTCAAACAGCTGTTGATCGCTATCTGTCTGTTCCTGGTCGTCGCCTTCACCGGCAGCTTCATGGTCAGCCTGGAGAGCTCGCGTACCCAGTACGTCAATCAGTTGCGCTCTCATGCCCAAGACGCGGCGACCGCGTTGGCGCTGTCCTTGACGCCGAACATCGACGATCCGGCGATGGTCGAGTTGCTGGTCAGTTCGATTTTCGACAGCGGTTATTACGCGCGCATCCGGGTGGTGGACCTGTCGAACGACAAGACGCTGGTCGAGCGTAGCGGTATTCCGGCGGTGAACAACGTACCGGACTGGTTCGTCAAACTGATCGGCCTCGAGCCGGCGGGCGGTGATGCGATCGTCAGCCGTGGCTGGGAGCAGGCCGCGCGGGTCGAGGTGGTCAGCCACCCGATGTTCGCGTTGGCCAAGCTTTGGCAAAGTGCGTTGGGCAGCCTTGGCTGGTTGCTGCTCTGTGGCGCTGTGAGCGCGGCACTCGGTGCGCTGTTGCTGCGCCGGCAATTGAAACCGCTGGATTACATGGTCCAGCAATCCCACGCCATCGCCCGTCGGGAATTCCTCAGCCTGCCAGACCTGCCGCGCACACCGGAATTGCGCCGCGTGGTGCAGGCCATGAACCAAATGGTCGAGAAGCTTAAAGCGCTGTTTCAGGAGCAGGCCGAGCGCAGTGAAAAACTGCGGGTCGAGTCCTATCAGGACGGCTTGACCGGGTTGGCCAACCGGCGCTATTTCGAGATGCAATTGAATGCGCGAGTGAGTAATCCCGAACAGGCCAATTCGGGTTACCTGCTGCTGCTGCGGATCAAGGATCTGGCCGGGCAGAATCAGCGCCGCGGCGGTCAACACACGGATGAATTAATCAAAGCGGTGGGCGAACAACTGTCCCGTGAGTGCGCCAAGTATCCAGAGACGCTAAACCTCGTCACGCGGATTCGTGGTGGAGAATTTGCCGTGCTGGCACCGGGACTGGAGCGCGAAGAAGCGCTGCAACTGGCACAGAACCTCGGCAGTGCCTTGGCCAGCTTGCACACGACGGGTGCCACCGATATGGCCTCGGTCGCGTCAATCGGCCTGGCGCCGTTCGTTCATGGCGACTCACCGCAAGCACTGCTCGGGCTGGCGGATCAGGCGCTCGCTCAGGCCGAAGGCCAGGGCGATTCGAGTTGGGTCTGCCTGGATCACAGTGCATCGGCCCGTGTCGGCGATGACCCTCATGGCTGGCACCGCTTACTGGATCAGGCGCTGAGTCAGCGGCGTTTCGAGTTGTATTTCCAGCCGGTGGTGGCCAGCCAGGACACGCAACGGGTGCTGCATTACAAAGTACTTTCGCGTTTGATTGACGACCAGGGCCAGAGCATTCCCGCCGGGCGCTTCCTGCCTTGGCTGGAGCGGTTCGGTTGGGCTGCGCGGCTGGATCGTCTGATGTTGGAGTTGGTGTTTGAGCAAATGGCTAACCACCAAGAGTCGCTGGCACTGAACCTGTCTTCGGCGACATTGGCGGACCCGCAGATGCTGGATAAAATTTTCGAGACCCTGCGTTCTCACGCCAGTCTGGGGCCGCGGCTGACCCTGGAAATTGGCGAGGAACAACTGCCGGAACAAGGGACGCTGGAGGCGCTGACGCGGCGTTTGCGTGAACTCGGGTTCTCCCTCGGCCTGCAGCACTTTGGTGGGCGATTCAGCATGATCGGCAACCTGGCGCGGCTCGGGTTGGCGTACTTGAAAATCGACGGCAGTTACATCCGCACGATTGATCAGGAGAGCGATAAGCGCTTGTTCATTGAGGCGATTCAACGCGCGGCCCACAGCATCGACTTGCCGTTGATTGCCGAGCGGGTCGAGACCGAAGGCGAACTGTCGGTGATTCGTGAGATGGGGGTGTATGGGGTTCAGGGGCGGTTGATTGGTGAGCCCAAGCCCTGGGAGTAGGGCTTTAAATAGTTGGCGTCAGTCAGACCGCCTTCGCGAGCAGGCTCGCTCCCACAGGGGTTCTGTGTCGTACACAAATCCCCCAATCACCACCGATCAACTGTGGGAGCGAGCCTGCTCGCGAAAGCGCCAGAACAGCCAGCACCGAAACCAGCGTGGGAACGATCTGAGTGGGGACAACACCGTCGGAGATTTCCTTCAAGTTGTAGCGGTGTTGGTGAACTTGTTCAGCTAACGGGGCATGGCTAGTCTGAGTTTGTCACTGAATTAACAGTGACTCGGACGTGCAAATCCGGCCAAACTATTTAGTCCGCGCACTGCCTTTCAATGAGCATTGGTATGCTCACTGCTTTATGGCGGCCGCGTGCAGGAGATCCTCGGATCTGCTGGGTGTCTAAGTAGGCCCGGTTTTGCACACCTGCGCACGGCCGCCACCCCATTCGCGTGCAAACGAACGGTGATGGCCCCCACTACTACTTAGGGAATGTCATATGTTCAAAGTAACGCCGAATCCGCCAGATGAATCTGGCACCTCCGAAACCGGTCTGCGCAAAGGCCAACTCTTCACCGTCTCCCCCGACCTCAACATCGAAGCCCTGCTGGCCAACGCCTCCGAAGACTTGCTCTCCATCAGCGCCATCGCTGCCGACCTGGCGGACGATGTGGACGGCTCACGCCGATCCGTCGCGCTGGCGCTCAGTCGAATGGCTGACGGGGTTCATTTATTGGTGGAGCGGGCGTTGGATCACCTTGAGTCGCCGGAGCTGATGGAGTTTCTGTTCAAGGGTAAATCTGCGGTGAGCTGAAGATCGCCATCGCGAGCAGGCTCGCTCCCACATGGGTTCTGTGTCGTACACAAATCCCGTGATCACCACCGATTAACTGTGGGAGCGAGCCTGCTCGCGAAAGCGTCAATGCAGACAACGGAAGGGGCAGCTTCAAATCAACCCATCCTCATCCTCATCGAGCAAATAACTCAACCCGCCCAACGCCTCACGCGCCTGAGTCCGGTCCATGAGTTTGGCTTGGGCGGCGGCCGGCAGGTCGGTGACCAGAATCACGCCTTTGCCGATCAGCACCTGGATCAAGTCGTCGAGTACCCGGATCATTTCCAGGTCGCTCTGTTTGAGTTGCTTAAGTTGTTTAAGCTGCTTGAGCTGGGTGAGGCTGGTCGCCATGACTTCGCTGGCGAACCAGGCCTGTAGATCGGGGTGATCGGCCGCCAGGGTTTCGGTGGAGTCGGCGTAGGCCTCGGCTTCCACGCGCATCAGTTGGCCATCGATATTACGTTGCACGTAGAACATTGAGCTTCCCTCGACATTGGCACCGCGATACCTGTCAGCAGCATAGGCGAAATAAGCCATATGGTTATTCTCTAATGGTATTTAAAATAAGTTTCTTATACCTATAAAGTCATCTGCCTGCGTACCTGCCGACCAATCGGCGCGCCGCACGACACGAACCAACACGGAACCTCCGTGAGTTTCTGATCGACGCGCGCGCTATTGAGCGTGCCGTGCGTGGGAGTTAATTATGTCTGCCGCTACTGCTACCTCAAACGCCGCGAACATCGCGCCGCAGTTGTTCGAAATCCGCCCGTTCAGTGGCGCTGTCGGGGCCGAAATCGTCGGCCTGGATGTGGCCCTCCCTATCAATGATCAGGACTTTGCCCGCCTGCACCGCGCGCACCTGGATCATCACGTCGTGGTGTTTCGCGATCAACGCATTTCCCCTGAACAGCAAATTGCCTTCAGCCGCCGTTTCGGTGTGTTACAGATCCATGTGCTCAAGCAGTTTCTGCTGGAGGGGCACCCGGAAATTCTCATCGTTTCCAACATCATCGAAAACGGCCAATCCATCGGCCTCGGTGACGCCGGCAAGTTCTGGCACTCTGACCTTTCCTACAAAGAACTGCCAAGCCTGGGCTCGATGCTGCACGCCCAGGAGCTGCCAGCCGAAGGTGGCGACACGTTGTTCGCCGACATGCACAAAGCCTGGGACAACCTCCCCGAGGCACTGCGCAAAGCGGTCGAAGGTCGCTCGGCCGCGCACTCCTACACGGCGCGCTACAGCGAGAGCAAATTCGAAGGTAATTGGCGCCCGACCCTGACGCCTGAGCAGCTCGCCCAAGTCGCCGAAGTGGTTCACTCCATCGTTCGCACCCACCCGGAAAGTGGCCGCAAGGCGTTGTTCGTCAGCGAAGGTTTCACCACCCGCATCGTTGGTCTGCCGGAAGACGAGAGCAAACAACTGCTCGACGAGCTTTACGCCCACAGCGTGCTGCCGCAAAACATTTACCGCCATCAATGGCAGCCCCACGACCTGGTGTTCTGGGACAACCGATCGCTGATCCATCTCGCCGCCGGATGCCCAAGCTTTCTGCGCCGCAAGCTGTATCGCACCACCATCCAGGGCGACGCACCTTTCTGATTTGTCGGAGAAACATCATGTCCAAACGTCTTCCATTTGCAGCATTGGCCGCGGCCATCGGCCTGGGTTTCAGCGTGCTCGCCGGCAGCCTGGTGGCACCCACCGTGGCCCACGCCGAAGGTGAAATCCGCATCGCCGAACAGTTCGGCATCGTGTACCTGCTGCTCAACGTGGTGCGCGATCAAAACCTGATCGAGAAATACGGCAAGCAAGAAGGTATCGACATCAAGGTCGACTGGACTCAGCTGTCCGGTGGGGCGGCGGTCAACGATGCATTGCTCTCCGGTTCTATCGACATTGCGGGTGCTGGCGTCGGTCCGTTGCTGACCATCTGGGATCGCACCCACGGCAAGCAGAATGTCAAAGCCGTCGCCTCTCTCGGCAACTTCCCTTACTACCTGGTGAGCAATAATCCGAAGGTCAAAACCATCGCAGACTTCACCGAGAAGGACCGCATTGCGGTGCCGGCGGTGGGTGTATCGGTGCAGTCGCGCATCCTGCAATACGCGGCTGCCAAGCAGTGGGGCGACAAGGAATTCAATCGCCTCGACAAATACACCATCGCCGTTCCGCACCCCGACGCGACTGCCGCGCTGATCGCTGGCGGTACCGAATTGACGGGGCACTTCTCCAATCCGCCGTTCCAGGATCAGGCACTGGAAAACCCGAACGTGCACGTCGTGCTCAACTCCTATGACGTGCTCGGCCCGAACTCGCCGACCGTGCTGTTCGCCACCGAGAAATTCCGCGACGAGAACCCGAAAACCTACCAGGCATTCGTCGAGGCGTTGACCGAAGCGGCGCAGTTTGCACAGAACGATAAAGGCGCGGCAGCCGATACGTACATCCGCGTCACCAAGGCAAAAATCGATCGCGCGGCGCTGCTGAAAATCATCGATAACCCACAGTTCGAGTTCAGCGTCACGCCGAAAAATACCTACCCATTGGCCGAGTTCCTCTATCGCGTCGGCGCAATCAAAAACAAACCGGATTCGTGGAAGGATTATTTCTTCCAGGACGCCAAGCCGCTGCAAGGGAGCTGATCGAGATGAACGCCCCTTTGCAAGGCCACACGGTCAGCATACCGGTCGCGGCAGCCCAGGCGTTGCTGTCGGTCGACAATGTCAGCCTCGAATACCGCACGCCTCAGCGTGTGGTTCGGGCGACTCATCAGGTCAGTTTCGAGATCGATCCGGCGGATCGCTTTGTGCTGCTCGGCCCTTCCGGTTGCGGTAAATCGACGTTGCTCAAAGCGGTCGCCGGGTTCATTCAACCCTGCGAGGGCGAGATTCGGCTGCAAGGGCAAACCGTTCATGCGCCGGGGCCGGATCGTATTGTGGTGTTTCAGGAATTCGATCAACTACCGCCGTGGAAAACCGTCAAACAGAACGTAATGTTTCCGCTGCTAGCATCGAAAACCCTCAAGCGCAAAGAGGCGCAAGAGCGGGCGCTGCACTATCTGGACAAGGTGGGTCTGGCGGCATTTGCCGATGCGTATCCGCATACCTTGTCGGGCGGCATGAAAGCGCGCGTGGCGATTGCGCGGGCATTGGCGATGCAGCCGAAAATCCTCTTGATGGACGAACCCTTCGCCGCGCTCGACGCCCTGACCCGACGCAAGATGCAGGAAGAATTGCTGCTGCTCTGGGAAGAAGTGCGCTTCACCCTGTTGTTCGTCACTCACTCCATCGAAGAAGCGCTGGTGGTCGGCAACCGCATCCTGCTGTTGTCGCCGCATCCGGGGCGAGTGCGAGCGGAAGTCCACAGCCATCAATACGACTTGCACAGCCTCGGCGGCGTAGCGTTCCAAGCGTCGGCGCGGCGGATTCACCGGTTGCTGTTTGATGAAGGCCAGCCCCCGGAAATCGGGCGTGAACTGGATTTCTCTGACATCCGCATCGCTTATTGAGCCATTGAGAGGACTGCCCGATGAGCCATTTATCATCTGCGCGTGAAGAATTCGAAACCGTTTTGCAGCCACTGACGAGCGTGCCGCTGGAGCGTGAATTGCCCCTTGGTCAGCGCCTCTGGCAGCAGGGCTGGTTGCGCAAAAGCCTGATCCTGATTCTGCTCGCCGTGCTCTGGGAAATCGTCGCCCGCGTGCAAAACAACGACCTGCTGTTGCCGAGTTTTCTGCAAACCAGCAGCGCGCTGTATGACGGTTTGCTCAGCGGTGAATTGCTGAGCAAGGTGTGGATTTCGCTGGTGGTTTTGCTGAAGGGCTATTTGATTGGCATCGTCCTGGCGTTTGCCTTGACGACGTTGGCGGTGTCGACCCAGTTCGGTCGCGATCTGCTGAGTACATTGACCTCGATGTTCAATCCGCTGCCGGCGATTGCGTTGCTGCCGCTGGCGCTGCTGTGGTTTGGCCTGGGGCAGAACAGCCTGATTTTCGTGCTGGTGCATTCGGTGCTTTGGGCGTTGGCGTTGAACACCTATGCCGGGTTCCTTGGCGTCTCGGAAACGCTGCGCATGGCGGGTCGCAACTACGGTTTGAAGGGCATGCGCTTTGTGCTGTTCATCCTGATTCCGGCAGCGCTGCCGTCGATCCTCGCCGGGCTGAAAATCGGCTGGGCTTTTGCCTGGCGTACGCTGATCGCTGCCGAGCTGGTGTTTGGTGCGACCAGTGGCAAGGGTGGATTGGGGTGGTACATCTTTCAGAATCGCAATGAGCTGTACACGGACAAGGTGTTTGCCGGGTTGGCGGTAGTGATTTTGATTGGCTTGCTGGTGGAGAACCTGGTGTTTGATACATTGGAGCGGGTGACGGTGAAGCGGTGGGGGATGCAGCGGTAGCGCAGCCAATCGTCCTGATTGGGCGGTGGCAAAAATCCCAACTTTAACGTCGTCATGATTGCTTGGATTCCGATCCCTTTGACGGCAATCAGTTTTTGCAGGCCGCCTATACCCACCGAGTCTGCGACGTGCCATCACCTTTACGTATAAGCGTTGCGAGTACTGGACTCGAGGAGCGTGAAGAACTCGAGCTAGAACTCGAACTCCAATCACTCGGCCCTGACTCACCGGACCATCTCGATGATGTGGGCGAACCAGGTATCGACCGCAGAGGGGTCGGAAGATAGCTGCCACCAGAAGGCCCGGTGTTAGTTGCTGCATCTGGTGCCCCGCTAGGTGGTGCGCCACCCAAGAGCCTCTCGTGCACGAGAACCGGCTCCCGTGGAGGTGGACCGTCGTATAGGATTCTCGGGTTATCAAAGCTCGAGCGTGGTCCGACGCCGCCACCACCACCGCCACTAGCGCTATAGATTCCGGGAGATCTAGGCATGGTGGAGCTTGGTGTGCTTACCAATCCGGCCGCTGCGGCACCTGCTGCATAGCCAAGGTGGTTGCTTGGCGTCGTCTCAGTGTATTGGACGGCTGGCGAACTATTCCCTCTTGGGCCCGGAGCTCCAGCGACATAACCGAGCATTCCAGCAAGTCCACAGCTCGTTGACGGTCGACTATTGAGCGTCGGCGTTCCTCCCGCAGCGGCGAGCCCGTACATCGCCTGCTGTCTAGTAATCCCGTTTGCCCTACGAGTGACATTTTTGGCGGCGAGTTGCGCTGCCGAACCGCCAAAAGAAACGTTTTCCTTAACCAAAAGCGAGATCGCACCGAAAATGCTATGCCCCGTTGGGTCCGAATGGTTTACGGGATCCCCTACGCAATACATATAAGCATTCAACCCGCCCCGCCCAAACGGACTCCAACTGTCCGGGCTATGAAAACGCATCAGTCGCGGGTTGTAAGCGCGATAGCCGTTGCCTAGCAAGTACCAACCGATGTTCGCTTCGCGCACTTGGCCGTTGAAGCCCAGTTGCGTAGCGACTTCCTGCTGACCGGACTGATGACCGTAGGCGGAATAGGCGATGGTGTTGGCCTTGCCATCGACGACTTCGCCAATGATCGATTGGCTGTTGTTGGTTGCCAGCAACACCGTGCGTGACCCGTTCGGGTTCTTTTGATCAGCAGATGTGGGTTGATTCATAAAACACCTTCGTGGAAGTGGGATATGAAGGGTCCTCAGTTCTACACGCCTGAGCCCAGGTTGAGAACTATCAGAACTGCTAGGTTCGCCGCATCACGCTGGGGGGAATGCAGCGTTGATCAAAAAGATCGCAGCCTTCGGCAGCTCCTACAGGTGTACGCACACCCTGTAGGAGCTGCCGAAGGCTGCGATCTTTTGATCTGCTAGCATTGCGTCTGACTCAACCCTGATCAGCCACGAGTGCTCAGCATGCAACTCCCGGACATGAACCTGTTGGTCGCCCTCGACGCCTTGCTCGACGAGGGCAGCGTGGTGGGCGCGGCACGGCGGATGAACCTCAGCCCGGCGGCGATGAGCCGGACATTGACGCGCATCCGCGAAGCCATCGGCGATCCGATTCTGGTGCGCGCCGGGCGTGGCCTGGTGCCGACGCCCAAGGCACTGGCGTTGCGCGAGCAGGTACGTGAGGTGGTGGAGCAGGCCGCGCTGTTGTTTCGTTCGGGCGATGCCGTGGAGCTGGGCTCGTTGCGCCGACGTTTCAGCATCCGGGCCAACGACTTTTTCGTGGGTGTCTATGGCGGTAAGTTGTTCGACACCCTGGACCGTCAGGCGCCGCACTGCGAATTACGCTTCGTGCCTGAAGGCGATGGCGATGATGAAGCGCTGCGCGAAGGGCGGATTGATCTGAACATCAGCAACACCCGGCCGCAGACCCCGGAAGTAAAGGTGCAGAATCTGTTCTCCACTCACTTTGTAGGGCTGGTTCGAGAAGACCATCCGCTGTTCGACGAAGAGATCACGGCGGAGCGCTTTGCGGGGTTTTCGCATATCAGCATGTCCCGGCGGGGGATTGCTCGCGGCCCGATCGATACCGCCCTCAATGCGCTGGGGCTGGAACGGCGGGTGGCGGTGATTGCGCCGAGTTTCCATGCGGCGATGTTTGCCTTGCCCGATTCCGATCTGATTCTGCCAGTGCCCCAGGAGGCGATATTGAGTGTGCGGCGGCTGGGATTGAAGCTGCGCTCATTCACGCTGCCGATTCCATTGCCAACGTTGATGCTGACCCAGGCCTGGCACCCGCGTTTCGACAAGGATCCGGCGCACCGCTGGCTGCGCGAAACGCTCAAGGCGTGTTGCGACGAGACGTGGTTGGCTGCGCAACCCACCTGAAGTTGAACGCTGCCCCCCTGTGGGAGCGAGCCTGCTCGCGATGGTGTGTCAGTCGATATCAATTTGCCTGACACACCATCGCGAGCAAGCTCGCTCCTACAAGAAGGGGTTTTGTATCGTTGCGTATGGCGCATTTATAACCTGTCGATAAGTTGATTTTCGTAAGGTGACGCGCTTCTTAAGATGCTCCGGTATTCAATTCCCGGAGCTTGCAGCACATGACTTCCCTCTCGGTCACGGCACCACTTGCCACGGCCGCTGTTACACCACCGGTTTTCGGCCCGCGAATCATGATCGGCCTGGTGGGCGTTTTAGTGGCGGTGCTGGTGTCGGGCCTGAACGAGATGGTGACCAAAGTTGCCCTGGCCGACATTCGCGGCGCGTTGGCCATCGGTTACGACGAAGGCACCTGGCTGATCGCCAGTTATACCGCGACCTCGGTTGCTGCAATGGCGTTCGCACCGTGGTGTGCGGTGACGTTCTCGTTGCGACGATTCACCCTCTGCGCCATCAGTGTGTTCACCCTCTTGGGCGTGCTCTGCCCGTTCGCGCCGAACTACGAAAGCCTGCTGGCCCTGCGCACCTTGCAGGGCCTGGCCGGCGGTGCATTGCCGCCGATGTTGATGACCGTCGCCCTGCGTTTTCTGCCCGCCAATGTGAAGCTCTACGGCTTGGCCGGTTACGCCCTGACGGCAACTTTCGGCCCTGGACTCGGTACGCCGTTGGCCGGGTTGTGGAGCGAGTATGTCGGCTGGCAATGGACCTTCTGGCAAATCATCGCGCCATGCCTGATTGCCATGGTGGCGGTGGCCTACGGGTTGCCTCAGGACCCGCTGCGTCTGGAGCGTTTCAAGCAGTTCAACTGGCGCGGTTTGCTACTGGGTTTTCCGGCGATCTGCATGCTGGTGATCGGCCTCCTGCAGGGCAATCGTCTGGACTGGTTCCAGTCGAACCTGATCGGTGGATTGCTCGGCGGTGGGTTGCTGTTGCTGGTGTTGTTCCTGATCAACGAGTGGTCGCAACCGATCCCGTTTTTCAAGATGCAAATGCTCGGCATCCGCAACCTGTCTTTCGCGTTGCTGACCCTCGCAGGTGTTTTGGTGGTGCTGCTGGCGGTGATCATTATTCCGTCGAGTTACCTGGCGCAGGTGCAGGGTTATCGGCCGGTTCAGACCGCGCCGATCATGCTGCTGGCAGCGTTGCCACAGTTGATTGCGCTGCCGTTGGTGGCGGCGCTGTGCAATCTGCGCCGGGTCGATTGCCGCTGGGTGCTGGGGATCGGTCTGAGCCTGCTGGCGCTGTCCTGCATCGGCGGTTCGCAGCTGACGTCGGTGTGGATCCGCGATGACTTCTACGTGCTGCAACTGCTGCAAATCTTCGGGCAGCCCATGGCAGTGCTGCCGCTATTGATGCTTTCCACCGGCAGCATTTCGCCGATGGAAGGGCCGTTCGCTTCGGCCTGGTTCAACACCGTCAAAGGCCTGTCGGCGGTGATCGCCACCGGGGTGATCGAGGCGCTGACCACGTCAAGGTTGCACTTTCATTCGACGATGTTGGTGGACAGCCTCGGCAACTCACCGCTGGCCGACAGCGACAGCCCGGGCCTGGCCCACCGACTGCACGAACAGGCCGTGGTCCTGACTGCATCAGATCTTTATCTGTGTATGAGCGGCGTCGCCCTGGCGCTGATCCTGTTGATTTTCTGGCTGCCGACGCGGATCTATCCGCCGCGTGCGCCAACTTGAATGCGCCACTGGAACAGAAGGTTTTTATGACGACTTATGCAAAGCAAAAAGTGGCTGTCGGCGTCGCCGCAGTAGTGGCACTCGGCGTGCTGGTTTTTCTGCTGACGCCCGGCCTGTTCGGCAAGCGCTCGCAACAGAAAACCAATGACGCCTTTGTCTCGGCGGACTTCACCCTTGTGGTGCCGCGCGTGGCCGGATTCATCAAGGAAGTGCTGGTGGACGACAACCAGCAGGTCAAGGCCGGGCAATTGCTGGCGTTGATCGATGACCGGGACTTGCGTGCCGCCGCTCAAGCCGCCGACGCCGAGACGCTGGTGGCCCGGGCACACCTGCAAAATGCGCGGGCGACCCTTGAACGGCAGACTTCAGTGATCGCTCAGGCTCAAGCCACGGTGGTGTCGGCCAAGGCAGAAATGGCCTTCGCCGAACATGAACTGAACCGCTACAACCACCTCGCCGGGGTAGGGGCCGGTACGGTGCAAAACGCTCAGCAAGCGCAGACGCGCATCGATCAGGCCACTGCCCGGCTGGCCAACGCCACGGCGGTCCTGGCGGCGGAGCGCAAGCAGGTCGATATTCTCACCGCCCAGCGCGACGCGGCCGATGGTGGCCTGAAACGGGCGCAAGCGGCGCTGGAAATGGCCAGTTACGAGCTGTCCTATACGCGGATCGTCGCACCTCAGGACGGCATGGTGGGTGAACGTGCCGTGCGTGTCGGCGCCTATGTCACGCCGGGGAGCAAGATGCTGGCGGTGGTGCCGCTGGCGCAGGCGTATGTGGTCGCCAACTTTCAGGAAACCCAACTGACTGACGTGCAGCCGGGGCAAGACGTGCAGGTGCGTGTCGACAGCCTCGGCAGCGAAGCCCTGCGCGGCCGCGTCGAGAGCATCGCGCCGGCCACCGGCGTGACATTTGCCTCGGTCAAGCCGGATAACGCGACCGGTAACTTCACCAAGGTTGTGCAGCGGATTCCAGTGAAGATTGTGCTGGAGCCGGGGCAGCCATTGACGCAGAGGTTGCGGGTGGGGATGTCGGTGGAGGCGAGTATTGATACGGCGAGCGGTAGCGAGCATGAGGTCGTGCAACGATGAAGATCTTCGTTGACCGGGCTGGCGCTTTCGCGAGCAAGCTCGCTCCCACAGTTGACCGCGTTCCAATGTGGGAGCGAGCCTGCTCGCGAAGAGGCCGTCAGCCCCGACTCATCCTTTGCGTCTTGCTCGTGATGAGCCTTTCAGCATGCACCGTCGGCCCGGATTTCCAGAAACCTCAAACCCGGCAAATAGCCGCATGGTCGAAACCGTCAAAAGCCGCCGTCAGTGAAGCGGTGACGGGCGATATGGACGAACGCTGGTGGGAAGCCTTCCACGACCCAAAACTCTCAGCCCTGATCCAACGCGCCCTGACCGACAATCTGGACCTGAAACTCGCCAGCAGCCGTTTGCAGCAAAGCCGCGCTGCACGCCAGGTGATCACTGCCGACCGTTACCCCAACACCGCCGCCACGGGCAGCTACGGGCGCAAACGCAACAGCGGCGAAGGCCTGAGCGATCCGTCGGGACACAACGGTGATTCGGCGTTCAACGTGTGGGACGCAGGGTTCTCCGCGTCCTGGGAACTGGATTTCTGGGGCCGTGTGCGCCGCGAAACCGAAGCCGCCGATGCGACCCTGGAAGTCGCGGAAAATGATCGCCGCGGCATGCTGCTGTGGGTGCTCGCCGAAACGGCTCAGGATTACATTCAGCTGCGCGGCGTGCAAAGTACGCGAGCCGTCACCGAGCAGAATCTCGACGTCGCTCGACATAGCCTGAAGCTCTCACAACTGCGCCTGGCCGAGGGTGTCGCCACGGACCTGGACGTTGCCGAAGCTGCCGCGCAAGTGGCGGCCATCGAATCGCGCCTGCCCGCGCTGGAGCAACGTCAATCGCAACTGATCAACGCCTTGAGCCTGTTGATGGGCGAGCCGCCTCAAGCGCTGTCCGCCGAGTTATCCACAGACGCTCCGGTGCCACCCACCCCGCGTCAGGTCGCTATTGGCCTGCCATCGCAACTGGCCGAACGCCGCCCGGATATCCGCGAGGCGCAGGCCCGCCTGCACGCCGCGACCGCGAGCATCGGTGTGGCCCAGGGTGATTTTTATCCGCGGATAACGTTGTCGGGCAACATCGGTTCCCAGGCCATGCAGCTGAGCGACTTCGGTTCATGGGGCTCACGCGCGTTCGGTATTGGCCCGCAGTTCAGCCTGCCACTGTTCGACGGCGGTCGTCTGCGCGGTGTGCTGAACTTGCGCGAAGCGCAGCAACAGGAAGCCGCCATCGCCTACCAGCAAACCGTACTGCGCGCCTGGCATGAAATCGACGATCAACTGAGCGCTTACAACGCCAGCCAACGGCGCCGCGACAGCCTTTCCGACGCGGTGCGCCAGAACCAGATTGCCCTGCGTACCGCGCAACAGCAATATGTCGAAGGGGTGGTGGATTTCGTCAATGTGCTGGCGGTGCAAGGCGCGTTGTTGGCGACGCAGGAACAGTGGGTGGAGAGTTCGACCGGGGTGTCGCTGGCCATGGTGGGGCTATACAAGGCGTTGGGTGGGGGATGGGAGTCGGTGTATCCGCTGGCAGATGACGTTGGTCGTAAGGCCAGCATCGACGACGGAACTGCGCCTGACTTACAGTGATCAACAGGCTTCGTGGTCATGGCCGTAGTGTTTGTATCGGTAATTGCAAGGGGTAGCAATGGAGGCACGCAGAGAAACACCGCTTGGCGGCACCGATGGTCCGCACGCGGCGCCCGGCGTCTGGGCGATTGTTCAGCGCTGGATGCGGTGGGCGCAGGAACACTGGCTGTTGCCGATTCTGGTATTGGCCGCGCTGGTGCGTTTCTACGACCTGACGGCGGCGGCCATCTGGGGTGATGAAGGGTCCAGTCTGCTGCTGAGCCAATATTCCCTTGCCGGAATCTGGGTGCACGCGGCCCATGACGTACACCCACCGCTGTATTTCCTGTTATTGCATGGCTGGATCGAGCTGTTCGGCGACGGTATTTTTTCGATCCGTATTCTCAGCGCATTGCCCGGGATCGCCACGGTATGGCTCGGCGTCTGGCTGATGGACCTGCTCGCCACCCGGCGTGCCGCGTTACTGACGGGTTTCCTGCTGGCGCTGCTGCCCACGGCGGTGCGTTACAGCCAGGAAGTGCGGATGTATTCGCTGCTGGGTGTGTTGTTGATCGGCGCCACGATTGCTCTGGTCTACTGGGTCAGACACCCCCGGCGCGCGCGTTATTTGGTGGCCTATACGTTGCTGATGACTGCTGCGTTCTACACCCACTACTTCACCGCGCTGTGTGTTCTGTGCCACTGGTTGTATCTGGGGCTGATCCGCGTACAGCCAGGGTATCGCCTGCGCAATATTCAGCGTCCCGGCTGGTGGCTGGCGAACGTGGCGATCATGCTGTTGTACCTGCCGTGGGTGCCGAATCTGATCGATCTGATTCAGCACATGGATCAGCTCAAAGCCAATGGCGACGTGGGGTGGGAAACGCCTGTCACGCTCGGCTCGTTGCCTTCGATGCTGTGGTCGTTTCTGATGCAGGACGATGGCGAAAACCTGCCGACGCTGATGTTCATCGCGCTGCCGCTGGCGTTACTGGCCATCGCTGGCGTGGCACTGGCGCGGGATCGCAGTGTCTTTCGTGGCAGCGTGCTGCTGGTGATCTACACGGCGCTGCCGTTGTTGCTGCTGTTCGGGATGTCGTTTATCACGCCGGTATTCATCGAGCGTTACCTGACGGCCTATGCCCTGGGGCTGCCAATGATTGTCGCGCTGGCCATTGATCGCCTGTATTCAGGCTTTCGGGTGCTGGCGCTGACGGTGCTGGTGCTGTTCGTCGGCGTTGAGCTGGTGGGCCTGAAGAACAACGCCACGGTGGATATCAATGATCAGATCAGCGTCATGGTCGACTACGTGAACCAGCACTTCGTGGCCGGCGACCGGATCGTCACCAGCGATATGCTCTGGTACCTCAGCTACGTCTATTACAACCGCACCGACGCAAAACCGCTGCTGTACACCCCGCCGCTGGCCAATGGTGCTTCGAGTCGGCCTAATGCCTATGGTTTTGGCACACTGGTCACTCAGGACATCTATCTCGACAGCCTTGGCAGCTTGCCCAAAGGCAATGGCCGAGTGTGGTTGATCGGCACCGTGGATGTGCCGGACGAGTTCGCGCCCTTGCCCGCAGGCTGGCAGAGCGTTGGCGAAACCCACGCCGGCGGCGCCAATGCGCGTTTGTTCGTACTGCATTGAACCGATGGCAGAAGGTTTAACGGGTTTCCCTGATCGCTGATTGCTCAAGGTTTCGACAAGTCTGCCATCCCCTTGAGCAATTCGATCGGCAGCGGGAAGACGATGGTCGAACTCTTGTCCCCGGCAATCGAGCTCAGCGTTTGCATGTATCGCAACTGCATGGCGCCTGGTTGACGGCCAAGCATTTCGGCGGCCTGCATGAGTTTTTCCGAGGCCTGCAATTCACCTTCGGCGTGGATCACTTTAGCCCGGCGTTCCCGCTCGGCTTCGGCCTGTTTGGCGATGGCGCGGACCATCGATTCGTTGAGGTCCACGTGCTTGATCTCGACGTTGGCGACCTTGATGCCCCACGCGTCGGTCTGGGCATCGAGCACTTGCTGGATGTCGATGTTCAGCCGTTCGCGCTCGGCCAGCAGCTCATCGAGTTCATGTTTACCGAGCACCGCCCGCAATGTGGTCTGGGCCAGTTGGCTGGTGGCCATGAGAAAGTCCTCGACCTGGATGATCGCTTTCTGCGGATCGAGCACCCGGAAGTACAGTACGGCATTGACCTTGACCGAGACGTTGTCGCGGGTGATCACGTCTTGAGGCGGCACGTCGAGGACCACGGTACGCAAGTCGACGCGGACCATTTGCTGGACCACCGGAATCAGCAGGATCAGGCCTGGGCCTTTGACCTGCCAGAAGCGGCCGAGCTGGAACACCACCCCGCGCTCGTATTCGCGCAGGATGCGGAAGGTCGATCCCGCCAGCGCAATGACCAACAGCAGCAGTGCGGCAAAACCCAGTTGCAGGCCCATGTTTATTCTCCAGCCGACGCCGCGTCAGCCGCGGCCACTTGCAGCAGTAATCCCTTGCGCGCCACTACCCGGACTTGCTGCCCCGGTTGCAGTGGCGTAGCGCTGAGTATTTGCCACTGTTCTCCTTGCAGGTGCACCCAGCCGCTGTAGGCATTGCCCGGCCGTAATGACGTCACCGGGGCTACGCTGCCGATGAGGCCGGCATCGCCGCTGACCGTGTGGCGCGGTCGGGTTTTCAGGGCGTGGATCAGCAGGAAAATCAGCAGCAGGGCACTCACCAGCCCCAGGCCAATCATCAAAGGAACGGGCACTTCGGTGTTGCTCAGAATCACCGCACCGATCACGAACATCACAATCCCGCCCAAACCGATCACGCCGTAATTGGGCAGGGCCGCCTCGGCGATCAGAAACGCGATGCCGAACGTGATCAGCCAGATCCCGATGGGGTTGGGAACCAGCAGCACGACGGTGTCCGCCGCGAACGCCGATCCGCTCAAGGCCAACAGCAGCGCAACTGCACAACAACGAGTATTCACTGGACCCTCCGGGAGAGTCTTGGGTGGCTCTGTATACAGTCTAGTTGAGCCTTTTGTTGTATGAATTTTGCTCAATTGTCGACATCGTCCGACCGGAAGATTTCCCGCGCGATTGCGCCAGCGGGCCTAGACTTTGAGATGGAGCGAACAGGTTTAACCATCGTCCGCCACAAGCAGTCGCGGACACCGAGGTGCATCATGCGTATGGCAAGAACCGTGCAGAGCAGCCTGGAGAAGGCGCACTGCGAATATGACGTCGTCACCCACCCACACTCGGCCAGCAGCCTTGAAACGGCGCGGGTCTCGGGCATTCCTGCCGAACGGGTGGCCAAATCGGTGATCCTCGACGACCACCACGGTCATTACCTGATGGCCGTGCTGCCGGCGAGCCGTCACCTGGACCTGAGCAAAGTACGTGGCAGCGGTGAATGGCAAGTCACCCGGGAAAGCACCCTGGCGCACCTGTTCACCGATTGCGAACGCGGTGCGGTGCCGGCATTGGGTGAGTCGTATGGGCTAGACATGGTCATCGACCCTTTGCTGACCCGGCAAAAAGACATTTACCTGGAGGCCGGTAACCACAACAACCTGCTGCACATGAGCATGCCGGAATTTCTGAAAATGGTGCCGCATGCCGAGGTGTGTGAGTTGAGTCATTGAGTTTTGCGGCGTCAGTTACACCATCGCGAGCAAGCTCGCTCCTACAGGGAATACGCGACCACCTGTAGGAGCGAGCTTGCTCGCGATTGACTGCGCAGCAGTCATCCAATCATTTGCGATAAAAAAGGAGCCCGACATGGAATCCCCAACCCACAGCCTCCCCTCCCTGTTCAAACAACTGGGCCTGGACCACGACCCGGTCAGCATCGACCAATTCATTGCCACTCATTCCCCGCTAAAACCCGAGCTGCACCTGGCGGATGCGTTTTTCTGGACCAAGTGCCAAGCGGAATTCTTGCGTGACGAAATTCTGGATGATGCCGATTGGGCGGAGGTGGTGGACCAGTTGGATGTGCTGCTGAGGAAGGGGCGAGGCGGTTAAACCTGACCAGATGCGTAGAAATTGTTTCAAAACTTGACCAGCTTTCCTCTCAAATGGCATATTGATAGTTAGCAAACTAACAGTGTGTCTTTTCCCGTGCCCAATACCCTCGACGCGCTCCAGATGAACATCAGCACCGCCATGGTGGTGGCCGCCAGGCATTGGCGGAAGATCTGCCAGACCACGCTGGTCAATTATGGAATCTCCGAAGCCTGCGCCGTTCCGTTGTTGATGATCGGGCGTTTGGGTGAGGGTGTGCGTCAGGTGACGGTGGCGCAGGCGGCGGGCATGGAGAGTCCGTCACTGGTGCGCCTGTTGGATCAACTTTGCCATTCCGGCTACGTCCGTCGGACCGCAGACGCCAATGACCGTCGCGCCAAATGCCTGAGCCTGACTGAGACTGGCCGCGAGTTGGTTCAGGCTGTGGAAATCGAGTTGGTGCGCTTGCGCAATGAAGTGCTCGAAGGGATCGATCAGGGTGATCTGGAAGCAACGCTGCGGGTACTGAGAGCCTTTGAAGGGGCCAACCCGCCGTCGGCGGTGAACCCTTGAGCGGTTTTTTCGCTGGCGTACCTTCGGCGCGGGATTGGTTCTATGGCGTGCGCACGTTTGCCGCCTCGATGATTGCGCTGTACATCGCCCTGCTCATGCAGATGCCGCGTCCTTATTGGGCGATGGCGACGGTTTATATCGTTTCCAGCCCGTTTGTCGGCCCGACCAGTTCCAAGGCTCTATACCGCGCGGTCGGCACCTTTTTCGGTGCGGCGGCGGCGGTTTTTTTTGTGCCGATGTTTGTCCAGAGTCCTTATGTGCTGGTGGTGGTCATTGCCCTGTGGACCGGGACTTTGTTGTTCCTGTCCCTGCACTTGCGCACCGCCAACAATTACGCGCTCATGCTCGCCGGGTATACGTTGCCGCTGATCGCCTTGCCCGTGGTGAATAACCCATTGGCAGTGTGGGATGTGGCCGAAGCGCGGACTGAAGAAATCTTCCTCGGCATCGCCGTAGCGGCGGTGATGGGTGCCATGTTTTGGCCACGGCGGCTGGCGCCGGTGTTCAACGATTCGGTGAGCAAATGGTTCGCCGATGCTTCGACCTATAGCCTGCGTTTCCTCAGCCGCAACGTGCAGCCAGACGAAGTCAGCACCCTGCGCTCTGCGATGGTGACGACCTTCAACAGTCTGGAATTGATGATCGGTCAGCTGCCTCACGAGGGCGCGCGGCCGCAAACGGTGCGTAATACCAAAGAACTGCGGGGACGGATGATTCACCTGTTGCCCGTGATCGACGCCCTCGACGATGCGCTTTATGCGCTGGAACGGCGTACGCCCGAACGGGTGGACAAGTTCGCGCCGCTGCTGACCGCGACCACCGAATGGCTCAAACACAACGACGCCGACCTCGGTCGCTGGCAGTCGTTGAAAGATCAGCTCGAAGCGCTGCAACCGTCCGCCGAGGCGCTGGATGATCGCAAGCAACTGCTGTTCTCCAACGCGATCTATCGCCTCGGCGAATGGATCGATTTGTGGCAGGACTGCCGCAGCCTGCAAGTCGCCATCCGGTGCGAAAGCCAGGACAGCTGGCGCGCGGTGTATCGGCACTGGCGCCTCGGTCGCCTGTCGCCGTTTCTCGACCGTGGGCTGATGTTCTATTCGGCGGCGTCCACGGTGACCGCGATCATCGTCGCCTCGGTGCTGTGGATCCTGCTCGGTTGGACCGACGGCGGCTCGGCCGTGATTCTGGCGGCGGTGGCGTGCAGCTTCTTCGCCTCGATGGACGACCCTGCACCGCAGATCTTCCGGTTCTTTTTCTGGACGTCGATGTCGGTGTTGCTTGCCAGCCTTTATCTGTTTCTGGTCCTGCCCAACCTGCATGACTTCCCGATGCTGGTGCTGGCGTTCGCCGTGCCGTTCATTTGCATCGGCACCCTGACAGTAAAGCCGCAGTTTTATCTGGGCATGCTGCTGACCCTGGTGAACACCTCGTCTTTCATCAGTATTCAAAGTGCTTACGACGCGGACTTCCTCAGTTTCGCTAACTCCAACCTGGCGGGCCCCATCGGGCTGCTGTTTGCGTTTGTCTGGACCCTGATCGCCCGGCCGTTCGGCGCCGAACTGGCGGCCAAGCGCCTGACCCGTTTCAGCTGGCGCGACATCGTCAGCCTCTCCGAGCCGGCCACACTGGCCGAACACCGGCACTTGGGCGTGCAGATGCTCGACCGCCTGATGCAGCATCTGCCGCGGCTGGCCATGACCGGGCAGGACACCGGGATCGCGCTGCGAGAAGTACGCGTGGCGCTGAACGTGCTCGACCTGCTCGCCTATACACCGCGAGTGCTCGGCGTTCCGCAAGCATTGCTGCATCAAGTGGTGGCCGAGGTCGGCGAATACTTCAAGGCGTGCCTCAAGGCTGACGAGCGTCTGCCGGCACCGAGTGCGTTGTTGATGACCATGGACCGTACGCGCCGCGCCCTGAACCGCGAATGCGATGAGGGCGCCCGTCTACATCTGTTGCACGCCCTGAGTGGCTTGCGTTTGGCATTACTGCCCGGCGTTGAATTCCTCGGCACCGGCAATCTCGAAGAACCGCTTCCCCATGGCATTGAAGGAGCGCCTTTATGATCGGTGATATGGATATCAGCGGGGTGTTCCTGCCCACGCTGCTGGTGCTGATGGGCATTACGTATGTGTTGTACCTGTTGGTGCACGGGTTGCTGACGCGCCTGCACTTTTACCGTCTGGTCTGGCACCGGGCATTGTTCAACGTGGCTCTCTACGCTTTGCTGCTTGGCGCCGTGGACTCACTCAGTCGATACCTGATGACATGAAAAAACCCTTTTTGACCCTCGGTCGCGTCGTTTTGACCCTGCTGATCGTGACCTTTGCCGTCGTCATAGTCTGGCGCATGGTGATGTATTACATGTTTGCGCCCTGGACCCGCGACGGTCACATCCGTGCGGACATCGTGCAGATCGCCCCGGACGTGTCCGGCCTGATCCAGCAAGTGGAAGTGCGCGACAACCAGTTGGTGACGCGCGGCCAGGTGCTGTTCAGCATCGATCCGGACCGTTTCAAACTGGCGTTGCGCCAAGCCAAGGCCGCGGTCGCCGACCGCCAGGAAACCCTGGCTCAGGCGCAGCGCGAAGCCAAGCGCAACCGTGGCCTGGGCAATCTGGTGCCGGGTGAGCAACTGGAAGAGAGTCAGTCCAAAGTTGCCCGCGCCGAAGTGGCGCTGATGGAAGCTCAGGTGGCGGTGGACAGTGCTCAACTGAATCTCGACCGCTCGGTGATCCGCAGCCCCGTGGACGGTTACGTCAACGACCGCGCGCCGCGCACGCAAGAGTTCGTCAGCGCCGGGCGGCCGGTGTTGTCGGTGGTGGACAGCAATTCGTTCCACATCGACGGTTATTTCGAAGAAACCAAGCTGGACGGCATTCATGTCGGCCAGAGCGTCGACATCCGTGTGATTGGCGATCGCGCTCGACTGCGCGGCCATGTGGAAAGCATCGTCGCCGGCATCGAAGACCGCGACCGCAGCATTGGCAGCAACCTGCTGCCAAACGTCAACCCGGCGTTCAGCTGGGTGCGACTGGCCCAGCGGATTCCGGTGCGGATCGCCTTCGACGACGTCCCGGCGGATTTCCGCATGATTGCCGGGCGAACCGCGACGGTATCGATCATCGACGACCAACAGCAGGAGCCGTCTAAATGAGCAGGGCCTCAGGTTTGGCGGTCGCCGGATTAGGCCTGTTGCTGTCGGCGTGCCAGGTGGTCGGGCCGGATTATCACTTGCCGGACGAAGCCGCCATACACCGCGAGGATTTGCAGGGCGAACTGGCGGTGAACGGCAAAAATGTCGTCTCTGCGCCTGTCCCCAGCGATTGGTGGCGCTTGTATCAGGATCCGCGCCTCGATCAATTGGTCCAACAGGCGATGGCGTCCAACACCGATTTGCGCGTGGCGGCAGCGAGGCTCTCGCGGGCTCATGCTCAGGTCGACGAAGCGCAGGCGGCGGGCGGCTGGAGTGGCGGTGTGAAGCTCGGCGCCCAGCGTTTGCAGGAGTCTGGCGAAGCGTTCTTAATACCCGAAAAAGTGCCGGTGGCCAATGTGGGCGATATCGGCATCACCACGTCTTATCAGTTCGACCTGTTCGGCACGTTGCAGCGCGGGATCGAGGCGGCCAAAGCCAATGCCGACGCCACACAAGCGGCGGCCGATACGGCACGCATCACCCTGGTGGCCGATGTTGTTCGTGCTTACACCCAGATCTGCGCGGCCAATGAAGAGCGGGAAATTGCTCAGCATTCCCTCGATTTGCAAGGCCAGAGCACGACGTTGATCCAGCGTCTGCGCGATGCCGGGCGAGGCGATGAAACCCAGGTCACCCGCTCGCAAACCCAATTCAAATCCTTGCGCGCCGACATGCCGCGTTATGAGGCGGCGCGTCAGGCCGGGTTGTTCCGGTTGTCGATGTTGCTGGCCAAACCGGTGGATCAACTGCCGACCGGCACCGCCACCTGCGCCGAGCTGCCGAAGATTACGCAATTGTTGCCGGTGGGTGATGGCGCCACCTTGCTCAAGCGCCGTCCCGATGTGCGTCAAGCCGAACGTCAGCTGGCGGCGGCGACCGCCGGCATTGGCATTGCAACCGGCGAGTTGTATCCGGACATCAGCATCGGCGCGACCGTCGGTACGGTCGGTATTTTGGAAGACCTCGGCAAACCGGCGACTAACCGCTGGGGCTTCGGCCCCTTGCTGACCTGGACCGTGCCGTCCAACGGCTCTCGGGCACGCATCCGTGAGGCTGAGGCGACGACCCAGGGCACGCTGGCGCATTTCGATGGTGTGGTGCTCAACGCTATCCGCGAGACCCAAACCGGCCTGGCGCAGTACTCCGCGCTGTTGCAACGCCGTGATGCCTTGGCCGACGCCGAACAATCGGCGCAACTGGCGGCAGACCAGACCCACCGCTTCTTCCAGGCCGGCCGCGCGTCGTTTTTGGCAGATTTGCAGGCCACGCGCACCTACACCGATGTGCGGGCGCAATTGGCTTCCGCCAACACCCAGGTTGCCATGAGCCAGATCGATTTGTTCCTGGCTTTGGGTGGCGGCTGGGAAAGCGGACGAACGCAAGGCTCACAACCCGGCAAACCCTGACGCCGTTGCTATGCTTTGACTTGATGAGGTCGCGCGTCGATCTCATCAATCAAGGCTCGCGTTGGTCATGGGGATTCCAATAATGAAAAACCCTTATGCTCCCGGCTTCTGGTGCGCTATTGCAGCGTTGGTGTTGCTGTCGGCCACCTATTTCTACGGCATCATGCTGGCCCACCAGATCGACAAGGCTCTGGTGTTCCTCGACAGTGCCACTGCGCTGATTGCCGTCATGGCCATCGTGGTGGTCGCCTGGGCTTCATTCCAGGGCCAGCGCATCAAAAAAAGACAGCTCGAACAAGGCAAGACCCTGGTGCTGATCTGGGACACCAAGGTCGCGCTACGCCGGGTCGAAACGGTGTTCGATCGATATTTCTGGGGCAGCTACTGGCAACCGGGGCGCACGTTCCAGGAAGTGATGGGCGAACTCACCGGCACACCGCTGGAAAAAAGCCTCGAAACCTTGAAGAAGCAGTGCCTGGCGCTGGACAAGCAAGTGGCCGACGAGGGGCGGCACTGGCTAAACAACGCCCGCGAATTGTCCGATGTCGCCACCGCCATGGCCCGCGAGCGCTATCAACTGGACGTTTGCGACCCGCGTGCGGAAGTAACGGGCGGGGCGGTGATCAATCGGGATTTCGAAGTGCTGGTGTATACGTGGACTGCGCGGCTGAAAAGCTTTGATCATCAGCTCGATGAGATCGAAGTCCAGTATTCATAACTGCGAAAAAGATCGCAGCCTTCGGCAGCTCCTACAGGGAAACGCATTCCAATGTAGGAGCTGCCGAAGGCTGCGATCTTTTTCGCGGGCACCGCTAATAGACACTCTTTAACCTTTAATGATTGGGCCGCCCTGCGCGCCGGGTGCTAATCTCCATCGCACTTTTAGCGGAGTCGAGCCGTAACCCGTCACGGGTTCAGGGAAGACGACCACACCTTCAACAACGGACATTGATGGGTCATTCATGAATAAATCAGCAGGCGTGCTTCTAGGAATTGTTGTCGCCATCGGTGCGATCAGTGCCGGCGGTGCGTGGTTCACCGGGACCAAACTCGAAGGCGTGCTGAACACCTCGATCGCTGATGCCAACAAAGAGCTGCAGACCACGCTGGTCGGTTCCAGCGGCACGGCGTCGCTGGAGCTGGTATCGCTGGAACGCCATGTTTTCAGCAGTACCGCGCACTACCGCATGAAGGGCGAAGGTGAAATGTTTGGCGAGGCGCCGGTCGAGCTGCTGTTTGTCGATCACATTGAACACGGTCCATTGCCGTTCTCGCGCCTGATGTCGCTAAAGTTGCTGCCGGTCATGGCCACCAGTCATTACGAGCTGGAAAAAACGCCGATCACCGAGAAATGGTTCGCTGCCGCCAAGGACAAATCGCCGCTTACGGGCGTGGTCAACATCGGCTACGACAATTCCACCAATGGCACCCTCGAATTGCTGCCACTGGACCTCGCGCTCGACGACAAGTCCAACCTCAAATTCTCCGGTCTTAACCTCGACGTCGCTGCCAGCCCTCAGGCACAGAAGGTCAAGGCCAACGGCTACATGGACAGCCTGACACTGAGCACCGTGGCTGAAGACCAGACGCCGGTTAAAGTCGAATTGAGTGGCCTGACCATGGCCAGCAACCTGGTAAAAAGTACCTACGGCTACTACACCGGCGAAAACACCCTCGAGCTGACCGACAGCAAAACCACCTTCGGTGCGAAGCAGTCGGTGATGGGCTTCAAGAAATTCGAGATGAAGAACCAGACTGAGGAGTCGGGCACTAGCGCTTCGGGGCGTGCCGATTACAAAGTGGGCGAAGTGTCCTTGAACGGCAAGACGGTCGGCTCTGCGCAGATGGCCATGAGCCTGAAGAATCTCGACATCCCGGCCACCCTGTCGTTGATGCAGATTTACCAGACCAAACTGCAACCGTACGAGAGGGCCGCCGCCGAGGCTGCCGCCGCGGGTGAACCGGCGCCAGAGCTGGTCTTGACCCCGGCCGAAGAGGCGCAGGTGAAAGCCGGTCTGGAGAAACTGCTGGGGGCCGGTCTGCAGGTGGCGCTGGAAAATCTGTCGTTCACCACTGCCAACGGTGAAAGCCGCGCCAACCTGGTGCTCGACCTGACCAAACCGCAATCCATGGACTTGCCGCCAAACCTGCTGACCCAACAGCTGATCGCGCTGCTGGACATCAATGTGCAAGTATCCAAGCCCATGCTCGTTGACCTGCTGAGCGTGCAGTCGCAAATCGCCGGTCAGACCGACGCCAAAGTCATCGCCGATCAGGCCACCGCCACCGCCGACATGTTCAGCAGCATGGCGGTCGGTTCACAGTTGGCAAAGCTGGACGGCAACAACGTCGTTACCAAACTGCACTACGCCAACAATCAGGTGGAATTCAACGGCCAGAAGATGACCGTCGAAGAGTTTGTCAGTTTCCTGATGAGCAAATTCGGCGGGAGTGTCACGGTCCAGTAAAACCGCGGGAGCATGCCTTACACGGCTAGCCGGGTCGCAATGCCCTGGATGCATTGGGCTCAGACTGCCCCTCTGTAGGAGCTGCCGCAGGCTGCGATCTTTTGACTTTCAAGATCAAAAGATCGCAGCCTGCGGCAGCTCCTACAGAGGATTCGGGGGTGTCGAAGAGTGCGTTCAACCGCGTATCAGCTGCCACGCCTCATCCACCGGCAGCGGCTGCTTCATACGCTCGGCGAGCAAGGCCATCATCCGCTCTTCATCGCAGGCCACCGCCGCCACCACCACACCGTTTTTGCCGAACAGCCCGATAAAAGGTGGGTGGTCAGGGTCGCCCTTGAACTCGACCTCATCCCAGGCTTCGGCGTGGCCCAAGTAGTCGTAGTTTTTGCCGAAATGCCAGGTCCAGAAGTACGGCACGTCGAGGTAATGCTCGTCGCCGCCGAGCATATTTGCCGCCGCGATCCGCGCCTGTTGCTGGGCCAGGCGCCAATGTTCGATGCGTTGGGGCTGGCCGCTGAGGGGGAAGGTGGCGATATCGCCGGCAGCCCAAAGCCCATCGGTTACACGCATTCCGCCGTCGACGGTCAGTGATTGATCTTTTTCCATGGGCAAATCGGCAAACGCGTCGGTAGCCGGGCTGACGCCAATACCGACCAACACCAAATCTGCCGCTAAACGTTGGCCATTATTCAACCGCACCCCTTCGACCCTGGTGGTTCCTTCGATCTGCGCGGCTTCGCCATCGGTATGAAACACCACGCCGTTGGCCTCATGCAGGGCACGAATCGCCTTGCCGACGGCTTCGCCGAATTGCGCTGCAAACGGTACTGCGTGGCGAGCCAGGACGGTGACGTCCAAACCGTATTGACGCAGGGACGAAGCGGACTCCAGGGCAATAAAACTGTCGCCGATGATCACGGCACGTTGGCCGGGCTTCGCCGCGTTCAGAATTTGCTGCGCCTGCGCCTTTGAGCGCAGCAGGAAGACCTGCGGCAAATCGGCACCGGGCAACGTGAGAGGGTTGGGCGTGCCACCGGTGGCGAGTAATGCGGCGTCGTAGCTCAGCGATTGGCCATCGGCCAGCTGCACAGTCTGGGTTGCGGTATCCAGGTTCGTCACTTCACCGTTTATTCTCTCGATCCGCTGCTCGCGGTAAAAGTGTTCATCGCGCAGCGGCGGGATTTCTTCCAGCGGCATCTCCCCGGCAATCACGAATTTGCTCAAGACCGTGCGGTCGTACCCGGCGCCGGGTTCGCGGTCAATCAGGACGATCCGGCCACCGAAACCTTTTTCCCGCAGCGCCGCCGCACCGGCTGTGCCTGCGGCGCCAGCACCGATGATCAGAAAGACCCGGTCATCGTCCGCCGGCGGGGCATGGGCGTCGTGCATGGGCTGATCCTCGACCCATACCTCGTCCTCGCGGATCTCCAGCCGGTAGCGCTGAAGGCTGTCCAGCGCTGGCGGTTCGCACAGTGCACCGTCCTCGATCCTGTACGCTGCTTTGTGCCACGGGCAAATCAAGCGTCCATGGCACAGCGCACCCTCGGCCAGTGGTGCCCCGGCGTGAGGACATTCGCCCTGATAGGCGCGCAATTGATCGCCGACCCGCAGCAAAAGAATTTTAGTGTCCGCGATCCGGACTTCCAGTCCTCGGTCTTCGGGCACATCGGCGAAACGGGCGACGCGGTGCAGTGTCATGGTCACTCTCCAGACAGGCGTTTCACTTAAGAGTTTGGCCCTTATCCCGAGGTTCAGCCAAATCCCTCTGCCAAGGCACGAGCGGTCCAGCTATAGTTTGCACGCCGACCACGGCCCCACCCGCAAAAGGTGTTCCGGAATGACCCGATTGACCTCTTTGAACCCTTGGCTGGCAGCGGTTGCAGTCGCCCTTTGCGTGCAATTGCCCGCGCTGGCCCAGGAGCGTTTCACCCTGAACATCCCAGGTGTTACGGATGACCGATTGTTCACGTCAGCTGCCGCCAGTGATGCTCCGGGTTGCGGCGGACACAATGCATCACCGGCGCTGAACTGGAACGCCGGTCCGGCGGGTACCCTTAGCTACGCCATCGTGATGCACGATCCTGACGGCCAGAAAGGTCAGGGCGTCGATCACTGGGTGCATTACGGCATCAAAGCCACGACCCACCAGATCCAGCCCGGCGTCGGCGCTAAACCGGGCCTCGAAGGCGTGGGGGGCACCAACACTAAAGGCACCACGACCTATGTCGGCCCTTGCCCGCCGGCTGGCGATAGCGCGCATCACTACATCATCCAGCTCTACGCCCTGGACCTGGCTCCGGACGCGTTACCGGCCGGTCTGACCCGCGTGCAGCTACTGGAAAAAATCAAAGGCCATGTGCTGAAAAACAGCAGCGTGGTGCGGCGCTATCACCGCTGAGGTTTTTTCAGCCGTCTTAACCCGAATCGACGGGGCTGTCCGTCTCAGAGAATGAATGGATCAACTTCCTCCTGAGGTCAGCCCGATGTCCCTCGCCCGACTCAAGGAATTGAAGAAAAGCCGAGAAGAAAAGCGCTCGGCAATTTGGCATCGCCTCCTGAAAGCGCGCACTATCGGCCTATAGCCGATGCGTTGGAGGAACCATGGCGAAAAAAATCGACCGCATCGCCCAAATGCTCAACTGCCCGGTCAAGGGTGAAGAATTACGGCGAGCTGTGACTGAGAGTCGTAAGGAGTTTCTTCTGGCTAAGCAGGCAGAAGAAGCGCTGGAGGAAGACGTCCTTGAGGATGAAGAGATTGAGGACGACGAAGACGATGACTACGACGAGTTTGACTGGACGACAGAGTGAACGAGTCGCTGTTTGTTCGGTGGTGTGCACTACCTGGTGCGCATCGATCTGGTGAGGGTGCGCACCTCGTCGAACTTCCGCTATTAACCCCTGCTATGCCCGTACTCCGATGAATAGCTCCAATTCTTTCGGTAATGACTGTTGGATCGCAATTTCTAATTGTTGGACCTGCCTGCCGGTTAATGGGAGCTCGCCATTAGCCTCCGCCGCTAAGCTGTCCCAACCCAATACGTCCATAACCGCTTGCTCAAATTCAGGACTTACGTCGAACTCAAATTTGATCGAATCGTCTTCGTTGTCGCCTGCCAGGAAGCCCGTAATCTCTAAAAACATTATTGCTCTCCGATATCACTTTGATGTGGTTCGCCCTGGTTCAGCACCCTTTGTACGTTCTCCCGTATCGGGGTTGAACTCTCCCAAATGCTTACCTTGCTTGTCGTAGAGTTCAATTCTGCCGTTCTCATAATCCCATTCATAAATTCTGCCCTTGCGATCTTTCCAACGACTTCGTTTTTTGCCTCCGCCTTGGACGCTCGACATTTGTTTTGCGCGTGTGGCGTCTGGGAAGGCCGTCAGTGTTTTAGGAGCGGGATGGTAGCTGTAGTCGCCGCCAAAAGGCCGAGCAAACACCACATACAGCGACTTCAAACCCGTATCTACTGGGAAGACCAGAATACAGTCGTCAGTGGTGATGTCTGCGCCGGGGAGGCCTTCGATCTGACTGTCTGTGTTGTCCGGGATCGGGTGTACCAGGATAGTGCCGAGCTGTTCTCCGCTGCTGTCGGGATAGATCAGCGGCGGCATTTCTCCCAGTGGCCCGCGCTGGGGCGTCCACAGAATAGTGATGCCATTGAGCTTGGCTTCCAAGGCGGTTTTACCGGCGTTCCACGTGGCTTGCACCGTGCGTACGGTGTCGTCGCCTGATGCGGTGGTGTGGATGCCGTAGACCTGTAATGCGCCCTCGGCATCGCGACGAAACTGAAAACGCACACGGGTAGGCGCGTGGGTCATTCTGCGCAACTGAGTGTCGGTATGGAGCGTGCCGTCGCCCATCTTGGTCGGGAGCATGCCCAGTATGAAAACACTGGCAGGCCCGCCCGCACCGCGTATTGCCCAATTGAGACGCTGTTGCAGGATGCCGCCACCGGCCATGCGACCTAGTGCCAGATCGGCGCCGAGTGCCGTCGCTACGGCGGTACTGGCCGACGGAAAAAGCATGGCGCCCGCGACCATTACCTTGCCGAAGTTCGAAGCCGGCTCCGGAGCGGTACCGGCGTCGGTGCTACACCAGTTATCGGGGATACAGGATTTGGCAAAGACCTGATCGTCGCGAGGCTTGGTCTGTGGCCATGGATCTTTTGGGGGGATGTAGGCCGGTTCAGGCGCTGGCGCTGATCTCGCGATGAAGCCACCGCCTGAGCTGGTAAAGCGTTCCTTTACCAACAGCAAATCACCCTTGCGCACGGCTTCGACAATTTCTCTGTCGCTGCTGATGCGCGAATGGCTCCCAAAATTAGCGGGTCCTTCGATGTTGTGGCGACCTCGCATCAGTGCATCGCTTACCAATTGGGCGGCAGTGCTGGGGCTTTCGGTTTGTTCGAGGCCCTTGTCGGCATTCCTTATCAAACGCATGGCGTTCCCTTTGGTTAAGTCCTCGGGGAGGCATTCTGGAGAGCGTGAAGCGCGCCGGGCAAAAAATAGTTTTGCGGCATTTGTCCGAGCTGGCTGTGCGTCCTGAAACAACGCCCACAAAAAAGCCCCAGGCCCATAAGGCCTGAGGCTTTCTCGTTTCCACTATATGGTGCACCAGGCGGGATTCGAACCCACGACCCCTGCCTTCGGAGGGCAGTACTCTATCCAGCTGAGCTACTGGTGCAATGCGGGCGCCATGATACTCATATGCACCGCGGGCGTCCATGCTGCTGAATCGTCTGTGTTTTTCTAAAGCGTAACCTGCGTTTGCTACGCTGATCAGAAAAATGAGGCAAATGCGGCGTTTTCGTTCTTTTTTTCGAACAGCCTATTGTCCTTTACCCCCTTTGATCCTAGGATTCGTTTGAGATTTCAAACGCTCTTGTCTGGGTGCTGAACCGCACGAGTTGAATCAGTGCGCTATTTATGTGCTTCAGCCCGGTGAATGATTTCCCTGACGGCAGCCTTTTCAGGCGCCTTTCTACAATCATAATTTGCTCCGCGCGTGCGCGGTGCTGTTAAGGAAGCCGACATGCAGCTTAAAGACACCCAGTTGTTCCGCCAGCAAGCCTTCATCGATGGCGCTTGGGTCGATGCGGACAATGGTCAGACGATCAAGGTCAACAACCCGGCAACGGGCGAAATTCTGGGTACCGTGCCGAAAATGGGCGCTGCCGAAACCCGCCGTGCGATCGAAGCTGCTGACAAAGCGCTGCCGGCCTGGCGTGCACTGACCGCCAAGGACCGCGCTAACAAGCTGCGTCGCTGGTTTGAACTGATCATCGAGAACCAGGATGACCTGGCTCGCTTGATGACCATGGAACAGGGCAAGCCATTGGCCGAAGCCAAGGGTGAAATCGTTTACGCCGCTTCCTTTATCGAGTGGTTCGCCGAAGAAGCCAAGCGCGTCTACGGTGACGTGATTCCGGGCCACCAGCCAGACAAGCGCCTGATCGTGATCAAGCAGCCAATCGGCGTGACCGCTGCAATCACCCCGTGGAACTTCCCGGCGGCCATGATCACCCGTAAAGCTGGCCCAGCGCTGGCTGCCGGTTGCACCATGGTGCTCAAGCCTGCTTCGCAAACCCCGTTCTCCGCGTTCGCTTTGGCTGAACTGGCCCAGCGTGCCGGCATTCCTGCCGGTGTGTTCAGTGTGGTGTCCGGCAGCGCCGGCGACATCGGCAGCGAGCTGACCAGCAACCCGATCGTGCGTAAATTGTCCTTCACCGGCTCGACCGAAATCGGTCGTCAGCTGATGGCTGAATGCGCCAAGGACATCAAGAAAGTGTCCCTGGAACTGGGCGGCAACGCGCCGTTCATCGTGTTCGACGACGCGGACCTGGATAAGGCCGTTGAAGGCGCAATCATTTCCAAGTACCGCAACAATGGCCAGACCTGCGTCTGCGCCAACCGTCTGTACATTCAGGATTCGGTCTACGACGCATTCGCCGAGAAGCTGAAAGTGGCCGTGGCCAAGCTGAAGATCGGTAACGGTCTGGAAGACGGCACCACCACCGGTCCGCTGATCGACGAAAAAGCCGTAGCCAAGGTGCAAGAGCACATCGCTGACGCCGTTTCCAAAGGCGCCACCGTGCTGTCCGGCGGCAAGTCCATCGAAGGCAACTTCTTCGAGCCGACCATCCTGACCAACGTGCCGAACAATGCTGCCGTGGCCAAGGAAGAAACCTTCGGTCCATTGGCGCCGCTGTTCCGTTTCAAAGACGAAGCCGACGTAATCGCGATGTCCAACGACACCGAGTTTGGTCTGGCCTCGTACTTCTATGCTCGCGACCTGGGTCGTGTGTTCCGTGTGGCTGAAGCCCTGGAATACGGCATGGTCGGCGTCAATACCGGGCTGATCTCCAACGAAGTCGCGCCATTCGGCGGCATCAAGGCATCGGGCCTGGGCCGTGAAGGCTCCAAGTACGGCATCGAAGATTACCTGGAAATCAAATACCTCTGCCTGGGCATCTAAGTCCGGCTAGGCATTGCTTCAAACGCAAAGGGCACGAGAGCGCTGTCCCTTTGCGTGCTTCAAACGGAATTTTATCTGTGGCCGGGAAAGCTGTGGCAGTCGATCATCGCATGCTGCCGTAGTTGCCTCCCCGCCGCATTTTCCTTGAACCACGCCGCCCGATGAGCGGTGAATGAGGACTTTATGAGCAAGACTAACGCATCCCTGATGAAACGCCGCGAAGCCGCTGTACCACGCGGTGTTGGCCAGATTCACCCGATTTTCGCCGAGTCCGCGAAGAACGCCACCGTGACCGACGTTGAAGGTCGTGAGTTCATCGACTTCGCCGGCGGTATTGCCGTGCTGAACACCGGCCACGTGCACCCGAAAATCATCGCCGCCGTGACCGAGCAGCTGAACAAGCTGACCCACACTTGCTTCCAGGTACTGGCTTACGAACCGTACGTAGAAGTGTGCGAAAAAATCAACGCCAAGGTGCCAGGTGATTTCGCCAAGAAAACCCTGCTGGTGACCACCGGTTCCGAAGCGGTAGAAAACGCCGTGAAAATCGCCCGTGCCGCCACTGGCCGTGCCGGCGTGATCGCTTTCACCGGCGCTTACCACGGTCGCACCATGATGACCCTGGGCCTGACCGGTAAAGTCGTGCCTTACTCGGCCGGCATGGGCCTGATGCCAGGCGGCGTGTTCCGCGCGCTGTACCCGAACGAACTGCACGGTGTGAGCATCGACGATTCGATCGCCAGCATCGAACGCATCTTCAAGAACGACGCCGAGCCGCGTGACATCGCTGCCATCATCATCGAACCGGTTCAGGGCGAAGGCGGTTTCTACGTCGCGCCTAAAGAGTTCATGAAGCGCCTGCGTGCTCTGTGCGACCAGCACGGCATCCTGTTGATCGCTGACGAAGTACAGACTGGCGCTGGCCGTACTGGCACTTTCTTCGCCATGGAACAGATGGGCGTTGCTGCCGACCTGACCACCTTCGCCAAATCCATCGCTGGCGGCTTCCCGCTGGCCGGTGTGTGCGGCAAGGCCGAATACATGGACGCCATTGCTCCAGGCGGCTTGGGCGGCACCTACGCGGGTAGCCCGATTGCTTGCGCCGCGGCCCTGGCCGTGATGGAAGTGTTCGAAGAAGAACACCTGCTGGATCGCTGCAAGGCAGTCGGCGAGCGTCTGGTCACTGGCCTCAAAGCCATCCAGGCCAAATACCCGGTGATCGGTGAAGTCCGTGCCCTGGGCGCGATGATCGCGGTCGAGCTGTTCGTTGATGGCGACAGCCACAAACCGAACGCTCCAGCGGTAGCCGCCGTCGTGGCCAAGGCGCGCGACAAGGGCCTGATCCTGCTGTCCTGCGGCACCTACGGCAACGTTCTGCGCGTCCTGGTACCGCTGACGTCGCCGGATGAGCAACTGGACAAAGGTCTGGCGATCATCGAAGAGTGCTTCTCCGAGCTCTGATTTATTTGTGAGCTGATCGACAAAAAACCCGCTTCGGCGGGTTTTTTTATACCGCCAAAAACACATGCTGCTGTATCGAATGGTCAGCATTGGATAAGGTGCAGAGATTGGCGAAGGAGTTGCAAATGATTGCTGTCGTGTTACCTGCTGTACCACGTGTGCTGATTGCCGAGGCTGACCCCTGGTCCCGCGATTTGCTCAAGCAGGTGCTGTTGAGTGTGCGTTGCGACGCACGGCTGGATCTGTGTGCCAATGGCCAGCAGGCGTTGGAATTGCTGGCAGCGAACCCGTACGATTTGGTGATCGCCGACTGGGAGTTACCCGGCGTCGATGGGTTGAATGTGTTGCGCAGTGTCCGTCAGCGCAAACGCAATCCGCCACTGCCATTCATTCTCATGAGCAGTCGCAACGACAGCGTCAGCGTGCGCGAAGCCTTGCCACTGGCGCCCAGCGCGTACCTGACCAAACCCCTGAATATGGAAACCCTGACTCATCGCCTGCAGGATTTGTTGTTGGACGCGGGTGAGTCGGTGTCTTGTGAGGCGCCGTCATTGGCGCCGGGCATGACGTTGTCGGTCTATCTGGAGCACCGTCGTGAGCTGGCGGACGGTGCGTCACTGATGATGGACGTGCAACTGGCGGTCAAACGCAGTCTCAACCCCAATGGCCTCGACTTGAAGGTGCTGGAAGACGAAATCCGCATCGATCCACAGGTCACCGCGGTGCTGATCGCCGCTGCCAACAGTGCGGCCCAGCATCATGGCGCGGCCGTGCAAACCTTGTCCCAGGCGCTGCACCGTCTCGGCACCGGGCAAAGTATGAACCTGATTCTGGGGCTGGCGCTCAAGCGCAGCGCCCGGCTCAGCGATCCGTTTCTGGCGGACTATGCCGAGCGATACTGGAACCTGTCGCTGCACACCGCCGAATACGCGCGGACGCTGGCGCGCTTGCTGGATCTGGATCAGGAGCGCTGCTATTGCGCGGGCCTGCTGCATCGCCTCGGCGACCTGGCGTTGCTGCGGTGTTTGCAGGAATGGAAGCAGGCCGGTGGTGAACTGGATGAATGGGAGGAGGTGGGCGATGCGCTGGCCGAATTCAGCGCGGCCTATGGTTCGGCGCTGCGGACCCGTTGGCGTTTACCGCTGGAGCTGCGAGAGCTGATTGCCGCTGTCTACCAGCTCGGTGGCGGGGTTTACTCCCGTGAAGCACTGGTGATGAACATGGCGGCGCAATTGGCGCTGCTGACCGAGCATGAGGGCGTTGAGGCGTTGGCCAAGAGCCGGACGGCTCGGCTGCTCAAGATTGGTTTGCCGGAGTTGATGCGTCTGCGCAAAAAATAAGCCTGATGCAAAACCCTTTGTAGGAGCGAGCTTGCTCGCGATTGTGTGTCAGTCGACACCCATGTGACTGACACACCATCGCGAGCAAGCTCGCTCCTACAAAGGGTTCTGCGTTGAGTGCATTAGCCGGAAATAATCCTGTTCTTCCCCTGGCGCTTGGCTTCGTACATCGCGGCATCCGCACGGGCGAAGAGGGTGTCGACGCTTTCGTCTTCGGCCGTGAGACTGGTCAGGCCCTGGCTGACGGTGATGCCGAAGGTCTGGTCGTCATGGCTGAAGCTTAATCGTTGAATCTCCCGTTGCAGGCGCTCAGCCACTTGCATGGCCATGTCCGGGGCGCAACCTGGGAACACGGCAGCGAACTCCTCACCGCCAACCCGCCCGAACACATCACCCCGACGTAAGGCTGCACGACCGCTCTCGGCGATTCGTTGCAGCACGGCGTCGCCTTCCTGATGGCCGTAGGAATCGTTGATCACTTTGAAGTCATCGATGTCCAGCAGCAGGAACGCCAGCGGCGTGCCGTTCTGTCGTGCCTGTTCGAACTCGCGATGGGCGCATTCGAAAAAGTGTCGGCGATTGCTGCTCTCAGTCAGCGCATCCGTGGTGGCCAGGCGTTGTAGCTCGGTTTCCATTTGCTTCTTGTCGGTGATGTCTTCGGCAAGGCCGACGATGATCACCGGCTGGCCGGGCTCGGCCTGACGATTGATGAAGCATTTGTCGCTGAGCCAGCGTATCTGGCCATCGGCCGCGATGATGCGGTACTCGCGGTCTTCAACGGCGCCCTTGTCCAGCACTTCGGCCAGGCTGCGCTCGGCGTACTCCAGATCGTCGGGGTAAATGCTGTCGCGCCATTGGTTGTAGTCGGACAGTAACAGGCCGGCGGAGCGGCCGAAGATCCGTTCATAGGCGGGGCTGACATACAGCACCTGACGGGTTTCCCAGTTGAATGCCCAAAGCACGGCGTTGACGCTCACCAGCAGGGAGCTGAACAGCTGTTCGCGTTCGGTCAGGCGCGCGACCTCGCCTTGGGCATGCATCAGCGCCATCAGGGTTTGCGCGGCCTCGGGCCACTGTGGAAGGGATGAGTCTTTCAGGTTTTTATTGACCATCGGCACAAATCTCAAAGGGCGTGCCGCGTGTTCGACAGCGGCCACAGCAAAGCCCGCCGGAGTGGCGAAGTGTCTTTGAGATAGGGGATTTGGTGCTAAGTTCCCGCCTTTCGTGGTGAGGGAGCTTGCTCCCGCCGGGCGGTATGGACGACGCGTTTTGTCAGTTAAAACGCGTCGTCAGGATTGCAACAGGTCAGACAGCGGCAGGGCGCAGGGAGTAGGTTTTCAGCTGATCGGCGAAATCGCGCAAGGATTGAATCCCGCTGGCCTCGGCTTCGTGTACCCAGTCCTTGATGGCGGCCAGCATGTCGTGACCATTTGAACTGGTCTTGACCCAGATCTGCTGCAAGGCCAGGCGTTTCTCGTAAATTACCTTCAGTGCCTGACTGTGCTCGAGCATGCTTTGGATGCGCGCGTGGTGTTTGTCATCCAGCAGGCTGGTTTCTCGCGATAGCAGGCGTTTGGCCCGGTGGAACTGGTGACGGACCGAGTGATCGACCTTTTCCAGCTCTTGCTTGACCAGCGGCGCGATGACCAATTTGCGGTACTGGGCCATGATCTGGAAGCGGTTGTTGAGGATGGCCATGGCGGTGTCCATGTCCAGGTTGCCTTTACCTTCAACCCGGTGGGCAATGGGGGCGACCCGCTGAACCTTGGCCAGACGGAAGAAACTGAAGACCTGGATCCAGGCCCAACCCAGGTCGAACTCCCACTTCTTCACCGACAATTTTGCCGAATTAGGGTAGGTGTGATGATTGTTATGCAGCTCTTCGCCGCCGATCAGGATGCCCCAGGGCACCAGATTGGTCGCCGCATCACGGCATTCGAAGTTGCGGTAGCCGATGGCATGGCCCAGGCCATTGACCACGCCGGCGGCCCACACCGGGATCCACATCATCTGGATCGCCCAGATGGTGATGCCGATGGTGCCGAACAGCAGCAAGTCGATGACGCCCATGATCGCCACGCCCAGCAGCGGGAAACGGCTGTAGAGGTTGCGTTCGATCCAGTCTTCGGGGCAGTTCTTGCCGTAGATACGCAGGGTCTCGGGGTTCTCCGCTTCGGCGCGGTACAGCTCGGCACCTTTGCGCAAAACGGTGGACAAGCCCTTGATGACCGGACTGTGCGGGTCATCGACGGTTTCGCACTTGGCGTGATGCTTGCGGTGGATGGCTGTCCACTCACGGGTGTTCTGCGCCGTGGTCAGCCACAGCCAGAATCTAAAGAAATGTTTCAGGCCGGCATTCAGCTCCAGGGAGCGATGGGCTGAATAACGGTGCAGATAGACCGTGACGCCGACGATCGTCACGTGGGTCATCAGCAGGGTGACTGCCACCAGCGACCAGGGCGACAAGCCGAGAAAACCTTCGTACCACATAGGCTATAGCGCCCTCGATAAAGAAAAAAACAGCCGTTGCATTATCACTAAGCCCACAGATAAAACCAGTCGCCCTTTCAGATAAGAGTGGCTGGATGTGTCTTTAAACTATAATTCCATCTTTTTTGCAGGGACATGGACGACCGATGTCTGCCACCTATCGCGATGCCTTGCGTGCTGCGCTGCTTTACTTGCTCCTTTCCGCCGTTTGGCTGGCGTTCAGTGACTATTTATTGAACAGTTTCTTCGATAGCTCCGATGAGCGACTGCGATGGCAACTGATCAACGGTTACGTCTGGGTGGTGCTGAGCGCCGGATTGATCTTTCTCGCTCGGGCGCGATTGTTCCGTTGCCTGGGGGTCGGTGCCCGATTGCGTGAGCGCAGTGAAGACCGGGAGCGTTTGCGGCAGGCGGCCGCGGTGTTCGATTGCACCCGTGAAGGGGTGCTGGTGACCGACCACAGTGGCTTGATCGTTCATGTGAACCGCGCTTTTATGGAAATCACCGGTTATCAGAGCGAGGAAGTGCTGGGTCAGCGACCCAGCCTGTTCAAGTCCGGTCGTCACCCGGCGAGTTTCTACCAGGCGATGTTCGCGATGCTCGACAGCTCCGGCGAGTGGAGCGGGGAAATCTGGAACCGTCGCAAAAGCGGCGAAATCTACCCGCAATGGCAAACCATCCGCATCATTCTTGACGACGATGGGCGACGTAGCCATCACGTGGCCGTGTTTTCCGACATCAGCGCGATCAAGAACTCCGAGCACGAACTGACGCACCTGGCTCACCACGATCCGCTGACGGATCTGCCCAACCGTTTGTTGTTCAACGATCGCGCCGAGCAAGCCCTGGCTTCCGCCCAGATCCACAAGCGCGGCTGCGCCCTGCTGATGATCGATCTGGATCACTTCAAGATGATCAACGACAGCCTTGGGCACACCATTGGCGATCAACTGCTCAAAGCCGTCGCCGAGCGCTTGAAAGCCCTGTTCGGGCCGGGCATCACCCTGGCGCGGCTGGGCGGTGATGAGTTCGCCGTGCTGGCTGAAAGCTGTCCGCAGCTGGTGCATGCCGCGGCGCTGGCACAGCGGATCATCGATGGCCTCAAAGAGGCGTTCCCTATTGACGGGCATCAGCTGTTCATCAATGCCAGCATCGGTATCAGCCTGTTCCCTGGCGATGCCTTGAGCGCTGAGCAACTATTGCGTAACGCCGATTCGGCGTTGTTCAAGGCCAAGAGCACGGGTCGCAATGGTTACGCCCTGTACACCGAAGAACTGACGGCCCATGCCCAGCAACGGGTTGAGACGGCATTCGAACTGCGCCACGCGTTGGACCAGCAAGAGTTGCGGGTTCATTACCAACCGGTCCACGACCTCAAAACAAGTCGCCTGATTGGCGTCGAGGCGCTGGTGCGCTGGGAGCATCCACAGCGTGGCCTGGTGTCGCCGGCAGAATTCATCCCCATCGCCGAGCGTACCGGGCTGATTGCCGAAATCGATGCCTGGGTCATGCAGCAGGCGTGTCAGCAAATGTGCCAGTGGCTGCAGGCCGGGGTGGTGTTGTCGTTTGTCGCCGTGAATGTGTCGTCGCGTTTGTTCGCCCGCCGTGAGCTGTATCAGCAGGTGGCGCAGGTGCTGCATGAAACCGGGCTGGATCCCGCCTATCTGGAACTGGAAGTCACCGAAAGCGCGGTGATGGATGACCCGGAAGTGGCGCTGGAACAGATGCATCGACTGCGCGAATTGGGCGTGCGGCTGGCCATCGATGACTTCGGCACGGGTTATTCCTCATTGCTGCGGCTCAAGCGTTTGCCAGTGCAGAAGCTCAAGATTGATCAGGGCTTTGTGGCCGGGTTGCCGTGGGATGACGATGACGTGGCGATCGTGCGGGTGATCATTGCGTTGGCCCAGAGCATGGGCATGCAAGTGCATGCCGAGGGGATCGAGCAAGTCGAGCAGGCGGGCTTCCTGCTCGAACAGGGCTGCGATTTGGGGCAGGGGTATTGGTTCGGGCGGCCGGTACCGTCTGAGCAGTTGGATTGGATGCATACGCCAGAAATTCGCTAAACGCTTAAAAGATCGCAGCCTTCGGCAGCTCCTACAAGGGATCGCATACCTCTGTAGGAGCTGCCGAAGGCTGCGATCTTTTGATCTGTGGGCGCCAAGCCCCTGCGCAAACCCTTGTCTCTCCAAATAATGTCTTCTGGTTATATAAACATTCTTAAATAGTCTTTTTAAGAATAACTGCGCTTATCTACTATTGGTCTCACGCCGTAAGCAGTGCCGCCACTGCCAGGCAACCTCTCAGTCAAAGGAGCAGCACCATGAGCGCATCCCTACGTAGCGTTGACGGCCAGGACGAAGCAACCATCTTGCGTGAGATCCAGAGCGCATTGCGCGACCTGCGGTTTGGCGCCGTGGAAATCACCGTGCACAACGCCCAGGTGGTCCAGATCGAACGTAAAGAAAAATTCCGCTTGCAGAACCCGGCCAGCAAATCGAGCTGAAGCCAAAGATCAAAAGATCGCAGCCTGCGGCAGCTCCTACGGGGGATTTGTGTAGGAGCTGCCGCAGGCTGCGATCTTTGAGCAGGCAACCGATTCCAGATCATAAGAAAAGCCATCACCAACAGAATTCCAGGAGCTTTCACCATGTCGTCGATTCGTCATTTCGCTTTGGCCGCCCTGGCCAGCGCCCTTTTTGCAGGCTCCGCGGTTGCCAAGGATTACGAACTGCTCAACGTGTCGTACGACCCAACGCGTGAGCTGTACCAGGATTACAACGCCGAGTTCGTCAATTTCTGGAAGAAAGACCACGCGGGCGACAACGTGAAAATCCAGCAATCCCACGGCGGTTCGGGCAAGCAAGGCCGGGCAGTGATCGATGGTCTGCGCGCCGACGTGGTGACCCTGGCGCTGGCGGGTGATATCGACGAAATCGCCAAGCTCGGTAAATCCCTGCCGGCCGATTGGCAGGCGCGTTTGCCGGACGCGAGCACACCTTACACCTCGACCATCGTGTTCCTGGTGCGCAAGGGCAACCCTAAAGGCATCAAGGACTGGGGTGATCTGGTCAAGAATGACGTGTCGGTCATCACTCCAAATCCGAAAACCTCCGGCGGCGCACGCTGGAACTTTCTCGCGGCCTGGGCCTATGGCCTGAAAGCCAACGGCGGCAATGAAGCGAAAGCCAAAGAGTACGTGCAAACCCTGTTCAAACACGTGCCAGTGCTGGACACCGGTGCTCGCGGTTCGACCATTACCTTCGTCAACAACGGTCAGGGCGACGTGTTGCTGGCCTGGGAAAACGAGGCCTTCCTGGCGCTGAAAGAAGAGGGTGGTGCTGACAAGTTCGAAATCGTCGTGCCTTCGCTGTCGATCCTTGCCGAACCGCCAGTAGCGGTGGTCGACAAGAACGCCGAGAAAAAGGGCAACGAGCAGATCGCCGAGGCGTACCTCAAGCACCTGTACAGCCCGGCCGGTCAGGAAATCGCGGCAAAAAACTTCTATCGTCCACGTGACAAGGAAGTGGCTGCCAAGTACGCCAAGCAATTCCCGACACTGGATCTGGTGACCATCGACAAGGACTTCGGCGGCTGGAAAACCGCTCAACCGAAATTCTTCAATGACGGTGGTGTGTTCGACCAGATTTACTCGGCGCAATAACCAGAGCCAAACAACGAGCCTGATGCTTGGGCACATAACATGTGGGAGCGAGCCTGCTCGCGAAGGCGGTACTTCAGGCGACAGGGATGTTGACTGATACGCCCTCTTCGCGAGCAGGCTCGCTCCCACATTGATGCGTTTAGCGGAATGCGTTTTTAACCAAGGACTTTTATGTCGCGTCGTATCTCCCCCGTCATACCCGGCTTCGGGCTGACGCTGGGCTACACCTTGGTGTACCTCAGCCTGATTGTGCTCATTCCACTGGCGGCGATGTTCGTGCATGCCGCCCAACTCACCTGGGATCAGTTCTGGGCAATCGTCACGGCGCCACGGGTGCTGGCGGCGTTGAAGCTGAGCTTCGGCACCGCGCTGTACGCGGCGATCATCAACGGCATCATCGGCACGCTGCTGGCCTGGGTGCTGGTGCGCTATACCTTCCCGGGTCGCAAGATCATCGATGCGATGATCGACCTGCCCTTCGCATTGCCCACTGCCGTGGCCGGTATCGCACTGACCGCGCTGTACACCCCGACCGGCCTGGTGGGGCAGTTCGCGGCGGACCTGGGTTTCAAGATCGCCTACACCCCCCTCGGCATCACGCTGGCGCTGACATTTGTAACGCTTCCATTCGTGGTACGTACAGTACAGCCAGTATTGGCCGATATCCCGCGTGAAGTCGAAGAAGCGGCGGCTTGCCTCGGTGCCAAACCGTTGCAGGTTTTCCGCTACATTCTGGTGCCTGCCTTGCTGCCGGCCTGGTTGACGGGTTTCGCTTTGGCCTTTGCCCGTGGGGTCGGCGAGTACGGCTCGGTGATTTTCATCGCCGGTAACATGCCGATGAAAACCGAGATTTTGCCGCTGCTGATCATGGTCAAACTCGACCAGTACGATTACACCGGCGCTACCTCCATTGGTGTACTGATGCTGGTGGTTTCCTTCGTCCTGTTGCTGCTGATCAACTTGCTGCAGCGGCGCATCGAAACCCCATAAGGAGGCGCAAAACATGTCCCAATCGTCTATTGCAGCGGCCTCCTCGGCCAACGCTGCCCGCCGTGGCAGCGCCACTTCGCGGCGAATCCTGATCGGCCTCGGCTGGCTGATTTTTGCGCTGTTTTTGTTGCTGCCGCTGTTCATCGTGGTGTCCCAAGGCCTGAAGCTGGGTCTCGGTGCGTTCTTCACCGCGATCTTCGAACCGGACGCACTGTCCGCGCTGAAACTCACGGTGATCGCCGTGCTGATTTCGGTGCCGCTGAACGTGGTGTTCGGTGTCAGCGCCGCGTGGTGTGTGAGCAAGTATTCGTTCCGTGGCAAAAGCATGTTGGTCACACTGATCGACCTGCCGTTTTCGGTCTCGCCGGTCATCGCCGGTCTGGTTTACGTGTTGATGTTTGGTGCCCAGGGCCTGTTCGGGCCATGGTTGCAGGATCACGACATCCAGATCGTCTTCGCCTTGCCAGGTATTGTGCTGGCGACGATTTTCGTCACCGTGCCATTCGTGGCGCGCGAGCTGATCCCGCTGATGCAAGAGCAGGGCACTCAGGAAGAAGAAGCCGCGCGGTTGCTGGGCGCCAATGGCTGGCAGATGTTCTGGCACGTCACCGTTCCCAATATCAAATGGGGCCTGATCTATGGCGTGGTGCTCTGTACGGCGCGGGCCATGGGTGAATTCGGTGCGGTGTCGGTGGTTTCCGGGCACATTCGCGGGGTGACCAACACCCTGCCGCTGCACGTCGAGATCCTCTACAACGAATACAACCACGTGGCCGCGTTCGCGGTAGCGAGCCTGTTGCTGATCATGGCGCTCTTCATCCTGCTGCTTAAGCAGTGGAGCGAAAATCGTATTAACCGCCTGCGCGCCAGCGCCGCGGAGGAATAATTCATGTCGATCGAAGTGCGTAACGTCAGCAAGAATTTCAACGCGTTCAAGGCGCTGAACAACATCAGCCTGGACATTCAAAGCGGCGAACTGGTGGCGCTGCTCGGCCCGTCGGGTTGCGGCAAAACCACGCTGCTGCGGATCATCGCCGGCCTGGAAACCCCGGATCAGGGCAACATCGTGTTCCACGGTGAAGACGTTTCCGGCCATGACGTGCGTGATCGCAACGTTGGCTTTGTGTTCCAGCATTACGCCTTGTTCCGCCACATGACGGTATTCGATAACGTCGCCTTCGGCCTGCGTATGAAGCCGAAAAACCAGCGTCCGTCCGAAAGCCAGATCGCGGTGAAAGTTCACGAACTGCTGAACATGGTGCAACTGGATTGGCTGTCGGATCGCTACCCGGAGCAGCTTTCGGGCGGTCAGCGTCAGCGCATCGCATTGGCCCGTGCCCTGGCGGTGGAGCCGAAGGTGCTGCTGCTCGACGAACCCTTCGGCGCCCTCGACGCCAAGGTGCGTAAAGAGCTGCGTCGCTGGCTGGCGCGGCTGCACGAAGACATCAACCTGACCTCGGTATTCGTCACCCACGACCAGGAAGAGGCGATGGAAGTGGCCGACCGGATTGTGGTGATGAACAAAGGCGTGATCGAGCAGATCGGCTCACCGGGCGACGTCTACGAAAACCCGGCCAGCGATTTTGTTTATCACTTCCTGGGTGACTCCAACCGGTTGCATCTGGGGGAGGACAACCATGTGCTGTTCCGACCGCACGAAGTGTCATTGTCGCGGCATGAACTGGAAGATCACCACGCGGCCGAAGTGCGGGATATCCGCCCATTGGGCGCGACGACGCGGGTGACGTTGAAGGTCGAAGGCCAGAGCGAGCTGATCGAAGCTGAAGTGGTGAAGGACCACGACAGCCTGATCGGATTGGCGAAGGGTGAAACGTTGTTCTTCAAACCGAAGGTCTGGCAGAAACTCGCCAACCTTTAAGATCAAAAGATCGCAGCCTGCGGCAGCTCCTACAGGGGTACGACATCTGTAGGAGCTGCCGCAGGCTGCGATCTTTTAAAACGGCCTAAGCCGCCGCATTTTTCGGATTAACCCGTACTCCACCCGCCCGCGCCTCTATCTGCTCTTTGAGGTCATGCCGCAACCCCAGCAAAAACGCCAACTCGGCCACCACAAACAAGGGCCCGACAATCAGCCCCGTCACATCATCGACAAACGCCGGTTTGCGCCCTTCATAGTGGTGCCCGACAAACTGGATCGCCCAGCCCACCACAAACATTCCGATACCGCTCGCCAGCCACACCAGTGTACTTTGCGCCGCCAACACATGACCGAGCCACACAGAAAGTCCCAGCAACGCGGTCATCAACACACCCAGCCGCCACTCCAGGCGCAGGTAAAACCACGCCGACGCCAGTGCTGCCAGCATCGCTGGTGAAAGCCAGCCTCCGGCCCATTGCGGGCGTGACAGCAACACCGCGACGGCGACCACAATCAGCGGAATGCCAATGAAATGGCTGGCGATGTTGCGCGGGTCACGGTGATACGCGGCGTATTGACTGAGATGGTCAATGAGGCTTTTCATTGTTATTCCTCCTGTAGGGTGAGTGATCATGCCCCGGGTTCACGGCTCGCTCTGTCAGCCAGGCGACAATCTCCAGGAGTTTTCATGGACATGCAGGTTTGGCGTTCGCGTCTGATGACGGGACAATGGTTCAGCCATTTACCGGTTTCCTTACAGGATAGTCTGCTGTCCGTCGCCAAGGTGCGGCGCTTGGCGCCGGGTCAGCGGCTGTTCCAGCGCGGCGATCCGCCCTGCGGTTTGTATGCTGTGCTCGAAGGCGCCGTGCGTATCGGCGCGGTCAGTGAACAAGGCAAAGAGGCGCTGCTGAGCCTGGTGGAACCACCGCACTGGTTTGGTGAAATCTGTCTGTTCGACGGACAGCTGCGCACCCACGATGCGTTCGGCGTGGGCCCGTGCACCCTGCTGCACATCCCGCAAAACGCACTGCTGGCGTTGCTCGACGAACAACCGGTGCACTGGCGGCAGCTGGCATTGTTGATGAGCCAAAAACTGCGCATGACCTTCATCAACCTCGAGCAGCTGAGCCTGATGCCGGCTCCGGCCAGATTGGCGCATCGCTTGCTGATGATCGCCGAGGGTTACGGCGAAATCGCCCCGCCGCGACGTGTGCTGCAACTGCCGCAGGAGCAGCTTGCTTCAATGTTGTCGCTGTCGCGCCAGACCACCAACCAGATTCTCAAGGATTTGCAGGGGCAGGGGATTCTCGACCTCAGCTATGGCGAGATCGAAATTCTGGATGCCGCTCGGCTGCGGGCGTTGGCAATGGTTTAAACATTTCAGCTTCACGCAATCCATGTAGCAGCTGGCGAAGCCCGCGTCCGGCTGTGTGTAGGAGCGAGTTTGCTCGCGATGGTCGTTCAGCCACAGAAAATGTGTCGGATGTTCCATCTTCGCGAGCAAGCTCGCTCCTACACACAGCCGGACGCGGGCTTCGCCAGCTGCTACACGGATCTCGTTATGGCTTAACTGACCGGCATTAGTCGGTATTGGTGGGCTTTCTTTGCGAAGGCGCCTAGCCTGTGATGACGACAATCGAGGTGTGCCATGCGTGTGCTGTTAGTGGAAGACGAGCCGGAGACCGCCAAACTCCTGGCCAACGGCCTGAACGAGGCGAGTTACTCGGTGGATGTGGCGCTCAACGGAATGGACGGCCGCCGCTTTATCGAAACGGGCGAGTACGAGCTGATCATCCTCGACGTCATGCTGCCGGGGCTAAACGGCTGGCAATTGCTGCAACAGATCCGCAAGCTCGGTGAAACGCCGGTACTGCTCCTCACCACCAGGGACGGCATCGAAGATCGCCTGCGCGGGCTGGAGTTGCATGAAGACGATTACCTGCTCAAGCCGTTTGCCGTGAGCGAACTGGTGGCGCGGGTGCGCAAGTTGTTGCGGCGTGATAAGGGGCGCTGAAGTTTCAGAGGCCGCCTTCGCGAGCAGGCTCGCTCCCACATTATTCTCTGGGGATCACAAAGGGTGTGTTCACTGAAGATCCAATGTGGGAGCGAGCCTGCTCGCGAAGAGGCCAGACCAGACAACCCACCTTCCGAATCTATCACCTCAACCCATCCCGAAACTGCCCCGGCGTCATCCCGGTCCAGCGTTTGAACGCGCGGCTGAAGCTGCTCGTATCGGCAAACCCCAGCAAATAACTGATCTCGCTCAACGAGCATTGCAGGTCGCGCAGGTGCAGCAGCGCCAGGTTTTCGCGACTTTCATTCAGCAGCGTGTCGAACCGACAACCTTCGTCCGCCAAGTGCCGCTGCAGACTGCGCAAGCTCAGGTGCAGGGTCTGGGCGATGTGTTCGGCGCTGGGCTCGCCTTCCGGTAATTGCTCTTCAATGGCGTCGCGGACTTTGCGTTCCCAGGTCAGGGGCTTGAGTTGCGCGAGGGTGCGATTGAGCACGGTTTCGTTGTGCTCGGCCAGTTCCGGGTTGGCGTCATCCAGGTGACTGTCGAAATCCTCCAGAGAAAATTCCAGTCGGTCTTCGTCGGCGGAAAAGTACACCGGCGAGCGGAAGACTTTGTGCCATTGATGCGGGTCGGCCGGTTCCGGACGGCGCAGGTACACCGCCAGCGGAGCGTACTCGCGGCCCAGTCGATTGCGGCAGGTGCGCACGTAAATCGCCGTGAAGGCATCGATGGCTTCGAAGGCCGGCGCCGGATTGCCTGGCGGGATTTTCAGGCGAAAGCGATAACGGTCCTCGGTGCGGCTTAATTCAAGCTCCAGGGCATCACTGACCACCTGGTGATAGCGCACGATGCGCTCAAACACTTCCCGCAAACTGCCGCTGGCCACCAGCGCATAACCGAGCGCATGAAAAGTGGTGGGGCTGACGAAACGCGAGACGCGCAAGCCAATCGCCGGGTCGCCGCTGACCTGCACGGCGATTTCCCACAAGCGCGTGGTGGCGGACAACGGGTAACGGGCGTTCGGGTCGTCCATCAATTGCGGATCAAGCCCCGCCTGGTGACACAGGGCGGTGCTGTCGAGGCCCAGCGCATCAAGTTGCTTGCGCAGGGCGCGGGTCCAGCTGGCGAGGGAGGTCGGTTCGGTCATGCTGATTGGCGCTTCCGGTCAACAGGTTGGCGTTCACGGCTACCGTCCCGGGAAGGATCTCAGGGCAGGATGCGAACATCAATAACCAGAGGATGGAAGCATGCACGGTACTTCTGCAAGTCCCCAGCGACTGAATGCAACTCAACGATCAGCGCATATTCGCGAAGTGGTATTGGCCAAGGGCGTCGAACTGCGTCAGCGCTACCCGATTCTCAACCATCAGGATGCTTTGGGCGCAGGCATTCTGGCCTTCGCTTTGGCCGCAATGGTCGGTTCGGCAGCGCTGTACATGACGGGACACATGGCCTGGTGGGTGTGTCTGTTACTGAATGCATTTTTCGCGTCGTTGACTCACGAACTGGAGCACGACCTGATCCACAGCATGTACTTTCGCAAACAACGTGTGCCGCACAACCTGATGATGGGGCTGGTCTGGCTGGCGCGGCCGAGCACGATCAATCCGTGGATCCGTCGCCATCTGCACCTGAATCATCACAAGGTCTCGGGCACCGAAACCGACATGGAAGAACGCGCCATCACCAACGGCGAACCCTGGGGTTTCGCACGGCTGCTGATGGTCGGCGACAACGTGATGTCGGCGTTCATCCGCATGCTGCGTGCCGAAACCTGGACGCAAAAGATCAGCATCCTCAAGCGCGCCCTGAAGGTCTACGCGCCACTGGCGTTGCTGCATTGGGGCGCGTGGTATGTGTTTCTCGGTTTTCACGCGGCCAATGGCATCGCTCATCTGCTGGGTGCACCGATTGAATGGTCGGCGACCACCTTGTCGGTGATGCAGGTGATCGATATCGCTGCGGTGGTGATCATCGGACCGAACGTGTTGCGTACTTTCTGCCTGCACTTCGTCAGCTCCAACATGCACTACTACGGTGACGTAGAGCCGGGCAATGTGATCCAGCAAACCCAAGTGTTGAACCCTTGGTGGATGTGGCCGTTGCAGGCGTTCTGCTTCAACTTCGGCAGCACCCACGGGATTCATCACTTTGTGGTGAAGGAACCGTTTTATATCCGTCAGATGACCACGCCCGTGGCGCATAAGGTGATGCGCGAAATGGGTGTGCGGTTCAACGACTTCGGCACGTTTGGCCGGGCGAACCGGTTTGTGCGCAAGGAAACAACAGAGGCCCGGCAGGTTCAGGCCTCCCAGGCGTGACAGGTGCACCGGAAACTCAAAACGGCAAGGAAGCCGGTCATCAATCTGACCCAAAGCGCCGATAAGGTATGACCAAGGTGTTCATCGAGGGCTGATAGTTATATGCGTTTATTGTCTATCAAAGTAATTAAATATTCCTTTAATAGATAAGCGTTTCAGCCAATCATTGCATCCAGCGGTGTTGATCAGCGCTCACAGATTTTGAGTTTCCGGGGCCGTCTCCTTGGCAGGGTGCGGTCCCTTTTTTGCCTGTAGGAGCTGCCGAGTGAAACGAGGCTGCGATCTTTTGACTTTGCTTTTTAAAAAAACAACATCAAAAGATCGCAGCCTCGTTTCACTCGTCAGCTCCTACAGTCCTACAGTCCTACAGGGTATTTTTTATATTCTATATGGGTCTTAATAAATAGCTTCTTATTCCTTAACGAATATAACTCTCCTCCCTATACTTGATCGGGAACAGACACGCAGCAGGAGAGTTCCCCCATGCGCAACGAATCAATTCGCTACCTGATTGTGCCGGGCTGGCAAGGATCGCCAGACGATCATTGGCAAAGCCACTGGCAAAACAGCTTGCCGAACAGCGCACGGGTGGAACAGGCCGATTGGCTGACCCCTCGCCGTGAAGATTGGGTCGCGGCGCTGGCCGAAGCGATTGCCGCCGACAGCACGCCGGTGATCCTGATTGCCCACAGCCTGGGTTGCATCACCGTCGCCCATTGGGCGGCCACGGCGCCTGTGCAGTTTTTGCGTCAGGTTCGCGGTGCATTGCTGGTTGCACCGGCGGACGTCGAACGTCCGGCCTGCGCGCCAGCCCTGCGTAACTTCGCACCGATTCCGACGAACCTTTTGCCGTTTCCGAGTCAAGTTGTCAGCTCAGATAACGACAGTGCCGTGAGTGCACCGCGTGCATTGGAACTGGCGCGCAACTGGGGTGCCGAAGCGGGGATTTTGTCGGGGGCCGGGCACATCAACGTGAAGTCCGGTCACCAGCGTTGGGAGCAGGGTTTTGCCTACCTCTATCGCCTGCAAAACCGCATGGAGCATCACGCCCTGCGCCGCGCTTGAACCTTTTCGTCCTTACTTTTTTTTTTAGAATCGGCCCCCGCCTCCCGGCGGTTTTGGGCGGGAGTTTGCCATGAGTTTTGAAGCCTTCGGTCAGCCATTGCTGACCTTTCCCGACGCAGAAAAAAGTCCCCTTAGCATCCGCGCCAAGGCGCTGGTGTTCGTCGATTCGCGCTCTCGCCAATTGCGCCAGGAACTGGAGCAATTGGCCCCGCGCGCGATCTCGGTATTGATTCGCGGTGAAACCGGCACCGGCAAGGAGTTGCTGGCACGCCACATCCACCGCGCCAGTGATCGCGGCGGGTTGTTCGTCTCGGTCAACTGCGGGGCCATCAGCCCGACTTATGCCGATGCCGAATTGTTCGGTTATGCCGCCGGCAGTTACAGCGGTTCGGCCAGCAGCCGGGCCGGCTGGTTCGGTTCGGCCAACGGCGGCACGCTTTATCTGGACGAGATCGGCGACTTGCCTTTGCCCATCCAGATCAAATTACTCGCCGCCCTGGAAAACCATGAAGTCACTCGCGTCGGCGCGCATCAACCGAGTCCGGTAGATGTGCGACTGGTGGCCGCGACCAGCATCGACCTGGCCCAAGCGGTGGCCGCCGGCAAATTCCACGAGCGGCTTTATCACTACCTCAGTGAAGGCCAGCTCGAATTGCCGGCCTTGCGTGAACGGGTGGGCGATATTTTGCCCCTGGCTGAATATTTCCTCGGCATCTATAGCCAGCGACTGGACCTGCCGGTGCCGCTGATCAGCGAGACGGCGCAGAGTGTGCTGGAGCGACACAGGTGGCCGGGCAACACCCGTGAGTTGGAAAACGTTATTCACTTTGCCTTATTGGTGAGTAGCGGCGACGAGATTCTGCCGGAACATTTGAATTTGCTTGAGGCGGCTGCGCCGTTAGTGCAGATCGAGCAGCAACTGAAGCAGATTCTCAGTAAAGGCACCGCCACAGAGAAAGCAGCGCTGAAACATCTACTTGTAGGAGCGAGCTTGCTCGCGATGGACGTCAACGATGACGCGGCTTTCTGAATGTACGCGTTGTCCTTACGCCCCTCGCGAGCAAGCTCGCTCCTACAGGGTTGGAGTTGTATGAGCAAAATGGAATATGAAAGTGAATAAAAGATATTATTCGGGAATAAAAAATCCCGGTATTGTCCGCGTCACGCCAGCGATAGCACTTCACTGGCACACGTACTTGAAGCCGTCGTCGATGACGACCGTGATTTTGATAAGGACACTGCATGAAAAAGGTTCTGTTGTTCACCGCATTGGCGGCTGCCCTGACTGCCGGCCTGGCCCAGGCGGGTGAGAAACTGGTGGTTGCGGCGACCCCAATCCCACACGCCGAGATTCTGGAACTGATCAAACCCACCCTCGCCAAAGAAGGCGTGGACCTGGAAATCAAAGTCTTCACCGACTACGTTCAGCCGAACGTGCAGGTCGACCAGAAGCGTCTGGATGCCAACTACTTCCAGACCCTGCCGTACCTGAAAAGCTTTAACGAAGGCAAAGGCACTAACCTGGTCACCGTGATCGGTGTGCACGTTGAACCTTTCGGTGGCTACTCGAAGAAAATCAAAACCCTGGCTGAACTGAAAGACGGCGCGACCATCGCGATTCCGAACGAAGGCAGCAACAGCGGCCGTGCCCTGATCCTGTTGCAGAAGGCTGGTCTGATTGAGTTGAAAGACCCGAAAAACGCCCTGGCTACCCCGAAAGACATCGCCAAGAACCCGCACAACTTCAAGTTCAAGGAACTGGAATCGGCCATGCTGCCGCGTGTTCTGGACCAGGTCGACCTGGACATGATCAACACCAACTACGCGTTGGAAGCAGGCCTGAACCCGGCCAAAGATGCGCTGGTGATCGAAGGTGCCGATTCGCCTTATGTGAACTTCCTGGTGGCTCGTCCGGACAACAAGGACAGCGTTGCGATCCAGAAACTGGCCAAAGCCTTGACCAGTCCTGAAGTGAAAGCATTCATCGAGAAGAAGTACAGCGGCGCGGTACTGCCGGCGTTCTGATTCGCGAGGTAAACCTCTTCAAGGTTTCAAACGCCGACGGCTTTCGATAGCGTCGGCGTTTTTTATTGCGCCCGGAAAAGCAAAAGATCGCAGCCTTCGGCAGCTCCTACAGGGGCATGCATACACCCTGTAGGAGCTGCCGAAGGCTGCGATCTTTTGCTTTAGGTCACCCGGGTCTTCAACGCCCTGCGTAACGCTATCAGCCACTTCACGATGTCCTGCGGATTCATCCGTTGCTGCACTTTTACGTCAGCCATTTTCTCTTCCTTGTGAGGGTTCGGCCGGGGAGTCTGGCCAAAAGCTGTACGTCCTTGGAGGGGCGTTCTGAAAAAAAGATCCCTCCTACAGCTCAAAGGAAAATAGCCGTCTTCCGTCGCCTCGGCAAATCTGCAGGATGGCTTTTTGCGTGATATCAATAGGCTTTAACGGTATTTGGCACGGGTGATTGTTCTCAATATTTGGGTGGCCGTTAAAAGATCGCAGCCTTCGGCAGCTCCTACAGAGTGTACGCATACCCGTGTAGGAGCTGCCGAAGGCTGCGATCTTTTGCTTTTGATCTTAATCCGGCCAATACCACGCCGGCTCATCCAGCAACCGCTGCCCGACGACCCCGGTCTGGCCGAAGTTTTTCTCCAGCACAATGCAGTTGCATTCCAGATCCTCCTGCAACGCCGAAATCAATCTCCGCGCATGAGAAACCACCCACACCTGACACTGCTCCGACGCCCGGATAATCAACCGCGCCAACGCCGGTAACAGGTCCGGGTGCAGGCTGGTTTCCGGCTCGTTCAGCACCATCAGAGTCGGTGGCCGTGGCGTCAGCAGTGCCGCCACCAGCAGCAGATAGCGCAATGTGCCGTCCGACAACTCGGCTGCCGACAACGGCCGCAACAATCCTTCCTGATAAAACTCGATGGAAAAACGTCCACCGGCCAGCGGTTCGATGTGCAGTCGTGCGCCGGGGAACGCGTCACTGATCGCGGCTTGCAATGCCTCGGGGTCGCCGATTTCGATGATGGTCTGCAGCGCCGCCGCCAGATCCCTGCCGTCGTGGTGCAGAACCGGTGTGCGGGTGCCCAGTTGTGGCTGCCGCACCGGGGCATCGGCATCACTGCGAAAGTGATCGTAGAAGCGCCAGCGGCGGATGAACTCGCGCATCTCCAGTACCTCCGGCGAGGTACGCAAGCTGCCGACTTGATCGAACAGACTGTCAAAAGTTGGCGTGTGCTGAGCCAGCACGTCCCAGCTGCGGTTGGCTCGGGCGCGGATCATCGGGCCGTCGCGATCCACCAGCAGGCTCGCTGGACGATAGAACGGCCCGGCCCAGAGGCATTCGCGCTTGATTTGCGGGTCGAGGCTGAAACGTGACGGAATGGGTGAAGTGTGCCCGGGTAGCATGAAATGGCCGTTGGATTCGGGTAGCCCCAGACTGATCGAGTAACCGAAGTCATCCCCGGCAAACCCCAGGCGCAGACGCTTTACCCCCTGTCTTACCGTTGCTTCGATCGGGACTTCGCCGCTACGCATGCGTCGGCTGATGTTTTCCGGTCCGGCCCAGAACGTCGAATCCAGCCCACCCTCCCGGGCCACGGCATTGACCACACCACCCTGGGCGGTTTCCGCCAGCAGGCGCAACGCGCGGTAGAGGTTGGACTTGCCACTGCCGTTGGGCCCGGTGATCAGGTTCAACCGACCCAGCGGGATCACCAATTTATTGATCGAGCGGTAATTGGCCACCGCGAGGGTTTTGAGCATGGGAAGCTTCCTGCTGCATGGTCCGCCAGTTTGCCTTATTGTCGGGGCCAAGGTGTTACCCCCCTGTAGCAGCTGGCGAAGCCTACGTCCGGCTGCGCAGCAGTCGTAAATCCGGCTTGCACGGTCTGCCTGATGCACCGCGAGCGCTGATTTTACGACTGCTGCGCAGCCGGACGCAGGCTTCGCCAGCTGCTACAAGGATTGCGGCGTGATCGCTTAATTTGAAGCCGTTAGCTGCACCCTTGGAACCCTGTTCTACGCTCTCAGTCGTATCGTCACTGGTACGCCCATACAACGCAAAGGAGTCTGCATGGCTGGTCCCGGATTGAAAGTAGCGGTTGGCTTGAGCCTCTTGGCTTTGCTCACCGCTTGCGGTGACAAACCCCAAGTCGAAAAGGACCGTCCACGGGTTTTTGTACAAGAGGTCAAATCGGCTGATTACGCCGCGTCCGTGACACTCACAGGTGATGTACAAGCGCGAGTCCAGACCGAACTGTCGTTCCGCGTCGGCGGCAAGATCATCCAGCGCACGGTCGATGTCGGCGCCCGGGTGTCGGCCGGGCAAGTGCTCGCCAAACTCGATCCCAAGGACCTGCAAACCAACGTTGATTCGGCCCAGGCTCAGGTTGTCGCCGAGCAGGCGCGGGTCAAACAGTACGCAGCCGCTTTCGTTCGCCAGCAAAAACTCCTGCCCAAGGGCTACACCAGCCAAAGCGAATACGACGCCGCTCAAGCCGCCTTGCGCAGTAGCCAAAGCGCCCTGACGGCGGCCCAGGCGCAATTGGCCAACGCCCGTGAACAGCTGAGCTACACCGCGTTGATGACCGACGCGCCGGGCGTTATTACCGCGCGCCAGGCCGAAGTCGGCCAAGTGGTACAGGCCACCGTGCCGATTTTCAGCCTGGCCCGGGACGGTGAGCGCGACGCCGTATTCAATGTCTACGAATCGCTGCTGGCCGAGCCGCCAGTGGACAAAACAGTGGTGGTCAGCCTGCTCGATAACCCGGCCATCAAAACCACCGGCACTGTCCGGGAAATCACCCCCGCCGTTTCCGCGCAAACCGGAACGGTGCAGGTCAAAGTCAGCCTTAACGGTCTGCCGGAAGGTATGCAACTCGGCTCGGTGGTCAGTGCGACGGCGAAGACACCGGGCAAGTCTGCGGTGGAACTGCCCTGGTCGGCGCTGACCAAAAACATCAGTGAACCCGCCGTGTGGCTGGTGGACGGCGACGGCAAGGCGCAACTGCATTCTGTCACCGTCGGCCGTTACCTGACCGGCAAAGTCATCATCAGTGGCGGTCTTGAGGGTGGCGAAAAAGTCGTCATCGCTGGCGGCCAGTTGCTGCACCCCGGCGTGGCAGTGGAAATTGCCGAAAATACCTACAAGGATTTAAGCGCAGGAGCCCAGCCATGAAGCGTCTGTTACTGGTGTTCGCCGGTGTGATGCTGGTGGCCTGCTCGAAGAAAGAACCACCCCCGGAGCCGGTACGTCCGGTGTTGTCCATCAAGGTGCAGGCCCTGGACGAAGAAAATCTGGGGCGCTTCGCCGGCAGCATCCAGGCCCGCTATGAAAGCAATGTCGGTTTCCGGGTGCCGGGACGCATTGCCAGTCGCAACGTCGACGTCGGTGCCGAAGTCGACAAAGGTGCCTTGCTCGCCACGCTCGATCCCACAGACCAACAGAACCAACTGCGCTCGGCTGAGGGTGATCTGGCGCGCATCGAGGCGCAGTTCATCAACGCCCAGGCCAACGCCAGGCGTCAGCAGGAGTTGTTCGATCGCGGGGTCGGTGCCCAAGCGCAACTGGATGTCGCCCAGACTGACCTGAAAACTACCCAGGCCTCCCTCGATCAGGCCCGGGCCTCGCTCAGCCAGGCCAGGGACCAACTTAACTATGTTGAGCTGCGCACCGATCACAAAGCCATTGTCACGGCGTGGAACGCTGAAGCCGGGCAAGTCGTCACCGCAGGTCAGCAAGTGGTGACCCTGGCGCAGCCGGACATCAAGGAAGCGGTGATCGACCTGCCCGACACCCTGGTCGACCAGCTGCCGGCGGACGTGGTGTTTGAGGTCGCGGTGCAATTGGCCCCGAACATCACCACCACGGCCATTGTTCGCGAAATCGAACCCCAGGCCCAAAGCGCGACCCGTACCCGCCGGGCCCGTCTGACCCTTGCCGATACGCCTGCAGGCTTTCGCCTGGGTACAGCGATCAGCGTGACCCTGCGCTCGGCGATCAAGCCGCGTATCGAATTGCCCCTGAGCGTGCTGGAGGAGGTCGATGGGAAAACCCGGATTTGGGTCATCGATCCACAGACGCAAACCGTTTCACCGCGAGACGTCAGCCTCATCAGTCGCACGGACAGCACGGTCGTTCTGGCCGATGGCGTGAAGTCCGGTGAGCGGGTGGTCAGCGCCGGTGTCAACAGCCTCAAACCGGGGCAGAAAGTGAAAAGCGACGAGGACAGCCCACAATGAAAGGGAGTTTCAATTTATCCGAATGGGCCCTCAAGCATCAGTCGTTTGTCTGGTATTTGATGTTCGTCGCGCTGTTGATGGGCGTGTTCTCGTACATGAACCTGGGTCGCGAGGAGGACCCCTCGTTCACCATCAAAACCATGGTGATTCAGACGCGCTGGCCGGGCGCGACCCAGGAAGAAACCCTCAAGCAGGTGACCGACCGCATCGAGAAAAAACTCGAAGAGCTCGACTCGCTCGACTATGTGAAAAGCTATACGCGCCCCGGTGAATCCACGGTCTTCGTGTACCTGCGCGACACCACCAGCGCCAAGGACATCCCGGAAATCTGGTACCAGGTGCGCAAGAAGATCAACGACATCCGCGGCGACTTCCCCAAAGGCCTGCAAGGGCCGGGGTTCAACGACGAATTCGGTGACGTCTTCGGTTCGGTGTACGCCTTTACCGCTGACGGCTTGTCGATGCGTCAGTTGCGTGACTACGTGGAACAGGTTCGCGCCGAAGTTCGTGACGTCCCGGGGCTGGGCAAAGTCGAGATGGTGGGCGAGCAGGATGAAGTCCTCTACCTGAATTTCTCTACCCGAAAACTGGCGGCACTGGGCATCGATCAGCGCCAGGTGGTGCAGAGCCTGCAATCGCAGAATGCCGTGACGCCGGCCGGGGTCATCGAAGCCGGTCCCGAGCGGATTTCCGTCCGCACCTCCGGGCAGTTTGCGTCCGAGAAAGACCTGGCCAACGTCAACCTGCGGCTCAACGATCGTTTCTATCGTCTGGCCGACGTCGCCGACATCAGCCGTGGCTATGTCGACCCGGCGACACCGGAGTTTCGCTTCAATGGCCACCCGGCCATCGGCCTGGCCATTGCTATGAAAAAGGGTGGCAACATCCAAGTGTTCGGCAAAGCGTTGCACCAACGCATGACCGACCTTACAGCTGACCTGCCGGTGGGCGTCGGCGTGCACAACGTTTCCGACCAGGCCGAGGTGGTGGAAAAGGCTGTCGGTGGCTTCACCAGTGCGCTGTTCGAGGCAGTGGTGATCGTGCTGATTGTCAGCTTCATCAGCCTCGGCGTGCGTGCCGGCCTGGTGGTGGCGTGCTCCATTCCGCTGGTGCTGGCGATGGTTTTCGTCTTCATGGAATACAGCGGCATCACCATGCAACGGATCTCTCTTGGCGCATTGATCATTGCCCTCGGCCTGTTGGTCGACGACGCGATGATCACGGTCGAGATGATGGTGACGCGCCTGGAGATGGGCGAAACCAAAGAGCAGGCGGCAACATTCGCCTACACCTCGACCGCGTTCCCGATGCTGACCGGCACCCTCGTGACTGTCGCCGGGTTTGTGCCCATCGGGCTCAACGCCAGTTCTGCGGGCGAGTACACCTTCACCCTGTTCGCGGTGATTGCCGTGGCGATGATCGTGTCGTGGGTGGTCGCGGTGCTGTTCGCCCCGGTGATCGGCGTGCACATCCTTAGCACCAACGTGAAGCCTCACTCGGCAGAACCGGGTCGCATCGGTCGGGTGTTCAATGGCGGGATGCTGTGGGCCATGCGCAATCGCTGGTGGGCCATCGGGATTACGATCGCGTTGTTCGTGGCGTCGGTGTTTTCCATGCAGTTTGTGCAGAACCAGTTCTTTCCGTCTTCAGACCGCCCGGAAATTCTCGTCGACCTGAACCTGCCACAAAACGCCTCGATCGCCGAGACGCGCAAGGCTGTGGACAAGCTCGAAGCGACGCTCAAGGGTGACCCGGACATCGTGCGCTGGAGTACGTACATTGGCGAAGGTGCGATCCGTTTCTACCTGCCCCTCGACCAGCAATTACAGAACCCGTACTACGCGCAATTGATCATTGTCAGCAAAGGCCTGGCGTCACGCGAGGCCCTGAGCCAGCGCTTGCGTGAGCGGCTGCGCAAAGACTTCGTCGGCATTGGCAGTTACGTTCAGGCGCTGGAAATGGGGCCGCCGGTGGGCCGACCGATTCAGTACCGGGTCAGCGGCAAGGACATTGATCAAGTGCGCAAACACGCGATTGCCCTGGCCAGCGAACTGGATAAAAACCCGCACATCGGCGAGATCATTTACGACTGGAACGAGCCGGGCAAAGTCCTGCGTGTCGACATCGCTCAGGACAAGGCCCGGCAATTGGGCCTGTCGTCGGAAGACGTGGCGAACCTGATGAACAGCATCGTCGTCGGCGCGCCGGTGACGCAGGTCGATGACGATATTTATTTGATCAACGTCGTCGGCCGCGCTGAAGACGCGGAACGGGGCACGCCTGAAACCCTGCAGAACCTGCAAATCGTCACGCCGAGCGGGACGTCTATTCCATTGCTGGCCTTCGCCACCGTGCGCTATGAACTTGAGCAACCCCTGGTCTGGCGCCGTGACCGTAAGCCGACGATCACCATCAAGGCCGCCGTGCGTGATGAGATTCAGCCGACCGACCTGGTGAAACAGCTCAAACCGGACATCGACAAATTCGCCGCCACGCTGCCAGTCGGCTACAAGGTCGCCACCGGCGGCACGGTGGAGGAAAGCGGCAAGGCCCAGGGGCCGATTGCCAAGGTGGTGCCGTTGATGCTGTTTTTGATGGCGACGTTCCTGATGATCCAGTTGCACAGCGTGCAGAAACTATTCCTGGTGGCCAGCGTCGCGCCGCTCGGGCTGATCGGCGTGGTGCTGGCGCTGATCCCGACGGGCACGCCCATGGGCTTTGTGGCGATCCTGGGGATCCTCGCGTTGATCGGCATCATCATCCGCAACTCGGTGATTCTGGTCACCCAGATCGACGCGTTGGAGAAGGAGGGCCTTTCACCGTGGGACGCCGTGGTGCAAGCCACGGAGCATCGTCGTCGACCGATTCTGCTGACGGCCGCGGCGGCGAGCCTGGGGATGATCCCGATTGCACGGGAAGTGTTCTGGGGGCCGATGGCGTACGCGATGATTGGCGGGATCATTATTGCGACGTTGCTGACGTTGCTGTTTTTGCCGGCGCTTTATGTGGCCTGGTACAAGATCCGTGAACCGAAGAAAGGGGCTGCCTAAAGGCGAGCGCTGCGCGCTCTATTCGCGAGCAAGCCCGCTCCCACAGTTGACCGAGTTGTTCAGGCCAACCCGGCTCCCTGTGGGAGCGGGCTTGCTCGCGAAGGCGCCAGTACAAACACCGCTAACGTCTGTTCCTTAAACTTTGCGCCAAACACTCGCCAACCAAGGCTGCTGCTCCCGCGGCAGCCCCGCAGGCCGGTAGTAATGCTCCAGCTCCACAAACCCGGCGTCGGTCAGCAGTGCCTGCCACGCCTGCAAATCGTGGTAGGCCCCATAACGCGGCCCATTCCACCCCTCCTGATTCTCACCCCGGGGATTGGAGCTGAACAACACACCCCCCGGCTTCAATGCACCGCGCAATTGCTTCAACACCCGGGGCAATTCCTGGCGCGGAATATGAAACAGCACCGCATTGGCAAAAATCCCGTCGAAACGCTCATCCGGCAGATCAAGCTTCAGGAAGTCCTGCTGCCACACCTCACAACCACTGTCCTCCCGAGCCATCTGCGCGAACTTCTCCGAGCCATCCAGCCCGACAGCCGTGTGCCCCATGCGCGTGAACGTTTGCAAATCGCGCCCGGGACCACAGCCGAAGTCGAGAATGCTGAACGGCGCCTCGCCCTGAATGTGCCGCAACAGCGCATCGATGTTCTGGCTGACATCGTGATCGCGAGTCCCTTCGCGAAAACCTTCGGCCACCGAGTTGTAATGGCCCAGGGTGGTGGAGGTGATCTGCTGGAGGTCGTCGGGGGTTTGTTTCATGGTCGGCTGCGCAGGTAATTGGGATTCGCCGAATATACGCCAAGAGGCTGGTGGCTGCTTCGCAGCCATTCGCGAGCAAGCCCGCTCCCACACTGAATCGCGCCGTACACAAATTGTGTGTTCGCTGACAATCAACTGTGGGAGCGGGCTTGCTCGCGAAGGCGATATCACTGAAGACTGATGACCAAAGCCAGACTCAGCCCTGCTTCATCCCCAGACACTCAATGGACCGATCAACCATCGCCTTGGCGATCTCCAGCAAATGCCAGATGGAAAACACCATGGCCCGGTCGGCACCTTTGAGGTGGTCACCGCACTGATATGCCGAGACCGAGGCACAGCGCAGCAGATCGGCTATGTAGAGTTGAGTGTCTTCGAAGCTCACGTCTTTGCTGACGTTGTAGAACCGCAGCTCATCCGGCGCGGTGGGCTGTTCGCCGGTGAGGTAAAAATCGATCGCACGATAAAGCGCTGAACGGTCTCTAGGCGGTTCGTCGGCGGGTTTGTCGTTGGTGGATGTTTCGGGAGGTGGATCGGGGACTGGCCTTTTCATTTGTGTTGCTCCTATTGCTGCACGGGAGCCGTCACTTTTCGCCTACTAAACGATGGGTGGCGGCTGTACGCAGGTTAGTAGGCCGGTCAATAGGAAAACCGGTGCACCCGAAGATGCCCCACGCACAGCCACCATATTCAGCCTTCGACAAAACTGCCGAACCTGAGCATGAAATGCTATGCACCTATTGAACCGGGCTACTAAACCCGATCACTGATGAGCAGTGACGGACGGAGACTAGCCACGAGAATCTACCGGCGCAAGCGTGCGGAATCATCTAGAAAACGTCCTGCAAAAGAAAGGGATTAGCCTTGTAGGAGTGCTGATTTCCCTGTGAGAAAACTTCCCTTTTTGTAGTGAATTTCCTACCGCCAAGATCGCAGCCTTCGGCAGCTCCTACAGGGATCGCGCCGGCCGCGAATTCCGCGTCAACGCCAAACCCTGTAGGAGCTGCCGCAGGCTGCGATCTTTTGATCTGCTTTCAACGCTTGTTCAACCCCCGAGCCAACCGATCCCCACCCAGTTGAATCATCGCCACCAACACCACCAGCAACACAATCACCGTCAACATGATCTGGCTATCAAACCGCTGATACCCATACCGATAAGCAATGTCGCCCAGCCCGCCCGCACCAATCGCCCCGGCCATGGCCGACGAGTTGATCATGGTCACCAGCGTGATGGTGAACCCCCCGACAATCCCCGGCAGCGCCTCAGGCAACAGCACATGCCACACAATGTGCCAGCGCCGGCAACCCATCGCTTGCGCCGCTTCGATCAACCCGTAATCGACCTCGCGCAAACTGACTTCGGCGATGCGTGCGAAGAACGGTGTGGCGGCAATGGTCAGCGGCACCACGGCGGCCCAGACGCCATACGTGGTCCCGACGATCAACCGGGTAAACGGAATCAGCGCCACCATCAAAATCAAAAACGGAATGGAACGGAACAGGTTCACGAACGCACCCAACGCACGGTTCAGCGCCGGCGCTTCGTAGATGCCGCCCTTGGTGCTGGTGACCAGAATCACCGCGAGCGGAATGCCCGCCAGCAGCGCGATCAGCGACGACACGCCGACCATCAAAAATGTGTCGATGAAGCCTTGCAGCAAGCGATCAAACCACATAACCCAGCACCTCCACCTGTTGCGCCCAGTGGCCGGCGCGTTGACGCAATTCCTCTGCGTCGAGAGACGAGCCGGTCACCGCCAGCAGCAGTTGCCCGAGGGCATGGCCCTGAATCCGTTCCACGCCACCTTGCAGCAAGCGCACACGACCACCGAGGGCGGCGAACAGCGCCGCCAGATCCGGTTCGTCCGTGGCGCTGCCGGTGAATTGCAGACGCAGCACCACGGCGGCGTCCGAAGACTGTGGTTGAGCCTGGAGACGGCTCTGCAGCTCTTGCGGCAGCGCATGTTGCAAGGGCGCCAGCAAAGTTTTGCTGACCTCGTGCTGCGGGTTGCCAAAGACTTCCCAGACCGGCCCTTGCTCGACGATTCGCCCGTGTTCCAGGACGACCACTCGATCACAGATATCGCGGATCACCGCCATCTCGTGAGTGATCAGCACGATGGTCAGGCCCAGGCGCTGATTGATCTCGCGCAGCAGGCCGAGGATCGATTGTGTGGTCTCCGGGTCCAGCGCCGACGTGGCTTCGTCGCACAGCAGAATGGCCGGGTCGTGCACCAACGCGCGGGCGATGCCGACGCGCTGTTTCTGTCCGCCGGACAGCTGCGCCGGGTAGGCCTTGTGTTTCGCTTGCAGGCCCACCAGTTCCAGCAGCTCACGAACCTTCTGCTCGCGTTTTTCCTTGGGCACGCCGGCGACTTTCAGCGGCAATTCGACGTTCTGCCAAACCGTCTTGGCCGACATCAAATTGAAGTGCTGGAAGATCATGCCGATCCGTCGGCGCAGCGCCACCAGGCGGTCTTCATCGAACTCGCCGATGTCCACTTGATCAATCAGCACGCGGCCGGTGCTCGGTTGTTCGAGGCGGTTGATGGTGCGGATCAGCGACGACTTGCCGGCGCCGCTGCGGCCGATAATGCCGAACACTTCACCGCGCTGGATCGCCAGGTCGATACCGTGCAGCGCGGCCACCGGACCTTGCTGGCCGTTGTAGGTTTTGCCCAGGCCGATGAAACGCACGTGAGCGCGGTTGAGCTGCGGATGGAGTTCGGTCTGTTCAGCGTTGTGGGGCTCTGGAATTTCCAGTTGCCGTTGGGTGGCGGCCGTCATGCTCAGCTTTCCCAGCCGGCTTGATAGAGCTTGCCGTGGGCTTTATCCAGGGCTGCACGAACGACGGGTGAATGCTGGTAGATGTCGACGAATTTGATCAGACGCGGGTCAGTTTTGCTTTTTGGCTGGATCACGAACTGGATCACGTATTCCTTGTGATCGAGGCCGTCGAACAGCAGGGCAGAGCCGGCATCGAAGGTCTTCGACAGGCGGATGTAGGCCGGGTAACCCTGGACCAGATCGGCGTCGTCATAGGCGCGCACCAGTTGCACGGCTTCGACCTGGAGAATCTTTATTTTCTTCGGGTTGGCGATAATGTCTTCTTCAGTGGCCTTGTAGCCGACACCCGGTTTGAGGGTGATTAGCCCGGCCTTGGCCAGCAGTTGCAGGCCGCGCCCGCTGTTGATCGGGTCATTGGCGATGGCCACGCTGGCGCCTTCCGGCAGCTCGTCGAAGCTTTTGTATTGCTTCGAGTAGAGGCCGACGTTGTTGATGATCCCCGGTGCAAACGGTACCAGGTCAAAACCGGCGGCGGCCTTGGCGTTTTCCAAAAACGGGACGTGCTGGAAGTAGTTCACGTCGATGTCGCCGGCGGCGAGGCTGACGTTGGGGGCGATCCAGTCGCTGAACTCCACGAGCTCGACTTTCAAGCCTTGCTTGTTGGCTTCTTCTACCGCCGCTTCCAGCGGAATGGCGAAGGCGGCGGTGGTGCCGACTTTCAGTGGTGCGTCAGCGGCGAAAGTGGCGGAGCTGAAGAGGCCGAGGGCCAGGGCCAGTGCTTTGACTGGGTGAGTTAAAAGTTTCTTGGTCATGGTGGTTTTTCCAGTCAGTGCATAAATTTGGGGTGTTTGATAAGGCCTCTTCGCGAGCAAGCCCGCTCCCACAGGGATTGTGTGAACACCGAAGATCCACTGTGGGAGCGGGCTTGCTCGCGAAGCTTTTAGCGCCGGTAAACCGATCCGGTGTGTTGAGGTGGCAAATGCGCCTCACCTTGAAACAGCTTTTCCCGCAGGCTGCCGCTGTCGTAGGCGGTCTTGTACGACCCACGACGCTGCAACTGCGGAATCACCAGTTCAATGAAATCCACATAGCTTTCCGGTGTGACAATTCGCGTCAGGTTGAAGCCATCCAGCCCGGTTTCGGCGATCCACGATTCCAGCTCATCCGCCACCTGTTCTGGCGAGCCAACGACCGTGATGTAGCGACCACCGAGCGCGTGTTGCTCGAGCAATTTGCGCCGGGTCCAGTCGTTGTTTTGCAGGTTCTTGGTTGCCGACTGGATCGCGTTGCTCTTCACGTACTGGATCGGTTCGTCGATCGCGTACTCGGAAAAATCGATCCCGGTCGACGCCGAAAAATGCGCCACGCCGGCCTCGGCACTGGCATAGCTCAAGTACTCGGCGTGCTTGGCCCAGGCGAGCGCTTCGGTGGCGCCGACAATCACGTTCAGCCCCATGAACACCTTGATGTCCTCGGGATTGCGCCCGGCCTCGACGGCGCTGGCGCGGACCTTGTCCACCTGGACCTTGGTCGACGGTTTGTTCTGGCCGCTGATGAACACGCACTCGGCGTGGCGCCCGGCGAACTGCAATCCGCGCTCCGAACTGCCGGCCTGAAACAGCACCGGCGTACGCTGCGGTGAAGGCTCGCAGAGGTGATAACCCTCGACCTGATAGAACTCGCCCTTGTGCTCGACCTTGTGCACTTTCTCAGGCGCAGCATAGATACGCTGCTGCGGATCGTTGAGCACCGCGTCGTTTTCCCAGCTGCCTTCCCAGAGTTTGTAGAGCACTTCGAGGTATTCATCGGCCTGGTCGTAACGACGGTCATGTTCGACCTGTTCGCTCAGGCCCATGGCTTTAGCGGCGCTGTCGAGGTAGCCAGTGACGATGTTCCAACCGACCCGACCACGGCTCAAATGATCGAGGGTCGACAGGCGTCGGGCGAACAGGTACGGCGGTTCGTAGGTGAGGTTGGCGGTCAGGCCGAAGCCAAGGTTTTTGGTGACGGCAGCCATTGCTGAAACGAGCAACAGGGGGTCGTTGACGGGTAACTGGATCGACTCTTTCAGCGGCACATCCACCGAGTTCTGGTAGACGTCATAGACCCCGACGATATCGGCGATGAACAAACCGTCGAACAGCCCACGCTCCAGCAGTTGCGCCAGCTCGGTCCAGTATTCGATGGTCTTGTATTGGGTGGAATTGTCCCGTGGATGCGTCCACAGGCCATGGTTGATGTGCCCGATGCAGTTCATGTTGAACGCGTTGAGCAGGATCTTCTTTTTCCCTTCAGCCATCAAATGGTCCCCCGCAGCGGCGGGTTTTCATCGTTGAGGTAGTAATTGCCGACGGCGTGATACTTCCAGCGCACCGGGTCGTGCAGGGTGTGCACCCGAGCGTTGCGCCAGTGGCGATCCAGGCCGTGTTCGGTCAGGGTCGCCTGGCTGCCGGCCAGCTCGAACAACGTGCTGCCAGCGGCGAGGGAAATTTCAGTGCTGATGGCGCGGGCTTCGGCGACGGCAATCGACGCGGCAGCGACGGTCTCGGCGTTGGCTTCGGCCTGAGCCTTGTCGAGGTATTCACCGGAGCGTTCCAGCAGTGCTTCGGCGGCGTGCAGGCGAATGCTCAAGTGGCCGAAGCTCTTGAGGGTCAGCGGGTCTTGAGTGGCTTTGTCATTACCGGAATCGATCCACGGCCGGGTTTTGGTACGCACGAAATGCAACGCATCTTCGTAGGCGGCACGGGCGATGCCGGTGTCGATGGCGGCGTGGAGAATCTGCGCCAGCGGGCCGACGGTGGTCGGACGCTCGAAAGCACTTTGAAAGGGGATCACGTCTTCGGCCGCGACGTAGACGTCTTCAAACACCACCGAACCGCTGCCGGTGGTGCGCTGGCCGAAGCCGCTCCAGTCATCGATGACCGTCAAACCTTTGCTGTCGCGCGGGACGAACGCCAATTGCTGCACGCCGTTTTCATCCACCACCGAGGTCGGGATGCGCTGGGCGTAAATCGCGCCCGTGGCGTAGAACTTGCGGCCATTGATGCGATAACCATCACCGTCGTGCTTCAGGCTGGTGACGCGGTCGTGGGCGGTTTTGGTACCGAGTTCTGCCAGGGCATTGCCGAAACGCTGGCCGGCCAACACTTCGGCATACAGGTGTTTTTTCTGCGCTTCGCTGCCATTCACCCGCAGCACTTCAAGGGCATAGAAATGGTTCTGCGGGATTTGACCGAGGGAACCGTCGGCCTGGGCAATCAGTGCGATCACTTTGGCCAGGGTGACATTGGACACCCCGGCACCGCCGTACGCCTTGGGCACGCTGATGCCCCAAAGGCCCGAACGGGAAAACACTTCCAGTTCCGGGTACGGCAACCGGCGTTCGCGGTCGCGCAGGGCGCTGTCGCGTCTGAAGTCTTCGGCCAGGTCACTGGCGACGATCAGGGCTTGTTCATCGCTGGTGATGACCGCGACGTGGTGAGAACTTGTCATGTGTTTCTCCAGAGATCTGATCAAAAATGTTCTGGTCGTTAAATCCAGGAGTGGCGAGCGGGCAATGTGCCGTTCAGGTGGTAAGCACCGACGGCGTGATATTTCCAGCGCACCGGGTCGTGCAGCGTGTGTACGCGGGCATTGCGCCAGTGGCGGTCGAGGTTGAATTCGGCGAGGGTGGCGCGGCTGCCGGCCAGCTCGAAAAGCTTTTCGCTGGCCAGCAGCGAAATCTCGGTGGTCAGCACTTTGGCTTCCGCCACGGCAATCGAAGCGCGGGCAGCGGACTCGGCGGTGAGCGGCACGGCGTTGACCTGATCGAGCACGTGCCCGGCCTTGCGCAACAGCGCTTCGGCGGCGTGCAGTTCAATTTTCAGTTTGCCGATGTCGGCAATCACGTAGAGGTCATCGCTGGCGCGTTCGACCTTGGCGTCGATCCATGGCCGCGCGCGGGTTTTCACGAACGCGATAGCGTCGTCGATGGCGCCACGCGCGATACCGGCATCAATGGCCGCTTGAATCAGCTGCGACACCGCGCCCTGGATGTTCGGCGTGTCGTTGATCTTCCAGTTATCCACCACCAGCTCGGCGTCGACCCGCACGTTGTTGAGCAAAACAGTGCCGCTGGCGGTGGTGCGTTGGCCGAAGCCCGACCAGTCATCGACGATGCGCAAACCGGGCGTGCCACGGCGAACGAAGGCCAGTACTTGCTTGCCTTCGTCGTTCAGCGCTTTGACTGCAACCCAGTGAGCGAACAGCGCGCCGGTGGAGTAGAACTTCTGGCCATTGATGACAAAACCATCGCCATCAGCCGTGATCCGCGCCTTGAGTTCAAGGGTGTTTTTGGTGCCGCGCTCAGGCCCTGCGTTACCGATGCGCCAGCCTTCGAGCACGCTTTTGAACAGCTGTTTTTTCTGCGTTTCGGTGGCGCTGCCGAGCACCAGATTGAGAATGCCGAACTGGTTCTGCGGGATCTGTCCCAGTGCCGGGTCCGCGGCGGAAATGATCGCGAAGACGTCGGCAATGGTCACGAACGAAACCTGCGGGCCACCGTACTCGCGCGGGATGGCAATGCTGCCCAGACCGCTGCGGGTGAACTGTTCGATTTCCGCCCATGGCAACTTGCGCTGCTGATCGCGTTTGGCCGCTTGCAGGCGGGCGACTTGCGCCAGCTCATGGGCGGCCTTGATGGCTTGAGCGTCGTTGCGCAAAACCTGTGCGGGCAACAACAACGGGGCGATGTCCAGATCACTCTGAACGATTGCATCTGCCAGACTGGACATCAGTGCCGCTCCTTGGCTGCACGCAATGCCCTGGCGATCTGCACTGGGGTGATTGTGTTCCGGACCATACCTACCTCACATCTCATGGGTCGCCGCGAGGGTGGCGGCGAACTAAAAACAAGAATGTCCGGTGGTCCGGTGCATATACCCTAAACGCGCATAAAAAATTAATAAACTAACTTTTAGGAATATACATAGAAGGCACAACACATATCCCTGTAGCAGCTGGCGAAGCCTGCGTTCGGCTGCGCAGCAGTCGTCAAACCTGAGCACGTGGTCTTCCTGAAACACCGCGTTGTCTGATTTCACGACTGCTTCGCAGCCGAACGCAGCCTCGCAGGCTCGGCAGCTGCTACACGGATCTCAGCGCTTGCGGGGTTCGGCGGCCTTGAGTTCTTCTCTGGGCCGGACCTTCAGATACGGATTGGCACCGCCGATCTTCAGCATCCGGGCCGGCGCCCAGCGGGAGTTATTGCCCACTCGGTCGAGAATGCAGTAAGTCACTTCCAGCCGAAGGTCTTCGCCGGCTTCGAGAATGATCGCCGGAGGCACCCAGACCTGAATCGGCTGGCCCACGTCATCTGGTTTTAAACGGGGCAGGTCCATGCGCACATCGCCCCAGCGCAGGGTGATTTCGTCGTCGGCGGCCATGTTCAGGTACGGTTCGATGGTCAACGGAACACCGCGTTTGATCTGGTTCGGATTGACCCCGTGGCGTCGAATGGCTTCGGGGATGCTCACGGGTTGCAGGCGTTGGTTTTCGTCGCCACACAGTACAGAGGGGTGGCCGCCTGGACAGTCGAGCTTGATCTGTATTCGTCGGGTGGCCGATAACGTCGGCCCGTGCCCGACCTGCATGATCCGGTAGTGAATGCGCGAGGTGCCATTGGCGATAAAGCTCTCCGGCACGCGCAGTTGAACCGGTTGGCCGATATCGTGGCCGGTCAGCACTCTGGAGGCCACGTAGCAGCTGTCCCAGAACAGTTCGATGAGGTCGCCTTCATCCATGCCAGGGTAGGGCGCCACGTCGATCAGCAGGTGAGCCGCCGAGGTGAGATTGATGCCGGTCTTGTGCGATTGCGCCAGGGTTGGCGCCGCCAGTTCGGGTTTGTTCGAGGTGCTTGTCATGGGGTTTCTCCTTGAAGTCTTGCAGCGAAGTCCGTTTCTGAAAGATCAAAAGGCGTGTATTACCGAGCAACAGAACCGTTAACTATTTAGCCGTTTGAATAATGATTGAACATGATGTTCGGCGCCTGTGAGGGACTAGATAAGAGTGCGCAAGAGTAAGTGTCAATAGAGTTGGTTAGTTGTGGGGTGGATATTCTGTTATTCAGAAACCTCCTACGGTTGTTAGTTAATATGCTGCAGCGATCTGTCGAACTTTGCGGTGGGTTTTAGTGCTTTTGTGCGGGGTTGAGAAGAGATCTTTGGCCTTTGTTGGTAGGCCATTTTTGGAATTTAAGGCGAGAGAATCTGTTGCAGGACATATATATATGTACCGCACGCACTGGCAGAAATTTATATAGATTCTATCGGGTTTAAATAGGTGCAGAGAGGGACAGCTGCTGTCGCGGGGTAAAGGCCACTTCCATCCGTGGAAGTTGGTCAGTGTTGATGTTTCAGTTGTGCGCGTTATTCAGGAACTTGCTGAGGAACTGTTTCGTCCGTTCTTCTTTCGGGTTTGCAAACAGCGCCTTGGCTTCGCCTTGCTCGACGATCACGCCCTTGTCGAAAAACACCACGCGGTTCGCCACGTCCCGGGCAAAGCCCATTTCGTGGGTGACGATGACCATGGTGCGCTTCTCCTCGGCGAGGCTGCGGATGGTCGCCAGCACTTCACCCACCAGCTCCGGATCGAGCGCCGAGGTCGGTTCATCGAACAGGATCACTTCAGGTTCCATGGCCAGCGCCCGGGCAATCGCCACACGCTGTTGCTGACCACCGGAAAGGCGACGCGGGTACGCGTCTTCCTTGCCCGCCAGACCAACCCTGGCCAAGAGCTTTTTACCCAGGGCCACGGCTTCGGCGTGTGGAATCTTTTTCACCACGATCGGCCCTTCGATAACGTTTTCCAGAGCGGTGCGATGGGGGAACAGGTTGAAGTTCTGGAACACGAAACCGACGTGCTGGCGTAAACGCCGCACCAGGCTCTGCTGCTGGTTCAACGGGCGGCTGCTATCGATCTCGATGTCACCGACCTTGATCCGGCCGCTGGTGGGTTCTTCGAGAAAGTTCAGGCAACGCAGAAACGTGGTTTTCCCCGAGCCGCTGGGCCCGATGATTGCCACGACTTCGCCTTCCTTCACTTCCAGATCGATGCCGTTGAGCACCACTTGACCCTTGAACTGCTTTGTCAGTTTTTCCACGACAATCATTGGGTCAGGACTCCTGGTCGTGCCGATTGACCCGCGCTTCCAACTGGTTCTGCAGGTGCGAAAGCATCGTTGCAAGAATCCAGTAGATCAGTGCGGCGGCCAGATACATGGTGAACACTTCGAAGGTGCGGGCGGTGATCAACTGTGCCTGACGGAACAGCTCCGGCACCTGAATGGTGGCGGCCAGCGCGGTGTCCTTGACCAGCGAAATAAAGCTGTTGCCCAGCGGCGGCAATGCGGTGCGCATCGCCTGCGGCAGGATGGCCCGGCGCAAGGTCTGCGCGCGGGTCATGCCGATACTGGCGGCAGCTTCCCACTGGCCGCGCTCGATGGAGCTGATCGCGGCGCGCAGGATTTCACAGGCGTAGGCGGCCATGTTCAGCGAGAAGCCGATCATGGCCGCGGGAATTGGATCAAGTTCCATGCCCAATTGCGGCAAGCCGTAATAGATCACGAACAATTGCACCAGCAACGGCGTGCCGCGAAAGAACGACACGTAGATGCGGGCGATCCAGCTCACCAGCTTGAAGCGCGACAGGCGCATCAGTGCCAGGCCGAAGCCCAGCACGAGGCCGAAGAACATTCCGCCGAGGCTCAAGATGACCGTGTAGTACGCGCCCTTCAGCAGGAAGGGCGCGGAATCCAGCGCGAGTTGGAAAGCTGCTTCCATTATTGAGTGACGTCAGCGCTGAAGTATTTTTCCGAAAGCTTTTTCAACGTACCGTCGGCACGCAGCTCGTCGATCGCCTTGTTCACCGCGGCCAGCAATTCAGGCTCGCCTTTGCGCAGGGCAATGCCGGCTTCCTGGCGGGAGAACGCTTTGCCGGCGGCGACCGTGTCCTTGGCCTTCTTGGCGTATTCCAGTGCGGCGAGGCGGTCGATCAGAATGGCGTCGGTGCGGCCGTTGCGCAGATCCTGGAACTTGGTCGGATCATCGTCGTAGGTCTTGATGATGGCTTTCGGTTCGTTGTCCTTGAGCCACTGCTCGTAGTTGGTGCCAAGGCCCACGCCGACTTTCTTGCCGGCCAGGTCATCGGCAGTCTTGATGGTGTCTTTGTTCTTGGTCAGAACCAGCGCCTGAATCCCGGAGACGGTGTACGGCTCGGAGAAGTCGTACTTCTTCTTGCGCTCTTCGGAGATGGTCACCTGGTTGATCACCGCGTCCAGGCGCTTGGATTCCAGCGCCGCGAGGATGCCGTCCCATTTGGTCGGTTGCAGTTTGACCTTCACACCCAGCTTTTTGGCCAGGGCTTCGGAGAACTCGACTTCGAAGCCGGCCAGTTTGCCGTCGGCGTCAACGAAACTGAACGGTGGGTAGGTGCCTTCCAAACCGACGTTGATCACGCCGGCGTCTTTGATTTTTTGCAGCTGCTCACCGGCAACTGCCTGCCCCAACAGGCCGGCACTGAGCGCCAGGCCCAGCGAACCCACCAGCAGATTTCGACGTAGTGCGGAAAAATTCATGACAAGCCCCTGTGTTTTCTTATGGAAGACGCTTTTAGGAAAGTTGGCAAAATCGGGATTTGGACGACAGCGATATCCTGCCCTAAAGCAGCTTATGCGTCTCTCGGCAAATTCGCCTGCGGCGTGACTATATGATGGGGTCTTTAGATAATAAAATAATAAATGTTGCGTTTGATATTCTTTTTGGAGATATGGCGTGTCTGCTGGAAAGATCGCAGCCTTCGGCAGCTCCTACAAAGGCTGCGATCTTTTGATCTTTGGTTTTTTACAAAAAGCTTGTGTAGGCAAACAACGCCGGCGCCCCACCGGTGTGCAGGAAGATGATCGGCCCTTCATCGAAACGCCCGCGCCCAATACCGTCGAGCAATCCGGCCATGGCCTTGCCGGTGTAAACCGGGTCCAGCAGCAAACCTTCCTGACTCGCCAGCAGCTTGACCGCCGCCAGTGTCCCGGCATTCGGCTCGCCATAGCGCGGGCCGAAATACTCATCCCACAACTCGACCTTGAAACTCGCCGGCAGCCTCACGCCCAGCAGTTCGGCAGTGCGCTCGGCGAGACCCTGAACTTTCGGCCGCTGATCTTCATCGCTGCGGGAAACCGTGACACCGATCACTGGCAAATCCGGTAGTACTTCATTCAATGCCACCGCCAGGCCGCTATGAGTCCCGGCGCTGCCCGAAGCCAGGACCACGGCCGCGAACTTCAGGCCGGTGTCCTTGATTTGCGCGGCCAGTTCCAGCCCCGCACGCACGTAACCCAGAGCGCCCAATGCGTTCGAGCCGCCAATCGGCACAAGGTAGGGTTTCTTGCCGCTGTTACGCAGACGATCAGCCAACGCCTGCAATTGCTCGTCGGCGTTGTCGAGGTTTTCCACCAACTCGACCTTGGTATCGAACAGATCGAGCAACAGCCGATTGCCGTTACCCACATAGTTAGCGTCGTCGGTGCCCAAAGGGTTTTCCAGCAACGCGACACAACCCAGGCCAAGCTTGGCCGCAATGGCGGCGGTCTGTCGTACGTGGTTGGATTGAAGCGCACCCGCCGTGATCAATGTATCGGCACCCTGGGCCAGGGCATCGGCGGCCAGGTATTCGAGTTTGCGCAGCTTGTTGCCGCCCATCGCCAGCGGCGTCAAATCATCGCGTTTCACGTACACATCACGGCCCAGCCAGACCGAGAGGCGTTCGAGTTTTTCCAGGGCGGTGGGCTGGCCAAGCAAATCGAGACGGTTAAAACGGGCAAGCTGTTGTTTGATCATGAGTCCGTACTGGCGGTGGGAGATGTCAGGACTATAGGCAGCCCTATAGGTGTGGGCAATCGGCAATTGCTTATAGCCAAAAACACTGAACACAGCACAATTGGTTCTTAATTCGGCTTACAGACCTTGCCGTAAAGTAATCGCCGTCAGCGCGGCCAGACAGTCCGGCCGCCCGTGTGGAGTTTTTACCGTGAGTGAGCGTTCCAGCCATTGGCAATTGCAGACCATCGTCAGCCAACTGCGCACGGCGCGTGACCAGTGGCGTGCACAAAACGGCCGAGTCAGCGGCGAGCAGGGCGGTCGCGAGTTACCTTCCCGCGCCGCCATGGCGGAGATTCTCGAAGCCCTGTGCGGTGCATTGTTCCCGATGCGCCTGGGGCCAGTGGACCTGCGTGAGGAAAGTGAAGACTTCTACGTCGGCCACACCCTCGATGTCGCGTTGAACGCCTTGCTGGCTCAGGCACGGCTCGAATTGCGCTATGCCGCTCGCCACAGTGCGCAGGCCGACACCGAAGTCGAGGCCAGGACCATCGCGATTATTCAGGATTTCGCCCTCGCACTGCCGGGGTTACGTAGCTTGCTGGACTCCGATGTGCTGGCGGCCTATCACGGCGACCCGGCGGCCCGTAGCGTTGATGAAGTGTTGCTGTGCTATCCCGGCATTCTGGCGGTGATTCACCATCGCCTGGCCCACCATTTGTACCGAGCCGGGTTGCCACTGTTGGCGCGGATCAGCGCAGAGATCGCGCACTCGGCGACAGGGATCGACATCCACCCCGGCGCGCAGATCGGCCGCAGCTTCTTCATCGATCACGGGACGGGTGTGGTGATCGGCGAGACCGCGATCATCGGCGAGCGGGTGCGGATTTATCAGGCGGTAACGCTGGGCGCCAAGCGTTTTCCTTCGGACGAGGACGGCCAATTGCAGAAAGGCCTTCCACGGCATCCGATCGTTGAAGACGATGTGGTGATTTACGCCGGCGCGACGATTTTGGGACGGATCACCATTGGCAAGGGTTCGACCATTGGCGGCAACGTCTGGCTGACCCGCAGCGTGCCGGCCGGGTGCAACCTGACCCAGGCCAATTTGCAGCATGATGACGGGACGCAGAAGTAAGCCCCCGCCTTTTCGGTAACAGATAAATTGTCTTCGCTGCCTGCAGGAGCTGTGCAGGAGCTGTGTAGGAGCTGTCGAGTGAAACGAGGCTGCGATCTTTTCAAAAACACCACAAAACCAAAACCAAAATCAAAAGATCGCAGCCTGCGGCAGCTCCTACAAAACCCTCCAAACCCCACGTCATACCCATCCTTGAGCTAGCGTACAAAACGTACCGCCGAGCCCTGCGATTAGTCCTTAGCCCCCTATCCATGTTTAACTTGAACGCTCATTCAAGTTAAACCACTGGTTTGCTGCCCGCTCACAACAGGAGGCTTGCCTTTGCCGAGTCCGTTTTCGATTGCCCTGTTTTACCCCTTCGAGGTGCACCTTTCATGAGTGCATCAACGACCCCTGCCAGCGGCCAGATCCGCATGAATCCGCCGGTGTTTTACTTCGCGGCGACCTTCATTCTGTTGTTCGGCATCGTCGTCATCGCCCTGCCTGAACAGGCCGGTGCCTGGCTGTTGGCAGCACAAAACTGGGCGGCCAATACGGTCGGCTGGTATTACATGCTCGCGATGACCCTGTATCTGGTCTTCGTGGTGGTCACCGCCTTGTCCGGCTACGGCAAGATCAAGCTCGGTGCCGACCACGACGAGCCCGAATTCAGTTACCTGTCCTGGGCCGGCATGTTGTTCGCCGCGGGGATCAGCATCACGCTGTTTTTCTTTTGCGTGTCCGAGCCGCTGACGCACCTGGCGCAACCGCCTCAAGGTGAGGCCGGCACCGCCGACGCCGCGCGTCAGGCGATGCAAATTCTGTTTCTGCATTGGGGCCTGCACGGCTGGGGCGTGTTCGCCTTCGTCGGCATGGCGCTGGCCTACTTCGCTTATCGACATAACCTGCCGTTGGCCTTGCGCTCGGCGCTCTATCCACTGATCGGCAAGCGCATCAACGGCCCGATCGGTTACGCGGTGGACGGCTTCGGCATCATCGCCACGGTGTTCGGCCTCGGTGCCGACATGGGCTTCGGCGTGTTGCACCTCAACTCAGGGCTCGACTACCTGTTTGGCATCGCTCACACCCAATGGATTCAGGTCGGCCTGATCACGCTGATGATGGGCGCGGCGATTATCGTTGCCGTGTCTGGCGTCGATAAAGGGGTGCGCGTGATGTCCGACATCAACATGCTGCTGGCCTGTGCTTTGCTGCTGTTTGTGTTGTTCGCCGGCCCGACTCAGCACTTGCTCAACACCCTGATCCAGAACATCGGCGACTACCTTGGCGCGTTGCCAATGAAGAGTTTCGACCTCTACGCCTACGACAAACCCAGCGACTGGTTGGGCAACTGGACAGTGTTCTACTGGGCCTGGTGGATTGCGTGGTCGCCGTTCGTGGGCTTGTTTATCGCGCGGATTTCCCGAGGTCGCACCATTCGCGAATTCGTCTTCGGCGTGCTGTTGATTCCGCTCGGTTTCACCCTGGCGTGGATGTCGATTTTCGGCAACAGTGCCATCGATCAAGTCCTCAACCACGGCATGAGTGCGCTCGGTATGTCGGCCATCGACAACCCGTCGATGACCCTCTACCTGCTGCTCGAAACCTACCCATGGAGCAAAACCGTGATCGCGGTCACGGTGTTCATCAGCTTCGTGTTCTTCGTCACCTCGGCCGACTCCGGCACAGTGGTGCTGTCGACGCTGTCCGCCAAGGGTGGCAACCCGGATGAAGACGGGCCGAAATGGCTGCGGGTGTTCTGGGGCGCGATGACCGCGCTGGTGACCAGTGCGCTGTTGTTTTCCGGCAGCATCGAGGCGCTGAAGTCAGCGGTGGTGCTGACCTCTTTACCGTTTTCGATGATCTTGCTGCTAATGATGTGGGGGCTGCACAAGGCGTTTTACCTTGAGTCGCAGAAGCAGATTGCGCAGTTGCATTCCCTCGCGCCGGTGTCCGGCTCGCGACGTGGCGGCTGGCGTCAGCGTCTGAGTCAGGCCGTGCATTTCCCGTCGCGGGATGAGGTCTATCGGTTCCTCGATACGACAGTGCGTCCGGCGATTGAAGAAGTCTCGGCGGTGTTTGTCGAGAAGGGCTTGAACGTGGTCACTCAACCGGACCCGGCCAACGACAACGTCAGCCTGGAAATCGGTCACGGCGAACAGCATCCGTTCATCTACCAGGTGCAGATGCGCGGCTATTTCACGCCGTCGTTCGCCCGTGGCGGCATGGGGTCCAAGGAACTCAACAATCGCCGTTATTACCGGGCGGAAGTGCATTTGAGCGAGGGCAGTCAGGACTATGATCTGGTGGGGTACACCAAGGAGCAGATCATCAACGACATCCTTGATCAGTACGAGCGGCACCTGCAGTTTTTGCATTTGGTGCGTTGATCGAGGCGTCAGGTCTCGGTGGTCAACACCATGAACAGCACCATCGCTGCTACAGGGACACCGAACACGGCGCTGCCGACGACCAGTTCCGCGCTCAAAGGCTGGCCGGCATTGACCATGCCGACCGCGCCGTTGATCAGCGTCAGTGCCAGCCAGAGTACGACAAAGCTGTAGGCCAGAATCTCGCGGGTGAAGCCGATTTTCTCGCCGATGAACAGCATCAGCGCCAGGAGGACCAGGCCGAAGGTGATGATGATTGCTGTGTGCATGGTGAGCGCCTCCCTTCAGATGTGTGTTGCCGTTGAGGCCGCCTTCGCGAGCAAGCCCGCTCCCACAAGGAACACTGTAATCCCTGTGGGAGCGAGCCTGCTCGCGAAGGGGTCACCTCGGTGTCAGTTTGAGCTTAGTTAAACCAACCCGCCATTAACCCGCAAAATCTGCCCATTGACCCACGCCGAATCCGGCCCCGCCAGAAACGACACCACGCGAGCAATATCCTCCGGCTGACCCAAACGTTCCAGCGGCGCCATCTTGGCGAAGTTCTGAATCTGCTCTTCACTTTTGCCATGCAAAAACAGCTCGGTGGCCACAGGCCCCGGCGCTACGGCATTGACGGTGATGTTGCGACCGCGCATTTCCTTGGCAAACACCTGGGTCAGGGATTCCACCGCCGCTTTGCTGGCGATGTATACAGCGTAACCTGGCAGGTTCATGCCAACGGTGCTGCTGGAAAAGTTGATGATCCGGCCGCCACTGTTCAGGCGCGTGGCGGCTTCACGCAGCGTGTTGAAGGTGCCGCGAGCGTGAATGTTGAAGGTCTGGTCGAACAGTTCGTCCGTGTGTTGTGCCAGCGGCATCACGTTGGGAATGCCGGCATTGTTGATCAGCACATCGACCTTGCCCAATTGGGTTTCGGTCTCATCGAACATCCGGCGCACGTCGTCGGCGTTGGCCACATCGGCCTTGATCGCTATGGCCTGATGGCCAGCCTGACGCAACGCCACAACCAGCGCCGATGCTTCGGTGGCGCTGCTGGCGTAGTTGATGGCGACGGCGAAACCTTCGCAGGCCAATTGTTTGGCAATCACGGCGCCGATGCCACGGGAGGCGCCGGTGACGATGGCAACTTTCGAAGTCTGGCGGGTCATGATGGTGATTCCTCTGAAGGTGTTTGCTTGGGTGAAGCCAGATTCACATGTTTACCCAGGCCGATAAATGCACGAGAGTTGCCTTGACTGTTCAATAATCGCCAACAATCGATAGCCAGGAGTGACGGGTGGATCAAGTCAAAGCAATGAAGGTGTTCGTGCGGATCTACGAGCGCAGCAGCTTCACGCTGGCCGCCGAAGACCTGAACCTGCCGCGTGCCACCTTGACTCACACGCTGAACCAGTTCGAAGCCTGGCTGGGTACGCGTTTACTGGAGCGCAGCACCCGTAAGGTCCGTCCTACGCTGGATGGTGAAGCGTATTACCTGCGTTGCGTGCAGTTACTCGCGGAACTGGAAGAAGCGGAGCTGGCCTTCCGTGGCGTCGCGCCGAAAGGCCGGTTGCGGGTTGACCTGCACGGCACGTTGGCGAAGCACTTTGTGATGCCTGCATTGCCGCAATTCATGGCGCGGTACCCGGACATCGAACTGTCCATTAGCGAGGCTGACCGCTTTGTCGACCTGATCGCCGAAGGCGTCGACTGTGTTCTGCGCGCCGGTACGCTGAGTGATTCGGCGCTGATCGGAAAACGCGTCGCCAATCTGCGGCAAATCACCTGCGCCAGCCCCGCCTACCTGCGCCAATACGGCGAACCGAAAACCCTTGAAGACCTGAAATATCACCGCGCGGTGAACTACGTTTCGCGCACCACCGCCAAGGTGTTCCCCTTCGAATTCCTGGTCGATGGCGAGTTGAAGGAAGTGGCCATCGAGGGTTCGATTTCGGTGTTCGGCGCGGAAATTTATGCCGCCTCGGCGATTGCCGGACTGGGGCTGATCCAGTGCCCGCATTACCGAATGGAAACGCAGATTTCCCAGGGGCTGGTGCAGCAAGTTCTCATCGATACACCACCACCGTCGATGCCGGTTTCGGTCCTGTATCCCCACAACCGACACCTGTCGTCGCGGGTTCGGGTGTTTGTGGATTGGTTGGGGGAGGTGTTTGCGGATGCCGTTTGAGGGTGGGCGAAGATCAAAAGATCGCAGCCTTCGGCAGCTCCTACATGGGAATGCGACCCCTGTAGGAGCTGCCGCAGGCTGCGATCTTGGCGATAGTCATGACAATAAAGATGAAACTTGTGAAACGTTTCAGCATTTTCTCCAGTCCGAGGTTTATCGGCGTTTGTCCAGGCGTATGCTGGGCAACTTGCGAAGCAGTCGATACCAACTTCAAGACCGACAAGAGAGGATTCGATGACCTACACCGCTGCCGAAAACCGCTACGACTCTATCCCCTACCGCCGCGTGGGCCGTAGCGGATTGGTGCTGCCGGCGCTGTCCCTGGGGCTGTGGCACAACTTCGGCGACAGCACGCCAATCGACACCCAACGCTCTTTGCTGCGCACGGCGTTCGATCTCGGCATCAACCATTTCGACCTGGCCAACAACTATGGTCCTCCGTACGGCAGCGCCGAGATCAACTTCGGCCGGTTGCTGCGTGAAGACTTCAAGCACTATCGCGACGAGCTGATCATTTCGAGCAAGGCCGGGTGGGACATGTGGGCCGGTCCTTACGGCCAGGGCGGTGGTTCGCGCAAGTATGTGCTGGCCAGCCTTGATCAGAGCCTGCAACGTCTGGGCCTGGATTATGTGGACATCTTCTACTCCCACCGCTTCGACCCGGACACCCCGCTGGAAGAAACTGCCAGCGCATTGGCCACTGCGGTGCAGCAGGGTAAGGCGCTGTACATCGGGATCTCGTCCTACTCCGGGGTGAAAACCCGCGAAATGGCCGCGCTGTTGAAAGAGTGGAAGGTGCCGTTGCTGATTCACCAGCCGGCCTACAACCTGCTCAATCGTTGGGTCGAAAAAGACCTGCTGGATGTGACTGATGAGCTTGGCACCGGCGTGATTGCGTTTACGCCGCTGGCTCAGGGGTTGTTGACTGACAAATACCTCAATGGTGTGCCGGCGGATGCGCGGGTTAATCGCCCGGGGGGTGGTTCGTTGCAGGCGTCGCACTTGTCTGAATCCAACATCGCCCATGTGCGCGCGCTCAACGAGATTGCCAAGCGCCGTGGCCAGAGCCTGGCGCAGCTGGCATTGGCATGGACGTTACGCGATCCGCGGGTGACCTCGGCGCTGATTGGTGCGAGCCGACCGGAGCAGATTATCGAGAACGTCGGGGCGTTGAAGAATCTGAACTTTAGTGCGGAGGAGTTGGCGGAGATTGATCGGTTTGCCCAGGAAGGCGGGATTAATCTTTGGGAGAAGCCCTCAACAGCTGAGTAAATCCAAAAAAGCAAAAGATCGCAGCCTTCGGCAGCTCCTACAGATTGCATTCCCATGTAGGAGCTGCCGAAGGCTGCGATCTTTTGATCTTAAAAGGGCACATCCCCCAACACAGTCGCCCGCTGCATCACCCGCCGCGCCGGCCGGTAATCATCCACGGCATAGTGCTGTGTCACGCGGTTATCCCAGAACGCCACATCATCCTTCTGCCAGCGCCAGCGAATCGTAAACTCCGGTCGCGTCGCATGAGCGAACAAGAACTTCAAAATCGCTTCGCTTTCAGTCTCCGACAGCTCATTGATCTTCGACGTGAAGCCTTCGTTGACGAACAACGAGCGGCGCCCACTCACCGGGTGCGTGCGAATCACCGGGTGTGACAGCGGCGGATTCTTGCGGCGCGCTTCTTCCCACTGGGCCAACGCGTCAGGCGTATTGCCGTAACGTTCCAGCGGGAACGAGCGGGTGAAGTCGTGAGTGGCCGTCAGCCCTTCGAGCAAAGTTTTCATCGGCGCGGACAGCGCTTCATACGCCGCGATCCCGCTGGCCCACAACGTGTCGCCGCCGAACTCCGGCAGCAATTTTGCGCTGAGCACCGCGCCCATCGCCGGGGTCGGCAGGAAGGTCACGTCGGTGTGCCAGATCGCGTTGTCGCGCACGTCGGTGACGGCGGTGTCGAGGATCAACACTTCGGGTTGTTCAGGCACATTCGGGTAGATCGGGTGAATGTGCAGATCACCGAAGTTGGCGGCGAAACGCGCCTGCTGTTGCGGGTTGATCGGCTGGTCGCGGAAGAACAACACCTGGTGCTTGAGTAACGCCTGCTCGATGGCGTCGCGCTGTTCCAGGTTCAATGGCTGGCTGATGTCGACGCCGCTGATGTGTGCGCCGAGGGCGGAGCTTAAGGGGACGATGTTCAGGTGGCTCATGGTGGTTCTCTTTAATCCGGGGGCGCCGAGCTGTTTGTAGGAGCGAGCTTGCTCGCGAAAGCGCATCAGTAAAAGCAACGTTGTCTGACACACCGCCTTCGCGAGCAAGCTCGCTCCTACAGGGTTATTTAGTGGGCCTGGCCATGCCAGGGCACGAGTTTGCGTTGCAGCGCGCGCAGGCCCATTTCCATGGCGAAGGCGATCAGCGCAATCACCAGAATCCCCAGCACCACCACATCGGTGACCAGGAATTGCGCGGCTGACTGCACCATGAAGCCCAAGCCGCTGGTGGCGGCAATCAATTCAGCGGCAACCAGTGTCGACCAACCCACGCCCAGGCCAATACGCACGCCGGTCAAAATGTCCGGCAAGGCACTTGGCAGAATCACATGACGAATCAGCTGCGCCCGGGTCGCGCCCAGCGACTGTGCGGCGCGCAACTTGGCCGGGTCAACGGTGCGCACACCGGTGGCGGTGGCGATGGCGATCGGGGCGAATATCGCGAGGTAGATCAGCAAGACTTTCGACAGCTCACCGATGCCGCACCAGATCACGATCAGCGGCAGATAGGCCAACGGTGGAATCGGCCGGTAGAACTCGATCAGCGGATCGAGAATGCCGCGCGCAATGCGGTTATGACCGATGGCAATGCCGACCGGCACGGCGGTCAGCACCGCGAAACCCAGGCCCAGGCCGATACGGCTGAGGCTCGCGCCCAAGTGCTGCCACAATGTCGAGTCCATGTAGCCCGTCGTCGCCAGCAACCAGCCTTTTTGCAGCACGGCGGACGGTGGCGGCAGGAACAGCGGTTCGATCATGCCTGTGGCGGTGACAGCCCACCAAATCAAAATGAGCGCGACCAGCGTCAGCACGCTGATCCAGCGCGTGCTCAGACTGCGACGAACCGGAATCAACGTCGAGCCGGGTTTCACCGCTACAGCGGGAATTTCATAGCTGCTCATGCGCGCTCCTGCCGCTGAGCGGCGCTGCGTTGGGAGAACACTTTGGCGAGCACGTGTTCGCGGGTTTCGATAAAGCGCGGGTCGGACTTGATCGCCCGTGCGGACTCGCCGGCAGCATAACGCTGGCCGAAATCCAGGCTAAGACGCTCGACAATTTGCCCAGGGTTCGGCGCCAACAGAATCAAATCCGTGGCGAGAAACACGGCTTCTTCAATGTCGTGGGTAATCAGGAACACCGGTTTGGCGGTGCGCTGCCAGACTTGCAGCAGCAACTCCTGCATTTGTTCACGGGTGAAGGCGTCGAGGGCGCCGAAGGGTTCGTCCATCAGCAATACGCGAGGGTCGGCAGCGAGCGCGCGGGCCAAACCAACGCGCTGCTTTTGGCCGCCCGAGAGTTGCCAGATACGACGGCTTTCGAAACCCGAAAGGTCGACCAGCGCGAGCATTTCCCTGGCGCGAACTTCGCGTTTATCCCGGGAAACGCCCGCCAGTTCCAGACCAAAACCGACGTTGGCCAGCACGTCCTGCCAAGGCAGCAACGCATCGTCCTGGAACACCACGCCGCGCTCGGCGCTCGGGCCTTTGACCGGCACACCGTCAAGGGTGATGCGCCCGGCGCTGGGCTCGACGAAACCGGCAATCAGGTTCAACAGCGAAGTCTTGCCACTGCCGGACGGGCCGAGGGCGACCAGCAATTGCTGGGGCCCGAGCCTCAGGGAAATATCCGTCAGTACCGGGTCCGGGTTGCCGGGGTACTGTGCGCTGATGCGCTCCAGCTGTAGCAAAGCCATCGCAATGAACTCCCGATCAGTTGGTGATGAACTTGGCGCTGACGTACGGCGCGTAGTCCGGCAGCACCGCCTCGACCTTGCCTTGTTCCTTGAGGAACGCCGCCGTGTCGGTGATGGCCTTGGTGGTCGGTGCGCCGAGGGTGATGACCTGATCAGCCGCGAGTGGGTAGACGTTGCCTTGCAGCAGCAGTGGAATGTCGCTGGCCTTGGCACCCGAGAGCTTCACCAGTTTGTCGACGTTGGATTGATCGGCGAGCCAGGCTTTCGGGTCTTTGCGGTAGTCGGCGTAGGCATCCAGGGTCACTTTGGCGAACGCGGTGACGATTTCCGGATGCTTCTCGGCGAAGTCTTTGCGCACGATCCAGGCATCAAAGGTTGGAGCGCCGAACTTGGCCAGTTCGCCAGAGGTGATCAGCACTTTGCCGTTTTCTTTAGCAACGCCGAGCGCTGGGTCCCACACGTAAGTGGCATCGATATCACCGCGTTTCCATGCCGCGATGATCGCTGGCGGAGCGAGGTTGAGGACGGTGACTTTCGACGGGTCGATGTTCCAGTGCTTCAGCGCGGCCAGCAGGCTGTAGTGACCGGTGGAGACGAATGGAACGGCGATTTTCTTGCCAATCAGATCTTGCGGCGTCTTGATCCCGGAACCGTCGCGGGCAACCAGTGCTTCGGCGGCGCCGATCTGCGTGGCGATGAGGAAGGTTTCTACCGGAACTTTACGGGTGATTGCAGCCGTCAAAGGGCTGGAGCCGAGGTAGCCGATCTGCACGTCGCCGGAGGCGATGGCAGCGATGATGTCGGCGCCGTTGTCGAATTTGCGCCAGTCGATTTTGGCGTTAGTGGCTTTTTCGTATGCGCCGTCGGCCTGGGCGACTTTCGCCGGGTCAACGGTGGTCTGGTAGGCGACGGTGACGTCGGCGGCCTGGGCAAAGAAACTCGCCGCAGCCAAAGAGGCGGCCGCCAGCAAGCGAAGAGGGGAATGCAATTTCATGGAAAAGCTCCTTGTCAGGCGACCGAGCGTCGGCTTGAAAGGAGACTAAATGATCTAAGAATGCGAAAATAAATAACTTTTTCGCATTAGCTTATGAGTGGAAAAATCTAAAGGATCAAAAGATCGCAGCCTGCGGCAGCTCCTACAAAGGTAGCGTGCGAACCCGAAAATGCGTGGTGCGGACAAAAAAAATCGCAACCTGCGGCAGCATCCCTGTAGGAGCTGCCGCAGGCTGCGATCTTTTTACAGGCGCCGCTTAATTACTGATGGCCAAAATACTCGCCTGATACGACCCGACAAACACATCGAAATCGCCGACTTCGTTCTGCTCCAGCTCCACCTGCTCAGCCAGTGACGAACGCGCCCGCTCTTCAAACTTCGCCTGATCTTGACTTGAAAGCGGCTCGCTACGGAAAAACTCCGCATGCGCACGGCTCTGACGCAGGGAGAACTGGCTGAAGCTCTCCTTGTGCTCAGCCATCGCCGCCAGCACCTGGGCCGAGGGCGTCAGGGACGGATCCCTGACCTTGGCCAGTTGTGCGTCCAGCGCCTTGCTGTGCGCATCGCCGCCATGGCTCTGATCGAGCAAAGCCGCCAACGGCGCAATCTTCTCCAGCAACTCGCCGGCCCACTCTTTCAGGTCGACCGGTTGACCGTCGCGTTGCAGCTGCAAGCCCGGACGGCGACCTTCCTTGACCACGCTGAGGAAGTTCGAGGTGGCGTTGCTGCACGAGGTATTGGTCAGCAGCGGGCTGTCGTTCAGCGCGCAATACAGCAGGAATGCGTCGAGGAATCGCGACTCTGGCAGATCAATGCCCATTGGCAGGAACGGGTTGATGTCCAGGCAGCGCACTTCGACGTATTGAATGCCACGGGCCACCAGCGCCTGAATCGGCCGTTCGCCGGTGTAGGTCACGCGCTTCGGACGGATGTTGGAGTAGTACTCGTTTTCGATCTGCAAAATGTTGGTGTTGAGCTGAACCCACTCACCGTCCTGATGCGTGCCGATTTCGACATACGGCGCATAGGGCGTGGCCACCGCTTTGCGCAGGCTGTCGGTGTAGCTCGAAAGGTCGTTGTAGCACGGCGTCAAACCGGCCTGGGCGTTGCTCTGGTAACCCAGGTCACTCATGCGCAGACTGGTGGCGTACGGCAGGTACAAGGTGTCCGGGTCCAGTTGTTCCAACTGGTGCGAACGACCGCGCAGAAAACCGGCGTCCAGCGCTGGGGAGGCGCCGAACAGGTACATCAGCAGCCAGCTGTAGCGACGGAAGTTACGGATCAGCGCGATGTAGGCCGACGACTGATAGTCGCGGTCGGTGCCGACAAAACCTTCAGACGCCTTGAGCAAGGGCCAGAGCTTTTCCGGCAGGGAAAAGTTGTAGTGAATCCCGGCGATGCACTGCATGGTCTTGCCGTAACGCAGGGCCAGGCCCTTGCGGTAGACGTACTTCAGCTGACCGATGTTGGAGGTGCCGTAATAGGCAATCGGAATGTCTTCCTCGGCCGGCAACGGGCACGGCATCGACGGACTCCACAGGAACTCGGTGCCGAGCTTGCTGTAGGCAAAACGGTGAATCTTGTCCAGGCTCGCCAGCGTATCCGCCGGATCGGGCAGGGCGGGCGTGATGAACTCCAGCAGCGACTCGGAGTAGTCGGTGGTGATTTGTTCGTTGGTCAGCGCGGAACCCAATTCTTCCGGGTGCGGCGTTTGCGCCAGGCGACCTTCGCCGGTCACGCGCAGGCATTCACGTTCGATGCCGTGAAGGCACTGTTCGAGCAGAGAGAGGTTAGCGCGCTCGCCAAGCAGAGCCAGGCGGCGGTTGAGAAGTTCGCTCAAGTTGGATTCCTTCACGCGTCAGTCGCCCCAATATGGGGGTGGGCAAGACGGTCTACAAGGGTGAAGTTAAAACTGGCGTTGTCGCCTGGTTTTCGGACCGCACGGACCTTCCCCTGTAGGAGCGAGCTTGCTCGCGATGAGGGTTCAGTCAACACAAGTACCGTTTGACACCGCACCATCGCGAGCAAGCTCGCTCCTACAAGGTGCATTGCGCTGAAATTAACTCAAATCGAGGGTGGGGAGCTATAGGACAGCGAACGTGCCTTGTGCTTTTGCGACGAGTTTGTCGCCTTGCATCACGTCGGCTTCGACCACCAGCGTGCGGCGACCCGGGTGGATCACCCGCGCCGTGCACATCACTTCGCCGCCTTCAACCGCGCGAATGTAGTTGATCTTGCACTCGATGGTCGCGCTCTGCTGGTCAAAGCCGTGGGTGCTGGAACAGGCCAGCCCCATGGCAATGTCCACCAGACTGAACAAGGCCCCGCCGTGCAACTTGCCGCCGCGATTGCGCAACTGCGGCTCAAGCGCCAGGGCGACTTGCGCCACCCCGGTTTCCAGGCTGTGCAAACGACAGCCCAGCAGCTTGAAAAAAGCGCTTTGGGTCAGCCCGGCAGGAATGTCCATCAGCGTTTCTTCAACTGCTTGGCGTTGGCGAACAGCGACGCCATGGCGTTATTGGTCGGGGCCGCCGCCGTGGTTTCCTTGCGGGGTGCGCTGTTCTGGGATTGGCGTGGCGCCGAACCCGGACGCGCGCCGCGAGCGCCGTCGATTTTCTCGCCCGGGGTATCGCTCATGCGCATCGACAGACCCACGCGTTTGCGCGGAATGTCGACTTCCATGACCTTCACCTTCACCACGTCACCGGCCTTCACCGCTTCACGTGGGTCCTTGATGAACTTCTCCGAAAGCGCAGAGATGTGCACCAAACCGTCCTGATGCACGCCGATGTCGACGAACGCACCGAAGTTGGTCACGTTGGTCACGACACCTTCGAGGATCATGCCCAGTTGGAGGTCCTTGAGGTCTTCGACGCCTTCCTGGAACTCGGCGGTCTTGAACTCGGGACGCGGGTCGCGACCGGGTTTTTCCAGTTCTTGCAGGATGTCGGTGACGGTCGGCAGGCCGAAGGTTTCGTCGGTGTACTTCTTCGGATCGAGGCGCTTGAGAAAGCTGGCGTCACCGATCAGCGAACGGATATCACGCTCGGTTTCAGCAGCGATGCGTTGCACCAACGGATAGGCTTCCGGGTGAACAGCCGACGAATCCAGCGGGTTGTCACCGTTCATCACGCGCAGGAAGCCCGCGGCCTGTTCAAAGGTTTTTTCACCCAGGCGTGCGACTTTCTTCAACGCGGCGCGAGTCTTGAACGCGCCGTGCTCGTCGCGGTGGCTGACGATGTTCTGCGCCAGGGTTGCGTTGAGGCCGGAGATACGGGCCAGCAGCGCCACCGAAGCGGTGTTCACGTCCACGCCCACGGCGTTCACGCAGTCCTCGACCACGGCGTCCAGGCCGCGCGCCAGTTTCAGCTGCGACACGTCGTGCTGGTACTGGCCGACGCCGATGGATTTCGGGTCGATCTTCACCAGTTCGGCCAGTGGGTCCTGCAAGCGACGGGCAATCGACACCGCGCCACGGATCGACACGTCGAGGTCCGGGAATTCCTTGGACGCCAACTCCGATGCCGAGTAAACCGATGCGCCGGCCTCGGAGACCATGACTTTGGTCATTTTCATCGCTGGGTATTTTTTGATCAGCTCGGCAGCCAGCTTGTCGGTTTCACGGCTGGCGGTGCCGTTGCCGATGGCGATCAGGTCCACCGCGTGCTTGGCGCACAGGGCCGCGAGAATCGCGATGGTCTGGTCCCACTTGTTGTGCGGCACGTGCGGATAAACCGTGGCGTGATCCAGCAGCTTGCCCGTGGAGTCGACCACGGCCACCTTGCAACCGGTGCGCAGGCCCGGGTCGAGGCCCAGCGTGGCGCGTGGGCCGGCTGGCGCCGACAACAGCAAGTCGTGCAGGTTGTGAGCGAAGACATTGATGGCTTCGGTTTCTGCGCCATCGCGCAGCTCGCCGAGCAAGTCGGTTTCGAGGTGGGTATAGAGCTTGACCTTCCAGGTCCAGCGCACCACTTCGCCCAGCCATTTGTCGGCGGCGCGGTTTTGGTTCTGGATGCCGAATTGTTGACCAATCATGCCTTCGCACGGGTGCATGGTGCCCGGCAGTTCGTCGCCGACTTTCAGCGCCGAACTCAGAATACCTTCGTTGCGGCCACGGAAAATCGCCAGCGCGCGGTGCGACGGCATGCTTTTCAGCGGTTCGTCGTGTTCGAAATAGTCGCGGAATTTGGCGCCTTCCTCTTCCTTGCCGGCGATCACGCGGGCACTGAGGGTGGCTTCCTGCTTCAAATAGCTGCGCAGTTTATCCAGCAGGCCAGCGTCTTCGGCGAAGCGTTCCATCAGGATGTACTTGGCGCCTTCGAGGGCGGCCTTCACATCGGCCACGCCTTTTTCGGCGTTGACGAAGCGCGCGGCTTCCGCGTCTGGCGTCAGGCTTGGGTCGTTGAACAGACCGTCGGCCAACTCGCCGAGGCCGGCTTCCAGGGCGATCTGGCCCTTGGTGCGGCGCTTCTGTTTGTACGGCAGGTACAAGTCTTCGAGGCGGGTCTTGGTGTCGGCGAGCTTGATGTCACGCTCGAGTTGCGGGGTCAGCTTGCCTTGTTCCTGGATGCTGGCAAGGATGCTGATGCGCCGTTCGTCGAGTTCTCGCAGGTAGCGCAGACGCTCTTCCAGATGACGCAACTGGATGTCATCGAGACTGCCGGTCACTTCTTTCCGGTAACGGGCGATGAAGGGAACGGTAGAGCCTTCATCGAGTAGCGCGACGGCCGCTTCGACCTGTTGTGGGCGTACACCGAGTTCCTCGGCAATGCGGCTGTTGATGCTGTCCATAAAACCACCTGACAAATTGTGAAAGCAGGCTCGCAGGCGCAGAGTTGAAGGCTCGGCGAGTCTGGTTGAGCGGCCTGGCCTGCGCCGCTACCTGGATCAACAGGCAATCCGTTGACCCGTGAAATCGAACAATTACTGCCAGCGCCGTGAAAATAAAAAGTGGCTGCCGGTCGCAATGATCAGACGTTGCCTGACACAAAAGGCCGGGCATTATAACCAGCGTTCTGTCATTCGGGGGCATCACAGGCTGTAGGCACAATGCCCGGATTTCTGGCGGTGCAGGAAAAATCTGCTAACAATGCACACGGTGCGTATAACGGCAGCTACGCCATAATGCGCGCCGAGCTAAAAGGAGCATCTAATGAGCAGCACTGCAAACATTGCTGAAGGCGAAAAAATTCTTATTGTTGACGACGATCCGGGGCTCAGCAGCCTGCTGGAACGCTTTTTCGTCAGCAAGGGCTACCGTGCCCGCGCCGTGCCGAACACTGAGCAAATGGATCGCCTGCTGGCGCGTGAAGTGTTCAACCTGGTCGTCCTCGACCTGATGCTGCCCGGCGAAGACGGCCTGACCGCCTGCCGCCGTCTGCGTGGCGCGAACAATCAGATTCCGATCATCATGCTCACCGCCAAGGGCGACGAGCTGAGCCGTATCAAGGGCCTTGAACTGGGTGCCGATGATTATCTGGCCAAGCCGTTCAACCCGGACGAGTTGATGGCGCGTGTCAAAGCGGTCCTGCGCCGTCAATCAACGCCAGTGCCGGGCGCACCGGGCAGCGAAGACGAAAGCGTGACCTTCGGTGACTATGTTCTGTCCCTCGCGACTCGTGAACTCAAGCGTGGCGATGAAGTGCACATGCTCACCACCGGTGAATTCGCCGTGCTCAAGGCGTTGGTGATGAACGCGCGCCAGCCATTGACCCGCGACAAACTGATGAACCTGGCCCGTGGTCGCGAGTGGGATGCCCTGGAACGTTCCATCGACGTGCAGATTTCCCGTCTGCGCCGGATGATCGAACCCGATCCTTCCAAGCCGCGTTATATCCAGACGGTTTGGGGCGTCGGTTACGTGTTCGTTCCGGATGGCGCCGCCACCAAGTGATCGGCGATTTGTAGGAGCGGGTCTTGCGGATGTTGTTCGCCGCAGACTCGCGATCCGCAATATGCGAGCATCGCTCGCTCCTGCAAGTGTGTAACGGTTATTCATGAAAACCCCCGTTTGGTTCCCCCAGAGTTTCTTCTCCCGCACCCTATGGCTGGTGCTGATCGTCGTTCTGTTCTCCAAGGCGCTGACCCTGGTTTATCTGTTGATGAACGAAGACGTGCTGGTGGACCGCCAATACAGCCACGGTGTCGCCCTGACGCTGCGCGCCTATTGGGCTGCCGATGAAGAAAACCGCGAGAAAATCGCCAATGCCGCAACGCTGATCCGTGTGGTGGGCACCGGTGTGCCGGAAGGCGAACAACACTGGCCTTACAGCGAGATCTACCAGCGGCAAATGCAGGCGGAGCTGGGTGCCGATACCGAAGTGCGATTACGCATGCATTCGCCGCCCGCGCTGTGGGTGCGGGCGCCCAGCCTGGGCGATGGCTGGCTGAAAGTGCCGCTGTATCCGCACCCTTTGCGCGGTCAGAAAATCTGGAACGTGCTGGGTTGGTTTCTAGCCATCGGTTTGCTCTCCACCGCCTCGGCCTGGATCTTTGTCCGCCAGCTCAACCAACCCTTGAAGCGTCTGGTGTATGCCGCAAGGCAACTCGGCCAGGGCCGCAGTGTGCGGCTGCCGATCAGCGATACGCCGAGTGAGATGACCGAGGTGTACCGCGCCTTCAACCAGATGGCCGAAGATGTCGAACAGGCTGGCCGCGAGCGTGAGTTGATGCTGGCCGGCGTGTCCCATGACCTGCGCACGCCGTTGACCCGTTTGCGGCTGTCACTGGAGCTGATGGGCGATCACAACGACCTGACGGACGACATGGTGCGCGACATCGAAGACATGGACGCGATACTCGACCAGTTCCTGGCGTTCATCCGCGACGGTCGCGACGAGTCGGTGGAGGAAGTCGACCTGAGCGACCTGGTGCGCGAAGTCGCTGCACCCTACAACCAGAACGAAGAGAAAGTGCGCCTGCGTCTGGAACCGATCCAGCCGTTCCCGTTGCGTCGGGTGTCCATGAAGCGATTGCTGAATAACCTGATCGGCAACGCCTTGCATCATGCTGGCAGCGGCGTCGAGGTTGCGGCTTATGTGTCTGGGGATACCAGTGCGCCGTACGTGGTGCTGAGTGTCATGGACCGTGGGGCCGGGATCGATTCATCAGAGCTTGAGGCGATCTTCAATCCATTTACCCGGGGCGACCGTGCTCGGGGTGGGAAGGGGACCGGTCTGGGGTTGGCGATCGTCAAGCGAATTGCTTCGATGCATGGTGGGAATGTTGAGTTGCGCAATCGGGCGGGTGGCGGGCTGGAAGCTCGGGTGCGGCTGCCGTTGGGGTTGATGTTGCCTCGGGATGCGGTTTAAGAGCTGGCAGTTTCGCTGGGGCTGATGGCCTCTTCGCGAGCAAGCCCGCTCCCACATTTGAAATGCATTCCAATGTGGGAGCGGGCTTGCTCGCGAAGGCGGCATTACTGTTACCGCAAAGATTAGGATCAGCCCTTGCCCTTGGTCCGCGTCATATTCGGCCCACCATTCTTTTCCAGATGCTCAATGATGATCCCCGCCACGTTCTTGCCAGTGGTGGTTTCAATCCCTTCCAAACCCGGCGACGAATTCACTTCCATCACCAGCGGCCCGTGATTGGAGCGCAGGATATCCACACCTGCCACGGCCAACCCCATCACTTTCGCCGCGCGCAACGCGGTCATGCGCTCTTCCGGCGTGATCTTGATCAGGCTGGCGCTGCCACCCCGATGCAGGTTGGAGCGAAATTCCCCAGGCTTGGCCTGACGCTTCATCGCCGCAATCACTTTGTCGCCGACCACAAAGCAACGAATATCCGCACCGCCGGCTTCCTTGATGTACTCCTGAACCATGATGTTTTGCTTGAGGCCCATGAATGCCTCGATCACCGATTCCGCCGCCGTTGCGGTTTCACACAGCACCACGCCAATGCCCTGGGTGCCTTCCAGCACTTTAATCACCAGGGGGGCGCCGTTGACCATGTCGATCAGGTCGGGAATATCATCCGGGGAGTGCGCAAACCCGGTGACCGGCAAACCGATCCCCCGACGCGACAACAATTGCAGCGAACGCAGTTTGTCCCGCGAACGGGCAATGGCCACCGATTCGTTGAGCGGAAAAACCCCCATCATTTCGAACTGGCGCAACACCGCGCAGCCATAAAACGTCACCGACGCACCGATCCGCGGGATCACCGCATCGAAACCCTCCAGCGGTTTGCCGCGGTAGTGGATCTGCGGTTTGTGGCTGGCGATGTTCATGTAGGCGCGCAGGGTGTCGATCACCACCATTTCATGGCCACGTTCGGTACCGGCTTCGACCAGACGACGAGTGGAATACAGACGCGGGTTCCGCGACAGCACAGCGATCTTCATGCAACACCTGTGGAGGAGGTAGATACCGGGAACACCGGCTTGTCTTGTACATATTTAATGCCCGGATTGACCACCAGCTGGCCATCGATCAGGGCTTTGGAACCGAGTAACAGGCGATAACGCATGGACTTTCGGCAGGCGAGCGTGAACTCGACCCGCCAGACCCGATCACCGAGGGCCAGGGTGGTGCTGACCACGTAACGCATCTGCGCATGGCCGTTGGAGCTTTTGATGGTTTTCATCGTTACCAGCGGCGCTTCGCAGCGGCGGTGACGCAATTGCACCACCGTGCCCAGGTGCGCGGTGAAGCGCACCCACTGTTCCCCTTCGCGCTCGAATGGCTCGATGTCGGTGGCATGAAGGCTGGAGGTGCTGGCACCGGTGTCGATTTTTGCCCGCAGGCCCGCGACTCCCAAATCCGGAAGCGCCACCCACTCGCGCAGACCGACAACGGTCAAATGGTCAAATGTCTTCAAAGGTACTCAACCGGTGGAAACCGCTGGGGCCGCACGCGGCCGAATTCGCGGTATTCACGCAGAATAATGATTAAAAGGCGACAGATATCTACGGCCCGGATTTTCAGCTTCTCGCAGAGGTGCTGGAATGCACGCATTGTAGTCTGAGCCGGCGTAATTCATGGCACGACAGAAACGGTAGTACAGTTCACCAATATTTCAGAATGAGGTAATCCCATGGCACAAAAAAGCGAAGAGGACGACAAGGTCCGTCTCGATAAGTGGTTGTGGGCTGCGCGTTTTTATAAAACACGTGCCTTGGCCAAGACCGCGATAGAAAGCGGCAAAGTGCATTGTCGGGGCGAGCGCTGCAAACCGGGCAAGGAGCCGAGGGTCGGCGACGAGTTTCAGATTCGCACCGGTTTTGAGGAGCGCACGGTGGTGGTCCAGGCGTTGTCGATTGTGCGTCGTGGTGCGCCGGAGGCTCAGGCGCTGTACGCCGAAACCGAGGCCAGCATCGCCAAGCGTGAAGCGGCTGCGCAAATGCGCAAGGCTGGCTCGCTGGGCGTGACCACCGATGGCAAGCCGAGCAAGAAGCAGCGACGGGATTTGTTCAAGTTTCGGGGCAGCAGTAACGACGAGTGAGTCGGTTGATTCTGTGTCGACCGGGCTGACGTCTTCGCGGGCAAGCCACGCTCCCACATTAGACTTCGGTCAACTGTCGGAGCGTGGCTTGCCCGCGAACGAGTGCGCAGCACTCACCCGGCATCCCCGCAGACTTGTAATCGCCCAACATTGGAACCATATGGGGTAACCGGCCCAGCGCTGCGTGCAGTCGATGAAAAAAGCCATTCGTCGTAAATCACAAACAGCGTCTAGCCTGTAGACCATAACCAGAATGCCAGCAGTGCCGACGGCATGAAGTCGCGCAATGCACGGCGTCGGTTCCACCTTGCTTGGATCGGCGCGCAATTGTTCATAAAATGCCCGTCATGGCTGACTACGTGCTGCAAAACGGCGTGGTTAAAGCGCAACATTCAGTTTATGTAACCACTATTGTCATTACCTCAGATACCCAGACCTATGACCGATCTAACGGATACCGACTACACCCAGCGCTTCATCTTCGATGACAGCGACAACCGCGGCGAGCTGGTTGCGTTGGAACGTAGCTACGCCGAAGTCCTCGCCAAACACCCGTATCCGGAGCCGGTTGCACAATTGCTCGGTGAACTGATGGCGGCGGCGGCGTTGCTGGTCGGCACCTTGAAGTTCGATGGATTGCTGATTCTCCAGGCCCGTTCCGACGGCCCGATCCCGTTGCTGATGATCGAGTGCTCCAGCGAGCGCGAAATCCGTGGCCTGGCCCGGTACGAAGCGGACCAGATCGCTCCCGATGCGACCCTGGCCGATCTGATGCCAAACGGTGTTCTGGCACTGACCGTCGACCCGACTCAGGGGCAGCGTTACCAGGGCATCGTCGACCTCGATGGCGAAACCCTGTCGGAGTGCTTCACTAATTACTTCGTCATGTCCCAGCAGGTAGGCACGCGTTTCTGGCTGTACGCCGATGGTCGCCGTGCCCGTGGTTTGTTGCTGCAGCAATTGCCCGCTGACCGTCTGAAAGACGAAGAAGAGCGCGCCGCCAGCTGGCAGCACATCACCGCTCTGGGCGGCACCCTGACCGCCGATGAATTGCTCAGTCTGGACAACGAAACCGTGCTCCATCGTCTCTACCACGAAGAGCAGGTTCGGCTGTTCGACGTGCAGAAGCTGCGCTTCCGCTGCAGCTGCTCGCGCGAACGTTCTGCCAATGCACTGGTCAGTTTGGGTCAGGAAGATGCGCAGGCACTGGTCATTGAACACGGTGGCAACATCGAGATCGACTGCCAGTTCTGCAACCAGCGCTACCTGTTTGACGCCGCCGATATCACTCAATTGTTCGCTGGTGCGGGCGTCGAGACGCCGTCAGATACCCGGCACTAAAACGGTTCAGCGCAGGTAAATTCACTGCTTAGCGCCGGAATAACGCCGTTACGACGGGAGGGCCCTACTATTTTTGGGCGTTTCTGGCATAATCCGGCCCACTTTTTGTCGCGGTAGTAGTGCACGACTTTCTACTACAAAACGTTTGGAGCACACTCGGCCACTGGCCGACGGGGAATCTCATGACGCAAGCCAATAACGCCGTGTACACCGATCTGAGTGTTGATGATCTGGTTAAAGAAGCCTTGAATCGCGGTGAAGGCGAGCTTGCCGATACCGGCGCGCTGGTTGTTCGCACCGGTCACCGTACCGGCCGCTCGCCAGTCGATCGTTTTATCGTTGAAGAGCCGTCCACCCAGGCCGCCATTGCCTGGGGCCCGATCAACCGCAAGTTCCCGGCCGACAAGTTCGATGCCCTGTGGGACCGCGTTGAGGCGTTCAACAACGCGCAAGAGCATTTCGTTTCCCATGTGCATGTAGGTGCGTCGGAAGATCACTACCTGGCCGTGAAGATGACCACCCAGACTGCCTGGCAGAATCTGTTCGGTCGTTGCCTGTTCATCAATCCGGCCCAGTACAACCCGGCTGGCCGTGAAGAGTGGCAGGTTCTCAACGTTGCCAACTTCGAATGCATTCCAGAACGTGACGGCACCAACTCCGACGGTTGCGTGATCCTCAACTTCGCACAGAAGAAAGTGCTGATCGCCGGCATGCGTTACGCCGGTGAAATGAAGAAAGCCATGTTCTCGGTGCAGAACTTCCTGCTGCCGGCTGCCGATGTGCTGCCGATGCACTGCGCTGCCAACATCGGCGAAGCGGGCGATGTGACCCTGTTCTTCGGCCTGTCCGGCACCGGTAAAACCACCCTGTCCGCCGACGAAAGCCGTTACCTGATCGGTGACGACGAACACGGCTGGGGCGAAGGCGTTGTCTTCAACATCGAAGGCGGCTGCTATGCCAAGTGCATCGATTTGTCCGAGAAGAACGAGCCGGTCATCTGGAAAGCCATCAAGCACGGCGCAGTCCTGGAAAACGTCGTTATCGATGACGCCAAGCACGCCGACTACGCCGATGTCAGCCTGACCCAGAACAGCCGCGCCGCCTACCCGCTGGAGCACGTTGCCAAGCGTTCCGAGAAAAACCTCGGTGGCGAGCCAAACGCTGTGATCTTCCTGACCTGCGACCTGACCGGCGTCCTGCCGCCCGTCTCGATCCTCAGCGAAGAACAAGCGGCCTACCACTTCCTGTCCGGCTACACCGCACTGGTGGGCTCGACCGAAATGGGTTCCGGCAGCGGCATCAAGTCGACCTTCTCCACCTGCTTCGGCGCACCGTTCTTCCCGCGTCCGGCTGGCGAATACGCAGAACTGCTGATCAAACGCATCCGCGGCTTCGGCTCCAAAGTCTACCTGGTCAACACCGGCTGGACCGGCGGCGGCTACGGCGTCGGCAAACGCTTCAACATCCCGACCACTCGCGGCGTCATCGCAGCAATCCAGAGCGGCGCGTTGATCGGTGCTGAAACCGAACACCTCGACACCATCAACCTCGACGTGCCATTGGCCGTACCGGGTGTTGAGACTGGCCTGTTGAACCCACGTAATACCTGGGCTGACAAGGCTGCTTATGATGAATCGGCTAAAGCATTGGCCGGGTTGTTCGTGGAGAACTTCAAGAAGTTTGAAGTGAGCGACGCGATCAAGGCGGCTGGGCCTAAGTTGTAAGACTTGGTTTAGCGAATGAAAAAGCCGCCCTTAGGGGCGGCTTTTTTGTGGGCGCTCGGTTTAAACCGTCAAACGCACAACTGCCAATATTCCAGCTGAATTGCCGCTAAACGACCAGAATAATGGCACTTACGTGTTCAACTGGATTCGTTCCAATTCCTGTGTATCCCACCGTTGAGCCTTGATCGCTAGGTAAAGCATTCCGATGGTCAGCGGGACTTTGTCGCCGCGCCCCTTCGCTCTGCGCTTTAGAAACACATCAAACCCTTCGGGCTGGAAGTAGCGATAGGCGTCGTAGTCGACGAAGTCGATGGCGAACTGTTCTTCCAGCGCTTCCATCAGGTTTCGCGCATCGGCACCGTCGCAGCCGAGGTCAAAGTTGATCGAGGTGGTGAGGCTGATGGTTTTGCGTTCGGGTAGGCCGAGTTCTTCGTGCAGCAGCTGCATCAGCAGATGCATGGCGTGGTCGTCGGGGAAGTTCGGGGCGAGGTTCATTGCGGGGTATCCGGTTGGGCTTGGGCGGATATTATTGGTCGACAGGCTTGGGGGGAAGGGCGGGAGCAAAGTGTGGCGGCTTGTTTTGTCGGTACTTGGCGAGCACTTCTTCTCGCGTCGGAAATGGTTTTTCGAGGTCTGCGGGTGACGTGTCGAATCCTGCGAGGCGTAGGCTCGCCAGGTAGTTTGAGCGGCGGACTTTATCGTAGTGCGCTTGTTTTTGTTTGAAGGTTAATTCACTCATCACGATTGTCTTGCGCTACCAGTTGTTGTGTTCCGGACGGGGATTATGCGGTGCGTTCATCGCAGGCAAGCCAGCTCCCACAAGGGGCCGGCTTGCCCGTAGTGCGTAGCTTCAGGCTGGGGCTTTCCAGTTCAGCATGCGTTGTTGGGCCACCTTGAGCAGGTCGCAGCCGTCCTGGGTCAGGAGGTAGAGCGCGTGGGTGATGTGGGGGATGTCTTCGAGATCGCCTTGCTCGAAGCTTTGGCAGTGCAGGGTTCGGAGCAGTTCGCTGGAGGCTCGGATGCGCTGGAGGGCGGCTTCGAGGATGTCTTGCGGGTTGGCCTCTGTGTCGATGATCAGGGGCGGGGAATCGGTGAGGTTGGTTTGGAGTGGGCGGTAGCGGTTTGGAAACGGATTTAACGTTGGCATATGAATTACTCGGTTTGTTGTTAAGTAATCGCCAGCACCGTGACCAAACGATGGGAGGCGGACTGTGCGCAGGCTTGGTCAACCGAGAACAACAACCCGGCTCGCCCGAGGGCGTCCCGCACACAGCCGCCATAGCAATGCACTACGAGGACATAGATGTCCGCGGCGCGAATGATGGCACACATGTGTGCGTTGTTCTCAGGTGACCAAACCTGATCGCTGATTTTGCAGCGATGGGGAGACGGTATCGTTCGCGCTTAGCTGGCGATAGGCGACAAGGCATTTTCTTTTGTAGGACTGTGCCGATGCTTTGATAGGGCGTTGCTGACGGACTTATCGCTTACGCAATTGCTCTCGTTTAAGTGCAATCAGGCGTTTGGCTTCTTGATCTGGAGTGCCTGGATGAGGGGCGTCGAGGCTAGCTTGTACCTGTGCTTTGAACCAAGCGTCGTAGGCTAATGCCTGTCAGTTAAGAATCTCAGGCGCAACACGGTTCCTGTAGCAGCTGGCGAAGCCTGCGTTCGGCGGCGAAGCCGTCGTAAAACCTGTGCACGAGGTGTTTCTGATGCACCGCGTCGGCTGATTTCACGACGGCTTCGCCGCCGAACGCAGGCTTCGCCAGCTGCTACAGATCGCATTACGGCTTAACTGATTGGCATTAGCGTCGTCGGCTGCTTTTTCTGTAGATGATTGGGTTTCGGGCATTTTGGTTTTCATCAGGTTCACCGCGTTATCGTTCTTCGCGAGCAGGCTCGCTCCCACAGTGGATCGTGGTGGGGGATTAGGTGGTGGTGATTTTTGGGAGGCGTTGTCGGGCGATTTCGAGGAGTTCGTTGCCGTCCTGGGTCAGCAGGTAGAGCGCGTTGACGATGTTGGGGATGTCGCTGGCGTCGGCTTGTTTGAAGCACAGGCAATAAAGCGTTTCGAGCAGGTCGCTGGCGGCGCGGATGCGTTGTCGGGCGGCGTCGAGGATTTCGTGAGGGTCTGCTTCGGTGTCGATGACCAATACCGGGGTGTCGCTGTAGCTGCTTTTGAGTGGGCGATAACGGTCTTGCATCTAGGTCAGTCCTTTGGGAAGTCGGGCAGTCTCGCCTGGCAGGCCGACACACAGTTTCAGCCGCGCCGAAAACTATAGAAGGGCGGGATGCCGCGCGGCAATACGGCTGCAATGGACAGGTTTCGTAGGGGGTTTACCGGGCTTTGAGGAAGGGGCCTACGCATTTTCCAGGGTTTTGCCAGCGAAACCGCTGTAGGTGAAGTTTCCTACGGGTTGGTCAGGCGTTGCGCAGCAAATCTCGGTATGGAGTGCGCCAGAAGTTGTAGGGCATTTCGAAAATGCTGGGTTAAGGACTTAAGGGGAATTAGGTCTGTAGTGAGTGGTGTGGGGGCTGGTACCGCAATTTTCCCGGTGTTCTTGCGGTGGTCTTGCTGGCCTATTCGCGAGCAAGCCCGCTCCCACATTGGATCTCGGTCGTACACAAAATCTGTGTTCACTGAAGATCGAGTGTGGGAGCGGGCTTGCTCGCGAAAGCAATCTGCCGGTCGCCTCATCGCTCAAGCCTTACCGTGCCCTCGTTCTATCCGCTGTATCATCCCGTATCGTTTTTGCCCCCGACCTTTTCTCGACTCGCTGCGATCACCGGCTAGGCTTTGGGCTTCGCAGCGGTCAACGGAGTGACAGCTTATGCACAACACCCTGGAACAGGTTTTCGGTTATCCACAGTTTCGGCCCGGCCAGGAAGCGGCGATCAGTGCGGTGTTGGCCGGGCGCTCGGCGGCGGCGATTTTCCCCACGGGCTCAGGCAAGTCCCTTTGTTATCAATTACCGGCCTTGTTGCTGCCGCACCTGACGCTGGTGGTCTCGCCGCTGTTGGCGTTGATGCAGGATCAGTTGGCATTTCTGCAGCGCCACGGCATTGCGGCGGGCAGTATCGATTCGGCCCAGAGCCGCGATGACGCCAGCGAGGTGATGGCTCGCGCCAAGTCCGGCGAATTGAAGATTTTGATGATTTCCGTGGAGCGGCTGAAGAACGAGCGTTTCCGCAATTTCTTGCAGCAGGTGCCGATCTCGTTGCTGGTGGTGGACGAGGCGCACTGTATCTCGGAGTGGGGCCATAACTTCCGCCCCGACTATCTCAAGCTCCCCGACTACCAGCGCCAGTTCAACATCCCTCAGGTACTTCTGCTGACTGCCACCGCGACACCCAAAGTGATCGCCGACATGGAGGCCAAGTTTGCCATCGCCCCTGAAGATGTAGTGACCACCGGTTTCTACCGGCCGAACCTCCACTTGCTGGTGGAGCCGGTGCGCGGTCAGGATAAACGCCGGCGCCTTGTCGAATGGATGAGCCAACGTCCCAACCAGCCAAGCATTGTCTACGTCACCTTGCAGAAAACCTCCGAGCACATCGCTGAGCATCTGGCCCGCAACGGCATCCAGGCCGAGGCCTATCACGCCGGCCTGCCCCACGAACAACGCGAAGCGATCCAGAAACGGTTCATGGGCGGGCAGTCCAATTGCATCGTCGCCACCATCGCGTTCGGCATGGGCATCGACAAGAGCGACATTCGCAACGTGGTGCATTTCGACCTGCCCAAATCCATCGAAAACTACAGCCAGGAAATCGGCCGCGCCGGGCGAGACGGGCAGCCGTCGGACTGCCTGGTCCTGGCCAACCGCGACAGCCTCAATGTGCTGGAAAACTTCGTCTACGGCGACACACCGGAACTGGACGGCATCCGCTACGTGCTCGACGAGCTGCAAGCTGCCGCGCCCGAAGGGCAGTGGGAGTTTCTGCTGGGGCCGCTGGCGGATCAGAGCAACATTCGCCAGCTACCGCTCAAGACCTTGCTGGTGCAGTTGGAACTGCGCGGGATCATCGCGCCGCGTTACGCCTACTACGCCGAGTACCGCTTCAAGTATTTGCAGGAGCCCGATGCTTTGCTGGCCCGTTTCGAGGGTGAGCGCAAGGACTTCGTCGCAGCGATCATCCAGACCTCCACGCGCGCGCGGACTTGGGCCACGGTGAATTTCGATGCGCTGTATGAGCAGCATCAGGCCGAGCGCAATCGGGTGGTCAAGGCGCTGGATTATTTCCAGGAAAAGGGCTGGGTAGAGCTGGAAAGCAAGCAGATGACCGAGGTCTACAGCCTGCTGCAAACGGGTTTCGATAGTCAGGCGCTGAGTGCCGAATTGCACGCTTACTTCACCCAACACGAACGAACCGAGATCGCGCGAATTCACGCCATGCTGGACCTGTTCGCCACCGACCATTGCCTGGGTTTTCGCCTGGCCGAGTACTTCGGCGACGACAACGCGCCACAGCAATGCGGGCATTGTTCGGTGTGTCACGGGGAGGTGGCGAGACTGCCCGCGCCACCGGAGTTGCCGGCGCTTGTGGATAAAAACTTCGAAGCGTTGTGCGGTGATTTTATCCACAGGCACGAGCAGCACACTGGCAATGTTCCTACGGCTGAGCGAGTGACGCGGTTCTTGTGCGGGATCAGCGTGCCGCTGTTTACCAAACTCAAGGCGCGGTCGATTCCGGGGTTTGCGGTGCTGGAGGATTATCCGTATGGCGAAGTGCGGGCATGGACTGAAACTCATCTGTCAGGCTGAACCATACCCCTGTGTAGGAGCGAGCTTGCTCGCGAAGGACGTTAACGATAACGCGCTCTTCCTGAATGAACACGTTGCTCTCAAGTCCATCGCGAGCAAGCTCGCTCCTACACAGGGATTGTCAGTGTTTTCGGGGTGCATCCATCCGCTGAATGTTGCTCATCACAGGAATAAATTTCAAAAATGCGCGGTGGCTGACTATGGTGAGGACTGTCTTTGGATCGCCAACAAGAGAACAACCATGAGCCAGACACCGTTCAACATTCAGCGCGCTGCCGTCATCGGCGCGGGCACCATGGGCCGCGGCATTGTCATGTGCCTGGCCAATGCCGGGGTGCCGGTGCAGTGGGTCGATAACAATCCGCAGATGCTTGAACAGGCGCTCGCTGCCGTGGCTGAGACCTATGCCCACAACGTGCGTCAGGGGCGTATCGATCAGGCCGAGGCGGATGCTCGCACGGCACGGGTCACGGCGGCTGTCGATTATGCGGCGATCCGCGAGGTCGATCTGGTGATCGAGGCGGTTTACGAAAACCTCGAACTCAAGCAGAAAATCTTCCGCGAACTGGACGGGCTGCTCAAACCCGAAGCGATTCTGGCCAGCAATACCTCGGCGCTGGACATCGACGCCATCGCCGCGGCGACTCGCCGTCCGCGACAGGTTCTGGGCCTGCACTTCTTCAGCCCGGCGCACATCATGAAACTGCTGGAAATCGTTCGCGGTGCTCAAACCGCGCCGGCGGTGCTTGATGCGGCCCTGGCGTTGGGTAAGCGCATGGGCAAGGTCAGCGTGGTGGCGGGCAACTGCGACGGTTTCATCGGTAACCGCATGCTCAATACCTACGTGCTCGAAGCGCGCAAGATGTTGCTCGAGGGGGCGTACCCCTACCAGGTGGATGCGGCGCTGCAAGGTTTCGGTTTCGCCATGGGGCCGTTTCGCATGTTCGACGTGGTCGGCATCGATCTGCAATGGCGCGCTCGGGAGCTGGCGGGCAAAGGGCAGGACGCGCCAGAGGTTCAAGTGGATAACCGACTGTGCGAACGGGGGCGTTTTGGCCAGAAGAGTGGCAACGGCTATTACCACTATGAGCCGGGCAGTCGTCAGGCTGAGCACGATGTAGAAGTGGATGCGCTGGTATTGGAGGTCAGCGAAGGATTGGGTTTCCAGCGTCGCGAGATCGGACCTGAGGAGATACTGGAGCGCTGCTTGCTGGCGCTGGTCAACGAGGGCGCGAAGATCCTTCAGGAAGGGATTGCCGGCTCTGCGCATGACATCGACCTGGTGTACCTCAACGGTTACGGCTTCCCGGCAGACAAGGGCGGGCCGATGGCCTGGGCGGATCAGCAAGGGTTGGTGGATGTACATCTGCGGTTGATGCAGCTTGAGACCAAGCAAGGCGATCACTGGAAGCCGGCGCGCTTGATTGGCGAATTGGCGGCAGTGGGTAAAAGGTTTGCTGACAAGTGATTCGGTGCCTGTGTTGGCCTCTTCGCGAGCAAGCCCGCTCCCACATTGGATCTCGGTCGTACACAAAATTTGTGTTCACTGAAGATCGAGTGTGGAAGCGGGCTTGCTCGCGAAGAACGATAACGCGATTTTCGCCTTAGACTGGCAATCCAACTCCAGGAATCGACGCTGATGTCCGACCCGATGCCCCAACGCAATGACTACACCCACTTCCAACCCATCACCACCCGCTGGCACGACAACGACGCCTACGGTCACGTCAACAACGTCACCTACTACAGCTTTTTCGACACGGCGGTGAACACCTATCTGATTGAAGTCGGCGGCCTGGATATCCATGACGGCGAAGTGGTGGGTTTTGTGGTGAGTTCAGCCTGCGATTACTTTGCGTCCATCGCATTCCCGGATCGTATCGAGATTGGTCTGCGGGTGAGCAAGTTGGGCAACAGCTCGGTGCAGTACGAACTCGCAGTGTTCAAGTGCGGCGAAGACGAGGCCTGTGCGGCGGGGCGCTTTGTGCATGTGTTTGTGGATCGGGCCACTAATCAGCCGGTGGCGATTCCTGCCGGATTGCGCGGGGCGCTGGAACGTTTGGTGGTTTGACGGGCAAAAAAATCGCAGCCCTTGGGCTGCGATTTTTTAACTGACCGGCAAACGAGGCGATTCAAGCCTCAGTCGCGGTAGTACCGGTGATGCTTGCGATGCCCGTAGGCATGGCCGCGGCCGCGGTGGTCGTCGTCATGGTAGTAGCGACGATCACCATGGCCGTGACGACGACCATCATCGTCGCCGCCGCCGCCATTGCTTTGGTTACCCATGTAGTTACCCAGCGCGCCACCGGCGCCGCCGCCTGCTGCAGCGCCGATCAGGCTACCGCTAGTGCCGCCCATGCTGCGGCCAACCACGTTACCGCCCGCTGCGCCCAACGCACCGCCAATGGCAGCTTCGCCACGGCTGTGTTTGTTTGCGCCGACTGCGCTACCACCCGCGCCGCCCAGGGCTGCGCCGATGGTGGAACCTGTACTGCCGCCTAGTGACTGACCGACGACTGAGCCCAGAACCCCGCCCAATGCGCCGCCCACACCTGCTTCAGCGGTGCCGCCGGCAGAAGCGATGCCACTAGCCAGGCTAAGGGACAACAAGAGAATCGAGGAGAACTTCATAGAGGAACCTCAAGGGGATGACGGCGCGATCCTGAGGCTGTGTCATAGTTGTGACAATCGAAATCCGACGAGTAACACGACTTCAACACATTTCTATAAGTTGCTGTTTTTTAGGCGGAACTTAAGCGAATTTAGCCGGTCTTTAGCTACTTCAGACAGGCCGTTTCTATACAGAAACGGCCTTTTTTGTGGGCGATTGGAAGGTAACTTATCCGGAAGATGCGTCGAGTGATCTACCGCATTCGCGAGCAGGCTCGCTCCCACAGTGGATTTGTGTTCGACGCAGATCAAATGTGGGAGCGAGCCTGCTCGCGAATGCGGTAGATCAAGCTCCGCGTTAAGCCGACTTAGCCATGATCAATCCGGTTTCACTCGCCGCTTCCAACCGAATCGCCACGAACTTCGACGTTGGCGTATGGCTGCCATCCCCGATGCTCTCCAGCGGCACCAGCGGGTTCACTTCCGGGTAATACGCGGCAGCCTGCCCCGCAGGAATATCAAACGCCAGCAGCGTGAAACCTTTCACCCGACGCTCACGGCCATCATCCCAAATCGAGACGATGTCAGCTTTCTGCCCCGGCTTGAACCCCAGTCGAATGATGTCGGCTTCGTTGACGAACAACACATCGCGCTGACCCTTCACGCCTCGATAACGGTCATCGAGCCCGTAAATCGTGGTGTTGTACTGATCGTGGGAACGCATGGACTGCATGATCAAATCAGGCAACACCCCGGTGGCGCGAGTGCGTTCATGCACCAGGTCTTTAGGCAGGACGTTCGCACGGAAATTGGCGCGCCCCGATGCGGTGTTCCACTTGCGAACATTGGCACTATTACCGAGGTAGAAACCGCCCGGGTTCTTGACCCTCTCGTTGAAATCCCGGAAGCCCGGAATGGTGTCGGCAATCAGGTCACGAATGCGGTCGTAGTCGGCGACCAGATAGTTCCAGTCCACCGGGTTGCTGCCCAGGGTCGCGGCAGCGATGCCGGCGATGATCGCCGGCTCCGAGCGCATCTGGTTCGACAGCGGCCGCAATTGACCGTTAGAGGCGTGAACCATGCTGAACGAGTCTTCGACGGTCACCGCTTGCGGGCCTTCGGTCTGCATGTCGATGTCGGTACGGCCCAGGCACGGCAGGATCAGCGCCGCTTTACCGTGCGCCAAATGGCTGCGGTTGAGCTTGGTGCTGATTTGCACGGTCAGGTCACAGTTGCTCAGGGCCTGGAAGGTCCGTGAGCTGTCCGGGGTGGCCTGGGCGAAGTTGCCGCCCAGGCCGATAAAGACGTTCGCCCGACCGTCGGCCATGGCATGAATCGCCTCGACCACGTTGTGGCCATTTTCACGTGGCACCTTGAACTGGAAGCGGCGCTCCAGGGCGTCAAGGAACGCCGCTGGCGGACGCTCGTTGATGCCCATGGTCCGATCGCCCTGCACGTTACTGTGGCCACGCACCGGGCACAGGCCGGCACCGGGCCGGCCGATGTTGCCGCGCAGCAGCATCAGGTTGGCAATTTCCTGGATGGTCGGCACCGAATGGCGATGCTGGGTGATGCCCATCGCCCAGCACATGATCACGTTCTTGCTCGTGGCGTACATCCGCGCCGCTTGCTCGATTTCAACCAGGGTCAGGCCGGACTGCGCGACGATCTGCTCCCACGGGGTGTCGTCGATGACGCCAAGGTATTCCAGCACGTTGACGCTGTGTTCATTGAGGAAGTCGTGATCGAACACCGCCGGCTCGCCAGCCTTCTGCGCATCGCGCTCCCATTGCAGCAGGAACTTGGCCATGCCGCGCATGATCGCCATGTCGCCGCCCAATGCCGGACGGAAGTACGCGGTGTTGGTCGGCTTGTCGCCGTTGGTGAGCATCTCGATCGGGTGTTGCGGGTGCTGGAAGCGTTCCAGGCCGCGCTCTTTCAGCGGGTTGATGCACACCACCTGCGCACCGCGTTTCACCGCTTCGCGCAGCGGTTCGAGCATCCTCGGGTGGTTGGTGCCAGGGTTCTGGCCCCAGACAAAAATCGCATCCGCATGTTCGAAGTCGTCGAAGGTCACGGTGCCTTTGCCGACGCCAACGCTCTGCGCCAACGCAACACCACTGGCTTCGTGGCACATGTTCGAGCAGTCGGGGAAATTGTTGGTGCCATAGGCGCGCACGAACAATTGATAGAGGAACGCCGCTTCGTTGCTGGCGCGGCCCGAGGTGTAGAACTCGACCTGATTCGGACTCGACAGACCTTGCAGGTGTTTGCCGATCAGGGCGAAGGCGGCTTCCCAGCTAATAGGTTTGTAGCGGTCGGTTTCAGCGTCGTAGCTCATCGGCTCGGTCAGGCGGCCCTGGTACTCGAGCCAATAATCACTTTGCTCCAGCAACGAGCTAACGCTGTGTTTGGCGAAAAACGCGCCATCGACACGCCGTTTGGTCGCTTCCCAGTTCACTGCCTTGGCGCCGTTCTCGCAGAACATCACCATGCCCTTTTCCGGAGAATCGCCCCACGCGCAACCTGGGCAATCGAAACCGCCGTTCTGGTTGGTCTTGAGCATGATTCGCAGGTTTTTCAGCGCGTTGTCGCTGGTCAACCAGGCCTGGGCAACGCTGATCAGCGCGCCCCAGCCACCGGCCGGGCCTTTGTAGGGCTTGTAGCGGGGGACGGGTTTCTGGTCGGCTTGACGATGTTGACTCACGCTTGTTTCTCCGATGCTGGGCTGTAGACCCGCGGCGCATTCTTCTGTGGCAGATGGATGAGATTGAGGTTGTGACGACGGGCCCATTGCACGGCAAGGCCCGTGGGGGACGACAGGCTGACGAGTGTCTGGATGCCGGCGCGCAACACTTTCTGGATCAATTCGAGGCTGCAACGGCTGGTGACAATCGCCAGGCCGCCGGTGGTGGGGATCTTCTGGCGGATCAAGCCACCGATCAGCTTGTCGAGGGCGTTGTGTCGGCCAATGTCTTCGCGACCCAGCAGCAATACGCCCTGACTGTTCATAAACACCGCCGCATGCACCGCGCCGCAATGCTGCCCCAGCGGTTGAAATGCACCGATGCGCTGGCGCAGTCCGTCAAGCCATTCGGCAGGCGGCAGTGGCGCGCCGGGCAAGACTTTGAGGTCTGGCAATGCCTGTTCCACGGCCTCCACGCCACAGAGCCCGCAGCCGCTGGTGCCGGCGAGTTGTCGGCGCTGCTGCTTGAGGTTCCAGAAGGCGCGGTTGGCGATGGTCACTTGCGCGTATTGCGCCGAGCCCGAGCCGCTGAGTTGCAGGTCATAGATGTCGGTGGCGTCTTCGATGATGCCGCTGCCGAGGCTGAAACCGACGATGAAGTCTTCCAGATCCGTCGGCGTCACCAGCATCACAGCCTGGCTGATGCCGTTATAGGCGATCGCCAACGCGACCTCTTCGGCCAGCGCGGTGCTGGCCGATTCGGTGTCTTGAAGGTCGCAGTAACTGTAGGTCTGGCTGGCAGCGGGCGCGGGCGTTTCGAGGGCAGGCGCCGCGCAGGCAGGGCGCTTGGTGTTCATGAGGCATCACCGACGGTTTAGTCAGCTTTAAGCCTAGGCGTGTCAACTGGTCACGTCTAATCGCTATTACTGATCTGCCGATAGATGCCGTCGATCAAGAGGTCGGCAGTGATTTCTGAAAGATTGCGAAACAGGCTTCCGCGAGGGCCGATCTCGGCGCACTTCGACGCATGATCAGCCCCAGCCGGGCGAGGGTTTGGGCGTTTTCGATGGGGTGTAGGCGCAAATGATCAGTGAGGTTTTCGAGGCCACCGTCCAAAGGCATCACGGCGCAGCAAAACCCGCCGTGCACCGCTTGTAACAATTGGTGGACGGCATCGGTCTGCAGCAATGGCTGCGGCGTCAGGCCACGACTGTGAAAGTTATGGTCAATGGACTGGCGAAAATGCATGCCGCTGGTGAGCATGCCCAGCGGCAGTTCAATCAACGCCCCCCAGCTCAGCGGCGCCTCACCAAAACTGAAGAAGCGCTGATCGTAGAGCAGGCCCATGCGGGTTTCGCTCAGCGCCAGGGAATCGAAGCGTTCGCCGTCCAGTCGCTCCAGGTATGACACGCCGAGGTCCAGACGATTGTTCGCCAGCTGTTCGAGGATCTGTTCGGAACTCAGCGCCGAGAGTTCGAAGCGCAGGTTCGGGTGTTCGGCGTGCAAGCGTTGCATCAGCGGCAGCGGATCGAAGCTCGACAGCGGGACCACGCCCAGACGTAACGTACCGACCAGATTGCCGCGACAGGCGGCCGCCTCGGCCTGCAAGCCGTCATAGGCCGCCAGCACGGTTCGCGCCCAGGCCAGCACCCGCTCGCCCGGGGCGGTGAACCCTTCGAAGCGTTGGCCACGGTTGACCAGCGGCAACTCAAGTTCTTCTTCAAGGCTGCGCAGGCGCATGGACAGGGTCGGCTGGGTGATGTGACAGCGTGCGGCGGCCTGGCCGAAATGTCGGGTCTCGTCGAGCGCGATGAGGAATTTCAGCTGCTTGATGTCCATCTTCGCTCCAGGGCGCGGGAAGGTCTGGATTCTAGCGCTTGGGGGGCAGCGGCGTCATTGGTCGGGTTGGAGTCGCGTCTTACCACCTTGGTCTAGGCTTTGGCGTCTGGAACCTAAAACCCAAGGAGAGTGCACTATGAGTATTTTTAGCTTTGTGAAAGAAGCAGGCGAAAAGCTTATTGATCTGCTGACGCCGGGCAACGCCAATGCCAGCGAGCAGTTGAAGGACCACATTAGCAAGGTCGGCCTGGGTAACCCGAATGTGCAGGCGACCGTGGATGGCGACAAGGTCATCGTGACCGGTGAAGTGGCGAGCCAGGAAGAGAAAGAAAAGATCCTGCTGGCCGTGGGCAATATTGAAGGTGTCGGCAGCGTCGATGACCAGATCACCGTCACCGGGCCAGTGGTGGTGGCCGCGAAGTTTGTCACGGTGGTGAAGGGCGACACCCTCAGCGCGATTTCGCTGCGTGTATACGGTGATGCCAACAAGTATCAAAAGATCTTCGAGGCCAACAAACCGATGCTCAAGGATGTGAACAAGATTTATCCGGGGCAGTCGTTGCGGATTCCTGAATGAGGTCTGTAGGAGCTGCCGAAGGCTCGGGCCGCGTTCGGACGATCTTTTGATTTTGCTTTTTAAAAAACAAGATCAAAAGATCGCAGCCTGCGGCAGCTCCTACAAGGGTCATAGCCCTGCAATTAGATCCCGATAATCCCCCACCGCCGCAAACTCCGCCGTGTCCTTCGGCCCTTTGTGGCTGTCCGGTTCGCTCACCGCCAACAAATGCGCCACACCGAAATTGCGCGCACTGCGCAGGATCGGCAACGTATCGTCGATAAACAGACTGCGTGCCGGGTCAAAGCCGATATCCGCCTGCAAGGCATCCCAGAACTGCGGGTTTTCCTTGGCAAAGCCGTAATCGTGAGAGCTGATCAGCCGCTCGAAGTACGGTGCCAGTTCGATTCTTTCCAGCTTCAATGACAGCGAGTCGCGATGGGCATTGGTAATCAGCACCACGCGCTTGTTGGCCTGTTTGACCGCGGCTAGAAAGGTATCTGCATCCGGGCGCAGGGCAATGAGGTGCGCGGTTTCGAGTTTCAGTTCACGCACCGGTAGTTTCAGTTCGGCGCTCCAGAAATCCAGGCAATACCACTGCAACTGGCCAGCATTGCGTTCGAACAGCGGCTGCAATTCCATCTCGGCCATGGCGCGGCTCACTCCGTGCAGCTCGGCGTAACGCTGCGGCAGGTGTTCCATCCAGAAATGGTTGTCGAAGTGCAGGTCCAGCAGCGTGCCGTCCATATCCAGCAAAACGGTGTCGATGTCATGCCAGGGCAGCAAGGGCATAAAAAATTTCTCCAGCGGTAAAAAAGAGATCCGAGGTAAACAATCAGGATAGGCCGGGTATAGTAACGCGTTCACGCCAAGGAGCTTTTCATGCGCCAAAAACCCACCATACTGGCCCGCGAGATTGTCGCCACCAGCCGCTTGTTCTGCGTCGAAGAGCTGAAGTTGCGCTTTTCCAATGGCGTGGAGCGCACTTATGAGCGACTGGTCGGCAAGGGCGCCGGTTATGGCGCGGTGATGATTGTGGCGATGCTCGATGCGGACCACGCCGTGCTGGTCGAAGAATATTGCGGCGGCACCGACGAATACGAGTTGTCCCTGCCCAAGGGGCTGATCGAGCCGGGCGAAGACGTGTTGGCGGCCGCCGAGCGTGAGCTCAAGGAAGAGGCCGGCTATGGCGCGCGTCAATTGGAGCATCTGACCGAGTTGTCGTTGTCACCCGGTTACATGAGCCAGAAGATCCAGGTGGTGCTGGCCACCGATCTGTACGAAGACAGTCTGGAGGGCGACGAGCCCGAGCCGATGGGCGTGGACAAGGTCAACCTGCGTGAGCTGTCGGCGCTGGCCCAAAACCCGCAATTCACTGAGGGCCGTGCCTTGGCGGCGCTGTATCTGGCCCGTGATCTGCTGACTCAGCGTGGGGTGTTCCTGCCATGAATTTTCCGCATCCGTTGATGGCACCGGTCGTTGAACTGGCATTAAAGGCTGGCGAAGTTATTTTGCCGTTCTGGCGCGCGAATGTGGCCGTCACGGCGAAGTCCGATGATTCGCCGGTCACCGCCGCCGACCTGGCAGCCCACCATTTGATCCTGGCCGGGCTGACGGCGCTGGACCCGAACATCCCGGTGCTGTCCGAAGAGGACGCCAACATTCCTCAAAGCGTACGCGCCGGTTGGCAGCGTTGGTGGCTGGTGGACCCGTTGGACGGGACCAAAGAGTTCATCTCGGGCAGCGAAGAATTCACCGTCAACATTGCGCTGATTGAGCAAGGGCGGGTGGTGTTTGGCGTGGTATCGATGCCGACCAACGGACGTTTTTATGTCGGTGGCGCAGGGTTGGGCGCATGGCGTGGCGACCAGGGCGGTGAGCCGCTGCCGATTCAGGTTCGCGAAGTTCCGGCGGCCGGTGAAGCGTTTACCGTGGTCGCGAGTCGTCGGCATTCGAGCCCCGAGCAGGAACGCTTGCTGGCGGGTTTGAGCGACAGCCTGGGTGAGCTTCAATTGGCCAATATCGGCAGTTCGCTGAAGTTTTGTTTGTTGGCGGAAGGCGCGGCGGATTGTTATCCGCGCCTGGCACCGACTTCGCAGTGGGACACGGCGGCGGCGCAAGGTGTGCTCGAAGGGGCAGGTGGTGAGGTGCTGGATCTGAGCGGTGCGCCGTTTTGTTATCCGCCGCGGGAATCGTTGTTGAATGAGTTTTTCCTGGCACTGCCGGCGAAGGCTGCGTGGCGCGAAAAACTGCTGGCGTTGGCTCGGGCCTGAAGATCAAAAGATCGCAGCCTTCGGCAGCTCCTACACGGGAATGCAAACTCCCTGTAGGAGCGAGCTTGCTCGCGATGGGCGTTAACGATAACGCTCCAAGCCTGACACCCAGCGGTGTTCTCAGGTTCATCGCGAGCAAGCTCGCTCCTACACAAACGGTTCACCGATGCAACACATACTGCCCGGTAAACGTCACCGCATCTTCTTCACTCCCCGCATTGACGACTCGCGTATGCAGCGTCAACCGAGCCCGACCATAGCGCTCATACATCGCCAAAAACTTCTTCCACACCACCGCACTTGGCGCCTGGCATATCGCCGTCGCATTGGTGGTCACCGGCAGCGGATAGCTGATCTGCCCTTCCTGAATCACGATGTGCCCGTCTTTAATCCCTGCTTCACGCAAGCGCAAATGCAACCAGCCCCAACCGGCCAGTACCGCGCCGCAATACAGGCTGCCGCCAAACATGGTGCTCTTGTGGTTGATGTTGGGGTCCAGCGGCAAGTACAGACTCAATTGCTGGTCGTGCCAGTCGAGCACTTTGACGCCCATCTCCCGCGTCAGGGGAATGTCGTGATGGAGGACTGATTCCAGGTGACGACTGTCGCGGTTCATTCATAGGCCTCTTGTTTGAAAATGATGATTTGACGGCAGTTCAATCGAGATCATCGTGATGGCTGCTGGCGCCACCGTCGGCGAAGTTCAACCCGTGTTTACGCAGCTTGTCGTGCAAGGTCTTGCGCGGAATACCGAGCGCTTCGGCGAGACTGCGCACGGAGCTGTGAGAACGCGCCAGTTCGGCGGCAATCAGGCTCTTCTCGAAGTTTTCCACTTGCTCGCTGAGGCCGCCACTGACCACTTCAACCATGGAGCCGCCAGCGCCTTGCGACATGTGGTTGTCCAGTGCCAGTTCCAGGCCCAAGGCAAAGCGTTCGGCAGCATTCTGCAGTTCGCGCACATTGCCTGGCCAGGTGTGGCGCAGGAGGAGGGCGCGTTGCGCCGGTTGCAGTTCATGAGGTGGCAACCCATGGCGCGCGCTGGCTTCATCGGCAAAATGCTGGAACAGCATCAGCGCATCTTCGCCACGCTCGCGCAGCGGAGGAATGCGCAGCGGCGCGACGTTCAGGCGGTAATACAAGTCGGCACGGAAGCGCCCCTGATCGGCGGATTGGCGCAGGTCTTCCTTGGTCGCAGCGATGATGCGGATATCCAGCGGGATCAGCTGATTGCCGCCCAAGCGCTCGACCACCCGCTCTTGCAGCAAGCGTAGCAATTTCACCTGCACGTCCAGGCTCATGCTTTCGATTTCATCGAGAAACAGAGTGCCGCCATTGGCGAATTCGAACTTGCCGATGCGGCGTTTTTGCGCGCCGGTGAACGCGCCCGGCTCATGACCGAACAGCTCGCTTTCCACCACCGATTCGGCCAGCGCCCCGGCGTTGATTGCCACGAATGGACCGTTACGACGGTTCGACAAATCGTGCAGTGCCCGGGCCACCACTTCTTTGCCCGCCCCGGTTTCGCCGAGGATCAGCACGTCAGCCTTGGTCGCTGCCAATGCGCCGATTTGCTCGCGCAAACGCAGCATCGGTGCCGAGTGCCCGACCAGTCGGGTGCTCAATTCGTTACGATCGCTCAGGGCCAGACGCAGGCTGCGGTTGTCCAGCACTAACCGGCGCAGGGCCAAGGCGCGGCGCACGCTGTCGAGCAGGGCGTCGCTGGCGAAAGGCTTCTCCAGAAAATCATAGGCCCCGGCGCGCATGGCTTGCACCGCCAGCGGCACATCACCGTGGCCGGTGATCAGCAGCACCGGCAACTCCGGGTCCTGGGCATGCAGTTCGGTCAACAGTTCGAGACCGTCCATGCCTGGCATCCGAATGTCACTGACCACTACCCCGGGCCAGTCGCGTTCAAGTTGCGCGGCAAGGCCCTTGGCTTCGGCCAGCGGCAGGATTTTCAAGCCAGCCAGATCCAGTGTCTGGCTCAAGGCCTGACGCAGGTGGGGATCGTCGTCGATCAGCACGACCTGGATGCGGTTGTCGATGGTCATGCACTTCGGTCCTCGGACGGTTGCAGGCTCACGCCCGGTGCGCCGGCGCGCAGCTTCAGGGTAATCAGCGCGCCGCCTTCCTTGTGGTTGGCGAACGACAGTTCACCGCCGAAGGCGCGCATCAGGGTTTCGCAAATCGCCAGTCCCAAACCCAGCCCTTGCGTACGGGTCTTGGTGGTGTAAAAGGGCTCGCTGGCGCGCCCCAGGGCTTCCATGCAAAACCCGGGACCGTTGTCGCGAATGTACAGATTGACGCCTTCGGCGGTGGATTGGGCACTTAACCAGAGTTTACGCGGCGGACCTTTTTCGGTCAGCGCGTCCAGGGCGTTGGCCAGCAGATTGCCCAGCACCTGGCGCAGACGGGTTTCCCCGGCCTCGACCCACAGGGTGGCGGCGGGCAGATCGCGGATCAACTCGACCTCCATGCTGCGCCGCCGTTTGGCCAACAAAGCCAACGCATCGTCCAGCGCCGGTTGCAGGGCGACGCTTTCCGGGGCATGTCGATCGCGCCGGGCAAAGGCCCGCAGGTGGGCGATGATCGAGGCCATGCGCCCGGTCAGCTCGCTGATCAATTTGAGGTTGCCACGCGCATCGTCGGTGCGCTGATGGTCGAGCAACACTTCGGCGTTTTCGGCGTAGCTGCGGATCGCCGCCAACGGTTGATTCAGTTCATGGCTGATGCTCGCGGACATGGTGCCCAGCGCTGAAAGCTTGCCGGCCTGGACCAGATCATCCTGGGCGCGAACCAACTCTTGCTGGGCCTGTTCGCGCTCCAGTACTTCCTGTTTCAGTCGACGGTTAAGGCCTTCGAGATCGCTGGTCCGCTCCGCCACTCGACCTTCCAGTTCGCGACGGGCCTTGGCTTCGAAGGCGATCCGTTCGAGGTAATGGCGGCGGCGCTGCATCATCAGGCCGAGCAACAGCATGAGCACCAACAACGTCGCGCCACCGATGGCGACGACGGTGCGTACTGGACGATCGATCAGCGTACGGGGTGCAAGGATGTTGACACTCCAGCCGGTTTCTTCGATCTGACGGGTCTGGATCAGCCAGGCACTGGGGTTGAGCTTCAACGGCTTGGGATCGCGGGTCGGGTAGGGTTGGATCGCGGTAATGGCCTTGCTTTCTTCCACGCTCAACTCGCGGGTCGAGCGGAAGCGCCACTCGGGCCGCGACGTAAGAATGACGACGCCGTTGTGGTCAGTCAGCAGCAGTTGTTCCGGGGTTTTGCCCCAGAGACTTTCGGTGTGGTCGAGGTCGACCTTGACCACCAGCACGCCAAGAATTTTCTCGCCATCACGCACCGCTGCGGCGAAGAAATAGCCGCGTTTGGCGGACGTTGTACCCAGCCCGAAAAAGCGTCCGAGTCGCCCCGCCATGGCTTCGCTGAAATACGGCCGGAAGGAAAAATTGCGCCCGACAAAACTGTCGTGCTTGTCCCAATTGGAGGCCGCGAGGGTCTTGCCGGTGGTGTCCATCAGGTACATGACTTCGGCGCCGGTCTGGGCGCTGATATTTTTCAGCAAACGGTTGGCGTTGCCTTGGGTGACACCGTCTTCCGGCGCACCGAGGACCGCACGCAGGGCCGGCAGGTCGCCGAGGATCTGTGGCAGTACTTCGTAACGGTGGAGGGTGCCCAGCAAGTTGGCGACGTAGAGGTCGAGTGTCTGGCGGTTCTGCCCGGCCAGCTCGTTGCGGTAATAACGTTCAGCCAGATGCTCCAGCGGCCACAGCAACGGCGCCAGGCACAGCGCGAGCAGCGCCAGGCTGCGCCAGCGGGGTCTGCGGGGGAGTGTCGGAGTCATGAGCATCCAGCGCCTGTGGGGACAGACGCATTATGCCTAGGCTGGCGGCGTTTCAGGAAAAGACGTCGGCGTCCTTGAAGAACGCGCCGGCCTGATCCTTGGCGGACAGTTTCGGTGCTTCGTCGAGCTGCCAGTCGATGGCCAGGTCCGGGTCGTTCCAACGAATGCAGCGCTCAGCCGACGGCGTGTAGTAGTCGGTGGTTTTGTACAGGAACTCGGCGAATTCGCTCAGCACCACGAAACCATGAGCAAAACCTTCCGGGATCCAGAGCTGGCGATTGTTCTGCGCGGACAGGCGCACAGCAGCCCATTTGCCGAAATGTGGCGAGCTGCGACGAATGTCCACGGCGACGTCGAGTACTTCGCCGGCCGTGACGCGAACCAGTTTGCCTTGGGTATGTTCAAGTTGGTAATGCAGACCGCGAAGTACGCCTTTTTGCGAGCTGGAGTGGTTGTCCTGAACGAATTTCGTATCCAGGCCCGTCGCTTCTGCGAAAGCCTTGGCGTTGAAGCTCTCGTAAAAGAAGCCGCGCTCATCACCAAATACCTTGGGTTCGATGATCAGAACACCGGGCAGAACGGTAGTAATTACATTCATAGGGTGCTTCTCCGGCAATAAGCGTTGATGGCGGACATTCTTACGCACTGTAGCAAACAGTGCGACTGGTAGTTAAAGGCAGAGGTTGCCCTATTTGATGTTCGCTAACCATGGGAGGGGTTGCGTATCGCCCCAAGCAGTGGCGATATAAGCGCCTAATAAAATTTCAGAGGTTGTTGTATGCCGCTCGCCACGTTGATTCATCGCGCCAGTTTGCCCAGCCCGCAAGTGTCTGCGGAGCAAGCGCTAGAGCTGCTGGAGGGACATTACGGGCTGAGCGGCAGGTTGCAGGCACTTGGCAGCCAGCAGGATCTGAACTACCGCGTCGACAGTGAGCAGGGGCGTTTTGTCCTGAAAATCTGCCGGGGCGACTACTCGGCGCTGGAGTTGCAAGCGCAGCACGCGGGGCTCAAGCATCTGGGCGCACATCCCGATGTTCACGTGCCGCGCGTGATCCCTGCCAAAAACGGTGCGGACCTGCTCTCGCTGGAGGTCAATGGCCAAGCGGTGCATGTGCGCCTGCTCGATTACATCGAAGGCCAATCGCTCACACACCTTGCTCATCTGCCAGGCTCGGTAGTGGCTGGCTTCGGTCGGCTCTGTGGCGAAATGGACCTGGCGCTGGCCGGTTTCGACCATCCGGGCCTCGAGCGCACGCTGCAATGGGACGCGCGGCACGCCCATGCGTTGATCGCGCATTTGCTGCCGGTCATCAAGGATGATCAGCAACGCCGGCAGATCGCCGAAGCGGCAGAACGTGCCGAGCGTCATTTGCAGCCGCTGGTGGACAAGCTGCCGGTGCAAGCCATTCACATGGACATCACCGACGACAACGTGGTCTGGCAGCGGGACTCGCAACGGCAGTGGCAATTGCAGGGCGTGATTGATTTTGGCGACCTGATCCGGACCTGGCGCATCACCGATCTGTCGGTGACGTGCGCGGCCTTGTTGCATCACGCCGATGGCGATCCGTTCTGCATTTTGCCGGCGGTCCAGGCGTATCACGCGGTCAACCCGTTGCAGCATGCAGAGTTGCTGGCGCTCTGGCCGCTGATTGTCGCCCGTGCGGCGGTGCTGGTGCTCAGCGGCGAACAGCAGGTGAGTATCGATCCCGGCAACGAATACAGCCGCGACAACCTCACCCACGAGTGGGAAATTTTCCGCGTTGCGACGTCTGTGCCATTAGCGTTGATGGAAGCGGCGATCCTGGCGTCTGTCGGCCAGAGCCTGCCGAGCATCGGCAGCGAAGGCTTTGCGCCGCTGCTGCCAAGCCTGGTGGGACGTGAATTCGCGTTGATTGATTTGGGCGTGCTCAGCGCACATTTCGAGGCCGGTAACTGGGAGCAGGAGGGTATCGATCAGCGTCTGTTGAACGAAGCCGCCGCAGCCCATGGCCTGGCGGCCAGTCGTTATGGGCAATACCGTTTGTCTCGCACACGCCCGGACATCGCCACGGAGCCCGACACCTGCCCATTGCACGTCGAGCTGCGCGTGCCCCACGGCACGGCAGTGGAATCGCCATTTGCCGGGGTGGTCCACCAGCCAGTGGCGGGCGTGTTGCAACTGGATGGCCCGCAATTGAGTGTGCGGCTGTGGGGCGTGACGCCGTCGCTGCATACCGGCGCTGCATTGGTGAAGGGCCAGGTCCTGGGCTCGGTTAGCGGGCCGTTAATCGTGCAGTTGTGGCGCGGCGCTCAGCTTGACGCGCCACTGTTTTGCACGCCCTCGCGCGCGGCGGCCTGGCAAGCGTTGTGCCCGTCGCCAGCGGCGCTGCTAGGGTTGGCCTGTGATGCTGAAGCAGAGCTTGATTCGCAGACGTTGCTGGCCCGCCGCGACGCCAGTTTTGCGCGAACCCAGAAGCACTATTACGTCGACCCGCCGCGCATTGAACGCGGCTGGCGCAATCACTTGATCGACATGCAGGGCCGCTCCTACCTCGACATGCTCAACAACGTCGCGGTGCTCGGTCACGGTCATCCGCGCATGGCCGCTGTCGCCAGCCGCCAATGGTCGCTGCTCAACACCAACTCACGGTTTAACTACGCAGCGGTTGCCGAATTTTCCGAACGCTTGCTGAAGTTGTCACCGGACACCATGGACCGCGTGTTCCTGGTCAACAGTGGCAGCGAGGCCAACGACCTGGCCATTCGTCTGGCGTGGGCCTACAGCGGCGGTCGTGACATGCTCAGCGTGCTGGAGGCCTATCACGGCTGGACGGTGGGAGCGGACGCGGTCTCGACCTCGATCGCGGATAACCCCAAGGCCTTGAGCAGCCGTCCCGACTGGGTGCATCCAGTGACCGCGCCGAACACCTATCGCGGCGAATTCCGTGGCCCGGACAGTGCGCCGGATTACGTGCGCAGCGTCGAACACAACCTGGCGAAAATCGCTGCGCAAGGACGCCAGCTGGCCGGTTTCATTTGCGAACCGGTGTATGGCAACGCTGGCGGCATCTCGCTGCCACCGGGGTATTTGAAGCAGGTTTACGCCATGGTTCGTGCCCAGGGCGGCGTGTGCATCGCCGACGAAGTGCAGGTCGGTTACGGCCGCATGGGCAACTTCTTCTGGGGCTTTGAAGAGCAGGGCGTGGTGCCGGACATCATCACCATGGCCAAGGGCATGGGCAACGGTCAGCCACTGGGCGCGGTGATCACGCGCCGGGAAATCGCCGAAGCGCTGGAGGCTGAGGGCTATTTCTTTTCGTCGGCCGGCGGCAGCCCGGTCAGTTGCCAGATCGGCATGGCGGTGCTGGATGTGATGGAAGAAGAAAAACTGTGGGAAAACGCCCAGGTCGTGGGCGGCTATTTCAAGGAACGTCTTGAAGCGCTGATCGATAGTCATCCACTGGTGGGTGCGGTGCATGGTTCAGGCTTCTATCTGGGTGTCGAGTTGATCCGCAACCGCGAAACCCTGGAGCCGGCGACTGAAGAAACCGCGGCGCTGTGCGATCGCCTGCGTGAATTGGGAATTTTCATGCAGCCAACGGGCGATTATCTGAACGTCCTCAAGATCAAACCGCCGATGGTCACCTCGCGCCGGAGCGTGGATTTCTTTGTCGATATGTTGGCGAAGGTGTTGGCAGAAGGTCTGTAAACACCTTGCACCTGTAGGAGCGAGCTCGCTCGCGAAGGTCGTGAACGATAACGCTGTAAGCCTGATAGCTCGCGGCGTTCTTGAGCTTTTTCGCGAGCAAGCTCACTCCTGTAGGAGCGAGCTCGCTCGCGAAGGTCGTGAACGATAACGCTGCAGCCTGACAGCTCGCGGCGTTCTTGAGCTTTTTCGCGAGCAAGCTCGCTCCTACAGTGATGGGGTGTTAATTCGATTGTTATCGGGTTTAAGTGTGTAATTTTAGACAGAAGGCATATTTATAGCTTTAAAAGCCGATTTTTATCGGCTATAAAGTCGCCATTGCACACGGCGTGAACCTCCACGCCCGGTGCTTCCCATTTCTGTCATCGGTCGATGCCACACTCGACCCTCAGCACTTCCCGGAGATGATTCATGAGCCGTATCGTTACCGTTGCCGCCACCCAGATGGCCTGTTCCTGGGACCTTGAAGCCAACATCGAGACTGCAGAAAAGCTGGTCCGTGAGGCCGCAGCCAAAGGAGCGCAGATCATCCTGATCCAGGAACTGTTCGAGGCTCCGTACTTCTGTCAGAAGCCGAATCCGGATTACCTGCAGCTGGCCACGACGGTTGAAGACAACGTCGCCATCAAGCATTTCCGGAAAGTTGCCGCAGAACTGCAAGTCGTTCTGCCGATCAGCTTCTACGAGCTGGCTGGCCGCGCGCGTTTCAACAGCATCGCGATCATCGATGCCGATGGCAGCAACCTCGGGATTTATCGTAAAAGCCACATCCCGGACGGCCCTGGCTACCACGAAAAGTATTACTTCAACCCGGGCGATACCGGCTTCAAAGTCTGGAACACCCGTTACGCGAAAATCGGCGTCGGCATCTGCTGGGACCAGTGGTTCCCGGAATGCGCCCGCAGCATGGCGTTACAAGGTGCGGAAATTCTGTTCTACCCAACGGCGATCGGCAGCGAGCCTCACGACAAAACCATTTCGTCCCGTGACCACTGGCAGCGCGTGCAGCAAGGTCATGCCGGTGCCAACCTGATGCCGTTGATCGCCAGCAACCGTATCGGCAACGAAGAGCAGGATGGCTACGACATTACGTTCTACGGTTCGTCATTCATCGCCAACCAGTTCGGCGAGAAGGTTCAGGAACTCGACAAAACCGAAGAAGGCGTTTTGGTTCAGAGCTTCGACCTCGATGAGCTGGAGCACATCCGTAGTGCCTGGGGCTCCTTCCGTGACCGCCGCCCGAACCTGTATGGTGCTATCAAAACCCTCGACGGTTCCCTGGAGTCCTGATCGTCATGACCACCTTAAACAACACGCCCCGCGCCGACGGCTTTTACATGCCGGCCGAGTGGGCGCCACACACCCAAACCTGGATGGTCTGGCCCGAGCGCCCGGACAACTGGCGCCTGGGTGGAAAACCGGCGCAAGCCGCACACGTGGCGGTGGCCAAGGCCATCGCGCGTTTTGAACCGGTGACGGTGGCAGTCTCCGCCGGCCAGTACGAAAACGCCCGTGCCCGTCTCGACGTGCCGAATATTCGCGTAGTGGAAATGTCCAGTGACGACGCCTGGGTTCGCGACACCGGCCCGACGTTCGTCATCAATAACAGCGCTGAAGTCCGCGGTGTGAACTGGGACTTCAACTCGTGGGGCGGCTTCGACGGTGGTCTGTATTCGCCGTGGAACCGTGATTCGCAGGTGGGCGGCAAGATCCTCGAGATCGAGCGCAGCCAGCGCTACCGCACCGAGGGCTTCGTGCTCGAAGGCGGTTCGATCCACGTTGACGGCGAAGGCACCCTGATCACCACCGAAGAATGCCTGCTCAACCGCAATCGCAATCCGCACCTGAACCGTGCGGAAATCGAAGCAGTGCTCTGCGCGAATCTGGCTGTGGATAAAATCATCTGGCTGCCGGACGGTTTGTTCAACGACGAAACCGACGGCCATGTGGATAACTTCTGCTGCTACGTGCGTCCGGGTGAAGTGCTATTGGCCTGGACCGACGACCCGCAGAATCCAAACTTCCCGCGTTGCCAGGCTGCAATGAAAGTGCTGGAAAGCAGCACCGACGCCAAAGGTCGCCCTTTCACGGTGCACAAGATGCCGATTCCGGGGCCGCTGTATGCGACCGAAGAAGAATGCGCGGGCGTGGATCCGGTGGACGGTACTCAGGAACGTAATCCGACCGTTCGTCTGGCCGGCTCCTACGTGAACTTTCTGATCGTCAACGGCGGCATCATTGCACCGAGCTTCGACGATCCGCTGGATGGTCCGGCAAAAGAGATTTTGCAGGCATTGTTCCCGCAGCACGAAGTGGTGATGGTGCCGGGGCGCGAACTGTTACTGGGCGGCGGCAATATTCACTGCCTTACCCAACAGCAGCCCGCGCCGCACAAGCAGTGAGTGAGGTTGTAACAGCTTGAGTTGATTACATAATCGCTCGGTCACAGGTTTAACCCCGGCGTTTAGACAGCAAGCCCGCAGCCCTACAGGACTGCGGGCTTTTTTGTATCCGCTTGTCGACACATTAGAAACATTGGCACAGCTCTTGTATCTGTCATGGTTGAAACAGGGAGGGGGAGAACTGCGATGTTCTGTCATAAACCTTGGATAAGTTAGGCCGCTCACAAACCAGGAGAGAGCGCGGAAATGAACGCCGAAATGAATGTCGTGAGCGAGCGGGCGTTGCATCCCCTGGCAGTAAACAGCGAATCGCTCCAGATACTGGCGCACTGGTTGAAGTCCAAAGGAACGCGTCAGATCACAGACAGTGATCCGCGCCGGACGATGATTGAGCGCTACCCCGCTGGTCTATTCAGCGAGGCGGAGCTGGAAGCGTTGTGGGATGTGATGGAAGGATAAGAAGAAAAAACAACGGATTGATAAAAGCGCTGCCGGGAAGGTGGCGCTTTTTTTATGGGCGATGGGTTTGTGTTCAAGGGGATTAAGTGAGGGAGCGAGCCTGCTCGCGAAGGCGGTCTGACAGTCAGCATTGATGTTGGATGTGCCGGCCTCATCGCGAGCAGGCTCGCTCCCACAGGTCCACACGCCTTCACCACTCCAGCATTGCTCCGGGAAAGGGCAGACAGATCAAGATCAAAAGATCGCAGCCTGCGGCAGCTCCTACAGAGCGTACGCATTTCCCTGTAGGAGCTGCCGAAGGCTGCGATCTTTTGATTTTGACGCACCGCCCCCACGAAGCAGGACCAGAGCGAGGCACCTAACGGCAGGAGCAGGCGCTGTAAGGCTCTAGTCTGTGCCACAGGGCGATTCGAGTCGTTCTTCACGACTAGGTTCTCCTCCAAAAAATGATCAAAACGATCATTTGAATGATTGGTTTGCGCAATTTATGACGATGACCTAAGATAAATTTGACTGAGTTAATCATCAAATGATCGATTCAGTCAGTTTCGAGGTGATGCACGTCTTACCAAACAATTATAAAAGGAGACCCTCGTGGCCCAAATTCCTATCAAGCGCACCATTGAACGCATCCCTGGCGGCATGATGATCGTGCCCCTGCTGATTGGTTCGCTGGTGGCAACCTTCCTGCCTGACACGCCAAAGTTTTTCGGCTCATTCACCAATGCGCTGTTCACCGGGGCGTTACCTATCCTCGCGGTGTTCTACGTCTGCATGGGCGCGAGCATCAACATCAAGTCCACGCCCTATCTGCTCAAGAAGGGCGGAACGTTGCTGGCGACAAAGGTCGGCATCGCCGTTTTCATCGGGATTGTGCTTGGGCACTTCCTGGGTGAGCAGCCGGTTTCGTCAGGGCTCTTTGCCGGTATCTCGACACTGGCCATCGTCGCCGCGATGAACGACACCAACGGCGGCTTGTATATGGCGCTGATGGGGCAGTACGGTCGCTCCGAAGATGTGGGTGCGTATTCGGTCATGTCCCTGGAGTCCGGGCCCTTTCTGACCATGGTCACCTTGGGTATCGCTGGCCTGTCGGCATTCCCTTGGCCGACGCTGGTGGGCAGCATCCTGCCGCTGGCACTCGGTATGCTGCTGGGCAATCTGGATCGTGACATGCGCGATTTTCTAGCCAAGGCAGTTCCGGTGATGATCCCGTTCTTCGCCCTGGCACTCGGTGCAAGCCTGGACCTGCACAACGTTTGGCAAGCCGGTTTGCTGGGGCTCGGCATGGGGGTTGCGGTCGTGGTGTTGACCGGCATTCCACTGTTCTTCGCTGATCGTTTGACCGGAGGGACTGGCGTCGCCGGCGTAGCCGCGGCCACCACCGCCGGGAATGCTGCCGCTGTCCCTGCGCTGATCGCAGCGGCTAATCCGGTGTACGCAGAAGCGGCGAAGAGCGCGACCATTCTGGTGGCGGCTTGCGTCGTGGTGACAGCAATCCTTGCGCCGCTGCTTACCGCCGCCGTCGCCAAGCGGGTGCAGCAGCGTAATCCCGTCGTCATACCTGAGCCTGCGCTCGAACCTCAAAAGCGGGAGGCCTTGCGATGAGGATTTTAATCATCGCAGACGATCTGTCCGGCGCGGCGGATTGCGCCATCGGTTTTGCGAGCGCGGGGCTGCAAACGGTGGTCACGCTTGATCCGTTGAATGACAAGGCAGACGCTCAGGTGATTGCCGCCGATACGGACACACGGCGCTTCTCACCGGCGCAGGCCGCCGAGCGCACCGTCGCCGCGTTCAAGGCGCTGCATCAACCCGGGCAGCGGCTGTACAAGAAAATCGATTCGACTTTGCGCGGTAACTGGGCCGCCGAAGTCGCTGCCCTGCAACCGTTGGCAGGCCTGGCCATCGTCGCCCCGGCGTTCCCCGCCACCGGGCGGACGTTGCGTGGCGGTCGGGTGTTCGTGAACGGCCAGCCGTTGGAAACCACCGATACCTGGAAACTTGAAAATTTTGATCGTCCGGCTGACGTCGAAGCGATGCTTGCTGCCGCAGGCCTTCGCACTGCGAAGCTGGATCTCGACACCTTACGTGGCAACGAACAAGCGCTCGCGCTGCACATTGCCGAGGTTGCTCGCAGCGGCATGCAGGCGCTGATCGTCGATGCGCAAACCGAAGACGATCTATTGACCCTGGCGCGCCTGACCGCGTCGATGAGTCAGCCGCTGTTCTGGGTCGGTTCGGGTGGCCTCGCTCGGGAAATTGCCCGTCTTCCTGATGTCTCCAAAGCGCCGTTCGCTGTCATTGAACCCGATGACATCGAAAAGAGTCAGGCGCCGATTTTGATCCTCGTGGGCAGTCTTTCCGGCGTCTGCGAGCGTCAATGCGCATTGCTCAAAGAGCGTGGCGGAGTCAGCGAATTGGTGGTCCCGCCCGAGGTCCTTCGCCAAGGCACAACCCATAGCGATTGGGCACTCTGGCAGGCGCGCATCGGCGAGCAACTGGATGGCTGGAGTGACCTTCTGCTGCGCATCGGCCGCGATGTGGCGTTCGATCCCCAGGAGGGCGCGCAACTTTCAAGCAGGCTGGCCGTGCTGGTAGAACCGCATTTCGCCAAGGTCGGCGGCCTGATCGCCACGGGCGGCGAAACGGCGCGGGCCATCTTGACCACCGTCGGCATCGACAGTCTGCAACTGCTGACAGAAATCGAAGCCGGCGTCGCCTTCGCCCGCCCGACCGTTTCCCGGCAAGGGCATCGTCCCGGCATTGTGACCAAGGCCGGCGCGTTTGGCACCGATCACGCCTTGTATGCGGCATGGCAACACCTGAGCGACAGCGCCGATCGCTCCTCGCCCCAACGCACACGAATCCAAGGACTCGAATGAACACTATGAGCAACTACCTCCCCATCATCGGCATCACCATGGGCGACGCCTCGGGTGTCGGTCCGGAAATCATCGTCAAGAGCCTGACTCATGACGTCGTCTACCAACAATGCCGGCCGCTGGTGATCGGCGACGCACGTCGTCTGGAGCAGGCCAACGTCATCGTCGGCGGCAGCGCCAAAGTACGCCGTATCAAGGACGCCTCCGAGGCGCTGTACGAGGCCGGCATCATCGACTGCATCGACCTCGACCTGATCCCCGACGACTTGCCGTTCGGCGAGCTGTCGCCCATCGCCGGTGACGCCGCTTATCAATACATCGCCCGTGCTGTGCAACTCGCCGAGGCCAGCCAGATTGATGCCATTTGCACCGCGCCACTGAACAAGGAAGCGCTGCACGCCGGCGGCCACAAGTACCCTGGCCACACCGAAATGCTCGCGCACCTGACCAATGTCGACGAAGTGTCGATGATGCTGGTGGCGCCGCAATTGCGGGTGATTCACGTCACGACCCACATCGGCATCATCGACGCGATCCGCAAGATCGAGCCAGGCCTGGTCCAGCGCACCATCGAGCGCGGCAACGCGACGCTGATCAAGGCCGGCATTGCCAAACCGCGAATCGGCGTGTGCGGGATCAACCCGCATGCTGGCGAAAACGGTTTGTTTGGCTATGGCGAAGAGGAAGAAAAAATCATTCCTGCTGTGAAGCTGTTGCAGGAACGTGGCCTCGACGTCACCGGGCCGCTGCCCGCCGACACGCTGTTCTTCCGCGCCGGACGCGGCGACTTCGATCTGGTCGTGGCGATGTATCACGACCAGGGCCACGGCCCGGTCAAAGTGCTCGGTCTGGAAGCGGGCGTGAACGTCACCGTTGGCTTGGACGTGGTCCGCACCTCGGTCGACCACGGCACCGCCTTCGATATCGCCGGCAAGGGCATTGCCGATGAGCGCAGTCTGCTCGAAGCGCTGCGCCAGGGTGCGGAGCTTGCCACGCGACGGGGATGAGGCGCACGGGCGCTGTCGTGTAAGATCGACCACCGTCCACACAACGAGACCCGCCATGAAAGCCTCCGAACGCCACCGCGCCATCCTCGATCTCGTACGCATTGGCGATGCCAACGTCGAGCAATTGAGCGCGGCGCTCGGGGTCTCGGAAGCCACGGTGCGGCGCGACCTGACCATGCTCGCCAAACAGCGGCACCTGGTGCGCACCTACGGCGGCGCGACTGCCGTGGTGGGCGTCCATGAACCGGAAGCCTCCCTCGAAGAGCGCAAAACCAGCCAGTGGGAACAGAAGGACGCTATCGCCCAGGCGGCGGCGGCTCACGTCCAGGACGGCGACACTGTCCTGCTCGACGGCGGCACCACGTGCGCCGCGCTGGCCCATCATCTGTGCTCGCGACAAGACGTGCACGTGGTGACCAATAACCTGCTGGCCGTGATGACCCTGGCCAATGCGCCAGGCATCCGCCTGACCTTGATCGGCGGCGACTTGCGCGGTTCGAGCATGAGCACATTAGGGCCGTTGGCCGAGCTGACATTGAGCCGGTTGAGCGTCGACAAAGCCTTCCTCGGCGCGGACGGTGTGGTCGCGGAATTTGGTTTGTGCGAAGCGAGTGCGCAGCAGGCGTATCTGAAGGAATGCATCATCAAACGGGCGGCACAAATCGTCGTCCTTGCCGACACCGACAAACTCGGCCGCGCGCGGCAACAGCATTGGACGCCGATTGAGCGGGAGTGGCGGTTGATTACGGGTGCCAATGCGGATGAAGCCGCGCTTGCGCCGTTTTATGCCCTCAAGCAAATCACTGTGGAAACAGTGGACGTTGGGTGATTGCGTACCCCTCGAAATAGGGGCTCATGTCGCCAAAATCCAATTTCGGGAACACGTGTTGCCAACATGTCGTCCGCGGCGACACATCAAGGCCTCAAACATTACGTAGCTAAAGAGCTACGAGCCGAAACGCAATGGCATTCAGTCAAACGTATGTGGCCCACTGTAGGAGCGAGCTTGCTCGCGATGGTCTCAAGAGCGCCGCGTTTAGCCAGTAAACACGCGTTATCGTTAACGACCATCGCGAGCAAGCTCGCTCCTACAATTTCCTTTACTGAATGGCATTTACGATTGATTCGGGGCCTTCATCATGCGTGCGATTTAGATCACGGAACGACGTTGTTGGCTCGGTTGTTACACGGTGCGTCGAGCACCTTCACCACATCATCGATGATTGCCTTACTCATATCCTGCAAATAATGAGATGCCCAGGCATGCCGGTCAGTGTCTCGAACCATGGCGGCGTCTGATGCGAGCAGCTTGGCGACGTGGAGCAAGTCGGAGGCGTGAGAGAGGGCTTGGATCACCGGGACACCAGCATTGATGCGGAACAGCGGTTCGTTGGCGTGGAAGGAGAAATGGGTGAGGCCGATGGTTTTCAGGTCTTGAGGGTTGGTCATTGTGCACCTCCGCTTTTTGGGTGGTGGTGGGCGTGACCTGATGTAGCAGTAGCGAAAATTTTGAATGGATTACGGGCATACATATGGAGAACTCCGGTTGGTTCCTGCATCGAATTCGAGTTCTCAGGCCCGGTCGCTGATTTGGCAGCGACGGATTGAACGTAGCTTGAGGGGGAAGGTTGCGCAATCGTGGCTAGGTGGTGGCGTGGGTTGAAGGTTTTAGTGATTTTTATGGCTGGGCAATAATTATTGGCCAGCCATAATTTTCATAATTTGGATAACGCCTGCTGATACCTTTGATGCTCGACAAAGGAGAGATCAGGAATGGATGTTGAGATGCGCCAGTTTCGGAAGGATTTACTGGAGTCTGTACGCGAAATGAAAGCGAGCCACACCGTTCGAAGTTCTGAGGTCCGGCCGGTGCAAATGCAGAATTGCGTCGAGGCGTACGTGTCGTCGTCAGCGACACATCACAAGAACGTGTCGCTGAAATCGGAAAACAGCGACACGTAGAAAACTGGACTACTGGAATGGCGGTTAAGTCCTACAGATTATTCGTCGTCCGAGAGGGTTATCAGGGCTATAAATCAGTTTGCACCCATTACACCAAGTAACTAATGATGTTCCCGTCCCCATCTTTATCCCCTCCCGCTAACTCCCTACATTGAGCTCCAACACCTACCCATCATCCCGATGAGCAGGTCACTGGAGATCTTCCTCATGCCTTTCGTCAGCGTTCGCATCACCCGCGATGGCGTTACCTCGGAGCAGAAAGCTCAGGTGATCGCCGAAATCACTGAGACCCTGGAACGCGTCCTCAACAAGGATCCGCACCTGACCCACATCGTGATCGAAGAAGTCGACACCGATAACTGGGGCTACGCCGGCATCACCACCACCCAGTACCGCAAGCAACTGGCGGAGGCGGAGGGCCAGTCATGACCGCGTCCGTCTCGATCGATTTCATCTCCGACGTGGTGTGCCCATGGTGCGCGTTGGGCGCGACAGCTCTGGAGCATGCGATCAAGAACGTGGCCGGTGAAGTCTCGGTGGAGCTGACCTACAAGCCTTTCGAGTTGAACCCGGACATGCCGGCAGTCGGCGAGAAAGCCGTCGAACATTTGATGCGCAAATATGGACGAACCGCCGAGGACGTCGCCGCCGGCAAGGCCATGCAGATCGCTCGCGGCGAAGCCATCGGTTTCACGTTTGATCTGGAAAAGCGCAGCCACTTCTACAACACGTTTGATGCTCACCGCTTGCTGTTGTGGGCAGTGCAGGAAGGGCGGCAGATCGAGCTGAAGAAGATCCTGTTGCGGGCTTACTTCAGCGAAGGCCAGAACCCGAGTGATCGCCAGACGCTGGTTCGTCTGGCCGCTGAAGCGGGACTGGATGCGGCGGCGGCTCAAGAGGTGTTGGCGTCCGGAGCGTTTACCAAAGAAGTGCGTGAGCTTGAAGAGTTTTACCGTCAGCGCGGCATCAATTCGGTCCCGGCCATGATCCTCAACGGTCGTCATCTGGTGTCCGGTTCGCAGTCGGTCGAGTACTACGAACAAATGTTGAGACAAATGGCGCAGGCAACCGCCGAAGCCTGATTACTTACTTTTTTAATCCATCATTTATTAGTTGAGGTTCATCATGAGCAATTCGAAAAAAGTCATCGTTATTACTGGCGCCTCCCAAGGTCTCGGCGCAGGCATGGTCAAGGCGTTCCGTGACCTGGATTACAAGGTGGTCGCCACTTCGCGTTCGATCAAACCGTCCACCGACCCGGACATCCTCACCGTAGCGGGTGACATCGGCGACCCGGCGGTCGCCCAGCAAGTGATCCGTGAAGCCATCGCCCGTTTTGGCCGCATCGACACCCTGGTCAACAACGCCGGGATCTTCGTCGCCAAACCGTTCACCGCTTACACCCAGGAAGACTATGCAGCGGTGCTGTCGGTGAACCTGAATGGCTTCTTCTACATCACCCAACTCGCCATCACCGAGATGGAAAAACAAGGTAAAGGTCACGTCGTCAACATCACCACCAGCCTGGTGGACCACGCCATCGACGGTGTGCCGTCGGTACTGGCGTCATTGACCAAAGGTGGCCTGAACGCTGCGACCAAATCCCTGGCCATCGAATACGCCAAGCGCGGGATTCGGGTGAACGCGGTTTCCCCAGGCATCATCAAGACGCCGATGCATGGCGAGGAAACTCATGAAGCGCTGGGGAATTTGCACCCGGTCGGGCACATGGGGGAGATCAGTGATATTGCGCAGGCGGTTGTGTATCTGGACAGCGCCAACTTTGTCACCGGTGAAATCCTGCACGTTGATGGTGGGCAGAGCGCCGGTCACTAAGACCTGAGCTGATCTGTCCGCAGCGCCGTCGATCAATGTCGACGGCGTTTTCATTGGAGAGCGCACCATGAACACCCACATTCAAAAGGTTTTCCTGATTACCGGGGTCAGTTCAGGCTTCGGCCTGGCTTTTTCGCAAGCAGCGCTGGCGGCGGGGCACACGGTGGTGGGCACGGTGCGGCGCGAATCCGAGCGTGCTGCGTTCGAAGCGCTGGACGCTCATCGCGCCAAAGCGTTCGTGCTCGACGTCACCAATTTTCCGGCGATAGAGCCGCTGGTGGCCAACATCCTGAGCGAAGTGGGCCGGATCGACGTGTTGGTGAACAACGCCGGTTATGGTCATGAAGGCATTCTCGAAGAGTCGCCACTGACTGAAATGCAGCGCCAGTTCGACGTCAATGTGTTTGGCGCGGTGGCAATGATCAAGGCGGTTCTGCCGGGCATGCGTGAGCGGCGCAGCGGGCATATCGTCAACATCACCTCCATGGCCGGCTTCATCACCTTGCCGGGCATCGCCTACTACAGCGGCAGTAAATTCGCCCTCGAAGGCGTCAGTGAGGCGCTGGCCAAAGAAGTGGAAAGCCTGGGCATCCACGTGACTGCCATGGCACCGGGCTCGTTTCGTACTGAATGGGCGGGGCGCTCGATGATCCGCTCGGGTCGCACGTTGGGTGAGTACGACGCGGTGTTCGATCCGGTCCGCAAGGCGCGGGAAGAGAAGAGTGGCAAGCAGGCTGGCGATCCGCGCAAGGCAGCGCAGGCATTGTTGACCCTGGTCGCGGCTGAAAAGCCGCCGGTTCATCTGTTGCTGGGTAAGGATGCGGTGAGGCTGGTGCGCGAAAAGATTGCCCACCTTCAGGCTGAAATCGACGCCTGGGAGCATCTTTCGGCGTCGACGGAATTCGACTGATCGACCCCACCGCGACCTGAAAATTAAAACCCCGGAAACAACAAAGCCCTCGTATTTCTACGAGGGCTTTTTTTTCGTGCCGTTTTTTTATTCGAGACGCCATTGCGGTTGACGTTTCCACGTACTTTGAAATCCCATGAGGCTCAAGTTTGTTGATTCCTGGTTATCGATGATTTCTGCGAGTCGAGGCTTCCACAGGCTGTCTGGACTGATCAAATCGGTCAGATAGGCGAGGATCGTCAACGCAATATAAAGACGTTGCTTTGGCTGAGGTCTGTCGGCGGCCGCATTTGGAATGGTCCACTCTTTGGGTAGCGAGGGTCGAATCGAGAGTTCCCGGTTCCATAATCGAGAGTGGTGTGCGCAGCAGTTTCGAATGAAGGTCAAGGTGTGTAGCCAAGAGGCCAATACTTCGAATGGCAGGCTGAATCTGGCTGCGATAGCTTTCTTGTCGGCACTTCTGCCAATGGCATTGAAGAGGGTGGATACCGATCCGAGGCTGAGCTCTTCCAGGATCGCCCACGCGGGCGGTAGCTCTGGGTGGGCGTAGGTCGCGCCGTAGTATCGAAAATAGTTATCGCGCATACGATTTTCGATTCTTTGTTGGTGGAGCCCATCTCCCTGTCGACCTTTTTTGATGCGATCAATCTCGCGCCCGAATTTACTGCGCTCTTTACTCAGTTGCTCACGGAGCGGGCGTAATAGCCCGGAATGCGAGTAGGACGAAGAAAAGACCGACGTGTCAGCAATCCAGTCAGGTCCATATTTTGGGCACATGTAGTTGCTGATGGTTGCTCGTACGGCGACTTCGACCCTTTCGATGGCGTCCATGGTTATCCGCCGTAATGAGCTATCGAATCGGTAAATGTCGACGACGGCTTTCAGGGTGCTACCCGGCTTGAAGGTGTGATCAGGTCCTTGTTCCTGAAAGGGGCGCATGTAGGGACTCAGACGAAACAGTGTGACCACTTCGAGGAAGCGCATGGCCCGGTCGTTGTTGGCGACATTCAGGCCTCGTTGCTTTAGCAGTTCCAATTGCTGTTCTACGCTGAGGGCCGGCTTGTCGAAGGGCCTCATGTAGTTTTCTCCAGGCAAAAAAAACCCGCACGATTTGAGCTTGCTGACTGGGTCAACCTAGGCTTGGCGGGTGTGTTGGCATGCATTATAGGTAGGTCAGGAGTACCGTCAACACCATGCCGATGTGGAGTTGTAAGAAAAATGGGGACAAGAAAAATGGGGACAGACCACGTTTTTTCTGAACAGGCACTGGCTCTAGAAGGGGGAAGATTTGTTTTCGATCTCTCATTCGTCGAATCATCAACGAGCGAGGTCAGCGAACGCCGTGGGGGATTAAGAAAGGCTCCCAGGGGAGGCCGCACGGCAAACTCAATCAGGGTGAGGGCCTCTGGGGGGGCACAAGCGCCATCACACCAAACCCCAGAAACAACAAAGGCCCGCATTTCTGCGAGCCTTCGTTTTGTATGGTGCCGGCACCAGGAGTCGAACCCGGGACCTACTGATTACAAGTCAGTTGCTCTACCAACTGAGCTATACCGGCGTGTTGGGCGACGATTATAGCGATTGAATTGGTTCTGTAAACCCCTGAATCCAGACTATTTTTGCGCAGGGCTCAGGCCAGCCTCGCGGACCCTTCCGCGGGGCTGGCTCATGCGATTGTTTACAGCCCTACACGCTGTTTTTGACTGCGTTGATCAAGTCCTGACTGAGCACCTGAGCGGGCGCTACTTGCACGCTTTGGGTGTAGAACGGCGGCAGGTTCTGGGCCAGTGTCGATAACGCTTGGGCGGTGGTGTTGCCCGGCAACAGCACGTATTGCAGGTTGGACGGATAGCTTTGCGGCACGGGGCCTTCCATGGTCGAGCCGTAGGCGCCGAAGGTCATCACGGCCTGCGGGGTGGTGGGATCGGGTGCATAGAGGAAGACGAAGGTGCCGTACTTCGGATGCGTGAGGTATTGCTCGGCCTGGGCGCGAACCGCCGGGTCGGGGTCGTTCATCAGGGTCCAGCGCATGACCGCGTAGTTGCGGGTGGTTTCCATGAACGCTGTACGAATGGGCGACAGGTTCTCTACGCCGCCCAGACACACCAGCAGGTTGCCGAACGGATCGATCAGCGCCACCGAATTGAACACCGGGCTTTGCTGCGCGGTTTCCAGCAGCGGCGGGGCGAGTTCTGCGCCGGGGTCACGCGGGTTCGTCGATTGCACGGTCAGTGCAAACGGGCTGAGCGCCGTCAGGGCCTGGCGCACTTTGCTGTTGGCCGGCAGGGTGGCCGGGTTTTTCAGTTGATCCGGTGGGAGACCGCTGTTGTTGCTGGCCTCGCGCACGGTGCTGACGCTGGCGGAGAAGATCGAGCTGCAGAGGAAGTACGCCGCCGAGTCGATGGTCTGACCGCCGAACACCGGGCTGGTCGAGCCCTGATAAGCCCGGCTGACCGGCGCGGCAATGGCGTAATAACCCCACGTGTTCTGCGCCTGTTGGCGGATCTTCGGTGGCAGCGACGGAAAGGTGAACTGGCTGTTGTAGTTGATGCCTGCGTAGTCATCAATCGCACTGACGGCGACGTTAAATCCTGCCGTCAGCAGCGAACCGGCGCACATGGCGCAAGGGTCCAGCGTGGTGACGACGGTCAGTTGATTGGGGGGCGGCAGTTTAAGTGACGCGGCTTTTTCGTAATACCAGTCCACCAATTGTCGCTCGCCGTGGGCGGTCGGGTCATGGGGTAGAAAGTACGTGGGGCCGCTGCCGGGGAAAGGCATCAGCACGTTGTTGTGTAGCGCGGCAATGACCTCGCCTGTTGCGTTGTTGATGATGGCGCCGCCCACCGCGAAGGTTTGCTGCAGCGCAGCGTTAATGGCTTGGTTGGCGACGGTATCGACGGCTTCCTGCGCACTGTTCAATGTGCTCATGGTTTTCCCAGCTCCTTGCTGTCCTGACGTTAGAGAATTCTGACGCTTGGCAAAGATAGTTGAGGTTTGCGACGTCGTTTATGTTCTTTTGGCTTAACGCTTATGCACAACGCAGACCTGTGGCGGCTGCAGTCAAGGGCAGAATTGTGGATCCGTTCTCATTTGCTCGCAAATGCCTGTTTTTCAGGTTTTTTATTCAAGTGTACGAAAAATGAACACTGGTGTTTCAGCCCCGAAACAGGTGTGATTATTGGATCCACGAAAATTTCATCAACAGAGTTATCCACAGGCTGTCGCTGTTTAGAGGCGCTCGGCCAGGAGTAGGAAATTACGCGGTGTGAGCGGGGTTTCGCAGAAAGTGCCGAGACGAACGACGTAACCTTGTGCGGAGAGGAAAAGTGCCCGGTCGAGTACCAGCCAAAGCTCCAGCGGGCGTCGGAAAAGGCCGCGCAGCAGCTCCAGATTGCGCACTTCGGCCAGTCGCTGCCAACCGGCGGCTTCGACGGCTGACCAGTCTTGCGGGCCGATTGTGGATAACTCTTTGAGTGCGGCCAAATGGTGGCAGTAATCGGCGAAGGGTTTGTCCAGCCAGGCGCTGGGCAGGGAAGGGGTTGGCAGGTATTCATCAACGCCGCGCAATTGCCGTTGCAGCAGGTCGAACGCCAGGCGCCGGGCCATCGAGGTGTCGCGCTGACGTCGGACGCGGGCACCGGCGGTGACGGTTTCGCTCATCGGGAGTGAGAGATCATCGAGTGAAAGCTGTAGGTCGGAGCGATAGGCAGCCGAAGAAATCGGCTGATACTCACTCAGATTGATCCGGTTATAGCAGCAGGGCGCGATAGCCAATTGTTTACAGCCTGCCGCGCTGGCGAGCTGGATTAATCGCACATGCAGATCACCACAAGCATGCAGCGCTACGGGCGTGTGATCGGCATTCAACAAAGAGGCCGCCTCCGCCGCGAGCACATCCTGTTCGACATGCAGCGCATGCAACTGATGACGTTGGCTGAGTGCCTGACCGCTGGCAACCAGCGCCGGGTCGTGTTCCAGGCAAGTGAGCTGCTGACCCGTTTGCAGCAAGCGTCGCCCCAAGTGCCCCTTTCCCGAGCACCAGTCCAGCCAATGTTTCGGTGTGTCGGCAAACTGCAAACGGCTGGAGAACGCTTCGATCTGCTGCCATTTACGCCCCGGCACATCGACATTCAGCCGATGGCCAGCGGCCTCCAAACCATGAACCGGCAACTCGCCCACCGCTCCCAACTCAAGGGACAACGCCGCCAATGAAGCAAACGGCTCCGGCGCCTCCAGTAAACAAGGTTGGTTGTGGCTGTTTTCCGCATCTTCCAGCGACCGTCCTCGTAGCCATAAAGCCAGCTCCGGGTAGGACGCTTCCCAGGGAAGTCGCAGATAAGTAAACGGTCGAGGCTTCCACAGCGCTTGATGCTCGATCAGAAAAGCATCCAGCGCCGTGAAACGGGAGAGTAAGTCCTCACCCGTCAGCACGTGAGGGTTAACGTCCTTGGCAAGCATCGACGCGCAACCAGCGCTCCAGCAGCTTGAAGCCGCGTACCAGAACGTAAGCCATCAGCAGATAGAACATGCCGGCCGCGAAGAAGATCTCCACGGGCAGGTAGGTGCGGGCAATGATGGTACGGGCCATGCCGGTCAGTTCCAGCAGGGTCACGGTGCTGGCCAGGGCGCTGGCCTTGAGCATCAGGATCACTTCGTTGCTGTAGGCCGGCAGGCCGATGCGCGCGGCACGGGGCAGGATGATGTAGAACATCGCTTTGGCGCGGGACATGCCCAGCGCTCGGGCGGCTTCGATTTCACCCTTTGGAATCGCCTGAATTGAACCGCGCAGGATCTCGGCAATGTACGCCGCAGTGTGCAGGGTCATGGTCGCGGTGGCGCACCAGAATGGATCTCGCAGGTACGGCCACATCGAGCTGTTACGGATCGCATCGAACTGCGCCAGGCCGTAATAGACCAGGAATAGCTGAACCAGCAACGGCGTGCCACGGAAAAAGAAAATGTAGCCGTAGGGCACTGCCCGCACGTACCAGAGTCGCGACGAGCGGGCGATGCCGAGCGGAATCGCCAGCAGCAACCCGGCAACCACGGCGATGGCCACCAGTTCCAGGGTCAGCGTCGCGCCTTGTGCCAGTTTTGGCAGCCACTTGATGATGACTTCCCAGTTCATTGGGTGCTCCTTGCGAAACCGCGACCGGCGCGTTTTTCCATTAAGTGCATGCCGGTCATGGCCAGAATCGTCAGGCCCAGGTACATGAACGCGGCCACCATATAGAAGGTGAACGGTTGCTTGGACACGGTCACGCCGATCTGCGCGTGACGCATGATTTCTTCCAGGCCGATGACCGACACTAGCGCGGTGTCTTTCATCAGGATCATGAACAGGTTGCCCAGGCCCGGCAGGGCGATGCGCCACATTTGCGGCATGATCAACCGGGTGAAGATGCGAAATTTCGACAGGCCAAGCGCCACACCGGCTTCACGGTGACCTTTGGGGATCGCCAGGATCGCGCCGCGGAACACTTCCGTGGCGTAGGCGCCAAAGCACAAGCCCAGCGCGATCACGCCAGCGGCAAAGGCATTGAGTTCCAGGTCGGGGTTGCCGAAAAACTCGCCAAGGGCCCGCATCAGGTTAACCGTGCCGAAATAGATCAACAGCACCCAGAGCAATTCCGGGATGCCGCGAACGAGGGTCGAATAAGTGCCGCCAAGCCATTGCAGCGGCTTGTACGGGGAAGTCTTGGCCAAGGCGCCGAGCAGACCGAGCACCAGCCCCAGGCACAGGGCCGAAAGTGCCAGTTTCACAGTCATCAGCGCGCCAGCGGCGAGCGCCGGGCCGAATCCGTAGAGATCGATAGTCATGGATTTCTTTTCAAATCGCGGCAGGCAATGCCAGGGACTGGCGCCGTTAGAGAACGGCGCCGGTCCGGCAGGTCAGAATCAATAGATGCTGAACGGGAAGTACTTGTCGTTGATCTTCTTGTAGGTGCCGTCAGCGACGATTTCTTTCAGCGCAACGTTGAGCTTCTCGCGGATCGCATCGCCTTTACGCACAGCGATACCGATCTTGTCGCTTTCTTCCACCGGATCGCCTTTGAATTCGTAAGGGCGGCCGGCGTCGCTTTTCAGCCACTCATAGTTGACGTACTTGTCAGCCAGAATGCCGTCCAGACGGCCCGACGTCAGGTCGAGGTAGGCGTTTTCCTGGGTGTCGTAGAGTTTAACTTCAACGCCTTCCATGTGGTCTTCCATCCAGGTGCCAGCGAGGGTCGCACGTTGTGCGCCGATCACTTTGCCTTGCAGGGAAGCCTTGTCGGTTTTGAAGTCGACGTCTTTCTTGGCGATGAATTGCAGTTTGTTGGAGTAGTACGGGTCGGTGAAGTCGACCGCTTGCTTGCGCTCGTCGGTGATCGACATCGAGGAGATCAGGAAGTCGAACTTCTTGGCGTTCAGGGCCGGGATGATGCCGTCCCAGTCGGACGTGACCACGGTGCACTCGACTTTCATCTTGGCGCACAGGGCGTCGCCGATTTCTTTGTCGAAGCCGACGACATTGCCACTGGCATCTTTGTTGTTGAACGGCGGGTAGGCCGCTTCGATGCCCATCTTCAAGGTTTCTGCGGCGGCACCGGCGCTGAACGCCAGGGTGACGGCAGCCGCCAGGAAGATTTTTTTGTAGTTCTGCATGCGGGTAGCTCCGTTAGCGGTTGCTGGACATGAATTGTTTGCAGCGCGCCGAAAGCGGGTTTTCGAACACCTGCTGTGGCGATCCTTGCTCTTCTACCAGGCCCTGGTGGAGGAACACCACTTCGCTGGACACCTGACGGGCAAAGCCCATTTCATGAGTGACCAGCAGCATGGTGCGGCCTTCCTCGGCCAATGCGCGGATGACATTAAGTACTTCCTGGACCATTTCCGGGTCAAGGGCCGAGGTGGGCTCGTCGAACAGGATCACCTTGGGCTGCATTGCCAGCGTGCGGGCGATGGCCGCACGTTGCTGCTGGCCGCCGGAAAGTTCTGCGGGGTAGGCGTGGCGCTTGTCGGCAATGCCAACCTTGGCCAGCAAGGCTTCCGCAACTTCGATGGCCTCGGCTTTGCTTTGGCCGAGCACGCGACGCGGGGCTTCGATGATGTTGTCGAGCACGCTCATGTGCGGCCACAGATTAAAGTTTTGAAACACAAAACCAATTTCGCTGCGCAGGCGATTGATCTGCTTTCCATCGGCAGCGACCAGTTCGCCGTTTTTGGAAGCCTTGAGCTTGAGTTCTTCGCCGGCCACCAGAATTTGACCCTGGTGCGGGTTTTCCAGCAGGTTGATGCAACGCAGAAACGTGGACTTGCCGGAACCGGAGGAACCCAGGATCGAGATCACATCGCCGTCGCGGGCGGTCAGCGAGATGCCTTTAAGCACCTCAAGCTGTCCGTAGCGTTTGTGCAAGTTGCGGATTTCAAGCGCGGGCGTGGCCTCAGCCATGTGCGTTCCTCATAGTGTGTTGCGCTCCTGCTGTTGGCGGGCCTTCCTGGCGAGGCGGCCAACCTAGCATGCGTCCGAATGGCAGCCAACAACGCTACGGGCAGTAAACCGGTAGTGCGTGGCAGGTTGTCGCATCAGTACAGAAGACTGTCGCGCTGCTATCAACCGAACAGCCGTTTGGAACCCGCCTGTTAATGAAAAGCGCGGTGCCTGTCGCAAAAAAGGGCGCGATGTTGCCAGCTTTGGCGGGGTGTTGGAAGCGCTAACCGGACAAACGTTCCTGATCCGCACTTTTATTGTGCGTCGAGCGTTTTTCAGGTGTGTTTCCGGTGCGCGATTTTGTCCCTGAAAGTGGGTCGCTGGGTAACGTTCTGGCAAATTGCCATTAATCTCAATGACTTGCGATGACTGTCCGGTCAGGTCGAGATCGCCGGGTTAGACGGTTTTGAAACATTTTGGCGCAATTCTTGCGTACAGAATCCAGAACGCCCCGTTGGTTTCTTTTTACGAGAAGGAACACCAAGCGGGATGGACGTAATCGCTTTTCCTTACAAAGGTAGTTTCAATGAGCAGTACCCAAAGCTCTAATGGCCTCGAACAGGGGCTCAAACCGCGTCATGTGACCATGCTGTCGATTGCCGGAGTTATCGGCGCCGGCCTGTTCGTTGGCTCGGGTCACGCCATTGCTGCAGCGGGTCCAGCCGTGCTGTTGGCCTACGCCGCCGCCGGTGCTCTGGTGGTATTGGTAATGCGCATGCTCGGCGAGATGGCGGTCGCGTCGCCAGACACAGGCTCCTTTTCGACGTACGCCGATCGCGCGATCGGTCACTGGGCCGGTTTCACCATCGGTTGGTTGTACTGGTGGTTCTGGGTGCTGGTCATCCCGCTGGAAGCCAACGCCGCTGCAACCATCCTGCATGCCTGGTTCCCGAATGTGGCGATCTGGGCCTTCACGTTGATCATCACGTTGCTGCTGACGATAACCAACCTGTTCAGTGTGAAGAACTACGGTGAGTTTGAATTCTGGTTCGCCCTGGTCAAAGTCGTGGCGATCATCGGTTTCATTGGTCTTGGCATTCTGGCGATCTTCGGCTTCCTGCCGAGCAGCCAGGTCAGCGGTGTTTCGCACCTGTTTGACACACAAGGCTTCCTGCCAAACGGCATGGGCGCTGTATTGGGCGCTATTCTGACTACCATGTTTTCCTTCATGGGCACCGAGATCGTGACCATCGCGGCCGCGGAATCGAAGAACCCTGGCCAGCAAATCTCCAAGGCTACCAATTCGGTCATCTGGCGGATTGGCTTGTTCTACCTCGTATCGATCTTCATCGTTGTGGCCTTGGTGCCATGGAATGACCCGATCCTGGCTAGCGTCGGTTCCTACCAGACCGTGCTGGAGCGCATGGGCATCCCGAATGCCAAGCTGATCGTCGACATCGTTGTTCTGGTTGCGGTAACGAGCTGCCTGAACTCGGCGTTGTACACCGCTTCACGCATGATGTTCTCCCTGGGTAAGCGCGGTGATGCACCGGCCGTTTCCCAGCGCACCAACAGCAGCGGCACGCCGTACTGGGCAGTGATGCTGTCCACCGCGGCTGCTTTCCTCGCGGTATTCGCCAACTACGTGGCCCCGGCTGCGGTGTTCGAATTCCTGCTGGCCAGCTCTGGCGCCATCGCGTTGCTGGTGTACCTGGTGATCGCGATTTCGCAATTGCGCATGCGCAAACAGCGTATGGCTCGCGGTGAAAAAATCGCCTTCAGCATGTGGCTGTTCCCAGGCCTGACCTATGCGGTGATCATATTCATCGTTGGCGCACTGACCATCATGCTGTTCCAGGAAGCCCATCGCGTGGAGATCCTCGCGACCGGTCTGCTGAGCCTGTTGGTAGTGGCTGCCGGTTTGTTTGTGGCTCGCCGTCGCAAGCTGGAAAAGCGTGGCGCAGTGGTACTGAGCTGATTCATACCGTGTGATGCAAAACGGCCGCTGTCAGTGATGACAAGCGGCCGTTTTTGTTTCTTACTAGCTGATGCCGGTCAATTAAGCAACAGCGCACACCTTGTAGCAGCTGGCGAAGCCTGCGTTCGGCTGCGCAGCAGTCGTGAGTCAGCTCACGCGGTCCTTCAGGATTACCTCACGCGCAGGTTTTACGACTGCTGCGCAGCCGAACGCAGGCTTCGCCAGCTGCTACATCTATGGTTACCCCCTTTTCTGCAATACTGTTTTTGATGCGTGTTTGGCTTGCTTTCATCTATCCGGCGTCTGAGTGGGGTTGTGGCCCCGCGCCTCGATGAGAATCGATGCCTAACGACCCTAATTAGATTGACGGCCTTTCAGCCGTGTAGCAGCTCAGGGTTGTCGTCAGGCCGGTTGGCCGTTCACGTCATCTGTTATCCAGCATCGCAAACCAGGTGGGTGGTGCTTGGGTGACAGCAGGGTCAGGCGTTCATCACGCTTGGCCCTGCATCGAATTCGGTGTGGTGTGCCGCAATCGCCCAGGCGATTCTTGCCAGCTTGTTGGCCAACGCACAGACCACGAGATTGGAGTGATGGTGGGACGCTAATAGCTGGCGGACCCAGTCCGCCAAAGCACCTTTCTGTCGTTCCAGCTGTATCAAATAAACACGGGCACACTGGATGAGTAGGCGTCTCTGGTTTCGATCACCACGCTTGCTGATGCCCAGCAGAACGGTCTTGCCGCCCGTGGAGTGCTGTTTGGGCACCAACCCGATCGAGGCCGCATAGCCTCGGCCACATTTGAACTGTTTGCCATCGCCCAACTCGGCAGCCAGGACGGTGGAGGTGATCGGGCCGATGCACGGCATGGTCATCAAGCGCGTTGCCAGATCATCTTCAGCGGCCTGGCATTCCATGTCTTTGTCCTGCGCCTTGACCTGCCCATCCAGATAGTTGAAGTGCCCATGCAGCACCATCAGATTTTTCTTGATGCGTTCAGAAAATGAACTCACCTCAAGCAACGCTGGAAGCTCTTTGATGGCTTTGAAGCCGGCTGCGAGGCTGACACCAACCTCCAGAAGGGCTGCGTGAATCCGATTGACGGTCGCAGTGCGGTCTTTAATGAACGACTCACGGAGCGAGTTGGACATGGCCAGCGCCTGTTGGGCTTGGGTTTTTGGCGGCACAAAACGCATCGTGGGCCGGGTCGCCGCCTCGCAGATCGCCTCGGCATCAGCGAAGTCGTTTTTGTTGCTTTTCACATACGGACGCACGAGATGAGGTGCAATGAGCTTGGGCGTATGCCCCAGCTTGGCGACCTCCTGCGCCATGAAGTGGGCGCCGCCGCAGGCCTCCATCACGACGGTGCAGGATTCCAAGTTGGCCAGGTACCGAATGAGCGTCACCCGATTGAATTTTTTGCGGCAAAGCTCATGACCGCGATCATCTTGTGCATGCAGATGAAAAGAGTGTTTTCCCAAGTCGATGGCGGCAATAGCTACTTTGGTCATGGCATCAGTCTCCGATGAGCCCCCGGTGAAAGCTTAGTGGGCGATCACAGGGGGCGGCGGGGGTAGCCATTTCATTAGATCGCGTTATGGCTTAACAGATGTTTACTCGCCCTGTTTTTCCTGCGCATCCAGCGACTGACGATAACTGTCCAGGGCATCGCCGAAGTCGGTGATGAACTGCGGATCGGTCAACCAGGCCTGAGCCGTGTCACGGTCCATGCCGTCGGCCCACATGCGGTAGTCGATCAGCATGTCGGCGGCCAGGTGGGTGGCGGCCATGGCTTCGTTGTCGGCGTTTTCCATGTCCAGCAGTTCAGGATGGTCGCTGATGATCTCAGCGAGGTTCGACAGCAGGGTCAACAGCATGTCGTTGCGGCTGATGGCTTCCGCATCGCGCATTTTGCTGAACATCGCCAGGGTGTATTCCGGGATCGGCTCGCCGATATCGCCCAGGTCATCGTCCAGTGCGGCGGGTTTTCTGCCGTGGATGTTGATTTGCTTGGCTTTGATTTTGGCGCGTTTGGCGCGTTTCTGTTGCTTGTTCAGGGATGCCATGAGGACTCAGTTCGGTTTCTGTTGGTTTTGGGCCGCGATGGCTTCGGAAGCCGCCACGTAATCAACCTGAAAGGTTGGGGATTCGATCCAGGCCAAGGCGCCGGCTTCGTCCACTTCAGTGGACCATTGGCGATATTCGATCAGCGCGGCGATGATGAAGTCTGTCGCTGTTTCTTCGCCTTCCTGCTCCAGCACCAGCGCGATCAGAGGGTGTTCAAGAAAGGCCACGCACATCGCTTGTTGGCTGATCTTTTGCGCGTCGATCATTTCTTTGAACATGTCGGTCAGGTCCACCGATTCGAAGTCGATGCGATCATCGTTAGGATCCAGCTCGACCGGCGCGGCGGCCCGTTGGGTGCGGTTTTGCTTGGCCTTGGTTTTGGCGCGGGTGGCGCGTTTGTTCTGCTTGTTGGCGGAGGCCATGGGCGTCGTTCCGTATTTCGTTGAGTGGGCAGGTCGATCAGCTGCGTGGCAGTCGCCGCCCGGGGGTATCGGGGGCCAGCTCGCCGGTTTGCAGCCAAGACAATGCAATGGGCCATAGTGTGGCTTGGTATGCGCTACGAAAAAAGGCGAAATGTCCGACTTTTTCTTTGCCGATGTCTTCGGGGGCGATGCGCAGGTGAGTGTGGGTGCCGCCGGTGAAATAGCCGAGCAGGCGTTCGATGGCGGCAATCGTGCCGTAGGGATCGTCGCTGAGGCTGATGGCCAGGGTTTTCGCGGTGACGTTGGCGAAGGGCAGTCCGCCGTATTTTGCGTGGATCAGACGACCGCTGGGGCGTTTCTCGTAACGGGCGGTGGGCGTGCTCCAGTCGCGGACCACGCCGGCTGGGGTGTCTTCCAGCCAGCCGAGGCGCTTTCCGGGGAAGTATCCGCACAGCATCGTCACCAAGGGCATCACCAGATGCCACTTGCCAAACATCCGCCAGCGATGCGCAGGCGCGTAATCGCGCCAGTAGGCGAATTGCGCGCCTACGGTCACCAGGCGCCGGATCAGATGCCCGGACGCTCCCAGCCCCGCTGCACAGCCTCCAAAGCTATGGCCGACGACGTCGATAGGCTGCCCGGGAAATTCACGCTGAGCGCGCTTGAGCATCGCCTCGAAATCCAGCGCGCCCCAGTCAGACCATGAGGCGTCGAGCCCTTTCAACGAGGCAGGTCGCGATTCGCCAATGCCGCGGTAGTCGTAGGTGATCACGTTGAAGCCGTTGGTGAACAGGTAATCGGCGAAGCGCGAGTAGTGACTGCAGCGCACGGAGGTGGCGGCGTTGATGATGACCACCGGGCGGGACGCGTCCTGATCGGCGTGCTGCCAGGTGTAACCGCCGATGAGAAAGCCGTCGGAGGCGGGTTCTTTGAAGGGGCTACCGCCAGTAAGTGGCGTTAACTCAAATTGAGCCAGCGCCCGTATGGGCATGTCCTGCAAATTCATTGGCTTTGGACCTTTGCGGGTAGCTGTCAACAATAGTCTTCGCGCGGCGTATGAACAATCCGTCAGGGGTTAGGTGCTGTCGGAAAGCCGAAAGGAAATACTAGAGGGTCGGGGCCGCCCGTATCCGGTGTTTGAGGAATACAACGCCCAGTCCTGTTCCCGGTGATCTGGTCAGTGTTTGTGCCGATGATGAACGTCGGGAAAGTGGGCGTGACTGTGCTTTAGCGGCGCATGCTCATGCGGGTGGCTGTGTGGCTCAGAGCCGTCCCAATCAAAGTCATGTTCATGCTGGTGGTGTTCGTCGTGTGTGTGGCGATGGCTGTGTTTGACGGGATCATGCTGGTGCTCGTGAACATGGTTTTCCATCAAGTGAATCCAGACACCAATGGCCATCAATGCGGCAGCGAGCAAGAACATCACCGAAACCGACTCGCCCAGGATCAGGATCGAGATCACTGCGCCCAGGAAAGGAGCAGTGGAAAAATACGCACCGGTGCGAGCGCTGCCAAGCCCGCGAAGGGCAAGAACGAACAACACCAAACTCACGCCATACCCAAGAAACCCTACCAGCATGATTGGCCCCAGCGTAGCCACCGCGGGTAGTTGCCCCCCAATGGCCAATGCCAGGCAGCAATTGACCGCGCCCGCCGCCAGGCCTTTGCTGCCGGCGATAAAAAGCGCGTCGGAGGCAGAGACTTTGCGGGTCAGGTTATTGTCGATGGCCCAACAAAGACAGGCGAAAGCCACGGCCAGCGGCCCAGTCCAATCATGAGCCGTCGCCGTCTCTTGTGGCCATGACAGAACGACACCGCCCAAAACAATAGCGATCATGCCGATGACAATCCGGCGATCAGCGTTCTCCTTGAACACGACCCACGCCAGCACCGCCGTGAGCACTGATTCAAGATTGAGCATCAATGACGCGGTCGCTCCCGTCGTCCGAGTCAGGCCGAACATGAGCGCAACAGGCGCAAGCACGCCCCCAAAGACGATGGCACCCATCAGCCAGGGCCATTCTCCTGTCGTTAGCCCGGGTCGTTGCCAGCCTTTATCGCGAGTAAAACGAACAATGGCCAGGCCTAGACCGCTGCCCAGATAAAGCAGTCCCGCCAACAGGATGGGAGAAGTATCCACACCCAGGAGCTTGGCGAGCGGCGTGCTGGCGCCAAACAGCGCCGCCGCAACCAAAGCGTAGAGAATACTCAAATTCATAATGGGATCGCCCTATCAGGCTCATTGCATACGGACGAGCATCATAGTTTTGCCCGGGTAAGAATTATGTGAACAGCAGTTCGAACCTTTGCGGTAGTGGGTCCAGCTCAATTCGTGACGCAGTGCGTCACGAATTGGGAATGCTTGATAGAACAGACGCATACAGACGCATGTAGCGAAGGTTGGAAGCGTCAAAGCCTTTCCCGAACTCCGCTGTCAGACTCTGTGCCAGCGTCGACAGCAACTGTTTGCCATAGCCTGCTCGCTTGGCCCCTTCCTGCTCGAACTCCACAATATGCCTTCCAATCTGCCAGCAGGTTTGTACCTGGACGGTATCGACCGTTCGCAGCACTTTCTGTCGCGCCTGGCGGATCAGTTCGCCAAGATTGCCAAGCAGCGAGGGGCCGCCTACGGTTTGAGACCGTGGAGCGCCCATCGTCGGAACGCTACCCCTGTAGGAGCGAGCTCGCTCGCGAAGAACCTAAGGGCGGCGCGTTCATCCAGAAAGCACGCGTCATCGTTAACGTCCATCGCGAGCAAGCTCGCTCCTACAGGGGTAGCGTTCTGACGAATTCGCAGTGAATCCAAGATCAAATCAATCTAAAACTGGCCGTACGCAGAGAAATCGAAAATAGGGTAACTAATGGGCTCTGTAGAGCTCGGGAGTCGCCTCTATGAAACACATTCATGCATTCCTTCTACCTATCGCCGCCGTCGGCCTGTTGATGTTGCCGGTCATGTCGATGGCTGCCAGCCTCGAGCCCATCGACAATGCCGGCGTGCAAGTCCAGCGACAAGAGCAAAACGGGATCACTTACCTCTCCGGCGGTATCGGCGAGGATGAGTCGAAAGCCATCCAGCAAACCACCGGCTACAACCTGCACATGACTTTCTCCGTCGGAGCGGAGAACAAATACATTCCCGATGTGGACGTGCTCATCCAGAAAGCACCAGGGCAGACGGTACTGACGTTGAGTCAGGCTGGACCGCTGGTTTACGTTCAACTACCTCCTGGCAAGTATGTCGTTGTCGCGACGCGCAATGGTCAGGAGCGGCGTGACACTACGGACGTTGGAAGCGATACCGCTCGCAATCTGGTTTTCCACTGGAATGGTGATGACTGAGGGTTGCAGGCTACTTATCCAGGCAATCTGCGATCTCGGTTGTAAGCTCAATTGATCATGACGAAGCCAATGACTGGATGACCGCAACGCGCAAAGGATTGGTTTCTACGCTCAGCAGCTTGATGGCCAAGGCGCAGCAGACCACGATCAACATGGGTTTAATCAACCGTGGACCGACCCGGACTGCGGCTCGTGCGCCCAATTGAGCGCCGATGAAGGCCGCCAAAGCCATGGCTATGGCAATCGGCCAGATAATCACACCTTTGGTAATGAAGACCGCAAGAGAACCCAGGTTGCATGAGGCGTTGGCAAGTTTGGTAAAACTCATGGCCCGCATCATGCCCAAACCGCAGAGAAGTACGAACCCGACAATAAAGAAAGAGCCCACACCGGGACCAAATATACCGTCGTAAAAGCCCAGGATCGGCGCCACGGTAAACGAAAAAAGCAGAATACCGATTCTCTTGCGTCGATCTTCATTGGCCAGCTTTGGAGAGAACGCAAAATAGATGGCCACCAGAATCAGCATGACAGGCACGCAAACTTCCAGATAACGCTTATCAATAGAGCTGACCAGCAAGGCACCACTGGCGCCGCCAATAAATCCGCAGATAACCAGGAAACGGCCTTCGCGCCACTCGATCATTCCTTTGCGAGCAAAAGTTATAGTTGCCGAAATAGTTGCCGAAGCGGCCTGGAACTTGTTCGTTGCAATCGCACTGATGGGGTCTACCCCGGCCAAAAACAGCGCCGGCAAGGTAATCAGCCCGCCACCACCTGCAATCGCATCAAAAAAGCCGGCGCAAAACGCGACGAGCGCCAACATGCCAATGACATCCCAAGACATTACATTCCCTCTTTTATAATTATTGGCGAGTCATCCACATGACTGGCCATTCAACAGTCTGAACGTGTAACAAAAATCAGCCCTGCAGCTGCAACGGGTCCTCTGAAACAACAAGAGGAGAAGAGAATTTCGACAGCCCGAAAATGCGAACCAGAACACGTCTGTTGTCTTTGATGACATCGCGACAGTGCAGGGCCCGGACGTTATTGATGACCATGGCCGACTCTTGCGTCAGCGTGTATTTGACTGGAGTTGCTTTGCCTACACCCTGGCAAAGGGCGGCGTAGGCCGTTTTGACAAAATTTGAGGCGTTGTCGTTGACCGAAAAACGGTATGAGTTGAAACGGGCGGCGACGCCGACCTTGTCATCAAACTCCAGAATCGAAACATTGCGACCATCCGCTCCCTTGCCACTGACGAAGGAGTCACTGCGGGTGAACTGAAAACTCCCTGTGGTTAGCGCGAGGCAGTTGGTTACGCCGATTTTTTCCAGTACGGGTAGCAGCGGTATTACCGAGGTCGGTTCCAGGCTCGGGTTCCACAGGGCGGAAAGTATGAGCGACGACGGCGAGGGAGAGTGCCCGTCTTTCGCGTTTACGGCGCACCAGTAAGGCGCCTCGGTATGCGGGCCGAGCGCCAGGCCGGAATGGGAGCTCAGTTCTTTGGTGTCCGGCTCGGCATTGATTTTAATGAGTCCTCCGCCCTTGAAGTTGGCCACCAATCGAACCAGCTTCCCTTCGTTGTCCATGTCGTAGGCAAAGGCGCAGTTATCCACCAGTTTCAACAAGATCTGATTACGGGCGGCCAGGCAAAGGACGTCGTATCGATTTTCCAGGGATGTCAGGTCTGGTAGTTCATTTGGAGGGCTGGCATCGGTGATTTTTTGCAGCCCTTCAAAGATCAACACGCAAACAAGGCCATCGGAGTAGGCCTCCAGCAGTGCGCATTGGTCTTTCGAAAACGAAAACTTTAATTCGGTGGCTGCCAGGGAGGCTTTGGACTTGGCTCCAGGTGCCTGCGGCCCGCCGATAGCGGCCAGTTCTTCGGCGAACTCATGAAGCACTGTTGACTGCCGAATATCAAAGCTGAAAGTCCTGACTTCTCGTTCAGTAAAAAACTCCGCGGTTTCGACGTCTTGTTTGATGGCGTCAGTCATTGTCTACATCCCTGTTGTGTCTCTGCTCCCGGTTATGCGGCAGCTCCTCATCCGATTCTGCCGAATCCGATGATTAGCGTATGTCATCCATTTCCGTTAAAGCATACGGAGCGTTCCGATAGACCCGAGAGACGGCCATGAAGGGCCGATCGCCAATGCTGGCTGACGCTTCTCGGGACTCAGCCTCGGCAAGCGTTACAGGCGCTTGCTGGCGTAGTGAGGAGGTGGGGGATTGATGCTTCGTTCGGAGCTTCGATGGTGACTGAAACGGCACCTCATCAAATCCCGGGCATAAAAAAACCCTGAATCTTGCGATTCAGGGTTTTCGGTATTTGGTGCCCAGAGACGGAATCGAACCGCCGACACGGGGATTTTCAATCCCCTGCTCTACCGACTGAGCTATCTGGGCAACGGGGCGCATTAAACTGGTTTTTCAGGGGGTCGTCAAGAAAGTTTTCAAAAAAATTTTAATTATTACCGTCGCTTACGTTCCGACCCTCGAAAATACGGGATTATTCGGCCGGGGGAACGTAGCCGTCAGCCTTGGCGTATTCCTCGCCGGAAAAGAACTTGTCCATCTCGCCCTGAAGATATTTGCGGTCTTCGGCGTTCATCATGTTCAGGCGTTTTTCGTTGATCAGCAGGGTTTGGTGTTTCTGCCAGTCGGCCCAGGCCTTGGCCGAGACGTGGTCAAAAATGTCCTGACCTTTTGCGCCCGGGAAGGGAGCGCGTTCCAGGGCGGGCAATTCTTCTTTGTACTTGCGGCACATGATGGTGCGGGTCATGACGACTCTCCTGCGTTCAATACGGCGGCCGCGCGTTCGAGCAAGGTTTTGACCGGGGCAGCAAGGCCCAGGCGCGGCGGGGTGGCGAGGTTATACCAGAGCCAGTCGGCCTCGGCCACGTGATGGCCGGCCTCCTGGACCTGAACCAGCCAGGGTTCGATGGATAACTGAAAATGACTGAAGGTGTGCACCAGGCTCGGCAGCGCTTGTTGCGTGCCCAGTTCCAGCGAGTGCTGCGACGCCAGATGTTGCAGGTCATCGAGGTCATCGAGTTCCGGCAGGCTCCAGAGTCCGCCCCACAAGCCCGTGGAAGGCCGCCGGTAAAGCAGAATGGCGCCTTCGCCATTGGCGAGCATCGGCATCAGCGTGCGCTTCTGTGGCACGGCTTTGCGCGGCTTGGGGATCGGGTAGCGCGTTTCCAGGCCAAGCAGGTGTGCTTCGCAACCCTTTTCAAGCGGACAGAGCAAACAACTCGGTTTGCTGCGAGTGCACAGCGTGGCGCCCAAATCCATCATTGCCTGGGTGTAGGCGTTGACCCGGTCATGCGGCGTAAAGCGCTCAGCGTTCGCCCACAGCTGTTTGGCGACCTTAGGCTCGCCCGGGTAACCCTCTTGGGCCGTAAACCGCGCCAGCACCCGTTTAACGTTGCCGTCGAGGATCGGCGCCCGCAGTCCCATGCTCAGACTGGCGATAGCACCGGCCGTGGACAGGCCGATGCCCGGCAGATCCACAAGCTTCTCCACATCCTGTGGAAACTCGCCGCCGTATTCGGCGACGACGATCTTCGCGGTCTTTTGCAGATTGCGTGCACGGGTGTAGTAGCCGAGGCCAGTCCACAGGTGCAGCACCTCATCTTCGGGTGCGGCGGCCAAGGCTTCAACCGTTGGCAGCGAGGCCATGAAACGGTCGAAATAGTTCAGCACGGTGCTGACCTGGGTTTGCTGCAGCATGATTTCCGAGACCCACACCCGATACGGGGTGATGCCTTGTTGCCAGGGCAAATCGTGGCGGCCGTGGCGGTCGTACCAATCGAGCACCGCTGATGAAAACTGCTCGGCATTCATCGCTTGAACAGTCCCTTCAGCGCGTTTTTCAATTCCGGGCTGACTTTGTCGCCAAGCTTCTCGTCGATTTTCTCGCTGATTTTTTCACCCGCCAGTTTGCTGGCGACCTGGCCCATGCGCTCGTTGTCGAGACGGCAGGCCTTGGCGCCCAGTTCCAATGGGCCACGGCAGCGCAGCGGCCACTCGATGCCGATGAACTTCTCGCCGACCTGGCAGGCCGGGTCCGGCATGTCGCTCTTGTCGCCTTCGACGATAACGCCCACGCGGTAATCCATGCCCAGCACCCGCAGGTCGACATCGCCGTCACCGTTGACGGTCATGCCCGGAATTCGGACTTTCAGGTCCGGGTTGCTGGCCACACCGTTACGCAAGATCAGGTTGCCCTTGAGCTCCTGGAACGGTGTGTCCTTGCCCCGTGGCTCGCCGCTGAGGGTTTTGCGGTTTAGCGTGGCAATGCCTTTACACAGTTGCTGTTCAAGGTTGGCGTTGAGCAGCACGCCGTTGTTGATGACGAAGCTGGCGTTGCCGTTGAGGCTGTCGATCAGTGCGCTTTCGCTGTTGCCGCTACCGGTCAGGTTGCTATTGAGCGTGACGAGACCTTTGACCGGCGGATTTTTACCCTGGCTCTCGAGGATTTTTTCCACAGGCACTTTGCTGAGGCGTGTTTGCAGGTTCATCGCGGGCACTTGCTGGCGTACGTCGAGGGTGCCCTTGGCGTCGAAGTTGCCGTCGTAGAGGTCGCCGCGCAAGGTCTCCAGCGTCAGCAGGCCGCCCTGGGCCGTGGCCTTGAGTGCCGCGTTCTGGATGGACAGTTTGTCGAGGGTCAGCTGGCCGAAGGTCAAGTCAGCGTCCACATCAAGTTGGCTTAGCCGTTCCACTGGCAACAGGCGCGCGGTGCTCCACGGGCCTTTGGTCGGTTTTTCCGGCAGAGGTGTGCTGCCGGCGCCGGCCAATGCATTGGCTTCGGTGCTGGCCACTTCGGCCTTACGGACCTGCGTCGCGCTGTTGGCTTCGGCAGATTTCGGCGGCAGGTAGCGATCGACGTTAAACGTGTCGACCTTCAGCACCGCGCGCAGCGATTGCTTGGCGAAATCCTCGACGGCGAGGCGGCCGCTGAAGCTGCTGTCATCGACTTTCAGGTTGATGTTGTCGAACGACACACTGGTCGGCGTACCGGCAACGCGGCTGACCAATTCGACTTTGCTCAGGCTGCCTTCCGCCATGATCGGCAGTGTCTGACCGATGCTGTCGACGAACTTCGCCAGGTCGAACTGGGCAATCGAAATGCCGCCGTTGATTTGCGGGGTCTTGTCGAGGTCGTTGACTTTCAACTCGCCCAACGCACGCAGTTGGTTGGCAGAGATCTTGATTCCGGTCCATTCGGCGACGTTCGCGGCTTTATCCAGCAGCAACTGCCCTTGGGCGGCGAAGGTCATGGTTTTGCCTTGCAGCGGATCGCCGGCGACTTCGCCGGACAGCTTCATGTCTTCGAGTTTGTAGCGCTGCAATGCGCGCTCGAACCGCAGCTCGCCATTGAGCTCCGTCCGTACTCGCAAAACCGGCTGGTTGGTGCCGAGGAACGCAGTGAGTTTGACCGGGATATTGGTGGAGTCGTGAACCGGGCCAGTGCTGAGCTGAATGCTTTCGGCGCTGAACTGCTTGCCGGTCTTCTCGTCGTTATATTCAACGCGGGCGTTGTTGACGGTCAGGCTGTCGATGTCCAGGCGGATTGGCTGGGACGGTTTTTCCGTTGGGACAGGGGCCTGCGCCGTTGATTCGGGGGTGGTGGCGGTGGCGGGAGATGTGGTCGAGCCGGCTGGCGCCGGAACCTTGCCAATGTCTTCCCAATTGCCATGGCCGTCCTTGTCGCGGTTCAGGCGCAGGTTCAAGCCTTCGACGCGCACATCGCTCATCTGCACTTCACGGCGAAGCAGTGGCAGCACACGGACGGAGAGGCCGAGCATTTGCAAATCTGCGAACGGCTCGGTGGGTTTGATCAGGGTCGCGACACTGGCTTCGTGCAATTCCAGGCCCAGCCATGGGAACAGGCTCCAGCCGATATCGCCATTGAGCGTCAGCTCGATGTGGGCCTTGTCGCGGGCAATCTGGCGAATCTCGTCTTTATAGTCGTTGGGATCGAAGAGGTGCGTCAGGGCAAAGCCCAGCGCCACAATGATCAGCAACAGCCCGAGAAGTACCAGACCCAGGATTTTGCCGAACGCTTTCATGGGCGAGTCCTTGTAGTTAAACGAATTCGAAATTTAGCCGGGGAGTATAGCGCTCCAAAACGGACGACCGGTCAGCGATCACGTCGGCAGTACATCCAGCGGCACTTTCAGTTTTGCCGCGAGTGCCTGAGCTTCGAGGTGCCCGGCAGGTGCCAGCAAGCGCAAGGTTGCACCCGATTGCGACGCCATCTTCTGTGCTTCGCTCACCAAGCGCTCGGCGACGCCACGGCGACGGGTGATTTTTCTTACACATAGTTGGGACAAGTGCCACAAGTCCTGGTGCCGTTGCAGGCGTGCCGCGCCCAACAGGCGATCGTTGAAACGACCGCCAATCAACGAACCATCGCGCAAGCAGGCTTCGATCAACTGCACATCCCCGATGAATGGGGCGAACAACCAGTCCGGCGCATCGCGGTAGATCTTCTGCAGATCCTGCTGATCCTGGTAAGTGGCTTCGTTCAGCGGCTCGACAATGATAGGCATGGTGATTCCCGTGAGTTTTACGCGGTTCGCACAAGGTAGGAGCTGCCGAAGGCTGCGATCTTTTGATCTTTCTACGGATTTACAAAAAATCAAAAGATCAAAAGATCAAAAGATCGCAGCCTTCGGCAGCTCCTACAGGTGAAGAGATCGGATAACGTATAAAAGGTGATATCAGTTTGATTTTTCTGTCACGTGCAAATGGTAACCTCTGCCGGTTCGTCCGTCCTTCTGCGACGAGATGTCGCACCAACATGAAGCTTCATCGAGAAAACGGTCATGCCCGCGTGCATAAAGGCTGGGGATGAGGAACGGCTGGCGGACCCTACTAATAATTGGGGGATACACAATGACCACGAGCATTACGGCGGACGGCCTTAAAGCCGACCCGCCCGCGTTCCTGTCCAAGGAGCGCATCATCGCCAAGCCCGGTTTTAACCGTTGGCTGGTACCGCCGGCCGCGCTGGCTATTCATCTGTGCATCGGCATGGCGTACGGCTTCTCGGTGTTCTGGCTGCCACTGTCCAAAGCCTTGGGTGTCACCAAGGCTGTGACCTGTGCCCCGGACATAAGCTTCATTTCGCAAATCTTCTCGTCGCAATGCGACTGGCCGATCTCGATGCTCGGCTGGATCTACACCCTTTTCTTCATCTTCCTCGGCTGCTCGGCCGCAATCTGGGGTGGCTGGCTGGAGCACGCCGGCCCGCGCAAGGCTGGCGTTGTATCGGCACTGTGCTGGTGCGGTGGTCTGCTGATTTCGGCGCTGGGGATTTATACCCATCAGATCTGGCTGATGTGGGTCGGCTCCGGGGTCATTGGCGGTATTGGCCTGGGCCTGGGTTACATCTCGCCGGTCTCGACCCTGATCAAGTGGTTCCCGGACAAGCGTGGTATGGCGACCGGCATGGCGATCATGGGGTTCGGTGGTGGCGCGATGGTGGGTGCTCCGCTGGCCGCAGCGCTGATGGGCCACTTCGCGTCGGCAGACAGCGTAGGCGTCTGGCAAAGTTTTCTGGTGATGGCCGCGATCTACTTTGTGTTCATGATCGGTGGCGCCTTGTCCTATCGCGTTCCGCCAACCGGCTGGAAGCCTGAAGGCTGGACCGCTCCGGCGAAAAAAAACTCGAACGCGATGATCACGCACCGTCACGTCCATGTGAATGTGGCGTGGAAGACTCCGCAATTCCGTCTGGTGTGGCTGGTGTTGTGCCTGAACGTGTCCGCCGGTATCGGCATCCTCGGTATGGCTTCGCCACTGTTGCAGGAAGTGTTCGCCGGTAAATTACTCGGTAACGACCTGACGTTCGGTCAGCTGGACGCGTCGCAACTGGCCTCGATCGCGGCGATTGCGGCCGGTTTCACCGGTTTACTGAGTCTGTTCAACATCGGCGGCCGCTTCTTCTGGGCTTCGTTCTCGGATTACCTGGGCCGCAAAAACACTTATTTCGTGTTTTTCGCCCTGGGTTTTGCGCTGTACGCGCTGATCCCGAACCTTGGTCACCTGGGCAACGTTGCACTGTTCGTGGCGGCGTTCTGCATCATCCTGTCGATGTACGGCGGTGGTTTTGCGACCGTTCCTGCTTATCTTGCGGACCTGTTCGGTACACAAATGGTCGGTGCGATCCATGGTCGTCTACTGACTGCCTGGGCAGCCGCGGGGGTGTTGGGACCGGTGTTGGTGAACTACCTGCGCGAATATCAGTTAAGCATCGGCGTGGAACGCGCGGCGGCTTACGACATCACGCTGTACATCCTGGCGGGCCTGTTGGTGCTGGGTTTCATCTGCAACCTGCTGGTGCGTCCAGTGGCCGACAAGTACTTCATGACCGACGCTGAACTGGCCGCCGAACAGGCGCTGGGCCACGACAAGGGCGCTGACAATAGCACCGTGCTGGAGTGGAAAGCCGGGGCTGGCACCAAGCCGTTGGCGGTGGCTGCCTGGTTGGTGGTGGGTATTCCGTTGGCGTGGGGTGTTTGGGTGACCTTGCAGAAGACCGCGGTCCTGTTCCACTAACGCAAAAAACCTGTAGGAGCGAGCTTGCTCGCGAATGACGTTAACGATAATGCGTTCTTCCTGAACAAACGCGTTGCTCTCACGTCCTTCGCGAGCAAGCTCGCTCCTACATTTGATCCGCTCAAGGCGCAGAATCTGGCTTGTACTGACATGTATATCGCTGACAGCGCCGGATTCACTCCGTCAGTGATATCACCTCTCGTGTTTCTGTTTCCCGTCCGCGCCCCTATAATGGCTGCCTTTTTCGCCCAATGATTTTGCGGAGCTGGTGATGGCCGAACGTAAGGCGTCTGTCGAGCGCGACACTCTGGAAACCCAGATCAAAGCCTCGATCAACCTGGATGGCACCGGAAAGGCCCGATTTGATATCGGTGTACCTTTTCTTGAGCACATGCTGGACCAGATCGCCCGTCACGGGCTGATCGACCTGGATATTGTCAGCAAGGGTGACTTGCACATCGACGACCACCACACCGTGGAAGACGTCGGTATCACCTTGGGTCAAGCCTTCACCAAAGCCATCGGCGACAAGAAAGGCATCCGTCGTTACGGCCACGCCTACGTGCCGCTCGATGAAGCGCTGTCGCGCGTGGTGATCGACTTCTCCGGCCGTCCTGGCCTGCAGATGCATGTTCCCTATACCCGCGCTACCGTCGGCGGCTTTGACGTTGACCTGTTCCAGGAATTCTTCCAGGGCTTCGTCAACCACGCCAACGTGTCCCTGCACATCGACAATCTGCGTGGGCACAACACCCACCACCAGATCGAGACCGTGTTCAAGGCGTTCGGCCGTGCACTGCGCATGGCGGTAGAGCTGGATGACCGCATGGCCGGTCAGATGCCATCGACCAAAGGCGTTCTGTAATGCAGACGGTCGCGGTTATCGATTACGGCATGGGCAACCTGCACTCAGTGGCCAAGGCCCTTGAGCACGTCGGTGCCGGCAAGGTCTTGATCACCAGCGATGCCGACGTGATTCGCGAAGCCGACCGGGTGGTTTTCCCCGGCGTCGGCGCGATTCGCGACTGCATGGCGGAAATTCGTCGTCTGGGCTTCGATTCGCTGGTGCGTGAAGTCAGCCAGGACCGTCCATTTCTCGGCATCTGCGTCGGCATGCAAGCCTTGCTCGACAGCAGCGAAGAGAACGACGGCGTCGACTGCATCGGCCTGTTTCCGGGCGCGGTGAAGTTCTTCGGCAAGGACCTGCATGAAGACGGCGAACACCTGAAAGTCCCGCACATGGGCTGGAACGAAGTGAAGCAGACGGTGAGTCACCCGCTGTGGCACAACATTCCGGACCTGGCGCGTTTCTATTTCGTGCACAGCTACTACATCGCGGCCGGCAACGCCCGGCAGGTGGTGGGTGGCGGTCACTACGGTGTTGATTTTGCTGCGGCGCTGGCCGATGGCTCGCGTTTCGCCGTGCAGTTCCACCCGGAGAAGAGCCATACCCATGGCCTGCAATTGCTGCAGAACTTCGCGGCGTGGGACGGTCGCTGGTAAATGGCCGCCAAGAAATCCAAACCGCCGATCCTGACCCTCACTCCCGAACAGGAGAACGAGGCCAATCACAAGATCAAGCGGTTCATGGAAGATCGCTTCGAACTGGACCTGGGTTCGTTCGAAGCGGCTGAAATTCTTGAGCTGTTTACCCGTGAAATTGCTCCGCACTATTACAACAGGGCGATTTTCGATGTGCAGACGCACCTCAAAGAGAGGTTCGAAAGCATCGAAAGCGACCTGTGGGCGCTCGAGAAAAACTGATTTCCGAGCGAAGCTGAACACTCGAATTTGAAGGTTTGCCAGATGCTGATTATTCCCGCTATCGATCTCAAAGACGGTGCCTGTGTTCGTCTGCGCCAGGGCCGCATGGAAGATTCCACAGTGTTCTCCGATGACCCGGTGAGCATGGCTGCCAAGTGGGTGGAGGGCGGTTGCCGTCGTCTGCATCTGGTCGACCTGAACGGCGCCTTCGAAGGCCAGCCGGTCAATGGCGAAGTGGTTACCGCCATCGCCAAGCGCTACCCGAACTTGCCGATCCAGATCGGTGGCGGTATTCGCTCGCTGGAAACCATCGAGCACTACGTGAAAGCGGGCGTGAGCTACGTGATCATCGGTACCAAAGCGGTGAAAGATCCGGCCTTCGTTGCTGAAGCCTGCCGCGCGTTCCCGGGCAAGGTTATTGTCGGTCTGGACGCCAAGGATGGATTCGTTGCCACCGACGGCTGGGCTGAAATCAGCACCATTCAGGTGATCGACCTGGCCAAGCAATTCGAAGCCGACGGCGTGTCCGCGATCGTTTATACCGACATCGCCAAAGACGGCATGATGCAGGGCTGCAACGTACCGTTCACCGCTGCGCTGGCCGCCGCGACGAAGATTCCGGTGATCGCTTCCGGCGGTATCCACAACCTCGGTGACATCAAGTCGCTGCTCGACGCCAAGGCACCAGGCATCATCGGCGCGATCACCGGCCGGGCGATCTACGAAGGCACCCTCGATGTCGCTGAAGCGCAAGCTTTCTGCGATTCGTACAAAGGCTGAGGACTGACCATGGCGCTGGCCAAACGCATCATCCCTTGCCTGGACGTGGATAACGGCCGGGTCGTTAAAGGTGTGAAGTTCGAGAACATTCGTGACGCCGGCGACCCGGTGGAAATCGCCCGTCGTTACGACGAGCAGGGCGCTGACGAGATTACCTTTCTCGACATCACCGCCAGCGTCGACGGCCGCGACACCACGCTGCACACCGTCGAGCGCATGGCCAGCCAGGTGTTCATCCCGCTGACCGTGGGCGGTGGCGTGCGGACCGTGCAGGACATTCGCAACTTGCTGAACGCTGGCGCGGACAAGGTTTCGATCAACACGGCGGCCGTGTTCAACCCGGAATTCGTCGGCGAAGCGGCGCAACATTTCGGTTCGCAGTGCATTGTCGTCGCTATCGATGCGAAGAAGGTTTCACTGCCGGGCGAAACCCCGCGCTGGGAAATCTTCACCCACGGTGGTCGCAAGCCTACGGGGCTCGACGCCGTTGAATGGGCGAAGAAGATGGAAGGCCTCGGTGCCGGTGAAATCCTGCTGACCAGCATGGACCAGGACGGCATGAAAAACGGCTTCGACCTGGGTGTCACCCGCGCCATCAGCGATGCTTTGGGCATTCCGGTGATCGCTTCCGGCGGTGTAGGCAATCTGCAGCACTTGGCCGATGGCATTCTCGAAGGCCACGCCAGCGCGGTGTTGGCGGCGAGTATTTTCCACTTCGGCGAATACACCGTGCAGGAAGCCAAGGCCTACATGGCGCATCGCGGCATCGTGATGCGTTAGGCACCTGCGAAAACTGCCTTCGCGACGATCAACTGTGTTGGAAGGCGGGCTTTTCATACAGCGCTTCAACAAACGATACAGGCCAGTGGACATCATGGCGGGCTCAAGGCACTCTTGGGTACGCCATGGATTTCGGTAGCCAGACATGCTCAAACGCCTTCTTCTTGTCCTCGCCAGCGCTTCTCTATTGCTCATCAATGGGGCGCATGCCGCAGAAAATCCCGACACCGGCCTGGTGTTGCTGACGGAAAACTTCCCTCCGTACAACATGGCGAAGAACGGCAAAAACTTCGCTCAGGACGAGAACATCAACGGCATCGCCGTCGACATCGTCCGCGAGATGTTCAAACGCGCCGAAATCACCTACAGCCTGACGCTGCGTTTTCCTTGGGAGCGAATCTACAAAATCGCCCTCGAGAAACCTGGTTATGGCGTATTTGTGATGGCGCGGCTGCCGGACCGCGAGAATCTGTTCAAGTGGGTCGGCCCTATCGGCCCGGACGACTGGATCATGCTGGCCAGGGCTGATAGCAAGATCAGCCTGGAAACCCTGGACGATGCGCGCAAATACAAGATCGGCGCGTACAAGGGCGATGCGATTGCCGAGACGTTGGCCAAGCAGGGCCTCAACCCCATCGTTGTTCTACGCGATCAGGATAACGCGAAGAAGCTGGTCAGCGGGCAGATCGATCTGTGGGCTACCGGCGACCCGGCCGGGCGCTACCTGGCGCGCCAGGACGGGGTCACCGGGCTCAAGACCGTACTGCGCTTCAACAGCGCTGAACTGTACCTGGCGCTGAACAAGCAGGTGCCGGACGACGTCGTCGCCAAATTGCAGGCTGCGCTGGATCAGCTACGCAAGGACGGCGTGGTCGACGAAATCATGGGGCGGTATCTGTAGCGGTCGGCGAGTTTGTCACCGGCAGAGGGGCGGCGGCAACGTCACTGTCTTTGGGTGGGTAGTCGGTAAAGTACAGACTGTCTCTATCGGCATAAGCGAAGTTGACAGCCACTTCCGTGCCGTCTTTGCGTCGCAGCTGGTAGTGGCTCTGCAACTGATAAACCGCCACCATTTCGTTTTTCGGAACGGAAGCGACGACTTCTAAGGCTTTCGAGGTGGTCCATCCGCTGGATGATGTTTCGGTGTGAGTGAAGTTTTTGCTCAACCGGGCCGAGAATTGTATCGGTCGGCCCGCGTTCAAACTCCTGATGGGCCATTCGGTTGTGACCTCGATAGAGGTGATGCGGGTGAATAATTGCAACGCCATGCGAACCAGAGCCCGGGGCGCTGTCCAGCGGAATAACTTGCTCTTGTCGCCGGTGTTATGGCCGTGTCCGGCGAGCACATATCTGTCTGTTCTTTCCAACTGATAGTGCGGTGATTTGCTTAATCTTTCGAGGGGGCGCAGGGCGTCGTCTTCGACCGCGAACCAGGGAAGGGTGGCAATTTGAGTGGCCTCGGATGTTTCTAGAGGTGCGGGTGCTATGAATCCGGAAAGTACCGGGACTTCGGGTGCCGGATTGATTTGCAGTGGGATCTGGATGCGCAATGAATAAGCGGCGACCTGGGTCGATGGATGGGTAATATTCTTGAAGCCGACAAAGGTGCCAGGTGCGAAGTAGATCTCTCCTGCTGCCGCAACCGGAGTTTTGATATGCCAGGCGCCGAAATCTTGATTCGTGCCACTGCCCCAGTTGTTCCAGATCGAGTCGCCAAGGCTTGACGCGATCACCAGATCTGCCCGGACGCAACGTACCGCGTGAAGAGATGGCTTTTCGTCGCCTGCGCTACTCACTAGCCCCAGCGCCACATACCCATCAGGCGGGATCGGTCGCCATAGGGCACCGTCCGATTCCAAGCCCGAATCTCTCCAGACTTGCTCATAGTCGTCCGGCCGACTGAGTGCTTTTTCTGGCGCAGAATCTCCGCCTTGCAGCTCGCCCTCGCACACAACGGCGGCCACTCTTTTACCGTTGATGTTGTCTTCCCCGGATTCGATCATATCGCCCAGCGGGAAAAATCCCGGCAGCAAATCCGGAGCCGGAGCGGGGCGCCAAAAAACTCCAGGTTTCGAAGCGCTCCGGGGGTTCCAGGTTCGGTTGAACTCCGTCGTAAAGTTGATCAGCAGGTTTTTGTATTTTATTGATTCCCCTGGCCTGTCGGCGCGGGTGACGTTGTCGTCTGTATTCATGATCAATCCTGATAGTAAAAGCGACTCAAGGGAGTCGAGACCTAATGCAGGTCTTACTATTCACGACCGGGTGAAGCAGTTGGCGGTAACTATTTATTGTTTTGTCTGTAGCGAACTGTTTGGAGCCGCACTTAAGACGGGGGTCTTGCAGTCTTCGGCGTCACGGACAGCGAGGTCACGCGCCTGTGCAGCCGTAATCAATTATCGCGGGGCCGGGAGGCGATATTGCCCATCCTTGCCATGTGCAGCCGTTGCGCGATTGCCGCGCACGCTGATCATCATTTTGATATCGATCCAGTCGATACCCTGCGCTTTGAGCTTGGGCAGTTCCTGTTCGAGAACGGCCAGCGTCTGCGGATACGGATGGCCGATCATCACCGCCGAACCTTGCTTTCGTGCCAGGCTAATCGCCGTCTGTAGTTGCGTGAAGATTGCAGCTTCCGTGCGCTCATCATCCAGAAACACATCCCGGGAAACGCTCGCCAAGCCAATTTTCTGCGCCTCAGCTGCTCCGACTGTCTGCGCACTGGTGCGGCTGTCGACGAAGAACTTGTGGCGACGCTGCAAGTCCGCCATCAGCCAGGCCATGGCAGCCGGCTGAGCGGTCATGCGGCTGCCCATGTGATTGTTGATGCCCGCCGTATAGGGCACGGCCTTGAACGCAGCGTTCAGGCGTTTTTCCAGCTCCTCGATGGACAAGTCGGGATGCCAGGCGAATGGCCCGGTGGCCGGATCCATGGGCATGTGCAGGATGACAATCTTGCCAGCGCGATGGGCTTCGCGGGCGAATTCGCTGGCGTGGGGCGTGTCGGGCATGATCGCCGTGGTCACCGGGCCGGGCAGGGCCAGCACGCGGCGATCCCGGGGCAGGTTCTGCCCCAGATCATCGATGATCAGACTTATGTAGGCCTTTTGAGGCACCGTGGCGACGGGCGCTGCGTGAGCAACACCCGCCAGACAGCACAGCAGACCAAGGATGAACCGCAGAGGCATCTCAGCGGCCGGAGGTGATGCTCAGCCCTTTGAGCAGGCTCAGCGCCTGGGCCAACTGGTAATCATCATCCTGTGGCATCGGCTTGGCTTTCCCGCTGGAACCGGTCGGTTTGTCGGCGCCGCCGTTGCCATTGCCCAAGTGACCTTGCAGATCGGCTTCCTTGAAGTACTCGCCGTCCTGCTCGCTGGTGATCTTGGCCTTGCGCACTTCGATGTCCGGAACGATGCCCTGTGCCTGAATCGAGCGGCCGTTCGGCGTGTAGTACAGCGCTGTGGTGATCTTCAATGCGCGGTCGTTGTTCAGCGGCAGCACGGTTTGCACCGAACCTTTGCCGAAACTGGTGGTGCCCATGACCACTGCGCGTTTCTGATCCTGCAAGGCGCCGGCGACAATTTCCGAGGCCGACGCGCTGCCGCCGTTGATCAGGGCGACCATTGGCACGGCCTCGCTTTCGTCTTTGCCGGTGGCAGAGAAGCGCAGTTCGGAGTTGGCGATGCGGCCCTTGGTGTAGACGATCAGGCCCTTGGTGATGAAGTGGTCAACCACTTCCACCGCCGCTTGCAGCACGCCGCCCGGGTTGTTACGCAGGTCGAGGATGATGCCTTTGAGTTTCTTGCCGTTGTCTTTGCGCAGCTTGGCCAGGGCCTTGGAAACCTCTTCGCCGGTCTTGACCTGGAATTGGGTGATGCGGATGTAGCCGTAGCCGGACTCCAGCAGCTGGCTCTTCACGCTCTTCACTTGAATGACGGCGCGGGCCAGTGTTACGTCGAACGGTGTGCCGCCATCGCGCACCAGGGTCAGGGTGATTTTCTGGCCGATCTTGCCGCGCATCTTGTCGACGGCCTCGGTCATGCTTTGGCCGCGAGTCGGTTGGCCGTTGATCTTGACAATGAAGTCGCCCGCCTGGATGCCCGCTTTGGAGGCCGGGGTGTCATCGATCGGCGAAACCACCTTGATGAAACCGTCTTCGGCGCCCACTTCGATGCCCAGGCCGCCGAATTCGCCGCTGGTGCTTTCCTGCAATTCAGCGAAGTCTTCCGGGCCCAGGTAGGCGGAGTGCGGGTCAAGGTTGCTGAGCATGCCTTTGATGGCGTTTTCCAGCAGGGTCTTGTCGTCTACCGGTTCGACATAGGCGGCCTTGATCCGATCCATGACCTCGGCAAAGGTGCGCAACTCTTCCAGAGGCAACGGTGCCTTGGTGGTCGCAGCAGTGCCCGCAGGCGCGATAGCCGGGGCCGGTTGAGCGGCAAACGCCAGAGGCGCGCCGATCACCAGGGCGATCGTCAGGGCCAGCGAGGTAAGGCGAGACAAATGCAGCATGTCGAACGAACTCCTAATGTAGGTGACTCAACGCCTATCCTTGCGCGTGGCACCATTGCGCCGGATCACTCGGGTGACCCTGCTGACGAATAGCGAAATACAGCGCTGGTGTGTCCTGCCCGCCACTGTTGCCGACAGTGGAGATGGATTCACCGGCTTTTACCACGTCACCCGCAGACTTGAGCAGCGTCTGGTTGTGACCATAAAGACTCAAAAAACCGTTGCCGTGGTCGAGAATCACCAGCAGCCCGGCGCCGCGCAACCAGTCGGCAAACACCACGCGACCGCCATGTACGGCATGCACCTGGCTGCCTGCCGCAGCGCTGATCATCACGCCGTCCCACTTGGTGCGGGCGTCGTCGCCACGGGTTTCGCCAAAGCGTGCCAGCAGTCGACCATCAACGGGCCACGGAAGTTTTCCCCGGGTTGAAGCAAAAGGGCCACCGAACGTCTCGCCTGAACTTGAAACCAGCGCGCCAGGTGTCGGTTTAGCGGGTTTGCGTGGGGCGTCAGTGGCAGCGTCTGCTTCAGCCTGAGCCTCACGTAAACGCTTTTTTTCGGCTTCCTGCTGGGCGATCAGCGCTTTTTGCCGCGCCTCTTCTGCCTCACGGGCCTGGCGAGCCAAGGTTTCTTCAATAGTTTTAAGGACTTTAGACAGGTCTGCCTGATCCTGCTCGCGGGCGGCCAGTTTCTGATCGCGAGCCTTCACGTCTTCGTTCAGCTTGGCCAGGACTTGCTGGCGCTCCTGGCGGACTTTGTCGAGTTCGTCGCGCTGGCTGTCGAGACTGCTTTTTTGCACCAGCAACTGGGCCTGCTGCAGGGCGATGTCTTTTTCGACATTGGCCAGTTGGCGCAGGGTTTCGTTGAAGTTCTTCAGCTGTTCCAGGCGGGCCTGGCTCAGGTAGTCGTAATAAGTGAGGGTGCGGGCGAATTTTTCCGGGTTTTGCTGGTTGAGCAGCAGTTTCAAATACTCCTGACGGCCGTTCTGATAGGCCGCGCGGGCCTGAATGGCGATCAGTCGTTGCTGTTCAATGCGCGCGCTCTGGAGTTTTTTTTTCTCGGTATCGAGTCGCTGCAGCTCGGATTCGCTTTTCTTCAGCTCTTTTTGCAGGGTTTCGACCTGCTTCTCGAGATTGCCCATCTCGGTCTCGGTGCCTTTAAGGTCTTTCTGCACGCCGGACTTTTCTTGTTGCAGCTTGCCCAGCAGTTTCTTCAGCTCAGCAATGTCCTGACGCGTGGCGTCCAACTGTTGTTGGGTTTGCGCGCGCTCGTCAGCAAAGGCCGGTTGGAGCAGGCAAGTCAGAGCAAGGGCTATCAGGACGCGAAGCATAGAGGCGGGCGACACCAGGGAAAGGGACGGCCTAGTATGCCCGCCATGCGCCGCAAAAAAAACGCCCAATTGGGGTTGTGTGATAACCGGACGGAAAAACACCGCAAAACCAATGTGGGAGCGGGCTTGCTCGCGAATTCGGTGTGTCAGGCAACGTTGATGTCGACTGACACACCGCATTCGCGAGCAAGCCCGCTCCCACAGGGTTTTGGCGGTGTTTGAAGAGGCGGGTTACACCAGAATCGATGTCCCGGTCATTTCAGCCGGTTTCTCAAGGCCCATCAGCATCAGCATGGTCGGCGCAACATCCGCCAGCACGCCGCCATCACGCACCTTGAGGTCACGCTTGCCGACATAAATGAACGGCACCGGCTCGGTGGTGTGGGCGGTGTGGGCTTGGCCGGTGGATGCGTCGGACATCTGCTCGACGTTGCCATGGTCGGCAGTGATCAGGGCTTCGCCGCCGACTTTTTCCAGTGCATCGACGATGCGGCCGACGCACAGGTCCAGGCATTCAACGGCTTTCACCGCCGCGTCGAACACACCGCTGTGGCCGACCATGTCGCCGTTGGCGTAGTTAACGACGATCACGTCGTAACGCTGGTTTTCGATGGCGTCGACGATGCGGTCGGTGACTTCCGGCGCGCTCATTTCCGGCTTCAAGTCATAGGTGGCGACGTGTGGCGACGGGATCAGGATGCGCTCTTCGCCCGGGAAGGGTTCTTCACGACCGCCGGAGAAGAAGAAGGTGACGTGGGCGTATTTCTCGGTTTCGGCGATGCGCAGCTGGGTTTTGCCGTTTTTCGCCAGATAGTCGCCCAGCACGTTTTCCAGGCTGCCCGCCGCGAAAGCTGAAGGCGCGGGAATGCTGGCGGCGTATTGGGTCAACATGACGAAGCCGGCCAGTTTCGGCTGGCGAGCGCGTTCAAATTCCTTGAAATCGTTTTCAACAAAGACGCGGGTCAGCTCACGCGCACGGTCGGCGCGGAAGTTCATGAACACCACGGCGTCGCCGTCTTCGACTTTCACCGGTTCACCAATGGACGTGGCTTTGACGAACTCGTCGCTCTCGCCACGTTCGTAAGCGGCTTGCAGACCTTCCTGCGCAGTGGCGGCGTTGAATTCGCCATGGCCATCGACAATCAGGTTGTAGGCCTGGGCCACACGGTCCCAACGGTTGTCACGGTCCATGGCGAAGTAACGGCCGATGATGCTGGCGATCCGGCCCTTGCCGAGGGCCTGGAAGGTCGCGTCGAGCAATTCGATGGACGACTGCGCGCTTTTCGGCGGCGTGTCGCGGCCATCGAGGAAGGCGTGCAGGTAGATTTTCTCGGCACCGCGCTTGTAGGCCAGTTCGGCCATGGCGACCAGGTGGTCCTGGTGGCTGTGAACGCCGCCATCGGACAGCAGGCCCATGAAGTGCACGGCTTTGCCGGCAGCAACGGCTTTATCCACAGCCGCGCAAATGGTCGGGTTCTCGAAGAACTCGCCGTCGCGGATCGATTTGGTCACGCGCGTGAAGTCCTGATACACCACGCGGCCGGCACCGAGGTTCATATGGCCGACTTCGGAGTTGCCCATTTGGCCGTCCGGCAGGCCGACGTCCATGCCGCTGCCCGAAATCAGGCCGTTCGGCACGGTAGCCCACAAGCGGTCCAGCTCGGGCTTCTTGGCCGCAAGGATGGCGTTGGATTCAGGGCTCTCACTGTGACCGAAGCCGTCGAGAATGATCAGGACCAAAGGTTTAGGCGTGGTAGTCATGGATTCCACTCGTGGCTGAGTTAAAAGAGGGCGATGGAAAAGGGAGTGGCAGTTTAAAGCGAAGTTCCGGCCACGTCACCGCCGGACGGGGTTTGGCCCACCATAGTGGCTGTGTATACTGGCCGACATTTTAACGCCCTGGAACCTCCTTCGATGGTTGATCATCTGATTCAATTCGCCACCAACCACTACATTCTCGTGGGTATCTTCGTCGTACTGGCGGCTTTGCTGTTGGCCTATCAGATGCAAGGCGGTGGCCGCAGCCTGAGCACCGGTGAACTGACCGGCCTGGTCAACAAGGACGCGGGCGTTGTGGTCGACATCCGTCCGACCAAGGATTTCGCCGCCGGTCACATTGTCGGTGCGGTCAACATTCCTCACGACAAACTGGCTGCACGCGTCGGCGAACTGGAAAAGCACAAGGCCAAGACCATCATTCTGGTCGACGCCATGGGCCAGACTGCTGGTACTCATGCCCGCGAACTGATGAAGTCCGGCTTCACCGCCGCGAAGCTGTCCGGCGGTATCTCCAGCTGGAAAGGCGACAACCTGCCGCTGGTGAAGTGATATGAGCAACGTCGTCGTCTATTCCAGCGATTACTGCCCTTATTGCTCGCGAGCCAAGTATTTGCTCGAGAACAAAGGCGTAGCCTTCGAAGAGATCAAGGTCGATGGCAAGCCGCAGGTGCGCGCCGCCATGGCTCAGAAAGCCGGACGTACGTCCGTGCCGCAGATCTGGATCGGTGGCACCCACGTGGGTGGTTGTGATGATTTGTTTGCCCTTGACCGCGCCGGCAAGCTCGACGCGATGCTCAAGGCCTGAATGCCTTCCCTATAAGACCCCAAGATCAGAAAGGATCTGTGATGACTGACCAACAGAACACTGCAGCTAGCGAAGAAGAAACCGCACCGCAATTCTCCTTGCAGCGCATCTACGTACGTGACTTGTCCTTCGAAGCCCCGAAAAGCCCGGCGATCTTCCGCCAGCAGTGGGAACCGAGCGTCGGTCTGGATCTGAACACCCGTCAAAAGGCGTTGGAAGGTGACTTCCACGAGGTCGTGCTGACCTTGTCCGTGACCGTTAAGAACGGTGATAACGGAGAAGTGGCGTTCATCGCTGAAGTGCAACAGGCCGGGATCTTCCTGATCAAGAACCTGGACGACGCGTCGATGAGCCACACCCTCGGCGCGTTCTGCCCGAACATCCTGTTCCCGTATGCTCGCGAAACCCTGGATAGCCTGGTCACCCGTGGTTCGTTCCCGGCCCTGATGCTGGCTCCAGTGAACTTCGACGCGCTGTACGCACAAGAGCTGCAACGCATGCAGGCGGCTGGCGAGACTCCGACCGTCCAATAAAAGCATCGTTTGCTCCATGAAAAAAGCGCCTATGAAGGCGCTTTTTTCATGGAGCAAACGAAATCGCCGGATGCGCAATGATTCGCGGATCCCCTGTAGGAGCTGCCGCAGGCTGCGATCTTTTGATCTTGAAAATCAAAATCAAAAGATCGCAGCCTGCGGCAGCTCCTACAGGGATCGGGGTGTTATTTGAAGCCGAGCTGACGCCAGCCTTCGTACACCGCGACGGCTACGGTGTTCGACAGGTTCAGGCTACGGCAACCTTCGCGCATCGGTAGTCGCAGGCGTTGTTCGCCAGGCAAGGCATCGAGCACTTCCGCCGGCAGTCCTCGGCTTTCCGGGCCGAACAGGAACGCATCGCCCTCGGCGAAGCTAGCGTCGTGGAACGGTCGCGAGCCCTTGGTGGTGAAGGCGAACAGCCGAGGATGACCGAGGCTTTCCAGGCAGCTGGCGAGGTCGGCGTGGCGTTGCAGGGTGGCATACTCGTGGTAATCGAGGCCGGCCCGGCGCAGGCGCTTGTCGTCCATCTCGAAGCCCAGCGGCTCGATCAAATGCAGGTGGCAGCCACTGTTGGCGCACAGCCTGATAACGTTGCCGGTATTCGGCGGAATTTCTGGTTGAAAAAGGATGACGTGAAACATGCACGGCTCCGAAGGTAAAGATGACGGGCATTCTACGCCGCCAGTCGACCCGCGTTCGAAACTATTCCCGCGCGTGATCGGTTCGCTGGCGATTGTCGGCATGATGGTGGGGCTGATGATCGGTCGCCTGACCACGCCAGACCCCAGCGAATTGCAGCAAGTCGAGGTGACAAGCGATGGGCTGGTGGTGTGGTTCAACAACGAACCCAAGACTCACGGCGAGATCGTCGACGGCACGGTCGCGCTGCTGTTCGAGGCCGAAGGCAAGGCGCAGAAAGGGCAGCTCAAGCTCAACGACAAGGGCGTGAACTGGCGCGTGCGATTGAGTGATGGAGGGTTGTTGCTGACGGTGGTTGCGGCCCGACCACTGCAAGGCGAGTGGGCCGGTAGCGAGGTCGATGACCGCTGGCGGCTGGAGATCCATCTCCGAGAGCAATAAAAGAGGGAATCCCCGGCCTGCCTGTACCAAGGTTCCCAAAACGGGAGGGCTCGCGCATTGCGTCGTGAGCCCGGTGTAAAGAAGGAACCCCTGACCTGCCTGTATCAAGGGCCCCAAAACGGGGTGGGCTCGTCGCTTGTGCGGTATGAGCCCGGTGTAAAGAGGGGAATCCCCGGCCTGCCTGTACCAAGGTCCCCGAAACTGGGAAGTGAACTGAATCACTGAATGGACTATTGCAGGGGGCGTGCCAGGTTTTAACAGGTTGAAACAAAAAGCCGCCTCTAAACGTCGAAAGCCCCGTAATACGGGGCTTTCGTGTTTTTTCGATAGGGGTTCGATTGCGAACTCAGGCGAGTTTTCGAATCAGTTGCCGTGCGCGATTGCGGGTCACGGTGCATTGCTGCGGTGCACAGGCAAAAAAAGATCGCAGCCTTCGGCAGCTCCTACAAGGTATGTGTACACCTGTAGGAGCTGCCGAAGGCTGCGATCTTTTCGCTAACCGTTAGATTCTAAGAGGAGCTCAGCCTTCATCCCCCTCATCATCATCCCCACCATCAACCTTCATGCCCAATTCCTTGATCTTGCGAGTCAGGGTGTTACGCCCCCAGCCCAGCAAAACGGCGGCATCGCGGCGGCGACCGGCGGTGTGTTTAAGGGCGGTTTCGATCATGATCCGTTCGAAGGCCGGCACGGCGCTGTCGAGCAGGCTCGATTGGCCACGTGCCAAGGCTTGATCGGCCCACTGGCGCAGCGCTTGCTCCCAGTTGGTCACCGGCGCCGAATCCTGCGGCAGGCTCAGCAGCTCTGGCGGCAAGTCGCTGATGTGCACTTCACGACCCGAAGCCATCACCGTGATCCAGCGGCAGGTGTTCTCCAGCTGACGTACGTTGCCACCCCACGGCAGGTTCTTCAGGTATTCCTCGGTCTCGCTTTTCAGCAGCTTTGGTTCGACCGCCAGTTCCTGCGCGGCGCGGCTGAGGAAGTGCTTGGCCAGGGTCGGGATGTCTTCGCGACGGTCGGACAGACGTGGGATGTGGATGCGGATGACGTTCAGGCGATGGAACAAGTCTTCACGGAATTTCCCGGCCTGCACCAGGGTTTCCAGGTTCTGGTGAGTCGCGGCGATGATTCGCACATCGACCTTCACCGGCACATGGCCGCCAACCCGGTAAAACTCGCCGTCCGCCAACACCCGCAGCAAACGGGTTTGGGTGTCTGCTGGCATGTCACCGATTTCGTCGAGGAACAGCGTGCCGCCATCGGCCTGTTCAAAGCGACCGCGACGCAGGTTGGCGGCGCCGGTGAACGCGCCTTTTTCATGGCCGAACAGCTCGGATTCCATCAGGTCTTTCGGGATCGCCGCCATGTTCAACGCGATGAATGGCGAAGCCGCGCGAGGGCTGTGACGGTGCAGTGCGTGAGCCACCAGCTCTTTGCCGGTCCCGGATTCGCCGTTGATCAGCACGGTGATGTTGGAGTGGCTCAAGCGCCCGATGGCGCGAAATACTTCCTGCATCGCCGGGGCTTCGCCGATGATTTCCGGCGTACGGGTCAGGGCGACCGGGACTTCGAGGCCTTGCTGTTCCTGAGCGTGCTGGTTGGCGCGCTTGACCAGCGACACCGCTTCATCGACATCGAACGGTTTGGGCAGGTATTCAAATGCGCCGCCCTGATAGGACGCGACAGCGCTGTCCAGATCGGAGTGAGCGGTCATGATGATGACAGGCAGCCGTGGGTGTTGTTCGCGAATCCGCGCCAGAAGGTCCAGGCCGCTGGCACCCGGCATACGGATGTCGGAGATGATCACGTCTGGCTGCTGGCGCGCCAGGCGGCTCATCACGCCATCGGCGCTGTCGAAGCTTTGCGTGGTCATGCCCTCTTGTTGCAAGGCTTTTTCCAGGACCCAACGGATAGAACGGTCGTCATCGACGATCCACACGGTTTCACTACGGCTCATGTCGATGTGGCTCCTTGTTCCAGTGGCAGAAAGATCGAGAAGGTGGTGTGGCCTGGGTGGCTGTCACATTCGATCAAACCCTGGTGCTGGCTGATGATGTTCTGGGTAATGGCCAGGCCGAGCCCGGTACCGTCCGGGCGACCGCTGACCATGGGAAAGAAGATGGTTTCCTGCAGGTCTGCGGGAATGCCGGGACCGTTGTCGATGATTTCGATCTTGGTCACCAGGCGATGGCGCACGTGGCCGATGGTGAACTGGCGCATGGCGCGGGTGCGCAAACTGATGCGGCCCAGGCGCAGCTCGTTCTGGCTGCTGATGGCCTGCATCGCGTTGCGCACGATGTTCAGGACGGCCTGAATCATCTGCTCGCGGTCGATCAGGACGTCGGGAATGCTCGGGTCGTAGTCGCGCACCAGTGTGATGCAGCCTTGGCTTTCCGCCTCGACAAGATGGCAGACGCGTTCCAGCACTTCGTGGACGTTGCACATGGCCAGCGACGGCAATTTGTTGGAACCGAGCATGCGATCCACCAGATTGCGCAGGCGATCGGCTTCTTCAATGATGACGTTGGTGTAGTCGCGCAGGCTTTCTTCCGGCAGCTCTCGCGCCAGCAGTTGTGCGGCACCGCGAATCCCGCCGAGCGGATTCTTGATTTCGTGAGCAAGGCCGCGGACCAGCATCTTGCTGGTTTCCTGCTTCGACAACTGCGCCTCTTCCTTGGTGATCCGCAGCAAGCGGTCCCGAGGGTGGACTTCCAGCAGCAGCATGGTCGCGCCGCTGGCCAGGATGGGCGTTACCGCATAGTCGACGGTCAGCGTCTGGCCGGTGAGTGCGGTGAGCATGGCTTCCCGTTTGGTGAACGGATGGGCCTGCTCGACGGCCTGGCGCAAGGAATTCAGCGCCTCGGCGGATTCGGTGAACAACTCACTGATGAACTGCCCATGGCTACGCTGACCGCTAATGGCCAGAAGCATCTCCGCCGCCGGGTTCATGTACTCGAGGCGCAGTTCGGCATCGAGCAAAATGGTGGCGGTGGTCAGGTTGTCGAGTAGCAAACGGTGTAGTGCGTCGCTAATGGTCATCAGGACCTCTTTTGGAGCGGAGCGTGCGCAAAAAACACGCGCTGATACGAGGAAAATGCAAAAACCAAACCAAGGCTCCGAAAAGAAGCGTTTAAGGCCTGAAACGGGCGTTTGACGCTCATTTGCGTGGCGTTCTGCCAGCTTTCGCGGGTACTTTCGAACCAAAATGGGCTGGGATGTGGGAATTGGTGCAGCTCATGCACCAATATAGAGCGCAAACCTGAACGAGGTTAAATAAACCGCAGGAAGGGTTTTTTAATCTTTGGGTTTGTCTTTGAGGGGGCATTCCGGCCGTCGGCCGTAATCACCGAGGGTGCAGGGCATGACCTGGCGCTTCTGCGCGAGGGATATGCGCAGCATGTGGAAAGGCTGATTGGCGGTGCGTTCGACGGTGCGGCCCTGCTCGTCGAGGATCTCCACAGCCAGGTGATGGCTGCCTCGGTCGATATTGCTCAGGGCGAACACGGGGCTTGGGCCGGGTTCTGCAGTCGGTTGGCCGTCGAGCAGCAAGCGGTAACGATGACTGCGTTGCAGGCCTGGCTCGCTGGTGACGCTAACGATCAATTCGCCAGCGCTGCTGCGAACGGTGGCGTCGGGCGCTGGCGCCAGCACTCTTAGCATGTCGTAGTGGAACAGTGGATTTGTTTCAATTTTCTTCCCGGCAACGACCGGCGGTGCGCCGGTGGGGTTGGCGGACATGCGATTGCCGGGTGTCATCGGCACACGCTTGGCGTTGCCGGCACCGGGTTGGTCGGTGAAGACGCGGTTACCCTGGGCATCGACATAAGTGAAGACTTCGGCCATGGCGGGCAAGGTGATGAAGCACACGAGCAGCAGCCACACCTTCATGGCTTATGCACCCGTTGTACGGTGAAGGTCACGGTCGGACTCTGCTGGACGATGGTTTCCCCGTCGATCACCTGTACCGCGAGGCTGTGTTCGCCGCGATCAATGTTGACCAGCTGCAGGATCGGCACGTTACTCGGCTGTCCGTACGGCTGATCGTCCAGCCACAGCCTGAATAGATGCGGGCCTTGCAGGCGGGGTTTGATCAGTACGTTGACGGTGAAGGTGCCATTGTTGGCGCGCAGGGCTTCGGTGGTGGGCAAATTGGTCAGCTCCAGCACCTCGTACGCTTTTGAAGGCTGTTCGCTGCTGCTGGCTTCGGTGGGTGGCGCAGGAGGGGCCTGGCGTTCAACGCTATTAAGCGGCGGCAACTCGACCGGTTGTGCCTTCACCCCGTCAGGTGGTTGATTGCTGTAGGCCGTATTGCCGTCGGCGTCGGTGTACTTATAGATCTGCGCTGCGGCGGGCAGGGTGATGAGCAGCCACATCAATAGAAAACCACGACCCATAAAATCGACCGGAAGCGAGAGCGTTGGGTTGCAGCATAGGTCAGGGGTGGCGGTTGACCCAAGTTGCAAAAATTTGGATATAGAAAGCAAGATCAAAAGATCGCAGCCTTCGGCAGCTCCTACACTGGATCGGCGTGCCCCTGTAGGAGCTGCCGAAGGCTGCGATCTCTTGATCTTGCCCACAAAAAAGGCCTCCCGAAGGAGGCCTCTTTTTTGTCACGCCGCGTGCGCAGGCGCTACCGGATTAGCAGCTGTAGTACAGCTCGTATTCCAGTGGGTGTACGAAGGTGCGTACCTTGATTTCTTCTTCGCTTTTCAGGGCGATGTAAGCGTCGATGAAGTCGTCGCTGAAAACGCCGCCTTTGGTCAGGAACGCGCGACCTTTGTCCAGCTCTTCCAGGGCTTCTTTCAGGCTGCCGCAAACTTGTGGGATCTCTTTCGCCTCTTCAGGCGGCAGGTCGTACAGGTTTTTGTCAGCTGCGTCGCCAGGGTGGGTCTTGTTCTGGATGCCGTCCAGGCCAGCCATTACCAGGGCAGCGAAGGCCAGGTACGGGTTGGCTGCCGGATCCGGGAAGCGGGCTTCGATACGGCGAGCGCGAGGGCTGGACACGTAAGGAATACGGATCGAAGCAGAACGGTTACGAGCCGAGTAGGCCAGCATTACCGGTGCTTCGAAACCTGGGACCAGACGCTTGTAGGAGTTGGTCGACGGGTTGGTGAAGCCGTTCAGGGCCTTACCGTGCTTGATGATGCCGCCGATGAAGAACAGGGCGGTATCGGACAGGCCGGCATAGCCTTCGCCAGCGAAGGTGTTCTTGCCATCTTTAGCGATGGACAGGTGAACGTGCATACCCGAACCGTTGTCGCCGTACAGAGGCTTAGGCATGAAGGTCGCGGTGCGGCCGTATGCATCAGCAACGTTGTGTACGCAGTACTTCAGGGTCTGTACTTCGTCAGCCTTGGCCACCAGGGTGTTGAATTTCACACCGATTTCGTTCTGGCCAGCAGTTGCCACTTCGTGGTGGTGAACTTCGATGACCAGGCCCATTTCTTCCATGGCGTTGCACATGGAGGTACGGATTTCGTGGTCGTGGTCGAACGGCGGAACAGGGAAGTAGCCGCCTTTGACGCCTGGACGGTGGCCACGGTTGCCGCCTTCCACGTCCTGGTCGGACATCCACGAACCTTGTTCGGAGTAGATTTTGAACATCGAACCGGAGATGTCGGACTTGAACTTCACTTCGTCGAAGATGAAGAATTCTGGCTCTGGACCTACGAATACGGTGTCGCCGATACCAGTCGACTTCAGGTATTCCTCGGCACGCTTGGCGATCGCACGTGGGTCACGGTCGTAGCCTTGCATGGTCGAAGGCTCGATCACGTCGCAAACCAGGATCAGGGTCGGCTCTTCGGTGAACGGGTCGAGGACGGCAGTGCTGTCGTCCGGCATCAGGATCATGTCGGAGGCTTCGATGCCTTTCCAGCCAGCGATGGAGGAGCCGTCGAACATTTTGCCTTCTTCGAAGAAAGCGTCATCCAGCGCGTCGCGAGCCGGCATGGTCACGTGGTGCTGAGTGCCCTTGGTGTCTGTGAAGCGCAGATCAATCCACTTGACGTCATGATCTTTGATGAGTTGAACCGACTTCGACATAGTGTCCTCCGGGTGGCTTCGGGCTTAAGTAGTGGATGCCCTTAGAATGTGGGTGATGCCGGCGCGAATACTCTGCCAAGGCAACCTGCCTCACAAGGGAGCAAATTGCATGCCAGTGCCCCACCATGGGTTTTTTGCCCCAATATCACGCTTATAAAGGCATCCGACGTCTTAAAGCTAGAAATATCGCCCTACAATGTTGCGTTAAAATTCAAGAATGACCTGTTTTGGTGCGCGCAAAACCTTCTGCACATTAACTGGTTAAACCTTGAGCAATTTCCGCTATAATCCGCGCCCCCCTTTTTCGGCTGGCCCAGCGCGCGCTGTTTTCATGAAACTAATCGTAAAAGTCTTCCCCGAGATCACCATCAAGAGCCGCCCGGTACGGATGCGTTTCATCCGCCAATTGGCCAAAAACATCCGCACCGTGCTCCGCGATCTGGACCCGGCCGTGGTGGTGAACGGTGTGTGGGACAATCTCGAGCTGGAAACCCGCGTCAGCGAGCCCAAGGCCCTGAAGGAGATGACCGAGCGCCTGAGCTGCATGCCGGGCATCGCGCATTTTCTGCAAGTCGATGAATACCCGTTGGGTGACTTCGACGACATCGTCGCCAAGTGCAAGCAGCACTTCGGTGATTCGCTGGCCGGGAAGATTTTTTCGGTGCGCTGCAAGCGTGCCGGCAAGCATGAATTCAGCTCGATGGACGTCGAGAAATACGTCGGCAGCCAACTGCGTCGTCAGTGCGGCGCCGCCGGAATCTCGCTGAAAGAGCCGGAAATCGAAGTTCGCATCGAAATTCGCGACAAACGGTTGTTCGTGATCCACAGCCAGCACAACAGCATCGGTGGTTATCCGCTGGGCGCACTGGAACAGACGCTTGTGCTGATGTCTGGCGGCTTCGATTCCACCGTGGCTGCCTACCAGATCATGCGCCGCGGCCTGATGAGCCATTTCTGCTTCTTTAATCTGGGCGGACGTGCCCATGAATTGGGCGTTATGGAAGTCGCGCATTTCATCTGGAAGAAGTACGGCAGCTCCCAACGCGTGTTATTTGTCAGTGTGCCGTTCGAGGAAGTACTGGGAGAAATTCTCGGGAAAGTCGATAACAGTCATATGGGTGTAGTTTTGAAGCGTATGATGTTGCGCGCTGCTTCCCGTATTGCTGATCGACTCGACATCGAGGCGCTGGTCACCGGTGAAGCGATTTCCCAGGTTTCCAGCCAGACGCTGCCGAACCTGTCCGTGATCGACTGCGTGACCGACAAGCTGGTTTTGCGTCCGCTGATCGCCAGTCACAAGCAGGACATCATCGACCTGGCTAACGAAATCGGCACTGCCGACTTCGCCAAGCACATGCCGGAGTACTGCGGGGTCATCTCGGTGAACCCCAAGACCCACGCCAAGCGACCGCGCGTGGAGCATGAAGAGAAAGAATTCGACATGGCGGTACTCGAGCGTGCGCTCGAGAACGCCAAACTGGTACCGATCGATCGTGTCATCGATGAATTGGGCCAGGATGTGCAGATTGAAGAAGTCAGCGAAGCGCTGGCCGGTCAGATCATCATCGACATCCGTCACCCGGATGCCGCTGAAGACGACCCGCTGAGCCTGGCTGGTATCGAGGTACAAACGATGCCCTTCTATGCATTGAACGCTCGTTTCAAGGAACTGGACCCTACTCGCCAGTACCTGTTGTATTGCGACAAAGGCGTGATGAGTCGCCTGCATGCCCACCATTTGCTCAGTGAGGGGCATGCCAATGTGCGCGTTTATCGACCGAGCTAAGTGCCCGGGGCTGTTTGCCTGTGGCCTGCGTCACCGGCCCCCCGACGCCGCCGTCAAGCTGTAACGGCTTTGCCGGACTCTACTGTTAATCGCTGCCAAGACTTGTCAGCACACCGAATCCTCTGATCGAGATACACAAGTGATCGAAAATCTACGCAACATCGCCATCATTGCTCACGTTGACCATGGTAAAACCACCCTGGTAGACAAACTCTTGCGTCAATCCGGCACCCTGGAGCGCAACGAGCTCAACGACGAGCGCGTGATGGACTCCAACGACCAGGAGAAAGAGCGCGGTATTACCATTCTGGCGAAAAACACCGCCATCAACTGGAACGGCTACCACATCAACATCGTGGACACCCCGGGCCACGCCGACTTCGGCGGCGAAGTTGAACGCGTAATGTCGATGGTTGACTCCGTTCTGCTGCTGGTTGACGCTCAAGACGGCCCTATGCCGCAAACCCGTTTCGTGACCAAGAAGGCTTTCGAAGCCGGCCTGCGTCCAATCGTGGTCATCAACAAGGTTGACCGTCCAGGCGCACGTCCGGACTGGGTTCTGGACCAGATCTTCGACCTGTTCGACAACCTCGGTGCTACCGAAGAACAGCTGGACTTCAAAGTCGTCTACGCCTCGGCCCTGAACGGCATTGCCGGTCTGGAACACACCGACATGGCTGAAGACATGACCCCGCTGTACCAGTCGATCGTCGACAACGTACCGGCGCCGAAAGTCGACCGTGACGGTCCGTTCCAGATGCAAATCTCGGCACTGGACTACAACAGCTTCCTGGGCATCATCGGCGTTGGCCGTATCGCTCGTGGTCGCGTCAAGCCGAACACCCAGGTTGTGGCGATCGATGCCGACGGCAAGCGCCGTAACGGCCGTATCCTGAAGCTGATGGGTCACCACGGTCTGCACCGCATCGACGTTGAAGAAGCAGCTGCCGGCGACATCGTCTGCATCAGCGGCTTCGATTCGCTGTTCATCTCCGACACTCTGTGCGACCCACTGAACGTCGAAGCGATGAAGCCGCTGACCGTTGACGAACCAACCGTTTCGATGACCTTCCAGGTTAACGACTCGCCGTTCTGCGGCCGTGAAGGCAAGTTCGTCACCAGCCGTAACATCAAGGAACGTCTGGACAAAGAATTGCTCTACAACGTTGCCCTGCGCGTTGAAGAAGGCGACACCGCCGACAAGTTCAAAGTCTCCGGCCGTGGTGAGCTGCACCTCTCGGTACTGATCGAAACCATGCGTCGCGAAGGCTTCGAAATGGGTGTTGGTCGTCCGGAAGTGATCATCCGCATGGTTGACGGCGTCAAGCACGAACCGTACGAAAACGTGACCATCGACCTGCCGGAAGAATCGCAAGGTTCGATCATGGAACAGATCGGTATCCGTAAAGGCGACCTGACCAACATGGTTCCGGATGGCAAGGGCCGTGTGCGCCTTGAGTACAACATCCCGGCTCGTGGCTTGATCGGTTTCCGTAACGAGTTCCTGACCCTGACCTCCGGTGCAGGCATCCTGACCTCGATCTTCGACCGTTACGACGTGATGAAGTCCGGCGACATGTCCGGCCGTCAGAACGGCGTGCTGGTTTCGGTGGCTACCGGTAAGGCGCTGACTTACTCGCTGGAAACCCTGCAAGCTCGCGGCAAACTGTTCCTGGGTCACGGTGAAGACGTGTACGAAGGCCAAATCGTCGGCATCAACAGCCGCGACAACGACCTGGGCGTCAACCCAACCAAAGGCAAGAAGCTCGACAACATGCGTGCTTCGGGTAAAGACGAAACCATCGCTCTGGTTCCGCCTATCCGCTTCACCCTGGAGCAGGCTCTGGAATTCGTTCAAGAAGACGAATTGTGCGAAGTCACTCCTAAGTCCATCCGTCTTCGTAAGAAGATCCTGGGCGAAAGCGAGCGTACCCGCGCTGCCAAGAAGTCCGGTAACTAAGTTATTTAGTTAGCTGGCAAAAAAATGCCCCCGACCGCAAGGTCGGGGGCGTTTTTGTTTGTCTGGATACAAAATCAAAAGATCGCAGCCTTCGGCAGCTCCTACAGGTTTATGTGTACGCCTGTAGGAGCTGCCAAAGGCTGCGATCTTTTGGGGTTTAAAATTTCTCGAGGGTCCGACGGCTACTGCTGGTCTCACGCGCCACTTCTTTGGGCTTGTAAGCGCAATACCCCGGCCGTGGGCCGATTTTCGGGTGGTTACGGCAGGTATCCGGGCGCTTTTCATAAATAGTGCACAGACGGCTCTTACGATCCAGGTACAGGCAATCGTTGTTGCTCATGCGCTGGAGGGTGAAAATCTCGGATTTCTGGTTGTAACGTTCGACGATCCCTTCCTTCTGCAAACGCTTGGCGATGTTCTTCGGCGGCTCGCCGCGCTCGAATTCATCGACGATGCCGATACGGATCAGATCCTTGATCTTGACCTCGACCGGCAAGGTGCAGCAGCTGGACACGCAGGAGCCGCACATCGGGGCGGAATACTTGGCCCAGGTGTCGAGGCGATCGATCTCTGCGGCAGCGATCAGGTTGGACTTCATCATCGGTTGTTACCAGCGTGTGCATCAGGGCGCGCGATCATACCGGGACTGGTGGATTTTTGAACAACCTTTCGCCAGATTTTTTCGAGTGTCGCCCAGAAATACCCGTATTGCGGCACGAGGCCTGCATTCTTTACAGTGCGCGACAAGGTAATGTCGACCTATCTCACACTAACGGGAAAAACTGCCGAACCAGACTCCCAATGGCCTGTCACACCGTCTAGGCTCAACTACTTCACGCTCGCTCGAGGTCCTATCGATGACTCAAGAACCACTTGTTCGCGAAGCAGAGGTGGCCGCATTTCGCGACGCCGTCTTGACCAAACTCACCTACGCGGTGGGTAAAGACCCGGATCACGCCTTCGACCACGACTGGTTCGAAGCCATTGCCCTGGCCGCGCGGGATCATATGGTCGAGCACTGGATGGATCACACCCGGCAGATTTACCGCAAGGGTCAGAAGCGCGTTTACTACCTCTCGCTGGAATTTCTGATTGGCCGGCTGCTCTACGACAGCCTCAGCAACCTGGGTTTGCTCGATGTGGCCCGCGAGGCCCTGACCGAACTCGGCGTCGATCTTGAACGCATTCGCCTGCTGGAACCCGACGCGGCGCTGGGTAACGGTGGCCTTGGCCGCTTGGCCGCGTGCTTCATGGAAAGCATGTCGACGCTCGGCATCGCCGGCCACGGTTACGGCATTCGTTATGAGCATGGCTTGTTCCGTCAGGCCATTGTCGACGGCTGGCAGCAGGAACAAACCGAACACTGGCTGGATTTTGGTAACCCTTGGGAATTTGAACGCCCAGAAGTCGTTTACCCGATCGGCTTCGGCGGCAGCGTTGAAACCGTCACTGACGACACCGGCAAGTCCAAGCAAGTGTGGACCCCAGTGGAAACCGTGCGCGCGATTGCTTATGACACGCCGGTGGTCGGCTGGCGTGGGGCAAGCGTCAACACGCTGCGTCTGTGGCGCGCACGGGCCATGGAAGACTTGCACCTGGAACGCTTCAACGCCGGCGACCACTTGGGGGCCGTGGCGGAAGTGGCCCGGGCCGAAAGTATCTCCCGCGTGCTTTACCCGGCCGACAGCACCGAAGCCGGCCAGGAACTGCGCCTGCGTCAGGAATACTTCTTCGTCGCCGCGTCCTTGCAGGACTTGCTGCGCCGTCATCGCAACATGCACACCTCGGTCCTGACCCTGGGCGATCACGCGGCCATCCAGCTCAACGACACTCACCCCTCGATTGCCGTGGCCGAACTGATGCGCCAGCTGGTCGACGTGTATGACGTGGCGTGGGACGCGGCGTGGCAGGTCACCGTCGACACGCTGTCCTACACCAACCACACATTGCTGCCGGAAGCGCTTGAAACCTGGCCGGTCGGGTTGATGGAGCGGATGCTGCCGCGGCACATGCAGATCATTTACCTGATCAACGCCCAGCACATCGATTCCCTGCGGGCCAAAGGCATTCACGATTTCGACGTGCTGCGCGCCGTGTCGCTGATCGAGGAAGACAACGGCCGTCGCGTGCGTATGGGCAACCTCGCGTTCCTCGGCTCCCACAGCGTCAACGGCGTGTCCGGGCTGCACACGCAGCTGATGCGCAAAACCGTGTTCTCCGAGCTGCACAAACTCTACCCGGACCGGATCAACAACAAGACCAACGGCATCACGTTCCGCCGCTGGCTCTACCAGGCCAACCCCGAGCTGACGGCGATGATGGTCGACGCCTTGGGGCCTGAGCTGCTGGACAGCGCAGAAACACGCTTGCTCGAACTGGAACCGTTCGCCGAGAAGTCTGCTTTCCGCAAAGCGTTCGCGGAACAGCGGCTGCACAACAAAAAAGCCCTCGCGTACATCATTCACGAGCGGCTGGGGGTCGCGGTCAACCCGGCGGCGATGTTCGACGTGCAGGTCAAACGGATCCACGAATACAAACGGCAACTGCTTAACCTGATGCACACCGTAGCGTTGTATCAGGCGATTCGCGCCGAGCCGGAAATCGACTGGGTACCGCGGGTGAAGATCTTCGCCGGCAAGGCCGCCGCCAGTTATCACCAGGCCAAGCTGATCATCAAACTGACCAACGACATCGCTCGGGTGGTGAACAACGACCCGACCGTGCGCGGTTTGCTGAAAGTGGTGTTCCTGCCCAACTACAACGTCAGCCTGGCGGAGAGCATCATTCCGGCGGCGGACTTGTCCGAGCAGATTTCCACCGCAGGCTTTGAAGCGTCGGGCACCAGTAACATGAAGTTCGGCCTCAACGGCGCACTGACCATCGGCACCCTGGACGGGGCTAACGTGGAAATGTGCGAGCGTATCGGCGCCGAGCACATGTTTATCTTCGGTCTCAGTGCTCAGCAGGTTGAAGCGCGTAAGCAGAACCATGAGTTCAACGCGACGCCGGACATTGCCGCCTCCCATCGCCTCAATGACGTGTTGCAAGCGATTCGCGGCGGGGTGTTTTCGCCGGATGAACCGTCCCGTTACGTGGGCTTGATCGATTCGCTGATCGACTACGACCGCTTCCTGGTCTGCGCCGATTTCGATTCCTACTGGGACGCGCAGATGCGCGTTGAAGCGCATTGGCACGATTCTCAAGCGTGGTGGCGTTCGGCAGTCTTGAGCACGGCGCGGATGGGCTGGTTCTCCTCCGACCGGACCATTCGTGAGTACGCCACTGATATCTGGAAGGCGCTGGAGTAAGTCTTCGCTCGGCTAAAAAGATCGCAGCCTTCGGCAGCTCCTACAGGATCGCGTAATTCCGCGCTTTTGGAGGAGCTGCCGAAGGCTGCGATCTTTTTGATGCCGGCTGCGCTAGTCTTCCGGGATTAGCCAATGCGCTTAGGGATATCGACCATGCAATGGATGTTCATGCTGATTGGACTGGTGCTGGGCTGGCTACTCGACGAGTCGTTCAGCGATGCGCTGTTGGGCGCGCTGCTCGGGTTGGGTATTGGCCAGGCCATTCGCATCGGCCGCTTGGGGTCTCAAACGGCCGAGCAGCGCGGGCTACTTGAACAGGCGCAAGTGGCGCTGAAGGCGCTCGAAGAGCGTCTGGCTTTGCTGGAGGTGTCTGGCGTCAAACGGCCTGAAGCTGGCGAACCGCTTGCCAGCGACCTCGCCCCGGCCCCTGAATTCACACTTGGCGAAATTCCTGTCGAGCCGCCGGAGCTGATCTGGGAACTCCCTCCCGAACTCGAACCGATGGCTGCTGCGTCCATGCAAACCCGGCCACTGCCCGTCGATGCCTGGAAACCGGAACCGGTTACCCGTGAAGCGCGACAACCCGCCACCCCGCGCGGCCCCAACGTCATCGAACGCGGCATCAGCGGCGCTCGCGCCTGGCTGTTTGGCGGTAATACGGTGTTGCGGGTCGGCGTGGTGCTGTTGTTCCTCGGTTTGGCGTTCCTGCTGCGTTACGCCACTGAAGGCATGGTGGTGCCCATCGAATTGCGTTATGCCGGTGTTGCGGCGGCGGCATTGGGCCTTCTCGGGCTGGGATGGTGGCTCAGAACGCGTAATAGCAATTACGCGTTGATGCTGCAAGGCACCGGCATCGCCGTGTTGTACCTGACGGTGTTTGCAGCGATGCGCCTGCACCCGTTGCTCGACCCGACCGCCGCCCTGGGCTTGTTGGTGGCCGTGACCGTGTTTTCCGCCATTCTGGCAATCACTCAGGATTCCCTGGCCTTGGCCTGTGCTGCCGCGTTGGGCGGTTTCGCCGCCCCCATCCTGACCTCCACCGGCGCTGGCAACCACATCGCACTCTTCAGCTACTTCGCCTTGCTCAACGCCGGCATCCTCGCGATTGCGTGGTTCAAGGCCTGGCGGCTGCTGAACCTGATCGGTTTTGCCGGCACCTTCGGCATCGGTTTCGCCTGGGGCCTGCGTTCTTACACGCCGGAACTGCTATGGAGCACCGAGCCGTTCCTGATTGTGTTCTTCTTGATGTACCTGGCTATCGGCCTGCTGTTTGCCCGACGCAAGTTGCTGGAAATGAGCGACGCGCCCGAGGATGACAGTCGTGATGCGTTGCTGCACTGGTCGGCGCGCAAGGGCGATTACGTCGACGGCACGATGCTGTTTGGTCCACCGCTGGTGGGCTTCGGTTTGCAGTTTGCGCTGGTCCAGCATCTGGAGTTCGCGGCAGCCTTCAGCGCGCTGGCGCTGGGCATGATCTACATGGGGCTGGCGCGACTGCTGATGGGCGGTCGAGCGTTGCTGCTGGCGGAGACCTGTCTGGCGCTGGGCGTGATCTTCGCCAGCCTGGCGATCCCGTTGGGACTCGACGCACGGTGGACCGCCGCTGCCTGGGCCGTGGAGGGCGCGGGGATTTTCTGGCTCGGGCTGCGTCAACAACGACCGCTGGCCCGAGCCTTTGCCTTGTTGCTGCAACTGGGCTCGGCGCTGGCGTTTCTCAGTGAGCTGCGGACCGGGGAAAGCAGCCTGCTGGACGGCGCGCCGTTGGGTGCGTTAATGCTCGGCGTGGCGTTGCTGTTCAGCTTCTATCAATTGCGTAAAGCCTTGCCCGGGCAGACCTTGGAATGGGAGCGTAAAGGGCTGCCGGTGTTGGCCTGCCTCGGTCTGACGTTCCTTTATCTGCTGGCGCCGTTGTTCTTCTTTATTCAGGGCACGACGATCAGTTGGGCGTTGGCGGGGTTGGCGACGCTGTTTGTCGGCCTGCGCCTGCAATCGCGCACGTTCCTGTTCACCGCGTTTGCCGTGCAGTTGTTGGGCGGGGCGTTGTTCCTGCTGCGGCTACAAGGTTCGAGCGGTGAGTCTGCGGCTGTGTTCAGTGCGGGTTGGAGCGGGCTGTTGAGCGCGTCGCTGATCGGTCTGGCGTTGATCGCCGGCATGCTGTTGGCGGCTCGCGATGAGATGGTTCGCAGTGACGTTCGACTGTTGCGCGGCTTGTCGGTGGTGTTGCTCGCCGGTCTGGTGCTGATCAATTTGGCGGTGCTGTTTGTCTTGCCTTGGCAAACCGCGAGCGCGGTGTGGGCGGCCAGTGGTCTGTTCATCATCTGGCTAAGCCTGTATTTGAAGCAACGTGTGAGTTTTGTTTTCGGCCTGTTGTTGCAGGTGATTGGCGGCGCAGCGTTCATGCTGGCCGGCCCGGATCTATTAGGCCCGTTGGCCAGCGAAGGTTTGAAACCGCTGGCGCACAGCGGATTCTGGACGCCGCTGGTGCTGGGCTTGGCCGCGCTGGTTGGGGCCTGGCGCTTGCAGCTCGGCAACCACGCATCGGCCTTCGATGCGCTGAGCTTGCAGCGTTTGTCCGAAGTGCTGCTGGTGTGGGGCGCGGGTTGGTGGGCGTTGGCGTGGGTCAGTGAAGTGCTGCGTTTTGCGCCAGTGAATCTGCATGCGACGTTGTTGCTGGCGACTGTGGCCGTCAGCGTGGCGCTGTGGACCGTGTTGGCATTGCGCCTGAAATGGTCGTCGCTTGGCTTGCTTTGCACCTTGCTGATCCCCGCGGCCGGCGTGGTGTTACTCGCCGCTTGGCACGCGCGTTATCACCCGGCCGCCCAGTTCGGTTGGCTGGCCTGGGCGGCGGTGTTCGTCGTGCATTTCACCTCTTTGCGACGTCTGGCGCCGATGTTGCCGGAGCGTGCGCTGAGCGCCGCTCATGTGTTGGGTTGCTGGCTGTTGTTGGGTGTGTTGGCGCTGGAGCTGCGCTACGGCCTGCTGTTGCTGTCCGAGCAGTACAATGCCTGGCGCTGGTTGGGTTGGGCGATCCTGCCGAGTCTTTATCTGGTGCTGATGGCTGCACCTCGCCGCTGGCCGTGGCCGGTGTCAGCCTATTCGCGCGAATACCGGCTGTACGCCGCCGCGCCTCTGGCAGTGCTGATGCTCGGCTGGTTCTGGCTGGCGAACATCGTCAGCGACGGCACCGCCGAGCCGTTGCCTTACGTGCCGCTGATCAATCCACTGGAGTTGGGCCTGCTGTTTGCGCTGTTCGGCGTCTACGTCTGGTCCCGCAGCGCAATCACACACCTGTCGTTTCGCAAGGACTACGCCGAATACGCCACGCAACTGATTGCCGGGGTTTCGCTGTTTATCTTTTTCACCGCGCTGGTGATGCGCACGGCTCACCATTGGAGCGGCGTGCCCTTCGAGCTGCGAGCGTTGCTCGAGTCCATGCTGGTACAGGCCGGTCTATCGATCGTCTGGACCTTGATGGCCCTGGGTCTGATGATCGGCGGCCATCTGCGCCATCGCCGCGAGGTCTGGCTGATCGGCGCGGCGTTGATCGGGGTGGTGGTGGCCAAACTGTTCTTTGTCGAATTGAGTAATCGCGGCGGGCTGGCGCGGATCGTGTCGTTTATCGGCGTGGGTGTGTTGTTACTGGTGGTGGGCTATTTCGCTCCGTTGCCGCCCAAGCGCGCCGACGCTACGCCGGATCCTGAAAAACCGGCCCCGGAAACCGAAGGAGTGTCGTCTTGAGTCAGAAGTTGAACCTGGGCTGGTTGGGCGCTGTGGCGTTGGGTGTGGCGTTGTCGGCCGGCGCTCAGGATAAACCGGCGGACTTCGCCACGCAGGTGCCGTTGACCGTGAGCGGTGAAGGCCCGTGGTATCGCCTTGAATTGCCATTGAGCGTGCAACTGAATGCGCGGCAGACCGACCTGAGCGATGTGCGTGTATTCAACGCCGCCGGTGACGCCCAAGCTTACGCGTTGGCTCGAGAACCGGCGCCAACCCGCGAAAATCGCACCCTGACCGACGTAAAGTGGTTCCCATTGTTTAATTCGGCGGACTCCACTGAGCGCGCACCCAGCGTGCGCGTGCAATCGAGCGCTAACGGCACGCTGGTGGAGGTGCAGCCATCCAGTCAGCTGGAGGCGGGAGAAGAGGTTCTGCGTGGCTGGTTGCTTGATGCCAGCAGCATTAAGGCGCCCTTGCGACAGTTGATCCTCGACTGGACCAGCGAGCGCGACGGCTTCCAGCGTTTCAGCATCGAAGCCAGCGACGACTTGCAGCACTGGCAATCGTGGGGCGAAGGCCAGGTGGCGCGGTTGTCGTTCGCCGACGAACGGGTCGAGCAACATGAAGTCAGCCTGCCGGGGCAATCGGCGCGCTATGTGCGCTTGCTGTGGAGCACGCCACAATCGGCACCGACGCTGACCTCGGCGCAGCTGGAAAGCGCAAGTCCCCGCAGCCTGCCGCTGCCTTTGGTCTGGTCGCAGCCATTGGCCGGCAGTCGCGTGAAGGCCGGCGAATACACTTGGCAGTTGCCGATGGGGCTGAACGTCGAGCGCTTGCAGGTCGAGCTGAGTCAGCCCAACAGTCTGGCGCCGGTGACGTTGTCGGGTCGTCGAGAAAGCAGCTTGCCGTGGCAGCCGCTGAGCAGCGGGTTGCTCTATCGCCTGACCCAGAATGGCCAGGACGTGGTGCAGAACGAATTGCCGCTGTCGGGGCAAACCGTGCAGCAGTTGAAGCTGACGGTGGATGATCGCGGCGGTGGCCTGGGTGCCGAGGCGCCGACGGTTCGGTTCGCGGTGCGTTCGACCCAAGTGGTGTTCCTGGCGCGTGGCCCTGGGCCCTACACGCTGGCGCTGGGGAGTGCGACGGTGAAGGCGGCGAGCCTGCCATTGTCGACGTTGATTCCGGATTACAGCGCTGCCAGGTTAGCCACATTGGGCAAGGCGACGGTCGAGAGTGGGACGGTAGTGACACCGGCCTCGACGGCGACGACGGCTGCGATGCCTGATACGAACTGGAAGAAGTTCGGGTTGTGGGCGGTGCTGTTGCTGAGCGTTTTGTGCCTGGCGGCGATGGCGTTCAGTCTGCTGCGTAAACCCCCGGCTAAATCCTGAGAAAAGCTGGCGCTGCGCGCCATTCGCGAGCAAGCCCGCTCCCACACTAGACCGAGTTGATGGCCAAGCATGTGGTCAAATGTGGGAGCGGGCTTGCTCGCGAAGGCGGTCTATCAGACAAAGAAAAATCACGAAACTGCCACCCATCCCCGATCCACATCCCGTTCATTTCGAACTACGCTCATCCCGGCGCATGAACTCTATTGGGTGTATCACGTCTGATAGGAGGAAATGCGCCACGACTCGCGTTAAACTGCGCGGGTTTTTAGCCCCCCATTCCACCGGAGCCTTCCATGTCCCGCGTTACCCTGAGTCGCTATTTGATTGAGCAGACCCGTAGCAACAACACCCCTGCCGATCTGCGTTTCCTGATCGAAGTGGTGGCGCGTGCTTGCAAAGAAATCAGCCATGCCGTCTCCAAAGGCGCCCTGGGTGGTGTTCTGGGCAGCATGGGCACTGAAAACGTCCAAGGCGAAGTGCAGAAGAAGCTCGACGTGATCTCCAACGAGATCCTGCTCGAAGCCAACGAATGGGGCGGTCACCTGGCCGGCATGGCGTCTGAAGAAATGGACAATGCCTACCAGATCCCGGGCAAATACCCGAAAGGCGCGTACCTGCTGGTATTCGACCCGCTGGACGGTTCGTCGAACATCGATATCAACGCACCGGTCGGTACTATTTTCTCGGTGCTGCGTTGCCCGAGCGAATACCTGAGCCAGAACGAAGCCTTGAACGAAAAGGCTTTCCTGCAGCCAGGCACCGAGCAGGTCGCCGCCGGTTATGCCATCTACGGCCCGCAAACCATGCTGGTGCTGACCTTGGGTGATGGCGTCAAAGGCTTTACCCTGGACCGTGAAATGGGCAGCTTCGTGCTGACCCACGAAGACATCAAGATCCCGGAATCCACTCAGGAATTCGCGATCAACGCATCCAACCAGCGTCACTGGGAAGCGCCGGTACAACGCTACGTCGGCGAATTGCTGGCTGGCGATGAAGGCCCGCTGAAAAAGAACTACAACATGCGCTGGGTCGCCGCGATGGTCGCGGACGTGCATCGCATCCTGACCCGTGGCGGTCTGTTCATGTACCCACGCGACAGCCGCGAACCCTCCAAGCCGGGCAAGCTGCGTCTGATGTACGAAGCCAACCCGATGTCGTTCCTGGTTGAACAGGCTGGCGGCGCTTCCACCGATGGCCATCAACGCATCCTCGACATCAAGCCTGACGGCTTGCACCAGCGTGTCGCCGTGTTCCTCGGTTCGAAAGAAGAAGTCGAACGCGTCACGGCTTACCACAAGGAATAAACCATGACCGCGCCCTGGCAGCCGTTGCTTGAGTGGTGGTTCGGATCTCTCGAATCCCCCAACGAAATAGCGGCTGACAAGGGCACGTTATGGTTCGGCAAGCGCGACAGCCAGGACCTCGAGGCGCAAACGCGTTTCGGGGGACTGGGTCGAGCAGGCACTGGCCGGCGGATTGACTGACTGGGCGCAACGCCCCGAAGGTTGGCTGGCTCTGGTGCTGCTGCTCGATCAACTCCCGCGAATGATCTATCGCGACACCCCCCAATCCTTTTCCGGCGATTCCAGGGCTCAGGCACTGGTGGCGCAAGGCATTGCTGCGGATTTCGATCGGCAGCTACGGCCGATTCAGCGGGTGTTCATCTATCTGGTGCTGGAGCATTGCGAGCATCTGGCGGTGCAGAACGAAGCGGTTTCGCGGTTTATGGAATTGCTGGCGCAGCAGCCCGAAGCTGATCGGGCGGTGTTTGCCGATAACCTGGATTATGCCGAGCGGCATCGAGCAGTGATTGCGCGGTTCGGACGGTTTCCGCATCGCAATGCGGTGTTGGGGCGGGCGTCTACGGCGGAGGAGTTGGAGTTTCTTTCGGGGCCTGGATCGCGGTTTTAGCGCTTCGGTGTAGCTGATGCCGCCATCGCGAGCAGGCTCGCTCCCACAGGGGATTTGTGAACGACACAAACCAAATGTGGGAGCGAGCCTGCTCGCGAAGGGGCCGGAGAGATCACTTAGATCCTGAAGCTACCCACCAACTGCTTCAACCGCGCCGCCTGCTGTTCAAGATCGGCACACGCACGCAAGGTCGACTGCAAGTTCTCCACCCCTTCCTGGTTCAGCGTGTTGATCTCGGTGATGTCGACGTTGATCGACTCCACCACAGCGGTCTGCTCTTCAGTCGCTGTCGCCACGGACTGGTTCATCCCGTCGATCTCACCGATTCGCTGCGTCACGCTGCCCAGGCGTTCGCCGGCCTGATTGGCAATGCCAACGCTGCTTTCGCTCTGGCGCTGGCTGTCGGTCATGGTGCTGACCGCTTCGCGGGCGCCCACTTGCAGTTCTTCGATCATCTTCTGCACTTGCTGCGCCGAATCCTGTGTGCGGTGGGCAAGGTTGCGCACTTCATCGGCAACCACCGCGAAACCGCGTCCGGCTTCACCGGCACGGGCCGCTTCGATGGCGGCGTTCAGCGCCAACAGGTTGGTCTGCTGCGAGATGCTGGTGATCACTTCCAGAATCTGCCCGATGTTCACCGTGTTGCTGTTAAGCGTCTCGATGTTGCCGCACGAATCGCTGATTTTCGCCGAGAGCTGCTGCATCGCCGCGATGGTTTTATCCACCACCTGCTGACCGTCTTCAGCCAGGCTGCGGGCATCGCTTGAATGTTGAGAGGCGAGGGCGGCGTTCTGGGCGATTTCCTGGGCGGCGGCGCCCAGCTCGTTGATGGCCGCAGCGACGCTGCTGGTGCGCGAGGCTTGCTGGTCGGAGTTGAACATCGACGAATTCGACGCGGCAACCACGCGCAATGCGACTTCGTTGACCTGGCCGGTGGCCGAGGCCACTTCCCGAATCGAGGTATGAATACGTTCCACAAAGCGGTTGAACGAAGTGCCCAGGGCACCGAATTCGTCCTGGCCGTGAATGGTCAGGCGTTTGGTCAGGTCGCCTTCACCTTCGGCGATGTCATGCATGGCGCGGCCCATGGTCAGCAGCGGTTGCATCAGGAAGCTGATCAGCATGCCCAGCAGGGCAATGATGATCACCACGGCAATGATCATGGCGATGATTGCCGAGGTGCGGAATTCGCTGAGCATCGAGAACGCCGTGTCCTGATCCAGCACCAATGCCACGTACCAGTCCGCCGACGGCACGCCGTTGACGCGGGTAAAGGAGATGAATTGCGACTTGCCGTCGACCTCGACTTCTTTCATACCCGGGCTGACATTCGGCACGCCATTCGGGTAAGCATCGGCAAGGCTCTTGAGCACCAGTTTGCTGTCTGGGTGAATCAGGATCTTGCCGTCGGCGCTGACGATGAACGCATGGCCGTGACCGCCGAAGTTCAGGGAGTTGATGGTCGCGCTGACGCTGGACAGATCGATGTCTGCACCGGCGACGCCAATCATTTGGCCCTGGCGTTGTACCGGCGTAGCGACCGTGATCACCAGTTTGCCGGAGGACGCGGCGATGTACGGTTCGGTGACGATGGTCTGTTGCGCGCTGTTGGCTGCTTTGTACCAGCCTCGTGCGCGAGGGTCGTAATCGGCGGCACGATTGCCCGCCGGGACCGAGAACATGACGCCGTCAGTGCCGCCGAAATAGCTCAGCTGGAAGTTGCTGGTATACGCCGGCAGGTCGATGGCGCGTTTGAGGTTGGCCTGAGCACTGCCGTCCACGGCGATTTGCTGGGACAGCGATTGCAGCAACTGGATGCGGCTTTCCAGCCAGGTCTTAATGTTGCTGGTGGTCAGGCTGCCGAGTTCCTGCATCGAGGATTCGGTACTGCTGCGCAGTGTCTGGCGCTGACGATAGTCGTTGAACAGGATGAAACAAGCGAATGCAACGGCCACCACGAGGGCAGCAGCCAACAAGATCTTGTGGCTGAACTTCATGTTTCTGGTCATTAAATGAGCTACCGCGGAGGGGACTGGTGTAGGAGCGAGCTCGCTCGCGATGGATTTCAGGGCACCGCGTATAGTCAGCGAGTGCGCGTTATCGTTGACGCCCATCGCGAGCGAGCTCGCTCCTACCTGTGTCGACAGGCGGGCGCCAAAGATTAGGCAGCTTTTTGCGAAAACCGACGAAATGCTCAACCGCGCAAGAAAGTGGCTGATTTTTCGGAAGAAGAAAGACGAGCGGCCCGATAAATAGCCGGGCGGGGAGGGAACCAGATGGGGGTTTTCTCTTCTAAGCTTCTGCTTGGCAGCCATGCCATTCCCCTTCGGCCCTGGAGTTACACCATGTCGCTGCGATCTATCGCCCTGCTTTCGTTTTGCGTGTTATTGGCCGCATGCAGCAAGATCAATCAGGAAAACTATTCGAAATTATCGTCCGGCATGCCCAAGTCCGAGGTTGAAACCTTGCTCGGCAAACCGGCTGACTGCTCGGGCGCGCTCGGCATGTCCAGTTGCACCTGGGGCGACAAGAACAGCTTTATCAGCGTGCAGTACGCCGGTGACAAAGTGCTGATGTTTTCCGGCCAAGGCCTGAAGTAAACCGGGGCGATGCGCCCACGGGAGAAAAACAATGATGCGGTTATTGATAGTTCTTTTTGCCGGCCTGGTACTGGCTGGTTGTGCCACTTCCGGCACCGATCCATTGGCGCCCAAGACGGTCAACAGCGTCAACCTCAAGCGCTACCAGGGGACCTGGTACGAGTTGGCCCGTATGCCAATGTATTTCCAGCGCGATTGCGCGCAATCCGAAGCCCATTACACGCTCTTGCCTGACGGTAATGTGGCCGTGTTGAACCGCTGCCTGACGGCACAGTGGCAATGGGAAGAGGTCAAGGGCAAGGCCTATCCACAGGTGCCGGGCAAGAGCGACAAATTGTGGGTCGAGTTCGATACCTGGCTTTCGCGCTTGATTCCGGGTGTGTCAAAGGGTGAGTACTGGGTGTTGTACGTCAGCGATGACTACAAGACGGCTATCGTGGGTGACCCGAGCCGCAAGTATCTGTGGCTGCTGTCCCGGACCCCGACCGTCAATGGTGTGGTGCGTGAAGAGCTGCTGAGCAAGGCACGCCAGCAGGGCTATGACACGACGCGGCTGATCTGGCGTGCGTCGGATACACAGATGGCCAAGACTTCGAACTGATCACGGAAATCTTGTAGGAGCGAGCTTGCTCGCGATGGTGGGTCAGCCACATTGATGTCGACTGACACTCCATCGTCGGAACGCCGCCCGGAGCAAGCTCGCTCCTACAAAGGTTTTGCGGTGTTAGCCCAGGAGATCGCGCAGGACTTGGGTAAACGCCCGGTTGCTGTCTTCCTCACCGGCATGACGCCCGTCACGCACAACCCACTGGCCGTTGACCAGTACGTCCCGCACCTGGCGATCGCCACCGGCAAATAACCAACGATTCAAAATCCCGTCGCCACTGGCCGTCGCCAGGTACGGATCGTTGCCGTCCAGCACCAGCCAATCCGCCCGCTTGCCCACTTCCAGCGCACCGATCGGCTGACCCATTGCCTGAGCGCCGCCGTCCAGCGCCGCGTCATATAGCGTGCGGCCAACCATTGGCTGATCCGCGCCATACAAGCGGTTACGTCGTTGATCACGCAGACGTTGCCCATATTCCAGCCAGCGCAATTCTTCCACCACGCTCAGCGACACATGGCTGTCGGAACCGATGCCCATGCGCCCGCCCTGAGCGAGGAAATCCACCGCCGGGAAAATCCCGTCGCCAAGGTTCGCTTCAGTGGTCAGGCACAAACCGGCGATGGCGCGACTCTTGGCCATCAACGTGACTTCTTCCGGGTTGGCGTGGGTGGCGTGAACCAGGCACCAGCGCTGATCGACCTCGGTATTTTCGTACAACCATTGCAGCGGACGGCGCCCGCTCCAGCTCAGGCAGTCGTCGACTTCCTTTTGCTGTTCGGCGATGTGAATGTGCACCGGGCATTGCTTGTCGCTGGCGGCCAGCACTTCGCTGATCTGCTGCGGAGTTACCGCGCGCAACGAGTGGAAACACAGACCCAGCGACTGCGCCGGTTGTTGCGCAAGGATTGGCTGCAAACGCGATTGCAGCTTGAGGTAGTTTTCGGTGCTGTTGATAAAACGGCGCTGGCCATCGTTCGGGGTCTGGCCGCCGAAGCCGGAATGGCTGTAGAGCACCGGCAGTAGCGTCAGGCCGATACCGGCGGAACTGGCGGCCTGGCTGATGCGCAGCGCCAGTTCGGCCGGGTCGGCGTACGGTTGGCCGCTGGTGTCATGGTGCACGTAATGAAATTCCGCCACCGAGGTGTAACCGGCCTTGAGCATTTCGATGTACAGCTGACGCGCGATGACGCCAAGTTGCTCCGGGCTGATTTTTCCGACGAGGCGATACATCAAATCGCGCCAGGTCCAGAAACTGTCATTCGGATTGCCGGCCACTTCCGCCAGCCCGGCCATCGCTCGCTGGAAGGCGTGGGAGTGCAGATTCGGCATGCCCGGCAGCAGCGGACCGCTCAGCCGTTCAGCCCCTTCTGCATGAGAATCGGCCTGGACATGAGTCAAAACGCCGTCGGCGTTGACCTCAAGACGTACATTGTTGGCCCATCCACTAGGCAGCAGCGCGCGTTCGGCAAAGAAGGCGGACATGGTTCAGCACCCCATCGTGTGTTATTTGTATATACATATACAGACGTTTGCCTGCTCGGTAAACTCCGGCAAGCTAGCAACTTCTACTAAATGACCAAGGATTAACCGTGCCGACTCCGCCCCAAGTGTCACCGTTGGCCGCGAACATGGGCGACAGTCCGGCGCCCTTGTACGCCCGCGTCAAACAGATGATTACCCAGCAAATCGACAGTGGGAACTGGCCGCCGCACTACCGCGTTCCGTCGGAAAGCGAGCTGGTAAATCAACTCGGCTTCAGTCGCATGACCATCAACCGCGCCCTGCGTGAGATGACCGCCGATGGTCTGTTGGTGCGTATGCAAGGCGTCGGCACGTTCGTCGCCGAACCGAAAAGTCAGTCCGCGCTGTTTGAAGTTCACAACATCGCCGACGAAATCGCCTCCCGCGGTCATCGCCATACCTGCAAGGTGATCACCCTGGAAGAAGAGGCGGCCGGTTCCGAGCGCGCCCTGGCCCTCGACATGCGTGAAGGCCAGAGGGTTTTCCATTCGCTGATCGTGCATTTCGAAAACGACATTCCGGTGCAAATCGAAGACCGCTTCGTCAACGCGCTCGTGGCGCCGGACTACCTCAAGCAAGACTTCACCCTGCAAACGCCTTACGCCTATCTGAATCAGGTCGCGCCGCTCACCGAAGGCGAGCACGTGGTCGAGGCGATTCTGGCCGAGGCCAGCGAGTGCAAATTGCTGCAGATTGAAAAAGGCGAGCCGTGCCTGCTGATTCGCCGCCGCACCTGGTCCGGTCGTCAGCCGGTGACCGCGGCCCGTTTGATCCACCCCGGTTCCCGTCATCGTCTGGAAGGCCGGTTTCATAAATAGAGGGCCAAAAATGAGTCAGTTGAAGGTTTTACGCGCCATAGACTACCCGCGCATGCCGTGGAAAAACGGCGGTGGCAGCACCGAAGAAATCACTCGTGATGCAGGCACTGGCCTTGATGGTTTCGGCTGGCGTCTGTCGATTGCCGACATCGGCGAGTCGGGTGGTTTTTCTACCTTCGCCGGTTACGAGCGGGTAATCACCGTGTTGCAAGGCGACGGCATGACCTTGAGCGTCGATGGCCAGAGCACGCGTGCGCTGTTACCGCTGGACCCATTTGCTTTCAGCGGTGAGAGCCACGTGTCCTGCACATTGCTCGGCGGGCCGATTCGCGACTTCAATCTGATTTATGCGCCACAGCGTTACCGCGCGCGGTTGCAATGGCTGGACGGCGAGCAGCGGTTTTTCAGCGAGTCCGGGACTCTGCTGATTTTCAGCATGGCCGAAGCACTTGAAGTGAAGGTCGGTAACAGCGCCTCGCAACTCGGTCGCCATGATTGCCTGCAGCTCGACGGTAACGCGGGTTTGCTGGAAGTCTCTGTCAGCGGCCGATGCTGCGTGATTGAACTGACTGCACACTGATTCAAAATCCTTTCCTGTAAGAGCGAGCTTGCTCGCGAAAAACCCAAGGACACCGCGGGGTGCCTGGTTTTACGCGTTATCGTTGACGACCATCGCGAGCAAGCTCGCTCCTACAGAGGGCCATGTTTGCCCACGATGTCGTTTCCCTCCCCAAATCCGTTTCCCACCGCGCCAACTTGTTACCGAATGCCCCAACGTGGCGCAAAACCACGCTCAGGTAACAGCGCTCACGTCCTGTGAAAATCCCCTCCGAAAAATTTCATCCAGGCTAGAACCCTTGTTTCATGGGCTTTTCAGCCCTCCCAAAACTCTTCTTGAACACTCCACCAACAAGTTGGCCGCTCGATTGCATATGCTTGTATGTACAAGTAAAGACGTATGTGTATGAGTCACGAAGACTCGACCATCGTCCACTGATTCGCCGGCGTGCACATTTGCTCGCTGGCTCGCTCGCCCACTGCCTGGGCTGGTTTGGATTGATTGCTGAGGAGTCTTTTTCGTGACTGACATTAAACCTACTAAGTTTCGTGACGTTGAAATCCGCGCTGCCCGCGGTAACAAGCTGACCGCCAAGAGCTGGCTGACTGAAGCGCCGCTGCGCATGTTGATGAACAACCTCGACCCGGAAGTCGCCGAGAACCCTAAAGAACTGGTGGTTTACGGTGGTATCGGTCGTGCGGCACGTAACTGGGAATGCTACGACAAGATCGTCGAAAGCCTGGCCAACCTGAACGACGACGAGACCCTGCTGGTGCAATCCGGCAAGCCGGTCGGCGTGTTCAAGACCCACAGCAACGCACCACGCGTTCTGATCGCCAACTCCAACCTGGTACCGCACTGGGCGAGCTGGGAACACTTCAACGAACTGGACGCCAAAGGCCTGGCCATGTACGGCCAGATGACTGCCGGCAGCTGGATCTACATCGGCAGCCAGGGCATCGTCCAGGGCACCTACGAAACGTTCGTCGAAGCCGGTCGCCAGCACTACAACGATGACCTGACCGGTCGTTGGGTCCTGACCGCAGGTCTGGGTGGCATGGGCGGCGCTCAGCCTCTGGCCGCGACCCTGGCCGGCGCGTGCTCGCTGAACATCGAATGCCAGCAGGTCAGCATCGATTTCCGCCTGAACAGCCGTTATGTCGATGAGCAAGCCACCGACCTCGACGACGCGCTGGCCCGTATCGCCAAATACACCAAGGAAGGCAAAGCGATTTCCATCGCTCTGCTGGGTAACGCGGCTGAAATTCTGCCGGAACTGGTCAAGCGCGGCGTGCGCCCGGACATGGTCACCGACCAGACCAGCGCCCACGACCCGCTGAACGGTTACCTGCCGGCTGGCTGGACCTGGGAAGAGTACCGCGCTCGCGCCAAGACCGAGCCTGCTGCCGTGGTGAAAGCCGCCAAGCAATCGATGGCCGTGCACGTTAAAGCGATGCTCGATTTCCAGAAAATGGGCATTCCGACGTTCGACTACGGTAACAACATCCGTCAGATGGCCCAGGAAGAAGGCGTGGAAAACGCATTCGACTTCCCAGGCTTCGTACCGGCTTACATCCGTCCACTGTTCTGCCGTGGCATCGGCCCGTTCCGTTGGGCTGCACTGTCGGGCAACGCTGAAGACATCTACAAAACCGACGCCAAGGTCAAAGAACTGATCCCGGACGACGCCCACCTGCACAACTGGCTGGACATGGCGCGCGAGCGCATCAGCTTCCAGGGTCTGCCGGCCCGTATCTGCTGGGTTGGCCTGGGTCTGCGCGCCAAGCTGGGTCTGGCGTTCAACGAAATGGTGCGCAGCGGTGAGCTGTCCGCGCCCATCGTGATCGGTCGTGACCACCTGGACTCCGGTTCCGTGGCCAGCCCGAACCGCGAAACCGAGTCGATGCAAGACGGTTCCGATGCTGTGTCCGACTGGCCACTGCTCAACGCTTTGCTCAACACCGCGAGCGGCGCGACCTGGGTTTCCCTGCACCACGGCGGCGGCGTCGGCATGGGCTTCTCCCAGCATTCGGGCATGGTGATTGTCTGCGACGGTACTGACGAAGCGGCCGAGCGTATCGCTCGCGTACTGCACAACGACCCGGCTACCGGTGTCATGCGTCACGCCGATGCGGGTTACCAGATCGCGATCGATTGCGCCAACGAGCAGGGCCTGAACCTGCCGATGATCACCGGCAAATAACGAAGAACCCTGTAGGAGCTGCCGCAGGCTGCGATCTTTTGATCTTGATCTTCATAAAAGATCGCAGCCTCGTTTCACTCGACAGCTCCTACACAGCTCCTACGCATCTCCTACAGAGATCAAACCAACACCGACCAACAATCCACAGAGGTTGAATCATGGCTGTTAGCAGCGAACGTGCAGGCAGTAAACCGTTGATCGAGAAACGCTCGATCGACTACATCCCGGATGCGGAAAGACACGGTCGTCTATTAAGCCAGTTCACCCTGTGGCTGGGTGCCAACCTGCAAATCACCGCGATTGTGACCGGTGCGCTTGCAGTGGTGCTCGGTGGGGATGTGTTTTGGTCATTGATCGGTTTGCTGATCGGGCAACTGCTCGGCGGTGGCGTCATGGCGTTGCACGCAGCCCAGGGCCCGCAGCTGGGCTTGCCACAGATGATCTCCAGCCGCGTGCAGTTTGGCGTGTATGGGGCGGTGATTCCGCTGGTGTTGGTGTGCCTGATGTACATCGGCTTCTCGGCCAGCGGTTCGCTGCTGGCGGGGCAAGCGGTGGCGCAGTTACTCCACGTTGAAGACTGGGTCGGCATCGTGCTGTTTGCCGGTTCGATCATGGTCTTCACCATCTTCGGCTACCGGGTGATTCACGGCATCGGCCGGATCGCCAGCGTGCTGGGCGTGATCGCCTTCGTTTACCTGTTCTACAAACTGTTGGCCGGCAACGACATCATGGCGTTGCTCGGTAACAAGCATTTCTCCCTGGCGAGTTTCCTGTTGGCGGTATCGCTGTCGGCCTCCTGGCAGATTGCGTTCGGCCCTTACGTGGCGGACTACTCGCGTTACCTGTCGCGCAGCACCTCGGCCGTGAAAACCTTCTGGGCCGTGGGCCTGGGTTCGGTGCTCGGGGCGCAGGCGTCCATGGTGTTCGGTGTGTTTGCCGCCGCCCTGGCCGGTTCGCAGTTTGCCCATCACGAAGTGTCGTTCATTGTCAGCCTCGGTGGCACCGGCATCGTTGCCGCGCTGCTGTACTTCGCGGTGGCGTTCGGCAAGGTCACGGTGACCACGCTCAATGCCTACGGCAGTTTCATGTCGATCGCGACGATCATCAGCGGCTTCCGTGGCAGCCGGCACATTCCGAGTGCGGTACGCCTGCTCTACATCTTCATCATGGTGTCGTTGGCCACTGCTCTGGCGTTGCTGGGCAAGGACTCGTTCCTCAAGGAATTCTCCGCGTTCATCCTGTTCCTGCTGGCGTTCTTCACGCCGTGGAGCGCGATCAACCTGGTGGACTTCTACTGCATCACCAAAGAGCGTTATGACATTCCGGCACTGTCCAACCCCAACGGTCGCTATGGTCGCTGGAACGTCATGGGCATCTCGATTTACGTGTTTGGTGTGTTGATTCAAATGCCGTTCATTTCTACCCACTTCTACACCGGCCCACTGGTGGCGAGCCTCGGTGATACCGACATCTCGTGGATTATCGGCCTGGTGGTGCCCGCAGCGATGTATTACTTCGCCGCCAAGAAGTGGCATAGCCCAGTACCCGACCGTTTGATCCTGCCGGTCGAGCAGGACGTGGTCACCGAACAAAAGCTGAGCAAGGCGGGTCGTGCTGCTGCGATCTAGACCTTGACTGAATGTGGACAGGGCTGGATGCCTCTTGACTGCCGTAAGCTAATTCATGATTAGGAGCGTCACACAATGAAATCGAATAAGACCCTGCTGACCACATTGCTTTCCATGGGCCTGCTGGCCAGTGCCGGCGCCACCCAGGCGGCCGGTTGGTGCGAGTCGGGTAAACCGGTGAAATTTGCCGGCCTGAACTGGGAAAGTGCCATGCTCCTGACCGACGTGCTGCAAGTCGTGTTGGAGAAAGGCTACGACTGCAAGACCGACAGCCTGCCGGGCAACTCCATCACCATGGAAAACGCCCTGAGCAGCAACGACATTCAAGTGTTTGCCGAAGAGTGGGTCGGCCGCAGCGAGGTCTGGAACAAGGCCGAGAAGGCTGGCAAGGTCGTCGGCGTCGGCGCGCCTGTCGTAGGCGCCGTTGAAGGCTGGTACGTGCCGCGTTACGTGATCGAAGGCGACGCCAAGCGTAAGCTGGAAGCCAAGGCACCGGACCTGAAAAACATTGCTGATCTGGCCAAATACTCAGCCGTGTTCAAGGATCAGGAAGAGCCTTCCAAGGGCCGTTTCTACAACTGCCCGGCCGGCTGGACCTGTGAGTTGGACAACAGCGAAATGCTGAAAAGCTACGGCCTGGAAAGCACCTACACCAACTTCCGCCCAGGCACCGGCCCGGCGCTGGATGCGGCCGTGCTGTCGAGCTACAAGCGTGGCGAGCCGATCCTGTTCTACTACTGGTCGCCAACGCCGCTGATGGGCCAGGTTGACCTGGTCAAACTCGAAGAGAAACCAGGCGTGGACAAGACCGTGAACATCAAGGTCGGCCTGTCCAAGACCTTCCACGACGAAGCCCCGGAACTGGTGGCCGTGCTGGAAAAGGTCAACCTGCCAATCGACCTGCTGAACCAGAACCTTGGGCGCATGACCAAAGAGCGGATCGAGTCGCCAAAACTGGCCAAGATCTTCTTGAAGGAACATCCTGAAGTCTGGCACGCATGGGTGAGCGACGACGCAGCCAAGAAAATCGACGCGGCCTTGTAGGTTGAGCCTCTCCGACTGCCGGTAGCGGCAGTCGGATGCTTGATCGCAACCCCTTGATTGAGAGTCTCTTATGTTTCCCGAAAGCTTTACATTTTCCATCGCCGACTGGGTTAACAGTTGGGTCGATTCGCTGGTCACCAACTATGGCGACGTGTTCCGGCACATCTCCGATACCCTGTTGTGGGCCATCGTCAATCTTGAAGGCCTGCTGCGTGCGGCCCCTTGGTGGCTGATGCTGGCCATCGTGGCGGGCGTTGCCTGGCACGCGACCCGCAAAGTCGTGACCACCGCCGTGATCGTCGGCTTGCTGTTCCTGGTGGGCGCGGTCGGCCTGTGGGACAAGTTGATGCAGACCCTCGCGCTGATGATGGTGGCAACCGTCATTTCGGTGCTGATCGGCATTCCGCTGGGCATTCTTTCGGCGCGCAGCAATCGTCTGCGTTCGGTGCTGATGCCGATGCTGGACATCATGCAGACCATGCCAAGTTTCGTGTACCTGATCCCGGTACTGATGCTGTTCGGCCTGGGCAAGGTGCCGGCGATTTTCGCCACCGTGATTTACGCTGCGCCACCGCTGATCCGCCTGACCGATCTGGGCATCCGCCAGGTTGACGGTGAAGTGATGGAAGCGATCAACGCCTTTGGTGCCAACCGGTGGCAGCAACTGTTTGGCGTACAACTGCCGCTGGCCCTGCCGAGCATCATGGCCGGGATCAACCAGACCACCATGATGGCCCTGTCGATGGTCGTGATTGCCTCGATGATCGGTGCCCGTGGCTTGGGCGAAGACGTGTTGGTGGGGATTCAGACCCTCAACGTCGGACGTGGCCTTGAAGCCGGTCTGGCGATCGTGATTCTGGCAGTGGTCATCGACCGCATTACTCAGGCGTATGGTCGGCCACGGCATGAGGTGAGCAAATGAACAACGCAGCCATCAGCAAAATCGAAGTCAAAAACGTCTTCAAAATTTTCGGCAACCGTTCCAAGGATGCGCTGGCCATGATCGGCCAGGGCAAAACCAAAGACCAGGTGCTGTCCGAAACCGGCTGCGTGGTCGGCGTCAATGACCTGTCATTGAGCATCGGCACTGGCGAGATCTTCGTGATCATGGGCCTGTCGGGTTCCGGCAAGTCGACCCTGGTACGCCACTTCAATCGCCTGATCGACCCCACCAGCGGCGCGATCCTGGTGGACGGCGTGGACATCCTGCAATACGACATGGAAGCCCTGCGCGAATTTCGTCGTCACAGGATCAGCATGGTGTTCCAGAGCTTCGGTTTGCTGCCGCACAAGACCGTGGTAGATAACGTCGCTTACGGCCTGAAAGTGCGTGGCGAGAGCAAGCAAATGTGCTCCGAGCGCGCGCTGCACTGGATCAACACCGTGGGCCTCAAAGGCTACGAGAACAAATACCCGCATCAGCTGTCGGGCGGTATGCGTCAGCGTGTGGGCCTGGCTCGTGCCTTGGCGGCAGACACCGACATCATCTTGATGGACGAAGCGTTCAGTGCGCTCGACCCGCTGATCCGCGCTGAAATGCAGGACCAATTGCTGGAACTGCAAAAAACCCTGCACAAGACCATTGTCTTCATCACCCACGACCTCGACGAGGCCGTGCGCATCGGCAACCGCATCGCGATCCTCAAGGATGGCCGACTGATTCAGGTCGGCACGCCGCGAGAAATCCTGCATTCGCCGGCGGATGAGTATGTGGACCGGTTCGTACAGCGGCGGGCGGCGGTGGTTTAAAGGTTTGCGGTGACCGGGCGGGCCTCTTCGCGAGCAAGCCCGCTCCCACATTAGATCTTCAGTGTCCACATGACTGTGGGAGCGGGCTTGCTCGCGAAGACGTCAGTGAAGCTACATCAATATTCAGGTCGTACGAACGAGGTCAATGATGTCCCAGGCTGAAAAAATCGTTATCGCCGACGCCCCGTTGCGTTGGCAGGATGTGGTCGCGGTAGCCCGTCATGGCGCGCAGCTCGAGCTGTCGACCGAGACCTGGGCGCGGATCGAAAATGCCCATGCCATCGTTCAGCGCATTGTCGCCAGCGGCGAGCGCGCCTATGGCGTCAACACCGGGTTGGGTGCGCTGTGCAACGTCTCGCTCAAAGACGAGCAACTCAGCCAACTGTCGCGCAACACCTTGCTCAGCCACGCCTGTGGCGTTGGTGCGCCATTGGCGGACGAGCAGACCCGCGCGATCATGTGCGCGGCGATCCGCAACTATAGCCACGGCAAATCCGGCATTCACCGGCAGGTTGTCGAAGCCTTGCTGGCGCTGCTCAATCGCGGCATTACCCCGCAAGTGCCGTCCCAGGGTTCGGTGGGTTACCTGACTCACATGGCTCACATCAGCATCACGCTGTTGGGTGTCGGCAACGTCAGCTATCGCGGGCAGATTGTTTCCGCGCAGCAAGCCCTGGCCGAAGAAGGCTTGCAGCCAGTGCAGCTCGGCGCCAAAGACGGGTTGTGCCTGGTCAACGGCACGCCGTGCATGAGCGGCCTCAGCTGCCTCGCGCTCGCTGACGCCACGAATCTGTTGCAGTGGGCCGATGTGATCAGTGCCATGAGTTTTGAAGCCCAGCGCGGCCAGATCGCCGCGTTCGATGCCGAGATCATCGCGCTGAAACCGCATCCGGGAATGCAGCAGGTCGGTCTCAATCTGCGCGCGTTGCTCGGTGGCAGTGAAGTGATTGCCAGCAGCAAAGGCATTCGTACCCAGGATGCGCTGAGCATCCGTTCGATCCCGCAAGTTCACGGCGCCGCTCGCGATCAGCTTGAGCACGCCAGGAAGCAGATCGAAACCGAACTCAACTCGGTCACCGACAACCCGATGCTGCTGGGCACGCCGGACAACTTTCGAGTGGTGTCCCAGGCCAACCCGCACGGTCAGTCAGTGGCGCTGGCAGCGGATTTGCTGGCGATTGCCATGGCCGAAATCGGCTCCATCGCCGAGCGTCGTCTCGACCGGTTGATCAACCCGCACGTCAGCGGTCTGCCTGCGTTTTTGGTGGCCAATCCGGGCGTGAACTCCGGGATGATGATCGTCCAATACGTCGCGGCGTCGCTGTGTGCAGAAAACCGCCAATTGGCCCAACCGGCTGTGCTCGATAACTACGTGACCTCGGGTCTGCAGGAAGATCACCTGAGCATGGGCACCAACGCCGCGCTGAAACTGCATCGCGCGTTGGAAAACTGCACACAAATTCTCGCTATCGAATATCTGCTGGCGGCCCAGGCGTTTGAATTCCTCAAGGAACAACGTTTTGGCGCTGGCACCGATACCGCGTGGCGATTGCTGCGCGAACGTGTTCCGGCCTACGACCAGGACCGCTGGCTGGCGCCCGATATAGCCGCCGCTGCTGGCGTCCTGAAAGACCCGATTTTGCTGAAAAACGCGTTACCCAACCTGAACTGATTTCGACAAAAAACCAGCGTGCCAAGGCGCTTCCCCCCAAAAGACGGGAAGCGACGGACAACGGATATCTCCGGAGCGTCTGGTTAGTTACTAACAAACTCTCAAAAGGAGCATGAAATGACTGCGCTTAACCTGATTCCCGGCCAACTGAGCCTTGCCCAACTGCGTGATGTTTATCAGCAGCCGGTCAAAATCAGCCTCGACCACAGCGCCTCGGCCCAGATCGAAGCCAGCGTTGCCTGCGTGGAACAGATCCTCGCCGAGAATCGCACCGCCTACGGTATCAACACCGGTTTTGGCCTGCTGGCCTCCACGCGTATTGCCAGCGAAGACCTGGAAAACCTCCAGCGCTCGCTGGTGCTGTCCCACGCCGCCGGTGTCGGCGAGCCGATCAGCGATGCCCTGGTGCGGCTGGTCATGGTGCTCAAGGTCAACAGCCTGAGCCGTGGTTTCTCCGGTATTCGCCGCGTAGTGATCGATGCACTGATCGCGCTGATCAACGCTGAGGTTTACCCGCACATTCCGTTGAAAGGTTCGGTCGGTGCCTCCGGTGACTTGGCGCCATTGGCCCACATGTCGCTGGTGCTGCTGGGCGAAGGCAAGGCTCGCTACAAAGGCGAATGGATGGAAGCGACCGAGGCGCTGAAAATCGCCGGTCTGACCCCACTGACGCTGGCCGCGAAAGAAGGTCTGGCGCTGCTCAACGGTACTCAGGTGTCCACCGCTTACGCGCTGCGCGGTCTGTTCGAAGGTGAAGACCTGTTCGCCGGTGCCGTGGCACTGGGCGCCCTGACGGTCGAAGCGGTGCTGGGCTCGCGCTCGCCGTTCGATGCACGCATTCACGCTGCTCGCGGCCAGAAAGGCCAGATCGACGCGGCTGCCGCTTACCGCGATCTGCTGGGCGAACGCAGTGAAGTGTCCGACTCGCACCAGAACTGCGAAAAGGTTCAGGACCCGTACTCCCTGCGCTGCCAGCCGCAAGTCATGGGCGCCTGCCTGACCCAGTTCCGTCAGGCTGCCGAAGTGCTCGCCATCGAAGCCAACGCCGTCTCGGACAACCCGCTGGTGTTCGCTGCTGAAGGCGACGTGATCTCCGGTGGTAACTTCCACGCCGAACCGGTGGCCATGGCGGCCGACAACATGGCGTTGGCCATCGCTGAAATCGGTTCCCTCAGCGAGCGTCGTATCTCGCTGATGATGGACAAGCACATGTCGCAACTGCCACCGTTCCTGGTGGCCAATGGCGGCGTGAACTCCGGTTTCATGATCGCCCAGGTCACCGCGGCGGCACTGGCCAGCGAGAACAAGGCGCTGTCCCATCCGCATTCGGTGGACAGCCTGCCGACCTCCGCGAACCAGGAAGACCACGTGTCCATGGCCCCGGCAGCGGGCAAGCGTCTGTGGGAAATGGCGGAAAACACCCGTGGCGTTCTCGCGGTGGAATGGCTGGCTGCGTGCCAGGGTCTGGATTTGCGTGAAGGTCTGAAAACCTCGGCGAAGCTGGAAAAGGCTCGGGCCATTCTGCGGGCTGAAGTGCCTTTCTATGAGAAGGATCGCTTCTTCGCCCCGGACATCAATGCGGCGAGCGAGTTGTTGGCCACGCGTTGCCTGAATGAACTGGTGACGGCGAAATTGCTGCCTAGCCTGTAATGGCCTCTTCGCGAGCAGGCTCGCTCCCACATGGATTTCGCTGCACCTGTGGGCGCGAGCCTGCTCGCGATTCGATTTTGCGTCGAATAAAAATAATTAAGGACGAGTAATGCAACAACCAGCAAAAGGTTTGAAACGCGGGCTCTCTGCCCGACATATTCGCTTCATGGCGCTGGGGTCGGCGATCGGCACCGGGCTGTTTTATGGTTCTGCCTCGGCCATTCAAATGGCCGGGCCCGCGGTACTGCTTGCTTACCTGATCGGTGGCGCTGCCGTGTTCATGGTGATGCGTGCCCTCGGCGAGATGGCGGTGCACAACCCGGTGGCTGGCTCATTCGGCCAGTACGCCAGCACCTACCTCGGGCCGATGGCGGGCTTCATCCTCGGTTGGACCTACGCGTTTGAAATGGTCATCGTCGGAATGGCCGACGTCACCGCGTTCGGCATTTACATGGGCTTCTGGTTTCCGGAAGTCGCCCGCTGGGTCTGGGTGCTGGGCATCGTTTCGGTGGTCGGTGGCTTGAACCTGTGCAATGTCAAAGTTTTCGGGGAAATGGAGTTCTGGTTGTCGCTGCTCAAGGTAGCGGCCATCGTCGCGATGATCCTTGGCGGCTTCGGCATCATGCTGTTTGGCATCAGCACGGCACCCGGTGCCCAAGCGACCGACATCAGCAACCTCTGGAGCCATGGCGGCTTCATGCCCAATGGCTGGGGTGGCCTGATCGCTTCGTTCGCCGTGGTGATGTTTGCATTTGGTGGCATTGAAATCATCGGCGTTACGGCTGGTGAAGCCAAGGACCCGCAGCACGTGTTGCCTCGGGCGATCAATGCCGTACCGTTGCGTATCCTGCTGTTCTACGTGCTGACGATGCTGGTGCTGATGTCGATCTTTCCATGGCAGCAGATTGGCAGCCAAGGCAGTCCGTTTGTGCAGATTTTCGACAACCTGGGTATTAGCTCGGCGGCGACTATCCTCAATATCGTGGTGATTTCGGCGGCGGTGTCGGCCATCAACAGTGACATCTTCGGCGCGGGCCGCATGATGTATGGCCTGGCTCAGCAAGGGCACGCACCGAAAGGCTTCGCCAGTTTGTCGCGCAACGGCGTGCCGTGGCTGACAGTGGTGGTGATGAGCAGTGCGCTGCTGTTGGGCGTGCTGTTGAACTACCTGATACCGGAAAACGTATTCCTGCTGATCGCCTCCATCGCGACCTTTGCCACGGTATGGGTCTGGCTGATGATTCTGTTCACTCAGGTGGCCATGCGTCGCTCCATGAGTGCCGAGCAGGTCAAACAGTTAAAATTCCCGGTACCGTTCTGGCCCTATGCGCCGATGGCGGCGATTGCCTTCATGCTGTTTGTCTTCGGCGTGCTGGGCTATTTCCCGGACACCCAGGCGGCTCTGATCGTCGGCGTGGTCTGGATCGTGTTGCTGGTGCTGGCCTACCTGACGTGGGTAAAACCGGCGGCAGGGAAGGCGGTACCGGTGGAGCAGGCACCTTCTTTTTCTCATCGATAACCTAACGGAGGCCAAGGATGAAAACTCTCTGGCAACACTGTCACGTCGCAACCATGGCGCAAGGCGTCTACTCGATCATCGAAGACGCGGCCATCGTGACGTCCGGTGCGCACATTGAGTGGATCGGTCCACGCGCTGAACTGCCGGCCGGCGAATACCCGACCGTCAACGACTTGAAAGGCGCGTGGGTGACCCCTGGCCTGATCGACTGCCACACCCACACGGTGTTTGGTGGTAACCGCAGCGGTGAATTCGAACAACGCCTGCAAGGCGTCAGTTACGCAGAAATAGCGGCGGCGGGTGGCGGCATCGCCAGCACCGTGCGCGCCACTCGCGCGGCCACCGAAGACGAATTGTTCGCCAGCGCCGCCAAGCGTCTGAAAAGCTTGATGCGTGACGGCGTGACCACGGTCGAGATGAAATCCGGCTACGGCCTCGACCTGGCCAGCGAACGCAAGATCCTGCGGGTCGTCCGCCGTCTCGGCGCCGAACTGCCGGTCAGCATACGCAGCACCTGCCTGGCCGCGCACGCCTTGCCGCCGGAATATGCCGATCGCGCTGACGACTACATTGATCACATCTGCGCTGAAATGCTCCCGGCCCTGGCTGCCGAGGGTCTGGTGGATGCGGTGGACGCGTTTTGCGAATACCTGGCGTTTTCGCCAGCGCAGGTCGAGCGCGTGTTTATCACCGCACAGAAACTCGGCTTGCCGGTGAAGCTGCACGCCGAGCAATTGTCGTCGCTGCACGGTTCGAGTCTGGCGGCGCGTTACCACGCGCTGTCGGCCGATCATCTGGAGTTCATGACCGAAGACGACGCCATCGCGATGGCCGAGGCCGGCACGGTTGCGGTACTGCTCCCAGGTGCTTTCTATTTCCTGCGGGAAACCCAATTGCCGCCGATGGAGGCCCTGCGCAAACACGGGGTGAAAATCGCCATCGCCAGCGACCTCAACCCCGGCACCTCGCCAGCGCTGTCGTTGCGCTTGATGCTGAACATGGCCTGCACCTGCTTCCGCATGACCCCGGAAGAAGCCTTGGCGGGCGCGACCCTACATGCCGCCACCGCGCTGGGCATGGCCGACACCCACGGTTCGCTGGAAGCCGGCAAGGTCGCAGATTTTGTTGCCTGGCAAATCGATCGTCCCGCCGACCTGTCGTACTGGCTGGGCGGTGACCTGGAAAAACGCGTCGTGCGTCACGGCGTCGAAACGAGCGTTTAGGAGAACAGTTGTGGATAAGGTTCTGAGCTTCAAACAAGGCCGCGTGCCCCTGCTGATCAGCATGCCCCACGCCGGCCTGCGCCTGACCCCCGCGGTCGAAGCCGGGCTAATCCCCGATGCACGCAGTCTGCCGGATACCGACTGGCACATCCCCACGCTGTATGAGTTCGCCGCCGAACTGGGCGCCAGCACCTTGGCTGCCGAGTATTCGCGTTTCGTCATCGATCTGAACCGACCATCCGACGATAAGCCTCTGTATGTCGGTGCGACCACCGGTCTGTATCCGGCGACATTGTTCGATGGCATTCCGTTGTTCCGTGAGGGCATGGAACCGTCGGCGGCGGAACGTGCGACGTATCTGGAGCAGGTCTGGACGCCGTATCACAGCACGTTGCAGAACGAGTTGGCGCGACTGAAAGCAGAGTTTGGCTACGCGCTGCTGTTCGATGCGCACTCGATTCGTTCGATCATTCCGCATCTGTTCGACGGCAAACTGCCGGACTTCAACCTCGGCACGTTCAACGGCGCCAGTTGCGATCCTCAGTTGGCGACTCAACTGGAAGCGATTTGCGCACGTCACGGCGATTACAGCCACGTGCTGAACGGTCGTTTCAAGGGCGGCCACATCACCCGGCATTACGGCAACCCGGCCGAAAACATCCATGCGGTGCAACTGGAGTTGGGCCAGTGCACGTACATGGAAGAGTTCGAGCCGTTCCGCTATCGCCCTGATCTCGCGGCGCCGACGCAGGTGGTGCTTAAGGAATTGCTGCAAGGACTGTTGGCCTGGGGTGAAAAGCACTACGGACATTAAGTCTACGCGCGATCACTGTAGGAGCGAGCTTGCTCGCGATAAACCGGAGAACGCCGCGGGGTGTCTGACTTGACGCATTAGTGTTGACGACCTTCGCGAGCGAGCTCGCTCCCACAAGGCATGCTCATTGACGTAATTCGGGTTTATGATGCCGGACGGCAGAATAATAGAAGTCCCCCCAGGGATGACCTCGACCCCTTACGGAGCGCGCAATGCAGACTTTGTACCCGCAGATCAAACCCCACGCCCGGCACGATCTGGCCGTCGATGAAACCCACACACTGTACGTCGACGAAAGCGGTTCACCGAAAGGTTTGCCGGTGGTGTTCATCCACGGCGGCCCCGGTGCCGGGTGCGATGGCCAGAGTCGCTGTTTTTTTGATCCGAATTTGTACCGCATCGTCACGTTCGACCAGCGCGGTTGTGGTCGTTCCACACCTCACGCCAGCCTCGAAAACAACACCACCTGGGATCTGGTCGCCGACCTTGAGCGAATTCGTAAACACCTGGGCATCGAAAAGTGGGTGTTGTTTGGCGGCTCCTGGGGTTCAACCCTGGCCCTTGCCTACGCGCAAACCCACCCGGAGCGTGTGCACGGTCTGATCCTGCGCGGGATTTTTCTCTGCCGTCCGCAGGAAATCGAATGGTTCTACCAGGCCGGCGCCAGCCGTCTGTTCCCCGATTACTGGCAGGACTACATCGCGCCGATCCCGATGGACGAGCGCGACGACTTGCTCAGCGCGTTCCACAAGCGCCTGGTCGGCAACGATCAAATCGCCCAGATGCACGCCGCCAAGGCTTGGTCCACCTGGGAAGGCCGTACCGCCACCTTGCGCCCGAACCCGATGGTGGTCGATCGCTTCTCTGAGCCACAGCGCGCGTTGTCCATCGCTCGCATCGAATGTCACTACTTCACCAACAATGCGTTCCTTGAACCGAACCAGCTGATCCGCGACATGGGCAAGATTGCCCATTTGCCCGGCGTGATCGTGCACGGTCGCTACGACGTGATCTGCCCGCTGGATAACGCCTGGGAACTGCATCAGAACTGGCCGAACAGTGAATTGCAGGTGATCCGTGACGCCGGCCATGCCGCCTCCGAACCCGGCATTACCGATGCACTGGTTCGCGCCGCCGATCAGATGGCCCATCGTCTGCTCGACCTGGCCCCTGAAGAAGCATGAAGGCTCTGCTGCAACGCGTGCGTGGCGCGCGAGTCGAGGTGGCGGGGGAGGTGGTTGGCGCAATCGACCAGGGTTTGTTGGTGCTGGTGGCAGTCGAACCCGACGACTCTCGGGCGAGCGCCGACAAACTTCTGCATAAGCTGCTTAACTATCGAGTATTCAGCGACGCCGAGGGCAAGATGAATCTGTCCCTGGCGGATGTCGGCGGTGGGTTGCTGCTGGTCTCACAGTTCACCCTGGCCGCCGACACTAAAAGCGGGTTGCGACCGAGTTTTTCGACCGCCGCCCCACCGGCCCTGGGCGAGGAGCTTTTCGACTATCTATTAAGTAAGGCGAAACAGGTGCATGGCACTGTGGCATCAGGTAGATTCGGCGCGGAAATGCAGGTGCACTTGGTCAATGATGGCCCGGTAACCTTCCTGTTACAGACCTGAAAGCGCTTAAAACGTCTTTTTAAGCCCTTTTCCACTGAAAACAGGGGTTTTTCGCGATAAATACTTGGTTGCGCCTGATGCGTTGTAACGCGGCCTACTAGATAATCGCGCGCTACGGGGATCAGCGTTCGTTGATCCATTTGACTTAGGTAGAGACTTGTCCTGGACCGTTTGGGGAATCATTTAGCCCCACCGGAGTCGGAATAATGCTCGCCAACTTGGCAAGAGTGGTCTGTAGGGGCGGTTTTTTATGTCGCCTACCTCACGGGCCCTTTAACTGGCCGTTGGTTTTTTGATCTGTTTTCGGCGAGGGTTGCTCGTGATTGTTAGTCCCTGTAATGCACCAAAATTGTCTGCCAAACGGTTACGAAGCGCACTGGTAGCGGGCTCTGCACTGCTCTGCCTGTTCAGCGCCGGCCAGCTTTGGGCATTCGATCTGGATGATGTATCGGTCAAGGCAAAAGAGCTGGCCGGGCAGAAATACGAAGCCCCGCGCAGTAACCTGCCGAACGAATTCCGTGAGATGAAGTTCGCGGACTATCAAAAAATTCGCTTCCTGACCGAAAAAGCCGAGTGGGCCGATCAGAAAACCCCGTTCAAGCTGTCGTTCTATCACCAGGGTATGCATTTCGATACACCGGTTAAAATCAACGAAATCACGGCTAACACCGTCGAAGAGATCAAATACGACCCAACTCGTTTCGATTTCGGCGACCTGAAGTTCGATCCTAAAGCCACCGAACAACTGGGTTATGCCGGTTTCCGTGTGCTGTACCCGATCAACAAGGCCGACAAGCAAGACGAAATCATGACCATGCTCGGCGCGAGTTACTTCCGCGTTGTCGGCAAGGGCCACACGTATGGTTTGTCCGCTCGCGGCATGGCCATCGATACCGCATTGCCGTCCGGCGAAGAATTCCCGCGTTTCACCGAGTTCTGGATTCAACAGCCAAAACCGGGCGACAAACACCTGGTGATTTTCGCCCTGCTGGATTCGCCTCGCGCTACCGGTGCCTATCGCCTGACCCTGCGTCCGGGCAGCGACACCGTTGTCGACGTCAAAGCCCAGATGTTCCTGCGTGACAAAGTCACCAAGCTGGGTGTTGCACCGCTGACCAGCATGTTCCTGTTCGGCGCCAACCAGCCGTCCAAGGTGCTGAACTATCGTCGCGAACTGCACGATTCCAGCGGCCTGTCGATCCATGCCGGCAACGGCGAGTGGATCTGGCGCCCACTGAACAACCCGAAACACCTGGCCGTGAGCAACTTCTCCATTGAGAACCCGCGCGGTTTTGGCCTGCTGCAACGTGGCCGTGATTTCAGCCACTACGAAGACCTCGACGACCGCTACGACAAGCGCCCAAGTGCCTGGATCGAACCAAAAGGCGATTGGGGCAAAGGCTCCGTCGATCTGGTAGAGATTCCGACCGCCGACGAAACCAACGACAATATCGTTGCGTTCTGGAGCCCGGAAAAGCTGCCTGAGCCTGGTCAGCCACTGGACGTCGCTTATCGCATGCACTGGACTATCGACGAAGCGGCTATCCACGCGCCAGATAGCGCATGGGTCAAACAAACGCTGCGCTCCACCGGTGACGTGAAGCAGTCCAACCTGATCCGTCAACCCGACGGCAGCGTCGCCTATCTGGTGGACTTCGAAGGTCCATCGCTCGCGGCATTGCCGCCAGAGGCGGACGTTCGCAGCCAGGTCAGCGTTGGCGACAATGCGGAGCTGGTCGAGAACAGCGTGCGTTACAACCCTGAGACCAAGGGCTGGCGCCTGACGCTGCGCATGAAGATCAAAGACCCGGGTAAGTCCACCGAGATGCGTGCTGCACTGGTCCAGAACATCGTGCCAGCCGACCTCGCCAAGACCTCGCTGCCGCTCTCCAATTCTTCGGTTGCCAAGGCCGACAAGGTCGCTGCCAGGCAACAAGAGAAAGCGGACAAGGAAGCCCAGGAAGCGAAGCAAGCTGAAGCCAAGCAGGCCGACGCCAAACCAGTCGCAGAGGCCAAGGACAAGGCCAACAAAGACGCCAAGCAGCCTGCTGCTGCAAACGCGGCCCCAGCCACACCGGAATCGGGATCGACTGAAGAAGTCCTGACCGAGACCTGGAGCTACCAGTTGCCTGCCGATGAGTAATTCTCAAGTACAGCCAGAAACGCTTGCCGAGTATCTGGCCCATCTGCCGATGACCGACGAGCAACGCGCGGAACTCGCGGGCTGCAAGTCTTTCAGCGAACTGCACCAACGCCTGTCGTCCCAGGTGTTCGACACCCCGACCGAGGCCGCCCAGGCTTCAGTCGGCAAGCGCCTGACCCTGAACACCGCCGAAGAGTTGCAGGACGCCGAAATGCTGGTGCTCGACACCAGCGGTCGCGTTTGCCTCAAGGCGACACCACCGATCCGTCGGACCAAGGTCGTGCCGGAGCCGTGGCGTACCAACATTCTGGTGCGTGGCTGGCGTCGTCTGACCGGTCGCACCAATCCGCCGGCTCCGCCGAAGGATGAGCGCGTATTGCCAGCCGCTCGCTGGCGCACCGTCGGTTCGATCCGTCGCTACATTCTGTTGGTACTGATGCTCGGCCAGACCATCATTGCCGGCTGGTACATGAAAGGCATCATGCCGTATCAGGGCTGGTCGTTCGTCGACCTGAACGAAGTACTGCACCAACCGTTGACGCAAACGGCCACGCAAGTGCTGCCATATGCCCTGCAAACCAGCATCCTGATTCTGTTCGGGATTCTGTTCTGCTGGGTATCGGCCGGTTTCTGGACGGCGCTGATGGGCTTCCTCGAGTTGCTCACGGGTCACGATAAATACCGTATTTCCGGTAAAAGCGCCGGCAATGAGCCCATCGCCAAGGATGCGCGCACCGCACTGGTGATGCCGATCTGCAACGAAGACGTGCCACGTGTGTTTGCCGGACTGCGGGCGACCTTTGAGTCGGTGGCGGCTACGGGTGATCTGGATCGCTTCGACTTCTTCGTCCTCAGCGACAGTAACGAAGCCGATATCTGTGTCGCCGAACAGCAGGCCTGGCTGGACGTCTGCCGCGAAGCCAAAGGCTTCGGCAAGATTTTCTATCGCCGCCGTCGTCGTCGGGTAAAACGTAAAAGCGGCAACCTCGACGACTTCTGCCGTCGCTGGGGCGGTGACTACAAGTACATGGTCGTGCTCGATGCGGACTCCGTGATGAGCGGCGAATGCCTGACCAGTCTGGTGCGCTTGATGGAAGCCACCCCGGACGCCGGGATCATCCAGACTGCGCCACGTGCGTCGGGCATGGACACCCTTTATGCGCGTATGCAGCAATTCGCGACCCGTGTTTACGGTCCGCTGTTCACCGCCGGCCTGCACTTCTGGCAGTTGGGCGAATCCCACTACTGGGGTCACAACGCGATCATCCGCATGAAGCCATTCATCGAGCATTGCGCCCTGGCGCCGTTGCCCGGTAAAGGCGCGTTCGCCGGTGCGATACTGTCCCACGACTTCGTCGAAGCAGCGCTGATGCGCCGTGCGGGCTGGGGCGTGTGGATTGCCTACGACTTGCCGGGCAGCTATGAAGAGTTGCCGCCGAACCTGCTGGACGAACTCAAGCGTGACCGTCGCTGGTGCCACGGTAACCTGATGAACTTCCGGCTGTTCCTGGTCAAGGGCATGCACCCGGTGCACCGTGCGGTGTTTCTGACCGGGGTGATGTCTTACCTGTCAGCGCCGTTGTGGTTCTTCTTTCTCGTGCTGTCGACCGCGCTGCTGGCGGTCAACACGCTGATGGAGCCGCAGTACTTCCTCGAGCCCCGCCAGCTTTATCCGCTGTGGCCACAATGGCACCCGGACAAGGCGATTGCGCTGTTCTCGACCACGATCGTGCTGCTGTTCCTGCCGAAGTTGCTGAGCATCATCCTGATCTGGGCCAAGGGTGCGAAAGAGTTCGGCGGCAAGTTCAAGGTGACCTTGTCGATGCTGCTGGAGATGCTGTTCTCCATGCTGCTGGCGCCGGTGCGGATGATTTTCCACACCCGTTTCGTACTCGCCGCGTTCCTCGGCTGGGCCGCGACCTGGAACTCGCCACAACGTGACGACGACTCCACGCCGTGGAGCGAAGCGGTCAAGCGCCACGGTCCGCAAACCTTGCTGGGCTTCTTCTGGGCCTTGCTGGTGATCTGGCTGAACCCAAGCTTCCTCTGGTGGCTGGTGCCGATCGTCGGTTCGTTGATGCTGTCGATTCCGGTGTCGGTGATTTCCAGCCGTGTCGGTTTGGGCCTGAAGTCCCGTGACGAGAGCCTGTTCCTGATCCCTGAGGAATACAATCCGCCACAGGCGTTGCTGGCGACGGACCAGTACACCCATGAAAACCGTTATCACGCGCTGAAAGACGGCTTCATCCGCTCGGTGGTCGACCCACAGCAGAACGCCCTGGCGTGCTCGCTGGCGACTTCGCGCCATGGTCAGGCGGAGCCGATCGAATGGTTGCGGGTCGAGCGGGTTCGCCATGCATTGAAAGCCGGGCCTGACGGCCTGAACAACAATGAGCGTGTGCAACTGCTGAGCGATCCGGTGGCCTTGGCTCGCTTGCATGAGCAGGTCTGGAGCGAGGGCCACTCCGAGTGGCTGGAGGCCTGGCGTAAATCGGTGAAAGCCGATCCCCATGCGCCGCTGCTGCCGCTCAAACCACTGAGCTCACAGCCTCAGATGGCATAACGAAAAAAGCCCGCTTCGATTTGGGAGCGGGGTGTTTTCAAAAAGATCGCAGCCTGCGGCAGCTCTTACAGTGATTCGATTGACCGCAATATTGCGGATCAACACGGACCCTGTAGGAGCTGCCGAAGGCTGCGATCTTTTGCTTTTACGCCCGTGAAACAACAAATCCCGCGCAAACCCTTGTGCAAACGGACGAGTGCGTTAGCATCCGTCCCCGAATTGGTGCGCCCGGACAGCTTTCTGTTCGTATCTATCGGTTTTCTAAGGAAAATCGTCGATTGCGCGCCTCACAAAGCAATGGGGTTGGGGACAAGATGATGAAGAAGTATCTCTCGATGCTGCTGGTTGGCGTCACGGCATTGGTTGCGGTCAGCGCGGCACAGGCGGGTGCCATCGATGACGCGGTCAAGCGCGGTACGTTGAAAGTCGGCATGGACCCGACCTACATGCCATTCGAGATGACCAACAAGCGCGGTGAAATCATCGGCTTCGAAGTCGATATCCTCAAAGCCATGGCGAAAGCGATGGGCGTCAAACTGGAGCTGGTCTCCACTGGCTATGACGGCATCATCCCGGCCCTGTTGACCGACAAGTTCGACATGATCGGCAGCGGCATGACCCTGACCCAGGAACGCAACCTGCGCCTGAACTTCAGCGAACCTTTCATCGTGGTCGGCCAGACCCTGCTGATCCGCAAGGACCTGGAGGGCACTATCAAGTCCTATAAAGACCTGAACACCGCCGACTATCGCATTACCTCCAAACTCGGCACCACTGGGGAGATGGTCGCGAAAAAGCTGATCTCCAAAGCCAAATACCATGGCTACGACAATGAGCAGGAAGCCGTGCTCGACGTGGTCAACGGCAAGGCCGACGCCTTCATCTATGACGCGCCTTACAACGTTGTGGCGGTTAACAAGGCCGGCGCTGGCAAGCTGCTGTTCCTGGACAAGCCGTTCACCTACGAGCCATTGGCCTTCGGTCTGAAGAAAGGTGATTACGACAGCATCAACTTCATCAACAACTTCCTGCACCAGATCCATGAAGACGGCACCTACGATCGCATTCATGACAAGTGGTTCAAAGACACCGCTTGGCTCAAGGACATGGAATAAGGCTCGGTCAGATAGACGGCGCCGCGCCATTCGCGAGCAAGCCCGCTCCCACATTGGAATGCGTATTCCTGTGGGAGCGGGCTTGCTCGCGAAGGCGGCCTCCCTTGCGACACAAAATTCGGAACTTGCTTAACCAATGAAACAGAAAAAAGCCCAATGGCCGTGGCACGTATTAACCGTGCTAGTGCTGATCGGCCTGGCCGGCGCGTTGTATTACGCCACCTCGCTGATGTCCTACGAATGGCGCTGGAACCGCGTGCCTCAGTACTTCGCCTACCACGCCGAAGAGTCCCAGCGCGCCGCGGATATTTCCACCGTCAGCGAGCTGGTGCGCAAAGGCGATAAAGCCGAAGTTACCCTGCGCAATGAAGCGGGCGACGAGCAGCGCCTGACCGTCGACGACAATAGCCTGCAAGTGGCCCGAGGCGATGATGTGGCCGAAGGCGATGTGATCGGCGTGACGCGGCATTGGGCCGCCGGGCCGCTGATGTGGGGGCTGTGGACCACCTTGTGGTTGTCTGTGGTGTCCGGCGTGCTCGGGCTGCTGATCGGCCTGGCGACGGGCCTGTGCCGTCTGTCAAACAACCCGACCCTGCGCGATCTCTCGACGATTTACGTCGAACTGGTACGCGGCACACCGCTGCTGGTGCAGATCTTCATTTTCTACTTCTTCATCGGCACCGTGATGAACCTGTCCCGGGAGTTCGCCGGGATCGCCGCGTTGTCGCTGTTCACCGGTGCTTATGTGGCGGAAATCATCCGATCCGGTGTGCAGTCGATCGCCCGTGGTCAGAACGAAGCGGCGCGCTCCCTTGGCTTGAGTGCGGGCCAGTCGATGCGTCATGTGGTGATGCCGCAAGCCTTGAAGCGCGTGCTGCCACCATTGGCCGGGCAGTTCATTAGTCTGGTCAAGGACACATCGCTGGTGTCGGTGATCGCGATTACCGAGCTGCTGAAAAGCGGTCGCGAAGTCATCACCACGTCGTTCTCGCCGTTCGAGATCCTGTTCTGCGTGGCCGGCCTGTATTTGTTGATCAACCTGCCGCTGTCGAAAATCGCCAGCCGGCTTGAGCGGAGGCTCGCACAAAGTGATTGAAGTCCGGGATCTGGTAAAAGTCTTCGACACCCGTGGCCAGGTAGTGCGCGCGGTGGATAACGTGTCCACCCACGTCGCCAAGGGCGAAGTGCTGGTGGTGATCGGCCCGTCGGGTTCCGGCAAGTCGACCTTCTTGCGTTGCCTCAATGGCCTGGAAGCGTTCGACTCCGGTTCGGTGAGCATCGATGGCCTGCAACTGGCCGATGCGAAAACCGACGTGAATGCCTATCGCCGCGAAGTCGGCATGGTGTTCCAGCATTTCAATCTGTTCCCGCACATGACGGTCCTGGAAAACCTGTGCCTGGCTCAGAAAGTCGTGCGCAAGCGTGGCAAGAAGGAGCGTGAGGCCAAGGCGCTGGCCTTGCTGGAGAAGGTCGGGATCGCGCAGAAGGCCAATGAGTTTCCATCGCGCCTGTCCGGTGGACAGCAACAGCGTGTGGCGATTGCCCGTGCATTGGCGATGGAACCCAAGGTCATGCTGTTCGACGAGCCGACCTCGGCCCTCGACCCGGAAATGGTCGGCGAAGTGCTGGACGTGATGAAAACCCTGGCCGTGGAAGGCATGACCATGGTCTGCGTCACCCACGAAATGGGCTTTGCGCGGGAAGTGGCCGATCGGGTGCTGTTCTTTGATCACGGTAAATTGCTGGAAGACGCCGCGCCGGTGGAGTTCTTCGATGCGCCGAAGGATCCACGGGCTCAAGTCTTCTTGCGGCAGGTGTTGTAAGCCCAAGGTTCAAGGCCGATCTTGAGGGCTCTAGAACAGCAGCCCTCGATCATCTACTTCAGAATGAATACAGCACTCCTAAGTGCCCTGCCGGATCCCAATGGAGTCTTGAGGTACATCCGGCTCGGCTCTCAATTCACTCTGCTGTCTCGGCATCGTCAGATTGGAAATTTCTGGACTCCTGGTTGAAGCTGGCAATTGAGTGTTACTGCGAAGGTCGGGTAGTGACATGGTTCGCCTCAGCGTTGGGGTTGTCGATGGCAGGAGAGGCCGAGCCCCACGAAGGGCCAATCTGTGCAGAGTATGCGCCGCACTATTCACGACGGTGAATGTACTAGTCGTCAAAAAAGCGTAGAAAAGCGGATCATTAACTGTAGATTGGGGGAAATAGGCTTCAATGCGATTCATGACCAAATAAAGTGCAGACGCGGATAATCCACCGACCTTAGACATTGATTTGGTGACCGCACCAAAGGTGGGATTTGCAACCGCCGGTATCCGTCGAGCCAGCCTTTTGGGGAGGCGGGGAACCAAATAGTCGTCCACAAAACCCAGCGCGCCATTCACAAACCATGCCCATCCATACCAGGTTCTTCCTGTGGGGTCTGTGCGATTGATCGGGTCTCCCCCGCAATACGCATAGCAATTCAGGCCGCCCTCTCCGAATGGACTCAAGCTGTCAGGACCATTGAAACGCATAAGTGTCGGATTGAAAGCACGGTGCCCGTTTCCGAGTAAGTAATGTTCGGTGACTGGATCCGGACGTTCGCCGTTGTATCCCAGAAGACTAGGCAATCCCTCTTTGACAGTACGATGGCCATAAGGCGAATAGGCTGAGTGGCTGTCGTTAGTCTGCAAGACCGAGCGCTGCTTATCGGTCATCAGCAATGACATCCGTTGAATACGCTCCGTTTGCAGTTCCGCCAACAATGCCTCCTGACATTGAAAAATCTGGCGTTGAACGGCCCCTTGAATTTCCGTGACCATCCGGTCTTTTTGATAGAAGCGATCCTGCCTCGGTTGCCCCGCAGGGAAACGGCTGACCAAGCGATCAAGAGCGTCATATTGGTAGCAAGCTAATGAGATGGCCGAAGTGCGTTCCATGATCATTCCATAGTAAGAGCATGGGGCCAGACTCTGCTGTTTCGAAAATTATGTCTACTAGCAGAACTGATAGGTAGCAGGGTCATACCTCCTGCCCATCTATCCTTTGGGGCGGTCTATTTCAGGCTTGGATGCCCACGAGCGCGTAGATAATGTGTTCAATAAAGCAGTTATTGCACGAGGGGCGCGGTGTAAGTAGACCATGATGAGTAGTCTTGCAGAAAAACGTCATGCAAGTTGTTTCGCAATAAACGTAACATAATGTTGGCTGGCGTTAAGTACGCAAGACTAACGTTGAAACTAATTGAAAGATTGCTTATCCGCGACCGCCCACGATAAACAGAGTTTGAAAGATAATGAAACGATAAATCAATCGAGCCGTTTTATTTGGTAACTTACTTTCATAAAACGATTGTTCGCGGTAATAATTAATTACGTCTTGGCGAAGTAGTTGAAGTGGGCTTGGAAATATTTAGAGAGCTAAAGTTTAGCTGCTTAAACTTTACAGGCAGATTTTAGATTATTAGGATTCAAGGGCTGGATCTGGTTAATGATCGTCTGAATGCAAACTGTCTAGTGGGGCGAATGAAGATATTGTCTAATTCCAACAATGGTAATCTGACCGAACTCGAAGTTTTTGGTCTGTCGGCCAAATACAATTTGGCGGATGGACACAGTTATATCTCGGCGGAGAAACACTTCAATACGGTATTATCTGAATTGCCCGCCCTCTGGCGTTCCGCTATTGAAATCCCTATTCCAGAAATGGAAGTACTTTTCAAAAATAAATTTGCGGAATATTTTGGTCTGGAAGGTTTGAGCGAACACGCGAATTTTTCAGTGTGTCCCACGGCCTCCAATAGCATTGATATCGTAGGCGCGTGGGCGCGGTCAATGAATTACAAAATCGGGCTTGTTGAGCCAACGTTTGACAACCTTGCACAACTGTTGCGTCGTCGGGAAGTCATGATTGAAGCCATTCCTGAAATGGCTTTTACTAATCTGCTGTTGCTGGAAAAGTATTTGGAGGATAAACAGCTAGACGCTCTGTTCCTAGTCAATCCAAATAATCCCACTGGTTTGGTTATTGATTCTGCTGCAATGTCGAGCATCGTCGATTTGTGCTGTCGACATGATGTGGTTCTGATACTGGACACTTCTTTCCGATTTTGTCACGAAACAGAGATAGACGAATATACGCTTCTCCTCGATAAGAAACTGTCTTTTATCATAATAGAGGATACCGGTAAGCAATGGCCAACTTTGGATGCTAAAGCCAGTTTGCTTTCATATAGCGCAGATTTAGCAAGTGATATTCGGTCTATTTATGAGGAAATATACCTGTGTTGCTCAAATTTCTCATTGAATGTGATTAAAGAATTTATTGATGCGACCCTGAAAAAAGGGGGATTACCTTACATGCATTCGATCATTACAAAAAATAACGAAATCGCTAAGTCAGCGCTGGAAAATTCGTTGGTTACCATCGATGCGGTTCAGCAAAACTCCAAAATGACTGTGATGTGGCTCAATATCGAGAAAACCGGATTATCTGATCTTGAGTTGACAACGTATCTTGCAAGCTACGGTGTTGCTGTCTTGCCCGGCAGGTACTTTTTTTGGAATAGTCATAACGTTGCAGGCCATAATCGAATCCGAATCGCCCTGTTTAAACCGGATGACCAAATCGGCCCCTCAATTGAGCGATTAAAAAACGCACTTACAGAACTTCAGAATGTGACGATTCCGCAGAGGGAGCGGAAGGCGGAGACTCTATCATGAGGAAAGTATTAGTCACGGGCGATTTTGAGATTGGCGATGAAATATTTCCAAATGATTTCGAAATTATCCATATTAGGTGTCCAGTATCCGAGCAAGAAATTCTGGATATTTTGCCCGATGTACAGGACTATATTTTGGGTGGGCCCGAGTATTTATCTACCCAATTTCTAAATGTTGCCACTCGATTAGAGAACTTAGTCGTAATGGGAACCGGTATTACCAGCTTCGTGGATCTGGAATACGCCACGAAAAAAGGTATACGAGTAGCCAATACCCCTGACATGAACGTTGATGCGGTAGCAGAGTTTACATTGGCCATGCTGACTATTTGCTTGGCCAATGTTTTTGAAAGCATCGAGCGTGTGAAGGAAGGAACCGGTTGGGTTCAAACGCCAAGAACTTCGCTAGCGAACTTGAGCGTAGGGTTCGTCGGAATGGGGGCAATCGGTTGTGAAATTGCGCGCCAGCTCCACTCCAAAGGCTGTATGGGCTTGCAGTACTGGTCAAGGACTAAAAAACCGGACCTGGAGGAATCGCTAGGCTTGCAATACAACAATTTGGTTCAGATGGTCAGTTCCGTCGATGTGCTATGCGTTCACCTCAAGGGGTGTGCTGATACCTGGGGTCTGATTGATGAGGGAGTGTTAAAGAGCGCTTCACCCACGCTTAAGATCCTGAATATGTCCAGCCCACGAATAATTTGCCCGACTGCGCTCAAAGGGTTCCTTCAGGCCAATACTGATGCTTTCTGCTTTATTGATGGTTATTACAGTGAGTGGGTCGATAATAAAGGTCAGTATGACGATCCGTATGGCTTGCAATCATTGTCCAGTAAAAGCCTTGTTGTGACTTCACATCTCGCCGCCCAGGAGCGCGAAACTGTTAGTCGTATGTTTGCGCAGGCAGCGACACGCGTTCTCGAATTTACCCGTTGTAAGAAGTGATCAAATGTCCAGCAAGATTCTGTGCTAAGCATAAATATATTCGATTGCAGATAGGAAGGTTACGATGAGTAAAAGGAACACAAACTCTCGGGGCAATCATCAGCCATCCGCACAACTTGTCGTAAAAGGTACTTTGTCTGTTCTTGAGCATTTCTCATGCGAAATGACCAACCAGGCGAACAAACCTGGTTGCGGTAAAGTGGTTGCGTCAAATAATAACATGTGGTCTGAGCTACTTCATCAATTGATGGGTAAGTTCAAGCATCTAATAACTGTGACGAAACAACACCGAAAGTCTGCTTTAATAGAGGGGTTGCCAGTAGAACAGGATAGCGTGGACTACGTACTGGACAGGCTGATCAGCTCGGTAACTCAATTAAAGAAAATGACCACGAGAAAACTTTCTCACACGTCGGCCCGTCACGCTTATCGTTTGATGATTCAGGAGTACTCTTTTTTACGTAACAGCTTAACTTGGTGCAGTGCAAGCAATGATCAAAGCCGATGCGTAATGTTTTTTGATCAAGGCGAGAATAACAGCACCGCCGTGAATTACGACCGCTATGGATCGTCGCAATTGCGTGAGGCAGAATCAAATTTACTGCTCAGTCTGGGATTCAATACAGAAAAAAGCGACTTGCTGCTGGCATCGTCTGGGCAAGCGGCGTACACGATTATAGAAAGCTTTCTACTTGGCAGTGTCGTCCAAGAAGGCACACGAGTAGTGACGTCACCTTATATTTATTTCGAAGCGTTCGAGCAACTGGAAAGACTCAAGAATATTGAGTTGATACGGTCTAATTCCTGGAACGTCGATGATTTGATTGAATTAGTCGGTTCGACGGATGCAACTATTATTTTCATTGACCCTCTGGCGAATAATGAAACTTTAAATATTCTGGATTTGCGAGAATTGGCGGGTAAACTCGAGCCTCACGACTGGAGCAACAAATGGCTAGTCATAGACGGCACGATGGTATCTGGCGGTATTGATGTATTTTCAATGTTTTCGGCAGCTAATCATCCATCAGTCCTCTATTATGAAAGCGGGAGTAAATACTTGCAGTTTGGTTTGGACATGCAAATGGCAGGCATTGTTGTAACACCGAAGGCGCACATGGCTCAGCTATTGACCAGCCGCAGGAACACGGGTGGAGTCATGTACCCGTCTGCCGTGAACAAGCTTCCAGAATATGACCGCTCAATGTATTTGAGCCGGATGCACTTGCTTAGTAATAATGCTGAGTTATTCGCGAGCACATTACAGGCTCAGAATTATTTAAAAAGCCGCATAAACTTGGCGTATCCTTTGAAATGGCGTGAACTGAGATGGGATCACGGCGGAGGTGTGGTATCCATTTCCATGAAAAGGTCAGATTTGAATAGTCGTGCTTGCTTGGAGCAATACATCGATATGTTGTTGCAGCATTGTCGGGAAGCATGTGTTCCGATGACCAAAGGCGTTAGTTATGGGTTTTCGACAACGCGCGTTTCTGCAACTGCTATGGCTGATGATATGCCGGCTTATCTTCGATTTTCTATCGGTGAAGAAGACCCCATTCTGATACAACGTCTTATAAATACGGTCGTCAACACATTATCCTTATATTTAAGCGATTACGATAGTTGATGGGCATAAGGTGATGTGCACCAGTGTTTTCCGCTTGGAGCGAATTAAGCGAACTCCACTCCAGCGAACAACATCACCCGGGGAAGACACATGAATAAAGGTTTGGTGCGACCGAACAAAATTTTTTGAGCCGGAAAGCGTCAAAATAGTTTACGTCAAACCTCTACTAGCGCAGGAAGTTGTGTTGATAAGGTTATAGTTCATCCCGATCTAATGGTTTGAATCCTAAATCTTGAGCAAATCTAAGCAAATAACCATCGGGATCCAGCACAAGGAAATTGCTTTCCCCTTGCAGATGCTTATCTACCCTGTACCAGAACTCCTCTAGAGGCTTGCGAAGTGAATATCCCGAATCAATCAGATTTTTTGCTAATTTAGAGACATCCGGACACTCAATCGAAAGATTCATCCCCCGACCGTAAGGTCGTTCTAAAGGCTCGACACGCCAAGGCGTAACCTCATGGCGGTCTTGCTCTAGCATTAATTGAGTTCCGTGGTATGAGATGAATGCGAAACCGTCTTCCGGCCGTTCATACTCAACATTAAATCCTACTATTTTGCAGTAAAATTTAAGACTGTCTTTGATGTTTGAAACAATCATTTCTGGCAGTAATGTATTAAATGTAACCATGAGAACACCTTCATCCTTGAAGAAAATATTGCGCTTAATGTTCAATTAATATCGACGGTGTCAGAAAAGATATCAAGCTTTATTTTTATAATCTAATCTCGAAATATTTCGCCAACCTGCTCGCAGGCTTTGCGATGAAACAATATCGTGGCCGCATATTACTGAAATATTCGTTAAACGTTTTGCGATTTACACGCTAAGCCATTGTTTGTAATTTTGCGCGCGCAAATAAATGGCACTGGCATTGGCACTGCCATAAGTCACGCATAGATGTATGAGTAAGGAAAGTCAGCTCTAAACACGAATGAAGTTAAATTGTAAAATTTTAGTTGATTTGATTAATTGCAAAAGTATCAATAACTCCTACCCTTTACCAGGACGCCTTCCAGTGAGTCAATTTATTGCTTCGCAAAATATATATTGTTCACAGCTAGAATACGGTGACTTACTGCCGATCAAGAAATTGGCGGTTCAAGCATTCAGGCCTAAAACGGATAACCATATCCTCCAAGGTGAAGCGTTGGAGTTGTGGTCAAAAAATTCGGACATGATGGTTGAGTTTTTGCTTAAATCGAGAGACGAGTTAAAAAAATTTCAGTTATCAAAGATTAGACGCTTGGTTGATAACGCGTATAGAAGCGTTGTGTTTTATCGCGAGCTTTATAGCGCTTGCGGTTACGAAGAGGGTGCTATTGCGAGCTTGTCCGATTTCGAACAACTCCCCATTGTCACCAAGGCTCTTCTTAACAATTTCGACAGCAGTTCGATTGTGAATGATTGTGGATTTCTAGAATTCGCTAATAGCTCACGGACATCTGGTTCTAGCGGTAGGCCGTTTACTGTTTATAGCGATGATGACGATATAATTCTGGATCATCTGCAAGTGATGCGTTTTTATAACTCGTGTTTGCAACGGCCTTTGCAAGAAGATGACTGGGTTTACATGCTGCACCATGCCGGACTGGCCTTCTCGTCTCTACACGGGAAATACAGAACGTTTCAACTACCAGATTTACATTCAAGCACACCTTTAGGGGAGCACTTGCTGCATTTGCGACCGAGGCTGCTTGTGACATTGCCTAGCTACTTGCCGCTAATACTTCAGCATCAGTCGGAACTGAAAATGTGTGGGGTCGAAGCGATTTTGACGAACTCTGAAAGTAGTACACAACTAGAAAGAGACTACTATTCAAGGGTGCTGGGCGTTCCTGTGTTTGATGAGTATAGCTCCGAGGAAATCGGAATGATTGCTACGCAGTGCACTCATGGCTTGTACCACGTCGTTGAAGATGGTGTTTACCTGGAAGTGGTGGATAAAGATAAAAGCGGCTTTGGCACCGTTGTGTGTACGGATTTGAACAATGAGTTAATGCCATTGATCCGATTTGATCATGGCGATGTCGCTCGGCAAGTATCGGATCACTCACGCTGTGCGTGCGGCAGTGCAGCTACCTCGCTTTTGGAAATAAACGGTAGGAGAGACGACGCTTTCCGGACTCGAGACCATCAACTTGTACCCAGTGCGTCTATTCTCGCGGCAGTAGACGATATACTGATTACACCAGACAAAACGCTAGAGTCGTTCCGTTTGATACAAAAAAACGCGGATACAATAGAACTGCTGACTCATTATGTGGGCTCTCCCCATAAACACATGGTCGATATATTAACTCTGTTGCGCGTACGACTTTCTGGCTTGTTCGGTTATGCAGTTACGCTTCTGCATCGTGAAGTTGATGTTCTGCCGGAGCATAAATCGTATAAGCGTAGAAGCATTGTGCGAGAGTGGGAGTTGGATTGACTATGCCTCTGGTAATGCTGGAAGACGTATCTTTATCTTTTAATGATGCGCGACTTTTTTCAAATTTACATTTGTCCGTAAATAGCGGGGACAGATTGGGGATAATTGGTGATAACGGTACCGGAAAAAGCTCTCTGTTGCGCATCATGTCCAAATATTCGGACGACCATGAAGGCCGCGTCGCTCACTCTAAAAATCTGCGCTTTCAATATGTAGAACAAGGGTTTCCCGAAAACTGGGACGAACTTACGGCACTTCAGATCCTGGAAAACTGCTTGACGGATCTCGCTAGCGACAAATGGAAAGTGGAGTGCGCGCTGGAGTTGTTCAGGTTCCCGCATAGTTATTGGAGTTTGCCTTTCGGCCAGTTGAGCGGTGGCTGGAAAAAAATGTTAGCGATTGCCAAAGCCGTACTCTTAGAGCCGGATCTATTGTTGCTGGATGAGCCTACGAATCATTTGGATCAGACACACATAATGAATCTCACTCGTCTGCTTAGAGACAGCAATGTTGTACCTGCCTTTGTAGTGATTAGTCACAACCGGGATTTTTTAGACTCTGTAACGTCGAGTACTTTAATTCTTCATGATAGAAGCTTCAGTTTTTTTAATTTCTCTTTCACGTTGGCAAGAAAGCTATTTTTAGAACAACAAAAGGCTTTGGCGTGCGCGAGAGTTGAAGCCAATAATAGAATTCAAAGATTAAAAAAAAGTGCCAGCTTCCAACGTCAGCTAGGTGTAAATCACTATAGCGATACGGCGTTGCAAAAAGCTAAAAAAATAGAGAAGAAAATCAAGAGCCTTGAAGCAGTAGTGTCCGACAAGCCAGTATCCATGAACGGGGAGATAATTCTGGGTATGGAAAAATTTAACGCCAGAAAAATTTTGCAGATTGATGATCTTACGTTGTATTCTCCTGGTGGCAGAATTCTGTTTTATATAAAATCACTGGTTATTAACCGGGGCGATCGATTAATAATTTCAGGAGCCAACGGTTGCGGTAAAAGTGTTTTTTTAAAAGCTATAGTGGATGGTGCTCAAGGTATACAGGTCGGTCCGTCCGTCAAAATGGGTGTTCTGGATCAAGCGCTTTCTTTACTGCCGCTAGAAGTTGGAATACTAGAGTTCATTAGTGCTCGCTTTGGGCTTGATCATCAGCAATCGATCAATAGGGTTGCGTCTGCGGGATTTTCCTATTTGGAGTCTCAGAAAAAAATCTCACAACTGAGTTACGGCGAGCGCGCTCGTCTCGCCATATTAACTCTTCGCTTGACCAATCCGAATTTTTTGATTCTGGATGAGCCGACTAATCATTTGGATATTAGTTCTCAAGAACTCTTGGAAAGCGAAATTCAGCGTCTTAATCCAGCCGCAATAATGGTCTCACACGACGTCAGATTCGTCCAAAATGTCGGAACTCGTTACTTTCGAATTGCAAATGGAATAATGGAGGAAGGGTTTTTTGCGGAAAATTAATTATTCAGAGACTGTCATTAAACTCATTGAGCTGTCGGTGCTTGACTTGGAAACTAAACATCAAGATGAATAATTTGATTGATTTAACGGCGGTCGAAAAAAGCTATTACTTGGCTAAAGAGACAGTCGGCGTGGCGGCTTGGTGCAAACAACTGGTGAAGCCAAACTATGTGCCGTATCAAGCGTTAACTGCCATAAATTTCACGGTGCCTAAAGGTGCGGCGGTTGGTTTCATAGGGCCTAATGGCGCGGGTAAATCTAGCTTAATAAAGATTTTATGTGGGATCCAGAAGCCGACCTCCGGCACCGTGAGGGTTTTGGGTCATAATCCTGCCCTTCGAGAAAAAAAATTTCTGCATAGAATTGGTGTTGTATTTGGTCATAAGACGTCATTGTGGTGGGATTTACCAGTTAAAACGAGTCTCGATACGTATAAAGAGATTTACAAAATTAAAGATGCTGATTATAAAAAACGGCTTTCCGAGTTAACCGATGCGCTGAACCTGGGTAAGGTCATTCACAAGCCCGTGCGCAATCTCAGCTTGGGAGAACGTGTCAAATGTGAACTGACGTTGAACCTTCTGCATTCTCCAGAGCTTATATTTTTGGATGAGCCGACAGTGGGGCTAGATGTTACATCGAAGTATGAGATACGAAAATATTTAAATTACAAACGTAAGGAAAGCGATCTTTCGGTATTCCTTACCAGTCATGATTTGGGTGATATCGAGTCGTGCTGTGACGATGCCATCATCATCGACAAAGGGAAAATTCGTTTCGACGGGTCAATGCGTGAACTTAGCGCAAATTTCAAAGCTAACATAAAATTAAGCGTTTCCATGCAAGATTTGACACTAGGCGAAGTCGGTCTATCCCGATTCAAAGAGGCCATCAAAGCGTTCCATAATATAAGCCTTCTTAACGATGGCCAGACTCATTTGACTTATTTGGTACCTAAGGTTTTGCTTGGGGCGGTTTTCGATATGTTTAATGATGGTATTTACGATTTGGAAGTTTCGCCGATGGATTTTGAGAGTAACGTAGTTAACCTTTTCAAGTCTTGGTCAAGTGAGTGATTTGTGAATAGTTCTGCTTACTTAAAACTTGTGCAAGCGGGTCTGCTTTCGGTGTACAGAGACAGGTCCATGTTGATCACGGATCTGGTCATCGCTACTGGCGTTCCTTTTTTTATCCAGTTCGCAATCTGGCGCTTTGTGTACGAAGGGGCTAGCGCTGATCAGTTACCGCAATATAGCCTGGAAGAAACCTATTTATATTATGTCGCCGTGCTGGCACTCAATCGCCTGAATAACACTTACGATTTAATCGTCAGGGTGTCGACACATGTGCATGAAGGGCAGTTGGAAGGCATCTTTGTGAAGCCCGTCAACTACTTCACCTACAATCTATTCGTTTTTCTAGGCGAAAGCATTCTTTATTACGTTCCTGTCTTGCTAATCGCCATATATGTAATTTTGTCGGGCGGTGAGTGGAGCGGCGTCCTGGGGTTCATTATGTTGAGTCTCGCCAATTTGCTGTTTTGTTTTATGCTCGGATTTCTATTATCCCTTTCTACATTTTGGCTGACTCGACCCGATATGACGCTCAGTTTTCAAGTCATTATGGCAAGCGTCATTGGCGGAACGTTATTACCCATCGCTTATTGGCCAGACTACCTCCAACCTCTCATGCGATATAACCCATTCAGGCTGATTATAAGTGGGCCGGCTGAGTTCCTGTTGCGTCCAAGCGTGGGATTGCTTGTGGAACTGGGTTGCCTTTACATTGCTTGGTTTGCGTTTATGTGGGTGGCTTATAAGATTACGTTTAAGCACGCCTGTAACAGGTATTCAGGAGCAGGAGGCTAAAATGCATATAGTGGACTTGATTAAAAATTCGATCAAAGAAGAAGCCCGCTACAAAGCAAATTTTCTGGGTGGGATATTGGCACTTCTTACGCTCTACAGTCTCCAGTTCGTTTTTTTTGATGTGATCAACTCGTTAGTGATAACGGACAAACAAGATGCTAACTGGCTGATGATATTCTTTATGACTTATGCCGTGGGAGGCTTGCTTGTAAATTTTTTAAGCTCGGCAATTTCGGGGTTTTTTCGACAACTAACGCAAGGAAGAGTGGATGCGCTATTGGTGCGGCCTATTAATTTGCTTGTATTAATCTTATTTAGATGGTGTCAGGTTTATTACCTGGTCGTTGCAGCGCTTTTGATAATTATATGCATTTTTTCAGGCAAAATTGAATTTTCCCCTTTCTTCGTTAGCATTCATAATACTGCGCTTTATCTGCTGGCTCTATTAACCGGGGTTGTTGCCAGTATCACATTTATATTGGCTCTGAGTTCCTTCTCGTTTATCACTCAGCGCGACTTGCCGGTGGATTACATTCACTCGTCGATTTTTACGTTTGCGTTGTTACCTGCCAATTTTTACTCGAAAGTGTTGTTGTATGTACTTGCCGTAACGTTGCCCATGGTTGTGTTCGCGTCCGTCGCACTGGACGCTCTCTACAATGGAGCAACTTTTTTCGTCTTGACGTTTATATCAGGTGTGAACCTTGCGTTCTATGGAGTTGTTCTAATTGTTTATCGATTCTTTAATCGCTTCGACAGTATTGGAGGTTGAGTCACACATAAACCCAGGACGGTTTTCAGTTAACCGGCACGGCATGCAGGCTTGCATTACAGTTGGCCAATAACCAGCTAGCAATGCAAGTTGCTTTCAGAGAGTTTTGGAGCCACCTATTACATAGGTAAGCCAGTCTTAAACTTATTCACCAGCATCTGCAGATGCGTCCCCAACCGCGCCAGTTCAACACTGGAGGCCGCCGTTTCTTCGCTGGCGGCCGAGGTCTGCTCGGACACATCACGCACGTTAAGCACGCTGCGGTTGATCTCTTCCGCCACCGCGCTCTGCTGTTCGGCCGCCGCAGCAATCTGCTGGTTCATCGCCTGGATCGCCGACACGGTGCGGGTGATGCTTTCCAGCGAGCCGCCAGCGCGACGGGTCAGCTCGACGCTGCTGTCGGTGAGGCTGCGGCTGTTGTCCATGATGGTTGCGACTTGTTGGGTGCCGGTTTGCAGGCCGACGATGAGCTCTTCGATCTCTTCGGTCGACTTCTGGGTGCGCTGGGCCAGGCTGCGGACTTCGTCGGCAACCACCGCAAAACCGCGCCCTGCTTCGCCGGCACGGGCGGCTTCGATGGCGGCGTTGAGGGCTAGCAGGTTGGTTTGTTGGGCGACGGACTTGATCACGTCGAGCACGCTGCCGATCTTGTCGCTTTCGCGTTTGAGCTGCCCCATGGCTTCGGTGGAATTGCCGACTTCCAGCGCCAGGCGTTCGATCTGGGCGATGGCTTCGCCTACCACTTTGTCGCCTTCGCGGGCCTGCTGGTCAGCGGCGACGGCGGCTTCGGAAGCTTCTTCGGCGTTGCGCGCGACTTCTTGCACGGTGGCCGTCATTTCGTTCATCGCAGTGGCCACTTGGTCGGTCTCGACTTTCTGGCTGTTGACCCCAGCGCTGGTTTGCTCGGTGACGGCCGACAACTCTTCGGCGGCGCTGGCGATTTGCGTGACGCCATCGCTGATGCCGCCGATCAGTTCGCGCAGGCCCAGGGTCATGCTCTGCATGGCACGCTGGAGCTGACCGAGTTCGTCGCGGCGTTCGGAGATAAGGTTGAGGGTGAGGTCACCCGCCGCGACTCGTTCGGCGACTTTGAGGGTCTGGCTCAGGGGGATCACGATCTGGCGAGTGATGGCCCAGGCGGCGAGGATGCCAAAAGCGAGTGCCAGGGCAGTGGCCAGCAGCAGCATATTCCGGGCGCTGGCGGCGTCGCTATCGCGAACGTTGGTTTGCGAGGCGATCAGTTTTTTACTGACGTCGAGCAGGATGTCGCCTTGCTCGGCCATGCGTTTGAGGGCAGCGGCGCTCGCCACTTGGGAATCACGATATTGGCTGACGGCAGCGCGATAGGCCTTGAGCGAGTCGGTGGCCTGTTGCAGGTTGGCGAGGTGTTGTTCCGGCAGTTTGGCCGGCAGGCTTTCGATGTTTTTCAGGGCGTTGTCGATGGCGTCCAGCGCGGGTTGTTCGGCCTCGGTCTTGCCGCTGTAGGTGTAGCCGCGAACCTGGAAGCGCGCTTGCTGGATCAGTTTGCTCAGGTCGATCACGCTGTTGAACTGGGCGATGCTGTCGCCTTGCAGCATGGATTTCTCGACTTCAGCCACGCGTGCCACGGCGTTATCGGCGGTGGCGCCGAGTTTGCTGCGAGCATCTTCGCGGTTCGCACCGGCCTGGGTCATGGCGGTAAAGGCTTGTCTGTACTGACTGACGGCGGCCAATTGCTGATCGATCATCGCCACTTCGGCGGGTTGCTCGATCATCTTGCGGGCGGTTTGCAGGCCTGCATCGAGTTGGCCGAGCAGATCGTTGACGGTGCCGGGGCCCTGTTCGCCGCGACGCATTTCGTAATCGAGGCGGGCGATGCGCAGGTCTTTGGTCAGCTCAGTGACGCTGGAAATGAAGCCCAGCTTATCGCCGCGATTGATCACGCCACTCAGGCCGGTCCAGCCGGTGAAGGTGATCAACAAGGTTAAAAGCAGCACCAGACCAAAACCGATACCCAGTTTACGATTGACGCTGACGTTTCCCAGATTCTCGGCTAGCCATCGGTACATGCTGCAACTCCCTCGGACCACACATTGGTTTTATGGGAGTTGTATCGGCAGGCAGGCGAGAATCTGTAGGAGCTGCCGCAGGCTGCGATCTTTTGATCCTGGCGGTTGTGAGATCGACAAAGATCAAGGTCAAAAGATCGCAGCCTGCGGCAGCTCCTACACAGGGAGATGCGGGTCAGAAATGCCGGGCCAGCAGGCGCGGCGGTGTTAGAACAGGCGGGCCAGGAGTGCGGTGACCGCGGTTTCGACCCGCAGGATGCGCTCGCCCAGCTGCACCGGTTGCAGGCCGGATTTGCCCAGCAGCTCGATTTCGTAGGGGATCCAGCCGCCCTCGGGGCCGATGGCCAGGGTCACCGGTTCGTCCAGGCCACGAGGGCACGGCGGGTAATTGCCGGGGTGGCCGACCAGGCCGAGGGTGCCTTCGGTAATTGCCGGTAGACGGTCTTCCACGAAGGGTTTGAAACGCTTTTCGATGACAATCTCCGGCAGCACGCTGTCCCGCGCCTGTTCGAGACCGAGGATCAACTGCTCGCGGATGGCCTCGGGCTCGAGAAACGGGGTTTGCCAGAAGCTCTTCTCGACGCGATAGCTGTTCACCAGCACGATGCGCGGCACACCCATGGCCGCCACGGTTTGAAACACCCTGCGCAGCATTTTCGGCCTTGGCAGGGCCAGTACCAGGGTCAGCGGCAGCTTGGCCGGTGGCGGTTGGTCGAGGGTGACGCGCAGCTCGGCTTCGTCGGCCTCCAGACGCACCAATTGCGCAGAGCCCATCAGGCCGCCAATTCGTCCGACTCGCAGGCTATCGCCGACAACCGAACGGTGAACTTCCTGCATGTGGGTCAACCGGCGATCGCGCAGGATCGCCCTGTCGGCCGTAATGAAGTCAGCCTCTTCGAGGAGCAACACATTCACGGCTGGGTCGCTGGCGGCTGGTCGTTGTGATCGTCGGCCGGTTGGTCGTCCGGGTGCTCGCCGCGCTTGGTGATCAAGCCGCCGAACAGCACGCCGATTTCAAACAGCAGCCACATCGGGACGGCCAGCAAGGTCTGCGAGAAGATGTCCGGTGGCGTCAGGATCATGCCGACCACAAAGCAACCGATCACTACATAGGGGCGGATTTTCTTCAGGTACTTGACGTCGACCACGCCAATCCACACCAGCAGCACCACGGCCACCGGTATCTCGAACGCCACGCCGAAGGCAAAAAACAGGGTCATGACGAAATCGAGGTAACTGGTAATGTCGGTCATCATTTCCACGCCGGCCGGGGTGGCGGAGGCGAAGAACTTGAAGATCAGCGGGAACACCAGGTAATAGGCGAACGCCATGCCGGTGTAGAACAGCACGATGCTGGACATCAGCAAGGGCACCGCAATGCGCTTCTCATGCTTGTACAGACCCGGTGCGATGAAGCCCCAGATTTGATGCAAGATCACCGGAATCGCCAGGAACAGCGAGACCATCATGGTCAGCTTCAGTGGCGTCAGGAACGGCGACGACACGTCGGTGGCGATCATCGTCGCGCCGGCGGGCAGGTACGCGCGCAGCGGCGTGGAGACGAAGGTGTAGATTTGCTGGGTGAAGGCGAACAACCCGGCAAAGATGATGAAAATCGCCGCTACACAGCGCAGCAGACGGGTACGCAACTCGGTGAGGTGCGAAACCAGCGGCATGTGCTGGTCGTTTTCAGGGAGATCGCTCATGGGGCTCGCGGCGGCAATGTTGGGTCGTGAGGGGCCGGCGCAACAGGCGCAGCCGCAGGTGTAAGAGGTTCAACCGGCGTCGTTGCAACAGCGGGTGCAGGTTCCGCTGCCGCTATAACAGGTGCCGGCTCGGCGGCTGGAGCATGAATCGTCTGCTCAGCCACCGGTTCGACCGTTTGTACCGGTGTGGCTTCCTGCTGAGTCGGCGTGAAGATCTTCCGCGCCTCCTGCTCCAAGGACAGAATGTGCTCGTTATGCAGTTGCCGACGAATCTCGTCGGCACCGATTTCACGTTCAACTTCCTGTTTGATCGCGTTGAAACTGCGCTTCAGACGCCCGACCCACAGGCCGGCGGTGCGCGCAGCACCCGGCAGACGCTCGGGGCCCAGGACCAGCAGGGCAACAAGGCCGACGAGCAGCAGTTCAGAGAAGCTGATACCAAACATTAGTCAGTGCTCACACGTCTTTGCGGATCGGCTCTTCGACTTTTTGTGCCTGCACGTCGATGGTGTGCGGCTGGTTCACGGACTGTGTGGCTTGTGGCTGAACAGGCGGAACCGGTTGGGCCGGGGTCACCGTCGGGTCGACTGGCTTTTCTTCATCGTTCATGGCTTTGCGAAAGCCCTTGATCGTTTCGCCCACGTCAGTGCCGAGGTTTTTCAGTTTCTTGGTGCCGAACACCAGTACGACAACAACCAGAATGACGATCCAGTGTTTCCAGTCAAAAATGCCCATGTTGCTGCTCCTCTCTAATAATTGTTCAGGCGGACGGGCGCGAGGCTTTCTCGGCGTGTCCGGACAGACCGAAACGACGGTCCAATTCATCAAGTACAGCCTGTGGATGCTGCCCCAGTTGGGCGAGCATGACCATGCTGTGGAACCACAAATCGGCGGTTTCGTAGATCACATCGCTGCAGTCGCCGCTGATGGCGGCATCCTTGGCGGCAATGATGGTTTCGACCGACTCTTCGCCGACTTTTTCCAGAATCTTGTTCAAGCCCTTGTGGTACAGGCTGGCGACATACGAGCTATCGGCGGCGGCGCCTTTTCGCTCTTCCAGCACTTGGGCCAGACGGGTCAGAGTGTCACTCATGTGTGTGTCCTGGGGAATAGATAGCGTGCGGATCTTTCAGAACCGGATCGACGGTTTTCCAGTCGCCGTTCTCGAAGACACGATAGAAGCAGCTCTGGCGGCCAGTATGGCAAGCGATGTCGCCGATTTGCTCGACCATCAGGATGATCACGTCGGCGTCACAGTCCAGGCGCATCTCATGCAAAATCTGCACGTGGCCGGACTCTTCACCCTTGCGCCACAGCTTGCCACGGGAGCGCGACCAGTAAATAGCGCGGTTCTCGGCAGCTGTCAGTTCCAGCGCTTCGCGGTTCATCCAGGCCATCATCAGGACGCGCCCGGTCTTGTGATCCTGGGCAATTGCCGGCACCAGGCCATTGGCGTCCCACTTGATCTCGTCCAGCCAGTTTTTCATCTTCGACTCCGACAGCGGGCCCGACACTTCATTAGTCAGGTCCAACGTTGAAACAGTGTGCCAGTACGCAGCACAACTGGCTATCGGCGAACGACCAGATACAAACCGACGGCCATCATGATTCCGGCCGGCCAGTAAGCCAGTTCGTTCAGCGGCCCGCCCGCGGCCAGTATTGCGCCGCCCGCCAGGTGAGCGGTGCCAAGCAGCCGCAGGAACCAGTCGTCCCGGCGTCGATGCCACGGGGGTGGCGCCTCGTAAGCGTGGGGATGGGACATGCGTTCGAGCAGGTCGCGGGCCATGTTGGCCAGGTGCGGCAGCTGTTCAAACTGACTTTGCACGTTGCCGAGCAAGGCTTTGGGGCTGACACGTTCACGCATCCAGCGCTCGAGGAACGGCTGGGCGGTGTTCCACAGATCGAGTTCCGGGTACAGCTGACGGCCCAGGCCTTCGATGTTCAGCAGGGTTTTTTGCAGCAACACGAGTTGCGGCTGCACTTCCATATTGAAGCGTCGAGCGGTCTGGAACAGGCGCATCAGCACCTGGCCGAAGGAAATATCTTTCAACGGTTTTTCGAAGATCGGCTCGCAGACCGTCCGGATGGCCGCTTCAAATTCGTTGAGTTTGGTTTCCGCTGGCACCCAGCCGGAGTCGATGTGCAGCTGCGCGACGCGGCGGTAATCGCGCTTGAAAAACGCGAACAGGTTGCGCGCCAGGTAATCCTGGTCTTCCGGCGTCAGGCTGCCAACGATGCCGCAGTCGATCGCAATGTATTGCGGGCTCCACGGGTTGACGGTGCTGACGAAGATGTTGCCGGGGTGCATGTCGGCGTGGAAGAAGCTGTCGCGGAACACTTGGGTGAAGAAGATTTCCACGCCGCGCTCGGCAAGCATTTTCATGTCGGTGCGCTGGTCGGCCAGGGTGGTCAGATCGGTGACCTGTATCCCGTAGATGCGCTCCATCACCAGCACTTTCGGCCGGCACCAGTCCCAATAGACCTGCGGTACGTACAGCAGCGGTGAACCTTCGAAGTTGCGCTTCAACTGGCTGGCGTTGGCCGCCTCGCGCAGCAGGTCGAGTTCGTCGTAGATGGTTTTTTCGTAGTCCTGGACCACGTCCACCGGGTGCAGCAGACGCGCGTCGGCCGAGAGCTTTTCGGCGGCGCGGGCGAGGATGAACAACCACGCCAGGTCTTGGGCGATGATCGGCTTCAGGCCCGGGCGGATGACTTTCACCACCACTTCTTCGCCGGTTTTCAGTTGCGCGGCGTGCACCTGCGCCACCGAGGCCGAGGCCAGCGGTTCAACGTCGAAACGACTGAAGACTTCGCTGATCTTTTTGCCCAGCTGCTCTTCGATCAGCTTGACCGACACTTGCGAGTCGAATGGCGGCACCCGGTCCTGCAACTTCATCAGCTCATCGGCGATGTCTTCCGGCAGCAGGTCGCGGCGGGTGGACAGAATCTGCCCGAACTTGATGAAAATCGGTCCCAGGTCCTGCAACGCCAGGCGCAAACGCGCGCCACGGCTCAGGTCCAGCGTCTTGCGCGGGAACCAGCGCCACGGCAAGGCGTAGCGCAGCGCCAGCAAAAACCACGGCAGCGGCAGGGCGAACAGCAGGTCATCGAGGCGGTAGCGAATCACAACGCGCTGGATGCGCAACAAACGGCGGACGGCAAGCAGCTTCATGCGTTATCGCTTGGGTCGAGGGATCGGGAAAGGCGCTCGAAACGCGCCTCGAGACGTTCCAGATCGAGTTTGATCTGGTCCAGTTCACTGAAACGGGCTTCGGCTTCGCGCTGACCGACGAGGGTGCGCGATTCTTCGGCCAGGTATTCGCCCAGGTTTTGATTCAGGCTGGCGAACCCCTGCTGATACCAGCGTGCGCGGCTGCGCAGGTGACCGCCGACCAGTTGCGTAGCGACTGGGCCGAGCACGCGCGAGAGTTCGTATTCCCAGTCCAGTTCGAGGTCCTGAAGGATAGCCGCCAGTTCCAGCAGCACGCCGCTGTCGCCGTCGAGTTCGACTTCAGGCGCGTGGAGGACCGAGGTCTTGTCCTTGCTCATCGCCAGTTTCAACAGGCTCGAGGCCGGTGCACGCAAGGTGCAGTCGGCGCCGGTTTCCCACTGGGAGGCGAGCATCAAGCCTTCGTCGCTGGGCAGGATGAACAGCTGTAGAGCCGGGCTGCGGCAATCGACGGCAATCACTTTGCCACTCAAATGCGCCAGCCGCGGCAGCGCCGTGCTGTCGAGACGCAGCACCCGGTTCAGGCCGAGTTCAACGCTGGCAAGCAGGCCGGCCAGCAACATCAGGGTTTGATACCACGGTGCAAGGCGACAATGCCTGCGGTCATGTTGTGATAGGTCACCCGGTCGAAACCGGCTTCGACCATCATTGACTTCAGGGTTTCCTGATTCGGGTGCATGCGGATCGATTCGGCCAGGTAGCGATAGCTTTCCGAGTCGTTGGTGATCAGCTTGCCCATCAGCGGCATGAAGGCGAACGAGTAGGCATCGTAGGCTTTGGACATCAGCGCGTTGGTCGGCTTGGAAAACTCCAGCACCAGCAAACGGCCGCCCGGTTTCAGCACGCGCAGCATCGAGCGCAGGGCGTCTTCTTTGTGGGTGACGTTGCGCAAGCCGAAGGCGATGGTCACGCAGTCGAAATGGTTGTCCGGGAACGGCAGCTTTTCAGCGTCGGCCTGAACGAACTCAACGTTGCCGGCGACACCCAGGTCCAGCAGGCGGTCACGACCGACCTTGAGCATGGATTCGTTGATGTCGGCCAACACCACTTGGCCGGTCGGGCCCACGAGGTGCGAGAACTTCTTGGTCAGGTCGCCCGTGCCGCCGGCGATGTCCAGCACCCGGTTGCCCGTGCGCACGCCCGACAGTTCGATCGCGAAACGCTTCCACAGACGGTGCATGCCGCCCGACAGGAGGTCGTTCATCAAGTCGTACTTGGCGGCTACCGAATGGAACACTTCAGCAACTTTTTCCGCTTTTTGGCTTTCCGGAACGTTTTTGAAACCGAAGTGAGTGGTGGGTTCGGCATCGCTGCCTTTGCGCTGATCAGTCATATCGCTGTCACCAGAAGAGAATGCGGGACATTCTAATCCCGGTGGCCTGCTTTGTCTTGGCAAGGCTGAAGGTAAGATAGGCAACCGCCGGGACGTTTTGCCGCACAGACGGTCAAGATGCTTCAGGAAAGTATTCATAAAACAGGAGTCATTCGATGGCCCGTATTAGTGTTGAACGTGCCCACGGCCTGGGTAAGGAAGCGGCCCGCGAAAAGGCCGACAAGTTGGCGCAGAAACTGTCCGATCAATATGGCCTGGAGCCGCAGTGGTCCGGTGACACCCTCAACCTCAAGCGATCCGGTGTTAAAGGCGCGGTGCATGTGGGCGAAAATTCGATCAAGGTCGATGTCGAACTGGGCCTGTTGATGTCCGCCATGAGCGGCACGATCAAATCGGAAATCGAAAAGGCCCTTGATAAAGCGTTGGCCTGATACCGAAAAGATCGCAGCCTCGTTTCACTCGACAGCTCCTACAGAGAGCGGCGGTGTACACCTGTAGGAGCTGTCGAGTGAAACGAGGCTGCGATCTTTTCTAAGGGGCGCCACGGATTCATGTCAGTTGTTAGGGTGCCGTTTCTAATTATTCTCCCTACTTTGTGCCTGAGCCCGACACTTTCGCGGGCAGTTCCTCAAACCTTCTGCGCGTGAGGTGCACCATGGCCAAAGTTATTTTGAAGAAAAAAATCGACGCATCGACCACTGCTCTGGGCGACGTCAAATCCTACGCCCGCAAGATCTGGCTGGCAGGCCTGGGTGCCTACACCAAGGTCGGTCAAGAGGGCAGCGACTACTTTCAAGAGTTGATCAAAGCGGGTCAAGCTGTTGAAACTGAAGGCAAAAAAGTAGTTGCCGAGAAACTTGAAGCGGCTAATGCCGAGATCGATGAAGCCAAGAGTGAAGTGAGCACTTTCAAAGGCAAGGTCGAACTTCAACTCGACAAGGTCGAGAAGGCTTTTGACTCGCGTGTCGCAAGTGCCTTGAATCGTATCGGCATTCCGTCTAAACATGACGTTGAGACACTTTCTGCCAAGCTCGATGAGCTGACGGCATTGCTCGAACGCGTCGCGCGTAAATCTTAAGGAGAACGGGATGGCTGGTAAAAAGAACACCGAAAAAGAAGGCAGCTCGTGGATCGGGAAAGTCGAAGACTACTCCCGCAAAATCTGGCTGGCTGGTTTAGGCGTGTACTCGAAGATCGACACTGACGGCAGCAAGCTCTTCGATACATTGGTTAAAGACGGCGAGAAAGCCGAGAAGCTCACCAAGAGCGCTGTGGGCAAAAAAGTCGATGCCGCCAAGGACTCCGCTTCGTCGGCCAAGTCGCGCATCTCTGGCGTGAAAGACCGTGCGCTGGGCAAGTGGGATGAGTTGGAAGGGGCTTTCGACAAGCGCCTGAACAGCGCCATTTCGCGCCTGGGCGTACCGAGCCGCAACGAAGTCAAAGCGCTGCACAGCAAGGTCGATACCCTGACCAAGCAAATTGAAAAACTCACCGGTGCCAAGGTTGCGCCTGTTGCGGCGAAGACCGCGGCGGCCAAACCGGCTGCTGCTAAACCAGCCACCAAAAGCACCGCCAAGCCACTGGCCAAGGTTGCCGCTAAACCAGCAGCCAAAACTGCCGCAGCTAAACCTGCAGCAGCCAAGCCAGCCGCCAAACCGGTTGCGGCAAAAGCAGCAGCAAAACCTGCTGCCAAGCCCGCAGCCAAAACCGCAGCGGCCAAGCCAGCGGCAAAACCTGCCGCAGCGAAGAAGCCCGCTGTGAAAAAACCGGCAGCGCCGAAAGCCGCTGCACCAAAACCAGCAGTGGCTGCCGCCAACCCGGCACCAACCCCGGTCAGCACAACCAACTCTGCTGCTGCACCGACCCCTGCTGTGACCCCGACTGCCGCGCCAGCTCCATCGACGCCAACCAGTCAGTCCTGATTTCAGGGCTTAAAAAAACGCCCGGCCTGCAAAGGTCGGGCGTTTTTGTTTGAGGATTGAGTTGTCAGTCAAAAGATCGTCCGAACGCGGCCCGAACCTTCGGCAGCTCCTACAGGGGATTGCGTACACCTGTAGGAGCTGCCGCAGGCTGCGATCTTTTGATCTTAATGCTCTTCGAGATACTGCAAAGCCATCTGCTCCGTCGCCACCTTGATCGGCGGCAGCAAGTGCGGTGCCACCAGCATCATGATCTGGTAAACCACCAGCCTTACCTCACCTTCACGATCCAGAATTCGTTGATAGTCCAACGAGAACAGCAGCGTCATGGTGATCTGTTCCACCAACTGCCCCAACGCCTGGGTGTCGCTGACCATCTGCCCCTGGGTCTTCAGCCGTGCCAGCAATGAAGCCAAAGTGCGCTTCAGGGCATTGAGCAGATTGCGTATGCCCTTGGCCAGTTTCGGCAGACGCCCGGCCAGGTTCGACAAGTCCTGGAACAGAAATCGGTAATGGGCCAGGCGCTCGACGATCAGGTGCAGGAACAGCCAGTAATCGTCCGGTGCCAATTCCACATCGGATGGCGGATCAAGCAGTGGCGTCAATTCGCTCTGGAAGCGCTCGAACAGTCCCAGAATCAGCGGCTCCTTGCCGTGAAAGTGGTAGTAGAGATTGCCCGGGCTGATGCCCATTTCGTTAGCAACTTCCATGGTGGAAACGTTCGGTTCGCCCTTCTGGTTGAACAACTGCAGGGCACATTCGAGGATCCGGTCGCGGGTTTTCATCCAGTCTTCTTAATGATCAGGTCATGCCACGGCCAATCGGCCCGTACCTGTAGGAGCAAGCTTGCTCGCGAAAAACGAAAGGAGAGCGCGGTTGACCAGGCAGCACGCGTTATCGTTAACGTCCATCGCGAGCAAGCTCGCTCCTACAGATTGGAGGCTGGCTGCGGCGTTTTAAGGTTCAGCGCACGCGCACGTAAGTCCCGGGCGCAGCCTCCTGCGGTGGGTAGTTCTGGTTGCCGAGTGTCATCAGCGTTTCCTTTTGTGCGCCTGAGCGCTCCTGAATCCAGCTCAGCCATTGCGTCCACCAGCTACCGTCGACTTGCTTGGCGTCGTAGTACCAGGCCCGTGGATCGCCGCTCAGTTTCGTGCTCTCGACATAATTGGCTTTAGGGTTGCTGGGCGGGTTGAGAATGCTCTGCACATGGCCACTGTTGGACAGCACGAAGCGCCGCTCACCCCCCAGCAGCAGCGTCGAGCGATACACCGCATCCCATGGCGTGATGTGGTCGTTGATGCCGGCCACGCTGAAGCTGTCGACCGTGACCTTCTGCAAGTCGATCGGCGTGCCACACACTTCAAGTCCGCCAGGGTGGCTCAGCGGGTTGTGCTTGAAGAAGTCCAGCAGATCGCCGTGGAGCGCTGCCGGCAGACGCGTGCTGTCGTTGTTCCAGTAGAGGATGTCGAACGCCGGAGGCTCCTTGCCGAGCAGGTAGTTGTTGACGAAGTAGCTCCAGATCAAATCGTTGGGACGCATCCAGGCGAAGACCTTGGCCATGTCGCGACCGTCCAGCACGCCCTTCTGATAGGAGCGACGCTTGGCCGCCTCCAGGGTTTGTTCGTCGGCGAAGAGCGTTGCGGGGCTGTCCATCTGACTGTCGAGCAGGCTCACCAGGTACGTCGCGCTGGACACCCGCCGCAGTTGCCGCTTGGCCTGCAAATGGCCTTGCAGCGCGGCAATGGTCAGCCCGCCAGCGCAGGCGCCCATCAAGTTCACTTCCCGAGCGCCGGTGATCGCCCGGCACACATTCATCGCTTCTTCCACGGCTTCAACGTACGTCGACAGTCCCCATTCGCGGTGACGCACATCCGGGTTGCGCCAACTGATCATGAAGGTTTGCAGGCCGTTTTTCAGGGCGAACTGGACGAAGCTGTTGCCAGGGCTCAGGTCGAAAATGTAGTACTTGTTGATCTGTGGCGGCACCACCAACAGGGGTTTGGAATACTGCTTTTCGCTCATCGGTTTGTACTGGATCAACTCCAGCAGTTCATTGCGAAACACTACGGAACCGGTGGTGGTTGCAACCGTTTTGCCGACTTCGAAAGCATGTTTGGTAACTTGTCGCGGCAGGCCGTCGTTGTGCAGGAAGTCGTCCACCAGATGGCCGAGTCCGCGCACCAGGCTGTTGCCGCCAGAGTTGAAGAGCTCCTTGATCGCCAGCGGGTTGAGCAGGCTGTTGGACGGCGACACGGCGTCATTGAGCAAGGCGAAAGCGAAGTGGGCGCGGGCGCGATCGTCCGGGCTCATGGAGCTCTCGTCGATCCAGCTTTTTACCTGTTTCTGCCAACTCAGGTAGGCCTGCAAACTGCGGCGATAAAATGGGTTGAGGCTCCACGCCGGATCGGCAAAGCGATTGTCCTGCGGGTTGGTCGGGTGCAGGGTTTCGCCCAACAGCACGCGGCCCAATTGACCGCCCAGCTTCAGGGCGTGTCGGGCGCTGTGCACCGGGTTGCGCAAACCATGGGCGGCAACACTGCGCAGGGTCGTCAACAGATCCCGACCGCGCAAGCCGGTAATCGCACTTTGTGCGTTGATGAACGCGGCGGGAGTCGGTAAAAACTCCCTCGCTGGTTTTTCGCGCATGAATCCACACTCCTTCGTCTTCAGGCCAAATACAAATACACCGAACCAGAACACCATAGACGCTGTAACGGGTTGTTGCGCGGCGCGGCGTCCTGCCAAGCGCTGTAGGGCTGGTTAACCGCCCAATGGCGCCGGATGCGGATGCATTACCGCGCGCTGCCGTTCTTCCTCAAGGAATTTCATGATGATCGGTGCCACCGCTTCGGCCCGGGTAATCAGGAACAGATGCCCGTCATCGATGATGTGCAACTGAGCATTGGGAATCCGCCAGGCCAGCAGGCGCATGTTGATCAACGGGATCAGCGGATCATCGTCGCCGGCCAGTACCAGCGTTGGTTGATGGATCTTGTGCAGCCAGTGAATGCTGGTCCAGCCAAGGCCGGCGAACAGCTGCCAGTAGTAACCGAGCTTGCCCGCCGAGCGCACTTTTGCCGCGTGGCTCGCTGCCAGGGTTGGATCGCGCCGGAACGCACCCCCATAAATCATCGGCGCAATACGGATCACATGCGAGGGCTGGATATAGCGCCGTGGGCTGGCCATCATCCACAGCACCTTGGGTTTGCCCGGCACCATCACCGCACCGGCCGCCGTGGCCGCCAGCACCAGCTTTTTGCAGCGCTCGGGATAGTCGTAAGCGAACTGCTGAGCGAGGGCGCCACCCCAGGACACGCCGATCACGTTGACTCGCCCGTAGTCGAGGTAGTCGAGCATCCGCGCCGTGAGTTTCGCCAGGCCCGGAAAGCGGTACGGTAGATTCGGCGTCGATGAGCCGCCGACACCGGGTACGTCGAAAGCGATGACTTCCAGGTCCGGGTCCAGCGCCGCGATGAACGGAAACACCAGCTCCAGGTTGGCGCCGATGCCGTTGAAAATCAGCAAGGGCGTCAAGTGAGGCTTGCCGGGGCGTACCGCCGTGCGGAGGGTCTGGCCATCCAGGTCGACGGTACGAAAAATGAACGGTTGCGGCATGCTTCAAGCCCTGTGGGTTAATTCATCCCAAATCCCCTGTAGGAGCGAGCTTGCTCGCGAAAAACGTGAGGTCAACGCGTTAACCAGGCAGCACGCGTTATCGTTAACGTCCATCGCGAGCAAGCTCGCTCCTACAGTGGGGTGGGGTGTGTCAGTTACCGCTCATGCACATAGGTGCCTGGAGCAGCTTCACCGGCTGGGTAGGCCTTGTTGCCCAAACTGGCCGGGGCTTTCTTCAACTTGCCCGAGCGTTCGGCTTGCCATGCCTGCCAATGCAGCCACCAGGAGTCGGTGTGTTTGGTAGAGTTTTCTTGCCAGTCCTCGGCCTTGACCGGCATCTCGACGCTGGTCATGTAGCGCGATTTCGGGTTGCCCGGCGGGTTCAGAATGCTCTGGATATGCCCGCTGGTGGACAGCACGAACTCAACTTTGCCGCCGAACAATTGCGCCGACTTGTAGCAGGACTTCCACGGGGTAATGTGGTCGTTGGTGCCCGCCAGGGAAAAGATGTCCGCAGTGACCTGTTTCAGGTCGATCGGCGTGCCGCACACTTCCAGTGCATTTGGCCGGATCAGTGGATTACTTTTGAACAGCTCGATCAGGTCGCCGTGGAATGCGGCGGGCAATCGCGTGGTGTCGTTGTTCCAGAACAGGATGTCGAAAACCGGCGGCTCGTTACCGAGCAAGTAGTTGTTGACCCAGTAATTCCAGATCAGGTCGTTAGGGCGCATCCAGGCGAAGACTTTCGCCATGTCGCGACCCTCCAGCACCCCGGCCTGGTAGGAGTGGCGCTTGGCGGATTCGAGCGTTTGTTCATTGACGAACAGCGCCACGTCGCTGTCCAGGGTGGTGTCCAGCACGCTCACCAGCAGGGTCAGGGCGTTGACCTTCTTCTCGCCGATCGCGGCGTAGTGGCCCAGCAGCGCGGTGCAGGTGATGCCGCCGGAGCAGGCGCCGAGCATGTTGATGTCTTTGCTGCCGGTGATCGCGGTGACGACGTCGACCGCTTCCTTGAGCGCTTCGATGTAAGTCGACAGGCCCCACTCGCGCTGTTCCTTGGTCGGGTTGCGCCAGCTGACGATGAAGGTCTGGACGTGACTACGCAGGCAGAAGCGCGCCAGACTCTTGTCCGGGCTCAGGTCGAAGACATAGAACTTGTTGATCTGCGGCGGCACCACCAGCAACGGGCGCTCGTGCACCTGTTCGGTGCTCGGCCGGTACTGGATCAGTTCCAGTACGTCGTTGCGGAAAACGACTGCGCCTTCGGTCACGCCCAGGCTTTTACCGACCTCGAACGCGCCCATGTTGACCTGGCTCGGCATGCCGCCGTTGTGCACCAGATCCTTGGCCAGATGCGAGAGACCGTCGAGCAGGCTTTTGCCGCCGGTTTCGAAGAAGCGTTTGACCGCCGCCGGGTTGGCCGCACTGTTGGTCGGCGCCATGGCTTCGGTCATGAGGTTGATCACGAAGTGCCCGCGACTGACGTCGCTGGGCGACAGATTGCTGTCATCGATCCAGTCGTGGAGTTCCTTGCGCCATGCCAGGTAAGTTTGCAAATAACGTTTGTAGAGCGGGTTCTGGCTCCAGGCCGGATCGGCGAAGCGACGGTCATCGCTCGTCGGTTGAAGCCCGGATTTGCCGAACAGCACGTTCTTCAGTTCAAGGCCGAAATGGGCGACATGCTTGGCACTGTGAATCGGTTGTTTGATGGCCTGCCTGAGCACCATTCGAGCAGAAGCCAGGAGATCCTTACCACGCAGTCCAACGACAGGATTCAAGCCCAAGGTGTTTTCCGAGGCTTGATACTTCAAGTCATCGTTATTCTTGTTACTCATCTACGACGCTCCATTGTCCTGAGACGAGTACCTGGGTTCAGCTGCGCAGTTACACAGCCAATGCCAGGTACTACTGCTCGGGTGACCGTTAATACTGCATCGCTGCTTTTCTATCGCAGAGAGCACTGCAGGGAACTTGCCAGTTCCATTGGTTACCCGAGTTTAATTTTTTTCGCAAGCGGGCCAATCAACGGCCCCGAAGCGGAGCATTCAAACAGATGAAATTAGAAAATGCCTTCTAATGAGCAAGAGGCCCGAGTTAGAGCATCAGCTTGACGATGGATTGGTTCGGGTCGCGGGTTTTTCCGGCGGCTTTGAGTTCGGCAAGATAATCGTTCCACAGATCTTCCTGGCGCACGCCCAACTGGTACAAATACTCCCAGGTGAACAGGCCGCTGTCGTGGCCGTCGTCGAAGGTCAATTTCAGTGCGTACTGACCGGCCGGTTCTACCTTGGTCAGTCCTACGCCGATCTTGCCAAATTGCAGGATAGGTTTGCCGTGGCCCTGGACCTCGGCGGAAGGAGAGTGCACGCGCAGGAACTCGGCGGGCAGGTGATGTTCTTCGCCGGATGGGTATTTCAGCGACAGGGTTTTCGAGGCTTTGTGCAGTTTGATATCGGTGGGGAGTTGGGTCATGACAGGTCGTCCGTCTTGGTAGAGCGTCCTGTAGGAGCTGCCGCAGGCTGCGATCTTTTGATCTTTGTTTTTAAAGGGACAAGATCAAAAGATCGCAGCCTGCGGCAGCTCCTACAGGGGAGTAGGTGACCTACAGGATATAACGGGACAGGTCTTCGTTCTGCGCCAATTCGCCGAGGTGGCTGTTGACGTAGTCGGCGTCAATCAGGATCGCCTTGTCGTCGTGGGCGCTGGCCAGGTCGCCGGCGCTGAACGACACCTCTTCGAGCAGGCGCTCGAGCAAGGTATGCAGGCGACGGGCGCCGATGTTCTCGGTCTTCTCGTTGACCTGCCAGGCGATCTCGGCAATGCGCTTGATGCCGTCTGGCTGGAACTCGATGGTCAAGCCTTCGGTTTTCAGCAGTGCGCAATATTGTTCGGTGAGCGACGCGTGCGGCTCGCTGAGAATGCGCTCGAAGTCTTCCGGGGTCAGGGCCTTGAGTTCAACACGAATCGGCAGGCGACCTTGCAGTTCAGGCACCAGATCGCTCGGCTTGCTCAGGTGGAACGCACCAGAGGCGATGAACAGGATGTGGTCGGTTTTGACCATGCCCAGTTTGGTGTTGACGGTGCAGCCTTCGATCAGCGGCAGCAAGTCACGCTGTACGCCTTCACGTGACACGTCGATGCCACCTGAATTGCCGCGCTTGGCGACCTTGTCGATCTCATCGATGAACACGATGCCGTGCTGCTCGACCGCTTCCAGCGCCTTGGCTTTCAACTCTTCTTCGTTGACCAGGCGACCGGCTTCTTCGTCACGGACCAGTTTCAGCGCTTCCTTGACCTTGAGCTTGCGGCTCTTGCGTTTGCCCTTGCCCATGTTGGCGAACAGGCTCTGCAACTGGTTGGTCATTTCTTCCATGCCTGGCGGCGCGGAGATATCGACGCCAGTGACTTCAGCGACTTCGATTTCAATTTCTTTGTCGTCCAGCTGACCTTCGCGCAGGCGCTTGCGGAACAGCTGACGGGTGTTGGAGTCGGCGGACGGGGCCGCGTCTTCGTTACTGAAGCCCATGCGTGCGGGCGGCAGCAGCGCGTCGAGGATGCGTTCTTCGGCGGCGTCTTCGGCGCGGTGGCGAACCTTGGTCATTTCCTGTTCGCGCAGCAACTTGATTGCAGCGTCCGCCAGGTCACGAATGATCGACTCGACGTCGCGGCCGACGTAGCCGACTTCGGTGAACTTGGTCGCTTCGACTTTGATGAACGGCGCGTTGGCGAGTTTTGCCAGGCGACGGGCGATCTCGGTTTTACCGACACCGGTCGGGCCGATCATCAGGATGTTCTTCGGGGTGACTTCAACGCGCAGCTCTTCAGGCAGCTGCATCCGGCGCCAGCGGTTACGCAGCGCGATGGCGACGGCGCGCTTGGCATCGTCCTGGCCGATGATATGGCGATTGAGTTCGTGGACGATTTCACGGGGAGTCATGGACATAGTAATTGGCGGTCCTCAAGCAAAAGTGAGCCGTGGCGCAAAGGCCGAAACAGGCTTACTCGGCGAGGTCCTGCTCCTCAATGGTGAAGGTGTGGTTGGTGAATACGCAGATGTCGCCGGCAATGCCGAGCGCGGTTTCGACGATTTCGCGGGCCGACAGGTCGGTTTTCTTCAGCAGCGCACTGGCGGCGGCCTGGGCGTAACCGCCACCGGAACCCATGGCGATCAGGCCTTCTTCGGGTTCAACCACATCGCCGTTGCCGGTGATGATCAGGGAAGCGTCTTTGTTGGCGACCGCGAGCATGGCTTCGAGGCGGCTGAGAGAGCGATCGGTGCGCCATTCTTTGGCGAGTTCGACGGCGGCGCGCACCAGGTGACCCTGATGCTTTTCAAGCTGGCCTTCGAAACGTTCGAAGAGGGTGAAGGCGTCGGCGGTGGCCCCGGCAAAACCGGCGATGACCTGGCCGTGGTACAGGCGACGAACTTTCTTCGCATTGCCTTTCATCACGGTATTGCCGAGCGAAACCTGGCCGTCGCCGCCCATGACGACTTTGCCGTGGCGGCGAACTGAAACGATGGTGGTCAAGGGAGAGTCTCCACGCAGCGGGGCGAAAATGCCTTATGCCAACTCATATGGGGGTGGTAGAGCGTTTTTCAACTGTGGGGCGGGAGAGGGGACGAGCGGTGCGAGGCGCGTAGGAGCTGCCGAAGGCTGCGATCTTTTGATCTTGCTCTTGTTTTTTTTCAGACAAAAAACCTGCAAGCCCAGAAAAGATCGCAGCCTGCGGCAGCTCCTACAGGGGTTTGTATCTCCTGTGGGAGCTGCGGCGGTGAAGGATCAGCGACTCTGGCGTTGTTGTAACAACAGATTGCTGAATCCTGCGCCGGCCAGTTGTTTCTGGGCCGTGGTCAGTTGTTCGCGGTTGCTGAACGGTCCGACCAGAACCCGATACCAGGTTTCATCTTTAACCGTGCCGGACTCAACCGCCACCGCCTGACCGAGCAAAATGATCTGCGCACGAACCTTGTCGGCATCCGCTTGCTTGCGGAACGAGCCGGCTTGCAGGAAGAACTTGGTCACTGGCGCCGCTTTGGAAACCGGTGGCGCGGGTGGCGGCGTGATGCCGGCCAGCGCAGCCTGCGCCCGTGCGGTGTCGATCTTCGCCGCTTGTTCTGGCGTCACCGGGGTGGTCGGCACTGCCGGCACTTGTGGCGTCGGCAAGGTTTTCTCCGGCACGGCATCCGGCGGCACGATCACTTCCGATTCCGGCAGCAGGGTGTAGAAGTCGTACTTCGGCTTCACCGGTTGCGTCGGGCTCGGCGGGGTCTTGTTGGCCTCGGCGATCTTGGTAGCTTTCTGTTGCTCGATCTTCTCGCGCTTGACGCTCTCGCTGCCTTTGCCCGGCTCCAGCTTCATCAGGAACACAATGAACGCGCCGACCGTCAGGCCGATGGCCATCCACAGCCAGCCCGGGATCGGTTGCTTTGCAGGAGCTTGGTAACGGCTGGCGCCACGCTTGGGTGCAGGTTTTTTCTTGGCAGCCAACTTACATACGCTCCAGAGTTTCCAGACCCAAGAGTTCCAGGCCTTGCTTGAGAGTGCGGCCGGTCAGCGCGGCGAGGCGCAGGCGGCTCTGCATTTGCGCCGGGGTGTCGGCGCTGAGGATCGGGCAGTTCTCGTAGAAGCTCGAGAACAGGCCGGCGACATCGTACAGGTACGTGCAAAGGATGTGCGGGGTCCCTTTGTCGCAAACGTTGTTCAGCACTTCACCAAACTGCGCGAGCTTCGCCGCCAGCTCATGCTCGTGCGTGGCTTCGAGGGTGATCTGGCCTTCGACTTCGCTGAAGTCCTTGCCGAGTTTGCGGAACACGCCCGCCACGCGGGTGTAGGCGTACAGCAAGTACGGCGCGGTGTTGCCTTCGAAGTTCAGCATCAGGTCGAAGTTGAAGCTGTAGTCGCTGGTGCGGTGCTTGGACAGGTCGGCGTATTTCACCGCGCCAATGCCCACGACCTTGGCGATGTTGCGCAGTTCGGCCTCGGCCAGCTCCGGGTTCTTGTCCTTCACCAGGGTGTAGGCGCGTTCCTGGGCTTCGGTCAGCAGGTCGATCAGCTTTACGGTGCCGCCATCACGGGTCTTGAACGGACGGCCATCGGCACCGTTCATGGTGCCGAAGCCCATGTGTTCCATTTCCATCGGGTGTGTCACGAAGCCGGCCTTGCGGGCCACTGCGAACACTTGCTGGAAGTGCAGCGCCTGACGCTGGTCGACGAAGTACAGTGCGCGATCAGCCTTGAGCTGGCCGCTGCGATAACGCACGGCCGCCAGGTCGGTGGTGGCGTAGAGATAGCCGCCGTCAGCCTTGACGATGATCACCGGCAGCGGGTCGCCGTCGGCGTTCTTGAATTCGTCGAGGAACACGCACTGGGCGCCGTTGCTCTCGACCAGCATGCCCGCGGCCTTGAGGTCGTTGACCACGTTGATCAGGTCGTCGTTGTAGGCGCTTTCGCCCATCACGTCGGCCATGGTCAGTTTGACGTTCAGCAGCTCGTAGATTTTCTGGCAATGCGACAGCGAGATGTCTTTGAACTTGGTCCACAGTGCCAGGCAGTCCGGGTCGCCGGCTTGCAGCTTGACCACCAGGCCGCGAGCGCGATCAGCGAATTCTTCGGATTCGTCGAAGCGTTGCTTGGCTGCGCGGTAGAAGTTTTCCAGGTCCGACAGCTCGTCGCTGGTGATCGGGTTTTCCTGCAGGTACGCCATCAGCATGCCGAACTGGGTGCCCCAGTCGCCGACGTGGTTCTGACGGATGACGGTGTCGCCGAGGAACTCCAGAACGCGAGCCACGCCGTCGCCGATGATGGTCGAACGCAAGTGGCCGACGTGCATCTCTTTGGCCAGGTTCGGCGCCGACAGGTCGACGACAGTGCGTTGCACCGGGCCGGCCTTGCGCACGCCGATGTGTTCATCGGCCAGGGCGGCGTCCAGGCGCGTGGCCAGGGCCTGGGTGTTCTGGAAGAAATTCAGGAAGCCGGGGCCGGCGATTTCGGTCTTGGTGACATTCTCGTCAGCCGGCAGCGCGGCGATGATTTTTTCGGCCAGATCGCGCGGTTTCATACCGGCCGGCTTGGCCAGCATCATCGCAATGTTGCTGGCGAAGTCGCCGTGCGTCTTGTCGCGGGAGTTTTCCACCTGGATCGCCGGCGACAGGCCTTCAGGCAACACACCTTCGTTGACGAGTTGGGTGATGGCTTGTTGGATCAGCTGGCGAATGGTGTCTTTCATGGTCTTCTCTTTCGACCGCAAGCGCGGCGGCGCATCGATGCGCTGGTGGAAAAACTGGGCATTATCCGTGGCGAAGGCGGGCTTGCCAACTATAGCGGGCAGGTTATGGATATGTGGCGGCAAAAGCGGCAAAGATCGCAGCCTGCGGCAGCTCCTACATTAATCGCATTCCCCTGTAGGAGCTGCCGAAGGCTGCGATCTTTTGATCTTTAATACAAATCGACCGGATCGACATCCAGCGACCAGCGCACCGCCCGCCCACTCGGCATCTGTTCCAGCACCAACAACCAGCTACTTAATAGTCGGTGCAACGGCGCCCGCGCCGTAGCCTGCAGCAACAACTGTGCCCGGTAACGCCCCGCACGACGCTCCATCGGCGCGGGCACCGGGCCCAGCAACTCGATACCACTCAGATTCTGCTCGGCCAGCAATCGTTCCGCCTCACTGCACGCCTCATCGAGAAAGCCTTCAGCCTGCCCGGGTTTGTGCGCTTCGGCTCGCAGCAGCGCCAGGTGCGCAAACGGCGGCAGGCCCGCAGAGCGCCGCTCGCTCAACGCTTGCTCGGCAAAAGCGAAATAACCCTGTTCCGTCAGTTGCACCAGCAGCGGATGGTCGGCCAGGTGTGTCTGGATAATCACTTTGCCCGGCTCTTCAGCCCGGCCCGCGCGGCCGGCAACCTGGACGATCAACTGTGCCATGCGCTCGCTGGCGCGGAAGTCGCCGGAGAAGAGGCCACCGTCGGCATCGAGGATCGAGACCAGCGTCACCCGTGGAAAGTGATGCCCCTTAGCAAGCATCTGCGTGCCCACCAGAATGCACGGCAGTCCTTTCTGGATGGTCGCGAACAGCTGATTCATCGCGTCCTTGCGCGAAGTGCTGTCGCGGTCGACCCGCAACACAGGGACGTCCGGGAACAGAATTGCCAATCGCTCCTCGGCACGCTCGGTGCCAGCGCCGACAGGGCGTAAATCGACCTTGCCGCATTTTGGGCAATGCCGGGGCACGCGTTCGACGTAGCCACAATGGTGGCAGCGCAGTTCGCCGGAACGTTGATGCACCGTCATCCGCGCATCGCAGCGCTGACATTCGGACATCCAGCCGCAGTCGTGGCAGAGCAAGGTGGGCGCAAAGCCGCGACGGTTAAGGAACACCAATACTTGCTGGCCGGCCGCCAGCGTCTGACCGATGGCTTGTTGCATCGGCCCGGAAATGCCGCTGTCCAGCGGACGACTTTTCACGTCCAGGCGCAGGAAGCGTGGTTGTTTGGCCCCACCGGCTCGTTCGTTTAATCGTAGGAGGCCATAACGGCCGGTGTAGGCGTTGTGCAAGCTTTCCAGCGATGGCGTGGCGGATCCCAGGACAATCGGAATGTTTTCCTGTCGGGCACGCACCAATGCCAGGTCACGGGCGTGATAGCGCAAGCCTTCCTGCTGCTTATAGGAACCGTCATGCTCTTCGTCGATGATGATCAGACCAGGGTTTTTCATCGGCGTGAACAGCGCCGAACGGGTGCCGATAATGATGTCGGCATCGCCGTCCCGGGCAGCGAGCCAGGCTTCGAGGCGTTCGCGATCGTTGACGGCAGAATGGATTAGCGCGATGCGTGCATTAAAGCGCTGTTCGAAGCGCGCCAGGGTTTGCGGGCCGAGGTTGATCTCCGGGATCAACACCAGCGCCTGCTTGCCGGCCTCGAGGGTTTCGCGGATCAGTTGCAAATAGACTTCGGTCTTGCCGCTGCCGGTGACGCCCGCCAGCAGAAACGCGTGATAACTGTCGAACCCGGCGCGAATCGCTTCATAGGCTGCGCGCTGCTCCGGGTTGAGCGGCAGTTCCGGCTGCGCCAGCCAGTGTTCGTGACGCGCGCCGGGGGCGTGCTTGCGAATTTCCACCTGCACCAGATCCTTGGCCAACAGCAGATCCAGACTGTCCTTGCTTAGCATCAATTTGCTCAGCAATTGATGGGCGACGCCGTGGGGATGCTGGGCCAGCGTTGCCAGGGCTTCACGCTGGCGCGGGGCGCGGGCGATGCGCGGGTCATCAAGGCTGGCGCCGGGCGCGGCGGACCAGAAACGTTCCTGGCGCGCTTCGGCCAGTTCACCTTGGCGCAGCAATACCGGCAGCGCCCAACTCAATGTGTCGCCGAGGCTGTGCTGGTAATACTGGGATGTCCACAGGCACAGTTTGAACAGCGCTGGCGGCAGAGGCGGTGTTGCATCGAGCAGGGCCAGCGCCGGTTTGAGTTTTTCAATCGGCACTTCGCTGTGGTCGGTCACCTCCACCAGTATCCCGATCATCTCCCGTCGGCCGAACGGTACCCGCAGGCGCATGCCCGGGTGCAACTGGGCGCGCAGGACACCGGCCGGGGCACGGTAATCGAACAGGCGGCGCAGAGGCGAAGGCAGGGCGAGGCGCAAAATGGCGTCGGGCACGCGAGGAATTCTCGATAAGCAGCTAATAACAGCAGGGTCTTACAAGACCTGAGGGAGCTAACTGTGGCGAGGGGATTTATCCCCGTTCGGCTGCGAAGCAGTCGCAAACTCGGTGAATACGGTTTTTCTGAAGCACCGTAATCACAGGTTCAGGGCCGCTTTGCGACCCAACGGGGATAAATCCCCTCGCCACAGTTAGCTCCCACAGGGACGGTATTAGGGCCGGGAGCCTAGCAGACGACTGGTGTAAGGGACAGCTTGCGCGATTAGCATTGTCTGGTAGAATCCGCGGCCTAATTATGTGCGGTATTCAACAATAGTGTTGAGTGGCGGCACACTAGCCTGAGGAATACACCATGAAAGCCGATATCCATCCAACATACGAAGTCACCGCAGTTACCTGCAGCTGTGGCAACAAGTTCGAAACTCGTTCGAACCTGGCCAAGCCTCTGGCGATCGACGTATGCAACGAGTGCCACCCGTTCTACACCGGTAAGCAGAAGACTCTGGATACTGGCGGCCGTGTACAGCGCTTCGCAGACCGTTTCGGTGCTTTCGGCAAGAAAGCTCCTGCTGCTGCAGAGTAAGGTCGAAGGGCCCGATGGGCTTTTCCTTGCTGTTGAAAAAGGCGTCCCTTGTGGGCGCCTTTTTTGTGTCTGCGATTTGGCTGGCTGGCGCCCAGGCTTTCTGCCCGGCGCCGAGCGGGCTGACGTCGGTCGCGGTACAGCGAGTGGTGGATGGCGACACGCTTCGGCTGAGTGATGGCCGCAGTGTGCGCATGATCGGCTTGAATACGCCGGAATTGGGCAAGAACGGCCGATCCGACGAGCCGTTCGCTATGGCGGCGCGCAAACGTCTGGAGGCGCTGGTTGCCGCCAGCGATGGGCGAGTCAGCTTGTTGCTGGGTAAAGAAGCCAAGGATCGCTATGGCCGAACCCTCGCCCATGTCTACGGTGCCGACGGCGCTAATGTCGAAGCGCAGATGCTCGCCGAAGGCCTCGGTTTCCAGGTGGGCGTCGCGCCGAATGTCGATCTGGTCGCCTGTCAGCAAGTGGCGGAGCGCAGTGCCCGCCGAGCCGGCCTTGGGGTGTGGCGTCAATCACCTGTACTGAAAGCAGAGCAAATCAACGCGTCCGGTTTTGCTGTGCTCAGTGGTCGTGTAAGCAAGGTTCAGCGCAATCGTGGCGGGATTTGGATTGAGTTGCAGGACTCGGTTGTACTGCGCGTTGCCCCCAATCTGTCAGGGCTGTTCGATGCCTCGTTCCTTGAGCAGCTGAAGGGCAAGCAAATCGAGGCGCGCGGCTGGGTGCTGGATCGTTCGCGACGAGGCGGACTGAAAGAGGGGCAAGCGCGCTGGCTCCTGCCAATAACTGACCCGGCGATGCTTCAAACGGCGCAGTGATAAAAAATTGTAGACATTTTTTCTGTTGATTGTGAACAGTCTTCCCCTTGTGTTCCGTGGCTCTTGGTCCAAAGTCGCAGGACGGGGCGCTTGACAGGGGTGACTGGTCAGTCTTGTGGGGACTTTGCGACACGCGTATCCTCGGCGGTCCGTCTGTCCCACAGTAAAAAGCGGAATGCCCACATGTCTGATTTGAAAACTGCCGCTCTCGAATATCACGCCCATCCTCGTCCAGGGAAGCTGAGTGTCGAGCTCACCAAGGCCACCGCTACCGCTCGCGACCTGTCGCTGGCCTATAGCCCCGGCGTAGCCGAACCAGTACGCGAAATCGCTCGCGATCCTGAACTGGCCTACAAATACACCGGTAAAGGCAACCTGGTTGCAGTCATTTCCGATGGCACCGCAATTCTCGGCCTGGGTAACCTCGGCCCATTGGCTTCCAAGCCTGTGATGGAAGGTAAAGGCGTGTTGTTCAAGCGCTTCGCCGGCATCGACGTTTTCGACATCGAAGTCGACTCCGAAAGCCCGCAAGCCTTCATCGACACCGTAAAACGCATCTCCATCACCTTCGGTGGTATCAACCTGGAAGACATCAAGGCGCCTGAGTGCTTTGAGATCGAGCGTGCTCTGATCGAGCAGTGCGATATTCCGGTGTTCCACGATGACCAGCACGGCACCGCGATCGTTACCGCGGCCGGCATGATCAACGCCCTGGAAATCGCTGGCAAAACCCTCGCTGACGCCAAGATCGTCTGCCTGGGCGCCGGTGCTGCCGCCATCTCCTGCATGAAATTGCTGGTGAGCATGGGTGCCAACATCGAAAACATCTTCATGGTTGACCGTACCGGCGTGATCCACTCCGGCCGTGACGACCTGAACCAGTACAAGGCTGTCTTCGCTCACGCGACCGACAAGCGCACCCTGGCCGATGCCCTGACCGGTGCAGACGTGTTCGTTGGCCTGTCCGGCCCGAACCTGCTGAGCGCCGAAGGCCTGAAATCCATGGCGGCCAACCCGATCGTGTTCGCGTGCTCGAACCCGGATCCGGAAATCTCCCCGGAACTGGCTCACGCCACCCGTGACGACGTGATCATGGCGACCGGCCGTTCGGACTACCCGAACCAGGTCAACAACGTACTGGGCTTCCCGTTCATCTTCCGCGGGGCTCTGGACGTTCGCGCCAAGCGCATCAACGAAGAAATGAAAGTCGCGGCGGCCAACGCCCTGCGTGAACTGGCCAAGCTGCCGGTTCCTCAGGAAGTGTGCGACGCCTACGGCGGCATCAAGCTGGAATTCGGTCGTGAGTACATCATTCCGAAGCCAATGGATGCGCGTCTGATCACCGTGATCTCCGATGCTGTGGCCAAGGCTGCCATCGAGACCGGCGTAGCGACCCTGCCGTATCCGAAGAACTACCCGCTGAAAAGCGTGGATGATGTGTTCAACGGCTAAGCTGTAGCCCATAAAAAAACCGGCCATGGGCCGGTTTTTTTTGGCGCAAAAGATCAAAAGATCGCAGCCTTCGGCAGCTCCTACAGGTGTGCGCGATCCATGTAGGAGCTGCCGAAGGCTGCGATCTTTTGATCTTTCCCTGCAAAAAAAAAGCCCCGCACTTCTTTCGAAGGCGGGGCTTTTGCGTTGCGTTATGCGATCAGAACAGGTCGATCGGTGCCGCCTCATCTGCCGGCAACGGGCTGCCAGGCGCATTACCGTTACCCAGTTCATTCACCGAAGGTGGCGTATCTTCGGCCTTGAACAGCTCGAAGTAGGCGCCTGGTGTGCCCGGAGAGGCGGAGCGGCCGCTGACCGGGTCGACTCGCAGGCTGAGGATGCCTTCCGGCTCAGGCTGCGTATGGGGCGGCTTGCCTTTGAGGGCTGCGCCCATGTAGTCCATCCAGATCGGCAGGGCGACGGTGCCGCCAAACTCACGTTTGCCCAGGCTCTCTGGCTGGTCGAAACCGGTCCAGACAGTGGTCACGTAATCGGCGTTGTAACCGGAGAACCAGGCGTCCTTGGATTCGTTGGTGGTACCGGTTTTACCGGCAATGTCCGGGCGACCCAAGGCCAGGGCGCGGCGGCCGGTGCCGAGTTTGATGACGTCCTCAAGCATGCTGTTGAGGATGTACGTGGTGCGGCCATCAATGATGCGTTCGGCCACGGCCGGCGCTTGCGGCACTGGCTGGGCGGTCAGCGTGTCGCCAGGAGTCGCATTGACCGTGAACGTATTGGCGACCGGAGCAGCAATACCGCTGCTGGCTACGTCGCCTTTGGGTACGCTCGCCGGATTGGCGACGAACAGCGTGTCACCATTGCGGCTTTCGATCTTGTCGATGATGTACGGGCTGATCTTGTAGCCGCCGTTGGCGAAGGTGCTCCACCCAGTGGCGATTTCCATCGGCGTCAGGGTTGCAGTGCCCAGGGCCAGGGACAGGTTGCGCGGCAGGTCCTGCTTGTTGAAGCCGAACTTGCTGATGTAGTCGATGGTGCGATCAACGCCCAGCGCCTGCACCAGTCGGATCGACACCAGGTTGCGCGACTTGTAGAGCCCTTCACGGAGGCGGATCGGGCCGAGGAACGTGTTGGTATCGTTCTTCGGGCGCCAGACTTTATCCAGGTACTCGTCGACGAACACGATCGGCGCGTCGTTCACCAGGCTGGCGGCGGTGTAGCCATTATCCAGCGCGGCGCTGTAGACGAACGGTTTGAAGCTTGATCCCGGCTGACGCTTGGCCTGCATGGCGCGGTTGTAGTTGCTTTGCTCGAAGGCAAACCCACCCACGAGCGATCGAATTGCACCGTTCTGCGGGTCAAGGGAAACCAACGCGCCCTGGGCCTGTGGAATCTGGCTGAACTTCAGTGAGTTGTCCGGCTGGCGCTGCACGCGAATCAAATCACCGACTTGGGCGACGTCCGATGGCTGCTTCGGATTGGCGCCCATGCTGTTGGTGTTCAGAAACGGGCGCGCCCATTTCATGCTGTCCCAGCCGACGTGTTCGTCACCGGCGCGGGTCATGACTTGCAGGCCGCTCTTGTCGACCTGAATGACGATGGCCGGTTCAAGGCCGCTGATGGTGCGTTGCTTGGTCAGCTCGGTGGTCCAGGCTTCGCGAGTCTTGCCCGGCAGGCGCGACTCGGGGCCGCGGTAGCCATGGCGCTGATCGTAGGTCATCAAGCCTTCGTGGATCGCCGTGTTGGCCAACTCCTGCAGATTGCTCGGCACTGTGGTGGTGACGCGAAAGCCCTCGGTGTACGCGTCACTGCCATAACGACCGACCATTTCGGCGCGGGCCATTTCGGCGATGTACGGCGCGTTCACTTCAGGTGTCGGCACGTGATAGCTGGCGTTCAGCGGTTCGTTGATCGCGGTGGTGTAGTCGGCTTCGGTGATCTTGCCCAGCTTGTACATGCGCCCGAGGATCCAGTCGCGACGCTCTTTGCTGCGCGCCGGGTTGGCCAGCGGGTTGAAGCGAGACGGGGCTTTGGGCAGGCCGGCAATCATGGCCATTTGCGCCAGGCTGACGTCACGAATCGACTTGCCGTAATAAACCTGCGCGGCGGCCTCGATGCCGTAGGCGCGGTTGCCCAGGTAGATCTTGTTGACGTACAGCTCAAGGATCTCGTCCTTGGTCAGTTGTCGTTCAATCTGCAGGGCCAGGAGGATTTCAGTGGTCTTGCGCGAGAAGCTGCGTTCGCTGGTCAGGAAGAAGTTCTTCGCCACCTGCATGGTGATGGTGCTGCCGCCGGACTGGATGTGTCCGCTTTTTACCAACTGGGTCGCGGCACGCATCAGGCTGCTGGGATCGACGCCGTAGTGGTTGGCGAAATTGTCGTCTTCAGCACTTAGTAACGCATTAATGAAATTGGGGGGAATGTCGGCGAAACGGATCGGCGTGCGGCGCATTTCGCCAAACTCTGCGATCAACTTGTTGTCGCTGCTGTATACCCGCAGAGGAATCTGCAACTGAATGCTTCTCAGCGCCTCCACTGACGGCAATCCAGGGCTAAGGTAAAGATACGCGCCGCTGAGACCTAAGAGCAGTCCGCAGAAAACGGCGACGATGGACCAACCGAAAAACTTCAGCAGACGAATCAAGGCTTTTGGATATCCAGGGCAAAGAATGAATTAGGCATCAGGGTTCAGGCTAAAAGGAGAACGACCCGCGCTTGAAGTAAAAACCGGAAAAAAACGCTGGGCATTATAAGCATTTTTCCGTCGCAGGCGTCATTTTGCACTGCTGTCAAGACGGATGGATTGAACGCAATGGATATTGCAGAGTCCGTAACTCACGGATAGTCATAGGGAATTGGTAGTGCTAGGACTCTTCAATAAAAAGGCTAATACGCTTCTTGGGATCGATATCAGCTCCACGTCGGTGAAATTACTGGAGTTAAGCCGCCAGGGTGACCGTTACAGGGTCGAGGCCTACGCGGTTGAGCCTCTGCCCGTCAGCGCTGTCATTGAGAAAAACATTGCCGAGCTCGAAGGTGTGGGTCAGGCACTCGTGCGGGTGCTGATAAAGGCCAAAACCAGTCTCAGGAACGTCGCCGTGGCCGTTGCCGGTTCGGCGGTGATCACCAAGACCATCGAGATGGATGCCGGTCTTTCCGATGACGAGATGGAAAACCAGCTGAAGATCGAGGCTGATCAATACATCCCTTATCCATTGGACGAAGTCGCCATCGACTTCGAAGTCCAAGGTGCGTCGGCGCGCAATCCCGAACGCGTCAATGTGCTGCTGGCGGCCTGTCGCAAAGAAAACGTCGAAGTCCGTGAAGCCGCCCTGGCCCTGGCCGGCCTGACGGCTCGCGTGGTCGATGTCGAGGCCTACGCGCTGGAGCGCTCGTTCGGATTGCTGGCGACCCAGCTGGCCGCTTCTCAGGATCGTTTGACGGTGGCGGTGGTCGACATCGGCGCGACCATGACCACCCTGAGCGTGTTGCACAACGGGAAGATCATATACACCCGTGAACAATTGTTCGGTGGTCGCCAACTGACGGAGGAAATTCAGCGTCGCTATGGCCTGACCCTTGAACAGGCCGGGCTTGCGAAGAAGCAGGGTGGCTTGCCGGACGATTACGTCAGCGAAGTGCTGCAGCCGTTTCGCGATGCGCTGGTGCAACAGGTCTCGCGTTCCTTGCAGTTTTTCTTCGCCTCCGGCCAGTACCACTCGGTCGACCACATCCTGTTGGCGGGCGGTACCGCTTCGGTCCCGGGGCTGGATCGGTTGATCGAACAGAGACTGGATACGCCAACCCAGGTGGCCAACCCCTTCTCCGACATGACCCTGAGCAGCAAAGTCAACGCGGGCGCCCTGGCCAGCGACGCGCCGGCACTGATGATCGCTTGCGGATTGGCCCTCAGGAGTTTCGGCTGATGGCGCGGATCAACCTTTTACCCTGGCGCGAAGAGCAGCGAGAACAACGCCGAAAGCGTTTTCTACTGACGCTGGTCGGTGTGTTGGTGGGGTCAGTCGGCGCGGTGTTGATTGCGAACCAGGCCATAGGCGGTGCCATTGATCGACAAGTGGCCCGCAACGATTACGTGGGCAAGCAGATTGCCGTGGTCGACGAGCGGATCAAGCAGATTGGCGATCTGAAAGCCCGTCGCCAGCAACTGGTCGAGCGCATGCGCATCATCCAGGACCTGCAAGGCAACCGCTCGATCAGCGGGCGGATTTTTGATCAGTTGGCGCGCACCTTGCCCGACGGGGTGTATTTCACCGAGGTGAAAATGGCCGGCAAGACCTTGTCCATCGCTGGCGCCGCAGAATCCAACAATCGTGTTTCAGACTTGATGCGCAATCTGGATGCGTCCGACTGGTTCGACGCACCCAGCCTCACGGAAGTCAAAGCGACCACGGCAGGTCAGCTGGACCAGGCCAACGTATTTCAGTTGACCGTTCGTCAGACTCAGCCTGCCGCTGCGGAGGGCGGCCAATGAGTCTATCCAATGGGTTCGAAGCGCTGCGCAAGATTGATCTCAACGATCTGGACACCAACAACATTGGCTCCTGGCCACCAGCGATCAAGGCGTTGGCAGGCGTCCTGCTGATGATTCTGGTGCTGGCGCTGGGCTACAGCTTTTCCACCAGCGACCTTGAGAGCCAGCTCGATCAAAAGCGCGAGGAAGAGTCGACCCTCAAGGAGCAATTTGCCAACAAAGCGCACATGGCGGCGAACCTGGAGCTGTACACCCAGCAGATGAAGGAGATGGAAAACTCCTTCGGCGTGCTGCTGCGGCAACTGCCCAGTGACACCGAAGTGCCCGGGCTGCTGGAGGACATCACTCGTACGGGTCTGGGCAGTGGCCTGGAGTTCGAAGAGATCAAACTGCTACCGGAGGTCACCCAGCAGTTCTATATCGAACTGCCGATCCAGATCACCGTCACCGGTGCCTATCACGACTTGGCGACGTTCGTCAGTGGCGTGGCGGGGCTGCCGCGGATCGTTACCCTGCATGACTTCGACATTGCGCCGGCCAGCCCCGACGGTGGTCCGAAGTTGCGCATGAACATTCTGGCCAAGACCTACCGTTACAACGACAAGGGGCTGCAAAAATGAGCCTGTGTCGTGGTTTTTCCTGGGTGGTGTTGTGCGCCTGTCTGGCAAGTTGTGGCGGCGGCAATGACTTCAGTGACCTGGACGCGTACATGAACGAAATGCGTTTGCGTGCGCCCGGCAAGATTGAACCAACGCCGACATTCCGGTCTTACCCAACATTCACCTACAACGCGGCCAATCTGCGAAGCCCGTTTTCCCGGCAGGTCAGGGTCGACCTTGCCGGCCAGAAACACGGTTCGCGCAACGTCAAGCCCGACCCCAGTCGGGTCAAGCAGTACCTCGAAGGTTTCAACATCGAGCAGTTTGAAATGGTCGGCACGATCTCCAATGCATCCGGCTCCTTTGCGCTGCTGCGCGGGGCGGGCGGCGTACATCGGCTGAAAGTCGGCGATTACCTGGGGCGCAACGATGGGCGGATCGTCGCCATCAGCGGCTCGCAAGTCGATGTGGTCGAAATCGTTCCCGATGGCGAAGGCGCCTGGCTGGAGCGGCCACGGACCCTACCTCTGAAAGAGCACTCATAGTGGGACTCGAATAATGAACAGGATTTTCTCAACCTTCGGTATTTCGCTATGGATAGCGATGCTGTCGCCGATGGTGCAAGCGGCCACCCTCAAAGCACTGGATGTTGCGGCGCTGCCGGGTGATCGCGTCGAGTTGAAGTTATCGTTCGATGCGCCACCACCCACGCCTCACGGGTACACGACTGAGCAGCCGGCACGGATTGCACTGGATCTGCCCGGTGTTGTCAGTCAGCTGGCGAGCAGAAATCGTGATCTGGGAGGTGGCAACGCGCGCAGTGCGACCGTTGTCGAAGCCAAGGACCGTACGCGGCTGATCATCAACCTGACGCAATTGACCCCCTATAACGCGCGGGTCGAAGGTAACAACCTGATCGTGGTGGTCGGGCAGGGGGCCAATAACGCGGGGCCCAAACCCACCGCCAGTGCGCCGCGTGCAGCCGGTCCAAAACCCGCGCCGGCGAAAACTTATGCGCCGGTGGGCAAGGCGATCCGGGGTGTGGATTTCCAGCGCGGCACTCAGGGTGAAGGCAATGTGGTGATTGATCTGTCGGACCCGTCCATCGCCCCGGACATTCAGGAGCACGACGGCAAAATAATTCTCGGTTTTGCCAGGACTCAATTACCAGAGCCGCTGCGTGTGCGCCTGGACGTCAAGGATTTCGCGACGCCCGTGCAGTTCGTCAACGCCAGCGCCACGGGGGATCGGGCCACGATTAGCATTGAGCCCAGCGGTGCCTTCGATTATTCGACCTACCAGACCGATAACAAATTGACCGTCAGTATCCGGCCGATGACCGTCGACGACCTGCAGAAGCGCAATGCCGAACGTGTCGCCTACAGCGGTGAAAAGCTTTCGCTGAACTTCCAGGACATCGATGTGCGTTCGGTGCTGCAACTGATCGCCGATTTCACCAACCTCAATCTGGTGGCCAGCGACACGGTTCAAGGTGGCATCACCCTGCGCTTGCAAAACGTGCCGTGGGATCAGGCGCTGGACCTGGTGCTGAAAACCAAGGGGCTGGACAAACGCAAGATCGGTAACGTGTTGCTGGTGGCGCCGGCCGATGAAATCGCGGCTCGCGAGCGTCAGGAACTGGAGTCGCAAAAACAGATCGCCGAACTTGCGCCGCTGCGTCGCGAACTGTTGCAGGTGAATTACGCCAAGGCTGCCGATATCGCCAAGCTGTTCACCTCGGTGACCAGTGCCGAGGCAAAAATCGACGAGCGGGGCTCGATCACCGTTGATGAGCGGACCAACAACATCATTGCCTATCAAACGCAGGACCGGCTCGACGAGCTTCGCCGTATCGTTGCGCAACTGGATATTCCGGTGCGTCAGGTAATGATCGAGGCCCGCATCGTCGAAGCCAACGTCGACTATGACAAAAGCCTCGGCGTGCGCTGGGGCGGATCTGTCCAGAACAAGGGCAACTGGAACACCTCGGGCGTCAGCAACGGCACCAACGCTTCGTCGACCATCGGCACGCCGGGCAGCACCAGTACCAATTCGCCATTCGTCGACATGGGTACCGTCGGCAATACGTCGGGGCTCGGCATCGCCTTCATCACCGACAACGTGCTGCTCGACCTGGAGCTGACGGCGATGGAGAAAACCGGAAACGGCGAAATCGTCTCGCAACCTAAAGTGGTCACGTCGGACAAGGAGACCGCGAAAATCCTCAAGGGCACCGAAATTCCCTACCAGGAAGCCAGTTCCAGCGGCGCTACCTCGGTGTCATTCAAGGAGGCCTCGCTGTCTCTGGAAGTGACGCCGCAGATCACCCCGGACAACCGGATCATCATGGAAGTCAAAGTCACCAAGGATGAACCGGACTACCTGAACAAGGTGCAGGATGTGCCGCCGATCAAGAAGAACGAGGTCAACGCCAAGGTCCTGGTCAATGACGGCGAGACCATCGTGATTGGCGGAGTTTTTTCAAATACTCAGAGCAAGGTTGTAGATAAGGTGCCATTTCTTGGCGATGTGCCGTATCTTGGCCGCCTTTTCCGGCGTGACGTGGTTTCGGAGAAAAAATCCGAGCTGTTGGTGTTTCTCACTCCGCGTATCATGAATAACCAGGCGATTGCTGTGAGTCGTTGATTCTGTGCGAAATTTGATTCTTGTAGGACCGATGGGGGCTGGAAAAAGCACCATCGGCCGGTTGCTGGCCAAAGAGCTGCGCCTGCCATTCAAAGATTCCGATAAGGAAATTGAATTGCGCACGGGCGCCAATATCCCATGGATCTTCGATAAGGAAGGCGAACCGGGCTTTCGTGATCGCGAGCAGGCAATGATTGCCGAGCTGTGCGAATGCGATGGCGTGGTATTGGCGACCGGCGGCGGGGCGGTCATGCGCGAAGCCAATCGTCGGGCGCTGCGTGCCGGTGGTCGGGTGGTTTACCTGCATGCCTCTGTCGAGCAGCAGGTCGGTCGCACCGCCCGTGACCGCAACCGCCCCTTGTTGCGTACCGCCGATCCGGCCAAGACCCTTCGGGATCTGCTGGCGATCCGCGATCCGCTTTATCGGGAAATCGCCGACCTGGTGGTGGAAACCGATGAGCGGCCACCGCGAATGGTGGTGCTCGATATTCTGGAACGGTTGCAGCAGCTGCCTCCCCGTTAATGTGCAGCGCGAAATGCGCTATCCTCGGCGTCCTGTCATGGCCGCTCAAGGTTGTGGCGGATGGCTACCGAGCGGCGTCACAACAGCAGGCGCCGGGGACATTCGATAACTTAAGGCAGGACGCCTGATTCCATCTTCACAGTGGGGACACATGCAGACACTCAAGGTCGATCTAGGCGAGCGCAGCTACCCGATTCATATTGGCGAAGGTTTGTTGGATCAGCCTGAGCTGCTGGCCCCGCACATACGCGGACGGCAAGTGGCGATCATCTCCAACGAAACCGTTGCGCCGCTCTATCTCGAACGTCTGACCCGCAGCCTCGCGCAGTTCTCGGTGATCTCCATCGTGCTGCCCGACGGCGAAGCCTTCAAGACCTGGGAAACACTGCAACTGATTTTCGACGGCCTGCTGACCGCAAGGCATGACCGCCGCACGACGGTGATCGCCCTCGGTGGCGGCGTCATTGGTGACATGGCCGGTTTTGCTGCGGCCTGCTATCAGCGCGGTGTCGACTTCATTCAGATCCCGACCACACTGCTGTCGCAAGTCGACTCCTCGGTGGGTGGCAAGACGGGGATCAACCACCCGCTGGGCAAGAACATGGTCGGCGCGTTCTATCAGCCGAACGTGGTGCTGATCGATACCGCCTCCCTCAATACCCTGCCGGCCCGCGAACTGTCCGCCGGGCTTGCGGAAGTCATCAAATACGGGCTGATCTGCGACGAGCCGTTCCTGACCTGGCTCGAAGAGAACGTCGATCGCCTGCGTGCACTCGATCAGGTTGCCCTGACCTACGCCATCGAGCGCTCTTGCGCCGCCAAGGCTGCGGTGGTCGGTGCCGACGAGCGGGAGACCGGTGTGCGTGCCACGCTTAACCTGGGTCATACCTTCGGCCACGCCATCGAAACCCATATGGGCTATGGTGTCTGGCTTCATGGAGAAGCGGTGGCTGCTGGCACTGTGATGGCGTTGGAAATGTCCGCACGCCTGGGCTGGATCAGCGAGCAGGAGCGCGATCGCGGTATTTGCCTGTTCCAGCGCGCCGGCCTGCCGGTGATCCCGCCTGAAGAGATGACTGAAGCCGATTTTCTCGAACACATGGCGATTGACAAGAAAGTGATCGACGGTCGTTTGCGCCTGGTGCTGCTGCGCCGCATGGGCGAAGCAGTGGTGACCGACGATTATCCGAAAGAGGTTCTACAGGCCACGCTGGGAGCGGATTACCGCGCCCTGGCTCAGCTTAAAGGTTAATAAGATCCCGATGACTAGTTTGCATGCCGACGAGGCTTTCCTCGGCCATTACCAATTGAGTCACGACCCTTTCGCTCCACGGGTGCCTGGCTTCAAATTCTTTCCGGCCCAGCGCAAACCGGTGCTGGGACAACTGCATCATCTTGCACGATACAGCCAGTTGCTGCTGGTGGTCACTGGCCCCGAGGGCAGCGGTAAAACCCTGCTGCGCCAGGCCCTGGTGGCCAGTACCAACAAGCAATCGGTTCAGAGCGTAGTGGTTTCCGCGCGAGGTGCCGGCGATGCGTCAGGCCTGCTGCGTCAGATAGCCCAGGCGCTGAACGTCGCCCAGGCAGAGATCGGCGCGATTCTGGCTCAGGTGGTGCAGCTCGCGCTGACCGGTCAGGAAGTTTATTTGCTGGTGGATGACGCCGAGCAGCTTGACGAATCCGCACTTGAAGCTTTGATGGCTCTGGCGGCCGGCGCACCGGAAGGTCGCCCACACGTGTTCTTGTTCGGCGAGTCCGCGCTGATCGCTCAGCTTGAGGCATTGAGCCTCGAGGAAGAGCGTTTCCACGTCATCGAGTTACAGCCTTACACCGAAGAAGAAACCCGCGAATATCTGGACCAGCGGCTTGAAGGCGCCGGTCGGGGTATCGAACTTTTCACCGCAGATCAGATCTCTGATATTCACGAAAGCTCTGAGGGTTGGCCTGGCGCCATCAACCAGGTCGCTCGCGATGCGATGATCGAAGCCATGATAGCCAGCCGCTCAGCGGTCAAGCGTCCAAGTATGGGGTTCAACATGCCGAAAAAACACGTATTGGCGATTTCCGCCGTCGTCGTGGTCGCGGTTGCTGCCGCCTGGTTGATGCCGGGTCGCAGCAAAGCACCGACCACCGGCGCACCTGCCAACGAACAAGCGCAATTGCCGCTCGGCCAGGGCACACCAACACCAAACAGCGGTGGCGCTCCATCCGTCGAATTCGCCGGTAACACGCAGCCGATGCCGTTGCCGCTGGTCGGCAACTCGCAGCCGGTCATGCGCAAGCCTTTGGCCGAAGCGGCTGGTGGCATCACTGAAGGCGATGATGGCGTGCCGGTCGCGGGTTCCAGTGCCACACCGCCGACCGTGACCACGACTGCGCCGCCTACCGGCATCCAGCCGGGCCCGGCGCCGACTCCGGCCGCCAAACCGACTCCAGCGCCGACTCAGGTCGCGACGGCCAAGCCAGTTCCGACTGCGCCTGCCGTGAAGCCCGCGCCAGCGCCAGCCAAACCTGCCGCTGTTGCTGCCGCCAAACCTGCCGAGAAGCCAGTCACCGTGGCCAAAGCCGCCGGTGGCACTTGGTACGCAGGGCAAGCGCCAGGCAATTACGTGGTGCAGATCCTGGGTACCAGCTCCGAAGCCGCCGCGCAAAACTTTGTGAAAGAGCAGGGCGGCGAGTACCGTTATTTCAAGAAAGTGCTTAACGGCAAGCCGCTCTACGTGATCACCTACGGTAGCTTCGCCAACCGCGATGCAGCCGTTACCGCCATCAAGGCCTTGCCAGCGAAGGTTCAGGCTGGTAAACCTTGGCCTCGCACTGTCGCCAGCGTCCAACAGGAACTGGCAACAACTCGCTGAAGATTCGGCGGCCTTACCCAGGCCGCCTCTCCCGGCACCTCAAAATTTTCCACACGCGCATGCTGCCCTAGAGGCCGCGTGCCTTGTGGTGTCTGCGTCACAGTAGTCTTTGAGTCGTTGCGGTCAAAATTAAAAAAAAGTTTTGACTAGCACAGCATATCGCTTTAAACCTTTCACAAATGCGACATAGATTTGCGACAGTTCGTCGTCAAATTTGTGAGCCTCTGTGTCGGTGTGTACAATGACCTCCCTTTTGCCCCCGCAAAGCTGGCGTACGTTCGGCGCGGATGGTAAGCGGTTGAATTAAAAAGAAATTTGCCTCGATAAGAGGCAGCCTGGTGAGAAAGTGTCTATGAAAGCAGGTCTGTACCAACCAGATGAATTCAAGGATAACTGCGGTTTCGGCCTGATAGCCCATATGCAGGGCGAGCCCAGTCATACCCTTTTGCAAACGGCCATCGAGGCCCTGACCTGCATGACCCACCGCGGTGGGATCAACGCCGACGGCAAGACCGGTGACGGTTGCGGTCTGCTGATTCAGAAGCCGGATGTGTTCCTGCGAGCGATTGCCCAGGAAACCTTCGGCGTCGAAATGCCCAAGCAATATGCGGTGGGTATGGTCTTCTTCAACCAGGACCCGGTCAAAGCCGAAGCCGCTCGCGAGAACATGAACCGCGAGATCCTGGCCGCTGGCCTGCAGCTGATCGGCTGGCGCAAAGTGCCAATCGACACCAGCGTCCTCGGTCGCCTGGCCCTTGAGCGCCTGCCGCAGATCGAACAGGTGTTCATCGGTGGTGCCGGCCTGAGCGATCAGGACATGGCCGTCAAGCTGTTCACCTCCCGTCGTCGCTCGTCCGTGGCCAATGCCGCTGACGCCGATCACTACGTCTGCAGCTTTTCCCACAAGACCATCATTTATAAAGGCCTGATGATGCCGGCGGATTTGACCGCCTTCTATCCAGACCTCAGCGACCAGCGCCTGCAAACCTCGATTTGCGTGTTCCACCAGCGCTTCTCCACCAACACCCTGCCGAAATGGCCGCTGGCTCAACCGTTCCGCTTCCTGGCGCACAACGGCGAGATCAACACCATCACTGGCAACCGCAACTGGGCCGTGGCCCGTCGCACCAAGTTCACCAACGATCTGATGGACCTGGAAGAACTCGGCCCGCTGGTCAACCGCGTCGGTTCCGACTCCTCCAGCATGGATAACATGCTCGAGCTGATGGTTACCGGTGGCATCGACCTGTTCCGTGGCGTGCGGATGATCATTCCGCCTGCGTGGCAGAACGTCGAAACCATGGACCCGGACCTGCGGGCGTTCTACGAATACAACTCGATGCACATGGAACCGTGGGACGGCCCGGCCGGCGTGGTAATGACCGACGGTCGCTACGCGGTGTGCCTGCTCGACCGTAACGGTCTGCGTCCGGCGCGTTGGGTCACCACCAAGAACGGCTTCATCACCCTGGCGTCGGAAATCGGCGTCTGGAACTACCAGCCTGAAGACGTGATCGCCAAGGGCCGCGTTGGCCCGGGCCAGATCTTTGCCGTGGACACCGAAACCGGCCAGATCCTCGACACCGACGCCATCGACAACCGCTTGAAGTCTCGTCATCCGTACAAGCAATGGCTGCGCAAGAATGCCCTGCGCATCCAGGCGACCATGGAAGACAACGACCACGGTTCGGCGTTCTACGACGTCGATCAGCTCAAGCAATACATGAAGATGTACCAGGTCACTTTCGAAGAACGTGACCAGGTGCTGCGCCCGCTCGGCGAGCAAGGCTACGAAGCGGTTGGCTCGATGGGCGACGATACGCCGATGGCCGTGCTGTCCCAGCGCGTGCGCACGCCGTACGACTATTTCCGTCAGCAGTTCGCGCAGGTCACCAACCCGCCAATCGACCCGCTGCGTGAAGCCATTGTCATGTCGCTGGAGATCTGCCTCGGTGCCGAGCGCAACATCTTCCAGGAGTCGCCGGAACACGCCTCGCGCGTGATCCTCAGCTCGCCGGTCATTTCTCCGGCCAAGTGGCGCTCGCTGATGAACCTCGATCGTCCGGGCTTCGAGCGCGCGATCATCGATCTGAACTACGACGAAAGCGTCGGCCTTGAAGCGGCGATTCGCAACGTTGCCGATCAGGCTGAGGAAGCCGTGCGCGGCGGTCGTACCCAGGTGGTGCTGAGTGACCGTCACATTGGTCCGGGCAAATTGCCGATCCACGCTTCGCTCGCCACCGGCGCGGTGCACCACCGCCTGACCGAAAAAGGCCTGCGTTGCGACTCCAACATTCTCGTTGAAACCGCGACTGCTCGTGATCCACACCACTTCGCGGTGTTGATCGGTTTCGGCGCCTCGGCGGTCTATCCGTTCCTGGCCTACGAAGTGCTGGGTGACCTGATCCGTACCGGTGAAGTGCTGGGCGACCTCTATGAGGTGTTCAAGAACTACCGCAAAGGCATCACCAAAGGTCTGCTGAAGATCCTGTCGAAGATGGGCATCTCGACCATTACGTCGTACCGCGGTGCGCAGTTGTTCGAAGCCATCGGCCTGTCCGAAGAAGTGTGCGAATTGAGTTTCCGTGGCGTGCCAAGCCGCATCAAGGGTGCGCGGTTCGTCGACATCGAAGCCGAGCAGAAAGCCCTGGCGGCCGAAGCCTGGAGCCCGCGCAAGCCGATCCAGCAAGGCGGTCTGCTGAAGTTCGTCCACGGTGGCGAATATCACGCGTACAACCCGGACGTGGTCAACACATTGCAAGCCGCTGTGCAGCAGGGCGACTACAGCAAGTTCAAGGAATACACGGCGCTGGTGGACAACCGTCCGGTGTCGATGATCCGCGACCTGTTCAAGGTCAAAACCCTGGACACGCCGCTGAACATCAGCGAGATCGAACCGCTGGAATCGGTGCTCAAGCGCTTCGACTCCGCCGGCATCTCCCTCGGTGCCCTGTCGCCGGAAGCCCACGAAGCCCTGGCCGAAGCCATGAACCGCCTCGGTGCGCGTTCCAACTCCGGCGAAGGCGGCGAAGACCCGGCGCGTTACGGCACCATCAAGAGCTCGAAAATCAAGCAAGTCGCGACGGGTCGTTTCGGTGTCACTCCGGAATACCTGGTCAACGCTGAAGTGCTGCAGATCAAAGTCGCTCAGGGCGCCAAGCCCGGCGAAGGTGGCCAGCTGCCTGGCGGCAAGGTCAACGGCCTGATCGCCAAGCTGCGTTACGCGGTACCGGGCGTGACCCTGATTTCGCCGCCGCCGCACCACGACATCTACTCGATTGAAGACTTGTCGCAGCTGATTTTCGACCTGAAACAAGTCAATCCGAAGGCGCTGGTCTCGGTGAAACTGGTCGCAGAAGCAGGCGTCGGCACCATCGCCGCCGGTGTGGCCAAGGCCTATGCGGACTTGATCACCATTTCCGGTTACGACGGCGGCACCGGCGCATCGCCGCTGACGTCGATCAAATACGCGGGCGCCCCGTGGGAACTCGGCCTGGCCGAAACCCACCAGACCCTGCGCGGCAACGACCTGCGCGGTAAAGTCCGGGTGCAGACCGACGGCGGCCTGAAAACCGGCCTCGACGTGATCAAGGCGGCGATCCTCGGCGCCGAAAGCTTCGGCTTCGGCACCGCGCCAATGATCGCACTGGGCTGCAAATACCTGCGTATCTGCCACCTGAACAACTGCGCCACTGGCGTTGCGACTCAGAACGAGAAGCTGCGTAAGGATCACTACATCGGGACCGTCGACATGGTGGTGAATTTCTTCACCTACGTCGCCGAAGAAACCCGTGAGTGGCTGGCCAAGCTGGGCGTGCGCTCTCTCGAAGAGCTGATCGGTCGTACCGATCTTCTGGAGATCCTTGAGGGCCAGACCGCCAAGCAGAATCACCTCGACCTGACGCCGTTGCTGGGCAGCGATCACATCCCGGCAGACAAGCCTCAATTCTGCCAGGTAGACCGCAACCCGCCGTTCGACAAGGGCCTGTTGGCCGAGAAAATGGTCGACATGGCCACGTCGGCCATCAACGACATGAGCGGCGCCGATTTCGCCCTGGATATCTGCAACTGCGACCGCTCCATCGGCGCGCGGATCTCCGGTGAAATCGCTCGCAAGCACGGCAACCAAGGCATGGCGAATGCGCCGATCACCTTCCGCTTCAAAGGGACGGCCGGTCAGAGCTTTGGTGTGTGGAACGCCGGCGGCCTGAACATGTACCTGGAAGGCGACGCCAACGACTACGTCGGCAAAGGCATGACCGGCGGCAAACTGGTCATCGTTCCGCCGAAGGGCAGCGCTTACAAGACTCAGGACAGTGCCATCATCGGTAACACCTGCCTTTACGGCGCCACGGGCGGCAAACTGTTCGCTGCCGGCACCGCGGGCGAGCGTTTTGCCGTGCGTAACTCCGGTGCCCACACCGTGGTGGAAGGCACTGGCGATCACTGCTGCGAATACATGACCGGTGGTTTTGTCTGCGTATTGGGCAAGACCGGTTACAACTTCGGCTCAGGCATGACCGGTGGTTTCGCCTACGTGCTGGACCAGGACAACAGCTTCGTTGACCGGGTCAACCACGAACTGGTGGAAATCCAGCGGATCAGCGGTGAGGCGATGGAAGCCTATCGCAGCCACCTGCAACGCGTGCTGAACGAATACGTCGAGGAAACCGACAGCGAGTGGGGTCGTAACCTCGCTGAAAACCTCGATGACTATCTGCGTCGTTTCTGGCTGGTCAAGCCTAAGGCTGCCAACTTGAAATCGTTGCTTTCCAGCACCCGTGCCAACCCGCAGTGATATGCGCCTGAAGAGTTTGATGAGGTTTTAACAATGGCTGAACGTCTGAATAACGACTTCCAGTTCATCGATGTCGGGCGCAAAGATCCGAAGAAGAAACTGTTGCGTCAACGCAAGAAAGAGTTCGTGGAAATCTACGAACCCTTCAAACCCCAGCATTCGGCCGATCAGGCCCACCGCTGCCTGGGTTGCGGTAACCCGTATTGCGAATGGAAGTGCCCGGTGCACAACTTCATTCCGAACTGGCTGAAGCTGGTGGCCGAGGGCAACATCCTCCAGGCTGCCGAACTGTCGCACCAGACCAACACCCTGCCGGAAGTCTGCGGCCGGGTGTGCCCGCAGGATCGTCTGTGCGAGGGTGCCTGCACCCTCAACGACGGCTTCGGCGCGGTGACCATCGGTTCGGTCGAGAAGTACATCACCGACACCGCATTCGCCATGGGCTGGCGCCCGGACATGTCCAAGGTCAAGCCGACCGGCAAGCGTGTCGCGGTGATCGGCGCCGGCCCTGCCGGCCTGGGCTGTGCCGACGTGCTGGTACGCGGCGGCGTGACCCCGGTGGTGTTCGACAAGAACCCGGAAATCGGCGGTCTGCTGACCTTCGGTATCCCTGAGTTCAAGCTGGAAAAGACCGTGCTGAGCAATCGCCGCGAAGTCTTCACCGGCATGGGCATCGAGTTCCGCCTGAACACCGAAGTGGGCAAGGACGTGACCGTCGAGCAACTGCTCGAAGAATACGATGCCGTGTTCATGGGCATGGGCACCTACACCTACATGAAGGGCGGATTCGCCGGTGAGGACCTGCCGGGCGTGCATGACGCGCTCGACTTCCTGATCGCCAACGTCAACCGCAACCTGGGCTTTGAAAAGTCGCCGGAAGATTTCGTCGACATGAAAGGCAAGAAGGTGGTGGTGCTCGGCGGTGGCGACACGGCAATGGACTGCAACCGTACCTCGATTCGCCAGGGCGCCAAGTCGGTGACCTGTGCCTATCGTCGTGACGAAGCGAACATGCCGGGCTCGCGCAAAGAGGTGAAGAACGCCAAGGAAGAAGGGGTGAAATTCCTCTACAACCGCCAGCCGATCGCCATCGTCGGTGAAGACCGCGTCGAAGGCGTGAAAGTGGTCGAGACCCGTCTCGGTGAACCGGATGCCCGGGGCCGTCGCAGCCCTGAGCCGATTCCGGGTTCCGAAGAGATCATCCCGGCCGATGCCGTGGTCATCGCTTTCGGTTTCCGTCCAAGCCCGGCGCCGTGGTTTGAACAGTTCAGCATCCAGACCGACAGCCAGGGCCGCGTTGTGGCGCCGGAACAAGGTCAGTACAAGCACCAGACCAGCAACCCGAAAATCTTCGCCGGTGGCGACATGGTTCGCGGTTCTGATCTGGTGGTCACGGCGATCTTCGAAGGCCGCAACGCCGCCGAAGGGATCCTGGATTACCTTGGTGTTTAACTAGACTTGGAATGCAATCAAATGTGGGAGCGGGCTTGCTCGCGAAAGCGGTGTAGCAGCCAACAGAGATGTTGAATGTTATGGCCTCTTCGCGAGCAAGCCCGCTCCCACATTGGTTTTGTGGTGTTGCGAATACTGTGTTTTACCGCGACAAATTGACCCGATAGACAAAAGGCGCGGCTCTTGCCGTGCCTTTTGCGTCGCGCTCTGAGAAAATGCCCGCACTTTTTTTCCGGATGCCGACATGACTGCCCTGAAGAACGACCGTTTCCTTCGCGCCCTGCTCAAGCAACCCGTAGACGTCACCCCTGTGTGGATGATGCGTCAGGCCGGTCGCTACCTGCCTGAATATCGCGCCAGCCGTGCCAAGGCCGGTGACTTCATGAGCCTGTGCATGAACCCGGAGTTCGCTTGCGAAGTCACGATGCAACCGCTCGACCGCTATCCACAACTGGACGCGGCGATCCTGTTCTCCGACATCCTGACCATCCCCGATGCCATGGGCCAAGGCCTGTACTTCGAAACCGGTGAAGGGCCACGCTTCAAGAAAGTCGTCAGCACCATGGCCGACATCGAAGCCCTGCCGATTCCTGACCCGCACAAAGACCTCGGCTACGTCATGGACGCGGTCAGCACCATCCGCCGCGAACTGAACGGCCGCGTGCCGCTGATCGGCTTTGCCGGCAGCCCATGGACTTTGGCCACCTACATGGTCGAAGGCGGTTCGTCGAAAGATTACCGCAAGACCAAAACCATGCTCTACGACAACCCGCAAGCCTTGCACCTGCTGCTGGACAAACTTGCGCAGACGGTCACCAGCTACCTCAACGGCCAGATCATGGCCGGCGCGCAAGCGGTGCAAATCTTCGACAGCTGGGGCGGCAGCCTCTCGGCGGCGGCGTACCAGGAGTTCTCCCTGGCTTACATGCGCAAAATCGTCAGCGGCCTGATCCGTGAACACGAAGGCCGCAAAGTACCGGTCATCCTGTTCACCAAGAACGGTGGCCTGTGGCTGGAAAGCATCGCCGACGCTGGCGCTGATGCACTGGGACTGGACTGGACCTGCGATATCGGCAGCGCCCGTGATCGCGTCGGCAGCAAAGTCGCGCTGCAAGGCAACATGGACCCCACCGTGCTCTACGCCAAACCGGAAGCCATTCGCACCGAAGTCGGGCGGATCCTCGCCAGTTACGGCAAAGGCAGCGGCCACGTGTTCAACCTTGGCCATGGCATCACGCCGGAAGTCGATCCGGAGCATGCGGGTGCGTTCCTGCGCGCGGTGCATGAGTTGTCGGCGCAATACCACGAATAGTCTTTTCAATTTCCATGCAGTCTGTCCGGCTTAACACCGGACAGACTTTTTTTTGCCTATAGGAATGTTCCATTTCTTTGTCAGATAAGTGCAGAGAGAGATCTATCCCCTTGTAATCGGAGACTTGTCCTACATAGAAGTTTCTTTCATCCCGGTAAGGTTCCCGACCTTCGTTCGGTGCTGCATCGAACGGAATTACGAACAGCGGCGCCGGCAAGGCGCCTTGATTTTCGATAAGTAGTCTGGAACGCAATCATGAAAAAAAATTCCTATAAGGGGAGTGCATTCACTGCATGCGCCTCTCCAATGATCCTGTTATCGGCAATGCTGGCGTCTCAAACTGTTTCGGCCCATGGCTATCTTGAAGTGCCACCTTCGCGGGCATTGCTTTGCCAGAAAGGTTTAAACACCAACTGTGGCGGCGCCCAATACGAACCTCAAAGTGTGGGCGAAACGTTCAAAGGCTTTCCGGCCGGTATTGGCGGTGCTCCTTTGCAAGGACCGATCGACGGCAAGATTCCGAGTGGCGGTCATCCATCGTTCTCCGCACTGGATGCCCAGTCCGCCACCCGTTGGCACCTGACGGAAATCAAGGACCGCAACATCGATTTCCAATGGCGTTACACCGCAGTTCACCCAGCAACGAAGCATGAGTATTTCATCACTCGCAACGGCTGGAATCCGAACGAGTCGCTGAAACGCGCGACTTTCGAAAGCACCCCGTTCTGCACCATTGATGGCGGCAACCAAAAACCTGAGTCTGGTGACAAGCACAACTGCACCATCCCGGCAGACAAATCCGGCCAGCATGTGATTCTGGCGATCTGGACGGTCGGAGATACCGACGCGGCGTTTTACAACGCGACCGATGTGAACATTATTGCGCAAGCAGAGTTGCCTGGTGGCTGGTCTTCCGTTGGCGGTATCGCACCGTCAACCCAGCTATTGATCGGCGACAAGGTCAAAGCCCGGGCATTCTCTGCCAACGGTGTTAGCCCGGATTACGACGTTGAAATCACCATTGCCACTGCCGAGGAAGGCTCGCCGAATAACTGGGCGTTCAAGCTGGCAGAAAAGATCAACGCCACTCACACGCTCATCCGCGCCGGTATTCGTGATGAGAGCGGCAACATCGAACCGGTCCGGGGTAACAATTCCCTGTACGCCCAAAAAGAAAGCGGCGTAACCCGTTACGAAGTGCAGCTGGACATGAAGGAAGACGCCGCAGCTCGCATGTCGGTGGCCTCCCAGCAAGCGGAATATGTTCTGGATAAGGGCCTGGCCAAGGTCCAGTTCAGCATGATCTCCAACCGAAAAATGAACGTCGAAGCGACCTTTTTCGACGAGAACAACAAGCCGGTCGGCTCCGTGGCGAAGCAGGTGGACAGCGGTCCGACCTGGCTGACCCTGGATGTTCGCAGCAATCCCGGCAAACACACCCTGACACTGGTCGGCACCACCCTGGATGGCCGTACCACTCGCCAGGACACCCAGCCCACCAACATGAGCGGTGAAGGCGCTGGCGTCGAGCATGACTTCGTGTTCCCCGAAGGCCTCAGCGAGTACACCGCCGGTACCAAAGTGCTGCAGCCGAAGACCAATGAAGTCTTCGAATGCAAGCCATTCCCCGAGTCCGGTTACTGCAAGCAATACACCCCGAACGCCAATGGTTTTGAACCTGGCGTCGGTGCGCACTGGCACATGGCGTGGGACAAGCTTTAAGCCCGCCGTAACACTTCAGGCGATCCGCGAATGGATCGCCTGAAGGTTCATCCTCTTGTAGAAAATCGAGTTGAAAAATGACGGTTTTGGGTTATTCCACCCAACGCGTATGGCTGCACTGGTTATCAGCGGCAGTCATCGTCTGGACGCTGGTGTCAGGCTTTTATGTCGCCTGTGTCGAAGTGCCTGCCTGGATCAGTCAGCAGGTGGCCTTCATCAATGTGTCGCTGACCACGGTGTTCATGCCGTTTTTTGTCTGGCGTCTCTTTAATTTTGTCGCTCATGCCCGGTACACGAGCGTGAGCGTTTTGTCGTTTATGGAAAGACTCGCGCTTTTTGCCCATGCGCTGATCTACCTCACGGTGACTGTCGTGCTGGTGACCGGCGTTTTGATGATGGACCGCCCGATCGATGTATTCGGGTTGGTCGATATAGCTCAACCGCTAAGTAATCCAGCCCTTATCGCGCTGTTTGTAACGATTCACGTTTGGTCGTGCCTGGTCCTTTCGCTGCTGATCGTGATGCATGTCGGTGCGGTTATTGTTCATGAACTGTGTGGGCACCGCGTACTGCGGCGCATGTCTTTTTGCAGCATTGTCCGAAGCGAACGACTCGAGTGAGCGGGCGCCTTTGCACACTCATTCTCCTGGCCATATCCGTCGGTTATGGAGTGTTTTTGGCGTGGCAGGAGTGGAGGTTTCGCGAGCGTCTTGGCTCGCCGATGCCCTTCACCGCAACGATAACCACTCAACCCGTGATCGAGCCCCTCGAAACCACAGCGATTGCAACGGTGCTCGGCTTGACGGCTAGCACCACGCTGTTGCCCAGTGCCGAGCCGCTGACCTTACAGGCGAGTTTTGTCCTCAATACAGGGTTGTCCATAGCGCTGCTGGCCGACTCTCAAGGTTCGCGGATTTACCAAGTAGGTGCTCAATTGCCTGGCGGCGCCGTTCTGCGTCGCGTCGAAGCGAATCGGGTCGTGCTGTGGAACAAGGGCCGAGAGGAGCTACTGATGCTGCAGCCGTCTGGCGAGCGTTTCCTGCGCCGGTTCGAATCGCAAGCCGAGCCTCAAATACCCGTCATTTCTACGCGTTATATACGCCCGTTCTCAGGGCCGTCAGAGTGATCCCACCCATGAACAGCTTCACCGGCGCGCATGCCTTGCGCTACATGTTTCTTCCAGTCGTGTTGGCGGCAGCGTTTTTCCATGGTGCGCTTCAGGCCGAGGAAGAAAAATGGCAGTTGGCGATGAATAATGCCGAGCTGCGGGACATTGTCGAGGAAATTTCCAGCATTCTGGGGACCACTGTGGTGCTTGATCCCAGAGTCTCCGGGCGCATCACTGTCATGTCTCATCAAACCCTCGACCGCGAGGGCGTTCGCCGGTTGTTCTACTCGGTACTCGATGCCCACAACTTTACGGTGATCGACGAGGGTGACCGGATTCTGATTACGCCGGTCACCGAAGCCAAAACCCGCGCCGGTCAGGGCATTGCAAAAAACGCCACGGCGTCGCAGTTCGTTACTCAAGTCATCGAGCTGAACACCAGCAGCGCTACCGATATTGCCGGGTTGGTCCGACCGTTGGTGTCGGCCAACGGTTACGTCGGCCCGTCGGTGTCGGCCAATGCGCTGGTGGTCACCGATACGGCCGCCAATGTGATCCGTATCGCGCAGGTCGTCCGGCAGCTGGATTCCGGGCAGAACAACCTGCATGCCGTGGTGCAAATGCAGCATGCCCAGGCCGCTGACGTGGCGACTGTGATTGAGTCCTCTTTAGGTAAGCGCAACGCCGATACGACGATACAGGTACTGGCCGACGCCAGAACCAATCGACTGATCCTCATTGGCCCACCGTCGGTTCGTCAACGCTTGGTCGACTTGGCTCGCAGTCTCGACACTCCCGCGACTGCATCCCTCGACAATGCTCGCGTGATTCGCCTACGCCACAGCGACGCCAAACAGTTGGCCGAAGTGCTGGAAACGATGGGGCAGGGCACAAAGCAGGTAACGACCGCTGGTAGTGCCAGGCAAAACTCACCTGGTGCCACGTTCCTGATCAAAGCCGACGAAAGCCAGAATGCGCTGGTGCTGATCGCCGAGCCGGCGCAAATCCGCATCATCGAAAATATCGTGCGTCAGTTGGACCAGCCCCGGGCCCAGGTGCTGATCCACGCCGCTATCGTCGAAATTTCCGGAGACATCGCCGAAGCCGTCGGTGTTCAGTGGAGTGTAAGCACAGGCGACGCGACGGGCTTTATCAATTTTCCCGGCACCGACATTCCGATCATCGGCGGGTTGAACTTCGACGAGAAAAAGTCCGCACCCGAAGGGGCCATCCTGCAACTGGGCAACGACCGTTTCGGGGCGTTGGTCTCGGCGTTGGCCAGCAATACCCGGAGCAACCTGCTCTCTACACCAAGCCTGCTGACTCTGGACAATCAGGAGGCAGAAATTATCGTCGGCCAGAACGTGCCATTCAAGACCGGCTCCTACGCCACCAACAGCAATGGCGCAGGGAATCCGTTTACCACCGTCGAGCGCAAAGACGTGGGTATCAGCCTGAAGATCAAGCCCTATATCAACGAAGGCTCGACGTTGCGCCTGGAAGTCGCGCAAGAAGTTTCGGATATCGCGCCTTCGGTGTCGGGCATCGATTCTTCGGATCTGATCACCAACAAACGGGCGCTCAAAAGCACCATTCTGGCAGACGATGGCGAAATTATCGTGATCGGCGGTTTGATCCGGGACAGCGTGCGCACTCAGCAGAGCGGAGTGCCGCTGCTGCGCGATATTCCTTATCTGGGCGCCCTGTTTCGCTGGACCCGGGATACGCAAACCAAAAGTAATCTGATGGTGTTTTTGCGACCTACCATCGTGCGCAGCAAGGAAGACCTGGCCGACGTCAGCCAGCAGCGTTACAACGCGCTGCGACAGCTGAGCCAACCGGGCGCGAACGAGAACAACTCGTTGTTGCTGCCTGCAGAAGCGCGGCAGCTGTTCGACCCGGCACCCGGTGCGCCCGTGTTCGATTTGCGCAAGCAAGCACCGCACAGGCCATGAGCGTGTTGCGCGAAATTCACGAGCAATTGCCCTTCGGTTTCGCCCGGCGTTTTGGCGTGCTGCTGGAGCGCGAAGGACCCGACTTGATCCTTGCATTGCGTGCCGATACGCCGCTCACAGCCCTGTCGGAAGTACGTCGTGTCTGCGGTCGGGATCTGCCCGTCCGGATGCTGGCGGCCGATGTGTTCGCAGCGCGTCTGGCCGCGACATACCGTGAAGGTCAGAGCGCGGCGGAGCAGGTTGCCCAAGGTCTGGACGAAGAGCTGGACTTGCTCAGCCTGGTCGATCAGGTCCCGCAAACCGCCGACTTGCTGGAGCAGCAGGGCGACGCGCCGATCATCCGGCTGATCAACGCACTGCTCAGCGAAGCGGTGCGCGAGCATGCGTCGGACGTGCACCTGGAAACGTTCGAGCAGTACTTGTCGGTGCGCATGCGTGTTGATGGACAATTGCGCGAAATGCTCAGGCCCCGGCGTGAGTTGGCAACTTTGCTGGTTTCGCGCATCAAGGTCATGGCACGCCTGGACATCGCTGAAAAGCGTGTCCCTCAGGACGGTCGAATGGCCCTGCGATTGGCCGGGCATGAAGTCGACGTGCGAGTCTCGACGTTGCCCTCGGCACACGGCGAACGGGTGGTGTTGCGGCTGCTCGACAAACAGGCCGGACGGCTGGAGTTGCAACGACTCGGCATGCCGGGCGACACCCTCGTATCCTTGCACCAATTGCTCGGCAAACCTCACGGAATTCTGCTGGTGACCGGTCCCACCGGCTCCGGCAAGACCACCAGTCTGTACGCTGCGTTGAGCAGCCTGAATGACCAGACGCGCAACATTCTCACGGTCGAAGACCCCATCGAATATCACCTGCCGGGGATCGGTCAGATGCCGGTCAATCCGAAAGTGGACATGACCTTCGCCCGAGGTCTGCGGGCGATTTTGCGTCAGGACCCGGACGTGGTGATGGTCGGCGAAATCCGCGACCGCGAAACGGCGGAAATTGCCGTTCAGGCATCACTGACCGGTCACCTGGTGCTCTCGACATTGCACACCAACAGCGCAGTGGGCGCGGTGACACGGCTGGTGGACATGGGTGTCGATGCTTACCTGCTGGCGTCGTCGCTGGTGGGCATTTTGGCCCAGCGTTTACTGCGCACGTTGTGTCCCCATTGCAAGGCTCCGTACATCGCTGATGCGGCGGCGTGTCAGCGCCTCTGGCTCGATTCTGCGGCAACACGGCAGCTGTTCAGAGCGGTGGGGTGTGAGCAGTGTCAGCACGGTTATCGCGGACGTATCGGGATTTACGAGCTGATCAGCGTGACACCCGCCGTATCGGCCCTGATCCATCAAGGTGCGAGCGAGCAGGCGTTGATCGAAGAGACGCGCAAGGTATCGCGCAGCCTGTTTCAGGATGGTCGGCAAAGGGTACTGGACGGCGTGACCAGCCTCGACGAGTTGTTGCGCGTGACGCAGGAGGACTAGCGAATGCCGACATTCGATTACCGTGCTGACGATACCCTGGGCCGACGCTGCAAAGGCCGACTCGAAGCCGACAGCCCGCGTCATGCCCGGCAATTAATGCGCGAGCGCGGCTTATGGCCGCGTGAATTGAGTGAGGTCAGGGCGGGTGGCGATGCGGGTGCACAGCCTCGCGGCGGACGTTTGAGTGCCGCTGACCTGGCGCTGCTGACGTTGCAGTTGTCCACGCTCGTTCAAGCAGGTTTGCCGTTGGAAGAAGCACTCGAAGCCGTGGCGAAACAGAGTGCCAAGCGAAAGGTCGCCGGCCTGTTGTCGGCGGTCAGGAGTCGGGTGATGGAGGGGCACGCACTTTCAACGGCATTGGCTCAGTTCCCCAAGGCATTCCCCGAACTTTTTCGCGCCACTGTCGCGGCCGGCGAACGTTCCGGCCATTTGGGGCATGTGTTGGAGCAACTGGCTGCCTACACCCAGACGCGCCAGGCCTCGCGGCAAAAAATCCAGATGGCTTTGGTGTATCCGCTGATCCTGATGCTGGCCAGCGTGGCGATCGTTGGTTTCCTGCTGGGTTACGTGGTGCCGGACGTGGTGAAAATCTTCGTCGACAGCGGCCAGCCGTTACCCTGGCTGACCCGAGCGTTGATCGGTCTGAGTGACGGCCTGCGCCAGCATTTCCTGCTGTTGATGAGCGTACTGGCGACGTTGGTCGGCCTCTGGCGCTGGAGCCTGTACCAACCGGTCTGGCGCCTGCGCTGGCATCGTCTCGTATTGAAGACCCCCGTCATGGGCGACGTGCTGCGGGCAATGGAAGCCGCACGGTTTGCCAGCACCCTGGCGATCCTCGGCAAGAGTGCCGTGCCGCTGGTGGACGCGCTGGAGATCGCCGCCGCCGTCATCAGCAACCTGACCATCCGCGCGCGCATGGTCGATGTCGCCCGCTCGGTCCGCGAAGGTGGAACCCTGACCCGTGGCCTGGAACTCAGCGGCGACATCCCGCCAATGATGCTGCACATGATCGCCAGCGGCGAGCGGGCCGGCGAACTCGACCGCCTGTTGGTACGGGCCGCCGAACAACAGGAAAACAGCCTGGCCGCGCGTATCGCCCTGGTCGTGAGCCTTTTCGAACCGGCCATGCTGGTGCTGATGGGCGCAGTGGTCCTGCTGATCGTCATGGCCATCCTTCTACCGATTCTCAGCCTCAACCAATTGGTGAATTGACCCATGCAACCTCTACGCAGTAACTCGCCCCGCGGGCAACGCGGTTTTACCCTGATCGAAATCATGGTGGTGGTCGTGATCATCGGCGTGCTGGGGGCCATTGTGGTGCCGCAGTTCATGAGTCGTCCGGATCAAGCCAAAGTCACCGCGGCAAAAATTGATATCCAGGCCATCGCCACCGCCCTGGAAATGTACCGCCTCGATAACCTCCACTACCCCTCGACGCAGCAAGGACTGGAAGCCTTGAGCAAACGGCCATCGGGCACGCCGGCGGCGAGGAACTGGAACCCTAAGGGTTACCTGAAAAGCCTGCCGGTCGATCCGTGGGGCACACCCTATCAGTACCTCAATCCCGGTGTGCGATCAGTCGATGGCAGTTACGAGTTGTATTCCCTGGGATCCGATGGCGTGACGGGTGGCGAAGGGCACGCGGCCGATATTGGCAATTGGGGCGACTGACGCATGCGCCAACATTGTCGGGGCTTTACCTTGCTGGAAATGATGATTGTGATTGTGTTGATCGGCGTGTTGCTGGGCATGGTGAGTTTTGCAAGCGGGCCGAATCCGGCGCGTGAGGCCAGGCAGGAAGCGCACGGGACGGCGGGTGTGATTCAACAGCTGCGTGAACGGGCGGTACTCGATGGCCAGGAGTATGGGCTGCGGTTGAGCGTCGATGGTTATCAGGTGATGAGGCTCGATGTTCAGGGCTGGGAACCGATGGCGGCCCTTTATCGATGGCCCGGTAGCTTAAGGCTACGACTTGAGCAGGACGGGCATCCGGTAAGCCTTGGCGCCAATGACGGCCCCCCTCAGTTGCTGATGCTCAGCAGCGATGAAACCAGTGTCTTCACACTGTCGTTCGGCAGCGAAAAAAAGACAGGGATCAGCCTCTCCAGCGATGGTCTCAGTGAGGTGGTGATCGATGGCTAACCGACTGTTGGCATTACCCCAGCGCGGCTTCACCCTGCTGGAAATCATGGTGGCCCTGGCGATCTTCTCGACGCTGACGGCGGCTGTGCTGTCGGCGAGCCAATACGTGGTGAAGCAGACCGGCGCGGTCGAGGAACGACTCTTTGCTGCCTGGCTGGCAGACAACCTCCTGAATGAACTGCGCCTGCAAACCGGATTGACCCTCGGCCAGCAACAACGGGTTGTGCGCATGGATCGCCGGGACTGGCTGCTGGGCCAGCACATCAGCGCGTCGCCTGACCCGCGTCTGCTCAAGGTCGATATTCGCGTCACGCTCTCCGGTCGCGAGCAAACCGTACACCGCGCCAGTGGCTGGATCCCCAATCGTCATGAATAAGCAGACCGGTTTCACGTTGCTTGAACTGGTGATCGCCATGGCGATCTTCGCCTTGCTGGGCGTGGCCAGTTGGACCCTGTTCGATGGTGTGGTGCGCGTGCAGCAGGGCACGACGGCCCATGAGCGTGAGTTCAGAAGTCTGCAACGGGCGGTGGCAGTGATCGAACGGGACCTGCTGCACATTACCGAACAGCCAGTCGTGCTCCAGCAAACGGTGCTGCAGTTGCAACGCAGCCATTGGCGCAACCCTCTCGACCAGCCCCGCAGCGAACGCCAAGCGCTGACCTATCGGCTCGACGACGGTGCGCTGTGGCGTGAAAGCCAGGGAGAGGGCACGCAGATCATGCAGCGGCAAAAGCTGCTGGACGATGTTCGGAACTTGAGCTGGCGGTTGTTCGAGGCACAGTCCGGTTGGCGCAGCGATTGGCCATTCGGGCGGGATGTAAAGGCACCGATGGCGGTGGAAGTGCAATTCACGACGGGGCGTTTCGAGACTATCCGTCGGGTGTTGCTGTTACCAGGTGCGTTGCCATGAACGGGCGTCAACGCGGCATCGCCTTGATCAGCGTGTTGCTGGTGATGAGTCTGGCGCTGTTGATCACCAGCGGCTTGTTGCGTAGCCATCGACTGTCGCTGCAAAGTAGCGGGCAAGCATTGCAGCAAATCCATTTGCGCCAACTCGGTGTCGCCGGGGAAACCTGGGCGCTTTTACGGTTGCAGGATGCGGCGCTGGACGCGCAAAAAACCGTCGACCTGACCCAGGCTTGGGCCACTCCACGCGACTACGATATTGAAGACACGCAGGTCCGCGTTGCTATCGAAGACCTCTCCGGGCGGTTCAATCTCAACTCATTGTTGATCCCGGGTCAGATCGATCAGATCACCCTCAACCGTTGGTCACGCTTGCTCGACGTGCTTGATCTTCCTCCGCTGCAACTGCGTCAGGTGGGTGCTCTAAGAGAGCTGAGCCAGCTGCGCCTGTTGCCGGGTGTTGACGGCCAGTGGTTGCGTCAATTGGAGCCTTGGGTGGCGTTGTTGCCCAGCAACGCAACGCTGAACATCAACACCGCACCGGCGCTGGTGCTGAGAACGCTCGATGGCGTGGAAGCGACGACGGCCGGCGCACTGGCTCGCCAGGCTTTGACGACTGGATGGGCGAGCGTTCAGGCCTTTACTCAAGATCCGCTGATCTCCGGTGTGGGCCTGAACAGTCATGGACTTGGCACCCGCAGCCGCTGGTTCCGAATCACGGTTGAGGTCACTCAGGGACAGAGCCGTTTGCGGCTGGCCACTGATGTCGAACGCGACCCTGACACGCACCGTTTCAACATCCTGCAACGACGTCTTCTTCCTTCGAAAGCCCACGAGATGCCGCGATGAATACCTGGCTTTACCTGACCGCCGAAGGCCTGGCTGCACCGTTGGTGGACTGGCCCTGTTGTGTGTGGTCTGCGGCGGGCCAACGCCAGCTCATGCCATTGAATGAAGCGGCGCAAGCGCTGAATGGGCAGGCGATCAATCTGCTGTTACCCATGGAACTGTGCAGTTGGGTGCGCAGCGATCCATGGCCGTCCAGGCGCCGACCCGGTACGCAGGCCATCGCATTTGCCGTGGAGGACCAACTCAGCGAAGCGCTGGAGAAACTGCACCTGAGCGTCGGCGCTCGTGACCGAGAAGGGCGCTATCCGGTGATGGTGATTGGTCGAGAGCGATTTGCCTCCGTGCTCGCGTTTCTGGCCGATGAGGGGGTTGAAGTACGTGCAGTTTTCGTCGATGCCGATGTTTTTCCCCTGGATCAGGCACTCAGCGTTAGGTGGTTTGGTCGATGGTTGGTAGGCGGAGGACTGCCGGCTCGCCTGACGTTATCGGACGACGGGGTGACCTTGCTAAGACCGGCCATGCCTTCGGATATCCAATGGATCGACGAGCGTCAGGACGCGGTCGATGTCGATCAATACCTGACTGCACGTTCCTCGCAGGCCATCGACCTGCTGCAAGGTGAATTCGCCCTGCGCAACAAACGCCTGCCCTGGCGCGTCGTCGGTTTGACGATACTGGCGCTGTTGCTGCTGACCTGGGGGGCCAGCCAAGCGCGAATCCATTTTCTCGATGGCGAAACCCGTCGATTCACCGATCAGAACGAGCAGCGGTTCAAGACGCTTTACCCTGACCAGAGTCGCATCGTTGATTTGGCGACACAGCTCAAAATGTTGCAGAGCCCAACCACTGAGGCCCAGAACACACGCATCGCCAATTTGGTGAGTCTGGTTGAGCAGGTCATCGGCGCGAGCAATGTCGAGGTCCAGCGCATCGAGTTTCGCGTGGGCGACGGCTGGAAAATCCAGCTGACCGCCAACAGCTTCGCCGAGCTGGAACAACTGCGCGAACGCGGGCGGCAGCAAGGCGTACCAGTCAGACTCGACAGCGCCAGCAAGCAGGCCAACCGAGTGCAGGCAACACTGACAGTGGAGGACGAAACATGAAGGCCGCATGGCAGCGCATGTCCAGACGCGAACAACGGCTATTGCAGGTGTTGGGTGCTTTTATGCTGACCGTTGTGGCATTCAGTCTGATCTGGCAACCGACACGCCAGCGGCTGGAAATCATCGAGCGTCAGTATAGGCAGCAACTGATCCTGGCGACGCAACTGCAACAGGCGCAACCCCGGAGCAATATTCCTGCCGTCACCAGCCAACCCTTATCGCTGCGCATCAGTGAAAGCGCAGCAGCGGCGGGGCTTGAAATCCATCAGATGGAGGCTGACAACGATCTACTGCGCTTGACCCTCAGCGGCGACGCGAAGACCTTGCTGCAATGGCTGGACCGCGCCGAGCGTAACGACGTCGCATTGCAATCGTTGACACTGGAAAAGCGCGATGCGGTCCTGGAGGCGCGGGTGGTACTCAGATAGTCGAGCCGTTCCCCTGTAGGAGCGGCAGACGAGCCAGTTTCAAGGCGACTAGCAACGCGATCACCAGCAACGTGCCGATAAACAACCCAATCCCGTTCCACCCGCCCAGGTGCCAGAACACCCCGCCCGCCGTCCCGGCAATGCTCGACCCGGCGTAGTAGCTGAACAGGTACAGCGACGACGCCTGACCCTTGGCCTTGATCGCCCGGCGGCCGATCCAGCTGCTGGCCACCGAATGCGCGCCGAAGAAGCCAAAGGTGAAGACCAGCATGCCGATAATCACCAGTGGCAGCGGCGTGAACATGGTCAGCGCGAGGCCGGCGATCATCAGCACGATGGTGCCCCAGAGCACTTTGCGGCGGCCGAGTTTGTCGGCCAGCGCGCCGATTTTCGCCGAGCTGTAGATGCCCGACAGGTAGACCACCGACAGCAAGCCGACGAAGACCTGGTCCATGTGGTACGGCTCGGCGAGCAGGCGATAGCCGATGTAGTTGAACAGCGTGACAAATGCGCCCATCAGCACGAACGCTTCGAGGAACAGCAGCGGCAAGCCTGCGTCGCGAAAGTGCATGGTGAAGCCGTCGAGCAGGCTGCGCGGGTGCAGCGAGCGAGCGCGGAAGTTGCGTGATTCAGGAAGAATCTTCCAGAACACCGTCGCCGCAATCAGCGCCAGACCGCCGATCACCAGCATCGCCGTGTGCCAGCTGACGAAGTCGATCAATACACCGGTGATCAAGCGCCCGCTCATCCCGCCAATCGCGTTGCCGCCGATGTACAGGCCCATGGCGAGACCAATGTGCTGCGGGTGGATCTCTTCGCTCAGGTAAGTCATGGCGACCGCTGCCAGGCCGCTCAACGACAACCCTATCAGCGCACGCATCACCAGCACGCCTTGCCAGCTCGGCATCATCGCGCTGGCCATGGTGCACAGGGCGGCGGCGAACAAGGCCGCAACCATCACCGGCTTGCGTCCGACACGGTCGGAGATCGGGCCGGTGATCAGCAGACCAATGGCCAGCATGCCGGTGGCCACGGACAGGATCAGACTGCTCTGCGCCGCGTTGATCGAATACTCGTGGGACAGCAGCGGCATCATCGGCTGCACGCAGTAAAGCAGCGCGAAGGTCGCGAAGCCGCCGGAGAACAGCGCCAGCACCGTGCGCATGAACATCGGCGTGCCTTTTTCGATGTAGATCTCCTTCAACTCAGAGACGTGATCGACCACGGCGGCGGGTGGAACTTCATGGGCGATTGGGGCGACAACAGTTTTCACTTCAGACCTCGGGAGGCGCAGCCGGACAGGCAATGAAAAAAGCATATAGCTGCCTAACGATTCAATCCAATATATTGTTCGACCTGTTTGAGAGGTTTTACGACCTAATGGAGTTTTCATGGAATTGCGACACTTACGCTACTTTATCGCCGTCGCCGAAGAACTGCATTTTGGCCGCGCCGCTCAAGTGCTGGGCATCTCGCAACCGCCCTTGAGTCAGCAGATTCAGGCGCTGGAGCAGGAGGTCGGGGCACGGCTGTTCGAACGCACCAATCGTCGGGTCGAGCTCAGTGAAGCCGGTCGATTATTTCTGGAAGAGGCACGGCTGGTACTGGCGCAGGTCGACAAAGCGGCTGATGTTGCGCGGCGGGCGCAGCTCGGCGAGTTGGGCGAGCTGAAGATTGGCTTCACCTCGTCGGCACCGTTCAACTCGACGATTCCCCAGGCGATTTTTTCGTTTCGTCAGCGCTTTCCGGCGGTGCACCTGAATCTGCGGGAAATGAGCAGCACCCAGGTGGCCGATGCGCTGGTGGATGAGTCGATTGAGGTCGGGATCATGCGGCCGTTGGGGTTGCCCGACTCGCTTAGCGTGGTCGAACTGATGCGGGAGCCGCTGGTAGCGGTCCTCAGCTTCAAACATCCGTTGGTCAAGGACAGTGAAGAGGGATTGTTCCTGTCGGCGCTGGCCCTCGAACCTTTCGTATTTTTCCCACGCAGCTATGGCAGTGGTCTGTACGCGCAATTGCTCAGTCTGGCCCGGGATGCCGGGTTCAGTCCGCATTTCGCGCAAGAGGCGGGCGAGGCGATGACCATCATCGGGCTAGTCGCGGCGGGGCTTGGCGTATCCGTGCTGCCAGCGTCGTATCAGCGGATGCGTATTGACGGCGTGGTCTACCGGCCTCTGCTCGATCCTGAAGCGGTTTCGGCGGTGTGGCTGGTGCAGCGCAAGGATCAGAAGTCGCCGATGGCCAAGGCGTTTGTGGAGTTGTTGACGCGCAAGGTTGAGGGGATGTAAGCAAGTCGCTGAGATGAAGACATTTCAAGTAACGGATCCGACTTAGTGATTTACCCGGTTGTTGCGCAGAATCGATTTCTTTCGACGAGTGCCACGGATGCCACTTCTCTATCAACCCAAGGAAGGCAGTGTACTGATTTGCGATTTCAGGGGGTATGAAGTCCCCGAGATGATCAAGGTCAGGCCTGTTGTCGTGATACGCAAGCACAGAACCAACAGCTTACTGGTGACGGTAGTGCCGCTGAGCACCACCGCTCCGGATCGAATACTTGAACACCATCTGGAGCTTCAAAGTCATCTTCAGGGTGCCAGTCCGATCTGCTGGGCAAAATGCGACATGGTTGCGACAGTAAGTCTCTCAAGGCTGGACCGGATCAAAAGCCGAGACCGTCAGGGGAAGCGTATTTATGTCATTTCACAACTTGCAACAGATGAGTTCTGCGCTATCAAAGTCGCGGTACGCAGCGCCCTCGGCCTGTGATGGCATGAGATGTGGCGCAATCGGGCAAACCGCCAGCCGTTGCCCTCGGTGCAGTTTCAAGCAATACTGCCAGCGTTCCCGAAAGGGGCTTGTGAGACTCTGAGGATCCTGGGCAACCAGCCGTCGCAGAGCCAGACAGGTACAGGGCGATGACAAGCCGACCTGTTTGTGAAGGGGCGCCGAAAGGCGCCCTTTGTCGTTGTGCGCCAGGCATGGCGCGTTGCGCGTATCCGATTCCCTCCGCGTGGTGGCGCTGATGCGTGAGCCGCTGGTGGCGGTACTGAGCTCCAAACATCCGCTGGTGAATGACAGTGAAGAAGGTTTGTTCCTGTCAGGGCGCAGCGCAAGGATCAGAAGTCGCCGATGGCGAAGCGTTTGTGGAGTTGTTGACCCGTAAAGTCGAGCCGATGAAAGCGTGACTGCTTCGCAGTCATTCGCGAGCAGGCTCGCTCCCACAGGATTTTGCGGTGTGAACACGATTTCTGCTCCACCACCCATCCACTGTGGGAGCGAGCCTGCTCGCGAAAGCGTCCGCAAGTTCATCAGAAAGGGTGCAGTTGCCTACGCCATAGCGGACGCTTCGCTGAATAGCGTAGGACATTTCCGAACTGTCTCGGAGGGGCCACAGCACCTTGCGGCATTGCCTACAACTAATCCAGAATCCGCCGGCTTGTGCGCTTTGGGGGCTGTCGGTAACTTCGTCCGAATCACTGATTCCCAGTGATCGGGTTTAGTAGCCCGTGTTTACACGATGTGCATTTGCATGCCGAACAGTCAGGTAATTTCATGCCTGCACTTTGATGGTAGCTGTGCGTAGGGCGCTCTCGGGCGCGCCGGTTCGTGTTTCCCGGTCTACTAACCTGCGTACGGCTGCCACCCTTTTGATTAGTAGCGACTCGGTGGCTCCACTTTGTAGGTAGCCGAAACATGACGAATACAACAACAAACCCACCGGACACCGATCCGGACGCTCCACGCCAACCAAGCAAAATCTTCCTCATAAATCCCGATATCGACAACCACACTCTGCTGGAATACGCCTGTGAATCCCTGGCATCAGCCAACGTCATGGCCAGCGATTTCGCGAGGTATCTGGAAGGATCGCAAAGCAACACGCTACTGGGGATTCAGCAGTCAATCATGCTGGGAGAACTGGCGGTGAACCGCGTGCTGGATAACCTCGATCCACCCTAGTGAATAGTCAGGAACAAAAAGTCAAAAGATCGCAGCCTTCGGCAGCTCCTACAGAATTACACCTGTAGGAGCTGCCGAAGGCTGCGATCTTTTGATCTTGATTTTTCTTACGACCAGCGCCGAAAAATCAGCGACGTATTCGCCCCGCCAAACGCAAAATTATTGTTCATCACATACTGATTACTCATCTGCCGAAAGGCGCCCTTTGTCGTTCCGGCGTTACTGAAATGGTTGACTGACTCAATGTATATCCAGCGCAGAAAAGTCAGCGGGGCGGTTACATTGATTGAATGGCTGATGCGCAAGCTAACGCCATAGCTTCAAGGTTTTGTTGGGTATGGCCGATAACTGTCACTGGACTCATCACAAACTATGGAGATACAGGATGTTCAAGCAGTTAACGCTCACCGCATTGTTGGCACTGACAGCTCTGACCGGTGGTTGTGCTTCGGTAAAGATGGCTGATGATACCCAGGACGCTCAGGCCAAGACGTTCCAGGCCTCTCCCGACAAAGCCAATATCTACGTTTATCGCAATGAGAGCATGGGCGCCGGGGTGAAAATGCCGGTGACGCTCAATGGCAAGCCTGTCGGGCAAACTGTCGCCAAGTCCTATCTGATGCTGGCAGTCCCAGCGGGCCAGCAGATCCTGGTGTCTTCGGCAGAAAACGATTCAGAACTGAAACTCACCGCAGAAGCCGGCAAGAACTACTTTGTGTGGCAGGAAGTGAAAATGGGTTTCATCAAGGCGCGAAACAGTCTGCAAGTCGTCGACGACAAGACAGGTCGCGCTGGCGTTAATGAAAGCAAGTTGATTCAAGCTCAGTAAGCGCAGTACAGCCCCTGAGCGCAGTGCGGGGGCTTCTTTAATCAGTTCGAAAAACTCGCCCGCTTTGTACTCTGACAGAGTGCTTTTGAGTGCGATCATTTCGGACACGTAATTGTCACGTCCGCTGAGTAATCGCCTTTCGGCGACGGCATGGAACCATCCATTGAAGTTTCGCAGCCCATTACTGAGTATTAGATAACGTATCTAAATCAGGGTAGGCTCGAAATATTCGGGTGGCCACTATTTCCTGTCACGCCATCGACTTCTTGCGTGGAGATAAGCGGTCAAATCACCGTAGCCCAGTTGAGCTGCAATTTCCGTTAACGACTCTCCCTGCATTTCAAGATGCAGTTCCAGTTCTGCGCGAATCTGATCGAGTAATTGTCTGAAGGTCGTGCCCTGCTCTTCCAGACGCCTGCGTAATGTTCTGGGCGTCTGGTGCAGCGCCTTTGCCAGATGGTCCAGATTTGGAGTTTCACCTCTCGCCAGAGACCGTCGCGCACCTTCAGCAACCTTGGCTGACCAACCGCTGAAATTACGGTGTGCGGCAATCCTTCGATCCAGCTCCTGAGTCAATAACTCCAACATCCCGTGATGACGGGTCTGCATCGGCAGGCTCAAGCTTCGAGCATCGTAATAGAGGCAGTTAGCCGTGCAGTCAAACTCGATACGATTGCCAAACCACTGGGTGTACTGTTTGTAATACGTGGGTCGCGAATGAATGAATTTTGCTAACACTGGCTGCACATCCTGTCCCGTTCCCCGTCGTAACTGCGCTATGGACATTGCGCCGTAGTGTTCGACGACATATCGCGCCAACTCTCCTGGCGCATCGACGCACAGTTCGATTCCGACACCGTTTTCGTCGTTCAGCAATTTCACATTATCAGTGTCCGAGGCAAGCGGTGCGTACTTGGCCCAAAGGTGCATGGACGACAAAACGTCGGGACTGTACAGGCAAAGATAAGCCAACACATGCCAGTCCTGAGGAGTGAACAGCGCGAACAGTTTTAACCCGATAGCAGGATCAATGCGCGCCGCCTCACGCCATAGCTGATTCAGTTCGATCAGGCTGTAATCCGTGGTTTTTCGGGAGACCTGGCTATCAAGGAAGCGCTCCAGCACCTGGCCCAGCCTGCCGCGATGAAATCGCTGGGGCGGGTGGTTGGCCGGTTCTAGCTCAATTCTGTCCATTTCGCGCATTGGGTGGGCTCGCTCCTGAGTCTCTAATGACAAGGCATTGCCCGCAAGGGCCTAAATCGAGAGTGCCATGAATACAACAATGCTCGTCAATCACCCTGCTGCGATAGTGGCCGGGATTTTCCTTGGCTTCATTTTGCTGGAACTTGCCTGCTCCTCGTTTCGTCAGTCGTCAGGTAGTAAACGTGACGTACTCATAGAAGTCGTCGGTTCCGGCTTATTAGTGATGGTCACATTCCCTTTAGTCATGTGGCTAAGCGGCACGATATTAAATCAGGCCATCCCGGATATGAAGGACGCGCTGTCCGGAATTCCATGGATTGCAGGATTTGCATTGTTTCTACTGCTGGATGACATGACCCAATATTGGTGGCATCGCCTGACTCATCGGGTTCCCGCTCTTTATGCATTGCATCGTGCACATCATTCCGCCCCCTATATGAGCGTCCGCATCGTCTATCGCAACAACAGTTTCTACTACCTTTTGATGCCGGGCATCTGGCTATCAGGTGTGTTGATTTATCTGGGGCTTGCACCCGTTTATTACGTTTATTTGATTCTAAAAATGACTGTGATCTTCGCGGCACACAGCAGCGTTACGTGGGACGACAAACTTTATCGCATCCGCGCTTTACGCCCCCTTATCTGGGTTCTGGAGCGAACCATCTCCACTCCATCCACTCACTCTGCGCATCACGGTTTGACTGCCGAGGATGGCGTGACGCACTACAAAGGCAATTTCGGTAACATGTTGTTTTTATGGGACGTGTTGTTCGGAACAGCCAAAATTACCCGTAGACGTCCGCCAGCGTACGGCATCGAACACTTGTCACCGATAAGCTGGAAAGAAGAATTGTTCTGGCCAATCGTCCGCTCCCACCGCACCGTACCCAAGGTAAGCAACGCTAAACAGAAGGTGGCGCAATGAGCCGTCATATCGTTCTGCTATCTGGATCGAATAGATCCAACAGTCAATCAGTCAAGGTTGCCAGTTATCTGCGCGACCGATTGGAAGCACTCGAGCTTTGTGACTCAAGCGAACTGATAGACCTGGCTTCTAGTCCGCTACCGCTTTGGCCAGAAGAAGACACTGAGGAAGTCTGGAGTGTCCAGCAATCTATCCTCAAAAAAGCAACAGCATTGATCGTGATTAGCCCAGAGTGGAATGGCATGGCTTGCCCGGCCCTGAAGAACTTCTTTTTGTACGCAGGGCTCGGCGAACTAGGACATAAACCCGCGCTTTTAGTGGGCGTTTCGGCTGGCCTTGGGGGAGCCTACCCAATTACAGAGTTGCGTGCTTCAAGCTACAAAAATAGCCGGATCCTGTATTTGCCTGAACAACTGATTATAAGAAACGTTGAATCGATGTTAAACAGCGAATGTCCTTCAGACGAAAATGACATTCGCATCCGCGCACGTGCCGACTGGGCTCTGCATATACTTTGTCAATACGATGAAGCCTTGCGCACGATACGACTTGCAATCAAACACCCGCCTGAGTTCTCTACCGGGATGTAAAATTGCCACACTTCAAGAACTGTTTAAATAAATTACACCCTTAAGCAGCACTATCAGCTTAACGTGACGGGGATGCTTGTTTTAACGCCTGCGTCCCTGACTCAATCAAGTTCTTCCATTATTACAGTGCGGTCTCTGTTTTTCCGGTTGTGTCATTTCGTTGCTGGGAGCATAAAAAAATCGTCCGAACGCGGCCCGAGCCTTCGGACGATCTTTTGATTTGCTTACGACCAACGCCGAAAAATCAGCGACGTATTCACCCCGCCAAACGCAAAATTATTGTTCATCACATACTGATTACTCATCTGCCGGAACTCGCCGCGCAGGTAGTCGAGCTTGCCGCAGTGCGGGTCGATATCGTCCAGGTTCAAGGTGTGCACATACAGATCGCGGTTGAGCATTTCGATGCTGAACCAGGATTCCAGTGCGCCGCAAGCGCCGAGGGTGTGACCGAGGAAGCTTTTCTGCGAGCTGATCGGCATGTGTTCGCCGAACAGGCTACTGGTCGCCAGGGTTTCGGCAATGTCACCTTGTTCTGTCGCGGTGCCGTGACCGTTCACATAGCCAATGTCCGAAGGCTGTAACCCGGCGTCTTCCAGCGCCAGTTCCATTGCCCGGCGCATGGTGGCCTGCTCAGGGCGGGTGGCGTGCTGGCCGTCGGCGTTGCTGCCGAAACCGACCAGTTCGGCATGAATGTGCGCGCCGCGAGCCAATGCATGTTCGAGTTCTTCAAGCACCAGGATGCCGCCGCCTTCACCGATCACCAGGCCGTCGCGGCCGCTGTCGTAGGGGCGTGGCGAGGTCTGCGGGGCGTCGTTTTTCAGGCTGGTGGCGTAGAGCGCGTCGAAGACCATGGCTTCGGTGGGGCACAGCTCTTCGGCGCCGCCGGCGAGCATGAGGGGCAGGCGGCCGAACTTGATTGACTCGTAGGCGTAGCCGATGCCCTGGCTGCCGCTGGTGCAGGCGCTGGAGGTCGGGATCAACCGGCCGGTGAGGCCGAAGAAGATGCTGATGTTCGCCGCCGTGGTGTGCGGCATCATGCGCACGTAGGAGTTGGCGTTCAGGCCCTCGGCCACTGAGTTGAGCAGCATGTTGCCGAACGCCTTGATCTCGTCGGTGCTGCCGGTGGAGGAGCCGCACGCGACGCCCATGCGCCCGTCCTTGATCGACTCGTCGCCCAGCAGTCCGGCATCGGCCAACGCCTGTTCAGCCGCGCCGACCGCCAGGCGCGACACGCGGCCCATGCTGCGCAGTTGCTTGCGGGTCCAGTGGCTCGGCACCTTGAAGTCATCGATGGGTCCCGCCAGACGGGTGTTGAGTTCGGTAAAACGATCCCACTCGTCCATCCGGCGAATGCCGCTGCGGTTGGCCGCGAAGTTGCCGGCGATGGTCTCCCAATCGCTGCCCAGTGAAGTGATGCCGGCCATGCCGGTGACGACGACGCGCTTCATCAGCACAGGCCTCCATTGACGGCCAGAACCTGCCGGGTGATGTACGACGCTTCCGCCGACATCAGGAAATTCACCGCGCCGGCCACCTCTTCGGGGGTGCCCATGCGTTGTGCGGGGATCATTTTCATCAGTTCTTCCACCGGCACGTTTTCATCGAGCATTGCAGTGTCGATCAAGCCGGGAGCGACACAGTTAACGGTAATTTTGCGCTTGCCCAGTTCGATCGCCAACGCTTTCGCTGCGCCGATCAGACCGGCCTTGGAGGCGCTGTAGTTGACCTGGCCACGGTTGCCGATCAACCCCGAAACCGAGGTGATACACACAATTCGCCCGGCGGCGCGACGACGAATCATCGGCATCATCACCGGGTGCAACACGTTGTAGAAACCGTCGAGGTTGGTGCGCATCACCACGTCCCAATCATCTTCGCTCAGCGCCGGAAAAGCCCCATCGCGCGTCAGGCCGGCGTTCAACACCACGCCGTAATAGGCGCCGTGAGCGTCTACGTCGGCTTCGAGAATGGCTTTGCAACTGGCGCGGTCGGACACGTCGAATTGCAGGATGCGCGCATGGCGACCCAAGGCTTCCACCTCGGCCTTCACCGCGATAGCGTCCGCTAGACCGCTGCGGCAATGCAGCACGATGTCATGCCCGGCCTGCGCCAGCCGTAAAGCAATGGCGCGGCCGATGCCACGGCTGGAACCGGTGACCAGTACGGATTCAGTCATGACTGGACTCCTGGGGATTCATGAAGATATTGAGCGGCCTGAGGCGGACGAAACACGTTCAGACGAGCGGTAGCGTGAATGCCGGGGGCGTTGATGTGGCATTCGAACACGCCCATGCCGTTGTCGTCTTCCAGTGAGCGAATCCCGTGGATCGTCAACTCGGTGCCAGCGGGGAAACACTCGACGTTGCATTCGAATTTACGGGTGCCCAGCAGGAAGCCCAGTGCCACCGCATCGCCGCGCTGGCGCGCATGACAGCCAGCGTATGCCGCCACACTCTGGGCCATCAGTTCGATGCCGACCCAGGCCGGCAGGCTGCCGTCGGGGCGGCTGAACAGGCCGTCGGGCCTGACGGTGAGGCGGGTGTAAATCTGCTCGTCATCGAACGACAGGATCTGCTCGATGAAGATCATGTCGCCAGCGTGGGGCAGCAGTTCGGCGAGCGGCCAGTCAATCATGGTGCGTCTCCGATTATCAGGCTGACGTTGTTGCCACCGAAGGCAAAGGAATTGCTCATCAGGTAGCGAGGTGCAATGGACGCCAGGCGATCGGTCGGGGTCACCCAATTCAGGGTTGGCAACTCGGGGTCGGGCTGACCGTCCCAGACGTGCGGCGGCAATGCATGCTCGCGGTTGTCAGCGCTCAGGCTCAACCAGCAGAACGCGGCTTCCAGCGCGCCGGCAGCGCCGAGGGTGTGCCCGGTCATGGGTTTGGTCGACGAACACGGCACTCCCCCAGGAAACACGGCCGCGACGGCCAGGCTTTCCATGGCATCGTTGTGTTGGGTGGCGGTCCCATGGAGGTTCAGGTAGCCGATTTGATCAGCTTGCAGGTGCGCGCCGTCCAAGGCTTTTTGCATGGCTTGCCGAGCGCCGCGGCCGCTCGGTTCCGGTGCGGAAATGTGGTGCGCGTCAGAGCTGGCGCCACTGCCCAGCAGGGCAATCGGCGGGTTGTCGCCAGCGCTTTTACTCATCAGGAACAGTACTGCGGCTTCGCCGATGTTGATCCCGTTACGGTTCACCGAGAACGGATTGCAACGCTGCTCGCTCACCGCTTCCAGCGCCGAGAAGCCATTGAGGGTCAGTTTGCACAGGCTGTCGACACCGCCGCACAGCACCGCATCGCACACGCCGAGGTTCAGCAGTCGCTGGGCGCTCATCAACGCTCGGGCGCTGGAGGTGCAGGCTGTGGAAATCACGTAGGCCGGGCCGCTCAATTGCAGCCAATCGGCGAGGAAATTTGCCGGTGCGCCGAGCTCCTGTTGCTGATAGTTGTACTCGGCAGGGAATTCATGCTCACGGATGTAATGGGCCAACCCACGACTGGCTTCTTCAATGCCCGAGGTGCTGGTGCCCAGGACGATACCGATGCGGCCACGACCGTAGGTCTGGATCACCTGGTCGATGTCTTCGCGAATTTGCAGCGCAGCTTCCAGCAACAATTGGTTATTGCGGCTGGCTTGCTCAATCAGTTCGGAGGGAATCGGCGGCAGTGCACCTTGCACGGCAGCCACCGGCAACGCTCGCTCCGTTACCCAACCGGACTCGCTGCGCATGCCGGAGCAGTCGCCGGCAAACAGGTTACGGGCGACTTCGTGCTTGCCACGTCCCAGGGCGCAGATCACCCCGAGGGCATTCAGATAGGCGGTCATGGTGCCTCCCCGCTCAGGGGCGTGACTTGATACTTCGGACCTTTGGGCAGGTTCAATTCAAAGCTCATCGGTTGTGAATACCGGACATCCCAGCGTGTTGGAAGGGCTCTCTGCGCGCCATGTTGCCAGGCGGCGGGGTAGTTGCCCGACAGTTCATCCTTGGGCGTCAATGCAAACAGCAGCGCCGCGAACAGCTCCCGGGCTTCCGGATTGGGCGGCAGCAGGCCGTCGGCTTGCCACTTTCCATCGATCAGCTTCTGGCGGGCCTGAGGAATGCCCAGCAGGTCCATCATCGACCAGCGAATGCCAGGGCCTTCACGCTGGATCACCAGCACCCAGTCCAGACGTTGATCTGCTTGCAAGCGCTGAATGTGCAATTGCAGCGGCAACGACAGGTTCGGGGTGTGCTCGGGCAGCGGCGGCTGGCTGGCGCAAGCACTCAGCAGCAGGGCACCGACCAGCAACAAAAACCGCCGCGCCACCGCACACCCTGTAGGAGCGAGCTTGCTCGCGATGGACGTCAACGATAATGCGAGCTGTCTGAATAAACCCGTTGGCCAGACTTTTTTCGCGAGCAAGCTCGCTCCTACAATGAACATCAAACAGCACCTTCAAGGGGTTTGCGCGCGACCACGTTGACCAGGGTTTCTTCCCGTTGACCAACGGGTTTTGGCTGGCGCAGGCCCAAGCGTTCGAGCAGGCCGAAATCCTTGGCACGGCTCCACCATAAATACGGATAAGACACGTTGTGCGGGCCAAATTCGAAACCCTGCCGACGAATCATCGCCAGATAGCCGTCAGCGCTCTTCTGCACCTGCATCGGGTGGCGGAACAGCCAGCGAATCACCCACGTATCAATGTAAGCCTCAGTGGATTCGGCGAACAGTAAATAACCGCCCGGCTTGAGCACGCGGTAGAACTCGGCCAGTGCTTGTTCCTGCTCCACCAGGTGGTGGAAGGTCTGGTGACAGAACAGCAAATCAACGCTGGAATCCGGCACGGCAAGCTTCGCGCAGTCGCTGCCGATCAGCTCCACGTCCATGCCCTGACGCATGGCTTCTTCGCTGCTCAGGGACAGGCTGTGCGGATCGGCATCCACACCGATCAACCGCAGCGGAGCAAAGATCTGGCGCAGGTGCTGGAACGACTTGCCTTGCCCGCAACCGGCATCTAGAAGCACCGCATCACGCGGCAGCGGTTCGCTGAACAGGCTGCGCAAATCGTTGATTGCTACCCGCAGCACACGGTGCTGCCAGGTGTGGCTGCGCAGGAACCAGAAACCGAAGCGGGTTTCTTCGACATAGTTGTCGCTCAAGTAGCTCATGTGCCATCCCTGGCACAGAGTTCCGACAGCATCCGCAGCCGGCGTTTCGGTTCGGCGACGAACGGATTGCGTTCGTCCCAGGCATAACCGGCCAGGATCGAGCAGATCATTCGGCGAATATCCGGTGAGCCGCCCTCATGGTAAATCACATCCTGGAACGTCCCGGCGTACCAGCCTTCGACGTAGCAACGGAACGTGTCGACACCGCGCTTGAGCGGCTCGGCAAACTCGGTCTGCCAGTCGACGCTTTCGCCCTGCAACTGACGGTGCAGGACACCGGCAGCCATACTCGCGGAGCGCATGGCGATGGTCACGCCGGAGGAGAACACCGGGTCGAGAAATTCCGCCGCGTTACCCAGCAACGCAAAGCCCTGACCGTGCAGGGTTTTGACGTTCGCCGAGTAGCCGCCGATGGTTCGCGCAGGCGTATCCCAGACCGCGTTGTTCAGCACGCCGGACAGGCTTGGAGTTTGCGCAATGAAGCCGCGCAGGCAGTCGTCCAGATTCTCGGTGCGACCTTCGAAGTGCTCGGCCGCTGCGACCACGCCCACCGAGCAGCGGCCATTGCTGAACGGGATGGTCCAGAACCAGATGTCGCGCTGGGTCGGATGGGTGGTGACGAGGATTTTCGTGCGGTCGAAATTCGGGTTGTCGATGTGGTCTTCGACGTGGGTGAACACCGCCTGACGCACCGGGAAGTTCGACGGTAAATCAAGGTCCAGCAGGCGCGGCAGGACACGGCCATAACCGCTGGCATCGAGCATGAAATCAGCTTCGATGCGATATTCGCTGCCGTCCTCACGGCGCACGCCGAGTTGCGGTTTCACCCGGTCGACGTCAACGCTGACAATCGCTTCGCCATAGCGAACTTCCACGCCTTGCAGCGCGGCCTGATCGGCCAGCAGTTTGTCGAAATCAGCGCGCTGAACCTGAAAAGTCGTCGGCTTGCCGTGGCTGAAGGTGTCACCGAAATCGAACGCGCTGTACTGCTCGCCCCACGCGAATGCCGCACCGGTTTTCAGCTGGAAACCGGCCGCGTTCACCGCCTCAAGCATGCCGGCTTCTTCGACGAAATCCAGGCAATGCGATAACAGGCTTTCGCCGATGGAAAACCGTGGGAAATGCTGACGCTCGATCATCAGGACATCGTGACCTTTGCGTTTGAGCAGCGCAGCGGCGATGGCCCCCGAGGGCCCCGCGCCGATGACCACCACCTGACGACGTTCCAATTCAACTGTTGGCACGGGGGCTCCTTGCCGGGAGGGCGATGTTCATGGGGGTTCGGTGCATGCCGGCGAGTGCCGGCAGCAGTGTGGCGATCAGGCCCATCAACATCAGCGCAAAATACAGCGCCGGGCTGATGAGCTGTTGTTGCAGCAGCAGGTTGAGAAAGACGATTTCACTCAAGCCGCGAATGTTCAGCAGGATACTTTCCCGCCAGCGACTGGCCCCTTCAAACGAAGCGCCGGCCCAGCCGAGGCCCAGCCAGTTGCCCAGCAGTTTGCTGGCAATCGGCAACAGCAGCAGTGCCGCCAGTTGGGCCCAGCTGAGGCTGTCCATGGCGCTGTGAACGTTGATCTGCACGATGCCGAACGTGAGGATCAGCGGGATCGCGATGTACATTTGCAAGCGAATCATCCAGCGCGCCGGCAATGGCAGTACCAGCGGCACCTTGAGCGTGGCCATGCACAACAGATAACCAATGCCGAAAATCAGCGCGTTGAGCTTGAAGTGTTCAGCGACCACCAGCAGTGCGAAAAAGCCGCCGGTGTGCAGCAACGGTTGGCGTAGACCCAGCAGGCGCAGCAGCAATGGCAGGCAAGCACCGGCCAGCGGCAGCAACAGACTGCTCAGGTGCAAGCTGCCCTGCGCGATGGCGAACAGGGTCCAGCAGGTGAGGTCGATGAGAATCGCCGTCTGCACCAGTCGCCGGGTGGCGGCGGCCGGGTAGTGGATGTGCCGCAAGTACAAATACAACACCGGAATCGCGGTAATGGCGAACAGCAGGCCGACCGCCAACGAGCTGATCCACGGTTGCGCCGGCAACAGCCACACCGCCGTCGCGAGCCCGCAGGCGAACGGAATGCAGAAGCTTGGCAAAGCGATTTTTACGCTTTGACGGTCGAGTCGCAGGTCGATGACGTCACTGAGAATGTTCCCCAGCAGCAAGGCAAAACTCAGGCTGTAGAGGTTTTTCAGCCAGACCGGTGAGATCAGCTCGGCACCGCTCAATTGCCAGCCCGGCTCGATCCAGAAGTACATCAACAGCGGCAAGCCGACAGTCGCCAACAGCAACTGGCTGACGATCGGGATCAGGCCAAAGCGACGACCGACGTGCGTGGCAACGGCGAACAACGCCAGGGCCATCACCCAGAACAGGACGACGCTCACGCTGCCGACTCCACAACAGGCGCCGGATGGACGTGTCGACCGGCCCACGGCGCCAGCATGAAACTGAACGCCAGGCCGAGGCTCACCGATAAACCAAAGTTGCTCACCGCCGGCGTGCTTGACACCGCCAGCAATCCAAACGACAGCCAGGTGGTCAGCGCCGCCAGCAAGGTGCCCAGCAGGCTCACGGCAGCGCCGCCGACCTGCTCGCGCATGAGGATCGCGTAGTCGACGCTGATCGCCGTCACCAGCAGCAGGCCGAACAGGCTGAACAGCGTCAGCGGCTGACCGAGCCAGCCGAGACTGGCGAGGCTGCACAGGGCGGCCAGCAATGGCAGTGCGACAATTCGCAGCGCGCCACCGAGGCCGAACGGCAGGATCAACACCAGCACGATCAACACGCAGGAAGCGAGTTTCAATTCGGCGGCACTGATCTGAGTCGCGGCGAAAACACTGTTCAACTCACCGAGACGATCTACCAATTGCACGCCCGGCAAGTCCAGCGCCTGAGCTTGCAACAGGGCAGGGCTGTTCAGGCCTTGCAGGCTGACCATAGCGGCCACACCGTCTTCGGTCGGCCCCAGCCACAACGGGCGGTAGGGCTCCGCCAACGGACCGGCCAGCGCCGAATCGATGTCTTCGGTGGGCAGCGTCTGCAACTTCGTCAACTCCGCTTGCAGCGCCGTGACCGGCACGCCGACGTCGAGAAGTGGTTGCCAGAACAGCGGCAGCTTGTTCAGCGCCTCGCGCACTTGGCGCTGTTCGCTCGGTTGGCTGACCAGTTGATTCAGCGAGAGGTAGCCCTGGAGTTTGTTCAGGTTGATTAACTGATCGAGGCGTTCGTTCAACGCGGTTTGGCGCTCCAGCAATTGCTGCTGATTGCTCGCGCGCACCAGGAAAAATTGACTGGTGGGTTGATAGCCGGTGATGCGCGCAATGGTCTGGGCCTCGTCGGTCAGCTGCTGCGGTGTACCGATCCATTGGCGAATGTCGTTTCTGCTGTCGAGCTGCAGCAGACCGCCGACACAGAAAGCGATCAGCAGTGCGAGCAAAATCGGGGTACTCACGTATTTGAGCAGCGCTTCACGCAGGTTCACCAAAAACGCGCAGACGTGCAGCGGCCACTGCGCGGGACGTAAATCCGTGCCCCGGAGCAGCGCCGGCAATAGGCACACGGCGGACAAGTAGGCGCCGACCAGGCCCGCCGCTGAGAACACGGCAATCTGGGTCAGCGCCGGAAACGGTGTCCACGCCAGCGCCAGGTAACCAATGCAACTGGTGATCAGGCTCAGCGTCAGGCCTGGCAGCGTCAGGCGCAATGCCGGCCAACTGTGCCAGGGTTTCAGGCTCCAGCTCTTGGACAGGTAATGCAGCGGGTAATCGACCGCGACGCCGATCAGGCTGGAGCCGAGCACCAGCGTCATCACATGCATATGGCCGAACATCGCCACGCAGGCCACCGCGCCAAACAGCATGCCTGCCAACACCGGGACGAAGGCCAGCAACACCCGAAAACGGCGGAAGACCAGCAACAACAGCAATAGAATCCCCGCCGTAGCGCCACCACCGACCCAGGTAATTTCGCGTGTGGCTTGCTTTTGCCCGTTGGCCGCATAGAGCAAGCCGCTGGCCGCGAGCAGTTGTACATTCGCTTGGGCGGCTTCTTCGCGGCTGTGTTTGAGCAAATCGGCCACTTGCAGCGGCAGGCTCATGTCAAAGGCGTTGCCGGTGGTGCGTGCCCGCAGCAGCACCCAACTCTTGCCGTCGGCATCGGCAATCAGCGCGCCGCTGCCGATGTCCAGTTGCACCGAGCCGTGTTGCGGCTGACTGTTCTGGATACGCCCGGTCAGGCCCAGCCAGTCATCCTGGCTCGGCACCAGACTGAAGCCGGTGAACGGGTCGAACAGAGCTTGTACCCGCTGCTGAATAAACGCATCGGGATGCTCGATCAGTTGCTGCCGATCCGACACCGAGAGCATCGCCAAACGGCCTTGGAGCAGTTGCGTGCGCAGCGCCGGCAAGTCCGCTTGCAGGGTCCACTGGACCTTTTCGAACAAGCCGCTGGCTTGCCACTGCTCGCCCAGTTTCTGCGCCATGGTGATGGCTTGCTGGCGATCGGTGTGGCCGACCAGCACCAGCATTTCGCGGTTCAACGGTTCTTGCATGCGTTGTTCGGCGCGCAGTTCCAAGGCGTCCGGTGCGGTGCCGGGCACCAGTTCCATCAGGTTGGCCGACAGCGGTGCGCCGTCACGCCACTGCCAACCGGCGAGCGCGAGCACCGCCAGCAGCAGGATCAGAAATAGCCGCGGAAGACTCCGTTCACTCGGCAAAGTCATGTTGCTCCGGGTCGCTCAATGGTCGGGCGCTAGTGCTGTCCTGCATGCGCAACAGGGTGCTGTCACCCTGGGTTTCCAGCAGCTCGATGGTTTGCACCAACTCGCCGCCAGCGATATTGATTTGATTGAACACCTGTTTGAGCAGCATTGAGCGCGGGACCAGGGTCAGCTTCCAGTTCTGGGCATCGCCGCTCAGCGACAGTTCAAAGTCACGTTGCAGCCCACTGCTATCACCTTGCAGCACGGCGAGGAACAAGCGGTTCTGCTCGGCACCGGCGCTCTTGCCGGGCAGCATCTGCCAACCAGTGACATCACGTCGCGCGATGCCTTTGTCGTTGATGCGGTAATCCTGTTGCAGCGGGGTTTTCAGCAGCCACAGCAGGCCATGGTTTTTTGCGAGGACGAAAGTGCCCTTGCTGGTCAACGGCTGGGGCAGGGCGCGCAGGTGTTTTTCCTGAACGAAATTGCCATGGATCACGTCGGGTTTGGCCAGTTGATCGCTGAGTTGCTGCAAATCGAAGGCGTTGGCCAGCCCTGGAATACCCAATAATACGCAGAACACTGTAGGAGCGAGCTTGCTCGCGAAAAACCTGAGAGTGCCGCGGAGTGTCAGGTACCCAGCGTCATCGTTAACGACCATCGCGAGCAAGCTCGCTCCTACAGGTGGACGCGAGTGATAGAAAATCATCGCACAGCTCTCTCTACGGCTTGGACAAACACCTTCGGCGAGGCCAACTGCATTTCGCGGCTGCTCATGTCGACGGCGACTTGCACGGAGCTGGCGCGGGTCAGGCGTTCGCCGGTGTCCAGATCGCTGATCAGGTAACTGATTTTCAGACGGTTCTCCCATTCCACCAGATTCGCTCGCACATTCAGCTTCTGGCCGAACACCGCACCGCGTACGTAGCGTAGCTGCAGGTCGATCACCGGCCAGGCATAACCCGACTCGACCATCGCGGTGTAGTTGTGGCCGATCTTGTCCAGCAATGCGCAGCGAGCGACTTCCAGGTATTTGATGTAATGGCCGTGCCAGACGACGTTCATGGTGTCGACGTCGAAGAACGGCACGAGGATTTCCGTATCGGTGTGAAGCACTCCCTTGCTACGCATGCAGCCTCCAGTGTTGCTCGGCGATACGTTTCAGGCACAAGCGTAATTCGCCTTCCAGCGCACGGTCTTCGATGACCGGCGGGAAGTCCTTGGCCAGTTCTTGATGCATGGCGGCGAGGGCCGGTGGCAATGGGCGCGCGTCTTCGGCCTGGCTGCGCAGCCATACGCCTTGGTTGGCGGCGAGCAACGTGGCGGCGGCGACCTGTTCGGTCAGCTCCAGCACGCGGATCGCATCGCGGGCGGCGATGGTGCCCATGCTCACTTTGTCCTGGTTGTGGCATTCGGTGGAGCGCGAGAACACGCTGGCCGGCATGGTGTTTTTCAACGCTTCGGCGGTCCAGGCGCTGGTGCCGATCTGCACGGCCTTGAAGCCGTGGTTGAGCATCGCGCGATCAGCGGTGGCGCCGGACAAGTTGCTCGGCAAACCATGGTTGTAACGCTCGTCCACCAGCAGCGCGAGTTGGCGGTCCAGCAGGTCGGCGACATTGGCCACCAGGTTTTTCAGGCTGTCCATGGCGAACGCGATGTGGCCGCCGTAGAAGTGGCCGCCGTGCAGCACGCGTTCGGCTTCGGCGTCGATGATCGGGTTGTCATTGGCGCTGTTCAGCTCGATCTCGATGAACGAGCGCAGCCAGTTCAGGCTATCGGCCAAAACGCCGAGGACGTGCGGCGCGCACCGCAGGGAATAGCGGTCTTGCAGGCGATGCAGCGGCGCGGTTGGTGTGTCGATCGCCAGATCCTTGCGCAGCCACGCGGCGACTTGCATCTGCCCCGGATGCGGTTTTGCGGCGAACAGGCGCTCGTCGAAGTGTTCCGGATTGCCTTGCAGCGCGACAACGTTCAGCGCGGTGATGCGGGTGGCCAGTTGCAGCAGGTAATCGGCGCGGGCGTAGGCCAGGCAGGCGAGACCGGTCATGACGGCGGTGCCGTTCATCAGCGCCAGGGCTTCTTTGGGGCGCAGCACCAACGGCTGCCAACCGAGTTCACGATGCACATCGGCGGCTTGTCGGCGTTCGCCACGGAACATCACTTCGCGCTCGCCGGACAGGGTCGCGGCCACATAGGACAGCGGCGTCAGGTCACCGCTGGCACCCACCGAACCTTCTTCAGGAATCAGCGGCAGGATGTCGTGTTCGAGGAAGGCCTGCAGGCGCTCCAGCAGTTCTATGCGAACCCCGGAAACGCCGTGACACAGCGACTGCAAACGCGCCGCGAGTACCGCGCGGGTGGCTTGTGCGTCGAGCAGTTTGCCCAGCCCGCAGCCGTGAAACGTGTACAGATGACGGGGCAGCGCCTCGACGTGATGCAACGGCACCGCGACCACGCAGGAATCGCCATAGCCGGTGGTGACGCCATAAATCACGCCTTCCTTGTCCAGCAGCGAATCGAGGAATCGCGCGCCCTTGGCAATGCGCTCGCGGTACGCGGGGTCGCTCTGCAACTGCGTCGGCACCTGACGGTTGGCCAGGGCCAGCACATCTTCAATGCGCAAAGGGAGTTCGCCGAAGGTTACCGGCTCAAGCGTTGGCGTCGTCATCGGTCTTCCAGAAAGGGTAAAAGTTGAACCATTGTTGAGGTGCTTCGAGGCAATAGTGACCCAAGCGTTCGGCGTAGCGCGAAGCCCACTGATGAATGACCTGCTCGCGGTCACTGCGCTTCCACACCACGGCCTCGGTGAACGGCTCGAGGGTCAGTCGATAATCGCCTGTCGGCTTCTTCAGGCACAGCAGCAGATTGACCTTGCACTTCAGCAAACCGGCCAGCAGCCATGGCCCCTGTGGGAACGCGGCTTGATGGCCGAGGAAGTCCACGGTCACGCTGCGCCCGCCATGCAGCGGTACGCGGTCACCGGCAATCGCCAGCCACTCGCCGCGCTCCAGGCGCTCATGCAGTTGCAGCATGATCAGCGGGTCCAGCTCACTGACCTGAATCAGCCGCAGATTGGTCGCCCCGGCCTCGCCCAGCAAGCGGTTGAACTGCTCGGCGTGCTTGGTGTGCACCAGCACATTCATTGTCACCTTTTCGCCGATCTCGGCCAGCGCGCGGCAGACTTCGAGATTGCCCAAGTGCGCGCCCACCAGCATCTGCCCTCGCGTGCCACGCAGCTGATTGCGCAGTAACGCCGGGTCGATGATTTCGATCTGCTCGATGCTCAACTTGCCGTTCCACACGTCGAGCTTGTCGAGCATGGAGTCGGCAAAGGCCATGAACTGACCGAACACCCGCCAATGGGTCGGGCGCAAGTCGCTGCGCCCGCTCCAGTCGGCGAGGCGCTGCTGGTATTGCCAGGCGCTGTGGCGAGCGCTACGACCGAACAGGAAAAAGTACAGGACGATGCCGTACAACAGCGGGCTCAACAGCCTGCGGCCGAGCACTTTGGCGCCGAATGCAGTGAGCTTCATCAGCCAGAAACTGCCGCGCTCCTGACGGTCGGCCCAGTGTTCTTTGTCGGCGTTGATGCTCATGCTCGCCACCGCCGCCAGAGAATCACTGGGGCCCTTAGCAACATGCCGAAGAACAACCGGGTGTGCATGCTCGAAATCAGTACGTTGTCGTGGAACATCCGGAAATGTGAAACGCCATCCAGTGGGTAGTGGACCTTGACGGGCAGCCACTGCATCGGCAGGTTGCGCCAGGCCAGCCGCACCAGAATGTCCGAGTCGAAGTCCATGCGCTTACCGATCCTGGCCGAGTCAATCAGCGCCAGGGTCGGCGGCAATGGATAGATGCGGAAGCCGCACATGGAATCGCGAATCTGCAATGAAAGCGTGTTGATCCAGACCATGACGTGCGTCAGGTAGCGGGCGTACAAACGACCTTTCGGCACACTGGCGTCGTATTGCGGATAGCCGCAAATCACTGCTCGCGGATGGGTGCGTGACAGTTCAATGAAGGTCGCAACGTCATGCAGGTCGTGCTGGCCGTCGGCGTCCACCTGCAAGGCATGGCTGAAGCCCAGGCGCGAAGCTTCGCGAAAACCGGTCATGACCGCGCTGCCCTTGCCCTGGTTGGCGGTGAGCCGGATCAAGTTGACCATTTCACGCTGGGCCAGGTGGTCGAGCACTTTTGCGCAGGCCGGGCTGCTGGCATCGTCCACCAGAATGCACGGCAGGCCATTCGCAATCAGCGCATCGACCACGGTGGTGATTGCGGTTTCGTGGTTGTAGACAGGGATTACGGCGCAGGGGTTATGCATATGGCTCACACCTCGCCCTTGTAGCAGCTGCCGAAGGCTGCGTCCGAGCGCGAAGCGCTCGCATCTGGAACAGCCCGGTTATTCTGAAAGTCCTCCACTACCGGATGACGACCGCTTCGCGCTCGGACGCAGCCTTCGGCAGCTGCTACAGGAGATCTCAACTTACCCACAGGCCACCTCCAGCAAAATCCGCCCACTGGAGCAGGTGGCGGTTTCATTGCGATAGGTGAAATACAACTTGCTGCGTACCGGGTCGAAGCGCAGGTGCAACTGGATTTCATCGCCCGGGCGCACCAATTGCTGGAATTTCAGCACTTCCATGCCGGCGAATTTCTTTGGGACGTCCATCAATTGCAGGCCGAGGCTCAGCGCCCATTCCACCTGTACCACGCCGGGTAATACCGGCGCCTTAGGGAAGTGGCCGCTGAAGTAGGCGAGGTCTGGCGGTACCGCCAGTTGCAGGCTCCACTCGCCGTCGACTTCGACTTGTTCCAGCACTTGCGGTGCCTTGGGGCGAGGCGCCAACAGCAGCGCATCAACATCGGCCTGGGGCAACTTGCCCTGAGGCGTCAGTGGCAGTTGCCGCAGCAGGCGCCAGCGTCGTGGCAGCGCCAGGGTTTCGCAATGCTGGCTCAGATGTTGACGCAACTCTTGCGTGAGGGTGCGTCGACCCAGATTGCGCAAGGCATGCAAACCCGCCTCGCTCAGCACCAGCAGCGCCCCCAGTGAAGCGCGGTTTTCCTGAACCACCCCGAGGCGCGCTTCAGCGACCCAGTCGTGGTCCATCAACGCCTTTTCCAGCATCGGCAATGAAATACGTTTCTCTTCCAGTTTGACGATTCGGTCCAGTCGTCCGAGCAGTTCGAAGCGACCATCTCCGGCTATCCGCGCAGCGTCGGCGGTGTGTTCCACATGGCCCGGCGGCAAGTACGGCGAGGCGATGAGCAGTGCGCCGTCGCTGTCCTGGCTCAATTCGACACCCGCAAAGGGCTGCCAGAGGTCGTGGCCCTGACGCCAGGCAATGCCGCCGGTTTCCGAGCTGCCGAGAATTTCCGTCGGCCATTGTTGCAGCCGTTCGTGCAAGCTTTGTGCCGCGTCGTCCGGTAACGCGCCACCCGATGAAAACACCCGGCGCACCACGCTCAAGGCCGGCCAGTCGAGGTTGTCGCCCATGCGCTTCAGTAGCGCAGGGCTGGCAACCCAGGCAAACGCCGGGTGTTCGCGGCTGGCGCGCTGCAAGTCTTCCGGGAAGGCCAGTTGCTTGCGCACAAACGGGCGGCCGGCGCACAGCGGCCACAGCACCCGAAACAGTAAGCCGTAGATGTGCTGGGTGGCCACACTGCCAATCATGCATGCCGGGCCCAGATCGGCCCCCCAAAGCTGCTCCAATGCTTCGACTTCATTGGCCAGTTGGCGCAACGTTTTCTCGATTCGCTTGGGCTCGCCGCTGGAGCCGGAAGTGCACAGGCTCAGCGAGCAGCGGTCCAGATCCAGTGCCGTGGCGGCCAGTGGCGGATGTCGGTAATCGCTCAGGTGAGCGTCGTCAGCCTGATCGGTCAGCCACAGGTCGACATCGCTCGACCAGCGCTGGCGAGTCTGGGGTTGCAGATCGGCGGGCAGCAGCACGCTGACCCCCGCGCGCCACGCGCCAAACAGCGCAATCGCGAGATCGGCGGCATCGTCGAGGTGCACGGCAATTCGCCGCACACCTTGGGCTTGCAGCCCGGCAGCCAGGCTCAAGGCCTGTTCGCAGAGCTGCGCGTGATTCAGCGCCGGTTCGGCCGTCACGGCACGCTCCGGTTGAGCCTTGAGCAACAATTGCTCAAGTTTTATCCAATTCATGGGTGGCCTCGTACCCGTTGTCGAATGAGCCATTCAATGGCAAACATCAGGCCGATCAATCCATAGGAGATCAGGCCGGTGTACAACATCCACCAACTCAGCGGCGCCCAAAGGGTCAGGGCGGCGGCGCACAAACCGTTGCAGAGAAAAAACACACTCCAGGCCACCGTGACCTGGCGGGTGTAGCGAATGGCCTTGGCCGGCAAATGGGGTTCTCGCAGACGGGCCAGGCGTTCGACCATCGGCGGGCCATATTTCAGGCTCACCCCGAACAGCACCAGCATGAAGCCGCTGATCAGCACCGGATACCAGCGCAGCAGGACCGGGCTGTCGAACAGTGCAAGCAACAGGCAAAACACGATGGCAATGACGGCCATCCACAGGCTCCCTGGTCGCCGCACACCCGTCAGCGCGCGCGCCAGCCACAGGCTGCCCAGCAGCAAGCCGAACTGCCACGGCGCGAAATGTTCCATGCCGAAATACACCGCAAAGGGGTACAGCAGGCCCGCCAGCAGCAGGCCAAGGCCGATCAGTCGGCTCATGCGGCCGGTTGAACCAGACGGTAGACCGCCTCGACCACGTCGCTGACAGTACGCACCGATTTGAATTCTTCGGCGGCGATTTTTTTGCCGGTCTGGCGTTTGATGTGATCGATCAGGTCGACCGCGTCGATGCTGTCGATTTCCAGGTCCTGATACAGGTTGGATTCGAGGCTGACACGCTCGGGACTCAGCTCGAAGAGTTCCACCAGAGCATCGCGCAGGGTATTGAAAATGTCGTCACGAGTTTGCATGGTCCGGTCTCAAGCTGCCTGTTTTGCAGTGACGAACGCCGCAAGGCTCGCCACGTTGCTGAAGTGATTACGGGTGTCCTTGGCGTCGGCGTCGATTTTGATGCCGTACTTTTTCTGGATCGCCAGGCCGAGTTCCAATGCGTCTACCGAATCCAGGCCCAGGCCTTCGCCGAACAGCGTCTGGTCATCATCGATGTCGTCGGCGCTGATGTCTTCAAGACCGAGGGCGTCGATGATCAGCAGTTTAATTTCACGGTGCAGTTCGCTCATCTTCGGCGAGCTCCTTAATAAAGTAGTGATGCAAATAATCGTTGAGCTTGCGCGAGGCCTGAGGCGCAGGGCCTTGCACGGCGAAGGTCTGTGGGTCTATATCGGCCCCGACACGGAAACTGAAGTGCACGCGACGTTTTGGGATCCGATACCAGGGTTCAGCCTTGGTCAACGTGGTGGGACTGACCTTGATGATGACTGGGGTAAGGATTTTCGCACCACGCAGGGCGATCGCCGCGGCCCCCCGATGGAAGGCCGGCGGCTTGCCTGGAACGGTGCGAGTCCCTTCGGGAAAGATGATCAAGGTCTGACCGCTTTTCAGTGCGTCGGCCGCGTCGTCGAGCATGTCCATGCTGCCGTCGTTGCTGATGTATTCGGTGCGGCGAAGCGGGCCACGGGTAAAGGGGTTCTTCCAGAGGCTTTGCTTGACCACGCAATTGGCATGGCGCACCAGGCCGATCAGGAAAACCACATCAATCAGCGACGGGTGATTGGCAACGATGATCTGACCCGGTCGGCCGAGGTTTTCCGCGCCCTGAATGTCGTAGGTCAGCACCCCGGTACGCGCCATGAACCGGACAAAAAACCAGAACAGGCGAGCAACCGTATGTCGCGCTCGCTGCCGATGCGTCTGGGCATCGCCTGGCAGGCAGCTCAACAGCGGGAAAAACACCAGGCGCAGGCACAGCCCGCCTAACCCGAACAGGGTAAAGCTTGCAGCGGTTGCCAGCAGGCGCCAGTAGTAGGCGTCGCGGTTCTTTTCGGTTACAGGTTGCGTTGCCAGGTCCATACACGATTTTTCCAGGCATGTTGGCAGGTGGTCTTCTGGTCCAGCAGGGTACGCAATAGGTTCAGGGCATGGGGCCAGTGGGTTTTGGACAACTCATTCGGGGCGCTGTTCAGGGACAATTGCCAGTCATTACCGGGAGTCAGCAGGAGGCCGACCGCGTAAGGGAACGGCACATCGTCAATCCAGGCCGAATAGGCCTCGGGCGGCTGTTCTTCGGTGACCACCAGCAGCACCGCAGGCGCGCCTTCCTCAAGTAACGCCGCGGCCTCTAGCATGCCCTGTTCGAGGCCATCCCCAGCGGCGGCGAGGGCCGTCATTTCGCTGGTTTCACCACGCATTATCGACCACAGGCCAATAATCGCATTGTGCACCGACAGGCTGAACTGAGTCGGCGATAACGGCTGATCGACGGCCAGATCGCTGAGAATGTCGAAGGTGCGCGGTGTCTCGCCATGGCGGGAAATAAAGACCAACGGTAGGTCTTGGCGACCCTCGGCCAATGGCCAGCCAACACTGAACGCCATCCGCGCCAGACGGCTGAGTCGCCGACGCTGCATGGCCGGCAGAAACGAGACGTCCGGCGCTGCATCGCTGCTCGCAAGCGCGACCGGTTGTCGACTCCAGGCCTGCCAATCGTCCACGCTTTCGAGCCCCGGGGCCCACGCGCGCCATTGGGCGATGTTGAAGTTGATCACAGACATTCATCCCGCCCCTGCGGGGCTTTCTTGACGCGGTGAGTCACAAAGATAGCGACAGACCGTACGAGGCGCTAAACGCCGAGTGGCGCGCATTATCCCGGTGCGGCGGACCTGTAGCAAATGCTGGTTACATTTTGCTCAAGCAAAATGTACCGGTTGGTTCGGCTGCAGCTGTCGACTGCCATTATCCACATTGTAATCGACCTGTCTGTCGGCTCTGTCAGCGATCAATCCATGAGTTTTCGGTTTTTTAATCCCGAGACAGCGACTGACTGTGTAGTCCCTGTGCCGTCGAGGTAGCTAAGCGAGGCGGTGGACTACTACACTCGGTCATTCTTTGATACACGGAGGTTTTGACATGCGGCGCGTGGTGTTCAATCAAAAAGGTGGTGTAGGCAAATCCAGCATTGCCTGCAATCTGGCGGCGGTTAGCGCCAGCGAGGGTTATCGCACCCTGTTGGTGGATCTCGATGCCCAGGCCAACTCCACTCAGTACCTGACAGGTTTGACCGGTGATGACATTCCGATGGGCATTGCCGATTTCTTCAAGCAAACGCTGTCTTCCGGGCCGTTCTCCAAAAAAAACCAGGTCGATATCTACGAAACCCCGTTCGACAACCTCCACGTGATTACGGCGACCGCCGAGCTGGCCGATTTGCAGCCCAAGCTTGAGGCTAAACACAAGATCAACAAGCTGCGCAAACTGCTCGATGAGTTGGCCGAAGACTACGACCGAATCTACCTCGACACCCCGCCAGCGTTGAATTTCTACGCAGTATCGGCGTTAATTGCTGCCGATCGTGTCCTGATTCCTTTTGATTGCGACAGTTTTTCCCGCCAGGCGCTTTACGGCCTGCTGGCGGAAATCGAAGAATTAAAGGAAGACCATAACGAGGGGCTGGAAGTTGAAGGCATCGTCGTCAACCAGTTCCAGATCCGCGCCAGCCTGCCCCAGCAAATCCTCGACGAACTGATCGCTGAAGGTCTGCCGGTGCTGTCGGTGTATTTGGGCAGCTCAGTGCGGATGCGTGAGTCCCACCAGGCCAACACGCCGCTGATCCATCTGGACCCGCGGCATAAGCTGACTCAGCAATTCGTCGAGTTGCACAAACTTCTCGAAAACGCCTGAAGCCGGCAGACACCCTGATTCATTGTAGGAGCGAGCTTGCTCGCGAAGGACGTTAACGATAACGCGTTCTTGCTGAATAAACGCATTGCTCTCGGGCCCTTCGCGAGCAAGCTCGCTCCTACAGGCAGATTCAAATCCCCTGACTGCGCAACCAGCTCATCAACTGCGGCAACGGGAAGGCCCCGCTCTGGCGTGCCACTTCCCGGCCGTTCTTGAACAGAATCAGACTCGGAATCGAGCGAATTCCCAGTTGCGCCGATAACTGCTGGTTCGCCTCGCTGTCCAGCTTGGCCAACCGGCACTTGCCCGCCAACTGCCCTGCTGCCTGCTCAAACACAGGTGCAAACGATTTGCACGGCCCACACCACTCGGCCCACACGTCCACCAGCAACGGCAAATCGCCCTTGATCTGACTGGCGTAATCGCCCTGCTTCAATTCGAACGGTTTGTTCAGCAAGACCTCGGCCTTGCAGCGACCGCATTTCGGATGGTCGTTGAGACGCTCGGCGGGGATGCGGTTGAGGCCGTTGCAGTGGGGGCAGGGGATGAGTAGAGGTTCAGTCATGATCGGGCTCTGATTGAAGGGCTGTCTATGGCACTGATCTGGAGTCGAAACAGGTCTTTATCAAGTATTAGAAGGCCAATGCTGGGTGACGGTTGTCGCAAACGCACACATTTTTCAGGCGTTCGATCCGGCGCCTATGGCTACGCTGGATTCAACTTCAACCTCTTTCAATTTTTATGAGGCATTCGCTTTTGCTTTCAGTTGCGTGCTACTTTTGTTGCACTTGTCGAGAAGTCGATATCCATCAATTGTCGGATAGGAGTTATCCCATGTCCGTGACTTCCAAAATCCGCCGTCAAGGGGGGGCTGCGGTGATTACTCTCCCGCCTACCTTGCTCAAGCTCCTTCATTTGGAAGTGGGGGCACAGTTAGAACTGAATGTGGTCGATGGCGAGTTGATAGCCCGGCCCGTTCTGCCCGTTTCTCACAAACGCTACAGCCTTGCGCAGTTACTGGAAGGATCCGATGCGATGGTTGAACTGAACGCGCAGACTGCATCTGCACGTGAAGGCGACCCCGTTGGCCGGGAGTTGGGCTGATGGTTCGTCGGCAAGCCCCGCAGCGGGGCGATGTCTATTGGATTGATCCGAATCCGGTTGCGGGCCGGGAGATGATGAACCGGCATCGCTTCGTGGTGATAACCCCAAGGGAAATCAACGCACTGGGCGTCAGTATGACTGTGCCTGTGACCAGTGGCGGGAGCTTCAGTCGAAACTCCGGGCTGGCGGTTATCGTCTCTGGTCACGAAACGAACGGCATCGCCGTGTGCAATCAGGTGCGCAGTTTTGACATTGAACAACGTGTCCATGATGGCTCGGCCAGGTTCATTGAACGGCTGGATGACGTCACGATGGCCGACATTGTTGCTCGAGTCGTCAGTGCCATTGATCCTCTGGATTGACGAGCTTCACGACGAACAACTGATCTCCAGATGCTTGCCCCACTCCGGCGGCCGCTCGGCATAGCTCTCCATCCCCGGCTGTTCCTCGAACGGATTACTCAGCACCGCGTGCAGCCGGCGAACTTCCGAATAGTCGCCACTCTCCGCCGCGTCGATCGCTTTCTGCGCCAGGTAGTTGCGCAGGATGTACAGCGGATTGACCGCGTGCATCCGTTTGCGGCGCTGCTCTTGATCAACCTCGCCATCACGGGCAGCACGGCCGATGTAGAGCTCGCCCCAGGCATCGAAGCCCTGGATGTCGACAAAGTCGTCACGCAACCGGGTGATGGCAAGGTCAGGTGATTCGTCGCCCAAACGGCGGAAGAACAGGCTGTAGTCGACGCCACTGTTCTGCATCAATTGCAGCAGCTGTTCCAGCAGTTTCTGGTCATCATCTTCGGCGGTGGTGAAACCGAGGCGGCGGCGCATCAGGTCCAGGTAATGGGCCTGATACAGCGGAAAGTACAGGCCGAGGGTTTCGCGCAGGGCTTCGACACTGATGAAGGGCGTCAAGGCCTGGGCCAGCGCGCTGAGGTTCCACTGGCCGATCGGCACCTGGTTGCTGAAGGAATAGCGGCCCTGATCATCAGAATGGTTGCAGATGAAGTGGGCGTCGAAGTCGTCGAGGAAGGCGAATGGGCCGAAGTCGAAGGTGATGCCGAGGATCGACATGTTGTCGGTGTTCATGACGCCGTGGCAGAAGCCGTAAGCCTGCCATTTGGCGATCAGCTCTGCGTTGCGCTCGACGATTTCGCGGAACATTGCCAGGTACGGTTCCGGCTGTTCCAGGCATTCCGGGAAATGCATTGCCAGCACGTGCTCGCCGAGTTCTTTCTGCTTCTCGGGTCGTTTGGTGTAGTAGAAATATTCGAAATGGCCGAAGCGCACATGGCTCGGCGCCAGGCGCAGGACCATGGCTGCACGCTCCTGTTTCTCGCGCCAGACCGGCGTGTCGGAGCCGATCACGCACAGCGCGCGGGTGGTCGGGATGTTCAGGGCGTTCAGCGCTTCGGAGGCGAGAAACTCGCGGATTGAGGAGCGCAGTACAGCCCGTCCGTCACCCATGCGCGAAAAGGGCGTCTGGCCGGCGCCCTTGAGGTGCAGGTCCCAATGTTCGCCAGCCTCGTTGTAGACCTCACCCAGCAACAAGCCGCGACCGTCGCCGAGCTGCGGATTGTAGGAACCGAACTGATGACCGGAGTAAACCATCGCCCGAGGCACTGCGTCGGCCCAGAGTTTGTGGCCGCTGAACAACTCGGCGAACGCCGGGGTTTCGGCCTCGGCCGGGTCCAGGTCCAGCAATGCCATGGCGGCGGGGCTGGCCACCACCAGGCGCGGGTTATCGATAGGCTCGGGTAGCACGTGGACAGAAAACGTATCGCCCAGGCGGGCGAAGCGATTATCGAAGGTCAGTTCGTCGAGGGCTTTCACCGGCCATCTCCAGCAGAATGTCCGAGCATTCTGCTAGGGATAGGGCGGTTAGTCGAGCTTGGCGGCCGGCGGTTCTTGCGGCGGTTTGCCATCAACCAGCGGCACAATGGTTTTGGTTTCCGGCTCGATCGGCACCATTCTGTATTCCTGGCCTTGAAGGTTCTTGAGGTAGACCTCCATCTGCCGGAACGAGATGTTGATGTGCTGCTTCTTGAACTCACGGTTGATGAAGCGGTTGACCTCATCGAGCACCGGGTTGCGGTCACCGAGGTCGCGCACGTGCATGCGCAACTCGTGGTCGAGCGTGCTTTCGCCGAAGTTCAGGAAGTACACATGAGGTTCCGGGTCTTTCAGCACCCGCGGGTTATCGCGAGCCGCTTTGAGCAGAAGCTCTTTCACCAGGTCCAGGTCCGAACCGTAGTCGACGCCGAGCTTGAGGGTCACCCGGGTGATGGTGTCGGTCAGGGACCAGTTGATCAGTTGCCCGGTGATGAACGTCTTGTTCGGGACAATGATGTCCTTGCGGTCGAAGTCGGTGATGGTGGTGGCACGGATGCGGATCTTGCTGACCGTACCCGACAGGTTGCCGATGGTAATGGTGTCGCCAATCCGTACCGGGCGTTCGAACAGGATCATGATGCCGGAGATGAAGTTGGCGAAGATTTCCTGCATCCCGAAGCCGAGGCCTACCGAGAGCGCCGCGACCAGCCATTGCAACTTGTCCCAGCTCACGCCGAGGGTCGACAGGGTCGAGACAAAACCGACACCGGCAATCACGTAGGACAGCAACGTAGTGGTGGCGTAGGCGCTGCCCTGCGCCAGGTTCAACTTCGACAACACCAACACTTCCAGCAGCCCCGGCAAGTTGCGCGCGAGGGCGAAGGTGATACCGATGATGATTAGCGCGCCGAGCATATCGCGCAGACTGATCGGCACCATGCTCATGTTGGCACCGGTGCCGCTGGTGTATTCGTAGAGGGTGACGTTGTCCAGGTACGAGAACACCGAGATCAGGTCTGACCAGACCCAATACAGCGCGGCGATGAAACCGCCCAGCAGCGCCAGTCGGATCAGGCGCAACGACTGCTCGTTGACCTTCTCGATGTCCAGGGTCGGCTCTTCGATGACCGCTTCGCCATCGCCGGCCTCTTTCGCCGCCTGGCGTTTGGCCAGGGCGCGCTGGTAGGCCAGGCGTCGGGCCGCAACGGAGAGGCCGCGGACGAAGGTGGCTTCGATGACCAGCCAGAACATCAGCAGGTACAGGGTGTTGATTAACCGGTCGCTGAGCTTCAGCGCGGTGTAGTAATAGCCGAAGCACACCGCCACGAACAACGCGACGGGCAGGACAGTGAACATGACCCCGACGGCCTTGCGGAACAGTGAAGCGTTTTCGTGAGCCGGGCTGCTGACCAGCAGCCGGCTGAGCAGCCAGGCCATCAAGGCGTAGCAGATCAGTACGACGGGCATGCCCAACACATCATCGGCCAGCGCCGCCGGTTGCAGCTCGGCAACCGCCACCACGGCGACCAACGCCATGACCACTAAACCGAGCCGACGAACCCAGCCTTGAAGGAATTCGACCTGAGGTTTTTCCCAGCGAAAGTGCAGTTCAGCCACGCCGCCCGGGGCGAGGATTCGGTAAGCGGTGTAGAACACCAGCCAGGCCTGGGCCATTTGCAGCAGTGCCGCGCCCATGTTGGCGTTCTGTCCGCGAGCGTCGATCTGCAAGGCCAGGCCGCACAACGCCAGGCCCAGCGAGACCGGCATGGCCAGCAGAATATTGATCAGAATCGCCTGCGGCGTGTGCAACTGGCTGTCACGTTTGAAATGGCCGATGTCCTTGTGAACCTTGTTCAGTCGTTCATACAGGCTTTTTCGCCGCCACAACAGCGCGCCGATCAGCAGGACCAACGGCAGAAACAGCAGTGGCCGTTGAATCAGGCCATCGGTCAATTCGCTGAGGCTAGAGGCCCATGGCAGGGTAGTGACCTGACGTTGCAGGCGTTCCGGCACGCCACGCATCCACTCAGCGTCCAGTGGTTTGTTGCTGGGGATCCAGAACATCTGCTCATCCAGCGTAGCCCTGAGGCTTTGCGCGGTGCTGAGCAATTGCTTCTGATTGAGTTGCAGGGTGATGGATTCGTTGAGTACCGCGCTGAGTTCGCGGTTCAGCCGCTCCAGCAGGTCGGCGCGGGTGGTCGCCAGCTCCAGCAGGCTCTTGCGCAACTGCGGGGTGACTTGCTCCGGTGGTTGGGTCGCCAGCAGGTTGTCGACATAGGTCGACGGGTTGCTGAGCAGCTCTCGTTGCTGGCCGACTTCGAACTGGTACAGGCGAATGTCGGCGATTTGATCGGCCAGATCGCGGTCGAGTTTGATGTGGGGCAGCAGCTGTTTCTGTTTGTAGAGAATCTTGGAAAGCAGCAGGCTGCCCCTGAGCACGTTGATCTGCTCGTCCAGGGCCGAATCGCTTTGGGTCACGCTGTCCAGCTGCTGCTTGGTCTGCAGGTTTTGCTGGGTGACGACGTTGAGGCGGTCCGTGCTTTTGAGCAGGTAGTCGGACAGCTTTAGATTGGCTGCGCTTTCGGTGGCCAGCAGGCTGCTGCCGCCGGCCTTTTGCGCCTCAATGGACTGCTGCGTCACGGTCTCTTGAGACTGAGCGAGGCGCTTCTGGTTGATCAGGTTTTGCAGGTCCTGAATCTCTTGATCCAGGCGGTCGGATTTTTCCGAGAGCAGGTCATGCTGGCTGTTGCCCAGGTCCTGCAACTGGCTGTTGCCGGCCAGTTCCTGGCGACGTAGCGGGATTAAGGCGTTCAGCGCGGCAAGCTCGGCGTTCAGTTGGTCGCGCTGCTCGCCGCTCAAGGTCTTGCCGTTGTCCTTGCCGGACTTGAGGATGTTATTGATCTGCTGGATGCGGGTCTGGCTGGCGGAAATTTCAGCCTGGGCGCGCTCGGGGCGAGTCTGGGCCGTAATCACCAGGCTGTTGGCGTCGCCCAAGGCCTTCTGCAGATCACTTTGCTGGGTGGAGCGCTCGGTGAGCATTTGCTCCAGCTGCTGGATCGACAGGTTGGCGAAGCGTTGCCCCATGGGCACCACTTTGGTGGCCTTGAGGCGCGTCAGCTCCCGCTGGTTTTCGATGTTCTGCTTGGGCGCGGTGGCCAGTTGCTGCTTGAGATCCACCAGCTTCTGTTCGTAATCACGCACGTTATTGAGCTGGGTGAGCGTGTTTTGCAGGATGGTTTGCAGGGTTTTCTGATCGGCCTCCGGCAGCTTGCGCTCGGCGATCTTGTCCAGGCTCGCCTGCACGGCTTCGCTGGACGGCGGTTCGGCCGCTTGCAACGTACCGACGGAGAGGCTCAAGCCCAGCAGGGCCATGATGAAAAAGGTGCGCAGGGTTGACATAGGGACCGATCGAAAACGAGACGAAGAATGGAGTTTAGAGGAACAAGCCGGGACCCGGGCGAGTTCCTTCGGGGAATCTGACGCCCACTTTGCCGATCTTGTTCCCTTCCATGACCGCGACAGTCCAGATGGTGCTGTTCCACTCCACCTGGTCACCGACGACGGGCGCACCGCCTACTTTATGGGCAATGAAGTGGCCCAGGGTCATGTCTGGATCGATGCCTTCGACTTTCAACCCGTACAGCGCCGCAACCGCGGCCAGCTGGGCGTCTCCTTCGAGCACGAAGTCGCCGAAGAAGCGCAAATCGAGGCCCCGTTGTGGCGCCTGGCTGAAGAGTTTTCCGAGGGCCGGAAGGTTATGTTCGTGGCCGATTACGCACAGCAAATCGTCAACTTCGAGCACCGTACTACCCGACGGATGGAGCAGTTGCTGGTGGCGAAACAGGGCGGCGATCCGCGTGCCTTCGGGCATTTTCAGTTCGCGAAGGGGCGAGCCGATGCACCATTTTTCGGCACCGAGGCGGTACACGAACAGCTCCCACTCGCTGGTGACGTGAACTTCCAGCGCCGCGCGTGAGATCGGTGCCGGCTCCGGTGGAACGGTCACTTTCAGCAGTTTGGCCACCCACGGCAGGCTCGTGCCCTGCACCAGCAGCGACACCAGCACAATAAAGAAGGCGAGGTTGAAGTACAGCTGGGCGTTGGGCAGGCCGGCCATCAACGGGAACACCGCCAGAATGATCGGCACCGCGCCGCGTAACCCGACCCAAGAGATAAAGGCTTTTTCGCGACCATGGAACGCCTTGAACGGCAGCAGGCCGACCATCACCGACAGCGGCCGGGCAAACAGAATCATCCACAGCGCCAGACCCAGCGCCGGCAGGGCAATCGGTAGCAGGTCGTGGGGCGTGACCAACAGCCCCAGCACCAGGAACATCCCGATCTGCGCCAGCCAGGCCATGCCGTCGAGCATGTGCAAAATGCCATGGCGGCTGCGCACCGGGCGGTTACCGATCACCAGGCCGCACAGGTAAACAGCGAGGAAACCGCTGCCGTGCAAGGCGTTGGTCAGGGCGAAGACGGCGAGGCCGCCGGCGATCACCAGAATCGGGTACAGGCCGTTGGCCAGATGGATGCGATTGACCAGTTGCAACATGACCCAGCCACCGCCGAGGCCGATGACGGCCCCGATACCGAACTCACGCAGGAAGTGCCCGAGCAGGCTCCAATGCAGGCCGGTCTGGCCGCTGGCGAGCATGTCGATCAGGGTGACGGTGAGAAACACCGCCATCGGGTCGTTGCTACCGGACTCGATCTCAAGGCTGGCGGTGACCCGTTCGTTCAGGCCTTTGCCGCCCAACAGCGAGAACACCGCCGCAGCATCCGTGGAGCCGACGATGGCGCCGATCAACAGGCCTTGAATGATATTCAGGTTGAACAGCCACGCGGCGGCCATGCCAGTCAGCGCGGTGGTAATCAATACCCCGACCGTGGCCAGCGACAGTGCTGGCCACAACGCCACGCGGAAACTCGCCACCCGGGTCCGCAAGCCGCCGTCGAGCAGGATGACGGCCAGGGCGAGGTTGCCGACCAGATAAGCCGTTGGGTAGTTATCGAAGATAATGCCGCCGCCATCGACGCCGGCCGCCATGCCCACAGCCAGGATGATCACCAGAATCGGGATGCCGAGGCGGGACGAAAGTGAGCTGACCAGAATGCTCGCACCTACCAGCAACGCGCCAATCAAGAACAGGCTGTTGATGGTCGTCGCATTCAAAGGCAGTACTCCAGAAAGCTGAAAGACGGGCACAAACTGACCATGCAGTCTGCGTGCCAGCGATTCTAACCTGTTGAAATGTGATGCTGTCAAAAAGCTTTTTGCAGTCATCGCAGACCTCTTGTAGGAGCGAAGCTTGCTCGCGAAAAATATCCAGGCAACGGGGTCATCCAGACAGCACGCGTTATCGTTAACGCCTTTCGCGAGCAAGCTTCGCTCCTACAGGGGTGGGCGCGTTACTTCTGACCTATGGCGACGAAGTGCAGGAACCAGATCCGTCTGTCGCAGTCTTTAAAGATCGCGAGAAAGGTCGTCCGCCAGGAAAATCAAGGCCTTGAGCCCGATTAACCCTGGCATCCGTGATGACTTTTCTTTATCGTACGCGCCCCTTGAAAATGCTTGGAAAATCAAAATGTTGGAAGCATCCCTAAGCCAATTGGAACAGCTGGTCAGCGAACTGGTGCAACAGAACCAGAGCCTGCTCGGCACCAACCAAACCCTGAGCGCAGAACTGGCCCAGGCCAAGGATGAAAACGAAAGCCTGCAATTGAGCCTGATGGAGCAGGAAGAGAAGCAAGGTGCAACGGCTGCACGCATCCAGGCCCTGGTTGAGCGCGTCAGCGCCGGCCCGGTCAGCGCATGAATCATGGCGCCGCAGGGGTAAAAGTCGTCTCGATTCTGGGGGAGGACTATTCGATCAAGGCGCCGGCCGGGGAAGAGCAAACCCTGCTGGACGCCGCATTAATGTTGAAGGCCGCTCTGGCTGACACCAAAAGGAAGTACCCGACGCTGATCGGCGACCGGCTGTTGGTGCTGGCCGCCATGAATCTGTGCTCGCAGCAGATCGAAATGCAAAAGCAGCACAAGCTCGAACTCAACCGTTACCAAGAGCAAGTCAGCGCCACGGTTGAAGTGATCTCCAAGACGATCAATCAGGCCTGATCGGCTTTGCGCACAACCAAAGAATAAGTTGTCGGTTGAGTTGTATACAATCGGCACGGCTGTTGCAGTGTTTCAGCCTCTTATTCTTTGGGGGTGCTCCATGCAGTTCTGGCGACGCAGTATTCAATGGCAGTTGATCCTCAGTATGGGGTCCGCGCTGCTGGTCAGTATTCTGATCGTGGTGGGCATTTATACCCTCGTGGTCAACCGGCTTGCCGAGCGCTATCTGGTCGAGCAAGCGCTGCCGTCAAGCATCGAAGCGATGCGCAACGACATCGAACGAATTCTGGTTCAACCCCTCACCGCCGCCAAGGACATCGCCAGCAATAGCATGGTGCGCGACTGGTTGGCCGGGGGTGAAAACAGCGCCCAGACCGACACTTTTGTGACCTATCTGGAAGGCATTCGCGCTGAACACAAAGCCTTCACCGCACTGATTGTCGGCGCGGCTTCAAACCACTACTTCACTGAAAAAGGCCTGGACCGGACCCTCAGCCGTTCCAACCCGAAGGACGCATGGTTCTATTCATTTCTGGACAGCAACCAGCCGAAGACCCTCAATATCGACAATGACACCGCGACCGGAGAATTGGCGCTGTTCATCGACCTCAAGGTCGAGCAGGCCGGCAAAGTCGTGGGCGTTGCAGGCCTTGGCCTGAGCATGAAAGAGCTGTCGGAGCTGATCCACAACTTCAACTTCGGTGAGCACGGCAGGGTCTATCTCGTGCGTTCCGACGGTTTGATCCAGGTTCATCCCGAAGCGCAATTTAGCGGCAAACGTACCTTGGCCGAACAAATCGGCACGTCGGCGGCGCAAGCGGTCATGGGTCAAAAAGCCGCCATCAGCAGCCGTTTTGTGCGCGAAGGCGAAGAATATTTGGCGTTGAGCCTGCCGCTGCGGGATCTGGGCTGGACGTTGGTGGCGGAAGTGCCGCAATCGCAGATCTACGCCGAAGCACGTCGCGCCATGTGGATGAGCAGCGGTATCGGCCTGGCGGTGGCGCTGGTGTGCCTTCTGTTGGTGGTATTGCTGGCCCGTGGATTGGTTCGCCCGATTCGTCAGGTAACAGCGGCACTGGTGGCTATCGGTAGCGGTGGGGGAGATTTGACCCACAGGTTAGATTCCAGTCGCGCCGATGAGCTGGGCGACCTGGCGCGCGGCTTCAATCGATTTCTGGACAGTCAGCGCGACATGATCGGCGAGGTACTGACCACCAGCGAGCGTTTGCGCACAGCGGTCGGTCAGGTGGCTCGCGTGGTGGACAACACCGCTGAACGCTCCGGACGTCAGCAGGAAATGACTGACATGGTCGCCACCGCGGTTCATGAAATGGGCCTGACCGTGCAGGAAATCGCCCAGAACGCCGGCAACGCGGCGGTCGCTTCGCAAAACGCTCGTGACGAAGCGCTGCAGGCCCGCGAGGTGGTGGGTGGGTCGATCCGGCACATCGAAAGCATGTCCGATGAAATCGGCATCGCCGCCAGTGCGGTGGGCGATCTGGCCAATCAGGTGGCGTCCATCGATCAGGTGTTGGCGGTGATTCGCGGGATTTCCGAGCAGACTAACTTGCTGGCACTGAATGCGGCGATTGAGGCGGCTCGGGCCGGGGACATGGGGCGTGGTTTTGCGGTGGTGGCCGATGAAGTGCGAACACTGGCGCGCCGAACGCAAGCGTCGACCGACGAGATTCAGCAGATGATCGGCAGCCTCAAGCAGGGCGCGGAGAATGCGGTGTCGTCGATGCATTCCGGGCAGGCGGCGACGGGCACTGGCGTTGAGTCGAGCCAGCGCACCGGGGCTTCATTGACGGCAATTACCGGGCAGGTCGAGCGCATCAGTGACATGAACCATCAGGTAGCGACGGCGACGGAAGAGCAGTCGGCGGTGACCGAAGAGATCAACCGCAACGTGCAGGGGATTTCTGACTTGGCCCGGGCGACGGCCGGAGAAGTCAGGGCCTGTCGTGAAGATTGTCAGACGTTGCAGCGCTTGGCGGATGATTTGGCGCGGCAGATGGGTGGCTTCAAGTTGAGCTAGAAGATCAAAAGATCGCAGCCTGCGGCAGCTCCTACATTGGAATGCGTTCCCTGTAGGAGCTGCCGCAGGCTGCGATCTTTTTTGTGGCCATTACACCGATCTATGTCCGATCAAAACCACTCATCCCGCATCCCAAGGCACACATCATCCCGCGCCTCAAGAATCGCCAGCTCATGGTGACAACCCGGTACTTCCCACGTCAGAAAATACCGCGCCGCCTGCAACTTGCCTTTATAGAAGCTCACATCCGCCGCAATCCGTTTGGCCAACCCTTCCTCGGCACGAATCGCCTGCTCCAGCCAGCGCCAGCCAATCACCGTGTGCCCGAACACTTTCAGGTACAGCGCCGAGTTCGCCAGGCTGCTGTTGACCTTGCCTTGAGCCAGGTCGGTCAGCAGGCCGATGGTCACCGTTTGCAGGCGCGCCACCAATTTCTCCAGCGGTTCACGTAGCGGCGTTAGCGATTCATACACCTGCGCACGCTCGGCGGTATCGGCGATCAAGCGAATCAGCTGCTTGAGCCCGGCCCCACCGTTTTGCGCCAACTTTCGCCCCAGCAAGTCCAGCGACTGAATGCCATGAGTCCCTTCATGAATCGGGTTCAGGCGGTTGTCGCGGTAATACTGTTCCACCGGGTACTCACGGGTATAACCGTGGCCGCCAAGAATCTGGATCGCCAGTTCGTTGGCCTTCAGGCAGAACTCCGACGGCCAGGATTTGACGATCGGCGTCAACAAATCCAGCAGCTCATGCGCTTGCTTGCGCTCGGATTCGGACTCAAGCGTCGTGGTGTCATCGAACAGCCGTGCCGCGTACAGCCCGAGGTCGAACGAGCCTTCGACGTAGGCTTTCTGAGTCAGCAACATGCGTTTCACGTCCGCATGCGCAATGATTGCCACCGGTGCGGTGTTCGGGTCTTTGCTGTCCGGCACGCGGCCCTGCGGGCGCTCGCGCGCGTACGCCAGGGAGTACAGATAACCGGCATAACCGAGCATCACTGCGCCCATGCCGACGCCGATCCGCGCTTCGTTCATCATCTGGAACATGTAGCTCAAGCCATGGTGTGGCTTGCCCACCAGATAGCCGACACACTCGCCGTTATCGCCGAAGTTCAGCGCGGTGGACGTGGTGCCGCGCCAGCCCATCTTGTGGAACAGGCCTGCCAGCAATACGTCGTTGCGTTTGCCGAGGCTGCCGTCATCGTTAACCAGAAACTTGGGCACGATAAACAGCGAAATGCCCTTCACCCCGGCCGGTGCGTCAGGGAGTTTGGCCAGGACCATGTGCACGATGTTTTCCGACAGCGGGTGATCACCGCCGGAGATGAAGATCTTGTTGCCTTTGAGTCGATAAGTGCCGTCGGACGCCGGCTCGGCGCGAGTACGAATGTCCGACAGCGACGAGCCGGCGTGGGGTTCGGTCAGGGCCATGGTGCCGAAGAAGCGCCCATCGATCATCGGCTGCAGGAACCGGCGTTTCTGCTCATCAGTGCCGAAGCTTTCGATCAGGTTCGCCGCGCCCATGGTCAGGAAAGGGTACGAGGTCGATGCAGCGTTGGCCGACTGGAAATGCGCGAAGCAGGCCTGGGACAACAGTGTAGGAAGTTGCATGCCGCCGGCGTCGAAACTGCGCGCGGCATTGAGGAAACCGGCTTCGAGGAAGGCATCCACCGCCGGTTTTACTTCTGGGATCAGAATCGCCTGACCGTCTTCGTAGCGCGGCTCGTTTTCGTCGCCCTTGCGGTTGTGCGGGGCGAAAAACTTCTCGGCAATGTTGCGAGCCGTGCCGATGGCGGCATCGAAGGTTTCGCGGTTGTGCTCGGCGAAACGCTCACGCTGAGTCAGGCCCTCGGCATCGAGGACTTCATACAGCTCGAAAGCCAGATTGCGGGAACTGAGCAACGTCTCGGACATGGCGGCCTACCTTTTATTGGAATGGGCCGAGTCTAGGCGGGGGGAGGGCGGGGTGAACAGGATGATTGATGAGCGTGATGGTGTGTTGCGGGCACCGCTAATCAAATGTGGGAGCGGGCTTGCTCGCGAATGCGGTGTAACAGTCAATGTTGATGTCGACTGACACTCCGCCTTCGCGAGCAAGCCCGCTCCCACAAGGTTTCTGCATTCCAGGCGTCCATTGCGGACGCCTGGCTTCATTGCTGTTTAGCCGATCGTCATCAAGCTCGCATTACCACCCGCCGCCGCAGTGTTAACGCTCAACGCCCGCTCGATCACCAGCCTCTCCAGTGCAATGTTGGTCTCGCCCTGGGACAACCCATGAACCCCAACAATCGCCCCGGCACGCTTGGCCACTTGCTGGCACACCGCTCGCAGCTGATCGGAATGGCCATGGTGCAGAACGGCATCGAACACCACTTCGTCCTTGGTCCAGTCGGAAACCAGCTTGATCTTCGCCTGAACTTCCTTCGGCAGGCGTGCGAACAACGCCTTGGTCAGGTCAGCTTCCGGCCATACCGCCGAACCACCCACGGCCAACACCGCAGCCAGTTGCGTCAGCAGATCGCCTTCGACTTCCGCCAGGCACAACACGTGTTCGCGGGGCAGGATGGCGTAGCTGTTGCGTTCGCCGGTCGGGCCCGCCAATACACGGGTGATGCCGCTTTGCGATTGCGCCGCGAACTGCACGCACAATGCGCTCAGGTCGCTGAACGTGTTGCTGTCGGCCCAGGCTTGCAGCGCGGTCAGCGGTTTGCTCATGGCATCACGCAGGCGAACGTCCGGTGCGGTGATGGCGTCACCGCGAGCGAAGGATTGCTCGATCGCATCGGTAGGACGGGTCGACAGCAGGCGGTACAGGTACAGCGGGCCACCGGCTTTCGGGCCAGTACCCGACAACCCTTCGCCGCCGAACGGTTGCACGCCGACCACCGCACCGACGATGTTGCGGTTCACGTAGACGTTACCCGCGTTGACGTTGTCGATCACCTTGGCGATGGTCTCGTCGATCCGGGTGTGTACGCCCAGGGTCAGGCCGTAACCGGAAGCGTTGATCTGAGCGATCAGTTGATCGATTTCCTTGCGCTTGTAGCGAACCACGTGCAGTACCGGGCCGAAAATCTCCCGTTGCAGCTCGTCGAAGCTTTCCAGTTCGATCAGGGTCGGCATCACAAAGGTGCCGCGTTTGACTTCCTCGGTGTTGGCAATCGCCACCTGGTACACGCTGCGACCTTTGTCGCGCATGCCCTGGATGTGCTTCTCGATGCCGGCCTTGGCTTCGGCGTCGATCACCGGGCCGATGTCCACGGACAGGCGCTCTGGATTACCGAGACGGCATTCAGCCATGGCGCCCTTGAGCATTTCGATGACACGGTCAGCGGAATCTTCCTGCAAGCACAGGACCCGCAATGCCGAGCAACGTTGGCCGGCACTGTCGAAGGCCGACGACACCACGTCGATCACTACCTGTTCGGTCAGTGCCGAGGAGTCGACGATCATCGCGTTCTGGCCGCCGGTTTCAGCGATCAGCGGAATCGGGCGACCCTGTGCATCCAGGCGCCCTGCGACGTTACGTTGCAGCAATCGAGCGACTTCGGTGGAGCCGGTAAACATCACGCCTTTGACCCGATCGTCACCGACCAGACGCGCGCCAACCGTTTCGCCACGGCCCGGCAGCAGTTGCAGCACGCCTTCCGGAATCCCGGCTTCGAGGAGCAGGCGCACGGCTTGAGCCGCCACCAGCGGGGTTTGTTCCGCAGGCTTGGCCAGCACCGGGTTACCGGCGGCCAGTGCCGCAGCGACTTGGCCGCTGAAGATCGCCAGCGGGAAGTTCCATGGGCTGATGCACACCACCGGGCCCAGTGGGCGGTGGGCGTCGTTGGTGAAATCGTTGCGCGCTTGCACCGCGTAATAACGCAGGAAATCCACGGCTTCGCGCACTTCGGCGATGGCGTTGGCGAAGGTCTTGCCGGCTTCGCGAGCCAGCAGGCCCATCAGTGGCTGGATCTCGCCTTCCATCAAATCGGCAGCACGTTCCAGGATCGCGGCGCGTTCGGCGGGCGGGGTGGCCTGCCAGATCGGCGCCGCGTTCAGGGCGCACTGGATGGCGTTGTCGACGTCTTCGACGGTGGCTTCCTGCACGTGGCCCACCACGTCACGCAGATCGGACGGATTCAGCACCGGTGCTGGCGTTTCGGAGCTGGAGGCACAACCGAGCATCGGCGCGGCTTTCCAGTGGTTGTGAGCGGTGGCCAGCAGGGCGCAGGACAGGGAGGCCAGACGATGTTCGTTGGCCATGTCGATGCCGCTGGAGTTGGCGCGCTCGGCACCATAAAGATCACGCGGCAGCGGGATACGCGGGTGCGGCAGGCCGAAGCCACCTTCCAGCGTCGCCATCTGCTCGATGCTGGCTACTGGATCGGCCACCAGCTCCTGAATCGAAATAGATTGGTCGGCAATGCGGTTAACGAACGAGGTGTTCGCGCCGTTTTCCAACAGACGACGTACCAGGTACGCCAACAGTGTTTCGTGAGTACCCACTGGCGCGTACACGCGGCACGGACGGTTCAGCTTGCCTTCGGAAACTTTGCCTACAACCTGTTCGTACAGCGGTTCGCCCATGCCGTGCAGGCACTGGAACTCGTACTGGCCCGGGTAATAGTTCTGACCGGCAATGTGGTAAATGGCCGACAGTGTGTGAGCGTTGTGCGTAGCGAATTGCGGGTAGATGACTTCTGGCACCGACAGCAATTTGCGGGCGCAAGCGATGTAGGACACGTCGGTGTACACCTTGCGGGTGTAGACCGGATAGCCTTCCAGGCCTTCGACCTGGGCGCGCTTGATTTCGCTGTCCCAGTAGGCGCCTTTCACCAGGCGGATCATCAGGCGATGACGGCTGCGGCGAGCCAGGTCGATCACGTAATCAATCACGTACGGGCAACGCTTCTGATAAGCCTGGATCACGAAACCGATGCCGTTCCAGCCCGTCAGTTGCGGCTCGAAGCACAAGCGCTCCAGCAGGTCCAGCGACAGCTCGAGGCGGTCGGCTTCTTCGGCGTCGATGTTCAGGCCGATGTCGTATTGCTTGGCCAGCAAGGTCAGCGACAGCAGGCGCGGGTACAACTCGTCCATCACGCGCTCGTATTGCGCGCGGCTGTAGCGCGGGTGCAGCGCCGAGAGCTTGATGGAAATACCCGGACCTTCATAAATCCCACGGCCGTGGGACGCTTTGCCGATCGAGTGGATGGCTTGTTCGTACGAGGCCAGGTACTTCTGGGCGTCGTGCTCGGTGAGTGCGGCTTCACCCAGCATGTCGTAGGAATAGCGGAAGCCCTTGGCTTCGAACTTGCTGGCGTTGGCCAGGGCTTCGGCGATGGTTTCGCCGGTGACGAACTGCTCGCCCATCAGGCGCATGGCCATGTCGACGCCCTTGCGGATCATCGGCTCGCCGCTCTTGCCGATGATGCGACTCAAGGATGAAGTCAGGCCGGCTTCGTTGTGGGTGGCGACCAGTTTACCGGTCAGCAGCAAGCCCCAGGTGGCGGCGTTGACGAACAGCGACGGGCTGTTGCCCAAGTGCGGGTGCCAGTTGCCGGTGCTGATTTTGTCGCGGATCAGCGCGTCACGGGTGCCTTTGTCCGGGATGCGCAGCAGCGCTTCGGCCAGGCACATCAGCGCCACACCTTCTTGGGACGACAGGGAAAATTCCTGCAACAGACCCTGAACAATCCCGGCACGGCCGCCGGCGCTCTTCTGATTGCGCAGTTTTTCGGCAATCGAGGACGCGAGCTTGTTGGTCGCTTCAGCCATCGCTGCTGGCAGGCGAGCCTGTTCGATCAGCATGGGCACCACTTCAGGTTCCGGGCGACGGTAGGCAGCAGTGATGGAGGCGCGCAGTACCGATTGCGGCAGGATGCTTTCGGCGAATTCGAGGAAACACTGGTGGGCGTGATCCAGCGGCGCATCGACAGCGTCGTCGGAATCCTTGGTCAAACCGCTCAGCTCGGTCAGGGTTGCACCACCCTCGAGTTTTTCCAGGTAATTGAAAATTGCCTGCTTGATCAACCAGTGCGGCGTGCGATCAATCGAGGTCGCGGCGGCCTTGAGGCGCTCGCGGGTCGGGTCGTCAAGTTTGACCCCAAGGGTGGTGGTAGCCATTTTTTATCCTCATGTTTGCCACGACCGCGTGGCATCAGCTGGCGGCAAGATTAGCTGTGCAATCCTCGAGGTGCAACCGGGTGCAACCCTTTTTTTGTCGGAATAATACGCAGCTCGTCAGGAAATAAATTCCGGTACGAGCGTATCGCTCCTGCTTGGTGCTTTTACTTCTAGTAAAACCTTTTGACTGCGCTAAAAGGGAGCAAAAACAGTAACGCCAATTGTAGGAGCGAGCTTGCTCGCGATGGACTCAAGGGCACCGTATTTATCCGGTAAGCCCGCGTTATCGTTAGCCACCATCGCGAGCAAGCTCGCTCCTACAATTGGCTACATTCGCTGAGCGGCATGAGAGAAAAATCTGGGATTTTCAATGAGATGTGTCTAGGTGCAACTTATTCTCAAGAAATTGGTTGCACCTTATTTGCGTTGTTGAATAGGATTCGCGCACCAAAGGTGCAACCCGTTAAATCGACGGTGCGCCGGCTGATGGCTTTCCTGGGGAAACATCAGTCATAAATGCGCGGGCCCCAATCGCCTGTCGCTACATAAAAACAAAGCCAGGGCATCACTTAATGAGCGTAAGCAATCCAACCCTGATCACGTTCGTGATCTACATCGCTGCAATGGTGCTGATCGGCCTTATGGCCTATCGCTCCACCAACAATCTGTCTGACTACATCCTGGGTGGCCGCAGCCTGGGCAGCGTCGTAACGGCTTTGTCCGCAGGCGCCTCCGATATGAGCGGCTGGTTGTTGATGGGCTTGCCGGGCGCTATCTACATGTCCGGGCTGTCCGAAAGCTGGATCGCCATCGGCCTGATCGTGGGTGCTTATCTGAACTGGCTGTTCGTCGCCGGCCGTCTGCGTGTGCAGACTGAGCACAACGGCGATGCGCTGACACTGCCGGATTACTTCTCCAGCCGTTTCGAAGACAAAAGCGGCCTGCTGCGGATCATCTCCGCAATCGTGATCCTGGTGTTCTTCACCATCTACTGCGCCTCCGGCATCGTCGCCGGCGCCCGCCTGTTCGAAAGCACGTTCGGCATGTCCTACGAGACAGCCCTGTGGGCCGGCGCTGCGGCGACGATTGCCTACACCTTCGTCGGCGGTTTCCTGGCCGTGAGCTGGACTGACACCGTGCAAGCCACGCTGATGATCTTCGCCCTGCTGCTGACGCCGATCATTGTGCTGTTGGCCACCGGCGGCATCGACACCACCTTCCTGGCGATCGAAGCGCAAGACCCCGGCAACTTCGACATGCTGAAAAACACCACCTTCATCGGCATCATCTCGCTGATGGGCTGGGGCCTGGGCTATTTCGGCCAGCCGCACATCCTGGCGCGTTTCATGGCGGCGGATTCGGTCAAGTCGATTGCCAACGCCCGTCGCATCTCCATGACCTGGATGATCCTGTGCCTGGGCGGCACCGTCGCTGTCGGCTTCTTCGGTATCGCGTACTTCTCGGCCAACCCTGCCGTGGCGATGCCCGTCAGTGAAAACCACGAACGTGTGTTCATCGAGCTGGCCAAAATCCTCTTCAACCCATGGGTCGCCGGTGTGCTGCTGTCGGCTATTCTAGCGGCGGTCATGAGCACCCTGAGCTGCCAGTTGCTGGTGTGCTCGAGTGCCCTGACCGAAGACTTCTACAAAACCTTCCTGCGTAAAAGCGCCTCCCAGGTCGAACTGGTCTGGGTCGGCCGCGCCATGGTGCTGCTGGTCGCCCTGATCGCTATCGCGTTGGCCGCTAACCCGCAAAACCGCGTGTTGGGTCTGGTCAGCTACGCCTGGGCGGGTTTCGGTGCTGCGTTCGGTCCGGTGGTCCTGATCTCCGTGATCTGGAAAGACATGACCCGCAACGGCGCACTGGCCGGGATCCTGGTCGGCGCGATCACTGTGATCGTCTGGAAACACTTCGAATTGCTCGGCCTGTACGAAATCATCCCTGGTTTCATCTTCGCCAGCCTGGCCATCTACATCGTCAGCAAACTGGGCACGCCGACCTCCGGCATGCTTCAGCGCTTCGCCGCTGCCGAGGCTGATTTCCGCCTGAACAAGTGATGGGAATGAGCTGATGCTCTGACCTTGCTCCGAACATGAAAACGGCCCGCTTCCTTTTGGAGGCGGGCCGTTTTTTTTTGCGCAAAGTTCGAAGCGCTGAAAATTCCCTGTAGGAGCGAGCTTGCTCGCGATGGTGTGTCAGTCGACACCTATGTAGCTGACACACCATCGCGAGCAAGCTCGCTCCTACAATGGGTCGGTGGTGCTTCATATAGCTATGTCTGTAGTTCGTCCTCCCGATTCTTGAAGGAAAATTCCCTAAAAAAGTAGGGCCAATCTGATTTTCCTGTCCCTCCAGTAACACCCGTTGTCACTCATGCAGAATCGCCCGCCTTCGTTCTGCAGAGACACATCGGATGTTCGCTCCTGCTAATCAACCGCGTTTCACGTTGACCGTCGACGGCGACCAGCATGACCTCAAGGTGCTTGAGTTCACGGGCAAGGAAGCCATCAGCCAACCCTATCGTTTTGATATTGAACTGGTCAGCGACCGCCCGGACATCGAGCTTGAAAGCCTGCTGCATCGTCAGGCGTTTCTGAGTTTCGATGCACAAGGTTCCGGCATTCACGGTCAGATCTATCGCGTGGGACAAGGCGATTCCGGGACGCGTCTGACGCGTTATCAGGTCAGTCTGGTGCCGAATTTCGCCTATTTGGGTCATCGTTTCAATCAGCGGATTTTCCAGCGCAAAAGCGTGCCGGCGATCATCGAGGAAGTTCTCAAGAAGCACGGCATTTTCAAGGGCATTAACTTCGATCTACAGCTCGGCAGCCAATACCCCGAGCGCGAGTACTGCGTGCAATACGCGGAAAGCGATCTGGCATTCATCCAGCGGCTGTGTGCCGAACTCGGCATTCACTACCACTTCCAGCACAGTCCCGAGGGGCATGTGTTGGTGTTTGGCGATGACCAGACAGTTTTCCCTCTGATGACCGAACCGACGCTCTACATGCCTGGCAGTGGAATGGCGGCAGAGGCGCCTGCCATTAAGCGTTTCAATGTGCGCCTGGAAACCCGCACGACCGCTGTAACCCGTCGCGACTACAACTTTCACAAGCCTCGCCTGCTGCTCGAAAGCCGAATCGACAGTGGAAAACTCCCAGCGCTTGAGGATTATCACTTTCCCGGTCAATTCACTGATCGTGAATATGGCAATCAACTGGCCGAACGAGCGCTGCAGCGCCACGGCGCGGATTACCGTCAAGCCGAAGGACAAAGTGACCAGTGCGCCCTCGTCAGCGGGCATTTCCTTCCCATCGGTGATCATCCACGAACGGAGTGGAATGACCTGTGGCTGGTCACTCAAGTCGAGCATCGGGGGCGGCAAACGCAGGTGTTGGAAGAGTCGTATGCCTGCGACGGTTCCGATGATTTTCAGGGCTATGAAAACTCCTTTCTGGCGACACCGTGGGAGGTGTTTTTTCGCCCGCCACTAGGCCCCGAAAAACCGCGCATGCCCGGCTATCAGTCAGCGGTGGTCACCGGTCCGAAGGACAGCGAAATCCACTGCGACGAGTATGGCCGGGTCAAGGTTGGACTGTTGTGGGATCGGGACGGCAAGCCGGATGAACATTCCAGTTGCTGGCTGCGCGTTGCCACAGGATGGGCGCATGACGGCTACGGCATCGGACTGATCCCCCGAGTCGGCATGGAAGTGCTGGTGGGTTTTGTCGACGGCGATGCCGACAAACCGCTCGTTATGGGTTGCCTGCCGAATGCCTCGACGCCTTTGCCGCTGGAGCTGCCGGCCAACAAGACCCGCAGCATTTTCCGAACCCAAAGCAGTCCGGGGGGCGGCGGTTACAACGAATTGCGCATCGAGGATCGCAAAGGCGCCGAAGAAATCTTCCTGCGGGCCCAGCGAAACTGGAATCAACAGGTGCTGCAGGACGCGCACGTTCAGGTCGGAAACCAACGCAGCGTGGACATTGGTGCAAACGATCACCTGCACGTGCGCGGTGACCGATCCATCACCGTCAACAACCAGACCTTCAAGGCAAGCGGACAATTCCACGTCAGCGCCGGCCAGCAAGTGGTCATCGACGGCGGTGCCAGCGCCACGATTCAGGCGGGCGGGCACTGGATCAATATCAGCCCTGCCGGGATCTTCAGCAGCGTACCGATAGAACTGGGTGGCGCGCCGATGCCGACCTTGGGCGCCCCGACCACTCAACGAACACTTTCCGCACTCAGCGTTGCACAGATTCTGAGCCTGAAAAGCGATGCGCCGTTCTGCGAAGAATGCGAGCGCTGCAAAGGGGGCGCCTGTGCAGCCTGAGCGCCTGTCGCCACACGCTTGGCTGGAGTGCCAGCCACTTGAGCCTTCCGAGCAGTTATTCGCCGTGTTCGGCAATGCCAGTTCCGCGGAGCCCTTTAAAGCCTGGCAGCGATGCAGCCCGGCACATGCGCCGAAACCGATCTGGGCGGACACCGTGTATGCCGAGTGGGAACCGGTCATGCCCTACGTCGCCATTGTCGAACCGGGCAGTGAATTTCTGCAGTGGGTCGCCAGCACCGAGTCTTGCGACTGGGGTTGGCTGGCGGTGTCTGCTTCGACTCAAGAAGTACTGATCGAACATTTGCGAAGCCTGACGCAAGTGCTTTTACCCGATGGCAACGCGGTGTTTTTTCGCTTTTGGGATGGGCGTTATTTGCTGCCGATCCTTCAGTCTGCGCAGGTCAGCGCGGCGCAATTGTTGCCGGTGATCGGGCGTTGCCTGATCAATGGCCAGTCACTCGAAATCGGCGGTGCCGCGCTAAAAACCTCAAGGGTTTTCCCTTGGTGGGAAGTCACTGAGCCGTTGCTGCAACACCTCGCCCACGCGTGCGCAACCACCCGTATCAACAACCTGATGCAGTGGCTGAGCGAAGAACGCCCTGATCTTTATGAGGCGTTTTCCGCAAGCGTTTTACAGCACAAGGTCGCGATCTTTCTTCAGTCGCCGGACCTGCCTGAAGCACCGAAATCAGCGCTGGTGGATTACCTGATGGCGGAACTGAACTGATGGATCAGATCGTACGGATTGAGCAGGGGCTCGATGGTTTTAAAGACACGCTGGATTTGTATCGCCAGCAACTCCGAGGCTTTTTAAGCAGTAACGCGGACACGGTCAGCCGTCTTACGGATATGCCCTCGCTGCTGGGCATGGAGCGGCAGATCAAACTGGGTGATACCACCAAGTCGGTGAGCAGTGGTGATGACGACTTTATCTCCAGTGTGGCGCAGTGTCCGAAGAGCGGGATTCTGCAGATTGAGAGCAAGTTCGAATCGGTTTACGACATTCCGTTGGGGAACATTCAGGTTGATGTCATTGCGGTAGAGGGTGGCGAGAGAACGCCGGTCACTCTCGATGAGCACGGTAAAGGAACGTTCGAAGGCACTCCCGGCAAGTTCTATCGGGTTCATGTGCAGAGTGAAGTCACGCCGAGGCAAATCGATGCGCTGTTCAAGACTTACGACGGTCTGACCGAACAGCTGGAGGCCTGGCTGCGCCGTGAGTGGGAAGGGTTCAAGCCGCAGTGGTCGCAGTCGGCTTTTACCGCCGCGGGTAACGGGATGCTGGCGGGGAGCTGGGCGGCGATCATTGGCGTGTGGGACAGCATCAGTCTGCTCTCGGACATTCTTCAGGATCCCCGCAGATTTGTTGAGCGGTTGGGTAGCGGTGCTGACCAACTGGCCGAACTGGCCGAAAAGTTTCCGGCAACGATGGAAAAGCTTCAGCTGCTGGTCAGTGATGAGGCAGCGCTGTGTTTGCTGCTGCACACCGCCAGCCTCTGGTTGGAGATGTTGCCGCCCAGCGAGATCGCCGGTACCTCGGCAAAGGTGGCCAGCCATGTAATGGTCTCGTTACTGATCGATATTCTGATTGCCCTGGCCTTGGCTTTCACTCGAGTTGGAGTGCCTGTCGCCAAAGCTTATTTAACCTCTCGTGGGATTCATTACGGGAGGGTGCTGGCCGACCTCGCCATACGTTTTGTCGAGGCGACTTTTAATATCCTCAACACCTTCATGAAGTACGTCGACCAGTACAAAGCAGTCGCCGCACGCGGTGTCGCGGCCGGTGTAAAAAAAGGCGGGGTGCACCTGCGTTGGGACGCCAAGCGCAACACCACGCTCAAACAAAACGAACACCACGACAACGTCCCGGTTCAGGCGAAAAACCCCAACGGCGACAGCGCCGAGGCCACCGATAAAACCGCCACCAACAAATGCCCGGTGTCGATGGTCACCGGCGAAGAGCTGCTGACCCTCACCGACGGTGCGCTGGACGGCATTTTGCCGTTCGACTTCACCCGACTCTATCGCACCAGCGCCGCCGAGATCGATGGCGGCCTCGGGTTCGGCTGGAGTCACAGTCTGGCGCACCGGCTGGAAATCCATGGCGACAGCGTGATCTGGGTCGACCACGAAAACCGGCGCACCTCTTTCCCGCTGCCCAACATCGAACGCCCGGCGATCCACAACAGCCTCTCGCGGGCGGCGATTTTTCTCGGCGATGACCCCGAAGAGCTGATCCTCGCCCAGGCCGGTGACGAGACGCGGTTTTATCACTTTATTAACGGTCGACTGACCGCTATCAGCGACGCTTACGCCAACCGGCTGCGTATCACCCGCGACCGTCAGGATCGTCTCCAGCGCCTCGACAACGGCGCCGGTCGCGCCTTGCTGTTGCGCTATGACCGCCGTCATTTGGTCGCCGTCGACTACCAGCGTTTTGTCCCGGCCGACACGTTGGAGGAGGCGTGGGTCACCGAACAGACGCTGGTCCGTTACCGCTACAACGACCGCGCCCAACTGATCGAAGCCAGCAACGCCACCGGCGAAAGCGAGCGCTACGACTACGACGACCAGCACGTCATCCTGCAACGGCAACTGGCCGGAGGGGCGAGTTTCTTCTGGGCGTGGGAACGATCCGGCAAGGCCGCGCGATGCATCCGCCACTGGGCGTCGTTTGCGCAGATGGGCGCGCGGTATGTCTGGGATGACCAGGGCAGTGTCACGGTCCAGAACATTGATGGCAGCGAAGAGGTTTACCAGCACGACGAGCGGGCGCGACTGGTGCGCAAGGTCGAGCTGGACGGCGGCGAACAGCTCAAGGCCTACGACGACCAAGGTCGGCTGATGGCCGAGCAGGACTCGCTGGGCGCCGTCACTGAATACCACTACGACGACGTCGGGCGGCTGGTGGCGCTGATTCCGCCGGAAGATGAACCGACGGCCTACGAGTACCGCAACGGTTTCCTGCACGCACGGTATCGCGACAAAGCTGTCTGGAAATACCAGCGCAATGCCCAGGGTGACGTCACCGAAGCGACCGATCCCGACGGCCAGGTCACCCACTATCACTACGATGAACAAGGCCAGCTGCTGTCGATCCGTTACCCGGACCTCAGCCGCCATGTGTTCGTCTGGAATGCCTTGGGGCAACTGGTCGAAGAGACCTTGCCCGACGGCGGTCAGCGGCGGTTTGCCTACGATGCGCTGGGGCGGCGGATTACCGGTCAGGACGAACACGGTGCCGTCACTCAGTACCAATGGGATGCCGTTGGCCGACTGATTCAGATCACGCTGCCCACCGGTGCCAGCCGCGCCTTCAGCTATAACGCCTACGGCAAGATCACCGCCGAACGCGATGAACTGGGTCGCGTCACGCGTTACGAATACCTCGACGAGTTGCACCTGGTCAGTCGCCGCCTCAATGCCGACGGCACCCAGCTGAAGTACCGCTACGACAATGCGCAGCTGCTGCTCACGGAAATCGAAAACGAATCTGGCGAAACCTATCGGCTGGACTACACGCCCAGCGGCTTGATCCGTCAGGAAACCGGCTTCGATGGTCGCCGCACCGCGTACGCCTACGACCTCAACGGCCATCTGCTGGAGAAAACCGAGTTCGGTGATGACGGCTCGCAGCTGGTTACCGCATATGACCGCGACGCGGCCGGGCGCCTGCTGCTCAAAACGCTACCTGACGGCATCCAGGTCGAATACCGCTACGACCGCCTCGGCCGACTGATCAGCGTTGACGATGGCCACGACCATCCGCTGGAATTCGAGTACGACCCACAGGACCGGCTGATCGCCGAGCATCAAGGCTGGGGCACCTTGCGTTATGCCTACGACGCCTGCGGCCAGCTCAATCGCCTGCGCCTGCCGGACGGCAGCACACTCGATTACCATCACGCCAAGGGCGGCGCGCTAACGGCCATCGACCTCAACGGCGCGCGACTCACCACTCACCAATTCACCTTCGGTCGCGAACAGCAACGTCAGCAAGGCCAGCTCACCAGCCACTACCACTACGACGAACAAGGCCGGCTGCACACCCACGCGCTCAACCTGCAAACCCGACCGCAATACCTGCGTCATTACAGCTACGCGGTCAACGGCAACCTCGCCGCCATCGCCGATAGCCGCCACGGCCAACGCAGCTATTACTACGACCCGCTCAACCGCCTAACCCGCGTGCGCCACACCCGCGACGACCCACCGGAAACCTTCGCCCACGACCCGGCCGGCAACCTGATCATGCAGGACCGCCCCGGCGCCGCGAGGGTGGTTGGTAATCGTTTGTTGATGCAGGGCGACCGTCATTACGACTACGACGCCTTCGGCAACCTGATCCGCGAACGCCGTGGCACCGGACAAAAACTGGTCACCGAATACGCCTATGACTGCCAGCACCGGTTAACCCGCATCACCTTGCCCGATGGCAGCAGCGCCAACTACCGCTACGACGCCTTCGGCCGCCGCATCAGCAAAACCGTCGACGGCCATAACACCGAATTCTTCTGGCAGGGCGATAACCTCGTCGCCGAAAGCAGCAAGGCGCACTTCCGCAGCTACGTCTACGAACCCGGCAGTTTCCGCCCATTAGCCATGCTCGACGGCAAAGGCCCACGCCAGGCCTGCCCGTTCTACTACCAACTCGACCACCTCGGCACGCCGCAGGAACTCACGGACTACAGCGGCGAAATCGTCTGGTCGGCGAAGTACAACGCCTACGGCAAGGTCACGCGGATCGCGTTCGGCGGGGGCGAGGAGCTTGAGCAACCGTTGCGGTTTCAGGGGCAGTACTTTGATGCCGAGAGCGGTCTGCATTACAACCGGCATCGGTACTATGATCCTGATGTCGGGCGGTACCTGACGCCGGATCCGGTCAAGTTGGCGGGTGGGCTGAACCCGTATCAGTACACGCGGAATCCGACGGGGTGGGTTGATCCGTTGGGGTTGAGCGGGAATTGCCCGTCGCCGAATAAGCCTGGGTGTAAGGCGCCGGATGATGCTACTGGCGCTAAGGTTGATGAGGGTGAGCCGCCTCTGCCGAAAATGACGGCTGAGCAGCGGCGAGCGAGGATTGATGAGTTGGCTGAAACTAATGCCAAGGGACGGGTAATGAAGTTGGAGAAAAAGTACAACATGCACACTGTGCAAAAGCACAGTTCAGAAATACCTGATGTGGCGCTCAAACAGAGGGCTATAAATGGAGCAAATCCTAAAACGGGAAGAGTGCCAGTACCACCTAGAGGGAATTTAAGCTCCCAGTTCACAAATTGGAGAGTTCACTTTAATGCGTTGAACAAAGCTATGACGCGGGAAAGGCTAGGGCTGCCCCCACATACGGGTTGGGACCACAACAATGACCCGATTGTGAGGATGGAGCTACCTGGTGCAGGTCGCGGTTATCGACCGAACAAAAAAGACAAACAAAACCCTACATTAGATGAAAATATGGATTGGTTTGAGGTTAAGTTTGATCAGGATAGGGTAGATCGGCCTTATACGGGTTTCCCTTCGGAGAAAAAATGATGTTGCGATATCCTTTTATGGACGGAGATTTTGAACCGAACCTGATGTGGTTTATTGGGGTTTTCAATGTCTATGATCGTGAGGAAACTCGAGGTGAAGAACTGGAGGTTTTCAATCCTGATAACCAGTTTGACAGAGAGGTCCTGATCGTTAGGTATAGTTTGAAACTGGGATGTTTGTCTTATAGACACAAGTTTGTGTTGTTTGAGTTCTTGGCCGAAAAAATAAGAGATCACAATTATGATTTTGAAATTTTGTTCAATATTGACGATGTGTATGACTCAAGTTGGCCTCGAGCTGAGTGGTATGCGTTGAAAGACCCGCGTGGCTTTTTTGAGGACGTATATAGACTGGCAAGCGAAGAGTGGAAAGATGATCTGTATAAGGCCAGCCTTGAAGATCAATCAACTTGGTGAGGCCCGTTATCTATGAGGCTGATGGACCTAATGATCGCTTCGCGCTCAATCACGGGCAAGCCTCGCTCCTTGCATGTTGCCCGAAGAGTGTAGGAGCGAGCTTGCTCGCGATGAACTCGACGGCGGCGCATTTTTCCAGGCAGTGCGCGTTATCGTTTACGTCCATCGCGAGCAAGCTCGCTCCTACGGGTCGGCGGTGATCTGTAGGGGCGAGGCTGCCTGCGATGGCGGTCTTACAGGCAGCGAAATTTCTGGGCAAGGTCGTCGGAAGTTTCCTTCAAGTTGTAGCGGTTTGCATGAACTGGTGCGAAGTGAGATCCGTGGATAGTCTTTGGCTGTCGCTGCGAATGCAGTGGCAGGGTGTAGGAACCCTGATTGCTCACCGCGCATCAGCGCTGTCGTTTGATTGCGGCACTTAATGTGTGTCCGTAAGATCGTTCGCGGCGGCTGTGCGCGGGACACGCTTCGGCGTGGCTGAGGTTCGTGAGCACTCGGTTTCCTACTCCCGCGTACGGCTGCCACCCAAGTCTGTAGGAGGACTGTTGGCAGTTCATATTTACTGCTCACGAGTATAAAAAATGAAAACTCTTCACCCCGATCCACCCTCTGAAAAACCAATCCCTCACCCCAAAAACCGCTTCATGGCGCTCACCAGCAATTGCAGTGATATGCCCACTCTGTTCGTCGATACCCAAGCGCCGCTCGATGTTTTGTATGACGCAGCCAGCTATCGAATTCGTGCTGTAACCCAAGTGCTTGAGAACCTGTCGATGCGGGGTTCGATTGAGTGTGAATCCTTCATTCTCAGCGACTTTGCGTTGCTGTGTGCCATTCCGTTGCGGGATGGGTGTGATGTGCTGGATGTGGTTGGGCGGCGGTTGCGGGCTCGGGCTTCGGAGTAGTGCTGACGGCTTTTTCCGATGCCGTTCAGTTAAGCAATTTTGGCTGATACGCACGTTTTGTAGCAGCTGGCGAAGCCTGCGTTCGGCTGCGCAGCAGTCGTAAAATCAGAGCGCGCGATGTTTCAGGTGCACTGTGCAGGCAGGGTTTACGACTGCTGCGCAGCCGGACGCAGGCTGCGCCAGCTGCTACAGGGCGTGTGAGTTCCGGGCGTTATCAGTCGTAAAATCAGCACTCGCGGTGTTTCAGGTGCACCGTGCAGGTACGGTTTACGACTGCTGCGCAGCCGGACGCAGGCTTCGCCAGCTCCTACAGATTGTGTGAGTTTGGGTTTTTTGTGGCGGTGGGGTTTGCGGCTGTTGCGTAAGAGCAAGATCAAAAGATCGCAGCCTTCGGCAGCTCCTACAGGGATCGATTTCGGCATAGGGTGGCCGCTCGGCTGCGGGGTCCTGACGTTGACCGCCGTACAAGGTAAACTTCCGGGCCTTCGCAGGAGCAATCATGAATTATCGTCACGCCTTCCATGCCGGCAATCACGCCGATGTGTTCAAACACCTGACTTTGACCCGCCTCATCGCTTTGATGTCGCGCAAGGAGCAGCCGTTTGCCTATCTCGACACTCACGCCGGCATTGGTCTGTATGACCTGCAGGGCGATCAGGCGAGCCGTACCGGTGAATACCTGGAAGGCATTGCGCGTTTGTGGGATCAGCCGGATTTGCCGGCGTTGACCGCCGATTACATGAAGGTGCTGCACGACATGAACCCGGATGGCCAGTTGCGCTATTACCCGGGTTCGCCGGAACTGGCGCGGCGTCTGACGCGGCCGCAGGATCGGGTGATGCTCAACGAGAAGCACCCGGAAGATGGTGTGTTGCTCAAAGACAACATGGCGGGCGACCGGCGGGTGAAGGTGCACCTGGGTGAAGGCTGGCATGTGCCGCGTGCGATGTTGCCGGTGCAGGAGAAACGGGCGGTGATGTTGATTGATCCGCCGTTCGAACAGCTGGATGAGATGCAACGCTGTGCGGCGTCGCTGAAAGAGGCGATTGGCCGGATGCGCCAAACCGTGGCGGCGATCTGGTATCCGGTGAAGGACCAGCGCATGTTGCGGCGTTTTTATCAGGACCTGGCGGGTACGGGCGCGCCAAAGTTGTTGCGGGTGGAGTTGCTGGTGCATCCGCTGGACACGCCGAACAGTTTGAACGGCTCCGGGTTGGCCATTGCCAATCCGCCATGGGGGTTGGAAGAGGAATTGCGTGAGTTGCTGCCGTGGTTGTCCACGAAGTTGGGACAGACCCAGGGTGGGTGGCAGATGGATTGGTTGATTGCCGAATAGGGTCAATCTACAAGCAAAATCAAGAGATCGCAGCCTTCGACAGCTCCTACGCGCCTGTGGGCGCCGCCGAAGGCTGCGATCTTTTGCTTTTCGAGGTTAGATTGGGCAAGTCACGCCAGTACCGCCAATCCCGCAATACCCTTCAGGGTTTTTCGCCAGGTATTGCTGGTGATAGGCCTCGGCGAAGTAGAACGTCGGTGCTTCTTCGATTTCGGTGGTGATGGTGCCTTTACCAGCCTTGGTCAACTCAGCCTGGAATACTTTCTCGCTGGCCTTGGCCGCTTCCAGTTGTGCCGGATTGGTGGCATAGATCACCGAGCGGTACTGCGTGCCGATGTCATTGCCCTGGCGCATGCCCTGAGTCGGGTTGTGCAGTTCCCAGAACATCTTCAGCAGCGCTTCGTAGCTGACTTTTGCCGGCTCGTAGACCACCAGTACCACTTCGCTGTGGCCAGTCAGGCCGGAGCAGACTTCTTCATAGGTCGGGTTTGGCGTAAAGCCGCCGGCGTAGCCCACCGCCGTACTGACCACGCCTTCGCGCTGCCAGAACTTGCGCTCCGCGCCCCAGAAGCAGCCCAGGCCGAAGATCGCGAAATCCACGTCAGTGACGAACGGGCCCAGCAGCGGGGCGTCGTGGACGAAGTGTTTTTCCGGCACGGTCATTGGGGTTTCACGGCCAGGCAGAGCTTGTTCTTTAGTCGGGAGCACGTTTTTGTTCACCAGGATTTCCGAGCGCAGAACCATCATCAGTCCTCTCAGTCAGGTTGGGGATGTAGTTGCACAGACCGCAAGTGTGCCTAATGCCGTCCGGTTACGCACTACCCAATGTGGGAGCGGGCTTGCTCGCGAAGGCGGTGTGTCAGATGACATGATTGGTGACTGATACACCGCCTTCGCGAGCAAGCCCGCTCCCACATCGGGTATGTGACTTGATTTACTGTCAGGCGATTGGGCCGCGCGGGTAGCGTTTGAGCTTTTCGATCAGCTCGGAGCCAGGAATCGGTCGGTCAAACAGATAACCCTGGCCGACATCGCAGCGGTGACGACGCAGGAAGGCCAGCTGTTCGGCCGTCTCGATGCCTTCAGCCACGACCTTGAGTTTCAGGTTGTGGGCCATGGCGATCACCGCCGAGGTGATTTCCATGTCGTCCTGGTTGTCCGGGATTTCGTGGATGAAGCTTCGATCGATCTTGATGATGTCGATCGGAAATTTTTTCAAGTAGCTCAGCGACGAGTAGCCGGTGCCGAAGTCGTCCATGGCCAGGGTCAGGCCCAGGCGTTTGAGCTGGTCGAGCTGCAAATGAGTGTCTTCGGTGGCTTCCAGCAGCAAGCCTTCGGTCAGCTCCAGCTCCAGCAGGTTCGCTGGCAGTGCTTCTTCCTTGAGGATGTTGGCAATCGACGACACCAGGTCCGGGTCGGAGAACTGTTTGGGCGACAGGTTGATCGCCACTTGCAGGTTGCCCAGGCCAGCGGCGGTGAGGTCTTTGCTCATGCGGCAGGCTTGGCGGGCGACCCACTTGCCAATCGGAATAATCAGGCCGGTTTCTTCGGCGACGCTGATGAACTGGTCCGGGCGAATCATGCCTTTTTCCGGATGGTTCCAGCGCAGCAGCGCTTCCATGCCCAGCAAACGGCCGCTGCGCAGGCACAGCTTGGGCTGATAGAACACGTCCAGCTCGTTCTGGGTCAGGGCGCGGCGCAGGTTGTTCTCGACGAACAGTTTGTAGCTGGCCTCGGCATTCAGTGCCTCGGTGAACACCTGAACCTGATGTTTGCCGTTGGCCTTGGCCTTGTGCAGCGCGAGCCCGGCGTTACGCATCAGGGTTTGCGGATCGCGGCCATGCAACGGCGCAGAGGCCACGCCCACCGAGCCGGTGACGCTGATCAGCTGGTTGTCGACGAACATCGGTTTATCGAGGGTCATCAGCAGCTGGTTGGCGACTTGTTGGCCCGTGTGCAGGTCGGTGTTGTCCAGCAGCACCGCAAACTCGTTACTGGCGAAGCGCGCCAGGCTGCCGCTCGGGATCAGGCTGTTGCGCAGGCGTCTGGCCAGGCTGATCAGCAGTTTGTCGCCGGTCTGGTGGCCGAGGCTGTCGTTGATCCGCTTGAAGTTGTCGATGTCCACCAGCAGCAGGCTGATCGGCGTATCGCTGTCTCGGGCGAAGCGTTCGTCGAGGTTGCGGATGAACGCCGGGCGATTGCCGAGGTTGGTCAGGTTGTCGGTGTAGGCCAGGCGCTCGATGCGTTGCTGGGCGAGCTTGGTCTGGGTGATGTCTTCGTAGATGCCGATGTAATGGGTCAGTTCGCGGTTGTCACCGTAGACCTTGGAAATCGACAACTGACCCCAGTAGGGTTCGAGGTTTTTGCGACGGCTCTTGAATTCGCCCTGCCAACTATTGCTCTTGGCCAGCGCCGAGGGCGCGTCGAACAACAGTTCGCTGAGGTTTTCCAGGGCCGGCAGTTCCGACAGCCGCTGGCCGTGGACTTCTTCGGTGGTGTACTGGGTGATCGCGGTGAAGCTCGGGTTGACGTACTCCACCACGCCGTCGCAATTGACCAGTAGAAAGGCGTTGGCGCTTTGCTCCACTGCACGCTGGAACAGGTGCAGGGCGCTGGTAGCGGTGCGACGGTTATGGTTGTTGATGACTTGGGCGAACTGATCCGCCAGCTCGCCCGCAAAGGCGATTTCATCCGATTGCCAGGCGCGTGTCGTGCCGGTCTGTTCCAGGCAGAGCACGCCGACCACTTGGCCGTCGACCCGGATACTGGCGTCGAGCAGGGCGTTTATGTCGCGCTGGCGCAGGCTCGCGGCCATTTCCCGGGTGCGCGGATCGCGCATGACGTTGTGGGCGTCAATGGCGCGACCGGTGTGCAAGGCGTCGAGGTAATCGGGGAAACCGCTGACGTCGATGGGCGCCGGCAGTACATTTTCCCGGCTGCTGCGGTGATAAGCCGAAATCGGCACCAGCATTGAGCCTTCGAGGTTCCACAGGCTGGCGCTGTCGATTGCGTAGATGTTACAGGCGCTGCGGGTGATCAGCTCGGCGGCTTCTTGCAGGGAATTGTTGGTGCTGTAGCGCTGGCGGGTCAGCAACAGGATCAAATCCTGCTGGGCACGCACCCGATCCAGGTGCAACAGCTGTTCCTGCTGGGCGCGTTGATTGAGTTCCAGAGCGATTTGCAGGCGCGAGTTCTGGGTTTCCAGGTCCTGCGTCGGCAGCAGTTGTTCGCCTTCGAACAATCGGTCCACGACCATCAGGTAGCCGCGCAACAAGTGCCGATTGTGTTGCCGGTAGGCTTCGCCCAGTTCGAGCAGGTTCAGGGAGCCTTTGGCGGTGTGCAGGTTGTAGCGGATCAGGTAATGCGGGCTGTTGCTGAGTTGTTGCTGAATCGCGTCGTGCAGTTGATAGCGCGCTTCGGGCTCCATTAGGCTGGCGTAGGGTGAATCGACCAGGGCACAAAGCTCCACGGCCGGCAGACCAAACGCTCGCTCGCAATTGGGATCGAGAAACAGCAACGCCCAGCTCGCCTCATTCAGCCGTTCGAAACGCAGCATGCCGAGCCGCGAGGGCACAGGCAACTGCGTCACTACCTCGGCCACCATACGGCTGGCGGCATCGGGTTGGCTTTTCATTGAGGGAAACTCGCTTCGAAAATGCTGATCGCGCCGGGCTCTCGCCCTCTTTACTGTTGTCTGCGGCAAGGTTGCATCATTGCGGCACCGACTGACAAGAGACATGAAGGCCAAGTGCTATAAGAATATGTCGGCAGGGAAAGAGATTTCTTCAATTAGCGGCCAAAAGACCGTTTTCGAGCAAAAAGATCGCAGCCTTGTAGGAGCGAGCTTGCTCGCGATGGACGTTAACGATAACGCGTTCCTCCTGAATAAACGCGTTGCTCTCAAGTCCATCGCGAGCAAGCTCGCTCCTACAGTTCAACGCAATTTTATGTGTGTCGATTGCAGCTGATTGCCATCCCGGTCGTGGTAACTGACGCGAATCTGTTCCGAATCCACGATCAAATGCGCAAAGTTGTCCTGGCTGATCACCTCGCTGGTCAATTCGTGCCGGTAGTCACCTGCGGCTGTCCGGGCCAAGGGTTGATCCAGGATGAACGTGGAGGCCTTGGCATACGGCAGCAGTTTGCTATTGCACAGAGGTGACGAAACGATGGTGTGCACCTCGAAATCCGGGTCGTCGCTGTGGGTCAGTCGACTGGTCAGCGAGCCGTGGACATCGCCGGAAATGAAGACGACGTTCTTGATGCGGTGCGTACGAATCGTCTCCAGCAACCGTAGGCGTTGTTCCGGAAAGGCTTTCCAGGCGTCATCGCCCAGCGTTTTGCGGTCGGGGTAGAACATCACGCTGGTGACCACGAATTTAACTCTGGCCGGGCTGTGGATCAGCCAATTGCATAAGGCCTGTTCCTGCTCTGCATCGAGAATGCGTCGATCATCGGCCGACAGATTGCGTCGGGTCCGGCTGTCGGTGACAAACCATTCGAGATCGCCTTCGGTGAACTGATACCAATATCGTTTCAGGCGTTGATCGGGTTGCCAGTTGGCCAGAAACTCGTGCGCCGGGCTGTGGCTGGCTTGGTATAACTCATAAGCAGCGATGGCGTTCTTATATAAATAGTCATCGTCGTTGCTTTTGTTGGCTGGCCAGTTGTCTTCGATTTCATGGTCGTCGAGGATCATGTAAGTCGGTACGCTGGACATTAACGTTTTAATGTTGGGCTGGGAAAAAGCCGCGCGGTACTTGCGGAGTATCTCCTTGAGTTTTCGGTCGGGGGCAATGATGTTCAGGTCATCGACATAGACTTGATCGCCGGTCATCAACAACGCGCTAATGGGTGGGGCGGCGTGCTGCGCCAGCTTCGTGATCGAGGCAAAAATCCGGTCGCCCAGATGGGAGGCCGAAGGCATGCCCAGCGTCATCCGCAGGTAACGGCATGACCCGACGATGTACGCCCGTGGCGTCGTGACAGTGTGGGACGGTGTGCGCACGCGGTAAATCTCCCGCGGCCATTGCAGCGGCAGTTCCTGGACCGTCTCCACGGTGTGCACCGGGCTCATGGGGCTGAACCAGCCCGCCTGATATTCGTACTCGGTGCCGGCGGCAAGATCGTTGAGTGCAATGACATCGGCCATGTCGCGCAAGGGGGTCAATTTTGCGAAAGTGCCTTTTGACCAGCGCTCGTCACCGAGCCGTCGATAACGAATGCCAGCAAATACTAACGCGTTGTTTTGTAATTCGCCGCGCAAAAAAATACGTGCGTGGTTAGTTGTGGTGTGGCCAATAATCGGGCCGACGGTGGGCTTTAACATATTCGAATCCATTCGAAGTAAAACTAACTAAGCGATGGCGCTTTTGCCAAAAGTTATAGGTGGATCAGTTGAATAAGCTTAGTTATTGGTTAGTGAAAAATACCGGGTTGAAGCCGACTCGAGTTGTGGCCGATATAAGCCACGGATGTAGGAAGACGTTTGCGCAAGGCAAAAAAAGCCCCGCCAAATGGGCGGGGTTGAGGTACGAGCGTGGCGCTCGGAAACATGAAACGCAGCTGGCCCTCCGGTGAAGGAGGGCCGGCCGGTGTTACAGCAGGATGGTGCGGATGTCCGCCAGCAGGTCGCTCAGACGTTTGGTGAAGCGTGCAGCAGCGGCGCCGTTGATCACACGGTGATCGTAGGACAGCGACAGCGGCAGCATCAGTTTCGGCTGGAAGGCTTTGCCGTCCCAGACTGGCTGGATGGTTGCCTTGGAAACACCCAGAATCGCCACTTCCGGCGCGTTGACGATCGGCGTGAAGCCGGTGCCGCCAATGTGACCGAGGCTGGAAATGGTGAAGCAGGCGCCTTGCATGTCGTCGGCAGTGAGCTTTTTGTCGCGGGCTTTGGCAGCCAGTGCGGCGGCTTCGGCTGCCAGTTGCAACAGGCTCTTCTGATCGACGTTCTTGATGACCGGTACCAGCAGGCCTTCAGGGGTGTCGACCGCGAAGCCGATGTTCACGTACTTCTTGCGGATGATCGCTTTACCGCTTGGAGCCAACGAACTGTTGAAGTCCGGCAGTTCCTTGAGCAGGTGCGCGCAGGATTTGAGCAGCAGCGGCAGGATGGTCAGCTTGACGCCAGCCTTCTCTGCAACGGCTTTCTGAGCGATACGGAACGCTTCCAGCTCGGTGATATCAGCCGAATCGAACTGAGTCACGTGCGGAATGTTCAACCAGCTGCGATGCAGGCTCGACGCGCCGATTTGCATCAGGCGAGTCATCGGCACTTCTTCGGTTTCACCGAAGCGGCTGAAGTCCACGACCGGAATCGGCGGAATGCCCGCGCCACCGGTTGCGCCAGCAGCAGCGGCCGGTGCTTCCTTGGCCTTCTGCATCATGGCTTTGACGTAAACCTGCACGTCTTCTTTGAGGATGCGACCGTGCGGGCCACTGGCGCCGACGGCGTTCAGTTCGACGCCGAATTCACGGGCCAGTTGGCGTACAGCCGGGCCAGCGTGAACCTTGGCGCCCGGCTTGGCCGGCGCAGCGGCAGGTGCAGCAGCTGCCGGAGCAGCAGGCGCCGCAGCGGCTGGGGCAGGAGCGCTCGGTGCAGCAGCGGCCGGAGCCGGAGCAGCAGCAGCGGGTGCAGCGCCTTTGACTTTCAGCTTGAGGATCAGGTCGCCGGTGCCGACTTCGTCATCCAGCTTGACGGAAACGCTTTCCACCACACCAGCGGCAGGCGATGGAATTTCCATGCTCGCCTTGTCGGATTCCAGGGTGATCAGCGACTGGTCGGCTTCAACGGTGTCGCCGGCCTTGACCAGGACTTCGATGATCTTGGCCTTGCCCGACGAGCCGATGTCCGGGACGTGAATGTCCTGAACGCTGTCGGCAACCGGTGCAGCCGGAGCCGCAGCGGCGGGTGCCGGAGCAGCGGCGGCAGGTGCAGCAGCCTGGGCTGGCGCGGCCGCAGCCGGTGCCGCAGCACCTGCCACTTCCAGATCCAGGATCAGGTCGCCGGTGCCGACTTCGTCGTTGAGCTTGACGCTGATGGCCTTGACCACGCCAGCGGCAGGCGAAGGGATTTCCATGCTGGCCTTGTCGGATTCCAGGGTGATCAGCGATTGATCAGCCTCGACGGTGTCGCCGACCTTGACCTGGATCTCGATGATCTGGGCCTTGCCCGACGAACCGATGTCCGGCACGTGCACTTGCTGAACCGAAGCGGCAGCGGGCGCGGCAGCTGGGGCTGGAGCCGCGGCGGCGGCAGGAGCAGCAGCCGGTTTCGCTTCAGCTTTGGCAGCCGGCGCAGCGGCAGCTGCAGCCGCAGGGGCCGCAGCAGCGGCACCTTCGACTTCCAGCTCCAGCAGTTCGTCGCCTTCTTTCAAGCGATCGCCGATTTTTACTTTCAGGCTTTTGACGATGCCGGCCTTGGGCGCAGGGATTTCCATGCTCGCCTTGTCCGACTCAAGCGTCAGGATGCTCTGGTCGGCTTCGATACGGTCGCCGACCTTCACAAACAGTTCAATTACTTCACCTTCACCGCTGCCGATGTCAGGTACGCGAATGAGTTCGCTCACAGAGTGTCTCCTCAGCAGTCCAGTGGGTTGCGTTTTTCCGGGTTGATCCCGAACTTGGCGATGGCTTCAGACACCACCTTAGGTTCGATGTCACCACGGTCAGCCAAGGCTTCCAGGGCTGCCAACACCACGAAATGACGGTCGACTTCGAAGAAGTGACGCAGCTTCTTACGGCTGTCACTGCGGCCGAAACCGTCGGTGCCCAGGACTTTGAATTCCTTGGACGGGACCCACTGACGAATTTGCTCAGCGAACAGCTTCATGTAGTCGGTAGACGCGATGACCGGACCTTTACGGCCGTTCAGGCATTCTTCGACGTAGCTCAGTTTAGGCTTCTGGCCCGGGTGCAGACGGTTGCTGCGCTCGACGGCCAGGCCATCGCGACGCAGTTCGTTGAAGCTGGTAACGCTCCATACGTCAGCGCCGACGTTGAACTCTTCACGCAGAATCTTCGCCGCTTCACGGACTTCACGCAGGATGGTGCCGGAGCCCATCAGCTGAACGTGGTGCGCCGCTTCGCGGGTGTCTTCTTCGAGCAGGTACATGCCCTTGATGATGCCTTCCTCGACACCGGCCGGCATGGCTGGCTGCTGGTAGGATTCGTTCATCACGGTGATGTAGTAGAAAACGTCCTGTTGCTCTTCGGTCATCTTCTTCATGCCGTCCTGGATGATCACCGCCAGCTCATAGCCGTAGGTTGGATCAAAGGTGCGGCAGTTCGGGATGGTGGCAGCCAGGATGTGGCTGTGACCGTCTTCGTGTTGCAGGCCTTCGCCGTTCAGCGTGGTCCGGCCGGCGGTGCCGCCGATCAGGAAGCCACGGGTACGGCTGTCGCCAGCGGCCCAGGCGAGGTCGCCGATACGCTGGAAGCCGAACATCGAATAGAAGATGTAGAACGGCAGCATTGGCTGGTTGTGGCTGGAGTACGAAGTACCGGCAGCGATGAAGGAGCTCATGGCGCCCGCTTCGTTGATGCCTTCTTCGAGGATCTGGCCCTTCTTGTCTTCTTTGTAGAACATCACCTGGTCTTTATCGACTGGCTCGTAGAGCTGGCCGACGGACGAGTAGATGCCCAACTGACGGAACATGCCTTCCATACCAAAGGTACGGGCTTCGTCCGGAATGATCGGAACGATACGCGAGCCGATTTCCTTGTCCTTGACCAGCTGCGCGAGGATCCGCACGAAGGCCATGGTGGTGGAAATTTCACGGTCGCCCGAACCATCAAGAATGGCCTTGAGGGTATCGAGCGACGGTGTCGGCACGCTGAAGCTCTGCGCGCGGCGCTGTGGCACGAAACCGCCCAGTGCAGTACGACGCTCGCTCAGGTAGCGGGCTTCGGCGCTGTTTGGCTCTGGTTTGAAGAACGGCAGGTTTTCCAGCTCTTCGTCTCTGACTGGAATATCGAAACGATCGCGGAACAGCTTCAGGCTTTCAACATCAACTTTCTTGGTGTTGTGCGCAGTGTTCTTCGCTTCGCCGGCACCGGTGCCATAACCTTTGATGGTCTTGGCCAGGATGACGGTCGGTTGTTCTTTGTGGTTGACCGCTTCGTGATAGGCCGCATAGACCTTGTACGGGTCGTGACCACCACGGTTGAGCTTCCAGATCTCGTCGTCGGACAGATCAGCAACCATCGCCTTGAGTTCTGGCGAGTTGAAGAAGTGTTCACGCACGAACGCGCCGTCTTTGGCTTTGTAGTTCTGGTACTCGCCGTCGATGACTTCGTCCATGCGACGTTGCAGGATACCGTCGACGTCTTTGGCCAGCAGTGGGTCCCAGAAACGGCCCCAGATGACTTTGGTCACGTTCCACTGAGCACCGCGGAACACGCCTTCGAGTTCCTGGATGATCTTGCCGTTGCCGCGAACCGGGCCATCGAGGCGCTGCAGGTTGCAGTTGATCACGAAGATCAGGTTGTCCAGCTTCTCGCGGCCAGCCAACGAGATGGCGCCCAGGGATTCCGGCTCGTCGCACTCGCCATCGCCCAGGAAACACCAGACTTTTTGCTTGCCTTCAGGAATGAAGCCACGGGCTTCCAGGTACTTCATGAAGCGTGCCTGGTAGATCGCCTGGATCGGGCCCAGACCCATGGATACGGTCGGGAACTGCCAGAAGTCAGGCATCAGCCATGGGTGCGGGTAGGACGAAAGGCCCTGGCCGTCGACTTCCTGGCGGAAGTTGTTCATCTGGTCTTCGGTGATGCGACCTTCCATGAACGCACGGGCGTAAACGCCTGGCGAGGTGTGGCCCTGGAAGTAAATCAGGTCGCCGCCGTGTTCGTTGGTCGGGGCCTGGAAGAAATAGTTGAAGCCGATGTCATACAGCGTTGCGCTGGAGGCGAAGCTGGAGATGTGACCGCCCAGGTCAGAATCTTTCAGGTTCGTACGCATCACCATGGCCATCGCGTTCCAGCGTACCAACGAGCGAATGCGGCGTTCCATGAACAGGTCGCCAGGCATGCGTGCTTCGTGGGTAACGGGGATGGTGTTGCGGTATGGCGTGGTGATGGCGTAAGGCAATTGCGAACCGCTGCGGGTTGCGAGTTCGCCCATACGGGTCATCAGATAGTGAGCGCGGTCTTCGCCTTCTTTGTCGAGAACCGATTCCAGGGCGTCCAGCCATTCCTGGGTTTCGACGGGATCGAGGTCTTGCATGGCTTGCTCCAGGGCGGAAAGGCTTCCAGAATCGGTTGCCTGAGTTTGCGACTGGCCTTGTGGGCAGACGATATAAATTCTTGGATTGCCGAGAGGTTGTTCCGGCGGCGTGTAGTTTTACTACAAATCATCGGGCATTTCAGCCTTTCGAATGTATAGACGAGTAGTAAAACTACAGATGAGCGGCTTGTGGCCTCCGGCTGCGTTGTGAGAATAATCGTTAAGGTTGGTCTTTTGCCAACCAGAAAAGGTGAAAGCTTGATGCTGACTGCCAAAAATACAGAAATCTCAGCTATTTCTAACCTTTGTTCGACAGTCCATCAGGTAGTGCTTTATCAGAATTCACTACATGCAGCCCCTTACACGCCGATCAAGGATAGACCATGAGCCTCCCTACGCTTGCCGAACTGCCCGGCATTCTCCTGCCGTTTGTCTCCCGCGCCGAGCAGTCATTGCGCACGGCCGTCGCAGGACTGGGCGACGATCATGATTTGTCCGCGTGGACGCCTGAACGCTGGGCGCAATGGGCCCGCGTCACCGCTGCCAGCGACTTCGTGACTGAACAGAGTGTGCGTGACCCTTTGATGTTGCTGGAGCTGGTGCAGTCCGGTGAGCTGGACCGTAACTATGCGCCGGATGAGTTGTGCGCACAGATTGCGGCTGCGGTGAATGCGGCGGACACCGAGGATGGACTCGGTCGTGCCCTGCGTCGCCAGCGCACGCGCCATCAAGTTCGGATCATCTGGCGCGATCTGACCCGCCAGGCGGATCTGGTGCAGACCTGCCGCGACCTCTCGGACATGGCCGATGCTTGCATCGATCAGGCCTATCAGTGGTTGTATTCGCGGCATTGCCAGCAGTTCGGCGTGCCGACCGGTCGTCGCAGTGGCGAGCCACAGCAGATGGTCATCCTTGGGATGGGCAAGCTCGGCGCGGTGGAGTTGAACCTGTCGTCCGACATCGACTTGATCTTCGCCTACCCCGAGGGCGGTGAAACAGTCGGCGTGAAACGCTCGCTGGATAACCAGGAATTTTTCATTCGTCTCGGCCAGCGCCTGATCAAGGCCCTGGATCCGATGACAGTCGATGGCTTCGTGTTCCGCGTCGACATGCGTCTGCGTCCTTACGGTTCGGCCGGCGCACTGGTGCTGAGCTTCAACGCGCTGGAGCAGTATTACCAGGACCAGGGTCGTGACTGGGAACGCTACGCGATGATCAAGTCGCGGGTGGTGGCCGGCGATCAAGTGGCCGGCGCGCAATTGCAAGACATGCTGCGGCCGTTCGTTTACCGGCGCTACCTGGACTTCTCGGCGATCGAAGCGCTGCGCACCATGAAGCAGCTGATCCAGCAGGAAGTCCGGCGCAAGGGCATGGCCGACAATATCAAGCTCGGCTCCGGCGGCATCCGTGAAGTGGAATTTATCGCCCAGGCGTTCCAGCTGATCCATGGCGGTCGCGACCTGAGCTTGCAGCAACGTCCGCTATTAAAAGTACTGAGCACGCTGGAAGGTCAGGGTTATCTGCCGGCGGCGGTGATCAGTGAGTTGCGCGAAGGCTACGAATTCCTGCGTTACACCGAACACGCCATCCAGGCGATTGCCGACCGCCAGACCCAGATGCTGCCGGACGGCGCCCAGGATCAGGCGCGCATCGCCTTTATGCTTGGGTTTGCCAATTGGACGTCTTTCCATGAACAACTTATGTATTGGCGTGGCCGCGTGGCGTGGCACTTCGGTCAGGTGATCGCCGATCCCGACGAAGAGGAAGGCGCTGAAAGCGAAGTGGTGGTGGGTGGTGAGTGGCTGCCGCTGTGGGAAGAGGCTCAGGACGAAGACGCTGCGTGTCGTCAGTTGCAGGAGGGCGGTTTCGCCGATGCTGCCAAGGCCTTGAAAGCGTTGGCCGGTTTGCGCAGCAGCCCGCAACTTCGCGCTATGCAGCGCCTGGGGCGTGAACGCCTCGATGCCTTTATTCCGCGGTTGCTCGCTCAGGCTGTCGAGCATGCCAACCCGGATCTGGTGCTGGAGCGGGTGCTGCCACTGGTTGAAGCCGTGGCCCGGCGTTCCGCTTATCTGGTGTTGCTGACGGAAAACCCCGGCGCACTGCGACGCTTGCTGACCTTGTGCGCCGCGAGCCCGTGGATCGCTGAACAAATCACCCGTTTCCCGTTACTTCTCGACGAATTGCTCAATGAGGGCCGGCTGTTCAAACCACCTTTGGCGCCGGAACTGGCCGCCGAGTTGCGCGAACGCCTGACGCGAATTCCCGAGGACGACCTCGAACAGCAAATGGAAGCGCTGCGGCATTTCAAATTGGCGCACCGCTTGCGAGTCGCCGCCTCGGAAATCGCCGGCAGCCTGCCGCTGATGAAAGTCAGCGATTACCTGACCTGGCTCGCCGAAGCGATACTCGAGCAAGTGCTGGCCCTGGCCTGGCGCCAGACCGTGGCCAAATACGGCACGCCGCTGCGCACCGACGGCACCTTGTGCGATCCCGGCTTCATCATTGTCGGTTACGGGAAAGTCGGTGGCCTGGAACTCGGGCATGGTTCCGATCTGGATCTGGTGTTCATTCACGATGGCGATCCCCAGGCGGAAACCGACGGGCAGAAGCCAATAGATGGCGCGCAATTCTTCACCCGGCTCGGGCAGCGGATCATTCATTTGCTGACAGCCCAGACCAACTCCGGCCAGCTGTATGAAGTGGACATGCGCCTGCGACCGTCCGGTGCGTCGGGCTTGTTGGTAAGTTCGCTGGGGGCGTTTGCCCGTTATCAGGAAAACGAAGCCTGGACCTGGGAACATCAAGCGCTGGTGCGGGCGCGGGTGCTGGTGGGCAGTCAGGATGTCGGTGCGGCGTTCGAGAAGGTGCGCGCGGCGATATTGGGCAAACACCGGGACCTGCCGACCTTGCGGCAGGAGGTCAGCGAGATGCGTGCCAAGATGCGCGATAATCTGGGCAGCAAGAGCACCGCGGCCGGCACCGGGGCAAATGCCTTCGAGGCTACGGCGCCGTTCGATCTCAAGCAGGACGCCGGAGGTATCGTCGATATTGAATTTATGGTGCAATACGCGGCCCTGGCGTGGTCCGAAACACACCCGCCATTGCTGCGCTGGACTGACAATATCCGGATTCTGGAAGAGCTGGAGCACGAAAGGCTGATGCCCGCCGAAGACGCCGCTCTATTGCGCGAGGCCTATAAAGCCTACCGCTCCGCCGCTCACCGGCAAGCCTTGCAGAAGGATGCCGGGGTGATACCGGGCGACCAGTTCGCGGACGAGCGACGGCAGGTATTGCGGATTTGGCGCGAGCTGGGGCTGTAGGAGCGAGCTTGCTCGCGATGGTGGTCAACGATAACGCGGCACACCTGACACCCCGCGGCGCTCTTCGGTTCATCGCGAGCAAGCTAGCTCCTACAGTGGCATTGCAGTGTTTTGCAGATGGAAGGCAGCTAAGCTGCACCGCACTGGATGTGCACCAATACCCAATGTGGGAGCGAGCTTGCTCGCGATAGCGGAGTGACAGTCGACAGCAATGTTGAAGGTGATGACCCATCGCAAGCAGCCCCTGCTCCCACAGTGATTCTCGAGGCGGGGAGGCGTATGCCTCCCCGGCTCGTTTTTGGAAACCACATGAAAATTCTGATCGTTGGGCCCAGTTGGGTCGGTGACATGGTGATGGCGCAGACACTTTTTCAGTGTCTCAAGCAACGCCACCCGCAGTGCGAAATCGACGTGCTGGCCCCCGAGTGGAGCCGGCCGATTCTTGAGCGCATGCCCGAAGTGCGTCAGGCCTTGAGCTTTCCGCTCGGCCATGGCGCCTTGGAGCTGGCGACGCGCCGGCGCATTGGCAAATCCCTGGCTGGCCAGTACGACCAGGCGATCCTTTTGCCCAACTCCCTGAAGTCGGCGCTGGTGCCGTTCTTTGCCGGCATCCCGAAACGCACCGGCTGGCGCGGCGAGTTCCGCTATGGCCTGCTCAATGACGTGCGCACGCTGGATAAAGAACGTTACCCGCTGATGATCGAGCGTTTCATGGCCCTGGCTTACGAGCCTGGCGTTGAACTGCCGACACCTTACCCGCGCCCGGCGTTGCAAATCGATCCGGTCACCCGCGAGGCAGCACTGGTCAAGTTCGGTCTGACTCTCGACCGCCCGGTGTTGGCGCTGTGCCCCGGTGCCGAGTTCGGCGAGTCCAAGCGCTGGCCATCCGAGCACTACGCCAAGGTGGCCGAAGCGCAGATTCGCGAAGGCTGGCAAGTCTGGCTGTTCGGCTCGAAAAACGATCACGCCGTCGGCGAAGACATCCGTTCGCGGCTGATTCCCGGTTTGCGCGAAGAGTCGGTGAACCTCAGCGGCGGCACCTCCCTGGCTGAAGCCATCGACCTGATGTCCTGCGCCGATTCGGTGGTGTCCAATGACTCTGGCTTGATGCACGTCGCCGCGGCGTTGAATCGCCCGTTGGTGGCGGTTTACGGCTCGACTTCGCCAGGCTTCACCCCGCCATTGGCCGAGCACGTCGAGATCGTGCGCCTGGGCATCGAATGCAGCCCGTGCTTCGATCGCACGTGCCGCTTCGGTCATTACAACTGCCTGCGCCAGCTCATGCCGCAAGCGGTGAACGAAGCCTTGCAGCGGTTGCAGGGCACTGTGGTCGAGGTCAAATAGTTTGCGGGTTCTGCTGATCAAGACTTCTTCGCTGGGCGACGTGATTCACGCGTTGCCGGCGCTGACCGACGCGGCGCGGGCGATCCCCGGCATCAAGTTCGACTGGGTGGTGGAAGAAGGTTTCGCCGAAATCCCGACCTGGCACCCGGCGGTGGACAAGGTGATTCCGGTAGCGATCCGTCGCTGGCGCAAGCACATCTGGCAGACCATCACGAGTGGTGAGTGGAAGCGCTTCAAGCAAAGCGTTCGTGCCGCTCAATATGATCTGGTGATCGATGCCCAGGGCTTGCTGAAAAGCGCGTTGCTGACCCGTTATGTCAAAGCGCCGGTGGCCGGGCTCGACAAGAACTCCGCGCGTGAGCCGATTGCCGCACGGTTTTATTCGCGCCGTCTGGCCGTGGCCCGTGGGCAGCACGCGGTGGAGCGGGTGCGCCAGCTGTTCGCCGTGGCCCTGGGTTACGACTTGCCAAAAGGTTTGGGCGACTATGGCCTGAGCGTCGAGCGACTGGTGGAGTTGCCGCGCAAGAATCCTTACGTGGTGTTTCTCCATGGCACTACCTGGGACACCAAACACTGGCCGGAAGCCTACTGGCGCGAGCTGGCCGAGCGCGTCGGCTACCTCGGCGTCGCGGTGAAGTTGCCGTGGGGCAATCCCGTCGAAAAAGCCCGGGCCGAGCGCATCGCCAAAGGCATGCGGCACGTCGAAGTGCTGCCCAGGCTGAACCTCGCGGGCGTCGGAAAAGTATTGGCCGGCGCACAAGCCTGCGTGGCGGTGGACACCGGTCTGGGGCATCTCGCCGCTGCCCTGGACGTGCCGACGCTGTCGCTGTTCGGCCCGACCAACCCGGGCCTGACCGGCGCCTACGGCAAGGCGCAGATTCATATGGCCAGTGACTTTCCCTGCGCGCCGTGCCTGCAAAAGAAATGCACCTACCAACCGACTGCCGATGACGCCCGTCGGTTTGACCTTAAGCGCGAGTGGCCGCTGTGCTTCACGCGTCTGAATCCCGAGCATGTCGCGATCCGACTGAGCACGTTGTTACTGGCTGAGGAGCTGCGCTGATGCAATTGGCATTCGTCTTGTACAAGTACTTTCCGTTCGGGGGCTTGCAGCGCGATTTCATGCGCATCGCCCTGGAATGTCAGCAGCGCGGCCATCAGATTCGCGTGTACACGCTGATCTGGGAAGGCGATGTGCCTCCGGGTTTTGAAGTGCTGGTGGCGCCCGTCAAAGCGTTCTTCAATCATCGCCGTAACGAAAAACTTAGCGAGTGGATGGACGCGGATCTGGCCAAGCGTCCGGTGGACCGGTTGATCGGTTTCAACAAAATGCCGGGCCTGGACGTTTACTACGCTGCCGACGGCTGCTTCGAAGACAAGGCACAGAACCTGCGCAATTCGCTGTACCGTCGTTGGGGCCGCTACCGGCACTTCGCCGAGTACGAGCGCGCCGTGTTCGCCAGGGACGCCAAGACCGAAGTGCTGATGATTTCCGAGGTCCAGCAGCCGCTGTTCATCAAGCATTACGACACGCCGCTGGAACGCTTTCATTTGCTGCCGCCGGGCATCTCTCAAGACCGTCGCGCGCCCGCCAATGCCGCCGAGATCCGTGCTGAATTCCGTCATGAATTCAACCTGAAAGACGAAGAACTGCTGCTGGTGCAAATCGGCTCCGGGTTCAAGACCAAAGGCGTGGACCGCAGCCTCAAAGCGCTGGCCGCGTTGCCCGCTGATCTGAAGAAGCGCACCCGGCTATTTGTAATTGGCCAGGATGACCCCAAATTATTCCAGGTACAGAGCGCCACACTGGGCCTCGGCGACAACGTGACGTTCCTCAAGGGCCGCAGCGATATTCCGCGTTTCCTGCTCGGTGCCGATCTATTGATCCACCCGGCGTATAACGAAAACACCGGGACCGTGCTGCTCGAAGCCTTGGTGGCCGGGTTACCGGTGCTGGTGAGTGCCGTCTGTGGTTACGCCCATTACATCGCCGAGGCCGACGCCGGCCTGGTGCTGGACGAACCCTTCGACCAGGCGCAACTGACGCAATACCTGACCGGTATGTTGAACGACGCTCAAGCACGGGCGGCCTGGAGCCGCAACGGTCTGGCCTACGCCGAGACGGCCGACCTCTATAGCATGCCGCAGCACGCGGCCGATGTGATTCTGGCGGAGCACACTTAATGAAGTTGATGCTGGCTGAACCGTTCAAGAGCCTTTGGGCCGGACGCGATGCGTTCACCGAAGTCGAAAGCCTCCAGGGCGAGGTTTACCGTGAACTGGAAGCACGCCGGACCTTGCGCACTGAAGTGAACGGCGATGGTTTCTTCGTGAAGATCCACCGTGGCATCGGTTGGGGCGAGATCTTCAAAAACCTCCTGACGGCCAAGCTGCCGGTGCTCGGCGCCGGTCAGGAGTGGAGGGCCATTCAGCGCCTGCAAGCCGTCGGCGTGCCGACCATGACCGCCGTCGCTTACGGCGAGAAGGGCAGCAACCCGGCGGATCAACACTCGTTCATTGTCACTGAAGAATTGGCGCCGACTGTCAGCCTTGAAGATTTCAGCATTGACTGGGTCAAGCAGCCGCCGGAGCCCAAACTCAAGCGTGCGCTGATCGCAGAGGTCGCGCGTATGACCGGGATGATGCACCGCGCCGGCGTTAATCACCGCGACTGCTACATCTGCCACTTCCTGCTGCACACCGATAAACCGGTGACGGCCGAGGATTTCAAGCTCTCGGTGATCGACCTGCACCGTGCCCAGACCCGCCCGGCGATTACCCAACGCTGGCGCAACAAGGATCTGGCGGCGCTGTACTTTTCGGCGCTGGACATCGGCCTGACCCAACGCGACAAACTGCGTTTCCTCAAGGGCTACTTTCAGCAGCCGCTGCGCCAGATTCTGGCGGAAGAAGCGCCACTGCTCGCCTGGCTGGAAGGCAAAGCCAACAAACTCTACGACCGTAAACAGCGATACGGGGATGCGCTCTAATGCCGGGTTGGAAACTGGAGCCTGCTTACAGCGATCTGGCGGAAGACTTTGGCAGCCTTGAGGCGGTGTTTGCGCTTCAGGGCGAACGTCTGACCCTCGACCCGTTGTCCGAGGTCATCCGTGTCCAGCGCAATGGCGTCAACTATTACGTCAAACGTTATGTCGGTGCTGGCAAAGGCCTGCGCCGTTACCTGGGCAGACCTCGAGTGAAAGCGGAGTGGCAGAACCTCAAGCGCTTCGCCAAATGGGGCATCCCTACCGCTGAAGTGGTGGCCTGGGGGCTGGAGCGTCGCGGCGCCGCGTACGATCGCGGGGCGATGATCACCCGTGAGCTGCCGAACACCGAAGATTTGTCGGTACTCGCTAACCGGCATGATCCCAGGCTGTCAGACCGCGTCTGGGTCGATACTGTCAGTCGCCAGTTGGCCGGTTACACCCGGACCATGCACGACCACCGTTTCACCCATAACGATTTGAAGTGGCGCAACCTGCTGGTCGATGATGACGCTCGGCTATTTCTGATCGATTGCCCCAATGGCGATTTCTGGCGCGGCTTTTGGCTCAAGTACCGCATCACCAAAGACTTGGCCTGTCTCGACAAGGTGGCCAAATATCATCTGTCGGCCACCCAGCGCCTGCGCTTTTATCTGCAATACCGCCAGCAGACACGGCTCGATGCTGCCGACAAAAAACGCATCCGGCACGTGGTGAGATTTTTCGAGGGACGCGAATGACTGATTTTCTGGCCGTTGAAGACCGTGCGCTACTCAACCGTCAGGAGATGTGCTGATGCGTTTGTCCGAACTGAAACACGCCGGCCGCAGCCCGGGCCTGCCGCTGAGTATTTCACTGGCCGATGCCGCCGGTCCTGCCGAGTTGCAGTTGTTGAGCCTGTTGCGAGTGTTGCCGGGGCAGCGCTATGTCGGTGCCGGTGTCTGGCGTGGCCGGCCGGTGCTGGCCAAGTTGTTGGTGGGCAGCAAGGCTGCGCGGCATTTTCAGCGTGAACGCAACGGTGTGCGTTTGTTGGCCGCTCAAGGGCTGACCACCCCGCAGCTGTTGGCCGACGGCCTGAAAGACGGCGAGGGCGGCTGGTTGCTGTTCGATTTCCTTGAGGGCGCCGAAAGCCTGGGGGATGCCTGGGAACAGGTTGAGCACTTGCCAATGCTTGCGGATGAGCAATCGGCGGTGTTGGCCGATGCGCTGGGTGCGATTGGTCAATTGCACCGCAAAGGGCTTTGGCAGGAAGACCTGCACCTGGACAATCTGTTGCGCCAGGGTGGTCGGCTGTATTTGATCGACGGTGCCGGGATTTGTACCGAAACACCGGGCCAGCCGCTATCGCGACACAAGGTCCTGGAAAACCTCGGTGTGTTTTTCGCCCAGTTGCCCAAGTCGCTGGAGCCGTTCACCGAAGAATTGCTGGTGTATTACCTCCTGAGCAATGGCGAACATGCCTTGCCCATGGAGGCGTTGCAGAAGCAGATCAATAAAGTTCGTAGCTGGCGCCTCAAGGACTTCCTGGCCAAGGTCGGTCGCGAATGCACGCTGTTCAGCGTCCAGCGCGGGGCGTTCGGCTTGCGAGCGATTCGTCGCGAGGAAGAGGCGGCGATGCTGCCGGTGCTGGAGCAGGCGGATGCCTTGCTAGATCAGGGGCATCTGTACAAGACCGGCGGTGCTGCGAGTGTCGGAAAAGTCGCGGTGGCCGGTCGGACGCTGGTGATTAAACGTTACAACATCAAAGGTTTTACCCACTGGCTCAAACGCTTCTGGCGCCCGAGCCGCGCCTGGCATTCGTGGCGCGAAGGCAATCGCCTCGCGTTCCTCGGAATCGCCACGCCCAAGCCATTGGCGCTGCTGGAAAAGCGTTTTCTGTGGTTGCGCAGTCGGGCCTATCTGGTGACCGAGCACTTGTCGGGGCCTGACATTATTGAGCGTTTCGCGCCGTACGTTGAGAGCGGCGGGGCGCCCGAGGCTGAATTGCTGGCGCTGGATCATTTGTTTGCCGAACTGATTCGCGAACGGATCAGTCACGGGGATTTCAAGGGTCACAATCTGTTCTGGCAGCAGGATCGTTGGGCGCTGATCGATCTCGATTCGATGTGTCAGCATGGCTCGGTGAGCAGTTTTGCCCCGGCGTATACGCGAGATCGGGCGCGGTTCATGCGTAACTGGCCTGAAAACAGTGCGCTGTATCAGGTCATTGATCAGCGTCTTCCCAAAGACATCTCCAGCGCTGCCTGAATCCATTCGCAAGCAGGCTCGCTCCCACATTGGATAAATGTGGGAGCGAGCCTGCTTGCGAAGGGGCCAGAACAGCCCCCCGAGATTAAGGGGCAAGTTCTTATGAAATGTCCTACATAATCTGCAGACCCCATGAACTGTGCCCTGATTTGCCACGATGCTAGTTTGCCTGACGTTCTCGGAGGGCAGATTTTGACTATAAAAATGGCAGTCTCATCAGGCGCTCTTTCACTGGTTCTGGCAGGTTGCGGGACCGTCACCACGGTGCTGCAGGATGACACGGCGGCCACTCAGAGCCTGCGTCGGCAAAAAACCTACTGTCAGTCCATTCCTCGCGTCTATAGCGGTCTGGCCCACGATTTTTGCCTGTTGCATGCAGCACCGGACCCCACAGGATTTCTGGTGCCGTTCGTTTTGCTGGACATGACGTTGTCCGGCGTTCTGGACACGGTTGTCCTGCCGTACACGATTTATCGGCAGGGCGTCGACGGCAGCCTCCGGATTTACTGGCAGTCCGCCAATGGATGAGCCGGGGGAGCGCTTTAGTTCAGGGTGCCATCTTTGCGGCGCTGATAACCTTAGGGTCATTCCCGCCATGTTTACGCTATAATCCCGCCCTTTAGCTGTCTCTCGCCCCTTGCGAGGGCACATTAATTTTTGAGGCGCCTTGCGCCTGCATGCAGACTAACTAGAGGCTAGACCCCTGTGGCATTGACGATTCTTGGCCTGTCCGGCGCCCTTAGCCATGATCCTTCCGCAGCTTTGTACATCGACGGCAAGCTGGTCGCGGCGGCCGAGGAAGAGCGCTTTGTGCGCGATAAACATGCAAAGAACCGCATGCCTTACGAATCGGCGAAGTTCTGCCTCGAGCAAGCGGGCATCAAGCCGTCCGACGTTGACGTGGTCGCGATTCCGTTCGCGCCGATCAGCCTGTTCGGCAAAGCGCGCTGGCACTACGCCAAGCGTTACTGGTACGCCCCGGATCGTGCGCTCGATGCGATCCTGATGGGTAACCGTCGCTACAAACGCTATCGCAACAAGGTTGTCTGGTGCCTCGAGCAATTGGGCTTCGATCCGAAGAAAATCAAGATCGAGCCGGTCGAGCATCACCTGGCCCACGCCTCCAGTGCCTACCATTGCTCTGGTTTTAAAGAAAAAACCGCGATCCTCGGGATCGATGGCAAGGGCGAGTACGCCACGACCTTCTTCGGTTATGGCGAAAACGGCAAAATCCACAAGATCAAGGAATTCTTCGATCCGGATTCCCTGGGTGGCCTGTATGGCGCGATCACCGAGTTCCTCGGTTTCGAGATGCTCGACGGTGAGTTCAAGGTCATGGGCATGGCGCCGTACGGCGACGCCAGCAAATACGATTTCTCACGCTTGGCCTCGTTCGAAAACGGCGAGCTGGTGATCAACACCGACTACGCCAACGTCATCGGCCTGCGCCGCTATAAAGAAAAGGGCAAAGGTTTCTACTTCTCGCCGAAGCTGATCGAGTGGCTGGGTCCAAAGCGCGAAGGCGATATCGCCGACGAGCCATACATCCACTACGCCGCGAGCATGCAAGCGCTGTTTGAAAAGATCTCGCTGCAGATGATCGACTACTACCTGGGCGATGTGCTCAAGGAAACCGGCAAGCTGGCGTTCGCCGGCGGCTGTGCCTTGAACGTCAAGCTGAACCAGAAAATCATCGCCCGCGATGACGTCAAAGAGTTGTTCGTCCAGCCTGCGTCTGGCGATGCCGGCACCGCGGTGGGTGCTGCTGCTTATGTGTCGCACGCCCGTGGCGTACCGGTCGAGAAGATGGAGCACGTCTACCTCGGTCCGTCGTACACCAATGAAGACGTGCTTGCCGCGTGTGCCCGTCACCCGAGCAAACCGGTATGGCGCAAGCTTGCGAACATGCCGGAAAACATCGCCAAAATCATGGTCGATGGCAACCCGGTGGCCTGGTTCCAGGGCCGCATGGAGTTCGGTCCGCGCGCACTGGGCGGTCGCTCGATCATCGGTTGCCCAAGCGCCACTGGCGTGGCTGACCGGATCAACCATCAGATCAAGTTCCGCGAGCGCTGGAGGCCTTTCTGCCCGTCGATGCTCGACACCGTCGCACCGCAGATGATCAAGGTCGATCACCCGGCGCCGTTCATGACCTTCACCTTTGAAGTGGCGGAAGAGTGGAAGACCCGCGTGCCGGAAGTCGTCCACGAAGACGGCACGTCGCGGGCCCAGGTACTCAAGCGCGAATACAACCCGCGCTACTACGACATGATGAAAGCGCTGGAAGTGCTCACCGGTAACGGTGTGTCGCTGAACACCTCGCTCAATCGCCGTGGCGAACCAATGATCTGCTCGCCGACGGATGCCCTGAACATGTTCTTCGGATCCGATCTACAGTATCTAATCATGGAAGACATTCTGGTGGTCAAAGAGGGCGCGGACGCATATGACACGCTCGGCTGAACGCCATGTGTTGCAGTTCTGTCACGGCTATGACGGGCCGTTTCTGGACTGCGCCCGGCAGTACGCCAACCTGTTCGCGGGGACCGGTTACCGTGTGACCACGGTCTTCCTGACTGGGGCCGCCGACGCCGAAGTCGCCGCGGGCTGCGCTTCCGATGAAGTGCTGTTCATGGAATACAGCTCCAAGGCCATTCGTGGCCTGAAGCTGGGCGCCATCGTCGATCTGCGCAAGATCGCCGCTTCGCGCAACTTCAGTTTCTGCATTGCCCATCGTTTCAAGCCGATCTACATCGCCTTGCTCGGCACTTCGTTGCCAGTGATTGGCGTGCACCACGCGTTTGGCGATTACAAGCGAGGCACTCGCAAACTCTTTGCGCGTATTTTCCGCAAGCGCCTGAGCCTGCTCGGGGTCTCCGATGCAGTGCGCGACGACATGCGCAGTTGCCTGCCGAAATGGCCGGCCGCACGGATTCAGACACTCTACAACCGTATCGATTTGCAAGCCTTGCAGGACAGTCAGGTGTCAGCTCGCGAAGCGCGGGAAACCCTGGGCTTGTCGATGGATGCCTGGGTGGTCGGCAATGTCGGGCGGCTGCATCCGGACAAGGATCAGGCCACGCTGCTAGAGGGGTTTGCCGCCGCGTTGCCGGGCTTGCCGTCCAATAGTCAGTTGGTGATCCTCGGTACTGGTCGGCTGGAGTCGGAGCTCAAGACCCGCGCCCGTGAGCTCGGTATCGGCGACCGTGTGCTGTTTCTCGGCCAAGTGCCCGACGCCCGGCGTTATTTCAGTGCCTTCGACGTATTTGCCCTGAGTTCCGATAACGAGCCGTTCGGTATGGTGCTGCTGGAGGCCATGGCCGCTGGCGTGCCGCTGCTCGCCACCGCGTGTGGCGGTGCGAGGGAAGTGGTCGAGGGCGTAGGCATTTTGTTCCCGCTGGGCGATGCCGAGCGCTTGGCTCAAGGCCTGCAGCATCTGGCCGCGATGGACGAGCAGCAACGACGCCAGTGTGCCGAGCTGATGCTTGGCCGCTTGCGTGAGCGCTTCTCCGACCTCGCGGTGCGCGACGCGTTCTGGCGTTTGCCGCGTGTTACCGAACTGGCGCCGAGGGGTTGATGCTCAACCGACTTCAAGGCTGGCGTGAGCGTGGCTGGGCGGTAGTCGATGCCCCGACCTATGCCGAGGCGTGGCAGCGTTATGGCGGCAGCGTCGCAACTCATCCAATGGTGGTCGAGCGTCTGGCTCAGCTGGCCGGCATCCCGGTGCGCTACCTGGCCTGGGAGCAAAATGGCGACGTCAAAGCTGCGATCCCGACCTGGGGGCGTGACCTCGCCTTGTCCAAGGATGTGCTCAAGCGCAGCGGTAAAAAAGGCTTGTTTGACCTCGGCAATGCCGAACTGATCCTGCCCGCCTGCGACGACGCCCAGGCCCCGTTGCGCCACCGCGCACGCTATCTCTCGGTGCTGAATGAAGGGCGCTTCTGCGGCATCAAGTTGCAGGCTGAGCAGTTGGCCATGGCCCGTACACCGGAAGAATTGTCGAAGAAGTTTCGCTACAACCAGCGCCGCGAATTGCGCTTGCTGGAAGAGGCGGGTGGCGTCGTGCGGCCAGTCGCCGAATTTTCCAGCACCGAGCTGGCGGCGATCTATTGCGATCTGTTCCAGCGTCGCTGGGGGTTCCCGGCAACAGGCGCCGAGCGTATGGCCGAGGTTATCGAGTTGCTGCGTGAATTGCTGATCGGTTCGGTGATTTTCCTCAACGATGCACCGATAGCGATTCAACTGGTCTACCGCGTCGAGACACCGCAGTGGATCAGCGTCGAGTACATCAATGGCGGCGTCGATCCCGAAACCCGTGAATTCAGTCCCGGCAGCGTGCTGAGTTTTCTCAACACTCAAAGCGCCTGGGAGCATGCCCGGGCGCTGGACAAGCCCTTGCGTTTTTCCTTCGGGCGCGCTGACCGTGAATACAAGGAACGCTGGTGCAACCCTGTGCCGGTCTTCACCGTATGAGTGAGCCCATGAGTCGCAAACAACACCTGCTCAAGCGCCACCGACGCAACAAGCGCATCGGACTGTTGATCGCGCTGGTGCTGTTGATTACCTGCGGCGTGCTGGTGGCCTGGTGGCTGCCGTTGCTGCTCGCGCTCCTCGGCTGGATCGCCCACGAGGCGTGGTTTGCCGACCATTTGTTTTATTCCCCGAAAGACGATTACCAGTACAACTTCCCACCGTATACCCAAAAGCCCAAGGTTCACCTGGACGGTGAGCGTTTACGGCTGGACGAGGGCGTCATGCTGGTCGACGACGCGACGCTGGTCCTGGCGCTGCGGATAAAAAGCACCTGGCTGGGGCGCTTTATCGACCCTGTGGTTGAATTGTCAGGTGGCGATAACCCGGACCGACAAACGTTCGAGCGCGGTGTAAACGGCCTGCGTTATCTCAATCTGAGTGGTCAGGCTCAGGTGCTGTCCAAAGGTGAATTACGTTTGCGCGGGCGTTTTTGCCGATTGCTCGGCGAGCCGGTCCTGTGGGTGTTCGAACATCCGGATTACAGGCGTCAGCGGGTGATGGTGATCGCGCCCCATGCCGACGATGCGGAGTTGGCGGCCTACGGTCTGTATAGTCAGGCCGACGAAGCCTGGATCGTCACCCTCACCGCCGGTGAAATCGAAGCTGAACACTATCAGCAGATGGGATTGAACACCGTCGAAGCGTCGCGCCTCAAGGGCCGACTGCGGGCTTGGGATAGCATCACCGTGCCGCGCTGGGCCGGGGTGCCCGAAGCCCATTGCGTGCAGTTGGGCTATTTCTGTCTGCAACTGGCGGCGATGCAGGCCGCGCCAAATCAGCCCGTGGGATCACGGGAAGCGGATCTGAACGACACCCGCTTGTTCCGGCAGTTGAATTCCTTTGCCCTGCCGGGCGACGCCGACGGTATGCCGACCTGGAACAATCTGCTGGCTGATCTGCGCGAGTTGCTGCTACGGGCGCGCCCTGACGTCATCGTGTTGCCGCACCCGACGCTCGATCCACATCCAGACCACATTTGCGCGCAGGAAGCGGTTTTTGAAGCGCTGCGAGGCCTGGAGTGGCAGCCGACCACGTTGCTCGGTTACGCCAACCACCTGCACGACAACGATCGCTGGCCGATGGGCGATGCAGGCCATGGCATTGCGCTGCCACCCGCCTTCGACTCCACGGTGCCGATGCAGCCATGCAGCCTGCCAATGCCTCTGGGGGTTCAGCGCGATAAAGCCATGGCGCTGGGGATGATGCACGACTTGCAACCGCCGATGCCGTTCAAGCGGCGAGTGCGGCGGTTGATGCAGTGGCTGTTGGCCAATAGAGTGCCGTCCCTCTATGGAGAGAATGAGTTCTTTCGCAAGGCAGTCAGGCGCCAAGAGCTGTTCTGGCTTCTGAAACATGGCGAAACATCTGCACAGCAGAATTAACGTATCGCGCGGCCTGATGTGGTCGGCGTTTTAAGCATTGATAGTGAGTTTTCTGTGATCAACCCATGCCCGCGTATTTTGTTTCTGATGCCTTATTTCGGCCGTTGGCCATTCTGGATGCCGTTTTTTCTCGAAAGCTGCCGTCGCAATCCTGATATCGACTGGTTGTTCTTCAGTGACTGTGGCGTTCCCGAGAATCTGCCGCCCAATGTCACCGTCGAGAGCATGATGTTCAGCGACTACTGCGGGATAGTGTCCCAGCGGTTGGACATCGACTTTGCGCCGAAAGAGGCTTACAAACTGTGCGACATCCGGCCAGCGTTTGGGCTTATTCATGCCGACCGCTTGCAAGGCTATGATTTCTGGGGCTTCGGCGATATTGATCTGGTGTATGGTGATCTGCGCAGTTACTTCACTGCCGATCGGCTCGCCTCTTATGACCTGTTTTCCACCCACGAGCGACGAGTTGCCGGGCATCTTTGCCTGATTCGCAACACCGACCGCAAGCGTGAGTTGTTCAGGCAGATCAAGGACTGGAAAGCGCGGTTCACTGATCAGAAGCATCACGCGCTGGACGAGGGCGCATTCAGTCGAATCTTTCTCTGGCGCAAGAATTTTCCAGAGCCCTTGTTCAAGCTGGTGGGCAAGTTCAACCCATGGCGTCGACGCAGCGAATTCACCGAGGCATTCAGCACGCCGGGTGGTTGCATCAAGTGGCATGACGGCACCGAGGATTTCCCGCTCAAATGGTATTGGCGCAATGGCCATTTGGGTAATGATCGCGATGGCGATCGCCGGTTTCCGTATTTCCACTTTGTCTGCTGGAAACGCAACGAGTGGTCACTGTTGCCTCAACCCGACCCGGCCGAGATCCGGCGTCTCGCCGCCGAGCCTGACTGGGTCATCGATGCGGCTGGTTTTCACCGGGGAGCGTTATGAGTCAACGGTCTAAGGTTCTGCAATTACAGCCTGACTACAACGTCAAGGCCCATGATTTTGCTGACCTCGCGGAGCAGATCGTCAAGGCTCTGCCAGGCGATCGTTATGAGGTGACTGCAGCGTTCTTGAGAGGTAAGCCAGGGCCTGGCGATGCGGTGAGCCGTGCCGATCGCTCGGTGTATTTCGAATTTTCCGACAAGGCCCTCAAAGGCATGCGCCTGCGGGCCATGTGGCGGCTGTATCAGTTCTGCCGCAAAGAAAAATTCGAGGTGGTGATCTGCAACCGCTTCAAACCGGTGAACATGATGCTGATGCTCAATCGCTGGTTGAAAGTGCCACTGTGCATTGGTATTTCCCACGGATTTGGCGAGTACGACCGGTTTTACCGACGCCGCCAGACCCAGCGCCTGATCGATCGTCACTGGCGCTTTGTGGGTGTGTCGCCGGCGGTCAAACAGTACCTGCTGGACTGCGACTGCGGTTTCACCGACCGGAACACTTACGCCATCACCAACGCCATCGATATCGAGCAGGCTGAAGGCTTACAACACAGCCGCGAGCGCGCTCGCGAAATGCTTGGCATTGATCCATCGGTGCGGTTGATCGGCGCGTTGGGTCGGTTGGTGCCGGTCAAGGGGCACACCTATTTGTTGCAGGCGTTTGCTTCCCTTAAAGATAAGTATCCAAATACTCAATTGGCGATCATCGGTGCCGGGCGTGAAGAGTCGCGCCTGGCCGCCGAGATTGAACGCCTGGGCCTGAAGGGGCGTGCGCATTTGCTCGGGTTTAAGGAAAACGCCTTGCAGTACGTTCGCGCGTTCGACATCTGGACCATGCCGTCGCTGGCAGAAGGTCTCGGGCTGGCATTGCTGGAAGGCATGAGCGGTCATCTTCCGGTGATTGCCTCTAATGTGCCGGCGATGCTACCGCTGATTCAGGGCGCTGGCGGTCTGGCAATCACGCCAAAAGATGTACCGAGCCTGGTCGCGGCACTGGATAACTACCTTGGGCTGTCGGATGACGCGCTCAAGGCCAAGGGCGAACAGGCCTATCATTATCTTCAGAAGCAACACGACATCGAGGTGTTCCGCCAGGAATACCTGGACCTGATCGACTCAGGCTTGAGCAAGGCCCGCGAGGAACAATCATGAGCGATGCACAACCCATCGTCACGGTCATCATCGCGTCGTATAACCACGGTCCCTATATTGAGGAGAGCATTCTCAGTGTCCTCAACCAGACCTATCCGAACATCGAGTTGCTGGTGGTCGATGATGGCTCCAGCGATGACAGTGTCGAGCGGATCAACGCCTTGCAGGCACAACACGGCTTTGATTTCCGTGTGCAGCAGAATCAAGGGCTGACCAATACCCTTAACGGTGCCATTGCTCGTGCAAAAGGTAGTCTCATCGTGCCATTCGGTTCCGATGACATCATGCTGCCCGAACGCATCGCCACGCAGGTGGCGCACATGGATGGCAAGCCCGAGGTCGGCATCTGCGCCGGCAACATCGAGCTCATGGACGCCGACGGCAATCCGTACCCGGAGTCGCGTCAGCGCCGCGATGTGCCGTTCCGCCGTCTGGATTTCGATGACATGTTCCTCGAACGCAAGCCTTATCCACCGGCACCGACCCTGATGATTCGCCGTGAGGCGCTGGACAAGGTCGGCGGGTTCGATCCGACGATTCGTCTGGAAGATTTGTTGATCGAGTTGAAAGTAACCCATGCCGGTTACTTCATTGATGGCTTGAACGTGTTGATGGCGCGCTATCGCAAGCACGCCACCAATTCGTACAAGAATCACCGCTTCATGATCGACAACATTCTGCGTACCTACGCTTTGTTCAGCGATCACCCGCTGTACGAGCACGTACGCTACAAGTTTCTCAGTTCGATGTTCCTGAAAACCGCCAATCGAGACCGCAAGCTGGCGCGCGAACTGCTGGCGCAGATTCCGTTCAAGGCGTGGAACAAGAAGACCTGGCGTGGCCTGGGGCGCTTGTATTTCTCACCTTTGAAAAAAGATTGAGCTATCGGCTGAATCCCGCCCATCAGGCGAGTGCCCTGGATTGAATCCGGGGCGCGGCCGATGTCAGGTGCGCTGGCACTCCTTTAAAAGAGCAGCGGATGCTGCTCTTTTTCGTTGAGCTTCGATTTTCAGCGAACCTGGGCAGGTGGTCTGGCAGCCAGCACTTGTTTGTGCAGGGTATCCGCAGCAGATTTCGAGGCTGTCACGGCATAGCCTTGCAGCAGCGCCTGGAAATGATCTTCAAACAACCAGCGTCGATCGACGGTGTAGCGCTGCATGTGGCGCAGATTGCGCTGGCGCAGAGACAGGCTCAGTGACGAAGGGTAGATGCGCAGGTCAGCCACGTCGATCAGACCGAACTCGCCGTCCTCCAGTACCAGCACATTACCCAAATGCAGGGAGCGGAAATACACCCCTTGCTCGTGCAGCTGCGCCATGAACTTGCCGAAGCGCTCCACCAGCGCCTGACGCACGTCCGGGGCCGTAATGCCTTGCAGGATCTGGCGCAAGGTATTGCCCGGCAGAGGCGTGTAATGCACGGCACTGCTGCCATCATCGAGGCGGTAAAGGTCCAGGATGTGTGGGGTCGGGAACCCCATGTTGCGCAATCGTTCGCTGTTGACGGCAAAGCGTTCGGAGTAGGCGTTGAAGCTGCCCGAGGTGTACCAGCGACGAGCTCGGAACAACTTGAGGAAACTGCCATCGACCAGGCGCAGGACCTTCGGGCCCAGGCCATCCTCTTCAATCACCTGGGCGTTGGCGGTCAGCGTTTGCAGGGTCGCCTGGGATAGTCTCTTGATTGATAGGCTCAGTAGGCGACCCGCGCGCTGGTTGATGCTGAGCGCGGCGATCAGTGCCAGGGGAATCCACAGCAGGAACCAGTGTTCCTTGGGGCGCGAAATAATCCCGCCGCCTTCGGTCAGTCCCGCGCCAATGCCGAACACCAGCCAGGTCGAGGCGATGATGAACAGCGGTTGCACGCGATGGCGCCAACTGCTCAGCAAGCCAAAGGCCTGGAAGAACAGCCACGGGATCAAGCCGAGAATTCCGACGTAGTAGAGAACGCCTAAGGCGAAACTATGGGGTTCGGACAGCGTGTAGCCCAGACCCGCATCGACGGTCAAGTCGGCATCGTAGCCATGGCCGATCCATGGGTGTTCGGCGATTTTCTGCAGGACAATCTGCCAGATTTCGAGGCGATAGGAATCGCCTCTTGCGAAAATCATGTTCGAGAAAAGCATAACCACCGCAGCCCCACTGATGAGCGTAACACCCAGCAATATGACGGAGCGGCGGTTCCAGCAGATGAAGCCCAGCCACAGTGCAGCCAGTGTCAGGGCTACCAGCGGTGTCCTGGAGCCGGTGGCGATCACCGCAATGAACATGACAGTCATCGCCGGGATACTCAGCCAGAGGATCTGCGGGCGCTTGCAGGTCATGCTTAAGCTGAGCCAGTAGACGCAGAAAAAACCGAACAAATGCGAGCTCAGCAATGGATTGTCGAAGGCGCCGCCACCAATCAGGCGCATGCCTGGTTGATAGGTGTGGGCAAACATATACAGGTTATAGACCGTCGCGATCAGCCCGACTATCGCGGCGCTGAACAGCAGGGGGTAGATGATCTCGCTGCGGTAGCGCGTCAGCAGGTAGCACCCGACGAACAGCATCAATGTGTGTAGCGGTGGTCTGACCTGGCCGGCAAAACTCTCATCGCCAGAGCCCCAGCAAATACTCAACAGCACCCACCCGGCGAACAGCAGTATCGCGATGAAGATCGGCTCGCGCAGCAACTCTTTAAGTTCTCGGGGGCGCAGGCAAAGAGCTATCAGCGATGGAATGCTAAACAGGCCATAGTAAAGCTTGTGATGCAGACTGCGGCCCGGCAGGAAGAACAACGCGCACAGCAGCAAGAAATAGCCAAGTGGAAGTATCCACAGACAAATGAAATCGAAGACTCGATTGGACGTATTGTTGAAACCGCTGAATTGCATGCTGAGAGATTCAATCCTGAAGTTGATCGGTCATTCGAGTGGTGGCCATATGATACTGGTTGTGCCGTCTAACAATAACAGCCTTTATGTGATTGCCAGAACCCTGAGGAAGCTGTGCTAAAGTCAGCGTCCTTTTTATCGACATTCGCGTGATATGACCGACTCCAGTCTCTCCGCAAGCCCCTCGAGCTTGAAAATCTACTTCCGTCTGCTCGGTTATGTCCGGCCGTACATCAGCCTGTTCCTGATCAGCATCGTCGGTTTTCTGATTTTCGCCTCGACGCAGCCAATGCTCGGCTACATCCTCAAGTACTTCGTCGATGGCTTGTCCAATCCCGAGGCGGCGCTGTTTCCCAGCGTGCCTTACCTGCGTGACCTGCAACTGCTGCAGGCCGTGCCGCTGCTGATCATTCTGATCGCCGCGTGGCAGGGGTTGGGATCTTATCTGGGCAACTACTTCCTGGCCAAGGTTTCTCTCGGGCTGGTCCATGACCTGCGGGTACAGTTGTTCAATAACCTGTTGGTTCTGCCAAACCGGTACTTCGACAAGCATAACTCGGGTCACCTGATTTCCCGCATCACCTTTAACGTGACCATGGTCACCGGGGCGGCCACAGATGCGATCAAGGTCGTAATCCGTGAAGGCATGACGGTGATCTTCCTGTTTGCCTCGCTGCTGTTCATGAACTGGCGCCTGACCCTGGTCATGGTCGCTATCCTGCCGCTGATCGCGGTGATGGTTCGTACCGCGAGCAAGAAATTCCGCAAGCAAAGCAAGAAGATCCAGGCAGCGATGGGCGACGTAACGCACGTGGCGTCGGAAACTATCCAGGGTTATCGCGTGGTGCGCAGCTTCGGCGGCGAAGTCTACGAAGAGAAGCGCTTCTTCAACGCCAGCCAGGACAACACCGATAAGCAACTGCGCATGACCCGTACCGGCGCCATTTACACGCCGATGCTGCAACTGGTGATCTACACCGCCATGGCCGTGCTGATGTTCCTGGTGCTGTTCCTGCGCGGCGATGCATCTGCCGGTGACATGGTTGCCTACATCACTCTGGCGGGGTTATTGCCCAAGCCGATCCGCCAATTGTCCGAAGTCAGTTCGACCATCCAGAAAGGCGTCGCGGGTGCCGAGAGCATCTTCGAGCAACTGGACGTCGAACCGGAAGTCGATACCGGCACTATCGAGCGCGATGCCGTTACCGGTCGCCTGGATGTGCGGCATCTAAGCTTCACTTATCCAGGCACCGATCGCCAGGTACTCGACGACATCAGCTTCTCGGTCGAGCCCGGGCAAATGGTGGCGCTGGTGGGGCGTTCGGGCAGTGGCAAGTCGACCCTGGCCAACCTGATTCCGCGTTTCTATCACCACGACAAGGGCGAGATCCTGATCGATGGCGTCGAAGTGGAGCAGTACAAACTGCTTAACCTGCGCAAGCACATCGCTCAGGTGACCCAGAACGTAACGCTATTCAGCGATACCGTGGCCAACAACATCGCTTACGGCGATCTGGCCGGCGCGCCTCGTGAAGACATCGAAAAAGCTGCGAAAGATGCCTACGCAATGGACTTCATCGCGCAACTGCCTGAAGGCCTGGACACCCAGGTCGGCGAGAATGGCGTATTGCTGTCCGGTGGCCAGCGTCAGCGTCTGGCGATTGCTCGGGCCTTGTTGAAGAATGCGCCTGTGCTGATTCTCGACGAAGCGACTTCGGCCCTCGACACCGAGTCGGAACGGCATATTCAGGCCGCTCTGGACCAGGTCATGAAAGGACGAACCACCCTGGTGATTGCTCACCGCTTATCGACCATCGAGAAGGCTGACTTGATTCTGGTCATGGATCAGGGCCGGATCGTCGAGCGTGGCACGCATGCCGGGCTACTGGCGCAGAATGGCTATTACGCGCGCCTGAACGCCATGGGCCTCGATGCCCCGGCTGAAAATATCGCCTGATTCCATCGACGGTCAGTTGTCGTGACGGCCAAAAAATCGCAACCTCAGGTTTTCGTACCTGCACAGGCTGCGATTTTTTGCTTTTGGCACCCTCATTCATGCCATGCGTAAGCCCCACGCCAACCCTGTGCTAATATCCCGCCCTTGTTCATTTTGTATGTGGGTTGCTCCATGAAGTTGTCCATGCCGCGATTCGATCAAGCCCCTGTCTTGGTGGTCGGCGATGTCATGCTCGACCGTTACTGGCATGGTGGTACCTCACGGATTTCCCCTGAGGCGCCAGTACCGGTGGTCAAAGTCGAGCAAATCGAGGACCGCCCGGGCGGTGCCGCCAACGTGGCGTTGAACATTGCCGCACTCGGTGCCCCGGCTTCGCTGGTGGGTGTGACCGGCGACGACGAAGCCGCCGACAGCCTGGTCAATAGCCTCAAGGGCGCGGGCGTGCGAGCGTTATTCCAGCGCATCGCGCACCAGCCGACGATCGTCAAGCTGCGGGTCATGAGCCGTCACCAGCAACTGCTGCGTATCGACTTCGAAGAGCCCTTCGCCACTGACGCCCTCGCGTTGGGTGCGCAAGTCGACGAGTTGCTCGAAGGTATCAAGGTGTTGGTGCTGTCTGACTACGGCAAAGGCGCGCTGAAAAACCATCAGGTGCTGATCCAGGCCGCCCGTGCGCGGGGCATTCCGGTCCTGGCCGATCCCAAGGGCAAGGATTTCTCGATCTACCGCGGTGCAAGCCTGATTACACCGAACCTCAGCGAATTCGAAACCATCGTCGGCGGTTGCGTCGATGAGCACGAGCTCGTGAGCAAAGGCGCGCAGTTGATGCACGACCTGGACCTCGGCGCCTTGCTGGTGACCCGCGGCGAACACGGCATGACCTTGCTGCGCCCGGATCATCCGGCACTGCACTTGCCGGCGCGAGCCCGTGAAGTGTTCGATGTGACCGGTGCTGGTGACACAGTGATTTCCACCTTGGCGGCTGCGATTGCCGCGGGTGAGGAACTGCCGCACGCGGTGGCCCTGGCTAATCTTGCTGCAGGCATCGTGGTCGGTAAACTCGGTACCGCGGCCATCAGCGCTCCGGAACTGCGTCGTGCCATCCAGCGCGAGGAAGGGTCCGAGCGCGGTGTGCTGGGCATCGAGCAATTGTTGCTGGCGGTCGATGATGCGCGTGCGCACAAAGAGAAGATCGTTTTCACTAACGGCTGCTTCGACATTCTGCATGCCGGGCACGTGACCTACCTCGAACAAGCGCGTGCACAAGGCGATCGTCTGATCGTTGCGGTCAACGATGATGCGTCGGTCAGCCGGCTGAAAGGCCCTGGGCGTCCGATCAACAGTGTCGACCGTCGCATGGCTGTACTGGCGGGTTTGGGCGCGGTGGACTGGGTGATCAGTTTTCCTGAAGGTACCCCGGAAAACCTGTTGCGCGAGGTTAAGCCGGATGTATTGGTCAAGGGTGGTGATTACGGGATCGACCAGGTGGTCGGTGCTGACATCGTGACCGCTTACGGTGGCACGGTGAAAGTGCTCGGTTTGGTGGAAAACAGCTCGACAACGGCGATTGTCGAGAAGATTCGCAGCCATTGATAAGGTGAGTTACTCACTTATGTACTGATTGGGACGGGCTCTGTGATGAGGGGTTTCCGTCCCCAGCCGCTGCTGGCCGGTACAAAACTAGTGTGTTGGTAAATTAATCTATGAAAGTCATGCTCTTGGTGATGGACGAACAGCGAGTCATACTGGATCGTTTGTATGAAATCGTGCAGCAAAACTGCGATGAATGTGTCGTCTATCGCCTAAGCAAAAAACAACAGATGAATCTCGGGCCGTTCCTCACTTCCGTCGATTATCAGAACTTTGACCGCGTCGTGATTTTTTCGAGACTCAAGCGCCTGTCCGGACAACTCAGCGTGCTGAAGTGTATTCCCGGTCTTGTCATTCTCGAGCATGACGCCTATCAAAATTACATGCCCGCCAGTAAGTATCAAGGTGCGTACTCGCGTCTTTACAGCCGTCTTCCAAGTATTCGAGTACTGGTTTCGGGCGCTGTTATTGCGCGTCGCATGCAAGCCGAAAATATTGATGCAGTGTTCGTATCCAAAGGGTATGACGAGCAAATGTTGCGCAATACGGGTGGCGTTCGCGACATTCCGATTGGCTTCCTGGGCAGTTTGAAAAGCACTGAATATGCGCAGCGCAAGGCACTCCTGCAGTCCTTGGCTCAGCGTACCGACATGCTGGTGACCCGCACCAAATCCGGTAACGATTATCTGGAAACACTCAATCGCATCAAGATTTTCGTCAGTGCCGATATCGGTATGGGGGAATTCATGATCAAGAACTTCGAAGCGATGGCGTGTGGCTGTGTCGTGCTTGCCTGGAGTCAGGGCGAAGAAGACGGGCTGTTGGGTTTTCAGGATATGCACAACACGGTGTTCTATCACTCTGAAGACGAAGCAGTGGAAAAACTCAAGTTGCTGCAGGGTGACCCGGTACTTGCGTCTCGTATCGCCAGTAACGGTCAGGCATTCGCTGAGAGCCAGTATTCCTTCGCTCGCGTGGGGCGTGCGCTCGCTGCCGAGATACAGCGTGAAATGCGCCCTTGGCAACCACCATCGGCGTTCATTCGTCTGTGGGTCAAGATACGCCACAGGATGAAGGTAGCAGGGTAGATGACGGACTCTCGACAGCCTCAATCCAGCGAAGAGATGGCACTGGATGCAATGCCCGGTGGTCACCAGTCTGTTTTCGATGGGCTGCCGATGGAGCTGAAAGGGTGCTTGCGCAACGCGGCGCGCGTGGTGCTCGTGGCGAATAATCCGGCCATTACGGCGGCTGACTTTCAGGCCCTGAATATCGGCTCGGATGACGTGGTGGTCAGCTTCAATAACTGTGTGAAATCCGAACTCCTTTCCCCGCAGAGCGTCAATGTGTTCGTGCATGGTTTCAATGCGCCTGACGCTTACTTTTTCGGCCTTCCTTATGGCGCGCAAGTGCAGCAGTTGTTTAAACAACCTGGCGCGCGTTGTTTCACGATGTTGGTGGGATGCACGGAGGCGATGTGTGCGTTGCCGCGGGTGGCGCTTTATTGGGAGCGTATCCCGCTGCCGGCGTTGTGGAATTACCCGGTTGATCGGCCGGGGGGGAAGCGCTATGTCGGACCTTCAACGGGCTTCAATGCCCTGGTGTTGTTCGATTGGCTGCGAAGTCATACCGGCTATACCTACCAGCTCATGACATTGGGTTTTTCCAATGAAGCGGGAAAGCTCTGGGGCGGGCATGCCTGGGACTATGAGCGAGAGTGGTTGGCGAAATCGGATGTGATCGTGGTGCGTCTGCAGCGACGGCGTTGGTGGCAAGTATTACTGCGTCGCCAATGAGTGATCGTTTACCGGTTGTTGCCAACAAAGTGCGGTGAAGAGGCACATTATTTTCTGGGGTGCAGTCGAGTGTTAAAAGTTGCGGTGGCTTTTTTTGGTATTCCTAGAAATTCGGAAATCTGCTTTCCTTCCATTCAAGAAAACGTTCTTGCACAACTCCCTGCGAACAGCCAGGTAAGGTGTTTTTACCACCTGTATAAAATCGACGAAATCCAGAATCAGCGCTCGGGAGAAAGCGGAGAGCTCAACGCGGACAACTACGAGCCCTTCCAGTCCATGACCGGTATGCTTGCCTCAACGGAGGGCGTTCTGGAGCGTTGGGACTTTGAGCGCGTGAGAGCACTTGGCGATACATGGGCTGATGAGCACGCGTCGCTAAAGAACCTGATTTATCAACTGAATTCTCTGCACGCTGTCACCGGCATGATGGAGTCCTTCGATCCTGATTTCGTCGTGTTTGTGCGTCCTGATAATTTCTATCACTCACCTCTTCCGGCCTATGTGTTCAAGCGCCCCAAAGCCAGGCGGCTCAATACCTACATTCCTGATTGGCAGTGGTGGGGAGGTCTGAACGATCGTTTTGCCATTTGTGGGCGTGATGCGTACAAAGCGTATGGAAAGCGGATTGAACACATCTTCGATTTTTGTGAGGCGACGGGAAGAAAGCTGCACTCCGAGCGGTTGCTCAAATACGTACTGCAACAGGCAGGCGTGAGGGTTTGTACCATGGACACCACGGCTTCGCGTGTTCGTATTACCGGTGCATTCGCTGATGAATCGTTCTCTCCCAAACGAGGCATGGGCAAGCGAGAGAATCGCTATTTCCATCTGATAGCGCGGATACGCACGCTCATGGACAGGCAGCGATCGGATAAGTCCGAAGGTTGAGGACAGCCTGCGAATCCTGGTCGCGGCAAGCCCCGTCTACTTGTCTGCCGTTCGCCGTACCAGCCGCACCAATCGCAGGGCCTTGGCTTTCAGTCGAATCAGCCCTTGGTGCTGGGGTTTCGGCGCTCCCAGACCCTGTTGTGTGACCCAGTCTTTCCAACGGATACGTTCTTCACGCACCACCCAGCCTTCTTGGGTCGCAAAGCTCTCGGCAAGATAGAGTCCACGGGTGCTGGCCGGCAAAAGTTTGTCGCGTTTGAGCGTGAACAGCTCTGGAAGAGGCACGCCATCTTCCAGCGGCATCAGATAGAGATCAGGACGCTTGCGATCGAGCCGGGCCACCAGTTGATCGCCTTCCAGTCGCTCATCGACATGAAACAAGCTCAGGGATTTGGCTTCCTTGGGGACTTCCAGGCGCAAGTCATAGATCAATTGAAGCGACGCCGTCGGCAAATGCACGTAAGCCCGTGGGCGCTCTATCAGCTGCATTTTGGCGCAACGCACCGGCCGCGCCGAACCGGACAACGGCGTCAGGCGAAACGGCAGTGCTTCACGGTAATGCAGCGCGGTGGCATAGGGCGCCGGCAGCCAGGTATCGTTGAAACGCCCGCCTAACCAGCCTTCCGGGGTTTCCAGCAAGCATTCTTCGGCAATCTCCTGGATTGCCGTGTGCAGCGGCAGATTCAATTCATGAGCCGGCACATAACCGGAAATAAGCTTGAGCACCACATCGCCGCGATCCTGCCGACGCTGACGCACCAACACCCAGTAATCGCGATTCTGCCAGTGCAGGGTCAGACGCACCGAGACCCCAAGGTTGGCAAGCTCCAGGGAGAACCGCTCGGTGTTGGCCACCGTCACCGGGCGGCGGCGTTGCAGGGTCTGGGAGAAATTGAGCGGCATCCCGACGCTCTGATAGCTCAAGCCTTCGGGGGTCGCTTCGACGTATAACGGCAGGGTCTTGAAGTTGCTCGGGTTCTTTCTTATGAGCGTACGCGGCATGTCGGCTCCTGCTTAAGGCCGCGTGGGCGGCATCAGTTTCTACGTAGGACCTGGGCAACGGTTGCAACGTTGTGGGCGAGGTGCAGCGGATTGATGGTCCCGACAATAGCACTGGCCACCCCCGGATGTTCAAACAACAACTCGAAACTGGCGCGCACCGGGTCTACGCCCGGGCTCAGGCAGACGTGACCGCTGGCGAGGGCTTTTTTCACCAGGATGGCCTTGCCGTGAGCAGCAGCATAGTCAATGACCGGCTTCTCGTTCTGCTCGTTCAGATTGTAGGTGACCATCGCACAATCACCTCGTTCCAGAGCCTTCAAGCCGCCTTCGACGGTTTTACCGGAAAAGCCGTAGCCGCGAATCTTGCCTTCGCGTTTCAGCTCGGCGAGGGTCGCATAAGCGTCGCTGTCGTTGAGAATCGCCAGGTCGTTGCCGTCGGAATGCACCAGCACCAGGTCAATGAAATCCGTTTCCAGGCGTTGCAAGCTGCGCTCCACCGACAATCGCGTGTGGGCAGCGCTGAAATCGTGGCTCGACTGGCCGTCGGCAAACTCTTCGCCGACTTTGCTGACAATCACCCACTCCTGGCGCTGGCCACGCAACAACGGGCCGAGGCGCTCTTCGCTGCGCCCATACGCTGGCGCCGTGTCGATCAGGTTGATGCCCAGGTCGCGCGCGAGCTTGAGCAGCATGCGTGCTTCGTCATCGCCGGGAATCTGGAAGCCGTTGGGGTACTTCACGCCTTGATCGCGACCCAGTTTCACCGTGCCCAGGCCCAGGGGCGAAACCGCCAGGCCGGTGCTGCCCAGAGGGCGGTGCAGGTCGTGCAGGGTCGGTTGGCTCATGGCAACAGTTGCTCCCAGGCTGGAACGCCCATCGGCGGTTTTGGCAGGTCGGGCAGCGGTGCCGCATGGCTTGGCTGGATGCCGTCACGCGTAAGACTTGCGATGACACGGTCGGCGAAATCCGGCGCCAGCGCCAGTTTGGTTGGCCAGCCCACCAGCAACCGACCCTGTTCCGCAAGGAACGCGTTGTCGGGGCGAGTCAGGCCCGATTGCAGCGGCTCGGCACGATCAACGCGCAAGGTTGCCCACTGCACGGTGCTCAGGTCGATCCATGGCAATAACTGGCCGAGTTCTTTCTGCGCCGTGGCGATTTGCTCGGCGGGTTCGCGGGCAACACCTTCGGCTTCGGCGATGTCGCCGCCCAGATACCAGACCCACTGGCCATCGGCGGCCGGGTGGGTGGTCACAGTAATGCGCGGTTTGGTGCCGCCGCCCAGGCAATGGGCGTACAGCGGTTTGAGGCTCGGACCTTTGGCGATGATCATGTGCAATGGCCGGCGTTGCATGGCCGGCTGGCTCAGCCCCAGTGCTTCGAGCAGCGACGCCGTACCGGCACCGGCGCTCAAGACAATGCGTTGGGCTCGGATCTCGCGTTCATCAACCTTCAGGCCGACCAGGATCCCACCCTCCAGCAGCGGTTCGATCTTCTGGCCAGCGAGCAAGCCATCACCCGCCAGATCGGCGAGGCGCTGGATCAGGCTCGGGACGTCGATCACCAGTTCTGCCAAGCGGTAGACCTTGCCCTTGAAGCCCTTGTCTTGCAGGGCGGGCGGCAGTTGCTCGCCCTTGACCTGATCGACGCGGCCGCGCACTGCTTTGCTGGCGAAGAAACTGGTGAGGTTGCCGGCGAGGGTGCCGGGGGACCAGAGGTAATGAGCTTCGGACAGCAGGCGCACGCCGGACAAGTCCAGCTCACCGTCACCGGCGAGTGCCTCGCGCCAGCGTCGCGGCATGTCGGCGATGGCTTCCGAGGCGCCGGTCAGGGCGCCATGCAGCGCGTACTTGGCGCCGCCGTGGATGATGCCCTGAGACTTCACACTTTGACCGCCGCCGAGGCTGGCGTTCTCCACCAGCACCGTCGAAAAACCCTGGCGGCGCAGGCGTGCGTTCAGCCAGAGGCCGGCAACACCAGCGCCGACAATCAGAACGTCGGTGGAAATAACGGATGGCATGCAGCGACCTCAGTGTTCAAGACGAGGGCGCAGTATACAGACTCGAAGAAGAGGGGATTTGTTGGTGATCAACAGGGCGCATACAAAACCTGTGGGAGCGGGCTTGCTCGCGAAAGCGGTGTGTCAGGCACATTGATGCCGACTGACACGGCCTCTTCGCGAGCAAGCCCGCTCCCACAATAGATCGTGTTTCAGGTTTTAGTGGCCGGCAGTTTTGGAGAATAGTTGGATGACAACAACGCCGAGCACAATCAACGCCATTCCCAGCATGGCCGGCACATCCAGCTTCTGCCCGTAAATAAACAGCGCCGCCACGCTGACCATCACGATTCCCATGCCGGCCCACACCGCGTACGCAACACCCACCGGAACGCTGCGCACCACCAGGGTCAGCATCCAGAAGGCGATGCCGTAACCCACAATAACCAAAATCAGCGGCAGCGGGGTGCTGAAGCCTTTGACCGCTTTCATCGAAACAGTGGCGATCACTTCGGCGCAGATGGCGACGGCCAGGTAGTAGTAAGCGGTCATAGGTGCATCCTCATGTGAAGTGTTGCTTTCTGAGGTCGGCATTCTAGAGGCTATCCAGATGCGGTAAAGTCATTACCTATCTGTTCTGAAGATGGGTTGCCTCATGAATATGCAATGGAATCTGGAGCAGCTGCGGCTGTTTGTCAGCGTAGCGGAGCAGCGTTCTTTTTCCGCCGTCGCGCGGGATCAGCGCAAGGCGCAGTCGGCGGTCAGCAGTTCGATTGCGCTGCTGGAAGAGGACCTGGGGGTGAGCCTGTTCGATCGCAGCAGTGGCCGTCAGCCGAAACTCACCGAGGCCGGCAATGCGTTGCTGGAAGAGGCGCGGGAAGTGCTGCGTCAGTGCGAACGTCTCAATGGTCGGGCGCTGGCGATGATGCGCGGCCAGGAAGCGCGTCTGCGTGTCGCCCAGGATGAGGCAATGCCCTATCAGCCGATTATCCAAAGCTTCGAAGCCCTGGCAGAAAAATTCCCCAGCCTCGAAGTGCAACTGACCAGCGCCGCCCAGGGCGATGTGGCGCGCAAACTGGTCGAGCGTCGGGCCGATTTGGGTTTGTTGTTTTATCACGACCAGATTCCCGAAGCCCTCGAGCGGCGGGTGCTGGGAAGCGTGGAAATGGTCACGGTGTGCGGCGTCGACCATCCGCTGGCGAATCAGGCTCAAGTCGATTGTCAGCAACTGGCGCAGCATCGACAGTTGCTGATGTCCACCCAGTCCAGCGTCTATCCCGGCAGCGAGCCCGCCAGCCCGCAAGTCTGGCGGGCCGACAGTTTCTACGTGATGGCCGAGTGGTTGGTGCGGAGCCTCGGTTGGGCCTGGTTGCCACGACACGTGGTGCAGTACCCGGCGTATCAGGGGCTGATGGTCGAACTGGCCAGCGAATGGACGCCGCCGGCGTTGGTGGTGGAACTGGTCTGGCGCCGGGATGAGCCCCTCGGCCCGGCGGCGCGTTGGCTGGCGGAACGTTTTGCCGTGCACTTGCAGGCGATCGGCGAAAAAACCGATAAACTCCGCCGCCATGAATAGAACTCTCTATACCGCGCTGTTTTACCTGGGGCTGCCACTGGTAGCGATTCGGCTGTGGCTGCGCTCGCGCAAGGCACCGGCGTATGCCAAGCGCATTGGCGAGCGGTTCTCCTTCGGCTTGCCGACAATGAAGCCGGGAGGCATTTGGGTGCACGCAGTGTCCGTGGGCGAAAGCATTGCCGCAGCGCCGATGATTCGCGCGTTGCTGCAACGTTATCCACAGCTGCCCATCACCGTGACCTGCATGACCCCGACCGGGTCCGAGCGCATTCACGCATTGTTCGCCAACGAGCCGCGCATCCAGCACTGCTATTTGCCGTACGACTTGCCTTGCGCCGCTGCGCGCTTCCTTGATCGGGTCCAACCGAAATTGGCAGTAATCATGGAAACCGAGCTTTGGCCCAACCATATTCACCAATGCGCCAAGCGCGGAATTCCGGTGGCGCTGGCCAACGCGCGGTTGTCTGAACGCTCGGCCAAAGGGTATGGCCGCTTCAACAAACTGACCCGGCCGATGCTCGTCGAGATGAGCCTGTTCGCCGTGCAGACGGAGGCCGAGGCCCAGCGATTCCGCGAGTTGGGCGCGCGCCCGGATACCGTTGAAGTGACCGGCTCGATCAAGTTCGATCTGACCATCGACCCGCAACTGCTCCAGCGTGCCGCCCAATTGCGTGCGCAGTGGCAGGCAGTGAGCCGTCCGGTCTGGATCGCCGCGAGTACGCACGAAGGGGAAGACGAAGTCGTGTTGGCGGCTCATCGTCAGTTGCTCGCCAACCATCCCGATGCGTTGCTGATTCTGGTGCCGCGTCATCCTGAGCGTTTCAACTCGGTGGTCGAGTTGTGTCAGCAACAGGGTTTCGCCACGCTACGCCGGTCTACGGGCGAGCCAGTCACTGCCGCAACGTCGGTGCTGGTGGGCGACACCATGGGTGAGCTGCTGTTTCTTTATGCACTGGCTGACAGCGCATTTGTCGGTGGCAGTCTGGTACCGAACGGTGGGCACAATCTGCTGGAGCCGGCGGTACTGGCCAAGCCGGTATTGAGCGGGCCGCATTTGTTCAACTTCCTCGAAATCGCAGCGCAATTGCGCAGTGCTGGCGCGCTGCAGGAAGTGGAAGATGCCGAAGGTCTGGCGCTGGCCGTGCAGCGGCTGTTCGAATTGCCACGAGATGCGCAGCGGATGGCGGAGGCGGGGCTGAAGGTGATGCGGATGAATCAGGGCGCTTTGCAGCGATTGCTGGACGGGTTGGATAGATTGTTGAGTCGCTGAACCGAGTTGTCTGGAATAAAAAGATCGCAGCCTTCGGCAGCTCCTACAAGGTGTACATCAATCCCATGTAGGAGCTGCCGAAGGCTGCGATCTTTTGCTTTTACGGCCTGGCTTTGAGCTGTTCAGCCGCAGCCTTGGCCAGGTCCGGTGGCAGGAAGTCCTTGTCCGGGTTGTAGTCGGCCTTCAGATAACGCGCCAGATCCTGCAAATCCCCCGGATTCAACGTGCCGGCCGCCTGCTTCAAGCGCAGGTTGTCGAGGATGTAGTCATAGCGCGTGTTGTTGTAGTCGCGCACTGAGGTGTACAGCTGACGCTGGGCATCTAGCACGTCGACGATGTTTCGCGTCCCCACCTGATAACCGATTTCGGTCGCTTCCACCGCGCTCTGGTTGGAGATGATCGACTGCTTGCGCGCCTGTACCTGCTCGACGTCGGTGTTTACCGCGCGGTGCAGGTTGCGTGTGCTTTCCACGATTTGCCGACGCAGGGCTTCACGTTGCTGCTCCGACTGCTCCAGTTGTGCATACGATTGGCGCACCTGAGAGGTGGTCAGGCCACCGCTGTAGATCGGGATGTTCAGTTGCAGGCCCACCGTCGTTTGCTCGACGTTGCCACCGTAAGGCTGGCTGAAGCCGTTGGGGTTACTGAAGCCCAGCGCATCGTTGTCGCCTTTCTCGTATTTCGCCACGGCGTCGAGGGTCGGTGCATGACCGGCCTTGCGCTGCTTGAGGGTTTCTTCGGCGGCGCTGACGGCGTAGTTGCTCGCGAGCAGGTTGAGGTTCTGTTTGGCCGCCGTATCGACCCAGGCCTTGGCGTCGTTCGGTGCTGGCGGCAGGATCGGCAAGGTATGGGAAATACCCCAGATCGAGTTGTACTGACGGTTGGTCAGGGTGATCAGGGCTTCGAATGCATCATCCACTTGGCGCTGGGCGACGATTCGATTGGCGCGTGCAGTGTCGTAGCTGGCTTGCGATTGCAGCACATCGGTCTTGTCCGAGAGACCGACATCGAAGCGTTCGTTGGACTGATCGAGCTGGCGTTTGAATGCGGCTTCCTCGGCTTTGGTCGAGGCCAGGTTGTCCTGGGTGCGCAAAACGTTGAAATAGCTAGTGGCGGTTTGCAGAATCAGGTTTTGCTCGGTCGCCGAGAGTTGCAGTGCAGCTTGTTCGTTGACGTCCTTGGCGGCCTGGAATTGAAACCAGCGATCGGCACGGAACAGTGGCTGAGCCAGTGTCGCTTGATAGGAATGAGCGTCACGGTTGGCGGTGGCCGAAGGCTGATCAAGCGCAGTGCGCACGCTGGCCACTTCGGCGCCGCCCGAGAGATTGGGCAGCAGGCCGGCGCGGGCCTGGGGCACGACTTCTTTCTGGGCACCATATTGGGCGACGGCGGCGGCGAGGTCGGCGTTATTGTCCTTCGCTTCCTGGTAGACGCTGACCAGATCGTTTTTGGTCGATAAGGGCGCTTCTGCTGCCCAAGCCATTCCATTGGACGCACAAGACACGGCAATGGCCAGTGAGAGTTTGCGCAGCATGAGGCGATCCCTAGAATTAATATTACAGAAGTAATTTGAGCGCCAAGGCTACGGCGCGGCCCGCATAGCGTCAAGGCGCGGCACGGCGTAGCGAGTGTAGTGGCGCACAGGTTCGGCAACAATCCTGTAAATACGCCATTCATCATGGTGTTTACTGAGGTGTTGGCGTTCTTTGCCAGTTGTGTCTAGACTGGCCAGGTTCTTGTCGGGGTGCCTTGCTATGAGGCTGAGATCGAATAATTTCGGATCCCGTTGAACCTGATCAGGTTAGCGCCTGCGTAGGGAACAAGATTTCTCGTCACCCGGCGAGTCCTCTTGTGCTTCGTCCGGGATGTTGTTCGACAATCGAACACCCTCGAGCACTGAGCACAGCACCAACAGCTTCGTTTATGGCTGATTGGCTGCGTCCATTCGTTACAGGTTCGCTCCGACAAAATTCCACTGCCTGGATGCTGTCTGGAGAGCCCGTGATGACGATAAAACTAAAAAACACTACGAACCTGAGTGATTCGGCCCAAGTCGATCAGCAGTCGGTTCAGCCGTTTACCCGTTCGCAAAAAATCTATGTTCAGGGCTCTCGTCCAGACATTCTCGTGCCGATGCGCGAAATCAGCCTGGATGTGACCCCGACCGACTTCGGTGGCGAGGTCAATGCGCCAGTGGTGGTGTATGACACCTCGGGCCCGTACACCGACCCCAACGTCATCATCGACGTGCGCAAAGGCCTGGCTGATGTGCGTTCGCCGTGGATCGAGTCCCGTGGCGACACCGAGCGCTTGTCCGGCCTTAGCTCCAATTTTGGCCAGGAACGCCTCGCCGATGCGGAACTGACCAAGCTGCGTTTCGCTCACGTCAACAACCCGCGCCGCGCCAAGGCCGGGGCCAACGTCAGCCAGATGCACTATGCGCGCAAAGGCATCATCACCGCCGAGATGGAATACGTTGCCATCCGCGAGAACATGAAGCTCGAAGTGGCTCGCGCCGCTGGCCTGCTGGACCAGCAACACGCCGGCCACAGCTTCGGCGCCAGCGTGCCGAAAATCATCACCCCCGAATTTGTCCGTGACGAGATCGCCCGTGGTCGCGCGATCATTCCGGCCAACATCAACCACACCGAACTGGAACCGATGATCATCGGCCGTAACTTCCTGGTGAAGATCAACGGCAACATCGGTAACAGCGCGTTGGGTTCATCCATTGAAGAAGAGGTGGCGAAACTGACCTGGGGCATTCGCTGGGGTTCGGACACGGTCATGGACTTGTCCACCGGTAAACACATTCACGAAACCCGCGAATGGATCATCCGTAACTCGCCCGTACCGATCGGCACGGTGCCGATCTATCAGGCGCTGGAAAAAGTCGGCGGCGCTGCCGAAGACCTGACCTGGGAGCTGTTCCGCGATACGCTGATCGAGCAGGCCGAGCAGGGCGTCGACTACTTCACCATCCACGCTGGCGTGCTGCTGCGCTACGTGCCGCTGACCGCCAAGCGCGTCACCGGCATCGTTTCCCGTGGCGGTTCGATCATGGCCAAGTGGTGCCTGGCGCACCACAAAGAGAACTTCCTCTACACCCATTTCGAAGACATCTGCGAAATCATGAAGGCCTACGACGTCAGCTTCTCGCTGGGCGATGGCCTGCGTCCGGGTTCGATTGCCGACGCCAATGACGCCGCACAATTTGGTGAACTGGAGACTCTCGGCGAGCTGACCAAGATCGCCTGGAAGCACGACGTGCAGTGCATGATCGAAGGCCCGGGTCACGTGCCGATGCAGTTGATCAAAGAGAACATGGACAAGCAGCTCGAGTGCTGTGACGAGGCGCCGTTCTACACTCTCGGCCCGCTGACCACTGACATCGCACCGGGTTACGACCACATCACTTCCGGGATTGGTGCGGCGATGATCGGCTGGTTCGGTTGCGCGATGCTGTGCTACGTGACGCCGAAGGAACACTTGGGCCTGCCGAACAAGGATGACGTGAAGACCGGGATCATCACCTACAAGATCGCCGCTCATGCCGCCGACCTTGCGAAGGGGCATCCGGGGGCGCAGATTCGCGACAATGCCTTGAGCAAGGCGCGTTTCGAATTCCGTTGGGAGGACCAGTTCAACCTGGGCCTGGATCCGGACACCGCGCGTTCGTATCACGATGAAACCCTGCCGAAGGATTCGGCCAAGGTCGCGCACTTCTGCTCCATGTGCGGGCCGAAATTCTGCTCGATGAAAATCACCCAGGAAGTCCGCGAATATGCGGCCAACCAGCGGATCGAAACGATCGATGCCGAAGTCGCCCAGGGATTGGCGGAACAGGCCGAGCGGTTCAAGCAGGAAGGCAGTCAGCTGTACAAGAAGGTTTGATCTGACCTGTGATTGACGGTGCCTGTGCCGCCGTCTTCGCGAGCAAGCCCGCTCCCACATTGGATTCCGGTCGTACACAAAATTTGTGTTCACAAGAGATCCAATGTGGGAGCGGGCTTGCTCGCGAAGGCGCCAGGCCAAGCACCAAATATCTCAATGACACACTTATCCCTCTGAGATAACACCCTTGAGCATTCAACCCAGCACTTACTCACCCGACATCGCGGTGCCGACCGACAAGCGTGTGTTCGGCGGCCGCGATCTGTTTTCACTGTGGTTCTCCCTCGGCATAGGCCTGATGGTCCTGCAGACCGGCGCTTTGCTCGCGCCAGGCCTGGGCCTGTCCGGGTCGCTGCTGGCGATTTTTCTGGGCACCCTGGTCGGCGTTCTGCTGCTGGCCGCCGTTGGCGTGATCGGCAGCGACACCGGCCTGTCGTCGATGGCCGCGCTCAAGCTCAGCCTCGGCAAACATGGCGCGAGCCTGCCGGCCATGCTGAACCTGCTGCAACTGATCGGTTGGGGCTCGTTCGAAATCATCGTTATGCGCGACGCCGCCAGCCTGTTGGGCGCCCGTGCGTTCAATGAAGGCAGCTGGCTGTCGAATCCGCTGCTCTGGACCTTGTTCTTCGGCGCCTTGGCAACCTTGCTGGCCGTCAGCGGACCGTTGACCTTCGTGCGGCAAATACTGCGCAAGTGGGGCATCTGGCTGTTGTTGGCCGCGTGCATCTGGCTGACCTGGAACCTGTTTGCCAAAGCCGATCTGAGCGCATTGTGGGCACAGGCCGGTGACGGTTCGATGCCGTTCGCCGTGGGCTTCGACATTGCCATTGCGATGCCGCTGTCGTGGTTGCCACTGATTGCCGACTACTCGCGTTTCGGCAAGCGTGCGAAAAACGTATTCGGCGGCACGGCGCTGGGTTTCTTTATCGGTAACTTCTGGCTGATGAGCCTCGGCGTGGCTTACACCCTGGCGTTCGCGCCGAGCGGTGAAGTGAATGCCTTGCTGTTGGCATTGGCCGGTGCAGGCCTGGGAATTCCACTGCTGCTGATTCTGCTGGATGAATCGGAAAACGCTTTCGCCGACATTCATTCGGCGGCCGTTTCCAGCGGGATTCTGTTGCGCTTGAAAGTTGAACATCTGGCGTTGGCCATCGGCGTGATCTGCACGCTGATCGCGTGCCTGGCGCCGCTGGCCCAGTACCAGAACTTCCTGCTGTTGATCGGTTCGGTATTTGCGCCGCTGTTCGGCGTGGTGCTGGTGGATCACTTCATCCTGCGTAAACGTTCGGCACACGTGGCGTCAGCCGCGTTGCGCTGGCCGGCGCTGCTCGCCTGGTTAGGCGGGGTCAGCACTTATCACGTGTTGGCCAATCTCTATCCGGACATCGGCGCAACCCTGCCGTCGTTGATTCTGGCAGGGCTGCTTCAATTCGTGCTGGGTCGGGCGTTCAGTTACGGCCGGGAAACAGCTCAGGCTTGATAATGCCATTCAGGCGAGGGTAGGGGATCTTCAGTTCGACGTGGCCCAGCGCGTAAGGCGCGATGGTGCTCACTTCGTACTTGAGGATCACGCTGCCATAGGTCAGCGCCACGTTCTGGGTTTTCTGGAACGGCCAGCTCTTCACGAACTCCGGTTCCTGATCGAGCTTGGTGCTGATCAGCCAGCTGTTGTGCGCCACCTGCGCCGCTTTCCAGAACGCTTCTTCTTGCCCCGGCAGCAACATATCCGACAGCGTCAGCACCTTATGTTGCTGGCGCGAATAGTTGATGAAGCTGCGGCCCGGGGTGCCATGCGCTCCTCCGGTGTCCAGGTAGCTGGAAAATTCGACGATCACCAAGCCGTCATGCTGCTCACGTACCTTGGCTTGCAGGTAGCTGCTGTAGCGCGGGCCGGCAGTGCGCAAAAATTCTTCGCGATAAGCCGCCAGCGTCGGTGCCGCCGGGGCGTCTGGCGAGGTGCGGGTCATTTGTAGCAAGCGTTTTTCGACAATGCCGTCAAGTTGCGGTTCGGCAGGAAAATGCAGTGTATCGATGTTCACCAGTGGGCAATCAGGTGTTGTACAGCCTGGTTTCAGCTGTTCGGAAGCGTCGCGGGTAGTTTCCAGCGGCGTCCGGTAGTTGGGCTGGAACAGGCTCTGGCACGCGCCCAGAGTCAGGGCGATTGCGGCCACGGAGGCGATTTTAAAAAGCGACATGGGCGTCCTTCATAAAACAGGGAAAGGCGAAAAGTTAACCGCTTCGACTCTCAACGAAGCAGTCAGTTCGCCACTAAGCTAATTAGAGTTGGTTTCTCCCTCACCGTCTATCCCGCTGACGGGAAAGGGGCTGCATCAAACGTCGCGGGCGCGTTAGGATGGCGCGAAGTCGAGGCTGGAGCCTCGGTGTAGATACGAGGATTGTCATGACTGATTTTGCCAACACCATTCCAACCGCCGTGGATATCGTCCGGCGCGAAAAGTGCTACGAGGGCTTTTACAAGCTCGACCGCGTGCACTTGCGCCATGAGTTATTCGCCGGTGGCATGAGTCGCGAAATCAATCGTGAAGTGTTCGTCCGCCACGATGCGGTATGCGTACTGCCCTATGATCCGCAGCGCGACGAAGTGGTGATGATCGAGCAGTTTCGCATTGGCGTCTTGGGCAAGACCGACAACCCATGGTTGATCGAACTGGTCGCTGGTCTGATCGACAAGGAAGAAGTGCCGGAAGAAGTTGCTCACCGCGAAGGGCAGGAGGAAGCTGGGCTTGTATTCGGGGCGCTCTGGCCGATGACCAAATATTTTCCATCGCCGGGCGGCAGCAATGAATTCGTGCATTTGTACCTGGGGCGTTGCGATACAACCGGGGTCGGCGGCCTGCATGGGCTGGAGGAAGAAGCAGAAGATATTCGCGTCACGGTCTGGGCCTTCGAAGATGCCCTGCAAGCTGTGCGCGATGGGCGTATTGCCAACGCGGCAAGCATCATTGCCCTGCAATGGTTAGCTTTGAACCGCGCTGAAGTGAGGGGGTTATGGTCGTAAACAAACTGCGCGATCGCTATCGGGTGGACCTCGTGGGGCTTCAAGCGTCCTGCGAGGCGAACTACGCGCGCCTCATGCGACTGCTCCCGGACATGCGTAATGAGCCGGCGGCGCGGCGTATTGCCGTGACGCATGGCGACCAGATGCTGGGGGTGCTGGCCCTCGAAGTGCTGCAGGTTTGTCCGTACACCACGACGCTGCAAGTGCGCCAGGAGCACAGCCTGCCGTGGCTGCCGGTACCTCAACTGGAAGTTCAGGTATATCACGACGCGTGCATGGCCGAAGTGGTCAGCGCCGAACATGCGCGACGCTTTCGCGGCATCTATCCTTACCCGAACGCCTCAATGCATCAGCCGGACGAAAAGGCCCAGCTGAATATGTTTCTGGGCGAATGGCTGAGCCATTGCCTGGCGTTGGGGCATGAATACGAAGTCGTACGTTAAATCAGGGTACGAGTTGTGAACTGCGTCAGGTTCGCAGGTTTCCCCTTTTGATCGTCCCCCAGCATAATTGCGGCACTTATCCAAACCCGTGATCACGCCCTGGGAGAACGCCTTGCCGAGCGTATCCACATTGACCACCGCCGATTCGGCGTTGCTGGTGCAACTCTCCGACAGCCATCTGTTTGCCGAAGCGGACGGGACGTTGCTGGGCATGAACACGCGCGACAGCCTGCAAAAGGTCATCGAACTGGTGCGCCTTCAGCAGCCGCAGATTGACCTGATCATTGCCAGCGGTGATTTGTCCCAGGACGGGACGCTGGAGTCGTATCAGCTGTTTCGCGACCTGACCCGGCCGCTCGATGCGCCCGCGCGATGGATTCCCGGCAATCACGATGAGCCGCAAATCATGGCCGAAGCCGCCGTGAAAAGTGCACTGCTGGAGCCGGTGGTCGATATCGGCAACTGGCGGGTGACGTTGCTCGATTCGGCGGTGCCGGGGTCGGTGCCAGGGTATTTGCAAGACGAGCAATTGCAATTGCTGGCCCGCGCGCTGAGCGAGGCGCCGGAGCGGCATCATCTGGTGTGTTTTCACCATCATCCGGTGCCGATTGGCTGTGCGTGGATGGAGCCCATTGGGTTGCGCAATCCTGAGGCGCTGTTTGCGTTGCTGGACCGGTTTCCGCAGGTGCGGGCGGTGCTTTGGGGGCATGTGCATCAGCAGATCGATGAGCTACGTAACGGCGTGCGGATGATTGCCTCACCCTCGACGTGCATTCAGTTCGAGCCGGGTAGTGATGATTTCAAGGTCAGCGACCAGGCGCCGGGGTATCGCTGGTTGCGGCTGTTGCCGGATGGGCGGATTGAAACCGGTGTGGAACGCGTCACAGGCTTCGACTTCCAGGTCGACTACGGCTCCAACGGCTACTGACACAACCCGACTTCCCCCTGTAGGAGCTGCCGAGTGCAACGAGGCTGCGATCTTTTGATCTTGCTTTTAAAAACAAGAATCAAAAGATCGCAGCCTCGTTGCACTCGGCAGCTCCTACAGCGGCTGCGATCATTTCGAAGAGTGATGGCACCCAACGAACGCCGACACCCTGTAAACTGCGCCTCTTTACCCGACGCGCAGGGAGTTCAAATGTCCGGTTCGATCCTTTATATCCACGGTTTCAACAGCGCGCCTCAATCGAAAAAGGCCACTCAGTTGAGCGAAGTGATGGAGCGTCTGGGCTTGAGCGATCAATTGCGCGTTCCGGCCCTGCATCACCATCCCCGTGAGGCCATCGGTCAGTTGGAACAGGCGATTTCGGCGCTTGGGCGACCGCTGCTGGTCGGCAGCTCCCTCGGCGGCTACTATGCGACTCACTTGGCCGAGCGCCATGGCTTGAAAGCCCTGTTGATCAACCCTGCCGTTAGTCCACACCGGATGTTTGACGGGTTTCTGGGCACGCAGAAAAACCTGTATACCGATGAAGCCTGGGAATTGACCCACGACCACGTGACGGCCCTGGCCGAGCTGGAAGTGCCGGCGCCCCAGGATCCGCAGCGGTATCAGGTGTGGTTGCAGACCGGCGACGAAACGCTGGACTATCGCCTCGCCCAGCAGTATTACCGGGCCTGCGCCTTGCGCATCCAGGCCGGCGGCGACCATGGTTTCCAGGGCTTTGCCGCGCAATTGCCCGCAATGTTGAGTTTCGCCGGCATCGGCGCAGATTTGTATCAGGCGATCGATTTCACTGCACTGTGACCCATCGCCCCTTTTTCAATGAACACTGACGACGAGACCCCATGGCCACTCCCAGCGCTAGCTCTTATAACGCAGACGCCATCGAAGTCCTCTCGGGCCTCGACCCGGTGCGCAAACGCCCCGGCATGTACACCGACACCAGTCGGCCGAACCACCTCGCCCAGGAAGTCATCGACAACAGCGTCGACGAAGCCTTGGCCGGGCACGCGACGTCGGTGCAGGTCATCCTGCACGCTGATCACTCCCTGGAAGTCAGCGATGACGGCCGTGGCATGCCGGTGGACATTCACCCGGAAGAGGGGGTGTCCGGCGTCGAGCTGATCCTCACCAAGCTCCATGCGGGCGGCAAGTTTTCCAACAAGAACTACCAGTTCTCCGGCGGTCTGCACGGGGTGGGTATTTCGGTGGTCAACGCCTTGTCGACTGAAGTCCGGGTGCGCGTGAAGCGTGACGGCAACGAATACCAGATGACTTTCGCCGATGGTTACAAGAAAACCGAGCTGGAAGTGATCGGCACCGTCGGCAAGCGCAACACGGGCACCAGTGTGTTCTTCGCCCCGGACCCGAAGTACTTCGATTCCCCGAAATTCTCCATCAGCCGCCTCAAGCATGTGCTCAAGGCCAAGGCCGTTCTGTGCCCGGGGCTGCTGGTCAGTTTTGAAGACAAGGCCACCGGCGAGAAAGTCGAATGGCATTACGAAGACGGCCTGCGCTCCTATCTGGTCGACGCGGTCAGCGAATTCGAACGCCTGCCGGACGAGCCGTTCTGCGGCAGCCTGGCCGGTAATAAAGAAGCGGTCGACTGGGCGCTGTTGTGGTTGCCGGAAGGTGGCGACAGCGTGCAGGAAAGCTACGTCAACCTGATCCCGACGGCGCAGGGCGGTACTCACGTCAACGGTTTGCGTCAGGGTTTGCTCGACGCTATGCGCGAATTCTGCGAGTTCCGCAGCCTGCTGCCGCGTGGTGTGAAGCTGGCGCCGGAAGACGTCTGGGAACGCATCGCCTTCGTCCTGTCGATGAAGATGCAGGAGCCGCAATTCTCCGGCCAGACCAAGGAACGCCTGTCGTCCCGTGAAGCCGCCGCGTTCGTGTCCGGTGTGGTCAAGGATGCCTTCAGCCTGTGGCTCAACGCCAACCCGGAAACCGGCATGCTGCTGGCGGAACTGGCGATCAATAACGCCGGCCGTCGCCTGAAAGCCAGCAAAAAGGTCGAGCGCAAACGCATCACCCAAGGTCCGGCACTGCCGGGCAAACTCGCCGACTGCGCCGGGCAGGACCCGATGCGTTCCGAGCTGTTCCTGGTGGAAGGTGATTCCGCTGGTGGTTCAGCCAAGCAGGCGCGGGATAAAGAATTTCAGGCGATCCTGCCGTTGCGCGGCAAAATTCTGAACACCTGGGAAGTCGACGGCAGTGAAGTGCTGGCCAGCCAGGAAGTGCACAACATCGCCGTGGCCATCGGGGTTGATCCAGGCTCGGCAGACATCGCCCAGCTGCGTTACGGAAAAATCTGCATCCTCGCCGACGCCGACTCCGACGGTCTGCACATCGCCACGCTGCTGTGCGCGTTGTTCGTCCAGCATTTCCGCCCATTGGTCGATGCCGGTCACGTCTACGTCGCGATGCCGCCGCTGTACCGTATCGACCTGGGCAAAGAGATTTACTACGCGCTGGACGAAGCCGAGCGCGATGGCATTCTCGATCGCCTGGTGGCCGAGAAGAAACGCGGCAAACCGCAAGTCACCCGATTTAAAGGTCTGGGTGAGATGAACCCGCCACAGCTGCGAGAAACCACCATGGACCCGAATACTCGGCGTCTGGTGCAGTTGACGCTGGACGATTTTGAAGCGACGTCGGAAATGATGGACATGCTGCTGGCGAAGAAACGCGCCGGTGATCGCAAATCCTGGCTGGAATCCAAAGGCAACCTGGCCGAGGTTCTTGGCTGATGCGGGTTGGCTTCGCCCTGGCGTGTGCGTTACTTCTGACCTCGGTTTCGGCGTTTGCCGAACCGGCACCGGAGTTGCGCCTGCTGTCCGAGCATGCCGTCGACGGTATGCGCGGCGGCAACCTGTCGGGGCTGGCGCAGTGCGGCAAGGACCTGTGGACTGTTTCTGATCGCGACGATGATCAAATCTACCGACTCGATACCAGCGAAAAGACCTGGCAGGCCGAAACCGTGCACATCGGTGTACCTCCGGTACCGGACAGCGGTTTGCCCTGGGGTTTGCGTTCGCGGACCTGGGCGGCGTCTTTCGTGCGGGGCGGTGACCTGGATTTCGAAGGCATCACCTGCGACAGCGCCGGCAATCGCTACATTGTCAGCGAGGCCCATGCGGCGGTGTTGCAAGTGCCGCTGGTGGGCCCTGCGTCGTGGCTGAAAATTTCGCCGATATTGGTTCGCGAAGCGCGGGCCAGCGGCATGCTGTTGCATTTCAATGCATTGTTCGAAGGCCTGGCAATCAATCCGGCCGGTGACCAGCTTTGGCTGGCGGCCGAACGTGAGCGCCGGGGTTTATTGCTGATCAAGCGCAAGCAAATCGTCTGGGACTGCAACGGCGGCTGTGTACTGCTGAGCGAGGCCGGGATGGAAATGCAGCCCGCGCTATTCCCCAAGGCCAAGGCAGTCTCCCGGGATTTTTCCGATCTTTCATTGTTCAACGGCAAGCTGTTCACCCTTGAGCGCAACGCGTTCGAAATCTGTCGCCGTGACGCGGTGACGGCCAAGGTCGAGCGTTGCTGGTCGTTTGCGGCGGAGGCGCTGCAGGAAAATCGTCGTTATTCACAGCCCTATGGATTGGCGGAAGCGTTGGTCGTGGACGCCGACGGCGCCTGGATCGGCATCGATAACAACGACGGTGCCCGCGCCGATGGTGAAGTCCGCCCGATCGTCTGGCGCTTCGCCGCGCCTGAAGGTGGCTGGAGCGCCAAGCCGTGAGCCAACAGACGCCGGGCAAGCGCGCCGGTCGGGTGTTCATGGTGTTGGCCTGGTGTGCCGCGCTGTTTTTGGCGACGCGGTTTTTCGGCGACTGGGAAGCGCGTCAGCACAATCCCAACGGCGTCGTCAGCTCGGAACAGGGCGAAGGTTTTATCGAAGTGAAACTGATCAGCAACAATCAGGGACACTTCGTCACCCGTGGTCAGATCAACGGCCAACCGGTGGATTTTATGCTGGATACCGGGGCGACCGATGTGTCGATCCCGGCCAGTCTGGCCGAACGGCTGAAGCTGGAAGAGGGCTTTGGGGTGACCCTGAGCACCGCCAACGGTCTTAGCCAGGGTTATCGAACCCGCATCGACCGGCTGCAAGTGGGCGACATTGTGTTGCGTGATGTTCGCGCGCTGGTCGCGCCAGGCCTGGATGGCAATCAAGTGCTGCTCGGTATGAGCGCGCTGAACAAACTTGAATTTACCCAGCGCGGTGGCACCATGCTGCTGCGCCAGACAACGAACCAATGAGGCCCGCATGAGCGACTCCCTTGATCTCAGCCTGGACGGTGTAGAGCGCCGGTCACTGGCGGACTTCACCGAAAATGCCTACCTCAACTACTCCATGTACGTGATCATGGACCGTGCCTTGCCGCATATCGGCGACGGCCTGAAACCGGTACAGCGACGCATCATCTACGCGATGAGCGAGTTGGGGCTGGACGCCGATTCCAAGCACAAGAAGTCGGCGCGTACCGTCGGTGACGTGCTCGGTAAGTTCCACCCGCACGGCGACTCGGCCTGCTATGAAGCCATGGTCCTGATGGCCCAGCCGTTCAGTTACCGCTACACGCTGGTCGACGGCCAGGGTAACTGGGGTGCGCCGGATGATCCCAAGTCCTTCGCCGCCATGCGTTACACCGAAGCGCGACTGTCGCGTTATTCCGAAGTGCTGCTCAGCGAACTGGGCCAGGGCACTGCGGACTGGGGCCCGAACTTCGACGGCACGCTCGACGAGCCGCTGGTGTTGCCGGCACGTTTGCCGAACATCTTGCTCAACGGCACCACCGGCATTGCCGTGGGCATGGCCACCGACGTGCCTCCGCACAACCTGCGTGAAGTCGCGACCGCTTGCGTGCGTTTGCTCGATGAGCCGAAAGCCACCGTCGAGCAGCTCTGTGAACACATCCAGGGCCCGGACTATCCGACCGAAGCGGAAATCATCACACCACGCGCCGATTTGCTGAAAATCTACGAAACCGGCAAGGGTTCGGTGCGCATGCGCGCCGTGTACCACATCGAAGACGGCGACATCATTGTCACCGCGCTGCCGCATCAGGTCTCGGGTGCCAAGGTGCTGGAGCAGATCGCGGCCATGATGCAGGCCAAGCCGTCGAAAGCCCCGCAGATCGCTGACTTGCGAGATGAATCCGACCACGAAAACCCGTGCCGGATCGTGATCATTCCGGGCGCCCGGAAAAACTTTGATCACGATGCGTTGATGCAACACCTGTTCGCCAGCACCGAGCTGGAGTCGAGCTACCGGGTCAACATCAACATCATCGGTCTGGACGGCAAGCCGCAGCTGAAAAACCTGCGGGCGTTGCTGGTCGAGTGGCTGGAGTTCCGGATCCAGACCGTGCGCCGCCGCCTGCAATTCCGCCTCGACAAAGTTGAGCGTCGCCTGCACCTGTTGGACGGTTTGTTGATTGCGTACCTCAACCTGGATGAAGTGATTCACATCATCCGTACCGAGGAACACCCGAAAGCGGCGTTGATCGAACGCTTCGCCCTGAGCGAAATCCAGGCCGACTACATTCTCGACACCCGTTTGCGTCAGTTGGCGCGACTGGAAGAAATGAAGTTGCGTGCCGAGCAGGATGAACTGCTCAAGGAACAGGCCAAGCTGCAAGCGTTGCTGGGCAGCGAAGCCAAGCTGAAAAAACTGGTCCGCACCGAACTGATCAAAGACGCAGAAACCTACGGCGACGACCGACGTTCGCCAATCGTCGAGCGCGCCGAAGCCAAGGCACTGACTGAACACGATCTGCTACCGAACGAGAAAGTGAGCGTAGTGCTGTCGGAGAAAGGCTGGGTTCGTTCCGCCAAGGGCCACGAGATCGATGCCACCGGGCTTTCCTACAAGGCCGGTGACGGATTCAAGGCCTTGGCCGCTGGGCGCTCCAACCAGTTTGCGGTGTTCATCGACTCCACCGGTCGCAGCTATTCGGTCGCCGCGCACACGCTGCCATCGGCTCGTGGCCAGGGCGAACCGCTGACCGGTCGCCTGACACCGCCGCCAGGGGCAACCTTCGAATGCGTGCTGATGCCGGAAGATGATTCGTTGTACGTGATCGCGTCCGATGCCGGTTATGGTTTCGTGGTCAAGGGTGAAGACTTCCAGGCCAAGAACAAGGCGGGCAAAGCCCTGCTGAGCCTACCGAACAACTCGAAGGTCATTCTTCCGCGCCCGGTGGCCGATCGCGAGAACAACTGGTTGGCATCGGTGACGACCGAAGGTCGCCTGCTGATCTTCAAAATCAGCGACCTGCCACAATTAGGTAAGGGCAAAGGCAACAAAATCATCGGCATCTCCGGTGAGCGTGTGGCCAATCGCGAAGAATATGTCACGGACATCGCGGTACTGCCGGATGGCGCCACATTGGTGCTTCAGGCCGGAAAACGTACCTTGTCACTGAAAGCTGACGACCTCGAACACTACAAAGGTGAACGTGGGCGTCGTGGTAACAAGTTGCCACGTGGCTTTCAGCGGGTGGATGCGCTGCTCGTCGAAAACCTCAATTAAGCGTCCTAGAGCGCTCGATCTACGATTTAACGCGTAGATCGACGCATTGGCGCTGGAGTCGGAACGCATATTCACGGATGATATGGCCTTTCAAGCGCCGGCGTGGCCGAGCGTTCTTCATATTTATTGAGTATTTTCACTGTGGTGAGCCTTGTGGCAACCACCTGGATGGGACGATGACTGCTCTGCGCCTTCCTTTTATTTTGATGCTCGCTGGCGTTCTTGGCCTGGCGGGTTGCAGCGTTCACCAGCCGGTGTCGCTGTATCAGCTGGACAGTGGAAGTCCGGTTCAACCTGCGCAAAGCGCTGGTATGGCGGTATTGTTGGGCCCGGTAACGGTCGCTGATTACCTGCAGCGCGAAACGCTGTTGCAGCGTCAGGCGGATGGTAGTCTGCAAGCCTCGACCGACGGTCGTTGGGCGGGCAGCCTGTCGTCCGATATCGATCAGCTGTTGTTGCGTCAGGTCGCCGGTCATCTGGACAGCCAGCGCGTTGTCCTGGCGCCTGCAACAACCGGCTTCACGCCGGATGTTCAAGTGCTGCTGACGATTACCCGTCTGGATTCGGGCGAATCGCAACCGGCGATACTTGATGCGCAATGGCGTCTGATTGACCGTCGTGGTCAGGTTCGCGATAACCGCATCATTCATCTGCAGGAACAACACGCCGGTGGCACGGCGGCTCAGGTTCAGGCGCAAGGGGTTTTGTTGCAGAAGCTGGCCGAACAGCTGTCGGTCGCGCTGAAGCCACTGGCCAATCAGCCGCCAATTGCCGAAGCACCGCGTAAGCCAGCTACCAAGCCTGTCGCGCCGGCGGCAGAGCAAGAAAAACAGCCTAAAATTCCGATGGCTGCGCCGATCCGCACGGATATGGAAGTGTTCAGGTTCTAAGCGGGATGGATTAAAACAAGGCCCGCATTGATGCGGGCCTTGTTGTTTCTGCAGATTGAGATCTCTAGTGCCTGTCCAGGCCCCTTCGCGGGCAAGCCCGCTCCCACAGGGATCTAGGCTGTACGCAGATTTTGTATTCACAGAGGACCATGTGGGAGCGGGCTTGCTCGCGAAGGGGCCAGGACAGGCGACAAAAAGCCCGCAGACGATCACTCATCTGCGGGCTTCTTTACAGCTGGGCCAAGGGTTACGCCCGGCGTTCGTGCATCCGCGCCAATTGCCGCTCGAGCATCGATGGGTAAGGCTCCATCAACCGCTCCACACAGCAAGCGCCCTCAGGGCTGGCAATCGGGCGAATCCGTGCGCGCTGGCGAATCAACGGGTCGTCGCTGATCTTGCGCTCCACCAGCAGCAGGTTGCGACTGTGTTGCGACAGCGCCAGTGCATCCTGAGCTGATTCTGTCAGCAACAGATCGATCTGGCTCAGGCCGAACAGCTCATCGCCCAAGGTCAGGCCCAGCTGCAATTGCAGGGTGATGCCGCTGTCAGCGACTTCGATCTGCAACTGATGACCCAGCGCACGCAACAGCTCGCCGCAGCAGATAGCATTGGTCAGGTAGTCGTCACCGCTGTCTTCGGTATGGAACAGCATCAGCGTGCTGCCGTCGTTCAGGGTATGCAGCTCACTCTGGTAGAGCGAGGCGGCCTGATCGAGGCAATCACGATAGCGTTTGAGCAGTTCTTCCAAACGTGTGCGGGGCAGACGACGTAGCTGATCCTGGGCACCCAGTTGCACGGCCAGCACCGCGCTGTGCTGTGGCACATTGGATACCAGCGGTTTAGTCGCCGGTTTCGGTGCGCTGTTGACCGACTCGTCGCGCAGGTCGGAGAATGGGTCTTCGTCGTCATCTTCGTCTTCGACGGTGCTGACAATGTGTCGTGGCGCCGGCTTCATAGCCGCCACCGGTCGGGTTTCGTCGAAGCTGGGATCCCGCAGATTACGCACTTCGAAGGCCGGATCGGCATCGTCGCTGTCGTCGTAATCGCTGTCGTCGAACTCGGGTTCCGGAACCGGTTCCGGCTCGGCCGGCTCAGGCGCGAAATTGGCGTGCAGCTGGCGAGCCAGGTCACCAATCTCATCCTGACGCTCGGTGGCCGGGGTGTATTCGTCGATATTGCGCAGCCACACCCGCAGTTGCAGCAGCGGCGTGGAGATATGCCGACCCAGGCGCAGGCTCAAGGCCAGGGACAGGGCCAACAGAATCGCACTCAAAATGCCCATGCTTTGCAGGCTGATGGTCATCGGCTGCTGGAACTGATCCATGTCCAGGCTGATGCGCAGCTGCCCGGCCGTCACGTCCTGGAACGTGATCTTGCTCTGGTACATGCCTTCGGCTTCGCCCAGCAGGCTGTGCTTGGGGCGCTGACCGGCTTCGGCGAGGATGCGGTTATCCACGCTATAGATAGCCGCGTGAGCCACCAGCTTGTTTTTGGTCAGGTTGTTGAGCAGCACGTTGAGGCTGAGGATGTCATTGGACACCAACAGCTCCGTGGCGGACGTGGCGGTCTGCGTGGTCAGGCTTTCACCCAGCGCATCGGCCTGCTCGTGCATGGCCTGCTTGAACTGCAAACCCATCACACAGGCGTAGATCACCAGGGCCAGAGCGACCAGGATCACGTTATGGCTGGCGATGCGCAATGCAATCGGTACACGGCGATGGCGCAGTGCCCGGAAGATCAGCAGAAAGAAGTTATCGGTTTTTACTGGCGTGGGCCGGTTCACTTGAGCTCGGCTCTTTTGTCCGTGAAGTTGACGCGCAGTATAGCGACAGGCCCTAGACCGGCAAAGCGCTCACGGTGCCCGATGGTCACTGAAAGTGGGTAGAATGCGGTTTTTTTCCACCTGCGGGGGTGCGCCTTGCGCGAAATCGTCCTGATAAACATCACGGGAGTCGACCGTCCGGGTCTGACTGCGGCCATTACCGGCGTTCTGGCCCAGGGTGGTGTGAACATTCTCGACATCGGTCAGGCGGTGATCCACGACACCCTGTCGTTCGGCATCCTGGTTGAAATTCCTGACACTGAGCAAGGCAAGTCGGTGCTCAAGGACATCCTGTTCACGGCTTACAAGCTTGATCAACAGGTGCGTTTCACGCCGGTGTCCGAAGAGGATTACCAGCAGTGGGTCGGCAACCAGGGCAAAAAACGCCACATTGTCACGCTGTTGACCCGCAAAGTGACTGCCGGGCAATTGCAGGCGGTGAGTTCGATCACCGCCAAATACGGCCTGAATATTGACCACATCGATCGGTTGTCCGGGCGCATGCCGCTGGACACCCCGGCCGATCAGGGCAAGGGTTGCATCGAGTTTTCAGTGCGTGGCGAAGCGGCTGATCCGCAGGCGTTGCGCGCCGAGTTCCTCAGCGTTGCTCAGGAATTGAACGTCGACATCGCTTTTCAGGAAGATTCGCTGTTCCGTCGTAACCGTCGCCTGGCGGTGTTCGACATGGATTCGACGCTGATTGAAGCCGAAGTCATCGACGAACTGGCCAAGGCTGCGGGCGTGGGCGATCAGGTGTCTGAAATTACCGAGCGGGCGATGGCCGGTGAACTGGATTTTCGCGCGAGCTTCAAGGAGCGTCTGGCCTTGCTTAAAGGGCTGGACGTCAGCGTGCTGGATTCGATTGGTGCTTCGTTGCGTCTGACCGAAGGCGCAGAAACGCTGTTCGCCGAACTCAAGCGCCTGGGCTACAAGACCGCGATTCTTTCCGGCGGCTTCACCTACTTCGCCAGGCAATTGCAGGCCAAGCTGGGCATCGACTATGTGTTCGCCAACGAACTGGAAGTGGTTGACGGCAAGGTCACCGGCGTAGCGGTCGAGCCGATTGTCGATGCGCAGCGCAAGGCTGATCTGCTGCGTGAGCTGGCCCATAAGGAAGGATTACGCCTGGAACAGACTATCGCGGTCGGCGACGGCGCCAATGATTTGCCCATGCTGGCAATTGCCGGATTGGGCGTGGCGTTCAGGGCCAAGCCGCTGGTGAAGCAGTCGGCGAAGCAGGCGATTTCCACCCTTGGGCTGGATGGCGTGCTGTATCTGCTGGGCTTCCGGGATCGCGACGGGCAGCTCTGATTAAAGATCAAAAGATCGCAGCCTTCGGCAGCTCCTACAAGGGAAAACATTCCAACTGTAGGAGCTGCCGAAGGCTGCGATCTTTTGCTTTTGGGGTCAAAGCGACGTCCACAACGAATCAAAGTCATCTTCAGTACTGACCCCGCCGCTCGCGTTCTCCAGCGAGCGGTAGGCGAACTGATTGAAACTGTTGGTGCTCGCCACCCGCTGCTCCAGCCCGGCCCGTCGTTCTTCGCCATTGGTGTTGATCATCACCTTGTTGCCTTCCTGAAAGGGCAGGCGCGGCGCGAGCAAGGTGGCCGGCAGGTCGATTGCACTGATGGCCGGCAGTAACAGGCCGCGCAGATACTGGCTGTGGTCATCGCGGGTGCGCACCAGTTGCAGGCCGCAAGGTTCGGCGTAAGGCGCGACCTGCTCGATGCCCATTTGCGTGCCACCGCCACGAACCTGACGGATCCAGCGCACCACCGCGATGCTCCACCCTTGGCCTGCAGTGTCCTCGATGCCGACCATCTCGCCGGCTTGTAACTCGGCTGGCACTGCCGTCGGCCATGCCAGGCAATAGCCGCCGGGGCTGTGATTGATGATCGTCAGGACGTAAGTCGCAAAGTGCCGGTTACGGTCGGACGCTTCCTGGAGGTCATCGCCTTGAATCTGCGGGTACTCGATTTCTTCGTAGGGCAGCAGGGCGTCCGCGTTGCCGTGGGGGGCAGCATCAAAGGCATGGTGCCACTGGTCTTTTTCCCGGGCCGCAGGGGTTGTCGCTGAAAACTGCGCAGGGCGGGTGCCCGGGTTTTTCAGAATGTCGCTGAACGAGCGTTGCCCACCCAGATAAAAATGCAGCGCACTCATGCCCACACAAAGGGTCAAGCTGCCTTGGCCCGCAGTGCGCTGGAAGCTGCGCTCGGCCGTTTGGCCCCAGGCGGCATGCAGGTGTTGCAGCGTATCCACACTCAGTCCCGTCGGCACGGGTAGCGGCGTTGTGGTATCGATGTTTTGCAGGTGCGCTTCAATAGCCGCGACCAACGGATGCGGATCGATCCCCAGCAGGCTCTCCTGCTGTTCGGCGCGGAATTTGGTGCGGTAACGCGGCCCGGTGTCGAGGTCCGGCAAGATGGCAAACAGTCCGTCGGCGAGGCTGCCGGGTTGCAACTTGATCCATTTGCTCCAGGACTCCAGTACTTCAGCCACCCGGGCAATCTGGTTCTGGCGCAGTTGATTGCAGCGTGAAGCGCCCACTAGCAGGGCGACCACGTAAGTCTGTTCGACGCTCAGGGTTGGCGTCTGATTGGCCAGTTCGTCCCGCAGGCTCAGGTGCTGGAGGCGGTGGGCGCAAGCAATCCGATACAACTGGTGCAGCTCCAGCCACAGGCCTTCGGGTGCCGGACAATAAAGTTCGGTCGAGCGAATCAGCGAGCCGTTAAGACAATGGATCGCCCGTTGCAGCGCCTGGGTCAGCAGCGGCGCACGGTCCTTGCTGAAACGCGGCGTGATACGCATGACGATCTGTTTATAGCCAATCGCCAAGTGACTTTGCAGGGCCTGGCAGAGGTTGGCGATTTTGCGTGAACGTTCGTCGAGGACTATCGCCTGGTGCAGGAAATGCCGCTCCAGGTGTTTGCAGACGTAATACACCTCGGGTCGCAGCAGCTCGAGCAGCTGCAGGCGGTTTTCGCTGGGCGTGAGCACTTGATTGAGCTCGCCCAGGCCTTGATAGAGCTGGCGAGCCATTTCGCCGATGTTGGCTTTGGGCAGGTTAGCGATCCAGCGCTTGAGGTCGCGCGGGGTGGCTTCACAGAAAGACAGGCGCAACTGCGTCGGAATTGGGGCGCGTAACAATAGGTGGGGGCTGGCTTCATTCATGCCAAAAACCATAGCAGGAATCGAAACCCCCTGTAGGAGCGAGCTTGCTCCGGGCGGCGCTCCGACGAAGAACTTGAGAGCAACGCGTTTATTCAGGAAGAATGCGTCATCGTTCACGTCCATCGCGAGCAAGCTCGCTCCTACACGGGGAATCCAATCAGGCGTTAGGCAGGCCCATGCCCTGGCCCATCTGCACCGGCGAACCCGCCGCCAGTTCTTCAGCCCACTTCACTTGATCCGGCCCGAACAGCACGACAGCGGTCGAACCCAGTTTGAAGCGACCCAGTTCCGCACCTTTTTCCAGATGGATCGGTGCGCGGGCAGCTTCGTCGTAACGGAAGGTTTTCAGCTCGCGTTTCGGCGGCGTGACCAGCCCGGCCCAGACGGTTTCGATCGACGCCACGATCATCGCGCCCACCAGCACAACGGCCATCGGCCCGCGCTCGGTGTCGAAAATGCACGCCACACGCTCGTTGCGGGCGAACAGCTCCGGGACGTTTTCAGCCGTGGTCTGGTTGACCGAGAAAATCCGCCCCGGAATGTAGACCATCTCGCGCAGGGTGCCGGCCAGCGGCATGTGCACGCGGTGGTAGTCCTTCGGCGACAGGTAAATAGTCGCGAAATCCCCGCCCATGAACGGTGCTGCGTTGGCCGCGTCGCCGCCCAGCAATTCCAGCACGCTGAAGCTGTGGCCTTTGGCCTGGAACACACGACCGTGTTCGATCGGGCCGAGTTGACTGACGGCACCGTCGGCCGGGCTGAGGATCGCGCCAGGGGTTTGGTCCAGCGGGCGCGCGCCGTCTTTCAAAGCGCGAGTGAAGAACGCGTTGAAGTGCTCGTAGGCGGTCAGGTCTTCGACCAGCGCCAGGGACATGTCCACCTGATACCGCTTGGCAAACCAGGCAGTGAAGGCGTTCTTGAACCAGCGCACGCGGCATTCGGCGATGCAGCCGGCCAGTCGCGAGAGCAAGTGATGGGGCAGCAGGTATTGGCTGAGGATAAACAAACGCTTATTCATTAACTGTCCTTAAAAACCTTAAATCTCTACGGGGGTGTCGGGGTGATTGCCCCATTCGCCCCAGGAGCCGGCGTAGCCTTTGACCCGCGGATAACCGAGGGACTTGGCCACCAGGTAGGTGAAGCCAGAGCGATGGTGGGTCTGGCAGTGGGTAATCACTTCTTTGTCTTTGCTGATCCCGAGTTGTTCGAGGATCTGCGGCATGTCCGTGCGGATGCGCAGGTTACGCGCTTGATCCATGCCGGCAGTCCATTCGAAATTGACCGCGCCAGGAATGTGCCCGGCCTTGGCTGCCAGGACTTTCTCGCCAGAGTATTCCAGCGGCCCGCGCGCGTCCCAGATCGCCAGGTCGGCGGCGCCGAGACGGCTTTGCAGGTACTCGCGGGTGGCGGTGGGTTCGTCGTGCAGGGTCAGGGCGACCGGGCCGCCGACCGCTGGCGGGATTTGGATCGACATCGGCAAGCCTTCTGCCAGCCACGCCCGCAGGCCACCGTCAATATAGTGGTACTGGGTGTGGCCGATGACATCCAGCAGCCAGATGAAGCGCCCGGCCCAACCACCGCCTTCGTCGTCATAGACCACGTAGACCGCATCCGGGTTATGTCCCAGTTCGCCGAACAATGCTTCAAGCGCGGTGTGGGTCGGCAGCAGGCCTGGCGCCGGCGCCTGACCCAGCTGTGTACGTTTAGGGTCGACAAAACGTGCACCGGGAATATGCCCTTCGGCATAGCGGGCGCTGCTGGTCAGGTCTACCAGAATCAGTTCGCGGGCGTCGAGACGGGCGAGCAGTTCGCTCGGTTCGATCACCAGCGGCAAGCCAGAGAAGTCAGGCATGTGAGGTCTCCAGAGCACAAAAGGGAGGATTGTAGCGCAGCGTCATGAGGGTCTGTTATCCGTTATTTTCAGTACAGGGAATAACGGATAACAGGCCCTAGCGCTGGCTAAAGCTGTGCAGTGCCTTTTCGATGCACTGCGCGGTTTTGCCGAAGGCTTGTACGGTGATTTCCGAGAACGGCCCGCCACCCTGATCCGCCACAACAATCATGATCACCCGACCATTATTCACCAGTGAGCGCAGCAGCAAGTGTTCGCCGCCGAACCAGGAGCGCAGGCTGGCCGGCAACAGGGCCGAAAACTGCGCATTATTGGCCGGCGTCAGGCGCACTTGGGCCTGTTGCGAGAGCAGGCGTTGCAGCACGGTGCTCTGGCTCACCAGGAAATTTTGGCCGGCCGCTTCTTTGGGCAGTCCGGCGGTTTGATGCGCGCGCAGATTGGCGTGCGTGCGGTCGGCCATCAGGATCATCACGCGACGCATGCCGCACGCGACCAGCGCGTCCCGGGCTGAAGTGGTCAAGTGCATGGCGTTGGTGAAGCGGCTCGGCTCGACCAGCAACTCGGCGCATTGTTTGCGCCACTTCACCAGGTCTTCGGCGGTGGGGGCCGGGGCCGGCAGCATACGGGCGTGTATACGATTCATGCCCCATGGCCAGATCAACGATTCGACCGGATGCCAGAGGTCCGGCATGCTGTGATGGCGAGCGCTGTTCGCCGCCTGTTGGTGCAACTGCTGCTGCACCTCGTTCATCGGCATTTGCAGGTAAAGGCTGGTCAGGTACTGCCAGCGTTCACTGTGCGGGCTGTCCCAGGCGTGTTGGGCCGACAGCGCCAAACCGTTAGCCAACAGCACTGTATTAGCCGGTTGATTGAGCCAGCGGCGCAGGTCCGGATCATCATCGAGGCGGTTCTGCTGGCGCAGCGGATGATCGCTGTCACGAGCGATGCGCAGGACTTTCACCAGTTCGCGCTGCTCGGTGAGCAACAGCCGATAACCCTGCTGCACCCAGATCGGCAAGCGCCAGATATCCACAAGTGCTTGTCCGATTTCCAACAGGCGAACGCCGAACAGTTGCTTCTCGACTTTGTGCGCTGACTCGCCCTTGTGAATCACCCGCAACTCCCATTCCTCAAGCAGTTGCGGGTGGGTCAGCGCCAATGGCCAGAACGGCGAAAGAAACAGCAGGCTGCCCCAATGGATGTCCTGCCACAGTCGCGCCAGGCGACTGGCGAAAAAGCCGTTGGCTTGTTGGGTCGCGTGCTGGCTGATCAGCTGAAGCTGACGCAGGGCGACGGGGATTTGCGAAGAAGGTTCGACGGGCAGCCGGGCGAGCAGCGCTTCGGTGCGTTTCAACCCCAGGCGATTAATCGCTATTTCAAGGTTTTCCGCAGGCTCGGTCATGCTGCCATGCGTGTGGCGATTAGCTTCGCGAATCACGCTCAAGGCCAGGGCCGGGCTGTCCTGCATCAGTTCGGCGATGTCACGCAGGGAGCTGCGGTTATCGGCAATGGCCATGCAGACGCGGTCGTGACTGTCTTGCGGGACCGGTAGGCGCACGCCATCCAGAAGCTTGACCCAGCCTTCAAGTGTGGTCGGTTTTTGAGTCGCAATGCTTGTTTCGTTAGCCATGGCTGGACGGGATCATCAAGGGCTGTAAACACGCCCGGCGCGGGCTAGATTGGCTTTTCGCCTGAACTGGCTATAGTCTGGCGCAGTTTTGCCGATAAGGAGAAGAAGAGATTTTTCAACTTCCGAATATGACCTTGAACCCGACTCAGTAAGTGCTCCCCTACCTATGGCTAAAATTATCGGCATCATCGTCGTATTCGCGAGCGTGCTCGGCGGATACGTGCTTTCCCACGGCAAGATTGCCGCCCTTATTCAGCCTTTCGAGGTAATGATTATCGGCGGTGCGGCCCTCGGTGCATTCCTACAGGCTAACCCTGGTCATATGGTGAAGCACGTTCTCAAGAAAGCCTTGGGAATGTTCGGCTCACGCTTCAACCACACCTTCTACCTCGAAGTACTCGGCCTGATTTACGAGATCCTCAACAAGAGCCGCCGCGAAGGCATGATGGCGATCGAAGGCGACATCGAAGAGGCTGCCGCGAGCCCGATCTTTGCCAAGTACCCGGCGGTCCTGAAAGATGAACGCATGACGGCGTATATCTGCGATTACTTGCGAATCATGTCCTCCGGCAACATGGCGCCCCATGAGCTCGAAGGCCTGTTCGATATGGAACTGGCGAGCCTCAAGGAAGACCTGGATCACCCCTCCCACGCGGTGAACGGCATCGCCGACGCCATGCCTGGCTTCGGTATCGTTGCGGCGGTATTGGGGATCGTGGTGACCATGGCCTCCCTCGGGGACAGCGACCAGAAAATGATTGGCGTGCACGTGGGTGCGGCGCTGGTGGGGACCTTCTTCGGTATTCTCGCCGCTTACGGTTTCTTCGGGCCCCTGGCGCACGCCCTGGCCCACGATGCCAAGGAAGAATTGAACACTTACGAGGCCATCAAGGCTTCGCTGGTTGCTTCGGCCTCCGGCATGCCGCCATCGCTGGCGGTGGAATTCGGCCGCAAGGTTCTGTACCCGGCGCACCGTCCTAGCTTCGCTGAGCTGGAACAAGCGGTTCGCGGTCGCTAAGCCATGGAAAATAACCAGCCGATAATCATCAAGCGCGTCAAGAAGTACGCGGCCGGGCATCACGGGGGGTCGTGGAAAATCGCCTTCGCCGACTTCGCGACGGCGATGATGGCGTTCTTCCTGGTGCTGTGGCTGCTGTCCACGGCCACGCCGGAACAGAAGATCGCCATCGCCGGTTACTTCAAAGATCCGGTCGGTTTTTCCGAAAGCGGCACGCCGTACATCATTGATTTGGGCGGCACGCCGACCCTGGCGCCGGAGAAGACCCTCAACCCTGAGGTGAAGTCCCAGCCACAGCCCGACAAGGTGACGGTCGACACCGATCAGGTCGAAGGCATGGCCGAACAGGTCGAGAAGGAGCGCTTGGAGTTGTTGCTGCAAGAACTGCAGAACAAAGTTGAACAAAGCCCTCAGTTGCAAAAGTTTAAAGACCAGATTCTGTTCGAGATCACTCAGGACGGCTTGCGCATCCAGATCATGGACGCCGAAAACCGGCCGATGTTCGACTCCGGCAGCTCCCGTCTGAAACCGTATTTCGAAGACATCCTGCTGGCCATGGCCGACACCATCAAAGCGGTACCGAACAAGATCAGCATCAGCGGTCACACCGATGCCAAGCCGTACTCGGGCACCGGTGACTTCGGTAACTGGGAACTGTCGGCCAACCGTGCCAACGCGGCCCGCCGTGCGCTGGTTGCCGGCAGCTACCCGGAATCGCAAGTGGCGCGAGTCGTCGGTTATGCCTCGTCGGCCTTGTTCGATCGCGAGAATCCGTTCAATCCGATCAATCGCCGTATCGATATCGTGGTGCTGACCAAGAAAGCCCAGCGCGCCATCGAAGGTTCGCAAGGTGCCGAGCCGGCGCCAGAGCCGACGCAAGGGCAGGGTGGCCCCGGCGAAGCGCCGGCCACGCCAGTCGATCCGAATGCAGTGCCGGCGGATAAGGAACCGCTGCCGGCCCATGAGCTTCGCGAGCGTTTGAATATCTTCGAAAACCCGGCACCGAAACCGGCAGAACCGCCGAAGCAGTGACCCACAAAAAAGCCGACAGCAATGTCGGCTTTTTTGTGCGTGTAAGATTGAATTTAGATCTGTCGGACTGCAGTAAAAATCAAGGAATTAGGCTTGGTCCGAGAATCGCGTAGGACGGTTCTGAGGCGCATAAACCGGGTTTTACTTCGCCGGAACCTCGCCTATAGTTCGCCCGTTACCGACGAATCGGTGATCGACTTTAGCCGGTCGTATCAGATGATGCACAAGCGCCCGTATAATCGCGGCGCTTTTCGCTACCTAGCATTTGCATGTCTATGGTGGCTGTGCGTGGGACACCTCCGGGTGTGCCGGGTTCATCTGTCCGGTCGGCTAACCCGCGTACAGCTACCACCCCAATTCGTTTAGCCGCGAAAGGGTGGGAGTTTCACCTATCAGATGAGATTCAAACCATGTCCAAATACCACCCGCTCCAAGGCAACTTCAGCGTCGGCCCGACGCTGTACATAGACACAGAAGCCCGCGCTTCCGATCTTCTTGAAACCGCCGTCCACCGAATCAAGGCCGCGCGCAATCTACTCAACAGCGTCACCTGCCTGTGCGTCAAAGAAGCCGAAGGACACGACCTGGAGCATTTCGCCAATGCTGCGCACATGTTGATCCAGGACGGCTGTGATGCCTTGGATGTGCTGGGTTGGAAACTGGAAAAAGCCGCACGCTGAAAATGAGAAAGCCGTGATATTCACGGCTTTTTTGTCACACATTTGTGGCTATACGTTCGGGAGTCTGCCCTTCACTATCACAGATGTTTATTGTTGCAAGGCCTTCGAGATCGACGCCCTCTGCCTGCCCCGGAATTCGCTATGGACAATCAACCACTTCCACTGTTGCAACAGCGTTTCGACATGCTGATCCATCGAGTGCCTGACGAGGGCATCGAATTCTGGTTCGCTCGCGAGTTGCAAGAACCCTTGGGTTACGCTCGCTGGGACAATTTTCTTACCGCCATCAGGCGTGCCATAGCTTCATGTGGCTCCACTGGAGTGGAGCCTGCCGATCATTTTCGTGACGTCACGAAAATGATCGAGGTCGGCAAAGGGGGTCAGCGCCCTGTCGAAGACTTCATGCTCACTCGTTATGCCTGCTACTTGATTGCCCAGAATGGTGACCCTCGTAAACAACCTATCGCTTTTGCTCAGAGCTACTTCGCGCTGCAAACGCGCAAGCAGGAGTTGATCGAGGACCGGATGCGCTTGCAAGCCCGCTTCGATGCCCGAGATCGTTTGCGTGAGTCGGAGAAAGAACTATCGCAGAACATCTACGAGCGCGGTGTGGATGATGAAGGATTTGCCCGTATTCGCTCTCGAGGCGATGCAGCGCTGTTCGGAGGCAAGACCACTCAGGCGATGAAGGACAGGTATGGCATCGTTAAGAGCCGTCCTCTGGCTGATTTTTTACCAACGCTGACTATTGCTGCCAAAAATCTGGCTAATGAGATAACCAATCACAACGTGTTACAGGTCGATTTGCAAGGCGAACCAGCCATTGCCAAGGAGCATGTCCAGAATAACTTGAGCGTCCGAGATATGCTGGAACAGCGCGGTATCAAGCCCGAAGAACTTCCCGCTGAAGAGGACATACGGAAGCTTGAACGTCGGGTGAAATCTGAAGAGAAGAATATTGCCAAACAGGCGACCAAGCTGCCAGCTGATGATTCAGCTGATGATTGAACTCGAAGCTCACTAGGCTAACTGAGTTGGCAGCCATGAATTGAGTCGCTCGGCGTCCATTGATTGGTAAGGGCTGCTATCTAGTACTGAAACAGGTGTAAACCTTATTCAGGACGAGACACCCACAAAAAAGCCGCGTTGATCGCGGCTTTTTTGTCTCTGCGGGAAGCTACTTAATAGCTGGTTTCCGGCAAACTGGCGATGATCGAGCGGTAGCTGTTCATCCGTTGCTGCTGCACGCGGCCATCTTCGAGGGCCTTGAGTAGTGCGCAGCCGGGCTCGCGGTCGTGCTTGCAGTCGCGGAAGCGGCAGGTGCCGATCAAGTCGTTGAACTCGATGAAACCGGCTTCGACGTCGGCACGGCTGACGTGGCCCAGGCCGAATTCGCGGATGCCCGGGGAGTCGATCAACTCACCGCCACCCGGGAAGTGGAACAACCGCGCGGTCGTGGTGGTGTGTGTGCCTTGACCGGACAGCTCGGACAACGGGCCGACACGGGTTTCGACTTCAGGCAGCAGGCTGTTGACCAGCGAGGACTTGCCGACACCAGACTGACCGACGAACACGCTGATGCGTCCGTCCAGTTGCTCCTGCAATTGCTCCATGCCGTTGCCGTGGTGGGCTGACACTTCCAGCACCGGGTAGCCCAGTGTGCGGTAAACCGCCAGCAAGGCATTCAGCGCCGGGGCGTTCTGCTCGTCGATCAAGTCGAACTTGTTAAGCAACAGCAGTGGACGAATCCCTGCGTGCTCGGCGGCGACCAGATAGCGGTCAATCAGGTTGGCGTGGGGCTCAGGCAGCGGCGCGAAGACGATGACAATCATGTCGACGTTGGCCGCCACCGGCTTGAGCTGGCCACGGCTGTCCGGGCGGCAGAGTTCGGTTTTGCGCGGCAGTTGCGCCACGATCACACCAATGCCCTGATTGCCGGCACGCCAGACCACCTGATCGCCCGTCACCAGCGCAGGCAGGTTGGCGCGCAAGTGGCAGCGGAACACCTGGCCGGCCAATTCGCCATCGAGGGCTTCGACCTCGACCTGCACACCGAAGTGCGCGATCACCAGGCCCGTCTGTTCCGGACCCAGATCGCCACCTTCGAGTGCCTCGACAGCCGAGGACTCGCGTTTGGCGGCGCGGGCAGCGCGCTCGCCCTGAATCTTTTCGATGCGCCAGTTTTGACGACGATTGAGTTGGCGTTTGGCCATGGGTGTTCCGTATCAAGAATGCAGCGATTAGGTAAAACGGCCGCGAGTTTAGCACGCCCGGCCACCTCTCTAGGCTAAACTGCGCAGCATTGCCTAGGAGCCGACACAATGCAAAACCCGCAGAATCTGATCTGGATCGACCTGGAAATGACCGGTCTGAACCCTGATACCGACGTCATCATCGAGATGGCGACCATTGTCACCGACAGTGATCTGAACACCTTGGCCGAAGGTCCGGTGATCGCTATTCATCACAGCGACGAAATCCTCGCGGGCATGGACGAGTGGAATACCCGTCAACACGGCGGCTCGGGCCTGACCCAGCGGGTTCGCGACAGTCGCATCAGCATGGCCGAAGCCGAGGCTCAAACCATCGCTTTCCTGGAGCAATGGGTGCCGACGGGCAAGTCGCCGATCTGCGGCAACAGCATCTGCCAGGACCGTCGCTTCCTTTATACCCACATGAAATCCCTGGAAAGCTACTTCCACTACCGCAACCTCGACGTCTCGACCCTTAAAGAGTTGGCCGCACGTTGGGCGCCGGACGTGCGCGACAGCTTCAAGAAGGGCAGCACCCACCTCGCCCTGGACGACATCCGCGAGTCCATCGCAGAGCTGCAGCACTACCGCAAGCATTTCATCAAGTTCTGATTGCGGACTACGGTCCCTGTGTAGGAGCTGCCGCAGGCTGCGATCTTTTGATCTTGTTTTAAAAAAGCAAAGTCAAAAGATCGCAGCCTGCGGCAGCTCCTACAGGAGTTGTGTCACAGTCGTCCTCTTTTGGTGCTTCGGCGAAGTGAGTAGACTGCGCGCCTTTCTGCAAGGACCGCCACCATGTTGCTGATGCTTTACCTGATCGCCATTACGGCCGAAGCCATGACGGGGGCCCTGTCTGCCGGTCGTCGCGGCATGGATTGGTTTGGTGTGGTGCTGATCGCTTGCGTCACGGCCCTGGGGGGCGGTTCGGTGCGCGACGTGCTGCTGGGTCACTACCCGCTGACCTGGGTCAAACACCCGGAATACCTGGTGTTGACCTCGGTCGCGGCGATGTTCACCGTCTTCACCGCTCGCTGGATGCGTCACCTGCGCTCGCTGTTTCTGGTGCTCGACGCCGTAGGACTGGTGGCATTTACACTGATTGGCTGCATGACCGCGCTGGAAATGGGCCACGGCATGTTGGTGGCTTCGGTCAGTGGCGTGATCACCGGGGTTTTCGGCGGCATTCTGCGCGACATCTTCTGCAACGACATCCCGCTGATCTTCCGCCGCGAGCTCTACGCCAGCGTCTCGTTCGCTGCCGCGTGGTGTTACATGTTCTGCATCTACCTGCAATTACCTGGCGAACAGGCGATTCTGATCACCCTGTTTGGCGGCTTCCTCCTGCGTTTACTGGCGATTCGTTTCCACTGGGAAATGCCGAAGTTCGTTTACAACGACGAAGCCTGACGCGGTCCCCTGTAGGAGCGAGCTTGCTCGCGATGAATTTGAAGGCGACGCATTCTTCCAGACAGTACGCGTTATCGTTAACGTCCATCGCGAGCAAGCTCGCTCCTACAGGAGTCCGTGTTGTTTCAGGGCCCACTCCACGTGTTCGCGAACAAGTTCAGACGGATAATCGCGCCGTGCCTTCAGCGCTTCCAACACTGGAATGCTCGACGGTGCATTACCCAGGCCTACCGCCAGATTACGCAGCCAGCGCTCGTAACCCGCGCGGCGTAACGGGGAGCCTTCGGTGCTACTGAGGAATTTGTCCTCGTCCCACATGAACAATTCGGCCAGTTCGGCGTTGTCCAGGTTGTGCCGGGGCTTGAAGTCGCTTTCCCCGGACGGACGGGCGAAGCGGTTCCACGGGCAGACAATCTGACAGTCGTCGCAGCCAAATACCCGATTGCCGATCAATGGCCGCAACTCCTCCGGAATCGCGCTTTTCAGTTCGATGGTCAGGTAAGAGATGCAGCGTCGGGCATCCAGCACATAAGGGCCGACGAAGGCGTTGGTCGGGCAGATGTCCAGGCATGCCGTGCAGCGGCCGCAGTGTTCGGTGGCGTGGGGTGGGTCAATCGGCAGCGGCAAATCGACGAACAGTTCGCTGAGAAAGAAGTAACTGCCGGCCTTGCGATTCAAGACCAGGGTGTTTTTGCCGATCCAGCCTAAACCGGCCTTTTCAGCGATGGCCTTTTCCAGCACCGGCGCGCTGTCGACGAAGGCGCGGTAGCCGAACGGGCCGATGACAGCCTGAATCTTCTCGGCCAGTTGTTGCACGCGTTTACGAATCAATTTGTGGTAGTCGCGGCCCAAGGCATAACGCGAGACGTAGGCTTTTGACGGTTGCCCCAGGCGCTTGGCCATTTCGGTATCGCCCGGCAGGTAGTCCATGCGCAGGGAAACCACCCGGAGGGTGCCCGGCACCAGTTCTTCCGGGTGCGAGCGTTTACTGCCGTGGGCGCCCATGTATTCCATTTCGCCGTGGTAACCGGCCGCGAGCCAGCGTTCCAGGTGCTGCTCATGCTCGGCGAGGTCGAGGCCGCTGATGCCGACTTGCTGAAAGCCCAGCTCGCGGCCCCAGTCCTTGATGGATTGGGCGAGGGCGGGCAGGTCTGTGTTAATAGCGGGCATGAGACGAGAGAAACCGGAGCTGAGATGCGTATAATTCTGCCAGACATCGGAGCCCGAAGACGCATGCCGCACACTAAAGATGATTTACCCGACGCGCTGTACAGCGCCGCGCAAGTCCGAGGGCTGGATGCGAGCCTGATCGCGGCTGGCACGCCGGGCTTCGAATTGATGCACCGCGCAGCACGAGCAACCTGGCGTGCGTTGGTCCGTCAGTGGCCAACGGCGCAGGAATTGAGTGTGCTGACCGGCCACGGCAACAATGCCGGTGACGGTTATCTGGTGGCGGTGCTGGCCCAGCGGGCCGGCTGGACGGTTCGGGTGCTGGCGGTTGGGGAACCCCAACGTTTGCAGGGCGACGCGGCGTTGGCGCACGCCGAGGCCGTGTCCGAAAAAGTCTCCATCGAGGCCTGGACCGCTCAATCCGAGTTGCGTGGCGTTGTGCTGGATGCCTTGCTCGGCACCGGTCTGACGGGAGCGGTGCGAGCGCCATACGCCAACGCCATTGCCGCGATCAACGGCTGTGGGTTGCCGGTTGCGGCGGTGGACATCCCTTCCGGGCTGTGTGCCGATACCGGTCGTATCCTGGGCGCTGCGGTGCGCGCCGACTTGAGCGTCACCTTCATCGGTTTGAAGCTGGGGCTGTTCACCGGTGATGCGGCGGACGTGGTTGGTGAACTGGTTTTCAATGACCTGCACGCTGATCCGCAGGTGCTTGACGGTGCGGCCATCAGCGCTCGCCGACTGACGGTTGGCAATCTTGCGCGACTTGCCCCTCGGGCGCCCACGTCACATAAAGGCAAGTTCGGTCATGTATTGCTGATCGGCGGTGATCACGGCTTCGGCGGCGCGATCCTGCTGAGTGCGCAAAGTGCGCTGCGCAGTGGTGCGGGCATGGTGTCCGTGGCCACCCGCAGCGAACATGTTCCTGCCGCGCTGGCCAGAATTCCCGAGGCCATGGTGTTGGGAACGTCTTCGGCCAATCAATTGATGGGACTGCTTCAAAAGGTTTCTGTACTGGTGGTCGGTCCAGGCTTGGGGCAGGCTGCCTGGGGGCGCAGTCTGTTGTCGGCGGCGGCCAATGCGCCACTGCCGCAAGTCTGGGACGCCGATGCGCTGAATATGCTGGCCGAAGAACAGGTGAGCCTGCCCAAGGATTGCGTGATGACCCCGCATCCAGGCGAAGCGGCGCGATTGCTCGGTATGAGTACCGCCGACGTTCAGGCTGATCGTCCTGCGGCAGCGCATGCATTGAGCAAAAAATATACAGCGGTAGTGGTATTGAAAGGTGCCGGCAGCTTGATCGCCAGCCCCGATGGGCGCCTGGCGTTGTGTCATCAGGGGCACCCGGCCATGGCCACCGCCGGATTGGGCGATGTGCTGGCCGGTCTGGTCGGCGCTTTGCTGGCCCAAGGCATGGACGCGTTCGACGCGGCTTGCCTGGCGGTCTGGTTGCACGCCAATGCGGGCGCACAAGAAGGTAAATCGGGCCGTGGGCTGGCGGCCAGTGATCTGATCCCAGCCATTCGTCAGTTGTTGGAGGAGCAAGCACCGTGTCTGAAGTAACCCTGTACCTGGCTGATGAAGAGGCGATGACTGCATTTGGCGCACGCATCGCACAAACAACCGAAGGGCACGGTCTGATTTTTCTCGAAGGGGACCTGGGGGCGGGGAAAACCACGCTTTCCCGAGGCATCATCCGCGGCCTGGGTCATGTGGGCGCGGTCAAAAGCCCGACCTTTACGCTGGTCGAGCCTTACGAGATCGGCAGCATCCGGGCCTTCCATTTCGATCTTTATCGGTTGGTCGATCCTGAAGAGCTGGAGTACCTCGGTATCCGCGACTACTTCGAAGACGACGCGCTGTGCCTGATCGAATGGCCCCGTAAGGGTGCAGGCTTTTTGCCAAAGCCCGACCTGACCATTACCATTAGCCCGCATGACAGCGGGCGTTCGCTGAAAATTTTGCCCCAAGGCTCGCGTGGCGAGTCGTGGTGTGCCGCTTTGGCATTGGAATCCAAATAAATGATGGGGTTAGGTATGCGCTTTCGCGCGTTGGTTGCTGCCGTAGGGGTGTTGTTTCTGGCGGTGACCGTCGACGCTGTGGCCGAGACAAAGGTCAACAGTGTTCGCCTGTGGCGGGCGCCGGACAACACACGGCTGGTGTTTGACCTGACCGGGCCTGTCCAGCACAGCGTCTTCACCCTGACCGCCCCGGATCGGTTGGTTATCGACATCAACGGCGCGACCCTGGGTGCGCCGTTGAACGTCAATACCTCGAATACCCCGATCACGGCGATGCGCTCGGCTCAGCGCACGCCGACTGACCTGCGGGTAGTCATCGACCTGAAAAAAGCCGTCACACCGAAGAGTTTTACCTTGGCGCCGAACGCCCAGTACGGCAATCGCCTGGTGGTCGATCTGTTCGATAACGCCGCCGACGCCGCGCCTATCCCGCCGCCGACCAACGTCGCGACGGTGGCCCCGGTGCCGGTCACCCCGGTAGAGCCAGCGGTCAAGCTGCCGCCTGCACCGGCCGGCAAGCGCGACATCATTGTGGTGATCGACGCCGGCCACGGCGGCGAAGACCCGGGCGCCTCGGGCTCTCGCGGCCAGCATGAGAAAGACGTGGTTTTGGCCATCGCCCGTGAGTTGCAGCGCCAGGTCAGCGGCATGAAAGGCTACCGCGCCGAACTGACCCGCACCGGCGACTACTTCATCCCGCTGCGTGGCCGTACTGAAATCGCCCGCAAGAAAGGCGCAGACCTGTTCGTCTCGATCCATGCCGACGCCGCGCCGTCTGCGGCAGCCTTCGGTGCGTCGGTGTTCGCTTTGTCCGATCGCGGCGCCACCTCGGAAACCGCCCGTTGGCTGGCCGACAGCGAAAACCGTTCCGACTTGATCGGTGGTGCTGGCAGCGTCAGCCTCGACGACAAGGACCGCATGCTGGCCGGCGTGCTGCTCGACCTGTCGATGACCGCTTCCCTGACTTCGAGCCTGGACGTTGGCCAAAAGGTCTTGAGCAACATCAGCCGGGTCACGCCGTTGCACAAACAACGGGTGGAGCAGGCCGGGTTCATGGTGCTGAAATCGCCGGACATTCCGTCGATCCTGGTGGAAACCGGCTTCATCTCCAACTCCAACGAAGCCTCGAAACTGTCGGCGGCGAGCCACCAGCAGGCGCTGGCACGTTCGATCAGCGCCGGTGTTCGCCAGTTCTTCCAGCAGAATCCGCCGCCAGGCACCTACATTGCCTGGCTGCGTGATTCCGGCAAGATCGCCCAGGGCCCGCGTGACCATCGCGTAAGCCCGGGCGAGACCCTGGCGATGATCGCCGTGCGTTATCAGGTGTCCCCAGCCACCTTGCGCAGCGCCAACAACCTGACAAGCGATGAGCTGAAAATCGGTCAGACGCTGACCATTCCCGGCGCTGAGCTGGCGGCCAAACAATGAGCCAGGTGCTGACCAACACGTCTCGTATCGAGCTGCTCAGCCCGCGACTGGCGAACCAGATTGCCGCCGGCGAAGTGGTTGAGCGCCCGGCTTCGGTTATCAAGGAGCTGCTGGAAAACAGCCTGGACTCCGGCGCCCGGCGCATCGATGTCGACGTGGAGCAGGGCGGTGTCAAGCTGCTGCGGGTGCGCGACGACGGCAGTGGCATTTCCGCCGATGACCTGCCGCTGGCCCTGGCGCGTCACGCCACCAGCAAGATTCGCAACCTGGAAGACCTCGAGCAGGTCATGAGCCTGGGGTTTCGCGGTGAAGCACTGGCGTCGATCAGTTCGGTTGCTCGCCTGACCCTGACGTCCCGGACCCGCGATGCCGATCAGGCCTGGCAGGTCGAGACTGAAGGCCGGGACATGGCGCCGCGCGTGCAGCCGGCAGCCCATCCGGTGGGCACTTCGGTGGAAGTCCGTGACCTGTTCTTCAACACCCCGGCGCGGCGCAAATTCCTCAAGACCGAAAAAACCGAATTCGATCACCTGCAAGAAGTGATCAAGCGCCTGGCGCTGGCCCGCTTCGACGTGGCGTTCCATCTGCGCCACAACGGCAAAACGATCCTCAGCCTGCACGAGGCTCACGATGACGCAGCCCGTGCCCGGCGAGTGGCAGCGATTTGTGGTTCGGGGTTCCTCGAGCAGGCGCTGCCGATCGAAATTGAACGTAATGGTCTGCATTTGTGGGGCTGGGTTGGCTTGCCGACGTTTAACCGCAGCCAGGCGGACTTGCAGTATTTCTTTGTGAACGGCCGAGCCGTGCGCGACAAACTGGTGGCCCACGCGGTGCGCCAGGCTTATCGCGACGTGCTGTTCAATGGCCGGCATCCGACGTTTGTGCTGTTCTTCGAAGTCGACCCGGCCGGGGTCGACGTCAACGTGCACCCGACCAAGCACGAAGTTCGCTTCCGTGACGGTCGCATGGTTCACGATTTCCTCTATGGCACCTTGCACCGCGCCTTGGGCGATGTGCGGCCGGAAGACCATTTGGCGGCGCCCGTCGCGACGGCCATTGTTCGACCGAGCGGCATCGATGCTGGCGAATTCGGTCCTCAGGGCGAAATGCGCCTGGCCGCCAATACGTTGCTGGAGCAGCCGCAGGCACAACCGTCGTTCAATACGACGGCGGGCTCGGGCGCTGGCGCCGGTTATCAGTATCAATACACGCCACGGCCTCAGTCAGGCGTGCCGGTGGCTGAAGCCCAGGCTGCCTATCGTGAGTTTTTTGCGCCGTTGCCCGAAGCCAACGCCGTCGCTCTGCCGGCCGGGCAGGACGACATTCCGCCGCTGGGTTATGCGCTGGCGCAACTCAAGGGCATCTACATTCTTTCGGAAAATGCCCAGGGTCTGGTGTTGGTGGACATGCACGCCGCTCACGAGCGGATCATGTACGAACGCCTGAAGATTGCCATGGCCAGCGAAGGTCTGAGCGGCCAGCCACTGTTGGTGCCGGAGTCCCTGGCGGTCAGTCAGCGTGAAGCCGATTGCGCCGAGGAGCACGTCGCCTGGTTCCAGCGTCTGGGCTTCGAATTGCAGCGCCTGGGCCCGGAAACCCTGGCCATCCGGCAGATTCCGGCATTGCTCAAGCAGGCTGAAGCCAATCGACTGGTGGGTGATGTGCTCGCGGACCTGATGGAGTACGGCACGAGTGACCGGATTCAGGCTCACCTGAACGAACTGCTCGGCACGATGGCCTGTCACGGCGCGATTCGGGCGAATCGACGCCTGGCTCTGCCAGAAATGAACGGCCTGTTGCGCGACATGGAAAACACCGAGCGCAGCGGACAATGTAACCATGGCCGACCGACCTGGACCCAACTGGGCCTGGACGATCTGGACAAACTGTTCCTGCGCGGTCGTTGATGAGCCAGCTCCCACCTGCGATTTTCCTGATGGGCCCGACCGCAGCGGGCAAGACCGACTTGGCCATCGAGCTCACCAAAGTCCTGCCTTGCGAGTTGATCAGCGTCGATTCGGCGCTGGTTTACCGTGGCATGGACATCGGTACCGCCAAACCTTCAAAAGACATTCTGGCCGAATTTCCGCACCGTCTGATCGATATCCTCGACCCGGCAGAGAGCTATTCGGCCGCGGATTTCCGCCGTGACGCGCTCGAAGCCATGGCCGATATCACCGCACGGGGAAAAATTCCGCTGTTGGTGGGCGGTACAATGCTCTATTACAAGGCTTTGGTCGAAGGTCTGGCGGACATGCCGGCCGCTGATCCAGAGGTTCGTGCGCAGATTGAAGAAGAGGCTGCACGCCTTGGCTGGCAAGCCCTGCATGAGCAATTGGCGGCAATCGATCCGGTATCGGCGGCACGCATTCATCCGAACGATCCCCAGCGACTTAGTCGAGCACTGGAAGTTTATCGCGTCAGCGGTCAGAGCATGACCGCGCTACGCTTGCAACAATCTGCGCAAAGTACTGAAGCAGCCGCTTCGGGACTGCAACAATTGCCCTATACTGTCGCGAACTTGGCTATTGCTCCGGCAAATCGTCAGGTATTGCATGACCGAATTAAACAAAGATTCACATTAATGTTGGAACAGGGATTCATCGACGAGGTCGTAGCCCTGCGTAAGCGAAGTGACCTGCATTCCGGGTTGCCGTCGATACGTGCGGTAGGCTACCGACAAGTCTGGGACTACCTGGATGGCAAGCTGACGTCAGCCGAGATGCAGGAGCGTGGAATTATTGCCACGCGCCAATTGGCAAAGCGCCAGTTCACCTGGCTGCGCAGTTGGGCTGATTTACACTGGCTGGACAGCCTGGATTGCGACAATCTGCCGCGCGCCTTGAAATACCTGGGGGCCATCTCCATATTGAGGTGAGTCCTTGCAATTGCCGTCTATCCTTGGGGGTGGGGCGGCCAAAGCCATCTGTTTACCTATTTTTTTATATTGAATCCTTAAAGGAGTGCGGCACATGTCAAAAGGGCATTCGCTACAAGACCCTTACTTGAATACTTTACGTAAAGAGAAAGTTGGGGTGTCCATCTATCTGGTCAACGGGATCAAACTGCAAGGTACGATCGAATCTTTCGACCAGTTCGTTATCCTGCTGAAGAACACCGTCAGCCAGATGGTTTACAAACACGCTATCTCTACAGTGGTGCCGGTTCGTCCAATTCGTCTGCCTAGCGCAACCGAATCCGAAGCTGGTGACGCTGAGCCAGGTAACGCCTGATAGGAGTCTCCTTTGTTCTTTGAGCGCCACGGTGGTGGTGAGCGAGTGATCCTCGTTCACTTGGATGGACAGGACCCTGAGGCGCGCGAAGATCCGCAGGAGTTTCAGGAGTTGGCTAATTCGGCTGGCGCCGAGACCGTTGCGTTTTTTAACGTGCCGCGTCATCGGCCAACCGCCAAATACCTGATTGGCAGCGGCAAGGTCGAGGAGCTACGCGACCTGGTCCATGCCGAAAAGGCAGATCTGGTCATCTTCAATCACATCCTCACGCCCAGTCAGGAACGTAACCTCGAACGTGTTTTCGAGTGTCGCGTGATCGACCGTACCGGTCTGATTCTGGATATTTTCGCCCAACGCGCCCGTACCCATGAAGGCAAGCTCCAGGTAGAACTGGCCCAGCTTGACCACATGAGCACCCGGCTGGTTCGTGGCTGGACTCACCTTGAACGTCAGGGTGGCGGTATCGGTATGCGTGGCCCGGGTGAAACCCAGCTGGAAACCGACCGCCGTTTGCTGCGGGTTCGCCTGCGACAGATCAAGGGCCGGCTGGAAAAAGTGCGCAGTCAGCGCGAACAGTCGCGACGCGGCCGTTCGCGAGCGGATATTCCTACCGTATCCCTGGTGGGGTATACCAACGCCGGCAAATCCACGCTCTTCAATAATGTGACGAAGTCCGACGTGTACGCGGCTGACCAGTTGTTTGCAACGCTGGACCCAACCTTGCGCCGTCTGGAACTGGACGACCTGGGGCCGATTGTCCTGGCCGACACTGTGGGTTTCATACGCCACTTGCCCCACAAATTGGTCGAGGCATTTCGGTCTACGCTCGAAGAGTCGAGCAACTCAGACCTGCTGTTGCACGTGATCGATGCGGCCGAACCGGATCGCATGTTGCAGATCGAGCAGGTGATGGTGGTGCTGGGCGAGATCGGAGCCCAGGACTTGCCGATCCTCGAGGTCTATAACAAACTCGATTTGCTTGAAGGCGTTGAGCCACAAATCCAGCGTGACGAAAACGGCAAGCCCCAACGGGTGTGGCTGTCGGCGCGTGATGGCAGTGGTCTGGAATTGCTTGAGCAAGCCATTGCCGAGTTGCTCGGCAGTGAATTGTTTGTGGGTACCTTGCGCTTGCCTCAGCGTTTTGCGCGACTGCGTGCACAGTTTTTTGAACTGGGCGCGGTACAGAAAGAAGAACACGACGAAGAAGGTGTCAGCTTGCTGGCCGTTCGATTGCCGCGCTCGGAGCTCAATCGACTGGTCAGCCGTGAAGGCGTTGTGCCGACGGAATTCATCGAGCAACACACTTTGCAATAAAAGCCTGAGAAAGCGGTTGTGCCGTGGTGACAGGCATTCTGTAGCATTGGTCGGCGCGCCGTGGGTGCGTCTTTGCTTTATCAGATGGAGAGCGCTATGGCTTGGAATGAGCCGGGTGGCAACTCGAATAATCAGGATCCTTGGGGTGGCAAACGCCGCAATAACGGCGACCGCAAGGGACCACCGGATCTCGACGAGGCCTTCCGAAAGCTGCAGGAAAGCCTGAACGGGTTGTTCGGTGGTGGTAAGAAACGCGGTGATGACGGCGGTGGTCCGGGCAGGAGTGGCGGCTTTGGTGGCCTGCTCGGCATCGGCCTGGTCGTGTTAGCGGCCGTGTGGCTGTACAGCGCGGTCTACGTGGTCGACGAGCAGGAGCAAGCCGTGGTGCTGCGCTTCGGCAAGTACTACGAAACCGTCGGCCCGGGTTTGAACATTTATTTCCCGCCGATCGACCGCAAGTACCTGGAAAACGTCACGCGTGAGCGTGCCTACACCAAGCAGGGTCAAATGCTGACTGAAGACGAGAACATCGTCGAAGTGCCGCTGACCGTGCAGTACAAGATCAGCAACCTGCAGGACTTCGTGCTGAGCGTTGATCAGCCGGAAATCAGCCTGCAGCACGCGACCGAAAGTGCTCTGCGCCATGTAGTGGGTTCCACCGCGATGGATCAGGTGCTGACCGAAGGTCGTGAATTGATGGCCAGTGAAATCAAGGAGCGTCTGCAACGCTTCATGGATACCTATCGCACGGGTATCACGGTCACTCAGGTCAACGTGCAGAGCGCAGCCGCACCGCGTGAAGTACAGGAAGCCTTCGATGACGTGATCCGCGCCCGTGAAGACGAGCAGCGTTCGCGCAACCAGGCTGAAACCTACGCTAACGGCGTCGTGCCGGAAGCCCGTGGTCAGGCCCAGCGCATCCTTGAAGATGCCAATGGTTACCGTGACGAAACCGTCTCGCGCGCCAAGGGTGAGGCTGATCGCTTCACCAAACTGGTTGCCGAGTACCGCAAGGCGCCTGAGGTTACCCGTCAGCGTCTGTACCTGGACACCATGCAGGAAGTCTTCAGCAATACCAGCAAGGTTCTCGTGACCGGCAACAAGAATGGCCAGAGCAATCTGCTCTATTTGCCGCTGGACAAGATGGTCGAAAGTGGTCGCAGCACCAGCACTCCGGTGACCGGCGCGGCAGCCACCGGCAATGAAGCGAATGTACGTACGGCAGCTGACCTGCAGCAACAGCAAGCACGTACCAGGGAGAGTCGCTGATGAGCAATAAATCGCTGATCGCCCTTATTGTCGGCGTCGTCGTGGCAATCGCTGCCTGGAACTGCTTCTACATCGTGGCTCAGACCGAGCGAGCGGTGTTGCTGCAGTTCGGTCGCGTGGTCCAGGCTGATGTTCAGCCGGGTCTGCATGTGAAAGTGCCTTACGTGAACCAGGTGCGTAAATTCGACGCACGCCTGATGACGCTGGATGCACCGACACAACGCTTCCTGACGCTGGAAAAGAAAGCTGTCATGGTTGATGCCTACGCCAAGTGGCGCGTGAAAGATGCCGAGCGCTTCTACACCGCGACGTCCGGCCTCAAGCAGATTGCTGACGAGCGCCTTTCCCGCCGTCTGGAATCGGGCCTGCGTGACCAGTTCGGTAAGCGCACGTTGCACGAAGTGGTTTCCGGTGAGCGTGATGCGCTGATGACCGATATCACTGCGTCGCTGAACAAGATGGCGGAAAAAGAGCTGGGCATTGAAGTGGTCGATGTTCGGGTCAAGGCTATCGACCTGCCGAAAGAAGTGAACCGCAGCGTGTTCGAGCGCATGAGTTCAGAGCGTGAGCGTGAAGCTCGCGAGCATCGCGCCAAGGGTAACGAGCTGGCAGAAGGCATCCGTGCCGACGCCGATCGTCAACGCCGCGTGCTGCTGGCTGAAGCCTATCGTGAATCCGAAGAAGTTCGCGGTGATGGTGATGCCCAGGCAGCTGCGATCTACTCCAAGGCCTACGGCCAGGACCAGGAGTTCTACAGTTTCTACCGTAGCCTGCGTGCCTACCGTGAAAGCTTCGCGAACAAATCCGACGTCATGGTCCTGGACCCAAGCAGCGACTTCTTCCATTACCTGGAAAAAGCCAAACCTTGATACGGCGTTGACCTGAATCATCCCCCGCCTGGCGGCTAAAACCTCGGGCGGGGTGATCCTTTGGGAAAACGTGTGTATGATGCGGCAGCCGGGAAATTCCCGGCTTTTTTGCGTCTGCACGTTTGATTGCTGTTGTTGCAAGACATCGAGTTGAATAGCTCGACAGGTTTTTCGAGGAAAGTGGTTGGCGAAGCCGGTTTCAGGCTTTTCGCCCCGTCGTTCATGCGCGTGGTTTATGCACATGGACCGATCATTTTCTGCTTCACTCAAGGCTCGCCCACAGGCTTGCCGCCCGGATCATAGGGGAATGGCGTAATGGCAACGGTAGACCGCTGGCTGCTGCCAGATGGCATCGAAGAAGTACTGCCACCAGAAGCGGCGCGCATTGAAGTAGCGCGTCGTCAGGTGTTGGATCTGTTCCAGAGCTGGGGTTACGAGTTTGTCGTGACTCCCCATATCGAGTACCTGGAATCCCTGCTGACCGGCGCGGGCTCGGACCTCGATCTGCGTACCTTCAAGGTTATTGACCCGCAATCGGGTCGGCAGATGGGTTTCCGTGCCGACATCACGCCGCAAGTGGCGCGCATTGATGCGCACACCCTGCGTCGCGAAGGCCCGAGCCGTCTGTGCTATGCCGGTAGCGTGCTGCATGCGCAGCCGCGTGCCTTGTCGTCCTCGCGCAGCCCGATTCAACTGGGTGCCGAGTTGTACGGCGATGCCAGCCCGAGCAGCGACGTGGAAGTCATCAGCCTGATGCTGGCCATGCTGCAGCTGGCCGATGTGCCGGACGTGCACATGGACCTCGGTCATGTCGGTATCTACCGTGGGCTGGCCCGCGCTGCCGGTTTGTCCGGTGAAGTTGAACAACAATTGTTCGATGCGTTGCAACGCAAGGCCATCGACGAGGTCATTACCCTGACCGAGGGCTTGCCTGCCGATCTGTCGGGCATGCTGCGGGCGTTGGTCGATTTGTGTGGCGGCCGCGAAGTATTGCGCGCTGCACGCGAGCGACTGGCGAATGCGCCGGCGCCGGTTCTGGCGGCTCTGGACGACTTGCTGGCGATTGCCGAACGTCTGTCCGTGCGTTTCCCGGAGTTACCGCTTTACTTCGATCTGGGCGAGTTGCGCGGCTACCACTACCACACCGGTGTGGTGTTCGCCGTGTTCGTCCCGGGTGTTGGTCAGTCGATTGCTCAGGGCGGTCGTTACGACGACATTGGTGCGGACTTCGGTCGTGCACGTCCGGCAACTGGTTTCTCTACCGATTTGAAAACCCTGGTGACCCTGGGGCGTGCTGAGATCGAGCTACCGTCTGGCGGTATCTGGATGCCTGACAGTACGGATGCGGCACTCTGGCAGCAGGTTTGCCAGTTGCGCAGTGAGGGTCAGCGTGTCGTTCAGGCTTTGCCTGGGCAACCTTTGGCCGCCGCCCGTGAAGCGGACTGCGACCGGCAATTGATTCAGCAGAACGGGCTTTGGCAAATATTGCCGCTGGCTTCTTGAGTTTTCCCGCCGGCGGCTGCCGGCACCAAGTTTGCGCGAATGAGGACAAGTGTTATGGGTAAGAATGTCGTAGTCCTGGGCACCCAATGGGGTGATGAGGGCAAAGGCAAGATCGTTGATCTGCTGACCGAACATGCTGCCGCCGTAGTGCGCTACCAGGGTGGCCACAACGCTGGCCACACCCTGGTGATCGACGGCGAAAAAACCGTCTTGCACCTGATTCCGTCGGGCGTGCTGCGCGAAGGCGTGCAGTGCCTGATCGGCAACGGCGTGGTGGTTGCACCCGACGCTCTGCTGCGGGAAATCATCAAGCTGGAAGAGAAAGGCGTGCCGGTGCGTGAGCGCCTGCGTATCAGCCCTTCCTGCCCGCTGATCCTGTCCTACCACGTAGCGCTGGACCAGGCCCGTGAAAAGGCCCGTGGCGAGCTGAAGATCGGTACTACCGGTCGTGGCATCGGCCCGGCGTACGAAGACAAGGTTGCGCGTCGCGGTCTGCGCATCGGTGACCTGTTCCATCGTGAGCGTTTCGCCGCCAAGCTGGGCGAGCTGCTGGATTACCACAACTTCGTACTGGTCAATTACTACAAAGAACCAGCGATCGACTTTCAGAAGACACTTGATGAGTGCATGGAATACGCCGAGCTGCTGAAGCCGATGATGCTTGACGTCACCGCTGAGCTGCACGAGCTGCGTCGCGCTGGCAAAGACATCATGTTCGAAGGCGCCCAAGGCTCCCTGCTGGACATCGACCACGGTACCTACCCGTACGTCACCAGCTCCAACACCACCGCGGGCGGCATCGCCACCGGTTCGGGTTTTGGTCCGATGTACCTGGATTACATCCTCGGCATCACCAAGGCCTATACCACTCGCGTTGGGTCGGGTCCGTTCCCGACTGAGCTGTTCGACGATGTGGGCGCGTTCCTGGCCAAGCGTGGCCACGAATTCGGTGCTACTACCGGTCGCGCCCGTCGTTGCGGCTGGTTCGATGCCGTCATCCTGCGTCGCGCTATCGACGTCAACAGCATCTCGGGCCTGTGCCTGACCAAGCTGGACGTATTGGACGGTCTGGAAACCATCAACATCTGTGTTGGCTACAAGAACCAGGACGGCGCAGTGATCGACGCACCGACTGACGCCGACAGCTACATCGGCCTGGAGCCGGTGTACGAAGAGATGCCAGGCTGGACCGAATCCACCGTCGGTGCCAAGACCCTGGAAGAGCTGCCGCAAGCGGCTCGCAACTACATCAAACGCGTCGAAGAGTTGGTCGGTGCGCCGATTGACATTATTTCGACGGGCCCGGACCGCAACGAAACCATCGTTTTGCGTCACCCGTTCGCTTAATAAGTCATTGATGTAAAACACAAAGGGCCCTTAATCGGGCCCTTTGTCGTTTATGCCTGTTGGACGGCACGACCCTTGCTGTGTTCTTCATTAAGAGCATCGCTTCCTGGCGAGCCATCAATTTAATGGCGTCAATGCAGAGGGATTTTAAGTGTCGGCCGTTCTCTCCCTGTTACAAAGCCGTTTGTTGCGGCCTGTGTTCGTTACCCTTGGTATCGCCCTTTTGGTGCAGGTGCTGGTGGCTGTTGCTCTGACCCGGAGCACAGTGACTGCACTGGAAGCCGATCTCGGTGTGCGCCTGGGTGCGGACAGTCAAAAACTCTCTGGCGAGCTTGAGCAGGCGGGACGCGAAGTCACGTCGAGCCTCGATAGTCTTTCCACCAGCACTCGGCAGCGGCTCACGACCGGTTTGTCCTCGCGGTTGGAGGAGGAGCAGGCGCAGTTGCGTACAACGCTGGAAAAAGACCTGAAAGATTCCGCCAATGATATGGCGCAACTTCTGGCCTCGGTCGCACCCCGCGCCATGTGGGACAGCGACGTTCCAACCCTTTCCGAATTCGCCCGCCGGGCTCAGCGCAATCCCAACGTATTGTTCGTGGTCTATGACGACGCCACGGGCCAGCACCTGACGCGCTACCTCAATCGGGACAATCCGATCAACAAGGCGCTTTTGGAAAAAGGGCAGGGCGAGCGAGCGCTGGACAAAGTGCTGGATGCGGCGAAGAACGACCCATCGGTCTTCTATATCGAAGCCTCGATCAACCCCAATGGCGTGGAGATTGGCAAGGTCCTGATGGGCGTCTCGACCGCCTCGGTGGAAACCGATCTGGCGGCCCTCGACAAGCGCTTCTCGGCGTTGATCGCCAGCAGTGATCAACTGGTCGGCGACAGCCTCAAAGGCGCGGCCGCTGACAGCGCCACGGCGATGCGCGCGCGTCTGCAATCGGCACAATCCACCGCCGCTGACATGAAAGCCAACACGACCAGTACCGTGCAGGAAGCGGCGGCCACGTTGCGCTGGCGCATCGGTATGGGCCTGGCGCTGGTCGGTTGCGGCGTGTTGCTGTTGCTGGCCGTGGTGTTGGGGCGTCGTGTTGTCAATCGCCTGAAAATGCTGATTGCCGCGATGGATGACCTGGCGGCAGGCGAGGGCGACCTGACCAAGCGTGTGCAGATCAACAGCAAAGATGAAATCGGCGACATGGCCTCGGCGGTCAATCGCTTTGTGGATAAGTTGCAGCCGATCGTGCGTGAGGCTGGCGATGTGGCTCAGCGTACCGGTGTGGAGATTGGTGCCATGACCCTGCGCAACGCCGGGGCCGACAAGGCGGCGGGCATGCAGCGCGATGAAGTGGCCGAGAGCCTGCGTGCCTTGTCGCAGATGGCTGATGATGCTCAGTCAGAAAGCAACGCCATGCAGGCGGCATTGAAGCAGGTGGTGGACATTCGTTCGGCCACCGATGAAAACACCCGGACCTCGGCGAAAGTCGGCAGCCTGATCGAAGCGCTGGCCGGGCAGGTTGATACCGGGGCGAAAGTCATCGAGCGACTGGCGCAGCAGAGTGAACAGATTGAAGTAGTGCTGACGGTGATTCACGGGATCGCCGAGCAAACCAACTTGCTGGCGCTGAACGCGGCCATCGAAGCGGCGCGTGCCGGTGAGACAGGGCGCGGATTTGCGGTGGTGGCTGACGAAGTGCGGGCGTTGGCGAGCAAGACGCAAAGCTCTACTGGCGATATTCAGGCGCACATCGTTGCCTTGCAGCAAGGCGCACGTGAGGCGGTGGCAGCGATTGGTCAGGCCGGACGTCAGGCCAGCGAAGGTTTGCTGGTGCTGCGTGACAGCGCGCGGTTGCAGCAGTCGGTGCAGGCATCGGTTGAGCAAGTGCATGCGGCGATTGGCCTGGCGACTCAGGCAGCGGCGCATCAGGCACAAGGCGCGCAAGCGGTGCGGGGTCGGGTTGAGACGATTCATGTACAGGCTGAGAAGGCAGCTCAGGCGGTGGTGGAAACCACGGCCAGCGGCAAGGTGCTGGATGGCTTGGCGGCGCAGTTGAAGGCGAGCCTGGGGCAGTTCAGGGCCTGATTTCCTAAAGATCAAAAGATCGCAGCCTGCGGCAGCTCCTACACAGGAATATACATTTCCCTGTAGGAGCTGCCGCAGGCTGCGATCTTTCGCTTTATCAGCGGCCCAAATACATCCGCGTCGTTAGCAAATAAACCGGCAACCCCGACACCAAAATCAACAACGCCGCATAGGGCGCCGCCGCCGCAAATTCCACATTCGCGGTATGCGCCCAAACCTCCGTCGCCAGCGTATTGAGCCCGGTCGGGCTCAGCAAGAGCGTCGCCGTCAGTTCCTTCATCGCATCCAGAAACACCAGCGCAAATGCTGCGCCCAGCGCCGGGAAAATAATCGGTAAGGTCACCCGGCAAAATGCGCTGAAGGACGACGCCCCCAATGTGCGAGCCGCTTCTTCCAGCTGCGGCGCAGCCTTGTTCAGCGCGGTGCGAATCGGCGCCTGAGCCAGCGGCAGAAACAGTAACGCATAGGCGATCAGCAGCAACGCCGACGTCTGGTACAGCGCCGGCACATAGTGCAGGGCGAAATACACCAGGGTCAGCGCAATCACCAGGCCTGGCAGTGCATGCAGCAGATATGGCAAGCGCTCGGCCCACATCGCCAATGGGCCTTTGTAACGCACCACCAGCAACCCCACCGGCACGGCCAGCACCAGGCACAAGGCTGCCCCGCCGAGAGAAAGCGCCAGAGACGACAGCAGCGCCTCGCTGATCGCAGCCACCGGAAACGCAGCCGACGAGCCCACCGCCAACCAGTACGCCAACATCCCCAGGGGAATGCCGCTGCCGACGATCGCCAGTGCCAGGCAATAAAATTGCCCGGCGGCCGCCCAAGGCCCCAGCCTGACTTGTTCTGCATGGCGCGCTGCACCCTGGCCGGTACGAACATGTCGACCCTTGCCGCGAACCCGTAACTCAAGCCACAGCAGCATCAGGCACAGAGCCAGCAACACTGCAGAAAGCATGGCTGCGTTGGCGTTGCTGAATTCCAGCTCGAACTGCTGATAGATCGCTGTGGTGAAGGTTTGCAGGCCGATGATCGACAGGGCGCCGAATTCCACCAGCATATGCAGCGCAATCAGCAGCGAGCCGGCAAGCAGTGACGGCCAGAGCAGCGGTAGGGTAATCCTGAAAAATACGCCCCAGCGATTCTGCCCGAGGGTTCGGGCGGACTCTTCAAGGGACGGATCGAGATTGCGCAGTGTCGCCGCCACCGGCAGAAAGATCAGCGGATATTTGGACAGGGTCATCACCAGGATCGCCCCGCCCAAACCTTCGAAGTGAGCGCTCAGCGAGACCCAGGTAAAACTGCTGACAAACGCTGGCACCGCGAACGGTAAGCACAGGATCACGCCCCACAAGCGCCGCCCTGGCAGATTGCTGCGCTCCAGCAACCAGGCCAGCGACAGGCCGATCACGCCGCAGGCCAGTGTCACGCCGACCATCAGTGCCAAGGTATTGCGCAACAGCCCGAACACATAAGGCCGCCACAGTAGATGCAGTGCCTCGGCCCAGCCAGCCTGCCAGGTCTTGAGTCCGACATACGCCAGCGGCAACAGGCTGAGAAACACCAGCAGCACAACCGGCAGCAGCAGCCAGATCGAGGGCCGCTTACGCCGTGGCACGTAGCCCTCGTGCGCGGCGGGGGCGGATAACGATGCACTCATCAATTCAAGCCAACGTCACGTTCCAGGTCCAAGGCTTGTTCCGCATTGCCGAGGTCGGCTGGCGTGACGTTCGGCGCTTCAAGCTCGCTGAACGGCTTGAGACCGCGATCCGACGCCATGCCTTTATGCAGCGGGTATTCGGCAGTGGTCTGGGTGATCACGCGTTGGCCTTCTTCGCTCGCCATGTACGCGAGGAATTGCTGGGCTTCTTTGGGGTGCTTGCTGGATTTCAGCACGGCGGCGCTGGAAACAGTGATCAGCCCGCCGACGTCGCCGCCCGTGAAGTAATGCAGTTTCGAATCGAGCTGGCCTTTCTCACGCTGCAAGGCGAACCAGTAGTAGTTGTTCACCAGTACCGTGGCGACTTCGCCATTTTCGACCGCCTTCAGCGCCACCATGTTGTTGCTGTACGTCTTGCCGAACGCGCGCAGGCCGGTCAGCCATTCTTCGGCGGCGTCCATGCCATGCACTTTGATGATCGCCACGGCCTGTTCCTGGAACGCGCCGCTGCTAGGCACGAAGCCGACCTTGCCTTGCCATTTCGGGTCGGAGAATTCCATCACCGACTTGGGCAGGTCTTTTTCATCGATCAGTTCAGGGTTGTAGGCGACGACGCGGACCCGGGCGGTAATGCCGATCCAGGTGCCATTGCCAGCGACATAGTCTTTGGGCAGAACGGCTAGGGTGGCGGCATCAGTCTGGGCCAGCAGGCCTTGTTCGCCGAGTTTGTTCAGCGGTGGCGACTCTTCGGTGTAGATCACATCGGCAGGGGAGCGATCGCCTTCTTCGACAACCTGGCTGGCGAGCTGGTTGCTGCTGCCCTTGCGCACGTTGACGTGAATGCCGGTCTTGGCTTCGAAAGCCTTGGCGATGGCGTCGCCGACTTCCTTGTGTTGGCCGTTATAGAGTGTCAGGGAAACGGAGTCGGCGGCCTGGGTGAGGGGAGTGGCGAGTGCCAGGCCGAGCAGGGTGATGGTCAGGCCGCGGCGCAGGGTATTTCGAAACATCATTCGCAGGGTTCCTCACTGTCGCATTGCAAAAACTTGCAACAATGATAAACGATATTGTTTCTCATGTGCGCCTTGCGGCGGTGTGCATGGCCCTGTAGGAGCTGCCGAAGGCTGCGATCTTTTGATCTTGATTGTTGGTGGAATTGAAATCGCCAAAGATCAAAAGATCGCAGCCTTCGGCAGCTCCTACAGAGTTCGCATTGGATTCTCGAACGCCAGAAACGCAAAAACCCGCTTTCGCGGGTTTCTGTGAAATTCAAGATCGTGACCTTGAATTTGAATTGGTGCCCAGAAGAAGACTCGAACTTCCACGACCTTGCGGTCACCAGCACCTGAAGCTGGCGTGTCTACCAATTTCACCATCTGGGCATAATCTTCAGCGTTGCCGCTGTTGATGTGGCGCACTATACGGAGAGCTTTTTGATCTGTAAACCCCTGATTTAGTTTTAATAAATCAGAAGCTTAGAATGCAAAAAACCCGCTTTCGCGGGTTTTTGTGCGAGCCTTGAAATTGATCTAATCTCAAGCTCGAAATTGGTGCCCAGAAGAAGACTCGAACTTCCACGACCTTGCGGTCACCAGCACCTGAAGCTGGCGTGTCTACCAATTTCACCATCTGGGCAGTATCGACATGCGTCTGCGTCGTCGATGGCGCGCACTATACGGAGCGTCTTTTTAACTGTAAACCCCTGACATCGAAAAAACCTGAAAAATTTTACCAGTGGCATTTAATTCAGCTTTGCGCTGTCGATAAAGGGCTTTAGATGGGCTGTCATAGCCTGAAATTTCCCGTTTCATTACGCCTATGCCAAACTAACCCGCATATAGACAAGGTGAAAACTCTCTAATGGCCGATTGGCAGTCCCTCGATCCCGAGGCCGCTCGTGAAGCGGAAAAATATGAAAACCCTATTCCTAGCCGCGAACTGATCCTTCAGCACCTTGCTGATCGAGGTTCGCCTGCTAACCGCGAGCAGCTGGTTGAAGAATTTGGTCTGACCACAGAAGACCAGATCGAAGCCCTGCGTCGCCGCCTGCGCGCCATGGAGCGCGATGCTCAACTCATCTATACCCGTCGCGGCACGTATGCGCCGGTGGACAAGCTCGACCTGATCCTGGGTCGCATCAGCGGTCACCGTGACGGCTTCGGCTTCCTGGTGCCGGACGATGGCAGTGACGACCTGTTCATGAGCCCGGCGCAAATGCGTCTGGTGTTCGATGGCGATCGTGCCCTGGCCCGTGTTTCCGGCCTGGACCGTCGCGGTCGCCGCGAAGGCATGATCGTCGAAGTGGTAACCCGTGCTCACGAGAGCATCGTGGGTCGTTACTTCGAAGAGGGCGGTATCGGCTTCGTGGTTGCCGATAACCCGAAGATCCAGCAAGAAGTGCTGGTCACCCCGGGCCGCAACGCCAACGCGCAGATCGGTCAATTCGTCGAAGTGAAGATCACTCACTGGCCGACGCCACGCTTCCAGCCGCAAGGCGATGTGGTTGAAGTCGTGGGTAACTACATGGCGCCGGGCATGGAAATCGATGTCGCCCTGCGCACTTACGATATTCCTCATGTCTGGCCTGAGGCTGTGCTGAAAGAAGCCGCCAAGCTCAAGCCGGAAGTCGAAGAAAAAGACAAAGAGAAGCGCATCGACCTGCGTCATCTGCCGTTCGTGACCATCGACGGCGAAGACGCTCGCGACTTCGACGACGCGGTTTATTGCGAAGCCAAACCGGGCAAGCTGCGCCTGTTCTCCGGTGGCTGGAAGTTGTACGTGGCGATTGCCGACGTCTCCAGCTACGTGAAAATCGGTTCTGCGCTGGATAACGAATCCCAGGTTCGCGGCAACTCGGTGTACTTCCCTGAGCGCGTCGTGCCGATGCTGCCAGAGCAGTTGTCCAACGGCCTGTGCTCCCTGAATCCACACGTCGATCGCTTGGCCATGGTTTGCGAGATGACCATCTCCAAATCGGGCGAGATGACCGACTACTGCTTCTATGAAGCGGTGATTCACTCCCACGCCCGCCTGACCTACAACAAAGTCAGTGCCATGCTGGAAACGCCGAAACTCACCGAGGCGCGTCAGCTCCGTGGCGAGTACAACGACGTTCTGCCGCACCTCAAGCAGCTTTACGCACTGTACAAAGTGCTGCTGGCCGCTCGTCACGTGCGTGGCGCAATCGATTTCGAAACGCAGGAAACCCGGATCATCTTCGGGACCGAGCGCAAGATTGCCGAAATCCGTCCGACCGTGCGCAACGACGCGCACAAGCTGATCGAGGAATGCATGCTGGCGGCCAACGTGGCCACCGCTGAATTCCTGAAAAAGCACGAAATCCCTGCGTTGTATCGTGTTCACGATGGCCCGCCGCCGGAGCGTCTGGAAAAACTGCGCGCCTTCCTTGGCGAGCTCGGCCTGTCTCTGCACAAAGGCAAGGACGGCCCGTCGCCGAAGGATTACCAGGCACTGCTGGCGAGCATCAAGGACCGCCCGGATTTCCACCTGATCCAGACCGTCATGCTGCGTTCGTTGAGTCAGGCGGTGTACAGCGCCGATAACCAGGGCCACTTCGGCCTGAATTACGAAGCCTATACCCACTTCACCTCGCCGATCCGCCGCTACCCGGACTTGCTCACGCACCGGGCGATCCGCAGCGTCATCCACTCCAAGCAGGACACGCCGCACGTTCGCCGTGCCGGCGCGATGACCATTCCGAAAGCGCGGATCTATCCGTACGACGAAGCGGCCCTGGAGCAACTCGGCGAGCAATGCTCCATGAGCGAACGCCGTGCCGACGAAGCGACCCGCGACGTGGTGAACTGGCTCAAGTGCGAGTTCATGAAAGATCGCGTGGGCGAGTCGTTCCCGGGTGTGATTACCGCCGTGACCGGTTTTGGCCTGTTCGTCGAGCTGACAGACATTTATGTCGAAGGCTTGGTGCACGTCACTGCGCTGCCGGGCGATTACTACCACTTCGATCCTGTGCACCACCGCCTGGCCGGTGAGCGTACCGGTCGCAGCTTCCGCCTTGGCGACACCGTTGAAGTGCGCGTGATGCGCGTCGACCTCGACGAGCGCAAGATCGACTTCGAGATGGCTGAAAAAACCATCAGCGCGCCAATCGGCCGCAAGAAGCGCGGGACTGAAACCACTGCACCTGCTGCCTCGGCTGCAAAAACAGCTGCAGAGCCGGCGCCGGCTAAAACCGGTCGTCGTCCTGCCAAGGAAAAGGCTGTCGAGGCCTATCGCCCGAGCGATGCGGCGGCGAAAAATGCCGAGCTGCGCAAAAGCCGTGAAATGAAGCAGGCGCTGTTGTCTGAAGCGAAAAGCGGCGGTAAAGCGGCGTCTGGGGGAAAGACCGGACGGTCGGCGCCTGACAAGGCCCCCGGCGGCAAGCCAGCCAAACCGAGCAAACACCGTAAAGGCCCGCCAAAAGCGGGTTCTGCTCCGGCCGCCAAAAGCGGCGGAGTGCGTAAACCTAAGGCCAAGTCATGAGTCAGTTGGAAAAGATCTACGGCGTACATGCGGTAGAAGCATTGCTGCGTCACCACCCGAAACGCGTCAAGCAGATCTGGCTGGCTGAAGGCCGCAGTGATCCGCGGGTTCAGACGCTGATCCAGCTCGCGGCCGAAAATCGCGTGGCTGTCGGCCAGGCCGAGCGCCGTGAGCTGGATGCCTGGGTTGAGGGCGTGCACCAGGGCGTGGTGGCGGACGTGAGTCCGAGCCAGGTCTGGGGTGAGGCAATGCTCGACGAATTGCTCGATCGCACTGAAGGCGCACCGCTGCTGCTGGTGCTCGACGGTGTGACCGATCCGCATAACCTCGGTGCTTGCCTGCGTTCTGCCGATGCGGCAGGTGCGTTGGCGGTGATCGTTCCGAAGGACAAGTCAGCCACCTTGACCCCGACGGTGCGTAAAGTTGCCTGCGGCGCGGCGGAAGTGATTCCGTTGGTCGCCGTGACCAACCTGGCGCGAACCCTCGAAAAACTCAAACAGCGTGGTTTGTGGGTCGTCGGTACGGCGGGCGAAGCCGAGCAGAGTCTGTATCAGCAAGACATGACCGGCCCGACCATCCTGATCATGGGCGCGGAAGGCAGCGGCATGCGTCGCCTGACTCGCGATCTTTGCGATTATCTGGTGCACCTGCCGATGGCGGGCAGCGTCAGCAGCCTCAACGTATCAGTGGCAACCGGCGTGTGCCTGTTTGAGGCCCAGCGCCAACGCAGCGTCAAAGCTGCCACCAAAAAGTCCTGACTCTCCCCTGTAGGAGCTGCCGCAGGCTGCGATCTTTTGACTTTGATTTTTTAAAATCAAAAGATCGCAGCCTGCGGCAGCTCCTACAGTGTTTTGTGGGTAGGGGAATATCGGTGATTGTTCAAATAATCACCAATTGCCTTGCACCTCCTCTGTCCCTTCTCTACAATTGCGCCCCTTGCTGTGACGGCAGGCACGCATGTGTCTATCGCAAGCAAGTCCATAAGTGTCATTCACTCCTTGTCTGACCGCTTTTGAGCGGCAGGCTACAACCCGTAAGGAGCATTCATGCGTCATTACGAAATCATCTTTTTGGTCCACCCGGATCAAAGCGAGCAAGTCGGCGGCATGGTAGAGCGTTACACCAAGCTGATCGAAGAAGACGGCGGCAAAATCCACCGTCTGGAAGATTGGGGCCGTCGTCAACTGGCCTACGCAATCAACAATGTTCACAAGGCTCACTACGTGATGCTGAACGTTGAGTGCACTGGCAAGGCCCTGGCCGAGCTGGAAGACAACTTCCGCTACAACGATGCAGTGATCCGTAACCTGGTCATCCGTCGCGAAGAAGCCGTTACCGGCCAATCCGAGATGCTCAAGGCTGAAGAAAACCGCAGTGAGCGCCGTGAGCGTCGCGACCGTCCTGAGCACGAAGGCGCTGAAAGCGTTGACAGTGATGACAGCGACAACAGCGATAACGCTGACGAGTAATCCACGGACCTTTTGAGGAGCCTATTACATGGCACGTTTCTTCCGTCGTCGTAAATTCTGCCGCTTCACCGCTGAAGACGTGAAAGAGATCGATTACAAAGATCTCAACACTCTGAAAGCCTACGTATCCGAGACCGGCAAAATCGTTCCAAGCCGCATCACCGGTACCAAAGCTCGTTATCAGCGTCAGCTGGCCACCGCTATCAAGCGCGCCCGCTTCCTGGCCCTGCTGGCCTACACCGACAGCCACGGCCGCTGAGACCGGGCAGTCGACACGTAGCAAAGGATTGAATGCATGCGCGCCATAGCTGAGTTCATCATGCGAGGCCGTATGCAGGCCACTCTCGTAGTGGCTGGATGCGTAACGTTGCCGTTGTTGTATTGGTTGGGTGCTGCCGCTGGATGCCTGGTGCTCCTGCGGCGCGGATTGAAGGACGCCCTTGGTGTTCTTGCTCTGGGACTGCTGCCGGCATTGATCTGGTGGCTTTACGCCGATGACCCACGCGCACTTCTGGTGCTGCTGGGGTCTTGGAGCCTTGCGTTGGTTTTACGCGCAAGCGAGTCCTGGAACCGCGTGCTGCTGGTCAGCATAGCGATGGGAGTGGTGTTTTCAGTGGTGCTGGGGATGTCTTTTGGTCCCCAAATCGAGATGCTGGCGCAGGCTTTGATAAAAGTCATGCCGTCGCTTCTCGGTGATGTCTACGAGAAGTTATCGGTAGATGAGCAAGCGCATTTTGCGTCCCTGATTGCACCGGTCCTGACCGGCCTGATTGCGGCCTTGTTACAAATCGTCAGTGTGCTGAGCCTGATTGTCGGGCGCTACTGGCAGGCGTTGTTGTACAACCCGGGTGGTTTTGGTCGCGAGTTTCGCGCCATCCGATTCCCGCTGGGGCTGGCGATGTTGCTGCTGGCGTTCATGCTTCTGGGGCCGAACATCGGTCCACAGATGGCCATGTTGACGCCGTTGTGCAGTGTACCGCTGGTGTTCGCCGGGCTGGCCCTGATTCACGGGCTGGTGGCGCAAAAGCGACTGGCCAGGTTCTGGCTGGTGGGGTTGTACGTCACGCTGTTGCTGTTTATGCAGCTGATCTATCCGTTGCTGGTGGTCTTGGCCATCGTCGACAGCCTGATTGATTTTCGCGGTCGTTCGGCGCCGAAAGACGCCGATAACGCGAACGGTGAAGGTTAAAAGTTAAGAGGATTTTCACATGCAACTGATCCTTCTGGAAAAAGTCACCAACCTGGGCAACCTGGGTGACAAAGTGAACGTTAAGGCTGGTTACGGTCGTAACTACCTGCTGCCTTACGGCAAAGCTACCGCTGCGACCGCTGCCAACCTGGCTGCGTTCGAAGAGCGTCGCGCTGAGCTGGAAAAAGCCGCAGCAGACCGTAAAACTTCGGCTGAAAGCCGTGCCGCCCAACTGGCTGAGCTGGAAGTGACTATCACTGCCACCGCCGGTGACGAAGGCAAGCTGTTCGGTTCGATCGGTACTCACGACATCGCTGATGCACTGACCGCCTCTGGCGTTGAAGTTGCAAAAAGCGAAGTTCGTCTGCCGAACGGCACCATCCGCAACGTAGGCGAATTCGACGTAGCCGTGCACCTGCACGCCGAAGTTGAAGCCACCGTACGCGTTGTCGTGGTAGCAGCTTAAGTAGTACTTGTCGGCTGGCACCCTTGGGTGCTTGCCGGTAACATCGGGCACGATCCTGTTTACAGGTCGTGCCCTTTGTCTTTCTGAATCCCCCAATTCCAAGTGGCCATGAACGATATCTCCGCACCCGAGCAATACGATCTGCAAACCGCTGCCCTGAAGGTGCCGCCGCATTCCATCGAGGCCGAACAGGCTGTGCTCGGTGGTTTGATGCTGGACAACAACGCCTGGGAACGCGTGTTGGATCAAGTGTCGGATGGCGATTTCTATCGGCATGACCACCGTTTGATTTTCCGTGCGATCGCCAAACTCGCCGACCAGAACTCCCCTATCGACGTCGTGACCCTTGCCGAGCAATTGGACAAGGAAGGTCAGACCTCGCAAGTCGGCGGCCTTGGTTACCTCGGTGAGCTGGCGAAAAACACGCCATCCGTCGCCAACATCAAGGCCTATGCCCAGATCGTCCGCGCGCGGGCTACCTTGCGGCAGTTGATCGGCATTGCCTCCGAAATTGCCGACAGTGCCTTCAACCCGGAAGGCCGCTCCGCTGAAGAGATTCTCGACGAAGCCGAACGGCAAATCTTCCAGATCGCCGAGGCCCGGCCAAAAACCGGCGGCCCGGTGAGCGTGAATGACCTGTTGACCAAGGCCATCGACCGCATCGACACCTTGTTCAACACCGACAACGCCATTACCGGCCTGTCCACCGGTTACACCGACCTCGATGGAATGACCAGTGGCCTGCAGCCATCCGACCTGATCATCGTCGCCGGCCGTCCATCGATGGGTAAAACCACCTTTGCGATGAACCTGGTGGAAAACGCCGTGTTGCGTAGCGACAAGTGCGTACTGGTCTACTCGCTGGAAATGCCAGGTGAATCGCTGATCATGCGTATGTTGTCGTCCCTCGGCCGTATCGACCAGACCAAGGTCCGGGCCGGTCGCCTCGACGACGACGATTGGCCGCGCTTGACCTCGGCGGTCAACCTGCTCAACGACCGCAAGCTGTTCATCGACGATACGGCCGGCATCAGCCCGTCGGAGATGCGCGCGCGGACCCGGCGTCTGGTGCGTGAGCACGGTGATGTGGCCCTGATCATGATCGACTACCTGCAATTGATGCAGATCCCGGGTTCGGGTGGTGACAATCGGACCAACGAAATTTCCGAGATCTCCCGTTCCTTGAAAGCCCTGGCCAAGGAATTCAACTGCCCGGTGGTAGCGTTGTCTCAGCTCAACCGCTCCCTGGAGCAACGACCGAACAAACGTCCGATCAACTCCGACCTCCGGGAATCCGGAGCGATCGAGCAGGATGCCGACGTCATCATGTTCGTGTACCGGGATGAGGTTTACCACCCGGAAACCGAGCACAAAGGCATTGCCGAGATCATTATCGGCAAGCAACGGAACGGCCCGATCGGTACGTCGCGACTCGCGTTCATCGGCAAGTACACCCGCTTCGAAAACCTGGCACCGGGTAGCTACAACTTCGACGACGAGTAACCTGTGATGTAGGAGCGAGCTTGCTCGCGAAGGACGTCAGGGCGCCGCGTTCATCCAGGCAGCCCCCCGTCATCGTTAGCGACCATCGCGAGCAAGCTCGCTCCTACATGAGGTGCTCGCAATTTCCGACCATAGCCGTCGGAATTGGTTATTTTTTGTGCTATATTCCGCGCCCGCGATTTTTCATCTCAACACCGGTCATCGTCATGCAAACAGCCAAGCCGTTATTTGACTATCCCAAGTACTGGGCCGAATGTTTCGGTCCAGCGCCATTCCTGCCGATGAGCAGGGAGGAGATGGATCAGCTTGGCTGGGATTCCTGCGACATCATCATCGTCACCGGTGATGCGTATGTTGACCATCCGTCGTTCGGCATGGCGATCATCGGCCGGCTGCTGGAGTCCCAGGGCTTTCGCGTCGGGATTATTGCCCAGCCGAACTGGCAATCCAAAGACGACTTCATGAAACTCGGCGAGCCGAACCTGTTCTTCGGTGTCGCGGCCGGCAACATGGACTCGATGATCAACCGCTACACCGCCGACAAGAAAATCCGCTCCGACGACGCCTACACCCCCGGTGGCCTGGCGGGCAAACGTCCGGACCGTGCGAGCCTGGTTTACAGCCAGCGCTGCAAGGAAGCCTACAATCACGTGCCCATCGTTCTCGGTGGCATCGAAGCTTCCCTGCGCCGCATCGCTCACTACGATTACTGGCAGGACCGGGTGCGCAACTCGATCCTGATCGACGCCTGCGCCGACATCCTGCTGTACGGCAACGCCGAGCGTGCGATCGTCGAAGTCGCCCAGCGTCTGTCCTACGGTCACAAGATCGAAGACATCACCGACGTGCGCGGCACCGCGTTCATCCGTCGCGATACGCCGAAAGACTGGTACGAAGTCGACTCGACGCGCATCGACCGTCCGGGCAAGGTCGACAAGATCATCAACCCGTACGTGAATACCCAGGACACTCAGGCTTGCGCTATCGAGCAAGAAAAAGGTCCGGTTGAAGACCCGAGCGAAGCCAAAGTCGTGCAGATCCTGGCGAGCCCGAAGATGACTCGCGACAAGACCGTGATTCGTCTGCCGTCGGTTGAGAAAGTCCGTGGCGACGCCGTTCTTTACGCTCACGCCAACCGCGTGCTTCACCTGGAAACCAACCCGGGCAACGCTCGCGCGCTGGTGCAGAAGCACGGCGAAGTCGACGTCTGGTTCAACCCGCCGCCGATTCCTATGACCACCGAAGAAATGGACTACGTGTTCGGCATGCCCTATGCGCGCATTCCGCACCCGGCGTACGGCAAGGAAAAGATTCCGGCCTACGACATGATCCGTTTCTCGGTGAACATCATGCGTGGCTGCTTCGGCGGCTGCACCTTCTGCTCGATCACCGAGCACGAAGGCCGGATCATCCAGAACCGTTCCGAAGAGTCGATCATTCGCGAAATCGAAGAGATCCGCGACAAGGTCCCAGGCTTTACCGGTGTCATTTCCGACCTCGGCGGCCCGACCGCGAACATGTACCGCATCGCTTGCAAGACCCCGGAAATCGAATCCGCGTGCCGCAAGCCTTCGTGCGTGTTCCCTGGCATTTGCCCAAATTTGAACACTGACCACTCGTCGCTGATCCAGCTGTATCGCAGCGCTCGTGCGTTGCCGGGTGTGAAGAAGATCCTGATCGCTTCCGGCCTGCGCTACGACCTCGCGGTCGAGTCGCCGGAATACGTCAAAGAGCTGGTGACTCACCACGTCGGTGGTTACTTGAAGATCGCCCCGGAACATACCGAGGAAGGTCCGCTCAACCAGATGATGAAACCGGGCATTGGCAGCTACGACAAGTTCAAGCGCATGTTCGAGAAGTACTCCAAGGAAGCCGGGAAAGAGCAGTACCTGATTCCGTACTTCATCGCCGCCCACCCAGGCACCACCGACGAAGACATGATGAACCTGGCCCTGTGGCTCAAGGGCAACGGCTTCCGTGCCGACCAGGTGCAAGCGTTCTACCCGTCGCCGATGGCCACCGCCACCGCGATGTACCACTCAGGCAAGAACCCGCTGCGTAAGGTCACTTACAAGAGCGACGCCGTGACCATCGTCAAGAGCGAAGAGCAGCGTCGACTGCACAAGGCGTTCTTGCGTTATCACGACCCGAAAGGCTGGCCGATGCTGCGCGAAGCGCTGACCCGCATGGGCCGCGCCGACCTGATCGGGCCGGGCAAGAACCAGTTGATCCCGCTGCATCAGCCAGCGACCGACAGCTACCAGAGTGCCCGTCGCAAGAACTCGACGCCCGCCGGTAGCCACAAAGTGGCTGGTGAAAAAACCACCAAGATTCTGACCCAGCACACTGGCCTGCCACCGCGTGCCAGTGACGGCGGAAATCCGTGGGACAAGCGTGAACAGGCCAAGGCTGCGGCGTTCGCCCGCAACCAGCAGGCGGCCAAGGAGCGCAAGGACGCGGCCAAAGGCAAAGGGCCCAAGCCAGCGCGTAAGCCGGTTGTGCCGCGCTAAGCCTCGCTTGAACTAAACAAAACGCCAACCTTCGGGTTGGCGTTTTGCGTTTCAGGGCCACGGGAAATCGGGGTATCAGGTCGGAAGTTGTGTTGGGGCGGCTGGCCTCTTCGCGGGCAAGCCCGCTCCCACAGTGTTTTGTGGTGTACGCAAGTCGAGCGTCCACAGCGTATCCCTGTGGGAGCGGGCTTGCCCGCGAAGAGGCCGCAGATGACGGCGACAATTCAACTGAACGCCACAAATCCGTGCAACGCTGTCAAACCATTTTCCCGCATCGCCCGATTTTGGTGCTGTACTGCCCCTGGCAACCGGAGAAAGCGCCAGCGCCGCTGGATGGCATAAGTCTTGCGCGCTTTCCAATACGCTTAAGGCTCGCAGGAGGCACGCCGTGTCGATCCATGTCGCATTGCACCATGTCACGCATTACCGTTACGACCGCGCCGTCGAGCTGGGTCCGCAGATCGTTCGCCTGCGCCCGGCCGCCCACAGTCGCACGCGGATACTGTCCTACGCGCTGAAGGTCTCGCCCGAGCAGCATTTCATCAACTGGCAACAGGACCCCCAAGGTAACTACCTGGCGCGGTTGGTGTTTCCTGAGAAAACCGATGAGCTGCGGATCGAAGTCGATCTGCTGGCAGAGATGGCGGTCTTCAATCCGTTCGACTTCTTCCTCGAGCCCTACGCCGAAAAAATCCCTTTCACCTACGCCGCCGACGAGCGCAAGGAGCTGGCGCCGTACCTCGAAACCTTGCCCCTGACGCCGACGTTCAAGGCCTATCTGGATGGCATCGACCGCACGCCGCTGCCCAGCGTGGATTTTCTGGTCGCGCTCAATCAGCGTTTGAGTGAAGACATCGGCTACCTGATCCGCATGGAGCCGGGTGTGCAAACGCCCGAACACACCCTCGAACAAGCCTCCGGCTCCTGCCGCGATTCGGCATGGTTGCTGGTGCAACTGCTGCGCAACCTCGGGCTGGCGGCACGTTTCGTCTCCGGCTACCTGATCCAGCTGACCGCCGACGTCAAAAGCCTCGACGGTCCGTCCGGCACTGACGTTGACTTCACGGACTTGCATGCCTGGTGCGAGGTCTACTTGCCCGGTGCCGGCTGGATCGGCCTGGATGCGACCTCAGGGCTGTTTGCCGGCGAAGGACACATTCCGTTGGCGTGTAGTCCCGATCCGGGCTCTGCGGCACCGATCAGCGGCTTGGTTGAACCCTGCGAGTGCGAATTCATCCACGAGATGTCCGTGGAACGGATTTGGGAGGCGCCACGCGTCACAAAGCCCTACACAGAAGACCAGTGGCTGGCGATTCAGGCGCTGGGGCGGCAAATCGATGCCGACCTGCTGGAGGGCGACGTGCGCCTGACCATGGGCGGGGAGCCGACCTTTGTATCCATCGACGACCCGGACGGCGCCGAATGGAACTCGGCGGCACTCGGGCCAGATAAACGTCGCCTGTCCGCCGAACTGTTCCAGCGCATGCGCAAGCGTTACGCCCCCAAGGGGCTGGTGCATTTTGGTCAAGGCAAGTGGTACCCCGGTGAGCAACTGCCGCGCTGGTCGCTGAATTGCTACTGGCGCCGCGACGGCGTGCCGATCTGGCACAACAGCGCGCTGATCGCCAACGAGCAGGAAGACTACGGTGCCGATGGCGAACTGGCGGGGCGTTTTCTCGCGAGCGTTGCCGAACGCCTGAAAATTCCGACACGATTTGTGTTTCCGGCTTACGAAGACAACTTCTATTACCTCTGGCGCGAGGGGACGTTGCCGCAGAACGTCAGCGCCGAAGATTCGCGTCTGGAAGAACCGCTTGAGCGTGCGCGTTTACGCAAAGTCTTCAGCCAAGGCCTGGATAAAGTCATCGGCCAGGTTCTGCCGCTGGCGCGCACCGCCAAGGGCGATCAATGGCAAAGCGGTCGCTGGTACCTGCGCGATGAGCATTGCCGATTGGTGCCAGGGGATTCGCCACTGGGTTATCGCTTGCCGCTCGGCTCACAGCCGTGGGTGAAAGCGGCGGAGTATCCGTTCATTCATCCCGTGGACCCGAATCAGGATTTCCCGCCGTTGCCCGACACTGCGCAACTGCAAAGCCAGGGTGAGCCTGCGATTGCGCAAGAGCGCGTACCGAAGATCGATGAATCTGCCGACTGGCTGACCCGCACCGCGTTCTGTGCCGAGGCGCGGGAAGGGCGGTTGTACCTGTTCATGCCGCCACTGGAGAGTGTCGAGGATTATCTGGAACTGGTCAGCGCCATCGAGGCCACGGCTCAGGAGCTGAATTGCCCGGTGTTGCTGGAAGGCTATGAGCCGCCGAGCGATCCGCGCCTGAGCAATTTCCGCATCACGCCCGACCCGGGTGTGATCGAGGTCAATGTACAACCGTCCGCCACGTGGGATGAGCTGGTCGAACGCACCGAATTCCTTTACGAAGAGGCGCGCCAGACCCGCCTGACCACCGAGAAATTCATGATCGATGGCCGGCACACCGGCACCGGCGGCGGAAATCATTTCGTCCTGGGTGGCGCGACACCGGCCGATTCACCGTTTTTGCGTCGGCCGGATTTGCTGCGCAGCCTGATCAGCTACTGGCATAACCATCCATCCTTGTCCTACCTGTTTTCCGGATTGTTCATCGGCCCGACGTCCCAGGCTCCGCGCGTTGATGAGGCGCGCAACGATGCTTTATATGAGCTTGAAATCGCCTTTGCCCAAATGCCTGAGCCGGGCGAGGAGTGCGCGCCGTGGCTGGTCGACCGGTTACTGCGTAACCTGCTGATCGATGTGACTGGCAACACCCATCGCGCCGAGTTTTGCATCGACAAGCTCTATTCGCCGGATGGCGCGACGGGGCGCCTTGGATTACTGGAACTGCGCGCCTTTGAAATGCCGCCCCATGCACGCATGAGCCTGGCGCAACAGTTGTTGCTGCGGGCGCTGGTCGCGCGGTTCTGGCGCGAGCCCTATGCGCCGCCGAAACTGGCGCGCTGGGGCACTGAACTGCATGACCGATTTCTGTTGCCGCACTTCATTGAACAGGACTTCGCCGATGTCATCGTCGACCTCAACGCCGCGGGTTATCCCGTACGTGCCGAGTGGTTCGCGGCGCATCTGGCGTTTCGTTTTCCCAAGGTCGGTGATTACGCCGTCAGCGGCATCGAACTGGAATTGCGTCAGGCGCTGGAGCCCTGGCATGTGCTGGGCGAGGAAGGCGCGGTCGGCGGCACGGTGCGTTACGTCGATTCATCCCTTGAGCGTTTGCAGGTGAAACTCACCGGCCTGCCGCCGCAGCGTTATTTGCTGACGTGCAACGGCGTTCCGGTGCCATTGCAGCCCACTGGGCGAGTCGGCGAATTTGTTGCCGGTGTGCGCTTCCGTGCCTGGCAACCGGCCAACTGCCTGCAACCAACGATCCCCGTGCATGCGCCACTGGTGTTCGACCTGCTCGACACCTGGATGCAACGCTCGCTGGGGGGGTGTCAGTACCACGTTGCCCATCCGGGCGGGCGTAATTACGACAGCTTGCCGGTAAACGCCAATGAGGCCGAGAGTCGGCGAATGGCGCGGTTTTTCCGCGTCGGACACAGCCCAGGGAAACTTCCTATACCGATGATGGAAATTAACGACGAGCTGCCGATGACTCTCGATTTACGACGTTTCTAAACCGTACACGACGCTCGGATTTTTCGTATATCCGGGCGTCATGAGCCTGCGCTAGTCTGACTGTTCATTGCTGTCTGCCGAGCATTCCATGCCTGACCTGCTTGACCGCTACCCGCTGACGGCGGGGACTTATCACGAACTGCTCGACACCAGCGGCGCCGTGCGCCCGCATTGGCGGCGGCTGTTCGACCAATTGCAACGCAGCACGCCAACGCAGCTGGTGCAGCGTCAGGCACTGCTGACCCGGCAAATCCAGGAAAACGGCGTGACCTACAACGTCTACGCCGACCCCAAGGGCGCCGATCGGCCGTGGGAGCTGGACTTGCTGCCGCATGTGATTGCCGCTGATGAATGGCAGCAGTTGTCCGCCGGCATCGCTCAGAGGGCCCGGCTGCTGAATGCGGTGTTGGCGGACTTGTACGGGCCGCAGCGCTTGATCGCTGAAGGTCTGCTGCCGGCTGAGCTGGTATTTGGCCACAACAACTTCCTCTGGCCTTGTCAGGGTATTACGCCGCCTCACGGGGCCTTTCTTCATCTGTATGCCGTGGATCTGGCGCGTACGCCCGACGGTCGCTGGTGGGTCACGGCGGATCGGACTCAAGCGCCGTCCGGTGCCGGTTATGCACTGGAAAACCGGACCATCGTGTCCCGCGCCTTTCCCGAGCTGTACCGCGATTTAAAGGTGCAGCACCTGGCCGGATTCTTCCGCACGCTTCAGGAAACCCTGGCCCGCCAGGCACCGAGCGACGACGAAGCGCCATTGGTGGTGTTGTTGACGCCGGGACGTTTCAACGAAAGCTATTTCGAGCATCTCTATCTGGCGCGCCAGCTCGGTTATCCGCTGGTGGAGGGCGGGGACCTGACCGTCAGGGATGCCACGGTGTACCTGAAAACCTTGAGCGGCTTACGGCGGGTCCACGCGATCATGCGTCGGCTCGACGATGACTTCTGCGATCCGTTGGAATTGCGCACCGACTCAGCCCTTGGCGTGCCGGGCCTGCTCGAAGCCGTGCGGCAAGGGCGGGTGCTGGTGGCGAATGCCTTGGGCAGCGGTGTGCTGGAGTCGCCGGGTTTGCTGGGCTTTCTGCCGAGGATCAATCAGTTTCTGTTCGGCGAAGAACTGATCCTGCCGTCCATCGCCACCTGGTGGTGCGGCGAAGCGCCGGTGCTCGCACAGGCCCTGGAAAAATTGCCGGAACTGTTGATCAAGCCCGCATTCCCCTCGCAAAGCTTCGCTCCGGTGTTTGGCCGTGACTTGAGTGAAAAACAGCGTCAAGGCCTGGCAGAGCGCATGCAAGCCCGGCCTTACGCCTATGTCGCGCAAGAACTTGCGCAGTTGTCGCAGGCACCAATCTGGCAGGCCGAAGACGGTCAGCTGCAACCCCGGGCCATCGGCATGCGCATGTATGCGGTGGCCAGTCAGGAAGGTTATCGGGTGCTGCCCGGTGGCCTGACCCGAGTGGCCGCCGAGGCGAATGCCGAAGTGGTGTCGATGCAGCGCGGCGGCGCGAGCAAGGATACTTGGGTGCTTGGAGAGCGTCCGCCAAGCGGCGAGCAGTGGAAAGCCCAGCGCAACATTGGCGTCCACGATCTGGTGCGGCGCGATCCCTATTTGCCGTCGCGGGTGGTGGAAAACCTGTTCTGGTTCGGTCGTTACTGCGAGCGCTGCGATGACAGCGCGCGGCTTCTGCGGATCATGCTGGCGCGGTACGTCGATGGCGATGATCCGCAGGCCCTGAAGGCGGCGGTCGATCTCGGTGAGCGGCTGATGTTGTTGCCCGATGAAGGTGACTTGCCGGAGCGGTTACTGGCGGCGATTCTCGGCGATGACTGGCCGTTCAGCCTGCGTTCCAACCTGCAGCGCTTGCAATGGGCGGCCTCGCAGGTGCGAGGCAAACTGTCGCGGGAAAACTGGCAGGCACTGGTGGAGTTGCAGCGCGAAGCCATGGAACTGGAAACCGAAGAACCGGATTTCGGCGAGTTGCTGGACTTCCTCAATCGTCTGGTCATGTCCCTGGCGGCGCTGTCCGGTTTTGCCCTGGACGATATGACCCGGGACGAAGGTTGGCGCTTCCTGATGATCGGCCGACGGATCGAGCGGTTGCAGTTTCTCAGCGGCAGCCTGGCGGCGTTTTTGCGGGGGGCCGGTGCTTTCGATCAGGCCGGGCTGGAATGGCTGCTGGAGCTGGGTAACAGCAGCATCACCTACCGTTCGCGGTATTTGGCCGTGGCGCAATTGATTCCGGTGCTTGACCTGTTGCTGCTCGACGAACAGAACCCGCATGCCGTGTTGTTCCAGTTGAAACTGGTGACCCGCACCCTTAAACAGTTGAACGACGACTTTGGCGTACCGCGCGAAGCAGGCCTGTCACCGTTGGTGGAGCGCTTGGCGCGATTCGACTTTGGTTGTCTGGAAAACTCGCTGTTCGGCGAAGCCAGCGTCCGCGCGGCCATCAATGGTTTGGCCGATCTGCTGCAAGAGATCGCCGATGCCAGTGGCCAGGTGTCGGATCGCCTGGCGTTGCGTCATTTCGCCCATGTCGATGATGTCAGCCAGCGCACGGTGTCCCTCTGATGAGTGCTCATTACCAGATATTCCACGACACCCATTATCACTATGACAGCCCCGTGTCCCTGGCCCAGCAGTTGGCGCATCTGTGGCCACGACCCTGCGCCTGGCAGCGCTGCACCGCACAGCAACTGCAGATCAGTCCGGAGCCGACCTCGCGCCGGGACGAACTGGACGTGTTCGGCAATCCGCTGACCCGGCTGGCGTTCGAGCGGCCGCACGATGAATTGCTGGTCAATGCCAGCCTCACGGTCGAAGTGCTGGCCCGGCCAACCCTGGATTTCAGCCAATCGCCGGCGTGGGAAGAAACCCGCAATGCGCTGATGTACAGCAGTCAGCCGCTTTCACCCGAGATACTCGACGCTTGCCGTTATCGGTTCGAGTCGCCCTATGTGCATTTGAAACGCAATTTTGTCGAGTTCTCGCAAAGCTGCTTTCCGTCGGGCCGGCCGCTGTTGCTGGGTGTTCAAGCGCTGATGCAGAAGATTTTCAGCGAATTCACTTTCGATGCCGAAGCGACTCAAGTGGCGACGCCGTTGGTGGAAGTTTTGGAGCGGCGGCGCGGTGTCTGTCAGGATTTCGCTCACCTGATGCTCGCGTGTGTACGCTCCCGTGGTTTGGCCGCGCGCTACATCAGCGGCTACCTACTGACTCAGCCGCCGCCAGGCCAGCCCCGATTGATGGGTGCCGATGCGTCGCATGCCTGGGTTTCAGTGTTTTGCCCAGTGCTGGGTTGGGTCGACTTTGATCCGACGAACAATGTGCAACCGGCGCTGGAGCACATCACCCTGGCCTGGGGCCGGGATTTCTCTGATGTTTCGCCGTTGCGGGGGGTGATTCTGGGAGGGGGTAATCACGATCCTGAAGTCCGTGTCACGGTAATGCCACTGGATTAAGAAGATCCAATGTAGGAGCGAGCTTGCTCGCGATAAACCTGAGAGCGCCGGGGTATCAGGCTTGGCAGCGTATCGTTGACGACCATCGCGAGCAAGCTCGCTCCTACAGGGGAGGATGTGTGGGATTTCAGATTGGCCTGTGAGGGTCAGCAAAGGTTCTGCTGACCCTGGACACAGATCCGGTGGGCCTGATCAGATCATCGGGCCCTGAGGGTCTCAGGCGTCGGGCGCCTGATCTTTCGGTGCTTCAACATCACTTTCTGCGGCCACTTCACCTTCTGCATCGGGGTTCAGTGCGGCGGCTTCTTCTTCAGCTGTAGCTTTCTTGCGCTGAAGCTTTTCCTCTTTCTTCTGCTCCTTGGCCAAGTCTCTCTGACGTTTGGCGAAGGAATAATTAGGTTTAGCCATGGGCGATCCTCTGGGGTCGAAGGTGAGGTTGAGCGGCGCATATTCTGCCCTGTATCGGTGCCGAGCCGTTAGCTGGGTTTTTGCTCGGCCCATTTTGGCTGGACCGAGGGTTGCCAGGCGTCTAGGGCATCGAGCAGGGTTTGCGGCGATTCGCTCACTTGCAGCATGTCACGGTGTGGTTCGCGAACGAAGCCTTCGCCGACGATATGATTAAGAAAAGCAGTCAACTTGCTGTAGAAGCCGTTCACTTCCAGCAGACCGAGCGGTTTGCCGTGGTAGCCGAGCTGGCCCCACGTCCAGACTTCAAACAGCTCTTCCAGCGTGCCCAGACCGCCGGGCAGTGCGATGAACGCGTCGCTGAGTTCGGCCATCCGCGCCTTGCGTGCATGCATGCCATCGACCACTTCCAGTCGAGTCAGGCCGCTGTGACCGATTTCCTTGTCTTTGAGGCTTTGCGGAATGATCCCGATCACTTCTCCGCCCGCCGCCAGTGCGGCATCGGCCACGATCCCCATCAGCCCGACAGCACCGCCGCCATAGACCAGGGTCAACTTGCGCTCGGCCAATGCTCGCCCGAGGGCGACAGCCGCTTCACGATAAGCCGGGTTGGCGCCGGTGCTGGCACCGCAAAATACACAAACGGACGTTAAAGACATGCCTTACTCCAGGGTCAGGATGGCGACAGAGTAAAGGCAGGCAAGCGGCGTTCCAAGGTCTAAACTTCGCGCTGGGGTGTTTCGTAGGTGCCACTGGCGCCACAGGCATAAGCGGCGAGCAAACTGCACAACAGACTATTAATGGACATGACAGACGCTCCAGTTGAGTAGTACGACCTGATGATAGGGCCGCCCTAGACGTCTGGCTGGTAGATTGTTTCGATAGGGGTCATAGCCCGAAAGTTGTATACAATTTTTGATACAGGTCATAGGAACTTGCGAAGTTTTCAGGCAGTCTTCTGTCCATTCGCATTTTCTTTAACCCAGCCTTGGAGATTCACCATGTTTGCCAAACTTGTTGCGGTATCCCTGCTGACACTGGCCAGCAGTCAATTGATGGCTGCCGAGTGCAAGACCACCATCGATTCCACTGACCAAATGTCTTACAACACGAAGGCCATTGAAATCGACAAGAGCTGCAAGACATTCACTGTGGAGCTGACCCACTCGGGCAGCTTGCCGAAAACTGTCATGGGTCATAACTGGGTACTCAGCAAAGAGGCCGATATGCAGCCGATTGCTACCGCTGGTTTGGCCGCAGGCATCGAAAAGAACTACCTGCCTGATGGTGACGCACGCATCATCGCTCACACCAAAGTCATTGGTGCCAAGGAGACCGACTCGGTGACCTTCGATGTCTCGAAACTGGCCGCTGGCGAAGCCTACGGTTTCTTCTGCTCGTTCCCTGGCCACATCTCGATGATGAAAGGCACGGTTACCCTGAAGTAATCGGTCCACTGTAGGAGCGAGCTTGCTCGCGATGGTCGTTAACGATAACGCGTGTTTACTGACTAAACGCGGCGCTCTTGAGTCCATCGTCGGAACGCCGCCCGGAGCAAGCTCGCTCCTACAGTTTTCTATGCGGGGAGGGATTCACGGTGCAAACGGCATCACGCGCTTGTGATGGGTCTTTTTGTACGTGTCGCAGATGATCTTGAAGGCTTCCGCGCGCACCGGCTCGCCGTGCAGAAACGCGTCGATTTCGGCATACGTCACGCCGTGGGATGCTTCGTCCGGTTTGCCGGGTGACAGGTCTTCCAGGTCGGCGGTCGGGACTTTTTCCACCAGCGATTCCGGCGCGCCGAAACGGCGAGCGATGGCCCGAACCTGGTTTTTCACCAGACCACTAAGCGGTGCCAGGTCGCAGGCGCCATCACCGAATTTGGTGAAGAAACCCATCACCGCTTCCGCTGCATGGTCGGTGCCGATCACCAGGCCATGGGCCGCACCAGCGATGGTGTATTGGGCGACCATGCGCATCCGCGCCTTGGTATTGCCGAGGACGAAGTCCACCGAGACGGCGTGCTTGCCTTCGAAAGCTGCGACTTCATTGGCCAGGGATTTGACGGCCGGGCCGATGTTCACGGTGTGACGCTCGTCCGGGGCGATGAAATCCACCGAGGCCTGGGCGTCGTGTTCATCGAACTGGGTTTCGTACGGCAGGCGCACGGCGATGAACTTGTAGCTGTCGTCACCGCTGCGGGCGCGTAGCTCATGCATGGCGCGCTGGGCCAGCAGGCCGGCCGTCAGGGAATCGACACCACCGCTAATGCCCAATACCAGGGTCTTGAGCCCGGAATTGACCAGGCAATCCTGGATAAAGGTGATGCGCCGAGCGATTTCGGCCTCGAGGGCAGCCTGGTCGGCGAATGGCGGTTGAACCTTGAGCTGCTCAGCAATCTCACGCTGTACGGCTTGCATGAATTCACTCCTTGCTTGATGTGCTGGAAAGGGCGGCAGGAACTTTGAAAACGTGTCGCAAATAGGCGACGAAATTTGGGTCTTTGCAGTGAGTCTTGCCCGGCTCGTCGGAGATTTTTGCCACCGGTTGGCCGTTGCAGGCCGCCATTTTAAGCACGATGCTCATCGGTTCGACACCTGGAATATCGCACGTCAGGTTGGTGCCGATGCCGAAGCTGACATTGATCCGACCGCGTAATGCCCGGAATATTTCCAGCGACTTGGGCAGTGTCAGGCTGTCCGAGAACACCAACGTCTTACTCATCGGGTCGATGCCGAGCTTGTGATAGTGGGCGATGGCTTTTTCTGCCCAGATCACGGGATCCCCGGAATCGTGGCGCAGGCCGTCGAAAAGCTTGGCAAAGTACAGATCGAAATCATTGAGAAATGCATCGGTGGTGATGCAGTCGGTCAGGGCGATCCCCAGCAAACCGCGATATTCGCGAACCCAGCAATCGAGGGCGGCAATCTGGCTGTCGATCAGCCGGGGGCCGAGTTGCTGGTGGGCCATGATCCACTCGTGGGCCATGGTGCCCAGTGGTTTCATGTCCAGTTCCCGGGACAAATGCACATTGCTGGTGCCGACGAAACGTCCGGGGAAATCGTGCTTGAGCACGTTCACCACTTCTTCCTGCACGCGGTATGAGAAGCGACGGCGAGTGCCGAAATCGGCTACCTGCAATTCGGACAATTCTTCGCTGCTGGCATTGGCGGTCAGCCAGTCGAACTTGCGATAGAGCTGCTCGCGGGCCTGTTCCAGAACGATTTCACGGTAGCGGTAGCGATTGCGCACTTCGCTGACAATGGACAATAGCGGCACTTCGAACAGGATCACATGCAACCACGGCCCACGCAGACGGATGAACAACTCGCCGTTTTCGATCCCGGTGTGGACGTAGCGCAGGTTGAAGCGAAACAGCCCGAGAAAACGCAGGAAGTCCGGCTTCATGAAGCTGATGCGCTCCATGAAGCTCAGCTGGTCGGCGGACAGGCTCAACTCGGCCAGGCGCTCGATCTGGAAACGGATCTCCGCCAGGTACGGGCGCAAATCCTCACTGTTACGGCAACGAAACTCCCATTCAACTTCTACGTTCGGGTAGTTGTGCAGCACCGCCTGCATCATCGTCAGTTTGTAGAAGTCGGTGTCGAGCAGGTTCTGCACGATACGATCGGCAAACACACTCTCGCTCATAACGGGGATTCTCCACATTGAATAGTGCTAGTGGCGCATATCGTTGGCGGGTAATGCCAGTGATTTCTGCATCGTCCATGTTGGGGCTGTGTTTGGGCTGTGTTGGGGCGGCTGTGTTGGAACTGTGTTGGAACTGTGTTGGAACTGTGTTGGAACTGTGTAGGAGCTGTCGAGTGAAACGAGGCTGCGATCTTTTGATCTGGCTATTTCAAAGCAAAATCAAAAGATCGCAGCCTCGTTTCACTCGGCAGCTCCTACACAGCTCCTACACAGCTCCTACACAGCTCCTACAGGGCGTTAATCGGTGGTGGTTGGATTATCTACCTGCTCCAGCATCCACTTCACAAAATCCCGGACCTTGGGCACTTCCGCTGAATGCTCCGGGTACGCCAGGTAATAGGCATCGGAACTGGGCATCGCATGCTTCCAGGGAATGACCAGTTTGCCGTCGGCCAGTTCCTCTTCCACCAGAAACCGTGGCAGCAGCGCCACGCCACAGCCCACTTGCGCTGCGCGAATGCACATATAAAAAGTTTCGAAGCGCGGGCCGTGGTAGCTGTGTTCGGTGTGGTAGCCCTGGCTGTCGAACCAGTCGTGCCAGGCCTGTGGGCGCGAGGCGTTTTGCAGCAGGACCAGGTCAGTGAGCTGTGTCGGATCGGTGAACGGCGTGTCAGGCAGGCTGCCCGGTGCACATACAGGAACAAGCTCTTCGCTGAACAATTTCAGGCATTCGGTGCCGGGACGTGAGCCTTGGCCGAAGTAGAACGCCAGGTCGCTGCGACCTTGCAGTAGATCGTCAGCTTCCTGCTCACTGCACAGGTCGAGATGAATCGACGGATGGCGCAGGCGCCAGCCTTTCAAGCGTGGCACCAGCCAGCGCGCACCGAACGTCGGCGGTGTGGAAACGCGCAAGACTTCGGTGTCACCGCCGTAGGAGCGCAGGTAATGGGTCGACATCTCGACTTGGGTGAGGATTTTTCGTACTTCCACCAGGTACAGATCACCGGCCGGTGTCATTTGCAGGCGTCGACGCACCCGACGGAACAACAGGTGCTGCAACAACTCTTCCAGTTGCGCGACCTGTTTGCTGACCGCGCTCTGGGTCAGGTTCAGCTCTTCGGCGGCCCGGGTGAAGCTCAAATGCCGGGTCACGGCCTCGAAACACTGCAGTGCGGTGATCGACGGCAGGTAGCGTTTATTCAGCATGGCTTGTCCTTTTTCTTGTTTCTTTCTTACCAGCAATTCGCAGCATGAATAAACGGAATGATATCTCTCTTAAAGGTCGTTTGTTGGGTAACCTCTGGGGAGCTAAAACTACAGGTCTGATCAGCCGGATTAATCCGGCTGTACGTTTTCTGTTTTTTGCTTGAGGAGTGACCCATGGTTGCCGCATTGCTTGATCGTCTTGGTGTGAACCCGGCCCTGTACCAGAACGGCAAAGTGCCGGTGCATTCGCCGATCGATGGCAGCCAGATCGCTGCCGTGAATTGGGAAGGCGCCGCTGAAGTCGAGCAGCACATCAGTCGCGCAGATCATGCGTTCGAACTGTGGCGCAAGGTCCCGGCACCGCGCCGTGGCGAACTGGTGCGTCAGTTGGGCGACATTCTGCGCGAATACAAGGCGGATCTGGGCGAGCTGGTGTCCTGGGAAGCCGGCAAGATCACTCAGGAAGGCCTGGGTGAAGTGCAGGAAATGATCGACATCTGCGATTTCGCGGTCGGTTTGTCCCGTCAGCTGTACGGCTTGACTATCGCTTCCGAGCGTCCTGGCCACCACATGCGCGAAACCTGGCACCCGCTGGGCATCGTCGGCGTGATCAGCGCGTTCAACTTCCCGGTGGCGGTCTGGGCGTGGAACACCACGCTGGCGCTGGTCTGCGGCAACCCGGTGATCTGGAAACCGTCGGAAAAAACCCCGTTGACCGCCCTGGCGTGCCAGGCGCTGTTTGACCGCGTACTGAAAAACTTCAGCGATGCGCCTCCGCATCTGAGCCAAGTGATCATCGGCGGCCGCGATGCTGGCGAAGCCCTGGTCGATGACCCGCGTGTCGCCTTGATCAGCGCCACCGGCAGCACCCGCATGGGCCGTGAAGTGGCGCCGAAAATCGCCGCACGTTTCGCGCGAAGCATTCTTGAACTGGGCGGCAATAACGCAATGATCCTCGGCCCAAGCGCCGACCTGGACATGGCCGTTCGCGCCATTCTGTTCAGCGCCGTCGGCACCGCCGGCCAGCGCTGCACCACGCTGCGTCGTCTGATTGCTCATGAGTCGGTGAAAGAAGAGATCGTCACCCGCCTGAAAGCCGCTTATTCCAAAGTGCGTATCGGCAATCCGCTGGAAGGCAATCTGATCGGCCCGCTGATCGACAAACACAGCTTCGACAACATGCAAGACGCCCTGGAACAAGCCTTGAGCGAAGGTGGCCGGGTGTTCGGCGGCAAGCGTCAGCTGGAAGACAAATACCCCAATGCTTACTACGTATCGCCAGCGATCGTCGAAATGCCGGAGCAGAGCGACGTGGTGTGTCACGAAACGTTCGCGCCGATTCTGTACGTGGTCGGTTACAGTGATTTCGCCGAAGCACTGCGCCTGAACAATGCCGTGCCTCAAGGCCTGTCGTCGTGCATCTTCACCACCGACGTGCGTGAAGCCGAGCAATTCATGTCGGCTGTCGGCAGCGACTGCGGCATCGCCAACGTCAACATCGGCCCGAGCGGCGCGGAAATCGGCGGTGCGTTCGGTGGCGAGAAAGAAACCGGCGGTGGTCGTGAGTCGGGCTCCGATGCATGGCGCGGGTACATGCGCCGTCAGACCAATACCGTGAACTACTCGCTGGAGCTGCCGCTGGCTCAAGGGATTACATTCGACTAAGCGGTGATCCCCTGTAGGAGCGAGCTTGCTCGCGATGATCGTCAACGATAACGCGTGTGTGCTGCTTTAACGCGTTTGCCCCGACGTTTTTCGCGAGCAAGCTCGCTCCTACAATTGGTTAGGTTTCTGTTGGAGTCTGGCAATGCCGTTACACGAAGAGTGTCTGTGGGAAAAACTGACGCCGCAAAGGCCTGATAACGCGGCGCTCAAGGGTGAAGTCAAGGTCGACGTTTGCGTCATCGGTGCTGGTTTCACCGGGCTGTCGGCGGCGGTGCATCTGCTGGAACAGGGTAAAACGGTGTGTGTGCTGGAAGCGCATCGCGCCGGTCATGGCGGTTCGGGACGCAATGTCGGACTGGTCAACGCCGGCATGTGGATAGCACCGGACGAGATCGAAGCCGGTTTCGGCGAAGCGGTGGGCAGTCAGCTCAATCGCATGCTTGGCGCCGCTCCGTCCCTGGTGTTCAGCCTGGTGGACAAGTACAACATCGATTGCCAGTTGCGCCGCGAAGGCACGCTTCACATGGCGCACAACGCCCGTGGCGAAGCCGATCTGCGCAGTCGTGAAGAACAATGGAAGCGTCGTGGGGCGCCGGTGGAATTGCTGACGGGGAAAGCCTGCGAACAAGCGACCGGCACCCAAAAAATCGCTGCCGCCTTACTCGATCGACGTGCTGGCACCCTCAATCCGATGGCCTATACGACCGGCCTGGCCAAAGCGGCCATCGGCCTCGGCGGTCAGCTGTTCGATCATTCCCCGGTGACCCGGCTCGAACGTCAGGGCCAGCGCTGGTCAGTTCAGACTGCCCAGGGTTCGGTGCTGGCCGAGCAAGTGGTCATCGCCTCCAACGCCTACACAGAAGGCGACTGGACCGAGCTGCGACGCAATTTCTTCCCCGGTTATTACTATCAAGTGGCTTCGGTGCCGCTGACAGAAGAGGCTGCACAGCAAATCTTGCCCGGTGGACAGGGCTCCTGGGACACTCGTCAGGTACTCAGCAGCATTCGCCGGGACAAAGACGGTCGCCTGTTGCTCGGCAGTCTGGGTAATGGCAATCAGAAGCCGGCCTGGTTCCTCAAGGCCTGGGCCGACCGGGTTCAGCAGCATTATTTTCCGTACCTCAAACCCGTGGAATGGGAGTGCACCTGGACCGGCTGCATCGCCTTTACTCCCGACCATTTGATGCGTCTGTTCGAGCCAGCGCCCGGTTTGGTGGCCGTCACCGGTTACAACGGGCGGGGGGTGACGACGGGCACGGTCGTCGGCAAAGCCTTTGCCGATTATTTGTGTAACGGAAATCCTCAGGCGCTACCGATTCCCTTTGCGCCTATGCAGCCATTGGCCGGAGTGGGATTGCGCAGTTGTCTGTACGAAGCCGGGTTTTCGCTGTATCACGCAGGCCAGTGCTTGCGGATCGTTATTTGATTGTTGAATTTTGTTGCTGGGAGCGGTGTTTTTCGGCGTAGCGACTAGCCTGTAGTGGTGCGAGTTGTAGCAGTTTCGCACTAGTAGTGTGCACTTCGGTGACGCACGTTGTTACAGGGTGGTTGCACGTCGTTTAACGCCGCGGTTGCAATGATGGCACGCGAGGGTTGCGCCTTTAAAAATAAATGGTTTCACCTTCCGCGGTTTAGACGGTTGCACACCCAATGAAAATGGGAACGAAACAGTCGAAATAACAATAAAGCAGCGACTTTTTGAAGAATAAAAAACCGATGGCACGGCCCTTGCTCTGAGCATTCAGAGAAGTCGCAATGCCAACTAAAAAAAACCATGGAGCACCACCTCATGTCCCAGACGTTTTACAAGAAAGGCTTTCTGGCCCTCGCAGTGGCAGCTGCATTGGGTGTTTCTGCGTTTGCACAGGCTGATGTGAAAATTGGTGTGGCAGGTCCGATGACCGGTCCTAGCGCTTCCTTCGGCTTGCAATACATGAAAGGCGCGCAAGCTGCGGCGGATGCAATCAACGCCAAGGGCGGCATCAACGGCGAGAAAATCGTACTGGTCCAGGGCGATGACGCCTGCGAACCGAAACAGGCTGTGGCTGTCGCGAACAAAATGGTACAGGACAAGGTTATCGGCGTTGTCGGGCACTTCTGCTCGTCGTCGACCATCCCTGCTTCCGAGGTCTACTCCGACGCAGGCATCATCGCAATCACTCCGGGCTCTACCAACCCGGCGGTCACCGAGCGCGGCCTGCCGGCCATGATGCGTATGTGCGGGCGTGATGACCAACAAGGTATCGTCGCGGGTAACTACATCGTCGACGTCCTGAAAGGCAAGAAAGTTGCCGTCATCAACGACAAAGACACCTACGGTAAAGGCCTGGCGGACGCGACAGCCAAGCAGTTGACCGCGCGTGGCGTGAAACCTGTTCTTGAAGAAGGTCTGACCCGCGGCGAGAAAGATTTCAGTGCCGTGATCACCAAGGTCCGTTCGGTAGGGGCTGATGTTCTTTACTTTGGCGGCCTGCATCCGGAAGCCGGTCCACTGGTCCACCAGCTGCGTGAGCAAGGTCTGAAAGACGTCAAGTTCATGTCCGATGACGGCATCGTGACTGACGAAATGGTGACGACTGCCGGTGGTGCTCCATACGTCGACGGCGTGTACATGACCTTTGGCGCTGACCCGCGTCTGATTCCAGACAGCAAGGCTGTTGTAGAAACCTTCCGCAAGTCCGGTTACGAGCCTGAAGGCTACACCCTGTACGCCTACGCCTCGGTCCAAGCCCTGGCTGCCGGCTTCAACGGTGCCAAGACGAACAAAGGTGAAGACGCGGCTAAATGGCTGAAAGCCAATCCGGTGGAAACCGTGATGGGCAAGAAGGAATGGGATAGCAAGGGCGACCTGAAAATCTCCGACTACGTGGTTTACCAGTGGGATGCTGCGGGCAAATACCACCAGCTGGACAAACAGAAGTGAGATAAGCGCATCGCCAGGCCTGCGTCTCTCGATATTCGTCGGGGGGCGCAGGCCCGGCTTGGGTCATGGGTTCTGCAATCATGCCGACCCGGTATTTTTCTTCTGAGCCACATGAAGCCGGTAAGGTGCGCCTCACAAGGGTTCATCGACACCTGGTTCGCGGTGGCCTCTCAAGTTAGTGAGAGTGCATGATGGACGGTATTTTCCTGCAACAAGTTATCAACGGTTTGACTCTCGGGTCGGTCTACGGTCTGATCGCCATCGGCTACACAATGGTCTACGGCATCATCGGCATGATCAACTTCGCCCACGGCGAGGTTTATATGATTTCCGCGTACCTCGCGGCGATCAGCCTGGCTCTGCTGTCCTACTTCGGTGTCGAATCCTTTCCGCTGTTGATCCTCGGCACCCTGCTGTTCACTGTCTTCGTGACCGGCGTGTATGGCTGGGTCATCGAACGCATCGCTTACAAACCGCTGCGCAACTCCACCCGACTGGCACCGCTGATCAGTGCTATCGGCGTTTCACTGATCCTGCAGAACTACGCACAGATCGCTCAGGGCTCACGGCAACAGGGTATTCCTACGCTGCTGAGCGGTGGGCTGAGATTCGATATTGGTACGGGTTTCGTGCAGATCACCTACACCAAGATCTTTATTCTGGTCGCCGCGTTTGTCGGGATGGCCCTGCTGACCTACATCATCAAGTACACCAAGTTGGGGCGTATGTGTCGTGCGACCCAACAAGACCGCAAGATGGCCTCGATCCTCGGGATAAATACCGACCGGGTAATCTCCTACGTGTTCATTATCGGTGCCGCCATGGCTGCGCTGGCGGGTGTCTTGATTACGGTGAACTACGGCACCTTCGATTTCTACGCAGGCTTCGTCATCGGCATTAAGGCCTTCACCGCGGCGGTGCTCGGCGGGATTGGTTCGCTGCCTGGCGCCATGCTCGGCGGGATCATTCTCGGCGTTTCCGAGTCGCTGTTTTCCGGCGTGATCAACTCTGACTACAAGGACGTCTTCAGCTTCTCGCTGCTGGTAATGATCCTGATTTTCCGTCCTCAAGGCCTGTTGGGTCGCCCACTTGTGGCGAAGGTGTAAGTATGTCCGACGCTAATAACAAAACCATCGATGTCAAAAAAAGCCTGATCGACGCTGTTCTGGCCGGGTTGATTGCCCTGATTGTCTTCGGCCCGATCGTGGGCGTAGTGCTTGAAGGTTATAGCTACAATCTGCAGCCGACGCGTGTGGCCTGGATGGTCGGGGCGGTAATGATCGGGCGTCTTGTCTTGAGCCTGTTCATGCAGACCGCCAGGGGCGTGAAGGTCCAGCAAAGCTTCGAAGTCACCGGCTCCGGCGTGCATGTGCTTGCACCTGATTACAAGTCGCGGCTGCGCTTTATTATCCCGGCTTTGATCGTGATCGCTATCGTGTTTCCGATCTTCGCCGACAAGTACCTGCTCACGGTGGTGATCCTGGGACTGATCTACGTGTTGCTGGGCCTCGGCCTGAACATCGTGGTCGGACTGGCAGGTCTGCTCGACCTGGGTTACGTGGCGTTCTACGCCATCGGCGCTTATGGCCTGGCGCTGGGTTATCACTACCTTGGCTTGGGCTTCTGGACCATGTTGCCGCTGTCGGCACTCATGGCGGCGCTGGCCGGATGCATACTCGGTTTTCCCGTATTACGCATGCACGGCGACTACCTGGCCATCGTGACCCTGGGCTTCGGTGAAATCATTCGCCTGATACTGACCAACTGGCTGTCCTTCACAGGAGGGCCTAACGGTATGCCGGTGCCATCACCGTCGGTTTTCGGTATTGAGTTCGGGCGTGTGGCGAAGGATGGCGGGATACCCTTCCATGAATTCTTCGGGACCGAATACAACCCGAACGTAAAGTTCATGCTCATCTATGGCGTGCTGTTCCTCGTCGTGATGCTTGTGCTGTACATCAAGCATCGCCTGACTCGCATGCCGGTAGGGCGTGCCTGGGAGGCTTTGCGCGAAGATGAAATCGCTTGCCGCGCCATGGGCCTCAACCACGTACTGGTCAAGCTGTCGGCCTTTACCCTGGGGGCTTCCACAGCGGGTCTGGCGGGTGTGTTTTTTGCCAGTTATCAAGGTTTCGTCAACCCGACCTCGTTTACATTCTTCGAGTCGGCCTTGATCCTCGCTATCGTCGTACTCGGCGGCATGGGGTCGACCGTCGGCGTGGTGATTGCCGCGTTCGTACTGACCGTCGCCCCGGAACTGTTGCGCAGCTTCGCGGAATACCGCGTGTTGCTGTTCGGCATCCTCATGGTACTGATGATGATCTGGAAACCGCGTGGCCTGATACGTATCAGCCGTACCGGTGTGACTCCACGTAAAGGTGCCTTGACTGAGAGGGCCGCGCCATGAGCGAAGAAATCGTTCTAAAGGTCGAGAACCTGATGATGCATTTCGGCGGCATCAAAGCCCTGAGCGACGTCAGCCTGAAAGTCAAACGTAACTCGATCTTCGCGTTGATCGGCCCCAACGGTGCGGGCAAGACCACGGTGTTCAACTGCCTGACCGGTTTCTACAAGGCCTCTGGCGGGCGTATCGAACTTGACACCCGTGGTGTGAAAACCAACGTCATCAAAATGCTCGGGGAACCGTTCAAGGCGACCGATTTTGTTTCGCCGAAAAGCTTCCTCAACCGGCTCCACTACAAGATGTTCGGTGGCACGCACCTGATCAACCGCGCCGGGCTGGCGCGGACCTTCCAGAACATTCGCCTGTTCAGGGAAATGTCGGTGATCGAGAACCTGCTGGTGGCCCAGCACATGTGGGTCAACCGCAACTTGCTGTCCGGCATTCTCAACACCAAAGCCTACCGTAAGGCAGAAAGCGATGCCCTGGACCATGCCTTCTACTGGCTGGAGGTGGTCGATCTGGTGGGCTCCGCCAACCGCCTGGCGGGTGAGCTTTCCTACGGCCAGCAGCGTCGCCTGGAAATCGCCCGGGCCATGTGCACACGACCCAAGATCATTTGTCTGGACGAACCGGCAGCGGGCCTCAACCCGCAGGAAACCGAGGCGCTCAGCGCGATGATTCGACATCTGCGTGACGACCACGACATTACGGTGGTGCTGATTGAACACGACATGGGCATGGTAATGAGCATTTCCGACCACATTGTGGTGCTGGACCACGGCAACGTAATCGCCGAGGGTGACCCTCAAGCGATCCGCAACGATCCGAAAGTGATTGCCGCTTACCTGGGTGCTGATGAAGAGGAGCTGGTATGAGTCAACCGATCCTCGAACTGAAAGAGATCGACGTGTTCTACGGGCCGATCCAGGCCCTGAAGAAAGTCTCGCTGCACATCAACGAAGGAGAAACCGTCAGCCTGATCGGCTCCAACGGTGCAGGCAAGTCGACCCTGTTGATGTCGATCTTCGGTCAGCCGCGTGCGGCAGACGGCGAGATCATCTATCAGGGCGTGGACATCACTCAAAAGTCGTCCCATTACATCGCGTCCAATGGCATTGCTCAATCGCCGGAAGGCCGGCGGGTGTTCCCTGACATGACTGTCGAGGAAAACCTGCTGATGGGCACCATTCCTATCGGTGACAAATATGCCGCCGAGGACATGCAGCGCATGTTCGAGCTGTTTCCACGGCTCAAGGAGCGGCGTACCCAGCGGGCCATGACCATGTCCGGCGGTGAACAGCAAATGCTCGCCATCGCTCGGGCCCTGATGAGCCGGCCGAAACTGCTGTTGCTCGATGAGCCGAGCCTGGGGCTGGCGCCGATTGTGGTGAAGCAGATCTTCGCCACCCTGCGGGAACTGGCAAGTACCGGGATGACCATCTTCCTCGTCGAACAGAACGCCAACCATGCGCTGAAGCTGTCGGATCGGGCGTATGTGATGGTCAACGGCGAGATCCGTCTCACGGGCACCGGCAAGGAGCTGCTGGTCAACGAGGAGGTGCGTAACGCTTATCTCGGCGGGCACTAATCTGCTGAGTGAATAAAAAACGCCCTGACGAACCCAACGTCAGGGCGTTTTTTTATGCATGCCCGTCGGTCCGCGGACCTGTGGGGGCTTGTGGGATTTGTGGGACCTGTAGGAGCTGTCGAGTGAAACGAGGCTGCGATCTTTTGATTTGTTTTTTAACAGGCAGATCAAAAGATCGCAGCCTCGTTTCACTCGACAGCTCCTACAGGGGGAATCAAGGGGGGATCAAAGGAAATCAAAGGAAATCAAACGGGAAAAGGGAAATTGTGGAAAACAATATTCACAAGCTCTTAAAGCGCGACATAAAGCCGCTGCAAATAATTGTTTTGTCACGGTTTTGACTTGTCCCCGTTTGCTGTGGAACCGGCTGTGAATAACGTGGGAGTAGCTGGCTGAAAGCCTTTAAAACCGTGGCTTACAGGGTTGTGGTTGTTTTTTGATCAGGTAATTTTGCGTGGCCGAGAGGCGGCTTTGTCAACCTTTTTGTTGATGGCAAAAACGCCCCAAAAAGGGCTGTGCCAGCCTGTGGATAAGTCTGTGGTTAAACTCTGGAAAGAGTCGGCTGAAGGCCGTCATTACTGGCTCGCCGCCATCGCCGGTTTGACCGGCAATCCGGGCAGATTGCCTTAGGCAACACACGTGGCATTCGAGGGTCAAGCGAAAAAATTTATAATCTGCTCGCAAAGCCTTGTGCACAGCGGGTTTCAGCTTTTGCACTTGCCCCCGGAATGTGTGGATGGGGCTGTGGATAAGGTGCGCGCACATGGCTGAAAGCCACAGCGGATAAGGCGTTGCAAGGTTTGATCGTTTTTTGTACAGGTTGTGCGGTGGTTGCCGCTGTGTGCAAGGCCGGGCATGCTGCCAGCTCATTATCTATTCCAATGGCTGGTCATCAGCCCGAAGCAAGGAGAACACGATGTCCAACACCCTGTTTATTACCGGCGCGACCTCCGGTTTTGGTGAAGCCTGTGCCCGCCGTTTTGCCGAGGCTGGCTGGAAACTGGTGCTGACGGGGCGTCGTGAAGAACGTCTCAATGCCCTGTGCGCCGAGTTGTCGAAGCAGACCGAGGTCCATGGCCTGGTGCTCGACGTGCGCGATCGCAAGGCCATGGAAGAGGCGATTGCCAATCTGCCGCCTTCGTTCGCCAAACTGCGCGGGCTGATCAACAACGCCGGCCTGGCACTGGGCGTCGACCCCGCGCCGAAGTGCAATCTGGATGATTGGGACACCATGGTCGACACCAACATCAAAGGCCTGATGTACAGCACCCGTCTGCTGTTGCCGCGCCTGATCGCCCACGGTCGTGGTGCTGGCATCGTCAACCTGGGTTCCATCGCCGGCAACTACCCGTACCCGGGCAGCCATGTGTACGGTGCGACCAAAGCGTTCGTCAAACAGTTCTCCCTGAACCTGCGTTGCGACCTGCAAGGCACGGGCGTGCGGGTGAGCAACATCGAGCCGGGCCTGTGCGAGAGCGAATTTTCGCTGGTGCGTTTCGCCGGTGACCAGGAGCGTTACAACGCGACCTACGCCGGTGCCGAGCCGATCCAGCCGCAAGACATCGCTGACACCATTTTCTGGGTGCTCAATGCGCCGGCACACATCAATATCAACAGCCTGGAGCTGATGCCCGTAAGTCAGACCTGGAGCGGGTTTGCCATTGAGCGTAATGGCGGCAAGGCGTAAGACCGAGTAACGGCCAATCGCGAGCAGGCTCGCTCCCACAGTAGATCTCCTTTGGCCACCTTACTTGTGAGCAGCAGAGATCAAATGTGGGAGCGGGCCTGCTCGCGAAGGCGGCCGAACAGTCAGCCGAGATAGTCGGCCAGACCGCGATAGCAGGTTGCCAAGTGATAAGGCGTGGTCGACGGCATGTCCTGACGGCTCACCTCACCCTTCTCGTCGCGACACTCATACCAGCCGCGTGCATGCAGTGAGCGCTGATGCAGCGCCTGCAGTTGGCGCAACACCGAGGTCTCGCTGTCCGGGCGTAGCGTCAGTGCGCGCAAGTATTCAGCCTGAGCCCAGATTCGCTGAGTTGCATCCCGTGGGGGGCCGTCAGGTTCGAGGTCCAGCATCGCCCGCACGGCGCCAGTATGTGGGTCGACGCCCAACTGCTCGGTGTACGAAAACGCGCGCTCCAGCGACGCATGCAGTGTCGAATCGCGCAGCAGTGGCGAAGACTCCAGCAGGAAATACCACTCGAACTGATGCCCCGGTTCAAACCAGTTATCCACAGCCCCTAGCGGTTTTTCCATCAGCACCCCGTGTTGCGGATCGATAAAGCGCTTCTGCATGGCTGTGCATAACTCGACGAGCGCGCCTTCTACCGCGAGGTCTTCGTGAACCGACAGCGTGGCGAGGAAGGCTTCAGCCAGGTGCATCAAAGGATTCTGCAGTGGCCCGGACTTCAGCGACGACCAGTCACGCTCAAGGCTCGCTTCGTACAGGCCGTCGCCCGTGGCGAAACGCTGCGCGATCACTTCCAGTGCAGCGTTGAGCACTGATTCCACCCGCGGTTCGCGCACCTTGTCCCAGTAATGAGCACAGGCGAACAGGATGAACGCATGGGTGTAGAGATCTTTGCGTTGATCCAGCGGCGCACCCTGCGGGTCGATGCTGTAGAACCAGCCACCGTGCTCGGCGTCGTGGAAGTGCTGCTGCAAGGAGCGGAATAATGCCGCGGCGCGCGCCTCGGCGGCTGGCACCTGGCCAATCAGGCTGGAAAACACGTACAGCTGCCGCGCGCAGGCCATGGCCCGGTAGCGTTGCGGCGGCAATGGTTGATGCTGGGCGTCCAGCGCCTCGTAGGGCAACGCCATTTGCGCATTCCAGCCGGGGCCCTGCCAGAGTGGCACGATCACGTCCTGGAAGTGCTGTTGCACCGAGGCAAACAGCGCGGTCAATTTTGGCTGGGAGGCGGAGCGGGAAACAGGCGGCATTGGCTGGCGTCGTCACGGCAGGGGCGATTGCGCGACATGTTATCAGGCCTGAGAGATGTGGTGTTTGTCAGGCCGCCTTCGCGAGCAGGCTCGCTCCCACAGTGGACCTCTGTACTCAGGACCAATGTGGGAGCGAGCCTGCTCGCGAAGAGGCCATCACTGACGGTAAAAATCTCCCACAGTGGACCTGTGTACGCAGGACTAATGTGGGAGCGAGCCTGCTCGCGAAGAGGCCATCACTGGCGATAAAGATCTCAACCCGCCAACAACCAGACCCCAGTCGCCGCCGAGGCCGCACCGGCCAGTCGCACTAAAGGCGCCGCTGCCTGAGGCAACACCCGCACCACGGCATAACCCAATCCATGCAAGGCCGCCGTCGCTGCGACAAAACCCGCCGCATACATCCAGGGATTCGACATGTCCGGCAACTCCAGGCCATGCGCCACGCCATGGAACAGCGCAAACAGCGCCGTGGCACCGATCGCCACGCTAATCGGCGGACGCACCGCCACCGCCACCGCCAAGCCCAGCGCCAATACCGACGCTGCAATTCCGCTTTCCAACGCCGGCAGGTTCAACCCCTCAAATCCCAGCAAACCGCCGATCAGCAGGGTCCCAACGAAGGTGCACGGCAGGGCCCAGCGCGCTGCGCCTTTCTGTTGCGCCGCCCACAAACCGACGGCGACCATCGCCAACAAGTGATCGAGGCCGCCGAGCGGGTGGCTGATGCCGGCGATCAAGCCGTTGTCGCCATGGCCCGGGTGGGCGAAGGCGATGGCTGGGGTCAGCAGTAGCGCCAGGGTGCCCAGGATGCGTTTCAGTGTCATGGATAAGCTTCCTTGTTGATAGTCGTGATCAGGCGGCGGTCAACAGGCCCTGGCGCTCGATGAAGGCGATGATTGCTTCCAGGCCGAGGCCGGTTTTCTGGTTGCTGAAGACAAACGGCTTGCCGTTGCGCATGCGTGTGGTGTCGCTGTCCATCAGCTCCAGCGAGGCACCGACCAATGGCGCGAGGTCGACCTTGTTGATCACCAGCAGGTCGGACTTGCAGATTCCCGGCCCACCCTTGCGCGGCAGCTTGTCGCCCGCCGAAACGTCGATCACGTAAATGGTCAGGTCGGACAGTTCCGGGCTGAAGGTTGCGGACAGGTTATCGCCACCGGACTCCACCAGAATCAGGTCCAGCCCCGGAAAGCGGCGGTTCAGTTGGTCCACGGCTTCGAGGTTGATCGAGGCGTCTTCGCGGATGGCCGTGTGCGGGCAGCCGCCGGTTTCCACACCGATGATCCGCTCCGGCGCCAAGGCTTCGTTGCGCACCAGAAAGTCGGCGTCTTCGCGGGTATAGATGTCGTTGGTGACCACCGCAAGGTTGTAACGGTCGCGCAGGGCCAGGCACAGCGCCAGGGTCAGGGCGGTTTTGCCGGAACCGACCGGGCCGCCGATGCCGACGCGCAGAGGTTGTGTGTTCATATGATTCTCCAAAATAATAGGCCCTAGGAACGGAACAGGCGGCTGTACTGGCGCTCATGGGCCATGCACGCCAGGGACAGGCCGAAAGTGGCGCTGCCATTGTGTTCGGGGTTGATTCGGGTGGCGTTCTGCTGAGCTTGCTGGAGTTGCGGTAACAGTTCGCTGGTCAAGCGTTGCGCGGCTTGCTGGCCCAGCGGCAGAGTTTTCATCAACACCGCCAATTGGTTTTCCAGCCAGCTCCAAAGCCATGCGGCCAGCGCGTCCTGGGGACTGATGTGCCACGCACGAGCGGCCAGCGCCCAACCGAGGGCCAGGTGCGGCTCGGGGCATTGTTCGAGGAAGGCGCGGGCCGGCGCGTCGAGCTCCGGCAAGCCGTTGAGCAATTGCTGCAGCGAATAACCCATCTGCCGGCTCTCCTGATGCAACTCGCGTGTTTCGCGGCTGGCGCGGTGTTCTTCGCAGCGTTGCAGCAACTCGCCCCAGTTTTCCTCTGCCGCCGCCACGCAATGGGCAAGCAGCTGTGGCGCTTCGAAGCGCGCCAGATTCAGCAATAGCTGGTCGCTGATCCAGCGTTTTGCGCTATCGGCATTGTTGACGCGGCCGTTATCCACAGCCATTTCCAGGCCCTGGGAATAGCTGTAGCCACCAATCGGCAACTGCGGACTGGCCAGACGCAGCAGCGCCCAGGCTGGATTCATAAACGCACGCCAAACTGATGCAGTTTCGGCGCGTAGTTGAAGTCTTCGTCGCCGTGCCGCGAATGGTGATGGCCGCCGCCATAGGCGCCGTGTTCGGGCTGGAATGGGGCTTCAATGTTCTCGACCTTGGCACCCAGTTGTTCGAGCATGGCCTTGAGCACGTAATCGTCGAGCAGGCGCAGCCAGCCATCACCGATTTGCAGGGCCACGTGGCGATTACCCAGGTGATAGGCGGCGCGGGTCAGTTCGAAGGCATTGGCGCAGGTGACGTGCAGCAGTTGTTCGGGGCGGGCGCAGACACGGACGACCCGGCCGTCTTCACCCTGCAGGCATTCGCCGTCATACAGCGGTGGTTGGCCGCGCTCCAAAAACAACCCGACGTCTTCGCCTTCGGCACTGAAACAGCGCAAGCGACTTTTGCTCCGCGCTTCGAAGGTCAGGTGCAACTCGGCGGCCCAGACGGGTTTAGGGTCGATTCTGCGATGAATCACCAGCATTGGACGGCTTCCAGCAATGGACAGTAGTCAGGCTAGAGCAAGGGGCTTGCCAATCGGGTGAAGTGTAGGAAATGGCTGTCGGATCTGAGCGCGTATTTCGGGATATTGTGGATTTTTGGATCGATTTGGTGCGGGAGATTGGATGGCGCACCAAATTGCAGCGAGGTCGATGTTTCATGTGGGAGCGGGCTTGCTCGCGAAAGCGGTCTTGCAGACACATAGATGCCGGATGTGCCGCCGCCTTCGCGAGCAAGCCCGCTCCCACAGTGGTTATTCGGTGCTGCCGAGACCTTGCCAGTGCTTAAGCCCGATAAAGATAAAGCGCAACTGCTGGGTAATCTTCGCCTGAGGCGTCAGATGCTCCGGCAATGCCTCTGCGGGGGGATCGATAATGTCCGGCAACGTTGCGAACACGCTTTTGACAATCAGATCAGCTATGACGCTCAGGCCGGCGATGTCCAGGTGTTGCAGTTTCGGCATCAGCGACAGGTCGGCCGCGAGGTCCGAGCTGATGTCTTCGCGCAATCGGCCGATGGCCTGGCGAACGGGCAGCGAACCGCCGTACTGCTCACGGGCCAGAAACAGAAATTGCGAGCGATTGGCCGAAACCACGTCGAGAAAGATTCGCACCGAGGCATCGATGATGCCGCCCATAACGAATTCGTTGTGGCGCACCAGGCGGATGGTTTCACGGAAGGTCTGACCGACTTCGCTCACCAACACCAGGCCCAGTTCATCCATATCGGCGAAATGCCGGTAGAAACCGGTCGGCACGATCCCGGCGGTTTTCGCGACTTCGCGCAGGCTCAGGCTGCCGAATCCTCGGCCGCATTCCATCAAGTGGCGGGCAGCGTCCATCAGGGCGTTACGGGTCTGTTGTTTCTGTTCGGCGCGGGGCAGCATCGCAAGAGTGATTTCTGGACAGGACAGCGGCGCACTCTAGCAAATCGGCTTTGCCGGCGTCGAACGACTATTGGGGATCAGGCGGGGAAGAGCGGCCTATATAAAGCGCAAATCTCTAAAAATCAAAAGCCCAATCCGGGGATTGGGCTTTTTTTCAGGGCGGCCATGGCCTTAGCTCACAGCGCTGTTGCGTTCGATTACACGGTCACCACCACCTTCAGCAAGGGTTTGGCCTTGTGGAGTGCGGTCGGAACCGTCGGCGGCAAGGGTTTGGCCTTGTGGAGTGCGGTCGGAACCGTCAGCGGCAAGGGTTTGGCCTTGTGGAGTGCGGTCGGAACCGTCGGCGGCAAGGGTTTGGCCTTGTGGAGTGCGGTCGGAACCGTCGGCGGCAAGGGTTTGGCCTTGTGGAGTGCGGTCGGAACCGTCGGCGGCCAGGGTTTGACCTTGTGGAGTGCGATCCGAGCCGTCGGCAGCCAGGGTTTGACCTTGTGGGGTACGGTCATAGCCGTCTTGAGTGATCAGGCCTTTTTCTTTCAGGCGATCGTTACCACCTTCGGCAAGTGTCTGGCCCTGTGGCGTGCGATCCGAACCATCGGCGGCGACAGTTTGGCTGAACACCGCGTGGGTGGATTTCACTTGCGGAGTTGCCTGGTCTGCAGCTGGCAGGGCAAAAGCAGTGCTGGCTAGCATCGAGAGGGTAAGGCTAAGCAGTAATTGGCGTTTCATGATTGGGTGCTCCGTAGGAGGGCGATAAAGTGGGTACGAAGCTAATGCTACTCTCGATAAGTCGATATAAAAGTTCATAAACGCAATGGTAATAATCAACGGAATTGATTGTTCCGCGAAAAGGCTCTAGTTCGGGTGTTTCCGGCGGACATTTTTGCCCTGTGGTGGGTATTTTCGACTCACTTTTGCCTCGCAAAAGTGCGGGCGCAGTAACGTTGGATTAAGGGGAAATCCAGTGTCCGACCGACTATTTGCTGACCAATCGGTCTTTCGATTAAACCTGCGGGCTGTTTTCCAGTCGTAGGTTCCATGGCAGGCCGTTTCTGGCCTAACGTTTCACACGTGCGTCGCAGTCAGGGCGCTCAGTCGTATCTGGAGCTCTGTGCAATGACGCGCACTCGTAAACTTGCTTGGAAAAAAATAGCCGCCTGGACCTTCGCCAGCCTTATTGTCCTGCTGGCCGTACTGGTTCTGATCATCGTGTTCTTCGATTGGAACCGGATCAAACCGTCCCTCAATGCCAAAGTGTCCGAAGAGTTGCACCGCCCGTTTGCCATCAACGGCAACCTGGCGGTGGTCTGGCAGCGCGAACTCGACGAGGGGGGCTGGCGGGCTTGGGTGCCGTGGCCGCATGTGGTGGCGGAAGATCTGAGCCTGGGCAACCCGGATTGGTCGAAAAAACCGCTGATGGTCACCCTCAAGCGCGTCGCGTTGCGGATCTCGCCCCTGGCCTTGCTGGCGCAGCGCGTAGTGATCCCGCGTATTGATCTCACCGAACCCAATGCTGATCTGCAACGTCTGGCCGACGGCCGCGCCAACTGGACGTTCAAATTCGATCCCAAGGACCCGAACGCCGAACCTTCCAAGTGGGTGGTCGACATCGGTGCGATCGGCTTCGACAAGGGGCACGTCACGCTCGACGACCAGAGCCTGAAGACTCAGCTCGACTTGATTGTCGATCCGCTGGGCAAGCCGATTCCGTTCAGTGAGATCGTCGGCGACAAAGCAGCGAAAACCGCGCTGGAGAAGGGCGCTGCGCCCCAGGACTACGCGTTCGCGTTGAAGGTCAAAGGCCAATACCACGACCAGAAACTCGCGGGCGAAGGAAAAATCGGTGGCCTGCTGGCGTTGCAGGACGCCGCTAGGCCGTTTCCGCTCCAGGCTCAGGTGACGATCGCCGACACCCGTGTCGAACTGGCCGGTACCCTGACCGATCCGCTGAACCTCGGCGCGTTGGACTTGCAGCTGAAACTGGCCGGCACCAGCCTCGGTAATCTCTATCCGCTGATCGGCGTAACCCTGCCGGATACCCCGCCTTACGCCACGGACGGTCACTTGATTGCCAAGCTGCACGAGGCGGGTGGCGCGGTATTCCGCTATGAGGAGTTCAACGGCAAGATCGGCCAGAGCGACATCCATGGGAGCCTGGCCTACGTTGCCAGCCAGCCACGGCCGAAACTCAGCGGCTCGCTGGTCTCCAATCAATTGCTGTTTGCCGACCTGGCGCCATTGATCGGCGCCGACTCGAATGCCAAGCAAAAAGCGCGTGGCGGTGAAAGCAAGCAGCCGGCGGACAAGGTGTTGCCGGTCGAGGAATTCAAAACCGAACGCTGGCGCGATATGGACGCCGACATCGAGTTCACCGGCAAGCGCATCGTCCACAGCGAAAAGCTGCCGTTCAATGACCTTTATACCCACGTGGTGCTCACCGATGGCGTGCTCAGTCTCGAACCCCTGCGTTTTGGCGTGGCGGGCGGCAAGCTCGATGCGCAGATTCGCCTGAACGGTCATACCGATCCTTTGGAAGGGAAGGCCAAACTCACCGCGCGCGGCTTCAAACTCAAACAGTTGTTCCCGACCTTTGAACCGATGAAAACCAGTTTCGGCGAGCTCAATGGCGATGCCGATATCACCGGTCGCGGTAACTCGGTGGCCAAACTGTTGGGCAGTGCCAATGGCAATCTGAAGATGCTGATCAATGATGGCGCCATCAGCCGTGAGTTGATGGAGCTGGCTGGGCTCAACGTCGGCAACTACGTGGTCGGCAGGATCTTTGGCGACAAGGAAGTGAAGATCAATTGCGCCGCCGCCGACTTCGATATCAAGACTGGGCTGGCGACCACACGCTTGTTCGTCTTCGATACCGAGAACGCAATCGTTTATATCGATGGCACGGCGAACATGGCCACCGAACAGCTGAACCTGACGATCACTCCGGACTCCAAAGGCTGGCGGCTGATCTCGTTGCGTTCGCCGCTATATGTGCGAGGCAAGTTCATCAAGCCGGATGCGGGGGTGAAAACGGTGCCACTGATGTTGCGCGGAGCGGGGATGGTGGCATTGGGCGTGATTGCCGCACCCGCCGCGGGGTTGCTGGCGCTGGTCGCGCCGAGCGGTGGCGAGCCGAATCAGTGTGCGCCGTTGCTGGAACAGATGAAGGCGGGCAAGGCGCCAGTGACTGTTAAACCCACCCGATAAAAGGCAGATCAAAAGATCGCAGCCTGCGGCAGCTCCTACAGGGGATCGCATTCTCAATGTAGGAGCTGCCGCAGGCTGCGATCTTTTGCTTTAAAGCTTTAGAGAACTTTCAGGATGTCTTCGAAGATGCGTCGGGTGGTCGGGCTGAAGTAGGGCGGCTGTCATAGACTGGTCGTGGAGTTGTCATCTTCGATGGCGATGCTTGGCGGATGTTTTGCATTCATTGCGCCTTGCGTCACCTCACCGATCACAAGGATGTTCAGCCATGTCGCAAGGTTCTGCCACGCGTTACCCGCTGGTGTTGGTCCCGGGCACGCTCGGGTTTATCCGTCTGGTGCTTTATCCGTACTGGTACGGGATCGTGGAGGCATTGCGCCGGGGGGGTGCAACGGTGATTGCGGTGCAGGTGTCGCCGATCAACTCATCGCAGGTGCGCGGCGAGCAATTGCTGGTGCGCATTGACGAGATCCTGCGGGAAACCGGTGCCGAGAAGGTCAACCTGATCGGCCACAGCCAAGGCTCGCTGACGGCCCGCTACGCCGCCGCCAAACGCCCGGATCGGGTGGCTTCGGTCACCTCGGTGGCAGGGCCCAATCATGGCTCTGAATTGGCGGACTATCTGGAGAAACACTACCCGTCGGACCGCATGAAGGGCCGACTGCTGGCGTTTTTACTGCGGGTGATCGGCGCGTTGATGTGCCTGCTGGATACCGGCTATCGCGGGCCGAAACTACCGGTGGATATTCACGCTTGTCATGAATCCCTGACGACGGCGGGCGTTACGCTGTTCAACCAGCGTTATCCACAGGGCCTGCCGGACACCTGGGGCGGGCACGGGCCGGAAGAGGTCAATGGCGTGCGTTATTACTCGTGGTCCGGAACGTTACAGCCAGGCAAGACTGATCGCGGGCGCAATCTGTTTGACGGGACGAATCGCAGTTGCCGGTTGTTTGCCAGGACCTTCGTGCGCGAAGTCGGGCATTGCGACGGGATGGTCGGGCGTTATAGCTCGCACCTGGGGACGGTGATTGGCGATGAGTATCCGCTGGATCACTTCGACATCGTCAACCAGTCGCTGGGGTTGGTGGGGAAGGGGGCGGAGCCGATACGGTTGTTTGTCGAGCATGCGGCGCGGCTAAAAGCGGCGGGTGTATAAGATCAAAAGATCGCAGCCTGCGGCAGCTCTTACATTTTGAACGCATTCCCCTGTAGGAGCTGCCGCAGGCTGCGATCTTTTTCAATCAGGCGACGCTAATCTTACGACCTAAAACCGTGGTCCACCGCTCCGAAACAATCACCCCACCCAACGTCAACACCCCGCCCACCAGGTGATACATCGCCAACTGCTCATGGAGCACCACCGCCGCAATCAGCGCCGTAATCAACGGCAGCAGATTGAAAAACAGCGTGGTCCGGCTCGGCCCCAGACGCACCACGGCTTGCATCCAGGCCAGCGGTGCCAGCATCGACGCCAACAAGCACGCGTAAAGCACCAGCGGAATATTCTGCAGCGTCGGGCCCGTTTTCGGTGAGGCGGCAAACAGCGGAAACAGCACCACCACCGCCACCAGTACCTGCAAATAAAGCAACACCAGCGGCGGCAATCGCAGCTGCCATTTTTTCAACAGTGTGCTGTAAATCGCATAGGCCAAGGTGGCGATCAGCATCATCGCGTCCCCCAGGTTCACCCCGTGTGCCAGCAACGCGCCCAGGCTGCCGGACGACACCACGACCAGCACGCCGGCAAACGACAGCACCGCACCGGCCAATGCCCCAGCCGTCAGGCGCTGGCCAAGGCTGACAATCGCCATCGCCAGTGACATCAATGGCATCAGCGACAAAATGATCCCCATGTTGGTGGCCGACGTCAGCGTCGCGGCGAAGTACGCCAGGCTTTGATAGACGGCCATGCCGAGCACGCCAAGGATGAAAATCCTGCCCAGGTTCGGGCGGATCAACGGCCAGTGGGCGATCACCGGTTTGAGCATGAACGGCGTGAACAGGATCCCGGCGAGCAGCCAGCGATAGAAACCGATCTCGGCGGGGAAAATAGCGCCGACGGCCAGCTTGTTGATGACGGTGTTGCCCGCCCAAATGAAAATGGCCAGCAGGGGGTAAGCGTATTGCATCAGGAGAAAACCAGAACGTTAATGAGGGGCAATTATCCGCCTGTCTGTATCAAAGCCTATACTTCGATCCGGACAACTCGCATCTGGTGACGGACAGCATGAACAGCAAACACATCGACCTGCTGCACTTCAGCGAATTGCCTGCTCCGGTGTACTTCCGTTATGCCGACTTCGACACCCACGAATACGCCTCGGCCCACCGTCACCCTTGGGGCACCCTCGAGTATTCGGCCAGCGGTGTCTTGCACATGGAAATTGGCAGCCGTCGCTTCATGTCTCCGCCCCAGTACGCCGTGTGGGTGCCGCCGCATATCGAGCACAGTTTCTACAGCAATCAACCGATCAACTACCGTGCGGTCTGCCTCGCGCCTGCGCTATGTCGCGACTTGCCACAGCAGGCCTGCACCCTGGCGATCAGCGATATCCTCAAGGCGATCCTCAAGGACTTCGCCGCCCGCGACGTAAAGATTCCCGAGCACGAGGCCGACATTCGTCTGGCCCAGGTGCTGGTGGATCAGCTGCAGCAAGCGCCGGAGCATGAATGTTATTTGCCTTACGCCAGCAGCCCCGGCTTGCTCGGGATACTCGAAGCTTTGCAGGCCGAGCCAGGGGATAACCGGCCTCTGGCGCACTGGGCCGAGCAAATCCATGTCAGCGAACGCACCTTGGCGCGGCAGTTCGGGCGTGAGTTGGGCATGAGCTTCGGCGAGTGGCGGCAGCGTTTGCGGTTTCTGGCAGCGATTGAAGCGCTGGGCAGTCAGCGCAGCATCCAGGAGATTGCCTTCGACATGGGTTACAGCACTGGCTCGGCGTTTATCGCCATGTTTCAACGCCAGGCCGGGTGCACGCCGGAGCAGTATCGGCGACAACGAGTCGCTTGATCGGTGGGTATAGGACATCTCTTACAAGCTAATCAGAAACGCACTTCATTAAGCCGATAATGATCGCTGTACGCTCCTGCAAAAGTTGTTTTTAACGCACTTAGGCAGGCAATCATTTATGCGTCATATCCCAGAACAAAGTATTCATCACGACTTTATTAAAAGTGCTATTCCCGCGTGGTTTACCCACGCGGCGCCACAACGAGTTCGCGCACTTAAAGACACACTCTCAAGTATCCCTGCGTGGGCTAAAACGGCCTCGGCCATTGAGCATGCGGCCCTGAAACTCGCCACCGAGGCGAGTTGGCGTTCACAAAACGATGTCGATCGAATGCTGCGTGAAGTGCAAGACGCTTACGCGTTTGCCCAACCGTTGCTGAGTCAGGCATTAAAAGATCAATACGGCATTGAGGTTGATGTCAGGGAAACATTTCTGAAGTTGTATTCTCCGGTCAAATTGTCCCCGTGGGTGCTGAACGTTATGGGGGGAGTCAGTAGTCGAACCGTCTCTTTACTGGATGCGGCACTGCATAATTTCGCCATCGATGAGGTACTTCTCCCTGATTCGCAATTCATTACCCGGCCCGACGAACGCGGTCAGTTCGAGATCAACACTCTCCGCACTCAAATGAGCATCGAGCAGTTCAAGACGCTGTGTCGCGAACTGGATATCGGCGCGCGTTATTCGCGCTACCTTGAGGACTACTTGCGCCCCGCTGATGGTCTGGCACAGGGGGTACTGCAGAGCACAATCGTCAAAAGCCAACAAACGACCTTGAACGCGGCCGCTCATTTAGCGCTGATGAAAGGCGACCTTTTGAGCGATGGGTTTCTGGTTGTTCAAGGCATGCTCAACGACGTTAAGGGGCTGAAGCTGGATGGCATTCCCGTTCGTTACCACCACCTGACGATGCTGGACACGCGCCTGAAAGGCATCGTACTGATCGCGCCTGATCTGGACGCGCCCTATAGCGGAACCCGGCGTGTCATCGCCTATGTTCCGCACGATCCTGAGCACCCGTTAAAACAATATCCATCACTGGTGGCGTTCTCCCGCGAGTTGATACGCCAGCTGCGCGGTACTGATCAGGGGGTATCGGGTCTGCGCTATCAGCAGTTCTTCAGCCGGTTTGTCGATCATCAGCAACGGGGGCATTTTTTTGCGACGCTCAACCAACGATTGGCGCAAATCGATAACCCTCGCGTTCACTTTGGCGTGACGGGGTTTGAGAGTGACACCGAGCATCGCTTCAGGGGCGATCTATGGGTTTATCTCTATCAGCAGCAGCAAAACAAACTACTCAACGACGCACGGGCGTTGGTGATCTCCACGGCGGATGCCGACAGCGCGGAACGTTGGGCCTGGGTCGCCAATCTGCAAAAAATCCTGTCGGATATCTTCAACGTCGCCCTGTTGGTTGTAACGCCATTCGTGCCCGGACTTGGGGAAGTCATGATGGTGTACATGGTTTATCAGTTGGTCAGTGAAGTCGTCGAGGGCGTCGTGGATCTGGCGGAGGGGGTGTACCTGGAAGCCGCCGAGCACTTGATCGGTTTCACCGAAAGCCTGATTCAGTTGGGGCTATTTGCCGGCGGCATGCAAATCGTTGGTGGCACGCTGGTGCCCAAGCTGTCGTCCTTCATCGAAGGGACACAACCGGTTACCTTGAGCGACGGCAGTCAACGCCTGTGGGGCCAGGACCTCGAGCCCTACGTGCAAACCAACCTGGGTTTGTCTGCCGATTCGAAAGCCGATTCGGCAGGGTTGCATCAGCATGCCGGTCAACCGGTACTGCGCGTCGATACGCGTCACTTCAAACTCAGGAAAGACCCGCAAACCAACCAGCATCGTGTCCAACATCCGGCGCGGCCGCAGGCCTATGAGCCGGTGGTTAACAGCAACGGTGACGGCGCGTTCGTGATTGAAGGCGAGCAACCGCATGCGTGGGACGACAACACACTAATGGCACGGCTTGGGCCGTCATTGAGGGGATTGTCTGACGCCTACGGTGACATTCGCACGGTCAGCAGAACCGACACCTACGCGATACGCCGAATGTATGCCGACAATGAACGGCCCTTGCCGTCGCTCAGCGATACGGCGATCCGGTTCAGGATCGATCGCGACATTCAAACCTTCATTGAGCAGATTGGCAGCGACCATCCTCAGGACTATTTGCAAGCCGACCCGGTTCTGCAATTTCAATTGCTCGATGGCGTGTGGACCGGTCGGGGCATGGCGCTTGTCGGTGCCAATGGCGAAGTCCTTCAGGTCATTGGTGATGCGAAGGCGCCACCCATGCGGATCGACCCGAAACAGTTGATCGACGGCGACCTGATGAAAACCTTGTTATCGCATCTGGATAACGATGAAACCAAAGCATTGATGAACGTTGAGTTCGGTGAGCCGGTGTCCGCTCCCGACGTGAATGCGAGGCGGATGAGAACCGGGCTGGCGCGGTTGGCCCGGCGCAAGAGAACGTCGTTGTTCAGCGCTGGGTATGCCAGTGCCGAGGCCGCCAGGTATTCCGCGAGTGGCGACGTGCGGAGGCTCCAGGCAAAAGTCCCGGGCCTGCCGGGTGCCGTCGCACAGGAGTTGCTGTCGATCGCCGCGCCCGCGGAGTTGCAGGCGATAAAGCGTGGGCAATGGCCGCCGAGACTCGAAAACCTTGCGCGCTGGGCGCTTCAGGACGTCAGAATCTGTCGGGCCTATGAAGGGCTGTATCTGGACTCGGTGGACAACCCCGATACGCGCCGGCTGGCGCTGCACTCGCTGGAGAATCTGCCCGGATGGAATCCCGATGTACGGATTGATGTCGTGCGCTTCGACTACCGTGGCCGACTGCTGGACAGCATCGGCCGCAGCGATGCGCCGATTCGCCGCACAATTGTCGAGCGTGAAGACCTGACGTTTCAATCTCACGATGATGAAGGCAACGCGTTGCACTCTGGTGCCGACTTTTACGCTTCGATCTTGCAAGCCCTTCCGGATGCCGAGCGCATCGGCCTGAACATTCATATCGGCGAAGGGCCGACGTTGAAACTGGCCGTGCGTGAACACGCGTTGAAGCCTTATCGGCTGTTGCGGGTATTGTCCGATCTTCCGGTCCTTGAGCCCCTTACGTTTGACCCTCAGGTGATGCGCCTTCGCGGCGGTGCCCCGACCGCTGGAGATGAAGTGGCCGAATTGCTGCACCTCGAAACACTCTATCCAGAGTTGGTGGCCGGCGCGTTTCATCCTTCGGTCTCGCGATACGAAAAATTCGACTATTTACGGGGACTGAAGTTAATGCACCAGTCCTGTCCCGACGCGTACTTCGACGCACTCTGGCAAGCACTGAACAACGCCAATGCGGCTGGCGACGCACAAGCCAATGTGAGTGCGGTACACAGCATCGAAGCCTTGCCCGACCTGGAAAAGCTGATGTTGCCCGAGCAGTTCGAAGCGCTGGTCGAGCGCCTGTTTACCGCGGACGGCCTGATACCGCTGACGGAGTCCGAGCTGAATCTGGGGATCAATGCGCGCAATCTGGAGCGGACCGGTCGCCTGGATGAATACCGGTCACTGTCACGCAACGTGAGAGAGAACACCGCGCAGGCCAGTGAACCTTTGGCCGATCTGCGCAGTTACAGCGAGACGCTCTTCACTGACGTTGTAACGTCAGCCGAGCCTGTCGAAGTGTCACCCAAAATCATGGCCGACCTGCAATTGGCCCAGCGTGCGATCTATCGGGCCAAGGAGCTTATTCCCCTGTCCGGTAACCAATTGCCGAGTATCTGGGAAAACGGTGGCTCGGCGATCGCGAAGATCAAAGGGCTCAGGGAGCTGAACCTGGAGGAGGGCGGGTTCACCGCCAAACTCACCATCGCTGAAGCGGCGCGCAAAGCCATTGCTATCAAGGGGGGTAACTGTTCGGAAAACTCGAAGGTGACGTTTTCGATACTCGCCAGCCAGCCCAGAACGTCCAAAATCCATATCGTCAGGGCCACCCGATTTGACCATCAATACGTGGTGATCGGGGATGACTTGCTCAATCCCGAACAACTGGTTGTCGCCGATTCCTGGCCCGAGTTTCCCTCCGCACACCTGGCCAGCAATGGCTACTTCCAGTTCGAACTGCCAGCGGTGGCGACGCTGGAACCTGGTCCTGCCGTTGCCACTTATTCGTTTATAAACGATGTGCCGCCGGGCCAGGCGGCATTGCCTGACGTGGCCGAGGCAAACACCTACCGGCAGATAAAAATAAACAAACTGTACCAATCCGGTGCCTATGCCCAATTCACCTCATTGAAAGCATTGGGCAGTACCTACAGCGTGCCTGGCGGTACGCCGGTGTCGTTCGAGCGTTTGCCCGCTTCCGTTATTAATCGGCGAATCAATGCCTATTACGGCTATCGCGAAGCCTTCAAAGCACTTTTAGAAACAAGCGCAGACATTGAGTAGGGTTTAAGCCCCCACGGCGGCGTAACAAGCTTTGTCTACACTCCAGAATGACGTCGCGTCCATCGGCGCGGCAACAAGGAGAAAACTCCATGAAGATGTTGCGTGTCCCTTTGTTGATGATCGGTTTGTTGCTCTGCGCCCACGGCTTTGCCGCCACTGACCAACAGAACAAGATGACCACCTGCAATGCCGACGCTACCGCGAAAAGCCTCAAGGGCGATGAGCGCAAAACATTCATGAGCACCTGCCTGAAAGCGGCGCCGGCAGCCGAAGCCGCCAAACCCATGACCCCCCAGCAAGAAAAGATGAAAACCTGCAACGCCACCGCCACCACCCAGGCTTTGAAGGGCGATGCGCGCAAAGCGTTCATGAGTGATTGTCTGAAGAAAAAATAAATCAAAAGATCGCAGCCTGCGGCAGCTCCTGCATGAGACCGCGATCCCTGTAGGAGCTGCCGCAGGCTGCGATCTTTTGCCGGTGATCCGCTCGCTTCGCCGCCGGAACGCTGGCAGACTGCCAATCCTTTCACGCCGTTCGTTTTGAGGCTGTATGCCAACGTTTTCTCAACGCCACGTTTTGCTGCTGATCAGTTGGGTCATCATTTTTGGTGGTTTGCTGCTAGTGATCCCACTGCGTTTGCTGCCTAGCCTGCTCGCGGGTTTGCTGGTGTTCGAACTGGTCAACATGCTCACCCCGCAATTGCAACGGCTGATCGAAGGCCGGCGTGCGCGGTGGCTGGCAGTGGCGTTGCTGGGGACGTTCGTGGTGAGTGTACTGGCACTGATCTTTGCCGGCGCCATCAGCTTTCTGTTGCACGAAGCGGAAAATCCCGGCGCTTCTCTCGACAAATTCATGGGCGTCGTTGATCGCGCGCGCGGGCAGCTGCCGCCGTTCATCGACGCCTACCTGCCAGCCAGCGCCGCTGAGTTTCGTGTAGCGATCGGCGAGTGGATGACCAAACACCTCAGCGACTTACAGCTCGTCGGCAAAGACGCGGCGCACATGTTCGTGACGCTGCTGATCGGCATGGTGCTGGGCGCGATCATTGCCTTGCAGCTCGTGCCGGATGTGACCAAGCGCAAGCCTCTGGCCGCCGCGTTGTTTGATCGTCTGCACCTGTTGGTCCAGGCGTTTCGTAACATCGTGTTTGCGCAGATCAAGATTTCCTTGCTCAACACCTTCTTCACCGCGATCTTCCTCGCGCTGATCCTGCCGATGTTCGGCATCAAGCTGCCGCTGACCAAAACCCTGATCGTGCTGACCTTTCTGCTCGGCTTGCTGCCGGTGATTGGCAACCTGATGTCCAACACCCTGATCACCATCGTCGGTCTGTCGCTGTCAATCTGGGTCGCGTTGGCGGCGCTGGGCTATCTGATCTTTATCCACAAGCTCGAATACTTCCTCAACGCACGCATCGTCGGCGGGCAGATCAGTGCCAAGTCGTGGGAGTTGCTGCTGGCAATGCTGGTGTTCGAGGCCGCGTTCGGCCTGCCGGGCGTGGTGGCGGGGCCGATTTACTACGCGTATTTGAAGAGTGAGTTGAAGCTGCTGGGGATGGTTTGATCCAAGAGATGTATTGCCTGGACTGACCCCTTCGCGAGCAGGCTCGCTCCCACATTAGTACTGTGAACACAGGTCAATTGTGTGAGCGAGCCTGCTCGCGAAGGGGGCGACTCGGTTCCAGGTCAGTCCATCGTGCCGTAGCGCTTCATGGCTTCAATCGCCAACCCGCTGCCGATGCTGCCGAAAATGTTCCCTTCCACGTGCCGCGCATTCGGCAACATTGCCGAAACGCTGTTGCGCAACGCCGGAATCCCGCTCGACCCGCCGGTGAAGAACACGGTATCGACCTGATCGACTCGCACATTGGCGTCGTTCAGCATTAGGGTCACGCTGTTGCGCACGCGCTCCAGCAAGTTGTCGATGGCCGATTCGAACAGCGCACGGCTCAGTTCCACGCTCAAGCCCGGCTCAATGCGGTCCAGCGGCACATGGCGGCTGTCGGCGTGGGTCAGCTGGATCTTGGTTTCTTCTACTTCCATGGCCAGCCAGTGCCCGGCGCGCTGATCGATCAGCTTGAACAAACGGTCAATGCCGCCGGTGTCTTCAATGTCATAACGCATGCTACCCAGCGCCAGGGTCGACTTCTGCGAGTACACCGAGTTGATCGTGTGCCAGGTCGCCAGGTTCATGTGGTGGCTGGTCGGCATGTAGGCGCCGCTCTTCATCCGGCTGCCGTAACCGAACAGAGGCATCAGGCCTTGCAGGCTGAGCTGCTTGTCGAAATCGGTCCCGCCGATATGCACGCCACCGGTGGCGAGAATGTCGTCGTGACGGTTGTCATGGGTTCGGCGTTCCGGTGACAGACGCACCAGCGAGAAGTCGGACGTACCACCGCCGATGTCGACGATCAGCACCAGCTCTTCTTTTTCGATCGTCGACTCATAGTCGAATGCCGCCGCAATCGGTTCGTACTGGAACGAAACATCCTTGAAGCCAATGGCGCGGGCCACGTCGACCAAGGTGTTTTCCGCTTCCTGGTCAGCCATTTCGTCATCGTCGACGAAGAACACCGGACGACCCAGCACCACTTCCTCGAACTCCCGACCGGCGGCAGTCTCGGCGCGCTTCTTCAGCTGACCGATGAACAGCCCGAGCAGGTCCTTGAACGGCATTGCCGTGCCGAGAACGCTGGTGTCGTGCTTGATCAGCTTGGAGCCCAGCAGGCTCTTGAGCGAACGCATCAGCCGGCCTTCGTAACCTTCCAGGTACTCGTGCAGCGCCAGACGGCCATACACTGGGCGGCGTTCTTCCATGTTGAAGAAGACCACCGACGGCAGGGTGATCTTGTCGTCCTCCAGCGCGATCAGCGTTTCCACGCCGGGACGCAGCCAGCCGACGGTGGAGTTGGACGTGCCGAAGTCGATACCGCAGGCACGGGCTGGAGATGCGTTTTTCATGTCTTTCGAGTTCCGGTTAAAAAACGGCCGCGCAGTGTATGTCAGTGCGGCGAATATTCGAAGGCCGACTATCCGCTAAATCTCAGCGATTAGCGCCTTGAAAGACTATCCTTTGCCCCAAACTTGTCTGCATTGGGTCTGGTAGCCACCGGGCGGTCGCAAGAACCGTCCACCGCTGCCGATAAACTTCTGATGCGCCGCCCGGTCACACACCTTGAGATCGGTCAACCCTGCGGCTGCCAATGAGCGCATGCTGCCGGTGACGGCGCGATATCGATAACGGATGGTGATTCCCTCGATGGACTTCAAAGACTATTACAAGATTCTCGGTGTGGAGCCGACAGCGGACGATAAGGCCATTAAGGCCGCTTATCGCAAGCTGGCGCGCAAATACCACCCTGACGTCAGCAAGGAAAAGGACGCCGAGGCCAAGTTCAAGGATGCCTCGGAGGCTTATGAAGCGCTGAAAAGCGCCGACAAGCGCGCCGAGTACGACGACTTGCGCAAATACGGCCAGCACGGCCAACCGTTCCAGGGGCCGCCAGGTTGGCAGGGTCGTGGTGCTGGCGGTTTCGGCGGTGGTCAGGACTCGGGTGATTTTTCGGACTTCTTCAGTTCGATCTTTGGCAACCGTGGGCCTGGTTTTGGTGGTGGAGAGTCGCGTCGCAGTGCCGGACGTCGAGGGCAAGACGTGGAAATGGAACTTGGGATCTTTCTGGAAGAAACCCTCTCGAACGAATCGAAGAAGGTCACCTTCCAGGTGCCGCAGTACAACGCTGCCGGCCAGCACGTCAGCAATACCAGCAAAAGCCTGAACGTGAAGATCCCGGCCGGTGTGGCCGACGGCGAGCGCATCCGCCTCAAGGGCCAGGGGGCTCCCGGTATCGGTGGCGGCGCCAATGGCGACTTGTTCCTGATCATTCGCTTTGCGCCACATCCGAAGTTCGACGTCGAAGGCGAGAACCTGATCATCACGCTGCCGCTGGCACCGTGGGAATTGGCGTTGGGCACCGAAGTGGCCGTGCCTACACTGACAGGCAAGATCAATCTCAAGGTGCCGGCCGGCAGCCAGAATGGCCAGCGCATGCGCGCCAAGGGTCACGGCCTGCTGAACAAGGCTGGCGAGCGTGGCTACTTGTTCGTGCAGTTGAAGGCTGTGATGCCCAAAACCTCGAGCGATGAGGTCAAGGCGTTGTGGCAGGAACTGGCGAAGAAAGCTGCGTTCGACCCGAGAGAAAACTTCTGATCCGAGAGACGGAGTAGCCCATCATGAGCACCCCCCTGATCGTTCAACTGGACATGGCAGAATTCTGTGAGGCGACCGACCTGTCGGACGTCTACGTGATCGAAATCGTCGAGCACGGCATCCTCGAACCTCAGGGCACGGTGCCCAAGGATTGGCGGTTCACCGATTACGAACTGGTATTGGCCAAGCGCGCCGCCAAGTTGCGGCGCGACCTGGAGCTGGAGTGGGAAGGTGTTGCCCTGGCGCTGGATTTGCTTGAAGAGGTTCAGCAGCTAAGGGCGGAGAACCGGATGCTCAGGCAGCGGTTGGGGCGGTTGGTGGTGGAGTAGGGCGATGGTAATTTCACGAGTGCCATCACGTTGCGCTCGTACTATTCGCCTCCCCTGATACGGTGGAGATTTTCCAGCGTTATTCGTTCTACTCCATCACGACCAATTTCAACGCCATTCGAAAGGACTCTTACAGTGGGGCGAGAAGGGGGGGCTCGTTCAGTCTGACTCGTTGCGCACCTCTCCGATCGATGGTAACTGGCCATTCTGCAGTGACCACTGGCTTAGTATCCCGGTTTACGGGTGGACCAGGACGTGAGGCACTTGCTGACCCCTGCGTTGAGCTAAATCCAGTGGTGGGTTGACGGCTAAAAGCTCCTGCCGAAGAGTTAATAAACCCATTTGTATTTTGTGATGCCGGTCCAAACTCCCAATAAGGAGGAGGGGGCTCGTTATGAGGCAGTGTGGGCGAGAGCAAAGATTCCCGACTACGATAAGCTGGTGGAGGTGTTTGAGGTGTTGAAATCGTCATATCTGTGGTTATGAGCGCGGGCTCTTGAAAGTGTGGGGCTTGCGGGGGGTAAAGCAGGTCGATTGCGCGCCCCGTTCGTAAAAAAACTCGTAATATTGCGCCACCACTTCGAGGGGTTTAAATGCCCTGTCGGATCAGAACCCATCACCGGCTCCCCCCCGCAAAACATATACGCATTCAACCCACCCGCCCCAAACGGACTCCAACTGTCCGGGCTATGAAACCGCATCAACCGCGGGTTGTAGGCGCGGTAACCGTTACCCAGGAAATACCAACTGGTTTGCCCCTCGCGCAACTCGCCATTAAATCCCACTCCCGTCACAACCTCTTGTTGTGCACTCTGATGACCATAGGCCGAATAAGCCAGGGGATTGATTCTGTCGGCAACGATTTCGGCGAGCACCGAGTTTTTGTGATCGGTGGCCAACAGAACGGTGCGTTGCTGGCGCGAGTTGTTGGGGACATCGCCAACTGAGCGGGTCATGAGGAGTCCTTCCTTGTAAGCAGGTCTCCATTTTTTACACGCAATGTTCGACGCCGGGTACTAGCAGATCTGATAGGGGATCGACATCTGTAGGAGCTGCCGAAGGCTGCGATCTTTTGATTTTTCCGTTGACGTTTGGCGGCGGAGGAGTCGATGAGGATCAAGATCAAAAGATCGCAGCCTGCGGCAGCTCCTACAGGGCGCGGGGTAGCACCACTGTGAACAAGGTGCCGTCTTCCTCGTTTGACGTAACCTCGATTGTTCCGGCGTGGGCCGTGACCACTTCCTTGACGATAAACAACCCCAGACCAAGGCTGGTGGATGGATGGCCCAGTTCTTCATCGGCCCGGCGTACTAGCGGGTCGAAGATTGTGCCGATGGCATCCTCGGGAATCGGCGGCCCGTAGTTATGCACCGTGAGGCGCACGGTGTCCGGCTCACCGGTGAGGGTGACCGTCACATCCCGTTTGTTCAAACCATGTTGCAACGCGTTGCCAATCAGGTTTTGCAGCAGTTGAGCCAGCCGTCCGGCATCCCAGGCACCTCGGGTATCGCCTTCTACCTTGACCGTCGGATCGCACTCCGGGTTACCCGCACAGGCTTGGGCAATCGCCGCATGTGTCGCATCAGCAAGGTCCATCGGCGCGGTTTCGATCGGCAGGCTCTTGCCCAGACGACTGCGCACCAACTCCAGCAAATCACCGACCATCACCGCCATGTGCCGCGCGCCACGCATGATGTTGTTCGCACAAGCCAGCGCATCGCCTTCGAGCGTTGTTTTACGCATCAGCAACTCAGTGGACATGCTCACCGCTTGCAACGGCGCGCGCAGGTCATGGCCGAGTATCGCCAGGAAGATATCCCGCGATCGATTCACCTGTTCGGCATAGGCCGCCGTGGATTCGGCGAGCGCTTCATCGATGGCTTCATTGAAGCGGATCATGTCTTGGAAGTAGGCTAGGTCCGGTGATTCCAGGCTGTTGACCCACAGGCGAATCACACAAGCACGCAGGTGGCGGAACTCGCTGGTCATCTGCACCAGATCGAACCCCACGGTATGCCGAAGCTCGCCATGACTGGCCCCCGCTTCATCCAGGCTCGGGGTTTTCTCCGGGCCTTCACCCTTGGCTTTGGCAACCTGTTCGCTGGCAGTTTGCGCGCTGGTCATGTCGCGCGCGGCCGCCAACAGAATCGCCTTGGCGTGGTCGCGCAAGGCCGCTCGGTCCATGTTTTCGGCCGCGGGGGTGATGGTTCGGGCGAACTGTTCCCATTCATCGACGATACGGTCTACGTGTTGCCTGATGAATTCGGATAAGCGCATGGCCGGTTTCCTGGCGGGAGGTCCGGGGAATCTTAGCCTCTTTACAGGCGGGTAGGCACCACCGCTGACAAGGTGGATCACGCAAGGGGTGTGTCAGGGTGGTAATTAATTATTTTTCAGGTTCTAAAGTTAGATGTTCTTCATTAGTTTTGCGGGTTTGCCAGCAGTTTTTTAATCTTTTGTTTTTGCAGGTGTTGAATAAGCTGGTAGTTCTAATCATCGCATAGGGATGCTTGCGAGAATGAACACACTTACAGAGGGGGTCGCGTCGGAAACGACTCCGACGACGGTTGGCAAGAATGAAAATATTCACTTGGGTTATCTGGTCGATAAAGTTCCTGGCTATTTAAAAAGTGCGTCACCGGTGAAACTTTTGGTGACAGTAGAACAGGACTCCACGATTCCCGACTGGTATGGCGCCGTTTCTCATATTAATCGCCAGTACCTGACGGAACTCATCAGCGAGCGCTGGCGCTTGCAAGACACGCTGGATAAAACACTGGGCGACTTGCAAAAAGACATCAACGCTTTCTCCGAACCTTTACTGGTTCAGGCCCTGAAAGAAAAATTGAATCTGGACCTGGATGTCAAACAAACGCTGGTGCGGCTTTATATACCTGCCACGTTGGGTTTCGGTATCGATACCAATGCCAGTCGCCTCAGGCAATCCACTCTGCTGGAAGCCGCCCTGCAAAACTTCGAGGAGCCTGAAACGCAGGAGGGGGCCTTTCGCGACGGCTCCGGCATCTTCACCAAAGATGCAGAAGGAGAACTTCAACGCCACGCGCTGACCGTCGAGCAGTTTGCCTCGCTGTGCCGCAGCCTGGATCTGGGCAAGCAATATCAACACCACATCAAGGAACGACTGGATCCTGCAGATGCCGCCATCAGTAAAATACTGGAACAACAATCCGTGGCCAGTGAACGAGCCGCCTTCAGCGAATCGGCACTGATTGCTTATTTGAAAAAAGATATTTCGTCCTACGCCTACGGAAAGTTGCAACAGGTGCGCAACAGCGAAAAGAACATCACGATCTATAATCGTCCATTGCAATGCCATCGACTTTCACTGATGGGGTTCAAACTGACTGGCATTGTGCTTTTCAGTGCCGTGGCAACCCCCTCGCAAGTCAAGGAAATATACGACGCACTGGTGCCCGAACACCAACGAACGATGATGGAGTGGTCGCAAAACCTTGCTGTTTTACCGGGGCAGGAGTTTGATCAGTTCAAGTTGATAAAGGCTTTTTTTGCCAACGGTCCCACAGGGTTGGTCGAGGAAATATTCCGTCGAGAAGATATCCAGAAACAAAGTCGTCTGGACGGGACATTGATCGCCTACGTCCCGGATGACCCCGATCATCCGCTCAAGGAATATAACTCCTTCACCGATTTCATGAAGGAGCTGACGCGCCAGCTGCGCTCGGCGGATTATCAACATTTTTTCAGCCGGTTCGTGGCGCAGAAAGACAAGGGCCGCTTCTTTGCGAGGGTCAACGAACGATTCACGACCTTTACCTGGCATCAGCGTGAGCCGCTGGATATGGGACCGTGGTGGCGGGAAACAGCCGTCGAAAACCCCAACGCGGAACCGATCACCAACGTGATAGCGCAGGAACTCTGGGCTCTGCAATGTCGCTGGCGCCGGGAAAAGGCCATGGCCGATGCACGACACATTGCCGTGCCTACCGACGATGAAGATGCCACCACCCGCTGGAAGCGCCTCACCAGCTACCTGAGTATCGGCTGGAACGTATTCAATTTCGGCGCGATGCTGGTGCCCGGCCTGGGTGAAGCCATGCTGGGGATCATGGTCGGGCAAATGCTGTTCGAAACCATGGAGGGCCTGGAAGACTGGAGCAAAGGGGACAAGGAAGAGGCGGCGGCCCTGCTCACCGGGGTCCTCATTAACGCGGCCCAGCTGGCGCTCATGGCGGCCGGGCATGTGCTGCCGAAAGGGGCACCTGCGCTCATCAAGCCATCGCCTTTTGTCGATGGCCTGAAAACGGTCGAGCTCCCTGACGGCAAGACCCGTCTCTGGAACCCCGACCTGAGCCCTTACGAGTGCAAAGTCACGTTACCCAAGGGGGCGAAACCCAACGCGCGAGGCCTTCATCAGCACAATGGGCAGGACATTCTGGCGCTGGACGGCAAGTATTTCGAGGTGAAGGAAGATCCGCCGACCGGCCAGCCTCGGCTTCGTCACCCCGGCCGACCGAAGGCTTATCAACCGAAGCTGGAACACAACGGCTTTGGTGCCTGGAAAACCGAACTTGACCGCCCCGTCGAATGGGACAAGACGCTATTGATGAAGCGCTTGGGTCATGCCGTTGAAGGTTTCGACGAGACGACGCTGGAGCAGATCCGTATTACCAGCGGTGTTGAAGAAAATGTATTGCGCAGAGTGCAGGTCGAGCACGAGCCGCCACCGGCACTGCTGGTTGATACGATTCAGCGTTTCAGGGCGTGGGCCGATGCCGGGAAGTTGCCTGAGCAGATTCTGGCCAACGAAGTCCCGCAAGAGCTGGTGGATTTTCTGCCACCGTTCATGACCGAACTGCCCCGATGGCCGGAGCACATGGGTATTGAGGTGTTCCACGGGCCTGAACATTGGGGGCGTTCGATAACGTACGGCAACCTGGAGCCTTCAGCGGGTCACTCGATCAAGTTGACTCGCGCCGAGGTCAAGGCGGGGAAACTTCCGGAACGGGTGTTGAAGTCTTTAAGCGAAACGGAAATCCGCGAACTGCTGGGCCAAGGTATCGCCAGCGATGAGCCGACACGGATCGAGGCCTTGCAGGGCAGGCTTGCCATGCAGGCCGAAACACAACGCAAACGCCTGTTCGATGGGCTGCGCAAAGCGAGGCAGCGTTCCGACAACGCCCAGGTGCTGCGCCTTCAGGATCACTTCAAGCTGCTTCCCACCAGCGTCGCCGAGGATCTACTGGCCCATGCTGCGCCTGCGGATCTGGCGAAACTGGCCGAGAAAAACACGGTCCCACTGACGCTCAGGCAGCAGGCGAGGGCGGCCGAGCTGGAAGTGCGTTTGAACCGCGCCTTCGAGAGGCTGTTCCTTGGTGAGCTGGATGATCCTGATACCGAAAGACTGGTGGCCAGCCTGCTGCAAATCTTGCCCGATATTGACCGGGCGTCGCTGACAACTGGCGCCCGCGAGGGTGCGACGCTCTTGCAAATCGTTCAACGGGCACCCGAGGCGCGAGAGCAGCTGAGGCCAATCCTGGCAGAAAATCCTGTCCGTGAACCGGCCTATGATCCGGACACCATGCGTCTTCGTGGCGGTATGCAAGGCTACCCACAGCTATTGCCCGAGCGGGAAGCACTGCATCGGCGTGCCAGTTCGCTCTATCCCGCCATGCTCGAAGAGCAGATCGACGAGCTTCTGGGCGGGTTCGGCAACCAGGCCGGTCAGCGCCTGAGTCAGCTGGAAGCCGAGTTCGATGAGCTGAGTCGCTCATTTCGACGCTGGCTGGATTCGCCCACGACGAAGTTTCGTTTCAGCGCCGAGGGGATCGCCGAATGGAATTCCAGGAATCAGGTATACAAAGCGATCAGGCAGTGCTGGCAGCGCACCGGACCACGAGGGCGCGAGGTGGTGGATATTGTCCATCCGCAGGCCCTGATTCTGGACGATATGCCCATGGGGCGGCACTTGCAGGGAATGCCTGAGCTGAAGGCCAACTTCGACCATGTCACGTCGTTGAGCGTACATAACGGCGAAATGACCACCTTCCAGGGGTACTTTCTCAGAGCCTTTCCAAGGCTGCGTGCCCTGGACCTTGCGGGAAACCGGCTGACAAGTTTTCCGCAGGTGATCAGTGACATGAAGTTTCTTCGTGCCCTGGAGCTGCGCGACAACCAAATTACACTGACCCCGGAGGGCCGTGCGCGGCTGAGGACAATGGTCAGGCTGGAGTCGTTGGGTTTGAGCAACAATCCACTGCGCCTGGCGCCCGACATCAGCCGCATGCGCGGACTGTATTTTCTACTGCTGGAGAACACCGGAATCGATACCTGGCCCACGGGTCTGTTCACCCAGTTACGTCCACGCAGTTTCTTCCTCAATCTGCGTTACAACCCCCTGCGGCACATTCCGGACATCGCGCCAGGTTCTTATCGTGCCGAATTGCTTGCCCGCACATTCCTGAGTCGTGAACTGTTGACGGATGAAGTGCGCAGCCAGCTCGAAACGTATATCGAGTCGCTCGGTCTTGACCCTGATCGTCCCTACCCTCCGAGGGGCAACGTCGACAGTTCGTATTGGGATGAGGGTTTATCCCCGGTGCAATGGAATGCCCTGCAGGAAACATGGGACGCCATCGAGGACGAGTTCGGTTCCGAGCCGTTTTTCAATGAGATCCGCAAGCTCACCGAGTCCGCCAGCTTCAAGAATGACACCGCCTTCAGAACGGATATGACCGGCAAACTCTGGCGCATGCTCGAAGCCATGGCCCGCAACAGTCAACTGCGCGAGGACCTGTTCAAGATGGCCCTGGCCCCGACCGAATGCGTTGATGCCGGGGCGCAGCTGTTCAATGCAATGGGCGTCCATGTTCTGATCGATGAAGCTTACGGGCTCGCTAGCCCTAGTCTGGTGGAGGCCGAGCTCGTGTCGTTGGCCAAGGGCAAATCACGTCTGAATGAACTGAGCAAAATTGCCCGCTCGGTCATCGACGAAAGAATAAACGCCGGTGAGCAATTCAGACGTGTTGACGCCAATGGCAGGGTGACGGGAACCATCGACGAAGTGGAAGTCCATCTGGCCTACATGACAGATCTGGGCACCCGTCTGGACCTGCCGTGGCAATCCCGAGACATGCAATTTCGGACAATTTCCGGCGTCACGCCGCAGATGATCGAGAGCGCTTATGATCGAGTACTGAAGCTGGAAGCCGGCGATCTGCTGCGCGACTCCATCAGCGAGCAACTGTTTTGGAAGTCTTATGTTCAAGGCTCCAATCGCGGTGTGTTCAAGGCTTTCAAGCGCAGAATCAATGCAAACACGGAGTTTCATGCCGTGTTGAAGGAACGGGCGAACGGGGCAACTCTTTCCATCGAAGAGAAAGCCCGGCTGAACGAGGAGATCCGGGTACTGGCCGCCGAGTTGGGCAAGCAGGAAAGCGAGATTGCTCCTGGGCAAGTCATGACAGATGAGGACTACGACGCAGAGCTGAATCTGATCGACGATGAGATGAAGGCACTGCTCAAGACCCTGACTCAACAAGCGATGGATCGGGCAAAACTGCAAAGGGTGGAGATTCCTTTCACCGTTGAACAGAGCAACTGATTGACCTGACAAACACCACTCCCGCACGACCAGATACCGTGCACTGTAGGAGCGAGCTTGCTCGCGATGGTCGTTAACGATAACGCGTGTTTACTGGCTAAACGCGGCGCTCTTCAGTCCATCGCGAGCAAGCTCGCTCCTACAATTGCCTTTCGTACCGGGCTCTTGTCTGGCCAAATCTCAAAACAGGAAATACCGCTGGGCCATCGGCAACACATCCGCCGGCTCGCACCACAACAAAACCCCGTCAGCCTTGACCTGATAGGTCTGCGGATCAACGTCGATATTCGGCAGGTAGTCGTTGTGAATCAGGTCGGTTTTCTGCACTTCCCGGCAGCCTTTGACCACCGCGATTTTTTTCTTCAGACCCAAGGCTTCGGGAAGACCGGCCTCCTGTGCAGCGTGGCTGATAAACGTCAGGCTGGTGGCATGCAGTGAGCCGCCATAACTGGCGAACATCGGGCGGTAATGCACCGGCTGCGGCGTCGGGATCGAGGCGTTGGCATCGCCCATCAGACTGGCGGCAATGGCGCCACCCTTGAGAATCAGCGTCGGTTTGACCCCGAAGAATGCCGGGCGCCAGAGCACCAGATCCGCCCATTTGCCCACTTCAACCGAACCGACTTCATGGCTGATGCCGTGGGTGATGGCCGGGTTGATGGTGTACTTGGCGATGTAGCGTTTGACGCGGAAGTTGTCGTTGCCTTCGCCATCACCGGGCAGCGGCCCACGCTGTTTTTTCATCTTGTCGGCGGTTTGCCAGGTGCGGGTGATGACTTCGCCAACGCGCCCCATGGCCTGGCTGTCCGAGCTGATCATCGAGAACGCGCCGAGGTCGTGGAGGATGTCTTCGGCGGCGATGGTTTCACGACGAATGCGGCTTTCGGCGAAGGCCACGTCTTCGGCAATGCTCGGGTCCAGGTGGTGGCAGACCATCAACATGTCGAGGTGTTCGTCGATGGTGTTGCGGGTGAACGGTCGAGTCGGGTTGGTCGAGCTCGGCAGCACGTTGGCAAAGCCGCAGGCCTTGATGATGTCCGGGGCGTGACCGCCACCCGCACCTTCGGTGTGGTAGGTGTGGATGGTGCGGCCCTTGAAGGCGGCGAGGGTGGTTTCGACGAAGCCGGACTCGTTGAGGGTGTCGGTGTGGATCGCCACCTGTACATCGTACTGGTCGGCGACGTTCAGGCAGTTGTCGATGCTGGCGGGCGTGGTGCCCCAGTCTTCGTGCAGCTTCAGGCCGATGGCGCCGGCCTTGACCTGTTCGATCAACGGTTCCGGCAGGCTGGCGTTGCCCTTGCCGGTGAAGCCGATGTTCATCGGGAACGCGTCGGCGGCCTGGAGCATGCGTGCCAGGTGCCACGGACCGGAGGTGCAGGTGGTCGCATTGGTGCCGGTGGCCGGGCCGGTGCCGCCGCCGATCATGGTGGTGACGCCGCTCATCAGCGCCTCTTCGATCTGCTGCGGGCAAATGAAGTGAATGTGCGTATCGATGCCACCGGCAGTGAGGATCATGCCTTCACCGGCGATCACTTCGGTGCTGGCACCGACGGCGATGGTGACGTTCGGCTGGATGTCCGGGTTGCCGGCCTTGCCGATGGCGGCGATGCGCCCATCCTTGAGGCCGACATCGGCCTTGACGATGCCCCAGTGGTCGATGATCAGCGCGTTGGTGATCAAGGTGTCGACCACTTCGGCGGCCAGCAACTGGCTTTGACCCTGACCGTCGCGGATGACTTTACCTCCGCCGAATTTCACTTCCTCGCCGTAGGTGGTGAAGTCTTTTTCCACTTCGACCCACAGTTCGGTGTCGGCCAGACGGACCTTGTCACCGACGGTGGGACCGAACATGTCGGCGTAGGCTTGACGGGAAATCTTCATCACAATTCCTTGCACAAATTTATTGTGGCGAGGGGATTTATCCCCGTTCGGGTGCGAAGCACCCGCAATATGGTTGATGAGGTTTGTCTGATGAACCGAGATGGCAGGTTTTACGACCGCTACGCGGCCGAACGGGGATAAATCCCCTCGCCACAGTCAAAGATCACCCATGATCCGCCCGGCAAACCCGAACACCCGGCGATGCCCGGCCAGGTCCACCAACTCGACCTCGCGGCTCTGCCCTGGTTCGAAGCGAACGGCGGTGCCGGCGGGGATGTTCAGGCGCATGCCGCGACTGGCGGCGCGGTCGAAGGTCAGGGCGTCGTTGGTTTCGAAAAAGTGATAGTGCGAGCCGACCTGGATTGGCCGGTCGCCGCTGTTAGCCACCTTCAAACTGACGGTGCGGCGGCCGACGTTGAGCTCGATTTCGCCGGGCTGGATCTGGTATTCACCGGGAATCATCAATGAGCCCCCTGGAGAATCTTGTAGTACAGGGCGGTCGGTTTGTACTGACCGCTCGGGTCGCAGGCGTAGTCGGGGATTTCGCCCGCGCGGGTGTAACCCAAGGCCTGGTAAAAATCCTCGGCGGGGGAACCGGCCTCGGTGTCGAGGTAGAGCATGCCGCGCTTGTGCTGGAGCGCGGCCTGTTCCAGCGCGCTCATCAACTGTTGGCCCAAACCTCGGCGGCGTGCCTGTTCGCGCACCAGCAGCTTTTGCACCTCGGCGCGGTTCAGGCCGTTGGCTTTCTGGCACAAGGTCAGTTGCACACTGGCCTGTACCTGTTCGTCCTTGACCACCACCCACAGCAGCACATTGCCCTTGTTCAGGTTGTCCTGGACGTCATCAAAATAGGCTCGGGCCTGGGTCGCGTCCAGGTTGGCCATGAACCCGACGCTGGCGCCATCGCCAACGGCGTCGAGCAGCAAATCAATCAAACCCTGACGATAGTGCGCAAAGCTTTCAACATTGACGCGTCGCAGTTGGGCAGCGTTCATCGGCATTACTCCTTGCTGGCAGTCGGCGGCTCCGCGCCAGGATTTAGGGTCAGTTGCATAAAGGTCAGGTCCAGCCAGCGGCCAAACTTGGTGCCCACCTGGGGCATCTGACCGGTGGTCACGAAACCGGCGCGTTCATGCAGACGAATAGACGCGGTATTCCCGCTTTCGATGGCGGCGACCATGACGTGTTTGGCGCACTCTTTGGCGCGCTCGATCAGCACGTTCATCAATTGTGGACCGAGACCATTGCCGCGCTGATCGCTGCGCACGTAGACCGAATGTTCAACGGTGTGGCGAAAACCATCGAACGGTCGCCAGTCACCAAATGAAGCGTAGCCCAGCACGCTGTTATCGCCGTCGACGATCACCAGTATCGGATAGCCCTGGGCTTGCCGGGCGCTGAACCAGGCCTGGCGGTTGCCGAGGTCCACGGCCTGTTCGTTCCAGATCGCCGTGGTATTGAGCACGGCGTCGTTGTAGATGTCGCGGATCGCCGGCAGGTCGGCGTGCACCGCGTCGCGGATGTGGTAAGTCATGGCGCGGCCTCAGGCGATGGGTTGGTGGACGGTGACCAGTTTGGTGCCGTCGGGGAACGTGGCTTCTACCTGGATCTCCGGGATCATTTCAGGGATGCCTTCCATCACTTGTTCACGGCTGAGCAGGGTGGTGCCGAAGTGCATCAGCTCGGCCACGGTCCGACCGTCACGCGCGCCTTCGAGCAGTGCGGCGGAGATGTAGGCCATGGCTTCCGGGTAATTGAGTTTCACGCCGCGCGCCAAACGCCGCTCGGCCACGAGGCCAGCGGTGAAGATCAGCAGCTTGTCTTTTTCGCGTGGGGTCAGGTCCATCGTTTGGAATCCGTTTTTGGCAGAATGAAAATCGAATGTCTTGCACTAGCTATGTAGGAGCTATGTAGGAGCTGTCGAGCGAAGCGAGGCTGCGATCTTTTGATCTTGATCTTTTTCGGCACCGCTGAAGATCAAAAGATCGCAGCCTCGCTTCGCTCGACAGCTCCTACAGGGGATATGCAAATTCAGGTGCTCCATATTCTGGGTGGGACGGCTTCACGGCCTAACAATGCAGGCCGGAGCAATCGCCACAATTCGATCAGCCAGCCGCGCGCCAACAGCGCCTCGCTGGCCAGGCACCGGGCAACCAACAGTCCCGGCAACTGCGTCAGATCCCCGCGTACGTCATTGCTCAACGAACGGCATTTCTCCAGTAGCTCACTATCAATCTCGCCGGTCACCAGCAACGTCGCAAACACCGGTTGCCCGTCCAGCCCGATCGGCGAATCAAGCAAACCGTCATTCCCGACAATGCGCTGGCGTTCGTGCCAGAGCAACTGGCCGTCACGGCGGATATCCAGTTTCGCCTGGAAATACCCGAGGTCGAAACGCTCGCCGCTGGCCGGGCGACCCAGGGCCACGACGTCCCAGTAGAACAGCCGGGCATCGCCTTCAAGGTCGATGGAGGTGCTGAGTTCAGCCTGCGCCGCACTGAAGATGATCGTTTCCTGTGGCAACCATTCCAGTGTCGCACCCGCGGCTACCCGCAATTCCAGCTGCTGATAGGCGGGGCCGGCCGCGCGATACCACTTGGCCGCGCCCGGACTGGTGATCTGCGCCCAGGCATTGCCACCGACGCTGACCGAGATGTCCAGGCGGTCACCGCCGGCAATTCCGCCCGGCGGGTGAACGATGATGTGCTGGCACACCTGCGGCCCTTCGGCATACAGGTGCTTCTGCACCCGCAGCGGGCCCTGGTGGCGGCGCTGAACCGGTCGCGTGCTGTCGCCGAACCGGGCATAACCCAGTTCCAGCTCGGCATGCCAACTCGGGGTGAACGGCGTTGTGAGGGCAGGTAAATTCATGGTTTCTAATTATCGTTAGGACGCTGCAGATTAAATCGTAACCAGACCGCGTACACCCTCGGCCTCCATATTTTCTCCGCGGCCCTGCTGCACGATCTCGCCCCGGGACATCACCAGGTAGTGGTCGGCCAGTTCGGCGGCGAAATCGTAGAATTGCTCGACCAGCAAAATCGCCATGTCGCCGCGAGCCGCGAGTTTCTTGATCACGGCGCCGATCTCCTTGATCACGGACGGCTGAATGCCTTCGGTGGGCTCATCGAGGATCAGCAGCCGTGGGCGGCTGGCCAATGCACGGCCAATCGCCAATTGCTGTTGCTGGCCACCGGACAAGTCACCGCCGCGCCGTTGCTTCATTTGCAGCAACACCGGGAACAGCTCGTAGATGAACGCCGGGACTTCCCTGGCTTCGGAGCCGGGAAAGCGCGACAGGCCCATGAGCAGGTTTTCTTCCACGGTCAGTCGGCCGAAAATCTCGCGGCCCTGAGGCACGTAAGCGATCCCGGCATGCACCCGTTGATGCGGCTTGAACGTGGTGATCGGTTTCCCTTCCCAATTCACCGCGCCTTCTTTGGCCGGCAGCAAACCCATCAGGCATTTGAGCAGTGTGGTCTTGCCCACGCCGTTGCGTCCGAGCAGGCAGGTGACTTCGCCAACCTTCACGTCAAACGTCAGGCCGCGCAAGATGTGGCTACCGCCGTAGTACTGGTGCAGCTTGTCGACTTGCAGCATCGTTGAATTCTCCTCAATCCCCTGTAGGAGCGAGCTTGCTCGCGAAGAGCCTTGGGGTGACACGATCATTCAGAAGAAACGCGTCATCGTTAACGTCCATCGCGAGCGAGCTCGCTCCTACAGGTAGCAATCAGCGACCGAGATAAACCTCAATCACCCGCTCGTTGTCCTGTACCTGTTCCAGCGACCCTTCGGCCAGCACGCTGCCCTGGTGCAACACGGTAACGTGGTCGGCGATGGAGCCGACGAAGCCCATGTCATGTTCCACCACCATCAGCGAATGCTTGCCCGCCAGGCGCTTGAACAGTTCTGCGGTGAATTCGGTTTCGGCGTCGGTCATGCCCGCCACCGGCTCGTCGAGCAGTAACAGTTGCGGGTCCTGCATGAGCAACATGCCGATTTCCAGGAACTGCTTCTGTCCATGGGAAAGCAAACCGGCGGGGCGATTGACCGAGGTGGTCAGGCGAATCGTTTCCAGCACTTCGCTGATGCGATCTTTCTGTTCGCCACTCAGGCGCGCACGCAGACTGGCCCATACCGACTTGTCGGTTTTCTGCGCCAGCTCCAGGTTTTCGAACACGCTCAAGGCTTCGAACACCGTAGGTTTCTGGAACTTGCGGCCGATACCGGCCTGGGCGATCTGCACTTCACTCATCTGCGTCAGATCGAGGGTTTCACCGAACCAGGCCTTGCCGTGACTGGGGCGAGTCTTGCCGGTGATCACGTCCATCAGCGTGGTCTTGCCCGCGCCATTGGGGCCGATGATGCAGCGTAATTCGCCGACGCCGATGTACAGGTTCAGATCGTTCAGCGCCTTGAAGCCATCGAAGCTGACGCTGATGTCTTCCAGGGTCAGGAGGGTGCCGTGGCGGGTATTCAGGCCGGGGCTGGCGCGTTGGCCGAGGCCGATGGCGTCGCGGCTACTGCCGGCATCCTTGTTGGGGTCCACCGGGAAAAAGGCCGGTTCGAGCATGAACTCAGCCGTCGCAGTCACTCTCATTGTTCACCCCTTTTTTTCAGCAGGCCGATCACGCCTTTGGGCAGGTACAGGGTCACGACGATGAACAGCGCCCCAAGAAAAAACAGCCAGTATTCGGGGAATGCCACGGTGAACCAGCTCTTCATGCCGTTGACCACGCCGGCGCCGAGCAGCGGTCCTATCAGCGTGCCGCGACCACCGAGCGCCACCCAAACGGCGGCCTCGATGGAGTTGGTCGGCGACATTTCGCTCGGGTTGATAATCCCGACTTGCGGCACGTACAGCGCGCCGGCCAAACCGCACAACACGGCACTCAACACCCAGACAAACAGTTTGAAACCGCGTGGATCGTAACCGCAGAACATCAAGCGGTTCTCGGCATCGCGCAGCGCGGTCAGGACCCGGCCAAATTTGCTCTGCGCCAAGCGCCAGCCGATAAACAGGCTCGCCACCAGCAACAGCACTGTCGCGAAAAACAGCACCGCGCGAGTCCCCGGTTCAGTGATGCCAAACCCAAGAATGGTGCGGAAGTTGGTGAAACCGTTGTTGCCACCGAACCCGGTTTCGTTGCGAAAGAACAGCAGCATCCCGGCAAACGTCAGGGCCTGGGTCATGATCGAGAAGTACACGCCTTTGATTCTCGAGCGGAAGGCGAAGAACCCGAACACCAACGCCAGCAACCCCGGTGCCAACACTACGAGGCACATCGACCAGAGGAAGCTGCTGGTGCCGGTCCAGTACCACGGCAATTCGGTCCACGACAGGAACGTCATGAACGCCGGCAAGCCATCGCCCGAGGCCTGGCGCATCAGGTACATGCCCATTGCATAGCCGCCGAGGGCAAAGAACAAACCGTGGCCGAGGGACAGCAGGCCGGCGTAACCCCAGACCAGGTCCAGCGCGAGGGCGACGATGGCGTAGCAGAGAATCTTGCCCACCAGCGTCAGCGTGTAAGCCGAGACATGCAGTGCGCTGTCCGGCGACAACAGCGACAGCAGCGGCAATGCCAGCAGCAGAACGAGAATCACCGCGCCCACCGCGATCGTGACTTTGGGGCCGGCCTTTTGCGTGGCCGTGAGCATCAGAGGTTGATTCATCAGTCGATCACCCGTCCTTTCAGTGCGAAGAGACCTTGCGGACGCTTCTGGATGAACAGAATGATCAGCGCGAGGATCAGGATTTTTCCGAGTACGGCACCGATCTGCGGTTCAAGAATCTTGTTCGCGATACCGAGGCCGAAGGCGGCCAGCACGCTACCGGCCAACTGGCCGACGCCGCCGAGTACCACCACCAGGAACGAGTCGATGATGTAACTCTGGCCGAGGTCCGGGCCGACGTTGCCGATCTGGCTCAGCGCTACGCCACCGAGGCCGGCGATGCCCGAGCCGAGGCCGAACGCGAGCATGTCCACGCGCCCGGTCGGCACACCGCAGCAGGCGGCCATGTTGCGATTCTGGGTCACGGCGCGGACGTTCAAGCCGAGGCGGGTTTTGTTCAGCAGCAGCCAGGTCAGCGCCACCACGAACAGGGCGAACGCGATGATGACGATGCGGTTGTATGGCAGCACGAGGTTGGGCAGCACTTGAATCCCGCCCGACAACCACGCCGGGTTGGCCACTTCAACGTTCTGAGCTCCGAACATCAGTCTGACAAGCTGAATCAGCATCAGGCTGATGCCCCAGGTGGCGAGCAGGGTTTCCAGTGGCCGGCCGTAGAGGTGACGAATCACCGTGCGTTCCAATGCCATGCCGATGGCGGCGGTGACAAAAAACGCCACCGGCAAGGCGATCAGCGGGTAGAACTCGATGGCTTGCGGGGCGAAGCGCTGGAACATCAACTGCACCACGTAGGTCGAGTAGGCCCCGAGCATCAGCATCTCGCCGTGGGCCATGTTGATGACGCCGAGCAGGCCGAAGGTGATCGCCAGTCCCAGTGCTGCCAATAGCAGGATCGAACCGAGGGACATGCCGCTGAACGCCTCGCCGAGGACCTCGCCGATCAGTAGTTTGCGTTTGACTTGCGCCAGGCTGGTTTCGGCGGCGGTGCGCACAGAGGCGTCGGCTTCGACGCCCGGTTCAAGCAGGCTTTCGAGGCGCGTGCGGGCCAATGGATCGCCGGTTTCACCGAGCAGACGCACAGCGGCGAGGCGCACGGCGGGGGTGGTGTCTACCAGTTGCAGATTGGCGAGTGCCAGGCTCAGGGTGGCGTGAACGTTTTCATCTTTTTCGCCCGCCAGCTGCCGGTCGAGGAAGGCAAGCTGCGCCGGTTTTGCGCTTTTCTGCAATTGCTGGGCAGCGGCCAGGCGGAGGTGGGCGTCGGCGGCGAGCAATTGGTGGCTGGCCAGTGCGGTGTCGATGAGGCCTCGCAGGCGGTTATTCAGGCGCAGGGTTTTCGGCTGGCCGTCGAGGGTCAACTCACCTTGTTGCAGGGCTTTGATCAGTTCGATGCGGGCCGGCTCGGGCTGCGCGGCCCAGGCTTCCAGAAGTTTGGCTTGCTGCACGGGATTGGCCGCGATGAAGTCTTCGGCGTCACCGGCGTGGGTGGCCATCGGCAACAGCAGCGCGAGGGCAATAATGAAGCGGTGAAGGGCGGTGGGCATAGTTGGTCGCCTTGACGCGGACATTGTAGGAGCGAGCTTGCTCGCGATGGTGTATCAGCTACATTGATGTCGACTGACACACCATCGCGAGCAAGCTCGCTCCTACAGGGAATTGTGTCGGGACGAACAATTTCGTCAGGTCCCGACATCCAGTGGCTTAGTTGCTCTTCACCGCATACTCAGGCTTCTTGTCGTTACCCGGGATGAACGGGCTCCACGGCTGGGCGCGGATCGGGCCTTCTGTTTGCCATACCACGTTGAACTGACCGTCTGCCTGGATCTCGCCGATCATCACCGGTTTGTGCAGGTGATGGTTGGTGCTGTCCATGGTCAGTGTGTAACCCGATGGCGCGGCAAAGGTCTGGCCAGCGAGGGCTTCGCGGACTTTGTCGACGTCGGTGGACTTGGCTTTCTCCGCCGCTTGCGCCCACATGTGGATGCCCACGTAAGTGGCTTCCATCGGGTCGTTGGTCACCGCTTTGTCGGCGCCCGGCAGGTTGTGTTTCTTGGCGTAGGCTTTCCAGTCGGCGACGAATTTCTTGTTCGTCGGGTTCTCGACGGATTCGAAGTAGTTCCACGCCGCGAGGTTGCCCACCAGCGGTTTGGTGTCGATGCCACGCAGTTCTTCTTCACCGACCGAAAACGCCACGACGGGAACGTCGGTGGCTTTCAAACCCTGGTTAGCCAGCTCTTTATAGAAAGGCACGTTGGAGTCGCCGTTGACGGTGGAGATCACGGCGGTCTTGCCACCGGCCGAGAATTTTTTGATGTTGGCCACGATGGTTTGATAGTCGCTGTGGCCGAACGGGGTGTAGACCTCTTCGATGTCTTTGTCCGCCACACCTTTGGAGTGCAGGAACGAGCGCAGGATCTTGTTGGTGGTGCGCGGGTAGACGTAGTCGGTGCCCAGCAGGAAGTAACGCTTGGCGCTGCCGCCTTCCTCGCTCATCAGGTATTCCACCGCCGGGATCGCCTGTTGGTTCGGCGCGGCGCCAGTGTAGAACACGTTCGGCGACATCTCTTCGCCTTCGTATTGCACCGGGTAGAACAGCAGGCCATTGAGCTCTTCGAACACCGGCAATACCGATTTACGCGATACCGACGTCCAGCAGCCGAACACCACCGCAACCTTGTCCTGGGTCAGCAATTGACGGCCCTTCTCGGCGAACAGCGGCCAGTTCGATGCCGGGTCGACGACTACCGGTTCCAGCATCTTGCCGTTCACGCCACCCTTGGCGTTGATCTCGTCGATGGTCATCAACGCCATGTCCTTGAGCGAGGTCTCGGAGATCGCCATGGTGCCGGACAACGAATGCAGAATACCGACCTTGATGGTCTCGGCGGCCTGGACGGTCCAGGTCATGCCCATCGCGGCGATGCTTGCCGAGAGTGTGAAAGCCTTGATCAAGCTGCGACGCTTCATTGTGCGATCTCCATGAATTTATGAATTTTCTTGGTGGCAGATGCGGACTACGGAAGGGTCTTTAGCAAGGGCTGTGCCCGGTCGGCAAAAGGCAGGGAAATGTCGTGTTAGAGCGGTTGCGCCCTTTGGCGGCGCACCATGAAGGGCCGCGTCTGGCGCGGTGGTGCGAGGCGATGCGCCACATTGGGGCGCAAACATTGCAGGCAACACCGATCAATTGTAGGAGCGAGCTTGCTCCGGGCGGCGTTCCGACGATGGACTTGAGCGCAACGCGTTTATTCAGGAAGAACGCGTTATCGTTAACGTCCTTCGCGAGCAAGCTCGCTCCTACAGGGATTGGGGGAAGCCTGTGGGAGCGCGGAACGTTTTTTACGATGAAGTCGAGGCAGGTTCGGTGTGCCGATTGAGGCGCGACAGCAGCAGTCGATCCAGCAGCCATACGACGATCAGCGAAGCGCCCACCAACGGAAACGCTACCGCCAGGGCAAACATGATGACCATCGCCGTTTTCCATTTCGGCAGGTCGTGACGTAGCGGCGGGACACCGAATTTGCCCTGTGGCCGACGCTTCCACCAGATCACCACACCACTGACCGCGCTGAGCAAAATCATCAGGCAAATCAGCAGCACGACGATCTGATTGAAGGCACCGAACATCTTGCCTTCGTGCAACATCACGCCGGTTTCCGTGACGCGGGCGACGGTGCCGTAATGCTCCCAGCGCACATCGGCGAGGACATCGCCGGTGTACTGATCGACATGCAACGTGGCGTCGTTGCGCGGGTCATCCGCGAACACTGCGATGGTGAACACGCCGGTGGCGGTGGTTGGCAAGGTGATGCTGTAACCCGGTTCGACCTTGCGCTGTTCGGCGATGTCCTGCACGTCTTGCAGGCTGATGGTCGGTGCGGCAGGGCCGGCTTGTGCGCCGCCGTGGGACATGTGTTCGGCGTGGTCGCCGGACATTGGCATCGGTGTGTTTTCCATCGCCCATGGCACGGTCTGGCGAGTGGCGGTATTGAGCGTCCGCGCCTCGACGTCTGACGTGGGCACGTTGTTCCACATAGCCGCCGGAAACACGTTCCACACTTGCGCGTATTTCTGTCCCCAGAACCCGGTCCAGGTCATGCCACTGAGCAGCATCAGCAGCAGAAAAGTGGCGCCCCAGAAACCGGTGACGGCATGCAGGTCACGCCAGAGCACGCGCCCGCGACTGTTCAGCCGTGGCCATAATATGCCGGCGGCTTGCCCGCGTGGCCACCACAAAAATACGCCGGAAACCACCAGCACCACGGCCCAGCCGGCGGCCAGTTCGACCAGTCGATCACCAACCGTACCGATCATCAACTCACCGTGAATCGCTCGCGCAACGGCTTGCAGATTCTTCTTTGCATCTTGCTCGCCGAGGATGTCGCCGTGGTACGGATCGACGAACACGTTGAGCTCGCTGCCGCCATTGAGCACGACAAATTGCGCGCTGCGCTCGGCGTTGACCGGTGGCAGGTACTGTTTGATGGTCGCGTGTGGATACGCGTCTTTCACCCGCTTGAGCAGGTCGTCGGCCGGGACGCTGTGATGCCCGGCGGGGACGTTCATCAAGCTGTCGTACATCAACGGGTCGAGCTGCGGCTTGAACAAGTAAATGATGCCGGTCAGGGCCAGCATCACCATGAATGGCGCGACGAACAGACCGGCATAGAAATGCCAGCGCCAGGCCAGGTTGTAGAAATTCGGTTTGGGTTGTTTCATTAGGTGTGCTCCGCTTGGCGATTCAATTTGTCTTGAAAAGATCGCAGCCTCGTTTCACTCGACAGCTCCTACAGGGTGTACGCGCTCCAATGTAGGAGCTGGCGTAGCCTGCGATCTTTTGACTTTCTCTTGTTAGAAACTCATGTCCACTCTGGTCCAGAGCGTTCGCCCCTGTTCTTTTATGGCCTGCGGGTCCTTGGGGTTAGTGACGATCGTTAGCGGCGACGCTTGGGCAGGGCTCAAGCGTGTGTCAGCAGAAAACCTGGACATGACAATTTCCCTCGAACAGTCGTAAACGACACGTCCGGCAGCCTGCGCAATTCCTGTGGGAGCGAGCCTGCTCGCGAAAGCGGTATGCCAGACGACATTTATGCTGACTGACTGCCCCTCTTCGCGAGCAGGCTCGCTCCCACAGGTTGTTTTGGCTGTCGTGCGGGCCGTGTGAAATCTGAGGTGGGTGTTTACGCGACGATGGGCGGGGCGCGGGTGCGGGCGCCGGGGAAGAAGGTTTGCCGGGCGTGGCCCAGACGGGGGAGGGGGTGGTGAATGTGTTAGTGGGCGGGGTGTCGAAAGCGGCGAATGTCACACCGCCGGTGAGTGCCGGGCAATTGAACAGCAGGCTGCAGTAACCGCATTTTTCCCAGAGTGCGTGATGGGAGGCTTTGGGCGGGCAGTGCTCGGCGGTGGCTTGCGCGCCGTGCTCCATTGCCGACCTGTCCATGCTCATGTCCATCGACATGCTCATGGAGACGTTCATCAAAGCCGAGCTGCGTTGATCCATCGGCATCGACTGAGAAATCAGTGGGCCGATAAAGATCATCAACATGGCGAACAGGCTGATCCAGCTGCCGTGGGTCAGGCTCAATGGCTGACGGCGTGCTGCGGATGACCTAGCGCTAAGCGGGCGCATGGGCGTTTCAGCTCTGCTGATTACGGCGTGTGCACGTGCTCTTGCATGGCGTCGGGCGCTGCTTTCTGCACAGCGACCTCGACGGTCACGTCACCGGACTTCTCGAAATGCATCGTCAGCGGGAAGCGTTTGCCGTCGCTCAGCAGGCTGCGGTCTTTGAGTTCCAGCAGCATCACGTGATAGGCCATCGGCGCAAACGTGACGGTGCCTCCGGCCGGGATTTCGACGCTCGGCACCTGCTGCATTTTCATCAAGTCGTTCTGCATCACATGCTCGTGCAACTGGGCGAGGCCTGCGATCGGCGTGTCGACACTGAGCAGCCGGTCGGCGGCTTTACCTTTGTTGTGAATCACGAAGTACGCCGCGACGGTCGGCGCATTGGGTGGCAATTCCTGCGACCAAGGGTGCGTGATTTCAAGTTCGCCGGTTTTGTATTCGTGGGCATTGGCAAAGCAGGCAGGCAGCAGCAACGCAGCCAGAACGATGAGTTTGTTCAACATGGCAGTTCTCCAGAGCGATTCAAAACGCAGGTCAATTGCGAAAAGGAATCACACCAGAGGGGACGCGCGGGGATTAAGACTTGGCCATTGCTGGCGCGGTGTCGGGGTGTCGAGAGAGGCGGCGGGCAGGCTTCGATTGGCTTCGAAGTGCGCGAAATACAGCTGCGGCACATGCCCGGGCAGCGCCATCAGCGAAGCAGAGCCGGAGCAACACCAGCAATGCTGCATGTTGGAATGATCGTCGCTCTGCGGGGCTTTTTGCTCGATATCGCCCAGAGAGATCGCCACCATCTTCGTGCCGCTGGAGGTGCAGAAACTGCCCCACAACAACTGTTCGGCCGGCGATTTCACCGTCTGTGCCATCGCTCCGGTCATCGGCATGGCGAGCAGGTTGAACAGCACTGCGAAGCAGGCGATCCAGGCAATTGCAAGCCGTTGTCGGGACATGGGACAGATCCGGTTGGGGTGGGCGATCAGACGCGGCTATTTAGCCTGATCAGGACCGATAAGTAAAAAAGCGGCGTGCGGTGTGGTGTCGCAGCACAATCAGCGTGCCGTGGCATGCAAGCGCAGGCCCAAGGCTTTCATGACTTTCATAATAGTCGCGAATTCTGGATTGCCAGTGCTGCCCAATGCTTTGTACAGACTTTCACGACCCAGACCCGCATCACGCGCGGCCTGTGTCATGCCTTGTGCTCGAGCTATGTCGTTAAGTGCGGCACGTATGAGCACTCCGTCCCCTGCATCTTCTTCAAAGCACGCATCCAGGTAGGCGGCCATTTCTTCCGGTGTTTTGAGAAATTCAGCGGCATCGAAGCGGGTGTGTTCGGGCATTGGAGTCTCCGAGCAGTCTATTTGAAGGAGCTCAGTAACATAGGGACAGGGTAGTGATCCGACTAGTCAGCCGGTTTGGAAAATGGTGTGTGTGAGTTCCGATAGATATGTAGGGCGTTGCGCATTTCTGTAGCAGCTGCCGAAGGCTGCGTCCGGCTGCGCAGCAGTCGAAAAATCTCACACCACGATCTTGCAGGTAATCCGTGGCGTCAGGATTTACGACTGCTGCGCAGCCGGACGCAGGCTTCGCCAGCTGCTACAGGTTACGTGCGGGTTTCTTCTATTAGGGCTGCCAGCACATCTGTCGCCGCCCCAAACTCCCGATCCACCCCCGGCAACACCGGCCGCTTCAACACAATCACCGGCACCCCTCGCTCCCGTGCCACTTCCAGTTTTGGTTCGGTCGCGGTGCTGCCGCTGTTCTTGCTGATCAGCACATCAATCTGCCGGCGCTCAAACAGTTCACGTTCATCCTCGATCAGAAACGGCCCGCGCGCGCCGATGACTTCACAGCGCTCGTTGCCCGGATAAACGTCCAGTGCACGCAGGGTCCAGAATTGCTCCGGCGGGATTTCTTGCAGGTGCTGCAACGGTTCGCGTCCCAGGGTGAACAGCGGTCGCCGAAAAGGTTTCAGTGTTTCAATCAACTCCGCCCAGTCGCTGACCTCGCGCCAGTTATCGTCGGCTTGCGGTTGCCAGGCCGGGCGCCGTAAGGCCCAGCATGGAATGCCACTCAACTGCGCGGCGGTCGCTGCGTTCTGACTGATTTGTGCCGCGTAAGGATGGGTCGCGTCCAGCAGCAGATCGATCCCATCATCACGGATAAATTGCGCCAACCCTTCGGCGCCGCCATAGCCACCGACGCGTACCTGGCAGGTCAAATCGGTTGGCACGCGACCGACTCCGGCCAGGCTATAGATGTGTTCGGGCCCGAGTGTCCGTGCGATGGCCAGGGCTTCCGTCACACCGCCGAGCAACAAAATGCGTTTCATTGAAAAGCTCCTGCGTGGCCGACAATCCCGCCCTGACGATCGATGGCAAACACTTCAACCTGAACCTGCGCCGGCACCACGCTGCGGGCGAAATCCAGCGCGTGCTGACACACCGTGTCGCCCAGCGCGATGCCCGCCGCGCTGGCCATCGCCAGGGCTTGTTGGCTGGTGTTGGCTTCTCGAATGGCGTGCTGCAACGGTTCCTCGGCACCGACCGCCGCCGCCCATTCGGCCAGTTGCGGCAGGTCGATGCTCGAGTGTCGACTGTGCAAATCCATGTGCCCGGCCGCCAGTTTGCTGATCTTGCCGAAGCCACCGCACAGGCTGAGTTTATCCACAGGCACTTTGCGCAAATGTTTGAGTACGGCGCCGACGAAGTCGCCCATTTCGATCAGGGCGATTTCCGGCAGCGCGTAGACGCGGCGCATGGTGTCTTCGCTGGCGTTGCCGGTGCACGCGGCGATGTGCAGGTAACCGTTGGTTTTTGCCACATCGATGCCCTGGTGGATCGAGGCGATGTAGGCCGCGCAGGAAAACGGCCGGACAATCCCGCTGGTGCCGAGGATCGACAGGCCGCCGAGAATGCCCAGTCGTGGATTCATGGTTTTCAGCGCCAGTGCTTCGCCGCCTTCGACGTTCACCGTGACCTCGAAACCGCCGCCGTAATCGAGTTCTTTGGCCAGCAGGGTCAAGTGATCGGTGATCATCTTGCGCGGGACCGGGTTGATCGCCGGTTCGCCGACGCCGAGAACCAAACCCGGTCGGGTGACCGTGCCGACGCCACGTCCGGCACTGAAACGGACGCCCCGCTCGGCACTCAGGCGTACCTGGGAATAGAGCAGGGCGCCGTGGGTCACGTCCGGGTCGTCGCCCGCGTCCTTGATCGTCCCGGCCTCGGCGCCATCGTGCATCAGCCGACAGAACTCCAGGCGCATCTGCACCTGCTTGCCTTTGGGCAGGATGATTTCCACGGCGTCCGAGCTCACGCCACTGAGCAACAGGCGAGCGGCGGCGAGGCTGGTGGCGGTGGCGCAGCTGCCGGTGGTCAGGCCGCTGCGCAGAGGCGCGGGTTGTTCGGCGGTTTCGTCACGCATCGAGGGCTTTGACCACGTCCAGCAAGGTAATCGGCAGCGCCTGGCGCCACGTATCGAAATCCCCCAGCGGCTGCGCTTGAGCGATATGAATACGCGTCAGTTCACCGCCGTGCTGTTCGCGCCAGGCCATCAGGGTCATTTCGCTTTGCAGCGTGACGGCGTTGGCGACCAGTCGGCCGCCGGGTTTGAGTTGGGCCCAGCAGGCGTCCAGCACGCCTTCGCGGGTGACGCCGCCGCCGATGAAGATTGCGTCGGGGCGTTCGAGGCCGGCCAGGGCGTGCGGCGCACTGCCGCGAATCAATTGCAGGCCGGGTACGCCGAGTGCATCGCGGTTATGCTCGATCAATTGCTGTCGACCTTCATCCGCCTCAATGGCCAGCGTCCGGCAACTCGGGTGGGCGCGCATCCACTCGATGCCGATCGAACCGCTGCCGGCGCCTACGTCCCACAGCAGTTCGCCGGGTGTCGGGGCGAGGCGGGCGAGGGTGATCGCGCGCACATCGCGCTTGGTCAGCTGACCGTCGTGCTTGAACGCCGAGTCCGGCAGGCCGGCCAGTCGTGACAGGCGTGGCGTGTTCGGTTCGGCGATGCATTCGATGGCAATCAGGTTCAAGTCGGCAATAGCCGGATCGGTCCATTCGTTGGCAACGCTATCGAGGCGTCGTTCAGCCTCGCCGCCCAAGTGTTCCAGCACGCTCAGGCGACTGGGTCCGAACCCGCGCTCACGCAATAGCGCGGCAATCGCGGCAGGACTTTCGCCATCGTTGCTGAGCACCAGCAGACGAACACCGCTGAACAGGTGTGCATTCAACGCGGCGATGGGGCGGGCGACGACCGACAGTGTCACTACCTCCTGCAACGGCCAGCCCATTCGCGCAGCGGCCAGGGAACAAGAGGAGGGTGCCGGCAGGATCAACATTTCGTCGCCGGGCAATTGCCGGGCCAGGCTGGCGCCAACGCCGAAGAACATCGGGTCGCCGCTGGCCAGTACGCAAACCGGCTCGCCACGCATCGCCAACAATGCATCGAGGGAGAACGGGCTGGGCCACGGCTGGCGCTCGGCACGAATGCACGGGGGCAGCAAATCCAGGTGCCGCTGACCGCCGAAAATCCGCGATGCACGCAACAGTGCGTGCCGGGCGTTTTTGCCCAGCCCTTTGAAACCGTCTTCACCGATGCCTACTACCGTCAGCCAGGGCGTCATGCCTGCTCCTTGAAAAAATGACCCACAGCGTTGGTTGCAACCGGGTTCGGGCCTGCGCGCAATGATACCGCGGCCGTACTGGAATGTATGGCGGGTCAGTCATTAACGTGTCTGAGCGAGATTAAATATCCTGAGTTACTTCGCCGATTGTTGGCGTGGAGAGTATCTGGTTAATTTGAGGTGTTAATTCGTGCTGAGATTAACTAATCAAACTACATAAAAAGGAATTTTATGTTCGATCTATCCACCGACTTTCCAACAATGGAACAACGCCTGGACTTTCTGGGCCTGATGCCCTCGGCATCTGACGATTATGTAGCGCCAATCACACCACGCTCGCTGGCAGTCGCTCAGCCCCGCACAGCCTCCATCCATACTCGGGCAGCCATTGCGGGCAGCACGATTGTTTCTGTCGCCGGAGTCGTCTCCGAAGACGATGAACAAAGTGTGCTGGACTGTGCGCTTTATCTGGAACAATACACGGACACAAAGTATGACCGGGAAACCGAGTGGTATGAGTGGTTGCAACATTACACGCTGGGGCTCTGGCACCTTGGCTGGATTCATCAGCGTCCCGTCATGCTCGAAAGCCGACGTACTGTTCTGTACGAACCCATTACCCATGCAATCCTCGACACACTGAAACCGCAAGCCAGTGGGCCGATGTACACCGCAGCGATGGAGTCTTTTGAGGCGTTGAAAGGCAATCTGCAGGCATCCATGCTATTGGCACAAACCAGCGGGAGAGAGCGGGGGCGACAATTTCAAACCATGCCCTGCGCCTATGATGCCCGCGGCAGACTGACGCTCATGCTGATTCATTCATGGTATTTGGCCGCTGTGAACCCGGAGCAGTTTCTGTTCGTAAAGTGGCTGGAGCATGACGTCACGCTGATTCAGCACTTCGGGACGTTCACCCTGGACCGCAAACGCTTCGACGGGGTGGCCACCGCGATGCGGGCCAAAATCACAGAGCGCAGCCGCGACTATCTCCTGCGGATGTGAGAAGGCTCGAGCGTTCATTCGACAGTGGCGGGTAACCGGGGGCGTTAATGCGCTCGTTGTCCGACAAGCTTTTCATACCCCGTTGCAAAGCAGGCATAATACCGCCCGCTTCGCCCGCGAAGTGCCTCGCCACCTGAACGGGTCACACCCCCTTGAACGAACGTCCGTTGTCCTCTGCCTTACGCCCCTCGGCCTGCCCGGGGCTATTGCGTATTGTCCCGGCGCTGGACGGTGGTATTTGTCGGATCAAGCTGGACGGTGGCTCGATCAGCAGCGTTCAGGCCGAGGCCGTAGCGGGTGCAGCCGAGCGTTTCGCCAGCGGGGCGATTGAGGCAACCAACCGGGCCAACCTGCAGATACGCGGGATTGGCCGTGCGCAAACGGCGCTGATCGACAGCCTGTTGGCCGTTGGTTTGGGGCCACGAACGGCGGCGGGCGATGATGTGCGCAACCTGATGCTCAGCCCCAGCGCCGGGATTGATCGGCAGAGCGTGTTCGACACCCGGCCACTGGCTGAACAAATACTCGCTTCGGTGCAGAGTCACGAACGGTTCCACGACCTCAGCGCCAAGTTCGCGGTGCAACTCGATGGCGGCGAATCATTGGCGATGCTCGAACATCCCCATGACCTATGGCTCTCGGCCTTTGAGCGCGACGGAACATTACGGCTGGCGTTCGGTCTGGCGGGATGCCCGACGGACAGGCCCGCGGGCTCGGTTGCACTGGGCGATGGTCATGCCCTGGTGGTCGCGGTGCTTGCGTTGTTCCTCGAACTTGCGCGCCCCGAGCAAACCCGTATGCGCCATTTGCTGACTGACCATCCGGTCGAGGACATTCGGGTTCGACTGGCCGAGTGTGTGCCGATCCAAGCTGTTGCCGATTGGCAGCGTATCCCTGGCTCAAACGCGCTGCACATCGGCGCTCACCCCCAGGCCGAGGCAGATTTTGTGTATGTGGGTGCCGTGCCGCCATTGGGGCGGCTCGATCCCGCGATGCTTCGGGGGGCGGCACAACTGGCGCACGAGTTCGGCGACGCGAGCCTGCGTTTCACGCCTTGGCAAAGTGTGCTGTTACCCAATGTCCGTATCGAAAATGCCGCGCACGTCATTCGGCGTCTACAACGGTTGGGCCTGATGTGCGAAGCCGATCAGGCGTTGTCCCGGTTGATCGCCTGCACCGGTTCAAACGGCTGCGGCAAAGGACTGGCCGATACCAAGGGCGATGCCCTGCAACTGGCTGCGCTGTTGCAGCAACAGGGTCATGTGCCGAACGTGCATTTAAGTGGGTGCTCGCGCTCTTGCGCTGCGGCACATACAGCGCCGTTCACATTACTGGCCGTCGCCCCGGGTCACTACGATCTATATTTTCGCGATGCAGCGCAGCCGGGTTTCGGCGCCCTGCACGCACGCAACCTTACTATTGAAGCGGTCGCCGCCTTGCTCGACGCCCGCTCACGGAGCTCCCTTGATGCTTGATTACATCCGCGACGGTCAGGAGATCTATCGCAACTCCTTCGCGATCATTCGTGCCGAGGCCAACCTCGACCGAATCCCGGCCGATCTGGAGAAACTCGCGGTACGTGTGATCCACGCCTGTGGCATGGTCGAGGCCATCGACGGCTTGCAATTTTCCGAAGGCGCGGGCCAGGCCGGGCGCGATGCGCTGGCCGCCGGTGCCCCGATTCTGTGTGATGCGCGGATGGTGTCCGAAGGTGTGACACGCACTCGCTTGCCTGCTAACAACGAGGTCATTTGCACCCTGCGCGATGAAAGCGTTCCTGACCTGGCCCGCGAGTTGGGTAACACCCGTTCCGCCGCCGCGCTGGAATTGTGGCGCCCGTATCTGGAAGGCAGCGTGGTGGTGATCGGTAACGCGCCGACCGCGCTGTTTTATCTGCTGGAAATGCTCGACGCCGGCGCCCCGAAACCGGCGCTGATCCTTGGCTTCCCGGTGGGCTTCGTCGGTGCCGCCGAATCCAAGGCGATGCTCGCGGCGAACAGCCGTGGCGTGCCTTTCGTCATCATGCAGGGCCGGCTGGGCGGTAGCGCCATGGCCGCTGCGGCCGTCAATGCCCTCGCCACGGAGATCGAATGATGCAGCAACCTGGACGTTTGATCGGCCTAGGTGTCGGCCCCGGTGATCCGGAACTGATTACCGTCAAGGCGCTGCGCCTGCTACGCGAATCCCCGGTGGTGGCGTATTTCGTCGCCAAGGGCAAAAAGGGCAATGCCTTCGGCATCATCGAAGCGCATCTGCAAGCCGCACAGAATCTGCTGCCGCTGGTCTACCCGGTGACCACTGAAGCCTTGCCGGCACCGCTGTCCTACGAACAAGTGATCAGCGACTTCTACGATGACGCCGCCGAGGAAATCGCGGCGCATCTCGATGCGGGTCGCGACGTGGCGGTCATCTGCGAAGGCGATCCGTTTTTCTACGGCTCTTACATGTACCTGCACGATCGCCTTTCCGAGCGTTACGAAGCCGAAGTCGTGCCGGGTGTGTGTTCGATGCTTGGCGGTGCCTCGGTACTCGGTGCACCGCTGGTGTATCGCAATCAGAGTCTGTCGGTGTTGTCCGGGGTGTTGCCTCACGACGATCTCAAACGTCGACTGGCCGATGCCGACGCGGCGGTGATCATGAAGTTGGGGCGCAACTTTCCCAAGGTTCGCCAGGTGCTGGAAGAACTCGGCCTGGCCGAACGCGCGCTGTACGTTGAGCGCGCCACCATGGCCAACCAGAAAATCGTCCCGCTGGATCAGGTCGAACCGATGTCCTCGCCGTACTTCTCGCTGATTATTGTTCCCGGCGAAAGGTGGCAAGGCTGATGACTCGTCCTGTTCCAGCAATTGTCATTCTCGGCAATGGCAGCCTCGCCACCGCACGCGGTATCCAACAGTTGTACCCCGGTGCGCAGATCCACGGCCTGGCCGAACGCGTTGACGGTGCGGACCGTGTCTATCGCGAGTTCGGTACGACCCTGCGTGAGCTTTATCAACAGGACACGCCGATCATTGCGTTGTGTGCAGCCGGGATCGTGATCCGCACGCTGGCGCCGTTGCTGCTGGAAAAAGGCGCCGAGCCGCCAGTCCTGGCAGTGGCCGAAGACGGTAGCGCAGTGGTGCCATTGCTTGGCGGCCTCGGCGGCGTGAATGTGATGGCGCGGGAAATTGCCGCTGCGCTGGACGTCTCAGCCGCGATCACCACCAGCGGTGAACTGCGTTTCGGCACCTGCCTGCTCAATCCACCCAGCGGTTATGCCCTTGGCGATCTGGAACTGGGCAAGCGTTTCGTGTCCGATCTGCTGGCCGGTGAAACCGTGCGTATCGAAGGTGCGGCGCCGTGGTTGGCGCAAGCCCAGTTGCCGGAGAATGAACAGGCGCGGTTGACCGTTCATGTGGGCCATGGCGAACGAACGCCAGCGGACCATGAGTTGTTGATCTACCCGCGCAACGTGGTGGTCGCTGTGAATGCTGGCGTGGCCAATGTGCCGAAGGCGGTGCGCGAGGCATTGCATCAGGCAAAAGTCGCCCTGCAATCGCTGGCCTGCCTGCTGGCCGCTGACACTGAAATGGCCAGCCCGACGTTGCGTGAAGCGGCGCTTGAGCTGGGCGTGCCATTGCGGTTTGCCAGCGCTGACGGGGATCTCAGTGAACTGGCCCGAAACGCCGTCGGCCAGTCAGTTTCCCTCCTTGGCAACGACACCATTGCCATTGCAATCGCCGAGCAGCCGTTGGACCCGTCGCAGATCGGACGACCGCGCGGGCGTCTGGCGGTGATCGGCCTGGGGCCTGGTGCCGCCGAACTGATGGTGCCCGCGGTCAAGGCGGAACTGGCTCGGGCCAATGATGTGCTGGGCTACGAAACCTATGTGCGGATGGCCGGGCCGTTTCGCGCCGACCAGGTGCTGCATTGCACTGACAACCGTGAAGAAATGCAGCGAGCTCGCCACGCCTTCGAGCTGGCGGCCCAGGGACGTTCGGTCGTGGTGGTTTCCTCGGGCGATCCGGGGGTTTTCGCGATGGCCGCCGCCGTGCTGGAAGCCCTTCACGAATCCACGGATGCGAACTGGCACGCCGTGGATCTCGAGATTCTGCCGGGTGTTTCCGCGTCGCTCGCTACCGCCGCGCAGGCCGGTGCGCCGTTGGGGCATGACTTCTGCGTCATGTCGCTGTCGGACAACCTCAAGCCCTGGTCGATCATCGAGAAACGTCTGGATCTGGCCGCGAAAGCCGATCTGGCACTGGCTTTCTACAACCCGATCTCTCGTTCACGACCATGGCAACTGGGCCGTGCGCTGGAGATCGTCGCGCAGCATCGCCTTCCTCAGACGCCCGTCGTACTGGGCCGCGACATTGGCCGCCCAGGGCAGACCTTGCGAGTAACGACGCTGGGGCAACTGACCCCCGATCAAGTGGATATGCGAACCATGGTCCTTGTGGGGTCCTCGACCACCTGTGCTTTTCCTCGTTCAGAAGGTGGGGAATGGGTGTACACGCCGCGCTGGTATGGCAGCAAGCCATAAAGTAGCGAATAGCCGGCGCAAGGCCGGCTATATCAACTGATAAACAATTTTATATGGATTTAAATGTCGATTTTTTAATGGCGGTTTTTGTGTGCGCTATTAAATAATATTATACGTTTGTTGGTTTGACTGAAGAGGGGTTGCTTGTTAGGTTTTACGGGACTGCAAGATGCAGTCTAAGTTAATAACAAGGAGTTAAGTTGGATGATTGAAAGTAAAGCAATTGATTTGAATTTTGATTATGCGGCACAGTCGGAATATTTTGGGCTGGGCGAGGTGTCGACTCAATCTGTTCCTATGGCGCGAATGGCACGTTCAAACAGTATTTCCAGGCAAGAGGGGAACGACTCGGCTGCTGTTTTGGGTTCGACCATCGCTGCGTATGATGAAGCGCTGTCTGAGGAGGACCGCGAGGCATTCGACGATACTGTTCTTTATGCGGAACTTCGTGCCGACAAGCTCTTCGATCGGGAAACCCAACGTCGCGAGTGGTATCGCGAGTACAGCAAGGCCGTAACGAATTGCGGTTGGCCAACCATGAACGACCCGTACAAGGAGTACATCAGTCGGGAACTCGACTTCACCATGGATGAGGCTGCACTGCAGATCATCGCGCTGGTCGCCGGGGCGGATAAACTCAAAGTTTTACCGCTGATTTCTTCAGCCTTGAACGCCCTTGAAAAAAATGAAGGTGCAATAAGGCTGGTTGAAATCAAAAGTAAAAAGAATAAGGCGGCTAACTTTCAAATGGTGCCCTGTATTTCTCTGGGAGGACGGCCAACCATGATTGCGTGCGCCATGCAAATGGAGTCGCGCGAACTTATTACCAAAATACTGTTTTTCAAATATCGGGGCGAAGAAGTGAAAGTGTATAACGCCGCAACGCGCCGTACATTGAATCGGCGCGCTTATAATGTGGTCAAGGATATTGTTCAGGCTGAGGTCGACAGGAGTCGGCTGGAGTACTTCAAGACCCCGCTGTAAATTTTTGCGAGAGCTTCGCGGTTGGAAGCTCTCGCTTCTTATAGGGAAGTGAGACATGGAAAGTCATCGTCAGGAGTCTTTTATCGATTCCGGTTTGTTAAGTGTTTTGTCGGTTTCATTATATAAACAAATGAAGTGCGATATTTTGTATTCTTTGCTCGCCTCCCGACTGAAAGCGTCGAGCAAGTTTCCGAATGCCAGCGAGTTCTCGCAATGGCACAGTGTTTTTATCGAGGCCCTTAAGCAGTCCGCCTGGACTCTCAGGCGAGAGCAAGTCCTGCAGCCATTGTTCGAGAACCAGACCAGCGTCACGCTGACGGAGGTAATGACCCGCGCGATGATAGGCCGGTCGTTGCAGAGTGAGTGTGCGTTGGCGTGCGAAGCCATCGCCGACTTGGCCCGCCTCCCGACCGATTTGTCCATTCAGGCGCAGCAACTCAGTCAGCGTACGGTCAAGGTTCCGGGCGGGGGAGAAGAGCGCCGTTTTACTGTGCACTTGCTGTTTGCCGTGAGCACACAGAATGCCCGCATAGAGGTGTTCTACCTTGAGTTTGAGACGAAGCAAAGCGTGGGAGAACACTGTCTGGAACAGGCATTTTCGACACGTAGCTTCACTTCACCGATCGTGGTGAAGCATCACTCATTCGAGATGGCCGCCAGGGCTTTCTCGAAAAGCCGGGAACACATCGTCGCCTTTGTACAAGGGCACACGCTGATGGCAGTCAGGCCAAGGCTCGAGCTATCGCAGGAGCCATTGTCTTGTGGCGCCGTTATGGCACCAGATAGCCCTTCACCCCGGTAAAGATGATCTGCGCCGCCAGTGCGCAGACGAACAACCCCATTAATCGGCTGACAATCTGCAAACCCTGGTCACCGAGAATGCGCTCGATGCGGTTCGACAGGTACAGCACCACGCCAACGGTGAAACTGGCCAGGGCAATGCTGAGGATGGCCGTGAGTTTGTCATCCCAGTGTGGCTGGCTGACGCCCATCACCAGCAAGGCGCCGATGGTGCCAGGGCCGACTGTCAGGGGGATGGTCAGCGGGACGATGGTCACGTCCTGTTGCACGTTGTCGGTCTGTACCGCCGACTTGCCTTGGGCCATGCCCAGTGCCGAGATGAACAGCACGCTGCCGGCACCGATGCGAAACGCATCCACGGTGATGCCAAAGACACTGAAAATCACCCGTCCGAACAGGTACAGCAAGACGCTGGAAACCAGTGTGGCGACCGCCACTTTCCAGGCCAGTCGACGTTGTTCCTTGCGCGAATAACCGCGAGTCAGGCTGATGAAACAGGACAATACGAAGAAGGGGCTGTAGAGCACCAGCATCTTCAGGTAAACGCTGAACAACACGTGGAGCATGGTGCAAGCTCACTGGCGAGGGAAGTCGAGGGGGAGTCTATCAGGCGCTGCGGGGTCTGTCGGCTCAGGACGTTTGAGTCGCTGCACGGTTCAACTGATCGCGCTGGGCAACCCAATGTTCGATCAGGTCGCGCAGTTGCGACAGCTCGACCGGTTTGGCCATGTGCCCGTCCATGCCGGCCTGGCGCGCGCGCTCTTTATGCTCGGCGAGGATATGCGCGGTCAACGCCACCACGGGGGTGCGAATCCGCTGGTTGCCGACTTCCCAGGCGCGCAATTGCTGGGTGGCCGAGAAGCCGTCGAGGATCGGCATTTCGCAGTCCATCAGCACCAGGTCGTAACGCTGGGCTTTCATGGCCTGCAAGGCTTCTTCACCATTGCTGGCGGTGTCCGGTTGCAGGTTGAGCTTGCCCAGCATGCCGCGAATCACCTTGGTCGAGATGCTGTTGTCTTCGGCCACCAGAATGCGGAAATCGCTGGGGACCTTGACCGGCAACGTCGGACCGGTGGGGGGGAGCTGCGACACGGAGAGGCCCTTGTTTCGCTGGTTCAATTCATCCGCCAGCGTCGTCTTCAGGGTGTAGCCGGCCACCGGTTTGGCGAGGATGCGCTTGATCCCGGAATTGCGCGCGATGATCTTGCTTGGCGCATTGCTGATGCCGGTGAGCATGATCAGCAGGATGTCATGATTCAGGCTTGGGTCTTCCTTGATCTTTGCCGCCAGTTGCATGCCGGTCATGCCAGGCATGTTCTGGTCCAGCAGGACCACGTCGAAGTAGTCGCGCAAGTGGGCCTTGGTGCGCAGCAACGCCAGCGCTTCCTTGCCGGACGCGACGGCACTGACGTTCAGGCCCCAGGCGCTGCACTGCTGCACCAGCACTTTGCGGCAGGTGTCGTTGTCGTCCACCACCAACACCCGTGCACCCTGGAGTGGGCCGTCGAGGTCGGACGTCGGGTGTTCGAGGCGGTCAGCGTCCAGCGGCAAGGTCAGCCAAAGGGTGCTGCCCTGGTTGGCGCCACTCTTGATGCCGAATTCTCCGTGCATCAAGCGAATCAGCTGACGGGCAATCACCAACCCCAGATTGCCGCCGAGGCGGGTGGCCGAGAGAAAGTTCTTGCTGTGCAGTTCAGCGTGCATGAGTGCATCGCGTTCTTCGGCGTCCATGGGTTCACCGCTGTCCTGCACGGCGATGCGCAAGCGCGGTTTGGCGCTGCGTTCGTCGAGCGCGACAACGATCAGGATTTCGCCTTCGTCGGTTTTCTTCAGGGCGTTTTCCAGCAGGCTCAGCAGGGTCTGGCGCAAACGCGTCGGGTCGCCGCTGATGACCCGCGGTACTTGCGGCTGGATAAAGCTGATCAGCTCGACATTCTGCTGCTCTGCCTTGGCGCGGAAGATGCTCAGGCAGTCTTCGATCAAGGCGTTGAGATCGAACTGCACGTCGTCCAGTTCAATCTGCCCGGATTCGAGCTTGGAGATGTCGAGAATCTCGTTGATCAGCGTCAGCAATTCGTTGCCGGCGCTGTGGATGGTTTGCACATAGTCGCGCTGCTTGACCGACAGCGGCGTACCCAGCAGCAGCTCGGTCATGCCCAATACGCCATTCATCGGGGTGCGGATTTCGTGACTGATTTTTGCCAGGAATTCGGCCTTGGCATTGATCTCGGCGTTGCTGGCGGCCAGGTCGCGGCTGATGCTGAAACGGTCTTCGGTGATGCTGCGCTGGCGCTCGCTCAGGGCAATGCTCATCAACAGGCCGCTGATGCAGATGAACACCAACAGGATGGTGATCAATCCTTGTGGCTCAATCAGGGTCAGCCCCAGCAAAGCCGGCAGGATAATCAGCGTGCCTAAATTGAAGACCACCATGGCCGCCACGAACAGCCGTGCCGGTCGATAGCCTTTTTGCCAGTGCCAGGCGCTGACGAACAACATGGTCAGGCCCGCGAGGGCGACGAGTGCGTAAGTGATGATGTTCAGCGGCAGCGTGTTGACGAACAGCAGCAGCAGACCGCTGGCAATGATGAGCAGGATGTCGCCCAGCAGCACTTTGTTCAGCGGGTGTGGGCCGAGTGGGGCGAAGAAGCAATAGGCAAGCATCAGCCCGCACGGTGCCGTCAGCAGCAGGGCGAGGTAGGCGCCGGGCGTTTGTACTGCACGCCAGTCCGGCAACCAGGGCCCGGCCAGGTTCAGCAACAGCAGCAGGCTGAGCATCAATAACGCTTCGCAGGCGGCCAGCCAAAGGCTGCTGCGCGAGCGGGTGTAGGCGTAACGGATGAGGTTGTGCAGGATCAGCATGGCGATACAACCGAACAGCAGACCGTAAATCAACGTCTGGTTCTGATTGGCAGCGGCCATGACTGCCGATTGCAGCGTGATGTAAGGCCTCAACTGGTGATCGGAGACCAGCCGCAGGTAAACGTCGAGTGGTTTGTCGCTTTGCGGTAGCGGCAACAGGACGTCGCTGCTGGGCAACGGCCGTTCACCCGGGGGCTGCTCGGTGCCGGTGTTCAAATGCTCGATCAGCGTATCGCCGTCCAGCACATAAAGATTGAAGTGGGACAGGTCGGGCGCGAACACCCGCAGTAGCTGTTCATGCTTGCCGGGTGCAAGCCTGAAGCGCAACCACAACGCACCTTCGGGCTCGGCGGCCGTGAGGTGGTCCAGTTCGATAGGACTGAATTGATTGGTGTAGCGAGCGGAACGGATGTCGCTGAGCTGCAGATCGCCCTGGTCGTCGAGCAATACGGCCCAGCCACTGCCTTGCGCGGCCATGGCCGGGAGCATGCAGAGCAAAGTCAGCAGAGTGACGGTGAAACCTATGGCAATCCTGAGCCAGCGCACGGCGAAATCCCTTCGTAGGTTGATGCCAGATTATAACTATGCGCGGCGCCGGAATAGTCCGGCAAGGGCCCGAAGCCCTTGCCTGGCCGAATGGCTGTCTTATTCCTGAGTTTCGCCACGCTCGCGGGCAATGGCACGGTAGCCAATGTCTTTGCGATAGAAACAGCCTTCCCAATCAATCTTGGCCGCCAGCTTGTAAGCCTGCTGTTGGGCCGCATCGACGCTGGTGCCCATGGCGGTCGCACAGAGCACCCGACCACCGGCCGTCACCACTTGACCGTCCTTGAGCGCGGTGCCGGCGTGGAAGACTTTACCTTCCAGTGCCGCGGCTGCATCCAGGCCGTTGATGGCCACACCTTTGGCATAGTCACCTGGATAGCCGCCCGCCGCGAGCACGATACCGACACTCGGACGTGGATCCCATTGCGCTTCGACCTTGTCCAGGGCTTGCGCCAGGGCCGCTTCGACCAGCAACACCAGGCTCGACTGCAAGCGCAGCATCACCGGTTGGGTCTCAGGGTCGCCGAAACGGCAGTTGAATTCGATGACTTTTGGGTTACCAGCCTTGTCGATCATCAGGCCGGCGTACAGGAAGCCAGTGTAGACGTTGCCTTCCTCGGCCATGCCGCGCACGGTCGGCCAGATCACCAGGTCCATGACACGCTTGTGCACTTCGCTGGTGACCACCGGGGCAGGGGAGTAAGCCCCCATGCCGCCGGTGTTTGGACCGGTGTCGCCATCGCCGACGCGTTTGTGGTCCTGGCTGGTTGCCATTGGCAGCACGTTCTTGCCGTCGACCATGACGATGAAGCTGGCTTCTTCGCCGTCGAGGAACTCTTCGATCACTACCCGCGACCCGGCTTCGCCGAATGCGTTGCCCGCCAGCATGTCGCGAACGGCGTCTTCGGCTTCGATCAGCGTCATGGCAACGATGACGCCTTTACCGGCGGCCAGGCCATCGGCCTTGATCACGATCGGGGCGCCTTTTTCACGCAGATAAGCCAGGGCAGGCTCGATCTCGGTGAAGTTCTGGTAATCGGCAGTCGGGATCTTGTGGCGAGCCAGGAAATCCTTGGTGAAGGCTTTCGAGCCTTCGAGTTGAGCAGCACCGGCGGTCGGACCGAAGCAGTCCAGTCCACGGGCGCGGAACAGATCGACAACGCCCGCGACCAGCGGCACTTCCGGGCCGACGATGGTCAGGGAAACGTTCTTCTCGGCAAAGTCGGCCAGCTGCTCAAGGGCCAGCACGTCGATAGCGACGTTCTCGCACTTGGCTTCAATGGCGGTGCCGGCGTTGCCCGGGGCAACGAAGACTTTCTGTACGCGCGGATCCTGAGCCACTTTCCAGGCCAGGGCGTGTTCACGGCCACCGCTGCCAATGATCAAAACATTCATTTCAAAAACCTCGGATGACGCTGAATTCGGGAAACTCTGTAGGAGCGAGCTTGCTCGTGATGGTGGTTAACGATAACGCGGGGTGTCTGAAACAACGCGGCGACGTATCGTTCATCGCGAGCAAGCTCGCTCCTACAGGTGAAAGCGGTGCTATCAGTGACGGAAGTGGCGCATGCCAGTAAAGACCATGGCGATGCCGGCTTCATCGGCTGCAGCAATCACTTCGTTATCACGCATCGAACCACCTGGCTGGATCACCGCGGTGATGCCGACCTTGGCCGCGTTGTCGATGCCGTCGCGGAACGGGAAGAACGCGTCGGAAGCCATGACCGCGCCCTGCACCTGCAGACCGGCGTGTTCAGCCTTGATCGCGGCAATACGGGCGGAGTTCACGCGGCTCATCTGGCCCGCGCCGACACCGATGGTCTGACGGTTTTTGGCGTAGACGATGGCGTTGGACTTAACGTACTTGGCGACTTTCCAGGCGAAGATCAGGTCGTGGATTTCCTGTTCGGTCGGGGCGCGTTTGGTCACGACTTTCAGGTCATCGGCGCCGATCATGCCGATGTCACGGCTCTGCACCAGCAGACCACCGTTGACACGTTTGTAGTCCCACGCCGCGGCGCGATCAGCCGACCACTCGCCGCAGGCCAGCAAACGCACGTTGGCTTTTGCTGCCACGATGGCACGGGCTTCTGCGCTGACGGATGGCGCGATGATCACTTCGACGAACTGACGCTCGACGATGGCCTTGGCGGTTTCAGCATCCAGCTCGCGGTTGAACGCGATGATGCCGCCGAACGCCGATTCGGTGTCGGTAGCGTAAGCCAGTTCGTAGGCCTGACGGATGCCGCCTTCGGCGTCCGGGCTGACGGCAACGCCGCATGGGTTGGCGTGCTTGACGATGACGCACGCTGGCTTGACGAAGCTCTTCACGCATTCCAGCGCGGCGTCAGTGTCGGCCACGTTGTTGTACGACAGTTCTTTGCCTTGCAGTTGGGTCGCAGTGGCGATGCCAACTTCGGCAGGCTTGGCTTCCACGTAGAACGCCGCGCTCTGATGCGGGTTCTCGCCGTAGCGCATTTCCTGAGCCTTCACGAACTGGCTGTTGAACGTGCGCGGGAACTCGCTGCGACCTTCGGTGGTGAGGGTTTCAGCGGCCTGGTTCACGGTGCCCATGTAGTTGGCGATCATACCGTCGTAGGCGGCGGTGTGTTCGAAGGCCTTGAGCATCAGGTCGAAACGCTGAGCGTAGGTCAGGCCGCCGGCCTTGAGGCCTTCGAGGACGTTGGCGTAATCGCTGGCATTCACCACGATGGCCACGTCTTTGTGGTTCTTGGCTGCCGAACGGACCATGGTCGGGCCGCCGATGTCGATGTTCTCGATCGCAGTCGGCAGGTCGCAGCCTGGCTTGTTGATGGTGGCTTCGAACGGGTACAGGTTGACCGCGACCAGATCGATCGGCTTGATGCCGTGCTCGTTCATGATGGCGTCGTCGATACCGCGACGACCGAGGATCCCGCCGTGGATTTTCGGGTGCAGGGTTTTCACCCGACCGTCCATCATTTCTGCGAAACCGGTGTAGTCCGCGACTTCCACTGCGGCGACACCGTTGTCGCGCAGCAGCTTGAACGTTCCGCCGGTGGAGAGGATCTCGACGCCCAGGGCTTCAAGCGCTTTGGCGAATTCGAGGATCCCGGTCTTGTCGGAAACGCTGATCAAGGCGCGGCGGATCGGCAGGCGGGTAGTCTGGTCGGTCATTTCAATTTCCATCAAAAGCAAAGGAGTCAGCAAAAAAGGCGACCGTTTTTACGCGGGCGCCTTTCTGGTTTGATTGAATGCTTACAGCAAATCGTACTGCTTGAGTTTCTTGCGCAGCGTGCCCCGGTTCAACCCGAGCAGCTCGCTGGCCTTGGTCTGGTTGCCCTTGACGTAGTTCATCACGCACTCGAGCAGGGGAGCCTCGACTTCGGAGAGCACCAGGTTGTACACATCCGTGACGGCAGCGCCCTCAAGGTGGGCGAAATAATTGTGCAGCGCCTTCTCGACACTCCCGCGAAGGGTCTGACCTTCTTCGCTCGGCGTATTGAGGTGCTGTTTCAAATTCACGTTGTCGCTCACGGGTGTTGTTCCACTCACTAAAGTCTCGGTCATCATCGTCATGCGGCCACCCCCTCTCCGTCCCCTGTCAGGCTCTTATAACGTTCGGCGAAGAAGCTCTGAACGTTGGCGCATTGTGCTTCCGTATCTTCCAAACGATTGAAGTGGGCGCGAAACTCCCTGGCGCCCGGCAAGGTTGCGAGATACCAGCCCACATGCTTTCGAGCGATACGGACACCCATAACGTCTCCATAGAAAACGTGAAGTGCGGCCAGATGCTCTAGCAGAATGCGTTCCACCTCGATCAGTTCCAGTGCCGGGAGTTTCTCACCGGTACGCAGAAAATGATCGATCTCGCGAAAAATCCATGGCCGCCCCTGGGCAGCCCGTCCAACCAACAGTCCATCGGCGCCGGTCGCGTCGAGCACGTACCGGGCCTTCTCCGGCGAATCAATATCGCCGTTGGCGAAGACCGGCATCGACACGGCCTGTTTGATCGCGGCAATGGTGTCGTACTCGGCTTCACCGGTGTACAAATCGGCACGGGTGCGGCCATGGACCGCCAACGCCGTAATGCCTGCCTGCTCGGCGATCTTCGCCACGGTCAGGCCGTTCTTGTTGTCCCGGTCCCAGCCGGTACGGATCTTCAACGTGACCGGCACATCGACTGCAGCGACTACCGCTTGCAGGATCTCGGTCACCAGTGCTTCGTCCTTCAACAAGGCGGAACCGGCGGCCTTGTTGCAGACCTTCTTCGCCGGGCAGCCCATGTTGATATCAATAATCTGCGCGCCCAGTTCAACGTTGGCCCGGGCCGCCTCCGCCAGCATCTGTGCATCGCCACCGGCGATCTGTACCGAGCGTGGCTCGGGATCACCTTCGTGGATCATGCGCAGGCGCGATTTGCGGGTGTTCCACAAACTCATGTCGCTGGTGACCATTTCCGAGACGACAAGCCCGGCACCCAGTCGCTTGCACAGCTGACGAAAGGGCTGGTCGGTGACGCCCGCCATAGGGGCGAGAATCAAACCGTTATGCAATGTGTATGGACCGATGCGTACCGCCGACATAGGACTTCCCTGGTGTGGGGCCGGATCATGAGAGTTCGAAAAAGGGTTGGCATGATACCCGCTCTCGATGACTGGATAAAGGCTGAATTGAACAAAATCTGAACAGTTATTCTGTTATCGCCAGCGGTTTGGTTCCCGCAGGCAAAGTCAGAAAGCTGCCGTCAATCCTTGAACGGTGAACCGTTTCACTCGGGTGAATGAAAGCTCAGGCTGTAGTTCACCGCTTTAGGGCCTGGATCGAGAATATCCAGCGCAATGTGGATCGGCGTTTGCGGAGGCATTTCAACCATGCCTTCGAGGTCGCCGTTGAGGTATTCGCCGGGCTTGAACCGACGGCTGGCGATCAGATGACCGTTGAGGTCGGCAAAGCGCAGTTCCAGCAGCGGGAACGGCTGAGAGAAGGGCGCACGGTTGTAGATGATCGCATCGACCACCAGGGCACCACTGAAGTCCGGGTGACTGCGAACCACCAGGTTGCTGCTTTTTATTTTCGCAATGTCGACTTTGGACGGCACCGTGCAACCGATTTGCGGGCACAGTTGCTGGAACCACGGACGGTACTGGTCCTGGCGTGCCAGTTCGTCGAAATGGTAGGCGACGTACTGACCGACAAGACCGGCGGCACCGAGCAGGATTAGCAGCAGCCAGAAAAACCGGCGGCCCCACGGTGAGCGGCGCTTTTGCCAATCGAGTTGCAGCGGATCATCGGTCAGGTCCTGCAGCACCTCGGCGTGTATGGCCGGTTCGCTGCGTTCGCGGCGCTTGCGCAGGGGGGCGATGGACGGCAGGTCGTCGTCAATCTCGTCGGTTGCCGACAGGCGTTCGTGATGAGTCGGGGGGTCGAGCGGGTCGTGCAGGCGCAGCTGTGGCGGCTGAGGTTCGTCATCCAGTTCGACCGGCTCAAGCGACAGCGAAGGTTCGGTGCGCTCGTGGTTGCTCGGCTCGAGTTCCAGTTCCGGCAAGTCGTCTTCGGCGGTCCGTGCGCGATCGGCAGCCGACTCACTGAACAGGCTGTCGGACCAGGGTTCTTCGGTCTCGGGGTTGTCGCGATGAGCACTCAGACTGTCTTCGCGGTGCCGGCCGAATTCGGTGGTCGGCTGGATTTCCCGCTGCTCGAGGCGCGCGAGTTCTTCGTCCAGGTCCAGGCTGTCCAGGTCCAGTTCGGAGGCGGTCCATTGCTTCAGGCTGATGGCCCGTTGCTCCGGCGCGTCGACGATGGGCGGGGCGGTTGGCACAACCGCTTCCTTGCCGGCCTGCTCAAGCAATTGCTTGGCGGCGTTAAACACCTGCAAGCACGAGCCGCAACGAACTACTCCGCGGGCCACGCTCAACTGAGCATGGCTGACACGGAAGCTGGTTTGGCAATGCGGGCACTGGGTGACGAAGCTGTCGGTCATGCGGCGATCCGGTTTATGCAGGCGTCCATTCTAGCGCCGACGGCCGGTAATGCGCACCCAGCCATCGCGATTGGCAATCGGGTCCAGATCGAAGTCCTGGGCGTAGGCTTTGGCGACGTCTTCGCCTTGTTCGGCGAGGATGCCCGACAGCGCCAAGCGACCGCCCGGCTTGACCAGGCTGGACAGTTGCGGCGCCAGGGAAACCAGCGGGCCGGCGAGGATGTTCGCCACCAGCACGTCGGCCTGAACCTGCGGCAAATCTTCTGGCAGATAGAGCGGGAACAAGGCTTCGGCGATGTTGTTGCGTCCGGCGTTGTCGCGGGAGGCTTCCAGCGCCTGCACATCGATGTCGGTGCCGACGGCTTCCTTGGCGCCCAGCAGCAGGGCAGCGATCGCCAGGATCCCCGAGCCGCAGCCGAAGTCCAGCACGTTGCAGCCTTTCAGATCCTGGCCGTCGAGCCATTCCAGGCACAGTGCGGTGGTCGGGTGAGTGCCGGTGCCGAACGCCAGGCCCGGATCCAGCAGCAGATTCACCGCATCAGGCTCAGGCGCGGCGTGCCAGCTCGGGACAATCCACAGGCGCTGGCCGAAACGCATCGGCTGGAAGCCGTCCATCCAGCTGCGCTCCCAATCCTGGTCTTCGATGACTTCGCTATGATGCTCGGGCAGCGGACTGCCGGTCAGCAACTCAAGGTGGGCCAGCACGCTGGCGGCTTCGGTGCCACCTTCGAACAGGGCCAACAGGTGAGTGTGTGACCACAGCGGCGTGGTGTTGAGTTCCGGCTCGAAGATCGGCTGGTCTTCGGCGTCCATGAACGTCACCGACACGGCACCCACTTCAAGGAAAGCGTCTTCGTAGGTTTCGGCTTGTTCTGGGCTGATGGCGAGACGGACTTGCAGCCAAGGCATGGCGGGCACCTTTGAAAAATATTGATTGCAGCCTAGCGGGCTGCGAGAAGCGCGCAAGTTTACGCGAGCGCGCGCCAGAAGACGACCGGATCGCCACAAAGGGGCTTCGGTGTTCAGCAATCTCCAGACCAACAAAGCCGCTCGAAAGCGGCTTTGTTGGTCTGGATCACATCTTAATGCTGGTTCCCTGCATTATTGGCTCTGAGCCACTGCAGGCCTTTGCTCGTTAGACGATAGCGTTGCAGGCGGCTGTTAGGTAGCCCGGGGAGTGTCATTTCAAGAGCCCCGGCAGCGATGGCCGGCAGTATGTAAGCCTTGCGGAAGTGGTCGGCGTTTTTCAGGTTCATGGATGCCTGAAGTTCTTGCCTGCTCATATCGCCATCAATAACCTTCAGCAGCGCAGCGACTTCCATGGTGACTTCCATGGTGACTTCCATGGTCGTTGCATCAGAACTGTGTGATTGAGGGTGTGCGGGCAGTCGCACGACGTACGAAATCCGCTCGTCGTCGGTTTCAAATAGCGGGGCGGGCGAACCATTGGCAGCCATGACCTTGAGGATTTTCGGGATTCCGGTCGAGCGGCCTTCGGTCAGATCCAGCTCTTTCAAGAATTCCCCAATTCGTCGGTTGCGGTAGCGGCGGCTTACTGCACGACCCGCTCGCAGGTCTTCCAGGCGAATTGATCGGTCGGGTCCCGGGAAGCTCAAAATCACAAGTTCTTCCTGGCTGATGCGAACCTCGATCGGTTCGCGTTCTTCATAAGAACGGTGATACACGGCGTTGACCAGCGCCTCTTCAAGCGCCGCATACGGGAAATTCCAGACCCTTGTCGCCTCGGCACGGTCCGGGTATTTGATGACCGTTTGATGAAGGTAATTACGCTGGATGTAGGCCAGAGCCTCTCGGGTCATGGTTGCCAGAGGGCCTTTGAAAATTTTTTCGTCAAAGCGGTCGCCCCCGGCACCTTCGGGAAACCACAGCACGTCAATCTGCGTAGCGGGAAAGAACTGTTCGGGAGCATTGCTGAAGAACATCAGGCCGACATTCTTGGGCCATGGCGACTCGATTGGACCGCCCACGACATTCATTTGTCGGCCCAAGGTCTCGATTGACAGGTGGTCAGCGTCTTCTGCGAGGGCGCTGCCAATCTCTTGCAGGAAATTCTGCATCAGCGGTTTGGACAGGTCGGTGACACGGGCCCCCAGATGGAAGCGGTCATCGAAAGGCACCTTTGCAGCGAGGTTCAAGAGCTCCTGCTCGGCTTCACCCTTGGCCTCCACTGTGCTGCTGTAGCGGCGAATGTAGTAATGCAGGCTCCGGTATTTGGCTGTCACCGCTGCCGGGGCTTTATAGGGGCGATTTTGGCCGCCCGGTGCCCACAATACGATTAGCTTGCGGCCGTCGACTTCCTCCAAACTCAGTACCGGAAAATAGGCCGGTTGAATTGTTTGGCAGGCTGCCAACAGCTCGAGCTGGATCTTGTCGAGGGTCTGATCTGCAAGACCCGACGGAGGAAAAACAGGCTGGCCGTTGCTGTCACAATCCTGTCCAATCACCACATAACCACCGCCCAGATTTTCAAAGTCATTGGCGAAGGCGCAGAGCGTGCGAATGATCGGGTCAGGATTCCAACCCGTTTTGTATTCAATTCGCTCGCTCTCGACTGTCCGCTGACGCAGCAGGTCGTTCAGGTTTATTGGCAGTTTTTCAGGCATGGGCGGGCTCTGGTTCGTCGGCGTTGCGATGATTAGAGGGCGATTATAGCCAGCCCAGATAGGCGAACGCCTGTCAGTTAATCCCCGCAGAGCGTGGATGAAACCTTCAGAAACAACAAAGCCGCCCGAAGGCGGCTTTGTTGATTGGGTCGAAGCTTAGTGCTTCTCGCCAGCCAGCTTGTGTTCCAGGTAGTGGATGTTGACCCCACCTTTGCAGAAGCCTTCATCGCGGACCAGATCGCGGTGCAGCGGGATGTTGGTCTTGATCCCGTCGACAACGATTTCGTCCAGTGCATTGCGCATGCGCGCCATGGCTTCTTCACGAGTTGCGCCGTAGGTGATCAGCTTGCCGATCAACGAATCGTAGTTCGGCGGAACGGCATAGCCACTGTACAGGTGCGAATCGACGCGAACGCCGTTGCCGCCTGGAGCGTGGAAATGCTTGACCGTGCCAGGGCTCGGCATGAAGGTTTTCGGGTCTTCGGCGTTGATCCGGCATTCCAGCGCGTGGCCGCGGATAACCACGTCTTCCTGGGTGTACGACAACTTGTTGCCAGCGGCGATGCTCAGCATCTCCTTGACGATGTCGATGCCAGTGACCATTTCCGAAACCGGGTGCTCAACCTGTACGCGGGTGTTCATTTCGATGAAATAGAACGCGCCGTTCTCGTACAGGAACTCGAAAGTCCCCGCGCCACGGTAATTGATGTCGATGCACGCCTTGACGCAGCGTGCGAGGACTTCGGCGCGTGCTTTCTCGTCGATGCCCGGTGCCGGCGCTTCTTCGAGAACCTTCTGGTGACGACGTTGCAGCGAGCAGTCGCGGTCGCCCAGATGGATTGCGTGACCCTGGCCATCGGAAAGCACCTGGACTTCCACGTGACGTGGGTTGGTCAGGAATTTTTCCAGGTAGACCATCGGGTTGCCAAACGCCGCACCGGCTTCGGAGCGGGTCAGTTTCGCCGAAGAAATCAGGTCTTCTTCTTTATGCACAACACGCATGCCGCGACCACCACCGCCGCCAGCGGCTTTGATGATCACCGGGTAACCGACTTCGCGACCAATGCGCAGAGCGGTTTCTTCGTCTTCAGGCAGCGGGCCGTCGGAACCCGGAACGGTTGGAACGCCAGCAGCGATCATGGCGTGCTTGGCCGATACCTTGTCGCCCATCAGGCGAATGGTGTCGGCTTTCGGGCCAATGAACGCGAAACCGGAGTTTTCGACCTGTTCGGCGAAGTCGGCGTTTTCCGCAAGGAAGCCGTAGCCTGGGTGAATGGCGGTAGCGCCGGTCACTTCAGCCGCGGCGATGATTGCCGGAATGTGCAGGTAAGAATGAGCGGCCGATGCCGGACCGATGCAGACGGATTCGTCTGCCAGGCCCAGGTGCATCAGTTCTTTGTCGGCCTTGGAGTAAACGGCGACAGTCTTGATGCCCATCTCTTTGCAGGCGCGCAGGATCCGCAGGGCAATCTCACCGCGGTTGGCGATCAGAACTTTTTCCAACTTCGCAGTCATCAAAGGCTCTCCGCGGTTCAAACGATGGTGAACAGCGGTTGGTCGTACTCAACCGGCTGGCCGTCTTCGACGAGGATGGATTCGATCACACCGCTGGATTCAGCTTCGATGTGGTTCATCATCTTCATCGCTTCAACGATGCACAGGGTGTCGCCTTTCTTCACGGTCTGGCCAACTTCAACGAAGGAAGGCGAAGACGGCGAGGATTTGCGATAGAACGTGCCGACCATAGGCGAACGGGCAACGTTGCCGTTCAGAACAGGGGCAGCGGGTGCCGCAGGAGCAGCAGCGGCAACCGGAGCAGCAGCCACTGGCGCAGGCGCCGGAGCCTGCATTGGCGCCGGTGCATAGTACTGCTGAGCCGGGGTCTTGCTGTGACGGCTGATGCGTACGGACTCTTCGCCTTCCTTGATCTCGAGCTCGTCGATGCCGGACTCTTCCAGCAGTTCGATCAGTTTCTTAACTTTACGGATATCCATGAATCATCAACTCCCAAGGGTCGGTCAGGGGCGTATAGCTTGTTGTTCAAGCTGTTCCAGGGCGGCCTCCAGGGCCAGTCGATAACCGCTGGCGCCAAGGCCGCAGATCACTCCCACCGCTACGTCGGAGAAGTAAGAGTGATGGCGGAAAGGTTCGCGTTTGTGCACGTTAGACAAATGCACTTCGATGAATGGGATGCTCACCGCCAGCAGCGCGTCACGTAATGCGACACTTGTGTGCGTAAAAGCTGCTGGGTTGATCAGAATGAAGTCGACACCTTCGCCGCGAGCGGCGTGGATGCGGTCGATCAATTCGTACTCGGCATTGCTTTGCAGGTAGAGCAAATGGTGGCCGGCTTCACGGGCTCGGCGCTCCAGATCCTGATTGATCTGCGCCAGGGTAGTCGCCCCGTAGACGCCCGGTTCGCGGGTGCCGAGCAAGTTCAGGTTGGGTCCGTGCAGAACCAGTAAGGTCGCCATCTGCTGTTCCTTGTTATCTGTGAGCAATTGTCAGAACCCGGCGACTATGCCGCAAAGCCTTTGTGACTGTCCAGTTCTCTGCAATAGGCAGCACGATGACCGATGTTTGCGAAAAATTTATGACTGGGTGATTAAATTCGGTCATTTGCTTTCGCGACACGTTCGGCGAAGTCCGTTGCATTGATCTCGCCGATCACCCGCACATCGGCACGTTCGACGCCATCCTTGCCAAAAAACATCAGCGCCGGAGGGCCGAACAGCTTGTAGCGGTCGAGCAGGGCGCGTTGTTCGGCGTTGCTGGCGGTGATGTCGAATCGGATCAGCCGATAGCCCTTGAGGCGTTCGACGACCTTCGCGTCGTTAAGTACTTCATGTTCGATGACTTTGCAGCTGATGCACCAGTCGGCGTACCAGTCGAGCAACAGCGGGGTGCCGGACGATTGGGCGTCAGCGAGGACACGGTCCAGGTCTGACGGGGTGTTGACGGTTTGCCAGTCGCTGGCGTCTTGCGTGTTATCGGCCACAACGCGGGACTGGCCAATCGGATTGAGCGGATCGGTCTGACCGCTGAACGCTCCGTACCAACAGGCCAGCGCATAAAATAGCAGGAACATCCCGAGCAATTGGCCGAGACGTTTTCGAGGCGGCTTGTAGACGAACTCCAGCGCGCCCATGAATAGCCCGACACCACCGGCCAGCAAGCCGATCAGCAGCAACGTGATTTGCCCCGGCAACACGCGACTGAGCAGCCCGATCGCCAACCCCAGCAACAAAACCCCGATCGCGTTTTTCACATAGACCAGCCACGGTCCGCTTTTCGGCAGCCAGGCGGCACCACCGGTGGCCACCAGTAACAGCGGCGCGCCCATGCCGAGACCGAGCATGAACAGTTTTAATCCACCGCCCAGCGCATCGCCGCTGGCACTGATGTACAGCAACGCACCGGCCAGCGGTGCCGAAACGCAAGGCGAAACCAGCAGGCTGGACACTACGCCCAATACTGCCGCGCCCCACAGCGAGCCGCCTTCGGTGCGGCCGGCGATCCGGTCCAGTCGACTGCTGATGGCTTGCGGCAGCTTGAGTTCGAAGACGCCGAACATCGCCAACGCAAACACCGCAAAAAACATCGCGAACGGCACCAGCACCCAAGCTGATTGCAATCGCGCCTGGAGATTGAGCTGGGCGCCGAACATCCCCATCAGCGCCCCGAGCAAGGCGAAGCACGCGGCCATTGGCAGCACGTAAGCGAGGGATAGATTGAAGCCGCGCACACCACCGACCTGACCACGCAATACCACGCCGGACAAGATCGGCAGCATGGGCAGCACGCACGGTGTGAAGGTCAGGCCCAGGCCTGCGAGGAAGAACAATGCCAGTTCGCGCCAGCTCCAGTTTTTGCTGGTGGCGCCGCTGCTGCCGACACTGTCGCTGCTGCCATCAATGCTCAAACGCTCGGTCTCTGGCGGGTAGCACAGGCCTTTGTCGGCGCAGCCCTGATACGTTACCGCCAGGGTGAAGGCGCGTTGATCGGTGCGCGGCAGTTCTACATCGAGAATGCCGTGGTAGACCTCGACGTCGCCGAAATACTCATCGTGCTTTTTTTCGCCCGGGGGTAGCTGTGCGGCCCCGAGGCTGACATCGGCTGGATCGGCTCGAAACTGAAAGCGATGCCGGTAGAGGTAGTAACCCTCGGTCGCGACGAAACGCAGTTTGATCGATTGCGGCGTGCTGTCTACCAGGCTCAACTGAAAGGCTTCGCGCACCGGCAGAAAGTCGGCGCTGTTGTTGATCGATCCCAGCGTTGTACTGGGTCGAGTGTCCAGCAAGCCGGCGGCGGAAGCCGGCAGGGCGAGCACTAAAAGCAGCAGGCAGAGCAAACGGCGCATGACAATCTCGCGTATCGGAGTAGGGGGCATGATAGCGGACGTCGGTCGGGTGTGCAGGGCTTGGAATTCTGTGGTGATTGGTCTGACGCCTTCGCGAGCAAGCCCGCTCCCACATTGGATCTGCGTCGTACACAAATCAAATGTGGGAGCGGGCTTGCTCGCGAAGACGGTCTGTCAGACGCGGAAGGCCTGAACGGCTGTGTGAAGACGTCCGCCCAATACCAACAAATTCTCCCCTTGCTCACGCCCCTCGCCAATCCTCAGCAAATTATCCCCTCCCAGCTTGTGGATACGTTCGCTGTGATCGCGGATCTCGCTGACCGCGCCACTCTGCTGGGCAGTGACATCGGCGATGCGCACGGCGGTGTCGGCAATGGTCTGGATCGCCCCAACGATTTTATCCAGCGCGCCATCGGCGGCCTGGGCCTGATTGGCCGTGGCTTCGGCGTGTTCAACCTGGGCGCGCATGCCTTCCACCGATTGCCGTGCGGCGGTTTGCAGGCCGGCGATCAGGACCTGGATTTCTGCAGTGGCGCCAGCGGTGCGTTGCGCCAATGACCGTACCTCTTCAGCCACCACCGCAAACCCGCGACCCATTTCACCGGCGCGGGCCGCTTCAATGGCGGCGTTCAGGGCCAGCAGGTTGGTCTGGTCCGCAATCGAGCGGATCACCGTCAACACGCCGCCGATGGTCGCGGACTCCTCGGCCAGGTGTTCGATCATTTGCGCATTGCCTTGCACTTCATCCACCAGCGCATGCAACCCGGTGAGGCTCAGGCCGATGACTTTCTGGCCATGTTCCACCGCCAGTCCGGCATGGCGGCTGGCGTCGGCCGCCTGGCTGGCATCGCCGGCTACTTGTTGGATGGTCGCTTCCAATTCACCGAGGGAATCGCGGATCAGCGCGGTGTCGCCAGCCTGGTGTTCGGCGCCACTGTGCAGGTCATTGCTCAGCTCAGCCAGGGTTCGACTGCTGCCAGCGACCTGTTCGGCGTTGAGGCGAATGGTCCCGACCAGATCGACCAGATAGGCGCGCAGACGATTGAGCGAGGCTTGAATGTCATGCAGTTCGCGGTTGGTCTTGCCCAGCTCTATGTCCCGACTGAAGTCACCCTCGGCCCAGGTCGAAAGGGCAGGTGCCAGGTTGGTCAGCGTCCGCGCCAAGCGTCGTTGCAGGGTATCGATCAACAATGCAATGAGCAGAATCAGGCCGATCATGACCCCCTGCATCAGTCGAACTTCGCTCTGGATCTGCCCGTGTTGGGCACGAACCACCGGTTCCAGTCCGGCGATGGCCTGTTGCACGGCGGCGATTTTTTGGTGAGTGGCGGTGCTGAGGTCGGCGCGTTTCTGAATCTGGTCGCGAGTGCGCGCCAGTTCTGCCGGGTAGCGCGTCAGCAGGCTGTTGAGTTCACGCTTGAGGCCGACGCCGGCATCTTCGGCGACGGTTTTTTCAGTGTTCTCCAGGCCCATCATCGAGGCGAAATCATCCGTGCCCGATCCGCTGCTGGTCGTCACGCCGAGTAGCGGCAGGGCGCCTAGCAGTTCAGCCTGAGTGCGGATGTTGGCGACTTCGCGCTCGACATCGGCCGCCAGTTCGCTACGACCACTGCTGACCAGTTTGTCCCGGGCCAGGGACAGTTTGCCCAGGTGCTGGGAGGCCGCGAGCAGCGGTGTCAGATAGGGCGCGTTAGTGCTGGCGTATTGGCTGAGCTGATCGAGACTGGCGCCGAGTTCGCGTTCGGCTTGCAACAGCAGTGCTTGCGGGTCGCCCGCCAGTTTGCCGGCTGCGAGCAAGTCGGTTTTGCTGAATTCTTCGAGGGTCGACAGGCTGGGCCGTAAGGTGTCGGCCAAGGCCGGCGGCAATTCGGCAAGTTCCTTTTGCAGGCCGTCGATGGCCTGGCCGGCACTGCTCAGGCGCAGGGCATCACCGCTGGCGAGGTAATCCTCGACGTTTCGCGCGACTTCATTTTGAAATTGCTGGGACAACCTGAGGTAACGCTCCATCAATAGATAGGGACGTTCGAGGGCTTTTTGCGACCACCACAGGGTGGCGCCGAGGGCTACGCACACGGCGACTAAAAGGAGGGTGTTGAGATTGGTCAGCAGCTTCAGGCGCACGGGGCTACCAACGGCAGAATGGTAAGTGCCTGAAGTTATTGCGTTTATGTTACAGGGTTATGACCGAATCGATCGTTTTCGATGAAAAGCTGGCACTTTGCTTTGACGTCCGCGCAGCTTGGACGCGATTACGTCCGGCGTCCTTGGCGCGGTACAGCGCTTCGTCTGCCTGGCTGGCCATCAACAGGCTGTCGGAGTGTTCGCACAGCTCCACAACGCCGGCGCTGAAGGTGCACCAAAGATCATGGGGCTGGGCAGGGTAGTGAATTTCGGCAAAGCGCTGACGGATTTCATTCAACACGTTGTAGGCCGATTCCAGATCGGTGTCCGGCATCACGATGGCGAACTCTTCCCCGCCGTAACGACCGATAAAATCGGTCTTTCGCAGCCGCTGCTTGAGGAACAGCGCCAGGCTCTTGATCACGCGGTCACCCATGGGATGGCCATGGCTGTCGTTGACGCGTTTGAAGTGGTCGATGTCGAGCATCGCAAAGCTCAGCGGCTTGCTTTCGCGTCGGGCGCGGAACGAGCAGTCTTCGAGCAGTTGCAGAATGTGGGTGTGGTTGTACAAACCGGTGAGGCTGTCGCGGACCATCCGCGCTTTCAGATTGCGTGCCCGAGCCGCGCGGTTGCGCACGGTGGTGATCAAATGTCGGGGTTTGATCGGTTTGGTCAGGAAGTCATCGCCGCCCTCGCTCATGGCGTCGAGTTGCTTGTCCAGATCGTCTTCGGCCGACAGGTAGATGATTGGCACACTGACATAGCGGTCGTTATGGCGAATCACCTTGGCCAGTTCAGTGCCGGTGCAAGCGGGCATGTACATATCGAGGATGATCAGGTCCGGCTGGAAGTCCGCCAGTTCAGCCATGGCCTGAATCGGTTCTATCAGGGTTCGCGTGACAATTCCGGCACTGTTGAGCAGGCGTTCGGTATGCAGGGCCTGGGCGCGGGAGTCGTCGATGATCAGCACTTTATATGGTTCGTACTGGGCGACGCAGGTCAGGACCTCAATTTTCTCCAGCAGGCTCGACGCTTCGAGGGTGCCAGTGAGGAACTCCTGACCACCGGCGCGCACCGCGGCAAGGCGGGTCGGGGTATCGGTTTCGTGCAGGCTGAAGAACAAAAGTGGCAATTGATGATCGAGACCTTCCTGGGCTTCGGCGGCCAGTTTCAGGCCGATGCCGGCACCGCTGAAATCGACGTCCATGACGATCGCTGCGGGCAATCGCTCGACCATCGAGGAACGAAACGCCGCCACACTGTTCAGCGCCTGGGCGCTGAGCCCGAAAAATTCCAGTTGCTTGGCCAGGCGCTCGGCACGGTCGTGATCCTGCAGCATGACGTAGATTGGCTTGCGTAGTGGCGGCAGGAAAGTATGTTCGAGTTGATCGCCATGGCGCAGGCCGGTACGCGACAGACGTTGCATTAAACGATTGAGGTCGGTGATCAACCCACTGCTCAGGCGTCCGCGATTGGCGTCGACAGCCTCCAGCGACTGGCTGATGTGGCGAGCCAGTTGAGTGTGTTCCGGTTGTTCGAAGCGCTCGGCGAAACGCAGCAGGCGCAAATTGGCCTCGCTCAGTTCCAGTAAGTCAGTGGCGGACCACTCGCTGCTTTGCAGGCGCTGCCATATCTCAAGAATTTGACGTGCCTGATGAATTACCCGCTGGGCAAAGTGGTGCTTGAGGCGCTCACGGCTGGGGTCTTCTGGCTCGGTCATATCCTGACTACTAGTTAGGGTGCATGCTGAGATCGACTGGTGGCTCTATGCTAGCACCTCTTTTCAATGGGATGAGTGTCGTACGTCAATAAACTGTAGTGCGACGTTATTCAGTTTCTGACTGGCTGGTCTAGTTGGGTTTGTCGCTGGCCGGTAGCAGCCAGCAAAGAGGGCGTTTCAGGACGCTTCCTATTTATATCCGCGCAACTTCCTCCTGCCCGACGAATTTCGTCTGTCAGGGATTTCTGATTTTTCGGCAGGGTGATTCGGGCGAGGCAAGCGGCTGATAGGGTTCAGGGATTCCCCTAGAAGCCTGCAAATCATGACCCGGTGTTTCGAAGAGCACCCCCGGTGGATTTTCGTTCAGCGGGGGAGGGCTTGTCGTTGGTCCAGCAACAATTCCGGCATGTGCGTTTAGCGGGGGCTGGACGCTTGAGTTCATTGGCAACGGTTGTCGGCGGTTTAGCCGATAATTTTCGGGATAAGCCCAACGGCGGGTGCCGGTCAAAGGCACGTTGTTGTATGGTTGTGGTCGAACCGACGAACTCAAGTGATTGAAAGGATATCGCCATGCTGGACTGGAAGAACCGCGCGGGCAGCGCGCCTGAACGTGCCGCTGAACCGAAATCGGCTGCCCGTACTTATATCGGTGGCGTTTTGTTCAGCCGGGCGCTGGCCACGTTGATTGGTCTGTATCTGCTGGTGACCATCGGTCTGGGATGGTACTGGAGCGAGGAGCCTGCGCTGTTTCCGGTTCAGCAGAATGCCCAGTTGGCGGCCGAGAAAGAAGGCAAGCAGATGGTCATCGGCTACACCACGGTAGAAACCCTCAAGACCGTCGCCGGTACGTTGCTGACCAAACCGGGTGGCTATATCTCCAACGACCGTTTCCCGCCGGGGTTGTGGATGGATAACATGCCGAGCTGGGAATATGGCGTGCTGGTCCAGGTCCGTGACCTGACGCGAGCCATGCGCAAAGACTTCGCCCGCTCGCAATCGCAATCGGCCGAAGATGCAGACCTGGCCAAGGCCGAGCCGCGTTTCAACTTCGACAACAAGAGCTGGGTGCTGCCTTCCAGTGAGTCCGAGTATCAGGAAGGCATCAATTCCCTGAGCCGCTATCAGGCGCGTCTGTCCGACCCTACGCAGAAAAACGCGCTGTTCTATGCCCGCGCCGACAACCTGAACAACTGGTTGGGCGATGTGGGCACCCGTTTGGGCTCGTTGTCGCAACGGCTGTCGGCCAGCGTTGGCCGGGTCAAACTGAACACCTCGCTGAAAACCGAAGTCGTGATGCCGGGCCAGGTGCCGCAGGTTGACGAAGAAATCGTCGAAACCCCGTGGATGCAGATCGATAACGTGTTCTACGAAGCTCGCGGTCAAGCCTGGGCCTTGTCCCACTTGCTGCGTGCCATCGAAGTCGACTTCGCCGACGTACTGGCCAAGAAGAACGCCACCGTCAGCGTGCGCCAGATCATTCGTGAGCTGGAAGCCTCGCAAGAGCCGGTCTGGAGTCCGATGATCCTCAATGGCAGCGGTTTCGGGATTCTGGCCAACCACTCGCTGGTCATGGCCAACTACATCTCCCGGGCCAATGCGGCAGTGATCGATTTACGTCAATTGCTCAATCAGGGTTGAGTCATGGTCGATAACGCCAAAGAGGCCGCCCATCGCGCGGCCTCGGATGCCGAACAGATCGCCTGGGTCGACGAGCAGGACAACCTGCTCGGCGCCCTGGTCCGATCCGACCTGCGCGAGCGCGGGCTGATCGGGCGCGGCACCTACATCATGCTGTTCAACTCGGCCGGTGAGCTGTGTGTGCATCGACGGACCTTGAGCAAAGCCATTTATCCCGGTTTCTGGGACGTGGCAGCGGGGGGGATGGTGCTCGCCAGCGAAACCTACGCCGAGTCGGCCGCCCGCGAGCTGGAAGAAGAGTTGGGCGTCAGCGGCGTGGAATTGACCGCCCATGACCATTTCTTTTTCGAAGACACCGGCAATCGGCTGTGGTGTTCGGCGTTTTCGGCGGTGTGGGACGGCCCGTTGATCCTGCAGCCCGAAGAGGTGCTTGAAGCACGCTTTATCCCCATCGATCAGGTCATGCTGGAAATCACGCAGAAGCCTTATTGCCCGGACTCTCTGGCCGCGTTGAAGCGCTATCTGCGTGCGCGTGGCGAGGACGTCGCAAAAGAGGCATAAATTGGCGCCGATTGGCTCTTAGCAAGTCGGCTTTTTGCCGTTACACTGCGCGACCTTTTCAAGCTGAACCGGCATTGCATTTTGTAGGAGCGAGCTTGCTCGCGAAAATCGCAAGGGCGACGCGTACATTCTGAATACACGCGTTATCGTTGACGACCATCGCGAGCAAGCTCGCTCCTACGGAAGCGTACCGTGTAGGAGCGAGCTTGCTCGCGAAGAACGAATGGACGACACGTACATTCTGAATGCACGCGTTATCGTTGACGACCATCGCGAGCAAGCTCGCTCCTACAAGGTTTCACCGTTTCAGTAGCGCTGCCCCTGCCTGAGTGGGGCTTCGCGGTCGATGGCACTTGCCCAAGTTGCCGCGACCAGTCTTTGTCCTCCCAAGAGGATTGCCGGTGGCCAAAAAAGCCGCATCCTTCGCCGCCCTTGGTGGCTTGGTATTTTCCACCGACGCAGGTCGTCATTGCCCGGAATGTAGTAAGCCGGTGGATGCCTGCATCTGCAAACAGACCGTTATCCCGACTGGCGACGGCATTGCTCGCGTGCGTCGCGAAAGCAAGGGCCGTGGCGGCAAGACGGTGACGACCATCACCGGCGTGCCATTGGCTGAAGATGCGCTCAAGGAACTGGCCACGACGTTGAAGAAACGTTGCGGGACCGGCGGAGCGTTGAAAGACGGAATCATCGAAATCCAGGGCGATCATGTCGAGCTACTCTTGGGCGAGCTGATCAAACTCGGTTTCAAAGCGAAGAAGTCCGGCGGCTAGCAGCCTCTGTGAAAACCACCCTCGGCTTGATCCTGCCCTGAGCATTCAGGTCTGGCGTCGTCTACATGGTTTTCACAGAGCCTGTTCTGACCGGTTCTAAACTCAGCGCTGAATGTGAGGTCTATGCCCCTTGCATGCAGGCTAATCGTCATTTTCATTCTTTAGACTGCGCCGGCCTGAACCCAGGCGACGCACCATGACTTCTTTATAGGGGACTTCAATGTCCGTACGACGCACACGCAAAGACGATGGCAGCCAATGGACAGTTGCGGACAGCCGCAGTGTTTACGGGATTCGCCATTGGGGGGCCGGGTATTTCGCGATCAATGACGCCGGTCGCGTCGAAGTTCGTCCGAACGGTCCGACCAGTGCACCTATCGACCTGTTCGAACAAGTCGACCAGTTGCGCAAAAGTGGCCTGTCCTTGCCATTGCTGGTGCGTTTCCCGGATATTCTGCAAGACCGCGTGCGTCAGCTGACCGGTGCCTTCGATGCCAATATCGAGCGCCTGGAATACCAGAGCAAGTACACCGCGCTGTACCCGATCAAGGTGAACCAGCAAGAAGCGGTGATCGAGAACATCATCGCCACCCAGGACGTTTCCATCGGCCTGGAAGCGGGCTCCAAGCCTGAGCTGCTGGCCGTGCTGGCGCTGGCGCCGAAGGGCGGCACCATCGTTTGCAACGGTTACAAGGACCGTGAGTTCATCCGTCTGGCGCTGATGGGGCAGAAGCTCGGCCATAACGTGTTCATCGTTATCGAGAAAGAATCCGAAGTTGAACTGGTGATCGAAGAAGCTGCCTCGCTGAAGGTCAAGCCTCAGGTGGGCCTGCGCGTGCGTCTGTCGTCCCTGGCGTCGAGCAAGTGGGCGGACACCGGCGGTGAGAAATCCAAGTTTGGCTTGTCGGCGGCGCAACTGCTGTCGGTGGTCGAGCGTTTCCGCGCGGCGGGTCTGGATCAGGGCATTCGCCTTCTGCACTTCCACATGGGTTCGCAGATTGCCAACCTGGCCGACTACCAACACGGCTTCAAGGAAGCGATTCGTTACTACGGTGAATTGCGTAACCTTGGCTTGCCGGTTGACCACATCGACGTCGGTGGCGGTCTGGGCGTCGACTACGACGGTACGCACTCGCGCAACGCCAGCTCGATCAACTACGACATGGACGATTACGCCGGGGTCGTGGTCGGGATGCTCAAGGAATTCTGCGACGCGCAGAACCTGCCGCACCCGAACATTTTCTCCGAGAGTGGCCGTTCCCTGACGGCCCACCACGCCATGCTGGTGGTGCAGGTGACCGACGTCGAGAAGCACAACGACGACGTGCCGCAGATCGAGAACAAGGAAGCCTTGCCGGAAACTGTGCAGTGGCTGGTTGACCTGCTGGGGCCGACCGACATCGAAATGGTCACCGAAACCTACTGGCGCGCCACGCACTACATGAGCGACATCGCCACCCAGTACGCCGATGGCAAGCTGACCCTGGCCGAGAAAGCCCTGGCCGAGCAATGCTACTTCGCCGTCTGCCGTCGCCTGCACAACTCGTTGAAAGCCCGTCAGCGTTCCCACCGTCAGGTGCTCGACGAACTCAACGACAAGCTCGCTGACAAGTACATCTGCAACTTCTCGGTTTTCCAGAGCCTGCCGGACACCTGGGCGATTGGCCAGGTCCTGCCGATTCTGCCGCTGCACCGTCTCGACGAAGAGCCGATGCGCCGCGCCGTGCTGCAGGATCTGACCTGCGACTCCGACGGCAAGATCAAGCAATACGTCGACGAGCAGAGCATTGAAACCAGTCTGCCGGTGCACGCACTGAACGACGGCGAGGACTACCTGCTGGGGATCTTCCTGGTCGGCGCTTACCAGGAAATTCTCGGCGACATGCACAACCTGTTCGGTGACACCGACTCGGTGAACATCTACCAGAACGCCGATGGCAGTGTGTACCACGCGGGAATCGAAACCCACGACACCATCGAAGACATGTTGCGTTACGTGCACTTGTCGCCGGAAGAGCTGATGACCCACTACCGCGACAAGTGCGCCAGCGCCCGCATCACCGCTGCCGAGCGCACCCAGTTCCTCGACGCATTGCGCCTGGGGCTGACCCGTTCCTCTTACCTGTCTTCTTGAGGTAAGTCGCCGCTCTCATCAGGTTGTCTGAAAATGTTCCGCGCACAGCGGAAATTTCAGATGACCTGGTGCGACGGGTCTCTTTTTCCTAGCGAAATACCCTACGTTCCCAGCTATTAAAGCCAGATGGTCTTCTTTTCGCGTAGGCCATTTCCTAAGTTGTACTTCGGCACTCTACTCGGCCATGTCTCTCAGCGAGAATCCCCTGCCGTCCCTCCTGTAGAGAATCGCCGATGTTCGATCCAGTCAACGAACCTTCATTTCGTCTGGATGTAGCAGGCCTGCCCGACTCCTTAGAAGTCTTGGGCTTTACTGGTAGAGAAGCCATCAGCGAGCCGTTTGTGTTCGATGTGGATCTGCTGATTGATGACCCGGCGCTCGACCTTGCCCGCCTGCTGTACCGTCCGGTTTTTTTGCGCTTCGGGCCGCAAGGCAACGGATTTCATGGACTCTTGCATGAACTCGTCCAGCGTGAGCATGGCTCGGCTGCCCGGCTCTGCCGAGCGCGTCTTGGGCCGAAGCTGGCATGCCTGGCACAGCGTTTCAGTCAGCGTATTTTCAGCGGGCGTTCTGTGCCTGACATCCTGGATCAGGTGCTGATCGAGCACGGCATCGTCGGCAAGCATCGGCGCTTTGACCTGAGTGGCGACTACCCACCTCGCGATTTCTGCACGCAGTACCGGGAATCGGATTTGCAATTTCTGCAGCGGCTGTGTGCCCAGCATCGACTTCACTACCACTTCGAGCACGGTGCGCGAGGGCACTGCGTGGTTTTTGGTGAGGGTCAGGGGCATTTCCCCCTGGGGGAACGCGCCGATTTCCACGTCGAGCGCGAGCAACCGGCAGTGCGGCAGTTCGAGCTTCAGGCGGTGCACCTCACCTCGCAGCGTGCCGAAGGGCGTTCGGATCTGCCGACGTTGCGCAGTGGTCAGTTGATGCCGCTGTCTGACCACCCCATCGCCAGCTGCAATCATCGCTGGCTGTTGACGCATGTCGAGCACCAGGGAACGGAGGATCGCTACAGCAACCAGCTCCGCGCCATTCATTGGACGCAGCCTTTCGTCTCGTCCCATTCTGCAGAGAAACCGCGGATGCACAGCCTGCAAAGGGCCTGGGTGGTCGACGTCGATGAGCAACAGCCCGATTCATCCAGGCCGGTCGCCGTGCAGTTTGACTGGCTCTATCAGGGCGAGGGTGCCACGGCCAGTCACTGTTGGCTGCCGGTGGCCGCAGGGCTTGGCGCAGCAACCGTTGCGCAATTGAGTGAGGGCATCGAGGTGGTGGTGAGCTTCATCGAGGGGGATCCGGATCAGCCGTTGATCACCGGTTTTCTTCACGTTCCGTCACCGCTAGAAGAGGCGCAGGCGCCGAGGCCGACAGAGGACTATCCGCCCGTCGAAGGCCTGCTGGGCTTGCTGCGATCGGGTGAGCCTTTGTCGTTGCTGTGCCTGTTGCCCGGTGGCGGCAGTTTCAGCCATTGCGCACTGGCCGTTTGCACGTGCCGGTTCGCAACGCGGCTTGGTCAGAGCGGTGCGGCATGATCGCCGCGAGCCCGCAATGGCTGTTGCTGGATGTACCGGGTGCGCCACTCGCGGGGGCAACCCTGCAACAGTCGTTTGCGCAGGTCCCCCGATTCTGGTTGTTCGAAGACACGGAGTTGCAGGCGCTACGTGAACAAGGCCCAGTCCTGGTCAACCTTCGGGCATGCCCGGCGCTGGCCGAGTTGTGCCACAGCGATTCGCAGCTCTGGCGCGGGCTGCTGCTGGTCAGTGAGGCAACCCCGGCGCAATTGCTGGCACATTTGCGCCGTATGCTCACGGTCTCTGTCGGCCTGCATCATCGGGCGTTATTGAGTTACTACAACCCGCAGACTGCCAGCTATTTTTTCGATGCTTGCGATGCGCTGGAGCTGAGCCGTTGGCTGGGGCCGATCAGCCAGTTGCGCTGGTTCGGCGGGACCTGGGCCGACCGCGCGATTGGCAGTCAGGGCTGGCAGCAGTTGATCAATCCGGGGCTTATCGTCAGCCCATTGGTGGTCGAAGAGAGGCTCAACCCTTGTCAGCAGGAGAAACTGCAAACCTGTCTGCTGGAACACCATGCCTGGCAATGGAGCCAATCGACCGGGGCCGATTACAGCAGCGTGTGGTCCCGTGTTCAGGAGGGCCTGGCGTTGGGGTTCAGCGAACGGCCGGTGCTCGATGGGTGGTTATGGCTGCGCTTGCAGCACCCCCGAGCTCCGCTGGTGCAACCTTTGTCAGGGCTGACTCAGCAAGAACGTCTCGATAACCTGCGCAAACGCTGGCAAAGCGATCAACCTTGAGGGCCCTGTTGGCTCAGTGAGTCCGACTGGCGAACCAGCCGTCATTTTTGCGCAGCAGCCAGGCAAACGCGCCGAGGGTCAGGCTGCGCAGCAACATGAACAACAGAAATGTTATCCACAGCCCATGGTTGCCCAAGCCTTGCAGCGCCCAGGCGAACGGCAGCAGCAGCGCCACCGTCAGCAGCATGCCGTTGCGCATTTCCCGGGCGCGGGTGGCGCCGATGAACAACCCGTCAAGCAGGTAACTCCAGACGGCAATCAGCGGCAGCGCGGCGAGGTAAGGCAGGTAGATGAACGCCGTGTCGCGCACGCTCTGAATATTGGTCTGCATCTCGATGAACAGGTGCCCGGCGAACAGGAACAGTGCGGCAAATCCCAGGCTCGCCAGCAATGACCAACCGCAGGCCACCACCAGCGAACGACGCAGGGCATCACGGTTGCGAGCGCCGATGGCATGTCCGCAAAGGGCTTCCACGGCATGGGCCAACCCATCGAGCGCGTGGGCGGTCAGCAGCAAGCCGTTGAGCAGCAGCGCATTGGCGGCGACGGTGGCATCACCCAGCCGAGCGCCCTGCACGGTAATTAGGAAAAACACCGATTGCAGCGCCAGGCTGCGAATGAAAATGTCGCGGTTGACTGCCAGCAATGGGCGCCAACTCTGCCACAACGCCAAGGCGGCCCAGGCAATGTGGCCGGGGTAGGCGCGCAGAGCCTTGCGAGTCATCAGCAAGCCGATCAATGCGCCGGTCCATTCGGCAATCACCGAGGCCCGCGCGGCACCGACTACGCCCCAGTCCAGCCCGAGGACGAACCACAGGTTCAACGCAATATTGACCAGGTTGGTGCTCAATAGAATCGCCAGGGGCGCCCGGGCGTTCTGCGTGCCGAGGAACCAGCCGACCAACGCATAGCTGGCCAGCGCGGCCGGCAGACCGAACAACCGGGTGTGGAAAAATTCGCGGGTCAGCTGATCCAGCGCTGCGGAGGGTTGCATGAAGTGCAGCGCAACACCGCTCAACGGGACGCCCAATGCACCCAACACCACCGCCAGCCCCATGGCCAGCAACAGACCTTGAAGCAAAATCTGCCGCAAGGCCGCGCCATCGTCACGCCCGGCAGCCTGGGCGGCGAAACCGGTCGTGCCCATGCGCAGGAAACCCATGCCCCAGGCAAGAAAGGTATAAAGACTGGCCCCGACCGCGACAGCGCCCAACTGGTGGGCATGGGGCAAGTGGCCGATGACTGTGCTGTCAACCAGCGCCACCAGCGGCACGGAAATATTCGAAAGAATCATCGGCGCAGCCAGCGCCCAGACCCGACGATGGGTAGGGCGGTCGCGCCAGTCGGCGATCAGGTCGGTCATGCAAGCTCCTTGGGGGAGCGGGCATTGTAGCGGCACATTTGGAACCATGTAGGAGCGAGCTTGCTCGCGAAGGACGTTAACGATAACGCGTTCATCCTGAATAAACGCGTTGCTCTTAAGTCCTTCGCGAGCAAGCTCGCTCCTACAGGGAATTGTGGGGTTAGTGGATTATCCAGCTCAACAACCACAAACCCAGCAGCAACCAGATAATCCCCATGATGATCGACGCATTCATGAACGCCCGAATCGCCGACCACAACAGCATCAACCCAATGACCAAAGCGATGATGCTGATGATCGAAGTGTCCATCCCCAACGTCCGGGACAATCCGTCGACAAAGTTGCTGCCGGCGTGGCTCAGGATGTTGAACAAGCCACTGAGACCGTCAACGATAAAGCGGATGACCGTGCCGAGTGCCTGACCGAGCCATTCGAAAAAACTTTCTACCTGCATGTCGTTAACGTCCTGATGTAAGTGGTCGAGCCTTGGGCCATTGATCGCGGTGGCGAGTTCCCTGTAGGAGCTGCCGGAGGCTGCGATCTTTTGATTATGGCGCAAAGATCTCTGTAGCAACTGCCGAAGCCTGCGTTTACCCCTCGTAGGAGCGAGCTTGCTCGCGATGGTGTGTCAGTCGACACCCATGTAGCTGACACACCATCGCGAGCAAGCTCGCTCCTACAGTGCTGCCACATAGACCTTGCCTTGATCGATCATCCCCCCGAAGCTATACGCCTTCAGGAGAGCCCGATGAACTTAGTTGAACTGACCGAACGCCTGCACGCCATCCGTGACCGCAATGACTGGCGCCAATTCCACAGCCCGAAAAACCTGGCCATGGCCGCCAGTGTGGAGATGTCCGAGCTGGTGGAAATTTTCCAGTGGCTGACCGAAGACCAGTCACGTCAGTTACCGGCGGATAAACTGGCCCATGCCGGGCAGGAAGTTGGCGATATCGTGCTCTATTTACTGCTGCTGTGCAGCGAGCTGGGGTTGGACATGAATGAAGTCGTGAACAACAAACTCGCGGACAGTGAACGGAGGTTCAGCTGATGAGTGATCGTCATTTCGATCAGCTGGCGACCCGTTTCGCCGAAAAAATCTACGGTGGGGCCAAAGGTGCGATCCGTCTGGCCGTGCTTCAGGCGGACCTGGCCGAAGCCTTGCCGGACCGACCGTTGCGCGTGCTGGACATCGGCGCCGGCCTTGGCCACATGTCGTTGTGGCTGGCCCAGCGCGGCCATGACGTCACGCTGGCCGAACCCGCCGAGCCGATGCTTGAAGGCGCGCGCCAGCGCTTCGCCGAGGCCGGGCAGGCTGCGACGTTCATTCAGGCCCCGTGGCAGGAACTGCTCGGTCAACTCACCGAACCTTACGACCTGGTGCTGTGCCACGCCGTGCTGGAGTGGCTGGCCGAACCGCATGCGATCCTGCCGGTCTTGCATCAGCTCACGAAAAAGGATGGCTGGTTGTCGCTGGCCTTCTACAACCGCGATGCGCTGATCTACCGCAATTTGCTCAAGGGTCATTTCCGCAAAATGCGCAAGAACGACATGGCCGGCGAGAAGCAGAGCCTGACCCCGCAGCAACCGCTCGATCCACGTGAACTGGCGGCGCAACTTGAGGGTCTGTGGCAGGTCGAAACCCAGAGCGGGGTGCGGGTTTTTCACGACTACATGCCGGTGGAATTCCAGGCCCGCGCCGAACTGGTGGACTTGCTGGAAATGGAGCTGGCTCACCGTCGCCACCCAAGCTTTGCCGGGCTTGGGCGTTACTTGCACTGGATCTGTCGGCCGGTCTGATCGGAGCTCGAAATGAAAAGTCGTTCAGGGTTATTGGCGATCTGTCTGGGGTTGGCCGCCTGCCAGGGCAGCAACCCTTATGTGGCGACTTCCAACCCCTTGCCCCCAGCGCCGCCTCAAGCGGCCAACACCTTCGACCGCAGTGCCTACCCGGCACCGACGCGTGACTATGGGCGCTATCGCAGCTGGACCTGGCTCAACGGGCACCTGCCGCCGGGCACGGCGTGGGCGGACTCGGCGCAGGTCGCTGAAGCGGTCAGTAACGCCCTCGATCAACGCGGATTGCGCCCCCTGCAGGACAATCGGCCGGCGGACCTGTTGGTCAGCGCCGATCTGCGGCTGGAAACCCGCTTGCGTCAGGTCCAGGACGACTACGGTTACTACGGCGCAGGTTATGGCGGTTACAACCACTACGGCAACGGTTATGGCATGTACGGCTCGGTGCCGATCGTCCGTACCTACCAGGAGCAGGTCGTGGTCGTGCAGGTGGATATGTTCGACGCGGGCACCGGTCAGCCCGTGTGGAGTTCCAGCGCCGAAACCAGCCACAAGGGCACCCAAAGCGAGCAAGCGGATGCCATACGGGAGGCTGTGGAAAAGGCCATGTCGGCGTATCCTCCGAGTTAGCTTCCGTCGCTAAGAAGCATTCCGCAGGATCATGTCTTCAGTCGGAGAAAAATCATGTTCCGCCGTTTCGTTTTATTGGCCATGGCCGTGCTGCTCAGTGCCTGCGCCGCCAACCAGGTCAACCATGACTTCGACGCCAGCCGTGATTTCGCAGCCTATCGAAGCTGGAGCTGGAAAGAGCCTGCCCTGCAGTATCGCCCCGATGACCCTCGAATCAAAAGCGACCTGACCGAGCAACGCATGCGCGAGGCGGTTGCCGATCAGCTGGATCAGCGTGGTCTGCGCCCAGCCGCTACCGGCAGCAAGGCTGATTTGCACGTGCAGACTTACCTGATCGTCGAAGAACGTCAGCAACAGGTCACCACCAACTATGGCGGCGGGTGGGGTAACCCATGGAACGGTTACTGGGGCGCGCCGATGTACAACGAAACCCGCAACGTCACCTACAAAGTCGCGACCATTCAGATCGACTTGCTCGATGGCAAGGACGGCAAACTGGTGTGGCGCGGCAGCGACGAACAAATGCTCAGCCGTACACCCAACCCGACTGATCGCACCAATGCGATACACGAAACCGTCGGGCGAATATTGGCCAACTATCCACCGAGATAAACCCCATCACCCCCTTGTAGGAGCGAGCTTGCTCGCGATGGTGTGTCAGTCGACTCACATGTAGCTGACACACCATCGCGAGCAAGCTCGCTCCTACAGAGGGTTTTTTGTTGTCGGTGCTGGCGTGTTGCCAGCAACCTCGTCAACCCTTGTCTACACTGCTGTTCACTTACGGAGGTAACCCTCGGCCGTGCGCTGGCAAAGGAGTGCTCGATGTCTTTTGGCATGCAGTTTCATGGCCCGGTCCGGCAGCGGGGTGCGATCGGTTTGATCGCGGCGCTGACCCTGAGTCTGGCGTTGGGGTTTATGTTGCTGGTGGTCGATACCGGCAGGCTCTACCTGGAAAAGCGCAAATTGCAGAGGGTGGCAGACACCGCCGCACTCGAGGCCGTGAGCCGCGATGGCAATTGTCTGCCCGGATTGAGCGCTGCCAATTACGCCACCCAAAGTGCAGTCCGCAACGGGTTTACGGTCAACGCCGACAGCACGTTGAACGTCAGTTGCGGCACCTTGCAGACCGGCGCCGATAACCTTCATGCGTTCACCGCCGACTCCACCAAATCCGCTGCCGTCCAGGTCATTGCCACCCATACCGTGCCCACCAGCATCGCCGCGGGTATCGGCGCGCTGTTGTCCGGCGGACCGGTCAATCTCAGCACCCGGCTGAGTGCCACCGCCGTAGCGGCCGAGCCTAGGCCGAGTATCGCCCAGCTGAATATTCGCAGCGCCCTGCTCAACATCAGCACCGCCCAATCAAACATCCTCAACCCGCTGTTCACTGGACTGTTGGGCGGTAACGTGAGCCTTTCGGCGGCGGGCTGGAACGGTTTGCTGAACACCGACATTAAACTGCTCAGCTACCTGAACCAGTTGGCGATCAATCTGAATGTTGCGGCCGGCAACTACACCCAGTTGCTCAACACCCAGACTACGGTGACTCAACTGATCCAGGCCGCGGCGACGGTGGTTCAACTCAACGGCGCAACCGCCGATGTCATGGTTGCGCTAGGTAATCTGAAAGGGGCGGCGGGGGCGAACAACAGCCCGGTCAAACTGGGCGATATTTTGCAGCTGCAAGCTGGCACTACCGCCGCCGAGCTGGATGCCAACGTGCAATTGCTGCAATTGATTCAAGGCGTGGTCCAGTTGGCCAACAGCAAAAGTGCCGTGGCCGCGACCTTGCCAGTCAGCGTGCTCGGGTTGGCCAATGTGACGGTGCGGATCAAGGTGATACAGCCCCCGCAGTTCTCCGCTATTGGCGATCCGGCACTGGCCGCGGCCAACCCCACGGGGCCGAACCAGATCTATGTGCGTACCGCACAAGTGCGCACGATGTTGTCGGTGAATCTGCCGGTGCTGTCCGGGGTGACCGGGCTGAGCAATGCGGTGTCCGGCCTGGTGGGCGGATTGACCCCGATACTCAACGGGGTGCTGAGCCTGAATCTGGTCACCACCCTCAACTCGCTCCTTTGCCTGCTCGGTGCTGGCTGTCAACAACTGGACCCCTTGCTGCTGCCATCACCCGAAATCGACATCAGCCTGGATGCCGGCGGCGCCAAAAGTTATGTCACTGCCTACAGTTGCCCGGTAGGCACCACGGGCATTAAAAGCCTGACCGCCCACACCATCACCTCGATAGCCGACCTCAAAGTTGGCAAAATCGATCCCGTCGCCGCTTTTTCATCCACCGCCGAGCCGACTGTCACGCCGCTGCCGCTGATCGATCTCGGCACCGTGACGTGTCACAAGGTTGCCTTTTTACTCGGTAGCTGTGACGAGACGACTCATGTGGCGTTTGCCGCTGGCGGCATAGGGATCATGGCCAACACCAGCGTCGGGCAAAACACCCAGGAGCTAGTGTTTTCCAGTACCACGCCTTTCGCGACTCCGCCGAATCTCAAACTGCCGCCGAGCGTAATCTCCGCCGCCCCCACCAACAATATCGTCGGCAGCCTGACGAACACCCTGGCAGGCATTAGTTTGAATGCCTATCAGCCTGTGGGTAGTAGTCCACTGGGGAGCATCATTGCCAGTGCCGTAAGCGCGATTAGCGATGTCACCACGCTACTGGGGCCAGTGATCACCAATCTGCTGAGCCCGCTACTCGATCCGTTGCTGAACAATCTGCTCAAGAATCTGGGCATCAACCTGATGGACGTCGACGTCGGCGCCAACATGACCTGTGGGCAGAAAGGTAAAGCCTACCTGATGATTTAATCACCCTCGATAATCGGCAATTCGACACAAAACCGTGCGCCCTCGAGCGCGTTACTCACGCTCAATCGACCGCCCATGTTCTCGACGATGCCGTAACTCACCGACAACCCGAGCCCAGTGCCGACGCCCACGGGTTTTGTGGTGAAGAACGGCTCGAAAATCCGCTCCAGCAGCCGTGGATCGATACCGCCGCCGTTGTCCTCGACCCACAGCCTGACCGAATGCTGGTCGCGTTCGGCGTACACCGAGATCCACGGTTTGAACTCGCGGTCGGTCTCGCGTTTGCTCAGCAGCGCATCCCGGGCGTTGACCATCAGGTTGATCAGCACCTGTTCCAGCTGATCGACGTACCCGCGCACCTGCACCTCAAAACCGGTCTCGCTGACGCGCAGGTCGACCCCTTTGCCGCGCATGCCTTCGGCCAGCAACGACAACGTACCCTCGATGGCATGAGCCGGATTGAACGGATGCTGTTCGACCTCAGAGCGGCGGCCAAACACGCGCATGTGGTCGACCACACGGGCAGCGCGCTGGACCTGGGCATCGATGCGGTTGAGTTTGTCAGTGAGGTAATCGACCTGCACATCGCCGTTGCTCAGACGTTTAAGCACATTGACGATCGCCATGCGCATCACGTTCAACGGCTGGTTGATTTCATGCGCGAGCCCGGTAGCCATTTCGCCGAGGGTGGCCATTTTGGCGCTTTGGGTGAGTTGCTGCTGAGAACGCCTGACTTCAGTGTTGTCGCGGCCCACGGCCTGAATCTCCAGCAAGCGGCCTTGGTCATCGAACACCCCTCGATCCGACCAGACCCACCAGGCGTGTTCACGTCCCGGCAGTTGCAGATTGATTTCCGCGGTACTGACCGGATACTCGGGGCTCAGTTGGCCGAGCCGCTGGAGGAACGTTTCGCGTTGTTGCTGCGACATCCAGCTGCCCAGATTTACCCCCGGCAGCTGCTCGGGTGAGCATTCCATATACGTCGCTAACGGTCGGTTGCCGAAGGTCAGGGTCAGGTCCGGGCGGTAGCGGCAGATCATCGCCGGGGAATCCTCCACCAGGATCCGATAGCGCTCTTCGCTCTGTTTCACCTGCTCGGCGGCCAGTGTCGCTTCGGTCACGTCCAGCCACAGGCCGACCGCTTCCACCGGCAGTCCCAGGTCGTCGCGCAGCAGCTTGGCTTCGTCCAATAGCCAGTGGTAGTCACCGCGACTGTCGCGCAGTCGATAGCGGGCGCGCACCGAACCTTCACGCAGCAATTGGCGTGTGCGCTCGAAGTAGCGATCGCGGTCCTCGGGGTGAACCCTTTCCACCATCGCCCCGGTGGCGCAATCGGCAAGGGTCCAGCCGAGCAATGGCAGCAAGCTGTCACTGAAAAACGTCGGTTGCAGTGCACCTTCGACATAGCGCTGCACGTAGATCACCGCCGGAGAGCTGGCGATCAGGTTGTCCAGCCGGGCATGCGCCGCGGCGGCATGCTGTTGCTGATTCTTGATGTCGCTGATGTCGAGCATGAAACCCACTAGCCGCCGATGTGTACCGACACCCAGGGCCTGGCCTTGCAAGCGATACCAGATCGGCGCGTGTGCCAACCGTACGCACAGGAGCAAGGGTTTGCCTTCATTTTGCAAATCTTGCAAACGACTGTTCAGCTCTTCACGGTCGGCGGGATGCACCTCATCGAGCCAGTCGTGGAGCGGCAAACAGGCATTCTCAAGGTTCAGGAGGGTGGCCAGTGACGGGGACAGTTGCACTTCGTCGCGTTCGCTGAAGAGCTCCCACCATCCGGCGCCGAGCAAGGCTTGCAGCGACTCCAGCCGCTCCAGTTGCAAATGGTGCCGGTGCTCGCGCAAGCGCTCCAGTAACGGCCCGGCGAGTGCAGCGGCGAACTGTAACCAGTCACGCTCGCTGACGTCGGGTGCACGTTGCTGCACCGGGTAAAAATCACAGAGCAACCAGGCGGCCACACCTTGCGCGTCCTGATACGGCACCGCGAATCCTTCAGCATTGCCGAAAATGCTTTGCAGGCGTGGATGCTCGCAGAGGGTCAGAGGGTGCGGCGCGGAGCCATTCAAGCTGTCGAGGCCCATGCCCAGTCGCTGTCCGTTTTGCCACAGACCTGGCGCATCGAAGGCCGCGTAATGTTGATGGATCTGCCAGCCGTGTTCCTGCTCGTCGAGTATTGCCACGGCGATGCACGGTATCTGAAAACGCTGGGCCAGCACTTGCAGTTGTTCCTCCAGCACATAGGGCAGGCGCGTCAAGCTGCAGAGGCGTAATTGCTCGCCGATCTGCGCTGCCAGTAATTGACAGTGGTCGCGGCTACGCGCTTGTCGGCGTTCGAGCAGCAAGTCGCCGATGTCCAGCAGCTGCAACAGCCAGGCATCGGCCAACGGCTGGACCCAGCCGCGCAGGTGCAGGGGGTGTCCACTGAGGCTGTAAAAATCCAGGTCCAGTGTCTGTCCCTGCCAATCAGCCGGCGCACCTTCGATGGCCAGTTGGCTGTGGGGCATGAGCAATTCAAGAAGGTACGGTGCCTGCGCGGCAGGGATCTGCTGAGCCAGTGCATGCCGCAATGGGCCGGTCATGTGCGCCACTCGACCTTCGGCATCCAGGTGCACCTGCAAACCGACGCTTTGCACGCTCAGGGGTGCCGGCTCGATCTGTTGCGGTGGCGGGTGGCGGTTGAGCAGACGCCCGAACAGTTTGTCCCCGGAACTCAAAATTGCAGGCTCGAACTGGCGCTGAGATTCGCCGGCAGATTAGGCACCGGGCCGATTCCCGGGAGTACCAGAAACGGGATGACCTGTTTCAGTTTATTTGTGGGGTAGTTGATGGTGACCTTCAACACCCCGCCAATGTAGGTGGCGGTGGCGTCGGTGGCGACATTGAAATTCAGCGCAGCGGGGATCCAGGCCAGTTGCCGGGTCAGTTCCGTGGTGGCAACGGTGGTGATCGCGGTGTCGTAACCGGGCGTGGTCGTATCGAGCGCCACGCTTCGGCGCACGGCTTCGGCGGTCGACTGGTTGAACGATTGCACCAGCAACAACGGCAGGCTGTAAGTCACAACCCCATAGAACACGGCGAAAAAAATAACGAACACCAACGCGAATTCAATCGCGACGGCACCTTTTTGTTTGCGGGGGAGGCTTGTTTTCATGAGTGCGTCTACCCTGACCATCATGGCGTAATGTCAGCATAGAATCATTCAGCCAAAACGGATGTTTTTTACCGCATGCAAAGCTTTGCCCTACTGATCTGGCTGGCGCTATGCGCAGCGCAGGATGCTCGAGAGCGGCACATCGCCAATGGCCTGACGGTTGGCGCGGGCGCGTTGGTGCTGGCGTATCTGCTGTGGACGAACTCGACCTGGCTGGGGGCCGAAGCGGCGCAGGGCGGCTGGGCCTTTGTACTGGCGCTGGCCTTCACCCTTCCCGGTTATTCGTTGCGCCGCCTGGGCGCAGGCGATGTGAAACTGATGACAGCCTTGGGACTTGCGACGGACAGTAAACATTTGCTCGGCACGTTTATCGGTGCCGGATTGACCAGCGCCGTCTGGCTGTTACTGGCGCCAAGCGTCTGGGTTCATATGAGTCAAAGCGTTAGGGTTCGCCTTCGCTATCTAGGGCCTGGAGCGTCAAATAAACAACCCTATGCGCCCTTCGTGCTGGTGGGCTTTTTGCTGACGCTCGCCTGGATCCATTTGTTGTCCGTTTGATGTACATAGTCAGAAAGTACGTCTACTTTCAAAGCTGTCGTTGTACAACTCGCGGCTGTCGGTACAGGAACGGTCAGCCCTTTGGCCTTGCAGGGAGTCACCCGTGAACAAGCCTACCTCGGCAGTGAAAGTCCTTGTGGTTGATGATCAGCCGTTGATCGTTGAAGAGCTTTGCGAGTTCCTTGAGCGCAGTGGTTATCGCTGCGTGCCGTGTAAGTCCGGCAGTCAAGCGATCGCGCGGTTCAGTGAGGACCTGGGTATCGGCCTGGTGCTCTGCGATTTGCACATGCCCGGCATCGACGGCATCGAGCTTATTAAGGAGCTGCAACGTTTGTCCGGCAAGCATCGGGCTTTCGAGGCGATCATGCTGACTGGGCGTGCGGACAAGCAGGATGTGATCAAGGCGTTGCGGGCCGGGTTTGCCGATTACTATCAGAAGCCGGTTGATCTGAACGAGTTGCTCAATGGGATGCAACGTCAGGAAGTGGCGTTGCAGGAACAGCAGAAGAGTCTGCAATTGGGACATTTAGATCAGAAGCTGCAGTACCTTTCCGAGTCGCTCGATGATTTGTATCAGGACCTGGATAAGGTTCGACGCGGTCCGCAGTGGTCGGATGCTGCTGATGGCGAGGTCAGTGATCTGGATCGGATGAAGATTCCGACGATTTTCACTCAGCTGTCGCCACGGCAATTGGGCGTGGCGCAGTTGGTGGGAAAGGGGCAGACGAATTATCAGATTGCCTGTGAGTTGGGGATTACCGAGAACACGGTGAAATTGTATGTGTCACAGGTGTTGCGGTTGACGCATATGCATAATCGGACGCAGTTGGCGTTGGCTTTGGCGTCGTCGCCGGGTAGTTCTGGGGGGCGCCAAAGCGCTACTGCTCACTAAAACGGTACGCCGTTCAAATTACACGAATCAACTGTGGGGGTGAGCCTGCTCCGGGCGACGTTCCGACGAAGGCGGCCTGATAGCCGACCTGATCTTGCGGCTGTACCCCTAACCATTGTGGGAGCTGGCTTGCCTGCGATGGCGGCCTGACAGCCGACCAGTCTCTTTCAGGTGTACATATCCATTTCTGCGGTAACGGCGGCTTAGGGTTTCGCCCTTACGGCGACTCACTTTTTTTACAAACGCCTAAAAAAAGTAAGCAAAAAAACGCTCGCCCCGAGCGTCCGGCCCCTCGCTAAGGCTCGGCGTTCCCTCGCTCCGGTCCTGCTCCGTGGGCCCGCCGCCATCGGCCATCCATGGCCGGGGGCGGCTAGCCCGGCATCCATGGCCGGGGGCGGCTAGCCCGGCATCCATGCCGGGCTGCCCACTGCGCAGAACCTCCACTCGGCCTCCCGAAGGGGCGGGTAGATCAAAAGCTGCAGGCGAGCTAACGCTCGGCCTGTTGAGTGGTGAGAAGCGGGGCGTGTACGTCGATTTGTTTTTGCTTTTCTGTGGGAGCGAGCCTGCTCGCGAAGGCGGCCTGACAGCCGACCAATCTCTTGCAGGTGTACTTGGTCCCACTGTAGGAGCTGCCGAAGGCTGCGATCTTTTGATCTTTTGATCTTTAGAAGTCGCGCCCCAAAAAAGATCAAAAGATCGCAGCCTTCGGCAGCTCCTACATAAAGGGCTTACAACCGTTCAATTTTTTCGTCGGAACGCCGCCCGGAGCCGGCTCGCTCCCACAGGTTATGTGCTACCCCCCGGACCCGCTATTCACCTGCCCACCCGCGTCTTGATCAAAGTATTGCGGGATCTCATGCTGATAACTTTTCAACCACCGCTGCAGGCTCAGTTCTCGCTCGGCCGCGGTGGAGGTCTGGGGGGTGGTTGAGGCAGCCTTGTTGCTGCTTTGCAGTTGCAGCCAGCCTTCGGTTTCCTGTTGTTGGGGCGAGGCGGGGCCGGCGTCGATGGCGTGGGCCGTGAGGGGCATGGCCAGCAGGCCGAGGTAGTAGAGGGTGGTCGGTTTCATCAGGTCCTCTCCTTATTGAAGGGACGTTGTGGCGACGGCAGCCACCTGGTTCGCAACGGTCGGGGCGGGTTTGCCGGTGGTCTTGAGTTTTTCCGCGCGGGCCTGGGCTTCGGTGACCTGGGAGGGACTCAAGCCGAAGCGGCTGACCAGTTCAGCGGCGCGGCTCCAGTCGTCCTGATAGATCAGCAGCGTGACCAGGTTCAGCGCGGCCAACGAGTCGCTCTGCTTGAGTTCCATGGCCGTCAGGAACTCGAATCGCGCATCCTCCATCTGTAATTGGTTGAGGTACACGACGCCCAGGTCGTTACGGATTTTCTCGTCGGTGGGCGCCAGCCGTGCGGCCCGTTGCAGGTGGGTCAAGGCCAGGCCGTTGTCGCTCTTGGCGGCGGCGAGTTGGCCGAGGCCGTGTTCGGCTTCGGCAGCCAGGCAACTGCCGAGCAGGCTGCGGTACAACGGCTCGGCTTCACTGCGTCCCAGCAAACGATAAACCTTGGCTTTGCGCAAACGTACGTCGGCCTGGTTGTCGGGAAGGCTTTGCAGGTTGGCCAGGCTGGCGTGCAATTTTCCGTCGTTGGCCATGTCGTCGGCGAGGTTCAGCGTCAGCTGTTCATCCGAGCTTAATTTGCCGCAACTGGCGGTGTTGGCCAACGCGCTCCAGGGGGCCTGGCCGTCGCTCGCGCACCCACTTAACAACAGCAGACTCAAACCGGCGATCATTGCTTTCATTACGTTCCCTCTAAGAAGCAAAGGCTCGGGCCAGGGCAGTAAAACCCGGGCCAGCGAGCACGATCAATAACGCCGGGAAGAGAAACAACATCATCACGACGGACATTTTGGCGGACATTCTGGAGATGTATTCCTGCAAGCGTGTCAGGCGGCGGTCATCGAGCAGCTGCTTGAGCGACAGCAGGGATTTCATCGCGCCGCCACCCTGATGGATCAGCTGTTGAAGGATGACGCAGGTGTCGGTGAACTCATCCACCGCGAGCAATCGGGTGGCCTTGCTCAGTTCTTCGCCCAGTTCCAGGCCGGAGTCGACACGGGCCAGCACCAGGCGCAGTTCATGGGTCAGCGCCGGCAATAACTGTTTTCCTTCGTGGCTCAGAACTCGCAGCGACTGCTCCACCGCCATGCCCGATTCGAACAGGATGCGAAGCAGCGGGATGAAGGTGGAAATCTCGGTCGCCAATTGTTTTTGACGACGGTGCGCGGCCGCCGCGAGCAGGCGTTTGGGCAACAAGTAACCGGCACCGGTGGCGAAGGCCGGGGCGAGCCAGTGGTTGTCCACATGGGGAAAAAACACGCCCTGGATCAGCAGGCTCAGGGCCAGCGCCAGCACCGGCCCCCCCACCTGGAATGCCGCGAACAGCGAGCGTCGCCGGGCGCTACGCCAGCCTAGACGGTTCAGCAGCGTCTGCGTTTCGTTGTCCAGATTGACCGCACGTTGACCGATCCGGCTGTTGCCGAGCAGTTGCAGCCAGTGACCCACCTGATGGTCGCTCAGCAGTTTTCCGTCCAGGCGCTGGGCCACCTGACGAATCCGTCGACGCTGTTCCAGCAACACGCTGAATAGCAGCAGGGCGGCCCCCAAAAACAGCAACGCACTGATCAGCAGCGGTACTTTCATACACTGCGCAACATGCGCCAGAGCGCCAGGCTACCCACCACCTGCAGGCCGAACGCGCTCGCGAGCATGATTTGCCCGGAACTGTCGTGCCACATGGCGAGTAAATAGTGAGGATTGGTGATCAGGAAATAGCCGGCCAGGACAATCGGCAAACCACCCAGCACCCACGCCGTCACCCGGGTTTCTCCGGTCAGGGCGCTCAATTGGCGTGCAGCCTGTTCACGTTCGCGAATCATCTTGATCAGGTTCTCCAGCAACTCACTGGCATTGCCGCCGTAGCGGTGATTGACCTTCAACCCGAGTGCGAATAAACGCAGTTCGTCTTTCTCATACAGCTCCGCGAGGTCCGAGGCAGCGTCTGGCAGGCTGACGCCCAATTGCACATTGCGCTGAACCCGGCTCATGGCGTTTTTCAGCGGATCTTCAGCGACCTCGATAGCGCTCAACACTGCATCGGCCAAGGTGCGTCCGGACTTTAGGCTGCGCACTGCGTGGTCGAGCAGTTGCGGCAATTGTTCGATCATGCGCTTGAGTCGGCGCTTATAACGCCAGCTGATATACAGCCGTGCAGCCAGGGGAGGAACCACCAAAAAAAGCAGTAAACCGAACCAGCCACCCACGGCAAAACCAAGAAAGATCCCCACCGCCCAGAGCAGCAGCCACCCCCTCAGTCGGTCGGTTGGCCGCCCCAGACCTGCTCGCAAAAAGGCCCGCTCCAGTCCCGCCCAGGTGGTTTTTTCCACCTCCCGTTGAACTTGCCCCTGGCTCAGGCGCCCCAGCACCCGCTGGGTGCCGGCCTGGCGCAAACCGCGGTAGAACAGGCGGATCGACAAGCCAAGCAAGACCAGGCATATGAGAACGAGCAGCACCGGTTTCAGCATGCCAAGGCCTTCAGTACGCGGAAGGGATAAACGCCGTCTCGCGGCGCAGTTTGTCGCCGGCGGGGTTGACCGCCTCGCGCATAAAACCGAAACCGTTGCGTCGGTCGAGTCGGAACAGCGTGTTGGTGACGTACACGTCTTCACGGATGCCGACCACCTCCACCACCTCGCTGACGCAGCGGCGGCCATCGGGCATACGCGTCAACTGGATCACCACATCCAGGGCGGCACAGATCATCTGCCGCAAGGTGCGTTCGGCAATGGTCCGGCCCGTCAGCCCGACTAACGTCTCCAGACGCAACAGCGCATCCTGGGCATTGTTGGCGTGCACTGTGCTCATGGAACCGTCGTGGCCGGTGTTCATCGCCGTCAACACGTCGAGCACTTCCACGCCTCGTATTTCGCCGAGGATGATCCGGTCCGGGCGCATCCGCAGGGCGTTGCGGATCAGGTCGCTGGCCTTCACTTCGCCGTGCCCTTCGGCATTCGGCGGACGCGTTTCCAGGCGCACCACATGAGGGTGGCCGAGCTGCAATTCGGCGATGTCTTCGATGGTGACCAGCCGTTCGTGAGGATTGATCAACTGGCTGAGAATGTTCAGCAGTGTGGTCTTGCCGGTGCCGGTGCCGCCGCTGATCAGAATGTTGCAGCGCTTGCCCACGGCGTCCTGAATGAAATCGAAGATCGCCTGGTCGATGGTTTGCATTGCCACCAGGTCAGAGCTTTTGAGCATGTCCTTGCGAAACTTTCGAATCGACAGGCACGGGCCATCGAGGGCAATCGGCGGAATGATCGCGTTGACCCGGCTGCCGTCGGGCAGGCGCGCATCGACCATCGGCGACGATTCATCGAGTCGTCGGCCAAGGGGCGCGAGGATCCGTTGCATCACCCGTTCGACGTGGTGGGCATCGATAAAACGAAGGTCACTTTGATGCAGCACACCGTCGCGTTCGACAAACACCCGGTGCGGACCGTTGACCAGAATCTCGGTCACCGCCGGGTCGCGCAGCAGGACTTCCAGCGGGCCGAAACCGGTGAGTTCGTCGACGATTTCTTCGGCCAGGCGCTCCATTTCGTAACGGGAAATCGCCAGGTGCAGCCGGGCGATGTACTCGGCAATCTTGTCGATGACGAACTGCGACAGTACCTGCCGCGAACCTTCCAGCAGGTTTTTTCCGGACTCTTCGATGGCGTCGATGATGTAGCGGTGCAGTACCAGTTTCAGGCCATCGTGATCCGTATTGCCCACCGGCCCACGTTGGGGGGCACCGAAGAGTTTTTCGCCACTCATTGCGCGCCCCTCAACCGGTTAAACCAGCCCACCTTGGGTTTGGCCAGCCCTTCGTAGCGCTTGGCCAGACATTCGCCGAGGGTTCGCAGGCTTTGGGTCAGGCCTTCCCGTGGGGCTAGCTCGAACAGGGTAATGCCCTGGTTTTTGGCGTTAAGGCGCACTTCCGGGCTGTAGGCGAGCGTCGCGATGACCTCCATGCCAAAGCTTTTACCGAGGGTGTCAGAGTCCGGCGCGACGTTGCGCAGGTAGCGGTCCACCAGCAGCCGGGCGTGATCGAGCTTCATACCTTTTTCGCGCCAGAGGTTGAGCACGGCCAGGTTGCGGCGGCAGTCGAGCACGTTCTGGTCGGTGTACCACAACAGCTTGTCGCAATGACTGACGAAGGTGCGCAAGGCTTCACTGTCGGGCTGGCCGGTGAGGTTCACCACAATGTGCTGGAAGTGTTGGCGCAGGGCGCTGAGCAACATGTACAACTCGGCGGCACTGGTGTGCTCCAGCAGTTCGTCGTTGCTGGCGTAGGCAAGGATCCGCATCCCGGCCTCGCTGCAGGTGAACGCGCTGTCGATCAGCGTTGCGTCGAGGCGCCGCAAATGCCGCAAGGCATCGCCGAAGTGAAACGAACTTTCCAGGCCGAGCAAGGCCAGGCTGTCGCCGCGTGGCAGGCCCAGGTCGAGCAACAAGGTGTGTTGCCCGCTCTTTTGCACCACTTGTGCCATGTGGGTGGCAAGCAGTGCGCCGTCGGCATTGGTCTGCACGCCGTAGAGCACGGTCAAACCACCCAGGTGCGTGTTTGGTGCCACCGGCGGCAGGCGCTTGCTCAGTCGTCGCACCAGACCTGCGACTTCACTGGAGCGAGAACCATAGGCGACGAAGTCCCGTGCCCCGGCGCGCATAGCATTCAGCACAAGCTGATTATCCATACCGTCGCCCAACGCGACGATCGCCAACATCGGCTTGGCCTCCAGAGCGCCTTCGATCAGGGTGCTCTGAGCCACCACATGTTCACGATCCAGCCCGACGAACACCAGACTGGCCAGGGTCACGTCCACCAGCGCCAACAATTCGTCGAGGCTGCCGCCCTCGGCGCTGACCACCTGGCCCAACGGGGCGAGAGCACCTTGCAGCCACTCAAGGTCAGTGCTGTTGCGCGTAATCGCGAGGAAGGTTTGACAGAGATTCTGGCTCATTGTGATAACCCGCTGCGCTTATCAAAATTGCCGTTTTCGAGGAAGTACAGGCGATACCAGTTCGGGTCGTAGTTGCGCAATTTTTCACCGGGCAATGACGGCAGTTGTGCGTTGGCCGCCAAGGGTTGAACCAGGTGCGGCGTGACGATCATCAACAGTTCACGCTCTTCACGTTTGATGGATGAGCTGCGAAAAAAAGCGCCGAGAATCGGGATGTCGCCCAGGCCGGGGAATTTGCTCACCTGTGAGGCGTTTTGGGTGCTGATCAAGCCGCTGATGACAAAGCTCTCGCCATCGGCGAGGGAAATGCTGGTGTCCGTGCGGCGAATAGTGAACGCCGGGACGGTGGTGCCACCGATGGTCACGCCATTGTTGAAGTCGAGTTCGCTGACCTCGGGCGCCACTTTCAGGGCGATGCGGTCGTGGCTGACCACGGTCGGCGTGAGTGTCAGGCGGATACCGAATTCCTTGTATTCGATGGAATAGCTGTTGCTGTTGGCGCTGGGCACCGGAATCGGGATCTCACCACCGGCCAGGAAACTCGCGCTCTGCCCGCTGATGGCCACCAGGCTGGGCCGCGCCAGTGTGTAGGCGAAGCCACTGCTTTCCATGGCATTGATGATGGCGAGGAAGTTACCGCCGCCGGCGACGATGTTGTACACGTCGTTGGCCAAGGGAATGCTCGGCACGGCGATCCGCGGATCGATGTTGCGCAGCGGCAGCACACCAGGCGTCACAGCGGTATTCGGCACAGTGCCGGGGGAGCCGAAAAGAAAGTTCGAGCTTTTGCCGAAAATGGACGTGCCGGCTTCTTTCAGTTTGGTCCGGCTGACTTCGACGAAACGGATGTCGGTCTGCACTTGCGATGGCAGCAGCGGGTCATCGGACGGTAATTGGGTGGCGGTGGTCATGGCCGTGGTGGCCCGTCCTTGAACGAACACCATGCTTTGACGCGGCGCGCTGGCACAGGCCGTCCAGACCATCAGGCTGGTGGCGCCGGGGGCCATGCCGGTGAGCAGGAAGGCTTGATTGCCGTTGACTCGCACGTCGGCAATTTTCGGATCGCCCACCGCCACGCGGGTGATCGCTACGGGCGATTGTATCGCCTGTTGCAGCCCTTCACCGACTTCCAGCACGGCCGGCATCGAGCCCAGCGCGGCGCAATTTCCGACAGCGGCAACCGTCGTCGTGAACGGAAGCCCGCTCAAGAGGGAGACCCAGAGCAAGCTGTGGAACAGGGGCATGGAAACTCTGCGCATTTAGATGCGTCCTTGCTCGACTCAGGGGGTTTGGGTGATTTCACTGCCGCGAATGACTTCCACGCTCGACTTGCGCGGGGCGACTGTGCCAGCCGTGGCGACAGGTTTGGGGGGAGCGGTCATGGCTAGTTGACTGAACTGGATCAGCTCGCGGTTGGCGCTAGCGAGGTTGGCCGATGAATCACGTTCCCCGGCCCAGTAGTGCGCCAGGCGTTTTTCATCGGCACTGCGCACGGCCAGGCGCAGCATGCCGGCCTGGGTTGCCAGCATCAGTCGACTCAGGAGCTGTTCGGGGACGGCGAGTAACACCGTGCGTGCGCTGGCGCGCAGTTGGTTCTGATTGAGTTTTTCGTCGTTGCCGAGTGCCGTGCTCGAGGGATGGCCGTCGTTGGTCAACCCCAATTGTTCACCCACCCCGAGCACCCGCAATGCGGGTACCACCAGCTGAGCCGACGACTGAAGGTTGTTGCTGTCCATGCGCAGAAACAGCAGCACATCAACGTAGTCCCCTGGCATCAGTTGCCCACCGGCGTCGATCACTTCGTCCACCGCGACGGCGAGTGCGCGTTCATCGGGACGAATCATCCGCGCCAGTCTGCCGCCAGCCTCGAAGCTTTCATCGTTGAGCCAGCTGCCGGCGGTCAGCGCACGCCAGGGTGTGCGGCCAATGACTTGATCGAGACGGGTCAGACTGCCGGCGGGGGCCGTGCGGAGTTTTTCCAGGGTCACATCGGCGGCGGTAATCGCCACGAACGGCGGCACGTCATGCAGCAGCACGACCACCGGCTGACGAGTAGGGTCTTCCACTGGCGCAGGAGTCTGGACAGTTGGCGTGGCGGCGACAACGGCAGGTTGAGCGACAGGCTCGGGGGACGGTTGACGGCTCAACATGAGCCCCCAGTAACCGGCAATGATGGCGCCCACCAGAAACAACCCGGCCAGGCCCATGGTAATGCGACTGTTCATGACGGCTCTCCCTTTCCTGCTGCTCTAAGACTCCCGCCCTGTCCGACGAGATCTTATTAATCAGGAAGCTATGAACATAAAACTGTTTTGCTGTTTGACCGTAGCTCAGAAAGGGCAAAACGCCATTAGCGAGTGGAACAATATTTAGTTAAAGCAAATGGTTACTGATTGGTAGCGATTTCTTGACGTCAACTAAACCGATACTACTTAGGTATTAATGCTTTCTTACAGTTGTTGGAACGGGGAATGCCGACAATGCTGGTGCTGGCGAAGGGGAATCATGTTTCGGTTGTGCAACACCCGTTGTCATCCAGGAGAAGTGCCATGTTCGCTACCAAGCTTGTCCATAAGATCAAATCCGAAATCGTTTTTTACAAAGGCCTGGCCAAAGACACCGAGGGCGCGTCCGGTATTGAGTACGCGATTGTTGCCGCGATGGTTGCGGTGGTGATTGCTGGACTCAGTGCGGGCATGGGCAACTCGATCAAGGCTATCTTTTTACAAATCACGAATGCACTGGTCGGCAACCCATAACGTGCCAATGCTGAGAACGGATTCTAACGTCAGCGCTCAATCCATTGCAGGTGTCGCTTATGAGCTCTCCCATACTCCTCCGCCAGCAGTTACTTCTGGTTGATGATGAAGAGGACGCTTTGCTGGAGCTGGCGGAACTGCTGGAGGGCGAGGGTTTCAGTTGTTTTACGGCGACTTCGGTCAAGCTCGCGCTGCATCATCTGACGCGCCATCCTGATATTGCGTTGGTGATCACGGATTTGCGGATGCCCGAAGAGAGCGGCATGTCGTTGATCAAGCGATTGCGCGAGCATACGTCCCGGCAGCATTTGCCGGTGATAGTGACGTCGGGGCATGCGGATATGGAGGATGTCAGCGACATGTTGCGATTGCAGGTACTGGACCTGTTCCGCAAACCGATTTATCACGTGCGATTGTTGGAGACGTTGAATAATTTGTTTCCGCAACCGCGGTTGAATCTGGCTCGTTCGTGACATCGCTGTAGGAGCTGCCGAAGGCTGCGATCTGTTGATCTTGATCTTCGTCGGTTTTACGGTCGCCTAAATCAAAAGATCGCAGCCTTCGGCAGCTCCTACAGGGAAACGCGTACACCTGTAGCTGCGATCTTTGATCTGTCAGGCAACCGGCCGCCAATGCCCGACCATATGCTCAAGATCCCCCGCACCCACCAACTGAAAATCCCCACTGGAACCTGCCGCGCTGGCCAGCAAGGTCACTTCGCTGGGTAACCGCACCGGTTTCCTGAACTGCACCGCCATCTCGACATTCGCCGTGGGCAGGTGATCGGCGAGCGCCGCCAGCGTCCGCGCCTTGTTCCACAACCCATGGGCGATGGCCCTCGGGAAGCCGAAGAGTTTGGCGCTGGCGGCACTCAAGTGAATCGGGTTGTAGTCGCCGGAAACCTTGGCATATTGCCGGCCAATGTCCGCTGGCGCTTTCCATCGCGCCACTTCGATCAGCGACAGGGTCGACGCCATAACATCCTCGACAGCGTCCCCGTCGAGTTTGACGCCGCGACACAGCATCTGACTCTCGGCCTCCCACAGTGCGCCCAACTGATCATCGAGCGTGGTCACCAGGTCGAACGTCGCCCCCTTCGCATGAGGTTGCAAGTTCTGCACTTGCACGCTGACCCGTACACGCCCCACGCCGCCCATCGGCCGCAAGACACGGATGCGATTGCTCAGGTGAATCAGGCCCAGCAGCGGAAACGGAAATTCCTTCGCCGTGAGTAATTGCATCTGCAGGGCAAACGCGATGACGTGTGGGTACGTTGGTGGCAAAAATCCATTGTCGGTAAAACCACAGACGGCGCGATACGCCGCCAGCCGCTTCGGATTGACATCGACCCAGCAGCGCAAACCTGAATCGGGCAGGGCAGTGCCGGTGATTTTCCGTCGCGTCGCGGCCCGGAGATACAGTCCCGTCAGGCTCGGTTCATGGTTGAGAGTGTGCCAGTCGATGATCATGTCTACGCTCCCAAAACACTTTGCCCGCACACTCGCAGTGCCTGTCCGGTAAACGCGCCGGTCCCCGGTTGAGCCAGCCACGCGACGGCTTCGGCGACGTCTTGCGGCAGGCCACCCTGGCCCAACGAACTCATGCGCCTACCGGCTTCGCGCAGCGCGAAGGGAATGTGCGCGGTCATCTGGGTTTCGATAAACCCCGGCGCCACTGCGTTAATGCTGATGCCGCGCTCATTCAGCCGCGGCGCCCAGGCCTGGGCCAGGCCGATCAATCCGGCCTTGCTCGCCGCGTAATTGGTTTGCCCGCGATTGCCGGCGATGCCGCTGATCGAGGCCAACAGAATCACTCGGCCGTTGTCGTGCAAGGTGCCGCTGTCGAGCAGAGCCTTGGTCAGCACTTGTGGCGCATTGAGGTTGACCGCGAGCACGGCGTCCCAGAATTCCGGGGTCATGTTGGCCAGGGTTTTGTCGCGGGTGATGCCCGCGTTATGGACCACGATGTCGACGCCGTCGGGCAACTGTTCGACTAACTGTGCGGCGGCGTCCTCGGCGCAAATGTCCAGGGTGATGCTGCGTCCGCCAAGGCGTGCGGCGAGGGCTTCGAGATCGGTCTTGGCCGGTGGTACGTCGAGCAGGATGACTTGCGCGCCGTCACGGGCCAGGGTTTCTGCGATGGAGGCACCGATGCCGCGTGCTGCGCCGGTGACCAGCGCTGTGCGACCGGACAGCGGGCGAGTCCAGTCCGTCACTTGCGTGTTGCAGGCGGTCAGGCGAATCACTTGCCCGGACACGAACGCACTTTTCGGCGAGAGGAAAAATCGCAGCGGGCCCTCCAGTTGATCCTCGGCCCCTTCGTCGACATGGATCAACTGCAAGGTGCCGCCAATGCGCAATTCCTTGGCCAGTGACCGGCTGAAACCTTCGATGGCGCGTTGAACGCTGGCGGCAAACGGATCACTCAAGGTCTGCGGCGCGCGCCCGAGAATCACCAGGTGCGCACTGTGATCGAGGTTTTTCATCAGTGGCTGGAAGAATTCGCGCAGTTGTTTGAGCTGATCGGTCTGCACCAAATGACTGGCGTCGAACACCACGGCTTTGAGTCTGGGGCCATGGCCGGGAATCCACGCGGTGGTCAGTGACGGTTCGATGCCGTAGCTGTAAATCGCGTCGGTCAGGCGGTTGGCGAAGGCGCCGACTTTTTCCGCCAGCGGGCCACCGCCAATCAACAGCGCCCCTTCGACCGGGCGCAGCCGGCCTGCTTGCCAGCGCTCCAGCCGTTCCGGCGACGGCAGCCCCAGGGCCCCGACCAAACGATGGCCGATGGACGAATTGGCGAAGTCGATATAACGGTCAGACATGGAACGCGCTCCAGCAGCTGAGGTTCAAAGTGTGGACCACGAATGGCGATCAGTCGTTCGATCCACAAGATAAGGCCTACGCTAAAACATTGTAGGAGCGAGGCTCGCGATGGTGTGTCAGCTGCACTGATGTCGACTGACACACCATCGCGAGCAAGCTCGCTCCTACAAGGGATTGGTGTCTGCATTTGGATTTTCATCAGGAGTTTTTCATGACTCAGCTGCGCCGCGTCGCGATTATCGGCGGAAACCGGATCCCCTTCGCCCGTTCCAACGGGCCATACGCCACCGCCAGTAACCAGGCGATGCTCACGGCAGCGCTCGAAGGCTTGATCGAGCGTTTCAACCTGCACGGTTTACGCATGGGCGAAGTGGCGGCGGGGGCGGTGCTCAAGCATTCCCGGGATTTCAACCTGACGCGCGAATGCGTGCTCGGCTCGCGGCTGTCGCCGACCACCCCGGCCTATGACATTCAGCAAGCATGCGGCACCGGTCTGGAAGCGACGTTACTGGTGGCAAATAAAATCGCCCTCGGCCAAATCGACTGCGGCATCGCTGGCGGCGTCGACACCACGTCCGACGCGCCCATCGGCATCAACGAAGGCCTGCGGCAAATCCTCCTGCAAGCCAACCGCGCCAAGACCACGCCCGATAAACTGAAGACCTTTTTGCAGCTACGCCCACGTCATCTGGTCCCCGAATTTCCACGCAACGGCGAACCTCGCACCGGTTTGTCGATGGGCCAGCACTGCGAGTTGATGGCGCAGACCTGGAGCATCCCGCGAGACGCGCAAGATCAGTTGGCGCTGGAGAGTCACCAAAAACTGGCGGCCTCTTACACCGAAGGCTGGCATAACGACCTGATAACACCGTTCCTCGGCCTGACCCGCGATAACAATCTGCGCCCGGACCTGACCCTGGAAAAACTCGCCTCGCTGAAACCGGCCTTCGAGAAAAGTGCCAAGGGCACGCTGACGGCGGGCAACTCCACGCCGCTCACTGACGGCGCGTCGCTGGTGCTGCTGGGTAGTGAGGAGTGGGCGAAAGAACGTGGCTTGCCGATCCTGGCCTACTGGCGCGACGGCGAAGCGGCGGCGGTGGATTTCGTCCACGGCGCCGAAGGGCTATTGATGGCGCCGGTGTATGCCGTGCCGCGGTTGCTGGCGCGCAATGGCCTGACCTTGCAGGACTTCGATTACTACGAAATCCACGAAGCCTTCGCCGCGCAGGTGCTCTGCACGCTGAAGGCCTGGGAGGATCCGCACTATTGCAAAACCCGCCTGGGTCTCGACGCCCCGCTGGGTTCCATCGACCGCAGCCGCCTCAACGTCAAAGGCAGCTCGCTGGCGGCCGGGCATCCGTTTGCCGCCACGGGCGGGCGCATCGTCGCCAACCTGGCGAAGCTGCTCGACGCGGCGGGGAAGGGGCGGGGTTTGATTTCGATCTGCGCCGCCGGCGGTCAGGGCGTCACCGCAATCATCGAGCGCTGAAGATGTCATTGGATGGACCGAAAACCTGTAGGAGCGAGCTTGCTCGCGAAGGTGTGTCAGTCGACACCTATTCAGCTGATACACCATCGCGAGCAAGCTCGCTCCTACAGGGATCTCCGAGATTGAATAGATATTGCGCATAGCCTAACGTCGGCCTCATTAGCCACCTTGCGACATAAGGCTCATCAATGACGTCTAACGGACAACTTTCCCTCGAACGGACCATTCCGACCCTGACGGCGTTGCCGCGTCCGCTGTTCGCGCGGGCGGAAAGCCTGAATGCCGGTTCGTGGACGCCGCCTCATCGCCACGATTGGGTGCAGTTTTCCTACGCCATCAGCGGTGTTCTCGGCGTGCACACGGCCGAGGGCAGTTTCTTTGCGCCACCACAGTGGGGGATCTGGATTCCGGCGGACCTTGAACACCAGGTCGTGACCTCGATGCGCGCCGAGATGCGCAGCCTCTATGTGCGCCGGGAAGACTGTGAGTGGGCGGACGGCCGTTGCCGAGTGCTGGAAGTGACGCCCCTGGCCCGGGAGCTGATCAAGAGTTTTTGCCTGCTACCGGTGGAGTATCCACAGGGTGACAGTCAGGAAGCCCGGCTGGTGAATGTGCTGCTGGACCAGTTGGCACATCTGCCGGAGGTCGGTTTTTCGCTACCGTTGCCTCGGCATCAGCGATTGCTGGGGTTGTGCAATGAGCTGATCGAAAGCCCTGAGCGCCACGTGACCTTGCAGGAATGGGCCGAGCAGTTGGGGATGTCAGAGAAGACGCTGATGCGATTGTTTCAGCGCGAAACCGGATTGAGCTTTCGAGGGTGGCGCCAGCGCATGCGGTTGCTGTCGTCGTTGAGTTTGCTGGAGGAGGGGGACAGTGTGACGAATGCGGCGTTGTCTTGTGGTTACGATTCGACGTCGGCGTTTATTGCGGCGTTCAAGGGGTTGTTTGGGTTTACCCCCGGCGAGCTGTTCAAGCAGTAACACCGCAGATCCAGTGTGGGAGCGGGCTTGCTCGCGAAGGCGGCGTGTCAGTCAACGATGATGTCGACTGGCATATAGCTTTCGCGAGCAAGCCCGCTCCCACATTTGATCTGCGGTGTGTTCAGGATCAGGTTCTAAAGCGGCGAACCAACCCGTCCAGCTCATTCGACAGCCCCGCCAGACTCTGCGAATCCAGCCGCGCCGAGTTCGCCAGTTCCGCCACCAACTGCGCATCGCCATGAATCTGGCTGATGTGCCGATTGATGTCTTCGGCCACCTGATGCTGCTGTTCCGCCGCCGTGGCGATCTGGGTGTTCATGTCACGGATCACGTCCACCGACTCACGAATCAGCCCGAAACTGCTGCGCGCTTCACCGATACGCGTCACCGACTGCTGCGACACTTCCAGGCTCGCGTGCATCTGATGCGTGACCTGACTGGTGCGCTTGGCAAGGTTGCCCAGCAGCCCGTCGATTTCTGCCGTGGAATCGGCCGTGCGTTTGGCCAGCGCCCGGACTTCATCGGCCACCACCGCAAACCCGCGACCTTGTTCTCCGGCCCGCGCTGCTTCAATGGCTGCGTTCAGCGCCAGCAGGTTGGTTTGCTCGGCAATCGAGCGAATGGTCCCGAGGATTGACTGAATGTCGTTACTATCCCGCTCAAGCTGCTGCATCGACTGGGCGGACTGTTCGATTTCCTGACTCAAGCGATCGACGCTGGTCACTGCCGCATCAATCTGCTGCTGACCTTCGCGGGCCTGACGCTGGCCACTGTCGGCCGATTCAGCGGCCTGGCTGCAAGACCGTGCGACTTCGTTGGCGGTCGCGACCATTTCGTGGAACGCCGTGGACACCATGTCCACCGCCTCACGCTGGCGCCCGGCCGCTTCGGCCATGTCGCTGGAGACCTGAGTCGAGCTCTTGGAGGTCGCGAGGATCTTGGTCGCCGCGCCGCCGATGTTCTGGATCAGGTTGCGAATCGCCGCCAGGAACTGGTTGAACCAGTTGGCCAATTGCGCGGTTTCGTCACTGCCACGGATTTGCAGGTTCTTGGTCAGGTCGCCTTCGCCCTGGGCAATACCTTCCAGGCCGCTGGCCACGCTGCGGATCGGCCGTACGATGAAGTTGGCGAAGCTGGCGCCGACAAGAGCAAACAACACGGCCAGCACGGCGGCGATGATTGCGATCAGCCAGGTCAGCTGAGTGGCGGAGCTCATCACGTCGGTCTGTTTGATCAGGCCAATGAAGGTCCAGCCCAGTTGCTCCGACGGCCAGACGTTGGCCATGTAACGCTCGCCGTTCAGCTCGACTTCCACCAACCCTTTGCCGGCCTTGGCCAGTTGCGCGTAGCCCTCGCCGAGGCTGCTCATTGCTTTGAAGTTGTGTTCCGGTTGCTTCGGATCCACCAGCACGGTGCCGGTATTTTCCAGCAGCATCAGGTAGCCGGATTCACCGAGCTTGATCTGTTTGACGATTTCGGTGAGCTGCTTGAGCGTCACGTCGATGCTGACCACGCCGCCATTGGTGCCCAGTTTGTTGTCGATGGTGCGCACGGTACTGACGTAAGTCGAGTCATCCTGGGCCCAATAGTAAGCCTCGGTGCGAAACGGCTTGCCCGGTTTGGCCTGGGCAGCCTTGTACCAAGGGCGCTGGCGCGGGTCGTAGTTGCTCAGCTTGGCATCGTCGGGCCATGACACATAACCGCCCGCCGCCGTGCCGAGAATGGCATAGGCGTAGGACGGGTGGCTGCTGCCCAGGTCCTGCAGGAGGGTGAAGACCTTTTTGTCCATCTCGCCCTGAGGAATGCTCTCGGCGTTGGCGGCCATGTAGGTTTTAAGGCTGTCGTCGGAGTTCTTGATCACCGGTTGGCTCGCCAGGTAATCGACGTTCTGGCTAATGCCATCGAAAAACAGCTGCATGGCATTGCTGACCTGGCGGATTTCGCGACCACTGCCGTCGACGAACCCGTCCTTGGCATCACTGCGCAAGTTCAGCACAACGAGGGTGGCAACCAGCACCACCGGTAAGCAGGCGATGATTGCAAACGCCCATGTCAACTTCTGTTTGATGTTCATCCGCGCTCCAGATTTTTGTTGTAGGCCCACGCAGTGCAGATGACTCGCGGATTATTGGCAGCCGTAAACGTTTGTGATCACCGGAGTCCTTGGTGCGCCATCGTTATTGCTGTCGGGACGATTGTCGGACAAATCAGTTTGTCACTGAGGACTTCGGCTGTCGGTGGCGAAAATTTAGGCCAATTGAGAAATATCCTACGAAGGGTATGAATTAGGGTGTCAGCTGCTGTCGCCAATGCCCGCATAACCCGTCGTGAACAAGTGGCGCAGGCTCAGCTATGATCTTGGGCGGTCGATGACGACCGGCGGCGGTTGACCGATTAATTCGGCATATTGTGCGCATCCTGACGTTCATAGGTCGGCAACCCCTCCCCCGAATGAGAGGATTGCCGTATAACGAATGACTTTCGCGTGTTTGGTAATAAAGGACCCACAATAAAAGCTGATGAAGACTCCAAAACGCATTGAACCCCTGATCGAGGACGGTCTGGTCGACGAGGTGCTGCGCCCACTCATGAGTGGTAAAGAAGCAGCTGTTTATGTGGTGCGCTGCGGCAACGAGTTACGTTGCGCGAAGGTCTACAAGGAGGCGAATAAACGCAGTTTCCGTCAGGCGGCCGAGTATCAGGAAGGCCGCAAGGTGCGCAACAGCCGTCAGGCTCGGGCGATGGCCAAGGGCTCCAAGTTCGGCAAGAAAGAAACCGAAGACGCCTGGCAGAACGCCGAAGTGGCGGCGTTGTTCCGTCTGGCCGGTGCCGGTGTGCGGGTGCCCAAGCCGTATGACTTCCTCGAAGGCGTACTGCTGATGGAACTGGTGGCCGATGAATACGGCGATGCCGCGCCGCGTCTGAACGACGTGGTGCTGGAGCCGGACCAGGCGCGCGAATATCACGCGTTCCTGATTTCGCAGATCGTGCTGATGTTGTGTACCGGTCTGGTGCACGGTGACCTGTCGGAGTTCAACGTGCTGTTGACCCCGGACGGCCCGGTCATCATCGACTTGCCTCAGGCGGTGGATGCGGCGGGCAACAACCACGCGTTCAACATGCTGGAGCGGGACGTGGGCAACATGGCCTCCTACTTCGGGCGCTTTGCCCCGGAGTTGAAAAAGACCAAGTACGCCAAGGAAATGTGGGCCTTGTACGAAGCCGGCACCTTGCACCCGGCCAGCGTGCTGACCGGCGAGTTCGACGAGCCGGAAGAGTTGGCCGACGTTGGCGGGATCATGCGCGAGATCGAGGCTGCACGCCTTGATGAAGAGCGTAAGCAAGCCGTTCGGGCGGCGGATGATGCGCCACCGAACAAAACCGAAGAACCGCCTCCGCCGTGGATGCAGTGATTGGTTAAAGAAAAACCCGGCTTCGGCCGGGTTTTTTGTGGGTACCTGTCACCGAAATCTCTAAACGGTGGAGATCCACTGTAGGAGCGAGCTTGCTCGCGATGGTCGTCAACGATAACGCTGCAAGCCTGACACCCGGCGGCGTTCTCAGGTTCATCGCGAGCAGGCTCGCTCCCACAGGAAACGCTCTGGCATTCAGGCACGAACCGGTTCAGCGCAGCAGCCCGACTCGAGGTTTTTGAGAATCGGGCAGTCCGGGCGGTGGTCGCCCTGGCAGTGTTCGACCAGGTCTTGCAGGGTGTCGCGCAGTTGGCCCAGTTCGCGAATTTTCTGGTTCAACTCTTCGATGTGCTGACGGGCCAGGGCCTTGACGTCGGCGCTAGCCCGTTGGCGGTCTTGCCAGAGGGTCAGCAGTTTGGCGACCTCTTCCAGCGAAAACCCCAGGTCCCGGGAGCGCTTGATAAACGCCAGGGTGTGCAAGTCGTCGGCGCCGTACACGCGATAACCGCTGTCGGTGCGATGGGCGGCCTTGAGCAAACCGATGGACTCGTAATAGCGGATCATCTTCGCACTGAGGCCGCTCTCGCGGGCCGCTTGGCCGATGTTCATCGGTTGTCCTCCAGATCCTTGGGTTTCCAGGTTTTCAACAGTAGCGCATTGCTGACCACGCTGACGCTCGACAAGGCCATCGCAGCGCCGGCCAGTACCGGGTTGAGAAAACCAAAGGCTGCCAGGGGAATGCCGATCAGGTTATAGACGAAGGCCCAGAACAGGTTCTGACGAATCTTTGCGTAGGTTTTGCGGCTGATGTCCAGCGCCGCTGGCACCAGCCGTGGATCACCGCGCATTAACGTGATTCCGGCCGCGTGCATGGCGACGTCGGTGCCGCCGCCCATGGCGATGCCGATGTCGGCGGCGGCCAGGGCCGGGGCGTCGTTGATGCCGTCGCCGACCATCGCCACTACGCCGGTTTTTTTCAGTTCGGCGACAGTGGCGGCTTTGTCGGCCGGTAGCACTTCGGCGTGCACATCGGTGATGCCCAGCGCTTCGGCAACCACGTTGGCACTGCCGCGATTGTCGCCGGTCAGCAAGTGGCTGCTGATGTTGCGTGCGCGCAGTTGTTGCACCGCTTGCAGCGCACCGGGTTTGAGCGAGTCGCCGAACGCGAACAGGCCCAGCACTTGCGGTTTGGGGCTTTGCTCGATCAGCCAGGACAGGGTCCGGCCTTCGGTTTCCCACGCGGTGGCGGAGTCATCCCATTGACCTGCGGTCAAACCGCTCTCTTCCAGCAGGCGCCGATTGCCCAGCGCCAAACGCCGCCCCTCAAGACTGCCGGCAATGCCGCGTCCGGTCAGGGACTGGCTGTCCGAGACATCGCCCACGCTTAAACCGCGTTCGGCGCAGGCGTCCAGAACCGCCTTGGCCAGTGGATGCTCACTGCCGCGTTGCAGGGCGCCGGCCATTTGCAGCAGGGCGGTTTCATCAGCGCCGATGGCACTCAAATGCACAATTCGCGGCGCACCCGAGGTCAGCGTGCCGGTTTTGTCGAAGACCACCGCACTGACTTCATGGGCGCGTTCAAGTGCTTCGGCATCCTTGATCAGAATCCCGTAACGCGCTGCTACACCGGTGCCGGCCATGATCGCTGTTGGTGTGGCCAACCCGAGGGCGCAAGGGCAGGCGATCACCAATACAGCGACGGCGTTGATCAACGCCGTTTCGATGGGCGCGCCGTATAGCCACCAACCGATCAAGGTTGCCAGTGCCAGCAGCAAAACCACGGGTACAAATACCTGGCTGACTTTATCCACCAGTTTCTGGATCGGTGCCTTGGCCGCCTGGGCGTCTTCCACCAATCGGATGATCCGCGCCAGCACCGTTTCTGCGCCGAGCGCCTGGGTGCGGACCAACAGTCGACCTTCCCCATTGATCGCGCCACCGGTGACCATGTCACCCGGTTGTTTCGGCACGGGCACGCTTTCGCCGCTGATCAGCGCTTCGTCGGCGTGGCTCTGACCTTCGACTACTTCGCCGTCCACCGGGAAGCGTTCACCGGGTTTGACCATGACCAGATCATTAAGGCGCAAAGCGCTGATGGCAACGTCTTGCTCGCGGCCGTCAATCACCTGAATCGCCCGTTCCGGGCGCAAGGCTTCGAGGGCGCGAATGGCGCTGGCGGTTTGGCGTTTGGCACGGCTTTCGAGGTATTTGCCCAACAGCACGAGGGCGATGACCACCGCCGAAGCTTCGAAATACAGGTGCGGCATGCGCCCGGCGGCCGTGGCCCATTCGTAAAGACTCAAGCCATACCCGGCGCTGGTGCCCAGGGCGACCAGTAAATCCATGTTGCCGGCGCCGGCGCGCACTGCTTTCCAGGCCGCGACATAAAAACGCGCACCAAAGATAAATTGCACCGGCGTGGCCAAGGCGAATTGCGCCCAGGCCGGGAGCATCCAGTGCACGCCGAAGGGTTGCAGCAGCATCGGCAGCACCAATGGCAAGGCGAGGACGATGGCCATGATCAAGGCCCAGCGCTCACGGTGCAGGTGCTGTTGCTGAAGATCGGTTTGCGGGTGTTCGACTTCCCAGACACTGGCGGAGTAGCCGGCCTTGGTGACGGCCGCGATCAGGGTGTGCGGGTCGATCTGGCCGAGCAGTTCGAGGTGAGCGCGCTCGTTGGCGAGGTTGACGCTGACGCTCTTCACCCCCGGCACCTTGGTCAGCGCACGTTCAACCCGGCCGACGCAGGAGGCGCAGGTCATGCCGTCGATGCTCAATTCCAGGCTCTGCTGCGGCACGCTGTAACCGGCCTGCTGCACGGCATCCATCAACGCCGGCAGGCTGTCGCTGGGCGCTTGAACCCGGGCCTGCTCGGTGGCGAGGTTGACGCTGACGGCCGTGGCGCCGATGACTTTGCTCAAGGCACGCTCGACACGCCCGGCGCAACTGGCGCAGGTCATGCCGGCAATCGGCAGATCGAACGTAGTGGATTCGGACATCGGTCGCGCTCCCTGTAGAAGATGCCTACAGGATCAACCTTGCCATGCTGGCAAGGTCAAGCGCCATGTTTCAGATCAAAAGATCGCAGCCTGCGGCAGCTCCTACAGAGATTTGCGTTCCCCTGTAGGAGCTGTCGAAGGCTGCGATCTTTTAACGGCGACTCAATATTCCAGAGCCGCCGGTTTGAGGTACATCCCTTCCTGCGTCATCGCAATCCGGAACTTCAGCACGTCACCGGCCTTGAGCATGATGTTCTGCGAACCCGGTGCAAGCATGCCCGGGTTGCAACCCGGTGCCTGTCCCGGCAGCAATTTTAGACGCAGTGACACATTGCCCGGTGGCAGGTTGAACGAGGTGCTTTGTTCCTGGAACAACCGCGCCGACAGCTGATCCTGGATGTACACACCGATCTCGCAGTTGGTCGACACTTCCAGGCGCTCGCGGGAAATGATCAACACGCCGTAGTCCTCCCCAGCGGCATTGGCCGAGGGTACGGCGGCGAAAAGGCTGAGGAAGCCAAACAGGCTGAGAGCTGACCAGCGCATGGCTGAATCTCCTGATGTCGAGTCATTAATGCACGCAGCTTGGCCGAGCGCGGCGGCGAATGCCAGCCCGGCAGCTCACTTAAGAACTTGACCTTGCCATGGTGGCAAGCTCGAGACTGCTCACACCCCTCATAAACGGAGTCATCCCATGCAAGTGTTTAACGTTGAAGGCATGTCCTGCGGTCATTGCGTCAAGGCGATCACTCGGGCGGTCCAGGACAAGGATCCGGCAGCGAGTGTGCGGGTTGATCTGGCGGCCAAAGAAGTCGGCGTCGAGAGTGGTTTGACCGCTGATCAAGTGATCGCCGCGATCACTGAAGAAGGCTACGAGGCGAAAGTCGCCTGAGATCAAGCGCTATCCCTGTGGGAGCGGGCTTGCTCGCGAATGCGGTGGATCAGTGACATAAATGCTGACTGGAAGACCGCTTTCGCGAGCAAGCCCGCTCCCACACTGGTTTTTGCATTCATTCAGTGGTTTTTAATTGTTAGCGAGCTACCGGAATGTTCAAGGCGTCCCTGCGCGGCTAGACTGTCGGGCATGCTGACCTCTGTCCAACTGGATGCCTGATGAACTTCCGTACCATTCTGATTCTTGGCGCCCTGAGCGCTTTTGGTCCACTGGCGATCGATTTCTATCTGCCGGCATTCCCGGCCATGGCGCTGGCTTTCGGCACCGATGAACAACACGTTCAGCTGACGCTGGCAGCGTATTTCCTGGGTTTGTCCATTGGTCAGCTGGCTTACGGGCCGGTGGCGGATCGTTTTGGGCGACGCATTCCCTTGTTGGCGGGTGTCGGCTTGTTCACCGCCGCCTCCCTGGCCTGCGCCTATGCGCCGAACCTCGAATGGCTGATCGGCGCGCGCTTTATCCAGGCGCTGGGTGGTTGCGCGGGGATGGTGATTTCCCGGGCGATCGTCAGTGACAAATGCGATGCGGTGGGTTCGGCGAAAGTCTTTTCACAGTTGATGCTGGTCATGGGGCTGGCGCCGATTCTCGCGCCGATGCTCGGCGGGTTGCTGGTTAACACCACGGGCTGGCAGTCGATCTTCCTGGCGTTGACCGGTTTCAGTGCGTTGGCGGCGTCGGCCGTGGCCCTCGGATTGCCGGAAAGCATGCCCGCTCATTTGCCACGTCAACCGTTATCGGGCGCGCTGCGTCAATACGGTCGCCTGTTGTCGGAACCGGTGTACCTCGGCCATGCCTTGACCGGTGGCATTGCCATCGCGGGGATGTTTGCCTACATCGCCGGTTCGCCGTTCGTCTTTATCAAACTCTATGGCGTGCCGGCCGAGCATTTCGGCTGGTTGTTCGGCACTAATGCGGCGGGCTTTATTCTGGTAGCGCAGATCAACGCGCGGCTGCTGGCCAAGCGTGGCCCGGCGTTTTTGCTGGCGCGTGCGGTGTGGGTCTACCTGGGGGCAGGCCTGACGCTGATGGCGGTCAGTGCGCTGCACACCGAGCGGTTATGGCCGCTACTGATTCCGCTGTTTATTTGCATCGCCAGCCTCGGGTGCATCCTCCCCAACGCCTCGGCCTGCGCCATGAACGGGCAGGGCGCCCGCGCCGGCAGTGCATCGGCGATGCTCGGTTGTCTGCAATTCAGCGTTGCTGCCGGGGCTGCTGCGCTGGTGGGCATTTTATATGACGGCACGGCCCTGCCGATGGCCATGGTCATCAGCCTGTGCGGGATTCTGGTCGTGAGCATGGCGATGCTCACCCGGCGTTTGCAAAATGCCCGGGCGCTGCTGCAAGTCCAGGTCTGAGAACAGACTTAACCAGCGGCGCGCTGCTGGCGGTCTGGAATTTGATGAGGGGCGTACAGACGTGCTTCTAGTGTGCGGGTGAACGCGCGGGCTTCGGCTTCGCTACGGAACGTCACCGCATGTTGGTCCAAGCGGACCTGCCACTGGGATTTTGCCATTTCTTTTATCAGGATCTTCATTGCTGACCTCCTTTCGTAAAAGATTGCATCGCAGAGGTTTCGATTGTAGACCTGAATACGATCGCAATTGTGACAACGGTCAACTCTCGGACTGACGGTTCGAAGATCAAAAGATCGCAGGCTTCGCCAGCTCCTACAGGGATTTTTGATGCACTCCAATCCTCGTAGGAGCTGCCGCAGGCTGCGATCTTTTGATCTTTAGAACCCTTCAAGCACAATCTTGCCCTTGGACTTGCCGCTTTCCAGCAGTTCGTGGGCGCGACGCAAATTCGCTGCATTGATGGTTCCGAAATGCTCGCCCACCGTGGTTTTAAGTGTCCCGGCGTCAATCAGCTCGGCCACGCGGTTAAGCAGTGTGTGCTGCTCGATCATGTCCGCGGTTTCGAACAGCGAGCGGGTGTACATGAATTCCCAATGCAGCGACAGGCTCTTGCGTTTGAGCTTGGTCACATCCAGCGCCTTCGGATCATCGATCAGCGCCAGTTTGCCTTGCGGTGCCAGCGCCTCGACCAATTGATCCAGATGGTGATCGGTCTGGGTCAGGCTCGCGACGTGGGTCACATGATCAAGGCCGGCGCGCTTGAGTTCTTCGTTCAGCGGCTGGCTGTGATCGATCACCAGGTCGGCACCCAGTTCACCCACCCAGCGCTGGGTCAGCGGGCGGGACGCGGTGCCGATCACCTTCAGCCCGGTCAGCTGACTGGCCAGTTGCGTGAGGATCGAACCGACACCGCCGGCCGCACCGACGATCAGCAGGCTTTGGCCTTCATCGGTTTTACCTTCGCGTACTTGCAGGCGTTCGAAGAGCAGTTCCCACGCGGTAATGGCGGTCAGCGGCAGCGCGGCGGCTTCGGCGAAACCGAGGGTTTTTGGCATATGACCCACGATCCGCTCATCCACCACGTGCAGTTCACTGTTGCCGCCCGCGCGGGCGATGGAACCGGCGTAAAACACCTTGTCGCCGGCCTTGAACAGTGTCACTTCACTGCCAACAGACTTGACCACGCCGGCCACGTCCCAGCCCAGCACCTTCGCCGTACCGTCTTCAGGCTGGACGTTCTGACGGACCTTGGTGTCCACCGGGTTGACCGAGATGGCTTTGACTTCCACCAACAGGTCACGCGGGCCGGCGACCGGTTCAGGGAGCTCAACGTCTTGCAGGGATTGTGTGTCGCTGATCGGCAAAGAGGCGTAGTAGGCAATGGCTTTCATATGGGGTTCCTGAAAAGTAAGAGAAGAAGGGATCACGCCAGGGAGCGCAAGCGCTTGAGGTCGGTGAAAGCTGGGACCTGATCGACTTCGGAAACGGGATGATTTCGATGGGGAAGATGATTGGCTATTTATCTGCTAGATAAAACCCGCTAAAAGAGCAGGCTCTTTCAATATATTTTTGATAATCGAGGCTAAAGATGCTGCGTTTCGATGACTTGCAGGTGTTCGTCCGGGCGGCGGACCTGGGCAGTCTGTCGGCGGCTGCACGGGTGATGGACATGTCGGCGGCGGTGGCCAGTGCGGCGTTGAAACGTATCGAGCATCAGCTCGGCGCCCGTTTGCTCGCGCGTTCAACCCGCAGCCTGCGCCTGACCGCTGAGGGCGAGGGATTTCTCGAATACGCCCGCGCGGCCTTGAGCAATCTCGATGAGGGCCGCCGTTTGTTGGCCAGTGGTCAGGATCAGGTCAGTGGGATTTTGCAGTTGTCGGCGCCTTCTGATTTCGGCCGTAACCTGCTGCTGCCATGGCTGGACGAGTTTCAGCGTGAGCACCCGAAACTCAGCGTTCGTTTGCTGCTGGGGGACCGCATCGCCGACCTGTTCCGCCAACCGGTGGACATTGCCCTGCGTTACGGCGAGCCGGAAGACTCAAGTCTGGTGGCGCTGCCCATCGCCCCGCAGAATCGCCGCGTGCTCTGTGCGGCCCCGAGCTACCTGGCGCGTCATGGCGAACCGAAACACCTGGAGCAACTGGCTCAGCACAATTGCCTGCTGTTCATGCTCGGCAGTCGGGTCCACGATCACTGGAGTTTTCACGATGGCAAGCGCGAGGTCAGCCTGACCGTCAGCGGTGATCGCTTCAGCGACGATGCCGATGTGGTGCGACTGTGGGCCGTGGCGGGCGCCGGGATCGCTTACAAGTCCTGGCTTGACGTCGGTGCCGATGTGTTGGCAGGCCGATTGAAAGTACTGATGCCGGAGCTGCTCTGTGAGCGCGCTCCGCTGAATCTGCTGTGCGCCCATCGCGCACAACTCAGTAAGCCGGTGAACCTTTTGCGGGATATGCTTGCCAGCCGATGCGCCCGGTTAAGTAGTCAATATCCGCTGTTTTCGGGCTCGGATCATTAGTCGCAGGCAAATAGAGAAATTTCCCTCAGGAACTATCACCAGCAACGGTTCTCCTAGGGCAGGAACCGGCGGTTAACCCGCCTATACTAGCGCTCGCCTCATGTACGCACCGTCGATGTGAGTGGATGGCTTTGCCCGGGTTATGGCGGTTTCCCCGTCTTGGCCGATGACACATTACTGGTCAAGATGTCTGAGAGCAGTAGACGAAACGATTCAACAGGGAGTGAATACATGGAACATGCACCTTGCATCAGCCAGATCGCCACATTGCTGGCTGACCCAAAGCGCAGCGCAATGATGTGGGCCTTGATGGACGGCGCGGCGCGGCAGACCGAAGAGCTGGCCTTGCTGGCCGGTCTGTCGCCGTCTTCGGCCAGTGCACACCTGGGGCGCTTGCTCGCCGGAGGTCTGTTGAAAGTCGAACCGCGCGGGCGCAAGCGATTCTTTCGACTTGCCGCGCCCGAGATTGGTGCCGCGATAGAAGCATTGGCCAGTGCCACACTTGCCAGCACGCCACGGGACGTCCCGGACATTTTCAAACGATCAACCCCAACCGCCAAGCCTCAGGCGGCGCCTTCGTCATTACTGCGCGCCAGGCTGTGCGACGACCATCTAGGCGGCACCCTGGCCGCCGATCTGTACCAGCGTCTACTGGATGCGGGCTGGATCGAGCAATTCGAGCAGCGGGTGATGATCACGCACAAGGGCGCCACGCAATTGGCGACACGGGGGGTCTTCATCCAGGCGCTGGCTCATCGCAACAGCAGCGTCGCTTGCGCGTGTCCCGACTGGAGCGAAAGACGCCCGCACATGGGGGGGGCATTGGGGGCGGCATTGTTGCAGTTGTTCATGCAGTCGGGCTGGCTGAGCCTGCCCAACGATTCGCGAGCCTTGCAAATCACGGCCTCAGGGCAACGTGAAATCCATCGTTTTGCCAAGGAAACCGAGCTGGAAGTGGCGCTTTAGAACCATTGGGAGGAGCTGCGCCCAGGTCATAACCTGTGGGAGCGAGCCTGCTCGCGAAAGGGCCTTCACATTCAACATAAATGCTGAATGACCTACCGCTTCGCGAGCAGGCTCGCTCCCACATTGGTTTGGCGGTGACCTTACGGTTTCACCAACCGCGCATCCAGGCTGTTCTGTGCCAGACGCTTGGCCTGATCCTGAGTCATGCCCAGATCGGTGTACAACGCGTGGAAGTTCTCGGTCACATAACCGCCGAAGTACGCCGGGTCATCCGAGTTCACGGTCACTTTCACGCCACGCTCAAGCATGTCGAGAATGTTGTGCTGGGACATGTGATCGAACACGCAAAGCTTGGTGTTCGACAGCGGGCACACGGTCAGCGGGATTTGTTCGTCGATGATCCGCTGCATCAAGCGTTCGTCTTCGATGGCGCGCACGCCATGGTCGATGCGCTGGATTTTCAGCAGGTCGAGGGCTTCCCAGATGTATTCGGGCGGGCCTTCTTCACCGGCGTGGGCGACGGTCAGGAAGCCTTCGTGACGGGCGCGATCAAACACGCGCTGGAACTTGCTCGGCGGGTGTCCCATCTCGGAGCTGTCCAGGCCGACAGCGATAAATGCATCGCGGAACGGCAGCGCCTGGTCGAGGGTTTTCTCGGCTTCTTCTTCGCTCAAATGGCGCAGGAAACTCAGGATCAAACCGCTGGTGATGCCTAGCTGCTGCTCACCATCCTTCAGTGCGGCGGCAATGCCATTGAGCACCACTTCGAACGGCACGCCACGGTCGGTGTGGGTCTGTGGGTCGAAGAACGGTTCGGTGTGAATCACATTCTGCGCCTTGCAGCGCAGCAGGTACGCCCAGGTCAGGTCATAGAAATCCTGGGAGGTGCGCAACACGTCGGCGCCCTGGTAATACAGGTCGAGAAACTCTTGCAGGTTGTTGAAGGCGTAAGCCTTGCGCAGGGTTTCGACATCGCTCCACGGCAGGGCGATCTTGTTGCGTTCGGCCAGGGCGAACAGCAACTCAGGCTCTAGCGAACCCTCCAGGTGCAGGTGCAGTTCTGCCTTGGGCAGGGCGTTCAGCCAATCGTACATTGTTGAAATCTCATCAGGTGCAATGACGACATTCTACAGATGCTCGCTGCAACAATTGGTAAAACCTGACCAGCCGGTTCATCCCGCCATGTTGGGTGCGCTAAGGTGTAACGAAACGTTAGCGTCACCCTGTAGTCATTAGTTCACCACGCTGATTGCGCGCCACTCGGTAAAAAGGCCAGCAATGTTCACACTTCTCAAGCAAGAAACGTTTCTGCTGCTGGCCCTGATCGCTGCCGTCGCCGCTTATCCGATGGAGCACTGGATGCTCAACAGTGGCCAGCCTGTCGCGCTGGCGTCCGGGCTGGTGCTGATCGCCTTCATTGTCGCCGCCTCCATGCGCGTCGCCCATCAAGCCGAACTGCTCGCCGAAAAAGTCGGCGATCCCTACGGGACAATGATCCTGACCCTGGCCGCCGTGCTGGTGGAAGTGGTCATTCTGGCGATCATGATGAGCAACGAGGCATCAAAGACCCTGGTACGCGACACGATCTATTCGGCGGTCATGCTCGACATCAACGGGATCCTCGGCCTCGCTGCGTTGATGGGCGGAATCAAGCATGGCGAACAGTCCTACAACGATGACTCGGCACGCAGCTACAGCGTGATGATCCTCACCGCCATGGGGGTTTCCATGGTGGTGCCGGAGTTCATCCCGGAAGCGAACTGGAAGATGTATTCGGGCTTTACCATTGGCGCGATGGTCGTGCTCTACACCTTGTTTCTGCGCATGCAGGTCGGGCCGCACAGCTATTTTTTCAGCTACAGCTACCCGGAAAAACGCCGCAAGAAAGTGCCAGATGAGGCCCCTGAACCGGTCAATCTTGGGCTGAGTATCGGGACGTTGGTGTTCGGCGTGGTGGTGATCGGCGCATTGGCCGAGGTGATGTCCAAGACCCTCGATCTGGGCCTGGAAGGAACCGGTGCCCCCCCAGTCATCACGGCGATTCTGGTGGCGGCGATATCGGCGGCGCCGGAGATTCTGACAGCGTTGCGGGCGGCACTGGCCAACCGCATGCAGTCGGTGGTTAACATCGCCATGGGCGCATCGCTGTCGACGGTCATCCTGACGGTGCCGGTGATGGAAGCGATGGCGCTCTACACCGGCCAGCCGTTTCAGATGGCCATGACCCCGGTGCAGACCGTGATGGTCTTCCTCACCCTGATCGCCAGCGCGATCAACCTCAACGATGGCGAAACCAACGCCATCGAAGGCATGACCCACTTCGTGCTGTTCGCGACGTTCATCATGTTGTCGTTGCTCGGCCTCTAAGGCCACCACATAACACTGTAGGAGCGAGCTTGCTCGCGATGGTCTGTCAGTTGATATCGATGTAGCTGACACACCATCGCGAGCAAGCTCGCTCCTACAGGGGTAGGTGTTGGGTCAAGTGCCAGCGATCAGCTGCCTGGCCGCCTGACTGTGATCGGCAATCAATCCCTTCAAATCCAGCCCTTCAACCTGGCCATCAATCACTCGCCACTTGCCGCCAATCATCACCCGATCCGCCCGATCCGCGCCGCACAGCAGCAATGCCGAAACCGGATCATGACTGCCGGAAAAACGCAGCTCATCGAGCTTGAACAACGCCAGGTCTGCTTGTTTGCCCACCGCCAGTTCGCCAATATCCGTACGCCCCAGCAAACCCGCCGAGCCCTTGGTCGCCCAGCCCAGTACCAACTCTGGCGTGATCTTCTCGGCGCCATAACGCAACCGCTGGAGATAAAGTGCCTGACGGGTTTCCAGCATCATGTTCGACGCATCGTTGGATGCCGAGCCGTCCACGCCAAGCCCCAGCAACGCGCCAGCGTCGGTCAGGTCCAGCGTCGGGCAAATGCCGGACGCCAGGCGCATGTTCGAACTCGGGCAATGGCAAATGCCGGTGCCGGCTGCGCCGAGGCGGGCGATTTCATCCGGGTTGAAATGGATGCCGTGCGCCAGCCAAGTGCGTGGGCCGAGCCAGCCGACGCTGTCCAGATAATCGACGGTGCGCAGGCCGAAACGTTGCAGGCAGAAGTCTTCTTCGTCGAGGGTTTCGGCGAGGTGCGTGTGCAGGCGCACGTCGAGTTTATTCGCCAGTTCGGCGCTGGCGGACATGATTTGCGGCGTCACGGAGAACGGCGAGCAGGGCGCCAGGGCGATCTGGATTTGCGCGCCATCGCCACGTTCGTGGTACGCGGCAATCAAGCGCTGGCTGTCGGCGAGGATCACTTCGCCTTCCTGAACAGTCTGCTGCGGCGGCAAGCCACCGTCCTTTTCACCGAGGCTCATGGAACCACGGGTCAGCATGGCGCGCATGCCCAGTTCGCGAACACTGTCGACTTGCACGTCGATCGCGTTTTCCAGGCCTTCCGGAAACAGATAATGATGATCGGCGGCGGTGGTGCAGCCGGACAGCAGCAGCTCGGCCAACGCGACTTTAGTGGCGAGGGCGAGTTTTTCAGGGGTGAGGCGTGCCCAGACCGGGTACAGGGTTTTCAACCAAGGGAACAATGGCTGATTGACCACCGGCGCCCAGGCGCGGGTGAGGGTTTGATAGAAATGGTGATGGGTGTTGATCAGCCCCGGCAGAATCACATGTTCGCGGGCATCGAAGACTTGTCCACAGGGCGCAGACGGTTGCTGGCCGGCGGCAAGCACTTCGACGATCAAACCGTCATGCAGCACCAGGCCGCCACGGGCATCGAGGCCATTGGCAGTGAAGATCGCGAGGGGATTTTTTAACCAGGTACGGGTCGCAGGCATGTTGGCCGGCTCCTCTGAAAGTGGGTTCAGGTTAGCCAGCTCAGTGATTACCCTGTCTGCTGATCCAGGGTCGTCGCGGGGGACGAGGTTCGGAGTTTCGAACAAAAACGCTCGATGGGCAAGTATCGCCCGACAGGACGATGGATAACCTTGTGGGAGCGAGCTTGCTCGCGAGGGTGTGCCAGCTACATTGAAGTCGACTGACACACCCTCGCGAGCAAGCTCGCTCCTACAGGGGGGCGGTGTTACCAGGGAATGGTTTCACCCCTGTAATTCACAAAATAATGCCCACCCTTGCCGGTATAGGCGTTCACCTGATCGACCAATCCGCGGGTACTGGTTTCCACATCGATATCTGCGCCTTCGCCCCCCATGTCGGTTTTAACCCAGCCCGGATGCAGCGACAGCACGGTCAGTTTCTGCTCGCCCAATTGCGTCACAAAGCTGTTGGTCATCGAGTTCAGTGCCGCTTTGCTCGCCTTGTACAACGCCAGCTCCGGCGCATCCGGCATCGTCACGCTGCCCAGCACCGAACTCATGAACGCCAATACGCCGGTCTCAGGACGGATCTGCCCGACAAAGCGCTGAGCCAGATTGATCGGCGCCACGGCATTGGTGAAAAACAGTTGCCCGACTTCGGCCAGCGTCGCGCCGCCCGGGGTTTGAACCTCCGGCCCCTTGACCCCGGCATTCACGAACAACAAGTCGAACACTTCGCCCTTAAGCTGTTGGCTTAAAGCGCTGACTGCCTGCTGATCATCCATGTCGAGTTTTTCGATCCGCACCTTGCCCAAGGACTGCAAAACTTCAGCGTTCTGCGGATTGCGCACGGTGGCGGTGACTTGCCAACCGTCGGCCAGCAGGGTTTTCACCAGGCCGAGGCCCAGCCCCCGGGACGCGCCGATGATGAGTGCGGTTTTTGCCGTAGACATGAGTGGCTTCCTCGATAAAAGAGAATCACGGATTCAATGGACAACGTTGCCCGAGTCGTTGTTGCAATATTAATTCAGAACCAGACGCCAAGTGGGCGCGAAGCCGTTGATCAGGCTCGTGGTTGCCGGTGATCAATTGATCAAAAAATGAGCAGTTGACGGTAAACCATACCGGGCATGGGGCCGCGGCGATCATGAACGGGTTATCCACAGATTGCTCCACAGTATTTGTGCGCAAGCTCAAAGCTCGGGCATAAGCATTGTCGGGCTTTCTTCTAAAGGTGATAAACCGATCTAACTAATTGTTTTTATATGGATTTAATATTTTCGATGATGAATTGAACGAAAAACGAGCAAAGCCCGCAAAGCCGCATGACAGAAGGGTTACAGCCGGGTGTGCTCAGGTTATCCACAGCCGGGTGCACAGCAGATGTGGGCAAGTAGATCCGTTTGGCAGAAGGGCTGTTGGCGTTGTTGGTGCGATTAGTGCTGCAACAGAATGCGCCCGCGACTCAAATCCGCCAGCTGCGATTGCAACGTGTCGATCTGCGCTTGGCCAATCGCCAATTGCAGTTCAACGCCGTTGGCGGTGAAGGTTTCTTCCAGCACCAACCCGCCCAGTTCCGCTACCCGAAGTTTTACCAGGGGCAGTTCACCAAACCCACAGGCGCAACTCACCGGTACTCGACTGATCAGTTCAACTTTCGGTGCTGCTTGCAGGCACTTGTTGGCACCGCCGCCATACGCTCGGGCCAGGCCGCCGGTACCGAGTTGAATGCCGCCATACCAGCGAATCACCAGCACCACGACCTGATCACAATCCTGCGCGTCGATCGCTGCCAGAATCGGTCGGCCAGCGGTGCCGCCGGGTTCGCCGTCATCGGTGCTGCGGTATTGATCGCCGAGCTTCCAGGCCCAGCAATTGTGCGTGGCATTCAAGTCACTGTGCTGTTCGATGAACGCCTGGGCTTCAGCCGGGCTGGATATCGGCGCGGCGAAGGTAATGAAACGGCTTTTGCGAATTTCTTCGCGGTGTTCGCAAAAACCGCTGAGGGTAAATGGCATAAGAGTCTTAGATGACAGGTGTCAGGCCGCAGCCCTTGAGAATGATGCGGATCAGGTTGTTGCCGGCGTCTTCCATGTCCTGCTTGGTCAACTTGGTGCGCCCGCTGACGCGGCAGATCTGCGTGGCGAAATCAGCATAGTGCTGGGTACTGCCCCACAACAGGAAGATCAGGTTTACCGGGTCGACCGGGTCCATTTTTCCGGCGTCGATCCACGCCTGGAACACCGCCGCCCGACCCTGGAACCAGGCGCGATAATCCTGATTGAAATACTCGGTCAGGCATTCGCCGCCGCTGATGACTTCCATCGCGAAGATCCGTGAGGCTTGCGGCTGACGACGGGAAAATTCCATCTTGGCGCGGATGTACCGGGTCAGTGCTTCGGCCGGATCATCCTCGGCAGTCAGGGTATTGAAGGTGCTGTCCCACAACTCGATGATGTTGCTCAACACCGCCACGTACAAACCCAGTTTGTTGGTGAAGTAGTAATGCAGGTTCGCTTTCGGCAACCCGGCATTCAGGGCGATGGTGTTCATGCTCGTGCCTTTGAACCCGTGACGAGCGAACTCGTCTTCGGCGGCTTTGATGATGGTCTCTTCGTTCTTCTGACGAATGCGGCTGGCAGGCTTGCCGCCGTGAGCGGGGACTTCAAAGGTCATAGGCACTTCCGAACAGGTAGGTGGGTGCAGCGAGTGCGTTGATAGCGCACCCATGGGCATCAGACAAGTGTTGTGGCGATAAAACCTTCCCTGTGGGAGCGGGCTTGCTCGCGAAGGCGGTGTGTCAGGCAATAGAAATGGCGACTGGCACACAGCCTTCGCGAGCAAGCCCGCTCCCACAAGTCTTCAGCGTGTAGCCGCCAGGCTCTCCAGAAAACTTTCCAGCACCAAATGGGGGCGTCTTCCCTTGCGCGTGACGGATGCGAGGCTCAGGTCATAGAAGCGTGCTTTGGGTTTCAGTGCGCGCAGGCGTCCTTGTTGCACCCAGAGACTGGCGTAGTGATCCGGCAAGTAACCAATGTAACGGCCGGTAAGGATCAGGAACGCCATGCCTTCGCGGTCCGATGCACTGGCGGTGCAATTGAGGGCCTGGTAATGGGCCTGAATCTCAGCGGGTAAACGGAAGGTCGGCGCAATGGCGTCCTGGCTGTTGAGGCGTTCGTCGTCCAGTTGTTTGTCGTCGACATAAAACAGCGGATGGCCGACCGCGCAATACAGCAGCGAGCGTTCGCTATAGAGCGGTTGATACTCCAGCCCCGACAATGCGCTGGCCTGCGGCACCACCCCAACATGCAGGCGGCCGTCGAGTACTCCTTGTTCGACTTCGTTGGGCGCGATCATGCGGATCTGGATCTGCACATCCGGCCCGCGTTCTTTTAATTGGGCCAGCGCGTGGGTAATGCGCATGTGGGGGAGGGTGACCAGGTTATCGGTCAGGCCAATCGTCAATTCGCCGCGCAAGTGTTGGTGCAGACCGTTGACCTCGGTGCGGAAACTTTCCAGCGCACTTAATAGTTGCAACGCCGATTGGTAAACCTCGCGGCCTTCCTCGGTCAGGGAAAAGCCAGCGCGACCGCGTTGGCATAAGCGCAGACCAAGGCGTTGCTCCAGATCGCTCATCTGCTGGCTGATGGCCGAACGACCGATGCCCAGCACCGATTCCGCCGCAGAGAAACCGCCGCACTCCACCACACTGCGAAAAATCCGCAGCAAGCGGATATCAAAGTCACTGACTTGTGCCAGCGGATCGGGGCGACGAGTACTCATAGTTTAGTGGTGGCCTGACTGAAGGTTTGAAAAATTGAATTTCACCGACTTTATCCCCGTGGCAATTTAGCTGCAAGAACGCTTTTCATCTCCACGCCGCTAATCGCTCTGCGAGGTTTTGCCCATGAACTTGCCTGAAAACGCCCCGACTTCCCTGGCCAGTCAGCTCAAGCTTGATGCTCACTGGATGCCCTACACCGCCAACCGCAATTTCCAGCGCGACCCGCGACTGATCGTGGCGGCTGAAGGCAGCTGGCTGACAGACGACAAGGGCCGCAAGGTGTATGACTCGCTGTCCGGTTTGTGGACTTGCGGCGCTGGCCACACGCGAAAAGAAATCCAGGAAGCGGTCGCCAAGCAATTGGGCACCCTCGATTACTCGCCAGGCTTCCAGTACGGCCACCCGCTGTCGTTCCAGTTGGCTGAGAAAATCACTGACCTGACGCCGGGCAATCTGAACCACGTGTTCTTCACCGACTCGGGCTCTGAGTGCGCCGATACCGCCGTGAAGATGGTCCGCGCTTACTGGCGTCTGAAAGGCCAGGCGACCAAGACCAAAATGATCGGGCGTGCCCGTGGTTACCACGGTGTGAACATCGCCGGCACCAGCCTGGGTGGCGTGAACGGCAACCGCAAAATGTTCGGTCAGGCGATGATGGACGTCGATCACCTGCCGCACACATTGCTGGCGAGCAATGCCTACTCGCGTGGCATGCCGGAGTTGGGTGGTATCGCTTTGGCCGATGAGCTGCTGAAGCTGATCGAACTGCACGATGCGTCGAACATCGCCGCCGTATTCGTTGAGCCACTCGCCGGTTCCGCTGGCGTGCTGGTTCCGCCACAGGGTTACCTCAAGCGTCTGCGCGAGATCTGCGATCAGCACAACATCCTGTTGGTATTCGACGAAGTGATCACCGGTTTCGGCCGAACCGGCAAAATGTTCGGTGCCGACACCTTTGGCGTCACCCCGGATTTGATGTGCATCGCCAAGCAAGTCACCAACGGCGCGATTCCGATGGGCGCCGTGATTGCCAGCTCCGAGATCTACCAGACATTCATGAACCAGGCGACGCCTGAGTACGCAGTGGAATTTCCGCACGGTTATACCTACTCCGCGCACCCGGTGGCTTGCGCCGCTGGCCTGGCAGCACTCGACCTGCTGCAAAAGGAAAACCTGGTACAGAGCGTGGCTGAAGTCGCACCGCATTTCGAAAATGCGCTGCACGGTCTGAAAGGTTCGAAAAACATCATCGACATTCGTAACTACGGCCTGGCCGGTGCGATCCAGATCGCACCGCGTGACGGCGATGCAATCGTGCGTCCGTTCGAAGCGGGCATGGCATTGTGGAAAGCCGGGTTCTACGTTCGTTTTGGCGGCGACACCCTGCAGTTTGGCCCAACGTTCAACAGCAAGCCGCAAGACCTTGATCGTCTGTTCGACGCGGTCGGCGAAGTACTGAACAAAATCGACTGATCGACACGCAATCTGTAGGAGCGAGCTTGCTCGCGAAGATCTGTCAGCTACATCAGCATCGACTGACACACTATCGCGAGCAAGCTCGCTCCTACAGAACAACTTTTATATAGCAGGCGTCCCGAAGCAGGCGCCTGTGGACAACTTTTCAGGAGCCCCGCATGAGCCTTATCCCGCATTTGATCAATGGCGAACTGGTGACCGAAGAAGGTCGCACGGCCGACGTGTTCAACCCGTCTACCGGCCAGGTGATACACAAGCTGCCATTGGCCAGCCGCGAAACCATTCAGAAAGCTATCGACTCGGCTAAAGCTGCGTTTCCGGCCTGGCGCAACACGCCGCCGGCCAAGCGTGCGCAGGTGATGTTTCGCTTTAAGCAATTACTGGAACAGAACGAGGCGCGTATCGCTCAGCTGATCAGCGAAGAACACGGCAAGACGCTGGAAGATGCGGCAGGCGAACTGAAACGCGGCATCGAGAACGTTGAGTTCGCTTGCGCGGCGCCGGAAATCCTCAAGGGCGAATACAGCCGTAACGTCGGCCCGAACATTGATGCCTGGTCGGACTTCCAGCCGCTGGGTGTGGTTGCCGGTATTACACCGTTCAACTTCCCGGCGATGGTGCCGCTGTGGATGTATCCGCTGGCGATCGTCTGCGGCAACTGCTTCATCCTCAAGCCGTCCGAGCGTGATCCAAGCTCGACGCTGCTGATTGCTCAGTTGTTGATCGAGGCCGGTCTGCCTAAAGGCGTGCTGAGCGTCGTGCATGGTGACAAGGCTGCGGTGGACGCACTGATCGAAGCACCGGAAGTCAAAGCGCTGAGCTTTGTCGGTTCGACGCCGATTGCCGAGTACATCTACGCCGAAGGCACCAAGCGCGGCAAGCGCGTTCAGGCACTGGGCGGCGCGAAGAACCATGCAGTGCTGATGCCGGATGCGGATCTGGATAACGCGGTCAGCGCATTGATGGGCGCCGCTTATGGTTCTTGCGGTGAGCGTTGCATGGCGATCTCGGTGGCCGTGTGCGTGGGTGATCAGGTGGCGGATGCGTTGGTGGCCAAACTGACTCCGCAGATCAAGGCGTTGAAAATCGGCGCCGGGACGACGTGTGGTCTGGACATGGGGCCACTGGTTTCCGGTCAGGCTCGCGACAAAGTCAGTGGCTATATAGAAGACGGCGTTGCTGCCGGTGCTTCGTTGGTGGTCGATGGTCGTGGTCTGATCGTGGCCGGTCATGAGGACGGCTTCTTCCTGGGCGGCTGCCTGTTCGATAACGTCACGCCAGAAATGCGCATCTATAAAGAAGAGATCTTCGGGCCGGTGCTGTGTGTCGTTCGGGTCAACAGCCTGGAAGAGGCGATGCAGCTGATTAACGATCACGAGTACGGCAACGGCACCTGCATCTTTACCCGTGACGGGGAAGCGGCGCGGTTGTTCTGCGACGAAATCGAAGTCGGCATGGTCGGCGTTAACGTGCCCCTGCCGGTGCCAGTGGCTTATCACAGCTTCGGTGGCTGGAAGCGTTCGTTGTTTGGCGACTTGCATGCTTATGGTCCGGATGGCGTGCGTTTCTATACCCGTCGCAAGGCCATCACTCAGCGCTGGCCGCAGCGCGCGAGCCATGAAGCGTCGCAATTCGCGTTCCCTAGCTTGTAAGTAGCTTATAAGTAGCTGGGAAGAAGGCCGGCACCCTTTGTGAAAGGGGCGCCGGCCTTCGCGTTTCCGGGGTTTTCTAACCTAGATGACAGAATTGTGAAGATAGGTGTTGACGGCAGATTCCAGACGTCTATAATTCGCCCCACTTCCGGCGCAGTCGAAACGGAAAACTCCTTGGTAAACAATGAGTTACGCAGTTTTCGGCAGCAAGTTGCTTCAGGTCATCGAAGCGCGCAAGGAGTTGAAAAAGAGGTGTTGACAGCAGCGAGTAACGCTGTAGAATTCGCCTCCCGCTAACGAGAGATCGAAAGCGCAAGTGGTTGAAGTTACAAAGGAAACTTTGAAAGCTTCGGAAAATAACCGCTTGACAGCAACAGAGGCTGCTGTAGAATGCGCGCCTCGGTCGAGACGAAAGACTCAACCAACCGCTCTTTAACAACTGAATCAAGCAATTCGTGTGGGTGCTTGTGGAGTCAGACTGATGGTCAACAAGATTATCAGCATCACAAGTTACTCCGCGAGAAATCAAAGATGTAACCAACGATTGCTGAGCCAAGTTTAGGGTTTCTTAAAAACCCAAAGATGTTTGAACTGAAGAGTTTGATCATGGCTCAGATTGAACGCTGGCGGCAGGCCTAACACATGCAAGTCGAGCGGCAGCACGGGTACTTGTACCTGGTGGCGAGCGGCGGACGGGTGAGTAATGCCTAGGAATCTGCCTGGTAGTGGGGGATAACGCTCGGAAACGGACGCTAATACCGCATACGTCCTACGGGAGAAAGCAGGGGACCTTCGGGCCTTGCGCTATCAGATGAGCCTAGGTCGGATTAGCTAGTTGGTGAGGTAATGGCTCACCAAGGCGACGATCCGTAACTGGTCTGAGAGGATGATCAGTCACACTGGAACTGAGACACGGTCCAGACTCCTACGGGAGGCAGCAGTGGGGAATATTGGACAATGGGCGAAAGCCTGATCCAGCCATGCCGCGTGTGTGAAGAAGGTCTTCGGATTGTAAAGCACTTTAAGTTGGGAGGAAGGGCAGTTACCTAATACGTAATTGTTTTGACGTTACCGACAGAATAAGCACCGGCTAACTCTGTGCCAGCAGCCGCGGTAATACAGAGGGTGCAAGCGTTAATCGGAATTACTGGGCGTAAAGCGCGCGTAGGTGGTTCGTTAAGTTGGATGTGAAATCCCCGGGCTCAACCTGGGAACTGCATTCAAAACTGTCGAGCTAGAGTATGGTAGAGGGTGGTGGAATTTCCTGTGTAGCGGTGAAATGCGTAGATATAGGAAGGAACACCAGTGGCGAAGGCGACCACCTGGACTGATACTGACACTGAGGTGCGAAAGCGTGGGGAGCAAACAGGATTAGATACCCTGGTAGTCCACGCCGTAAACGATGTCAACTAGCCGTTGGGAGCCTTGAGCTCTTAGTGGCGCAGCTAACGCATTAAGTTGACCGCCTGGGGAGTACGGCCGCAAGGTTAAAACTCAAATGAATTGACGGGGGCCCGCACAAGCGGTGGAGCATGTGGTTTAATTCGAAGCAACGCGAAGAACCTTACCAGGCCTTGACATCCAATGAACTTTCCAGAGATGGATTGGTGCCTTCGGGAACATTGAGACAGGTGCTGCATGGCTGTCGTCAGCTCGTGTCGTGAGATGTTGGGTTAAGTCCCGTAACGAGCGCAACCCTTGTCCTTAGTTACCAGCACGTAATGGTGGGCACTCTAAGGAGACTGCCGGTGACAAACCGGAGGAAGGTGGGGATGACGTCAAGTCATCATGGCCCTTACGGCCTGGGCTACACACGTGCTACAATGGTCGGTACAGAGGGTTGCCAAGCCGCGAGGTGGAGCTAATCCCAGAAAACCGATCGTAGTCCGGATCGCAGTCTGCAACTCGACTGCGTGAAGTCGGAATCGCTAGTAATCGCGAATCAGAATGTCGCGGTGAATACGTTCCCGGGCCTTGTACACACCGCCCGTCACACCATGGGAGTGGGTTGCACCAGAAGTAGCTAGTCTAACCTTCGGGAGGACGGTTACCACGGTGTGATTCATGACTGGGGTGAAGTCGTAACAAGGTAGCCGTAGGGGAACCTGCGGCTGGATCACCTCCTTAATCGACGACATCAGCTGCTCCATAAGTTCCCACACGAATTGCTTGATTCATTGAAGAAGACGATAAGAAGCAGCCCGAAATTGGGTCTGTAGCTCAGTTGGTTAGAGCGCACCCCTGATAAGGGTGAGGTCGGCAGTTCGAATCTGCCCAGACCCACCAATTTTGTGTGGGAAACGCCTGTAGAAATACGGGGCCATAGCTCAGCTGGGAGAGCGCCTGCCTTGCACGCAGGAGGTCAACGGTTCGATCCCGTTTGGCTCCACCACTAACTGCTTCTGGATTGTAAAGCTTAGAAATGAGCATTCCATCGTGACGATGGTGAATGTTGATTTCTGATCTTTAAGATTAGATCGTTCTTTAAAAATTTGGGTATGTGATAGAAAGATAGACTGAACGTTACTTTCACTGGTAACGGATCAGGCTAAGGTAAAATTTGTGAGTAATTGCGAATTTTCGGCGAATGTCGTCTTCACAGTATAACCAGATTGCTTGGGGTTATATGGTCAAGTGAAGAAGCGCATACGGTGGATGCCTTGGCAGTCAGAGGCGATGAAAGACGTGGTAGCCTGCGAAAAGCTTCGGGGAGTCGGCAAACAGACTTTGATCCGGAGATGTCTGAATGGGGGAACCCACCTAACATAAGTTAGGTATCTTAAGCTGAATACATAGGCTTAAGAAGCGAACCAGGGGAACTGAAACATCTAAGTACCCTGAGGAAAAGAAATCAACCGAGATTCCCTTAGTAGTGGCGAGCGAACGGGGACTAGCCCTTAAGTGGCTTTGAGATTAGCGGAACGCTCTGGAAAGTGCGGCCATAGTGGGTGATAGCCCTGTACGCGAAAATCTCTTAGTCATGAAATCGAGTAGGACGGAGCACGAGAAACTTTGTCTGAATATGGGGGGACCATCCTCCAAGGCTAAATACTACTGACTGACCGATAGTGAACTAGTACCGTGAGGGAAAGGCGAAAAGAACCCCGGAGAGGGGAGTGAAATAGATCCTGAAACCGTATGCGTACAAGCAGTGGGAGCCCACTTTGTTGGGTGACTGCGTACCTTTTGTATAATGGGTCAGCGACTTATTTTCAGTGGCGAGCTTAACCGAATAGGGGAGGCGTAGCGAAAGCGAGTCTTAATAGGGCGTCTAGTCGCTGGGAATAGACCCGAAACCGGGCGATCTATCCATGGGCAGGTTGAAGGTTGGGTAACACTAACTGGAGGACCGAACCGACTACCGTTGAAAAGTTAGCGGATGACCTGTGGATCGGAGTGAAAGGCTAATCAAGCTCGGAGATAGCTGGTTCTCCTCGAAAGCTATTTAGGTAGCGCCTCATGTATCACTGTAGGGGGTAGAGCACTGTTTCGGCTAGGGGGTCATCCCGACTTACCAAACCGATGCAAACTCCGAATACCTACAAGTGCCGAGCATGGGAGACACACGGCGGGTGCTAACGTCCGTCGTGAAAAGGGAAACAACCCAGACCGTCAGCTAAGGTCCCAAAGTTATGGTTAAGTGGGAAACGATGTGGGAAGGCTTAGACAGCTAGGAGGTTGGCTTAGAAGCAGCCACCCTTTAAAGAAAGCGTAATAGCTCACTAGTCGAGTCGGCCTGCGCGGAAGATGTAACGGGGCTCAAACCATACACCGAAGCTACGGGTATCACTTAGGTGATGCGGTAGAGGAGCGTTCTGTAAGCCTGTGAAGGTGAGTTGAGAAGCTTGCTGGAGGTATCAGAAGTGCGAATGCTGACATGAGTAACGACAATGGGTGTGAAAAACACCCACGCCGAAAGACCAAGGTTTCCTGCGCAACGTTAATCGACGCAGGGTTAGTCGGTCCCTAAGGCGAGGCTGAAAAGCGTAGTCGATGGAAAACAGGTTAATATTCCTGTACTTCTGGTTATTGCGATGGAGGGACGGAGAAGGCTAGGCCAGCTTGGCGTTGGTTGTCCAAGTTTAAGGTGGTAGGCTGGACTCTTAGGTAAATCCGGGAGTCTAAGGCCGAGAGCTGATGACGAGTTACCCTTTGGGTGACGAAGTGGTTGATGCCATGCTTCCAAGAAAAGCTTCTAAGCTTCAGGTAACCAGGAACCGTACCCCAAACCGACACAGGTGGTTGGGTAGAGAATACCAAGGCGCTTGAGAGAACTCGGGTGAAGGAACTAGGCAAAATGGCACCGTAACTTCGGGAGAAGGTGCGCCGGTGAGGGTGAAGCATTTACTGCGTAAGCCCATGCCGGTCGAAGATACCAGGCCGCTGCGACTGTTTATTAAAAACACAGCACTCTGCAAACACGAAAGTGGACGTATAGGGTGTGACGCCTGCCCGGTGCCGGAAGGTTAATTGATGGGGTTAGCTAACGCGAAGCTCTTGATCGAAGCCCCGGTAAACGGCGGCCGTAACTATAACGGTCCTAAGGTAGCGAAATTCCTTGTCGGGTAAGTTCCGACCTGCACGAATGGCGTAACGATGGCGGCGCTGTCTCCACCCGAGACTCAGTGAAATTGAAATCGCTGTGAAGATGCAGTGTATCCGCGGCTAGACGGAAAGACCCCGTGAACCTTTACTATAGCTTTGCACTGGACTTTGAATTTGCTTGTGTAGGATAGGTGGGAGGCTTTGAAGCGTGGACGCCAGTTCGCGTGGAGCCAACCTTGAAATACCACCCTGGCAACTTTGAGGTTCTAACTCAGGTCCGTTATCCGGATCGAGGACAGTGTATGGTGGGTAGTTTGACTGGGGCGGTCTCCTCCTAAAGAGTAACGGAGGAGTACGAAGGTGCGCTCAGACCGGTCGGAAATCGGTCGTAGAGTATAAAGGCAAAAGCGCGCTTGACTGCGAGACAGACACGTCGAGCAGGTACGAAAGTAGGTCTTAGTGATCCGGTGGTTCTGTATGGAAGGGCCATCGCTCAACGGATAAAAGGTACTCCGGGGATAACAGGCTGATACCGCCCAAGAGTTCATATCGACGGCGGTGTTTGGCACCTCGATGTCGGCTCATCACATCCTGGGGCTGAAGCCGGTCCCAAGGGTATGGCTGTTCGCCATTTAAAGTGGTACGCGAGCTGGGTTTAGAACGTCGTGAGACAGTTCGGTCCCTATCTGCCGTGGACGTTTGAGATTTGAGAGGGGCTGCTCCTAGTACGAGAGGACCGGAGTGGACGAACCTCTGGTGTTCCGGTTGTCACGCCAGTGGCATTGCCGGGTAGCTATGTTCGGAATAGATAACCGCTGAAAGCATCTAAGCGGGAAACTAGCCTCAAGATGAGATCTCACTGGGACCTTGAGTCCCCTGAAGGGCCGTCGAAGACTACGACGTTGATAGGTTGGGTGTGTAAGCGCTGTGAGGCGTTGAGCTAACCAATACTAATTGCCCGTGAGGCTTGACCATATAACACCCAAGCAATTTGCAGGCTTCGAGCTGAAAAGCGAAAGAGCACCAGATTGCGGTGTGTGAAGACGAAACGAACCGAAAGTTCGAGCTGCTCACAAAACACCGAGATCTATCACATACCCATTCGCTGGAGCGTGATCTCGCAAGAGAAAACGACCTGGCTCCCGAATTTCTTGACGACCATAGAGCATTGGAACCACCTGATCCCATCCCGAACTCAGCAGTGAAACGATGCATCGCCGATGGTAGTGTGGGGTTTCCCCATGTGAGAGTAGGTCATCGTCAAGATTAAATTCCGAAACCCCTATCTGCGTATGCAGGTAGGGGTTTTGTTTTGCCCGCAGGAAAGTTCGTACAGCAATACCGGACGCCTCTCCGCTGTCACGGTCTCCCGACAATGCTAAGGTTCGGCCCTAGCTTTTGTATTTTTCCAAGGAAGCCTTTATGCCGGACGCGACGTCCCTCAGTGCTGGTTTTATGGTGGTTCATGGCAATCGCCTGGACGAGTTGCGCAGCCTGGTAATCAGCTGGATGCGGCGCTACCCGTTGGCTCCATTGGAAAATGAAATTGCGCTGGTGCAGAGCAATGGTATCGCTCAATGGCTGAAACTGGCGCTGGCTGAAGACCCAGGGGATGACGACATGGGCGGCTGCGGAATAGCCGCCGCCATCGACGTGCAGTTACCGGGCAGTTTCATGTGGCAGCTCTATCGCATGGTGCTTGGACGTGATGAGATTCCGGTCAAATCCTTGCTCGATAAAGCTCCGCTGACCTGGCGTCTGATGCGTCTGCTTCCTCAGTTGATCAATCAACCGCACTTCGAACCTCTGCAACGCTTCCTTACCAACGACAGTGATTTGCGCAAACGCTATCAGTTGGCTGAGCGACTGGCGGATTTGTTCGACCAATATCAGGTGTATCGGGCTGACTGGCTAGAAGACTGGGCAGACGGTCGTCATCAGTTACGCAATGGCAGAGGCGAAACAAAGCCCCTGACCCCTGCGAACTGCTGGCAGGCAGAGTTGTGGCGGGCGCTGTTGCTGGACGTGGGGGAGCAAGGCATGGCGCAGAGCCGTGCCGGCGTCCACCAGCGGTTTATCGAACGCATCAATAGCCTCGACGTGGCGCCCAAGGGGTTGCCTTCAAGGGTGATCGTTTTCGGTATTTCTTCTCTGCCGGCTCAAGCCCTGGAAGCACTCGCCGGACTGGCCCGATTCAGCCAGGTTTTGCTTTGTGTCCATAACCCGTGTCGTCACCACTGGGCGGACATCGTCGCCGATAAAGACCTGCTGCGACATCAATACAAACGCCAGGCCCGCAAGAGCGGCATGCCCGCTGCACTTGATCCGCAGACCCTCCATCAGCACGCCCATCCGCTCTTGGCGGCTTGGGGTAAGCAAGGGCGCGACTACATCAATCTGCTCGACAGCTACGACGATCCCAACAGCTATCGCTCGGCATTTCGTGACGGGCGCATAGACTTGTTCAGCGACAGCCAGCCACAGAACATGCTCAACCAACTGCAGGACGACATTCTTGAATTGCGTCCCCTGAATGAAACACGCGAGCGCTGGCCGGCTGTCGATTTGAAGCGTGACGAATCGATCCGTTTTCACATCGTCCACAGCGCTCAGCGCGAAGTGGAGGTGCTCCACGATCAATTGCTCGCACGCTTCAGCGCTAATCCAGACCTAAGACCTCGCGACATCATCGTGATGGTCCCGGACATCGACAGTTATGCACCGCATATTCGTGCGGTATTTGGCCAGCTGGAGCGTCATGACCCGCGATTCATTCCCTTCACGCTCGCAGACCAGGGCCAGCGCGGCCGTGACCCGCTTCTGATCGCTGTCGAACATCTGCTCAAGTTGCCTGACAGTCGTTTCCCCGTCAGCGAAATCCTCGACCTGCTGGACGTTCCCGCACTACGTGCCAGGTTTGGTGTTGAGGAGCGAGATCTACCGACACTGCACCGCTGGATCGAAGGCGCTGGCATTCGCTGGGGTATGAACGCGGAGCAGCGCGAAGGCCTCGGGCTGCCTGAGGCACTGGAGCAAAACAGTTGGCGTTTCGGTCTGCGAAGGATGCTGCTCGGTTATGCGGTAGGTAGCGCGGGTGCTTGCGAAGGTATCGAGCCCTACGACGAGATCGGGGGACTGGACGCTGCGCTGATAGGTCCTTTGGTCGCACTGCTCAACGCTCTTGAGATTGCTCATAAAGAACTCGCTCGACCTGCGCCACCCAAGCAATGGAGCTTGCGATTGCAAGCGTTGGTGCAGTTGTTCTTCCAGGCCAGTAACGAGCACGACGACTACTTGCTGGCTCAACTCGAAGCGTTACGCGAAACCTGGCTTGAGACCTGTGAGTCAGTAAGCCTGCAGGAAGAATTGTCGTTGACGGTGGTCCGTGAGGCTTGGCTGGCCGGTCTTGATCAAGGCCGACTGTCCCAGCGTTTCCTGGCTGGAGCGGTGAATTTCTGCACCCTGATGCCCATGCGTGCGATCCCTTTCAAACTGGTCTGCCTGCTCGGTATGAATGACGGCGATTACCCGCGCGCGCAACCACCTTTGGACTTCGATCTCATGGGCAGTGATTACCGCCCTGGTGATCGCTCGCGACGCGAAGATGACCGCTACCTGCTGTTGGAAGCCCTATTGTCGGCTCGCGACCAGCTCTATATCAGCTGGGTCGGTCGTAGCATTCGCGACAACAGCGAGCGTCCTGCATCGGTATTGATCGGTCAATTGCGTGACCACCTCGCCAGCGGCTGGCGATTGCACGACGTCGACGAAGATTTACTGGAGGCCATGACTCAGGAACACCCGCTGCAGCCATTTAGCGCCCGCTACTTCCATGAAGCCGATGCCTTGTTCAGCTACGCCAATGAGTGGCAAGTACTCCATCAAACCGCTGAGCAAACGACTGATACCGAGCGCCTCGTTCCCTACGTCCAGGACGAGCCGCTCAGTCTCGGTCAACTGCAGGATTTTCTGCGTAATCCGGTTCGACATTTCTTCAGCCAGCGGCTGAAGGTGTTCTTCGAAGTGGCTGAGGCGCCGTTGGCTGATGAAGAGCCATTCGTACTCGACGCGTTGCAGCGCTATAGCCTCAGCGACAGTCTGCTTGGAGCTGCGCTGGGAAGTCTGGATGACATCGATCAGGCACTGGAGGCACAGGCAAAACGCCTGCAACACAGCGGGTTGCTACCGATGGCCGGTTTTGGTGAATGCCTTCAGCGAGAGTTGATTGAACCGCTGCCAGATCTGCTGCATCGCTATCAGCAGCTCTTGGCGTTATGGCCAACACCGCTCACCAGTGCGCTGCCAGTGAACCTGGAATTGCAGGGGCTGCAGCTGGAAGGTTGGCTCAGTGGTCTGCATCAACGAGCTGATGGCCGTTTGTTATCGGTCACTACCATCCCGAACAGCATCGGCTCGATCAAGTCTCGTAAATGGCATCGCCTGACGCGGCCCTGGGTCAATCATCTGGTGGCCTGCGCCAGCGGTATGGCGATGACCACCGCATTGGTTGCCAGTGACGACAGTCTGCTGCTCGGTCCGATTGAGGAGGGGGCAGCGCTGCGGATTCTGGGTGACCTGTTAATGGCCTGGCAAACGGGCATGCGCCAACCACTGCCGATTGCCGTGAAAACAGCGTTCGCGTGGCTTGGCCAAACCGATCCGGTCAAAGCCGAAGCGGCCGCCCGTAAAGCCTATGAAGGCGATGGCGTGAATACGGAGGGTGAACGTCGTGAAAGCACGGCACTCGCACGGCAGTTCGCCGACTACGACACTCTGGTTGCGGATGAGACGTTCCCCGGCTGGTGCGACGCATTGTATCGTCCGCTGCTTGAAGCCCCTTGGCGTTCATTGACCAGCGAGGAGGCGCGCCCATGACCACGAAAGCACCTCTGGCGCTGGCATTCCCGCTGCGCGGCAGCCAACTGATCGAAGCAAGTGCCGGGACCGGCAAGACCTTCACCATCTCCGCGCTTTATCTGCGTCTGGTCCTGGGGCACGGCGGCGAGTCGAGCGGTTTCGGACGCGAGCTGTTACCGCCGCAGATCCTCGTCGTGACGTTTACCGATGCGGCGACCAAGGAGCTGCGCGAACGTATCCGTACACGTTTGGCCGAGGCGGCACGGTTTTTTCGAGATGAAACGTCGGCGCCCGATGGCCTGATTGCCGAACTTCGGGAGCAGTACCTTCCGGAGCAATGGTCCGGTTGTGCAAATCGACTGGACATCGCGGCACAGTGGATGGACGAAGCCGCCGTCTCGACCATCCACAGTTGGTGTCAGCGCATGTTGCGCGAGCACGCGTTCGACAGTGGCAGTCTGTTTACTCAAACCCTGGAAACCGATCACAGTGATTTACTGGGTGAGGTCCTGCGCGATTACTGGCGATTGTTTTGTTATCCGATGCAAGGCGATGCGCTGAACTGGGTGCGCGGCAATTGGGGCGGCCCGGCCGCCCTGCTACCACGAATACGGGGTTTGTTCGCCAGTGAACGGGATAGCGGCGAAGGCAAAGAACCCGCTGAGCTGATCACTGAGTGTCTGCTGGAGCGACGCGCGGCGTTGCTTGAGCTCAAGATGCCTTGGCGTCAGTGGGCGGATGAGCTGCTTGCCATCTGTCACGAGGGAGTTGCGAGCAAGAGCGTCGACGGTCGCAAGATGCAGGCGCGCTATTTCGAGCCCTGGTTCGAAAAAATAAAAGCCTGGGCCGAGGACGAATCCCTCGAACAACTGGATATCGGTACTGGCTTCACTCGCCTGACCCCCGATGGCATGGCTGAAGCCTGGAAGAAGGGCGAGGTCCCGAATCATCCAGGATTGGACGCGATGCCCGGCCTCAAGGCGAGTCTCGATGAATTGCCGACACCTGATGCTGCGGTGCTGCAACACGCTGCCCATTGGGTGGGGGCGCGGTTCGAAGAGGAAAAACGTCGCCGCGCAGAAATGGGCTTCGATGACATGCTGCTGCGCCTCGATGCAGCGCTACAGGCCGATGGCGGTGAGCGTCTGGCAACCCTGATCCGCGAGCAATTTCCGGTCGCGCTGATCGATGAGTTCCAGGACACCGATCCGGTGCAGTACCGGATCTTCGAGAGCATTTATCGCATCGAAGACAACAATACCGAGGGTGGTCTGTTCCTGATCGGTGATCCGAAACAAGCGATTTACGCCTTTCGCGGCGCCGACATCTATACCTACCTGCGCGCCCGACAGGCGACCGCTGGCCGTCTACATACCCTGGGCACCAACTTCCGTTCCAGTCATGGCATGGTCAATGCGGTGAACCATGTTTTCGAGCGTGCCGAGGCTCGTGCGGTGGGGCGTGGCGCATTCCTGTTTCGCGAAAAGAATGGCGAGAACCCGGTACCGTTTCTGCCCGTCGCCTCCCAGGGACGCAAAGAAGCCCTGCACATTGCTGGTCAGGTTGTGCCTGCGCTGAACGTCTGGCATCTGTCCGCCGAGCAGCCATTGTCCGGCGCGGTGTACCGACAACAATTGGCCGCCAGCTGCGCCAGTGAAATCACGGCGTTGCTTAACGGTGGGCAACAAGGTCGGGCAGGTTTCATACAGGACGGCAAAGATTTCAGGGGGCTGTTGCCCTCGGATATCGCCATCCTCGTACGCGATGGCAAAGAGGCGCAGGCCGTGCGGGGCGAACTGTCTGCTCGCGGCGTGCGTAGCGTTTATTTGTCGGACAAGGACTCAGTGTTCGCCGCCCAGGAAGCCCACGATGTGCTGACCTGGCTGAAAGCCTGTGCCGAGCCGGATGTCGAGCGTCCGCTGCGCGCCGCGTTGGCCTGTATCACGTTGAACCTGTCGCTGACTGAACTGGAACAGCTGAATCAGGACGAGTTGGCCTGGGAAGCGCGGGTCATGCAGTTCCGCGGTTACCGCGAACTGTGGCGCAAGCAGGGCGTATTGCCGATGCTGCGACGCCTTCTGCATGACTTTCAGCTACCCCAGGCATTGATCGCGCGTAGCGATGGCGAGCGGGTGTTGACCAACCTGCTGCACCTGTCCGAATTGCTGCAACAGGCGTCTGCCGAACTCGATGGCGAGCAGGCGCTGATCCGACATTTGTCCGAGCATCTGGCGCTGTCCGGTCAGGCAGGCGAAGAGCAGATCCTGCGTCTGGAGAGCGACGAGCAACTGGTCAAAGTCGTGACCATTCACAAGTCCAAGGGGCTTGAGTATCCCTTGGTGTTTCTGCCCTTCATCTGCTCGGCGAAGCCGGTAGATGGCAGCCGACTGCCGTTGCATTACCACGATTCCACCGGCAAAGCCCAAGTGACGTTGAAGCCGACGGCCGAGTTGATCACCCTGGCTGACGATGAGCGTCTGGCCGAGGACCTGCGCTTGTTATATGTGGCGCTGACCCGAGCACAACACGCTTGTTGGCTCGGAGTGACAGACCTCAAGCGCGGTAGTAACAACAGCTCGGTGCTGCATTTGTCAGCATTGGGTTATTTGCTCGGCGGCGGCGCTGCATTGGCCGAGTCGGCTGGTTTGAAGCGTTGGCTGGAGGACCTGCAGCAGGACTGTCCAGCGCTGAACTGCAGTGAAATGCCTGAAGCGAGCGCCGAGGATTATCATCCGCCGCGTAACGAAGCCGCCTTGCTGGCTCCGCTGGTCCCCAAACGCAAGGCCAGTGAAAACTGGTGGATTGCCTCTTACAGTGCCTTGCGCATCGGTGACCGTCTGAGTGTGAGTACCGATGAAGCCCCTGAAAGCCCGCAAGCGCAAAAGCTCTTTGATGACGAACGCCTCGACCCGCAAGCGCCACGAGAAGTACTGGCAGGCGGTGCGGATATCCATCGATTCCCTCGTGGCCCGAACCCTGGGACCTTCCTTCACGGCTTGCTTGAATGGGCCGGTAACGAAGGTTTTGCCGTTACGCCGAAAGCCGTCGAAGACGCCGTTGGCCGGCGCTGCAATCGCCGCGGCTGGGAAGGCTGGATCACCACGTTGAGCGAATGGCTGCAGCATCTGCTCAAATCCCCGTTGCACATCGGCGCAGAGCACACGCCCGTGGTGTTCGAGCAGTTGACCCAATGCCGGGTCGAGATGGAGTTCTGGTTCGCCAGCCACAAAGTTGATGTCCTTAAGCTCGATGAACTGGTGCGCCAATACACCCACAACGGCGTGGCCCGGGTGTCTGCAGAGCCGGTCTTGCTCAATGGCATGTTCAAGGGCTTTATCGACCTGACGTTCGAACACGACGGTCGCTATTACGTCGCTGACTACAAATCCAACTGGCTGGGCGTTGACGATGCGGCCTACACCGAGCAGGCCATGGAACAGTCGATACTCGACAACCGTTACGACCTGCAATACGTGCTGTACCTGTTGGCCCTGCATCGACAGCTCAAGGCGCGATTGGTCGATTACGATTACGACCGGCATGTCGGGGGGGCGATGTACCTGTTTCTGCGTGGTACGCGCGCACCCAGCCAGGGTGTGTATTTCGTCCGACCTCCAAAAGAGCTGATCGAACGTCTGGACCGGTTGTTCCAAGGCAAGCCAGAACCCAAGGTTGAACCCGTCTGGGAACAGGGAGTACTGCTATGAGTCGCACCTTCGCCGATTTGCTGCCCACGCCTTTGGCGAGCGAAAGCCTGGCGGACCTGACTCCGTTGAGTCGCGCCGATGACTTGTTGATATTACTCACGCGATGGGTCGAGCGCGGTTGGCTTCGGTCGCTGGACAAAGCCTTCGTTGCCTTTCTTCATGAACTCGCCCCTGACGATGATCCGCTGGTGCTGCTGGCGGCGGCATTGACCAGTCACCAACTGGGTCACGGCCACGTCTGCCTGGATTTGTTCGAAACGTTGAAAGCGCCGGACTTCGCCCTGTCGTTACCACCTGAAGGTGATGTGCAAAGCGGCGCGATGCTGCTGCCATCGCAATTGCTTGAAGCGCTGGAGGGCGCTCATTGGTGCAAGGTATTGGCCAGCAGCAGCCTGGTCGCTTTGGCGGCCGACAGTCGTGATGCGGCGCAGCACCGGCCCTTGGTGTTATCGGGCAAGCGCCTGTACCTGCGCCGTTACTGGGCTTACGAACGGCGCATCGACAACTCGCTGCGCCAGCGCCTGGCGGAGCACGAAACAGCCCCCACTGATTTGCCCCAGCGCCTGACCGGTTTGTTCGGCCCAGCCAAACCCGGCGAAGTAATTGACTGGCAGAAACTCGCCTGTGCCCTGGCGACCCGTAGCGCCTTCAGTATCGTCACCGGAGGCCCGGGAACCGGCAAGACCACCACGGTCGTGCGTTTGCTGGCGTTGCTCCAGGCGCCGGCGGTAGAGGCTGGCAAACCGCTGCGCATACGGCTTGCTGCGCCCACCGGCAAAGCTGCAGCACGGCTGACGGAGTCCATCAGTCAGCAAGTCCGGACACTCAAAGTCACTGAAGCCATACGAGACAAAATACCGTCTGACGTCACCACCGTGCACCGTCTGCTCGGCAGTCGTCCTGGTACCCGGCACTTTCGTCACCACGCGGGTAATCGCTTGCCGCTGGATGTACTGGTGGTGGACGAAGCCTCGATGATCGATCTGGAAATGATGGCCAATCTTCTCGACGCGATGCCGGCCCATGCCCGTCTGGTGCTGCTTGGTGACAAGGATCAATTGGCATCGGTCGAAGCGGGCGCTGTGCTGGGCGATCTGTGTCGCGACGCCGAGGCCGGCTGGTACAGCCCGCAGACTCGCCAGTGGCTGGAGTCGGTCAGCGGAGAAAGCCTGGTTTCCAGTGGTTTGCATGAAGACACCGACGGCACGCATCCACTGGCCCAGCAAGTCGTGATGCTGCGCCACTCGCGCCGGTTTGGCGAAGGCAGCGGCATTGGCCAACTGGCACGCTGGGTGAACCAGCAACAGCCCGAGGAGGCTCGCAAGTTGTTGGCGGCTCGAAGCCATGGCGATGTGTTTTCACTGTCCCTCAAGGGGGAGCAGGATCGGGCACTGGAGCGCTTGCTGCTCGAAGGTCATGGCGATGGGCCGCAAGGGTATCGGCATTACCTGGGCCTGCTGCGACGCGAGCGGCCGCCGCTCGACTGCACGCTCGATGATTCGCGCTGGGCCGATTGGGCACGTCAGGTGTTGCAAGCCTTCGACACGTTCCAGTTGTTGTGCGCCGTACGCAAAGGGCCCTGGGGTGTGGAAGGCTTGAATCAGCGAGTGACCGGCGCGTTGCTCAAGGCCCGGCTGATCGATAGCGATCAGCAGTGGTACGAAGGTCGGCCAGTGCTGATGACCCGCAACGACTATGGGCTGGGTTTGATGAATGGCGACATCGGCATTGCCCTCAAATTGCCGGAACGTGACAGTCCGGGCAAGCAGGTGCTGCGTGTGGCGTTTCCGCGCAACGATGGTCAGGGCGGCGTGCGTTTTGTGCTCCCGAGCCGGCTCAACGATGTCGAAACCGTGTATGCCATGACCGTGCATAAATCCCAGGGCTCGGAGTTTGCCCACACCGCGTTGATTCTGCCGGACGCCTTGAACCCGGTGCTGACCAAGGAGTTGATCTATACCGGGATTACTCGGGCCAAGGACTGGTTCACATTGATCGAACCTCGTGCCGGAGTGTTCGAAGAGGCGGTGCGGCGCAAGGTCAAGCGCTTGAGCGGGTTAATGCTGGAGTTGGAAGAGGGCATCAAGTCAGGTGATTGACTATGAGTCTGCAAACCGAAGATCCCGCGTTTCGCCCAGCAACAACGGGCGATTCAGCTCTGTGACCTCCCTGATGTAATCCCACAACAGGGTAATCCGCTTGAGCTTCCTCAGGTCCTCGCGGCAGTACATCCAGAACTGCCGGGTGATGTTGATCTCTTCCGGCAGCACTGGCAGCAGCCGTGGATCCTGCGCCGCCAGGAAGCACGGCAGGATCGCCAGCGATCGCCCTTGCTGCGCTGCCACGAACTGCGCAATCACGCTGGTGCTGCGCAGATTGGCGCTGGCGCCAGGCAGCACGTTTGCCAGGTACAGCAGCTCCGAGCTGAACGCCAAATCGTCGACATAACTAATGAATGAATGTTTACCCAAGTCTGCCGGGCGGCGGATGGGTGGGTGCTTGTCCAGATAATCCTGTGTCGCGTACAGCTGCAATCGGTAGTCGCAGAGTTTGCAGCAGACGTACGGGCCATGCTCCGGGCGCTCCAGCGCGATGACGATGTCCGCCTCACGCTTGGACAGGCTGATGAAGTGCGGCAGCGGCAGGATGTCCACCGAGATCGCCGGGTAGGCGTCGACGAAATGGCTCAGTTGTGGGGTGATGAAAAAACTGCCGAAGCCTTCGGTGCAGCCCATCCGCACATGGCCAGACAACGCGACGCCGGAGCCGGAAACTTGCTCGCAGGCCATGTGCAGCGTGCTCTCAATTGACTCGGCGTAACCCAGCAGACGTTGGCCCTCGGCGGTCAGGACGAAACCGCTGGTCCGGGATTTCTCGAACAGCAAAGTGCCCAATGACGCTTCCAGCGAGCTGATGCGCCGCGACACGGTGGTGTAGTCGACCGACAGGCGCTTGGCCGCGGTGCTGGCCTTGCGGGTGCGAGCGACTTCAAGGAAAAACTTGAGGTCATCCCAATTCAGCGAGCCTAAGGATGTGATGTTTTTTTGCATGATGGACCGGCTTTTATGTGCGTTCTTATTAGAAGTTTGCACATCTATACTCCAAAAACAGTCCGACAACCAATTCGCGACACACGCCTCATCTCAAGGCGACTGTCTCGCCTTGGCTCCCAAGATAGCTCTCTCAATAAGAACAACGTCCAGGAGACCCACCATGAACGTATCGCTCACGCCAAACGAAACCACGCTGCACAAGGTCAAGCTGTTGATCGACGGCGAGTGGGTCGAGTCCCAGACCACCGAATGGCACGACATCGTCAACCCGGCCACCCAGCAAGTGTTGGCCAAGGTTCCGTTTGCCACGGCCGCCGAAGTCGACGCCGCCATCAGTGCCGCCCATCGCGCCTTCCAGACCTGGAAGCTGACGCCGATCGGCGCGCGCATGCGCATCATGCTCAAGCTTCAGGCGTTGATCCGCGAACACTCCAAGCGCATCGCCGTGGTGCTCAGCAACGAGCAGGGCAAAACCATTGCCGACGCTGAAGGCGATATTTTCCGTGGCCTGGAAGTCGTCGAGCACGCCTGCTCCATCGGCACGCTGCAAATGGGCGAGTTCGCCGAAAACGTCGCTGGCGGTGTCGATACCCACACCCTGCGTCAGCCAATCGGCGTCTGCGCCGGCATCACGCCGTTCAACTTCCCGGCCATGATTCCGCTGTGGATGTTCCCGATGGCCATCGCCTGCGGCAACACCTTCGTACTCAAGCCGTCCGAACAGGACCCACTGTCGACCATGCTGCTGGTGGAACTGGCGATCGAGGCTGGCGTTCCGGCGGGCGTGCTTAACGTCGTTCACGGCGGCAAGGATGTGGTGGACGCGCTCTGCACCCACAAGGACATCAAGGCTGTTTCGTTCGTCGGTTCGACCGCCGTCGGTACACACGTCTACGACCTGGCCGGCAAACATGGCAAGCGCGTGCAATCGATGATGGGCGCGAAGAACCACGCTGTGGTGTTGCCGGATGCCAATCGCGAACAAGCGCTGAATGCGCTGGTCGGTGCCGGTTTCGGTGCTGCGGGTCAACGCTGCATGGCCACGTCTGTCGTGGTGTTGGTGGGCGCGGCCAAGCAATGGCTGCCGGACCTGAAAGCGCTGGCGCAGAAACTCAAGGTGAATGCCGGCAGCGAGGCGGGCACTGATGTGGGGCCGGTGATTTCCAAGCGTGCCAAGGCGCGAATTCTGGATTTGATCGAAAGCGGCATCAAGGAAGGCGCCAAACTGGAACTGGACGGTCGCGACATCACGGTTCCAGGTTACGAGCAGGGCAACTTTGTCGGCCCGACGCTGTTCTCCGGTGTCACCACTGAAATGCAAATCTACACCCAGGAAATCTTCGGCCCGGTGCTGGTGGTGCTGGAAGTCAACACGCTCGACGAGGCCATCGCACTGGTCAACGCCAACCCGTTCGGCAATGGCACGGGCCTGTTCACCCAGAGCGGTGCGGCAGCGCGTAAATTCCAGAACGAAATCGACGTCGGTCAAGTGGGCATCAACATCCCGATTCCGGTGCCGGTCCCGTTCTTCAGCTTCACCGGTTCGCGTGGTTCCAAACTCGGCGACCTCGGTCCGTATGGCAAGCAAGTGGTGCAGTTCTACACTCAGACCAAGACGGTCACCACTCGTTGGTTCGATGACGACAGCGTCAACGACGGTGTGAACACCACCATCAACTTGCGTTAAGGAGCCGGACATGAAAATCGCTTTTATCGGCCTCGGTAACATGGGCGCGCCGATGGCGCGTAACCTGATCAAGGCCGGCCATTCGTTGCGCCTGGTGGATTTGAACAAAACCGTTCTGGCGGAGCTGGAGCAACTGGGCGGCAGCATCAGCGCTTCGGCCCGTGAAGCGGCTCAGGGCGCAGAACTGGTGATCACCATGCTGCCGGCCGCCGTGCATGTGCGCAGCGTCTGGCTGGGTGAAGATGGCGTGCTGGCGGGCATCGCCCAAGGCGTACCGGCAGTGGATTGCAGCACCATCGATCCGCAGACGGCCCGTGATGTTGCCGCGGCGGCTGCCAAGCAAGGCGTGGCCGTGGCCGATGCGCCTGTCTCCGGCGGTACGGGGGGCGCAGCGGCGGGAACCCTGACGTTTATGGTCGGTGCCACCCCTGAACTGTTTGCCACCCTGCAACCAGTGCTGGCACAAATGGGCCGCAACATCGTTCATTGCGGTGAAGTCGGCACCGGGCAAATCGCCAAGATCTGCAACAACCTGCTGCTGGGGATTTCCATGGTCGGCGTCAGCGAAGCCATGGCGCTGGGCGATGCCCTAGGCATCGACACGGGCGTGCTGGCCGGGATTATCAACAGCTCCACCGGGCGTTGCTGGAGTTCGGAAATGTACAACCCGTGGCCGGGCATCGTCGAAACGGCGCCGGCCTCGCGCGGCTATACCGGCGGTTTCGGTGCCGAGCTGATGCTCAAGGACCTGGGGCTGGCGACTGAAGCGGCACGTCAGGCGCACCAGCCGGTGGTGCTCGGCGCGGTGGCTCAGCAGTTGTATCAGGCGATGAGCCTGCGTGGGGAAGGGGGTAACGACTTCTCTGCGATCATCAACAGCTATCGCAAACCGCAGTAGGAGCCAGCTTGCTCGCGATGGTCGTTAACGATAACGCGTAGAACCTGACACCCCGCGTCGCTCTCGAGTATTTCGCGAGCAATCGAGCGTCGACCGGCTGCTCCTACAGATACGCATCGACATTTACCGGGAGATCACGTCGGGTGATCTCCCGGTTTTTTGTATCAGGCGAACACGAAATACTTACGTACGGTTTCAACCACTTCCCACGTGCCTTTCATCCCCGGCTCGATGACGAAAATATCACCCGCGCGCAGATGGATCGGTTCCTTGCCTTCTGGGGTAATGATGCAGTAGCCCTCGCGGAAATCGCAGTATTCCCACTTCACGTACTCCACATACCACTTGCCCGGCGTGCAAATCCACGTGCCCATGATCTTGCTGCCGTCTTCGCTGGTGTAGGCGTTGAGGTTGACGGTGTGCGGGTCACCTTCGAGTTTTTCCCATTTGCAGGCGTCGAGCACTGGCAGCGGGTGAGTGTCGCGAAGAACGGTAATCGGTGCGGACATGATGACTCCGAGCGTTAGGGGGAACTGAAGTCGCACCCTATAGGGCTTGGTGCGGCTCCAGTTGTCTGTGCTCGACATTGAGGTATCCAGAAACGCAGCGACCGTCGTCCATCCACACAAGACTCGGCGCTGGAAACCGACGATGGGCCCGTTGAAATTTCCTCTCGATAAACCGCCGTTTCCTGGCAGTTTGTGCGAAAGCCCCAGGCATTTTCGACCGTATTTGCAAGAACATGCACAGGCATCACTCGTATCATTCACTTCGGAAAAGGCCGAGAGCTTTGCAATGAAAAAAACAATGTCGTGGTGGGACATCAGCCCGCCCTTGAGTGCCGCAACACCGACCTGGCCGGGTGATACGCCTTTTCAGGAGGAACGCGTCTGGACCTTCGGCCCTGAGTGCCCAGTGAATGTCGGGCGCATCACGCTGTCGCCGCACACTGGCGCTCATGTCGATGCACCGCTGCACTACAGCGCGGACGGCGCCGCCATTGGCGATGTGTCGCTGGATGTCTACATCGGGCCTTGCCGGGTTTTGCATTGCCTGGACAGCGGCCAGTTGGTGCACCCTGAGCAACTTGAGGGCCGTTTACATAACCTGCCCGAGCGCGTCCTGTTGCGCACCTATCGACAGGCGCCTCTGACGACCTGGGATCCGCACTTCACTGCCGTCGCCAAGGAAACCGTCGACCTGCTGGCCCGTCTCGGCGTGCGCTTGATCGGTATCGACACGCCGTCGCTGGACCCGCAGCAATCCAAGACCATGGACTCGCACAACGCTGTGGCCCGCCACGGCATGGCCATTCTCGAAGGCATCGTGCTCGATGAGGTCCCGGAAGGTGACTATGAATTGATCGCACTGCCGCTGCGCTTTGCCAATCTCGACGCCAGTCCGGTGAGGGCCATTTTGCGTCCACTGAATACATCGCAACATCAGGAGCCTGCTCAATGAGCCAATGTCCCTATTCACCTGCCGGCCAGACCGAGGAATGGCATAACGCCGAGCTGAATTTTTCCGACGCCATGAGCTACGGCGACTACCTGGACCTGGGGCGTATTCTCAATGCCCAACACCCCTTGTCTCCAGACCACAACGAGATGCTGTTCATCGTCCAGCACCAGACGTCCGAGCTGTGGATGAAGTTGATGTTGCACGAGCTTAAAGCCGCCCGCGAACACCTCCGACTGGGAGAACTGCCGCCGGCCTTCAAGATGCTGGCGCGGGTCTCGCGGATTTTTGATCAGTTGGTGCATGCCTGGACAGTGCTGGCGACCATGACGCCGACTGAGTACCACTCGATACGACCCTTTCTGGGGCAATCGTCGGGTTTCCAGTCCTTTCAGTACCGTGAGATCGAGTTCATTCTGGGCAACAAAAGCGCGACCCTGTTGCGCCCTCACGCCCATCGTCCGGAGCTGTTGCAGGAACTCGAAAAGGCGATCGCCACCCCTTCACTGTATGACGAAGCGATTCGCTTGATGGTCAGCGCCGGTCTGAAGATCGACCCGCAGCGCTTCGAGCGTGATCCGACCAGCCCTACCGTGCATGACGCCTCTGTCGAAGCCGCCTGGCGCGAAGTCTACAAAGATCCTTCGCGTTATTGGGATCTCTACCAACTGGCCGAAAAGTTCATTGATCTGGAGGACTCGTTCCGTCAGTGGCGCTTCCGGCACGTCACCACGGTTGAGCGGATCATCGGCTTTCAACCGGGCACTGGCGGCACTGAAGGTGTCGGTTACCTGCGCAAGATGCTCGATACCGTGCTGTTCCCGGAGTTGTGGCGGGTGCGTTCCACTCTCTAAGCGCTGATCCCTTGTAGCAGCTGCCGAAGGCTGCGTTCGGCTCGGGCCGCGTTCGGACGCAGTGGTCGTGAAATGGGTACCTGCATTTCCTCAGGCAGATCGTGCTCACCGAATTGCGACCGCTGCGCGGTCGAACGCAGGCTTCGCCAGCTGCTACATAGAGCAGGACGCGACATCCGAAAACAAAAAAGCCCCGGCATTCATTGAATGCCGGGGCTTTTTGTTGAGCGCGGGATTATTGAGGCACTGGCAAGCTCCGATCCCTTGCCACACGCATCCGATAGAACACGTAGATGATCAACACCCAGACCGGGATGGCGATGACCGAGGCGCGTATCCCCGGAATCATCCACATCACGCAAATGATCATGGCCATGAACGCCAGGCACAGGTAATTGCTGAAGGGAAACCAGAACGACTTGAAGCTCGGCACGATGCCTTGCTGGCCCATGACTTTGCGAAACTTCAGGTGGGTCAGGCTGATCAGCGTCCAGTTGATCATCAGCGAGGCGACCACCAGTGCGAACAGTAACTCCAGCGCTTCATGCGGGGCGAGATAGTTGACCAGCACGGACAACATCGTGATCAACGCGGAGATGCCCAGCGCGCGCAATGGCACACCTTGTTTGTTCAGCTTCATCAGCGATTTCGGTGCGTCGCCCTGTTCCGCCAGGCCATAGAGCATGCGGCTGTTGCAGTAGACGCCGCTGTTGTAGACCGAGAGCGCCGCGGTGAGCACTACGAAGTTGAGGATTTGCGCGGCGGTATCGCTGCCGATCAGCGAGAAGATCTGCACGAATGGACTGCCGCTGTAGGCATCGCCGGACGCGCCCAGTGTTTGCAGCAGTTGATCCCACGGGTACAGCGAAAGCAGCACCGTGAGTGCGCCGACGTAGAAGATCAACACGCGATAAACCACCTGGTTGATCGCCTTGGGAATTACTTTCCTCGGCTCACTGGCCTCGGCGGCGGTGATGCCGACCAGCTCCAGGCCACCAAAGGAGAACATGATGAACGCCATCGACATCAGCAAACCGGTGGTGCCGTTGGGGAAGAATCCGCCGTGGCTCCACAGATTACTGACCGAGGCTTGCGGGCCGCCGGTGCCGCTGAACAGCATGTAGCAGCCCAGGGCAATCATGCCGATAATCGCCACGACCTTGATGATCGCGAACCAGAACTCCATCTCGCCGAAGATCTTGACGTTAAGCGTGTTGATCAGGTTGACCAGCACAAAGAACACCGCCGCGCTGACCCAGGTGGGAATCTCCGGCCACCAGAACTGTACGTATTTTCCGACGGCCGTCAGCTCGGCCATGCCCACCAGCACGTACAGCACCCAGTAGTTCCAACCGGACAGGAAACCGGCATAACCGCCCCAATATTTGTGGGCGAAGTGACTGAAAGAGCCGGCCACCGGTTCCTCGACAATCATCTCGCCTAGTTGGCGCATGATCAGGAAGGCGATGAACCCGGCAATCGCATAACCGAGGATCATCGACGGTCCGGCCGATTTGAGCACGCCGGCGGAGCCCAGGAATAGCCCGGTACCAATCGCTCCGCCCAAAGCGATCAGTTGAATATGCCGATTTTTCAACCCTCGCTTGAGCTCGCCCTGTTGCAAGATTTCATCCGCCATCTCGTTCCCTTCTGGTTATTGTTGTCAGGCCTGATATGAAACGTCAGATATTACTCTCGGTGAACTTTTCGTAATACAGCTGCACGCTGTCCAGTGCCTGGGTCTGCAACCAGCTCTTGATCGATTCGACCATGGGTGGGGGCCCGCAGACGTACATATCGACCGGCGCATCGCGCAGTTCGCTGGCGTCGAAATGCTCGGCAATGTAGCCGCGCTTTCCCGTCCATTGCGGCGATGGATCACTGACCACTTCGGTGTAGCGAAACCCCGGAATGCGTTCGGCGTAGGCCTCGATGCGTGCTCGCTCGCACAGATCGGCAGCGTCCCGCACGCCGTAGTACAAATGCACCGGTTGCGCGCATCCGTGCTCGGCCAGTTCGTCGAGCATGCCCAGCAGCGCGGACAGCCCGGTGCCGCCGGCCACCAGGATCAGCGGCTTGGCGACGTGCCGCAGATAGAAGGCACCCAACGGTGCCTCCAGGACGATTTCGTCGCCCACCTGGCAGCGTTCGCGAATGTAGTTGCTCATCACCCCGTCGGGCAGCAGGCGAATCAGGAATTGCAGCTGATGGCTGCTGTTCGGTCGGTTGGCGAACGAGTAGGAGCGTTTGCTCTTTGTCCCCGGAATCACCAGCCGGGCGTATTGCCCCGGCAGGAAATCCAGCTGACCTGTCGAGCCGAGATCCAGATGCAGGATCGCCGTGCTGGCCGAGACCTGCTGAACGTCAATGACCGTCCCGCTGAGTTGCTCGGGCCCCGAGGCGTTGCACAGGCTGGAAGCGAAATCGAAATAAAACGCTGCGTCAGACTTCACCCGGGTCTGGCAGGTGAGCATTTTGCGTTGTTGCAGGTCCTGTCCGGAGAGGGCTTCCTCATCCACATAGTCCTGGCTGTAATCACCCGATTCGCAGCGACCCTGGCACGTTCCACAGACGCCTTCGCGGCAATCCAGAGGAATGTTGATGCCGTTGCGCAGGGCGGCGTCGAGCAGTATTTCGTTGGGTTGTACGGGAAAGAACAGTGTTTTGCCGTCGGCAAAGCTGAATGCGACCTTGTGGTTCATGCCCCGGTCTCCATGGTTTCAGAGGTGGTAGAAATCGAGCACCGAGTTGATGGTGTCGTTGAGCAGCAGGACATGCTTGCGGGTGATCAGCCAGCTGTCGGCGTGGGGCTTGAGGCGATAAGTCGCGGGGCCGTAGAACTGCTCGGACGTGGCCAGGCGATAGAACAAGGTGTGCCAGTTCAGACGCACTTCCAGTTCACCGCCGTCGAGTTCGCAGATCCGCACGTTGCTGATCAGGTGCAAAGTGCGCGGCATCGGCGTCGAGGACGCGGATTTACCCGTGCGCAGACGAAACACACGGTCCTCCAGGCCTGAACGATTGGGGTAGTAGATCAGCGACATTTCACGCTTGGGGTCCAGGGTGTAGACGTGCTCCGAGTCCCATTGCGGCAGATGGAATTCACTGTGCTCGTCGAACAGCTTGATGTAGGCGTCCCAGTCCTGGGCGTCGCACAGTTCGGATTTGCGATAAAAAAACTGCTCGATCTGGTACTGCAATTGCGCATTCATGTTCACACCTCACGTAGCTTCAGGGATTTCGCGTCCAGGCCATCCAGCAGGAATTTCTGCCAGTTGCTGTGCTGGTTGACGTAAAGGCCTTCGTGGGTGAATTCGGTGCCGGTCATGGCCGGGGCGATGCCGATGGACTCGCTGTTAGGCGTGGCGCCTGTTGCCCACCGGTGACTGCCGCGGGAAATATCGCTCCAGCGCTCAAGACGCGCCTGGAAACCACGCTGCGCTTCGCGGAATTCCACCAGGTCATCCGGCGTGCCCAGGCCCGACACGTTGAAGAAGTCTTCGAACTGGCGAATGCGGTTTTCGCGGTCGGCGTCCGATTCGTTTTTGACCCCCAGGCACTGGCTGATGATCTCGGTTTTGTTCCAGGCCACCGGGCGGATAATGCGCAGCTGCGAGCTGATCTGATCGAGGAAAAACAAGCTCGGATAGATATTCAGATTGCGCAGGCGATGCATCATCCATTCGGCCTTTTCCTGGCCGTGCTCTTCGACCAGACGCGGCATGATCGTCGCGTAACCGGAGCGCACCGTCGGGTTGGGCATGTCACTGAACAACAGGCTGTGGCCATTATCGAAGGCGAACCAGCCGTCATCGGTGTTGGCGTCGCCGGCACCAAGTTTGCTGTAGTCAAGGGTGCTGCCGCTGCTGGTGCCGTTCTCGCTGTTGACCTGCTGGCGGTGCTGCACGGTGGCCACGTAGTTATAGTGGACGGTGCTGACGTGATAGCCGTCCAGGCCGTTTTCGTTTTGCAGTTTCCAGTTGCCGTCGTAGGTGTAGGCCGACTTGCCCGGCAACACTTCCAGCTCACCGGTCGGCGACTGGGCAACCATCATGTCGAAGAACACCTTGGCGTCGCCAAGGAAGTCTTCGAGGCTGTTATCGGCGTGCACATCCAGGCTGATAAACACAAAACCCTTGTAGCTCTCGATGCGCGCTTTTTTCAGGCCGCGGGTGGCCTTGTCGAACCCTTCCGGGTATTCGCCGGGCGCCTTGACCTTGACCAGACGGCCGTCGCTTTTGTAGCACCAGGCATGGAACGGGCAGGTGAAGGTCGACTGGTTGCCCTTGCCGACGCGGGTCAGGGTCGTGCCGCGATGTTGGCAGGCGTTGATCAGGGCGTTGAGCTGACCGTCACCGTCGCGAGTAATGATCATCGGCTGACGGCCGGCGCGCATCGTGACGAAGTCGTGGTTGTTGGCCAGCTCACTTTCGTGGCAAGCGTAGATCCAGTTCTTCTCGAAGATCAGTTCCATCTCCAGATCGAACAACTGCGGCTCGGTGAAAATATCCCGGGCGATCCGGAACACGCCGTCTGCCGGACGGAAGTCCAGGCAGCCTTCAATAAACGCTTTCCACTGCTCGACGTTTTTTTCGCCCCTCATGGGTCTGTACCTTTTTTATTCGGGCCAATCGGTAGTGCTCATTAGAGAGAGTGGGGCGGGCGGGGGTCTATCCGGTTTGTCGACGAAGGCAGTCCATAAAATTGGAGGGAAGATCAGCAATATTCGGCAGTGCACTGATCCTGTAGCAGCTGCCGAAGGCTGCGTCCGGCCGCAAAGCGGTCGTAAATTCGGTATCCAGGGTTTTCCTGAAAGACTGCGGTGCTGACTTGACGAAACGACCGCTGCGCGGCCGGACGCAGCCTTCGGCAGCTGCTACGTGGAATTGTTTGACCGCGCAAGAAGGGGTAACACCCGTGTCTCGTGCTGGGCAGCTACTACTCAGACCGTGCACCATGCGATGGACGGCTGCCCCTGTTTGCAGCAATCAGGTACTGTTTCGTCAGACGTCGAGTGCTGTTCGATGGCGCAACCCGGCTTCAAACCGGCTTGCGTTATCCGCTTAGTAGATGATTGCTATCCGCTGGGTCTGCATAGCCGTTTTGTGGCTTGGAATTTGCTGTTTTCAAGCCGAATACGCGCCGCCAGAGCGCGCAGAAAAATACCGCCGTGGGTGCACCGTGATGAGTAGCAAAACTGATTCGCAGTTTCGCGACATATGTATTGATAGCTTCGACCTTGAGGGCGCGAGGCGCTGGATGTCCGGTATCTGCGGGCCCCATCGACTCGTGACCACGACCCCCGAGCGGATCCGCTTTCATCACAGCGCCAATGTGTTCAAGTCAATGGCCACAACACTGGGCACCATCGAATACGGCACGGATGTCACCGTCGACATCGAAGACGCCGAGCACTTCAGCAGTTACAGCCTGAGTTTGCCTCTGGTGGGCGAGCAGGAATTGAGCAAGAACGGCAGCGTGTTGAAATCCAACCGCGATCAAGGGGTGATCATTTCACCCAATGAAAACCAGGTGCTGGCGATCTCTGGCGATTGCCGCAAAGTCCAGGTGGTGATCACCCGCGCCGCCATGAGTGAGTCTTTGGAAGGACTGCTGCAGCGGCCGCTGGATGCGCCGTTGCGTTTCGAGTCGGTGATGGACGCGGTCGACGGGGCGTCGGCTTCGTGGTGGCGCATGGCGCGTTACTTCATCGCCGAGTTGGAGCGCAGCAGCGAACTGTATGAACAAGTGGCCTTCACCCGTGATGTCGAAAGTTCGTTGATCAAAGGTTTGATCCTCGCCCAACCGAACAATTATTCCGAAGAACTGCGGGACGTGTTGGGCGTGAAGCTGCCGCACTATCTGATCAGGGCCCGGCACTATATCCATGCCAACGCCCGGGAAGCCCTGCACCTGGAAGACATCGAAGCCGCGGCCGGGGTTTCGCGCTTCAAGTTGTTCGAGGCGTTCAAGAAATACTTCGCCTTGTCGCCGATGGTCTACCTGAAAAAGTATCGCTTGAGCGCTGTGCGTCAGGACATTCTTGAGCACGGTTCTGCGCGCAATATTTCCGAGATCGCCATGGGCTGGGGCTTCACGCACCTGGGGCGTTTTTCCGCCGAGTACCGTAAGTTGTTCGACGAATCACCGAGCATGACCTTGCAGCGCAACGAAGCTCGGCGTATGCGGTGATGGGTGGGGGCAGGCAGTGCGTCAAGATCAAAAGATCGCAGCCTCCGGCAGCTCCTACAGAGCGTACGCATTCCCCTGTAGGAGCTGCCGGAGGCTGCGATCTTTTGATCTTGACGCACCGCCCCCCTTATTTACGCACCACCAAATCCAGCAACTCCTCGCGCTCCTTGATCTTCTGCAGGACGATTTCCGAACGGATGTCGGTGACCCCCGCTGTGCGATTCAGTTGGTTGACGATGAAATCGGAGAAGTGCTTGAGGTTGCGCGCCTGGACCCGCAACACATAGTTGCTCGCCCCGGTAATCACATAAGCGGTGACCACCTCCGGCCACAGCTGAACCTTCTTGATGAACGTCTCATGCCAGTCCTCGACGTCCTGTCGCAATGACACATGGACGATAGCTTCCAGTTCGATGCCCAGTCGTTCGGCATTCAGCACCGCGCGATAGCCGGTGATGATTCCCTCACTTTCCAGCAGACGCAAACGGCGCAGACAGGCCGACGGTGACAGGGCGACTTTCTCCGCCAATTCCTGGTTGCTGATACGGCCATCCTGTTGCAGTTGATGCAGGATCCGCAGGTCTGTCGAGTCGAGATTCATGGTTGGTATAAATCCGCGTTTAATGGCGTTTAATTCGAATATTCTGCGAGATAACTACTATACGTACGCTTACTTTGCACGAAAATTCTCCAAAGCTTCGTTCATTATCTCTCCACGCAAAAGGGGCCGACAACGCCTGAAACACGCCACGAATTTCAAAGAACAGGACATTCAATGACCACCAGAAACGATTGCCTGGAGCTTGATGCTCAGGACACGCTCGCGCCACTGCGTCAGCAATTTGCACTGCCCGAAGGCGTGATCTATCTCGACGGTAACTCCCTGGGCGCGCGACCCGTCGCCGCATTGGCGCGTGCTCAAGAGGTGATTGTTGAAGAATGGGGCAATGGCCTGATCCGCAGTTGGAACAGCGCGGGATGGCGCGATCTGTCCGAGCGTCTGGGCAATCAACTGGCGGGGCTGATAGGGGCGCGCGAGGGGGAAGTGGTGGTGACCGATACCACCTCGATCAACCTGTTCAAGGTGCTCAGTGCCGCTCTTCGGGTGCAGGCCACACGTTCGCCGACGCGGCGGGTGATTGTCACCGAAAGCAGCAACTTTCCTACCGACTTGTACATCGCCGAAGGCTTGGCTGACCTGCTACAGCAGGGGTACACGCTGCGCCTGGTCGACAGTCCCGAGGAGCTGCCGCAAGCGATTGATCAAGAGACTGCCGTGGTCATGCTCACCCACGTCAACTACAAAACCGGCTACATGCACGACATGCAGGCACTGACCGCGCTGACCCACGAATGTGGCGCACTGGCCATTTGGGACCTGGCGCATTCCGCCGGCGCGGTGCCGGTTGATCTGCATCAGGCGCAGGCCGATTACGCGATCGGTTGCACCTACAAGTACCTCAACGGCGGTCCCGGTTCGCAGGCATTTGTCTGGGTCAATCCGCAATTGTGTGATCTGGTGGCGCAGCCGTTGTCCGGCTGGTTCGGGCATTCACGACAGTTCGCCATGGAGTCTCGCTACGAGCCGAGCAGCGGCATCGCACGCTACTTGTGCGGCACCCAACCCATCACCTCCCTGGCGATGGTCGAGTGTGGTCTGGCTATTTTCGCCCAGACCGACATGGCCAGCCTGCGCCGCAAATCCCTGGCCCTGACGGATCTGTTCATCCAGCTGGTGGCGCAGCGTTGCGCCGCTCACGAGTTGACGCTGATCACCCCGCGCGAACACGCCAGACGTGGCAGTCACGTCAGCTTCGAGCATCCCGAAGGTTATGCGGTGATCCAGGCCCTGATCGCCCGTGGCGTGATCGGTGATTACCGCGAGCCACGGATCATGCGCTTCGGCTTTACCCCGCTGTACACAACCTTCACCGAGGTCTGGGACGCCGTGCAGGTCCTCGGTGAAATTCTTGATCAGAAAACCTGGTCGCAAGCGCAATTCCAGGTCCGCCACAGCGTCACCTGATACCTCCGGCCAACGTGTCTTGCTGCTGAGGTTTTCCCGGCAGCAGGGCTTCGGTCGCCTCCAATAAACAGTTCTGTGAAAACACAATAATAAGGAGCACGCAGAATGAAGCTGTCCCTTTGGCCCGCCTTGCCGCTCGCCATCACTACTTGTTTCGGTCAAATGGCCTATGCCGCACCCGACAATGGATTCGTCGAAGACAGCAGCCTGACCCTGACTAACCGTAACTTCTATTTCTACCGTAACAACCTCAATAATCCGGGCGGGCAGAACTATCGGGACGAATGGGCCCACGGGATCATGCTCGATTATCGCTCCGGTTATACCCAGGGCACGGTGGGTTTTGGGGTCGATGCCTACGCGCAGTTGGGCATCAAACTCGACAGCGGAAAAGGGCGTACCGGCACCGGTTTGCTGCCAGTCGATTCCGATGGCCACCCCGAGGATGAGTATTCCGAAGCAGGCGGTGCGCTGAAAGCGCGGATCTCGAAGACCGAACTCAAGTACGGCAACCTGACGCCGCTCAACCCGGTGTTCGGCACCGGCAACGCGCGACTTTTCACCGAGCAGGCTAATGGCTTTCAGCTGACCAGCAGTGAATTAAAGGGGCTGTTACTCGACGCCGGGCACTTCACCTCCGGCAACGACAGCGCGTCGACCAATGCCGACGGCGCCCTCAAGGCACTGTATGCCGGCGTGGAAACCCGCAGCGTCGATTACTTGGGTGGCAGCTATGCGCTTGGCGACCAGTTGAGCGTCAGCCTGTACGGTTCGCAGTTCACCGACATCTGGCGGCAGTACTACGCCAACGCCAACTACACCTACCCGGTGAGTGAAAACCAGTTGCTGAACCTGGATTTCAACATTTACCGCACCAACGATGCGGGCCAGAGCCTGGCCGGCAGGATCGACAACACCACCTGGTCGCTGTCCGGCGCCTACAAGGTGGGCGCCCATCGGTTGACCCTGGCTTACCAACGCGTCGATGGCGATGAGCCGTTCGATTATTTGGGGTTCGATCAACAACCGGGCACTTCGATTTTCCTCGCCAACTCGATTCAAGTCCTTGACTTCAATGCGCCCAACGAACGTTCCTGGCAACTGCGTTATGACCTGGACATGGCGCCGTTTGGTGTGCCGGGTCTGAGCTTCATGTCACGTTACGTCAGCGGCGATCATATCGATGACAGCCACTACGATGGCGGTCCCAACGGTGCCTATGGACGTTACGGCGATGACGGCAAGCGCTGGGAACGCGACATTGAAGCGCGTTACGTCGTGCAATCGGGCAAGGCCAAGGACCTGTCGGTGCGAGTCCGTCAGGCCAGTGTGCGTTCGACCGCTCAGGTGGCCCGTGCCGATACCACCGACAACAACGAGGTCCGGGTCATCATCGAGTATCCGCTGAACATTTTCTGATCCCCACTGGCAATCCCAACGACTCGCTCTCTTCAAGAAAGACAATATTCAGAGGTTGGAAAAATGACCGACAAAACCGGTTTTGAAGCTATATCCAAACGTGAACAAGGCCTCAGGCGCCAACTCACGTCGGGTCAGATGAGCATGATCGCCATTGGTGGTGCGATCGGCACCGGACTGTTCATGGGCAGCGCCTATGCCATCGGCTATGCCGGGCCGAGTGTGCTGCTCAGCTACGCCATCGGCGCGATCATCACCCTGTTGTTGATGGGCTGCCTGGCGGAAATGACCGTGGCCCATTCAACCTCGGGCTCGTTCGGTGCCTATGCCGAATTCTATGTCAGCCCGTTGGCCGGGTTCCTGGTGCGCTATGCCTATTGGGCCGCGATTGTGCTGGCGGTCGGCACGGAAGTGACGGCGGTGGCGATGTACATGAAGTACTGGTTTGCCAACGTGCCGGAATGGATCTGGATCGTCTCGTTCTCCAGCGTCCTGATCGTTCTCAACGCCATCAGCGTGAAGACGTTCGGCACTTTCGAATACTGGTTTTCGACCATCAAGATCGGCGCGATTGTCGGCTTTATCATCCTCGCGGTGTATGTGGTGTTCGGTTCCGGCAACCCGGAATATGGCGTGCACAACTACACGTCCCATGGCGGCTTTTTCCCCAATGGCCTGCAAGGAATGTGGATTGCGGTGATCGTGTCGATCTTCAGCTACCTGAGCGTTGAAATGATCGCGGTCGCCGCGGGTGAGGCGCAGGACCCGGAGCAAGCCGTGAAGAAAGCCTTTCGCGCGACCATCGTGCGACTGGTGGTGTTTTACCTGCTGACCCTGGCGCTGATGTTGGCGATTGTGCCGTGGGTTCAGGCCGGTCGCGCTCAAAGCCCGTTCGTTACGGTCATGCAAACCATCGGTATTCCTGGCGCAACCGGCGTCATGAATTTTGTGATTCTGATCGCGGCGTTGTCGGCGATGAACAGTCAGCTCTACATCACCACCCGCATGATGTTCAGCCTGTCCCGTGGCGGCTATGCGCCGAAGTCCATGGGCGTGTTGAGCAAGACCGGGATCCCGCTGAACGCTTTGTTGCTGTCGAGTTCGGGCATCGCCCTGGCAACCTTGCTCAACATCCTGTACCCGGAAAGTTCCTTCACCTTGATGATGGCGATCTCGATGTTCGGCGCCATCTTCACCTGGTTCATGATCTTCCTGACCCACTACTGTTTCCGTCGTTACCACGAGCGCAACGGCGAGCGGAAACTGTCGTTCCGTATGCGCCTGTTTCCCTACACCACACTGTTGGGGTTGATGCTGATGGGGGCGGTGATGATCACCACCTACTTCACCGAAGCCTTCAAGATGACGCTGGTGTTCGGTGTGCCGTTCCTGCTGGTTCTCTCGGTGGTCTATGGCCTCTTTTTCAGAAAGCCCAAGGCTGCCGGGGAATTGAGTCCGTTGCCGAAGGTTTAGAGCGATATCGGTTGCCGGCCGGTGGTAATCAAAGACTGCCGAGCCGGCATTGATCCTGAGCATTCTCCAGGCTCGCCTCGAAGGCTTCCAGTGCGCAATGGCGTCGTTGCAGTGCGCCGATGCTGTCCATCAGTTCTCGTTTCTTGTCGGTAATCGCCACTCGCACAAGCGCCCACGGAAGTGCCTCGCCCCGGTGAGGTTCAAACATCGCCTGCATTTCCTTGAGCTTGAAACCCAGTTGCTGGGCGCACTTGATAAACATCAGCAGCTCGACGTTTTGCGGGGTGTAGATCCGGTATTTGCCCTGGCGCTGCGGGGGCGGCAACAAGCCAATGGCTTCATAGTGACGGATACTTTTGACGGTGCTTCCCGACAGCCGCGCAGCTTGACCGATGTACATGACAAATCCTTTTTTTGAATGTCCCTGAGTGCGCCCGAAAGGCCGGCGCATTATCCGGGAAACTCAATGGCTGGCGATAGCATGCGCCTGTTTGAGCCACGCCTGCCTTTGCGCTGGGCTGGAGCCGAGAATCGGGCCGAAAGTCAGGGTTTTGCCGGGTTTGATACCGCAGAATTCCAGGGTGGTTTTGCGTACCTGGTGCAGCCCCGGCATGCGATAGACCCAGCGGTAGTACCAAGGCGGCGTGTCCATGGTCACCAGTAAATGCGCGCTGCGACCCCGCAGCAGTTTGTCGGGAAAGGCTTTGCCTTCGCGGTATTTGAAGGCGAAACCGGGCAGGAACACACGATCGAAAAAGCCCTTGAGCAAGGCCGGAATTGCGCCCCACCAGATCGGGTAGACCAACGTCAAATGCTCGGCCCACAGGATGTCTGCCTGTGCGTTGCGCAAATCTGCTTCCAGTGGCTGAACCTGTTGATAGCCTTCGCGCAGTATTGGATCGAAGTCCATTGTGCCGAGAAACAACTGGCGCACTTCATGCCCGGCACCCAACGCCGACTGGGCGTAGCGCTCGGCCAGTGCGGCGCAGAAACTGTTGCTCGACGGATGCCCCAGAATCAGCAGAATTCGTTTGCCCATTGCCTCTGTCCTTGAAGATGAAAACTCAAGGGTAAAGTCTGCCCCTCAGGGGAGAGTCAAGGCATGCAGCAACGCCTTGGCATAACCGGGCAGCGTCGCGAAGTCCCGGGCGCAGAGCTGGAGCGTGCGTTTCGCCCAGGGTTCTTGCAGGGCGACGCATTTGAAGGGGAGGGCACGCGGCCAGCGTTCGACCGCTGCTAAGGGCACAATCGCCAGCCCGGCGCCGCGGGCGACCATGCGCATCACGCCATCGAAACCGTCGGCACGGATGCGGATCTGCAAGCGCGCGCCGGCGTGCAACGCTTGTTCTTCGAGGTATGCCGCCAACGCACTGCCGGCGTTCAGCGCGACGTAATCGTGATGCAGGGTGTCGCTGAAACAGAGCGATTGGATGTCGGCCAACGGGTGCTCACGGGGCAGTATCAATACCAGTGGATCGTCACGAAACGGCTGGGTCTGCAAGTCATCGGTGTCCACCGCATCGGAGACGATGCCGAGGTCTGCCGCACCCTGGCGCAGGGCGTGAGTGATGCGGGCGCTGGGCAATTCCTGCAGGTCGATGTCGAGGTTGGGATGCTCGCGCAGAAAGTCCGCGAGCAACTCCGGCAGGTACTCGGTGATCGCCGTGGTGTTGCACAACAACCGCACCTGACCTTTGACGCCATTGGCGTATTCGGCGAGGTCCTGCTGCATGCGTTCGGCGTGTTGCAGCAGAAGTCGGGCGTGTTGCGCCAGTGCTTTTCCGGCGGGCGTGGGCGTGACACCGCGACGACCGCGCGCGAGGAAATCAATGCCGAGCGAAGATTCCATGGCGCGGATTCGCGCGCTCGCAGCCGCCAGGGACAGGTGGCTGCGAGCGGCGCCGGCGGTGATGTTGCCGCTGTCGAGGATGTTCAGGTAGAGGCGCAGGTCGGTCAGGTCGAAGTGCATTATTACAGCCTCCGGATTTGTGCTGTCTTGGCGGACGCCTTCGCGGGCAAGCCCGCTCCCACAGTGGATCTTCTTCGTACACAAAATGTGTGTCATGTGGAGATCAAATGTGGGAGCGGGCTTGCCCGCGAAGGCGTCAGCTGTATCGATGAAGGTTTAAGCCTCTGCCAAAACAAGAGGCAACCTCAGTATATGGCAGATTTTCACGCGGCCAATCCAGGCTCAGGATAGGCACATGAATACACTCGCCGCGTTCTACCAAAACCTTGGCCTGACCCTTTCATTGCTGGTCATCGCGACCTTTCTGCTGGCCGGAATGATCAAAGGCGTGATCGGCCTCGGCCTGCCGACCATCGCCATGGGTTTGCTTGGCCTGGCTATGGCGCCGTCGCAGGCTGCGGCATTGTTGATTATCCCGGCGACGCTCACCAATATCTGGCAATTGGCGTTCGGCGGGCATTTGCGGGGGCTGGTTGTACGCCTGTGGCCGATGCTGCTGGCGATCTTCATCGGCACGGGGGCCGGCACGTTGTGGATCGGCATGGCCGGTGGTCATTGGGTGGTACGGGGATTGGGCGCGGCGCTGCTGCTTTACGCGTTGAGCGGGCTGTTTCTGCCGACCTTGAGCGTCGGTCGTCAGACCGAGCGCTGGCTCGGGCCGACGTGCGGCGTGCTCACCGGGGTCATCACGTCGGCCACCGGGGTCTTCGTGATCCCGGCAGTGCCTTATCTACATACGCTGGGCCTGAGCAAAGATGAACTGGTGCAGGCGTTGGGCCTGTCGTTCACCGTGTCGACCCTCGCACTCGCCGCTGGCCTGTTTTGGCGCGGAGCGCTGGGCGGTGGCGAGTTGAGCGCCTCGATGCTGGCGCTGGTCCCGGCAGTGCTTGGCCTGTTGCTGGGGCAATGGCTACGCCAGCGGATCAGCGCCGTGCTGTTCAAGCGCGTGTTCTTCATCGGCCTCGGCGTGCTCGGCGGCCACTTGTTGATCAGCGGGTAGCGGACGACGGGCTGAGCATCTCGATGGCGCGGATCTCGAAATCCCGTTCCAGATATTCCATCCGCATCTCGCGGAACTGTTGCATGTGCGGCAGATTGGAGTGCACATCGAGGTGAGCCTGGGACTGCCAGATCTCGTAGAAGATAAACAATGTCGGGTCCTGTTTGTCGCGCAGCATGTGGTACTCGATGCAACCGGGCTCGGCACGGCTCGCCTGCACATAGCCGCTGAAGAACGCTTCGAAGGCGTCTGATTTTTCCGGGCGGGTCTTGGCGTGCAGGATGAAGCCTTGCAATTCACTCATTAGAAATCTCCTCAAGTTCAGAATCGACGCAAGTGTATGGCAACAATCGCCTGTCGATTCGTGCGTATTGGTCAAATGAATTTTGCGGGTTGCGGGCTTACTCCGCGTGAGGTCGATCGCTAACCTGCCGCCATCAAATTTCTAACCTTCCGAGATTTCTCATGAAAAAAGTCCTGTTGCTCAATGGCGGCAAACAATTCGCCCACTCCGATGGCCGCTACAACACCACCCTGCATGAAACCGCGCTGAGTGTGCTGGATCGCGGCGGTATCGACGTAAAAGCCACGTTCATCGACGAGGGTTACGACGTCGCGGAAGAAGTCGCCAAATTCCTCTGGGCCGACGTGATCATTTATCAGATGCCGGGGTGGTGGATGGGCGCGCCGTGGACCGTCAAGAAATACATCGACGAAGTGTTCACCGAAGGCCATGGCAGCCTCTACGCCAGCGATGGCCGCACGCGCTCCGACGCGTCGCAAAAGTACGGCAGCGGCGGTCTGGTGCAGGGTAAGCAGTACCTCTTGTCGCTGACCTGGAACGCGCCGCAGCAAGCCTTCGACGACCCGTCCGACTTCTTCGAAGCCAAGGGCGTGGACGCGGTGTACTTCCCGTTCCACAAGGCCAACGAGTTCCTCGGCATGACCGCCCTGCCGACCTTCCTCTGCGTCGACGTGATGAAGCGTCCGACTATCGAGGCGGATGTGGTGCGCTATGAACAGCACTTGAACGAGGTGTTCGGCCTGTCTGTTTAAGTTTTCCGGCTAATATCCGTCGCAACGGCGGAAAAGATCGCAGCCTGCGGCAACTCCTTGTAGGAGCTGCCGAAGGCTGCGATCTTGGCGATTGATGCCACGCCGATTCGCGAAAGAGGACACACGTGAAAGCCAGATCCGATGAGTTGCAGATTTTCGTCTGTGTGATCGAGTGCGGTTCGATCTCGGCCGCGGCCGAGCAGGTCGGGCAAACGCCTTCGGCGGTCAGCCGCACGCTGTCGCGGCTCGAGGCGAAACTGGACACCACGCTGATCAACCGCACCACGCGGCGCATGGACCTGACCGAGGAGGGCAAGTATTTCTTCGAGCACGCCAAATTGATTCTCGACCAGATGGACGAGCTCGAAGAACGCCTCAATTCACGTCAGAAAACCCCGTCCGGGCGTCTGCGGATCAACGCGGCATCGCCGTTCATGCTGCACGCCATCGTTCCGTACATTGATGAGTTCCGCCGGCTCTATCCGGACATCCAGCTCGAACTCAACAGCAACGACCTGATCATCGACCTGCTCGAACAAAGCACTGACATCGCCATCCGCATCGGCACGCTGGCCGACTCGACCCTGCATGCCCGCTCGCTGGGTTGCAGCCCGCTGCACATCGTCGCCAGCCCGGCGTACCTGGAAAAACACGGCCTGCCTGTTGAAGTGGCTGACCTGTCCGGGCATGCCTTGTTGGGCTTTACCCAGAACGAGGGCCTCAATCAATGGCCGCTGCGCTATGTGCATGGGGATCGCTGGCCGATCCAGGCGTCGATCAGCGCGTCCAGCGGCGAGACGATCAGGCACTTGGCGCTGGAAGGCCAGGGCATTGCCTGCCTCTCGCACTACATGACCATCGACGACATCCGCGCTGGCCGCTTGCAGGTGTTGCTGGCGGATTTCAACAGTGGCTATCGTCAGCCGATCAACGCGGTGTACTACCGAAATTCGCAACTTGCCCTACGCATACAATGCTTCCTGGACTTCATCCAGGGCAAATTGGCGGTGTATGCGAACACGGACTTCAAGGCTGATTCGTGATCCCTGCGCAAGAGTGAATTGGGTCAATGGGGATTTTTCGTCAGTCATGACGCGTTGATACTCGTGACATCACTTATTCACGCAGGGAGTTTCTCCATGAACGTATTCGTTACCGGTGCCGCCGGTTTTATCGGCGGCTCCATCGCCACCGGGCTGGTCCAGGCGGGCCACAAAGTCACCGGCCTGGTGCGCAGCGCCGAACAAGCCAAGGAGCTGAGCGCACTGGGCATCACCCCGGTGATCGGCACGCTTGATGACAGCGCACTATTAACCGAACAGGCCCGCGCTGCCGATGCCGTGATCAACGCCGCGAGCAGTGACCACCGTGGCGCGGTGGAAGCCTTGCTCAATGCACTGCGCGGTTCCAACAAAGTGTTCCTGCACACCAGCGGATCGAGCATCGTCGGCGATGCCTCGGGCGGCAAATCCAGCGACGTCATTTACTACGAAGACAACTTGCCGGAGCCCACCGTCGACAAGGCTGCCCGCGTGGCCATCGACAACCTGATCCTCGCCGCGGCGAAGGACGGCGTGAACTCCGCCGTCATCTGCAACACGCTGATCTATGGCCACAGCCTGGGCGTGAAGCGCGACAGCGTGCAACTGCCGCGCTTGCTGAAGCAGGCGCGCAAAAGTGGTGTGGTGCGGCATGTCGGTACGGGTCAGAACATCTGGTCCAACGTGCACATCGAAGACGTGGTTTCCCTGTACTTGCTGGCGCTGAGCAAAAACGTACCGGGCACCTTCTACTTCGTCGAAAGCGGTGAAGCGTCGTTCATCGACATGACGACTGCGATCGCGCAAGCGTTGAACATGGGTGAACCGCAAGACTGGCCGCTCAAGGATGCCGAAGCCGAGTGGGGTTATGAAATGGCCAACTATGGCTTGGGCTCCAACAGCCGGGTGCGTGGCAAGCATGCGCGTGAATTGTTGGGCTGGGTGCCGAAGCGGACGTCGGTGGTTGAATGGATTCGTGACGAGATGGTGTGAGTTCGCTGTAGACCGCGTCGCTGCCTTCGCGAGCAAGCCCGCTCCCACATCAGTCCGATGTCAGACCGAACGACGCGGTCAACTGTGGGAGCGGGCTTGCTCGCGAAAGCATTTTCAGCAGCCCAACAACTGGCCGGCTCACCCTCAATTCCGTAACATCCGCCGCTCTTTTTTCGTTGGGCAACCCATGAAACCAAAACACCTGCGCGCCGATGTCCTGGCGGGGCTCACCACGTCTTTCGCCCTGCTGCCCGAATGCATCGCCTTCGCACTGGTTGCCCACCTCAATCCATTGATGGGGCTTTACGGTGCATTCATCATTTGCACCCTGACCGCGCTCTTCGGCGGGCGGCCGGGCATGGTCTCCGGCGCGGCCGGATCCATGGCGGTGGTGATTGTCGCGTTGGTGGTTCAGCACGGCGTGCAGTATTTGCTGGCCACCGTGTTGCTGGGTGGGTTGATCATGCTGGCGTTCGGGCTGCTGAAGCTGGGCAAACTGGTGCGCATGGTGCCGCACCCGGTGATGCTCGGTTTCGTCAACGGGCTGGCGATCATCATTGCCTTGGCTCAACTGGAGCATTTCAAGCGCGGGGACACCTGGCTCAGTGGCACGCCGTTGTACGTGATGACGGGGCTGGTGGCGCTGACCATGGCGATTGTTTATCTGCTGCCGCGTTTGACGCGTGCGGTGCCGCCAGCGCTGGTGGCGATTCTGGGGGTGGGCCTGGCGGTGTATCTGCTTGGCCTGCCGACACGCACCTTGGGCGACATGGCGCACATCGCGGGCGGCTTGCCGACGTTTGCGCTGCCGGACATTCCGTGGAGCCTGGAAACCCTGCGCATCATTGCCCCCTACGCGATATTGATGGCGCTGGTCGGCCTGCTCGAAACCCTGCTGACCCTGAACCTCACCGACGAAATCACCGAGAGCCGTGGCTTCCCGGATCGCGAATGTGTGGCGCTGGGCGCCGCGAATATGGTCTCCGGTGTGTTTGGCGGGATGGGTGGCTGCGCGATGATCGGCCAGACGGTGATCAACCTCAGTTCCGGTGGCCACGGACGGCTGTCGGGTACCGTGGCCGGTGTGCTGATTCTGCTGTTCATTCTGTTTCTTTCGCCGCTGATCGAGCGCATCCCGCTGGCCGCACTGGTCGGTGTGATGTTCGTGGTGTCGCAGCAGACGTTTGCCTGGGCGTCGTTGCGGGTGCTGAACAAGGTGCCGCTGAACGATGTTCTGGTGATCGTCGCGGTAACGGTCATCACGGTGTTCACCGATCTGGCCACTGCCGTGCTGTGCGGGATCATCATTGCGGCGCTCAACTTTGCCTGGCAGCAAGCTCGCGAGTTGTACGCCGAAGTGCATCTGGAAGCTGACGGCAGCAAGCACTATCACCTGCACGGCACGCTGTTTTTCGCCTCGACCGCGCCTTTCCTCAATCAATTCGATCCTGCCAATGACCCCGCCGTTGTGACGGTCGATTGTCGTCACCTGAGATTCGTCGACTACTCGGCCATCGCCGCGCTAAAAACCCTGCGGGAGCGTTACGCCAAAACCGGCAAGCATCTACGGGTGTTTCACCTTTCGGAGCGCTGCAAGCAGATGCTCAAGCGCGCCGGGGGCGAATACAACTAAAGGGTGTAGGAGCGAGCTTGCTCGCGATAGGCCTGAGAACGCCGCGGGGTCAGATTTATCGCGAGCAAGCTCGCTCCTACAGCCATGCGGGGTAGATTCCATATTTCATGTTTTCTCTGCCTGATTGTTGAAAATTCGCTAGCCGTATTTTCATAACCCACGCCTGCTCATACCTATAAGCGACACTCCTTGCCCCTGCACGAAAATAACTTTCACCTCGTTTGAAAATCATGCCTCGAAATGTTTTATGAGTTTCACAATCCATTCGACGTGACCCTTTCGAGGAGTACCGCATGACCCTGTCCTTCGGCTATTGGCTGCTGGTGTATGCCGCCATCGCCATCATTGCGCTGATCGTGTTGATCGCTCGTTACCGACTCAATCCCTTTATCGTCATCACCCTGGTGTCCATCGGCCTGGCGCTGCTGGCCGGGATGCCGGCGTCCGGCGTGGTCGGCGCCTACGAGGCCGGCGTCGGCAAAACCCTGGGGCACATTGCGCTGGTCGTGGCGCTGGGCACGATGCTCGGCAAGATGATGGCCGAGTCCGGTGGCGCCGAGCAGGTGGCGCGCACCTTGATCGACCGGTTTGGTGAGAAAAACGCGCACTGGGCGATGGTCTGCATCGCCTTCCTGGTCGGGCTGCCGCTGTTCTTCGAGGTCGGTTTTGTGTTGCTGGTGCCGATTGCGTTTACCGTGGCGCGGCGCGTGGGCGTGTCGATCCTGATGGTCGGTTTGCCGATGGTCGCCGGGCTGTCGGTGGTGCATGCGCTGGTGCCGCCGCACCCGGCGGCGATGCTGGCGGTGCAGGTCTATCAGGCGTCGGTGGGACAGACCTTGCTCTACGCGATTCTGATCGGCATCCCGACCGCGATCATCGCCGGTCCGCTGTACGCCAAATTCATCGTGCCGCGCATTCAACTGCCGGCGGAAAATCCGCTGGAACGGCAGTTCCTCGACCGTGAACCGCGCGACAGCCTGCCGGGGTTCGGCATCACCATGGCGACCATTCTGCTGCCGGTGGTGCTGATGCTGATCGGCGGTTGGGCCAACCTGATCTCCACGCCGGGCAGCGGTTTCAACCAGTTCCTTTTGTTCATCGGCAACTCGGTGATCGCCTTGCTGCTGGCCACCTTGCTGAGCTTCTGGACCCTTGGCATCGCCCAGGGCTTCAGCCGCGAATCGATCCTTAAATTCACCCACGAATGCCTGGCGCCGACCGCCAGCATCACCTTGCTGGTCGGCGCGGGCGGCGGCTTGAACCGGATTCTGGTGGACGCCGGGGTCACCGACCAGATCGTCAGCCTGGCCCACGAATTTCACCTGTCGCCGCTGATCATGGGCTGGCTGTTCGCGGCATTGATGCGCATCGCCACCGGGTCCGCCACCGTGGCCATGACCACTGCCTCGGGGATTGTCGCGCCGGTGGCGATGGGGCTGGGTTATCCGCACCCGGAGTTGTTGGTGCTGGCGACCGGCGCCGGCTCGGTTATCTTTTCCCACGTCAACGACGGCGGCTTCTGGTTGATCAAGGAATACTTCAACATGACCGTTGTCCAGACCTTCAAGACCTGGACCGTGCTCGAGACCCTGATTTCAGTGGTCGCGTTCGGTCTGACCGTCGGTCTCTCTTACCTGATTTAACCGGAGCCGCCTGCCATGGACATCCTCTACCAGATCCGCGCCCGTCAGGACTCTTTCAGCGCCGGGGAAGGACGCATCGCTCGGTTGATGCTCGACGACGTCGGGTTTGCCTCTGCCGCCAGCCTCGATGAGCTGGCGCTGAGAGCGGAAGTCAGCACCGCCACGCTATCGCGTTTCGCCCGCACGGTGGGCTGCCGTGACTTGCGCGACTTGCGCCTGCAACTGGCCCAGGCGAGTGGGGTCGGCAGTCGCTTTCTGGACCCGGCAGGCACGCCCGAGCAGTCGGCGTTTTACGGGCAGATCGTCGGTGATATCGAGTCGACCTTGCGTCAGCATCTGTCGGCGTTCGATGAGTCACGTTTCGTCGATGCGGTGAAGTTGCTGGGCAAGGCGCGGATGATTCACGCGTTCGGCATGGGCGGTTGCTCGACCTTGTGCAGTGATGAGCTGCAAGTGCGGCTGGTGCGATTCGGCTACCCGATTGCGGTGTGCCACGACCCGGTGATGATGCGCGTCACCGCCGCCAGCCTCGATGCCGGGCGCGCCGTCATTGCCTGCTCGCTGACCGGCATCACCCCCGAACTCATCGAAGCTGTTGAGCTGGCGCGCAGCTACGGCGCACGCATTGTCGCGATCACCCGGGCCGATTCGCCGCTGGCGCAATTGGCCGATGTGCTGTTGCCGCTGCAAGGCGTCGAAACTTCGTTTATCTACAAACCCACGGCGGCACGCTACGGCATGCTGCTGGCCATCGACGTGCTTGCCACCGAGCTGGCGCTGGCCAATCCTGAAGACAATCAAGAACGTCTGCGGCGGATCAAACTCGCCCTCGACGATTACCGCGGCGGCGACGATCACTTGCCGCTGGGAGACTGACATGATGTACGACACGCTGATTCGCAACGCCTTGATCATCGACGGCAGCAACCGCCCCGGCTACCCCGCCGACGTGGCCATTCTGAACGGCCGCATCGCGCGCATCGGCGATTTGCACGATGCCACCGCCACCGAAGAAATCGATGCGGCCGGCCGTGTGCTGGCACCGGGTTTCATCGACGTGCACACCCACGACGACACGGTGGTGATCCGCCAGCCGCAGATGCTGCCCAAGCTCAGCCAGGGTGTGACCACGGTGATTGTCGGCAACTGCGGGATCAGCGCTTCGCCGGTGAGTTTGAAGGGCGAACCGCCGGACCCGATGAACCTGCTCGGGACGGCGGCGGCGTTTGTTTATCCGACCTTCAGCGATTACCGCGCGGCGGTCGAAGCGGCGAACACCACGCTGAACGTCGCGGCACTGGTCGGCCACACCGCGTTGCGCAGCAACCACCTCGACGACCTGTTTCGCACCGCCACGCCGGATGAGATCAGCGCGATGCGCGAACAGTTACGAGAAAGCCTGGAGGCCGGCGCATTGGGCTTGTCCACAGGGCTTGCCTACGCCAGCGCCTTCTCGGCCTCGACCGACGAAGTCATGCAACTGACCGAAGAGCTGACAGCATTCGGCGCGGTCTACACCACTCATTTGCGCAGCGAATTCGAACCGGTGCTGGAGGCCATGGACGAGGCGTTCCAGATCGGCCGGCATGCGAAATCGCCAGTGATCATTTCCCACCTCAAATGTGCGGGCGCCGGTAACTGGGGGCGCAGTCCACAACTGCTGGCATCGCTCGAACACGCGGCGAAAACCCACCCGGTGGGCTGCGATTGTTATCCCTATGCGGCGAGTTCTTCGACCCTGGACCTCAAGCAAGTTACCGACGCCCATCGCATCACCATCACCTGGTCGACGCCGCACCCGGAACTGGGCGGCCGCGACCTGATGGACATCGCCGCCGAATGGGGCGTGCCGCTGCTGGATGCCGCCCGCCGATTGCAGCCGGCCGGCGCGGTGTACTACGGAATGGACGAGTCCGATGTACGAAGAATCCTCGCGCATCCGTTATCGATGGTTGGCTCTGACGGATTGCCGGAAGATCCATTCCCGCATCCTCGCTTGTGGGGCGCATTCCCACGCGTACTCGGGCATTTCAGTCGCGATGTGGGGCTGTTTCCGCTGCACACGGCGGTGCACAAAATGACCGGGCTGTCGGCCGCGCGATTTGGCTTGAAGGAACGGGGCGAAATTCGTGAGGGACATTGGGCGGACCTGGTGTTGTTTGATCCCGCGACCATTCGCGACGTCGCCGACTTCAATGACCCGCAACGGGCGGCGGAAGGGATTGATGGGGTGTGGGTTAACGGTGTGTTGAGCTACAGCGAAGGTCAGGCGAACGGTAGAAGGGAAGGGCGGTTTCTGGCGCGGGAAGGGGATTTGCGCGCAGGTTTTCATTGATGTAGGAGCGAGCTTGCTCGCGAAGGTGTGTCAGCTACATTGATGTCGACTGACACGCCATCGCGAGCAAGCTCGCTCCTACAGGGGGCGGCGTTCGGACGATCTTTTGAACTGCTTCACGTAGTGGCACATTGCAATTAAAGAAAGCCATCGCCAAGCCGAAGCGCTGACACTAGCCCAGCTACATTCTGGGCCTTTCCAGTCTGGGAGCAACTTCATGAGCTTCGGCAAAACCACCCCGATCCTGCGAATTTTCGATGAAGCCAAGGCAGTGGAGTTCTACGTCGACTTCCTGGGATTCAAGGTCGACTGGCAGCACCGCTTCGAAGCCAACTTCCCGCTGTACCTGCAAGTCTCTCGCGGCGAGTGCGTGCTGCATTTGTCCGAGCATCACGGCGACGCGACACCGGGCTCGGCCGTACGGATCGAGACCGATGAACTGGAAGTCTTCCAGCAGCAACTGCTGGCCAAGGAATATCAGTTTGCGCGTCCACAGATTCAGGCGATGCCGTGGGGCAGCCAGGACATGACCGTGATTGACCCGTTCGGGAATCGGTTGGTGTTTACCAATGCGATTTGTGTTTGAGGTGGCAGGAACAACTGACGCCTCATGCTAGTCCAGTTTCACCATTGGCAATCTTGAACATCAGCTCTATGAGCAATTGCGCATAGCGGCAGACCGTAATGGCCGTTCGATGGAAGAAGAAGCTCGTCTGATTCGCCGATTCGGCGCCGATACAGGCGTGGAGTTGGAGCTGCCTTCTCGCTAGAACAGGCGGGGAAGGGAATGTGATGGATCTGATGGATGTGCTGGGGCGGCAGATTCGGGCGCAGGGGTGGTGGCAGCGGTCTTATAGTCGGGTTTGATGTCGGTTATCAGGTCCTCATCGCGAGCAAGCTCGCTCCCACACTGGATTTACGTCGTACCACGGTTAGGTGGTCGACGCCGATTCAGAGTGGGAGCGGGCTTGCTCGCGAATGGGCCTTTCATTCACTGCAAAGTGAAGGTCAGACCCGAAAGTGGCTGACCATCATCTGCAACTGATTCCCCAGCCGTGCCAGTTCAACACTGGACTTGGCGGTTTCGTCGCTGGCGGCGGCGGTCTGTTCGGACACGTCGCGTACGTTGATGATGCTGCGGCTGATCTCTTCGGCCACGGCGCTTTGTTGCTCGGCCGCGGCGGCGATTTGCTGGTTCATCGACTGGATGTTGGACACCGTGCGGGTGATGTTTTCCAGTGATACCCCGGCCTTGCGAGTCAGCGCGACGCTGCTGTCGGTCAGGACGCGGCTGTTGTTCATCACCGCCGACACTTGCTGAGTGCCGTTCTGCAGACCGGCCACCAACCCTTCGATTTCTTCGGTGGATTTCTGCGTGCGCTGGGCCAGGCCACGGACTTCGTCGGCAACCACCGCAAAACCACGACCGGCTTCGCCCGCCCGCGCGGCTTCGATGGCGGCGTTGAGTGCCAGCAAGTTGGTTTGTTCGGCCACGGCCTTGATCACGTCCATGACGCTGCCAATCTTGTCGCTTTCCTGTTGCAACACGCTCATCGCTTCGGTGGAACGCACCACTTCGCTGGCCAGACGCTCAATCTGGGCGATGGCTTCGTTGACGACCTTGTCGCCTTCGCGAGCTTCACCGTCAGCCGCGGCGGCGGCTTGAGAGGCTTGCTCGGCATTGCGCGCGACTTCCTGCACGGTGGCCGTCATTTCGTGCATGGCGGTGGCCACCTGATCGGTCTCGATCTTCTGACTGTTGACCCCGGCGCTGGTTTGCCCGGTCACGGCCGACAGCTCTTCGGCCGCGCTGGCGATCTGGGTGACGCCGTCGCGGATGCCGCTGATCAAGTCGCGCAGGGTCACGCCCATGCGCGCGATACCTTGTTGCAACACGCCGAGTTCGTCGCGGCGAGTCACCTTGACGTCCTGGGACAGGTCGCCGCTGGCAATACACTCGACCACTGCCAGCGTCTCGCGCAAGGGGCCGGTGATTTGACGGGTGATGATCACTGCAGCAATGACGCCGACCAGCAACGCCAGCAACGTGCTGACCAGTTGCAAGGTGCGGGCCTGGGCGCTTTCGGCGTCACGGCGGTCGAGCTGGATCTGATACAGCTGATCGCTCAGGGACACGATGGTGGCGCCCTGGTCGGTCATTTCCTGACGCGCTTGCACCGCATCGTTGTTGGCGGCCTTGTAGGCCTGCAAGGCGCTGCGGTAATTGATCAGCGCGGTTTCCAGCTGACGCAAGGCGTCCAGCTGGACGTCGGCGAACTGCACATTGAGCGTTTTCAGGCTGGCGATGGCCGCGTCCACCTGACCAACGGCTTTTTGCTCGGTCTCGGCGTTGGTGGTCGCGGTGTAGCCGCGCACTTCATAGCGCGCCAGCAAGAAGGCTTCGCTGGCGGCCGTGATGGCCTGGAATTGTTCAAAGCGCTGGTCGCTTGCAGGCATCTGCTGCACGCGAGTATCGATGGCGTTGATCAGCGAGTTGGCCGTGTCGGCGTTGACTCCCATGGCATCGCGCGCGCTGTTGCCGGTGCGGTACGCACTGCGCATTTTATTCAGGGACGTTCTGTAGGCCTCAATGACCTCGCCTTGCGCCTTGAGCAACTTCAGGTTTTCCGGGCTCTTGAATTTCGCCAGCAGCGATTGTTGTTGAGCCGAGAAGGCTTCAAGGGTGGTCTGCACGGTCTGCGCGGCCGTTTCGTCGCCGTTGGTCAGCATGTATTGCAGGCGAACCACGCGCAGCTTGGTCAGACCGGCATTGAGCTGGGTGATGTCGCTCATCCAGTTGCTGCGGTCAATCAACCCGCCCAGGCTTGTCCAGCCCGTCAGGGCGAGGACGCACGTTAACGCCAGGACCAGGCCGAATCCCAGGCCCAGTTTCAGGTTTACGCTGATATTGCCGAACCAGCTATTCATCAAAATTCCTCCAGGAACGTTGTGTTTCTTGATCGTCAGTTGGCTGGAAGATTGTTGTTTTTGGGCGCCAGCAAGGTTTGTAAGCACGTTTGTATCGGCAGCAAACGCGAGAGCTGAAAGGATTTTGTAGGTCAAGATCAAAAGATCGCAGCCTGCGGCAGCTCCTACAGGGAAACGCAGGCTGCGATCTTTTGATGGTGTTCTTAAGCTTTTTTTCACATGTGTTTCACTACCTGCCGACGCGAACCTCTATAACCTCGCGCATCGAATTAAAGAAATGCGTGCCGGCGAGGCGGCTTGATGTGGAATTGAGACTGAGTCTGTTCGGGATAAAACGCTCGATTGATCTGAGCCGCTGGGCCCGCCATCGCACGGCGGCCGCGGTGCTGGCCTCGGCACTGTTGGTCGTTCCGCTGACGCTCTGGCTGCTGCATCCGGCCGCTGTGCCGGACCTGGCCAATGGCAACGTGGTCGGAGCCAAGGCGCTGGTTGACGGTTGGGCCAAGGGTGACATGATTGTGCTGGTGCGCCACGTCGAACGCTGCGATCATTCCCACGCCGCTTGCCTGACTGGCAACGATGGCATTACCGAGCGTTCGCGCAGCGTTGCGGTGGAAGTCGGGGCGCAGTTTGAACGGCTGGGCTTGAACCATGCAGATATTTACAACAGTCCGATGCTTCGTACGTCACAAACGGCCGGTTTCATGTTCAACAAGGTTGGCGCTGGCGAGGATTGGTTGATCAGCTGCAAGGGCACCATGTTGCGTGATGCGCTGGCGCATAAGGTGGCCGGGCGCAACCTGATTCTGGTGACCCACAGCGAATGCATGGATCAACTTGAGAAAGACCTCAATTTGCCGACCTCCACGCTGGGTTATGGAGCGTCTTTGTTTGTTTCTGCGAAGGCGTCTCAGGCACCGCACATGCTCGGTTTTATCGAGGCTTCGGACTGGCACTCGGTGACCACTGAATGAGTTTTCCCCATCTCCCTCTGGACCTGGACACACAATGCTGACTGCTTCTCGTAACCGTTTTTATTGGGCGAACTTCGGTATTCCACTGGCCTGTGCGGCCGTGGTTTTCCTGATGTTCGACATGACCAAAATCGACATTGCTTTCAGCAATCTTTTTTTTGATCCGGTCACCAAGAGCTTTCCGCTCGAGCATGTTCGCTTATTTGAAAAGATCACCCATAAGTGGGCGCGCATCATTCCGAACTGGACCGGTGAAATTGCCATAATCGGCGCGATACTGTCGTTGATCTGGCCGTTGATCAACACGCAAAAGCATCCGCGCCTTGGCAGCTTTCTGGAGCGGTGCAAAGCCGCCCCGGTGCTCCGGTTCGCCAGCGCTCATCGTCGGGATTTTTGGTTTGTGGTGGTCGCGTTTGCGATTTGCACCGGTGTGATCCATTTCCTCAAGTCGCACACCAGCGTGTATTGCCCGATTGAAACGACGCTCTACGGTGGGAAAATGGCCCATATAGAGTGGTACGACAACTTCCAGCTGTTCAAGGAAGCCGGCGATGGCCGTTGCTGGCCGGGCGGGCATGCCTCGGGCGGTTTCACTATGTTGGCGCTGTACTTCGTGGCACGCCGCTACCAATGGCGCTTTTCCAAAGCCATTATGTACGGCTCGCTGTTGCTTGGTTTCGTCTACGGCACGACGCGGGTTCTGCAAGGCTGGCACTACATGTCCCACACCTTCTGGTCCGGGATCTTCGTGTGGCTGGCGTGTTTGCTGACGGCGTTGGCGTTTTATGGGCGAGCGCGGCTGGACGTGCCGATCCTGAAAAAGCATGAAAAACCGGCGTTGGCGGCTCAGACGGCCAGTTGAATTAAATTGTTGATGAAAAAACCCGCCATCCGAATAGGGATGGCGGGTTTTTTTGTATCTGGAATGGGTGTGGGCTGGGAGTGTAGGAGCGAGCTTGCTCGCGATGGACTTGAGAGCAACGCGTTTATTCAGGAAGAACGCGTTATCGTTAACGTCCTTCGCGAGCAGGCTCGCTCCCACAGTGGATCGGTGTGAACACTGATTTTGTGCACCGAAGATCCACTGTGGAAGTGAGCCTGCTCGCGATGAACGATGACGCGGTAAGCCTGCCTACCCCTGCGGATCAACGTTATCCAGCGCGCGGTTCACCGCCAACTCCGCCAGCATGATGATCTGCGCAATGGCCAGCGCCGTGTTGCGCTGGGGGCCGGTCAGGTCGGTGGCGAAATCGCTCGCCATGACGCTGGCTGAAGCCAATGACTCGCAGGCGTGGGCGAGAAGGCTTTCGGTGCGGATGTCGGGAAGGACCGTGAAAAAGGGGCTGGGGCGATAGGGTTTGGTAACTGGGGGATCGGGGATCAACTTATCCAAGGACGTATACCTATGACGTTGGAGCCACCACTTGCCGTTTCTCACACGGCGAAGAGGTGGCAGCTATGTGCGAGGTGAGAAAACCGGTCATAGGTCACCCGGCCAGACCAAAGTCTGCCCGCACACAGCCGCCATAACGCATTTACAGACAGCGAAAAAAGCTGGCGGCAATTATGCAGATGCTGGCACTGGATGACTATGAGTTGCCGGGTTCTCACACCCGATCACTGAGTTTTCAGTGACAACCCAAGACTAGAGAGCCCGCTTCCGAGCCACAACCTTAAATACCTGTGGGAGATTTCTTCTCTGTCTCATCGACAGGTAGGACATGTCCTGCGACGAAAAACGATGAATCACTGCCGACGAAATAGTAAACCTGTCGCCCCACCTTCACAGTCTTGAGCACTTTCAACGGTGCGGCCGGTTCGGCATCGCCACCCATAACCGCCACGTTGGACGGTGAAGCGCTCAAGAATTCATGCAGCTGCGCCTCGGTATCCAGCCCCTTGAGCACATTTTGCGTATAGAACACGCTGGCGCCACCCGCCCGCTCACTGGCCTGGAACATCGCGACCTGCTGCCCGTTGCTTTGCGTCGTCTGAATCTGCTCGATCAGTGGCAGGAAAGACTCGTAGCGATCCGCCTGAGGCAATACCCATTGCGCGGCGGCGAGGTAGTTTGCGATCACCACGGTCATCGCGCCAACGGCCATGCCCTGACGATGGCGGGCAATGCGGCCGAGTAACGTCGAGGCGGTTTCCCGCGCCTTCAGCCTTTCATACAAGACGCTCGCGTACTCGGCGGCGATGACCGCCGCTGCGGGCGTTATGGACATCAGGTACACCGTGCGTTTGCTCGAGGCCAAGGTCAGCATGACGAACTGCGCCAGCACCCACAGCGTGAAGAACAACAGGTAACGATTGGCCATCAGGCTTTTGCGGAAATGCCACAGCCCCAGGTACACCAGAATGTTCCAGGGCAGAAACGCTTGCGGCAGTTTGGCCAGGTAGTAATAGAACGGTTCGTGATGCCCCGCTTCGACAAAGGAACCGCTGAAGCGTCCGACACTGTTGGTCAGCAACACGTCCGCCACGGCCTGGGTGCCATCGCGCAGGTACAGCACCGCGAGCCAGATCATCAGCGGCACCAAACCCAGCAGCGTCAACAAGCCGGGGCGCAGCCAGTCCGAGACCTTCAAGCGCTTGTCCATCAGGCTCTCGGCCAGCAGAAACGCAAAGATCACCACCCCCGGCATCGCCAGGCCCAACACGCCTTTACTCAACGTAGCGATGGCAATGCCTGCGGCAAATAGCAGTGCGTTGGCCAGGTTTGCGTGTCGATGTCCTTGAAAGAACGCCAGCAGCGCCAGGGTCACGCCAAGGGCGAGTAACGCGTCTTCACCGACGGCGCGTACGTTGCTCCAGTAGCTGGCCATGGTCGCCAGCAGAATCCCCGCCGTCCAGGCAATTGCCTTGGGCCGGCCGAACTTGCGCAACATCGCGTAAAGGACCATCACGCTGAACAATCCTGCAAATGCCGACGCCAACCGCTCGGCCCATGGCGTGCCGCCGAATGCGCGGATCGCCCCGGCATCGAGCCAGAGGCTCAGGGGTGGTTTTTCCAGAAAAGGTTCACCGAACAACCGGGGCGTCACCCAGTCGTTATCCAGGTGCATTTCCATGGCGATCCCGGCCACTCGGGCCTCGGTGGAGCCTTGCAGTTGGTGATTGCCCAAGGCGAAGAAAAACAGCAGGGCGGCAAGCAGAAACAGTGAAGAGGTGGAGCGCGACATAGGCTTCTGGTGACCGAAGAGAGACCGGGAACCGCGAGCATACGGAGCGAATACTTAACGAATCGTGAATACCATGCGAAAAATTCAAACGGCCAACGGCAGGGTCACGATAAAGGTACTGCCTTTGCCGTCACCGTCGCTCATGCCGATCACCGTGCCGTCATGGGCCTCGACCAATTCTCGCACGACCGTCAGGCCGATGCCGAGGCCGGCACCGTTGAAGCCGACCGCGTGAACATCCTGCACAAACGGCTCGAAGATAAACGGTAGCGCCTTGGCGGATATACCGATGCCGCTATCGCAGATGCTCATCTCCAGCAGATCGGCTTCGGCGGTGACCGAAAGCGTGACCGTGCCGCCCGCCGGTGTGTATTTGGCCGCATTGCCCAGCAGGTTGCCGAGAATCTGCGTGAGGCGCACCGGATCACCGTTCACCGCGAGCGAGCACTCGGGCAGCTCGGCGGTGAAGTGCAAATGGTGCGCCGTCATTAACGGGCTGCAAACGTCGATGGCCTGATGAATGATCTGCACCATGTCCACGCTGCGGCAATCCAGTCGCAACTTGCCGGTGCTGGCGCGGGAGACGTCGAGCAAGTCGTCCACCAGCCGCGACATATGCTGCACCTGGCTTTCGATCAGCGCCTGCATTCTCGGCAGTTCTTCGCGGGGCACCCGCACCAGTCGACCGGCGATCATGCTGATCGGCGTCAGCGGGTTGCGCAGTTCGTGGGCCACCAGCGTGAGGATGTTTCGTTGCTCCGCCAGGCTGTGCTCGGCCGAGGCTTGCAAATGTTGCGCACTGAGGACGGCAAGGACCAATTGTTCGTTGGCTTCGCGCATCTCCAGGTAGCGCTGCTGTTCTTCCATGGAGCGCTTGGGTTTTTCCGCATCAGACTGCGCCAACAGAATCGCCAGGACCAATTGCTGATTGGCCTCGATCAGTTGTTCGACTTGCTGGCTGTCGGCGAGCTGGGTGTTGGCGTCGTTCAGCTCTTTTTGCAACGCCGCCAACACGGCGCGCGCCTCAACGGTTTTCTGGCCGAGCAGGAACAGTTCGCGAGCGGCCGTGGCCATCACTTGCTCGTTCTTGCCATTGGCCTCATTCATGATTTTTGCTCATCCCTCATCATTGTCCATACGGCGCCGGGTAGGCCGACCTCCGAGCAGACCTTCCTGGTTCGGCAGCATTTCGCCGATCTGCAAGCCTTTATCGTCGATGCTGTACAGGCGTAATTCATCGGAGTGGGCGCTGGCCCGGACTTTGACCACGGCCATGATGCGCAATAGGCGGCTTTGCACTTCAATGTAGCGCTGGACGATGATCGCGTCGGTGAGAAACGCCGTGCCATAAGGGCTGAAGCGCAGATCGCTGTAGCGGTCTTCCAGCTCCGAGGTCATCAACACGCTGACCCCTGCGCTGGTCAGGGCAGTGACCATACGCGACAGCGACTCGCGGAAGTCTTCGCGGAAGGTCGGCGCCAGCGCCAGTTCGAAACCCGATAGTGAGTCGATCACCAAGCGGGTGGCTTTCAATCGGGTGATCTCGCTCAACAGCAACTGCACGATCTCGTCGATGGACAGGTCCGGGGCGCGGCTGTCTACCAGACCAACCTGTCCGCTCTGGATCAGGCCAGCAAGGGTGGCGTTCTGGGAGTGATTAGGCCGTTGCTCGAACACCGCGATCACGCCGGTTTCGCCATTGCGCGCGCCTTCAGCGAGGAAGGTCGCGGCCAGAATGCTCTTGCCGGAACCCGACGGCCCGGCCACTAGCAAGGAGTAACCCCGGGGCAGACCGCCACCGAGCATGTCGTCGAGCTGCGGCACGCCCATTTTCAGGCGTTTGATGGGGAACTCCAGCGGCGCTTCAACCGGGTTGAGCGAGGCGGGCGCAAACACCTTGATCCCCGACGTGGCGATGCGGAAGGTGTGCAGCCCTGGCAGCGTTGGCTGGCCGCGCATCTTCATGATTTCCATCTTGCGCACCATGGAATTGCGCTGAACGCTTTGCCGCAGCCAGATCAGGCCGTCGGCCACGGTGAAAATCGGGTTGGTGTCGGTTTCCGTAAAATATTCGCCAATCAGGAAGGTCGTCGCCTGCCAGGTGGTCATCAACATGCCCAGTTGCTGAACGAACTGCGGCAGGTTGTTGTTCGGGTTGTCCTGGGTCTGGCTGGCCAGCACCACCGAACGGAACGAGTCGACAAACACCAGCGCCGGGGAGTGGGCCTCGACCTCGCTGACGATGCGCCGCAGCACTTCGTCCAGATTTCCGGCCAGGGTATCGTCGGCCAGGTTGACGTAACGAATCGAGTGGTTGATCGCTTCGCTGTCGAAGAAGTCGAATTGCTGCTGATAACGCAGCATCTTCAGCGGTGGCTCACCGAGCACGGTAAAGAACAGCGCCGGGCGTTCGGGCGTCGCCAGAGCGAACATCATCTGATGAGCGAGGGTGGTTTTGCCGCAGCCTGGGGGGCCCGCGATCAGGTTGAACGAAAATTCCGGCAATCCTCCGCCCAGCACCTCGTCCAGTCCTGGCACACCGGTGGCCAGGCGGTTGATAGTCACTTTGGTGCTCATGGCGAAATTTCCTGCGAAGGGGTGTCGCTCAAAGAAGGTTCCCACACGCTACGAAGCAAACGTGCGGTGAGCAAGGGCCCGATCAGCGTGGTCAGCAACTCGTAGAAGGTGGTCAGCAATACTTCACCGAAAAACAGCGCATCGGCTTCGCTTTGCTCAACGAGTACGGAGGTGAGGACGGTCAGGTCCATGGCGGCCTGCACACGGTCATAGGTGCCGGCCAAACGTGGATGAGTGGAGACACACAGGTGGACACTGCGGCGATAAAGCGCGGCAACCCCTTGGTGGCCGATAATGGGCGTAAGGGCTGTGTCCATCTCCTGCACGGTTGCAACAATCGCGTGAGCGGTCTTGGCAATGTCAGCGTTGGGGCCGACGCGGTGGATCAGAGAAGCTACGATCCGGCGGCTCTCTTCGCTTGGCGTGGACATGGCTAACTGATATCTGATGGACAGTCTTTGATGGTACACCCTATGAGGGCGTTGAGAGAGATTTGCGTCAGATGGGCAACAAAACAGGCAAAAAAAAGCCCGCGGGAGGGCGGGCAAACCGTAGTTTCTTGAATGAGCGAGCGCAATGTACCGGTTGGCGCGGGGCCGTGGGGTGAAGAAAAATTTATATAGGTGAGGGCCCGTCTCCGGCGCCGCCACTCGCTACGGCAAATGATCCGCCGCAAAGTCGGCTTCCGAACGCGCCCGCAAACGACCCTTGCGGCAGGCCATCTGGAATCGTTCGAAGTCGCGCTCATTCTGTTCGGTGTAGCTTTGCGCGTACTTGAACAACGCATCCGCCAGCGCGTCGCCCTTGCCGATGTAGCCGCTGATCTGCGCGGCACACCCCGACGATTTGGCATGGGCGCTGGCCAGCGCGCGGCCACAGACGCGTCCGTAGGCGGCGAAGGTTTCGGCGTCGAAGTTTTCGAGTTCGGCGGAGATTTTCATGTCGCGCAGCTGACGCACATAGAATTGACGTCCGCCAGGCCCGGTGGTCCATCCCAGGAACAGGTCGCTGGCCGATTGCATCAACCGCTGGCCTTCGACCACGCGTTGACCGTTGTGGCGCACCCCTGGTTTTGTCTTCACGTAATTGGCGAGTACCGAGCGCCGTGCTTCCTTGAATTGCAGGAACAACGGGAACTCTTGTTCATCGGTCAGCAGGGCCACCATGCAACGCGTGCCAACACTGCCGACACCCACCACTTTGAACGCCAGGTCATGGACATGAAAACGCGACAACAGGTCTCGGCGATCGGCTTGCAGCGTGGCTCGATAGTCGCGCATGAATGTGTCATAGAGCGGCCGCCAGTCCGAGAGACGTAGCCAGTCATCGTCGGCATCCAGCAACGTGGTGTTTTTGTGCAGGTGGAAAATTTCCGGCAGGTCATCACGAATAATCAGACGGCCTTGGGCATCACGCTCACTGATTTTCGGCAGCAATTCGGCATGGGTGCGCCGTTCGGCTTTCTCTATGGCGCGCTCGACATGTTCCAGCGTGCTTTTGCGCGCCTGCTCCAGCAGATCGTCATAACTGATGGATTCGTACCAGGTGTCCAGCGTGCTTTGTTCGGCGCACTCGAGCATGGTCTTCTGGTAGGCGCCGACCACTTGGCGGCAGACCGTTTCTTCGACCGTCTCGCCATGGCGCAGGTCGCGCGCGGCCACCCCGAAACTCGCCACCAGCCGTTTCAAGTCCCATTCCCAAGGCCCGGGATGGGCTTCGTCGAAATCATTGAGGCTGAACAACAGATTGCGTTCCGGCGTGGCAAACCCACCAAAATTCATCAAGTGACTGTCACCACAGATCGGCGCAACCAACCCCATGTTCTGCGTACCCGACAGATCGTGGGCTTGCAGCAGCGCGTTGCCGCGATAGAAGGTAAACGGCGACACCAGCATGCGCCCATAGCGCAGCTCGACCAGCGACTTGATGCGGCCTTCACTCGACGCTTTGATCAGCGGCAGCGGGTCGCGATTTATTTTGCCAACGGACGCCTGCGCGCTGCGGGAGCAGTGCTTGCGAGCATCCTTGCCTTGCTTCAAGCGTTCGTTGAGGATTGTCATGAGGGCTCGTTTGGTGGGTGTTTTAGGCAGGGTGCGGGTTGAGTGTAGAAGGGCTTTGCGGGGGTGGACGAGGCTTGGGAGGGAAAAGGATTTTGGCGGACGAACGAGCCGGGTTCGCTATAATGTCCTGTCTGCGATACATTTATTTATAAATGTCACGGAAACAGAACATGGATTACGCCCTGCTACTCTCCCGCCTCGGTCACCAAATACGTGAGCGGCGTATCAATCGCGGCTTAACGCAAGCAAGTCTTGCCGAACTCGCCGGGTTGACTCGGCAGAAAGTCATTGCTGTGGAGAAGGGCACCCTGACCGTCGCCATGATCGCTTATGCACGAGTCCTGGGCGCTTTGGATTGCGAGTTCGCTGTCATTCCGGCGACCATGCCGACCCTTGAAGAGCTTGGGGCATTGTTCGAATGAAAAGGACCTCCCTCAAAGTCAGCACGCCAGAGGGCGCCAGCGGCCGGATCCTCACTGGCGCCGAGGAATTCATTTTCCGCTATCACGAAGATGCATCGCCCAACATGGCCATCAGCCTGTCGATGCCGGTGCGGGCTGACGAATTTCGTCGGCGAGAACTGCACCCTGTTTTTCAGATGAATCTGCCCGAAGGCTATGTGCTGGAGCAGCTACGTAATCGCTTGGCAAAAATCGTAAACGTCGATCCGATGCTACTCCTTGCGCTGTCTGGCAGCAGTTCGCCCATTGGCAGGGTTCAGGTACGCTCCGAAACGGTTGATGCATTGCTTGGGGAGCAACAGTTTCCAGGAGAAAAGCTCGAAGAGATTCTGACTTGGGACGGTACGGAAGATATCTTCGCTGGTCTTCTTGATCGATACATCTTGCGGGCCGGCATTTCGGGTGTCCAACCGAAGGTGCTGGTGCCAGAACATCAGGGCGCCGAGTTACCACGAGTGATCTCAAAAACCTCGGACTTGATCATCAAAAGTGGCCGGGACGAGTTTCCCGGTTTGGCGATCAACGAGTTCCTTTGCATGTCCATTGCCAAGGAGTCGGGAATTCCCGTTCCAGAGTTTTACCTTTCCGATAATGCCAAGCTGTTTGTCATGCGTCGGTTCGATCGAGACGATCAGCTCAACCCGATTGGCTTCGAGGACATGGCAGCGCTGATGGGGCTTTCGGCCGATCAGAAATACAGCAAAAGTTACGCAGCCATCGCCAAGGCGGTTCGACTGTATTGCCCTGCAAAACATCTGCGATCTTCACTTGAGCAACTCTTCGATAGCGTTGCCCTGAGCTGCATCGTCGGAAATGGCGACGCTCATTTGAAAAACTTTGGTTTGCTGTACTCCGAGCCTACGCAACGTGATGCGCGCCTGGCGCCGGCCTACGACATCGTCAACACCACGGCTTACATTCCTGAGGATGTTTTGGCGCTGGACCTGACAGGGAGCAAGTCGATGTTCGCCTCGCGGCAAGGGTTGCTGGAGTTTGCACAGACGTGTGAAATCGAACAGCCGAAGGCGCGTATTCAGAGATTGTTGGCGGCACTCGAAGTGGTGCTTGAACGGTATCCCCAACATCGGGAGCAGGCGCCTCATGTTTTCAGTGCGATTCAACAAGCGGCGGCGCCATTTGCACTGACTTTCAGGTAGCGTTCATTTTGCGGTGGGCGACTACAGCTCCCAACAAGTCTCCATTTGGAGGCCGCACACCAGGACTCGATTCCTGTCACCTCACTGAGTGATCCCCAACAGATCGACCTCGCCTCAGTGCTGCACTGTCCGGCTACCGGACCAGCAGCCGCAGCGAAGTCGCGCCTGCATCCGTACTGTTTTGCGCAAGTTAGCTTTTGTCTTTGGTAATTGGTGCCGCGTAGCCCGTCCCCTATCTTGAATTGGCGTTAACGCCCGCTAAACAGCGGGTGTTGCTCAAGTGCTCTGTCCTACAAGAAGCGTTTTCGCTACCTGCCAATAAAAAACGAGCCTGGGAACAAACATGAAACTCTACGAACTTTTCGGTTACGACCGTCACGGTGTAGTCAGTGAGCTCGATACCGCGCTCAATAAAGGAAAGCTCAACACCAAGGACGTCAGTTTTTCAGCGTTGGGGTTCAACGCACCGGCCTGGGTGGCCGCCTCGTCGATGTCGATCCTCTATTCGATTTCCGGCCATCAGGCACCCCTGGCGATCTTGATTGCGTTCTTTTTCCCTATGCTGGTGCTGGCCGTGTGCATGGTTTCGCTGACGCGCCAGGCACCTTCGGCGGGGGGCATCTTTACCTTTTGTTCGCGTTTCCTGCATCCGGATATCGGCTGCATTCTGGGCTGGACCTATGCCGTTGCCTGCATCGCGGTAACGCCCATGTGTGCGTTGATCGGCTCCGAATACATCCAGGCGCTGATGCCTTCGCTCGCCGGCGAACTCAACGCGAAGATCATCGGTACCTTGCTGATCGTGACCTTCTTTGCGGTGTCGGTGCGCGGTGTCGGCGTGACCGCGAAACTCGCCAGCACCTTTCTGGTGTTCGAGATTGCCGTGGTCGCCGGGCTGGGGTTCATGGGGCTGATCCATCCGCAGGTCGAGAACCTGTCGCTGACCTCAATGTATTCGCTGCAAGGTGCCGGTGGTCTTGCCGCGATTGGCCCGGGGGTGCTGTTTGGTGTGTGGATGCTGGCGAATTTCGATTCGGCCATCAATTACATCGAAGAGGCGCGCGTGCCGGTTCGCACCGTGCAACGTTCGCTGTTGATCGTTCTGACTTCGGCATTCGTTATTTACAGCCTGGCTGCCATCGGCTGGCAATACGCTGTTCCAGTGGAGCAACTGGCTGCCATTGTTGAAAACGGCAACGGAGGGCCTATCGCCGCGGTCGCCAATGTCTACCTGCCACCGGCCATGGCCTGGCTCGCGCTGTTCGTGGTGATTACTTCGGCGTGCGCCGGCCTGCAGATTTCTTCCAATTCGTCGGCGCGCACGCTGTATCGGATGAGTGAAGAGGGGCACCTTCCGGGCGCCTTCAGCGCCGTCAACCGCTTCAAGGCGCCGTGGTTCACCCTGGGCCTGGTGTCGCTCGCCGGCATCGCGTTGCTCTGGTGGAAGCCGCTGGACAAGATCGTTTGGTATTACGACGTGGTCACCATCACCCTGGTGATGTCCTACATCTCGGCGCTGGCGGCATTCATGGTCATGACCTGGAAGCAACACAAGGCGCTCACCGCAACACTGCTTTCGATCCCCGCATTGCTGGCGCTCTTTGTACTCGCCTACATCGGTTACACCGCAGGGGCCAACCCGGTCTCCCCGGACGATCTCTATACCGCCTGGTATTTGGGAGCGCTGTCGCTGGTGAGCGGCGTGCTGATCGTGCTCTCGGGTAAACGCCGCCGTAGAGGTGTCGGTGCGATGCCGGCGAAGGCGTGAATGCGGTCCTGAACATCCCTTCTTTATCTTCAATTCACCTGCTGATAGCCAGGAGTAATCTTGATGGCCAATGATTTCCCGCAACCTCTGGATGCCTCCGTCATCCCACGTTTTGCAGGCATCCCGAGCTTTATGCGCCTGCCCATATTCACTGATCCGGCCGACGTGCAAATCGCCTTGCTGGGCATCCCCTGGGACGGCGGCACCACCAACCGTGCAGGCGCCCGGCATGGCCCACGCGAGGTGCGTAACCAGTCGAGCATGATGCGCAAGGTTCACCACGTCAGCCATATCGCGCCATACGACCTGGTGCGGGTCGGCGACCTGGGCGACGCGCCGGTCAACCCGATTGATCTGCTCGACTCGCTCAAGCGCATCGAAGCGTTCTATCGACAGGTCCATGAGGTCGGTACGGTGCCGTTGTCCGTCGGTGGCGATCATCTGGTGACCCTGCCGATCTTTCGCGCCATCGCCCGGGACCGACCCATCGGCATGGTCCATTTCGATGCCCACTCCGACACGAATGACCGTTACTTCGGCGACAACCTCTACACCCATGGCACGCCCTTTCGCCGCGCGATCGAGGAGGGGTTGTTGGACCCTAAACGCACGGTACAGATCGGTATTCGCGGTTCGATCTATTCGGCAGAAGACGAAGACTTCGCCAAGGACTGTGGAATCCGTGTGATCCATATGGAGGAGTTCGCCGACATCGGCGTTGCCGCAACGATTGCCGAGGCGCGACGCATCGTGGGCGACGAGCCGACCTATGTCACCTTCGATGTCGATGTCCTGGACCCGGCGTTTGCCCCGGGGACTGGCACACCCGAGATCGGTGGCATCACTACGCTGCAGGCGCAGCAACTGATCCGCGGCCTGCAAGGCCTGAACCTGGTCGGCGCCGATGTGGTGGAGGTTTCGCCGCCCTTTGACGTGGGCGGGGCCACGGCGTTGGTGGGCGCGACCATGATGTTCGAGTTGCTGTGCATCCTCGCCGACTCAATCAAGCGTCGCTCGTAGAAGGAATCGTATTGATGACTGCCTGGCCTGAGAACAAACGCTTTGCCGTGACCTTGAGTTTTGACCTGGATGCAGAAAGCGCCTGGGAGCCATCAAGCCTCTCCGGGCGCCGGCTCTCTTTGCTGTCGATGGGCGCCTACGGCCGCCGTGTCGGGGTACCACGCCTGTTGGAGTTGCTGGCCCGCTACGGTATTCGGGCGCAGTTCTATATCCCCGCGCGGGTGGCCGAAATCGACCCCGAGGTGGTTCGCAGCATTGCCGCTGCCGGCCACGGGATTGGCTGCCACGGTTACTTCCATGAGCGCGTTGATGAGCAGACGCCCGAGCAAAACCTGCAGATTCTCAAAGACTCCAAGGCGCTACTCGAAGCCACCATCGATCGTCCGGTCACCCATTACCGCGCCCCGTTATGGGAGCTGACCCCGGACGTCATTGACTCGCTCGCTGCCCTGGGCTTTCACAGTGACAGCAGCCTGATGGGCGATGACCGGCCGTACCGCGTCGGTAGCACCGAAAGGAGCCTGCTGGAGTTGCCCGTCAGTTGGTTACTGGACGATTGGGAGCAGTTCGCTTATTCGGTAGAGCCTGCGGTGGGCAGTGTGATCGAAGACCCGGAAAAGGTCTTTCGACTCTGGTCGGCGGAGCTGGAAGGGATGCGTCACTACGGCAGCCATTTCATCCTGACCATGCACCCGCAATTGATCGGCCGTGCGTCACGCATCGCGATGCTTGAGCGGCTGATCCAACAGGTTCAACGCTATGACGATGTCTGGATCTGCACGCCTGACGATGTCTACTCACGCTGGCAGGCGGGCGATTTGACACTGCCGCTGCATCCTTATTGAGGACGGATCATGAACATACTGGTAACCGGGGCCAACGGATTTCTTGGCCAGGAAGTGGTGCGGCAGTTACTGGCTCAGGGCAATGAAGTGGTGGGCTACGACCGCAGCCTGGTGTGCGCCATTGAGCACGCTGCTTATCGTTATGTACAAGGCGATCTGGCTGACCTGGCGAGTTTGCTGGAGAGCTGTCGGAGCCGTCCGGTCGACGCGATCATTCACACCGCGGCGATCTCGCACCCGGTGGACTCGCGGCGTATTCCCCTGCAGACGGTGCTGACCAATGCACTGGGCACCACCCATGTGTTTGAGTGCGCCCGGCTCAGTGGTATCCCTCGGGTGGTCAACCTCAGTTCCGAATGCGCCTATGGACCCAACCGGGAAATGGACGTGATCGATGAGCGAGCTCCCCTTGAACCGACCACGCCCTATGGCTGTACCAAAGTGTTCACAGAAAAGCTGGGCCAGGTTTACAGCGACCTGTACCAGGTCAGCGTGGTTTCCCTGCGCCCGGGCTGGATCTATGGGCCTGGCCAGTTCATGCAGTGCTACCTCAAGAGCATGCTCAGAAGCGCAATCGACAACGAGCCGTGGCATGAGGAAGAAGGGGGCGACTACCCCTTTCAGTACGTACATGTCGTGGACGTTGCCCACGCTTGCCTGCTGGCTGCCACCGTTCAGGAAGAGCGGTTGCGCCAGCGGGTGTTCAATGTGACGGCCGGCGAGCAGGACAGCTACCGGGCGGTCGCGGCCCGGGTTCGCAAGGTCTATCCCCATGCCCAGCTCAGTATCGGCCCCGGGACATTGAACGTGCTGGATGAAAATGCGCGCTTCGACATTTCTGCGGCAGGCGAACAACTGGGCTACTGCCCCCAATTTGATCTGCACGAAGGCATTGCCACGTATGCGCAGTGGCTGGAACAGCATCCTTACTAAGTTATCGGAAAACTGAGGTCACTCATGAAAACCTATCTAGTCACCGGTGCTGCCCAAGGAATCGGCCGTGCAGTCGCGCGCGCACTCGGTGAGCGCGGCAGTCTCGCTGTCCTCAACGACCTGCAGGAAAGTCCTGCGCTGCTGGCCTTGGCCAATGAGCTGAAGGCGCGGGGCGTGGAGGTGCGTCTTGCCGTGGGCGATGTGTCGGACCCTGCGACGGCAGAACGCGCATTTGCCGGGCTGGACCGCCTGGATGTGTTGGTCAATAACGCGGGGTTCTTGCAGGAGGCGCCGCTGACCGAGCTCAGTTTCGAGGCTTGGGATCGGATGATCCGTGTTCATCTCTATGGTGCGTTCCTGTTTTGCAAGCCGGCGGCGACCTTGATGACACGCCAGGGCAGTGGGGCCATCGTCAATATCGCCTCTGACCTCGGGCAACTAGGGTGCGCTAATCTCTGCCATTACTCGGCTGCCAAAGGTGGAATCATTGCGCTGACCAAGTCATTGGCGCGAGAGTTGGCGGTTCAGGGTGTACGGGTAAACGGGGTCGCTCCCGGTGGCACATTGACGCCGATGGTCGAACGTTTGGGTGAGGCTTATATTCGCGAAGAAGCGTTACGTTACCCTATGCTGCGGCTCGGAACGGCGGAAGAAGTGGCGGCCGCGGTGGTGTTCCTCGCCTCGGAGAAGGCCAGTTTCATGACCGGGCAGATACTGGGTGTTAATGGCGGCGGCGTGATGAATGGCTGATGGCGATCGGGCCGACAAAAACGAGGAGCGGGCTGCATGCTGGTGAATTTGACGGATGTGGATCTGCGCATGCTGCGGATTTTCTGCGCCATCGTGGATGCTGGAGGCTTTACGGCCGCACAGGTCCCGTTGAACACCAGCTTGTCGCGCCTCAGCGTGCTCGTTCGAGACCTTGAGGTCAGGCTTGGCTACTCATTGTGCAAGCGCGGGAAAAGCGGTTTCCAGTTGACTGAAGAAGGTGAAGAAACTTACGCCGCGGCCCAAGAGCTATTCTCCAACATCGGCCATTTCCGTCAACGCACCGCAGTGCTCAGCGGGCGTCATCGGGAGTTGCTGCGCATCGGCACGGTCGACAGCCTGATTACCCTTGAACACAGCCCTGTACCCGCGGCCATTGCCCAGTTGCGCGCTGAGCAGCCCGACGTCCATATCGATTTGCAAGTCATGCGTCCCGACGAGCTTGAACAGGCGGTCCTCGAAGAACGCATCCAGGCCGCCATTGGCGCGTTCCACCATCGTTTGTCCGGGCTCCACTATCAGGCGTTGTTCGAAGAAGAGCAGCATTTGTATTGCGGCAGCGGTCATCCGTTTTTCCTGGGCTCGGATCAGCACCTGACGTTTGAACAGTTAAGCGCGGCGGACTATGTCGATAGAGGTTATGTCGCAGAGAACAAACGACCGTGCGAGCTCAGGTTCGCCAGTGCAGTCAGTGCGTTTTCCATGGAAGCCATTGCACTGCTGATATTGTCGGACACCTACATCGGCTACCTGCCCACCCACTACGCAGCGAGCTGGGTCGAGCGAGGCAGGCTTCGGTCGATAATGCCGCAGCGGCTGGCCTATCGTTCGGCCTTTCATTGCATTACCCGCCAAGGCGTCGAGCAAAAGAGCACCGTGAACCGGTTTCTCGATGCGCTCACCGCGCATGCGGTGCGTTATTTGTCTTAGGTCTCGCGCACACTCCCCAACCATTCAAAGCATCATAAACGCATCAAGGTCATCATGACTGGTGATCAGCACCGCAGGAGAAACACCCAACGTCAGTGCCAGAGCCACGCTGCTCTGCATCAGCTTCGTATTGCGGTCAACATCGAACGCAGCCGTCATGAGGTCGCCCAGACGATCAAACTCCCCCATTATCTCTTCCAGTACCACTTGGCATTGGTGATCGAGCTTCCCGAGGTACTCCTTCATACGCGAATCCATCTCTGCCTGGATATGTGCAGACTGGCTCTTGAGGAACTCGGCGAGCATTTTGCCCGCGACGGAGCCAACCACGGCGCCAATGACGGGAATGGGGATGAGTACCTGGCCTGCGGCGGTGGCGATGCCGACGATGGCGGACTCTGCGCAGACAACGGTGCCCAGGCTGACGAATTGATCGAAGTCGATTTTGCCGGCGTTATAGTCCGCGACCAGGGTGCCCACGCCTTTGGCCGCGCTGACGACCGCGCCAGCGAATGGGGCCGCCATGTCGGCGTAGTTGGTCATCAGGTAGATTGATCCACCTGCGATTGCGCCCCCGATTGCGGCTTTGCTTGTGTCGATGCCGACGTCTGCCCAGTCATCGGCGGTGAAGTCGCCCTTGAAGACGTTTTTACCGTCCTTATACTTGCCATACAACGAAGTTGTGAGGCCTACCGCCCCACCTACAGCGCCGGCGATCGCGGCGGCCTGGGCGGCACCGGCCAACGATGGTCCGTTGTCGGTGAGGATCTGCTCCTTGCGTTGGTCGTTGCGTTCGGCTAATTGGGCTTCTTCGTTGTTCAGGGTTTCGACGACTTTGCCCTGCTGAGGGTCGGCGTAATTTTGAATGCTGGGATTGACCACGTTCTGAAACGGCTGCCCGGACGCTTGCTCAATTTCCTTGACCTTGGCCAGGATGGCCCTGACCGACTTTTCATTTAGTGGGCCGTTGTCACCGTTCATCACGCCAGTGATGGTTTCGTATTGATCCTTGGGGATTTGGTAGTACGAACCGTCACGCCCAAAGTTCTTGTACTTGTCCATGTGCTCCAACACATGATCAAGGCCTTTGCTGGCGCCGTTGATGAACTTCGATTGAACGGCGATGCCGTTCAGTAAGTAGTCTTCGGGGGCGGTACGACCCACGCCTTCGAAGGTAGCCACGAAGCCTTTCTGCTCAAGCAAGGAGCGGGCGTTGCGAATGCCTACTTCTACCTGTTCGGCAATTTCACCGTGCTTGGTGGAAGGATTGCCCAGGATCTTTTCCGGCGAACCAATAAAGACTCTGACCTTGTCGATCTGCGCGATTGCATGCCGAAACGCGCTGTCCTGGGCGTTGAGGAATTGGTTGGTAGTATCGATGCGGATGCTGTTGATACGATCAACCAGTACTGCGCTGATCTGGTCGCGGACGGTACCGCCTTTATCTCCGGCCATTATTCAGGAGCCTTGTTCAGCAGTTTGGCCAGCGAGTTCATGTGGTTGATGAGGGCGCCGAGCATTTCCTTTTGCCCCCCATTGAACTGCTGGTAGTCCCTTGGCGCAGTGCGGATCAGCACCCCCAGGAGCTCGCTCATGCCTTGGACGTGTTGTCGAGTGGAGCCGACCATCCGGGTTACCCAGTCCTTGGCGACGCCCAATGTACGGGTAGAGGCTTCAATCTCTGAGCGATGGGCTTGTGCTTCCTCGGCCACCTTCTTGTTTTTGCTACGGGCGTACAGTCCGCCGCCAATGATGGCAGCACCACCAATACCCCAACCAATAGGCCCGGCCAAGGCCAGCAGAGCCGAACCGCCAGTCATACCTCCACCACCTGCCGCCAATGCGCCACCGCCCAGCCAAGCAAGTGCAGCGTTTGTAGCCGCCGCACCGGAAAGCCCTGAAATTGCCGCGCCAGTGGACGCAGTGCCGAAGGTAGTCGCAACAGCCATTGCAGCAGTGGGTGCGAAAGCGGCGGTACCTACCCCGGCAGCCACGCCAGCGACGGCCGAAGAGCCTGCGGCGAACTCGACGTTGGCCGCTTCAAAGTTGAGCTTTTTCACGAGGCCGCAGAACGACTGGGTCTCCGCCTTGAAGGTGCCGTAGGATTTATCGAATTCTTTCGGTGAGTTGGCTAGTTGGCTGACGAATGACTCAACCGTGGCCATCAAGTCAGTGCTGGCGTGGTGACGTACACCGTGCAGCTCTGTACAGCCCTTTTCGACATCGGCGGCTACTAGTTGGTAGCGGTTGCGGGCCTTGTCGAGTTGCTCCAGTGCGTGTTTTTTCAGATCACCGTTGAACATGCAGCGACTTCCTTATCAAATATGGCAAAGAGCCATATCTTAATAAATTCGACAGTAATAGCAATTTGCCTTTAGTCGATGAGATTATTCTGGAAGCACGCATAGCTGCCGATACAAAGGCCGTCATGCTGAAACAGCAGCAAACAGGGAGAGGAATGATGAATTTTGGCGCACAAGCAAAGCAGATAACGGTGGTATACGCCAAGGATTACGAAGGTGGTGCCAACATCATCGAAGCACGAATCCAGGCGTTTGCTGGCTACACCTGCCGCCTTTGGGACATTAGCTTTTACGAGGCCAATAAAGCCACGCTGGACAGTGATCAACGGGTGCTTTTTCTCGGTGGTTTCGATGAAAACCCTGCGGCGGGCAAATACGCAAAAGTATTCGACGACAGAGAGAAAGGCCGGGGCTGCTTTCATGCCATCACCGGCTCCAAGGCGCTTATCTACCCCACGGGCGATGCGTTGGACAACACAATCAGGCTGACAGGCGGAGCGCGGTTCCATACCGATAGTACAGGCAATACCACTTCCGGAAAGGAGCTGCCTCAAATCGACTTTGCCAACCTGAACGTTAAATCCACGATCCTGCAAAAAGCGGCGTTTGGCCTTTTAGGTATGCTCCCCGATCGCCTGTTCACCCCCAATGCGCTCATCAAACAACAGCAACTGGAGAATGGCTGCGAAGAGTTCATGGAGAAAAGGTTCGCCAAATGGGTAGGTTTCACGCCATCTTGAGCGGCACGCGGCTTAGCCCCTTGGATGCCGACGCTCGATTTTGTCGTGATGTTTATGCGCTATCCCGCACGACGTGCGGGATGGCCTGGCGGACCTCCGCTACCCCGGATACTCGCCCAGCTCACCAATGCGTTCGGGGTCGGGCGGTAGCCTTCGCGGACCAAGAACAGTGCCCGTTCCAGTAGTTCGCGGACTTCCTCCATGCCCGGTTTTTGGCCGTGTTTGGTCAGTCTGTCGGTGACCGCTTTTTCCAGGCTGGCCGACTGATCAGCCAAATGTCTTCGGCGTATGCCGATGTGACAGAGTCCTTCTTCAGATCGAACCAGGCGGTGGCCACGTTCTCGAACGTGTGTTCCGTCTCCGTTCGTTTGGCTTCCTCCCGCGCATTGCGTTGCGCTTTGGGATCGAAGCCTTGTGCCAGTAGCTCGCGAAATAGCACCGGTGAGCTTGGAATACCCTTTGGAATACCCAAACGGCTGGAACTCAAAAATTCTCTGCGGAGCTCAAAAGCGCTGCCCCCCGTATTTACTAAATTTCAGGCACAAAAAAAGACGTCCGTGGACGTCTTTTTTTTTGGATTTGGTGGAGCCGGGGGGATTTGAACCCCCGTCCGCCAGTACTCCGCTGTCGGTACTACATGCGTAGCCGTGTCTATTAAGTTAACCCTCAGCGACCCGACGGGCAGGGTGCTTTGGGCGAGTTGTGTAAGTTTTAGCCGCTTCGTCCACAACGTACTGCACGGCGATTCTGTTCTATATGACAATCACTTCGAGTTTACAGACATCCTCTAGTGATTGCTGGACCCGAAGGTACCAGAAGCTCAGGGTCTAAGGCTGCTTACGCAGCGATAGCGAATTCCTGGCCGTAGTTTTCGTCATTGGCAACTATAAGTAGTTGCAACAGTGGATTTACGAGTTCTGTTACCAACTCGGCATGCACCTAAAGTTTCGCAACCGGCGTCGAATCCTAAACGGCCCCGAGCCCATTGCTCTGTGAATCAAAGTGAGCAACAAGCCTGTGCAGTGTACGCCAACACGCATGAGAAGGCCAACCCGAAGGTTGGCCGCGACTGATTATGGCTTGGGTTGGTTGCTCAGACTATCAGCGCGGGTGAGGGCTTGGGTGGCCTCGCTCACGCATTTGTTGTTGTCCCCGGAGGCTTTTGAAGCTTCGGCGCTGGCCATCAGTCTTTTGATCTCCATTGTGGAGTTATCGGAGGACGCCGGCAGTGCATTCACTTTGCTTTTGAGCTCTTGCAGCTTGCTCGTACAAAGGTTGTTGTCCGCTGCAAATACGGGAGACGCCAACATTGCAGCAGAAATGAACAGACCCGCGAGTGCGGTACGTTTCATGGGTATCTCCTTGAACTGATGGTCTCGGTGCTGCCGTATGAGCGGGTGGCTCGACCGAATCCGAATAATAAGCCACGATTGATGGGGCCTACCTAAAAGACTGCGAAGCGGCACAGGAATTCGGTTTTTTCAGAAAAGTTATGAAAAACTCAGTTAAGGCGTAATGCGATCTAATGAAATGGCTACCCCCGCCGCCCCCTGTGATCGCCCACTAAGCTTTCACCGGGGGCTCATCGGAGACTGATGCCATGACCAAAGTAGCTATTGCCGCCATCGACTTGGGAAAACACTCTTTTCATCTGCATGCACAAGATGATCGCGGTCATGAGCTTTGCCGCAAAAAATTCAATCGGGTGACGCTCATTCGGTACCTGGCCAACTTGGAATCCTGCACCGTCGTGATGGAGGCCTGCGGCGGCGCCCACTTCATGGCGCAGGAGGTCGCCAAGCTGGGGCATACGCCCAAGCTCATTGCACCTCATCTCGTGCGTCCGTATGTGAAAAGCAACAAAAACGACTTCGCTGATGCCGAGGCGATCTGCGAGGCGGCGACCCGGCCCACGATGCGTTTTGTGCCGCCAAAAACCCAAGCCCAACAGGCGCTGGCCATGTCCAACTCGCTCCGTGAGTCGTTCATTAAAGACCGCACTGCGACCGTCAATCGGATTCACGCAGCCCTTCTGGAGGTTGGTGTCAGCCTCGCAGCCGGCTTCAAAGCCATCAAAGAGCTTCCAGCGTTGCTTGAGGTGAGTTCATTTTCTGAACGCATCAAGAAAAATCTGATGGTGCTGCATGGGCACTTCAACTATCTGGATGGGCAGGTCAAGGCGCAGGACAAAGACATGGAATGCCAGGCCGCTGAAGATGATCTGGCAACGCGCTTGATGACCATGCCGTGCATCGGCCCGATCACCTCCACCGTCCTGGCTGCCGAGTTGGGCGATGGCAAACAGTTCAAATGTGGCCGAGGCTATGCGGCCTCGATCGGGTTGGTGCCCAAACAGCACTCCACGGGCGGCAAGACCGTTCTGCTGGGCATCAGCAAGCGTGGTGATCGAAACCAGAGACGCCTACTCATCCAGTGTGCCCGTGTTTATTTGATACAGCTGGAACGACAGAAAGGTGCTTTGGCGGACTGGGTCCGCCAGCTATTAGCGTCCCACCATCACTCCAATCTCGTGGTCTGTGCGTTGGCCAACAAGCTGGCAAGAATCGCCTGGGCGATTGCGGCACACCACACCGAATTCGATGCAGGGCCAAGCGTGATGAACGCCTGACCCTGCTGTCACCCAAGCACCACCCACCTGGTTTGCGATGCTGGATAACAGATGACGTGAACGGCCAACCGGCCTGACGACAACCCTGAGCTGCTACACGGCTGAAAGGCCGTCAATCTAATTAGGGTCGTTAGGCATCGATTCTCATCGAGGCGCGGGGCCACAACCCCACTCAGACGCCGGATAGATGAAAGCAAGCCAAACACGCATCAAAAACAGTATTGCAGAAAAGGGGGTAACCATAGATGTAGCAGCTGGCGAAGCCTGCGTTCGGCGGCGAAGCCGTCGTGAAACCTGTGCACGAGGTGTTTCTGATGCACCGCGTTGGCTGATTTCACGACGGCTTCGCCGCCGAACGCAGGCTTCGCCAGCTGCTACAGGAAGCGTGTTTCGCCTGAGATTTCTTAACTGACAGGCATTAGGCGCAATTGCCCCTTTTCTCTGGTGGCCTCTTCAAGGGCAAACCTTGCTCTTTCTGCAGATTTGGGCATGGTGTCGCATTTTTTCACAGCGACACGGGCGGTTCACATTACCAAACCCCAGAGGCAACAAAACCCGCTATTGGCGGGTTTTTTTTGAGTCGTATTGGGTGGGCCGGGGGGATTTGAATTCCCGGCTGCCAGATGAGCAACAAGCCTGCGCGGTGTACGCGAACAAGGCTCAGAAGGCCAACCCGATGGTTGGCCCTGAGCTGAGTTACTTCCCGCCTTTGTTCGCGTTCTTGAGGTCCTGGATGGTTTGATTGGTCTCGGCGACGCAATCATCCATACCTTTCTTGGTGCCTTTTGCGTGGTCGGCTTTGGCTTGCTTGACGGAGTCCGCTACTTGGTCAGCCATTTCCTGAGGAATCTGTGCCTTGGCGTTTTCGATGGTTTTCAGATTGGCCGCACATAGATCTTTGTCGGCGGCAAACGAAGGGGAGGCCAGCAATGAGGCAGTAACGAACAGACCAAACAGTACAGAACGTTTCATGTGTATCTCCTTGAGCTGAGGGACTAGGCATCGCTGACCATCAGGACGGGCTGCCGAGTTTTGGGAGGCCCCACGTTTGCGGGGGTTGATCAGTGGACTGCGGCGACACGTCAGGGTTCTATTTTTTACGGTAATCCTGTCGATTCCGGCAAGAACCATTAAAAAGACGACTCAATACGCCTTCCTTGAGGTCTTGCGATCAGGTCACCCTGGCCTTGGTAACGCGGTCCACCAGATAGACTAGCCCGTGGTAGTCAATTCCGCCGTGCTGCGTCAGACCAATCTCACAGGTGCGACTGGTCGAAATCCCCTCGCTGCACTGCTGAACCGCGTCCTTGAGCGTTCTTAGGGCGTGAGCATTCAATTGCGGCGTGGTGAAACCCTTGTCCCCGGCAAACCCGCAGCAGTGAATACCTTCAGGAATGACCACTGTTTTGCTGCACTTGCGCGCCAGATCGATCAGCGCCTGGCTCTCGCCGAGATGCTGAGTGCTGCAGGTGACGTGCACCGCGATCGGTGCTTCCTGCGGCGTAAAATCCAGCCGTTCCATCAAATGTGTACGGATGAACCGCACCGGGTCGTACAGGTCCAGTCGAACATTGCCCAGGTCCTGGACCAGTCGCAAGGTGCAGGGGCTGGTGTCGCAATAGATCGGGTCGAGCCCGCCACGACTGGCGTGCAGCAACGCGCCGATCAGTTCCTGGCGCTTGTGTTCGGCCTGTTCGGTGTAGCCCTTGGAGGCGAAGGGCTGACCGCAGCAGAGGCTGTCCAGATTGTCCGGAAAGACCACTTGGTAACCGGCCTTTTCAAGCAGCCCTCGGGTTTTGTCGTACAACGACATCTGCTCTTGATCACCCGCCGCGGGGCCCATGACCCGCGACACGCAAGCCGCCAGGTACACCACACGAGGACGTTGGTCCGACACGGTCGGGCTGAAGCGAATGGCTTTTTCCGATTGGGGCATGGCGTTGGTCCATTGCGGGACCTGACCTTTGGACAAACGCGTGAGCGTTGCCGAGAGTTTCGCCAGGCGTGGTGCCCCCAGCAGCATTCGCGCGCCGTTGGCCACGTGCAGGGTGAAGCGCGCGCCTTGCAGTGCGGTGGCGAAGTTGCCTTCCAGCCAGTTGGCGGTTTTCGTATGAGTCGCGTTACGACTGCGGAGCTTTTTCACCAGCTCGCCAGTGTTGATGCCTACAGGGCAGCGTTGCGCACAGAGGCCCGTGGCGGCGCAGGTGTCGATGCCCTGGTATTCGTAAGCGGCTTCGAGTTCGGTGGTGTCCACGCCTGCGCGCTTCTTCGCCTGAATATCCCGCCAGATCACGATGCGCTGGCGCGGGCTCAGGGTCAGTCCTTTCGACGGGCAGACTGGCTCGCAGAAACCGCACTCGATGCACTTATCGATAATTTCGTCAGCGGCCGGCAACGGTTTCAGATGTTTGAGGTGGATCTGCGGATCGTCGCTGAGCACCACGTCCGGGTTGAGTATGCCGTTGGGGTCGAGCAGGCGTTTGAGCTGCCACATCAACTGGTAGGCCTCGCTGCCCCATTCCAGTTCGACGAAGGGCGCCATGTTGCGGCCGGTACCGTGTTCAGCCTTCAGCGAACCGCCGAACTCCACCGCCACCAAGTGTGCCACGTCGTCCATGAACGCCTGATAGCGTGCGACTTCTTCCGGGTTATTGAAGCCTTGAGTGAAGACGAAGTGCAGATTGCCTTCCAGGGCGTGTCCGAAAAGGATGGCTTCGTCGTAGTGATGTTTGTCGAACAGCTCGATCAGACGATTCACGCCGCTGGCCAGTTGTTCCACCGGGAAGGTCACGTCTTCGATGATCACCGTGGTGCCGGTTTTGCGCACGGCGCCGACGGCGGGGAAGGTGTCCTTGCGGATCGCCCAGAGCCGGGCGTTTTCTACCGGGTCTTCGGTGAAGTCGACTTGTTTCTCCACCGGAAACGAAGTCAGCGACGCCATGATTTTCGCCAGTTGTTCGTGCAGCAACGTGGACGATGCCGCGCGGGATTCGATCAGCAGGGCGCAGGCATTGTTCGACAGGTGTTGTACGAAAGCCGGCATGCCGGGTTTTTCCTGCACCGAACGCAGGCTGCGACGGTCCAGCAGTTCCACGGCGGAAACCGGTTGGCGTTTCAGTACGGTGACTGCGTTGCAGCAGGTTTCCACGTCCGGGAACACAATCAGTGCCGACGCCTTGTTCGGGTGGTCGATCACCGTGTCGTACGTCACCGCACTGATGAAGCCGAGGGTGCCTTCGGAACCCACCAGCAAGTGGCTCAAGATATCCATAGGCTCGTCGAAATCCACCAGGGCGTTGAGTGACAGGCCGGTGGTATTTTTCAGGCGATACTTGTGGCGGATTCGCGCAGCCAGGTCGGCATTGGCGCGGGTCTCGCGGCCCAACGTCGCCAGACGTTCCAGCAACTCAGCGTGGCTCTCGCGAAACGCAGCGACACTGGTGGCGTCTTCAGTGTCGAGACGGCTACCGTCGGCCAGCACCAGGCGGATACCGGCCAGCGTGTGATAGGTGTTTTGTGCCGTGCCGCAGCACATGCCGCTGGCGTTGTTGGCGACGATACCACCGATTTTGCAGGCATTGATCGAGGCCGGGTCGGGACCGATCTTGCGTCCGAATGGCGCCAGCCACGCGTTGGCCTGCGCGCCGATCACGCCCGGTTGCAGGCGAATTTGTGTGCCCTGGCCACGGATCTCGCGACCGTTCCAGTTATCCCCAAGCACGATCAGTACCGAGTCGCTGATGGCCTGGCCGGACAGGCTGGTGCCGGCGGCACGGAAGGTTACCGGCACCTGATCCCGCTGCGCCAGTTCGAGCAGCGCCACCACTTCATCTTCGGACTCGACGCGAATCACCAGTTTCGGAATCAGCCGATAGAAACTGGCGTCGGTGCCGAACGCCAACGTCGACAGCGGATCGTCGAAACGTCGCTCCGGGGGAATCAGCTTCTGTGCATCACGCAGGAACGTCGCAGGTAAAGTCATTGGTCCTCCAGGATCAATACCACCAGGTCTTTCGGACCATGGGCACCGTAAGCCAGGACTTGTTCGATGTCTGCGGTTTTCGACGGGCCGGACACCAGCAAGGCATTGGTCGGCATGCCTTGGGCCCATTCAAATTCTTGCTGTACCTGATAGAAGTTGTCACGGATTTCGCTGGCCTTGAGCAGAGCGAAGTGCACTGGTGGCACCAGGCTCATCAAGCGCGGTTCTTCCCGCGTCGGCCACAAAATCAGGCTGCCCGTCGCAGCGATTGCACCGAGGGTAGTCGTCAGACTGGCCGGGGTGTCGTTAAACAGTTCGGCTTTCCACGCTTCAACCGGACGGTCGTAAGCCTGGAGCGCAGGCAGGCCAGGATTTTTCGCCCAGTGCTGAGTGATACGTTGACCATGAGGCGTAGTCGGTGCGATCAACAGGCTCGGTAATTGGCGGTCCCGCAGCAATTGCGCCAGCAACTCGGGCCAACCTTCACCGGATGTCAGATGGATTTCGGTGTGCACCGCTTCCATCAGCTTGCGTAGTTGCGGGATGCGTTGTTCCGGCGTGTAGGTGTAAGGCTGTGTCACCAGTTCGACGTCGAACTCGTCGGGCACCGGCGTGGTGCCCGTCAGGCTTTTGCGCAATTTAGCGAGGATGTTTTGCTTGGCGCTCATCAACGATCTCCCTGTTTGGCCAGATGCTCGCGGGCCATGTCATGCAGTGAGCGGGCAGCGGGTTTCGGTGCACTGTGGTTTTGCGTCCACGGGCCGACATTACTCGGCGCAAGTGCGCGCAGGCGGGTGGCGAAGAAACCGAACAGCCGATACAGCGTCGGTGAGCTGTTGAGTTTCGCCCAGGCGTTCCAGATAAAACGTTCTTTGCGCGAGTACTTACTGCCCTGGCCGCGCATGACTTGATGAGGGCTGTCCGGGGCTTTGACGTTCTCTTCCCGTAGGCGACGCAGCAAGGAAGGGATCGGAATTTTCACCGGACACACTTCACCGCAGGCTCCGCACAATGAAGACGCGCTCGGATGATCCGGGACCTTCGCCAGGCCAACCATGTGTGGGGTGATGATTTTTCCGATAGGCCCAGGGTAAACCTCCCCATAGGCGTGGCCGCCGATTCGGGTGTAGACCGGGCAATGATTCATACAGGCGCCACAGCGGATGCAGTTCAGGGTCTGGCGCAATTCGCTGTCGGCGAAGGCCTGGCTGCGACCGTTGTCGAGCAATACCAGGTGCACTTCCTGAGGACCGTCGAGCTCATGCGCCTTGCGCGGGCCGGAAATCATGTTGACGTAGGTGGTGATGGGCTGGCCGAGGGCTGAGCGAGTCAGCAGCGACAGCAGCGGCACCACGTCCCGCAGGTTTTCCACGACTTTTTCGATGCCGGTGACGGCGATGTGCACGGGTGGCACGGTGGTGGTCATGCGGCCGTTGCCTTCGTTTTCCACCAGCAGCAGGGTGCCGGTTTCGGCCACGGCGAAGTTGACGCCGGAGACGCCGATGTCCGCCTCGAAGAATTTCTGCCGCAAGACTTTGCGACCGATCTGAATGAGTTGGTCAACGTCCTTGGTGTATTCCACGCCAAGTTTGTCGTGGAACAAGGACGCGACCTGACCGGCATTCTTGTGGATCGCCGGCATAATAATGTGTGAAGGCTTCTCGTGGTCGAGCTGGACGATGTACTCGCCCATGTCCGATTCCAGGCATTCAATGCCTTGATCAGCGAGGAAGTGATTCATCTCCATTTCTTCGCTGACCATCGATTTGCCCTTGATCACTTGCCGCCCCTCGTGAGCGCGGATGATCGAGAGGACGATGCCATTGGCCTCGTCCACCGTTTCCGCCCAGTGCACTGTCACACCGTTGCGGGTCAGGTTCTGTTCAAGCTGCTCGAGCAGGTCGGGCAACTTGGATAACGCACGGGCTCGGACAGCATTGCCCAGTGCTCGCAAATGTTCTCTTTCATGGGCATCGCTGAAGGACGCTGCCCGTTTTGTCATCAGTGAATCCATCGCAGTGCGAAAGTTGTTTCGCAGTTGCTTGTCACCCAACGCCTCGTGAGCGCGGGTGCGAAAATCTTCCGACACGGCAACGGTCGGAATCAGCTCCGGCATGCTCATTGAGCACCTCCGGTTCGCTGCCAAAGGAAACTGGCCAGGTGCTGGCCGCGTAACGCTTCCTTCTGTTTTTCCAGCGAGCCGTTGATGTTCATCAGGCAACCGCAGTCGGCACTGAGTACCTTGTGCGCGCCGGATTCCTTCAACGACCGGGTCTTGTCAGCCACCATCGCGCCGGAAATGTCTGGCATACGGACGCTGAAAGTCCCACCGAAGCCACAGCATTCACTTTCGTGGCTGTGGTCCACTCGCTCCACGTTGCTCAGCTGCGCCAACAACTCACGGCCGTGCAGGTGGGTGTTCATCTCGCGGCGCGCCGAACACGACGTGTGCAGCGCCACTTTCACGGGTGCGCCGCTGTCCTTGAGCTGCACCTTGCAGACAAACAACAGAAACTCGGCCAGTTCATAAGTCCGGGCAGCAAGTGCCTGGACCTGTTTCAACGTTTGCGGCTCATCCTTGAACAAGTCGGCGTAGTGTTCGCGCAACATTCCGGCACACGATCCCGACGGCACCACCACCGGATAGTCCCCGGCAAACAGCGCCAATTGCGAGCGCGCGACGGTTCGGGCTTGCTCGGTGTAACCCGAGGTGTAGGCCGGTTGTCCGCAGCAACTTTGCCCTTGCGGGTACTCGACACGGATGCCTTCGCGCTCCAGCAAGTGAATCGCGTCCATCCCGGCTTCCGGGTAGAACAAATCCACCACGCAGGTTCCGTACAGATAGACCCGTGACGGTTTTTCGCGGGGGTATTGCCGAGGCTCGGGCAGTGGCGGGGCGACACGGGTCGCATTCGGCACGGCGTTGTAAAAAAGCTCGCTCATCAGGCGTGTCTCTCGGCCGGTTATCCGTCTGTTGAGGCTGCTGAATATAGAGAGGGAAGCTTTCAGCAGCCTTACAGACCGGGTGGTGAATAGCTGACGCCGGAGTCGTGGTCCGGCGTCGGTTTTTTCCGTGGTGCCTGTCGCTTTTAGTGCACCAGCATGCCGGTGAACCAATAGGCCTGAGCCAGGGTGATCAGGCCGACAATCGTTGCAAAAAACAGGCTGTGCTTGAGGGTGAAGCGGAACAGGTCCGACTCCTTGCCCACCAGTCCGGTCGCGGCGCAGGCCACGGCGATCGATTGGGGCGAGATCATCTTGCCGGTCACGCCTCCGCTGGTGTTCGCCGCGACCAGCAACACATCGTTCACGCCGATCTGGTGCGCGGTGGTCGCTTGCAACGAACTGAACAACGCGTTGGACGACGTATCGGAACCGGTCAGGAACACGCCCAACCAGCCGAGGAATGGCGAGAAGAACGGGAACGCCGCGCCAGTGCCGGCCAATACCAATGCCATGGTGGATGACATGCCCGAATAATTGGTGACGAAGGCGAAAGCCAACACCATGCCGATGGACAGAATGGGCCAGCGTAGTTCGTAGAAAGTCTCTCGCAAAGTGGTCAGACCAATTTTTACATTGATTTTCAGCACCAGCATCGAGATCAGTGCGGAGAAGAAAATAGCCGTGCCGGTCGCGGAAATCGGATCAAGTTTGAACACCGCCGGAATAGCGGTCGGAGCGGTCACGATCGGTGCGACCTTGATCACCATTTGATCCAGGTGCGGGATCGCGAAGTTGAACACCCAGCTGTACATCGAGCCGCCAGCGGCAAACATTGCCTTGAACGGTTTCAGGGTCCAAATGGTGACCAATACGGTGAGGATCAGGAACGGCGACCAGGCTTTGAAAATTTCCAGGAGACTGTAGGGCGAAGCCACTGTTGTGCGCTTTTGGCCGAAACCGCCGACGCTGGCGGTCACCACGGAAGCCGAGACGGCGCCGGCGATGTGTTGACCAGCGGCGCGTTTTGGCTGCCAGACTTTGAGGAACAGTGTCAGGGAAATCAGGCTGACGAGCGCCGAGGTGATGTCCGGCAGTTCCGGGCCAATGAAGTTCGAGGTGAAGTATTGGGTGATGGCAAAGCTCAAGCCGGCCACCAATGCGGCTGGCCAGGTTTCACGCACGCCACGCATGCCGTCCATCATGAACACCAGCCAGAACGGCACGAATAGCGACAACAACGGCAGTTGGCGACCGGTCATGGCGCCAATCTTGAACGCATCGATGCCGGTGACTTGCCCGGCAACAATGATCGGAATCCCCAGGGCGCCGAAGGCTACCGGTGCGGTGTTGGCGATCAGGCAAAGGCCTGCGGCGTACAACGGGTTAAAGCCCAGTCCTACAAGCAGTGCGGCGGTAATCGCTACCGGCGCACCGAAACCGGCTGCACCTTCAAGAAACGCACCGAAGCAGAAGCCGATCAGCAGCACTTGCAGGCGCTGGTCGTCGGTGATCGACAGTACGGAGCTGCGGATCACTTCGAACTGGCCGCTCTTGACCGTCAATTTGTAGAGGAACACGGCTGCCACAATGATCCAGGCAATCGGCCACAGACCGTAGGCGAAGCCATACCCGGCGGCGGCGAAAGCCATATCGACCGGCATCTGGAAAGCGAAGATCGCCACTGCAATGGACAGGGCGAGCGTGATGCTGCCGGCCACATGACCTTTGAGGCGGAACACGGCCAACGCCAGGAAGAAAAATACGATAGGGATAACGGCCGCGAGCGCGGACACGCCGAGACTGCCGAGCGGGGTATAGAGCTGTTGCCAGGTTTGCATATGGGGTGGCCCCTAATTGTTGTTGGTCAGGCACTGTCAGCGTTCTTGGTTAATTGGTAATACCAATTTACAATCGCTGTTGGCTAGGGTAAAAGCCTTGTAGGTGGTGTGTCAATTTGCCGCCCTAAAACTTTTGTCGAATACGTGGGTGTGCAGATCATCGGGGCCGTTCGATCAACTACCGTCTGATAGGTGCTGGCGCAGCGCCTATAGGCCAGAATAGAGGCCCCGGCGAGCCGTCGGGACCGTGGAGAAATGAGTTATGGGGTTTGATCAGATTCGTCAGCGCCGTTTGTCTGACGATATTGTCGAGCGGCTTGAGGGGATGATCCTCGAAGGCACACTGAAGGCTGGCGAGCGCTTGCCGGCCGAACGCGCGCTGGCTGAGCAGTTTGGCGTGTCACGTCCTTCGTTGCGTGAAGCGATTCAGAAATTGGCGGCCAAAGGGCTGTTGGTCAGTCGTCAGGGCGGCGGGAATTATGTGGTGGAGTCGCTGGGGTCGACCTTTAGCGATCCGCTGTTGCACCTGCTGGAAAGCAATCCCGAGGCTCAGCGCGATCTGTTGGAGTTTCGCCATACCCTGGAAGCGTCCTGCGCCTACTACGCGGCATTGCGTGCGACGGATGTTGATCGCGAGCGGCTGACCACGGCCTTCAACGAATTGCAGGACTGCTACACACGTCATGATGAAGTGAGTCGTACGGAAGAGGGCGCGGCGGATGCGAAATTTCACCTGGCAATCGCCGAGGCCAGTCACAACGCGGTGTTATTGCACACCATTCGCGGGCTGTTCGACCTGCTCAAGCGCAACGTGGTGACCAACATTGGCGGCATGTACAAGCAGCGCACCGAAACCCGTGACATGTTGATTGCTCAGCACCGAGAGTTGTACGTGGCAATTATCGAAGGCAGGGCGGAGCAGGCGCGGGAAGTCTCCAGCCGACACATCTTGTATGTGCAGGAAGTGCTGGAAGAGGTGCGGCAAGAAGTACAGCGCATGGCTCGGGCGGAGCGACGCAAGGGGATGTGATCGCATTTAAACGCAAAAGATCGCAGCCTGCGGCAGCTCCTACAGTGATCGTGTTTTAACCCGTTTTATCGGGTGCACACACACATCCGTAGGAGCTGCCGAAGGCTGCGATCTTTTCGTTAGCGCCACAAAACTCAGGCCGAAAGATTAATCTTCCTTGCCCTTGTTCCGAACCGCACGCTGCAATTCGCGACCGGCGTCACGTTCGCGTTCGGTATCACGCTTGTCGTATTCCTTCTTGCCCTTGCCCAGAGCGATCTCGCACTTGACCATGTGCTTGCTCCAATACCAGGACAGGCACACGCAGGCGTAACCTTTTTGCTGCACGGCAGCGGCCAGCTTTTCCAGCTCGCGCCGGTTGAGCAGCAACTTTCGGGTGCGGGTCGGGTCAGCGATGACGTGGGTGCTGGCGGTCATCAGGGGCGTAATGTGGCTGCCGAGCAGCCAGGCTTCGCCATCCTTGAGCAGTACATAACTGTCAACCAGTTGTAGCTTGCTTGCCCGCAGACTTTTTACTTCCCAGCCGGCCAGGACCAGACCAGCCTCGAACCGATGTTCGATGAAGTAATCGTGTCGCGCCTTTTTATTTTGCGCGATGGTCCCTGTTGGGTGTTTCTTCTGTTTAGCCATAGGGGCGGCATTATAGGGAGTTGCAAGCGAGTCGGCTACGGTGATGCTACGTGCTTGAGCAGGTTGATTGAATCCCGGACAATGCGGCCTCTTTTTTGAATGCTTGGGCGTGTTAACGATGTCGACAGACAAGGTTTCAGTCCACGGCAGTTGGGCTAGCCGCTGGGTCTTCATACTCGCCGCGACCGGTTCGGCCGTGGGGCTGGGTAGCATATGGAAGTTCCCGTACATGGTCGGCGTCTATGGCGGCGGCGCGTTTGTGCTGATGTTCCTGGTCTGTATCGCGCTGATCGGTGTGCCCGTCATGCTCGCGGAAACCCTGATCGGCCGCCGTGCCCGCCAGAGCCCGGCCAACGCCTTGAAGGTGCTGGCGCTGGAGGCTGGGCATTCGGCGAAGTGGTCCTGGGGCGCATTTGCCGGGATGATCACGGCGTTGCTGATTCTGTCTTTCTATAGTGTGGTCGGCGGCTGGTCGCTGGATTACATCATCGACATGGGGCGGGGTGACTTCCAGGGTGTGACGGCCGATCAGGTCGGCGCGTACTTCGGCAATGTGATCGCCGATCCATGGCGCCTGACACTTTGGCACACAATATTTATGCTGCTGTCCGCCGCCGTGATTGCCAAGGGCGTAGTCGCCGGCCTGGAGCGCAGCTTGCGGATCATGATGCCTCTGCTGTTTGTGATGGTGATTGTTCTGCTGGGCTACAGCATGACCACCGGCCATTTCATGGAGGGCGTGCATTTCATGTTCGACTTCCACCCGGAAAAAGTACTCGACGGTTTGCTGCCCGCGATGGGGCACGCGTTTTTCTCCCTGAGCGTCGGGGTCGGCTCGATCATGATCTACGGCGCCTACATGCCAAAGCATTCATCGATCTCCGGCACCATCGTTGGCGTGGCGTTGCTCGATACCTTCGTTTCCCTGGTGGCCGGCCTGGCATTGTTTCCGATTGTGTTCGCCGCCGGCCTGAACCCGAGCGAAGGCCCAGGCCTGATGTTTGTCAGCCTGCCATTTGCCTTTGGTAACGTAGTGTTCGGCCAGCTGATGGGCGTAGTGTTCTTCGTATTGGTAGCGATTGCGGCCTGGAGTTCAGCGATTTCCTTGCTCGAACCGATGGTGGCTTACCTGGTTGAACGGACGAATGTCCGCCGCGCCTGGGTGACCTTCTGGCTGGCGTTCACCTGCTGGTTTGTCGGTCTGGGCACGGTGTTTTCCTTCAATATCTGGAAGGAAGCCAAATTTTTCGTGAACGAAGGTGGGATGTTCCATCTCTACCAGTGGGGCGCTGCCGGTGGTCTGGGCTTCTTTGGGGTCATTGATTTCTTTACTTCGCGGATCATGTTGCCGCTCGGTGGCTTGTGTTTCGTGGTGTTTGCAGGCTGGGTGATGGGCCGTGAAGCGGTGCGCGACGAGTTGTCGACCCGTAACCCGGTGCTATTCACCCTGTCCTTGTTTTTGATGCGCTATGTGGCGCCCATCGGCATTCTCGTAGTGTTTGCCGCCCAGCTGTGGAAGTGACGCTGACATGACGACACATATTCAACGTTCGGCCTTGCTGCCGTACCCGGCACAAGCGCTGTATGACCTGGTCAACGACGTGGCGCGTTATCCGGAGTTTCTACCGTGGTGCTCTGCCGCCGAAGTGCTGGAAAGCTCGCCCGAGCACATGCGCGCCAGCGTGGGTGTGGCCAAGGGTGGCCTCAGTCAGCACTTTGTGACGCGTAACATTTTGGTGCCCGGGCAATCGATCGAGATGAATCTCGAGGAGGGCCCGTTCACTCAGTTGCATGGCATCTGGGTGTTCAAGGCGTTAACCGATAAGGCCTGCAAGATCAGTCTGGACCTGTCGTTCGATTACGCCGGGCCAATTGTTCGCGCGACCCTGGGGCCGTTGTTCAATCAGGCGGCTAATACGCTGGTCGATGCATTCTGCCAGCGCGCCAAGCAGATGCATGGTTGAGGTCGTGATCGAGGTTGAGGTGGTGTATGCCGCCGTTGATCGTCAGGTGCTTCTCTGTGTGACGGTGCCTACAGGTACGACAGTGCGGACGGCTTTGCTCAAATCGGGAGTGGCCGAGGAGTTTCCAGAGCTGGATCTGGCTGGTTGTCCGGTAGGCATCTTCGGCAAAGTGATCGTTGATCCAGACAAACGTCTGGTTCAGGCGGGGGATCGCATCGAGATTTACCGGCCATTGCTGGCTGATCCGAAAGAAGTTCGCCGGTTGCGCGCCATCAAGGCTGCCGAGGCCAAGGCTCGAAATCAATAACGAACTAAACGTCAGGCAATAAAAAGCCCGGCATGCCGGGTTTTTTATTGCGTCGCAAATTATTGCGGCGAGGTTTCCAGAGGTTCTGGACTCGGGATCGGAACGGTTTCTACACCGTCGACGTCCTTCTGGATCTGGTCCAGCAACGAACCTGGCTTGACCGGTTTTTCCGGCTTCGGCTTCTCGACGTTTTCTGCTGGTGCAGCGACTTTCGTGCCGTTGTCCTTGCCGAGAATGGCTTCGTCACGGCTCACGCCTGGCATGAAATCACCAGAGAGGCTGACAAGCTGGTCATTTGCGTTGAAGATAACGCTCATGCGTTCCTGTTGGCGTTCACCGCCACCTGGTTGCAGGCTGTACAGGTAATCCCAGCGATCGGCATGGAACGTGTCGGTCAGCAGAGGGTTACCCATGATAAACCGTACTTGCTTGCGGGTCATTCCCGGGCGTAACTGGTCTATCATGTCCTGCGTGACGACATTGCCCTGCTGGATGTCGATTTTGTAAACCCCGGGGAATGAACAACCGGCGAGTGCGAGCAGTCCCACAAAGGTGAAACTGGTTAGCAAGAGCTTGGTGTTTTGCATCGGTGGGCGACTTCCACTATCTTGGCTGGGACAACGTAAACGCCGATCATACCCGCATTAAGAGAAGCTGCGAAGCAGCATCGCGAGAAAGCTGACCATGGTTGAAAATAGCGAACTACGCAAAGCCGGCCTCAAAGTGACCCTTCCACGGGTCAAAATTCTGCAAATGCTCGATTCCGCCGAGCAACGCCACATGAGCGCCGAAGATGTCTACAAAGCGCTGATGGAGGCTGGTGAGGACGTCGGTCTGGCCACGGTTTACCGTGTTCTGACCCAGTTCGAGGCAGCTGGCCTTGTGGTGCGGCACAACTTCGACGGAGGCCATGCGGTCTTCGAGCTGGACGACGGCAAGCATCACGACCACATGGTCAACGTCGAGACCAGTGAAGTCATCGAATTCTTCGACGAAGAAATCGAGCGGCTGCAGAAAGCCATCGTCGACAAGTATGGCTTCGAGATGGTTGATCACAATTTGGTGCTGTACGTACGCAAGAAAAAGTAAGCATGTCGCGCGAATTAAAGGTTCGCGAAACGAGCGAAGGCGACCCCAGGGTCGCCTTCGTGCTTTCCGCCGTTCTTAAATTTTTGCGGTGATGACCATTTTCTTCGCGTGAGCCAGGGATTCTTTGGTCAGGTCGATGCCCCCCAGCATCCGCGCCACCTCTTCGACACGATCGTTCTTGCTCAACTTGGAGACCGCCGTGTGAGTCGCATCCTCGCCGCGCACTTTGTGCACGAACAGATGCTGATGGCCCTGCGCCGCCACTTGCGGCAGGTGAGTCACCGTCAGAACCTGCCCGCGCTCACCGAGTCGGCGCAACAATTGGCCGACGATCTCGGCGGTCGGGCCGCCGATGCCTACGTCCACTTCGTCGAACACCAGCGTGGGTACGCGGGAGGTCTGCGCGGTGATGACCTGAATGGCGAGGCTGATCCGCGACAGTTCGCCACCCGATGCAACCTTCGCCAGGGCTTTTAGCGGCTGGCCGGGGTTGGCGCTCACCAATAGTTCTACCTGTTCCAGCCCATTAGGCAGCAGTTCATCGCTGCTGTTAGGGCGCAGTTCGATGGTGAAGCGCCCGCCGGGCATGCCCAAACGCTGGATTTCTTGCTCCACGGCACTGGCCAGGCTGTTCGAGGCTTGATGGCGCAAGTCACTCAGGTCCCTGGCTTTCTCCTGGTAGTGGCGGGCATAAGCGGCCAGTTCGTCGCTCAGCCGTTCGATGGATTCATCGTTGGCGTTCAGGGTTTCGATTTCATCCAGCAGTTTTTGCTGCATCTCGGCAACTTCGGTTGGCTGGATACGGTGTTTGCGCGCCATGGTGTAGATCGCGTCAAGGCGTTCTTCCAGGTACTGAAGGCGTGCCGGGTCGGCGTCGAAGTTATCAAGGAAGCGATTCAGTTCGCCCACGGCTTCTTCGACCTGAATCTGCGCGCTGGTCAACAGGCTGCTGGCCTCACCCAGAGCGCCGATCGAATTGTTGACGCTCGACAAGCGGTTGAGGCTGGCGGTCAGGGCGTTCAGGACATTGCCGGAATCACTTTCGCTGCATTGTTCGACCACTTGCCGGCAGATGCCCAGCAGGGTTTCGGCGTTAGTGAGGTTCTTGTGTTCCTGTTCTAGTTGGTCCAGCTCGTTTTCGCCGAGGCCGAGGTTTTCCAGCTCTTCCAGTTGATAACTGAGCAACTGGTGGCGAGCGCGTTGCTCGTCGCCGGAGTTGGAGAGGCGTTCCAGCTCCTGGCGGGTCTGGCGCCAGCGTTGGGCGGCCAACTGAACCTGGCGGGCAAGGTCGGTAGCGCCGGCGTATTCGTCGAGCAAGCGGCGGTGGGTGTCGGTCTTGAGCAGGGACTGGTGCTCATGCTGGCTGTGGATATCAATCAGCAATTCGCCCAGAGCCTTGAGATCGCCGAGCGGGCAGGGCGTGCCGTTGATATAGCCACGCGAGCGCCCTTCTGCGGTGATGACCCGGCGCAGGATGCAGGGGCCGTCGCTCTCCAGATCACGTTCGGCCAGCCATGCGCTGGCTTCCGGAATGTCGATCAGGTCGAAGGTTGCCAGGATGTCGGCCTTGTCGGCGCCGGGGCGGACCACGCCGCTGTCGGCGCGATCACCCAGGGTCAGGCCCAGGGCGTCGAGCATGATCGACTTGCCGGCGCCGGTTTCCCCAGTGATCACGCTCATCCCGCGATCGAGTTCGAGATCGAGATGTTCAACGATGGCGTAGTTGTGTACGGACAGGTGCACCAGCATAAAGGCCGCTCCCAGGCTTTAGGTCTGGTTATTTATACAGTGTTTTGTTTCGGGCTGACAATGCCCTCCTTTAGCTCGATGTGCTTGGTCCGACGAAATACTTAGTACGGCATGGAATGACAATACAGTTGTTTTTGTAGGGTTAATCATCAAGCACCCCTTGAAGCTCATTTTTGCGGCCCCATATAGCTGGGCAGAAGCGCGAGTTGAGATCGCGGACGATATTGAAAGGAGAAATCTATGGCTGACGAACAGACAGTGGATACGCAAAATCAAGACGCCAACCAGGGCCCTGCGGCTTCGGGTGAAGACCTGGCGGCTCGTGTACAAGTGCTCGAAGAGCAACTGGCAGGCGCACAGGATCAGGCTTTGCGTGTAGCCGCCGATCTGCAGAACGTCCGCCGTCGCGCCGAGCAGGATGTCGAAAAGGCTCACAAATTCGCGCTGGAAAAATTCGCCAGCGACTTGCTGCCGATCGTCGACAGCCTGGAGCGAGGCCTGGAGTTGTCCAGCCCGGACGACGAAAGCATTCGCCCAATGCGCGAAGGCATCGAGCTGACCCTGAAAATGTTCCAGGACACCCTGAAGCGTTATCAGCTGGAAGCGATCGACCCGCATGGCGAACCGTTCAACGCCGTTCACCATCAGGCAATGGCCATGCAGGAAAGCGCCGACGTCGAGCCGAACAGCGTGCTCAAGGTGTTCCAGAAGGGCTATCAGCTCAATGGTCGCCTGCTGCGCCCGGCCATGGTCGTGGTCAGCAAGGCGCCTGCGCCAGTTTCGCCTTCGATTGACGAGCAGGCTTGAAATTAGCCGCAAGGCCCCCATTTAGAAGTCAAGCGTTTAAGTGCTACCGCAGTTAGCCACCACTGCTGCGGCAACCAAATCCAAAGTTTCGGGAGAGTGAACATGGGCAAAATTATCGGTATCGACCTGGGGACTACCAACTCCTGCGTCTCCGTGCTTGAAAACGGCGTAGCCAAAGTTATTGAAAACGCTGAAGGCGCGCGTACTACGCCGTCGATCATCGCGTATGCCAACGATGGCGAGATCCTCGTGGGTCAGTCGGCCAAGCGTCAGGCTGTGACCAATCCGCACAACACCCTGTACGCGGTGAAGCGTCTGATCGGTCGTAAGTTCGACGAAGAAGTCGTTCAGAAAGACATCAAGATGGTGCCTTACAAAATCGCCAAAGCTGACAATGGCGACGCTTGGGTTGAAGTGAACGGCCAGAAAATGTCGCCGCCACAAATCTCGGCTGAAATTCTGAAGAAAATGAAGAAAACCGCCGAAGACTACCTCGGCGAACCAGTGACCGAAGCGGTCATCACCGTTCCGGCTTACTTCAACGACAGCCAGCGTCAGGCGACCAAAGACGCCGGCCGTATCGCGGGTCTGGACGTAAAACGTATCATCAACGAGCCAACCGCAGCCGCTCTGGCTTACGGTATGGACAAGGCGAAAGGCGATCACACCGTGATCGTTTACGACTTGGGCGGCGGTACTTTCGACGTTTCCGTGATCGAAATTGCTGAAGTCGATGGCGAGCATCAGTTCGAAGTATTGGCCACCAACGGTGACACGTTCCTGGGCGGTGAAGACTTTGACATTCGTCTGATCGACTACCTCGTTGACGAATTCAAGAAAGAAAGCGGCATGAACCTTAAAGGTGACCCGCTGGCCATGCAGCGCCTGAAAGAAGCCGCTGAAAAAGCCAAGATCGAGCTGTCCTCTGCTCTGTCGACCGACGTGAACCTGCCGTACATCACTGCAGACGCCACCGGTCCTAAGCACTTGAACGTGAAAATCTCCCGCGCCAAGCTCGAAGCGCTGGTAGAAGACCTGGTTCAACGCACCATCGAACCTTGCCGCATCGCTCTGAAAGACTCCGGCATCGACATTGGCGCCATCAACGACGTGATCCTGGTCGGCGGTCAGACCCGTATGCCACTGGTTCAGAAGCTGGTGACCGAATTCTTCGGTAAAGAAGCGCGTAAAGATGTGAACCCGGACGAAGCCGTTGCCATGGGTGCTGCCATCCAGGGCGCAGTATTGGCCGGTGATGTGAAAGACGTTCTGCTGCTCGACGTCAGCCCGCTGACCTTGGGTATCGAAACCATGGGTGGCGTGATGACCGCGCTGATCGAGAAAAACACCACGATTCCTACCAAGAAATCGCAAGTGTTCTCGACGGCCGACGACAACCAGGGCGCTGTGACCATTCACGTGCTGCAAGGCGAGCGTAAGCAAGCTGCCCAGAACAAGTCCCTGGGCAAGTTCGACCTGGCCGAGATTCCGCCAGCTCCACGCGGTGTGCCACAAATTGAAGTGACCTTCGACATCGACGCCAACGGCATCTTGCACGTAGGCGCCAAAGACAAGGCCACCGGCAAGACTCAGTCGATCGTGATCAAGGCTAACTCCGGTCTGTCCGAGGAAGAGATTCAGCAGATGATTCGCGATGCTGAAACCAACGCCGACGAAGACCGCAAGTTCGAAGAGCTGGCAACGGCTCGTAACCAGGGCGATGCGCTGGTTCACTCGACTCGCAAAATGGTCGCTGACGCTGGCGATAAAGTGACTGCTGAAGAGAAGGCTGCAATCGAAGCGGCTGTGGTTGCGTTGGAAGCCGCTGTTAAAGGCGACGACAAGGCTGCAATCGAAGCCAAGGTTGAAGAGCTGTCGAAAGTCTCCGCTCCAGTGGCGCAGAAGATGTATGCCGAACAGGCTCAGCCAGCTGAAGGCGCAGCACCGCACGACGAAAAAGCTGAAAAAGCAGACGACGTTGTCGATGCTGAGTTCGAAGAAGTCAAAGACCACAAGTAAGTTGTTGGTCGCCCGGTTGACTGCCTTAAGGCGGTGACTGGTAGGATGTCGCCGCGCGGGAGCTTGCTCCCGCGTTGGCGTGTCTGGAGTTAGTGAATTTTTACAGCATGCGACAGCGTTCGGGTGCTGAAGGTATGGCCGGGAATGCTCCTGCTTTTCGAGCCGAAAGTACCGCATCGAATCAAAGACCAGGATCGTTGAATTGACGTGAGTTGGGTCCGGGCCTGTATTGGGGCTCAACGAGTTTGGCGAGGCTCAGGAGAGGTTTGCCGAACGTCCTTAAGAGTGCAAAGACTTATGGCAAAGCGTGACTATTACGAAGTATTGGGTGTTGAGCGTGGCTCAAGCGAAGCAGACCTGAAAAAGGCCTACCGTCGCCTGGCGATGAAGCACCACCCGGACCGTAATCCCGACGACAAAGCGTCGGAAGATATGTTCAAAGAGGCTAATGAAGCCTACGAAGTGCTGTCCGACTCCAGCAAGCGCGCGGCCTACGACCAGTATGGTCATGCCGGTGTCGACCCAAGCATGGGTGGCGGCGGTGCCGGGTTTGGTGGTCAGAACTTCTCCGACATTTTTGGTGATGTCTTCAGTGACTTCTTTGGTGGTGGTCGCGGCGGTTCCCGTGGCGGCGCGCAGCGCGGCAGCGACCTGCGTTACACCCTGGAGCTGAATCTGGAAGAAGCGGTGCGCGGCACGACCGTGAATATCCGTGTTCCGACACTGGTCAACTGCAAGCCGTGCGATGGCTCGGGTGCCAAGAAAGGCTCTTCGCCGATCACCTGCCCGACTTGCGGCGGTATCGGTCAGGTCCGCATGCAGCAAGGCTTTTTCTCGGTGCAGCAAACCTGTCCGCGTTGCCATGGGCAAGGCAAAATCATTTCCGATCCGTGCAACTCCTGCAATGGCGAAGGGCGTGTCGAAGAATACAAAACCCTGTCGGTAAAAGTGCCGGCCGGTGTCGACACCGGCGATCGCATTCGCCTGTCTGGCGAAGGCGAGGCGGGTGCGCAGGGCGGCCCGACTGGCGACTTGTACGTGGTGATCAATGTGCGCGAGCACGCGATCTTCCAGCGCGATGGCAAGCACCTGTTCTGCGAAGTGCCCATCAGTTTTGTAGATGCTGCATTGGGTGGCGAGCTGGAAATCCCGACCCTTGATGGTCGCGTCAAGTTGAAAATCCCGGAAGGGACGCAGACCGGCAAGCAGTTCCGTGTCCGCGGCAAAGGCGTTGCGCCAGTGCGTGGCGGTGGTGCCGGTGACCTGATGTGCCGTGTGGCGGTCGAAACTCCGGTCAATCTGGGTCGTCGTCAGCGTGAATTGCTGGAAGAGTTCCGCAGCTCGTTGGCGGACGACAACAGTCATTCGCCGAAAACCACTGGTTGGTTCGAAGGCGTGAAGCGCTTCTTCGGCGATTTGTAAGGAGTCTACATGCGACGTATAGCTGTGATGGGCGCTGCCGGGCGCATGGGCAAGATTCTGGTCGAAGCGGTGCAGCAACGCGCGCCGCTGACTGGCCTGACGGCGGCCATTGTGCGCCCTGGCAGCACGCTGATTGGCGTGGATGCGGGTGAATTGGCTTCGCTCGGGCGTATTGGCGTGCCGCTGTCCGGTCATGTGGAATCGGTGGCTGAAGAATTCGATGTGTTGATCGACTTCACGCTCCCGGAAGTCATGCTGAAAAACCTGGCGTTCTGTCGTAAGGAAGGCAAGGCCATGGTGATCGGTACGACTGGGTTGGACGCTGCGCAGAAGCAGTTGCTGGTCGAGGCAGGTAAGGACATTCCTATCGTGTTCGCGGCCAATTTCAGTGTTGGCGTGAACCTGTCGTTGAAGCTGCTGGATATGGCGGCTCGTGTGCTCGGCGATGACGCGGATATCGAAATTATCGAGGCTCACCACCGGCACAAGATTGATGCACCTTCAGGGACGGCGCTGCGTATGGGCGAAGTGATCGCCAGCGCTTTGGATCGTGATCTGCAAAAGGTCGCGGTGTATGGTCGTGAAGGGCACACCGGTGTGCGCGAGCGTGAAACGATTGGCTTTGCCACTGTTCGCGGTGGTGATGTAGTCGGCGATCACACCGTGCTGTTCGCTTGTGAGGGTGAGCGTCTGGAAATCACGCACAAGGCGTCCAGTCGCATGACCTTCGCCAAGGGTGCGGTGCGCGCGGCGTTGTGGCTCGATGGTCGTGAGTCAGGCCTTTATGACATGCAAGACGTGCTCGACCTGCGTTAATATGCGCCCGAAATCGGGTTCAAACGCAGCGTTTGAGCCCGGTTTTACTCCGTCAAGCGACGTCCTGTCGCATTCCCCAGCCTTTAAGGCTCATTGGCGGTAGACCAAAAATGCCTTTTTCTGTAAGCTACAGCTTTAGTGTGTCCACTAAAAGCGCGCAGAATTATTCGGTGAAGAAGCGGGGTGACGTGTCCATACGTCACTCCGCTTTTTTACAACCTGCGATCGCCCTTTCAGGCTTTATTTACGGGAGGTCTTCTTGACTAAGCCAGCCATACTCGCCCTTGCTGATGGCAGCATTTTTCGCGGCGAAGCCATTGGAGCCGACGGTCAAACCGTTGGTGAGGTGGTGTTCAACACCGCCATGACCGGCTATCAGGAAATCCTTACCGATCCTTCCTACGCCCAACAGATCGTTACCCTGACTTACCCGCACATCGGCAACACCGGCACCACGCCGGAAGACGCCGAGTCCGACCGTGTCTGGTCCGCTGGCCTGGTCATCCGTGACCTGCCGCTGGTTGCGAGCAACTGGCGTAACACGATGTCTCTGTCCGACTACCTGAAAGCCAACAACGTCGTGGCAATCGCCGGTATCGACACTCGCCGCCTGACACGCATCCTGCGTGAAAAAGGCGCACAGAACGGCTGCATCATGGCCGGCGACAACATTTCCGAAGAAGCCGCCATCGCCGCCGCCCAGGGTTTCCCTGGCCTGAAAGGCATGGACCTGGCGAAAGTCGTCAGCACCAAAGAAAAGTACGAGTGGCGCTCGACTGTCTGGGATCTGAAAACCGACAGCCACGCAACCATCGACGCGTCCGAACTGCCGTACCACGTAGTTGCCTACGACTACGGCGTCAAGTTGAACATCCTGCGCATGCTGGTTGAGCGCGGTTGCCGCGTGACCGTGGTGCCGGCTCAAACGCCAGCCGCTGAAGCGCTGGCCCTGAAGCCGGACGGCGTGTTTCTGTCCAACGGCCCTGGTGATCCGGAGCCTTGCGACTACGCGATCCAGGCGATCAAGGACGTGCTGGAGACCGAAATTCCGGTATTCGGCATCTGCCTCGGTCACCAGCTGTTGGCCCTGGCCTCTGGCGCCAAGACCCTGAAAATGGGGCACGGCCACCACGGCGCCAACCACCCGGTCCAGGACCTGGACACCGGCGTTGTGATGATCACCAGCCAGAACCACGGTTTTGCGGTGGACGAAACGACCCTGCCAGCCAACGTTCGTGCGATCCACAAATCGCTGTTCGACGGCACCCTGCAAGGCATCGAGCGTACCGACAAGAGCGCCTTCAGCTTCCAGGGTCACCCTGAAGCCAGCCCTGGCCCGAACGACGTAGCACCACTGTTCGATCGCTTCATCAACGAAATGGCCAAGCGACGCTAATCGCTCGCCTTGATGCAGCAAAGCTTGAGGGCGGTCCCGCAACCGGTGGCCCCCTCAAGGCTTCAAAGATTGAACAAGACGGCTTGCCGACTGACCTGCGGATTTGAGTGACAAACCCATGCCAAAACGTACAGACATTAAAAGCATCCTGATTCTCGGCGCTGGCCCGATCGTAATCGGCCAGGCCTGCGAATTCGACTACTCCGGCGCCCAGGCGTGCAAAGCCCTGCGCGAAGAGGGTTACCGCGTCATCCTGGTGAACTCCAACCCGGCCACCATCATGACCGATCCGGACATGGCCGACGCGACCTACATCGAGCCGATCAAGTGGCAGACCGTTGCCAAGATCATCGAGAAAGAGCGTCCGGACGCGCTGCTGCCAACCATGGGTGGCCAGACTGCTCTGAACTGCGCACTGGACCTGGAGCGCGAAGGCGTTCTGGAAAAGTTCGGCGTAGAGATGATCGGCGCCAACGCTGACACCATCGACAAGGCTGAAGACCGTTCGCGCTTCGACAAGGCGATGAAATCCATCGGCCTGGATTGCCCGCGCTCCGGTATCGCCCACAGCATGGAAGAGGCCAACGCGGTCCTCGAAAAGCTCGGCTTCCCGTGCATCATCCGTCCGTCCTTCACCATGGGCGGCACCGGTGGCGGTATCGCTTACAACCGTGAAGAGTTCGAAGAAATCTGCGCCCGCGGTCTCGACTTGTCGCCGACCAAAGAGCTGCTGATCGACGAATCCCTGATCGGCTGGAAAGAATACGAGATGGAGGTTGTCCGCGATAAGAAGGACAACTGCATCATCGTTTGCTCGATCGAAAACTTTGATCCAATGGGCGTGCACACCGGTGACTCGATCACCGTGGCTCCGGCACAAACCCTGACGGACAAGGAATACCAGATCATGCGTAACGCCTCCCTGGCGGTACTGCGTGAGATCGGCGTTGAAACCGGCGGCTCCAACGTTCAGTTCGGCATCTGCCCGGACACCGGCCGTATGGTCGTGATCGAGATGAACCCGCGTGTATCCCGCTCTTCGGCACTGGCCTCGAAAGCCACTGGTTTCCCGATCGCGCGTATCGCTGCCAAGCTGGCGATCGGCTACACCCTGGACGAGCTGCAGAACGAAATCACCGGCGGCGCTACTCCTGCGTCTTTCGAGCCGTCCATCGACTACGTCGTCACCAAGCTGCCGCGCTTCGCCTTCGAGAAATTCCCGAAAGCCGACGCACGCCTGACCACTCAAATGAAGTCGGTCGGTGAAGTCATGGCCATCGGCCGCACTTTCCAGGAGTCCTTGCAGAAAGCGCTGCGCGGTCTGGAAGTGGGCGTTTGCGGTCTGGACGAGAAGCTTGACCTGAGCAACCCGGAAAGCATGAGCGTGCTCAAGCGCGAACTGACCGTGCCGGGCGCCGAGCGCATCTGGTACGTGGCTGACGCCTTCCGCGCCGGTCTGTCGGTCGAAGATATCTTCGGCATGAACATGATCGACCCGTGGTTCCTGGTGCAGATCGAAGATCTGATCAAGGAAGAAGAGAAGGTCAAGACCCTGGGTCTGGCCAGCATCGACCGCGACATGATGTTCAAGCTCAAGCGCAAAGGCTTCTCCGACATGCGTCTGGCCAAATTGCTGGGCGTCACCGAGAAGAGCCTGCGTCGCCACCGTCACAAGCTCGAAGTGTTCCCGGTCTACAAGCGCGTTGACACCTGCGCGGCCGAGTTCGCCACTGACACCGCTTACCTCTACTCGACGTACGAGGAAGAGTGCGAAGCCGCGCCGTCGGGTCGCGACAAGATCATGATCCTGGGCGGCGGTCCTAACCGTATCGGCCAAGGCATCGAGTTCGACTACTGCTGCGTACACGCGGCACTGGCACTGCGCGAAGACGGGTACGAGACCATCATGGTCAACTGCAACCCGGAAACCGTATCCACCGACTACGACACCTCCGATCGCCTGTACTTCGAGCCGGTAACCCTGGAAGACGTGCTGGAAATCGTCCGCGTCGAGAAGCCGAAAGGCGTGATCGTCCAGTACGGCGGCCAAACCCCGCTGAAACTGGCACGTGCCCTGGAAGAAGCCGGCGTGCCGATCATCGGCACCAGCCCTGACGCCATCGACCGTGCGGAAGACCGTGAGCGCTTCCAGCAGATGGTTGAGCGTCTGAACCTGCGTCAGCCGCCAAACGCCACTGTGCGCAGCGAAGACGAAGCGATTCGCGCTGCCAGCAAAATCGGTTACCCGCTGGTGGTTCGCCCGTCCTACGTACTGGGCGGCCGAGCGATGGAAATCGTTTACGAAGAAGAAGAGCTCAAGCGCTACTTGCGCGACGCGGTGAAAGTGTCCAACGACAGCCCGGTGCTGCTTGACCACTTCCTCAACTGCGCCATCGAAATGGACGTGGATGCAGTTTGCGACGGTACCGACGTGGTGATCGGCGCAATCATGCAGCACATCGAGCAAGCCGGTGTTCACTCCGGTGACTCCGCGTGCTCCCTGCCGCCGTACTCGCTGCCTGGCCATATCCAGGACGAAATGCGCGAACAGGTCAAGAAAATGGCCCTGGAGCTGGGCGTTGTCGGCCTGATGAACGTTCAGTTGGCGCTGCAGGGCGAAGACATCTACGTCATCGAAGTCAACCCGCGCGCGTCCCGTACCGTACCGTTCGTGTCCAAGTGCATCGGTGTTTCCCTGGCAATGATCGCGGCTCGCGTCATGGCCGGTAAAACCCTGAAGGAAATCGGCTTCACCAAAGAAATCATTCCTAACTTCTACAGTGTGAAAGAGGCGGTGTTCCCGTTCGCCAAGTTCCCTGGTGTGGACCCGATCCTGGGCCCGGAGATGAAGTCCACCGGTGAAGTCATGGGCGTGGGCGACACCTTCGGCGAAGCGTTCGCCAAGGCTCAGATGGGCGCCAGCGAAGTGCTGCCGACCGGCGGTACCGCGTTCATCAGCGTGCGTGACGACGACAAGCCGCTGGTTGCAGGCGTGGCTCGTGATCTGATCAACTTGGGCTTCGAAGTCGTTGCCACTGCTGGCACTGCCAAGATGATCGAGGCCGCCGGCCTGAAAGTGCGTCGTGTGAACAAGGTGACCGAAGGTCGTCCGCACGTGGTCGACATGATCAAGAATGACGAAGTCACGCTGATCATCAACACCACCGAAGGTCGTCAGTCGATCGCTGATTCGTACTCCATTCGTCGTAATGCCTTGCAGCACAAGATCTACTGCACCACCACCATTGCTGCTGGCGAAGCCATCTGCGAAGCGCTGAAGTTCGGTCCCGAGAAGACCGTGCGCCGCTTGCAGGATCTACACGCAGGATTGAAGGCATGATCAAATACCCAATGACCGTCCAGGGTGCCAAGGCCCTGGAAGAAGAACACGCTCACCTGACCAAGGTCGTTCGTCCGAAGCTCAGCCAGGACATCGGTACGGCCCGCGAGTTGGGTGATTTGAAGGAAAACGCTGAATACCACGCTGCTCGCGAGCAGCAGGGGATGGTCGAGGCGCGGATCCGTGACATCGAAGGCCGCATGCAGAATGCGGTGATCATTGATGTCACGACCATTCCTCATACCGGCAAAGTAATTTTCGGTACCACCGTTGAAATCGCCAACGTCGAAACCGACGAAACCGTCACTTACCACATCGTGGGTGAGGACGAGGCTGACTTCAAACTGGGCAAGATTTCAGTGGGTTCGCCACTGGCTCGCGCACTGATCGCCAAGGAAGAGGGCGATGTGGTAGCGGTCAAAACGCCTGGTGGCGTTATCGAGTACGAGATTGTCGAAGTCCGCCACATCTGAAAGAAGGCGCCCGCTACGTGCGGGCGCCATGCTTTGGCAGCTGACCCAGATGCTGTGGGTTGGTGGCCTGTGGCTGTTGCATATAGGTCTGCTGCCGGCGCTGGGAAAAATTGGTCTGGCGCCGCTGCTGATCGACGAAATCGAAGGCATGCTGGATGCGCTGATGGTGGGATTCGCCACGGCGTGTGTGATTTTTCAGGCTTTGGTGCTGGTTCAGGCCGAGGGCCTTGCCAGTCTATGGCGGGATATTCGCGGGCAACTGCTGATGATGGCGCTGTACGCGTGCGCGATGTATTTCGTCGTGCGCTTCGGTTGGCCGGATGCAGTGCGCTGGGAAGCGTTCAGCTATCTTGTTCTGGGCTTTTCCGGGCTGGTACTGGTGTTGCAGCCGGTGCCGGGATGGAGCGGCAGGGTGCGCGAAGCACACCCTTGACCCTTGCCATCACTTGAATCGATGGACGTTCGACAGCTGCTTGTTGACGCTGAAGTTCTTGCGGTAAATCAGTGCCATCTTGCCGATGACCTGAACCAGATCCGCTTTGCCGACCTTGCAGAGTTCTGCAATGGACGCCAGGCGCGATTCGCGATCGAGGATATTGAGTTTGATTTTAATCAGCTCGTGATCCGCCAGCGCGCGTTCAAGTTCGGCTAACACACCTTCAGTCAAACCGTTGTCAGCCACAATCAAAACTGGTTTCAGATGGTGGCCAATGGATTTGTACTGTTTCTTCTGCTCTTGAGTGAGCGGCATAATCTGACCCCTGCGTCTGATCTTGTAAAAAGCGGCGGCCAGTTTACCCGAGCGAGTCCGGGACCGCCCAGTTAATCACGACCCGTTTTATTTTCGAGGTGGCCCGTGGCCCGTTCCAAGACAAGCCTTAAGTGGCTGCAAGAACATTTCAACGATCCATTCGTCAAAATGGCGCAAAAGGACGGGTATCGCTCCCGCGCCAGCTACAAGCTGCTGGAGATCCAGGAAAGAGATCGCCTGATCCGCCCAGGCATGAGCGTGATCGACCTCGGCGCCGCGCCGGGTGGCTGGTCCCAGGTGACCAGTCGTCTGATTGGCGGGCAAGGGACGCTGATTGCTTCCGACATCCTGGAAATGGACAGCATCCCTGATGTGACCTTCATTCAGGGCGACTTCACCGAGGACGCTGTGCTGGCACAAATCCTTGAGGCGGTCGGAAATAAGGAAGTGGACCTTGTGATTTCCGATATGGCCCCCAATATGAGTGGACTGGCTTCTGTTGATATGCCGAGATCGATGTTCCTTTGCGAGTTGGCGCTGGATCTTGCGACTCGGGTGCTGAAGCCCGGTGGTGACTTTTTGATCAAGATCTTCCAAGGTGAAGGTTTCGACGAATACCACAAGAGCGTGCGCAAGCAGTTCGAGAAGGTCACGACGCGCAAGCCGAAATCGTCGCGCGATCGCTCCCGTGAGCAGTACTTGCTGGGTCGTGGTTTCCGCGGGCGCAGTGAGGAATAAGAGGTTTTTCGACCGGGGTGATAGGTTTTTCGTATTTCGCCCCGTGAGCTTTAGCGAATATTGTGTAGAAAGTGTTTCACAAAGGGTTACAGACGGCGCCTGCCAGAGCCGTAGGTAATGTAGTAAGTTAGGCCGGTGAATATCATGCGAAGCGCGCGCCATTAGCGGAGCTTGCTTCAGAGGGTAGTTAATTGAACGATATGGCAAAGAATCTGATCCTGTGGTTGATCATCGCGGCTGTCCTGGTGACGGTGATGAACAACTTCTCCAGCCCTAACGAGCCGCAGACCCTCAACTATTCCGACTTCATCCAGCAAGTTAAGGATGGCAAGGTCGAGCGCGTAGCGGTTGACGGCTACGTGATTACCGGCAAACGCAACGATGGCGACAGCTTCAAGACCATTCGTCCTGCAATCCAGGATAACGGTCTGATCGGCGATCTCGTGGATAACCACGTCGTAGTCGAAGGCAAGCAGCCTGAACAGCAAAGCATCTGGACTCAACTCCTGGTCGCAAGCTTCCCGATCCTGGTGATCATCGCCGTTTTCATGTTTTTCATGCGGCAGATGCAGGGCGGTGCCGGGGGCAAGGGCGGGCCGATGAGCTTCGGCAAGAGCAAGGCACGCCTGCTTTCCGAAGATCAGGTCAAAACTACCCTGGGTGACGTTGCCGGTTGCGACGAAGCCAAGGAAGAAGTCGGTGAGTTGGTCGAGTTTCTGCGCGATCCGGGCAAGTTCCAGCGCCTGGGCGGTCGTATTCCTCGCGGCGTGCTGATGGTGGGTCCTCCAGGTACCGGTAAAACCTTGCTGGCCAAAGCGATTGCCGGCGAAGCCAAAGTACCGTTCTTCACCATTTCCGGTTCCGATTTCGTCGAAATGTTCGTCGGTGTCGGTGCGAGCCGTGTTCGTGACATGTTTGAACAGGCCAAGAAACACGCGCCATGCATCATTTTCATCGATGAAATTGACGCTGTCGGTCGTCATCGGGGTGCCGGCATGGGTGGCGGTCACGACGAGCGCGAACAGACTCTCAACCAGTTGCTGGTAGAGATGGACGGCTTCGAAATGAATGACGGCATCATCGTCATCGCCGCAACCAACCGTCCAGACGTACTGGACCCGGCATTACTGCGTCCGGGCCGTTTCGACCGTCAGGTTGTCGTCGGTCTGCCGGATATTCGTGGTCGCGAGCAAATTCTCAAAGTTCACATGCGCAAAGTGCCAATGGGTGACGACGTCGCTCCGGCGGTGATCGCTCGTGGTACTCCTGGTTTCTCTGGTGCCGATCTGGCCAACCTGGTGAACGAGGCTTCGTTGTTCGCTGCCCGTACCGGCAAGCGTATCGTCGAAATGAAAGAGTTCGAGTTGGCCAAAGACAAGATCATGATGGGCGCCGAACGCAAATCCATGGTCATGTCCGAGAAAGAGAAGCAGAACACTGCTTATCACGAAGCAGGCCACGCTATTGTTGGTCGCGTGGTGCCTGAGCATGATCCGGTCTACAAGGTGTCAATCATCCCGCGCGGTCGTGCGTTGGGTGTGACCATGTTCCTTCCGGAAGAAGATCGCTACAGTCTGTCCAAGCGTGCGCTGATCAGCCAGATCTGTTCGTTGTACGGCGGTCGTATTGCTGAAGAAATGACTCTGGGCTTCGATGGCGTGACCACCGGTGCGTCCAACGACATCATGCGTGCCAGCCAGATTGCGCGGAACATGGTGACCAAATGGGGCCTGTCGGAAAAACTCGGTCCGTTGATGTACGCCGAAGACGAGGGCGAAGTGTTCCTCGGTCGCGGCGGTGGCGGTCAGGGTGCAAGCTTCTCCGGCGAGACAGCCAAGCTGATCGACTCCGAGGTGCGCAGCATCATTGATCAGTGCTACGGCACGGCCAAGCAGATCCTCACGGATAACCGTGACAAGCTCGATGCAATGGCTGATGCCTTGATGAAGTACGAAACGATCGATGCCGATCAGATCGACGACATCATGGCTGGTCGTACACCTCGCGAGCCTCGCGACTGGTCAGGAGACAGCACCGGTACTTCCGGAACACCTCCGGCGGTGCAGGATGAGCGTCCGGAGACACCTATCGGCGGCCCGGCTGCTGACGTCTAAGGTTTGAAATGACTTTTGTTCAGTCCTCGACCCGGTTGCCTTGCGGCAACCGGGTTCTTGATTTGGCCCAGACGCATGTCATGGGCATTCTTAATGTCACTCCTGACTCCTTCTCTGATGGCGGCCAATACAGCCAGCTCGATGCGGCCCTGCGCCACGCCGAAGCAATGGTGCTGGCCGGCGCGACGCTGATTGATGTCGGTGGTGAGTCGACCCGGCCGGGTGCCAGGGCGGTTTCGCCACTGGAAGAGCTGGAGCGCGTAGCCCCCATCGTTGAGCGCATTCATCGCGAGCTGGATGTGATCATTTCGGTCGATACTTCCACGCCGGCTGTCATGCGTGAAACCGCACGACTAGGGGCGGGGTTGATCAATGATGTTCGTTCACTGCAGCGCGATGGTGCTCTGGATGCGGCCGCGGCCACGGGTCTGCCGGTCTGCTTGATGCATATGCTCGGCGAGCCGGGTGACATGCAGGACAATCCGCAGTATCAGGACGTTACGAAAGAAGTGGGCGAGTTTCTCGCCGGTCGCATGGCTCAGTGTGCGTCCGTGGGGATTCCTGCCGAGCGGATCATCCTTGATCCTGGCTTCGGCTTCGCGAAAACCCTGCAGCACAATCTAAGCCTGTTCAAGCATATGGAAGCCTTGCATGCCTTGGGGCGGCCTCTATTGGTCGGGGTTTCGCGAAAGAGCATGATCGGCCAGGCATTGAATCGCGCGGTCGGAGAGCGTCTGTATGGCGGTCTTGCGCTCGCAGCGCTGGCGTCGTTCAAGGGGGCGCGTATATTGCGCGTCCACGATGTAGCCGAAACAGTCGATGTGGTGAGGATGATCGCCGCAGTACAATCATCCGAATAAAAATGATGGAGCGCTTATGACTAAGAAATACTTTGGTACTGACGGCATTCGTGGTCGGGTTGGTGAATACCCGATTACTCCTGACTTCATGCTCAAGCTCGGCTGGGCCGCCGGCATGGCGTTCCGCAAAATGGGCGCGTGCAAAGTACTGGTGGGCAAGGACACCCGGATTTCCGGATACATGTTCGAGTCGGCGCTCGAGGCAGGGCTGACGTCGGCGGGCGCTGACGTAATGCTCCTGGGGCCGATGCCGACGCCGGCCATCGCCTACCTGACGCGTACATTCCATGCGGAAGCCGGAATCGTAATCAGCGCCTCGCACAATCCGCACGATGACAACGGCATCAAGTTTTTCTCCGGGAAGGGCACCAAGCTTCCAGATGAAATCGAGCTGATGATCGAGGAATTGCTCGACACCCCGATGACCGTGGTTGAGTCGAGCAAGATTGGCAAAGTGTCGCGAATCAACGACGCCTCGGGGCGTTACATTGAATTCTGCAAGAGCAGTGTGCCGACAGGCACCAACTTCGCCGGCCTGAAGATCGTGGTCGACTGCGCTCATGGCGCGGTCTACAAAGTCGCGCCTAGTGTGTTTCGTGAGCTGGGCGCCGATGTTGTCGTGCTGTCCGCGCAACCAAACGGTCTGAACATCAACGAAAATTGCGGTTCGACCCACATGGCTCAGTTGCAAGCTGCCGTGTTGGCTGAGCATGCCGATCTGGGGATCGCGTTTGATGGTGATGGTGATCGGGTTCTGATGGTCGATCACACGGGCACTGTCGTCGATGGTGACGAACTGTTGTTCATCATTGCTCGCGATCTGCACGAGCACGATAAGTTGCAGGGCGGCGTGGTGGGTACGCTCATGAGTAACCTGGGGCTTGAGCTGGCCCTTGCCGATCTATCGATTCCATTTGTGCGTGCCAATGTGGGCGACCGCTATGTGATCGCTGATCTGCTTGAGCGCAACTGGATGGTCGGTGGCGAGAACTCGGGACATATCGTCTGCTTCCATCACACCACTACCGGTGATGCGATCATCGCGGCGCTGCAAGTGCTGATGGCGCTCAAGACCCGCTCCGAAGGGCTGGCGCAAGCCCGTCAGGCGCTGCGCAAATGCCCTCAGGTGTTGATCAACGTGCGTTTTGGAGGGGGGGCGAGCCCGCTCGATCATCCATTGGTTAAAGAGGCTAGCGAGCGTGTTACCAAGGCGATGGCCGGTCGTGGACGCGTGTTGTTGCGCAAGTCCGGGACGGAGCCATTGGTGCGCGTAATGGTTGAAGGCGAAGACGAAACACAGGTTCGCGGCTATGCCGAAGAGCTGGCAAATCTGGTTACTGAAGTTTCTGTCTGATTTCGGCTTGCCAGCCACCATTGTGTTGGGTAACATCTGCGCCCACTTTGACCGACGAGGTACAGCATGCGTCGCCCTATGGTAGCTGGTAACTGGAAGATGCACGGTACCCGCGCCAGCGTCGCTGAGCTGATCAACGGCCTTAGTCATTTGGCCTTGCCGAGCGGTGTTGATGTTGCGGTGTTCCCGCCTTGCTTGCATATCAATCAAGTGATTGATGGTTTGAAAGGAAAGTCGATTTTGGTCGGCGCGCAGAATTCTGCGGTGGAATCCATGCAAGGCGCCTTGACCGGTGAGGTTGCGCCGAGTCAGTTGGTGGATGCAGGCTGTTCCCTTGTGCTTGTCGGGCACTCCGAACGCCGCCAGATTATGGGCGAGCGAGACGGTATGCTGAATCGCAAGTTCGCAGCGGCACAGGCATGTGGCTTGATTCCGGTGTTGTGCATAGGGGAAACCCTTGAGCAGCGCGAAGCCGGAAAAACTCTTGAGGTTGTCTCGCGTCAGCTAGGCAGTATCATAGAGGAGCTGGGTGTTGGTGCGTTTGCAAAGGCAGTAATCGCTTACGAGCCGGTCTGGGCCATTGGTACCGGGCTGACTGCTTCGCCGCAACAGGCGCAGGATGTGCATGCAGCCATTCGCGCTCAGTTGGCGGCAGAGAATTCTGAGGTCGCGCAAGGTGTGCGGCTTCTATACGGCGGCAGCGTGAAGGCGGCCAATGCGGTCGAACTGTTCGGCATGCCGGATATCGATGGGGGGCTCATTGGTGGGGCGTCCCTGAATGCAGATGAGTTCGGTGCGATTTGTCGCGCCGCGGGAAACTGAAAAAATGCTGGAAACAGTCGTAGTCGTTTTTCATCTGCTGGGTGCGTTGGGCGTAGTTGCTCTGGTATTGCTGCAGCAGGGTAAAGGTGCGGATGCTGGCGCGTCTTTCGGAGCAGGTGCTTCAAATACTGTGTTCGGAAGCCAAGGTTCCTCTACCTTTCTTAGTAAGTTTACTGCTATACTTGCCGCCGGTTTCTTCATAACCAGCTTAGGGTTAGGTTACTTTGCTAAAGAGAAGGCTCACCAGCTGACTCAAGTAGGTTTGCCAAACCCGGCAGTGTTGGAAGTTCCAAAGCAAAAACCGGCTTCTGATGATGTACCGGTGCTTCAAGAGCAAAAGTCGGCTTCTCCAGCGACTGACGTACCTCCAGCTCAAGAGCAAAAGTAAGAAGGGTTTCAAGCGTAGTATTGCCGAGGTGGTGGAATTGGTAGACACGCAACCTTGAGGTGGTTGTGCCCATAGGGTGTAGGGGTTCGAGTCCCCTTCTCGGTACCAATTATCAGGAGAGCCCGCTGTTGCGGGCTTTCTTGTAGGTGGAAGGTTACATTGACCCTGTTAGGGATCGGTCGTATACTTCCGCCCCAGCTTTGTCGCGGGGTGGAGCAGTCTGGTAGCTCGTCGGGCTCATAACCCGAAGGTCGTCGGTTCAAATCCGGCCCCCGCAACCAGTTTAAGGAGCCCCTTTTAAGGGGCTTTTTGTTAGCTGGACACTTTCAACGCCGCTATTCAACGGCGTTTCAAGGATGGGCGTTTCGCCCATTTTTTTATTTTGCACAGCATGCACATACATGCACGAGGGGGTTCAGGTGTCGAGCAAGCTAGAAGAGTTGCAGGCCTTGCTGGCCCCGGTGGTCGTGGCCCTAGGCTATGAATGCTGGGGTATTGAGTTTTCGGCTCAAGGTCGCCACTCAATGTTGCGCGTTTATATTGATAAAGAGGGCGGCGTGCTGGTGGACGATTGTGCCATCGTCAGTCGTCAGATCAGTGGTGTCCTGGATGTTGAAGATCCAATCGCCGTTGAATACACCCTTGAAGTTTCCTCGCCTGGCATGGAACGCCCACTGTTCACTATTGAGCAGTTTGCAAAATTTGCCGGTGAACAAGTGAAGATCAAGCTGCGCTCGCCTTTTGAAGGACGACGCAACTTTCAGGGCCTTCTGCGCGGTGTAGAAGAGCAGGACGTCGTGGTGCAGGTTGAAGACCATGAGTTCCTGTTGCCGATCGATATGATCGACAAGGCCAACATTATTCCCAGTTTTGACTGAGACGCGGATCCCGCGGATCCAATGGCTTGCGAAAGGCGAGGCGTACGATGAGCAAAGAAGTACTGCTGGTTGTTGAGTCGGTATCCAATGAAAAGGGCGTACCGGCAAACGTAATTTTTGAAGCGCTGGAGCTGGCCCTGGCCACTGCTACCAAAAAACGTTTCGAGGACGAAGTCGATCTGCGTGTGGAAATCAATCGCCACACCGGTGCTTACGAGACATTCCGTCGCTGGACGGTCGTCGAAGAAGCAGACCTGGACGATCCGGCCATCGAAACCTGGCCGAGCAAGGTTGCCGAAACGCATCCTGGCGCCCAGGTCGGTGATGTAGTCGAAGAAAAGATCGAATCCATCGAGTTCGGCCGCATCGCTGCACAGACTGCCAAGCAAGTCATCGTGCAGAAAGTTCGCGAAGCCGAGCGTGCTCAAGTCGTTGATGCCTATCGCGAGCGCCTGGGGGAAATCATCTCCGGCACCGTGAAGAAAGTGACCCGCGACAACGTGATCGTCGATCTGGGCAACAACGCCGAGGCGTTGCTGGCTCGTGAAGACATCATTTCTCGCGAAACCTTCCGGGTTGGCGTGCGTCTGCGTGCGCTGCTCAAGGAAATCCGCACCGAGAACCGCGGCCCGCAGCTGATCCTGTCGCGTACCGCGCCGGAAATGCTGATCGAGTTGTTCCGCATCGAAGTGCCGGAAATCGCTGAAGGCCTGATCGAAGTAATGGCGGCCTCCCGTGACCCGGGTTCGCGCGCCAAGATCGCGGTCCGTTCCAAGGACAAACGCATTGATCCGCAAGGCGCTTGCATCGGTATGCGCGGTTCGCGCGTCCAGGCAGTGTCCGGCGAATTGGGCGGCGAGCGTGTGGACATCGTCCTGTGGGACGACAACCCGGCTCAGTTTGTGATCAATGCAATGTCGCCGGCTGAAGTGGCGGCAATTATCGTTGACGAAGATGCCCATGCAATGGACATCGCCGTTGGCGCAGACAATCTGGCTCAGGCCATCGGTCGTGGTGGTCAGAACGTGCGTCTGGCTAGCCAGTTGACGGGTTGGACCCTGAACGTGATGACCGAATCGGACATCCAGGCTAAGCAGCAAGCAGAAACCGGCGACATCCTGCGCAACTTCATCGACGAGCTGGAAGTCGACGAAGACCTGGCACAGGTGCTGGTAGATGAAGGCTTCACCAGCCTGGAAGAGATTGCCTACGTACCGTTGGAAGAAATGCTCAACATCGACGGCTTTGACGAAGAAACCGTCAACGAGCTTCGTGCTCGTGCCAAGGATCGTTTGTTGACCAAAGCCATCGCTACTGAGGAAAAGCTGGCAGACGCCCATCCGGCCGAAGACCTGCTCTCGCTTGAGGGCATGGACAAGGATTTGGCGATGGAACTGGCGGTGCGCGGCGTAATTACCCGCGAAGACCTGGCCGAGCAGTCTATTGACGACCTGCTCGACATCGACGGCATTGACGATGATCGTGCCGGCAAGTTGATCATGGCCGCCCGAGCCCACTGGTTCGAGTAATTAGGCGCGGCCTGAGGAGAGAAGTGCATGACGCAAGTCACGGTGAAACAACTGGCCGATGAGGTCAAAACACCGGTAGAGCGCCTGTTGCAGCAGATGCGTGAGGCAGGTCTGCCGCACACCGCCGCCGAAGAACATGTGACTGACAGTGAGAAGCAATCTTTGCTGACTCACTTGAAAAGCAGCCACAAGGCGAAAGTGGAAGAACCACGCAAGATCACGCTGCAGCGTAAAACCACCAGCACCCTGCGTGTTGCTGGCAGCAAAAGCATCAGCGTTGAAGTCCGTAAAAAGAAAGTTTTCGTACAGCGCAGCCCGGAAGAAATCGAAGCCGAGCGCAAACGCGAACTGGACGAACGTCGCGCAGTAGAAAATGCTGCTCGTCAGAAGGCTGAAGAAGAAGCCAAGCGTCGCGCCGAAGAAGAAGCGCGTCGTCAGCCTGCTGCTGCGCAAACCGCGACTAACGACGCTGTCGTAGCGCCTGCTGCGGTTGCCGAACCAGTGCGTGAAAGCGCGCCGGTTATGGCCGCTGCACCAGCACCGTCTGCCGATGCTCGCAAGCAGAACGAACAGCGCCGTCCGGACAAACCACGTGCCGACGATAACAATCGTCGTGGCAGTGGCGATGGTGAGCGCAAAAACGCTCCGCATCGTGCTTCGGTCAAAGAGAAAGCGCCTGCTCCACGGGTTGCGCCACGTACTACCGACGAAGAAAGCGATGGCTTCCGTCGTGGTGGTCGCGGCAAGGCCAAGCTGAAGAAACGCAACGCTCACGGTTTCCAGAGCCCAACCGGCCCTGTAGTGCGCGAAGTGAAGATCGGCGAGACCATCACTGTTGGCGATCTCGCCCAGCAGATGTCGGTCAAGGCTGCTGAAATCATCAAGTTCATGTTCAAACTGGGTACCCCAGCGACCATCAACCAGGTTCTGGATCAGGAAACTGCTCAACTGGTTGCCGAAGAGCTGGGCCACAAAGTGACCCTGGTCAGCGACACCGCCCTGGAAGATTCCCTGGCCGAGTCCCTGAAGTTTGAAGGTGAGTCGTTCTCCCGTGCACCAGTCGTGACCGTAATGGGCCACGTTGACCACGGTAAAACCTCGCTGCTCGACTACATCCGTCGTGCCAAGGTAGCTGCTGGCGAAGCCGGTGGTATCACCCAGCACATCGGTGCGTACCACGTTGAAACTGACCGCGGTATGGTTACGTTCCTCGACACCCCTGGTCACGCCGCGTTTACCGCCATGCGTGCCCGTGGTGCCAAGGCGACCGACATCGTGATCCTGGTGGTTGCAGCGGACGACGGCGTCATGCCGCAGACCATTGAAGCCGTTCAGCACGCCAAGGCTGCCGGTGTTCCGCTGGTTGTTGCAGTGAACAAAATCGACAAGCCGGGCGCCGATCTCGATCGCATCCGTAGCGAACTGTCGGTTCACGGCGTGACCTCGGAAGAGTGGGGCGGCGACACCCCGTTCGTATCGGTTTCGGCGAAAGTCGGTACTGGTGTGGACGAGTTGCTCGAAGCTGTCCTGCTGCAAGCCGAAGTTCTCGAACTGAAAGCGACACCTTCGGCTCCTGGCCGTGGCGTTGTGGTTGAATCGCGTCTCGACAAAGGTCGTGGTCCGGTTGCAACCGTTCTGGTTCAAGACGGTACCCTGCGTCAAGGCGACATGGTGCTGGTCGGTTCGAACTATGGCCGCGTTCGCGCCATGCTCGACGAGAACGGCAAGCCAATTAAAGAAGCCGGTCCTTCCATCCCTGTCGAGATCCTCGGCCTGGACGGTACTCCGGATGCTGGCGACGAGATGAGCGTGGTTGCCGACGAGAAGAAAGCCCGTGAAGTGGCTCTGTTCCGTCAAGGCAAGTTCCGCGAAGTCAAACTGGCCCGTGCTCACGCTGGCAAGCTTGAAAACATCTTCGAGAACATGGGTCAGGAAGAGAAGAAGACGCTTAACATCGTCCTCAAATCGGACGTCCGTGGTTCGCTGGAAGCGTTGAACGGTGCCTTGAACGGCCTGGGTAACGACGAAGTGCAAGTGCGTGTTGTCGGTGGCGGTGTCGGTGGTATCACCGAGTCCGACGCCAACCTGGCACTGGCCTCCAACGCTGTACTGTTCGGCTTCAACGTGCGTGCCGATGCTGGCGCTCGCAAGATCGTCGAGCAGGAAGGCCTGGATATGCGTTACTACAACGTGATCTACGACATCATCGAAGACGTCAAGAAAGCCCTCACCGGTATGCTGGGCAGCGATGTTCGCGAGAACATCCTGGGTACCGCTGAAGTGCGTGACGTGTTCCGTTCGCCGAAGTTCGGCGCGATCGCCGGTTGCATGGTTATCGAAGGTGTTGTTCACCGTAACCGTCCAATCCGTGTACTGCGTGAAGACATCGTTATCTTCGAAGGCGAGCTGGAATCCCTGCGCCGCTTCAAGGATGACGCTTCCGAAGTACGTGCCGGCATGGAATGCGGTATCGGCGTGAAGAGCTACAACGACGTCAAAGTCGGTGACAAGATCGAAGTCTTCGAGAAGGTTCAGGTTGCTCGCAGCCTCTAACTCGCGCACTTCAAGAGCCGTGATGGCCAGCCGCACGCATGTGCGCGGCGCATCAGTCGGACTCTAAACGCAACGCCCGGTCTGGCTTTTGTCAGGCCGGGCGTTTGCCGCTTTCAGACCCCACGGGTTTCACCGTGAGGCAGTAACAGGTAACAAGACATGGCAAAAGAATACAGCCGTACCCAACGTATCGGCGATCAGATGCAGCGTGAGCTGGCACAGCTGATCCGTCGTGAAGTCAAAGACCCGCGCGTCGGCCTGGTCACCATTACCGCTGTTGAAGTCAGCCGTGACGTCGGTCACGCGAAGATTTTCATCACCGTGATGGGGCAGGACAACGCCGAAGACATCGCGCAAAGCATCAAGGTGCTCAACTCCGCCGCCGGTTTCCTGCGCATGCAGTTGGCCCGTGAGATGAAGTTGCGCAGCGTTCCACAGTTGCACTTCCACTACGACGAAAGCGTCGTGCGTGGTGCGCACCTGTCGGCCCTGATCGAGCGTGCGGTGGCTGAAGACAATCAGCACCCGGTGGCGGCTGAAGCCGAAGACACCAAGGAGTAATCGGTGGCTCAGGTCAAACGTATCCGTCGTAATGTCAGCGGTATCATCCTGCTCGACAAACCGCTGGGGTTCACCTCCAACGCAGCGTTGCAGAAGGTCCGCTGGTTGCTGAACGCCGAGAAGGCCGGGCATACCGGCAGTCTCGATCCGCTGGCCACCGGCGTGCTGCCGTTGTGCTTCGGTGAAGCCACCAAGTTCTCGCAGTACCTGCTCGATTCCGACAAGGCTTATGAAACCCTGGCGCAACTGGGCAAGACCACCACCACGGCTGATGCCGAAGGTGAGGTTTTGCAGGAGCGCCCGGTGACCGTTGGTCGCGCCGATGTTGAGGCTGTGTTGCCGAATTTTCGTGGGCAAATCAGTCAGATACCGCCGATGTACTCGGCACTCAAGCGTGATGGCCAACCGCTGTACAAGCTGGCCCGTGCAGGCGAAGTAGTGGAGCGTGAACCGCGTTCTGTTACTATTGCGCGCTTGGAATTGCTGGCCTTTGAAGGTGATACTGCGCGGCTTGCGGTGGATTGCAGCAAAGGCACCTATATCCGCACCCTGGTGGAGGATATTGGTGAGCAACTCGGTTGTGGCGCTTACGTCGCAGAATTGCGACGTACCCAGGCCGGGCCTTTCACACTGGCGCAGACTGTCACGCTTGAAGAGCTGGAAGCGGTACATGCCGAAGGTGGCAACGAAGCAGTCGACCGCTTCTTGATGCCATCCGACAGCGGCCTGCTGGATTGGCCACTGTTGCAGTTCTCGGAGCACAGCTCGTTCTACTGGCTTAACGGCCAACCGGTACGGGCTCCGGATGCACCGAAGTTTGGCATGGTACGGGTACAGGATCACAACGGTCGCTTCATCGGTATCGGTGAAGTGAGCGAAGACGGGCGCATCGCGCCGCGTCGACTGATTCGGTCAGAATGACCGGACGAGGGTGGCTGTTAACAGGCACGGTCACTACTCATTTTTAGATACAGGGATTTGTCCCTGGCCTGTTGAAGCTGTTTCTTTGAAACAGTTTCCTGATAAAAGGATTGCCTCATGGCTCTCGACGTTCAAGAAAAAGCTCAAATCGTAGCTGACTACCAGCAAGCTGTTGGTGACACTGGTTCGCCAGAAGTGCAAGTTGCACTGCTGACCCACAACATCAACAAACTGCAAGGTCACTTCAAGGCCAACGGTAAAGATCACCACTCCCGTCGTGGTCTGATCCGCATGGTAAACCAGCGTCGTAAGCTGCTGGACTACCTGAAAGGCAAGGACGTGAGCCGTTACAGCGCTCTGATCGCTCGCCTGGGTCTGCGTCGCTAATAAGCGATTGCGCTAGAGGTTGGTTGTCTGTCGTACGTCAGTGGGTTTCCCGCTGGCGCATGACAGGCTCCCAGCCTCAAGTTTTATCTGGATAGTCGTTTTACCCTGGACAGGCGTTGGGCCGATTCCCGACATTGCCCAAGAATTTCGCAAGAAGACAAGTTCCCCAAGAGCCACAAAAGAAGGTAGGACACCGTGAACCCGGTAATCAAAAAATTCCAGTTCGGTCAGTCGACCGTTACCCTCGAGACTGGCCGTATCGCCCGTCAGGCCTCCGGCGCAGTATTGGTCACCGTTGACGACGACGTCAGCGTATTGGTGACCGTAGTCGGTGCCAAACAAGCCGATCCAGGCAAGGGGTTCTTCCCTCTGTCCGTTCACTACCAGGAAAAAACTTACGCTGCCGGTAAGATCCCTGGCGGTTTCTTCAAGCGCGAAGGCCGTCCTTCCGAGAAAGAAACCCTGACTTCCCGACTGATTGACCGTCCGATCCGTCCGCTGTTCCCAGAAGGCTTCATGAACGAAGTGCAGGTTGTCTGCACCGTCGTTTCCACCAGCAAGAAGACCGATCCGGACATCGCTGCGATGATCGGTACCTCGGCCGCCCTGGCAATCTCCGGCATTCCTTTCGATGGCCCGATCGGCGCTGCCCGCGTTGCGTTCCACGAAAGCACCGGCTACTTGCTGAACCCGACTTACGAACAACAGAAAGCTTCGAGCCTGGACATGGTCGTTGCCGGTACTTCGGAAGCCGTGTTGATGGTTGAATCGGAAGCCAAAGAGCTGACCGAAGACCAGATGCTGGGCGCGGTACTGTTTGCTCACGACGAGTTCCAGGTTGTGATCAACGCTGTTAAAGAACTGGCTGCCGAAGCTGCCAAGCCAACTTGGGCCTGGGCTCCACAGCCAGAAGCCACCGCTCTGCTGGGCGCTATCCGTGCCGAGTTCGGCGACGCGATCTCCCAGGCTTACACCATCACCATCAAGGCCGACCGTTACGCTCGCCTGGGTGAGCTGAAAGACCAGGTTGTTGCCAAGCTGTCCGGCGAAGAAGGCCAGCCTTCTTCCAGTGAAGTCAAAGCAGCATTCGGCGAAATCGAATACCGCACCGTTCGCGAAAACATTGTGAACGGCAAGCCACGTATCGACGGCCGCGACACCAAGACCGTACGTCCTTTGAACATCGAAGTCGGTGTTCTGCCTAAGACCCACGGTTCGGCACTGTTCACCCGTGGCGAAACCCAGGCTCTGGTTGTTGCAACACTGGGCACCGCCCGTGACGCACAACTGCTGGACACCCTGGAAGGCGAGAAAAAAGACCCGTTCATGCTGCACTACAACTTCCCTCCGTTCTCGGTAGGTGAGTGTGGTCGCATGGGTGGTGCTGGTCGTCGCGAAATCGGTCACGGCCGTCTGGCCCGTCGTTCGATTGCAGCCATGCTGCCTGCTGCCGACGTGTTCCCGTACACCATTCGTGTTGTGTCGGAAATCACCGAGTCCAACGGTTCGAGCTCCATGGCTTCCGTTTGCGGCGCTTCCCTGGCGCTGATGGACGCTGGCGTTCCGATGAAGGCACCGGTTGCCGGTATCGCCATGGGTCTGGTTAAAGAAGGCGAGAAGTTCGCCATCCTGACCGACATCCTGGGTGACGAAGATCACTTGGGCGATATGGACTTCAAAGTAGCCGGTACCGCCAAAGGTGTTACCGCGCTGCAGATGGACATCAAGATCAAAGGCATCACCGAAGAAATCATGGAAATCGCTCTGGGCCAAGCCCTGGAAGCGCGCCTGAACATCCTCGGTCAGATGAACCAGATCATTGGTCAGTCCCGTACCGAACTGTCGGAAAATGCTCCGACCATGATCGCGATGAAAATCGACACCGACAAAATCCGTGATGTCATCGGTAAAGGCGGCGCGACCATTCGTGCGATCTGTGAAGAGACCAAGGCTTCGATCGACATCGAAGACGACGGTTCGATCAAGATCTTCGGCGAAACCAAGGAAGCGGCTGAAGCAGCACGCCAGCGCGTTCTGGGCATCACCGCAGAAGCAGAAATCGGCAAAATCTATGTCGGTAAGGTTGAGCGTATCGTCGACTTCGGCGCATTCGTCAACATCCTGCCTGGCAAAGACGGTCTGGTACACATCTCGATGCTGAGCGACGCTCGTGTTGAGAAAGTGACCGACATCCTGAAAGAAGGCCAGGAAGTGGAAGTTCTGGTACTGGACGTGGACAACCGCGGCCGTATCAAGCTGTCCATCAAAGACGTAGCAGCAGCCAAGGCTTCGGGCGTTTAATCACCCCCGCGCCTGACTGCTGAACAACGAAACGCCCCGACTGGTTCGGGGCGTTTTGCTGTCTGCAGAAAGATCAAAAGATCGCAGCCTGCGGCAGCTCCTACACGCGGTCTTTATGTAGGAGCTGCCGCAGGCTGCGATCTTTTTATTTTACGGCGTGCAAAGTTGCCTGACTCTACGGTCAGTGCTAGGTTTAGCCCACCGCCCGTGTAGCTCAGTTGGTAGAGCAGCGCACTCGTAACGCGAAGGTCGCAGGTTCAATTCCTGTCTCGGGCACCAGCGACACCTTGTTTTCAGACGATCCCGAATGGTTCTGAAGGCCAGACAAACCGGGCTTTAAACGGTTTTTTTGCGTCAGAGAGATCCTTGATGATCCAGATCCATCTTCCATTCCCCAGATCAAAGAGAACGCCATGACCGTTAAAGAATTGACCCAAGAAGCCAGACACGAAGAAGCGCTCAAGAAGTATTTGCTGGATTCGCCCCAGCTAGCCGATGAGATCAAGGACCTGAGTGCCGACGATCAGAAAGACCAGATCCAGTGGGCGTTCGAGGATGAGGCTGAATCGCAAGGCTTGCAGCCTTGGGAGCTGACGCTCAAGTACACCTCGACCCCGGAAGAGTTCGAGGCTGCGCGCCTGGTTCTGCACCGGGAGGCGGCCGAGGTTCTGGGTGTCGAGTGGGAAGAGTACTGCGAGATGAACAATCTGGTGGTCTGAAAAAACGCCAGCCTCAATAGGGCTAATGCCGATATTACTGTAGGAGCGAGCTTGCTCGCGATGGACTCAAGAGCGCCGCGTTTAGCCAATAAACACGCGTTATCGTTAACGACCATCGCGAGCAAGCTCGCTCCTACAGTGCAGCACATTGTGATCAGAGGCTCAGTCGCATCGACAGGTCGACCGCCTTTACGTCCTTGGTCATCGCACCAATCGAAATGTAATCCACCCCGGTGTCGGCGATGGGCAGCAGCGTGCTTTCGTTGATGCCACCGCTGGCTTCCAGCTTCGCCTTGCCCGCGTTCAGACGAACGGCTTCACGCATATCATCCAGGCTCAGTTCGTCGAGCATGATGATGTCTGCGCCGGCGGCCAGGGCCTCTTTCAGCTCATCCAGGCTTTCTACTTCGATCTCTACCGGTTTGCCCGGGGCAATCTTGTGCGCGGCCTTGATGGCTTCAGGGATGCCCCCGGAGGCGGCGATATGGTTTTCCTTGATCAGGAACGCGTCATACAGGCCGATGCGGTGATTGTGGCAGCCGCCACAGGTCACGGCGTACTTCTGGGCCAGGCGCAGGCCCGGGAGGGTTTTGCGGGTATCGAGCAGCTTCACCTGCGTCCCGCCAACGAAATCCGCCAGGTATTGCGCACGTGTGGCCACGCCAGAGAGCAATTGCAGGAAATTCAGTGCACATCGTTCGCCGGTCAATAGCGAACGTGCCGGGCCTTCGAGGTTGAACAGCACCTGATTCGGTTTCACCCGTTCACCGTCGCGCACCTGCCAATGCACCGCGACACGCGGGTCCAGCTGTCGGAAAACTGCATCGACCCAGGCGGTGCCGCTGATGACAGCGTCGTCCCGGGTAATGATGGTGGCTTTGGCCAGGCGTTCGGCCGGGATCAGCTGCGCGGTGATGTCGCCGCTGCCGATGTCTTCGAGCAACGCACGGCGTACGTTGGCTTCGATTTCGGCGGTCAAATCGGCGAGACGTAGATTCGGCATAACGGACTCCACAAACAAAGTGGCTCGATTATAGGGCCATGACACGGGGCAACCCAAGGCATCAGCACGGTTCAGATCGCTCTGAAATCTGCATTTGGTCGATTCCCTGGAGAAATCGGCACTGCGCATCGGTCATTGCCAGGCGTCTATTTCAAGGAGGGGGGCAGAGTCTGCTGGTACAAGTGACACCTTTTGCAAGATAATCCGCCTTGCGTTTGACGTCATAGCTTTGACGGTCTTCGCTTTACGAACCCACTCACCGCTTCAGGAGGCAGGATGCACAACGACGGGAATGTAGTGCCTTTGCACAGGGCCACTACCGATCAGGCGATTCCCTCGCCGCTCGCCCGCCTGCCTATGATTCTGCTTCAGGTTCGCGACAAGGCTGTGCAACAGCTCAGGCAGGGTTTGCAGGATCTGTTCGACAACGCCGACGACACCCTGTTTGAAATGGCTGATCGGGCTCGTAATGGTGTTGAGCGGCATCTTTTCTTCGAGGCCATGCGCGATCTGCGCCTCAAGCGCAAAAGCATCGAACGGGTCTTTCTCGAGCAATTCCTCGAAGCGTTTGTCAGCCTCACGCCCCTCGACATCACTCAAGCAACCCTGTCACGGGCATTGTCCGTCGACACTTCGATGTCACCACTTGATGACGACCTGGAGCGCAACGTGGCGGTGCACGGAATGGTCAGCAAAGTGCTGAACCGCGACGGTTTCGCCCTTGACCAACTGACTGCGCGACTCACCGCGTTGTTGGGCAAGCCCCTGGCTGATCAACACAACCCCATGGGACCGGCGATGCTCTGCGAGTATTTCTTGCAGGCCGGGCGCAATCTGGGCATGGAGATCAAGGTCAAGTTGATCATCCTCAAGCTGTTCGAGCGTTATGTCCTCAGTGACGCCGATCAGCTCTATGCCAACGCTAATCAACTGCTGATCGCCACCGGCGTGCTGCCCGACCTCAAGCCCGCCCCCGCGCGCAGGGCCACGGATCATGCGGACGGCAGTGTTCGTGCCGACTCGGCGCAGGCCTGTGCCCGCTCAAACGGAACGCAGATCGACGACGGTGTGCAGGCCGTCTTTGTGGCCTTGCAAGAACTGCTGCGCCATGTGCGCGGCAGCGTCGCACCGACGCTCGACGTCAGTGCCCAGGCCCAGCCGATTTCTACCCGCGATCTGTTGCGGCTGCTCTCGCACTTGCAGCAATACGTGCCGGCGCCAGAGACCCGGGACGATTTTGATCTGCGAAACCAGCTCGAACAATTGCTGACCCGGATCAGCGTCAAAAGCGGCAAGTCGCGCGTTGTCGAGGTGGCCGACGAAGATGTGATCAATCTGATCGCCCTGCTCTTCGAACGCATCCTCGACGACCGCAACCTGCCGGACTCCCTCAAGGCATTGATCGGCCGATTGCAGATCCCGATGCTCAAGGTAGCGGTGCTCGACAAGAGCTTCTTCAGCCGCAGCAGTCATCCGGCCCGCCGTCTGCTCAATGAAATCGCCACTGCCGCGATGGGTTGGGGCGAGTGCGACGACCATGAACGCGACAGCCTGTATTTGCGCATCGAGCAAGTGGTGCAGCGCTTGTTGAATGACTTTGTCGATGACCCGGCGATCTTTTCCGAAGTGTTGGCGGATTTTCTCGCATTCACCAGCGACGAGCGCCGGCGCAGCGAGCTGCTGGAGCAGCGAACCCGAGACGCCGAAGAGGGGCGCGCCAGAACCGAGGTGGCCCGCCATCGCGTCGAGCAGGTGCTGAATCAGGCGTTGCTGGGCAAAGTCTTGCCGCAGCGCGTCGTGGTCTTTGTCCAGGACGCCTGGAGCAACGTGCTGCTGCTGACCTGCCTCAAACACGGTGATGACTCAGCCGAGTGGCACGCCAATGTGCAAACCATGGAGCAACTGATCTGGAGTGTGCAGCGTCATGACGAACCCGGTGCTAGCCTGCGTTTGTTGGCGCTGGTGCCGGGTTTACTCAAGTCATTGCGCGACGGGCTGAACGGTTCGGCGTTCGATCCGTTCGCCACCGGTGAATTTTTCAGTGAGCTGGAAAGTTTGCACGTCCAGTTGTTCGAGCGTCCGGGGGCACTTGAACAGGCGGGCGACAAACCGGTGATGATCGAGGTGCAGGAAGCAGTCATTCTGCGAACGGCCGACGAAGGCCCGGTCGAGACAGCTTTGATCCGTTTGCCGGAGGACGATGTGGGTTTGCTTCAGGTCCGTCGTCTGCGTCTGGGCCGCTGGGTCGAGTTCAAGGAAGACGAGGACAACACCCTTCGCTGCAAACTGGCGGCGATCATCGATGCCACCGGCAAGTACATTTTCGTCGACCGCACGGGGATGAAAGCGCTGGAGCGCAGCCGTACCGAGCTGGCTCTGGAATTCCGCCGTGGTGCGGTGCGCGCGCTCGACGACACATTGTTGTTCGATCGGGCCCTGGAGTCAGTGATCTCGCACCTGCGGCGCCTCAATCACGGCAAGTGATCGCGCGCCGAGGGTCTATCGCGGCATACTGGGGGCAACACAGTCGTCATTGAAGGAACCTGTATGCAGTTGGACCCCGCGAGCGGTTGGTGTCAGGGCGTGAGTGTATGTCCCTCGCCCAACTTCAATGCGCGCCCCTCGGGCGAAGTTTCCCTGCTGGTGATCCACAACATCAGCCTGCCGCCGGCGCAGTTCGCCACCGGCAAGGTGCAGGAATTTTTCCAGAATCGCCTGGATGTCATGGAGCACCCTTACTTTGAAGGGATTGCTGACCTGCGGGTGTCTGCGCACTTTTTGATCGAACGGGACGGCGCCGTCACTCAGTTTGTCTCGTGCCTTGAGCGCGCCTGGCACGCCGGCGTCTCCCGTTTCGAAGGGCGGGAAACCTGTAACGATTTTTCCGTGGGCATCGAGCTTGAAGGCACGGATGATCTGCCGTTCACCGACGCGCAGTATCGAGCGTTGACCGCCTTGACCCGGCAGTTGCAAAACACTTTCCCGGCCATCACCGCGCAACGCATTTGTGGGCATAGTGATATTGCACCTGGGCGCAAAACAGATCCGGGGCCGGCGTTCGACTGGGCACGCTATCGTGCCGCCCTGGCAAAAGAGGAACAACAATGAGTTTTCTGGTGTTGCTATTGGCCGTCTGGATCGAGAAGTTCTCGGCCCTGCGCCATCGGGTACAACGTGATGGTGGTTGGGTACGCGAGTTGAACAAGCTTGAGTCCAGCCCGCGTCTGGCGAAAAGCCCGGGGCTGGTCCTGGTGATACTGGTGTTGTTGCCGGTGGCGCTGCTGGGTCTGTTGCTGGTGGTACTGGATCCGGTGGCCTACGGTCTGCTGGTGTTGCCTCTGCACTTGCTGGTGGTGATTTACAGTTTGGGGCGCGGTGATCTGTTGGCCGGCCTGGGACCCTTCCGCGATGCCTGGCGCCGGGAAGACCTGCAAGCTGCCGCTCATGTTGCGCAACGCGACGTGGGTATCTGCGCCGACGATGGCGAGCAATTGCTGGAGCGGGTCGAAGGGCATCTGTTGTGGGAGGCCTATCAAAGCTTTTTCGCGGTGATTTTCTGGTACTTCCTGTTGGGGCCGGTCGCGGCATTGAGCTATCGACTGCTCGCCCTGGCCGAAGAGCACGGGCAGAACCCCGCCGTAGTCGAGCGCGCCGCACAACTGCGTCACGCGTTCGACTGGCTGCCGGTGCGCCTGTTGGCGGCAAGTTTTGCGTTGGTGGGCAACTTTGTCGCGGTCGGCCGGGTGATGTTGCACGAACTGCTGAACTGGAACATCAGCGCTGCCCAATTGATCGAAAAGGTCGGGATGGTGGCTGGTGAAATCCCTGCACCGGTGGTCGGCCCCGACGGCATCAACAACCTGGACCGGATCTGGGAGCTGCTGCTGCGAGCCGCGGTGCTCTGGTACGCCGGGTTTGCGTTGTGGACGGTCCTGCCCTAGGCACACCGACCCTGGCGCTGCCTGCGTCCGCCTGTAGGAGCGAGCTTGCTCGTGAAAGACGTTAACGATAACGCGTTCATGTTGGATAAACGTGTCGCTATCAGGTCTTTCGTCGGAACGCCGCCCGGAGCAAGCTCGCTCCTACAGGCAGCCGAACGCAGGCTTCGCCAGCTGCTACAAGACCGCGTTCGCTCTGCCGTTTACCTTAAGTTACAAAACCTCCTGCCGATTTAAGTTATACAGAGCTAGCGCCGAATAGTGGCTGTCTGCTGTCGACCCGCGCCTGCCAATAAAAATAAGAAATCGAAGGGAGACTTCCAGTGAAGAGCTTGCTCTATCCCGCCGTTGCGCTGATGAATCGCCTGAGTTTTGGTATGAAGTTCAGCCTGATCAGCGTGCTGTTCCTTGTGCCGATGCTGGTGACCAATTTCTATCTGGTGCGCGATTCCTATCGCGAATTCCAGGGCACCCAAATCGAATTGCAGAGCCTGGACCTCCTGGGCAACAGCCTGACGTTACGGCGCGATCTGGAAACCCTCAACAACCTGGTGCAGATTAACGCCACGCTCGGGCAGTCTGGCAAGGCTGGCAATATCGAGTCGCAGATCAGCACTTTGGGGCAAAGTGTGCTGAGCCGTTTGCAGGGGCTGACGGCGATGACCACGGACCCGGAACAGATCGCTGTTTTCGATGCCAAGCGCGATGAGATGATCGTCGCCTTCAAGGCGCAGCAAGCGGAAAGCTCCCTGCAAAGTAAAAGCGGGATGATTGGCAAGTTGCTCGGTAACGCGCAGGTTTTCAGCCAGATCATCGCCAGTCAGGCCGGCCTGAGCCGTGACACTCAGAGCGACATGCGTCAGCTGAGCGAACTCATCACCAATGTCACCCCACGGGTTACCCAAATACTGGGCGAAGGCCGGGCGATGGGTTCTTTTTCGTTGGGGCAGGGCTTTCTCAACTCGGCATCGAGTACTCGATTCGATGAATTGTTGGCACAGATCGAAAAGCTGCAGGGCGAATATGGGCTGAAACTGCAGGATGCTTTGGGGTCAAGCAAAGCTGCACGGGAGACCCTGGCCGCCCAGGCCGATAACAGCAAGGCATCGCTGAAGAAGGCCAGTGAACTGTTCGAAGAACAGGTGGTGATGGCTGACACGCTCGATGCGCCGTGGCAGGGTTTTTACGATCAGGTCACAGGCCTGATGGACCGGACCTACCAACTCAATGAAGCCACACTGAAGTTTCTCGGCACTCAGTTGCAGCAGCGGCTGGAGCAGAATCGCACGCACATGATTTTGCAGGCCGTGGCGCTCTCGGTGGTGTTTGTGTTGATCTTTTACCTCTATGGCGGTTTCTACGCCTCGACCCGCACCACCCTGAAGCGTCTTGGCGCAATGATGGACAAGGTGGCCGCCGGTGACATGACGGTGACCTTCAACGCCGATAGCCGCGATGAACTGGGCGAGCTGGGTGAAGTGTTCAATGGCACCGTGAAGAAAATCCATGACCTGATCGAGCGAGTGGGGCAGACCGTCAGCGAGGTCGAGCGCCAGGCCGGGCAGGTGCAAAACGTTTCTGCGCAGAGCAACCAAGCCGTGGCGGGGCAGCGCTCCCAGATCGAGCAGGTGGCGACGGCCATGAACCAAATGTCGGCGACCTCCCTCGAGGTGGCGCGCAGTGCCGCCGCGGCGGTCAGCAGCGCCCACAGTGTTAATGACGAGACCATTAACGGTCGCGGGCTGGTGCAGTCACAGCAGGGCAGCATCGCTGCGCTTGCCAGTGAAATCGATCAGTCGGTGTTGGTGATCAATCAGTTGGCGAGCGACAGTCAGTCCATCAGCCGTGTGCTGGAGGTGATCAAGAGCATCGCCGAACAGACCAACCTATTGGCCCTCAACGCGGCCATCGAGGCGGCGCGAGCGGGCGAGCAAGGGCGTGGTTTTGCCGTGGTGGCGGACGAGGTCCGGACCCTGGCCAAGCGGACCCAGCAATCCACCGAAGAAATCGAGCAGATGATCGCCAAGCTCCATGGCGGTGTCGGTGCAGCGGTGAAGGCGATGGGTATCAGCCATCAGGTGGCCAGCGGCACTGTCGGACAGTCGGAAAAAGTCCAGCAGGCGCTGGAAAACATCCTCGGTGCCGTCGGCATGATTGTCGATCAGAACCAGCAGATCGCCGCTGCGGTGGAGCAGCAAACCGCCGTGGCTCATGACATCGACCAGAACATCGTCGAGATCAATCGCGCAGGCGAGCGCACGGCCGAAGGCGCGCATCAGACCGAGGGCGCCAGCCGTGCGTTGTCGGCTCAGGTGGTGGAACTCAAGCAACTGATCAGCGCATTCCGCGTGTAAATAAGTGTAGGAGCGAGCTTGCTCGCGATGAATTCGAAGGCGACGCATTTTTCCAGACAGCACGCGTCATCGTTCACGTCCATCGCGAGCAAGCTCGCTCCTACAGGGTTTGAATATCCTGTTTTTCCCCGTTCTCTGGTTTATGGTCTTCAATGATTGAGGATCTATCTCTCTGACCCGCCCGGAGGAGGCTTGGTTATGTCGGCTGCAACGAATGGAATCCAGGGCCTCTGCGCCCATTGCCACCGCACACTGCTGCTCAAACCCTGGCAGCTCAACGCCATTGCAATCAATGAAGCGTTCGCCTGTTCCCACTGCCAGAAAGCCTTGCAACTGCGTGATCCGAAACAGATCAAGCGCTTCAAGTCCAATGACTCGCTGGCATTGCTGCGGGTGAGCACGCAGATCATGGTCTGCACCGCGTTGCTGGTGGCGTTGGTGTTGGAGTGGATGCGTTTGCTCAGCGTCCTGGAGCAGCTGAATTTTTCGCTGTTGGCGATCTTCGTCTACTTCATCGTGATTCGATTTGCCCGGCATCGACAGCACATCACGCTGACACTTGAAGCCGCCAAGGCCCACGTCAATTGATTACCAGTTGAACAGCTCACAGGCATTGGCGGTGCTGGCGGCGGCCAATTGCTCGGCGGTGATCGCCATGATCCCCGCCAGCGCCGAGCAGATCGCCGGCAAGTGGGCCGGGCTGTTGCGTTGACCGGGGAACATGGCGGGCGCCATGTCCGGTGCGTCGGTTTCCAGGACCACCGATTCAAGCGGCAGCTCGGCGAGGACGCGGTGCATGCGCAGAGCCTGAGGCCAGGTCGCGGCGCCGCCGAGGCCGAGTTTGAAGCCGAGCTTGATGTACTCGCGGGCCTCTTCCTTACTGCCGGCGAAGGCATGGATGATCCCTGCGCGTTTCAACCGAAACCGTTTAAGCGTGGCTATCACGGCCGCATGACTGCGTCGCACATGAATGAGTGCCGGCAGATTGAAGTCCGCCGCCAGTTGCAACTGCGCCTCGAACAGCGTCTGCTGACGTTCGCGGTCCAGGGTTTCGATGAAGTAATCCAGGCCGATCTCGCCCACCGCACACACCTGCCGATGGCCGGCTAGCCGAGCCAGCCAATCGCCGAGTTCGGGTAAATCTTCGGGCTGATGTTGATCCAGATACACCGGGTGCAAACCGAACGCTGCATACAGGTCGGGATCGCTTTGCACCAGATCCCAGACCCGCTGCCAATTGGCCTGATAAACCCCCAACACCACCATCCGCCTCACGCCGAGGGCGCGGCTCTCGGCGAGCAGCGCCTGACGATCCTCGTCGAAGTCCGGAAAATCCAGATGAGTGTGGCTGTCAATCAGCTCCACGGTTCAGTCCTGGCGAATACGCTGCTTGAAGGTCCGCGGGATGGCCTGCACACCGGGTTGGTAATCGGACTGCTCGATGGCGGCGAGCGCCAAGGCCAGCGCTTTGTCGGCGATCAACTGGTGTTGCTGGGCCATGGCGTTGACAGGCAGCGGCAGGAAGTCCAGCAATTGCGTGTCACCGAATGTGCCGAGGCGCAGCGGGCGGGTTTTGAGCGGGAAGTCGTGCAAGGCATCGAACACGCCCTGAAGTAGAACGTAGGACGTGGTCACCAGCGCATCCGGTAAATGACCCAGGCGTTGCAGGAGTTCTTCCATCAACTGTTTACCGCACTCACGGCTGAACGACTCGCCGTGTTCGATCAGCACTTCGCCTTTGAACGCTGTCAGCGCTTCCTTGAAACCGGCTGCCCGTTCCTGGCTGATGCTCAGTTCGGGGCGCGCACCGATCAGCGCGATCTGTTTGGGCTGCGGGTCCAGTAGACTGCGGGTCAATTGCAGGCTGGCTTCGCGGTCGTCGCTGATGACGGAGCAGAAATGCTCAGGCTCCATGACCCGGTCGATGGCGATGATCGGAATGCCCTTGGCCTGCAACTGGCGATAGCTTTCATCGCCCGCCGGCAAGCAACTGGCAACAATCAACGCGTCGCAGCGCCGGGCGCGGAACAGTTGCAGCAATTGCCGTTCGCTGTCCGGCGCATCGTCGGAACTGGCAATCAGCAATTGATAACCACGAGCCCGGGCGCCTTGCTCCAGCAATTTGGCGATCCGCGCGTAACTGGGGTTTTCCAGGTCCGGCAGAATGAAACCCAAGGTGCGGGTGTGCCGACTGCGCAGGCCGGCCGCTTGAGGATTGGGCGTAAAGCCATGTTGTTCGACGACGGCACGCACGCGCTCGACGGTCGCGCTGCTGATGCGTTGCTGTTCGGCCTTGCCATTAATGACATAACTGGCGGTGGTTACGGACACACCGGCCAACTGTGCGATATCACTGAGTTTCAACTCGGGATTTCCTTGTTTTTTCGAGCTTGCCCCGACATTTTTGCCAATCGTACCTGATTCATGCAGGTGACCATCGTCCGCAGAGCATCCGACAAGTTGGGCTTCAAGGATGAGGCATTATCGAGTAACGTGCCAAACAATCTAGATTAAACGTTTCAGCAAGCGTATTTTCTATGTTTTAGACGCCTTTGGCCGGTTCTGCCGCGAAACCGCCAAAAGTGATGACGATGGGCCTAAGCTTTAATCATTCAAACAATACCTGGTGCCCCACGGCGCCAAAAAGGAGAAAGCATGCTCGAGCTCACCATAGAGCAAATATCCATGGGCCAGTCGGCTGTGGATAAGTCCGCAGCATTGCACTTGCTCGCCCAGCACCTGGTCGCCGACGGTCTGGTTGCCGAAGGTTATCTCGCCGGGTTGCAGGCACGTGAAACCCAGGGCTCGACCTTTCTCGGTCAAGGTATTGCCATCCCTCACGGAACCCCGGAAACCCGCGATCAGGTGTTTTCCACTGGCGTGCGGCTGATGCAATTCCCTGAAGGCGTGGACTGGGGCGACGGACAGATCGTGTACCTGGCGATTGGTATCGCGGCCAAATCCGATGAACACCTACGCTTGTTGCAACTGCTGACCCGTGCCCTCGGCGAGACCGATCTGGGCCAGGCCCTGCGTCGTGCCAGCTCCGCCGAAGCCTTGTTGAAGTTGCTGCAAGGTGCGCCGCAGGAGCTGGCGCTGGATGCGCAGATGATCGGCCTCGGCGTTTCTGCCGATGACTTCGAAGAATTGGTCTGGCGCGGCGCCCGTTTGCTGCGTCAGGCCGATTGTGTGAGCAACGGTTTCTCCGCCGTGTTGCAACAGGTTGAAGCGCTACCCCTGGGCGATGGTCTGTGGTGGCTGCACAGCGAGCAAACCGTGAAGCGTCCGGGCCTGGCGTTCGTCACCCCGGACAAGCCGATGCGTTACCTCGGCCAGCCGTTGAGCGGGCTATTCTGTCTGGCCAGCCTCGGTGAGGCGCATCAGGCGTTGCTCGAACGCCTTTGCGCGTTGTTGATTGAAGGACGCGGCCATGAACTGGGGCGTGCCACCAGCAGCCGAAAAGTGCTTGAAGTGCTCGGTGGTGAGTTGCCGGCCGATTGGCCGAATGCCCGAATCGCTCTGGCCAATGCCCACGGTTTACACGCGCGCCCGGCGAAAATCCTCGCGCAACTGGCGAAAAGTTTTGAAGGTGAAATTCGCGTCCGCATTGTCGATGGTCAGGACAGCGCGGTGTCGGTGAAAAGTTTGAGCAAACTGCTCAGCCTCGGCGCCCGTCGCGGTCAGGTGCTGGAATTCATCGCCGAACCGAGCATCGCCGCCGATGCCTTGCCGGCCTTGTTGGCCGCCATCGAAGAAGGCCTGGGTGAAGAGGTCGAGCCATTACCGGCCGTGAGTCAACAGCGCGAAGTCTTCGCCGATGTGGCCGAAGTGCTGCTCGCGCCTGCGTCCGGCAGCCTGGTTCAGGCCATCGCCGCCGCGCCCGGAATCGCCATCGGCCCGGCGCATATTCACGTGCTGCAAACCATCGATTACCCACTGCGCGGTGAGTCCGCCACTGTCGAGCGCGAACGCCTCAAACACGCTGTGTCGGAGGTGCGTCGCGACATCGAAGGCCTGATCGAGCGCAGCAAAGCCAAAGCCATTCGCGAGATTTTCATCACCCATCTGGAAATGCTCGACGACCCGGAACTGACCGATGAAGTCGACACTCGCCTCAAGCAAGGCGAAAGCGCCGAAGCGGCATGGATGGCGGTAATCGAGGCGGCGGCCAAGCAACAGGAATCGCTGCAGGACGCCTTGCTTGCCGAGCGTGCCGCCGACCTGCGCGACGTCGGCCGTCGGGTGTTGGCGCAACTCAGTGGCGTCGAAACACTGAGCGAACCCGATCAACCGTACATTCTGGTGATGGAGGAAGTCGGCCCGTCCGACGTGGCGCGTCTCGACCCGGCTCGCGTCGCCGGCATTCTCACCGCCCGGGGCGGTGCCACGGCCCACAGCGCCATCGTCGCTCGGGCCCTCGGAATTCCAGCGCTGGTCGGTGCGGGGGCGGCCGTGTTGTTGCTGGCGCCAGGCACGCCGTTGCTGCTCGACGGCCAGCGCGGTCGCCTTCACGTGGACGCCGACGCTGCGACCTTGCAGCGCGCCATCGAAGAGCGCGACACCCGCGAGCAACGCCTGAAAGCGGCGGCGGAACAACGCCATCAACCGGCGCTGACCACCGACGGCCATGCGGTCGAAGTGTTCGCCAACATCGGCGAAAGCGCCGGCGTGACCAGTGCCGTGGAGCAGGGCGCCGAGGGCATTGGCCTGCTGCGCACCGAATTGATTTTCATGGCCCATTCGCAAGCGCCGGACGAGGCCATGCAAGAAGTTGAGTACCGCCGTGTGCTCGATGGCCTGGCAGGTCGGCCGCTGGTGGTGCGTACCCTCGACGTCGGCGGCGACAAACCGCTGCCGTATTGGCCGATCGCCAAAGAGGAAAACCCGTTCCTGGGCGTGCGCGGTATTCGCTTGACCCTGCAGCGTCCGCAGATCATGGAAGCACAGTTACGCGCCTTGCTCCGCGCCGCCGACAACCGTCCGCTGCGGATCATGTTCCCCATGGTCGGCAGCGTCGACGAATGGCGGCAGGCGCGGGACATGACCGAACGTCTGCGCCTGGAAATCCCGGTCGCAGACCTGCAACTGGGAATCATGATCGAAGTCCCGTCGGCGGCCTTGCTGGCGCCGGTGCTGGCCAAGGAAGTCGACTTCTTCAGCGTCGGCACCAACGACTTGACGCAATACACCCTGGCCATCGACCGTGGTCATCCCACCTTATCGGCCCAGGCTGACGGCTTGCACCCGGCGGTGCTGCAACTGATCGACATCACCGTGCGCGCGGCCCATGCCAATGGCAAATGGGTCGGTGTGTGCGGCGAACTGGCTGCCGATCCGCTGGCGGTGCCGGTGCTGGTCGGGCTGGGCGTGGATGAACTCAGTGTGTCAGGCCGCAGCATCGCCGAGGTCAAGGCGCGCATTCGCGAACTCAGCCTGACTCAGACCCAAACCCTGGCCCAACAGGCGCTGGCCGTTGGCAGCGCGAATGAAGTGCGCGCATTAGTGGAGGCCCTGTAATGGCCAAGATCCTAACCCTGACCCTCAACCCGGCGCTTGACCTGACCGTGCAGTTGCCGCGCCTTGAAGCCGGACAGGTCAACCGCAGTGACGAGATGCACACCCACGCCGCCGGAAAAGGCGTGAACGTGGCGCAGGTGCTGGCGGACCTCGGGCATCAGCTGACGGTCAGCGGATTCCTTGGGGAAGACAATCTTCAAGCGTTCGAAACCTTGTTTGCCAAGCGTGGTTTTGTCGACGCGTTTATCCGCGTCCCCGGCGAAACCCGCAGCAACATCAAACTGGCGGAAAGCGATGGGCGCATTACCGATATCAACGGCCCGGGACCGAGGGTCAGTGAGGCGGCGCAGCAGGCACTGCTTGATCGGCTCGACCGGATTGCGCCGGGGCATGACGCGGTTGTCGTGGCCGGCAGCCTGCCTCAAGGCGTCAGCCCTGAGTGGTTGCAGGCGTTGATTCTGCGTTTGAAAAACCTCGGGTTGAACGTTGCGCTGGACACCAGTGGTGAAGCGTTACGCGTAGCGCTCAAGGCCGGTCCGTGGCTGATAAAACCCAATACTGAAGAACTGGCCGATGCGCTCGGCTGCGAAGTGATTTCGGTCGCGGCACAGGCAGATGCCGCTAGCCGCTTGCACGCTCAAGGCATCGAGCATGTGGTGATTTCTCACGGCGCCGAGGGCGTGAACTGGTTCAGTGTTGGCTCGGCCCTGCATGCCACACCGCCCAAGGTCAGCGTTGCTAGCACGGTGGGCGCGGGCGACTCATTGTTGGCCGGCATGCTCCACGGTTTACTCAGTGCCGACACGCCCGAACAGACCTTGCGCACCGCCACGGCGATTGCCGCGATGGCGGTCACGCAGATTGGTTTCGGCATGGGCGACGCCACTCAGTTGGCACGGTTAGAACAGGGTGTGCGCGTGCGCCGCCTGACAGAAAAATAAGAGGGTACGTCATGAAGTTAGCCATTGTTACGGCGTGCCCGAACGGCATGGTCACCAGTGTGCTGTGCGCCCGTTTGCTCGATGCGGCGGCCCAGCGTCAGGGCTGGAGCACCAGCGTCGAAGTCATCGATGCCGTGCACCCGGAACGTCAATTGTCGGCGGCCACGATCGAGGCGGCCGAGTGGGTGTTGCTGGTGACCAGCGTGCCTGTGGATATGTCGCGATTCGTCGGTAAACGGGTTTTTCGCAGCACGCCTGCGCAGGCCTTGCAGGATGTTGAGGCGGTGCTGCGGCGTGGGGCTGAAGAGGCTCAGGTTTACGTTGCGCCAGACGCCGTCGTCGAGCCGGTTGCGCCGGTTCAAAACGTGCCACGCCTGGTTGCGATTACGGCCTGTCCGACCGGCGTTGCCCACACTTTCATGGCCGCCGAAGCCTTGCAGCAAGCGGCCAAGCGTTTGGGTTACGACCTGCAAGTGGAGACCCAGGGTTCTGTAGGTGCGCGCAACCCATTGAGCGCGGCAGCGATTGCCGATGCGGACGTGGTGCTGCTGGCCTGTGACATTGAAGTCGCCACTGAGCGTTTTGCCGGCAAGAAAATCTATCGTTGCGGCACTGGCATCGCCTTGAAACAAGCCGAAGCGACGCTGAACAAAGCGCTGGCCGAAGGTCAGCAGGAAAGTGCTTCGACCGGCGCCAAAGGCCCGGCCAAGCAAGAGAAGACCGGTGTCTACAAACACTTGCTGACTGGCGTATCGTTTATGCTGCCGATGGTGGTGGCGGGCGGTTTGATGATCGCGTTGTCGTTCGTGTTCGGCATCACCGCGTTCAAGGAACCGGGCACGTTGGCGGCAGCGTTGATGCAGATCGGCGGCGAGACCGCGTTCAAACTGATGGTGCCGTTGCTGGCGGGCTACATCGCCTATTCAATCGCCGACCGTCCGGGCCTGGCCCCGGGGATGATCGGTGGACTGCTGGCGAGCACCTTGGGCGCCGGTTTCATCGGCGGGATCGTTGCCGGTTTCATCGCCGGTTATGCCGCCCAGGCGATCAATCGTTATGCGCGATTGCCGCAAAGCCTCGAGGCGCTGAAGCCGATTTTGATCATCCCGTTGCTGGCGAGTCTGTTCACCGGTCTGGTGATGATCTACGTGGTTGGCAAACCCGTGGCCGGGATGCTCGAAGGGCTCACACACTTCCTCGACAGCATGGGCACTACCAACGCGATTCTGCTCGGTGTGTTGCTGGGCGGCATGATGTGTGTCGACCTTGGCGGGCCGATCAACAAAGCGGCGTATGCGTTCTCCGTAGGACTATTGGCTTCACAGAGTTATGCACCGATGGCCGCGACGATGGCCGCCGGTATGGTGCCACCGATTGGCCTGGGCATCGCCACGTTCATCGCCCGGCGCAAGTTCGCCCAGACCGAACGCGAGGCCGGTAAAGCGGCGTTGGTGCTGGGCTTGTGCTTCATCTCTGAAGGTGCGATTCCGTTCGCCGCCAAGGACCCGTTGCGGGTGATTCCGGCGAGCATTGCCGGTGGCGCGTTGACTGGCGCGTTGTCGATGTATTTCGGCTGCAAGCTGATGGCACCGCACGGCGGATTGTTTGTGTTGGCGATCCCGAATGCGATCAACCATGCGTTGCTGTACCTGCTGGCGATTGTGGCGGGGAGTTTGTTGACGGCGGTGGCGTATGCCGTGCTCAAGCGACCTGAGGTCGTTGAGTTGGCCATGGAGCCCGTCAGCGCCTGACACCTGCCCCTGTGTAGGAGCGAGCTTGCTCGCGAAGGTGTGTCAGTTGACACAAGGGTGCCTGACCCACCTTCGCGAGCAAGCTCGCTCCTACACAGGGACATGCGGCATGAGTGGATTTGTGTGTCACGCCGGGGTCATGCGGGCATGCTTTAGTTTTCCTTTTCAGGGAGAGCACCATGAGCGAATTCGACCTCGGTCGCCGTCGTGTCTTGCAAGTCGTCGGTGCCGGGCTGTTGTTGCCTGGTCTGGCGCCGGCGGTGATTGCTTCGGTCAAGGATCGGCCGCAACTCACCGATGGCGTGCAGTCCGGCGACGTGCTGGGTGACCGGGCGATGGTCTGGAGCCGCTGCGACCGTCCGGCGCGGATGGTGGTGGAGTGGGACACCCGCAGTCTGTTCAGCAACCCTCGTCGTTTTGTCTCGTCATTGGCCGACGCCACTACGGATTTCACCGCCCGGGTTGAACTCACCGGCCTGCCCGCCGATCAGGCGATTTTCTACCGCGTACGGTTCGAAGACGCCCAGAGCGGTACCGCCAGCGAGCCCTGGTTTGGCCACTTACGCAGTGTGCCGCACACCCGCCGTGACATCCGTTTTGTCTGGAGTGGCGACACCGTCGGCCAGGGCTTCGGCATCAACCCGGACATCGGTGGCATGCGCATCTACGAAGCCATGCGCCTGCGCCTGCCGGACTTCTTTATCCACAGCGGCGACACCATCTACGCCGATAGCCCGGTGCCCGCGCAACTGACCACCGAAAACGGTCGCGTGTGGCGCAACATCACCACCGAAGCCAAGAGCAAAGTCGCCGAAACCGTTGACGAGTTTCGCGGCAATTATCGCTACAACCTGATGGACGAAAACATCCGTCGCTTCAACGCCGAAGTGCCGCAGATCTGGCAATGGGACGACCACGAAGTGGTGAACAACTGGTCGCCGGGCAAGCAGCTGGATGGGCGCTACCAGAGCAAAGATATCCACAGCCTGGTGGGGTGCGCGCGTCAGGCCTGGCTCGAATATGCACCGATGCGTTTGCAAAGCGGCGACGGGGGCGGGCGGATTTATCGCCAGATCGGTTATGGGCCGCTGCTCGATGTATTTGTCCTCGACATGCGCAGTTATCGCGGCGCCAATGATGACAATCTCGGCGATGTAAAACCCTTTCTCGGTCGTGAACAACTGGACTGGCTGAAGGCTTCGTTGCAAGCCTCCAGCGCTCAGTGGAAAGTCATCGCCGCCGACATGCCCATCGGCCTCGGCGTCCCGGATGGCGAAGTCAGCCCCGGGGTGGCGCGATGGGAAGCCGTGGCCAACGGCGATCCGGGGCCGGCGCAAGGGCGTGAGCTGGAAATCGCTGAATTGCTGGGATTCCTGCGGGCGCAGCAGGTGCGCAATTTCGTGTTCCTGACAGCAGATGTGCATTACTGCGCGGCGCATCATTACCATCCGGACCGGGCTGCGTTTCAGGACTTCGAACCGTTCTGGGAGTTTGTCGCCGGGCCACTGAATGCGGGGAGCTTTGGGCCTGATCCGTTGGATAAAACCTTTGGGCCTGAGGTGGTGTTCGAGAAAGCACCCCCAGCGCAGAACACCTCGCCGTTTGCCGGGTTTCAGTTTTTTGGCGAGGTGAACATTGACGGGCAGACGGGGGAGATGAGTGTGGTGTTGCGGGACCTGGATGGGGTTGGGGTGTTTGAGCAGAAGTTGTCGCCGGTGTAGGAGCGAGCTTGCTCGCGAAGGTGGGTCAGGCACCGTTGTGTCGACTGACACACCATCGCGAGCAAGCTCGCTCCTACAGGGGGATGTGTGTATTCAGTAGACGTCGCGGCGATAGCGGCCCTGTTCGATCAGCCGGTCGACCGCTTCAATGCCGAGCACTTGGTTGAGCACGTGATCCACCCCTGAAGCCATCCCCTGCAAGCTGCCGCAGATGTAAATCACGGCGCCGTCGGCCAGCCATTTTTTCAACTCATCGGCCGACTCCCGCAAACGATCCTGCACGTAAATTTTTTCGGCCTGATCCCGCGAGAACGCCAGGTCCAGTCGCTCCAGATCCCCTGAAATCAACCATTCTTCAAGCTCATCGCGGCACAGGTAGTCGTGCTCGCGATTGCGCTCACCGAACAGCAACCAATGCCGTTGCTGCCCATCGGCAATCCGCGCCTTGAGCAGGCTGCGCAGACCTGCCAGCCCGGTGCCGTTGCCCAACAGGATCATCGGCACGGGCTCGGCCGGCAGATGGAAACCACTGTTGCGCCGCACGCGCAGGCTGATGGTGGCTCCTACCGGCACATGTTCGGTCAGCCAACCGGAACCGACGCCCAGGTTGCCATCGGGATGCCGTTCCTGACGCACGATCAGTTCGAGAACACCGTCGGCGGCAATCGAGGCGATGGAGTATTCGCGGGCGGCCAAAGGCACCAACGCATCCACCAGCGCTTGCGCGTGCAAGCCGACCAAATGAGCGCGATTCTCGGACAGTTGCCGACTGGCGAGGGCTTGCGCCAGCGGTTGCGTCAGTCCCTCGATAACCACAGTGGCCCGACCGTCAATGCCCAGGCCATCGAGGAAATGCTCCATCGCCCCAGGACTATTGCGCGGCAAGACTTCCACCAGATCACCCGCCAGCCAGCTGCTGGTGGTGGGGGCGGTGAGGCCCAGCAAATACACCGCCGAACCCGCGCTGTCAGGGTTGAGCCATTCGCGGTGGGTCAGTGTCCAGTTGTCGTAGCTGGGTGCTTGCCAGGTGTCCACAGGCGCCTGTCCGGTCAGTAGACCCAGTTGCTGCTGCCAGTGACGCAAGGCGTAAGGGTCGCCGCCGTCGACTTCCACCGGGGCAAACAAGGTCTTGCCACCGTGTTCGCCCAACCAGGTGTGCAAACGTCGGGCGAAACCGCAGAAGTGTTGATACTGGCGATCACCGAGGCCAAGCACCGCATAGTTCAGGCGGTCGAGGCTCAACGCCTGGTTCAGCACGTTGCGTTCGAACCTTCGGGCGCTGTCCGGCGCTTCGCCGTCGCCAAAGGTACTGACCACGAACAGCGCATTGCTGGAGTCACACAGATCCTGCTCGCTGACCGTCGCCAGCGGCTGAACCTTCACCGGCCACCCGGCCGCCTGCAATTGCCCGGCCGTCTGCCACGCCAGTTGCTCGGCAAAACCGCTCTGGCTGGCGAAGCCGATCAGCCACGCCGGTGCATCGCTGCCCGATTGCGTGAGACCTTTGCGGGCGTCCTTGATGTGTTTTTTCTTGCGACGACGATCGAGGTACAGCAGCCAGCCGGTGATGAAAAACAGCGGCATCGTTAGCGCGCTGATCGTCAAGATGATCCGTCCGACGATGCCGAAGTAACTGCCCACATGCAGTGCATAGAGGCTGGTCAGCAGTTGTGCCTTGAAGCTTTTGTCGCTGTAACGGTCATGCCGTTTGACGATACCGGTGACCGGGTCGAGGGTGATCTGGTTCAGCGCACGGTCGTGAGGCGACGAGTTCAATAGATAGAACACCGTGGCGGGTTGGCCGGCCACGGGCGGCATGCGGATGTTGTAGGCGCTGAGCGCCGGACCGGCAGCGCTGTAGATGCTGCTCCACATCGCCGCGTAATCGGCAGTCGGTGCGGGACCACTTGGCGCAGGACCGCGACCGCCCCGAACACGCTCGTTTTGCGGTGCGTCGGAGAGCAAATGGGTCAGGCCCTTGTTGAACCATTCATAGGACCAGGACAACCCGGTCACTGCCGCCAGCAGGTAAAAAACCAGGCACCAGGTGCCGGCCACGGAGTGCAAATCCCAGTTAAAGCTGCGGCCCTTTTTCTTCCAGTCGACGGTCAGCCAGGCGCGCCAGCTGTTCCACTGACGCGGCCAGCGCAGGTACAGGCCGGACAGGCAGAAGAACAGCAGAATCAGCGTGCAGGCGCCGGTGATCTGCCGACCGGTATCGCCCATGGCGAGGAAGCGGTGCAGTTGCAGCATCAGGCCGAAAAAGTCCTGGCCGGTGGCGTCGCCCATGAACTCGGCCGTGTACGGATTGAAGTAACGCATCTGCCCACGACGCTCGCCCGGCGGCGGCGTGAAGAACACCTTGGCTGCAGCGCCGCTGTCGGTCTCGACACTCAGCATCGAGACTTTTTTGCCGGATGCCGCTTCGATGCGTTCGACCAGTTCGGCGGGCGGAAGGACGCCGGCCACCTGCTTCTCGACCTGCAATACCGAAGGGTTCAGAACGCTCAGGATTTCATCCTGAAACGATACCGTCGCCCCGGTGATGCCCATCAAGGCCAGGACCAGCCCGGCGCTGATGCCAAAAAACCAGTGCAACTGGAACAGGGTTTTCTTCAACACGTCACTCGCCTTGTCCGTTCGTAAATAGTCATCACGGCGCGCATTATGCCGTGGGTTGTCGAGAAACATTCTTTTTTACGCACAAAAGCCCCGTTCATGGAGATGAACGGGGCCTTGCTGTTGTAGGAGCGAGCTTGCTCGCGAAAAACTAGAGAACCACACGGAGTATCAGGCTTTCCGCGTCATCGTTGACGACCATCGCGAGCAAGCTCGCTCCTACAGGGATTGCGGTGTGACTGGCAATCAGAAGTGGAAGTTGGCGCTCAGCAGGGCGGTACGACCCGCTGCCACATGGGCGTAGTGCGTCTGGAACACCTGGTCGAAGTAACGCTTGTCGGTCAGGTTCTGCACGTTGAGTTGCAGGTCGACGTTCTTGGTCAGGGCGTAGCTGGCCATTGCGTCGTAACGCCAGTAGGACGGGATCTCCACCGAGTTGGCGACGTTGCCGAACTGCGAATCGACGAACGTGGCACCCGCGCCGACGGTGAACTTGTCCGGCACCAGGTCATAAGTCGACCACAAGGTGAAGTTGTTCCGTGGGGTGCTCGGCATGTGGTTGCCTTCATCGACGGCGAGGGTGGTTTTGACCACTTCGCTTTCCATGTAGGTGTAGCCGCCGAAGACTCTCCAGTTATGGGTCAGCTTACCGGAGTAGGACAGTTCCAGACCGTTCACGCGCTGCTCGCCATCCAGCACTTGAGTAGTGGCGCCATCCGGATCGTTGATACGTGCGTTGGTTTTCTCGGTGCGGAACAGTGCGGCGGTCAGCGACAGGTCGTCACCGAAGAAGTCCCACTTGGTACCGATCTCGTAGTTGCGGTTCTTTTCCGGGTCCAGATCGCTGTTGTTCGCCGCCAGCTCCAGGCCGCCGTTGCCGCTGGTTTCACCGGACGGGTTGCTGGAAGTGGAGTAGGCCGCGTAGACACTGCCGTTAGGCAACGGGTTGTAGACCACGCCGATCTGGTAGTTGACCAGGTCGCTGGTGTTCTCACGGGAGAAGTCGTTCGCTGGCGTTGTGCCGCTGGCGTTAGCGTGACCGCTGGATGTGACCTGGTAGTTGTCGTAACGCAGGCCCAGGTTCAGCGACCATTGCTCGTTGAACTTCAGCGTGTCGAACACATAGGCCGCAGCGGTTTTAGTGTCGGTGTCGGTGAACGCGGCGCTGTCGGTGATCGAGCCGATCCAGTTATCCCCAGGCGTCGGGTTTTGCAGACTGGTGCAGTCGCCGGAGGTGAATAGGGCGGTGTTGCACCGGGTGCCGCTGGCGGTCGAGGTCAGGATGTACGGGCGGTTGTGGGTGTCTTGATAGGAAAACTCAAGGCCGGTGACCAGGCTGTGCTCGATGCCTCCGGTGTTGAACTTGGCGTTCAGGTCGGTCTGGTTGACCCAGCCGCTGGACGTTGAGTTACGGCTTTTCGCGCCGCGATACACGCTGCCAAGGGCGACGTTACCCTTGCTGTCGTCCGGGTTGGTGACAATGTAGTCGAGGGTCGAACGGGACATGCGGAAACTGTTGGAAACGGTCAGGTCGTCATTCAGATCGTGTTCGATCTTGATGGTGCCGCTGTCGTTTGAGGTCTGGCGAAAGTCGCGACCGGTCAGACCGTAGAAGTTATCCCGGTTGACATCCACAGGTTTATCGACGTTGTACTTGCTGCGGGCGGGGTTCAGGGTCAGCGGGATGCCGTAGTCCGGCATGTCATCGGTTTCGACGTGGTAGTAGCCGACGGTCAGGCGGGTGTCGGTGCCCAGGCCGAAGGCGAAGGTGGGCGCCACGCCCCAACGGCTGACGTCCACGGCGTCACGGCCAGCGACGTTAGCTTCGTGCTTCATCAGGTTCAGACGGAAAGCCGAAGTGTCGGTCATCTGCTGGTTTAGATCGAGGGTGGTGCGCTTGGTCTGATCCGAACCCCACGTGAAGCCGCCGTTGTAGAAGTTACCCAGTTTGGCGGTTTTGCTGATGAGGTTCAGGCTGCCACCGGTAGACCCGGCGCCGGTGTAGGCCGACCCCGGGCCTTTGCTGACTTCGATCGATTCGACGTCGAAGATCTCGCGGCTTTGCGACGCTGGATCACGCATGCCGTCGACGAACACATCACTTTCAGCGTTGAAGCCGCGAATGATCGGACGATCGCCCGCCGGGTTGCCGCCTTCGCCAGCCCCGAAGGTGATACCCGGGGTGGTGCGCAGTGCATCAACCAGACTAGTGGCGCCGGTGTCGCGGATCACTTGTTGCGGGATCACAGTGACGGTTTTTGGCGTTTCGCGCAGCGGCGCGGTGTACTTCTTGGAAGCCGAGATGTCGGTCTTGTAGGAGGTATCGGCTTGCTCGCCAACAACGCTGGTAGCGTCCAGGGAAATGGCATTGCCCGGTGCTTTTTCGTCGGTCTTTTCGGCCGCGAAAACCATTTGGCCTGCCGAACCGGCGGTGATCGCCATGCCAATCGCAGAGGCAAGCAAGCGCGGTGAGCTGACAGGTAATTGTGGTTGTTGGCGTGACATTTGAATTCCCCTCCCCAAGGATTTGAGGCCGCGGAATATAGGGTAAACACGTATTTGTATCAATTGCGAAACTTTGCTATTTGCACTGAATTTACATTCTTTACAATTTAGCCTTACGGTTTTTGATGATTCATTCGTCACAGGGTTTTACACAGGCAATAAGAATCAATACCATTGGCGCCCCTTTGCTTCCAGGTGTCCTTCCCATGCTGCTGCACATCCCCGGCGTGTTCGCAAAAGAAGAAGTGCAGCGCATTCGTGAGGCCCTGGAGCAGGCCGATTGGGCGGATGGCAAGATCACCGCCGGCTTTCAGTCGGCCAAAGCCAAGCACAATTTACAGCTGCCTGAAGGTCATCCACTGGCCAAGGAAGTGGGCGCGGCGATGCTTGAGCGGCTGTGGAAAAACCCACTGTTCATGTCCGCCGCATTACCGCACAAAGTCTTTCCTCCGTTGCTGAACTGTTACACGGCGGGTGGCAGTTTCGATTTCCATATTGATAATGCTGTGCGTCAGCCCAAGGGCAGCATCGAGCGGGTCCGCACTGACCTGTCGGCGACCCTGTTCTTCAGCGAGCCTGAGGACTACGACGGTGGCGAACTGGAAATCCAGGACACCTTCAGCACCCAACAGGTGAAGCTGCCCGCCGGCGATATGGTCTTGTATCCCGGCACCAGTCTGCACAAGGTCAATGCCGTGACGCGCGGCACTCGATATGCCTCGTTCTTCTGGACTCAAAGCCTGGTGCGTGAAGACAGCCAGCGCGCGTTGCTGTTCGAGATGGATGGGGCGATTCAACAGCTGACACAGGACATGCCCGACCATCCTTCACTGATCCGCCTCACGGGCACCTATCACAACCTGTTGCGCCGCTGGGTCGAGGTATGAGTTATCAACTACGCCGTGAGGAAGTCCTCGATGGCGATCGTCTCAAAGCCATGCTCGACGAAAGTCCCGCGCGGGCGGCTCAGGCAATACTGATCGCTGCTCGGGAAGGCGTGCTCGATGCTCAGGCCTTGCTCGGGCAGATCCTGCTGGACGGGCAGGGTATCGAACAGGATCAGCCACTGGCCATGCGTTGGTTTGAAATTGCCGCCCACGGCGGGCATCTGATGGCGCGCAACATGCTCGGTCGTTGTCATGAACATGGGTGGGGCTGCGCTGCCAATGCTTCGGTCGCCGCACGGCATTATCAAATCGCCGCCGACGCCGGTCTGGATTGGGCGATGTACAACTGCGCCAACCTGCTGGCGACCGGTCGCGGAGGGAGCGAGAATCAGCCGCAAGCGCTGAACCTCTATCGCCGCGCCGCAGAACTGGGCCACGCGAAGTCGATGAACCTGCTGGGGCGTTATCTGGAAGAAGGCCAGTTTTGCCCGGCGGATCCACAGGCTGCGCGCGACTGGTATCGGCGCTCGGCGGTCGGTGGGGATTTTCGGGGGCAGTTCAGCTATGCCGCGGTGCTGGCTGGCGAGGGGAAAATCGACGAGGCGCTGGACTGGTTGCGCAAGGCACTGGCCGGTGGGAATCTGAATTTCCTGCGGGTGGCGAGTGAGGCGCTGCTAGACGCGCCGAACCCGCAGATTCGCGCCTTGGCGACTGAATATTCCCAACGCACCGCCGAACTTGAGCACACCCCCCTGTAGGAGCGAGCTTGCTCGCGAAGAACTTGAGGGCAACGCGTTTGTTCAGGAAAAACGCGTTATCGTTAACGTTCTTCGCGAGCAAGCTCGCTCCTACAAAGAGCAGGACGTGGACCTCAGGCACAAAAAAGCCCATGACATGTCATGGGCTTTTTGCATTGCGCGTGTAGCGTTTACACGTAGAACGATTTCAGCGGCGGGAAGCCGTTGAACTCAACCGCGCTATAACTGGTGGTGTACGCACCGGTCGACAGCCAGTACAAACGATCACCAATCGCCAGGTTCAGCGGCAGGCCGTACTTGTAGTTTTCGTACATGATGTCGGCGCTGTCGCAGGTTGGGCCGGCGATGACGACTTCTTCCATCTCGCCTTTCTTCTCGGTCCAGATCGGGAACTTGATGGCTTCATCCATGGTTTCGATCAGGCCGGAGAATTTGCCCACATCCGTGTACACCCATCGCTCGACGGCGGTACGGGATTTACGCGCGACCAACACCACTTCGCTGACCAGGATGCCGGCGTTGGCGATCAACGAACGGCCTGGCTCGAGGATGATTTCCGGCAGGTCATCACCGAAGTCTTCCTTGAGGAAACGGATGATTTCTTCCGCGTAGGTTTCCAGGCTGTTGGTGCGGGTGATGTAGTTGGCCGGGAAGCCGCCGCCCATGTTGATCAGCTTCAGGTGGATGCCGTCTTCTTCTTTCAGGCGTTCGAAGATCACTTTGACCTTGGCAATCGCCGCGTCCCAAACGCTGATGTCGCGCTGCTGCGAACCGACGTGGAACGAGATGCCGTAAGGCACCAGGCCCAGGTCGCGGGCGAGGATCAGCAGGTCCATGGCCATGTCGGTCTGGCAGCCGAATTTGCGCGACAAAGGCCAGTCAGCGGTGGTCGAGCCTTCGGTGAGGATGCGCACGTAGACTTTCGAACCCGGTGCAGCCTTGGCGATGTTGCGCAGGTCGGCTTCGGAGTCGGTGGCATACAGACGCACGCCCTTCTCGTAGAAGTAGCGAATGTCCTTGGATTTCTTGATGGTGTTGCCGTAGCTGATGCGATCCGGGCCGACGCCCTGGTTCATTACTTTGTCGAGCTCGTAGATCGAGGCGATGTCGAAGTTCGAGCCTTTTTCTTTGAGCAGGTCGATGATTTCGACGGCCGGGTTGGCCTTGACCGCGTAGTAGACCTTGGCGAATTCGAAACCGGCGCGCAGGTCGTCATAGGCCTGGCTGATCATCGCGGTGTCGATCACCACGAACGGGGTTTCTTGTTTGTCGGCGAAGGCCTTCATTTTGTTGAAGGTATCGCGCGCGAAATAGTCTTCGACGTTGATCGACATGCTGGGAACTCCTACTGGCAAACTGAAATTAACAATGGGTGCAAATGAACGTCCTCCGTATCCCCACTTTGGTTCGCCTACTTCCCAAGGCATGTCGCCGAAAGCAAAAAGGCCATGGGAAGCGGTGCTTTCCCTTGGCCTTGCTGTCTCGTCGTCAGTACTTGAGCCGGATGGATCGTTTCCAGCATGGACGTTCGGCGCGAACTTTAGGGCGTGAGGGGCTTGAGATCAACAAAAAATGTCGCGTTTTTGCACGCATCCGTCGTGCGGTCCCGGACAGCTACTGATGTAACCGACCTGCATGACAGTGTGATGTTCCCGTTGGAGAGGGATTTTAGGTGCCTGTAGGAGCGAGCTTGCTCGCGATGGAGGCTGACGATAACGCGTGCTTTCTGAATAAGCGCGGCGCTCTCAGGTCCATCGCGAGCAAGCTCGCTCCTACAGTTTCAATCAGGCGGCCGCAGTCTCGGCTGGCGAAACAATGCTGGTCTTGCCGCCACGGGACTTGCCGGAACTCAGGTATTCGGCAATCGATTCCTGCGTCACTTCACCCAGGAACACCCGCTCGGCATCCATCACCGGCAACCACGAGCGATTGAACTCGTACATACGCGACAGCAGAATGCGCAAATGCTCGTCATACGCCGCGGTAGCGTTGAACTCGCGCAGGTATTGCGCGCAAGTGCCGGTCTGACGGTGGAGGTCGCGACGACGCACGTATCCCAGTGCTTTGTTTTCAGCGCAAGTGACCACAACATAACGGCGGTCCAGTTCGTCCATCAGCTCCAGGGCTTCGGCCACCGGCGTCTCAGGGCTCACCGACGGCGCGTTGTCCGCCGCGTCCTCGGCTTTGACCAGCAACAGACGCTTGAGCGTGCTGTCCTGACCAACGAAGTTGCTGACAAAGTCATCCGCCGGGTGCGCGAGCAAGGTATCCGGGTGGTCGATCTGCAGCAGTTTGCCCGCCCGGAAGATCGCAATCTTGTCCCCCAGTTTGATCGCCTCGTCGATGTCGTGGCTGACCATGATCACGGTCTTGTTCAGCGCACGCTGCATCTCGAAGAACTCGTTCTGGATCATCTCGCGGTTGATCGGGTCGACCGCGCCGAACGGTTCGTCCATCAACAGCAGCGGTGCATCTGCCGCCAAGGCACGAATCACACCGATCCGCTGCTGCTGACCGCCCGATAACTCACGCGGATAGCGATTCAGGTACTGCTTGGGTTCGAGCTTGATCATGCTCATCAACTCGCGGGCACGGTCGTGGCATTTCTGTTTGTCCCAGCCCAGCAGGCGCGGAACGATGGTGATGTTTTCCTCGATGGTCATGTTCGGGAACAGACCGATCTGCTGGATCACATAACCGATGTTACGACGCAGGGTGACGGCGTCGAGGTCAGTGGTGTCCTCGCCGTTGATCAGGATTTTGCCCGAGGTCGGCTTGATCAAGCGGTTGATCATCTTCAGCGTGGTGCTTTTGCCGCAACCCGATGGCCCAAGGAACACGCAGATCTCGCCTTCATTGACGGTCAGGCTTACCGAGTCCACGGCTTTCACATCTTTGCCGTTGCTTTGGAAGGTCTTGCTGAGGTTTTGAAGTTCGATCATTTCAGGAGTCCTTTTGGAGTCAGCGAGCGTTGCAGCCATTGCAGAAGCAGGTCGGCGAAGATGGCCAGGAGGCTGACCAGCACGGCGCCGACGATCAGCATCGACATGTCGCTGCGGCTGATGGAAGCGAGAATGAGTACACCGAGGCCACCGGCGCCGATGGTCGCAGCGATGGTCATGACACCAATGTTCATGACCACGGCGGTGCGCACGCCGGCGAGGATCACCGGCACGGCGATTGGCAGTTCAACCATGCGCAGGCGCTGGCCGAAGGTCATGCCGATGCCGCGTGCGGCTTCGCGAATGCCCGGTTCGACACCGGTCAGGGCGAGGTAGGTGTTACGCATGATCGGTAGCAGCGAATACAAAAACACCGCGGTGATCGCCGGCATCGGGCCCAGGCCCTGGCCGAACTTGGAGTAGAACGGCAGCAGCAGGCCGAACAGCGCAATCGACGGCACGGTCAGCAGCACCGTGGCGCTGGCCTGCAAAGGACCGGCGAGCGTCGGGAAACGCGTCATCAGGATGCCCAGCGGGACACCGACCAGAATCGCCAGTGTCACGGCAATGCCGACCAGGGTGATGTGTTGCCAGGTCAGGTGCAGCACCAGCGGCCAGTCGAGATGGGAAAAGGCGTTCAAAAATTCCATGGCTTTTCCTCCTCAGTTGATGGGGTGCTGGCGCAGGAAATCTGCGGCAACGGATGAAGGGCTTTCGTGATCGACATCGACCCGCGCATTGAGCTGGCGCATGGTGGCGTCGTCGAACAGTTCGGCCAGCGGCTTGAGTTCTTCGGCGAGTTTCGGATGGGCGTCGAGGTAAACCTGACGCACCACCGGCGCGGCGGTGTAGTCCGGGAAGTAGTGCTTGTCGTCTTCCAGCAACTTGAGCTTGAACGCGTTCAGTCGGCCGTCGGTGGTGTACACCAGACCGGCAAACACCTGGCCGTTACGCAGGGCGGTGTAGACCAGCCCGGCGTCCATCTGGCGGATGTTGTTGCGGGTCAGGTTCATGCCGTAGAGGTCGACCATGCCATCCAGACCATCGGAGCGGTTGGCGAACTCGGTATCCAGCGCCACCAGATGATTGGTTTTCGCCTCAGCCTGCATCACCGAGTTCAGCTCGCTGATGGTGTTGATCTGCGGGTAAGCCTTCGCGGTGTTTTCCGGCAGGGCGAGGGCGTAGGTGTTGCTGAATTTCGACGGGGTGAGCCAGATCAGGCCTTTTTTCGCGTCGAGTTCTTTAACCTTGGCGTAGGACTGAGCGCTGTCGAGTTTTTCAGTGATGTGGTTGTAAGCCACCAGCGACACGCCGGTGTATTCCCACATCAGGTCCAACTGGCCACTTTCGTGGGCGCTGCGGGCCAGGTTGCTGCCCAGACCGCCCGTCACCTGGGTGTCGTAACCCTTGGTGCGCAGGTATTGGGAGGTGATTTCCGCCAGCAGGGTTTGTTCGGTGAACACCCGGGCGCCGATGCGGATCACTGGTTTTTCAGCGGCTTGGGCAAATCCTGCGAGCAGCAGAACGCAGCCTAGTAAAAAGCTTGATTTCTTCATGATTATTCCTTTGCCGAGGCTTAAGACGGGCGCAGGCCGCGTTCGAGCCAGAGGCGGCTGGCGAGTGTCACCAGGCCGTCGAGCAGCAAGGCCAGCAGGGCGGTGCAGGCCGCGCCGAGCAGCAGTTGCGGCTGATTGTTCAGGGCGATGCCGGGGAAAATCAGGCTGCCCAGGCTGTTGGCGCCAATCAGGAACGCCAGCGGTGCGGTACCGACGTTGATCGCCAGGGCGACGCGCACGCCGCCCATGATGATCGGCACCGCGTTTGGCATTTCGACTCGCCACAACACTTGAGTGGGCGTCATGCCGATGCCGACGGCCGCTTCCTTGAGCGAACCTTGAACGTTTTTCAGGCCTTCATAGGTGTTGCGCACGATCGGCAACAACGAGGCGAGGAACAGGGCGAAGATCGCGGGGCCACTGCCGATGCCCAGAATACCCAGGGCGATGGCGAGTACGGCGAGAGGCGGCACGGTGTTGCCGATGTTGAAGATCTGCATGAAGCGTTCAGCGCGGCCCACCATGGTCGGGCGGCTGAGGAAGATGCCGGCGGGGATGCCCACAACAAGGGCGGCCAGCATGGAAACGAGGACGAGAATCAGATGAGCTTGCAGGTAAAACAACAAATCGTCGCGGTAATATTGGATCGTGTTGATGCCAATCCAGTGGACCAGCAGGGCCAGAAGGGCGACGACAACCGCACCTCCTATCAGCCCTTTGCCATAGCGAATAGCCACAGGCGGACTCCTTTTTTCTTTGTCGGCGAACGCAGTCCCGTGAGGCAGGCCATTGCTGGCTGCCGGGAAATCAACGTTCGCGAGAAGCAGCTCTTCATGCGCCGAATGCGTTCCTCTGTAGGAGCGAGCTTGCTCGCGAAAAAAGTCCGGATAACGCAATCATTCAGACAGCACGCGTTATCGTTGACGTCTATCGCGAGCAAGCTCGCTCCTACAAAGGGAAGGCGTACGGCGTATCGAGCCATAAGCGCAGCCTCGTCAGGCTAACTTGCAGGTTTTTCATACCCTGCCACGAGGGCTGTAACAGGGGAGTGGACGCCTCCACCTTTCAAAAGGTTCCATTTTTAATCCTGTAGGAGCGCCGAAGGCTGCGATCTTTTGATCTTGTTTTTTTAAAAACCACCGAAGATCAAGATCAAAAGATCGCAGCCTTCGGCAGCTCCTACAGAGGTTGCGTGCTTTAGCAGCGCCTACGGACGGTGGTCCGTAGATCACTTTTTAAGCTATACTCGCCGCCCTTTTTTGAATCACCTGCCAGGCGATTTCCCATGACCAAACAGGCCGCCGAAGTCGCGAAACGCCGCACTTTCGCCATTATTTCCCACCCCGATGCCGGTAAAACCACCATCACCGAGAAGCTCTTGCTGATGGGCAAGGCGATTGCGATTGCTGGCACGGTGAAATCTCGCAAGTCTGACCGCCATGCCACCTCCGACTGGATGGAAATGGAAAAACAACGGGGTATTTCCATTACCACGTCGGTCATGCAGTTCCCGTATCGCGATCACATGATCAACCTGCTCGACACCCCGGGCCACGAAGACTTCTCCGAAGATACTTACCGCACCCTGACGGCGGTGGACTCGGCCTTGATGGTCCTCGACGGCGGTAAGGGTGTAGAGCCACGGACCATCGCGCTGATGGACGTCTGCCGTCTGCGTGACACGCCGATCGTCAGCTTTATCAACAAACTCGACCGTGATATCCGCGACCCGATCGAACTGCTCGACGAAATCGAAGCGGTCCTGAAGATCAAGGCGGCGCCGATTACCTGGCCGATCGGTTGCTACCGCGACTTCAAGGGCGTTTATCACCTCGCCGACGACTACATCATCGTGTACACCGCTGGCCACGGCCACGAGCGCACCGATGTGAAAATCATCGAAAAACTCGACTCCGATGAAGCCCGTGCGCATTTGGGTGACGAGTACGATCGCTTTGTTGATCAGCTGGAACTGGTGCAGGGCGCCTGTCACGAATTCAATCAGCAGGAATTCCTCGACGGCCAACTGACCCCGGTATTCTTCGGTACCGCGCTGGGCAACTTCGGTGTCGATCACGTGCTCGACGCCGTGGTCAACTGGGCGCCGAAACCGCTGGCCCGTGTCGCCAATGAGCGCACCGTGGAGCCAGTTGAAGAGAAATTCGCCGGTTTCGTGTTCAAGATCCAGGCGAACATGGACCCGAAACACCGCGACCGCATCGCCTTCATGCGGATCTGCTCCGGCAAGTACGAAAAAGGCATGAAAATGCGCCACGTGCGCACCGGCAAAGACGTGCGGATCGGCGATGCGCTGACCTTCTTCTCCTCCGAACGTGAGCAACTGGAAGAAGCGTTCGCCGGCGACATCATCGGCCTGCACAACCACGGCACCATCCAGATTGGCGATACCTTCACCGAAGGCGAAGTCCTGGGCTTCACCGGCATCCCGCACTTTGCCCCGGAACTGTTCCGCCGCGTGCGCCTGCGTGACCCGCTGAAATCCAAGCAATTGCGCCAGGGCCTGCAGCAACTCGCGGAAGAGGGCGCGACCCAGGTGTTCTTCCCTGAGCGCAGCAACGACATCATCCTCGGCGCCGTCGGTGTGCTGCAGTTCGACGTGGTCGCCAGCCGCTTGAAAGAGGAATACAAGGTCGAGTGCTCGTACGAGCCGATCACCGTTTATTCCGCCCGCTGGATCGATTGCGACGATAAGAAGAAGCTCGAGGAATTCCGGGTCAAGGCCGTGGAAAACCTCGCGGTCGACGGTGGCGGTCACCTGACCTACCTCGCCCCGACCCGGGTTAACCTGGCGTTGATGGAAGAACGCTGGCCGGACGTGAAATTCCGTGCGACGCGTGAGCATCACTAAGCGCTGAGCTGGAACACCCAAAAGCCCCGTTGCGAAAGCTGCGGGGCTTTTTTGTGCCCTTGTAGGAGCGAGCTCGCTCGCGAAAATCGACAACGATATCTAGCGGTGTCTGAAGAAACGCGGCGTCCTGACGTCCATCGCGAGCAAGCTCGCTCTTACAAGTCACTGCAGGGGCAGAAATGTTCCCTGATGGAACACCATCCGCCATTGCTCGTCCTGATGACGCCAGATTGAACTGCGCAAGCTGTTGGCGGGGGAGTGCTGGCCGATGGAGATGGTGTGACAGTGGTAGGTCACGAGCGCGGTGTGTTCTGACAACTGTTTGGCTGCGAATTCATTGATGGTACGTTCGGTGAAAGGCTGATGAGGCAACTGCTCAACAAGGTCGGCTTTGGTCCAAGTGCTTCCGCTGGCACTGAACTCAATGAAGTCGTCGGCGATCAGATTTGATATTTCTTTGGGATCGCGCCGGGTTTCTTGTGACAGGAGGCATTGTTCAAGTTGCAGCAATGTTTGAGACAGATCCATGTCAGTGCCTTTTGTTTGTATGTTTGGCGATGACCTTAGCAAAACAGGATCAAAAAAGATCGCAGCCTTCGGCAGCTCCTACAGGGAAACGCCAATCTCTGTAGGAGCTGCCGAAGGCTGCGATCTTTTGATCTTTTCGGCATAACCCTTATTCAAAACCAATCTCCCCTCCAACGGCATTCCGTCCCATCATTAGCGTCCTATCTGGAGAACCGAGGCAATCGGAACTAGATTTCACATAGCGCCAGTCAGGCACCCCATGCTTCACCCAAGAAAGGATGGAATCGGCTATGAGCATTTTTCAACGCATTGTGCTGTTGCTTAAGGTTTTGGTGATGCTGTCCGTTGGCATGTCGGCGGCGTGGGCGCAGTGCCCGGATCAGGGGGAGCACGCTTCGAGCGGGCAGGTGACGCACACGGCCCTGATGATCGCCAAGTCTGAATCCGAGGGCGGGGACAAAGGGCAGGGCGGTAGCGAAGACGATGACGACTCGACCACAGACGAGCCGGACAGCGATGACGAAGGGGCTTAAACGACAGACAAAAGAAAACCCCTTCTGCCGGACTGATGCGCAGTCCTGCAGAAGGGGCTGATAGAAAACATGTGGAAGCGAGCCTGCTCGCTCCCACATTTTTTTATGCCGCGCCGTCGAGGAATTGCTCGGCGTAGTGGCACGCTACCTGGCGGCTGTCGAGCAGGCGCAAGGCCGGCTCTTCGATGCTGCAGCGCTCGGTGGCGTACGGGCAGCGCTTGTGGAAGGCGCAGCCGGACGGCGGGTTCAGCGGGTTGGGCAGTTCGCCGACGATCTTGATTTTCGGCTTGTTCGGGTCCGGGTGAATGGTCGGGGTCGCCGACAGCAACGCCTGGGTGTAGGGGTGCAGCGGGCGTTCGTAGATGTCGTTCTTCGGGCCCATTTCCACCGGGCGACCGAGGTACATCACCATCACATCATCGGCGACGTGTTGCACCACCGCCAAGTTGTGGGAAATGAACACGTACGCCGTGTTGAACTCTTGTTGCAGGTCCATGAACAGGTTCAGCACCTGCGCCTGAATCGATACGTCCAGCGCCGAGGTCGGTTCGTCCGCGACCAGCACTTTCGGTTGCAGCATCATCGCCCGGGCGAGGGCGATCCGCTGGCGTTGACCGCCGGAGAACATATGCGGATAGCGTTGATAATGCTCAGGGCGCAAACCCACCTGCTTCATCATCGCCTGAACTTTCTCGCGACGTTCCGAGGCGCTCAGGTTGGTGTTGATCAGCAGTGGCTCGGCCAGCTGATCACCGACCTTCTGCCGTGGATTCAACGAGGCATACGGGCTCTGGAACACCATCTGCACGTCTTTGCGCAGTTGTTTGCGTTGAGCCTTGTCAGCACCGGTGACTTCCTGCCCGGCGATTTTCAAGGAACCGGAGGACGGTTCTTCGATCAGCGTCAGGGCACGGGCCAGGGTGGATTTGCCGCAACCCGATTCACCGACGACCGCGAGGGTCTTGCCGGCTTCCAGTTCAAACGACACACCGTTCAGGGCGCGTACGGTCGCATGGCCCTTGAACAGGCCACGGGACACTTCGTAGTGACGGGTCAGGTCGCGGGCGGTAAGTACGACGGCCATTACGCCACCTCCTGGTTCAGCGGGTAGAAGCAGCGGGCGAGGCTGTTGCTTTTCGGGTCAAGGTTCGGACGTTGCGCGCGGCAGTTGTCCTGCACATACGGGCAGCGCGGCGACAGCAGGCAGCCTTGCGGACGGTCATAACGACCGGGAACGATGCCCGGTAGTGTCGACAGGCGCGAGGCGCCCAAGCTGTGTTCCGGAATCGCCTTGAGCAGCGCTTCGCTGTATGGGTGTGCCGGAATGTCGAACAGCTGTGGCACTTGACCGACTTCGACCGCTTGGCCGGCGTACATCACGCACACACGTTGGGCGGTTTCGGCCACGACCGCGAGGTCGTGAGTGATCAGCACCAGGCCCATGTTCTGCTCTTTCTGCAAGGCCAGCAGCAGGTCCATGATCTGCGCCTGAATCGTCACGTCGAGTGCCGTGGTCGGTTCGTCGGCGATCAGCAGTTTCGGTTCACCGGCAATCGCCATGGCGATCGCAACGCGTTGGCTCATACCGCCGGACAGTTGATGCGGGTAGGCGTCCATACGGCTGGCGGCACCCGGGATTTCCACTTTTTCCAGCAGTTCAATGGCGCGCTTGCGGGCTTGCTTGCCAGACATCTTCAGGTGCAAACGCAGCACTTCTTCGATCTGGAAACCGACGGTGTAGCTCGGGTTCAGCGCGGTCATCGGGTCCTGGAAGACCATGGCCAGGTCTTTGCCGACGATTTTTCGGCGCTGACGGTTGCTGAGCTTGAGCATGTTCGTACCGTCGAAATTCAGCGCGTCGGCGGTAACGATCCCCGGGTGCTCGATCAGGCCCATCAGCGCCATCATGGTCACGGACTTGCCGGAACCCGATTCGCCGACGATGGCCAGGACTTCGCCCTTGTCGACGGAAATGTCGAGACCGTCGACCACCGGAACAGCATTGGCGTCGCCGAAGCGAACGCTGAGATTCTTGATTTCTAACAGTGACATTTGAATCTCCTCAGGCGGCGTTCTTGAGTTTCGGGTCCAGCGCATCGCGCAGACCGTCGCCCATCAAGTTGATTGCCAGCACGCTGAGCAAAATGGTCAAACCTGGCAGACTGACTACCCACCAGGCGCGTTCGATGTAGTCGCGAGCCGAAGCCAGCATGGTGCCCCACTCAGGGGTTGGCGGTTGTACGCCAAGGCCGAGGAAGCCCAGTGCCGCGGCATCGAGGATCGCCGAAGAGAAGCTCAGGGTCGCCTGAACGATCAGTGGCGCCATGCAGTTGGGCAGCACAGTGACGAACATCAGGCGTGGCAAACCGGCACCGGCCAGGCGTGCAGCGGTCACGTAGTCGCGGTTCAGTTCGCCCATCACCGCGGCGCGGGTCAGACGAACATAGGACGGCAACGAAACCACGGCGATGGCGATAATGGTGTTGATCAGGCCAGGGCCGAGGATGGCGACAATCGCCACAGCCAGCAGCAAGGACGGCAGGGCCAGCATGATGTCCATCAGACGCATGATGGTCGGGCCGAGCACGCGCGGGAAGAACCCGGCGAACAGACCCAGCAGAATGCCGGGAATCAGCGACATGACCACCGACGACATACCGATCAACAGCGACAGGCGTGAACCGGTGATCAGACGTGACAGCAGGTCACGCCCCAGCTCATCGGTGCCGAACAGGAACTGAATCTGCCCACCTTCCAGCCAGGCCGGCGGCGTCAGCAGGAACTCGCGAAATTGTTCGCTCGGGTTGTGCGGGGCAACCCATGGCGCGAACAGTGCGCAAAACACCACGATGATCATGAATATCAGGCCGGCAACAGCACCTTTGTTCTTCGAGAACGCTTGCCAGAACTCTTTGTACGGCGATGGATAAAGCAGGCTTTGATCGACTGCTACTGAGGGGATTGGAGTGCTCATTAGTCTTGATCTCAGCGCTGGTGACGAATGCGTGGGTTGGCAAAGCCGTAGAGGATATCCACCACGAAGTTAACCAGAATCACAATGCAGGCAATTAGCAGGATGCCGTTCTGCACCACGGGATAATCCCGCGCGCCAATGGCTTCGATCAGCCATTTGCCGATGCCCGGCCAAGAGAAGATGGTTTCGGTCAGGACCGCACCGGCCAACAGGGTGCCGACTTGCAGGCCGACCACGGTCAGCACCGGGATCAGGGCATTGCGCAGGCCATGGACGAATACCACGCGTGCCGGCGACAGGCCTTTGGCGCGGGCGGTGCGGATGTAGTCTTCACGCAGCACTTCGAGCATCGAAGAGCGGGTCATCCGTGCGATCACCGCCAGCGGAATGGTGCCCAATACGATGGCGGGCAGAATCAGGTGGTGCAGGTAGTCGAGCAGGGCACCGGGTTCATCGCTGAGCCAGGTATCGATCAGCATGAAACCTGTCGGGCGCTCGATGTCGATCAGCAGGTCGTTTTGCCCCGATACCGGCGTCCATCCCAGGGTCACCGAGAAGAACATGATCAGAATCAGGCCCCACCAGAAGATCGGCATCGAATATCCCGCGAGGGAGATGCCCATTACCCCATGGTCGAACAGGGACCCTCGCTTGAGTGCCGCGATCACCCCGGCCAGCAGCCCGAGGACGCCAGCGAACAGCAGGGCGGCCATGGACAGCTCGAAGGTGGCGGGGAACAGGGACTTGAATTCGGTCCATACGCTTTCACGGGTACGCAGGGACTCGCCGAGATCGCCGTGGGCCAGTTTGCCAATGTAATCCAGGTATTGGGCATACAGCGGTTTGTTCAGACCAAGGCGTTCCATTGCCTGAGCATGCATTTCGGGGTCGACGCGACGTTCGCCCATCATTACTTCCACGGGGTCGCCAGGAATCATGCGAATCAACGCGAAAGTCAGCAAGGTGATGCCGAAGAACGTGGGGATCAATAACCCCAATCGGCGGGCAATAAAACTAAACATCTTGTGGTGTACCTCATCAGCCGGTTAGGCGTGCCCGGTGTCCCTGGAGTCAGGGACACCGGGAGTTTTCTTATTTACTTCACCTGGGTGGTGGCGAAGTTATTCGTGGTAAGCGGGCTAATGTGATAGCCCTCTACGTTCTTGCGCATTGCAGTAAACATACGGGTGTGCGCCATGCTGATCCATGGCTGGTCCTTGTTGAAGATCTCCTGTGCTTGCTCATAGAGCGCTGCGCGTTCCGTCGGGTTTACTTTAGCCCGTGCTTCATCGAGTAGCGCCTGGAATTTCTCATTGCACCAGCGTGCGTAGTTTTCGCCGTTTTTGGCGGCCTCGCAACTGAGCATAGGCGTCAGAAAGTTATCCGGGTCGCCGTTATCGCCCGCCCATCCGGCGGCCACCATGTCGTGCTCGCCATTTTTAGCGCGTTTGAGCATTTCGCCCCACTCCATGACGCGGATGTCGAGCTTGATGCCGACCTTGGCCAGATCAGCTTGCATCATCTGCGCGGCGAGCATCGGATTCGGGTTGGTCGCACCACCACCGTTGCGGGTGAACAGGGTGAATACGGTCCCTTCCGGCACACCGGCTTCCTTAAGCAGGGCGCGAGCCTTGTCCAGGTCGCGGGGCGGGTTGGTCAGTTTATGGTTATAGCCCAGCAAGGTGTCCGGGTACGGGTTGACCGCAACAGTGGCATTGCCCTTGCCAAACAGCGCGTTGACAGCCGCTTCTTTGTCGAAGGCGATGTCGATGGCTTTGCGCACCCGCACATCACTCATGTACTTGTGCGAGGTGTTCATGGCGATGTACGAAACGGTCATCGCGTTCATTTCATCAACCTTGAGGTTGGTGTCTTTCTTGATGCTCGGGATGTCATCCGGTTTCGGATACAGCGCGATCTGGCACTCGTTGGCCTTGAGCTTTTGCAGGCGCACGTTGTTGTCGGTGGCGATGGCCAGGATCAGCGCGTCAGCCGGCGGCTTGCCACGGAAGTAATCCGCGTTGGCCTTGAAACGGACCTGTGCGTCCTTGTTGTAGCGCTGGAAAACGAACGGGCCGGTGCCGATCGGCTTGTTGTTCAGGTCGTCCATTTTGTTGGCTTTGAGCAACTGATCGGCATACTCGGCGGAGTAGATCGAAGCGAACGCCATGGCGATGTCGGCCAGGAACGGCGCTTCGCGACGGGTCAGGGTGAACTTGACGGTGTTGTCGTCAACTTTTTCGACGTTTTTAAGCAGTTCCTTGAAGCCCATGCTTTCAAAGTACGGGAAGCCCACGCTCGACTGTTTGTGCCACGGGTGGTTCGGGTCCAGCTGGCGCTGGAAGCTCCAGAGCACGTCGTCGGCATTCATGTCGCGGGTCGGCTTGAAATATTCGGTGGTGTGAAACTTGACGCCTTTGCGCAGGTGGAACGTGTAGGTCAGACCGTCTTCGCTGATGTCCCAGGAGTCGGCCAGCGCCGGAATCACTTCCGTGGTGCCAGGCTTGAAGTCCGCCAGACGATTGAAAATGGTTTCAGCCGCTGCGTCGGCTGTGACTGCAGTCGTGTACAGGGCGGTGTCGAAGCCTTCCGGACTGTTTTCGGTGCAAACCACCAGGGGTTTGGCCGAAACGCCAACAGCAACACTTAGCAACGCGGCCGCGATGGCCGCACGTAGGGGAAGCATTTTCATCAAGAACCCTCTGCAATCAGTTGAGCGAAGAAAACCGAACGGCCGACTCGGTATGAGTCAGCCGTTGGGCAGGTGCATTACAGAATGTTGAACGGAATGGTGGTCACGAGACGGAACTCGTTGATGCTGCCGTCAGCCTGGTTTTCGCTGGCACGGTGAGCGGTGTAGGTCGCGCGAACAGTCGTGGCCTTGAGCGGGCCGCTCTGAATGGCGTACGAAGAACCGATGCCGTATTCGTAGTGGGTTTCGCCGTCCATCGACTGCACGCCGTCGTAGCCACCACCCGCGTAGTGAGTACCGTCGATACCCCAGCCGCGAGCTTGGTAGATGTTGAACTTCAGGCCTGGCACGCCGTATTCAGCCATGTTCAGGCCGTAGGCGATCTGGAAGGACTTCTCGTTCGGGCCGTTGAAGTCCGACAGCAGGGAGTTGGCCAGGTAGATGCCGTTGGTTTCGTGCAGGTAGTCGAAGTACTCGTTACCGTTCACTTCCTGGTACGAGAAGGTCAGGCTGTGAGCCTGGTGTGTCAGGCCGAACGACAGCGAGTAGGTGTCGTTGTCGATTTCGCCCAGCAGCTTTTTACCTTCATCGACGGTTTTGTAGTAGTTCAGGCCGGTGGTCAGGCTCAGTACCGAGCTGTCACCCAATACGTGGGTGGCGCCGAAGTAGTACTGGTTCCACAGGTCTTCAGCCTGGGTGCCCCAGAGGCTGGTGGTCAGACTGGCGAACGGCTGATAGGTGATACCGGCGGTGTTCACGTGATCGGTTTCAGCGCTGGGGTTGCCGTATTCGGAGCGGAACTTGCTCAGGCTTTCTTCGGTACGTGGCGAAACGCGGTCGAAGGTCCCCAGGTCAAAGGCCAGGTTGTTCAGCTCTTCGCTGTGGATCGCGATCCCTTCGAAGCTCGAAGGCAGTGCACGGTTGCCGATGACGTCGACCTGCGGGCTGCTGAAGTTCATGCGGCCGGCGGTCAGCGTGGTGTTGGAAATGCGCGCCTTGACGTTGGCCAGGCCCATCTTGCTCCACTGACCTTGAGCGTCGCCGCCTTCTGTGGTCAGGGTACGGTTGTTGCCCGCGCCTGGACGAGAGCCCGGTGCGCCACCGTTGTTGGAGGCCAGGCTTTTGCGATCACGTTCCAGAGCAACAGCGTTGTAGGCCGCTACTTCGGTGCTGAAGCCTACGGTGCCTTCGGTGAAACCGGAGTTGTACTTGACGATCGTGCCCTGATCCCAGTTGATGCGGCGATCAGTCGGGGTCGAAACGCCGTCTTTCTTGTAGGCGAATTTGCCACCACGTTTCAGTTGTTCGTTGGCGTACCAGTTGCGCGTGGTGCCGCTGATCGATTGACCTTCGACAAAGCCGGTTGCGTCGGCTTGTGAGCTTGTGGTCTTGACCGTCACCGGGGTGAAGTCCTGGCTCTGGGTTTCTGCGTAAGCCGTGGCGGTGATGCTGCTGATGGCCAAAGCCAATAACGCAGTGCTGCTCAGTTTCATGGGTGAAGCTCCTTTATTTCTTTTTTTATGCCGGTCTTTTTTTGTGATCCGGCTATTGGGTGTAGAACTCATTCAAGGCATGGCAAACGTTTGCTGTGCGCCCATTTGGCGAATTAAGGCAATACGCTTGCGTGAGGGCGGAATCCGCCCCCGGCGTTTCTGGCTAATCGGTTATTTTTCTATGCTGACACCCGAGAACACGTTGCGACCGAACGGACTCACCTTGAATCCGTCGATTTTGGCGCTCAACGGCTGGTTAACCGTCGAGTGGGCGACTGGCGTAATCGGCACTTGCTGCTTGAGGTACTGTTGCGCCTGTTCGTAGAGCGCGGTGCGTTGGTCGCGGTCGGTGACGACTTTGGCCTGCTTGATCAGCTTGTCGTAAGCCGGATCACACCACATGGAGTAGTTGTTGCCGCCGATGGCGTCACAGCTGTAGAGCGTGCCGAGCCAGTTGTCCGGGTCCCCATTGTCACCGGTCCAGCCGATCAGGCTGATGTCGTGTTCGCCATTCTTGGTGCGCTTGATGTACTCGCCCCATTCGTAACTGACGATCTTGACCTTCAGGCCGATCTTCGCCCAGTCAGCCTGGAGCATCTCGGCCATCAACTTGGCGTTGGGGTTGTACGGACGCTGGACCGGCATGGCCCAGAGGGTGATTTCGGTGCCTTCCTTCACGCCGGCAGCCTTGAGCAATGCCTTGGCTTTTTCCGGGTTGTAGGCGGCGTCTTTAATGGTCTCGTCGTAGGACCACTGGGTTGGCGGCATGGCGTTGACCGCCAGTTGTCCCGCGCCCTGGTAAACGGCGTTGAGAATGCCTTGCTTGTTCACCGCCATGTCCAGCGCCTGGCGCACTTCGAGCTGGTCGAAAGGTTTGTGGCGCACGTTGTAGGCGATGTAACCGAGGTTGAAGCCCGGCTTCTCGATGAGCTTGAGTGTCGGGTCGTTTTTCAACGCGGCCACGTCGGCAGGACGAGGGTGCAACGTGATCTGGCACTCGCCAGCCTTAAGCTTTTGCACACGCACCGACGCGTCGGTGTTGATGGCGAAAATCAGGTTGTCGAGCTTGACCCGGCTCGGGTCCCAGTACTGCTTGTTGCCGGTGTAACGGATGTTGGAATCTTTCTGGTAGCTCTTGAACACAAACGGGCCAGTGCCGATCGGCTTCTGGTTGATGTCGCTCGGCTTGCCCTCGGCCATCAGTTTGTCGGCGTATTCGGCGGACAGGATCGCGGCGAAGCTCATGGCGATGTTCTGGATGAACGCGGCGTCCACGCTGTTGAGCGTCATCACCACGGTCAAGGCGCCGGTCTTTTCGACCTTGGCGATATTCTTGTTCAGGCTCATCCCGTTGAAATACGGGAACTCGGTCGGATAAGCCTTACGGAAAGGTTGCTGTGGATCCAGCATGCGATTAAACGTAAACAGCACGTCATCGGCGTTGAAATCACGGGTCGGCGTGAAGTATTTGGTCGTGTGAAATTTCACCCCTTCGCGCAGGTGAAAGGTGTACTTGAGACCGTCCTCGGAAATATCCCAGCGAGTGGCCAGGCCTGGTACGACGTTGGTGGCGCCTTTTTCAAACTCTGCCAATCGGTTGTACAACGGCTCGGCGGCGTCGTTATCGGTCGCGGTCGTGTACTGCGCGGTATCGAAGCCAGCGGGGCTGCCTTCGGAGCAGAACACCAGGCTGTTATTGGCGGCCTGGCTGATGGAAGTGGCGGCCAGCAGGCCGGTGCCCAGCAATGCGGATAAAACCAAGGTATGGCGCATGACGCTCCCTTTTCTCGTGTCCAAGTGTTTTTCAATGCGCCGCCGTCCCGTCCGTGGACGAGGAGGCATCATTGATCTCAAACCATCGCGTGCAGCAAAACCGAGAGCCCACGCATGAACTGGTCAGATCCCGACGGTATGAGCCGTGGGTCCGGCAGTAAATGCGTAGAGTCCTAAAGACTCGTAGGAAAAGGCGACGCGTCCTAACCCACTGCTGTGGTCCGCAGTGGATTTGGATGTAGGCGGATTCCTGCTTTCTCGGTAGATAAAGCAACGGCGACGTCAGAAACGTCGCCGTTGCAACACCTTACTTGCTGAGGCTGACGCCGTAGAAGGAGTTCAAGCCAAATGGGCTGATCTTGAAGTCCTGCACGTTGTCGCGCATCGGTTGGAACACCGTCGAGTGAGCGATAGGTGTCATTGGAACGGCGTCTTTGAGGACGTGTTGCGCCTGCTTGTACAGTTCGGTGCGCTTGCCCTGATCGGTCGTGCGCTTGGCTTCCTTGACGATGCCGTCGAACTTCTTGTCGCACCACTTGGAGAAGTTGTTGCCTTGCAGCGAGTCGCAGCCGAACAGCACGTTCAGCCAGTTGTCCGGATCACCATTGTCGCCGCTCCAGCCAATCAGCATCGCCTGGTTTTCGCCGCCTTTGGAGCGCTTGATGTACTCGCCCCATTCGTAGCTGACGATCTTGACCTTGAGACCGATCTTGGCCCAGTCGGACTGCAACATTTCGGCCATCAACTTGGCGTTCGGGTTGTACGGACGCTGCACCGGCATCGCCCACAGAACGATTTCGGTACCCTCCTTGACGCCAGCTTCCTTGAGCAGCTCTTTGGCTTTCTCAGGATCGTACTTGGCATCCTTGATGGTGGTGTCGTAGGACCACTGGGTTGGCGGCATAGCGTTGACGGCCAACTGGCCCGCGCCCTGGTAAACCGAGTCGATGATCTGCTGTTTGTTGACGGCCATGTCCAGTGCCTGACGCACTTTCAGTTGGGCCAGCGGGTTTGGCTCGTTGCTGCCCTTGACCTTGTCCATCACGTTGTAGGCGATGTAACCCAGGTTGAAACCAGCCTGGTCAGGCACTTTCAGGGTCTTGTCTTCTTTCAGCGCCTTCAGGTCGGCTGGACGTGGGAACAGAGTGATTTGGCACTCGTTCTTCTTCAGCTTCTGGATGCGTACCGACGGGTCGGTGGTGATGGCGAAGATCAGGTTGTCGATCTTGACGTCGTCAGGCTTCCAGTAGTCCTTGTTCCCGGTGTAGCGGATGTTGGAGTCTTTCTGGTAGCTCTTGAACACGAACGGGCCAGTACCGACCGGCTTCTGGTTGATGTCGGCGGCTTTGCCTTCCTTGAGCAGCTGGGCAGCGTACTCGGCGGACTGGACGGAGGCGAAGCTCATGGCCATGTTCTGGATGAACGCAGCATCAACTTCTTTCAGAGTGAACTTGACGGTGTGGTCGTCGACTTTATCGATCTTGGTGATGTTGGTGTCCATCCCCATGTCGGTGAAGTACGGGAATTCGGTCGGGTACGCTTTGCGGAACGGGTCATCCTTGTTAATCATGCGATTAAAGGTGAACAGCACGTCGTCGGCGTTGAACTCACGAGTCGGCTTGAAGTACGGGGTGGTGTGGAACTTGACGCCGTCGCGCAAGTGGAAGGTGTACGTCAGGCCATCCGGGGAAATGTCCCAGCTCGTCGCCAGGCCAGGAATCACGGCGGTGCCACCGCGCTCGAACTGGGTCAGGCGGTTAAACATGGTTTCTGCAGAGGCGTCGAAGTCGGTTCCGGTGGTGTACTGACCAGGATCAAAACCGGCCGGGCTCCCTTCGGAGCAAAACACCAGGTTAGTCGCCGCATGGGCGAAAGGTGCGCTAGCTAATAAGCTTGCGCCGACTAAAAACGGAATGACCGCGTGTTTAAGCATGGTGGCCTCATGATTTGTTGTCATTTTTGGAATTAGAGGACGACCTCGTGAGTCGACCTGCGGATACTTATGCAGGGGCCGTACCCATTGCAAGATCCAGAGCGACCACAAGTCTTAAACGGTGGCACGAACGTACCTTAATGTCGCATTTGTATAAATTGATGCGCATTTGACCGTTTGCGCAGGTTTTTTTCGGTGCGACCCGCGCACAGTGAAGGGGCAACCGGGGCGATGGGCGCACCCGGTTGGAGCGCGGTGTTACTTATTTATACCTACGCCATAGAAGGGAGTGAGGCCGAAGGGGCTGATCTTGAAGTCGGTGACTTCCTTGCGCAAAGGCTGGAACACCGTCGAGTTAGCAATCGGGGTGATAGGTACCTGTTGTTTAAGGATTTTTTGCGCCTGTTGATAGAGTTTGACCCGTTGCTCACGATCGGTTGAGACCTTGGCCTGCTGAACCAGTTTGTCGTACGTCGGGTCGCACCACTTGGCGTAGTTGCTACCTTTCACCGCGGCGCAGCTGTAGAGCACGCCGAGCCAGTTATCCGGATCACCGTTGTCGCCGGTCCAGCCGTAGATCATCGCGTCGTGTTCGCCGTTCTTGGCGCGTTTGATGTACTCGCCCCATTCATAACTGACGATGTTGGCCTTGATCCCGACCTTCTCCCAATCCTGCTGGATCATCTGCGCCGACATGCGCGCGTTGGGGTTCGATGCGCGCTGCACGGTCATGGCCCACAAGTTAATAGTGGTACCGGGTGCAACCCCCGCTTCTTTCAGTAGCGCCTTTGCTTTGGTCGGGTCATGAGGCGCGTCCTTGATGCTCGGGTCATACGACCATTGCGCGGGTGGCAGGGCGTTTTGCGCGAGTTGGCCAGCGCTCTGATAAACGGCTTTGATGATCGCAGGTTTGTCGATGGCCATATCCAGGGCCTGGCGGACCTTGAGTTGGTCCAGCGGAGGATGGGTCACGTTGTAGGCCAGGAAGCCGAGATTGAATCCGGCTTGCTTGAGCACGCGCAGGTTCGGGTCTTTCTCCATGATCTCGATGTCTGCCGGGCGCGGGTAGCCGCTGACCTGGCATTCGCCGGCCTTGAGCTTCTGCAGGCGGACGGCGGCATCCGGGGTGATCGAGAAGATCAGGTTGTCGATCTTCACGTCCTCGGGTTTCCAGTAGGCCTTGTTGGCGGCATAGCGGATCTGTGAGTCCTTCTGATAACGCTTGAACACAAACGGACCGGTGCCGACGGGTTTCTGGTTGATATCCGCGGCTTTGCCTTCTTTCAGTAACTGTGCGCCGTACTCGGCGGACTGCACCGAGGCGAAGCTCATGGCGAGATTTTGCACGAATGCGGCGTCGATGGTGTTCAGGCTGAAGCGCACGGTGTGCTCGTCGATGGCGTCGACGCTCCTGATCGTTTTGTTCAGGTCCATGTCGGTGAAGTACGGCGACTCGGCGGGGTAGGCCTTGCGGAAGGCATTCTCGGGGTCGAGCAGGCGCTGGAAGGTGAACAGCACGTCGTCGGCGTTGAAGTCGCGAGACGGGGTGAAGTAATCGGTGGTGTGGAATTTCACGCCTTCGCGCAGGTGGAAGGTGTAGCTGAGGCCGTCGCTGGAAATATCCCAGCTGGTGGCCAGGCCGGGCTCGACTTCGGTGCCGCCGCGTTTGAATTGGGTGAGTCGGTTGAAGACGGTTTCGGCCGAGGCGTCGAAGTCGGTGCCGCTGGTGTATTGGCTGGGGTCGAAGCCGGCGGGGCTGGCTTCGGAGCAGTAGACCAGGGTGGTAGCGGCTTGGGCGAAAGGTGCGGTGGTGGCGAGAGCAAGGGCGAGCAGAAGTGGTCTGACGGTGATTCTTTCCATGGAGTCCCCCGAGGATTTGGGCAGCGCTGTTCTCCCTGTAGGAGCTGCCGCAGGCTGCGATCTTTTGATCTTGTCTTTTAAAAAATCAAGATCAAAAGATCGCAGCCTGCGGCAGCTCCTACAAGAATGCACAAAAGCGGCGATTGTGATCGCCGCTGTGCACGGGTTATCGAATCAAGGCATCAACACTTCAATCGACCCGTCCGCCGTCATGCTGACCTGGCTGGTGCCCGGCTCGACGTCCGGTGTGACCGGTGCTGCATCCATGCTCGCCGCTTTCATCATCATTGGCCCGCGCATGTACGGTTGTGGATAACCATTGCTGTTGAGGTTCAGGTTGACGATTTTGTAGCCCTTGCCACCCAACGCGTCGGTCGCCAGTTGTGCGCGAGCCTTGAAGGCGGTCACCGCGTCTTTGAGCAGGGCGTCTTCACTGGCATTGCGGGTTGGCGTGGCGATGGCGAAGTCCATGCCGCCCATTTTCAGGTCGGTCAGCAGTTCGCCGGTCAGCTTCGACAGGGCCGCGAAGTCGGAGCTTTCCAGGCGCAGTTCCGCACGTTCGCGCCAGCCGGTGATTTTCTGGCCCTTGGTGTCGTAGATCGGGTAGCTGTTGCGGCTGCCCTGACGCAAGGTGATGTCTTTGACTTGTTTGGCCTGGGCCAGCGCTTTGTTCAGGGTGGTGCTGACGTCGGCGGCGAGTTTGGCCGGGTCGGTGTTTTGTTCTTCGGTATAGAGGGTCACGATCATCAGGTCGCGGGCCACTTCCTGACTGACTTCGGCGCGCAGGGAAATCTGGTTGTAATGAAGCTCGTCGGCGGCCAGGGCCGGGAGGCTGGCGACGGTGCCAACACTGAGGGCAAGCAGGGCGGCGCTGCGGCGGAACGTGTGCATGAAAACTCCTTGGACGATGCGCAGGGGTTAGGTCCGAGCCTGCGTGAAACCATCAGACTCTAGCTCCAATGATCCGGTTCGCACAGTTACAACTTCTATACAGATGAATCACTGATGATCCTGTGGCGAGGGGATTTATCCCCGTTCGGCTGCGAAGCAGTCGTAAAACGTTCTCTGCAATAATCTGACAAATTTGGTTGCTGTTTTGGGGCGGCTTCGCCACCCAACGGGGATAAATCCCCTCGCCACATAGGCCTTCAAGCCACTTACACCTGTGGCCGTTTGCCGCACTTTCGCCTGTCAGGCACCGTGCTTGGTTATACTCCGTGCGATCCGCCTGGAGCGCTCATCAGGAGAGCTCATGCTCGCCGCCGTTCAAATCACTTCCGCCACTCGCCAGAATCTCTGGCGGCTGACGATCATCCGCACGTTGGTGCTGGCAGCTCAAGCCGGTTCCGTTGGCCTGGCCTACTGGCTCGAATTGCTGCCGCTGCCCTGGTTTCAACTGGCGGCGACCCTCGTTTGCTCGATGCTGTTGTGCACCTTCACGGCGATTCGCCTGCGCACTTCATGGCCGGTTACCGAGCTCGAATACGCGGTGCAGCTGGCGTGCGACCTGTTTATCCACAGTGCCTTGCTGTATTTCTCCGGCGGTTCGACCAACCCCTTTGTCTCTTATTATCTGGTGCCGCTGACCATCGCTGCCGTGACGCTGCCATGGCGTTATTCGGTGGTGCTGTCGGGCATCGCGCTGACGATGTACACCTTGTTGCTGGCGCGCTTCTATCCGCTGCAAACCTTCCCGATTGCCCGGGAAAACTTGCAGGTTTATGGGATGTGGCTGAGTTTCGCCCTGGCCGCAGCGGTCATCACCTTTTTCGCCGCGCGCATGGCTGAAGAGCTGCGGCGCCAGGAAGAGCTGCGCGCCATCCGTCGCGAAGAGGGCCTGCGCGACCAGCAATTGCTGGCCGTTGCGACTCAGGCCGCGGGCGCCGCGCATGAACTGGGCACGCCGCTGGCGACCATGAGCGTGTTGCTCAAGGAAATGCGTCAGGACCATCACGACCCGCTGTTGCAGGACGATCTGAGCGTGTTGCAGGATCAAGTCAAACTCTGCAAAGAGACGTTGCAACAGCTTGTTCGGGCGGCGGAGGCCAATCGCCGGCTGGCGGTGGAGATGCAGGACGTCACCGACTGGCTCGACGAAGCCCTGAACCGCTGGCACCTGATGCGCCCGGAAGCCAGTTACCGCTTCCAGCGACTGGGCCAAGGCGCGGTGCCGCGCATGGCGCCGCCGCCGGACCTGACCCAGGCGCTGCTGAATTTGCTGAACAACGCCGCCGACGCGTGCCCCGAAGGGCTGCAAGTGACGCTGGACTGGAATGCCGAGGATTTGACCATCAGCATTCGCGACCACGGCGCCGGTGTGCCGCTGGCCATCGCCGAACAAATCGGTAAACCGTTTTTTACCACCAAGGGCAAAGGTTTCGGCCTGGGCCTGTTTTTGAGCAAGGCCAGCGTGACACGCGCCGGCGGCTCAGTGAAACTCTACAGTCATGAGGAAGGTGGCACGCTCACCGAGCTGCGCCTGCCCCGTGTCGCCCGAGGAGACGAACATGAGTGACGAAATCCAAGTCGAAGCCGAAGGTGAAGATCTGCCGCATTTGCTGCTGGTAGACGACGACGCAACCTTTACCCGCGTAATGGCCCGTGCCATGGCCCGCCGTGGTTTTCGCGTCAGCACCGCCGGGTCCGCCGAAGAAGGCCTGACCATCGCTCAAGCTGACCTGCCGGATTACGCCGCGCTGGACTTGAAAATGGACGGCGACTCCGGCCTGGTGCTGTTGCCCAAGCTGCTGGAGCTGGACCCGGAAATGCGCGTGGTGATCCTCACCGGCTATTCGAGCATTGCCACCGCCGTCGAGGCGATCAAACGCGGCGCCTGTAACTACCTGTGCAAACCGGCGGACGCCGATGACGTGCTGGCCGCGTTGCTGTCCGAGCATGCCGACCTTGACACCCTGGTGCCGGAAAACCCGATGTCGGTCGACCGCTTGCAGTGGGAACACATCCAGCGCGTGCTGACAGAACACGAAGGCAACATCTCCGCCACGGCCCGCGCCCTGGGCATGCACCGCCGAACGCTGCAGCGCAAACTGCAGAAGCGCCCCGTTCGTCGCTGAACCAGTGCTGAACGAATGCCGGCCGCTCCTCGCGATAAACCGAACCGATCATCTATGATCGGTTCGTGCGTGTTCTTTTCTTTACCGAGTCTGAACCATGAATCAGAACGCTGAATATTCCGCGGTCAACGATGCTGTGCGCGGGCAGTTTTTTCGCAAAGTCTGGGCGATGATCACGCCTTACTGGCGCAGTGAAGAGAAGGTCAAGGCCTGGACGCTGCTGATCGCGGTGATTGCACTGTCGCTGATCAGCGTGGGGATCTCGGTGTGGTTCAACACCTGGTACAAGGATTTCTACAACGCCCTGCAAAAGAAGGACGAAGCGGCGTTCTGGCAGCTGATTCTGTATTTCTGCGCGATTGCGGCGGTGGCGATTGTCGGGGCCGTGTACCGGCTCTACCTGACCCAGATGCTGACCATCCGCTGGCGGGCCTGGCTCACCGAAAAACATTTCGTGCGCTGGCTCGGCGACAAGAATTACTACCAGCTGGAGCAGGGCGGTTACACCGATAACCCGGACCAGCGGATTTCCGAAGACCTCAACAATTTCACCTCGAACACCTTGAGCCTGGGCGTTGGTTTGATTCGCAACGTGGTCAGCCTGGTGTCGTTTTCGATCATTCTGTGGGGTGTGTCGGGCAGCATTGAAGTGCTCGGCTTTACCATTCCCGGCTATATGTTCTGGTGTGTGGTGGCCTATGCCGCGGTCGGCAGTTGGTTGACGCATTTGATCGGTCGTCGTTTGATCGGCCTGAACAACCAACAACAACGCTTCGAAGCCGACCTGCGTTTCTCCATGGTCCGGGTTCGCGAGAATGCTGAAAGTATTGCCCTGTACAACGGCGAGCCCAATGAAAATCGTCGCTTGAGCAACCGTTTCGGCATGGTCTGGCACAACTTCTGGGACATCATGAAGGTGTCCAAGCGTCTGACGTTCTTCACCTCCGGTTACACCCAGGCCGCCATCATCTTTCCGTTCATTGTCGCCGCGCCGCGCTACCTCTCGGGCAAGATCGAACTCGGTGAGCTGATGCAAATCGGCTCGGCGTTCGGCAACGTTCAGGAGAGTTTCAGCTGGTTTATCAGCGCGTACCAGGACCTCGCCTCCTGGCGCGCCACCTGTGATCGTCTGCTGAGTTTTCATCAGGCCATGACCGATAACGAAGAGCGCCACCCGGCCATCGACGTACAGAATCAGGGCTCGGACCTGAAAATACACAACCTGGGCCTCGACCTGGCCGATGGTCGTCACCTGCTGACCAGCGCGGACATGACGGTGGAAGAGGGCGAGCGCGTGATGCTCAGCGGCCGTTCCGGCAGCGGCAAGTCGACCTTGCTGCGGGCGATGGGGCATTTGTGGCCGGCTGGCCATGGCAGCATTCGTTTGCCGGCGGCGCGGTACCTGTTCCTGCCGCAAAAGCCGTACCTGCCGATTGGCACCTTGCGTGAAGTGCTGAGTTATCCACAGACCGGCGATACCTATACGCACGAGCGCTACGTTCATGTGCTGGAAGCGTGCCGCCTGCCGCACCTTGTTGCCCGCCTCGACGAAGCCAATCACTGGCAGCGCATGTTGTCGCCGGGTGAGCAGCAACGTCTGGCCTTCGCTCGGGCGCTGCTGTATGCGCCGCAATGGCTGTACATGGACGAGGCGACCTCGGCGATGGATGAAGAGGACGAAGCGTCGCTGTATCAGGCGTTGATCGATGAATTGCCGGGGCTGAGCATCGTCAGCGTCGGGCATCGCAGCAGCCTGAAGCGCTTCCATCCGCGGCACATTCGTATCGACAATGGTCACCTGGTGGATCAAGCCGTTACCGCCTGATCACCACAATCCCTGTAGGAGCTGCCGCAGGCTGCGATCTTTTGATCTTAAAAATCTAAGTCAAAAGATCGCAGCCTGCGGCAGCTCCTACAAGGTTTCCGCGTTCACATGAGCCCCAGCGTAGGTCAACGGTGATCGTACAACCCGCATGAGATATGATGCGGTTTCAGCCGATTTTTTCGAGAAAGACGTTCACCATGGAAAATCCGATCGACGCACCTCGCCTCCCTCGCAAGCGCCGCAGCCTCGCTCAGGAACTGGTGACGGTGCTGTCCGAGCAGATCCGCGACGGCCACCTCAAGCGCGGCGACAAATTGCCTACCGAGTCGGCGATCATGGATGCCCATGGCGTCAGCCGCACCGTGGTGCGCGAAGCGATTTCCCGTTTGCAGGCGGCCGGGCAGGTGGAAACCCGCCACGGCATCGGCACTTTCGTGCTCGACACCCCGAGCCCGAGCGGTTTCCGGATCGACCCGGCGACCGTGGTGACCCTGCGTGATGTGTTGGCGATCCTCGAACTGCGCATCAGTCTCGAAGTGGAGTCCGCCGGCCTCGCGGCGCAACGTCGCAGTGCCGAGCAGCTGGCGTTGATGCGCGCCGCCCTGGATGCACTGAATGAAAGCGCCTCCCACGCCAGCGATGCCGTGGCCTCGGACTTCCAGTTCCACCTGCAAATTGCCCTGGCGACCGGCAACCGCTACTTCACCGACATCATGACCCACCTGGGCACCAGCATCATTCCGCGCACCCGCCTCAACTCGGCGCGCCTGGCCCATGACGATCAGCAGCACTACATGAATCGTCTGAGCCGTGAACACGAAGAGATTTACGACGCGATTGCCCGCCAGGACTCCGATGCAGCGCGGGCGGCGATGCGATTGCACCTGACCAACAGCCGTGAGCGGTTGCGTCATGCTCATGAAGAGGCCGAGGCGCAGCGCGGCTAGTTTTCCAGTTTAAGTTCTCTATTGACTGACAAGCCGCCTTCGCGCAACACTTCAATCCAATTCCACTCTTCCGACAACGTATCACTGTAGCCGCACAGCCTCTACGAGGCGTTTACCAGTTTAAACGCCCGCCTTTTCTACCCCCTCCCTAAATGAAATTTGCGCCCCAGCGATGAAATGCAGTTGACGGTTGTATTTTAAGTTGTACGATGACTTACAACTCGGCCGCAGGCTGAATGCATTTCTCACACACGTTGCTACCCAGGGTGTTCGAATAATGAATCCACAAGAACTGAAGTCCATCCTCTCTTCCGGTCTGTTGTCCTTCCCGGTGACCGACTTCAATGCTCAGGGCGATTTCCATCGCGCGGGCTACATCAAGCGTCTCGAATGGCTGGCCCCATACGGCGCCACGGCGTTGTTCGCCGCGGGCGGCACCGGTGAGTTCTTCTCTCTGGCGGCCAGCGAATATTCGGAAATCATCAAGACCGCCGTCGACACCTGCGAAACCAGCGTGCCGATTCTGGCCGGTGTGGGTGGTTCTACTCGTCAAGCCATCGAATACGCGCAGGAAGCCGAGCGTCTGGGCGCCAAAGGCCTGTTGCTGCTGCCGCACTACCTGACTGAAGCCAGCCAGGACGGCGTTGCCGCCCACGTTGAAGCGGTGTGCAAATCGGTAAAAATCGGCGTCGTGGTTTACAACCGTAACGTCTGCCGCCTGACCGCTCCTTTGCTGGAACGTCTGGCCGAGCGCTGCCCGAACCTGATCGGCTACAAGGATGGCCTGGGCGATATCGAGTTGATGGTGTCGATCCGTCGCCGCCTCGGTGACCGCTTCAGCTACCTGGGTGGTTTGCCGACCGCCGAAGTTTACGCCGCTGCCTACAAGGCGTTGGGCGTACCGGTTTACTCCTCGGCGGTGTTCAACTTCATCCCGAAAACCGCGATGGATTTCTACCACGCCATTGCCCGCGAAGATCACGCCACCGTCGGCAAGATTATCGACGACTTCTTCCTGCCGTACCTGGACATCCGGAACCGCAAAGCCGGCTACGCGGTGAGCATCGTCAAGGCCGGGGCAAAAATTGTTGGCTATGACGCAGGCCCTGTGCGTGCACCGCTGACCGATCTGACGGGCGAAGAGTACGAAATGCTCGCCGCGCTGATCGACAAGCAAGGCGCGCAATAACACTGATTAAACAGGGCCGCTGAGCAATCAGCGGCTTTTTGCGTGAGGACTTCTTTTTAGGGGAAAGCCCGTGGCAGATGCAAAGCGTTTCGATAACTACATCAACGGTGAATGGGTTGCCGGCAGTGAATATTGCAGCAACATCAACCCGTCCGAGCTGACCGATACCATCGGTGAATACGCCAAAGCCGATCTGGCTCAGGTCCATGCCGCCATCGACGCCGCGCGCGCCGCGTTCCCGGCCTGGTCGACTTCAGGTATTCAGGCTCGTCACGATTCACTGGACAAAGTCGGCACTGAAATCCTCTCCCGCCGCGAAGAGCTCGGCACCTTGCTGGCTCGGGAAGAGGGCAAAACCCTGCCTGAAGCCATCGGCGAAGTGACTCGCGCCGGTAACATCTTCAAGTTTTTCGCCGGTGAATGCCTGCGTCTGTCCGGCGACTACCTGCCATCGGTACGTCCGGGTGTGAACGTTGAAGTGACTCGCGAAGCGCTGGGCGTTGTTGGCCTGATCACTCCGTGGAACTTCCCGATTGCAATCCCGGCGTGGAAAATCGCCCCGGCCCTGGCCTACGGCAATTGCGTCGTACTGAAACCGGCTGATCTGGTTCCGGGTTGTGCCTGGGCGCTGGCCGACATCATCTCCCGCGCAGGCTTCCCGGCCGGCGTGTTCAACCTGGTGATGGGCAGCGGTCGAGTGGTTGGCGATGCACTGGTTCAGAGCCCGAAAGTGGATGGCATCAGCTTCACCGGTTCCGTCGGTGTGGGTCGTCAGATCGCCGTTAGCTGTGTCTCGCGCCAGGCCAAGGTTCAGTTGGAAATGGGTGGTAAGAACCCACAGATCATTCTCGACGACGCCGACCTCAAGCAAGCGGTCGAGCTGTCGGTACAGAGCGCGTTCTATTCCACCGGTCAGCGTTGCACCGCATCGAGCCGCTTCATCGTCACCGCCGGCATCCACGACCGGTTCGTCGACGCCATGGCTGAGCGCATGAAGTCGATCAAGGTCGGTCACGCTCTGAAAACCGGTACCGACATCGGTCCAGTGGTTTCCCAGGCGCAGCTTGAACAGGACCTGAAGTACATCGACATCGGCCAGTCCGAAGGTGCGCGACTGGTCAGCGGCGGTGGTTTGGTGACCTGCGAAACCGAAGGCTACTACCTCGCGCCAACGCTGTTTGCCGACAGTGAAGCCGCGATGCGCATCAGTCGCGAAGAGATTTTTGGCCCGGTGGCCAACGTCGTTCGCGTCGCCGATTACGACGCCGCGCTGGCCATGGCCAACGACACCGAATTCGGTCTGTCGGCGGGCATCGCCACGACGTCGCTGAAGTACGCCAACCACTTCAAACGTCACTCCCAGGCCGGGATGGTGATGGTCAATCTGCCGACGGCGGGCGTGGATTACCACGTTCCCTTCGGTGGGCGCAAAGGTTCATCCTATGGATCCCGCGAGCAAGGTCGCTACGCGCAAGAGTTCTACACCGTGGTGAAAACCAGCTACATCGGCTCGTAAACGCAATCTCCCTGTAGGAGCGAGCTTGCTCGCGATGGTCGTGAGGTCGCGGCGGTAAACCTGATGCCCCGCGTCATCGTTGACCTCCATCGCGAGCAAGCTCGCTCCTACAAAAAACACCGTTATTACCCGCATAAAAATAATCAGTGGGAGTACATCTACCATGCAAGCGACCAAGCCGACCCACGTCCGCTATTTGATTTTGCTCATGCTGTTTCTGGTGACCACGATCAACTACGCCGACCGGGCCACTATCGCGATTGCGGGCTCCAGTCTGCAAAAAGACCTCGGCATCGACGCGGTCACCCTCGGTTATATTTTCTCTGCGTTCGGTTGGGCCTACGTGGCCGGGCAAATTCCCGGTGGCTGGTTGCTGGACCGTTTTGGCTCGAAAAAAGTGTATGCGCTGAGCATTTTCACCTGGTCGTTGTTCACCGTGCTGCAGGGTTATGTCGGCGAGTTTGGGATGTCGACGGCGATCGTTGCGCTGTTCATGCTGCGCTTCCTGGTGGGCCTGGCCGAAGCGCCATCGTTCCCTGGCAACGCACGCATTGTGGCGGCCTGGTTCCCGACGGCTGAACGCGGTACCGCGTCGGCGATCTTCAACTCGGCTCAATACTTCGCGACCGTGTTGTTTGCACCGCTGATGGGCTGGATCGTCTACACCTTCGGCTGGCAGCATGTGTTCGTCGTCATGGGCGGCATCGGTGTTGTGTTCTCGCTGATCTGGCTGAAGGTTATCCACAGTCCCCGCCAACACCCAATGATCAACGAGGCCGAGTTCAAGCACATCGCCGACAACGGCGGTCTGGTGGACATGGATCAGGACAAAAGTAATGGCAACGGCAAGCGCGCCGACGGCCCGAAGTGGGATTACGTGCGTCAGTTGCTCACCAACCGCATGATGCTCGGCGTGTACCTGGGCCAATACTGCATCAACGGCATCACTTATTTTTTCCTGACCTGGTTCCCGGTTTATCTGGTGCAAGAGCGCGGCATGACGATCCTCAAGGCGGGTTTCATTGCTTCGTTGCCGGCGATCTGCGGGTTCATTGGCGGCGTGCTCGGCGGGATCATTTCCGACTATTTACTGCGCAAGGGCCGCTCCCTGACGTTCGCCCGCAAGGCGCCGATCATCGGCGGTTTGTTACTGTCGACCACCATCGTTGCCTGCAACTACGTTGATGTTGAATGGATGGTCGTCGGCTTCATGGCCCTGGCGTTCTTCGGTAAAGGCGTGGGTGCGCTGGGCTGGGCGGTAGTCTCGGACACTTCACCGAAGCAGATTGCCGGTTTGAGTGGTGGCCTGTTCAACATGTTCGGCAATATCGCTTCGATCACCACCCCGATCGTCATCGGCTACATCATCAGCTCTACTGGCTCGTTCAAATGGGCGTTGGTGTTTGTCGGTTGCAACGCACTGGTCGCGGTGTTCAGCTACCTGGTGATCGTCGGCCCGATCAAACGTGTGGTACTTCAGGAGCCGCCTGTCAGCGGTCCTGAAACAAACAACAAATTGTCTCAAGCGCATTCCTGAGGAGCGGCGTCATGCAGTTGATTGAACATTCCGACTCGCCGCGCTACATCCGCCTGCACGAGCGGGACAACGTCGTGATCGTGGTCAATGACCAAGGCGTGCCGGCCGGCACCGAGTTTCCGGACGGGCTGGTCACCGTGGACTTCGTGCCACAGAGCCACAAGGTCACCCTGGAAGACATTCCCGAGGGTGGCCAGGTGATCCGTTACGGCCAGACCATTGGCTACGCGTTGCAGCCGATTCCGCGCGGCAGTTGGGTCAAGGAAGATCAATTGCGCATGCCCACCGCGCCACCGCTGGACAGCTTGCCGCTGTCCACCGAAGTGCCGGTCGCGCAAGCACCGCTGGAAGGCTTTACGTTCGAGGGGTATCGCAACGCCGACGGCACCGTCGGCACGCGCAACATTCTTGGCATCACCACGACGGTTCAGTGCGTGACGGGGGTGCTCGATCATGCGGTCAAGCGCATCAAGGATGAATTGCTGCCCAAGTACCCGAACGTCGATGACGTGGTTGCGCTGACCCACAGTTACGGCTGTGGCGTGGCGATCACCGCCACCGATGCCTATATCCCGATCCGTACCGTGCGCAACCTGGCACGCAACCCGAACCTGGGGGGCGAAGCGTTGGTGATCAGCCTGGGCTGCGAGAAATTGCAGGCCGGGCAGGTGATGCACGAGAACGACCGTTCAGTGGATTTGAGCGATCCGTGGCTGTATCGCTTGCAGGATTCGAGTCATGGTTTCACCGAGATGATCGAGCAGATCATGGCGTTGGCCGAAACCCGTTTGAAGAAACTCGATCAACGTCGTCGGGAAACCGTGCCGGCCTCCGAGCTGATCCTCGGTATGCAGTGCGGTGGCAGCGATGCGTTCTCCGGCATCACTGCCAACCCGGCGCTGGGTTTCGCTTCGGACCTGCTGCTGCGGGCTGGCGCGACGGTGATGTTTTCCGAAGTCACCGAAGTGCGCGACGCGATCTATCTGCTGACTTCCCGGGCGGAAACCAAAGAAGTCGCCCAGGAGCTGGTGCGGGAAATGGACTGGTACGACCGCTACCTGGCCAAAGGCGAAGCGGATCGCAGCGCCAACACCACGCCGGGGAACAAGAAGGGCGGGTTGTCGAACATTGTCGAGAAGTCCCTGGGATCGATCGTCAAATCCGGCAGCAGCGCCATCAACGGCGTGCTGGGCCCTGGCGAGCGCTTCAAGCGCAAAGGGCTGATTTTCTGCGCGACCCCGGCCAGTGACTTTGTCTGCGGGACGTTGCAGTTGGCGGCAGGGATGAACCTGCATGTATTTACCACTGGGCGCGGCACGCCTTACGGTTTGGCCATGGCGCCGGTGGTGAAGGTGTCGACCCGAACCGAGCTGGCGCAACGCTGGCCGGATTTGATCGACATTGATGCCGGGCGGATTGCGACCGGGCGGGCTTCGATCGAGGATCTTGGGTGGGAGTTGTTCCACTACTACCTGGACGTGGCCAGCGGCAAGAAGCAGACATGGGCCGAGCAGCACAAGCTGCATAACGACATCACCTTGTTCAACCCGGCGCCGATCACTTAAGACCGCGTCGCCTGCTTCGCGAGCAAGCCCGCTCCCACTTTGGATCGGCGTCGAACACAAAATGTGTGCGCGGCGAAAATCCAATGTGGGAGCGGGCTTGCTCGCGAAGGCGATCTCCCGGACACCGAAGTCCCCGGTGGCTTATCATTAGCCCCCTAATGACGCTCACCCAAGGTTCCCCCCGGCATGCTGGCTATCTTCCTAGAAACCCTGAACATCACCGCGCCGGTGTTCGCCATGCTGTTTCTGGGGGTGCTGCTCAAGCGCATCGACTGGATCAACGACAACTTCATCCACACGGCGTCGGCCCTGGTGTTCAACGTCACCATGCCGGCGTTGCTGTTTCTGGGCATCCTGCATGCCGACCTGAACGCCGCGTTGCAACCAGCACTGCTGATCTATTTCTCGGTCGCGACCCTGGTGTGTTTCGCCATCGCCTGGGGCTGGGCGATCTGGAAGTGCCCGCGAGAAGACAGGGGGATTTACACCCAAGGCGCCTTTCGCGGTAACAACGGCGTCATCGGTCTCGCGCTGGCCGCGAGCATGTACGGCGATTACGGGATTTCCCTCGGGGCGATTCTCGCCGCGCTGGTGATCCTGTTGTACAACACGCTGTCGACCATTGTGCTGGCGGTGTACAGCCCGGTGATCAAGTCCGATCCGTGGAGCATTTTCAAAAGTGTGATGATCAACCCGTTGATCATCAGTGTGATTGCGGCGGTGCCGTTTGCGTATTTCAAGATCGGCTTGCCGGGCTGGCTGGAAACGTCTGGCCAATATCTGGCGCAAACCACGTTGCCGTTGGCGCTGATCTGTATCGGCGGCACGTTGTCGCTGGCGGCGTTGCGCAAAAGCGGCAACATGGCGCTGAGCTCAAGCCTGGTGAAGATGATCGGCCTGCCGGTGCTGGCGACTCTGGGGGCGTGGCTGTGGGGCTTTCGTGGGGCGGAGCTGGGAATTCTGTTTCTGTACTTCGGCAGCCCGACCGCTGCAGCCAGTTTTGTCATGGCCCGTCAGGCCAATGGCAATCATGAGCTGGCGGCCGCGATCATCGTGATCACCACATTGATGGCGGCGGTCACCACCAACCTCGGGATCTTTTTGTTGCAGTGGGGTGGGTGGATCTGACCGGTATTTTGCGGTGTTCTTTTGGGCCTCTTCGCGGGCAAGCCCGCTCCCACAGTGATCTTCTTTGTTGCTCAAATTGTGTTAACACCAAAGACCCTGTGGGAGCGGGCTTGCCCGCGATGACGGCAGAACGTTCAGCACAGATTTCGGTGGTTACTCCGGCTTTTGGTAAGTATCAATCACTTCCTGCGCCGCCCGAAACGCATCGATCGCTGCCGGTACGCCGGCGTACACCGCGCAATGCAGCAGCGCTTCGCGAATCTCTTCCACGGTGCAGCCATTGTTTAGCGCACCCCGCACGTGACCTTTCAATTCTTGCGGGCACTTCAGCGCAGTCAGCGCGGCGAGGGTGATCAGGCTGCGGGTTTTCAGCGGCAAGCCCTCGCGATTCCACACGCCGCCCCAGGCGTGTTCATTGACGAAGTCCTGCAGCGGCTGGGTGAACTCGGTGGCATTGCCCAGTGCACGGTCGACGAAGGCGTCGCCCATCACTTGGCGGCGCACTTCAACGCCGGGCTTTTTGTTATCGGTCATGGCAATTCCCTCTTGTGGTGTTGGTGATGCCAGGCGCGCAGCGACGTGAACAGCAAAAACGCCACCAGTGCCGGCAACACGAAAAACAGCATCAGGTGTTCAAGCTTGCCGGCCAGTGGCATGCCGGTGGTGAACGACACCACGTGCAGACCGTAAGCCAGGTACAACCCCAAAAACAGCAGGCCTTCGGCGCGGGTCACCCGGTATCCGGAATAGAACACCGGCAGGCACAGCGTCGCGACACCGAGCATCACCGGCAGGTCGAAATCCAGGGCGTTGGGCGATACCGACAGCGGCGACGGTGCGATCAGCGCGGTCACGCCGAGCACGCCCAAGAGATTGAACAGGTTGCTGCCGATCACGTTGCCCACGGCGATTTCCCGTTGACCGCGCAATGCAGCGATCAACGAGGTGGCCAATTCCGGCAGTGAGGTGCTGACGGCGACGATGGTCAGGCCGATGATCCTTTCCGATAGTCCCAGGTCGGTGGCGACCGAAACCGCCGCGCCCAACAACAAGTGTCCGGCGTAGATCAGCATCGCCAGTCCGCCGATGATCATCAGCAGACTGCTGACCCAGGGCACTTGGGGGCTGTCCTGATGGCTGGATTGCGGGCGGGCCGAATGCCGTGACTGACGCAGCAACAAGCCCAGATACAGCGCCAGGGCGGCCAGCAGAATCATGCCGTCCGTCCGGGTCAGTTCTTCATTCCACGCCAGAACGAACACCAGCAGGCTGGCGCCGATCATCAGCGGTATATCCAGGCGCACCAATTGCCGTGAAACCCGTAGCGGAATGATCAGCGCCGAGAGTCCGAGGGTGACAAGGATATTGAAAATGCTGCTGCCGATCACACTGCCGACGGCGATGTCGGCGTTTTGCGCCAGGGTGGCTTGCAGGCTGACTGCCATTTGCGGTGCGCTGCTGCCGAGGGCGACAATCGTCAGGCCGATGATCAGCGGCCGCACATGCAGGCGCGCGGCCAGGCGCACGGCGGCGCGCACCATCAGCTCGGCGCCGGCGATCAGTAGAAACAAGCCGCAGAGCAATTCAATCACGCTGAGCAGCGGTATATCGGCAAGTCCGAAAATAGTCGGGGCTCCGGCGGTCAGTTGTCGAGGGCTTGCACACGAACCCGTGCGGTGCCGCTGCCCAGCATGCCCAGGCGTTGTGCGGCTTCATGGGACAGATCGATCAGACGGCCACGAGTGTGCGGGCCACGGTCATTGATGCGGACCACGCAGGATTTGTCGTTATTAAGGTTGGTGACCTTCACCCGCGTGCCGAATGGCAACTGGCGATGGGCGGCGGTCAGGGAATTTTTGTCGAAACGCTCGCCGCTGGCGGTGCGTTTGCCTTGGTGTTTGGCGCCGTAATACGAGGCCATGCCGGTCTTGTCATAGCCGTGCGGATCGACGGTTTCGTTACTCGCACAACCGGCAAGCAGCGAGAGCAGGGCGCAGGCGCCAAGTAGACGCTTCATAGTAGGGTTCCCCGAAACAACTGTAGGAGCAAGCTTGCTTGCGATGGTGTGTCAGCTAAGTTGATGTCGGCTGACACTCCATCGCGAGCAAGCTCGCTCCTACAAGGATTTGAGCCAGGCATTAAATCTGGCTCCATGCTCATCAGCCTTCGAGCTTGCTTTTCAGCAGTTCGTTAACCTGTTGCGGGTTGGCCTTGCCTTTGGAGGCTTTCATGGCCTGGCCGACGAAGAAGCCGAACATCTTGCCGCGTTTGGCTTCGTCTGCCGCGCGGTATTGTTCAACCTGTTCCGCGTTGGCCGCGAGCATTTCATCCAGCACCGCCGAGATCGCGCCTGTGTCGGTGACTTGCTTCAGGCCGCGCTTGTCGATGATCTCGTCCGCGCTGCCTTCGCCGTTGGCCATGGCTTCAAACACCACTTTGGCGATCTTGCCGGAGATGGTGTTGTCGGTGATGCGCAGCAGCATGCCGCCCAGTTGCTCGGCCGAGACCGGCGATTGGTCGATGTCCAGGCCCTGCTTGTTCAACAGGCTTCCCAGCTCAACCATTACCCAGTTGGCCGCCAGTTTGGCGTCGCCGCCGATGCTCACGACTTTCTCGAAGTAATCGGCTTGCTCGCGGCTGGTGGCCAGGACGCTGGCGTCGTAGACCGACAGACCGAACTGCGCCTGGAAGCGCTCGCGTTTCTGCGGTGGCAATTCCGGCAGGGTGGCGCGCACGTCGTTGAGGAACGAGTCTTCGATGACCACTGGCAGCAGGTCCGGATCCGGGAAGTAACGGTAGTCGTTGGCTTCCTCTTTGCTGCGCATCGGCCGGGTTTCGTCCTTGTTTGGATCGTACAGGCGGGTCTGCTGGATCACCTTGCCGCCGTCTTCGATCAGTTCGATCTGACGCTGTACTTCGGTGTTGATCGCCTTCTCGATGAACCGGAACGAGTTGACGTTCTTGATCTCGCAGCGCGTGCCGAATTCGGCCTGGCCCTTTGGACGGATCGACACGTTGCAGTCGCAACGCAGCGAGCCTTCGGCCATGTTGCCGTCGCAGATGCCGAGGTAGCGCACCAGCGCGTGGACCGCCTTGACGTAAGCCACGGCTTCCTTGGCGCTGCGCATGTCCGGCTCGGAAACGATTTCCAGCAACGGTGTGCCGGCACGGTTCAGGTCGATGCCGGTGGCACCGGTGAATTCTTCGTGCAGGCTTTTACCGGCGTCTTCTTCCAGGTGCGCGCGGGTGATGCCGACGCGTTTGACCGTGCCGTCTTCCAGGGCGATGTCCAGGTGGCCCTTGCCGACGATCGGCAATTCCATCTGGCTGATCTGGTAGCCCTTCGGCAGGTCCGGGTAGAAATAGTTTTTACGGGCGAACACGTTGTGCTGGCCGATCTCGGCATCGATGGCGAGACCGAACATCACCGCCATGCGCACCGCTTCCTGGTTCAGCACCGGTAGTACGCCGGGCATGCCCAGGTCTACCAGGCTGGCCTGGGTGTTCGGCTCGGAGCCGAACGTAGTGGAACTACCGGAAAAGATTTTCGACCGGGTGGTGAGCTGGGTATGAATCTCCAGCCCGATCACGACTTCCCATTGCATGTGTTTCTCCTCAGAAGCCGGTTGGGGTGCGGGTGTGCCAGTCAGTATTGAGCTGATACTGGTGGGCAACGTTCAACAGGCGACCTTCCTGGAAATACGGGGCAAGCAGCTGTACACCAACCGGCAGTCCGTCGACGAAACCGGCGGGCATGGACAAGCCCGGCAGACCCGCGAGGTTGGCGGTGATGGTGTAGACGTCTTCCAGGTACGCAGCGACCGGGTCGCTGTTCTTGGCGCCGAGCTTCCAGGCCGGGTTCGGTGTGGTTGGGCCGAGGATGATGTCGACCTCATTAAACGCAGCCATGAAGTCGTTCTTGATCAGGCGGCGGATCTTCTGCGCCTTCAGGTAGTAGGCGTCGTAGTAACCGGCCGACAGCGCGTAGGCACCGACCATGATCCGGCGCTGTACTTCCGGGCCGAAACCTTCGCCACGGGAACGTTTGTACAGGTCGATCAGGTTTTTCGGGTCTTCGCAGCGGTAGCCGAAACGCACGCCGTCGAAACGCGACAGGTTGGACGAGGCTTCCGCCGGGGCGATCACGTAGTACGCAGGAATGGCGTGCTGCATGTTCGGCAGGCTGATTTCCTTGACCACGGCGCCGAGCTTTTCCAGCTCCTTGACGCTGTTGTGGATCAGCTCGGCGATGCGCGAGTCAAGACCGGCGCTGAAGTATTCCTTCGGCACGCCGATGCGCAGGCCTTGCAACGAACCGTTGAGGCTGGCGCTGTAATCAGGCACCGGCTCGTCGATGCTGGTGGAGTCCTGTGGGTCGAAACCGGCCATGCCTTGCAACAGGATGGCGCAGTCTTCGGCAGTGCGAGCCAACGGGCCGCCCTGATCGAGGCTGGAGGCATAAGCGATCATGCCCCAGCGCGAAACACGACCGTACGTCGGTTTGAGGCCGGTGAGGTTGGTCAGTGCAGCGGGCTGACGGATCGAACCGCCCGTGTCGGTGCCGGTGGCCGCCGGCAACAGACGAGCGGCAACGGCAGCCGCAGAGCCGCCGGAGGAACCGCCCGGAACGTGTTCGAGGTTCCACGGGTTTTTCACGGCGCCGTAGTAGCTCGACTCGTTGGCCGAACCCATGGCGAATTCGTCCATGTTGGTCTTGCCGAGCGTTACCGCGCCCGCTGCGGCCAGCTTGGCAACCACGGTGGCGTCGTACGGGGCTTTAAAGTTGTCGAGCATCTTCGAGCCGCAGCTGGTGCGGATGCCCTGAGTGCAGAACAGGTCTTTGTGGGCGATCGGCGCGCCGAGCAGGGCGCCGCTCTCACCATTGGCCCGGCGTGCGTCAGCGGCTTTCGCCTGCTGGAGCGCCAGGTCTTCGGTGAGGCTGATGAAGCTGTTGAGCTGCGGATCGAGCTGGGCGATACGCGCCAGCAGGACCTTGGTCAGCTCTTCGGAAGAAAACTTTTTATCGGCGAGTCCGCGAGCGATCTCGGCCAGAGTCAATTGATGCATTGCAGGCTCTTTCCCTTTAGTCGATGACTTTCGGAACCAGGTACAGGCCGTTTTCGACCGATGGCGCGATGGACTGATAAGCCTCGCGATGATTGGTCTCGGTCACGACGTCTGCACGCAGGCGCTGGCTGGCTTCCAGTGGGTGGGCGAGCGGTTCGATACCGTCGGTATTGACCGCCTGCATTTCGTCGACCAGCCCGAGAATGCTGTTCAGGGCCGAAGTGATGTGTGGAAGATCGGCATCATTGAGGCCAAGGCAGGCCAGATGAGCGATTTTTTCCACGTCGGAGCGTTCAAGCGCCATGGGAATCTCCAGTGGAAAACAGAACGGACGGCGTCCGTGTGTTAGATTGTCGGAACACTACCGCATTTCTACGGTCATAAGGCCGCGATTGTGGGGGTTGGTGCACAGAAAAGCGGCCAATTTAACATATTGGCGCCTTGCCCAAAATCCCTGTCGTTGTTAGAGTTTGCCGCACTTTTTTACCCACGCGTTGCCTAGGGTCCCTTTCCCATGTTCAAGAAACTGCGTGGCATGTTTTCCAGCGATCTTTCCATTGACCTGGGCACTGCCAACACCCTTATTTACGTGCGCGAGCGCGGTATCGTCCTGAATGAGCCCTCCGTTGTGGCTATTCGGACACACGGTAACCAGAAAAGTGTCGTTGCTGTCGGCACCGAGGCCAAGCGCATGCTCGGCCGAACGCCAGGCAACATCGCTGCCATTCGTCCGATGAAAGACGGCGTGATCGCCGACTTCAGCGTCTGCGAAAAGATGCTGCAGTACTTTATCAACAAGGTTCACGAAAACAGCTTCCTGCAGCCTAGCCCTCGCGTGCTGATCTGCGTTCCGTGCAAATCCACCCAGGTTGAGCGTCGTGCCATCCGTGAATCGGCCCTCGGTGCCGGTGCCCGTGAAGTGTTCCTGATCGAAGAGCCAATGGCCGCTGCGATCGGTGCCGGCCTGCCGGTTGAAGAAGCGCGCGGTTCGATGGTTGTCGATATCGGTGGCGGTACCACTGAAATCGCACTGATCTCCCTGAACGGTGTGGTCTACGCCGAATCCGTACGGGTTGGCGGCGACCGTTTCGACGAAGCGATCATCACTTACGTGCGTCGTAACTACGGCAGCCTGATCGGCGAATCCACCGCCGAGCGCATCAAACAGGAAATCGGTACGGCCTACCCGGGCGGCGAAGTTCGCGAAGTCGACGTGCGTGGCCGTAACCTGGCTGAAGGCGTTCCACGCGCATTCACCCTGAACTCCAATGAAGTGCTGGAAGCTCTGCAAGAGTCCCTGGCCACCATCGTTCAGGCTGTGAAAAGTGCACTGGAGCAATCGCCTCCGGAACTGGCTTCCGATATCGCCGAGCGTGGTTTGGTGCTGACCGGTGGTGGCGCCTTGCTGCGCGACCTCGACAAGCTGCTGGCCCAGGAAACCGGTCTGCCGGTCATCGTTGCCGAAGACCCGCTGACCTGCGTTGCTCGCGGCGGTGGCCGTGCATTGGAAATGATGGATAAACACACCATGGACCTGCTGTCGAGCGAGTGATCTCGCCCGGTGCACCTATGCTGTTGAGCGCGCGGGCAGCACTTTGCAGTGCTGCCTGTTGGCGTTTATCTTCTGTCAGTCTGCATCCAGGCCGGTTTGATGCCGTATGAATAAAGAACACATTTGCCTGGGAGGAGCGGCTTATTAAACCGCTTTTCACCAAAGGCCCCTCATTGGGCGTGCGCGTATTAGTGCTGGTCGTGCTATCGGTCGCGCTGATGGTGGTCGATGCCCGCTTCACACTGCTCAAGCCAGTGCGTAGCCAGATGTCGCTGGTGCTGATGCAGTCTTACTGGATCACCGACCTGCCGCAGCGGCTATGGCAAGGTGTGGCCAGCCAATTTGGCAGTCGTACCGAGCTCGTTGCCGAAAACGAAAAACTCAAAACCGAAAACCTGCTATTGCAGGGACGCATGCAAAAGCTGGCGGCCCTCACCGAGCAGAACGTTCGGCTGCGCGAGTTGCTCAATTCCTCCGCGCTGGTCAACGAAAAGGTCGAAGTGGCCGAATTGATCGGCATGGACCCCAATCCCTTCACCCATCGCATCATCATCAATAAAGGTGAACGCGACGGCGTGGTCCTCGGTCAGCCGGTGCTCGATGCCCGTGGCTTGATGGGGCAGGTGGTCGAGTTGATGCCGTACACCTCCCGCGTACTGCTGCTGACCGACACCACTCACAGCATTCCGGTGCAGGTGAACCGCAACGGTCTGCGGGCGATTGCCAGCGGCACCGGCAACCCGGAACGTCTCGAACTGCGCCATGTTGCCGACACTGCCGATATCAAGGAAGGCGATCTGCTGGTCAGCTCTGGCTTGGGTCAGCGTTTCCCGGCGGGTTACCCGGTGGCGACGGTCAAGGAAGTGATCCACGATTCCGGTCAGCCGTTTGCCATTGTCCGCGCCGTGCCGACTGCCGCACTTAACCGCAGCCGTTACCTGCTGCTGGTGTTCAGCGATGGCCGCACCGCCGAAGAGCGTGCCAACGAAGCCGCCCAGGCTCAGGAAGCGCTGGACCAGCACGGCGGTGGGCCGGTCATCCCGGCGACCGTGCCGAAACCGGCCCTCGTCCCGGCTGCCGCTCCGGCACCAGCGGCTCCGGCAGCCGCACCTGCTGCACCTGCCGTTACCGCCCCGGCCAAGCCGGCGGCCACTCATGGCGCTGCGAAACCTGCCGCGACCAAGCCACCTGCGTCGGCCAAGCCGCCGGCAGCACAACCCGCTGCCGCCAAGCCCGCTGCCAAACCGCCTGTCTCCGCGCCGGCTACTACTGGGGGACGAGAATAATGCCGGGTGCTACTTCATCCCGAAACGGCTGGATGGTCTGGCTGACGTTTGCCGTCGGCCTGCTGCTCAGCGTTTCGCCGCTGCCGCAATTCATGGAAATCCTCCGCCCGCTATGGCTGGCCTTGCTGCTGGCGTTCTGGGCGCTGACCTTGCCACAGAAAGTCGGCATGGTCACCGCGTGGTGCCTGGGCCTGGCTGAAGACGTGCTCTACGGCACGCTGCTGGGGCAGAACGCGTTGATCCTGACACTCATTACGTTCCTGGTGCTGTCGTTGCAACAGCGCCTGCGCATGTTCCCGATGTGGCAACAGAGCCTGGTGATCCTGGTGATTTTCGGCCTCGCGCAGCTTGCTCAACTCTGGTTGAGCGCCCTGACGGGCAATCGTCAGCCGACACTGGCGCTGGTGTTGCCTGCGCTGGTCAGCGCGTTGCTCTGGCCTTGGGTTAGTTACGGTTTGCGTGGTTTGCGTCGACGCTACAAAATCAATTAATTCGGTCAGGCATTTGCCCGCACCTCGACAAGGGAGATGTCTTGATGAAACAGCTGTACCTCGCCTCAGGCTCGCCGCGTCGGCGTGAACTGCTCACGCAGATCGGCGTGCCGTTCTCCGTCATCAGCGCGGACATCGATGAAACCCCTTTGACTCAAGAATCCCCTGCGGCCTATGTCGAGCGCCTGGCGCGCGGCAAGGCCGAGGCCGGACGCGGCACGGTCGTGTCCGTTGCAGATTTTTGCGTAATGGGCGCCGACACTGCGGTGGTGCTGAATGGAAAAATTCTCGGCAAACCGGTTGATGAAGCTGACGCGTGCGCCATGCTGATGATGTTGTCCGGTCATGAACACGAAGTCCTGACGGCCATTGCGGTGCTCGACGGTGAGCGTTGCGAATCTCGGGTGGTGCGCAGTCTGGTGCGTTTTCGCCAGATCAGCGCTGAGGAAGCAGCGGCCTACTGGGCCAGCGGCGAACCGCGAGACAAGGCTGGCGGCTATGGCATTCAAGGACTGGGCGCGGTGTTTGTCGCCGGGCTCAATGGCAGCTATTCGGCGGTGGTGGGATTGCCGCTGTGCGAAACCTTCGAGCTGCTCGGCCATTTCGGCATACCCTGTTGGCAAACCCTTAACGCGCGTTAAGCGTCGTACTGACCAGATGCGGCCATTACCGTGAATATGCCTGAACGAGACCCTGCCATGAGTGAAGAGATCCTGATCAACATCACGCCGATGGAATCGCGCGTGGCGGTGGTTGAAAACGGTGTCCTGCAAGAGGTCCATGTCGAGCGCACGCAAAAGCGCGGGATCGTCGGCAACATCTATAAAGGCAAGGTCGTGCGGGTATTACCCGGCATGCAGGCGGCGTTCGTCGACATCGGCCTGGACCGCGCCGCCTTTATTCATGCCTCGGAAATTTCCCTGCGCGAAGGCCCGGCGGTAGAGAGCATCAGCGCACTGGTTCATGAAGGCCAAAGCCTGGTGGTGCAAGTCACCAAGGACCCGATCGGCTCCAAAGGCGCGCGCCTGACGACTCAGCTGTCGATTCCGTCGCGGTATCTGGTGTATATGCCGCGCACCGCCCATGTCGGCATTTCGCTGAAGATCGAAGACGAGGCCGAGCGTGAACGCCTCAAGCGAGTGGTCACCGACTGCGTGGCCCAAGAGGGCATCAAGGAAGCCGGCGGTTTCATCCTGCGTACCGCCGCCGAGGGTGCGGGAGCCGATGAGATCCTGATGGACATCCGCTACCTGCGCCGTCTGTGGGACCAGATCAACGCCCAGATCCTGACCATCAGCGCGCCGAGCGTGATCTACGAGGACCTCGGCCTGGCGCTGCGCACCTTGCGTGACCTGGTGAGTCCGAAGATCGAGAAAATCCGGATCGACTCCCGGGAAACGTTCCAGAAAACCACGCAGTTCGTCGCCGAATTGATGCCGGAAATTGCCGATCGTCTTGAACACTATCCGGGCGAGCGCCCGATTTTTGATTTGTACGGCGTCGAAGACGAAATCCAGAAGGCCCTGGAGCGTAAAGTCCCACTGAAGTCCGGCGGGTATCTGGTGGTCGATCCGGCAGAAGCCATGAGCACCATTGATGTCAACACGGGCGCGTTCGTCGGTCATCGCAACCTCGAAGAAACTATCTTCAAGACCAACCTCGAAGCCGCGACCGCCATCGCTCGACAATTGCGTCTGCGTAACCTGGGCGGGATCATCATCATCGACTTCATCGACATGGAAGATGAAGAACATCAGCGCCAGGTGCTGCGTACGCTCGAGAAGCAGCTGGAGCGCGATCACGCCAAGACCAACATCATCGGCATTACCGAGTTGGGCCTGGTGCAGATGACCCGCAAGCGCACCCGCGAAAGCCTTGAGCAAGTGCTGTGCGAACCCTGCAGCTGTTGCCAGGGCCGCGGCAAACTGAAGACGCCGGAAACCGTCTGCTACGAGATTTTCCGAGAAATCCTCCGCGAGGCTCGCGCCTATCAGGCGGAAGGCTATCGTGTATTGGCGAACCAGAAAGTTGTCGACCGTTTGCTCGATGAAGAATCCGGCAACGTCGCTGAGCTCGAAGGCTTTATCGGACGCACTATTCGGTTCCAGGTGGAAACCATGTATTCCCAGGAACAGTACGACGTGGTGCTGCTCTGAATCGTTGTGTTTTAACTCGACTGAAACGGCTGGCTTCAGCTTTTTGCAACATTTTTGCCATGGGAGCCACCTGACATGGAACGTCTGACACGCATTCTGGCCGCACTGACCCGCTGGGGTCTGGGCCTCTGCGCGTTGGCACTGGTGTTGATGGCGTTGTACGTCAGCCTCGGCCGAGAGCTGACGCCGCTGGTGGCCGAGTACCGTGCAGAAGTCGAGACCGGGGCCGCCACTGCCTTGGGCATGCCGTTGCAAATCGGCAAGCTGGAAGGTAACTGGAGTGGCTTCGCGCCGATTTTGCTGGCTCACGACGTAACGGTCGGTGAGGGCGTCAATGCGCTGCGCCTGGATCAGGTGCGCGCGGTGCCGGATCTTTGGGCCAGCCTGCTGGCGCGCGAAGTGCGCATTGCACACCTGGAGCTCAACGGCCTGAAGATCAGCCTCAAGGAAGGCGAAGAGGGTCATTGGGCGCTGGAAGGTTTGCCGGTGCAGCAGGATCAGCCGCTGAACCCGGAACAACTGCTCAATGGCCTGCAGATGGTTCAGCAGCTATCGGTGCTCGATAGCCAGGTTACCTTGCAGCCGTTGGATCAGTCGCCACTGACCCTGACGTATGTGGGGCTCAACCTGAAAACCGGCGCCACCCGTCAGCGTCTCGATGCCCGGTTGACGCTGCCCGACGGCCAACCGGTGGCGGTGAGTCTGCGTACCCGCATTCGCGCCAGCGAGTGGAAGGACGGCGAGGCCGATGCGTACCTGAGCCTGCCACAAAGCGACTGGTCGAAATGGTTGCCGGAGCGGCTCACTCAGCAATGGCGTTTTTCCGAGATCAAGGCCGGTGGCGAGCTCTGGGTGAACTGGAGCAAGGGTGCCGTGCAAAGCGCCGCGATCCGCTTGAATGCGCCGCAGCTCAAGGGTGCCTACGACGAGCGCAAGCCGATCCAGATCAACAACCTGGCGCTCAACGGTTATTTCCAGCGCAGTTCCGAAGGGGTGCTGGTGACGCTGGATTCGTTGGCCATGAACTTCGGCGATACCCGTTGGGAATCGCATCTGCAATTCAAACAAAGCCTGGCCACCGACAAGACAGACGAGCTTTGGCATCTGCAAGCCGATCGCTTCGATCTCACGCCGCTCACGCCTCTATTGAATGCCTTGGGGCCGCTGCCCTCGGGTGTTGCCACCGCAGTCGAGCACTTGAAAGTGACGGGTGGACTGCGCAATGTCCTTATCGACATCCGGCCCAATGCCTCCGATGACAGCCAGTTCAGCTTTGCCGCCAATCTGGATCGGGTCGGTTTCGATGCCTATCACGGTGCACCGGCGGCCCGAAATGTCAGCGGCAGCATCAGTGGTGACCTTGGCAAGGGCGAGCTGCGCATGGACAGCAAAGACTTTGTCCTCCATCTGGACCCGATCTTCGCCAAGCCATGGCAATACATTCAGGCCAATGCCCGGTTGACCTGGAAGCTCGATAAAGAAGGCTTCACCCTGATCGCGCCGTACCTGAAGGTGCTGGGCGAAGAGGGCAAGATTGCTGGCGACTTCCTGATCCGTCTGCACTTCGATCACACCCAGGAAGACTACATGGACCTGCGGGTCGGTATGGTCGACGGCGACGGCCGTTACACCGCCAAGTACCTTCCGGCCGTTCTCAGCCCGGCATTGGACGAATGGTTGCGTACAGCGATTCTCAAAGGTGCGGTGGACGAAGGGTTCTTCCAGTACCAAGGTTCGCTGAACCACGGCGCCGCAGATACAGACCGCAGCATCAGCCTGTTCTTCAAGGTTCACGATGCCGAACTGGCGTTTCAACCGGGCTGGCCGCATGTCAGCAAAGTCTCGGGTGACGTGTTTGTTGAAGACAGTGGCGTGCGGATTCTGGCCAGCAAAGGCCAGTTGCTCGATACCCAGGTTCGCGACATTTACGTCAACATTCCCCATGTTCCGGCCGGGCAGAGTAGCCATCTGTTCCTCGATGGCGCGTTCGCTGGCGGTTTGGGGGATGGCCTGAAAATTCTGCAGGAAGCGCCGATCGGTACTGCCGATACATTTGCCGGGTGGGAAGGCGAGGGCGATCTGCAAGGCAAGCTGAAACTGGATATTCCACTGGCCAAAGGCGAACAGCCGAAGATTCTCGTCGACTTCAAGACCGCCAAGGCGCGTTTGAAGCTGGCCGAGCCACCGCTGGAGCTGACGCAGCTCAAGGGCGATTTCCGTTTCGACAGCGCCAAGGGCTTGAGCGGGCAGAACATCAGCGCGCGCGCCTTCGATAAGCCCGTCACGGCACAGATTTTCGCCGATGGCAGCGCGGGCAACATCAAGACCCGTGTCACGGCCTCCGGTCAGGTTGAGGTCAAGAAACTCACTGACTGGTTGAGCGTCACTCAACCATTGCCAGTCTCCGGGCTGATCCCGTATCAGCTCCAGCTGAACCTGGATGGCGCCGACAGCCAGTTGATGGTCAGCTCCAACCTCAAAGGGGTGGTGGTCGATTTGCCAGCGCCCTTTGGCATGTCGGCCAATGCAGGGCGCAACACGACGTTCCGTATGACCCTGCAAGGGCCGGAGCGGCGCTACTGGGTCAATTACGGCGAACTGGCAGACTTCACGTTTGCCGCCCCGACGGGCAACTTCGCCGACGGTCGCGGTGAGTTGTTCCTGGGCGGCGGAAGTGCCGTGCTGCCCGGCAGCAAAGGCTTGCGGGTGCGCGGCGTGCTGTCGGAGCTGGATGTCGGGCCGTGGAAAGACCTGGTGGACAAGTACGCCGGTCAGGATCCGGGCGGTAACGCCAAGCAGTTGCTCAGTGGCGCGGACCTCAAGGTCGGCAAGCTCACCGCTTTGGGCACTACGCTTGATCAGGCATCGGTTCAGTTGACCCGTAAACCGGCCGCGTGGACGTTGCAGCTCGACAGCCAGCAGGCCAAGGGCAGTGTCGGCCTCCCCGACGCGAAGGCCGTGCCGATTACGATCAATCTGCAATACGTGCGCTTGCCGGCACCGGACCCAAAGGTCCTGGCCGATGAAAACTCACCGGACCCATTGGCCACAGTGGACCCGACGAAGATCCCGGCGATGGATATCGTCATCAATCAACTGTTTCAGGGGCAGGACCTCGTCGGCGCCTGGTCGCTCAAGATTCGTCCGACCGCCAAGGGTATTGCCCTCAATAATTTGGACATGGGCCTCAAAGGCATTCTCTTGCAGGGCAGTGGCGGCTGGGAAGGCGTGCCTGGCAGCTCCAGCAGTTGGTACAAGGGTCGAATCAGCGGCAAGAACCTCGCGGATGTACTGAAGGGCTGGGGGTTTGCGCCGAGCGTTACCAGCGAAAGTTTCCGTATGGATGTTGACGGTCGCTGGCCCGGATCGCCGGCCTGGTTGGCCAGCAAGCGTTTCTCCGGGACGCTCGATGCATCGATGAATAAAGGCCAGTTTGTCGAAGTCGAAGGCAGCGCTCAGGCGTTGCGGGTGTTTGGCCTGCTCAACTTCAACTCCATCGGTCGCCGTCTGCGCCTGGATTTCTCTGACCTGTTTGGCAAAGGCCTGAGTTATGACCGTGTTAAAGGGCTGCTCGTCGGGACCAACGGGGTTTACGTGACCCGTGAGCCGATTCAGATGACGGGCCCTTCGAGCAATGTCGAGCTCAACGGCACCCTGAACCTGGTAGGCGATCAGATCGATGCCAAGTTGCTGGTGACCTTGCCGGTGACCAACAACCTGCCGCTTGCCGCGCTGATCGTCGGTGCGCCGGCCATCGGCGGCGCACTGTTCTTGATCGATAAGCTGATCGGCGACAGTGTGGCGCGTTTCGCCACCGTGAAGTACACCGTCAAAGGTCCGTGGAAAGAGCCGAAAATCACCTACGACAAGCCTTTTTGACTATTGCCGTGTAGGAGCGAGCTTGCTCGCGATGGGCCGGAGAGCACCGCGTGTGTCCCGCAAGCACGCGTTATCGTTCGCGACCATCGCGAGCAAGCTCGCTCCTACAAAAGAATCACAGGTTTTTTTGAAAAGGCACTCCCAAGGGCTATGGAGTAGCATGGACCCCTATCCATTAAGGAACGCGCCATGTCTGTAGCGGTGATTCAAATGGTCAGCCAGAGCGATGTGCTGGCCAATCTGGCCCAGGCCCGTCGGCTCCTCGAGCAGGCAGCGGCCGGTGGCGCTGTGCTTGCCGTGCTGCCGGAAAACTTCGCCGCCATGGGCCGTCGCGACATTGCCGACATCGGCCGCGCCGAGGCGTTGGGCGAAGGTCCGATCCTGCCATGGTTGAAACAGACCGCCCGCGACCTCAAGTTATGGATAGTGGCCGGCACATTGCCGTTGCCGCCGGTGGATCAACCGACGGCCAAAGTGCACGCCTGCTCGTTGTTGGTGAACGATCAGGGCGAGACAGTGGCGCGCTACGATAAGCTGCACTTGTTCGACGTAGACGTGGCGGACAATCGTGGACGTTATCGCGAGTCCGATGACTATGCTTATGGCAGTGGCGTGGTGGTGGCGGACACTCCCGTTGGCCGAGTCGGCCTGACGGTGTGTTACGACCTGCGCTTCCCGGAGCTGTACAGCGAATTACGTGCTGCCGGTGCGGAGTTGATCACCGCGCCGTCGGCCTTTACCGCGGTGACCGGCGCGGCGCATTGGGATGTGCTGATTCGCGCGCGCGCCATCGAGACCCAATGCTATGTGCTCGCGGCCGCCCAGGGTGGGACGCATCCGGGGCCACGAGAAACCTATGGTCATGCCGCGATCATTGACCCGTGGGGGCGCGTGCTGGCGCAACAGGACCAAGGCGAGGCCGTGCTGCTGGCCGAACGCGATAGCAGCGAACAGGCGTCGATCAGGGCGCGGATGCCGGTGTCCAGTCACCGGCGCTTTTTCTCGCAGGGCGCACAGCGACCTGCCTCAGAACGATGAATTTAAGGCGTAAAGCATATGAGCGAGTTGTTGTCCTCAGTCAGTGAACACCTCCTGGCGCCCGGCGGCGTAACGATCGAGAGCCTGCAAGGTGTGCTCGGTGATCTGGCCGGCCCGGGCATTGATGCCGCCGACCTGTATTTCCAGGGGCAGATTTCCGAGTCCTGGGCGCTGGAAGACGGCATCGTCAAGGAGGGCAGTTTCAACCTCGACCAAGGTGTCGGCGTGCGGGCGCAATCGGGTGAGAAAACCGGTTTTGCCTACAGCAATGCGATCACTCTCGAAGCCCTCGGTGCGGCGGCTCGTGCGGCGCGTTCGATCTCTCGGGCCGGGCAAAACGGCACCGTGCAGGCGTTCACTACTCAGGATGTTGCGCAGTTGTACGGGCCGGATAACCCGCTGGAGGTGATGACGCGCGCCGAGAAAGTCGAGCTGCTCAAGCGTATCGACGTGGCGACGCGAGCGCTTGACCCGCGTATCCAGCAAGTCACCGTGAGCATGGCCGGCGTCTGGGAGCGCATCCTTGTGGCGTCTACCGATGGTGGCCTGGCCGCCGATGTACGGCCGCTGGTACGTTTCAACGTCAGCGTGATCGTCGAGCAGAACGGTCGCCGTGAACGCGGTGGCCATGGCGGCGGCGGTCGTACCGATTATCGCTATTTCCTCAGCGACGACCGCGCCATGGGCTACGCCCGTGAAGCGCTGCGTCAGGCGCTGGTCAACCTTGAAGCCATTCCTGCGCCGGCCGGTACGTTGCCGGTGGTGTTAGGTTCCGGCTGGTCGGGCGTACTGTTGCACGAAGCGGTTGGCCACGGTCTGGAAGGCGATTTCAACCGCAAGGGCAGTTCGGCCTACAGCGGGCGGATGGGCGAGATGGTTGCGTCCAAGCTCTGCACCATCGTCGATGACGGCACCCTCGCCGGGCGCCGTGGCTCGCTGAGCGTCGACGACGAAGGCACTCCGACCGAGTGCACTACGCTGATCGAAAACGGCGTGCTCAAAGGCTACATGCAGGACAAGCTCAACGCGCGCCTGATGGGCGTGGCCCGCACCGGCAACGGTCGTCGCGAATCCTATGCGCACCTGCCGATGCCGCGCATGACCAACACCTACATGCTCGCGGGCGAAAGTGATCCGGCGGAAATCATCGCCTCGGTAAAACGCGGCATCTACTGCGCCAACCTCGGTGGCGGTCAGGTAGACATTACCAGCGGCAAGTTTGTGTTCTCCACCAGCGAGGCGTATTTGATCGAAGACGGCAAGATTACAGCCCCGGTCAAAGGCGCGACGTTGATCGGCAACGGGCCGGAAGCCATGAGCAAGGTGTCGATGGTCGGTAACGATCTGGCGCTGGACAGTGGTGTGGGGACGTGTGGCAAGGATGGGCAATCGGTGCCGGTCGGTGTCGGCCAGCCAACCCTGAAAATTGATGCGATCACCGTGGGTGGCACAGGATCGTGAAGATATCCCCTGTAGGAGCTGCCGCAGGCTGCGATCTTTTGACTTTTGATTTTACAAAATCAGAATCAGGATCAAAAGATCGCAGCCTGCGGCAGCTCCTACAGGGGATGCGGGACGTTAACGCAGACCGCGTTGAGTCTCGTCCAGCTCACGGATGTACTTGAAGATTTTACGGCTCGATGCCGGTGGCTTGTTGGTCGCCAGTTCGTGCTGGGCCTGACGGATCAGGGAGCGCAATTGCTGACGATCGGCCTCCGGGTAGTCGACAACGAACTTCTCCAGGACGGCATCGTCGCCTGCGATCAAGCGATCACGCCAGCGTTCCAGGCCGTGGAAACGTTCGTTGTACTGCCGGGTGGAGGCATCGAGTTGATCGAGCAACGTCAGAATGGCGTCAGTGTCCTGATCGCGCATCAGTTTGCCGATGAACATGAGGTGCCGTTTACGCGCGATATTCGCGGTGTGCTTGGAGGCATCGGCCAGGGCCCGGCGCAAAGCGTCGGTCAACGGCAGTTTTGCCAGCAAGTCAGGCTTGAGTGTTGTAAGGCGCTCGCCGAGGTCAACCAGAGCATGTAGCTCGCGTTTAACCTGGGATTTGCTTTTTTCTCCCGTATCGAGGGAGTCGTCGTAAGAATCAACCATGGTGGCCGTCCGCAAAGAAACGCCGCCATGATAACCAGTCGGGGGCCGCTTGTCCGGCCCGGTCGCTCGATGACCTTAACCGAAAGCAGAATTTGAGTGGAGAACAGCATGAGTGCAGTTGAAAGCGTCGGCCCACAAGCGTTGCCGGCACTGCAAGAACAAGTCGAGCAAATCATCGCTGAAGCCAAACGCCAGGGTGCCAGTGCCTGCGAAGTAGCAGTGTCTCTGGAGCAGGGCCTGTCGACCTCGGTGCGTCAACGTGAAGTCGAAACCGTCGAATTCAACCGTGATCAGGGCTTTGGCATCACCTTGTATGTCGGTCAGCGCAAAGGGTCGGCCAGCACGTCGGCCAGTGGCCCGGAGGCGATTCGCGAAACCGTCGCCGCCGCGCTGGCCATCGCCAAGCACACGTCTGAAGATGAGGCTTCGGGCCTGGCAGATGCTGCATTGATGGCCAAGGACCTACAGGATTTCGACCTGTTCCACCAATGGGACATCACCCCGGAACAAGCCATCGAGCAGGCTCTGGCGTGTGAAGCGGCGGCGTTTGCCACTGACAGCCGGATCAAGAACGCCGATGGCACCACCCTCAGCACCCACCAGGGCTGTCGCGTTTACGGCAATAGCCACGGCTTTATCGGCGGTTACGCGTCAACCCGTCACAGCCTCAGCTGCGTGATGATTGCTGAAGCCGACGGGCAGATGCAGCGCGATTACTGGTATGACGTAAACCGTCAGGGCAACTTGTTGGCCGATCCGGTGAGCATCGGCCAGCGTGCCGCGCAACGGGCGGCGAGCCGTCTGGGCGCGCGTCCGGTGCCCACCTGTGAAGTGCCGGTGCTGTTTTCGGCGGAACTGGCCGGCGGTTTGTTTGGCAGTTTCCTTTCGGCGATCTCTGGCGGCAGTCTGTATCGGAAATCGTCGTTCCTTGAGGGTACTCTGGGGCAGAAACTGTTTCCGGAATGGCTGACCATCGATGAGCGTCCACACTTGATGCGCGCCATGGGCAGTTCGGCGTTCGATGGCGATGGTCTGGCGACCTACGCCAAGCCGTTTGTCGAAAAGGGTGAGTTGGTCTCCTACATCCTTGGCACCTATTCCGGTCGCAAACTTGGCATGCCGAGCACCGCAAACGCTGGCGGCGTACACAACCTGTTTGTTACCCATGGCGATGAAGACCAGGCCGCCTTGCTGCGTCGCATGGGGCGCGGTTTGCTGGTCACCGAACTGATGGGCCAGGGACTGAACATGGTCACCGGCGATTATTCCCGTGGCGCGGCGGGTTACTGGGTCGAGAACGGCGAAATCCAGTTCGCGGTCCAGGAAGTGACCATTGCTGGCAACATGCGCGACATGTTCAAGCAGATCGTTGCGGTGGGTAATGACCTGGAATTGCGCAGCAACATTCGCACTGGCTCGGTGTTGATCGAGCGGATGACGGTGGCGGGTAGTTGAATTCGGACCGTTAAACAAAAAGGCGTGCCATCCGAATGGGTGGCGCGCCTTTTTTTAAAGATCAAAAGATCGCAGCCTGCGGCAGCTCCTACAGAGGAACACGATCCCATAGCTGCGATCTTTTGATCATTACTCGCCTTCGTCGAAAAAGTTGTTGATCAACACCACCAGCGCATCGAGCGCTTCCTTCTCCTGCTCGCCTTCTGTGCTCAGATGGATTTTGGTGCCTTTACCCGCGGCCAGCATCATCATGGCCATGATGCTTTTCCCGTCGACCATGGATTCAGGCGTACGTCCGGCTCTGATCTGGCACGGGAACTGGCCCGCCACACCCACGAATTTTGCGGAAGCGCGGGCATGCAGGCCCAGCTTGTTGATGATTTCAATTTCCAGAGCAGGCATCGCGGTGTGAATCCTTTAGCTGAGGTCGCGGTGGCGGACCTGGACGTTCTTCAGGGTTTTTTGCAGGACCTGGCCCAGGCGCTCGGTCAGGTAGACGGACCGGTGATGCCCGCCGGTACAGCCAATGGCAATGGTGACATACGCGCGGTTGCTGGCGGCAAAGCGTGGCAACCACTTGAGCAGATAGGTGGAAATGTCCTGGAACATCTCTTCGACATCCGGTTGTGCTGCCAGGTACTCGGCAACCGCTTGATCAAGCCCGGACTGCGCGCGCAGCTCCGGCTTCCAGTAGGGATTGGGCAGGCAACGCACGTCGAACACCAGGTCAGCGTCTACCGGCATGCCACGCTTGAACCCGAATGACTCCACCAAAAACGCAGTACCGGGTTCCGGTTGGTTCAGCAGGCGCAGCTTGATGGTATCGCGCAGCTGATACAGGTTCAGGTTGGTGGTGTTTACCTTGAGATCGGCAAGGTCGGCGATCGGCCCGAGCAAGGTGGCTTCGTCGTCGATCGCTTCGGCCAGCGAGCGATTGGCGCTGGTCAGTGGGTGGCGACGGCGGGTTTCCGAGAACCGTTTGAGCAAGGTTTCTTCGTCGGCGTCCAGGTACAAGACATCACACTGGATATGCCGGGCGCGGACTTCTTCCAGCAGCTCAGGAAACCGCGTGAGATGGCTTGGCAAGTTACGCGCATCGATGGATACGGCAACCAGCGGTTGCGCCAGTTCGGTGTGAATCAGCGCGCGCTCGGCCAACTCCGGCAGCAGGCCGGCAGGCAGGTTGTCGATGCAGTAGTAACCGCTGTCCTCGAGGACATCGAGTGCGGTGCTTTTACCTGAGCCGGAACGGCCGCTGACAATGATCAAGCGCATGATTACTGACCGTTTTGCTCGTTCAGGACAACCTGATACAAGGCTTCATTGCTCGGGGCGCTGCGCAGTTTTTCGCGCACTTCCTTGCGATCGAGCATGCTGGCGATCTGGCGCAGTAGCTCCAGGTGCGCATCGGTGGCGGCTTGCGGGACCAGCAGCACGAACAGCAGGTCAACCGGGGCGCCGTCGATGGCGTCGAAATCGATGGGTGCATCAAGGTGCATCAGGGCGCTGATGGGCGAGTTGCAGCCCTTGAGGCGACAGTGGGGGATGGCAATGCCGTTGCCAAAACCGGTGGAACCGAGTTTTTCACGGGCAATGAGAGCCTCGAAGACATCTTGCATCTCCAGATCCGGCACTTCCCGGGCGATCAGGTTGGCAATTTGCTCGAGGGCTTTCTTTTTACTGCCGCCCGGCACGTTCACGAGGGAACGGCCGGGGGTCAGGATGCTTTCAAGTCGGATCATGGGTTGGGAGTGTTAACGACCGGTAGCGCCCTGGAGGAGGCTCTGGGTCTTTTCCTTATGCTTTTTGAGTTGTTTGTCCAGCTTGTCGGTCAATGCGTCGATCGCCGCGTACATATCAGTATGTTCTGCGTTTGCGACCACTTCATTGCCGGGAATATGCAGCGTGGCTTCGATTTTCTGCTTCAGCTTTTCGACCGTCATCGTGACTTGCACGTTGGTGATCTTGTCGAAATGTCGCTCCAGTCGTTCAAGTTTTTCGCCGATGTAGGTGCGAAGAGGTTCGGTCACTTCCAGTTGGTGTCCACTGATGTTGACTTGCATACAGCTTCTCCTTCGTTGCCAGTGCATAAAGCGGCAGGCAGAAATGCCTGCCACTGGAACGCTGTGGCGTGGCCCTACATCAACCGCTTGCGTTCGCTCGAAGGCGCGATCCCAAGGGATTCGCGGTACTTGGCGACGGTGCGGCGGGCCACCTGAATGCCTTGTGCCTCCAGTAAACCAGCGATCTTGCTGTCACTCAACGGCTTTTTCTGATTTTCCGCGGCAACCAGTTTTTTGATGATCGCGCGGATCGCCGTGGACGAGCATTCACCGCCTTCGGAAGTGCTGACGTGGCTGGAAAAAAAGTATTTCAGTTCATAGATGCCCCGTGGGGTATGCATGAACTTTTGCGTGGTTACCCGTGAAATCGTCGATTCGTGCATGCCCACTGCTTCGGCGATGTCATGTAGGACCAGCGGTTTCATGGCTTCGTCGCCGTACTCCAGGAAGCCGCGCTGATGCTCGACGATCTGGGTGGCAACTTTCATCAGCGTTTCGTTGCGGCTCTGCAGGCTCTTGATAAACCAGCGGGCCTCTTGCAACTGATTGCGCATGAAGGTGTTGTCGGCACTGGTGTCGGCGCGGCGCACGAAACCGGCGTATTGGGCATTGACCCGCAAGCGTGGCACGGACTCCTGGTTCAGCTCCACCAGCCAGCGCTCGTTGTCCTTGCGCACGATCACGTCGGGAACGACGTATTCGGCTTCACTGGACTCGATCTGAGAGCCTGGGCGCGGGTTGAGGCTCTGAACCAGCTCGATGACCTGGCGCAGTTCATCTTCCTTGAGCTTCATGCGGCGCATCAGCTGGCTGTAGTCGCGGCTGCCGAGCAAGTCGATGTAGTCGGTGACCAGGCGCTTGGCCTCGGCCAGCCAAGGCGTCTTGGCCGGCAACTGGCGCAGTTGCAGCAGCAGGCATTCACCCAGGTTGCGGGCGCCGATGCCGGCGGGTTCGAATTGCTGGATGCGGTGCAGGACGGCTTCGATTTCGTCCAGTTCGATGTCCAGTTCCGGATCGAAGGCTTCGAGGATTTCCTCGAGCGTTTCGTCCAGGTAGCCCTGATTGTTGATGCAGTCGATCAGGGTGACGCCAATCAGGCGATCGGTGTCGGACATCGGTGCCAGATTCAGTTGCCACAGCAAATGGCTTTGCAGGCTTTCGCCGGCCGATGTGCGGGTGGTGAAATCCCACTCGTCGTCATCGTTGCTTGGCAGGCTGCTGGCGCTGGTCTGGTAGACATCTTCCCACGCGGTGTCGACGGGAAGTTCGTTGGGGATGCGCTCGTTCCAGTCACCTTCCTCGAGGTTATCCACCGTCGGGGCGGTTTCCTGGTAGGAGGGTTCCGAAACATCGGCGTTGGGTTGCTGTTCGGCTTTGTCAGCCAAGGGGTCGGCATTATCGAAGTCGTCGCCTTCTTCCTGGCGTTCGAGCATCGGATTGGACTCCAAGGCCTCCTGGATTTCCTGTTGCAGGTCCAGGGTCGACAATTGGAGCAGGCGGATGGCCTGTTGCAGCTGCGGTGTCATCGTCAGCTGCTGGCCCATTCTCAAGACTAGCGATGGTTTCATGGCAGGGGCTTAACACCTTATTCGCCGGCGCACATGCGCCATCCACTACAGGGCGCCGGAGCGCCAAACATAAGCAAATTATATGCCCGAAACTGCAGCGTTTGCCTAGAGCGCTGTAACAATAAAAAACTATTGATTTTTTATCGCGACAAGCGCTCTGCCGACTAGCCAGACACCTCAGTGCTTACAGGCGGAACTCATGGCCCAGATACACTTCCTTGACCAGGTCGTTGGCCAGGATGGTGGCGGAGTCACCTTCGGCGATCAGCTGGCCATCGTTGACGATGTAGGCGGTTTCGCAGATATCAAGGGTTTCGCGGACGTTGTGGTCAGTGATCAGCACACCAATGCCTTTGGCCTTGAGGTGATAAATGATCTGCTTGATGTCACCCACCGAAATCGGGTCCACGCCGGCGAAGGGTTCGTCGAGGAGGATAAATTTCGGGTTGGTGGCCAGTGCGCGGGCAATTTCCACGCGGCGGCGTTCACCACCCGACAGGCTCATGCCGAGGCTGTCGCGGATGTGGCTGATGTGGAATTCCTGCAGCAGGCTTTCCAGCTCCTTGCGGCGACCGGCTTTGTCGAGTTCCTTGCGGGTCTCGAGGATGGCCGTGATGTTGTCGGCAACGGAGAGTTTGCGGAAGATCGACGCTTCTTGCGGAAGATAGCCGATACCTGCCTTGGCGCGACCGTGCATAGGCTGGTGGCTGACGTCCAGATCGTCGATCAGTACGCGACCCTGATCGGCCTGTACCAGGCCAACGATCATGTAGAAGCAGGTGGTCTTGCCGGCGCCGTTGGGGCCCAGCAGGCCGACGATCTGACCGCTGTCGATGGACAGGCTGACGTCACGCACGACCTGGCGGCTCTTGTAGCTCTTGGCCAGATGCTGAGCTTTCAGAGTTGCCATTAATTGGCCTTTTTCTGGTCGGTTTTCGGCTTGGGCTGGATCACCATGTCAATGCGCGGACGCGATTCGGTGACCTTGTTGCCTGTGGCGCGACCGGCGCTCGCAAGTTTCTTGACCGTGTCGTAGACGATTTTCTCGCCTTGGGTGACGTTGTTGTCCTTATCGATGACTTTGGCGCGATCGATCAGCACGATGCGGTTTTGCGAGGCGTGGTACTGGATAGTCACTCCCCAACCCTGAACGGGCTTGGTGTCGCCCTGGGTTTGCAGTTGCTCGAAGTAGGCGAGGTTACCCACCGAAGTCACCACGTCGATGTCGCCGGTGGGCGTGCGGGTGATGGTCACGGTGTTGCCGGTGACTTTCATCGAGCCCTGAGTAATGATCACGTCACCTTTATAGGTGGCAACGCCATTCTTGTCGTCCAGTTGGGCATCGTCGGCCTGAATGCGGATAGGCTGCTCTTGATCGTTCGGCAGAGCCCAGGCGCTCACGCTTCCCAGTGCTGCGCCCAGACAGAGCAAAATAGGGAGTGTTTTAACGAGCCTCATACTGTCCTCTTACGTTCGATAGCAGGTGTATCCTGCTTTCTTTCAAATACGCTTTCATTCCGATGCCAGTCGATACACCGCCAGCGCCGTCGATTCTAACGGGTTGCTCGGTCTGCGCATATTGCTGTTGCGGGAACACTGTCATGCGGGTGCTGGTAATCAGGGTCTTGCGGTTTTTCTCGTCGAAACGCGTGATGCGCACCGAATCAATCAGTTCGACCTGGGTGCCGTCGGGATTGACTTCGCCGCGCTCGCTCTGGACGTGCCACGGGAACTCGGTGCCACGGAACATGTTCACGTCGGGGTTGGTCAGCAACGTGACCTCGGTCGCTTTCAGGTGTTCGACCTTGTCGGACGTCATTTCGTATTGCAGCCGGCCGTCCGGCATGTACTGCACGCTGTGGGCATTGGTCGCGTAATAGTCGATCGCGCTTTCATCGACCTTGGCCACCGGCTTGTCGAGGAAACGTTCCGGGCTGATGTTCCAGTAGCCGACCGCTGCAAAGATCGCTGCGATGCAACCGAACACCAGGAAGTTGCGAAATTTCTTGCTCAGCATAGTTGGCTCACAGGTACGCAGCGTTGGCCGCATCGAGGCGGCCCTGGGCGCGCAGGATCAATTCGCAGAATTCGCGAGCGGCACCCTCGCCGCCACGGGCCTGGGTGATGCCATGGGCGTGTTCACGTACAAAGGTGGCGGCATTGGCCACCGCCATGCCCAGGCCGACGCGACGAATGACCGGCAGGTCCGGCAGGTCATCACCGAGGTAGGCGACTTGTTCATAGCTCAGGTTGAGTTGGGCCAGAAGTTCGTCGAGCACCACCAGTTTGTCTTCGCGACCCTGATACACGTGGGGGATGCCGAGGTTCTTCGCTCGTCGTTCGACCACCGGGGTCTTGCGACCGCTAATGATAGCGGTCTGCACGCCCGCCGCCATCAACATCTTGATGCCTTGGCCGTCGAGGGTGTTGAACGTCTTGAATTCGCTGCCGTCTTCAAGGAAGTACAGGCGCCCGTCAGTCAGTACGCCGTCGACGTCGAACACCGCCAGTTTAATGTGTTTGCCGCGTTGTAGAAGATCCGGGGTCATTACATTACTCCTGCGCGTAGCAAGTCGTGCATGTTCAAGGCGCCGACCGGCCGATCTTCGCTGTCGACCACGACCAGCGCGTTGATTTTGTGGTCTTCCATGATTTTCAGGGCCTCTGCGGCGAGCATCTCGGCGCGGGCGGTCTTGCCGTGGGCGGTCATGACCTGGTCAATCGTTGCGCTGTGGATGTCGATGCTGCGGTCCAGCGTGCGACGCAAATCGCCGTCGGTGAAGATCCCGGCGAGTTTGCCGTCGGTTTCCAGGACGACGGTCATGCCCAGGCCCTTGCGGGTCATTTCCATCAGCGCGTCCTTGAGCAGGGTGCCACGCTGAACTTGCGGCAACTCTTGTCCGGCGTGCATGACGTTTTCCACTTTCAGCAACAGGCGTCGGCCAAGCGCACCGCCAGGGTGGGAGAAGGCGAAGTCTTCCGCGGTAAAGCCGCGGGCTTCCAGCAGCGCCACGGCCAGAGCGTCGCCCATGACCAGTGCAGCGGTGGTCGACGAGGTCGGTGCGAGGTTCAGCGGGCAAGCTTCGTGCTCGACGTGAACGTTCAGGTTGACCTCGGCAGCCTTGGCCAGCGGCGAATCGGGATTGCCGGTCATGCTGATCAATTGAATGCCCAGGCGCTTGATCAGCGGCAGCAGGGTGACGATTTCATTGGTGGATCCGGAGTTCGACAGTGCGAGGATGATGTCGTCGCGGGTGATCATGCCCATGTCGCCGTGGCTGGCTTCGGCCGGATGCACGAAGAACGCCGTGGTGCCGGTACTGGCCAGGGTCGCGGCGATCTTGTTGCCGATGTGCCCCGATTTGCCCATGCCGACCACCACCACTCGGCCTTTGCTGGCCAGAATCATCTCGCAAGCGCGTACGAAATCTGCGTCGATATGGGGTAGCAAGCCTTGTACGGCTTCCAGTTCGAGGCGGATGGTGCGTTGGGCAGATTGAATCAGGTCGCTGGATTGGCTCATGTCAGAAATCGTATAGCCTGATGAAAAGGCGGCGATTATAGCGGTAATGATTGAATCCCTCACGCAAGTTCGTCGCGCAATGTCATTCCCGGTTACCGAATCCCTCTAAATGAAGCGTTTTGACTTTCATGTTGCTGAATATGCCCCGGCTTGGGCCTTTGGTGCTTGGCGTGTGCAGTGATATAGTTCGCCGCCAGTTCGGCCCGCCCAGGAGGCATGTGCTTTCGCCAGAAAGTCAGGCGTCCGAGTGAGAGGCTGCATCGCAAGGAGTTTAGATGAGTGCCGATAACGCCTACGCGGTCGAGCTGAAGGGACTGACCTTCAAGCGCGGTGCGCGCAGCATTTTCAATAACGTCGATATCCGTATTCCGCGCGGCAAGGTCACCGGCATCATGGGGCCTTCCGGGTGTGGCAAGACCACGCTGTTGCGTTTGATGGGCGCACAGTTGCGCCCGACCAAGGGCGAAGTCTGGGTCAACGGACAAAACCTGCCGAAACTGTCGCGCAGCGATCTGTTCGACGCGCGTAAGCACATGGGTGTGTTGTTTCAGAGTGGCGCACTGTTTACCGATCTCGACGTGTTCGAGAACGTCGCCTTTCCGCTGCGCGTTCATACCGAGCTTCCGGAAGAAATGATCCGGGATATTGTCCTGCTCAAATTACAGGCCGTGGGCCTGCGTGGCGCCATCGACCTGATGCCTGACGAACTGTCCGGTGGCATGAAGCGTCGCGTCGCGCTGGCGCGGGCGATTGCCCTCGATCCGCAAATTCTCATGTATGACGAGCCCTTTGTGGGCCAGGATCCCATCGCCATGGGCGTGTTGGTGCGCCTGATCCGCCTGCTCAACGATGCGTTGGGCATCACCAGCATCGTGGTCTCCCACGACCTGGCCGAAACCGCCAGCATTGCCGATTACATTTATGTGGTGGGCGACGGGCAGGTGTTGGGGCAGGGCACGCCTGACGAGTTGATGAACTCGGAGGAGCCGCGTATCCGTCAATTCATGACAGGCGACCCTGACGGTCCGGTCGCTTATCACTTTCCAGCGACGGATTACCGCGCAGATCTTCTGGGGAAGCGCTGATGCGCAAGATTTCACTAATAGAACGAGTGCGCCGGTTCGGCCACGCCGGCATCGATGTAATGGCGGTGTTCGGACGCTCGGCGATTTTCCTGTTTCATGCCTTGTTCGGCCGGGGTGGCATCGGCGGCGGTTTTGGCCTGCTGGTCAAACAGTTGCATTCGGTCGGCGTGATGTCCCTGGTGATCATCGTGGTCTCCGGGGTGTTCATCGGGATGGTGCTGGCGCTGCAAGGGTTCAACATCCTGTCCAGCTACGGTTCCGAGCAGGCGGTGGGGCAGATGGTCGCGCTGACACTGCTGCGAGAGTTGGGCCCGGTGGTCACCGCGTTGCTGTTTGCCGGACGCGCGGGTTCCGCGCTGACCGCTGAAATTGGCAACATGAAGTCCACCGAGCAGTTGTCCAGTCTGGAAATGATTGGTGTAGACCCGCTCAAGTACATCGTTGCCCCGCGCCTGTGGGCTGGCTTCATTTCCCTTCCGGTGTTGGCGATGATTTTCAGCGTGGTGGGTATCTGGGGCGGTTCCTGGGTGGCCGTCGACTGGCTGGGTGTCTATGAAGGGTCGTACTGGTCGAACATGCAAAACAGCGTGACGTTTACTGACGATGTGCTCAACGGCATCATCAAAAGCATCGTTTTTGCCTTCGTCGTGACCTGGATTGCCGTATTCCAAGGCTATGACTGCGAACCCACTTCCGAGGGGATCAGTCGTGCCACTACCAAGACCGTGGTGTATGCCTCTTTGGCTGTACTCGGCCTGGACTTTATTTTGACCGCCTTGATGTTTGGAGATTTCTGATGCAAAACCGCACCCTGGAAATCGGTGTCGGCCTTTTCTTGCTGGCTGGCATCCTGGCTTTGCTGTTGCTGGCGTTGCGGGTAAGTGGCCTGTCCCCGAGCCCTACCACCGACACCTATAAACTTTATGCATACTTCGACAATATCGCCGGTTTGACGGTCAGAGCTAAAGTGACCATGGCCGGTGTGACCATCGGCAAGGTGACGGCGATCGATCTGGACCGCGACAGTTTCACCGGTCGAGTGACCATGCAGCTGGAAAAACGCGTCGATAATCTGCCGACGGACTCCACTGCATCTATCCTGACTGCTGGCCTGTTGGGCGAGAAGTACATCGGTCTCAGCGTGGGCGGGGAAGAAACCTTGCTCAAGGATGGTGGGACCATCCACGACACCCAGTCGTCGCTGGTGCTCGAAGACCTGATCGGTAAATTCCTGCTCAATACCGTTAGCAAAGACGCCAAATGAGGAGCTTTTGAATGATCTCTACCTTGCGACGTGGCCTGTTGGTGTTGCTCGCGGTCCTGCCGGTCATGGCTAACGCCGTGGCGGCACCTTCCGCGCACGAAATCGTGCAGGACACCACCACTCGGATGCTCGCCGATCTGTCGGCCAATAAAGAGAAGTACAAGCAGGATCCACAAGACTTTTATACGGCGCTGAACACCATCGTCGGACCTGTGGTGGATGCCGAGGGCATTTCCAAAAGCATCATGACGGTCAAATACTCGCACAAAGCCACGCCTGCGCAAATGAAGACCTTTGAAGAAAACTTCAAAAAGGGCCTGTTCCAGTTCTATGGCAATGCCTTGCTCGAGTACAACAATCAGGGCATCACTGTTGACCCTGCCAAGGACGAGTCCGGCGACCGTACCAGCGTTGGCATGACGGTCAAAGGCACCAACGGCGCGATCTATCCTGTGTCCTACACACTCGAAAAGATCAACGGCGAGTGGAAGCTGCGCAACGTAATCATCAATGGCATCAACATTGGCAAGCTGTTCCGCGATCAGTTCGCTGATGCGATGCAACGCAATGGCAACGACCTGGACAAGACCATCAATGGTTGGGCCGGGGAAGTCGCCAAGGCCAAGGAAAAAGCCCCGGATGCCGCAGGGAAGCAAGCACAATGAGTGTGTCGGCCATTCGCATGAGCGAATCCGGCGAACTGCGTCTTAGCGGCATGCTGGATTACCGCACCGGCCCGGGCCTGCGCAAGCAAGGGCAGGCGCTGATCAAGTCGAGCAAGGCTGGCGAAGTGGTCGTCGACTGTTCGGCGGTGTTGAAGTCCAGCAGTGTTGGCTTGTCGCTGCTGCTGTGCTTCATGCGAGATGCGCAAGAGGCCGGCAAGGCGTGGAGCATCCGTGGGATGCCAGAAGACATGCGTGAAATCGCTCAGGTCAGCGAATTGACCGAGCTGTTGGCGCATCCCTAACCGCATCTATAAAGAAGCCCCCCGTCAGAGTCCTGCTTCGCGGGGTTCGCAGGCGCGGGGCTTTTTTGTATGATGTCCGACCCGCGCGCACAAGGCGCCGATTGAGGTTGAGCATGCAGGCCACCGAAGTAAAGAGCTTCCTTGAAGGAAAGCTGTCGAATTCTCTGTCACAAGTGCAGGTAGAAGTTGAAGGCGAAGGCTGCAACTTCCAGCTGAACGTGATTAGCGATGAACTGGCGGCGTTGAGCCCGGTGAAGCGTCAGCAGCAGGTCTATGCCCATTTGAACCCATGGATCACCGATGGCAGCATCCATGCGGTTACTATGAAATTTTTCAGCAGCGCGGCCTGGGCCGAGCGCACCTGAGCCCAAGGGCGTCGAGATTCTTATGGATAAATTGATTATTACCGGTGGCGCTCGTCTTGATGGCGAAATCCGCATCTCCGGGGCAAAGAACTCTGCCCTGCCGATCCTGGCGGCCACCTTGCTGTGCGATGGCCCGGTTACCGTTGCCAACCTGCCGCACCTGCACGACATCACCACCATGATCGAGCTGTTCGGTCGCATGGGCATCGAGCCGGTGATCGACGAGAAACTCAGCGTCGAAATCGATCCGCGCACCATCAAGACCCTGATCGCTCCGTACGAACTGGTTAAAACCATGCGTGCGTCGATTCTGGTATTGGGCCCGATGGTTGCCCGTTTCGGCGAAGCCGAAGTCGCATTGCCTGGCGGTTGCGCCATCGGTTCGCGTCCGGTCGACCTGCACATCCGTGGCCTCGAAGCCATGGGCGCGGTCATCGACGTTGAAGGCGGCTACATCAAGGCCAAGGCGCCGGAAGGCGGCTTGCGCGGTGCGCACTTCTTCTTCGACACCGTCAGCGTGACCGGTACCGAAAACATCATGATGGCCGCCGCTCTGGCCAAGGGCCGCAGCGTTTTGGCTAACGCCGCGCGCGAGCCTGAAGTCATCGACCTGGCGAACTTCCTGATCGCCATGGGCGCCAAGATTACCGGTGCCGGTACCGACACCATCACCATCGATGGCGTCGAGCGCCTGCACACGACCACTTACAAAGTGATGCCTGACCGCATCGAAACCGGCACCTACCTGGTGGCGGCAGCTGTAACCGGCGGTCGTGTGAAGGTCAAGGACACCGATCCGACCATCCTTGAAGCCGTTCTGGAAAAACTCAAGGAAGCCGGTGCCGAAATCACCTGCGGTGAGGACTGGATCGAGCTGAACATGCACGGCAAGCGGCCAAAAGCCGTGAACATCCGTACGGCTCCGTACCCGGCGTTCCCGACCGACATGCAGGCGCAGTTCATCTCCCTCAACGCCATTGCCGAAGGCACCGGTGCCGTGATCGAGACGATCTTCGAAAACCGCTTCATGCACGTTTACGAACTGCACCGCATGGGCGCCAAGATCCAGGTCGAAGGCAACACCGCCATTGTGACCGGTACTGAAAAGCTCAAAGGCGCGCCAGTCATGGCCACCGACCTGCGTGCTTCGGCCAGCCTGGTCATCTCGGCCCTGATTGCTGAAGGCGACACACTGATCGACCGCATCTACCACATCGACCGTGGTTACGAGTGCATCGAAGAGAAACTGCAGATGCTCGGCGCCAAGATCCGCCGCGTACCGGGCTAGTTTCTGCTGCATGGGCATAAGGACATGCCCGTTGAATTGTTGAAGTCGAGCCGGTTTCCGGCTCGATGTGTGTCCGGCGCCGTTTGCGACCGGGCATGAGTACCTTGATAAGGACTGACGTTTCCCATGTTGACCATCGCACTGTCCAAGGGCCGCATCCTTGACGACACCCTGCCGCTTCTGGCTGAAGCGGGTATTGTGCCGACCGAGAATCCGGACAAGAGCCGCAAGCTGATCATCCCCACGACTCAGGCCGATGTGCGCCTGCTGATCGTGCGCGCCACTGATGTGCCGACTTACGTCGAGCATGGTGCCGCCGACCTGGGCGTCGCCGGTAAAGATGTGCTGATGGAATACGGTGGTCAGGGCTTGTACGAGCCTCTGGACCTGCGAATTGCACTCTGCAAGCTGATGACCGCGGGTCGTGTCGGCGATGTCGAGCCCAAGGGCCGCCTGCGGGTGGCGACCAAGTTCGTCAACGTTGCCAAGCGCTACTACGCCGAACAGGGCCGTCAGGTCGACATCATCAAGCTTTACGGCTCGATGGAACTGGCGCCGTTGATCGGTCTGGCCGACAAGATCATCGACGTGGTCGACACCGGCAATACCTTGCGCGCCAATGGCCTGGAGCCCCAGGATTTCATTGCCGACATCAGCTCCCGGCTGATCGTGAACAAAGCTTCGATGAAAATGCAGCACGCCCGTATCCAGGCGTTGATCGACACCCTGCGCAAGGCAGTGGAGTCTCGACACCGCGGCTGATTCACCTGCGCGACGTTAAGTCGCGCCCGTCTATCCGCCTCATAGCCAGAATTCTCAGGTGCCCAAGCGGATCGAATGGTAGCTTCGGGCACCTGAGTTTTTGCCAACCTATGAGGCTCTCGCTATGACCGCACTGACTGCAATTCGCCGACTCAACGCTGCTGACCCGGATTTCGCGCATCATCTGGATCATCTGCTGAGCTGGGAAAGTGTGTCTGACGACTCGGTCAATCAGCGGGTGCTGGACATCATCAAAGCCGTACGCGAACGTGGCGATGCGGCGCTGGTGGAATTCACCCAGAAGTTCGATGGCCTGCAGGTCGCCTCGATGGCTGAGCTGATTCTGCCGCGCGAACGCCTGGAACTGGCCCTGACCCGAATCACCGTGCCTCAGCGTGACGCGCTGGAAAAAGCCGCGTCCCGAGTCCGCAGCTACCACGAGAAACAGAAGCAGGATTCCTGGAGCTACACCGAAGCCGACGGCACCGTGCTGGGCCAGAAGGTCACGCCGCTGGATCGCGCCGGCCTTTACGTGCCGGGCGGCAAAGCGTCGTACCCGTCCTCGGTATTGATGAACGCGATTCCAGCCAAAGTGGCTGGCGTGACGGAAGTGGTCATGGTCGTGCCGACTCCGCGCGGTGAAATCAACGAACTGGTGCTGGCCGCAGCCTGCATCGCCGGCGTCGATCGCGTATTCACCATCGGTGGTGCGCAAGCCGTTGCTGCGTTGGCTTACGGTACCGAAAGTGTGCCGAAAGTCGACAAAGTGGTGGGTCCGGGCAACATCTATGTCGCCACCGCCAAGCGTCATGTATTTGGCCAGGTCGGCATCGACATGATTGCCGGCCCGTCGGAAATCCTCGTGGTATGCGACGGCCAGACCGATCCGGACTGGATCGCCATGGACCTGTTCTCTCAGGCCGAGCACGACGAAGATGCCCAGGCGATCCTGGTGAGTCCCGACGCCGAATTCCTCGACAAGGTCGCCGCCAGCATCGCCAAACTGCTGCCGACCATGGAGCGCGCCGAAATCATCGAAACCTCGATTAATGGTCGTGGTGCGCTGATTAAAGTCCGCGACATGGAGCAAGCCATCGAGGTCGCCAACCGCATCGCGCCGGAGCACCTGGAATTGTCGGTCGCCGATCCGCAAGCCTGGCTGCCGCAGATCCGCCACGCTGGCGCGATCTTCATGGGCCGTCACACCTCCGAAGCGTTGGGCGACTACTGCGCCGGCCCGAACCACGTGTTGCCGACGTCTGGCACCGCACGGTTTTCTTCGCCGCTGGGTGTGTACGACTTCCAGAAACGCTCGTCGATCATCTTCTGCTCCGAGCAGGGTGCATCCGAGCTGGGCAAGACCGCTTCCGTGCTGGCCCGTGGCGAGTCGCTGACGGCTCACGCGCGCAGTGCCGAATACCGCATCGTTGACGACAAGAAGGGGAACTGAGCATGAGTAAATTCTGGAGCCCGTTCGTCAAGAATCTGGTGCCTTACGTGCCGGGTGAGCAGCCGAAGCTGACCAAACTGGTGAAGCTCAACACCAACGAAAATCCGTACGGTCCCTCGCCTAAAGCCTTGGCGGCGATGCAGACCGAACTCAATGACAACCTGCGTCTGTACCCGGACCCGAACAGCGACTTGCTCAAGCAAGCGGTCGCCAAGTATTACGGCGTGCAGAGCAATCAAGTGTTTCTCGGCAACGGTTCCGATGAAGTCCTGGCGCACATCTTTCACGGTTTGCTGCAACACGACAAACCGCTGCTGTTCCCGGACATCAGCTACAGCTTCTACCCGGTTTACTGCGGGTTGTACGGCATCACCTTCGACGCGGTGCCGCTGGACGAGCAGTTCCAGATCAACCCGGCGGACTACGCCAAGCCGAATGGCGGGATCATCTTTCCTAACCCGAACGCACCGACCGGTTGCCTGTTGGCGCTGGACGCCGTTGAGCAGATCCTCAAGGCCAGCCCGGATTCGGTGGTCGTGGTCGATGAGGCTTACATCGACTTCGGCGGTGAGACAGCGATTAGCCTGGTGGACCGTTATCCGAACCTGCTGGTGACCCAGACCCTGTCCAAGTCCCGTTCACTGGCCGGCCTGCGGGTTGGTTTGGCGGTGGGGCATCCGGACCTGATCGAGGCGCTGGAGCGGATCAAGAACAGTTTCAACTCCTATCCACTGGATCGCCTGGCGATTGTCGGCGCGGCGGCAGCGTTCGAGGATCGCGAGTACTTCGACAAGACCTGCCGGTTGGTCATCGAGAGTCGCGACAAGGTGGTCGGTCAGCTCGAGGCGAAGGGTTTTGAGGTGCTGCCGTCCGCGGCGAACTTCATTTTTGCCCGTCACCCGAAACACGATGCGGCAGGGCTGGCGGCGAAGTTGCGCGAGCAGGGTGTGATCGTTCGGCACTTCAAGCAAGAGCGGATTGCCCAGTTCCTGCGAATTTCGATGGGCACGCCAGAGCAGAATCAGGCGCTGATCGACGGCCTGGGCGACCTCTAAACCCAGCACCAATCCTGTGGGAGCGAGCCTGCTCGCGATGGTGTGTCAGCTACATTGATGTCGACTGACACACCATCGCGAGCAAGCTCGCTCCCACAGTGGTTTTGTGTTGGGGCGCTTACTCTTCTTCTTTCTCTTTAGCCGGTGCCGGTGGCGGGCGCAAACCGATTTCGGCGGTGAGCTTGAGCTCCTTGCCGTTGCGCATCACCTGGACCGCGACCTTGTCAGTCGGTTTGATCCGCGCGACCTGGTTCATCGAGCGCCGACCATCATTGGCCGGTTCGCCATCGATGCTGAGTATCACGTCGCCCAGTTGCAGGCCGGCCTTCTGCGCCGGACCATCGCGGAAAATTCCCGCCACCACAATGCCCGGGCGTCCGGACAGGCCGTAGGACTCTGCCAGTTCCTGAGTCAGCGGTTGCACTTCGATACCGAGCCAGCCACGAATCACCTGACCGTGCTCAATGATCGACTTCATCACTTCCATCGCCAGTTTGACCGGGATCGCGAAACCGATGCCTTGTGAACCGCCCGACTTGGAGAAAATCGCCGTGTTGATACCCGTCAGGTTACCGTTGGCATCCACCAGCGCACCACCGGAGTTGCCGGGGTTGATCGCGGCGTCGGTCTGGATAAAGTCTTCGTAGTTGTTCAGGCCCAGCTGATTGCGCCCGGTGGCGCTGATGATGCCCATGGTGACGGTCTGGCCGACGCCGAACGGGTTGCCGATGGCCAGCGCCACGTCGCCGATGCGGATGTTGTCGGAACGACCGATCGTGATCGACGGCAGGCTTTTCAGGTCTATCTTCAACACCGCGAGGTCGGTTTCCGGGTCGCTGCCGATCACCCGCGCCAGCGTTTCGCGGCCATCCTTGAGCGCCACGACAATCTGGTCGGCACCGGTGGTCACGTGGTTGTTGGTCAGTATGTAGCCTTCCGGGCTCATGATGACGCCGGAACCGAGACTCGATTCCATGCGTTTCTGCTTGGGCGAGTTGTCGCCGAAGAAGCGACGGAACTGCGGATCTTCAAACAGCGGATGATTCGGTTTGTTGATGACTTTGGTGGTGTACAGGTTGACCACTGCCGGCGCGGCAATGACCACGGCATCGGCATACGACACCGGGCCCTGTTGCATTGTGGTGGTTTGCGGTGCTTGCTGCAGATTGACGTCGAGGCTCGGGAGCCCGACCCACTGCGGGTAACGCTGGATGATCAACAGAGCGATAAGCACGCCGGCCAACAGCGGCCAGCCGGAAAAACGTAGCGCTTTGAGCATTAAGCACGTCCTGGAAGGTTGCAGGCGGTATGAGACCGCCCATAATGTCGCGCATTATACGAGGCCGCGTGCGCCTCTGAACGGGATATTTAGGAGTCTTTTATGGCCGTCGCCCTGAGCACCCTGGTCGAAGAAGCCGACCGTTACCTGAGTAGTGCAAAGATTGCCGATTATTGCCCCAATGGTTTGCAGGTCGAAGGCCGGCCCCAGGTCATGCGCATCGTCAGCGGCGTGACCGCCAGCCAGGCCTTGCTCGACGCGGCGGTGGAAGCCAAGGCCGATCTGGTGCTGGTGCATCACGGCTATTTCTGGAAAGGCGAGAACCCGTGCATCACCGGCATGAAGCAGCGTCGACTGAAAACCCTGCTCAAGCATGACATCAGCCTGCTGTCTTACCACTTACCGCTGGATCTGCACCCGGAAGTGGGCAATAACGTGCAGTTGGCGCGTCAGTTGGACATCACCGTCGAAGGCCCGCTTGATCCGGACAATCTGAAGGTCGTTGGCCTGGTCGGCTCGCTGAGTGAACCGATGACGCCTCGGGATTTCGCCCGCCGCGTGCAGGAAGTCATGGGCCGCGAGCCCCTACTGATCGAAGGCAGCAAGATGATTCGCCGGGTCGGCTGGTGCACCGGTGGGGGCCAGGGTTACATCGATCAGGCTGTGCTGGCCGGCGTTGACCTGTACCTCAGCGGTGAAGCCTCCGAGCAAACCTTCCACAGCGCCCGGGAAAACGACATCAGCTTCATCGCCGCCGGTCACCATGCCACTGAGCGCTACGGGATCCAGGCCTTGGGCGATTACCTGGCGCGACGTTTCGCCCTCGAGCATATCTTCATCGATTGCCCGAACCCGATCTGATTCCAACCCCTGTAGGAGCTGCCGCAGGCTGCGATCTCTTGATCTTAAAAAATCAAAGTCAAAAGATCGCAGCCTGCGGCAGCTCCTACAGGGGCCTGTTGCCCAAACGAGGGGGTATATTCATATACCCTTTCGATCTAGCTGGTGGCCTGATTAGAAGAGGTCGCTGTGCTAGGATTCCTCGCTCGAACACGGCCCGCTGGCCGTCCATAAGATCGTTTTCGTGAGTAGCCATGGTCGACAAACTGACGCATCTGAAACAGCTGGAGGCCGAAAGCATCCACATCATCCGCGAGGTCGCCGCCGAGTTCGATAACCCGGTGATGCTGTACTCCGTCGGTAAAGACTCCGCCGTGATGCTGCACCTTGCGCGTAAGGCGTTCTTCCCGGGCAAACTGCCGTTCCCGGTGATGCACGTCGACACCCAGTGGAAGTTCAAGGAGATGTACACGTTCCGCGACCGCATGGTCGAAGAGCTTGGACTGGACCTGCTGGTGCACGTCAACCCGGATGGCGTCGCGCAGGGCATCAACCCGCTGACCCACGGTAGCGCCAAGCACACTGACATCATGAAAACCGAAGGCCTCAAGCAGGCCCTCGACAAGTACGGCTTCGATGCCGCTTTCGGTGGTGCCCGTCGCGACGAAGAGAAATCCCGTGCCAAGGAGCGCGTGTATTCCTTCCGCGACACCAAGCACCGCTGGGACCCGAAGAACCAGCGTCCAGAGCTGTGGAACGTCTACAACGGCAACGTCAACAAGGGCGAATCGATCCGCGTATTCCCTTTGTCGAACTGGACTGAGCTGGACATCTGGCAGTACATCTACCTCGAAGGCATCCCGATTGTGCCGCTGTATTTCGCCGCCGAGCGCGACGTCATCGAGATGAATGGCACCTGGATCATGATCGACGACGAACGCCTGCTCAATCACTTGAGCGATGAAGACAAGGCACGCATCGTCAAGAAGAAGGTCCGCTTCCGTACGCTCGGCGACTACCCGCTGACCGGTGCGGTCGAGTCCGAGGCCACCAGCCTGACCGACATCATTCAGGAAATGCTCCTGACGCGAACTTCCGAACGCCAGGGCCGGGTCATCGACCACGATGGCGCAGGCTCGATGGAAGAAAAGAAACGTCAGGGTTATTTCTAAGGGGTTGTCATGTCGCACGTATCTGATTTGATCAGCGAGGACATCCTCGCCTACCTGGGCCAGCACGAACGCAAGGAAATGCTGCGCTTTCTGACCTGTGGCAACGTCGATGACGGCAAGAGCACCCTGATCGGGCGCCTGCTGCACGACTCCAAAATGATCTACGAAGATCACCTGGAAGCCATCACCCGCGACTCGAAAAAAGTCGGCACCACCGGCGAAGACATCGACCTGGCGTTGCTGGTCGACGGCCTGCAGGCCGAGCGTGAGCAAGGCATCACCATCGATGTCGCTTACCGCTATTTCTCTACCGCCAAGCGTAAATTCATCATCGCCGACACCCCCGGCCATGAGCAGTACACCCGCAACATGGCCACCGGTGCGTCCACCTGTGACCTGGCGATCATCCTCGTCGACGCCCGCTACGGCGTGCAGACCCAGACCCGTCGCCACAGCTTCATCGCCTCGTTGCTGGGCATCAAGCACATCGTGGTCGCCATCAACAAGATGGACCTCAACGGCTTCGACGAAACAGTGTTCGAGTCGATCAAGGCCGATTACCTGAAGTTCGCCGAAGGCATCGCCTTCAAGCCGACCACCATGGCCTTCGTGCCAATGTCGGCGCTGAAGGGCGACAACGTGGTGAACAAGTCCGAGCGCTCGCCGTGGTACACCGGCCAGTCGCTGATGGAAATTCTCGAGACCGTCGAGATCGCCAACGACCGCAACTACACCGACCTGCGTTTCCCGGTGCAGTACGTCAACCGTCCGAACCTGAACTTCCGTGGCTTCGCCGGTACGCTGGCCAGCGGCATCGTGCACAAGGGCGACGAAGTCGTTGTGCTGCCGTCGGGTAAAAGCAGCCGCGTGAAATCCATCGTCACCTTCGAAGGTGAGCTGGAACACGCAGGTCCAGGTCAAGCGGTGACGCTGACCATGGAAGACGAGATCGACATCTCGCGCGGCGACTTGCTGGTGCACGCCGACAACCTGCCGCAAGTGACTGACGCCTTCGACGCCATGCTGGTGTGGATGGCCGAGGAACCGATGCTGCCGGGCAAGAAATACGACATCAAACGCGCCACGACTTACGTGCCGGGTTCGATCACCAGCATCGTCAACCGCGTTGACGTGAACACCCTGGAAGAAGGTCCGGCCAGTTCCTTGCAACTGAACGAGATCGGTCGGGTCAAGGTCAGCCTCGACGCGGCTATCGCGCTGGACGGTTACGCGAGCAACCGCACCACCGGTTCGTTCATCGTCATCGATCGCTTGACCAACGGCACCGTCGCCGCCGGCATGATCATCGCTCAGCCGTTGGCGCATGGCAGCAGCACGCACCACGGCAAACTGGCGCACGTTGCCACCGAAGAACGCGCACAGCGCTTCGGCCAGCAGCCGGCCACCGTGTTGTTCAGCGGCTTGTCGGGCGCGGGCAAAAGTACGCTGGCCTATGCCGTTGAACGCAAGCTGTTCGACTTGGGCCGTGCGGTGTTTGTACTCGATGGCCAGAACCTGCGTCACGACCTGAACAAAGGTCTGCCACAGGATCGCGCCGGACGTACTGAAAACTGGCGTCGTGCGGCACACGTTGCGCGTCAGTTCAACGAAGCCGGTTTGCTGACCCTGGCTGCCTTCGTTGCGCCGAGTGCCGAAGGTCGTGAGCAGGCCAGGGAACTGATCGGCAAGGAGCGTCTGCTGACGGTCTACGTCCAGGCCTCGCCGATGGTCTGTGCCGAGCGTGATCCGCAAGGTTTGTACGCCGCTGGCGGCGATAACATTCCGGGCGAATCCTTCGCATACGACGTGCCGCTGAATGCCGACCTCGTGGTCGACACCCAGTCGCTGTCGCTGGAAGAAAGCGTGAAGCAAGTGCTGGATCTGCTGCGTCAGCGTGGCGCGATCTAAGCGTTAGCCGGCAATAAAAAACCCGCCGATGAGTGATCATCGGCGGGTTTTTTTGTGTCTGGTCGGACGCCTTCGCGAGCAAGCCCGCTCCCACAAGTTCAGTGTTCACCGAAGATCAAATGTGGGAGCGGGCTTGCTCGCGAAGAGGCCGGAACAGGCGCCTGATTACTTCGCTGGATACTCCCGATGCATCTGCCCCAGCAACGCATCCTTGTCTTCCCAAAGCTGATTGATCCACCCCTGAAACTGCAACCGATACTCCCCATCCTGGTCGTAATTCTTGCCGATGAACTGCGGCGGAATCTTCAGCTCCTGAAAATGCACCACCACATCCGCAACATTCCCGCACAACAAATCCCAATACCCAGGACGCCCACCCGGATAGTGAATGGTCACGTTAACGATCGACTCCAGCTGCTCCCCCATCGCATCCAGCACAAACGCAATGCCGCCGGCCTTGGGTTTCAGCAGATACCGGAACGGTGATTTCTGCTGCGCATGCTTACTCTCTGTAAAGCGTGTGCCTTCGACGAAGTTGAAAATACCCACCGGGTTATTGCGGAACTTGTCGCAGGTCTTGCGGGTGGTTTCCAGGTCTTTGCCTTTCTTCTCCGGGTGTTTTTCCAGGTAGGCCTTGGAATAGCGCTTCATGAATGGAAAGCCCAACGTCCACCAGGCCAGGCCAATCACCGGCACCCAGATCAGCTCTTGCTTGAGAAAGAACTTCAGCGGCTGGATGCGACGGTTCAGCACGTATTGCAGCACCATGATGTCGACCCAGCTCTGGTGGTTGCTGGTGATCAGGTACGAGTGCTGATAATCCAGCCCCTCAAGGCCGCTGAGGTGCCAGCGGGTGCGGCAGACCAGGTTCATCCAGGCCTTGTTGTTGCTGATCCAGGCTTCATGGGTATGGCCCATCAGCCAGCGCGTGAAGCGCTGGGTGAGGGCGAAGGGCAACACTTTGAAAATCGCCACACAGAACAGAAACGAGCAAAGCAAAATCGTATTCAGTGCCAACAACAACGATGCAATCACGCCACGCACGGCGGCAGGCAGAAAATCCAGCATTTAAACATCCAAAGGTCGGTTGGCAGCTTGAATCGCGGTCAACGCGATGGTGTACACGATGTCATCGACTTGCGCGCCGCGCGGCAGGTCATTCACCGGTTTGCGCAGGCCTTGCAGCATCGGGCCAAGACTCACGCAGTCGGCGCTGCGTTGCACGGCTTTGTGCGTGGTGTTGCCGGTGTTCAGGTCGGGGAACACGAACACCGTGGCGCGACCGGCAACCTGACTGTTCGGCGCCAGTTGCCGTGCGACGGTTTCGTTGGCGGCGGCGTCGTACTGCAAGGGGCCGTCGATCAGCAGCGAGTTTTGCTGTTCGTGGGCGAGCAAGGTCGCTTCGCGCACTTTCTCGACTTCCTCGCCGCTGGCCGATTCGCCGCTGGAATAGCTGATCATTGCCACGCGTGGCGTGATGCCGAAGGCCGCTGCCGAATCAGCGCTTTGCAGAGCGATCTCGGCCAGTTCGCTGGCGCTCGGGTGCGGGTTCATCACGCAATCGCCGTAGACCAGCACTTCTTCGGGAAACAGCATGAAGAACACCGACGACACCAAGGTGCAGCCCGGCGCCGTTTTAATAAGCTGCAGGGCCGGGCGGATGGTGTTGGCGGTGGAGTGAATGACCCCGGACACGAGGCCGTCGACTTCATCCAGCGCGAGCATCATGGTGCCGATCACCACGGTGTCTTCCAGTTGCTGCTCGGCCATCGGTGCGTTGAGGCTTTTGCTCTTGCGCAGTGCAACCATCGGCTCGACGTAGCGTTCGCGAATCAGGTCCGGGTCGAGGATTTCCAGCCCCGGCGGCAGCTCGATATCATGCGCACGGGCCACGGCTTCGACGTCTTCCGGTTTCGCCAGCAACACGCAGCGGGCGATGCCGCGTGCCTGACAGATCGCTGCGGCTTGCACGGTCAACGGCTCGCTGCCTTCGGGCAACACGATGCGCTTGTTGGCGGCCTGGGCACGCTGGATCAATTGGTAGCGGAACACGGCGGGGGACAGGCGCATTTCCCGTGGCGTGCCGCAGCGCTGGTGCAGCCAGTTGGCGTCCAGATGGCTGGCGACGAAGTCGGTGATGATCTCCGCGCGCTCGCGGTCATCGATCGGGATTTCCTTGTTCAGGCCGTTCAACTGGTTGGCAGTGTCGTAGGAGCCGGTGCTCACCGACAACACCGGCAGCCCCGCCTGCAACGCACCACGGCAGAGGTCCATGATGCGTGGGTCGGGCAGGGTGTCGCTGGTCAGCAACAGGCCGGCCAACGGCACGCCGTTCATGGCGGCGAGGCTGACGGCAAGGATGATGTCGTCGCGATCACCGGGCGTTACCACCAGCACGCCGGGCTTGAGCAGCTCCACGGTGTTGCGCATGGTGCGGGCGCAGATAATGATTTTGCTCATGCGCCGGGTTTCATAATCACCGGCATTGAGAATTTGCGCGCCCATCAGGTCGGCCACATCGCGGGTGCGCGGCGCGTTCAGTTCCGGCTGGAACGGGATGCAGCCCAACAGACGGAAATCGCCGCTGCGCAACAACGGTGAGTGTTCCTTCAGGCGTGACGCGAAGGCGTCCATGCTTTCGTCGGTCTTGACCTTGTTGAGGATCACACCCAGGACTTTCGGGTCTTTCGGACCGCCGAACAATTGCGCCTGCAACTCCACGCGGCCGGAGAGTTCGGTCAGCACTTCATTTTCCGGCGCCGAGACCAGTATCACGTCGGCATCAAGGCTCTTGGCCAAATGCAGATTGACCCGCGCGGCGTAACTGGCGCTGCGGGTCGGGACCATGCCTTCGACGATCAGTACGTCCTTGCCGATGGCGGCTTGCTGATACAACGTGATGATTTCTTCGAGCAGTTCGTCGAGCTGGCCGTCGCCGAGCATGCGCTCGACATGCGCCAGGCCCAACGGCTGAGGCGGTTTCAAACCGTGGGTGCGGGCCACCAGTTCGGTGGAGCGTTCCGGCCCGGTATCGCCCGGATGCGGCTGGGCAATCGGTTTGAAAAAACCGACTTTGAGCCCGGCCCGCTCAAGGGTACGCACCAGCCCGAGGCTGATGGAGGTCAGACCCACACCAAAATCGGTGGGGGCGATAAAAAAAGTTTGCATGCGGATTCTCTGGAGGTGCATGGCAATGGTGATCATCTATATCTGACGATCTACCGAAATTCAGTCGCCAAGGTTATCGCTAACCGAGCCTTGTGCGCACCAACCGCAATCAAAGGGCTGGCCTATTTTTTCAATACGTTGTGCGGAGTCCAGGACCCAGGCGCGCGATTGCCAGGGTGGTTGGTGACGCAGGTGCTGGGTATGGCCGCAGGATAGCTCGGCCACCCAATGCCCGTCCTCGTCCTGATGAAAGCCTGTGACCGTCGCCCCTTTCGCCGCGATCCGTCTGTCCGGGTTGTGTTCGCTTTCGGGCGATGGCTTCGCTAAACTTGGTCTTTCTAAATTCTTATGCAAAAGGTCTCGCCCCATGCTGATCGCCGCCAATAAGGCTGTCTCCATCGACTATACCCTGACCAACGACGCTGGTGAGGTCATCGACAGCTCAGCCGGCGGCGCGCCGCTGGTCTACCTGCAAGGCGCAGGTAACATCATCCCGGGCCTGGAAAAGGCTCTGGAAGGTAAAGCAGTCGGCGATGAGCTGACCGTAGCCGTTGAACCTGAAGATGCTTACGGCGAATACGCTGCCGAACTGGTCAGCACCCTGAGCCGCAGCATGTTCGAAGGCGTCGACGAACTGGAAGTGGGCATGCAGTTCCACGCTTCCGCTCCGGACGGCCAGATGCAGATCGTCACCATCCGCGATCTGGACGGCGACGATGTCACCGTCGACGGCAACCACCCGTTGGCCGGTCAGCGCCTGAATTTCCAGGTCAAGATCATCGACATCCGTGATGCCAGCCAGGAAGAAATCGCTCATGGTCACGTCCATGGCGAAGGTGGCCATCACCACTGATTTTCTGCGCTAAGCTTTCGAGAACTGGAGAGGCGCCCGAGGGCGCCTTTTTTAGTCCGCGGCCGTCCCTGGCGGCTCCGCCAAGAGGCTGTTTCGAGAAGAACACGGGAATCTGGAGTTCGTCATGAGTGCTTTTCACGACCTTAAATTGACAGCCCTGGATGGTCAGGAGCTACCGCTGGCGCCCTTCAAGGGGCAAGTCGTGCTGGTGGTCAACGTCGCCTCCAAATGTGGCTTGACCCCACAGTACGCAGCGCTGGAAAACCTCTATCAGCAATTCAAGGGCCAGGGCTTCAGCGTACTCGGCCTGCCGTGCAACCAGTTTGCCGGGCAGGAACCGGGCACCGAGCAAGAGATCCAGGAGTTTTGCCGCCTCAACTATGGCGTGACTTTCCCGTTGTCCAGCAAGCTGGAAGTCAACGGTCATGATCGTCATCAGTTGTACCGTCTGCTGGCGGGCGAGGGAGCGGAATTTCCGGGGGACATTACCTGGAACTTCGAAAAATTCCTGCTGGGTAAAGATGGGCGTGTGCTGGCGCGGTTTTCGCCACGTACGGCGCCGGATGATCCGACAGTGATCCACGCGATCGAAAAAGCGCTGAGCTGATATCTCCCCCCTGTAGGAGCGAGCTTGCTCGCGATGGACTTGAGAACGCCGCGGAGTATCAGGCCGGCAGCGTTATCGTTGACGACCATCGCGAGCAAGCTCGCTCCTACAGTACCCCTTATCTTTTAGACCTTAATCACCGCAATCAATAGTGCTGTTCAAGGCGGGCAGCTCTCCATATTATCGCCGTCATAAAATCATCTCCCGTGGAGCGTCCCATGCCCGTTAAAGCCCTGTTCAAACCGTTCCACCTCGGCACCCTCGAATTGCCGACCCGCGTCGTCATGGCGCCGATGACCCGCTCCTTTTCGCCGGGTGGCGTACCCAATTCCAAAGTGATCGAGTACTACCGTCGTCGCGCGGGCGCAGGCGTTGGCTTGATCATTACCGAAGGCACCACCGTCGGGCACAAGGCTTCTAACGGTTACCCTAACGTGCCGCATTTCTACGGTGAAGCGGCACTGGCCGGCTGGAAGAAAGTCGTCGATGCGGTGCACGCCGAAGGCGGCAAGATCGTTCCGCAACTGTGGCATGTCGGCAGCGTACGTCGTATCGGCACCGAGCCGGATGCAAGTGTGCCGGGTTACGGCCCGTCGGAAAAACTGAAGGACGGTCAGGTCGTGGTTCACGGCATGACCCGGCAAGATATTCAGGACGTTATCGCCGCGTTCGCCCAGGCCGCGAAAGATGCCCAGAGCATTGGCATGGACGGTGTGGAAATTCACGGTGCCCACGGCTATCTGGTCGATCAGTTCTTCTGGGAAGGTAGCAACCAGCGCACCGACGAATACGGCGGCAGCCTCGCCAACCGGTCGCGCTTCGCCATCGAATTGATTCAGGCCGTGCGTGCAGCGGTCGGTGAAGGCTTCCCGATCATCTTCCGTTTCTCCCAGTGGAAACAGCAGGACTACACCGCGCGCCTGGTGCAAACCCCGGAAGCGTTGGGCGAGTTCCTCAAGCCGTTGTCCGACGCTGGCGTGGACATTTTCCACTGCTCGACACGCCGTTTCTGGGAGCCGGAGTTCGACGGTTCCGAACTGAACCTGGCGGGCTGGACGCGCAAACTGACTGGCAAGCCGACCATCACCGTGGGTAGCGTGGGTCTCGATGGCGAGTTCCTGCAATTCATGGTCAACACCGACAAAGTCGCGCAGCCGGCCAGTCTGGAAAAACTGCTGGAGCGTTTGAACAACGATGAGTTCGATCTGGTGGCGGTGGGTCGTGCGCTGCTGGTGGACCCTGACTGGGCGCAAAAAGTGCGTGACGGTCGCGAGGAAGACATCCTGCCGTTCAGCCGTGAGGCGTTGATGACGCTGGTTTAAGCGGCGCCTGAGCTGACCCTATCGCGAGCAAGCTCGCTCCCACATTCGAACGCATTTCTCTGAGAGAACTCGGTCACCTGTGGGAGCGAGCCTGCTCGCGAAGACGGCCTCAAGAGCACCAAAGTTTCAGGGCACGGTCGACGCATTCGGCACCACCTGTTCCCCAACACAAGCCCCTCGCAAATGCCCCTCGAACTGCTCGATAATCGCCGCCCAACCCTGACGGCTCGCATGCTGTCGAGCATTGAGCCTGACGCAACGCAAGGTTTCGCGCTGCTCCAGCAGCCACGTTGCGGCATCACAGAACGCCGCTTCATCCCCCGGCATTGCCAGCACGCCATTGTAGCCATGGCGAATATGCTGAGCCGCCGCTGCCTGATCGTATGCCACCACGCCCAATCCCGACGCCAGCGCCTCAAGCACCACATTGCCGAAGGTTTCGGTCATGCTCGGAAACAGAAACACATCCCCTGACGCATAGTGGCTGGCCAAGGTTTCGCCACGTTGTGATCCGCAAAAAATCGCATCGGGCAGTTCCTTCTCCAGTGCCGGTCGTTGCGGACCGTCACCGACCACTATCAATTTCAGTTTTCGCTGTGGATAAGTGGCTTTCAGCGTGTTGAAGCAACGCTGGAGCAAGCCAAGATTTTTCTCCGGGGCCAGACGTCCTACGTGGATCACGGCAATGTCGTCATCACCCAGGCCCCAACTCTCACGCAGGGAAGCAAGACGTTTGGTCGGGTGAAACAATTGACTGTCGACACCGCGCGACAGCAACGCCAGACGCTCGAAATGCCGTCGCTCCAGTTCCATTCTTTGGCTTACGCTCGGCACTAATGTCAGCGTCGAGCGATTGTGAAACCAACGCAGGTAGTGGGTCAGCAAGCGAGTCAGCAGCCCCAGCCCATACTGGCGGGAGTACTGCTGAAAGTTGGTGTGGAAACCGCTCACCACCGAAATCCCCAATCGCCGTGCCGCACGCAACGCAGACAGTCCCAGCGGTCCTTCGGTGGCAATGTAGAGCACGTCCGGGCGATGACGCTTCCAGCGCCGCAGCAGCTTGTGCATCGACGACTGACCCCATTGCAAACCCGGATACCCCGGCAGCGGCCAGCCCCGGCACAGCAACAACGCATCGTCGCTACCCGTTTGCTGGTCGCAACCCTGACGTGGCCGCACCAGCTCGACCTGATGCCCGCGCGCGCGCAAACCGTCACACAAGCGGCCGAGGGTATTGGCTACGCCGTTAATTTCCGGTGGGAAGGTTTCGGTGATCAGGGTGATATGCAGAGTTGTCGTCATGACCTCAGTGTCGGCTGAGGCCATGTCGCCGTTGTGACGGGGGGATGATGGATTTGTGACAATGTTTTTTTCGCCACGCTCTCCTTTTCCCGGGGCTCACGTCACGCTTTCAGCGCCGCTCCACCACAAGGGCTTCTGCGCCGCGCTCGCGCACCCAGAATAACGTCGCCCCGGCCACGGCGGCCGGCATCATCAGAATGTTGACCACGGGAATCAGCAGTACCAGGTAAACAATCCCGCCAAAACTCATGCTCTGCCAGCGCTTCTGCCGCAGCCACGCGAGCATCTCGTTCCAGCCGAGTTTGTGGTTATCCGCCGGGTAGTCGATGTACTGGATCGCCATCATCCACACCCCGAACAGCAGCCACAGCGGCGCGGCAACGATGTTCACCACCGGAATGAACGAGAGGATGAACAGGCCGATGGCGCGTGGCAGGAAATAGCCGAGTTTACGCATCTCCCGGGCCAGGGTGCGGGGAATCATGGCGATCAGTTCGCCCCAACTGAAGGTCGGGAAGTCGTCGGTGCCACGCACCACCACTTCGACTTTCTCTGCAAGGAAACCATTGAACGGTGCAGCAATGACGTTGGCGAGCATCGTGAAGGTGAAGAACACCATCAACACCACCAGCACCACGAACAGCGGCCAGAGGACATAACTGAGGAAGCTCAGCCATTCGGGCAGAGAGGGCATCAGCGTATCGACCCACAAACTGAATTGGTGGCTGGCCAGATAGATCAATCCGACGAACAGCACCAGGTTGATTGCCAGCGGTAACAGCACGAACAAACGCAGACCAGGACTCAGGACCAGTTTAAGGCCTTCGCGAAGGTATTGCGGGCCGGACAGAACGGGGGCGGGCATAACGTGCTCCGAGCAAAGGGAAAACGCGCCGACCTTACCGGCTTTACCCGAGGTGTGAAAGCGCGGCAGCGGCATCGACATTAACTGTAACAAAGGCGTCTTTATATTCACGGCGAGGGGATAGAGAGCACCTATGAGCTGGATTGTTAATCCGTATTTCCTTAATCTTCGCCCCCTCGATACGCTGCACCCATTCTTTTTACAGGACTGTCGGGTTCAAGCCTTCCCCAAGTGCTTTCAACGGTCCTTTTTTATTCCCGCCGGCAACCCGGCGTTCCGCGCCCGGTGTTTAGGGCCGGTCAACAGGAGCAGGTCATGTCTGAAGTTCGTCATTCGCGAGTGATTATTCTCGGTTCCGGCCCTGCCGGTTACAGCGCTGCGGTCTATGCCGCCCGTGCCAACCTCAAGCCGCTGCTGATCACCGGCATGCAAGCCGGCGGTCAACTGACCACCACCACCGAAGTCGACAACTGGCCGGGCGATGTTCATGGCCTGACTGGCCCGGCGTTGATGGAGCGTATGAAAGAGCACGCCGAGCGCTTTGAAACCGAGATCGTTTTCGATCACATCAATGCCGTGGACTTCGCTGCCAAGCCGTACACCCTGATCGGCGACAGCGCGACTTACACCTGCGACGCCTTGATCATCGCCACCGGCGCCAGCGCTCGTTACCTGGGCCTGCCATCGGAAGAAGCGTTCATGGGCAAAGGCGTGTCGGCCTGTGCCACCTGCGACGGTTTCTTCTATCGCAACAAGCCAGTGGCTGTAGTGGGTGGCGGTAACACCGCTGTTGAAGAAGCGCTGTATCTGGCCAACATCGCCAGCACAGTGACCCTGATTCACCGTCGTGAAACCTTCCGCGCCGAGAAAATCCTGATCGACAAGCTCAATGCCCGGGTTGCCGAAGGCAAGATCGTCCTGAAGCTGAACTCGACGCTGGACGAAGTCCTGGGCGACAACATGGGCGTGACCGGCGCTCGTCTGAAAAACAACGACGGCAGCTTTGACGAGCTGACAGTCGACGGCGTGTTCATTGCCATCGGCCACACCCCGAACACGTCGTTGTTCGAAGGTCAGCTGACGTTGAAAGATGGCTATCTGGTGGTGCAGGGCGGCCGTGACGGCAATGCCACCGCGACCAACCTCGAAGGCATCTTCGCGGCCGGTGACGTGGCTGACCACGTTTACCGTCAAGCGATCACCTCGGCCGGCGCTGGCTGCATGGCCGCACTGGACGCCGAGCGTTACCTCGACGACCTGCAGAACGCCAAGTTCTGAGATCATTGAAATAAAAAAACCGGCCTCGGCCGGTTTTTTTGTGTCGACAGCAAATGCGTTCAACTCTGTAACTCTGTAGGAGCGAGCTTGCTCGCGATGGACGTCAACGATGACGCGGGTTTTCTGAATGCACGCGTCGCCCTTGCGTTTTTCGTCGGAACGCCGCCCGGAGCAAGCTCGCTTCTACAGTTACGTTCAACCGCGCAACCGCTCCTGGACGAAGTCCATCACCTTCAACGATTGATAAATGGCATTGGCGGCAACCCGTCCGAACGGTCCACCGTTCCAGTCCAGCAAGTACGGTTTGAACAATTGATACCGCGTACTTTCCCCGCACACGGCTTCGGCGATCACCCGGCCGCCGATTGAACCGGTATTCAAGCCGTGGCCGCCAAATGAAGTGCAGGCCCAGACACCCGATTCGAGCAATCCCAGGTTGGGCATTTTATTGGTGGAGTAGCCCATCAGGCCGGACCAGGCCAGCTCGATTTTGACCGACGCCAGTTGTGGGTAGACCGACACCATGTCGGCCTTGAGCATCGCTGCCAGGGCTTTTTCATTCTGCTCGTTGCGGGTGGTGATGCGCCCGCCCCAGAGCAGGCGGTCGCCCTCGACGATGCGGTAGTAGTCCGAAGCGCGGCGATCATCGGAGAACGCGGCACTGGAATCGAGGACGCTTTTGATCGAGTCGCCCAGGTGTTCGGTCAACACCACGTACGTGGCGATGGGCAGGTAGGCGCGGCTGAGTTTTTTCAGTTCCGGGCCGCCATAGCCACCGGCGCAGAACACCAGGTCCTGACAACGCACACTGCCGTGAGCGGTCTTGACGACTTTATCGGCGCCTTCGCGATGCCAGGCGAGCATTTTTGAATGCTCGAAAATCCTGCCCCCGACCGCTTCAATGGTCAGGGCCAGGCCCAGACAATAATTGAGTGGGTGGAAATGCATGGCGTTCGGGTCTTCGACACCCTGGAAATAACGCAAGGTGTGCGCCCGGTCACGGACCTGGGCGGTGTCGAGAAAATTGAGTTCATAGCCGAAATCGCGGCGCAGGGTGTCGATGTGGTTTTTCACGCCGACGCCATCGTCGTAGCGTTTGACACGAATCGTACCGGCGCAAGGTGCGCAACCGGGCAGGGCCAGTTCGGTGATGTTGCGGCGGACAATCTCCACACCCTCCACCGACATCTGGAATAACGCCTTGGCCTGTTCCAGCCCCAGTTTTTTGCGGATCGCCCCAGACCCTTCGGCCCAGCCCGGCGAGACCACGCCGCCATTGCGGCCGGACGCGCCCCAGGCCACCTGATTGGCCTCAAGGATGATCGCGCGTTTGCCGCGCCGGGTCAGTTCCAGAGCGGCAGTGAGGCCAGCGATGCCAGCACCGATGATGCAGACATCGCAGGTTTCATCGGTGTTCAATTCGGACCTGGCTACTCGGGGCAGCGAGGTTTGGGAGTACCAGGTGGTGGGAAAGGACATGGTCGATCCTTGAAAAATCGCCTTTTTGTAGGAGCGAGCTTGCTCGCGATGGACTCCGTGACGACGCGTACATTCAGAAAGAACGCGTCATCGTTTACGTCCATCGCGAGCGAGCTCGCTCCTACAAGGGTTCTGTGGTTACTTGATGGTCGAGTAGTCGACGCCGTACCATTTGTCCGACAGTTTGGTTAGTGTGCCGTCCTTGTGCATGGCCGCGATGATTTCACCGAGCTTGGCCTTGAGTTCCGGGTCACCCTTGTCGGTGGCAACGGCCAGCGGTTCGTAGAACACCACCGCGTTATCGACGGCCCGCAGCGGGTAACCCTTCTTGACGGCGGCGTCCAGCGTGCTGCGTTGAGTGAGGATGGCATCCAGACGCGTACCGTCGCCCAGGCGCAGATCGTCCAGCGGTCCGACGGAACCGGAGTACGTCTTCATTTTTTCGGTCTTTACGTCATAAACGACCGGCGGAACGTCAGTTGTTTCAATCGCCAACGCCTGGCTGAAATAGTCCTCGGACGTGGTGCCGCCTTCGACGCCAATGGTTTTGCCATTAAGCGCTTTATGGTCAGTGACCGAAGATTTGTTGTGCACGGCAAAGACGTAGGGAACGTAGTAATAGGTCCCGGGGAAATCGAGGATTCGCGCGCGACTCTTGGTCGCGGTCATCGAACCTACGGATACGTCCCAGCGGCCGTTCCACTTGCCTGCGGTAATCACATCCCAGTCGGGTGTAATGAACTTGGCTTCGACGCCAAGACGCTTGGCGATCTCTTTGGACACGTCGATATCGAAACCGTCGATTTCATTCTTGTCATTGATGAAACCCTGGGGTGGCCAGGTCGCCGAAGTGGCGACGGTCATCGTCTTGCTGCTCTGGATCTTGTCCAGCACTGCACCGGCATTGGCGGCGCCGACGAACAACAGTGACATTGCGGCGGCGAGGGTGATTGCGCTTTTTCTTCTGACCATGTCCATCTCCATGTCTCGTTATTGTTTTATGGGGGCAAAGCGGTCTTCAGTGACCTATGATTTGCGACAGGAACTTCTGCGCACGTTCGGTCTGTGGGTTGTTGAAAAACTCGGCTGGGGTGGCTTGTTCGATGACCTGGCCCTGGTCCATGAACAGCACGCGGTCAGCAACCTTGCTGGCAAAACCCATCTCGTGGGTCACGCAAATCATGGTCATGCCGTCGGTGGCCAACTCACCCATGACGTCCAGCACTTCATGGACCATTTCCGGGTCCAGCGCCGAGGTCGGCTCGTCGAACAGCATCACTTTGGGATTCATGCACAGCGCTCGGGCAATCGCGACACGCTGCTGCTGGCCGCCGGACAATTGCGACGGGTACTTGTGCGCATGCTCGGCGATTCGCACGCGTTCGAGATAAACCTGCGCGCGTTTTTTTGCCTCGGCGGCCGACACGCCTTGCACCAGTTGTGGGGCCAGGGTCAGGTTGTCCATCACACTCAAATGCGGAAACAGGTTGAAGCTCTGGAACACCATGCCGATTTCACTGCGCACGGCGCTGACGCTTTCCGCTTCGCTGGTCAGCGTGATGCCGTTGACCTGGATGTGGCCTTTCTGAAAATTTTCCAGGTGGTTGATGCAGCGAATCATCGTCGACTTTCCCGAACCCGACGGTCCGCACACCACCAGAATTTCGCCGCTGGCGACGTTCAGGTCGACATCGCGCAAGGCGTGAAAATTGCCGTACCACTTGTTCAGGCCGGTGATCGAAATCATCGAAGGGCTAACCTGCGCAGCAGAAGCCAGGTCGAATCGTTCAGCCGTATTGGTTAGAGTCATCACGCATCAACCCCTTGCAGTGGATCGGTTGACCCGTTTTTCGATTCGCGCCTGCACCCGTTCGAGGATGAACGATAGGGCCCAGTAAATCATCGCGGCAGTGATCAGCATTTCCAGGTGGCGAAAATCCGCGCGGCCCTGGGTCTTGGCCAGGTACATCAGCTCCCACACGCCGATCACCGACACCAGCGAACTGTCCTTGAGCATGGCAATGAACTGATTGCCGGTGGGCGGGATGATCACCCGCAAGGCTTGCGGCATGATCACCCGGCTCAGGGTTTTGAACGGGCTGATGTTCAGGGCTCGCGAGGCTTCCCACTGGCCGATCGGAATGCTCTGGATACCGGCACGGAAAATCTCGGTCATGTAGGCGCCGTAGCACAGTGACAGCGCGAGAATGCCGGCCGGCACCGCGTCGACCACATAGCCCAGTTGCGGCAGTCCCAGGTAAATCAGGTAGATCTGGATCAACAGCGGCACACCGCGAAAGAACGAGGTGTAGAACGAGGCCAGGGCATTGGCCAGACCGTTATTCGACAACTTGGCCACTGCACCGATCAGCGCCAGCACGAAGGCAAACACGATCGCCACGGCGGAGATGTACAAGGTGGTTGCCGCACCCTGGATGATCAGGAAACCGACTTTGTCGAGGATGAAGCTGTAGGAGAGGTCGAAGGTGTCGAAGAACGCCATAAACAGGATCAGCAGTTCGATCCAGACCACCGTAGTCTGCACCTTGAACTTCAAGCGTCCGAGGATGTGGAAGTTCAGCGTGCCCAGTGCGGCGATTAACAGGCCAATGGCAATGTTGCGAGCGGTCAGGCTGTCCGGGGCATCGCCCAGCAGCGGTTGCAGGAAATGACTGAGGGCGCTGTTACCCAGGTTCATCAGGTAGGCGCCGAGGAACAACACCACGGCTACGCCAAGCAGGAATTGAGGATCATTGGACTTTTTTTTATAAATTATATTGTCGTGATACATGACTGCCTCAGGCTTGTAGGTGTTAGTGATCTCGCTAAATGAAGTGGGTAATTGGTAGAACCTGTAGGAGCGAGCTTGCTCGCGATGGACTGTAGGGCGACGCGTTTATCCAGAAAATACGCGCTATCGTTAACGTCCATCGCGAGCAAGCTCGCTCCTACATGATGCGTTGCGGTGTTTGGCCAGTATTGCGGAGCAATTTCTGGGACGACAAGCGACCATAATTCGCTATGTCAGTCCCGGATCGCGGTTTGCTTGTTCAGGAAAGCTTTGCCAGGCACGCCTCGAGAATATCCAGCCCTTCCTCCAACACTGCCGCTTCGGTGGTCAACGGTGCCAGGAGCCGAATGATGTGGCGCGACTTGCCGCTGGGCATCAGCAGCAAACCGGCGTCGCGGGCCAACGCCAGCAGTTGCGTCAATTGCGCCGAGGCCGGTGTGCCGTCGGCATTGGTCAGTTCAATGCCGCGCATTGCACCGACGCCGGTCAGGCGCCCGAGACAGGGTGAAATCTTGCTGGCGCGCCAGGCTTCGTAACGACTGACAATCGCTTCTTCCTGTTGCGCGCCCCAGGCGTGCAGGTTCGCGTCAGTCATTTCGTCCAGGGTCGCCAACGCCGCGGCACACGCGATGGGATTGCCTGAATAAGTACCGCCCAGGCCGCCCTTGGGCAGGATGTCGAGCAAGGATTTACGCCCCACAACCGCGCCCAGCGGCACGCCGCCGGCGATACTTTTGCCCAGCAGGATCAGGTCCGGCTCGATGCCCAGTTGCGAAAACGCAAAACGCTGCCCGGTGCGGCCGAAGCCGGACTGGATTTCATCAGCGATCAACAGAATGTTTTTTTCATCGCAGAACGTTCGCAGTGCCTGGGCGAACGCCACGTCCATCGCCAGGAAGCCGGCTTCGCCCTGAACCGGTTCGACAATAAAACAGGCGACGTCATCGACGTCGATTTCGACGTTGAACAGTCGGTCCATGGCCTTTAGCGCCTCGGCGCAGGTCACGCCGTTGTCTTTGCTGGGGAAGGGCAGGTGGTACACCTGCCCCGGCAGCACCCCGACTTTTTGTTTGTAGGGCGCGACTTTGCCGTTGAGATTGAGGGTGGCGAGCGTGCGGCCGTGAAAGGCACCGTCAAAGGCGATGACAGCGGTGCGACCGGTTGCGCCACGGACGATTTTCAGCGCATTTTCAGCCGCTTCCGCGCCGCTGTTGGTGAGCATGCCGCTGACCGGGTAATCCACCGGAATGAACGCGGTAAGACGGTCCATCAGTTCGAGGTAGGGGGCATGCGGGGCGGCATTGAACGCGTAGTGGGTCAGCCGGGTGGCCTGTTCGCGAATGGCTTCGACGATGCGCGGGTGGCAATGGCCGAGGTTCAACACCCCGATGCCGCCGACAAAGTCGATGTAGCGTTTGCCATCGGTGTCCCAGACCTCGGCATTTTTGCCGTGGCTGAGCGTGACGGGGTGCACGATGTTGATCGACCGACTGATGTTTTCGCTGCTCATAATTGCCTGACTCAGAAGAAGGGATGCTTCTTTTTATCTAAGCCGTGAGCAGAGGTGCCCGGCAAACGAAATAAAGTCGCCGGGTCAATCTTAAAAGTCGGGATGTGTCGCTAATCAACTGTAGGAGCGAGCTTGCTCGCGAAAGACTTGAGAGCAACGCGTTTATTCAGAAAGAACCCGTTATCGTTAACGTCTTTCGCGAGCAAGCTCGCTCCTACAGAGGTTGATCTTGAATCAGCGGCGAGTCAGCGGCTGTTGAGTGAACTTCACGCCGGCCAATCCATGGGTGATCAGCGCCCGGATGTTGCCGTGATCGCTGCCTTCTGGCGTGGCCACCACCGAGCGATAATGCTCGCCGAACGCCAACAGCGCTTCTTCGTCGCTCAGCCCTTCCAGCAGCGCCAACCCCAATGTCTTGCACGAACCTTCGTTCTGCCCGGCGGCGTTTTCCACGCCGCCGTTGTTGAACGCCTGAGGCTGGTAGTCGTAACCGGCGGCGATGAAGGCCAGGGTGTCGGCGAAAGCGTGTTCGCCACTGTTGAGGCTGGCGCGCAGGGTGTTCAAATCACTCATTGGGTTTTCCTTTGGCGAACGCCGCATGTTGTTCGGCGCTGGCTTCTTGCTGATATTGGGCTTTCCACTCGGCGTACGGCATGCCGTAGACGACTTCACGGGCGTCATCGAGGCTGACGTCGATTTGGCGCTCGTCGGCGGCGGCCTTGTACCACTTGGACAGGCAGTTGCGGCAGAAACCCGAGAGGTTCATCAGGTCGATATTCTGTACATCCTTGCGGCTGTCCAGGTGGGCGACCAGCCGGCGAAAAGCGGCGGCTTCGAGTTCCAGGCGTTGTTGATCGTTCATGGCGGGCTCTGTGCTTTTAAATCGTTGGCGTGATGATAAAAGCCTGGCGAACAATGCGCCAGACGCGGTCAGCGGCTCGCGGCCAGGGTGATCGACACCGACTCGGCAAAGCGCAGGGCGTGGGGTTTGTCGACTTCGACCTCGGCGTACAGCACCGACTCATTGGCCATGACCAGGTCCAGCAACTCCTGGGTCAGGCGTTCGAGCAGCGCGAAGCGATTACCCTCCACGTGGGCGATGATTGCCTTGGTGATGGTTCGGTAATTCAGCGCGTGATCGATGTCGTTGTCACGCACCGCGTCCTGGGCCGCGTATAGAATGGTCAGATTGATCCGCACATCCTGCTTGTTGAGAATTTCATCCTCGTTGATCCCGATGAAGGTGCGCAGGCACAGGTCCTTGACCCGGATGCGTGCCATTCCTGGTTGAAGTTGTGGCATTGCTACTTGCTCCGTCCAATCAATTGCAGGAACTCCTGGCGGGTGTTGCTCGAATCGCGGAAGGCGCCGAGCATCACCGAGGTGTTCATGGTTGAATTCTGTTTCTCGACACCGCGCATCATCATGCACATGTGCTTGGCTTCGATAACGACCGCCACGCCAGCCGCGCCGGTCACCTGTTGCACCGCTTCGGCGATTTGCCGGGTGAGATTTTCCTGGATTTGCAGGCGGCGGGCGAACATGTCCACCAGTCGTGCAATCTTCGACAGGCCCAGCACCTTGCCCGTTGGAATATAAGCGACATGCGCCTTGCCGATGAAGGGCAGCATGTGATGTTCGCAAAGCGAGTACAGCTCGATGTTGTCGACGATGACCATTTCATCGTTGTCGGACGCGAACAGCGCACCGTTGACGATCTCTTCGACACTTTGTTCGTAACCATGACATAGATACTGCATGGCCTTGGCCGCGCGTACGGGGGTGTCTTGCAGGCCTTCGCGGTCCGGGTTTTCACCGAGTCCGATGAGGATCTCGCGGTAGCTCTGGGACAGGGCGTTCTGGGGCAGGGATAACGTCATGAAACATCCTCGCGGGGGCAACTTATTTGACGTGCCGTCCGCCGTTGACCGTCAGGGTCGTGCCGGTGACATAAGGGTTGTCGAGCAAATAACGCAGGCTTTGGTAGATCACTTCGCTACCGGGTTCGATCCCCAGCGCGGACTTCGCCAGCGCCTTGGTGCGGTACGCGTCGTCGTCGTCAGGCTTGAACAGTAGCAGGGCTGGCGCGATACCGTTGACCTTGATCGTCGGCGCATATTTCGCGGCAAAGGACAGGGTCAGGCTGTCGAGCCCGGCTTTGCTGGCGCAGTAGCCGATGTGCCGGCTGCTGCCCTTGCGGGTCACGTCGTCGCTGATGTGCACGATGTCGGCCGGGTTCGAGCGTTGCAGCAAGTCGGCGCAGTGCAGGTTGATCAGGTAGGGCGCCAGCATATGCACGTTGAACATGCGGGTGAAGGCTGCAGCGTCGGTGTCCGGCGTTTCAGCCAGCCATTCGGAAGCGTTGTGAACGATCGCCCGCAGGCTGTCAGTGTGGGTTTTCAGTTCGCCGATGAACGCGAAGATCCCGGCTTCGGTCGCGAAGTCCGCGAATACCGCTGTCGCCCCGAGATCGCGCAGGGTTTGTACGCCAGGGCGTTCGCTGCGGTAACTGAAAATCACCGGATGGCCGTCTTCCAGCAATCGTTGCGCGCAGTGCAGGCCGACACGCTGGCCGGCACCGGTGATGAGAATCGGAGCGGAAGATGTGGTCATGAACGGCTCGCGTCGCGGTAAGAGCAAAACTATACCAGCGACGGGAGTCGACTACCTATGGGTGAGACATCCTCTGTGGGAGCGAGCTTGCTCGCGATGACGGTGTGTCAGTCAACAAACGTTGATCAATGGCTTGAATGGTCAGGGAGAATGAGAGGTAGAATGGGATCCAATTGATCCCTGGACGTAGACAACCCTAATGCCTGTCTTGAATGACGTTGTCTCTGGTTTGCTGCCCGGTCTTCCCCTCGAGCAGGAAGACCTGTTTCCGATTCGTGAGGTGGCGCGTCTGACCGGAATCAACCCCGTCACACTCCGGGCTTGGGAGCGTCGCTATGGCCTGATCCAGCCCACGCGCACCGAAAGTGGGCATCGTCTGTATTCGATGGCCGACATCGAAAAGGTCCGCAGCATCCTTGGCTGGATAGAGCGCGGTGTCGCGGTGAGCAAAATTGGCAAGATATTGGCCAAAACCGAACCGCTCAAGGCGCTGGCGCAGATCATTCCCAATGAACTCGTACTCGCCGACTACGCCCAATGGCAACAGCAGGTTCAGGCGGCGGTGATTGCGTTTGACGAGGTTCAACTGGAGCAAGTCTACGGACAGATCTTTTCCAGTTACCCACTGACCGTGGTATTTCAGGACATTCTGATTCCGCTCTGGAAGCAATTGCTGCGGCGCCAGGAAGCGTTCGGTCAGACCAGCGAGTGGCTTTTCCTGGATGGTTTTCTGCGTTCTCGTGTGTTGCAACGGCTGCTGCTCGTGCGTGTCATGCAACCTCGGCGAGTGATTGTCTGCGCGTTGGCAGGTCAGTGCCACGAATTCGAGGTGCTGGTGGCGGCGCTGTTTCTGAGCGGTGTCGATTCAGCGATTCAGGTGCTGGCTGTCAGTCAGCCATTCGACGAGTTGCCCCTCGTCTGCGAGCGGATAAAGCCCCAGGCGCTGGTGCTGTTGTCCAACCATGCGCCGGCGCCTGACCTGACACGGCGTTTGAATCGCTTGGCGCTGGGCCTTGATTGCCAGTTGTTTCTGGCGGGCGATGCGGCTGATCTGGCGCAAGCGAGCCTGGCTGGGTCGTCGATTGGTTGTCTGGGTAACGAGGGTGTGATGATGCGCCAGCGTCTGAAACAGTTCCTGGCCGGTAATCTGGATACTTGAGACTCAGAGATGCAGTGCGGGATGCGTCAACCGATGTTGCTGCAGGATGTACTGGCGCAGGCGCTCGGTTTCGTCCGTGTCACTCTGACTCAACTGGTAGGCGTAGAAGCCATTCTCGGTTTCTTTCTCGAACGTGCCGCGCAACGCGATCCGCTCATAGCCTGACGGGCTGAACCACAAGGCGAAATGTTTTGGCGGTTTGGTCTTGTTGCGAACTTCCAGCAAAACCCCTTTGAACGACACTTCATGCACCCACATCGTGCCGGGTTGGCCGCTGGCATTTTCCAGGGCTACCGGCTCTTCGAGTACCAGCCGCCAAGGCCGTACCAACGGACCGTCTTCATAGATGCTGGGTACGCCGAGGCGTAAATGCAGGGCGTGAAATTCGTCTTCCACCAGGTGCAGGGGAAACGTCATTTGCTGATTTTCGAAGTTGGCCTGGATGGTCACTTGCTCATGAGCCGCCAGGCGCGTGAGCAAGTCACGGATCTGCGATCCACCGTTAACCAGCAGGCTCGACGTTGCATCCCGCACATTGAGCTGCGGGTTGTGTTGCATCTTCTGGATAAAATCCAGCTCATCCTGGGTCAGGAGTGCGTCACGTTGCATGGCTTGCTCGAAAGGTTTAGTTACAAAGTCTTCGGTGATTGTAGTTAATGACAATTAATTCGAGGTTTTGTTTTTACCGTTCGTCGCTTTGAGTGCGGCAAGTTCAGTCTGGAGTTCTGCCAATTGCGCTTCCAGCTGCGCTACTCGCTGCTGTGCCTTGACCTGAGCGGTGACGTCTTTCTGCACACCGACACAGTACGTCTGCCCATCGCCCGGGTTTTTCACAGTCGAAAGGGACAGCTCGTTCCAGAACGGTGTGCCGTCCTTGCGGTAATTTCTGAGGATTTCCCGGCAGGAGCCGCCGCTGCGCAACGCCTCGCGAATTAGCGCGAGTGCCTCCTGGTCGCGGTCTCCTGACTGGAGAAAACGGCAATCCTGGTAGAGGATTTCATCGCGGGTGTAACCGGTCAGGCGTTCGAACGCCGGGTTGACGTAAATCAGGATGTTGTCGTGCTCGCCTTCCTTTTCGGCAATCACGATGCCGTCGTTGGAGTCGTTGATTACCATTTGCAGCAGTTGGGCGTTGATCATCGGAGAGTCCTTTCCAGATTGATTAAGGTCTGCAGTCTAGAAGAACACTGGGCAGTGTGTACTGGCCATCAACGCTAAATGAGAGCGGATCGCAGCTTTTTGGCTTCGGCTGTTAATATCCCGTCCTTTAAATCAGCTTCAGGAACAGATTGATGAAAGTCGCCATCCTTTCCGGTTCGGTGTACGGCACGGCTGAAGAAGTCGCCCGCCACGCCGCGAACATTTTGAAAACCGCTGGCTTTGAAACCTGGCACAACCCGCGTGCGAGTCTCGCCGATATTCTGGCTTTTGGCCCCGAAGCCTTGCTGGCGGTGACGTCGACCACCGGCATGGGCGAGTTGCCGGACAACTTGCAACCGCTGTATTCGACGATTCGCGATCAGTTGCCTGCTGCCTGGCGTGGCTTGCCGGGCGCAGTGATTGGCTTGGGCGACGCCAGTTATGGCGACACGTTCTGTGGCGGGGGTGAGTTGATGCGTGAATTGTTCGGCGAGCTGGGCATTCGCGAGGTCCTGCCGATGCTGCGCCTGGACGCCAGCGAAAGCGTGACGCCTGAAACAGACGCAGAACCTTGGCTGGCAGAGCTGGTGGTCGCGCTGCGAGGCTGACCGGCAGGGCGGGTCAGGGGTAGGACGGCGCCCCTGAAATGGCTCGTAGCGGTATGTCTGGCGGCGGTACTTTGACAGGGATCCACGCTCGGCGCCCTGCTGACTCGCACGGCCATCAAGCTGGCTGCCAATGCAACTACTACAATCTCGGGGTCTGACTAGACTGCTGTTACGTCAGTAAAACAATAAGAACCAGGAGGTCCTTGTCGTGAGCGTAACCCCCGTCCAATCCCCCGACAGTGTCAAAGGCCAGGTCAGTGCCGCCGAGTGGCAGACCCGAGTCGATCTGGCGGCCTGCTATCGGCTGGTCGCCCTGCATGGCTGGGATGATCTGGTTTTCACGCACATCTCGGCCAAGGTGCCGGGCACCGAAGACTTTCTGATCAACCCGTTCGGGTTGATGTTTCACGAGATTACCGCGTCCAGTCTGGTCAAGGTCGATCAGGCCGGCAACAAGCTGATGGACAGTCCCTACGAGATCAATCCGGCGGGGTACACGATTCACAGCGCCGTGCACGAGGTTCGTCACGATGTCGTCTGTGTGCTGCACACGCATACGGCGGCCGGGGTCGCGGTGTCGGCGCAGAAGCAAGGCGTTTTGCCGATCAGCCAGCAGTCGTTGTTTGTTCTGTCCAGCCTGGCTTATCACGCCTACGAAGGCGTTGCGCTGAACCCTGAAGAGAAGGCGCGACTGCAAGCCGACCTTGGTGAAAACAATTTCCTGATGCTGCACAACCACGGTCTGCTGACCTGTGGCGGCACCATCGCGGACACGTTCCTGATGATGTTCACCTTCCAGCGCGCCTGCGATATCCAGGTGCTGGCGCAAAACGGTGGCGCCGAGCTGATCGCTATCGAACCGCAGATTCTGGCGGGCGCCAAGGCGATGATTGCCGGCGTCACCCGAAGTGCTCAAGGGATGGGAGGGGCACTGGCCTGGCCAGCGCTACTGCGCAAACTCGATAAACAAGACCCAGGGTATAAACTCTAATGCCACTCGCCGAGATCCCCCTGTGTGTCTGGCGCAAACGCGGCCAGACGTTCGTATTCCGTGGCCAGGCCATCCGTTACTGGACGGCGGGGCAGGGTGAGCCGCTGTTGCTCATTCATGGCTTCCCGACCGCCAGTTGGGACTGGCATTACCTCTGGCAGCCGCTGACGCAGCGCTATCGAGTCATTGCGTGTGACATGCTCGGCTTCGGTGATTCCGCCAAACCGGTGAATCACGAGTACAGGCTGCTGGAGCAAGCCGATCTGCAACAGGCACTGCTGGAACACTTGAAGGTCGAACAGCCGGTGCACGTGCTGGCCCACGATTATGGCGACAGCGTGGCGCAGGAGCTGTTGGCCCGGCATTACGAAGCGCGTATTCATATCGCCAGTTGCGTGTTCCTCAATGGCGGCCTGTTTCCCGAAACTCATCGCCCGATACTGATGCAAAAGCTTTTACTCAGCCCGTTGGGCTGGATGATCGGCCGGGCCTTTTCACGTGACGCTCTGGTGAAGAGTTTTCGGCAGGTTTTTGGTCCTGACAGTCGCCCCTCGGAAAGCGAGATGGACGATTTCTGGAGCCTGGTCGACAGCAATCACGGGCCCCGGATTTTGCACAAACTGATCGCCTACATCCCTGAACGACGTGCCCAACGTGATCGCTGGGTCGCCGCCATGCAGCGCGGTGAAGTGGCGCTGCGGGTGATCGATGGCGAGGTTGATCCGATTTCCGGCGCACACATGGTCGAGCGCTATCGGGAACTGATCCCGAACCCCGACACAGTGCTGCTGCCCGGCATTGGCCATTACCCGCAGAGTGAGGCGCCGGGGCAGGTGCTCGAGCATTACCTGGAGTTTCGCGACCGGTTGATTTCAGCGCCGCTTAAGATGGCCTGCTCCTGAGGCGGGCCTGAAAGATCGCAGCCTCGTTTTACTCTGTAGGAGCTGTCGAGTGAAACGAGGCTGCGATCTTTCCCCCATCACCCCAATCCCAACCCCACCCTCAATCTCAATCTCAAACAGCATCATCCCCTAGCCTTATCAAGCACCATTCAGCCTCCCCCGTGTTCGTTGTGACCCGCAGCGCCGTGCCTGACACTCGGACTCATTGTCCCCTTGGCCTGCTGGAGTCCCCCCAATGAATGAGTCTGTGCGCTTCGAAGATAAAGTCGTGATCATCACGGGTGCCGGTGGAGGCCTGGGACGGGCCCATGCGCTGTTGTTCGCCAGGCAGGGCGCGAAAGTAATCGTCAACGATCTCGGCGGTTCGGCGCAGGGCGAAGGCGCCAACGCTTCGGCGGCAAATCGCGTGGTGGCTGACATTCGCGAGGCGGGCGGTATCGCCGAAGCCAACCACGACTCCGTCACCGACGGCGACAAAATCGTCCAGCACGCCCTCGACGTCTTCGGCCGTGTCGACGTCGTGGTCAACAATGCCGGGATCCTGCGGGACAGGACCTTCCACAAAATGGAAGACGACGACTGGGACCTGGTTTACCGCGTCCATGTCGAAGGCGCCTACAAAGTGACACGCGCCGCCTGGCCGCACATGCGTGAGCAAAACTATGGCCGCGTGATCTTCACCGCCTCGACCTCGGGCATCTACGGCAACTTCGGCCAGTCCAACTATGGCATGGCCAAACTTGGCCTCTACGGCCTGACCCGCACCCTCGCCATCGAAGGCCGAAAGAACAACATCCTGGTCAACGCCATCGCCCCCACCGGCGGCACCCGCATGACCGAAGGCCTGATCCCGCCGCAAGTCTTCGAACAACTCAAACCGGAGCTCGTCAGCCCGTTGGTGGTGTACCTCGCCAGCGAGAACTGCCAGGAAACGTCAGGACTGTTCGAAGTCGGTGGCGGCTGGATGGGCAAAGTACGCTGGGAACGCAGCCTGGGCGCCGGGTTTGATCCAAGGGTCGGATTCTCGCCGGAAGATGTCGCGACGCATTGGCAGCAGATTTGTGATTTCGAGGGGGCGGCGCATCCGAAGGACAACATTGAGGCGCTGAAGGAAATGATGGGGAATTTGCAGCGGTATTCGCTTTAAAAAAAACCAGCAAGGTCAGCGTTCTCGACCTTGCTGCTCTTTGAAATCAGGACCTGAGTCTGGTTTGCAACGGTCATCAAGGAAAATACTTGTGAACCAATGCCGCCAGACGCGCAGCCGTTTGCTCATCCATGATCCCGTCGTAAGTGTCCGGGCGAAAGTGCAATTGAAATGCTCGAACAAGTTGTGTGAAGCCTTGTTCGGTTGATGCGTCGGAAACGTCGTAACCGTAAGTCTTGAACAACGTCAGTAATTTGGTTCGGGTGGGAATACCGGTTTCGTTGTATTGCTGCAGAAAGGTATCCCGGGTGGCATCGTCGAACCAGGCGCCGACACCTTTCAGGTGAAGTGCATGCCAGGGGAATTTCGGACCAGGGTCACTTTTGCGGCCTGCCGCAATATCGGAGTGCCCCAGAACACGGGTCGGGCTGATATCCGGGTAGCGTTCAAGGATGTTCAGCGCCAATTCTTCAATCGCGCAAATTTGCTCTGGCTGATACGGCGGAAAGTTGAAAACCCCTTGGCTGAACGTTGCAAGGTTGACGATTTCGACGCCGATAGACGTGTCGTTCAGATTGCTGCGATTGCCCCACTGGCTGACGCCTGCATGCCACGCGCGATGGGTCTCGTCGACGAGATTGAAAACTTCCTGCCCGGTATAACCTGCTTTGACATAGCTCGGATCAGTGATGTCCGGAACCAGATAGTGGGCACTGACATTCGGTCCGGTCAGTGCGTTGACCGAGCTGGAGAAGTTACCTGCTGTGTAGTGAAAAATTAGAAAGCGCACTCGACTGTTGAAACTTTTAGTGGCGCGATGGTCGTTGTAATTAATAGGTTTCATGAGGAATTGCTCACAATGAATTAGGTTTGAGTCAGCGTGCTAATACAAATAGCTGGCTTGTAATTAACCTTATTCGATGTAGCGCTTCGCGTGCTTACAGAACCCTGTAGGCACTCTCTGTAGTGTGTGTAGGTAGCAGCGGGGGGCTCGTTTCCTGCAAAACCATCGCCCATAAAAAAGGCCGCTGCAAACGCAGCGGCCAAAGTAAGACGTTAAATCAAGGAGCTACAAATCAACGTCTGTGTACACCGGGTGATGAATCGAAATCTTCAATTCATCTGAAATCTCTCGCTAACGGAACGGGCGGATCACGCGCCATTGCTTCGTGCTTCAGGCTATTTGCCGTGAAAGCCTGATAAGAATAAGCATTTGAACCCCAAGGAAAAATAGCGATTCCTGACATGCAGTGTTGCAGTTTGGGCAACAGTCCTGATTTTTCAGATCAAGCACATTCACTGTAGCAGCTGCCGCAGGCTGCGTTCGATGTAGGAGCGAGCTTGCTCGCGAAGGACGTTAACGATAACGCGTTCTTCCTGAATAAACGCGTTGCTCTCAAGTCCATCGCGAGCAAGCTCGCTCCTACATCGAACGCAGCCTGCGGCAGCTGCTACAAGTGCGAGTTGAATTCAGTTCATGCGCTGCGCTGATGTTCCTCCATCCAACCCATCCATACCCCGCGCAATCCTCCATTGCTGACGGCTATTCATCCTTTCGAGCGACACCACGAATACCTCCTTGGTGCGCTTATCGCCCCCAACGGGCGGCAGTAGGGTGGGGCCTTCTGTCACTCACTGGGGAAGACGCATGACAAAAACAACAATGCGCGCCATCTTCACACCGCAAGCGCTGGCCGCTGCGGTTGCCTTGGGTTGCTGTGCCCAGGCGCAGGCTGTTTCATTCAACATTGGGGAAATCGAGGGGACGTTTGATTCTTCGCTGTCCGTTGGCGCGAGCTGGGGCATGCGCGATGCCGATCAATCCCTGGTCGGCATCGTCAATGGCGGCACCGGCCAGGCGTCGACCGGTGACGACGGGCGACAGAACTTCGGAAAGGGCGAAACCTTCTCGAAGATCTTCAAGGGCATTCACGATCTTGAATTGAAGTACGGCGACACCGGCGTGTTCGTCCGTGGCAAGTACTGGTATGACTTCGAGTTGCAGGACGAAGACCGTCCTTTCAAACAGATCAGTGACCATGGCCGCAAGGAAGGTGCCAAGTCCTCCGGTGCGCAGATCCTCGACGCCTTCGTCTATCACAACTATTCCATCGCCGATCTGCCGGGCACGGTCCGCGCCGGTAAACAGGTGGTCAGCTGGGGCGAAAGTACCTTCATCGGCAACTCGATCAACAGCATCAACCCGGTCGACGTGTCGGCGTTCCGCCGTCCTGGCGCGGAAATCAAGGAAGGCCTGATTCCAGTGAACATGCTGTTCGCTTCACAGGGGCTGACCGACAAGCTCACAGTGGAAGCGTTCTATCAATTGGAGTGGGACCAGACGGTTCTCGACAACTGCGGCACGTTCTTCGGCAGCGACGTGGCGGCGGACGGTTGCGATAAGGGTTACACCGTGGCGAGCCCGGCCATTGCGCCGCTGCAACCGATCGCCGCTGCGTTTGGCCAGGGCTTTGAGGTCGGCAAGGAAGGGGTGATTGTTCCCCGTGGCGGGGACCGCGATGCCCGCGATTCCGGGCAATGGGGGACGGCGCTGCGCTGGCTCGGTGACGACACCGAGTACGGCCTGTACTTCATGAATTACCACAGTCGCACGCCAAACGTCGGCACCACCACTGCCGGCCTAAGCACGCTGGCGAGTATTCCGGGGATCGTCTCCGCCGCCAACCGTGTCGCACCCGGCAGCGGATCGGGCCTCGCGCAGAGTGTGATGCTCGGTCGCGGCCAGTATTACCTCGAATACCCGGAAGACATTCGCCTCTATGGCGCGAGCTTCTCCACCACCTTGCCCACCGGCACCGCGTGGACCGGCGAGATCAGCTATCGGCCCAACGCGCCGGTACAGATCAACAGCACCGACCTGACCCTGGCAATGCTCAACCCGATCGCGGGCGGTGCGGCGTCGCCTATCGCGACGACGCCTGGCGCTGACAACAAAGGCTACCGTCGCAAGGAAATCACGCAGGTCCAGAGCACCCTGACGCACTTCATTGATCAGGTCGCGGGCGCCGACCGCCTGACACTCGTGGGCGAAGCAGCGGTTGTCCGGGTCGGTGGGCTGGAGTCCCGCAGCAAGCTGCGCTACGGCCGGGACTCGGTGTACGGCCAATACGGTTTTGGCGGTGACACCGACGGTTTCGTCACCTCGACCTCCTGGGGTTACCGCGCCCGCGCCATCCTCGACTACAACAACGTCGTCGCCGGGATCAACTTCAAACCCAACCTGTCCTGGTCGCACGACGTGTCCGGTTATGGCCCCAACGGGTTGTTCAACGAAGGCGCCAAGGCGATCAGCGTCGGCGTAGATGCCGACTACCGCAACACCTACACCGCGAGCTTGAGTTACACCGATTTCTTCGGCGGTGACTACAACACCCTGGTAGATCGCGACTTCCTGGCGCTGAGCTTTGGCGTGAACTTCTGATCTGGCTGAGAAGGATGATTTCAATGCGCAAGATGATTCTGCAATGCGGCGTTCTGGCCCTGAGCCTGTTGGCCGCCAACGTGATGGCGGCGGTGTCGCCGGAAGAAGCAAACACCCTCGGCACCAGCCTCACGCCGTTGGGCGGTGAAAAGGCTGGAAACGCCGACGGCTCGATCCCGGCCTGGACCGGCGGCCTCCCGAAAAATGCCGGCGCGGTGGACAGCAAAGGTTTCCTGGCTGATCCGTTCGCCAATGAAAAACCGCTGTTTACCATCACGGCGGCGACGGTGGACAAGTACAAGGACAAGCTCTCCGACGGCCAGATAGCGATGTTCAAACGCTACCCCGAGACCTACAAGATTCCGGTCTATCCGACTCATCGTACCGTGGCCGTGCCGCCGGAGATCAACGAATCGGCCAAGCGCAGCGCGCTGAACGTGACGCCAATCAACGACGGCAATGGCTTGGCCAATTTCACCGGCAATCGCTACTACGCCTTCCCGATTCCGAAGAACGGCGTCGAAGTAATCTGGAACCACGTTACCCGTTATCACGGTGGAAATTTGCGTCGCACCATCACCCAGGCCACGCCACAGTCCAACGGCGATTTCACCGTGATCCGGTTCAAGGACGAGGTCGCTGTGCCCTCGTTGCTCGGTGATTTGAAACCGGGCAGTGATGAAAACGTCCTCAGCTATTTCAAGCAGGAAGTGACCGCGCCGGCGCGGCTCGCGGGCAACGTGTTGCTGGTGCATGAGACCCTCGATCAGGTCAAGGAACCGCGCAAGGCCTGGATTTACAACGCCGGCCAGCGCCGCGTGCGGCGAGCGCCACAAGTGGCCTATGACGGTGTGGGCACTTCGTCCGACGGGCTGCGCACTACCGACAACTTCGACATGTTTTCCGGCGCTCCGGATCGCTACGACTGGAAGCTGATCGGCAAGAAAGAGATGTACATCCCGTATAACAGCTACAAACTCGACTCGCCTGACCTCAAGTACACCGATGTGATCAAGGCCGGGCACATCAATCAGGACCTGACCCGCTACGAGTTGCATCGGGTCTGGGAGGTCGTCGCCACGGTCAAGCCCAACGAGCGGCACGTGTATGCCAAGCGGCACATGTATATCGACGAAGACAGTTGGCAAGTGGCGCTGGCCGATCACTACGACGGTCGTGGTCAACTCTGGCGTGTCGCCGAAGGGCACGCGCAGTTCTACTACGATCACCAGGTTCCGGCCTATACCGTTGAAGCGTTGTATGACCTGATCGCCGGTCGCTACATTGCACTGGGGATGAAGAACGAGGAGAAGCGCAGCTTCGAGTTTGGTATCGATGCCAAAGCAGGGGACTACACGCCGGCAGCCCTACGGAGTACAGGGGTGAGGTAACCATTCCTACAGGCCCTACAGAAAAAGGTGACTTTACGGTCACCTTTTTTATAGGTGTCGATCAGTCTGTTGAATACTTCTTCAACAAGCTGTGTAGAGAGGGCTAGGGTGGCGCCACAATTATAAAAAGGCGCACCACTATGTTTGCCATGACGCCATGTCTGGACCGTCCTGGACTCCTGCCCCGTTTGTCTTGCCATCACCTGACTCGCGACCGGTTGATCGAGCCGTTGCTGGCATCGACCGCGCGAGTGAAATTGCTCTGCGCACCGCCCGGTAGCGGCAAGAGTGCACTACTCATCGAATGCCTGTTGCAGGCGCCCGAACAGTGTCGGGTCTGTTGGCTGCCGTTGAACGGGGAGCCGCTGAGTGCGGCCGATTTTCGACAGCTGCTCGCGCAAGCACTGGGCCTTGGCGCGTCGGACGAAGCGGCTTTGCTTGAGTCCCTCGCTCGGTTGCAGACGCCGATCTGGTTGGCGCTTGATGACTACTGCCGTCTTCCCAACCCGGAACTGGATCTGTTGCTTGACCGACTGTTGTCCGTCAACAGTCCGATGGTCACCTGGTGGCTGAGTGGTCGCCGTCGGCCGCAATGTAATTGGCCACGATTGTTACTCGATGACGAACTGTATGACTGCGAGCGCTCCACGCTGGCGTTCAATCAAGACGAGATTGAACGCCTGTTGCATCACCTGGAACCGGCGCAGGCGCGCAAAGTAGCCAACAGAATTTTCGAGCGCAGTGGTGGCTGGTGCGCCGGCGTGCGGATGGCGCTGCTGCAAAAGTGCGACTGGTCACGCAATGACAAACCCAGCGGTCGAGCGGACACGCTGCACGATTACCTTGAGCATGAGCTGTTCGCCAGCCTGACCCCGGAACTTGCGGAAGCCTGGCGGGTACTGGCGCACTTGCCACGCTTCAATGCCCGGCTGTGCGACCACTTGTTCGGCGCGGGTGAGGGCGCTCAGTGTCTGAGTGCCTTGCAGGCGTTGGGTTGTTTCATTGACCCCTGGCAAGACTCGACAGACTGGCAGCAGGTTTTCGCCCCACTCTCACAGTTAATGCGCGAAGAGCAGTGGCCCGCCGGACGCTCCTGGCACCGCCGCGCCTGCCAGTGGTTCGCAGCCGAACTGGACTGGAAAGCCGCGTTTGAACAGGCCTTGCTGGCCGAAGAGTTCGAGGTTGCGGTCAGTCTGCTGCAGCATTTCAGTTTCGAGCAGCTGTTCGAGGAGCAGACCGTGGTGCTCCTGTTGCGTTTACACGAACAGCAAGGCGCCGACCTGATGCTCGGCTCGCCGCAACTGGTCGGGTTGATCACCGCAACCCTGTTGTTTGCCGGGCGATTCGAGCAGGCAGGCGAATGCATCGAACATTTGTCGCGTTTCACCCCTCAGCCGTCGGCGCTCCTTCAACGGCAATTGATCGCGCGCTGGCAGGCACATCAGGGGTGGTTGCTACATTTGCAGGGGCGTATGGACGGCTCACGGGCGCACTTGCTGGAGGCGCTCAGCGAGCTCGGCCCCGAGCTCTGGACGGCCCGGCTGATGTGCCTGTCCGGTCTGACCCAGCAAGCGTTGCTCAGAGGCGAACTCGACGTTGCACAGGCGATTAACCGTGAAGCGTTGTGCCTGGCCCGTGCAAAAGGCTCATTGGTGTTTGAGTGTCTGCTGGAGCTCGATCACGCGCAATTGCTCGAGCAACGAGGTGCCTGCGGCCGGGCCGAGAGTTTGCTGGCCAACATGCACGACTTGCTCGCGCAGCAACAACCTCTGGCCGAACCGCTGATGGGACGTATTGCCTTGCATCGGGGGCGTTTGAACCTGTGTCAGGGCCAGGATACGGAGTCTGCCGCGTATTTCGAAAGCGGATTGCAGGCCTGCCTGCGCAACCATGACAAACGAGCGCTGTATGGGTTTCTCGGTCTGGCGCAACTCGCTGCCAATCGCCTGGACTATGCGCAAGCGTTCGTCCTTCTGCGTGATGCCGAACGGGTCATGCAGCAACGGCAAATTCCGGACACGGTGTATCGCAGTGTCCTGTTGCACCTGAGTTGCCATTTCTGGTTGCAACAGGGGCGGCCGGAGTTGGCACACGAAGCCCTGACCCGCGTCTTGCGCCACTATCACGGCCCTCAGGCACGACAAGCGCCACCGGCGACGCTGGAGCTGATTCCCGGCCTGGAATATCTGCAGGTGCTGGCCGAGGTGAATCTGGGGCAGGCGCAAACGCCTTTGGCCCGGCTCGAAAGCCAGTTGCAGTGGGCACGACAGCGAGGGATGTTAAGGCTGCAAGCGCAATTGCACTTGGTATCAGCAGAAGTCGCCTGGCTGACGGGCGACGCTGCCATGGCCCGGCAGTCGTTGCAGGAAGGATTGGTTTTGGTCGAGCGCTGCAACCTTCAACAAACCTTGCGCGATCTTCAGTTGCGCCAGCCACGGTTGCCGGAGGCCATTGGAGGTAGCGAATCGGCCAGCTTTCCAGAGTCGATGGCCTCGGTCCAAAACCGGCTAAGCCAGAGGGAAATAGAAGTCCTTAAATTAGTGGCTGAGGGAAACTCGAATCAACAAATAGCCGATCAGTTGTTTATATCGTTACATACAGTAAAAACCCATGCGCGACGGATCAATGGGAAGTTAGGGGTGGCGCGTAGAACTCAGGCCGTGGCTCAGGCGAAAATATTAGGGATAGTTATTTGAAGTGGTGATGGCCTGTTTACGAATGCATACAAGTAGTGGGGTGTACTTCATGTGTTGAGGTGTTTATAAGTTGTGCGTCGGCCCGGTTAAAGGGTATTTGTCTTTTGAGTGTATGTTGGTCGACTCATAATTTATTGAAAGGATGCTATTTATGAAAACTGGTTTGCTCGAAGAAGTGAGTGCGAAACTCAACAAGATTTTTCAAAGTACGGGCTACATGATTAATGCGGATGATACCTACCTCAATTCGATGGTGATCAATGATCAGGGTGAGCAAGTCGTTGATTACTCGGAAAGTTTGAGCTGGGCAATCATGGAGAAAGTGCAGGCTGATGAATGGCCTGCCTTCGACGAAAATTATGCCGGTGTGTTTTCCGAGCAGTGGACATTTGACCCCGTTTATCGAGTTGTCGGTTTGGACGTGGAGCAAGTTAATTTGTTTGGCCGTGCGGTGGTCGAGTCTTACCGGAGCCTGTAACCGCCGATACATTTATCGGTCCGGCAATACCGCCATGGTTGGCAGCGTTGCCAGGCTTTTTTTGTGGAAAAGTGTGCATAAGGATTAGTGCATGAGTATTAAAGTTTTAAACCATACGATGGGCGACACGGTCCGGGAAGAACATCTACGGCCATCGAAACGACTCATGGCTGTACAACCACAACAGATACCCGATTGGCTCCAGCGGGCCAGTGAAGAAGATCGCCAGTATTACTTCGACACGGAACAGGCATTGGCAAAAAATGAGCAAGCGGTGGATGAATTGCTTCAGGACGTCAGGTCGCTCAGAGAGTTTGCCCGTGTTTATGCCAGGGAGTTTGTCAAGATTCTCAGCGGCGAAGTCATCGATCCACAGCAAGTCTTCGTCAGTGCGCGACATACGTTTTATGTCGGCAAGCAGAAGGTCGTCCAATGCAATCGCCTGACGCTTCCCGAGTTCATGTTGAACGGTCTGTATGACCCGGCGAGTGTTCCGCTGGAGATTACCCTTGAAGGTGAAACGCTGCCATCCGGCGTGACCGGGAAAGACCTTCTGGACTTACTGGGCGACACCAGCTTGCGTTCGTTGTACTCAGTAAAATTTGAAGAGAAGTACAGCAGCGAAGAGGTTCTTCGCGCCTTGCAGGATCGTTTGGACAGTCGCACAGACTTGAGTTCGTTCAGCGCGAAACTGCAGGAACACATTGATGATAAAAGTCTGAAAATAGTTGATCTGGCCTCGCAGCAAGCCGAAGGCTATTCAGTGGCAGCAGTCTCGTTCGACGGCTGGGAAAAACCTTTCCATGACCTGATTGTTTACTGCGGACCGGACGGCGAAGCCGGCCGTTGTGTGCTGTATGTACCGCAAGGGCCTGAAGGCAGGTCATGGCACGAATTTCCGTCCTTCAGGCAATTGAACCTGCGTGTGGCCGAATGGGTGGGATCGCCTGCAGGGCGCAGCTACCTGAGCCGACAGTGTCACGCCACTGAGCGAGAATTCATCGAATCGTACATGCGGCTTGTATTGGAGTTGCCAAGCCAGTGGCGCGATATCAAGCGCCGTGTCTGGTCTGCATCGGGAGGCAGTGTGCTCCAACAAGGGGTGTCGCTTGATATCGACTGGCTGCGGGGTGAGCTGGAAACGGTCACGCCCGCCGGTTATCGCTCCGCATCGTCCTATCACCGAAAATATTTCGCCCGGTTGAACACCGAACTCAAAGCGCTGACCCGGCTGGCCGGCCACGAAGCGGGACTGATCAGTTACGAAAAGTTTGCCTTCAATCTGGTGAAAAAGATGGCGGACGATCTGATGGCGGACAACGGGGAGGCGGTGTCGGTCAATCCTGATCTGATCATGGTGGAATTGGACGACTCGCAATCGATGACGCTGACTCAGCTCATCATTAAAGAGCATCACATCACCGAAGAAAGCGGTCCGGTGCATAACCCCGGAATCTATCCGCGAATTCGTCTGTTACCGGGTCATCCGCCCATGTCGAACCTGCTGGATGACTACATCGCCAACTGGTCGAAAGCGCTTCGTCCGGGTGAAAAATACATCGCTATGCTGCGCTCGGACTATCTGGATAAAGACGCGCCTGGTTATGAACTGAAACGCGATGTTTATGTAAACGTTCAACTGCATGAAATGCGCCGGGCCGCGTTGGCCGAGTGGTTCAGCGGTGCACTCCAGCGCGACCAGTACGATCGAATCGAACAAGCCATCGACCGGTTGCGCGAGCCGGAGCCCACTGATCCCATCACAGTAGACTATCCCGACTCACCCAAGCGCGACGGTGTTTACCAGTTTCATGTTGAGCACCGCAGGATTCAGGGTGTTTATGTTTTCCGCACAATGGACAACGGCGACGCTCAGGATCTGTTGTATACCCCGCATGCGCCGGATGGCCGATGGTTCCGACCCTTGGCTGATTTTTCGAAGTCGATTAGACGATGCGGCTTGGGCGATTATTACTGCAAGCGTGCCCGGTTCACTGACCAGCGAGTGATCAATACTTACGTTGAAGACGTCATGCGCAGCAGCGGCGATGTCGAACCGCCAGTGCTGCAGGTCAATAGCCGGGTTTTCGACTTCTCACTGTGTTATCGGGAAATGATCGGTCAGATCATTAACGGGGTGGATGCCCAGACCAGCAGTCTTATCGAAATTGTTGCCAAGTTGTCCTATGACGCTGCGGTGGCGGCAGTCGCCGTCATAGGATGCGTCTTCCCACCCATCGGTCTCGGGTTGAGCGCCGTAGTGATGGCGAAATCGGTCTTTGAGGGGGGGCTGGCTTACCACGAAGGTGACAACGAAAAAGCGTTTTCCAGCTTTCTGGATTGCATGCTGGAACTGGGCACCCTGCGCATCGGAAAACTGGGGTTCTCCCAGGCGCAGAAGTTGATTGCCAAGCGGTTGGGCGATGTAAATACCTGCATGAGCGTTGTCTCGGCATGCGGTGGGAAAACCGTAGATTTGGCGGTGATCACCGAACTCATGAAGGAGGCGTTGGCCGAGCCTGACTCCAGCGAGCAGACGCTGCTGGAATAAACCTGACTAACCGGATACGGCAGCCGGCTCATAGCCCATCCGCCAACTCACGGCCCGTGTCGCCGCCAGCAACCGCTGCGCCGCCGGGCCGTTTTCGTCGGCATGAAACAACGAGGTCGGACCGACAATCGTCATGACTGCTGCGACGCGCCCGACGGCGTTGAACACCGGCGCCGACAAGGCATCGACCCCCGGCATCAGCAAGCCATGCACATGATGCAGGCCGCGATCGCGGATCTGTTCGCACAACGCCGCATAGCTTTGATCGCTTGCCAGGGCATGGACGCCGCCGGTTTGCAGTTCCTGTTCGCGCAGGTCGACGGTTTCGCGCTTGGGCAAGAACGCGCCGAACACCAGGCCTGTGGATGAACTGAGCAACGGCAATACCGACCCCAATTGCGTCACCACCGTCACGGCGCGCACCGCCGGTTCGATATGCACCACGGTTGCCCCCTGGTTGCCCCACACCGCGAGGAAGCAGGTCTCGTTCAACTCGTCGCGCAGTTCGGCCAGGGGCAGGGCGGCGACTTTCAACACGTCCATACTGTTGAGTGCGGCCAGCCCCACGCGCAGGGCTTCGCGGCCCAGACCGTAATGGTTGGTAGCGGTGTTCTGTTCGGCAAAACCGCTGGCAATCAACGCCTGCAAATAGCGGTGAACCTTGCTCGCCGGCATCTGTACGTGCTCGGCCAGACGCGACAACGAAGTCGATGGCGACAACTCGGCCAACGCCTTGAGGATGTCGGTGCCCACTTCGGCCGAGCGCACCTTCTGTTTGCCGTTGCTGTCGCTGGTAGGTTTTTCCATGGAGGCGGTGTGATCCCGGTATGAATGGGCGTCTTTATAGCTTGACGGTCAATACCAATCAAATTACGTTATGCGTAATTGAATTACGATAAAAATAACCCAGGCGTGCAACGTCCTCTGCAATCGAGCGACAGGCCATTGCCTACTCCCTGTTCAGGAGGCTCCATGACCCTCGACTCAACGGCGCCCGCGCTGCTTTATCAGTCAGGCTTCGGTAACGAATTCAGCAGCGAAGCGTTGCCTGGTGCACTGCCCGTCGGCCAGAACTCCCCGCAAAAAGCCCCCTACGGCCTCTACACCGAATTGTTCTCCGGCACCGCGTTCACCATGCCTCGCAACGAAGCGCGGCGCACCTGGCTGTATCGGATTCAGCCGTCGGCCAATCACCCGGCGTTCGTTAAACTGGATCGGCAATTGGCCGGTGGTCCATTGGGTGAAGTCACCCCCAATCGGCTGCGTTGGAATCCGTTGGACATCCCGAGCGAGCCGACCGATTTCATCGATGGGCTGGTGAGCATGGCCGCCAATTCAGGTGCGGAAAAACCGGCGGGGATCAGCATCTATAGCTACCGCGCCAACCGCTCCATGGAGCGTGTGTTCTTCAACGCTGACGGTGAACTGCTGCTGGTTCCTGAGCTGGGACGGCTGCGCATCGCCACCGAGCTGGGCGTGCTGGAGCTGGAGCCGCTGGAAATCGCCGTACTGCCTCGCGGCCTGAAATTTCGTGTCGAATTGCTCGACCCGCAGGCCCGCGGCTACATCGCCGAAAACCACGGCGCGCCGCTACGCCTGCCGGACCTTGGGCCTATCGGCAGCAACGGCCTGGCCAATGCACGGGATTTCCTGACCCCGGTTGCGCACTACGAACACCTCAAGCAACCGACCACGCTGGTGCAGAAATTCCTCGGCCAATTGTGGGGCTGCGAGCTCGATCACTCGCCGCTGAACGTGGTGGCCTGGCACGGCAATAACGTGCCGTACAAATACGACCTGCGCCGTTTCAACACTATTGGCACGGTCAGTTTCGATCACCCGGATCCGTCGATCTTCACCGTCCTGACTTCGCCGACCAGCGTTCACGGTCTGGCCAATCTCGATTTCGTAATCTTCCCGCCGCGCTGGATGGTGGCCGAGAAAACCTTCCGGCCACCGTGGTTCCACCGCAACCTGATGAACGAGTTCATGGGCCTGATCCAGGGCGCCTATGACGCCAAGGCCGAAGGTTTCGTGCCCGGTGGCGCGTCCTTGCACAGCTGCATGAGCGCGCACGGCCCCGACGGCGAAACCTGCACCAAGGCGATCAACGCCGAACTGGCCCCGGCGAAAATCGACAACACGATGGCGTTCATGTTCGAGACCAGCCAAGTGCTGCGTCCGAGCCGTTTCGCCCTCGATTGCCCGCAACTGCAAAACAACTACGACGCCTGCTGGGCCTCGCTGCCCGCCACTTTCGACCCGACCCGGAGATAACCCATGACTCAGACTTCCATCACTCGTAGCTGGGTTGCCTCCGCCAACGGCCACAGCGATTTCCCGCTGCAAAACCTGCCATTGGGAGTGTTCAGCATCGAGGGGGGCGCACCGCGCAGCGGCGTGGCGATCGGTGATCACATTTTTGATCTGGAAGCAGCGCTCGACGCCGGTCTGTTCGACGGCACCGCCCGCGCAGCCGTCGAAGCTACCCGTGGCGGTCAGCTGAATGCGTTCTTCGAACTGGGCCGTGAGGCTCGCGTCGCTCTGCGCGAACGCCTGCTGGAACTGTTTGCCGAAGGCAGCACCCTGCACGGCAAGATCGAAGCCCAAGGCGCGAAACTGCTGCCACTGGCGGCGAATTGCGAGATGCACCTGCCGGCGAAAATCAACGATTACACCGACTTCTATGTCGGTATCGAGCATGCGCAGAACGTCGGTAAATTGTTCCGTCCCGACAACCCGCTGCTACCGAACTACAAGTATGTGCCGATCGGTTATCACGGCCGCGCTTCGACCATTCGCCCGTCCGGCACCGACGTTCGCCGTCCGAAAGGCCAGACCTTGCCAGCCGGTCAGACCGAGCCGACGTTTGGTCCCTGTGCTCGTCTGGATTACGAACTGGAACTGGGTATCTGGATCGGTCAGGGCAACGAGATGGGCGACTCCATCGCCATCGGGGACGCCGCCGATCATATCGCCGGTTTCTGCCTGCTCAACGACTGGTCGGCACGCGACATCCAGGCCTGGGAATACCAGCCACTGGGTCCGTTCCTGTCCAAGAGTTTTATCACCAGCATCTCGCCGTGGGTCGTGACCGCCGAAGCGCTGGAGCCGTTCCGTCGTGCACAGCCAGCCCGTCCGGAAGGTGACCCGCAGCCGCTGTCGTACCTGTTCGACCAGCGCGATCAGGCCGCTGGCGCCTTCGATATCGAACTTGAAGTGCTGCTGCTCACCGAAACCATGCGCGAGAAAAACCTGCCGGCCCACCGCCTGACGCTGAGCAACACACAACACATGTACTGGACCGTGGCGCAAATGGTGGCGCACCACAGCGTAAACGGCTGCCAGTTGCAGGCCGGTGACCTGTTCGGTTCGGGCACGTTGTCGGGCCCGCAAAGCGGTCAGTTCGGCAGCCTGCTGGAAATCACCGAGGGCGGTAAAAAGCCAATCGAGTTGGCGTCGGGCGAGGTGCGCAAGTTCCTTGAGGACGGCGACGAAATCATCCTGCGCGCCCGTTGCAGCCGCGAGGGTTTTGCCTCCATCGGTTTTGGCGAGTGCCGCGGCAAAGTACTGCCGGCGCGTTAAGAGGAGCAGGTTATGGAACTCTATACCTACTACCGTTCGACCTCGTCCTTTCGAGTGCGCATCGCATTGGCACTCAAGGGGCTGGATTACCACGCGCTGCCGATCAACCTGATCGCGCCGTCAGGTGGCGAACATCGCCAGCCACCTTACCTGGGCATCAACCCGCAAGGCCGGGTTCCGGCGCTGCGCACCGACGAAGGCGAGTTGCTGATCCAGTCACCGGCGATCCTCGAGTACCTGGAGGAACGTTTTCCACAGGTGCCGCTGCTTTCCAAAGACCTCGCCGCTCGCGCCCATGAACGCGGGGTGGCGGCGGTGATTGGTTGCGACGTGCATCCGCTGCACAACGTCAGCGTGCTCAACAAGCTTCGGCAGTTGGGCCACGATGAGACGCAGGTGATGGAGTGGATCGGCCATTGGATCAGCCAGGGGTTGGCGACGGTGGAGCAGTTGATCGGGGATGAGGGTTATTGCTTTGGTCCACTGCCGGGCCTGGCCGATGTCTACCTGATCCCGCAGCTGTACGCGGCCGAGCGCTTCAACATTGCCCTCGAGGCGTATCCACGGATTCGCCGGGTGGCAGCGCTGGCAGCCACACATCCGGCGTTCATCCAGGCCCATCCGGCGAACCAGCCAGATACCCCATAATGTAGGAGCGAGCTTGCTCGCGATGGACGTGAACGATCACGCGTACTGTCTGGAAAAATGCGTCGCCATCGAGTCCATCGCGAGCAAGCTCGCTCCTACATTAGCCGCAGGTCAATGGACGATGGAGTTAGGCGGCAAATGCCCCAGCCGCTCCGTCAGTCGAATCCGCTGTATCGGGTCATCGCTGAGCAGCAACGCATGCTCCAGGTCGAAACGCTCGGCGTTCGGGCAATCGAGCCGCTGATAGAGGCTGGCCCGGGCCAGGTAGTCGGACGCGCTGGCGTTGCCCAGCTCCAGCACGCGTTCGGCGTCGATCAGGGCGCCGATGTAATCATCATTGGAAAGGTGCAACTGACGCAGGTTGCGCGACAGTCTTTGCAACATCTGCACCGGTTCGGCGGTGACCAAGTGTTCGGCGCTGAGCTGGATGTTCGGGCCGTACTGGCGGTGCAGCAGTTCCCGGCAATCGTTGGGGTACAACCGGCGTCCGCCGCAAGGGTCGAGCAGGTGATCGGCACCGGGTACGCGCAGCAGGAAATGCCCGGGGAAGTTGACCCCGACCATGGGGATTTCCAGACCTTTGGCCAGCTCCAGCGCAATCAGCCCCAAGGCCAGGGGCTGGCCACGTCGGCGTACCAGGACCTTATCGAGCAAGGCCACTTGCGGGCGCAGCGGGGTGAAATCGTCCTGGGCGAATCCCAGGTCATTCATGCGTCGCAACAATGGCTGGGCCAATTCACTCACCGGCAGCATCGGCAAGCCATGACTGACTCGCTGTTGCAGGTCACTGAAGTCATTGAGCACCCCCTCGGGACTCACCTCGCTATCGTGTTCGGCCGCAATCCACAGTGCCGCTTCGAACAGCGCGGGCGGTGTACGTTGCAGGCAGTCGAAAAAATGTTGGCGGGGCGTCATCAAAATCTCCGGGGAATGCCTCGTTTTAGCCCCGTCCCCGGCATTCGTCCAGTGCCGCGCACCAGTCGTAGCAGGTTATTTCCAAAAGCCAGCATCGCGGCGTTGCTTATTCCGGTGCGCTTCTGCAATTTTTGGGCGCAAGCCTATACTGGCGACTACAAGAAGTGATTCGGGAGCCTTACGATGTTCGCTCTCATGCAAAGCACTCGCCTTGAATCGCTGCATCTGAGCGTCGACTCGGTTACCGGGTTGAAGGCGGTCATTGCCATTCATAACAGCCGTCTGGGGCCTGCCCTGGGCGGGTGTCGTTACCTTGCCTATCCCAGCGACGAGTCTGCCATCGAGGATGCCGTGCGCCTTGCCCAAGGCATGAGTTACAAGGCGGCATTGGCCGGCTTGGCACAGGGCGGTGGCGTTGCGGTGATTGTTCGTCCGGTCCATGTGGAAAACCGCGCGGCGCTATTCGAAGCCTTCGGCCGCTGCATCAATCAGCTCGACGGCCGTTATATCACCGCGATCGACAGCGGCACCTCGGTGGCGGACATGGATTGCATCGCCCAACAGACTCAACACGTCACCAGCACCACCTCGGCGGGCGACCCTGCGCCTCACGCGGCGATGGGGGTGTTCACCGGCATCCGTGCCACCGCCATGGCCCGCCTGGGCAGCGACAATCTCGAAGGCTTGCGAGTGGCGATTCAAGGGTTGGGCAACGTCGGTTATGCCCTGGCCGAGCAACTGCACGCGGCGGGAGCCGAACTGCTGGTCAGCGACATCGACCACGGCAAGGTGCAACTGGCCATGGAACAGCTCGGCGCGCATCCGATTGCCAACGAAGCATTGCTGAGCACCCCGTGTGACATTCTCGCGCCTTGCGGTCTGGGCGGTGTGCTCAACAGCCACAGCGTCACGCAACTGCGCTGTTCGGCCGTGGCCGGTTCGGCGAACAATCAACTGACTCATCTGGACGTCGCCGATCAACTGGAGCGCCGCGGCATTCTGTATGCGCCGGATTACGTGATCAATTCCGGCGGGCTGATCTATGTGTCGCTCAAACACCGCGGCGAAGCGCTCACGACCATCACCGCGCACCTGTCGAAAATCAGCTCACGGCTGACCGAAGTCTTTGCCCATGCCCAGGCGGAAAAACGCTCCCCGGCCCGGGTCGCGGACGAGTTGGCGGAGAAAGTGCTGTACCGATGAAGGAGTGAGGGCCTTATCCGGCCAGCTTGCTCCCAAGGCCTGGCGCCATAAGCGTCGGGCTTGACCAACGCACGCAGACCCCGCGTGCCAGGAGCCCTGTGATGCCTCACAAGGTTGAGCTGCCTTACACCCGATTTTTATCCCCCGAAGGCCAATTACTCGACGATCTCCCCCTCTGGGCCGACGACTTTAATCTGTTGGCACGCCTTTATCGGCAAATGGTCTTGACTCGCCTCTTCGATCAGAAAGCCGTCGCCCTGCAACGCACCGGGCGCATCGGCACCTACGCGCCGACGTTGGGCCAGGAAGCTATCGGCGTTGCCATCGGCAGCGTGATGCACGCCGAGGACGTATTGGTGCCGTATTACCGCGACACCGCCGTGCAGTTGATGCGCGGTGTGCGTATGGAAGAAATCCTTCTGTATTGGGGCGGCGACGAGCGCGGCAGTGACTTTGCCGAACCGGCGGTGGCCGAGGACTTTCCGATCTGTGTACCGATTGCCACCCAGGCCCTGCATGCCTGTGGCATCGCCAGCGCGTTCAAGATCCGTGGCGAGCATCGGGTCGCCGTCACCACGTGCGGCGACGGCGCCACCAGCAAAGGCGACTTCCTTGAAGCCCTTAACGTCGCGGGTGCCTGGCAGTTGCCGGTGGTGTTTGTGGTCAACAACAACCAATGGGCAATCTCGGTGCCCCGGCGAATTCAGTGCGCCGCCCCGACGTTGGCGCAGAAAGCGATCGGCGCCGGGTTTCATGGCGAACAGGTCGACGGCAACGACATGCTCGCGGTATACGACCGAGTGCAAGCAGCACTGGAACGGGCCCGCCACGGCAAAGGCCCTGTGTTGCTGGAGTGCCTGAGCTATCGCCTCGGCGATCACACCACCGCCGACGATGCCACGCGCTATCGGCCGGCGGACGAGGTCAAGCAGGCCTGGCTCGAAGAACCGGTCAAGCGTCTGCAACGCTTCATGGTCGGGCAGGGCGTGTGGAACGAAGTCCGCGAACAGGCGCTGATCAGCGAATGCCAAGGGTTGGTGCAGCGTGCTGTGGATAACTTCGAGGCGGCGGGTACTCAAGCGGCCGAGTCGGTGATCGATTACGTTTACGCGAAGTGGCCTGCAGCCCTGGCCGAACAACGCGAATGGTTACTTGAGCGGGCCGCGCGCCGGGCGGGAGGTTCGGGCCATGAGTAACGGCAAAGTCACGTTGCTGGAGGCGGTGAACCTTGCGTTGCATCGGGCCATGAGCGAAGACGAAAACGTGATCGTCCTCGGCGAAGACGTCGGCGTGAATGGCGGTGTGTTCCGCGCCACCCAAGGGCTGCGCGACAGCTTCGGCTTCAAGCGGGTCATCGACTCGCCGCTGGCCGAAACCATGCTCGGCGGACTGGTGGTCGGCATGGCTGCCCAAGGCCTGAAACCGGTGGTGGAAATCCAGTTCATGGGCTTCATCTACGCCGCCATGGAACACCTGGTGTCCCACGCCAGCCGGATGCGTAATCGTACGCGCGGGCGGATCACGTGCCCGATGGTCATGCGCACACCGATGGGCGCGGGCATTCGTGCGCCGGAGCATCACAGCGAAAGCACCGAAGCCCTGTTCGCGCACATTCCGGGGCTGCGGGTGGTGATTCCGTCATCACCGGCCCGGGCCTATGGCTTGTTGCTGGCGGCCATCGACGACCCGGACCCGGTGGTGTTTCTTGAACCGACCCGACTCTATCGAATGAACCCGCAACCGCTGGTGGATGACGGCAAACGCCTGCCGCTGGACAGCTGTTTCACCCTGCGCGAGGGCAGCGACATCACGTTGATCAGCTGGGGTGCCAGTGTGATGGAAACCCTGCAAGCCGCCACGGCGTTGGCCGAGCGGGGCGTCTCGGCAGAAGTGATCGACGTCGCGAGCATCAAGCCGCTGGACCTCGACACCCTGGAAGCCTCGGTGCGCAAGACCGGTCGCTGCGTGATCGTCCACGAAGCGCCACGCGCGTGTGGCGTCGGCGCGGAAATTGCCGCCAGTCTCTATGAGCGGGTGTTGCTGGAGTTGCAGGCGCCGATCCAGCGAGTGACGGCGCCGGACATTCCACCGCCGCTGTATCGACTGGAATCGCTGTACATGCCCAACGTCGAAGACATTCTTCAGGCCTGCGATTGTGCGTTGAACTACGCCTGAAACCCACGGAGGCCGCCATGAAATATTTCAAACTGCCGGATCTGGGCGAAGGTTTGCAGGAAGCGGAAATCGTCCGCTGGCACGTCAAGCCTGGCGATACCGTCAAGGCCGATCAGCTATTGGTGTCGGTGGAAACCGCCAAAGCCTTAGTGGAAATCCCCGCGCCCTACGATGGCGTGGTGGCGAAACTCTACGGCGGCGAGGGCGACATCATTCACGTCGGTGAACCGTTGCTCGGTTACGAAGGCGAAGCGGACGCGGGCACCGTGGTCGGGCGTCTCGAAGGTGGCGGCAATCATCAGGAGGACTCGTTCTTTATCGGCGCCGCACCCTCGACGCGCGAACACCTGGCGAACCGTGCCACCCCGGCCGTGCGTCAATTGGCCCGGCAACTCGGCGTCGAATTGAGCGGGGTGGCCGGTTCCGGCCACGAGGGCCTGATCACTCGCAACGATGTGGAAAACGCCTCCCAGGCCGAACGTGAGCGCTTCGGTGGCGAGCGGTTGCGCGGTGTGCGGCGCAGCATGGCGTTGAACATGGCCAGGTCGCATGCCGAAGTGGTACCGGTGACCATTTTCGGCGACGCCGATCTGCATCGCTGGGGCCAGGCACGGGAACCGCTGATTCGTCTGGCGAAGGCGATAGCGGCGGCTTGCGCCATAGAGCCGGTGCTCAACAGCGCTTTCGATGGCAAAACCCTCACGCTTAAACAACACGAACGGCTCGACCTGGGCATCGCCGTGGACACCCCGGACGGTTTGTTTGTGCCGGTGCTGCGCGATGTCGGCCAGCGCACGGCGGCTGACCTGAAGGAAGGTGTCATGCGCTTGCGGGCCGATGTGCAGGCCCGCTCGATTCCGCCCAAGGAAATGATGGGCGCGACCCTGACCCTGTCGAATTTCGGCACGCTGTTCGGACGCTACGCCAACCCGGTGGTCGTGCCGCCGCAAGTGGCGATCCTCGCTGCCGGCGCGATTCGCGACGAACCGGTGGCGGTCGATGGCGCGGTGGTGGTGCATTCGATCCTGCCGCTGTCCCTGACCTTCGACCACCGGGTGGTGACGGGCGGTGAGGCGGCGCGATTCTTCAAGGCGTTAGTGGACGCATTGGAGCAACCCGAGGCCTAGTATTCTGCGGCCATGAAAAAGGCCCTGAGCCATATGACTCAGGGCCTATTCAATTCGGGTGTTGCTTACTTGGGTGTCTTGGCGGCTTTGGCTGGCTTGGTCGGCTCAGCGCTTGGCACTTCAACAGGAACATCCACTTTTACAGGAGCAGGTTCTTCAGCGACTTCAGCAGGCGCATTAAGCAGTTCGGATAAAGCATCCGGCTGGCTCTTGAATGCCTTGGCGAACACATCGCGGTTCTTCGCCATGTAGATCCCGGCTTCTTCCACTTGCTGTTCGGTCAGCGACGGAACGGCTTTTTGCAACACTTCGGCCAGCAGTTCGGCCAGTTCGAGCATTTTGTCATGACGGTCAGCTTCGGCTTTATCCATGAACAAGCGCTCCAGATCTCGGCTGCTGCGGTATACCACTTCGACGGCCATTCACCACCTCACATGCCTTCACATTAGTTGTCTGTTTCGACCACTGTATTTATATACAGCGAAAAGGATAAGCGAATCCCTGCGCTTTGGGTAGTGGCTTTTTAATGTAGACCGAAATCAGTGGTTGTCAGTGAACCGTGTCGCCCCAATCGCGAGCAGGCTCGCTCCCACAGGATAGGAGCTGTCCTTGTGGGAGCGGGCTTGCCCGCGAAGGCGTCCGTCCGAACACCGCAGACGTGCCTCATGTCACCCAGCCCTCATCTCAATTCACAGCCGCTGGCCTTTTTTCTGCATACAGAACAATCGTCACGTCAAATCCGCATCATCCGGTCGAGCCGACCTAAGGAAGCATCATCGTGAAAATAAACTGGGCTGAAAATCTGCGGCAGAACGTGCATGAACTGGCCGAGTCTCTGGGCAACCTGTTCGTCGAGACCTTCCACTACATGGCGCTGTTCGCCATTGGTGCGGTGACTGCGTGGGCGGCGGTGATAGAATTTTTGCAGATGATCGAGGCTGGACACATCAAGATCGATGACATCTTGCTGCTGTTCATCTACCTGGAACTGGGCGCGATGGTCGGGATTTACTTCAAGACCAACCACATGCCGGTGCGCTTCTTGATCTACGTGGCGATCACAGCGCTGACACGACTGCTGATTTCCAACGTCTCGCACCACAATCCGCCAGACATCGGGATCATCTACTTGTGTGGCGGGATTCTGCTGCTGGCGTTTTCGATCCTGGTGGTGCGCTATGCCTCGTCGCAATTTCCCTCGGTGAAGATCGAACACCCGCAGCGCAAGATCGGCGCGGGTTCCGGCGAGCATCCCGAGGTTGAAAAAGGCGAGCTTTAAAGCCTCATGGCCGGCCGGGAATGGCCTTTGACTTGTGGCGGCGGCAGGGTGCGATTGTCGCCGTCGGTCATGGCCTCGAGGATCGCCATGGCGCTTTGGCCCTGCTCGATGGCGATGCCGAACTGAATGCTTTGCACCAGCCGTTTGAGGCGGACGGGGTCATTGCGTTGTTCGGCGCTGATCATCCGTTTGGCAACCACATGGCCACTGTTGGAGAGGGTCAGCATGATGCTGCCGTCCAGACCTTGAATGCTCAGGTTGATCTGATAATCCGCTGCAAAGGCATCGGTAATGAGCTGAAAGGGGTTGTCCATGATGCGTCACCGCTTGATTGAACGTGCAGTAGTTGACGGCCGTGATCAGGATTAGTTCGCAACACCAGACCACCGGCCATTCCATGGCCACATCGCCATCATCGTTTTCGCGTTTTCGATTTTCATGTAGGAGCTGCCGCAGGCTGCGATCTTTTGATCTTCCGCGACATCAAGGGCGCTAAGAATCAAGAGCAAAAGATCGCAGCCTGCGGCAGCTCCTACAGAGGCATTAGCAAGTGGTATGCCGGAAAGATTTTCGGACCACGAGCGCGCACGCCTTGTAGCAGCTGGCGAAGCCTGCGTTCGGCTGCGCAGCAGCCGTGAAATCAGGCAATGCGGTGCATCAGGTCCATCTCGTACTTGAGGTTTACGACTGCTGCGCAGCCGAACGCAGGCTTCGCCAGCTGCTACAAGGCGTGTAGCCGCTGGAATTACTGGGCCTGTCTGCCCGTTTCAGGGCATGAATGCGTCGATGATCGCAGACGGTGCAAGCCGGCCGATCAGCACTCCACCCAGCTCACGGCCAGGCCACCCCGTGACGTCTCTTTGTATTTGTCGTGCATGTCAGCGCCGGTATCGCGCATGGTGCGGATTACCCGGTCCAGGGAAATGAAGTGTTTACCATCTCCACGCAGGGCCATTTGCGTGGCGTTGATCGCCTTCACGGCAGCAATGGCGTTGCGCTCGATACACGGCACCTGAACCAGGCCGCCGACCGGGTCGCAGGTCAGGCCGAGGTTGTGTTCCAGCCCGATTTCAGCCGCGTTTTCCAGTTGTTCCGGGGATGCGCCCAGCACATCCGCCAGCCCGGCAGCAGCCATCGCGCAGGCCGAGCCAACTTCACCTTGGCAGCCGACTTCTGCACCAGAGATCGAAGCGTTTTTCTTGCAGAGAATGCCTACGGCCGCCGCGCCCAGGAAGAACGCGACCACGTCATCGTCTGACGCCTCTGGGTTGAATTTCATGTAGTAGTGCAGCACAGCTGGAATGATTCCCGCCGCACCGTTTGTTGGCGCGGTGACCATGCGTCCGCCGGCAGCGTTTTCTTCGTTCACGGCGAGGGCGAACAGGTTCACCCACTCCATGGCCGACAGCGTGGAGGTGATGACATTGGGCTTGCCGATTTCCAACAGGCTGCGGTGCAATTTCGCGGCGCGGCGCGGAACATTCAGACCGCCCGGCAGAATGCCCTCGTGGCGCAAGCCTTGCTCGACGCACTCACGCATCACCGACCAGATGTGCAGCAAACCCTGACGGATTTCCGCTTCGCTGCGCCAGGCCAATTCGTTGGCCATCATTAACTCGGAAACCCGCAAACCATGCTGGTTGCAGAGCCTGAGCAATTCGGCGGCACTGGAAAAATCGTACGGCAGCACGACGTCGCTGGTTGGCGCGATGCCGGATTCGGCTTCCGCCGCTTCGATGATAAAACCACCGCCGATCGAGTAGTACGTTTGCTCCGACAATTCACCCGTTTCGCCAAAGGCTGTCAGGGACATGGCGTTGGGGTGGTAGGGCAAACTCTCGTCGAGCAGCAGGAGATCGCGTTGCCAGTTGAAGGCGATAGTCGCTTTGCCTGCCAGAGACAATTCACCGGTTTCGCGCAAGGTTTGGATGCGTTCGTCGATACGGGTCGGATCGATGCTGTCCGGCCACTCGCCCATCAAACCCATGACGCAGGCGCGGTCGGTGGCATGGCCGACGCCGGTGGCTGAAAGCGAACCATAGAGGCGGATTTCTACTCGTCTGACGTCGTCCAGCAAACCCTGATCGGTTAGCGCCTGGGCGAAGGTCGCGGCGGCGCGCATCGGGCCGACGGTGTGGGAACTGGACGGACCGATACCCACTTTGAAAAGATCGAAAACACTGATAGCCATGCTAAAGCCTATACAAGCAATGGAAGGGGAATCGCTGCCATGTTTTGTAGGACCAGCGCAATTTCGGCGATACTGCTCCTCTCGGTCCACGGTGACCAACCAAACTTTCTAAGACAGCCTTTAGCAGGACTAAACGATGAGTCGTCAATTGCATGCCCAGACGTACGTCTGGCTGCACGTGTTTTCCTGTGCCGCGCGCCACTTGTCGTTCACCCGATGCGCGGAAGAACTGCACATCACGCCGGGGGCGGTCAGTCAGCAAATCCGACAGCTGGAAGAGCGGCTGGGTTTTCGCTTGTTCCACCGTCGCGCTCGCGGCGTGGAACTGAGCGCTGAAGGCCAGCGACTGGCCATTACGGTCAATGAGGCTTACGGCAGTATCGACGCGGAATTACGACGACTGGACGCAGGCATGATCAGTGGCATATTGCGGGTGCGCTCGATTCCCTCCTTCCTCAGCAAATGGCTGACGCCGCGATTACCGCGTTTGCAGCAGCGTTTCCCGGACATTCAGTTACGGCTGGTGGCCGAGGACAGCAGCGTGCCGTTGCACGAGGGTGATTTCGACCTGGCGATCGACTTGAACGACGGCAGTTATCCGGGATTGTTATCCACAGCCTTGCTCGACGAGCAGATTTTCCCGGTCTGCGCCCCGAGCCTGTTGCGTGGCCGTCCACCGCTGCATGGGCCGGCGGACCTGGTGCACTTTCCGTTGTTGCACGACATCACCGCCTGGCGCGGCAGCTATGAATATGCGGAATGGGAGTTCTATCTCAATGCCATCGGCTTCGAGGGCGCCGACGTGCGGCGCGGGCACACGTTCAATCGCAATCACCTGACCATCGAAGCGGCGATAGCCGGCATGGGCGTGGCGATTGCACGGCGAACGTTGTTGAACGATGAGCTGGAGCGGGGGGCGTTGATCGTGCCCTTTGGTTTGGCGGTGCCCAATCACAAGCGTTACATGCTGCTCTACGCGCCAGGTGCGCTGAGCCATCCGGGCGTGCGCGCGGTGCATGACTGGCTGGTGGAAGAGGCGGGTGTTTTTCGTAGCCTGCATCCACTGGCGGAGCAGCAGATGTGAGTAATTATGACAAAGAAGCGTGGCGACCCAACTCCCGACCTTAACAGCGCTTTTGTTCGTTGTCCGGCTTTTTTTGCGAATCGAAATTTATCTTTTTGTAGGGGTTGAAATGTTCCTCGCACAGACCGATTGTGTAAGTAAGAGGTCACGGTGATGACGCCCAAGGGCTAGCCGGAGGGCCTCTAGCGAGCTAGCTGAAATAAGGGATGAACTATGCAAATCCAAGTCAACAGCGATAACCATATTCAAAGCAGCATCCGACTGGAGGAGTGGGTACGTACTACCATTGAGAGCACGCTCGAACGTTACGAAGAGGACCTGACCCGAGTTGAGGTTCACCTGCGGGACGAGAACGGCGACAAGCCGGGTCCCCACGATTTGCGCTGCCAACTGGAAGCGCGGCCAAAAGGCCATCAACCGATTTCTGTCACCCATAAAGCTGACTCCCTGGAACTGGCGATCGACGGGGCAGCCGAAAAACTCGAACATGCACTGGATCATCTGTTTGGCAGACTGCGGGGCAAACCGCGAGCTGCTGTGGTGCCGTTCGAGAGACGCACTGCTGATGTATTGCTGGAAGAAGAGTTTCTCGAGAACGAACAGGCTGCACAAAACGGCTGAAGCCTGATTTACTTTTTACCTTCCCACTGAAGACGGGCCTGCTTATGCAGGCCCGTTTTGGTTTGTGCGTTCAATGATCTCATCGACAACGCCGCTCTTTTGTAGCAACTGGCGCAGGCTCGAGCCGGTTCTTTGTCTCGATGGGCGATTCGCGGCAGGTGACGTTGTCCAGCACGTTGGAGTTCTGAGGCGGGAGCTGAAAGATCGCAGCCTGCGGCAGCTCCTACAGGGAAACGCATATTCCGTGTAGGAGCTGGCGGAGCCTGCGATCTTTTGATCTTGCTTTACCGCAAAAACGCCTGCCGATACTCCCCGGGTGTCCCACCCAACACCTGGCGAAACCGATTGGTGAAATGACTTGCACTGGCAAAGCCGCACGCCAATGCAATTTCTCCTAATGGCCGTGACGTTGAACGCAGCAAATCCCGCGCCCGGCTCAATCGCCGCGCCAACACATATTGATGCGGCGGCAAACCGAAGCTTTCCCTGAACATCCGCGCAAAGTGATATTCCGACAGCGCACACAATCCCGCCAGTTGCCCAAGACTGATGGCTTCGGCCAACTGACTGTCGATGTACTCCACCAACTGCCGTCGCTGATGCGCCGCCAGCCCGCCCTTGAGCCGCAACCCTTCGCGCATCCCGACCTGGCAGAGCAGCGCGTGGCTGAGCATTTCGTGGGCCAGGCTGCTGGTGAGCAGGCGTTCACCCGGTTCATCCCAATTGAGGGTGATCATCTGCCGAAAGCGCCGGGCTTGCCGTGGATCGTCGAGAAAGGTGCTTTCGCGCAACTGCAGTTCGCGTGGTTCGCGGTCCAGCAGCGTGACGCAGCCGAGGGCGAATTGTTCGGGGCTGAAATACAGGTGGGCCAGGCGAATGTCGCCATTGATCACCCAGCCAGACTGATGCTCGGCCGGCAGGATGCACAGCTTGTCGGGACCGCCCTTGGTGCCGGGCTGGTCGCGTCGAAAGGTGCCGGTGCCGCCGGCGATGTAGCAAGAGAGGGTGTGGTGGCTCGGCGCTTCGTAATCCTGGGCGTCGTGATGGTTGCTCCACAAGGCTGCAGCCATGCCGTCACCGAGCTCGGCGCTGTGCTCGAGACGAGCATTGGGCGAGCGGTTGAGGGCTTGAAAGACTTGCAAGGTTTCCAGTGCGGGCATGATCGGTTCTCTCCAACGCCTTGCATCCTACTCCGTAGGCGTTCGCCTGCCAGCCCGCCGCCTGACAAAAGCGCAAGTTTATGCAAGTGCGCCAGGCGCTGGCGCAGGACACTGGGCCCCTATTGAGGAGTCTTTGCCATGAACCTGTCTTTGTACCTGTTGACCGTGCTGATCTGGGGCACCACCTGGATTGCGCTCAAATGGCAATTGGGCGTGGTGGCCATTCCGGTGTCGATCGTCTATCGCTTCGGCCTCGCCGCGCTGGTGCTGTTTGTGATGTTGCTGCTCAGCCGGCGCCTGCAAGTGATGAACCGCCGCGGACACCTGATCTGCCTGGCACAGGGGCTGTGCCTGTTCTGCGTCAACTTCATGTGCTTCCTCACCGCCAGCCAGTGGATCCCCAGCGGTCTGGTGGCCGTGGTGTTTTCCACCGCGACGCTGTGGAACGCCCTCAATGCGCGGGTGTTCTTCGGCCAGAAAATCGCCCGTAACGTGTTGATGGGCGGCGCGCTGGGCTTGCTTGGGCTTGGCCTGTTGTTCTGGCCTGAGTTGGCCGGCCACGCTGCCAGCCCGCAAACCTTGCTCGGTCTGGGCCTGGCGCTGTGCGGAACCCTGTGCTTCTCGGCGGGCAACATGCTCTCGAGCCTGCAACAGAAGGCCGGCCTCAAGCCGCTGACGACCAATGCCTGGGGCATGGCGTATGGCGCGGCGATGCTCTCGGTGTGGTGCCTGGTCAAGGGCATTCCGTTTGATATCGAGTGGAATGCACGCTACCTCGGCTCGCTGCTGTACCTGGTGATTCCGGGTTCGGTGATCGGGTTCACTGCGTACCTGACGCTGGTCGGGCGCATGGGCCCGGAGCGCGCGGCTTACTGCACCGTGTTGTTCCCAGTGGTGGCGCTCAACGTGTCGGCGTTTGTCGAAGGTTACCAGTGGACCGCGCCGGCGCTGGCGGGTCTGGTGATGGTGATGCTGGGGAACGTGCTGGTGTTTCGCAAACCCAAGGTGCCGATGAGCCTGGGGAATGGGAAGCTGGCGTGAGGGGCCGGTAAGATCAAAAGATCGCAGCCTGCGGCAGCTCCTACATAGGAATGCATTTCCCTGTAGGAGCTGCCGCAGGCTGCGATCTTTTGATTTGGCGGGTCAGCCTTTCCAGACTTGCGGGTTCACCAGGTCTTGTGGCCGCTCACCCAGCAAGGCGCTGCGCAAGTTGGCCAAGGCCCGGTTGGCCATGGCGTCGCGGGTTTCGTGGGTGGCCGAGCCGATGTGCGGCAAGGTCACGGCATTTTTCAATTGGAACAGCGGCGATTCGGCCAGTGGTTCTTTCTCGTAGACGTCCAGCCCTGCGCCACGAATCCGGTTGTTTTGCAGCGCTTCGATCAATGCCGGTTCGTCGACCACCGGGCCCCGGGCAATGTTCACCAGAATGGCGCTTGGTTTCATCAGTGCCAGTTCGCGGTGGCTGATCAGGTGCCGGGTCTTTTCGCTGAGCGGCACCACCAGGCAGACGAAATCGGCTTCGGCCAGCAGTTGATCGAGGCTGCGGAACTGCGCGCCGAGTTCTTGTTCCAGCTCGGTCTTGCGGCTGTTGCCGCTGTACAGGATTGGCATGTTGAAACCGAACCGACCGCGACGGGCAATGGCTGCGCCGATGTTGCCCATGCCGACGATGCCCAGTGTCTTGCCGTGCACATCGCAACCGAACAACGGCGCGCCGACAGTGGCTTGCCATTGACCGGCCTTGGTCCAGGCGTCCAGCTCAGCCACGCGCCGGGCGCTGCTCATCAACAGGGCGAAGGCCAGGTCGGCAGTGCTTTCGGTCAGCACATCGGGGGTGTTGGTGAGCATGATCCCGCGCTCATTGAAATAGGCTACGTCATAGTTGTCGTAACCCACCGAAACGCTGGACACCACTTCCAGTTTCGCGGCGTTTTCCAGTTGGGCGCGACCCAGCTTGCGGCCGACACCAATCAAACCATGGGCGTGGGGCAGGGCTTCGTTGAACTGGGCGCTGATGTCGCCGTTTTTCGGGTTCGGCACGATGACGTCGAAGTCTTGTTGCAGGCGTTCAATCATTTCATGCGTGACGCGGCTGAAGGCGAGGACGGTCTTTTTCATGGGTGGGGGCTCGTCGGGCGGAGGTGAATGCTGAGCACGCTAACATTCTTCCCGGGATTTGTGCGAGTCGCCTGCCTACCGTTCAACGGCAGTTGAGAGCTTTGAGCGCCATCCAGTTATACTGCCGCCTTTCGCGGCTCGCTGACCGGGCCCGACACTTTGCGCATTACCCGGAGCTTTCATGACTTCCCCGAAACAACCGCCGGTAGCGGACGCCTTGAGCGACGAGCTGCCAGACGGCGTCGACACCGGCACCGAGAGCGAAATCAACGCGGCGATCCCGGCGTTCAAGTTCCCGTTCAAACCAGGTGAACTGCAGGCCGCCAAGGGTGCCAGCCAGCCCTGGTACAAGAATGGCGCCAAGAACGGCCACACCAAGACCCCTGGCGCAGCGCCTCCGGGCACTCGTCGTTCGATGGGCAAGCGTTAGGAATCGGCTATTTAGAATGCCGGGTCTGCCGTCTTCGCGAGCAGGCTCGCTCCCACAAGATCCACTGTGGGAGCGAGCCTGCTCGCGAAGAGGCCATTACAGGCGACAATCCTTTCGGATCAAGCCGCCCGCAACGAAATAAACGAATAGTTCGCCGGCTCATCCGTCGCCACTTGCGCGCCGGCCGCCAGCACTTGTCCGGCGATATCCTCACCCGACACATGGAACAGCCATTCGCTGTCCCACTGCGGCAATACCTGGCCGGTCAATTCGTCGATGATCGTGGCGAACTCGTTCATGTCCGGCAGATAAGCGGTAAATCCATCGCCCTTCAGCGCGGTCGTCCGGATTCCCAGCAACGCGCAAATGGCGTCCTTCATCTGAATGTCATCGCGGTCCGCCTGGCGGGAGCGCTGAATCAGCGCTGACAATTCCCGGTCCATCAACTCACCGCCGACAATCAGGTCCGGCCCTTTTTCCCACGACTCGGGCGGGCATTCCTTCACGGTGGTGTTCAGAGGGATGTGCGGATTGATTTCCATCGGGTAGATGCGGCACACCAACGGTCGGCGTTCGTAGATACGACAGCGATTGTCTTCGTCAAGATTACGGCAGGCACCGACGTTATAGGCCGCGAAGGTGATCGCGACGCTGGCCTCGGCGTCGGCGCTACGAACCAGCGCTGAACGGCGTTCGGCGTGTTCGCGTTGCTGCGACGGCAGGCCCAGGCCGTTGCTCAGGAAAGCTTCCACCAGCACGATCACTTGACCGCCATCGGCTGCCCAGGTCCGGGCTTCGGACAGGGTCAGGGGCACATGGTGATCATTGCAGCATTTGCCGCAGCCTACGCAGGAAAACGTCGTATTCATTGAGCGGTCAGTCGCATCCGAGGGCATAAAAAACAGCGACAGAATGCCGCCGCAGGGGTCGCTCTCGAAGCAAGTTATGCGCCACTCACTGCGCCTTGGCGGCGGGGAGGATGGCGTCCCATTCGGTGACGTAGGCGGTTTTGCTTTTTTTGTTATAGAGGCACAGCTCGGTGCCTTGTTGGCCTTTCATGTGTTTTTGCGGGTATTGCCCTTGCAACAGAAGCGCGGTGTAGCCGACCCGATCATCGAACTGCGCGGCCTTGCTGACGGGCCTGGCATCTTTGAGGCCACTGGCCTTGGTGCAACTGGCGATTACCGCTTTGTCGTAGGTGGCCCAGGCTTCAGGGCTGGAGGCGTGGGCCTGGGTGACGAGGGCGGTGAGGCAGAGGAAGGTCAGGGAGACAGTTTTCATGATTCGGGCATCCTTGGATGTTAGGGGTTGATAGCTCATTTCATGCCCAGCCGCTTGGCCATTCGCCCGAGATTCGCCCGATCCAGACCCAGTTCGCGGGCGGCGCTTGCCCAGTTGTTCTGGTGGCGTTCCAGGCATGCACTGATCAATTGGCGCTGATAGTTTTCGGTGGCTTCGCGCAAATCGCCCGTCACCCCTGCCACGGCGGCCGCAGCCGGTTGCTCGACGCTGACCTCGACGCTGCCATGGGGCAGGTCCAGGTCGGCCGCGCTCAAGCTGAGGATTTTTGGTCGTTCCTTGCAGTTACCCAAGGCCTTCAAGGCACTGCGGCCGATCAAGTGTTCCAGCTCCCGCACGTTGCCGGGCCAACTGTAGGCCAGCAACGCCGCCTGGGCGTCCGCGTTCAGGCGCAGGCTGTTGAGGCCCATGCGCGAGCGGTTCTGTTCCAGGAAGAACCCGCTGAGCAGCAGCACATCGCGTCCGCGATCCCGCAGGGCCGGCACCAGCAACGGGTAAACACTGAGTCGATGATAGAAGTCGGCGCGGTAGCGACCACTGCGTACTTCCTCCGCCAGGTCGCGGTTGGTCGCCGCGATCAGTCGCACGTCGACCTGATGTTCTTTATCCGAACCCAGTCGCTGCAATTGACCGCTTTGCAGCACGCGGAGCAATTTGGCCTGCACCGTCAACGACAACTCACCGACTTCATCGAGAAACAGCGTGCCGCCGTTGGCCAGTTCGAACTTGCCGCGCCGGTCATTCATTGCCCCGGTGAACGCGCCGCGCACGTGGCCGAACAGTTCGCTCTCCACCAGGGTTTCCGGCAGTGCGGCGCAGTTGAGGCTAATGATCGGCTTGTCGGCTCGGGGCGATGCGGCGTGAATCGCCTGGGCCACCAATTCTTTGCCTACCCCGGTTTCCCCGGTGATCAGCACGGTCAGATCGCTGCCGCCCACCAGATTGATTTCTTCCACCAGCCGCTTGTGGGTCTTGCTCTGGCCAATCATCTCGCGGTTCTGCTGGCCGCCGGCTTGACGGTAAATCTCGGCGCGCTGGTGTTCGTCCTCGACGCGATTGGCCAGGCGTTCGATGCGCTCGGCGGCGTTGACCGTGGCGGCGGCGAGGCTGGCGAAGGCTTGCAGGGCGTCGAGTTCGATCGGTTCGAAGCGCTCTGGATCGAGGGCATCGAGCGTCAGCAGGCCCCACGGACGCTCGTCGATGAACAGCGGGCAACCCATGCAGTCGTGGACTTCCAGGTGATCGTCGAGGCCATCGACCAGCCCGTCGTAAGGATCGGGCAACGTACTGTCGGCGGCGAAGCGGGTCGGGCCGGGGCTGCTGAGCAACGCTTCGAAGCGGGGGTGCTCGCTGACTTTGAAGCGTCGGCCAAGGGTGTCGGTGCTCAACCCGTCAACGGCCAGGGGCACCAGCCATTCGCCGTCGAGGCGCAACAGGGCGGCGGCATCGCAGGGGAGCAAGGCGCGCATGGCTTCGAGCAGGCGTCGATAACGCTCGCCTTCGGGGAGTTCACGGGAAAGGTCGGAGACCAGGGGTAGCAGCGCGGTGAGTAAGGATTTTGCAGTCATACTGACTCCATGTAGTCGGTATGACTATAAATCAGGTGCTGTCGATATGACTATCTTGTTTTTAAGCTATTGATTTATAAAGTTTTAAATGTTGGCATGGAAACTGATAAGCCTAGGATCATCAGTTAGCAACCCACGTCACCCAGGAGTCGCCTAATGCTTAGCGTTCAAGACCGTGCCATCGTCAAATCCACTGTGCCGTTGCTGGAAAGCGGTGGCGAAGCGTTGATCACTTACTTCTACCGCATGATGCTCTCCGAGTACCCGGAAGTTCGCCCGCTGTTCAACCAGGCCCATCAGGTCAGTGGTGATCAGCCACGTGCCTTGGCCAACGGTGTGTTGATGTATGCGCGGCACATTGACCAACTCGACCAGTTGGGCGACCTGGTGGCCAAGATCATCAACAAGCACGTTGCCCTGCAAATCCTCCCGGAACACTACCCGATTGTCGGCACCTGCCTGCTGCGGGCGATCTCCGAAGTGTTGGGCGACGAAATTGCCACGCCTGAAGTGATGAGCGCCTGGGGCGCGGCCTACGGTCAATTGGCCGAGATCCTGATCGGCGCCGAAACCAGCATCTATGACCAGAAAGAACAGGCACCGGGCGGCTGGCGCGGGGCACGGGAATTCATCGTGGCGGCCAAGGTGGAAGAAAGCGCGGAAATCATCTCGTTCTACTTCGAACCGGCTGATAAAGGCCCGATTCTGGTCGCAGAGCCTGGGCAGTACATCGGCATGAAGCTGATCCTCGATGGCGAAGAGATTCGTCGCAACTACTCGTTGTCGGCCTTGCCGAACAAAGGGCAGTATCGCATCAGCGTCAAACGTGAAACCGGTGGCCGCGCCTCGAACCACTTGCACGATCAACTGCATGTGGGTTCGACCATTGAGCTGTTCCCGCCATCGGGCGAGTTCACCCTGACCGCCAGCGACAAACCGCTGGTGTTGATCAGCGGCGGCGTTGGCATCACCCCGACCCTGGCGATGCTTGAAGCGGCGCTGGCGACCGAGCGGCCGGTGCATTTTATCCACTGCGCACGTAATGGCAGCGTTCATGCCTTCCGCGACTGGATCGATGGTTTGGCCGAACGTCATCCGCAGCTCAAGCGCTTCTATTGCTACGACGAAGATGACGGCGTCAGCCCGGCAGCGCACAAGGTTGGTTTGTTGAGTCAGGAGCAGCTCGGCGAGTGGTTGCCGCAGCAGCGCGATCTGGATGCTTACTTCCTTGGGCCTAAAGGTTTTATGGCGGCGATCAAGCGCCACCTCAAAGCCCTGGGTGTTCCGGAGAAGCAAAGCCGTTACGAGTTCTTCGGGCCGGCTGCGGTGCTGGAGTAACCACTCGATCAATTGTAGGAGCGAGCTTGCTCGCGATAAACCTGAAAACACCTCGGGGTGTCAGGCTTACAGCGTTATTGTTGACGACCATCGCGAGCAAGCTCGCTCCTACACAAGTGCGTGTTAGCCCTTCAATTCCTTCAAATGCTTGTACACCGTTGCCCGTCCCATGTTCAGCACATTGGCGACGTAGTTGGAGGCGCTTTTGCCTTTGAAAGCGCCTTCGGCATGCAGTGCCAGCACCAGTTCGCGTTTGTGGTCGCGGGTCAGCAGGTTCAGGCTCAGCTGGCGTTCGCGCAGCCAGGCATGGAGGAAAGTGTTGATCCGCTCCTGCCAGTCATCGCGAAACAGTGAGTCCGGTTGCGGAATCAACTTGGTCGGCGACAGGAACAGATCCAGCGCCGCTTTCGCGTTTTCGAACAACGAAATATTCAGGTTAATGCACAGCACCGCCTGCGGATGACCTTCGCTGTCGCGCAGCACGCTACTCAGGCTGCGAATCTTCTGACCATCCCAATTGAGTTTTTCGTATGGCCCGATGTTTCGTTCGCTGACATCGTCACTGAGCATGTCCTCCAGCGACGAATCGTCACCGATTTCCCGTTTGGACAGGTTGTTGGCGATGTAGTCGACCTTCTGTGTGCGCAGATCGTGCAGGACCACCTCGGCGTGAGGAAAGAACAACGTGGCGATGGCGTCGGCGATCGCTCGATAGTTGTCCAGGGGCGAGCGCTCCAACGGAGAGGCATCGAGGGCCGGATCTTGTTCTTGGGCGTTCATAAAGTGGAGCTCCAGGCAGCATCAACGCCCCATCAAAAGCGGGCGCTGGAAGTGTGCCGTAATCGTGTCGAGACGTCACCTGAGGACGACAATCAGCTCAGTCGAGTGGGCGAGAGCATCTCGGCGTTCAGGCCGAAGCGCGTCAGTTGTTCGGGCAGGGTTTCACCGCGTACCAGCGCAGCGCTGGCCTGGCCCATGGCCGGCGACGTTTGAATGCCGTAGCCGCCTTGCGCCGCCACCCAGAACAACCCCGGCACTTGTGGATCGAAACCGGACAACAAGTCACCGTCGCTGACGAAACTGCGCAGGCCGGCCCAGGTTCGGGTCGGACGGCGGATGGTCAGGGTCGTGGCTTCTTCGATCTGGTAAATGCCCATGGCGATGTCCAATTCTTCAGGCTGCACGTCGTGCGGTTCCACCGGGTCAGCGTTGGCCGGCGAGCCAAGGAACATCCCGGCGTCGGGCTTCATGTAGAAGGATTCGTCGAGGCTGACCAGCATCGGCCAATGGTGGATGTCCACGCCCTCGGGGCCGGCGAAGATGAACGCCGCCCGGCGTTTCGGTTGCAGGCCCAGCGGTTTGGCGCCGGCCAGTTCGCCGATCTTGTCGGCCCAGGCGCCGGCCGCGTTGATGATGACCGGGGCGGTAAAGGTCTGGCCGTTGGTTTCTACGTGCCACATACCCTCGGCATCGCGGGTCAGGCTCAGGACTTCACGGTCGGTATGGACCTCGCCGTTGTTGCGGCGAATACCGCGCAGGTAACCCTGGTGCAGGGCATCGGTGTCGATATCACTGGCCGTCGGGTCGTAGATCGCGCCATGGACTTTTTCCCGGCGCAGAATCGGCAGGCGTGCACAGGCCTCGTCGGGGCTGAGCAGTTGCATCTCCGGCACGGTGGATTTGGCGCTCAGGTATTGATTGTTCAACTCGACCGGATCGCCAGTGAAGTCCACGGTCATCTCGCCTCGCGGGGTCAGCAGTGGGTGCTCGCAGAAACCGGTTGGCGGGGTGTCGAAGAAATCACGGCTGGCCTGGGTCAATGCCCGAACCTGCGGAGTCCCGTAAGCGGCGGTGTACAACGCAGCGGAACGTCCGGTCGAGTGATAGGCCGGATGGGATTCGCGTTCGAGCACGATCACGCGGGCCTGTTGCGACAGCCAGAAACCGGTGGAAGCGCCGGCTATCCCGCCGCCGATGATGATGAAATCTGCCTGGCTCATGAACGTCTCCTGTGGGGCGCAAATGCCGATGGTGTCGGTGCCTCCTGTAGGAGCGAGCTTGCTCGCGATGGTGGGTCAGCTACATCGATGTCAACTGACACACCATCGCGAGCAAGCTCGCTCCTACAAGGGGATTCGTGGTGTTAGCGCTGAAGTTGGTAAATGGCATTGGCCAGCGCGATGTCTTCAAGACCGAGGCCGATCGAGCGGAAGAACACATGACGGTCGTAGTCGGGGCGCTGCACTTTTTCGCTGAGCAGATCCGGCAGGTCGCCGACAATCGCGCTTTTGTCCCAACCATGGTGTTCGCCGGCAATCAGCATTTCACCGGCCGAGCCCGGGGTGGTCAGACGATAGTCGCAGAACACCTGCATGTCATTGAGGCTCTGCGGCGGTACTTCGTGGGCACGCGGCGCGTTGGTGCTGATGGAGGTGATCAGCGCTGGTTTGCTTAAGCTCGACGGCTCGATCACCGGGCCTGCGGAGGAGGTGCAGAGCATGATCACGTCGGCGTCCTGAATGCCCGTTTCGCGGTTGTCGACGAGGGTCAGGCGTGGATCGAGGCTTTTGAGCTGGGCCAGTGCTTCTGGACTCAGGTCGTCCAGGCCTGGCGAGTAGAGGCTGATGGTCTGCCAGTCCCGCAGGTCTTTGACGTAATGCAAGTGCGCCTGGGCAACCTTGCCACTGCCGATGATCGCCAAGCGCCGGGCCTCCAACGGGGCGAGGGCATCAACCGCCACGGCCGTGGTCGCGGCGGTGCGTGCGGTGGTCAGCTCTGCGGCATCACAGAGCAGCAGCGGCTGACCGGTCTGCATCGACATCAGCAACGTCCACGCCGTCACCAGCGGACTTTGCTCGCGCACAATGTACGGCGAGGTCTTGACCCCGTAGACGCCTTCTTCTGCCAGTACCCCCAGATAGTTGATGAAATCGCCGGCGCCCTGTGGAAACTCCACCAGTTGCTGCGCCGGTTGCACCGCTTGCCCGGCGGCGAGGTCGCGGAACAGTTTGCGCAGGATCTGCGGCACGTCGACCTGTGCCAGCAGCTCGCGGGCCTGAAGTTGGTTGATCACATAAGGCGTACTGGACATGGTCGGCTCCGGGCACTGAAAGTAAACTAATTTGTCCATTATGGACTTTTAGTTCTAGCTCGCAATATCCAAGCGAAAAAAAAGCTGCTTCTCGCCGTTAACGCAATACCAGTAGGAGCGAGCTTGCTCGCGATGATCCCAAGTGCGCCGCGTTGTTTCAGAAAATAAGCGTCATCGTTAACGACCATCGCGAGCAAGCTCGCTCCTACAAAGGCTGCACAAAAAAAAAGCGCAGTCCGTTTCCGGCTGCGCCTCTTTTACTGCGTCCCGTGTTATGGGCGCTTGCGCTCAACCGCCCGCAGCAGATGCGTCGGTGGCGTTTCACAGCTGATCTTGCGCCCCAGCAGCGCCTCGATGGACGGTAGCTGGTAGGAGTCGTCTTCGCCGGCAAAACTGATGGACACACCCTCGGCGCCCGCACGACCGGTACGGCCGATACGGTGTACATAGTCGTCCGGGACTTCCGGCAGGGTGAAGTTGATCACGTGGCTGATGCCGTCGATGTGGATGCCGCGACCGGCGACATCGGTGGCCACCAGCACGCGAATCTTGCCTTCGCGGAAACCTTCCAGGGTCTTGATGCGTTTGTGCTGCGGTACGTCACCCGACAGCTGCGCGGCGTTGACGCCATCACGGACCAGGCGTTCTTCGATGCGCCGCACTTCATCCTTGCGGTTGGCGAATACCATCACCCGCTCCCAACCGTTGTCGTTGACCAGGTTGTAGAGCAGTTTGTATTTGTCGGCACCGGCCACCGCATAGATGTGCTGCTCGACGTTTTCGCTGGCCACGTTCTGCGACTCGATCTCAACGATCGACGGGTCGGTGGTCCACTGCTTGGCGAGGTTCATCACGTCTTCAGTGAAGGTCGCGGAGAACAGCAGTGTCTGACGTTCGTTTTTCGGCGGGGTCTGGCGAATGATCTGACGCACTTGTGGGATGAAACCCATGTCGAGCATCCGGTCGGCTTCATCCAGGACCATGACTTCGACCATGTCCAGGTGCACGTCGCCGCGCTGGTTGAAGTCCAGCAGACGGCCCGGCGTGGCCACGAGGATGTCGCAATGACGGGCTTCGAGGTGCTTGAGCTGCTTGTCGAAGTCCATGCCGCCGACAAACGTCATGACGTTGAGGCCGGTGTACTTGGTCAGGTCGGCCGCGTCCTTGGCAATTTGCACCACCAATTCACGGGTCGGCGCGATGATCAGCGCCCGCGGCTCACCCATGTAACGCTCTTTCGGCGGCGGGGTTTGCAGCAGCTGGGTGATGATCGAAATCAGGAAGGCAGCAGTTTTGCCGGTGCCGGTCTGGGCGCGACCGATGGCGTCTTTGCCCGCGAGGGTGAAGCCAAGAACCTGTGCCTGGATAGGCGTGCAATACGGAAAGCCCAGGTCCTGGATGGCATGCATCAGTTCGGGGGCGAGTTTGAAATCGTGGAAACGGGTTTTGCCTTCCTGGGGTTCGACGGCGAAGTCTTCGAGTTTCCAGGGAATGACCGGCGCTTTCGGCTTCGGTTCGCGACGCGGTTTTGCCGGTTTCGGGGCTTCGCTGCGCGGTGGCTCGGCGTCAGCGACTTCAACAGGCAGGACGGCCGGTGCGGTCACTGGCTCGTGCTTCGGTACCGCGGCGGTGGCGGTCCGGCCAGACTGATTACCGTCGGTGCGGTGGCCGGGATTGTGAGACGGAGCACTGGTAACTGGCGCGAGCTGCTCAGTCTCGCTTTTACCGAACATTTTCTTGAGTGCTTTGAGCACGGTCATCTCATCAATTGGTTAAGGAATATACGCCGGCCAGTGTAATGCAAGAATCGGGCGCGGCGTAGTGGGATGATCAATGGGCGTGCTTTTCAGCAACAGCGTTAGCGCAAGCGCTCGGCGAGCCACGCGCCGATATCGACAATCTCCTCGGGTAACACTTCGTGGCCCATTGGGTATTCCTGCCATGTCACGGTGACACCACGCAGCTTTAAATGCTCATAAGCGCTCCGCCCCATGGCGTTTTGAACCACGTCATCGTACTGGCCGTGCAAACACAGCACGGGAATGCGCTGCTGGCTGGCCGAAAGCTCCAGTTCATCGCTGAAGGTCGGTGCGTAAGTGGAGAGGGCAAGTACGCCACCCAAGGCCCCCTGCCATTTGAGGAATGCGGTGTGCAACACCACGGCGCCGCCCTGGGAAAAACCGGCCAGGAAAATCCGCGAGGCGTCTATTCCGCTGGCGCGCTGCTCTTCGATCAGAGTAATGACGCGTTGGGCCGACTCTTCCAGCTGCTCTCGACTGATCGCGCGCGCCGGGGTCATGGCCAATATGTCGTACCAGCTCGGCATCTCGTAGCCACCGTTGATGGTCACGGCGCGTGTCGGTGCCTGAGGGAGAACGAAGCGGGTGGTCAACAGCGTTTCCTGCAAGGCTTCGACCACCGGCAGGAAGTCGAAACGGTCAGCGCCCAAGCCGTGCAGCCAGATGACGCAGGCGTCTGCGGGCTTGACGGGTTGAAGAATCAAGGGCTCGGTCATGGGTGCTCCAAAGGTGTGCGCGCGCGCTCATTAAGTGCGAGTTCTGAGTGCGTGCCTGGTTGATCAGTTAAGAAGATGTCGCAAGGCTACAAGTTTTGCTATTGACCTGTCGCTGAATCGCTTTAGCGAGCGGTCTGGTACGGGCTTTGCTATGGGGAAACGGTGCAACCCATCTCGCGCCTTGCGGTAACACTATCAGTGTACCGCTGGTTGCGGGATAGCAAAGAATCCGGTGATGGATGTTCGCCAGTGGCCGCTACGGGCTTCGCGAACGTGAAAGGGCTACAGCCCGTTCGGCCGATTGGTGAGAAGTGAGTTATCCATGAATGGATTTTCTCCTACTAGACTCATAGCGCAGGTCCTACGTCGGTTGACCCCAAAAAAAGCCAACACGGGTCAACAACGCCTCATAAGGGTGCGACTGGACTCAAGCTCCGACACAACAAGAGCAAAACTGGAGGTTTGAATGAAGATGTTGAAATCCACCCTGGCGATCGTGACTGCAGCCGCAGTACTCGGTGTCAGCGGGTTCGCTCAGGCGGGTGCAACCCTGGATGCAGTGCAGAAGAAAGGTTTCGTACAGTGCGGCGTGAGCGACGGTCTGCCGGGTTTCTCGGTACCGGACTCCACTGGCAAGATCGTGGGTATCGATGCTGACTACTGCCGCGCTGTCGCTGCTGCAGTCTTCGGTGACGCGAACAAGGTCAAATTCAGCCAGTTGAATGCCAAGGAGCGTTTCACGGCTCTGCAGTCCGGCGAAATCGACATGCTGTCGCGTAACTCCACCATGACCAGTTCCCGTGACGCGGGCATGGGCCTGAAGTTTCCAGGCTTCATTACTTACTATGACGGCGTAGGCTTCCTGGCCAACAGCAAGCTGGGCGTAAAAAGTGCCAAGGAACTGGACGGCGCGACCATCTGTATTCAAGCCGGTACCACCACCGAGCTGAACGTGTCCGACTACTTCCGTGCCAACAACCTGAAATACACTCCGATCACTTTCGACACCTCCGATGAAAGCGCCAAGTCGCTGGAATCCGGTCGTTGCGACGTGCTGACCTCCGACAAGTCCCAGTTGTACGCACAGCGCAGCAAGCTGGCTTCGCCGAAAGACTACGTGGTGCTGCCGGAAACCATTTCCAAAGAACCTCTGGGTCCTGTCGTGCGTAACGGCGATGACGAGTGGCTGGCCATCGTTCGTTGGGTTGGCTACGCCATGCTCAACGCTGAAGAAGCGGGCGTGACCTCCAAAAACGTGGTTGAACAAGCCAAGTCGACCAAGAACCCCGACGTTGCCCGTCTGCTGGGTGCTGACGGTGAATACGGCAAGGATCTGAAGCTGCCGAAGGACTGGGTCGTCAAGATCGTCAGCCAGGTCGGTAACTACGGTGAAGTGTTCGAGAAAAACCTCGGCAAGAGCACCCCGCTGGAAATCGACCGTGGCTTGAACGCCCTGTGGACCAACGGCGGCATCCAATACGCACCACCAGTGCGCTGATGGTTCTATCACCCGGTGGGCCAACCACCGGGTGATGTTCTGTTCCATTACATCCGGGGCACTTCATGCAAAATTCAATCGGCGCACCAAAGCAGAGGCTCAGCCTCAACGATCCCAAAGTGCGTGCGTGGCTATTTCAGATCATCACCCTTGTGGCGGTGGTCTCGATGGGTTGGTACCTGTTCGATAACGTGCAGACCAACCTTCAACACCGGGGTATCACCTCCGGTTTCAGCTTTCTGGAGCGCAGCGCCGGTTTCGGCATCGCTCAACACCTGATCTCCTACACCGAATCGGACACGTATGCCCGGGTGTTTGTCATCGGCCTGCTCAACACGCTGCTGGTGACCTTCATCGGCGTGATCCTGGCGACGATCCTCGGGTTCATCGTTGGTGTGTCACGGCTGTCGAAGAACTGGATCATCAGCAAGCTGGCGACTGTTTATGTGGAAGTCTTCCGCAATATTCCGCCGCTGCTGCAAATCCTGTTCTGGTACTTCGCGGTGTTCCTCACCATGCCGGGGCCACGCAACAGCCATAACTTCGGCGACACCTTCTTCGTCAGCAGCCGCGGCCTGAACATGCCGGCCGCGTTGGTGGCAGAAGGTTTCTGGCCGTTTGTGGTCAGTGTGGTCGTGGCCATTGTCGCCATCGTGCTGATGAACCGCTGGGCCACCAAACGCTTCGAAGCGACCGGCGTACCCTTCCACAAATTCTGGGTGGGGCTGGCGCTGTTCCTGGTGATACCGGCGCTGTGCGCGTTGATCTTCGGCGCGCCGCTGCACTGGGAACTGCCGAAGCTGCAGGGCTTCAACTTCGTCGGTGGCTGGGTGCTGATCCCGGAACTGCTGGCGTTGACCCTGGCCCTGACGGTGTACACCGCGGCGTTTATCGCCGAGATCGTGCGTTCGGGCATCAAGTCGGTCAGCCATGGCCAGACCGAAGCGGCGCACTCCCTGGGTTTGCGCAACGGTCCGACCCTGCGCCAGGTGATCATCCCGCAAGCCCTGCGCGTGATCATTCCGCCGCTGACCAGCCAGTATTTGAACCTGGCGAAAAACTCCTCGCTGGCGGCCGGTATCGGTTATCCGGAAATGGTTTCGTTGTTCGCCGGTACGGTGCTGAACCAGACCGGGCAAGCGATCGAAGTCATTGCCATCACCATGAGCGTGTACCTGGCGATCAGTATCAGCATTTCCCTGCTGATGAACTGGTACAACAAGCGCATTGCGCTGATCGAGCGGTAAGGAAAAGCGCATGAGTACTCATACTTTCAAACCTGACATGCCACCACCGAACCGCAGCATCGGTGTGATCGCATGGATGCGCGCGAACATGTTCTCCAGCTGGCTCAACACCCTGCTGACCCTGTTCGCGTTCTATCTGATTTACCTGGTGGTGCCGCCGATCCTGCATTGGGCGATCCTCGACGCCAACTGGGTGGGCACCACCCGCGCCGACTGCACCAAGGAAGGTGCGTGCTGGGTGTTCATCCAGCAGCGTTTTGGCCAGTTCATGTACGGCTACTATCCGCCGGAATTGCGCTGGCGGGTGGACCTGACCGTGTGGCTGGCAATAATCGGCATCGCACCGTTGTTCATCTCGCGCTTTCACCACAAAGCGGTGTATGGCCTGAGTTTCCTGGTGCTGTACCCGATCATTGCCTTCTTCCTGTTGCACGGCGACCTTTTTGGACTGACCCCCGTGGCGACCAGCCAATGGGGTGGCTTGATGCTGACCCTGGTGATCGCCACCGTTGGTATTGCGGGTGCTCTGCCGCTGGGTATCGTCCTGGCCCTGGGCCGTCGTTCGAACATGCCGGCGATTCGGGTGGTCTGCGTGACCTTCATCGAATTCTGGCGCGGCGTGCCGTTGATCACGGTGCTGTTCATGTCTTCGGTGATGCTGCCGTTGTTCCTGCCTGAGGGCATGAGCTTCGACAAGCTGCTGCGGGCACTGATCGGCGTGATCCTGTTCCAGTCGGCTTATGTGGCCGAGGTGGTGCGGGGTGGTCTGCAAGCGATTCCCAAAGGTCAGTACGAAGCGGCTGCAGCGATGGGCCTCGGTTACTGGCGCAGCATGGGCCTGGTGATTCTGCCGCAAGCCCTGAAGCTGGTCATTCCGGGCATCGTCAACACCTTCATTGCGCTGTTCAAGGACACAAGCCTCGTGATCATCATCGGCCTGTTCGACCTGCTCAACAGCGTCAAGCAAGCCGCCGCCGACCCGAAATGGTTGGGCATGGCCACTGAAGGTTATGTGTTCGCGGCCCTGGTGTTCTGGATTTTCTGTTTTGGTATGTCCCGCTACTCCATGCATTTGGAACGTAAGCTGGACACTGGCCACAAGCGTTAGGAGTTTTGTCATGAGTGAAGCGATCAAACAGCCTGTGGGTCCTGAAGGCATTATTCAGATGCAGGGCGTGAACAAGTGGTACGGCCAGTTCCATGTGTTGAAAGACATCAACCTGAACGTCAAGCAGGGTGAGCGTATCGTTCTGTGTGGCCCGTCGGGTTCGGGGAAATCCACCACCATTCGTTGCCTCAACCGTCTGGAAGAACACCAGCAGGGCCGCATCGTGGTCGATGGCGTGGAACTGACCAACGACCTCAAGCAGATCGAAGCGATCCGCCGTGAAGTCGGCATGGTGTTCCAGCATTTCAACCTGTTCCCGCACCTGACCATCCTGCAAAACTGCACGCTGGCGCCGATGTGGGTACGCAAGATGCCCAAGCGCAAGGCTGAAGAAATTGCCATGCATTACCTGGAGCGCGTGCGCATTCCGGAGCAGGCGCATAAATTCCCGGGGCAGTTGTCCGGCGGTCAGCAGCAACGTGTGGCGATTGCTCGTGCGTTGTGCATGAAACCGAAAATCATGCTGTTCGATGAACCGACTTCGGCACTCGATCCTGAGATGGTGAAAGAGGTGCTCGATACCATGATTGGTTTGGCCGAAGACGGCATGACCATGCTCTGCGTGACTCACGAAATGGGCTTTGCCCGTACTGTGGCTAATCGTGTGATCTTCATGGACAAGGGGGAAATCGTTGAACAGGCTGCGCCGAATGATTTCTTCGATAATCCGCAGAATGAACGGACCAAGTTGTTTTTGAGCCAGATTTTGCATTGATAGGGGGGCTGTAGAAAACCTGACGGTGTTCTGAAGTTGTGGCGGGTTTTTGGGGGGGGGCATATCCATTTTTTGGGTAGCGGCTGCTGGCGGTTTCGCTCTTACAGCGAGTCACTTTTTACAAACGCCTAAAAAGTAACCAAAAACGCTTCGCCCCTCCATTCGGTGCCTCGCCTAGGCTCGGCATGCCCTCACTCCGGCATTGCTCCGGGGGCCCGCCGCCATCGGCCATCCATGGCCGGGGGCGGCTACCGCGGCATCCTTGCCGCGGTGCCCCCTGCGCAACGCCTGCGTTCGGCCTCTGGGAAAGGGGCAGGCAGATCAAAAGCCAAAGCAACCGCAAGATCAAAAGATCGCAGCCTTCGGCAGCTCCTACACAGAGCACGCATCCCCCTGTAGGAGCTGCCGAAGGCTGCGATCTTTTGATCTTCATGCACCGCCATCGCGAGCAAGCTCGCTCACATAAAGCAGATCGGCGTACACCTGCTCCTCACCACTCATCAGGCCGAGCGTTAGCTCGCCTTCAGCTTTTGATCTCGATGCACCGCCCCCTCGAGAGGCCGAGTGGAGGTTCTGCGCAGTGGGCAACCCGGCATGGATGCCGGGTTAGCCGCCCCCGGCCATGGATGGCCGATGGCGGCGGGCCCACGGAGCAGGACCGGAGCGAGGGCATGCCGAGCCTAGGCGAGGCACCGAACGAAAGGGGCAGAAGCGCTTTGGTTACTTTCGCGCTTTTCGAAAGTGACTCGCCGTAAGGGCGAAACCAATAGCGGCCGCTACCAAAAAAACGGATCTGCCCCCAATCCAAAAATTGTGGTGCAGGCGAAAATCAATTCGCCACCCGAGCCCCAGCCATGCTCCCGCTCAAGTCAAAAGCCGCCAATTCCGCCTGATGCGCCGCCAAGATCTCCGGCAACGACCCCCGCAGGTACTCAACCCAGGTCTTGATCTTCGCGTCCAGGTACTGCCGCGACGGGTAGATCGCATACAGATTCAGTTCCTGCGACCGGTATTTCGGCATCACCCGCACCAACGAGCCGTTGCGCAAGCCTTCGATGGCGGCGTACACCGGCAGCACACCCACGCCCATGCCGCTGGTGATCGCGGTTTTCATCGCATCGGCGGAGTTCACCAAAAACGGCGAGCTATTGATGGTGACCATCTCCTGGCCTTCCGGCCCGTCGAAGGTCCATTTCTCTAACGGGATCACCGGGCTGACCAGGCGCAAACAGGCATGGTTGAGCAAGTCGCTGGGCTTCTGGGCGCAGCCGTTGGCTTTTACATACGCCGGCGAAGCACAAACGATGCTGTAGGTGATGCCCAACCGCTGGGAGACGAAGCCCGAGTCCGGCAGTTCGCTGGCCAGCACGATGGACACATCGTAGCCCTCGTCGAGCAGGTCCGGTACGCGGTTGGCCATGGTCAGGTCGAAGGTCACGTCCGGGTGGCTTTTGCGGTAGCGGGCGATGGCGTCGATCACGAAGTGCTGACCGATGCCGGTCATGGTGTGCACCTTGAGTTGCCCGGCCGGGCGCGCGTGGGCGTCGCTGGCCTCGGCTTCGGCTTCTTCGACGTAGGACAGGATCTGCTCGCAACGCAGCAAATACCGTTTGCCGGCCTCGGTCAGGGCGATGCGTCGGGTCGTTCGATTGAGCAGGCGGGTTTGCAGGTGGGCCTCCAGGTTGGAGACCGCGCGCGAGACGTTAGCCGTCGTGGTGTCGAGTTGCACGGCGGCGGCGGTGAAGCTGCCGGCCTCGGCCACGTAACTGAAGGCGCGCATGTTTTGCAAAGTGTCCATGGGGTGCTCTCGGGTGCGATGGCAAATTGTGACACAAGGTTTCAGAGTCTGAGACCCCGACCAAGGGATTATCGCGTGAACGGTAATAAAGATTCACAGGAATCCCGGCTTATCGCCAACAAGGCTCACCCCTAGAATTGCGCCCACCTCTGTAGGAGCTGCCGCAGGCTGCGATCTTTTGATTTTTGTTTTTAAAAGCAAGATCAAAAGATCGCAGCCTTCGGCAGCTCCTACAGGACCGTATTTCAATCGCATTGATACGCGGTCCATACAGAAGACCTCCCTTATTTCAGGAATTTGCAGCAGTGCCGCGTCGCATCAGCAGAGTGTTTCAGACACTCAGTGTTTTGGCTTTAACCCTGGCAATCAGCGGCTGCATCGGAACCGGAGGTATTGCCCCACAGGGCAAGGCGCTGGAGGCCAATTCACTGGCCACCGACGAAGCTATCCAGAACGCCGCGCAGGACGCTCACTGGCCCTCCGCCCAATGGTGGCAGGTGTATGGCGACCCGCAATTGAACCGCTGGATCGACCGCGCCGTGCAGGGCAGCCCGACCATGGCGATGGCGGCAGCGCGAGTGCGTCAGGCCAAATCCATGGCTGGCGTCGCCGAATCCGCCGAGTCGCTGCAGGTCAACGGCGAATCCACCCTCAAACGCCACAACTGGCCCACCGATCAGTTCTACGGGCCGGGCGAGCTGGCCAACACGACGACGTGGGACAACAACGCCGCGCTGGGTTTCAGCTATGCGCTCGATTTGTGGGGCCGCGAAAGCAATGCCACCGAACGCGCGGTGGACATAGCCCACATGACCGCTGCCGAAGCGCGGCTGGCCCAGCTCGAATTGCAGAACAACATCGTGCGCGCCTACATCGAACTCTCGTTGCACTACGCGCAGCGCGACATCGTCGAGGCGACGTTGCAGCAGCAACAGCAGATTCTCGACCTCGCACAGAAACGCCTGAATGGCGGGATAGGCACCCATTTCGAAGTCAGTCAGGCCGAAACGCCGCTGCCGGAAACCCATCGCCAGATCGACGCGCTGGATGAAGAAATCGCCCTCAGCCGCAATCAACTCGCAGCCCTGGCAGGCTTTGGGCCGGGGGAGGGTGCGCAGTTGCAACGGCCGACGCTGTCGTTGGGCGTGGCGCTGAAACTGCCGTCGTCACTGCCCGCGCAATTGCTCGGTCAACGCCCGGACGTGGTCGCCAGTCGCTGGCAAGTGGCGGCCCAGGCCCGGGGCATCGATGTCGCACACGCCGGTTTCTACCCCAACGTTGATCTGGTCGGCAGTCTCGGCTACATGGCCACTGGCGGCGGAGCACTGGAGTTTTTGACCGGCAAGAAGCTCAACTACAGCGTCGGCCCGGCGATCTCGTTGCCGATTTTCGACGGTGGCCGTTTGCGTGCTGAGTTGGGCGAAGCCTCGGCCGGCTATGACATCGCCGTGGCCAAGTACAACCAGACGCTGGTCAACGCCCTGAAAAACATCTCTGACCAGTTGATCCGCCGCGAGTCCATGGACAAGCAGCAGACGTTCGCCGCCGAGTCGGTGGCCACCGCGCAGAAGACTTACGACATCGCGATGATCGCCTATCAGCGCGGGCTCACCGACTACCTCAACGTACTCAACGCCCAGACGCTGTTGTTCAAGCAGCAGCAGGTCCAGCAGCAGGTTCAGGCCGCGCGCCTCAGCGCTCACGCCGAACTGGTGACGGCGTTGGGTGGCGGACTCGGTGCGGGTAACGACGTGCCGAAAGACAGTCAGACCGCAGCACCGAAAACCCCGGCTCTGCTTAAGAGCCTCTCGAATTGAACACAAAACCTGTGGGAGCGGGCTTGCTCGCGAAAGCGGTGTGTCAGGCGACATCAGCATTGACTGTCACCCCCTCTTCGCGAGCAAGTCGGATCGCCGCACCGCCGCTCCCACAGGGACCGAGTCCTCGCCGTAAAACTTCCGACCATTGAGCATTACTTCATGACTTCCTTGCCCGCACCTTTGCGCTGGCTGTATTCCCTGGAATGGCGTCGGGGGTTTTTCGACTGGGCACGCAGCGACGGCGTGACCTGGGTCTACATTTTCAAGGTGCTGTTCGCGGCGTTCCTGACCTTGTGGCTGGCGATGCGCCTGGAGTTGCCGCAACCGCGTACGGCGATGATCACCGTGTTCATCGTCATGCAGCCGCAAAGCGGCCAGGTGTTCGCCAAGAGTTTCTATCGCTTCCTTGGCACGTTGGCCGGTTCGGCGGTGATGGTGGCGCTGATTGCCTTGTTCGCGCAGAACACTGAACTGTTCCTCGGTTCGCTGGCGATCTGGGTCGGTATCTGCACCGCTGGCGCGGCACGCTACCGGAACTTCCGTGCCTACGGCTTCGTGCTCGCCGGGTACACCGCCGCGATGGTCGGTTTACCGGCGCTGGCCCACCCGGACGGTGCGTTCATGGCGGCAGTCTGGCGAGTATTGGAAATCTCTCTGGGGATTCTCTGTTCGACGCTGGTCAGCGCCGCGATCCTGCCGCAAACCGCCAGTGCCGCGATGCGCAACGCTTTGTATCAGCGCTTTGGTGTGTTTGCGTTGTTTGTCACCGACGGCTTGCGCGGTCGCAGTCAACGGGACGCCTTTGAAGCGAGCAACGTGCGGTTCATTGCCGAGGCCGTGGGCCTGGAGGGGCTGCGCAGCGTGACGGTATTCGAAGACCCGCACATGCGCCGGCGCAACGGTCGGCTCAGCCGGCTGAACAGCGAGTTCATGGGCATCACCACGCGCTTCAACGCCTTGCACCAGCTGCTCGAACGCTTGCACAGCAGCAGCGCTGAGCACGTTGTCGCGGCGATCAAACCGGGTTTGCAGGACCTTGCCGAATTACTCGACGGCTTCAGCGGTCGTGCCTTGACCCATGCCGATGCGGCGCGCCTGGTGCTCGCGTTGACGGCTTACAAAGAAGGTTTACCGGCACGGGTTCGCAGCCTGCGGGCGACGTTTCAGCAGAACGCTCCGAGCGACGCCGAGCAACTGGACTTTCATACCGCGTACGAACTGCTCTATCGCTTCGTCGACGACCTGCACAGTTATGCACAGACCCACGCATCGCTGGCCGATCACAGTCACGAACGAGAGCGTTGGGACGAGCCCTTCACGCCTCAAACCAACTGGCTGGCGTCGGCCGCTTCGGGCATTCGAGCAGCGTTCATTCTGGTGGTACTTGGCAGTTACTGGGTCGCCACTGCGTGGCCGAGCGGTGCAACCATGACCTTGATCGCCGCTGCCACCGTGGGCCTGTCTGCCGCCACGCCGAACCCGAAACGCATGGCCTTCCAAATGGCCTGCGGGACTTTCCTTGGGGCGTTGATCGGCTTCGTCGAGATGTTTTTCATCTTCCCCTGGATCGATGGTTTTCCGTTGCTCTGCGTGATGCTCGCACCGGTGATCGTGCTCGGTTCTTTCCTCACGTCGCGGCCGCAATACGCCGGTGTCGGCCTCGGTTTGCTGATTTTCTTCAGCACCGGTTCGGTGCCGGACAACCTCACCGTTTACAACCCTTACACCTTCATCAACGACTACATCGCCATGGTGCTCGGCATGCTGGTGTGCGCGGCGGCGGGGGCGATCATTCTGCCGCCCAACAGCCGCTGGTTGTGGCGCCGACTGGAGCAGGATTTGCGCGAGCAAGTGGTGTACGCCATCAGCGGCAAACTCAAGGGGCTGGCGTCGAGCTTCGAAAGCCGCACGCGGGACCTGCTGCATCAGGCGTACGGCCTTGCGGCAGGGCAGCCGCAGGTGCAACGGGACTTGCTGCGCTGGATGTTCGTGGTGCTGGAAGTCGGGCACGCGATTATCGAGTTGCGCAAGGAACAGGCGATCCTGCCGGTGCATCCTGCCTACGCCGAATCCCAGCCATGGCGCCAGGCGATCCGGGTGATGGGTCGCTCGCTGGTGCGGCTGTTTCTGCAACCGAGCCAGAGCAATCTGGAGCGCGCACTGATCGCCGTCGATCACGCCATCAGCCGCGTGCAAGCCACCGACGAGCCCTTCGCCCCGCACTTCGACACCTCGGCGTTGCGCCGGGTGAAAAGCTATCTGCACTTCATCCGCACCTCATTGCTGGACCCGCAATCACCCCTGGCGAACTACATAAACGCCCGGCCCACCGCCAAGCCCCAAGGACTTGAACATGCCTCGTGAGATCGCCTTCCATGGCGTGTACATGCCGACCATGACGCTGATGTTTTTCATCGCCGCAGCGCTGGCCTGGGCGCTGGACCGATTGTTGTCCGGGTTCGATGTGTACCGCTTTTTCTGGCACCCGGCGCTGCTGCGCCTGAGTCTGTTTACCTGTCTGTTCGGCGCCCTGGCGCTGACTGTTTACCGTTGACTCTCTACCACTGAGAATGCCCTGATGAAAAAGCTTTTCAGCCTGCTCGCGACCCTGTTGGTGCTGGCCCTTGCGATGTGGATCGGCCGCACCCTATGGGTGCATTACATGGACACCCCATGGACCCGCGACGGCCGGGTGCGCGCCGACATCATCAACGTTGCGGCCGACGTCACCGGGGAAGTCGTGGATGTGCCAGTGCGCGACAACCAATTGGTGAAGAAGGGCGACTTGCTGATGCAGATCGACCCCGAGCACTACCGCATCGCGGTCAAGCAGGCGCAATCGCTGGTGGCTTCACGCAAGTCGACGTGGGAGATGCGCAAGGTCAACGCCCATCGCCGCGCCGATATGGACGCCTTGGTGATCTCCAGGGAAAACCGCGACGACGCCAGCAACATCGCCGACTCGGCCCTGGCCGATTACCAACACGCGCAAGCGCAACTTGAAGCTGCCGAACTCAACCTGAAACGCACCGAAGTGCGGGCGGCGGTGGACGGTTACGTGACCAACCTCAACGTTCATCGCGGCGACTACGCACGCATCGGCGAAGCGAAAATGGCCGTGGTCGACATGAATTCGTTCTGGGTCTACGGCTTCTTCGAAGAAACCAAACTGCCTCATGTGCGAGTGGGTGATAAGGCCGACATGCAGCTGATGAGCGGCGAAGTGCTCAAGGGGCATGTGGAGAGTATTTCTCGCGGCATCTACGACCGTGACAACCCGGAAAGCCGTGAACTGATCGCTGACGTGAACCCGACGTTCAACTGGGTGCGGTTGGCACAGCGAGTGCCGGTGCGGATTCACATTGATGAAGTGCCGGAGGGGGTGCTGTTGGCGGCGGGGATTACTTGTACAGTTGTGGTGACGCAGTGATGTAAAGATCAAAAGATCGCAGCCTGCGGCAGCTCCTACAGTGACCGCGACCCCCTGTAGGAGCTGCCGAAGGCTGCGATCTTTTGCGGGCAAGGCTCACTCTCACAGGGAATGCATTTCAAATGTGGGAGCGAGCCTGCTCGCGAAGGGGCCGACTCGGGCTCAGAGTCGCGCACTCAACCCGAACCGCTTCATCAACCCCGCCTCCAGCAGCCCCTTGGGCAACAACCCCGCCAGCAACGGCAGCGCCCGGCTGCCATTGCCCAGGCGAATCAGGCGCGGTGGTTTGCTCTGCTGCACAGCCTTGAGCAAGCCTTGTGCAAATTCCTTGGCCGGCGTCGGTTTGTCCTGCGACGCTTTGGCCCGCGCGCGAATACCTTCACGCAACGGAAACCACGGCGATTGTTCGGTGATCAACTGTTCCGCCTCATGACCGGCATTCTTGGCGAAACTGGATTCGATCGCACCTGGCTGCACTTCCATCACCCGCACACCAAACGGCGCCAGCTCCATGCGCAACGCATCGCTCAAGGCATGCACCGCTGCTTTTGAGGCGCAGTAGGCGCCGGCAAACGGCGTGACCAGAATGCCGGAGACGCTACCGATGTTCACCACCAGTCCTTTGGCGCGGCGCAGTACCGGAAACATTGCGCGGGTGACGCCGACGATGGCGAACACATTGGTTTCGAACTGGCGCTGCATGGCTGGCACACCACCATCGAGCAACGGCCCCATGGCGCCGTAACCAGCGTTGTTGATCAACACATCGAGGCCGCCACGTTGCTGGTTGATTCTCTCGCTCAACTGTTCAAGCGCCGCGCCGTCATTGACGTCCAGTTGCACGGCGGTGAAGCCGGCGGCAGTCAACGCCGCGACATCTTCAGCTTTGCGAGCGCTGGCCCAGACCTCATATCCGGCCTGTTTGAACACATCGGCCAGGGCGCGGCCAATGCCGCTGGAACAACCAGTAATCAACGCAACGGGCATGGCGCGGTCCTTGTGCAAAAGGAAGAGAGGGAATCAGTCGGAGAAACTACCCTGCAATCGCTCGGCGCGAAACTCCAGGGTTTGCGGGCGATAACCGGGGCGCAGCGGCGGCAACGGTAAACAGTCTTCCCAATTGGCACCGGCCTGCAATTCGCCGGGGCCGCGGTAGCGCGGGGCTGCATATTGATTGTCGGCCAGATTGACCGTGTCGCCTGACGCGTAGGCGGCGATGCGCCAGCGCAACTCGGTCAGCGGTACGTCGTTGCCGTTGTTCATTTTCAGTTGCAACGGCCGGTCCGCCGGGCAGTGTTCCGGCGCGTAAGTGATGCGCAACTCAAGGCGTGCCAGTTGCTTGATCTCGCGATTGTCCAGCCAGACCACCCAGGTCGCCACCAACCCCAACCCGACAGCGGCCGCCAGAGAGACGGGCAAGGCTTTTGCCGGATAGCGCAGCAACAGAATGAGCCAGGTGATGACCAGCAGGACGCCGATGAACATGACGCGAACCTCGGGGGAGAGAAGGTCATCCTACCTAAGCGCAGGTGAGGTGGCGATGGGTACCGCAAAGTCAAAAGATCGCACTGTAGGAGCTGCCGAAGGCTGCGATCTTTTGATCTTGCTTTGTTGAACACAAAAAAGCCCCCACCCAACCGGCTGCGGATAGGGTACGCAGCGCACTGGGCAGGGGCTTCTTGTTTTGCTGAACGCTTACTGCGCGATGGTTCTCACCGACACGCCGCGTTCAATCGGGGTGGACCGACCGTAGATGTCTTCAAACCGCTCGATATCGTCTTCACCCAGGTAGCTGCCCGATTGCACTTCGATTATCTCGAGTGGAATCTTGCCCGGGTTGCGCAGGCGGTGAACCGAAGCGATCGGGATGTAGGTCGACTGGTTTTCAGTGAGCAGGAACACATTCTCGTCGCAGGTCACTTCAGCAGTGCCGCTGACCACGATCCAGTGTTCGGCGCGGTGGTGGTGCATCTGCAGCGACAGGCATGCACCCGGTTTCACCGAGATGCGCTTGACCTGGAAGCGGCCGCCCATGTCCACCGAGTCGTAGGAGCCCCACGGACGATAGACTTCGCAGTGACTCTGGGTTTCGCTACGGCCCTGTTCGTTGAGGGTGTTGACCATCTGCTTCACGCCTTGGACCTTGTCCTTGTGCACGATCATCATGGCGTCCTTGGTTTCGACGACCACGATGTTTTCCAGGCCGATCACCGACACCAGTTTGCCGTTGCCGTGAATCATGCAGTTTTTGCTGTCCTGGATGACCACGTCGCCTTTGGTGACGTTGCCGTTAGCGTCTTTTTCATTCACTTCCCACAGCGACGACCAGCAGCCGACATCGCTCCAGCCTGCGGTTAGCGGCACGACGCAGGCGCGTTGGGTTTTTTCCATCACGGCGTAGTCGATGGAGTTGTCCGGGCAGCAGGCGAAGGTAGCGGCATCGATGTCGACGGTGTCGGCATCCTGTTCGCTGCGTTCCAGGGTCAGTACGCAGGTGTCGTAGATGTCCGGATCGTGTTTTTTCAGTTCTTCGAGGAAGCGGCTGGCGCGGAACAGGAACATGCCGCTGTTCCAGAAATAACCGCCGGACTGGACGAACTCGGTGGCGCGTTTCACATCGGGTTTTTCAACGAAATGCGCGACACGGCTGACGCCTTCGGGCAGCAGCGAATCGTTGGTCGACTTGATGTAGCCGTAACCGGTTTCCGGTTTGGTGGCCGGCACGCCGAACAGCACCATTTCGCCGTTTTCGGCCGCGACAGTGGCCAGGGCCAGGGCACGTTGCAGGGCTTTCTGGTCTTCCAATACGTGGTCAGCCGGCAACACCAGCATCAACTCATCGCGACCTTCGTTGACCAGCATCATCGCGGTCAGGGCCACGGCCGGCGCGGTGTTGCGGCCGAACGGTTCCATCAGGATGCGCTGGGTTTCCAGCTTGCGGGCGCTCAGTTGTTCGTTGACGATGAAGCGGTGGTCTTTGTTGCAGACCACGATCGGGGTGTCCATGCCGTCGAACACCAGGCGTTCCAGGGTTTGCTGGAATAGGGTGTGTTCGCCGGTCAGGGCGAGGAATTGTTTAGGGAACTGTTTACGCGAAAGCGGCCAAAGACGTGAGCCGCTACCACCTGACAAGATCACCGGAATCATGTTGTTACTCCTTTAAAATCGATTGGGTCAGAGCTACTGCGTTCTGTCGTTTCACTCTTGTTTTTGTCTCGTATCCAAAGGCTGGCACGATCCCCTGTAGGAGCTGCCGCAGGCTGCGATCTTTTGATCTTTGGCGGTCTTGAAATTTTTGAAGATCAAAAGATCGCAGCCTGCGGCAGCTCCTACAGGGGCCTGATTCAAGGCCCCATTGGGGTGTCAGCCTTTCGAAAAATTGTTTAGCGCGTCGAAACCGGGCGTTTTACCCAGACTGGCGACAGGCTGGTGCCGTTACCGGTGACGTACAGCACAGCGGCCTCACCGCGTTCCAGGGCAACCGGTTTTACGTCGCCGACTTTCTTGTCGCCATCGTATAGCGCGAGGCTGACTTTGACCGGGTTGATTTCACGTTCGCCACGGCCCTTGGCGGCCACGTTCGGGACCACATCGGTCTTGCCGTCGGCGGTTTTCAGGGTCAGGGCCTTGTCGCTGAGGTTCTGCAGGCGAACCAGGGATTTCTGCTTGTTCTTGAACGGCGGCTCTTCGATCAGTTGCGGTGCGCCGCTGGCGTTGTTGACCAGGGTGTAATAGTGATCACCGGCCAGTTTCACCGGCAGGGTCTGGCTACCGACCTTGGCGCTGTAGTCGCCGCCCGGCATGAAGCTGAAATCACTGCTGGACAGCGGCGCGACATCGCTCAGGCTGGTGGTGCCGACGGTGGCGCTGACTTCAGCGTTACCGGCGTTGTAGATCCGCACGAAGCTCGAACCTTTCGGTGCAGTCGGGCCGTACAGCGCGGAGTCGCCACCGGCGAAGGCGTGCATTGACAGAACGCTCATGCCCGCAACGAGTGCGAAGGTCTTGGCGAGACGGCGAGGAGTAGTAGTGAAAGTCATGGTAGTACCTCTCTCTTTCAGTTTTGCGCCCGGTCGGGCGTCTCGGATTTAGTGTTTGCGGCTACGTTTTGTTGGCGGACGCCGGCTTGTTTAAGCTCTGCGACCCACTGCGGGTCGGCGTCACCGATTTCGTTGTTCACAGGCAGATAACGTTCAGGAAACTCCCAGATCAGCACTTGTGGCGGGCTGTTCTTGAAAGCATCACTTTTCAGGTAGCTGAGCATCGGCAGAATCGGGCCGTGGCCGTCTTCGGCGTAATTGACCACGTCGCTGTGCAGCGCTTGTTTCAGCGCACCGACGAAGTTCCAGTTGGGGTTGGCGCTGTAGCTGGTGCCGATCAGGGCCACCGGTACTTCGGTGTTCGCAAACAAGGCGTCATCACCAGCAGGCTGGTCTTCAGCCGCCACGGTGTTGCGCTTCTGCAGCGGTTCTTGCGCCGGCATCAGGTTTTCGAACAGCGGGTCCAGCGGCAGGAACAGGCGCAGGTCGCCCTTATGGGTGACTTTCTCCGCAGGCTCGGTGACGAAGCGCTGAGGCTCGCCGCTGAGCGGGGTCTTGTCGGCGATGGTTTTGGCCAGGGTTTCGGCAGCGATTTGCGCGCCTTCCGGGGTCCAGTGGGTGTCGGTGCGCAGGAACACTTGCTGACCGTTTTTCTTGCCCTGTTGCAGCGGGCCGAGCAGGTCGGGCGCGAGGATCTTGTCAGCCGCGACTCGGGCGTGGAAATCCTGGTAGAGGTTGGCGTGAATGCTCGAAGGCTTCACCTCACCCAAGTGTTCCGGGTACAGGCGAGTCTTGGCCGGCACGATCGCCATCACCAGTTTCACGCCTTTCTCTTTCAGGGTCTGGCGCACGCCTTCAACCAGCGCGTAGTTGCCTTGCAGGTTCAGCTCTTCGTTGACGATCGGGTTGAATTCTTCATCGCTGTACAACCACTGGTCGCGACCGAGCACAACACCCGGACGACCCTCGTTGAACAGTTTGAAATCCAGCGCGGCCCAAAGGTTGGTGCCCAGGCGCTTGATCGGGAACTCGTCGTCGTAGTGAGTCTCCACGGCTTTGGTCCAGCGACCGTTGAGCACCGTCGCGTCGGCGTTGGTGCTGAAACCGAAGAAGCTGCGTGTCGACCACAGACCCAGGACCAACAGGGTCACCAGGAACAGGGCGATGTAGAAGATACGTAATGAGCGGGTCATGGTCAGATCCCTCAGAACTGGAAGTAAAGGAACGGCGAGAAGCTTTGCGCCGAGAGTTTGAAAATCGAGGCGATGAACAGCACCAGTACCAGCGTGCGCATCACGTAACGAGGCCAGTCAGCGGTCCAGTAGGCCGGTTGCACGGTCGCTTCAACGCCGACGGTGTAACCCGGTTGGTGGATGTTGGCCGGGTTGTCGCCCGGTACGGCTTTGATCATTCCAGGCGTGGCGGTCGCCGGGCCATCGGCCTCGACATTCACGGCAGGCTTGGTTTTGAGTGGCGGACGGTTGGTGTAGAAATCACGAATGCCGAAGAACGCCAGGGTCATGTAAGCCACCACCAGGGTTGCGACTTGCAAGCCGGTGAGGCTGGCCTGGTTGAGTTCCGACAGCGACCATTCGCCGAAGCTGAACATCGCGCCGTACATGCGGCCGGCAACGTGCAGGTTTTCCGAGCGGAAGATCACCCAGCCCATCACCACCAGCAGGAACGTCAGGGCCCAGCGGATCGGGTTGATGCTGCGCGGCGAAGTGTTCAGGCCCAGCGCTTTTTCAATCGCCAGCCACATGCCGTGCCACGCACCCCAGACGATGTAGGTGATGTTCGCGCCGTGCCACAGACCGCCGAGCAGCATGGTCAGGAACAGGTTGCGATACGTCATCAGCGTGCCTTTACGGTTACCGCCCAGCGTGATGTACAGGTAGTCACGCAACCAGGTGGACAGGCTGATGTGCCAGCGACGCCAGAACTCGGTGATCGACTGGCTGACGTACGGCTGTTTGAAGTTTTCCATGAAGCGGAAACCCATCATCAAGCCCAGGCCGATGGCCATGTCGCTGTAGCCGGAGAAGTCGAAATACAACTGCGCGGTGTAGGCGAGGGCGCCGAGCCAGGCGTCGCCCGTGGTCGGGTGCTGCAAGGCAAAGCAATGGTCGGCCACCACCGCGAGGGTGTCGGCGATGAACACCTTCTTGATGAAACCCTGCATGAACCGCGTGGCACCTTCGGAGAACTTGTCGAGGGTGTGGGTGCGGTTGTTGAACTGGTCGGCGAGGTCGCGAAAACGCAACACGGGACCTGCGATCAAGTGCGGGAAGATCGCCACGAAGGCGGCAAAGTCGATCAGGTTGCGGGTCGCCGGGGTGTCACCCCGGTAGACGTCGATGATGTAGCTGATGGACTCGAAAATGTAAAACGAGATCCCGATCGGCAACAGCACGTGGGTCAGGATGAACGGTGACAGACCGACCGAAGTCATCATCGCGTTGATGCTGTCGACGCCGAAGTTGGCGTACTTGAAGTAGCCGAGAATGCACAGGTCGACGGCCACGCCCAGGAGCAACCAGCGCTGGGCCGGTTTGGTCCGCACGCCGGCGGCGCCGACTTTGAGGCCGATCCAGTAGTTCCACAGCGTGACGGCGGCGAACAGCGCAAGGAAGTCCACGCGCCACCAGGCATAGAACACATAACTGGCGATCAGCAGCAGCAGATTGCGATAGCGAATCCCGCTCAGGTAATACAAGCCGAGAAAGATCGGCAAGAATAAAAACAGGAACACATTGGACGAAAATACCATCCCGATCTCTCCATGTTTAACCAACAGTCAAGGGCCAACGGCCCCCCCAAACCCCCCACCGAAAACCGGGGGAAACATCACACAAAATTCATGTCTTGCACTGACCCTGTGGGAGCGGGCTTGCTCGCGAAAGCGGTGTGTCAGTCGACATCATTGGTGAATGTCCGACCGCATTCGCGAGCAAGCCCGCTCCCACAGGGGGTTTTGCGTTTGTCCTACGAGCCTTTGTTGCCTTTTTCATTGGCCGGGTCGTAGACCTTGGTCAAATCCCCGCCCAGGCGAAACGTCTTGAACGGCTGCATCTTGTGCTTCTGTTCCAGCACATCGGCCGGGCAGGTGTAGAGCGTGCAGAACGGTTCAAGCCAGGCAAATTTCGAGTCGATTTTGAGGTCGGTCATGTCCTGCTCTTTGCCGTTCTTCTTCTCGAATTCACCCGGGTCTTTAATCCCGGCCAACACTCGGTCACCCAGGCGTTTCAGGGCGCCATTGTTTTCCTGACGCAAATCCACACCGTTGACCTGGGCGAAACTGGCGATCATTGCCAGCGGCGGCAGGGCGTAGTTGTGATAGGAGAGGGCGCGTTGCTGGCGCTTGAGTTCGTTCGGCAAGTAGCCGTCGGCGTCGATTTGATTGGCACCGACCTTGTATTCCTTCACGGCCCAGTCGAACAGGTCGCGGCGGTTGGTGGCGATGGACGTCGCCATCACCGACCAGGCGGCCCAGTACGAGTGGTTGTTGGTCTTGTCGAGCGGCAGGTTGTCCCAGTCGCTGACGACCTGATCGGCCATTCTGTTGAACCAGGCTTCAATCAACTGCGACTCTTGCTGATGGTTCGCCAACGGATGCGAGTCGGAGAATTTCAGGCGGATATAAGACGATGCCATGCTGCCCAATGCCCATTTGCGCATGGACTTGCCGGTGTGGTTGAAGTCCTTGGACATCAACGCATCGGCCTTGGCCCACGCGGTCAACCAGTTCAGCGTGCATTCGAGTTGTTCCGGACGACCGTCACGCATGAACTGCATCACGCGCTTGCTGGTACCGCGCTCGAGTTTGGTGATGTCGGCGGTGCTGTCGCGGAAGGCTTTTTCCGATTGCACGTTCAGGGTCGAACGCGCCTTATCGGAGCCTTCGTACTTGCTGCGAAATTGCAGCGAGCCGGTGTACGGCGTCGGCATCGCATCACAGCCTTCGCTCTTGTCGCCGGCTTTGACTTTTTCAATCGGCGCGAAGTAGCCCTGGGGCGGGCGCAATGGCGCGGCGGCCTGGGTCGCACCGGCAAACAAGGCCAGGCTCAACAGGGACGGCACGAGTAGCTTTTTCAAAGTTCGGGTTTGCAGGCATGTCATAGGAGGTAACCTCATTGCCCGGCCTGAGCGGTACGCTGCCCAGCGCCAGGGAATACGTTGCGTTTGCAGATTTTCGCTTCGACTTTCTGTGGCGCGGCACCTGCTTCAGGGCCCTGGATTTCGACGGCCAGCAGGTTCTGCGAGGCCCAGTCTTCGTCCGTGCGCAACTCAAAGGCGAAACGCCCGTCAGTGTCGGAAGTTTGCGGTTTATCGATCTTGATGTCCTCGTGGCGACCATTCATGTACCAGAGGGTGGCTTGCAACGTTTTCACCGACGGATCGGCGAAGCGGATGTCGACCTGGTGGCTGCTGTTTTGCAGGTTCAGGTTTTTGCTGTTGACCATCAATTCGTTCTTGCCCGGTTTCAATGTGGTGCTGCCGGTCATCTGTGCATCCTTTCCTTCGCAACCGTTGTCCAGCAGCGCCATCATCTGGCGGTAGATGGTTTCCTGGTCGAGGCGATAGAGCGGCGAGAATTCCCAGATCAGAATCTTCGGCGGCTTGGTCTGGAATTCTTCGCTGCCCAGGTACTGCAGCATCGAACCTTCCAGGCCACCACCGGGAAACGCCACGTTGAGGATGTCGGCGCCGATGGCCTCTTCGAGGAAACCGGCGAAGTTGTAGTTCTTGCCACTGTGGCTGGTGCCGACCAGGGTGATTTCCGGATTACCGGAGTCACTGAACAGATCGCCATCAGCTGCTTCGCCTTTCGGCTCGGTGGTGAACTGATCCATGTACTGGATCGCGTAGCTGGTGCCACAGAGTTGACCGGCCATATTGTGTAACGTTCCGGTCTTGCCCATGCGACCCGACCTATGGGTCTCGAATTCGCGTTTCGGGATGTCAGCAAACTCAGGCAGTTGCTTGATTTTTTCGCCGACGATTTTCGCCGTGCGCTGGGCGCCATACGGCGTCCAGTGCTGGTCGCCGCGGAAGTAGAAATCGTGGGCGGGCAGGGTGTCGGGCAGCGACTCGTTGGTCAGCGGCGACAGGTCCGGCACCACGTAACCCATGGCGGCAAAGCGCCCGAGCATGGTCTTGTAGTTCTTCAACGCCTTGTCGAAATCGTATTTGGCTTTTTCTTCCGGGTTGAGCTTGTTGCGGTTCACCAGGCCACGGGTCGGCTGGTAAACGACGACCAGTTCTACGCCTTTGCTCTTGAACGCATCGTGCAGTTCTTTCATGCGTTTGTAGCCAGCGGGAGAGGTGTCGAATTCGGTGCGCAAGTCTTCCTGAGTCCGGAACAACCAGTCGCCCTGAGCCTGTACCAGCGTGGTGAAGTTCTGCTGATAGCGTGTGGTGTAGTTCTTCGCGTCGTGCGCTTCAGGGCACAGGTTGCAGCACGGCTCGGCGCTGAATTTTGGTGCCGGGGCTTCATCGGCGCGAACACCCGCGCTGGCCGCAAGAATGCCGGCGGTCAGGGCCGACAGGCTGAGTAATTTGATCAAGTGTGGGTGCATAAAATTATCCTCAGTCCCGCAGTTCGGTCTGGCGTTCGACAGGGTCGATCAGCACGGCTTTCTGCTGGCGCACCAGCAGGTCGAGAATTTCATCCTGACGATCGCCAAGAATCCCGTTGAAGCTGATGCCGCTGGATTTGGTCGGGGCGAGCATGGACACGCGATACAGCTCGACGCTCAGCGGCGAGTCGATGGACAGCGGCCCGCTGCCGTTGCCGGCCAGTTCACCACCGACCACGATCAGCGAGACCTCGGCGTCGAACGGGTCGAGCTTGATGTCGCGGTCGGTGTCGCTCAGGTCTTTGATGTGGCCGTAGACGCCGGTCAGGCCGTTGGCCAACGACAGGTTTTCGTAGAGACGGATGTTCACGCTGTTACGAATGCGGATGCCGTGGCGACGGTTGCTGATCACCTTGTTGGCATACAGCAGGTTGTCGGCACTCTCATAGAGGGTGATGCCGTCCGTGTGGTTCTGGTAGATCTCGTTGTAGGCGATCAGGTTGTTCACGCTGTTACGGTCGATCACCAGGCCCGACAATTTGTTGTCGTAGCTGCGGTTGTTGAAGATGAAGCTGTCGTTGACCTCACGGGAAATAATGATCCCGTGCTTCTTCTTTGTGCCGTGCACCGTGTTGTCGGCAATGATCAGACCGTGGGAACGGTCATGCGGGTCGATGCCGTAGACGATGTTGTCTTTGTAGGTGTTGCCCTTGACCACGAAGTCGCGGGTTTCGTAGCAGTAGAAGCCATACCACATGTCCGAGAACTCGGAGCCGACGATCCAGCCAGTCGGTTCAGGACGCTTGAGGACCTTGGCCATGTTCGGCGTGTATTGGGAAATACTCACGCCGTAGGACTTACTGTTGGCGTAGCCGAAACTGGCGATCTTGCTGTTGGCGATGTAGGTTTCGGTGCCACCCCAGGACAGCAGGAACGGACGGAATTCCTTGGGCGAGGTGAACGTCGCCGGGCCGTTGTCCTTCTCGCGCCAGCCGGTGATTTTGGTGTCACGCACGAACAGCTGACCGTCGTTGACCAGGAACGAACCGGCCTCTTGGGACATGCGCAGTTCCTGGGTCTGCTTGTCGATTTCCAGGATGCCGTGTCTACCCACCACGATCGGTAACTTCGCCAGGAACACGCCCGGCGAGGTTTCGCTGAAGTATTGCTTCGGCAGTTTTTTGGCCAGATCCTTGAGGTTCATGTAGCCGTCGTCGACAAAAATCGCCTGCGGGATACCGTGCTGGCGCACCACCCATTCGGCCATCTTGTTGTCGCCGCCAATGAAGTCCTTCAGCGCGTCTTCCTGCATCATCCGGCGCACGCTGATTTTGCCGGCCTTGGTGCGCACGATTTTCGCGGCAATGGCTTCGGCGGTGTAGCCGGAGGTGTCTGGCAATGTTGGCTTTGCAAGCTCCAGCGGCGCGGTTGGCGCGCTGCTGACAGTGTAGGTTTTGGCCTGTTGCAGTTCCTTGGCAATGGTCACCGGTTTGGCGACAGGCTCCGCCGTCGCGAAGGCTGCCGAGCTTGCGAGCAGCATCGCGCCGGCCAGCAAGGTCAACGAGCCTCTGTTCGGACTGTTCATGTCGGGCACTCCCTTCGCGGTTCGCATCAGAAGCGCCAGATCACGTCGATGAACGCACGGTGCATGTACGAATCGACGCCTTTGCCGTAGGCATCGCCGGGCTTGAACACACCGCCACGCAAACGCACCAGGGCCGAAGGCTCATCAATCGATTGGCTCATAGAGGCAGGCAGCAGGCCTTGCTTGAAGTACTTGGTGACGACCACGTCCATTTCCTGGCCGAGGTCCTTGCTGCCATCTTCCAGTGGCAGGGAGGTGCTGGAGAGAATCGCACCGGTTGCGTCATCGGTGTTGTTCTCAACGGCATTGATACCGTTGCTGCCGACAGGCTTGTTGCCGTCGACACGCCAGAACTTGTGGTAGATCAGGCTGGCGTCGTATTCGTCGTTAAGCATCCACGAGCCGAACAGGGTGGCGCTCTGCATGTTTTGCATTTCGCCACGGAAGGCTTCGCCGAAACGGTGCGCCCGCGAGCGGGTACCGGTGTAGTTCGAGCGGTTGCTTTCCAGGCCGTTCTGTTCGTACTCGGCGCTGGCGCGGGCATAGGCCGCACCGACTTGCCATTGCGGATCGAGGCGCAGGCGCACACCCAGGTCGGTGGCCCAGCCATCGACGTTGCCACTGGTTTTGGGTTGGGCGGGTGTGGTGCCGTCGGCGTTCAGCGGGTTGACCTTGTCGATGTCGCCGCTCATGCCGGTGACGCTGCCCCAGTAATTGACGGTGTTGGTGTTGCGCCAGTTATAGGCATCGCTGTCGGCGGTGAGGCCGATCCAGCTGATGTCGCCGTTCTGTTTCTTGTCCAGGGTATCGGGAGGTACGCCCGGCTCTGCGTAGTCCAGCTTGCCGTCATCGTGGGTGTGATGACCGCGAATGCCGACCCAGTTGCCCGGTGTCCATTGATACGCCGCATCGGCGTAAGCATGCTGGCGATCTTTGTCTTTGGGGGACAGTTCTGTCAGGTCGGTGCGGTATTCGCTGAAGCGTTCAGCCACACCGACATTGGCGCGCAACAGGGTGGTATCGAAAGTCCAGTTCAGGGCTTCGATATTGGTGTCGCGCCATTGGCCGTCATCGTTGCGCAGGCGTTGGCGACCGAGCTTGAGCATTTCGCCGGGGTACGGCGTGAGGCCGCTGTAGCCGACCCAGAATTCGCGCATGGCCAGGTAGTTTCTCTTGGTCTGACGATCACCGTTGTCGGTGGTCTGGGTGCCGTCGCCGTTGGTCCCTTGCAGAGTGTCCGTTTCGATGATGTCAGTGGCCGTCACGGCCTGACCCATGGCATAGGCGCTCCACGCGCCGCTTTCACCATAGACCCACGGACGCAGATCGAGGCCGATGCCGTTGACGTCGCCGCCACTCTGCGTACCCAGGTCGGTGTCGCCTTCGGACTGGGCAGTGACTTTCACGTCAAGGCCGTAGTTTTTGCTTTCGGTCAGTGCCGCAAAGCTCGGGGAAGACCAGACCAGCGCGCAGCTCAGGCCGATACCCAGTTTTGAAAGTGTGAAGAGTTTTGTAGCAGCTGGCGAAGCCTGCGTCCGATTGCGAAGCAATCGTAAAATAAGCGTCAACGTTCTTTCAGACAGATTCGGGGCGACCGCATGGCGACCGCTGCGCGATCGAACGCAGCCTTCGGCAGCTGCTACAGGGTGCATGGGATTCAACTTCATAGGGATTCCTCGCCGTCTTCTTCTTGCAGGGCATGCAGTTCCAGCGTGTTCTTGCTCAAGCTTCCGCGAACGGCCTGTTCTTGTTTCAACAGACGTTGGGCCTCGGCGAGCTGGGCAGGCGGCAGTTGGGCTTCGAGTGTTTGCGCAAGCTCAGTGGCTTGCGGGGTGTCCTGAGCCTTGGCCAACTGGCTGAAGACGTAAGCGTTGAGCGGGTCGGGCTTGGTGCCCTTGCCCTGGGAAAACAGTTGGGCGATGGCGAAGTCGGCGCTGTTCTGGCCGTTACGCGCAGCCTTGAGCAGGTGATCCAGGGCTTTTTGCGAGTAGACCTTGCCCAGGTAACCGCGACGGTAGATCTGGCCGAGGTAGTAGTCGGCGGCGACTTCCTTGCCGACGGCTTTCTGGAAATGTTCTTCGGCGACCTTGGCGTCGGCCGGCACCCATTTGCCTTCGTAGTAAAGCTTGCCCAGCAACAGTTCGGCGCGGGGTTGGTCGGCGGCGCGGCCGTTGTCCAGGTACTTCATCATCGTGTCGACGTCACCGAGTTCCGGGAAGTCGTAGAGCAGTTGCGCCAGGCTGACCCAGGAAGCGGGGTAGCCGGGGGCGATGTCTTCGAGCAACGACTGAGCGGTTTTCTCGTCGGTCTTGCCCAGGGTTGCATCGCCGAGTACACGAGCAACACTGTCCACCCGCTGAGCAGAAACGGTGCCGCGAGTGTGAGCGGCTTGCATCTGCTTGATCAGCTCGGCCTGTTTTTCCGGCTGGGCTTTTTTCTGATAAACCGTGGCCAGTTCGACGTAGCAGATGTCGGTGGTATTCAGCGCGGCTTTACAGATCGTTTCCACTTCGTCCAGGTGCTGGTCGTAAGTGCCTTGGGTGCGATACAGCAGCACTTGGGCCAGGCCCGCTTCTGGTTTGCCTTCGGCGCGCCATTGGCTGATCTGCTGCTGGGCATTGATGTTCGGGAAGCTGTGGGGGTATTGCAGGTACAGCATCGCCAGCGGGATCAGCGTGTTGCCTTCACCCGCGGTGGAGGCTTTCTTCAACAAGCCTTCGGCTTCGTGTTGCTCGGCTTCGGTGGAACCGGGTTTGGCCACCAACAGACGACCCAGGCGCGCCTGAGCCCGTGGCGAGACATCGGCCGCAGCGCGGTAAGTCGCCTCGGCCTGCTTGATCTGCGCCGGGTCATGGCTGTCGACCTGGATATCGGCGAGGCCCACTTGCGCTTCGCTGTAGCCCAGGTCGGCCAGTTGTTTGTAGTTCTGCTGCGCCAGCGCGGTGTCGCCGCGCTTGAGGGCTTCGTTGGCCAGACGCTGGTCGGGCAGACCGGCGCAACCGGCCAGGCTCACGGCCAACGCCAGTGAGCAGAACGCGTAACCCATGTGGGAGCGGGCTTGCTCGCGAAGCAGGCGCTGCGTTGCATCAGGCAGACCGCGTTGTTCCCTTCGCGAGCAAGCCCGCTCCCACAGGGTTTGCGGTGTTTTCAGGAGACTGATTATGGTCACAGGCATGTCCTCTGCTTAAAGACCGGAAGCCATGGCTTTGTCGATCAGCCAGCTCAGGTTCGGACCACGGTCACTGTTCACTTCAACCGGGCGACCGGCTAACTTGCTGTCCAGTGGCTCGTCCGGCTGGATCAGCACGCGGATGTCGGAGGACAGGTCCGCGCTTTTCAGGCTGGTGCTGCTGACGATCTTGCCGGTGCGGGATTTGTTTTCACCGGCGATCTGGAAGCGGACCGGACTGCCTGGAAGCACGTCGCCGAACTGGCGATAGGAGAAGCGTGCTTCAACATTGGCTTGGGTGTTACGCGGCACCAGTTGGAAGATCACGTCGCCCTTGCTGGCGTACTGACCGTTGGCGACCAGTTGCTGCGCCACGGTGCAATCGCACGGCGAGGTCAGGGTGCCGGTCATTTGCTTGCCGAACAGTTCTTCAACCTTGGCGGGTTGCAGTTGCTCTTCGTCCAGATGGCCCTTGAGCACGTCGAGCATGCTGGTGCTGAACGTCGCCAGCGGAGCACCTTTGGCGGCAATGCCGTCAGCTTTGATCAGGCTCTGCACGGTGCCGTCACGCGGCATGGTGATGTTCATCCCCGGCACGGTGACCAGGCCAGCCTGTGCGTGACTGACGAAGTACATGCCGTACACCGATTTGAAAATGAAACCGAACGCCGCCAGGCCGACGAGGAAAATCGCCAGGCTGAACGTCACTGCACGCAGACGACCGAACGGGCTCATGCCGTGGCCGCCATCCTTGACCTTGCGTGCCTTGGTGAAGTTGTCGCGCTGCAGCGTTGCCAGCACTTCACCCATGGTGACGATGTCGCCGGCCAGGTGAGAGGTGATCAGGTGACGCAGGGTCGAGATGTCTTGTGGTTCCAGGTTCTGGAACTGGCAGCCGGCACGACCGGTCGGGCGATCGAAGGAGCGCACCTGCAATTCCACGTCCATGGCCAGGCCGAGGTTATCGATGACGAATTGCAGGCGAGCCTTGTACACATCGCCGATCTTCAGTGGCAACTGACCGGCATTGAAGGCCAGTCCGCCAGCGGACAGGTCGATCACTCGAGCTTCAACCGGGGTCCGGTCAGGACCGAAGAAGCGCAACTTGGCCGGGATTTTCACTCGGGCGTGTTGGCGCTGGGCTTCTGATTCATGCACTACGTTGGCGTTGACGGCGGTATTCATATGGGCGATTTCCTAGTTAATTCAGGCGAGTTCGGTCAGACCATCATCAGCAGCACGGCGACAAAAATGCTGCCGGCGGAGAAGGTCATGGTCCGAGACGACCAGGTGTTGAACCAACGTTGAAAGCTGGCGAGATCACGGGTCAATTTGGTGTCCTGGCGAGTCCAGGATTGTTGGTCGAGGCGGAAGAACACGTAGATCTTCACCAGCGCGCCGACGATCTGGTTGTAATAGAGAATCACCGGGTAGGCCGGGCCGATCCGGTGACCGGAGCAAGACAGCAGCAGGGTCAGGATCAGGCGGGTAATGCCAATCCACAGCAGATAAACCAGGATGAACGCGGTGCCGTACTTGAAGCTGGCGATGAGCGCGACGGTCAGGCCAAGTAGCGATGTCCACATCGACACACGCTGGTCGAACAGCACCACCGAGGTGAACAGGCCGAGGCGTTTCATCCCCAGGCCCAAGGCGCGGGAGTTCTGGCGCAGGTTGTTGCCGTACCAGCGGAACATCAGTTTGCGACTGGCCTTGATGAAGCTTTTTTCCGGCGGGTGCTCCACGGTGTGGATCGCGGCGTCCGGCACGTAGAACGTGTCGTAGCCCAGGCGCATCAGGCTGAACCAGCTCGATTTGTCATCACCGGTAAGGAACTTGAAGCGGCCCAGGCGCCAGTGTTGCAGCGAGTCGCTTTCCACGTCGGCGATGAAGTCCGGGTCGGTCACGACCGTCGCACGAAACACCGACATCCGGCCGGTCATGGTCAGCACGCGCTTGGACAGGGCCATGGAGCACATGTTGATGTGGCGCTGGGCGAATCGCAGTTTGTGCCACTCGCTCATGATGTAACCGCCGCGCACTTCGCAGAACTCGTTCGTGGTCAGGCCGCCGACGTTGCCGAACAGCTGGAACCACGGCACGGTCTTGAGCACGACGCCGGGGGCGAGCACGGTATCGCCATCGATCACTGCTACCACGGCGCGGTCGTCCGGCAGGTGGCGGGAGATGGCGCGGAAACCGTAGGCCAGACCATCGCGCTTACCCGTGCCGGGAATACGCACGAAGTCGAGTTTGACGCGGTCTGGTGGATTCATCCGGGCCCAAAGGCTTTTCACCAGCAGCTCATCGGACATTTCCACGATCGAGCACACCATGGTGGCAGGCAGACCGCAGTCGATCGCTTCGCGAATTACCGAGCTGTACACCTGCGCGGTGGTGAGCGCGTCGATGCGGAAACTCGTGACCATCAGATAGACATGGGACGGGTTTGCCGCTTCGCCCAGTTTGCGCACTTTGCGCCGCAGGTGCGGGTAGACCACGTACAGAAACAGCATGCCGCGCAGAAAGTGCGTGGCACCCATCGAGTAACGCCAGATCCCGATAAAACCAATCAGGAAGATGAAGTCCTTCGACTCGGAGTCGAACGTGGACGCAGGCAACGCCATGGCGATGCCCATCAATAAACTTAGGTAAAACAGCCAACCGGCGGCCTGAAGTAGGCCGTGCTTTAGCCTGTGCATAGTCTGCATCCGTCTCGATCTCGGGCGAGCCTGTGGGGTGGCCCGATGGGGTTAAGGCAGGCTTGTGAAAACTGACGACACCCGATCCGGATGACGCCAGAAATCCTGTAGGAGCTGGCGGAGCCTGCGATCTTTTGATCTTTCGCTTGGGGTTCAAGAGCCCGGGGTCACTCAAGACTCAAGTGAACCCGGAAAGATCGCAGCCTCGTTTCTCTCGACAGCTCCTACGACCGCGTTACCAGCAGATGCCTTCGGTGCGATCGGTAACGCTGGTGGCTTGGGACATGAAGCCGACCAGGTCGATCACTTGCTTGCCGTGTGGAGCTTCCAGCGCCAGGGCGCGGAACTTCTCGTCACGGTTGCCGAGGATGATCACGTCGGAGTTGTTGATCACGTCGTCGAAGTCAGCGTTGAGCAAGGACGAGACGTGAGGAATCTTCGACTCGATGTAATCCTTGTTCGCACCGTGAACGCGGGCGTATTCGACGTTGCTGTCGTAGATGCTCAGGTCGTAGCCCTTGCCGATCAGCATTTCCGCCAGATCAACCAGCGGACTTTCGCGCAGGTCGTCGGTGCCGGCCTTGAAGCTCAGTCCCAGCAGGGCAACTTTGCGTTTGTCGTGGCTGGAAACGATGTCGAAGGCGTTCTGCACTTGCGATTCGTTACTGCGCATCAGCGAGTTCAGCAGCGGTGCATCGACGTCCAGCGAACCGGCGCGGAAGGTCAGGGCGCGTACATCTTTGGGCAGGCATGAACCGCCGAATGCGAAGCCAGGGCGCATGTAGTACTGGGACAGGTTCAGGGTTTTGTCCTGGCAGACCACTTCCATCACTTCGCGACCATCGACGCCGACAGCCTTGGCGATGTTGCCGATCTCGTTGGCGAAGGTCACCTTGGTGGCGTGCCACACGTTGCAGGTGTACTTGATCATCTCGGCAACGGCGATGTCCTTGCGGATGATCGGTGCGTCGAGCTCTTCGTACAGCGATTGCAGAACGTCGCCGCTAGCCTTGTCGAACTCGCCGATAACGGTCATCGGTGGCAGGTCGTAATCCGCAATCGCAGTGCTTTCACGCAGGAACTCAGGGTTGACCGCCACGCCGAAGTCGACGCCGGCTTTCTTGCCGGAGCAATCTTCGAGGATCGGGATCACCACGTTGGCGACGGTGCCCGGCAGTACGGTGCTGCGAACCACGATGGTGTGGCGGGAGGTCTTGTCACGCAGGACAAAACCGATCTCGCGGCACACGGCTTCGATGTAGTTCAGTTCCAGGTCGCCGTTCTTCTTGCTCGGCGTACCGACGCAGATCATCGACAAGTCGGTGTCGCGAATCGCCTCGGCGAAATTGGTCGTGCCGCGCAGACGGCCGGTCTCAATACCCTTCTGCAGAAGTTCGCCCAGACCCGGTTCAACGATCGGCGATTTGCCGGCATTGATCATATCGATCTTGTCTTTGGCAACATCGACGCCAACGACGTCGTGGCCCCGTGCAGACAGGCAACCGGCACATACTGCACCGACGTAACCCAAACCAAATATGCTGATGCGCATCGCATTTACCTCTGTGATTATCAAGCCATTACATGGCCGGAGTTAATGGTGTTCAGCGGTCATAGTGCACTAGCAAGTGCGGCATGACAGACGCCACAATGCCGTGTGCAGGCATACAAAGTTCCGAGTGTCCAAATAAGCGCACTCAAGGTATGCGTAACTAGGCTTTATTATTATGGCGTGCCCTGTTATGCAGCGGATCCTCTGGTCAGAGGACGTTCGTGCAAAGGTCTTGCGCGCTCAATGCCAGGCCGTAAGCCTGTAAATCAAGCGGTTGGGTGCTCAGGTGAGCACGTTTATAGGGGCGCAGCCTTGGCCTTGTAGGGGATAGTGTTAATACGTTATCTCCTGTCCTTCATGTGTTGCCCAAATCAGGGATAAATCAGCAGAAGTTAATGTGACAACTTCGCTGCGTGAATCTCTTATCTGCGTAAGTTATCTCGTACGAGCACGGAGAGAATCGTTACCGGTGGTATGAGCGACGCATTTGGACATAGTTCCAGTCCGCCCATCGCGAATTATGAAATTTCTTGAAATATTGAGAAAGATGGCACTGCTTTCATATTGATAGCACTTACTGTTTGGCCCTTTATATATAGGCGAATTATCGAATTAGATGGGTTTGTGCCACTACCGATAAAAATTTTCAGTGCCACTACTGAAAAAAATCATCAAAGTCGAGTGAAACAAAAGTTAGAAAACTGACTGATTGAATTTTGACGCCAACAAAATGGCGATTAAGGCGGGGATTGCTTCGATGATCAGGCGATGGCGCACGACGATTTTATGAGGTCGTGCGCCGACGATTGCGTTACTCGGGGGTGTGATCGCGCAGGAAAACCAAATTGTCCGGTTTCGACTGTTCGGCGCTGTAGCGATAGCCTTGTACATCGAATTGCTTGAGGCTTGCCGGGTCGTTGATACGCTCTTCGATGACGAAGCGGCTCATCATGCCGCGCGCTTTTTTCGCGTAGAAACTGATGATTTTGTACTGGCCGTTCTTCAGATCCTTGAACTCGGTGTTAATGATGCGGGCGTTCAAGGCGCTGCGCTTGACCGCTGAGAAGTACTCGTTGGACGCCAGGTTCAACAGCACGTCATCCCCTTGATCAACCAAGGCTTCGTTCAGCCATTCGCTGATCCGCGTGCCCCAGAAGGCATACAGGTCCTTGCCGCGGGCATTCGCCAGTTTGGTGCCCATCTCCAACCGATACGGCTGCATCAGGTCCAGTGGACGCAACAGGCCGTAGAGGCCGGACAGCATGCGCAGGTGCTGTTGGGCATAGTCGAAATCGGCTTCGCTGAACGTTTGAGCGTTCAACCCGGTGTACACGTCACCCTTGAACGCCAACAGCGCCTGCTTGGCGTTTTCTGGCGTGAACGCTGGCGTCCAGCTACCGAAACGCGCGGCATTGAGCCCGCCGATCTTGTCGGAGACGTGCATCAATTCACTGATTTGCGCAGGTGCCAGATCGCGCAATTGCATGATCAGCTCTTGGGAATGATCGAGGTATTGCGGTTGGGTAAAGCGCTGGGTCGCCGGCGGTGTTTCGTAATCGAGGGTCTTGGCGGGGGAAATCACCATCAGCATGAAGTCGTCTCCTTTAATCGTGGGGCGATTCTAGGGGGTTGTCCGTGTTGACTCCAGCTATGGGTGTCATAGGTGATCGGTGGTGTCATGGAACAAGATCGCAGCCTTCGCTTCGCTCGACAGCTCCTACAGGACCGAGTTGACGTGAAATTGGGATAACCCGGACGCGCCAATCCCTGTAGGAGCTGTCGAGCAGCGCGAGGCTGCGATCTTTTGATCTTCCCGCGATATAGTGCCGCGCGGGTTTTGTTATGGAGACATCCCATTGCGTATCGTTTTTCTATTGTCGGCGTGGCTGTTGAGTTTCGGTGCCCTGGCGGCGCCAGGCGATGTGGCGACGTTTGATCGCGCTGCCTGGCCTGAACAGCTCAGCAGCCCGACCCTGTTCGACGTTGCATCGCGGGCCGAGATACTCATGTTCGCCCGTGTCCTGCTGGCCAGTGAATCCCTGGACGAAGCGAGCCTGGCCCAGCGATTAGGCTTGCGCAGGATCAATCTGGAGTCGATCAACCACCTGCGCCAGCGCATGTGGCAGCGCCTGTTGGCCAATTACAACTTCGCGCAGCAGAGCTGCGATCAGGATGCTTCGTTTTGTTTCCTGGTCGAGGACATGGAGACCCTGCGCGGGCAGGCCGCCAAGTTTCAGGTCAGCGACGATAGCTATTACATAAAGTGGGCCGAGCCGAGCCGGTTGTTCCACGCCCGGTACCTGGACGAGCAATTGCGCAAAGCGGCGCTGTTTCCGCAAACCAGCAGTGAAATCGATCGTTTTGGCGACTACGAGCGCAACGGCGATGAGATGAATGACCGGTTGTTTCTGCTGACCTTCGACAGCGCCGCGAATGCCTTGCCGGACAACACGGCCTGGATTGCGGAGTCCCTGCGCAAGTCGAACATGAGCGGCACGTTCTTTGTCCTGGGCAAGGACATCCAGGCCCGATTGGGTGAGCACTCGGTGGCCAATCTGCAAGCGACGTACTCGCAACAGTGCATCGGCGTGCAGGGTTGGGAGTTTCGCTCCCACAGCCACTGGCAGGACTGGCAGGATTCGGTGCGACGCAGCGTTGAACTGGTTAAAGGCAAACTGCCGGAGAACTTCGTCCCGCTGTTTCGTCCGCCCGATGGCCAGCGCCGTTCGGACGCCGAAGGCTTCTTCACGTCCCAGGGATTGCGAGTGGCGCTGTGGGATATCGATGCACAGGACGGTGCGGGCAAGCTCAAAGGCAATCAGAGTGGACAGCGGGTGCTGACCCTGATGTTGCTGTGGCGCCATGGGGTGATCAACTTCAATGCGAAGCAGGATGCGGTGAAAACGGCGATGCCCTGGCTTATCACGCAAACGGCGCCAAGCGGGATCGGATGGGAAGATTGTCAGGACGCGTTTCGCTGAAACGGCGAAAGCCAACAAACGTTGGGGATGGGGCAAATTCAGGAGGGATTTCGATGCAGGCGGACTTCCGACTTTAACGGGGTGATGGCAATCCGCCTAGTGCTATTGGTCACTCTGAAAAATAAACTTCAAAAAAACGTCAAAGTACTTTTTTCTGTCATGGGTTTTGGAGTATTACGAAGACAGACCGCCGAAACCTGCAACACAGGTGGCGTCTCCCAAGACCCAGCTATGGATGCAGTTCACTTGATCCTCCACAGGTGAATTCGGTAGTCACTTCGAGGCGCAGCACTGTCACGGTATTGCGTCGACTGGCTCCCACAAAGGTGACCGAGTATGGATGATCACGGACGTAGTTCTTCCTCCAACCAGCCAATCCTTTATGTACTCGATACCAACGTATTGATTCACGATCCAAACGCCCTGCTTAACTTCGAAGAACACCACGTCGCGATCCCGATGACCGTGCTTGAAGAGCTGGACAAGCTCAAGAGCGGGCATCACAGCGTGGCTGCGGAATGCCGTCAGGCGATTCGCCTGATCGACAAGACGCTGGGCGATGCCAGCCCCGAAGACGTTGAACTGGGTGTGCCGATCCAGCGTGGAAAAAGTGGGCCCAAGGGTTTGCTGTCAATTCTGATGAGCAAGCGTGCCGAGCCGAACATCATTCTTCCCGAACACCTGAACGACAACATCATCATCAACCAGTTGATTGACCTGCACGCGCGCGAACCGAATCTGCCCGTCGTGCTGGTCACCAAAGACATCAACATGCGCCTCAAGGCCCGGGCGTGCGGGATCGCGGCCGAGGACTACAGCACCGACCAACTGGTTGATGACGTTTCGTTGCTGCCCAATGGTTATCACAACATGACCGGCTCCTTCTGGGACCGGGTAAGGAATGTCGATACCCGTCAGGACCACGGTCGCACCTGGCATCAGGTGCAGCTGATTGACAACCTGCCGGCGGTGCACATCAACGAGTTCATCATCGATGAGCAGGGTTTCGTCGGCTGGATCAAGGAGATCGAGGAAGACCGGCTGCTGATTCTCGACCTGCATCAGGAACCCCTGTTGCACCAGGAAGCCTGGGGCCTGAAACCGCGTGACATCTATCAGAGCCTGGCGCTGTACGCCTTGCTCGATCCGGACATTCACCTGGTCAACCTGTCGGGTGCTGCAGGCTCGGGTAAAACCATCCTGGCGCTGGCGGCGGCGATCGAGCAGACCATGGTCAGTAAGCGCTACCGCCGGATTATCGCCACCCGTAGCGTGCAGGGCCTGGACCAGGAGATCGGTTTCCTGCCCGGCACCGAGGCCGAAAAAATGGAGCCTTGGCTGGGCGCCATCACCGACAACCTCGAAGCCTTGCACATGGATGACGAAAACACCCATGGCAGCGTCGATTACATCCTCAGCAAAGTGCCGTTGCAGTTCAAATCCCTCAACTACATCAGGGGTCGCAGCTTCCAGCAGAGTCTGATCCTGATCGATGAATGCCAGAACCTTACGCCGCACCAGATGAAAACCATCATCACCCGTGCCGGCGCCGGTTCCAAAGTGGTGTGCCTGGGCAACCTGGCGCAAATCGACACCCCTTACCTGTCCGCGACCAGCTCCGGGCTGACGTACCTGACCGAACGCTTCAAAGACTTCCCGAACGGTGTCCACATCACCCTGCAAGGGGTGCCACGTTCGATTCTGGCCGAATACGCCGAGTCGCATTTGTAACAATCTCACCCAAACCGGGCGGCCTGAAAGCCGCCCGGTTTTTTGTGCCCGACACAAAACCCCCTGTAGGAGCGAGCTTGCTCGCGAAGGTGTGTCAGTCGACACAACGGTGCCTGATCCACCTTCGCGAGCAAGCTCGCTCCTACAGGGGGTCGTCGGTGAACGCATAATCTTGCGTGCGGAAATCTGACCCGCGGGTTTACAATCCAGGCTCCTGATCAGGAGTAACCCTGTGCTGACTCATCTCGATTCCCAAGGTCGCGCCAACATGGTCGACGTCACCGAAAAAGCCGTGACGTTCCGTGAGGCGACGGCCCAAGCGTTAGTGCGCATGCTGCCCGAAACCCTGCAGATGATCGTCAGCGGCGGCCACCCGAAGGGTGATGTGTTCGCCGTGGCGCGGATTGCCGGCATCCAGGCGGCGAAGAAAACCAGTGACCTGATTCCTCTGTGCCATCCGCTGATGCTCACCGGCGTCAAAGTCGAACTGAGTGCCGAAGGCGACGACACCGTGCGCATCGTTGCGCGTTGCAAGTTGTCCGGACAGACCGGCGTCGAGATGGAAGCGTTGACCGCCGCCAGTGTCGCAGCGCTGACTATCTATGACATGTGCAAGGCGGTTGATCGCGGCATGATCATTGAAAGCGTACGACTGTTGGAGAAGGTTGGCGGCAAGAGCGGCCACTTCCAGGCGGATCAGCCATGAACGTCACCGTGAAATTTTTTGCTCGTTACCGTGAAGCGCTGGGCGTGGACTCGGTGAAGGTCGAAGGTGACTTCGCCACTGTCGACGACGTGCGTGCGCTCCTGGCGCAACGCGACGGTAGTGAGGTGCTGTGTGAGCAGAACCTGATGTGCGCACGCAACGAAGACCTCTGCCAGCTCGACGAGCCAGTGGTCGATGGCGATGAAGTGGCGTTTTTTCCGACCGTCACCGGGGGCTGAGCCATGGCGATTCGCGTGCAGTCCATGGCGTTCGATCCGGGTGCTGAAGTCAACGCCATGCACGCTGCCAATGTGGGCGTCGGCGCTGTGGTGAGTTTTGTTGGCTACGTGCGCGACTTCAATGACGGTCTCGACGTTGCCGGAATGTTCCTGGAACACTATCCGGGCATGACTGAAAAAGCCCTTGGCAAGATTGCCACCGAGGCCGAGCAGCGCTGGCCGCTGCTCAAGCTTGAAGTGCTGCATCGTATTGGTGCCCTCGAACCGGGCGAGCCGATCGTCTTCGTCGGTGCCGCCAGCGCCCACCGCCAGGCGGCATTCGAGGCCTGTGCCTTTGTCATGGATTACCTGAAAACCCGTGCGCCGTTCTGGAAGAAAGAGAACACCCGTGACGGACCGCGCTGGGTTGAAGGGCGTGACAGCGATCATGCGGCGGCGGATCGCTGGAAGCAGTAAGTTCTTTAGCGCTCTCAGGTACGCTCCCTGTAGGAGCTGCCGCAGGCTGCGATCTTTTGATCTTCGTTTCAAAGCAAGATCAAAAGATCGCAGCCTGCGGCAGCTCCTACAGGGAACGATGGGGCCATCCGCAACACCAAAAATCCCACTGATTCCCTCCCGACCATCGGCCGGCATAACTTCGTTCGTCCCAATTGACGATCAATACATAAAAGTCCAGTATGGAATTATAAGTACAAAAAATATCTTCTCCGTTTCAGCTTCTTCTTCTGTCTTGCCAAACCAACAACAAACCGCGAGAAAACGAACATGAAGAAATTCCCCCTCATCACCGGTCTGGCCCTGAGCCTGTTGGCGTGCAGTAGCCTGTTCGCCGCCGACAAAACCCTGCGCATCGGGATCGAAGCGGCTTATCCGCCGTTCGCGTCCAAAACCGATCAAGGCGAGATTGTCGGTTTCGACTACGACATCGGCAATGCCCTGTGCGCGCAGATGAAGGTCAAGTGCGTCTGGGTCGAAGGTGAGTTCGACGGTCTGATTCCTTCCCTGAAAGTGAAGAAAATCGACATGGCGCTGTCGTCCATGACCATCAACGAAGACCGCAAGAAGTCGGTGGACTTCACCCACAAGTACTACTTCACCTCATCGCGTCTGGTGATGAAGGACGGCGCAGTGGTGGATGACCAGTACGCCAGCCTCAAGGGCAAGACTGTCGGCGTGCAGCGTGCAACCACCACTGACCGCTACGCCACTGAGGTTTTCGAACCAAAAGGTATTAACGTCAAGCGTTACGGCAACAACGAAGAGATCTACATGGACCTGGCGGCCGGTCGCCTCGATGCCATTTTTGCCGATACCATCCCGCTGAATGACTTCTTGTCGATGCCTCGTGGCAAGGGCTACGCGTTTGTCGGGCCAGAGCTCAAGGATCCGAAATACGTGGGCGACGGCGCCGGGATTGCAGTGCGCAAGGGCAACGCCGAGTTGGTCACCGAGCTGAACACCGCCATCGACGGCATTCGCGCCAATGGCGAATACCAGAAGATCTCGGACAAGTACTTCAAGTCTGATATCTACGGCGATTGAGGGTTAGCATCTGTAGGAGCTGCCGCAGGCTGCGATCTTTTGATCTTAGAGATCAACATCAAAAGATCGCAGCCTGCGGCAGCTCCTACAGGGTTTTGCGTGCACCCTCCTGAAAAGCGTTCAAAAGTTAATCCCTTCTTAACCGGCCTGTCGTTTATTCCCCCGCAATCTATCCACGTGCTCCGGGCTCTCAAAGCTCGGGGGCAGCGTGTAGACTTCCAGGCAATCGATATCTAGAAGGGAAACGCGATGAGCGAGGAAACAATGCGGTTGGGACGTGAGCGACGCTACCTGGTATTGCTGGGCATCATTTGCCTGGCGCTGATCGGCGGCGCGCTGTACATGCAAGTGGTTCTGGGCGAGGCGCCATGCCCGCTGTGCATCCTGCAGCGTTATGCGTTGTTGCTGATCGCGCTCTTTGCCTTCATCGGGGCGGCCATGCGTACCCGTCGCAGCATCACAATCTTTGAAACCCTGGTGGTGGTCTGCGCCCTGGCCGGTGTTGCGGTGGCCGGGCATCACGTCTTCACGCAGTTCTATCCTGCGGTTAGCTGCGGCATCGATGTGCTGCAACCGATTGTCGATGGTTTGCCACTGGCGAAGATCTTCCCGCTGGGGTTCCAGGTTGATGGCTTCTGCTCCACACCGTATCCGCCAATTCTCGGCTTGTCCCTCGCTCAGTGGGCGCTGGTCGCCTTTGTACTGGTCGTGGTGCTAGTGCCGCTGCTCATTTCGCGTAACCGTAAAGCGCTGCGCTGAGGCTATCCGCCGCACCGTTGCGTTACCCAAAAAAACGCCCCGGTCCTCGATGAGAGGGCCGGGGCGTTTTTGCATTTCAGAGGCCGAGTCAATAGACCGTGGTGTGCGGCAACCAGGGGTGTGGCGCATGTGCGACACGTTGTCACAGCAGGAGTGTCGCAAGGCATTTCGAGGTGCTGGATTGGTACCCGATTACGCAATGAAATTGGCCTTTTCAAGCGACTGAGTCCTTCAGCCCTGGAAAACCGGAACAGGCAGTTTTAACAGGCCTTGGCGAATTGCCAGAGCCCTTGTCATATGGGGGCTTGGCCAGGGTCGAGCGATGGCGAAGGGCCTTCGATACTGTCTGAACTGGGTGTGGTAGACCTACTTATTTTGGTGTTTTTGTTGCGAATCAATTTCGATAAGATGCCGCACTTTTGCGAAAACCGTTAATGATTGTTGCTGGAATGGATAAAAATTATTTCGGGATGAGACATGGTTTATGAATCGTTACATATCTACAATCGCCCGCACTGAATTCCCGGCACTGCTCACCCTTATTCAGGTGCATGAGCAGCAATTGGGTGTCGAGAGGCCGGTTGGCTTCATGCGACGCCCAGGTGTCGGAGCCTTCCGACTATCCGCACCAAATGGAATTGGTCTGTAACAAGGCCTTTGACCACGAATCGAATAAGAACTTAACGCTGGCCCAGGATTTGTCGAACAGCGTCTGACGCGCGACGGGCAGCCCTTATTCAATCCAAGAAAAATGCCAACCCTTGGCAGGGTGAAGTGTTGGCGATCAAAACCCAACTGCATTGCGCAAGCTGCTTTAGAGGTCGTGAGATGAGTAAAAACAGGTACCCCAGATTACTAGGCTTATTGCCGCTGCTCGGCACATTGTTGCTGGGAGGCTGCAACATGACCTTGCTTGATCCCACGGGCCAGGTGGGCCTGGATGAACGAAACCTGATCATCACCGCAACGCTGCTGATGCTGTTGGTCGTCGTGCCAGTCATCGTCATGACCTTCCTGTTTGCGTGGAAGTATCGCGCATCCAACACGAGCGCCACCTACACGCCGAAGTGGTCCCACTCCACCAAGATCGAAGTCGCGGTGTGGGCTGTTCCAGTTCTGATCATCATTGCCCTGGGTTATGTCACCTACAAGTCGACCCACGCTTTGGATCCTTACAAGCCGCTGGAGTCCGACGTCAAGCCGATCACCATTGAAGTGGTCGCGATGGACTGGAAGTGGCTGTTCATCTACCCGGAACAAGGCATCGCCACGGTCAACAAGATCGTGTTCCCGGCCAACACGCCAATCAACTTCAAAATCACTTCCGACACCGTGATGAACTCGTTCTTCATCCCGGGGCTGGGCGGCCAGATCTACGCAATGGCCGGCATGGAAACCAAGCTGCACCTGATTGCCAACAAGAACGCTGAGATGGACGGTATCTCCGCCAACTACAGCGGCGCAGGTTTCACCGGCATGAAGTTCAAAGCTATCTCCACTTCTCAGGCGGATTTCGATGCCTGGGTCAGTGATGTCAAGAAGGCACCTAAACAGCTTGAAAAAGCTGAATACGAAGCCCTTTCCAAACCAAGCCAGAACAATCCAGTAGAGCTCTACTCCTCGTTCACGCCAAACCTGTTCCAGACCATCGTCGACAAGTACGAAGGCATGCAACCGGGCAAGCCAATGCACCACGAGAAGAAAGAGCACGAAATGGCCGCCATGGAAGGGATGGACATGAGTTCGCATTCAGCTGCCGGGGCAGAGGAGTAAACGATGTTTGGTAAATTAAGTTGGGAAGCGATTCCGTTCCACGAGCCGATTGTGATGATTACCATCGCCATGATCGCGCTCGGTGGTCTGGCGGTGTTCGCTGCAATCACCTATTTCAAGAAGTGGACCTACTTGTGGACCGAGTGGCTGACGTCGGTCGACCACAAGAAAATTGGCGTGATGTACATCATCGTTGCCATGGTCATGCTGCTGCGTGGTTTTGCCGACGCCATCATGATGCGTTCCCAGTTGGCCCTGGCCACCGAAGGTTCGCCTGGCTACCTGCCACCTGAACACTATGACCAGATCTTCACCGCTCACGGTGTGATCATGATCATCTTCATGGCGATGCCATTCTTCACCGGCCTGATGAACCTTGCAGTGCCGCTGCAGATCGGCGCCCGTGACGTTGCCTACCCGTTCCTGAACTCCCTGAGCTTCTGGCTGCTGGTGTCCGGCGTTGTGTTGGTCAACGTGTCCCTGGGTGTCGGCGAATTCGCCCGTACCGGTTGGGTTGCGTATCCACCGCTGTCGGAACTGGGCTACAGCCCGGGCGTGGGTGTGGACTACTACATCTGGGCACTACAGCTATCGGGTCTAGGGACAACGCTGACGGGGGTCAACTTCCTCGCCACCGTGCTGAAAATGCGTACCCCGGGCATGAAACTGATGGACATGCCGATCTTCACCTGGACCTGCACCTGGGCCAACGTTCTGATCGTCGCTTCCTTCCCGATCCTGACCGCTACCCTGGCGCTGCTGACACTTGACCGTTACATGGATTTCCACATTTTCACCAATGAACTTGGTGGCAATCCGATGATGTACGTCAACATGTTCTGGGCCTGGGGTCACCCCGAGGTTTACATCCTGATTCTGCCGGCGTTCGGGATCTTCTCCGAAGTCATCTCGACGTTCTCCGGCAAGCGTCTGTTCGGCCACCACTCGATGATCTACGCCAGCGGCGCGATCTCGATCCTGGGCTTCATGGTCTGGCTGCACCACTTCTTCACCATGGGGTCGGGTGCCAACGTCAACGCCTTCTTCGGCCTGGCGACGATGCTGATCTCGATTCCGACAGGGGTGAAGCTATTCAACTGGCTGTTCACCATCTACCAGGGCCGTCTGCGCATGACCAGCCAGGTTCTGTGGACCCTGGGCTTCATGGTGACCTTCGCTATCGGCGGCATGACCGGCGTATTGCTGGCCATTCCGGGTGCGGACTTCGTTCTGCACAACAGCCTGTTCGTGATCGCTCACTTCCACAACGTGATCATCGGCGGCGCGGTCTTCGGCTACATCGCAGGCTTCAGCTTCTACTTCCCTAAAGCGTTCGGCTTCAAGCTGCATGAAGGTTGGGGCAAGGCAGCGTTCTGGTTCTGGATCACCGGTTTCTTCGTCGCGTTCATGCCGCTCTATGTCCTGGGCTTCATGGGCATGACCCGTCGTCTGAACAGCACCACCAACCCTGAGTGGACACCGTACCTGCACGTTGCAATGTTCGGCGCGATCTTGATCGCCGTCGGTATTGCCTGCCAGTTGATCCAGCTGTACGTCAGTGTGCGTGACCGCAAAAAGCCAGAGAACATGTGCGAAGCCGGCGACCCGTGGAATGCCCACACGCTGGAGTGGTCGACCTCGTCGCCGCCACCGTTCTACAACTTTGCCGTACTGCCGAAAGCCGAAGGTATCGACCCGTTCACCGAAGCCAAGGAAAACGGTACTGCGTACCGGGCTCCAGCCAGGTACGAGCCGATCCACATGCCAAACAACACCGCGACCGGTCTGGTCATGGGTGCTCTGTTGACCGTGTTCGGTTTCGCGATGATCTGGCACATCTGGTGGATGGCCATCTTCGGCCTCGCCGGTACCGTGATCTACTTCGTTATCCATGCTGCCCGTGATGACCAGGGCTATATGGTGCCGGTCGACGTGATCGAGCGCATCGAAGCCGAGCAGCACAAGCGTCTGGTAGCGGCCAAAGCAATTCCGGCCACCGCCACCCGTGTTGAAACCTCGTTGGAACAGGCTTAAACCATGTCGAACTTAGTGACCAATGCTGGACACACCCATGTCGATGGACATGGGCATGATGACCATCACCACGACTCGGGCGAGATGACCGTATTCGGTTTCTGGCTCTACCTGATGACCGACTGCATTTTGTTTGCGTCGATCTTCGCGGTGTACGCGGTACTGGTTAACAACGTAGCGGGTGGCCCGTCGGGCCACGACATCTTCGAACTGCCTTACGTGTTGGGCGAAACCGCCTGCCTGTTGCTCAGCTCGATTACCTACGGCTTCGCCATGCTGGCGTTGTTCAAGGGCAACAAGAAGGCTGTGTTGGGCTGGTTGGCGATTACCTTCCTGTTTGGCCTGGGCTTCATCGGCATGGAAATCAACGAGTTCCACGCATTGATTTCCGAAGGCTACGGTCCTAACCGCAGCGGCTTCCTGTCCGGGTTCTTCACCCTGGTCGGTACCCACGGTGTGCACGTAACCAGCGGTCTGATCTGGATGGCGATCATGATGTATCAGGTCAACAAACATGGCCTGACGTCGACCAACAAGACTCGCCTGAGCTGCCTGAGCCTGTTCTGGCACTTCCTGGACGTGGTGTGGATCTGCGTATTCACCGTTGTTTACCTGATGGGGACCCTGTAATGGCTAATGCAGCTCACTCACACCATGGCCACGATAGTCATGACGACAGCCACGGCAGCGTCAAGTCCTATGCCATCGGCTTCATCCTGTCGGTGATCCTGACGATCATTCCTTTCGGCCTGGTGATGTACCCGTCGCTGCCGAAAGTCTGGACGCTGTGGATCGTATTGGCCTTCGCAGTCATCCAGGTGCTTGTTCACCTGGTGTACTTCCTCCACCTGGACCGTTCCGCTGCCCAGCGTAACAACGTGATCGCGTTTATCTTCGCGGCAATGGTCATCGTCCTGTTGGTTGGCTTGTCGCTGTGGATCATGTTCAGCATCCACACCGTCATGATGGCGCACTGAGGAAAGTCCGGATGTCCTTTAAGCACTTTATCCAAATCACCAAACCGGGGATCATTTTCGGTAACGTGCTTTCTGTGGCAGGCGGATTTTTCCTGGCCTCGAAAGGGCATGTCGATCTGGCCATTTTCCTGGCTGCGATGATCGGCACGTCCCTGGTCGTAGCCTCTGGTTGCGTGTTCAACAATTGCATCGACCGCGACATCGACCTGAAGATGGAACGCACAAAAAACCGGGTGCTGGTCCAGGGTTTGATCTCCCTGAAACTGGCGCTGGTTTTCGCGACCGTTCTGGGTGTTGCCGGCGTTGCCTTGTTGTACAAGGTCGCTAACCCGCTGGCCGCACTGTTCGCGGTGATCGGTTTTGTCATCTACGTCGGCTTCTACAGCCTGTACCTCAAGCGCAAGTCGGTTCACGGCACGCTGGTGGGCAGTCTGTCGGGCGCGATGCCGCCGGTGATCGGTTACGTGGCGGTCACCAACAGCTTCGACATGGCCGCACTGACGTTGCTGGTGATGTTCAGCCTGTGGCAGATGCCGCATTCCTACGCCATCGCGATTTTCCGCTTCAACGATTACCTGGCCGCATCGATCCCGGTGTTGCCCGTGAAGCGCGGAATCGAAGTGGCCAAGAAGCACATCCTGATCTACATCCTGGCGTTCCTCGTGGCGACCTTGATGCTGACCTTCAGTGGCTACGCCGGCATGAGCTACCTCGCCGTCGCCGCGGCCATGGGCATGTACTGGTTGTACATGGCCTGGACCGGCTACAAGGCAGTGGATGACACGGTCTGGGCACGCAAACTGTTCGTGTTCTCGATCTTCACCATTACCGCGTTGAGCGTGATGATGTCCCTGGACTTCAAAGTGCCGACCGAGTTGTTGCTGACGTACGCGCCTTAAGCGTCCGATGCTGTAAAGAAAAGCCCCGCCTTCGAGAGAAGTGCGGGGCTTTTTGTTGGGGCTTTTCCGGGGGATTGGGTTGCCGCGTTCGCGCATAACCTTGTAGGAGCTGCCGAAGGCTGCGATCTTTTGATCTTTAGGAATGTCAGCTCCGCGGAGAATCAAAATCAAAAGATCGCAGCCTTCGGCAGCTCCTACAGGGACCGCAATGACACATTCATGATGAGTGTCGGCTGACACACCGCTTTCGCGAGCAAGCCCGCTCCCACAGGACTGGTGTCGATCAGTTATTTGTGGGGTGTGTCGAGCAAGCGGAAGAACCGTTCGCGCACCTGCAGGCTGTCGCTGTGCGCCACGTTGAAACGCAGGAAGTGGCTGGCATCGGGCGCTTTGCTGAGTAAGGTGCCAGGAGCCAGCACCAGGTTGTTTTCCAGGCCTTTTCTGGCCAGGGTTTCAGCGTGCAATCCCTCGGGCAAGCGAGTCCAGATAAACAGCCCTTCACCCGGCAGGGAAGACATCGAGCAACCTGCCTCGACCAGCCAGGCCGCCACCCGACTACTCGACTCATAAAGCCGATCCACCGTGCGCCGCGCATGCTTGGTGTAGCTGCCGTCACTGAGCATCGTGCAAGTAATCTGCTCAGCCAGTTCCGAAGTCACACCGCCGCAGGCCATTTTCAGGGCGACCAGCCGTGCCGCCAGTTGCGGTGACAGCACCGCATAACTGACGCGACTGTTGGCAGTCAGTGTCTTGGAGAAACCAGAGATGTAGCTGACGTTGTCCAACCCGCTGGCCGCCAGACGCGGCGTGCGGCGTTGTTGAATGTCGCAGTACAAGTCGTCTTCGAGGATATGGAAACCGTACCGGTGGCTCAGCTCCAGCAAGCGATACACCTGAGCCGGGGAGAACGAGTGGCCAGTCGGGTTGTGCAGGGTGCTGTTGGTCATGTAGAGCACGGGCTTATGAGCAATCAACAACTGCTCGAGGGCCTCCAGATCCATGCCGTCGCAGTCCCGGGCGATGGTTATGACCTTCGCGCCGTGTAGCGCCAGGTTGGCGTGCATGTTGAAGTAACACGGATCATCGAGCAGCACCGTGTCGCCGGGTTTGATCAACAGTCGCATCAGCAGGTCGATGGCCTGCATGGTGTTGGCGGTGGTGATGATCTGGTCCACCGGGACTTCAATGCCGAAGGTCGACAGCTTGACCCGCAATGCTTGACGCAGTGGCAGATAACCGCCCGCGACACCGTATTCGCCCATCCGAAGACTCGTGGCACGCAGGGTGCCACGCACGGCTTTGAGCAATTCGTCAGCAGGCAGCCACGAGGTCGGCAGGAATCCGCAGCCGGGACGCAGCGCGCCGTTGTCCAGCAACAGGGCGCGGCGGACCACGCTGAGGGTGTCTTGAGGCTGCAGGTCCGGAGCTGCATTCGTCGGGCTCGTGGTGCCGGTGCGGTGCACGTAATGCCCCGAACCCTGGCGTGAAACCACCAGGCCCTTGGCCCGCAAGCGGTCCAAGGCGTCGACCACCGTCGACTTGCCCACGTTCATCAGGTCGGAGAGTTCGCGAATCGGTGGCAGCTTGGCCCCGTGAGGCAAGCCGCCCTGGCTGATCGCTACAGACAACTGATCGACGATCTGCTGGACCAGCGGTACTCCGGGCTGGAACTCGATGGCGGCGATCACTGCTCGCTGAACCTGCATTTTACTGGTCTCTCCAGCAGTAAAGTTCGTTTGATTCTATACGAACTTGCTCTGATCAGAACAAGCCTCTCTCTCTACCATCGCCTTAAGGACTTTCCTGATTGCCGGTGCCTGTGGCCCTGACAATTATTCGGTTGCAGAGGTGTTGCATGAGTGTTCAAACAACGGTCGCCATCGCCAAGCCGGTGATCAACATCCGCCTGTTCACGATCCGGATCATTACCGCCGTGTCGCTGTTCGCGGTACTGGGCAAGGCCAACGTCTGGCTCGATACCGCCACCAACAGCATCCTCGCCCTCGGCTACCGGGCCTTGTTATTGCTGTTGCCGCTGACCTTGTTGGTGCTGGGCCGCCGTTCCCTGAGCGTCACGCTGCTGTGCGCGGCACTCGGGCTGGTATTGCTCGCGGTCACCAGCAACCAGGGCCTGGTGATGTTCGCCGCCGCGTTGTTTGCCTACGGCATTGCGATTGCCGGCTACCTGATCAAGAGCGAAGCGGCCCAGACCAAAGAGGGCGCGGCCTACAACCGGGTGGCGATGAACATGGGCAGCCTGGTGGCCGGTTTGATCCTGCTATCGCCGCTGCTGACCCCAACGATGTTCTTCCTCGGTGCCGCCAGTTTCATCCTGCTGTGCCTGCCTATCGCCATGGGGGCGACATTCACCACACAACCGGTGGTTGCCAGCCCGGCAACCCGGGACGGCAGTGGCTGGCGCAACAAACTGCCGTGGGTGATCGCCGGCATCATCATGGGTATCAAGTTGTTTGGCGTGTTCTCGATCCTGCCGCAAGCCATCCTCCTCGAAACCGGTGAACTGCCGGCCTGGTATGGCCTGATGCTGATCCTCAACAGCGCCGTGGTGGTGTTCGCCCAGGTGCCGGTGATGAAACTGATCGAGTGCACCGGGCGCTTCAAGGTGGTCGCCGTGATCGGGATCATCATTGGCGGTTTTGCGGTGCTCTCGTCCCCGGCTGCTTTCCACGTCGAAACCCTCGCCGGCGCGCTGATCTGGGTGGCGCTGCTGTCCCTCGCCGAATGCGCGTTCAGCTACCTCGATTACTTCTCGGTCAAACAAAACAACATGTTCGTCAAGGAAGTCTCCCTCGGCGTCGGCGCCGGGATGACGGTGTTGATCATGCGGGTCGCGCCACCGCCCTATAACGCTCTGGTGCTGGCCGCCATTGGCGCGGGCGGGATTCTGGCCTGGTACTGGCTCAACCGTAAATCCAACGCCTCGCTGCACGACTGAACCATCGCTTTTCGGTTTTTCCCTTCATAGGTCGGGTGCTTTATGAATACGACATCTTGCGTAGTAGTGGTCGGGTACAACGGCAATCGGGTGCACGATATCCATAAGTTGCGCGACCTCTGTAAGAAGCTCTACAACGCCCGGCTGATCCTGCTGGTCGAGAAAATTCAGCCCGGTGACGATCAGGTAGCGGACCACGTGTGCAGCACCTCGCTGGCAGCGCAAGACGTTGCGGCCTCCCTGGAACTGGTGGCGGGTTGTCTGAATGCCGACAGCTGGAAGCTGATCGGGGTGCTGCCGTTTTCCGACCGTGGCGTGCTGCTCGGCGCGGCGCTTGCCACGCATTACGGCCTGCCGGGTATCACGCCGGGCGAGGCGCGGGCGGGGCTGGACAAACAGATTTTTCGCCGGCTGGAGGCGGCTGCCGGCACCTCGCCGGAAGACTATCGCCCGGTCTTTTCCACACGCATCGAGAGCCTGCCCGAACTGCGCCAGCGAGTCGTCGAACTGGGCGGCAGAGCCTTCATCAAACCGGCCTGCGAAGGCGCGAGCAGAGGCTGCCGGGTGATCCATCATCCGTCGGAGTGCGATGAAGCCTGGCAGGCGCTCAAGCCGTATCGCGAAGGCGGCATCGTCCTTGAGGAACTGATCCAGAATGCACGGGAATACAGCTGGGACTACGTCGCCGGCAGCACGTGGGTCACCGAGAAGACCACCACTGAAGGCGCCTATCGCGCGGAAATCCAGCAAGTGGTGCCGGCGCCATTGCCCGCGGACGTCCAGGTTCGATTGGCGGCTGCCGGTCGGCACATGTCCGGGTTGGTCTCGCTGGATAACGGCGCCTATCACAACGAAATTTTCCTGCGCAGCGACGGCCGGACCTCGGCGGTGGAAACCAACATGCGCCCTGGGGGCATGCACATCTGGGATTTGGCCCGTCTGGCGTTCATCGATTTCGACCCGTGGGAGCGCTGGGTGAGGTGGGCGGTGGAAGGCAAGACCGAACATCTCGACCCTGTCGCCCGGGGCTATTGCGGCATCCGTCTGCTCAGGGCCCCGGCAGGCGGTCTATTGCGCGGCGCACCGGACATCGAGTTGCTGGCCCGGGAACTGAACATCGAACTGGTAGAAGCGGTGTACGCCAAGCGCGTCGGTGATTCGGTCACGGCATTGGTGCAAGACAACACCTCGTTCATCGGTCACATCGTGCTGTTCTGCGAGGACTACGAGCAGCTCAGCGACAACCTGCTGCGTCTGGCCGAGGCGATTGAGTCCCGCGTCGAAGTGACCTGCCTGGCCGCCCCGGCGAGAGCCGTGGGGTGAGTCGCCGGGATCAATGTTTTTTGCAGTATTGATTAAGAGGGTTGGATAGATGATTGAGCAAATGAGCTGTGATGAGCGCTTCCTCATGCTGGCTAAAGAACTTGGCTACGACATCTACGGCGAGAACACGGCGGGCGGGCATTACGCGCCGCTGATTCGGCATCACGATGAGCTATACGTCAGTGGGCTGGTGCCGCGCATGAACGGCAAAATCCAGTACCCTGGCCGAGTGGGGCAGGAGCTCAGCCTGAGCGATGCGCAAGCGGCGGCCAGTATCAGCGCCATGCGCGGGCTTGCATTGATCGTGGATGCCATCGGCTCACTGGATAAAATCAAATCGTTGTTACGGGTCACTGTGTATGTGAAATCAACGGCAGACTTTGTGGACCTCAGTGACGTGGCGAATGGGGTTTCGGATGTATTCAGTCATGTACTGGGCGACGCCGGTAAACACACGCGAACAACGGTGGGGGTTTATCAGCTGCCAAAAAACGCTGCGGTAGAAGTGGATATGATCGTGGCGTTGCGGCCTTCGGTGTTATAAATAAATCCGCGCGGCTTTACAGTGCAGAATGGTTAACCTAAAGTTCGGCGCTTAAGTGGTAAGAACAACGCGGAGCGTGCGGATGGATAACTTTCAGGGTGCGTTTTTTTCATATAAAGACTTTCGTCAAAGTTTGCACCATCAAACGCTCAGTCCTCGGGTGTGGAAAGGTGCTGAACTAGCGGATATGCGTAAATCCCTAGAGGCCAGTGAGGTGGATATCGTCGCCCTGGCCCACGACAAAAGCATCAAGGGATGCGAAGTGACACCGGGTATGGCCATGGCCATGCAATGGTTGAAACCAGGCGCTGTACTGAACGGGCACGCCCATTCCTGGTGGCACCTGTTCGTTATTCAGTCCGGCCGCGGTGCATTGACGTTGGGCGACGCTGATGAAGTGACCGTCAGCATTGGCGACGTGCTGTTGGTGCCGGCCTGGACGAAACACGGGTTCGTCAACACCAGCGCCGTTGAGCCGCTGGCGATGTTGAACATGAGCAACATGCCGCAAATGGCGCTGCTTTCGAATTTTGCCGACAGCCACGGGCTGATCACTCAAGCGTAATGTCCTTCGTTTTGCCCAAGGGAGTCGGCGTCCGCAGACTCCCTTTTTTCGTTTCTGTCGAGCGCTCCCGACCTGGCTGTCGGTTTGCCTGTGAGTACTTTCTGTATCGATAGAAACAGGCAATTTCTGTATCTATTCAGCGTCCAGTCAACTAATTACGATCACTTCCAATGCCTATTAACCAGCGCAGTTAATGAAATGGAGTGGTCTATGGAAAGCACGAAACTTAAACTCTATGTCGGTGCGGATTTTGTCAGTGCATTTGCGATGTCGGCATTTGTCGCGTTGAAAGAAAAACAACTTTCGTTTGATCTGGTTACTGTGGATTTGAAAGGTCGTGAGAACTATCTCAAGCCTTATCACGATGTATCGTTAACGTGCAAAATTCCAACGTTAGTTCATGAGGGCTTTGCATTGTCGGAATCGTCGGCCATTGCTGAGTATCTGGATGAACTCTCTCCTGGCCACAAAAAACTATTCCCGCTGGACATCAAGCAGCGCGCCCGCGCCCGTCAACTGCAAGCCTGGTTGCGCAGCGATCTGTTGGTCATTCGCAAAGAGCGTCCAGCGGACCTTATTTATTTCGGCAAAAAAGATAACCCACTGTCCGATGAAGCCCTGGCGGCCGCGGACAGGCTGTTTTTTGTCGCCGATCGGTTGCTGGAAGGGGGAGCGGAGCATCTGTTCGGTGATTGGAGCATTGCCGACACGGACCTGGCAATCATGCTCAACCGCCTGGTCGCCAATGGCGATCAAGTTCCCGCGCGACTGACCGCTTACGTGCGCCGGCAGTGGGATCGCGACAGCGTTCGGGCATGGATGGACATAGAGCGCGCAGCGCCTGCCATCCAGTAACCACGCCAGGAAATTACCAGGAGCGCTGCCATGCAGGGAATGTCGGAGCAGGAAAGATACAAACCCTATAACTCACGCACCATTCGCGACACGCCGTACTGGCACCAACTGACGCCAGCGTTGCAGGAAGCCATGACTGTCGTCGCTAGGGTCATGCCATTTCGCACCAATGAATATGTACTGGGGACGCTGATCGACTGGAACAACATTCCGGACGATCCGATTTTCCGCATGACCTTTCCCCACAAGGACATGTTGTTGCCGGACGAGTATGCCTCGCTCAAGCACCTGATCGAACGGGACGATGCCGTCGCCATCAAGCGTCAGATCGAGGCGATCTGGCTACGCATGAACCCACATCCAGCCGGCCAGTTGACGCACAACGGCGTGACACTCAACGGAAAAGTCCTTCCGGGCATTCAGCACAAGTACCGCGAAACCGTGCTGTTTTTCCCCGGTGCCGGTCAGACCTGTCACGCCTACTGCACGTTCTGTTTCCGCTGGGCGCAGTTCATTGGTGAGGAAGAACTCAAGTTCAACGCGCGCGAATCCCAGGAATTGGTGAGTTACCTGTGGGTACACACCGAAGTGACCGATGTGCTGATCACCGGCGGCGATCCGATGATCATGAACACCCGCTCACTGGCCGGGTACATCGAGCCGCTGCTGGAACTGCCCCACCTGAAAAGCATCCGTATCGGCACCAAATCCGTGGCGTATTGGCCGCAACGGTTTGTCAGCGATAAAGACGCGCCCGAGCTGCTTGAACTGTTTCAACGGATTGTTGCGGCGGGGAAAAACCTCTCGATCATGGGCCACTACAACCACCCGGTGGAGATCCGCCAGGACATCGCTCGCCAGGCCGTCGAACGCATCCGTTCCACCGGTGCGACCTTGCGCATGCAGGCCCCCCTGATACGGCACATCAACGAAAACCCCGCCGATTGGGCTGCGCTCTGGACCGAAGGCGTTCGACTCGGCGCAGTGCCTTATTACCTGTTCGTCGAGCGCGATACCGGCCCCAGCCACTACTTCGCGATGCCACTGGCTCGCGCGTTCGAGATCTTTCAGGCGGCCTATCGAACAGTGTCGGGGCTGGCACGCACGGTTCGCGGGCCTTCCATGAGCACCTTCTACGGCAAGGTGTTGATCAACGGTATCGAGACCGTCGCCGGGGAAAAAGTCTTTGTGCTGCAGTTTCTCCAGGCCCGCGATCCGCAATGGGTACTGCGAACGTTCTATGCGCGATTCGATCCGCAGGCGACCTGGTTCGATGAGCTGCGGCCGGCGTTTGGTGAGCGCTCGTTCTTCTTTCAGACCGAGCCGGTGGCCGCCCCCGAATTAATACCGGTCCTGCTGGAAACGGCGTAGGACGATTCATCAGGAGATAAGGACATGAGCAGTATTCCGTTTGATCAGCGAGAAGGCTTTATCTGGCTCGACGGCGAGTTCGTCGAGTGGTCCCGGGCGCAACTGCATGTGCTGACGCATGGCCTGCATTACGCAAGCACGGTGTACGAAGGGGAGCGCGTCTACAACGGCAAGATCTTCAAACTGCGCGAACACAGCAAGCGTCTGTATCGCTCGGCGACGTTGATGGATTTCGTCATTCCCTATGAACTTGCCGAACTGGAAGCCGCCAGTCATGAACTGCTGCGCCGCAACAACGTGGTCGACGGTTATCTGCGGCCGGTGGCCTGGCGCGGCAGTGAAATGATTTCCACCTCGGCCCGCTTCAACAGCGTGCATATGGCGATCGCCTGCTGGCAATGGCCGAGCTATTTCGACCCGGCGGCGCGCATGGCCGGGATCCGTTTGAAGACTGCCCAGTGGCGCCGTCCGCCGCCGAGCAGCAGCCCCTTCGAAGCCAAGGCGTCTGGCCATTATCAGATCGCCACACTCAGCAAGCACGATGCTGAAAACACCGGCTATCACGATGCGTTGATGCTCGACTGGCGCGGCAACATCGCCGAATCCACCAGCGCCAACGTGTTCTTCGTCAAAGGCCGGACATTGCACACCCCCGTGCCGGATTGTTTTCTTAATGGTATTACCCGCCAGACCGTCATCGAGCTGGCCAAGGCACTGGATTACCAGGTGGTCGAAAGAACCATTGTTCCTACAGAACTTGGCGACTTCGACGAGTGTTTTCTGACGGGCACCGCCGCCGAAATCACGCCCGTGCAGAGCATCGATGAACAACGCTATCAACCGGGCACTGCCTGCAGTGAACTCATTGCCGCTTACACCTCAACCGTCAACGCCTGATCATCAGCCAGGAACATCACCATGTCAGATCAAGGGATTGTTGCGTCTAAACCTTACGTAGTGCTGGGCCATCGCCATGAAGAATTGTCGGCGCGAGGCTGGACGGTGCTGACACCGGACGAATTCGCCAATGACGTCGTAGGCACGTTGCATGACTTCGGCCCGATCATTCCGCAGTTCAACGGGCAAATGGCCTTCGCCATCACCCGCAAGCCGGGATACGAAGATTTGCCTTATTCCCAGAGCATGAACGGTATTGGCCCGCACACCGAAGCGCCGGTTTACGGACCGCCACCGCGCTACCTGGCGTTGCATTGTCATCAACAGGCAACCTGCGGCGGAGGGCATACAGGACTGGTGGACGGTTACGAGTTCCTGGCGTTTCTCGAACGCACCGAGCCCGAGTTGCGCACGTGGATCGACGAAACCCCCGTGGAATTCGTTGCCACCGCCAAACCTGGGGAAGCCGCGCAGCGCCGGGTCAAGGAATACATCCTGACGCCTACCGAAGCGGGGGACATTTTCCGCTTCAGCTACAACCAGTTTCACTACGGCGATGTGAACCCGTCCAAGGAAGATCTGCAGCAATCGCTGGTCGCCAACAGCTCGTTGCCATTGGCCCGGTTTGCGGTGTTGGGTGAGGAATATTTCGTGCGACACAACACTCCGGTGCTAATTCCCGACGACTGCATGCTGATTTGGGACAACTGGCGAATGATTCACGCCCGCAGTCGATACACTGACCCGGCGCGAAACCTGACCCGCTACTGGCTGGCCTGATTTATCCGTCGCCCAATTTTCCATCGGCGTACCCCGTAGCGGGTACGCGTCTTACAGGTAACGCGTCATGCAAACAGCAATCGAGATCGCCAAGGTCGATCATCAACTGGTGATACGTCTGAATCAGGCGTGGACTAAACGAGCCACGGTCTGTGCGCCGGACAAGGCTGAAATCAGCGAAGCGTTTGACCCGGCACGCCCGGATTATCCCGAGTGCATGGTGCCGTTTTTCCATCACCCGAAATTCCAGGCCCTGAGCGATGAACTCAAAAGCACCGTGGTGACCTGGGGCTGGATCGGCTACAACCTGCGCACGGTGACCGCTGAAGAACACGTGGTGAACCCGGCGCTGAGCGTTATTGCCAATCAGTACCTGGGCAAGGACGACTGGCATTTCCGCGAGGCGATGCAGCAAACCTTGATCGACGAGCATTACCACACGCTCATGCACCTGCGGGCTATCGAACGCACCAAGGTCGAGCGGGCACTGGATCAGGATCTGGATTTGCCGCCATCGGTCACGTATCTGCGCCTGGCTGCGCTGCGCGAAGAACTGCCCGAGCAGTGGCAGCGAGACCTGGCGGCCATCACCTTTGCGGTGGTGGCGGAGATCAGCGTCAACGCCTATCTGGATTTGTTGGCTGACGATCAGACGATTCAACCGCAAAACCGTCGCGTGGCCGAGCTGCATAACCGCGACGAGTATGCCCACAGCAAGGTGCTCGCCGAAGTGGCGAAGGTCATGTACGCGAACATGGAGCCGACTCAGCGAACGTTTTTCGCACGTACATTGTCGGTGGCACTGAGTGCCTTTATCGCCCAGGACTACTCGATGTGGGAGGCGATCCTGACGCAGCTGGGGGTCGAGGACGCGGCCCTGATCATCGCCGACACTCAGGAGCGCAACAAGAACGCGACGATCATGCGCGATTACAGCGGCCTGCATCGTCTGGCGCAGGATCTGGGCATTTGCGACGAGATCGATTTCGACTTCCGCCCGACCCTCAACGCCGCCGCCGTGGCCTGATCAGGAGGTGAATATGTCCGTTCCTGTGTACGAAGTGTTCGCCATCCGTGTCGGCGCCAATGCCCAGCGCACCGCCCGGGAGAACTTTCTTTACGACGCCTGCTGTGGTGATCCGAATGCGGCGATGCCGTTGGACTACTACTTCTGGGTCATCCGCAATGAACAGCAGGTGATCGTGGTCGACACCTGCTTTCAACCGGCCACGGCGGATCGACGCAACCGTCAGATGTATCGCTTGCCCGAAGAATCCCTGCGCCAACTGGATATCGATCCGGTACACGTCGAGAACCTGATCCTCACGCATTTGCACTGGGATCATGCCGGCAACCTGGGGCTGTTTCCGAAGGCCACGGTGCATTTGCAGGAAGCGGAACTGCGCTTCTGCACCGGGCCGAAAATGGCCCATCGCACGGTGAACAAAACCTACGAGGTCGATGACGTGATGTCGGCGCTACCGCCGCTGTTCGAAGGTCGGATGCGTTTGCACACCGGCACTGTCGAAGTGATGCCCGGCGTAACCTTGCACCCGGTGGGGGGGCATACGCCGGGCAGCCAGGTGGTGCGGGTGGCAACCGCGCGCGGGTGGATTGTGCTGGCCTCGGATGCGGCACATTTGTGGGCGAACATTCGGCAGCGCAGCCCGTTTCCGATCCTTGATGACTTGGCGCAGACGCTTGAGGCGTTCAGCTTGATCGATAGCCTGGCCGACGGCGAAGACCATGTGATCCCCGGCCATGACCCGCTGATTGCTGAACGATTCCCCCATTGGAATGATGATCCGCACATCATCTGCCTGCATCAGAACCCTCTCTAAACCCCCTGGCCCCTGTAGGAGCGAGCTTGCTCGCGAAGGACTTGATGACAACATATTCATTCAGGAAGAACGCGTTATCGTTAACGTTCTTCGCGAGCAAGCTCGCTCCTACAGGATTTGTGTTTATCGCTGGTGTTTGAGGAGTTGTCCGAGGGTCGCCATGGCTTCATCAATCCGCGGTGAGTACGGCGCACCACAACCGATGCGCACAAAGTGATTGAAGCGTTTGGCGTTTGAAAAGATATCCCCCGGCGAAATCTGGATGCCGACCTTCAACGCCTCATGGAAAAACACCATGGACGAATGGTGGCGCGGCAGTTCGACCCATAACAACGTACCGCCCTGAGGGTTGGTCACGCGGGTGCCCTCGGGAAAATAGCGGGTAATCGCCGCGCTCATTTGTTGGCGTTGTTGCGTGAGGATTTTTCTCAAGCGGCGCAGGTAGCGTTCGTAGGACGGTGTCTTCATGAACGCACTGACCGCCAGTTGCGACAACGCTTCGCAGCCACGGGACTGAGTGTGTTTGAGCATCTCCACGCGGTCGTGCCATTTCCCCGCGCTGATCCAGCCCAGGCGCATGCCCGGTGCGAGGGTTTTGTTCAGCGAGGCGCAATAGATCAGGTTATCGGCGCGGTCCCAATGTTTCAGCGTGGACAGCGGCTGTTCCGTGTCGACCAGATCGCCGTAGGTGTCGTCTTCGATCAGTACGGTGTTGTGTTCGGCGCACAGTTGCACCAGTCGCGCCTTGTTGACGTCGGGCATGATGCTGCCCAGCGGATTTTGCAGATTGGGGATGACGATCAGCGCCTGAATCCGTTCGGGACCCCGCAATAGCTGTTCGAGCGCGAACAGGTTGATCCCCGAGTGGGCCGTCGCCGGGACTTCGAGCACGCGCAGGTTCAGGCTTTCGAGCGTTTGCAGCAGACCGTAAAAGGTTGGCGACTCCACGGCCACGGTGTCGCCGGGTTGAGTGACCGCGCGCAAGGCGAGGTTAATCGCTTCGGTTGCGCCGTTGGTGATCACAATTCGCTCGGCTGCCACATTGGTTTTGGCCGTCAGTGCTCGTCGGGCGAGGATATTGCGCAATGCAAGGTTGCCGCAGGTCGACCCTGGCGCACCCAGCAAGTGTTGATCCTGGCGCAACGCCTTGATCATATGATCCTGCAGGGTTTTCAGCGGATAGAGTTCCGGAGCGCAGTAGGCGCTGGCGAAATTGACCTTGATCATCGCGCGCTGACTGGCCTTGAGCACCGACGAAACCTGTTCGTGAATGCCGACGTAAACGCCGGTATCCAACGGTGTGGGCGGGGCGATCGGGGTGGGTTTGGGCAATGTGTCGGGCTGGCGAATGTAGTTGCCGGAGCGCGGACGGGCCTCCAACACGCCATAGTCCTCCAGTTCCCGGCAGACCTGCACCGCGGTCGACAGACTGACGGCGTGCTTTTCCATCATCAGCCGAATGGAGGGAAACCGTTCACCGGTTTTCAGGGTGCCGCTACGGATTGCGTCGAGGTAGTGGTTGGCTAACTGACGGTAAAGGGGCGTCGTGTGCATGATGACCTCAGCAATCGCACCACTGAGGTCTTGGGCTGGAAAGTGAGTTGACGATCCCTGCAGGCGGACCCGTGGTGCTCAAGGGGTAAGGGATGTGTTTGTTCTAGTGTCGATACAGAGAGAGTAATCGTGCTTTTGCTGGAGCTGCGGGCAATAAAAAGCCCCGGTCCGGGGTGTGATGCTGTTCACAGAGGGGAAATGTTTGAGGGGGCTGTAGTTTTTGGTGAGGGGGCTCTTGGGTTGCGGGGGCGTTTTGTTGGGATGGGATGGGATGGGATGGGATGGGATGGGATGGGATGGGATGGGATGGGATGGGATGGGGGGCATATCCGTTTTTGCGGTAGCGGCTGCTGGCGGTTTCGCTCTTACAGCGAGTCACTTTTTACAAACGCCTAAAAAGTAACCAAAAACGCTTGCCCCTCCATTCGGTGCCTCGCTAAGGCTCGGCATGCCCTCACTCCGGCATTGCTCCGGGGGCCCGCCGCCATCGGCCATCCATGGCCCAGAGTGTGTAAAAATCCAAGCCAACCCTTGCTATGATTTCCCGGGATTTCATCGTAAGGGTTAGCCATGAAACGCTTCATTCAAGGTGAACACCGAGGTCAAAGTACCTTGCTCCCCGAGAGCCTGGACGATTACGTCAGCGACACCAATCCGGTGCGCGTTGTCGATGTCTTCGTGGATGAGCTCGACCTGATCACCCTGGGTTTTGAAAGCGCGGTCCCAGCTGAAACGGGCCGACCGGGCTACCACCCCGCCGTCATGCTGAAGATCTACATCTACGGCTATCTCAACCGTATTCAGTCGAGCCGACGCCTTGAGCGCGAGGCGCAGCGCAACGTCGAGCTGATGTGGCTGACCGGTCGCCTGATGCCGGACTTCAAGACCATCGCCAACTTCCGCAAGGACAACGGCAAGGCCATTCGAGGCGTTTGCCGCCAGTTTGTTGTGCTGTGCCAGCAACTAGGGCTTTTCTCGGAAAACCTGATTGCCATCGACGGCAGCAAGTTCAAGGCGGTGAACCACCGCGACCGCAACTTTACCAGCGCCAAGCTGAAGAAGCGGATGGAAGAAATCGAATCGAGCATTGCCCGTTATCTGAAGGCACTGGATGCCGCTGATCGTGAAGAGCCCAAGCCCTCGGACCCAAAAAGCGGCGGCCTGGAAGAGAAAATCGCCAAACTCAAGGAGCAAATGAAAGCGCTTCAGGAGATAGAAATTCAAGTTGAGACATCGCCGGATAAGCAGGTCTCGCTGACCGACCCGGACGCCCGCTCGATGATGACGAGCGGTAAAGGCATCGTGGGTTACAACGTACAGACCGCGGTCGATACCAAGCACCACCTGATCGTTGCGCACGAAGTGACCAATGTGGGCCACGACCGTGATCAGCTCAGTTCGATGGCGGTGCAGGCCCGTGAGGCGATGAAACTCGAATCGTTGTCGGTGGTGGCTGACCGCGGGTATTACAAAAGCGGGGAGATCCTTGCCTGCCATGAAGCAGCGATTACCGCGTATGTGCCGAAGACGCAGAGCTCGCGGGCCAAATTCGATGGCCGCTTTAACAATGATGCTTTCATCTACGACGCGGACAAAGACGTGTACGTCTGCCCCGCCAAGGAAGTGCTGACCTGGCGCAACGCTTGCGTCGATAATGGCAAGACGCTGAACAGTTACTGGAGCTCGAACTGTCGGTCCTGCTCGATAAAGGCGCAATGCACACCGGCCAGAGAGCGAAAGGTTCGTCGCTGGGAACATGAAGCGGTGCTGGAGGAGATGCAGGTCCGCCTGGACGAAGCGCCGGAGATGATGAAGATCCGCAAACGGACAGTTGAACATCCTTTCGGGACGCTCAAACAATGGATGGGTGCGACGCACTTTTTGACCCGACGACTTGCCGGGGTGAGCACCGAAATGAGCTTGAATGTGCTCGCTTACAACTTGAAAAGGGTGATGAAAATCCTCGGTGCGCAGAATCTGATGAAAGCGCTGGCGGCCTGAAAAGCCCCCGTTTTGTCTGGTAGACGAGCTGTGATGCGCCGCCAGAGGCCCCTTGATAACGGGCTGGAGCTACGAAAAACGCTTTTGGTTTAATGAGCCAGCCAACACTCGTCGGCGCACGCGCCGACGATGTTTGAGCCCGTTTTTACACACTCTGGGCCGGGGGCGGCTAACCCGGCATCCATGCCGGGTTGCCCCCTACGCAACGCCTGCGTTCGGCCTCTGGGAAAGGGGCGGCAGATCTGAAGCCGAAGCAAAGCAACGGCAACGGCAACGGCGACGGCAAGATCGGCTTCTTATATGTGGAGCGGGGTAGGAGCGAGCCTGCTCGCGAAGGACGTTAACGATAACGCGTTCTTCCTGAGTAAACGCGTTGCTCTCAAGTCCATCGCGAGCAAGCTCGCTCCTACAGAAAGCAGGTCGGCGTGGAGCTTTTGATTTTTACCACTCAACAGGCCGAGCGTTAGCTCGCCTGCAGCTTTTGATCTGGATGCACCGCCCCCTCGAGAGGCCGAGTGGAGGTTCTGCGCAGTGGGCAACCCGGCATGGATGCCGGGTTAGCCGCCCCCGGCCATGGATGGCCGATGGCGGCGGGCCCACGGAGCAGGACCGGAGCGAGGGCATGCCGAGCCTAGGCGAGGCACCGAACGAAAGGGGCAGAAGCGCTTTGGTTACTTTCGCGCTTTTCGAAAGTGACCCGCCGTAAGGGCGGAACCCTAAGTGGCCCTAGCCTAAAAAATGGATATGCACCGAATCAAAGCCCCAGCGAGCCCCGCTGTAAGGCCGTGTTATTGAGCCGCAATGCTATAGCCATCAAACGCAGTCTGCTGCTGAAGCGCAGTAATGATGTTCTTACGATTGATCGCCTGCTCAACCCCGGCATTGTCCAGGAACGTCTCACCGTCCAGCTCAGCTTCTTCGCCTTCACCAACAAAGGTAAAGCCCAGAAACTCCAGCGCATCACGGTCAACATTCAGGCGCGAACGCGGAGTACGCAGAGGCAGCGTGACACTCATGCCATCTTTGCTAATGGTGAACACTTCAACGTCTTTCTTGGCGCGTGCAGCCTTGCTCTTGCCACTGCTCGGGTTGCTGATGGCCTGATGCGTCTGGTTCAGCACCTTCAACGCCAGCCCGTAAACCAATTCCTGAAAGGCCGGATCGTCCTTGAAACTGGAGAGAATGCGGCTGATCGGGAATTTGCCGCTCAGGTCTTCGAGGGCCGCAATGTCGGCAGCCTCGGCGTCCTTGAGTTGCTTGAGTTCGCCCATCAGTTCGTAGGCTTTATCGTCATCGAAGCTGTCGTGAGCCTGGCGAATCGCGGCGCGCAGCTCGCGGAGCTGGTCGCTTTCCCGGGTGGATTGAAAAGCGTCCAGGACCATCTCGCTGATGGTCTTGGCCTGTGGCACGTGCTGTGAAAGATTGATGGAGTTTTCGTATTCCGCTTTGGACGACAAGGTGACTACGGATTCAGCGGTATTGGAATCGGACATTGAAATTTCACTACTTCTTTTAACTTGAATTGAGGCGAGAAAGCACAGGGCTTTTTCAGGCCGCCTAATCTATTGGACCGAGGCAGCGTTGTCACGGCCCAACAGGCCAACGGGCAAAAGATCTACCCCGATCCCTTGTAGGAGCGAGCTTGCTCGCGAAGGACGTTAACGATAACGCGTTCGTCCTGAATGAACGCGTTGCTTTCAAGACCATCGTCGGAACGCCGCCCGGAGCAAGCTCGCTCCTACAGGGGGGCGGTCTTCAGGGAGCGGAACATTTGATAAAACCTGAGCGAACGTCCGCAAAACAATCCACTGGCAAAGCCTGAGGCACACGCTTTGAGTAATACCATCGGCAACCCCGCCGAGTGCTCCGGAGCAACCTCGGCCTGATACCCAAAGTAGTAACTAACGGCAAAAAACAGCAGATAGAGCGCCAACGTCTTGTTCGTCCCCGGCACGATCAGCCCGGTTCCTGCCTCATCCCGTTCCACACCCTTGCTCGAAAAAATCATCAGCGCGACGACGCCGCCGAACATCACGGCGGCCAGCCAGCAACTGATGGACAGCGGTGGGTTGAGCGTCAGGTTCAGCGAGTACAGCGACCAGCCCAGCAAAATGGGCGGCGTGACCAGCAATGAGGTTTTGCTTTCGCGGGTAGGGGAGAGGGCTTTGACGCCGAAGTAGCAGAGCAGCAGAAAGACCGCGTAAACCCACAGCGGGGTATTTTGCAGAATGTTGAGCATCGCGCAGCGTCCGTGCCGAAAAGGGTGCGGGGATAATAGCCGCACTGCTTTATCAGCAGGCGACTATTTCCCCGAACGATTCACGGGTGGAGCAGTTTCTGTGCGCGTTTATCGGCCAGGTGCTGGACCACCAGGCGACCGATCAACACCAGCAACGTCAGCGAGATCAACAGTACGGAGATGGCGGCAACACTCGGGTCGACGTTATCGCGTAAACCGCTCCAGATCCGTTTCGGCAGGGTATCGACGTTGACGCTGGTGATGAACAGCGTCACCGCGACTTCTTCCCACGACAGGGCAAACGCCAGCAGCGCAGTGGAAGCGATGCCCAGTTTCAGGTTCGGCAGGATCACCATGAACGTGGTCTGCATCAGGCTGGCGCCGAGGTTGCGTGACGCCAGTTCGATACGCCGGTCAATCTGGCTGAGGGCAACCAACATGGTGACGACACCGTACGGCACCACCATGATCACGTGAGCAATCACCACGCCGGTCAACGTGTCGTAGCCGATTCCCGGTGCGTAGCGCCCGAGTTTGGTTTCCATGAAGTACAGCACCAGCGCCGAAATAACCGGTGGAATGGCCATCGGCAGCAGCACCAGGCCGATCAGCGCCGTGGCCAGTTTCGAGCGCATGTACCAGATGCCGAGGCTGAAACTGGCGGCCAGCAAGGTGGCGATCACGCTGGTGGCGAGCGCGATGGTCAGGCTTTGGCTGATGGCATGGAACCAGTCAGGGTTGCTGATCAGGGCTTCGTAATGACGCAACGACCAGTTGCCTTCCGGCATCGACAGGAAGCGTTTGCTGGTGAAGGACACCGGAATGACCGTCAGCAACGGGAACAACATAAAGGCCATGGCAATCACGGCCAGCAACCGGGTACTCAGGCTTGTGCGATGGGTGTTCATAAGTAACCTCAGCCGACCAGTCGATTCAGGCGGGTGATTTTCAGCAGCACCCAGATCAATGCGCTGACCAGAGCCAGCAACACCACGCTGAGCGCAGCCCCCAAGCCCCAGTTACTGGTCTGGAACATTTGCAGGAACACGTATTCGGCGATCATCACTGTTTGCCCACCCCCCAACAGTACCGGGGTGATAAAGAAGCCGAGGCAGAACACGAAGACCATGATGAACGCGCCCAACATGCCCGGCAGCGTTTGTGGCAGCAGCACTTGCCAAAAGGTGCGCAACGCACCGGCACCCAGTCCGCGCGATGCCATGAGAATGCGTTGATCCAATTGGCGCATGCTCGACAGCAACGGGAATACGGCATACGGAATCATCACGTGGAGCATGCCGATGACCACGCCGATTTCATTGCGGCTCAATTGCAGCGGTTGATCAATCAGTCCCATGCCCAACAAACCTTCATTGAGCACACCATTGCTGCGCAGCGCGATCAGCCAGCCGAACGCCCGCACCAGTACCGAAATCCAGAACGGAATGAAAATGCAGATCTCGACCACGCGTTGCCAGAACGGTGGGCTGAATATCCAGCAATAGGCCAGCAGATAGCCGATGAGCAACGCCAGGCAACTGACGGTCATGCACAGGCGCAAGGTGCGCCAGAGCATGTCGTGGATCGCCGGGTCTGTGGCGATCCGCTGGTATTGCTCGATGCCCGGTGTCGGTAGCGAGAAGCTCCAACCCACCACGCCCAGAAACGGCAGCACGTAGAAAATCAGCAGCAACACCGGCAGTGGAAACAGCAGCAAACCACGCTCCAGGCCCGGCGAGCTGAACCGGGGCTTGGGTTTGGTCAGGGTAGCGGTCAGGGTGATAGTCATGATCGATGGCTCACTTGGACAGCCGTGTCAGGTACGTTTCCAAGGCCTTCGAGTAGTTATCGGCGTACCACTGGGCGTTCAGGGCGATCTGTTTTTTCAGGTTCGCTTCGGACCCGCAGTTGGCTTCGAGCTGCTGTGCCGACATCAGTTTTTCGGTGGCACTGTTGGAAGGACCGTTACCCAGCAGTTCGAAGAGCTTGAGCTGGCCTTGGGGTTGCAACGCTTGCTGAATGAACTGCATGGCCGGTTGAGTGCCTGCCGGGTTGCCCGAAAGCACGGCCCAACTGCTGGAGTTGATCAGTCCATTGTCGAAGCTCCAACGCACGCGGTTGTCGGTGTCCTCGCTCAGCAACTTGGCGCGGGTATGCCAGATGGCACCGACCGACACTTCGCCGTCGACCATCAGTTGCTGGCTTTCGGCACCCGAACTCCAGAACGACAGCACATGGGGTTTGATCTCGTCGATCTTGGCCATCGCCCGGGCAACATCCAGCGGGTAGAGCTGGTCAGCCGGTACGCCGTCGGCCAGCAACGCCGCTTCGAGCATCCCGTTCATCCATTTGTACAGCGTGCGCTTGCCAGGGAATTTCTTGACGTCCCAGAAATCGGCCCAGGTCTTCGGTCCGTTGTCGCCGAATTTTGCGCTGTCCCAGGCCATGACATAGCTGAACTGATAGCTGGCGATGCCGAAGTCGGAGGCCAGCGCCGGGGCCACGTGGTCGCGCTGAATCACGTTGTAATCCAGCGGTTGCAGGATCTTTTCGCGGCCCAGCACGATGGCGCTGTAGCTCTCGACGTCGACCACATCCCAGCTTGGCTGACCGCTGGCCAGTTGCGAGCGTACAGCGCCTTCGGTCGGGCCTGCACCGTCGATACGCACCTGAATACCGGTGCTCTTGGTGAAGGTGTCGGTCCACGCCGAGCGGAACGCGTTCAGTGCGTCGCCACCCCAGTTGACCACCACCAGCGGCTTGTCGGCCGACCAGCTGATGCCACTGCGAAGGGCCAGCGGCACCGCCGCCAGCAGCCCCATGGCCTGCATGAAGGTACGACGGTTGATCTGCCCGCCACGGGCTTTTTCGATCAGCACTTCAATACAGTCGCGTTGATGATCCTGGCTCATTGCAAGTCCTCAGTCGGCGGGTGTCCCTACGGACAGTGGCCTTTTTGTTGTCATTAGGAGAGAGCTTTGTGAAGCATGTTTTTTGCGGCTTCAGGCCTGTAGCAGGAAGCTGTGTTGCACCGGCCAGCTCAGCCACACCGGCGCACCACCGGGCATCAGCGCGCCTGGGTGGTTGCCGGGTACCGACAGGTTGACGGGCAACGCATCACCACCGACCTTGAGGGCCAGGTGGGTGCTGGCACCTTGGTAGACCTTGTCGGTGAGTTGCGCGGGCACCACGTTGTAACCGTCCCGGGTCGGGCAGTCCCTGTGCAGTTCCATGTGTTCGGGGCGCACGGCCAACACCGTCGGTTGACCGCTTAATGCTTTGGGGGCGAGGGCGTGCAGCACGCTAGTGCCGCAGCGACCACTGGCGGTCGGGCCGTTGCGAGTCATGTCCACCAGCGGGAACAGGTTCATCTTGCCGAGGAATTCGGCGACAAAGCGGCTCTCGGGCCGGTTATAGATATTTTCCGGGGTATCGACTTGCGTCAGTCGGCCATGGTTGAAGATCGCGATGCGCGACGACAGCGCCAGGGCCTCGTTTTGGTCGTGGGTCACAAAAACAAAGCTCGTGCCGACCTGGCGATGGATGCGCTGCAGTTCGGTTTGCAGCTGTTCGCGAAGGTTTTTATCCAGTGCCGACAGCGGCTCATCGAGCAGCAGCAGTTCCGGCTCGAACACCAGCGCCCGGGCAATCGCCACACGCTGTTGCTGGCCACCCGACAGTTCGGCCGGTTTCTTGTGCATGTGCGCGCCAAGCCCGACCACTTCCAGGATGTGTTTGACCCGGCGCTGACACTCTTCAGCAGCGACTTTGCGGATGCGCAACGGATACGCCACGTTATCGGCGACGCTCATGTGCGGGAACAGCGCATAGCCCTGGAACACCATGCCGTAATTTCGCTTCTCGGCAGAGCGCTTGATGATATCGACGCCTTGTTCCATCAACTTGCCCGAGGTCGGGCTGAGGAAGCCGGCCAGGATCATCAGCAAGGTGGTCTTGCCCGAACCGGAAGGGCCCAGCAGGGTCAGGAATTCGCCTTGGCGAACGTCAAGATCGACATTATCCAGCGCCGCAAAACGACCGTAATACTGGCTGATACCTTGTGCGCTGAGCTGAATCGCTGAACCACTGGACACGATGGACATTCCTCTTTTTATTGCCCCAAGGCGTGCGAGGACGGATGCAAATCCGGCAGGGGCTTTGGGCTCATTATTGTTAAAAATATCGCTACATCAATGGAATTATTTTGCCGGTATTGGTTAGTTTTATTACTCAATAAGCAACACTGTAGGAGCGAGCTTGCTCGCGATGGTCGCGAACGATGACGCGTAAATTCCGGTGCCCAACGGCGCTCTCTGGTTTTCGCGAGCAAGCTCGCTCCTACAGTTAGTGGATTGTCAGAGGGGGTCTTGCCAGGTTTGATGGGACGACTGGAGTTGGGTCTTGACCCAGTTGCTGAAGGCCTGGACCACTGCGCGTTCGGCTTTTTGCGGGTCGCAAGCCAGGTAATAGCCGCGGTGCAGGTCGATGGTGATGTCGAAGGGGCGCACCAATAAGCCCTTGGACAAGGCATCGCCGCTGATCAGGTTGTCGCCGATGGCGATGCCCTGGCCGGCAATGCATGCCGACTGCGCGCAGTGCGCATCGGAGAACAGAATGCCGCTCGTTGCATTGACGCCCGACGCACCGGCGGTGGTCAGCCAGACGCGCCAGTCCGAGTAATCAGTCATGTGCAGCAACGGATAGCCAGCAAGTTCCTGCGGGCTTTTCAGACCGCCCAACGCGTTGATCAGGCGCGGGCTGCACACCGGGAAAAAGCGCAGTGCAACGATTTCTTCGACCACCATCTCCGGCCAGTCGCCAATGCCGTAGGCGATGGACAGGTCGACGCTCGGGTTATTGACGTCGTCCGGTGTCCTGGGGGAAATCAGCTGCAATTGCACTTGCGGGTACTGACGCAAGAACGCCCCGATGTGGTGGCACAACCAATACGTGGCAAACCCCGGCGCGCAACTGACGCACAGCCGGCCAGAGATCTCCTGGTCGTCGACCAACTGACCAGCGTCCAGCAGGTTCAACAGAATCCCGCGCACCTCACGTGCATAGCGTTCGCCTTGATACGTCAGGCCGATGCCCCGACCAATTCGCTCGGTGAGTGCGAAGCCGACGCATTCCTCCAGTTTGCTGATCTGGTGGCTGATGGCGCTGCGGGTCAGGTTCAGTTCACGGGCGGCGACCGACACGCTGCCAAGGCGGGCGACGGCGTCGAGGGCACGAAGGGCGGTCATCGATGGAAAACGCATAAATCATCCCGCTGAAAAGTTGGAAGAACAGGACCGCGCGCGAACGCTAATCCTGTGGCGAGGGAGCTAGTCGGAACGCCGCACCGTCCCGCTCGGCTGCGTAGCAGTCGCACGCTGTGTCCGAGGTGTACCTTGTGTGACGAGGTCATTGTTTTGGGGCCGCTACGCGACCCGGCGGGAGCAAGCTCCCTCGCCACACATTCCGTGCATGACTGGCTGCATATGGTGACGTAAATTGAACAGTCAGGCCAAAAAAAATCGATTGTTGTATCGGTTGGTTCAACAATACTAGCGTAACTCGTCATCGGGCCAGGCTGGTCCATCATCAAAGAGGTGCTGCATGACCCGTTGTGCCCAGGCGCTCGTTCAGTTGCTGGAAGGCTATGGCGTTGAAACCGTCTTCGGCATTCCCGGCGTGCACACCGTGGAGCTTTATCGGGGCTTGCATGGCAGTCGCCTGAAACACATCAGCCCGCGCCATGAGCAGGGGGCCGGGTTCATGGCGGACGGCTATGCCCGCGCCAGCGGCAAGCCCGGCGTCTGTTTCATCATTTCCGGCCCCGGCATGACCAATATTCTCACCGCGATGGGCCAGGCCTATGCGGACTCGGTGCCGATGCTGGTGATCTCCACCTGCAACCGCCGCGAGCACCTGCGCCTGGGCCATGGTCATCTGCATGAACTGCCCGACCAGCGCGCCATGGTCGCCGGCGTCTGTGCGTTCAGCCATACCGTGCAGCACCCGGATCAATTGCCGGAAGTGCTGGCGCGAGCCTTTGCCGTGTTTGGCTGTATGCGGCCGCGACCGGTGCACATCGAGATTCCGCTGGATGTGCTGGAGATGTCAGCGGCCAATCTCGATGTGCGCCCGCGCGCCTTGCCGGTGGCACCTGTACCGGCGGCCGTTGCAATAGAAGCCGCTGTGACCTTGATCAACAACGCGCAGCGCCCATTGATCCTGGCCGGTGGCGGCGCGCGTCGAGCCAGTGAGGCCCTGACCTTACTCGCTGAACGTTTGCAGGCACCGGTCGCACTGACTACCAATGCCCGAGGCTTGCTCCCTCCCGAACACCCCCTGTTGCTCGATGGCGTGCAGTCGTCGGCGCACGGTCGTGAGCTGTTTGCCGAGGCCGATGTAGTGCTGGCCATCGGCACCGAGTTGGGAGAAACCGATTACGACTTTTTCGGTTTGGGGCCTTTGGCGTTCACCGCGCCGCTGATTCGTCTGGACATCGATCCAATGCAGGTGCTGGGCGCTCAACCGGCCACGGTCGGTTTGCTCGGTGACGCCGAGCAGGGGATGCGTGCGCTGTTGGCGCAACTGCCGCAACGCCAGGCCGATCAAACCTGGGCGAGTGTCCGGGTGACGCAGGTGAATGCACTCGAACACGCCGGCTGGAACCCGAAACAGTGTCGCTTGCAGGAGGTGCTCGATACGGTTCGTGACGCCTTGCCGCAGCCGCTGATCGTCGGTGATTCGACCCAACCGGTGTACCAGGGCGCCTTGGGTTATCGGGCGCCTGCACCCAACAGTTGGTTCAACGCCGGCACCGGATACGGGACCCTCGGCTACGCATTGCCGGCGGCCATCGGCGCCAAACTCGCGCTGCCGCTGCGACCCGTGGTGGCGTTGGTGGGGGACGGTGGCTTGCAGTTTTCCAGCGCCGAACTGATCGCCGCCAAAGAGGCCGGTGCCGGGGTGATTCTGCTGCTCTGGAACAACTCAAGCTACGCCGAAATTCGCGACTACATGAATGCCAAAGCGGTGCCGTTGCTGGGCGTCGATATCCTCACACCGGACTTCGCCGCGTTGGCGCAAAGCTGCCACGTGCCTCATCACCGGGTGAGCAATCTGCACCACTTGCGCGAGCGGCTGGGACAGCTCGGCAGCACGCAGACACCGGTGATGCTCGAACTGGACGCCGCGGCTTTTCTGGCGGAGTAAGCACCGCACTGCGGGTGACAAAAATAAAAATCTACAGGTCGCCGAAGCGCACGACGCGCGGTGGACCTTCCTATCGCACTGAACTCAAAAGGTGGCTTACATGGCTGAGTCCGACAACTTTTCCTCGACCCATTCCGCGCATGGAACATACGCCGATCTGATCCTCGGTAACGGTCGCATCTACACCCAGGATCCTTTGAACCCGTGGGCCGAGGCCGTGGCGATCCGCGACGGCAAGTTGATCGGTGTCGCCAGCCTGAGCGAGCTTCAAGCGTTCAAGGGCCCGAACACCGTGTTGCATGATCTGCAAGGCGCGTTCTGCATGCCGGGCCTGCACGATATGCACACGCACCCCGACCTGGCACTGGCGCCACGCTACAGCGATGACCTGGATGTCGGCATCGAAGACCCGACGCCCGAGCAACTGCGTGAAAGCATCCTCGCCTATGCCGACTCCCATCCGGGCGACGGCTGGATTTATGGGCAGTATTGGGTGCGTTACACCTTTCGCGAGGCCGGATTGACGCCGGGTCGGGCGTGGCTCGACAGCGTCATGCCGGACCGCCCCGTGGCGCTGCTCGACCGGATGTGGGGCACGATGATGGTCAACTCCAAGGCATTGGAACTGGCCGGCATCGATCGTCACACCGCAGACCCGCGCAACGGCTATCTGGAGCGTGACGAACTGACGGGCGAGCCCAACGGCCTGATGATCGACGGCGCCTACGCGATGATCCATGCCGCCATGCCACCCACCCCGGTCAGCGTACTGCGTCGCGCCTACCGCGATGGCGTGCACTTTCAGAGCTCCCGTGGCGTGACCGCCAGTAAATACGTGCACGTCTGCGAACAACGCTTGCAGGCGTTGAAAGAACTCGACGACAGCGGTGAGCTGACCGTTCGAATCGAAGCCGCCATCAGTTGGCAGGACGATATTTTCCCGGTACGTCGCCGCTGGGAATTGCTCAGTGGTGAACGTCACTACTACCGCAGCGCACGCCTGAGTGCCAACGCGGTGAAGTTCCACTTCGACGGCACGGTCGAGCCCAAGTCTTCGTACTTGCTGACGCCATGGCCGCAAGAGTCGAGCTGGCGCGGCAAGCTCAACCTGACGCCCGAGCACATCACCGACATGGTGGTGGACATGGACAGCAAAGGCATCCGGGTGATCGCTCATTGCACCGGTGATGGCGCGTCCGACGTGTTTCTCGATGCTGTGGCCGAAGCCCGTCGTCGTAACGGTTTCAGTGGTGTACGCCACCAGTGCGCCCACAGCACGTTGCTGCATCCGGGCAACCTGCCGCGCTTCAAGGAACTGAACGTCATCGCCGAATTTTCCCCGGCCGCCTGGTACCCGACGCCGTTCGCCAGTGGTGCACGTTCGGGCTACGGTCAGGAACGACTCAAGCGCATCTACGATTTCAAGGGCGTGCTCGAAGCCGGTGGCACCGCGGTCATGGGCACTGACTGGCCGGTGGCATCGATTGACCCGTGGCTGGCACTGGAAACCATGGTCACTCGCCAGAATCCATGGAACGACGACCCGGCCTGCTTCGGCGATCCGATCAGCCTCGAACAGGCGCTGAACGTGGTCACGCGCAACGGTGCCGTGGCCATGGGCCTGGAACAGAGCACCGGCAGCCTGGAAGTCGGCAAGTCGGCGGACTTGATCGTCATCGACCGCGACCTGTTTGCCGAACCTGCGCGCAACTACATCCATCGCACCAACGTGCTGCTGACCTTTGTCGAAGGGCAGTTGGTCTACGACCGCCATTCAACGCTGGCGGCGGCTGGATTGAAAGCGGTTTGGCAGGGTGAACCACCGGTGCTGGAGGGTAAGGCGAAATGACCACATCACGGATTGCAGTGACCGTTGTTTCGGGGTTTCTCGGTGCCGGTAAAACCACCTTGCTCAACCGCATGGTGCGACGTGCGGAAGGCCGGCGGCTGGCAGTGATCGTCAACGATTTCGGCGAGTTGAACATCGATGCGGCCATCGTTTCCGAAGTCACGGATGCGGTGGTCAGCCTGCAAAACGGTTGTATTTGCTGCACGGTGCAAGAAGACCTGTTGGCGCAACTGACCAGCATGGCGCAGCTGCAACCCAGGCTTGAGCGTATCGTCATTGAATGCAGTGGTGTGTCCGATCCGCAGCGTATCGTGCAAACCCTGGCGTACCCGCAACTGCGCAGCCAGATGCAATTGGACATGGTGATCACGGTGGTCGATGCCACCCGGCATCTGCAACTCGAGGGTGAATACGCTCGACTGGCAAGGGCCCAGGTGGCCGCGGCTGATTTACTGCTGTTGAACAAAACCGATCTGGTCGACGACCAGCAGTTGCAGACGCTGCGCGAGGCGTTGGGCGCCAGGACTCGCGTTCACGCCAGTGTGCAGGCGCAGCTGCCGGATGCCCTTTGGCTGGATTCGGAGCTGGACCTTGAACCACGCGCACTGAAACCAATGACTCGGGTGTCGACCGACGATCACAGCGAAATGTTCAGCAGTTGGCTGTGGCAGGACACTGCCGCGCTTGACGTCGAACGTTTGCGTGGGTGGCTGCAGGCACTGCCCAGCGAGGTCTTCCGGGTCAAGGGCTTGGTGGTGCTGGCGCAGGGCGGCAAGGCGCACTGGCTGCAACACGTCGGCACTCGCAGTCAGTTTCTGCCCGCCACGGATGAAGCAGAGGCTAACGCGACACGGCTGGTGTTTATTGCGGGTCGTGGCTTCGACGGCTGGGAAGCATTGGGGCGAGGGCTGGACGCCTGCAAGGTGAGCGAGGACGCCCGGACATGAATCCGACCGAACAACGTTTACGTGAGGAGCTGGCGGCCTGTTATCGATTGATCGCGCACTTTCGCATGACCGATTTGATCTTTACCCACATCTCGGTACGTTTGCCGGGGCCCGAGCATCACTTCCTGATCAATCCGTATGGGCTGATGTTCGAAGAAATCACTGCCTCCAATCTGGTGAAGATCGACCTCGATGGTCGCGCGGTGGAGCCGTCGCCGTACCCGGTGAATCCGGCAGGTTTTGTGATTCACAGCGCCATTCACGGGGCTCGTGACGACGCGCAATGCGTGCTGCATACGCACACCAAAGCCGGTTGTGCGGTGGCGGCGTTGAAAGGCGGGTTGTTGCCGGTGAACCAGATTTCCATGGAGTTCTATGGTCGGGTTGCCTACCACGACTATGAAGGCGTGGCGCTGGACATGAGCGAACAGCAACGCCTGGTGCAGGACCTGGGCGACAAGTCGGTGCTGATGCTGCGCAACCACGGTTTGCTGACCGTCGGTGAATCGGTGAGCCAGGCGTTTTTGCGCATGTATTACCTGGAGAAGGCCTGTGAAATCCAGCTGGCCGCGCAAGCTGCCGGTGAGCTGGTTTTGCCGCCTGTCGAGGTGTGCGAACACACCGAGCGCCAGTTCAACGACCCTGGACGACCGCTGGACGAAGGCCAGTTGAGCGACCCGGATGGTCTGCAGTTGGCGTGGGCGGCGTTGTTGCGATTGCTCGACCGTGTTGCTCCGGGTTATCGGGATTGATCCAGGCCCTTTGTTGAATGGGCTGGCCTCTTCGCAGGCAAGCCAGCTCCCACAGGTGATTTGCGGTGAGTCGCAGATCCAATGTGGGAGCGGGCTTGCTCGCGAAGGAGGCGCCGCGGTCTATCAGGCTTGGCCCGGTGTATTCAGGTTCATCGAACGCTCAGCCAGGGCCGTCGCAGTACCCTCATCCACGGGCAGCGAAAAGCTGAACGTTGCACCTTGCCCCGGCACATCCATCAGACGGATCTCGCGGCCATGCAACTGCAGGATTCGATGCACGATGCGCAGCCCCAGTCCGCCGTCGCGCCGTGCGCCGCCAATGTTGAACGGACGCAGGAACAAGCCTTCACGCAGTTCGGTGGCGATACCCGGGCCGCTGTCACTGACGGTGATCTCGACGAACCGGCCTTGCGGCACGAGGCTGATATCGATGGCTCCACCCTGCGGTGTGTGGCGCAGGGCGTTGTCAAAAAGGTTGGTCAGCACGCGCTCGATCAGGCCAAGGTCGGCGCACACAGCGGATACGGTGGGCGCGAAGTTGGCCCGGAGTTGCACTTGCCGTGCCTCGGCCGTCAGTTCGAATTTCTGAAAGATGTCCTGCACCAGATCGGTCAGCGAGAAGCGCTCCAGCACCGGTTGCACGAAGCCGTGTTCCAGCCGCACCAGTTCCAGCAGTGATTGCGCCAGGCCGCCGACCTTGCGGCTTTGATCCAGCGCGATGCCCAGGTAGCGGCGACGGTCGGCGGGGGACAGCGTAGCGTCCTTCAGCGACAGGGTTTCCAGATACCCGTGCAGCGAAGCCAGCGGGGTGCGCAGGTCGTGGGAAATGTTGGCCACCAGCTCACGGCGTTCCTGATCCTGGCGGGTCAAGGTGCGCCACTGTTCACCGAGGCGCGCCTGCATCTGCCGGAAGGTGGCGTCGAGTATGGCTATTTCATCGTGGCTGGTGGTTGTTTCTGCCGGCGCCGGTGTCGGCGGCGTGACCGGGACGCCGTCAATGTCGAACTGGCTGACGGTTTCGGTCAAGCGGCGCAACGGACGGGTGATCAGGGCAAACGCCGTGAGACCGGCAATCAGGCACAGCAGCGCTACCAGGCCGATGGACCACAGGGCGGTATTGAGGGCGGCGCTGGTGGCCCCGCGTTCGGCGAAGCGGTCGTGCTCTTCACCGAGCAAGACCACATAGAGATAACCGGCCGGTTTGCCGTCGACCTTCAACGGCGCGGCGCTGAAGACTTTGCGGGCATCGAGGCTGCGTGGGTCGTCGCCGAGAATCGGCAGCGCATCGCCCTTGAGCAGGCGCTGGATCGGCGCCAGGTCGACCCGTTCCCGGTGAATCCGCCCCTCAGGCGCAGCGCTGCCGACAATCTTGCCCTCGATGTCGAGCAGGTAGACCTCGACGCTGGGGTTTACCAGCATCAGTTGGCTGAACAGATCGCGCACCGCATTGGGCATCAGGCCTTTGTTGTCCATCAGCACCGTGTCGCGGGCGATGTGTTGCGCCAGATCCCGCGATAACCCTTGCACCACTTCCTGTTCATGCATCTGGTTGGAGCGCACCTGCAGCCATGCCGAGGTGCCGCAGCACACCAGCAGCAGCACGGCGAAAACCAGGGACAGGCGCTGGGTCAGGGTTAACCTCATGGCTGCTCCTCCTTGGCCGCGAATTTGTAGCCTCGCCCCCACACCGTGAGGATGCGCACCGGTTGTGCCGGGTCGGTCTCGATCTTCGCCCGCAGACGGTTGATGTGGGTGTTGACCGTGTGTTCGTAGCCTTCGTGGCTGTAGCCCCACACGGCGTTGAGCAGGTCCATGCGCGAGAACACTTTGCCGGGCTGGCGGGCGAAGAAATACAACAGGTCGAACTCCCGGGGCGTGAGGTCCAGGCGGCGACCGTCGAGGGACACGTCGCGGGTGATCGGGTCGATGGAGAGACCGTCCGAGAGCAGGCTGCCGGCATCCATTTTCAGGTTGCGGGCCATGGCGTCGACCCGGCGCAGCAGCGCTTTGACCCGGGCCACGAGCTCGAGCATGGAAAACGGTTTGGCCAGGTAATCGTCGGCGCCGAGTTCGAGCCCGACAATCCGGTGCATTTCGCTGGAGCGCGCACTGGTGATGATGATCGGCGTATAGCGAGCCATGGCACGGGCGCGACGGCAGATTTCCAGGCCGTCGACGCCCGGCAGCATCAGGTCGAGGATCAGCGCGTCCCAGGTGCCTTGCTGCAGCAGGCGCATGCCTTCATCGCCATCGGCGCAATGCACCACCTCGAACTGCTCGTCGCGCAGATGCAGGCAGATAAGGTCGGCGATATGCAGGTCGTCTTCGACCACGAGGACGCGTTTGGTCTGTTCCATCAAGCTCAATCCTTCAGTGCAATGAGCGCATTGTGCGGGTTTTCCGGGGCTCGAGTTATCACGAATTGTTTAATTCTCCGTGAGGATTTGGCGATCAACCCAAGCCTAGGCTGTGTTCCATGAAAGGCACCCTGGATTTTTGGAGACGGCCATGTTTTCACGGCGACAATTTCTTTTCGCAAGCGGTGGGCTGGGGGCTGCAGCCCTGGTGATCGGTGTATTGCCAAAATTTTCGACGAGTGCTGCACTGGTCAGTGAGGCCAGCGCGGCGGAGGTGTTCGAGGTGACGCACAGCGACAGCGAATGGCATGCCCTGCTCAGCGACGAGCAGTACGACATCCTCCGTGAAGAGGGCACCGAACGGGCCTACAGCAGCGCGCTGAACGACGAGCACCGCGAGGGCACGTTTGCCTGTGCTGGTTGCGCCCTGCCGTTGTTTTCGTCCGCCACCAAGTTCGATAGCCGTACCGGTTGGCCGAGCTTCTGGGCTCCGCTGGATAAGGCGGTGGCCACACGTCAGGACCGGTCTTTCGGGGTGGTGCGCGAAGAGGTTCATTGTCGACGCTGTGGTGGTCATTTGGGCCATGTCTTCGACGATGGTCCCAAACCCACCGGTCTGCGCTACTGCATGAATGGTCTGGCAATGACATTCAAGCCTCTGGCGGCCTGATCCCTTTCACTCACTTTTGCAGGTCGACCTTATGTGGCTTCTGGTACTCGCTTATCTCGGTGGTGTGCTGACGATTGTCAGCCCGTGCATTCTGCCGGTACTGCCCTTTGTCTTCGCCCGCACCGGCCAGCCGTTCATCAAGAGCGGCTTGCCGCTGCTGGTGGGCATGGCGATGACCTTCGCGCTAGTCGCCACATTGGCGGCCGTCGGTGGCGGTTGGGTGGTGCAACTCAATCAGTACGGTCGCTGGCTCGCGTTGGTGTTTGTCGCACTGTTCGGGCTGACGCTGTTGTTGCCGCGATTGGCCGAGCGCCTGACCCGCCCACTGGTGGCGGCTGGCAGTCGGTTGTCGGAAGCTGCGGGTGCCGATGCCCGGCCGCGTCCCGGCGCCTCCTTTCTGATCGGTGTTGCCACGGGCCTGCTCTGGGCGCCGTGCGCCGGGCCGATTTTGGGGCTGTTGCTGACCGGCGCGGCGTTGCAAGGGGCGAGTATCGCCACCACGTTGCTGCTGCTGGCCTACGCGGCGGGTGCCGCCACGTCACTCGCCGTGGCGCTGCTGCTGGGCGGAAAAGTCTTTGCGGCGATGAAGCGTTCCATCGGTGCCGGCGAGTGGGTCCGTCGCGGCCTGGGCGCGGCGATGCTGGCCGGTGTGGCAGCGATTGCCCTGGGGCTGGACACCGGGATTCTGGCGCGGTTTTCGACGGCGTCTACCGGCGGGATCGAGCAAGCCCTGGTGGGGCGACTGGCGGGCAAATCACCGATCGATAGCGCAACGATGATGGCGCAGAACCCAGCCTCCAACAGTGCGATGAAAGTTGCTGACAAAACACCGGGCACATTGCCGGTCGAGGGCAACCTTCCACCGCTGGACGGCGCCCTGCAATGGCTTAACTCGCCACCGCTCGATGCCCAGGCGTTGAAAGGCAAAGTCGTGCTGGTGGATTTCTGGACCTACTCCTGCATCAACTGCCTGCGCACGCTGCCGTATGTAAAAGCCTGGTCCGAGAAGTATCGCGAACAAGGGTTGGTGGTGATCGGCGTCCATGCGCCCGAGTTTGCCTTCGAACGAAACGTCGGCAATGTCACCAAAGCCATGAAAGACCTGGGCATCAATTACCCGGTGGCCATCGATAACGACTTCAAGATCTGGCGTGCCTTCAACAACGAATACTGGCCGGCTCACTATTTTGCCGACGCTCAGGGTCGGATTCGCTATCACCACTTTGGCGAGGGTGAGTACGCCGAATCGGAACGGGTGATTCAGCAACTGTTGCGTGAAGCGGGTGCCGCGAAGGTTGCGGACGGTTTGATCAATGCCAGCGCCGAGGGCGTTCAACTCGCGCCGGACATGAACGAGGTGCAATCGCCGGAAACCTACGTTGGCTACCAGCGTGCGGAGCATTTCGTCCCTGAAACGAGTCTGGTGCCAGACAAGGAGTCGGCGTACACCTCACCGGCGCAATTGGCGCTCAACGACTGGAGCCTCGGCGGGCAGTGGAAGGTCGGCTCGGAGCGGGCGACGGCCAGTGCCCCCGCCAGTCGTATCGTCTACCGCTTCCACGCTCGTGATCTGCACCTGGTCCTGGGACCGGGGGCTGATGGCAAACCGGTGCGTTTCAAAGTGCTGATCGACGGAAAAGCCCCCGGCGATGACCACGGTACTGACGTGGCACCCGATGGCAGTGGCCGGGTGACCGAACAGCGGTTGTACCAGTTGGTGCGCCAGTCCGGCGGCGTAACGGACCGCACATTCAGCATCGAATTTCTCGATCCGGGTGTGTCGGCGTATGCCTTTACCTTTGGTTGAAAGCGATCTCATTTTCCAAGGAGTCAGCCCCATGAAAACCCCATTCACCTGGCGCCGTACCCTGCTGGGCCTGGCTGCCGCCAGCGTCATCGGCCATTGTTCGGCGTTCTCTTTCGGGGCCGAAGACTCGGTTGTGATCGCCCCGCCCGCCCTCGACGAAACCACCCAGGCCCACAGCGAAACCGCCGTCTTTGCCGGTGGTTGTTTCTGGGGCGTCCAAGGGGTGTTCCAACATGTGAAAGGCGTGAAGAAAGCGGTTTCCGGTTATGCCGGTGGCGCGGCCAACACCGCTCAATATGAACGGGTCAGCGATGGCGATACCGGGCATGCCGAGTCCGTCGAAGTCACGTTCGACCCCACTCAAGTCAGCTACGGCACGTTGCTGCAAATCTACTTCTCGGTGGCCCACAACCCCACGGAACTCAATCGCCAGGGCCCTGACAGCGGCACCCAGTATCGCTCGGCGATTTTCCCGGAAAACAGCGAACAGAAACGCGTCGCTCAGGCCTACATTGCCCAGCTCGACGCTGCCCATTCGTTCAAAAAACCGATTGTAACCAAGCTGGAAACCTACAACGGCTTCTACCCGGCGGAGGAGGAACATCAGGACTTTCTGACCGAGCATCCGACGTATCCGTACATCGTGATCAACGATCTACCGAAAGTCGCGCAGTTGAAACAGCTGTATCCGGATCGGTATCAGGAGAAACCGGTATTGGTGAAGGCGGGGATGTGAGCCAACGGGGGAGGGCATAGCCCTTATCCTGAAATCACATTCTTGCCCGCGATCTTCGACCGATACAGCGCTTGGTCGGCCCTGGCCAGCAGTCCGGTCTGCTGTTCTTCGTCGAAGCGCTGAACCACGCCAAAACTCATGGTCACTTGAAAGTCCCCTACCGGCAGCAAGCTGGCGAGGCCATCGCGGATATTCCCGGCGAGGGTTCGGGCGTCGCCCAGCGGGGTGTTGGGTAGAATCATGATGAACTCGTCACCGCCCCAACGCGCCAGCACATCACCTTCGCGCACCCAGCGCTTCACGCTCTCGACCACCTGCACCAATGCCGCGTCCCCCAAGGCATGGCCATAGTGATCGTTGATGTTCTTGAAGTCGTCGATGTCCATGGCAATCAGCGAGAGCGGCTGACGAAAGCGTTGGGCTCGCTCGCAGGCCAGGGGCAGGGCTTTTTCCAGGCGGTAGCGATTGGCGACCGATGTCAGTACGTCGGTTTCCGCCAGTTTGCGGTTTTCTTCAAGTTGAATGTGCAACTGCTGATTGACCCGGGACAGCTCACGGGTGCGCTCCTCGACTATGGCTTCGAGGGAGTGATTGCGCCGTTCCAGCGCTTCGAGCAAGCGCTTCTTGTCTTCGATACTGCGGTGCGCGCCGACCATCCGCGCCACCGAGCCGTCGGCGTTGCGCGCCAGCACATAACCGCGGTCTTCGATCCAGGTGTAACGGCCATCCTGCATGCGGCAGCGGAACTCGGCCTTATAGCCGGGAGCACGGTGATTCAGGTAGTCATCAAACTGCGCCATGACCTGCAGGTAGTCGTCTGGGTGGATCACGTTTTCCCAAGTCAGCACACTGTTGTCCAGGGAATGAGGTGCGTAGCCAAGCATTTCGTACCACCCGGGGTTGCGGTAGACGAACCCGGTGTTGGCGTTCCAGTCCCAGATACCGTCGCTGACCAGTTCCAGAATGGTGTGCAGCATGTCTTCGTTCAAATCCGACAGATTGAACTTCAACGGCTCGATATTCGATGCTTCCCCCATCGTCGCACTCCCTGTCGCCCTGAATCAAAGTGACCTGCTTGTCGCGCAGATTAGTCCATGGCGTATTGAGCCGGCTAGTGCTTGCCCCACATCTGCAGGGCGAAGTCGACGAAACTGCGTAATTTTGGCAGGCGGTAGCGATCCTGGGCGTACATCAGGTTCATCGGCCGGCTCGGCGGTAGGTAATCCGGCATCAAGGCCACCAGTTTTCCGTCCTTGAGGTCTTGCTCCACCAACGCGTCGGGCAACAAAACAATGCCCATGCCGGTTCGTGCCGCTTGATGCAACGCCGCAGAGCTGTTGATCAACATCGGTCCACTCACCGCCACAGCCACTTCGCCGTCGGGCCCGGTCAGGCGCCATTCCTTTTCCACCGACTGCCAGTCATCACCGGCCGGATAGGCAAAAGACAGGCAGTCGTGGTGTTGCAGATCCGCCGGTATCTGCGGGGTGCCGCGGCGAAGCAAATACTCACGCGATGCACACATGGTCAGGGTGTAGTCGACAAGGGGACGGGCGATCAGGTTGGGCTCCTCGGTATTGCCCAAGCGAAACGCCACGTCGAAACCGCTTTCGAGCAGGTCCGGGCGCCGATTGGTGAGGACCACGTCCAGTTTGACTCGAGGACACAGCAGGGCAAATTCACTCAGCGCCGGCGCCAGTTTTTCCGTGCCGAACGTCAGCGGTGCAGTGATGCGCAAGGTGCCGCTCGGCTCGTCGAGTGCCTGCTCGGCCAAACGCTCGGAATCGGCCACCAACCCCAGGACTTCGAGGCAGCGTTGATAGTACGCGGTGCCGAACTCCGTCAACCGCTGGCGCCGCGTCGTACGGTTGAGCAAGCGCACCCCCAGACGTTGCTCCAGCGCCCTCAGGTGATTGCCCACCATGGTGGTGGACATTTCGCATTGAACAGCAGCCGCGGTCATGCTGCCGGCTTCCACCACTTTGACGTACACAGTCATTGCCTGGAACAAGTCCATTATCAAGCTCAGCTTTAAAATGATTGAAGTGTTGCCGTGTTTATCCAGCTCAGGTGGCTAACCATACTGCAAAAACACCGACAATTGATGGAGCTTGATGTCATGACCGCCGCCTGCCTGATGAGCACTTACCAACCACTGGCCCTGAGTTTCAGCAAAGGCCTGGGCACACGCCTGTGGGATCAGGACGGTCGCGAATACCTGGATGCGGTGGCGGGCGTGGCCGTGACCAACGTCGGCCACTCCCACCCTAAAATCGTCTCGGCCATCAGCGAACAGGCCGGGTTGCTGTTGCACACCTCCAACCTCTACAGCATCGACTGGCAGCAAAGGCTGGCGCAGAAACTGACGCGATTGGCAGGCATGGAACGGGCCTTTTTCAACAACTCCGGCGCCGAGGCCAATGAGACTGCACTGAAACTGGCGCGGCTTTACGGCTGGCACAAAGGCATTGAGCAACCGCTGGTGGTGGTCATGGAGGGCGCCTTCCATGGCCGGACGTTAGGCACGTTATCCGCCAGCGATGGCCCGGCGGTACGCCTGGGTTTCAATCAGCTGCCGGGGGATTTCGTCAAAGTACCGTTCGGCGACCTCAAGGCCCTGGACAAGGTCCAACAGGCCCACGGCCCAAGGGTCGTGGCGATCCTGATGGAACCGATTCAGGGCGAAAGCGGCGTACAACTGGCGCCGCCCGGTTATCTCAAAGCCGTCCGCGAACTGTGCAACCGGCGCGCATGGTTGCTGATGCTCGACGAAATCCAGACCGGCATTGGCCGTACCGGACACTGGTTTGCGTTCCAGCACGAAGGCATCGTCCCGGACGTCATGACCCTGGCCAAAGGCTTGGGCAACGGCATCCCCATCGGCGCCTGCCTGGCGCGGGGCAAAGCAGCGGGCCTGTTCACACCCGGCAGTCACGGCAGTACCTTCGGCGGTAATCCACTGGCATGCCGGGTCGGTTGCACCGTGCTGGAAATCATCGAAGAACAAGGCCTGCTGGACAACGCCAGGCGCCAGGGCGAACGCCTGCTCGCCAGATTGCGCATGGAATTGGCGGAGCATCCGAACGTATTGGCGATCCGCGGGCAGGGGTTAATGATCGGCATCGAACTCAAGCAAGCGATTCGCGACCTGACCCTGATCGCTGCAAGGGATCACGGCTTGCTGATCAACGTGACCCGGGGCAAAACCATCCGGTTGCTGCCACCGCTGACCATCGATGAGCGGGAAGTGGAGATGATTGTGAGAGGGGTTTGTCGGGCGGTGAGTGCTGCCTGACATACGCTATCCCGTGTAGGAGCTGCCGAAGGCTGCGATCTTTTGATCTTGATTTTGATTTTTGCCAGAACTGAAGTCGCTGAAGATCAAAAGATCGCAGCCTTCGGCAGCTCCTACACGGGGCGGTGTCTCCGTCAGTGTATTTGGCTTGCCGACTCGCATCGTGTTCTCCGGGCGGTTGTGACTGGTATCTACTTACCCTCGACGTGCCTTGGCTTTGGCGCGCAAATGCCGGATTAACGCAATCGTCACGCCTAACGCTAAAACCGTGAGTGCAATCGGCAAACGATAAGGTTTCAGGTTACCCAACCAACTTTCAAGCGCTTGGCCGACCCAGTAGCCGGCGCTAGCAAACAGTGTCGCCCAAACCACCGCGCCCAAGGCATTCAACACCGTGAACCGCAGCGGCGACAGGCCGCTGGCTCCAATCACCACCGGTCCTACCAAGCGCATGCCATACAGAAAACGCACCGCGAAAATCGCGGTCGACGGGTAGCGCGCTATCAGCCCCGTCACGCGGTCTATGGCGGCTTTTTGTTTACTCAGACGCGGCAAAAGTCGTCCGCCGAAATACCGTCCGCTCCAGTACAACAATTGATCGCCCAGCATCCCTCCCAAACTGGCCCAGGCAATCACCGGCCATAAACGCAACAGGTGCTGGTGAGCGGCCATACCGCCCAGAATCAGTATGGTTTCACCTTCCAGCAAGCAGCCAAAGAACACCGCCCAATAACCATAAGTGGCGAGCAGATAATTGATGTGTATGTGTTCGAACAAGGGCGTTCCCCTGCGGGTGAGTTAGTTGGCCTGTAGCAGGTTCTTCGCGAATACCGTGATGTCGGTTTGATCCATGAGTTTGATTTTTGATCCGCTGAAGCCTTCGAACAATTGTTGGTGCGCGGAAAATCCGCTGGAGTCTTCACGGTATCGGTAGCTGCCGGCCCATTCCAGCAACGCTATCAGTAACTCGTCATCGACCGGTCTGTTTTCTCGCTGGCCAATATTGGCGATGCAGCTTTCGTTATCAACACACAGCCAGATCAACGCGGTAGCGCGATGGATAAGTTCGCGGACTATCCAGCCGTAAACACCCTCGATCACCCAGCGCTTTTCACTGGCCGCGATGCGCGCCATTGCCAAGGACTCTCCTCGAGGGCGGGCGATGCTGTGTTCGTCGGATAGCCAGTGGATCGAATCGAGATCGATCCATTGCACTTGCAGATGTTCGGCCAATCGTTCGGCCAGCCAACTTTTACCAGAACCGGAATTACCAATAATCAGCGTTCGGGTGAGGTTCATAGGTGCGCCGTATTTAGTCCCGTTCTTGCGGTCCGTCATTGGGTTGAAACTGTTGCACTCGCTGAGTTCAGTATGGCGACTACAGTGAATTTGCCATACCGTTTGCAGGCGATTCCCAAGCGCACCGATGGCACGCTTCAATTTCACCAAGGCAAGATCACCTTCACGATTCAAGGTGATCGACGGCTGATGGGGGAGGATTACTGGACGGACAGTGCTGCCGGGACCAAGGGGCCGATTCAGATCGAGTAGCCCCGAATGCGAGCCACGACACGCAACCCCTGTGGGAGCGAGCTTGCTCGCGATAGCGTCAGTTCAGTCAGTATTTATGCTGAATGTACTGCCCTCATCGCGAGCAAGCTCGCTCCCACAGTTTTTTACAGCCCACAGGCCTGAGGCAATCTCGGGGGATCGCGCAACCTAAGCCTCCCAGCCCGCCCCACTGACCGCCGCCTGCGCCAGTGGGTGCAAGTCCGCCGGATGCTCCGTCTGCCAGGCCAGCAACTCCTTGCGCATGCCGGGCGTCCAGTACAACTTCAGGTGATTACGCACGCCGAGCACGGCCTGTTGCTGGTCCGGCTCGCTGGCGAAGTACTGGGCGATCTGGTTGGCCATTTTGATCAGGTTGGCAGTGCTCATCGACGTACCTCCGCTTTAGCGCCGCGCGCCTGACGGCGTTCGTTGAGCAGACGGTGCTGTTCGTCGCTGAATTCCTGGTAGCGTTTTTGCCACTCGGAAGGGTGGTAGACACGGCTGACTTCCACGGCGGTGACCTTGTACTCCGGACAGTTGGTGGCCCAGTCGGAGTTGTCGGTGGTGATCACGTTGGCCCCCGATTCAGGGAAGTGGAACGTGGTGTACACCACGCCCGGAGCAACCCGTTCGGTGACCCGCGCACGCAGTACGGTCTGCCCGGCGCGGCTGCCGATGCCGACCCAGTCACCTTCGTTGATGCCACGGCTCTCGGCATCGGTCGGGTGGATTTCCAGACGGTCTTCATCGTGCCAGGCGACGTTTTCGGTACGCCGGGTCTGCGCGCCGACGTTGTACTGGCTGAGGATGCGCCCGGTGGTCAGCAGAAGCGGGTAGCGATTGTTGACCTTTTCCTCGGTGGGCACATAACCGGTGAGCATGAAGCGCCCCTTGCCGCGCACGAATTCGTCGATGTGCATGGTCGGGGTGCCGTCCGGTGCCGCGGCGTTGCACGGCCATTGCAGGCTGCCGTGGCGATCCAGTTCGGCGTAGCTGACGTTGGTGAAGGTTGGCGTCAGGCTGGCGATTTCATCCATGATTTCAGACGGGTGCCGGTAGTTCATGGTGTAACCCAAGGCGTTGGCCAGGGCCACGGTGCCTTCCCAGTCGGCCTTGCCGCCCAAGGGCTCCATGACTTTGCGCACGCGGGAAATGCGTCGCTCGGCGTTGGTGAAGGTGCCGTCTTTTTCCAGGAACGAGCAGCCCGGCAGGAACACGTGGGCGAACTTGGCGGTTTCGTTGAGGAAAATGTCCTGCACCACGATGCATTCCATGGCCGACAGGGCCGCGGTGACGTGCTGGGTATTAGGGTCGCTCTGGGCGATGTCCTCGCCCTGGCAATACAGGCCTTTGAAACTGCCGCTGAGGGCGGCCTCGAACATGTTGGGAATGCGCAGGCCCGGATCGGGTTGCAGGGTGACGTTCCACGCCTGTTCGAACTGCGCCCGAACAACCTCGTTGGAGATGTGGCGGTAGCCGGGCAGCTCGTGGGGGAAGGAGCCCATGTCGCAGGAGCCCTGAACGTTGTTCTGCCCGCGCAGCGGGTTCACGCCCACGCCTTCGCGGCCGATGTTGCCAGTGGCCATGGCCAGGTTGGCGATGCCCATGACCGCGGTGCTGCCCTGGCTGTGCTCGGTGACGCCCAGGCCGTAGTAGATCGCCGCGTTGCCACCGGTGGCATACAGGCGGGCGGCGGTGCGGATGTCGGCAGGGTCGACGCCGCAGATGTCGGCAAGGACTTCCGGCGAGTTTTCCGCGCGGCTGACGAACTCGCGCCAGTGGGCGAAATCAACGTCCTCGCAACGGGCGTCGATAAAGGCCTGGTTGAGCAAGCCTTCGGTGACGATGACATGGGCCAAGGCGTTGAGCATGGCGACGTTGGTGCCCGGGCGTAGGGCCAGGTGCACTTCGGCGCGGGCATGCACCGAGTCCACCAGATCAATGCGTCGTGGGTCGATGACGATCAGTCGCGCACCTTCACGCAGGCGGCGTTTGAGCTGGGAGGCGAATACCGGGTGAGCATCGCTGGGGTTGGCGCCCATCACCAGGATCACGTCGGCCTGCATCACCGAGTCGAAACTCTGGGTGCCGGCGGACTCGCCAAGGGTTTGTTTCAAGCCATAGCCGGTCGGCGAGTGGCAGACCCGCGCACAGGTGTCGACGTTGTTGTTGCCGAACGCGGCGCGCACCAGTTTTTGCACCAGGTAGGTTTCTTCGTTGGTGCAACGGCTGGAAGTGATGCCACCAATGGAGTCGCGGCCGTATTTCTGCTGCAGCCGACGGAATTCGCTGGCAGCGTAGGTCACCGCTTCATCCCAGCTGACTTCCTGCCAAGGGTCGTTGATGTTCTTGCGGATCATCGGTTTGGTGATGCGATCCGGGTGGGTGGCGTAGCCCCAGGCAAAGCGCCCTTTGACGCAGGAGTGGCCGTGGTTGGCCTGGCCGTTCTTGTCGGGAACCATGCGCACCAGCTGGTCGCCTTTCATCTCGGCGCGGAACGAACAGCCCACGCCGCAATAGGCGCAGGTGGTGATCACGCTGCGTTCGGGCTGACCCAGTTCGACCACACTTTTCTCCATCAGGGTCGCGGTGGGGCAGGCTTGCACACAGGCGCCGCAAGATACGCATTCCGATTCGAGGAAGTTCTCGCCACCGGCAGCCGCAACCCGCGATTCAAACCCGCGCCCGGTAATGGTCAGGGCAAAGGTGCCTTGGGTTTCTTCGCAGGCGCGCACGCAGCGGTTGCAGACGATGCACTTGCTCGGGTCGTAGTCGAAGTAGGGGTTGGACGTGTCCTTCACGTCGGCCAGATGGTTGTCGCCTTCATAACCGTAACGCACTTCCCGCAGGCCGACCTGGCCGGCCACGGTTTGTAGCTCGCAGTTGCCGTTGGCCGAGCACGTCAGGCAGTCCAGCGGGTGATCGGAGATGTACAGCTCCATCACGTTGCGGCGCAGGGTGGCGAGCTTCGGCGTCTGGGTGTGCACGCTCATGCCTTCGCTGACCGGTGTGGTGCAGGACGCTGGGTAACCGCGCATGCCGTCGATCTCCACCAGGCACATGCGGCAGGAGCCAAAGGCTTCCAGGCTGTCGGTGGCGCACAATTTCGGAATGGTGGTGCCGAGCAGCGCAGCGGCGCGCATCACCGAGGTGCCTTCGGGCACGCTGATGCTGCGGCCGTCGATGTTCAGGGTGACTTGCATCTGGCTGTCGCGGGCCGGGGTGCCCAGATCGATGTCGGTGTTCGGGTCGAAGAGGGTGATCATTGCTCGGCCTCCGAAGATTGCAGACCGAAGTCGGCGGGGAAGTGCTTGAGGGCGCTGGCTACAGGAAACGAGACCATGCCGCCCAACGCGCACAGCGAACCGTATTGCAGGGTGTCGCACAGGTCCTTGAGGATGATCACCTGCTCATCGCGACCACTCTGGTCCGGCGCGGCCAGCAGACGGTCGATCACCTCCACGCCCCGGGTCGAGCCGATGCGACATGGGGTGCATTTGCCACAGGATTCCTCGGCGCAGAACTGCATGGCGAAGCGCGCCATGTGGGCCATGTCCAGGCTGTCGTCCGCCACCACCACACCACCGTGACCGAGCATGGCGCCGATGCCGGCGAACGCTTCGTAATCCAGCGGCGTGTCGAATTGCGAAGGTGGCACCCAAGCGCCGAGCGGGCCGCCGACCTGTGCGGCCTTCAGCGGCCGGCCACTGGCGGTACCGCCGCCGTAGTCTTCCACCAGTTCCCGCAGGGTCAAGCCAAAGGCCCGTTCCACCAGGCCGCCGTGACGAATATTGCCCGCCAGCTGGAAGGGCATGGTGCCCAAGGAACGGCCCATGCCGTAATCGCGGTAGAACTGCGCGCCCTTGGCCAGAATCAGCGGCACCGAAGCCAGAGTCAGCACGTTGTGCACCAGCGTCGGCAGGCCGAACAGCCCCTTCAAGGCCGGAATGGGTGGCTTGGCGCGAACGATCCCGCGCTTGCCTTCCAGAGAGTCCAGCAGCGCGGTTTCCTCACCGCAGATATAAGCGCCGGCACCGACCCGCACTTCCATATCGAAGGCCAGGCCGCTGCCACCGACATTGGCGCCGAGGTAACCGGCGGTCCGAGCGATGTCCAGCGCCTCGCGCAGGGTGGCCACGGACTGTGGATATTCCGAGCGCACATAAATGTAGCCGTAGCTGGCCCCGACGGTGATGCCGGCAATGGCCATGCCTTCGATCAGCAGGAAAGGGTCGCCTTCCATCAACATACGGTCGGCAAAGGTGCCGGAGTCGCCTTCGTCGGCGTTGCACACAATGTATTTCTGCGTAGCCTGGGTAGCGCGCACCGTGCGCCATTTGATCCCGGCCGGGAAAGCCGCGCCGCCACGGCCACGCAGGCCTGAATCGAACACCTCGGTGGCGGTGTGCTCGCCGCCAATGTCGACGGCCCTTTTTAAACCCTCGAAACCGCCGTGGGCTCGGTAGTCGTCCAGCGACAGCGGCCGGGTAATACCGGCGCGGGCAAACAGCAGGCGTTGTTGAGTCTTCAGATAGGGCAACTCTTCCACCAGACCCAAGGCCAGCGGATGAGCGGACGGCTCGCCTTTCAGCGCATCGAGCACGGACGGCACATCGGCAGCAGTCAGCGGGCCGAAACCGATACGGCCTTGCGGGGTGTCCACTTCCAGCAGCGGTTCCAGCCAGTACAGGCCGCGAGAGCTGGTGCGTTGCAGGTCCAGATTGCTTTCCTGGGACTGATTGGCGATGGCCACTGCCACCTCATCGGCACCCACGGCACGGGCCAGGGAATCACAGGACAGATAGAGACGCGACATCATGCGTCCTCCTGGCAAGCATCAAGCAGCGCATCCAGCCGCTCGGCACTCAGCCGCGCATGCACCTGGCCATCCAGCTCAAGGGCGGGCGAGCAAGCGCAGGCGCCGAGGCAATACACCGGACGCAGACTGATGCTGCCGTCGGCGCTACTGCCGTGATCATCCAGTTGCAGGCGTTCACGCAATTGCGCGGCGAGCTGCTCGGCGCCGCGACTCTTGCAGGACTCCGCCCGGCACAGACGCAGGATATGCCGGGCTGGCGGCGCGGTGCGGAAGTCATGGTAAAAACTAATCACCCCGCGAATCTCGGCCTGACTCTGATTGAGGGCGTGGGCAATCTCGGGGATGGCAGCATCGGGGATGTAACCGATGCCCTCCTGAATCTCATGAAGGATGGGCAACAGTGCGCCGGGGGAGCGTTTGTGGCGCTCCAGCAGGCTGTTGACCATAGGCAGGTGCAACATCTCATCAGGCATTCAGCAATCCTCACGGTCACGGACAAACCAGGCGGTTGTCGGTCGTCCGAAAGTGTCGGCTGCGGCATTCACACCACGTCACGGTATCGTGGCATTTTCAGGCCGTTGGCCAGGGCACCCTGAATGGGCATCTTGTAGGTCCCGGTGCGGTCATGGCCGCACCTCATAAGGGCATTAAGGCAGCTTGCCACGCTGCTTTTGATTCATCAGCACCAAAGCGACGTGTTCGGTTCTTTCTACGACCACCCGTTAAGTCTAGACGAGGCGTAGCCGAAGGCGCCCGATGCAGCTGGCACTCGGGATTCACATTCAAAAAACAGGGAATAGCAAATGATTGATTTCAACAACAAAGGCTTCTTCAAGCTCAAGCAAAACGAAGAATACGCAGAACGCGTCAGCGCACTGCTGTTGGAAGGGGAGCAAGTCATCGACTCCTACAAATCCATGCGCGACGGCGTGGTGTTCACCAACAAACGCATCATCGCCGTCAACGTGCAGGGCCTTACCGGCAGCAAAAAAGACTTCATGTCGTTGCCCTACAAAAACATCATCGCCTACTCGGTGGAAGAGTCATTGCCGAGATGGCCATCGCGAGCAGGATCGCTCCCACAGTTGATCTCGAATGTTCACAAAACCTGTGTTCACCTTCGATCTAATGTGGGAGCGAGCCTGCTCGCGATGGCATCGACTCAATTTTCCGATTTGTCCCAAATCTTTCTTGGCATTTGCCGGCGGTGTGTCGCTTTTTAAGCTTGCTGAAACGTTTCATCAAGTCTATAAAAATGGCACAACTCCAAGAAAGGCTGCTGCCATGACTCCGCTCAAACTCTTTGTTGCCCTCAGCGCACTGTCCGCTGCCTCCCACGCCATGGCCTGGGATTACGTTCTGCTCGACACCGACAATGCCGCCCAGAATTGGCAGATCACCAGCCAGCAACTCGGCGTAAAAACCGACAAACCCTTCAGCGTCACCCTGCGCACCTTGCACGGCGGTCGGCAGGAGGGCGTCAGCATTGTCGACATCGATAACGGCACGATGAAACTCTCGGTAGTGCCGACTCGCGGAATGAACGTCTTGCAGGCCTCGGTCGGCAATGTGCGCATGGGCTGGGATTCGCCGGTCAAGGAAGTGGTCAATCCGTCCTTCATCGAACTCAATGGCCGCGGTGGTCTGGGCTGGCTGGAAGGTTTCAATGAGCTGGTCACCCGCTGCGGATACGAATGGGTCGGCCACCCCGGCGTCGACAACGGCGAACTGCTGACCCTGCACGGTCGGGCCGCCAACATTCCTGCGAACAAAGTCACCCTGCACATCGATGAAAAACCACCGTACGCCATCACCCTGCGCGGCGAACTGAAAGAGCAGGCGTTCAAGAAGGTCGACTTCTCCGTCGCGACCGAACTGGTCACCGAACCCGGCAGCGTAGTATTCGCCCTCAACGACACCCTGACCAACAACGGTGACTATCCGAAGGAATACCAGGCGCTGTATCACAGTAACTTCAGCACCCCGTTCCTGGAGCAGGGCGCTCGTTTCGCCGCGCCGGTGAAACAGGTGTCGCCGTTTAACGACAAGGCCAAGGGCGATCTGCCCGACTGGCAAACCTACCGCGCACCGACCAAGGACTACGACGAAACGGTTTACAACGTGGTGCCGTATGCCGATGCCAAGGGCGATACGTTGACCGTGTTGCATAACAAGGCCGGCAGCCTGGGTGTTTCGGTCGGTTTCAATACTCAGACACTGCCCGTGTTTTCTCTGTGGAAAAACACCGATACCCAAGGCCAGGGCTATGTCACGGGGCTGGAGCCGGGGACAAGTTTTTCCTACAACCGCCGTTATCAGCGGCCACTGAACCTGGTACCGACAATTGGGCCGAAGGAACACAAGCAGTTCCGCATCAGCTACAGCTTGTTGGCGGATAAGGCGGCTGTGGATAAGGCCTTGAAGCAGGTGAGCGAGATTCAGGGTGGGCGGGAGACTGAGGTGCGGCAGACGCCGTTGGTTGATCTGACCAAGGGGTGACACCGGCTAGAGCATTGTCGGCCGATATTGCAGCGCCTCGGCCAAATGCTCGCGTCTGATCCCGTCGGTTTGTTCAAGGTCCGCCAGCGTGCGCGCGACCTTGAGCAGTCGATGGGCTGCTTGCAACGACAGAGTTAAACGCTCGCAGACGGATTCCAGCCTGTTTTCATCGGTCGTGGATAGAAGGTGATGCCTGCGGAAAATGGGACAGATTTATTATTGGACGACTCGGAAAATAAATCCGTCCCCTTTTTCCTTCACTATTGGAAGGAGAGCAGGTCATCGACGCGTACAAATCCATGCGCGACGGTGTGGTGTTCACCAACAAACGCATCATCGCCGTCAACGTGCAGGGCCTCACCGGCAGCAAAAAAGACTTCACCTCGTTGCCCTACAAAAACATCGTCGCGTACTCGGTGGAAACGGCCGGCACGTTCGACCTGGACTCCGAATTGGAGATCTACTTTTCGTCGCTGGGAAAGGTGAAGTTTGAATTCACCGGCAAGACATCAATGGTGGAAATCTCAAAGCTGATTTCCCAACACCTGCTCTGAACTGAACAATTAAAAGCCCCGAAAACTCGGGGCTCCAGCCAGCCAAACACAATTCAATAATGTGGGAGCGAGCCTGCTCGCGAAAGCGCCAGGTCAGCCACATCAATGCTCAATGTACTGCCACCATCCCAAGCTGCCCGCTCCCCACGTTTCAACCACTACCCTTCAGACTTCGCCGCCGCCCGCTTAGGTGTGACAGTGGTATCCCGATTACGCGTCAGCACCTTCACCGCATCATCAACCACCGCCTTACTCATCGCCGTCAAATAATGCGCGGCCCATGCGTGGCGGTCGGTGTCTCTGGCGTAAGCCGCATCTTCAGTAAGCGCCTTAGCCAGAAACAGAAAATCAGAAGCCATGGCTAACGCATCGCCGAGAGGGACGTCGCGAGTGACGTGGAACAGGGGTTGGTCTGAGCAGTAGATGGCGGGGGTTAGGCCGATGGTTTTGAGTTCTGGTTGATCGGTCATTGGGCATCTCCGGGGATGGAGAGGCTGTGGGGGAGGGTGGATGGTGAGGCGTTACGCGATTGGGAATTGCGTTGATGGAAAAGCCAAATTTTGTACGGATTCATGCTGCGCATTATCAGACTCCTTGATATGAGGAGCTGCCACGTTCGTTTCCACACGAATGGGTGACAGCTGTGCGCAGGGTGGAAAACCGGGAATCAAGGAAACCGGTACGCCCGAAGACGTCCCACGCACAGCCGCCATAACTCACGCCGCAGGCATAAAAAAAGCGCCGGCAGACGTGATGGGGGCGCTGTTGCGCCTTGAATTACACGGGTTTCCACACCCGGTCGCTGAATTGGCAGCGACGGTGGGAGGGTATCGTGCAGATTTCTTTCCTGCAACCGTCGAAGGCTTATCTCCCAAACCGCTCGAGTCGGAAAATGTGGTCTTCCCTTTTTTATTCGAGGAATTAACTCGAGATTCAGATGTTTTTCAGGATGCCGATTTAAGTGCCTGAGAGGTATTCTGTGCCCTTTTACGCTGGTCAGCTCGCGGAAATTAGCCACCCACAAAACGGACTTGAAATTAAAAAATGGATACATCTGCTCAAGACCGCGTAATCACACTCGGCAAGGGACTCGCAGCGATACCAGAGCGACTTCTTCTCGCTCACGCACGCGGCCAGGTTCTTTTTATATGCGGTGCTGGCATTTCGATGCCCGCTAAATTGCCAGACTTCCGTCAGCTCGTAGTCGATGTTTACCAAAAATTAGATCCTAGCGTTCATTCGGTGCTTTCCAAATTGCCGCGTGGAGCATGTAATCAATGGGAAGCAGAGATATCACACCTCACTGATCCGCAGAAGGCGGAGGTCAAGCGGTTCATTAGCGGAGACTTCGACGTAGTCCTTGGCATGCTTGAGAGACGGCTTGACGGCCTCACGCGCGGCGATAGTCGAGTTCGACATGCAGTAGCTGAACGCTTGCGAGCAGGGAATAGTCAGCCAGCGCCTATTCATCGTGCGCTTATGCGCCTTGCGGATCGTGGGGGAGCGGTCACCATCGTTACGACAAACTTTGATCAGCTTCTTCAGCGAGCAGGGAAGCGCCGCGGCTCTATCATTCAGACCTATTCACTTGGGGCTATTCCCAGGCCGACCCGGCAGTTAGATTTCGCAGGAGTGCTTCATATCCATGGTGTGCTTGACCCACAGCCAAGTCGCGTATCCGAACTAGTTATTTCGGACCAAGACTTTGGCGAGTTTTATCTACGTCGTCGTGTTGTTCCTGATCTAATTTACGACGCCGCCCGCTTGTACCACTTGGTCTTGGTGGGTTACAGCGCTAACGATCCACCAATGCGATATCTGTTAAATGCAGTTGCGGCAGATGGATCTCGCTTTGGGGATTTGAAGGAGCGGTTTACATTTTTTGGATCTCATACGCCTGACCCTGTGGCGCTTGAGGACTGGAAGGCGCGCGGCATTACGCCAATCCACTACGATGCCAACAACGGTCATTCCGCACTATGTGAAACACTTGAACGCTGGGCGAGTCTTTCAGCTAATAACGGAAGTCCTCGCCGTATTGACGCCGAAATTCGCCGGATCGTCAGAACCCCCAGAGCATCATCGCAGGAAGCGGATCGCGACTTGTTCGACCATTTGATCAGACGGAGCAACACAAGTGAGCGCATCAGATTGTCTGCTATGGCATCTGGTGGAAAGGCTGACATAGGTTGGCTCGAAGCGATCATTAAAATCTGCACAGAAAAAGAGCAGGATCGCCATTTATGATTCCGGATCTGGTATTTCTCGATGAACAGGATCGTGCAACGCTTCAAGCAACGATTGCGTTTCTAAATAATCGATTAGCGGACGCCGGAACGATGGACTGGGCTCTGCGTTTAAAGCGAGAGCAACGTATAGAGCGCATCGCCATCGAACATCTGCTAAGTGGTCCTCAGGGGCGCACTCTCGATGAGCCTTGGGTCTCTGCGTGGCGATTGATCGAAGAAAGCTGGTCATCTATAGATATCAACGATGGACCATCGATTGCGATTTATGACATACAAAATCGGCTACGTGCCGGTGATCGCTCGGGTGCAGTCATTTCGAAGGTCGTAGGGTGCGTGATGCCGCGCCTGAAAGTTGGGCCGCACGACTCCTGGCGTTGGCGGTTCTCGAAGCGACCAAGTCGTCCCAGAACGTTCGACCATCTACTTTCTGCAAGGCTGACCAGTGGCAAACTTTTAGACTTAGACGTGCTCGAGCTTGTGCGCCTTACTGAAGTAGCCTTTCTAAAAGAATTGGGTGTCGCGCTGGAGTCAGCTGTAAACCTAGGCCTTCGAATTGGTCGACAGCTCGGCTGGAATGGGCAAGACCAGTTTTGGAAGCTTGGAGATTTACGACGAGCATATTATGTCACCGGTACATCCGATGACGATCATGGCAGCGATCCTGATGCTTATCACACAGGTATTGCACCGTCCGTAAAGCTTCTTTTCGCCGTTGTCGGGCGTATCGCGGAATTAAGCGCCCTTGATGCGCGGCAATTCGTTGAGCGGTGGAGGTTTGCTCACTCATCTGTACATACCCGGCTGTGGGCAGCCGCCGCTCGGGATCCCGAACTTGTTAAGTCTTCGCAGGTTCAAGCATTCCTTGCCGACCTTGATGATCTCCACTTTTGGAATTTGCACGCCTTTCCGGAGATCGCTGAACTTCGAGCTGTACGGTTTGGAAACCTCGACCTCCAAGCCCAGATAGCGATAGCCAAGCGGATATGTAAAGGCCCTCCGCGTAATTTTTGGCCGAAGAAAATAGAGGCTGCAAAAATCAAATCGGCTCGAACTTACCAGACTGTCCGCGAGCTCAAGCGTATTGAAGTCGCGGGAGGAGCGTTGCCATCGGATGAGCGCCAGTGGCTGAACGCCAACCTCAATCAATACAGTGACCTAATAGGGATGGACTTGGATGAAGGCCTTCCGATAGGTCCGACGGCGCATTGGGTTCAGCCTAATCCGGATTCGAAATTTGACGCCATGGCGGGTGTTTCCCGTTTGAGCGCATTAGAGGCGGCTTTTTTGACTAGTCGTGACGGTAGGCATAACGAACCAGCTCAGCGCGCGAATGACTGGCTCCAAGAGCCCGAAAATATACAGCTGGTTTTATGCGACCTGGAAACCAGCGGGGATGGTGGGAACGATTTCCCGTTTGTGTGGAACCGTTTCGGTTGGGCGCACTCACCGATGAAGAAAGATGGTAGTGCCATTCTTACGCGTGACCTACAAGCTGAATGTGAGCGGGTTCTCGGGATGCTGAGTCTGACCTCCGAGAGTACTATTTCGATTGCAATCCAAGGAATCAGCGCATGGATGGACGCCTGGCGGACCCAAATTATTGCTTCTAATCTGGGGTTTTCTGTTTGGGAGAAGATTTGGCCAATAGCTGTCGATGCTACCAATGCAGAAACAGCCCTAGCGGATGATGCCAATCTCGGCGTTACGGTCCGTAGTGCCGACGATGACCACGCGCCCATGGACCTCGATACGTTGAACACTGCTGCAGGGAAGCTTGTAAGTGTGTTTCTTGCGACCTGTGGATCCGAAAAGTCCGTCTTCGCAGAAGGCACTACATCCCGCGCGATGCGAGATACAGCAATTAGCGCAACCGGTCGCAGCGGCTTGATTGTGCAACATCGTTTCATCGAGCACTTGCCGTACTTTTTACGCGCCGATTCAACATGGGCTGAAAAAAGTCTGATATCGCCATTGCTTAACGATGATGAAGCTTCTATTCCTCTCTGGCGTGCTGTTGCTCGCCGCACTCGTCATAGCGACGTCCTTAAAATCATCGGTAACGAAATGGTGGAGAGGGTTAATGACCGGCGTCTTGGGCGCGAGGCACGACAAAGTTTAGTGTTCAGCCTCGTTATAGAAAGTTTGCACGCCTTCAGAGAGGGGAATGCCCCAGCGGTGCCCAACCCAAAAACTCAGCAAATGCTGCGGACCCTAGACGACGAAATCCGTGCATCTGCTGCAAGTGCGATTCAACAATTTGTTCGAGAACTTTCAGCTAATCGGTCCAAAGAAGTGGACACAACCAGCGCCGCCGAACTGTTTAGATCTGCAGCGGCACCATTTATCGAGCAAGTCTGGCCACAAGAGCGCTCGTTGGCCACACAAGGTGTTAGTGCTGCGTTTGCTGTTCTTCCTTCGACATCAGAAGAAGCTTTTAGCGAGGCTGTCGATGCTGTTGAACGGTTCCTCGTACCTTTCAAGTGCTGGTCGTTACTAGATTACGGCTTATATGGCGAGGTTGGCGAGGTAAGGAGGCTTGCCATTATTGATAGCGAAGAAAAAGCCAAAGCTTTGCTTCGTTTGCTTGATCTGACGATTGGAAATTCTGAGGCAGCGGTTATTCCCTACGATCTCACAGAGGCATTAGATCAAATACGATCGGTCTCAGCTGAACTTGCAAAAGATCCAGTGTATAGACGACTGTTTACTGCGGCTAGGCGCTAGTTGTGTCTTGGTGACGAAAAGGGGGCGGCGAAAAAAAGGCAGATTTTTTACTAAAAATAAATCTGTCCCCCTTTTTCAGTCGTTACAGTAATGAAGTTATGATTTTTATGGGAGGGGTGTGATGCAGTATACAAGTAGTTTCAGAGATGTAGGGCGAGGTCAGAATGTTGATGAGGTGCTAGTCGGTGGTGCGCTTAAAAAAATAACAAACTATCTATCTGATCCTTTTTCCAGTGGTCTCCATAAATTGTCTTTTGAGTGGGTATCGGAGGGTGGAATTTCGAAAAGCGTCATGAGTATGGTTCATAGGGAAGTTGCAGGGAAAGATCATATAGTTTTGGTAAGTGGAAAGCGCGAAAGAAAAATTAATCTTACAGAGGATTGGAATAAAAGTGTTGTTGAGTTTGTGGAGGACAAGATTACTTTTTTACTATCGCTTTTTGATTTTATGGTCCGCCGAGATGAAGATATTAGCGAGGATGAGAGGGGGGAGTCATTTGGTCATCATGAAGTGACAGAGATGGTTCTCGATCTTCTTGATTATGATGTTCTTCGGAATGAATATAATGAGGCGTATATCTATTTTTTTGAGAATATATGGGATTCTAAGTTTAGGACGGATTTGCCTCGCGGAAAAATTCATCGCAATAAGTCTGGAAATTTTTTTATAGTTAGTGGGCCTCTGGATGAGACTAATTGTACAATCTTTGCGTGGGAGGAAAAGCCACTAAAGGCTATTAGGGATTTTCTGGTGTTGGTAGGAAAGCTTGAAAACTCAACACTCTTGCCTATGTTCTCACCAGAGGAGGAGTTGTTTGAACCATATCCAGATGTGTTGGCATTTGTTTATTCAAAAATTTTTACGCAACAACATTTGCTTCCTATAATTCGAAAAGGCTTGGAGCGATATGATGAGCACAACTATCTCGATTGCGTCGGCTCAATGGGGATTGCAGGGGAAGATATTCTAACTCAGATATATGAAACACTTTTTCGAGAGCAGTTAGATAAAGGGTTGACGACTGGGCAATTGCTGGACGAAATTCAAAGGAGGGTTGGGACGCTATTCAAAGCTCCCGAGCCCGAAATTTCCGATGTGGCAAATCTTTACAAAGAAGTGAAGGAAGGGTTGGAAGGCAGTGGAGATAAGGGGGAGATTGCGCTGCAAATTATTCGTGCATTGATTGGTAATTTTCATAATGCAGATAAATTATTGTTTGGTAAAATTGATAAGGTTAATAGACCTGAGAAAAAGCACTCTATATTTCCAGCTAGGATTCAGAATCTACTAAATGATCTGATTCGATATAGGAATGCTGCTGCACATAAGTCAAGAGTTCCTATTGGTCCATACGAGGCTCGGCGTTCTGCGTACTGTTTAGTGGTTTTGTTTATGTGGTGGGACTCTGAAAAAGCTAAAGTTAGTTGGAATAGTGATGTGCAGCAAATTATTAAGGATTTCGTCTTGCGCAATAATCAGAAATAGAGTCAGTATTCGGAGTGTGGTACGCTCGAGGTGAGGATAAGGGGTGGACTTTTATATTGTAAGCAAGTTTAAGTCGCTTGCAAATAAATCTGTCCCTTTTTTCTATTCAGTAGCGGTCTTTGTCAGTCGTCACGTCCCAAATATCGTAAGTTTTCCCCAGCAACCGTTTCTCGTTTCAGCTTCTCTACGTGAAGGACTTCCTCCTCCGGAGCTTGGCCATTTACATAGCTGGCGATGTCCCTGCCGGAGTGCACGTCACTCTCGACACTGTATCGAGACAATTCCTCGGCAGATATCGAAAATGCTGGAAAAATGCAGCCTTCAGAACTCTCAAGATCACTTCCGTCCTCAACGCTCATAACCGCTCCAACTCTGTTGATGGTCGACAGCTACAAAGTATTTTTTCTAAGGAAACCCAGTCATCGCTTTGGTCGTGAGTTTGCAGGTGGGGCATTTGAACTCATTGAGATTCCACTGTGGATACGGGGTTTTGGTTGGCAGTTGGTTCTTTGATACGCAACTCCGTCTCACGAATGATCCGACCTTTGATCCCATCTATTTTGAGCACTTTGTTACCCACCAGGAGAAAAGTGGATTTGCTGTCTGCAAGGATCAAATGGCCGGTTAGCCTGTCACCTTTGTCGGTCAAAACAGTATGGATGTCATCCAAACCATAAGGCGCATCCTGCTGGGTATATTTTTTGAAGTCTTTCAATCCCATCCTACTGCCGTGCTGAACACCTATTGCAGGAGCGAAGGAAATTAGTAACAGCGAGAAACCTATCCAACTCGATAGGCCGACGATGACTCCTTCCTTCAATCGTTTTGTGATGACCAAAAGAAATAGCGCAGCTAAGCCAAAGTAACCAGCAGCAAGCAGGCCGGCCCCTAATATGGGTAAGCGGTCTGTGACGGTTAAAGCGCCTGACATAATGTTTATGTATCCGTAAAGCAGCAGGGTAGGCGTGCTGAGGGTCAGCTCGTTGGTATCTATCCCAAATTGTTCGTAGTAACCCACGAGCAACGAATATCCCGTGATGAGGAGAGCTGCTTGTGATGCTACAGCACCGTAAACCAGTAGTTTAAAGGCGAGTTCAGTATTGATCTTCACATCATCGGCAGGCACCGCTTCGGCGGCGTGCGGGCAAGCATGCCCCGGTGGCGAGGTGAGGCTGATTGGCGTTGTCAATTCCACCTTGATTGTCTTGTCTCTACTCCAGAACACGGCAAATCCTATGTCAGTAAAGGAAACGGGGCGATACGCAATCGTTGAGGCAGTTGCCAATGGGACTTCGTGACAGATTTGCCTGGGACCCCTGGCGAATTGAAGCGGGTACGGGGTCGTAAACCCGCGGCATTCCGTTAGCGGCAGATCACCCAGCCTACTGAAATTTCATCGTTGAAATTGAAAGGATTTTGAAGAGAAAGGGGTGTGCGTTACCGCTACGGCAACGGTGATCAGTTTTTATCCCAACGGTAGGGCAAATGCATAGATGAACCGCAATTCACCGAGTTCACCAGTTCACTAAACTGTGAATCTTCTCGCTAACACGCTCCCGCGGGTTTCCGACCCCGTACTTACCAAACATCCGCCGGGGCCAAGGCGCTAACGGCCTAAAAAACGGCCTGTTTTTACGTCTCCCGATGATCTGGCGCGTTGCTGGGGCGGTTTAGCTCATCAGGAAGGGACATCGTGCCTTGATCAAACTACGAAGCCGGACAGTCACTCAGCCTTGAAGATCGAAACGGGATCTAGCGTTTTTACACACTCCGGGCTGGAGGCGGACTTGGCTAACGATGGTAGGCGGTAAAAAAAAACTGGGGAAAGGGGACGTGGAAAAGGGAGCCATGGATAAGGGGACAGTTTTGTTATCGGATTAATTAGACGTGGCGACCAAGGTTGGTCTAGCTGTCGGGCGCTTCCGCTTTTTTATGTCGCCCGCCTTCATTCATTGAATGTCTTTTAGGTAACCCTTGAGCGCGATGAGCGGGGCATCAAGCTGCTCCATGGTCCGCGCAGCGCTGAAATCTGCTGCCAACCTATGTAGCTCGCGACCCAGGACTGTATCCACACCGCCAATGGCGTTCAGCGCCAATCTCAGGCATTCACCCACTTTTCGCTGGATCGCCTCAACATTCCCCCTACGCACCAGCAACCCAAACACCTCCCGCTCATAATCACTCATCATCAGATCGTCACGCAGAATCGGACTTGAATCTTCCGTCTCGTAAGCGAGCTTGAGGGAGAAGAGGGCGACGGTTTCAAGCAGCAATTCCATGGGGGGAATCCTTGTGAAATGTTCCGCCGATGTGGGCGGCGTAGAAGAACAGCAAGATCAAAAGATCGCAGCCTTCGGCAGCTCCTACCGGATCGCGGGGATAGCGGCGGGGCGTGGTGGCTTTATTGCAGGCGAAAAAAAAGGCCTTGCTAAGCAAGACCTTTCTTAATTTTGGTGCCCCGAGGGAGACTCGAACTCCCACTCCTTTCGAAAACGGATTTTGAATCCGCCGCGTCTACCAATTCCGCCATCAGGGCTCAATGGCCGCGGAGTATAGAGATGAGATAACCGTTGGTCAATCAGGTACATGGAGAATTTTTGATATTTCCGCTAGACTTCCCGGCCCTGCTAGACGAACCCCATCATGCGCGTTGCTGACTTTACCTTCGAGCTCCCTGATTCGCTGATCGCCCGCCATCCTTTGGCCGAGCGTCGCAATAGTCGCCTGTTGACCCTTGATGGGGTCAGCGGCGCCCTGGCACACCGTCAATTCACTGATTTGCTTGAGCATTTGCGCCCAGGCGATTTGATGGTGTTCAACAATACCCGGGTGATTCCGGCGCGGCTGTTTGGCCAGAAAGCTTCCGGCGGCAAGCTGGAAATCCTGGTGGAGCGGGTGCTGGACAGTCACCGCGTGCTGGCCCATGTGCGCTCCAGCAAATCGCCGAAACCGGGTTCCAAGATCCTCATCGATGGCGGTGGCGAAGCTGAAATGCTGGCGCGTCACGATGCGTTGTTCGAACTGGGGTTCGCCGAAGAGGTGTTGCCACTGCTTGATCGCGTCGGGCACATGCCGTTGCCTCCTTATATAGACCGCCCGGATGAAGGCTCGGACCGCGAGCGTTATCAGACGGTGTACGCCGAGCGCTTGGGCGCAGTGGCGGCGCCGACGGCGGGGCTGCATTTCGATCAGCCGCTGATGGAGGCGATTGCCGCCAAGGGCGTCGAGACCGCGTTCGTGACCTTGCACGTGGGTGCGGGTACGTTCCAGCCGGTGCGCGTCGAGAAGATTGAAGATCACCACATGCACAGCGAATGGCTGGAAGTCGGCCAGGACGTGGTGGATGCGGTTGCCGCTTGTCGCGCTCGCGGTGGTCGGGTGGTGGCCGTGGGGACCACCAGCGTGCGTTCGCTGGAGAGTGCCGCGCGCGATGGCGTGCTCAAGCCGTTCAGTGGCGACACTGACATCTTTATCTACCCGGGCCGGCCGTTTCATGTGGTCGATGCCCTGGTCACTAACTTCCATTTGCCCGAATCCACGCTGTTGATGCTGGTTTCGGCGTTCGCCGGTTATCCCGAAGCCATGGCCGCTTATAAAGCCGCCGTGGAGCATGAATACCGATTTTTCAGCTACGGTGATGCGATGTTTATCACCCGTAACCCTGCACCACGTGGCCCTGAGGAAACAGAATGAGTCGCCAAAGTCGTATGTCGTTTGAGTTACTTGCTACTGACGGCAAGGCTCGTCGCGGTCGTTTGACCTTCCCGCGCGGTACCGTCGAGACCCCGGCCTTCATGCCGGTGGGCACGTACGGCACCGTGAAGGGCATGCTGCCGCGGGACATCACCGCCACCGGCGCGGAAATCATTCTGGGTAACACCTTCCACTTGTGGCTGCGTCCTGGCACCGAAGTGATCAAGAAGCACGGCGACCTGCACGATTTCATGCAGTGGAAAGGCCCGATTCTTACAGACTCAGGCGGTTTCCAGGTGTTCAGCCTGGGCGCGATGCGCAAGATCAAGGAGGAGGGCGTGACTTTCGCCTCTCCGGTTGATGGTGCCAAAGTGTTCATGGGGCCGGAAGAATCGATGCAGGTCCAGCGTGACCTGGGCTCGGACATCGTGATGATTTTCGATGAGTGCACCCCGTACCCGGCCGACGAAGACGTCGCGCGGGTGTCCATGGAGCTGTCGTTGCGTTGGGCGCAGCGTTCGAAAAATGCTCATGGCGACAATACGGCGGCGCTGTTCGGCATCGTTCAGGGCGGTATGCACCAGGATTTGCGCATGCGCTCCCTGGAAGGCCTCGACAAGATTGGCTTCGACGGCTTGGCCATCGGCGGTCTGTCGGTGGGCGAGCCCAAGCACGAAATGATCAAGGTGCTGGATTACCTACCGGGTCAGATGCCGGCTGACAAACCTCGTTACCTTATGGGCGTTGGCAAACCGGAAGATCTGGTTGAGGGTGTGCGCCGCGGTGTGGACATGTTCGATTGCGTGATGCCAACCCGTAATGCCCGCAATGGGCATCTGTTCATCGATACCGGCGTGCTCAAGATCCGAAACGCGTTCCATCGCCATGATGATTCGCCGCTCGATCCGACCTGCGATTGCTACACCTGCCAGAACTTCTCCCGTGCTTATCTGCACCATCTGGACAAGTGCGGCGAAATGCTGGGTAGCATGTTGAATACCATCCACAATTTGCGCCATTACCAGGTGCTTATGGCTGGTTTGCGCGAGGCTATTCAACAGGGTACATTGGCCGCCTTTGTCGATGCCTTCTACGCCAAACGCGGGTTACCTGTTCCGCCTTTGGACTGAGTTTTCTGACCCCAAGATTCAACATTTGCAACTGGAGTGCTAAATGAGCTTTTTTATCTCTAATGCCATGGCTGATGCTGCTGCACCTGCGGCAGGCCCTATGGGCGGCGGCTTTGAGTGGATTTTCCTGGTCGGCTTCCTGGTCATCTTCTACCTGATGATCTGGCGTCCACAGGCCAAGCGCGCCAAAGAGCAGAAGAACCTGCTGGGCAGCCTGCAAAAAGGTGACGAAGTTGTGACCACCGGTGGTATCGCCGGCAAGATCACTAAAGTGGCTGACGATTTCGTTGTTCTGGAAGTTTCCGACACTGTCGAAATGAAGTTCCAGAAGGGCGCCATTGCCGCCACGCTGCCAAAAGGCACGCTGAAAGCGATCTAAGTTCCAACTTCTACTCAATCGACGGGGCGCGCAAGGCGCCCCGCGTCATAAGCGGGCGGCGTGATGCTGAACAAATACCCTCTGTGGAAATACATTCTGATCCTGGCGGTGCTGGCGGTCGGTCTGATTTATTCCGCTCCCAATTTATATCCTGATGACCCGGCCATTCAGGTCAGCGGTGCAAGTACTGCGCTGTTGGTCAATCAGGCTGATCTGGATCGTGTGAGCACAGCGCTCAAGGAATCCGGGATCAACGTCAAGGCTGCCACTCTGGCCGCAAATGGCAAGGGCGGTCTGATTCGTCTGACCAAGGCTGAAGACCAGCTGCCTGCCAAAGACGTCGTGCGCAAGGCATTGGGTGATGACTACGTCGTTGCACTGAACCTGGCACAAACCACCCCGCAATGGCTGCGCAGCCTTGGCGCGCACCCGATGAAGCTGGGCCTGGACTTGTCCGGTGGTGTGCACTTCCTGCTGGAAGTGGACATGGACAAAGCCCTCGACGCACGCCTGAAAGTCTACGAAGGCGACGTCAAGAGTCTGTTGCGTAAAGAGAAACTGCGCTATCGCAGCCTGCCGCAACTCAATGGCGCCATTCAGTTGGGCTTCACTGATGAAGATGCCCGCGAACAGGCCCGTGCGGTGGTCCGCAAGAACTTCAACGATTTCGACATTGTTCCGGCCGATCTGAATGGTCAACCGGTGCTGCGTCTGGCGATGACCCCGGCCAAGCTGGCGGAAATCCGTGAATACTCCATCAAGCAGAACTTGACCACGGTCCGTAACCGCGTCAACGAGCTGGGTGTTGCCGAACCGATTGTTCAGCGTCAGGGCGCCAACCGCATCGTGGTTGAGCTGCCGGGCGTGCAGGACACCGCAGAAGCCAAGCGTATCCTCGGCAAGACGGCCAACCTTGAGTTCCGTCTGGCCGCTGAGCCGGGTGCGTCGAAAGCCACTTCCGAAACCTTCGAGTTCCGTGAAGGCAAGCGTCCGCCTGCACAGATCGAGCGTGGCCTGATCATCACCGGTGACCAGGTGACTGACGCCAAGGCTGGCTTCGGCGAGCACGGCACGCCAGAAGTGAACATCCGTCTGGATGGTCATGGTGGCGAGCTGATGAGTCGTGCGACTCGCAGCAACGTCGGTCGCAGCATGGCGGTGATCTTCATCGAACAGCGTCCGATCACCACTTACACCAAGCAATTGGTCGATGGTGTCGAGAAAGACGTCGCGGTTCAAACGTTTAAAGAAGAGAAGAAGATCATCAGTCTGGCGACTATCCAGTCGCCACTGGGTGCCCAGTTCCGCATCACTGGCCTGAACGGTCAGGGCGAATCGTCCGAACTGGCGCTGCTGCTGCGTGCCGGTGGTCTGGCCGCACCGATGTACTTCGCTGAAGAGCGCACCATTGGCCCGAGCCTGGGTGCCGACAACATCACCAAAGGTATCGATGCATCGCTGTGGGGCATGCTGTTTGTCTCGCTGTTCATCATCGCCATCTACCGCTTCTTCGGCATCATCGCCACTGTCGCTCTGGCCGTGAACATGGTGTTGCTGCTGGCCCTGATGTCGCTGTTGGGTGCAACGCTGACCCTGCCGGGTATCGCCGGTATCGTATTGACCATGGGTATGGCGGTCGACGCCAACGTACTGATCTTCTCGCGGATACGTGAAGAGATCGCTGCGGGCATGACCGTACAGCGGGCAATCAACGAAGGCTTCGGCCGGGCATTCACCGCGATTCTCGACGCCAACCTGACAACACTGTTGGTCGGCGGGATTCTCTTTGCGATGGGCACAGGCCCGGTCAAAGGCTTCGCAGTGACCATGTCCCTCGGGATCTTTACCTCGATGTTCACGGCCATCATGGTGACCCGCGCGATGGTCAACCTGATCTTCGGCGGTCGTGACTTCAAGAAGTTGTGGATTTAAGGGGCTGCCATGTTACGTACAATCAACTTCATGGGCGTTCGCAACTTTGCGTTCGGCGTCACATTGTTCCTTACCGCACTGGCGTTGTTCAGCTGCTTCCACAAGGGCATGAACTGGGGCCTGGACTTCACCGGCGGTACGCTCATTGAGCTGACCTACGAGCGTCCGGCCGACGTCACCAAGGTGCGTGAGCAACTGGTTACAGCGGGCTATCACGAAGCCATCGTGCAGAGCTTCGGTGCAACCACCGACCTGCTGGTGCGTATGCCGGGTGCAGATCCGCAACTGGGTCACCAGGTGGCCGATGCGTTGAAGAAAGTCGGCGGCGATAACCCGGCGGTGGTCAAGCGTGTCGAGTTCGTCGGCCCGCAGGTCGGTGAAGAACTTCGCGACCAGGGCGGCCTCGGCATGCTGATGGCGCTGGGTGGCATCCTGATCTACCTGGCTTTCCGCTTTCAGTGGAAGTTTGCGGTCGGCGCCATCGTTTCGCTGATCCACGATGTGGTCGTGACCGTCGGTATCCTGTCGTTCTTCCAGATCACTTTCGACCTGACAGTGCTGGCGGCGGTACTGGCGATCATCGGTTACTCGCTCAACGACACCATCGTGGTATTTGACCGGGTTCGTGAGAACTTCCGTGTTCTGCGCAAGGCGAGCCTGATCGAGAACATCAACATCTCGACCACGCAAACCCTGCTGCGGACCATGGCGACGTCGATCTCCACCTTGCTGGCGATCTCGGCACTGCTGTTCTTTGGTGGCGACAACCTGTTCGGCTTCTCGATCGCCCTGTTTATCGGTGTTTTGGCGGGTACCTACTCGTCGATCTACATCGCGAACGTGGTGTTGATCTGGCTGAACCTGAACAGCGAGGATCTGATTCCTCCTGCGGCTACCGAGAAGGAAGTCGACGACCGTCCATAACGGCCATCGCTTTCCAGTTGTCAGCCAAAAAAGGCGCGAGTTGAACTCGCGCCTTTTTTTGTGCTCCAAGGCTGGGAGAAGCGCGGGCATGTCCCGCATGTGATGGTAAGGAGGTTCATGTGAACAAGTCGATGCTGGTTGGTGCGGTATTGGGTGCTGTTGGTGTGACGGCCGGCGGTGCTGTTGCCACCTACAGCCTGGTTAAAAAAAGCGGCCCTGAGTATGCGCAAGTTCTGGCCGTTGAACCGGTCAAGACACAGATCAAGACGCCACGTGAAGTTTGCAAGGATGTAGCAGTGACTCGGCAAGCGCCGGTCAAAGATGAGCACCAGATCCTCGGTACCGTCGTCGGTGCGGTTGGTGGTGGTTTGCTGGGTAACATGATCGGTGGCGGCAATGGCAAGAAGATTGCCACCGTAGCGGGCGCAGTTGGCGGCGGTTATGCCGGTAACAAGGTCCAGGAAGGCATGCAGAATCGTGATACCACCACCACGATGCAAACTCGCTGTAACACCGTGAATGACATCAGCGACAAGGTTGTTGGCTACGACGTCCGTTACTCGCTGGACGGCAAGGAAGGCAAAGTGCGGATGGATCGCGATCCGGGCAACCAGATTCCGGTCGACAAGGAAGGTAAGCTGATCTTGTCCCAGAACGGGCAGAATCAGTAAGCGGCTCAGGTTAATATTCGAAAAAAGCACCCCGCGGGGTGCTTTTTTAGTGCCTAGAATATATGCCCCACCAGCGATCCCCTGTGGGAGCGAGCCTGCTCGCGAAAGCGTCATCACATCCAGCAATGATGGTGGCTGATACACCGCATTCGCGAGCAGGCTCGCTCCCACATTTGTTCGATGGCGTCCTTGGGGGCACGCATAAAAAAAGCACCCTGCGGGGTAATGCCTGTCAGTTAAGAGATCTCAGGCGAAACACGCTCTTGGTAGCAGCTGGCGAAGCCTGCGTTCGGCTGCGTAGCAGTCGTAAAACCTGAGCGCGAGGTATTCCTGAAACATCGCGCCGCCTGATTTCACGACTGCTGCGCAGCCGAACGCAGGCTTCGCCAGCTGCTACAAATAGCGTTGCGGCTTAATTGACTGGTATTACCTTTTGTACCTGAAAATTATGCCCTGCCACCACCACCCCCTGTGGGAGCGAGCAAGCTCGCTCCCACAGGGATCTGTGGTGTTTTCGGGATCAAATTCCAGGCATAAAAAAAGCACCCCGCGGGGTGCTTTTTTGTGGCCGGTCGCTTAGCGTTTCAGCGAGGCTGGCAGGTGCGGCTGGATGGCCGTCAGGACTGCTTTGAAGCACTTGGTGTTGCCGGCAACGACGTGGCCTTTCTCAAGGAAGTCGTGACCGCCGGTGAAGTCGCTAACCAAACCGCCAGCTTCCTGGATCAGCAGGGCGCCTGCAGCCATGTCCCACTCGGACAGGCCCGACTCCCAGAAGGCGTCGAAGCGGCCGGCGGCCACGTAGGCCAGGTCCAGGCTCGCCGAGCCAGCACGGCGGATACCGGCAGTCTGGCCAACCAGGGCGCGGAACATGCCCAGGTAGTTGTCGAGGTTGTCCATTTGGTCGTCACGGAACGGGAAGCCGGTACCCAGCAGTGCGCCGTCCAGGCTGGTGCGACCGCTGACGCGCAGGCGACGACCGTTCAGTTGGGCGCCGCGACCACGGCTGGCGGTGAATTCTTCCTGGCGAACCGGGTCCAGAACAACGGCGTGTTCCAGGCGACCGCGGTATTTGCAGGCGATGCTGACAGCGAAGTGAGGAATGCCACGCAGGAAGTTGGTGGTGCCGTCCAGCGGATCGATGATCCACAGGTATTCTTCGCCTTCGATACCGGTACCGGCGTGCATGCCGGTTTCTTCACCCATGATCGAGTGATTCGGGTAGGCCTTGCGCAGCGCGTCGATGATTTTCTGCTCGGCGGCGCGATCCACCTCGGATACGTAATCCTTGGCGTCTTTTTCGTCGACCTTGATGGTATCCAGGCGCTCGATGGAGCGGAAGATCAATTCACTGGCGCTGCGGGCGGCGCGCAGCGCGATATTCAGCATGGGCTGCATGGATGTGTCACCTAAGGTTGTTAAAGAAAGCCGGGCATTCTATCAGAAAGTTTCTACAGGTGAAGGTCGGTGTTCGCTTTCATAGCTTAACGGTAGGTTGAGCTGTAAGATTCTGCTCCCCTTAACTGTGTTCGAGAGCGCCTCCCTTGCTGCATAACATTCGTGTCGTCCTGGTCAATACCAGCCATCCCGGGAATATCGGCGGGGCTGCGCGTGCCATGAAGAACATGGGCCTGTCGCGGCTGGTGCTGGTCGAACCGCGGTTGTTCCCGCATCACGAGGCCGATGCTCGCGCTTCTGGTGCCGGTGACATCCTTGAAAACGCGCAAGTCGTCGCCACCTTGGAAGATGCCTTGGTCGGCTGCAATCTGGTGCTGGGTACCAGCGCCCGTGATCGTCGCATTCCGTGGCCGTTGCTCGACCCCCGCGAATGCGGTGTGAAGGTCGTCGAGGAGGCCGCGCAGGGCGCCGAGATTGCCTTGGTGTTCGGTCGTGAAGATTCCGGCCTGACCAATGAAGAGCTGCAGCGATGTCATTATCACGTGCACATCCCATCAGACCCTGAGTTCAGTTCGCTGAACCTTGGGGCAGCGGTGCAGGTGTTGAGTTATGAAGTGCGCATGTCCTGGCTGGCAGCTCAAGGCCAGCCAAGCAAAGTCGAGAAGGATGAAGTGGCGTCCACCAAGAGTGGTGAACTGGCGACCATGGATGAGCTGGAGCGATTCTATGAGCACCTGGAGCAAACCCTGGTGGCCATTGAATTCCTCGATCCGGAAAAGCCACGGCATTTGATGGCGCGCCTGCGCCGGTTGTACGGACGTAGCTCGGTCAGCCGGGCGGAAATGAATATATTGCGTGGCATCCTCACGGAAACCCAAAAAGCGGCCCGTGGCGAGCTTCTAAAGCGGAAGGATTAATGATGTTTGAGCGTTTGCGTGAAGATATCCAGAGCGTATTCCATCGAGACCCGGCGGCGCGTAACGCTTTTGAAGTCCTGACTTGCTATCCGGGCATGCACGCCATCTGGATCCATCGCCTGTCGTCGGCCTTGTGGCGCGCAGAGTTGAAATGGCTGGCGCGACTGGTGTCGAACTTCGGTCGCTGGTTGACCGGGATCGAGATTCATCCGGGCGCCAAAGTCGGTCGTCGCTTCTTTATTGACCATGGCATGGGCATCGTCATCGGTGAAACGGCGGAGATCGGCAACGATGTCACCCTTTATCAGGGCGTGACGTTGGGCGGGACCAGTTGGAACAAGGGCAAACGTCACCCGACACTTGAAGATGGCGTGGTAGTGGGGGCGGGCGCCAAGGTGCTCGGCCCGTTTACCGTGGGTGCGGGAGCCAAGGTCGGTTCCAATGCCGTGGTGACCAAGGCTGTTCCGGCAGGGGCGACGGTGGTCGGGATTCCGGGGCGGATTATCGTCAAGTCCGATGATGAGGTGGATGCCAAGCGCAAGGCGATGGCCGAGAAGATCGGTTTTGATGCCTACGGTGTCGGCGAAGATATGCCTGACCCGGTGGCTCGCGCCATCAACCAATTGCTTGACCACCTGCAGGCCGTGGATGGTCGCCTGGAAGGAATGTGCGGTGCCTTGAAGGACCTGGGCAGCAACTACTGCGCCAAGGATCTGCCTGAACTGCGCGAAGAAGACTTCGCCTGCGTAAAAGACAAAGACGAAACCAAGGCCGGATGATGCTCATGTAGGAGCTGCCGCAGGCTGCGATCTTTTGACTTTGATTTTAAAAAACAAGATCAAAAGATCGCAGCCTGCGGCAGCTCCTGCACAGGTCGCATCCGGACGTCGCAGGCAGCAGCGCGTCGCATTCAGACAATGGCACTGCGCTCAGCGGTGTGCCATTAAGCCGCAGTCCCTGCTATGATGCGCGCGCTCTTTTGCGGCTAATCCTGACTAAAGTACTAGGTCTTATAGTTGACTTAAATACTCGGGAATTGCATACTCGCCTCATTCCGAACTCCGTGGTAATTGTCCATGCGACTGACTACAAAAGGCCGATACGCCGTAACCGCCATGCTTGACCTGGCGTTGCACGCGCAGCACGGGCCGGTGTCCCTGGCCGATATCTCCGAGCGCCAAGGCATCTCCCTGTCCTACCTCGAGCAGCTTTTCGCCAAATTGCGCCGCAGCAATCTGGTGTCCAGCGTCCGTGGTCCGGGCGGCGGCTACCAACTGTCCCGCGACATGCAGGGCATCCAGGTCGCCCAGGTGATCGATGCGGTGAACGAATCGGTCGATGCAACCAAATGCCAGGGCCAAGGTGATTGCCATCAAGGCGACACCTGTCTGACTCACCACTTGTGGTGCGATCTGAGCCTGCAGATTCACGAATTTCTGAGCGGTATCAGCTTGGCTGACCTTGTCACTCGCCGTGAGGTGCAAGAAGTAGCCCAGCGTCAGGATCAGCGCCGTTGCAACAGCAAGGCGCCACGCCTGGACAAGATTGAAGCGTCCGCCGTCGAATGACAGCCAAAGAGCTAGCGGCACGCCAGCCAGCCTGATTTAGGAGATAGTCCATGAAATTGCCGATTTACCTTGATTACTCTGCGACCACCCCGGTTGATCCGCGTGTCGCGCAAAAAATGAGTGAGTGCCTGCTGGTTGACGGAAACTTCGGTAACCCGGCGTCCCGTTCCCACGTGTTCGGCTGGAAAGCTGAAGAGTCCGTCGAAAACGCTCGTCGTCAGGTCGCTGACCTGGTTAACGCCGATCCGCGTGAAATCGTCTGGACCTCCGGCGCCACCGAATCCGACAACCTGGCAATCAAGGGTGCGGCGCATTTCTATGCCACCAAAGGCAAGCACCTGATCACCACCAAGATTGAGCACAAGGCTGTCCTCGACACCATGCGCCAACTGGAGCGCGAAGGTTTCGAAGTGACCTACCTCGAGCCTCGCACTGACGGTCTGGTCACGCCAGAGATGATCGAAGCAGCCCTGCGTGACGACACCATCCTGGTGTCGGTCATGCACGTGAACAACGAAATCGGCACCATCAACGACATCGCAGCCATCGGCGAACTGACCCGTTCCAAGGGCATCCTGTTCCACGTCGATGCGGCTCAGTCCACCGGCAAGGTCGACATCGATCTGTCGAAGCTGAAAGTCGACATGATGTCGTTCTCTGCCCACAAAACCTACGGCCCTAAAGGCATCGGCGCACTGTACGTCAGCCGCAAGCCGCGTGTGCGCATCGAAGCGACCATGCATGGCGGTGGTCACGAACGTGGCATGCGTTCCGGTACCCTGGCGACCCACCAGATCGTCGGCATGGGCGAAGCCTTCCGCGTAGCCAAGGAAGACATGGCTGCCGAGAACGTGCGCATCAAAGCCTTGAGCGACCGTTTCTTCAAGCAGGTCGAAGGCCTGGAAGAGCTGTACGTCAACGGCAGCATGACCGCCCGTGTACCGCACAACCTGAACCTGAGCTTCAACTATGTTGAAGGCGAGTCGCTGATCATGGCGCTCAAGGATCTGGCGGTTTCGTCCGGTTCGGCCTGCACCTCGGCTTCGCTTGAGCCTTCGTACGTACTGCGCGCCCTGGGCCGCAACGACGAACTGGCACATAGCTCTATTCGTTTCACCTTCGGCCGTTTCACCACCGAAGAAGAAATCGACTACGCCGCGCAGAAAGTCTGCGAGGCTGTTACCAAGCTGCGCACTCTGTCGCCGCTGTGGGACATGTACAAAGACGGTGTCGACATTTCGAAAATCGAATGGGCGGCACACTGATTTCAAGTCGCCGCGAACCGGCCCTGTAAAACTGCGGTTTGCAGGGCTCAAAGAGCGACTCTCTGATGAGTGAGGATTAAGAATCATGGCTTACAGCGAAAAGGTCATCGACCACTACGAAAACCCGCGTAACGTCGGCAAGATGGACGCGGAAGACCCGGATGTCGGCACCGGCATGGTCGGCGCGCCGGCGTGCGGCGACGTGATGCGCCTGCAAATCAAGGTCAACGAGCAAGGCATCATCGAAGATGCCAAGTTCAAGACCTACGGTTGCGGTTCGGCTATCGCTTCCAGCTCCCTGGCGACCGAGTGGATGAAAGGCAAGACTCTGGATGAAGCAGAGACCATCAAAAACACTCAGCTGGCCGAAGAACTGGCCCTGCCGCCAGTAAAAATTCACTGCTCCGTACTCGCTGAAGACGCTATCAAAGCGGCCGTTCGCGACTACAAGCAGAAGAAAGGCTTGATCTGAATTTCAAGATTTGGCGACGAGTAAGGAGTCACCGATGGCTATCAGCATGACAGAAGCGGCTGCTCAACACGTGCGGCGCTCCCTCAACGGGCGCGGCAAAGGTGAAGGGATTCGCCTGGGTGTTCGCACCACAGGCTGTTCCGGCCTTGCCTACGTGCTGGAGTTCGTCGACGAGGTGGTTGCAGAGGATCAGGTGTTCGAAAGTCACGGCGAGAAAGTGATCATCGACCCGAAAAGCCTGGCCTACCTGGACGGCACTGAACTCGATTTCGTCAAGGAAGGGTTGAACGAAGGCTTCAAGTTCAACAATCCCAACGTGCGCGGTGAATGTGGCTGCGGCGAAAGCTTCAATATCTGAGGCTGCTCGTGGGTACTCCTTGTCATTTCGCTTTATTTGAACTGCAGCCGAGTTTCCGTCTGGATCTCGAACAGTTGGCCACGCGCTACCGTGAGTTGGCGCGCGGTGTTCATCCGGACCGCTTTGCAGACGCTTCCGAGCGCGAGCAGCGGCTGGCGCTAGAGCAATCCGCGAGCCTCAACGAGGCCTATCAGACGCTCAAAAGTCCCCCAAAGCGCGCGCGATACCTGCTCGCCCTGGGCGGTCATGAGCTGCCGCTGGAGGTCACGGTGCATGATCCGGAGTTTCTTCTGCAGCAAATGGAGTTGCGTGAAGAGCTCGAAGACCTGCAAGACAGCGCCGACATGGCGGGTATCGCCACGTTCAAGCGCCGCCTGAAGGCTGCTCAGGATGAGCTGAACGAAAGCTTCGCAGCCTGTTGGGATGATGCAGTGCAACGTGAGCAGGCCGAACGCCTGATGCGTCGCATGCAGTTCCTCGACAAGCTCACCTACGAAGTGCGCCAGTTAGAAGAGCGCCTCGACGATTAACCCAGTGCCGCTCCGGTCGCACGCTTGATATACAGATAAGTCCTGATAACGATGGCCCTACTGCAGATCGCCGAACCCGGCCAAAGTCCTCAACCGCACCAGCGTCGTCTGGCTGTGGGGATCGACTTGGGCACTACCAATTCGCTGGTCGCTGCATTGCGCAGTGGTCTTTCCGAGCCTCTGGCCGACGCTGACGGGCAGGTCATCCTGCCGTCTGCCGTGCGCTATCACGCCGATCGTGTCGAAGTGGGCGAGTCGGCCAAGCTGGCTGCCGCTACCGATCCTTTGAACACTGTGCTGTCGGTCAAGCGCTTGATGGGTCGTGGTCTGTCCGACGTCAAGCAATTGGGCGATCAACTGCCGTACCGCTTTGTCGGTGGCGAATCGCACATGCCGTTCATCGACACGATCCAGGGGCCGAAAAGTCCGGTCGAAGTCTCCGCCGATATCCTCAAGGTGTTGCGTCAGCGCGCCGAAGCGACGTTGGGCGGCGAGCTGGTCGGTGCAGTGATCACCGTCCCGGCGTATTTCGACGATGCTCAGCGCCAAGCAACCAAGGATGCGGCCAAGCTGGCGGGTCTGAACGTGCTGCGTTTGCTCAATGAGCCGACCGCCGCCGCCGTGGCTTACGGTCTCGATCAGCACGCTGAAGGCCTGGTCGCCATTTATGACCTGGGCGGTGGTACGTTCGATATTTCAATTCTGCGCCTGACCGGCGGTGTGTTTGAGGTTCTGGCAACCGGTGGCGACAGCGCCCTGGGCGGCGATGACTTTGACCATGCGATTGCCGGCTGGATCATCGAGAGCGCCGGTCTTTCTGCTGACCTCGATCCGGGGGCGCAACGCAATCTGTTGCAAATCGCCTGCGCGGCCAAAGAAGCCCTGACTCATGTCGCGGTCGTCGAGGTTGCTCATGGCGACTGGAAGGCCGAGCTGACCCGCGAAGCCTTTAATGCGCTGATCGAGCCGATGGTCGCCCGTAGTCTGAAAGCCTGTCGCCGTGCAGTGCGCGATTCCGGTGTCGAACTGGAAGACGTGCACGCGGTGGTCATGGTTGGCGGCTCGACTCGCGTACCTCGCGTTCGTGAAGCGGTGGCTGAAGCCTTCGGTCGCGAACCGCTGACCGAAATCGATCCGGATCAAGTGGTGGCCATTGGTGCTGCGATCCAGGCCGATACATTGGCTGGCAACAAGCGTGACGGCGGCGAATTGCTGCTGCTCGACGTGATTCCGTTGTCCCTGGGGCTGGAAACCATGGGCGGCCTGATGGAGAAGGTGATTCCGCGCAACACCACCATCCCTGTTGCCCGCGCCCAGGATTTCACAACATACAAAGATGGCCAGTCGGCCATGGCGATCCAGGTCTTGCAAGGTGAGCGCGAGCTGATCAGCGACTGCCGCTCCCTGGCACGCTTTGAATTGCGCGGCATTCCAGCGATGGTGGCCGGTGCGGCGAAGATTCGTGTGACCTTCCAGGTCGATGCCGACGGCCTGCTCAGTGTCTCGGCCCGCGAGTTGGGTTCGGGCGTCGAAGCCAGCATCCAGGTCAAGCCGTCCTACGGTCTGACCGACGGCGAAATCGCCAAGATGCTCAAGGAATCGTTCCAGCACGCCAATGATGACAAGGTCGCCCGTGTACTGCGTGAGCAGCAGGTCGATGCCCAGCGCCTGATCGAAGCGGTGCAGGGTGCCCTCGATGTCGATGGCGAGCGCTTGCTTGACGCCGAAGAACGCATGGTCATCGAGCTGCAGATGCAGGAACTGACTGAATTGATGAAAGGCACCGATGGTTACGCCATCGAGCAGCAGACCAAGCGTCTGTCGCAGGTGACCGATGCCTTTGCTGCCCGCCGCCTGGACTCGACGGTGAAAGCCGCCCTGGCGGGGCGCAACCTGAATGAAATCGAGGATAACTGATGCCGCAGGTCATTTTTCTGCCACACGATAAGTTTTGCCCGGACGGCATGGTTGTGGAGGCTGAGCCCGGTATATCCATTCTCGAGTTGGCCCATGAGCACCATATCGAGATGGAAAGCGCCTGTGGCGGCGTCTGCGCCTGTACCACGTGTCACTGCATCATTCGTGAAGGTTTTGACTCGCTGGAAGAAGCGGATGAGCTGGAAGAAGATTTTCTTGATCGGGCCTGGGGGCTGGAAGCGCAATCGCGTCTAGGCTGTCAGGCGATCGTCGGGACTGAAGACCTGACCGTCGAAATTCCGAAATACTCGCTCAACCACGCAGCCGAAGCGCCGCACTGATTTCCGGGGAACTGACATGAGTCTGAAATGGGTTGATGTGCTGGAAATCGCGATCCAGCTGGCTGAATCCAAGCCGGATGTGGATCCGCATTACGTGAACTTCGTCGATCTGCACCAATGGGTGCTGGCATTGCCGGAGTTCAGCGATGATCCGACCCGCGGTGGCGAGAAGGTGCTTGAAGCCATTCAGGCCGCCTGGATCGACGAAGCGTAGGAGCTGACAAGCGAAGCGAGGCTGCGATCTTTTCCAATGCCGCTTGAGTCCCAAGCGCAGATCAAAAGATCGCAGCCTTCGGCAGCTCCTACAGAAGGCAGAGGTCGCGACCTTCACGCCGTTAGGCAATACCCAAGAACCCGCGTATAATTCGCGGGTTTAATTTTTCACAAATTACCGTTTCTGGAGTTACACCATGGCTGTTCAACGTACTTTCTCCATCATCAAGCCTGACGCTGTTGCAAAAAACGTTATCGGCGAGATCACCACTCGTTTCGAAAAAGCTGGCCTGCGCGTTGTAGCTTCGAAACTGAAGCAGCTGTCCAAAGCCGAAGCTGAAGGCTTCTACGCTGAGCACAGCGCTCGTGGTTTCTTCAACGACCTGGTTGCTTTCATGATCTCCGGTCCGGTTGTTGTTCAGGTTCTGGAAGGCGAAAACGCCATCGCTCTGAACCGTGAGCTGATGGGCGCTACCAACCCTAAAGAAGCTGCTGCCGGCACCATCCGCGCTGACTTCGCTGACTCGATCGACGCCAACGCTGTACACGGTTCGGACTCCGAAGCCGCTGCTGCTCGCGAAATCTCGTACTTCTTCGCAGCTACTGAAGTAACCACTCGCTAAGCATTGGCTTAAGAGTGAAGGTGAATCCATGACTACATCGACTGTAAAAACCAACCTGCTGGGTCTGACTCAGCTGGAAATGGAAAAATTCTTCGACTCAATCGGGGAGAAGCGTTTCCGTGCCGGTCAGGTAATGAAATGGATTCACCACCTTGGTGTCGATGATTTCGACGCCATGACGAACGTCAGCAAGGCCTTGCGCGACAAGCTCAAGGTTATTGCCGAAGTTCGCGGCCCCGAAGTTGTCAGCGAGGACATCTCCACCGACGGCACCCGTAAGTGGGTGGTGCGCGTGGCGTCCGGCAGCTGCGTCGAGACCGTCTACATTCCCCAGGGCAAACGCGGCACTTTGTGCGTTTCGTCCCAGGCAGGCTGTGCCCTGGATTGCAGTTTCTGCTCCACCGGCAAGCAAGGTTTCAACAGCAACCTCACCGCCGCCGAAGTCATCGGCCAGGTGTGGATTGCCAATAAATCGTTCGGCAGCATCCCGGCGACCGCCGACCGTGCCATCACCAACGTGGTGATGATGGGCATGGGCGAGCCGCTGCTGAACTTCGACAACGTCGTGGCCGCCATGCATCTGATGATGGATGACCTGGGCTACGGGATTTCCAAGCGCCGCGTGACCCTGTCCACTTCGGGCGTGGTGCCGATGATCGATGAGCTGTCCAAGCACATCGACGTCTCCCTGGCGTTGTCGCTGCACGCACCTAATGACGCATTGCGTAACCAATTGGTGCCGATCAACAAGAAATACCCGCTTAAGATGCTGCTCGAGTCGTGCCAGCGTTACATGTCGTCCCTGGGCGAGAAGCGCGTGCTGACCATCGAGTACACCTTGCTCAAGGACATTAACGACAAGGTCGAACACGCGGTCGAAATGATCGAGTTGCTCAAGAACATTCCGTGCAAGATCAACCTGATTCCGTTTAACCCGTTCCCGCATTCCGGTTACGAGCGCCCGAGCAACAATGCGATTCGCCGTTTCCAGGATCAGCTTCACCATGCAGGCTTCAATGTCACTGTCCGCACCACTCGCGGTGAAGACATCGATGCCGCGTGTGGCCAATTGGTAGGACAGGTGCTGGATCGCACCCGTCGCAGCGAGCGTTATATCGCCGTGCGCGAGTTAAGCGCCGAAAACGATATCGCACAGAACGCTGCGAACAATAATTAAGAGAGGATCTCAATGTCCCTGCGCTTTGCGCTGCTGTTGCTGTTGGCCAGCCTCTGTGCTGGTTGTGTCCTGTCGGGCGATTTCAACCCGATGAAGACCAGCAAGGGCCGTGATGAAGCGCGTACTGCCTATGTGCAGTTGGGCTTGGGGTACTTGCAGCAAGGCATGACCGAGCGCGCCAAGGTTCCGTTGAAGAAAGCGCTGGATCTGGATGATTCGGATCCGGACGCCAATGCGGCGCTGGGCCTGGTGTTCCAGGCCGAGATGGAGCCGGAGCTGGCGGACCAGCATTTTCGCAAGGCGCTGTCTTCCCGTCCGTCCGATGCGCGAATCCTCAACAACTACGGTAGTTTTCTTTTCGAAGAAAAACGTTACAAAGAGGCCTACGAGCGCTTTGAACAGGCCGCTGCCGATACGCTGTATCCTGAGCGTTCACGGGTGTTCGAGAACCTTGGCATGACCGCTTCGAAGCTTGGCCAGCGTGATCTGGCCCAGCAGCAACTGGAGAAAGCCCTGCGTTTGAATCGTCAACAGCCACGAGCTTTGCTGGAAATGGCTGAGTTGTCCTTCGAAGACAGGCATTATGTGCCCGCGCGTGACTATTACGACCGTTTTAGCCTGCTCACCGAACAAAATGCACGTAGTCTATTGCTCGGCGTTCGGCTGGCAAAAGTGTTTGAAGATCGCGACAAGGCCGCCAGTTTTGGCCTGCAATTAAAACGACTCTATCCCGGTACGCCGGAATATCAGCAATACCTGTCGGAGCAATGATGAAAGCGGCGCATCCCGAAGTTGTAGCAGCGAATCGCGTTAACCCCGGTGAGACCCTGCGCCAGGCCCGCGAAAGCAATGGCTGGTCGCTGGCCGAAGTGGCCCTCAAGCTCAACCTCACCGTCAATTCCCTGAGCAATCTGGAAAACGGCGCATTCGACAAGCTGCCTGGGCATACCTTTGCTCGCGGTTATATTCGTGCGTACGCCAAGTTGCTGGGCATGGATCAAACCGTGCTGGTGCAGCAGTTCGATCAATCCACCGGAACCGATTCCAAGGGCAGCAGTGTTCACAGCCTGGGTCGTATCGAAGAACCTGTTCGGGTGTCCCACACCATTTTACGAATTGTCAGCCTGCTGTTACTGATCGCGGTGATTGGCGGTGGTTTTGTCTGGTGGCAGGATCAAACCTCGTCGCGCACCAAGGATTTGACCAGCCTGAGCCCGGAACACGTTGAAGTTGAAGGTGCCGACGGCACCACGCAGATCCATCCGCTGGACGAGCCGGAAGACCAGGCCGTCGCGGAAGGTCAGGCCGAAGGCGCTACTGCGCTCGCGTTGCCGCAAGCCGAGACTTCAACCGCAGCACCGGCCGCTGCTGAAGCAACTCCGCCTGCTGCCGCACCGACTACGCCTGCACCCACAGCGCCGGTTCACAGCGCTGTTCCGGTAGTCCCGGCGCCAGCGAATCCGGCTCCGGCTGCTCCTGCGGTACCGGCCCCGGTCGTGACCGCTCCGGCCGCTTCGAACGTTCCTGCTTCCCCAGCGGCGGCTCCAGTGGCCGGCCAGGGTCAGGTTCAACTGCAATTCACCGCTGATTGCTGGACGCAAGTGACCGATGGCGCTGGCAAGGTGCTGTTGAGTGGTCTCAAGCGTAAAGGCGAAAACGTTTCCGTCAGCGGCAAGCCACCGTTTTCCGTGCGTCTGGGCTTTGCCCGTGGCGCGCAAGTCCGCTACAACGGGCAGGTGGTCGATGTCGCTCCGTTCACCAGTGGCGAGACCGCTCGCCTGAAGTTGGGTCAATAAGTCATGCACGGCGAATCTCCAATCAAACGTCGCGAATCCCGCAAGATCTGGGTCGGTAACGTCCCGGTTGGCGGCGATGCGCCCATCGCTGTGCAGAGCATGACCAACAGCGACACCAATGACGTGGCGGCCACCGTGGCCCAGATCAATCGCCTGGAAGCGGCTGGCGTTGATATCGTGCGCATTTCCGTGCCGGACATGGACGCCGCCGAAGCCTTCGGCAAGATCAAGCAACTGGTCAAAGTCCCCTTGGTGGCCGACATTCACTTCGACTACCGGATCGCTTTGCGCGTGGCCGAGCTGGGTGTTGATTGCCTGCGGATCAACCCGGGCAATATCGGTCGTGAAGACCGCGTGCGTGCGGTGGTCGATGCTGCCCGTGATCGCGGGATCCCCATCCGTATCGGCGTCAACGCCGGTTCCCTGGAAAAAGACCTGCAAAAGAAATACGGCGAGCCGACCCCGGCCGCGCTGGTCGAGTCTGCCCTGCGTCACGTCGAGCACCTTGAGCGCCTGAACTTCCAGGACTTCAAGGTCAGCGTGAAAGCTTCCGACGTGTTCATGGCCGTCGAAGCCTATCGTTTGCTGGCCAAGGAAATCGTCCAGCCGCTGCACCTGGGCATCACCGAAGCCGGTGGTTTGCGTTCAGGCACGGTGAAATCCGCCGTGGGCCTCGGTATGCTGCTCGCCGAAGGGATTGGCGATACTATTCGCATCTCGTTGGCGGCCGACCCGGTCGAGGAAGTGAAAGTCGGCTACGACATTCTCAAATCCCTGCACCTGCGTTCCCGTGGTATCAACTTCATCGCCTGCCCGAGCTGCTCGCGGCAGAACTTCGATGTGGTCAAAACCATGAACGAGCTGGAAGGGCGCCTCGAAGACCTGCTGGTGCCGCTGGATGTCGCGGTCATCGGTTGCGTGGTCAACGGGCCGGGCGAAGCCAAGGAAGCCCATATCGGCTTGACCGGCGGCACGCCAAACCTGATTTACATCGACGGCAAGCCGTCGCAGAAACTGACGAATGACAATCTGGTGGATGAGCTTGAACGCTTGATCCGCCAGAAAGCGGCCGAAAAGGTCGAAGCCGACGCAGCAGTAATCGCTCGCGGCTGATCGAACATATTTAAGGATTTATAGTGAGCAAGTCTCTGCAAGCCATTCGTGGCATGAACGACATCCTGCCCGAGCAGACCCCCCTGTGGCGTCATTTCGAGGGCACCGTCTCGCGTCTGCTGGATAACTACGGTTATAAGCAGATCCGCATGCCAATCGTTGAATTCACCGAGCTGTTCAAGCGTTCCATCGGTGAAGTGACCGACATCGTCGAAAAAGAGATGTACACCTTCGACGACCGCAACGGCGATTCGCTGACCCTGCGCCCTGAAGGCACAGCCGCCTGCGTGCGTGCGGTGCTTGAGCATGGGATCACCGGTGGTGGGCAGGTGCAGAAACTCTGGTACATCGGTCCGATGTTCCGCCATGAGCGTCCGCAGAAAGGTCGTTATCGCCAGTTCCACCAGATCGGTTGCGAAGTCTTCAACCTGGATGGCCCGGACATCGATGCCGAGCTGATTGTGCTGACCTGGCGCCTGTGGGGCGAGCTGGGTATCCGCGATGCGGTCAAGCTCGAACTCAACAGCCTGGGCACCAGCGAGTCTCGCGGTCGCTATCGCGAGGCCCTGGTCGAGTTCCTGTCTGGCCACCTGGACAAGCTGGACGAAGACAGCCAGCGCCGTCTGAAAACAAACCCTTTGCGGGTTCTGGACACCAAGAACGCTGAAACTCAAGCCGTGCTGGTCGACGCGCCAAAAATGGCCGACTACCTCGACGAAGAGTCCCGCGTGCACTTCGAAGGCCTCAAGGCTCGCCTGGACGCCGCCGGTATTCCTTATGTGATCAACCCGAAGCTGGTTCGCGGGCTGGATTACTACAGCAAGACCGTTTTCGAATGGGTCACCGACAAGTTGGGCGCCCAAGGCACTGTGTGTGCCGGTGGTCGTTACGACGGTCTGGTCGAGCAGATGGGCGGCAAGCCGACCCCGGGCGTTGGTTTCGCCATGGGCATCGAGCGCTTGGTGCTGCTGCTTGAAACCCTGGAGCAAATCCCCGAAGAGATCTCCCGTCAGGTCGACGTCTACCTCTGCGCCTTTGGTGAAGCTGCAGAGCTTGCCGGTCTGGCCTTGAGTGAGCGTGTTCGTGATCAATTGCCCAACCTGCGCCTGCAAGTCAATGCCGGTGCCGGCAGCTTCAAAAGCCAGTTCAAAAAGGCCGACAAGAGCGGTGCGCTGTACGCGCTGATCCTCGGTGACGACGAAATGGCCCAGCAAGTGGTAGGTTTCAAACCCCTGCGTGGCCAGGGCGAACAACAAAGCATTGCCTGGGATGCGCTTGCTGCACACCTGGCCACCTGCGTCGTGCAGGGTTGAAGCTGTCAAAACAGCCGAATTAGCGATTAAGGAGTATTGGGGTGTCGAGTACCGAAGACGAACAGCTGGCGGATTTGAAGGACTGGTGGACACGCAACGGCAAGCCCCTGGTCACTGGCGGCCTGTTGGCGCTGGTCATCGTGTTCGGCTGGCAGGCCTTTCACAAGTATCAGAACAATCAGGCGCAAGGCGCTTCGATGCTCTATCAGCAATTGCTCGAAACCACGCTGACGCCCGACGGTAAGCCTGACGCAGCCCGGGTTTCGGACCTGGCCGCCAAGCTCAACAGCGAGTTCGGCGGCACCGCTTACGCGCAATACGGCAGCCTGTTCGTGGCGAAAGTCGCGGTCGACAGCGGCAAGCTGGACGACGCTGTCAGCGAGCTGAAAGCGATCGTTGCCAAACCGGCTAACCCGGCACTGGGTGAAATCGCCCGTCAGCGCCTGGCGCAGGTATTGGCCGCGCAGAACAAGGCCGACGAGGCCCTGAAACTGCTCGAAGGTGATGCAGACAAGGCGTTCCTGGCCACTCGCGAAGAACTCAAAGGCGATTTGCTGGTGCAACTGGGGCGTACTGACGAAGCGAACGCGGCGTACCAAAAAGCCAAGGCGGCACTGTCGGATGAAGCGGCAGTCGGTGGCCTACAAATCAAGCTGGATGACCTGGCTAAAGGGGATGCGTGACGTGATTCGTTGGAAACATGCAGCATTGCTGGCTCTGGTCATATTGGCCGCGGGTTGCAGCAGCAACGCAAAAAAAGAATTGCCACCGGCCGAGTTGACCGACTTCAAGGAAGAAGTGGTTCTGAAAAAGCAGTGGAGTCGTTCGATCGGTGATGGCCAGGGCGAAACCTACAACATGCTGGTCCCGGCGATCGATGGCGATACCATTTATGCCGCCGACGTCACCGGTGTGGTGATGGCGATGGATCGCAGCAATGGCGACGTTAAATGGAAGAAGAAGCTTGACCTGCCTGTTTCCGGCGCCGTGGGCGTGGGTTACGGTCTGGTCACGTTCGGCACGCTGAAAGGCGAAGTCGTTGCTCTGGACGCGATCAATGGTGAACAGAAATGGCGCGCTCGCGTGTCGAGCGAAGTGCTCGCTCCACCGGCCAACAACGGTGACGTTGTGGTGGTCCAGACTCAGGATGACCGTCTGATCGGTCTGGATGCCGCCACCGGCAGCCAGCGCTGGTTGTATGACAGCACGCCTGCGGTCCTGACCTTGCGCGGCACCAGCGCGCCGATCGTGACCAACCGCCTCGCGGTGGCTGGCCTGTCGACCGGTAAAGTGGTCGCTCTCGATATTTCCAACGGCGTGCCGGTGTGGGAACAACGTGTAGCGATTCCACAAGGTCGTTCGGAACTGGAGCGCGTTGTCGATATCGACGGTGGCTTGCTGCTGTCCGGCGGCACGCTGTATGTCGCCAGCTATCAGGGACGCGTTGCGGCACTGGATCTGGAAAGCGGTCGTCAGCTGTGGCAGCGTGATGCTTCCAGTTATGCCGGCGTCGCCCAAGGTTTCGGTAACGTTTACGTGAGCCTGTCTTCGGGCACCGTTGAAGGCGTCGACGAGCGTTCCACCACAGCCTTGTGGAGCAACGATTCGCTGGCCCGTCGTCAACTGTCGGCTCCGGAAGTGTTCTCCAGCTACGTTGCAGTCGGTGACCTGGAAGGTTACCTGCACCTGCTGAGTCAAGTGGACGGTCGTTTCGTCGGCCGCGAACGCATCGACAGCGACGGCCTGCGTGCCCGTCCGCTGGTGGTGGGTGACACGATTTATGTGTATGGCAACAGTGGCAAGCTGGAAGCCCTGACCATTAAGTAAAGGTTTGACTATGCTTGGGTTAATCCCAAGCGGCTTCACCGTTTGTATGACTGTAGGAGCGAGCTTGCTCGCGATGGACGTCAACGATTACGTTGGCGACCTGGATAAACGCGGTGTCTTGGCGTTTTTCGCGAGCAATCGAGCGTCGACCGGCTGCTCCTACAAAAATACACGCGGTGATTGCCCCGAGCACCAGCCGCTGCCTCGCAGCGGCTTTTGTATTTTCTGAAATAACGAAGTGGAGAGCCGCATGGTTCCCGTAATCGCCCTGGTGGGCCGACCGAACGTCGGCAAATCCACCTTGTTCAACCGCCTGACCAGGACTCGCGACGCCATCGTTGGCGACTTGTCCGGTCTGACCCGTGATCGCCAATACGGTGAGGCCAAGTGGCAAGGGCGTTCCTACATTCTGGTCGACACCGGCGGTATCTCCGGTGACGAGCACGGTATGGACGAAAAAATGGCCGAGCAGTCGCTGCTGGCCATTGAAGAAGCCGATGTCGTTCTGTTCCTGGTAGATGCCAAGGCCGGTTTCACCGCCGCCGACCAGATGATCGCCGAGCATTTGCGCAAACGTAACAAGCGTTCTTACGTGGTTGCCAACAAGGTCGACAACATCGACCCTGAAATGGCCCGCGCCGAGTTCGCCCCGTTGGGCATGGGCCACGCGATTCCGATCGCTGGCGCCCATGGTCGTGGCATCACCCAAATGCTCGAAATCGCCCTGAGCACCTTCCCGAAAGACGAAGAAGAGCCGGAAGAAGGCGATGAAGAGATCGTTGCCGAAGGCGAGGAAGCCAAGCGCATTCCTGGCCCAAGCGAAAAAGACGGGATCAAGATCGCCATCATCGGCCGCCCGAACGTCGGCAAGTCGACCCTGGTCAACCGCATGCTCGGTGAAGACCGGGTCATCGTGTACGACGAACCCGGCACCACTCGCGACAGTATCTACATCCCGTTCGAGCGTAACGACGAGAAGTACACGCTGATCGACACCGCCGGTGTGCGCAAGCGCGGCAAGATCCACGAAGAAGTTGAAAAATTCTCCGTGGTCAAAACCCTGCAAGCGATCAAAGACGCCAACGTGGTGATCTTCGTGATGGACGCCCGCGAAGGCGTGGTGGATCACGACCTCAACTTGCTGGGCTTTGCCCTGGAAGCGGGTCGTGCACTGGTAATCGCGATCAACAAGTGGGACGGCATGACGCCGAGCGAGCGCGACTTCGTGAAAGTCGAGCTGCAACGTCGCCTGTTCTTCGTTGACTTCGCCGACATCCACTTCATCTCGGCACTGCACGGCACTGGCGTGGGCAACCTCTACGCTTCCGTACAGAACTCGTTCAAGTCCGCGGTTACCCGCTGGCCAACCAACCGCCTGACCCAGATCCTGGAAGATGCGGTTGGCGAGCATGCGCCACCGATGGTCAACAACCGCCGGATCAAGCTGCGCTATGCCCACTTGGGTGGTGCCAACCCGCCGATTATCGTGATTCACGGTAACCAGATCGAGAAAGTGCCGAAGTCTTACGTGCGGTATCTGGAAAACACTTACCGTCGTGTCTTGAAGCTGGTCGGTACGCCGATCCGCATCGAGTTCAAGGGCGGCGAGAACCCGTACGAAAGCAAAAAGAACTCGCTCACCGACCGTCAGGTCAACAAGAAGCGTCGCATGATGTCGCACCACAAGAAAGCCGACAAAAAGCGCCGCGACAAGCGCTGATTCAAGGTGATCACCGTGGGTAATTGATCAACCTTGTAGGAGCTGCCGCAGGCTGCGATCTTTTGATCTTGCTTTTCAAGATCAAGATCAAAAGATCGCAGCCTTCGGCAGCTCCTACACGGCCCGGTCATAAAGAGGGTGCTTACCAGAGCGCCCTTTTTTTATGGGCGCCGTTTGGGCTATCCTCGGGCTCTCCCGCGCCGACGTTAGAGCCGGGTGTAGAGCAGGGAATCACCGATGATCACCAGTAAGCTGCCGAATGTCGGCATCACCATCTTCACTCAGATGTCGCAGCTCGCGGCGCAAACCGGCGCGCTGAATCTGTCCCAGGGTTTTCCCGATTTCGATGCCCCGCAGGCGCTGTGCGATGCGGTCGGTCGCCACATTGCCAAAGGTCATAACCAGTATTCGCCGATGACCGGTTTGCCGGCGTTGCGTCAGCAAATATCGGCGAAGATTGCTCGCAGCTATGGCGTCACCGTGGATGCCGACAGCGAAGTGACCGTCACCCCCGGCGCAACCCAGGCGATTTTCTGCGCCATCCAGGCCGTTATCCACAGCGGCGACGAAGTGATTGTGTTCGACCCGGCCTATGACAGTTACGAACCTTCGGTGGAGCTGGCCGGTGGTCGTTGCGTGCATGTGCCATTGGGCCTGAATGATTTCAGTATCGACTTCCAGAAGCTCGGCGAAGCCCTGAGCCCGCGCACGCGAATGATCATTCTCAATAGCCCGCACAACCCCAGTGGTGCACTGATCAGTCGTGCCGAGCTGGATCAGTTGGCGGCTTTGATTCGTGATCGCGATATCTATGTGATCAGCGACGAGGTCTACGAACACCTGGTATTCGATGGCGTGCCTCACGTCAGCGTATTGGCCCATGAAGAGTTGTATCAACGCGCCTTCGTGGTCAGCTCCTTCGGCAAGACCTATCACGTCACCGGCTGGAAAACCGGCTACGTGGTTGCACCACCGGCCCTCACGGCGGAACTGCGCAAGGTTCATCAATACGTCAGTTTCTGCGGCGTGACGCCATTGCAATACGCCCTGGCCGACTACATGGCCGAGCATCCGGAACATGTTGAAGAGCTGCCGGCGTTCTATCAGGCCAAGCGTGACTTGTTCTGCGATTTGTTGATGCCGTCGCGCTTTAGTTTTACCCGCGTCACCGGTACTTATTTCCAGCTGGTCGATTACTCGCAGATCCGCCCGGACCTCAATGACGTCGAGATGGCGCTGTGGATGACCCGCGAACACGGCGTCGCGAGTATTCCAATCTCGGTGTTCTACCAGACGCCGCCCGAAGGCCAGCGCCTGGTGCGACTGTGCTTCGCCAAGCGCGAGGAGACCCTGCGTGAAGCAGCGGAAAAACTATGCGTGATTTGAGTGCATTGCCCAATCTGACCATTGCGCTGATCCAGACCACGCTGGCCTGGCATGATCGACAGGCCAACCTTGAGCATTTCGAACAGTTGCTGGAACAGGCGCGCGGGGCGGACCTGATTATCCTGCCGGAGATGTTCACCACCGGTTTCTCCATGGAATCCGAGACCCTTGCCGAGCCGGAAAACGGTCCGACCAGTAAATGGTTGCGGGTTCAGGCGGCGAAACTGGAGGCGGTGATCACTGGCAGCGTGATCGTCCAGGCGGCCGACGGCAGCCATCGCAATCGTCTGTTGTGGGCGCGACCGGACGGGGAGGTCTGGCACTACGACAAGCGTCATTTGTTCCGCATGGCTGGCGAGCATAACCACTACACACCGGGCGAGCGCCAGGTGCAGTTCGAGCTCAAGGGCTGGCGAGTACGGCCGCTGATTTGCTACGACCTGCGTTTCCCGGTGTGGAGTCGCGACGCGCAGGACACCGACCTGTTGCTGTACACCGCCAACTGGCCAGGCGCACGGCGTCAGCACTGGAACCGTTTGCTGCCTGCGCGGGCGATCGAGAACCTCTGCTACGTGGCGGCGGTGAATCGCATCGGCACCGACGGCAAAGGTTTTGCCTACACCGGCGACAGTCAGGTGCTGGATTTTCAGGGTGAAACATTGCTCGGCGCCGGCGAAGCCGATGGGGTGTTTCAGGTGGTTCTGGACGCTGCGGAACTGGCGGCTTACCGCACTCGTTTTCCGGCGAATCTGGATGCTGATACGTTCGAGTTCACCTGATATCAGCGTGACCGCCAAAAGATCGCAGCCTTCGGCAGCTCCTACAGGGATCGCATTCCTATGTAGGAGCTGGCGAAGCCTGCGATCTTTTGATCTCCCACATTTGATCGATGTGAACACAGATTTTGTGTACACCAAAAATCCACTGTGGGAGCGAGCCTGCTCGCGAAGGGCCCCTCACTGACAACACAAAAATGGCAGGCAAACAAAAAGGCCCCAAGGTTCTCACCTCGGGGCCTTTTGTATTTCAGCGAACGCTTACGCCGCTTTCGCTTCCGGCTGGCTCAGGGAGCGGTTCAGCGCGCTGAACAGTGCCTTGAAGCTTGCGGTGGTGATGTTTTCATCGATACCAACGCCGTGCACTGCACGCTCACCATTCACTCGCAGTTCAATGTAGGCCGCGGCCTTGGCATTGGTGCCCGCGCCGATGGCGTGCTCGTTGTAGTCCATGATTTCCACCGGGATCGGCAGACCGGCCACCAGTGCTTCCAGGGCGCCGTTGCCCTTGCCGCGCCAGTGCAGGTTGGTTTCGCCCTGACCCTGGCTGGAGACTTCCACTTCCACGGCGCTGTGACCGTTCTCTTCCTGCAGGCGATGGCTGACCAGCGCGTACGGAGCGTTGGCCTGCAAGTATTCGCTGTGCAGCAGCGCGTGGATCTGTTGGGCTGTCATCTCAAGGCCCAGGCGATCGGTTTCACGCTGCACGACCTGGCTGAATTCGATTTGCATGCGACGTGGCAAGTTGATGCCGTATTCCTGTTCCAGCAGGTAAGCGATACCGCCCTTGCCCGACTGGCTGTTGACGCGGATCACCGCCTCGTAGCTGCGACCGATGTCGGCCGGGTCGATCGGCAAGTACGGCACTTCCCACAATGCGTCCGGTTTCTGCTGGGCGAAGCCCTTGCGGATGGCGTCCTGGTGGGAGCCGGAGAACGCCGTGTGAACCAGGTCGCCGACGTACGGATGACGTGGGTGCACCGGAAGCTGGTTGCACTCTTCGACGACTTTGCGCACGCCGTCGATGTCGGAGAAGTCCAGCTCAGGGTTCACACCCTGGGTGTAGAGGTTCAAGGCCACGGTCACCAGATCGACGTTACCGGTGCGTTCGCCGTTGCCGAACAGGCACCCTTCGACACGGTCGGCGCCGGCCATCAGGCCCAGCTCGGTGGCGGCAACACCCGTGCCACGGTCGTTGTGGGTGTGCAGGCTGATGATCACGCTGTCACGACGGTTGATGTGACGGCCGAACCATTCGATCTGGTCTGCATAGATGTTCGGTGTGGCGCATTCGACGGTCGCTGGCAGGTTGAGGATCATCTTGTGCTCAGGCGTCGGGTTCCAGACTTCGATCACCGCGTCGCAGACTTCTTTGGCGAATTCCAGTTCGGTGGCGCTGAAGGTTTCCGGCGAGTATTCGAAGGTCCACTCGGTGTCCGGCTGCTGGGCGGCGTATTTGACGAACAGCTTGGCCGCGCTCACGGCGATTTCCTTGATCCCGTCCTTGTCCTGGTTGAAGACGATGCGGCGGAACGAAGGCGAGGTCGCGTTGTACAGGTGAACGATGGCTTTCTTCGCCCCACGCAGGGATTCGAAGGTACGCTCGATCAGGTCTTCACGGCCCTGGGTCAGCACCTGAATCGTGGTGTCGTCCGGGATGTGGTTGCCTTCGATCAAGCTGCGCACGAAGTCGAAGTCGGTTTGCGAAGCGGCCGGGAACGACGCTTCGATTTCTTTCACGCCCACCGACACCAGGGTTTTCCAGAAACGCAGCTTCTTGACCGCGTCCATTGGCTCGATCAGCGACTGGTTGCCGTCACGAAGGTCCGAGCTGCACCAGATTGGCGCGGTGGTGATGGTCTTCGACGGCCAGGTGCGATCAGGAATATCAATGGTCGGGAAGGCGCGGTATTTCGAAGACGGGTCTTTGAGCATGCTCATCGGGAAATCCTTATTTGTATGGGCCGAAAAGAGGCGGCCTGCCGGTGGATCAAATGTTCTTGGGGAAAAGCGTGGGGCGAGGCATCGCAATTCAGCCCGGCAGTCGTGCGCTGACGAGGCACAGGCTGCGGTGCTGGCGAAGCTGAATGAGGGTGTGAGAGGTTTTCATGCCTTCAACCCTAACCGCGAGGGGGAAGGATGGCAAGCAGTCGAAAAAAATTGAGAGGAATACCCGAAAAGTCTTATTTATCGAGATTTTATTGCTCTGATGCTCAGTGATTGTCTTGATGTTTGCGCAAGGTTTGAGCGATGCGCAATTGAAGGCTTTGCGCGTTGGGCCGTTCCAGCGCGGCTATTCTTAAAGCCTCAGCAAGACGACTGACAGGCAGGAGTCGGTAATGAACGAGTCGGATTGGAAGCGTTACAGCGCGTTGCGTCCATTGGCCCACGAACGGATGTGTGTGCGGATCATGGAAGAGGTCGAGCGCACGGTGCTGGATAAGAGCCTGACGCCTTATGAGCGGATAGACGCCAGCGAAGAGTTGCTCAAGGCCGGACAAAAGGAACTGTATTGGGCGTTCGGGGTTTTCCGGTTCTCACGACATGAGGCCCGCTCTCACTTGCTCGGGCTGTGTGCCCGGGAGTTGATTACGCCTGACGAGTTGACCGGATTTTCAGAGGAAACCCAGGCCTGGATCAAACATTGCCTGGCGGATCGGGAAGTCCATGGGATTGAGGACCTTGAGGCGGAATAGAATTAGCGGTGCCAGTGATGCCGCCTTCGCGAGCAAGCCCGCTCCCACATTAGGCTGGTGTGAACACAGACAGTGTGTACGCCGCAAAACCAGTGTGGGAGCGGGCTTGCTCGCGAAGAGATCAGTCGCCTCACTGTTTATTCAAGGTTGAAACGCCCCAATAAAAATCGCCGGATCCACCCGCGCATCATTCAGGCTGACGTTCCAATGCATATGCGGCCCGGTCGCGCGCCCAGTCGAGCCGACTTTCCCAACCACACCACCACGAGCCAGTTGCTGTCCAACCTGCACGTCGATTTTCGACATATGGCAAAACATGCTGATAAAGCCCTGGCCATGGTCGACAAATACCGTGTTGCCATTGAAGAAATAGTTACCGATCAGGATCACTTTGCCCGCCGCCGGGGTCTTGATTGGCGTTCCGGCAGGCACGGCGAAGTCCAGGCCGGCGTGAGGATTGCGCTCTTCACCGTTGAAGAATCGGCGCACGCCAAACTTGCTCGACAGTGGCCCGTTAACTGGTTTGTCTAGCAAGAGGTTGCTCGGGGTGATCGGGCTGAAGCTGCGGTAAGCCTGGATCTGCTCGGCCAGCTCGCCCTCGATGCGCTTGAGATTCTCCGGGTTCGGATTGACCTGCTGGGTATTCTTCAGGGTGATGTGCTGCTCCGGGTACTGCTTGTTACCGACCGTAAATTTCAGATTACGACCGCCACTGCTGACCTGCTGTATGCCCGGCTTAACCGTCAATGGCACGCCGACAATGGCCAGCCAATTGTTCTGTTCCTTGACCACCAATACGGGTTTGCCCTGATAGCTGGCTTTCGGCGCCTGGGCGGCGGTGCCCAAGTCCACCACGGCCACGCCGCCCGGCACCGGTTTGTTCAACAGGCGCGTGATGTAGCTGTCGGCGTGGGCGTTGAACGTCAGGCAGAGCAATAACAGCGGAATTAAAAAACGCGGCATGGATCAATCCAGTAAAGAAAGGGTGACAGGCGTCAGGTGATTGTCTTCGACTCGAACTTGAAGCTCGCCGTCCCCGAGTTTGGCTTTGAGGCGTTGGCCCGTGTGGGTCTGCTCGGCACTGCGGATCGCGTTGCCGCGCTCGTCCAGCAGAATGCTGTAGCCACGGCCGAGGGTCGCCAAGGGGCTGACCACATGCAGCGTCTGCACCTGGGTTTGCAGTTGCAGGCGGCGGGCCTTGAGGCCTTCGCGCATTGAGCGTGGCAGGCGTTCGGCGAGGCTGTCGAGGCGCTGACGGAGCAATGCCAGTTGCCGTCCCGGGTGTTGCCCGGCGAGACGGGTTTCCAGGCGAATCAGCCGTTCGCGACGGGTATTAAGGTTGCGTTCGAACGCGCGGCGCATGCGCATGTCCAGATCATCCAGGCGTTGCGCTTGCTGACGCAGACGTTCGCCTGGATGACGCAGGCGGCGGGACACGCCTTCCAGGCGCAGGCGATCACGCATTATTCGGTCGCGGATACGCATCACCAGTCGTCGATGCAGGCTTTCGACCCGACGCACCAGATCGCTGGAGTCCGGCGCCAGCAGTTCGGCGGCGGCGGAAGGTGTCGGGGCACGAACGTCGGCCACGAAGTCACTGATCGACACGTCGGTTTCATGGCCGACGGCGCTGACAATCGGCGTTACGCAGGCATCGACGGCGCGGGCTACGGCTTCTTCGTTGAAGCACCAGAGGTCTTCCAGCGAGCCACCGCCACGGGCCAGGATCAGCGCATCGAAACCACGGGCATCCGCCAGTTTCAGTGCGCGGACAATCTGCGCGGTGGCTTCGCGGCCCTGCACGGCCGTGGGGATCAACGTCAGTTGGACTTGCGGCGCACGGCGGCGGAACACGCTGATGATGTCGCGAATTACTGCGCCGGTGGGCGAACTGATGATGCCGATGCGTTGCGGGTGCGCCGGCAATGGCACTTTACGGTCGGCGCTGAACAGCCCTTCGGCGCTGAGTTTTTCCTTCAGCGCATCGAAGGCCAGGCGCAATGCGCCATCACCGGCCGGTTCCACGGTGTCGAGTATCAGCTGATAGTCGCCACGGCCCTCGAACAGCGAAACCTTGCCGCGAACCTTGACCGCCAACCCATCCTTAAGCGCTTGACGAACCCGTGCGGCGTTCTGCCGAAACAGCGCGCAACGGACCTGGGCGCCACTGTCCTTGAGGGTGAAATACACATGGCCGGACGCCGGACGGGCGAGGTTGGAGATTTCGCCTTCGACCCAGATGTTGCTGAATACGTCTTCAAGCAACACCCGCGCGCGGCCGTTGAGCTGGCTGACAGTCAGGACTTCACGGTCCAGGCCGAGTCTTGCAAAGGGATCTTTAATCATGGGGCGCATGATAAAGGCAATCTCCAGATGAATGCACGATCCCTTGTAGGAGCTGCCGTAGGCTGCGATCTTTTGATCTTCAGGAGTTCCGGCTTCCGAAAATCAAGATCGAAAGATCAAAAGATCGCAGCCTGCGGCAGCTCCTACAGGGATTGGGTGAAATGTTGGGTGATTTATTGAATCAATGGCCATTCGGCGCGACGGATTGGCTGGTGATCGGGTTGGGCATCGCCCTGGCCTACATCGTGTTCGGCATCGCCGGGTTCGGTACTGCGCTGGTGGCCGGGCCGATTCTGATTCTGTTCATGCCACTGTCGAAGATCGTGCCGCTGCTGGTGTTGCTGGATTTTGTGGCGGCCTTCGGCAATCTGTTGCCCTCGCGCAAGGATGTGGCTAAACCTGAGTTGCTGCGGCTACTGCCGTGCATGGCGGTGGGCTGTACGCTGGGGGTGATTTTTCTGCTGAACCTGAAATCCGATCTGTTGCTGCTATTGATGGGGCTGTTTATCAGTGCCTACGCGATTTACAGCTTGTGGATCAAAACGCGTCCGAAGCAATTGTCGGCCGGTTGGGCGGTGCCAATGGGCACGGTGGGCGGGATGTTCGGGGCGTTGTTTGGCAGCGGCGGCTTTTTATATGCGATCTATTTGAACAGCCGATTGCCCAAAGAGGCGGCCCGAGCGACCCAAAGCGCGCTGATCAGTTGCAGCACCGTGGTGCGTTTGAGTTTGTTCGCCGTCGCAGGTGTGTATGCCGAGCTACCCTTGTTGGTACTGGCGGTGTGTTTGCTGCCCGCCATGGCGCTGGGGTTGTGGATTGGCCGGCGGTTGACCCTGAAACTGTCCCGGGAGGCATTCGTGCGGCTGGTGACCTGGTTGGTGCTGGCCAGCGGGATTGCCTTGATCGGGCGGTATTTGAGTACTTGACCTGAGTGTCTCAGGGATTAAGCTGCCGGCCGCAAATCCTGTGGGAGCGAGCCTTTGTGGCGAGGGGATTTATCCCCGTTCGGCTGCGAAGCAGACGTCAGCTCATTAATGCGATTGGACTTTGAAGTGCTGGGGCCGCTTCGCGACCCAACGGGGCGGTGCGACGTTTCGCTAAATCCCCTCACCACAAAGGCTCGCTCCCACAAGGGTGGATTATTCAGTATTGGTAGGCCTGTACCCATGAATTCCCAAAGCATCATCGTCCCGAAAATCTCCACATTACCGGTGCACGAACCCCGGGCCCGGGCGGTCGTGCGGTGGCTGGTGCGCAAGAACATCATCAAGGAAGAACTGACCACCTGCGGCCGCACAGGTAATCGCATGGGCCACGCACTCGCCGACGGTGCGCGCGCCGTGGTCCTGCACCCAGAGGCGCTGCCGTTCGGTGAATCGGTCAATGGCCTGGAGATCATCACCAAACGCTGCATCTACACCCCGGCCAAGGGCTTTCTGGGCGAAGCGGGTTGTGCCGAATGCCGCAAGGAAATCGGCGAAGCGCTGTTCGAAAGCCTGGAAGAGTGGATGCCGGGGCGCACCGACAACTTCACCTGCCCGGAATGCGGGCATGAAGATGACATCAACGGGTTTCTTTTCTTGCAGGAATGCGGCTTTTCCAACCTGGGATTCATCTTCAACAACTGGGCCGAGGCCGGGTTCAAGCAGAGCTTTATCGATGAGTTTGCCGATTGGCTCGATCAGCCCGTGAGTTGGGTCAAGGTTGAATTGTAGGAGCGAGCTTGCTCGCGATGGACGTGAACGATGACGCGGGCAGTCTGCGAACAAATGCCACCTTCAAATTCATCGTCGGAACGCCGCCCGGAGCAAGCTCGCTCCTACAAAAAACAGTAATCCACCCATAGCTGTAATTCCCGTATATCAGTAATGCCAATAATAGACAGAGTTTTACATTGAACCCGAGGGGGTGTCTGACTATAATGGCGCGCTTCCATTTTCCCGCTCGGGAGCCCCCGCGATGCTGCGTATCAGCCAAGAAGCTCTGACATTCGACGACATTCTCTTAGTGCCTGGTTATTCCGAGGTACTTCCTAACGAAGTCAGTCTCAAGACCCGCCTAACCCGTGGCATCGAGCTGAATATTCCTCTGGTTTCTGCCGCCATGGACACCGTCACTGAAGCCCGACTGGCAATTGCCATGGCTCAGGAAGGTGGCATCGGCATTATCCACAAGAACATGACCATCGAGCAGCAAGCTGCCGAAGTTCGCAAGGTCAAGCGTTACGAAGCCGGCGTGGTCAAGGACCCGATCACCATCGAGGCTGACGCCACGGTTCGTGAACTGTTCGAACTGACCCGCATGCACAACATTTCCGGCGTTCCGGTGCTGCACGATGGCGACCTCGTCGGCATCGTCACTTCCCGTGACGTGCGTTTCGAGAATCGTATGGACGTCTCCGTCCGTGAAGTGATGACGCCTAAAGAGCGTCTGGTCACGGTCAAGGAAGGCGCCGACAAGAACGACGTTCGCGAACTGTTGCACAAACACCGCATCGAACGCGTGCTGATCGTCGACGACAAGTTTGCCCTCAAAGGCATGATGACCGTCAACGACATCGAAAAAGCCAAGGCTTACCCACTCGCCAGCAAGGACGATCAAGGTCGTCTGCGTGTGGGCGCTGCTGTCGGTACCGGTAAAGACACCGGTGACCGAGTAGCCGCTCTGGTCAATGCCGGTGTTGATGTGGTGGTCGTCGATACCGCTCATGGTCACTCCAAAGGTGTGATCGACCGCGTTCGCTGGGTCAAACAGAATTTCCCTGAAGTGCAGGTCATCGGCGGCAACATCGCCACCGGCGCTGCCGCCAAGGCTTTGGCCGAAGCGGGCGCTGACGCCGTCAAGGTCGGTATCGGCCCTGGCTCGATCTGCACCACTCGCATCGTCGCCGGTGTCGGCGTCCCGCAAATCAGTGCCATCGCCAACGTCGCCGCTGCCCTTGAAGGCACCGGTGTTCCGTTGATCGCCGACGGCGGCATCCGTTTCTCCGGTGACCTGTCCAAGGCCATCGTGGCCGGTGCTTCCTGCGTGATGATGGGCTCGATGTTCGCCGGTACTGAAGAAGCACCAGGCGAAATCGAACTGTTCCAGGGTCGTTCGTACAAGGCTTACCGTGGCATGGGTTCGCTGGGCGCCATGTCCCAGGCTCAAGGTTCCTCCGACCGTTACTTCCAGGACTCCTCGGCAGGCGCCGAGAAGCTTGTACCTGAAGGGATCGAAGGGCGTGTGCCTTACAAGGGCACCCTGAGCGCCATCATCCATCAACTGATGGGCGGCCTGCGTTCCTCGATGGGTTACACCGGCAGTGCCGACATCGAAGAAATGCGCACCAAGCCTGAGTTCGTGCGGATCACCGGTGCTGGCATGGCCGAGTCCCACGTCCACGACGTACAGATCACCAAAGAAGCGCCAAACTACCGCGTAGGTTGAGCCTTCCAGCAAAAAGTTAAGTAACCGGGGCTGTTTTATTCAGCCCCGAGTTGTTTCTGATTCTCTTCACCCGAATTGCATAGACGAGACTGACCCCATGGCCCTCGACATTCACGCTCACCGCATCCTGATCCTCGACTTCGGTTCCCAGTACACCCAGCTGATTGCCCGCCGTGTGCGTGAAATCGGCGTGTACTGCGAACTGCATCCGTTCGACATGGACGACGAAGCGATTCGCGAATTCGCACCGAAAGGGATCATCCTCGCCGGCGGCCCCGAGTCCGTGCACGTCGCCGACAGCCCGCGCGCACCGCAAGCTGTGTTCGACCTGGGCGTACCGGTTTTCGGTATCTGCTACGGCATGCAGACCATGGCTGAACAGCTGGGCGGCAAGGTTGAAGGTTCCGAGCTGCGTGAGTTCGGCTATGCCCGCGTTGACGTGGTCGGCAAAAGCCGTCTGCTCGACGGTATCGAAGACCACATCGACGCCGATGGCCTGTTCGGCCTCGACGTTTGGATGAGCCACGGTGACAAAGTCACCAAGATGCCGCAGGAATTCCATATCCTGGCCAGCACCCCGAGCTGCCCGATTGCCGGCATGTTCGACGACGCTCGCGGCTACTACGGCGTGCAGTTCCACCCGGAAGTGACCCACACCAAGCAGGGCGGTCGCATCCTCTCGCGCTTCATCCTCGACATCTGCGGCTGTGAAGCCCTGTGGACGCCTTCGAAAATCGCTGAAGACGCCATCGCCAACATTCGCGCCCAGGTCGGCACCGACAACGTACTGCTCGGCCTGTCCGGCGGTGTGGACTCCTCGGTCGTTGCCGCGCTGCTGCACAAAGCCATCGGCGACCAGCTGACCTGCGTCTTCGTCGACAACGGTCTGCTGCGTCTGCACGAAGGCGAGCAAGTGATGGCCATGTTCGCCGAGAACATGGGCGTCAAGGTGATCCGCGCCAATGCTGCCGACCAGTTCCTCGATAATCTGGCCGGCGAGTCCGACCCGGAGAAGAAGCGCAAGATCATCGGCCGTACCTTCATCGACGTATTCGATGCCGAATCCTGCAAGCTCGACAACATCAAGTACCTCGCCCAGGGCACCATCTACCCGGACGTGATCGAGTCGGCTGGCGCCAAAAGCGGCAAGGCTCACGTCATCAAGTCGCACCACAACGTGGGTGGCCTGCCGGAAGAAATGAACCTCAAGCTGGTTGAACCCCTGCGCGAGCTGTTCAAGGACGAAGTCCGTCGTCTGGGCCTGGAACTCGGCCTGCCGTACGACATGGTCTACCGTCACCCGTTCCCGGGCCCGGGCCTGGGCGTGCGGATCCTCGGTGAAGTGAAGAAGGAATACGCCGACCTGCTGCGTCGCGCCGACCACATCTTCATCGAAGAACTGCGCAAGGCCGACTGGTACCACAAGGTCAGCCAGGCGTTCGTGGTGTTCCAGCCGGTGAAATCGGTTGGCGTGGTCGGCGATGGCCGTCGTTACGCTTGGGTGGTTGCCCTGCGTGCCGTGGAAACCATCGACTTCATGACCGCGCGTTGGGCACACCTACCTTACGAGCTGCTGGAAACCGTCAGCGGCCGCATCATCAATGAAATCGAAGGCATCTCCCGCGTTACTTACGACGTGTCGAGCAAGCCGCCAGCGACGATTGAGTGGGAGTGATTGGGCGTCCGGCATTGTCCGGCACCACCTAGCAAGAAATTCCCTGAAGCCCGCGTAATTGCGGGCTTTTGGCTTTTTGGGTCTGGCAAATACTGGCAGCTTTGCGCATCGCCAAGCACCGTGTTTGTGTGGCATGGTATGGGGTACTGACTGAGCCTAATGCCATGCTCGGTGGTCGATACCATGTCGCCTCTGTAGGCAGCGGCATGGTATCAAATCTCATCATCCGCCAGGTTTCATTGGGCTTTCATACGGTTTTGGGATTGCTTTCTGAGCATGGTATTTTTTGAACGGAATCTGCACGCCCCATGCTGACCGATACCAAGCTGCGAAATCTGAAACCTAAAGAAAAACTCTACAAAGTGAACGACCGCGATGGCCTCTACGTGGCCGTCACGACTGCGGGGTCAATCTCGTTTCGCTACAACTATGGCGAAGCCTCCGGGCCTTATGTCCGGCACAGTCTGAAATAGCCTCCGTGATGAAATAGGGGGAAGGATTCCGGCTGTACCGCCGCAAGCCGCTGCACGGTTGGCGCTCACGCCGCCGAAAGGGGGAAGGATTCCGGCTGTACCGCCGCAAGCCGCTGCACGGTTGGCGCACACGCCGCCGAAAGGGGGAAGGATTCCGGCTGTACCGCCGCAAGCCGCTGCACAGTTGGTGGTCACGCTGCTGAAAGGGGGCGCTGAGGGTGAAACACAGTGAGACAAGTCCGTGCGTATTACTAATGGCGAAGCCTCGGGCCTGATGTCTGGCGCAGTCTGAAGTAACCTACCACAGCCGGTATAAGCAACCCCGCCAGTAAGGACAGCCCATCAGCAATTGAGCTGCCTAGCAAAGAGCAGTCTTGTCATTGCACCGCAGCCCGTTTAGCCACTGTTGGCCCTTCTCCCTTCATCGATAACCCTGCAAACCCCGATCACACGATCCTTCGCATCAAGCTTGGCCTCGGATAGGTTTCCTAGCCAATGCTCTGACCCCAACGCCATACCAGCAACCCTGCTCACCGGGCTGTGCATTGACACCAATCATGTACTGTTTCCATGGAGCGATCTCACAAAGCTCTGGGTTGGCCTGATTCTCCTCGGCAGCACAAGCCCCTTTGAACGGACATTTCGACTCGGGCAAAGAGCTGGTGGAGTGGTGTCGTGCTTCCGCGTCGAGATGTAGCTGAGTGAAATAAAGCGACGCTTGAAATGCTCCCAAACATTGCAGAGTACTGTCGTCAACTCCGACGACATCCCTCCCTCCCCAGTACAAATCAATTTTGCCCTCCGGCTTTTGCTGAAGTACACAATGATCCTGCATTCGCGCCACGATTGATTTAAACCCGTCACCACTGAGAGGTTCTTTCAGAAACTCTAATTCTAAGTATGGTCTTACCCTTCGCACGTTAAGACCTGACCAAATTAAGTGCAGCACTATTGAAAAGCCTTTCGCCATCACATCTTCGCCGGGGAAAAACTTCATAAGTTGTTCGACCCTTTCGATTTTTCTGTCAGCGGACTCCCTAAATCTCTTCAAAGTCAGCTTCTCGAAAGCCTCGAATGCGTCTGAGCTTACTGCCTCGCATGCTTCAAAAAAACCATTTGATGGCACAGGCGTCAGGAGTGCGCAGACACCAACCTTGATACGCTCTACTGCAGAACTTTCTCTACCGATAAGGTGATCAACAACCTTCCTGTACGAAAGATAAGGATGCAGAGGCATATTCAAGTCCAACTGAAAATCAGGAACTCCGCTATTTCGCCTCACCTCACGATCTACCTCGTATGCAACTCCTTCGGTAAGAAAATCAAAACCGATATTACTTATATCTACATCATGCACGCAGCCTGCGCTTGTTAAGGTTATACTCAAACCTTTGGTCTCAAATGCTTTCTTAGTATCCAATCCCAAGTTAAAAACTTTGGAACGGATAGGCGAAAAGCACCAAGAGTCTACGGTCTTCGGTAAGGACGCAGCCTTGACGCTTGTACCACGGAGGGCTTGGGTGATGGTGGCCCAAAAGTCGAACTGCTCTTTCATGCCTAGGGCTTCCGCTTCTGCATGAAAATGTCCATGTTCATCGGTCTTGGTCACGAACGAAGGGAGGAGCACAAGGCTTGAATAGAGCAACTCGAAGCCAACATCGGTACTTATATTGTGTAACGAATGAATATACTCATGGACGTGAAGTGCTATCGCAGCTGTGAAGGGTTCACCATGCTCAGGCTCAAGGTCACCGTCGGTACCAATGCGGGTTAGCAAAGTGTTAACCCTATAAGCCCCCTGAGTCGAAGAGCTCAAAAGATCAGCAAATGATGTCTCCATAAAGCCTGCTACTTCCTGAAATAAGATCCAACGAATAGTTAACTTTCAGCTTGCCGATGCGGCAGGCGCCCAGTCTCCACGAAATCAGCCTTGGCTGTGAATTCAAAGGGGGCTGATTTATTTTCTTTGTTTGTTTATTGAAAATAAATCAGCCCCTTTGTTTGTCCGAAAATAAATCAGTCCCCTTTGTTTTCCTTTGTTTTAATGCAAAGAATCAAGAGGCGATGTCAGTGCGGTCAAGAAGCAGCTCATAGGTCAGCCCTGCCTCATAAAAACACGTTCGCCACTCTAGAAAACCTGGAGGGTTCTCACATAGTAGGCGAACGAAGCGCCCATCTTCTGCGATAGAGACTTCTTCCACCAAAGCGATATCTCCCGGTGCCGCCTCTCGAGAGTTCAGCCAATCAGAGAGTACTACCTTTGCTTGGTCAGCGCTGATTAGCTTTATGATATTGCCTTTAGACAGTGTCATGTCATCTCGCCTAAATTTTTACTGATATCAAGTAAATATGCCTATCAGGAATTTTTAAGGCAAGGCTGCTTGTGGCCCGAAGCTGTCCCTTGGCGAGCGTCCGCTTCTGGCCGATTTCTGCCTGTCGCGACCGGCTGAAAACGACCCAGGCTGTGTGAAAACGTTTTAGAGCAAGTTTGACAGTCAGAATCGGAGCGAAAATCGCGTTCCTACGTAAACTTCAGGTCTGCGGACTAGCCAAACAGCGACAGATTTTACGTAGCTACGCAGACTTCAAAACGACGCATGCGTTTTCACACAGCCTGGACCCATAGCAGACGTTTGGACGAACTTAGTCTGGTGATGCAGGTTACACGGGCGTGGACAAGCTTCCAGAGCACCAAAACCGTAATAAGATGATCTGGTCGATTACGGCGCGGCCCAACACCCATAAAAAGCACGATAAGGAGAGTTTGATCGGTCGTCTGCGTCGCAAAATTGAATACACCAGAGCCCAGCTCAGAGCCAAGGTTGAGCACCCGTTTCGGGTCATCAAGCGCCCGTTCGATTATACGAAAGTGCGCTTCCATGGTCTGACGAAAAACATCGATCAGAAGACGACGTTGTTCGTGTTGTCGAATCTGTGGATGGTGCGAAAGCGTTGTTGAATGTAGGAGAGGTGTGCCTGTGATGCTTGAAATGCGCCGAGAAAAGGCGCGATTTAAGGAAAAGACATGAATTAAAAAGCGCCAAAGCCTGATTTTTGGCAGGTCACCGATTTTTTGAGCGCCCAATGAATGGACATCAAAACATCGGTGACCACTTCAGACCTTCCTCAAGACTGCAATCAGCCGCATAAAATGCCAGCCATTAGCCGGGGAAAACATAGACCCCCCTATTTACCACTGGGACTCCTTCTACATCACGCACCCAACTATGTGTCCACACAAAAACACCCTGTGAGACCGAGCCTCACAGGGTGCAGTGGTGTTATCAGACGTCTTTGGACTTACTGGATGAACTTGGTCATATCGTTCGTCAGTCCTTTGATGGCGGCTTTGAAGTCGTTGGTGGTAATCATTTGCTGGTCGTCATCCAGCGATGCACCGAAAACCTTGCGCACAACTTTCACCACTGGCAATCCAGTCTGTGCATCTACCAGATCAGCCTCGATATACAACACCGTATCCTGATCACGCTTACCCGTCGCCGCCGAGACCGCCCCGACCGCTGCCGTCACTGGAAGCACTTCATACCAACGCATCCCTTGAGTAGACGCCGACACCCCGGTGATCGCCGCACTCAAGATCAAGGTACGAGAATCGGCGGGGACCGCACTCCGACTCGATACAACCTGATACTTCTGCTTCAACACGCTCTCGACACCGCTACTGGTCAGTGAGCGTAACTCTTGCAATGTTTTCTGGTTGACCCGTTCGGTAGGTTTGGGTGTCGGGTACAACTCTAACTGTTTGAACACAACCGTGGAGTACGCACTAGGCTTGAAGCCTTTCGCCACCCAACGCAACACTGGCTCGCCCGACGCAGAAGTAGTCTCCTGCAACCCTTGGTAATCAGGCAGAAAGCCGGAGAACTGCTCCTTTTCCGTAACTTTTGAAACGCAGCCACCCAGTAACAGGCTACCCAATGCAACACCAATCAACGTCTTACACGAAATACTCATGCCGCTTTTACTCCTGTGGTTTGAAAGTGTTGCATAAATGACAGAGTTACTGTTGGTAGTGCCCTGCAATAGGTTCTTTGGGCTCGCCTTCGTCGATCAAGCGCCATTTGGGCATCCGGCTCAACCTCTCATCCTCACGCGCTGTTCATCCGAACGGCGAGTCATCTAAATCACTGCCTAAGCCAAATACCCGAAAATACCACCACCCTAGTCTCGCTTGAAAAATTGTAAATATCGGGGGGAGCATCGAAATTTCAATCGAGCCGAAAATCCCAGACAACCTCAACAACACGCAATGCAAAAATGACATAAACCAGACACACTATGACTTGCAAAGTGGCGTGATAGCGAAGTCCGGCCAGCTTGTTCAATCCATCGCTGACATTAAGCAACGTCAACAGCACCGACACCGCAATCAATCCCCAACCTGCTAGGTTTGACGCAAACAACCCCATGAATACGTGATGATCGCCATGCAAGGCAGCCGTGCCCACCGCAAACAGGAACGCGCAGACCAGTAGGTTTTTGATGTTGTCGAAAATCTGAGCATTGAGGTCATTGCTCAACAATTTCACGTACCTTTTCCACATCTTGTGCATAACCCGTTTTATCCAGCGGTATTGGAAGTAAGACCTCGCAAAAGTCCACGAGCAGCAAAGGACGCCTGCAGACTATAGAGCGACAAGCCCATCACACAAGCCCCAAGCGGAAGTATCTGTAAAAGTGTCGATGTTTATCTGCGAACACCGATGACCCACGGTACTCGATCGGCGCTACGCCGAGCACTGGCAAGCCGGTCGAACCGGCTTTGGCAAAACCCTTTAATGGCCAGGTGCGTAAAGCACGTAAACGAGATTGGGAGCCGACTCGCGAATAGCCCAGCATCGAGTCGATGCCGCAGTTAGAGGCTGAATATATATGTGTGTAGTCGTCATGGGCGCCTAAGCGAAGGGGGCTTGCAACGAGGAGGGGGCCATAAACGGAAATTCATAGCTATGGACGTTGCATGCATTGCATCCCGTGCAGACTCTCCATGATCAATCCGGTTTTGCCGAAAGCTTCACTAGAGCTAGCGCTTATTGATGCACTTATCAAAGAGAGTGAGGCTGAAGGCTATTCGAGCTGACTCACAGCGTCTGTAACCACTTCAGTTAGTTGTGTCCGCGTTGCTCGGAGAAATAGTCCAGCAGCAACACCGCACCACTTTCGCGCAGCAGCAACGGAACTCGACATAACTCAATCGGCTATCAGTCATTCGGTGAAGACACTAGAGCAACGACTGGGCGTTCGCCTGTTCAATCGGACAACCCGCAGCACGCCTCTACTACTCAGGTCACCGGCAACTGTCGGCAGGACTTCGTGCATTGATCGCGACGAGGCAACCGCAATGACGTCGGCGTGGTTGATCGCACCCCGCAATCGACGAGGTCGTCGCCCAGGCTGGGATGATCACGTGATTGATCAATTCAAACGAGTCCCCAGGTCGCGGCTAGAGCCATCAAGAATCAGCCATCCCTATAGATTCGTCGGCAAGATCGCCGAGGAAATGTTGCCTTTCATCGTTGCGTCCTAATGCACTTGAGTAAAGCATTGCACAGCTCACTTTGGCCGTAATGCATCGATTTCTTGATACTCAGGTATCGAAGGTTCCTTCGACATCCGAACATACGTAGTCCAGAATCACCTCTCATGCGAGCAGCAGACTGCGCTGGGCATAACCGCTGCCACGCTGACCGAACCCATTGAGTGTGGGCCTTGTGCATGGATCGCAAAAGTAGAGAGGTATCGGCCGGACTCACCTTGATTTACGGTGACGAGGGGGAGGTTTCGCTCTCTTCGTCCGTCCAGAGCTTTAAAGACTTTGGACTAGGTCGGTTATTAATGGCGGCGGCGCAGAAGGTTCTTTTCCATGACCACGAGACCATCTGACTGGTAACAGAAGGTCATGAGGACATCAGGGCGAACGGCTTCTTTCAACAGTTGGACTGGTCGCTGGTCGGTTCTATCGATGAGCGGGATGCCCGGCATGAGAGGCGACGCTCCTAATGTCCTGAAGAACAGTTCTCTTATGGTCAATTTGGATCGATTGCTACCCATCCTTACACGACTATGCTGTACAGCGGTCAATTTGGTGTTCCGGCAAACTACAAAATCAAGGACGAGCGTTTGTTGACCCGACTTCAAGGATCGATACTCCTTACCAATACAGGACTCACCATGGATACATCACGCTATTGGCTTTCTGGGGTAGTACTGAGCGCAATGATGCTCAGCGGCTGCGTTTCCAAGGTCACTGAAGTAGACCAGTACTCTGGTTACCTGGATCGTTATGACTTATTGCAGCCGTCGGTTTCTGCCACAGGCGCGCCGACACTTCGCTGGGTTTCCCCAACGTTTAGTCCTGCGGCATTTGATACGGTTGACTTCGACGGGTTGGAACTATTTCCCGCACCCAAGGCGACGGATCGCGTGAACATGCAGACATTCATGCAACTTCAGCAGACGGCCAATCAAGCTGTCATTGCAGCACTGTCCAAGCAATACAGGGTATCCAATACCTTACAGCCCTTGCCTCCCAATGCGCATCCTCTGGTCATGAAAGCTGCGATTACCGGCGTGAATGCCTCCAACGAAGGCATGAAGTGGTATGAGATCATTCCTGTAGCGGCAGTGGTGGGGGGAGTCAGTACCGTCACCGGACACCGCGATCAAAATACCGAATTGTATGTAGAAGCTGTCTTGCTCGACCCTGCCACCAATGAGCCGGTAGCGAGAGCTGTGCGCAAGGTGTTTGGAAAAAAACTGGAAAACGCTTCTACGCAAATCAGGACTGAAGATTTTACGCAAGCAATCAACGAATTGGGCGCCGATCTGAGTGCGTTCATTCGTTAATAGTCAGTAAAGTCTGCGGCGCGCGGCGTTGGTCGAGCAATTGAACCATCAGGCAAGCATAAAGGGTGACCATTATGAACAGTCCCATGCGCACGGCGAAAGCCGTGTACACGTCCTTGCCCGCCGCGCTGTCCTGGACCGACTGACCCAGCAGAATAATCATCGTAATCATGCTATTGAGCCAGAACCCAGGGCTTAGTTGCGTGGGGCTCAGGGCATACAGCTTGCGCGCCAACACCAGGCCAAAAAGCAGCATCCACAAAAAGAACATCCAGAGATGGACAAACAGACTGAGGGCGCACCAGAACAGGACTGCCAGCAGACCACCAAGCAAGGTCGAACCGACCAGTTCACGACCGGCATTGCGGGTGGTCGTTGTGGAACTCTGCTGACCGAGACTGACAGCCTTGAGAATGATCGGCAAATAGCCGGCGGGATCAATTAAGGCCAAGAGGAATGTCGGCAACACAATCAGGGTTGCGCGTAGCGCCACCCTGCCGACTTCCTCGACCGGCAAGGCTGGGGCGGCCGGTGGCGACTGCGCATTGGCAGGTTCAGGAAATAGCCAGTGGCTGAAAGACACCACGATGACGGCCAGGATCAAACCCTTGACCAGCGCACTGATGACCATCATCGCCAATCCGAAATCGGCAACGCCGGCCGAGGAAATCATGGTAAGGCCGATGATCAGAAACGTGACGATTAGGTTGTTGGCTCCGCGCAAACCTGCGCGAAAAACCAGAAACAGCCCCGCACCGATCAGCAGGACACCACTGAGCGGGTAATAACGCAGGATGGGGATCAACAGCAGACCGACGCCGGTTGTCAGCATTGCGACCAACGCGAGTATCAATCCCGCCTTGAGCGGTAATGGACGATCGAGTGTCGCGAGGAGTAGCAAAGAAAGTACCGGCGCGATGAATGGGATTGGCAATCCCAGGCCGAAACTAACGGCCAGGCACAGCGCCGTCCCCATGGCCAAGCGCAGTACTCGCTGAACACGCGGAGGGCGCTTAGTAGGCATACGACAACCAACTCATCAGCGCCACAAACAAACGGCCGAGCGGGTTCAACGGATTTCCTTGGCTAGGAAACGCCATGATTTCGGCCTGCCCGCCGGCGCGGATGGCGCGACTGTCACGCAGCTTCGTCACTGACTCAGTAGAAAACTCGATAATCACAGGAAAGCGTTGGGCCGGACGCAACCAGTCGCGGCTGTTCTCTACACTGGGCAGGGTGCCGGGTGCCGTCGCCTGGCCGGCGCTAACACCGTAGCCGACACTGCGCACATGTCCCTCGAAGATCTCGCCCGGCAGAGCGTCCAGTACGATGGCAACCGGGGTGTCGGGCTTGACCAGACCGAGGTTGTTTTCGGTCATATCCGCACTGATCCATACGTCGTGAATGGCAATCAGGGTCATGACCGGGCTACCGGCAGCGGCAAATTGTCCGGCATCGGTACGCAGGTCGGTGATCAGTCCGGCCGAGCGCGCGCGTACTTGGGTATTGGCCAGGTCCAGTTCGGCTTTTGACAGTGCGGTGGCGGCGCTACGCAGTTTGGCGTTCTCTTCGTCGCTGCCTCCCTCCTGCTCGCGCGCACGCTGAACTTCGGCGCGGGCGGCGGCCACCTGGCTGACGGCCTGTTCACGGTTGGCGCGAGACACTTCGAGCAGCCGCACGGAAATGGTGCCCGGGTCATCGCGGTACAAGCCTTCCAAACGCTGATTGTCCTGTTGTGTCTTGAGTTCGTTGGCTTGAGCGGCGCGTAAAGAGGCTTGCGCCGAGGCAATGCCAGCGGTACTGGCACCAATTTGCCGGCGCGTCGATTCAAGGTCAGCGTGCGCCCGGTCAACGGCAATCTGGTACGGCTGTGGATCGACCTCAAAGAGCACATCGCCGGCCTGAACGTCCTGGTTGTTGCGAACGTTCACGCGGGTTACGCGACCTGCCACCTCCGAAGCTACCGGAACAACAAAGACCCCCACACGCGCCTGTTGTGTATAGGGAGTGAAGCGATCCGCCAATAGATACCAGGCCAAGCTCAGAACGATCAGCAGGAGCACCCACTTAATACCTTTTTTTGCCGGGTCGGGGGCCAACTCTGGCGCATTGGCGACAGGTGTCTCGGACGAGGACTGGGCGGCTTTACTCATTGGTTTTTACCTTGTAAGACATTGGAAGGGCGGGCCGCGCAGTTGCGGGCTCATTCAGCAAGTCGCCCCAGTTAGTGCGTTGTTCCATTTGTTGGCGAGTAGCTTGATCCACTTTCGGCTGAGCGCTGTACCAACCACCGCCCAGTGCCTTGTACAGGGCAATCAGATTGCTCACCGCGTTGCTGCGCGCGATCAAGTAGTTGTCCTGTTGGTCGAGCAGCGCACGCTGCGCATCCAGCACTCTCTGGAAGTCTGAGTAACCTTCGCGGTACTGGGCGCTGGCCAGCACCAGCGAACGTTTGGCGGCCACTGCGGCCTCACCCAGGATTCGTTCACGCTCCAGGGATTTGATCAGACCGCTGGCGGCATCGTCAGCCTCGCGTGCAGCCTGGCGCACCTTGTCCCGGTACGCCTCGATCAGCTGCTGCAACCGCGCATCCTGCACGCGCACGTTGTTGCTGATCTGGCCGTGGTCGAACAGGTTCCAGCGCAGACTGGGGCCGCCGATCACGTCCAGCCCTTTGGACGTGCCATTCAATGTGTCGGCCGACCAGACGATGCTGCCGAGCAAGGTCAACGATGGATAGAAATCGCTTTCGGCCACGCCGATCAGCGCCGTCTGAGCCGCGACATTGAGTTCAGCGGCACGTACATCGGGCCGACGCAGCAGCAGGTTGGCCGGTACATCCTGCAGCACGGCTCGATCGACCAGCGGGATCAGGCCTTCATTCTCGACCAGCAGTGGTAACGCGCCAGGTGGTTGGCCGATCAGCACGGCCAGCACATTGCGGGTACGTTGCACCTGGTCTTCGAGGCTGGGGATGCTGCTCAGCGTGCCCAGGTACTGGGTCTTGGCCTGTTGCAAGTCGAGTTCGGCATTCTGACCACTGTTAAACAGTTTTTCGGTGATCTCGAAGTTACGTTTTTGCTGCGCGGCGTTTTCCCGGGCAACGCGCAATCGCGCCTCGGTAGTGCGCAGCGAAAAGTAGGTGTCCGCGACCTGAGCTCGCAGCAATACGAGTACGTCTTCATAGTTGGCCTGGGCGGCAAAGTAGCTGGCATCGGACGACTCAATCGCTCGACTGAAGCGCCCCCAGAAGTCCAACTCCCAACCAACGTCAAACCCGGCACTGTTTTGCCAGAAATGGCTGTTCTGAGGATTACTCCCACCGGATTGCCTGCGGTTGACGTACAGGCTGTCGGCGCTGGCTTGCTGCAGTTGCGGGTAAAGCCCGGCCTGGGCAATGCCCAATTGGGCACGAGCTTCCATCACCCGCAGACCAGCAATCTTCAGGTTGGCGTTGTACGCATCCGCTTCGGCAATCAGATGGTCGAGCACAGGATCGGCGAAAACTTGCCACCACTGGCGGATATCCGGACTAACCCTACGCTGACTGGATTGCTCAAGAGATGGGCTACTCCAGTGGTTAACCCATGCCTCACCGGGCACCTGAAAATTCGGTCCCAACCGTATGCAGCCGCTGAGGCCCAGAGCGCTAATTAAGATGAGAGTGCTCGACCGTATCAGCACGGTTGCGCTTAAATGCATTGGGAGTTTTCCATACAGAAAGATCAATGGAGCGCAGTTGCTCTAAATGGGGTGAAATAATGTCAATGACTATATGGAGTTGTCATCCTTTACTGTCAAAAACCGTACTTCAAGCTATCACTTTTATCGCGCCAGCTGCTACGATCTTCGTGCGTCACAAAATCCGCTAAAAAAGACAAGAAAAGGTAACGAAAATGAATTCTACCCAGGGTACAGCTGCCCTCCATTCTGCCGACTGGCGTTTCAAATTGGGTATTGCAATCATCTGTTTAATGGCAGGCTCTTGGCTGATGGTACCGATCCTCGCGGCGACTGGAGTGCCAGGCTCAAAAATCGCAGCGCTGACCGGCATCTTATTTATCAGCAATAAAGTTCTGCTAGTTCTTGTAATCACCATAATGGGCAAGTCTGGATTTCAGCAGTTAAAACGTAGCCTATTCGGTTACGCGTCCTCGCTTGCCCCTGACAAAGACGTAGAAGTAGGCCCGGTGCGTCATAGCATTGGTATCGTCATGTTCTGTTTGCCTTTGATTTCAGGATTTCTTGAACCCTACATCGATAGCCTCTGGCCCGGCCTCAGACCAAACCTCTGGGAACTACAAGTGCTGGGTGATGCAATGCTGATTGGCAGCTTTTTCGTGCTAGGAGGAAGCTTCTGGGAGAAAGTGCGCGCACTATTCATTCGAACCGCGCGAGTTGCCAATACAGAAGCAGCGTGAGTCAAAGGAAAAATTCAGGCAATTTATAGCACTGCCTGAATCGCGCGAGCGATTAGCACACCAAAAATGTGCTGATCTAAGGCAATTCGTAATAGTTTTTTTGATGTCTGTGCCAGCGACTGAGCTGAGGAGGCCATTGCCCAAGTCGAGCTTGAGAACAGCCCATCGCATAACCGGCGCACCGAATAGCGACTTTTCCTCATGAGTAGATAGTAGCCCTCCAGAAACTAAGGTTTTCGCCAGGCCAAGTAAGATTATCTGTACACCTCATCACTATTAGGAAGGCAAAATGGAGAAAACTCAAAAACGCCAACCTCATACTTTAAGCTCACTGACTGTCGTGAGAGGATGACTACTCCGGTAATCTGAAAATGAAAACCAAGTAAATCGCACTAATTCCTAATCAGGATAACTAGACACTAGAGCCGGTCAGGTATATACAAAATTCTTTGATTCAGGTATTGAGTCGGATCACATGTTTAGCCGTGTTTCTCAGTGAAGTTTACTCATTCCCCTAACGTCTCTATGTTGACTGAGCTCCATGACCCTTCGGTTTTTTGACGAGTAAGATCTATGGCGAATTGTGACCGGCTGGTCATTTGTGAGCATTGTGACTGTGTGTATGAAAAAATCACACTCGTCAAGCATCAAACATCTGTATGTTCACGTTGCGATGGTATTCTTCAGCGCTTTAACGGCCTCTCGGTGGAGCAGCGCCTGGCGTTGACTTTCACTGCTGCAGTGCTGTGGATTTTCGCCAATTTTTATCCGGTGATGAGTATTAGCCTGCAAGGTCTGAAGAGCAGCGCCACGTTATGGGACTCGGTATTAGCACTGAGCCTGGGGCCCATCACTTTCATCGCGTTGGTGGCGGCAATTGCGATCATTATCGCGCCAATTTTTCAGCTGCTTTTATTGATGTGGGTCTTGAGTTTCGCCCTTGCGAACAGACGTTCCCCAGCGTTCAAGCTGTGCATGCGCTGGCTGGAAACTCTGAGGCCCTGGAGCATGCTGGAAGTCTGTCTATTAGGGGCCATGGTAGCGGTGTTCAAACTTGCGGGCATGCTTGATGTGCTGCCAGGCATCGGGCTGTTTGCACTCGCTATCCTTAGCCTGCTGTTGATCCGGATCGCCGGACGCGATGTTCGTGAACTGTGGGACATTTTATGAATACGCCCCCGGTGGCCCGCAATCTTAAGGTGAGCCTGTGTCATAGCTGCGGTCTAGTCTGCGACATGACCAATCATCCACATGTGTGCAAGCGCTGTGACGCCCCGCTGCACGACCGAAAAATCAATTCTCTAACCCGAACCTGGGCCTACCTTTTGGCGTCGCTGGTGTTTTATATCCCGGCCAATTTGCTACCGGTAATGAATACTACAATGCTCGGCTCCGGTGCCGACAGCACCATCATGAGCGGTGTACTGGAGTTCTGGCAGCACGGCGCCTGGGACATTGCGTTGATTATTTTCATCGCCAGCATTGCGGTGCCGGGCGTCAAGTTCGTGTCTCTGACGTTGCTGCTGGTCACCGTGCAATGCAACAGCCAATGGGCGCGTAAAGAGCGATCAAAGCTTTACCGTTTTGTTGAACTGATCGGCTATTGGTCGATGCTGGACGTAATTGTCGTCGCGCTGGTAGCGGCACTGGTGAAATTCCAGGCTCTGGGTGATATCGAACCGCGCCCGGGCATCCTGTTCTTTGGTCTGGTGGTGATATTCACCATGCTGTCGGCGATGAGTTTCGACCCGCGCCTGATCTGGGACAACCCACAAAATAAGGAGCAGATGGATGACGTTGCTAACCACTGAAGAGCTGCAAGTCCCGGGAAAAACCCCAATCAAGACTCGACGCTTCAGTGTGTCGCTGGTGTGGATCGTGCCGATTGTTGCGGTGCTGGTGGGGATTTCGCTGGTCGTGCACAGCATGATGCAGGAGGGCCCGACCATCACCGTCACATTCAAGACCGGCAGCGGCCTGACCGCCAACAAGACCGCGGTCAAATACCGCAACGTGGTGATCGGTCAAGTCTCGGAGGTGGAACTGAGCGATGACCAAAAAAGCGTCAACGCCACGATCAAACTGACCAAGCAGGCAGAAAGCTTCACCCGTGAAGACTCGCAATTCTGGGTGGTGCGACCGCGCATCGGCGCGGGGGGCATCTCGGGCATCGATACCCTGCTGTCTGGTGACTACATTGGTGCTGATACTGGCAAGGCCAACACCCGCGCCAAAAACTTCAAAGGCTTGGAAAACCCTCCACCCATCACCTATGGCGAGCCGGGCAAGCGCTTTACGCTGCATACCGAGGACCTGGGGTCACTAGATATTGGCTCCCCCGTTTACTACCGCAAAATCCCGGTTGGCCAGGTGGTGGCCTATGCCCTGGACCCGGACGGCAAAGGGGTCAACATCGAGGTATTTATCCACGCCCCTAATGATGTCTATGTCACCGAAAACACTAGATTCTGGAACGCCAGCGGCATCGATGTGAATGTCGGCGCCAACGGGTTTGCGGTGAAGACCGAGTCATTGTCCTCCTTACTGGTGGGCGGCATTGTTTTCCGCGCGCCGGACTACAGCCCCAACGATAAACCGGCCGGAGAAGAAAAAACCTTCGATCTGTTCGAAGACCAGCAAACTGCCCTCGCGCCACCCAATGGCAAGGCGCAGTACCTGAGCCTGCGTTTCGACCAGGCCCTGCGTGGGCTCAAGGTCGATGCACCGGTGGAGTTCCTCGGCACGGAAATCGGCAAGGTGGTGGCGATCAATCTGGATTTCGACGCAAAAAAGCGTAGTTTCCCGCTCAATGTCGGCATCGTGATTTACCCGCAACGTCTGGGGCAAGCTCAACTCAAATTGCACAAGACGCTCAATCATGACCCGAATGACGAGGCTGCGGGGGTGCGGTTGATCGGGACCTTCATCGACAATGGTCTGCGGGCTCAGGCGCGCACTGGCAATCTGTTGACCGGCCAACTTTATATCTCGCTCGACTTTTACCCCAAAGCGGAAAAAGTCGCGTTCGATCCGACCCTCCGCCCTGTCAGCATCCCGACTATTCCCGGAAGCCTCGATCTATTGCAGGAGCAACTGCAGGCCATGGTCGAAAAAATCAACAAACTCCCCGTTGAGCGTATTGCTAACAATCTCGACAGCAACCTTGTCGAACTGCGCAAAGGCCTCGCCCAGTTCAACGCGAAAACGCTGCCCGGAGTGCAGACTACTTTGGCGGACGTCAGCAAGACCCTGCAATCGGCCAGTTCGACTTTGGCCGAAGACTCGCCGCAACGCGAACAGTTAGGTCAGACCATGGAAGAACTTGGCCGCATGTCGCGCTCCTTGCGTGAATTCTCGGATTACCTGGGACGGCATCCGGAATCGCTGATTAGGGGGCGTCCCGACAAGGCCGCACCACTGGATTTACAGTCGCCACCGCGGAACTGACTACAGGAGCAACCCCAATGGCTTTCCCGTTGAAGATAACTCTGATCACTACGTTATTGCTGCTCACTGCATGTCGTAGTGATCCAATACAATTCCACACCCTGACTCCCACACAACTAGGCGCCGGGGCCTCGGTTCACGGTGCGGACATTCAAATCGAAGGCCTCAGCGTGCCGCCCCAAGTTGACCGGCCGCAGATCGTCATTCGTCAGGGCAACAGTGGCGTGGCGATTCTCGAAACCGAATGGTGGGCTGCAACGCTGGTGGATGAGTTGCGTAGCGCGTTGGTAGATCAATTGGTCAACAGCAATCCCCAGCGTAAAATGTCATTGCGGTTGGATGTGCAGCGGTTTGACTCAATCCCCGGTCAGTACGCCTTGCTCGACGTCAAATGGCGCCTTCGCAAAACGGGTGAAGGTGATAACTCGCTGATAACTTGCCGAACCACCCTACGGTCGCCATCCGGCCCCAGCATTGATGAGCTAGTAGTAGCTCATCAATACAATGTTAAACGGTTAGCCGCCTTAATCAGTCAAGTTGCCGGCAGGACTTCTAGCGAATGCCCTGCAGGGCAGTAAAAAGTGCGTCTGAAGTAAGCATTTTTATGAGCATTGGCCGTTCGCTTTAAGTCAAAAGTGGACGGCCTTTGTTCAGCGATAAAGACCAGTTCAGGCATAGCTGGACGATTCAAATGTCTATTCGGGTTAGCCGCTCGCTATTGATCTGTTGTGGACGGTCACGGCATCAACAAAACCAGGGGCGATTGAATACGTATTTGATACATTTCAAGCCTCCCCCGTCCTTGATGTGCTGCTTTTTCAACGCCAATGCGACACCTGATATTGCAATGCCAAGCGCTAAGGCGGCGTTTGTGTGATGAAATTCTTTTACTAGTTTCTCTCTGAATTTTCCCTTCTCGGCGATGCGTTGCGCGGCTATTGCACCGGCAAAAGCCCCTGCCAAAGATCCGCTCAATGAAGTGGTGAAAGCAGCGTTCGCAAAATCCTTGGTACTCCCCATAGCGGGGACATAAGAGGGGAGAGCGTATCGTATATCGATACAATGTCAGACATGTTCAGTATCCCTAGAGAGTAGAATCTTGATCGACAGCGTTGAACGCGAAAAGTGGGTGGCATCGTTTTACGGCGAGAGTGTCCACATTGTGTCTGAACGAGCCCCATGAAAGACAGGACACCGTTTCCCCCTTACGATAAGGGATAGGCAAACGGTTATGTTTATGACTAACGGCAACGATAAGAGTGGAGAGCTTTTGGGTTGATAGGAAATCAACTTAAGGCTATGCCGGAAGAGAGGCGTAACCTTCTAATAGACCCAATCTGGGAAGGGATGCTCGCTGCCATGAAGCGGGCAGAAGAAGAGCTCGGCACGGACGAGCTAGGGCCTTGGACCGACTTCGAGTGGGGGGTGATAAACGGCAAGCTGTCTGCGATACGTTGGATGCTCGGCGATGAATGGGACATGCTGGATACGTAGAGGTGTCGGTTTTACGTCATGGCATCGTTCATGGTATTTCGTTACATATTCTATATATTCTATTGGAAACATTGATATTTTCTCTTCAATTTACAATAGTCTGACTGATCGCCCGTAACACCTGAAAGGCCCCGTGAATGTGAGTTCACGGGGCCTTTTGCATGTCAGGACTCTGGCAGCTGGACCGAACGCAGACCAGTAAGCCTCAACGCGGTAGAGAGTTCTGTCAGGCTGGGGTAGCGCCGACCGGTGATGGATGGCCAACTGTCTCGCTCGATGTAATACGACCCGTGGTCGCGCAAGATCGGTGTACGAACGAGAGTGCCCGTTCTGCTGCGATGAATGAGCGTGGCCTGGTCATCGACATTGATTACCGTGCAGTCGCCAGGACGCCTGAGGGCTTTTTCCAGCGATTCCGCCAGAGCGATATTGGGTGGCGTATCCAGTTGCATGCGCAAATCGCTTTTGACCATTGCCAATGGACGACCGAAGTTATCGGTTGGAATACGTCCGGGGTCCACTTCGACGCCGCGCGCCGTGCCCGCCGGAGTGTTCTCGATGCGCAAGCCGATGCCTCCTTCCAACTCACTGAGGCCGGGCACACCTTCCCAGGTGTTGGCATGACTGTCGCCTACCAGCGCGACCCAACGATGGGCGCCGCGAGTGACTTGATCGGTGCGAATCACCTCATGGGCAAAAAAATTCATCATCTTCTGGCGAAAATTCTTCTCCACACCCTTCATGCCCGTACTTTGGTAACTGGCCAGACAGTCAATGGCCTGGATCCGGATATGACTCTTGCGCGCAGCCTTGATCACTTCCAGAAACGTGTATTGGCCACTGGGGTCGGTGCTATGGCCTTTATCAAGATTCTTCAAGTAGTTTTCGAGGCTCTCCGAAAGCTCACCCGTGCGGTTGAAGATGTCCAGGTCAGCCTGATGGAAGTCCGTCAGGAGGTGTTCAAAGTAAAGGGTTTTGACCTTTTGCTTGCCCAACACCTCCATGTTTTCGATCAGGAACTGTTTGCTGCCGACGCTTGAATGGTTCTCGCCGATGACCAGGCCCGAAGCGATGCGAAACAGTTTCTTGATGAGGTCCTTTTTTGGCAAGCCAGCCGGCAGGGCCGGGATCTCGGGCCTGGCTGGCAAGGGCAGCGATTCCAAGAAAGCGGTGGCGTCCCGGTACAGGGTTTTTCTCATGGCCTTGAAGTCACCCACCGGGTCGCTACCGTCAGGGTTGAGGTCGAAGCTCGCGTAAGCGTCATTGAGCTCGTACTTGGACCCTCCGCCCTGAGCGATCTTGTTGAGGTCCTTGCGCAAGGCCTGCGGCATGTCGTATGCGGTGGGCGGGCTTTCAACGTCCGGCAAGGGCTCGCTGGCGCGACCCCAAGGCCATAACCCGTCGAATTTGCCGCCACCATGGAGGCCGGGGCGGTTGATGGGCTGCCAGTCTCCCTCTGCATCAAGGCGAATGGGCAGGTTGCGATAGAACGAGTACGGATTGGCGGCGTCGATGATGGCCCAGGTCTTCAACTCTTTGACGTAACGCACGAGGTAATAATTGTCATTGATCAGTACATAGTTTCCGCCGGTTGGCGGTTGGTAGATGCCTTTAAACTTACCGTCCTGGGCGACAGGTGACAGGCCGTCCAGAATTTCATTGGTTTCAAAGTAGGTCAGCAGCTCGGCAGCTTCCTGCGCATAAGCAGGCCCGGGGGCGAGTTGGGCGATCGGCGGGATGCCTGCCGGCTCCGCGGGCGGTAACTCGGAAAAGTCGCCCTTGAGCTCGAAGGCTTCGCTGGCTTCCCCCACTTCGGCAAGCTCTGCCGCGCCGCGCAGAAAAGGCAGATTGAACAGGGTTTCGATGGCACTGCCGATGGCGCCCGCGACCCCGGCCTTGCGATCTGCCTTGGTGCTGCCGTTGATCGCCTGGTCAATGTTCAAGCCCATGTCGGCTATGCCGGCACCGACGGCTGCCAGTGCCACGGGCCAACCGAGGGCGGCCATGGAACCGAAGACGTGGACGAAGGCGTTCAGATAACCGATCCACATCTGTTCGCGCAGATCGCCGTTGGAACGCAAGGACAGGTCCGCATCGCTGTGCATGCGAGCCTTCACAGAGTCACGCAGCCAGCTGAACGGGTCACCCGTGATCGGCTCGGCTTTTTGATTGATCAGAGGGTGATCGCTCGTGCCCCAGGTGGAGTAGAGCAAGTCGATCATGGCGTTCAGACCGATGTTGCCGTCATCCTGCTGCTGGGCGGCCAACGGGAAGTGAGCCATGAAGCGTGCTCGATTCTCCGCGCGATTGTTTTGCATCAGCAGCCACCAGTGCAGATCGGACGCCGTGGCAAAGAGGTGAAAGCTGTCGGTTTCACCCGGCGTGTAAAGGATCAGTACGCCGTTGCGGTCGGTGATGCAGAGAATGTCAGTGGCTTGATAGCCGCCAATGTCCAATGGGTAGACGCGCAAGCTGTCGACAGTCGCCGCTTGAGCTTGCAGCATCTGGACGCTGACTGGCCATGTGACGTTGCTCGCGACGGCCTTGATGACGGTCTTGAGGTTTTCGTTACTCAACCGAGCGCCGTCGTGCTCGTCCAGCGCCTTGGCCAGAAAGTTGAGCTTGGCAAGGGTACGGAAATCGTCCGAATGGAGCTTCCAGAACTGCTCCATTTTGTCTCGGTAGCGTTCACTGAAATTGATGGCCCACAGGTCCTTCAGGACCTCGCTGGGGTACATCTTCACTTCGTTGGTTTCGTTGTATATGGAGGCGTGGGGCCCTTCATCGTAGAACCCCCCATCACCATCCAGCAGGTCGGCGTTGTCCTGGTCATGAGGGCGGAAGCGCTTGACCACCAATTGCGGCAGCGTCAGGGATTCGGACGGCGTGGGGTAATGCTCCCAGAACAGAAACGCCTTGGTGCTGCTGACTGACGTGTTGTTGAAGCGGTGCCACCAGACCTTGTCCGGGTCGATGCCTTTGACGCTGTGCTTGTCGAGGATCTCTTGGCCGGCTTCATGGGCCATGGCATGCAAATCGGGACAGGCTTCGGTAAAGGGCAGGACCAGCGCTTTGAGGGACTGCTCGTCGGCCGGATCTGGGAGGAGGGACGGGGTGGTTGTTTCGGGTGGGTTCACTTCTCGTTCCTTAAGAAATGGGGGTAAGAGTCATGGGCACTATGGCGAGTCAACGAGCTTGAATATGTAGGATTCGGGAGCTATCGAAGTTCAGGTTGATGGACGAGTGCCGTAAGAAAAAACGCCAGTGCCGGTCACCACTGTTTGTGGTGACCGGGGGCCGTCGAAAATCGCCATTCAGTGTTCTTACAGAGGCAGACGCCCTTCGAGTGTTGGAAAACCTCAAGTCGCAGCAGGCCGTGGCGCTGACCCGGGTGCGGGTGGAGTTGCGGGATGTGGGGCGGGTGGATCGGCAGGCATTGGTCCTGGCAGGTGTGCCGGGCGTCATGTCGCGGGAGGGGGGCGTGGTCCATCTGATCACAGGACTGTAGGAGCGAGCTTGCTCCGGGCGGCGTTCCGACGAAAGATGTTAACGATAACGCGTTCGTCCTGAATGAACGCGTTGCTTTCAAGACCTTCGCGAGCAATCGAGCGTCGACCGGCTGCTCCTACAGGGCATCAACAATCATTGATCGACTGTGACCAGTCGCCGCGCCACCCTTACTGTTTCTCAACCGCAGGTGTATCGTATTCGCCTTTTGCCGGCCCTGTGCCTGGCGCTTATACGTGAGGTAGTTGAGTTCATGTCCTTTACCCGTCGCCAAATCCTCGGTGGCCTGGCCGGTCTTGTTGTCGTTGGCGTGGGCGCCGGTGGTGCATCGCGTTACTGGTTGGGCAAGATGGCCGACGCCGACGCGGGCCACGACTATGAGCTGATCGCCGCGCCGCTGAACGTTGAACTGGTGGCCGGGCACACGACCGAAGCGTGGGCGTTTGGCCCGTCGGCGCCGGGCACCGAGCTGCGTGTGCGTCAGGGCGAATGGCTGCGGGTGCGCTTTATCAACCACCTGCCGGTCGCGACCACCATTCACTGGCACGGCATCCGCCTGCCACTGGAAATGGATGGCGTGCCGTACGTCTCGCAGCTTCCGGTGTTGCCCGGTGAATACTTCGACTACAAATTCCGCGTGCCCGACGCCGGCAGTTACTGGTATCACCCCCATGTGAACAGCAGCGAAGAGCTGGGGCGCGGGCTGGTCGGTCCGCTGATCGTCGAAGAGCGTGAGCCGACCGGTTTCAAGTACGAGAAAACCCTGAGCCTCAAGAGCTGGCACGTCGATGAACAGGGCGCTTTCGTCGCCTTCAGCGTTCCTCGCGAAGCGGCCCGTGGCGGTACGGCGGGGCGACTGTCGACCATCAATGGCGTCTCGCAAGCGGTGATCGAATTGCCGGCCGGGCAGATTACCCGGGTGCGCGTGCTCAACCTCGACAACACGCTGACGTATCGCCTCAACATTCCGGGCGTCGAAGCGCAGATCTATGCGCTGGACGGCAATCCCGTCGAACCGCGCCCGTTGGGCAAGGAATACTGGCTCGGCCCGGGCATGCGTATTTGTCTGGCGATCAAGGCGCCGCCAGTCGGTGAAGAACTGTCCCTGCGCAACGGCCCGGTACGTCTGGGCACGTTCCGCTCTGTGGCCAACAGCGATTCACCCACCGCCTGGCCACCTGCGTTGCCCGCCAACCCGGTGGCCGAGCCGGACCTGGCCAATGCCGAGAAACTCAACTTCAATTTCGAATGGGTAGGCTCGGTGTCGGTGAACGTCGACAACGGCAAGCCGCCCAGCTTGTGGCAGATAAACGGCAAGGCCTGGGACATTACTGACAAGACCTGCGCCGACCGCCCGATTGCCAAGCTTGAGAAGGGCAAGAGCTATATTTTTGAATTTAAGAACATGACTCAGTACCAACACCCGGTTCACCTGCATGGCATGAGCTTCAAGGTCATCGCGTCGAACCGGCACAAGGTCATCCCGTACTTCACCGACACGTACCTGTTGGGTAAGAACGAACGCGCGCAAGTGGCGCTGGTGGCGGATAACCCGGGTGTGTGGATGTTCCATTGCCACGTGATCGATCACATGGAAACCGGCCTGATGGCCGCCATCGAGGTGGCATGATGCGTCAGATACGTCCCGCCGCAATCATCGATCGCAGCCGTGATCGTGACTTCATGCGCGAAGCGCTGGCGCTGGCCGCTCAAGGTGCGGTTCTGGGCGAAGTGCCGGTGGGCGCGGTGCTGGTGCAGGACGGTGAAATCATCGGCCGCGGCTTCAATTGCCCGATCAGCGGTAACGACCCGAGTGCTCATGCGGAGATGGTCGCGATCCGTGCCGCAGCAACGGCCGCGAGCAATTATCGCCTGCCTGGCAGTACGCTGTACGTGACGCTTGAGCCGTGCAGCATGTGCGCCGGGCTGATCGTGCATTCGCGGATTGCGCGGGTGGTGTATGGCGCCCTCGAACCCAAGGCCGGGATTGTGCAGAGCCAGGGACAGTTTTTCACCCAAGGCTTTCTCAACCATCGGGTATTGTTTGAAGGTGGGGTGTTGGCGGAGGAGTGCGGGGCCGTGTTGAGCGAGTTCTTCAAGGCCCGCCGGGCAAAACCCGCAGAATAAACACCGAACCTAATGTAGGAGCGAGCTTGCTCGCGATGGTGTATCAGCTGCATTGATGTCGACTGACACACCATCGCGAGCAAGCTCGCTCCTACAGGGGATCTCCATTGGTTGGAGATTTGTGTTTACTTACGGGCGACGATCACGGCGCGCATCGGTGCCGGCAAGCCTTCCACGGTCTTGCTGTGATCCTCGGGATCAAGGAAGTCACTCAACGACTGATACTTCATCCATTCCGTCCCGCGCTGCTCTTCAACCGTCGTTACGCTCACATCCACACAACGAACATCGGTAAACCCGGCACGACGCAGCCACAATTCGAGCGCAGGCACCGACGGCAGGAACCACACGTTGCGCATCTGCGCGTAACGGTCTTCCGGCACCAACACTTGCTGCTGATCGCCTTCAATCACCAGCGTCTCCAGCACCAATTCACCGCCCTTGACCAGGCAATCCTTCAGCGCCAGCAAGTGCTCGATCGGCGAACGACGGTGGTAGAACACGCCCATTGAAAACACGGTGTCGAAGCCTTCCATGTTCGGCGGCAGGTCTTCGAAAGGGAACGGCAGGTGCCAGGCGTTGGGCTCGGACAGATAGCGCTGCACAGCCTGGAACTGGCAAAAGAACAGCCAGTTCGGGTCGACGCCGATCACGCTGTCGGCACCGGCACCGAGCATGCGCCACATGTAGTAACCGTTGCCGCAGCCGACATCGAGGATGCGTTTGCCCTTCAAGTCCAGGTGCGGAGCTACCCGCGACCACTTCCAGTCGGAACGCCATTCGGTGTCGACATGCACGCCAAACAGATCGAACGGGCCTTTTCGCCAAGGCGATAAACCCATCAACGCGGTGCGCATCTGCGCACGGGTTTCATCGTCACAATCAGTGTCCAGCATCAGGCCGTTGAGCAAATCGACTTCGCTCGGCTGGACCTTCGGCAACGCGTCCAGCGCGCTCTGCCAGCGCTCCAGGTCGCCGTGACCTTTCTCCATCTTCTTGTCGAGTTGCGCTTGCAAGGTGTTAGCCCAATTGGCCAGCGGCGTACCGGCCAAACGGCGGGCGAGGGGAGACAAATCAATCATGGCAAGGCAATCAACGAGGCAAAGTTAAGACACTGGAACCACGGCACGACTTTCGAGAACCCGGCGGCCAGCAGGCGCTCGCGGTGTTCTTCGAGACTGTCGGGCTTCATGACGTTCTCGATGGCACTGCGCTTCTGGGCGATTTCCAGTTCGCTGTAGCCGTTGGCGCGTTTAAACGCCACGTGCAGATCGGTGAGCAACGCATGTTCCTCGAGGTCGTTGAAGCGCAGCTTCTCCGAGAGGATCAACGCACCACCGGGCAGCAGCGACTGGCGGATGCGGCTCAATAGCGCGGTGCGCTGGTCAGGGGCTATGAACTGTAGGGTGAAGTTCAGCGCCACGACAGAGGCTGGCTGGAAATCGAGCGCGAGGATGTCGCCTTCGATCACTTCGACCGGCAGCAACTCCTGGAACATCGAGTCCTGACCGTTGAGGTACTCGCGACACCGTTCGACCATCGCTGCCGAGTTATCCACAGCAATGACGCGACAGCCGTCAGTGCGCACATGTCGACGCAAGGCCTGGGTCACGGCACCGAGGGAGGAACCCAGGTCGTAGAGCACGCTGTTGGGTTGGGCAAACTGCGCGGCGAGCACGCCGAGGTTTTCAACAATGGTCGGATAACCCGGCACCGAGCGCTTGATCATGTCCGGGAACACCCGCACTACATCCTCGTTAAAGGCGAAGTCAGGCACCTGGGCCAAAGGCTGGGCGAAAAGGCGATCGGGTTCTTTGCTCACGGCGGTTCCAGCGGCTTCGGTTGAAAAGGACGGCATTTTAGCCAACTTGGCGCGCGGATGCGCGAGTTGTCTGATAAACCGCCAGATCAAAAGATCGCAGCCTCCGGCAGCTCCTACATTTGGAATGCATTCCCCTGTAGGAGCTGCCGAAGGCTGCGATCTTTTAAACGGCTGAACGCGGTTTTGGACCGAATGCCGACGCCGTAATCCCCCATTGCCCCAGCCAGTAGCTGAGAATAATCACGTAAGGCGCGGCTTCGAACGGCACCACAAACCGACTGATCCCAATCACGCTGTCCGAAAACACAAATGCCACCGCCCCCGCTGCCGCCAGCAACGCCGAGCGCGTGGGCACCTCGCTACCAAGCCTGGCGAGCGCCCGCCAAAGCATCGCGCTGATCGCCAGGCCGTAAACGATCACCGGGATCAGCAACGGTCCCAGACCGTGAGAAATCAGAATCCCCAACAGCACCGCGCCAACGCCGAGCGCCAGGATCAGCGGTACCGGCGCCAGTCGCCGGCAATCGCTCACGTACGCTTTCAGGTACGCCAGGTGGGCGACCAGAAACGCCCCGAGGCCGAACACGAACAAATCCCCCGGCCATGCGAGCAACACATCGCCGAGCAGGGAGAAAATCAATCCAAGGCTGATCCAGCGCCGGTACTCGGAGGGCGGCGCATCATGCAGCCATCCGAGCAAGGCCAGCACCGGCAACGGTTTGACCAGCAGGCAGAGCAGCGCGGCATGCACGCTGACGCCATAGAGAAAGGTCACCGCGCCCATCAGCGCCAGTATCAGCCAGCCCACGATCAGTTAACCGAGATTGCGCAGTCGAAGGTTTCTACCGGCAGCACTTCCGGGGCCCACGGTTGTTGCGAGGTCAGACGCAAACGCCCTGTGCCGGTAGCGAACGCCTGAAAGCGCCAGGTCGAGATTCCGGCCGCACCCACCACACCGGCATCTTCCGGATTGCTGTAAACCTCAGGGCTGAGCGCGCGCAGCACGCCACCGGCGGAATCCTGGATTGCCCAGCGATAACCCGTGGTCGGGTTGCTTGGCAGCGTCAGGATCAGGTTCTGCCCGTTGCGCAGTGTTGCCGGGCATTCGCTTTGTTTTTCCACGGTCACATTCTGTTTTGGTTGCGTGGCGCACGCGGCCAGCAAGGCGAGGGCGAGGGGGACAAACAGGCGGGTGGGGGACATAGGGTCAGCGGCTCCGGCATTCACGACGAACGGCGAGCATAACTGAAGATGAGACGAAGTGTGACAGACGCAGGGTAGTCGGCGTTGTGAATGCGGACGCCTTCGCGAGCAAGCCCGCTCCCACATTCACTACTCGGTCAAATGTGGGAGCGGGCTTGCTCGCGAAAGCAGTTGTGCAGGCGCTACATCACTATCAGAACAGAATCTTCGCCACATCCGCAAAACGCTTGGCGAAATGCACGGTAATCCCTTCTTTAAGATAGTCCGGCAATTCCTCAAAACTTCCGCGATTGGGCTCCGGCAGGATCAATTCGAAGATCTTCTGCCGCCGCGCCGCAATCACTTTCTCGCGCACCCCGCCAATCGGCAGTACATGCCCGGTCAGCGTCAATTCGCCGGTCATGGCGACGCCTTTTTTCGGCGGCTGATTGCGCGCCAGCGAAAGCAGGGCGCTGGCCATGGTCACGCCGGCGCTCGGGCCATCTTTCGGGGTGGCGCCTTCGGGGACGTGCAGGTGAACAAAGGCTTCGTCGAAGAACTTCGGATCACCGCCAAACGACTTCAAATTGGAGCTGACGTAGCTGTAGGCGATTTCGGCCGACTCTTTCATCACGTCACCCAGTTGCCCGGTGAGTTTGAAACCACGGTTCAACGTGTGAATACGCGTGGCTTCGATCGGCAAAGTCGCGCCGCCCATGCTGGTCCAGGCCAGTCCGGTGATGACGCCGGTGCCGGAGAGGACTTGCTCGTTGCGGAACACTGGATGCCCGAGTGACGCTTCGAGGTCTTTCGGACCGAGTTTAATCACCGCTTTCGGCTCATCGATCAACTTAACGACGGCTTTGCGCACCAGTTTACCCAGCTGTTTTTCCAGCTGGCGCACGCCGGCTTCGCGGGCGTATCCGTCGATCAACGCCTTCAACGCGCTGTCGCTAATAGACAAGCTGCCTTTGGACACACCGGCCTTTTCCAGTTGCTTTGGCCACAAGTGACGCTTGGCGATGGCGATCTTTTCTTCGGTGATGTAGCCCGACAGACGGATGACTTCCATCCGATCGAGCAACGGACCGGGGATCGAGTCCAGGGTGTTGGCGGTGCAAATGAACAGCACTTTCGACAGGTCCAGGCGCAGGTCCAGGTAATGGTCGAGAAATTCGACGTTCTGTTCCGGGTCCAGGGTTTCCAGCAGCGCCGAGGCTGGGTCGCCCTGGTAGCTCTGGCCCATCTTGTCGATTTCGTCGAGCATGATCACCGGGTTCATCACTTCGACGTCTTTCAACGCCTGCACGAGTTTGCCCGGTTGCGCGCCGATGTACGTGCGGCGGTGGCCCTTGATCTCGGCTTCGTCGCGCATGCCGCCGACGCTGAAGCGGTAGAACGGCCGGCCCAGGGATTCGGCGATGGATTTGCCGACGCTGGTTTTACCCACGCCCGGTGGGCCGACCAGCAGCACGATGGAGCCGCTGATTTCGCCTTTATAAGCACCGACCGCAAGGAATTCGAGGATCCGGTCCTTGATGTCGTCGAGGCCTGCATGGTGTTTGTCCAGCACCTTGCGCGCGTGCTTGAGATCGAGTTTGTCCTCGCCGTACACGCCCCACGGCACCGAGGTCGCCCAGTCGAGGTAGTTGCGGGTCACCGCGTATTCCGGCGAGCCGGTCTCGAGGATCGACAGCTTGTTCATTTCCTCTTCGATGCGTTTTTGCGCCTGGGCGGGCAACACCTTGCCTTCCAGGCGCTGCTCGAACTGTTCGATGTCGGCGCTACGGTCGTCTTTGGTCAGGCCCAACTCTTGCTGGATGACCTTGAGTTGTTCCTTGAGGAAGAACTCGCGCTGATGCTCACCGATCTTGCGGTTAACTTCGGCGGAAATTTCTTTTTGCAGGCGCGCGACTTCGACTTCCTTGCGCAGCATCGGCAGGACTTTTTCCATGCGCTTGAGCATGGGGACGCAGTCGAGCACTTCTTGCAGCTCGCTGCCGGTGGCCGAGGTCAGGGCGGCTGCGAAGTCGGTCAACGGCGACGGGTCGTTGGGGCTGAAGCGGTTGAGGTAATTTTTCAACTCTTCGCTGTACAGCGGGTTGAGCGGCAGCAGTTCCTTGATCGCGTTGATCAGCGCCATGCCGTAGGCCTTGACCTCGTCGGTCGGCTCGGTGGGCTGGTGCGGGTATTCGACTTCCACCAGGTACGGCGGGCGATGGTGTTTGAGCCAGGTGCGGATGCGCACGCGGGTCAGGCCCTGGGCGACGAATTGCAGTTTGCCGTTTTCGCGGCTGGCGTGGTGCACCTTGACCAGTGTGCCGTAGAGCGGCAGGGCCGAGGTGTCGAAATGGCGTGGGTCTTCCTGGGGCGTGTCCATGTAGAACAGGGCCAGGGAGTGGTGATCGGATTTGCTGACCAGGTCGAGGGTTTCGGCCCACGGTTCTTCATTGACGATGACCGGCAACACTTGGGCCGGGAAGAACGGGCGGTTGTGGATCGGGATGATGTAGACCTTGTCCGGCAGGTTCTGGCCTGGCAGGGCGAGGCCTTTGCCGGTGGAGTGGTGTTCGGCGTTCTCTGGGTCGGCGTATTCGCTCGGGTCTTCGGGGAATTCTTGCTGGTCGCTCATGGGGCACCTGCGCAATGGGGTATGGGTCTTAGATGGGGCAGGTTGGCGGTGGTTTCAATGATGACTTGGGGATAACGGATAATTCGAAAGCGTGTTCAGTGCAGAGACAGGTTAGCTGGGGCTGGGTGTTTGGAAGGCCCTTTCGCGAGCGGGCTCGCGAAGAGGTTTGTCAGCATTGCGGACGCTGTTGTGGCGAGGGAGCAAGCTCCCTCACCACAGGTATTGGGAATTAGGGACGGATTTCGATCATCGTGCCATCTGGCACCAGGCCCCAGACTTCACGCATGTCCATGTTGCGCATGGCGACGCAGCCGTCAGTCCAGTCCAGGGTGTGGAACAGGTCTTCGGGGGCGTCTTCAGTGTCCGGGGTGCCGTGGATCATGATCATGCCGCCCGGGTCGACGCCTTCGCGCCGTGCGCGGGCGGAGTCGCTGATGTTCGGGTAGGAGATGTGCATCGCCAGGTTGAAGCGGTCGCTGACCTTGCGCCAGTCCACCCAATAGAAACCTTCAGGCGTGCGTTTGTCGCCTTCCATCAGCTTCGGCCCCTTGGGGTGTTTGCCCAGGGAAATGCGATAGGTCTTGAGCGGCTTGCCGTCATTGATCAATTGCAATTGGTGGGCAGATTTCAGAATCAATACTTTTTCGATGACTTTGCCGTCCAGGGTTTCCGCTACAGAAGCCTGGGAGACAGCGACGAACGACAAGCAAAACAGGGCAAGCAACCAGCGCATTGAAACGATTCCCAAAAAGTGTCGCGACTATATATTTATAGCTGTTTGTTGTAGGCGCTGCCGCAGGCCGCGATCTATTTACGTCGGTAAGAACGCCGATGTCGAAATCAGGTGATGGCAGGCTGAGCAAGCGGCGGGATCGATTCGGACCGCACGGGGTAGACCTCGGTCCGCCGGTCAGCGAAGAAGCATTCTAAGGTACGGCCCACCGTGCGGAAAGCCAGCTCGGACCAAGGGATGTCGGCTTCTTCGAAAAGCTGCACCTCCAGGCTCTCGGGGCCGGCGGAAAAGTCCAGATCGACCAGCTCGGCACGGAAGAATACATGCACCTGGCTGATGTGCGGCACGTCGATCAACGTATAGATGCTCAGATTGCGCACCCGGGCGCAGGCTTCTTCGGCCGTCTCGCGAATAGCCGCTTGCTCGATGGTTTCACCGTTTTCCATGAAACCGGCGGGCAGGGTCCAGTAACCGCGTCGTGGCTCAATGGCTCGTCGGCACAGCAACACTTTGGAGCCCCAGGTCGCCACGCAACCGGCGACGATATTGGGGTTTTGATAGTGAATCGCCTGACAGCTGTCGCAGACAAACCGCAGGCGCGAATCGCCTTCGGGAATGCGCTGGGTCACCGGGTTGCCGCACTGACTGCAAAATTTCATGCTTGGGTTCCTGAATGCTGCGCCTATCTTGGCGTGAGGCGGTGTCAGTCGGCAAGTTGTCGTTTAGCGACACACGGCAGTTCGGGGGTTGGGCGGTCGGTTCGATTGGTGCATGATGCAATGTAAGGCACAGATCGAGAACACTCATGCTGGACGAGCTACTGCATAGGGTAAGCAATCACACACCGCGCACGCTGGAAACCGACCTACGTTTCCCGGAGGCCGCGGTACTGGTGCCCATCACCCGCAGTGACGAACCGGAACTGGTTCTGACCCTGCGTGCCAGCGGGCTCTCGACCCATGGCGGCGAAGTCGCCTTCCCCGGCGGGCGACGCGACCCCGAAGACCCGGACCTGATTTTCACTGCCCTGCGCGAAGCCGAAGAAGAAATCGGCTTGCCGCCAGGGCTGGTCGAAGTCATCGGCCCGCTGAGCCCGCTGATTTCCCTGCATGGCATCAAGGTCACGCCTTATGTCGGCGTGATCCCGGATTTTGTCGAATACCTGGCCAACGATGCCGAGATCGCCGCAGTGTTCAGCGTGCCTCTGGAGTTCTTCCGCAAGGATCCTCGGGAACACACGCATCGCATCGATTACCAGGGGCGCAGTTGGTACGTGCCGAGTTATCGTTATGGCGAATACAAGATCTGGGGCCTGACGGCGATCATGATCGTCGAGTTGATCAACCTGCTTTATGACGCCGACATCAGCCTGCACCAACCCCCAAAAAGCTTTATCAATATTTGAAGCCATCGTTTGTATGGCGTGATCCCCGCTGTTGCGAGTGAGCCGGCCTGGCCTTGAGGACAATAAGATGAAATACCGCCTGGGCGACGCCCGCGTCGAAACCCATCCGCAGAGCTGGGTCGCCCCCAACGCCGTGTTGGTGGGCAAGGTCAAACTTGAAGAGGGCGCCAGCGTCTGGTTCAACACTGTGCTGCGTGGCGATAACGAACTGATCCTGATCGGCAAGAACAGTAACGTCCAGGACGGCACCGTGATGCACACCGACATGGGCTACCCGCTGACCGTCGGCACCGGCGTGACCATCGGCCACAACGCCATGCTCCACGGCTGCACCGTCGGTGATTACAGCCTGATTGGCATCAATGCGGTCATTCTCAACGGCGCGAAAATCGGCAAAAACTGCATCATTGGCGCCAATTCGTTGATCGGCGAAGGCAAGGAAATACCGGACGGTTCGTTGGTCATGGGCTCGCCCGGCAAAGTGGTGCGCGAGCTGACCGAACCGCAGAAGAAGATGCTGGAAGCCAGCGCCGCCCACTATGTGCATAACGCTCAGCGTTATGCCCGCGATCTGGTAGAGCAGGAAGAATGAGCACGCCCGAACGTCCCGTACGATCGCCGTGCGTAAATGTGTGTGCGCTGGACGACGATGACATTTGCATCGGGTGTCAGCGCACAGTGGAAGAGATCACGCGCTGGAGCCGGATGGAAAACGAAGAACGGCGCAAGGTGCTGGGGTTGTGTCATGAGCGGGCCAAGTCGAGCGGGTTGCTCTGGATGATCGGCAAAACCCCGGGTTCTTAAAATCAAAAGATCGCAGCCTGCGGCAGCTCCTACATGGGTACACCGTGTAGGAGCTGCCGCAGGCTGCGATCTTTTGATCTGAAGCCAAACCCTGCGGTTCATGTAAAATGCCGCGCTTTCTCCCCATGGGAAGCGCGTTTTCGCTGCATCCCTCGATGATCCGCTCTTTTGAGGACCTGAGATGACCCGTATCGGAACTCCATTGTCGCCAACCGCGACCCGCGTATTGCTGTGTGGCTGTGGCGAGTTGGGCAAGGAAGTGGTGATCGAGCTGCAACGCTTGGGCGTTGAAGTCATCGCCGTCGACCGCTATGCCAACGCTCCGGCCATGCAAGTCGCGCATCGCAGCCATGTGATCAACATGCTCGACGGCGCCGCCCTGCGTGCGGTGATCGAAGCCGAGAAACCGCACTTTATCGTGCCGGAAATCGAAGCCATTGCCACCGCGACCCTGGTCGAACTGGAAGCCGAAGGCTTCACCGTGATTCCGACCGCGCGCGCCACGCAGCTGACCATGAACCGCGAAGGCATCCGTCGCCTGGCCGCCGAAGAGCTGGACCTGCCGACCTCGCCGTATCACTTCGCCGACACCTTCGAGGATTACAGCAAGGCCGTTCAGGACCTGGGCTTCCCGTGCGTGGTCAAGCCGGTGATGAGCTCGTCGGGCAAAGGCCAGAGCCTGTTGCGCAGCGCCGATGACGTGAAGACCGCTTGGGATTACGCCCAGGAAGGCGGCCGCGCTGGTAAAGGTCGCGTGATCATCGAAGGCTTCATCGATTTTGACTACGAAATCACCCTGCTGACCGTGCGTCACGTCGGTGGCACCACGTTCTGCGCGCCAGTCGGCCACCGTCAGGAGAAGGGCGACTACCAGGAATCCTGGCAGCCACAAGCCATGAGCCCGATTGCCCTGGCCGAGTCCGAGCGCGTGGCCAAAGCGGTCACCGAAGCCTTGGGCGGTCGTGGCCTGTTTGGCGTCGAGCTGTTCATCAAAGGCGATCAGGTGTGGTTCAGCGAAGTGTCGCCGCGCCCGCACGACACCGGTCTGGTTACCCTGATTTCCCAGGACCTGTCACAGTTTGCGCTGCACGCACGGGCGATTCTGGGCCTGCCGATTCCGTTGATCCGTCAATTCGGGCCGTCGGCTTCGGCGGTGATCCTGGTGGAAGGGCAGTCGACTCAGACCGCTTTCGCTAACCTGGGCGCTGCGTTGAGCGAGCCGGACACGGCGTTGCGTCTGTTTGGCAAGCCTGAGGTCAATGGTCAGCGTCGGATGGGTGTGGCGTTGGCGCGTGACGAGTCGATTGAAGCGGCTCGTGCCAAGGCGACCCGTGCTTCTCAGGCTGTCGTCGTAGAGCTGTAAACCGAGGCGCGACATTCGCGAGCAAGCCCGCTCCCACAGGTTCAGTGTGATCCCTGTGGGAGCGGGCTCGCTCGCGAAGCTTTTGCTTTATTTTCAAGCCACCCGATTCAAATCGTTATGCCGCGTCTCCTTCAGGCACAACACCGCAATCAAGCTCAGCACCGCCGCCCCCGACACATACCCGCCGACATAACTCAAACCACCCATCGCCACCAGCTTCTGTGCGAAGAACGGTGCCGCCGAGGCTCCGACAATACCGCCGAGGTTGTAGGCCGCTGACGCGCCGGTATAGCGCACGTGCGTCGGAAACAGCTCCGGCAGCAGCGCGCCCATCGGGGCAAATGTCACGCCCATCAGAAACAGTTCGATGCACAGGAACAGCGCCACACCCCAGGTCGAGCCTTGGGTCAGCAGCGGTTCCATCAAGAAACCGGACAAAATCGCCAGTACGCCCCCGATAATCAGCACCGGTTTGCGCCCGTAACGATCACTGGCCCAGGCCGACAGCGGTGTCGCGGCCGCCATGAACAGCACGGCGAAGCACAGCAGCGCGAGGAAGGTTTCGCGGGTGTAGCCGAGTGTCGAGACACCATAGCTCAGCGAAAATACCGTCGAGATATAGAACAGCGCGTAGCACACCACCATCGAGCCGGCGCCCAGCAGCATCGGCGCCCAGTATTGGCTGAACAGCTCGATCAGCGGGATCTTCACCCGTTCCTGGCGAGCCATGGCGTTGGCGAACACCGGCGTTTCGTGAAGTTTGAGGCGCACGTACAGACCGACCATCACCAGCACAGCGCTGAGCAGGAACGGAATCCGCCAGCCCCACGAGCGGAACTGTTCATCGTTCAGGGTCATGGCCAGGGTCAGGAACAGGCCGTTAGCCGCCAGAAAGCCAATCGAAGGACCGAGTTGCGGGAACATGCCGAACCAGGCGCGTTTGCCTTTGGGCGCATTTTCTGTGGCCAGCAATGCCGCGCCACCCCATTCGCCGCCCAATCCAAGGCCTTGGCCGAACCGCAGCACGCACAGCAGGATCGGCGCCCAGGGCCCGATGCTGTCGTAACCGGGCAACACGCCGATGAGTGTGGTGCACACGCCCATCAACAATAAAGAAGCGACCAGGGTCGACTTCCGGCCGATGCGGTCACCAAAGTGACCGAACAGCGCCGAACCCAAGGGGCGTGCGAGGAATGCGATACCAAAGGTGAGGAACGCCGAGAGCATCTGGGCGGTGCCGGACGTCTGCGGAAAGAACACCGGGCCGATCACCAGCGCTGCGGCGGTGGCGTAGACGTAGAAGTCGTAGAACTCGATGGCGGTGCCGATGAAACTCGCCGTGGCCACACGAGTGGCGGAGTTTGTCGGCTGGGCAGGCGTGGTTTCGCTGTACGTTGTGCTCGTCGTCATGCGGTGATCCCTGACAGTCATGCTCCATTGGAGCGAATTATTATGGTCGAACACCCAGGGATGTGGGTTTAACGCAGCGTGCGGGTAGCACTGGGGTAGAGCGGCGCTTGGGTAAGCGGCTCGATTATAGGAAGGCGGCTAACGATCAAACAAGGGCAAAAAGATCGTCCGAACGCGGCCCGAACCTGCGGCAGCTCCTACAAGGGAACGCATTCCAGGTGTAGGAGCTGCCGCAGGCTGCGATCTTTTGATCTATCGGACGGGCAAAACAGCCGGAGCCGAACTGGTATGCCAGATCAACACACGAGTGACGCGATTGTCCTCGGTCTCGAGGATTTCCAGGCGATAACGCCCGATCTTCAGGCACACCGAACTGTCCGGAATCGTTTCCAGCGCTTCGGTCACAAGGCCGTTAAGGGTCTTGGGGCCGTCACTTGGCAGGTGCCAGCCTAGGCTTTTGTTCAATTCGCGAATCGACGCGGCGCCATCAATGACCAGTCGTCCATCGGCTTGCGGGTGGATATGCGGGTTATGCAGGCTGTGCTGGCTTTCGAATTCGCCGACGATTTCTTCGAGAATGTCTTCCAGGGTGACGATGCCGAGCACTTCGCCGTACTCGTCGACCACCATGCCCAAGCGTCGCTGCTGTTTGTGGAAGTTCAGCAGCTGCAGCTGCAACGGCGTGCTTTCCGGCACGAAGTACGGTTCATGACTGGCGGCCAGCAGCGCTTCTCGGGTCAGGCTGCCATCAGGCAGCAAATGGCGGATCTGCCGGGTGTTGAGCACCGCTTCGACCTGGTTGATGTCGCTGTGGAAGACCGGCAGGCGCGTGCGCTTGTTGTGGCGCAGTTGTTCGATGATGTCCGAGAGGGGGTCGTCGAGGTTGATCCCGTCTACGTCACTGCGCGGTACCAGAATGTCGTTGACCGTGATGTTGTCCAGCGCATGGATGCCTGACAGCGCGTGCGGACGGCAGACGGCGTGTTCATGGTCGTCGAGCCGGTCCTTCGGTGCTTCGTCTTCGCTGTACTGCACGACTTTGGCTTTGCGGGCGAACGGTCGCATCAGTAACAGGCTGATGCTATTCAGCAGCCAGGCGGCTGGGTAGAGGATTTTCAGTGGCACGCGGAGCAGGGTGTTGCCCAGATTAAGGATCGCATCCGGGTAGCGGGCGGCGAGGGTGCGCGGCAGATAATCGGCAAACACCAGCAGAATGGCGCCGGCCCCTGCACAAGCGGCCCATGGACCGTTTTCTGCCCACGTGAAAATTGCCAGCAAAGTGCTGATGACCACGACGAGCGCACGGCACAGGGTGTTGCAGAGGATCAGGCTGTTGAGCGGAAAACTCAGCTTCGCCACCGGTTTGTCGCTTGAGCGCGAGGCGGTGCGCTGGGCCAGCAAGTGTTGTTGCGCCGCTTCGATGGCGGTAAACAGCCCCGACCATAAAATCAGCAGGGCCACTACTGCGAGCATCGGCCCTATGGGCAAGTCGTCCATTAATGCCGCCCGTCAGATATGCAGGATGTATTCACGAACCAGCTTGCTGCCAAAATACGCCAGCATCAGCAGGCAGAAACCGGCGAGGGTCCAGCGAATGGCTTTGTGTCCGCGCCAGCCAAGGTGGTTACGGCCCCAGAGCAACACGCTGAAGACAATCCAGGCCAGGCAGGCCAGCAGGGTTTTGTGCACCAGGTGCTGGGCGAAGAGGTTGTCGACGAACAGCCAGCCGGAAATCAGCGACAGCGAAAGCAGGGTCCAGCCGGCCCAGAGGAAGCCGAACAGCAGGCTCTCCATGGTTTGCAGCGGCGGGAAGTTCTTGATCAGCCCGGACGGGTGCTTGTGCTTGAGCTGGTGGTCTTGAACCAGCAATAGCAAGGCCTGGAACACTGCGATGGTGAACATGCCATAGGCCAGTATCGACAGGAGGATGTGGGCGAGGATGCCCGGCTCTTCGTCGATGATTTGAACGGTGCCGGCAGGCGCGAATTGCGCGAGCAGCACGGTCGCGAGGCCTAGCGGAAACAGCAAGACAAGCAGGTTTTCCACCGGGATCCGCGAGCAGGCCAGCAGCGTCAGGGCAATGACCGCTGCGGCAATCAGGCTGGCGGCGCTGAAAAAGTCCAGGCCCAGGCCGATCGGCGTTAGCAAGTGAGTGAACAGGCTGGCGCTGTGAGCCAGTACCGCCAGCACGCCGAGCGTGACCAGCAGGCGCTTGTTCGCCTTGGCGCCTTTGGCCAGACGAGTGCCCTGGTAGAGAGTCGCAGCGGCATATAAGCAGGCGGCGGCGAGGGTGGTAAGCAAACTGGGTGACAAGGGGAGCATAAATCCTGTTAGGCAAGCCCGAAAGGCGCTGAGTTTGGCATAGAACCCACATCACACGAAAGTGCGAGGTGTCCGCCAGACGCAGTCTTCGCTATAATCCGCGACCTGCCCACGCCGCAGGCTCGCCGAGTACATGTTTATCACGGTCTGGGCCGCCATTATCCCGGTCTACACAGGGCCTGAAAGGATCGCGCAATGTTTGAAAACTTAACCGACCGTCTCTCGCAGACGCTGCGCCATGTCACCGGCAAGGCCAAGCTGACCGAGGACAACATCAAAGACACCCTGCGTGAAGTGCGCATGGCGTTGCTCGAAGCCGACGTCGCCTTGCCGGTGGTCAAAGACTTCGTCAACTCGGTCAAGGAACGCGCCGTCGGCACCGAGGTGTCGCGCAGCCTGACGCCGGGCCAGGCCTTCGTGAAGATCGTCCAGGCCGAACTTGAAAGCCTGATGGGCGCGGCCAACGAAGACCTGAACCTGAGCGCCGTTCCGCCTGCCGTCGTGCTGATGGCCGGTTTGCAGGGCGCTGGTAAAACCACCACCGCCGGCAAACTCGCGCGCTTCCTTAAAGAGCGCAAGAAGAAGTCGGTCATGGTCGTGTCCGCGGACGTTTACCGTCCGGCCGCGATCAAGCAGCTGGAAATGCTTGCCGGTGAAGTCGGTGTTACCTTCTTCCCGTCTGACCTGAGCCAGAAGCCGGTCGACATCGCGCAAGCGGCTATTAAAGAAGCAAAACTGAAATTCATCGACGTGGTTATCGTCGATACCGCCGGTCGCCTGCACATCGATGAAGAGATGATGGGCGAGATCAAGGCGTTGCACGCCGCGATCAACCCGGTCGAAACCCTGTTCGTGGTCGACGCCATGACCGGCCAGGATGCCGCGAACACGGCCAAGGCCTTTGGCGATGCGCTGCCACTGACCGGTGTGATCCTGACCAAGGTCGACGGCGACGCCCGTGGCGGTGCCGCGCTGTCGGTTCGCGCCATCACCGGCAAGCCGATCAAGTTCATCGGTATGGGCGAGAAGAGCGAAGCGCTCGAACCGTTCCACCCTGAGCGTATTGCTTCGCGCATCCTCGGCATGGGCGACGTGCTCAGCCTGATCGAGCAAGCTGAGGCGACCCTCGACAAAGACAAGGCCGACAAACTGGCCAAGAAGCTGAAGAAGGGCAAGGGCTTCGACCTCGAAGACTTCCGCGATCAGCTGCAACAGATGAAGAACATGGGCGGCCTTGGCGGCCTCATGGACAAGCTGCCGAATATCGGCGGCGTGAACCTGGCGCAGATGGGCAACGCCCAGGGCGCGGCAGAGAAGCAATTCAAGCAGATGGAAGCCATCATCAACTCCATGACCCCGGCCGAGCGCCGCGACCCTGAGCTGATCAGCGGTTCGCGCAAACGCCGTATCGCCATGGGTTCCGGCACTCAGGTGCAGGACATCGGTCGCTTGATCAAGCAGCACAAGCAGATGCAGAAGATGATGAAGAAGTTCTCCGCCAAAGGCGGAATGGCCAAAATGATGCGCGGCATGGGCGGTATGTTGCCCGGCGGCGGCATGCCGAAAATGTAAAGAATTCGCGCCGGCAGTGATGTCGGCGCAGCCCCACACGGAAGTGGGATCTCCAGCAAACCCGCACTTGGCGGGAGCTGACCGGCCGTTTTCAACGACGGCTCTATAGCAAATCTTGATGGCGGCCGATAGGCAGCCGGAAAAAGACATTTGCAAAAGTCCGGATATTCCTTAGAATATGCGGCCTTTCGGGCACCTATGCCCGCTGTGCCTTTAGATTTGCAGCACCGACTACAGGAACGATGTTCACATGCTAACAATCCGTCTTGCCCTTGGCGGCTCCAAAAAGCGCCCGTTTTACCACTTGACCGTAACCGACAGCCGCAACCCGCGCGACGGTTCGCACAAGGAACAGGTTGGTTTCTTCAACCCTGTTGCTCGTGGTCAAGAAGTCCGTCTGTCCGTGAACCAAGAGCGCGTAGCCTACTGGCTGAGCGTTGGTGCACAACCTTCTGAGCGTGTTGCTCAGTTGTTGAAGGACGCTGCTAAGGCTGCGGCCTGAGCAATATGAACGCGACGCCAGCTGTTGCTGATGATTTGATCGTTATCGGCAAAATTTATTCGGTTCATGGCGTTCGCGGCGAAGTGAAGGTGTATTCCTTTACTGATCCGACTGAAAACCTGTTGCAGTACAAAACCTGGACGCTCAAGCGCGAAGGCAATGTGAAACAGGTCGAGCTGGTCAGCGGACGTGGGAACGACAAGTTCCTGGTCGCAAAGCTCAAGGGTCTCGATGATCGTGAAGAAGCGCGTCTTCTGGCTGGTTATGAGATCTGTGTGCCGCGCAACCTGTTCCCTGAATTGACCGACGGCGAGTACTACTGGTACCAGCTGGAAGGTCTGAAGGTTATTGATCAACTCGGGCAATTGCTCGGGAAAATCGATCATCTTCTGGAAACCGGCGCCAATGATGTAATGGTGGTCAAGCCTTGCGCTGGCAGCCTGGATGATCGCGAACGCCTGTTGCCCTATACGGAGCAATGCGTGTTGGCTGTCGACCTGGCAGCAGGCGAGATGAAGGTGGATTGGGACGCGGATTTCTAAGCGTGGCTAACTTGCGCGTAGAAGTGATCAGTTTGTTTCCCGAGATGTTCTCCGCCATCAGCGAGTACGGCATCACCAGTCGGGCGGTGAAACAGGGGCTGTTGCAGCTCACCTGTTGGAACCCGCGAGACTACACGACGGATCGACATCACACTGTGGATGATCGCCCATTTGGCGGTGGTCCGGGCATGGTGATGAAGATCAAGCCCCTGGAAGATGCTCTGGCTCAGGCCAAGGCAGCAGCCGGGGAGGCGGCGAAGGTAATTTACCTGTCCCCCCAAGGCCGTCAACTGACTCAGTCGGCGGTACGCGAGTTGGCGAATCTGGATGCATTGATCCTGATTGCCGGCCGCTATGAAGGCATTGACGAGCGCTTTATAGAGGCTCATGTCGATGAAGAGTGGTCGATTGGCGACTATGTACTGTCTGGCGGTGAGCTGCCGGCGATGGTCCTGATCGATGCGGTTACACGACTGCTGCCTGGAGCTTTAGGGCATGCGGACTCCGCTGAGGAAGATTCCTTTACGGATGGTTTGCTGGATTGCCCGCACTACACCCGACCGGAGGTGTATGCGGATCAGCGTGTTCCCGACGTATTGCTAAGTGGCAATCACGCGCACATCCGGCGTTGGCGTTTACAGCAGTCCCTTGGTAGGACCTTTGAACGACGCGCCGATCTTCTGGAAAGCCGCTCGCTTTCTGGAGAAGAGAAGAAGCTGCTCGAGGAATACATCCGCGAGCGGGACGATAGTTAACAACGTATCGATGGTAAGTCCGTTGATTTACCTTAGGAGCACAGCATGACTAACAAAATCATCCTTGCACTCGAAGCAGAGCAGATGACCAAAGAGATCCCTACCTTTGCCCCGGGCGACACCATTGTCGTTCAGGTGAAAGTGAAGGAAGGCGACCGTTCGCGTCTGCAAGCGTTCGAAGGTGTTGTTATCGCCAAGCGTAACCGCGGCGTAAACAGTGCTTTCACCGTTCGTAAAATCTCCAACGGTGTTGGCGTAGAGCGTACTTTCCAGACCTACAGCCCGCAAATCGACAGCATGGCCGTTAAACGTCGCGGTGACGTACGTAAAGCCAAGCTGTACTACCTGCGTGACCTGTCCGGTAAAGCAGCTCGCATCAAGGAAAAACTGGCTTAAGTCCAGCTTCCGATGCAGAAAAAAGCAGCCTACGGGCTGCTTTTTTGTTGCCTGCGATTTACCTGTGGGAGCGTGGCTTTCCCGCGAATCGATTTACCAAGCACCGCGTTTACATCAGGCTCTATAAAGCCTCAGCAGGCTATGAAAGACTTGCCATCAGTTTTCCAGTGACCTGAGCCTTTATGCCCGCCATCGACCACCCGCTGATAGACCAATTCCTCGACGCCCTTTGGCTGGAGAAAGGTCTGTCCGATAACACCCGTGACGCCTACCGCAGTGACCTCGCCCTGTTCAACGGCTGGATGCAGGAAAAGGGCCTGGAGCTGATCAACGCGGGTCGCGAGTTGATCCTCGATCACTTGGCCTGGCGCCTGGAGCAAAACTACAAACCACGTTCAACGGCGCGATTTCTCTCGGGCGTGCGTGGCTTTTATCGCTATCTGCTGCGGGAAAAACTGATCGCCGTCGATCCGACCTTGCGTGTCGACATGCCGCAACTGGGCAGGCCGCTGCCCAAATCCTTGTCGGAAGCTGACGTGGAGGCACTGCTGAAGGCTCCGGATCTGAGCGAAGCCATCGGCCAGCGTGATCGCGCCATGCTTGAAGTGCTTTATGCCTGCGGTTTGCGGGTGACGGAGCTGATCAGCCTGACGCTGGAGCAGGTCAACCTGCGTCAAGGTGTGTTACGCGTCATGGGCAAGGGCAGCAAGGAGCGGCTGGTGCCGATGGGGGAAGAGGCGATTGTCTGGGTCGAGCGCTACATGCGCGATGCCCGTGGTGAACTGCTCAGCGGGCGTCCCAGCGATGTGCTGTTCCCCAGTCAGCGGGGCGAGCAGATGACTCGCCAGACCTTCTGGCATCGCATCAAGCATCAAGCCAAGGTCGCCGGGATCGGCAAGTCACTGTCGCCCCACACCTTGCGCCATGCCTTCGCCACACACTTGCTCAACCATGGCGCTGATCTGCGGGTGGTGCAAATGCTGCTCGGCCACAGCGACCTGTCCACGACCCAAATCTACACCCACGTCGCCCGCGCACGCTTGCAAGACCTGCACGCCAAACATCACCCGCGCGGATGACCGCAGCCCCTGTAGGAGCGAGCTTGCTCGCGATGGTGTGTCAGTCGACATTAATGTTGCTGACACACCATCGCGAGCAAGCTCGCTCCTACGGTCCCACAATGTCTTGCGTCTGGCGCATTCGGCCACACGGGCCTTATGTGGTAGGCTTTGCCGGTTTGCACGATGGGCGGTTATGACCCGGTGTTTCGGCACGGGCGTTCTGATCGTCCCATTTGTCCGCCTTCAGGAGTTCTCATGCGTCTGACCCAGATTTTCGCCGCCGCCGCCATTGCGTTGGTCAGCACCTTTGCCGTCGCCGATGACGCGGCCGACAAAGCCATCCGTAAAAGCCTGGAAAACCTCGAGCTCGAGGTGCCGGTAGAAAGCATCAGCGCCAGCCCTTTGCCTGGTATGTATGAAGTCAAACTCAAAGGCAGTCGCGTGCTCTACGCCAGCGCCGATGGCCAGTACATTGTTCAGGGCTACCTGTTCCAGCTTAAGGACGGTAAACCGGTCAACCTGACCGAGAAGGCCGAACGCCTGGGCGTTTCCAAACTGATCAACGACATTCCGGTCGCGGAAACCGTGGTTTATCCGGCGATTGGTGAAACCAAATCGCACATCACGGTGTTTACCGACACCACCTGCCCGTACTGCCACAAATTGCACGCCGAAGTGCCTGAGCTGAACAAGCGCGGTATTGAAGTGCGTTACGTCGCGTTCCCGCGCCAGGGCCTGGGCTCGCCGGGTGACGAACAATTGCAAGCGGTCTGGTGCTCGAAAGACAAGAAAGCGGCCATGGACAAAATGGTCGACGGCAAGGAAATCAAGGCCGCCAAGTGCGATAACCCGGTATCCAAACAGTTCGCCCTCGGTCAGTCGATTGGCGTGAACGGCACGCCGGCCATCGTTTTGGCCGACGGTCAGGTCATTCCGGGCTACCAGCCTGCGCCACAAGTCGCCAAACTGGCGCTGGGCGCGAAATAAATTCGCATCGTCATCGCCAGCCTTTGACGATCATGGTCCGGCGGCAACGTTCGCCGGGTCATTAATAGAGAACCGCGAGCATGCGGTTGTTTTCACGGCCGGCCTTGAGTCGGCCGTTTTATGGGGAGTTCACAGTGAAACCGGTCAAAGTAGGCATCTGTGGGTTAGGGACCGTCGGTGGCGGTACCTTCAACGTACTTCAGCGCAACGCCGAGGAAATTGCTCGTCGTGCCGGGCGTGGAATCGAAGTGGCACAAATTGCCATGCGCACGCCAAAGCCTCAGTTCCAGACGACCGGTATTGCGATTACCAACGATGTCTTCGAAGTGGCCACGAACCCTGAGATCGACATCGTCATAGAGCTGATGGGCGGCTACACCGTTGCCCGCGAGCTGGTACTCAAAGCGATCGAGAACGGAAAACATGTGGTAACCGCGAACAAGGCGCTGATCGCCGTTCACGGCAACGAAATCTTCGCCAAGGCCCGCGAAAAAGGCGTGATCGTAGCGTTCGAAGCCGCCGTGGCCGGTGGCATTCCGGTGATCAAGGCGATCCGTGAAGGCCTGTCCGCCAACCGCATCAACTGGGTGGCCGGTATCATCAACGGCACTGGCAACTTCATCCTCACCGAGATGCGCGAGAAGGGTCGAACCTTCGAAGACGTGCTGGCCGAGGCGCAAGCCCTGGGTTACGCCGAAGCTGATCCGACCTTCGACGTTGAAGGCATCGACGCCGCCCACAAGCTGACGATTCTGGCATCCATCGCGTTCGGTATTCCGCTGCAATTCGACAAGGCCTACACCGAAGGCATCACCAAGCTGACCACCGCTGACGTGAACTACGCCGAAGCGCTGGGCTATCGCATCAAGCACCTCGGTGTTGCTCGCAGCACCGCTGCCGGCATCGAGCTGCGTGTGCATCCGACGCTGATCCCGGCCGATCGCCTGATCGCCAACGTCAACGGCGTGATGAACGCGGTGATGGTCAACGGTGACGCCGCCGGCTCGACCCTGTTCTACGGCGCCGGCGCCGGTATGGAGCCGACCGCTTCGTCGGTGATCGCCGACCTGGTGGACGTGGTTCGCGCCATGACCTCCGACCCGGAAAACCGCGTGCCGCACCTGGCCTTCCAGCCGGATTCGCTGTCGGCTCACCCGATCCTGCCGATCGAAGCCTGCGAAAGCGCCTACTACCTGCGCATTCAGGCCAAGGACCATCCGGGCGTATTGGCCCAGGTCGCGAGCATCCTGTCGGAGCGCGGCATCAACATCGAATCGATCATGCAGAAAGAAGTCGAAGAGCATGACGGTCTGGTACCGATGATCCTGCTGACCCACCGCGTGCTGGAACAGCACATGAACGATGCGATCGCCGCCCTGGAAGCATTGGCAGGCGTAGTCGGTCCGGTCGTACGGATCCGCGTCGAGCACCTGAACTAAGCCGATCGTTCACCGGGCCCGCGTACGGGCCCGGGTTTGCGAACACTGTCTATTGGAGCCAGTCATGCGTTATATCAGTACCCGCGGCCAGGCACCGGCCCTGAACTTCGAAGACGTCCTGCTGGCCGGTCTGGCCACTGACGGCGGTTTGTACGTCCCGGAAAACCTGCCACGTTTCACCCAGGAAGAAATCGCTTCCTGGGCCGGCCTGCCGTATCACGAGCTGGCCTTCCGGGTCATGCGCCCGTTCGTCACCGGCAGCATCCCGGATGCCGATTTCAAAAAGATTCTGGATGAGACTTATGGCGTGTTTTCCCACAACGCCGTGGCACCGTTGCGCCAGCTGAATGGCAATGAATGGGTGCTGGAGCTGTTCCATGGCCCGACCCTGGCGTTCAAGGACTTTGCCCTGCAACTGCTCGGTCGCCTGCTCGATTACGTGCTGGAAAAACGCGGTGAACGCGTAGTGATCGTCGGTGCCACCTCCGGCGACACCGGTTCGGCCGCCATCGAAGGCTGCAAGCACTGTGAAAACGTCGACATCTTCATCCTGCACCCGCACAACCGTGTGTCCGAGGTGCAGCGTCGCCAGATGACCACGATCTTCGGCGAGAACATCCACAACATCGCCATCGAAGGCAACTTCGATGACTGCCAGGAAATGGTCAAGGCGAGCTTCGCCGACCAGAGCTTCCTCAAAGGCACGCGTCTGGTCGCGGTGAACTCGATCAACTGGGCGCGGATCATGGCCCAGATCGTTTACTACTTCCACGCAGCGCTGCAGTTGGGCGGCCCGGCACGTTCGGTATCGTTCTCGGTGCCAACCGGCAACTTCGGCGATATCTTCGCCGGTTACCTGGCACGCAACATGGGCTTGCCGATCAACCAGTTGATCGTCGCCACCAACCGCAACGACATCCTGCACCGCTTCATGAGCGGCAACCAGTACGTCAAGGAAACCCTGCACGCGACCCTGTCGCCGTCGATGGACATCATGGTCTCGTCGAACTTCGAACGTCTGCTGTTCGACCTGCACGGTCGCAACGGCGCGGCGATTGCCGGTTTGATGGACAGCTTCAAGCAGGGTGGCGGTTTCAGCGTCGAACAAGAGCGCTGGACCGAAGCCCGCAAGCTGTTTGATTCCCTGGCCGTGGATGACGCACAAACCTGCGAAACCATCGCCGAAGTCTACGAGCAAACCGGCGAGTTGCTGGACCCGCATACCGCCATCGGTGTGAAGGCAGCGCGCGAATGCCGTCGTAGCCTGGATATTCCTATGGTGATCCTGGGCACCGCTCATCCGGTCAAATTCCCGGATGCGGTGGAGAAGGCCGGTGTGGGTAAAGCGCTGGAATTGCCGGTGCACCTTGCTGATTTGTTTGAGCGGGATGAGCGTTGCACCGTTTTGCCGAATGACCTGAAAGCCGTACAGGCCTTCGTCAGTCAGCACGGCAATCGTGGTAAACCTTTGTAAGTGGTAAAGCCCGTCTTCTGACGGGCTTCGCGGCTAGATCAAAAGATCGCAGCCTGCGGCAGCTCCTACAGGGTATGCATTCCCCTGTAGGAGCTGCCGCAGGCTGCGATCTTTTTGTTTTTTCCCTGTCATCTTTACCGTGCATGCTCAAACAACCGAAGACGCCGGTTCACTCGCACTCGGTAATCAGAACTTTCTTCTCGGGCCAGCGGTCATTTAAGGTAGACATGCCCCAGGCATTTTGTTTTCGGACTATTGAGTGGTGATCGAGATGGAAAGTATCAGTCTATTGCTCGGTGAGGCTCTGAGCCCGTATCAGGTGACATTGACCCCGTCGGGAACCCATGGCGAATGCCTGGTGACACTGAAGAACGCGGCCGGCGCAATCGTCGTCGAGCATGCGTTCAATCAAGCCCAGTTGGCGGATAAACGCCTGCTGACGGATGTGGTCGACGGTTTGCACCGTGACGTGCTGATCGCCGAAGGACGTCTGGAGCCCTGCGTTATCGCGGCATTGCGCAATGCCGCTCAGGACAAGATCCTGGCCAGTCGAAATTGAATTTTTTTCTGTGGGAACCTTCCTGCGCCAAGGTCAGTCAGAACATGTAACAGCAGGATCAAGCATTGTGCTCCGATGTTTGTAGCTTGTTGCTACTGGTCTTTATGTAGGCCACGTTTGACCCCGAGTCGTCTCCCCACTTCTCGGGGTTTCTTTTGTCCGCGATTTGTCACTGCTTGGCCTGATGCTCAAAAAAAGCCTTGGCGGCTTCCAGGTAGTCGCTGCGCCTTGGTGGATCGAGCCAGTCGGCATACAGCCGATCCAGTCGCTCATGGGGCATGGTGCGCAATAGCTGGTTGATCTCGCTGATCGCCTGTCGACCTTGGCCGGTATTGGAACAGCCGATATGCCCGGACAGGTAGGGGCCCGTGCCCTTGACCGGATAGAACACCAGTTGCTCGTCGCTGATGTTTTTCTGTTGGGCCTGATAGCGGATCTCTGGCCAATAACCCAATACCACCTGCAAACGACCCAAGCGTTGCATCTGCAACAGACTGCCGAGGGCGTCGTTGCCGTAGTGGGGCGTCAAGGCGCCGGGTGGAGCCTGTCGCAGCAGGGCGTCGAGAAGCTGCCCGTAACTGCGCTCGGCGACCACGCCAACTTTCTTCCCGCCGCTCGCCAGCAGCGCCGCCAGATCGACTTCGCTGTCGATCAGGAAGGGTTCCAGAAGCGATCGATTTTCCTGGCGGATCACCAAGCCATTACTCACGGCACGAAAGGCTGGAATCGAGAACGCAATCCATTGTTCCCGCTCCTTGGTCCAGACCAGGGAGGGGTCGCACGTGAACGACGCTTCGTGGAGCATCTGCATGCCGCGGGCGCGGTTGACCCGCATCAGGGTGTGGTTGTATTGCGGCATACCGGCGATCAGCAGCGGCAACATTTGATCGATGACACCCTGACCTTTTTTCGGCCCTTCGAAAATCATCGTGGGCGGCAGGTCGCGCAATAACCAGATCAAGGTGTCTTTGGGCTGCGCCGAAACGGCTGTGGTCAATCCGGCCAATAGCGCGAAAGCCGCGACTGCACGCCAGTTGCGAGTGTGATAGAGCGCTGATGACAGCAGCCGTTTCAGCTTAGATGGCCCCGTCTTCACGCAGCTTTGCGATCTGTCCCTTGTCATAGCCAAGATCGTGAAGTACCTGCGCATTGTGTTCGCCCAGTTGCGGTCCGACCCATTCCGATGTGCCCGGTGTCTCTGATAGTTTCGGCACAATGCCTGGCATCTTGAAGTCTTTGCCGTCCGGCAATTTGGCCTTCAGGAACATTTCCCGAGCCAGATACTGCGGATCGTTGAACATGTCTTCCGCGCTGAAGATCCGGCTGGCCGGCACGTCGGCCTGATTCAGCTGTTCAATGATCGTGTCCAGCGGCAGCGAGTTGGCCCAGCGATCGATGACGCCGTAAATCTCGTCGCGACGGGTATCGCGGCCATCGTTGCTGGCCAGTACCGGATCGTTGGCCAGGTCTTCGCGCCCGATGATCAGCATGAAGCGCTTGAAGATCGCATCGCCATTGGCGCCGATCTGCACATGTTTGCCGTCGGCGCTGGTGTGGATCGAAGAGGGCGTGATGCCCGGCATGATGTTGCCAGTCCGTTCGCGGATGAAACCGAAGACGTCGAACTCCGGAACCATGCTTTCCATCATGGCGAAGATCGCTTCATACAACGCCACGTCCACCACTTGCCCCTGGCCACCGTTGACCTCGCGATGACGCAGAGCCATCAACGCCCCGATCACGCCCCAGAGCGCGGCAATCGAGTCGCCGATGGAAATCCCGGTGCGCACCGGCGGACGGTCTTCGAAGCCGGTGATGTAACGCAAGCCGCCCATGGACTCCCCGACCGCGCCAAACCCAGGCTGATCTTTCATCGGCCCGGTCTGGCCGAAGCCCGAGAGTCGCACCATCACCAGTTTCGGGTTCAGTGCGTGCAAGACGTCCCAGCCAAGCCCGAGCTTTTCCAGCACGCCGGGGCGAAAATTCTCGATCAGGATGTCCGCTTCGCCGAGCAGTTTTTTCAGGATTGCCAGGCCGTCCGGGTGTTTGAGGTTCAGGGTCAGGGACTTCTTGTTGCGCGCCTGGACGAACCACCACAGCGAGGTGCCTTCATACAGTTTGCGCCATTTGCGCAACGGATCACCGCCGTCCGGGGATTCGATCTTGATCACTTCGGCGCCGAATTCGCCGCAAATGCGTGAGGCAAACGGGCCGGCAATCAACGTACCCAATTCAATGACTTTCAGACCTGAGAGCGGTTTTCCGGTGAGCGGCATGCTGGATCCTGTAGGACGAAGGCTGAGCTGATAGAGCGTTTTAACATAGCCGAACGTCAGTCGACCAAGGTTGATCGCCTTCAATTCGTTGATTGCCTACCGCATCGGTTAGACTTGCCGCCTTTCCTCGTATCAAGAAGCCCGTTCATGGCCCAGCCGTCCACGACCTACAAGTTTGAACTGAACCTCACCGACCTCGACCGCAGTGTTTACGAGACAGTGAAGCAGACCATTGCCCGTCACCCTTCGGAAACCGAAGAGCGCATGACCGTGCGGCTCCTGGCCTACGCGTTCTGGTACAACGAGCAGCTGTCGTTTGGTCGCGGTCTGTCAGACGTGGATGAGCCCGCTCTGTGGGAAAAGAGCCTGGATGACCGTGTTCTGCACTGGATTGAAGTCGGTCAGCCAGACGCTGATCGCCTGACCTGGTGCTCCCGCCGCACCGAGCGCACCAGCTTGCTGGCCTACGGCAGCCTGCGCGTCTGGGAAACCAAAGTGATTCCGGCGATCAAAAACCTGAAAAACGTGCACATCGCTGCCGTGCCGCAGGAAATCCTGGAAACCCTGGCCAAGGACATGCCCCGCGTTATCAAGTGGGACGTGATGATCAGCGAAGGGACAATCTTCGTCACCGACGACCGTGGTCAACACGAAGTCCAGTTGCAGTGGCTGAGCGGCGAACGCGGCTGATTTTCGCCGATCGTTCGCGTTTTCCGGTTTTATCCTACGTATTCAAGAGAAGCACCTGTCACCCCATGCGCATCGAACCTCGCCTGTTGCCCGACACCCTGCCATTCCTCGGTGATCTGCCGCCGCTGCTGACCCGTCTGTACGCGGCGCGGGGCGTGCTGTCCGAGGCTGAACTGGACAAGAGCCTGGCGCGGCTGATTCCGTTCCAGCAACTCAAAGGCATCAATGCTGCCGTGGATTTGCTGGTGACGGCGCTCGAACAACGGCAGCGGATTCTGATCGTTGGCGACTTCGACGCCGATGGCGCGACCGCCAGTACCGTGGGCGTGTTGGGCTTGCGTCTGCTGGGGGCGGCGCACGTCGACTACCTGGTGCCAAACCGATTCGAGTATGGCTACGGCCTGACGCCGGAAATCGTGGCGGTGGCGCTGGAACGTCAACCCCAGCTGCTGATTACCGTGGACAATGGTATTTCCAGTGTCGAGGGCGTGGCGGCGGCGAAAAAGGCCGGGCTCCAGGTATTGGTCACCGACCACCACTTGCCCGGCGATGAACTGCCGTTGGCCGATGCCATCGTCAATCCGAACCAGCCGGGGTGCGACTTCCCGAGCAAGGCGTTGGCCGGCGTCGGGGTGATTTTCTATGTGCTGATGGCCCTGCGTGCGCGCTTGCGCGCTCTGGGCTGGTACGAGAGCCAGCCTCAGCCGAACATCGGCGAGTTACTGGACCTTGTGGCCCTGGGCAGCGTCGCCGACGTGGTGCCGCTGGATGCCAACAACCGGATTCTGGTGCACCAGGGACTTGAGCGGATTCGTGCCGGACGTGCGCGGCCGGGGATCAAGGCGATCCTCGAAGTGGCCAAACGTGAGTCTGCGCGCATCACCTCCACCGATCTGGGATTTATCGTCGGCCCACGCCTTAACGCGGCAGGAAGGCTGGATGACATGAGCCTGGGCATCGAATGCCTGCTCACCGACGATGCCGGTATGGCGCGGGAAATGGCGGTCCAGCTCGACGGCATGAACCAGGACCGCAAATCCATCGAGCAGGGCATGCAGCGTGAGGCGCTGGCTCAGCTCAAGGACTTGCCGGTCGAATCGATGCCGTTCGGCCTGTGCCTGTTTGATCCGGAGTGGCACCAGGGTGTCATCGGCATCCTCGCCTCGCGTATGAAAGAGCGCTATTTCCGTCCGACGATTGCCTTTGCCGATGCGGGCGATGGCATGCTCAAGGGCTCGGGACGTTCGGTTCAGGGCTTCCACATTCGCGACGCCTTGAGCGTCGTGGCGGCACAGCATCCCAACCTGATCAGCAAGTACGGCGGTCATGCCATGGCGGCCGGCTTGACGTTGCCCGAAGCGAATTTTCCGTTGTTCGCCGAAGCCTTTGACGCTGAGGTGCGTAGGCAATTGCGCGAAGAGGACCTGACCGGGCGCTTGCTGTCGGACGGCACCCTGGCGGTCGAGGAGTTTCACCTGGAACTGGCCCGCGCGTTGCGCCATGCCGGACCTTGGGGGCAGCACTTTCCGGAGCCGTTGTTCCATGGCGTGTTTCAGTTGGTCGAGCAGCGTGTCGTCGGTGAGCGGCACCTTAAAGTGGTGCTCAAAAGTGAATGTGGCTCGGTCAAACTCGACGGCATTGCCTTTGGCATCGACCGTGATATCTGGCCGAACCCGACCATCAGGTGGGTGGAATTGGCCTACAAGCTCGACCTCAACGAGTTTCGAGGGAACGAGACCGTGCAGTTGATGATTGCCCACATCGAACCGCGTTGAGCCCCAAAAGATCGCAGCCTTCGGCAGCTCCTACAGGTGCGATCTTTTCTTGAACCCCCCACTCATGCCCGTTGTCGACTAGGCTCTAAGCACTGCTTGATAATCCTTGTGACGTCTTGTCTTATTTTTTTGCCCGCGGGGGCGGGTGCTGCACCATTTTCCTGTCACTCGTCGACTTTTCAAACAGAACCCTGGAGCCTGCCCACTGATTCGAGAGGTGCCCCATGAGTCTGCTGCTTGAACCCTATACCCTTCGCCAATTGACCCTGCTCAACCGCATCGCCGTGTCACCGATGTGCCAGTATTCCTGCGTCGATGGGCTGGCCAATGACTGGCACCTGGTGCACCTCGGCAGCCGCGCTGCCGGTGGCGCCGGACTGGTGTTCACCGAAGCCACGGCGGTCACCGCCGATGGACGCATCACCGCCGAAGACCTCGGCTTGTGGAACGATGAACAGATCGAACCCCTGCAACGCATCACCCGTTTCATCGCCGCTCAAGGCGCTGTCGCCGGCATTCAGCTGGCTCACGCCGGACGCAAGGCCAGTACCCATCGGCCGTGGCTCGGCAAGCACGGTAGCCTCAAGCCGGAAGATGGCGGCTGGACTCCGGTCGGTCCTTCGCCGATTGCGTTCGACCCCCAGCACACCGCACCGAAGCAGCTTGATGAAAGCCAGATCGCCGAGGTCATTCAGGCCTTTGTCGACTCGGCAAAACGGGCCTTGGTCGCCGGTTTCAAAGTGGTTGAAATACACGCTGCCCACGGTTATTTGCTGCACCAGTTTCTGTCGCCCCTGAGTAATCAGCGACGCGATCAATATGGGGGTTCGTTCGAGAATCGAATTCGGCTGGTACTGCAAGTCACCGAAGCGGTGCGCGCGGTGTGGCCTGAAGAATTGCCGTTGTTCGTGCGGGTGTCGGCCACCGACTGGGTAGAAGATGGCTGGAACCCCGATGAAACCGTCGAGCTGGCACGGCGCCTAAAAGACTTGGGTGTGGACCTGATTGACGTCTCGTCGGGCGGTACAGCGGCCAACGCCGAGATTCCTACAGGCCCGGGTTATCAGACCCGCTTCGCCGAACGTGTGCGCAAGGAGTCAGGCATAGCCACCGGCACGGTAGGAATGATTACCGAACCGGCCCAGGCCGAGCACATTCTGCGCACCTGTCAGGCGGACATCATCTTCCTTGCCCGAGAGCTGCTGCGGGATCCGTATTGGCCGCTGCATGCCGATGATGATCTGGGTGGGCACAAGGCGATCTGGCCGGCGCAGTATCAGCGGGCGACGCATCGTGATCAGCCGATTCATGAGTCGGATTTGCGTGACTGAATGAGGCGGTAAAAACAAAAAGCCCCGGTCAATGTGATCGGGGCTTTTTAACATCAAAAGATCGCAGCCTGCGGCAGCTCCTACAAAGGTATGTGACCCCATATAGGAGCTGCCGCAGGCTGCGATCTTTTGATTTTGCCGTCAGGTGTACTTGCGCTTATCCGGCGCCGGCGGGAAGTACTGGTACAACCAGGTCTCACTCAACGTCCGGTCATGGGTGCGAATGAACAACCGCAGCTCCACCGGCGCCACACTGTCATTGGTCGGGTACCAGTCAAACGTGATGCGGTAACCCTTGATGTCATCGAGCACCAACACGTTGAAATCTTTCACCTGCCCGTTCGAGCAAGTGACCACCGGCTCGATCGCCGCACCTTCCGGCAAGCGATCGAGACCGCCACCGGTGAAGTCCACGGCGAAGCGACGAGCCCAGACTTCCGGGTAATGCTCGCCCGGTGCCCAGCCTTCGACGAAACCGCCCATGCCCGAACGGGTCGCATTGACCCGCGCCAACGGCGTCCCGACCGGTGGCAGGGCGCTCCAGTAGAGCTTGTAGCCATAGTTCAGGGAATCACCGGGCGCGACCGGTTTTTTCGGCGTCCAGAACGCGACAATGTTATCGAGGGTTTCGCCGGTTGTAGGAATTTCCAACAAATCGATAGAGCCTTCGCCCCACGCAGTCGTCGGTTCTACCCACAGGCTAGGACGCTTGCTGTACCAGTCGACGGTGTCCTGATAGCTGACGAATTCGTGATCGGTCTGCACCAGGCCGAAACCTTTTGGGTCGGTGTCAGCGAAGGCGTTGAATTGCAAGGTGGCCGGGTTGTTCAGTGGCCGGCAGATCCATTCGCCGTTGCCGCGCCACATGGCCAGGCGATCCGAGTCGTGGATTTGCGGGTGAATGGTGTCGCACATGCGCCGCTCATGGGTGCCGCAACTGAACATGCTGGTCATCGGCGCGATGCCCAGTTGTTCGATGGCGGTGCGTGCATTGATGTGGGCATCGACGCCCATGACGACCTGATTGGCCTGGCAGTCGATATCGAAACGGTACGCGCCAGTGGCGCTCGGCGAATCCAGCAGGGCGTAGACCACGAAGCGGGTGCTGTCCTTGTCCGGCGTCTCGAACCAGAACTTGGTGAAGTCGGGAAATTCCTCACGCTTCTTGGCGTAGGTATCGATCGCCAGACCGCGCGCCGACAGTCCGTACTGGCCTGTGGCGTCTACCGCACGGAAATAGCTGGCGCCGAGAAAGGACAACACGTCGTGCTTATCCAGCTCCGGTGCCTTGAACAGCTTGAACCCGGAAAACCCCAGGTCGCCCGTGAGCTGTTTGGTGTCGACCGTGGTTTTTTCATAGTTGAACAGTGACGGGCGGAAATGCACCTCGCGAGCCTGGCGCGTCTTCGGATCGACGCTGTACATGCGCACCGGCTGCTTGAATCCCATACCGACGTGGAAGAATTGCACATCCAGCTGACCGTTCAACTCATTCCACAGCGAGTGATTGCCGTCGTACTGGATCGCGTTGAAGTTCTGCGGCGTCATGGTCGCCAGCGTCGGCGGCAGCACTTGCTTGGTGTCCTGATAGCGATTGCCGGCGAGCTGCTTGGCCTGGATTTTCAGCGCTTCGAAGTCGAACGCTTGAGCCTCGCCATCCGCCGCGCCATTCCCCGCCCAAGCGCGTGCGGCCAGCAGGCCGGTGGCCGACAAACCGGTATAAGCCGCAATGGCCATGGATGCTTTGAGCAAATTTCTGCGGTGCATAAGTACAACCTGTCGTGAACAATCCCGCGCCGTTCCTGGCACGTGCTGGATCTGAAATAACGGTTCGGACATGCCTTCGGCCAAACGCAACGGACATTAAACAGATGCCAAATAGCTTAGACCGTTCGGTGGCAGAGAAAAAATGATTGATTGCATGGCGATGGCGCGGCAATGAAACAAGACGTTTCGGTTAACGTTTCCCACAGAGTTTTCTGATTTATAGGGCATTTCTGCTTTTTTTGATTAATTACTCTAAAAATCGCTTTTCAGCGCCCGGATAGTTTCTATTCTGTGGTCATGACCGGTTTTTGCCCTTCAGGCCGGCGACTGACAAAAAGGAGAGGGCGATGCGTTTTTTGAAGTTTTCTCGGGCTTATAAAAGGACATCGTCCATGACGAAAGTACGAAGCATCACCGAAATGTTGGGAATCCTTCCGTGCCTGGCGACCGGGCGACGAAGGCGTCGACTCAGTTCAGAGGAGTTGACGTTGGTGGAGCGTTATCGGGACTTGTCGGAGAGTGACCGAATTGCGATGCGGTGTCTGGTGGATGCGATGCGGAGTGTTTCGCGGTTTTGAGGAGGTACGCCGTTCAGCCGTGGCGATAGTGTCACGGCTGAATGTCGCCTATTACCAATTCTGCGATCGCTCTGCCCGTTGGTGCAAAACACGCAGTATCTGTATCTGGCCATGCATCAGTCGATAGGGAGCGATGAATGGATAACGGCCGAATACTAATTCGCGTACATCTGGCACTACAGAGGGCCTTCCTGAACCTGGGAACCGCTCTAGCTGATGGAAGGATTGCAGAAAAATCGCTATTACCTCGAAAGCGGCATCAGCGCCAAGGGCGCCTTGGTAATACTCATGAATAGAGTCGAGGTCACTTTCTGCTTTTTCAGTCAGTACTACGCTCGGCACGTTTTGCCCACTTAGCCTTTACGGCATCCAGATCGGTAAGTTTTCCTGCGTCGGCGTCTTCTATGCCATCGCTTATGGCTTGCAGATGCCATGACTCGGCTTCTACATATCGAACCAATGCACGCTTGAGATGGTACTGACGGTCTCGATCGGTGGCCGCTGCCAGATTATCCAGCTGTTGGGCCAGCGTTTCTTCAACTCGAAAAGACAAAACGGGTGAGGCCATGGTGGCTCTCCTAGAAATGTATACGTTGTAAACGACGTAAACACCCTAGGTCTTACCGACTTGTTCGTCAACCGGTCGCCGTGCATTGGTTTGAAGAAATCTTAGCGGGCGGAAGAAGAACGGGAGGAGGTGATGTATTTCGAAATGCAATGAGTGCCCCGCTGCCATTGATGGCACCGGGGCAAACAACCTCCAAGCATCCCCCGGAGGCTCGCTCACCGGGCTGCTTTTCTCCCGCTAATTCATCCTGCTTTCAGCTACACGTACCCAGGATCGTGAACGGCCGCTGTACCTGCATCAGATCAGGCATATCCCGCCATTTGATCCAGGCCTGATGCTGCCAATGCAGTAGCGGCACCGAGATCCCGGCCCATTGCAACGAATTCAGGCTAGGAATGTTGTCCACAGGCGCCACCTCCGCATTACGCAGCATTGGCATGACTTCGTTGCTCAACCATTGGCGCAGGTTCCGGTTTTCCGGGATGAAATGGTGGACTAGAAGTGCGTACATCCCTGATTCGCTGACCATCAGTGCTTCGACTGTTTTGCCGTTTTTTAGCAGCCAAACGTATCGGCGTTGATCTGGGTCGAGTTTCAGGGTGAGGCGTTGGTCCATCGGGCGTCCCATCAAGCGACCGAGGTCATGGACGCAGAACCAGGCCTGATTGTCTTGCATGAGCGTGTGGAGGAATCGGTTGTGGCGGGTAAAGACGGTTGGGGTGAAATGAGGATGGATTTCAGACGGATTTAGCGTGTGCTTAAGCATTATTCGACTCCATGTTGAAAAGGAGCCGCCACTAATCCTTCGACAGATTTGGGTGGCGGACCATGTGGCGTTCGAAGTCGGAACATTCTCGATCAACATGAAGCCGAGAGGCCCGCGCCACACGGCCCGCCATAAAGAGAAGCTGAAAGGCAAAAATGCCCCAGTTCATATGGGGGCGCGGATGCGCCATGTTGATGATATTCCGGCTTCGACCCCGGGTCGCTGATGTTGCAGCGACGAAGTGAAGCCTATCTGCAAGGCGCTCGCGGCGCCAAGTCTACTCTGGCGCCGCGTGTTGTAGGAATCGGTGTCATTTCTGGAAGGCTTGATCTGTAGGAATTGCCTGTTTTTGCATGATCTGCAGTGCAGCTGCGCCGAACTGCTGTTTTTTCCTTTATTTTTTGTTCTTTCAGGAATCAACTGCGGGTTCGCGACATGTTGATCGAATTTTCCGTTTCCAATTACCGCTCCTTCCGTGACAAGCAAACCTTCTCCATGGCTGCGACGCCGCGCTTAAGCAAAAAGCGCAACATCTTCACGCCGGCTGTAAATGGAGAAAAACTTCCGGATTTGTTGAAGGTGGCTGCGATCTATGGACCGAATGCGTCGGGTAAATCTTCGCTTGTCCGGGCGATGGGGATCATAGGGCAGCTGCTTACAGCACAGCCCCCCTCAAATGATGAACCGCTACCGGTCTCGCCATTTCGTTTTGACCCGCGACTTGAAAACGAACCCAGTTTTTTTGAGTACAACTTCATTCAACACGGGCTCCGATATCGGTTTGTTCTGCGCATGACTGCGCAACGGATTATCGAGGAGCAACTGGTCTCTTACCCCAAAGGGAAAGAAACGCTGCTGTACCAGCGTCGTTTTGTGGAAGAGGGAGAGCAGTATGTTTTTGGTTCAAAGCTTGAGGGTGGTAAAGAGGTTCACAATGCCTGGCAGCGCCTGACGAGCCCCAAAGTGTTGTTTATTTCGCAAGCGGTTGCGAACAGTAGCGAAGAGCTGACTCAGTTGCGCAGGCCATTTAGCTGGTTTCAAACCGGTCTACTCGTTATTGAGCAGAACAACATGATGGGGTTATCAGCCGCGTCCATCAGGTTTCTACGGATGGCCTCGGACTACACGAGCGATTTACGAGACTTTCTAAAGGAAGTGGATATCCCGGTGTCAGCCATCCAGTTCAATACCGAGGACGCAGAGTCTGTTCAGCGCACTAAAAAACTCACACTGAAAGAGTTCTTCGCAGCCGCCCAAAAAGACAAAGTGACCCTCACGCATACGAGTCTTCTAGGCAAAGCGGAATTTGATTTTTCCGAAGAGTCCGGCGGCACGAAAAACCTGATTGGATTCTGGCTACCTTGGTTCATGATCAACCACGCCGATGGTAGCGGGATACTTTCTGTCGATGAGTTGGACAGCAGCCTCCACCCTTCAATAGTCGCTGACCTGATTGAGAAACACCTGGACAGTGGGTTGGATACTCAACTGATCTTTACCACTCACGATACTCATCTTATGAGCGCCAAAGCACTTCGACGTGATCAGTTCTGGATCACCGAACGCGATGCTAACGGTGCAACCTGCCTTTTTTCTGTTCACGATTTTGAAGGACGAGAGGGCGAGGATGTGGAGAAACGCTACTTCGAAGGACGTTATCGCGGGTTGCCGCTGATAAGGCGGGGTTGAGCATGGCGCGTTCGATACGGCTGTTTGATCGAAAGGCCTCGCGGTTCAAGCCTCAACCCAAAGTGCTGGTCCTCTGTGAAGACAGCAAGTCAGGAAAACGATATCTGGAGGAGGCTGCATTTCACTTCCGGGCCAACGCTCAAGTGGAAATTGCCCATTGCGGCGTCACGCACCCAAGCGGCATTGTAGAAATAGCCATCGCCCGCCAGAGAGGCTTCGATAAGGTGTTTTGTGTATTGGATCGCGATACGCATCTGTGTTTTGAGCGAGCAATGAATCTGGCGAGGTCGCATCCGAAAATCAAAGTTATTGCCTCGTATCCCTGTTTTGAGTTTTGGCTACTCCTGCACTTCGGTTTCAATCGAAAGCCATTTCGAGCGGTTGGGAAGCATTCTCCTGGCGACCTGGTGGCCAAGAGTCTCAGAGAGAAACCCAACATGGATAAATATGAGAAGGGCGAAAACACCAACTATTTTTTACAACTGTTGGGTGAGCTATTCGACAGAGCGAGAGTTTTAGCACCAAAGATTATCGAGGACGTCGCCGTCAGTGGAGAACCCAATCCCAGCACCGAGATTCATCTGCTGATGGACGAGTTCGAAACCCTCTCTAGACCTCAACCGATCTAACACGACTAATCCAGCCCGCATCGCTGCGGGCTGGACAAGCAACGTTAGCGACTAACCTTCCAAGCATCGCCAGCAGGCGCCGTGCCGTGGTCATACGGTTTGCCGAGCCACATATAGAGCAAGCCAAGACCAATCACGATCGCCGTGCTCAGCACCATGGCGTAGTTGATGTACCACGCCGCATCCGGGGTGCGCGGCCAGGCCATGTTGATAATCGCGCTCACGCCATAAACCAGCGCGCCGATGTTCACGGCCCAGCCCCATGCACCGAGGGTGAACTTGCCGCTCGGTTTCCAGCCTTTCATACGCGCATAGAGTGCTCCGAGCACGATCATCTGGAACGCCAGGTAGATACCGATGGCCGCGAAGCTGACGATGGTTGCCACCGCATCTTGCAGGAAGAAGCCCAGCACAATGATCAGCCCCGGCAGGACGCCGGATACGAACAGCGCCGCCACCGGAACCTGTGTCGTAGGGGAAATCTTCTTCAGCAGTGAGCTGCCAATGACCATTTCATCCCGAGCGTAGGAGTACAGCAGGCGACTCGCCGCCGCTTGCAGGCTGATGACGCAGGAGATGAAGGAAATCATCACCACACCCATCACTACTTTCGAACCGACCGGGCCAAAGGCGTTGTTGAGGATGGTGGTGACCGGGTCCTTGTCGGTGCCGTTGATCACGGCTTGCATGTCCGGCACGGCGAGGATCAGCGCCAGGCAGGCGAACATCGCGGCGATACCGCCGATGTAGATGGTCATGCGCATGGCCACCGGGATCTGCTTGCTCGGGTTCGGGGTTTCTTCGGCCACATCGCCGCAGGCCTCGAAGCCGTAGTACAGGAACATCCCCGCCAGCGATGCAGTCAGGAATGCCGGCAGATAAGAGCCATCGACACGGATATCGAAGGTGTTGAACAGCACGCTGATCGATTGATGACGCTCGAAGACCAGCAGGTAAACGCCAACGATCACCGCGCCGACCAGTTCGCACAGGAAGCCGAACATGGCAATGCGCGCCAGCACTTTGGTGCCGCTGAGGTTCACCAGGGTAGCGAACAGCGTCAGGAACAAGGCGATGACGATGTTGGTGTTGTTACTCGGTTCGAAGCCCATCATGGCCGCCAGGTACGGACCGGCACCCACGGCAACCGCAGCGATGGTCACGCACAGGGCGATGGAGTAGATCCAGCCGACCATCCACGCCCAGCGTTTGCCCACCAAGCGACGAGCCCACGGGTAAACGCCGCCGGAAATAGGGAACTGCGAGACCACTTCACCGAAGATCAGGCACACCAGCAACTGGCCGCAACCGACCAGCAAATAAGCCCAGAACATCGGTGGCCCGCCAGCGGCCAGGCACAGGCCGAAGAGGGTATAAACCCCTACGACCGGAGAGAGGTAAGTGAAGCCCAGGGCGAAGTTTTCCCACAGGCTCATGCTGCGATTGAAGTTCGAGGTGTAACCCAGTTTACGTAGTTGCTCGGCATCGCTGTCGGCAGCGGATGCAGAGAGTTCGGGTAGTGCACTCATGGTGTGTAAGCTCCGGAAAATCGGCAGATTTCGGATGTCCGAAACCGTGGCGGGGCCATGACGGCGCTGCCCGGATCGGTGGTTATTGTTTTGTTTGTCTGCGTTGAAACCTGGTGGTGCGTAATGCCGGTTTCGACCTTGAAACCGAGGTGACGCCTTCGCGAGCAGGCTCGCTCCCACAGGGGAATGCGATCAACTGTGGGAGCGAGCCTGCTCGCGATGTTTTTTAATGCTTGAACATCACATGCCGTACGACGGTGTAGTCCTCCAGCCCATACATCGACATGTCTTTCCCATAACCGGACAATTTCTGACCGCCATGGGGCATTTCGCTGACCAGCATGAAGTGCGTGTTCACCCAGGTGCAGCCGTACTGCAAGCGTGCCGACAAGCGATGCGCACGGCCGACATCCGAGGTCCAGACCGACGACGCCAGGCCGTAGTCCGAATCATTGGCCCAGCCCAGCACCTGCGCTTCATCGGTGAATTTGGTCACCGACACCACCGGCCCGAACACTTCGCGACGCACGATTTCGTCGTCCTGTTGCGCGTCGGCCAACACCGTCGGCTCGAAGAAGAAGCCATTGCCGTCCACCGCTTTGCCACCGGTGATCAAACGGATGTGCGGCTGCGCCACGGCCCGCTCGACAAACCCGGCCACGCGGTCGCGATGTTGCGCGGTGATCAGCGGACCCAGCTCGGTCGACGGATCATCCTGCAAGCCATATTTGATGCTGCTGACGGCCGCACCGAGCTTCTCGACGAACTGGTCGTAGATACCTTCCTGCGCATAGATGCGGCAAGCGGCGGTGCAATCCTGGCCAGCGTTGTAGAAGCCGAAGGTGCGGATGCCTTCCACCGCAGCGTCAATGTCGGCGTCGTCGAAGATGATCACCGGGGCCTTGCCGCCCAGTTCCATGTGCATGCGTTTGACGCTGTCGGCGGTGCTGGAAATGATGTTCGAACCGGTGGCGATCGAACCGGTCAGCGACACCATGCGCACTTTCGGGTGCGTGACCAGCGGGCTGCCCACCGTAGGACCCCGGCCGAATACCAGGTTGAGCACGCCGGCCGGGAAAATCTCCGACGCCAGTTCGGCCAGACGCAGGGCGGTCAGCGGGGTTTGTTCCGACGGCTTGAGCACCACGGTATTACCGGCGGCGAGGGCCGGGGCGATTTTCCAGGCGACCATCATCAACGGGTAGTTCCACGGCGCGATGGAGGCGATCACGCCCACCGGATCACGGCGGATCATCGAGGTGTGGCCCGGCAGGTATTCACCGCCCGCCGAGCCGCTCATGCAACGGCTGGCACCGGCGAAGAAGCGGAACACGTCGGCAATCGCCGGGATTTCGTCGTTCAGCGCGGCGCTGTAAGGTTTGCCGCAGTTGTCCGATTCCAGTTTGGCCAGCTCTTCACCGTGGGCTTCGATGACGTCAGCCAGTTTGAGCAGCAGCAACGAACGCTCTTTTGGCGGGGTGTGCGACCAGCTGTCGAAGGCGGCATCGGCGGCGCGCACGGCGGCATCGACCTGGGCTTCGCTGGCTTCGTTGATTTCCACCAGCACCCGACCGAGGGCCGGGTTGAACACGGGTTGGGCGGGGCCTTCGCCGTCGAGCAGTTGGCCGTTGATCAGTAATTTGGTTTGCATGGCATTGTCCTCTTCGAATCCATTATTTTTCTTTGGAAACTGGCCATTTGTAGGAGCGAGCTTGCTCGCGATGAACGTTAACGATGACGAGGGCCGCCTGGATGAACGCAGCGCCCTCACGTCCTTCGCGAGCAAGCTCGCTCCTACACAAAACCGTTTCTCCACCACAAATGAGTTGCAAGCTATTTCCCGCCACTGCCCGCGACGCTTTCGCCGCCACGGGTCAGGTAATAGGCGCCGAGAATCGGCAGCATGGTCACCATCATCACGAGCATCGCGACGACGTTGGTCACCGGCACGTCTCGTGGGCGGCTGAGCTGGTTGAGCAGCCACAACGGCAGGGTGCGTTCATGGCCGGCGGTGAAAGTGGTGACGATGATTTCGTCGAACGACAGGGCAAACGCGAGCATGCCGCCGGCCAGCAACGCCGAGCCGAGGTTCGGCAGGACGATGTAGCGGAAGGTCTGCCAACCGTCGGCACCGAGGTCCATCGAGGCTTCGATCAAACTGTGCGAGGTGCGGCGCAAACGGGCGATGACGTTGTTGTAGACGATCACCACGCAGAAGGTTGCGTGGCCGACGATGATGGTGAACATCCCCGGCTCGATGCCCAATGTCTTGAAGGTCGCCAGCAGCGCGATACCCGTGATGATCCCCGGCAAGGCAATCGGCAGGATCAACATCAGCGAAATGCCTTGTTTGCCGAAGAAATCCCGCCGGTACAACGCCGCCGACGCGAGGGTGCCGAGCACCATCGCGATCAACGTCGCGATGGCGGCGATTTCGGCCGACAGCTTGATCGCCTCCAGCACGTCGGGCCGCGAGAACGCTACGCTGAACCAGTGCAGGGTGAAGCCCTTGGGCGGAAAGCTGAAGGCCGCGTCTTCGGTGTTGAAGGCGTACATGAAGATGATCAGGATCGGGAAGTGCAGAAACACCAACCCGCCCCAGGCTGCGATTTTTAAGCCTAAAGAAGCTTTCTCAGAGTGCATCGAAGGCCCCCAGTCGTTTAACGATGGTCAGGTAGACGGCGATCAACACAATCGGCACCAGCGTGAACGCGGCGGCCATCGGCATATTGCCAATCGCGCCTTGCTGGGCATAAACCATGCTGCCGACGAAGTAGCCCGGCGGGCCCACCAGTTGCGGCACGATGAAGTCGCCCAGGGTCAGCGAAAAGGTAAAGATCGAACCGGCGGCAATGCCTGGAATGGACAGTGGCAGAATCACTTGCATGAAGGTCTGGCGCGGCTTGGCGCCAAGGTCGGCCGAGGCTTGCAGCAAGGAGGGTGGCAAGCGTTCCAGCGACGCCTGGATCGGCAGGATCATGAAGGGCAGCCAGATGTAGACGAACACCATGAACCGCCCCAGGTGCGAGGTCGACAACGTGCTACCGCCCACGCCCGAAATGCCCAGCACAAACTGCAAAACCGGCTCTAGCCCGAGGTGTTGAACGAACCACTGTGCGACGCCTCCCTTGGCCAGCAGCAACGTCCAGGCGTAAGCCTTGACGATGTAACTGGCCCACATCGGCATCATCACCGCGATGTAGAAAAACGCTTTGGTTTTGCCGGTGGTGTAACGCGCCATGTAGTAGGCAATCGGGAACGCAACGATGGCGCTGGCGATCGACACGACAATCGCCATGCTCAGCGTGCGCAGGATGATGTCGAAGTTCGATGGCTGAAACAGCGCCGCGAAGTTCGCCAGGGTCAGATCGGGTGTGACCGCCATGGTGAAGTCATCGAAGGTGTAGAAACCTTGCCACAGTAAAACCAACAGCGAGCCGAGATAGATCGCGCCGAACCATAGCAGCGGCGGCACCAGCAGCAGCGACAGGTAAAAATTCGGTCGGCGATACAGCAGGTTGGAAAACCTGCGCAACGGCGAGCCGCCGGATGGGTGTTGAGAGATTGCCAAGGTGTTCATTTCACACCCCGCCAACAACGGTGTCATGCAGCTGGATCATCGCTTCCCGCGCCCAGCGTGCGCTGATGCGTTGCCCGGTCTGGTGTTGGGCACTGACGTCCAGCCACTGCACGTTGGCCTGGCTGATGTTCAGGGTCTGGCCGTTTTCCAGTTTCATTTCATAGCGGGTGGCGCTGCCCTGGTATTGAATGTCATGCAGCAAGCCGCTGACTTCGATCTCGTGGCTGGCCAACGGGCCTTCGGCGAAACGCACGTGCTCCGGGCGAATCGAAAACGGCTGTGGATTGCCGCTCAACTGCTTCGCCAGATCACCGCGAATCACGTTCGAGGTGCCGACGAATTCGGCGACGAAGGTGGTCGCTGGCTTCATGTAGAGGTTGCGCGGCGTGTCGACCTGCTCGATGCGACCCTTATTGAATACGGCCACGCGGTCGGACATCGACAAGGCTTCAGTCTGGTCGTGGGTGACGAAGATGAAGGTGATGCCGAGTTGGCGTTGCAGCTTTTTCAGCTCGCCCTGCATTTGCTCGCGCAGCTTCAAGTCCAGCGCCCCGAGTGGCTCGTCGAGCAGCAACACGCGAGGGCGATTGACCAAGGCTCGAGCCAGGGCCACACGCTGGCGCTGGCCGCCGGACAATTGCACGGGCTTGCGCTCGCCGTAGCCACCGAGGGCGACCATGTCGAGGGCTTCTTCGGCACGCTTCCGGCGTTCGGCCTTGCCGACGCCTTTGACTTTCAAACCGTAGGCGACGTTGTCGAGTACGTTCATGTGCGGGAACAGTGCGTAATCCTGGAACACCGTGTTGACGTCACGCTGATAGGGCGGCAGGCCGGCAGCTTCTTGGCCATGAATCCGGATGGAGCCTGCGCTCGGTTGTTCGAAACCGGCAATCAGGCGCAAACACGTGGTTTTGCCCGAGCCGGAAGGGCCCAACATGGAGAAAAACTCGCCGTCCTGGATGTCGATGGAAACCCGGTCTACGGCTTTCACTTCGCCGAATAGACGGGAAACGTTGGTGAACTGGACTGCAAGCGTCATGATGCGGTGCTCCAAAAAGGCGAAGGCCGTCGCAGCGGCCCTGCCTGGACTTCTGAAAAAGCGGGGAATCTGTTGTAGGAGCGAGCTTGCTCGCGAAGAATGTCAGGTCGACACGTTCATTCAGGATGTCCGCGTGATCGTTAACGACCATCGCGAGCAAGCTCGCTCCTACACGGGGGCTTAACGGCCGCCCATAATCGCGATGTAATCCTGGGTCCAGCGGCTGTACGGCACGAATTTGCCACCTTCAGCCTGCGGGGTTTTCCAGAAGGCGATCTTCTCGAACTGGTCGAAACCGTTGGTTTTGCAACCCTCTGCGCCGAGCAACTCGCTCTCCTTGCACGCCGCGGGAACCGCTGGCAGCGAACCGAACCACGCCGCTACGTCGCCCTGGACCTTCGGTTTCAGCGACCAGTCCATCCACTTGTAAGCGCAGTTCGGGTGTTTGGCTTCGGCGTGCAACATGGTGGTGTCGGCCCAACCGGTGGCGCCTTCTTTCGGGATGGTCGACGCGATCGGCTGCTTCTCGTTCATCAGGCCGTTGACCTGATACGGCCAGGAGCTGGACGCGACCACGCCTTCGTTCTTGAAGTCACTCATTTGCACGGTGGTGTCGTGCCAGTAGCGGTGGATCAAAGGCTGCTGGGCGCGCAACAGATCGAGCACGGCTTTGTACTGGGCTTCCGTCAGTTCGTACGGGCTCTGGATGCCCAGTTCCGGCTTGGTGGTTTTCAAGTACAGCGCCGCGTCGGCAATGTAGATCGGACCGTCGTAAGCCTGGACGCGGCCCTTGTTTGGCTTGCCGTCCGGCAGGTTTTGCGCGTCGAACACCACGCCCCAGCTGGTCGGCGCGGTTTTAAACACGTTGGTGTTGTACATCAGCACGTTCGGTCCCCACTGATACGGGGTGCCGAAAGTTTGCTTGTTGACCACGTACCACGGCGCATCTTTCAGACGCGGGTCGAGGCCTTTCCAGTTCGGAATCAACGCCGTGTTGATCGGCTGCACACGCTTGCCGACGATTAACCGCAACGACGCATCGCCCGACGCGGTGACCAGGTCATAACCGCCCTTGGCCATCAGGCTGACCATTTCGTCGGAGGTCGCGGCGGTTTTCACATTGACCTTGCAGCCGGTTTCCTTCTCGAAACCGGTCACCCAGTCATAGGCCTTATCGCTCTCGCCACGTTCGATGTAGCCGGGCCAGGCGACAATATCCAGCTGACCTTCGCCGGCACCGACAGCTTTCAGCGGTTCGGCGGCCTGGATACTGGCACTGGCCAGCAGCGCCGTGGTGATTGCACTGAGCAGTGCGGTCTTGTGCACGAACATGGGATTTCCCTCTTCTTTAATTATGGTCGGGGCAGTTGTGAACGTGGTGAAGCATGCTGTAGGAGCGAGCTTGCTCGCGATGGTCGTGAACGATAACGAGCGTTTCCTGAATAAACGCGCCGCTCTTGCGTTCATCGCGAGCGAGCTCGCTCCTACATTGGCCGTTAGCGGCTTGTTATTAGCGTAGTCAGAGATGCTCTCCGTGGCGCGCCATGATGTGCCGCACCACGCTGTAGTCCTGAAGCGAGTCGCTGGACAGGTCTTTGCCGTAGCCCGAACGTTTCAGGCCGCCGTGGGGCATTTCGCTGACCAGCATGAAGTGGCTGTTGATCCAAGTGCAGCCGTACTGCAAACGCGCCGCGACTTGCATCGCCTTGTCCAGGTTCTGGGTCCAGACCGAGGAGGCGAGGCCGTATTCCGAGTCGTTGGCCCAGTCCACCGCCTGTTCGAGTGCATCGAAACGGGTCACGGTAACGACCGGTCCGAACACTTCGCGCTGGACGATTTCATCGCTCTGCTTGCACCCGGCCAGCAACGTCGGCTGGTAATAGAAGCCGGCGCCGGAATGCACCGCCGCGCCGGTCACGCGCTCGATGTGTGGCTGGCCGAGGGCGCGTTCGACAAAACTGGCCACGCGATCGCGCTGGCGGGTGCTGATCAGCGGGCCGATTTCGTTGTCGGCATCGCGTTTACCGGCGAAGCGCAGGCTGCTGACCGCCGCGCCGAGTTCGGCCACCAAGCGGTCATGAATCCCGGCTTGTGCATAAATGCGGCACGCGGCGGTGCAATCCTGGCCGGCGTTGTAATAGCCGTAAGTGCGCACGCCTTCGACCACGGCTTGAATGTCGGCGTCATTGCAGACGATCACCGGGGCCTTGCCGCCGAGTTCGAGGTGTGTGCGCTTGAGGGTTTTTGCGGCGGCCTGGAGGATTTTTTGTCCGGTGACGATATCGCCGGTCAACGACACCATGCGCACTTTAGGGTGACTGACCAAATGGCTACCAACGCCTTCGCCGCCGCCACAAATGATATTGATCACGCCGCGCGGCAGTATTTCCGCCAGCGCTGGCGCCAAGGCCAGAATCGACAATGGCGTGTGTTCGGACGGTTTGAACACCAGCGTGTTGCCAGCGGCCAGGGCGGGGGCGATTTTCCATGCGGCCATCATGATCGGATAGTTCCACGGCGCAATCGACGCCACCACGCCAATCGGATCGCGGCGGACCATGCTGGTGTAGCCCGGCAGGTATTCGCCGCTGAGCTGACCGGTCTGGCAGCGCACGGCGCCGGCGAAGAAGCGAAACACATCGACGGTGGCGCTCAAATCGTCCTGACGGGCCAGGTGCAACGGCTTGCCGCAGTTCAGCGATTCGAGGCGGGCGAGGAGGTCGGCGTTTTTTTCGATGGCGTTGGCGATGTCCAGCAACAGGTTCGAACGTTGCTGCGGCGTGGTGCGTGACCAACTGGCGAACGCATTATGGGCCGCGAGGATCGCCGCTTCGACTTGTTCGGTGCTGGCCTCGGCAATCTGCGTCAGCACTTCACCGGTGGCCGGGTTGAGGATTGGCTCGACAACGCCCTGGCCGGCAACTAATTCACCATCGATCAATAGAGCGGTGAACAACGGGGTGTGCGCGCCAGCCATTTTTCGGGTTCTCTTTTCTTGTGTGGCCATGCTGCTCCCTGTGACTGGGGCCCGGCCGTCTTATATAGATGCATCAAGACTAGTGCGCAGACCCGAGGTCGACAAATACTAAATACTGAAGGTGGCGTTCGATTAAATAGATGGCTTGCGCCCGCCGTGGGGTTGCTCGCGGGCGACGGTCAGAAACGGGTCCACCAGCGCCGGGCGCGCGGTGCCGCGACGCCAGGCCAGGCCGACGTCGAGGGTCTGGCTCAGGTCGGCGATGGAGCGTGCTTCGATGATGTCGCCCTCCAGTGACCACGGTCGGTAGGTCATGTCTGGCTGGATCGACACGCCCAAACCCGCCGCGACGAGGCTTCGTACGGCCTCGGTCGAGGCGGTTTTCAGGGTGATGCGCGGTTGCAGGCCGGCGCCATTCCACATGCGGTGAGCGTTGCGGTCCATTTCATCAACGTTCAGCTGAATCAGCGGCTCCCGGGCCACGTCGGCGAGGTTGATGCTGTCGTGTTCCAGCAAGGGATGCTGAGCTGGCAGCCACAGGCGATGGGGCGAGTGCGTCAAGACTTCAGTCTGCAGGGCGTGGCGGTCTTCGAGGTTGGACAGGATCAACACGCCGACATCGATCTCGCCGCTGACCAGCAAATGCTCGATGTAGGGCCGTTCGTCCTCCATCACGCGGATTTCGACGTTGGGATAGGCGCGCTGAAAACGGGTGAGTAAATCCGCCAGGTAATAACCGGCCACCAGGCTGGTCACGCCGACAATCAACTGCCCGGCCACTTGGTCGGTGCTCTGCTGGAGGCTGCGTTTGGCGTTGTCCACGGTGGCCAGAATCAGGTGCGCCTGGCGCAGGAATTGATGGCCTTGGTGGGTCAGCGTCATGCCCTTGGCGTGGCGGTTGAACAGGCTTACACCGATTTCCTGCTCCAGTTGCTGGATCGCCAGGGTCAGGGTTGACTGGGAAATGAACGCGGTTTGCGCGGCGGCGGAGATCGAGCCGGTCTCGGCCACGGCGATGAAGTGACGAATCTGACGCAAGGTCATCATGGGAAAAGTACCCGGTGGGCGGTTTTTATCGATTCGCCTGAGTGTATATCTTTTTAATCGATGGCCCAGCCCGAAGCCTTGGCTGGGCGCAATAGGCAAGCAACATCTGGAAGCACACTCGCTGGAAGCCGTCGGGCACTTTCGATCTAGGCTGGTGACCTTATTCGCCCGGTTAACCCGAATGCGTGGAGGCAGTAAATGAACACCCGTGGATTGCTCGATCAGCTACTGAAGTCTGGCCAGGACCTGTTGCAGAACAAGGCGAAGGGTCATCAGAACAAGGTGTCCGGCGGACTTGGCAGTTTGCTCTCGGGGGCTGGCGGCGGCGCGCTCGCCGCCGGCGCCATGGGGCTGTTACTGGGTAGCAAGAAGGGGCGCAGTGTCGGCGGGAAGGTGCTGACCTACGGCGGCCTCGCCGCGTTAGGCGTCATTGCCTACAAGGCCTACGGCAACTGGCAGGCCCAGCAGGGCACGGCGTCGAAGAGCGAACCGCAAACGGTTGACCGCTTGCCGGCAGCGCAGGTCGAGCAGCACAGCCAGGCGATACTCAAGGCGCTGGTGGCTGCCGCCAAGGCGGATGGACACGTCGATGAGCGTGAGCGCGCGTTGATTGAAGGCGAGTTCAGCAAACTCGATAACGATCAGGCGTTGCAGCACTGGCTGCACGCCGAACTCAACAAACCACTGGACCCGACTGACGTCGCCCGCGCTGCGAGCACCCCGGAAATGGCGGCCGAGATGTACGTCGCCAGTGTCATGGTGGTGGATGAGGAGAACTTCATGGAGAAGTCCTACCTCGATGAACTGGCGCGGCAGTTGAAGCTCGAGCCGGGGTTGAAGGCTGAACTTGAGAAGCAGGTGCGCCAGGCTTCGATTTAACCGGCACCCTTTACAGATCAAAAGATCGCAGCCTGCGGCAGCTCCTACATTGGAATGCACTCCCTTGTAGGAGCTGCCGCAGGCTGCGATCTTTTGACTTTTTTACACCGATCCCGGCGTTTCTCGTCGAGATGAGACGGGGTGCGCATACGTCTTATAAATGAAACACCGCCCTCGGCTATACTCCGCAGCATTTGAAACGACCCCGAGGACTGACTGTGAAGAACTGGACGTTGCGCCAACGCATCTTGGCGAGCTTTGCGGTAATTATCGCCATCATGTTGCTGATGGTCGTCGTCTCGTATTCCCGTCTGTTGAAGATCGAAACCAGCGAAGCAAGCGTTCGTGACGACGCGCTTCCCGGGGTGTATTACAGCTCGATGATTCGCGGCGCCTGGTCCGAAAGTTTTATTCAGACCCAGGAGCTGCTGGGCTTGAAGCAAGGGCAGGGCATCAGCGCTGAGGATGCAGAAGACTACAAAAACTTCGAGGCGAAGCTGCAAGAGGAGATGAACAGCTATCGCGGAACCATCACCACGGATGAAGACAAGGTTGAGTTCATTGTTTTTGAAAAAATCTATGCCGACTACAACAAGGCACTGACGGCCGTGCTCGATTTGCATAAGCGCGATCAGGCAGCGGAGGCCATCAAGCTATTCAACGATCAGCTGATTCCAGTCTGGACGGCAGGTCGCGTGAAGCTCAATGACATCATTCACGAAAACAAAGTGGTGGCGGATCAGGACATAGTGGCCATCGATAACGCCGTGATCACCGCAAAAATCAGCATGGGCATTTCGCTGCTGGTCGCGGTATTAGCCGCCGGCCTCTGCGGTTTGCTGTTGATGCGCGCAATTATGGCGCCGATGAATCGCATCGTGCAGATCCTCGAAATCATGCGCACCGGCGACCTTAGCGGCCGCCTGAACCTGGAGCGCAAGGACGAGTTCGGCGCCGTCGAAACCGGCTTCAACGACATGATGACCGAGCTGACGTCCCTGGTGTCCCAGGCCCAGCGCTCCTCGGTGCAAGTCACTACGTCGGTCACCGAGATCGCCGCTACCTCCAAGCAACAACAAGCCACTGCCACGGAAACGGCGGCCACCACCACCGAAATCGGCGCGACCTCCCGTGAAATTGCCGCCACCTCGCGAGACCTGGTGCGCACCATGACCGAAGTCTCTACCGCCGCCGATCAGGCTTCGGTGCTGGCCGGTTCCGGGCAGCAAGGCCTGGCGCGCATGGAAGAGACCATGCACTCGGTGATGGGCGCGGCCGATCTGGTCAACGCCAAACTGGCGATCCTCAACGAGAAGGCCGGCAACATCAACCAGGTGGTGGTCACCATCGTCAAGGTCGCCGACCAGACCAACCTGCTGTCCCTCAATGCCGCCATTGAAGCCGAAAAGGCCGGTGAATACGGTCGCGGGTTTGCCGTGGTCGCCACCGAGGTACGGCGTCTGGCGGACCAGACGGCCGTCGCCACGTATGACATCGAGCAGATGGTGCGTGAGATCCAGTCGGCGGTGTCGGCCGGGGTGATGGGCATGGACAAGTTCTCCGAAGAGGTGCGCCGCGGCATGTCCGAAGTGCAGCAGGTCGGTGAGCAGTTGTCGCAGATCATCCATCAGGTTCAGGCGCTGGCGCCGCGGGTGTTGATGGTCAACGAAGGCATGCAGGCCCAGGCCACCGGTGCCGAACAGATCAACCACGCGCTGGTGCAGTTGGGCGATGCGAGCAGCCAGACCGTCGAGTCCCTGCGCCAGGCCAGTTTCGCCATCGACGAACTGAGTCAGGTCGCCGTGGGACTGCGTAGCGGCGTTTCGCGATTCAAAGTCTGATGAGCGAACTCACGGCCAAACGCACCGCCGTGAAGCCGGCGTTGCAAGCATTGTTTCTGGTGTTCCGCATCGGCAGCGAGCGCTTTGCCTTACAGGCTATCGAGGTGGCGGAAGTGCTGCCGCGTCTGCCTTTGAAGCCGATCGCCCGCGCGCCGGACTGGGTCGCTGGGGTGTTCGCGTATCGTGGCGCCGTAGTGCCGGTGATCGACCTCAGTGCATTGACGTTCGGCGAGCCGGCCCAGGCTCGCACCAGCACGCGTTTGGTGCTGGTCAATTACCGTCCGGGTGAGAGCACCGAGGCTCGATTGCTCGGGCTGATCCTGGAGCAGGCCACCGACACCTTGCGCTGCAACCCGGCGGACTTTCAGCCCTATGGCCTGGACAATCGCCAGGCGCCGTACCTCGGGCCGGTGCGTGAAGACGCTCAGGGGTTGTTGCAATGGGTGCGCGTCGCCGATTTGCTCGATGAGCGGGTTCGCGGCGTGCTGTTTCCGTCGCCCCCTCTGGACGTGGCGCAGCTTGAGGAGCGGCCATGAGCACCGATCAGCGGTTTTTCGATTTCCTCAAGGAACGCATCGGCCTCGACGTGACCTCCGTCGGACCGGCAATCATCGAGCGCGCCGTGCGCCAGCGCAGCACGGCGTCTCAGGCGCTGACGGCCGATGACTATTGGCGCACCCTGCAAGGTTCTCAGGACGAGCAGCAGGCGCTGATTGAAGCGGTGATCGTTCCCGAGACCTGGTTTTTCCGATACCCGGAATCCTTCGCTACCTTGGCGAAACTGGCTGCCAAGCGGCTGGCCGAGATCAACAACATGCGCGCGCTGCGGATTCTCAGCCTGCCGTGCTCCACGGGTGAAGAACCGTACTCCATCGCCATGGCCTTGCTCGATGCGGGTTTCAAGCCGCATCAGTTCAAGGTCGAAGGCATGGACGTCAGCCCGCTGTCGGTGGAAAAAGCCAAGCGCGCGCTGTACGGCAAAAATTCGTTTCGCGGTCAGGACATCGCCTTTCGCGATCGTCATTTCAGTGCCGAAGATGAAGGCTATCGCCTCAGCGGGCGAGTGCTTGAACAAGTGCGTTTGCAGGTCGGCAATCTGCTCGATCCGGCCTTGCTCGCCAGTGAGCCGGCCTATGACTTTGTGTTCTGCCGCAACTTGCTGATCTATTTCGATCAGCCGACCCAGCAACAGGTGTTCGAAGTGCTCAAACGTCTGACCCACGTCGACGGCGTGCTGTTCATCGGCCCGTCCGAGGGTAGTTTGCTGGGTCGCTTCGGCATGCGCTCGATTGGTATCCCGCAGTCCTTTGCCTTCAGTCGTCAGCGTGCGCCGGAGCCTGAGCCTGTTTCGACGTTCGTTCCGACGCCGCTGCCCGTACGCCTACCGGTACGCAGCGTGACGTCGTTGCCCGTGCGCAATCGCCCGTTTGCAACCCTCACTCCGCCAGCCGTCACCCCGAAAGCAGCGGACGCCACCACCTTGCTGGCCAACATCGCGACCCTCGCCAACGAAGGCAAAAGCGCCGAAGCCCGCACCGCCTGCGAAAGCTACCTGCGCAGTCACGAACCGGTGGCTCAGGTGTTTTACTGGCTGGGGTTGCTCAGCGATGTCGCCGGCAGTGCCCTGCAGGCCCAGGGTTTTTATCGCAAGGCGCTTTACCTCGAACCGCAACATCCCGACGCGTTGATGCACCTGGCGGCGTTGCTGCAATCCCAGGGCGATACGGCGGGCGCCAGACGATTGCAGGAACGCGCCGCCCGCAGTGAACGCGTCGCTGACAGTGAGCGTAAACGATGATCGCCTCCGATGCCTTTAGCGTCACCCATGAAAATGCCCAGGCCATCGACGACTGCTGGAACCGCATCGGTATCCACGGCGACAAGTCCTGCCCACTGCTGACAGCGCATATTCACTGTCGCAATTGCGCGGTGTATTCAGCCGCCGCAACGCGCTTGCTCGACCGCTATGCATTGCAACAGGAGGATCGCGGGGAAGTCTCCACGGCGGTTGAGACCGACGTTGTAACCCGCTCACTGTTGATGTTCCGTCTCGGGGAAGAGTGGCTAGGCCTGGCGACGCGCAGTCTGGTGGAAGTGGCGCCGCTGCAAGCGATTCACTCCTTGCCGCACCAACGTTCCCGGGCCTTGCTCGGCGTTGCCAATGTGAGGGGGGCGTTGGTGGCCTGTTTGTCGCTGGTGGAGCTGCTCGGGCTCGACGGTGCGAGCAGCGTGGCGTCTGGCGCGCGAGTCATGCCGCGGATGCTGATCATCGCGGCCCACGGCGGCCCGGTGGTGGTGCCGGTGGACGAAGTGGACGGGATTCACGCCATTGACGAGCGCGTTCTCGAGGCTGCGTCTCAGTCCGGTACTCAGGCCAGTGCCAAATACACCCGCGGCGTGTTGCAATTCAAAGGTCGCAGCCTGCGTTGGCTGGATGAAGAACAGCTATTGTCCGCCGTGACCCGGAGCCTCACATGACCCCCGAGCAAATGCGCGACGCCTCTTTGCTCGAACTGTTCAGCCTGGAAGCCGAGGCCCAGACCCAAGTGCTGAGCGCAGGACTGTTGGCCCTTGAGCGCGATCCGACCCAGGCCGGTCATCTCGAATCGTGCATGCGTGCGGCGCACTCGCTCAAGGGCGCGGCGCGGATCGTCGGTGTCGATGCCGGGGTCAGCGTTGCGCATGTGATGGAAGATTGCCTGGTCAGTGCCCAGGAAGGGCGTCTTTATCTGCGGCCCGAGCACATCGATGCCTTGCTGCAAGGCACCGATTTATTGATGCGCATCGCGACGCCGAATAACGCGCCCGCGCCGGCGGATATCGAATCTTATGTAGCCTTGATGGCTCGGTTACTGGATCCGCAGGCGCTCGCCGCGCCGATCAGCACGCCGATTACGCCGATTACGCCGTTCATGGCCGAGCCCGAATCCGAAGTAGCCAACGTTGACCTGCCCATTTCGGTCGTCGAATCGCCAGCCGCTGCACCGGTCGAGTCCCTGCACAAGGCCCGGCGCACCACCGAAAATGGTGAGCGCGTATTGCGAGTTACCGCTGAGCGCCTGAACAGCCTGCTCGATCTGTCGAGCAAATCCCTGGTGGAAACCCTTCGGCTCAAACCGCACCTGGCGACCATGCAACGCCTCAAGCGTATGCAGAACAACGGCCTGCGGGCCCTGGAGAACCTCAACGTCCATCTCAAGGATCAGGCGTTGAGCCTGGAAGCGCGAGAAGCCCTTGAGGATGCCCGCCGGTTATTGGCGGACTCCCAGCAATTGCTGACAGAAAAAAACGCCGAGCTGGATGAGTTTGCCTGGCAGGCCAGCCAACGGGCGCAGGTGCTCTACGATACGGCACTGGCCTGTCGCATGCGGCCATTTGCCGATGTGTTGACCGGGCAAGTGCGGATGGTTCGCGACCTGGGTCGCAGCCTCGGCAAACAGGTGCGGCTGGAGATCGAGGGCGAAAAGACCCAGGTTGACCGCGATGTCCTGGAAAAACTTGAAGCGCCGCTGACGCACTTGCTGCGCAATGCGGTGGACCACGGAATCGAATCCCCGGAGCAGCGGCTGTTCGCCGGCAAACCGGCTGAAGGCTTGATCCGCTTGCGCGTCTCTCACCAGGCCGGTCTGCTGGTGCTGGAACTGAGCGATGACGGCAACGGTGTGGATCTGGAAAAGGTCCGCCGTAGCATCATCGAACGGCAGCTGTCGCCGATTGAAACCGCCGCGCAGTTGAGCGAGGAAGAGCTGCTGACGTTCTTGTTCCTGCCAGGCTTCAGCCTGCGCGACAAGGTCACTGAAGTCTCCGGGCGTGGCGTTGGTCTGGATGCGGTTCAGCACATGGTCCGGCAATTGCGCGGCGCGGTGGTGCTGGAGCAGGCGGCGGGCGAGGGCAGTCGCTTCCATCTCGAAGTGCCGCTGACCCTGTCGGTGGTGCGCAGTCTGGTGGTGGAAGTCGGCGACGAGGCGTACGCCTTTCCGCTGGCCCACATCGAACGCATGTGCGACCTGGCGCCGCAAGACATCGTTCAGGTCGAGGGTCGCCAGCATTTCTGGTACGAAGGTCGACATGTCGGGCTGGTCGCAGCCAGTCAACTGTTGCAGCGTCCGGCCAGCCAGGATCCCCAGCAAACCCTGAAAGTCGTGGTGATCCGCGAGCGCGATGCGATTTACGGCGTGGCGGTGGAGCGTTTTATCGGCGAGCGGACGTTGGTCGTATTGCCGCTGGATGAGCGACTGGGCAAAGTCCAGGACATCTCTGCCGGGGCCTTGCTCGACGACGGTTCGGTGGTGCTGATCGTCGACGTCGAAGACATGCTGCGTTCGGTGGATAAATTGCTCAACACCGGGCGGCTGGAGCGCATTGCGCGTCACGGCAATCAGGTGGTTGAAGCGGCGCGCAAACGGATTCTGGTGGTCGATGATTCACTGACGGTGCGCGAGTTGCAGCGCAAACTGTTGCTCAACCGCGGCTATGACGTGGCCGTGGCGGTCGACGGAATGGATGGCTGGAACGCGCTGCGTTCGGAGGATTTCGATCTGCTGATCACCGACATCGATATGCCGCGCATGGATGGCATCGAACTGGTGTCTTTATTGCGCCGGGACAATCGACTGCAATCCCTGCCGGTTATGGTGGTGTCTTACAAGGATCGTGAAGAGGATCGTCGTCGTGGACTGGACGCTGGAGCCGACTATTATCTAGCCAAAGCCAGTTTTCACGACGACGCCCTGCTTGATGCAGTGGTTGAGCTCATAGGAGGAGCGCGGGCATGAGAATCGCAATTGTCAACGATATGCCCATGGCGGTAGAGGCTCTGCGCCGTGCCTTGGCATTTGAACCGGCGCATCAGGTGATCTGGGTGGCCAGCAATGGGGCGGAGGCCGTACAGCGTTGCGCCGAAAACACCCCGGATCTGATCCTGATGGACCTGATCATGCCGGTAATGGACGGTGTGGAGGCGACCCGACGGATCATGGCCGAGACCCCGTGCGCCATCGTGGTGGTCACCGTCGATCGTCAGCAGAACGTGCACCGGGTGTTCGAGGCGATGGGCCACGGGGCGCTGGATGTGGTCGATACGCCGGCGCTCGGAGCCGGTAATGCGCAGGAAGCGGCGGCGCCGTTGTTGCGCAAGATCATGAACATCGGTTGGCTGATCGGTGAAAAGGGCAGTCAGCCGCGCCCGGCGCCAGGCCCATTGCGCAGTTCGGGCTCGCGCCAGCGCCTGGTGGCCATCGGCTCATCCGCCGGCGGCCCGGCCGCGCTGGAAGTCTTGCTCAAGGGGCTGCCACGGGATTTTTCAGCGGCCATCGTGCTGGTCCAGCATGTGGATCAAGTATTCGCCGCCGGCATGGCCGAATGGCTGAGCAGCGCCAGTGGCTTGAACGTGCGTCTGGCCGAGGCGGGTGAGCCGCCGCAGGCTGGCACCGTGCTGTTGGCCGGCACCAACCACCATATTCGCTTGTTGAAAAATGGAACGCTGGCCTACACCGCTGAACCGGTCAACGAGATCTATCGTCCCTCGATTGATGTGTTTTTCGAAAGCGTGGCCAGTTACTGGAACGGAGATGCCGTGGGTGTTTTGCTCACCGGGATGGGGCGCGATGGCGCCCAAGGGCTTAAACTCATGCGCCAACAGGGCTACCTGACCATCGCTCAGGACCAACAAAGCAGTTCGGTATATGGTATGCCGAAGGCGGCAGCCGCCATTGATGCCGCAGTGGAAATTCGCCCACTGGACAAGATAGCGCCACGATTGCTGGAGATTTTCCCCAAGTGAACACTTTTCACAGCAATTGTGGCCCAAGTAGTACTCAGGTGACCGCACATGAATGACTTACAGCTCGACGACTTCAAGACCGACGAAAACGCCGCCATGGTGTTGTTGGTGGACGATCAGGCAATGATCGGCGAGGCGGTGCGCCGCGGGTTGTCGAACGAAGAAAATATCGATTTCCACTTCTGCGCCGACCCGCACCAGGCCATTGCCCAGGCGATCCGCATCAAGCCCACAGTGATCCTCCAAGACCTGGTCATGCCTGGCCTCGATGGCCTGAGCCTGGTGCGCGAGTACCGCAATCACCCGGCAACCAAGAACATTCCGATCATTGTCCTGTCGACCAAGGAAGACCCGCTGATCAAGAGCGCGGCGTTCGCGGCCGGGGCCAATGATTACCTGGTCAAGCTGCCGGACAATATCGAACTGGTGGCACGCATTCGCTATCACTCACGCTCCTATATGACGTTGTTGCAACGTGATGCGGCCTACCGTGCGTTGCGAGTGAGTCAGCAGCAGTTGCTCGACACCAATCTGGTGCTACAGCGTTTGATGAACTCAGACGGCCTGACCGGGCTGTCGAATCGTCGCCACTTCGACGAATACCTGGAACTGGAATGGCGACGCTCGTTGCGTGACCAGAGTCAATTGTCGCTGCTGATGATTGATGTGGACTACTTCAAGTCCTACAACGACAGTTTCGGCCACCTCGAAGGCGATGAAGCCCTGCGCCAGGTAGCCACAGCGATTCGTGACGCCAGCGCACGGCCTTCGGACCTGCCGGCCCGTTACGGTGGCGAGGAATTCGCCCTGGTCCTGCCCAATACCTCGCCGGGCGGTGCGCGGCTGGTAGCGGAAAAACTCCGCCAGACCGTGGCGGCGCTGAACATTCCGCATATTTTCCCGGCCGAAGGTTCGAACCTGACCATCAGCATCGGCCTCTCGACCATGACCCCGCAACCGGGCAGCGATTGTCGTCAGTTGATCCTTGCTGCGGACAAGGGGCTGTATCTGGCGAAGAACAATGGGCGTAATCAGGTGGGGATCGAATAACGCACGGTTGAACGCCATCTATTGTAGGAGCTGCCGAAGGCTGCGATCTTTTGATCTTGCTTTTTAAGATTAAGATCAAGATCAAGATCAAGATCAAGATCAACAGATCGCAGCCTTCGGCAGCTCCTACAGGTGCACCGCGCCGCTCAAAACCATTCGCCGCTAAAGCCGCCAGGCGGGCTGCCGTGACAGCCTGATTACGTTATACTCGCCGGCTTTCAAAAGTTCGCCAACGAGTGCTGCCCGCCATGGAAATCAACCCGATCCTTAACAGTATCAAGGACCTGTCCGAGCGCTCCGAAACTATTCGGGGGTATCTTTGACTACGATCAAAAGCATGAGCGTCTGACTGAAGTCAATCGCGAGCTTGAAGATCCGTCTGTCTGGAACAACCCGTCGTACGCTCAGGAACTGGGCCGCGAGCGGTCCCTGCTGGCGCAGATCGTCGAAACCCTCGACGAAATGCACTCCGGCCTGGCCGACGCCAAAGACCTGCTGCTGATGTCCGCTGAAGAAGAAGACCAGGCCGCCGTCGATGACGTCGCTGCCGAAGTCGAGCGCCTGCGCGAGTCGCTGGAAAAACTCGAATTCCGTCGCATGTTCAGCGGTGAAATGGATGCCAACAACGCCTACCTGGACATCCAGGCCGGCTCCGGTGGCACCGAGGCCCAGGACTGGGCCAACATCCTGCTGCGCATGTACCTGCGCTGGGCTGACAAACGCGGTTTCGACGCGACCATCATGGAACTGTCCGCCGGTGAAGTCGCCGGGATCAAGGGCGCTACCGTGCACATCAAGGGCGAATACGCCTTTGGCTGGTTGCGTACCGAGATCGGCGTGCACCGTCTGGTGCGCAAGAGCCCGTTCGACTCCGGCAACCGCCGTCACACCTCGTTCTCGGCCGTGTTCGTGTCGCCGGAAATCGATGACAACATCGAAATCGACATTAACCCGTCGGACCTGCGCATCGACACCTACCGCTCCTCCGGTGCCGGTGGTCAGCACGTAAACACCACCGACTCGGCCGTCCGTATTACGCACGTACCGACCAACACCGTGGTCAGCTGCCAGAACGAACGCTCCCAGCACGCCAACAAAGACACCGCGATGAAAATGTTGCGGGCGCGCTTGTACGAGCAGGAAGTGCAGAAACGCAACGCCGCCTCCCAGGCCCTGGAAGACACCAAGTCCGACATCGGCTGGGGTCACCAGATCCGCTCGTATGTACTCGATGCGTCGCGAATCAAGGATTTGCGCACTAACATCGAACGCAGCGACTGCGACAAGGTGCTCGACGGCGACATCGACGAATACCTGGTGGCCAGCCTGAAACAAGGCCTGTAACGCATGCAATACAGGATCCGCTGACTCGGCGCGATCTTGTAGGAGCGGGCTTGCCCGCGATCCCCAGCCGAAGGCTGGGGGCAACGAACCTGTGATGGAATTTTTAAAGACATGAGCGACCTAGAACTCGACCCGCAAGCCCTGCAACAGGAAGAAAACTCCCTGATCGCCCTGCGCAAGGAAAAGCTTGCTGCCGAGCGCGCCAAGGGCAATGCCTTCCCGAACGACTTCCGCCGCGAAAACTACTGCAATGACTTGCAGAAACAGTACGCGGACAAGACCAAGGAAGAGCTGGCAGAGGCTGCAATCCCGGTCAAGGTTGCCGGTCGCATCATGCTCAACCGTGGCTCGTTCATGGTGATCCAGGACATGACCGGTCGCATCCAGGTTTACGTCAACCGTAAAACCCTGTCCGAAGACACCCTGGCCGCGGTGAAAACCTGGGACATGGGCGACATCATTGCCGCCGAAGGCACCCTGGCCCGTTCCGGCAAGGGCGACCTGTACGTCGAAATGACCACCGTGCGCCTGCTGACCAAATCCCTGCGCCCGCTGCCGGACAAGCACCACGGCCTGACCGACACCGAGCAACGCTACCGCCAGCGTTACGTTGACCTGATCGTCAACGAAGACGTGCGCCAGACGTTCCGCGTGCGTTCGCAAGTCATCGCCCACATCCGCAGCTTCCTGATGCAGCGTGACTTCCTGGAAGTGGAAACGCCGATGCTGCAAACCATTCCGGGTGGCGCAGCGGCCAAACCGTTCGAAACGCATCACAACGCGCTGGACATGGGCATGTTCCTGCGTATCGCGCCTGAGTTGTACCTCAAGCGCCTCGTAGTGGGCGGCTTCGAGAAAGTGTTCGAGATCAACCGCAACTTCCGTAACGAAGGTGTTTCGACTCGTCACAACCCTGAATTCACCATGTTGGAGTTCTACCAGGCTTACGCCGACTACGAAGACAACATGGACCTGACCGAAGAACTGTTCCGTGAACTGGCGCAGCTGGTTCTGGGCAGCACCGACGTTCCGTACGGCGACAAGGTGTTCCACTTCGGCGAACCGTTCGTGCGTCTGTCGGTGTTCGACTCGATCCTCAAGTACAACCCTGAGCTGACCGCGGCGGACCTGAACGACATCGACAAGGCCCGCGCCATCGCCAAGAAGGCCGGTGCCAAGGTGCTGGGCTTCGAAGGTCTGGGCAAGTTGCAGGTGATGATTTTCGAAGAGCTGGTCGAGCACAAGCTGGAACAGCCGCACTTCATTACCCAGTACCCGTTCGAAGTGTCGCCGCTGGCCCGTCGTAACGACGAGAACCCGAACGTCACCGACCGTTTCGAGCTGTTCATCGGTGGTCGCGAAATCGCCAACGCCTACTCCGAGTTGAACGACGCGGAAGACCAGGCCGAGCGCTTCATGGCTCAGGTGGCCGACAAGGACGCCGGTGACGATGAAGCCATGCACTACGACGCCGACTTCGTTCGTGCTCTGGAGTACGGCATGCCGCCAACGGCCGGCGAAGGTATCGGCATCGACCGTCTGGTGATGTTGTTGACCAACTCACCGTCGATCCGCGACGTGATCCTGTTCCCGCATATGCGGCCGCAAGCGTAAGTGTTCCAATTAAAAAGCCGCCTGCTCAGGCGGCTTTTTATTGCCTGTCTGGTACAAACGTATCAATTTGTTGCTTAAAGCAGAGAGGAATGACCTGTCGTGAATCGTGCAATTGCTCAAGTAGGTGCAGCGGGCGTCGCCACTGCGGTCGCTGAAAGTGTTCAGTACCAGGGGCGCAAGGCCAGCCGACAGGGCAGCGAACAGCGTCGACAGGACATTCTCGATGCGGCGATGCGTATTGTCGTGCGCGAGGGGGTACGGGCCGTGCGTCATCGGGCGGTCGCCGCCGAGGCCGGTGTGCCGTTATCGGCCACCACCTACTATTTCAAGGATATCGATGACTTGCTCACCGATACCTTCGCTCAATATGTGGAACGCAGTGCGGCGTTCATGGCCAAGCTATGGGTGAACACCGAAATCCTGTTGCGCGAGATGGTGGACAGCGGCGACGGCGGCCCCGAGTCTCGCTCGCAACTGGCGGATGATATTGCGCGGTTGATGGCGGACTATGTTCACCGCCAGTTGATCAACCGGCGTGAACACTTGATGGCAGAACAGGCGTTCCGCCAGGAAGCGCTGCTTAACCCGCGTCTTGCCGTGTTGGTGCGTTCGCATCAGCAAATTCTTCTACAGGGTACGTGCCAGCTTTTACAGGTATTGGGTTCACGCGAGCCACAACAGGATGCCAAAGTGTTGACGGCGATTATCGGACGGATGGAATATCAGGGCCTGCTCAACAACGCCGAGCCTGTGGCCGAAGCGGAAATGCTCGGTATCCTCAATCGCTACATGCACCTGGTATTGGCGTCGGTGTAACTCAATCCCCGGTAGGAGCTGCCGAAGGCTGCGATCTTTTGATCTTGATCTTGTTGATACCTATGTAAAGCAAGATCAAAAGATCGCAGCCTTCGGCAGCTCCTACAAAAGCGCGCTGTATCGATAGGGAGTGTTGAATGAAAGCCTGGCGTGTCGTTGTGATCGCCTTGTCCTGCCTGCTGCTCAGTGGCTGCCTGGTGACCTTCAAGGAGCCTCTGCCCGGCGGCGAGCCCGCGCCAAAAGGCTTGCTCGGCAAGTGGACCAGCACCAACGCCTGGGGCGAGCCGATGAATCTTGAGCTGACGCGTCTTGGCGACAATCACTATCAGGCCGTCAGTTACTTCAAGGCCAAACCCAAGGAGCGAGAAGCCTACCCGTTCACGGTGTCGCACCATGGTGATCGCTGGTATCTGTCGGCGAAAGTGCCGACGCAGTTCGGCGGGCATTTCACGATTGCCGGTTTCGAGCTCAACGAAAAGCATGAATTGGTGGTCTACAACCTCGACCTCGAGCAGATCAATCAGGCCCTGGGGCAGAAAGTCCTCAGCGGCGAAGGCTTCCAGACTGATGACGGCGACGGTGTGCTGATCAACAGCAACCTGGAACAGGTGTTCGCCTACCTCGACGATCCGGCCAATTCCGATGTGTTCGTCGAAGCAGTGCGTTATCAGCGCCTGGCCAAAGCCAAATAACCCAGTACTAACGGTTTTTCTACAGGAGTTTCGGGTGGACGATTACCAGCAGACGATACGCATTTTGTCCGATCGCATTGTGCTGGCGCAGACGCCGATTCGCGTCCTCGACGCGGTCAAATGGGACGAGAACATTCGCAAGGGTTTCCTCAAGGCCAAGGGCAAGGAAATGCCGGCAGTGGACCGCGATTACTACCTGAATCGGCCGTTGTCCTTCGACTCCAGCAAAGTGAAACTGGAATTCCAGAACATCGAGCGTGACATCACCCGTCAGCTCGGTCAGTTCAATCCGGTTGGCCAGATCATGCGCCGCATGTGCAAGGAGTACCGGATGGTGGTGCGCATGCTCGAAGCGCGCGGCACCGAGGACTTCGGGCTGATTTCCCAGGAACTTTACGGCGCCGCGTCCGATGCCTTCCATGCTGGCGACCCGACGTTGGCCGACCTGGGGCTGATGCTGTCGGATTACTTGAACAACATTGATGGCCGTGGCGACCTGAAGGATGAGCCCAAGACGCTCTCCGCCAAAGAGGCCGTGCATCTCTTGCAAACCCGGTTGAACAAGGTCTTTGGCGAAGCCGAAGAGACGATTCGGGTGTTCGAATCCGACGGGATCGTCGCCGATGCGGCGGCCGGTGCCGACTACATCAAGATCCGCGCTGACGCGATGTTCAACGACCGCGACGTGCGCGCCCTGGAAGTTCACGAAGGGTTGGTGCATGTGGGCACCACGCTCAATGGTCTGAACCAGCCGATCTGCACGTTCCTGTCCAAAGGGCCGCCGTCGTCGACGGTGACTCAGGAAGGTCTGGCGATCCTGATGGAAATCATCACCTTCGCCTCCTACCCCAGTCGCCTGCGCAAACTGACCAACCGCACGCGCGCCATTCACATGGTGGAAGAGGGCGCCGATTTCTTGCAGATCTTCGAGTTCTTCCGCGAGCAGGGTTTTGAAATGGCGGAAAGCTACGGCAACGCCAGTCGGGTTTTCCGCGGGTCGGTGCCGACAGGTCTGCCATTTACCAAAGACTTGTCCTACCTCAAGGGCTTTATCATGGTTTACAACTACATTCAGTTGGCCGTGCGTAAAGGCAAGCTTGAGCAAATACCCTTGCTGTTTTGCGGCAAGACGACGCTGGAAGACATGCGGACGTTGCGGCAATTGGTGGATGAAGGGTTGGTGGTGCCGCCGAAATATTTGCCGGAGCAGTTCCGCGACATGAACGCATTGTCGGCGTGGATGTGCTTCTCCAACTTCCTCAACCACCTGAGCCTGGACCGGATCGAAGCGGATTACTCCAATATACTCTAACGACGCGGACCCCAATGTGGGAGCGGGCTTGCTCGCGAATGCGGTCTAACATTCAACATCTCTGTTGTCTGACACACCGCTTTCGCGAGCAAGCCCGCTCCCACATTTGATTTGTGTTCCAACTACAATTTCTGCGAGGTTTCAACGGATGAGAATCCTCGGCATCCTCTGCCTTCTCCTGACCCTGGGCGGTTGCAGCTCCTTGCTGTTCTACCCCGACCCCGGTCAGCTGTTTACCCCGGAAAAAGCCAAGCTCGAATACCGCGACGTCACCCTGATCACCGCTGATGGCCTCAAGCTGCACGGCTGGTGGCTGCCGGCCAAGAAAGGCGTCGAGGTCAAAGGCACGGTGCTGCACCTGCACGGCAACGGCGGCAATCTGCCTATGCACCTGGGCGGAAGTTGGTGGTTGCCGAAGGCGGGTTATCAGGTGTTGCTGGTGGACTATCGCGGTTATGGCCTGTCCGAAGGCGAACCGAGTTTGCCGGCGATCTACCAGGACATCGACGCTGCATTCAAATGGCTCGACCAGGCCCCTGAGGTCAAAGGCAAACCGCTGATCCTGTTGGGCCAGAGCCTCGGTGGTTCGATGGCCGTGCATTACCTGGTCCAGCATCCCGAGCGCCAGCGACAGCTCAAGGCTTTAGTGCTCGACGGCGTGCCCGCCAGTTACCGCAGTGTCGGCCAGTTTGCCCTGAGCAATTCATGGGTGACCTGGGCGTTCCAGGTGCCGCTGTCCTGGCTGGTACCGGACGGTGACAGCGCGATCAACTCGATGGCGCAGCTCAACGGCGTGCCGAAACTGATCTACCACAGCATCGACGATCCGCTCGTGCCTCTTTCCAACGGCATCCGTCTGTATCAAGCTGCGCCGCCGCCGCGGGTGCTGCAACTGACCCGAGGAGGGCATGTGCAGACGTTCGCCGAGCCGGTCTGGCGCAAAGTCATGCTGCGCTACCTCGATGACCCGCAGCATTTCAACGGCCTGCGCCGACTGGCCGAAACCCCGAATTACCCGGCGCCGCCGAATTCAGAAGATGAACCACCAGAGAGCCTGAAATGAGTGAAGAACGTAACGCCATCCCGCTGATCATCACGGGTATCTGCAGCATCCTCGGTACCGTCGGTGCCCTGTGGTTCTACGGTTACCTGCACTTCGCCAAGCCTGAGGATGCGTTGCTGCTCAGCGACTTCACCATGCTCAAGACCGTGCCGGGCGAGGATTACAAAGTTTCTCTGGAACCCGCTGCACAAGTGGCCCAATGCATTGATGGCGTACTGGTGCTGTTCGACACCGAACAAAAAGGCCTGAGCGGCGTGTTGGTCAACGGGCAGAAAAAAGCCGTGCGCTGCATGGGGCAGGAAACGCCGCAGAAACTGGAGCCGTAACCCATTCTGTGGTCGCCAACAACCCAATAATGTAGGAGCGAGCTTGCTCGCGATGGTCGTTAACGAAAACGCGTGATCACTGGTAAACGCGTTGCTGTGAAGTCCATCGTCGGAACGCCGCCCGGAGCAAGCTCGCTCCTACATACAACCTTGTTGGCGGGAGGGAATCAGTGTTTCTGCTTGTCATTGCCCGCCGACAAATCGTGCAAATGACGACGGGATAACGCGAGAAAGCGCGGCGTCGGACCGACGTCTTCGTACAGCGGATCGCCTTCTTCGTCGGTGGCCACGACGGTCGACCCTTTCACGTATGGGAAGCTTTTTTCGAGCTCTTCCAGCGCGGCGCCGATCAGCTCGCCGAGCAGTTCTTCAGGCTGGCGTTTCGGGTACATCTCGGTAATCGCCGCCAGCCGGGCGGCGGCTTCCACATCCAGATGAATCGTGTAACCCGTCTCGGTCAAGCGACCCTTGGCGTTTTCTTCCCAATGCTGGGCAAGCTCGCGAATTTTCATAAAAACCTCATTGCGCACCTGCTCGTGGCAGGCTGTGAGTGTCCGGCGGTGGCCGGCGGCAGCCGTTATGCGGCTTACTCTTCAGACTAGCTTTAACGCCCAAGGTTTAAAGTCCCTTCGTCGTCTGATGCTGTTCCCTTTGCCTCGGTGCTTTGGGCGTGCGTATTTGTAGGGCGGGTTCACGTGAGGGCTTTTTTGGGTGTATATCCGTTTTTTTGGTGATGGCTGCTAATGGTTCCGCCCTTACGGCGGGTCACTTTGAGAAGCGCAAAGTAACCAAACGCTCTTGCCCCTTTCGTTCGGTGCCTCGCTAAGGCTCGGCATGCCCTCACTCCGGCATTGCTCCGGGGGCCCGCCGCCATCGGCCATCCATGGCCCAGAGTGTGTAAAAATCCAAGCCAACCCTTGCTATGATTTCCCGGGATTTCATCGTAAGGGTTAGCCATGAAACGCTTCATTCAAGGTGAACACCGAGGTCAAAGTACCTTGCTCCCCGAGAGCCTGGACGATTACGTCAGCGACACCAATCCGGTGCGCGTTGTCGATGTCTTCGTGGATGAGCTCGACCTGATCACCCTGGGTTTTGAAAGCGCGGTCCCAGCTGAAACGGGCCGACCGGGCTACCACCCCGCCGTCATGCTGAAGATCTACATCTACGGCTATCTCAACCGTATTCAGTCGAGCCGACGCCTTGAGCGCGAGGCGCAGCGCAACGTCGAGCTGATGTGGCTGACCGGTCGCCTGATGCCGGACTTCAAGACCATCGCCAACTTCCGCAAGGACAACGGCAAGGCCATTCGAGGCGTTTGCCGCCAGTTTGTTGTGCTGTGCCAGCAACTAGGGCTTTTCTCGGAAAACCTGATTGCCATCGACGGCAGCAAGTTCAAGGCGGTGAACCACCGCGACCGCAACTTTACCAGCGCCAAGCTGAAGAAGCGGATGGAAGAAATCGAATCGAGCATTGCCCGTTATCTGAAGGCACTGGATGCCGCTGATCGTGAAGAGCCCAAGCCCTCGGACCCAAAAAGCGGCGGCCTGGAAGAGAAAATCGCCAAACTCAAGGAGCAAATGAAAGCGCTTCAGGAGATAGAAATTCAAGTTGAGACATCGCCGGATAAGCAGGTCTCGCTGACCGACCCGGACGCCCGCTCGATGATGACGAGCGGTAAAGGCATCGTGGGTTACAACGTACAGACCGCGGTCGATACCAAGCACCACCTGATCGTTGCGCACGAAGTGACCAATGTGGGCCACGACCGTGATCAGCTCAGTTCGATGGCGGTGCAGGCCCGTGAGGCGATGAAACTCGAATCGTTGTCGGTGGTGGCTGACCGCGGGTATTACAAAAGCGGGGAGATCCTTGCCTGCCATGAAGCAGCGATTACCGCGTATGTGCCGAAGACGCAGAGCTCGCGGGCCAAATTCGATGGCCGCTTTAACAATGATGCTTTCATCTACGACGCGGACAAAGACGTGTACGTCTGCCCCGCCAAGGAAGTGCTGACCTGGCGCAACGCTTGCGTCGATAATGGCAAGACGCTGAACAGTTACTGGAGCTCGAACTGTCGGTCCTGCTCGATAAAGGCGCAATGCACACCGGCCAGAGAGCGAAAGGTTCGTCGCTGGGAACATGAAGCGGTGCTGGAGGAGATGCAGGTCCGCCTGGACGAAGCGCCGGAGATGATGAAGATCCGCAAACGGACAGTTGAACATCCTTTCGGGACGCTCAAACAATGGATGGGTGCGACGCACTTTTTGACCCGACGACTTGCCGGGGTGAGCACCGAAATGAGCTTGAATGTGCTCGCTTACAACTTGAAAAGGGTGATGAAAATCCTCGGTGCGCAGAATCTGATGAAAGCGCTGGCGGCCTGAAAAGCCCCCGTTTTGTCTGGTAGACGAGCTGTGATGCGCCGCCAGAGGCCCCTTGATAACGGGCTGGAGCTACGAAAAACGCTTTTGGTTTAATGAGCCAGCCAACACTCGTCGGCGCACGCGCCGACGATGTTTGAGCCCGTTTTTACACACTCTGGGCCGGGGGCGGCTAACCCGGCATCCATGCCGGGTTGCCCACTACGCAGAACCTCCACTCGGCCTCTCGAGGGGGCGGTGCCTCAAGATCAAAAGCCGCAGGCGAGCTAACGCTCGGCCTGTTGAGTGGTGAACAGCCAAAGCGATACGCCGATCTGCTTTTTGTGGGAGCGAGCCTGCTCGCGATGGACGTGAACGATAACGCGTACTGTCTGGAAAAATGCGTTGCCTTCGAATTCATCGCGAGCAAGCTCGCTCCTACAGAGCGCACTATTCCCCCTGTAGGAGCTGCCGAAGGCTGCGATCTTTTGATCTTGATCTTGATCTTGATCTTGATCTTGCTGTTGCTTCAGATCTACCGCCCCTTTCCCAGAGGCCGAACGCAGGCGTTGCGCAGGGGGCACCGCGGCAAGGATGCCGCGGTAGCCGCCCCCGGCCATGGATGGCCGATGGCGGCGGGCCCCCGGAGCAATGCCGGAGTGAGGGCATGCCGAGCCTAGGCGAGGCACCGAATGGAGGGGCAGAAGCGCTTTGGTTACTTTCGCGCTTTTCGAAAGTGACTCGCTGTAAAAGCGAAACCGCCAGCAGCCGCTACCGAAGAAATGGATATACACCCAATCCCAATCCCAAAAATCTCTTAAGTGAACACCATTACCATCGTCGCCCGCTTGTAAGAACCGCCTTACGGCGGCACTCTCTAACGACGAAGCACACCCGGATTTTTCGCTGGAGAACGGCAGATGACCGATATTGATGCACGCTTGCGCGAGGATGTTCACCTGTTGGGTGAACTGTTGGGCAACACCATTCGTGAGCAGTACGGGGACGATTTTCTCGACAAGATCGAGCAGATCCGCAAGGGCGCCAAGGCCGACCGTCGTGGCTCGATGGACGCTGAACTGAGCGCCAGTCTCAATCAATTGGGTGAAGACGAGTTGCTGCCGGTCGCGCGGGCGTTCAACCAGTTTCTCAACCTGGCCAATATCGCCGAGCAATATCAGCTGATTCACCGCCGCGAAGAGTCGCAGCCAGCGCCGTTCGAGGCACGGGTGCTACCGGAATTGCTCGCTCGCCTGCGTGCTGAAGGCCATGGCGCCGACTCCCTGGCCCGACAATTGGGGCGCCTGGAAATCGAGCTGGTGTTGACGGCTCACCCCACTGAAGTCGCTCGGCGCACGCTGATCCAGAAATACGACGCCATCGCCGCGCAACTCGCCGCGCAGGATCATCGCGACCTGACCAGCGCCGAGCGCGAGCAGATTCAGTCGAAGTTGCAGCGATTGATCGCCGAAGCCTGGCACACCGAAGAAATCCGCCGTACACGCCCGACGCCTGTGGACGAAGCCAAATGGGGTTTCGCGGTGATCGAGCATTCGTTGTGGCAGGCGATTCCCAACTATTTACGCAAGGCCGATAAAGCCCTGTATGACGCCACCGGGTTGCATCTGCCGCTGGAGTCCGCGCCGATTCGCTTTGCTTCGTGGATGGGCGGCGACCGTGACGGTAACCCCAACGTTACCGCTGCCGTGACGCGCGAGGTTTTGCTGCTGGCGCGCTGGATGGCGGCCGATTTGTTTGTGCGTGACGTCGATCACCTCGCCGCCGAGTTGTCGATGCAACAGGCCAGCGATGCGCTTAAAGCCAAGGCCGGAGACAGCGCAGAACCCTATCGCGCGGTGCTTAAACAGTTGCGTGAACGTCTGCGTGCCACCCGGAACTGGGCTCACGCTTCCTTGGCGAGTGCTACGCCGGCGACCGCCGATGTGCTGCAAAACAACCGCGACCTGCTGGATCCGCTGGAACTGTGTTACGAGTCGCTGCATGAGTGCGGCATGGGTGTTATCGCGGACGGTCCATTGCTCGATTGCCTGCGCCGGGCGGTGACGTTCGGCTTGTTCCTGGTGCGCCTCGATGTGCGTCAGGACTCGTCGCGCCATACCGCGGCCATGACTGAAATCACCGATTACCTGGGCCTCGGTCGCTATGAGGACTGGAGCGAGGAAGAGCGAATTGCCTTCCTGATGCGTGAACTGAATAACCGTCGGCCATTGCTTCCGGCGTACTTCAAGCCCTCGGCCGACACCGCCGAAGTGCTCGCCACTTGCCGGGAAATCGCAGCCGCACCGGGGGCTTCGCTCGGTTCGTATGTGATTTCCATGGCTGGCGCCGCTTCCGATGTGCTGGCTGTGCAACTGCTGCTCAAAGAGGCTGGCGTCTTGCGGCCGATGCGCGTGGTGCCGCTGTTCGAAACCCTCGCCGACCTCGACAACGCCGGCCCGGTGATTGAAAAACTGTTGCTGCTGCCGGGTTATCGCGCGCGCCTGCAAGGGCCGCAGGAAGTGATGATCGGCTACTCCGACTCGGCCAAGGACGCCGGCACCACCGCAGCCGCCTGGGCGCAGTATCGGGCGCAGGAGCGGCTGGTCGATATCTGTCGCGAGCAACAAGTGGAGCTGCTGTTGTTCCACGGTCGCGGTGGCACCGTGGGCCGTGGCGGTGGTCCGGCGCACGCGGCGATTCTGTCGCAGCCACCGGGTTCGGTGGCCGGGCGGTTCCGCACAACTGAGCAGGGCGAAATGATTCGCTTCAAATTCGGCCTGCCGGACATCGCCGAACAAAACCTCAACCTGTACCTGGCGGCGGTGCTGGAGGCGACCTTGCTGCCACCGCCACCCCCGGAGCCTGCGTGGCGTCATTTGATGGACGAATTGGCTGCAGACGGCGTCAGCGCTTACCGTGCGGTGGTGCGGGAAAACCCCCAGTTCGTCGAGTATTTCCGCCAGTCCACGCCGGAACAGGAATTGGGCCGCCTGCCGCTGGGCAGCCGCCCGGCCAAGCGCCGCGCCGGCGGGATCGAAAGCCTGCGGGCAATCCCATGGATCTTCGGCTGGACCCAGACTCGCTTGATGCTGCCAGCGTGGCTTGGCTGGGAAGCGGCGCTGAGCAAGGCGCTGGAGCGCGGTGAGGGCGAGTTGCTGGGGCAGATGCGCGAGCAGTGGCCGTTCTTCCGGACCCGGATCGATATGCTGGAAATGGTACTGGCCAAGGCCGATGCCGATATCGCCCGGTCCTACGATGAACGCTTGGTTGAGCCAGATTTGTTGCCTTTGGGTGCGCATTTACGCGACCTATTGTCGCAGGCGTGTTCAGTGGTCCTGGGGTTGACTGGTCAGTCGCAGCTGCTGGCACATAGCCCTGACACCCTTGAATTCATCCGCCTGCGCAACACCTATCTCGACCCGCTACATCTATTGCAAGCCGAACTGTTGGCCCGTTCACGGCAACAGGAAGTGGCACAAGGCAGCCCGGTAGAACAGGCGTTGCTGGTGTCTGTAGCGGGGATTGCCGCCGGTTTGCGCAATACCGGCTAAGGTTTTTCGTCGTGGGGGAAGGCACCCGGCGCGAGCGTCGAGCGCCTGAGGGCGAGGGGCTGAAAAGTGCTGTCAGGCGACAGTTAATGATGGGGTTGCGACTTGGGGTACCCCATTGAAAGGTCACATCAGGCGTAGGTTTCTCCGACTTTCGGCGGCTTGTGTGCTCAGGGCCTGCTGTGTATCTTGATCAGCCTCTGGCCGTTTGGGCGGCCACGACCCTATTTTTGAGATTGGCCCCACGAGGCGAATCTGACGTTATCTATATAAAAAATTGAGGAGCACATCGATGCGCGTCATTCTGCTGGGAGCTCCCGGGGCCGGTAAAGGTACTCAGGCTAAGTTCATCACCGAGAAATTCGGCATTCCGCAAATCTCCACTGGCGACATGCTGCGTGCCGCGGTCAAGGCCGGCACCGAGCTGGGCCTGATCGCCAAGAGCGTCATGGACAGCGGCGGTCTGGTCTCCGATGACTTGATCATTAACCTGGTCAAGGAACGCATCAGCCAGGCCGATTGCGCCAACGGTTTCCTGTTCGACGGTTTCCCGCGCACCATTCCTCAGGCCGAAGCCCTGGTGAAAGCCGGCGTCGAACTGGACAACGTGGTCGAAATCGCCGTCGATGACGAAGAAATCGTTCAGCGTATCGCCGGTCGTCGTGTTCACGAAGCCAGTGGCCGCGTGTACCACACCGTCTACAACCCGCCGAAAGTTGCCGGCAAGGACGACATCACCGGCGAAGACCTGGTACAGCGCAAGGACGACACCGAAGAAACCGTGCGTCATCGCCTGTCGGTCTACCACTCCCAGACCAAGCCACTGGTAGCCTTCTACCAGAACCTGGCCGCGGATCAGGGCAAGCCGAAATACAGCCACATTGCTGGCGTTGGCTCGGTTGAAGCGATTACCGACAAGGTGCTTGAAGCGCTGAGCTGAAAACCGCTTCATCTTCTACGGCCCGCTTGCGGGCCGTAGTTGTTTATACTGGCGCACTTTTTCTGACCTCTCTTACGGATACATCGATGAGCACCTTGCTGGCCCTGGACACCGCGACTGAAGCTTGCTCCGTTGCCTTGCTGCATGATGGCAAAGTCACGAGCCATTACGAGGTGATCCCGCGCCTGCACGCGCAGAAGCTACTGCCGATGATTCAGCAATTGCTCGCCGACGCCGGGACCACCCTGCAAGCGGTCGACGCCATTGCTTTCGGCCGTGGGCCCGGGGCTTTCACCGGTGTGCGGATTGCGATTGGTGTGGTGCAAGGCCTGGCGTTTGCGCTGGATCGCCCGGTACTGCCGGTGTCGAACCTGGCGGTGCTGGCGCAGCGGGCGTATCGCGAGCATGGCGTGAGCCAGGTGGCGGCCGCCATCGATGCGCGGATGGACGAAGTGTATTGGGGTTGCTACCGCGAGACGGCAGGGGAGATGCGACTGGTCGGCAATGAGGCCGTGTTGCCGCCGGAAGCGGCGGCATTGCCGGCGGATGCCAACGGCGAATGGTTTGGCGCGGGCACCGGTTGGGGGTATGCCGAGCGCATCGCCGTCAAATTGACCGGGCAAGAGGCGGGCATGTTGCCCCACGCCGAAGACTTGTTGACCCTGGCGCGGTTTGCCTGGGAACGCGGTGAGGCGATAGTGGCGGATGAGGCGCAGCCGGTTTATCTGCGCGACAAGGTCGCGACCCCTAAGGCGCGTTGATCCCCGGTTGCTTTGTGGTGAGGGGATTTATCCCCGTTGGGTTGCGAAGCGACCCCAGATTTCATCAGGCACACGGGCAGGCTGGTCTGCGACTGCTTCGCAGTCGAACGGGGATAAATCCCCTCGCCACAAAACATCGTCACCTCCTGCCAATCGTCGTTTTATAGCCCCCGCTTTTAAACCTTTTTGTATTTCTGTGTTCTAGTTATCACCAAGCGGTTTGCGAAGTTGGCTATGCGCCATTAAACTGCCATTACTGATACCGGACATGTACTCATGCGTATAGACGGCGTTTCCTCTCAGTCCTACCCCATCAAGCGCAAGCCTCGCAAAGGCCCTGTGGCGGAAGACGATTACGTCGACATCGACGGTGAGCTGGAAATGCCATCCGAAGAGCAAATGGCCGCCCGCGCTGCCAAGGCTTCCGCGCAACGCCTGGCTAATCTGCCGGCTCGTCAACAAGACATGATTTACCACCGCGCCATGAGCAAAAGCGTGGCCACGGCACTCGCCAGCTACCTGAGCACCGCCACTTTTGTCGACTGGGATTCGAATGTGCTGGGCCTCGACCTGTACATCTGATGTGGCTGCCTTATTACCTCGGCTGCCCGTCCTGGAGTGAAAACGCCTGGCGCGAATACCTCTATCCGCCCGACGCCAAGCCCTCCGAATTTCTAAATCTCTATTCTCAAGTATTCAACGCCGTGGAAGGTAATACGACCTTCTACGCGAGCCCTGCTGCCAGCACCGTGCAGCGCTGGGCCGAGACCATGCCTCAGCACTTTCGCTTCACCGCCAAATTCCCCGGCGACATCAGCCACAGCGGAGACTTGCGCGAACAACTGACCGCTGTCGAAACGTTTCTGCAATTGCTCAGCCCCTTGGGCGATCGCGTTTCGCCCCTCTGGCTGCAATTGTCAAAAAGCTTCACGCCTCAACGATTGCACGAGCTGGCGGGCTTTATCGACGCGGTGGACAGGCCTCTGGCCATCGAAGTGCGGCACGACGATTTCTTCGCCAAGGGCGATGCCGAGCGCGGGCTCAATCGCTTGCTGCGGGATCGCGGAGTCGAGCGCATTTGTCTCGATCCTCGCGCATTGTTCAGCTGCGTGTCGACTGATCCGTCAGTACTTCACGCCCAATCAAAAAAGCCCAAGGTACCGCCGCGCCCGGCAGCCTTCACCCAGTTCCCGCAAGTCCGTTTCATCGGTCATCCACAGTTAGAGGCCAATGATCCGTTCCTCGTACCGTGGGTCGAGAAAATCGCCCAGTGGATCGAAGAGGGCCGCACGCCCTATATCTTCCTGCACACCGCCGACAACCTGCTGGCCGCCAAACTCGCGCAACGTTTTCACGCACAACTGATGCTGCGTTTGCCTGGCCTGCCGCCGCTGCCTGAGCTATACAGAGAGCCCGCCATCGAGCAGCTTGGCCTGCTTTGAAGCGGATTCCCTGCTTTTTTCAGGAGCCTGCCAATGGATACGCAAACCCTTCGAGCCCAGGCGTTCAAAGCACTGCATGAACGCGACGGCGCTTTTGTCATTCCCAACCCTTGGGACGCCGGCTCGGCGAAAATGCTCGCCAGCCTGGGTTTCGAGGCGCTGGCGACCACCAGTGCCGGTTATGCCTTTTCCAGAGCCCGTCCCGATGGTGGGCTGACACTGGACGATACCCTGGCAAACGTTCAGGCGATTGTCGCGGCCACCGATTTGCCGGTAGCGGTCGACCTCGAAAACGGTTTCGCCGACAACCCGGCGGATTGCGCGAAAAGTATTTTGCGCGCGGCAGACGTCGGTGCCGTCGGCGGCTCGATCGAAGATGCCACGGGCCGTGAGGACGCTCCGATCTACTGCTTCGAACATGCTGTGGCCCGCATCGAAGCTTGCGTTGCTGCAGCCCGCAGTTTGCCTTTCCCCTTCATGCTGACGGCGCGGGCCGAGAACTTTCTGCATGGCAATCCTGACCTGGCCGATACCATTCGCCGCTTGCAGGCCTTTGCCGAAGCCGGGGCCGACGTGTTGTATGCGCCCGGTCTGCGCACGGCTGAAGACGTCCTGGCGGTGGTGCGCGCGGTGGCGCCGAAACCGGTCAATGTCTTGATGTCTGGCGGACTGAAGCTGACGGTCGAGCAACTGAGCGAAATGGGCGTTAAACGGATCAGCGTGGGTTCAGCGCTGGCGTTGGCGGCGTATGGCGAGTTCTACCGTGCAGCCGAAGAGATCCAGAAGTCAGGCACGTTCGGGTTCACATCGCGGTCGATGCCGTATCAACAGGCCAATCAATTGTTCAAAAGCTGACAATACGGTTTCGGTGATGGCTGTGTCGCTGAGGTTTAGGCGGCGATGCGCAGGTTTTGCAGGACGATTGGGCGAGCCCAGCCGTTATCGAAATCGAGTTGTTTCTGTTGTTCCACCAGCTCTTCGGGCGAGAACGGCGGGAATGGCTTGTCCAGCAGATGGAGTTCGAACTCGGCGATCGGCAGGTGCAATGGACGCGGTTGTGGTGCCGGACCGGCTGCTGGCACAGGTTGACCGGCGGCCAGCACGATCGGGCGAACCCAACCACTTTCGAAGTGCTGTTGTTGCTGTTGCGCGACGATTTCTTCTGCCGGGAACGGAGGGAACGGTTTGTCGGCCAGGTCCATTTCGAACTCGGCAATCGGCAGGAACAGTGGCTCGGGAGGGCGAACTGCGGTTTCCTTCACGTCACATTCACGCTGGGAAACGATGTGCGCCAGCAGTTCGCTGCCCACCGTCGGTTCGACCGGGCTATCGAGATCGACCGGTGGAAAGTCGAGAGAAGCCGGCACCCCATCGCTCGACTGATCGGCCAGCGCCCGGGCAAAAAAATCTTGCCAGTGGTGGCTAACACCGCTCAGTGCTTGGCTATTTCGCAGGCGGTAATCGCCGTAGGGCGAGATAAAACCTGTGATTGTGGGTTGAAAGTCTGACATTTCTCTCGGTCGACGCTGAGGTCTGGCAAAATGCTCGATAGTTTTGTTATCGGCCGTTTTTGCCGATCATTAATTTTTTTGAGCGTGTTTTCCCATGATTGAGCCACCTGCGGCCTGCCGCATCCATGTCGAGGCCTCGGCCCCGGCGTTTCAGCCACAAGCCGAGCAATGGGCCGAGCGCCTGGGTTTGCCTATGCACGTAGCTGACGGCGAGTTTGCCTTGCAAGTGGGCGAGCAGGGCTTGCAGCTGCAACAGCTGGGTGCTGATGCGCCAGGGCCGGTGCGGGTGGACTTTGTCGAAGGCGGCGCAGCCCATCGCCGGTTATTCGGTGGCGGCACGGGGCAAATGATCGCCAAGGCGGTTGGCATCGCGCAGGGTGTGCGTCCGCGTGTGCTGGATGCCACGGCAGGGCTGGGCAAAGATGCGTTCGTGCTGGCGAGCCTGGGCTGTGAGATGAGCCTGATCGAACGTCAGCCCTTGATCGGTGCCTTGCTTGAAGATGGCCTGGCCCGAGCCGCGGAAGACTTCGACGTGGCGCCGATCGTGGCGCGGATGCATTTGCTCAAGGGCAACTCAATCGAGTTGATGCGTAACTGGGAAGGCGAGCCGCCGCAGGTGATCTACCTGGACCCCATGTTTCCCCACCGTGAGAAAACGGCGCTAGTGAAGAAGGAAATGCGCCTGTTCCGGCCGTTGGTAGGCGATGACCCGGACGCCCCGGCACTGCTTGAAGCGGCATTGGCACTGGCCAGTCACCGGGTGGTGGTCAAGCGGCCGCGCAAGGCGCCGTGCATTGAGGGGCCAAAGCCGAGTCATGCGCTGGATGGGAAATCCAGTCGGTATGATATTTACCCGAAGAAAGCGTTGAAGCCCTGAAAGATCGCAGCCTTCGGCAGCTCCTACAGATCGAACGCAACCCCCCTGTAGGAGCTGCCGAAGGCTGCGATCTTTTCAGCACCGGCACAATTTCCCCGGGAATTACGCCCGATAAGCCCGCATAAACAACCCCACCACTTCCTGCACATGGCTCTCGGCCGCCTCCCCGGTCAATGGCTCGCCGCAACCATAAAGCAACCGAAAATTCCCCGCGCCCTTGAGCAGGCAGAAGAAATGCTCGGCCGCATTGCGTGGCTTATCGATGTGCAACGCGCCGCTCTGATCAACTTTGGCCAGCAGCCGCTCCATGCCATGCAGCATGCGCTCCGGCCCGGCCTCGAAGAATATTTGTGAGAGTTTCGGGTCCTGGCTGCCCAGCGTCATCATCAGCCGATGCAGGTTCACCGATTCGTCGCTGTTGATCAGGTGATGAAAGCCGCGCGCGATGTTCAGCAGCACCGTTTCTACCGCAATGCCGTCCGGCAATTCAAACAACAGCGTAGGCAACTGCTCTTCGCACGTGGCGACGACGGCGGTGGAGAACAGCGTCTCCTTGTCGTTGAAATGGCTGTAGACGGTCAGCTTCGACACACCCGCTTCGGCCGCCACGGCGTCCATGCTGGTGTTCGCATAACCATTGCTCAGAAACAGAATTTTCGCCGCATCGAGGATGGCTTGGCGCTTGGCCAGATCCTTGGGGCGGCCCGGACCATTGGGTGCTGAAAGATTGTTCGTCATTCTTCGCTTTAATACTGGACTGGTGAGTTTGCTATTAATAACATACTGGTCAGTATAATTATTCCAAGCACCATTAGCGAAAGGTCCTTCACCATGTTCCGCTATGCCTTGCCCCTCGCATTGCCAGTCAGTCTGGCGTTTTTATTGTCTGCGTGTGGTCACGAAGAGGCGCCTCAAGTCACTGTTCGCCCGGCCATGGTGGTGCAGCCAGAGCCTTCGGCCCAGGCGATGGAAAGTTATCCCGGTGAAGTGCGGGCTCGCTATGAGCCGGATCTGGCATTTCGCATTGGCGGTAAAGTCAGCCGACGACTGGTCGAGGAAGGCCAGCGAGTCAAGGCTGAGCAGCCTCTGGCTGAACTCGATCCGCAAGACGTGCGCCTGCAACTGGAAGCCACCCGCGCTCAGGTTGCCGCTGCCGAAGCCAATTTGAACCTGGTTCGCGCCGAACGTGATCGCTACAAGACCCTGATGGACCGTCAGATGGTCAGCCGATCGCAGTACGACAATTCCGAAAACCTCTACCGATCCGGTGAAGCCCGGCTGAAGCAGATCAAGGCCGAGTTCAACGTCTCGACCAATCAGGCCAGCTACGCCGTGTTGCGCGCGCCTCAGGACGGCGTGGTGGCCAAACGTGCGGTCGAAGTCGGGCAAGTGGTGGCGGCGGGGCAAACGGTGTTTACCCTCGCCACCGATGGTGAGCGCGAAGTGTTGATAAGCCTGCCGGAGCAGAGTTTCGGGCGATTCAAAGTGGGGCAGCCGGTCTCGGTTGAACTCTGGACCCAGCCCGATCAACGTTTCGCCGGGCGCATTCGTGAGCTGTCGCCCGCCGCCGATCCAAAATCCCGCACCTTCGCCGCCCGCATCGCGTTCACCGCGGGTAAGGTGCCGGCCGAACTTGGCCAGAGCGCCCGAGTGTTCATCCAGACCGCTGACGCTGTGACGCTGTCGGTGCCGCTGTCTGCCGTCACCGCAGAAAACGGTGCCACCTACGTTTGGGTGCTTGGCGCCAACAACACCCTGAAAAAAGCCCCGGTCCGGGTCGGTCCATTCGGCGAGAAAACCGTACCGGTGCTCGAAGGCCTCAACGCCAGTGATTGGGTGGTGGCCGCCGGTGTCCATGTGCTTCATGACGGGCAGCAAGTGCGCCCGGTGGATCGCTCCAACCGCGTGGTCAATCTGGCGGACAAGGAGTAATCCCCGATGGGTTTCAATCTTTCCGAATGGGCGCTGCGTAACCGCCAGATCGTCCTGTTCCTGATGCTCTTGCTGGCCATCGTCGGCGCGCTTTCCTACACCAAGCTCGGCCAAAGCGAAGACCCGCCGTTCACCTTCAAGGCCATGGTGATCCGCACCAACTGGCCGGGAGCCACCGCCGAGGAGGTGTCGCGGCAGGTCAGCGAGCGCATCGAAAAGAAACTGATGGAAACCGGCGAGTACGAGCGCATCGTGTCGTTCTCTCGACCGGGCGAATCCCAGGTGACGTTCGTTGCTCGCGATTCCATGCACTCGGTGGACATCCCTGATCTCTGGTATCAGGTCCGCAAAAAAATCAGCGACATTCGTCAAACATTGCCACCGGGTATTCAGGGGCCATTCTTCAACGATGAATTCGGCACCACCTTCGGCAATATTTACGCGCTGACCGGGGACGGTTTTGATTACGCGGTGCTCAAGGACTACGCCGACCGCATCCAGATCCAGCTGCAGCGGGTCAAGGATGTGGGCAAAGTCGACCTGCTCGGCCTGCAGGACGAGAAGATCTGGATTGAACTCTCCAACGTCAAGCTCGCCACCCTCGGCTTGCCCTTGGCGGCTGTGCAACAAGCGCTGGAAGAGCAGAACGCGGTGTCCACGGCGGGCTTCTTTGAAACCACCAGTGAGCGTTTACAGCTACGGGTTTCGGGGAATTTTCAGACGGTCGACGAGATCAAGAACTTCCCGATTCGCGTCGGTGATCGTACGTTCCGTATCTCCGATGTCGCGAACGTCCGGCGTGGTTTCAACGATCCTCCCGCCCCACGCATGCGCTTCATGGCGGAAGACGCCATCGGTCTGGCGGTGGCCATGAAGGACGGTGGCGACATTCTGGTACTGGGCAAGGCGCTGGAAATCGAGTTCGACCGTATCCAGAAGAATCTCCCGGCCGGCATGCAGCTGCGCAAGGTCTCCGATCAACCAGCAGCGGTAAAAACAAGCGTCGGCGAGTTCGTCCAGGTGCTGGTAGAAGCGCTGGCAATCGTGTTGCTGGTGAGCTTTTTCTCCCTCGGCGTGCGCACCGGCATGGTGGTGGCGCTGGCGATTCCGCTGGTGTTGGCCATGACGTTCGCCTGCATGTATTACCTCGGCATTGGCCTGCACAAGATTTCCCTCGGTGCGCTGGTACTGGCGCTGGGCTTGCTGGTGGATGACGCGATCATCGCCGTGGAAATGATGGCGATCAAAATGGAGCAGGGCTTCGACCGCATCAAAGCCGCGAGCTATGCCTGGACCAGCACTGCGTTCCCGATGCTCACTGGCACATTGATCACCGCGGCCGGGTTCCTGCCGATTGCTACCGCGCAATCGGGCACCGGCGAATACACCCGTTCGATCTTTCAGGTGGTCACCATCGCATTGCTGGCGTCGTGGATTGCGGCCGTGGTTTTTGTGCCTTATCTGGGGGAAAAACTCCTGCCGGACCTGGCGAAAATTCATGCCGCCAAACACGGCACTGGCGCCGGCCAATCTGACCCTTACGGCACGCCGTTCTATCAACGCGTCAGAGGTTTGGTGGCGTGGTGTGTGCGCTGGCGCAAGACGGTGATCGTGCTGACGGTGGTGTTGTTCATCGCCTCCATCGTGTTGTTCCGTTTTGTGCCACAACAATTCTTCCCGGCCTCGGGGCGACTGGAATTGATGGTCGATTTGAAACTGGCCGAAGGTGCTTCTCTGAGCAACACCGCCGACGAGGTTAACCGGCTTGAAGGTTTGCTGAAGGATCATGCCGGCATCGACAATTACGTGGCCTACGTCGGCACCGGTTCGCCGCGCTTTTACCTGCCGCTGGATCAGCAACTTCCGGCAGCGAGCTTCGCCCAGTTTGTAGTCCTGGCCAAAACCATCGAGGACCGCGAAACCCTGCGCACGTGGCTGATCGAAACCCTCAACGAGCAATTCCCGGCGCTACGCTCTCGGGTTACGCGACTTGAAAATGGTCCGCCGGTTGGCTATCCGGTGCAGTTCCGGGTCACCGGGGAACACATCGAAGAAGTCCGCGCCCTGGCCCGTAAAGTGGCAGCCAAGGTTCGTGAGAATCCGCATGTGGTCAACGTCCACCTGGACTGGGAAGAACCGAGCAAAGTCGTTTATCTGAACGTTGACCAGGACCGCGCCCGAGCGCTCGGTGTCAGCACGGCGAACCTGTCGAAGTTTCTGCAAAGCTCCCTGACCGGTTCCAGCGTCAGCCAGTACCGTGAAGACAACGAGTTGATCGAGATCCTGTTGCGCGGCACCTTGCATGAACGTACCGAACTGTCGTTGCTGCCAAGCTTGGCGGTGCCAACCGACAACGGTCGCAGCGTGGCGCTGTCGCAGATCGCGACCCTGGAATACGGCTTTGAAGAGGGCATCATTTGGCACCGCAACCGCCTGCCGAATGTGACGGTCCGCGCCGACATCTATGGCAAGGAACAACCGGCGACCCTGGTGCAGCAAATCATGCCGACGCTGGACCCGATTCGGGCGGAATTGCCTGACGGTTATCTGCTGGAAGTCGGCGGCACCGTGGAAGACTCGGCCCGTGGTCAGAACTCGGTGAAGGCCGGCGTGCCGCTGTTTATCGTGGTGGTGCTGACATTGCTGATGCTGCAATTGCGCAGTTTCTCACGCACCCTGATGGTGTTTCTGACAGCGCCATTGGGGTTGATCGGTGTGACGCTGTTCCTGATGGTGTTCCGTCAGCCATTCGGTTTTGTGGCCATGCTCGGGACCATCGCCCTGTCGGGGATGATTATGCGCAACTCAGTGATTCTGGTGGATCAGATTGAGCAGGATATCGCGGCCGGGCTCAAGCCTTGGCAGGCGATTATTGAAGCCACGGTGCGGCGTTTTCGGCCGATTGTGTTGACGGCGCTTGCGGCGGTGCTGGCGATGATTCCGTTGTCGCGCAGTGTGTTTTTTGGGCCGATGGCGGTGGCGATCATGGGTGGGTTGATTGTGGCGACGGCGTTGACGCTTTTGTTCTTGCCAGCGTTGTATGCGGCTTGGTTTCGGGTCAAGGAAAAGTCGGTTTGATCTTTTAAGCGTGGCGGCCTTCGGGCCGACCAGGTTTTTGGGTGATTGAGTGCACATCCGTTGTTGCGGTAATGGCCGCTGGCGGTTTCGCCCTTACGGCGAGTCACTTGGAAGAGCCCCAAGTAACCAAGGGCTCTTGCCCCTTTCGTTCGGTGCCTCGCTGTGGCTCGGCATGCCCTCGCTCCGGTCCTGCTCCGTGGGCCCGCCGCGATCGGCCATCCATGGCCGTGCGCGGCTAACCCGGCATCCATGCCGGGTTGCCCACTGCGCAGAACCTCCACTCGGCCTCTCGAGGGGGCGGTGCGTCCAGATCAAAAGCTACAGGCGAGCTAACGCTCGGCCTGTTGAGTGCTGAGGAGCGAAGTGTGCACACCGATCTGCTTGTGCTTTTCTGTGGGAGCGAGCCTGCTCGCGAAGGCGGCCTGACAGCCGACCTGATCTTGCGGATGTACCCAATTCCTGTGGGAGCTGGCTTGCCTGCGATGGCGGCCTGACAGCCGACCTGATCTTGCGGATGTACCTAATTCCCTGTGGGAGCTGGCTTGCCTGCGATGGCGGCCTGACAGCCGACCTGATCTTGCGGCTGTACCCAATTCCTGTGGGAGCTGGCTTGCCTGCGAAGGCGGCCTGACAGCCGACCTGATCTTGCGGCTGTACCCAATTCCTGTGGGAGCTGGCTTGCCTGCGATGGCGGCCTGACAGCCGACCTGATCTTGCGGATGTACCTAATTCCCTGTGGGAGCGAGCCTGCTCGCGAAAGCGGCCCCACAGCCGACGATGTTTATCGCTCAACCAAACATTCAGAACCTTCCCACAACATTTTCAGGTTGTCCGTCGGAAGCACGATCTTTAGCCTGTGACCGTCGCTGCCAATTCAGCGACCGGGACTGCAAGCCCGAAATTTGTTAGGCGCAAATAGGCGCCGCATTCTAAAGAGATGTTGGTCGCTCCAATCGTTTTTAGGAGTTGCACCATGAGCTGCAAGTCAAAAAAACCTCCAGAGTCCGATCCCGCTAATCTAACGTCGAAAACGACATACCGTCCCTGTCCGATTTTCACCATCCGCCCCGGCGTCAATTCCGAAACCCTCCTGGTCCATGCCTACGAAACCCTTGCCTCCGCCAATGTGATGGCCACGGAGCTGTCCTCCAGCCTGACCGGCCCAACGTGCAATTTAGTGCTCGGTATTCAGCAGATGATTGTTCTGGCGCAACTATCGGTGAACCGGGTGCTGGATCAGTTTGATCCACAGCAATAGCCCAACGAAAAAGCCCGCTGAACCTGTAGAAGGTCAGCGGGCTTTTTGTGAATGACTGCAATGTCCGATGAGGCAGATCAAGTCATGGCCATTGTGACGAGCTTTGTTCCTACACCTATCTCGGACTTGTCTGATATTGAGACCTGGAGATTGAAGTGCTGTACTCACGACTCAGTTTCGTGAGTGTTTTGAGACGGCACTATGAAAAAACCACCCAAACTGAAAGGTCGGACGGACCCGGTATTCGACCTGTTGGGGAAGTCACCACACAAAGAACGCCTCGCGGACTACCTCGCCCTGCTCAAGCCGCTGGACGATCAGGGGCGCTATCTGCCTTTCGATGAGCTGCGCTATCGCTGGGAGCCCGGGCTGGATTCGACGCTATGCTGGGCATTGGTGAAGAAAGCCCGGACTGCACAGTATTCAACTCTTTTGCCTTTGGGCGAGCCTGTTGAGTGGGGCAACTTCGTGCTCACGCCGCTGGCACAAAAAGCTGTTTCTGCCGTCGATCGACAAACCACAACGGCTGCGCTGGAGTACATGACCAGTCAGATCGGCGAACATGCGCACTTCAGTTATCTGCTCAACGATTTGATCGAAGACGAAGCCATCAGTAGCAGCCAGCTCGAAGGCGCGGCGACCACCACGCAGGTGGCCAAAGACATGCTCAAGCGCAATCGCCTGCCGCGCACGCCGGATGAGCGAATGGTGATCGGCAATTACAAAATGATGAACTTCGCCTGGGAAAAGCGTTTTGACCCACTGAGTGTCGAGTTGATTTCAGCCATGCACCGGGTGGGCGTCGAAGGCATTGATGACGTGCAGTATTCGCCGGGAGCGTTCAGGGACAGCGATGATGTGGTGGTGCAGGACGGCGAGGGCAACACCGTTCATACACCGCCGCCCGCCGTGGGGGTGGTGTCACGATTGCGGGTGCTGTCGACGTGGATTAACCGGTCCCACAACGATCCCGATCAAGTGGATTACCTGCATCCGCTGATCAAAGGCATCGCACTGCATTTTGCGTTGGGTTATGAACATCCTTTCCGTGATGGCAATGGCCGGGTGGCGCGAGCACTGTTCTACTGGTTCATGTTCAAGAATGACTTCTCGGCCTTTCGTTACATTGCGATCAGCATTTTGCTACGCAACGCGCCGGTGAAATATGGGCGTTCTTATCTGAACGCTGAAGCTGATGAACTCGACCTGACGTATTTCATCGATTTCCAGTGTTCGGTCATCCTGCGGGCTGTCAGTGGTTTTACCGAGGCTTATCGGAAAAGTCTGGCGTATTCGGAGGGCTTTGATCGCTGGTTGTTGGCGTCCGGTTTTTTTGACCGATTGACCGAGAAGCAGCGAGCCGTATTCCAGGTGGCCAAGAGTGGGATGGCCAAGGAGTTTACGGCGGTCAACGTGAAGGAACATCTGGACTGCTCTTACAACACGGCGTCGGCGACCCTGAACGGGTTGGTCGAATTGAAGGTGTTCGAGAAAAGGAAGATGGGCAGGGAGTGGGTGTTTTTTCTAAGGCCTACATCGATCTGATCTATTGTGGGAGCGAGCTTGCTCGCGATAAGGGAGTGTCAGTCGACTCAACATTGCCTGACACGCCGCCATCGCGAGCAAGCTCGCTCCCACAGGTTCGGGTTCGAGCTCAGAGCGTACCAAACACCTTCTTCGCCAAACTGGTCGCCGCAGCCGCCGGGTTCTGGCGGATGGTTTCTTCCTGTTTGCCAATCATTTCGAACAAACCGTTCAACGCCTGTTCGGTCACGTAGTTTTCGATGTTGGCGTTCTTGGTATCCAGCACACCCATGGTCGCCGCTTGACCCGCGAACGTGTTGTATTGCTTGGCCAGGCCGACCTGGTCAGTGGCTTGCTTCACAATCGGCAGGAACTTCGCGCGGATCTGTTCGCGGCTGGTTTTGTTCAGGTATTGAGTGGCCGAGTCGTTGCCGCCGCTGAGGATGCCCTTGGCATCTTCCACACTCATCTTCTTCACTGCGTCCACGAGAATCGGCTGAGCCTGGGTCACGGCGGTTTCAGCGGCTTTGTTCATGCTGGCTTCCAGTTCGTCGACTTGATCGCCCATACCGAACTGTTTCATTTTGCTGGCGACCTTGCCAAGTTTGCCCGGCAAACCGATTTTCACGTCCGGGTTGTTGCTGAACCCGCCCGGTGTGCCGAGTTGTTTCACGGCCAGTTGTGCACCTTGGGTCAGGGCATCCTTGAGGCCGCCGGTGGCGTCCTTTTGTGACAAGTCACTGAGCGACAGGGCCAGGGCGCTGGCGGAGATCATCAAGCCTGCACACAGGCCGGCGAAGCGAAGGGTAGGGCGGAACATGTCGGCTTCCTTGTTCGAAAGTGGAGTTAGCGGGCGGCGGCGACGCGGATTTTCAGTGGCTGCGGGTCGCTGCCATCCAGTTGTACGGAGTGATGTTCGGTGGTGATGAACATCAGTTTGCCATTGACTTCGATGCGCGCGCTGACGGAGTAGCGATGGCCGGGTTTGACCTGCGCTGGATCGTAGCTCAGATGAAAGGGCAGTGGCACCTGGCTTTTGACTGGGCCTGTTTGCTTGTCGAGCACCACGGCAGGCGCGTCGGCAAGAGAGACGTCCTGCAAGCTGACGCTCAAGGTGGCGGTCGGCGGCAGGGCGATGCGTTGCAAGTAGAAGACTTCGCCATCGAGGCTGTGTTTAGCGGCAGGCTGCATCGACTGACAGGCGCCCAGCAAAGCGGCCATGGCCAATAGAGATAGTTTTTTCATCGGTGATCTCTATTTAATGTGGGAGCGACGGTGCGGCGATCCGACCTGCTCGCGAAAGCGGTGTGTCAGTCAACATCATCGCTATTTGACACACCGCTTTCGCGAGCAGGCTCGCTCCCACAGGTTTTTGCATCAGGTTTCGGGTTTTGTTGCGACCTGATCCGCCGCATCTTCACTGCGATGCAACGCCACCTGCCGAATCGACAAGCGAATCTCCGCTGGCAAGACCCGCTTGGCGGCGCCTTCGGCCAGTTCGCCGAGCAGTTCGTGGTAGCTCAGCTTGCCGGCTTCATCGCGCTTGAGCACGTCAAGGTCGAGCATTGTCTGGATGAAATGGCGGAACAGGCTCTTGTCGAAGAACTCCGGAGCGTTCAGGCCATGCAGGATCGACAGGCGCTGGGCCATGACCGTGCACAGGTCTTCCAGTTCTTCGGCGCTGATGCTGTTCTGGCCGCTGTTGAGCAGCAGGGACACGGTCATGTAGAAGCGTTGCAGGGTCTGCGCGATGCTTTTCGACAGCAGCGTCAGCAGCACAAAATGCCGCGAGCTTGGCGCCGGGCGCAGGAAGACCTCATTCTCGAATCGCAGCAAACCTTGCTCGACGAATGCTTCGAGCCATTGGTCGATCACCGCATCCAGTTCGTCCAGTGACCAGCGAATAAACAGCTCCGATTGCAGGTACGGATAGAGCGCGCGGGTGTAGCGCAGGATCTGCTCGCGGCTCATGCGTGACGCACTCTGGAAGAAGCTCGCCAACAACGCCGGCAGGGCGAAGATGTGCAAAACGTTGTTGCGGTAGTAAGTCATCAGGACGGCGTTTTGCTCGTCCAGGTACAGAATCTTGCCCAGGGCATCACTCTGCTCGGACAGCAAATCCATGTCCTTCACGTGCTCGATCAGTGCTCGGGCGTCACCTTCCGGCAACGTGGTGTGCGGCGAATACGGTACTTTGCGCAACAGCGCCAGATACAGGTCCAGCACCCGCACCATGGCGCGATCGTCCAGTGCCAAACGGCTGGTGGACAGCAACGCCAGCGCCACCAGGTTGACCGGATTGATGGCCGCTGCTTCGTTCAGATGTTGCGCGACTTTCTCGCCGAGACGGTTGGTGGTTTCGTTGAGCCAGGCTGGTTTGAATTGCGGGCCGAGTTCCTGTTGGCGCCAGTCCGGCTGTTCGCTGTCGAGGAACTCCGCCAGTTTGATCGGCTCACCGAAATTCACCGCCACTTGGCCGAAACGCTGTTTGAGGGCACCGATGACCTTGAAGATGTCGAAGATCGATTCTTTCTTCTTGCTCGCGCCACGCAGTTCGCCGAGGTAGGTCCGGCCTTCCAGTACGCGCTCATAACCGATGTACACCGGCACGAAGACGATGGGCATGCGCGACGAGCGCAGGAAACTGCGCAGGGTGATCGCCAGCATCCCGGTTTTAGGTTGCAGCATGCGCCCGGTGCGGGAACGGCCGCCCTCGACGAAGTACTCCACCGGGAAGCCTTTGGTGAACAGGGTGTGCAGGTATTCGTTGAACACTGAGGTGTAGAGCGGGTTGCCCTTGAAGGTGCGACGCATGAAGAACGCACCGCCGCGTCGCAGCAGGCTGCCGATCACCGGCATGTTCAGATTGATGCCGGCGGCAACGTGCGGCGGGGTCAGGCCGTTGCGGAACAGCAGGTACGAGAGCAGCAGGTAATCGATGTGACTGCGGTGGCATGGCACATAGATCACTTCGTGACCCTGAGCGACGTTCTGCACACCTTCGATGTGGTTGACCTTGATCCCGTCGTAGATTTTATTCCAGAACCAGCTCAGCACCACTTCCAGAAAACGGATCGCGGTGTAGGTGTAGTCCGACGCGATCTCGTTGCCATAGCGCAGGGCCTGGGCCTTGGCTTTCTCCGGGGACATGTTCTCACGCTCGGCTTCGTCGAGGATCGCCTGCTTGACCAGCGGCTGATTGAGCAGGCCTTTGACCAGGTTGCGACGGTGGGAAATGTCCGGGCCGATGACGGCGGCTTTCAGATTGCGAAAGTGCACCCGCAGAATTCGCTGGGCCATGCGCACGGTGCGCTCGTGGCCTTTGTTGTGGTCGATCAGTTCCCGCAGATGAATCGGCGCGGAGAACTGCACGCGGGTTTTTCGGCCCAGCACGATGATGCTCAGCAACCGACGCAGACGTCCGGTGACCGCCCAGCTATCGGCGAAGAGCAATTTCCACGGGCTCGATTCGCTGTCGGGCGACTGGCCCCAGAACACACTGACCGGAATGATCTGCGCGTCTTCGGCGCCGTTCTGGCTCAGGGCGCTGACCAGGCGAGTCAGGGTCGGCGGCGCGCCACGCTTGTCCTGGCGACCAAGCCAATCGGGCTCCGGCGTCAGGTAGAAGAAGGCGGCGGGCTCCAGCAGATTGCCGACCGACACTGGCAACACCGGGCGGGGCAGACCGGCCTTGCTGCATTCGGTGTCGACCACGGCGAGGTCAGTCAGGGAAGGGTTTTGCAGGACGTAGAACACCGGACGACTGCGGTCGAGGTTGAGGGTGAACGACGACTGGTTGATCGTCTCTGAGCGAACCCAGAGATAGAGCAGTCGGCGCAGGGTGCCAAACACCAGACGGCGGAACGGGGAACGGGTCATACGGCTTCTGCATGAGTGAATAAAACCGAGCGTTTGCTCGGGCGGTCGATAGTGTGCCGTATTCGCTGAAAATCGGCAAAAAGGCGGCTAAGTAAAGTGAGTTGAGAGTTTTGACGGCTGTCATATACTCGGCCGTTCAAAATAAAAATAAGGGGGGTACTGATTCATGGCTACGCGCGAAACCGGCAACGTGAAGTGGTTCAACGACGCCAAGGGCTACGGCTTCATTCAGCGCGAGGACGGGGTAGACGTGTTCGTGCACTACCGCGCGATTCGCGGCGAAGGGCATCGTTCGCTGGCGGAAGGTCAGCAGGTTGAATATGCCGTGGTGACGGGCGAGAAGGGCTTGCAGGCTGAGGATGTGGTGGGCTTGTAAACCCAGACTTCAGATCACACAGAAACACTGTGGGAGCGGGCTTGCTCGCGAATGCGGTGTATCAGTCGACATTAACGTTGACTGATACACCGCATTCGCGAGCAAGCCCGCTCCCACAATTTGGTTAAGCTGTTTTCCAGGTGATTTCTTCTTCACCATCAGCGCTGATCCGCATCCAGCGATCCGCCGTCTCTTCACCTTCTTCCTCAACCCACGTACCCGGTGCACAACGCACTTCGACATTCAGCGCGGCAAAGGCAGCGCGGGCGCAAGCGATGTCGTCTTCCCAAGGGGTCTGGTCGCTTTCCAGGTACAGGCTGTTCCATTTGCCTACGGCTTTTGGCAGCCAGGTCACCGGCACGTTGCCGGCCTTGCACTTGTAGGTCTGACCTTTCTGAACCCAGTCGGTGCATGGGCCCAAAGCCGCGCCGAGCCAGGTGGAAATGGCCTTGTAGTCGACGTCGGCGTCTTTCAGGTAAATCTCGATATCGGGTTGGCGCATGGATGTCCTCACTGCGGGTCTGAAAAATCCATTCGCGGATTTAGCCGGTCTCAAGCCGTTGCTCAAGACCAAAAATTATTGAAGTACGAAATAATCGTAGCGCATTGAAACAGTGACCTCGAACGGCTCAGTCTGTTCGATGACCGCCGCCCGGCGCTCGGCACTGGCGCGCCAGCCGTGGGGTGTCATGGCCAACAGGTTCGCACGGTCCTGACCCTTGTCCAGCGTCAGTTTGAATTCCAGGGTTTCGCTGTGTTGCAGCGCCATGCCTTCCGGCACCAGTGCCAGATGCTTGTCGTCGGTGTATTCACGGACTTCGTCGTACAGTCGCTCGCGCAATTCCATCAGATGGCCGCTGGTCGGCCCGACTTTCATCAAGCCGCCACCGGGGCTGAGCAAGCGTTTGGCTTCTTCCCAATCCAGCGGGCTGAAGACGCTGGCGAGGAACTGGCAACTGCCCGAGGCTAACGGCACCCGGGCCATGCTGGCGATCAACCAAGTCAACTGCGGGTTGCGTTTGCAGGCGCGTTTGACCGCTTCCCGGGAGATGTCCAGCGCGTAACCGTCCGCGCTTGGCAAGGCCTCGGCGATTTGCGCGGTGTAGTAACCCTCGCCACACCCGATGTCCAGCCAGCGTTGTGGCGCGTAGTGCGCGGCGAGTTCGGCCAGGCGCTTGGCCACCGGCGCGTAATGGCCGGCGTTCAAGAAGTCGCGACGGGCTTCGACCATCGCCAGGTTATCCCCAGGGTCGCGGCTGTTTTTGTGCTGCACCGGCAGCAGGTTCAGGTAACCCTGGCGCGCGCGGTCGAAACGATGCCCGGCGGGGCAGGCCACGCCGTTGTCTACCGCGTTCAGCGGTTCGCTGCAGATCGGGCAGGCCAGCATCAGGCGAGCAACTTGATCAGGGTCTGGTAGTAAATGTCGGTCAACACGTCGAGGTCAGCAGCCAGCACACGTTCGTTGACCTGGTGGATCGTCGCGTTGACCGGGCCCAGTTCAACCACTTGCGTGCCCATGGTCGCGATGAAGCGACCGTCGGAGGTGCCGCCGCTGGTGGAGGCTTTTGTTTCGCGACCGGTCACGTCCTTGATGCTGGAGGCCACGGCATCCAGCAGTGCGCCAGGCTCAGTGAGGAACGGCAGGCCGGACAAGGCCCAGTCGATGTGCCAGTCCAGGCCATGCTTGTCGAGGATGTCGGCGACGCGCTTTTGCAGGCCTTCGACGGTGGACTCGGTGGAGAAGCGGAAGTTGAACACCGCCACCAGATCACCCGGGATCACGTTGGTCGCGCCGGTGCCGGAATTGACGTTGGAGATCTGGAAGCTGGTCGGCGGGAAGAAATCGTTGCCGTGGTCCCAGTGCTCGGCGGCCAGTTCGGCCAGCGCCGGAGTGGCGAGGTGGATCGGGTTCTTTGCCAGGTGTGGATAAGCCACATGGCCTTGCACGCCGTGCACGGTCAGCTTGGCGCCGAGGGAGCCACGACGGCCGTTCTTGACCACGTCACCCACCAGCGTGGTGCTCGACGGTTCGCCGACGATGCACCAGTCCAGACGTTCCTTGCGGGCAGCGAGGCGTTCGACCACAGCCTTGGTGCCGTGATGCGCCGGGCCTTCTTCGTCGCTGGTGATCAGGAACGCCACTTTGCCCTTGTGATCCGGGTAGTCGGCGACAAAGCGCTCAGCGGCCACGGTCATTGCCGCAAGGCTGCCTTTCATGTCCGCCGCGCCACGGCCGCAGAGCATGCCGTGTTCGTCGATCACCGCGTTGAACGGATCGATCTGCCAGGCCGTCACCGGACCGGTCGGCACCACGTCGGTGTGACCGGCAAAGCACAGCACCGGACCGTCGTGTTTGCCGTGAGTGGCCCAGAAGTTATCCACATCTTCGATGCGCATCGGTTCCAGAGTGAAACCGGCATCGCCCAGGCGCTGCATCATCTGCTTCTGGCAATCGGCGTCGACCGGCGTCACGGATGGACGGCGGATCAGGTCGATGGCGAGTTGAAGGGTCGGCGAAAGGTCGGCGTGGGCCGTCATGTAAGACTCCGGAAACTGTCAATGTGTAGGAGCGAGCTTGCTCGCGATGGACGTTAACGATAACGCGTGCGATCTGAATAACCGCGTTGCCCTTGCGTTTCTCGCGAGCAAGCTCGCTCCTACAGGTATTGGGCTTGGCCCTTGAGCCAGGCCTGCAAAATGGCGGTTATCTTAAAGCAAAACGGCGGCCATTGGCCGCCGTTTAGTGCATCTGTGCTGATTTAGACAGCCGGTGCCGTTTCAGCCTCGGCCGCCGGTTTCGGCAGCGAAGACAGGAACGCCATGATCAGCGCCGCCAGGTACGGCAACGACTGCACCAGCAACATGGTCACCCAGAAGCGCATGTCGTTGCTCGGCAAACCATTCACCAGGAAGATCCCCAGCGCCGCGCCCCACAACAGCAACATGATGAACATTTCTTCGCGAGCCTCCGAAATCGCCACCCAGAAACCGTGGTTATCGGCGTTTTTCGGCGTGCGGAAGAACGGAATGCTGCTGGTGAAGAAGCCGTACAGCACCGCTTTGGCGATGGTGTGCGACAACGCCAGCCCGGCCAGTGCCGCGCAGAATGCATCCTTCAGGTTGACTCCGACCGCACGACGGTAGAGGAAGATGATCTTGCCGACCTTGAACACAAACAACGCCAATGGCGGGATTGCGAAAATCAGCAACGGCGGATCGACTCGCTGCGGCACGATGATCATCGCTGCCGACCACAACAAGGCGCCGACGGTGAAGAAGATGTTCATGCCATCCGCGACCCACGGCAACCAGCCTGCGAGGAAGTGGTAGCGCTGGCCACGGGTCAGCTCGGTGTCCTTGCCGCGCAGCAAACTGGCGGTGTGACGCTTGATGATCTGAATCGCCCCATAGGCCCAGCGGAAACGCTGTTTCTTGAAGTCGATAAAGGTATCGGGCATCAGGCCTTTGCCGTAGCTGGTGTGGTAATACGCCGCCGACAGACCTTTTTCGAATACGCGTAGACCCAACTCGGCGTCTTCACAGATACACCAATCGGCCCAGCCCAACTCTTCGAGCACCGAGCGCCGGGTCATGGTCATGGTGCCGTGCTGGATGATCGCATCACGGTCGTTACGGGTAACCATGCCGATGTGGAAGAAGCCTTTGTATTCCGCGTAGCAGAGCTTCTTGAAGGTGCTTTCGTTCTGATCGCGATAATCCTGTGGCGACTGCACCACGGCAATTTTCGGGTCGGCGAAATGCGGCACCATGTGCTTGAGCCAGTTCGGATCGACGCAGTAGTCCGAGTCGATCACGGCAATCACTTCGGCGTCCTTGGCGGTGTGCGGAATCAGGTAATTCAGCGCGCCACCCTTGAAACCGGCCAACGGTGCAACGTGGAAGAACTTGAAGCGTGGGCCGAGGGTTTCGCAATAATCGCGCACCGGTTCCCAGACCGCCGGGTCCTTGGTGTTGTTATCGATGATCAGGACTTCGAAGTCCGGATAGTCGAGGTTGGCCAGTGCGTTGAGGGTCTGTTTGACCATCTCCGGCGGCTCGTTGTAACAAGGCACGTGAATCGAGACTTTCGGTCGGTAGTCCGACTCGCCCACCACCGGCAGGAATTCACGCCGACGTTTGTGGGTCCAGACCGCTTCGGCCAGTTCGTGGGCCTCGGTCAGCAGTACGATAAAGACCCCGAGTGCGCCAAGCGCCAGCAGGAAACCTACCGTCAGGCTGAACCAGGTGCTGTATTGCTGGCTGTAGTCGTAACCGATCCAGACCAATACCGAACCGCACAAGAAGGCGATAAAGGTCAGGAAGGTGCGGCCACGTTGGCGCAGGGCCGAGCCGTCGATCATCAGCAAGGTCAGGGACAGCAAGGCCAGCACCGCCGAACCAATGGCCAGCACGCGCCATTGCGGGATCGCCACAACCGGGCCTTCGAAGTTGAATTTCTGCTGACGCGCGGCGTTGAACACGCCCCAGTAAGCACCCACCGAACCTTCGTCACTGGCCTTCCACGGTTGGTCGAACGCTTCGATCACGAAGTAGTTGAAGCCTTGGCGGTTGAGCTTGTTAACCAATGTGCGCAGGTAGATCGCCTGATCCGCCGGGCTCGCATCGGTGCCGCCACGCATGCGGCCGTTGCTCGGCCAGCCAACCTCCGAGAGAAGCAGTGGCTTTTTCGGGAACATCTTTTTCAGGTCGCGGGCGCGGTCGAGTACGAACTGACCGGCCTTGTCCACCGGGATGAACTCCCAGTAAGGCAAAACGTGCGCGGCAATCAGGTCGACGTGCTTGGCCAGTTCCGGGTGTTCTTCCCAGACGTGCCACTGCTCGGACGTGGTCACCGGCACTTTCACGGCGGCGCGAACGCGATCCAGGATCACACTCAGTTGCGCGGCGGTAATTTCCTTACGGAAGATCGCCTCGTTACCGACCACCACGCGAACCACGCTGCGGGACGTGTTGGCCAGTTCGATGGCGCGCAGAATCTCGCGCTCATTGCGTTCCTGGTCCGGGCTGATCCAGATACCGAGGGTGACCCGCAGGCCGAACTCTTCCGCCAGTTTGGGAATGTCCTCCAGCGTACCGTCGACCGAGTAAGTACGGATGTTGTCCGTCAACTTGCTCATGATTTCCAGATCGCGACGCATCTCATCGTCGGTCGGGTACTGCTCTTTCTGTGGGTACTGGCCTTGCTGGAACGGCGAGTACGAAAAGCCGGAGATCTGTTCTGGCCAGTTAGGGGCGGCGACCGGGCGATTGATCAGCGCCCAGAAGCCGGTAAACAAGGCTGCGATGGCGAGCACCACGACCAGGTTGAGTCCAAATTTACGCGATGACATAGCTATTTCGGGTTCCAAAGGCTGTGGAACGAAGGAACGGTTGGCGGCTGGCTGCCAAGGGGCAGGGCGCGCATCCTACACTGGAGGTTCTCTGACCGTACAGCGAACAGGGAAATGCCGGACGTTGGGCAATCCGCATTCACATAAGTTCTTACACTTGTCGCAGGAAGGTTAAAAGTTCTCCCGCTGTGGCCCTATAATGCGCGCCGGTTTTTGGGGTAATGGTCATGAGTACAGAAGATCCACGGTTTGCCGGCATCGCTCGTTTGTATGGCATCGACGGCCTCGAACGCTTGCGCGCGGCGCATGTGGCGATCGTCGGCGTCGGTGGCGTCGGTTCCTGGGCGGCGGAAGCCATTGCCCGTTGTGGCGTGGGCGAGATTTCGCTGTTCGACCTGGACGACGTCTGCGTCAGCAACGCCAACCGTCAGCTGCACGCGCTGGACAGCACTGTCGGCAAACCCAAGGTCGACGTGATGGCCGAGCGCCTGCGCGGGATCAACCCGGATTGCACGGTGCACGCGGTGGCGGATTTCGTCACCCGCGAGACCATGGCCGAATACATCACGCCGAACATCGATTGCGTGATCGACTGCATCGACAGCGTCAACGCCAAGGCTGCGTTGATCGCCTGGTGTAAGCGCCGCAAGATCCAGATCATCACGACCGGTGGTGCGGGTGGGCAGATTGACCCGACACTGATTCAGGTGTGCGACCTGAACCGTACGTTCAATGATCCATTGGCCTCGAAAGTGCGTTCGACGTTGCGCCGTGATTACAACTTCTCCCGCACCGTGACCCGCCATTACAGCGTGCCGTGCGTGTTTTCGACCGAGCAACTGCGCTACCCGAAACCGGATGGCAGCATTTGTTTGCAGAAGAGTTTTGTCGGCGATGGCGTGAAGCTGGACTGCGCTGGCGGGTTTGGCGCGGTGATGATGGTGACGGCGACGTTCGGCATGGTCGCGGCGACCAAGGCTGTGGATAAGATTGTGGCGGGTGTGCGGCGCCCTGCGGATCGCATCAAACCCGAGGTTTAACGACGAACCCTGTAGGAGCTGCCGAAGGCTGCGATCTTTTGATCTTGATTCTAGGCGTCCCGAGAGTGCCGAAGATCAAAAGATCGCAGCCTTCGGCAGCTCCTACATTGGAATGGGGGCGAAGGTGATTAGCTTGCCAGTTCGCGCATTCGCTGTAACACGGCGTTGAGGCCATTACTGCGCGACGGCGATAGCTGTCGACTCAGCCCAAGCTGATTAAACCAATCCGGCAAATCCACCTGCTGCAACTCACCCGCCGACAACCCGTTGACCCGCGCCAGCAGCAACGCCACCAACCCGCGAATCAACCGTGCGTCGCTGCTCGCGGCAAACTGCCAGTGGCCATCTCTCAGCGAGCCCACCAACCACACCTGACTTTCACAGCCATGCACCCGGTTGGCGTCGACTTTATCCACATTGCTCAACGCAGGTAGACGATCGCCCCACTGCATCAGCAGCCGCGCCCGTTGTTCCCAACCCGCGGCATTCTGAAAAGTCTCCAGTGCCGTTGCAGCCTCAGCAGGCAAACTCATCGCAACAACTCCAGCGCTTGATCCAGCGCGTCAAAGAACCGTTCCAGATCTTCGGAATCGTTGTACAGCGCCAATGAAACCCGAATCGCCCCGGCCAGTTCAAAGTGCTTGAGCAGCGGCATGGCGCAATGATGACCGGCGCGCACCGCAATCCCCTGTTCCGTCAACAAGTGCGCCAGATCAGAGTTATGCACACCCTCCACGACAAAACTCGCCAACGCCAGTTGAGGCTTGCCCAGCAGCCGAATGCCGTTGCGCGCCTCCAGGCCTTTCAGCAAATAGTCATGCAGCGCCGCTTCATGAGCCGAGACCGCGTCCTGATCGAGACCGGCGAGGTAATTCAGAGTCGCCCCCAGACCAATCACACTCGAAATCGGCGGCGTTCCGGCCTCGAAACCCAGCGGGGCAGGGCGAAAGCGAGCGCTGAGGTAATCCGCGTCCAGCACCATTTCGCCGCCGAACTGCCAATGACGCAGTTGCTTGAGCGCCTCATTGCGACCGAACAGCACGCCCAGGCCATCGGGGCCATAGAGTTTGTGGCTGGAAAACACATAAAAGTCGCAACCCAGCGCCTGCACGTCATGCCGACCATGCACCACGCCTTGAGCGCCATCGACCACGGTCAGTGCGTCGTGCGCCTTGGCCATCGCCAGCAGTGCGGGCACCGGCTGCCAGGCGCCGAGCACGTTGGACAGTTGACTGATCGCCAACAAGCGCGTGCGCGGATTGATCAACGACGCGGCAGCCTCCAGGTCGATCAAACCGTCGGCGTCCAGCGGCAGGATCACCAGTTTCAGCCCGCGACGGTGGGCCAGTTGCTGCCACGGCAGCAGGTTGGCGTGATGCTCCAGCGCGCTGATGACAATCTCATCGCCCGGATTGAATGAGTGTTCCAGGCCATAGGCCAGGAGGTTCAGTGCGCTAGTGGCGCCGTGGGTAAAAATGATCTGCCCGACATCGCCGGCATTCAACCAATGGGCGACTTTGCTGCGGCTGTCCTCGAACGCCTGGGTCGCATGCGCGCCGGGCAAGTGTTGCGCCCGATGCACGTTGGCCGCGCCATTGGCGTAGTAATGCGCCAGGGCATCCAGCAGGGCTTGAGGTTTTTGCGTGGTGGCGGCGTTGTCCAGGTACGTCTGGTCTTGCCGTTGCAACGCGGCGATGGCCGGAAAATCGGCGCGCCAGGGAGAAGGAATCATCATGTTGTTCGGCCCTGGTAAACATGGGCGGGTGTACGCCTGACCCCTGTAGGAGCGAGCTTGCTCGCGAAAGAACGTAACAGCACCGCGTTTATCAAGCTGAACGCGTCATCGTTAACGTCCATCGCGAGCAAGCTCGCTCCCACAGGTGATCAGGTGATCAGGTAATCGTTTGGCGCTCTGCTTAGTTGTGAGCGTGCAGCGCTTCGTTCAGTTCGATCGCCGATTTGTGGGTTTTGCATTCCACGGCACCGGTTTCCGAATTACGGCGGAACAACAGGTCAGGTTGACCCGCCAATTCACGGGCCTTCACGACTTTGACCAGTTTGTTGTTTTCGTCCAGCAGCGCCACTTTGGTACCAGCGGTCACGTACAGGCCCGATTCAACAGTGTTGCGGTCGCCCAGCGGGATGCCGATACCGGCGTTCGCGCCGATCAGGCAGCCTTCGCCAACCTTGATCACGATGTTGCCGCCGCCCGACAGGGTGCCCATGGTCGAGCAACCGCCGCCCAGGTCCGAACCTTTGCCGACGAACACGCCAGCGGAGACACGACCTTCGATCATGCCCGGGCCTTCAGTGCCCGCATTGAAGTTGACGAAACCTTCGTGCATCACGGTGGTGCCTTCGCCCACGTAAGCGCCCAGACGAATACGTGCCGCATCAGCGATACGCACGCCGGCCGGAACCACGTAGTCGGTCATTTTCGGGAACTTGTCCACCGAGAACACTTCCAGCAACTCGCCACGCAGGCGGGCTTCGAGTTGATGCTCGGCCAGTTCAGTCAGGTCGATCGCGCCCTGGCTGGTCCAGGCGACGTTCGGCAGCAGCGGGAACACGCCCGCCAGGTTCAGGCCGTGCGGCTTGACCAGACGGTGGGACAGCAAATGCAGCTTCAGGTAGGCCTCAGGCGTGGAGGTCAGCTGAGCATCTTCGGCCAGCAGAGTGGCGACCAGCGGCTTGTGGCTTTCGGCCAGACGAGTCAGCAATGCAGCTTGGCCGGCATCGACGCTTTTCAGCGCTTCGGCCAGTTGCGAGGCCTGTGCGGTGCTGAACGCGATGGCCTGATTGCCTTCGGTGTAGCCCAGAACCGGGGCAATGGCAGCGACCAGTTCGGCCGACGGGTTGAGCAGTGGCTGCGCGTAAAACACTTCCAGCCATGCGCCTTGACGGTTTTGAGTGCCGACACCAAAGGCCAGGCTGAACAGGGTAGTGGACATGTTGATACCTCTTACAAAATGGAACGGGCGGCCTTACTTGAGGGCTGCCGCGTAGATATCTGGCTTGAAGCCAATCAGGGTTCGGTCACCGAGATCAAGCACCGGGCGCTTGATCATCGAGGGTTGTGCGAGCATCAGGTCGATGGCTTTCGGCTGGTCGAGATCGGCTTTGCGTTCGTCGTCGAGCTTGCGAAAGGTCGTGCCTGCACGGTTCAACACCACTTGCCAGCCGTGCTCATCGCACCATTGGGTCAGGTGTTCACGGTCGATTCCGGCCGTTTTGTAATCGTGAAAGTCATAGCTGACAGCGTGTTCATCGAGCCAGGTGCGCGCCTTTTTCATGGTGTCGCAGGCTTTGATGCCGAAAAGGTGCAACGTTTTGCTTGAAACGGTCAAGGAATTGCCCCCTTTACAGGTGCTGGAAAAAAAAGGTGACGGATTATGCCATGACCGTTCAGTTAAAACGCAAAACCCTGTGGGAGCGAGCTTGCTCCGGGCGGCGTTCCGACGAAGGTCGTCAACGATAACAGTAAAAACCTGACACCCCGCGGTGCTCTCAGGTGCATCGCGAGCAAGCTCGCTCCTACAAGTATTGCGGTGTTTCAGGATGGTCTGCGGCTGCGTGCGACATTGGTACAACGGTCAGCCGGCAGTCTAAGCGGCTAATATGGCACTTCAATGCTGTCGATTGCCTGGAACCGCGCTTTTATGCAAACCGCCTACACCGTCCTGATTATGCTGATGCTGGTCGGCGTTTCACGCCTGATCGGACGAGTGATTCCCTTGCCTTTGCCGCTGGTGCAAATTGCCGCCGGCGCGTTGCTGGCGTGGTCGACCCTCGGATTGCATGTGGCGCTGGACCCCGAGTTGTTTCTTTTCCTGTTCCTGCCGCCGCTATTGTTCTCCGATGGCTGGCGCATGCCCAAGCGTGAGTTGTGGCGGCTGCGCGGGCCGATTCTGACGTTGGCGGTCGGCCTGGTGCTGTTCACCGTTGTCGGCGCGGGCTATTTCATTCATTGGATGTTGCCGAGTATTCCCCTGCCGGTGGCGTTCGCCCTGGCGGCGGTGTTGTCGCCGACGGATGCCGTGGCGGTCTCGGCAATTTCCCAGAACCGCTTGCCGACACCTCTGATGCACATGCTGCAGGGCGAGGCGCTGATGAACGACGCTTCGGGCCTGGTGACGTTCAAGTTCGCGTTGCTTGCGGCGGTGACCGGGGTGTTCTCGCTGGCCAATGCCAGCCTGACGTTTGTGCTGGTGGCGGTTGGCGGACTGGCCGTCGGTGTGGCGTTGAGTTGGCTGGTGGGGCGTTTGAGGGCGTGGATGATCGCCCGCGGCTGGGATGATCCGGCGACTCACGTCGTCTTCATGTTGCTGCTGCCGTTTGCCGCTTATGTTTTGGCAGAGCGCGTGGGCGCCTCGGGCATTCTGTCAGCGGTGGCGGCGGGAATGATGCAGAGCTGGCTCGATCTGCTGCCGCGCCAGACCAACACCCGCTTGCTCAATCGCAGCGTCTGGTCGTTGCTGGAATTCGCCTTTAACGGCTTGATCTTCCTGCTGTTGGGCTTGCAGCTGCCGGACATCATCAAGGCTGTCGCCAGTCACGAAACCTCGCTGTGGCCGACGCTGCTTTACCGCTGCCTGGAGGTGGTGGCGATTTTCTGCGTGTTGCTGCTGTTGCGGTTTATTTGGGTACAGAGCACTTGGCGGCTGTCGGGTCTGTTGCGCCGGCTGCGCGGGCAAGGTGAGATGACGCACGTGCCTACAGCGCGCTCATGCTGGTTGCTGACGGTCGGCGGCGTACGCGGGGCAGTGACGTTGGCGGGTGTCTTGTCGGTGCCGATGCTGATGGGCGGCGATGCGTTTCCTGAGCGGGATTTGCTGATCTTCATCGCGGCCGGGGTGATTCTGCTGTCGCTGATTGCCGCGTGCATTGCTTTGCCACTGCTGCTGCGCGGTATCGAGAAAAGCCCGGACGCCAGGCGTCGCAATGAAGTGCGTGACGCCTGGCGCAAGACCGCCGAAGCGGCGATTCACTCCTTGGAAATCAACGAGGCCAAGCCAGTGGATGCGGCTGAGGCAGCATTGTCCGCCGAACTCAAGGCGCGGATCATGTCTGAGTATCGGCATCAGTTGGAGGTGTTCAACGATTCGACAGAGGCCCAGGCGCTGGCGTTTCAGATGAACTTGCTGGAGCGACGTCTGCGCGTCAAGGCGTTGCGAGCGCAACGCCTGGAGTTGTACAAGCTCAGTCGTCATCACCAGATTGGTGATGACGTTTTGCGCGAGGTACTGGCTGAACTGGATTTGAGTGAAGCCAATCTGGGCGTCGTCCAGTAGCCGATTGTTGAAATGCCGGTGGGATTGATGGCGCTAAAGGTGCGCTCAGTCTTTGGGATAAGCGTTGCGCATCATGGCGATGTCGCCATTGCTGATTGCCCATGATTCCGATTGTCCCCAGTAGCCAACAGTCCACTCGTTGGGAATTTCATAATGCATGACCGAGTCTCCGTCGTAAGGCTGGTAAGTGAACTGGTCGCTCAGGAGCAGGGGCAGGATATTGGCATCAACGACGCTCTTGTCCCAGCCGAAAGTTTGTGCACAGTGCCTATAGGTGTTCGGTACATCCCACGGTATATCCGAGTTGGGGTGTTGGTGAGCATGTAGGGCCCCCAGAGCGTGTCCGAACTCATGTAGAACGACAAATCTGAACCGATGGCTGCCAGGCGTCCAGTTCAGGTACATGCTGGGCCCGCGTCTTTGCTCGTCGGTGCCGCCTATATCATCAATGAGTGCATCGGTACCAATTTGCGAGGCCTCAATCCCGTCTGGCCGATTGAGGAAAATGCGTATATCGCCAATATCGCCTTTTACAAAGTCAAATGTCAGGTTTACGTAAGGCAGCCATTCACTGGCGGCAGCTCGGACCTCTTCAATGGCTTCGTCGCTGGCGTTGTACATTGCGATTTTAAGTGTTTTTCCAGGCTTCCAGAATTTGGTATGGGAACCAACGTTTCTTTTACGGCGACTGCCAGTGTTGTTGGTATTGATCGGGTGTTCATTGGTGGCGGCTGAATAAGATGCGGTGTCACTAACGGGTTGAAGTATTCGGCATGAACTAAATGCAGTCATGGTTATTACATCCTTGTAAGTATTGTTTTTGGTTTGGTGTATTACGATAGTTGCCTGCTGTTTGAGGGCGAATATGAAGTTAATTTCAAATAGGCGGTTTGTATATGCGTGTCTTGTAACTGAAGATAAAACCCGCACTGCATTGCACAGTGCGGGTTTACTAAAGTTATTACTTGCGGGAATTAATGAAGCTGCGAATTCGCTCGGCCGCTTCAACACATTCCGCCAGTGGAGCAACCAGCGCCATGCACACACGACCTGCGCCTGGATTGAGGCCATCTACTCACGGGACAGGTAAGAGCCTGGCAACACCGTTACATGTTCTTCAACGAACAGATCGCGGCAGAACGCTTCGTCATCACCTTCAACATTCGGCCACAAGTAGAATCCACCGTCCGGACGCTGAACGTCCATCACCGGGCTGAGGATTTCCAGCACCGCATCATACTTCTCGCGATACAACGCACGGTTGGCGCGTACATGCTTGTTGGGTGTTGATTCTCATGATTGATTAGTAGGGGTAAAGTAATTTCATGATTTCTTTGTCTTTTTTGCTGATCTTGCGATTGATCGGAAGCTCCCAGTTACCCAATGTTAACGTGTTGGGTACTGGATAGTGCATGATGGACGTCTTGTCGTAGGGCAGGTAGAAAGCATCGGAAGTGTTGAATGGCGTAAATATGTGCCTGTCAATTTGTTCTCGAGAAAGTGGATTCATCTCGCGATTCTGATAGAACTCATAAACTTTAGGCTTGTCCCAAGGGATGTTCGCGTTTGGATGCTGGTGTTCATGCATCGCGCCCAGTGCATGGCCGAATTCGTGGATAACAATTACCTCGAAATCCTCGTGCTCAGGATTGACGCCGAGGTTCATGGTTGGCTTGTCCGGATGAACCAACAGCGAGTTGGTACCTAGTACTGCGCTATTTTTGTTGTTTTCGGTGGCGATGCGAATGTCACCCTGATGACCATCGACAAAATTAAAGCAGAGGTTAACAAATGGCAACCAATGTCTGGCTGCGTCTATGATCTTCTGTTTATGGTCGACGTCCAGGTTGTTCATAAAGGCAATTTTTAAGGCTCGACCGTTTTCCCACAATTTCGGATAGTTGACCAGCGAGCGTTTGAGGCGATTGCCGCGGGGCAGTCCTGCATCGGCAGGATTTTCCGTGATGGCAGCTTCATCAGATGCAGGGTCGTGTTTACACTGTGTTGGCTGGTAATCCAGGATGCTGTTCATTTTTTACTTCCTCCTTGAAGTTTAGAGTAAAAATTATTTACCTTTGATGTCCGTAACTTTTGTGTTTATTTGGCGTGCGGTACTGCATCATCAGGAGTGAAACGATGGATGTTGAAGAGTTGCTTGCCACTTCCTTGATAGCGTCCTTCCGGTGGTTGCAACTTCGTGAGGTGAGAGAATATAGAGCGATATATTAATGTGATGTGATCTGGTGTTCATAACAAACATCCATGTTTGTGTTTTTCTGGATTGGTTTTTTGTTATCTTGTATGAGAATTTGTTGGTTGGTTTTTCAGTGGGCAGTAATCTTATGGTAGTCGAAAAGTTAAGTTTTGAGTAAGTTGGTTATATTGCTTTATGTTTGTGTAAGCCCGCACGGCATTGCACCGTGCGGGTAATGAACTTTAAGGGCGATGGCGAATGATAAACGCCCGGATGCGTTCAGCAGCCTCCACACATTCCGCCAGCGGCGCAACCAGCGCCATGCGTACGCGACCGGCACCCGGATTGGCTCCGTCAACCTCGCGGGACAGATAGGAACCTGGCACTACCGTCACATGTTCTTCAACGAACAGATCGCGGCAGAACGCTTCGTCATCACCTTCAACATTCGGCCACAAGTAGAATCCTCCGTCCGGACGCTGAACGTCCATCACCGGGCTGAGGATTTCCAGCACCGCATCATACTTCTCGCGATACAACGCACGGTTGGCGCGTACATGCACTTCATCGTTCCACGCGGCAACGCTGGCCAGTTGAGTCTGAACCGGCATCGCGCAGCCGTGGTAAGTGCGGTACAGCAGGAAGCCTTTAAGAATGTCCGCATCACCGGCCACGAAGCCCGAACGCAAGCCTGGCAGGTTGGAGCGCTTGGACAGGCTATGGAACACCACGCAGCGCTTGAAGTCCTTGCGACCCAGTTCTACGCAGGCGCTGAGCAGGCCGGCCGGCGGGGTTTTTTCGTCAAAGTACAACTCGCTGTAGCATTCGTCGGCGGCGATCACGAAGTCGTATTCGTCGGCCAGGGCGATCAGTTTTTTCAGTGTCTCGACCGGAATCAGCGCACCGGTCGGATTGCCCGGCGAGCACAGGAACAGGATCTGGCAGCGTTTCCAGATGTCTGGCGACACGGCATCGAAATCCGGGTTGAAGCCGTTTTCATCCAGGCACGGCAGGTAATGCGGCTTGGCCCCGGCGAGGAATGCCGCGCCTTCGTAGATTTGATAGAACGGGTTCGGGCTGACCACCAGTGCGTCATCGCCACGGTTGACCACGGTCTGGGTGAAGGCGAACAGTGCTTCGCGGGTGCCGTTGACCGGCAGCACGTTACGCGCCGGGTCGAGCCAGCCGTTCGGCACACTGAAACGACGCTCGCACCACGCGGCGATGGCTTCGCGCAGGGCCGGGATGCCGAGGGTGGTCGGGTACACGGCCATCTGATCCAGATTGCTCGCCAGGGCCTCGGCGACAAAGCTTGGCGAACGGTGCTTCGGCTCACCGATGGACAGCGCGATGGCGCGTTTTTCCGGGTTTGGCGTGACGCTGCCGAGCAGGGCGCGGAGCTTCTCGAACGGGTAGGGCTGCAACTGGTTCAGAGCGTTGTTCATCGGTAGATCTCGTTCGGTGTGGGGGCGGCGCTGGCCCCTGTAGGAGCGAGCTTGCTCGCGATGGTCGTCAACGATAACGCGTGCTTGCCAGGACAACGCGGCGTATTTGAGTCCATCGCTAGCAAGCTCGCTCCTACAAAAGGGCGGGCCGTTGTTAATTCAAATGCTGATGCGCGACAGTTTGATATCCGGTTCGTGGCTGACGCTCAACTGTTCGACGATCGCATCCTGCAAACGGCTGCACAGCAACGGGTCGGACAACGGCTGGTTGTTCGCGTCGGTGATGAAGAAAACGTCTTCGACGCGTTCGCCGAGGGTGGCGATCTTGGCATTCTGCAGCGACAGATCGAACTCGAGGAAGATCGTGCCGATCCGCGCCAGCAATCCTGGGCGGTCAGGGGCGCTGAGCTCCAGCACCGTCACTGGACGTTGAGCATCGTTGTGGATCGTCACCTGCGGGGCAAACGCGAAATGCTTGAGCTGGCGCGGCACCCGACGCTGAATAATGGTCGGGTAGTCGTCCGGGTTGCGCAAGGCTTCGGTCAGGCCCTCGCGGATCTGTTTGACCCGCGCCGGGTTGTCACCGATCGAGTCGCCATCCGTGTCGAGCACGATGTAGGTGTCGAGGGTGAACTGGCTGCTGGAGGTGATGACCCGGGCGTCATGAATGTTCAGGTTGAGCTGGTCCATCGCGGCCACGGTCACGGCGAAGAAGTCGTGTTGGTCCGGTGCGTAGATGAAGATCTGGGTGCCACCTTCGAATTCGCGCTGGGTGGTTTCCTTGATCAGCACCAGCGGCCCGCCATCGGCCGGTTGCTGGAGGATCGCGTCACTGTGCCAGGCCACGTCGCCGGCGGTGTGGCGCAGGAAATAGTCATCGCCCAGTTGCGACCACAGCTGCTCGACGTCGTCCGGGTCGGTCCCGCCGCGTACCAGGATGTCCAGGGCGGCGCTCTGCGTCTGGCGGATCTGCATTTCGCGGTCCACCGGGTTTTCCAGGCCACGGCGCAAGGCGCGCTTGGTTTCGGTGTACAGCTGGCGCAACAGGCTGGCGCGCCAGGAATTCCACAGTGTCGGGTTGGTGGCGTTGATGTCGGCAACCGTCAGCACATACAGATAGTCGAGGCGGGTTTCATCGCCCACGGCCTGCGCAAAGTCGTGGATCACCTGCGGGTCGGACAAGTCCTTGCGCTGCGCCGTGGTCGACATCACCAGATGGTTCTGCACCAGCCAGACGATCAGGCGGCTGTCCCACACCGGCAGTTGGTGGCGCTGGCAAAAGGCTTCGGCGTCCACCGCGCCAATTTCCGAGTGATCGCCATGCCGGCCTTTGCCGATGTCGTGGTACAGGCCTGCCAGGTAAATCAGCTCGGGTTTGGGCAGTTTTCCCATGAGTTTGCTGGCTAGCGGGAATTTTTCCGAGACCTGGGTGTACTGCAATTTACGCAGGTGTTTGATCAGGTTCAGGGTGTGCGCATCGACCGTATAGATGTGAAACAGGTCGTGCTGCATCTGCCCGACGATGAAGCCGAACTCCGGCAGATAACGCCCGAGGATGCCGTAACGGTTCATCCGGCGCAGGTTGCGGTGGATGCCGATCTTGCACTTGAACAGCTCGATGAACAGGCTGGTATTGCGAATGTCGTTGCGGAAATCGTCGTCGATCAGATGCCGGTGTTCGCGCAACAGGCGGATGGTGTCGGCGCGCACGCCTTTGATTTCCGGCTGCTGGGCCATCAACACGAAGATTTCGAGCATGGCGAATGGCGTGCGACGGAATACATTGTCGTTGCGTGCCTCGATGTAACCGTCGTGCAACTGGAATCGTGGGTTGATCGGTTGTGGCGGCACTTCGTCCACCGGCGCGAGGATGAGTTCCTCGAAGTGCTGGATGATCAGGTCGCTGAGCTGGGCAATGCTCATGACCACCCGGTAATACTGCTGCATGAAGTTTTCGATGGCTTGCTTGGCATCATCGCCTTCGAAACCCAGTAGCCCGGCAATCGAGCGCTGGTGGTCGAACAGCAAGCGGTCTTCGGCACGGCCGGCGAGCATGTGCAGCGCGTAGCGAACCTTCCACAGGAATTCCTGGGACGAAGCCAGCAGGGCGTTTTCGCTCTCGACCAGGAACCCTTCGCCGGCCAGTGCCCGCAGGTTCAGGGTGCCGTACTCGCGACGGGCGACCCACAAAATCGTCTGAATATCCCGTAGTCCGCCAGGCGAGCCTTTGACGTTGGGTTCCAGGTTGTATTCGGTGTCGTTGTATTTGTGGTGGCGAGCCTTCTGTTCGGCGCGCTTGGCCAGGAAAAAGTCTTTGCTTGGCCACATGTGCGCTGTGCTGGTGACGTCCAGCATGCGTTGGCGCAAGCGTTCGGGGCCAGCAATGGTGCGACTTTCCATCAGGTTGGTGATCACCGTAAGGTCGGCGCGGGCCTCAACGGCGCATTCGTCGACCGAGCGAACGCTCTGGCCGACTTCCAGGCCGATGTCCCACAACAGCGTCAGAAAACGCTCAATGGAATCGCGGAAAATTTCATGGTCGGCGCTGTCCAGCAGGATCAGCAGATCAATGTCGGAATACGGGTGCAACTCACCCCGACCGTAGCCACCGACCGCGACCAGCGCGATATCGGCATCTTCGCTCCAGTCAAACTGCTCCCAGGCCTTTTGCAGGATGTTATCGACGAACCAGGCGCGATCCTCGATCAGCCGGCGAATATCCCGCCCGCTGCGAAAGCGCCCGTCGAGTACTTCACGCGCCTGACGGATCGCTTTCTTGAAGGCCGCGATCGGGCTGGCCTTCAGGGCCAGTTCAGCCTGGAACTGGCCACGGTCGAAGAGTTCGGGATCCACCTGTGGCATCGATTGGCTTTCCTATCTATAAGGCTGGGAGCTGCCGGGTCCGGATCAGGCCGAAACGCGCGGGATGGTGTCATCGGCGCGCAAGGTGAAGATTTCGTAACCGGTTTCGGTGACCGCCAGCGTGTGTTCCCACTGTGCCGACAACTTGCGGTCCTTGGTGATGGCGGTCCAGCCGTCGCCCAACACCTTGGTGTCGGCCTTGCCCTGGTTGATCATCGGTTCGATGGTGAAGGTCATGCCGGCTTTCAGTTCCATGCCGGTGCCGGCGCGGCCGTAATGCAGAATCTGCGGTTCTTCGTGGAACACCTTGCCGATGCCGTGGCCGCAGAACTCGCGAACCACCGAAAAGCCGTTCTTTTCAGCGTGCTTCTGGATCACTTCGCCGATATCGCCCAGGCGGCAGCCGGGTTTGACAATTTCGATGGCCTTGTACATGCATTCCTGAGTCACTTGCGACAGGCGCTCGGCCCAGACCGGCACGGTGCCGACGTGGAACATACGGCTGGTGTCGCCGTGGAAACCGTCCTTGATGACGGTGACGTCGATGTTCAGGGTGTCGCCATCCTTCAGCGGCTTCTCATTCGGAATGCCATGGCAGACCACATGGTTGATCGAGGTGCAGATCGACTTCGGGTAGCCCTTGTAGTTGAGCGGGGCAGGAATGGCGTGCTGCACATTGACGATGTAGTCGTGGCAAATGCGGTCGAGCTCTTCGGTCGTGATGCCTGGCTTGACATGCTCGGCAATCATTTCAAGCACATCGGCGGCCAGTTTGCCGGCGACACGCATTTTTACGATGTCCTCTGGCGTTTTGAGTGTGACGGTCATACAGGCTCTCTCTGCGCTCGATGGCGCTTTCTAAAACGGAATGGGCGTTGCGTGATCGTTCTTCACGGCCCCGAAAAAGGCGATTCTAACAGACGAACAGCGCAAATCTGACCCTCAGTGCATCGCTTCTCTCTATTGATTGGCGCATTCTTGAGCGATTCCAAGGGCGGGAAGTAGGCGTGCGTCAGGATTTGAGAATCCGGGTTCCGTTTTTTGCAGTCTTGTGATATAAAATGCGCCGCTTTCCGGGGATACCCCGAGAGGCTTAAATCCACACACGTGTCGACACGATGACCTGGGTGCCTTCAGCTGATGCTGCTGGTTGGTCATTGGGATACGTGGAGGCCAAACCCGACTTATTAAGGAACTATCATGTCCCAAGTCAACATGCGCGATATGCTGAAGGCCGGTGTGCACTTCGGTCACCAGACCCGTTACTGGAACCCGAAAATGGGTAAATACATTTTCGGCGCGCGTAACAAGATCCACATCATCAACCTTGAAAAAACCCTGCCAATGTTCAACGAAGCTCTGACTTTCGTAGAGCGTCTGGCCCAGGGCAAAAACAAGATCCTGTTCGTCGGCACCAAGCGTTCCGCTGGCAAGATCGTTGCTGAAGAAGCAGCACGTTGCGGTTCGCCGTACGTCGATCACCGCTGGTTGGGCGGCATGCTGACCAACTTCAAAACCATCCGTGCTTCCATCAAGCGTCTGCGTGACCTTGAAGTACAAGCCGAAGACGGTACTTTCGCCAAGCTGACCAAGAAAGAAGCGCTGATGCGCACTCGCGATCTTGAGAAGCTGGATCGTTCCCTGGGTGGTATCAAGGACATGGGCGGTCTGCCAGACGCTCTGTTCGTTATCGACGTTGATCACGAGCGCATCGCGATCACCGAAGCCAACAAGCTGGGCATCCCGGTTATCGGCGTAGTCGATACCAACAGCAGCCCGGAAGGCGTTGACTACATCATCCCAGGCAACGATGACGCAATCCGCGCTATCCAGCTGTACATGGGTTCGATGGCTGATGCTGTTATCCGCGGTCGCAACCACGTTGCTGGCGGCACCGAGCAGTTTGTTGAAGAAGCTCCGGCAGCTGCAGCTGAGTAATTGACGCCTTGGCGTTGACTCAGTAAGCAAAAAGGGGGCTTGGCCCCCTTTTTGCCACCTCGAAAACCATTTGTCCGGTGGCGCATTTACAGCATTTGTAACTTGCAGCTGCTAACAAGGGTGGTTCGGGAAGAATTGAACGCCCGTTCGATCGGGTGGAATGGTTGAAAACCTATCCAAGAGGATTTTGAAATGGCAGAGATTACTGCAGCGTTGGTCAAAGAACTGCGCGAGCGTACCGGCGAAGGCATGATGGACTGCAAAAAGGCCTTGACCAAGGCCGGCGGCGACATCGAAAAAGCCATTGATGACATGCGTGCTTCGGGCGCCATCAAGGCTGCCAAGAAAGCAGGCAACGTAGCTGCTGAAGGCGCGATCGCTCTTAAAGAAGACGGTAAATCCGCCGTTCTGCTGGAAGTGAACTCGCAGACCGACTTCCTGGCTTTGCAGGACGACTTCAAGGCATTCGTTGCTTCCAGCGTTGAAAAAGCATTCGCTGACAAGCTGACTGACGTTGCGCCGCTGATCGCAGCTCAAGAAGCCGATCGCCTGGTTCTGGTCGGCAAGGTTGGCGAAAACGTCAACATCCGTCGCCTGGCTCGCGTTGAAGGTGATGTTGTTGGTGGTTACCTGCACGGTAACAAGATCGGTGTTGCGGTTGTTCTCAAGGGCGGCGACGTTGAGCTGGCCAAAGACATCGCTATGCACGTAGCGGCGACCAACCCTGAATTCCTGCTGCCATCGGAAGTTTCCGCTGAAGCGGTCGAGCGCGAGAAAGCCGTGTTCCTGACCCTCAACGCTGACAAGATCGCTGGCAAGCCAGAAAACATCGTTGAAAACATGGTCAAAGGTCGTATCAGCAAGTTCCTGGCTGAAGCGAGCCTGGTTGAGCAGGCGTTCGTCAAGAACCCTGAAATCAAGGTCGGCGAACTGGCCAAGAAAGCCGGTGCTGAAATCGTTTCCTTCACCTACTTCAAAGTAGGCGAGGGCATCGAGAAGCCGGTCGACAACTTCGCTGAAGAAGTTGCTGCCCAGCTGGCTGCCGCCAAGCAATAAGACGGTTTTTTAACTGTCGCCCTGAAGAGGCTGCCCGCTTACGCGCGCAGCCTCTTTTCAGATGGGGTACCAATTTTTAATTGGTTTCCCTTTGGAACTGGCTTACAAAGCCATGTTCCGATGGCGCTGAAGCAGCGCCAAGCTAGAGTGAACGCCAGCTGAAAACAGCTCGCAAAGAATTTTTAAAATACGCCGCAGGAGAGATTCGCAATGGCTCAGCAGGGCAGTGGTTATCAGGCTCGCTATAAACGCATTCTACTCAAGCTTAGCGGCGAGGCCCTGATGGGCTCGGAAGAGTTCGGGATCGATCCGAAAGTTCTGGATCGCATGGCGCTGGAAGTTGGCCAACTGGTCGGCATCGGCGTTCAGGTCGGTCTGGTGATCGGTGGCGGTAACCTGTTCCGCGGTGCAGCGCTGAGCGCGGCCGGCATGGATCGGGTGACGGGCGACCACATGGGCATGCTGGCCACTGTGATGAACGCCCTGGCCATGCGCGATGCGCTGGAACGTGCCAATATCTCGGCCATCGTGATGTCGGCCATTTCCATGGTGGGCGTGACTGATCACTATGATCGCCGCAAAGCCATGCGCCACTTGAACGCCAAGGAAGTCGTGATCTTCGCGGCCGGCACCGGCAATCCGTTCTTCACCACGGATTCGGCGGCTTGCCTGCGAGCGATCGAAATCGATGCCGACGTCGTGCTCAAGGCGACCAAGGTCGATGGCGTCTACACCGCAGACCCATTCAAAGACCCGCATGCCGAGAAGTTCGATCATCTGACTTACGATGAAGTGCTGGATCGCAAGCTGGGCGTGATGGATCTGACTGCCATTTGCCTGTGCCGCGACCACAAGATGCCGTTGCGTGTATTTAACATGAACAAGCCCGGCGCCCTGCTGAATATCGTACATGGCGGCGCTGAAGGGACCCTGATCGAGGAAGGCCAACAATGATCAACGAAATCAAGAAAGACGCTAAAGAGCGTATGCAGAAATCCGTCGAGTCGCTGATGCACAACTTCGGCCGAATTCGTACCGGCCAGGCGCATCCAAGCATTCTGGAAGGTGTGATGGTGCCGTACTACGGCTCCGACACGCCGATCAAACAGGTGGCTAACATCACCGTTAAGGATGCTCGTACCCTGCAAGTCGTTGCCTTTGAGCGCAACATGCTGGGCGCTGTCGACAAAGCGATCGGCAGTGCTGGCCTGAACCTCAACCCGACCAACCTGGGTGAGTTGCTGCTGATCTCCATGCCGGCCCTGACCGAAGAAACCCGTAAGGGCTTCACCAAGCAGGCTCGCGATGTTGCTGAAGACGCCCGTGTTGCTGTGCGCAACATCCGTCGTGATGCGAACAGCCAGCTCAAGGATCTGGTCAAGGAAAAGGAAATCAGCGAAGACGAAGAGCGTCGCGCCACTGGCGAAATTGATGATCTGACCAAAAAGTACGTGGCTGAAATCGACGCGAACTTGGCGCAGAAAGAAAAAGACCTGATGGCCGTATAAGGGTCGCGTTTTCATGGAAAAGACCAAGCAGACTGTGCCGTCCGCGGTGCCGCGCCATGTCGCGATCATCATGGATGGTAATAATCGCTGGGCGAAAAAACGCTTTATGCCGGGTGTTGCCGGGCATAAAGCGGGCGTAGATGCGGTTCGTGCGGTGATCGAGGTGTGTGCCGAGGCCAAGGTCGAGGTACTGACCCTGTTTGCTTTCTCCAGCGAGAACTGGCAGCGCCCGGCCGACGAGGTCAGTGCCTTGATGGATCTGTTCTTCAAGGCATTGCGTCGTGAGGCCAAGCGCCTGAACGAAAACAACATCAGTTTGCGCATCATTGGCGACCGTTCGCGTTTTCATCCAGAGCTTCAAGCGGCCATGCGTGAGGCCGAAGCCATGACGGCGGGCGCCAATCGTTTCATCCTGCAGATCGCCGCCAACTACGGCGGCCAGTGGGACATCGCGCAAGCTGCGCAGCGTCTGGCGCGGGAGGTTCAGGCCGGGCATCTGCGTCCGGAAGACATCACGCCCGAACTGCTGCAAACCTGTCTGATGACCGGGGATCTGCCGTTGCCGGACTTGTGCATTCGTACCGGCGGTGAGCATCGCATCAGCAACTTCCTGCTGTGGCAGCTGGCTTACACCGAGCTGTACTTCTCCGACCTGTTCTGGCCGGACTTCAAACACGACGCTATGCGCACCGCGCTGGCAGATTTCGCTTCTCGCCAGCGCCGCTTCGGTAAAACGAGCGAGCAGGTCGAGGCTGGAGCCCGGGTTTAATGCTTAAACAACGAATCATCACCGCACTGATCCTGCTGCCGATTGCCCTGTGCGGGTTTTTTCTGCTCGAAGGATCAGGTTTTGCGCTGTTCATCGGGTTGATCGTGACCCTTGGCGCCTGGGAGTGGGCTCGTCTGGCGGGCTTCACCGCCCAGCCAATCCGCATTGCCTATGCCGCTGTCGTCGCGTTGATGTTGTTCGTCATGCACATCCTGCCGGGGCTCGCGCCCTGGGTGTTGGGTGCATCGGTGCTGTGGTGGGGCGTTGCGACTTATCTGGTGCTGACTTATCCGCGCTCCAGCGACCACTGGGCCAGCGCTGTCTGCAAACTAGTGATCGGCCTGCTGATCCTGCTGCCGGCCTGGCAGGGTCTGGTTCAGATCAAGCAGGAGCCTTTGGGTAACTGGCTGATCATGGCGGTGATGGTGCTCGTCTGGGGTGCCGATGTTGGCGCCTACTTTTCCGGTCGGGCCTTCGGCAAGCGCAAGCTGGCACCACAGGTCAGTCCCGGTAAGAGCTGGGAAGGCGTGTATGGCGGCTTGCTGTTAAGTCTGGTGATCGCAGCGGTCGTCGGTATTGTGCGTGACTGGAGCTTCGCCCAGGTGTTGATGGGGCTGTTGGGTGCCGCCCTGATCGTGTTCATTTCGGTAGTGGGTGATCTCACTGAAAGCATGTTCAAGCGCCAGTCCGGGATCAAGGACAGCAGCAATTTGCTGCCAGGTCACGGCGGGGTGCTGGATCGCATCGACAGTCTGACGGCGGCGATTCCCGTGTTTGCGGTGTTGCTGTGGATGGCGGCACCGTGAGCCGCCCACAGCAGATTACCGTCCTGGGAGCGACCGGCTCGATCGGCCTGAGCACGCTCGATGTCATCGCTCGTCATCCCGAGAGCTATCAGGTCTTCGCATTGAGTGGTTTCACTCGTCTGAGTGAGCTGCTGGCGCTGTGTGTGCGGCATAAGCCACGGTTCGCCGTGGTGCCTGAAGCGGGCGCTGGCCGAGCGTTGCAGGACGATCTGCGTGCCGCTGGCTTGTCGACCCGTGTGTTGGTGGGTGAGGAGGGGCTGTGTCAGATCGCTTCCGATCCTGAAGTCGATGCCGTCATGGCGGCCATCGTGGGTGCGGCGGGCTTGCGTCCGACGCTGGCGGCGGTCGAAGCCGGCAAGAAAATTCTCCTGGCTAACAAAGAAGCACTGGTAATGTCCGGTGCGTTGTTCATGCAGGCTGTGCGCAACAGCGGTTCGGTACTGCTGCCGATCGACAGTGAGCACAACGCGATTTTCCAGTGCATGCCGCTGGATTTTGCCCGTGGTCTTGGGGCGGTCGGTGTGCGTCGAATTTTACTCACAGCCTCTGGCGGTCCATTCCGACAGACACCCATGGCTGAGCTGGCGCATGTGACTCCTGAGCAGGCGTGTGCCCACCCGAACTGGTCCATGGGGCGCAAGATTTCGGTCGATTCAGCCAGCATGATGAACAAAGGCCTCGAGTTGATCGAGGCTTGCTGGTTGTTCGACGCCAAACCGTCGCAGGTCGAAGTGGTGATTCACCCTCAGAGCGTGATTCATTCGCTGGTCGACTACATCGATGGCTCCGTATTGGCCCAGTTGGGCAATCCGGACATGCGCACGCCGATCGCCAACGCCCTGGCGTGGCCAGAGCGGATAGATTCGGGTGTTGCACCGCTGGATTTGTTTGCCATTGCGCGCCTCGACTTCCAGGCGCCCGATGAAGAGCGATTCCCTTGTCTGCGCCTGGCGCGTCAGGCCGCCGAGGCTGGCAACAGCGCGCCGGCGATGCTTAACGCGGCGAATGAAGTGGCCGTCGCGGCCTTTCTCGACGGACGGGTTCGTTACCTGGAAATCGCGAGTATCATCGAGGAAGTCTTGAATCTCGAGCCGGTGGTTGTGGTGGATGATCTCGAGGCGGTGTTCACGGCTGACTCGAAAGCGCGAGTACTGGCCGGGCAATGGTTGAGTCGTCATGGGCGATAGGTGCAGCAATACGTTGGCCTCATGCAGCACTGAATAGGTTTGCGGAGAAAGTAGATGAGCGCGCTCTATATGATTGTCGGCACCCTGGTGGCTTTGGGTGTGCTGGTTACCTTCCACGAATTCGGCCATTTCTGGGTCGCACGTCGCTGTGGGGTCAAAGTGCTGCGTTTCTCCGTGGGCTTTGGTATGCCGTTGCTGCGCTGGCACGACAAGAAAGGCACTGAATTCGTCGTCGCCGCCATTCCGCTGGGGGGCTACGTCAAGATGCTCGACGAGCGTGAAGGCGAAGTGCCGGCTGACCTGCTCGATCAGGCTTTCAATCGCAAATCAGTTCGTCAGCGCATTGCTATCGTGGCTGCCGGTCCGATTGCCAACTTTTTGCTGGCGATGATTTTTTTCTGGGTGCTGGCAATGCTCGGCAGCCAGCAGGTGCGGCCAGTCATTGGTTCTGTCGAGACTGGAAGTCTCGCGGCCGGGGCAGGTTTGAGCCCGGGGCAGGAAATTGTTGCCATCGATGGCGAACCGACTTCCGGGTGGGCTGCGGTGAATCTGCAGTTGGTCCGCCGCCTTGGGGAGAGCGGAACCCTTCAGTTGCTGGTTCGTGAGCAAGGCTCGACGGCGGATTCACCTCGTGAGCTGGCGTTGGATAAATGGCTCAAGGGAGCCGATGAGCCGGATCCGATTCGCTCGCTGGGTATTCGCCCTTGGCGTCCTGCGTTGCCACCGGTCCTGGCCGAACTTGATCCGAAAGGCCCGGCCCAGGCGGCGGGCCTGAAAACTGGTGACCGGTTGCTGGCGCTTGATGGCAAGTCGCTGGATGACTGGCAGCAGGTGGTCGATACGGTGCGTATGCATCCCGATACCAAAATCATGCTGCGCGTTGAACGCGATGGTGCTCAAATCGACGTCCCTGTGACGCTGGCTGCTCGCGGCGAGAGCAAGGCACCCAACGGTTATTTGGGGGCAGGGGTGAAAGCTGTCGATTGGCCGCCAGAGATGATTCGCGAGGTCAGTTACGGACCGATGGCCGCGATTGGAGAGGGGGCTCGACGCACCTGGACCATGAGCGTACTGACCCTCGATTCACTTAAGAAAATGTTGTTCGGTGAGCTCTCGGTAAAAAACTTGAGTGGACCGATAACCATTGCTAAAGTGGCGGGCGCTTCTGCCCAGTCGGGCGTCGCTGATTTCCTGAATTTCCTTGCTTATCTGAGTATTAGCTTGGGGGTTCTGAATTTGTTGCCTATTCCGGTACTGGATGGGGGGCATTTGTTGTTTTATCTGATCGAGTGGACGCGTGGTCGTCCCTTGTCGGATCGGGTGCAGGGTTGGGGGATACAGATCGGTATCAGTTTGGTGGTCGGGGTGATGTTGCTTGCTCTGGTCAATGATTTGGGCCGTCTGTAACACAATTCGCTGAATTGCGAATCTGCCGCATTTTGCGGCAGTTTGTTTATTGCCAGTTGGAATAAGAAAGGACTTCATGAAACGTCTGCTGCTAACTGCGGTTCTCACCGTATTGATGATCGCCGAAGTTCACGCCGAGTCCTTCACTATCTCTGATATTCGCGTCAATGGCCTCCAGCGGGTCTCCGCGGGTAGCGTCTTTGGTGCTTTACCGTTGAACGTCGGTGAACAGGCGGATGATCGTCGCCTGGTGGAATCCACTCGTGCGCTGTTCAAAACCGGGTTCTTTCAAGATATCCAACTGGGCCGCGAAGGCAACGTCCTTGTCATCACGGTAGTCGAACGTCCGTCAGTTGCCAGTATCGAGATCGAGGGTAACAAGGCGATCTCCACTGAAGACTTGATGAAAGGCCTCAAACAGTCCGGTCTGGCCGAAGGCGAAATCTTCCAGCGCGCCACCCTCGAAGGTGTGCGTAACGAACTGCAGCGCCAATACGTCGCTCAGGGCCGCTACTCGGCTACCGTCGACACCGAAGTGGTGCCGCAGCCGCGTAACCGCGTTGCGCTGAAGGTCAACATCAACGAAGGCACCGTCGCGGCTATCCAGCACATTAACGTGGTGGGTAATACCGTTTTCCCTGATGAAGACCTGATCGACCTGTTCGAGCTCAAGACGACTAACTGGCTGTCGTTCTTCAAGAACGATGACAAGTACGCTCGTGAAAAACTTTCCGGTGACCTGGAGCGTCTGCGTTCCTACTACCTGGACCGTGGCTATATCAATATGGATATCGCTTCGACCCAGGTGTCCATCACCCCGGACAAGAAACACGTCTATATCACTGTCAATGTCAACGAAGGCGAGAAGTACACCGTTCGTGACGTCAAGCTGAGCGGCGACCTGAAAGTTCCAGAAGACCAGGTCAAGTCCCTCTTGCTGGTCCAGAAAGGCCAGGTGTTCTCGCGCAAGCTGATGACCACCACCTCCGAGCTGATCACCCGCCGTCTGGGTAACGAAGGCTATACCTTCGCCAACGTCAACGGCGTGCCACAGCCTCACGATGACGATCACACCGTAGACATTACCTTCGCTGTCGATCCGGGCAAACGTGCTTACGTCAACCGCATCAACTTCCGTGGCAACACCAAGTCCGAAGACGAAGTGCTGCGCCGTGAAATGCGTCAAATGGAAGGTGGCTGGGCTTCGACCTACCTCATCGACCAGTCCAAGACCCGTCTTGAGCGTCTGGGCTTCTTCAAGGAAGTCAACGTCGAAACCCCGGCTGTACCGGGTGTCGATGACCAGGTTGATGTGAACTACAGCGTAGAAGAGCAGGCTTCCGGTTCGATCACCGCCAGTATCGGTTTCGCCCAGAGCGCCGGTCTGATCCTGGGTGGTTCGATCACGCAGAACAACTTCCTGGGTACCGGTAACAAGGTCAGTATCGGCTTGACCAAAAGCCAATACCAAAGCCGCTATAACTTCGGTTATGTCGACCCGTACTGGACTGCTGATGGCGTGAGCCTGGGTTACAACGCGTTCTATCGCACCACCGACTACAAAGACCTCGATGTCAACGTAGCCAGCTACGCCGTAGACAGCCTGGGTGCAGGTGTCAGCGTCGGTTACCCGATCAGCGAGACTTCACGTCTGACGTTTGGTTTGTCTGCGCAACAAGACAAGATCAAGACCGGTCTTTACACCGTCGACGAAATCTTCGACTTCGTTAACCAGCAAGGTGATCAGTACCTGAACTTCAAGGCATCGGCCGGTTGGTCTGAATCCACCTTGAACAAAGGTGTACTGGCGACCCGTGGTCACTCCCAAAGTCTTACCGCGGAAGCCACGACCCCGGGCAGCGACTTGTCGTTCTTCAAGCTCGATTACCGCGGTCAATTGTTCCAGCCGTTGTCTGAAAACTACACCATGCGCCTTCACACCGAACTGGGTTATGGCGATGGTTATGGTTCGACCGATGGCTTGCCGTTCTATGAAAACTACTATGCTGGTGGTTTCAACTCGGTTCGTGGCTTCAAGGACAGTACTCTGGGGCCTCGTAGTACGCCGAGCCGGGGCGTGAACCCGGGGACCGCAGTCGACCCGGACCAGGATCCACTACCGTTTGGTGGTAACGTCCTGATTCAGGGTGGTGTAGAAGTTCTGTTCCCTCTGCCGTTCGTGAAAGATCAGCGTTCCTTGCGCACTTCGGTATTCTGGGACGTGGGTAATGTGTTCGATTCGTCTTGCAAGCAGAGCACTAACGCCGATGGTTCGAAGTCCAACACTCAGTGTAACGACATCAGCCTGAGCAATATGGCCAGTTCGGTGGGTGTCGGTGTGACATGGGTTACCGCCCTTGGTCCGTTGAGCTTCGCCTTGGCGATGCCAGTCAAGAAACCGGACAGCAATGCCGAGACTCAAGTGTTCCAATTCTCCCTCGGCCAGACGTTCTAAGCGTCTGACCCAAGATAACGACAATGGATTTTGTAGGAGTGCATCGTGCGTAAGTTGACTCAATTGGTTCTCCTGGCAACCGTATTGGTAGCAGGTCCGGCTTTTGCCGACATGAAAATCGCCGTTCTGAACTATCAGATGGCTCTGCTGGAATCCGATGCGGCCAAAAAATACGCCGTGGATGCCGAGAAAAAATTCGGTCCTCAGCTGACCAAGCTCAAGACACTGGAAAGCAGTGCCAAAGGCATTCAGGACCGTCTGATGGCCGGTGGCGACAAAATGCAACAAGGCGAGCGTGAACGTCTTGAGCTGGAATTCAAGCAAAAGGCCCGTGACTTCCAGTTCCAGTCCAAGGAACTGAACGAAGCCAAAGCCGTTGCCGACCGTGAAATGCTGAAGCAGCTCAAGCCGAAACTGGACAGCGCTGTGGAAGAAGTCATCAAGAAAGGTGCTTTTGACCTGGTCTTCGAGCGTGGCGCAGTGATTGATGTCAAACCTCAGTACGACATTACTCGCCAGGTTATCGAGCGCATGAATCAGCTGAAGTAATCCATGACAGTGACTATAAAGCTCGGCCAGCTGGCCGAGTTCCTCGGCGCCACGCTACGTGGCGACGCGGAGAAAGAAATTACTGGGCTAGCCACTTTACAAGAGGCTGGCCCAGCTCAGTTGAGCTTTCTGGCAAACCCTCAGTACCGTAAATACCTGGCTGATAGCCGGGCTGCAGCCCTGTTGTTGAAGGCGGCTGACGCGGAAGGTTTTGCAGGTAATGCGCTGGTGGTACCTGATCCGTACCTGGCCTATGCGCGGGTCTCCCATCTGTTCGATCCCAAGCCCAAGGCCGCTGCCGGTATTCATCCGACAGCCGTTGTGGCGGCGGATGCAGTGGTTGATCCGACAGCCAGTATTGGTGCCTTTGCGGTGATCGAAAGCGCCGCGCGTATTGCTGGGGGCGTGACTGTTGGCGCGCACTGCTTCATCGGTGCCCGTTGCGAAATTGGCGAGGGCGGCTGGCTCGCCCCGCGAGTGACGCTCTACCACGATGTTCGCATTGGCAAACGGGTGGTGATTCAGTCGGGTGCGGTACTGGGCGGCGAAGGTTTCGGTTTTGCCAACGAGAAAGGCGTTTGGCAGAAAATCGCTCAAATCGGTGGTGTCCTGGTCGGTGACGACGTGGAAATTGGCGTTAATACTGCCATCGACCGTGGTGCCTTGGCCGATACCATCCTCGGCAATGGCGTGAAGCTCGACAATCAGATTCAGATTGCCCATAACGTCCAGATCGGTGATCACACCGCCATGGCCGCGTGCGTGGGGATTTCCGGCAGCACCAAAATCGGCAAGCATTGCATGCTCGCGGGTGGCGTAGGGCTGGTGGGGCATATCGACATTTGCGACAACGTTTTTATTACCGGGATGACAATGGTCACTCACTCGATTACCGAGTCGGGTTCATATTCTTCCGGTACGGCGATGCAACCGGCTGCCGAGTGGCGCAAAAGCGCGGCACGCATACGTCAGCTCGATGACATCGCGCGGCGTCTGCGACAGCTGGAAAAGCGTGTAGGGGAAGTGACCCCTGACGGTAATGCTTCATCAGATGGCTGAAACCATTTCCATATCAAGTGTGCACAGCCGCTAGACTGCCTCCTTGATTTGCTAGAGGGGTGCGCGTCAGTCGCGCGCTCCCAATCTTTACATAGGCTTCCCCCCGAAATGATGGACATCAACGAGATTCGCGAATACCTGCCTCACCGTTACCCGTTCCTGCTGGTGGACCGGGTCGTGGATCTGGATGTGGAAGGCAAGCGCATTCGCGCCTACAAGAATGTCAGCATCAACGAACCGTTCTTCAATGGTCACTTCCCTGCGCATCCGATCATGCCAGGCGTATTGATCATCGAAGCGATGGCTCAGGCTGCCGGGATCCTTGGTTTCAAAATGCTCGACGTGAAACCGGCCGACGGCACCCTTTACTACTTCGTGGGTTCCGACAAGCTGCGTTTCCGTCAGCCAGTGCTGCCGGGCGACCAGTTGATCCTTGAAGCCAAGTTTCTGAGCTGCAAGCGCCAGATCTGGAAGTTCGAATGCCAGGCTTCAGTCGATGGCAAGCCGGTCTGCTCCGCTGAAATCATCTGCGCGGAACGCAAACTATGAGTTTGATTGACCCTCGCGCAATCATCGATCCGACGGCCATCCTGGCCGACGACGTCGAGGTCGGCCCTTGGTCGATCATCGGCGCAGGTGTGGAAATCGGCGAGGGGACAGTGATCGGGCCGCATGTAATTCTCAAGGGCCCGACCCGAATCGGTAAGCACAACCGCATCTACCAGTTTTCTTCGGTAGGCGAGGACACCCCCGATCTGAAGTACAAGGGTGAAGAAACCCGTCTGGTCATCGGTGACCACAACGTCATTCGCGAAGGCGTGACGATTCACCGCGGCACCGTTCAGGACCGTTCGGAAACGACGCTGGGTGATCACAACCTGATCATGGCCTATGCCCACATTGGCCACGACAGCGTCATTGGCAATCACTGCATCCTGGTGAACAACACCGCACTGGCCGGCCACGTACACGTTGAAGATTGGGCGATCCTGTCCGGCTTTACCCTGGTTCACCAGTATTGCCACATTGGCGCCCACAGCTTTTCCGGTATGGGCACCGCCATTGGCAAGGATGTTCCAGCGTACGTCACGGTATTCGGCAACCCGGCCGAAGCTCGCAGCATGAACTTCGAAGGCATGCGCCGACGCGGTTTTAGCGAAGATGCGATTCACGCCCTGCGTCGTGCCTACAAGGTGGTTTACCGCCAGGGCCTGACGGTCGAACAGGCGCTTACCGAACTGGCTGAACCCTCGGCTCAGTTCCCGGAAGTCGCGGTGTTCCGTGATTCCATCCAGTCTTCGACTCGCGGCATCACGCGTTAACCATGGCCAATCTGCGTATTGCGCTGGTAGCGGGTGAGGCTTCCGGTGACATTCTGGGTGCGGGACTCATGCGCGCGCTCAAGGCTAAGCATCCGGCAGTCGAGTTCATGGGGGTCGGCGGCCCGCTGATGCAGGCTGAAGGTCTGGTCTCGTATTTCCCGATGGAACGTCTCTCTGTCATGGGGCTGGTGGAAGTACTGGGCCGATTGCGCGAGCTGCTGGCTCGGCGCAAGAAGTTGGTCGCAGACCTGATCGCCGAAAAGCCGGACGTGTTCATCGGTATCGATGCCCCGGACTTCAACCTCAATATCGAGCTCAAGCTGCGTCAGGCCGGGATCAAGACCGTGCATTACGTTAGCCCGTCGGTCTGGGCCTGGCGGCAGAAGCGCGTGCTAAAGATTCGCGAAGGCTGCGATCTGATGCTGACGCTGTTCCCGTTCGAAGCAAAATTCTATGAAGAGAAGGGCGTCCCGGTGCGGTTTGTCGGGCACTCCCTGGCTGATGCCATCCCGATGGAAGCGGATCGTGCGGCTGCGCGAGCCGAACTTGGCTTGCCTGACGGGCCGTTAGTCGCGCTGATGCCTGGCAGCCGTGGTGGCGAAGTCGGTCGTCTGGGCGCGTTGTTCCTCGATACTGCCCAACGCTTGCGAGCCCTGCGCCCTGGCGTGCGGTTCGTAATGCCTTGCGCCAGCCCCGAGCGCCGTGCGCAGCTTGAAGAGTTGCTGGCCGGCCGCGATCTGCCACTGACCTTGCTCGATGGCAAATCCCACCTGGCCCTGGCAGCCTGCGACGCAGTGTTGATCGCCTCCGGAACCGCCACGCTGGAAGCACTGTTGTACAAGCGGCCAATGGTGGTTGCTTACCGTCTGGCGCCGCTGACATTCTGGATCCTCAAACGCATGGTTAAGAGTCCATACGTTTCGCTGCCGAACTTGCTAGCCCAGCGCCTGTTGGTGCCGGAGTTGCTGCAGGACGATGCGACCGTTGAAGCGCTGGCTCAAACGCTGTCGCCCTTGATCGAGGGCGGCGAAGAACAGACTCGCGGCTTTGACGAAATTCACCGCACCTTGCGTCTGGATGCCTCCAATCAGGCTGCGGATGCAGTTCTGACGCTGATCGGCCACGTACAATGAGTAGAACAAGTATGCAAATGGGGCTGGATTTCACCTTGGTCGCTGAAGTTGAAGAGTTGGTTGCCGGTGTTGACGAAGTCGGTCGCGGCCCGCTTTGTGGTGCCGTCGTGACAGCAGCGGTGATCCTTGATCCGAACCGTCCGATCCTCGGCCTGAACGATTCGAAGAAGCTGACTGAAGCCCGCCGCGAAAAGCTCTACGACGAAATCTGCGAAAAAGCCCTGAGCTTTTGCATCGCCCGCGCCGAAGTCGAAGAAATCGACGAGCTGAATATTCTGCATGCCACCATGTTGGCCATGCAGCGTGCGATCGAAGGGCTGCACATTCAGCCGAAACTGGCAATGATCGACGGCAACCGCTGCCCGAAACTGTCCATGCGCGCCGAAGCGGTGGTGCAGGGCGACGGCAAGGTGCCCGCCATCGCCGCGGCATCGATTCTGGCCAAGGTCAGTCGTGACCGTGAAATGGCTGCTTTCGAATTGATCTACCCGGGTTACGGCATCGGTGGCCACAAGGGCTACCCGACACCCGTTCATCTGGAAGCCTTGGCCCGCTTGGGGCCGACCCCGATTCACCGACGCTCGTTCGCCCCCGTACGTCTGGCGTATGAGGCCCGTGAAGGGCTGATCGAGAGTTAGTCGCAAGGCTGATGTTTTTGCCAAGGCCCGGTACAATCCGGGCCTTGTTGTCTCCACGTTTACAGACAGGATCACTATGCCGGCTTCATTCGTACATCTACGCCTGCACACTGAATATTCCCTCGTCGACGGTCTGGTGCGGATCAAACCGCTGGTCAAGACCCTGGTCGGCATGAACATGCCTGCCGTTGCGGTGACCGATCAGAACAACATGTGTTCCCTGGTCAAATTCTATAAAGCCTCAATGGGCGCGGGCATCAAGCCAATCTGCGGTGCAGACCTGTGGCTGTCGAACAAGGATCCGGACAACGCCCTAAGCCGGATCAGCCTGCTGGCAATGAACGCCGTCGGCTATCGCAACCTGACCGAACTGATCTCTCGTGGCTTCATTGACGGCCAGCGTAATGGCTCGGTCATCATCGAGCGCGAGTGGGTGGCCGAAGCCAGCGAAGGCTTGATCATGCTGTCGGCGGCGAAAGAAGGTGAGATCGGCCTGGCCATGCTCAGTGGCAATCCAGCCGAAGCAGAAAACCTGGCTCGCGAGTGGATGGCGGTGTTTCCGGACCGCTTCTATCTGGAAATCCAGCGCACCAACCGCCCCAACGATGAAGAACAATTGCACGGCGCCGTGGCCCTGGCCGAGAAAATCGGCGCGCCGCTGGTGGCGACCAACGATGTGCGCTTCATCAAGCAGGAAGACTTTGCTGCTCACGAAACTCGCGTTTGCATCGGTGAAGGCCGCGCCCTCGACGATCCGCGGCGCTCGAAGAATTACAGTGATCAGCAGTACCTCAAAAGCGCCGAGGAAATGGCCGAGCTGTTCAGCGACATTCCAGAAGCGCTGGAAAATACCGTTGAAATTGCCAAGCGCTGCAACATCGAAGTGAAGCTGGGCACTCACTTCCTGCCCAACTTCCCGATTCCCGATGGCATGACCATCGATGAGTATTTCCGCAAGGTGTCATTCGATGGCCTGGAAGAACGACTTAGCGTTCTGTTGCCCAAGGACACCACCGAAGACTACGAAGCCAAGCGACAGGTCTACGTCGACCGGCTGAATTTCGAGCTGGATATCATCATCCAGATGGGGTTCCCTGGTTACTTCCTGATCGTTATGGACTTCATCCAGTGGGCCAAAAGCAATGGCGTGCCGGTAGGTCCTGGCCGTGGGTCGGGTGCCGGGTCGCTGGTGGCCTATGTGCAGAAGATCACCGACCTCGACCCGCTGGAATATGACCTGCTGTTCGAACGTTTCCTTAACCCGGAACGCGTATCGATGCCCGACTTCGACGTCGACTTCTGCATGGATGGCCGTGACCGCGTGATCGATTACGTGGCCGAGAAATACGGTCGCAACGCGGTGAGCCAGATCATCACCTTCGGTTCCATGGCCGCCAAGGCGGTGGTCCGGGACGTGGCGCGGGTGCAGGGCAAGTCCTACGGCTTGGCGGATCGTCTGTCGAAGATGATCCCGTTCGAAGTCGGCATGACCCTGGAAAAAGCCTACGAGCAGGAAGAAATCCTCCGCGACTTCATCAAGGTCGATGAGGAAGCTGCGGAAATCTGGGAAATGGCCCGCAAGCTTGAAGGCGTTGTGCGTAACGTCGGCAAGCACGCCGGTGGTGTGGTGATCGCACCGACCAAGCTGACGGACTTCTCGCCGATCTATTGCGACGAAGCCGGTGATGGCCTGGTAACCCAGTTCGACAAAGATGACGTAGAGGCCGCCGGTCTGGTGAAGTTCGACTTCCTCGGTCTGCGGACCCTGACGGTCATCGATTGGGCACTGAAAACCATCAACCGCGACCGCGCCAAGGTGGATGAACCGCCGCTGGACATCGCATTCATCCCGCTGGATGACAAACCGACTTACCAGTTGCTGCAAAAAGCTGAAACCACCGCGGTGTTCCAGCTCGAGTCGCGCGGCATGAAAGAGCTGATCAAAAAGCTCAAGCCCGACTGCCTGGAAGACTTGATCGCACTGGTGGCCCTGTTCCGTCCGGGCCCATTGCAATCAGGCATGGTTGACGACTTTATCAACCGTAAGCACGGTCGCGCCGAGCTCGCGTATCCGCACTCGGACTACCAGTACGAAGGCCTCAAGCCGGTTCTGGCGCCGACTTACGGCATCATCCTGTATCAGGAACAGGTGATGCAGATTGCCCAGGTCATGGCCGGTTACACGCTCGGCGGTGCAGACATGCTGCGTCGGGCCATGGGTAAGAAAAAACCTGAAGAAATGGCCAAGCAGCGTGGCGGTTTTATTGAAGGTTGCAAGACCAACAATATCGAAGCCGATCTTGCCGGTAACATTTTCGACCTGGTAGAAAAATTCGCCGGTTATGGCTTCAACAAATCCCACTCCGCCGCTTACGGCCTGGTGTCGTACCAGACTGCATGGCTGAAAACACACTATCCGGCGCCGTTCATGGCCGCGGTACTGTCAGCGGATATGCACAACACCGACAAGGTCGTGACCTTGATCGAAGAAATTCGCACCATGAAGCTGCGTCTCGACGCGCCGGATGTGAATACTTCGGAGTTCAAGTTCACGGTGAATGACGAAGGCCGCATCATTTACGGCCTCGGCGCGATCAAGGGTGTGGGTGAAGGACCGGTCGAAGCGATTACCGAGGCGCGTCAAGAGGGTCCGTTCAAGGACCTGTTCGATTTCTGCGCCCGTGTCGACCTCAAGCGTATCAACAAACGCACCCTGGACGGTTTGATCCGCAGCGGTGCGCTCGATCGTCTGGGCCCGTATTTTCATGACGAATCGAAGGCCTATCAAGCGAGCATCGACCAGAATCGTGCGGTCTTGCTGAATGCGATGGAAGGGGCGATCAAAGCCGCTGAACAAACCGCTCGCACCCACGACAGTGGCCATGCTGACCTGTTTGGCGGGTTGTTCGTCGAGGCAGACGCTGATGTTTATGCCAATCACCGCAAGGCGAAAGAGCTGACCCTCAAGGAGCGCCTGAAAGGCGAGAAAGATACCTTGGGTTTGTACCTCACCGGTCACCCGATCGACGAGTACGAAGGTGAAATCCGCCGCTTTGCCCGTCAGCGCATCATCGACCTGAAACCGGCTCGGGATACTCAGACCGTCGCAGGCATGATCATCGCGCTACGGGTGATGAAGAACAAAAAGGGCGACAAGATGGGGTTCATTACCCTTGATGACCGCTCCGGGCGGATCGAAGCTTCGCTGTTCGCCGACGCGTTCCATTCGGCGCAATCGCTGTTGCAGACCGACGCGATGGTGGTGGTCGAAGGCGAAGTCAGCAACGACGACTTCTCTGGCGGCCTGCGGTTGCGGGTCAAGCGGGTGATGAGCATGGAGGATGCACGCACGAACCTGGCCGAAAGCCTGCGCTTGAAGTTGCAGACCAAGGATTTGAAAGGCGATCAGCTACGCTGGCTGGGCGAGTTGTTCAAGCGTCACCGCGGTGCGTGCCCCATCACCATGGAGTACACGAGTCCCGATGCGAAGGCCTTGCTGCAGTTTGGCGAGACCTGGCGAATCGACCCGGCGGATGCCTTGATTCAAGCACTGCGTGACCAGTTCGGGCGAGACAACGTCTTCCTCCAATACCGTTAACGGTCAGGTGCCATTATTGTGGCCCGATCGCGACCAGAATTTTTAATCTCGACCTGAACGCGCCTGTCCCTTAAGGTAGGGCGCGAATAGACAACCGGCCGACCCAAGCTCACTTGGACGTCGACCCAAGACGGACGCCTATGAACCCGAATTTTCTAGATTTCGAACAGCCGATCGCCGACCTGCAAGCCAAGATCGAAGAGTTGCGCTTGGTCGGTAATGACAATTCGCTGAATATCGGCGATGAGATCTCCCGCCTGCAGGACAAAAGCAGCACGTTGACCGAAGACATCTTCGGCAAGCTGACCAGCTGGCAGATCGCGCGTCTGGCGCGTCACCCGAAACGTCCGTACACCCTGGACTACATCGAACACATCTTCACCGAGTTCGACGAACTGCATGGTGATCGTCACTTCTCCGACGACGCCGCCATCGTTGGCGGTATTGCTCGTCTGGACGACCAGCCAGTGATGATCATCGGTCACCAGAAAGGCCGTGAAGTGCGCGAGAAAGTTCGTCGCAACTTCGGCATGCCGCGTCCAGAGGGCTACCGCAAGGCGTGCCGTCTGATGGAAATGGCCGAGCGTTTCAAAATGCCGATTCTGACCTTCATCGACACCCCGGGCGCCTACCCTGGCATCGACGCTGAAGAGCGCAACCAGAGCGAGGCGATTGCCTGGAACCTGCGTGTCATGGCCCGCCTGAAAACCCCAATCATCGCCACCGTGATCGGTGAAGGTGGTTCTGGTGGTGCGCTGGCGATCGGTGTTTGCGACCAGTTGAACATGCTGCAGTATTCGACTTACGCGGTGATTTCGCCGGAAGGCTGTGCTTCGATTCTGTGGAAAACCGCCGAAAAAGCACCGGATGCCGCTGAAGCCATGGGCATCACCGCCGAGCGCCTGAAAGGCCTGGGTATCGTGGATAAAGTGATTGGCGAGCCTTTGGGCGGCGCACATCGTAATCCGGCCGCTGCGGCTGCATCGATCCGTGCCGAGCTGAGCTCGCAACTGGCGATGTTGAAGAAGTTCGACAACGACGCGCTGCTGGCCCGTCGTTACGAGCGTCTGATGAGCTACGGTCTGTAACTGTACTCACTACACCCCTGTAGGAGCTGCCGCAGGCTGCGATCTTTTGATCTTGAAAAAGCAATAAGATCAAAAGATCGCAGCCTGCGGCAGCTCCTACAGAGGGTCTAAGTGATGCGACTGACGTCTATGAATCCTTCGAAGAATGATCTGCCAGTCAGGCTGCTCCTTAATCTAAAACCTTGGCGCAACGCCAAAACCTGGCGCATCGCGTTCTCTGGTGGTCTCGACTCCACTGTCCTGCTGCACCTTCTTGCACACCTCGCAAAAACCGAAAACCTGCCGGCGCTCAGCGCCCTGCATATTCATCACGGCCTTCAGGCTGCGGCTGATGCATGGCCGGAGCATTGTCAGTCGGTCTGTGATGCGCTGGGTGTGCCGCTACACGTGGTTCGCGTTCAGGTTCAGCGCGGCGCCAGCCTTGAGCGTGCCGCCCGGGATGCGCGCTATGGTGCATTCGTTGACGCGACTCAAGTCGATGATGTGCTGCTGACGGCGCAACACCAGGATGATCAGGCGGAAACCCTGCTGTTTCGGCTGTTGCGTGGCGCCGGGGTGAGAGGCTTGTCGGGAATGCCAAACCAGCGACCTGTGGGGCGAGGGCTTCTGGTGCGACCCTTGCTGGCTGTCACTCGGGCAGAGCTTGAAGCCTACGCAACGGAGAATCACTTGAACTGGATCGAGGACCCTTCGAACCAGGACCGACAGTTCTCACGCAATTACCTGCGACATCAGGTGTTCCCGGTATTGACCGAGCGCTGGCCTCAGGCGATGGCGAGCATGGCGCGTAGCGCTTCGCATTTGAATGAAGCGCAGGCGTTGCTTAACGAACTGGCACAAATCGATCTCGCCGAAGCCAATACGGTCAGTGATTTCGCCTGGCTGGGCGTGCCCTCTCTGGAGCTGGCGGCACTTGCAAAACTTTCCGCCGCTCGCCAGCGCAATGCGTTGAGTCACTGGCTCACAGCGCTGACGCGACTACCGGACAGCGACCATTGGTCGGGTTGGGATGATTTGCGCGATGCCATCGGCGATGCACGTCCGATCTGGAGGCTGGCGGATGGCGAGCTCCATCGGACGGGGGGCCGTATCTGGTGGCTGTCGGGCTGTTGGCTACGCAATCCGTTGCCTGCCTTTCACTGGCCTGATCCCTCGAAATCGTTGAAGTTGCCAGATAACGGGATACTCAGGCTCACGGGCCAAATCCCCGACGGCCCGCTGCATATCCGCTATCGTCAGGGAGGCGAGGTCATGAATCTGCCTGGTCGCGGCCACCGGGATGTTAAGCGTTTGCTCAATGAACGTGGGGTTCCGAGCTTCGCCCGTGGCAGATTGCCGCTGCTTTATCGCGGCGAACAATTACTCGCAGTGGCGAACCTGCCGGGGTTGAACGGCAGCGTGCAGGAGGGCTGGAATTTGCATTGGCAGCCACCACCTGCGATCAAGGTTTGAGCTGAAAGGGGCTTTCCGGTAGACTACGCTCCCTTCTTGATACAACTTCTGTGGATTCGCCTGAATTGCAGGAGTTGCCGATTACCAAGCAGTCTTTGCTGGGCGATTCCAAAAAATGTGTAGCGAGCAACGAACCGGTGCCTCATCTTCCGGTCTGTCCCAACGCGGCGGTTTTTTTGAAAGGTGCACTGTGATTAATGCAGGTGATCGGGGGCTTCGGCCTTCCTTCGCTTTCCCCGGCGGCTCGGACCGCTTTAACGCAGACTTCTAGGGTTTTTCATGACGCGCTACATATTCGTCACGGGCGGTGTTGTTTCTTCTTTGGGGAAAGGCATTGCATCGGCTTCATTGGCGGCCATCCTGGAGGCGCGGGGACTTAAGGTCACCATGCTGAAGCTGGACCCGTACATCAACGTCGACCCGGGCACCATGAGCCCGTTCCAGCACGGTGAAGTATTCGTCACCCACGACGGCGCCGAGACCGACCTGGACCTGGGGCACTACGAGCGGTTTATCCGCACGACCATGACCCAGAACAACAACTTCACCACTGGCCGTGTCTACGAACACGTCCTGCGCAAAGAGCGCCGTGGTGATTACCTGGGCGCCACCATTCAGGTGATCCCGCACATCACCGACGAAATCAAGCGCCGGATCATCAAGGGCGCCGGCGATGCCGACGTGGCCATGGTCGAGATCGGTGGCACCGTGGGTGACATCGAATCGCAACCGTTCCTCGAAGCGATCCGTCAATTGCGTTTCGAAGTCGGCGCCAAGCGCGCGATGCTGATGCACCTGACACTGGTGCCATACATCGCCACTGCCGGCGAAACCAAAACCAAGCCAACCCAACACTCGGTCAAGGAACTGCGTTCCATCGGCCTGCAGCCAGACGTGCTGGTCTGCCGCTCCGATCACCCGATCGACATCTCCTCGCGTCGCAAGATCGCGCAATTCACCAACGTTGAAGAACGTGCGGTCATTGCGCTGGAAGACGCCGACACCATCTACAAGATCCCGGGCATTCTGCACGCCCAGGGCCTGGATGATTTCGTTGTCGAGCGTTTCGGCCTGCAATGCGGCGGCGCCGATCTGTCCGAGTGGGAAGCCGTGGTTGACGCCAAGCTCAACCCTGAACACGAAGTCACCATCGCCATGGTCGGCAAGTACATGGAGCTGCTGGACGCCTACAAGTCGCTGATCGAAGCGATGAGTCACGCCGGCATCAGCAACCGTACCAAGGTCAACCTGCGCTACATCGACTCCGAAGACATCGAAAACCAGGGCACCGCGCTGCTGGAAGGCGTCGACGCGATTCTGGTTCCAGGCGGCTTCGGTCTGCGTGGCGTGGAAGGCAAGATCACCGCCGTACAATACGCTCGCGAAAACAAGGTTCCATACCTGGGCATCTGCCTGGGCATGCAAGTGGCCGTGATCGAGTTTGCGCGTAACGTAATGGGCTGGAAAGACGCCAACTCCACCGAGTTCGATCGTGCAAGCGGTCACCCGGTCGTGGGTCTGATTACCGAGTGGGAAGATGCCACCGGCGCGGTTGAAACCCGTACCGAAACGTCCGACCTGGGCGGCACCATGCGCCTTGGCGCACAGGATTGCCTGCTGGAGCCGGGTTCCCTGGTGCACGATTGCTACGCCAAGGACGTGATCGTCGAGCGTCACCGTCACCGCTACGAAGTGAACAACAACCTGCTGCCGCAAATCATCGAAGCCGGCCTGAAAATCACCGGTCGTTCCGGTGATGGCGCGCTGGTTGAAGTGGTCGAAGCCCCGGACCATCCATGGTTCGTCGCTTGCCAGTTCCACCCGGAGTTCACCTCGACACCACGCGACGGTCACCCGTTGTTCAGCGGTTTCGTTAAAGCAGCGTTGATTCAACACCAGAAGAAGGCGTAAATCCAATGGCGCAGAAGATCATCCGTGTAGGCGATATCGAGATTGCCAACGACAAGCCAATGGTGCTGTTCGGTGGCATGAACGTGCTGGAAAGCCGCGACATGGCAATGCAGGTCTGCGAAGAGTACGTGAAGGTGACCGAGAAACTCGGTATCCCTTACGTGTTCAAGGCCAGTTTCGACAAGGCCAACCGTTCCTCCGTGACCTCTTACCGTGGCCCCGGCCTGGAAGAGGGCATGCGGATCTTCCAGGACATCAAGCAAGCCTTTGGCGTGCCGATCATCACCGACGTCCACGAGCCTGATCAGGCTGCGGTCGTTGCTGAAGTCTGCGACATTATCCAGCTGCCGGCCTTTCTGTCGCGCCAGACCGACCTCGTGGTCGCGATGGCCAAGACCGGTGCAGTGATCAACATCAAGAAAGCTCAATTCCTCGCCCCTCATGAAATGAAACACATCCTGAGCAAGTGCGTGGAAGCGGGTAATGATCAGTTGATCCTCTGCGAGCGCGGTTCGAGCTTCGGCTACAACAACCTGGTCGTCGACATGCTCGGCTTCGGCATCATGAAGCAGTTCGAATACCCGGTGTTCTTCGACGTGACCCACGCGCTGCAAATGCCCGGCGGTCGCTCCGATTCCGCCGGTGGTCGTCGTGCCCAGGTCACCGACCTGGCCAAGGCCGGCATGAGCCAGTCGTTGGCCGGCCTGTTCCTCGAAGCCCACCCGGACCCGGACAACGCCAAATGCGACGGCCCTTGCGCCCTGCGTCTGGACAAACTGGAGCCATTCCTGGCCCAGCTCAAAGCATTGGACGAACTGGTGAAGAGTTTTCCGACGGTAGAAACCGCGTAATCCTCATTTCTCCGTGTAGGAGCCGAGCTTGCTCGCGATGGGGCCCGAGAGAGCGCCATGAGCAAGCCGGTCTTATGCAACAATGTGACCCACAAGTTATAAATCGAGCGGTACAAAGCGTTTTCGTCAACTTTGGAGTGTTTACAACAATGGCAAAAATCGTCGACATCAAAGGTCGTGAAGTTCTCGACTCCCGTGGCAACCCCACCGTGGAAGCGGACGTGCTTCTCGATAACGGCATCATCGGTAGCGCCTGCGCGCCGTCCGGTGCTTCCACTGGCTCGCGTGAAGCGCTCGAGCTGCGTGATGGCGACAAGAGCCGTTACCTGGGCAAAGGCGTTCTGAAAGCCGTCGCCAACATCAACGGTCCGATCCGTGACCTGTTGAAAGGTACAGACCCAAGCGACCAGAAAGCGCTGGATCACGCGATGATCAAGCTCGACGGTACTGAAAACAAAGGTTCCCTGGGCGCCAACGCGATCCTCGCCGTTTCCCTGGCTGCGGCCAAGGCAGCCGCTCAAGACCAGGACCTGCCGCTGTACGCTCACATCGCCAACCTGAACGGTACCCCGGGTGTTTACTCGATGCCGGTTCCGATGATGAACATCATCAACGGTGGCGAGCACGCCGATAACAACGTCGACATCCAGGAATTCATGGTTCAGCCAGTCGGCGCCAAGTCTTTCTCGGAAGGTCTGCGCATGGGCACCGAGATTTTCCATCACCTGAAAGCTGTTCTGAAGGCCCGTGGCCTCAGCACTGCTGTCGGTGACGAAGGTGGTTTCGCACCTAACCTGGCTTCCAACGAAGACGCGTTGAAAGTGATTTCCGAAGCCGTGGCCAACGCCGGTTACAAGCTGGGCACCGACGTGACCCTGGCCCTGGACTGCGCTGCGAGCGAATTCTACGAAGACGGTAAGTACAACCTGTCCGGCGAAGGCCAGGTGTTCACCGCTGAAGGTTTCGCCGATTACCTCAAAGGCCTGACCGAGCGTTACCCGATCATCTCCATCGAAGATGGCCTGGACGAGTCCGACTGGGCTGGCTGGAAAATCCTCACCGACAAGATCGGCGAGAAGACTCAGCTGGTAGGCGACGACCTGTTCGTGACCAACACCAAGATCCTGAAAGAAGGCATCGATAAAAAGATCGCCAACTCGATCCTGATCAAGTTCAACCAGATCGGCACCCTGACCGAAACCCTGGAAGCCATCCAGATGGCCAAGGCCGCTGGTTACACCGCCGTCATCTCGCACCGCTCCGGCGAAACCGAAGATTCGACCATTGCCGACCTGGCGGTGGGTACTGCGGCTGGCCAGATCAAGACCGGCTCCCTGTGCCGTTCCGATCGCGTTTCCAAGTACAACCAACTGCTGCGTATCGAAGAGCAATTGAATGGCAAGGCCAAGTACAACGGTCGCAGCGAATTCCGCGGCTGATTGTGCATGATAAAAAGACAGCAGATTGTGTCGGAAAAATCGCTCCGGTGATGAATTTGCCACTAATCTGATGCCTTATAAGCACAAGCCTGGGTCTTCCAGGCTTCGTGCTATCAGAAGCTTCAAAGTTTTTGCATGGCTGTCTTTTTTCACTGGATACCTGATATTCGATGCGCAGTCCCAATTGGTTGTTCCTCGTTTTGCTCCTGCTGCTGGCTGGCCTGCAGTACCGCCTGTGGGTGGGTAATGGCAGTCTGGCGCAAGTGGCCGAGCTGACTCAGCAGATCGCGGATCAACACGCTGAGAACGAAGGATTGCTGGAGCGCAATCGGGTCATGGACGCTGAAGTCAGTGAGTTGAAGAAGGGCATGGAGACCGTTGAAGAACGGGCTCGTCATGAGTTGGGCATGGTCAAGGACGGTGAAACCCTTTACCAGTTGGCTCAATGATCCAGTCGTTACCGGCCTTCTGGGCCGTGATTCCTGCCGCGGGCGTCGGTGCCCGTATGGCCGCGGACCGTCCCAAGCAATACTTGCAACTGGGCGGGCGCACAATTCTCGAACACAGCCTCGGCTGTTTCCTTGATCATCCTTCCCTGAAGGGGCTGGTGGTCAGTCTTGCTGTTGATGATCCTTATTGGCCGAATCTGGCGTGTGCTGTCGATTCACGTATCCAGCGTGTCGATGGCGGCGACGAGCGTTCCGGGTCGGTGCTCAATGCGCTGCTGCATTTGCACGCGCAAGGTGCTGATGATGAGGACTGGGTGTTGGTTCACGATGCCGCGCGGCCGAATCTGAGCCGTGATGATCTGGACAAGTTGCTGGGTGAACTGGCTGACGATCCGATCGGCGGACTGTTGGCGGTTCCGGCTCGCGATACCCTCAAACGGGTCGACAAGCAGGGTCGCGTGGTTGAAACCGTGGATCGCAGTGTGATTTGGCAGGCTTATACGCCGCAGATGTTTCGCCTGGGTGCGCTGCATCGGGCATTGGCCGACAGTCTGGTGGCGGACGTTGTCATCACTGACGAGGCCTCTGCCATGGAGTGGTCGGGGATGGCGCCGCGCTTGATCGAAGGGCGGTCCGACAATATCAAACTCACACGTCCTGAAGACCTCGAATGGTTGCGACAGCGTTGGGCTAACCGGCGCTAACGACTGTGGTGCCTGTCAGATTGCTTTCGCGAGCAAGCCCGCTCCCACATTTGACTGCATTCTTTCTGAAGGAACTCGGTTAAATGTGGGAGCGGGCTTGCTCGCGAAAGCGGTGATCTAGACAACACATCCGCCACTGAAATATACATTTAGCTCCGATACTCCGGCCGCCCAGCCAACCCCTCTTTCAAATAATCCACCAACTTGCGCACCTTCGGCGACAAATGCCGCTGCTGCGGATACAGCGCCCAAACGGCAGTATTCGGCGGTTGATGCGCCTCCAGCAGCGAGATCAACGCGCCGCTTTTCAAATGCTCCAGCACGTAATAATCCGGCAGCTGGCACAACCCTACACCCAGTAGTGCCGCATCCAGTACCGCTTGCCCACTATTACAACGCCAGTTTCCCTGCACCCGTTGGGAAAATTCCCGCCCGTTCTGTTCCAGTTGCCAGACGTCCGAGCTGCCGATGAGGCAGTTGTGCCGGCTTAGTTCCGACAAACTGTGTGGTCGACCGTACCGTTCCAGGTAGGACGGTGAGGCGCACAGGTACATGCGTCGCGGTGCCAGGCGTGTCGCCACTAGACGCGAGTCTTGCAGGCGACCCAGGCGGATCGCCAGGTCGAGGCCCTCATGAACCAGGTCGAGCTGGCGGTTACTCAGTTCAATGTCGATTCGAAGTTGTGGATAGAGCCCCATGAAGCGGGTCACCAGCGGCACGATGAATCGTTCGCCGTACGCCACCGCGCAAGTCATGCGCAGCATGCCCTTGGGTTCGCTGGTCAGGTCGCCGACTGCGCGCAATGCTTCTTCGCGTCCGTCTTGCAAACGCTGGCAATGTTGCAGGAACGTTTGCCCGGCCTCGGTCAGGGTGACCCGACGTGTGCTGCGGTAAAGCAGCCGCGTCTGAAGTCGCTCTTCCAAGCGTACGATTTGTCGACTGACATGGGAGGAGGAAACCCCAAGACGTTCCGCCGCTGCGGTGAATTGACTGCACTCAGCGACGGCGACGAACTCGTCGATCCCTTCCCAGCGGTTTTCAGACATCGAGGATTATCCCTGTACAGCAATAATATTTTGCGTTTGTCCCGATTATTCATCGTATGGCGGTGTATTACACTCGTTGTCTCGTTTTTATTCACTGGAGAGCCAGCATGATCAAGTCGCGCGCCGCCGTTGCCTTCGAGGCCAAGAAACCCCTCGAGATCGTTGAAGTTGATGTCGCCATGCCGAAGGCCGGCGAAGTCCTGCTGCGCGTCGTGGCTTCCGGTGTTTGCCACACGGACGCCTACACGCTGTCCGGCGCCGATCCGGAAGGCATCTTCCCGTCGATCCTCGGTCACGAAGGGGGGGCGATTGTTGAAGCAATCGGTGAGGGTGTGACCTCCGTCGCCATCGGCGATCATGTGATCCCGCTGTACACCCCGGAATGCCGCCAGTGCAAATTCTGTCTGTCGGGCAAAACCAACCTCTGCCAGGCCATTCGCGCGACCCAGGGCAAAGGCCTGATGCCGGACGGCTCTTCGCGTTTTTCCTACAAGGGCCAGCCGATTTTCCACTACATGGGGACCTCGACATTCTCCGAGTACACCGTGCTGCCGGAAATCTCCGTGGCCAAAATCCCTAAAGAAGCGCCACTGGAAAAAGTCTGCTTGCTGGGCTGCGGTGTCACCACCGGCATCGGCGCGGTGCTTAATACAGCCAAGGTAAAACCGGGTGATACCGTCGCTATTTTCGGCCTCGGCGGCATCGGGCTCTCAGCTGTTATCGGTGCGGTAAAAGCCAAGGCAGCACGGATCATCGCCATCGACATCAACCCGGCGAAATTCGAGATTGCCAAGCAGCTGGGTGCAACCGACTGCGTGAACCCGAAAGATTTCGACCGTCCGATCCAGGAAGTCATCGTCGACATGACCGACGGCGGCGTCGACTTTTCCTTCGAGTGCATCGGCAACGTCCAGTTGATGCGCGCCGCACTGGAGTGCTGCCACAAGGGTTGGGGCGAATCGGTGATCATTGGTGTTGCGGGTGCAGGCCAGGAAATCTCTACCCGTCCATTCCAGCTGGTGACCGGTCGTGTCTGGCGCGGTTCGGCGTTTGGCGGTGTGCGTGGTCGTACCGAATTGCCGAGCTATGTCGAAATGGCCGAAACCGGCGAGATCCCGCTGGATACGTTCATCACCCACACCATGGGCCTGGAAGATATCAACAAGGCTTTCGACCTGATGCATGAAGGCAAAAGCATTCGTAGCGTCATCCACTTCTGAGGTCGGTTATGAGCCTGGAAAATATCTCCTGCCAGAAAATCTTCGGCGGCTGGCACAAACGCTACAGGCACCGTTCCGAAGTGCTCGGTTGCGACATGGTGTTTGCCGTCTACCTGCCGCCGCAAGCGGAACAGGGTGGCAAGCTGCCGGTGCTGTACTGGTTGTCCGGCTTGACCTGTACCGACGAAAACTTCATGCAAAAGGCTGGCGCCCAGCGCATGGCTGCCGAGCTGGGGTTGATCATTGTCGCGCCGGACACCAGCCCGCGCGGTGCGGATGTACCGGGCGATCCGGATGGCGCTTGGGACTTCGGTCTCGGTGCCGGGTTTTATCTGAATGCCACGCAGGAACCGTGGTCGCGGCACTATCGGATGCATGACTATGTCGTGCAGGAATTGCCGGCATTGGTCGAGGCGCATTTCCCTGCGTCGGACAAACGTGGCATCAGCGGCCACTCCATGGGTGGGCACGGTGCGTTGGTTTGTGCGTTGCGCAATCCGGGGCGATATCAATCGGTGTCGGCGTTCTCGCCGATCAACAATCCGATGGATTGCCCGTGGGGTCAGAAAGCCTTTACCCGTTACCTGGGCGAAGACCGTTCGAAATGGCGTGAATGGGATGCGTGTGCGCTGATGGCCGAGGCACACGAAAAGCTGCCGTTGCTGGTCGACCAAGGTGATCGAGACGATTTCCTGGCCACCCAGCTTAAGCCTGAAGCGTTGCAACAGGCCGCCAAACTGGCCGGTCATCCGCTGACGTTGCGCCTGCAACCGGGCTACGACCACAGCTATTTCTTCATCGCCAGCTTCATCGACGATCACTTGCAACATCACGGACGCGCTCTAGGCCTCTAATGCAGGTAGAATCACGCCCTGACAAAAATCGGGGCGTTTTTTTTATGCGTATTGGCCACGGCTATGATGTGCACCGTTTCGCTGAAGGCGACTTCATTACTCTGGGTGGTGTGCGCATTGCACACGGCTTCGGGCTGCTCGCTCACTCCGACGGTGACGTCCTGCTGCACGCCTTGAGCGATGCCTTGCTCGGCGCCGCAGCGTTGGGTGATATCGGCAAGCATTTCCCGGACACCGACCCAACATTCAAGGGCGCCGACAGTCGTGTGCTGTTGCGTCATGTCGTCGCACTGATCCACGCCAAAGGCTGGAAAGTCGGCAACGTCGATAACACCATCGTCGCCCAGGCGCCGAAAATGGCCCCGCATATCGAATCGATGCGCGCGCTGATTGCCGCGGATCTTCAAGTTGAGTTGGATCAAGTGAACGTGAAAGCTACCACCACCGAAAAGCTCGGCTTTGTCGGTCGCGAAGAAGGCATCGCCGTGCATTCCGTTGCCTTGTTGCTGCGCGCATGAACGAACTGCAATTGCTCGGCCCGCGAGCCTATGGCGAAGCTCTGGGCACTGCCGTATTGAAAGCCACGGCGGAAGACTTTCAGGTTGATGAAGTCCTCAATATTCCCCTCAGTGGCGATGGCGAACACCTGTGGATCTGGGTGGAAAAGCGCGGTCTGAATACCGAAGAAGCGGCGCGGCGGATTGCCAAGGCGGCGGGCGTGCCGTTGCGTACTGTCAGTTATGCGGGGCTCAAGGACCGTCAGGCGCTGACTCGCCAGTGGTTCAGTGTGCAACTGCCGGGCAAGGCTGATCCTGATTTGTCGGCGGCCGAAAATGACACGCTGAAAATCCTCAAGACCGGCCGGCACAAACGCAAGCTGCAACGCGGCGCCCACTCGGCCAATGGCTTCACGTTGCGCCTGACCCAGTTCGCGGGTGACAAAGCCGCGATCGAAGAGCGTCTGCAACAGATCGCCAAGCAAGGTATACCCAATTATTTCGGTACCCAGCGTTTTGGGTTTGATGGCGGCAACGTGGTCGATGCTCGTGCCTGGGCTGCGCGCAAGGCCCTGCCGGAGCAGCGCAATGTGCGTTCGCGGTTGCTCTCTACCGCCCGCAGTTTTCTATTTAACCAGGTGCTGGCGGCGCGTGTCGCCGATGGCACCTGGCAGCGAGCCATGGTCGGTGACCTGCTGGCCTTTACCGACAGTCGCAGTTTTTTTCCGGCAGGTGAAGCCGAGTGCAGCGACCCTCGTCTGGCGATTCTCGACCTGCATCCGACCGGCCCGCAGTGGGGTGAAGGTGACTCGCCGGCCACTGGTGTTGTCCATGAACTGGAGCAGGCAATCGCTGCTCGCGAAGCCGATCTTCGCGATTGGTTGATTAACGCCGGAATGAGCCACGAACGTCGCATCCTGCGGCTGCCCATTGGTGGGTTGACGTGGCATTATCCCGAGCCTGACATTCTGCAACTGGAATTCGTCCTGCCGGCCGGATGCTTCGCCACCGTATTGGTGCGTGAACTTGTCGATCTGGTGCCGGTGGGGCAGACGGACAGCCCATGCGTATTCTGATTTCTAACGACGATGGGGTAACCGCACCCGGTCTTGCCGCGCTTTATGCTGCGCTGGCGGATTACACCGAATGCGTGGTTATTGCCCCGGACCAGGACAAAAGCGGCGCCAGCAGTTCGTTGACGCTCGACCGTCCGTTGCACCCGCAAACACTGGCCAACGGCTTTATCAGCCTCAATGGCACACCCACCGATTGCGTGCATCTGGGCCTAAACGGCTTGCTGGAGCGCGAACCGGACATGGTGGTTTCCGGTATCAACCTGGGCGCCAATCTGGGGGACGACGTGCTGTATTCCGGCACCGTGGCGGCAGCGCTTGAAGGGCGTTTCCTTGAGCGTCCTTCGTTTGCTTTTTCGTTGGTCTCACGGCAAGTGGAGAACCTTCCCACGGCCGCTTACTTTGCGCGCAAACTGGTGGAAGCCCACGCTGACCTCGAACTGCCACCGCGCACGGTACTGAATGTGAACATTCCCAACTTGCCGCTGGACCACATCCGCGGCATTCAGTTAACCCGACTTGGTCATCGCGCTCGTGCTGCGGCACCGACGAAAGTGGTCGACCCGCGCGGGAAATCCGGCTACTGGATCGCCGCGGCGGGGGATGCGGAAGACGGCGGCCCAGGCACTGATTTTCATGCGGTGATGCAGGGCTATGTTTCCATCACCCCGTTGCAACTGGATCGCACCTTCAATGATGCGTTCAGAAGCATCGATGGCTGGCTGGAGGGGCTGCGCTAATGGCTCGTGAACAAGACCCTATGCTGCACCGCGGTATCGGGATGACCTCCCAGCGGACCCGCGAACGGCTAATTCAGCGCCTGTATGAAGAGGGCGTGTCCAACGCCAAGGTGCTGGAGGTCATCCGTCGTACACCGCGTCACCTGTTCGTCGACGAGGCACTGGCCCACCGCGCTTATGAAGATACGGCGCTGCCAATCGGGCACAACCAGACCATCTCTCAGCCCTATATGGTGGCTCGCATGAGCGAGTTGCTGCTGGAGGCCGGTCCTCTCGACAAGGTGATGGAAATCGGCACCGGCTCGGGCTACCAGACGGCGGTGCTGTCGCAACTGGTCGAACGCGTGTTTTCCGTAGAACGCATCAAGGTTCTGCAGGACCGGGCCAAGGAACGCCTGGTCGAGTTGAACCTGCGCAACGTGGTATTCCGCTGGGGCGATGGCTGGGAAGGCTGGCCAGCCCTGGCTCCGTACAACGGCATTATCGTGACCGCAGTGGCGACCGATGTCCCTCAGGCGCTGCTCGACCAGCTCGCGCCGGGCGGCAGGCTGGTGATTCCGGTCGGGGCCGGCGAGGTGCAACAATTGATGCTGATAATCCGTGAAGAACAGGGCTTTTCCAGACGTGTTTTAGGGGCTGTGCGCTTTGTGCCATTGCTCAATGGCCCTCTGGCCTGAGCATTTGTTTTAGCGTGCTGAATTCTCTTCGATTGCCCCTGTCTTACAGCGGCATCGATCAGTTAAACGGGATTCATCGTCAGGTAGCAAACGTGTGCGCTTCATCATTACGAGTAACGCCTGCACGGCCCGTTATACTGGCGACATTTCGTGCCGTACCACGGCAATTCACATTTTCCAGCCACCACAAAGGGAGCGGCGGGTGAGTCTCACAGTCATTGCGCAGCGTATGGGTATAACCGGCTTTCAGCGCCTGGTGACTGGCCTTGTCTTGAGTACTTTGCTGGTTGGTTGTTCCAGCACCAAAACGAGCGACGTACGCGTTGTCGATCGCAATAACACCGTCCCGCAGCGTCCGGTAGTGACCACGGGTCAGTACGTCGTTCGACCTAAAGATACGCTGTTCTCCATCGCGTTTCGCTACGGCTGGGACTACAAGGCCCTGGCGGCGCGAAACAACATTGCCGAGCCATACACGATCCACCCGGGTCAGACGATTCGCTTTGACGGGCGTAACGGTTCAACGTCGACAGCGCCGACAGAGGTGGTTAGTTCGTCGAATTCAACGCCTTCGTCATCGAGTAAAACCACGGTTATCCGGCGCCAGTTAAACGGCACAACCACCAGTACAACAGTGGTTGCACCGTCCGTCGCAAACAAGCCGGCACCTGCTCCGTTGCCTCCGGCAGGGCCGGCCCCAACCGGCTGGGGATGGCCATCTAATGGCATTCTGATTGGAAAGTTCTCATCAAACGGCAGTTTGAATAAAGGAATTGATATCGCCGGAGATTTGGGACAGCCTGTTTTAGCTGCGTCTGATGGGACGGTGGTATACGCCGGGAGTGGCTTAAGGGGCTACGGCGAATTAGTCATCATCAAACACAGCGAAACCTACGTCAGTGCGTACGGACATAACCGTAGGCTGTTGGTTCGGGAGGGGCAGCAGGTCAAGGTCGGACAGACAATTGCCGAAATGGGGTCAACGGGAACAGACCGGGTGAAGCTGCATTTTGAGATTCGCCGCCAGGGTAAACCTGTAGATCCTCTGCAATTCCTGCCACGTCGTTGATTGCTTACCAGCTTGTTCCGTCACGTAGAGGGAACAAGCTCCAGCGTTGCCAAGGATAAAGGCGCCGCTTGAGCTTGAGGTCGAACTCACCAAAGGACTATAACAATGGCTCTCAGTAAAGAAGTGCCGGAGTTTGACATCGACGATGAGGTTCTCCTGATGGAGACCGGCATCGGTACGGATTCGATGTCGAATGATGAAGGGGCAGCTCCACCTTCCGTTCGTGCCAAATCCAAACACTCCGCTTCGTTAAAGCAACACAAATACATTGATTACACGCGTGCGCTCGACGCCACGCAGCTGTACCTCAATGAAATCGGCTTTTCCCCTCTGTTGTCCCCGGAAGAAGAAGTTCATTTTGCGCGCCTGTCGCAGAGTGGAGATCCGGCCGGGCGCAAACGCATGATTGAAAGCAACCTGCGGCTGGTGGTGAAAATCGCCCGGCGTTACGTCAATCGTGGGCTGTCGCTACTCGACCTGATCGAAGAGGGCAACCTCGGGCTGATCCGCGCTGTGGAGAAGTTCGACCCTGAGCGTGGCTTCCGCTTTTCGACCTACGCTACCTGGTGGATCCGTCAGACCATCGAGCGCGCGATCATGAATCAGACCCGGACCATCCGGTTGCCGATCCATGTGGTCAAAGAGCTCAATGTGTACCTGCGGGCGGCACGGGAACTGACGCAAAAACTCGATCATGAACCCTCACCCGAAGAAATTGCCAACCTGCTGGAAAAACCGGTGGGAGAGGTTAAACGCATGCTCGGCTTGAACGAGCGGGTTTCTTCGGTCGACGTCTCGCTGGGTCCGGATTCGGATAAAACCCTGCTGGACACCCTTACCGATGATCGTCCCACCGATCCGTGCGAACTGTTGCAGGATGACGACCTGTCTCAGAGCATTGATCAATGGCTCTCGGAACTGACCGACAAGCAACGTGAAGTGGTAATACGCCGCTTTGGGCTGCGGGGTCATGAGAGCAGCACGCTTGAAGACGTAGGCCTGGAAATTGGCCTGACCCGGGAACGGGTCAGACAGATTCAGGTTGAAGGACTGAAGCGACTTCGGGAGATCCTCGAGAAAAATGGCCTGTCGAGCGAGTCGCTGTTTCAATAAGCAATTTGCTCAATCGCCATTAAAAACCCCGACTGGTTCGGGGTTTTTTTATGGCTGGGGAGTGAGGGGGGGATCACCGCGGGTTTGTAGGTTCGCGCTGTAAGTCTTTGCTTACTCTTTCGTAAGTGTTCGTTATTTTTACAGGGTGGCAGTCGTCCATCCTCGTACGTAAAGTTACTTATCTATTTGATCTATATGCATATTGTTTAATGTTAAAAGCATATGACAGACGATTTTGTTGATCTGGGTCGATTGCTCTTGATTTGGAATTCTCTACTATCTGAACTGTGTCGACGGACAGACACGCCCTTCAAGGACGAGGGGAAGGACATCGCAGGAAGCGATTCATCAGGACGATGAAAAGGAACACAGGGAATAGGGAAAAAATGTGGGCGGGTCAAACCGCCCCTTTTTTTGCCTACAGAAAAGTCAAAAGATCGCAGCCGTCGGTAGGAGCTGCCGCAGGCTGCGATCTTTTGATCTTTCATAAAAAGCAAAAAGGCCCGCGAGGGGCCTTTTCGAGAACGCGGGGGGAATCAGCGTTCGAGGTCTTTGATCTTGCCTTTCTTGCCATCCCACTCTTCAGCGTCTGGCAGCGATTCTTTCTTCTCGGTGATGTTGGGCCAGATTTCGGCCAACTCAACGTTCAGCTGAATGAATTCTTGCATGTCTTCCGGGACTTCATCTTCAGAGAAAATGGCCACGGCAGGGCATTCAGGTTCGCACAGTGCGCAGTCGATGCACTCATCCGGGTGAATCACCAGGAAATTCGGGCCTTCGTAAAAGCAGTCCACCGGACAGACTTCTACGCAGTCGGTGTACTTGCACTTGATGCAGTTGTCGGTGACGACGAAGGTCATTTCTAATTTTCTCCTCAGGCGGCGGCAGCGGAGCCCCTTCATGTTGGGGTCGCCAGGTTCGGGAGCGATAGTCTGCTGGCCAGGCTATTAGCCAGCAGCATCCCAAACCGCGCGAGATTCTAACAGCTTGCAGGCAAGTGCGTTAGATCCGTGTCTTTAGTGTATAGAGCATTTCGAGTGCACGACGCGGACTCATATCGTCCAGGTCAAGTTTGGCCAGTTCATCCAGTACCGGATGTGGCAGGCTGGCGAACATGTCGCTCTGTTGTGGCGCGGCGGGTTTGCCTTTGGCCGGCTTCGGAACTTCATGGGGCAGGGCGGTAGCTTCCAGTCGGCCCAAGTGCTCGCGAGCGCGCACAATCACTTCGCTCGGTACACCGGCCAGTTGCGCAACGGCCAGGCCGTAGCTCTGACTGGCAGGCCCCGGCAGCACGTGGTGCAGGAATACGATGCGCTCGTTGTGCTCGGTAGCGTTGAGGTGAACGTTGGCCACTAATGGCTGGGCTTCCGGCAGCACCGTCAGCTCGAAATAGTGGGTGGCAAAAAGCGTGTAAGCCCGCAGATGCGCCAGGCGTTCGGCCGCTGCCCACGCCAGGGATAGACCATCAAAAGTGCTGGTGCCACGCCCGACTTCGTCCATCAGCACCAGACTGCGCTCGGTGGCGTTGTGCAAAATGTTAGCGGTTTCGCTCATCTCGACCATGAAGGTCGAGCGCCCGCCTGCCAGGTCATCGCTGGAACCGATCCGGGTGAAAATCCGGTCCACCAGCGACAATTCGCAATGGGCTGCCGGCACGAAGCTGCCGATATGAGCCAGCAGCACGATCAAGGCGGTTTGGCGCATGTAGGTGGATTTACCGCCCATGTTCGGACCGGTGATCACCAGCATGCGAGTATTGTCGTCGAGGCTCAGGTCGTTGGCCACGAACGGCGTGGTCAGCACCTGCTCTACCACTGGGTGGCGACCCTGGGTGATCCGCATGCACGGCTCGTCGACGAAGCGCGGGCAGTTCAGATCGAGATTCAGCGCACGTTCGGCGAGGTTGCTCAGCACGTCCAGCTCAGCCAATGCGGCGGCGGTGTCCTGCAAGGGAGGCAATTGCGCGATCAAGTCTTCGAGCAGCGCTTCATAAAGCATCTTTTCGCGGGCGAGGGCGCGGCTCTTGGCTGACAGCGCCTTGTCTTCGAACGCTTTCAGTTCCGGCGTGATGAAGCGCTCGGCGCCTTTTAGCGTCTGGCGGCGGATGTAGTCGGCCGGTGCCGATTCGGCCTGCTTGCTCGGCAACTCGATGAAGTAGCCGTGGATACGGTTGTAGCCGACCTTCAGGTGGGACAGGCCGGTGCGTGCCTTTTCACGTGCTTCCAGGTCGATCAGGAACTGACCGGCGTTTTCGCTGAGCGATTGCAAGTCGTCCAGTTCGGCGTCGTAACCGGTTTTCAACACGCCGCCGTCACGGATGACGGCGGGCGGGTTGTCGATGATGGCTTTCTCCAGCAACGCCGCCAGTTCCGGGTAGGTGCTGGTGGTGTTTGCCAGTTGGATGATGTGAGGCGCTTCGAGCTCGGTCATCGCCACTTGCAATTCGGGCAGTGCGCCGAGGGCATCGCGCAGGCGCGCGAGATCACGAGGACGCGCATTACGCAGGCCGATCCGTGCCAGAATCCGCTCGATGTCGCCGATTTCCTTGAGCTGCGGTTGCAGCTTTTCGAAACGGTAACCGTCGAGCAGGCAGGTGATCGAGGTCTGGCGCGCCAGCAATACAGTCAGATCACGCAACGGGCGATTCAGCCAGCGGGTCAGCAGACGGCTGCCCATGGCGGTCTGGCAACGATCGACCACCGATTGCAGTGTGTTGTCGCGACCTCCCGCAAGGTTAGTATCCAGTTCCAGGTTGCGACGGCTCGCGCCGTCCAGCACCACGGTGTCGTCCAGGCGTTCATGGCGCAGGCTGCGCAAATGCGGCAGGGCCGTACGCTGGGTTTCCTTGGCGTAACTGAGCAGGCAACCGGCGGCGCCAATGGCAAGGGTCAGGTTCTCGCAGCCGAAACCTTTAAGGTCCTGTGTAGAAAACTGCTGGCAGAGACTTTTCAGCGCCGAGTCTCGCTCGAAATCCCACGGCGCACGACGACGAACCCCACGACGTTTCTCTGCTGGCAGGTCTTTTGGCCAGTCATCCGGGATCATCAGCTCCACCGGATTGACCCGTTCCAGTTCCGCCAGCAGATTTTCCCAGCCTTTGATTTCCAGCACGGTGAAGTTGCCACTGGTGATGTCCAGCACCGCCAGACCGAACAGGCGTTCGTCACCCAGCACCGCGGCGATCAGGTTATCCCGGCGCTCATCCAGCAGCGCCTCGTCACTCACCGTCCCCGGCGTAATGATCCGCACCACCTGACGATCCACTGGCCCTTTGCTGGTGGCCGGATCGCCGACTTGCTCACAGATCACCACCGACTCGCCCAGCTTGACCAGTTTCGCCAGGTAACCTTCCGCCGCGTGGTAAGGAATCCCACACATTGGAATCGCCTGACCGGCCGATTGCCCACGAGCGGTCAGAGTGATGTCCAGCAACTTGGCGGCCTTCTTCGCGTCTTCATAGAAGATCTCGTAGAAGTCGCCCATGCGATAGAACATCAGCTGGTCAGGGTGCTGGTTCTTCAGGCGCCAGTATTGCTGCATCATTGGGGTGTGGGAGGACAGATCGGAGAGTGCTTTATTCATCGGATAATCAGGCAAATTCGTTGAAAGGTGTAGGGCAAAGGAGGGGCATCGACCCTAATACCAGTCAGTTAAGAAAATCTGAGGCGAAACACGCTCTTGGTAGCAGCTGGCGAAGCCTGCGTTCGGCTGCGCAGCAGTCGTGAAATCAGGCGGCGCGGTGTTTCAGGAAGACCTCGCGCTCAGGTTTTACGACTGCTGCGCAGCCGAACGCAGGCTTCGCCAGCTGCTACAGATCGCGTTACGGCTTAACTGACTGGAATTAGGCATCGACCCGGCTTTTCCGCGATGGGCGCAAGGTTACCATGGGCAGTCCGCCCGACGCAGGCATGAAAGCCCGAGGGTACATTTCTGGCGTCATGATCCGTTCAACAGCGTCACCCCGTCAGCGCGCTCACTCTCTAACATTTTGATCGACTTGGCGCCTTGCAAGCGCGATACGCTCGTGTACGGTAGTTCTCATTCCGCTCGATCAGGAGATGACCGTGAAAGAAATCACCCAACTGGCCGCTGAACTTGGCAGGCGCATGCAGGTTCTGAATGCCCACGTCACTGCGGCGGAGTCTTGTACCGGCGGTGGGATCAGCGAGGCGATTACCCGGATTCCGGGCAGTTCGGCGTGGTTCGAGGCCGGTTATGTCACCTATTCCAACCGTCAGAAAACCCAGCAATTGAATGTACCTGTCGAGCTGTTTTCAACGGTGGGGGCAGTCAGTCGCGAGGTGGTCGAGGCCATGGTCCGTGGCGCACAGGAAAAAAGCCGGGCGCATTTTGCCGTGGCGGTCAGTGGTGTGGCCGGGCCGGATGGCGGTTCGCCGGGCAAGCCGGTGGGCACGGTATGGCTAGCCTGGGGCGTAGGTGATCAGGTATTCAGCGAAGTGCAGTACTTCCCCGGCAACCGCGAAGAGGTCCGCCGACAAACGGTGAAGGCCGCGCTAGAGGGGCTGCTGCGCCACGCCGCTGGAGAAATCTCAAATCAGGGGTAGGCGATCCTGAAACGCTGTGGAATAATACTGGCTACTTATACAGGTGTTGGCCGTCAGGCCTTATTGATTACGTGAGGACTTTAATGGACGACAACAAGAAGAAAGCCTTGGCTGCGGCCCTGGGTCAGATCGAACGTCAATTCGGCAAGGGTGCCGTAATGCGTATGGGCGATCAGGACCGTCAGGCGATCCCGGCTATTTCCACTGGCTCTCTGGGTCTGGACATCGCGCTCGGCATTGGCGGTTTGCCAAAAGGCCGCATCGTTGAAATCTACGGTCCTGAATCCTCCGGTAAAACCACTCTGACACTGTCGGTGATCGCCCAGGCTCAAAAAGCCGGCGCGACCTGCGCATTCGTCGATGCTGAGCACGCCCTTGACCCTGAATACGCCGGCAAACTGGGTGTCAACGTTGACGACCTGCTGGTTTCCCAGCCGGACACCGGCGAGCAAGCTCTGGAAATCACCGACATGCTGGTGCGTTCCAACGCGGTTGACGTGATCATCGTCGACTCCGTGGCAGCTTTGGTACCCAAGGCTGAAATCGAAGGCGAAATGGGTGACATGCACGTGGGCCTGCAAGCCCGTCTGATGTCCCAGGCGCTGCGTAAAATCACCGGTAACATCAAGAACGCCAACTGCCTGGTGATCTTCATCAACCAGATCCGGATGAAAATCGGCGTGATGTTCGGCAGCCCGGAAACCACCACCGGTGGTAATGCGCTGAAGTTCTACGCCTCGGTTCGTCTGGACATCCGTCGTACTGGCGCGGTGAAAGAAGGTGATGAAGTCGTTGGTAGCGAAACCCGCGTCAAGGTGGTGAAGAACAAGGTGGCTTCGCCATTCCGTCAGGCCGAATTCCAGATTCTTTACGGCAAGGGCATTTACCTCAATGGCGAGATGATCGACCTGGGTGTTTTGCACGGTTTCGTTGAGAAGTCCGGTGCCTGGTATGCCTACAACGGTACCAAGATCGGTCAGGGCAAAGCCAACTCGGCCAAGTTCCTGGCGGACAATCCGGAAATCGCTGCGACGCTTGAAAAGCAGTTGCGCGACAAGCTGCTGACTCCTGCGCCGGACGTCAAAGCATCGCCAGTCAAAGAGACTGCTGATGACCTGGCTGACGCTGATATCTGATTGATCCGATGACCGCCGTACTCGATACACTCGTCGCGGTGCGGCGAACCGCAATGGACCTGCTCGCTCGACGCGAGCACGGTCGAGTCGAACTGACGCGTAAACTGCGTCAGCGCGGCGCCCTCCCAGAAATGATCGACACAGCACTCGATCGCTTGACGGAAGAAGGGCTCCTGTCCGAATCCCGTTACCTCGAAAGTTTCGTTTCCTATCGCGCCCGTTCCGGTTATGGCCCTTTGCGTATTCGTGAAGAACTGAGCCAGCGCGGCCTGCAACGTATCGACATCGAACTCGCCTTGCGCGAGAGCGGTATCAACTGGCAGGAACAACTGGAAGATACCTGGCGACGCAAGTTTTCCGGGCATTTACCGATAGACGCCCGTGAACGTGCCAAACAAGGCCGGTTCCTGAGTTATCGGGGATATTCCATGGAAATGATCAGCCGCTTGTTCAGCGGCCGAGGGATGGACGATTGAATGAAACGGCTCGCTATTTAGATAGCGGGCCGTTTTTTTGCCTCACGTAACCTTCGACGGTTCCCGCGAGCGATGTTGCGCCTGGGGTTTTGTCTGCGCCCAGTTCTCCGGCAGGTTGATGTAATCCACCAGTTCGCGCAGGCGCCCGTGATCACGAGCGTTGAAGGTGAAGGCCAGTCGCGCCAGGTGGCTGAATTGCGCTTCGTCGTGCTCCTCTCCGCTGTAGGCATGCTGATGGAAATGATCGCTCAGGCACAGGTCGGCAAATGCCACCTGCATGTGTTCGAGCGCCTGCTCGCTGAGCGGGTGATTCATACGAATGATGAACTGGTGTTTGAGCCAGCGGCTGGAGTGAAAGTTGCTGTAGAACTGGTTGATCTGTTCCACCGCTTCTTCGGCGCTGTACACCAGGCTTACGAGTTTCATGTCCGTCGGCAGGATGTAGCGATTTTCCTCCAGTTGATGGTGTATGAAGTCCAGTGCGCCTTGCCAGAACTTGCCACCCGGCGCGTCCAGCAGCACCACGGGCACCAGCGGGCTTTTGCCGGTCTGGATCAGGGTCAGCACTTCGAGCGCTTCATCCAGGGTGCCAAAACCGCCAGGGCACAGGACCAGCGCATCGGCTTCCTTGACGAAGAACAGCTTGCGGGTAAAGAAAAAGTGGAAGGGCAGCAGATTGGTGGTGCCCTGGACGGTGGGATTGGCGTGTTGCTCGAACGGCAGGGTGATATTGAATCCCAGGCTGTGGGCCAGGCCAGCACCTTCGTGGGCTGCTGCCATGATGCCACCACCGGCACCGGTGATGACCATCAGGTCCGAGCGTGCCAGCGCGGCACCAAGTTCTCGGGCCAGGCCGTACAGCGGATGTTCTATCGGGGTACGGGCTGAACCGAACACGGTGACTTTACGTCGCCCTTTGAACTGCTCCAGCACACGAAAAGCGTGCTCCAGTTCACGGAGGGCTTGCAGGGTGATCTTGGCATTCCAGCGGTTGTGATCTTCCTGGGCCATGCGCAGCACAGTCAGGATCATGTCGCGGTAGATCGGGATGTTCGGGCTGTTGGGTGAAACCAGGTTGAGTTGCTCTTCGACCTTGCTGGTGAGGTCGTGGCCGCTTTCTTCAAAATGACGGCTCAGGAGGTCGTTCGGTTGGTAAGGCATCAACTTCTCCTTCCATACAGGCCATATAGGTTCTGTTTTTTCCTTGGATGAAGGAAACATTCGCACAGCAATACGCGTAGAGGGCAGCCCCTTTCCTGCCCCGAAAAATGAACGAGAACACTATGAATCTAGACCCTCGCAGAGATTTACGCTGACTTGATCATTGCGCCGCAATGTCTTTCCTGGCAACCGCTTATTGACGATTTGCAAGGTGGTTTCACCGCTCGTCTGAACGCAAGCCAGGTGTCCGTCAGTCTGATTTACTAAATGACAGGCGTCACACGACAACTTTGCGTCAAAGGGAAGGCGCGCTGTACCAGCAGTTCAAAGGATTTATCGCCAATCAACGGCGAAGGGCAGGGAGGCGGGAGCCATGACCAGAGTCATTCTGGAGATCGATACGCGACTGTATCGATTGCTGAAGTCGTCCGCCGAGACCAATCATTTGAGTCTCGAAGAAGAGTGCTGCCGTCGCCTGGAGGGTGCTGACCGAAGGTCACGTTATTTACAGGCGCTATTGGCGGAACTGCGCGCCGAGGATGAACAGCGGCGCGCCAATTCTCGGTGATTACTTTTTCTTCGCCGGTGTGGCTTTCGGGCAATCCGATTCCTGGAAACTTGCGGAGCCGATCGCGCGATTGGTCTTCACTTCGGTGAAGTCGTAGCGCATGACCGCGCCCTTTGCCATCAGCTTGCGGAACCCTGGGTTGTTGCATACGGAGGCGCCAAGCTGGAAGTACACCGCTTTCGGATCAGCACGCATCTTTTGGGCGTGGCTGCTTTGCACGCTCAAGTGGTTGATCAGCACGTTTCCTTCGACGGTGTAACCCTGATCAAGAATGTCTTCGTTGATCGCCCGTGGCGTGCCGGCGCTGCTTTGTTCGGCGACGTTTTGCAGCTCTCTGTTGAGATTCTGCTGACTCAAGGACGCAGCCTGAGCGTTGAAGGACGACGCCAGCAAAATGGCAGCGGTGGGAACGATAAGGCGCAGCATGAAACTCTCCTGGTTCAGTGACTGGTGGTTCGACCAGCCACGTGACTGTGCGTTCAGTGGCCGCGAATTATAGGGGAGCCCGTCTGGACGGTACAGGCTTGCGCCGGCTGCTCTGGTAAACTGCCGGCCTTTATTGCCCTGAGTGCTATTCGTGTCGAGTTTTCCTGTCTGCCGGCGTCGCCCACGATGAACCACGCCCCCAACGCCGTTGCCCGTTTGCGCGACGAACGCGAAGAAGAAGGCATCAAGCCGATTCAAGCCCGTGGCTGGAGGGCGCCGCGTTGCCGTGCCTGCCGTGTGATCGAGAGCCATTGCCTGTGCGCCTGGCGCCCGCAAGTCGAGTCCCGCTCGGGCGTGTGCCTGATCATGACTAACAAAGAAGTGTTCAAGCCGAGTAACACCGGTTGGCTGATCGCCGATGTGGTGCGCGACAACCATGCGTTCATTTGGTCGCGTACCGAAGTCGATCAGCAACTGTTGGCGCTGTTGGCCGATCCGCAGTGGCAGCCGTATCTGGTGTTTCCGGGTGAGTACGTCGAACCCGAGCGGGTGACAAACAGTGTCTACGCCGACAGCGCCAAGCGGCCGCTATTTATTCTGCTGGACGCGACCTGGACCGAAGCCAGAAAGATTTTCCGCAAGAGTCCGTATTTTGATCGTTTGCCGATTTTGAGCTTGCTGCCCGAAAAACTCTCGCGCTACCGGTTGCGCCGGTCGACGCGCAGCGAGCACTTGTGCACAGCGGAAGTGGCGGCGTTGTGTCTCGATCTGGCAGGTGATGGTGCGGCTGCCTCGGCACTGGACGCTTACTTCGACGTGTTCAGCCAGCATTATCTCGATGCCAAGCATCAACTTGAAATGAACGTTTCAACACCCGCACACGCCGAGTTGATGCCGTTCGTTCAGAGCGCAACGCCCGCCCTCTGCTAATAGTCACCCATACTGCAAAGAGCTCGTCGGGCCATGTAACTTGACCACCCCGGCTTCGCTGGGCATGCTTGGCGCCGATTAGGGCGCGGCCAAAGTTTGATACGCCGTATTTTTTTACGTTAAGAGCCATGTGATTGGCGTTGAACGTGCCCTGTTGGTGCAGCTCCGTGGCTGCACCTCGAGTTGTTTTGGCGAGGCCTGAATGCATCAGGCGTCCCATGAAAAACAGGATCATTTGAAAAATGGCCACATACGAAATCCTGATTGCCGATGACCACCCCCTTTTTCGTAGCGCCTTGCATCAAGCGCTGACCCTGGGCCTGGGGCCAGATGTCCGTCTGGTAGAAGTGGCAAGTATTGCCGAGCTGGAAACCCGTCTGGACGAAAAGGCCGACTGGGATCTGGTGCTGCTGGACCTGAACATGCCGGGGGCGTACGGTTTTTCCGGGCTGGTGTTGCTGCGCGGCCAGTACCCGCAGATTCCGGTGGTCATGGTGTCGGCCCAGGAAGAAGCTTCGATCATGGTGAAGTCCCGTGAATTCGGTGCCAGCGGCTTTATTCCCAAGTCCAGCGACCTGAGTGTCATTCAAAAAGCCGTGCGTGCGGTGTTGGATGGCGACGTATTCTGGCCGCCTCAGGCCTTTGAAGCGGTCAGCGTTTCCGATGAAGCCAAGGCCGCCAGTGCAGGCCTTGCGAGCCTGACACCGCAGCAGTTCCGGGTGTTGACCATGGTCTGCGAAGGGTTGCTGAACAAGCAAATTGCTTACGAGCTGAGTGTTTCCGAAGCGACGATCAAGGCTCACGTGACGGCGATCTTCCGCAAGCTGAATGTGCGGACCCGAACTCAGGCAGCGCTGCTCTTGCAACAACTTGAGTCAATTTCCAGCCATTAAAGCGTGGCATATTCACGCTTTTTTGACCTCGTTTAACCTAGCTTTCCCACTCAATTTTGGTTCAGTTGCCTATTCTATGTCACCTTTCAAAGGCCAGACCGGCCTCAAACGCATCCTCAACGCCTCCGGTTATTCACTGGACGGCCTGCGCGCCGCCTTCACCGGTGAAGCCGCTTTCCGGCAGCTGGTATTGCTTAACGCCATCCTGATCCCGCTTTCGTTCTTTCTGAACGTCAGCCGAGTCGAACAGGCGTTGCTTATTGCCGTGTGTCTGTTGGCGTTGATAGTTGAGTTGCTCAATTCGGCGGTGGAAGCGGCCATCGACCGCATCTCCCTTGAATTGCACCCGTTGTCGAAGAACGCCAAGGACATGGGCAGTGCCGCTCAGTTGGTGGCGTTGAGCATGATCGCGCTGGTTTGGGCGGTGATCCTGCTTTAAGCGATGGTGGGCAGCACGATCTCGTCGCTGCGCTGAACCCCTGCGGTGAAAGCGCGGCACAGATCGAGGAATTCGCGCATCGCCGACGTCTGATATTTCTGTTTGTGCCAGATGAAATAGAACTGCCGCGCCAGGTCCAGGTCCGGAGTCTCCACCGGCACCAGGCTGCCTCGGCGGAAAGCATCCCTCAGCGCCAGGCGCGAAATGCAGCCAATCCCCAACCCGGACTCTACCGCGCGTTTGATCGCTTCCGTGTGCTCCAGCTCCAGGCGGATATTCAGCGCACTGCGGTGGTGACGCATGGCCTGGTCAAAGGTCAGTCGTGTGCCCGAGCCTTGCTCACGCAGAATCCACGCCTCATGGCTCAGCTCCTCCATGGTTGCCACGCCGCGCTTGGCCAGCGGATGCTGCGGCGCGCAAAACACCACCAACTCATCTTCGACCCAACTCTGCACTTCGATGTCCGGGTGGCTGCAGTCGCCTTCGATTAGACCCAGATCAATTTCGTAGTGGGCCACTTGTTGCACGATGTTGGCAGTGTTCTGCACATGCAGCTTCACCTGGCTTTCCGGATGGCGCTGCATGAAGCTGCCGATCAGCAAGGTGGCCAGGTAATTGCCGATGGTCAGGGTCGCCCCGACGGCCAAGGAGCCGAATCCGGACTTGCCGTTGAACAGGTCTTCGATTTCCTTGGCCTGATCGAGCAGCGCCACTGCTTGAGGCAGCAGCTGTTTGCCGAGGGCGTTGAGGCTCAGCCGTTTGCCCGCGCGGTCGAACAGCTGACAGCTGGACTGGCGCTCCAGCTCGGTGATCGAGGTGCTCGCCGCCGATTGCGAAAGGTTGAGCAGACCCGCGGCACGGGATACGCTTTCCTGCTGGGCGACGGCGACGAATACTTGAAGTTGACGGAGAGTAAATCGCATATCTATATAACCGATAACCCTTATCTTGATAATCCATTTAACAGATATTGTCGCTGCCATTAGAATGCGATGCAATTGCGCATCGCTCATTTAGCGCAGAGCATGCGCAGACAAAATCTCCAGGAGTCCCACGTACATGAGCAACATGAACCACGAGCGTGTCCTCAGTGTTCATCACTGGAACGACACTCTGTTCAGCTTCAAGTGCACCCGCGATCCGGGCCTGCGCTTCGAGAACGGTCAGTTCGTGATGATCGGCCTGCAACAGCCCAACGGCCGCCCGCTTATGCGCGCTTACTCGATTGCCAGCCCGAACTGGGAAGAGCATCTCGAGTTCTTCAGCATCAAGGTGCCTGATGGCCCGCTGACTTCCCAGTTGCAGCATCTGAAGGAAGGCGACGAGATCATCATCAGCAAAAAGCCTACCGGCACGCTGGTGCTGGATGACTTGAAGCCTGGCAAACATTTGTACCTGCTCAGCACCGGCACCGGTCTGGCGCCCTTCATGAGCGTCATTCAGGATCCGGAAACCTACGAGCGTTTCGAAAAAGTGATCCTGTGCCACGGCGTACGTTACGTCAACGAAGTCGCTTACCGTGAGTTCATCACCGAGCACCTGCCGCAGAACGAGTTCTTCGGCGACGCCCTGCGTGACAAGTTGATCTACTACCCGACCGTGACTCGCGAGCCGTTCGAGAACGAAGGTCGCCTGACCGACCTGATGCGCAGTGGCAAGCTGTTCAGCGACATCGGTCTGCCACCGATCAACCCGCAGGACGACCGCGCCATGCTGTGCGGCAGCCCGAGCATGCTCGACGAGACCAGCGAAGTGTTGAATAGCTTCGGCCTGAAAGTTTCGCCGCGGATGCGCGAGCCGGGTGATTACCTGATCGAGCGCGCGTTCGTCGAGAAGTAACCGAAGGTTACTTGTAGGAGCGAGCTTGCTCGCGATGGTCGTTAACGATAACGCGCGCTTAATGGATTAAACGCGGCGTGCTCGAGACCATCGCGAGCAAGCTCGCTCCTACAGAGATCAAAAGCCCGCGTTGCCATACATGGCAGCGCGGGCTCTTTCATTTCCGGCGTTCAGGCCTTTGCGGGAATGACTTCCAGAACTCGGATCAAACCTGATTCGGGATAATGCCAGCGCACATCCAAGTCCCAGAACTGCGCACCGTATTCCCGTTCAGGCGTAGGCGTCTGGTAAGCCGGACGCGGGTCTTGTGCCAGGCATTGCTCAATCAGCTCCACCAACGGCTCCTCAAGACGCTGAGCGTGCCCGTGAGCCTGTTGCAGCGCCGAGTCCGTCCACTGCACGGGAATCAGTTGTGGCGCGGCGCTGGCGATGCTGTTGGAGGCGGTATCGATGATGTCGGCGTAAGGCACGTAGGGTTTGATGTCGAGAACCGGCGTGCCGTCCAGCAGGTCGATACCGGATATCCACAGGCGATTGGCTTCGACCTTGTCCAGCTTCACCACGGATTGACCGATGCCATTGGGCCGATGCGTCGCGCGAGTGGCGAACACGCCCATGGATTTATTACCGCCGAGGCGAGGAGGGCGGACTTTCAGGCGTGGCTTTTCTTCCAGGGCCTGATGGAACAGGAACAGCAGCCAGATATGGCTGACGTGTTCGAGCCCTTGCACCGCGTCGCCCTGATCGAACGGCGCCACCAGTTCCAGGACACCGCGAGCGGCCGGGGCCAGTTGCGGTTGGCGCGGGATGGCGAACTTCTCCTTGAAACAGGAACGCACGAAGCCGATGGGGGAAACGCTGTAGGTCATGGTCTGGGGTCGAGGCGGGGTGAGGGCGGGCATGATAACCCGATCGACCTTGGAATCGGTGATGACCAATAGGGCCCCTTCGCGAGCAAGCCCGCTCCCACACTGATCTCCTGTGCACCATAGATCAAATGTGGGAGCGGGCTTGCTCGCGAAGGACGCGCCAGTGATCTCAGAGACTAAACCCACCATCCAACGGAATAATATTCCCGGTCATATAAGCCCCAGCCGTACTCGCCAGGCTAATCGCCAACGCCGCCATCTCTTCTTCCCGGCCCCAGCGCTTCATCGGAATCAGCGCCGTGTCCTCAGCCAGCGCCTGCTCATCATTGCCGATATGCTGCGTCATCTTGCTCGGAAAGCGCCCTGGCGCAATCACGTTGACGTTGATGTGCTGACTCACCAGTTCACGCGCCAGAATTCGCGACAGTTGATGCAGGGCAGCCTTGCTCGGCCCGTAGGCATAAGCCTGTTCACCAAAGGAAGAAATCCCGGCCACCGAGCCGATGTTGATAATCCGGGCGGGATTGGCTGGCGAGCCGGCTTTGCGCAGCAGCGGCAAAAATTGCTGAATACAGTTGAATACCGAGGTCACGTTGAGCTGCATGACCTTTTCCCAACCCTTGATCGGGTAGCTTTCCAGCGGTGCGCCCCACGTGGTGCCGGCGTTGTTCACCAGAATATCCAGATGGGTGATCCGTTCGCCCAACCGTGTGGCTAATTGCAGAACACCTTCTTCCGTCGCCAGATTGGCGGCCACCGCGTGGCAACGACCCAATGCGCTCAACTCGTCGGCAGTTTGCTGGCAGGCCTCGGCGTCCCGGGCGCAGACGTACACGGTAGCCCCGGCCTCCACATAGGCCTTGGCGATCATTTTGCCGATACCACGGGTGCCGCCGGTCACCAGAGCGGTGCGGCCTTGCAGGGAAAAGTAGGGGTGCATGGCGACTCCTGAGGACTAAGGTTCAATACACCCTAGTCGTCAGCCGCTGGAAGCGGAGCCACTATTTTTGCGAGGAATGGGAGGCCATACAGCTAAGCCCTGAATCGCCACCGCCCCCTGTAGGAGCTGCCGCAGGCTGCGATCTTTTGATCTGGATCTTAAAAAACAAAGTCAAAAGATCGCAGCCTGCGGCAGCTCCTACAGGGGCCACAGCGATTACTGCGGGCGAACGCGCAGGGTCAGGCCCTTGAGGAAGTTGCGCAGCAACTGGTCGCCGCAAGTGCGGTAGTTGGTGTGGCCGAACTTGCGGAACAGCGCGCTCAGCTCAGGCTTGGACACCGGGAACTCGGCGGCCTTGAGGATGGCGTGCATGTCGTCTTCTTTCAGTTCGAAAGCAACGCGCAGCTTCTTCAGAATGATGTTGTTGGTGACCGGTGTTTCGATCGGCTGCGGCGGACGGCTTTCGTCCTTGCCGCGCTTGAAGATCACCAGGCCATCGAGGAAGTGCGCCATGACTTCATCCGGGCAGCGTACGAAGCCTTCCTCGTCTTCCTCTTTCTTGTCGAGGTACGTCAGCAGGTCTTCCGGGGTCACGTCCATGCCGCCGAGCTTGATGAGCTCGATGACTTTCTTGTCGCTGATGTCGAGCATGTAGCGCACGCTGCGCAGTACGTCGTTATGAATCATGGTGTGCAATCCTGATATTCAGCAGTGGGCGCCGCATAAGCAGCGACGCCGAAATGTAGGGCGGCGTAAGAAGTCTTAGAACTTCTCTTTGCCGGACAGGTAGCGCCATTGCCCCAACGGCACCTTGCCAATGGACACGCCGCCAATACGGATGCGGCGGATAGCGACGACCTTCAGGCCGACGGCCTGGCAGAACAGGGCAATCACGCCCGGCTGTGGGTTCTTCATCGCAAAGCGCAGACGGTTTTCGTTCTGCCAGCTGGCTTTGACCGGCGGCAGTTCCTTGCCCTTGTAGGTCAGGCCATGGTTCAGGCGATTAAGGCCGTGAGCGACCATCTCGCCTTCAACCTCGACCACGTACTCTTGCTCGATCTTGGCGGAATCGGCGGTGAGTTTGCGCAGGATCTTCCAGTCCTGGGTAAACACCAGCAAACCGCTGGCGTTGGCCTGCAGGTCAGTGCTGGCGGTCAGCCGCAGGAAGTGCCCCTTGAGCGGACGTTTGCTGAAGCGGTGCTCTTCGCTCAGGGTTTCGGCGCTGATAGTCGCCATCGCCGTTTCCGCGTCCATGCCTACTGGCACGTTCAGCAGAATGGTCACCGGCTCTGGCGCGGTGGCCTTGGCTTCAGGATCGAGCTCGACTTTCTGGGCGTCGACCTTGAACTGCGGCTCGTCGATGACTTCACCGTCCACGGTGACCCAGCCGCCCTCGATGAACAGCTCAGCCTCCCGACGGGAACAGCCGACGAGTTCGATGAGGCGTTTGGAGAGACGAATCGGGTCAGTCATGACAGGGCCGTAACAAAAAAGGGGTGGGCATTGTACCTGCCTGGCGCCGGTTAATCCCGGCTCCATTTGCGCGTAGAGCTTTTTTGTAGGAGCTGGCTTGCCTGCGATGGATTCAAGAGCGCCGCGTTTATCCTGAAACAACGCGTTATCGTTCACCACCATCGCTGGCAAGCCAGCTCCTACATTTCCATGGCGTGTCAGCCATTGCGCGTCAATTGTTGCGTCTGGCGCAAACGCATGTGCAACAGCGGATAAGGCTGACCCATGCCGTCATGCTCGGAGCGGCCGATCACCTCGAAGCCCTGTTTGAAGTAGAAACCCAGGGCTTGGGGGTTTTGTTCGTTGACGTCCAGCTCATCGGCGTTCAAGTGCTCCAGGGCATAACGCAGCAGCTGTTTGCCCAAGCCCTGGCCACGGTGGGCCGGGTCAATGAAGAGCATTTCGATCTTGCCCGACGCGACGCCGGCAAACCCGGTAATGCGCTGGCGCGGGTCTTTGGTACAGATCAACATCACTGCATCAAGGTAGCGGGTCAGCACCAGGTTCTTCAGCAGTTCGATGTAGCTGTCGGGCAGAAAGTCATGGGTGGCGCGCACCGATGCTTCCCAAACCCGGGTGAGTTCTTCGTAGTCGCTGTGTTTCGGTGTATGGATGACCGAATGTTGGCGCATGCCCGCCTGCCTCTTTAGCCTGGATGATGAGAGTCCTTTCGTACCCAAAACGATAGACGTAAAAAAGCCCCGCATCTCGTCAAGAGAGCGGGGCTTTTCGTATTTTTTGCGTTTAGATCTGTTCAGCCCACAGGTCGTATTCGTCGGCGTCGGTCACTTTGCACCAGACTTTGTCGCCCGGCTTCAAGTTGCTGCCGTTATCGATGAACACGTTGCCGTCGATTTCCGGGGCATCAAAGAAGCAACGACCCACCGCGCCTTGATCGTCGACTTCATCGACCAATACTTCGATTTCACGACCGACGCGCATTTGCAGGCGTGCCGAGCTGATGGCCTGCTGGTGCGCCATGAAGCGATCCCAGCGGTCTTGCTTGACGTCGTCCGGAACGATGGCCGCGTCCAGCAAGTTGGCCGGGGCGCCTTCGACCGGCGAGTACTGGAAGCAGCCGACGCGGTCGAGCTGGGCTTCGGTCAGCCAGTTCAGCAGGTACTGGAAGTCTTCTTCGGTTTCGCCTGGGAAGCCGACGATGAAGGTCGAACGGATGATCAAGTCCGGGCAGATCTCGCGCCAGTTTTTGATGCGGGCCAGGGTCTTGTCTTCGAAGGCCGGACGTTTCATGGCCTTCAGCACTTTCGGGCTGGCGTGCTGGAACGGGATATCGAGGTACGGCAGGATTTTCCCGGCCGCCATCAGCGGGATCAGCTCGTCGACGTGCGGGTACGGGTAAACGTAGTGCAAGCGAACCCAGACACCGAGGGTGCTCAGGGCTTCGCAGAGTTCGGTCATGCGGGTTTTCACCGGCGCGCCGTTCCAGAAACCGGTGCGGTATTTCACGTCGACGCCATAGGCGCTGGTGTCTTGCGAGATCACCAACAGCTCTTTGACACCGGCCTTGACCAGGCGCTGGGCCTCGTCGAGCACATCGCCGACTGGACGGCTGACCAGTTTGCCGCGCATCGACGGGATGATGCAGAAGCTGCAGCTATGGTTGCAGCCTTCGGAAATCTTCAGGTAGGCGTAGTGGCGCGGCGTCAGCTTGATGCCTTGCGGCGGCACCAGGTCGATCAGCGGGTTGTGATCCTGACGTGGGGGGACGGCGTCGTGCACGGCGTTGACCACTTGCTCGTATTGCTGCGGACCGGTCACGGCCAGTACGCTCGGGTGCACGTTGCGGATGGTGCCTTCTTCGACGCCCATGCAGCCGGTCACGATAACCTTGCCGTTTTCCTTGATGGCTTCGCCGATCACTTCCAGCGATTCAGCCTTGGCCGAGTCGATGAAGCCGCAGGTGTTGACCACCACGACGTCGGCGTCCTGATACGTGGACACAACGTCATAGCCTTCCATGCGCAGCTGGGTAAGGATGCGCTCGGAGTCGACCAGTGCTTTGGGGCAACCCAGGGATACGAAGCCAACCTTTGGATTGGCCGGCGCAGGAGTGGTGGACATGTCTAACCTCGGTATTTGTGACGCCTCCAGCCGAAGTCGGCAAGGCGACAAACGGGCGCTTTGTCGCGCCTCTGATCAAAAAGTGCGCAATTCTAGCGATGAGTCGTTCACTTGACCAGCTTTATGCAGGGAAATACGACGAGTGCTGCGCTATGCTTCGCGCCGTTACGCTTTACCGAATTTTTACAGTCAATAAAACGTCTGTAACCATAAGTAAAACAGCGCATGCTGCACGGCAAAGCATAGTGCTTCTTCCAAAGAAGTCCGGTCTGGGTAGTAGGAGTGGTGGATGGGTCAGGCAAGTAGTCAGGCGGCGGGTGCCGGTCATTCGGTGGCGAAGCCGATAGGCATGCTGGTCGCGGCGGTCGGGGTGGTTTATGGCGACATCGGCACGAGCCCGTTGTACACCCTCAAAGAAGTGTTTTCCGGTGGCTATGGCGTACCGGTCAATCATGACGGCGTGTTGGGAATCCTGGCGCTGATCTTCTGGTCGCTGATCTGGGTTGTCTCGATCAAGTACATGATGTTTGTCCTGCGCGCCGATAACCAGGGCGAAGGCGGGATCATGGCCTTGACTGCACTGGCCCGGCGAGCGGCGGCGGGGCATCCGAAGTTGCGTGGCTTTCTGGTGGTTTGCGGGCTGATCGGCGCGGCGCTGTTCTACGGCGACAGCATGATTACCCCGGCGATCTCCGTACTCTCGGCGATTGAGGGCTTGGGGCTGGCATTCAATGGCATCGACCATTGGGTGGTGCCGCTCTCGCTGATCGTGCTGGTGGCGCTGTTCCTGATTCAGAGCCACGGCACCGCGCGGATCGGCATTCTGTTTGGACCGATCATGGTGACCTGGTTTCTGGTGCTGGGCGCGCTGGGTGTCTACGGCATCATGCAGCACCCTGAAGTGTTGCAAGCGATGAACCCGGTCTGGGGCGTACGCTTCTTCGTCACTCATCCGGGCATGGGCGTGGCCATCCTCGGCGCGGTAGTACTGGCACTGACCGGTGCCGAAGCGCTGTACGCCGATATGGGCCATTTCGGTCGCAAGCCGATTGCCCGCGCATGGTTCATTCTTGTACTGCCGGCGCTGGTGCTCAATTACTTCGGCCAGGGTGCGCTGCTGCTCGGTGATCCAGAAGCTGCTCGCAACCCGTTCTATCTGTTGGCTCCGAGCTGGGCGCTGATTCCATTGGTGGGCTTGTCGACCCTGGCCACGGTGATTGCTTCTCAGGCGGTGATTTCCGGTGCGTTCTCCCTGACCCGTCAGGCGATTCAGCTCGGTTATATTCCGCGCATGCACATTCGCCACACCTCCAGCGCCGAACAAGGCCAGATCTACATCGGCGCAGTGAACTGGGCGCTGATGGTCGGCGTGATTTTGCTGGTGCTGGGTTTCGAATCTTCCGGTGCGCTGGCCTCGGCTTATGGTGTGGCCGTGACCGGGACCATGCTGATGACCACCATCCTGGTGTCGGCGGTGATACTGCTGCTGTGGAAATGGCCTCCGTTCCTCGCTGTGCCGCTATTGATCGGTTTCCTGTTGGTGGACGGTCTGTACTTCGCCGCCAACGTGCCGAAAATCGTGCAGGGCGGGGCATTCCCGGTGATCGCCGGTATCGCGCTGTTTGTGCTGATGACCACTTGGAAACGCGGCAAGCAATTGCTGGTCGAGCGTCTCGATGAGGGTGGATTGCCACTGCCGATCTTCATCAGCAGCATCGCCGTGCAACCACCGCATCGCGTCCAGGGCACTGCAGTGTTCCTGACCGCACGCCCGGACGCCGTGCCGCATGCGCTGTTGCACAACCTGCTGCATAACCAGGTGCTGCACGAGCAAGTGGTACTGCTGACGGTGGTGTACGAAGACATTCCGCGAGTACCTGCATCCCGGCGCTTCGAGGTCGATTCCTACGGCGAAGGTTTCTTCCGGGTGATCCTGCACTTCGGCTTCGTCGACGAACCAGACGTACCGCAGGCGTTGAAGCTGTGTCATCTGGATGACCTGGATTTCAGTCCGATGCGCACCACCTACTTCCTCAGTCGCGAGACGGTGATCGCCTCCAAGCTAGAAGGCATGGCTCGCTGGCGTGAGGGGCTGTTCGCCTTCATGTTGCAGAACGCCAACGGCAACCTGCGTTTCTTCAATCTGCCGCTGAACCGGGTGATTGAGCTGGGTACACAAGTAGAGATGTAAGCCCCATCAAAAAGCCCCCGTTTGCCATGAAGGCAGCGGGGGCTTTTTTGTGTCTGATGCTCCGAACTGACGAGAATACTGTAGGAGCGAGCTTGCTCGCGAAGGTCGTGAACGATAACGCGTGAAACCGGCAAACCCGCGGCGCCTTTGGGTTTCTCGCGAGCAAGCTCGCTCCTACAGGGGAATTCGGTGCCCGCTGCACTCAAGCCGTTAGTTTTTAGATTCAGTCGTAGTCCGAGCAGGTCGCTCGAGCACCTTAACCACATCATCTACCACTGCCTTGCTCATCGCCGTCAGATAATGCGCGGCCCAGATATGTCGGTCGGTATCACGGTTAAAGGCAGCATCTCTGGTCAGTTCTTTGGCAAGGAACAGAAAATCAGAAGCCATGGCTAACGCATCGCCGAGGGGAACGTCTCGGGTGACATGGAACAGCGGTTGGTTTGAGCAGTAGATGAGAGGGGTGAGGCCGATGGTTTTCAGTTCTGACGTTTCGGGCGGATTTGTTTTGTTCATAGTCTTGCTCCTTGACATAGGGAGCTGCTGCATTCGTTACCACACGAATGGGAGGCAGCTGTGCGCAGGGTGGTAAACCGGGAGCCAAGGAGACCGGCACGCCCGAAAGCGTCCCACGCACAGCCGCCATAACACAGAATCACAGCCATACATCCGACTGCATTCGTGAAGGGAAGCTGTTGCGCCTTTACTCGCCGGGTTACCACACCCGATCGCTGAATGGTCAGCGACGTCCGGAGAGTATCCCGTCGAAGAAAAGCGCAACAAGGCATCAAAGTGCCCAAAAAGCACGATTCGGAGTTTGCCTACAAGGTCTGTGGGCGTCATCCGATATTGCGACACCTTTGGTAAACGAAAGTAAACGCGGCGAGCAATTTTACGATCGCTGGAAGGAGACTCGCGTTTTCTACAGTTTGCGGTATGTCGAATTCGACGCAATACTCTGCGTAGAACAGTGTGTTCAAATTTGCACGAGTAGGTAGAGAGGTGAGTATGACGGCATTATTAGAGCGTGCTGACCAAGCCATATCGGTGACTGCCATGGTCAGGGGCTTCAGCGCGAGGCTCAAGGAGATTTCCAGTCGCACCACTGAGCGCCTGGTTATCTTCAAAGACAATCAACCGGCTGCGGTAATTATCAATGTCGATGCGTATCAGGAAATGCTCGACGAGCTGGATGACCTTCGGATTGAAGTAGCCGCTCGGGAACGCCTGACCGGTTTTGATGAGACCAAGGCAGTCAGCCATGACGATATGCGGGCACGGTACGCCAGGAAAGACTAAAGGAGCTGTGGATGGTTTGGGGCGTGATCTATCATCCGGAGGTTCAGAAGGATCTGGATCTATTGGGAGCTGTGGCGGCGAATCGCATTCGTGACGAAGAGGTCTACGACGCGACAGAGCGTCGGCTCTAACGACAAAACCCTTGAGGCCAAAGGGCATACCTGTAGGAGCGAGCTTGCTCGCGATGATCGTCAACGATAACGCGGTTAGCTTGATACCCCGAGGAGTTCTCAGGTTTTTCGCGAGCAAGCTCGCTCCTACAGTGGATCTGTGATGTCAGTTGGAATGAAAAAGCCCCCGCTACCGTGAGGCAGCGAGGGCTTTTTTTGTTCGGCGGGGTTCAGATCACTCCTGAGCCGTCGCCTCATCCTTGGCTTGCCGTTTGACGATGATGTCCACCAGACGCTGGGCCAGCGCCGGGTAGTTTTCGTCGAAGTGATGGCCGCCAGGCAGTTTCATCGCTTCGCCTACCGCGGTCTTGTCGGTGCAGCCGCTTTCATCGACTTCTTCTTCACCGTAGATGCACACCACTTTCTCGGGCGGCAGCTTGGCCATTTCCGGGCCGGTGGCGGCTTCTTTACCGGCGTTGCCGAGCCAGCCTTCGACTTCGATTTCGAAGCTGCCGGTGCGGGCGAAGGCCAACAGGATGATTGCATCGACGCGCTGTTGTTCCGACTCGGCCAGCCGGTTGTAGATCGCCGGGAGGACGTCGGCGCCGAAGGAGTAGCCGGTCAGGATGAAGCGCTTGGTGCCCCATTTCTGCCGGTAGTGCTGCATCAGTTCGGCGAGGTCCAGGGCGCTTTGCTCCGGGCTCTTGTGTTGCCAGTAGTAGCGCAGGGTGTCGATCCCGACGACCGGGTAGCCGATCTTCGCCATCTCGCCCGCGACGTCGCGATCCAGGTCGCGCCAGCCGCCATCACCGGACAGGAACAGGGTGACGGTGTCCTTGGCCTGGCCGGCCGGGACTTCGACCACCGGAATCTGCAGGCCGCCAGCGGCTTTGTCGCCGCCGACGAGGATCTTGCGCAGTTCGTTGTTCAGCACCTGCGGCAAGTTGATGTCGTAGTCGCTGATGCTGGTTTCGGCGTTGGGTTGGTCTCGCACGAAGCCCGCGCTGGCGTCGTCCGGGTTGTCGTTCCAGGCCACCAGCCAATGCCCGTGGGCGGCGCTTTTCGGCAGCAGGTGGGTGCAGCCGGGTTTTTCCAGCGCCAGATCGACGGAAACGGCCTGGGCCTTGTCGTTCTTCTGCTCGGACAACCAGCGCCACGCCAGCACGGCACCAGGGCCGATGCCACTGACCAGGGTGGCCGGGCCTTTGAGTTCTCGCAGGGCCGATTGCAGCGCACGACTTTGCAGCAGGCATTCTTTGGGCAGAATCACTTGAACAATCTGCGCCGAGGCGGAGCGGCTCAGGGTCATCAGTTGTTGGTCGCTGAGCTTCTGGTCTTCATTGACCGCTACCAGCACTTGGGCCTTCGGCGTGGTACCGGGAATTACGCGGGTCATGACGGCGCCATCGACCGGTGTCAGCAATTCGAGCGTCGGTGCCGGTGCCGGACGTTTCAGGTACCAGTACCCGCCACCGAGAATCAGGGCCAGCACTACCAGTGTGGCCAGTACGTACCGCAAGGAGCGTTGAATCATCAGCGTTTCACCAATCCAGTCAAGCCGCCCGCAATCAGGGCAGCAGTATCGGCCAGGGCGACCAGCGGATCGAGTCCGGCGGGCACGGCCATATAACGGGGTTCCCAGTCAGGCTGGAATTTGTCTTTGAAGCGGCGCAAACCTTGGAAGTTGTAGAGCTGCTCACCACGGCGGAAAACCATCGAGCCCAGACGCTGAGTCAGTGGCGCGCCCCGACGGGGTTGAAGCCCCGACAGCGGCACCATGCCCAGGCTGAACCGTGCATATCCATGATTTTTATAATGCTGTATCAGGCCGACCATCATGAACTCCATGGTCAGCTTAGGGGCGTCCGGGTGCGCGCGCATCAGGTCGAGGCTGGCCAAATCGTGGCCGTAGGTCTCGAGCAGGTTGGCGAATGCCACTGGGCGTCCTTCAAAGCGAATCACCGCGACGCGGAAGTGTTTGAGGTAATCATCGCTGAAACGGCCGAGGGAGAAGCCTTTCTCGCGCACATTTTTACCGGTCAGCCAGGCATCGGAAATCACCTTGAGCTCATCCATCGGCGCTTGCCCGGGCTCATGGATCTCCAGCGACAGACCATCGCGGGTGCCACGATTCCAGGTGTAGCGCAGGTCCTTCATCTCTTTGCCCTTGGCCTCGAGATCAAAGCGCTGCAGATTGACCCGGGCTTCTTCGCCGAGCTTGATCGCGGTCAGGCCGATGTCCATGTAGTACGGCAGGTTCTCGGCGCGCACTTGATAGAACACAGGGCGGGCGTGATGGATGTCGCAGAGGTCGCGGAACTGCCAGATCATTTCCGCCCGTTGCTGGGTCGGGCCGATCGGGTCATACAGCGCCACCAGACTGCGGCCACGGCGGGCGTACATCAGGAACGCCTCGTCGTTAGGGTGAAACAACAGCGCCTTGTCACCGGTCAGCGCCAGGCCACCATCCGGTTGGGCGGAGGCCATGAGGATCTTCACTGCGCGGTCCAGTTCTTCCGGTGTCGGCAGGTGGATCACCGGGCGCGCGGTGCGCAACAGCCAGGTCAGAGACACCACCACCAACAGCACGGCGGCGCCGAGCAGTGAGCGCAATCCGCGAGGGGCGTCGGCATCGAGGGTGAACTGCCACCAGAGTTGATGGCTGTACGGAACGTCCTGATAGGCAAACAACAGCAGCCATATCGACGCGCCGAGTACGCAAAGGCTGGACACCAGATACAGCGGCGAGAACGGCACTTCGGTCAGGCGGCTGGCGCGATAGAACGAGCGCCGGAAAACCCCCAGCAGGCTCGCGGTCAGGGTCATCAGGCAGGCTTCTTCCCAGTCGAAACCCTTGAGCAAAGAGAGCAGGGCGCCGACCAGCAACAGAATGGTGGTCAGCATCCACGCGGCCGACAGTCGCCGACGCAGGCCCTGGGCCAGCAGCAGGCAAAGAACACCGATCAGGCTGGCGCCGAAGTGCGAGGCGTCGACCAATCGATGCGGGATCAGAAAACCGATGTGCTCCAGGCGGGTGTCGATTTCCGGCGTTGCCCCAGAGAACAGCAGTACCACGCCGGACAGGAACACCAGCACCGCGAGAATCGGCGCCGCGAGGCCAGACGCAACCCTCAAGGACTGGCGCGACTGAAACAGGCGCTGACCTTCGTTGATCAGCAGGAACACGCAGGCCACCAGCAACGGCAGCACCACATAGATCAGGCGATAGAGCAGCAGGGCAGCCGCCAGCGGTGCCGCGCCGAGTGTGTCGGAGAAGGCGGCCAGCAGAATCGCTTCGAACACCCCGACGCCGCCGGGCACATGGCTGAGCACGCCAGCGGCCAACGCCAGCAGGTACACCAGCAGGAATGCGCCGAAGGGCGGTGCTTCGGGCAGCAACAGATAGAGCACCGTCGCGGCAGCAGCCACGTCCAGGGCCGTGATGATCAGTTGCAGAAAGGTCAGTCGGCGGCCCGGCAGGCGCAAGGTGCGGCGTCCGACCTTGACCAGCAGGTTATCCGGGTAAGGCTGGTCCGGCAGGCGACGGCGGTAAATGCCGATGGCCAGGACCGAGAACAGCAGCAGTAACGCCACGGCAATCGAGCCCAGCAATATCTCGGACAGACCCAGCGCCGAAGAGGCGGCAGGCAGGTCGCTGAGGGTCGCCAGGGCGGCGAGCGGGGGCAGGGCACAGCCGAGTGAGAGGCTGGCGAACAACGTCATGTGCGCGACTTCAGCGGCGCCCAGGCCATGTCGTGCATATAAACGGTAGCGAACCGAGCCACCCGACAGCATCGACAGGCCAATCGCATTGCCAATGGCGAACGCGGTGAAGCCGCCCAGTGCCAGTGTTCGCGGTGCCAGCGTCACGCCGGCATAGCGGCTGGCCGACCACTCGTAGCCCAGCAGAACAATGAAACCGACCACGGTCGCGCCCAGCGCGCCGAGCAACGCCGGTTTAGGTACTTCAAGAATCGAGTCGTGCAGAGCGTACAGGTCCAGCTCGCTCAACAGATGGCGACAGGCAATCAACGCGATAGCGAACAACAGCAACGTGACGGCCAAGCCGATGGGCTGACGGTATTTGCTGATTCGATCAAGCAGGCGCAGGCGCTCGGCTTTGATCGGTTGTGTCGCTGTGACGGTGTCTTGTGAATCAGACGAGTTGGCGCGCATCAATCACCTCTTGGATTGTGCGCGACAGGATGGGGGTATCGAGTCAAGTTACCAATCCCTGTAGAAAAAAATAATCACAAATATTAACGCCTCTCACCGGTATTAGGCGACGGCACGTCATCAGTCGTAGAGGGGCCTGCCTGCGATTCAGCATAGTCTGATCTCAGAGCGGTGGTGATCCCGAACGGTTCACTACAGAGTGACAGATCATTGTTGCGAAAGGACTTTTTCAACAGATACAAAAAAGGCCACTCTTTCGAGTAGCCTTTTTTGATGTTTGGTTGCGGGAGCCGGATTTGAACCGACGACCTTCGGGTTATGAGCCCGACGAGCTACCAGACTGCTCCATCCCGCGTCTGTGTGGCGGCATTCTATAGAGATACGCCGGGGTGTCAACCGTTAATCCTGAATAGGGTCAAATAAGCGTAAAAGAGTGGCGAACGGTCATAGGGGCGTCTTAAGTTTCGGAATCAGAACGATTTCTCATTTCCGCGCACGATCGGATGTGCACGTCGTTTTTTTACAAAACAGACACGCACAAAAAAGGCCACTCTTTCGAGTAGCCTTTTTTGATGTTTGGTTGCGGGAGCCGGATTTGAACCGACGACCTTCGGGTTATGAGCCCGACGAGCTACCAGACTGCTCCATCCCGCGTCTGTGTGTCGGCATTCTACAGAGGATCGCGGGGCTGTCAACCTTCAATCTGGATAAAACTCTTCTGGTTCAATCGCTTAGCATAAAAAACGAGGAGGCGTTATCGGCTGTAAGGCAGACGTGGCAAGGCTTGCAGCTCTATTGGGATGAGCTTGTCGATTGATAAAATAAATTCATCCGGTACTTTTCCTACGCGTAGAAAAGAACATTCAGACTACTGGTGCTATATACAGTTGCCAGTGAGATACTGCCTATCCGGCACGCTATGACTCCTTTTCATCGCCATGAACACCGCTTTTATATGACCCAGCGAAAAATCATCCACGTCGACTGTGACTGCTTCTACGCGGCGATCGAGATGCGTGATGACCCGCGCCTGGCCGGTAAACCTTTGGCGGTGGGCGGTTCGGCGGATCGGCGCGGGGTGATCGCCACCTGCAACTATGAGGCGCGGGCGTACGGTGTGCGCTCGGCCATGTCTTCCGGGCATGCCCTGAAGCTGTGCCCGGACCTGACCATCGTCAAACCGCGGATGGACGCCTATAGAGAAGCGTCGAAGGAAATTCATACGATCTTTCGCGATTACACCGATCTGATCGAGCCGCTTTCTCTCGATGAGGCCTACCTCGACGTATCGGACAGTGCACATTTCGGCGGCAGCGCCACGCGAATTGCCCAGGACATCCGGCGGCGAGTGTCCAATCAGCTGCACATCACCGTCTCGGCCGGCGTGGCGCCGAACAAGTTTCTCGCCAAGATCGCCAGCGACTGGAAAAAGCCCAACGGTTTGTTCGTTATCACGCCGGATCAGGTCGAGGACTTTGTCAGTGGCTTGCCTGTCAGCAAGTTGCACGGAGTTGGCAAAGTCACCGCCGATAAGCTGGGCAGGCTCGGCATCGTCGATTGCTCGCATTTGCGCGAGTGGGACAAGTTGGCATTGGTGCGAGAGTTTGGCAGTTTCGGTGAGCGTCTCTGGAGCCTGGCGCGTGGGATCGATGATCGGCTGGTGCACAACGACAGTCGTCGGCAGTCGATCAGTGTCGAGAACACCTATGACGTGGACTTGCCGGATCTGGTCAGTTGCCTGGATAAGCTGCCCGAGTTGCTGGAAACCCTGAGTAGTCGCATGGCGCGGATCGACAGTAGCTATCGGCCGGGCAAACCGTTCGTCAAAGTAAAATTCCATGACTTCACCCAGACCACGCTGGAGCAAGCCGGGGCAGGGCGGGATTTGGGCAGCTATCAGTTGTTGCTGACCCAGGCCTTCAATCGGGGCGGGAAACCGGTGCGATTGTTGGGGGTAGGGGTGCGGCTGGAGGATTTGCGGGGTGGGTTTGAGCAGATGGAGTTGTTTGAGCGGTAGGACTGAAAAAGCAAAAGATCGCAGCCTTCGGCAGCTCCTACATCGGAGTGCGCTCCCTTGTAGGAGCTGCCGAAGGCTGCGATCTTTTAAGGGGCTTAATTCGGTCCCGGATCCGCCACCAGTCGCCCGGCATTCTTGGTCAACGACTTGAGAAATTCCGTCTGCAACTCCGGATCGTTGCGCGTCAGTTCGATCAGGCTCTGTTCCAGCTCACTGGCTTCTTCTTCCAGACCCAGCTCCGACAGACGTTTGACCCGGTGCACCCACTGGCTCACTTCATCGTCTTCGAGGTCATCGTAAATCAACCCGTGGGCTTCCAGCAGCTTGCCACGCAATGAGCTGCTGATCGCCAGGGATGAGTCGGTGCGCACATCGCCCTGGCTGTCTTCGACCCTGATCAGCAGTCGGCTTAAATGATTGATGTCATGTTCGGCGAACGGGCTGTCCAACAGGTTCAGGCGCAATACGCCGTTTTTGTCGGTGGTCAGTTCGAAGGTTTCCTTGCCGGCCTTGACCTCAACCGGACGTTCGCTCCAGGGCAGGCTCGAGTATTCGGTGCGTTTGTCGCGCTGAACTTCGTCGATGCCCGCCAGGTTCTGTTGCGCGCGGCCATGAGACTGCACGTTCATGAACGGGTTGAGCCCGGCGATACCATAGCTGAGCCAGTCCTTCGTCACGCTGTCTGGCAGATTGCCGAGAGCGAACACGTTGACCACATTCGCACCGATACCGGCGACCACGGCCACCGCGCCCAGCGGAATCTCGTAGATCTCCCGCCAGGGTTGGTAGGGCGTGTAGCGGTCATAGCGACGCGTGACTTCGAACTCGGTGATTTCAAACGTCTTCTGTTCGTGAATTTTCACCCGGCGTTGCGGAAGCTCAAGCATCTTGGGCTCGCCGACATCGATCTGCAGGCTGTGGTCGAGCAGTTTTCGCTCGACGCGCTCCTCGTGCTCATTGCGTTGTGACATGTGATTGGCACAGCCGCTGACCAGCAGGGTGCCGCACAGGGCGGCACCACCGAGGCCTAAGGTGTTTCGCTTGAACATGACTTCTCTATCTGGTGTCAGCGGCGGATACGGGCCTGGAGGAAGGACAGCACGTCAGCGACCGGCAGCGCTTGCGCGTCGGGCTCAGTGCGGCTCTTGTATTCCAGATTGCCTTCGGCAAGGCCGCGGTCACTGACCACGATCCGGTGAGGAATGCCGATCAGCTCCATGTCCGCGAACTTGATGCCCGGGCTGGTCTTTTTGTCACGATCATCCAGCAGCACTTCGAAACCGGCAGCCGTCAGTTCTGCGTACAGTTTGTCGGTGGCTTCGCGAACCTGCTCGGTTTCGTAGCGCAGTGGCACCAGTGCGACCTGGAACGGCGCCAATGTGTCGCTCCAGATGATTCCGTTGGCGTCGTTGTTCTGCTCGATGGCAGCAGCCACCACGCGGGAAACGCCGATGCCGTAGCAGCCCATTTCCAGTGTGACCGGCTTGCCGTTCTCGCCCAGCACTTCGCACTTCATCGCTTTGCTGTACTTGTTGCCCAGCTGGAAGATGTGCCCGACTTCGATGCCTCGCTTGATTTCCAGCGTGCCTTTGCCGTCAGGGCTAGGATCGCCGGCGACAACGTTGCGCAGGTCGGCAACGGTCGGAACCGGCAGATCGCGCTCCCAGTTCACGCCGAAGTAGTGCTTGTCGTCGATGTTGGCACCGATACCGAAGTCGCTCATCAGTTCGACGGAACGGTCGATAATGATTGGCAGTGGCAGGTTCAACGGGCCAAGGGAGCCGGCGCCGGCGCCAATGGCGTCGCGCAGTTCGGACTCGGACGCCATGACCAGCGGGCTGGCGACGCCAGGCTGGTTGGCGGCCTTGATTTCGTTCAGCTCATGGTCGCCACGGATGATCAGGGCAATCAGCTTGCCCTGCTCTTCAGCGTGAACCACCAGGGTCTTGATGGTCTTCTCGATCGGCAGGTTGAAGCCTTCGACCAGTTGCGCGATGGTCTTGGCGTTCGGGGTGTCGACCAGGCGTAGCTCTTCGGCAGGCAGTGCGCGGGAGGTTTCGCGCGGCACGGCTTCAGCTTTCTCGATGTTCGCGGCGTAGTCGGAACCGTTGCTGAAGACGATATCGTCTTCGCCGGATTCGGCCAGAACGTGGAACTCGTGGGAGCCGGCGCCGCCAATCGAGCCGTTGTCGGCTTCAACGGGACGGAACTTCAGGCCCAGACGGGTGAACACGTTGCAGTACGCCTGGTGCATGCGGTCGTAAGTGACCTGCAGCGAAGCCTGGTCCGCGTGGAAGGAGTAGGCGTCCTTCATGATGAATTCGCGGCCGCGCATCAAACCGAAGCGTGGACGGATTTCGTCACGGAATTTGGTCTGGATCTGATACAGGTTGATTGGCAGCTGTTTGTAGCTGCTCAACTCGTTGCGCATCAGGTCGGTGATGACTTCTTCGTGGGTCGGGCCGGCGCAGAAGTCGCGACCGTGGCGATCCTTGAAACGCAGCAATTCAGGGCCGTATTCTTCCCAGCGACCGGATTCCTGCCACAGCTCAGCCGGTTGAGTGCTCGGCATCAACACTTCGAGAGAGCCGGCGGCGTTCATTTCTTCGCGAACGACGGCTTCGACCTTGCGCATCACTCGCAAGCCCATCGGCAGCCAGGTGTACAGGCCCGAGGCGAGTTTGCGGATCATGCCGGCGCGCAGCATCAGCTGATGGCTGATCACGACCGCGTCGGAAGGCGTTTCTTTCTGTGTGGCGAGCAAAAATTGACTGGTGCGCATGGTTGGCCGTTGTCGGTTGCTGATGACGAGAAATGACGGAGCATTGTACGGGCGAGATCCGCCGACGTACAGGCGTGCGGTCGGCGGTGTGGCGGGAGGGCGGGAATCGCGCCGCTCTTTGCGATGCATCCTGCGTAAAGAGCCTACGACTCTTCCACCACCTGCGTCGGAACCGGCTCTGGTTTAGGGGTCGGACCTGCGCGGCGGCTCTCCTGGAACCAGTGCAGGGCGATCAGCAGCAGTGTCGGAACGCCCAGCAAGGCGGTAATCAGGAAGAAGTTGTGATAGCCGAATTTCTCCACCATGACACCCGAGTAGCCGCCGATCAGGCGTGGCAGCAAGAGCATGATCGAGCTGAGCAGGGCGTATTGGGTGGCGGAGAACTTGAGGTTGGTCAGGCTCGACAGGTAGGCGACGAACGCCGAGGTCGCCAGGCCCGAGCTGAAGTTGTCCAGGGAAATGGTGAGAATGAGCATGTTCAGGTTGGCGCCCATGTCGGCGAGCATCAGGAACAGCAAGTTGGTGGCGGCTGACGCAACGCCGCCAATGAACAGAATCGGCAGGATGCCGAAGCGCACGATCAACAGGCCGCCCATGCCGGCGCCGACCAGGGTCATGATCAGGCCGAAGATCTTGCTGACGCTGGCAATCTGATCCTTGGTGAAACCTTGATCGATGTAGAAAACGTTGGCCATGACGCCCATCACCGTATCGGACATCCGATAGGTGGCGATCAGTCCCAGCAGCAGCAGAGCCTGCCAGCGGTAACGCAGAATGAAATCGTTGACCGGTGTCAGCACCGGTGCCAGGCCGCGGCGGCCCATGGACGACAGGCACAAGGCTGTGAGCATGGTGTAGAGGATCGCCCGCAGGAATGCGCGGTCTTCGAGAAGCAGGTCGAGCAAGCTCACGCCTTTAAACAACACGCTGGCGAAATCGGTGTAGTAGAGCTGGGTGAACATGGCTGGCACGGAAATCAGCAATACGATCAGCACGAACACCGACGCCAGTTGATGCACAAAGCTGTAGCGCCCGGCCTGCAACTGAGTGCGCAGCGGCACCGGCGGTTCGCGCATGAACAACGAGGTCAGCAGCGCAGGCACCATCAGGGCGCCAAACAGCACGTAAGTGCCGGCCCAGGCTGAATGCTTGTAGTTGAAGCCGGTGGAGCCGAAACCCTCGGCAAAGAACAGCGCGCCGGCGGTGGCCAGCAGCGCGGCAATCCGATAACCCGACATATAGCTGGCGGCCAGTGCGGCTTGTCGGTTGTCTTCAGCAATCTCCAGGCGATAGGCGTCGATGGCGATGTCTTGCGTCGCCGAGGCGAACGCAACGACTACCGCGATAGCGATCAGCCAGGACAAATGCTTTTGCGGGTCGCAGAAGCCCATCCCGATCAAACCGAGAATAACCAGTGCCTGGGAAAGGACCAGCCAGGAGCGTCGTCGACCGAGTTTGCCGAGCAATGGCAGGCGCCATTGGTCGAGCAGCGGTGACCAAACCCATTTAAAGGCGTAGGCCAGGCCGATCAGGCTTGCATAGCCAATGGTTTCGCGAGCCACGCCGGCTTCACGCAGCCAGACCGACAGTGTCGAAAACACCAGCATGTAGGGCAGGCCTGCGGCGAAGCCGAGCAACAACAGCACGAGCGTTGAAGGGCTGGCATAGGCGGCGAGCGCGGCGCGCCAGGTTTTACGGGGCATGGGCTGGAGTCTGCCTCAAGAGTTACGGAAACAAAGCGCGCACTCTAACCGCTGTGGTCCACCGGACGCCAGCCATGGCGCTGAATATCAACACGATTATTCAGGATACTGACGCCCTCCATGCGCAAACGCGCGCGTTGTTCATCCCCTGAAGGGCTGCCAACAGGCAGGCTGATACGCCCGCCGGCGCCGAGTACACGGTGCCAGGGTAGTTTGCTGTCGCCCGGCAATTGGCTCAGTGTTCGCCCGACCCAGCGGGCGGCGCGGCCCAGGCCCGCCAGTTCAGCGAGTTGGCCGTAACTGACGACTTTGCCCTCGGGGACTTGGGCCAATGTCAGGTAGAGCGCCGTGCGTCGGATTTGCGCCGCGCTTTCGGGTTCGGTGGTTGCGTCGGTCACGTCCTGGGTTCCTGTAGGAGCGAGCTTGCTCGCGATGGGCGTTAACGATGACGGGATGCTCTGGAGGATCCGTCAATTTAAAGTTTATCGCAGCAATCGAGCGTCGACCGGCTGCTCCTGCAGAAATGAACTCAATAGAAATAGTCGGGTCAGTCCTTGCTAGGGCCTTATTCCTGCGGATAATGCCGACTTTTTTTCGCAATCTTGAGCCCGTGTTTGCTTATGGTGTCCAGAACCCTGCTATGCCTCGCTGTCTTGAGCGCTTCCACGCCGTTGCTCGCCGATACTGTCTGGTTGAAGAACGGTGACAAACTGAGTGGCAAGATCACTCTTTTCGATGGTGGCAAACTGTTGATCCAGACCGATTACGCCGGTGCGATTCCTATCGACTGGAAGCAGGTCAAGACCCTGGAAAGCGATCAGGAACTGCTGGTCAAGCAGGATGCCTACACCGGCGAGAAAGCCAAGTCGCTGCATGCGGCAGGCGACGGCAAGGTGATCCTGGCCAACGGTGAAGCCCCCAAGACCGTTGAGCTCGCGAGTATCCAGCAGATTCTCAAGCCTAAGCCTGTGGTCGAGGATCTGGTGTGGAAGGGGAATATCGATGCCGCGCTGGATTATCAGCGGGCGGAAAAGGACACCGATGACTACGACATCGACTTCAAGACCACTGCGCGTCATGGTCGATGGCGACATACCGCGGAAGGTGAGTACAACCGTGAATTCCAGGATGACGTGGTCACCACGAACAACTGGCGGGCCGAGTACTCCCTTGACCGCTTCCTGACCGATAAATGGTTCTGGCAAGGTCGTCTGGTCTACAAGCACGACACGGTCGAAGACCTTTCCCGTCAGCGCACCGTCGGTACCGGTCCGGGTTATCAGTTCTGGGACGACGAATTGGGCGCATTCTCCCTGGGCTCGCTGGTCAATCGCACGGACTATGAGTTCGCCGATGGCAGCAAGGAGAACTTCTATTCCCTGGCGATGAAGTGGGATTACAACCGCTACCTGATTGGCAAGCGCGTCGAGTTCTTCACCAATGGCGAAGTCGCCAAGCCATTATCCGGCGTGGCCGATTATGCGCTGGATGCCGAGACGGGGCTGCGCTACAAGGTCACCGAGTGGGCGTCGCTGAATCTGAAGGCCGAGAAGCACATCATCACCGGTAGCGAAGAAGCTGATCTGAGCAAGACGCGGTATACGGCAGGGTTTGGCGTGACCTGGTAAGACGCCAAGATTAAAAGATCGCAGCCTTCGGCAGCTCCTACATTGGATTGGCGTACATTCTGTAGGAGCTGCCGAAGGCTGCGATCTTTTTGTACCTGTAAAACACACAGGCACAAAAAAGCCCCGCTTTTGAGGGCGGGGCCTTTTACTAAAGCAAGTACAAGTTAGATAACTTGAACTTCTTCAGCTTGCATGCCTTTCTGACCGCGGGTAGCGATGAAAGAAACCTGTTGGCCTTCTTTCAGGCTTTTGAAGCCGTCGGATTGGATAGCTTTGAAGTGAACGAACAGGTCGTCACCGGATTGTGGAGTGATGAAGCCGAAGCCTTTTTCATCGTTGAACCACTTAACGGTACCGGTTTGGCGATTAGACATGGTGTAACTCCTTGAACAAAGATAACTGCGACTCAGGAAGAACCCTGGCCGAGACTGAGTGCAAAGAGCAGGAAAAATTCTTGTAGATGGTTGGATCGAAATTCAACATATCGTGTAGAGATTCTCAGTGACACAAGCAGCACAGTGGCGCCACCTTAACCCTTTTTCCGGAACGTGCCAATGCTTCTTGCGAAGGTTTCTCTGTTTTCATGACTGACGGTCCGTCAATTTGCGCGCCAGCCCCGCAATTTACCGGGGATCGGCAAGATTTGCGCCCCGGACTTTGAACCCGGCGGCGCGCCCCGGTAAGATGCCGGACAGAATTTTTCCACCTCGCTATTCAGGACACCCGCCATGAGCATCAAATCGGACAAGTGGATTCGCCGCATGGCGCAAGAGCACGGCATGATCGAGCCCTTCGTAGAGCGCCAGGTGCGCGGTGAAGGCGCCGACCGAGTGATTTCCTACGGTGTGTCGAGCTATGGCTACGACGTGCGTTGCGCCGATGAATTCAAGGTGTTCACCAACATCAATTCGGCGACCGTCGATCCGAAGAACTTCGACGAGAAGAGCTTCGTCGACGTCAAGAGTGACGTCTGCATCATTCCGCCGAACTCGTTCGCCCTGGCGCGCACCGTGGAGTTCTTCCGCATTCCGCGCAACGTGCTGACCATCTGCCTCGGTAAAAGCACCTACGCGCGCTGCGGCATTATCGTCAACGTGACGCCGCTTGAGCCAGAGTGGGAAGGCCACGTGACCCTGGAATTCTCCAACACCACGACCCTGCCGGCGAAAATCTACGCCAATGAAGGCGTGGCACAGATGTTGTTCTTCGAATCCGACGAAGAGTGCGAAGTCTCCTACAAGGACCGTGGTGGCAAGTATCAGGGCCAGCTCGGCGTCACCCTGCCACGCACCTGATCCATTCATCTGGTAACTGGCGGGAATTCTTGAGCAGGTAGACACTCTATTGGGGTGTACTGCCCGGTTCGCGTACAGCGGAACGGGCCATTGCTCAGGAGTGCTGTATGAAGATCGATCCACGAATAAGTGCCGAACTGGCAAGGCTTGAGCCCAATCAGGTTGGCGTTTTGGCCTGGTCCTTGTTGGCACATCCGCCTATCAGCGGGGCAGGGGGCATCCCCGGCCAGCCTGATCCCGATACGCCAAACGAACAACCTATGGAGCCCGGAGAGCCCACCCTGCCGGATGAGCCGCCTCCCGCGCCCGTTGCTTGAAACCCTACCGCTGGCGAACTTGTAGGAGCGAGCTTGCTCGCGAAGGTCCTGAGAGCAACGCGTTTATTCTGGAAAAACGCGTCATCGTTAACGTCCTTCGCGAGCAAGCTCGCTCCTACAGGGATTTGTAGGTGTGCTGCCGATTTACTTCAGGTTGCCGCTGAGGAATTGCTTCAGCCGTTCACTTTTCGGATTGCCGAGCACGTCTTCCGGCGCGCCTTCTTCCTCCACCAAGCCCTGGTGCAGAAACAGCACCTGGCTCGACACCTTTCGGGCAAAGCTCATTTCGTGCGTGACCATGATCATGGTCCGGCCTTCTTCAGCCAAACCCTGGATCACTTTGAGCACTTCGCCCACCAGTTCAGGGTCGAGCGCTGAAGTCGGTTCGTCGAACAGCATGACTTCCGGCTCCATGGCCAGTGCGCGGGCAATTGCAACGCGCTGTTGCTGGCCGCCCGAGAGAAAGGCCGGGTACTGATCCGCCACCCGTGCCGCCAGACCGACCTTGTCGAGGTAACGGCGGGCACGGTCTTCGGCCTCTTTCTTGTCACAGCCCAGCACCCGGCGTGGCGCCATGGTGATGTTTTCCAGCACCGTCATGTGGCTCCACAGGTTGAAGTGCTGGAACACCATGGCCAGACGGGTGCGGATCCGTTGCAGTTCATCGGCATCGGCCACGTGCATGCCATGGCGGTCCTTGATCATGCGGACGTTCTGGCCGTCGAGGCTCATGGCGCCGTCGTTGGGTTGTTCCAGAAAGTTGATGCAACGCAGGAAGGTACTTTTGCCCGAGCCGCTGGCGCCGATCAGGCTGATGACATCGCCGGTGTTGGCCTTGAGCGAAACACCTTTGAGTACTTCATGATCGCCATAGCTTTTATGCAGGCCTTCGATGGTCAGTTTGTACATGGGGCATGCATCCTCAAGGCGAAAGTAGGTAGCCGCTGCGATAGGCTTCGGTGCCCGCGACATGGGCGATCACCATGCCGGCAGTGGCCATGCGGCGCAGCGAACGGGCGTACATCAACCCGGCGGCGGTGCAATGGACAGGGGTGACGCGATCGTTGATCGGGTCAATGATTTCGGCGATCAGTTGCCCGGCTTCGAGGTATTCCCCCGGCAACGCGGTGAATACCAGCAGCCCGCCCACAGGTGTGGCCACCGGTTCGACACCGGCCAGCGGTGTGGCCGGGTAGGGCAGTTCGGGCAGCAGCGCCGGTTCACCGTCGATTGCGCCGTAATGAATCAGGTAGTCGATCAATGCCTGGCTGTCGAGACTGGCCAGAGGGTGATTGACGTCACCCTGGCCGCGCAATTCGACGGTGACCGAGAGACTGCCGAGCGGTATATCGAAATGCTCGCCGAAGCGTTCTTTCAACTGCCACCAGAGCAGGGTGAAACACTCATCGAACGACTGACCGCCAGAGTCGGTGGCCAGCAGACTGGCTTCAGCTCCAATGTAACGGGCCAACGGCTCGACCAAGGGCCAGGCTTCAGGCGTGGTGTAGAGGTGCGCGACCGCTTCGAAATCGCAATGCAAGTCCAGCACCATGTCAGCATCGCAGGCCAGGCGTTGCAGGGTCAGGCGCTGGGATTGCAGTTGAGTGCCGGCGGTCTGCCGGGCGAGGGCGCCGCGCAGGCTGTCGCGGATCAGTTTGAGGTTGTGCTGTGGATCGTCGCCGAGCTGGCCTTCGATTTCATTGCCGACCTCTTCACTCAAATCCACGAACCAACGATTGAAGTTCTGCCCGCTTTCCAGCTCATAGCGGCCCAGCGGCACATCCATCAGCACTTGTTCCAGGCCGACCGGATTGGCCACCGGGACCAGCACGATTTCGCTGCGCAGGCGGCCAGCGGCTTCCAGGTCTGCCAGACGCTGCTTGAGGTGCCAGGCGACCAGCATGCCGGGCATTTCATCGGCGTGCAGGGATGACTGGATGTAGATCTTGCCTTTGGCCGACTCCGGGCCGAAATGGAAACTGTGTATCTGTCGTGCGGTCCCTGGCAGCGGGGCCAGCAGGTCATGAATCGTGTGGCGCATGTCTCTTTATTCCTAAAGCGGGTCCTAGTGGGTCGGCCCGAGAAACGCCAGCCATCGGCGTTCGGCGAGACGGAACAGGCCGACCAGCGCAAAGGTCACGGTCAGATAGATCAACGCGGCGATGCCGAACGACTGAAAGGTCAGGAACGTTGCCGAGTTGGCGTCTCGCGCCACTTTCAGGATGTCCGGGATCGTTGCGGTGAACGCCACAGTGGTCGAGTGCAGCATCAGAATCACTTCGTTGCTGTAATAAGGCAGCGAGCGACGCAGGGCAGACGGCATGATCACGTAGGCATAAAGCTTCCAGCCTGTCAGACCATAGGCTTTCGCAGCTTCGACTTCACCATGGTTCATGCTGCGAATCGCCCCGGAGAAGATCTCCGTGGTGTACGCGCACGTGTTCAGGGCGAAGGCCAGGATGGTGCAGTTCATCGCATCGCGGAAAAACGAATCCAGCACAGGCTGGGCGCGTACGGCGGCCAGGCTGTAAATGCCGGTGTAGCAAATCAGCAGCTGGATATACAGCGGCGTACCCCGGAACAGGTAGGTGTAGAACTGCACCGGCCAGCGAATGTAGTAGTGCGGCGAGACTCGGGCGATGGACAGTGGGATCGACACCAGAAAACCGATGAAGATCGAGGCGCTGAGTAGCCACATGGTCATGGCCAGGCCGGTGATGTGGTAGCCGTCGGTATAAAGGAAGGGTTTCCAGTATTCCTGCAAGAGTTCGATCATCGTACGGCCTCCCGGGAACCGGCGGCGTAGCGGCGTTCGAGCCAACGCAGGACGACGTTGGAAGCGCTGGTGATCAGCAGGTAAATCATCGCGGCCAGCACCAGGAAGTAAAACAGTTGATAGGAACTCTTACCGGCGTCCTGGGCCGCCTTGACCAGATCGGCGAGGCCGATGATCGACACCAGCGCGGTCGCCTTGAGCATCACCATCCAGTTGTTGCCGATACCCGGCAAGGCAAAACGCATCATCTGCGGGAACACCACGATACGAAAACGCTGACCGCGTTTGAGGCCATAAGCGGTGGCGGCTTCAACCTGACCACGAGGTACCGCGAGGATCGCGCCACGGAAGGTTTCGGTGAAATACGCGCCATAAATGAAGCCCAGGGTGATGACCCCGGCGCTGAACGGGTTGATCTCGATGTATTCCCATTCCATGAAGTCGGTAAACGACGTCAGCCAGGTTTGCAGGCTGTAGAAAATCAACAGCATCAGCACCAGGTCCGGTACGCCGCGAATCAGTGTGGTGTACATCTGGGCCGGAACCCGCACCAGTTTGACTTTTGACAGCTTGGCACTGGCGCCCAGCAGACCGAGCAACACGGCCACCAACAGCGACAACACCGATAATTTGATGGTCATCCAGGTGCCTTGCATCAGCAACGGACCGAAGCCCTTGAGGCTGAAGGCTGAAAGCCCCAGGTTTTGTAATAGGTTTTCGAACATAAATCTGCAACCTGATCGGAAGAAAAAAGCGCCCATCGCGAGATGGGCGCCGGGCATTATTTGCCGCTGTACAGATTCAGATCGCCAAAGTGTTTCTTCTGAATGGTGGCGTAGGTGCCATCGTCGTGTAACGCTTTGATACCTTTATCAAGAAGTGCCTTGAGGTCTTTGTTACCTTTCGAGATACCGACAGCCGTTTTGGCTGGCAGCAGTGGATCATCCACTGGCTTGCTGACTTCGTATTCGGCGCCTTGTGGCGACTTCAAAAAGCCCAGTTCGGCTTGCAGCATGTCCTGAATCGACGCGTCCAGACGACCGGACGTCAGGTCAGCATAGACCTGGTCCTGGTTGGCGTAGGCCTGAGTGGTCACGCCAGCCTTGTCCAGCACGGCTTTGGCGTAGGCTTCCTGGATGGTGCCTTGCTCGTAGCCGACCTTTTTACCCTTCAGCGAAGCGGTATCTGCGGTAATGCCGGAGCCCTTCTTGGACACAAAAGACGTCGGGCCGGAGAACAGCTCACTGGAGAAGTCGATGACTTTTTCGCGGGCCTGGGTAACGGTCATCGAAGAGATCACACCGTCGAATTTGTTGGCCTTCAGGCCCGGAATCATGCCGTCGAAATCGCTTTCGACCCATTTGCACTTGACCTTCAGCTCGGCGCAGATCGCGTTCCCCAGATCGATGTCGAAGCCCACCAGGCTACCGTCGGCCGCTTTCGACTCGAACGGAGCGTAGGAAGGGTCAACACCAAAACGCAGTTCTTTGTATTCCTTTGCCATGGCGGAGCCGGCAGCCATGCACAACGCCAGTGCGGAAAGGGTCAGCAATGCTTTTTTCATTATTCAAATCCCTAAGAACCAATATGAGCGCTTGTGGCGCAGAATTATTGTTACTGGAAAGCGTAAGACCTAATGAAAGTAGCAATTTCCGAACCAGAGTCCCGAACAAGCGTTTTAAAAGGTGATACGAGAAGTGGCAGAGCCGGAATTGTGCACGAAAATGGGCACTAAAAAATAGCTGCACCAACTTGGTTCGTGGTGTCGCAAACCAAGATGGGAGCGAGCCTGTTCGCGAAGCGGGCGTGTCGGTCGATATCAATGCTTCTGACAGACCGCTTTCGCGAGCAGGCTCGCTCCCACAAAGGGAATCGAGTCCACCCGTCCCGGACGGTGACGGTGTAATCGCTGCGCACCAGAATGGGTCGAGATGTGCAGGGGAAACCACATTCCAATGTGGGAGCGAGCCTGCTCGCGAAGGCAGTGTGTCAGTCAATATCATCGCTAACTGACACACCTCCTTCGCGAGCAGGCTCGCTCTCACAGTTGGCCGGTGGCGAACCTACTTCCCAGGTGTCAGGGTCAACCGTTTGTTCCCGTAAACCTTGTCAAAGTTCTGCGGCTGCATGGGCAAGCTCAGGTACTGGCCCTTGAGCCATGGATCGATGCTGTCGAGGTAGTTCGGACTGGCCGGGTTGCCGGATTGCCCAGTGCCGTTCTGCCCCATCAACGGTTCGGCCTGGCCGAAATCGACAATAAAGCGCATGCCCGGTGCCAGCGTGGTGTTGAAGTCCTGGCCCCAGGCGAATGCCGCGGTGTTCAGGGTAGTGTGATCGCCGCCCGCCGCCAATGGACCGCGCACGGTCTGGCCGCTGGCATTCTTCCATTCGTAGCGGTGCAGTTTGCCCCACTGCCAGGCTTTGTGATCGCCGCCTAACTGGCTGTCGCCCGCGGTGATTGCCGCCGCGAGGCTGCGAGCAAGGATCGTCGGTTTATCTTCTTTCTGTGGCGTGCGGGTGTCATCCCAGAACGGACTGTCCTCGCGCCCCAGCAGGTGATCGGCCTGCGCTGCGTAGGACAAATTGCCGTTGGCGACAAACGCTTTCCACGCCTGGCTGCTTTCCGGACCCAGTTCGTCGAGGAAGATCTGCTTGGTGCTTTCCTGCAAGAACAGCTCATAGATCGCTGCGTCGGAGGAGGTCGCGCTGAGCTTGCCATCGAACGCCATCAAGCGTGCCAATGCCTCATGAGCCTTGCCACGATCAGCGACGGGCAAGGCTTCGATGGCCTGTTTGAGCGGTTGGGACATGCCCGGTGCTTCAAACATTTTCTTTAGTTTGGCGGCGAAGGTCGTGGTCTGGTCGTATTGCATGTTGATCAGGCTGCGCGTGTCGTGTTTGCCCGCGCCAGCCAGTTCGGCCAAGCGTTCGCCACGTTCCGGCGTCGACCATGAATTGGAAAGTTGCATGCCATAGCCATGGGGAATGACCCGTTGGTTGGCGGTACCGAGCCAGCCTTGTGCCGGGTCCTGGTCGTAGGGGTGGAGCATCGGGTCGGCGTAACCGTCCCAATCGTAACGACCTTCCCAGCCCGGCGATGGCAGCAGGCCTTCACCTTCGCGACGGTTCGGGTAACGACCGGTGACCTGCCACCCGATGTTGCTGGCGTCGGCAAACACCAGATTCAGCGCGATGGCGCGGATTTCACGGCTGGCGTCCGATGCTTTCTCGACGTTCTGCGCCCGGGACAGGTCGAAAAACGCGTCAAGGGTCTTGTCGTCGGTGAAGCTCGGCGTCTGCAGGGCCAGGCCAAAGCCATTACCCAGCTCGGTGCCTTGGGCGCTATTGAGCATTGGCCCGTGGCGGGTTTCGTACACCGCTTCGCGAATCGGCCGCTGGCCTTTGACGAAGTAGGTTTCGTTGCGAACGACGACCGGCTGCCATTTGCCGCCGACCTCGTAGGACAGTCCGTTGCCCTGACGTTTGATTTTTTCCAGGAACACGTCCTGGTTGTCGCCCATGACCGCGGTCATGCTCCACGCCACTTTGCCGTTGAATCCACCGAGCACCATCGGCAGCCCGGCGATGGTCACGCCAGAGGCCTGGTACTTCGGTGCACGAATCTGCACATAACTGAACAACGACGGCACGCCCAGGGGACCATGGCTATCGCTGGCCAACAGGCTTTTGCCGCTGCGACTGCGTTGCGGGGCGATGGCCCAATTATTCGATGACGTGGCGCCCAGCAGGTTCAGATCAGACAGTTGACGGGTGGCTTTGCTGAGCTCGGCCAGCCCCGGAATTTGCCCATTGAGCTTGAGGCCCTGAAGTTTTTCGCTTTCAGCCAGTGGCAGTTTTTCGTCAGGCGCGGACGGCGTCAGCCACGCCAGTTTGTCGGTGGTGACGGTCTGGGCCAGCACCAGCGACGAGATTTCCTCCGGCAGGTTGGCCGATTGGCTGAAGTTCAGCAGGCAGAAAATCAGCGCCGAATCTTCTGGCTGCCAATATTCAGGCTTGTAGCCAGTGGCCGCGAGGTCCGCTGGCAACTTGTCGCGGTAGCGGAACAGGTAGGCGTTGACCCCGCGCGCATAGACTTCGAAGAAACGTTTGAGGCGCGGTGACGACGCCTTGTACAGCTCGCTGGCGCTTTTCTTCAGGTTGACTGCACGCATGTAGCGGTCGGCATCGAGCAAGTCCGAACCGGACATCTCCGCCAAACGGCCCTGGGCCAACAGGCGCAAGGTGACCATTTGCGTGATGCGGTCGCTGGCGTGGACGTAGCCGAGGGCGAACAAGGCGTCATGGAAGCTGTTGCTTTCGATCAGCGGCATGCCCATGGCATTACGGCGCACCGAAACGTTCTGCGCCAGCCCCTTGAGCGGCTGCACGCCGGTGGTCGGCGGGAGGGTGTCCTGGGTGTTCCAGGTCTGACAACCGGTCAGGCTCAAAACACCGGCCACTGCTGCGGCAACGCCGAACCGGGGAAGAAAATGTGTAAGGGCTGGCGAGGCCATGGCAAAGCTCCTGCGGGGGTAGCGTCAGTAAAGGCGCTACGTTAGTGAGCAGGACGGGGGCGCGCAAGCGGCGGCGGGGTTATTTCTTTTGCGTTTGATGGCTTGCCGGTAAGAGGAGGTGATGCTGAAGTACAGGAAATTCAATGACCCTGCATGGGAAAAGTCGGCATGGAGCTTAAGACAAACGCAGCGCTGATCATCATCGACCAACAGAAAGGCATCCTGCACCCCAAACTCGGTCGGCGAAATAATCCCCAGGCCGAGGAGCGTATCCTCGAATTGCTTGGGCATTGGCGCCTGACCCGGCGGCCAGTGATTCATGTGCAGCACCTGTCCCGCTCACCTGATTCAGTGTTCTGGCCGCAGCAATCGGGGGTTGAGTTTCAGGAGCGATTCCAGCCATTGGCCGGCGAGCAGTTGATCCAGAAACAGGTGCCGGATGCGTTTTGTGCGACTGGGCTGGAGGCGAGGTTGCGAGAGGCGGGGATCGATCAGTTGGTCATCGTCGGTGTGGCGACCCACAACTCGGTGGAGTCCACGGCGCGAACCGCCGGTAATCTGGGGTTTGAGGCGTGGGTGGCGGAGGATGCGTGCTTTACGTTCGACAAGGCCGACTATTTCGGCAACCCGCATTCAGCCGAGGAAGTGCATGCGATGTCGTTGGGGAATTTGCAGGGGGAATATGCGACTGTGGCGAGTACTGCGCAGTTCCTGACCTGATGGTGACTATCAGTCCGTCTTCGCGAGCAAGCCCGCTCCCACATTGGTTTTGTGATCGACATAAACCCTGTGGGAGCGGGCTTGCTCGCGAAGGCAATTCAACAGGCGAAGAAGAAATTCTTCCTAAGCCTCAAGCGCCGTGGCACTTCTTGAATTTCTTGCCGTTGCCGCATGGGCAAGGGTCGTTACGGCCAACGTCTTTCAGGGCGTTGCGCACCGGTTCCTGGTGAGCGTGGCCGCAGTTCGGGCCGTGGACATGGCCGTGGTCGTGATCATGGTGGTCGTGATGGTCATGATCGTGGGCGCAGTCAGGGCCATGGACATGGGGTTGCTGAGTCATCGGTGTTGCTCCGGAATTAAATCGGCGGGGATTATCACGCCATTACGCGCCAGGTGCACGTAGTGCGCGATGAATAAACCGGTTTCCAGTTCACCTTCCAAACGATAGGGAATGGGCTGATCGGGTTTTTTCAGCAGTTTCACCACGTCCCGGATCTTCGGCCACAAGTTGGTGCGGATCGGCACTTTGAAATAGGCGCTGCGCTTGGGGCCCACTGTAAACCAATGCTCGTGCTCGCCTTCGGTCAGTAGCAGGTCGCCCAAGTGAATACGATACTCCAGGCTTCGCACGGTCAGATCGCTGTCGTTGGGATTGTCGATACGAAAGTGCAGCAGGAATTTTTGCTCCAGCAGTTTGGCCCGCACCACTTCGACCTTGACCAGGTGCACTTGGGGTTCCGGCTCATCGTCGCCGAACCAGGACGCACAACCGCTGAGACCCAGAAGCAGGAGCAGGGTGAGGAGGTGTAAGGCGTGCCGTTGACTGGTCATGGTGATGTTTCTCCCTTGAGACCCAGTCTAGCCCTAAAAGATCGCAGCCTTCGGCAGCTCCTACAGGGTGTACGCCATTCCTATCTAGGAGCTGCCGAAGGCTGCGATCTTTTGGCGTCATCTCACGCGCCAAAATACCCCGCGCAACACTTCTTGAACTTCTGCCCGCTGGCGCAAGGGCATGCATCGTTACGCCCGGCCTTGAGTGGCACGGTGGGGTCAATGAAGTACCAATGGCCGGCGTTCTGCACAAACGAGGAGCGCTCGCGATGGCTGTGTTCACCACTGCCGTCATGCCAGCGCGCAGTAAAGGTGACGAACGCATGTTCCGGCTGTCCGCCAAAGACCTCGGAGCTTTCCACTTCAAGACCCAGCCAGGTGCTTTGCGCGCTCCAGTCGCTGATGGACTGACGATCGAGGCCGGCCTGTTGTGCGGGCAGGGTGGTCGCCACCAAATAGTCGATCAGGCCCAACACGTAAGCGCTGTAGCGCGAACGCATCAAGGCTTCGGCGCAGGGGGCCGGATGGCCCTCATGGTAATGACCGCAGCAGGCGTCGAGCAGGGTGCCGCTGCCGCAAGGGCAAATGGATGTACTCATTGCGTTACCACCAATATTTCCCGAAGTTTTCCGGATTGGCCCAAAACCGAGCGTTGAGCCAGTCGGGCACTTGTTTGTAGTCAAGTAGATCGTAGGTGAACAGCGTCAGCACTTGATCATCGCGCTGGAAGCGCTCACTGGCTTGCAGGGCCAGCGAGAAAAAATCGGTTTCCTGCCAGCCGCTGGCCGGCAAGTCCGCCAGCACCGCGATGCGACTGGCATTGAGGTTGCGGATCCCTCCGAGCAAATTCAGTCCGTCGCGTTTGGGCAAGTGTTCGAGGCAATCAACAACCAGCGCCAGGTCAAACCGGCGTGCGGCCAACTCGGCAGGCAACGGGCCCGGCGTCGCGTGCGCAACGCAGCTGTCCGGGTGCGCGAGCTTGAACGCTTCCAGTGCCGGGAACTCGCTGGCGCCGATCAGCAACAGACGCGCGGGGGCGTAACGATCCAGCAAAGCGGCCAGCGCTTGCTGCGGGGTACGCGAAGAAATACCTGCAATCATCGAAGATCCTCAATCAGAGGTGCCAAGACTAGCCTGCTCAAAGGTTCGGGCCTAGAGCGTCTTGACTCAAAAAAGCACCGAACGCCGTTGAACACAGGAAAAAACAGCAGTGGCCTATCGCTGGCGGAGATTAAAGGTCGGGTCTTTACTACCAGAATCGGTTCTAAGCCGATCCCTCAGGAGAAAACTAGATGAGCATAGTTCGGACAGCATTACCCTTGGTTCTGCTAACCAGTGTGTTGACTGGTTGCGCAGGTTTGCAGAAAACCGACTGGCCGACCTGTGCGGCGGTCGGTGGTGTCGTGGGTGCAGGGCTCGGCGCGACCGAAAGCTCATCATGGGCGGGGTATGGCGCGCTGCTTGTTGGCGGCACGGCTGCGGCCTATTGCTGGGTTCACGGTGATGGCGACGAAGACGGCGATGGCGTACCGGACAGTCGCGACAAGTGCCCGCATACACCTAGAGGTGTGAGAGTCGATGCCGACGGTTGCCCTCCACCTGTGCCAGTCCCAGTGGTCGAAGAGGCGGCGGTGGTCAAGGAAGAAGTCATTGTTATCCGCGATGTTCACTTCCAGTTCGACAAGGCTACGCTCACCGCTTCGGATAAACAGGTCCTCGACAAGATCGCTACTCGCCTGAAACAGGAAGCCCCAACGGCTCGACTGACAGTGACCGGCCATACTGACAGCGTCGGCAGTGATGCCTACAACCAGAAACTGTCGGATAAACGCGCTCACTCGGTGGTCGAGTACCTGATTTCCCAAGGCGTACCCCGCAGCGAATTCGTGTCTGTTACCGGTGCCGGTGAAAGCCAGCCGGTTGCCGATAACAAAACCGCTGACGGCCGCGCGTTGAACCGTCGTACTGAAATCAAAATCGACCGCTAGCGCCCTCGCATCCGCGGCTTGTGCAGTCGCGGATGCGGGTCTTTACTCCTGTGTAACCGGCAGCGGCCGGTAATACAGGAGCTTTGACCATGAGTGTTCTCACACGGACCGTCATGCCGGTTCTGCTGCTTGGCAGCCTGTTGACCGGTTGCGCTACTCACAGCGATGGCACTGCCCCCCTCAATCAACGTACCTGGCCGATCTGCAGCGTCATCGGCGGGCTGGTTGGCGGAGGTTTGGGTGCGATCGAAAGTGGCGGTTGGGCGGCCGGCGGAGCAGCGCTCGGGATCTTGACAGGCGGCTTGATCTGTTACGCCCAGGATGGCGATGAAGATGGCGATGGTGTTTTCGACCGACGTGATCGCTGCCCCGATACGCCCGCCAATACGCCTGTCGAACATCATGGTTGCCCGTTGCCGCAGGCCATGGCCCCGGCCCCGGCCAGCGTGCCCGCCGAACCTGTGCAGACGGACGTATCACCCTGAGTGTGCTCAGCCGGGGCCTGTAACCGAACAAACTCACCCGTGAAGGCAAGGGCGAAGTCAGCCAGTGGCCGATAACGCAACCGAAGAAGGGCTCGCGAAAAATCGTCGCGTAGAGTTGCACATCAATCGCTGAGCCGCGTGATAGAGCCGTCGGATCACAAGTGCTGGTGCTCCGACGGCCATTCGGCAGTCCGCATGAAGAATTTTCCGTCGCCCTCTGGCTTATCCCGCATGGAAGCCGTTACTGTGCTTGCAAATAATAATTCTCTGCGGGGGAGCGTATGAAGGTGTTTTGGTGGCTGGGGAAGCTGTTGACCCTGCTGTTCTGGCTGGTGGTGCTGGCCAATCTGCTCATCCCGTTTGTCCATCCGCTGCATTTTTTGCTCAATGTGGCCGGCGGCCTGTTAGCGGGCCTTCATCTTCTTGAGGTGCTGTTCTGCAATCGCACCCTCAAAGGTCGCGCTCACCCTTGGTTAGATCGCCTGACAATTGTCTTTTTCGGCGTTTTCCACCTGCAAACCATCCCCGCTCCGACTGTACCTAAGGCTTCCCATGCATAAACTCTGTCTGCTCGCCGCGCTTATCAGCCCGTTCGCCTGCGCCCAAGTGGTGAGTGTCGAAACCAATTCCCTGATGCGTTTGCCCAGCACCGCCAGCACCTTGCAGCTGGAACGTCTGGAAGTCGCCGACTACGGCACGTTGCTGATCCCGTCTAACGTGACCGAAGTCACCGTTGGCCAATTGCACCTGGGTCGTGAAGCGCGGATCGCCATTGTGCCGAGTGAGCAGCCGCTGGCGCTGAAAGTCAGTCATGCCGAATTGTCGGAAGGCAGCCAAATCACCGCTCGCGGTGCGCCGGGGACTTATCTGCGGGCCGCCCGATCCGGGCGCAATCTGAATCTGCAAATTAAAACCCTGAAGGCGCCGCAATTGTTGGTAGACGCTCGTGGTGGCGCGGGCGCACCGGGTTTTGTCGGTCTCGATGGGGCCAATGGTCAGGCGCCGGGTTGCACTTGGGGCCAGGCCGGTCGCGGTGCCGACGGCAGTGATGGCAGTGATGGCCAACCGGGTGCAGCCGGGGCGCTGGTTCGGTTGGAAGTGCCGCGAGATTTCCCGGCCGAACAGATCAAGGTTCAGGTCACTGGCGGTGCAGGTGGCGTGGCCGGCCCTGGTGGTAAGCCGGGGGCGGGCGGTAAAGCCAAGGGATGTTTCGTCTACAAGGCCGATGGCGGCAAGAATGGCAAGCCAGGCGCTGACGGCCAGCCAGGGCCTGCGGGCGCGGCAGGTTCGGTGACGGTTCAGCGGTTGTAAGCTGTTTCTGAAATGTGTGTCGTCTGATCGATGGTCTTCGCGAGCAAGCTCGCTCCCACAGGTTTTGAGTCGTTCAACACATTTGTGAACAACTCAAAACCTGTGGGAGCGGGCTTGCTCCGGGCGGCGTTCCGACGATGCTTTTAAAACATCGGCCGGGCCGCAGCAATCGCCACCAGCACCAACCCCACCATCAGATTGATGCCCACCAACTTTCGAATCCGCCCCAGCACAGCAGCCCCCGTTGGCCAATCCTGCGCGGCCACCGCCGTACGCAATTCCGGCAACATCAGCGCCTGGATCCGGATAAACAGCGCGGTCATCACCACGTACAACCCCATCATTACCTGAACATAACGCGGCGCGGTTTCAAAACCGGCGTATTGCAGATGAATCATGCCCACACCGCTGATGGGTAAAAGCACCACCGCCACCCAGACCCAGCGGAAAAAACCTTGAAACACTTCTACCCACAGCTTCAACCGGGCTGGACCTTCCAGGGCTTTCATCGCGGCGGGGCGCAGGACCATCCAGGCGAAAAACATACCGCCCACCCATACCAGGGCGGACAGGACATGCAGGGTATAAACGATGCCAAAAGGTGTCATTGAGGTACTCCGTTCTGCGCGGGACTAATTAGCGGGGTATGATAGCCGCCGAACCGAACCACTGAAAATTTATCCAGCGTTTTTTGCGCCCGACAATCCATGATCAGCACCGAACTCAAAACCACGATCCAGGGCGCCTACTCGCGTTTTCTCGAAGCCAAGAGCCTCAAGCCGCGCTACGGTCAACGTCTGATGATCGCCGAAATTGCCAAAGTCCTCGGTGACATCGACACCGACGACGAAGGCCGGCGCAGTGGCGACCCCGCGATTGTCGCGGTGGAAGCCGGCACCGGTACCGGAAAAACCGTGGCCTATAGCCTGGCGGCAATCCCGACCGCCAAGGCTGCCGGCAAACGCCTGGTGATCGCCACGGCCACCGTGGCCCTGCAAGAGCAGATCGTCTACAAGGACTTGCCTGACCTGATGCGCAACAGCGGGCTGAATTTCAGCTTTGCCCTGGCCAAGGGGCGCGGGCGCTACATGTGCCTGTCCAAGCTCGACATGTTGCTTCAGGAAGGCCACGCACAAACCGCCACCGCGCAGCTGTTCGAAGAAGAAGGCTTCAAGATCGAAGTCGATGAGGCCAGCCAGAAGCTATTCACCAGCATGATCGAGAAGCTTGCCGGCAATAAATGGGACGGCGACCGCGACAGCTGGTCCACCGCGCTGGAAGACGCCGATTGGGCGCGCCTGACCACCGATCATAGCCAATGCACCAACCGTCATTGCCCGAACTTCGGCCAGTGCGCCTTCTACAAGGCTCGCGAGGGCATGGGCAAGGTCGACGTGATCGTCACCAACCACGACATGGTGCTGGCCGACCTGGCGTTGGGCGGTGGTGCCGTATTGCCGGACCCGCGCGACACCATTTACGTCTTCGACGAAGGCCATCACCTGCCGGACAAGGCCATCGGCCACTTCGCCCACTACACGCGCCTGCGCTCTACCGCCGACTGGCTGGAAACCACCGCCAAGAACCTCACCAAATTGCTTGCCCAGCACCCGCTGCCGGGCGATCTGGGCAAGTTGATCGAGCAGGTGCCAGAACTGGCCCGTGAGATCAAAACCCAGCAGCAGTTCATGTTCACCGCGTGCGAGCAGGTGGCCGATTTCAAACCCGGCGAAGACGTCGAAGGTCGTGAGCGGCCGCGTCATCGCTTCGTCGGCGGGGTCGTTCCCGAGCACATGCGCGAAATGGGTGTCGAGTTGAAGAAGGGCTTTGCCCGCCTGACCGACCTGTTCACCCGCCTCACCGAATTGCTCAAGGAAGGCATGGATGGCGAGGTCAACATCGGCATCGCCAGCAACCAGGCCGAAGAGTGGTATCCGCTGTTCGGCAGCCTGTTGTCTCGTTCTTCGGGCAACTGGGAGTTGTGGGGCGCGTTCACCGCCGAAGATCCGGAAGACAACCCTCCCATGGCCCGCTGGCTGACCCTGGCCGAAAGCGGTTCGTTGTTCGATATCGAGGTCAACGCCAGCCCGATCCTCGCGGCGGAAATGCTCCGGCGCAATCTGTGGAACGTGGCTTATGGTGCGCTGGTGACGTCGGCGACCCTGACGGCGCTGGGCACTTTCGACCGCTTCCGCATGCGCGCCGGGCTGCCGAAAAAAGCCGTAACGGCGGTGGTCCCAAGCCCGTTCCATCACGCCGATGCTGGTGTGCTGCGGGTGCCGGACCTGAAAGCCGACCCGCGGGATGCGCCGGCCCATACCGCCGCAATCATTCGCGATCTGCCTGCTCTGGTGGAAGGCTCTCGCGGTACGCTGGTGCTGTTCTCCTCGCGCAAACAGATGCAGGACGTGTTCGACGGCCTCGACCGCGACTGGCGCAAGCAAGTGTTCATTCAAGGCAACCTGTCGAAACAGGAAACCCTGAACAAGCACAAGGCGCGCGTCGATGGCGGCGATTCCAGCGTGCTGTTCGGCCTGGCCAGTTTCGCCGAGGGTGTAGACTTGCCCGGTGCGTATTGTGAGCACGTGGTGATCGCCAAGATTCCGTTCTCGGTGCCCGATGACCCGGTCGAAGCCGCCCTGGCTGAATGGATCGAAGCCCGGGGCGGTAATCCGTTCATGGAAATCTCCGTGCCGGATGCGTCTCTGAAACTGGTCCAGGCCTGCGGTCGCTTGCTGCGCACCGAAGAGGACCGAGGCACCATCACCTTGCTCGACCGGCGCCTGGTGACCCAGCGCTACGGCAAAGCGATCCTCAATGCGTTGCCGCCATTCCGTCGCGAAATTTCCTGATACACCGGTGGGCAAATGTGCCCGCCGCGTTGTCTATCTCTCTACCATCGCTTTTCCACTGGCCATTGTTGGTCGTTAGGGAGAATTTCGTTCTCATGATTCGCCGTTCGTTGCCCGCCATTTTTGCCCTGATGTTCGCAGCCCCTTTGCTGGCGGCCCCTGCCGGCCAACAGACGCTGTTCAACTTTGTGCGTCCGGCCGATGTGGTCCAGGTGGCAACTCAGGACGCCAGCTTGCCGCAATCCAATGCGGAGCAAACAGCCGAAGGCGAAGTGCTGCGCCGGGTGACATTCAACCCGGTGGCGCAACCGACGCTGCGACTGACCCCGCAAACCGGCGCCTGGGACTGGTCGCAGTCGAGCGCCATGAGCCTGCGGATCCAGAGCGCAATGGACTGGGCCGTGACCCTGTACGTGAAAATCCAGAGCAATGACGGCAAAACGCTGATCAGCCGTGTCGACTTGCCGGCAGGCCCTGCGCAGACCCTGTTGGTGCCGCTGGTGGCGAGTTCGCCGCTGAGCCAGGGCATGAAAGCCGGGCCACCAATGCCGATGACGGTCGACGGTCAGCGCGTGTTGCTGGCCAGCAGCGCCGGTGAGCTGGATCGCAACCAGGTGGTGTCGGTGACCTTATCGATGGACCAGCCGAAAGTCGCCCAGAGCATCCTGTTGGAGCGCTTTGGTGTGCAGGATGGCGACGCGGTGACCCCAGCGGTTTATGGCGCTCTGGTGGACGCCTACGGCCAATCCACCCGGGCCAAATGGCCAGAAAAGGTCAGCAGCGATGAACAACTGAAAAGCACCGCCGCCAAAGAACAGCAGCAACTGAAAACCTGGCTGGCCGAGCGCGGGAAGTCATCGCTGGACAAGTTCGGCGGCTGGAACAAAGGCCCGGCGTTCAAGGCTAGCGGTTTTTTCCGCACTGAAAAACGTGACGGTCGCTGGTACCTGGTGACCCCGGAAGGTCACCCGTTCTATTCGTTGGGGGTCAACACCGTCACCCCGGACGTCAACCAGACCTACATCACCGGTCGCGAGTGGATGTTCGAATCCCTGCCCAAACCCGATGAGCCACTCGCCAGCCACTATGGTGAAGGCGATAACCGTGGTGGCAACGGCGTCGATCAGGGCCGTGGCTATAACGCCGGTCGCTGGTACGACTTCTATGGTGCCAATTTACAGCGCCTGTTTGGCAACCCTTGTGCATTGGGCAGCGGTACCAAGGCCGGCGTCGCCGAAGCGGCCAAAGCCGATGCGGTAGAGGCGACAGCGCAGAAGGCCGCCGAGCAACCGGTCGCCCCTTCGACGGCTGAATCCGGTGTCGCCGAGGCGGCCAAGGTTGGCGCAGCCGACGCGACCGTCGCGAAAGCGGCTGAGCAAACGCCCGCCGAACCCTGCAAAGCGGTGGTCGATGAACAACGCTGGGCCAGCCACACCCTTGATCGCCTGCAGGCCTGGGGTTTCAACACCTTGGGCAACTGGAGCGCGCCGGTGCTGGCCAACGCTGATCGCGTGCCATACACCTTGCCGCTGTCGATCGTCGGCGATTACGCCAGCATCAGTACCGGCACCGACTGGTGGGGCGGCATGCCCGACCCGTTCGACCCTCGTTTCGCCATGGCCACCGAACGTGCCGTGGCCATCGCTGCCCGCGATCATCGCGACGATCCGTGGCTGATCGGTTATTTCGCCGACAACGAACTGGCTTGGGCCGGCCCCGGTGACGACCCGAAGGCCCGCTATGCGCTGGCCTACGGCACCTTGAAAATGACGACCGACGTGCCGGCAAAACGCGCGTTCCTCAAGCAACTGAGGGACAAATACCGCAATCAGGCGGGCCTTTCCAAGGCCTGGGGCATCGACTTGCCGGCCTGGGAATTGATGGAAGACCCGGGCTTCGTGCCGCCGCTGCCAAGCGCCGAACACCCGGAAATCGAGGCTGACTTCAAGTACTTCCAGAAGGTCTTCGCCGACACTTACTTCAAAACCATCTCCGACTCGCTCAAATGGCACGCGCCGAACCAGTTGTTGCTGGGCGGTCGCTTTGCCATCAGCACCCCGGAAGCGATTGAATCCTGCGCCCAATACTGCGATGTATTGAGCTTCAACATGTACACCCTGCAACCGCAGGACGGTTATGACTTCGCCAAACTGCGCAGCCTCGACAAACCGGTGCTGATCACCGAGTTCAACTTCGGTTCGACTGATCGCGGCCCGTTCTGGGGCGGCGTGACGCAACTGGCCAAGGAAGAAGATCGTGGCCCGGCTTACGCCAACTTCCTGAAACAGGCGATCAGTGAGCCGTCGATTGTCGGTGTGCACTGGTTCCAATACCTCGATCAACCGGTGACCGGCCGTCTGTTGGATGGCGAGAATGGTCACTTTGGCCTGGTGGGGATTACTGATCTGCCGTTTCAGGGCTTCGTCGACAGCGTGCGTAAAAGCAACCTGGCGACTGTCGATCAGTTGGGTAAAGAGGCGGAGAAGGCCAAGGCAGAAGCGGATAAAGCCAGCCATGAAGGCGAAGGGGCAAGAAAAGGCGATGCCGGCAAAGGCGCAGGGCAGGGCGCTGGCCATGCGGGTGGGCATTCCGGCAATGGCCACTAATATTTGAGGCCATCGCAGCCTTCGGCAGCTCCTACATTGGGTATGTGTCGCCCTGTAGGAGCTGCCGAAGGCTGCGATCTTTTGACCTTAGGTTTTACCGCCCAGCCCGCCCCTGTTCCCAAAACCTTCAATGGCTGGAACAATGCCGGCCACTTTGTAGAACGATTATCCGAGGGAGTTGCGGGTGCAGATTCAGGGTCATTACGAGCTTAAGTTCGAAGCAGTTCGCGAAGCCTTCGCGGCGCTGTTCGACGATCCTCAGGAACGTGGCGCAGCGTTGTGCATCCAGATCGGCGGTGAAACAGTCGTCGACCTCTGGTCCGGCACCGCCGACAAGGACGGCACCGAGGCCTGGCACAGCGACACCATCGCTAACCTGTTTTCCTGCACCAAGACCTTCACCGCCGTCACCGCGCTGCAACTGGTCGCCGAAGGCAAGCTGCAACTGGATGCACCGGTCGCACGCTACTGGCCCGAATTCGCCGCCGCCGGCAAAGAGTCCGTGACGCTACGCCAATTACTCTGCCATCAGGCCGGTTTGCCGGCGCTGCGCGAATTGCTCGCACCCGAAGCGCTTTACGACTGGCAAACCATGGTCGATGCCCTGGCCGCTGAATCGCCGTGGTGGACGCCGGGCGAAGGTCATGGTTATGCGGCGATCACGTATGGCTGGCTGGTAGGCGAGTTGTTGCGCCGTGCCGACGGTCGCGGACCGGGAGAGTCCATCGTGGCTCGGGTCGCGAAGCCGTTGGGGCTGGATTTTCATGTCGGTCTGGCGGATCAAGAGTTCCATCGCGTGGCGCATATCGCCCGTGGCAAGGGCAACGTCGGCGATGCTGCCGCCCAGCGCTTGCTGCAAGTGACTATGCGCGAGCCGACGGCCATGACCACCCGGGCCTTCACTAACCCGCCCTCGATCATGACCAGCACCAACAAACCTGAGTGGCGACGAATGCAGCAGCCGGCCGCCAATGGCCATGGCAATGCTCGCAGTCTGGCCGGGTTCTACGCCGGTCTGCTCGATGGCAGCCTGCTGGAAAGCGAAATGCTCGACGAGCTCACGCGCGAACACAGCGTTGGCGAGGACAAGACTTTACTGACCCGGACCCGTTTCGGCCTGGGTTGCATGCTCGATCAACCGGACGTGCCCAACGCAACCTACGGCCTGGGCCCAAGGGCGTTCGGCCATCCGGGCGCCGGTGGCTCCATCGGGTTTGCTGACCCGGAACACGATGTCGCCTTCGGTTTTGTGACAAATACACTGGGGCCGTACGTCTTGATGGATCCGCGCGCACAAAGGCTTGTGCGAGTACTGGCCACTTGTCTGTAAATCTCGCTCAAGGGTTCCAGAACCGGAACCCGGAAGCCTTTTCGGATTCAAAGCATCTGTTTTGCGGGGCCAGTCCGGCCTGATTTCTCATTTCTTGATTTTTTGTGGATATCCAATGTCAACCAAACCAACCCTCGCTTTGGCACTGTGCTTCGCTATCACCGGTTGCGCACAAACCCCAAAAAATGACACAGACGGCGGCAGCTGGTGGCCGTTCGGCTCCTCCGACAAGGTCGCGTCTAAAGACCCTGCTCCGGCCCCGGCACCCCTGAAACCTGCCGTCACGGCGCCAGTGGCCAAGGCTGAGGCTGACACAGGTAGCAAATGGTGGTGGCCGTTCGGTGGTAAAGACCAATCCACCGCCAAAGCGGTGCCGATGCCTGACCCTAAAGTGACCCAAGCCTGGCTCGACGACTACGAGCCGCGTCTGCGCGAAGCGGTCAAGGACAGCAATCTGCAAGTCGAACGCCGTGACAACGTATTGGTGGTCATTGCGCCGGTAGAAGGCTCGTTCAACCCTAAACGTCCAGCCATGCTGCTGCCGGTGACGCTGGGTCCATTCACTCGCGTCGCGAAAATCCTTGAAGTCGATCCGAAAACAGCCGTGCTGGTCCTCGGTCATAGCGACACCTCCGGTGACGCGCCGGCCAACGTGAAATTGAGCCAGGAGCGTGCACAATCCGTGGCTGCGATCTTCCGTCTTAGCGGCCTGCAGCGTGATCGCCTGATGCTGCGTGGCATGGGCGGTGAAGCACCGCGTGCCGCCAACGACAGTGTTGAAGGCCGAGCCTTGAACCGCCGCGTCGAACTGCTGGTGACCCCGCAAAACACCATGGTCGCCTTGCTGAGCAAGTACAACATGCCAGCCCCGGCGCCGGTGCGCATGGTCGCGGTGCAGGATGTCAAGCCGGCGGTCGCGCCTGTTACGCCTGCGCCAGCCGCGAAAAAAGCGGCTGTACCGGCTGCGAAAAAAGCCCCGGCCAAAAAAACCACGGCCAAGAAGGCACCTGCTAAAAAGGCGACTCCGGCGAAAAAGGTTGCTCCGGCCAAAGCCACTGACGACTCGAAGAAACCCGCCGTCGCCGCTGACACCACCAAGCAGTGATTCGTTAACCAAAAGGAATGCGCCACATGACCAAGGCCCTGGCTGATATGCGCCGCGATTACACCCGTGATGGCCTGACCGAGGCACAAGCCCCGGGCGAGCCGTTCACGCTGTTCCATCGATGGTTTGCCGACGCGGTGAAAACCGAACAGGCGCCGGTGGAGGCGAATGCCATGACCTTGGCCACTGTCGATCAGGACGGTCGGCCGCATTGCCGCATTCTGCTGCTCAAGGGCCTGGACGAGCAGGGCTTCACGTTCTTTACCAACTACGAGAGCGCCAAGGGTCAGCATCTGGCGGCGAATCCGTTCGCGGCCATGACCTTTTTCTGGCCGACCCTGGAGCGCCAGGTGCGCATCGAAGGTCGGGTGGTGAAGGTAACGCCCGAGGAGTCCGACGCTTATTATCAAGTCCGGCCTCTGGGCAGCCGTCTCGGTGCCTGGGCTTCACCTCAAAGCCGGGTGATCGCCGATCGTGGTGAGCTTGAAGCGCTGCTCAAGAACACCGAGCAACGTTTCAGCGATACCCAGCCACATTGCCCGGAGCACTGGGGCGGTTATCGTTTGTTACCTGAGCGTGTCGAATTCTGGCAGGGCCGTCCGAGCCGTCTGCACGACCGCCTCAACTACCGTTTACAGGGCGCTGACTGGATGCTTGAACGTCTGGCACCCTAAACAGTTTACCGACCGGGATAGCCTGCCGCAGCGGCCTCCAGCCACTGAGGCAGGTCCCGACGCTTGATTTTCTGCGCTTGAGCGTTCGCCAACTGCTGGAGCATGAACACTTTTTTGTGTTCGTCTTTACCGGCAAGGGCTAACGCCAGGTCGCGGTCCATCCAGCGTTTGATCCGCACGTACAGCCACCCGTGGAAGTACAGACCGGCGACAGTGGTGACGACAATGATAAAATAATCCATGAGAATCCTTATGCAGTGGCGCAGATTGCAGAATTTGCCGCTACTGTGTGTCGAGCTCGTGGAGTCGCCTGTACCGAGCCTGAATCAAAACACTTTTATCCGGGCGACGCCGTGACAGGCGTCAAGCTGCGGAGTTTAATGGACACTTGTCCTTTGGAGTTGATGCTATGCGTAAGTCTGTTCTGCTGGTTGCTTCCTTTTCCACGATGGCGATGTTGCTCACTGGCTGCCAATCGAGCCTGACCGGTGACTCCTACTCCCGTGACGAAGCGCGTCGCGTTCAGACCGTTCGCATGGGCACCATCGAATCCCTCCGCCCGGTCAAAATCGAAGGCACCAAAACCCCAATCGGCGGCGCGGCTGGCGCCGTCGTGGGCGGTGTCGGCGGTAGCGCCATCGGTGGCGGTAAAGGCAGCATCGTTGCTGCAGTCATCGGCGCAGTCGCCGGTGGCCTCGTAGGTTCTGCGGCCGAAGAAGGCCTGACCCGCACCCAAGGCGTGGAAATCACCGTGCGCGAAGACGACGGCAGCATGCGCGCCTACGTGCAACAGGTTCAGGAAAACGAGGTGTTCCGTGTTGGCGAGCGCGTGCGGATTGCCACGGTTAATGGCACGAGCCGCGTTTCGCACTAAGCGGGATAACGGGTAAAAGAAAACCCCGATCAGGTGACTGGTCGGGGTTTTCTTTTTGGGATGATGTCTGTGGCCTGGGGAGGTCAAAATCAAAATAGAGTTACCAACTGTCACGGTAGTCGAAAGCGATCTGGTAATCGTAGGTGGCCAACACAATAGAGTGCTGAAAGTGAGGCTGAATAATTTCGATCCAATGGTTGGCAACATCAAAACCTCCATTGTTGATATTGTTTTCGACAGGGATGCCGAGAGAATCAAGTATTGATTCATCGTCGCCTAAGTCTTTGGAGGACTCTTCGCCCTGACAAAGTTCGGTTTGCTTGTCATACCACTCCAGTCTCAGTTTCAGTCCCATCTTCGCCTCACAAGTATTTTTTCTTGATGTTTCTTTCGTTTTTAGCATCATCGCGTCGCTCACCTGTTATGGCATCAAATGCTCCCAGATGGCTCCCATTGCTTGCGCGATATGCTTCCAGCTCACCATGCATAGAATCCCACTCGTAGATCGTTTTGCCCTTCGCATCAGTCCAGCGTTCTCTAAGACCTCCACCTCCTACAATGGGGTTCTTTTTCTTGGTTTTTTTTAGGCCAGGAAATGCACTGATCTCCTCAGTTTTTGGTGCTGGATGATAACTGTGACCGGCTGCTGGCAAGCCTTTACGAGGCGCGCTGACCACAACATATAGCGGCTTCACACCTGAATCCGCCGGAAACACAAGAATGAAATCCTTGTACTCAGGCGGATAAACCGGGTTCACGATGATGCCGTCAGCCGCTTTAGTCGGCGGGTAAACCCAGATGTGCGGTGCTTGCGGGGCGGCTTCCAGTTTGGGGATGCCGAGGATGTCGGAGCCATCCTCAGCTGGAGTCCAGATCAGTTCAATGCCGTCACCAAGGTCAGCCACCTGTTGACTGCCGCGCAAGGTGAACTGCACGACATCAACCATTTCCCAATCGCGGTGCTTGCCGGTGTAGAAACCGTAGCCTTTGAGCGTACCGTCAGCCTGTTGCTCGACGCTGAGTCGAACCCGGGTTCGGGCTTGCTTCAGGGTTCGGAGCTGGTCTTCGGTGTAGAGGGCGCTATCGCCCAGGCTGGGTACCCAGAAAATCGCGGCCAGGCCGGCTAGCGCAGCTGTGCTGGCAGCGCCTAATGCTGCGACTGGAATGGAGAGAGCCGGGAAGCGCAGCGCAAGTCGGCCAATGCCAAGCGAAACGGTCGTTCCGCTGATCGTCTCCAGGTTCAGCAGGCCGGCATCATCTGCTTTGCGAGCGCCAAGCCAGGCAATTTCACCGTAGTCCTTGAGACTGTCGGTGGGCACCATCCCCGAAGGATTCGAGTAATCGATGATGGCGTCCGGCAGATTGCATGACTTGGCGAAGACGCATCCGGCTTGAATGGGCTTTTGCCTTTCTGCCAAGACCTGACGGCCGCGCTCGAAGGCATCTTGCCTGACAAGCATGGCGTCGTAGGCGTTTTGTCGGGCGTCCCGCTCGGCCAGTTCGGTGGCCGTCATGAAGCGGTGAGTGACGTGATGTCCGTCGCCGGACGGCGGGTTTTTAACCCTGGGGACTTCCTTGTTGCCTGCCACGGATCTTCCTTGCGTTCGTACGTCGACAGCCCTTGAGAAATGGGCTGCACGACGTTAACGAACGTGGCTAATCGTGGCTGTAGGACGAATCCTGAATGACGCTAAGAGTGTTCCCTATCACTCAGGATTGCAGTGCAGCGCTCTTGCGACTGGCTGCCGCCGTTACTGCATATCCGATCAACGCGGCCAATATCGAACCGGTCAAAATCCCCATCCGATCCATCCCCGCGTAATCACTGACACCGGGCTCAAATGCCAGGGAGCCGACAAACAGGCTCATGGTGAAGCCAATCCCGCAGAGGATCGCCACGCCCAGCACCTGGCCCCAATTGGCACCTTGGGGCAGGGCGGCGATGCCGATTTTCACGGCCAGCCAGGTCAGGCCGAACACGCCGAGCGTCTTGCCCAGCAGCAGGCCAACGGCGATGCCCATGGGGACGTGGTGGGTGAAGCTGTCGACGGTCACGCCGCTCAGGGACAGCCCGGCGTTGGCGAAGGCGAACAACGGCAAGATGCCGTACGCCACCCATGGGTGCAGGGCGTGTTCGAGGGTCAGCAGGGGCGACGGCTCGGCATTTTTCGTGCGCAGAGGAATGCAAAAGGCCAGGGTGACTCCGGCCAGTGTCGCGTGGACGCCGCTTTTGAGCACACACACCCAGAGGATCAAACCGATGATCATGTACGGCCCGAGCTTGACCACGCCGAGTCGGTTCATCGCGATCAGCGCCACGATGCACGCGCCGGCCAAGGCCAGCGACAGGGTCGAAAGCGTGCCTGAATAGAAAATGGCGATGACGATGATCGCGCCCAGGTCGTCGATGATCGCCAGGGTCATCAAGAACAGCTTCAGCGACACCGGCACGCGTTTGCCCAGTAGGGCCAGTACACCGAGGGCGAAGGCAATGTCGGTGGCCATGGGAATGGCCCAGCCACCGAGGGCGGCGGCATTATCGCGGTTGAAAAACCAGTAAACCAACGCTGGCACGACCATGCCGCCAATCGCCGCGGCGCCGGGCAGGACGACCTGCGAAGGTTTCGACAGCTGACCGTCGAGGACTTCGCGCTTCACTTCCAGGCCAATCAGCAGGAAGAACATCGCCATCAGGCCGTCGTTGATCCACAGCAGCGCCGGTTTGGCGATTTGTAGCGCACCGATCTGCGCCACCACCGGGGTGTCCAGGAAACTGCTGTAGAGCCACGACAGCGGGGAATTGTTGATGATCAAAGCCAGGGCTGCGGCGGCGATCAGTAACAGACCGCTGGCAGCTTCCAACTGAAAGAAACGCGTGAAAGTGCTACGCAGAGGCAAGGTCGCTCTCCATCGATTAATCAAAAGGTGGAACACCCTAACCCGTACGGTTAGTTGTTAAAACAAAAGTTATATTCTTTTTTGTTATATACCGTTACAAGCTCAATGATCACCAAGAGCCTGAGCCTAGCAGTTACCCAGCGTATTGAAGCCCAGCTGTACCTGTGCGGGATGTAGGATTTTTCCTAAGCTTATGGACTGAGCCTTGCGACAAGGCCGACTCAACGAGAAAACCACCATGAGCGACAACCGACAGTGGGCCCGCGAAGCCATCCGGATTATCGAGGCCGACTTCCAGCGTAGCGCCGACACCCACCTGATCCCATTGCCGCTGCCAGGCTTTGCGGGCATCGAGTTGTATTTCAAGGATGAATCCAGCCACCCCACCGGTAGCCTGAAGCACCGTTTGGCGCGCTCACTGTTTCTCTATGCGCTGTGTAACGGCTGGCTCAAACCCGGTGCGCCGGTGATTGAAGCGTCCAGCGGTTCGACGGCGATTTCCGAGGCGTACTTCGCCCGTTTGCTGGGCTTGCCGTTCATTGCGGTGATGCCGGCCACCACGTCCAAAGAAAAAATTGCGCAGATCGCGTTTTACGGCGGCAAAAGTCATCTGGTGGATGATCCGACGCAGATCTACGCCGAATCCGAGCGCCTGGCCCGGGAGCACGACGGGCACTTCATCGACCAGTTCACGTACGCCGAACGTGCCACCGACTGGCGGGCGAACAACAACATCGCCGAATCGATCTTCCATCAAATGCGTTTCGAGCGGCACCCTGAGCCGAGCTGGCTCATTTCCAGCCCCGGCACCGGTGGCACCACCGCGACGCTCGGTCGTTATGTGCGTTATCGCCAGCATTGCACCCGCGTGCTGTGCGCCGATGCCGAGCGTTCGGTGTTCTTTGATTACTACCAGACCGGCGATGCCAGCCTGCGCCTGGACCACGGTTCGCGAATTGAAGGCATTGGTCGGCCTCGGGTGGAGGCGTCGTTCCTGCCCAAGGTGATCGACGCGATGGTCAAGGTGCCGGACGCGCTGTCACTGGCGGCCATGCATTACCTGGCGCAGCATTTGGGACGGCGTGTTGGCGGATCGAGCGGGACCAACCTGATCGGCGCCTTGATGGCGGCACAGCAGATGGCGGTGGCGGGAGAGGTGGGGTCGATCGTGGCGATTCTGTGCGATGGCGGCGAGCGCTATGAGACCAGTTACTACAATCAGGATTGGCTCAAGGCGCAGGGGTATGAGTTGAGTGGGTTGATCGCTGTCGTTGCCGCGAGCGTAGAGCGCGGCGAGCCGCTGCCAGCCACCGTGCTGCGCGCCAACATCTGACACGCCATAGATCAAATGTGGGAGCGGGCTTGCTCGCGAAAGCGGTAGATCAGTCAACATCTCTGTTGAATGTGAAACCGTATTCGCGAGCAAGCCCGCTCCCACAGGGGATTTGTGTCAGGCTTCGAGGCCAAGGATGTCGCGGGCCACGGCTTCTGCAATCCGAATCCCGTCCACACCGGCTGACAGAATCCCGCCTGCATAACCCGCACCTTCACCTGCCGGGAACAAGCCCTTCACGTTCAAACTCTGCATCGATTCGTTACGGGTAATCCGCAGCGGAGACGACGTACGGGTCTCGATCCCGGTCAACACCGCGTCGTGCAGCGAGTAACCGCGAATCTGCTTCTCGAACGCCGGCAAGGCTTCGCGAATGGCTTCGATCGCGAATGCCGGCAAAGCCAGCGCCAAATCACCTAAGGCAACGCCCGGTTTGTAGGACGGTTCAACACTGCCCAGCTCGGTGGATGGCGTGCCTGCAATGAAGTCACCGACCAGCTGCGCCGGGGCTTGGTAGTTGCTGCCGCCCAGCACAAAGGCGTGGGACTCCAGGCGTTCCTGCAACTCGATACCCGCCAGTGGGCCGCCCGGGTAATCGACTTCCGGGGTAATCCCGACGACGATCCCGGAGTTGGCGTTGCGCTCATTACGCGAGTACTGGCTCATGCCGTTGGTCACGACCCGGTTCGGCTCGGAAGTCGCCGCCACCACGGTGCCACCCGGGCACATGCAGAAGCTGTAGACCGAGCGCCCGTTCTTGGCGTGGTGCACCAGCTTATAGTCGGCAGCGCCGAGTTTCGGGTGGCCGGCGTATTTGCCCAGACGCGCACGGTCGATCAGCGACTGCGGGTGTTCGATGCGGAAACCCACCGAGAACGGCTTGGCTTCCATGAACACGCCACGGCCGTGGAGCATGCGGAAGGTGTCCCGGGCGCTGTGGCCGAGGGCCAGAATCACGTGTTTCGAATGAATCTGCTCGCCGCCGTTGAGTTCGACGCCAACCAGTTGGCCGTCCTCGATCAACACATCGGTAACGCGCTGTTGAAAACGGACTTCGCCACCCAGGGCACGAATCTGCTCACGCATGTTTTCCACTACGCCGGTCAAACGGAACGTACCGATGTGAGGTTTGCTGACGTAGAGGATTTCTTCCGGCGCGCCGGCTTTTACAAACTCGTGGAGGACTTTGCGGCCGATGAACTTCGGATCTTTGATCTGGCTGTAAAGCTTGCCGTCGGAGAATGTTCCCGCTCCGCCTTCACCGAACTGCACGTTGGACTCGGGATTGAGCACGCTTTTGCGCCACAGGCCCCACGTGTCCTTGGTGCGCTGACGCACTTCAGTGCCGCGCTCGAGGATGATCGGCTTGAAGCCCATTTGCGCCAGCAGCAGCCCGGCGAAAATCCCGCAAGGTCCGAAGCCTACGACGACAGGGCGTTGCTCCAGGTCGGCCGGCGCCTGGCCGACCACTTTGTAGCTGACATCCGGCGCCACGTTGACGTTACGGTCATCGGCGAACGTGTGCAGCAACGCCGCCTCATCCTTGGCGGTGAGGTCGATGGTGTAGATGAAGCACAGTTCGGAGGACTTTTTGCGCGCATCGTAGCTGCGCTTGAACAAGGTGAAATCGAGCAGGTCATCACTGGCGATGCCCAGGCGCTGCACAATGGCAGGGCGCAGGTCTTCTTCGGGATGGTCGATCGGCAGCTTGAGTTCAGTGATTCGTAACATGACAGGATCCGGTTCGCGGGGCGCACAACTGCGCCAAGGCGTTTGAAGGCCGCGATTATAAGCCTCAACGGATGATTCCAGTGAGGCTAAAACGATCAGTCGTCACGCGATCCGCCGAAATACCCGCAGCCACGCTGAACCTGGCCATCGATGCGCAGTTCGGCGCTCATGTGCTGAACACTGCCGGTGCTGCTGTCGACGCAACGTTGCGGCGCGACCCACAGTTCGATGCGCTGATTATTGGCTTCGGTACTGAGATTGAAACGCCCATCGCCCAGTTGCTCTTCAACATAGGGCACCGCCAATGGCGGCTGGCCGGCGCGGTCGATGACCATGCCTTTGCCGCTGACCTTGACGTTCCATTCCGGCGAGTGGCCGGCGGCGCGCAGGATCAGCAGTTTGAAATTGGGATCGTCGCACGCGGTGCCCGAACGCTCGACACGGTACAGCTGCTCAAGGTCGAGACGGCTATCGACGACCCGCCCGCGTATGTCGGCAAAAAGCTTGCCTTGGTCATCGGCCAGGGTGGCGGCCTGTTGCAGAATGCTGGTGCCGCCGGTGTCATTGACGACGTAGCTGCGCTGTTCATGGCAGGGCTGAAACAGCAATTTACCGTCCGCCGCGGTCAACTGGCCCTGCATACGGCTCTGACCCACGTGGGACGCATTTTCACGCGAGCCATCCAGCAACTGGCAAGCGGCGAACAGCGGAAGCAGGGCAACAAGGACTAAGGAACGGGCAACACGCATCTTTGGCTCTCCAGACAAGTGCCGCCACGTTACGCAGCCTGACCGTTCATCACAACCCCGCGGACTATTGATTTAGGCACGTCGATCAACCTGTAGGAGCGAGCTTGCTCGCGAAAAACGTGAAGGCGCCGCGTTCATCCAGACAGCCCAGTCATCGTTAACGTCCTTCGTCGGAACGCCGCCCGGAGCAAGCTCGCTCCTACGGAATGTGTCGGATTAACCGACGTGAAAGGTCTGACCTGTCTGCAGACCTTCTACGCTTTTGGCGTAGGCCAGCGCTACATCGGCTGCGGGAACCGGTTTGTAGCCGCGGAAGTACGGCGCGTAGCTGCCCATGGCTTCGACCAGAACGGTAGGGCTGACCGAGTTGACGCGCAAACCGCGAGGCAGTTCGATGGCCGCCGAACGAACGAAGCTGTCCAGTGCGCCGTTGACCAGTGCTGCCGAGGCGCCACTGCGAATCGGGTCGTGACTCAGCACGCCAGTGGTGAGGGTGAACGAGCCACCGTCATTAGCAAATTCACGGCCGATCAGCAGCAAGTTGACCTGCCCCATCAGCTTGTCTTTCAGGCCCAGTGCAAAGCTGTCTTCAGTCATCTCGCTCAACGGCGCAAAGGTCACGTTGCCCGCGGCGCAGACCAGCGCATCGAACTTGCCGGTTTGTTCGAACAGCTTGCGAATCGAGGCGCTGTCGCTGATATCCACATGAAGGTCGCCACTGGTGCGGCCGATGCGGATGATCTCGTGACGCTCCGACAGCTCTTTGTCGATCGCCGAACCGATGGTGCCGCCTGCGCCTATCAAAAGAATTTTCATGCTGCTGATCCTCGAACGGGTTGAGTGAGGCTTCAGTTTAGAGTGGTTTTTTCAGCTGATAAGCGCGCTAATGGGCAACCTTTGGTTTTCAAATGGAAACAATCCATGAGTGAGATGGATGATCTGGCGGCGTTTTCGGTGCTGATCGAAGCGGGGAGTTTTACCTTGGCGGCTCAGCAACTGGGCTGTAGCAAGGGCCAATTGTCCAAGCGCATCAGCCTGCTGGAAACGCGGTTTTCCGTGGTTCTGTTGCAACGCACCACGCGACGCTTGAGTTTGACGGCGGCGGGTGCGGCGTTGCTGCCGCAAGCCCAGGCCCTGGTCGTTCAGGTAGAACGAGCGCGCCAGGCATTGGCGCGGTTGAAGGACGACATGGCCGGGCCGGTGCGTATGACGGTTCCGGTATCGCTGGGAGAAACCTTCTTCGATGGCTTGTTGCTGGAGTTTTCCCACAAGTACCCGCAGGTGCAGATCGAACTCGACCTCAGCAACAGCTATCGTGATTTGTCCCGCGACGGTTTCGATCTGGCGGTTCGCTCCGACGTAGGTAACGACGAGCGTCTAGTGGCCCGGCCACTTCTGGCCTGGCACGAGATGACCTGCGCCAGCCCGGCCTACCTTGAACAATACGGTGAACCGTTGACGCCGCAGGCTCTCGCGGAACACCGCTGTCTGCTCAACAGTCATTACAGCGGCCGCGAAGAGTGGCTCTATCACCAGCAACACGAGTTGTTGCGGGTTCGGGTATCGGGACCGTTCGCCAGCAACCATTACAGTCTGCTGAAAAAAGCCGCACTGGCGGGGGCCGGAATTGCGCGTCTGCCGTCCTACCTGCTGCAAACGGAATTGGCTGACGGGCGTTTACGCTGGCTCCTGCGCGACTATCAGACTCGCCGCATGCCGATGTACCTGGTGCATCCGTATCAAGGGGGGTTGCCAAAACGCACTCAGGTGCTGGCGGATTACCTGATTGGCTGGTTCAAGCGCAGTGGTGAGGCACTGGATCGGCTTTAACTTTGTAGGAGCGAGCTTGCTCGCGATGAACCTGAGAGCACCCGGGGGTGTCAGGCTAGCAGCGTGATCGTTGACGACCATCGCGAGCAAGCTCGCTCCTACAGTGAATGTTCGTTGTTCTCAGGGTTGCCACTGGGCATAAAAAAACGGCCCGCAAAGGCCGTTTTTTTGTTTACCGCAAAGGCTTAACCACCGAGGTACGCTTCACGCACTTTCGGATCGGTCAGCAGGGCTTCACCGGTGCCTGTCATCACCACCCGGCCGTTCTCCAGAACGTACGCGCGGTCGGCAATTTTCAGCGCCTGGTTGGCGTTTTGCTCGACCAGGAACACCGTCACACCGTCCTTGCGCAGTTGTTCGATGATGTCGAAGATCTGCTGGATGATGATCGGCGCCAAACCCAGCGACGGCTCGTCGAGCAGCAGCAGCTTGGGTTTGCTCATCAGCGCACGGCCGATGGCGAGCATTTGCTGTTCGCCGCCGGACATGGTGCCGCCACGCTGGGCGAAGCGTTCTTTCAGGCGTGGGAAAAGTCCGAGAACCTTGTCCATCTGCTCCTGATAATCGCCCTTGTCGGTGAAGAACCCGCCCATGGCAAGGTTCTCTTCCACGGTCAGGCGGGCGAACACTCGACGACCTTCCGGCACCACGGCGATGCTCTTGCGCATGATCTGCGCTGAGGTCTGGCCCACGAGCTCTTCACCCATGTAGCGGATGCTTCCGCTGTGGGCTTGCGGCGAACCGCAGAGCGTCATCAGCAAGGTGGATTTGCCCGCGCCGTTGGCACCGATCAGGGTCACGATTTCGCCTTGGCGGATCTCCACGTTGACGCTGTGCAGCGCCTGGATCTTGCCGTAGAAGGTGGAAACGTTTTCGAATTGCAGCATTTACGCTTCCCCCAGGTAGGCTTTGATCACTTCAGGATTGTCGCGGATCTGCTCCGGTGTTCCGTTGGCCAGAGGCGTGCCCTGGTTGATCACGACGATGTGGTCGGAAATGCTCATGACCAGTTTCATGTCGTGTTCGATCAGCAGCACGGTGACGTTGTGCTCTTCACGCAGCATGCTGATCAGCGCCTTCAGGTCTTCGGTTTCCTTCGGGTTCAGGCCGGCGGCCGGTTCGTCGAGCATGAGGATCCGCGGGCGGGTCATCATGCAGCGAGCGATTTCCAGGCGACGTTGCTGACCGTAGGCCAAGGTGCCGGCCGGACGGTTGGCGAACGCCTTGAGGTTGACCTTCTCCAGCCAGTACTCGGCAAACTCCATCGCCTCGCGCTCGCTCTTGCGGAACCCCGGGGTCTTGAACAGACCCGCCAGGAAGTTGGTGTTCAGGTGACGATGCTGGGCGATCAAAAGGTTCTCGACCGCCGTCATGTCCTTGAACAACCGCACGTTCTGGAAGGTGCGCACCACGCCTTTGAGGGCGATCTTGTGGCCGGGCAGGCCTTCAATCGGCTGACCGTCCAGCAGGATGCTGCCACCGCTCGGTTTGTAGAAACCGGTCAGGCAGTTGAACACGGTGGTCTTGCCCGCACCGTTGGGGCCGATCAGCGCCACGACCTGTTTTTCCTTCACGGTCAGGGCCACGCCGTTGACCGCCAGCAAGCCACCGAAGCGCATGCTCAAATTTTCTACTTTCAGGATCTCGCGGCTCATTTGCGCAGCTCCATGTGAGGACGTTGCATGGGCAGCAGACCTTGAGGACGCCAGATCATCATCAGCACCATCAAGGCGCCGAACATCAACATGCGGTATTCACTGAACTCACGCATCATTTCCGGCAACAGGATCATCACCGTGGCCGCCAGTACGACGCCCAGTTGCGAGCCCATGCCACCCAGCACCACGATGGCGAGAATGGTCGCCGACTCGATGAAGGTGAACGACTCGGGTGTCACCAGCCCCTGACGCGCGGCGAAGAAACTGCCGGCGAAACCGGCGAAGCAGGCACCGAGGGTGAAGGCTGAAAGCTTGATGACGGTAGGGTTGAGACCCAGCGCACGGCAGGCGATTTCGTCTTCACGCAACGCTTCCCAGGCACGGCCCAGTGGCATGCGCAGCAAGCGGTTGATGACGAACAGCGCGAACAACGACAACAACACCGCGATCAGGTAAAGGAAGATCACCTTGTTGATCGAGTTGTATTCCAGGCCGAAGTACTCGTGGAAGGTCTGCATACCTTCTGCGGCAGTTTTATCGAAGCTCAGCCCGAAAAGCGTGGGCTTGGGAATGTTGCTGATGCCGTTCGGACCACCCGTGAGGCCGGTCAGGTTACGCAGGAACAGGCGGATGATTTCACCGAAGCCCAACGTCACGATCGCCAGGTAGTCACCGCGCAAGCGCAGTACCGGGAAGCCGAGCAGGAAGCCGAAGGTGGCCGACATCATCCCGGCAATCGGCAGGCAGATCCAGAAGCTCAGACCGTAGTAGTGCGACAGCAGCGCATAGCTGTAGGCGCCGACGGCATAGAAGCCGACATAACCAAGGTCGAGCAGGCCAGCCAGACCGACCACGATGTTCAGACCAAGGCCGAGCATCACGTAGATCAGCACCAGCGTGGCGATATCCACCGCACCGCGAGAGCCAAAGAACGGCCAGACCAGTGCACCGATGATCAACGCAATGATGATCCAGCGCTGGGTGGTCGGCAGGGTCAGGAAATTACTGGCCTTGGCCGGCATGACCGGCATGTTGGGCGAGGATTTCCAGGCCGCGCTGATCTTCTGGTCGAACAGCACACGCAGGAACATCAGGACCGAGCACACGGCGATGGTGATCAGCGTGGTATTGCTGGTGCCATGGACTTCGAGGTTAATGCCGACGATGGTCAGTTTCAGGCCAAGTACCGGGTAGGCAACCGCCCACACCAGCAAGGCGCTGAACAATGCCTGTTTAAGATTCTTAGTCATACTTTTTCAACCTCCGGACGGCCCAGCAGGCCGGTAGGCCGGAACAACAACACCAGGACCAAGAGGCCGAATGCCACGACGTCCTTGTACTGGTCGCCGAAGATATCGGCACCGAAGGCTTCCGCCACCCCAAGCACGATCCCGCCGAGCATGGCGCCGGGGATGCTGCCGATACCGCCCAATACCGCTGCGGTGAAGGCCTTGAGGCCGACCAGGAAACCGGCGTTCGGGTTGATCACGCCGTATTGCATGCTCAGCAGCACGGCCGCGATGGCCGCCAGTGCGGCACCGATGACGAAGGTCAGGGCGATGATGTTGTTGGTGTTGATACCCAGCAGGTTGGCCATCTTGATGTCTTCGGCACAGGCGCGGCAGGCGCGACCCAGGCGAGAGCGGGAGATGAACAGCGTCAGGCCGAGCATGGCGACCAGGGTCACCACAAACACCACGATTTGCATGTAGGAAATCAGCACTTCTTGTGCGCCACCTGGCCCAATGGCGAAGTTGCCAGGGATCAGGTTGGGGATGGATTTGTCCTTGGAGTCTTGCGCCAGCAGAACCGTGTTCTGCAGGAAGATCGACATGCCGATGGCGGAAATCAGCGGGATCAGACGGTTGCTGCCGCGCAAGGGGCGGTAGGCGATCCGTTCGATGCTGTAGCCGTAGGCACTGGTGACGACGATGGTTGCGAGGAAAGCGGCGGTCATCAACAGCGGAACGCTGTCGAGTCCCATCATGGACAGGCCCGCGATGGCGATGAACGCCACGTAGGAACCAATCATGTACACCTCGCCGTGGGCGAAGTTGATCATTCCAATGATGCCGTAAACCATCGTATAGCCGATGGCGATCAGGGCATATGTGCTGCCAATGGTCAAACCATTAACCAGCTGCTGGAAGAAGTGATAGATGTCAGGCATTACAGCGCTCCTAAAAACCTGATACGCATTTCACTGGTGGAGTCATTTTCCCGCTCGAGCCCCGTGGATCTGCATCCACTTCGAATTCGAGGTTTGCCAGCGAACCGCTGATGACGGTTTTGAGATTTTCAGGTGGGGAGACTGGCGGATCACGCCAGCGCGGCCCTATACGTTCGTAAAACAAAGCCCACGGCACGCCGTGGGCTCTATTGGCAGTCAGTCAGGCTACGCCTTACTGAGGCGAAACTTCAGTTTTAGGTTTGCCGAAGTGCCACTCGTAAACCACGAATTTGAAGTCTTTCAGGTCGCCCTTGGAGTCGAAGCTCAGGTCGCCAGTCGGGGTTTTGAACGTGCCTGCGTGGATGGCAGCAGCCACTTTCGCAGTGTCTTCGCTCTTGGCGGCAGTGATACCACCGGCGATGACTTCAACAGCCGAGTAGGCCGGGAACACGAACGGACCGCTCGGGTCTTCTTTCTTGGCTTTGAACGCGTCAGCCAGGGCAATGTTGGCCGGATCCTGGTCGAAGGATTTCGGCAGGGTTACCAGCAGGCCTTCGGAAGCGTCTTTGGCGATCTGCGAAATGGAGTCGTTACCCACGCCTTCCGGACCCATGAACTTGGCTTTCAGGCCTTTTTCCTGGGATTGACGCAGGATCAGACCCAGCTCCGGGTGGTAGCCGCCGTAGTAGACGAAGTCGACGTTGGCTTGCTTGAGCTTGGAGATCATCGAAGAGAAGTCTTTGTCGCCGGCGTTGATGCCTTCGAACACGGCAACCTTGACGCCTTTGCCTTCCAGGGTTTTCTTCACGGCGGTGGCGATGCCTTCACCGTATTGCTGTTTGTCGTGCAGGACAGCAACGATTTTCGGTTTGACGTGATCGGCGATGTAGTTACCGGCGGCAGGGCCCTGGGCGCTGTCGAGACCGATAGTACGGAAGATCATTTTGTAACCACGGTTGGTGATGTCCGGGCTGGTAGCAGCCGGGGTGATCATAATCACGCCTTCGTCTTCGTAGATGTCCGAAGCGGGTTGAGTGGAGCTGGAGCACAGGTGACCGACGACGAATTTGACGCCGTCGTTGACGACTTTGTTCGCGACAGCAACCGCTTGTTTTGGATCACAGGCGTCATCGTATTCAACGGCTTCGAGTTTCTTGCCGTCTACGCCACCCTTGGCGTTGATTTGTTCGATGGCCATTTTGGCGCCACTGAACTGCATGTCGCCGTATTGGGCTACAGGACCGGTTTTAGGGCCGGCGATGCCGATCTTGATGGTGTCAGCTGCGAACGAATGGCTGGCAACCCCGGCCAGAACCATAGCGGCAAACAGTTTGGAAATCTGCTTAGTAGCCTTAGTCATAGTGCTCCACTCTTACTGTTGTAGTTTTTATAGTCCTGGCGCCGTAGCAGCAGAACCGGGTCAGATATCATCGATATCCTCCGGAAAATGCCCCCGGCAACTGTACCGGTACAGTGTAGAGCGCCGATTGTTAGCCTGGGAAGGCAGCGCCGGGGGGCAAATCCCGAGGGTGTCGCTTTTTTGAAAGAAAAAGACAGAATCGCGGCGGGGGTTGAAGCTGAATTAACAGCAATCCTTGGCTTTCCTGGTCTTTTCAGTCAGTGACTCAATTGCATCCGGGTTTTTCTGCCAGTCGACCAACGTTATGATGACGTCGATTTCTTTTCCGGACAGGACCCATGACTCAAGAACCTAGCACCCTCTATGCCAAGCTGCTTGGTGAAACCGCATCTATTACGTGGAAAGAGCTGGAACCCTTCTTCGCCAAGGGTGCCCTATTGTGGGTCGACCCCGGTCTGGATTTGATCGCTGCCGCTGAAGCGGTGGCGACTGATGACGGCGAGAAAGTGGCTGCCTGGTTGGCTGCCGACACCCTCGCCAAGCTGTCTGAAACGCGGGCGCTGGATCTTTTCGAACGTGATCCGGAGCTGTGGGCCGTGGTCGTTTCGCCGTGGATTCTGATCCAGGAAAGGGCGACGAGCTGAGGTGTTGCACCTGTTTGGTGCGCGGCTCTTTTCAGGAAAAGTGTGTAGCCGAGTAGCGTGATGGCATGTTGCCGTAGAGAAAGGCCACAGAAGGGTCTTGGCGAGGGTGACGTAAACGTAACGGGAACAGTTTATTGAGCAGCCTGATGGCTGCTTAATTGTTTCTGGATGTTGGGATTTGTGGTGGTTCTGATGCCGCTTTCGCGAGCAAGCCCGCTCCCACATTCGACCGCATTCTATCCGGAATAATGCGGTCGAATGTGGGAGCGGGCTTGCTCGCGAAAGGCGCGCCGCTGATTAAGCGGTTTTACCGGTGTGGTTGTTAAGCGAAATAACCTTGGTCTTGCCAATCCGGTGACGGTAAATCTCGCGCAGATACTTGATCGCCTTCTTCACACAGTCCCGCGACAAGCGAATGTCGTTGATCGAGACGAACTTGTCCTTGTCGTTGATCAGTTCGCGGTACTTCTTCTCATACATCGGTTTGATCGCGTACCAGTTGGTGTCGAGGATCTTCGCCGGGTTCTCGAATTCGTTCAGCAGGTCATCGATCCGGTCTTCGTCAAACTCTTCGTTGATGACGAAGTCCAGGATCGAGTTGTCCAGCGTGTCATCGAAGCGGTACGGGTTTTTCGCAAAGCAGCGCTTGATGAACGCCACGATCAGCGTCAGGAAGTCGTCCGACAGGCACGGACTCTTGGCGATCAACGTGGTCAACGACAGGTTGGCCGACGCACCGATCACCAGCGCATAGCGCTTGAGCGTGGTGTTCGGGAACAGGCTGTTGAGGTGAGTCTTCAACCGGTTCAGGTCCATGTAGGACAGCTTGTAGTCCTTTGGCAGCGAAACGATCGACACGACGGACGAGCAGTTCTTGAAGAAGTGCAGGTCGTGCAATGCGGCCGCGTCATAGCCGGAGTTCTTGTACTGCTCCAGCGAGGCGCGATAGCGCTTGGACTCGATGGGCAACAAGCTGATGCCTTCGATCGCCTGAGTGACCTTGTTGAAGTGCGGCAGGTCGATGGAGCGGAAGAACAGGTCGTCGATGTTCAAACGCTGCGGTTCTTTATCGAACACCTTGAATTTGTCGCTGCTCGGCGGCGGGGTTTCCGGCACCACGGACTCGGCATAGGCGATGGCCACCGGACCGGCCAGACTCATGAACAAGTCATTGGCGTCGAGGCGAATGGTTTCGCCGATATCGATACCGGCGCGACGGAAATAGTTCTGGTCGTAGTCGGTCGTTACCGCCTGCGCCGTCAGAATGTTGAAGATCTGCTGCGAGATGTACTGGTTGGCGTGCTTTTCCATCGCGTTGACGTCGATGTTCTGGATGTTGCCGTCATCACTTTCTTCGGCGTAACGCATGATGTCGTTGGAGATCAGCATCATCGCGTTCCAGGGCCGGATACGGCCCATGACGCTGGCTTCGCTGCTGTCTTCGTTGGCGAAGTTGTAGGAGAAGTCCCACTCTTCCGACAGGTATTTGCACAGCAAGCGACCGGCGTTGATGTGCAGCGCTTCGGACATTTCACTGCGGTGATCGGAAATGTTCGGCAGTACGCAGATGCCGCTGGTGAAGATCGGCTCGAAGACGAAGGAATGACCACTTTTGCTGTCATGTTCGTCCATTGGCTTGGTGTCGAACGTCTTGTTCATGTACGAGTGCTGCTGGGCCAGGCCGAATTCCGAGGCCATGCCCGAACCGGTACCGCCACCGGCACTGAAAATCGAGAAATACAGGCGCGACTGGTTGGCCTTGATGCCGCAGCTGTCGATCAGGTACGAGTGAATCATCTTCCAGTCAGGGCTGGAGAAACGCTGGGTGTCCTTGTTCAGGATGATCTTGGCCAGGTACTGACCGAGGATCGGCGCGTTACCGGCGCCACCGGCGTGGACTTCCGACAAGTCCATGATTTTCATTTTGCTGTAGTCGCGAAGGAAGCCGCTCTTTTCGCCTTTGCGCGAGAAGCGGATGCGCCCGGCGATGTCTTTGTCCAGGTCGCCAAGCATCACCAGCGGTTCCACCAGGAACACCGGTTTGGCGCCCTTGTTGGTGCCCAGGCGCAGGTTGTTACGAATCCATTGTGCCGGGCTGTAGCCCTTTTCGGAAAAGCGTTTGTCCGGCGACAGGCGGTCTTCGTTATTGAATTCGTTGAGGTAGAACTTGCGGGCGTTGTACACCAGCTCCGCAACGTCCAGCGCGATGTTCGAACCGCATCGGCCGAGGCCGATCAGGCACACCGACGGGAATTCCTGATCACTGTGATGTTCGCTGTCGCCTTCCAGGTGCGGTGGGCGCGGGAACACCATGTCGCGCAGGCCGTCGAGGTTATCGAGGATACGGTCGGTGTTGGTTTCGGTGAAGTACAGATACTGCTGAGTGGCCAGCGGACGCGACGGGATCAATGGCTTTGACGATGAGGGGCTGTTCGCCGCGGGGCTCAGTGTCAGATCGGAAACCGTAGTGGCCGGATTATTTTTAGAAGTCATTGGGCGCCATGTACCTGGGCTGGTTGGCTCGACGACAAGGTGTTGTCGAACCTTCACGGAATGGGGGCTCGCGTCTTTGTTCAGCGCGTATTTGGCCCGAGCGTCAGAAGGGTTGCCTGATCATCGCTAGGGGGAATCCTTTCCTTAGTCATGATGAATCGGCCAATATTCGGCGATCTTTAATCAAAAGGAGGCCAGATGATGGCAACGTTACCTTCGCTTGGCTTTGCCGGGATCGGCCTGATGGGCTTGCCGATGTGCCGGCGTCTGTTGGCAGCGGGTTATCCACTGACGGTGTGGAATCGCAACCCGGCCAAGTGCACGCCTCTGGTCGAGGCCGGCGCCCGATATGTGAACACGCCTGCGCAACTGTGCGAGCACGCTGATGTGGTGATGGTGTGCCTGGCGGATACGTCGGTGGTACGTGAGGTGGTTTTTGGCGCGACCGGGGTGGCCGAGGGGGCGAAAAGCGGTCAATTGCTGGTGGATTTTTCCAGCCTGGAGCCTACGGCCACGCGGGAAATGGCGACGGAGCTTGCCAGTACAACCGGTATGCAATGGCTGGATGCGCCGGTATCCGGCGGCGTGGTCGGTGCCGAAGCCGGCAGCCTGGCCATTATGGTCGGCGGCGACGCAGCAGACCTTGAGCGGGTCAGACCGGTTCTGCTGAGCCTCGGCCAGCGAGTGACCCATATGGGCGCCGTTGGAGCAGGGCAGGTGACCAAGGCCTGCAATCAGATGATCGTCGCCTGCAATGCGCTGGTGATCGCCGAAGTCGTGGCATTGGCTGAGCGTTCCGGTGTCGACGCCAGTTTGATCGCCGAAGCCCTGGCCGGCGGTTTTGCCGATTCAAAACCTCTGCAAATCCTCGCCCCGCAAATGGCCGAGAGTCGTTTCGAACCGGTGAAGTGGCATGTCCGCACGTTGCTCAAGGACCTGGACACGGCAGTGAAATTTTCCCGCGAGCAGGGTTCGGCCACGCCGATCAGTGGACTGGCCGCACAATTGATGCGACTGCATGGGACCCAGGGATTCCTGGAAAAAGATCCGTCGACATTAGTGCAGATGTACCGCGAGCCAGGCTCAACGAACTGACTGTGCATGAATGTTTGCGCTGGTTGATTTCGTTCAGCACCGGGCGCAATTCAGCCAGCGGCACTGGACGACTCAGCAGGTAGCCCTGAACGAAGTCGCAACCATGGCGTTCGAGAAATTCGTATTGCTCGAACGTTTCGACGCCTTCGGTGACCACCTGTAAATGCAGGGTGTGGGCCATGACGATAATGGCCTGGACAATCTCCATGTCCTGGGTGGCCATGGGAATGTCCTGGATGAACGAGCGGTCGATTTTCAGTGTGTTCAGCGGCAGGCGCTTGAGGTAGGCCAGGGACGAATAACCGGTGCCGAAGTCGTCGATCGACAGCGACACGCCGAGGGCACGAATCTGGCGCAGTAACACCAGGGTATTGGTGATGTTGTCCATCAGCGCATTTTCGGTCACTTCCAGTTCCAGCCGCTGCGGCGCCACCCCCGAGATCCGCAGCGCCTGTTCGATTTCATCGGCCAGCTCTTCACGCCCCAGGTTCAAGGGCGAGCAATTCACTGCAATCTTCAGTTCTTCGCAGCCTTGGCGTGACAGTTCGCCCAAGTCCTCACACGCCTTGCGCAGCACCCAATTGTCCAGTTCGGCGATCAGACCGTTGGCCTCGGCGATGCCGATGAATCGATCCGGAGCTAGCAATCCATGGACCGGGTGTTGCCAGCGAATCAGCGCTTCAAGCTTGCTGACCTGACCGGTTTTCAAGTCATAGATTGGTTGGTAATACAGCATTAGCCCGGTGTTTTCGCGCAAGGCATGGCGCAACTCTTCCTCCAGTTGCAGCTCCAGCGTGGCGCGGGTTTTCAGGGTTGTATTGAAGAAATGCAGGCCGTTACGGCCACTGCCCTTGGACTGATACAGCGCGAGGTCGGCGTTTTTCAACAGCTCTTCACAGGTCTTGCCGTCCTCCGGAAACACGCTGATACCGATACTGGTGGTCATGACCACGCGTCGCCCGGCCAACTCGATGGGCTCCTTCATTTTCACCAGGATGCGCTGGGCCATGTGCCGTGCTTCTTCGCGATCTTGCAGACTGATGAGCAGACAGAACTCGTCGCCGCCAAGGCGTGCCACCACATCTTCATGACTGCGCACCGAGCTCTTGATGTGGCTGGCGAGGACTTTGAGCAGTTCGTCGCCGGCATCGTGGCCGAGGCTGTCGTTGATCCGCTTGAAGTGATCGATGTCCAGAAACAGCACCGCCAGCATGCCGCCCTCGTGGGTCTTCTCGATGAGCCTCTCGGCGAAAATCTGGTTGAAGCCCCGCCGATTGATCAGGTTGGTCAAGGCGTCGTAATGCGCGACCTGTTGCAGTGACATGCGCGCCTGGTCCAGTTGACTGAGCAGCGCGTTGACCCGTTGCAGGTCGCGCTCTTTGTGTTGCAGCTTCTTGTCCGCCAGTGCAGCGCTGATGCTGCTGCCAATGATCAGCAGCGTCATGATCGCCACTGTCAGGCCCAGTTGCAGGTGATTGTTTTCGCTGGGTGGCACTTGGAGACTGTCGATGGGCAGTACCAGATTTAAGGCCGCCATGCCGGTGAAGTGCATGCTGACAATGCCTGCCCCAAGCACCAGACCGGCGCTGTATTTGAGCAGTTGATGGAACAGGCCGGTACCCTCGCGCAGATGGCTGGATATCAACAGGGCTGCAAGGCTGGCGCCTATTGCGATCACGATGGAGAGGGCGAAGAGCGCTGGTCGGTAATAAACCACTGCACTCGAATGCAGGGCGGTCATGCCGACGTAATGCATGGCGGCAATGCCCAGACCGATCCAGATCGACGCCTTGAGGCATTGCCAAAAGCTCGGGCCAGGATGGCTGAGGGTATGCATTAGCAGCCACGAGGCGAGCAGGGCGATCAACAGCGAAAGGAGCGCGACGGACAGTTCGTAATGAGTTTCGACAGGCGCTTGAAACGCCAGCATGCCGATGAAATGCATGGCCCAGATCCCGCCTGCCAGGCATCCGGCACCCACCCAGCGCCATAGGAGTTGGGCGCCGGGCTTTTCGGCGTGACCGACCCGTTCGACCATGTGCAGTGTGGCAAAGCTGCCGACACAGGCGACCACATAAGCCAGTAGGACCAACAGCGGATCATGTGAGCAATCGAGTATTACCAGCCCGCTCTGTGGAAGCTCGGTAATGAAATGCAGACCAAGCCACTCCATAGCATGCCCCGTTGTTACACCATGGTCGGCGCCAAGAACGCTGGCGAATGCTTTGGAGTATAGAGGCCATGCATGGAGTGCAAGCGGTGGTGGCACATTGGTACTAACGATTTCGGCATTAATTTAATAGCGTTTGGTGCTAAGCCTTAAGCGCTCTGTCCGTACAGCGTTTCGAACTCGGGTTGCAGGGCGGGTAGCCCGAACGCTGCCCGTGCGGCATCACAATCCACATTCGCCTCGCCATTGGCCCAAGAGGCGTCGAACTCCCGGCAGGTGCTGGAGCGCTGGTCGTAAATCGAGCACTGCACGGTGCTGCCGACGTCACCCACCAGTGCGACGCAGCGAGTGGGTTTACAGTCAGTGCCGAGCATGGCGACCCGACTCGGGCTGATGGGCGCGACAAGTTCGTCGGGCACCGTCCCCCCGGACGAGGTGCATTCACCCCAAAAAAAAGACACGCGAAAATGAGAACAGCAGGCACCGCAATTCAGACACGGACTGGCTTCGGACATGGGCGATTATCAAAGGAGGAATGGGGGGCAACGGTGGGTCAGACAAGGCCGCTATTCTAGGCTTCGCCTTGGGCATTGGAAGGGGGGGCGACAGGTATTTTTCAGCAGTTGGTCGGGCCATGGAAAACACCGCAATTCCCCCCTGTGGGAGCGAGCCTGCTCGCGAAGGGGCTGACACATTTAATACAGATGGTGATGGAGCAACCGCCTTCGCGAGCAGGCTCGCTCCCACAGTTTTGCGCAAGGCACGATGAGCTGATATCAGGCTGACGAATGATGACAGACAGGCTGGCCGTGGCTGACTAGATTGCAGTTTCCGAGGGCAGTGAAGCCTCATAACAATAAAAAAGAGATGGACCCATGCAGAACTCGACCCAAGCGGCGAATGCCTGGCGCATTCTGTTCCTGCTGTTCCTCGCCAACCTGTTCAACTTTTTCGACCGTACCATCCCGGCCATCATCATCGAGCCGATTCGCATGGAATGGCACCTCAGCGACTTTCAGCTGGGGATCATCGGTACGGCATTCACCATCGTCTACGCCATCGCCGGTCTGCCGCTGGGGCGAATGGCTGATACCGGTTCGCGCAGCAAGTTGATGGGCTGGGGACTCGCGGTGTGGAGCGGGCTCACGGCGGTCAACGGGCTGGTGGGCAGCTTCTGGGGCTTTCTGCTCGTGCGCATGGGCATCGGCATCGGTGAAGCCAGTTACGCACCGGCCGCCAACTCGCTGATCGGCGACCTGTTTCCGGCCCACCGCCGCGCGCGGGCGATGGGCATTTTCATGCTCGGTCTGCCGTTGGGGTTGCTGCTGGCATTCTTCACCATCGGCGCAATGGTCAAGGCGTTCGACAGCTGGCGTGCGCCGTTTTTCATCGCGGCGGTGCCGGGGCTGATCCTGGCGATCTTCATGTTCTTCATCAAGGAACCGAAGCGCGGCGCCGCGGAAAGCGTGCAGGTCTCCCAGGAGCGCGTCGACCGGCCGATCCGTCGCGTGCTGGCTGTGCCGACTTTCCTCTGGTTGGTCATGGCAGGGCTGTGCTTCAACTTCGCCACGTATGCCTGCAACTCGTTTCTGGTGCCCATGCTGCAGCGTTACTTCTTGATGCCGTTGCAGGAAGCCGCGGTCGCAACGGGAGTAATCGTCGGCGTGACCGGGCTGTTCGGCCTGACGCTCGGTGGCTGGGTCGCTGACAAGATTCACCAGCGGGTGGCCAATGGCCGACTGCTGTTTGCGGCGTTCAGCCTGATCATCTCGACCGTGTGCACGGCCTGGGCGTTGCATTCGGGGCGGATCGAGATCGGGGTGTTTGTGGCGGTGTTCAGTGTGGGCTGGTTGTTTGCATACAACTTCTACACCTGCGTCTACACGGCGATCCAGGACGTGGTCGAACCGCGGTTGCGGGCGACGGCGATGGCGCTGTTCTTTGCCGGGCTGTATTTGTTGGGCGGCGGCTTGGGGCCGGTGGTGGTGGGCGGACTGTCCGATCACTTTGCGCACACGGCGATGCTGGCGGCCGGTGCCGATCAGATGACCGAAGCGTTCAAGGCTGTCGGCTTGCATGACGCGATGTACCTGATCCCGGTGGCGCTGTTCTTTACGATGGTGTTTCTGTTTTTGGCGTCGCAGTGTTTTGTGCGGGATGCGAAGCGGATGAAAGAAGGGTTGGTGGCGGTGGTTGAGCCTGGGGGGGCTGCGGTGCCCGCGGTTTAAGATCAAAAGATCGCAGCCTGCGGCAGCTCCTACATGTTTGCGGTTTACATGGCATCACGGCGTGACACGATCCCTGTAGGAGCTGCCGAAGGCTGCGATCTTGGCGTCCGTTGTTTCTCTGCAAAACTATAGAGTGCAAAAAAGGCCCGCATCGCTGCGGGCCTTTTGTTTTAGCGGGGTGGAGCAGGGGCGATTAACCCGCCACCAACACCCGAATCGCTTCCAGTCGCAGCGCCGCCTTGTCGAGCATGGCCAAACCTTGCTCGCGCTGTTTGCGCAGGGCAACCAGTTCGCTGTCGCGTACGGTCGGGTTGACCGCTTGCAACGCGGTCAGGCGCGCCAGCTCTTCGTCGGTATCGGCTGCCAGGCGACGCTGTGCCTCGGCAACGCGTTCGGCGTGCCGCGGGAAGATCTTGTCTTCGCCGGCATTGATTCGAGGTGTCAGCTGATCGCGCTGGGCCTGGATGAACTTGTTGGCACTGGCGCGAGGCACGCTTTCCAGTTGATCGTTCAACGTTTCGAACGACACCCGGGCCGACAAGTCATTGCCGTTGGCATCGAGCAGGCAGCGCAGGGCCGCCGGTGGCAGGTAACGGCCCAGTTGCAGCGAACGCGGGGCAACCACTTCGCTGACGTAGAGCAGTTCCAGCAACACCGTGCCGGGCTTCAGTGCCTTGTTCTTGATCAGCGCCACGGCGGTGTTGCCCATCGAGCCGGACAAGACCAGGTCCATGCCGCCTTGAACCATCGGGTGTTCCCAGGTGATGAATTGCATGTCTTCGCGAGACAGCGCCTGGTTGCGGTCGTAGGTGATGGTCACGCCTTCGTCGTCGCCCAGCGGGAAGCTGGCGTCGAGCATTTTTTCGCTCGGCTTGAGGATCAGCGCGTTTTCCGAATGGTCTTCGCTGTCGATGCCGAAGGCGTCGAACAGGGTTTCCATGTAGATCGGCAGTGCAAACTGGTCGTCTTGCTCGAGAATGTCCTCGACCAGCGCATCACCTTCGCCAGCGCCGCCGGAGTTGAGCTCCAGCAAGCGGTCACGGCCGGTGTGCAGCTCGGCTTCCAGACGCTCACGCTCGGCGCGGGCTTCGTCGATCAGCGCTTGCCACTCGCCGTCGTCGGCGTTTTCCAGCAGCGGCAGCAGGCGCGGGCCGAACTGATGCTGCAAGGCGTTGCCGGTCGGGCAGGTGTTAAGGAATGCGTTCAACGCTTCGTGATACCACTGGAACAGCCGCTGTTGCGGGCTGGTTTCCAGGTACGGCACATGCAGTTCGATGATGTGTTTCTGGCCGATCCGGTCCAGACGACCGATACGCTGCTCGAGCAGGTCCGGGTGGGAGGGCAGGTCGAACAGCACCAGGTGGTGCGAGAACTGGAAGTTGCGACCTTCACTGCCGATTTCCGAGCAGATCAGTACTTGCGCGCCAAATTCTTCGTCGGCGAAGTATGCGGCGGCGCGGTCGCGCTCGAGGATGTTCATGCCTTCGTGGAACACCGTGGCTGGAATGCCGGAACGCACGCGCAGGGCATCTTCCAGGTCCATGGCGGTTTCAGCGTGGGCGCAGATCACCAGCACTTTGGTGCGCTTGAGCATCTTCAGCGTGTCGATCAGCCACTCGACGCGCGGATCGAATTTCCACCAGCGCTCCTCTTCGTTGGCGTCCGGCTGGGCCTGGAAGCTGACTTCCGGGTACAGCTCGGCGTGATCGCCCAGCGGCAGTTCGAGGTATTCGTCCGGGCATGGCAGCGGGTACGGGTGCAGTTTGCGCTCCGGGAAACCCTGCACGGCAGCGCGGGTGTTGCGGAACAACACGCGGCCGGTGCCGTGGCGGTCGAGCAATTCGCGGACCAGGCGGGCACTGGCTTCGGTGTCGCCATCGTTCACGGCGCTCAGCAAGGCTTCGCCTTCGTTGCCGAGGAAGCCGTGAATGGTCTTGTGCGCTTCAGGCGACAGGCGCCCTTTGTCAAGCAGCTCCTGAACGGCTTCGGCCACCGGGCGATAGTTTTCGCTCTCGGCGCGGAAGGCGTGCAGGTCATGGAAACGGTTCGGATCGAGCAGGCGCAGACGGGCGAAGTGGCTGTCCTGACCCAGTTGTTCCGGGGTTGCGGTCAGCAGCAATACGCCTGGAATGACTTCGGCCAGTTGCTCGACCAGCGAGTACTCAGGGCTGGCCTTGTCTTCGTGCCACACCAGATGGTGCGCTTCGTCGACGACCAGCAAATCCCAACCGGCGGCGAACAGCGCGTCCTGGGCCTTCTCGTCGTCCACCAGCCATTCCAGTGCAACCAGCGCGAGCTGAGTGTCTTCGAACGGGTTGGCGGCATCGCTTTCGATAAAGCGTTCTTCGTCGAACAACGCGACTTGCAGGTTGAAGCGGCGGCGCATCTCCACCAGCCATTGGTGCTGAAGGTTCTCCGGAACCAGGATCAGCACGCGGTTGGCGCGGCCTGAGAGCAGTTGGCGGTGGATGATCAGGCCGGCTTCGATGGTTTTACCCAGGCCCACTTCGTCAGCCAGCAAAACCCGTGGGGCAATGCGGTCGGCGACTTCACGGGCAATGTGTAACTGGTGCGCGATCGGTTGCGCACGCACGCCGCCCAGGCCCCACAGCGAGGACTGCAACTGGCGGCTGGTGTGCTCAAGCGTGTGATAACGCAGGGAGAACCAGGCCAGCGGGTCGATCTGGCCGGCAAACAGTCGGTCACTGGCCAGCCGGAACTGAATGAAGTTCGACAGTTGGGTTTCCGGCAGGGTCACCACTTCGTTTTGCGCGTTGAGGCCGTGGTAGACCAGCAGGCCGTCGACGTCGTCGACTTCCTGTACGGTCAGTTTCCAGCCTTCGAAGTGAGTGATCGAGTCACCCGGCGAAAACCGCACGCGGGTGAGGGGCGCATTCCGCAGCGCGTACTGGCGAGTGTCGCCAGTGGCCGGATAGAGCACGGTCAACAAGCGGCCGTCCTGTGCCAGAACGGTGCCCAAACCCAGCTCGGCTTCGCTGTCACTGATCCAGCGTTGCCCCGGTTGATACTGCTGCGCCATGCTGCCTGACTCCCACCTTGAAAAAGCGGGCTATCTTAACGGAATGAGGGCTTCAGGGCCAAAGGATTACTCGTGTAGGAGCGAGCTCGCTCGCGAAGCACGTTAACGATGACGAGGGCTGCCTGGGTGTACGCGGTGCCCTGACGTTCTTCGCGAGCGAGCTCGCTCCTACACCTACAGTGTGCACCCGGTCACAGTTTGCGACCGATGGCTCAAGTCGCTATCTCTACAGCCGACAGCCTGCTGACAGGAGAACCAAAAATATGCTGTTACCGATGCTGCCCTTGAGTGCCGTTCCGATCACTTCCCAACATGACCCGGTCCGCCCGCGCCCGGATATTCCGCCGGTGGCACCGATGCAGGAAAGTTCCAGCGAAAGCACCATCGACCTGCAACAGCGCGATCCGGAAGAAGCGGCGTTTCAGCTGCGCGAAGAACAGCGCCGCCAGCAGCAGCGGGAGCGGCGGCGTCGTGAAGCCGATGACGATCCGGAGGAACACCTGGCGATCCCCGGTGATGAATTGAATGCCGACAATACCGTGCCGGTGGCGCCGCTGATGGAAGATCAACCGCGTCAGGGGTTGTGGGTCGATATTCAGATTTGAGGTGGCGGCTGGTCAGCGCTGCCGTCAGACTGCATTATTGCGACAAACCTGCCAAACGATGTACTGAGTACCATGAGCCAAGACGACAAGCTGATCGACCTCAATTCTGAACGCGCCAAGCGGGTTCATGACCTCAATGAAAAGCGCCTGAATGAAGTACGCCAGGCATTCGAGCAGGCCATGCCGTTGGGTAAAGCAAAGAAAAAACCGAAAAACAAACCGAAAAAGCGTTGAAGCACCCGGCATCGGTTGATGCTGGTCAGTTATTTCCCTCCTTATAAGCCCATTCCCGGGCGACATTGACCCCGGTCAATTTTTTCTCCTGCCTGATTGGTTAACTTAGCCCTATCGCAACAGGGCAAGTGCAGGAGGCTAGTTATGTTTTTCGATAACGTGGTGATCGCCGGAGTGCTGACCGTCAGCCTCATGGTTCTGTTTTTTGCAGGTTTTGGATTTTTTATCTGGAAGGATTCGCATAAGCGCAAACCGTAGTTCTTTCTGGGTGTAATGAGCACGCAAGGCATTTTGGGCAACTTCGGTTGCCCTTTTTTTGTTTGCGAATAACTATCGGCGTACGCAAATCCTCTGTAGGAGCGAGCTTGCTCGCGATGGTGTGTCAGTCGACATCAATATGTCTGATACACCATCGTCGGAACGCCGCCCGGAGCAAGCTCGCTCCTACAGAGGATTTGGGGGTTGTTTGAAAGAAAGCCATAAAAAAGGCGCGAACCTCACGGAACGCGCCTTTTTTTATTGCAGCTGTCCCGTCCTGAATAAGGTTTACACCTTCTGATCTGTTTTTCAGGAGGACGTAATGGAATCCGCAAAAAGGCGTAGTCAGCGAGACTACACGCTGACCTTTAAATTGTCGGTCGTCGACCAGGTCGAAAAAGGCGAGCTGAGTTATAAAGAGGCTCAGGAGCGCTACGGGATTCAAGGCAAAACGACCGTTCTGACATGGTTACGCAAGCACGGTCGTCAAGATTGGAGCCCCGGCACCTACATTGGCTCGCCGAGGATGGGGTCTATGCCCGACAAAAACCGACCATTAACGCCAGAGCAGCGCATCAAAGAGCTTGAAGAGCAGTTGGCGCTGTCCAATCAGAAAGCGCAGTTTTTCGAGGCCGTCGTGGACGTCTTGAAAAATGACTACGGTCTCTCTGTCGTAAAAAAGCGTCCCGGCAAGTCCTCGCGCAAAAACGAATCCAAAACCTGAGCATCAGCAGGGCTTGCCAGTTCATGGGGATAAGCCGACAGGCTTACTACAAACGCAATCGCGCCGATGCTGCTCGTCTGATTCTGGATCAGAAAGTTGCCGATTTCGTTCAGCAAAAGCGCCTGCGGCAGCCGCGGTTGGGCACTAGAAAGCTGCATTACCTGCTGCAATGTCAGCCACTGCTTGAGCTGCAAGTAGGGCGAGATCGCCTGTTTTCGATTCTGCGCGAACGGCGTTTATTGGTAGCCCGTAAGCGGGCGTATCACAAGACAACCGACAGTCATCATCGCTTTCGACGCCATCCGAACCTGCTCAAACCGGGGCCTGAACAGGTTGTTCCCAGCGGCCCGGAACAGGTCTGGGTGGCTGACATCACCTATCTGCCCACTCAGGAAGGCGTGGCCTATCTGAGCCTTGTGACGGATGCTTTTTCGCGAAAGATCGTGGGCTATCACGTCCATGAAAGCCTGCACACCGAGTCGGTCGCGCAGGCGCTGCGCCGGGCGGTGAAGCACCGTCGAACGGAGCAGCCACTGGTTCATCACTCGGACAGAGGCAGCCAGTATTGCTCGGGAATGTACCAGGAACTGCACGCAAAACACGGCATCAGGTGTTCGATGACGGACGGCTACGACTGTTATCAAAACGCCCTGGCAGAGCGGGTCAACGGGATATTGAAGACGGAGCTTTTGCTCCAGCGACCACAGGATTTAACGCAGGCGAAGAAAATGGTGAGCGAGTCGGTATCGATCTACAACCGCGAGCGTCCGCACCTGTCGTTGAAATACAAAACGCCCGATGCGATGCATCGGGCGTTGGGGTGAAACAGGTGTAAACCTATTTCAGGACTAGACAAGCTACGTATCAGCTGCCCAATGCCTTCGATGCCAGCCAGAACAGGCCGGCCGACAGGGCCACTGTCGCTGGCAAGGTCAGGACCCAGGCCAGCAGGATGGTTTTCACCATGCCGCCTTGCAGGCCGCTTTTGTTGGCAACCATGGTGCCGGCCACGCCCGAAGACAGGACGTGGGTGGTGGACACCGGCAGGCTGAAGATGTTGGCCAGGCCGATCATGCCCGCGGTGGTGATCTGGGCCGACATGCCTTGTGCGTACGTCATGCCTTGCTTGCCGATCTTCTCGCCGATAGTCAGTACCACGCGCTTCCAGCCAACCATGGTGCCCAGGCCGAGTGCCAGGGCGACCGCCAGAATCACCCAGAACGGGGCGTACTCGGTGGTGGTGGTCAGATCTTTGCGCAGTTTGTCCAGGTCAGACTTTTCACGGGCTGCCAGGGTAGGCAATTTGCTGACTTTCTTCGCGGTGTCGTCCAGGCAAAGCAGGTAGCGACGCACTTCGATGCGGCTTTCCGACGGCAGCGAGTGGTAGTCGGCTACACCCTTGAGGGTATCGAGCAGGGCGCTGATGGTTGGTTCGGTCTGTTGCGGGTTGCAACGGAATTTCTCCGGCAAATCGCCCTCCACGCTTTTGCCCAGCGCCAGGAATTCACCCAGGGTGTCGGCATTGCGCTTGTAGAACTGACTCAGGTGCAGGGTTGCGTCGCGAGTCCGTTCGATCTGGTAAGTCGTGCTGCTCAGGTCAAGTACGAACTGCGCCGGCACAATACCGATCAGGACCAGCATGATCAGGCCAATACCCTTCTGGCCGTCATTGGAACCGTGCACGAAGCTCACGGCCATGGCCGAGATCACCAGCACCAGGCGATTCCAGAACGGCGGGTGCTTCTTGTCGTCGAGCTTGCGACGCTGGTCTGGCGTCTTGTGCATCTTGGACAATGGGCGCCACCATTTAAGGCCGATCAGCACCAACGCGGCAACAAGGAAACCGGCCATCGGCGAGAACACCAGGGAAGCACCGATGTCGATCGCTTTCTGCCAGTTCACACCATCGGCCAACGGGATGTCGTTGATCAAGGCATTGGCCAGGCCGACACCGAGAATCGAACCGATCAAGGTGTGGGAGCTGGAAGCCGGGATGCCGAAGTACCAGGTGCCCAGGTTCCAGGTAATAGCGGCGGCAAGCAACGAGAACACCATGGCCAGCCCGTGACCGGTGTTCACATTGATCAGCAACTCTACCGGCAGCAGGTGAACGATGGCATACGCCACGCCAACACCGCCCAGCAGCACGCCGAGAAAGTTGAACACACCGGAAAAGAACACGGCCAGATGAGGCGGCATGGCTTTGGTGTAGATAACAGTGGCAACCGCGTTAGCGGTGTCATGAAAGCCGTTGATGAACTCGAAGGCGAGGACAAAGGCCAGGGCGAGCAAGAGGCTCACAAGCACCCAAGCATCCAGTCCGCTGAATAAATCGATCATGAAGGTTTTCTGACCCGGTCGTAAGGGGGCGCGATTATGCCAGAAAAGACTGGAAATCGATGCACTTGCTGCTCGTCGGTAACATTCTTCAACGAATTAATTTGTGGCGACCGCCTAAACCCGAGGTTTTTTGCGGGCTTTGCAAGTCATTGAATTCAGTTGGAAAGACCGCAGGCACAAGGGTTTCTCTCATGGGTGCGAGTGTCTTTAACGCTTGTGTGAAATATCTGAGAAGAGGGTCGGACATCAACCATTTACCTCATTCGATGAATGAGGTGGCCGCTGCCCGCTCGTAGCGGGCGCGAAAGGCATAGTCGTTATACTCCTGCTTTTAACAGGTGCCGACGCAGACCCTTGAAAGGATTCAGGCCGAAGCGGTCAAGGCTCTTCGGCTTTGAGTTCCTTTTCCATCTTCTGCAATTCCTGGGTAAAAGCCTGATCCTGAACAGTGGCGCGTTTACGCCAGGGTTTGCGTTCCGGTTCGGGCTGAGCGGCGTAGGTGGTGACTTCCCCGCCGTAAACTTCCTTGTAACGTTGTTCCTGGCGCTCAAGTTCCGCGCGCAGTTCGTCTTTCGTCACAGTGCTACCTGATTGAGTTGAGATTAATTCTGGTGAAACGCGCTGCATCAAATCTATTGACCACGCTCGTCGAAAGGACAAAGCCCGTAAGGGCAACATTTTTCGGCAGTGTAATCAATACTTCCATGTTGCAGGCGGCCACGACACCAGAGATAAACAGCTGACGCAGCATCAGTTTCCTGTTTCAGCGAGCGCGATGGCGGAGCATATGAAATGAGCGTCAGGCGCTTGCTGCGAGCAGCAACGATGGGACATCGTGCTGCCGGGTGGCGGAATCGGCACTAAAAAAACCGGGGCCACTGATTTGTATTATAGCGGTCGATTCGAAGAACACTATCTCCAAAGAGTTAAAAGTTGATCTTGATGTGTGATTGTTTTGTGAACCGCAACTTTTACGGCTAACTAGGTTGCACAGTGAAGCCACTTTGCAATGCTGTCTTTCTGGCGCCAATCAATCTCACAACTTGGGCCATAACATCGCTCCTTTAAGTTCTCATCCAGGCAAGTGGGAAAAGATTTAGCGAATCCGGTGAGCGGAGCCGCTAAACCTGGGCTCGCTTTGGGCAAGGTGGGTTGCGATTATCGGTCGATGGTTCGATAATCGCCCAGTCTTGACTATTCGGTGTTGTGTGTCAGGCCAGTAGCCGCTTGTAATAGTCGCTGACCCGTGTGGGAAAAGGACCTTATATGAACGATCAAATGCGCAACTCCTTCGCTTCAGTGGCGCCGCCGATCGTCGCCTCACCTGCCAAGCGGATCCAGGCGTTGACCGGTGACCCGGACTTCATGACGTCCCTGGCCCGTGGCCTGGCGGTGGTGCAAGCGTTCCAGGAGCGCAAGCGGCACCTGACCATCGCCCAGATCAGCCACCGTACGGAAATTCCCCGCGCCGCTGTGAGACGTTGCCTGCACACATTGATCAAGCTTGGTTACGCCACCACCGACGGGCGCACGTATTCGCTGCTGCCCAAAGTGCTGACGCTCGGCCACGCCTATATCTCCTCAACGCCCCTGGCGGTCTCCGCGCAGCCGTACCTGGACCGCATGAGCGAGCAACTCCACGAGGCCTGTAATATGGCAACGCTGGAAGGCGATGACATTTTGTACATCGCCCGTTCTGCGACCACCCAGCGCCTGATCTCGGTCGACCTCTCGGTGGGTGGCCGCTTGCCGGCCTATTGCACTTCCATGGGCCGGATTCTTCTGGCAGCGCTGGACGACACGTCTCTGGGCGAGTACCTCGACCACGCGGAACTGCAAGCCAAGACCAGTCGCACGCTGCACACCCCCGAAGCGTTACTCGAATGCCTGCAAGAGGTGCGGCAACAAGGCTGGTGCATTGTCGATCAGGAACTCGAACAGGGCCTGCGCTCGATTGCCGTTCCGGTGTACGACGCTTCCGGTCAAGTGGTAGCGGCGCTAAACGTCAGCACTCATGCCGGCCGGGTCAGCCGCAGCGAACTGGAGCAGCGTTTTCTGCCCGGACTTCTGTCTGCCAGCCGTGACCTCAGCGCGCAGCTCTTCGCCTAAGCTGTTCGATAATCGCACAGACTCGCGTTTGGCGAATTGACGCTCTTTCACCTGGATCACTAATGTCGCGGCAGTGTCAGTTTTGACTGACTTCTGTCCGACTGCGTTCTTGCGTGGAATAAAAATAATGAACCAGCCTCAGTCTGCTGTGGGTCGCTGCCTCGACGTGCAGTCCTTCATCAATGCTCAACCCATTTCGCGCTACCAATGGCGAGTGGTGATCCTGTGTTTTCTGATTGTCTTCCTGGATGGCCTCGATACGGCGGCCATGGGCTTCATCGCCCCCGCCTTGTCGCAAGATTGGGGCATCGATCGCGCCAGTCTCGGTCCGGTCATGAGTGCGGCGTTGATCGGCATGGTTTTCGGTGCGCTGGGTTCCGGCCCGTTGGCTGACCGCTTCGGACGAAAAGTCGTCCTGGTGAGCGCCGTACTGTTGTTCGGTGCTTTCAGCCTGGCCTCGGCTTACAGCACCAACGTCGATCAGTTGCTGGTCCTGCGTTTCCTCACGGGCCTGGGCCTTGGCGCCGGCATGCCGAACGCCACGACGCTGCTGTCCGAATACACCCCGGAGCGTAAAAAATCCCTGCTGGTGACCAGCATGTTCTGCGGCTTCAACCTGGGTATGGCCGGTGGCGGGTTTATTTCGGCCAAACTGATCCCGATGTTTGGCTGGCATAGCCTGCTGCTCATCGGTGGGATTCTGCCGTTGATTCTGGCGATTGTTTTGCTGCTCTGGCTGCCGGAATCGGCGCGTTACCTGGTCGTGCGCAATCGCGGCACCGATAAAGTGCGCAAGGCGCTGGCGCCGATCGATCCAACCGTTGTGGCCCAGGCGTCCAGCTTCAGCGTACCGGAACAGAAAACCGTGAAAGCGCGCAATGTATTTGCGGTGATTTTCTCCGGCACCTACAGCACCGGCACCTTATTACTCTGGCTCACCTACTTCATGGGCCTGGTGATCGTTTACCTGTTGACCAGTTGGCTGCCGACCCTGATGCGTGACAGTGGCGCGAGCATGGAACAGGCGGCATTCATTGGCGCGTTGTTCCAGTTTGGCGGCGTGCTGAGCGCGGTGGGCGTGGGCTGGGCGATGGACCGGTTCAATCCGCACAAGGTGATTGGCACGTTCTACCTGTTGGCCGGGGTGTTTGCCTACGCGGTAGGGCAGAGCCTGGGCAACATCACGCTATTGGCGACCTTGGTACTAGTGGCCGGGATGTGCGTCAACGGCGCGCAATCGGCAATGCCGTCACTGGCGGCACGGTTTTATCCAACCCAGGGCCGGGCGACCGGTGTGTCGTGGATGCTGGGGATTGGTCGTTTCGGCGCGATTCTGGGGGCGTGGATGGGGGCGACGTTGTTGGGGCTGGGCTGGAATTTTGAACAAGTGCTGACGGCGCTGGTGATCCCGGCGGCATTGGCGACCACGGCGGTGGTGATCAAGGGCATGGTCAGCCATGCGGATGCGACGTGAACCTGGATTGAAATCGGCGTGAAGCAGAAAAGATCGCAGCCTGCGGCAGCTCCTACAGGGGAGCTGCCGAAGGCTGCGATCTTTTTGGGGCGACACATAACGATAGCCAGACAACAATCTGTTCGATAAACGAACACTCAGTCGATTATCGGATTGTTTGGCGTTTTTCAGGGGCTTACTCTTCAGTCATTCCGGCGCTGCGCATCGCGCCTTTTTCATCCACTGTCGGTTCAAAACAAAACGGGAGCCTGCCCCATGGCTGAAATCCTTTCGCTGCACGACGCGGTGAAGCAATTCGTAAACGATGGCGATACCGTCGCGCTCGAAGGCTTCACCCACCTGATCCCTACGGCGGCGGGTCACGAAATCATTCGCCAGGGCAAGAAAGACCTGACGCTGGTGCGGATGACGCCTGACTTGATCTACGACCAGTTGATCGGTGCAGGTTGCGCTCGCAAGCTGATTTTCTCCTGGGGCGGCAACCCGGGTGTCGGTTCGCTGCACCGCCTGCGTGACGCCGTTGAAAAGCAGTGGCCGCATCCGCTGGAAATTGAAGAACACAGCCATGCCGACCTGGCCAATGCCTACGTCGCTGGCGCTTCCGGGCTACCGTTCGCGGTGCTGCGTGCTTACGCCGGTTCCGACCTGCCGAAAGTCAATCCGCTGATCAAAACGGTCACGTGCCCGTTCACCGGTGAAGTGCTGGCAGCCGTGCCTTCGGTGCGTCCGGACATCACCGTAATTCACGCGCAGAAAGCCGACCGCAAAGGCAACGTGCTGCTCTGGGGCATTCTCGGCGTGCAAAAAGAAGCCGCGTTGGCCGCCAAGCGTTGCATCGTCACCGTCGAAGAAATCGTCGATGACCTCAATGCACCGATGAACTCCTGTGTTTTGCCGACCTGGGCTTTGAGCGCGGTCTGCCACGTCCCTGGCGGCGCGCATCCGTCCTACGCTCACGGCTACAACGAGCGCGACAACCGTTTCTACCAGGCTTGGGACCCGATTGCCCGCGACCGCGAAACCTTCACCGCGTGGATCAACGAATACATCCATGGCTGCGCTGACTTCAGCGAGTTCCAGGCCAAGCTGGCCGCCGCTTCGCAGGTGACGAAATGACTTACACCACCAATGAAATGATGACCGTCGCCGCCGCTCGCCGTCTGAAGAACGGTTCGGTGTGCTTCGTGGGTATCGGTCTGCCGTCGAAAGCGGCCAACCTGGCGCGGCTGACGTCCTCGCCAGACGTCGTCCTGATCTACGAATCGGGTCCGATCGGTGCCAAACCGAGCGTACTGCCGTTGTCGATCGGTGACGGTGAACTGGCGGAAACCGCTGACACCGTGGTCCCGACCGGTGAGATTTTTCGCTACTGGCTGCAGGGCGGACGCATTGACGTCGGCTTCCTGGGCGCCGCGCAAGTCGACCGTTTCGGCAACATCAACACCACCGTCGTTGGTGACTATCACCAGCCGAAAGTCCGCTTGCCGGGTGCCGGTGGCGCGCCGGAGATTGCGGGCTCGGCCAAAAGCGTTCTGATCATCCTCAAGCAGTCGGCGCGTTCGTTTGTCGACAAACTCGACTTCATCACCTCGGTTGGCCATGGCGAGGGCGGTGATTCGCGCAAGCGTCTGGGGCTGCCGGGTGCCGGTCCGGTCGGCATCATTACCGACCTGTGCATCATGGAACCGGAAGCCGGCAGCCATGAATTCGTGGTCACCGCGCTGCACCCGGGGGTGACCCGCGAGCAAGTTATCGCGGCGACCGGTTGGGCGATTCGTTTTGCCGAGACCGTTGAAAACACAGCCGAGCCGACCGATGTCGAGCTTAAGGCACTGCGTGATCTAGAGGCCCGCACCGCTGCGGCCCATGGCCAAGTCCCCGGAGAAGCCTGATGCGTGACGTTTATATCTGCGACGCGATTCGCACCCCTATTGGCCGTTTCGGCGGTGGCTTGTCGGCGGTTCGCGCCGACGACCTGGCCGCCGTGCCGATCAAGGCGCTGATGGAACGCAACCCGTCGGTGGACTGGACGGCGGTGGACGAGGTGTTCCTCGGCTGCGCCAACCAGGCCGGCGAAGACAATCGCAACGTGGCGCGCATGGCGTTGCTGCTGGCAGGTCTTCCCGAAACCATTCCGGGCGTGACCCTCAATCGTCTCTGCGCCTCGGGTATGGATGCCATCGGTACCGCATTCCGCGCTATCGCCAGTGGCGAAATGGAGCTGGCGATTGCCGGCGGTGTCGAGTCGATGTCCCGTGCGCCGTTCGTGATGGGCAAGGCTGATGCGGCGTTCTCGCGCAACATGAAGCTGGAAGACACCACGATCGGTTGGCGTTTCATCAATCCGTTGATGAAAGCCCAGTACGGTGTGGATGCGATGCCGCAGACCGGCGACAACGTGGCTGACGATTACGAAGTTTCCCGCGAGGATCAGGACGCTTTCGCACTGCGCAGTCAGCAGCGGACGGCCGCCGCCCAAGCCGCAGGATTTTTCGCCGAAGAAATCGTCGAAGTGCGGATTGCCCACAAAAAGGGTGAAACGGTCGTCAGTCAGGACGAACATCCACGCGGCGACACCACGCTGGAAGCCCTGGCCAAACTCAAGCCAATCAACGGTCCCGACAAAACCGTCACAGCCGGCAACTCTTCGGGTGTGAACGACGGTGCGGCGGCGTTGATTCTCGCGTCGGCCGAAGCGGTGAAGAAACACGGCCTTACCGCTCGCGCCAAAGTGCTGGGCATGTCCAGTGCCGGTGTCGCACCACGGGTAATGGGCATTGGTCCGGTGCCGGCAGTGCGCAAGTTGACCGAGCGCCTGGGTCTGGCCGTCAGCGATTTCGACGTGATCGAACTCAATGAAGCGTTCGCCAGCCAGGGTTTGGCGGTGTTGCGTGAACTGGGACTGGCGGACGACGCAGCGCAGGTCAACCCGAACGGCGGCGCCATTGCCCTGGGCCACCCGTTGGGCATGACCGGTGCGCGTCTGGTGCTGACCGCGTTGCATCAGCTGGAAAAAACCGGTGGCAAGAAAGGTCTGGCGACCATGTGCGTCGGCGTCGGCCAAGGCCTGGCCTTGGCAATCGAGCGCGTCTGACGCCTGCTCTGATAAATCAGCAGCGCCGACTAATAAGAACTGAGGAATGTTTCATGACTGACAAGCCTGGTTACCGTCGCCCGCAAGAGGGCACTCAGCCGGAATACCTGCACCCGGCCTATCAATCGACCAACCGTCGGTCGCCGTCCAAGCCGCTGGTGTTTTTGCCCCATTCGCTGTCGGAAATTACCGGTCCGACCATCGGCGCCGAACGTATTAAAGAGCAGGACAACGACCTGACCGCGCAGCACAAGGGCCAGCCGCAAGGTGAGCGGATCATCGTTCATGGCCGTGTGCTGGATGAAAACGGTCTGCCGGTGCCAGGGATTCTGGTGGAGATCTGGCAGGCCAACGCCGCCGGTCGTTACAACCACGATCGCGACTTGCACGACGCGCCGCTGGACCCGAACTTCACCGGCACCGGTCGCACCGTAACCGACGCCGATGGCTGGTATCAGTTCCAGACCATCAAGCCTGGCGCCTATCCGTGGGGCAACCACCACAACGCGTGGCGCCCGGCGCATATCCATTTCTCACTGTTCGGGCCGAGTATTCTGACGCGCCTGGTCACTCAGATGTATTTCCCGGGGGACCCGTTGCTCGCCTACGACCCGATCTACAACTGTGTGCCCGATACCCGCGCCAAAGAGCGTTTGATCGCCAGTTTCGACCTGGAAAAAACCATCCCTTCCTATGCCCTCGGTTATCGCTGGGACATCGTCTTGCGCGGCCGCGAAGCCACGCCGATGGAGAAATAAGATGACGCTGAATGCGACCACGTCCCACACCGTCGGGCCGTATTACCACATTGGCCTGACCTGGCTGAACCGCGAAAACCTGACCGTCGAACACACCCTCGGCGAACGCGTGGCAATCACCGGGCAAGTGGTGGATGGCAACGGCGACGTCGTCAACGACGCGATGCTGGAAGTCTGGCAGGCCAACGCCGCCGGCAAGTACGACCATCCGGAAGACGATCAGGACAAACCCCTGGACCCGAACTTCGAAGGGTTTGGCCGGGTGCCGGTGGATGCCGAAGGGCGCTTTCGCTTTACCACGATCAAGCCGGGTACGGTGGAAGGCTTGAAGGGCACCACTCAGGCGCCGCATCTGGTGGTGTTAGTGTTTGCTCGCGGGCTGGTGAAGCACTTGCTCACGCGGATTTACTTTGATGGGGAGCCGGCGAACGTGGCGGATCCGCTGCTGGAGTGCGTGCCGGCTGACCGTCGCACTACGTTGCTGGCGAAGAAGGATGCATTGGGTGTTTATCAGTGGAATGTGATTCTGCAAGGGACCGATGCGGAGACGGTGTTCTTCGATTATTAAAGTCAAAAGATCGCAGCCTGCGGCAGCTCCTACAGGATGCACGCCGTTCCAATGTAGGAGCTGCCGCAGGCTGCGATCTTTTGATGTTTCGGTACAGTGGAACGGGACTGTTGCGAAGTGTGTCTAGACTCTCACTGTCCCCATTGAGTGAAAAACAATGACAACGACCACCGCTACTCCGGTTCATTACACGGGCGAAGAGCGCCGCAAACGCATCTTCGCGATTGTCGGCGCCTCGTCCGGCAACCTCGTCGAATGGTTCGACTTCTACGTCTATGCCTTCAGCGCAATCTATTTCGCCCCTGCCTTTTTCCCGTCCGACAACCCCACCGTGCAGTTGGTCAATACTGCCGGTGTGTTCGCCGCCGGGTTTCTGATGCGACCGATTGGCGGCTGGATCTTCGGTCGTGTGGCCGACCGTCACGGGCGCAAGAATTCGATGATGATTTCGGTGCTGATGATGTGCTTCGGTTCGTTGCTCGTCGCCTGCCTGCCGACCTACAACAGCATTGGGGTCTGGGCGCCGATCATGTTGCTGTTCGCCCGTTTGATTCAGGGTTTGTCGGTGGGTGGCGAATACGGCACCACGGCGACCTACATGAGTGAAGTGGCCCTCAAGGGCCAGCGCGGTTTCTTCGCCTCGTTCCAGTACGTGACGTTGATTGGCGGGCAGTTGCTGGCCGTGTTGCTGGTGGTGATCCTGCAACAGTTCCTCAACGAGGACGAGTTGCGTGCCTATGGCTGGCGGATTCCGTTCGTGGTCGGTGCGGCGGCGGCGGTGATTTCGTTGTTTCTGCGTCGCACGCTCAAAGAAACCACTAGCAAGGAAATGCGCGAAGACAAAGACGCCGGCAGCATTAGAGCGCTGTTCCGCGATCATAAGGCCGCGTTCATTACCGTGCTGGGTTACACCGCCGGCGGCTCGCTGATTTTCTACACGTTTACGACGTATATGCAGAAGTACCTGGTGAACACCGTCGGCATGCAAGCCAAGACCGCCAGTTACATCATGACCGGCGCGCTGTTCCTTTATATGTGCATGCAGCCGTTGTTCGGCATGCTCGCGGACAAGATCGGCCGACGCAATTCGATGCTCTGGTTCGGAGCCCTCGGCACCTTGTTCACGGTACCTATTTTGCTGAGCCTGAAAAGTATCAGCAGCCCGTTCCTCGCCTTTGTGCTGATTACCGTGGCGCTGGCGATCGTGAGTTTCTACACCTCCATCAGCGGTCTGGTGAAAGCCGAAATGTTCCCGCCGCAAGTGCGCGCATTGGGCGTCGGCCTGGCGTATGCGGTGGCCAACGCGATCTTCGGCGGTTCGGCGGAATACGTGGCCCTGAGCCTCAAAGCCGCCGGTATGGAAAACTCCTTCTATTGGTACGTCACGGTGATGATGGCGGTGGCGTTCCTGTTTAGTCTGCGTCTGCCGAAACAAGCCGCGTATTTGCATCACGACCTTTGATCGTTACGCGTGGGCCTGACCGGCCCACGCCTCCAGGGATTCTGTATGAACGAGCGACCGGGCAATCAATTGTTCGATGCCTATTTCACTGCCCGCGATATGCGTGACGTGTTCTGCGATCAGGGCCGGGTTCAGGCCATGCTCGATTTTGAAGCGGCACTGGCTCGGGCTGAGGCGCGAGTGGGTTTGATTCCACACACCGCTGTTGCGCCTATCGAAGCTGCGTGTCGGGCCGAGCAATACGATTTCGCCGTCCTTGCTGAAGCCATTGCCACGGCCGGAAACTCGGCCATTCCGCTGGTCAAAGCGCTGGGCAAACAGGTTGCGAGCGACGATGCCGAAGCCGAACGCTACGTGCATCTGGGCGCGACCAGTCAGGACGTGATGGACACCGGCCTGGTGTTGCAACTGCGCCAGGCGCTGGCGTTGATCGAACGCGATTTGGCGCAACTGGGCGAAACCCTGGCCACCCAGGCATTACGTTACGTCGCCACGCCGCTGGCCGGACGCACCTGGTTGCAGCACGCGACGCCGGTCACCCTCGGCATGAAAATCGCCGGTTGGCTGGGCGCGGTGAGCCGCAGCCGTCAGCGTCTAAGTGAGCTCAAGCCACGTTTGCTGGTGCTACAATTCGGCGGCGCCTCCGGAACCCTGGCGGCCCTTGGCGAACAGGCGATGCCGGTTGCCGAAGCACTGGCCGGGGAACTGCAACTGACCTTGCCCGAGCAACCCTGGCACACCCAGCGTGATCGCCTGGTGGAGTTCGGGTCGGTACTCGGACTGATCGCCGGCAGCCTTGGCAAACTCGGTCGCGACATCAGTCTGTTGATGCAGACCGAAGCGGGCGAAGTGTTCGAACCTTCCGCACCCGGCAAGGGCGGTTCATCCACCATGCCGCACAAACGCAATCCCGTGGGCGCTGCGGTGCTGATCGGTGCCGCGACGCGCGTTCCCGGTTTGCTCTCGACCCTGTTCAGCGCCATGCCTCAAGAACACGAGCGCAGCCTCGGTCTGTGGCATGCCGAGTGGGAAACCTTGCCGGAGATTTGCTGCCTGGTGTCCGGCAGCCTGAAGCAAGCGCTGCTGGTGACGGACGGACTGGAAGTCGATGCCGATCGCATGGCCCGCAACCTCGACCTGACTCAAGGCCTGGTGCTTGCCGAAGCGGTGAGCATCGTTCTCGCCCAACGGGTGGGGCGTGACACCGCGCATCATCTGCTCGAGCGATGCTGCAAACGTGCGGTGGCCGAGCAACGTCATCTGCGCGCGGTGCTCGGCGACGAGCCGCAAGTGACCAGCGAGCTCACGCCCGCTGAACTGGATCATCTGTTGAACCCTGCCCATTACCTCGGTCAGGCCCATGTCTGGGTCGAGCGAGCAGTGGCTGAACATTCTGCGTTGACTGCCTGAAGGAGACTGCTGTGGCTTTCGTACAACTCGCCGAGGGCGAACTGAACTACCAACTCGATGGGCCGGAGGATGCGCCGGTACTGGTGCTGTCCAACTCGCTGGGCACCGACCTGCACATGTGGGACGCGCAGATCGCGGCGTTCACCCATCATTTCCGCGTGCTGCGTTTCGACACCCGCGGTCACGGCAAATCGCTGGTCACACCGGGGCCGTACAGCATCGAGCAACTGGGCCACGACGTGCTGGCGCTGCTTGATGCACTGCACATCGAACGGGCGCATTTCTGCGGTCTGTCCATGGGCGGCTTGATCGGCCAGTGGCTGGGGATCAACGCCGGTAATCGACTGAACTCACTGGTGGTGTGCAATACCGCGGCGAAAATCGGCGATCCGTCGGTGTGGAACCCACGCATCGAAACCGTGCTGCGTGACGGTTCGGCGGCCATGGTCGCGCTGCGTGATGCGTCGATTGCGCGTTGGTTTACCCCGGATTTTTCCGCCGCCCATCCGGCTGTGGCGAAGCGGATTACCGACATGCTCGCGGCCACCTCGCCTGAAGGCTATGCGGCCAATTGCGCGGCCGTGCGCGATGCCGATTTCCGCGATCAACTGTCCTCGATCAAGGTGCCCCTGCTGGTGATTGCCGGCACCGAAGACGCGGTCACGCCGCCGTCCGGTGGGCATTTCATTCAGGAGCATGTGCAGGGCGCCGAGTACGCCGAGTTCTATGCGGCGCATCTGTCCAATGTTCAGGCCAGCGCTGCGTTCAGCGAACGGGTACTGGCGTTTTTGTTGGCTCATTAAGGGGATTGTCGTGGACGAAAAACAACGCTACGACGAAGGGCTGAAAGTCCGTCGCGCAGTCCTCGGAGACGCTCACGTCGACCGCAGCTTGAGCGCGCTGACCGAGTTCAACTCGGAGTTTCAGGAAATGATCACCCGCCACGCCTGGGGTGACATCTGGACCCGCCCGGGCCTGCCGCGCCATACCCGCAGCCTGATCACCATCGCCATGCTGATCGGCATGAACCGCAATGACGAACTCAAGCTGCACCTGCGCGCCGCCGCCAACAACGGCGTGAGCCGTGGCGAGATCAAAGAAGTGATCATGCAGAGCGCGATCTACTGCGGCATTCCGGCGGCCAATGCGACGTTCCACCTGGCCGAGTCGGTGTGGGATGAGTTGGGGGTTGAATCGCGGGAATAAGTGGTAAAGGCACACCCCTGTAGGAGCGAGCTTGCTCGCGATGGAGTGTCAGCTACATTAATGTCGGCTGACACACCATCGCGAGCAAGCTCGCTCCTACAAGGGCGTGGGTTTACAGCAGGCTGATCGGATAGCTGACGATCAACCGGTTCTCGTCGAACTCGTTGTTGCTGAAGTCCCGGCGGATGGTCGAGTTGCGCCACTTCACATTGAGGTCCTTGAGCGCTCCGCTTTGCACGGTGTAGCCCAACTCACTTTCGCGACCCCATTCCTTGCCGTCGGTGATGGCGCCGGTGTGAACGTTGTCGCCGCTGATGTAGCGGTTCATCAAGGTCAGACCGGGTACGCCGAGTGCGACGAAGTTGTAGTCGTGGCGCACTTGCCAGGACCTTTCCTGAGCGTTGTCATAGCTGGCGTTGTAACTGTCGTTGGCCAGCGTGCCGCCACTGGTGCCGTTGACCCGCATCCACGCGCTGTCGCCGGTAAGCTTTTGCAGGCCAACGAAGAAGGTGTTGCCGCCGTACCTGGCCGAGAACAGCCCCGACCAGGTTTTGTTGTCCAGCTCGCCAGCCCGCGCGCTGCCATCATCCTTGCCATAGAAGAAACCGAGGTTGGCGCCCAGGGTCCAGTCACCGATGGGCTGGCTGTGGGTCAGGTTGACGAACTGCTGGCTGTAGATGTCCTTGAGTTCGGCATTCCACAGAGCGATCTGCGTGCGCTTCTCGTTGAACAGGTATTCGCCGCCCTGAAAGTTGAAGCGGTCGGAAGTGAATGCGGCTTTTCCGTTCATCGACATGTCCTTCATGCTGCTGTCGTCGCGTGGGCTGTTGGCGCGGAACTGGCCGCCATACAGGGTCAGGCCGTCGATTTCCTTTGAGGTGATCTGACCGCCACGGAAGGTTTGCGGCAGCGAGCGACCGTCGTCCGAGCGCAGAATCGGCAGCACCGGCATCCATTCGCCGACCTTCGCTTCGGTCTGCGACAGCTTGGCCTTGAACGCCACGTTGGTGCGACCGAAGTTATCGGCCGGGCGGCCGTCGTGGTCCAATGGCAGCAACTGTGTACCGCCGGTGCCTTTGCCGCCGTCGAGTTTCACCGAGTACAGCCCCAGCACATCCATGCCAAACCCGACGGTGCCCTGAGTGAACCCGGACCTTGCGTCGAGGATGAAATTTTGTGTCCATTCTTCAGCCTTGCCCTGAGCCTTGGTCGGGTTGGTGAAGTTGCGGTTGATGTAGAAATTGCGCAAGTTCAGGTTGACCTTGGCACCTTCGACAAAGCCTGACTCCTCGGCTGCGGCAGGCAGGGCTGCACAGGCTAGGGCGATGGCGATCAGACTCGGGGAAAAATACTGCGCGGTGGAAGGCGTCATGTGCTCGGGTCTCGCTAATTCTTGGGGATGAAACGGTGTGATGCCGCAACCTTTGGGGTTGCAGACAAACATCTGAAATCGGGACAAAAACGAACGGGATCAGCCGGACAGGGCAGGGCGCGGGGGCATGGTGTCGAACCTGTTGTTATTGGTTTTGTACGACAAATGGTGCGGTGAATGTACTGGATGGTTCAATCTTGAAAAGCGGGTTTTGGGCGATTATCGAACGGCAAAAGATCAAAAGATCAAAAGATCGCAGCCTTCGGCAGCTCCTACAGGTGTTCACGGTTCCATGTAGGAGCTGCCGAAGGCTGCGATCTTTTGATCCTGACTTTTTCAAAGACAACAAAAAGCCCACCAAAAGGTGGGCTTCTTTTTTTCTACAGTGCGATCAGAACAACTTCATCTTCGGTGCATCTTCTTTCAACGGCTCATTCTTCGCGGTCTGCTCGTTCCAGCCACCGCCCAGGGCCTTGTACAGGTTGACCTGGCTAATCAGCTGCGCCAGACGGTCGGTGATCAACGACTGTTGGGAGGCGAACAGCTGGCGCTGGGCATCGAGGAAGGTCAGGTTGCTGTCGACACCGATCCGGTAACGACGCTCAGCCAGACGGTAATAGTCCTGGTTGGCGCTGACCAGATCACGTTGAGCTTGTACCTGGTCGGTGTAGGTCGCGCGTGAAGCCAGGCCATCGGCGACTTCCTGGAAGGCCGTCTGGATGGACTTCTCGTAGTTCGCCACACCGATATCTTTCTGGATTTTCGAGTTATCCAGGCTTGCGCGCAGGCTGCCGGCGTTGAAGATCGGCAGGTTGATCTGCGGCTGGAACAGCCAGGTGCCCGAACCGCCCTTGAACAGGCCGGACAAGTCCGGGCTCAAGGTGCCGGCGTTGGCCGTCAGGCTGATACTCGGGAAGAATGCAGCCCGCGCCGCGCCGATGTTGGCGTTCGCCGCTTTCAGGTTGTATTCGGCTTGAAGAATGTCCGGGCGACGTTGCAGCAAGTCCGACGGCAAACCGGCCGGCACATCGCTCAGCAGGTCGTCAGCCAGGGGTTTGGCGGGTTGCAGATTGGCCGGGATGCCAGTGCCGAGCAACAGCACCAGGCTGTTTTCATCCTGGGCGACCTGGCGCGTGTATCGGGCCAATTGCGCACGGGCGTTTTCCACCGAAGTACGCGACTGCGCCAGGTCCAGCGCCGAGGCTACCCCCACTTCGTTGCTGCGGGCGGTGAGCTTGTAGCTCTCCTGGAATGCACCGAGGGTGTCCTGGGTGACCTTCAGCAGTTCCTTGTCAGCCTGCCAGGTCAGATAGGCATTGGCGACGTTGGCCACCAGGCTGAGCTGCGTGCTGCGGCGCCCTTCTTCAGTGGCGAAGTATTGCTGCAGGGCTTGTTCGCTCAGGCTGCGAACCCGACCAAACAGGTCGAGTTCATAGGCGCTGATGCCAACCGTGGCTGAGTAGGAACTGGTGATGCCTGCCTGACCGGTTTGCGAGACGTCCGCCGGAACCCGCTGACGGCTGCCGGTGCCATTGGCCGAAACGGCCGGGAACAGGTCGGCACGCTGGATGCGGTACTGAGCCGCGAACGCGTCGATGTTCAGTGCGGCGACACGCAGGTCACGGTTGTTTTCCAGGGCGACCTGGATCAGCTGTTGCAACGCCGGGTCATGGAAAAACTGCTTCCAGCCCTGTTCGGCGGCAGCCTGGTTCGGCGCCTGGGCCGGCGAATAAGCCGGACCTTGCGGGTATTGGGCCGCCACCGGCGCTTCAGGCTGCTGGTAATCGGGTATCAGCGAGCAACCACCGAGCACGAAGGCGGCGACGGCTAGGGAGAGTAGCGACTTGCTCATTGGCCAGCCTCTTTAGGAGTTTCAGTAGCGTCATCCGGGTCGACGATTTTGCGCTGACCGATGGACGACACGGTGACGAAGAACAGTGGGACCCAGAAGATCGCCAGGACCGTGGCGGTGAGCATACCGCCAATAACCCCGGTACCGATCGCATGTTGGCTACCCGAACCTGCACCCGTGGAAATAGCCAGTGGTACCACACCGAGGACAAACGCGAGCGAGGTCATGATGATGGGGCGCAAACGCATGCGGCAGGCTTCGATGGCGGCATCGCGCAGACTACGTCCTTGCTCGTGCAGTTCCTTAGCGAATTCGACAATCAAAATGGCGTTTTTCGCCGCCAGCCCGATGGTCGTCAGCAATCCCACCTGGAAATACACGTCGTTCGACAGGCCGCGCAGGCTGGTGGCCATCAGCGCACCGATAATCCCCAGTGGCACCACCAGCATGACCGCGATCGGAATCGACCAGCTTTCGTACAACGCCGCCAGACACAGGAACACCATCAGCAGCGACAACGCGTACAGCGCTGGCGCTTGCGAGCCGGACAGACGTTCCTCGTAGGACAGACCGGTCCAGGAGATACCGACACCGGGCGGCAGTTTCTGAGCCAAGGCTTCGACTTCGGCCATGGCTTCACCGGTGGAATAGCCGGGCGCCGGGGCCCCGAGGATTTCCATCGCTTCTACACCGTTGTAACGCGACAGCTTCGGCGCACCGTAGATCCATTGACCCTTGGCGAAGGCAGAGAACGGCACCATGGTTCCCTGGGCATTACGCACGTACCACTTCTTGATGTCTTCCGGACTCATGCGCGAGCCAGGCTGACCTTGCACGTACACCTTTTTCACCCGACCGCGGTCGATGAAGTCGTTGACGTAGCTACTGCCCAGGGCAATCGACAGGGTGCTGTTGATGTCGGTGATAGTAATGCCCAGGGCACTGGCCTTCTCGTCATCGATTTCCAGCTGATATTGCGGTTCGTCGTTCAGACCGTTCGGACGCACCTGATAGAGCATCTTGCTTTGCGCGGCCATACCGAGGAACTGGTTTCGTGCCTCCATCAACTTGTCGTGACCGATACCGGCGCGGTCTTGCAGGAACACATCGAAGCCGGTGGCGTTACCCAATTCCAGTACCGCCGGTGGTGCGAAGGCAAACACCATGGCGTCACGAAAGGTGAAAAAGTGCTGCTGGGCGCGGGCGGCGAGTTTGAATACGCTGTTTTCCGCATCCCGTTCATGCCACGGCTTGAGCATGATGAACGCCAAACCGGAACTTTGACCGCGACCGGCGAAGTTGAAGCCGTTCACGGTAAAGACCGAAGCCACTGCGCCGGATTCTTTCTCCAGCAAGTAGGACCGCATCTGGTCGACCACCACTTGCGTGCGTTGGGCGGTGGAACCTGCCGGTGTCTGCACCTGAGCGAACAGTACGCCTTGGTCTTCTTCCGGAAGGAACGCTGTGGGGATGCGGGTGAACAACCAGATCATGCCGACCAGGATGATCACGTAGGCCAGCAGATACGGGGCCTTGTTCGCGAGCATGTTGCCGACACCGCGCTCGTAGCTTTTGACACTACGATCGAAGCCGCGGTTGAACCAGCCGAAGAAGCCGCGTTTCGGCGTGCCGTGTTCGCCTTTCGGAATCGCCTTGAGCATGGTGGCGCAGAGCGCCGGGGTGAAGATCAGCGCGACCATTACGGACAGGGCCATGGCCGAAACGATGGTGATCGAGAACTGTTTGTAGATCACCCCGGTGGAACCGCTGAAGAATGCCATCGGCAGCAGTACGGCCGACAGAACCAGTGCAATACCGACCAGTGCACCCTGGATCTGCCCCATGGATTTCTTGGTGGCCTCCTTGGGTGACAGGCCTTCTTCGCTCATGACGCGTTCGACGTTTTCCACGACGACGATGGCATCGTCCACCAGCAAGCCGATGGCCAACACCATCCCGAACATGGTCAGGGTGTTGATGCTGAAGCCGAATGCCGCGAGGATCCCGAACGTACCCAGCAACACCACCGGCACCGTCATCGTGGTGATCACGGTGGCGCGGAAGTTTTGCAGGAACAGGAACATCACCAGGAACACCAGCACGATCGCTTCGACCAGGGTTTCAACCACACCCTTGATCGACTCGGTCACCACTGGCGTGGTGTCGTACGGGAATACTACTTCCATCCCTTGCGGGAAGAACGGCTTGAGCGTGTCGATGGTCTTGCGCAGGGCTTTGGCAGTGTCAAGGGCGTTGGCCCCGTTGGCCAGTTTGACCGCGAGACCGGAGGCCGGTGCACCGTTGAACTGGGCATTGATGGCGTAGTTCTCACCACCGAGGCCAACATCAGCCACGTCTTTGAGGCGAACCTGAGAGCCGTCCTTGTTGACCTTGAGCAGGATTTCCTTGAACTGTTCCGCCGTCTGCAAACGGGTCTTGCCAATGATGGTGGCGTTCAGTTGCTGGCCGGGCAGTGCCGGCAGGCCGCCCAGTTGGCCGGAAGAAATCTGCACGTTCTGCGCGGCAACGGCGGTTTTAACGTCCACCGGGGTCAGGTTGAAGTTGTTCAACTTGGCCGGGTCGAGCCAGATCCGCATCGCGTACTGGGCACCGAAGACCTGGAAGTCACCGACACCGGCGGTCCGCGAAATCGGGTCCTGCATGTTGGATACGATGTAATTGGCCAGGTCATCGCGGTTCATGCTGCCATCTTGCGAGACCACACCGATGACCAACAGGAAGTTTTTCACTGCCTTGGTCACGCGGATGCCCTGTTGCTGTACTTCTTGCGGCAGCAGCGGGGTGGCCAGGTTCAGTTTGTTCTGGACCTGAACCTGCGCGGTATCGGAGTTGGTGCCCTGCTCGAAGGTCGCGGTAATGGTCATGCTGCCGTCGGAGTTACTTTCCGACGAGACATAACGCAGGTTGTCGATACCGTTGAGCTGTTGCTCGATGACCTGCACCACGGTGTCCTGCACGGTTTGTGCGGACGCGCCTGGGTAAGTCACCTGGATCGCAATGGCCGGAGGCGCAATGCTCGGGTATTGGTTGATCGGGAGTTTGAGGATCGATAGAGCCCCGACCAACATGATCACCAGGGCAATTACCCAGGCGAAAATCGGACGGTCGATAAAAAATCTCGACATGGTTTACTCCCCTTTTCCGCTGGAAGCCTTGTTAGCTGCCTGTGCGGGTGCCGGGTTCTTTGCGCCAACGTTAGTGGCTTCAGTGGCCTTGACTTCAACGCCAGGTTTGACGAATTGCAGGCCTTCGGTGATCAGGCGATCGCCGGCCTTCAGACCGTCTTCGATCAGCCATTGGCTGCCGACGGTGCGACTGGCCTTGAGCTGACGCAGTTCAACCTTGTTGTCCGGGCCGACGACCAATGCGGTCGGCGTGCCTTTGAGGTCGCGAGTCACGCCTTGTTGTGGGGCCAGAATCGCCGCGGCGTTCACACCGGCCTGCAACTGCGCATGAACGAACATGCCCGGCAACAGCGTGTGGTCAGGGTTCGGGAACACGGCGCGCAGGGTGACGGAACCAGTGGTCTGGTCAACCGACACTTCGGAGAACTCGAGCTTGCCGTCCTGCTTGTACTGGCTGCCATCTTCCAGGGTCAGCTTGACCGCCGCCGCGTTGTCACCGGATTTTTGCAGGCGACCGCTTTCCAGTTCACGGCGCAGCTCAAGCAGCTCGACGGACGACTGGGTGACGTCGACGTAGATTGGGTCGAGTTGCTGGATCACCGCCATCGGGTCCGCTTGACCGCTGGTGACCAGTGCGCCTTCGGTCACATTGGAACGGCCGATACGACCCGTCAGCGGGGCGTAAACCTTGGTGTAGCGCACATTGATCTGGGCACTTTGCAGCGCGGCTTCCGATTGCATGCGGTTGGCCACGGCAGTGTCGTATTCCTGACGGCTGACGGCTTGCTCGTTGACCAGTTGCTTGTAGCGATCCGAGATCGACCTGGTCTGTTGCAGGTTGGCTTCAGCGCTTTTCAGCGTCGCGTCATAGACCGACGAATCGATTTGATAGAGCTGCTGGCCGAGCTTGACGTCGCCGCCTTCCTTGAACAGACGCTTGAGAATGATGCCATTGACCTGCGGGCGAACTTCGGCGATGCGGTACGCGCTGGTGCGGCCTGGCAGTTCGGAGGTCAGGGTGAAGGATTGAGGTTGCAAAGTAACAACGCCGACCTGAGGAGGTGGCGCGGCCGGTGCCGCCTCTTCCTTTTTGCAGCCGCTTAGCAGTGATGCCAGGGCGACGGCGGTGACCAGAGCGGTAACAGCTGGCTTGAATTGCATGAAAATCCTCGGGTCAGGCGCGCAAGAAACGCTCAAGAAATGTGGAAAGGTAAAAAATGGGTGATGAGTGGATAAGTAGCTTGCTAATGAATATACTTACGTTCATGGTTGTTTGTAAACACCTTGACCACGTATCCACATCGTTACAGACGCCGTTCGAAGGTTCGAATTGTAGGCCGGGGACGATACCCAAGAGCGCTCGCCCCACTTTTATTCAGCGGATATTCAGACATCGCTGAAGCATCCTGATTGAGGTTTTACTGCCATGGTCCGTCGTACCAAAGAGGAAGCTCAAGAAACCCGTAGCCAGATACTCGAAGCGGCAGAAAAGGCCTTTTTTGAACGGGGCGTAGCGCGCACGACACTGGCGGACATCGCGACCCTGGCTGGCGTCACTCGCGGGGCGATCTACTGGCATTTCAGCAACAAGGCGGACCTGGTACAGGCCATGCTCGATACGTTGCACGAGCCGCTGGAAGAAATGGCCAGGGCCAGTGAAAGCGAAGCAGAGCTCGATCCACTGGGCTGCATGCGCAAGCTGCTGATTCATTTGTTTCATCAAGTTGCCCTGGACCCGAAAACACGACGCATCAATGAGATTTTTTTCCATAAATGCGAATTCACCGATGAAATGTGCGATCTGCGCCAGCAGCGTGTGGTGGCCAGCCTCGACTGCAATGTGCGGATCGGCCTGGCCCTGCGTAATGCAGTGAATCGGGGGCAATTGCCGGAAAACCTCGACACGGAGCGCGCGGCCATCAGCCTGCATGCTTACATCGATGGCATCTTGTATCAGTGGCTGCTGGTTCCCGACAGTTTTCACCTGCACATCGAAGCAGAGCGTTGGGTTGATACAGGGTTGGATATGCTGCGCTTGAGCCCCAGTCTGCGCAAATGAAACAAAATGCGTAATCGGCTTTGCGTGTGTCATCCGTCGGAGCCATAAATGAACAGTTCTTCACCGGCTCCACGGCATTGGGGTGCTTTTATATACGCACATTCGCCCGGTTGACAGGCGGCAGCCTCATTATTTTGTAGGAATTTTGTGTCGCCCCTGTAGGAGCTGCCGAAGGCTGCGATCTTTTGATCTTCAGCTGCTGCGGTATCGCCAGATCAAGATCAAAAGATCGCAGCCTGCGGCAGCTCCTACAGTGCCAAATCGCGATATTCAGGTATAAAAAAGCCGCGTTCGTACGCGGCTTTTTTACGTGGTTGAAAATTACATCATCGGATAATCGATGTAACCAACCGGGCCCTTGGCATAAAACAATTCCGGACGCGCCTCATTCAGCGGTGCATCGGCCTTCAACCGTGCAGGCAAGTCCGGGTTGGCAATGAACGGCACGCCGAAGGCGACCGCATCGGCCTTGCCGCTGGCTAGCCAGGCATTGGCGCTGTCCTTGGTGAAACGCTCGTTGATGATGTAGGGGCCGCCGAACGCGTCCTTCATTTGAGGACCGAGGCTGTCGCCAGCTTCTCTCTCGCGAGAGCAGATGAACGCGATGCCACGTTTGCCCAGCTCGCGAGCGACATAGGTAAAGGTCTCGGACAGGTTGTCGTCGCCCATGTCATGGAGATCGGCACGCGGTGACAGGTGCACACCCACGCGGCCCGCGCCCCAGACTTCGATCGCTGCATCGGTCACTTCCAGCAACAGGCGCGCACGGTTTTCCAGGGAGCCACCGTAGTGGTCGGTGCGCTGGTTGGTGCTGCTTTGCAGGAACTGGTCGAGCAGGTAACCGTTGGCACCGTGGATTTCCACACCGTCGAAACCGGCTGCCTTGGCGTTCTCGGCACCGGTGCGGTACGCGTCGACGATGTCGGCGATTTCAGCGGTTTCCAGAGCACGCGGGGTGGGGAAGTCGGCCAGTGGGCGAACCAGGCTGACATGACCTTCCGGCTGAATGGCGCTCGGTGCGACCGGCGCTTCACCGCCCAGATACGACCCGTGGGAAATACGCCCGACGTGCCACAGTTGCAGGAAAATCTTACCGCCCGCGCCGTGGATCGCTTTGGTCACATTGGCCCAGCCACGCACCTGATCGTTGGACCAGATGCCCGGGGTGTCCGGGTAGCCGACGCCCATTGGCGTGACCGAAGTGGCCTCGCTGAGGATCAGGCCGGCCGAGGCGCGTTGTACGTAGTACTCGGCCATCAGCGCGTTCGGCACACGGCCTTCGTCGGCGCGGCAGCGGGTCAGCGGCGCCATGATGATGCGGTTGGCCAACTCGAGGTCGCCCAGTTTGATCGGATCGAAAATAGTCGTCATGAAGTACAACCCTCGTGAGGTTAGTGAGTAGCAGGGGCCAGTTCGGGGTTGCCGCTCTGGCGGAAAGTAATCAGGGTGATCAGCAAGGCGAGTACCGCCAGTACGGCGGCCGCGAGAGGCACGCGGGTCAGGCCGAAGCCGTGGGCGATGACGCTTCCGCCGACCCAGGCGCCCAGTGCGTTGCCGATGTTGAATGCGCCGATGTTCAGGGTCGACACCAGGTTCGGTGCAGCCTTGCCGAAGGTCACCACGTTCACTTGCAGGGCAGGCACGGCGGCAAAGCACGCGGTGGCCCAGAGGAACAGGGTGATTTCGGTTGGAATCAGCGCGACGCTGGTCCAGGTCAGCACGGTGGAAATCACCGCCATCGAAATGAAGACGCCGATCAACGTCGCGGCCATGCCTTTGTCAGCCAGTTTGCCGCCGATGATATTGCCGACCGTCAGGCCCAGGCCGATGAGCATCAAGGTCCAGGTCACACCACGAGGCGAGACACCGGTGACTTCGCCCAGCAACGGCGCGACATAAGTGAACAGGGTGAACACCGAGGCCGCGAACAGGGCGGTCATGCTCAGGGACAGCCAGATCCCGGCCCCTTTGAGCGCAGCCAGTTCGGCGCGCATGTCGAGTTTCTCTTCATCGCGCTTGGCCGGCAGGAAGCGGATCAGGCCGATCAGCGCAATCACGCCGATCACGGTGACCGCCCAGAAAGTCGAACGCCAGCCGGCTTCCTGACCGAGTGCAGTGCCCAACGGCACGCCGAGGACATTGGCCAGGGTCAGGCCGGTGAACATCAGGGCCACGGCCGAAGCGCGTTTGTTAGCCGGTACCAGGCCTGCTGCCACCACCGAACCGATGCCGAAGAACGCACCGTGGCAGAGGGCGGTCACCACACGGGCAAACATCAGCACGTTGTAGTCAGTGGCCAGTGCGCAGAGCAGATTGCCGATGATGAAAATCCCCATCAACGCTACCAAAGCGGCCTTACGCGGCAGTCGGGCGGTGGCCAGTGCCATGAAAGGCGCACCGATAGCCACGCCCAGGGCGTAACCGGTCACCAGCCAGCCGGCGCCGGGAATCGACACACCGAGGTCGGCCGCCACGTCCGGCAGCAAGCCCATGATGACGAACTCGGTGGTGCCGATGGCGAAGGCGCTCAAGGCCAGAATGAGGAGCGAGAGGGGCATTATTGATTCCTTGTCGGCTGACTGACGTAAAGGGTCAGAGCTCTTTGCTGAAGGTGCGGAGGAACGCCTGGATGGTTTCCTCGTTGCGTTTGAAAAAGTGCCATTGGCCGACTTTGCGGCTGCTGATCAGGCCGGCGCGCTGCAGGGTGGCCAGATGCGCAGACACGGTGGACTGCGACAAACCGCAACGTTGATCAATTTGCCCGGCGCAGACGCCGTGCTCGTTGCTGTGGGACTGGTCGGGGAATTCGACGGTCGGGTCTTTGAGCCAGTGCAGGATTTCTCGCCGTACTGGGTGTGCCAGGGCTTTTATTATTTCGTCGAGGTCGAGGTTCATGGCTTAGGGCTCGTGATGAGTAAAACGCTATATCGCGATGCAGCGAACTTTAAATCGGTATTTCGCGATATTCCAATATGATTTTGCTCTGAGGACCGCGTAAATCGGTATATCGGGTTATAACGATATGGTGGGTGTAACGATACAAGGGTGCAGTGCTAAGCTGCGCCCATGAACTATCTCGCTCATCTTCACCTCGGTGGCCAGCGCCCCGGTCAATTGCTCGGCAGTCTTTACGGCGATTTCGTCAAAGGGCGGCTGCAAGGGCAGTTTGATCCGGAGATTGAAGCGGCCATCCAGCTGCATCGCAGCATCGACGTATTCACCGATCGCCACCCGTTGGTGGACGTGGCGCTGTCGCGGTTCTCCCTGACCCGCCGGCGTTACGCCGGGATCGTGCTCGACGTGTTTTTCGATCACTGCCTGGCGCGGGACTGGAAACTGTACGCCGAACAACCGCTGGAGCTGTTCACCTCGCACGTGTACCGCGTGCTGACCCGCGAACCGCAACTGCCGGAACGCTTGGCGCGCATCGCGCCGCATATGGTGGCCAACGACTGGTTGGGTTCTTATCGGGAATTCGAGGTGCTGGAGCAGGTGTTGCGAGGGATTTCTCGTCGGTTGACCCGACCCGAAGAACTGGCGGCAGCGATGCAGGAGTTGCGAGTGTTGTATGAACCGTTGAGCGAGGACTTCAGGTTGTTCTATCCACAGCTTCAACAATTTGTGCGCAACCATCCAGCAAGATAAATCCCTTGTGGGAGCGGGCTTGCTCGCGAAAGCGGTGTGCCAGTCGACATCAATGGTGGATGACAGACCGCTTTCGCGAGCAAGCCCGCTCCCACACGGGGATGTGTTTCTTCGGGGGGATGTGTGTTTAGGCCGCGATAGCGGGGCGCATCGGGGCTTGCTGTGTTGCTGGAATCGCCCCAAACAACGCCTTCTGTACCGCCTGCTGCGCTTCGAACGCCAGCGCCGCGCGCTCCCGACCTTCGCAAGCAATCGGCTTGAGCAGATGAATCTCCACTTCACCCCGATCGTTCGCGAACAAGCGCATCAAGTGCGACAGCAAATCATCATCGCCAACAAACGGTGCCAGTGAATCAAGCTCACCGTCACGCAAGTAACGAATCGCTACCGGCTGCAGCTTCACTTCCGAATCGATCGCCGCGGACAGCAAGCGCCCATGAAAGGTGCGCAACGAACGGCCGTCGGTGGTGGTGCCTTCCGGGAACATCAGCAGTGGATGCGCTTGCTCCAGATGACGGGTCATCTGTTTGCGGATCAACTGGCTGTCGCCCGAGCCCCGACGGATAAACAGGCTGCCGGCCTTGGCCGCCAACCAGCCCGCTACAGGCCAGGTGCGCACTTCGGCCTTGGACAGGAATGACAATGGCGTCAGCATGCCCAGCAGCGGGATGTCGGTCCAGGACACGTGGTTGCTGACCCACAGCATTGGCGCCTTCGGTAATTCACCGTGCACCGTCACGCGAAAGGGCAGGGCGTTGCTCAACCGCGCCATGAAGAATCGCGACCAGCGCTGGCGGCGAACCATCGAATGAGCAATCCCTAAACGTTCGAACAGCCCGAACACACTGGCCATGCTCAAACCCAGCGTCACTACGCCAAGCACTCGCGCGATCCGCGCGTACACCCGCAACCGACTCATTACACAGCCGCCTTGAAGTGTTTGGCGTAACGCGGGCAAAGCTCGTCGCGCTTGAGCAGGATGAACACGTCGGCGACCTGGAAATCCTCATCCCAGCATGGCTCGCCGCAGATTTTCGCACCCAGGCGCATGTAGGCCTTGAGCAGCGGTGGCATTTCGGCGATGACGTTGGACGGGATGTCCAAAACAGGCAGCGGCTTTTTCGGCTCGGCGCGCAGGTGTTCGGTGCACAGATAACGTTCGCGCAAACGCTGCATGATCGCGTGAGCCTGAATGCCGCCGTCCTGCATCGGAATACTCGCGCAACCCATCAAATAGCTGTAGCCGCCCTGGTTCAGCACTTCCGCCAGTTCACCCCAGAGCACGGCAATGGTACCGCCGTTGCGGTAGGCCGGGTCGACGCAGGTGCGGCCGATTTCGAGGATCGGGCCTTGCAGATGGACCAGCCCGTGCAGGCTGAATTCCTCTTCACTGTAAAACTTGCCCAGGCTGCTGGCCGCCGTGTGATCGAGCAAACGAGTGGTCGCCACCAGACGCCCGGTATTCAAGTCGCGCACACCGATGTGGGCGCAGTGAACGTCATAGTCATCCATGTCCAGACCCAGTTCAGCACCCTTGAGCTTGGCGTTGAATTCGCCGCTGAACACGTTGAAGCGCAGGGCCTGGGCTTCCTGCAAGGCCACGGCGCCCACCAGGCGTTCGGCTTGCAGGCGGCGTTCATTGCCGGTGTCGCTGATGCGGGCGATCTGAGTCATTGGGAATCTCCGTGCGGGCTGTTCCCCTGTCTTGGGTTGCAGCCGATCGACTTTCTTTATGCAGCCGTGTTGTGCAAAGTCAGGCTATGTAGCCCCGGTGTCATCGCCATGAAGCTTTGGTGATGCTTCTATGACAGCCCACAAGGAGCCTCTTATGCCCTGGCAAACCCTGTTGCACCGCCGTGATCGCTTGCCTGCCAATGCGGACTTGGGCGAAGGTTTTTCGATCTTGTTGCACCAATTGGGTAGCGTTACGCCGTTCGAACTGGCGGTAGCGGGTGGCCGGTTGATGGCGACACCGGGGCTGGCGTTTCTGGTGGGTTATCAGGCCGCATTGCGCATGCTCTGGCCGAGCGCGCCCCTGAGTCTCGGCGCGTTGTGTGCGACTGAGCAACGCAGCCTGCGGGTGGCAGACATGCAAACCCGTCTCAGCGATTTGCGCGTCAGCGGGCGCAAGGATTTCGTCACCGCTGGCGATGCCGCCGACTGGTTGCTGATTGCTGCTCGCAGTGAAGAACCTGGCGAGACGCCGCGCTTGAGTCTGGCGGTGGTCTATCCCGATGAGCCGGGCGTGCGCCTGGAAAAACTGCCTGCGATCCCGTTGATGCCGGACATCAGCCACGGCCGACTGTTTCTCGACAACGCGCTATGTGAATTGCTGGCGGGGGATGGTTGGGACGCTTACGTCAAACCGTTCCGCACGCTGGAAGACATCTATGTGCTGAGCGCCATGACGGCCTGGCTGTATGGGGTCGCTCAGGACAGTGACTGGCCGCAAACCTTGCAACTGCGATTGCTGGCGCTGCTGGCCGGGTGTGCAGAAGTCAGTCGGCAAGCGCCGAATAATTCGGCCGGCCATGTGTTGCTGGGCGGGTTGTTTGCACAGTTCGATGGGCTCAAGGCTGAGGTGGATCAGGCATTGGCCGATGGCCCGCCGCATTGGGCGGCGATGTGGCGCAGGGATCAGGCGGTGATGGATTTGGCGGCGGGAGCCAGAGGCAAGCGGTTGGCCAAAGCCTTGAACAGTTCACTGTAGGAGCTGCCGCAGGCTGCGATCTTTTGATCTTTATCTTGATCTTCCGCGGCTCCGAAAAAGATAAAGATCAAAAGATCGCAGCCTGCGGCAGCTCCTACAGGGACAGTGAGAGTGTCATTTAACTGGGCTAGGCTCAGCAGGTTCACAACTTCGAGCCCCTGCCATGTTCAAAGGCTTGTCCCTGATGTTGATGCTGCTGCTCAGCCTCACAGCCCAAGCCGAACAATGGCCTGCCGAACAATGGTCGGCCGGTCCGACGATCACCGGGCCCGCACTCGACGCCTTGGAGGCCTACGCCTTCCCTCCTCGCGACGACACCACGCGCCAAGGCATCCGCACCGATGCCTTGCTGGTGATCCGCGACGGCCAATTGATCTACGAGCGCTACGCCGCGCCAACCACCGCCAACACACCGCACCTGACCTGGTCGATCAGCAAAAGCCTCATGGCCACGGTCCTCGGCGTGGCCTATGGCGAAGGCCTGTTCACACTCAAAGACCCGGTGCTGAAGTTTTATCCAGCGCTTGAAAAACACCCGACGATAACAATGGCCGATCTGCTGCATTGGGCTTCGGGCCTGGACTGGCAGGAAGACTACGAATACGCACCGTTGAAGTCCTCGGTGGTCGCGATGCTCTACACCCGCGGTCACCCCGACATGGCCGCGTTCACCGCCGATCACGGCGAGTACGCCGCCCCCGGTCAGGCGTTTCGCTATTCCAGTGGCGACAGCAATCTGCTGTCCGCCGCGCTGAAAAACATCGTCGGCCCGGCACGTTATCCGGACTATCCATGGGCTGCGTTGTTCGAACCGTTAGGGATTCGCCACGCCGTCTGGGAAACCGACGCCACAGGCACCTTTGTCGCTTCGTCCTATGCCTACCTCACCGCTCGGGATCTGGCCCGCGTCGGTCTGTTGATGTTGCGCGACGGTCGTTGGGGCGAACGCCAATTGCTTCCCAAAGACTGGGTCGCCTTCAATCGCGAACCCTTTGCCCACTATCAAAAGAATCAGGACGATGCGGTGCCCGGCGGACAGTGGTGGCTCAATCGCGCGGTGGATGGCGCGGCACAACCCTGGCCCGAAGCCCCCGCCGATACCTTCGCCGCGCTGGGCCATTGGGGGCAGGCGATGTACGTAATCCCCAGCCAAAACCTGGTGATCGTCCGCTACGGCGATGACCGTGACGGCCGCTACCAACACAACGAATTGCTCAAGCTCGCGCTCAAGGCATTTGCCGTGAAGGTACAGCCATGAACCGTCGCCCTTTCATTCGTCGCCGACCAATCAGCACGTTGCTATTGATCCTGCTGATGCTCTTGCTCGGCTGGGTCTGGCAGGAGCGAGTGGCGCTGTGGGCGTTCCCGGACATCATCAGCGCCTACACCGCCAAGGAATATTGTTCGTGCCGCTACGTGATGAACAACGACGCCGAGTATTGCCACAGCTATGTGAAGCAATGGCTGCCCACCCGCGGTTTCACCGATGATCCCGCCAGCAAGCGCGTCACCGCCAGCGGCATGGGCCGCAGCAATAGCGCCGCTTGGGTCGGCGAACGGCAGGGATGTCGGTTGATGCCGTGAAAAGATCGCAGCCTGCGGCAGCTCCTACACCAATCTCTGTAGGAGCTGCCGCAGGCTGCGATCTTTTGATCTTCAAGGTTTGCAACACGCCCACGGGCGGTTAAGGTTCGCTCAGGTTTTTCTGCCCGCGAGTCTCTATGTTCAACCGCTCTGTCTTCAAAACCCTGGCCTTCGTGCTGCTGGCCAGCGCCACGCTGCCGGCACACGCCAATTGGTACCTGGACGGAGAGTCTTCGCGGCTGTCGTTTATCAGCACCCAAAACGCCAACGTTTCCGAAGTGCAGCGCTTTCTGGTGCTGCATGGCAAGGTCGATCCCAAGGGCCTGGCCGAAGTGGAGGTTGAGCTGGACTCGGTGAACAGCGGCATCCCGTTGCGTGACGAGCGCATGCGCAAGGACCTGTTCGAGATCCAGACCTTTCCCGACGCCTTGATCACCGCGCAGATCGATTTGCGGCCGATCAAAGACCTCGCTCCTGGTGCGCAACTGGAGTTGCGTTTGCCGCTGACCGTCAACCTCCATGGCAAACAACACGACTACAACGCCGAACTGTTAGCGACCCGTCTCGATGACCGGCGCTTCCAGGTGGTGACCCTCGAGCCGCTGGTGATCAACGCTGCGGATTTCGATCTGGCCCCCGGCCTGGAACGTTTGCGCAACGTCGCCGGTTTGTCGGCGATCAGTTTGTCAGTGCCGGTGGGTGCGGTACTGATATTCACGGCGCGCTGACATGGCCGGCGCAATTTTTCCCTGGCGTGAAGGCAACAGCTTCGAACTGCTGATCGACGGCCCGCAGTTCTTCCCTCGCATGTTGGTCGCGATTGCCCGCGCCGAAGAGCAGGTCGAACTGGAGCTGTACCTGGTGGAGGCCGGTGCGTGCGCCGAGGCCATGGTTCAGGCGCTGGTCCAGGCGGCCGAGCGTGGTGTGCGTGTGCGTTGCCTGTTCGATGATTACGGCAGCCTCGCGTTTACCCTGACCCTGCGTCAGCGTCTGATGGCGGCCGGCGTAGAGCTGCGTTTCTACAATCGCCTGAGCTGGCGGCGCTGGGTGGGTAACTTTTACCGCGATCACCGCAAGCTGTTGCTGGTGGACCAGCGCCTGGCGGTGGTCGGCGGCACCGGGGTCACCGATGAGTTCTGGACGCCGGGCGAAGACACCAGCGAATGGCACGAAGTCATGGTGGAAATCACCGGCCCGCTGGTCATCGACTGGCAGTTGCTGTTTGACCGCCAATGGATCGCCAACCGTCATCGACGCGCCTGGAAACCGGCTTCGCATTTCGGCTTGCCGCGGCTGCCGCGCGTGCCGTCCATGGGCGAAGGCATGGGCCGGGTCGCCTATGCGGACGCCCGTCAGCACCGGGACATTCTGCAATCGCTGATTCGTGCGTTGAACAGTGGGCAGCGGCGAATCTGGCTGGCAACCCCGTATTTCCTGCCGACGTGGAAAGTCCGCCGTTCACTACGACGGGCAGCCGGCCGTGGCGTCGATGTGCGCCTGCTGCTGACCGGGCCACGCACCGATCACCCGTCGGTGCGCTACGCCGGGCATCGCTATTACCCGCGATTGCTCAAGGCAGGGGTCAAGATCTTTGAATACCAGCCGTGTTTCCTGCACCTGAAAATGGTGTTGATCGATGATTGGGTGAGCATTGGCTCGTGCAACTTTGATCACTGGAATCTGCGCTTCAACCTGGAGGCCAATCTCGAAGCGTTTGACCCCGGGTTGACCCGGGCGGTGGCGGCGAGTTTTGAAAAGGACTTTGGCTTGAGTCAGGAGGTGAGCCTGGAGGCCTGGCAACGCCGGCCGCTGTGGCGACGGGTGAAGCAACGGATGTGGGGATGGGTGGATCGGCTGGTGGTGAATCTGCTGGATCGACGGGGGTAGGGCAAGATCAAAAGATCGCAGCCTTCGGCAGCTCCTACATTGGAATGCGTTCCCCTGTAGGAGCTGCCGAAGGCTGCGATCTTTTGCTTTTAACGGTTACAGCAACTCAAAGCTCTGCTGCGTCACGTCCTCTGAATCCAGGCCGATCTGTACATTGAACTTGCCCGGTTCCGCTGCGTACTTGAGCTGGGCGTTGAAGAACTTCAGGTCATCCTCGGTGATGGTGAAGTGCACGACTTTCTGTTCGCCGGCCTTGAGCATGACTTTCTGGAAGTTCTTCAGTTCCTTGATCGGACGAATCATCGAACCGGTCACGTCCTGGATGTACAGCTGCACCACGGTTTCGCCGTCACGCTTGCCGGTGTTCTTCACCATGACGCTGGCGTCGAGCTTGCCGGTCTTATTCAGCGTGGTCGACGACAGGGCCACGTCGGTCAGGCTGAAATCGGTGTAGCTCAAACCAAAGCCAAACGGGAACAGCGGCCCGGTGGTGTCATCAAAATACTGCGAGGTGTAATTGCCCGGTTTGCCCGGCGTGAACGGCCGGCCGATGCTCAGGTGGTTGTAGTAGGTCGGAATCTGACCTACCGAGCGCGGAATGGTGATCGGCAGTTTGCCCGACGGGTTGTAGTCGCCGAACAGCACGTCAGCAATGGCGTTGCCGCCTTCGGTGCCGCTGAACCAGGTTTCCAGAATCGCGTCAGCCTGTTCTTTCTCTTCGAGAATCGACAGCGGACGACCGTTCATCAACACCAGCACCAGCGGTTTGCCGGTGGCTTTCAAGGCCTTGATCAAGTCGCGCTGGTTGGCCGGGATGTTCAGGTCGGTGCGGCTCGACGATTCGTGGGACATGCCACGGGACTCGCCCACCGCCGCCACTACCACATCGGCGTCTTTGGCGGCTTTCACCGCTTCATCGATCAACACTTGGGCCGAACGCGGATCGTCCACCACTTCCGGGGCGTCGAAGTTGAGGAAGTTCAGGTAATCGAGGACTTTCTTGTCGCTGGTGATGTTGGCGCCACGGGCGTAGATCAGCGTCGATTGTGCGCCCAGTGCGTTGGTCATGCCGTCAAACAGGGTCACCGATTGCGCAGGTTTGCCGGCGGCTGCCCAACTGCCCATCATGTCGATCGGCGCCTTGGCCAGCGGACCGACCAGGGCGATTTTCGCGGTTTTCTTCAGCGGCAGGGTTTCGCCCCGGTTCTTCAGCAACACCAGGCTGCGGCGCGCAACGTCACGCGCCTCGGTACGGTGCAGACGGCTGTCGGCGTAGGTGTCGGCCGGATCATCTTCAGCCTTGCCAATGCGCAGGTACGGGTCTTTGAACAGGCCCATGTCGTACTTGGCGGCCAGTACTTCACGTACGGCGTTGTCGATGTCGCTTTGCTCGATCTCGCCGGCCTTCAGCAGCCCTGGCAGCTCTTTGCCGTAGAGGGAGTCGTTCATGCTCATGTCGATGCCGGCCTTGATTGCCAGCTTCGCGGCTTCGCGACCGTCGGCGGCAACGCCGTGTTTGATCAGCTCGAAAATCGCCCCGTGGTCGCTGACGGCGAGGCCTTTGAAGCCCCATTCCTTGCGCAACAGGTCCTTCATCAGCCAGGTGTTGGCGGTGGCCGGCACGCCGTTGATCGAGTTCAGCGCAACCATTACCCCGCCGGCACCCGCGTCGATGGCGGCGCGGTAGGGGGGCAGGTAGTCCTGGTACATTTTGACCGGGCTCATGTCGACCACGTTGTAGTCGCGACCCCCTTCGACCGCGCCATACAAGGCAAAGTGTTTGACGCTGGCCATGATGCTGTCGGCCGCATTCGCGCCGCTGCCCTGGAAGGCCTTGACCATCACGCCGGCGATGCGCGAAACCAGATAGGTGTCTTCGCCGAAACCCTCGGACGTGCGACCCCAGCGTGGATCGCGGGAGATGTCGACCATCGGCGCGAAGGTGAGGTCGAGGCTGTCTGACGCCGCTTCCTTGGCCGCGATGCGTCCGGACAGGCCGATGGCGTCCATGTCCCAGCTCGAGGCCAGGGCCAGCGGGATCGGGAAAATGGTCCGGTGGCCGTGGATCACGTCATAGGCGAAGAACATCGGGATCTTCAACCGGCTGCGCATGGCCGCGTCCTGCATCGGACGGTTTTCGGGGCGCGTGATCGAGTTGAACGTGCCACCGATGTTGCCCGCGGCGATTTCCTTGCGGATCAGCTCCCGAGGCATTTCCGGGCCGATGCTGATCAGCCGTAGCTGGCCGATTTTTTCATCGAGGGTCATCTGCTTCATCAGGTTGCTGATGAAGGCGTCCTTGTTCTCCAAAGGTGCGGGCGTCGTGGCGGCCAATACGTTATGACTGGCCAGGCTGACGAACAGGCCCAGCAAACACAGCTTCTTCATGAATAGTTATCTCAAAAGCCTAAGCGGCGGTGAATGCGCGCCGGTCAGCCAAAATTTAGGGAGCGACTATTGTTGTTCAGGTAAATGCAGGCACACTTGCGCAGTGTTTTAGCGCTGGGGGCATCTTTTAGCCCATTGGCTCGATGCAATCCAGTGGCGGCGGCAGATTATGCCCCAAGAGGCCGGTCAGGGGGCTGCTGGTTGTTTTTCAACGGAATGTACACGGGAGCGTCAACCAGATGAATGTACGACACCACTATCGGTCGAGCCTGCACGTCGCAGCCTTGATGTTGCTGACCACGCTGTTGGCCGGTTGCGGCATCAACACGATCCCGACACTGGACGAGCAGGCCAAGGCGGCCTGGGGCCAGGTGCAGAACCAGTACCAGCGCCGCGCCGACCTGATTCCCAACCTGGTGGAAACCGTCAAGGGCTACGCCAAGCACGAAGAGGAAACCCTGACCGCGGTCATCGAAGCCCGGGCCAAGGCCACGTCGATCCAGGTGGATGCCAAGACCCTGGATAACCCGGAAAAGCTCAAACAGTATCAGCAGGCCCAGGATCAGCTGACCGGTGCCTTGAGCCGTTTGATGGTGGTGTCCGAGCGTTACCCGGACCTCAAGGCCAACCAGAACTTCCTGGCGTTGCAATCGCAACTTGAAGGCACCGAGAACCGCATCGCCGTGGCGCGCCGCGACTACATTCTTGCCGCGCAGAAGTACAACACCGAAATCCGTACCTTTCCGGGGCGCCTGTGGCACAGCGTGATGTACAGCGATTTGCCGATTCGCGAAACCTTCGAGGCGACAACGCCGGATGCTGATAAAGCACCGCAAGTGAAGTTTTGACGGATTTGAATTAACACCACGAATAAACATGGCTTCACATCACTTGATGGCGGGTGAACAAACCCTGTAGGAGCTGCCGAAGGCTGCGATCTTTTGATGTTGCTTTTAAGATCAAGATCAAAAGATCGCAGCCTTCGGCAGCTCCTACAGGGGTTGAGAGATGTTGATGCGGGTGCACGGAAGAGGTTGCCAATGCGCGTGTTGAAAATGGGCCTGGTGCTGATGCTCTGGGTGTTTGCCCTGACGGCCCAGGCCGGGTTGAAATTCCCGGAACTGACCGGACGGGTGGTGGATAACGCCCAGATGATCGAGCCAGCGGTGCGCGAGCAGCTGACGCAACAACTTCAGGCCCATGAAAAAGCCACCGGCGAGCAGTTGGTGGTGGTCACGTTGCCGGACTTGCAGGGCACCGACATCGCGGACTTTGGTTATCAACTGGGACGCTACTGGGGCATCGGCCAGAAGGACAAAAACAACGGCGCGCTGCTGATCGTGGCGCGTGACGATCGTAAGCTGCGGATTGAAGTCGGTTATGGCCTGGAAGATCGCCTGACCGATGCGCAGAGTTCGGTGATCATCAATCAGGTGATCACCCCGGCGTTCAAAACCGGCAACTTCAGCAAGGGCATCAGCGACGGGGTCGCGGCGATGCTTGTGGTGTTGGGCGGCAATCCGCTGGATGAGCCGTCGACCGTCTATCAATCGCGGGGCGATGAAAACGGGGACTTCATTTCGCGGCATCCGAGTGTATTTGTGTTTCTGGTGATGCTGTTCATCTTGACGATTTTCGTCTGCCAGATGCTCGGAATCCTGCCCAGTGGCGGCGGCGGAGGCCGCTCGGGAGGTGGATTTGGCGGCGGCGGTTTTGGTGGCGGCGGAGGCGGGGGCTTCAGCGGCGGCGGTGGCGGTTTCGGGGGCGGCGGTTCGTCGGGCGGCTGGTGATGACACTTCAGTTAATAACAATAACGAACAGGCATTCGTAAACATGGCATTACTCACTGAACACGAACAACGCAAAGTCGCCGAGGCCATTGCCCGGGTCGAACGCGACACCGACGCGGAATTGGTGACCGTGCTCGCGGCCCGCGCCGACGACTATGCCTATATCCCGCTGCTCTGGGCCAGTTTGCTGGCACTGGTGGTGCCGGGTGTCGTGCATTACCTGACGGGCTGGCTAACCCTGCACAGCTTGCTGCTGGTGCAATGGGCCAGCTTCATCGTGCTGTGCCTGGTGTTGCGTATTCCCAAAGTCACCACGTACCTGATTCCGCGCTCGGTGCGTCACTGGCGCGCCTCGAACCTGGCACGTCGGCAGTTCCTGGAGCAAAACCTGCACCACACGGTGGGCAGCACCGGGATGCTGATTTTTGTCTGCGAGGCCGAGCGCTATGTGGAAATTCTGGTGGATGAAGGGATTTCCAAACGGCTGGACAACAAGAATTGGGACGGGATTGTTGCGGCGTTCACGCAACAGGTGAAGCAGGGGCAGACACTGCAGGGGTTTGTCACCTGTGTCGAAGCGTGCGGCGAGTTGCTCAAAGTGCATGTGCCGGTGACGCATGTGCGCAATGAATTGCCAAATCGGTTGGTGGTGCTGGGCTGAGCTTACTCATTCCTTGTAGGAGCGAGCTTGCTCGCGAAGGATGCCGAATCACCGCGCTTATCCAGAGAGCCCGCGTCATCGTTAGCGACCATCGCGAGCGAGCTCGCTCCTACAGATCGCGCCGTTCGGTAAATAACTGCGTGTCCTGAGTGGCCATCCCCCCTAAAATACCCGCCATTCCCCGATTCGCTCCGCCCGAGGCCGTTTTTTCCATGTCTGTCACCGCCACTCCCGCCAGCCTCGCGCCGGATCATCACGCCCAGTTCATCGATCTGCTGCAAACCAGCCTCGACGCCAATGCGTTCATCAAACTGGTGCTGGCCAAGTACGTCGGCACCGAAGCCGAGTTGCAGCGGCTGATCATCAAGCAGCTGACGGTCAAGGATCAGCCTTGCCTGTCCTTTGTGTATCGCTACAAGACTCGCGATATCACCAAAAACCTGCCGATTGACGAGGGCGTGGCGACCATTGCCGCGTTGTTGCCCGCATCCTTCAAAAATGCGCATTTACTGTCGCTGACAGACGAAGCCCAGCTCGAATACAGCAAAAAGGGCAAGTCTTCGCTGTTCAAGAGCAAACCTCAGCAATTGCGTGAAGTACCGTCCACCGAACATAACCGCGAAAAAAACCGCTTCCTCGACCTGAGCCGGCCGTTCCTCGCCGACCTTGGCGTGACCAACAAGCAGCATGAGTTGATCCCGGCGATGTCGCGCAAGTGGAAGCAGATCAACAAATTCATCGAGGTCTTCAGCCATGCGCTGACCAGCTCCCCGCTGGCGCTGGACAAGCCGGTGCAGGTGGCGGATTTTGGTTCGGGCAAGGGTTACCTGACATTCGCGATCCACGACTACCTGCGAAATACCTTGAAGGCCGAAGGCGTGGTGACGGGTGTGGAGCTGCGTGAAGAAATGGTCAATCTGTGCAACACCGCGGCGGCAAAGCTTGAGCACCCGGGGCTGGTGTTCAAATGTGGTGACGTGCGCAGTGTGGCACCGAGCGAGCTGGACGTGATGATCGCGCTGCATGCCTGCGACATCGCCACCGACTATGCCATTCACACCGGCATCCGCTCCGGCGCCTCGATCATCATGTGCTCGCCGTGCTGCCACAAACAGATCCGCCTGCAAATCCAGAGCCCGGCGCTGCTCAAGCCGATGCTTCAGTACGGTCTGCATTTGGGCCAGCAGGCGGAAATGGTCACCGACAGTTTGCGTGCGTTGTTCCTCGAAGCCTGCGGTTATGAAACCAAGGTGTTCGAGTTCATCTCACTGGACCACACCAACAAGAACAAAATGATCCTGGCGGTCAAACGCGCCGAGCCGGTTGACCCGGCTCAGCTGTTGGTGAAGATTCAGGAGCTGAAGGATTTCTACCACATCAGCGAGCATTGCCTGGAAACCTTGCTGCGTTCTGACGGTTATCTGGGCTGATCCCGAAAAGATCGCAGCCTGCGGCAGCTCCTACATTGACCGCGTTCCTCTGTAGGAGCTGCCGCAGGCTGCGATCTTTTGATCTTGCTTCACGCCGTGGCAATGCGCGCGGGCTTGACTGCTGTCTTGCGCCCCAGCATCACCGTCACGATCACCCCGGCGGCAAACAGCCAGGTGATCGGCTCGATGTGTTCACCGAAGAACAGTGCCGAAAAGGCGATGGTGAAGAAAATCTGCAGTAACTGGATCTGGCTGACCCGGGCAATGCCACCCATGGCCAGCCCGGCGTACCAGGCGAAGAACCCTATGAACTGCGAGAACAGCGAGACATAACCAAACGCCCACCAGGTCTTGGCCGAAATCTCTCCTTGATGTTGCAGCGCCAGGTACGCCACCGGCCCGATCAGTAGCGGCGTCGACAGCACCAGGGCCCAACAGATCACCTGCCAGCCGCCCATCTCCTTGGCCAACCGTCCACCCTCGGCGTAACCCAGGCCACCCACGGCAATCGCGCCGAGCATCAGCAAATCACCCGCCTGAATACTGCCGGCCCCGCTGATCAGCGCATAACCGAGTACCAACGCACTGCCCAGTGCGGCGCAGGCCCAGAAGGCTTTTGAAGGTCGCTCATGGGACAGCCACGCAGCGTACAGCGCCACGCACAATGGTTGCAGGCCGTTGACCAGTGCACCGTGGGACGCCGGTAAGGTTTGCATCGCCCAGGCCGAGAGCACCGGGAACCCGAGGATCACCCCGGCAATCACCAGCGTCAGGCCTTTGATCTGTTTCCAGGTCGGCCATTTCTCCCGACGCCACAGCAACAGCAACGCCGCCGGAACCGCCGCGAACAACGCACGGCCCAGGCCGTTGAGCAGCGGATGGAGTTCCTGCACGACGATCCGCGTGAAGGGCAAGGTGAGGCTGAAAATAACAACGCCGAGCAGGCCCAGGGCCATACCGGTATTTTCGCGCGAGGACATGATGGCAACCAGAATCGAGGGTGGCGGGAAGAGCCTTTATATAGCCACAAACCTGGGGGCTGCCGCTGTTACAGCTAGGCGTAGAGTTATCCGTACAGTTGCGAGTAATGCTCGCAACGTAGGAGCTGCCGAAGGCTGCGATCTTTTTACCAGCCGCCCCACCAACCCCAATATGCTTCATTCCAAAGGTTCAAGATCAAGATCAAAAGATCGCAGCCTTCGGCAGCTCCTACAGGTGATCGGGTGATCGGGTGATCAGGTAATCAGGTGATCAGGTGATCAGGTAATCAGGTAATCAGGTAATCAGGTAATCAACGTAGTAGTCGGGTATTACCTGTCATGCAGATTAAGGACTACCTTGAATACTCCTGCAGGCCCACGTTTTTCCCAGAGGAGTCTTCCCCATGGCGGCTAAAAAAATTCTGATGTTGGTTGGCGATTACGTCGAAGACTACGAAGTGATGGTGCCGTTCCAGGCGCTGCTGATGGTTGGCCACACGGTGCACGCCGTTTGTCCGGACAAAAACGCCGGCCAGACCGTGCGCACAGCGATCCACGACTTTGAAGGCGACCAGACCTACAGTGAAAAACCCGGTCACTTGTTTGCCCTGAACTTCGACTTTTCCAAGGTCAAGTCCGCAGACTACGACGCGCTGCTGATCCCCGGCGGTCGTGCGCCGGAGTACCTGCGCCTGAACGAAAAAGTGCTGGAGCTGGTGCGCGCGTTCGACAAGGCCGGTAAGCCGATCGCCGCCGTGTGTCACGGTGCACAACTGTTGGCCGCGGCGGGGATTCTCGAAGGTCGCGAGTGCAGCGCTTACCCGGCCTGCGCCCCGGAAGTCCGGCTGGCCGGCGGGACGTTCATCGATATCCCGGTGACGGAAGGTCACGTTCAAGGCAATCTGGCCACTGCTCCGGCCTGGCCGGCGCACCCGAACTGGCTCGCGGGTTTCCTCGGGTTGCTGGGCACCAAAATCACGCTGTAACGAGGGACGTTCCCATGTGCGAGCTCTACGTCAAAGCCGATCCGATTCTCTACGAATCGCGCTCCCGCTCGCTGCGCATCTGCGGGGTGGTCACCACCCTGCGGCTGGAGAATCAGTTCTGGGACATCCTCAGCGAAATCGCCGAGGTCGATGGCATGACCACCAACCAGTTGATCGCCAAGCTGTATGAAGAGGTGATGGACTATCGCGGCGAGGTGGTGAATTTCGCCTCGTTTTTGCGGGTGAGTTGTATGCGGTACCTGAGTCAGCGGCGGGTGGCTGTGCCGGAATTGTCAGTGGTGCGTTCGGTGGTGAAGTAGGGCAAATCGCGTCGCCCTTTTCGCGAGCAGGTCGGATCGCCGCACCGTCGCTCCCACACTGGATTTATGTCACGCCAAAGATCCCTGTGGGAGCGAGCCTGCTCGCGAAGGGGCCAGTCAATTCACCACAAAAAACTCATTTCTCCTGGGCGCGATAAGCCCCCGGCGTCAATCCGGTCCACTTCTTGAACGCCCGGTGAAACGCCGAAGGCTCGGAAAATCCCAACGCCTCGGCAATCTGTTGCAACGACAGATCCGCCCGCCCCAAGTGATAAATCGCAATGTCCCGGCGTAACTGATCCTTCAGCTCCTGAAAACTTGAACCCTCTTCCCGCAGATGCCGGCGCAAGGTCTGCGGGCTGATGTGCAGGTGCGCGGCCACCGTTTCAAGATCCGGCCAGCGTGAACTGTCGCGGCTAAGCAGGCGGCGCAACTGGCTGCTCAGGCTATCGCCGTCATCCGGTCGCGCCAATAGGTCGGCGGGCGAGCGTTGGAGGAAATGCTTGAGGGTTCGCTCGTCCTGTAACAACGGCAGGTTCAGGTAGCGACTGTGAAACAGCAGGCTGCTCCGCGCCGTCGTGCTCTTTACTTCGGAAAATTCCATCGGGCAAGGGAACAGCAAATCGTATTCGGCGCCGTGCTCGGGTTTCGGGTAGCTGAAGGTGGCCTGTTCCAGACGAATTCGCTGGCCGATCAGCCAGCTGGCGAGGCGATGCCACACCATCAGCTGGCTTTCGGTGAGGAAATGGTCCGGGTCGCAAAACTGCGAATCGTAGAGGCTGAGGCGCACGCTTTCGCCTTCGCGGGTCAGGGTCAGACGCGGCCCCTCGGGGAATAGGCTATAAAACAATAAGCCGCGATTGAGCGCTTTATCCAGAGTGCGGCAGTGGATCAGGGCATGGCACATCATCGCGAAGCTGCCGGTTTTACTCGGGGCGGGCCCGAAACCGAGGAATTCGTCGTCGAGCGCCAGCCACAACCCCTGGATCAATCGGGTGAACAGCTCAGGCGCAATCCGCGCACGCGGCTCGTCCAGCCATTCGGGACTGATGCCGAGTTGTTGCAGCAGATTTGAATAGTCGTATCCCAGCCGGCGCGCGCCACCGAGGGCTGCACGGGCGAAATGACTGGCGATGGTGCGTTCGCGCATAGCGGGCAGGTCCGTCCATTGAAGGGCGGATAGTAGGCGTGGTGCCGGGTGATGAACAAGGCGGATATCCGCCAAATTGCAGGAGGTGATTGGGCGGATAGGCGGAAACCCGCCACTGTGCCGTAACCGGTCGGTGACAAGGAAAAAGCTGTAACCCTTGATGTCGAAAGGCTTGCAGGCAATTCGGCAAAGGTGGCACGGGCCTTGCGATACAACGAGCAGATGCTTGCCACGCGCAGCTCGAAAAACAAATCCCTCCAGTGCAGGAGGGTTCGCAATTCAGGTGTCAGGGACAACAGATGGATGTTGTCAGCGGGCACTCTTGAGGAACTTTGCAATGACGACTCGTCAGCCACTGTACAAATCCCTGTATTTTCAGGTGATCGTTGCCATCGCCATCGGCATCCTGGTCGGTCACTTCTACCCGCAGACCGGCGTAGCCCTCAAGCCGCTGGGTGACGGGTTCATCAAACTGATCAAAATGATCATCGCCCCGATCATCTTCTGCACCGTCGTCAGCGGCATTGCAGGCATGCAGAGCATGAAGTCGGTCGGCAAGACGGGCGGTTACGCGCTGCTCTACTTCGAAGTCGTTTCAACCATCGCCTTGCTGGTGGGGCTGGTGGTGGTCAACGTCGTGCAGCCGGGTGCCGGCATGCACATCGACGTGGCGACCCTGGATGCCTCCAAAGTCGCTCAGTATGTAGCGGCCGGTGCTGATCAAAGCGTCATTGGCTTTCTGTTGAACATCATCCCGAACACCATCTTCGGCGCGTTCGCGACCGGCGACATCCTGCAAGTGTTGATGTTCTCGGTGATCTTCGGTTTCGCCCTGCATCGCCTGGGTGCCTACGGCAAGCCGATCCTCGACTTCATCGATCGCTTCGCTCACGTGATGTTCAATATCATCAACATGATCATGAAGCTCGCACCACTCGGTGCCTTGGGCGCCATGGCGTTCACCATCGGTGCGTACGGTGTTGGCTCGCTGGTGCAACTGGGTCAGTTGATGGCGTGCTTCTACATCACGTGCCTGGTGTTCGTCCTCGTTGTGCTGGGCGCGATCGCTCGCGCTCACGGCTTCAGCGTGCTGAAAGTGATTCGCTACATCCGTGAAGAACTGCTGATTGTGCTGGGGACTTCTTCTTCGGAGTCGGTGCTGCCACGCATGCTGATCAAGATGGAGCGTCTGGGTGCGAAGAAATCCGTGGTAGGTCTGGTGATCCCGACCGGTTACTCGTTCAACCTGGATGGTACGGCGATCTACCTGACCATGGCGGCCGTGTTCATCGCTCAGGCGACCGACACCCACATGGACATCACTCACCAGATCACGTTGCTGGTGGTGTTGTTGCTGTCCTCCAAAGGCGCTGCTGGCGTGACCGGTAGCGGTTTCATTGTGTTGGCGGCCACCCTGTCCGCGGTGGGTCACTTGCCGGTTGCTGGTCTGGCGCTGATCCTCGGCATCGACCGCTTCATGTCTGAAGCCCGTGCGCTGACCAATCTGGTCGGTAACGCGGTTGCCACCCTGGTGGTGGCCAAGTGGGTCAAGGAGCTGGACGTTGACGTGATGCATGCGGAACTGGCTTCCGGCGGTCGCGGCATTTCCGACGAGCGCGCTGAAGACGACCTGGGTGTGGCCGAAGGCCCAACCCCGAGCAACGTCAAGTAAGACTCGCTGTTGAGAGAACTGTAGGAGCGAGCCTGCTCGCGATGGACTTCAAAACGCCGCGTTTAGCCAGGCAAAACCCGTTTTCGTTAACGACCATCGTCGGAACGCCGCCCGGAGCAAGCTCGCTCCTACGGCACTACCCGCTTCGGCGGGTTTTTTTTGCCTGCGATTTGAGCGCAACGGTCAGCGCATCTGACGCATAAGGTGATTGCTGGAATGCCGCCGGCTGCCTAGGCTGGGGGCATTGTTTAGGGAGAACGCTCATGCTCGGTCCACTGGCATCACTCAAGGTTCTGGATTTCTCGACACTGCTGCCGGGGCCGTTCGCCTCGTTGTTGCTGGCGGACATGGGCGCCGAGGTCTTGCGCATCGAATCGCCGACCCGCATGGACCTGCTGCGAGTGCTGCCGCCTCACGATCAGGGCGTCTCCGCCAGCCATGCCTACCTCAATCGCAATAAACGCAGCCTGGCCCTGGACCTCAAGCAACCCGAGGCGCTGGACGTGGTGAAGCAGTTGCTCAAGGACCACGACATCGTACTGGAGCAGTTCCGCCCCGGCGTAATGGAGCGACTGGGCCTGGGCTATGAAGCCTTGAAGGCGATCAATCCGAAGCTGATCTACGTTTCGATCACCGGTTATGGGCAGACCGGCCCCTACAAGGACCGCGCCGGCCATGATATCAACTACCTGGCGCTGGCGGGGATGGCGAGCTACACCGGCCGCGCCGACAGTGGGCCGTTGCCCTTGGGCATGCAGGTGGCGGATATCGCCGGTGGCTCGTTGCACGGGGTCATAGGCCTGTTGGCGGCAGTGATTGCCCGGCAGCACACCGGACAGGGGCAGCACCTGGACGTGAGCATGACCGACTGCGCTTTCAGCCTGAACGCCATGGCCGGCGCGGGGTATCTGGCCTGTGGCAAGGAGCCGGGTCGGGAAGATCAGATGCTCAATGGCGGCAGTTTCTATGACTATTACCGTTCGCGGGATGGGCGCTGGTTATCGGTGGGCAGCCTGGAACCGGTGTTCATGCAGCCACTGTGTTCGGCGCTGGGACGGCCGGAACTGGCGGCCCAGGGCTTGTCGCCCAAACCCGAGCAGCAACAGGCGCTGAAGAATGAGTTGAAGATGGAATTCGAGAAACATGACTTCGCCGAGTTGTGCGCCTTGTTTGCCGGAGTCGATGCGTGTGTCGAGCCGGTGTTGAGTGTTGGCGAGGCGGTGCGGCATCCGCAGTTGAAGGCGCGGGCGTTGGTGACTGAGGTGCCTCGGGGTGACGGGACGACTCAGGCGCAGATGGCGTGTCCGTTGAAGTTTTCTGATGGATTGCCTGAGCCGCGGCATATCGGTGCGGCGGTGGGGGAGCATACGGATCAGGTGTTGGGGGAGTTGGGGTTTAGTGCTGAGCGGATTGCGGAATTGCGCCGTGCCAAGGTGGTTGTGTAGTGGGTTTTAGGGCCCCTTCGCGAGCAAGCCCGCTCCCACATTTGACCGAGTTCCTTCAGGGGAATGCAATTCAATGTGGGAGCGGGCTTGCTCGCGAAAAGGCCGGCCCAAACACCACAAATCTGACTACTCGACCCGCATCTCCCCACTGAACACCAATGTGCTGCGGCATCGTCGGCACAAATACCGCCGCCCCTGCCTCACCAAACCATGACGCTGTGCCGAAAACGGAAAATCACTGTCGGCGCACGGGCATTTGTAGATGTAGCGAGTCACGCGGCGGCGTTTGACGTCATAGGAGTGGCAACGATTGGGCGGCAGTTCATACACGCCGCGCATGATCAACTGCCACTCTTCGCCATGGGGCTGGATACGGTCGCCGAACAGTTGATGGGCGATCAGGTGCGCGACTTCATGGGCCACGGTCTGCTTGAGGAAATCTTCGGTGTTTTCCCGGTACAGCTGCGGATTGAAGCGCAGCAGGTTCTCGTGCAAATGCGCGACACCGGCTTTTTGCCCGCGCAGCTTGAGGCTCACCACGGGGCGTTTGAAAGGTCGTTTGAAAAAGGTTTCGGCTTGCAGGTAACAGTCTTCGACGCGGGTATTGAGTTGCTCGGGCATGCTTGATGGATCTCCAGAGACGTCGAGTATGCCGCAACCCCGGGGCCTTGCGAATCGCCGAGGCGCCGAATGGTCGTCGCCGTGAGCGGACCCGGAAAATTAGAAGGCCGCCTTGCGGCGGCCTGTGTTGGCAGATCTAGTTTTTAGGTGGAATGTTGCTAGTTCGTATAGACCGGCCCCACGCCGAGTCCCCATACAATGACCGTGAATGCCATGATAGCCACCAGCACCACCAGGCCGACGGCGAGCACCGAACTTGAAAACAGGAATCCCTCGTCAGATGGAATGTTCATGAATGTCGGCAGCCCCACATACAACAGATAAACCGTGTAGCAGATAGCCGCCGTCCCGACGATCATCCCCAGCCACATATGTGGATAAAGTGCCGCAAGGCCGCCAACGAACAGCGGGGTTGCGGTATAGGTCGCAAACGCAACGCAACGTGCCAGGCTTGGGTTGGCATCATAAGTACGGGCCATCCAGTGGATGAATGCGCCCATCACCGCGACACCGCCGAGCATCGCCACGTAAGACATGATCGTCATCCATAGCGCGCTTTCCTGGGTCAACATGACCGGCGCCCGGCTCCCAATGACCCAGCCGACCTGCGTGGTGCCGATAAACGCCGACACCGCAGGGATTGCCGCCAGAATCAACGTGTGCGTCAGGTACATGCGGCTGATACTTTCCTCTTGATCGCCACGAATCTCTTTCCATTCTTGGTCAGGGTGGGTGAACAGCCCCACTACGTGATGGATCATGCCAGTCACTCCTCTTGTTTTTACCCTCGCCCCCCAGTGGAGCGCTTACGGACCAAAGTGGCCAAGTAAGTAATAGGTCTGGATATGCGTGCGACCTTATGTCGCAGTATAGAAAGGACTTACCGGCACAGGTGATAGGGCTTAGAGCAAATCGCGCTGTAAACACAGGGCTTAATCGCGGTTATGTCTTTTGTAGGAGCTGCCGAAGGCTGCGATCTTTTGATCTTGATCTTCGACGGCACTGGAAATTGCCGAAGATCAAAAGATCGCAGCCTGCGGCAGCTCCTACACAGGGTTCTTCGCCGACGAGGTATTTTTGCGTAAAATGCCGGCCTTTCGTCACACCTCACGGATTCGCGTCATGGGCACTCTTACGGTCAACCAGAACAAACTGCAAAAGCGCCTTCGCCGCCAGGCCGGTGAGGCTATTGCCGATTTCAACATGATTGAAGACGGCGACAAGGTCATGGTCTGCCTGTCCGGTGGCAAGGACAGCTACACCATGCTCGACGTGCTGATGCATTTGCAGAAGGTCGCCCCGATCAAGTTCGAGATCGTGGCCGTGAACATGGACCAGAAGCAGCCAGGTTTTCCCGAACACGTGCTGCCGGCTTACCTTAAAGAACTGGGCATCGAGTACCACATCGTCGAGAAAGACACGTATTCGGTGGTCAAGGAGCTGATCCCGGAAGGCAAGACCACCTGCTCGCTGTGTTCGCGCTTGCGTCGCGGCACCCTCTACACCTTTGCCGACGAAATCGGCGCGACCAAAATGGCCCTCGGTCACCATCGCGACGATATCGTCGAGACGTTCTTCCTCAATATGTTCTTCAACGGCTCGCTGAAGGCCATGCCGCCGAAACTGCGTGCCGATGACGGTCGCAACGTGGTGATCCGCCCGTTGGCCTACTGCAACGAAAAAGACATCCAGGCCTACTCAGACCTCAAGCAATTCCCGATCATCCCGTGCAACCTCTGTGGTTCTCAGGAAAACCTGCAACGTCAGGTGGTCAAAGACATGTTGCTGGATTGGGAGCGCAAGACCCCGGGCCGTACCGAGAGTATTTTTCGCAGCTTGCAGAACGTGATTCCGTCGCAACTGGCGGACCGTAACCTGTTTGACTTCACCAGCCTAAAGATCGACGAAACGGCGGCTTCGCGCTTCGTTAATGTTGTAAATCTCTGAACAAAACTGTGGGAGCGGGCTTGCTCGCGAATGCGGTGTGTCATTCAACATTAAAGTCGGCTGACACACCGCATTCGCGAGCAAGCCCGCTCCCACAGTTTTTGGGCGCCGTTTTCATATCATTCCTCAGGAGAGGGCATGCGCGATTACAAGTGGCTGCACGAATACTGTCTGAACCGCTTCGGTTCGGCGGCTGAACTGGAAGCCCATCTGCCCGTTCCCAAGACCCCGGCGCAATTGCGCAAGATCAGCGACGATCGCTACCTCTCGACCATGGCCCTGCGCGTGTTCCGCGCCGGGCTCAAGCACAGTCTGGTGGATGCAAAATGGCCGGCGTTCGAAGAAGTGTTTTTCAAGTTCGACCCGGAAAAAGTCGTGCTGATGAGCGCCGAGCACCTGGAGCGCCTGATGCAGGACGCGCGGATCATCCGTCACCTCGGCAAGCTCAAAAGCGTGCCGCGCAATGCGCAATTCGTGCTGGACGTGGCGCATGAGCAGGGCAGCTTCGGCGCGTTGATCGCCGATTGGCCGGTGACCGATATCGTTGGGTTGTGGACGTATTTGAAAAAGCGCGGCCATCAACTGGGCGGGTTGTCGGCACCGCGCTTCTTGCGGATGGTCGGCAAAGACACCTTTGTGCCGAGCTATGACGTGGTGGCGGCGTTGAATGCGCAGGAAATTGTCGACAAGGTGCCGACCAGTTTGCGCGATCTGGCCACGGTCCAGGGCGTGTTCAATCAGTGGCATGAAGAAAGCGGTGGGCGGCCGATGAGCCAGATTTCGATGATGTTGGCTTATACCGTCAATCATTGAGACCGAGTCGTTCCCTTCGCGAGCAAGCCCGCTCCCACAGGGGATTTGTGAACGATACAGATCCAGTGTGGGAGCGGGCTTGCTCGCGAAGGCGTCAGATCAGGCGGCGGAAATCTCGCCTTCACCCGCCAACTTGCGATTCAACTGAAACCGCCACCGCACATACAATAACGCCGAGCAGAACACCGCCAGGCTCGCGCCCATCTCGAGCAGCCCGAACCACTGCCGGTTCGGGTCATACGCGGCCAATGCGCCCTTGATGAAATACAGGTTCACCACAAAACACATCCACGAATGCCCACGCGCGCTGCCGACAATCATTCCTGGCGCCAACAACAGCAACGGCACCAGTTCGATCAGCAAAATCACCCACGGCCGGGCGCCATGCAGGTCGGCGACCACCAGGTAATAGGCGCAGAGCAATCCCACCAGCGCGAAAAAGCACAACAGGCTGATCACGCGCATCGCCCGAACCCGCGGTTCCAGCCATTCGATGGAGGGCAGAATCTTCGGCTTCTTGGCCACCTCAGTTCCCCAACTTTTGTGCGGTCTTCGCCAAGCGCAGGCCCAAGGCCCGGCACAGCGCCACTTCATGTTCATTCAAACCGCTTTTGCCATCGGCCCCGGCGTGATGGCTGGCGCCGTAAGGCGTGCCGCCGCCACGGGTTTCCAGCAGGGCCGACTCGCTGTAAGGCAGGCCGGTGATCAACATGCCGTGGTGCAGCAGCGGCAACATCATCGACAGCAGCGTGGTTTCCTGGCCGCCGTGCAGGCTCGCGGTGGAGGTGAACACGCCGGCCGGCTTGCCCACCAGTGCGCCGGTCAGCCACAGGTTGCTGGTGCCGTCGAGAAAATACTTGAGCGGCGCCGCCATGTTGCCGAAGCGGGTCGGGCTGCCCATGGCCAGGCCCGCGCAATTTTTCAGGTCGTCGAGGCTGGCGTACAGCGCGCCTTCGTCGGGGATATCCGGCGACACGGCTTCGCACTCGGTCGAAATCGGCGGCACCGTGCGCAGGCGTGCTTCCATACCGGACTGCTCGACACCACGGGCAATCTGCCGGGCCATTTCATTGGTCGAGCCGCTGCGGCTGTAATACAACACCAGAATGTACGGCGCACTCACGGCAGCAACTCCAGCACATTCTCCGGCGGACGGCCGATGATGGCCTTGTCGCCGACTTCAAGAATCGGGCGCTCCATGAGTTTCGGGTGAGCGGCGATGGCCGCGATCAATTGCGCCTCGCTCAGGCTGGCGTCGGCGAGGTTGAGGGTCTTGTATTCGTCCTCACCGGTACGCAGCAGTTGCCGGGCGTTGATGCCGAGCTTGGTCAGCAAGCTCTGAATTTGACTGACGTCCAGCGGGGTGTCGAGGTAGCGGACCACGGTCGGGGTCAGGCCACGGGCTTCGAGCAATTCAAGCGCACCGCGAGATTTCGAGCAGCGCGGATTGTGATAAAGCGTCAGATCGGTCATGTGCGGGTCGCATCTTGCGGAAAGTGACGGCTATTCTAACTGGGCAGCGCGCAATCCAGAACCTTGGGAGGCGATGGGTCGCAGGCGCATTCAAATTTGAACAAGGAATACGACATGGCACGACGACTGACAGCGGTGTTGGCGATTATCGGGACGTTGATGCTGGGGGGCTGTGGCAATGACTACGGCACGGATCAGAACGGCCACAAAGTCGCCGCCGAGCGCCTGGACAAACAGTGGGTGGTGCTCAATTACTGGGCCGAATGGTGTGGGCCATGCCGGACCGAAATTCCACAGTTGAACGCGTTGGCCGATCAACTCAAGGACAGGAAGATCGGTGTGTTCGGGGTCAACTTCGATAACGTGCAGGGTGCAGAGCTGAAAAGCGCCAGTGAGAAACTGGGGATCACGTTCACCGTGCTGGCGCAGGATCCGGCCGAGCTGTTTGATTTACCCCGCAGCGAGGCGTTGCCGGTGACGTACATCATCGATAACAAAGGAAACGTTCGGGACCAGTTGATGGGCGAGCAAACGGCGGCGGGGGTGATGGCGAAGCTTGAGGCGTTGCAGGCGAAGAATTGAGATGAATCTGTAAGCCGTAACACGATCTGTAGCAGCTGGCGCAGCCTGCGTTCGGCTGCGCAGCAGTCGTGAAACCTGTGCTCGCGGATTACCTGAAAGACCGCATTGCCTGATTTCACGACTGCTGCGCAGCCGAACGCAGGCTCCGCCAGCTGCTACAAAAGGACGAGTGATCATCAACCCTCTTCAAGCCACCAACGCAGCGGCTTGCCTTCCGCCGGCCAGAAGCGCATCTGGTCGATCGGTGAAACGTCCCAGCGCTGCACGTTTTCCAGGGCCTGCAAGAAACGCTTTTCCTGTTCCATCACCGCTGGCGCACACAGCTTGCGAGTGCTGCCGATCTTGCCGAAGCTCAGTTTGCCGCCTTCCAGGGTGTACGGCGCAAACCAGTGGTTGCAGCCGCCATTGCCATAAGCCCGACCGTCTTCACCGAGGGTGATGGTCAGGTGGCTATAGTCCATCAATGGACGTTCGCCGATCCACTCCAGAATGTAGCTGCGGTTCTGTTGCAATTGCACCGGCTCGGCGGCGCAGCCCAGCAGGCTGGCACCAACCATTGCGGTCAGAGCGAGGTGTTTCATCACGCAGGCTCCTGGCATTTCGGGCACAGGTGTTTCTCGCCGACGGTGGTCCAGCCCAATTCGGCAATCCGCGCGTTGGCGGCAGGCTTTTCAGCCTTGTTACCCAGCTTGGCGTCGACCGCGAACTCGAAACCCAGCTCTTTGGCGCAACGGTCGCAATTGACTTTCCAGGTGTGGATTGCCAATTCGCCGAACACCGGACCACTCGCCACCGCAACCCATTGGCCGGGCGGGTTGATCAAGTGCCGAACCGTTTCGACGCTCAGGCGCATGGACAAGTCCTTGCTGCCTTTAAGGGTCACTACCAGCACGTCGTTATTACGAATCGAGCCGCCGTTGCCGGTGACTTGATAACGCCCCGGCACCAGGGCGCGGCATTCGGTGAGGGTGTGTTGCGGGTTCATCAGGGTATAGCGGAAATCGTGTTCGACCATGGGTCCTCCAAATATGCGCGGCATGCTAGCACGGACATCAACGCAGCATGGCGCGGGCAGATGACCTTCGATCTGGTTCAGTCGTCCTTGACCAGATTCGCCGGTGCGCCCGCCGCCCAGGCCGCAATGTTGTGCAAGGTTGTCGTGGCAATGGCGCCCAGCGCTTCGCGGGTCAGGAACGCCTGGTGAGCCGTCACGATCACGTTTGGAAAGGTCAGCAGGCGCGCCAGCACGTCGTCCTGCAGCGGCAAGTCGGAACGGTCCTCGAAGAACAGTTGCGCCTCCTCTTCATACACATCCAGTCCCAGATAACCCAGTTGGCCATCCTTCAATGCGTCAATCAGCGCCGGTGTGTCCACCAGACCCCCACGCCCGGTGTTGATCAACATCGCGCCGGGCTGCATGTGCGCCAGTGACTCGCGGTTGATCAAGTGTTTGCTCTGTTCATTGAGCGGGCAGTGCAGGCTGATGATCTGCGACTCGGCCAGCAATTCCGGCAGGCTCAGGTAACGAGCGCCAAGGGCCTCGACCTGCGGGTTGGGGTAAGGGTCATAAGCCAGCAACTGGCAGCCAAACCCATTCATTATTTTCGCGAACGTGGCGCCGATCTGGCCGGTGCCCACCACACCGACGGTTTTGCCGACCAGGTCGAAGCCGGTCAACCCGTGGAGGCTGAAATCTCCTTCGCGGGTGCGATTGTAGGCGCGGTGCAGACGCCGGTTGAGTGCCAGGATCAGCGCCACCGCATGTTCGGCCACGGCGTGCGGTGAATAGGCCGGAACCCGCACAATCGCCAGTCCCAGAAGCTTTGCCACCGCCAGGTCAACATGGTTGTAACCGGCCGAGCGCAGGGCGATCAGACGCGTGCCGCCAGCGGCCAGGCGTTCGAGCACTGGAGCGCTGAGGTCATCATTGATGAAGGCGCAAACCACTTCGTGATGCTCCGCCAACGCCACCGTATCGAGGCTCAGTCGCGCGGATTGAAAGTGCAGTTCGATGCTGGGTGGCAGGTCAGCCGCAAGAAAACTGTCGCGGTCGTAAGTCTGGCTGCTGAAAAGAATCGTGCGCATGCTGTCCTCCTGGAAAATTTCACGTCTGACGAAGCCTGTGTTCGCCTGTAGGAGCGAGCTTGCTCGCGAAAGACGTTAACGGTAACGCGTTCATGATGGATAAACGTGTCGCTCTCAGGTCTTTCGCGAGCAAGCTCGCTCCCACAGAGGGACAAAGGCTACATCAAGCGTTGATTCGGGCCTGCGCGGCCAGACGATTGATGGCCCGGTCGAGTTCCTCAAGTGCGCTGTAGGCTCTCGGGTCTTGTTGCTTGAGCAGCGTTTCACTGCGTTGGCAGGCGGCGCGCAGTTGCGGCACCCCGCAATAACGGGTCGCGCCGTGCAAGCGATGGACGCGTTCGATCAAGGCGTTGTGATCGTCAGTGTCGCGGGCAAAGCGGATGGCTTCGCGGTCGGCTTCCAGCGAGGCGAGCAACATGGCCAGCATGTCCGCCGCCAGATCGGCTTTGCCGGCGGCCAGGCGCAAACCTTCTTCGTGATCGAGTACCTGCAATTCCGGAGCACCGAGGTGGCGGTCGCCGGCCCGCTCCGGCCCCTGATTACGCAGTGCCAGGCCGCTCCACTTCAACACCACCTGCGCCAGTTGCCGCTCGCTGATCGGTTTGGTCAGGTAGTCGTCCATGCCGCTTTGCAGCAGTGCACGCTTTTCGTTGGCCATGGCGTGGGCGGTGAGGGCGACGATGGGCAGCGGCGTGCAATGCCGCTCGCTTTCCCACTGACGGATCGCTTCGGTGCTCTGGCGCCCATCCATGCCCGGCATTTGCACGTCCATCAACACCAGGTCGAACGTTTCGTTCTGCACCGCCTTGACCGCGGCGTAACCGCTTTCCACTGCCAGGACCTTGGCGCCCATGTCTTCCAGCAGGGTTTGCACCAGCAGCAGGTTGGCTGGGTTGTCGTCGACGCAAAGGACTTTCGGTGCACGGCTCGACACGGGTTCGCCGGGGGCACTGCGCTGCTGGCGCGGGTTGACCAGATCGGACAAGGCTCGACGCAGTTTTCGGGTGCAGGCCGGTTTGGATTGAAGCTGACTGTGCGGGTTCGGCACCGAGAGGTGGAACAGCGTCTGTTCAGTGGTCGGGCACAGCACCAGCACTTTGCAACCCAGGTGTTCGAGGTCCCAGATATGTTGGTTGAGACGCTCCGGCGGCATGTCGTTGCTGGTGATGCCGAGCACCGCCAGGTCGATCGCCTGGTCGGTCTGGTGCGCGCCGGTCACACCATTGGCCAAGCTTTCAAGGGTTTTGAACGGGGTGACTTCAAGACCGCAGTCTTCCAGTTGATGCTGCAACGCCTGACGGGCCAGTTCATGGTTTTCCAGCACCGCCACCCGGCGCCCGAGCAGCGGTGGGCCGGGCAGGTCTTCGGCATCGTCGCGGGTTTTTGGCAGGCTCAAGCTGATCCAGAATTCCGAGCCTTCACCCGGCGTGCTGTCGACGCCGATCTCGCCACCCATCTGTTCGATCAGTCGCTTGGAAATCACCAGCCCCAGACCAGTGCCTCCGGGTTGTCGGGACAGCGAATTGTCGGCCTGGCTGAACGCCTGGAACAGCGCGCGCACGTCCTGGCTCGACAGGCCAATGCCGGTGTCCTGAATGCTGATGCGCAGTTGCACGCTGTCTTCATGATCTTCTTCAAGCATGGCCCGGGCGACGATGGTGCCTTCGCGGGTGAACTTGATGGCGTTGCTCACAAGATTGGTGAGGATCTGCTTGAGCCGCAGCGGATCACCCACCAGCGACAGCGGCGTATCACGGTAAACCAGACTCACCAGCTCCAGTTGCTTGGCGTGGGCGGCGGGGGCGAGAATCGTCAGGGTGTCCTGGAGCAGGTCACGCAGGTTGAACGGAATATGGTCGAGTACCAGTTTACCGGCCTCGATTTTCGAGAAGTCGAGGATCTCGTTGATGATCCCCAGCAGGCTGTCGGCGGATTTTTCGATGGTGCCCAGATAATCAAGCTGGCGCGGGGTCAGTTCGCTTTTTTGGAGCAAATGCGTGAAGCCGAGAATGCCGTTGAGCGGCGTGCGGATTTCATGGCTCATGTTGGCCAGAAACTCGGATTTGATCCGGCTCGCCTCCAGGGCTTCCTTGCGCGCCAGGTCGAGCTCGATGTTCTGGATCTCGATGGTTTCCAGGTTCTGGCGCACATCTTCGGTGGCCTGATCAACACTGTGCTGCAGTTCTTCCTGAGCGTTTTGCAGCGTGCCGGCCATGCGGTTGATGCCGGACGCCAGTTCATCCAGCTCCTGACTGCCGAGTGGTGGCAGGCGGGTTTCCAGATGACCGTCCTTGAGTTGCGACACGGCCAATTTGATCTGGCTGATCGGCCGGTTGATCGTGCGGCCCATGCGCAATGCCAGCAGCGCGGCACCGGCCAGCCCCGCGCCGATTAATAGCAGGCTGGCGAACAGGCTGCGGTAGCCGCGCAGCAGCATGCCGTTGTGGGACAGTTCGACTTCGACCCAGCCCAGCAGGCGGTCGGCCTCATCGGGAATCAAGTCGCCGGCCAGGTTGCGGTGCTTGCCGAACACCGGCAGCAGATAACGCGTCGCATCGTTGCCACTGCGGCGCAGCATTTGCGGACCCTCGCCCTGCGGGGCCTGATTGAGCATGGTGGGGCCGGCATGGGCCAGTGGGGTTCGGTCCGGGGCGAGGAAGGTTACCGCGCGCACGTCGGGCGTTTCCAGGGATTGAGTGGCGATGCGTTCCAGCAGGTCGGCGTCCTTGTGGCCCAAGGCCGGGGCCACAAGGGGCGCTAGCTGTTCGGCGATCATTTCGCCGCGCTGCATGAGTTGGGTTTGCAGGTCGGCCTGCTGCATCCAGGTGAAATAGCCGCCCAGAACCAACGCCATCAGGCTGGTTGGCAACAGAGTCAGCAACAGCACGCGGCCTTTAATTCCCAGTTTCTTGAGCACGCATCTCTCCTGCATCCCGCTATTAATGACCTGCACGCACGTCCAGCACGCACCACCTGCGCAGTGTAGCGATTTGCTTGCGGGCAATCCTCGTAAAATTGATCTCGTCCTCCGTCGATCGGTCCAGCACTTTTGCCTTGCGGGCAAACCTTGGGTTGCCCCTGACGAAGCAATCTTGAATAATCATCAACTGAGAATTATTTGCAGATAGTCATGGCTCCCATCTCTGTTGCACATCCCCGCATTCTTTCCATCGAAGACGACCTCGTGCTGGGTGCTTATGTCCATGAGCATCTGGGGAACTGCGGCTTTCAGGTGACGTGGTGTCAGAACGGGCAAGAAGGGCTGGCCATTGCCCGGCAGCAGGCTTTCGATGTCGTGCTGATGGATATTCTGCTGCCAGGGTTGAATGGTCTGTCGGTACTGACAGCGCTGCGCAAAAGCCATTCAACCCCGGTGTTGTTGATGTCGGCGCTCGGTGCCGAGTCGGATCGTATCAACGGCTTTCGCTTGGGCGCCGATGATTACCTGCCCAAACCGTTCAGCATGGTGGAGTTGCGGGTGCGCATTGAAGCCATTCTGCGTCGGGTGGCACTCGATTGTCGGCCAGCGCCGGCACCGATTGCACCTTCGGTGGACAGTCTGCGTTTTGATGATGAATGCGGTGACGTCTGTTACGGCGAGCACGCTGCGGGATTGACCCGTAGCGAGTATCGACTGCTGGAAACGCTGAATCGCAACGGTGATGAAGTATTGAGCAAGCCGTTCCTTTATCAGCACGTGCTGCAACGCGGTTACGCGGCCCACGACCGTAGCCTGGACATGCACATCAGCCAGATCCGTCGAAAACTTAAAGTTATCGGCTACACCGAGCGGGAAGTCCGCACGGTGTGGGGCAAAGGCTATGTGTTGAGTGCCGCCGATGAAATGGTCTGACCTGCCGGGCAGGCATTCGCTGTTCTGGAAACTGGCGTGTTGGTTGGTGGCGTTCTGTCTGCTCTTGATCTGGCTGAGCTGGTCGTGGGGCCGGTACATGGAGGAGCAAAACCAGTTCCTGTCGGATGATGCCCGAGGCACCCTGTCGCGCTATGCCGCCGAGGCTGAGCAGGCGTGGAATCTGCGGCAGCGCGCTGGGGTCGATGCCTGTCTGCAGGGCATGCGCCAGCGTGAAGCGGGTTGGATTGGCGTCATTGGTGGTGACTTGCAGTCATTGAGCAGCCAACCGCTGACAGACAAGGAAGTCCACCGCATGACCTTTCTGCGTGGCCTCGATTGGCCGATCCACAAGCAGCGGCTACCGTGGATGCGCGTGCCGTTTCCCGGCGACCCGGCCGCCGGTAGCCTGGTGATCGAACTGCCCCAGCGGTACATGCCCGGACAGTACAAGGTGTTCTGGCGCGTGATCACTAACGGAGTGATTCCGGTGCTGTTTACCTTGCTGCTGTGTGTCGGTCTGTATCGGTTACTGGTGGTGCCATTGAACAATCTGCGCGAACAGGCCAATGCCTGGCGTGCCGACCAGTTAGGGGTTCGCTTATCGAGCCACACTACCAATCGCCCGGACGAGTTGGGTGAGTTGGGCAGGGCCTTTGATCACATGTCCGAACGCCTGGAAAGCACAGTGGCCATGCAGCAACAATTACTGCGCGACCTGTCCCACGAATTGCGCACGCCGCTGAGCCGGCTGCGGGTGGCCAGCGAAAGCGAGCAGGGACTGGAGGCGTTGCGTGAGCGTATCGCCCGGGAGGTCGATGGCATGCAGTGTCTGGTTGAGGACACCCTGCAATTGGCCTGGCTCGATACCGAGCGTACGCCATTGCCCGGCGAAGCCATCGAGATTCAGGCGCTGTGGGAAATGCTTACGGAGAATGCCTGCTATGAAAGTGGCTGGCCGAAGGAGCAATTGCACTGCACGGTGGATTCATCCTGCTGGGTGCGCGGCCATCTCAATACCTTGGCCCAGGCGCTGGAAAACATTCTGCGTAACGCGATTCGACATTCACCCGAGGGCGGCGTGGTGCAGCTTGGCGGACGGCGTGAGGGGGACTATTGGCACCTCTGGCTGGAGGATCAGGGTGGCGGCGTGGCCGAGGCTGATCTGGAGCGGATTTTCCAGCCGTTCATTCGTCTCGACGGCTCGCGTCCGGGGAATGGCGGATTCGGGTTGGGATTGAGCATTGCCAGGAATGCGGTGCAACGTCAGGGCGGCAGTCTTAATGCGGAGAATGGCGGGCAGGGGCTGCGATTGAACATGCGCTTGGTGGCTCATCAATCGCCTGTTTAATTCTAAAACCGTATTATCTTAATGCATTCATACATCTTCTACGGATATGTCCTACGAGATGAAAGGTGTTGAAGTAGGAAGTTTCTGAAAATAGCGGTCAGCTATCAAGACTTTAAATGGAGGGTCGATATTCAACTTGAGGCTAACCCAAGGAGTGTCGACAATGAATGTTCTAATCAGAATGCCTGTTCTATCAATGCAGGCTGATGCCTATTTTATTAAAAATCCTCGAGAGATAAAAAACGCTCATACAGTAACTAGTGCCGAAAATGCTGCTGACATATTAAGTTTGACAAGCGAGTATTTATTTGGCGAGCTGAAAGAATTGATAAGGGGAAGCGATTTTACGTCGATAAGCACCAATGAACTTGCAAGAATCGGATCAAGACTCCGTGAGCTTGACCTGATAGATGGACATGTAGCGTCCGTATTTATATCAGGGAATATGGCGACTGATAAATATGGTCATCAGACTGAAAAAGACGTCAAATATAATGCGATCGCCATGTTCAATCAAATGCTGGATGACAATAAAGCAAACGTCCGTTCATGGCCTTTATATGCTCACCAAGAGTCATTCAAGGTCGTGACGAGGGCATTGCTGGGCGCAAATCAGGCCATAAACGCGCTCTCGTATTTTGCCACTTCAGCTAGAAACGATCTGTCTGTCAGCATTCAAGCCTGAGTCAGTCGGTGCCCGAAAAAATAATTGACGAGCACCGGAAGCTTTATTACTCATCGAGCGTAACGTGTGGTGCCAGAATATTGTCTGTTTACGTTAAGGTCATTGACATGGCGGACTCTATAAGTTTCCAGCTGTCCAAGTACTGAAGCGGTATTGCCAGTATCGCCGGCCACTTGCGTCCAGGTTGAGCCTGTTAGTCTGTCGATGTATAGCTTCGGCGGAGAGCCCGCACCCACGGCGGTAATATTGGAAGAAATATTGGCCTACCGACATCCGTTAGCACTGGTAATGGTAAAAGGACCCTGTGCAATAATAAACGAGTTGGCAGGTACGGTGCCGCTATAGGTGTTACGAATGTTGGTGCATGCTGCAGAAGCCTGGCTGGTCGCAAGGATCAGCCCTACGAGAGAAAGTGCAATTGGAAATTTCATATAGATGCTCATTGAAGTGGCAGTCGAGTTGGCAGTAATAGCGGAACACCCCTGCATGCATATCCCGCTTAACAAAAGACTATCCATGGAAATCACTGCGCACTAGTTCATGCATGTCGCTACGGTCTGCGGGAAATGTCTGATGGGGGCACTTTTATGCGTGCGGCCGTATTTTTGGTTAGCGGTGAACAATGCTTTGACCGAGTCGCGGCCTTCGCGGGCAAGCCTCGCTCCTACAGGATGACCGTAGGAGCGAGGCTTGCCCGCGAAGAGGACCGCACATCCACCGCAGAAAAGCCGGCTTATTCCCATAAGCCATAAGCACCACACTTTGCGTGATATGGCCTGCGGGCGTTTGCCGGTATGATAGGCGCCCCCGCAGTCTGGATTGCGAATACGCCATGACCTTGCAGTACCCAACCATCGCCGATTGCGTCGGCAACACTCCGCTGGTCCGTTTGCAGCGCCTGCCTGGCGCCACCAGCAATACCCTTTTGCTCAAGCTCGAAGGGAATAACCCGGCGGGTTCGGTCAAGGACCGTCCGGCGCTGTCGATGATCACCCGTGCCGAATTGCGCGGGCAGATCCACGTCGGCGATACGCTGATTGAAGCGACCTCGGGCAACACCGGGATCGCGCTGGCGATGGCCGCCGCGATCAAGGGTTACAAAATGATCCTGATCATGCCGGACAACTCCAGCGCCGAGCGTAAAGCCGCGATGACAGCGTATGGCGCCGAGTTGATTCTGGTCACCCAGGAACAAAGCATGGAAGGTGCCCGCGATCTCGCCCAGCGAATGGAAGCCGAAGGCCGTGGCAAGGTGCTGGATCAGTTCGCCAACGGGGACAACCCGCAAGCGCACTACACCACCACCGGCCCGGAAATCTGGCGCCAGACCGAGGGCACCATCACCCATTTCGTCAGTTCGATGGGCACCACCGGCACCATCATGGGCGTTTCGCGCTACTTGAAAGAGCAGAACGACAACGTGCAGATCATCGGTCTGCAACCGATGGAAGGCTCGGCCATTCCGGGCATCCGTCGCTGGCCGCAGGAATACCTGCCGAAGATTTACCAGGCTGAGCGCGTGGACCGGATCGTCGACATGGCGCAAAGCGAGGCCGAAGACGTGACCCGTCGTCTGGCGCGTGAAGAAGGCATCTTCTGCGGTGTCTCCTCGGGCGGTGCCGTGGCAGCGATGCTGCGCTTGTCTAAAGAAGTTGAAAACGCGGTGATCGTCGCGATCATCTGCGACCGTGGCGACCGTTACTTGTCGACCGGCATTTTCGACGCGCCCAACTGATGGCCAAGCAAGAGAGAGGCCTGCGCTTCCAGCCCACCGGCGGCAGCAAGGCCCCGCAAATTCCGACCGGTAAAAAGCAGCGCTTGAGCATCGAGCGCCTGGCCAATGACGGTCGTGGTATCGCGTTTTTCGAAGGCCGCACCTGGTTCGTCATCGGCGCATTGGCCGGTGAAGAAATCGAGGCGCGCGTGTTGGGCGCTCACGGCAAAGTGGTCGAGGCGCGCACCGAACGGGTGTTCAAGGCCAGTGAACTGCGTCGTTCGGCACCGTGCCCGCATGCCGATCGCTGTGGCGGTTGCAGCGTGCAGCACCTGCCGCACAACGAGCAACTCGCGCTGAAACAGCGCATGCTCGCCGAGCAACTGTCGAAAGTCGCCGGTGTCGAGCCCAAAGAGTGGGCAGCGCCATTGAGCGGTCCGGAATTCGGCTACCGTCGTCGCGCCCGCATCGCGGTGCGCTGGGACATGAAAGCAAAAAAACTCGAGGTCGGTTTCCGCGCGGCAGGCAGTCAGGACATCGTTGCAATCAACGAATGCCCAGTGCTGGTACAGCCCTTGCAGCCGATCATGACCCACCTGCCGGAAATGCTCCGCCGCTTGAGCAAACCTCAGGTGCTGGGTCATGTGGAGTTGTTCAGCGGCTCTTCGCTGGCGGTATTGCTGCGGCACATGGCGCCGTTGTCCGAAGCCGATATGACGATCCTCAAGGATTTCTGCGCTGTCCACGACGCCCAATTGTGGCTGCACGGTGACGGCGAGCCGCAACCGGTCGAGGCCGATCAGTCGCTGGGCTATCGTCTCGAGCAGTGGGACCTGGACCTGGCGTACCGGCCGGGCGACTTCATCCAGGTCAACGCCGGGGTCAACGAGGCAATGATTGCCCAGGCGCTGGACTGGCTGAAACCGACAGCCGATGATCGCGTTCTCGATCTATTCTGTGGGTTGGGCAACTTCGCGTTGCCGCTGGCCAAAGCTGTTCGCGAGGTCGTGGCGGTGGAAGGTGTGCAAGCAATGGTCGAGCGGGCGGCGGCGAACGCTGCTAGCAACAATCTGCATAACGCACGGTTTTTTCAGGCCGATTTATCCAAGCCTTTGACCGATGCCGAATGGGCCAGCGAAGGCTTTTCTGCGGTACTCTTGGATCCACCGCGTGACGGTGCTTTCGAGGCCGTGCGCACGCTGGCATCCCTGGGTGCCAAACGGTTGGTGTACGTGTCGTGCAACCCTGCAACGCTGGCGCGCGATACGGTCGAATTGATCAAGCAGGGCTACCGGTTAAAACGTGCCGGGATTCTCGATATGTTTCCTCAAACGGCGCATGTCGAGGCCATGGCGTTATTTGAAGCGAGCTAGGAAGGCTCGTCTGGTCCGACTGGCCCGCCCGTGCAGCCGCGCACCAGCCCCGCGTCGGCTCACGGGCAACGAAGGTCAGCGATTTTGACGCATTGAATCTGCGTCGTAGGGAAGGTAAGCAAGATGGTACAGGTGAGAGCACACCAGCCGATCAACACCGACGGCAGTATCAATCTCGAGGCTTGGCTCGATCACGCGGTCAGTGTCGATCCGGCACTGGATCGCGAAGCCTTGAAAGACGCGTGCGAGTTCGCTCGTGCCTCCGAACAACAAGCCAATGCGGCGAAGAACCTGTGGTCCGAAGGGACTTCGAGTTTTCGCACGGGCCTTGAGATCGCCGAGATTCTCGCCGACCTCAAGCTCGACCAGGATTCGTTGGTCGCAGCGGTCCTGTACCGTGGCGTGCGCGAAGGCCAGATCGAACTGCCGGCGGTCAGCCAGCGCTTCGGTCCGGTGGTCGCCAAACTGATCGATGGCGTGCTGCGCATGGCGGCGATCAGCGCCAGCCTGAGCCCCCGTCAATCCCTGGTGCTGGGGACTCAGGGCCAGGTGGAAAACCTGCGCAAAATGCTGGTGGCCATGGTCGACGACGTGCGCGTCGCGCTGATCAAACTGGCGGAGCGTACCTGCGCGATTCGCGCGGTGAAAACTGCCGACGACGAGAAGCGCAATCGCGTGGCCCGTGAAGTCTTCGACATCTATGCGCCGCTTGCCCACCGTCTCGGTATCGGTCACATCAAGTGGGAGCTGGAGGATTTGTCCTTCCGTTACCTTGAGCCCGATCAATACAAGCAGATCGCCAAGTTGCTGCACGAGCGGCGACTGGATCGCGAGCGTTTCATCGCCGACGTGATGAGCCAGTTGAAGAATGAGCTGACCGCCACTGGCGTCGATGCCGACATCAGCGGCCGGGCCAAACACATCTATTCGATCTGGCGCAAAATGCAGCGCAAAGGCCTGGAGTTCAGCCAGATCTATGACGTGCGCGCCGTGCGCGTGCTGGTGCCGGAAATGCGCGACTGCTACACCGCGCTCGGTATCGTCCACACCTTGTGGCGGCACATCCCGAAAGAGTTCGACGACTACATCGCCAACCCCAAAGAGAACGGCTACCGTTCTTTGCACACGGCGGTGATCGGCCCTGAGGGCAAGGTGCTGGAAGTGCAGATCCGCACCCACGCCATGCACGAAGAGGCCGAGCTGGGTGTTTGCGCGCACTGGCGTTACAAAGGCACCGACGTCAAATCCGGCTCCAACCACTACGAAGAGAAAATCTCCTGGCTGCGGCAGGTGCTCGAGTGGCACGAAGAGCTCGGCGACATTGGTGGTCTGGCTGAACAACTGCGGGTCGATATCGAACCGGACCGGGTCTACATCTTCACCCCGGACGGTCACGCCATCGACTTGCCCAAAGGCGCGACGCCGTTGGACTTCGCCTACCGCGTGCACACCGAAATCGGTCACAACTGCCGCGGCGCCAAGATCAACGGGCGGATCGTGCCGCTCAACTACAGCCTGCAAACCGGTGAACAGGTCGAGATCATCACCAGCAAGCACGGCACCCCGAGCCGCGACTGGCTGAACTCGAACCTGGGTTACGTCACCACCTCGCGAGCGCGGGCGAAGATCGTTCACTGGTTCAAATTGCAGGCTCGGGATCAGAACGTCGCGGCCGGTAAAACCCTGCTCGAACGCGAACTCAATCGCCTCGGTCTGCCAGCGGTGGATTTCGACAAGCTGGCCGAAAAGGCCAACATGAAAACCGCCGAGGACATGTTCGCCGCACTCGGTGCTGGCGATTTGCGCCTGGCGCAACTGGTCAACCTGGCGCAACAACTGGTCGAGCCGGAGCGCGGCAGCGAACAGCTGGAGTTGATCCCGCGTAAAGCCACCGGCTACAAACCGGGCAAGCGCGGCGATATTCAGATCCAGGGCGTCGGCAACCTGATGACCCAGATGGCGGGCTGCTGCCAGCCGCTGCCGGGGATGCGATCGTTGGGTACATCACCCAGGGCCGCGGTGTGAGCATTCACCGTCAGGACTGCGCCTCGGTGTTGCAACTGGGCGGGCGCGAGCCGGAGCGGATCATCCAGGTCAGCTGGGGCCCGGTGCCGGTGCTCACCTATCCGGTGGACATCATCATCCGTGCCTACGACCGGTCCGGTTTGCTGCGAGACGTGTCCCAGGTATTGCTGAACGAGCGAATCAACGTGCTGGCGGTCAACACCCGCTCGAACAAGGAGGACAACACCGCGCTGATGTCCCTGACCATCGAGATTCCGGGGCTGGATGCATTGGGTCGTTTGCTGGGGCGGATTTCCCAGTTGCCGAACATTATTGAAGCCCGGCGTAACCGTACGCCATAAGACGGAGCGCTTTACTGTAGGAGCGAGCTTGCTCGCGAAGAACCAGAGGGCGACGCGTTCATCCAGACTGCACGCGTCATCGTTAACGTCCATCGCGAGCAAGCTCGCTCCTACATAGAGCGGAAGAGATTGATCGATGTATTCACTTGAAGACTTGCTGCACCTGATGAACCGACTGCGCGACCCGCAGTTCGGCTGCCCGTGGGACATCAAGCAAACCTACGCCACCATCGTCCCGCACACTCTTGAAGAAGCCTACGAAGTCGCTGACGCCATCGAGCGCGGTGACTTCGATCATTTGCAGGGGGAGTTGGGTGATCTGCTGTTCCAGGTGGTTTATTACAGCCAGCTGGCACGGGAAGAAGGGCGCTTCGAATTCGCCGGCGTCATCGACAGCATTACCCGCAAGCTGATCCGCCGTCATCCTCACGTGTTCCCCACCGGCGATCTGTATGCGCCGCTGGATGTCCCGCGTCTGAGTGAAGAGCAGGTCAAGCAGCGTTGGGAGGAGATCAAGGCTGAAGAGCGCGCCGAGAAATCATCCGCGCCGGAGCAGTTGTCGTTGCTCGACGACGTGCCCACGGCGCTGCCAGCACTGTCTCGGTCAGCCAAATTGCAGAAGCGGGCAGGGCAGGTCGGTTTCGACTGGCCGGACGCCTTGCCGGTGCTGGATAAGGTCCGCGAGGAACTCGATGAAGTGCTCGAAGCCATGGCCGATAACGACTCGGCAGCCATTGCCGATGAGGTCGGGGATCTGCTGTTTTCGGTGGTCAATCTGGCGCGTCATCTCAAGGTCGATCCGGAAACTGCACTGCGTGGCGCCAACAGCAAGTTCGAAAGACGCTTCCGTTTTATCGAACAGGCATTGCGCGACACCCACCGTCCCATAGAAGATTGCACCCTCGAAGAGTTGGACGCCTTGTGGGGCGAAGCCAAACGTCAGGAAAAGAATTTGCCCAGCTGCGGTTGAGCAGTTGCCTAAGTGAGAAATAAGCACCATGAGCATTTCCCTTCGCGACCAGTTACTCAAAGCAGGACTGGTCAACCAAAAGCAGGCCAAACAGGTCGGCAAAGAGAAGCAGAAACAACAGCGCCTGGTTCATAAAGGCCAGATCGAACAGGACGACACCCAGCAGCGCCTGGCCCAGGAAGCACTGGCGGAGAAGGTCAAGCGTGACCAGGAACTGAACCGTCAGCAGCAGGAGAAGGCCGAAGCCAAGGCTCGCGCCGCGCAGGTCAAGCAGTTGATCGAAGTCTCGCGTCTGCCAAAGCTGACGACCGAGGACTACTACAACTTCGTCGACGACAAGAAGGTCAAGCGCCTCTCCGTCAACACGCTGATGCGCAATAAGCTCAGCAACGGATCGCTGGCGATCGTGCACCATGCCGGCGGCTACGAAGTGATCCCGCGTGAAGCGGCCCTGAAGATCCAGGAGCGCGATCCACAGCGTATCGTGCAGTTGAACGTGCAGACGGAAGAAGCGGCTGCTGAAGACGATCCGTACGCGGCCTATCAGATCCCGGACGATCTGATGTGGTAAGCCGTTAGAGGCTGCAACAACGACAAACCCCGCTCATGGCGGGGTTTGTCGTTTTCAATGCTGTAGTTGCTCAAGTTACGCGCCTAGGCCGAAAGTAACTCACGTTTCTGCTCCAGTGTTTCCAGTTCGGCTTTGTAGTTGTGCGCGTCAGTCTCGGAGTGGAACATCCCGACCAACAGGTCCTGTTGATGCACGTCCCAGATACGGATACCGGCGGCTACGCCTTCATGAGACATATGTGAATCGTCGCGTTCAGTTACTTTTACAGTCATCTGCTAGCTCCAATCTCAGTTACCTGCACCAAGGCATGTGCAGGACTCTGTTATATATTTGGTTAGCTTGCTAAGTAAACGATTGAGTTTGGTAATGAACAATTGCGAATTTTGCAATAGTGCTGCAGCCCGCCAAACACGCGACATTCGGTCGCAGGGCGCTGAGTTTTATGACAAAAGCTTCATGTTTGGGTGCTACACAAAATCTGTAGGAGCTGCCGAAGGCTGCGATCTTTTGATCTTTAAAATCACAAATCAAGATCAAAAGATCGCAGCCTGCGGCAGCACCTACAGGGGTATTTCCCAAAGCAAAAAAAAACGCCCCGAACCAGTCGGGGCGTTTTCGTGTGCTGCGTAGCTGTGGGGTATTACTTACCCTGCCAGCGCTTCAGTACCAACGTAGCGTTGGTGCCACCGAAGCCGAAGCTGTTGCTCATCACGGTGTTGATGGTGGCGTTTTCGCGCGTCTTGGTCAGGATTGGCATGTCAGCCACTTCCGGGTCCAGTTCGTTGATGTTGGCGGAGCCCGCCATGAAGTTGCCTTCCATCATCAGCATGCAGTAGATCGCTTCGTGAACGCCGGCGGCGCCCAGGGAGTGACCCGACAGGCTCTTGGTGGAGCTGATGGCCGGTGCCTTGTCGCCGAACACTTCACGCACACCTTTCATTTCCGCGACGTCGCCGACCGGAGTCGAGGTGCCGTGGGTGTTCAGGTAGTCGATCGGAGCGTCAACGGTGGACATGGCCATCTGCATGCAGCGGATAGCACCTTCGCCGCTTGGCGCAACCATGTCGTAGCCATCGGAGGTCGCGCCGTAGCCAACGATTTCTGCGTAGATCTTCGCGCCGCGAGCCAGAGCGTGTTCCAGCTCTTCGACCACGACCATGCCGCCACCGCCGGCGATGACGAAACCGTCACGCTTGGCGTCGTAGGCACGGGAAGCTTTTTCCGGGGTTTCGTTGTACTGGCTGGACAGAGCGCCCATGGCGTCGAACAGGAACGACTGGCTCCAATGCTCTTCTTCACCACCGCCGGCGAACACGATGTCCTGCTTGCCCATCTGGATCTGTTCCATGGCGGTACCGATGCAGTGAGCACTGGTGGCGCAGGCAGAAGCGATGGAGTAGTTCAGGCCCTTGATCTTGAACGGGGTGGCCAGGCAAGCGGAAACGGTGCTGCTCATGGTCCGCGTGACGCGGTATGGGCCAACGCGCTTCACGCCTTTCTCGCGCAGGATGTCCAGCGCTTCCATCTGGTTCAGTGTGGAGGCGCCACCGGAACCGGCGATCAGGCCGGTACGCGGGTTGGAGACTTGCTCATCGGTCAGGCCGGAGTCTGCGATGGCGTCTTTCATGGCCAGGTAGGCGTAAGCCGCCGCGTGGCCAACGAAGCGATAGATCTTGCGATCGATCAGCTCTTCGAGGGGAAGGTCAATGGAGCCGGAAACCTGGCTACGCAGACCCATTTCAGCATATTCCGGGTTGAACCGGATGCCAGGGCGGCTTGCACGCAGGTTAGCGGAGACGGTCTCTTTGTCATTGCCCAGGCACGAAACGATGCCCAGACCAGTGATAACGACGCGGCGCATGCGGATAACCCTTAGAAGTTGTCAGTGGAGGTGAAAACGCCGACCCGAAGGCCTTCGGCGGTGTAGATCTCGCGGCCGTCGACAGTGACCGAACCATCGGCGATGGCCAGGTTCAGCTTGCCCTTCAGCACGCGCTTGATCTGAATGTTATAGGTGACTTTCTTGGCCGTCGGCAGAACCTGGCCAAAGAATTTCACTTCGCCCGAACCCAGCGCACGGCCACGGCCCGGCAGGCCTTGCCAGCCCAGGAAGAAGCCGACCAGTTGCCACATGGCGTCAAGGCCCAGGCAGCCTGGCATCACCGGATCACCTTCGAAGTGGCAGGCGAAAAACCACAGGTCCGGAGTGATATCCAGCTCGGCGACCAATTCACCTTTGCCGTACTTGCCACCCTCGGCACTGATATGGGTGATGCGATCCACCATCAGCATGTTCGGGGCGGGCAGTTGTGCGTTACCTGGGCCGAACAGCTCGCCGCGACTGCAGCGCAGCAGGTCTTCCCGAGTAAAGGCGTTTTGTTGGGTCATGCGAGCTCCTCAATAGTCCCATGCGGCAGGGTGGGGCAAATCTTCCCGGCCGATCGAAGCGTTCATGCCTCGAGTCAGCAGCCTACTCATAGACTATTGCGTTGTGGTGAAAGTCACAGCACCAAGTACATGAATGTACACTTGTGCACTGAAATTATTATTCAAGCCCCTTTTCGGGCCTGTTCGGGTGACTAAGACTGCCGCACTTTCGCCTTTCACGCCAGTCGCAGATGGTCGAAAGGCCTGCACTACTGCACCCAGCGCTGCAAAATCTGCTGCAGATCAGTACGTTTGAAGGGCTTGGCCAGGTAATCGTTCATTCCCGCCGATAAGCAGGCTTCGCGGTCCCCCTGCAACGCATTGGCGGTCAGGGCGATGATTGGCACGTCTGCACAACCGGGCAGTTGACGGATCTGCCTCGTCGCCTCGTAGCCATCGATAATCGGCAGGCGGCAATCCATCAGAATCGCTTCGAAAATCAGACTCTCGGCACTGCGCACCGCTTGCGCGCCATCGGTGGCGACGCTGACAGTAAAGCCCAGACTGCGCAACATTGCTTCGATGACTGTCTGATTGACCGGGTTGTCTTCGACCAGCAGCACATTGCGCCCTTCACTTTCACCTTCACCTTCATCATCACCGCTGCCGGTCTGCACGCGCGGCACCCGCACCGGTAGCGTCTGTTTATAGAGTGCCAGCGGGATTTCCAGGGTGAACACCGAGCCGCGACCTTCTTCGCTCTGAGCGCGCAGGGTACCGCCCATTCGTTCGGCCAGCGTGCGGGCAATCGGCAGGCCCAGGCCAGTGCCGCCGTAACGCCTCGAAATAGAACTGTCGGCCTGCTGGAACGCGTTGAACATCAATTCCAGGCTTTCGGCCGAGATGCCGATCCCGCTGTCGCGCACGGTGCAGGTAAACCACAGCAGTTCGTGATCCAGCGATTGCCACTGCGGCTCGATGGTGACGAGACCCTCTTCGGTGAACTTCAGCGCATTGCCGACCAGGTTCACCAGAATTTGCCGGATCCGCGTCGGGTCGCCCTGTACCTGCAACGCGCGCATGTCTTCAGGGACTCGCAATTGCAGATCGAGCCCGCGTTGTGCCGCGCTGTGCTGGAAGGATTGGGCGCAACTGCTGATCAGGTCCACCAGGTTGAACGGAATGTGCTCAAGCTCCAGTTCCGAACGCTCGATGCGCGAGAAGTCGAGTATGTCGTTAATGACTTTGAGCAAATGTTCGGTGGACTCCGAGGCCAGCGCCGCGTATTCGACTTGCTCCTCGGTCATGTCGGTGGTTTCCAGCAATTGCAGCATGCCGAGCACGCCATTCATCGGCGTGCGCAATTCGTGGCTCATCATCGCGAGGAAATCGGACTTGGCATTGTTGGCTTTTTCCGCTTGTTCGCGGGTCTGGATCAACTGTGCCATCGCCTGATGCTGTTCGCGACTCGCTTGTTCGAGACCGTGGGCGAGGTTATTGATGTGTTGCGACAGCGCACCCAGCTCGGTGTCATCGACGATCGGCAGCGGGGTTCTGTAGTCGCCCGCTTGAATCGCCTTGACCGCGTTGCCGATGTCGCGGATCGGTTGCGACAGGCCACCGGCCAGGCGCCGGGCCACGAGGAAAGTAAACAGCAGGGCGAACAGCGCCAGAACGCCGGCCTTGAGCAGGATTTCCTGCTGACGCTGACTGAACGCGTCGTTGGACAGGCCAACGATCACCCGCCCCAGGTAATCCTCAGCGGGGGCATTGCCGGTGACTTTGTTGTTCTGGAAAAAATCATTGTGCAGCGGGATCCGTTGCAGCCGCACCGGGGCCTGGAACACTTCGACCTGCTGCGAGCGGTGGAGGATTTGCGACGGTCGCTCGACGTACACCAAACTCCGGTTGGCGCTGTCCTGAACTTCCAGAAAGCGCACATTGGGCGTGGCCAGGGTCGCCTTGAGCAAACTGTCGAGTACTTCATTGTTACCCGAGATCACCCCGTATTCAGTGGCGGGTGCCAGTTGGTTGGCGATCAGTTGGCCGGTGTGGTTGAGTTCCTGACGCAGGTCCTGGATCCGCACAAAGGTGAAAAAACTGATCAACAGCAACGTCAGCAACAACGCCGGGCCGAGGCTGATGATTTGGGTGCGGGTATTGATATCCCAGCGGCGCCAGAAGGTCATTGGCGGCGTTCTCCTTCGGTCAGCTGAGTGGCGAGAGACGCGTCATTCGTTGGTTCAATCCCTAATGAACGAGCGACTTGTGCGTTACTCAAGACTTTGAAGTGTTGCGGGTAGCGCGCGCGCGGCCAGGTTTCGGGTGGTCGGTCGAGCAGGTCGTCGAGGATCGCCAGCCAATCGCTCTGATCGCTGTAGGTGCTGGCCAGGCTGCCCGCCTTGACGAACCCGGGGTTGGGGCCGATCAGCGCCCGTTGCCGCAAATAGCTACTGAACAGCAGATTTTTCGCGGTTTTCGGGTTGTACAGATCAGGATCGTCGAGACCCAGCAACACGTCGCTGTTTTTTAGCAGGCTCTGCAACGGATGGCTGTCATTGGTGTTGTCCCAGCGCTCGGTGACGACCTCAAAGCCTAACGGCCGGGCGGCTTGACGCAATTCGTTCAAGAGGAATTCGCCGTGGCTGTCGTACAACACGCCGATCCTTCGGGCCTGCGGCAGCAGGTGTCGCGTCAGGCGCAGTTGCCGGTCCAGCGGTGGATCGCTCCAGAGCAGACTGAGGTGCTGGGGCAGGGCAGCCCCCAGATGTTGGCGGGCTTGCAGGCGACTGATGCACAACACCAGCGTCGCCGGGCCTTGGCTGTCTTGCAGGCGCCAGTCGAGGCTTGGCAGATCGAGCAAAATCAAACGGCTGCTGGCCGGTAGTTCGTCCGGCGCCGGCAGTCTGGCCAGTGACTGGAAGCGCACGCTGTCGGCCGGGCGCAAGTTGCCAAGGGCCTTAGCGAAAGACTGCACCCCGGGGCCGTCTTCGGCGCCGATCAGCAGGATGTCCGCGGCGTTTGTCGGCAGGCTGCTCAGTAAGCCGGCAAACATAAGGCACAGCAGGGCCAGCAGGCGGCCAAAGGTTGGCGTCATCCATGACCAATAGCGCATCTTAGAACGCCACTGGCGAGCGGGTTGAAGGAGAGTCAAGAGACACAACACAGCCTTGATCGCGATTAACTGGCGCGCATGTTAACCGAGACGGTCGACTTTTCCAGTCACGATGCCGGCATTTTCCTCGGTTTTGTTGGTCTTCTTTCTACAACTGCCGGTAATTGACGCGGGGGCTGGCCGCCACTGGGCCGCTCCGTATAATGCCGACATCGCCACTGGTATGGATTAACGGATTGCATATGACTGAACAGCGCCCAATTGCGGTCCTGGGAGGCGGAAGTTTTGGAACCGCCGTGGCTAATCTACTGGCCGAGAACGGGTATCAGGTCCGACAGTGGATGCGTGATCCTGAGCAGGCCGAGTCTATTCGGGTCAATCGCGAGAACCCGCGCTACCTCAAAGGCATCAAGATTCTTCCGGGCGTGGAGCCGGTCACTGACTTGCAAGCCACGCTGGACACCTGCGAACTGTGTTTCGTTGCGCTGCCGTCCAGCGCGCTGCGTTCGGTATTGGTGCCGCACGCGGACCGTTTGAGCGGCAAGCTGCTGGTGAGCCTGACCAAAGGCATCGAAGCCCACACGTTCAAGCTGATGAGCGAAATTCTCGAAGAAATTGCCCCGCAAGCGCGCATCGGCGTGCTGTCCGGGCCGAACCTGGCGCGTGAAATCGCTGAGCACGCGCTGACCGCCACGGTGGTCGCCAGCGAAGACGAGGAACTCTGCCAGCGCGTCCAGGACGCGTTGCATGGCCGTACCTTCCGCGTCTATGCCAGCGCCGACCGCTTCGGCGTGGAGCTGGGCGGGGCCCTGAAAAACGTCTACGCGATCATCGCCGGCATGGCGGTGGCGCTGGGTATGGGCGAGAACACCAAAAGCATGTTGATCACCCGGGCGCTGGCGGAAATGACTCGCTTCGCGGTCAATCAGGGCGCCAACCCGATGACCTTCCTCGGCCTGGCTGGCGTGGGCGATTTGATCGTCACCTGTTCGTCGCCGAAAAGCCGTAACTATCAGGTCGGGTTCGCCCTCGGTCAGGGCTTGAGCCTGGAAGATGCGGTGACGCGCCTGGGCGAAGTCGCCGAAGGCGTGAACACCCTCAAAGTGCTCAAGGCCAAGGCGCAGGAGGTTGGCGTGTATATGCCGCTGGTCGCCGGGCTGCACGCGATCCTGTTCGAAGGGCGCACGCTTAATCAGGTGATTGAGCTGTTGATGCGCGGCGAACCGAAAACCGATGTCGACTTTATTTCCACCAGCGGTTTTAACTGAGCACGCTCCCTATAAAGGAGCAGGAGAGCGAGACATGAACGATCCGAAAACAGAAGCCAGGTACGAATCCATCCTGCTGCGTGTGTTGTGGATGATCGTCTTCGTGCTGGTCTGGCAGGTGGCGCAATTCATCCTTGGTGCAGTGGTGCTGGTGCAGTTGATCTATCGTTTGATTTATGGCGCCCCGAGCGCCAGCCTGATGAACTTCGGCGACAGCCTGAGCCAGTTCCTGGCACAGATCGGGCGTTTCGGCAGTTTCCACAGCGACCAGAAACCCTGGCCGTTCGCCGACTGGCCGACGCCGCGTACGCCGGAAGGTGAAGCGCCGCACGTTGTGGCGCCCGCCCCGCATCCGGCCCGAGATGAGGAACCCAAGCTATGAAACTCTGGGTATTGCGTCATGGTGAAGCCGAGCCGTATGGCTCGCGTCCAGACTCCGAACGGGCATTGACCCCTCACGGTTGCGAAGAAGTGCTGCGCAGCGCCGCCGAACTGATCGGCCAGCCGCTCACGGCTATCTACGCCAGTCCTTACCAGCGAGCGCAGCAGACCGCGCAGCTGGTGCGTGAAGCGCTGGGGTTCCAGCCGGACATTCGCACCGTCGAATGGTTGACCCCCGGCTACAGCCCACAAGTAGTGGCGGAGCAATTGGTGTCGGTGGATTACGCGCTGCTGGTCAGCCATAACCCGTTGGTGGGCAACCTGTTGGGTTACTTGCAACACGGTCATGTGCAGCAGCCGGAAGCGGTGAAAACCGCCGGACTTGCCGAACTTGAAGGTGAAGGTCCGCTCGCCGGCGCTATGAAACTCAACGGCATCAAACACCCTTAAAAGCAAAAGATCGCAGCCTCGTTGCACTCGACAGCTCCTACAGGGTATTGCGCAATCCTTGTAGGAGCTGTCGAGTGCAACGAGGCTGCGATCTTTTGATCTTTCTTCTGCCCTCAAATAATTAACCAAGCAACTGCTTGGTTGACTACGCTTGCTCCAGACCAGAAAAACAGGAGCGAGTCGTATGTCTGCTGCATTCCGTTTGCCGCTGGACGTCTTCTATGAGCGTGAGGCCCGTCATCCCCGCCAGCGCTTTCTGGTCCAGCCCACGGGTGGTGGACAGGTCGAAACGCTGACGTGGGAAGAGGTGGGTCATCAAGCGCGCTGCGCTGCGCACTGGCTGCGAGCACGCGAACTGCCTCAAGGCAGCCACATTGCCTTGATCTCGAAAAATTGTGCCCACTGGATCATCGCCGACCTGGCGATCTGGATGGCCGGGCATGTCTCGGTTCCGCTGTACCCGAACCTGACAGCCGAGTCCGTGGCTCAAGTGCTCGAACATTCCGAAGCCGCGCTGGTGTTCATCGGCAAACTCGATGACTGGTCTGGCATGTCCCGTGGGGTCAAGCCGGAACTGCCAACCATCAGCCTGCCGTTGCATCCGCAAGGCCACTTCGATTTCAGCTGGGCCGACCTGCAACGCAGCTCGCCGATCCAGGACGATCCGAAGCCTGCCGCCGATCAATTGGCAACCATCATTTATACCTCCGGCACGACCGGAATGCCCAAAGGGGTGATGCACAGCTTCGCCAATCTGGGGTTTGCCACCACCCGTGGCACCCAGCTCTTCGGCCTCAATGAGTCGGACCGATTGCTGTCCTACCTGCCGCTGTGCCATGTCGCCGAGCGGATGTTCGTCGAGCTGGCGTCGATCTACACCGGGCAAACCGTATTTTTTGCCGAGAGCCTCGATACCTTCCTCGCCGATTTGCAGCGCGCACGACCCACCGCATTGTTCGGCGTGCCACGGATCTGGACCAAGTTCCAGATGGGCGTCTACAGCAAGATCCCGGCGAAGCGCCTCGACTTTTTGCTCGGTCTGCCGATCATTGGCAAGCGGGTCGCACACAAAGTCCTTGCCGGGCTTGGGCTCGACGCCTTGCGCATTGCCTTGTCCGGCGCGGCGCCGGTTCCGCAAACCTTGTTGCTGTGGTATCGCAAGCTGGGGCTGGATGTGCTGGAGGTCTACGGCATGACCGAAAGCTGCGGCTATTCGCATGTTTGCCTGCCGGGCCAGAACAAACCGGGCTGGATCGGCAAGCCTTGTCCGGACGTCGAGGTGCGGATCGCCGACTCTGGCGAGGTCATGGTGCGCAGCGGCGCGACCATGCTCGGGTATTTCAAGGAACCGGAAAAAACCGCCGAAACCATCACCGAGGACGGCTTCCTGCGTACCGGTGACAAGGGCGAGGAAGACGCCGAAGGCAACCTGCGTCTGACTGGGCGGCTGAAAGAAATCTTCAAGACCAGCAAAGGCAAATACGTGGCCCCCGCGCCCATCGAAAATCGGCTGGCGGTGCATTCGCGGATCGAGCAGGTGTGTGTGGTCGGCGATGGTTTGAGTGCGCCGCTGGGCTTGTGCGTGCTCTCGGCGGTCGGCCAGCAGGACGCCGGTGGGACGGCGCGCGCCGGTCTGCATTCCAGCCTGGAAAAACTGCTGGAGGAGGTTAACAGTGCCCTCGACAAGCATGAGCGCTTGCGGCGGCTGGTGGTGGTCAAGGACAGTTGGGCAGTGGAAAACGGCTTTCTGACGCCGACCCTGAAGATCAAACGCAATATGATCGAAGCCGCTTACGGCGCCCGGTTCGAAGAATGGAGCGAGCGCAGCGAAGTGGTGCTGTGGCAGGATTGAGCCACGAACACACCAACAAAGGAAATCGGCGATGAGTCTGTGGCGTACCACTCCCAACATCGAGCAGTTGAACGCGATCCAGAAAAACACCATCGGTGAAGTGCTGGATATTCGCTTTGAAGCCTTCGACGAAGCGTCCCTCACTGCGAGCATGGTCATCGACCACCGCACTCATCAGCCCTACGGCTTGCTGCACGGTGGCGCCTCGGTGGTGCTGGCCGAAAGCGTCGGCTCGATGGCCAGTTACCTGTGCATCGATGCCAGCAAGTTTTATTGCGTCGGTCTGGAAATCAACGCCAACCATTTGCGCGGATTGCGCAGCGGGCGGGTAACGGCAGTGGCCACGGCGATTCACATCGGTCGCACCACGCATGTCTGGGATATCCGCTTGACCAGCGACGAGGGCAAGGCCAGTTGCGTGTCGCGGTTGACCATGGCGGTGGTGCCGTTGGGCGAAACACCGCCGGGTCGTTGAGTTTTCAGATCAAAAGATCGCAGCCTTCGGCAGCTCCTACACTGGATCGCAGACAACCTGTAGGAGCTGGCGCAGCCTGCGATCTTTTGATCTTTGCGACAGCTCCTACCACCATTCCTGGCAGTTATGGTCATTGCTGTAGGGCGTTGTCTTACGGACAATCACCCCTTGTTTTCGTTGATGGATCGACCGGTATGTCGCAACAGATATTTTTCGCCCACGCCAATGGTTTTCCTTCGGGCACCTACGGCAAGTTGTTCGCGGCGCTGGCGCCCGAGTATCAGGTGACGCATCTGGAACAGCATGCCCATGACCCGCGTTTTCCGGCGGATGACAATTGGCACAATTTGGTGGACGAGCTGATTCATCATCTCGAGCAGCAGCCTGAGCCCGTCTGGGGCGTTGGCCACTCCTTCGGTGGCGTACTGCACCTGCACGCGGCGTTGCGTTGCCCCAAACTGTACCGCGGTGTGGTGATGCTCGATTCGCCGGTGCTGACCCGTACCGATCAGTGGGTCATCCGCGCGGCCAAGCGTTTTGGTTTTATCGACCGCCTGACCCCGGCTGGCCGCACGCTGGGGCGACGCGAAGAGTTCGCCGATCTGGAGGCGGCGCGCGTGTATTTCGCCGGTAAGACCCTGTTTCGTGAATTCGATCCGGAGTGTTTCGACGCGTACCTGCAACACGGCTTGCACACAGTGGGTGACAAGCTGCGACTGCGCTTCGATCCGGCCACGGAAATCAGCATCTACCGCGGCGTGCCCCACACCAGCCCCGGTCGCGCACGGCAGTTGAAAGTGCCGCTGGCGGTGGTGCGTGGGCACAAGAGTCGCGTGGTCATGCGCCATCACACCCGTTCGGTCGGGCGCATGCCGCAGGGCGAATCCCTGACCATGCCCGGTGGGCACATGTTTCCCCTCGAACGACCACAGGATACCGCCACGCTGCTGAAGAACCTGTTCAGCCGCTGGGAACGTCGTCGTCAGCAGGATTGCGTATGAGCCATGTCGTTGAAGAAGTTCGCCTGAGCCTGCCGCACATCGAGTTGGCGGCACATTTGTTCGGCCCTGAAGACGGCCTGCCGGTGATTGCCTTGCATGGCTGGCTGGACAACGCCAACAGCTTTGCCCGGTTGGCGCCAAAGCTCAAAGGCTTGCGCATCATCGCGCTGGACATGGCCGGTCACGGCCACTCCGGGCATCGCCCGCCCGGTGCCGGTTATGCAATGTGGGACTACGCCCACGACGTACTGCAAGTCGCCGAACAGCTGGGCTTGAAGCGGTTTGCGCTGATGGGGCATTCCATGGGGGCGATCGCTTCGTTGATCATCGCCGGGTCGCTGCCTGAACGTGTGACGCATCTAGCCTTGATCGACGGCATCATCCCGCCTACAGACAAAGGCGAAAACGCTGCCGAACGTATGGGCATGGCCCTGCAGGCGCAGCTGGATCTGCAGGAAAAGCGCAAACCCGTCTACACCACACAGGACCGCGCCATCGAGGCGAGAATGAAAGGTCTGGTAGCGGTCAGTCGCGAAGCCGCCGAACTCCTGGCCCAGCGCGGTTTGATGCCGGTGCCGGGCGGTTACACCTGGCGCACCGACAACCGTCTCACGCTGCCATCGCCGCTACGTCTTACAACCGAGCAGGCCATGGCCTTCGTCCAGCGGGTCAGTTGTCCTGCATTGCTGGTGGTTGCAGCTGACGGCATGCTCGCCAAACATTCCGAGTTGCTGGAGCGTCTACCCTTTAGCCGTGAACAGCTGCCTGGCGGCCATCATTTGCACCTGAATGATGAACCCGGTGCCGACCTTGTCGCAGACTGTTTCAATCGGTTCTTCGCCGTTCCTTGACTTGCGCCGGGCAACTGTCGAGGCTGGGCGGGTTGAAATGGGAGACAACCATGATAGATCTCTACACCGCTGCGACCCCGAATGGCCACAAGGTCTCTATCGTGCTCGAGGAACTCGGCCTGCCCTACACGGTGCACGCCTTGAGTTTCGACAAAAAGGAACAAAAGTCCCCGGACTTTCTCAAGCTCAATCCCAATGGCCGGATTCCGGCGATTGTCGATCGCGCCAACGATGATTTTGCCGTGTTTGAGTCCGGCGCCATCCTCATCTACCTGGCCGAGTTGAGCGGCAAGCTGCTGCCCAAGGACCCGAAGGGGCGCTCGGTGGTTTTGCAATGGCTGATGTTCCAGATGGGTGGAATCGGCCCGATGCAGGGACAGGCCAACGTGTTTTTCCGCTACTTCCCGGAGAAGCTCCAGGGCGCCATCGACCGCTATCAGCATGAAACCCGTCGCCTCTACGAGGTGCTCGACACTCGCCTGCAAACCGTGGAATTCCTTGCTGGCGAGTACAGCATTGCCGACATTGCCACGTACCCATGGGTTCGTGGCCACGAGTGGTCCGGTGTCGCGGTGGATGGCTTGACGGCGTTGCAGCGCTGGATGGCGACCATGGAGGCGCGTCCGGCGGTGCAGCGTGGTTTGCTGGTACCCGAACGCATCGACGATGCCAGCGTCGTCAAAGGCGCCCAGGCCATGCTGATACGATGAGCCTATCCATGCGTTCATTCAGTTTGCTGGCGCTGTGCTGTTTCAGTCCCGTGTTGTTCGCCGCCGATGTTCCGGGCAGCCAGGACCTGCCGATCGTGCCGCGTATGGTCGATGCGCAGATCGTCGACTATCGCCCGGCGGTCGAACTCGAGCGGATCTACCCGCTGGGGTCGATCCGCAAGATCAGCGGCCAGTTGCGTTTCGACGGTCAAGTCACCGCCCGCGGGCAAACCACCTCGGTGACCTACGAACTGCCGCCGGAACATTCGTCCACGGAAGCCTTCACCGCCGCCCGCGAAGCGTTGCAGAAACAGGGTGCCGAGTTGCTGTTCTGGTGCCAGGCCCGTGATTGCGGTGAAAGCAGCCTGTGGGCCAATGAGGTCTTCGGCAACGCCAAACTCTACGGCGCCGATGATCAACAGGCGTATCTGCTGTTGCGTCTGGCGGCGCCAAAGGACAGCACGCTGGTGGCGCTTTACAGCATCACTCGCGGTAATCGCAAAGCCTATCTGCATGTCGAGCAGTTCGATGCCGCTGCGCCGCTGGGTGATTTGCTGCCCACTTCCGCCACCTTGTTGCGGCAGCTCAAAAGCACTGGCGAGCTCGATTTCCCTAAACTGACCAATACCCCTGACGATACCTGGCTGCGCTTGCTTTCGCGCGGCTTGAATCTGGATACGACCCTTAGGGTCAACGTTTCCGGACCGAACGCCGAAGCCTGGCGTCAGGCGCTGATTGGCCAGGGCGTGCGTGCGGCTCGGATGGAAACCGGCAGCGTTGACGGCTCTGGCCTGCACGTGGAACTGTTGCGATAAGCTTCATCAGGCGAACGCGCTTGTCGCGTTCGCCTGCTCTTTTGCGAACTGACTTTTTTCGAGACTTGGATGATCAATAACGATCGGCTGTTGGTGCAGATCCTGCTCCTGGTGCTGTTTGGCGCGAGCTTTTGGGTGATGGCGCCGTTCTGGTCAGCGTTGTTCTGGGGGGCCGTGCTGGCGTTTGCCAGTTGGCCGCTGATGCGCTTGCTGACCCGTTTGCTCAATGGTCGGGAGGCACTGGCGGCGGCATTGCTGACGCTTGGCTGGATGCTGTTGGTGGCGGTGCCGCTGGTGTGGCTGGGGTTCAACCTGGCGGATCATGTGCGTGATGCCACGGCGTTCATCAAGGATGTGCAGGTCGACGGTCTGCCTGAAGCGCCGATCTGGCTGGCCGGTGTTCCCCTGGTGGGCGCACGGTTGGTGGTTATCTGGAACAGCATCGATCAGCAGGGCGCGGCGATGATGCTGGCAGTCAAGCCATACCTGGGCCAGGTCGGTAACTGGTTGCTGGCGCGCAGTGCGCAGATTGGCGGCGGCATTCTCGAGCTGACGTTGAGCATTGTCTTTGTGTTCTTTTTCTACCGTGACGGGCCACGATTGGCAGCGTTTGTTCATGGGTTGCTGGAGCGGCTGATTGGGCAACGGGCCGGCTATTACATCGAACTGGTGGCGGGGACCGTTCAGCGGGTGGTGAACGGCGTGATCGGGACGGCGGCGGCTCAGGCGGTTCTGGCGTTGATCGGGTTTTTAATTGCCGGGGTGCCTGGCGCACTGGTTCTCGGTATCGTGACCTTCCTGCTCAGCCTGATTCCCATGGGGCCGCCGTTGGTGTGGATACCCGCCACGGCCTGGCTGGCCTGGAAGGGCGAGTACGGGATGGCGGTGTTTCTCGGCATTTGGGGGACGTTCATTATCAGCGGCGTCGACAATGTGCTGAAGCCGTATTTGATCAGCCGCGGTGGGAATTTGCCGTTGGTGATTGTGTTGTTGGGCGTGTTTGGCGGGTTGATTGCGTTTGGGTTCATTGGCTTGTTCATCGGCCCGACGTTGTTGGCGGTGGCTTATAGCCTGTTGACCGACTGGAGCAAAAGCCAGGCGCGCGTTGAAGATCGCCGGCCTTAAGTTTTTTTGTTGAGGCTAATGGCCTCTTCGCGAGCAGGCTCGCTCCCACATTTGACCGTATTTTCAAGTTAGACACGGTTTACTGTGGGAGTGAGCCTGCTCGCGATGCTTTTGACTTAAGTGGCCACGTTGAGGTACTTGCCCACGCTCGCCACCTTGTCGAGCGAATACTGCTTGCTCAGGTTGGCGATCATTTTGTTCAGCGCTTCTGAAACATTCGACTGAGCGGTGGAGCTGTCGTTGCTCTTCTCGCGACCGGCTTGTAGCGCGGCTTTCAACTCGTCGCTGCTGACGCCACCGCTGCCGTCGCTGTCCAGCACTTTGAGCAGCGCCGCGCTGGTGTCGGTGCTGGTCGATGAGGTGCTGTCGCTGGCCTGTACCGCACTGCTTAGTTCGGTGGCAGTGACGCTGCCGTCACTGTCCGTATCCAGCTGGCTGAACAGTTCGTCGCTGGACGCCTGCTGTGGCGGCGGTGGAGGCGGGGCGAGGCTGGCGGCGAGTTCGTCTTTGCTGACGGTGCCGTCCTTGTTCTTGTCCAACGCCGAGAAGATGTCTTTGCTATCGGCACCGCTGCCGGCGCTGGTCAGGCCATTGCTCAGTTCATCGCTGCTGATGGCGCCGTCACCGTCGGTGTCGAGGGCGCTGATCAACGCATCGGCAAGCTCAGTGTTGGGTGCCTGATCTTGTGGCGGCGGCGGAGGTGGGGCCATCGCGGCCATCTCTTCACTGCTCAGGCTGCCACTGCCGTCACTGTCCAGATCAGCAAAATTTTTGCTCAGGCTGACCAGCAGACCGTCGTCGGATTTCTGTGACAGGGCGCTCTTGAGTTCATCCTGATCCACCGCGCCGTCGCTGTTGGTGTCGAGTTTGGCCAGCAACTCTTTCTGAAATTGCTGGCTACGGGCGCTGTTGGTTGTGGTGCTGCTGGTGCTGGAATAGCTCGTGTAGTTACTGACGCTACCGATCATTGGGCTCACTCCTTGGAATGGGAAACCGGTGGGTGCACCGGCTTATGCAGCCTCAAGGGGCAAGGTGTCGTGGGTATGTGAGGTTTGTACCGTTCGGTACACATGCATATCAAGCCAGGCCCGGATCCTGTGGGAGCGAGCCTGCTCGCGAATGCGGCGGGTCAGTCGACATCAGTGTTGAATGATCAACCGCTTTCGCGAGCAGGCTCGCTCCCACAGTTGGCGGTGGTGTATTCAAGTACGGGGCAAACGGATGACCGCCGTCAGTCCACCACCTGGGGTTTCTTCCAGGCTCAATTGTCCGCCCAGCCGTTCGGCCGCCTCGCGGGCAATGGTCATGCCTAGACCGACACCGCCAGAATTACGATTACGCGACCCCTCCAGACGAAAGAACGGTTCAAACACCGCTTCACGTTTATCCATCGCGATCCCCGGTCCGTGGTCGATGACCCGGATCAGCAGTTGCTCGCGATAGTCTTCCAGCGTAATCAACCCTTCCCCGGCATAGCGCAGGGCGTTGTCCAGCAGGTTGTTGATGCACGAGCGTAAAGCCATTGGCTGTACTTGCAGGGGCGCGCAGTGGCCGCTGGCCTGGACATCGGCGCCCTGGTCCTGGGCGTTTTCGCAGAGGGATTCGATCAGCGCCTGCACGTCCATCCACTGTCGTGCCTCGCTGGTGCGCTGTTCGTGCAGGTAGGTCAGGGTGGCGTCGAGCATGCTGATCATGTCATCCAGATCCTGACGCATCTGGCCTTGCAGCTTGTCGTTGTCGATCTGCTCCAGACGCAACTTTAGCCGTGATAACGGCGTGCGCAGGTCGTGAGACACCGCGCCCAGCATCCGTGAGCGTTGCTGTACTTGTTCACGAATGCGTTGCTGCATCTTGTTGAATGTGTGCGCGGCTTGCCGCGCTTCCCGTGGGCCAGACTCATCCAGAGGCTGGCTGTCGAGGTTCTCACTCAAGCGTTCGGCAGCGTCGCTCAAACGCTGGATCGGCCGGCTCAGCAGTTTGGCGCCGTACCAGGCAGCAATGATCAGCGATATCAGCTGAAAGGTCAGTGGCACCAAGGGGCCGCCGAACCACGGCCGAGGTGGCCGGTTTTCGAAGCGAGGGTCCATCGGAGGGCGTTGCCCGTCGTGATTGTCGGCAAACTCCGGCGGCGGAGGGGGCGGCGGCGGGCCGTAATGGTGGAACCAGGCAAACGCCAACAGGTGCGCCAGGATAATCGCTACCAACAGCACGCCAAACAGGCGGCCGAACAGCGTATCGAAGCGCGCACGCATCAGCTGATATCTCGTGCATCGAACAGGTAACCCTCTCCGCGAACGGTCTTGATCAGCTGTGGGGCTTTTGGATCATCGCCGAGTTTCTGGCGCAGGCGCGAGACCAGCAGGTCAATGCTGCGATCAAAGGCTTCGATGGAGCGACCGCGTGCGGCATCCAGCAATTGTTCGCGGCTGAGTACACGGCGGGGTCGTTCGATGAACACCCAGAGCAACCGGAATTCGGCGTTGGACAGCGGCACCACCAGGCCATCGGCGGCGATCAACTGGCGCAGCACGCTGTTCAGGCGCCAGTTGTCGAAGCGGACGTTGGCCCGTTGCTCGGTGCGGTCGTCGCGCACTCGACGCAGAATGGTCTGAATGCGTGCGACCAGTTCGCGTGGCTCGAACGGCTTGGCCATGTAATCGTCTGCGCCCAGTTCCAGGCCGATGATCCGGTCGGTGGGTTCGCAGCGGGCGGTGAGCATCAGGATCGGGATGTCCGATTCGGCGCGCAGCCAGCGGCACAGTGACAAACCATCTTCGCCCGGCAGCATCAGGTCGAGCACCACCACGTCGAAATGCTCCGCTTGCATTGCCAGGCGCATGGCAGCGCCATCGGTGACGCCGCTGGCGTGGATATTGAACCGGGCCAGGTAGTCGATCATCAACTCGCGGATCGGGACGTCGTCGTCGACGATCAGCGCGCGAATGCTCCAGCGTTTGTCGTCGCCGGGTGCTTTTTGATCGTCGTTCACGGTTGCTTGGGTGTTGTGCATGCGTGCGTTCATCTGCCAGGTAGGCTGCCAACCACAAAGATAGGCTGCGAGGTTGTGGCTTCAGCATAGGCGTCCGGCCCTGAGGCGGGAAGTGCTGTAAGGACGTGTTGCGGCTGCCGAGGGTAGCGAGGAAGGGTGTAGTGGGCGTGTCGTGTGTGTATCGGGCTCGACACAATTGCTGCAAGGGCTAGTCTTGCTTGAGCTGTCCCGATGATTTACCGATCATCGGGTCCCGCAGCGGCGCTGGTTCCGCTACAATGCGCGCCGATTTCGTCCTGCCTGAGAGCCCGCACATGTCCGTCTGCCAGACTCCTATCATCGTCGCCCTGGATTTCCCCACCCGTGACGCCGCACTGAAGCTGGCCGACCAGTTGGACCCGACACTGTGCCGGGTCAAAGTCGGTAAAGAACTGTTCACCAGTTGCGCCTCGGAAATCGTCGGCACCTTGCGCGACAAGGGTTTCGAAGTGTTCCTCGACCTCAAGTTCCACGACATTCCGAACACCACGGCAATGGCTGTCAAGGCGGCTGCTGAAATGGGCGTATGGATGGTCAACGTGCACTGCTCCGGCGGTTTGCGCATGATGGCTGCGTGCCGCGAAGTGCTCGACCAGCGTACCGGCCCTAAGCCGCTGCTGATCGGCGTGACGGTGCTGACCAGCATGGAGCGTGAGGATCTGGCGGGTATCGGTCTGGACATCGAGCCGCAGGAGCAAGTGTTGCGCCTGGCCGCGCTGGCGGAAAAAGCCGGGATGGACGGTCTGGTGTGTTCGGCGCTGGAAGCCCAGGCGTTGAAGTCGGCTCATCCGTCGCTGCAACTGGTGACGCCGGGCATACGTCCGGCGGGCAGCGCCCAGGACGATCAGCGTCGCATTCTGACCCCGCGTCAGGCGCTGGATGCCGGTTCCGACTATCTGGTGATCGGCCGTCCGATCAGCCAGGCGAAGGATCCGGCCAAGGCATTGGCGGCCGTCGTCGCCGAACTGGCCTAAAAAGATCGCAGCCTTCGGCAGCTCCTACATGGGATCGCATACCCCTGTAGGAGCTGGCGCAGCCTGCGATCTTTTGATTTACTGCTTTTAAACCTTCAACACCAACTTCCCGAAATTCTCCCCGCTGAACAACTTCATCAGTGTCTCCGGGAACGTCTCCAGTCCTTCGACGATGTCTTCCTTGCTCTTGAGCTGCCCCTTGGCCATCCAGCCCGCCATTTCCTGCCCGGCGGCGGCGAACTGCGCGGCGTAGTCCATCACCACAAAGCCTTCCATCCGCGCGCGGTTGACCAGCAGCGACAAGTAGTTGGCCGGACCCTTGACCGCTTCCTTGTTGTTGTACTGGCTGATGGCGCCGCAAATCACCACCCGCGCCTTCATGTTCAGACGGCCCAGCACTGCGTCGAGAATATCGCCGCCGACGTTATCGAAATACACGTCCACCCCTTTCGGGCATTCGCGCTTGAGACCGGCGTGGACGTCTTCGTTCTTGTAGTCGATGGCACCATCGAAACCCAGTTCGTCGATCAGGAACTGGCATTTATCTGCGCCACCGGCGATGCCGACGACACGGCAACCTTTGATCTTGGCGATTTGCCCGGCAATGCTGCCCACTGCGCCGGCGGCGCCTGACAGCACCACGGTGTCACCGGCCTTGGGGGCGCCGACATCAAGCAAGGCGAAGTAGGCAGTCATCCCGGTCATGCCCAAGGCGGACAAGTAGCGCGGCAGCGGTGCCAGGTTCGGATCGACCTTGTAGAAACCGCGTGGCTCGCCGAGGAAAAAATCCTGCACACCCAGCGCACCATTCACATAGTCCCCGACTGCAAACCCCGGGTTGTTCGAGGCGACGACTTTGCCTACGCCCAATGCGCGCATCACTTCGCCAATGCCTACCGGCGGAATGTAGGACTTGCCCTCGTTCATCCAGCCACGCATGGCCGGGTCCAGGGACAGGTATTCGTTTTTGACCAGGATCTGACCCGCAGCCGGTTCGCCGACCGGGACTTCCTGATAGGTGAATGTCTCGCGAGTCGCCGCGCCCACTGGGCGTTTGGCGAGCAGGAACTGGCGATTGGTCTGGGTAGTCATGACAGGCACTCAAGATGAATGAAGCCTTGTTGATAGACCTTCATGATCGAGGCCGCAAGTTTGGCTGATGCGGCGAATGCACTTCTATCCAGTACGGTGATAGTCAGGCGGGCGGTTCTATCACTGCAACTCATGGGTGCTCAACCGGCCCTCTGATAGTGCTGCCGCGCTGCAAATCCCTGTGACTAGACTGGGAGCACGCGATCTCCCGCATTTCTCTTTTCGAGGACATAACAATGAGCATGACGTTTTCCGGCCAGGTCGCCGTTGTGACTGGCGCGGCCAATGGCATTGGCCGCGCGACAGCCCAGGCGTTCGCCGCCGAGGGGTTGAAAGTGGTGGTCGCCGACCTGGACACCGCGGGCGGTGAGGGCACGGTGGCGTTGATTCGCACGGCGGGCGGCGAAGCGACTTTTGTGCGCTGTAACGTCACGCTGGAAAGCGACGTAAAAAATCTGATGGACGAAGTGGTGAATACCTACGGCCGTCTCGACTATGCCTTCAACAACGCCGGCATCGAGATCGAGAAGGGCAAGCTGGCAGAAGGCACGGCCGATGAGTTCGACGCAATCATGGGCGTCAATGTCAAAGGCGTCTGGCTGTGTATGAAGTACCAGTTGCCCTTGCTGCTCGCCCAAGGGGGCGGCGCGATCGTCAACACCGCGTCCGTCGCCGGTCTCGGGGCTGCGCCGAAAATGAGTATTTACGCAGCGTCGAAGCACGCGGTGATCGGGCTGACCAAATCGGCAGCCATCGAATATGCCAAGAAAAAGATTCGTGTGAACGCGGTGTGTCCGGCAGTAATCGACACCGACATGTTCCGCCGTGCCTATGAAGCGGACCCCAAGAAAGCCGAGTTCGCCAATGCCATGCACCCGGTGGGTCGTATCGGCAAGGTCGAGGAGATCGCCAGTGCGGTGCTGTATCTGTGCAGCGACGGTGCCGCGTTTACTACGGGGCACTCGTTGGCGGTGGATGGGGGCGTGACGGCGTTCTGAAGTTAGGTGCTTCAGGCGCACACATTGATTGGGTGTATAACCATTTCTGCGGTAACGGCCGCTTAGGGTTCCGCCCTTACGGCGGGTCACTTTGAAAAGCGCAAAGTAACCAAACGCTCTTGCCCCTTTCGTTCGGTGCCTCGCCTAGGCTCGGCATGCCCTCGCTCCGGTCCTGCTCCGTGGGCCCGCCGCCATCGGCCATCCATGGCCGGGGGCGGCTAACCCGGCATCCATGCCGGGTTGCCCACTGCGCAGAACCTCCACTCGGCCTCTCGAGGGGGCGGTGCATCGAGATCAACAGCTGCAGGCGAGCTAACGCTCGGCCTGTTGAGTGGTGAAAAGCGGATGTACACCAATCTGCTTTTATGTGGGAGCGAGCCTGCTCGCGATGGACGTGAACGATAACGCGTACTGTCTGGAAAAATGCGTTGCCTTCGAATTCATCGTCGGAACGCCGCCCGGAGCAAGCTCGCTCCTACAGAGCGCACGATTCCCCCTGTAGGAGCTGCCGAAGGCTGCGATCTTTTGATCTTGATCTTGCTGTTGCTTCAGATCTACCGCCCCTTTCCCAGAGGCCGAACGCAGGCGTTGCGCAGGGGGCACCGCGGCAAGGATGCCGCGGTAGCCGCCCCCGGCCCAGAGTGTGTAAAAACGGGCTCAAACATCGTCGGCGCGTGCGCCGACGAGTGTTGGCTGGCTCATTAAACCAAAAGCGTTTTTCGTAGCTCCAGCCCGTTATCAAGGGGCCTCTGGCGGCGCATCACAGCTCGTCTACCAGACAAAACGGGGGCTTTTCAGGCCGCCAGCGCTTTCATCAGATTCTGCGCACCGAGGATTTTCATCACCCTTTTCAAGTTGTAAGCGAGCACATTCAAGCTCATTTCGGTGCTCACCCCGGCAAGTCGTCGGGTCAAAAAGTGCGTCGCACCCATCCATTGTTTGAGCGTCCCGAAAGGATGTTCAACTGTCCGTTTGCGGATCTTCATCATCTCCGGCGCTTCGTCCAGGCGGACCTGCATCTCCTCCAGCACCGCTTCATGTTCCCAGCGACGAACCTTTCGCTCTCTGGCCGGTGTGCATTGCGCCTTTATCGAGCAGGACCGACAGTTCGAGCTCCAGTAACTGTTCAGCGTCTTGCCATTATCGACGCAAGCGTTGCGCCAGGTCAGCACTTCCTTGGCGGGGCAGACGTACACGTCTTTGTCCGCGTCGTAGATGAAAGCATCATTGTTAAAGCGGCCATCGAATTTGGCCCGCGAGCTCTGCGTCTTCGGCACATACGCGGTAATCGCTGCTTCATGGCAGGCAAGGATCTCCCCGCTTTTGTAATACCCGCGGTCAGCCACCACCGACAACGATTCGAGTTTCATCGCCTCACGGGCCTGCACCGCCATCGAACTGAGCTGATCACGGTCGTGGCCCACATTGGTCACTTCGTGCGCAACGATCAGGTGGTGCTTGGTATCGACCGCGGTCTGTACGTTGTAACCCACGATGCCTTTACCGCTCGTCATCATCGAGCGGGCGTCCGGGTCGGTCAGCGAGACCTGCTTATCCGGCGATGTCTCAACTTGAATTTCTATCTCCTGAAGCGCTTTCATTTGCTCCTTGAGTTTGGCGATTTTCTCTTCCAGGCCGCCGCTTTTTGGGTCCGAGGGCTTGGGCTCTTCACGATCAGCGGCATCCAGTGCCTTCAGATAACGGGCAATGCTCGATTCGATTTCTTCCATCCGCTTCTTCAGCTTGGCGCTGGTAAAGTTGCGGTCGCGGTGGTTCACCGCCTTGAACTTGCTGCCGTCGATGGCAATCAGGTTTTCCGAGAAAAGCCCTAGTTGCTGGCACAGCACAACAAACTGGCGGCAAACGCCTCGAATGGCCTTGCCGTTGTCCTTGCGGAAGTTGGCGATGGTCTTGAAGTCCGGCATCAGGCGACCGGTCAGCCACATCAGCTCGACGTTGCGCTGCGCCTCGCGCTCAAGGCGTCGGCTCGACTGAATACGGTTGAGATAGCCGTAGATGTAGATCTTCAGCATGACGGCGGGGTGGTAGCCCGGTCGGCCCGTTTCAGCTGGGACCGCGCTTTCAAAACCCAGGGTGATCAGGTCGAGCTCATCCACGAAGACATCGACAACGCGCACCGGATTGGTGTCGCTGACGTAATCGTCCAGGCTCTCGGGGAGCAAGGTACTTTGACCTCGGTGTTCACCTTGAATGAAGCGTTTCATGGCTAACCCTTACGATGAAATCCCGGGAAATCATAGCAAGGGTTGGCTTGGATTTTTACACACTCTGGGCCATGGATGGCCGATGGCGGCGGGCCCCCGGAGCAATGCCGGAGTGAGGGCATGCCGAGCCTTAGCGAGGCACCGAATGGCGGGGCAAAAGCCCTTGGTTACTTGGGGCTTTTCCAAGTGACTCGCTGTAAGAGCGAAACCGCCAGCAGCCGTTACCGCAGAAACGGATATGTACCCCACCCAATCCCAATCCCAAAACTTTCTTAAGTGAACAGCATTACGCACAGGTACCCGTATTTGTGCGGGTTTTTTGTGGGGGTCATGAAAGCGCCGGGCATTATGTTTCAAATGGTTAGAACCGTGGGTTTTGGCGGCGTTGTCGCACATCCTGGCGAGCGTTCCTGTGATTAACTGTTCCCCGCCAAACAAACAGGAATTTGCTTGCTCATGGAGTTGAGAATCGATCGACAGGCATTGGTGCCGGTCGTACAGCAAATCGTCGACGCGTTAACCCGCTGGCTCCATAGCAGCGAAGTACCACCGGGGACACGACTGCCTTCAGTGCGGCAAATCGCACGAATCAATTTGCTCAGTCAATCCAGCGTGGTTGAAGCGTGTGAGCGCCTGGTGGTTCAAGGCGTGCTGGCGCCGCGTCATGGGGCGGGGTTCTTCGTTGCCGCTTCGGCGCTGGCGGCTCAAGATCAACAGGGTTTTGTGCGGTTCGAGGGCGCAGAGGTCAACCAGGGCCGTTTTTTGGGCGAACTGAAACTGGGCTGCGGCGGACTCCCCGAAAGCTGGCGCGAGACCGACGACCTGAGCTACGCGATCCGTCAGGTCACCCGTACCGACATGGTCGGTCTGTTCAACTACAGCACGCCGCTGGGTTTGCCAGCGTTGCGTGAGCAGATCCTCAAACGCCTGAAACAGCTGGATATCGCGGTGGACGACAGTTGCATCATGACGACGACGGGCGCCAGTCAGGGGCTCGATCTGATCGTGCGCACCTTGTTCAAGCCGGGTGATTGCGTGGTCGTGGAAAGTCCCGGCTATTCCTTGCTGTTCGATCTGCTGCGGCTACACAGTGTCAGAATGATAGCGGTGCCGAGAACCCCGCGCGGGCCGGACACTGAAGCGCTTGAGGCGGTATTGCTGGAGTACAAGCCTCGCGGGTTGTTCATCAACAGTTTCTATCACAACCCTACGGGCAGCAGCCTCACGCCGCTGGTGGCGCAGCGAGTGCTGCATCTGGCCAAAACCCATGGCGTGCGGGTCATCGAGGACGATGTCTATGCCGATTTGCACAGCGGCCCCGGTACTCGACTTGCTGCACTGGATGACAGCGTGATTTACGTCGGAAGTTACTCCAAAACACTCAGCAGTTCACTGCGGGTCGGCTTTGTGGTGGCGGGAGCAGAGGTTATTTCACGACTGGCCGAGGTCAAGATGATCAGCAGCATGGGCGCTTCACGGTTTTGTGAGTCGGTGCTCGCATGCCTGTTGGTTAGCGGTGCCTATCGCAAATTGGTGCAACGTCAGCGCCAGCGTTTGAGCAGTGACAGGGAAGCGGCGTTGCAAGTGCTCGAAGATGCCGAGTGGGAGGTCTTCGGCAAGCCTGTCGGGGGCCTGTTTATCTGGGCGCGATCACGGATGTCCGATGGCGCTCAGGTGCGCACCCAGGCCAGGCGCTTTGGTGTCTTGTTGTCGTCTGCGACGGCATTCAGCCCTGCGGGTGAGGCCAGCGACTGGCAGCGTATCAATGTGGCCTATGCCTGTGATCCGCGTGCCCGGGCGTTTTTTCAGGCCACCGCTCCGGATCGACCTAAAGCGTTCTGAAAACGACGTGAACGTAGCTTATTGCCATTATTCCGACGCCAGAGACTTGTGTTGGCACAGGCCCGTTGCGAATCTGCGTCAACTCACAATGGCAGGGGACTAAGCGCAATGATTTCGGCCGTGCAAGGACGTTTTGCCAACCTCGGTATGGCGAAGAAAATGGGAGTCGGGTTTGTACTGGTGTTGCTGCTGACAGCCCTTGTGGCGGGCATCGGCGTATGGTCCCTGCAAACCATCAGTCATCGCTTCGATGGGCTCAAGCAGATGTCGTCGCTTAACAGCGGGTTGCTCAAAGTGAGACTGCTTGAGCAGGAATACGCCTTGCACGGCAATCCGAAAACCGCCGATGCCCTGCACGAGGGCGTTGATGGTTTGATCGCCCTGGCGACCCAGCTTAAAGCGGCGTCTGCGGCCAACGTGCCGGTGATGAACGACGTCGAGCAGTCCCTGGGGGCCTATCGCAAGGCGTTTGACGAGTTCGTCTCGCTCAGCCAGGCCAAGGACCTGGCGCTGGAAATGGCCAGTTGGTCGGTATCCAGCGTGGCCAATAACCTCGATGTGTTGCAGGCCGGACTGGCCGATGACGGCGCCTATGCCTTGAAAGAATCCGAGGGCAAGGACGGTTCGCAATTCCTCGAGCAAGCCAGTCAAGTCGGCCAGGTGTCACGGTTGATGTTGCAAGCCATGAACGAAGCGCGTGTGCGCCTGGACCAGAGCCGCAAGGGTGATGACAGCGCAGGGCAAGGCAAGATCGAGCAGGCCGACCAGGCGCTGACCCAGGCCGGGCAGTTAAAAACCACGGTCAAGGACGAAGGTTACCAGACGGTCCTTAATGAGGTGACAGGCCACATCGGCAGTTTCAGCGAAAAACTCGCCGAGTACACCGGTCTGCTGGCGCAGGAAAAAACGGTCTATGAGCAGCTGCATCAGCGTGCCGCTCAAGTGGTGGAGCGAGTCGATCAGGCTTACGTCGCCGAAGATCTCTCAATGCAGGCGGAGTTGAAAAAGAACTCGCTGCTGATCATCGGCTCTTCGGCATTGGCTTTGCTGGTCGGGCTGATTGCAGCGTTGGTGATTACCCGGTTGATTGTGGCGCCGTTGCGCAGTGTGATTCGTGTGGCTCAACAGATCGCCGCGGGGGATTTGAGTGCGACGGTTGAAGTCACCCGCCGTGACGAGATCGGCCAGTTGATGCAGGCCATGCAGCAAATGGGTGCGGGCCTGAGCAGTATTGTCAGTGGTTTACAGGCCGGTATTGAGCAGTTGGCCAGTTCGGCGCAATCGCTCTCGGCGGTGACCGAGCAGACCAACCTTGAAGTCAGCAGTCAGAAGGAAGAAACAGAGCAGGTCGCTACGGCGATGAATCAGATGACCGCCACGGTGCACGACGTTGCGCGTAACGCGGAAGAGGCGGCCCAGGCAGCGCAGACGGCGGACGGTAAGGTCGAGAGCGGTCAGCAGGTCGTGCGCCAGAGCATGGCGCGAATCGAGCAACTGGCGGACTCGGCCAGCTCAGCCAGTTCCAGCATTGAAAGCCTCAGCGCCGAAATCCAGAACATCGGCACCGTACTGAGCGTCATCAAGAGCGTGGCGGAGCAGACCAATCTGTTGGCGCTCAATGCGGCCATCGAGGCGGCTCGGGCGGGCGAGCAAGGCCGGGGCTTTGCGGTGGTGGCCGATGAAGTGCGGGCACTGGCCAAGCGCACTCAACAATCGACCGAGGAGATCGAACGCCTGGTCAGTGCCTTACGCTCTGCTGCGCAGTCTTCGGTGCAACAGATTCAGAGCAGTGGCGAGTTGGTGAAACTGGCGGTGAGTGATGCGTTGCAGACCGAGAGTGCGCTGGGGAGTATTGCGGCGGCGGTGTCGTTGATTCAGCAGATGAACCAGCAGATAGCGGCAGCGGCCGAGGAGCAGAGTTCGGTGGCCGAGGAAATCAATCGCAGCGTGACAAGTATTCGCGCCAGCGCGGATCAATCATCGTTGGCGATGCAGGGGAATGCGGCGTCGAGTATCGAGCTGGCGCAGCTGGGGATTGAGTTGAAGGGGATGGTGGGGCACTTTCGGCTCTAACCGCTAAAAGATCGCAGCCTGCGGCAGCTCCTACAGGGAACGCATTCCAATGTAGGAGCTGCCGCAGGCTGCGATCTTTTGATCTTTCTATTGAGCGGATACCCACCAGGTACAACATAAAAAAAGCCACCTGTTCAGGTGGCTTCTTTGTTTTTGCGGATCAGTCGTAAATGACTTTCTTCTTCCATTCCGCATCGGCCTCGACCTGTTTGAGGCCCGAGTTCAGTTGATTGGCTTCGTCTTCAACCGACGCGATGTTGTCCATCACCATGCCATTGGCACGCGCCAGGAGTTTTTCCAGGTATTCCAGTTGTTCGGCATATACCTGCGGTTCCTGCTGTTTGCGCAGGTATTGCACCCCGCGTTCGAACGCCAGGCGGGCTTGGCCAGGCTGGTTCTGTTGCAGGTATTGCTGACCGAGGTTGTTGAAGAATTCGATGTGCAGCAAGACCAGGATGTGGCGAACTTCGCGGACCCAGCGTTTGGCTTCATTAGCCGGCAAGAAGCCGTCCTGTGCGGCGCGGGTGATCTGGCCGTGCAGCGCTTCGAGCAGGAAGCGGACATCCTTGGCTTTGGCTTCAGTCTGGATCGGCGCTGGCGGGTTGTTGACCGGGATCGATTCGCCTTGGGCGGCCAGCGCCGTCAGCTCGCCAATGCGTGCCCTGAGGTTGCTGCTGGTCTTTTCCAGGTTGAGCAAGCGTTGGCAGACGTTCAGTTCCAGACGGGTCAGCAGGAGCTTGAGCGCCGGCGTCATCAACTGACCTGGAAACGTCTCGGTGATTTCACCGCAGCGACGCAGGCGATCGTTGAGTTCTACCTTGGTGCGGGCTTTTTCCAGCTTGTTGTTTTCCACCACATGGTTCATGTAGCCAATGGCGATCAACAGTGCGATCCCGGCTACGACTAGCAGGGTGATCATGAGTGGTGTCACCGGTAAGACCTCTTTATAGGGTTCGCATGCGAGTGTAGTAGCTTGCCATTAGGGCGCATAGCGCCGCTGGGCGAGTTGAACCGGCTACGGTTCTGTCTATATCGGCCGCGTTCCTGCTTATGTAAGTAATGCTGTGCGCGGTGCACATTGCCATCATGTCTGGCGTGATGGACTATAGCGCCTTGGCAGGCGTCAGAATATAGGCGTCAAACACCGGGACACCGAAAAGCTGGATTGGCGTCTCAAAGCAGGGCGAAGTCATTGATTTAAATAAATTTATATCAGGGGGTTGACGACCCCTCAATCCATCCATAGAATGCGCGCCACTTACAGCGTAAAGCACACAGCGAAACGCGGTAGGGAGTGAATGTTGTACGTGTGTCCCCTTCGTCTAGTGGCCTAGGACACCGCCCTTTCACGGCGGTAACAGGGGTTCGAGTCCCCTAGGGGACGCCAATGCGGGAATAGCTCAGTTGGTAGAGCACGACCTTGCCAAGGTCGGGGTCGCGAGTTCGAGTCTCGTTTCCCGCTCCAATTTTAAGCAGTGTTGCTTTCGGGCAGCGCTGAGTGAAACCAGAACCGCTATCTTCGGATGCGGATTTGGGCACTGAAATACACACCATGTGTTTCAGTTAGCGTGTCCCCTTCGTCTAGTGGCCTAGGACACCGCCCTTTCACGGCGGTAACAGGGGTTCGAGTCCCCTAGGGGACGCCATTTGCGGGAATAGCTCAGTTGGTAGAGCACGACCTTGCCAAGGTCGGGGTCGCGAGTTCGAGTCTCGTTTCCCGCTCCAAACATTAAAAAATGGATCTCTGAAAAGAGGTCCATTTTTTTTCGTCCAAAGAAAAGTCTTTCTTTGGCTTTTGCCGCGCCCCCTCTAAAAATACTCAGATCCAGCCATTAAATATGCGGGCCTGCAGCGGCCAGGCTGATGTCACCTTCGCCCTGAAGTCGCGGTGACCATTAGTGCGCCACGGCTCGTCAGGCCGTGGCGAGCAGCCTTCCCTAAGGCGCTATGTCGGCCTTGAACCACTTCTCCGACAGCTGTTTGACCGTCCCATCCGCCAGGGCTGCGCTCAGGGCATGGTTGAATTTTTCCTTCAAGTCAGCATCACCCTTCCTGAACGCCAGGGCCTCGCCCGGGCCCCAGATGGGCCCACCTATCTTGGGGCCGACCATGTGCACCGCCTGGTTTTCCGGGTTTTGCAGCACGGAGGAGAAAAACGTCACGTCATCGAAAGCAAAATCAATGCGGCCTGCGTTCAGATCCATCATGTGCTCGCCGGACTTTTTGTAGATCCGGATGGTCGCGACACTTTTAAAGTTTTTCTCCACAAAGTCCGTGTAAGCCGTGCCGGACTGAATACCAATGACCTTACCTTTGACCAGCGAGCGCAGTTGATCGATGGTGGCCTGGTCGTTGTTCTGATCACCGCTGAGCTTGACCACTTCATCACTCGGGGCGCTTGAAATCACCGCTGGCGTTGAGCTGACAAACACACCCTGCGTGGCCGCATACGGCTGTGAGAAAGCGACGATGGCCTCACGCTCCGGGGTAATCACGACGGCATCCATCAGCATGTCGAATTTGTTGGCGTTAAGCCCCGCGATCATCCCGTCCCAGTCCTGGGCTTGAAGCTTGCACTCAAGCTGGATCCTCGCGCACAGGTCCTTCAGCAGTTCAGGTTCGAAACCGGCAATCTCGCCGTTGGGTAGTGTGCTGTTCCAGGGTTCGTAAGCCCCTTCGGTGGCCACACGAACCGTTGTTCCGTCCTTCGCAGCGGCCATGCCAGTGAACAGCAGGCTACTGCCCAGGGCGGTACAGGCGAGCAGGTTTCGGGTAAAGCGAGTGATGGAATGCATGTGTTTCCCCAAAGAGTTCGAAAAGGATCGGCAGGGGCAAGCAATGACCGCCATAAGGCGAGTCGAGGGCCTTTTTATTAGCGTGTTGCGTACGAGTCAGGCCGTTCGGCCGTAAAAGCCCAGTTGTTCCTCAGCGCTGAACAGCACGCCGGATTTTTCGTAGTACGAGAAAACCGCCACCATCCGTTCGCGGTTACCCTTGACCGGGGTGACGCGGTGCGCCGTGTTTTTACCGCGAAACACATTGAGTGTGCCGGCGCGCAGATTGAGTGTCTGCACCTGGGGATCACGCCCCTCAAGCAGTTCGGCCACGCCGGCGTAGTTGGGATCATCACTGGTGCGCAAATCGCTGCGGTACTGGAATTCGCCGCCTTCTTCGGGGGCCTGCAGCATCAGCGTGGTGGTGAATTCGGAGCGATCGAAATGCCAATTCAAGGTCTCGCCCTGGCGATAGCTCATCACGTTGACGCGCGCTAAGGGGTCGGCCATCACGTGCAAGTGCGGCTTCTCCATGACGGCGGCCAGAAAGGCCACCAAGGGCGGGTACTCGTAGACGTCACTGACAAGGCTGCCCTTGAGTTGGTCTGCGCACAGGGTATGGCTGACCGTCTCGACGTTGCGTAATGCCGGATGATCCGCCGCCAAGCCCTCGATCTGCGGTTTGAAGTAGATATTGTGCGTGCGGCTGTGGGTATGGGATTCGCTGTTCATGGTCGGCTGAATTTGCTCGGCCGCCAGGCGCACTTTGTCCTCTGCGATAAAGCCTTCCAGATTGAACATGCCGTTCAGGTTCAGCTCGTTGCGGGACTTCTCAACCAAGCGATTCCACTCTTCGCCGCCTTCACGGTCGAGTGGATAGCGCTCAAGATCTATGACGTTGTTCATGATGACCCTCTCGTTGTAGATGGCTCCAACGTACCCCATGAAAATCTTCGCAACAACGGCACAAATTGTTAGGATCCCCCTAGTAAAACTTATGGGAGACGCGTTCATGCAACGGTTACCACCCCTCAATGCTGTTCGGACCTTCGAAGTCGCCGCACGGCTGGGCAGCTTTGTGCTGGCGGGGGCAGAACTGGGCGTGTCATCGGCGGCCGTCAGCCAGCAGATTCGCCATCTGGAAGACTACTTCGGCAAGAAACTCTTCGTACGCAACGGCAACCGCCTGGCCCTCACTGACGCTGGCCTGGCGATCTATCCGCAAACCTCTCGGGCGCTGGGTGACATTGCCGCGATGACCGTGCGCATACTCGAAGGTGAAATGCGCACACGACTTATTGTCAGCGTGCCGTTTTCCCTGGCCGAATGCTGGCTGGCCCCGAAGTTGTCAGAGCTGCTGGAGATCTACCCACAACTGTCGGTGGATGTTCGCGTGGAAGATGACCCGGTCGACCTCGCCCGGCATGACGTGGATCTTCGCGTCAGCTATGGGGATTATCATTACCCCTCGTTTGAGGCCATCCCCTTGTTCCATGACGAAGTGCTGCCGGTTTGCGCGCCGGAGCTTTGGTATCGGCACGGTAACAAGGACTTCGATCTCACACAGATTCACGAAAGTTTGTTTATCCATACCCAGTGGGGGCCCCACTATGCGTCGCATCCTACGTGGAGTGATTGGTTCACCAGCGAAGTAGGAGGCTATTCGCCGGACCCCGCACATGGCCGCCGCTCGGGGTTGTCGAGCCTGTCGGTGACCCTTGCCAAGCTGGGGATGGGGATTGCCTTGGGGCAGAAGGTAATTGCGCAGCGGGATTTGGAGGCGGGGCGTTTGATTGCGCTTTCTACTGCGTCACTGAAGCTGGGGCATGCTTATTGCGCGTTTGTGCCTGCGGCCAAGCGGGGGCGGGTGGATGTGCAGAGGCTGATTGGGTTGTTGCAGCTTTCGAAAGTTGAGGCGGACCTGTAGAAGCGGATGTATCCGCGAAATCCAACGTGATCGCTTCATTGGAAAGTATGAGTAAGTGAGTTGCTTTTGCCGGTTGTGCTCTTTCGCTTCTCACCCAGCCTGAAGCGGACTGGCAGGCTGCGCGCCTAGGCGCGCAGCCTTGGCGATGTTTATTCGGTACTTCTCTCATTATGGCTGGAGACGAATTGCCGAAAGCGTTCGCTGGGCAAACCTTCGAATAGTTCTGCTGGCGTACCCTGCACATCGATCAGGCCGCCATGCATGAACACCACCCGATTTGACACGTGCCGGGCAAAGCCCATCTCGTGCGTGACCACAAGCATGGTGCGGCCTTCTTCAGCCAAAGAGCGCATTACGCGCAAAACCTCTCCAACGAGTTCAGGGTCAAGTGCCGAGGTCGGTTCGTCGAACAACATGACTTGTGGATTCATCGCCAGTGCGCGGGCTATCGCTACGCGTTGCTGCTGGCCACCGGACAAGTGCGCTGGGTAATAGTCGCGGCGATCGTACAGGCCTACCTTGTGCAGCAGGGCTTCTGCTTCCTCAATGCATTCGGCACGGGAACGTTTGAGAACCCGCATCGGGCCTTCGATGACGTTTTGCAGCACCGTCATGTGCGACCAGAGGTTGAAGCTCTGGAACACCATACCCAGGCAGCTGCGCATGCGCTCGACCTGGCGGCTGTTGCTCGGTGTCTGGCGGCCGTCGGCATGCTGCTTCATTTCGATCACTTCACCATTGACGCTAATGATGCCTTGATCGGGCGTTTCCAGAAGGTTGATGCAACGCAGGAAGGTACTTTTACCGGATCCACTGGCACCGAGGATCGAGATCACGTCGCCCTTGTGGGCTTCCAGGGAAATGCCCTTGAGGACATGGGCGGTGCCGAAGGACTTCTGGATGTTAGTTACCGACAAGGCTGAAGCGGGCTGAGTGCTCATGGCATGCTCCGTATCAAATCAGGAATGGGTAGGCAGCGAAGGGCTGGCTTTTTTGATGGCGTCGACTGGTCGCTCACGCAAGTGCGGCGAGAGGCGATACTCGAGCCAGGCGACGGCACGGACGACCAGGAAATTCAGCACCAGATAGATCAAGGCTGCGCAAATAAACACTTCCATCGTGCGATAGGTGCGCTGGATGATTTGTTGCGCGACGCCAGTGACGTCCCAGACAGTCACCAGGCTGGCCAGGGCCGTGGACTTGACCAGCAAAATGGCTTCGGTGGAGTAGGCCGGCAGGGCCTGTCGCAGGGTGATCGGCGCAATGATCCGGCGCAGCAATTCCCACGGCGACATGCCGACGGCCTTGCCCGCTTCGATCTGCCCCTGTGGCACGCTGAGCAGTCCACCGCGAATGATTTCGGCGGTGTAACCGGCGGTACACAAGGCCAGTGAAACCACCGCGCAACCATAGGGCGACCGGAGCAGTACCCAGAGGAAGCTATCGCGAATGGCAGGGAACTGGCCCAATCCGTAGTAAATCAGGAACATTTGAATCAGCAGCGGCGTACCGCGAAACAACATGATGTAGAACCGCGCTGGGTAGCTGAAAAACCACCAGCGGCTGACCCGCAGGCTGACAATGCCGACAGACAGGGTCAGGCCGATCACCAATGAGCTGAAAAACAGCGTCAGCGTGGTGGGCAGTGCGGCCAGAAGCTTGAGCATGGTGTCCGCGAGGAACGGAAAATCGATCATAAGTGTCGCTCCCGACTCGAACTAGACTGGGCTGCGCTGGCGCGTACGGCGCACGCGAGCTTCAGCCATATGGAAAAGCCGACCGGACAGGCCAGTGAGAATGAGGTACACAGCGCCCCCGATGATGTAGAACGTGAAATATTGACGAGTGGATCCGGCCGCGACCTGACTGGCACGCATCAATTCCACCAAACCGATGACTGAAATCAGCGCAGAGTCTTTCAGGCTCATTTGCCAGACATTGCCCAGTCCGGGCAGCGCGAATCGCAGCACCTGGGGGACCAGAATCCGTTTGAAGCGCATCGCACGGGTCATGCCGATGGCCAGCCCGGCTTCAAGTTCGCCTTTGGACACCGCGAGAAAAGCGCCACGGTAGACTTCAGCCTGATAGGAGCCGGAAATCAGCCCGACTGCCAACGCCCCGACCAGAAAAGGCGGCACGTCGATATAGCCTTCACCGCCGAACCAGTGGCCAACCGCTGTTACCACACTGGCTCCACCAAAGTAGAACAGGTAGATCACCAGCAACTCGGGGATCCCCCTGAACAGTATCGAGTAAAGATCTCCCAGCCAGCGCAAACTGCGCTGGCGGGATAGCTTGGCAGCAGCGACCAGGCTGCCAAATACCGCCCCCACCAGCAGGGCTGCCAGGGTCAATATCACGGTCATGCCCGCTGCCTTGAGCAGCGCCATTCCCCAGCCTGAGTCACCGAAACTGAGTAGCTGCAAGAGGTTCATAGAGGGTCCCACTTATGAAAAGGTTTAAGCAGGCCCTGCAACCTTTACGGTGCCGGGCCATTCAGAATCATTGCTTAGGGGTAAGGTCTGCCTTGAACCACTTCTCGCTCAGTGTCTTGATCGTACCGTCAGCCATGGCTTCCTTGAGGGCTGCGTCGAACTTGGCTTTCAGCTCAGGGTCTTTCTGACGGAAGCCCAGCGCTTCGCCTTCACCCCAGATCGGGCCTTTGATGACCGGCCCGGTAAAGACCAGCGGTTTGTTCTCAGGCTTGTCCATGACCGAGTTGAAAAAGGTCACGTCATCGAACGATACGTCGATACGGCCGGCAAGCAGATCGAGAATGGCTTCGGCCGAGCTGCCGTACTCACGAATGGTCGCCACATCCTTGAAGTTCTGATCAATGAAGGACGTGTAAATCGTGCCCGAGGCGATACCAATGGTTTTGCCCTTGAGTGCCTTGCGCAGCTCTTCAACGCCGGCGCGTACTTCCTTGGCATCGTTACCCAGCGTGATGGCGGCGTCGGCACCGGTTTTGCCCGGCAACAAATCGGCTTTGAGCGCGACAAAACTGGCCGGTGTCTGGGCGTAAGGTACCGAGAAGGCCATGACCTTCTGGCGTTCTTCGTTGATGACAATGGCGTCCATCAGCACGTCGAATTTACCAGCATTGAGGCTGGCGATCATCCCGTCCCAGTTCTGTACGACGATGTTGCACTTGAGCTTCATGCGCGGACAGATGACATCCATCAGCTCCGGTTCGAATCCGCCGATTTTTCCACCCGGGAGCGTCAGGTTCCAGGGCTCATAGGCGCCCTCTGTTGCAATATTCACCGAGGTCCACTCTTTGGCCTGCAGTGCCGGAGCACAGGCCAGAACCATTGCACTGAGCGCTACAGAACCCAACCAGCTTGATTTCTTCGACATCTTGATACTTCCTGCCTAATCAATGGAGTGTTGCGAACTGATCCGGCTCAGGCCGAATCTCTAATGCTTGTCCGCACAATAGTTCTTGTACGGATAAGACAAAACCATAAAAGCCAACCGTCAGTTAAGCCGGTTAATTCGCACCCATAATGGTTTCAGCCTGGACAGCTTCCCCATCTCCATGTGCCCCTGACCGACAGATCAACCGGTGATCATCGGCAGGTTCAGGCCCTGCTCGTTGGCGCAATCGATCGCGATCTGGTAACCCGCATCGGCGTGACGCATGACACCGGTAGCCGGGTCGTTGTGCAGTACGCGAGCGATACGCTCGGCCGCTTCGTCAGTACCGTCGCAGACAATCACCATGCCCGAATGCTGGGAGAAGCCCATGCCGACGCCGCCGCCGTGGTGCAGGGAAACCCAGGTCGCGCCGCTCGCGGTGTTGAGCAGAGCGTTGAGCAGTGGCCAGTCGGACACAGCATCGGAACCGTCTTGCATCGACTCGGTTTCGCGGTTCGGGCTGGCCACGGAACCGGAGTCCAGGTGATCACGACCGATCACGATGGGCGCGGACAGCTCACCGCTGCGCACCATTTCGTTGAACGCCAGACCCAGCTTGGCGCGCAGACCCAGGCCAACCCAGCAGATACGGGCCGGCAGACCCTGGAAGCTGATGCGCTCGCGCGCCATGTCCAGCCAGTTGTGCAGATGGGCGTCGTCCGGGATCAGTTCTTTGACCTTGGCGTCGGTTTTGTAGATGTCTTCAGCGTTGCCCGACAGTGCAGCCCAACGGAACGGGCCGATGCCACGGCAGAACAGTGGACGGATGTAAGCCGGTACGAAGCCTGGGAAGTCGAATGCGTTTTCCACGCCTTCTTCCTGGGCCATCTGACGGATGTTGTTACCGTAGTCGAACGTCGGAATGCCCATTTTCTGGAAGTCGAGCATCGCTTTAACGTGCACGGCCATCGATTGCTTGGCGGCTTTGACCACGGCAGCCGGCTCGGTCTTGGCGCGAGCGCGGTACTCTTCCCAAGTCCAGCCAGCCGGCAGGTAACCGTTCAGCGGGTCGTGGGCGCTGGTCTGGTCGGTGACCATGTCCGGGCGCACGCCGCGCTTGACCAGTTCCGGCAGAATTTCAGCCGCGTTACCCAGCAGAGCGATGGAAATCGCTTTGCCTTCCTTGGTGTATTTGGCGATACGGGCCAGCGCGTCGTCGAGGTCGGTGGCTTGCTCATCGACATAACGGCTGTTCAGGCGGAAATCGATGCTGACCTGCTGGCATTCGATGTTCAGCGAGCACGCGCCGGCCAGGGTCGCGGCCAGAGGCTGAGCGCCGCCCATGCCACCCAGACCTGCGGTCAGGACCCAACGACCGGTCAGGTCATCGTTGTAGTGCTGGCGACCGGCTTCGACGAACGTTTCGTAGGTGCCCTGGACGATGCCCTGGCTGCCGATGTAGATCCAGCTGCCGGCAGTCATCTGGCCGTACATGGCCAGGCCTTTGGCGTCCAGTTCGTTGAAGTGTTCCCAGCTCGCCCAGTGCGGTACCAGGTTGGAGTTGGCGATCAGAACGCGTGGTGCGTTGCTGTGGGTCTTGAACACGCCGACCGGCTTGCCGGATTGCACCAGCAGGGTCTCGTCGTCGTTCAGGTTGGTCAGGCTTTCGACGATCTTGTCGTAGCATTCCCAGTTACGTGCCGCACGACCGATACCACCGTAAACCACCAGTTCTTTAGGGTTCTCGGCGACTTCCGGGTCGAGGTTGTTCATCAACATGCGCAGCGGCGCTTCAGTCAGCCAGCTCTTGGCGGTCAGCTTGTTACCGCGGGCAGCGCGGATTTCAACGTCACGAAACTTAGTAGGTTTAATGTCAGTCACCAAAAAGACTCCTCTGCGATCAATCCAAACCAGCCCGGGCAGTGGGCGAGGGAGCGTGTACGGGAAGGCCCGTCACAAGCGGAAACAGGTTCTGTGCGCCAATTTTCCCGACAACTCATGTGCACACACGTTTACTTGTACATACAAGCATATGCAATCAAGCGGCCAACTTGATGGCTCGTCGTCCAACAAAGCTTGGGACTTGCTGAAACGCGCTTGATACAAGGGTTTGGCGGGAGACGTTTTTTTCGCAGGGTTTTTGTCGCGGTGTCACGACTGTTACTTGAGCATGAAATTGCGCCACGGTGGGGCGCTCGGTTACAGTTTGGGAGATATTGGTGCGCGATGGGAAACAACTGGAACGAATGCATGTGGTGGCGAGGGGGGGAGGGACGCGCGGCACTGGACAGCACCCATACAGATCCAGGCTCGGCTACAAGGCTATCCTTCAGTCGTCGAGATGCAACGAAACAGCCGAAGGATGGCCTTGGCGTACACCTGTTTACTTCAGGATTTTCTGTACCGTGGCCAGTACTTCGCCGCTACGGACCTGTTCGGTGACACTCACCATGTCCGAATAGAAGGCACGGTCATGGTCGGCGACCGGTACGCGGCTACGCACAAGGTCATAAACCGCCTTGGTGACGCTGGAAGCCTTGTGCACGTCATGGAAGTCCAGGGCCTGGCAACCCACCAGCAACTCAATGGCCAGCACCGATTCCAGCTTTTCGGAAACCTTGTAGGCCTTGATGGCGGCGTTATAAGCCAGGCTTACCAGATCCTCCTGGTTGGCGCAGGTCGAGAAACTGTCGACAGAGGAAGGGAATGACAGCGCCTTCATTTCCGCATACAGGCCAGCTGCGGTGTATTGAAGGATCATGTACCCGCTGTTCAGGCCTGGGTTGCGCACCAGAAAGGCTGGCATTTCACTGAAGTGCGAGTTGACCATGCGGTCGATACGGCGCTCGGAAATCTTCGCCAGGTTGGCCAGCGCCACGCACAACGAATCCGCTGACATGCCGATGTAGCTGCCGTCGAAGTTGGCGCCTGAGATGGCAATGCCGTCGCCGTCCTCAAGCGGGTAGATGATCGGGTTATCGCCCGAGGAGTGAATTTCGTTCTCGATATTTTCCCGTGCGTGATCGATGAATCTTTTCGAAGCACCATGCACCTGGGGAATGGCGCGCAGGCTGTAGGCGTCCTGAAGCCGGTAGTCGATGTTTTCGGCGATCAGTTGGCTGTCATGCAGCATCGCCTTTATATCCCTGGCGGTTTGCGCCTGCTCCTTGTGTGCCTTGATCGAGTGATAACGCGGGTCGAAGGCCCGAATCGTGCCCTTCAGCGCTTCAAGGGAGAGGGCCGCGGTGACGTCGGCCAGCGAGGCGGTCTGCATGGCGTTGTAGAGGGCCAGAATGGCGATGGCGGTCACCGACATGGTGCCATTGAGCATGGCCAGGCCTTCTTTGCACTGCAGGTCCGTCGGTTGCAGGCCGACCTGTTCCAGTGCAGTGGCGCCATCCACCCATTCGCCGCCATTGACCCTGGCTTTGCCTTCGCCCAGCAGGACCAAGGCCAGGTGCCCCTCGACGGCCAGATAGCCCACCGAACCCTCGCCAGGCGCAAACGGCACGACTTCGTTGTTGAGCAGCGCAGCAATCAGCTCCAGCAACTCTAGGCGCACCCCCGAAAAACCTTTGCCAAGGCTGATCAGAACCATCAATTGGATCGCACGAACCTGCTCACGCTTGAGCGGCTCGCCCACGGCGACGGCGTGGGAGCGCACGATATTGACCTGGAGTTCCTTGGCATTCTGCGCAGAAATCACATGCCGAACGTTATCGCCGAACCCGGTGGTCACCCCATAGACCAGGCGATTTTCATCGAGGAAACGCTCCACCAGGCCACGGGACTTTTTCACGCGGTTCTTGTAGGTCTCGGAAAACGACACCTTGGCCGAATAACGGGCTACCGCGACAAACTCTTCGATGGAGGGCTCTCTATCGCCGAGGACTACCTGAGTGATCTGTTGAGGATGAGCTTTCATTGCGAACTCCCGAGAAACGAAATGATTGAGGGGGGCTGGACCGGCCAGGCCGTCGCTCGATTGAGCGTGGGAGAAGGCTAAAGCGAATTGGGTGTGAAGAAAATATGGCAATTTCTGTCAGTTTTATTAGAATTTCTAAACCTAAAATGCTTTCGAGACCTTCGCATCGCCATGAGTCGCTTACCGCCCTTGCGAGCCCTCCAAATATTTGAAACCGTCGGTCACTGTGGCGGTGTATCCCAAGCCGCAAAGCGATTGAACATTTCTGTGGGCGCCGTGAGTCAGCAGATGAAGTTGCTTGATGAGGCGCTGGGCATGAGCTTGACAGTCAAGGAGGGACAGCGCTTGCGGCTGAACGCCATTGGCCAGCGTTTTCATGCGCGGTGTTCTATAGCATTTGAAGAGTTGAGAGCCGCCGTTTCTGAAGTAGAGCGGTCGAAAAACCCCAACAATTTGTATGTCAGTGGCCTGCCTTCTCTCATGACCAAGTGGCTGGCGCCTCTCACCTACGAATGGCAGCATGAGGATGGTGATCTCGACATCTATCTAGATGGCACGCTGGCGGATACTTCAGAGGAGGAAAACGCCGATTTTCGTATCGGCTATGGCGAATCTGGCCAATATGCCGGGCATAGCGTTGTACTGTTCCGAGATTGTGTGGTGCCGGCATGCTCACCGACGCTTTTAGGCCATCCAGGCAATGTGGGTCACGCTGGTGACCTGCTCCAATACCCACTTATCCGTATCGATTCGCGGCCGAAATTCGACTCCCCCCCCTCATGGGCCGAATGGTTTGAGCTGGAAGGCGCTACCGTCGAGCAGACGATTGTCATACGTCGTAGCTTTTCTTCGTCCAGCATGGCTATTCAAGCCGCCATCGATCACCAAGGAATAGTGCTGGCGCAGTTTTCGATGATTGCCCGTGACATCGACGAAGGGCGCTTGATCATTCCTTGGCAGCGAGCCATGCCTCTTCCCTCGCCGTATTACCTGAGTTGGCACCCTAATACTCTGCAGAAAGCACAATGTCGGGCATTTCAACGCTGGCTGATTGGCCGAGGGAGAGCACAAGAAGACATTACTGACTCCTTGATAGCTGCGCAGCCCGCCAGCAAGAAGTGATTCGCGAACCTGCGTAATGGATGCCATCAAATTAATGACATTCTCCAATTGGTTATGAGCAGAACCCAATAGCGTTGCCTGGAATCACTCCATCTTTGCTCTTGATGCACACTGAAAACACGTCCGGAATTGAGTCCATTCCTGCTTCAGGAATAAAAGAAACCCCTTGGATTTCAATGGGTAGGACGCCAGATGCGAGTCTCGTTTCCCGCTCCATATTTAACAAAAACGCCGCTCATTGAGCGTAATACCGTTCAGTTAAGTGAATGGGGTCCACTGTAGGAGCGAGCTTGCTCGCGATGGTTGTTAACGATAACGCGTGTTTACTGGCTAAACGCGGCGCTCTTGAGTCCATCGCGAGCAAGCTCGCTCCTACAATTTCCTTAACTGAACGGTATTACGCTCATTGAGCGGCGTTTTTGTGTGCGCAGGATTTGGCTTCCTGCCGTAAAAAAAGGCCGCCAGTCCGACTGAGCGAGATTCTTTGTGTTCCGTTAACGCTCGTAGCGGCCGCTTGCGACGCTTTTCTTCGTTGGTAGCAATCTAGGGGTCTTTGAACAAGGCCTGCTCGTTATCAAGTCCAGGCTTTTGCTACATAGAATGGCCGGTGTGGAGAGATCTAGATCAGCAGTCAAATGAATAAGCTTGATGATTATTAATTGAATTCCATTCATATGTGGCTTAAAAGTTGAAATTTTACATAAGTTTGATACGTGATATTTCAGAAACTTAATGACTTATGTTGGCTGTTTAGATTGCTTGACGCGGTTTTAATGCTGTTGATAAATATAAGTTCAATTAGCAGTTATGCAAGAGACGAAAGCTATGGGTGTTTCCCTCGATGCGATAAGCGCACCGTTAACTAGGGCTATTTCGGGACAAGAACAGCGTGAGGGTAATTTACCCGAGAAGGTTGTGTCTGTATTGAATCGAAGTAATAGCTTTCACGAGCTTCGACAAGTACCTGTTTCGGCGGATCCCAGGAAAGTTGAACCGCTGAGTGATGAAGGAAAGAAACAGCTGTTGGCTAACGCCATCGAAAAACTTGCAGGCAATGCAAATCCAAAGGAAGAACCGGTGGTATACATAATAACCGGTCAAATGGGGGCGGGAAAATCAACCGTCACGAATAACATTTCGGCCAAGCTTGATGGGGATTGTCTGGTTATCGATTATGATGAACTAAAACAGTTTGTACCTGGCTATACTGAAGAAGCATCAAAAGGTTATCCAGGAACCGTACCAGGCTGCAAGGAGCCAGCACGTTATTTGGTTGAGGGTTTAAGAGCTCACGGATTTGAGAAAAGACTGAATATGGTAATACAGGAGTCTATAAATAGTACGAGTGACGGAATGCTAAACCTAGCAGTGGCGTGCAAGGAAAATAATTACCATGTTTCGCTAACAATTCTTGCTGTTGATAAGGCTACCAGTAATGTCGGGATGCTCTCGAGGTACGAGTCAGCATTAAGAAATATAAAGTTGGGAGATGTGCCGCCAAGTGGGGCGTGGAGAACGCTTGCGGCGTATCATGAGGACGCCTATCAGAGTCTAACAGTTCCGGAAAAGTTTGAGGAGTTGGTGTTGAGTCTGGATGAGGTCATTGTTAGTGGTAGAAATGGACACGCTTATTACCAGTCCTCTACAGATTTTACGGCCGAAGAAATTGTAAAGGCGATTGAAGCTGGAAGAGGGGATGTTCAGGGTAGTCGCCTCGAATTATTTAATAATTTATCAGGGGCTGTTAGGTTTAACGCTGACCACAATAATCCAGAATTGCGGAATTAGAAGATTGTCTGCGCAGCGTTAGCTGCGCCGTAGATCATTCAGATCTCATGCGACAAAAAGGCCCGCCATTCTGACTGAGCGGGCCTTTTGCATGGCCAGGGTTATTACATCGACAAAATCAACCGCCCCGCAAACAGGATCAGGATCACCCCCATGCTCCGCTCGAACCAGTGCCCCAGGCGCATGAACAGCAACCGCACCCTGCTGCTTGAAAAGAACAGCGCAACGATGACAAACCACAGTGCGTTCACGAAGCACATCCAGACTCCGTATAGCGCCTGAATCTTGAGCGGTGTCGTGGCGCTGATGATCGTGGTGAAGATCGCCAGGAAAAACAGTGTCGCCTTGGGGTTGGTGGCATTGGTCAGAAACCCGGTGGTAAACGCTTTTAGCAGTGTTTGCTCGACCATCGGTTCGTCTGCATCTTTTTCACCTTCCAGCACAGATTTGGGTTGGCTGCGCAACAGGCTGATGCCGAGGTACAGAATGTAGGCGCCGCCCACGACCTTGGCCACGGTCAACAGCCAAGGCGTGGTGTGCATCAATGCGCCGACGCCGAACAGGGTGTAAAGCACATGCACGGAAATGCCCGCACCGATGCCCAGTGCCGTACAGATGCCCACCCATCGACCGAAACGCACGCTCTGGCGGATGGTGACCGCAAAGTCCGGTCCGGGTGCGACGACGGCCAGAAAGTGGATAGTTGCCAGCGCCAGGAACTCGCCCAGGTAATTCGAAAGCTGCATTTCAACTCCAGAAGGTAAGGGGTGAAGCATTGCCGCGATAGCCGACAAAGAATGAAAGGCTCAAGCGCGGATCGGCCACGCCCGGTGTCACCGAGTGCATGCGGCGTGAATTGAACATGATGAAATCCCCCGGATCTGGACGAATCTCCAGGGTCGGCGGGCCGAGCACGGACGGATCGATGCCGTAACTGTCGCCGCGCATGTCATCGAACTGCTCCGGGGAAATATCGTCGTCCCACATCTGCAGCGCGCCGCCCTCGATCGGCATGTTCAGGTAAACATTGCAGGCGAACTGCGACTCCAGACTTCGCGCCTGTAAACTGTCCGGGGCATCCTTGGCGAAAATGTCGTGATGGGCCAGAAAACACACACCGGGTTTCACTACCCGTGAAAGCCCGACGTACATCTTGCGACCGTAGAGATTTTCCAGGTGCGCACCCGCCGGCCAGGATTCGTCGAGCAGGCAGCGCAGGGTGTCGACCGGGGACGCGTAGGGTGCGCAGCGGTTGCGCAATTCCGCGATGTTGCGGGTGGCACGCTCGAAGTAATCTTCGATCAGCAGCGGCTGGTTTTCCGCTTCATAAAACGCCATGCCGATGCGACCGATACTCGGCGCGTTGATGTAACCCTCGAAGCCTGGGGCGAGGATCTTGTCGCCGATCTGAATCGCCAGCGACCGGGGCAGAAAGCCTTTGACGCGGATGGCGAGGACTTCTTCGTTGGCCAGTTTTTTTATGCACGTCTCATCGAGACGCTCGACGTCAAGCATCATGTCTTAGGTCCATCTATCAGAGAGTCAACGGAGCCCGCGAGTGCGCGCTCCCCGGCGTCAGGCGATGACATCGCCCAACTGTTCAGTCCATGCTGTAGTGGACTGACAGCGTTCCTTTCTTCTGTGAAAGCGACGCGATGGTGACCGTGCCCAAATCCTTCAGGCTACGGGCATGGGTGCCGCCGCAGCCATAGGCGGGCAGTTCACCGAAACCAATTTCCCGGGCGCCTTCGCGCAACGACGTCAGGCGCGGCAAGTCCTCGGCGATCCACTGCGCGATACCGTGCTGGAGGATCGCGCCATCAACCTCTTGTGCGCTATCCGTCGGTTTGAACTGCACCCGGCCTTCGCCCGGCCAGTGATGAGCCTTGATCGGCATCCAGCCCAAGGCCTGGACAAAATGGCCGATCAGGTGGCCGGCAGAATGCATGCGGCTATTGAACTGGCGACGTTGTTCATCGACCCGAATCTGGCTCATGCCGAGCTTCACCGGATGATCGACGAAATGGATGATCCGGTCCGGGTCCTGTACCACGCGCAGCACCTGGCTTTCGCCGATCCAGCCGGTATCGCAGGGTTGCCCGCCGCCCTGGGGATGGAACAACGTGGCGCGCAGCACCACGGCAAACTCGTTCTCATGGGGCGAACACTCCAGGACTTCCACGTTGGCCTTGAGGTCATCACTATGGAAAAAGAGGCGAAGCGTCATATTCCATGCCCTTATCAGAATGTCTGTTTTTTATTATATGAAGGGTGGAATTGCGTGATAATCCGTTCAAACCTCAAAGGACTGTTGCGCTGTGAGCATAAATCTTCCACTGCCATTGCTCGGTGAAATGGCGATTTTCGTCAAGGTTGTCGAGACCGGCAGTTTCTCCGAGGCTGCGCGCCAGCTCGGCGCTTCCCCCTCGGCGGTCAGTCGCAGCATATCCCGTCTGGAGAAGGCGCTCGCCACCCGTCTGCTGCAACGAACGACGCGCAAACTGCGCTTGAGCGACGGTGGCGAAGAAGTGTTCAAGCGTTGCCAGGAAATGGTCAGCGCGGCCAAATCGGTGATGGAAATCAGCGGCCAGTTCACCCAGGAAGCGGAAGGGCTGATACGCGTGAGCGTGCCGAAGGCGGTGGGGCGCTTTGTGATACACCCGCATATGCCCGAATTTCTTCGGCGTTATCCCAAGGTGGATGTGGAGTTGATGCTCGAAGATCGTCAGGTGGATTTGATTGACGACAATGTCGACCTGGCGATTCGCATTACTGATCGGCCACCCGCCGGGCTGGTAGGGCGGCAACTGCTGACCATCGACCATATGCTCTGTGCCACGCCGCAGTACCTGGCCGAACACGGCACGCCGACCCATCCCCATGATTTGCTCAATCACAGTTGTATTTACCTGGGCGAAACCCCGAGCGATGCGCGCTGGAAATTCAAGAAAGGCACCAAAGCCGTGACGGTCGGTGTGCGCGGGCGTTATGCCGCCAATCACACCGGCGTCCGATTGGGCGCGGTGTTGCAACACATCGGCATCGGCAGCCTGCCGTATTTCACCGCGCGTTATGCGCTGGAGCAGGGCTTGATCGTGCAGGTGCTGCCGGACTGGACCTTCCTGGCGTCCTACCACGGCGGCGCCTGGTTGCTGCATTCGCCGACCCGATACCTGCCGCCGAAGTTGCGGGTGTTTATCGATTATCTGGTGGAATGCCTGGAGAAGGAGCCGACCTTGAGTAAACCGGGCAAGCCGAGTGCATTGGGCAAGGTCGCGGCGGAGTATGAGTTACCCGAGAGTGATGGGTTGCTCTAAGCAAAAATCAAAAGATCGCAGCCTTCGGCAGCTCCTACAGGGTGAACGCGATTCCCAATGTAGGAGCTGCCGAAGGCTGCGATCTTTTGATCTGCGAGACAAAAAAGGCCCGCATGTTCAACCATGCGGGCCTTTTGTATGTCTGGTCGCCGATCAGTGCTTGCTGTCGTCGTTCGACATCGCCAGCAGCTGTTTTTCCTGATTCCAGTCGAACGGTTCGTCATTCTGTTCGGCTTCGAAGCGACGTTCTTCCAGCGCCTGGTACAGGGCGATTTCATCATCGGGCATGTAATGCAGGCAGTCGCCGGCGAAGTACCACAGCAGGTCGCGCGGGACCAAGTGTGCGATTTGTGGATAGCGGGTGATCACCTGGCACAGAATGTCCTGGCCCAGGTATTGGCTTTCGATCGGGTCGACCGGCAGCAATGCACGCAGCTCGTCGAAGCGCTCCAGGAACAAGGCATGGCTTTCTTCGGGAACCTGATCGGCCTCACCTACGGCGACCAGGATGCTGCGCAGGTGGTCGAGCAAAACAAGATGATCGGCAACGATGTTGGACACGAGATAAGTCCTCAAGAGCAAAACGGGCGCAGGAGTATAAAGCTCCTGCGCCCGTTTTTACATGGTAGAGAGGATCAGCGGACCTTTCCTTGCGCCAGCGCCAACGCCTCTTTGTCGAAATCGTCGACATCGATCACCTTGCGTCGTGCCGCCTCTGCCTCACGCAAGGTCTGCGCTTCCCTGGGTTGTAACACGCCAGCCTCAAGCGCTGCGTCGATGACATGTTCCCCGGCAGCCGGTTTGACCTGTCCACTTTTGAGTCCCAAATGCAGCTTTTTCTGCAACGGCTGCGCCGCGTTCAACAGGTTGCAGGCATGTTGCAGGGCGCCTACGGCGTCATCGCTCGATTGCGGACGGTAGCAACCACCCAGCAACTCTTCCAGGGTCGGATCGCCCTTGGCGCGGCCGATCACTGCGGCCACTTCGGCACCGAGTGCGTCCGACGGTCCTTTGTGGCGGCGACCAAACGGGAACACGATCACCCGCAACAGGCAACCCAGCACCTTGCTCGGGAAGTTGCTCAGCAATTCATCCATTGCCCGTTCGGACTGACCCAGGCTTTCTTCCATGGCCCAGGTAAACAGCGGTGCCATGTGATCCGCAGAGTCGAGATCGTGGTAACGCTTGAGCGCCGCCGAAGCCAGGTACAGGTTGCTGAGCACATCCCCCAGGCGTGCCGACAAACGTTCGCGACGTTTCAGTTCACCGCCCAGCAGCATCATGCTCAGGTCGGCGAGCATGGCGAACGCAGCAGCCTGACGGTTGAGGGCACGGAAGTAGCCCTGGCTGAGCTTGTTGCCCGGCGCATGGTCCAGATGTCCGAAACCGAGGTTCAGCACCAGGGTGCTGGCGGCATTACTCACGGCGAAACCGATGTGCTTGAGCAGCAGGCCATCGAATTCGGTGAGTGCCTGATCCTTGTCCTCGCGGCCTGCGAGGGCCATTTCCTTGAGCACGAACGGATGGCAGCGAATCGCGCCTTGGCCGAAGATCATCAGGTTACGCGAAAGAATGTTCGCGCCTTCCACGGTGATGAAGATTGGGGCGCCATTCCAGTTGCGCCCCAGGTAGTTATTCGGCCCCATGATTATCGCCTTGCCGCCATGCACATCCATCGCGTGGCTGATGCATTCGCGACCCCGCTCGGTGAGGTGGTACTTGAGAATCGCCGACAGTACCGACGGTTTCTCGCCCAGGTCCACGGCACTGGCGGTCAGCATTCGCGCGGCGTCCATCATCCAGGCATTGCCACCGATACGCGCCATGGCTTCCTGAATGCCTTCGAAAGCCGAGAGCGGAACGTTGAACTGCTCGCGTATCTGCGCGTATTGACCGGTCACCAGACTGGTGAACTTCGCCGCGCCAGTGCCGACCGCTGGCAGCGAAATCGAGCGCCCGACCGACAGGCAATTCATCAGCATCATCCAGCCTTTGCCGAGCATTTCCTGGCCGCCAATGAGGAAGTCCAGCGGCACGAATACGTCCTTGCCCGAGTTCGGGCCGTTCATGAACGCAGCGCCCAGAGGCAGGTGACGGCGACCGATTTCAACGCCTGCGGTGTCCGTCGGGATCAGCGCGAGACTGATGCCCAGGTCTTCGGTGTCACCCAGCAAGTGGTCCGGGTCGTAGGCCTTGAAGGCCAGGCCGAGGAGGGTGGCCACCGGCCCCAGCGTGATGTAGCGCTTTTCCCAGTTCAGGCGCAGGCCGAGGGTTTCCTTGCCTTGCCATTCACCTTTGCAGATCACCCCGGTGTCGGGCATGGAGCCTGCGTCGGAGCCAGCGAGTGGGCCGGTCAGTGCGAAGCACGGGATCTCGTCACCGCGTGCCAGTCGTGGCAGGTAATGGTTGCGTTGTTCGTCAGTGCCGTAATGCAGCAACAGGTCTGCAGGGCCGAGGGAATTTGGCACCATCACGGTGGACGCGAGGTCGCCACTGCGGGTCGCCAGTTTCATCGCCACCTGGGAGTGGGCGTAGGCAGAAAAGCCCTTGCCGCCGTACTCCTTGGGAATGATCAGGGCGAAGAAGCCGTTTTCCTTGATGTGGCTCCAGGCTTCGGCCGGAAGGTCCATGGTTTGACCGATCTGCCAGTCGCTGACCATGGCACAGAGCTCTTCGGTCGGGCCGTCGATGAAGGCCTGTTCCTCTTCGCTTAGTTGCGCTTTGGGATAGGACAGCAGTTTGTCCCAGTCCGGGCGGCCGCTGAACAGTTCGCCGTCCCACCACACCGTGCCCGCCTCGATGGCGTCGCGCTCGGTTTGCGACATAGGTGGCAGGGTTTTCTGGAACCAGTTGAACAAAGGCGCGCTGAAGAGTTTGCGGCGCAGGTCAGGCAGCAACAATGGCGCTGCGACCGCCGCGATCAGCACCCATAAAATCAGCAGCAGCCAACCCGGTGCGCGGCTGAAGGCGCCCATCGCAACGACATAGACAGCAACGATCACCAGCGCGGGCAGTGGGGCGATGCGGCGGTGGGCCAGATAGGCTATTCCGACAACCAGAACCAGTATCCACAACAACAGCATATTTAATCCTCCGTGAACCAGGGCAAAACCAACCTTCAGAGCTTAGACGGCATCCGTAAAACAGGGTGGTCAGGGCGATGTGTTTGAATGTGTGGGAAAGCCTGGATGAGTTTTATCGGCCCGGCTGGCAATGGGCTTCGCAAAGCCTTCGTTCTACGGGCGGCAAAGCGTGCATGTTTGGCCGAAACGCCGTTATCTCTGTGCTGAACCTGTCGCTAGACTCGTGGCTTCCCCAGGAGATTGTTCCTCATGCACGAGTATCTGAGTCCCGGCCGCTTCATCGATAGTGACCACCCGTCGGTGGTGGAGTTCGCCGAAATACATCGTGGCGCCACTCCCGACCCACTTGAGCAGGCGATCAATCTCTATTACGCCGTGCGTGAGGCCGTGCGTTACAACCCTTACACGTTCAGCCGCGATCCAGACACGTTGCGTGGCAGTTATGCGCTGACCACCGGGGAAAGTTATTGCGTGCCCAAAGCCACGCTGCTGGCCGGGTGCGCCCGGCATTGTGCGATTCCCGCGCGGATCGGCCTGGCGGACGTACGCAATCATTTATCGACGCCGCGCCTGCTCGAACTGCTCAAGAGCGACGTGTTTGCCATGCACGGTTACACCGAGCTGTATCTGGGCGGTCGCTGGGTCAAAGCCACCCCCGCGTTCAATCAAGGTTTGTGCGAACTGTTCAATGTCGCGCCGCTGGAATTCGACGGGATCAACGACAGCGTGTTTCACCCTTTCAATCGAGACGGCGAGAAACTGATGGAGTACCTGGTCGACCACGGTCAGTTCAGCGACGTGCCCGAAGCGTTCTTTTTCGAGCACCTGGAAAAGTGCTATCCGCATCTGTTCAGCGAGCAACTGCCGCCGCTGCCGGGTGATATGCAGAGCGATTTGAGTCGCGCCTGATCCGGCGTATGCTGCCTGCGCATTCATCCATAAAGAGGCGGTCATGCTGAAGATTTGGGGTCGGAAAAATTCGTCGAATGTCAGAAAGCCTTTGTGGGCTGCCGAAGAGTTGGGGCTGGCCTATGAAGCCATCAATGCGGGCGGCGCCTTTGGCGTGGTCGATACGCCTGAATACCGTGCGATGAACCCCAATGGTCGCGTGCCGGTGATTGAAGACGACGGCTTCGTGCTGTGGGAGTCCAACACCATCGTGCGTTACCTGATGGCCGTCCACGCCGGCGGCACTGCCTGGTACCCGACCGATCTGAAGGCCCGCGCCTCGGCCGAGAAATGGATGGACTGGACCACTTCAAGTTTCGCCGGCCCGTTTCGCACCGTGTTCTGGGGCGTATTGCGCACGCCGGCAGACCAGCAGGACTGGCCCGCCATTCAAGCCGCGATCAAGGAGTGCGACGAGCTATTGGCCATGGCCAATCAGGCACTCGCGGCCAAACCGTACCTGTCCGGCGATGACATCGGCATGGGCGACATTCCCTTGGGCAGTTTCATTTATGCCTGGTTCGAGATGCCGATCGAGCGCGCGCCGCAGCCCAATCTGGAGGCTTGGTACGCGCGGCTTAAACAGCGTCCGGCGTATCAAAAAGCCGTCATGACCGCGTTGACTTAATACTCACTATCGACACACTTGACTGTACTTGTGTGGCGGCGACAAGCACCATTGCGCTCGTGCGCCGCGGTTGCATTGTTCGCCGCTCGCCCTTATTGATCCCTTTCCTCCCTTCTTGGTGCGTAAATCCGATATGAGTTCCGCTCTGTCCATCCGGCAGCTAACCAAAACCTACGGCAACGGTTTCCAGGCCCTGAGTGGTATCGATCTGGACGTCGCCGAAGGTGATTTTTTCGCCTTGCTCGGCCCTAACGGCGCTGGCAAATCCACGACCATCGGCATTCTCTCGACCCTGGTGAACAAGACCAGCGGAACGGTGAATATCTTCGGTCACGACCTGGACAAGAATCCTGCAGCCCTCAAGCGCTCCATTGGCGTGGTGCCCCAGGAATTCAACTTCAACCAGTTCGAAAAGACCTTCGATATCGTGGTAACCCAGGCGGGTTACTACGGCATCCCGCCGAAAATCGCCAAGGAACGCGCCGAGCAATACCTGACCCAGCTCGGCCTGTGGGACAAACGCGATGTGCCGTCGCGTTCACTGTCCGGCGGCATGAAGCGTCGACTGATGATCGCCCGTGCACTGGTTCACGAACCGCGCCTGCTGATCCTCGATGAACCGACAGCGGGGGTGGACATCGAACTGCGTCGCTCGATGTGGACCTTCCTCACCGAGCTGAACAAGAAAGGCATCACCATCATCCTCACCACGCACTACCTGGAAGAGGCTGAGCAGTTGTGCCGCAACATCGGCATCATCGACCACGGCACCATCGTCGAGAACACCAGCATGAAGCAGTTGCTCAGCCAACTGCATGTGGAAACCTTCCTGCTCGACATCAAGAACACCTTGAGCGCGGCGCCGCAGTTGCTCGGTTACCCGACGAAGCTGCTCGACAGTCACACCCTTGAAGTTCAGGTCGACAAGGCCATGGGCATCACCGCGCTGTTCACCCAGTTGGCGCAGCAGAGCATCGAAGTGCTGAGCCTGCGCAACAAAACCAATCGCCTCGAGGAGCTGTTTGTGTCTCTGGTGGAGAAAAATCTGTCGAAGGTGGCGTTATGAGTTCCGAGCTGCAACCCAACCTCGTCGCCCTCAATACCATCGTTTACCGCGAGGTTCGGCGCTTTACCCGAATCTGGCCGCAGACACTGCTGCCGCCAGCCATCACCATGGTTTTGTACTTCGTGATCTTCGGCAACCTGATCGGTCGGCAGATCGGTGATATGGGCGGCTTCACGTACATGGAGTACATCGTGCCGGGGCTGATCATGATGTCGGTGATCACCAACTCCTACGGCAACGTGGTCTCGAGTTTCTTTGGCAGCAAGTTCCAGCGCTCCATCGAAGAGTTGATGGTGTCGCCGGTATCGCCACACACGATTCTGATCGGCTACACCCTGGGCGGTGTGTTGCGCGGGTTGATGGTCGGGATCATCGTCACACTGTTGTCGTTGTTCTTCACTCATTTGCAGGTGCATCACCTGGGCGTGACCCTGCTGGTGGTGGTGCTGACGGCAACGATCTTCTCGCTGCTGGGCTTTATCAACGCGGTGTTTGCGCGCAACTTCGATGACATTTCGATCATCCCGACTTTTGTGCTGACGCCGCTGACGTACTTGGGTGGGGTGTTCTACTCGATTACGTTGCTGCCACCGTTCTGGCAGACCGTGTCCCTGGCTAATCCGGTGCTGCATATGGTCAACGCCTTCCGTTACGGCATTCTTGGTGTTTCGGACATCAAGATCAGTGTGGCGATCACCTTTATGCTGGTAGCGACGGTGGCGCTTTACATTGGTTGCGCTCGGTTGCTGGTCAGTGGTCGTGGGATGCGAACGTAATAGCGACCGCGTCGCCTGCATCGCGAGCAAGCTCGTTCCCACAGGGAGCTGTGTCGATCACAAATAATGTGGGCAGCACCAATCTACTGTGGGAGCGAGCTTGCTCGCGATGGCGTCAGTACTGACAGCGCAAAAAAAAGGCCTCCTAAAATGGAGGCCGTTTTGCATTCTCACATCCGGTTTTTCTTGCGCCGTTTCCATTGCCGCCCCACCCACCAGCGCCAATACAGCATGGTCAGGCAATAGGCGAGGGCGCCGAGTACCAGCCCCGTCACCACCGAACCGAGCAAAAACGGCTGCCACAACGTCGAGAGTTCACCGCTGATCCATTCCCAGGTCAGCTCGTCCGGCAGATGGCGGGTGGGGACGTCCATCAACCAGGCACCGGTCTGGTAGGTGCAGTAGAACACCGCCGGCATGGTGATCGGATTGGTCAGCCAGACCAGGCTCACCGCAATCGGCAGGTTGCCGCGCACCATGATCGCAAGGATGGCGGCCACCAGCATTTGCAACGGGATCGGCAGGAACGCTGCGAACAAACCGACCGCCATGGCCCGGGCGACGGAGTGGCGGTTGAGGTGCCAGAGGTTCGGGTCATGCAGCAGGGTGCCGAGAAAGCGTAAGGATTTGTGTTCCCTGATGCTCGTCGGGTCTGGCATGTAGCGTTTGAATAAGCGCCGGGGCATAAGGCTTCTCGGTCGGTTAAGGCGGTAAGTATGTCTGGATTCTAGGAGTCGCCCATTCAGACTTTGTGACAATTAATAACGACAGCCGTGCGATGACCCGGCTATGCCTAAGAAGGGGACTCTTAAGGACGGGCGTATGCGCACAGGGATGATGGCGCTGGCGTTGGGTCTATTGGCCTTGCGTTTTTTGCCGGTATTACCGCCGGTCTGGTTGTGGCTGTTGCTGCCGGTAGCCGGCTTGATGTTGCTGCCGTTCAAGACTTATCCGTTGGCGTTTTTCCTGTTCGGCCTCAGTTGGGCGTGCGCGAATGCGCAGTGGGTGCTGGATGATCGTCTGCGGGTGAGTCTCGATGGCGAAACCCGTTGGGTCGAAGGCCGGGTGGTGGGGCTGCCGCAGAACAACGACGGGGTTGTTCGTTTCGAATTGGCAGGTGCCCGGTCGCGACAGGCAAAGGTGCCGCAACTGATGCGCCTGGCCTGGTATGACGGACCGCCCGTCAACAGTGGCGAGCGATGGCGACTGGCGGTGAAATTGAAGCGGCCGGCGGGCCTGCTCAATCCACACGCCTTCGATTACGACGCCTGGCTGTTGGCGCAACGTATCGGCGCTACCGGGACCATCAAGGATGGACAGCGACTCACCGAGGCGCGATGGGCCTGGCGCGACGGCATCCGCCAGCGCTTGCAGGCCGTCGATGCCCAGGGGCGAACGGGGGCGCTGGCGGCGTTGGTGCTGGGGGATGGCGCCGGGCTCAGTCGCGAGGACTGGCAGGTGTTGCAAGACACCGGCACCGTGCACCTGCTGGTGATTTCCGGGCAGCACATCGGTTTGCTCGCGGGGCTGGTGTATCTGTTGATCGCTGGGGCGGCCCGATATGGTCTGTGGCCGAACCGCTTGCCCTGGCTGCCTTGGGCGTGTGGACTGGCATTCACTGCGGCGCTCGGTTACGGGCTGCTGGCCGGGTTCGAGGTGCCGGTGCGCCGGGCCTGCGTGATGATCGGTCTGATGCTGTTGTGGCGCCTTAGATTTCGTCACCTCGGCGCTTGGTGGCCGCTGTTGCTGGCGCTTGACGGTGTGTTGCTGCTGGACCCGCTGGCGAGTTTGCAACCGGGATTCTGGCTGTCTTTCGCGGCGGTGGCAGTGTTGATTTTCACCTTCGGCGGTCGGCTGGGCCCTTGGCGCTGGTGGCAAACCTGGACACGCGCCCAATGGCTGATCGCAATCGGACTGTGTCCGTTGTTACTGGTGCTCGGGTTGCCGATCAGCATCAGCGGGCCGGCGGCCAATCTGCTGGCCGTACCCTGGATCAGTCTGGTGGTATTGCCGCCAGCCTTGCTCGGAACGCTGTTGTTGCCAGTGCCTTACGTGGGCGAGGGCTTACTGTGGCTGGCGGGTGGCCTGATCGATTGGCTGTTCAAGGGCCTGGCGTTAATGGCCGGTGAATTGCCGGCGTGGGTGCCAGTGGCAGTGCCGTGGTGGATCTGGGCGCTCGGCGCGCTGGGGGCGCTTCTATTACTGCTGCCGCGAGGCGTACCGTTGCGGCCGCTGGGGTGGCCATTATTGCTGTTGCTGGTTTTTCCACCGCGCGAATCCATGCCGCCAGGCATTGCCGAAGTGTGGCAGCTGGATGTCGGCCAGGGGTTGGCCATCCTGGTGCGCACCCGCCATCACACTTTGCTGTATGACACCGGCCCGCGTTTCGGTGATTTCGACCTGGGTGCGCGGGTGGTGCTGCCGTCGTTGCGTAAGCTGGGCGTGGAAGAACTCGACCTGATGTTGATCAGCCACGCCGACGCCGATCATGCCGGCGGCGCCCTGGCGGTTGCCGCTGGTCTGGCGGTAAAACGAGTGCGCAGTGGCGATCCGCTGGCCTTGCCGCTCGAATTGCAAGCCGAGGCCTGTGAGAGCGGCGAGCAATGGGCCTGGGACGATGTGCGGTTTGAGCTCTGGCAGTGGTCTTCCGCCACCGACAGCAATCAGAAGTCCTGCGTCCTGCAAATCGAAGCCAATGGCGAGCGATTGCTGCTGACCGGTGACATCGACAGCGCAGCCGAGCGAGCCTTGCTCGACAGTCCGCTGGCCGTGCCTACCGATTGGTTGCAGGCGCCGCACCACGGCAGTCGGAGTTCGTCTTCCATGGCGCTGCTTAACCAGTTGCAACCCAAGGCAGTGCTGATCTCCCGTGGCCAGGGCAATGCCTTTGGCCATCCCCATCCCACGGTGATCGCACGGTATCAAAAACGCGGCATGGCGATCTATGACAGCGCCGAGCAGGGTGCCATCCGTCTGCAGCTTGGACGCTTCAATCCACCCTCGACGATGCGTCTGGAACGGCGTTTCTGGCGCTCGGTGCAATAACCTTGAGTGATTAATGCCCGACCGGATGCGACATCACGGTCTTCGGTGCGCCGACCCCCTATGTTAGAGTGGCGCACTTTTTCGAGGGGACTGTCACTGTGTGGGAATTGGTCAAATCCGGCGGCTGGATGATGCTGCCGATCATTCTGAGTTCCATCGCGGCCATGGCGATCGTTGCCGAACGTCTGTGGACCCTGCGTGCCAGCCGTGTGACCCCGGAGCATTTGCTCGGGCAAGTCTGGGTCTGGATCAAAGACAAGCAGCTCAATAAAGAAAAACTCAAGGAACTGCGCGCCAACTCGCCTTTGGGCGAAATCCTCGCCGCAGGCCTGGCCAACTCCAAGCATGGTCGCGAGATCATGAAAGAATGCATCGAAGAGGCCGCCGCCCGGGTTATCCACGAACTGGAGCGTTACATCAACGCTCTGGGCACCATCGCCGCCATGGCCCCGCTGCTCGGCTTGCTCGGGACGGTCCTGGGCATGATCGATATCTTCAGTTCGTTCATGGGCACGGGCATGACCACCAACGCCGCAGTGCTGGCCGGTGGTATTTCCAAAGCCTTGATCACCACGGCTTCGGGCCTGATCGTCGGTATCCCGTCGGTATTCTTCCACCGGTTCCTGCAACGGCGCATCGATGAGCTGGTGGTGGGGATGGAGCAGGAAGCCATCAAGCTGGTTGAAGTGGTGCAGGGCGACCGTGACGTTGATCTGGCTGAGGGCAAAGCGTGAAATTCCGCCGCAAGCAACGGGAGAACGTGGACATCAATCTCGTGTCGCTGATCGACGTGGTGTTTGTCCTGCTGCTGTTTTTCGTTGTGACCACCACCTTTACCCGCGAAACCCAATTACGCGTCGATCTGCCAGAAGCGGTCAGCGGCTCGCCGGCTGAAGACCAGCAGGTCAAGCAACTGGACATCGCCATCAGCGCCGAGGGCGTGTTTTCGGTGAACAATCAGGTGTTGCCCAAGAGCGACCTGGCCACCGTGATGGATGCGCTGCAGAAAGAGTCCAACGGTGACACCAACAGGCCACTGTCCATAAGTGCTGACGGCAAGACCCAGCATCAATCAGTCATCACCGCCATGGACGCCGCCGGCAAGCTCGGTTTCAGCCACCTGCGCATGACCACTGTCGAGGCGGCACCGCCCGCATCCTGATGGCCATCTCCGATCGCTTCCTCGCCGCGTGGTACGAAGGTCATCCGGCCCTGAAGCTGTTGCAGCCACTGGAATGGCTGTACCGGCGCGTGGTCATGGGTAAGCGCAAGCGCTTTCTGGCGGGTGAGGGCGAGATTTATCAGCCCCCCGTGCCGTTGATCGTGGTCGGCAACATCACGGTGGGCGGCACCGGCAAGACGCCGTTGATTCTGTGGATGATCGAGCACTGCCAGCGCAGCGGCTTGCGGGTGGGTGTGGTCAGCCGCGGTTACGGCGCCAAACCGCCGCAATTGCCGTGGCGCGTCGAGTCGGATCAAAGTGCCGATATCGCAGGCGACGAACCGCTGTTGATCGTCCAGCGTACCGGTGTGCCGTTGATGATCGACCCGGACCGCAGCAGCGCGGTCAAAGCATTGCTGGCGAGCGAGCCACTGGACTTGATCCTCTCCGACGACGGCATGCAGCATTACCGTCTGGCCCGAGACCTTGAACTGGTGCTGATCGACGCCGCCCGTGGCCTGGGCAACGGGCATTGCCTGCCGGCCGGGCCATTGCGTGAACCGGTCGAACGCCTGCAAAGCGTCGATGCGGTGCTCTACAACGGCGCCACGGCAGATCGCGGTGACGGTTTTGCCTTCCAGCTACAACCCACCGCACTGGTCAATCTGAAAAGCGGCGAACGACGTCCCCTCGACCACTTTTCCGCAGGTCAGGCCTTGCACGCCGTGGCCGGCATTGGCAATCCGCAACGTTTCTTCACGACCCTCGAAACGCTACACTGGCAGCCAGTCCCGCATGCGTTTGCCGACCACGCCGAGTACAGCGTCCAGGCCTTGAATTTCACCCCGTCATTGCCATTGGTGATGACCGAAAAGGACGCGGTGAAGTGCCGTGCCTTCGCAGCCGCCGATTGGTGGTACCTGACGGTAGATGCTGCGCCATCACCGGCCTTCGTGGCCTGGTTCGATACGCAGCTGATGCGTCTGTTGCCGGATCGTCTTTTGCCTTAAATCCGTTTTTACCCAGGGAATGCTCATGGACACCAAATTGCTCGACATCCTCGCTTGCCCGGTCTGCAAAGGCCCGCTCAAGCTTAGCGCCGACAAAACCGAGCTGATCAGCAAGGGCGCCGGCCTGGCTTACCCGATTCGCGACGGCATCCCGGTGATGCTCGAAACCGAAGCCCGCACCCTGACCACCGACGAGCGTCTGGATAAATGACCACTGCCTTTACCGTTGTCATTCCGTCGCGTTTCGCGTCCACCCGTCTGCCGGGCAAGCCACTGCTGTTGATCGCCGGCAAGCCGATGATCCAGCATGTCTGGGAACAGGCGAGCAAAAGCAGCGCCCAGCGCGTGGTGGTCGCCACTGACGATGCGCGCATCATCGAGGCTTGCAACGGGTTTGGTGCCGAAGTGGTGTTGACTCGCGAAGATCACAATTCCGGCACCGATCGTTTGGCCGAAGTGGCCGCAAAACTCGGTCTGGCGCCCGACGCCATCGTGGTCAACGTCCAGGGTGACGAGCCATTGATTCCGCCGAGTGTGATCAATCAAGTCGCCGCCAACCTGGCCGCTCACACCGAAACGCGCATGGCCACCCTGGCCGAGCCGATCGAAGACGTGGAAACCCTGTTCAACACCAACGTAGTCAAGGTCGTCAGCGACCTCAACGGCCTGGCGCTGACGTTCAGTCGCGCCACCTTGCCTTGGGCGCGGGACGCGTTTGCCAACAATCGCGAGGCGCTGCCGGAAGGCGTGCCGTACCGTCGCCACATTGGCATCTATGCCTATCGCGCCGGTTTCCTGCATGACTTCGTCACCTGGGGTCCATGCTGGCTGGAAAACACCGAATCCCTGGAACAACTGCGCGCCCTGTGGCACGGCGTACGCATTCACGTGGCCGATGCATTGATCGCGCCGCCCCCCGGTGTCGATACCATTGAAGACCTTGAGCGCGTTCGTCGCCTGCTGGAGGCCTGATGCGGGTTCTGTTCGTGTGCATGGGCAACATCTGCCGTTCTCCGACGGCTGAAGGTGTGCTGCGGCACAAATTGCGCGAAGCGGGGCTGGCCGATCAAATCGAAGTCGCCTCCGCCGGTACCGGTGACTGGCACGTCGGCAACGCGCCGGACCAGCGCAGCCAGGCCGCGGCCAAACGGCGGGGTTACGACCTGTCCGCCCAGCGTGCCCAGCAAGTGACTCGCGCCGATTTCGACACCTACGACCTGATCCTGGCAATGGATAACAGTAACCTGCGCCACCTCAAGGCCCTGCAACCGGCCAAGGGCAAGGCCGAGCTGGACTTGTTTCTGCGTCGGTACCCGTCGGAAATCGAAGAAGTGCCGGACCCGTATTACGACAGCGAACACGGCTTCGAACAGGTGCTGGACCTGATTGAGCGCGCCAGCGATTTGCTGGTGATCGAACTGAAGGGGCGGCTATGAGTTTGCAGGTTCGGACCCAGGTGTCGCTCAAGCCGTTCAACAGCTTTGGCGTGGACGTGCAGGCACGGCTGTTTGCCGAGGCCCACAGTGACGCCGACGTACGCGAAGCCCTGGCCTATGCAGTGGAACATGACGTGCCGCTGCTGGTGATCGGCGGCGGTAGCAACTTGTTGCTGACGGCCGATATCCAGTCGCTGGTGCTGCGTATGGCCTCGCGCGGGATTCGCCTCCTCAGCGATGATGGCAGCAAGGTCGTGATTGAAGCCGAGGCCGGCGAGCCTTGGCATCCATTCGTGCAATACACGCTGGCGCAGGGTTTGTCGGGCCTGGAAAACCTCAGCCTGATCCCCGGCACCGTGGGCGCAGCACCGATGCAGAACATCGGCGCCTATGGTGTGGAAATCAAGGACGTGTTCGCCGGCCTGACCGCCCTTGATCGCCAGAGCGGCGAACTGCGCGACTTCAGCCTGGAAGAATGCAACTTCGCCTATCGCGACAGCCTGTTCAAACAGGAACCAGGGCGCTGGTTGATTCTGCGGGTTCGTTTCGCCCTCGACCGTGCCGCGCACCTGCACCTCGAATATGGCCCGGTGCGCCAGCGCCTGACCGAGCAAGGCATCGATCATCCAACCGCCACCGACGTCAGCCAGGCGATTTGCAGCATCCGCAACGAAAAGCTCCCCGACCCGGCCGTGCTCGGCAATGCCGGCAGTTTCTTCAAAAATCCGTTGGTGTCAGCGGCGCTGGTCGCGCAGCTCAAAGGTGAATACCCGGACGTGGTGGCTTACGCACAACCCGACGGGCGGATGAAGCTGGCCGCAGGCTGGCTGATCGAACGGGCAGGGTGGAAAGGTTTCCGTGAAGCCGACGCCGGCGTGCATAAGTTGCAGGCGCTGGTGCTGGTCAACTATGGCAGCGCGACTGGCCTGCAATTGCTGAACCTGGCGCAGCGCATCCAGAAAGACATTTCGGATCGTTTCCATGTCGATCTGGAAATGGAGCCGAATCAGTATTGAAGCTACGCTTTACGGACTGATCTCAAAGCCCTGCACACCTTCAACTGTGCAGGGCTTTTTTGTTAATGCTGGGTTAACTTAGCCACCTAACGATGCAAGCATTCGCACCATCAAAGGCCCGATGCAGACATCGTCGTTCGCATAAGAGAGCCTCATTAGCCTGAGTCGATCTGCGTGCTGCCAACCGCCACCCCAGGCGGCAGATTGCTCGACCCCATAACCTTACAACTATGCGGGCGTGCCCATGATTACCCTGAAACTCAATGGTCAAGACCATCAACTCGATGTCACCGAGGACATGCCGCTGCTTTGGGCAATCCGCGACGTGGCCGGTTACAACGGCACCAAATTCGGTTGCGGCATGGGCCTGTGCGGTGCCTGCACCGTTCATATCGAAGGCGCCCCGGCGCGCAGTTGTATCACACCGATCGGCTCGGTAGTCGGCCAGAACGTCACCACCATCGAAAATCTGCACGCCGATCCGGTCGGGCAAATCGTCCAGCAAGCCTGGCTTGATACTGCCGTGGCCCAATGCGGTTTCTGCCAGGGCGGGCAACTCATGTCCGCCACCGCGCTGCTCAAGACCCATCCGAACCCCAGCGACGAGCAGATCGAAGAGGCGATGGTCGGCAATATTTGCCGTTGCGGCACCTACAACCGCATCAAGACCGCCATCCGCCAGGCCTCCACTCACCTGAAGGAGGCCAAGGCATGAGCCCGTTACCAAATGATTTCGCGCTGAGCAATCTCAGTCATCTCAGCCGTCGAGGTTTCCTCAAGGGAGTGGGCGCCACCAGCGCGCTGGTGTTGGCAGCGAGTTGGGGCTGGCAAGACGCTTTTGCCGAAGAAACAGGGAAGAAGTTCGGCGCCGACGGCATGCCCCACGGTGCGATCGATGATCCCAAGGTTTACGTCAGTATCGCCGCCGATGGCACGGTGACCGTGGTCTGCAACCGTTCGGAGATGGGCCAGGGCGTACGCACCAGCCTGACGATGGTGGTGGCTGATGAACTGGATGCCGACTGGGCGATGGTGAGGGTGCAGCAGGCGCCGGGCGACGAAGTGCGTTTCGGCAACCAGGACACCGACGGCTCGCGCAGCATGCGCCACTGGTACGAGCCGATGCGCCGTTGCGGTGCTGCCGCGCGGACCATGCTGGAACAGGCGGCCGCCGAGCAATGGAAAGTGCCGCTCAGCGAATGCCACGCGCAACTGCACAAAGTCATCCATAAGCCGACCGGTCGTGAACTGGGCTACGGCGCTCTGGCCGCCGCTGCCGCTGCGCTGGCAGTACCGGCGCGGGACAGCGTGCGGCTCAAGGAGCCTTCGCAGTTCCGCTACATCGGCAAGGAAGGCACCAAGGCCATCGACGGCGCGGATATCGTCAATGGCCGCGCGGTCTACGGCGCCGATGTGCATTTCGATGGCATGCTCTACGCCACGATTGCGCGTCCGGCGGTGTATGGCGGTCAGGTCAAAACCTTCGATGCCAGCGCCGCGATGAAAGTCCCGGGCGTGATCAAGGTCCTGAAAATCGAAGGTCGTCCGCTGCCGTCGGAGTTCCAGCCGCTGGGCGGGGTGGCGGTGGTGGCGAGTAATACCTGGGCGGCGATCAAGGGGCGTGAGGCACTGACAATAGAGTGGGATGATGGTCCCAATGCCAGTTACGACTCGATCGCTTACCGCAAGGAACTGGAAGCCGCGTCCCTCAAACCCGGCAAGGTGGTGCGCAACACCGGTAACATCGACGAGGCCATGGGCAGCGCCGACAGCACCCTGGAAGCGTCCTACTACTTGCCGCACCTGACGCAAGCGCCGATGGAACCCATGGTCGCCATCGCTCGCTTCAAGGATGGCGTGTGTGAAGCCTGGGGCCCAAGCCAGGCACCGCAAGTCACCCGCACACGAATCGGCGAGCGCTTGGGCATTCCGTTCGATAACGTCACGTTCAATGTCACGTTGCTCGGCGGCGGTTTCGGCCGTAAGTCCAAGCCGGACTTCATCATCGAAGCGGCCATTCTCGCCAAGGAATTTCCCGGCAAGGCCGTGCGGGTGCAATGGACTCGCGAAGACGATATCCATTGCTCCTATTTCCACACCGTGTCCGCCGAGTATCTGAAGGCCAGCCTGAACAAGGACGGTATGCCGTCCGGCTGGCTGCATCGCACCGTCGCGCCGAGCATCACCGCGCTGTTTGCACCCGGTATGAATCACGAGGCGGCGTTCGAGTTAGGCATGGGGTTCACCAACATGGCGTACGCGATCCCAAACGTGCGCCTGGAAAACCCTGAAGCGACGATCCACACCCGGGTTGGCTGGTATCGCTCCGTGTCGAACATTCCACACGGCTTTGCGATTCAGAGCTTTGTCGATGAACTGGCGCACAAGGCCAGGCAGGATCCGCTCAAGTATCAGATCAAACTGCTCGGCCCGGACCGTCAGATTGATCCGCGCACCTTGAGTGAAGAGTGGAACTACGGCGAATCGCCCGAGCGTTACCCGATCGACACGGCGCGGATGCGCACCGTGCTGGAAACCGCCGCCAAAGCCGCCGGTTGGGGGCGTGAATTACCCAAGGGGCGAGGCTTGGGGCTGGCGGTGCATTACAGCTTCGTGACGTATGTGGCCGCGGTGATCGAGGTCGAAGTCAAAGACGACGGCACCTTGATCGTGCACAAGGCTGACATTGCCGTGGATTGCGGTCCGCAGATCAACCCCGAGCGGATCCGCTCGCAATTCGAAGGCGCCTGTGTGATGGGCCTGGGCAACGCGGTGCTGGGGGAAATCAGTTTCAAGGACGGCAAGGTTCAGCAGGATAACTTCCACATGTACGAAGTGGCACGCATGTCCCTGGCGCCGAAGGAAGTCGCTGTGCATCTGGTGACGCCGCCGGGCAACGTGCCGTTGGGCGGTGTCGGGGAGCCGGGTGTGCCGCCGATTGCGCCGGCCCTGTGCAATGCGATCTTCGCGGCCACGGGCAAACGCATCCGCAACCTGCCGGTTCGCTTTCAGCTGCAGGGTTGGCAGAAGGCTGAGGCCTGATGGACAGCGTCGATCTGAACGTGCTGCGCAGCGTGCTGCAATGGCGCCGCGCCGGTCAGCGAGTGGTGCTGTACAGCGTGGTCCAGACGTGGGGCACCGCGCCCCGGGCTCCTGGCGCGATGTTGGCGTTGCGTGAAGACGGCGTGGTGATGGGGTCGGTGTCCGGTGGTTGTGTCGAGGACGATCTCATCGCGCGGTTGCACGACGGTCGTATTCCGCTTGCAGGGCCGCCAGTGCAGTTGATTACCTATGGCGTCACCCGCGAAGAGGCCGCGAGGTTTGGTTTGCCGTGCGGCGGTACCTTGCGTTTGACCGAAGAACGGGTGGGTGATCCGGCGTGGGTCGCTGAATTGTTGACGCGCTGCGGGGCCCATGAAATTGTGGCCCGCTCGCTTGATCTCGCGACTGGCGAAGTGGTTCTGCAATCGGCGAACAAGACCGACGTGCTGACGTTTGACGGTCAGACCTTGCGCGCCATCTACGGTCCGCGTTGGCGCTTATTGCTGATCGGTGCGGGGCAACTGTCCCGTTATGTCGCGGAGATGGCGCGGCTGCTGGATTTTGAAGTGTTGATCTGCGATCCACGCACCGAGTTCGTCTACGGCTGGGAAGAGCAGCATGGGCGATTTGTTTCCGGCATGCCGGATGAAGCGGTGCTGAACATCCAGACCGACGAGCGTACCGCCATTGTTGCGCTGACTCATGATCCGCGACTGGATGACATGGCACTGCTCACGGCCCTCGACTCCAAAGCGTTTTATGTCGGTGCGCTGGGGTCGCGAGTCAACAGCGTTAAACGGCGTGACAATCTGGTTCAGCTTGGCTTGTCAGCGCAGGCCATCGAGCGGTTGCACGGCCCGATCGGATTGCACATCGGCAGCCATAGCCCGGCGGAAATCGCTTTGTCGCTGATGGCGGAAATTGTCGCAATCAAGAACGGCGTCGAGCTGAAGCAGAAGAAGCTATTGCAGGAGGGCGAATGAGTGAGCCAATTGGCGCCATTGTGTTAGCGGCGGGCCAGGGCAGTCGCTTCCGGCAGGTGGCGGGGGGCGGGAAGGACAAATTGCTGGCGGATTGTGCTGGCCGAGATGGCGCTGTTCGTTCGGTGATCGAACACGTGCTGGTGAGTTTACCGGCCAGCCTTGAGAGGCGCGTGCTGGTAACCACCGAGGATCGCCCACAAGTGATTCGCATGGCGCAGGCGTATGGTTTCGAGATGGTGTTGATTGAATCCACCGGTATGGGTGACAGCATCTCGGCCGGGGTAGCGGCGTGTCCGCAACTGAGTGGCTGGCTGATTGTGCTGGGGGATATGCCGTTTATCCTGCCATCGAGTATTCAACGAGTGCTGGCTGGCGTTGCGGATGACGCTATTAGCGTGCCCGTGCATGAGGGCGAGTTTGGGCATCCGGTAGGGTTCGGCCGAAACTTTGGCCCGGGGTTGATGGCGTTATCGGGTGATCGTGGGGCCAAGCCGTTGTTTGCGTCGGCGAGAGTGGTCGAGGTGGCGGTGGATGATGCCGGGGTGTTGTGGGATGTGGATGTGCCGGAGAAATTGGTGTTTGTATAAAGATCAAAAGATCGCAGCCTGCGGCAGCTCCTACATGGGAACGCATACATCCTGTAGGAGCTGCCGCAGGCTGCGATCTTTTGATCTTGGACATAAAAAAAGCCCCGCCTGGATCACCAGGCGGGGCTTTTTAGTGGCCGATGGAATCAGGCGAGCGGTTTAGGCTCGTGCTCTTTTTCCAGGGCTTGCTCGTGTTGCTCTACCGCTTTCTGAACGGAACGCGGTGCTTCGTCGATTGCCGATGCAACCGGCTCAGCAGCAGGTTCAGCAGCAGGTTCAGCCGCCACAACCGCTTCAACCGGAGCCGCAGCGGCCGCCAGTTCGGCTTCCTTCTGCAGACGCTCGGCTTCACGCTTGCGGCGACGCACTTCACGCGGGTCGTTCGGCGCACGGCCATTTTCGGTCAAGGCGCTGACAGGGGCGGCTTCCACCACCGGTGCAGCCACTTCGGCAACAACCGGCGCTTCAACGACCGGTGCTGGCTCTGCAGCAGCAACCACTGGCTCGGAGACCATGGCTTCAGCGACTGGCGCAGGCGCTTCAGCGGCGACCGGTTCGGCAACCCAGTTGAACGCGGTTTGCTCTTCGCGAACTTCACGAACCGTTTCGGTCACTGTTTCGGCTACGGTTTCGGCAGCCGTTTCTGCAACCACTGCAGGCGTTTCGACGATGACGGCAGGCTCAGCGGCAGCTTCGACTTCAGGCTGTACCTGGCGAACCGGTGCCACTTCGATTTCCGGAGCGGCGGTTGCTTCAACCGCAGTGGTCGCTTCAACGACCGGCGCTTCGACTGGAGCAGTTTCCAGCGTAGCGGCAGTGGCGCGTTCGGCTTGCTCGTTGGCCTGTGCTTCGGCTGGAGCGCTGATCACGGTGCTGGCAACGGCTGCGGTAACCGCCAGGCCGGCGGCCAGATCGGCAGCGCTTGGCGCTTCGCTGGTTTCGGCCGTTTCGTTACCTTCGGCGGACTCGGATTCTTCCGAACCTTCGATCACGTTGCCGTTGGCATCGCGTTGACGCTCGCGACGGTTGCTGCGACGACGCTGGCCACGGGAGCGGCGGCGTGGACGATCGCCTTCGGCGCCATCCTGACCGTCTTCCTGCAACTGCTCTTCGTTGGTCAGCAGTTCTTCTTCGGCAACAGCGGCAACGGCTTGCTCGGCACGCGGTTGACGTTCTTCACGCGGTGGGCGTGGAGCACGTTCTTCGCGTGGCGGGCGAGCCGGACGCTCTTCAGCGGTAGCAGCGGTAGCAGCGGTAGCAGCGGCGGCGGGAGCGGCATCCAGAGGCTCGCGCAGTTCACGAACCGGACGCTCTTCACGATCGCCACGTGGCTTGCGATCTTCACGAGGAGCGCGCGGTGCACGTTCTTCGCGAGGAGCGCGTGGTGCACGTTCTTCACGTGGAGCGCGTTCTTCGCGGGCTACTGCTGGAGTTTCTTCGCGGGCTTCGCGTGGCTCACGTGGTGCGCGTTCTTCACGCGGTGCACGTTCCTCACGAGGCTTGCGCTCTTCATCGCGGCGACCGTTACGGTTGCGGGTCTGTTGACGACCGTTGCGACGCTCTTCGTTGCGGGCAGGACGCTCGGCAGCCGGTTTTTCAACCACAACCGGAGCAGCAGGCTCTTCTTTGCTCGCGAACAGGCTGACCAGCGATTTCACCAGGCCTTTGAACAGGCTTGGCTCAGGCGCGGCGGCGGGTGCGACAACAGGGGCGGCGGCGACAACTTCGGTTGGCACCGGGGCGTTGGCGCGGGCCGGCGCAGTCTTGACCGCGGCTTCCTGGCGAACCAGGGTGCGGGTCGCAGCCGCGGGCTGGACTTCTTCAACTTCAGCAGCGGCAGCAGCGATTTCGTAGCTGGACTGGTTGATGCTGGCTTCCGGGCTGTCATCACGCAGACGCTGAACTTCGAAGTGCGGCGTTTCGAGGTGATCGTTCGGCAGAATGACGATGCGGGCACGGGTGCGCAGTTCGATCTTGGTGATCGAGTTGCGTTTTTCGTTCAGCAGGAAGGCTGCAACCGGAATCGGCACTTGTGCGCGAACTTCGGCGGTGCGGTCTTTCAGGGCTTCTTCTTCGATCAGGCGCAGGATCGCCAGCGACAGCGATTCAACATCACGGATGATGCCGGTGCCGTTGCAACGCGGGCAGACGATGCCGCTGCTTTCGCCCAGGGATGGACGCAGGCGCTGACGGGACATTTCCAGCAGGCCGAAGCGCGAGATGCGACCGACTTGCACGCGAGCGCGGTCGGCTTCCAGGCATTCGCGGACTTTCTCTTCCACGGCGCGCTGGTTCTTGGCAGGGGTCATGTCGATGAAGTCGATGACGATCAGGCCGCCGATGTCGCGCAAACGCAACTGACGGGCGATTTCTTCGGCGGCTTCAAGGTTGGTCTGCAGCGCGGTTTCTTCGATGTCGCTGCCTTTGGTGGCGCGCGCCGAGTTGATGTCGATGGACACCAGGGCTTCGGTCGGATCGATAACGATGGAGCCGCCGGAAGGCAGTTCAACGACGCGCTGGAAAGCGGTCTCGATCTGGCTTTCGATCTGGAAACGGTTAAACAGCGGAACGCTGTCTTCGTACAGCTTGATCTTGCTGGCGTACTGCGGCATCACCTGGCGGATGAAGGTCAGGGCTTCGTCCTGGGCTTCCACGCTGTCGATCAGCACTTCGCCGATGTCCTGGCGCAGGTAATCGCGGATAGCACGGATGATCACGTTGCTTTCCTGGTAGATCAGGAAAGGCGCGGAGCGATCCAGCGAGGCTTCTTTGATGGCGGTCCAGAGTTGCAGCAGGTAATCGAGGTCCCACTGCATTTCTTCGCTGCTGCGGCCCAGGCCGGCAGTACGAACGATCAGACCCATGTCGGCTGGAGCAACCAGGCCGTTCAGGGCTTCACGTAGTTCGTTGCGCTCTTCACCTTCGATGCGACGGGAGATACCGCCGGCACGCGGGTTGTTCGGCATCAGAACCAGGTAACGACCGGCCAGGCTGATGAACGTGGTCAGGGCGGCGCCCTTGTTGCCACGTTCTTCTTTTTCGACCTGAACGATGACTTCCTGGCCTTCGCTCAGGACGTCCTTGATGTTGACGCGGCCTTCAGGGGCTTTCTTGAAGTATTCGCGGGAGATTTCTTTGAGGGGCAGGAAGCCATGGCGCTCAGAGCCGAAATCGACAAAGGCAGCCTCAAGGCTTGGTTCGATGCGAGTAATCCGGCCTTTATAGATGTTGGCCTTTTTCTGCTCGCGTGCACCGGATTCGATGTCCAGGTCGTAGAGGCGTTGGCCATCTACCAGTGCAACGCGCAACTCTTCGGGTTGAGTTGCGTTAATCAGCATTCTTTTCATGTAGTACCGTCGGTTTCCGGGCTGCCGGAAACGGCGTTCGGCACACACGACTTCTCATGGTCGGTGTCAGGTGCGTCAGGAGTGGTTGGACACTCCAGTGTCTAGCGAACCCCGACCAATTGGGCCAGCGTCGCGACGTACGCGTCCTGCTTGCTGTGGCTACTTAAGCACTCAGTCAGGAGGAGGAATCAACCAGCGGCTGTGGACGAGATGAAGCGTCTTGGTAAAGCCTATTGCTACACAGTCCAGCGGTTGTGCATCTCCACCCTACACGTATCCCTGATAATTCGGGTGCTGCCGCGCGCAGAATCCGCAGCGGGTTGGCATTTACCGTGAGCTCCGAAAGGGGAGGTCACGCATCATGGCTAATTTAGGCGTTGTTTCCGAAGCGTTCGCTCGGGGTCGTTTGCAGCTGACTGCACTTTGTGAACTGGCCGTGAATATTTGCTCGCAAGGCGAGTGAAAACTCTGCTTTGCGGCATGCTTCAGGCCTCATGTCACCTGCGCTCGTTACACCTGCAAACTCCACCGTTACGTAGCAAAAGCCCCGTAGGACGGCCTCGCGTCCTGGTGAATTGCGTTGGTCAGGGCCGGTTTTTGACCGTTAGTCCGCTGTCCAGGCCGCTTTTGGCGACGTTCGCGACTATAGCAGCAATGATTAAGTGCTTCAATTCCATAAAAAATTGTTATCATCCGCGCCATGACGACTACAGCCCCTTCGACCCCAGCCGTACAACTGCTGGAGGTCTCGCCGGAATATGCCGGCCAACGTATTGATAACTTTCTTCTCGCTCGGCTCAAAGGCGTGCCCAAGACCTTGATTTACCGCATTTTGCGCAAAGGCGAAGTGCGGGTGAACAAAGGTCGGATCAAGCCCGAATACAAGCTGCAGGCGGGCGATATCGTGCGCGTGCCGCCGGTTCGCGTGCCCGAGCGCGACGAGCCGGTGCCGCTGGCCCAGGGCCTGTTGCAACGACTCGAAGCCTCGATTGTCTACGAAGACAAGGCGCTGATCGTGATCAACAAGCCTTGCGGCATTGCGGTTCATGGTGGCAGTGGCTTGACCTACGGCGTGATCGAAGCCTTTCGTCAGTTGCGTCCGGATTGCAAGGAGCTCGAACTGGTTCACCGTCTCGACCGTGACACCTCCGGCCTGCTGATGATCGCCAAAAAGCGCAGCATGCTGCGTCACTTGCACACGGCATTGCGCGGCGATGGCGTCGACAAGCGCTATATGGCGCTGGTCCGCGGTAACTGGGCAGCCTCGATCAAGCAAGTCCGTGCGTCGCTGGGCAAGAGCAATCTGCGCTCCGGCGAGCGCATGGTCGAGGTCGACGAGGAGGAGGGCAAGGAGTCTGTGACCGTGTTCAAGGTCCTGCGTCGCTTTGGCGACTTTGCCACCCTGATCGAAGCCAAGCCGATCACTGGCCGAACCCACCAGATTCGCGTCCACACCTTGCATGCCGGGCACTGCATCGCTGGCGACACCAAGTACGGCGATGACGATTTCAGTAAAGAAATTCGCGACCTGGGCGGAAAGCGCCTGTTCTTGCACGCCTACATGCTGACTGTGCCGCTACCGGATGGCGGTGAGTTGAAGTTGCAGGCGCCCGTCGACGAGATGTGGGCTAAAACCGTGGAGCGCCTGAGTGCACCCCTCTGATTACAAGCTGCTGATTTTCGATTGGGACGGCACTCTCGCTGACTCCATTGGTCGGATTGTCGAGGCGATGCACGTCGCGTCCGAGCGTTCCGGCTTTCAGTTGCGTGATGATTTTGCCGTCAAAGGCATCATCGGCCTGGGCTTGCCGGAAGCGATCCGCACGTTGTACCCCGAAATCGGCGATACCGAGCTGGTAGCGTTTCGCGAGCATTACGCGGATCACTACATCGCTGCGGAAGCGGTGCCTTCGCCGTTGTTTGAAGGTGTCGTCGAGTCGATGGAGGCGTTTCGCGCCGAGGGTTATCATTTGGCCGTGGCCACCGGCAAGGCCCGTCGCGGGCTGGATCGGGTACTGAAGACGCACGGCTGGGAACGTTATTTCGACATCACCCGTGCCGCCGATGAAACCGCCAGCAAGCCGCATCCGCTGATGCTCGAGCAAATCCTCGCCCATTGCGGGGTTCGCCCGGAGCAAGCGTTGATGGTCGGCGATTCATCGTTTGACCTGCAGATGGCGCGCAACGCCGGGATGGATTCAGTAGCGGTCAGTTACGGCGCTCAATCGATTGAAGCGTTAAAGCTGTTCGAGCCGGCCTTGTCCATCGACCGTTTTTCAGAATTGCATGCCTGGCTGAGTCAGCGGGCTTAATCGGATTTTGCTGGGGAAGATGTCATGACCGACGAATGGAAAGCGCCCGCGAAGGCGAGCGCGGAGAGCGGTGACGATAAAAGCTGGAAGCTACTGGAAAAGACCCTGCTGGCCAGTGTGCAGGAGCAGCGCCGGTCGCGCCGTTGGGGGATTTTCTTCAAGCTGTTGACCTTTGTGTACCTGTTTGGCGCGCTGATCCTGTTCACACCGCTGATGGACATGGAAAAAGCCGCCACCCGCAGTGCCAATTACACCGCGTTGATCGACGTGACCGGCATGATCGCCGACAAGGAGCCGGCCAGCGCCGACAACATCGTCGGCAGCCTGCGCGCGGCCTTCGAGGATGAGAAGGTCAAGGGTATCATCCTGCGCATCAACAGCCCGGGCGGCAGTCCGGTGCAGTCGGGTTACGTCTACGACGAAATCCGCCGTCTGCGCGGCCTGCACCCGGATACCAAGGTATATGCGGTGATCTCGGATCTGGGTGCCTCCGGTGCTTACTACATTGCCAGTGCGGCGGACCAGATCTACGCCGATAAGGCGAGCCTGGTGGGTTCCATTGGCGTGACGGCGGCCGGTTACGGATTTGTCGGCACCATGGAGAAGCTGGGCGTCGAGCGTCGCACCTACACCTCTGGCGAGCACAAATCGTTCCTCGATCCGTTCCAGCCGCAGAAGCCTGACGAAACTCAGTTCTGGCAGGGTGTGCTCGATACCACTCATCAGCAGTTCATCAACAGCGTCAAGCAGGGCCGTGGCGAGCGTCTCAAGGACAAGGAGCATCCGGAGCTGTTCTCCGGGTTGGTCTGGAATGGCGAGCAGGCGTTGCCGCTGGGTCTGATCGATGGCTTGGGAAATGCCAGTTCGGTAGCGCGCGATGTGATTGGCGAGAAAGAGTTGGTGGACTTCACCGTTCAGGAGTCAACGTTTGATCGCTTCTCGAAAAAGCTCGGTGCCAGTGTGGCGGAGCAATTGGCAATGTGGATGGGCTTTCACGGTCCGTCGCTGCGCTGATTCTCTGGCTGTACAAAAAAACCGGCCTTTGGGGCCGGTTTTTTAAGTCAAAAGATCGCAGCCTGCGGCAGCTCCTACAGGGGGGGTGCGTCCATCTGTAGGAGCTGCCGCAGGCTGCGATCTTTTGATCTTCAAGGTATCTGCACACCTTCGCTCAGCAGCATGTCGATCAGGCGAATCAGCGGCAGGCCGATCAGGCTGGTGGCATCAGGGCCTTCGGTGCGTTGAAACAGGCTCACCCCCAAACCTTCGGCTTTGAAGCTGCCAGCGCAATCGTAGGGCTGTTCGGCGCGCAGGTAGCGTTCGATGCGTGTCGTGTCGAGTGTGCGCATGTGTACGGTGAAGGGCACGCAGTCGACCTGGCAATGACCGGTCTGGCTGTTGAGCAGCGCCAGGCCCGTCAGGAAGGTCACACTGGCGCCGCTGGACGCCAGCAGTTGTTCGCGGGCCTTTTCGAAGGTGTGGGGTTTGCCGATAATCCGCTCACCGAGTACGGCGACCTGGTCGGAGCCGATGATCAGATGAGCGGAATGCGTGCCAGCGAGTGCGCGTGCTTTCTGTTCGGCGAGGCGTTTTACCAGTTCGATGGCCGACTCGTCAGGGTGATGGCTTTCGTCGATGTCCGGCGAGCTGCACGTGAACGGCAGCTGCAAGCGGGCCAGCAATTCCCGGCGATAGACCGAGCTTGAAGCGAGTAATAAAGGCAGCATGCGCATCTCCAAAAGGCAGGCACGAATTCTAGCGAGGCTTCCAAGTGACGGACAGGGCTGAATTTCCTTTGACATGGCTGGGGGCATCCCTATAATGCTGCGCCTATGTTGAATGACCCGATTCCACCTCACGTTGACCCGCGCAAATTGGCTGATCGTGGCACCACCCTTCAAGGTGAACTGCTGCTGGCCGATTTGGAGAGACTCTGCGACCCGCTTTCCGATACTGTCGGTACGGTGCAGGCTAAATTCGTTTTTGAACGAGATGAACGTAAGTCTGTGGTAATCCACAGTTTTATCGACACCGAGGTCAAAATGGTTTGCCAGCGTTGTCTTGAGCTGGTCACCCTGCCGATCCATAGCGAATGCAGTTATGCTGTGGTGAAGGAGGGTGCGAATACCCAGTCGTTGCCGAAAGGTTATGACGTGCTGGAACTGGGCGAAGATCCTTTGGATCTGCAGTCACTGATCGAGGAGGAGCTTCTGCTCGCCTTGCCCATTGTGCCTGCTCATCATCCGGAAGAATGCCAGCAGCCGGCGGGTCTCGATGAGCCCGAACCGAGCGAGGACGAGGTAACGCGGTCCAACCCGTTCAGTGTATTGGCGCAGTTAAAGCGTGACCCAAACGTTTAGGAGTTAATCAATTATGGCTGTTCAGCAGAACAAAAAATCCCGCTCTGCCCGTGACATGCGTCGTTCGCACGACGCCCTGACGGCAAGCACTCTGTCTGTAGAAAAAACCACCGGTGAAATTCACCTGCGTCACCACGTATCGCCAGAAGGCGTATACCGTGGCCGTAAAGTGATCGACAAGGGCGCTGACGAGTAATCACTTGTCTGCTCAAGTCATCGCGATTGACGCAATGGGCGGGGACTTCGGTCCCCGCAGCATTGTTCAGGCCAGCCTTGCTTGTCTGTCTGCTACACCCTCGCTGCACCTGACCCTCGTCGGTCAACCCTCTCTTCTTGAAGAATTGCTCAGCGGCCAATCGGCTGTGGATCGCTCGCGCCTGTCGATTACGCCGGCGTCCGAATTTATCACCATGGACGAGAAGCCTGCCCAGGCCTTGCGTGGCAAGCCCGATTCGTCGATGCGCGTGGCGCTTGAGTTGCTGCGTGATGGCAAGGTCCAGGCCTGCGTCAGCGCCGGTAATACCGGTGCATTGATGGCGTTGTCGCGGTTTGTGCTCAAGACCTTGCCGGGCATTGACAGGCCAGCGATGGTGGCGGCGATTCCGACGCAGAAGGGCTACTGCCAATTACTTGATCTGGGCGCCAACGTTGATTGCAGTGCCGAGCATTTGCTGCAATTTGCGGTGATGGGCTCGGTGGCGGCAGAAACCCTCGGCATTGTGCGTCCGCGCGTGGCGCTGCTGAACATCGGCACCGAAGACATCAAGGGCAATCAGCAGGTCAAGCTGGCGGCCACGTTGTTGCAGGCTGCCCGTGGCATCAACTACATCGGTTTTGTCGAAGGTGACGGTCTGTACCGTGGCGAAGCGGATGTGGTGGTGTGCGACGGTTTTGTCGGCAATATTCTGCTCAAGTCCAGCGAAGGCCTGGCGACCATGATTGCCGGGCGCATAGAAGCGCTGTTCAAGAAGAGTGTCGGGTCGAGAATGGTTGGGGCGCTGGCGTTACCGCTAATGAAGCGTCTGCAAGCCGACTTGGCGCCTGCACGGCACAACGGCGCAAGTTTTCTCGGGTTGCAGGGAATTGTGGTGAAAAGCCATGGCTCAGCCGGGGTTCAAGGGTTTCAGAGTGCGATCTCGCGAGCGTTGATCGAGATACAGGAAAACCTGCCGGAACGGATTCACGGTCGTCTGGAGGATTTGTTGCTTTAGGCGTTTTCGTCGGACAATGCTTAAATGTGACCGCTCAATTCAATTGGCCATCCAACTGTCAGTTTCTTGCGTCCCTCAGGCGGGACGTCAATTCTCCGACGACAAGATCATTAGGGGCTTGTTACATGTCTGCTTCCCTCGCATTCGTCTTTCCGGGACAGGGTTCGCAGTCCCTCGGCATGCTGGCCGAGTTGGGCGCGCAACATCCGGTTGTCCTCGAAACATTCAAAGAAGCTTCCGAAGCACTGGGTTACGACCTGTGGGCACTGACCCAGCAAGGGCCGGAAGAGCAACTCAATCAAACCGATAAAACCCAACCGGCCATTCTGACCGCCTCGATCGCTTTGTGGCGTCTGTGGCTGGCGGAAGGCGGTGCGCGTCCGGCTTACGTTGCCGGTCACAGCCTGGGCGAATACAGCGCCCTGGTCGCGGCGGGCAGCCTGAGTCTGGGCGACGCGGTGAAGCTGGTTGAGCGTCGCGGTCAGCTGATGCAAGAAGCCGTTCCGGCCGGGCAGGGCGGCATGGCCGCTATCCTCGGCCTGGACGATGCCGACGTGCTGGCGGCCTGCGCCGAAGCAGCGCAAGGCGAAGTGGTCAGCGCGGTTAACTTCAACTCCCCTGGCCAAGTGGTCATCGCCGGTGCCAAGGCTGCGGTCGAACGCGCCATCGAAGGCTGCAAGGCGCGTGGTGCCAAGCGCGCCATGCCGTTGCCGGTCAGTGTGCCGTCCCATTGCGAACTGATGCGTCCGGCGGCCGAGCGTTTTGCCGAATCGATTGCTGCGATTGACTGGCAAACTCCGCAGATTCCTGTGGTACAAAACGTGAGCGCCAACGTGCCGGCCGATCTGGAAACTCTCAAGCGCGATCTGCTTGAGCAGCTCTACAAGCCTGTACGCTGGGTTGAGTCGGTCCAGGCGCTAGCCGCCAAGGGCGCGACCCAATTGGTAGAATGCGGCCCGGGCAAAGTGCTGGCCGGTCTGAACAAGCGTTGCGCCGAAGGCGTGTCGACATCCAACCTTAATACCCCAGACGCGTTCGCTGCCGCCCGTGCAGCGCTGGTCTGAATCAGGAGAAGCTTGCATGAGTCTGCAAGGTAAAGTTGCACTGGTCACCGGTGCGAGCCGCGGTATCGGCCAGGCTATCGCCCTGGAACTGGGTCGTCAGGGTGCCATCGTCATCGGCACCGCGACGTCCGCCTCGGGTGCTGAGCGCATCGCCGCTACCCTGAAAGAAAACGGTATTCAAGGCACTGGCCTGGAACTCAATGTCACCAGCGACGAGTCCGTGGCGACCGTTCTGGCGAGCATTCAGGAACAGTTCGGTGCGCCGGCGATCCTGGTCAACAATGCCGGTATCACCCGCGATAACCTGATGATGCGCATGAAAGACGACGAGTGGCATGACGTCGTCGATACCAACCTGAACAGTCTGTTCCGCCTGTCAAAGGGCGTTTTGCGCGGTATGACCAAAGCCCGTTGGGGACGAATTATCAGTATTGGCTCGGTTGTGGGTGCCATGGGCAACGCAGGCCAAGTAAACTACGCTGCCGCCAAGGCCGGTCTGGAAGGTTTCAGCCGTGCACTGGCGCGTGAAGTCGGTTCGCGTTCGATTACGGTAAACTCGGTGGCCCCAGGGTTCATCGACACCGATATGACCCGTGAACTGCCCGAGGCACAGCGTGAAGCCTTGCAGACGCAAATTCCGCTGGGCCGTCTGGGACAAGCACAAGAGATCGCGTCTGTGGTCGCTTTTCTTGCGTCCGACGGTGCGGCTTACGTTACTGGGGCTACAATCCCGGTGAACGGCGGGATGTACATGAGTTAAATGTGACGGGTTGCTTCAAAAAAATGTCATACGAGCTGTCTAAAATCCGTTATAAAGCTGCAATCTATTTATAGGCAGAGGGCTACAGGGTTTGAGGAGTGAAGCTTTCAGTTGAAAAACTGAAAAGTCTTTCTATACACTTACCCACTGGCCAGCTGCCTGAATTTGTCCATTAGGAGTGAAAACAAGGTATGAGCACCATCGAAGAGCGCGTCAAGAAAATCGTTGCTGAGCAACTGGGCGTTAAAGAAGAAGAAGTGGTCAACACTGCTTCCTTCGTCGAAGACCTGGGTGCCGACTCCCTTGACACCGTTGAGCTGGTGATGGCTCTGGAAGAGGAATTCGAGACCGAAATCCCTGACGAAGAAGCTGAGAAGATCACTACTGTACAAGCCGCAATCGATTACGTTACTAACCATCAGGCTTAATAGCTTGTAATCGTTGCTTGCTGTCATGGAAAAACCGCACTGCCATTACGGCGTGCGGTTTTTTCTTTAGGCCTGATGCAAAGTCGTCATTTGAAAAAGGAGAGTGCTGTGTCGCGTAGACGCGTCGTAGTCACCGGTATGGGTATGTTGTCGCCACTGGGCACGGATGTGCCGAGCAGTTGGCAGGGCATTCTGGCTGGCCGCAGTGGCATTGGTCTGATCGAACACACCGACCTTTCTGCCTATTCCACCCGTTTTGGCGGCTCGGTAAAGGGCTTCAATGTCGAGGAATACCTGTCGGTCAAGGAAGCTCGCAAGCTCGACCTGTTCATTCAGTACGGTCTGGCCGCAGGTTTTCAGGCTGTGCGCAACTCCGGTCTGGAAGTCACCGACGCCAACCGTGAGCGCATCGGCGTGGCCATGGGTTCAGGTATTGGCGGACTGACCAATATCGAAGAAACCAGCCGCACCCTGCATGATTCCGGCCCACGACGGATTTCTCCGTTTTTCGTGCCTGGCTCGATCATCAATATGATTTCCGGTTTTCTGTCCATCCACTTGGGTGCACAGGGACCTAACTACGCCATCGCCACCGCGTGTACCACCGGTACGCACTGCATCGGCATGGCGGCACGCAACATCATGTACGACGAAGCCGACGTGATGATTGCCGGCGGTGCCGAGATGGCCGCGTGCGGCCTCGGCATGGGCGGCTTCGGTGCCTCCCGCGCGCTGTCGACCCGTAACGACGAGCCAACCCGCGCCAGCCGTCCCTGGGACAAGGGCCGTGATGGCTTCGTGTTGTCGGACGGTGCTGGCGCACTGGTTCTTGAAGAGCTGGAGCACGCCAAGGCTCGCGGCGCGACCATCTACGCCGAGCTGATCGGCTTCGGCACCAGTGGCGACGCCTACCACATGACTTCGCCACCCGCCGATGGTGCCGGTGCTGCACGCTGCATCACCAATGCCCTGCGCGATGCGAAGATCAATGGCGATCAGGTTCAGTACGTCAACGCCCACGGCACTTCGACATCGGCCGGCGACCTTGCGGAAGCCTGTGCGATCAAGTCGGTGTTCGGTGATCACGCGTATAAACTGGCCGTCAGTTCGACCAAATCCATGACCGGCCACCTGTTGGGTGCGGCGGGCGCGGTCGAAGCGATCTTCAGCGTGCTGGCGATCAACAGCCAGGTGGCGCCACCGACCATCAACCTCGATGAGCCGGACGAAGGTTGCGACCTCGATTTCGTGCCGCACACTGCGCGCAACATGGATATCGATGTGGTGCTGTCCAACTCCTTCGGATTTGGTGGTACCAACGGCTCGCTGGTGTTCCGTCGGTTCGCTGACTGATGGACAGCTGGGTCGACGGTCAGCCGGCTGACACGTTGTCGCTGAAGGATCGCGGCCTGGCTTACGGCGATGGTCTATTTGAGACCATTGCTGTGCGTGGCGGGCAGCCGCTGTTGCTGGACCGGCATCTGTCGCGTCTGACAGATGGCTGCTCGCGGCTGGCAATCACTGCCGATCACCCGTTGATCCGCAGTGAACTGCAGGCCTATGCCGCGGTGTTGGGTGAGGGTGTGCTCAAGCTCATCGTCACACGCGGCGACAGCCTGCGCGGATACGCGCCGGATCCCTCGGCACAAGCGCGCCGTATTCTGCAGGGCAATCCTCCGGTCGCTTATCCTGCTATTCACGCGGAGCAGGGCGTTCGTCTGTTTCCGTGTGCGACACGACTTTCCAGACAACCACTGCTCGCCGGCCTCAAGCATCTCAATCGGCTTGAGCAAGTGATTGCCCGTTCCGAATGGCAGGACACCGAGCACGCCGAAGGCTTGATGCTCGATCAGGCCGGGCGCGTGATCGAAGGCGTGTTCAGTAATCTGTTCCTGGTGCGCGATGGCGTGTTGATCACTGCCGATCTCAAACGCTGCGGCGTGGCAGGCGTGATGCGTGCTGAATTATTGTTTCAAGCCGAGTCCTTGGGGATCCCCACGCAAATCACCGACATCACCCTCGAACAGCTGCAATGGGCGGATGAGGTCTTTGTCTGCAACAGCGTGTATGGCGTCTGGCCTGTACGCGCGTATGCCGCACTGAGCTGGCCGGTTGGGCCGCTCACCCGTAAACTCCAAATCATTGCCCGCGCGCTACTGGATGCTTGATACGTGAGACGTAAATTCTTGCTGCTGCTGGAAACCGGATTGGTTTTGGCGGGGCTGTGTCTGGGCGCTTCGGCCTGGAAGATCCATTCAGCGCTGGAACAGCCGCTGAACATCGCCCAGGAAGAACTGCTGAATGTGCCGAAAGGCACGACACCCACCCGCACCTTCTATCGACTCGAAGCCAAAGGCGTCATCAAGGACGCTTTTTGGCTGCGCGTGTATTGGCGCTTCAATCTGGGCAAACAACCGTTGCACAGTGGCGAGTACCGCATGCAGCCCGGCATGACCGTCGAAGGCCTGATCGACTTGTGGAAGCGCGGGGAAATGGTTCAGTACAGCCTGACCCTGGTCGAGGGCTGGAATTTCCATCAGGTGCGTGCGGCGCTGGCCAAGGATGAAAAACTTGAGCAGACGCTGAACGGCTTGAGCGATAGCGAAGTGATGAACAAGCTGGGCCACACCGGAATCTTTCCGGAAGGGCGATTCTTCCCGGATACCTACCGCTTCGTGCGTGGCATGACCGACGTCGATCTGCTGAAAAAAGCGTACGATCGCCTCGACGAGGTCCTCGCCAAGGAATGGGATCAGCGCGCCCCTGACGCACCGTACACCGAACCGTATCAAGCGTTGATCATGGCGTCGCTGGTGGAAAAGGAAACCGGTGTGCCACAAGAGCGCGGACAAATTGCTGGCGTCTTTGTGCGGCGCATGGCGATTGGCATGTTGCTGCAGACCGATCCGACGGTGATCTACGGCCTCGGTGACCGTTACAGCGGCAAGTTGACCCGCGCTCACCTCAAGGAACCGACGCCTTACAACACCTACATGATTTCTGGTTTGCCACCGACGCCGATTGCTATGGTCGGTCGTGAAGCCATTCATGCGGCGCTGAATCCGGTCGCCGGCAACAGCCTCTACTTTGTTGCTCGCGGTGATGGCAGCCACGTGTTCTCCGATGACCTGGATGCACACAACAATGCGGTGCGTGAGTTCCAGCTCAAGCGTCGCGCCGATTACCGTTCCAGCCCGGCGCCTGCGACTGCGCCAGAGGCGCCGGACGCTCAGGAAGCTCAGGAATCGATTCCTGCGGCTTCGCCTGACATTGCGCCCGAAGAACTACCACCGGTCGTGCCGCAAGAACCCGCGGCTGCACCTGCACCTGCACCTGCTCCTTCAGCTGCACCCGCACCCGCACCCGCACCCGTGCCTGAACCGGATGCAACCGCGCCGCAAAGCCCGCAATGACTCTGATTAAGGACTGCCTGTGACTGGCTTGTTTATTACCCTGGAAGGCCCGGAAGGAGCCGGCAAGAGCACCAACCGCGAGTACCTGGCCGAGCGCCTGCGCGCTGCCGGTATCGAGGTGGTGCTGACCCGCGAGCCGGGCGGTACACCGTTGGCCGAGCGGATCCGCGAGGTGCTGCTGGCGCCGGTCGACGAAGTGATGAATCCGGACACGGAGTTGCTGTTGGTGTTCGCCGCACGAGCCCAGCATCTGGCCGAGGTGATTCGCCCGGCACTGGCGCGTGGCGCGGTCGTGCTGTGTGATCGTTTTACCGATTCGACTTATGCCTATCAGGGCGGTGGCCGCGGTTTGTCGCTGGAGCGCATCGCGGCGCTGGAAACATTTGTCCAGGGTGATCTGCGCCCGGACCTGACGTTGATCTTTGATCTGCCGGTGGAAGTGGGGCTGGCCCGGGCGAGTGCTCGCGGACGGCTGGACCGCTTCGAACTCGAAGGCCGAACCTTTTTTGATGCTGTGCGCAGTGCCTTCCTCAAACGCGCTGAAGCGGATCCTGCGCGTTATGTCCTGGTCGATGCCGCCCAACCGCTGGCGCAGGTTCAGCTGTCTCTGGATGCCTTGCTGCCGCGTCTGCTGGAGCTGACTCGTGGCTGAAGCCTATCCGTGGCAGGACAGTCTCTGGCAGCAGTTGGCGGGCCGCAAGCAACATGCTCATGCCTATCTGCTGCACGGCCCGGCCGGGATTGGCAAGCGAGCGTTGGCCGAACGGTTGATGGCCAGTTTGCTGTGCCAGCGTCCGACCGCGCAGGACGCCTGCGGCGAATGCAAATCCTGCCTGTTGCTGAAGGCTGGTAGTCATCCCGACAATTACATTCTGGAGCCGGAAGAAGCCGATAAGGCGATCAAGGTCGATCAGGTTCGTGATCTGGTCAGCTTCGTGGTCCAGACCTCGCAGATGGGCGGCCGCAAAGTGGTGCTGATCGAGCCGGCCGAGTCGATGAACATCAACGCCGCCAACGCCTTGCTCAAAAGCCTTGAAGAACCTTCTGGCGATACCGTTTTGCTGTTGGTCAGCCACCAGACCAGTCGACTGTTGCCGACCATCAAGAGCCGTTGCGTGCAGCAGGCTTGCCCACTGCCCGGCGAGGCCATGAGTCTTGCCTGGCTGGCAAAGGCTTTGCCGGACTGTTCGGAAGAAGAGCGCATCGAATTGTTGACCCTGGCTGCCGGCTCGCCACTGGCTGCGGTCAGTTTGCAGACTCAGGGCGTGCGCGAACAGCGTGCGCTGGTCGTCGATGGCGTGAAGAAGTTGCTCAAACAGCAGCAATCGCCGACTCAATTGGCTGAAGGCTGGAATGCGATTCCGTTGTTGCTGTTGTTCGACTGGTTCTGCGACTGGTCGAGCCTGATCCTGCGCTATCAGCTGACCCAGGATGAAGAAGGGTTGGGGCTGGCGGACATGCGCAAGGTGATTCAGTACCTGGCGCAGAAAACCAGTCAGGACAAAGTCCTGTCTATTCAGGACTGGATCCTCGCCCAACGCCAAAAAGTCATGAGCAAAGCCAACCTGAATCGGGTGCTGTTGCTGGAGGCGTTGTTGGTGCAGTGGGCGGGTTTACCTACCCAGAAGTGACCGCCTGAGCCTAGACTCTGAGCGTCAGCAGTGGAGGTCAGCATGAATGAAGTCGTCAATCCGGGACCGCGTAACGGCATTTTGTCTCTGACCATCAAGGACACGTCCGTGCTTTACGCGGCCTACATGCCGTTCATCAGGAACGGTGGCCTGTTTATTCCGACCAACAAAAGCTACACGTTGGGCGATGAGGTATTCATGCTACTGAACCTGATGGATGACGCCGAAAAGATTCCGGTCGCCGGCAAGGTGGCCTGGATCACCCCTAAAGGTGCTCAAGGTAACCGGGCCGCCGGGGTCGGCGTGCAGTTCAATGAAGGCGACAACACCGCGCGCAGTCGAATCGAAACCCATCTGGCCGGAGCCCTGAAATCCGACCGTCCCACTCATACGATGTAAGTTGCAGCCCTTTTATGCTCGTAGATTCCCATTGTCACCTTGATCGCCTTGACCTCGCCGCCCACGACGGCTCCCTGGACGCTGCCCTTGATGCGGCGCGTCAGCGCGGGGTAGGGCACTTTCTGTGCATCGGTGTCAGCGTCGATAACGCCGCCGACGTCAAAGCCCTGGCCGAGCGTTACGACGACGTCGACTGCTCGGTTGGCGTGCATCCACTGGACGTTCAACCGGGTGCCGCGCCGGCACTGGATTGGCTATTGCAGGAGCTTAATCATCCGCGAGTGGTGGCGATTGGTGAAACCGGCCTGGATTATCACTACGAGCCGGAAGCAGCGGAATTGCAGCAGGCGTCGTTTCGCCTGCACCTGCAAGCGGCGCAGCAGACAGGCAAGCCGGTGATCATCCACACCCGTGGCGCCCGCGCCGACACATTGAGCCTCTTGCGTGAAGCTGCGCTGCCGCAGGCGGGCGTGCTGCATTGCTTCACTGAAGACTGGGAAATGGCCAAGGCTGCACTGGATATGGGGTACTACATTTCCCTGTCCGGCATTGTCACTTTTCGCAATGCCGATGCGTTACGCGATGTCGCCAGCAAAGTGCCCGCTGATCGCCTGTTGGTGGAGACCGATTCGCCCTACCTTGCACCGATCCCGCATCGTGGAAAGCCGAACCTGCCGCAATATGTGCGGGAAGTGGCAGAATTCCTGGCGATGCTGCGCGGTGAGTCCTACGAGCGGTTTGCCGAGCAGACCACCGAGAACTTCAAGCGATTGTTTCCGTTGGCGCACGTCAGAGCATCGGCGTAACGCCGGGAAAGATCGCAGCCTGCGGCAGCTCCTACGAGGGCTTTGGTCGCCTGAATCGCAGGCAAAAAAAACCCGGGTTCTGGGGGGTGAATCCGGGTTAAGACCATTAGGAGTAAAACAATGGTACGCGGTCCGTTGGTACCAATATCGGCGTAACACTTGGGGGAGATGTCCCGCCGACAGTTCAAGTATTGATCAGTATTGCGCCGAGTCCAGTTTACCGGCCCCGGTTTTTAAACAATTTTGGAATACAGCCGCTTCGGAAGAGTTCTCATCAACTCACGACCCTGTCGGAATTCATCAAGAAACACATATATGGTCGGATGATCCGTGCATTTTTGCGCAAGTTAGGCATAATACGCGGCTTCGAATTTTGACCCCTACAGACCTTTTCTTATGCATAAAGAACCTCGTAAGGTCCGTGAGTTTCGTCGCCGCGAGCAAGAAATTCTCGATACCGCGCTCAAGCTGTTCCTCGACCAAGGTGAAGACAGTGTCACCGTCGAGATGATTGCTGATGCCGTCGGTATCGGCAAAGGCACGATCTACAAGCACTTCAAATCCAAGGCCGAGATCTACCTGCGCCTGATGCTCGATTACGAGCGCGATCTGAATGAGCTGTTGCATTCGGCCGATGTCGACAAGGACAAGGAAGCGCTGTCCCGGGCCTACTTCGAATTCCGCATGCGCGACCCACAACGCTATCGGTTGTTCGATCGCCTGGAAGAAAAGGTGGTCAAGGGCAACCAGGTGCCGGAGATGGTCGAGGAACTGCACAAGATTCGTGCCTCGAATTTCGAGCGCCTGACCCTGCTGATCAAGGGTCGTATCAGTGAAGGCAAGCTCGAAGACGTGCCGCCTTACTTCCATTACTGCGCATCCTGGGCGCTGGTGCATGGCGCCGTCGCGCTGTATCACTCGCCATTCTGGAGCAATGTGCTGGAAGATCAGGAAGGCTTCTTCCAGTTTCTGATGGACATCGGCGTGCGCATGGGCAACAAGCGCAAGCGCGATACCGACACCCCGAGCAGCTGAGCCATTCAGCTGTTTGATTGCGCAATGTTTTCGCTACATGGCGCGTGACCGCAGGAATATACTCAGGCATGGGACTTGCTAAAACTTGATTTGTGAGTCAAGTTTTGCGGGTTCGAATTTTCTATCGCCGGAGTGATCCATGATCGTTGACCGTCAAGGCAGGCGTTTTCGCAATTTGCGAATCAGTCTGACCTCAGCCTGCAATTACGCTTGCACCTATTGCGTGCCCAACGGCAAGCGACTGGTGGCTGCGCAGGATGAATTGTCAGCCGAAGCCATGGCGCGCGGTGTGGCGTATTTGATCGAAGCCGCCGGCATTGAACGCTTGCGTATCACGGGTGGCGAGCCGCTGGTCAGTCCCAAACTCGAAACCTTCATGAACTCCGTCGGGCAGATGGGCCTGGACGACATCAGTCTGACCACCAATGGTCAGCTGCTGGCGAAAAAACTGCCCCTGCTGGTGAATGCCGGCATTCGTCGCATCAATGTTTCCCTCGATACCCTGGATGCCAGTGCGTTCCGCAGCATTGCTCGCGGCGGTGACCTGGCGACCGTGCTCGACGGCATGGACCAGGCCAGCGCAGCCGGCCTCAAGATCAAGGTCAACATGGTCCCGTTGCGCGGACAGAACCTCGATCAGGTGATGCCGCTGCTCGATTACTGTCTGGAGCGCGGCTATGAGCTTCGTTTCATCGAGTTGATGCGCATGGGCCACCTGGCCAGCGACTCCAATGCCTTCCTCCAGCAATTCGTCAGCCTTCAGCAGTTGCTGAGCCTGATTGGCGAGCGCTACGAGTATCTTCAAGCCGATGCGCCTGTCGACGCGACAGCGGTGCGCTACGAAATTCCGGGGCAGGGCCACTTCGGTGTGATCGCCAACGAAAGCGTTCCCTTCTGCCGCACCTGCTCGCGGCTGCGTTTGTCATCAACGGGCTGGCTGCATGGCTGCCTGTCGTCGAGCAATCGTCACTATGTCGGCGATTTGTTGGACAAGCCTCGTCATCAGGCGCTGCCGGCCTTGCAACGACTCTTGGTGAAAGCCTTGGGCGACAAGCAGGAAGTGGCGTTCTCCGGTGGCGCGACCATCATGAAGATCATCGGCGGTTAAGCAAGACTAGTAGCAGCTGCCGAGCCTGCAGGGCTGCGTTCGGCTGCGCAGCAGTCGTAAAATCTGAACGCGCGGTCTTCCTGAAACACTGCATCGCCTGATTTCACGACTGCTTCGCAGCCGAACGCAGCCTCGCAGGCTCGGCAGCTGCTACAAGGTTGTGTTTCTCCTGAGCTGGCGCGGAAGCTGCATTCCATGGCCATTCGCCGGTTTTCCGTCACCGGCCTCTGGAGGGTAGGATGCGTAGCCTGGTTTTGCTGCTGGCCATTTTGGCGCTTGGTGGCTGCATGAATGTCAGCGATCTGGCTGAAGGGACTCGCTACCATATGAGCGACGCAGGGCTGCTGGATCACAGCGACAGTCGCCGCGTAAACAATCTCCGTATCCAGCCGGACTCGTTCGTCTACATCGCCCAGGGTGCCTTCGTTCCGCCGGGCAGTGTCATCTACCCGCGACCGAACGTGATCGCCGAAGTCGCGTTCGATGGCTTTGTCGAATACTTCCCGATGGTCCGCCGCGCGCAAACGCCGGAAGGCCTCGACCAAGCCATGAGTGAAGCCCGTGCTGCCGGTGCGCATTACTTGCTCTACACCCGTTTTGCCAAGTCCGATGACCGTATCGGCAACTCGGACGAATGGCTGGATCAGGAAGCCGTGGATCGCCTCGGGATCGACAGCGGCGTGATTCAGATCATGTTGATCGAGACCAGCACCCAGTATTTGATTGATACTGCGCGTATCAAGAGTCGTGGCGGTTTACTGACGTTCCACGACACCAAACCAGAAGACCTGATGGGCCCGCCGCTGGCGCAATACGCACGCAGCCTGCTGGGCCTCAGCGACCAATAACTCAAAGGAGAGCAGCATGAGCGGTCCGGAAAAAGCCATCGACTTGTTGGGGCAAATCCCCAAAACCAAAGGCTTGCCGCCGGTCCACCTGTGGAACCCTGACTTCTGCGGCGACATCGACATGCGCATCGCCCGCGATGGCACCTGGTTCTACCTGGGTACGCCGATCGGGCGCAAGCCGATGGTCAAGCTGTTCTCCACCATTATTCGCCGCGATGGCGATGATTACTTCCTGATCACCCCGGTCGAGAAAGTCGGTATCAAGGTCGACGATGCGCCCTTTGTGGCGATTGCCGTGGACGTTGAAGGCGAGGGTGAAGCGCAGCGCTTGCGCTTCACCACGAATGTCGACGAGACGGCCGAAGCAGGCGTCGAACACCCCATTCGCGTGGTGATCGATCCAGTGACGCAAGAACCTGCACCCTATGTGCATGTGCGTACCAACCTCGAAGCCCTTATTCATCGTAACGTGTTCTACCAGCTGGTGGAGCTGGCCGTGACCCGGGAAATCGACGGGCAGCGCTGGTTGGGTGTGTGGAGCGGTGGTGAGTTTTTTCCCATCGGTCTTGAGCCGTAATTGATCACAAATCTAATGTAGGAGGGGGCTTTGATCCCGCCCCTTCGGTCACATCCCTTAAATACCTCTTGCTCGGCCCATCTCGTTTCGGTTATCACGCTGTACATGATTAGACAGGTACGATTTGACAAGAAACAACGGGTGGTCGACGAACTCATCCGGCGCATCGAAAGCGGCCTCATGGAGGACGGCTTGTTGTTGCCGGGCGAGCATCAGTTGGCTCAAGAGTTCAAAGTCAGCCGAGGCACGCTGCGTGAAGCCCTGGCCGAACTGAAACGGCGCCACTACATCGCGACCCAAAGCGGTGTCGGTTCCATTGTCACGTTCGACGGTGTGGTGCTCGACCAGCGCAACGGTTGGGCTCAGGCGCTGGCCGACAGTGGGGCGCTGATCAATACCGAAGTGCTGCGGCTGGAGGCGGTCACCCGTCCTGACCTGCTGTCGCGTTTCGGCACCGATCAGTTCATCACCCTTGACCGTCGCCGCCGCTCCAACGACGGCACGCTGGTCTCCCTCGAACGCTCGTTGATGCCTGCCACCGGAGGTCTGGAAAGCCTGCCGCGTGTCGGTCTGATCGATAATTCCCTGACCATTACCCTGGCCGCCTACGGCTACATTGGTGAGCGCGGCGATCAATGGATCGGCGCCGAACCCTTGAATACCGAAGACGCCAAGCTGCTCGGTCGCCCGGTCGGCACGGTATTTCTCAAAGCCTTGCGCACCACCTATGACCGAAAAAACCGCTTCATGGAGCAGGTCGAAAGCTTGCTCGACCCTGTGCACTTCCGACTGCACCTGCAATTTGGAACGTCACAGTGACCGCGCTCAATCGTGCCCTCGGCGCGTTCTACGGATTGGCGCTGGGGGATGCGCTGGGCATGCCGACGCAATCCCTGAGTCGCGCCGAAATCAAGGCACGCTTCGGTGAGATCAGCGGGCTCGAAGATGCCGGCCCGGATCAACCCATTGCGGCCAACATGCCCAAAGGCTCGATCACCGACGACACCGAACAGGCGATTCTGGTCGGTCAGTTATTGATCGACGGCGCGGGCCGGATCGAACCGTCAGTGCTCGCCCAACGGCTGATCGAATGGGAAGCCGGGATGCAGGCCAAGGGCTCGCAAGACTTGCTCGGTCCTTCGACCAAACACGCGATCGAGATGATTCTCGCCGGTCATTCGCCGGAAGACGCGGGACGCTACGGCACCACCAATGGCGCGGCGATGCGCATCACACCGGTCGGGATTGCGGCGGATATCGCCGATCCTGAACGCTTCATTAACGCGGTGGTGCAGGCCTGCCAGGTCACTCACAACACCACGCTGGGTATTTCCAGCGCGGCGGCGGTGGCGGCCGTGGTCTCGGCCGGCATCAACGGCATGGACCTGGGCGCGGCGTTAAACCTCGGTCAGCAAATCGCTGAGCAAGCTGAAAGCCATGGCCACTGGGTCGCAGGCGGACGCATCGCCTCGCGTATCAGTTGGGCGCGGACCCTCAGCGTCGACAGCGACAAGGCATTACTGGCGGACCTGATGTACGACGTGATTGGCACCTCGGTGGCCTCCCAGGAATCGGTCGTCGTCTCGTTTGCTTTGGCCCAACACGTGGCCATCGGCGAAATGAACGCCTTCGAAGCGCTGTGCATGGCCGCGAGTTTAGGCGGCGACACGGACACCATCGCGGCGATACTCGGCGCCATGCTCGGGGCCTGCCTGGGACTGGAAAGTTGGCCGGTGGCGATGATCGAGCAAGTCAAAGCCGTTAACGATCTGGAACTGGAACCGCTGGTGCAGGGGCTGTTGGCCTTGCGTTGACAGCACTGGCCTCTTCGCGAGCAAGCCCGCTCCCACAGATACTGTGCGTACCGTAAGGCTTGCGCTATCTCTGTGGGAGCGGGCTTGCTCGCGAAGGGCGCGCCACCTACTTGAAATTTCACCCGCAAAGGAACACACAGGTCGACTTCCGCAATTGCCCACAATCACAAAAATGGCAACAGGAGCATCGCATGAGTTCATCGAACGCCGGGCCAAGCGCCGGGCAATTGGAAACCCGTGGCATCGAATCGGTACCGGAGGCCGAGTGTAGCGGTCACCCGCTGCAACTGTTCTGGGTCTGGTTCGCAGCCAACATTTCCATCCTCGGCCTGCCGCTGGGCGCCACGCTGGTTGCCTTTCGCGGCCTGGCAATCTGGCAGGCGATTATCGTCGCGATCCTCGGCGCTGCGGGCTCTTTCGCTGTGGTCGGGATCATCTCCATCGCCGGTCGTCGTGGTCGCGCGCCGAGCCTGACCCTGTCGCGAGCGATCTTCGGCGTACGCGGTAACATCGCGCCGACCCTGGTCTCGCTGATGTCGCGCCTGGGTTGGGAGACCGTCAACACCACCACCGCAGCGTTCGTGTTGCTGTCGCTGTGCTCGATCCTGTTTGGCTCGCCGGTGGAAGCCAAAAGCGCGCCGGTATTGACTCTGATCTTCATCGCGATTTTCGTGTTGCTGACCTTGTCGGTGTCCGGCCTCGGGCATGCGACGTTACTGGTCATCCAGAAGTGGGCCACTTACGTATTCGGCGCACTGAACATTCTGGTCGGAGGTTTCCTCTGCGCCACCATCGACTGGAGCGCGGTGTTCAACGCCACCCCCGCACCGTTGAGCGCAATGATCATCGGTGTCGGTACGATGGCGGCCGGCACCGGGATTGGCTGGGCCAACGCCGGTGCAGACATGTCGCGCTATCAGCACCGCAGCGTCAACGCTGTGCGCCTGGTGGCGTCGGCGGCCTTCGGGGCGGGAATCCCGCTGGTGTTGCTGATCACCCTTGGCGGCCTGCTGTCGGTGGGTAACAACGACCTGGCTTCGGCCACTGACCCGATCGTCGCGATCCGCGACATGCTCCCGACCTGGATGGCCGTGCCGTACCTGATCACCGCGTTCGGTGGATTGCTGCTGTCGAACAACCTGTCGGTGTACTCCGCCGGTTTGACCACGCTGACCCTTGGCCTGAAGGTCAAGCGCGTCTACGCGGTGGTGGTTGATATCGTCGCCATCTTTGCCGGTTCGATTTACTTCATGCTGATCGCCGACAGTTTCTATGGTCCGTTCATTACCTTCATTTCCTTGCTGGCAGTACCAATCACGGCGTGGGTCGGGATCTTCGTCGTGGACCTGATTCACCGTCATTACTACAGCCCCAAGGACCTGCTGGACGTCAGCCCGAGCAGTGCTTATTGGTATAGCGCTGGCATCGAGTGGCGCGCATTGGGGGCGTGGGCGGTGGCGATCGCGTTGGGCTTCAGCTTCACCACCATCGGCACCACTGAACAAACTACCTGGTTCCGCGGGTTCCTGTCCGACTCCTGGCTGGGGCATAACGGCCTCGGCTGGATCGTGACGTTCCTGGTGGCGGGGGGGATTTATTTTGTTCTTGGTGGGGCGAAGGATCGTCGTGCCGCGATGACCGAGACTGCTCATGCCTAGATTGCTACACACTGGCCAGGTCATGATCGACCTGGTCATGGCCGTGGATAAACTGCCTCAGTCGGGCGGCGATGTGCTGGCGCAGTCCGCCAGTTTTGAAGCCGGCGGCGGATTTAATGTGATGGCTGCTGCACGGCGTAATGGTTTGCCGGTGGTCTACTTCGGTCGTCATGGCACCGGTCGTTTCGGTGATCTGGCGCGCGAGGCCATGAACGCTGAAGGCATTCGGATCGGCATCGCTCAGCGTGCCGAACGGGATACGGGCGTGTGCGTGGCCGTGACCGATGCGTCGGCTGAACGCAGTTTCATTTCGTACATCGGCGCCGAAGGCGAGTTGACGGCCGAGGATTTGGCGAGCGTGCCGGCCGAGGCGGGCGACTACGTTTACGTCAGCGGCTACAGCCTGCTGCATGGCGGCAAGGCTCAGGCGCTGGTGGAGTGGGTTGTCGGTTTGCCGAAGGCGATCAAGGTGGTGTTCGATCCGGGCCCTCTGGTCGATTCGCCGGATGCACCGTTGATGCAGGCGTTGTCGCCGCGCATTGATCTGTGGACCAGCAACCGTGTTGAGGCGCTGCGGTTCACCGGGGCGTTGAACATTGCCCAAGCATTGGATCGGTTGACCGAGTCTCTACCCGCCGACGTGTTGATGGTGGTTCGCGATGGCCCGCAAGGGTGTTGGATCAACCAGCGTGGCGACCGTCAGCATGTGCCGGGCTTCAAGGTGGAAGCGGTGGACAGCAACGGCGCGGGGGATGCGCATGCCGGGGTGTTTGTGGCCGGGTTGGCGCAAGGGTTGTCGGCGCTTGAAGCGGCGCGGCGGGCGAATGCGGCGGCGGCACTTGCGGTCACCCGCTGGGGGCCGGCGACTTCGCCGGGAATTGCTGAAGTGGATAAACTTATCCGGGAGACTTTCGGCGACTGATCTGACGCTTTCGCGAGCAAGCCCGCTCCCACATTCGACCGAGTTCTTCCGAAAGAAATACGGTCAAATGTGGGAGCGGGCTTGCTCGCGAAAGGGCCCTCCAATTCAACACAAATCCTTACCCTAACCAGCCTTGCGCAACGCCTCGATCAACGCCTCCTTCCGCATCCCCGACCGCCCCGGAATCTTCTTCGCCCGCGCTTCTTTCCTCAAACTGTCCACAGTCTGGGTATCACGCGAAACCTTGCTGTTGCGCGGCTGACCTTCACGGCTGGCCGCCGCACGCCGCGATGATTCCTTGCGATCTTCCGACTTGGCGCTCGCCGGTTTCTTGCGTCCGGAACCACCCTTGCGTTCTCCACCACCCGACTGTTTGTTCACCGTCGCCCAGGCGCGAGCTTCTGCTTCTTCCTTCGAGACACCTTTGTGCTCGTAGCTCTCTTCGATGTGCTCGGCTTTGCGCTTCTGCTCGGCGGTGTATTTGACTTTGCTTCCACGAGGCATGGGATTTCTCCTACATTCGGGATCTAACGATCGCAGCCTGCGGCAGCTCCTACAGGAAAACGCATACCCCTGTGTAGGAGCTGGCGTAGCCTGCGATCTTTTGATGTTCAGCGTCTACGCATCCAGCTTGCGTGCAGCCTCAACACCCGCGGCACTGAGTTTGATCGGCAGTTGCAGCGAGTGCTCGCCGGCCTCGTTACAGATCACATGACCCTGCTGAATCAACCCACGATCCTGCAGCGTGGCGAGGGTGCTGGCCACGACTTTCTCCCCCCGGTAATTGTCCAGGACCTCCTTGCCCAAACCACTCGGGTGGGCGTGCAGCAGGCGGGTCAGGACTTCTTTCTCAAGGTTTTTATCGACGTTCATGGTTACCTCTTCATGGATGTGGATAGGGTTGGCGAGTCGTTCGCGACGGTGAATTATTGGCTGGCACCGCCTTCGGAACCCGAACCACTGGTGGTGGTTTTCTTGCTGGTGTCGGCGTTATCGGGCGTCCGGGTGTCCGGCATATTCGTGCCGCCTTGACGGCCCGTGTCGTTGCCCTGGAGACGAGGATCAGTGCCGGTGGCCGGCGGCAGGCTGCTGTCGATGCTCGCCCCCTCAGTGTTCATGCCCGGTGCGCTCTGGATGGCGGGCGCTTTCGGTTTTTCGACAGGGTTGGTCGGGCCCGTGCCAGACGCCATGGTGGCGGCGAAGGCCGCAGAGGACAGCAGGGTGGCGAGCGCGAGGGCGGTCAACCTGGACGTGATCATGGTGTCGTCTCCATTTAATAGAGTCCTTACCTGATATTGGTCCGCCCCCGATTTGAATTGGTGCCTGATGAACGACGAACGGTCTAGGTCGGCTGCAATGCTTTGGTGCTGGCGACCCGGCGCCAGATCAACCGCCCCACGGTGATCAGCCAGTTCAGCAGGGCGACCACCAGCACCGTGAGCAGTAACGTCGCCATTCCGTGCTCCACGATGATTTTCCCGGCCAGCAATGGAAAGCCAAACACGCCGATAAAGTAGGACAGGCTGAACAGCAGCAACGATTGTGAGGTGGTGCCGTGCGGTGCTTCATTGGCCGCGAGGCCGTTGATCACTGAATAGGTCAGGCCGTATCCGACGCCGAGCATCATCGCCGCCAGTACGTAACTGAAGCCTCCGTCGACGACGAAACCGAACAGCACAATCGAACCCATCATCAGTCCTGACAGCAGACAGGACGCACGCAACGGATCGCGCTTGACCACGAACCCGGCGATCAACAGTCGGCTGCTGATCGCTGCGCCCATGAAGCCGAAAAAGAACAATGAGTAATCGAGCGAACGAGACGCCGCGTAACTGGTTTGAAAACTCGACAGGCCACCGAATACGCACCCGCCGAGGCCGACCATGATGATCGGGAGTACCGCTCTGGAGGACAGTACCTGTGCGGTGGCGCGCCAGGAAATTCCTGCGACTGAGGCGGTGGGAGAAGGCGCTTTTTTTAGCTGCGCATCCAGTCGCCAAAAAAGCAAAACGCCGATAAGGCTTGCCAGCGCTGCGAGGTAAAACGCCGCCGTCACCGGATAGCCGAAGGCACTGGCAGCGCGGCCGAGCAATGGACCGCTGCCGATCCCGGTCATCATGCTGCCCGACAGTAACGCAAAGTATTTGGCGCGTTGAGCGGGCGTCACCAGGCTCGCCACAATGATCGGCCCCAGTGTGTAGAACACGCCCCAACCCAGCCCCAGCAACAGCCCGAAAAACAGCAGCAGAGAGCCGAATCCCGGTGTCAGTGCAAAGCCCAGGCTGGCAGCCACCAGCAGAACGCCGAACACCGCAATCGAGCGCGCCGCGCCGAGCCAGTCGGACAAGTGCCCGGAGACAATCACCGCCGCAAACGTACTGAGCATCGCCGCCGAAATCACGCTGCCGGCATCGTGTTCGTTACCGCCACGTGAGCCGATCAACAGCGACAGCAAAAACGTCGAGCCATAGGACAGTGACAGCAAATAACTGGCGAGACAGAACAGGCCGAATAACCTGCTGGAGACTTGCGGTGGTGCGGTAGACATGACGCAGTTCCTTGACCCGATAACGGTGAGTGTCATCTATCTATCATGCAAGGCGCCGATCTTAGGTCCGAAGTTATCGATTCCAGGGTTAGTGATGGCCGGAGTAATGCGCTCAAAACATTTGTGGCAGCATCTTGTAGCAGCCTGCGTCCGGCTGCGTGTAGGAGCGAGCTTGCTCGCGAAGATGGAACATCCAACACATTTTCTTTGGCTGAACGACCATCGCGAGCAAGCTCGCTCCTACACGCAGCCGGACGCAGGCTTCGCCAGCTGCTATGTATGGACTCGCCCCCCACTGTCTACCCGCTTTTGAAAAACCGTCGCCCCGTTGCATCTATGTATCAGGCCTATTCGTGGAAGCCGTCTTCGGCTTCTGGCCAAAATTGGAAAAGCTCGTGGTATGCCGATTACGGTCAGGCCTCGAAGGCCAGTAGCAGCTTAGGCATCAATCCACGCCGGTCTTACCTGGGGTCAATTTTTTTCAGCAAAGGGTCGGACAGTTAGTACCTCGGTGACAGAACTCTTTCGCTCAGTGGCTCATTGTCGCTTGCTGGCCATCACCAGCGTGGCGACGATAAGTCTGATCATTCTGTAAAAGCACCCAGACGATTCGCAGGTTGCGGTTGGCTAGCCTGATCGCAGCCTCCTTACGGCCCAGCCGGCTCATCCAGCGCAACAAGCGGCGGTCATCGGGTTGCTGGGAATCAGGTCGTAGTTGTTGCAGCACCGCATGGGCTCCCTGGATCATCAGGCTGCGTAAATAAACATCGCCTCGCTTGGTCATATCCCCTAGCCGGACCGTCTCCCCGCTGCTGTGCTGGTCAGGCACCATGCCAAAGTACGCGGCAAACTTGCGGGCATTGGGGAATCGCTCAGGCTTGGTTTCCTTGGCCACCAGTGCCGTGGCCGTGACTGGGCCGATGCCGCGCACAGTCATCAGTCGCTTCGCCGTCATGTCGGCGTTGGCGGCCACTTCCAGGCGTCCCGTCAGCACGCTGATGCGCTCGCCCAAATGGCGCCACTCGGCCAACAGTTCGTCGATCAGTTCACGCAGCAGGCCCGGCACCGGCTGGGTAGCATCTTCCAGTACCCGCGGAATTTTCTGGCTGATCGCAACATCGCCCTGCGCCAAGGCCACGCCGTGCTCGAGCAGCAGGCCGCGCATCTGATTACTGACAGCCGTGCGCCGACGCACATAGCCCTGACGGGCGCGATGCAACGCCTGCATTGCCAGCGCCGCGACGCTTTTGACCGGTACTGCGCAGATTTTTTCATCGCGACCAGCCCGCAGAATCGCCAGCGCATCGTTGCGATCATTTTTTGGCCCGCTGCGATGCGTGGCCACCAAACCGGCTGGAAGAATCCGCGCCAGATTGCCTTGTTCTTGCAACTGCCGGGCCCAGGCTTGAGCACCCGGACCGGTCTCCATCAAAACCACGACATAAGGCGGTAACTTGTGGAGAAACTCATAAAACGCCTCGCGCGACTTGATCCGCTGCTCGTAGCGCACCTGACCGAGGACATCTTCACCGGCAACCTGAAAGACCTGCTTGGCCAGATCGACCGCTAAGGTTGTGCAGGCCGACAAATCGGAAGAAGACAGGGATTGATCAATCGAACTATGATTTTTCATGGACTCGCCCTCGCTGTCGTTGGCTGTTTAGACTGCCACCGTGGCGCATTGACGCCTCGGCTTGGGCGAGTCCATCCAATTACACATGCTCCATAATTTCCCATGTGACGAGCGCCGTCTTAGTATGGCGTTTTCAACTTTTGACGAAGGCACGTCCATGACCATCGAGATCCGCCCGGCGACCCCCAGCGATGCACCGCAAATCCTCGCGTTCATCACTGAACTGGCCGATTACGAACGTGCCCGCCACGAAGTCATTGCCAGCGTCGCCGACATTGAGCGCAGCCTGTTCAGCGAAGGCGCCACCGCCCACGGCCTGATCTGCCTGCGCGATAGCCTGCCGATTGGTTTTGCGGTGTTCTTCTTCAGCTATTCGACCTGGCTGGGCAGTAACTGCCTGTACCTCGAAGACCTCTACATTACCCCTGAACAGCGCGGCGGCGGCGCAGGCAAAACCTTGCTGCGCCACCTGGCAAAAATCGCCTGCGCCAATGATTGCGGGCGTTTTGAGTGGAGCGTGCTGGACTGGAATAAGCCCGCTATCGAATTCTATAAATCCTTGGGCGCGCAGCCGCAGGAAGAGTGGGTTCGGTATCGGATGGATGGGGCGGTGTTAAGGGATTTTGCCGCGGGCAATTGAACCCTTAAAAGATCGCAGCCTTCGGCAGCTCCTACACGGGTTTGTGTTCGACCGCGATATTGCGGCGTTCACCGAATCTGTAGGAGCTGCCGAAGGCTGCGATCTTTTGACTGTATCCCAAAATATGGGATAGATATTTATATATTGAGATTTTACCGCGTCCGGGTTTATAGTCCAGCTCACTCACTGCCCATCAACAAAACAGGTGAAGCGATGCTGGCGCAATTGATCGCGCTCGATTGGGGGACAACCTCATTACGTGCTTACAAACTTGCCGCGGGTGGCCAGGTACTCGAACAGCGTTCGCTGTCGTCGGGGATCATGCAGTTGCCGCGCACGCCGCGAGTCATCGCCGGTCGGGAATGCGCTGACGGTTTTGAACTGGCGTTCGATGAGGCCTGCGGTGACTGGCTCGACGCGCAACCGGATTTGCCGGTGATTGCCTGTGGCATGGTTGGCAGCGCGCAGGGCTGGCGCGAAGCGGCTTACCGCGACACACCGGCGAACGTCGCTAACCTCGGAATGTCCTTACAAACCGTGCGCAGTCTGCGCGGTGTCGATGTGCATATCGTGCCGGGTGTGATTCAGCGTTCGCGTCTGCCGAATGTGATGCGTGGCGAAGAAACCCAGGTCCTCGGCGTGCTACAGAATCTGCTGAACGGGGCGAGCGCTGATCTGTTGATCGGGCTGCCGGGCAGTCATTCGAAATGGGTGGAAGTGGCCGATGGCTGCATCGTGCATTTCGATACGTTCATGACCGGCGAAGTGTTCGCCGTGCTCAGTGAACACAGCATTCTCGGGCGCACCCAACAGCGCGGGGCGTCGTTTGATGGCGAGGCTTTTGATCGTGGCGTGCAGGTGGCCTTGTCCACGGACGGCGAGATCGGTCCGCTGTCGACGCTGTTCAGTGCCCGCAGTTTGGGGCTGACCGGCGAACTGAGCGCCACGGCTCAACCGGATTATCTGTCCGGTCTACTGATCGGCCATGAGCTGTCGGCGCTGGCCAGTGTTTTGAGGCATCGGCGCAACAGCGTTCATCTGCCTTCAATCGTCCTCATCGGTAACTCCCAACTCTGCGCCCGCTACAGCCGGGCCCTCGATGCCTGCGGTTTTGCTCGGGTGACGCTGGCCGAACAAGCCACCGAACGCGGGTTGTGGCAGTTGGCTGTCGCCGCCGGACTGATCACACAAACCCCATCCCGTTAAACCCGACTGGAGGTCTGACATGCTCAAGCAAGCACTGGCGCAAAACGGACTGATCGCGATCCTGCGCGGCCTGCGCCCGCAAGAAGCGGCCGCCATTGGCGACGTCCTTTACGCCGCCGGATTTCGCGTCATCGAGGTGCCGCTCAATTCCCCAGAGCCGTACGAAAGTATCCGCATCCTGCGCAGTACCTTGCCCGTCGATTGCCTGATCGGCGCGGGCACGGTGCTGACGCCGGAACAGGTCGAGCAGGTGAAAGCGGCGGGTGGGCAGGTGATTGTCATGCCGCATAGCGATGCCAAGGTGTTGCGCGCGGCGAAGGCCGCAGGGTTGTTCCTGTCGCCGGGTGTCGCGACGCCGACCGAGGCGTTCGCCGCGTTGGCCGAAGGCGCGGATGTGCTGAAGCTGTTTCCCGCCGAGCAGATGGGGCCGGCCGTTGTGAAAGCCTGGCTCGCGGTGTTGCCGGCAGGAACCGTGCTGGTGCCGGTCGGGGGGATCACGCCGGACAACATGCAGGTGTTTATCGATGCGGGTGTCAAAGGCTTCGGCCTGGGTTCCGGGTTGTTCAAACCGGGCATGAGCCCGCAAGACGTGGCCGTGAACGCCAAGGCGTATGTCGCTGCATGGAATGCTCTGCGTTAAGACTTTTTGGCGCCGAGCGCGCTGCATCCAATAAGAGAGACAAAGATGAAAATCACCAAACTGACCACCTTCATCGTTCCCCCGCGTTGGTGCTTCCTCAAGATTGAAACCGACGAGGGCGTGACCGGTTGGGGCGAGCCCGTGGTCGAAGGTCGCGCCCACACCGTGGCGGCTGCCGTCGAAGAATTGTCCGACTACCTGATCGGCAAAGACCCACGCAACATCGAAGACATCTGGACCGTGCTCTACCGCGGCGGCTTCTACCGTGGCGGCGCAATCCACATGAGCGCGCTGGCCGGTATCGATCAGGCGTTGTGGGACATCAAGGGCAAGGCCTTGGGGGTGTCGGTCAGCGATTTGCTCGGTGGCCAGGTGCGCGACAAGATTCGCGTGTATTCGTGGATCGGCGGCGACCGGCCGGCGGACACCGCGCGTGCTGCGAAAGAAGCGGTCGAGCGTGGTTTTACGGCGGTGAAAATGAATGGCACCGAGGAGCTGCAGTTTCTCGATTCCTTCGAGAAAGTCGACCTGGCGCTGGCCAACGTCGCGGCCGTGCGTGATGCCGTGGGCCCGAACGTCGGCATCGGCGTGGACTTCCATGGTCGGGTGCACAAGCCGATGGCCAAAGTGCTGATGAAGGAACTCGACCCGTACAAACTGATGTTCATCGAAGAACCGGTGCTCAGCGAAAACTACGAAGCGCTGAAGGAGCTGGCGCCGCTGACCAGCACGCCGATTGCCCTCGGCGAGCGCCTGTTCTCGCGCTGGGATTTCAAGCGCGTGCTCAGCGAAGGTTACGTCGACATCATTCAGCCCGACGCGTCGCACGCTGGCGGTATCACCGAAACCCGCAAGATCGCCAACATGGCCGAAGCTTACGACGTGGCGTTGGCGCTGCATTGCCCGTTGGGCCCGATTGCACTGGCGGCGTGCCTGCAACTGGACGCGGTTTGCTACAACGCGTTTATCCAGGAACAGAGCCTGGGCATCCACTACAACGAGAGCAACGACCTGCTGGATTACGTCAAGGACCCACGGGTGTTCGACTACGACAAAGGCTTCGTGAAAATCCCGAATGGCCCAGGGTTGGGAATCGAGATCAACGAGGAATACGTCATCGAACGCGCGGCGGTCGGCCATCGCTGGCGCAACCCGATCTGGCGCCATGCCGATGGCAGTTTTGCCGAGTGGTGATCGATCTCTGATTCACCCCCCATCCCCTGTGGGAGCGAGCCTGCTCGCGATAGCGGTGTGTCAGTCGACATCATTGTTGGATGAACAGCCGCCATCGCGAGCAAGCTCGCTCCCACAAGGGTGCAGTGCAAGCCTTCAATTCGACCTCAATAAACATAAGAAGAGGCACTCCCCATGCAACCGCAAACCCTCACCGGGCAGGCGTCGTTGGTGACGCCCAGTCGCAAGCGTTTTTTCATCATGGTCCTGCTGTTTATCACCGTGGTGATCAACTATCTGGACCGCAGCAACCTGTCGATCGCGGCACCGGCGCTGACCAGCGAGCTGGGTATCGATCCGATTCACGTCGGGCTGATCTTTTCGGCGTTTGGCTGGACCTACGCCGCCATGCAGATCCCCGGCGGCTGGCTGGTGGATCGGGTTCCGCCGCGCATCCTTTACAGCGTTGCCTTACTGCTGTGGTCGGTCGCCACGGTGATGCTCGGTTTTGCGGCCAGTTTCATCGCACTGTTCGTCTTGCGTATGGCCGTCGGTGCCCTTGAAGCACCGGCATACCCGATCAACAGCCGCGTGGTCACCACCTGGTTTCCCGAGCGCGAACGCGCCACGGCAATCGGTTTCTATACCTCCGGGCAGTTTGTGGGTCTGGCGTTCCTGACACCGGTATTGGCCTGGCTGCAGCATCAATATGGCTGGCACATGGTGTTCGTCAGTACCGGTGTGGTGGGCATTCTCTGGGCGGTGATCTGGTACGCGGTGTATCGCGAACCACGAGATTTCAACGGCGCCAACGACGCCGAAATCGATTTGATCCGCGAGGGCGGCGGGTTGGTGGATATCCAGGCTGAACAAGCCAGGGTCAAAGCCAAATTCAGCTGGACCGACCTCGGGATTGTTCTGAGCAAACGCAAGCTGTGGGGTATTTACCTCGGCCAGTTTTGCCTCAATTCGACGCTGTGGTTTTTTCTGACGTGGTTCCCGACCTACCTGGTGAAATATCGCGGCATGGACTTCATCAAGTCCGGTTTGTTGGCTTCGCTGCCGTTTCTTGCCGCCTTCGTCGGCGTGCTCTGTTCCGGGTTCTTTTCAGACTTCTTGATCCGTCGCGGTTACACGGTGGGTTTCGCCCGCAAGTTGCCGATCATTGGCGGCTTGCTGATTTCCACCTCGATTATCGGCGCCAACTTCGTCGAGTCGACACCGCTGGTGATTGCTTTCCTCGCGTTGGCGTTCTTCGGCAACGGACTGGCCTCGATCACCTGGTCGCTGGTGTCAACGCTGGCGCCGGCACGACTGCTCGGGTTGACCGGCGGGGTATTCAATTTCATCGGCAATCTGTCGGCCATTACCACGCCGATCGTTATCGGTTTCCTGGCCACCGGTGATTCGTTTGCGCCAGCAATCACCTATATCGCGGTGCTGGCGTTGATCGGTGCACTTTCCTACGTGCTGCTGGTCGGGAAGGTCGAGCGTATCAAGTTGTAGTCGCAGCGGTCGGGCGACCATAATGCCGCCCGTTCACTCGCTCAACGGTAAAGGCTGGATATGCAGGAAGACGCCCCAAAAAACGCCAAGGACGCCGCGCCGACCGGTACCCAGACACTGCTTCGTGGTTTGGGTGTGGTTCAGGCCGTGGCCAGTGGCGCCCGCGATCTCAAGGAAATCGCCCGGCTGATCGGCACGACGCGTAGCACCACGCATCGTCTGGCCAGTTGCCTGGTGGACGAGCGTTATCTGCGTGTGGTGCCGCAAGTCGGTTATTTGTTGGGGCCGAAGCTGATCGAGCTGGGTTTCCAGGCGCGCGAAGAGTTGCCGCTGGTGACTCTTGCCGGGCCCTACCTGGATGAGTTGTCGGCATTGACCGGCGACACCATTCACCTGGCGATCCGTGAAGGCGACGAAGTGCTGTACCTGCACAAGAATCCGGGGCGCAATGGCCCGGAAATGCGTTCGCGGGTCGGTCATCGCATGCCATTGGCGCGCACCGGGATCGGCAAGGCATTGATGCTCGATGACACGCCGCAAGAGTGGCAGCGGCTGTACGAAGTCAGCCTGCCAGCGGGTGGGAAAAATCTATTCTGGCCGCAGCACCCGGAGCAGTCCTGGGAGCAGTTCCAGCAGCGCATGGTCGAGTACGTGGCGGGTGGTTACGCCTTCGACCTGGAAGACAACGAACCGTCGATCCGCTGTGTGGCGGCGCCCATTCGTGATGCCAGCAAGCGCATCGTTGCCGGCATCAGCATCGCCAGCACCGTGCCTTATATGCCACTGGAAAAAATGGCCGAGCTGATTCCCCTGATCAAAGGGGTCACAGCACGGCTCTCGGCGGAGCTCGGTGCGAAGGTTTAAACCTTCAGCGTTGCCATATCGATAACGAAGCGGTACTTCACGTCGCCCGCGATCATGCGGGTGTAAGCCTCGTTGATCTGACGGATGTCGAGCATTTCGATGTCGCAGGTGATGGTGTGCTCGGCGCAGAAATCCAGCACTTCCTGGGTCTCTGCGATGCCTCCGATCAGCGAGCCGGCCAGCACGCGACGCCCCAACACCAGTTTGGCGGCGTGGACCGGTGGATCGACCGGTTCGATCAAGCCCACCAGAATGTGCACTCCGTCGAAGCGCAGCGTATCGAGGTAGGGATTGAGATCGTGCTGCACTGGAATGGTGTCCAGCAGGAAATCGAAATGGCCGGCCGCAGCTTTCATTTGCTCGGCATCGGTGGACACGATTACGTGGTCCGCCCCCTGACGACGGCCTTCTTCAGCCTTGCTCGCCGAGCGGGTGAACAGCGTCACTTCGGCGCCCATCGCCTTGGCGAACTTGATGCCCATGTGGCCGAGGCCGCCCATGCCGAGAATCCCGACCTTGTCGCCAGCCTTCACGCCGTAATGCTTGAGCGGCGAATAGGTGGTGATGCCCGCGCACAGGATCGGCGCGGCGCTGGCCAGGTCGAGTTTTTCCGGGATGCGCACCACGAAGTGCTCGCTGACCACGATGCTGTCGGAGTAGCCGCCCATGGTGTTGCTGCCATCGACGCGGTCCGGGGTGGCGTACGTCATGGTCGGGCCTTCGAGGCAGTATTGCTCGAGGTTCGACTGGCAGGCTTCGCAGCTGCGGCAGGAGTCGACCATGCAGCCGACACCGACCACATCGCCAACTTTGTGCTTGGTGACATTCGCACCAATGGCGGTCACTTTTCCGACGATCTCATGACCGGGCATCAGCGGGTAAACGGCAATGCCCCACTCGTTGCGTGCCTGATGGATGTCGGAATGGCAGACGCCGCAGTACAGAATGTCGATGGCAACGTCGTCGGCGCGCGGGCTGCGGCGTTCGAATTTCACGGGGGCGAGGGGAGTGGTGGCCGACTGGGCGGCATAACCGATGGCGGTGTACATGATGAACCTCGCAAAAGCAGTGACAAGTGAGTCGGCGCATTTTGGGCGCCGCACCTGCTACCGGCCATGGCGATTCCTCCGGGTGTCATGCCTAATCCTCCGGCATCGGCTTTCGATTGGACGCAATGACGATCAGACCTGCGATGATGCTTTCATCCCTTTTTCCGCGACTTTTTTTGTGAAGAGCTCCCATGTTGTTGACCCGTCATCTCGATGCCAATGCCACGCTGGTTTCGCTGATTCAGCCGTTGGCGATCCGTGACGGTTTCGTCCCGACAGCGTTGCCGGGTGTGCAGGTTTTGCGAGCCAGCTGCGATGTGGCTCGTGGTCCGCAGATTTACGAACCTAGCCTGGTGATCATCGCCCAGGGCAGCAAACTGGCGTATCTGGGGCCGCGTACGCTGGAGTACGGCGCCGGGCATTATTTGATTCAGGCATTGCCTGTGCCGTTTGAGTGCGAAACGTTTTCGGCGCCGGATGGGCCGATGCTCGGGGTTTCCATCGCCATCGATCGGGTGTTGCTCGGAGAGTTGGTGTTGGCCATGGGGCTGGTGCCGGGGCGCAATATTCCTGCTCAGACGCCGGAGTCCATGACCTCGGCAGTGCTCGATGACGCCATGCGCGGTTGTGTGGAACGGTTGTTGCGCTGTCTGCACGATCCGCTGGAATGCCAGATCATGGGCCAGGCGCGGTTGCGAGAATTGTTGTTTGTCGCGTTGCGGGGACCGCAGGCCGATGTGTTGCGGGCATTGGTGGAGCAGCAGGGACAGTTCGCCCGGATTGCGGCTTCGCTCAACTATCTGCACGGGCATTTCACTGAACCGTTGAACGTAGAGACGCTGGCCAGTTGCGCAAACATGAGTGCGTCGACCTTTCATGAGCATTTCAAGCGCAGCACCTTGTTGTCGCCGGTGCAGTACTTGAAGCGCTTGCGTTTGCTCAAGGCGCAGCAGTTGTTGCTCGCTGAAGGTTTGGGTGTGGCGCAAGTTGCGCATCGGGTGGGGTATCAGAGTACGTCGCAGTTCAGTCGGGAGTACAAGCGCTACTTCGAGCGTAACCCTGGCGACGAGCGAGCGGCCTGATGATTCCCTGTAGGAGCGAGCTTGCTCGCGATGGTGTGTCATTCAACGCAGATGTCGACTGACACTCCATCGCGAGCAAGCTCGCTCCTACAGGGGGCGGTGGTGCACAAATCTCGGGCAACAAAAAGGCCCCCATTTCGGGAGCCTTGATGTTCAGGCGCTCGACTTACATGTTCGGGTAAGTCGGGCCGCCAGCACCTTCCGGTGCAACCCAGGTGATGTTCTGTGCAGGGTCCTTGATGTCGCAGGTCTTGCAGTGAACGCAGTTCTGGGCGTTGATCTGGAAGCGCTTCTCGCCGTCTTCCTTGGTCACCACTTCGTACACGCCGGCCGGGCAGTAGCGCTGGGCAGGCTCATCGTACATCGGCAGGTTTTTGCTGATCGGGATGCTTGGGTCGGTCAGCTTCAGGTGGCACGGTTGTTCTTCTTCGTGGTTAGTCCCCGAGATGAATACCGAGCTCAGTTTATCGAAGCTGAGCTTGCCGTCCGGTTTCGGGTAATCGATCTTCTTGCAGTCGGCCGCGAGCTTGAGGCAAGCGTAATCCGGCTTGGTGTCATGCAAGGTGAACGGCAGTTTGCCGCCGAAGATGTTCTGGTCGAGCCAGTTGAAACCGCCACCGACAATAGCGCCGAACTTGTGGATCGCCGGGCCGAAGTTGCGGCTGGCGAACAGTTCGTCGTAGAGCCAGCTCTTCTTGAACGCGTCGACGTAGGTGGTCAGCTCTTGCGTGCCATCCAGGTCGGCGAACAATGCATCAGCCACCGATTCAGCGGCGAGCATGCCGGACTTCATCGCGGTGTGGCTGCCTTTGATCTTGGCGAAGTTCAGGGTGCCGAGGTCGCAACCGATCAGCGCGCCGCCCTTGAACACCATTTTCGGCAGCGAGTTCAGGCCGCCCTTGGAGATGGCGCGAGCGCCGTAACTGATGCGCTTGCCGCCTTCCAGGTACTGCTTGAGTACCGGGTGATGCTTGAGGCGCTGGAATTCGTCGAAAGGCGACAGGTAAGTGTTGCTGTAGGACAAGTCGACGATCAGACCCACGACAACCTGGTTGTTTTCCAGGTGATAGAGGAAGGAGCCACCGGTGTTCTCGGTGCCCATGATGTCCAACGGCCAACCGGCGGTGTGCACCACCAGGCCTGGCTGATGCTTGGCCGGGTCGACTTCCCAGATTTCTTTCAGGCCGATGCCGTAGTGTTGGGCGTCAGCCTCGCTGTCGAGGTTGAAGCGCTTGATCAGCTGCTTGCCGATGTGGCCGCGGCAACCTTCGGCGAACAGCGTGTATTTGCCACGCAGTTCCATGCCCGGGGTGTACAGGCCTTCTTTCGGATGGCCTTCGCGGTCCACACCCAGGTCGCCGGTGATGATCCCGCGAACTACGCCGTTCTCGTCGAACAACGCTTCCTGTGCGGCGAAACCAGGGTAGATTTCTACACCCAGGTTCTCGGCCTGCTGGGCCAGCCAGCGGCACAGGTTGCCCAGGGAGATGATGTAGTTGCCTTCGTTGTGCATGGTCTTGGGCACAAAGAGGTCAGGAATTTTTTGCGCGCTGTCGGCGTTCTTGAGGACGAAAATGTCATCGCGAGTGACCGGCGTGTTCAGCGGCGCGCCGAGTTCTTTCCAGTCCGGGAACAATTCGTTCAGGGCGCGTGGTTCGAACACGGCACCGGACAGGATGTGAGCACCGACTTCGGAGCCTTTTTCGACCACGCAGACGCTGATTTCCTTACCGGCTTCGGCGGCCTTCTGCTTCAAACGGCAGGCAGCGGAAAGACCAGCGGGGCCGGCACCGACGATGACCACGTCGAATTCCATGTATTCGCGTTCCACAGGTTATCTCCTACTCAAGGCTCAACAGTTTTTTTTCTAATTGGAAGTTTGGTGTCGCATCCATGAACCCCTGCGCGAGCGGGGGAGAGGACAATCGATGAACCACCTTTCTCTCTGGGTGGCGCATTATATCTACACCACTCCTAGCGTCCAATACAAACGTTTGTTTGAATCGGCTCCAGGCCAGATAAATCAAAGTCACGCGGCTTACGAACGGCCATTTTGCCGTATTGACCGGAATAGGCGTTCCGGTCAAGATACGGTCGGTTTTGCGCTCGCCGTAGGCTGACTATAGGTTTCAAGTGCACCTCTAAAGACAGGGCGATGGCAGTACCCGGTAATGCGTTGCGATCTTTGGCTACGCAGTTTACACGCCGCGATAATGAATGACTCGTCGGTCATCGCTGACGAACGGTCATCACTGTCGTGAGCACGTTCACCGGATCCTGTGCCAGCGTTTTTAGAGGTGCCCTTGCGCCGATGAGCATCATCCGCCAGGTTCGCCTAGGCGACTTTCTTTTCACCGGAGAGTAACGAGGAATCCATGAAGGTTCTTGTAGCTGTCAAACGCGTTGTGGATTACAACGTTAAGGTTCGCGTCAAGGCGGACAATTCCGGCGTCGATCTTGCCAACGTCAAGATGTCGATGAACCCGTTCTGCGAGATCGCCGTTGAAGAAGCTGTGCGCCTGAAAGAGAAAGGTGTTGCGACTGAAATCGTCGTCGTCTCCGTCGGCCCGTCCACCGCTCAAGAGCAACTGCGCACCGCGCTGGCTCTGGGTGCCGACCGCGCCATCCTCGTCGAGTCCGCCGAAGATCTGACGTCCCTGGCCGTTGCCAAACTGTTGAAAGCGGTTGTCGACAAGGAACAGCCTCAGCTGGTGATCCTTGGCAAACAAGCCATCGACAGCGACAACAACCAGACTGGCCAGATGCTCGCTGCATTGAGCGGCTACGGTCAGGGCACGTTCGCTTCGAAAGTCGAAATCAGCGGCGACACCGTTGCCGTGACTCGCGAAGTCGACGGCGGCGCACAGACAGTTTCCTTGAAACTGCCGGCCATCGTCACCACCGACCTGCGTTTGAACGAGCCGCGCTACGCGTCCCTGCCAAACATCATGAAAGCCAAGAAGAAGCCTCTCGAAGTGCTGACTCCGGACGCTTTGGGCGTTTCCACCGCCTCCACCAACAAGACCGTGAAAGTCGAAGCGCCAGCGGCACGCAGCGCGGGTATCAAGGTCAAGTCGGTGGCTGAACTGGTCGAGAAACTGAAAAACGAAGCGAAGGTAATCTAAATGACTATCTTGGTTATTGCTGAACACGACAACAAAGTAGTGGCCCCGGCCACACTGAACACTGTTGCTGCTGCCGCCAAAATCGGTGGTGACATCCACGTTCTGGTTGCCGGCCAGGGCGTTGGCGCCGTGGCTGAAGCCGCTGCGAAAATCGCTGGCGTGGCTAAAGTGCTGGTGGCCGACAACGCCGCCTACGCTCACCAACTGCCGGAAAACGTCGCACCGCTGGTTGCAGAGTTGGGCAAGGGCTACAGCCACATCCTGGCTGCCGCTACCTCCAACGGCAAAAACATCCTGCCGCGCGTTGCCGCTCAGCTGGACGTTGACCAGATCTCCGAGATCATCTCGGTTGAAAGCGCTGACACCTTCAAGCGCCCGATCTACGCCGGTAACGCCATCGCTACCGTTCAATCGAACGCTGCGGTGAAAGTGATCACCGTGCGTGCGACCGGTTTCGACCCGGTGGCTGCTGAAGGTGGTTCGGCTGCCGTTGAAACCGTTGCTGCTGCTCACGATGCTGCGATCTCCAGCTTCGTTGGCGAAGAGCTGGCCAAGTCCGATCGTCCGGAACTGACCGCTGCCAAGATCGTCGTTTCCGGCGGCCGCGGCATGCAGAACGGCGACAACTTCAAACACCTGTACGCCCTGGCCGACAAGCTGGGCGCTGCCGTTGGTGCTTCTCGCGCCGCGGTCGACGCAGGTTTTGTACCCAACGACATGCAGGTCGGTCAGACCGGCAAGATCGTTGCTCCACAGCTGTACATCGCGGTCGGTATCTCCGGCGCGATCCAGCACCTGGCCGGCATGAAAGACTCCAAGGTGATCGTTGCGATCAACAAGGACGAAGAAGCGCCGATCTTCCAGGTGGCCGATTACGGCCTGGTGGCGGACCTGTTCGAAGCCATCCCTGAGTTTGAGAAGCTGGTCTAATCCAGCGGCCTGACTTATAAAGAGCCCGACCTTTTGGTCGGGCTTTTTTTTTTGTTCTTCTGTAGGAGCAAGCTTGCTCGCGATGGACGTTAACGTTGACGCGCACTCCGGATAAACGCGGCGCACTGGAGATCATCGCGAGCGAGCTCGCTCCTACAGGGTCTAACCGGTTTTGAATGGGAGAGTGTCGCCATGGATCTGCGCCGAGTGTTCGGTCAGTCAGTACTGCTGGGCCTGACGATGTTGCCAATGCTGTCCAGTGCCGCAGGCAAGTGCGAACGCCTCGTGGTGACCGGCAGCCCCGATGCGCCGCCGTACCTGTGGCAAGACCCGCAAAACCCCAAGCACCTGATCGGCGCCAGTGCCGATCTGTTGCAGCAAGTAGCGGGGCAGTTGGGCATCAAGGTCGAGATGCTTTACGCCGGCAAACGCTCCCAAGCCCTGGATGAAGTGCGCAGTGGGCGCATGGACATGTTGGCGGACGCGCCGTTGACGGTCAGCGAGCTGGAAACCCTGGATTACATTCATCCGCCGTTGCTGGAAAACGATTACCTTGTCTGGACCCGCAAAGACTCGGCATTGGTCTACAACGAAGCACAGGACCTTCACGGTCATCCCGGCGCCTTGTCGGAAAAGTCTCGAATGACCCCCGCATTTGGCACGTTCGCCGAACAGCAATTGACCCTCGTGCGCACGCCGAACCTGACCCAGGCCTTTCAGAAGTTGCTCTTGGGCGAGGTGGATTATGTCTTGGCCGGACGCTACTCGGGCATGGCGGCCGCGCAGGCACTGAGCATGGCCAACGACCTGGTGGCTCGCTCGCAGCCGGTCGACAAACCCGGTCTGTTCCTCGCGGTTTCCCATAACTCCGCCTGCAACGATCCATGGTTGCGCGGACAGCTGGCTAAAAAGATGACAGAATTGCCCGCGTCCGGACTGACGGAAGCCATCTTGCAGCGCAACATCGAGCGTTGGAAATCGCAGCAGCAACAACCCGTCAGTACCCCAAAACAGTAGGGATTCTTAGTGAGTATTCGACCTCTTTTCGCTGCCCTGGCCGTTCTGGCTCTGGCGGGTTGTGCAGCCGATCCGGCGCCGAATGAACAAATACGTTTGACCGAACAGGCACTTGAACAAGCCAAGGCCGTGGGCGCCAACGCCGACGAAGTGCCGGAGATGAAGCTGGCAGAAGAAAAATTCACCCGTGCCCAGGGCAACATGGCCGATCAGTCCTACAAACACGCACGCATGCGGGCCGAACAGGCCGAGCTGGATGCGCGTCTGGCCGAAGCCCGGGTCCTGACCCTCAAAAGTGAGGAGCAGCTGAACGTGCTCAATACCCGCATCACTCGCCTGCACAAGCAATTGGGAGATGCCCAATGAGCCTCAAATCCAAAGTGCTCGGCGGTTTGATCCTGGCAGGTTGCGCCAGCCTTTACGGTTGCGCCGGCCAGCACAGCGAGGCCGCGCTGCAGCAGGCCGGTACCGATTTCCAGAAGGTCAAGGAAGACGCCAATGTGCTGCGTATCGCACCCAAGGACGTGATTCGCGCCGGTGAGTCCCTGGCCCGCGCGGATCGTCTGTCCAGTTATTGGGGCAGCGGATCCGACGTGCTGCATTACGCTTATCTGAGCCAACGCTACAGCGAAATCGCCCGGGAACACACCAATCAGGTGCTCAACGAAGAGCGTGCGGCCAAACTCGAACTGGAGCGCCAGCGCCTGCAACTGGCCCTGCGAGAATCCAAACTGCTGAGCGTGCAGCAGCAGGGCAAGTGGCTCGAAGAACAGATTGTTGCACTGGCCACCACTCAGACCGACCGTGGTTTGGTGATGACGCTGGGCGATGTACTGTTCGACACCGGCGAAGCAGAGTTGAAAAACTCCGCAAACCGAGTGGTATTGAAAATCGTCCAGTTCCTGCAGCTCAACCCCAAACGTGTGGTGCGCATCGAAGGTTATACCGATAGCACCGGCGGCAAACAGGACAACCTCAAGCTGTCGCGCGACCGTGCGCAATCGGTGGCGGATGTCCTGATGGACCTTGGCATCGACGACAAACGCATTCAGGTCGAAGGCTACGGCGACGAATACCCGGTGGACGTAAACGCCACCGAGCGAGGTCGTGCACAAAACCGTCGAGTGGAAATTGTGTTCTCCGACGAAAAAGGCCAGCTCGGCGCCGCCCGCTAAGGGTGACGCCAGAAACCCTGTGTAGGAGCTGTGTAGGAGCTGTGTAGGAGCTGTGTAGGAGCTGTCGAGTGAAACGAGGCTGCGATCTTTCCGGGTTCGCTTGGGACTCAAGTGAACCCGGAAAGATCGCAGCCTCGTTTCACTCGACAGCTCCTACAATCTACGCAGCACGCAGCACGCAGCACGCAGCACACAGCTCCTACGCCCCGGCCCTGCCAGACAGCGCCGGGTTTTTTTGTGCCTGACAATTGCCCTCGCCCGGCCAAAAGCAGTACAAATTTTGCTGACACTGCACTGTATGGTCGACTATTGTGGCAACTGTCCCCGTACACTTCTAAACTGTTCCGGTATTGTTTCACACAAGAATAAAATGCCCGTGAAATCGAGTGCTGCGTCATGACCAATCTCTTGCTCTACCAACGTATTGCTCAGCAACTGGCCGAAGACATCCGCCGCGGTGTCTATCAACCGGGGGAGCGCGTGCCTTCGGTGCGCAAGATGAGCTCGCAGCTCAACGTCAGCCATGCCACGGTGTTGCAGGCTTACGCCAATCTCGAAGATCAGGGGTTGATCCGTGCCCGCCCGCAGTCGGGTTATTACGTGCACCAGACGCCAGCGCTGACGGCGCCGACGCCGGATATCGCCCGGGTCGAGCGCCCCGGTCTGGTCACTCGCAGCAGCATCATTCAGCAAGTACTGGTCGAGTCCCGCCGCGAGGGCGTGTTCCCGTTGGGCGCCGCAGTGCCGAGCGTCGATTACCTGCCAGTGCGGGCGCTGCATCAACAACTGGCTAAAGTCACCCGTTTTCATAGCCCTCGGGCTTTCAGCTATATGTTCAGCCCGGGTTTTGAGCCGTTGCGCCGACAAGTGGCGATTCGCATGCGCGATGCGGGCGTGGTGGTCGATCCGTCGGAAGTGGTGATCACCCACGGTTGTGTCGATGCCTTGCAGATGTCGTTGCGCGTGCTGACGCGGCCAGGTGATCTGATCGCTGCTGAATCGCCGACCTATTACGGTTTGCTGCAACTGGCAGACTTACTGGGCCTCAAGGTCATCGAGATCCCCAGCGATCCGGCCACTGGCATGAGCCTCGAAGCCCTGCAGTTGGCGGCCAACCAGTGGTCGATCAAGGCGCTGGTGCTGACCACTCGTCTGAGCAATCCTTTGGGCGGCACCATGCCGGAAGAACGGCAGAAGCAACTGCTGCGGCTGGCCTCGGATTTCGATATCCAGATTGTCGAAGACGATATCTACGGCGAATTGATGTTTGAACAAGGTCGCACCAAATCGCTCAAGGCCTACGATCGGCTGGATCGAGTGATCTATTGCTCAAGCTTCTCCAAAACCCTGTCGCCAGGCGTGCGGATCGGCTGGATGATTGCCGGCAAGTACCAGCAGGAGATCCAGCGCTTGCAAACCTTCAGTACGCATTCCGCCTGCAGTGTCACGCAGATGGGCATCGCGGCGTATCTGGAGAACGGCGGCTACGACCGTCACTTGCGCTACATCCGTCAGGAATACCGCAAGAATCTCAGCGCCTTTCAGCTGGCGGTGCAGCAGTATTTCCCGGAAGGCACACAGATGACCCGACCGACCGGCGGTTTCATTCTGTGGGTCAGTCTGCCAGGGCGGGTCAACACCCAGGAGCTGCACGTGCGGGCCTTGCAGCAAGGCATCAGCATCGCCCCGGGGCTGATTTTCAGTAACACCGAGCAGTTCAATCACTGTATTCGGCTGAACTGCGGTATACCCTGGAACCGTGAAGCCGAACGAGCATTGATGACCCTTGGCCTGCTGGCCACTCAGCTTTGCCAGGAGATGGCCGGGGGCATTTGATAGAACGGGCAGGTTATACCTGTCCGTGCTTGTCTTGTGACGTCCAACAGGCGAGCATATGGCCCTCTGCCGTTAGCGCTGTTGGGTCCATGAAACCGATTTTTCCTGCCATCTGGCTGTCGATCTGCCTGTTGTTAACCTGTCAGGCCGAAGGTGTAATGGCGGCTTCCGTTCAGGAAAAACCGGCAGCAAGCACCTCGAAAAAAACATCACCTGCCAAGAACGCCGCGCCGGTTAAAAAGAAACCGGCAGCAGTCAAGAAACGCCCGCCGATTGCGTCCAAGTCGAAGCTGGCCAGCGAGGTGGTGAACACCCAACTGCCTCCGGCCAATCTGGATTTGAGCCTGCCCAAGGACATGGCCGACCAGTTGAAACCGATCGGTACGGTACCGTTGCCCAAACACGATACGGTGTTACCGCAAATGTTCGGTGACAAGGCCGGTAATGCTGCGTTTCAGCTCAACGGAAGGCTGATCAACAACGAAATGCAGTTGCAACGGCGCAACGAAGAACGCCGTGAGGTCGAAGGTGCAGCGCTGGAATTCGAGTTCAAGCGCTAATTCCTTCTCCTCCATGACCCGCCAACCAGACACTTTGTCGGAGACTGGTCAGTCACCTTCGTTTCAGCGAAAAAACCCGGCCCCTGGTAATTTTAAACAACTGTTTTAGCGGTTACTCTGTGCCACGTCCTTTAACACATCGCCCATCGCGAGGAGCTCGTCGTCATGAAATGCCGTGAAGGCTGTGGCGCCTGTTGCATTGCCCCTTCCATCAGTTCGCCGATTCCCGGTATGCCCAATGGCAAAGGGGCCGGAGAACGTTGCCTGCAACTGTCTGTCGATAATCTGTGCAGTATTTTCGGAAAACCGGAACGTCCGGCGGTTTGCTCGGCGTTTGAAGCCGATGCCGAGGTGTGTGGAGACAGCAGGGAGGAAGCCATCAAGTTGCTTGGCTGGTGGGAGCAAATGACGGCGGCGTGATGTGTTCAACGAACGGAACTTCAATAACAAGGAATAAGACTATGGGTTCGCTGCATCGTATCGCTGTGCTGTGTGGTTTGACGGTTGTGCTGGCTACTTCGGTCGCTCAGGCCGAAGACTGGAAAACCGCCAAGGACGAAGACGGCATCAAGGTTTCGTTGAGTGAAGTCGCCGGCTCCGACTACAAGGCCTACCGGGGCGTCACCGTCATGAAAACCTCCATGGCCAAACTGCGTGCGTTGCAGGAAGACGTGCCGGGAGCCTGCGCCTGGATTCACGAATGCAAGACCCAGAAGCTGCTCAAGCATGAGGGCGATCAGAGCTGGACATACACTCAGTTCAACACCCCATGGCCGGTCACTCCGCGTGATTCGGTGTTGCATGTCACCACCGTCGAAGGTGCCGATGGCAGCCTGACCCGCAAGCTCGAAGGCGTGCCGAAGTACGTTCCCGAAGAAAAAGGTTTCGTCCGGGTCGCCAAGGTCGATGGCTTCTGGAAGTTCGTACCCAAGGGCGACCAGATTGAAGTGACTTATCAGGTGCACACCGAGCCGGGCGGCAGCATCCCGTCGATGGTGGCCAACAAGTTCGTGGTCGATGCGCCGTTCAATACCTTGAAAGCCTTGAGAGAACGCGCCGAGAAGTAAGCGTGTCGCTCGTTTGATGAAGCGCCCCGACTTGTTCGGGGCGTTTTTTATTAGGTAGGGTTGTGGGCTAGTGTCAGTCAGGTAACTTACGGCGGGTCACTTGGAAGAACGGAATGCCGCCCAACCCCAAAGTAATCAAGGGCTCTTGCCCCTTTCGTTCGGTGCCTCAACATCAAAAGATCGCAGCCTTCGGCAGCTCCTACAAGGGAATGCGTATCCTCTGTAGGAGCTGCCGAAGGCTGCGATCTTTTGATCCTGATGTTGCTTTAGATTTTGATCTGCCTGCCCCCCAGGCGAGGCACCGAATGGCGGGGCGCAAGCCCTTGGTGACTTGGGGCTTTTCCAAGTGACTCGCCGTAAGAGCAAAACCGCCAGCAGCCGCTACCGCAAAAACGGATATACGCCCGAATTAACTGGCATCAGTCGCTTGGGACTTTATTGTGTTTCCAGATATGCGTTGCACGAAATTTTCACAAAGCCTCCAAGACAATTCGCCCGCGCCAGCAATGCCCGGCAGTAATCAATGGCAATGCTGCGATTGATCGTGCAACATTTGCGCACCGCGCAAGCCACGGGGCCGAGTAATGGCCAAAAGAGGGCAGGGCGCAGCTGTATTTTTGAAACTTCAACTTCCAATGGGTCCTAAAACGACATGGCAATCCCGGACGCCCTGAATCAGCAGCGAGCTTCAAGTCGCCTGCTGCAACCGACCGTCAAATCGCATCTGGCCTACACGCTGCTGTGTGCCCTTGTCATGATGGTCATGTTCAGCCTGCTGCGCGTCGCGCTGCTGGTCTACAACCGGTCAATGATCCTCGATACGCCGGCCTCGACCTTCCTCGAGGCATTTGGCAACGGTCTGCGTTTCGACCTGCGCATCGTGGTCTATCTCATTATTCCGCTGCTGCTGGCGCTGTTCAGCGCCCGGGCCATGGCGGCTCGTGGGCTCTTTCGCTTCTGGTTGACTGTTACCTCCAGCATCGCGCTGTTCCTCGGCCTGATGGAAATGGACTTTTACCGTGAATTCCACCAGCGTCTCAATGGCCTGGTCTTCCAGTATGTAAAGGAAGACCCGAAAACCGTTATGAGCATGCTCTGGTACGGTTTTCCGGTGGTTCGCTACCTGCTGGCCTGGGCTGTGGGCACTTTGATTCTGACGCTGGCGTTCAAGGGCGCCGATCGCGCCACCCGTCCCCGCGGTCCATTCAGCGGCGGTAGCATCGGCACGCGCCAGGTCGCTCCGTGGTATGCGCGCATTGTGGTGTTCGTGGTGTGCCTGCTGATCTGCGTGGTTGCCGCTCGTGGCACCCTGCGTCAAGGTCCGCCGTTGCGTTGGGGTGACGTCTACACCACGGACTCCAACTTCGCCAACCAGTTGGGCCTCAACGGCACCTTGCAACTGATTGCCGCGGCCAAGAGCCGGATGTCGGACGAGCGCAGCAACATCTGGAAAGCGACGCTGGATCAACCATTGGCCCAGCAGACCGTGCGTGACATATTGCTGATTCCGGGCGAGAAGCTGGTCGATGCCGACATCGCCGCGGTACGCCGTAACTACACGCCCGACGCCAACAAGACCCTGCCGATCAAGAATGTCGTCGTGATCCTGATGGAAAGCTTCGCCGGTCACTCGGTGGGCGCTCTGGGTCGTCCGGGCAACATCACGCCATACTTCGACAAATTGTCGAAAGAAGGCCTGTTGTTCGACCGTTTCTTCTCCAACGGTACCCATACCCACCAAGGCATGTTTGCCACGATGGCCTGCTTCCCTAACCTGCCGGGTTTCGAGTACCTGATGCAGACCCCGGAAGGCAGCCACAAATTGTCTGGCCTGCCGCAACTGCTCAGCGCTCGTGACTACGACAATGTGTACGTCTACAACGGCGACTTTGCCTGGGACAACCAGTCGGGTTTCTTCAGCAACCAGGGCATGACCAATTTCATTGGTCGTAACGACTTCGTTAACCCGGTGTTTTCCGACCCGACATGGGGCGTGTCCGACCAGGACATGTTCAACCGTGGTCTGGAAGAGTTGAAAGCACGCGATGGCAAGGACAAAAAACCGTTCTATGCCTTGCTGCAAACCCTCTCCAACCACACGCCATACGCGATGCCGACGCCATTGCCGGTGGAGCCTGTGACCGACCGTGGCACCCTCAACGAACATTTGACCGCCATGCGTTACTCCGACTGGGCGCTGGGCCAGTTCTTTGAGAAGGCGCGTAAAGAGCCGTACTACAACGAAACCCTGTTCGTGGTCGTTGGCGACCACGGTTTTGGCAACGAACAGCAAATCACCGAAATGGACCTGGGCCGCTTCAACGTACCGATGCTGATGATCGCGCCGGGCATCCAGGAAAAATTCGGCCAGCGTGACCACACGGTAGGCACGCAGATCGACATCGTGCCGACCATCATGGGGCGCGTAGGTGGCGACGTGGTGCATCAATGCTGGGGTCGTGATCTGCTGAACCTCCCGGAAGGCGACAAGGGTTTCGGCGTGATCAAACCTTCGGGTAATGATCAGACAGTGGCCTTGCTGACCGCGGACCGAGTGTTGGTACTGCCCAAAGACATGCCGCCCAAGCTGTATCAGTACGAACTGGGCGCCAATCCGAAAGGTGAGGTGATTCCGGAATCCGCTGACGAAGCAGTCCTCAAGCAGAAACTTGAGTCGTTCTTGCAAACAGCGACCAAAAGTCTGCTCGACAACACCGCCGGTGTGGTTGACGGCAAGCCGGACTAAGTTTGGCGCAACTAAAAAGAGGCCCATCATAAGGGCCTCTTTTTTTTGCCTGCTAAATCTTTATATCTTGCCCAGCAACAGCAGGATTAACAGCACCACCAACACCACGCCGATGATGCCCGACGGGCCATAACCCCAACTTCTGGAGTGCGGGAACACTGGCAAACCACCCACCAGCAACAGGATCAGGATAACGATAAGAATTGTGCCCATGTCTATTTCCTTGTTGGAAGTGTTCTGGAATGACCTAGCCTTTTAACTATCAGCTGGAATGCAATTAATTCGAGCTGCTTACAAAATCCGACTGTGGCGAACGAAGGAAAATTCCAAGTTTTTTTAATGTTTTTTGAACAAAGGCTTATTTCCTTTTTTTTGTTGGTTCTGGTTAACGCCGTCGCGCCCACGGTTTGCTCGAGCCATTCAGCAATCTGATGGAGCGTGGGTTGGACAATATCCTTCGCTACACTCGGCGCATCTTCCTCCGAACAACAAGGCTGTTTGCTATGCAAAATCGCATGATGATCACTGGCGCGGGCTCGGGCTTAGGTCGCGAAATCGCATTGCGCTGGGCCCGTGAAGGCTGGCAGTTGGCGTTGTCGGATGTCAGCGAGCCGGGGCTGCAGGAAACCTTGAAACGGGTTCGCGAAGCCGGCGGCGATGGTTTTATCCAACGCTGTGATGTGCGCGACTACAGTCAACTGACCGCCTTCGCTCAGGCCTGCGAAGAGAAGCTCGGTGGCATCGACGTCATCGTCAACAATGCCGGCGTTGCCTCGGGTGGTTTTTTCAATGAGCTGTCCCTGGAAGACTGGGACTGGCAGATCGCGATTAACCTGATGGGTGTGGTCAAGGGTTGCAAGGCCTTCCTGCCACTGCTAGAAAAAACTAAAGGCAAAATCATTAACATCGCCTCGATGGCGGCCCTGATGCAAGGCCCGGCCATGAGCAACTACAACGTCGCCAAGGCGGGCGTGGTGGCATTGTCCGAAAGCCTGCTGATCGAACTGGCACAGCAGGAAATCGGTGTGCACGTGGTGTGCCCGTCGTTCTTCCAGACCAACTTGCTGGACTCCTTCCGTGGCCCGACGCCGGCCATGAAAGCCCAGGTCGGCAAGCTGCTTGAGAGCTCGCCGATCACCGCTGCCGACATTGCCGACTATATCTACCAACACGTCGCCGCCGGCGAATTCATGATTCTGCCCCACGAACAGGGCCGCATGGCCTGGGCGATCAAACAGAAAAATCCGCAACTGCTCTACAACGAAATGAAGGTCATGGCCGATAAGATGCGCGCCAAGGCCAAACAAGCCGCAGGCTAAGCTTGCCCGCACGCAGCACGCTCGTTAGGGTGGCCGCAACCGGCCTTCCTCGCGAGACCTTTGCATGCTCAATTACCTGTGGTTTTTCCTCGCCGCGCTGTTTGAAATCGCCGGCTGCTTCGCTTTCTGGATGTGGCTGCGCCAAGGCAAAAGCGCCTGGTGGGTCGTGCCGGGGCTGCTCAGCCTGACCTTGTTCGCGCTGCTGCTGACCCGCGTCGAAGCGACCTACGCCGGTCGTGCCTATGCCGCCTACGGCGGCATCTACATCATTGCGTCAATTGGCTGGCTGGCGGTAGTCGAGCGGATTCGCCCGCTGGGCTCGGACTGGTTCGGCGTGGCGCTGTGCGTGATCGGGGCCAGTGTCATCCTTTTCGGCCCGCGGCTCTCCGCTTCCTGACGGATCCCTCCTACATATAACGGCTTTGTCAGACGTTTCCGAAAGGGTGATTCGTCGGGCGCTGTAGGGCGGGACTGATTTGCCTGCATCGCATTGAAGCCCCGCGCCGCGCCGGGCATCTTCAAGGTCCGGTAACCCTGAAGGACGAATGCCATGCTTGTACTCAGCCGCGTTGTGGGCGAATTGATTTCCATCGGTGACAACATTACGGTGCGCATTGTGGCCGTCAACGGCGGTAGTGTGCGCTTCGGCATAGAAGCGCCACCCAACGTCAATGTGCACCGGGCTGAAGTCTATAAGCGCATCCAGGTCAAACGGGCAAAAGCCAAAGGTTGCTGAACATCTCAGTCAAACAGGTGCTTGGGCACATCATGCTTGAGCATCAACTGGCATTGCTCGCTTTCCGGATCGAAGACAATCAGCGCCTGGCCCTTGGTCAACGCCTGGCGCACGCGCAACACACGGGTTTCCAGCGGCGTGTCATCGCCGTTGTCTGTGCCGTCGCGGGTCACGAAGTCCTCGATCAGGCGGGTCAGGGTGTCGACTTCAAGTTGGTCGTGGGGAATCAGCATAGGCACCTCGGGTAAACAATGGCGCGATGCTACGGCGAATGAAAGATTGCGGCTAGTCTGGGGAGAAATGGGCGCCTGATCTGGCGTCTTCGCGAGCAGGCTCGCTCCCACATTTGACCGAGTTCCTGCAGGAGGAATGCAGTCAACTGTGGGAGCGAGCCTGCTCGCGAAGGCGATGTCCGAGCCAGCGAAAATCCCAAGTCAGCTATCCGACCGCTGCCCCACCAGACTATCCACCGATGGCACCCGCGTATCGCTTTCCATCTGCGTGTCATGTTCGATCTGATGACTGAACCGGTCCAGCGAACCCTTGGCCGGTTGTGCGTCGCTGGCAAATACCGGAGGGCTGAGGATGTAGGCGCCGAGCAGGCGGCTGAGGGCGGCGAGGCTGTCGATGTGGGTACGTTCGTAGCCGTGAGTGGCGTCGCAGCCGAAGGCGAGCAGGGCGGTGCGAATATCGTGGCCGGCGGTGACCGCCGAATGGGCATCGCTGAAGTAGTAACGAAACAGGTCGCGGCGCACCGGCAACTCATTGTCACTGGCCAATCGCAGCAGATGCCGCGACAGGTGGTAGTCATAAGGTCCGCCAGAATCCTGCATCGCCACACTCACGGCGTGTTCGCTGGAGTGTTGGCCCGGCGCCACCGGCGCAATGTCGATGCCCACGAACTCACTGACGTCCCAAGGTAGCGCTGCCGCAGCGCCACTGCCGGTTTCCTCGGTGATGGTGAACAGCGGATGACAGTCGATCATCAACGCTTCGCCGCTGTCGACAATCGCTTTAAGTGCCGCCAGTAGTGCAGCAACACCAGCCTTGTCGTCGAGGTGACGAGCGCTGATGTGGCCGCTTTCAGTGAACTCCGGCAGTGGGTCGAAAGCAACGAAATCGCCGACGCTGATGCCCAGCGAATCGCAATCGGCGCGGGTGGCGCAATAGGCGTCCAAGCGCAGTTCGATGTGATCCCAGCTGATTGGCATCTCATCCACGGCCGTGTTGAACGCGTGCCCCGACGCCATCAACGGCAACACGCTGCCACGGATCACGCCGTTATCGGTAAACAGACTCACCCGACTGCCTTCTGCAAAACGGCTGGACCAGCAACCCACGGGGGCCAACGTCAGACGGCCGTTGTCCTTCACCGCGCGGACGGCGGCGCCAATGGTGTCCAGGTGCGCGGAGACCGCCCGGTCGGGGCTGTTCTTCTTGCCCTTGAGCGTGGCGCGGATGGTCCCGCGGCGGGTCATTTCAAACGGAATGCCCAGCTCTTCAAGGCGTTCGGCGACGTAACGCACAATGGTGTCGGTGAACCCGGTCGGGCTGGGAATGGCGAGCATTTCCAACAGGACTTTTTGCAGGTAGTTGAGATCCGGTTCGGGAATTTTGCTGGTCATGGAAACTCCTGATGAGTAAAGAACATCGATGGTTTCGATGAGGGGAGAGCACAGATTTGCTGAAGTGTCTGGGCTGTAGAGTTTTGGTGCCTGGATGGGCCCCTTCGCGAGCAAGCCCGCTCCCACATTTGAACGCGTTCCCCTGTGGGAGCGGGCTTGCTCGCGAAGGGGCCCATCCAGGCACTACATCACTACGAAGCTGCTGGCTGACTGTGCGGAAACAACAAATCCACAAACCGCTCGGCGGTCGGCTGCGGGTCATGATTGGCCAGTCCGGCGCGTTCATTGGCTTCGATAAACACGTACTCCGGTTGGTCGGCGGCAGGCACCATCAGGTCGAGCCCGACCATCGGGATGTCCAACGCCCGCGCCGCTCGTACCGCCGCATCCACTAACGTCGGATGAAGGATCGCTGTCACGTCCTCAAGAATCCCGCCGGTATGAAGATTTGCTGTGCGCCGTACGAACAGATGCTCGCCCGCCGGCAGAATGCTGCTGTAGTCGTAACTCGCGGCGTGCAAAGTGCGCTGAGTCTCAGGGTCCAGCGGGATTTTGCTTTCACCACCGGTCGCTGCCTGACGGCGCCGGCTCTGGGCTTCGATCAGTGCGCCGAGGGAATGTTGACCATCGCCCACCACTTCGGCCGGTCGACGAATCGCGGCGGCAACGACCTCAAAACCAATCACCAGGATCCGCAGGTCGAGGCCTTCGTGAAAGCTTTCCAGCAGCACGCGGCTATCGAATTGTCGGGCGGCCTCGATCGCCTGCTGTACCTCTTCAATCGTCTGCAAATCCACGGCAACGCCTTGGCCCTGTTCGCCATCCAGCGGCTTGACCACCACCCGTTCGTGCTCCTCGAGAAACGCCAGGTTGTCATCGGCATTGCCGGCCAGTTGCTGGATGGGCAATTTCAGACCGGCAGCCTTGAGCACTTTGTGCGTCAGGCTTTTGTCCTGGCACAGGCTCATGCTGATGGCGCTGGTCAGGTCGCTCAGAGATTCACGACAGCGCACCCGACGCCCGCCATGACTGAGGGTGAACATCCCGGCGTCGGCGTCATCGACCTGCACATCGATGCCGCGACGATGGGCTTCCTCGACGATAATCCGTGCATACGGATTGAAGTCCGCCTCGGGACCGGGGCCTAGAAACAGCGGCTGATTGATGCCGTTCTTGCACTTGATCGCGAAGGTCGACAGGTTGCGAAAGCCAAGCTTGGCGTAAAGATTTTTCGCCTGCCGGTTGTCGTGCAATACCGACAGGTCGAGGTAACTCAGCCCACGGCTCATGAAGTGTTCGATCAGGTGCCGTACCAGCACTTCACCCACCCCCGGCCGTGAACATTGCGGATCGACCGCCAGGCACCACAGGCTGCTGCCGTTTTCCGGATCGTTGAACGCCTTATGGTGATTGAGGCCCATGACACTGCCGATGATCGCGCCGCTGTCCTCATCTTCGGCCAGCCAGTAGACCGGGCCGCCCAGATGACGTGGCGTCAGCAAACTCGCATCGATTGGCAACATGCCGCGCGCCTGGTACAGCTGATTAATTGACTGCCAGTCTGCGTCGCTCTGGGCCCGGCGGATGCGAAAGCCGCGAAAAACGCGGGTTGCCTGACGGTAATCGCTGAACCACAAACGCAAGGTGTCGGACGGGTCGAGAAACAGCTGCGCCGGCTCCAGCCCCACTACTTGTTGGGGTGCGGCGACATAGAGGGCGATGTCACGCTCGCCGGGGTGCTCGTTGAGCAGTTCCTGGGCGAGGCTGGCGGCATCGGGAAACGTGTGGCCGATCAGCAACCGCCCCCAGCCGCAGTGCACGGCAATCGGCGCGACGCCCAATTCGCTGCCGTCTTCGGCCAGACGTGCCTGCAAACGTTCATAAGAGGGTGACTGACCGCGCAACAAGCGTTGGCTGTAAGCCGTGGCATGGGGTTTCATCGATTAGATTCCTTGTTCACTGAGCCACAGGTTCAGAGCCGCGAGTTGCCACAGCTTGGAGCCGCGCAACGGGGTCAACTGGCCTTGCGGATCGGTCAACAGGCGGTCGAGCATCGCGGGGTTGAAAAGGCCACGGTCCTGACTCGGGTCAAGCAGTAATTCGCGCACCCAGTTCAGCGTGTCGCCCTGTAGATGCTTGAGTCCGGGCACCGGGAAGTAGCCTTTCTTGCGGTCGATGACTTCACTCGGAATGACCAACCGCGCCGCTTCTTTCAACACCTGTTTGCCACCGTCCGGCAGTTTGAATTTGCCCGGCACCCGGGCCGACAATTCCACCAGGCGATAGTCGAGAAACGGCGTGCGCGCCTCCAGGCCCCAGGCCATGGTCATGTTGTCGACGCGTTTGACCGGGTCGTCGACCAACATCACGGTGCTGTCCAGACGCAACGCTTTGTCCACTGCCGCATCCGCGCCAGGCTGTGCGAAATGTGCTTTGACGAAGTCACCGGCGGCGTCATTGGCGGTCAGCCATTTCGGTTGCACAGTGGCGGCGTAGTCGTCGTAGCTGCGGTCAAAGAACGCCTCGCGATACGCAGCGTAGGGATCGGCGGCGCCGTCGACTTGCGGATACCAGTGATAACCGGCAAACAACTCGTCGGCACCCTGACCGCTTTGGACCACTTTGCAGTGCTTGGCCACTTCACGAGACAGTAAATAGAAGGCGATACAGTCGTGGCTGACCATCGGCTCGCTCATGGCGCGGAACGCGGCAGGCAATTGTTCAATGATCTCTTTTTCGTCGATGCGCAGTTGGTGGTGCTGCGTGCCGTAATGCTTGGCGATCAGGTCCGAATACTGGAACTCGTCGCCGCGCTCGCCGCCGGCATCCTGGAAACCGATAGAGAAGGTCGACAGGTTTTCCACGCCGACTTCACGCAACAGACCGACCAGCAGGCTTGAATCGACACCACCGGAAAGCAGCACACCAACGTCGACCGCCGCACGTTGACGAATCGCCACGGCGTCGCGGGTGCTGTCCAGCACACGGTCGCGCCAGTCTTCGAGTGTCAGATTCATCTCGTCGGCGTTTGGGCCGTAGGGCAGGGTCCACCAGGTTTTCTGCTCGGTGGTGCCGTCCGCTTCGATGCGCATCCAAGTGGCTGGCGGCAGCTTTTCGATGCCAGCGAGCAAGGTGCGCGGCGCCGGGACCACAGCGTGAAAATTCAAATAGTGATTAAGCGCCACCGGATCGAGAATCGGGTTGATATCGCCGCCCTTGAGCAACGCCGGCAGTGCCGAGGCGAAGCGCAGGCGCTGGCCGGTGCGCGACAGGTACAGCGGCTTCACGCCGAGACGGTCGCGGGCGATGAACAGGCGCTTGGCATCACGCTCCCAGATCGCAAACGCGAACATGCCATTGAGCTTCGGCAGCAGCGCTTCGCCCCAGGCGTGATAACCCTTGAGCAGCACTTCGGTGTCGCCGTCGGAATAGAACGCGTAACCGAGACTTTCCAGCTCGGTGCGCAGTTCGGGGAAGTTGTAGATCGCGCCGTTGAAGGCCAGGGACAGACCCAGTGGGTTGTCGACCATCGGCTGCGCCGAGCCGTCCGACAGGTCCATGATTTTCAGGCGGCGGTGGCCCAGGGCAATCGGCCCTTGGCTGTGAAATCCCCACGCGTCAGGGCCGCGAGGGGCCAGGTGATGGGTGATTCGTTCAACGGCTGCGAGGTCCGCAGGTTGATGATCAAAACGTAACTCGCCAGCTAATCCGCACATAAAATCCTTACCGGTTTTTTCCGTTGGGGAGGGTCAATCGATACCTGCCAGAAACGGCGGGTACTCAGAAACTGACCCGGCTCAATCCCCGGAGTTTTAGACCGATAAGTTATAAGGCGGGGCGTCAGATTTTTCCGCGGACCAGTTGGCGCACGGCAAAACGGTTGGGATGACACGCCTCGGCGACCGCTCGTGGCAGCGGCAAGGGTTCGTTATCCAGCCATGCCGCCAGCAGCTCTCCCGACAGCGGGGCGGTGATTAGACCGCGAGAGCCATGCCCGCTGTTCACGTAGAAACCCTCAAGCCAGGGGCAAGGAATGTCGGGGACTTGGCGGGCGTCTTTACTTAGTGCGGCGTACGCATCGGCGAAGGTCACGTGTTCGGCCAGCGGGCCGACGATCGGCAAGTAGTCCGGGCTGGTGCACCGGAAGGCGGCGCGTCCTTCAAGTTGTTGCGGGTCCAGCTTCTGAGCGTGCAGTCGAGTGGCCAGGTCGGGGGAGATTTCCTCCAGCAGGGCCAGGTTGCCGAGGTGTTCGGCGACAGTCGGGGTCAGGTCATCGCTCTTGAAATCGAAGCTGGCCCCGAGGGTGTGTTCGCCCAAGCGAGCCGGTGCGACATAGCCTTCAGCGCAGACAACGGTGGCCAGGCTTTGGCTTTCCGGGGTTTGCGCCAGTCGGGTGATTTGACCGCGAATACGTTTGAGAGGTAGCTCAGCGCTCTGCGCAAAACGCTTGATCTCGGCGGCACCCGCCAGAATTACCACGGGAGCACTGGCCAGCAGAACGTCACCATCCCAGGCCTGCCACTGGTCATCGACCTTGCGCAGGTCTAACACTTCGCGATGGGGTAGCCACTGAATGTTCGTCGAGGACGCCTGCCAGTGGCACAGCGCGGGCGGGTGAACCCAGCCACCTTCCGGAAAGAACAGTCCACCGTGTTCCAAGGCAATGCCAGCCTGCGCCTGAGCCTGGGCCTGATCGACCAAGTGCACCAGGTCTGGAGCGAACGCCGCCGCCAATTGCGCCTGGCGCTCCGCTTCCTTGGCATTGAACGCCAGTTGCAGCACGCCGCAATTGTCCCAGTCGACGCCACGCTGCAGGTGTTCGAGCAAGCGTCGGGTGTAGCCGAATCCACTGACGATCAGTTGCGACAACGTCGTGCCATGTGCCGAAAGCTTGAGGTACAGCACGCCCTGAGGATTACCCGAGGCTTCCTGCGCCAGAGCGTCGTGCCGTTCCAGCAGACTCACGTGCCAACCCCGTGCCGCCAGGCTGGCGGCGCTGGCGCATCCCGCCAGACCCGCACCGACCACCAGTGCATGACGTTCGCCGGTCAGCGGCGTCGGACGCGCGAACCACGGTTTGGCCACGGCTGGCGCTGTTACGTCTTGCGGCCAACCGAGAAACACGCCGCGCAGGATTTCCCATTTGTGGCCGATGCCAGGGGTGCGCTTCATCTTGAAACCCGCCGCATTCAGCAGGCGCCGCACCCAGCCGGTGCTGGTGAAGGTGCTGATGGTCGAGTCGGGCGCGGCCAGACGGGCCAGTTCGGCAAACAGCTCGGCGGTCCACATGTCGGGGTTTTTTGCCGGGGCAAAACCGTCGAGAAACCAGGCGTCGATCTGCGCGTCCAGTTGCGGCAACTGCTCCAGCGCATCGCCGATGAGCAGGGTCAGGGTGACTCGGCCGTTATCCAGCACCAGGCGCTGGAAGCCTTGATGGATCGCCACGTATTGCGCTAACAGCTGATCGGCAAACAGGGTGAGTTCAGGCCACAGGGCCAAGGCTCGTTGCAGGTCAGACGGACTCAGCGGGTACTTTTCGACGCTGACAAAATGCAACCGCGCACCGGCCACCGCGTGCTGTTCGAACAGTTGCCAGGCGCAAAGAAAATTTAACCCGGTGCCGAAGCCGGTCTCGCCAATCACCAATCGACCGCCCGCCGGCAATGCGGCGAAGCGTTCATGCAAAGCGTTTTGTTCGAGGAACACGTAACGGGTTTCATCAAGGCCCGACTTGTCCGAAAAATAGACATCATCGAACACCCGCGAACGCGGGAGCCCTTGGTCGTCCCAGTCGAGCTGGGCGTGGGGCAATACAGGTTTCATGGCAGGCTCGGCAACGACAAGGCGGCCATTCTAGCCGATTGCCGAGGCGGTGCTTGATCCGTGGCTTGCCCCTGTAGGAGCGAGCTCGCTCGCGATGGACTCAAGAGCGGCGCGGTTATTCAGAAAATACCCGTTATCGTTAACGTCCATCGCGAGCAGGCTCGCTCCTACAGAAGTCCACACCGCAGGGAATTTTCTCTGCTGACTGTCGTCCCAATCCGCTAGTCTTGCTCAATCCGGGAAGGGAGTCGTCCATGTTCGAATCTGCTGAAATCGGTCACGCCATCGACAAAGAAACCTATGACGCCGAAGTGCCGGCCCTGCGTGAAGCGTTGCTGGAAGCGCAGTTCGAGCTTCAGCAACAAAAACGTTTTCCGGTGATCATTTTGATCAACGGCATCGAAGGCGCCGGCAAGGGCGAAACGGTCAAATTGCTCAACGAGTGGATGGACCCGCGCTTGATTGAGGTCCGCACCTTTGATCAGCAGACCGACGAAGAGCTGGCGCGGCCACCGGCGTGGCGTTACTGGCGGATGCTGCCCGCCAAGGGCCGCATGGGGATTTTCTTTGGCAATTGGTACAGCCAGATGCTGCAAGGCCGGGTCAATGGTGAGTTCAAGGACCCTCGGCTCGACCAGGGCATTAACGCCGCCGAGCGACTGGAGAAGATGCTGTGCGATGAAGGCGCGCTGATCTTCAAGTTCTGGTTCCACCTCTCCAAGAAGCAGATGAAGGCCCGCCTCAAAGCCTTGGCGGATGACCCGCTGCACAGCTGGCGCATCAGTCCGCTGGACTGGCAACAATCCCAGACCTACGACAAATTTGTGAAATATGGCGAACGCATTCTGCGCCGCACCAGCCGTGACTATGCGCCATGGCATGTGATCGCCGGAATGGACGCGCGTTATCGCAGCCTGGCGGTGGGCAAGATCCTGCTTGAAGGCCTGCAGGCGGCCCTGAGTCGTCCCAAGATTCACCCCGACAAAGTCAGTGCCGCGCCATTGCCCAGCAGCGTCGATCAGATGAACTTGCTGGACAGCCTCGATCTGACTTTGCATCTGGCCAAGGACGATTACGAGGAACAACTGATCACCGAGCAGGCGCGTTTTTCCGGGCTGATGCGCGACAAACGCATGCGTCGACACGCCCTGGTGGCGGTGTTCGAAGGCAACGACGCCGCCGGTAAGGGCGGGGCAATCCGCCGGGTGGCTGCAGCGCTGGACCCGCGCCAATACAGCATCGTGCCGATCGCTGCGCCGACCGAGGAGGAGCGGGCGCACCCCTACCTTTGGCGTTTCTGGCGGCATCTTCCGGCACGGGGCAAATTTACCGTGTTCGACCGGTCCTGGTATGGCCGGGTACTGGTAGAGCGCATCGAGGGCTTTTGCAGTCCGGCTGACTGGCTACGTGCCTATAGTGAAATCAACGACTTCGAAGAGCAGATCGCCGATGCCGGCGTGATCGTGGTCAAATTTTGGCTGGCCATCGACAAGCAGACTCAACTGGAACGGTTCGAGGCGCGCGAACAGATCCCCTTCAAGCGCTTCAAGATCACCGAAGATGATTGGCGCAATCGTGAAAAATGGGACAACTACCGCGCCGCCGTCAGTGACATGGTCGATCGCACCAGCACCGAGATTTCGCCCTGGACCCTGGTGGAGGCCAATGACAAGCATTGGGCACGCGTCAAGGTCTTGCGCACCATCAACCGTGCGCTGGAAGAGGCGTTCGAAAAATCCGACAAGCATGAGAAAAAGCTGAAAAACAAGCGGTAAGCCGATGGTTGCGCATACGCGGGGTGAATGATTGTCGCTGTGGGTAATGGGGTGGACTTATGCTCGGTCCACTCTCAACCGACAACAACAATGAGGTATGCCATGCGTGAAGTGGTGATCGTCGACAGTGTGCGGACCGGCCTGGCCAAGTCCTTTCGCGGCAAGTTCAACCAGACCCGCCCTGACGACATGGCGGCACATTGTGTCGATGCCTTGTTGATGCGCACGGGCATTGACCCGGCCAGTGTCGAAGACTGCATCGTCGGCGCCGGCTCCAACGAAGGCGCCCAGGGTTACAACATCGGTCGCAACGTCGCGGTGTTGTCGCGTCTGGGCATCGGCACTGCCGGCATGACCCTGAACCGTTTCTGCTCGTCGGGCTTGCAGGCGATTGCCATTGCTGCCAACCAGATCGCTTCGGGGTGCAGCGACATCATCGTCGCCGGTGGCGTCGAGTCCATCAGCCTCACGATGAAAAGCGTCAACACCGATAACCTGATCAACCCGCTGCTCAAAGAGCAGGTGCCGGGCATCTACTTCCCAATGGGCCAGACCGCCGAAATCGTCGCTCGTCGTTACAACGTCAGCCGCGAAGAGCAAGACCTGTACGCCCTGCAAAGCCAGCAACGTACCGCCCAGGCTCAAGCCGCCGGGTTGTTCGACGATGAAATCGTGCCGATGGCGGTGAAGTATCGGGTTGAAGACAAGGCGACCGGTGAGGTGAAAATCCTCGACGGCATCGTCGATCGGGATGACTGCAATCGACCGGATACCACACTGGAAAGTCTGGCAGGTTTGAAACCGGTGTTTTCCGAAGACGGTTCGGTCACGGCTGGTAACTCGTCGCAACTCTCCGACGGCGCCTCCATGACCCTGGTAATGAGCCTGGAAAAAGCCCTGGCGCTGGGCCTGAAGCCGAAAGCCTTCTTCCGCGGTTTTACCGTGGCCGGGTGTGCACCGGATGAAATGGGCATCGGCCCGGTTTTTTCAGTGCCGAAACTGCTCAAGGCCAAAGGTTTGCAGATTGCCGACATTGACCTGTGGGAGCTCAACGAAGCATTCGCCTCTCAGTGCCTGTACAGCCGCAACCGGCTAGGGATCGATAACGAGAAATACAACGTCAATGGCGGCTCGATCTCCATCGGCCATCCGTTCGGCATGACCGGTTCGCGCCAGGTCGGCCACCTTGTTCGTGAGTTGCAGCGACGCACACTGCGTTATGGCATCGTCACCATGTGCGTGGGGGGCGGGATGGGGGCTACGGGGTTGTTTGAAGCGGTGCGTTAAACCTCGACAGTTTGTGGTGATTGTTACATCGACTTCGCGAGCAAGCCCGCTCCCACATTGACCGGGTTTTCAAATTGGAATGCGGTTAAATGTGGGAGCGGGCTTGCTCGCGAAGGCAGCGCTCCGGTCTAACGTCTTGCGCCCAATGCCTGCATCCGATCGATATACGCCTGAATTTCCCGCGCCACGCGCTCCGGATTATCAAACGGCCCCTCCAGGGTGTTTTCCCGGGTGCTGAAGTACAACTCTCCATTCACACGGCACATCCGGTGGCTGCGAAAATGCGTGGCGGGGGCGTTGTCCTGGGCGCGCATGCCGTACATGGCAAACTCCTGAAGTGTTTTAGCCGGTGGTGAGTCCAATGAGCTTATGCATGAACCCCTTGCAACGCCTGATCACCTGATCGACGGCAGCGTGCCAATTTAACGTTGCGACCTGCACAGTTTCATTCGCGGCCAACGACAAACTGTCCCTGTGTGCCGCACAGCTCTGCGCCTAGAATGGCGGATCTGGTTTTCTGGTTTTGGGGTTCGCATGCACATTTCATCGGGTCGCTGGGTTTACGGTCTGTTCCTGGCCCTGTTGACCGCGTTGCTGTGGGGAATCCTGCCGATCAAACTCAAACAAGTGCTGCTGGTGATGGACCCGGTGACGGTGACCTGGTTTCGCCTGACGGTTTCCGGTGGGTGCCTGTTCATTTACCTGGCAGCGACCAAACGTCTGCCGAGTCGAAAAGTCCTGGGCCCGCGCGGTGGCTGGCTGGTGGTGATGGCGGTGCTCGGTCTGGTGGGCAACTACGTGCTGTACCTGATGGGCCTGAACCTGCTCAGCCCCGGCACCGCTCAGCTGGTGGTGCAAATGGGGCCGATCATGTTGCTGATCGCCAGTCTGTTTGTGTTCAAGGAACGGTTCAGTGTGGGGCAGGGCATTGGCTTGCTGGTGCTGCTCATTGGCTTCGGGCTGTTTTTCAATCAGCGTCTGACTGAGTTGCTCACGTCCCTGACGGACTACACCGCCGGTGTGTTGATGGTGCTGTTGGCTTCAACGGTCTGGACCTTCTATGCGCTGGGCCAGAAACAACTGCTGACGGTGTGGAATTCGTTGCAGGTCATGATGGTGATCTACCTGTTTTGCGCGCTGTTGCTGACGCCGTGGGTGCACCCGCTGGAAGCGCTGCAATTGAACCCGCTGCAAGGTTGGCTGTTGCTGGCGTGCTGCATGAACACCTTGATTGCCTATGGCGCGTTCGCTGAAGCACTGGCCCATTGGGAAGCTTCGCGGGTGAGTGCGACCTTGGCGATCACACCGTTGGTGACCTTTGTTGCGGTGGCGTTCGCGGCATGGATGTGGCCAGAGTATGTGCATGCCGAGACGATCAATGGTTTGGGGTATGGCGGGGCGGTGCTGGTGGTGCTGGGATCGGCGTTGGTGGCGTTGGGGCCATCGCTGATTGCCGGGCTCCGGGCGCGGCGGATGCGGATGGCCTGAAGATCAAAAGATCGCAGCCTTCGGCAGCTCCTACAGGGGATCGCGAATTACCTGTAGGAGCTGCCGAAGGCTGCGATCTTTTGGGTTTACCTCAATATCAGCCCTTGGCCCCTGCCTCCAACATATTCTCCGGCCGCACCCACGCATCAAACTCGGCATCCGTCAGATACCCCAGCCGCAATGCGGCTTCACGCAAGGTCAGCCCTTCGGCGTAGGCCTTCTTGGCAATCTCCGCCGACTTGTCATAGCCGATATGCGGATTCAACGCGGTCACCAACATCAATCCACGCTCCAGATGTTCCGCCATGTTTGCCGCATCCGGTTCCAGGCCGGCGATGCAATGCTGCTGGAAGTTGCTGCAGCCATCGCCCAGCAGGCGGATCGATTGCAGCAGGTTGTGGATGATCACCGGTTTGAACACGTTCAGTTGCAAGTGCCCCTGACTCGCCGCAAAGCCGATGGCGACGTCATTGCCCAACACTTGGCACGCCAGCATCGACAAGGCTTCGCACTGGGTTGGATTGACCTTGCCGGGCATGATCGAGCTGCCCGGTTCGTTGGCTGGCAGTTTCACTTCGGCCAAACCGGCTCGCGGGCCGGAACCCAGCAAGCGCAAGTCGTTGGCGATTTTCATCAGGGTCACGGCGAGGGTTTTCAGCGCGCCGGACAACGTGGTCAACGGCTCATGGCCGGCGAGGGCGGCAAATTTGTTCGGCGCAGTGATGAACGGCAGGCCTGAGAGCGCGGCCAGTTCGGCGGCGATGGCTTCGCCAAAACCGTGGGGCGAATTCAGTCCGGTGCCGACAGCAGTGCCGCCCTGGGCCAGTTCACAGACGGCCGGCAGGGCGCTGCGGATCGCCCGTTCGGCGTAATCCAGTTGTGCGATGAACGCCGAGAGTTCCTGGCCGAACGTAATCGGCGTCGCGTCCATCATATGGGTCCGGCCGGTCTTGACCAGTTTCATGTGCCGCGTCGAGAGCTCGGCCAACCCGCCGGACAGTTCGCCGATGGCCGGCAGCAAATGCTGCTGCACGGCCTGAACAGTGGCGATGTGCATGGCGGTGGGGAAGCAGTCGTTGGAACTCTGGGAGCGGTTGACATGATCGTTCGGGTGAACCGGCGCCTTGCCGCCGCGTGGGTTTCCGGCCAGTTCGTTGGCACGCCCGGCGATCACTTCGTTGACGTTCATGTTGCTCTGGGTGCCGCTGCCGGTCTGCCAGACCACCAGCGGAAACTGGTCGTCGTGGTTGCCGTCGAGCACTTCGTCGGCCGCCTGTTCAATCAGTCGGGCGATGTCGGCGGGCAGATCGCCATTGCGGTTGTTGACCCGTGCCGCGGCTTTCTTGATCAGCGCCAGCGCGTGCAGCACCGCCAGCGGCATGCGCTCGTTGCCGATGGCGAAGTTAATCAGCGAGCGTTGCGTCTGAGCGCCCCAGTAGGCTTCATCCGGGACATCCACCTGGCCAAGGCTGTCGGTTTCGATACGGCTCATCATGCACACTCCTGTAGGTCTGATAGCGCAGTTTAGGCCGTGATCGCCGGCCGTGGTTCCATCTGTATCGAATTTGACCGTTCAACCCCTCTAAATCAGGCCCGACAAGGCTTGGGGTTGAGCGACACACTTTTTTAGGCGCAGAATGGACGCCCTTGGGGTTTTACCTCGCCTGCTAGAAAAGGAAACTCGATGACTCGTCTTCGTGCCATCTGTACCGCGGTTGCACTGGTTTGCGCCAGCGGCCCTGTTTTTGCCGATACCGCCAGCCACAACGCCAGTGCCGAAGCTTTCCTGACCCTGGCGCACGCTGACAAATTGGGCACTCCGGTGTACATGCAAGTGCAGCAAATGTTCGCTCAACGCTTTGAACAGACCAAAGCGCCTGAATCGAAAAAAGCCTTGTTGGAAACGTATCAGGCCAAAGCCAACGCTGCGCTGAACGCGGCCATTGGCTGGGACAAACTGAAGCCGGACATGGTCAAGCTCTACACCACCAACTTCAGCGAGTCCGAGCTGAAAGACCTGGTTGCGTTCTACCAGTCGCCACTGGGCAAGAAAGTCCTGGAAAAAATGCCGCAGCTGACTCAGCAATCGGCCCAGATGACCCAAGCCAAGCTGGAAAGCGCGGTGCCTGTGGTCAACAAGTTGCTGGATGACATGACCAACGAGCTGGTGCCTAAAGGCGCCGCCGCTCCAGCCAAGAAAAAGCCTTAAGCGGAGTTCGGTATGACCATGCAGCAACGCATCGAATCGACGTTGGGCCTGTTGCAGCCTGAGCATCTGCAAGTGCTGGATGAAAGCCACATGCACAGCCGTGGGTTGCAAACCCACTTCAAGGCTGTGGTGGTCAGCCAGCAGTTCGAGGGGCTCAATCGCGTCAAGCGTCACCAAAAAGTCTACGGCACGCTCGGCGAGCTGATGGGCGAGTTCCATGCGTTGGCGCTGCATACCTACACGCCAGAGGAATGGGCACAGATCGACGCGGCTCCGGCCTCGCCGACCTGTGCTGGCGGCAGCAAGCATTAATGTGAAGGGCTGAAGGGCTGTTGTGATGAGGGCTTTTGTGGCGAGGGGATTTATCCCCGTTCGGCTGCGAAGCGGTCGTAAAACCGGGCAGCTCGGTTTGCCTGACAAACCTCGGTGAGGCTGATATTTTCAGGGCCGCTTCGCAGCCCAACGGGGATAAATCCCCTCACCACAATGGTTTGTGCCAAGCCTGTAGATCGCAGTCCTAAAACCACACCGTTTTTGCTAGAATCCGCAACGCGCCGCTTACCCGGCGCGTTTTTTTTCGCATCCGGTTCACCCCTTACGAGGGTAGCCACCTGGAGATTCACCCATGACACAACAGATTGTCGTGGCGGCACTTTATAAGTTCGTCACTCTGGAAGATTACGTCGACCTGCGCGAGCCACTGCTGCAGGCAATGGTCGACAACGGCATCAAAGGCACGCTGCTGATCGCCGAAGAAGGCATCAACGGCACGGTGTCCGGTAGCCGCGAAGGCATCGACGGGTTGATGGCCTGGCTCAAGAACGATCCGCGCATGGACGACATCGACCACAAAGAATCGTACTGCGACGATCAGCCGTTCTATCGCACCAAAGTCAAACTCAAGAAAGAAATCGTCACCCTCGGCGTCGACGGCGTGGACCCGAACAAAAAGGTCGGCACTTACGTTGACCCGCAGAACTGGAACGCGCTGATCAGCGATCCGGAAGTGTTGCTGATCGACACCCGCAACGACTACGAGGTCTCGATTGGTACCTTTGAAGGCGCCGTTGACCCGAAGACCACCAGTTTTCGCGAATTCCCCGACTACATCAAAGAACACTTCGACCCGGCTGTGCACAAGAAAGTCGCGATGTTCTGCACCGGCGGCATTCGCTGTGAAAAGGCCTCGAGCTACATGCTCAGCCAGGGTTTTGACGAGGTCTACCACCTCAAGGGCGGTATTCTGAAGTACCTCGAAGAGGTGCCGCTGGAAGAAACCAAATGGCAGGGCGACTGCTTCGTGTTCGATAACCGGGTCACCGTTCGCCACGATCTGAGCGAAGGCGACTACGATCAATGTCATGCCTGTCGTACACCGGTTAGCGTCTCCGACCGCACATCCGAGCACTACGTGGCGGGCATCAGTTGCCCGCATTGCTGGGATAAGCTGAGCGAGAAAACCCGACGCAGCGCCATCGACCGACAAAAGCAGATCGAACTGGCCAAGGCGCGCAACATGCCGCACCCAATCGGCTACAACTATAAGAAAGCACCTTCCGAGGCTTGAATCATGTCTGCACGCCGCTTGCTCTATGTGATGGATCCGATGTGTTCCTGGTGCTGGGGCTTTGCGCCGGTGGCCAACGCGCTGGTCGAGCAGGCGCAAGCGGCGGGTGTGGACGTGCATCTGGTCGTAGGCGGTTTGCGCACCGGCAGTGGTGCGGCGATGGAGCCGACCACCCGACGCTATATCCTTGAGCATTGGCAGGCGGTCACCGAGGCTACCGGCCAGCCGTTCAAGCTGGAAGGCGCATTGCCCGAGGGTTTTGTCTACGACACCGAGCCCGCCTGTCGGGCGCTGGTGACTGCGCGCAGCCTGGCACCCGATTGCGCGTGGAAACTGCTCGGGCTGATTCAGCACGCGTTTTACGCCGAAGGACGCGATGTCACGCACGCCAGTGTGCTGGTGGAACTGGCGGAGCAGGCCGGGTTGCCACGCATCGAATTCGCCGCTGCGTTCGACCGTGCGGATCAGCACGCCGCGACGGCCGCCGATTTCACGTGGGTGCAAGACCTGGGCATTGCCGGTTTTCCGACCTTGTTGGCTGAACGTGATGGTCAATTGGCATTGTTGACCAATGGCTATCAGCCTCTTAGCGTACTGTCACCGCTGCTCGGCCGTTGGCTGGAGCGCGCTGCCTGTGCATGACCTGCCCGATGACACGCCAGCTCCCAAGCGTGTAGACCGACTGAGCTGGGCGGAAATCCGTCGGCTGGCACTTCATCACAAGAAATCCCTTTGGATCGCCAACGGCGTGGCCGTGCTGGCGACCCTGTGCAGCGTCCCCATTCCCTTGCTTCTACCGTTGCTGGTGGACGAAGTGCTATTGGGACACGGTGACGCCGCGCTGAAGATCATGAACCACGCGCTGCCCGAAGGTTGGCAGAAAGCAGCAGGCTACATTGGCCTGATGCTGCTGGTGACCTTGACCCTGCGTTGCGCTGCATTGCTGTTCAACGTCGTGCAGGCGCGATTGTTTGCGGCATTGGCCAAGGACATCGTCTACCGCATTCGCGTGCGCCTGATCGAGCGGCTCAAGCGCATCTCGTTGGGTGAATATGAAAGCCTGGGCAGCGGCACGGTCACCACACACCTGGTGACTGACCTGGATACGCTGGATAAATTCGTTGGCGAAACCCTGAGCCGTTTCCTTGTCGCCATGCTGACACTGGTCGGTACCGCCGGCATTCTGATGTGGATGCATTGGAAACTGGCGCTGTTGATTTTGTTGTTCAATCCACTGGTGATCTACGCCACGGTGCAGTTGGGCAAACGGGTCAAACACCTGAAGAAACTTGAGAACGACAGCACCTCGCGTTTTACCCAGGCGTTGACCGAAACCCTCGACTCGATCCAGGAAGTGCGCGCAGGCAACCGTCAGGGCTTTTTCCTCGGGCGCCTGGGCCAACGAGCTCGTGAAGTCCGCGATTACGCAGTGAACTCGCAGTGGAAAACCGATGCCTCGAACCGTGCCAGCGGCTTGTTGTTTCAGTTTGGTATCGATATTTTCCGCGCTGCGGCCATGCTCACCGTGTTGTTTTCCGACCTGTCCATCGGCCAGATGCTGGCAGTGTTCAGCTACCTGTGGTTCATGATCGGTCCGGTCGAGCAGCTGCTGAATCTGCAATACGCCTATTACGCTGCCGGCGGTGCATTATCGCGGATCAACGAGTTGCTGGCTCGGGCCGATGAGCCGGAATACCCGTGCGGTATCGACCCGTTCAATGGTCGCGAAACCGTTGGCATCGAAGTCCAGGGATTGAGTTTCGGGTACGGCGACGAACTGGTGTTGAATCAGATGAACCTGTCGATCGCGCCCGGTGAAAAGGTCGCGATCGTCGGCGCCAGCGGTGGGGGCAAAAGCACGCTGGTGCAGTTGCTGCTGGGCTTGTACACGCCGCAGGCCGGAACCATCCGTTTCGGCGGTTCGACCCAGCAAGAGATCGGCCTGGAAACCGTGCGGGAAAATGTCGCCGTGGTCCTGCAACATCCGGCGCTGTTCAACGACACCATCCGCGCCAACCTGACCATGGGCCGCGAACGCAGTGACGAGGCCTGCTGGCAAGCGTTGGAGATTGCTCAATTGCACCACACGGTTCGTGAGTTGCCCAACGGCCTGGACAGCATCGTCGGACGTTCCGGCGTGCGGTTATCCGGCGGGCAGCGCCAGCGCCTGGCAATTGCGCGGATGGTGCTGGCCGAGCCCAAGGTCGTGATCCTCGACGAGGCCACCTCGGCGCTGGATGCCGCCACCGAATACAACCTGCACCAGGCGCTGGCGCGGTTCTTGAGCAACCGCACCACGCTGATTATTGCGCACCGGTTGTCAGCGGTGAAACAAGCCGACCGGGTGCTGGTGTTCGATGGCGGGCAAATTGCCGAAGATGGTGACCATCAGCAGTTGATTGCTGATGGTGGGTTGTACGCCAAGCTTTATGGGCATTTGCAGCAGCACTGATCAAAATGTGCCGCTACTTCCAGATGACGTTCAACGCATCAGCGTCACCGTCATAACCAAACTGCTTCATGACAACCGAACATGAGTCGCAAGGCGCCATCGTGGTACCGATCGTGATGGAATCAAGCTCTTTTGGATCCGGGTATTTGCCGCGTATCACGCCGATGAGCTTGCTCTCGGTGTCCAGTGAAGTGGGGCGCGAAGTGAGCGCAGGTGTATAGGTCTCGATGTTGTCGATAGTGTGGGGGATTGCCCGTAGCTTGCCGGAGTGGGAGACACTGAGTGACGTACGCTGAAAGTTGGCGCCGTGATCAACATTGAAGTAACTCGTACTGCCGACCTTCACCTCGTTCGTTTTTCTGCTGGTGGAGAACAATGGCAGGAAGTCCGTGTTGTTCTGGCTGCCGGAAACGCTGACATACACTTCACGCACCCCACTCTTCGTCCTGATCTCGGCGAACGCGATGTTTCTAAGGTTGTCTGACGATCTTCCCCTTGCCCGGCTTATGAGTGTTTCCAGCTCCTGCATCGCGTTATTGATTTTTAAAGACTTGGGCCCGCCCTGAACCGATGACTCCACGGTTACGACCGTTTTGCGAAACAACGTATTGAGGATCTCTGCGGTCGTCTCGCGAACACTGTCCGGGGCAGTCTTGGAAGACGACCAGGTCGCAGCGCCATCGGTGGAATGTCTGACAATCATCCTTGTCGAGTGATCAAACAAAACCGCCTCCGCGGGGCTGGTATCCACCTTGATATGTTTCAGGGTCTCGGGGGGATTGGCATGGCCACCGATCGGCACCGCGATGTCATCCATGGCCTTCAGCGCTCGCTCAACGCGATTGACACCATAAATCCTGGCCATGTTGTTGGCATTCAGGGAACCGATGTATACCTTCTCTAACTCGCGTCTTATTTCCTCAGGAAGTGTGTTGGCTTTCTTGAGCGTCAACGAGTCGTACACGCTTTGCCCTTTTACGCGCTCGGCAACAAAAAAGTCTCCCGCATTCAGGCGCGTGAACACGTAGTGTTTTGATCCATCCATTGATTCGGCGAGGATGGCGCCTACGCGAATGTTATCGACAAGTTCTTGCCCTGCTTCGGGTACGCTGACCATGAGCCGCCCATATATACCTTTCTGAAATTCCAGCGTCGCATGGAGGGATGAATGTGTGGCGAGCGAAGCGGTTTGCATCGGTGTTCTGCCAGTAGCGGGGGCGTAAATGACATCTCCGAACCAAGGGGCCCAGCCTTTGGTTTCATCGTAGTGACCGATGTCAGGGGTGGGGGCCAGGTTGCGAGTGACATAGTTTGTTTTACACACGGGGCCGGGTGCGCGACGCACTCGGCAGGGAATCGCTTTGAAAGTGTCATCGATATCGATCAGGTCGGCGCGACGCAATGTGTCGCCATCGAGCCGGTACGGTACATCGTCGAGAAACAGCGTGGTTCGCCCATCCGCTTCAAGTACCTCGCGCACGAGGGTTTTGTCAGAGAGCTCGACAGTGACGTGGTTGTCGGTCTTTGCCAGGGGGCGGTAGCCGGATCGTCCCGGCAAAAGTTCGCCGGACTTGGTCGGCAGTGTCGGCCCGTAGGGTTTAGTCGATAACGGATCGATCAGGCGAAAGTCAGATTTTCCAGAGGTTGCCAGGTTGCGCACCAGTACATCGTCAATACCTTTAACTCGGGCTAACTGATCGCCGACTGTCTGAGGCAGCCAGCGACCCGCATTGTTCAACCGAGACAGGCTGCGTACGTAATTGTAGTAACGGAGTTTTCCGGCCAGCTCCGTGAATTGATGAAAGGCGAACTTGGCTAATTTCCACAGGCCGGTTGCTAACGCTTTGAGCAGTTGGGGGATGCCGTCGATCGGGTTCAATGCCTTCAATAATGAAGTCACCAATTTCTTTGTCAGCAAGGTAAAGGACGGAAGGGCGGTGCGCATGCTCAATTGGCCAGCGTTAATGACCAGTCTTAGCGAGCCCACGGCAAATTTGCCAATGGGCAGTCCGAATGAAAGCACGTCGAAAAACAATCCGAATGCACCCAAGGCACGACGGTCTTTGTCGTTTGACATCACATCTTCAATACTGCCCCAGAACGGTACGAACAATTTTGCGGTATCGAGAGCTTTTTCGCCGTAAGCTTCTTCACGTTCGAATACGGTCTGACCATTGGCGGCACGACGAAGTGCCACCGGGTCTACGAACAATAGTTGGGTTGCAATGTAATCGCTGATTTCCGTCAAGCGGCTCGACGAGAATGTCACGGGTGCGTATTCAGTTGCATTGGGCACTGCGGCGAAAGGCGTGCCCAACTGATCTATGATTGCATAGCAGTGGGCATTGTCTTTCGGCACGCCGCCTTTTAAATGAGCTTCCCAGTCAAAGGGCAAACGCTTGTCCTGAAAGCGATCGACGTATTGTCCATCGAGATGGGTGGCAATAGCGCCGACATAGGGGCCGATCAGTTTTGGATCAAACTTCTCGAGATAGCGTATCAGTCCAGCCCTTGGCAACATCTCGTAATAGGTGCTTTTCTTATTGTGAGTTGCCTGCAATATCAATCCGTTACGAGCTCTGAGCGGTAAGGTCTTTTCATGTGTTTCATCCGAGGCCTTCATGCGATGGGTTTGCAATCGCAAGCTGTAGATTCTGACTTCGCCCCACCCCAAAGCCTCACGGTCGGCAATTGGAAGCGTCACCAGCAGACTTTTAATCAGCGTTGCATAGGCAGTTGTGATCCTGGTCAGATAGCTCGTAAAGTCTTTGTCGAAGAGGGCTTTTATGTCTGGCAGCTTGGCGGTCGGCGGCAGGACTGGCTGCATGCCACCCCATTTAGGCCCAGGTACGGGCCAAGGCCCTTCAGTCTTTATTGTTCGTTTTTCATCTATCCGAATCCATTGTTTGCCAATGGTAGTGCCGTCGCGCTCCGTCACCAGCCATTTTTTCTGATCGTCGAATTTGCCGGCAGCCAGAACCTCCAGGAAGGCGTAATAGTCATATCCCCCTATAACGGGAGTGTCACGAAAATGGCTCGGTCCCGGGTCGCTTCTTGCCAGTTTTCGGCCATCCGAAATGAAGGCATCTTTTCCAAAGAGCTTCTCCATTTCCGTTCGAGCAATGGTTAGTCGTTTGGGCGCTGTTTCATTGATTCCGATAATGGCCTTATTGAGTTCACTGGTGTGCTTATCCAGTTCGGATAGCGCGCGATCGATGTCGTCCTTGTTTTTCGAGGTAATAACGCCGAGGGTTTCCGCCCAGTCCAGTGCCGGAAGCAGTCTGGCCAGCGCGATGTGAGTCATTTGCTCTTCGCTCGCCTCCTTGGCCTGCTGGAGCGCCAGGTTGACCAACTGTTGGAAGGTCAGCCGGTTCAGCAACTCGGGTTCAGTTGCTTTGATGATGTTTACGCCGTTAAGGAAGTTCACCCAGATCACGGAGCTTCGGTACCTAAGTTGTTCCGGAATATCCCTGACACGGAACTCCAGTGGAAAACGCGACAGAAACAAACGCGCAATGACAATGGCCTCTTTTTCCGATGTTGCCCGATTTGAAGTCCGCAGATGGGTTTCGAATTCGGCCCCAATGGCCTGATAGCTCTTCCCCCAGTTTGAGCGGGCCTGCCAGGCGTACCCGGCAATCTCGCCCGGATTTTCAGCGGTTTGCGAGGCCAGCCATAGCTGCAGTGCGTTGGCGATCAGTTTGATGCGGATGTAGGGCGAGGTTTCTTCGCCTAGCTCCCCTCCATACCAATCCATCGCAGACAGCAAGGCTATTTCCAGTTTTTTGGCTTCAGCGCTTTGCAGGATTTTTTGCAGATAAACCGTCGGCGTTGCTCTGACTTGTTCAACGGTTGCCGCGGCAAAAATGTCGTTGGCGAGGTAAGTCAGCGGTGACATACCTTCTTCAGGCAAAAATTCGTTCACGGTTGCAATAATTTCCGCACGGACGATTTCTGCATGCACTTTGTGCGTGTCGACTTGTGAGGGGGTGGGCGAGTGCCGTCGGCTGGCTCGAAAGGCCGCACGATCTTCATCGGTGGGGCGTCGCCGCAGCTCGAGAATGTCGAAATCGTCCTCCAGCTTCAATTGATGACTGGCGATCTTTTCTTGAAGGGCAAGTATTGCGTCCGGATGTTCCTGCGGGTGACGCGGGGTCCATGGTGCAAGTCCGTAAAACCAGGACATCCTGCCCAGGCTGATGAAACGGTTAGAGTTGATCTGGCCTCCCAGTAACGTGGCTGCCTGTTCGATCTGGGGTTTCAGCTCTTCCCATTTTGTGAATTCCGTCAATGCCAACGTGACTCTGGTCCCCGAATTATTCCAGGCCTGATAGACATAGTTGCCATCCGTGAGGGTGACGCTCAGGTCACCATGCTTTATTTGGAGTTTTGTGCACATGTCCATGTAGTCTCGATCACGCAGCAATTTCCATAACGCGTTGAGCCCTTCCTCGCTCACCCTATGGAGCGGTGAAAAAGGCCCTATCCGGATTAAATTGCGTAGATCGACAGTGGTTGGCGGCTTACGCATTGCAGTCAGCATGAGTTCGTAATCTTCCAGCTGGCCTGTATGTAGCTGAGCATCGGTGGGGTTTGTGGGAGGGAACAGGCCTCCCTTTTCGCTTGAATTGATCGTTTGCATAAGCGTGCTTCTCTTGATGGTCGGTTGATCTGCGCATCGCTCCAGTGCGATGGAGTGCTGGTCCGATTACAAGCGATAGAAAGAAGGGAGGGGCGGTATATAGATATATGACGGGGGGTATTTTTCCGAAGAACAGTTTGTCGCTCTGGTTGCGAGCAGCGAGTTGAAAAAAACTGCTATTTACATGGACTTGATCACCGTAGCGGGCTTCTCGCTTGCCGGGATCAAGAACGCACCCTAGTCTAGCTGTAGCGATCACGTTGGATGATGATCTAGCAGTGCTATAACAAGGGACCTCATGAATCAAACACGGACTCTCGGAACGCCACGGTTGCTGGGCATCGTCTGGCCATTTATCGCCGTTGTGTTATTTCAGGCCCTGTTGGGGGGCGTTAGCCTGTACGTGCTCTCGGCGGTTCGCGGTTATGTCGCGGGTGAAAGCTTATGGTCCAAGGGCCAGAAAGACGCTATCTATTACCTCAATCTCTACGCCGACAGTCGCGACAAAATGATTTTCCTCAAATATCAGAACGCAATTGCCGTGCCTCAAGGTGGCCACGAATTGCGACTGGCGCTGGATCTTCAGCCACCGAATATCGAGGCGGCACGACTGGCGATCCTCAAGGGTGGCAACCACCCGGATGACGTCTCCAGTTTGATCTGGCTGTACCTCAATTTCCGTCACTTCAGTTACCTCGAAAAGGCCATTGATCGGTGGACGGTAGGTGACGCGTATCTGGTGCGGCTCGATGACGTGGCGCAGGAAATGCATCAGCACATCACTGCCACGCAGACGACCGATGCCGACATCAAGCGTTGGAAGGAACAGATATTTGACATCAATGACGGTGTGACGCCGGCCGCGAAGGCCTTCAGCGATGCGCTGGGCGAGGGCTCGCGGGTGATTCTGCGCCTGCTGCTGGTGACGAACCTCGCGACCGCGCTTGGCCTGATCGCGCTGGCCTTAATGCGTACCCACAAGCTGCTCAAGCAGCGCCATGCGTTCGCCGAGGCCCTTCAATTGGAGAAAGACCGGGCCCAGATCACTCTGCAATCGATTGGCGACGGGGTGATTACCACGGATGTCGAAGGGGCGATCGCCTACATGAACCCGGCCGCCGAGGCGTTAACCCACTGGAAGGCCGAGCAGGCCACGGGGTTGCCACTGGCGGCGCTGTTCAATTTGCTGGACGAGAACGCCCAGGCCGATGGCTTTACGTTGATCGAGCACATTTTGAGCGGCCAGCTCAGTGGTGGCAGCGAACATTCCAAATTGATCCAGCGCCTGGATGGCAGCACGGTTTCAGTTACCCTGGTCGGTGCGCCGATCCGCAACGCCGGTAAAGTCAGCGGCACCGTGCTGGTACTGCACGACATGACCCAGGAGCGGCAATACATCGCCAACTTGTCCTGGCAGGCGACTCACGACGCCTTGACCGGCCTCGCCAACCGCCGCGAGTTCGAGTATCGCCTGGAACAGGCCCTGCATCAGCTGGCGCGTCAGACGGGGCGCCATGCCCTGATGTTCCTCGATCTTGACCAGTTCAAGTTAGTCAACGATACCTGCGGTCACGCAGCGGGAGACGAGTTGCTGCGGCATATTTGCGCACTGTTGCAGTCAGGCCTGCGCGAAGGCGACACCCTGGCCCGGTTGGGCGGTGACGAGTTCGGCATCCTCCTGGAGAACTGTGCACCGGAAGCGGCGGAAAAGATCGCCGAGAACTTGCGCCAGACCGTGCAAAACCTGCATTTCGTCTGGAAAGGCCGGCCGTTTGTGACGACCGTAAGCATCGGCCTGGTTCATATCAATCAGGCCCCGACGACCCTCGAAACCTCGCTGCGTGCGGCCGATATGGCGTGTTACATGGCTAAGGAAAAGGGCCGCAACCGCGTGCAGGTCTATCATGCCGACGATTCGGAGCTGTCACTGCGCTTCGGCGAAATGGCCTGGGTGCAACGCTTGCACATGGCGTTGGAAGACGATCGTTTCTGCTTGTACTCGCAGGAAATTGCGCCCCTTGGTCATAGCGGGCAAGGCGGTGGGCATATCGAAATTCTGCTGCGCCTGCACGATGAAGCCGGGCGCATGATTTTGCCGGACAGTTTTATTCCGGCCGCCGAGCGTTACGGCCTGATGACTTCCCTTGATCGTTGGGTCGTGCAGAACGTATTCAAGATCATCGCCCAATGCATCACCGAGAAGCGCAAAGGGCCGTTGGCCATGTGTGCGATCAATCTGTCAGGCACTACCATCGGCGATGAGGCGTTTCTGACCTTCTTGCGTGAACAGTTCGTTGCTTACGCCATTCCGCCTGAAATGATTTGTTTTGAAATCACTGAAACCAGCGCAATTTCCAATCTCGGAAGCGCAATCAGATTTATCAATGAGCTCAAAGGCTTAGGTTGCCACTTTTCGCTAGACGACTTTTGTGCCGGTATGTCCTCATTCGCCTACCTGAAACATTTGCCTGTAGACTTCCTGAAGATTGACGGGAGTTTCGTAAAGGACATGCTGGACGACCCGATTAACCGCGCCATGGTCGAAGTGATCAACCACATCGGTCATGTCATGGGTAAGCGTACGATTGCAGAGTTTGTTGAAACACCGCAGATTGAGCAGGCATTGCTGGAGATCGGCGTGGATTACGCTCAAGGGTATGTCATTGAACGCCCGCATCTGTTTACCTGCGACAGTTTACAAAGTCGTCCTGCCAGGCCTCGGCCGTTGTTATTCAAGGCGCCAGGCACGTTCCGTTGAAATCTCTTGCTGATCCTAACAATCACAATCAAAAGGAGCTCGACAGTGATCGACACATTCAGCCGAACCGGACCACTCATGGAAGCTGCAAGTTATCCCGCCTGGGCACAGAAATTGATCCAGGATTGCAGCGAGAGTAAGCGCCGGGTTGTCGGACACGATCTGTATCAGCGCATGCGAGATAACAAACTCAGCGCCAAGACCATGCGTCAGTACCTTATTGGTGGCTGGCCGGTGGTCGAGCAGTTCGCGTTATACATGGCTCAGAACCTGACCAAGACCCGTTTTGCTCGCCATCCAGGCGAAGACATGGCGCGTCGCTGGCTGATGCGTAACATTCGCGTCGAATTGAACCACGCCGATTACTGGGTGCACTGGAGTCGTGCTCATGGTGTCAGCCTGGAAGACTTGCAAGCGCAACAGGTTGCCCCTGAGCTTCACGCGCTGAGCCATTGGTGCTGGCACACCAGTTCGGCGGATTCGCTGATCGTGGCCATTGCCGCCACCAATTACGCCATTGAGGGTGCGACGGGGGAGTGGTCGGCGCTGGTCTGTTCCAGTGGCGTCTACGCAGCGGCATTTCCGGAGGAAGATCGCAAACGCGCCATGAAGTGGTTGAAGATGCACGCCCAGTACGACGATGCCCATCCGTGGGAAGCACTGGAAATCATCTGCACGCTGGCGGGCTTGAACCCGAGTCAATCCCTGCAAGTGGAATTACGCCAGGCCATCTGCAAAAGCTACGACTACATGTACCTGTTCCTGGAACGCTGCATGCAGCTTGAACATTCGGAGAAGACCCCGGTGGCGCGTGAGCGCCTGGCTATGGCCGAAAGCTGATCCTTTAATCCGGATAATGGCGTGCCCATGTAAAAAGCCCGCGTTCCGATCTGTATTGAAAGGGACGCGGGCTTTTTTGCAGCCGTAAGCATTTAAGTTAAGCGCTGATCTTCAATCCAACCAGCCCGGCAATGATCAGCGCCACACTGGCCAGCCTGAACAGCGCCATGGACTCACCAAACAGAATGATCCCGGCGATCACCGTTCCGACTGCGCCCACGCCCGTCCAGATCGCATAGGCCGTGCCCAGCGGCAGTTCCTTCATGGCAAGGCCAAGCAGGCCAAGGCTGACGGCCATGGCGGCAACGGTCAATGCCGTAGGGAGGGGGCGGCTGAAACCGTCGGTGTATTTCAGGCCGACGGCCCAGCCAACTTCGAACAGGCCGGCGAAAAACAGAATGATCCAGGACATGAGAGACCTCCATCCATTGACGGGGTCGTCCCCAGATTAATCACTCGATTGAGCCGCGAGGTCGTCCTCGCGATGCGCAATAGAGTGCCCATCATTAATCCGGGGATCAAGTTTTCGGATCAATCGGTGGCCTGTCTAGCCGCCAGTTCCCGATCTTCTTTCTCGCTCATCCGCCGGAAATACGTCGAGAGCAGCGCCCCGGAAATGTTGTGCCAAACACTGAACAGCGCACTCGGCACTGCCGCCAGTGGTGAGAAATGCGCACTGGCCAGCGCGGCGCCCAATCCGGAGTTTTGCATGCCGACTTCCAGGGCCAGGGATTTGCGTTGGGCCAGTGGCAATTTGAACAGGCGCCCTGTGAAATAACCCAGCAGGTAGCCAAAGCTGTTGTGCAGCATCACCACGGCCATGATCAACAGACCGGACTCGGCGATTTTTGCCTGGCTGGCGGCAACTACGGCGGTGACAATAATTACGATGCTGACCACCGACACCAGTGGCAAAACGTCCACCGCGAGGCGAACCCGATCGCCGAGCAACCGCTGGGCAACCACGCCGAGCACGATTGGCAGCAGCACCACTTGCAGGATCGACCAGAACAGCTCCATGAAGGAGACCGGCAACCAGGCCGAGGCCAGCAACCAGATCAGCGCCGGCGTCAACAACGGAGCGAGGAGGGTGGTGACGGCGGCAATGGCCACTGACAGGGCGAGATCTCCGCGTGCCAGCCAGGTCATTACATTCGACGACGTGCCACTTGGGCAGCAGCCGACCAGGATGACGCCGACGGCGATCTCTGGCGGCAGGTGAAAAGCCTGGCAGAGCAACCACGCCACACCGGGCATGATCACGAAATGCGCGACCACGCCCAAGGCCACGCGCCAAGGATGGCGAGCAACTTCGGCGAAGTCATCGAGCTTGAGGGTCAGGCCCATGCCGAACATCACCAGCCCTAGCAGCGGCACGATTGCGCCTTTCAGGCCGATGAACCACGTCGGTAGCAGAAACGCCACGACGGCGAAAATCAGCACCCAGTAAGCGAAGGTGTTACCGACAAAGCGACTTAATGCAGCCAGTGCACGCATGGCCTGATCCTTATTATTTAGTAGCGCCACAAACCCCTGTAGGAGCGAGCTTGCTCGCGATGGAGTGTCAGTCGACACCAATTTGCCTGACACTCCATCGCGAGCAAGCTCGCTCCTACAGTAGAGATCACAATCCTTTAGATCCCCTGCGGAGTCTCTTCGCCGCCCAACGCTTCAATCAGCGCCGGCAGGAAGTCGCCGAAGGTCAGCATCATCAGGGTGAAGCTGGCATCCAGTTGACCGAGTGCTTCTTCGCCGCCGTCCTGTTCCGCCTGGTCTTGCAGCAGATCTTCGAACTTCAGGCGCTTGACCACCATCTTGTCGTCGAGGACAAAAGACAGTTTGTCTTGCCAAGCCAGCGACAGTTGAGTGACCACTTTGCCAGTGCTCAGGTGCAACTGGATTTCTTCGCTGGTCAGGTCCTGACGCTTGCAGCGCACGATGCCGCCATCTTCGTGGGTATCACGCAGCTCGCACTCGTCCAGCACAAAGAAGTCGTCCGCGGCTTTTTGGGTGGTGACCCATTCAGTCATGGTCGCGGTCGGGGACATTTTCACGGTCAGCGGTCGTACCGGCAGTGTGCCGATCACTTCACGCAGGGTGGACAACAGGTCTTCGGCGCGTTTCGGACTGGCCGAATTGACCAGGATCAGGCCCTGTTTCGGCGCGATGGCGGCGAAGGTCGACGAACGACGGATAAAGGCGCGAGGCAGGAAGGCCTGGATGATTTCATCCTTGATCTGGTCGCGCTCCTTTTTATAGACCTTGCGCATTTGTTCGGCTTCGATCTCTTCGACCTTTTCCTTCACCGCGTCACGCACGACGCTGCCCGGCAAGATGCGTTCTTCTTTGCGGGCGGAGATCAGCAGGAAATCGCCGCTGACGTGCGCCAGCGGTGCATCTTCGCCTTTGCCAAACGGCGCGACGAAACCGTAGGTGGTCAACTCCTGGCTTGCACATGGACGCGCCAGTTTGGTGGCCAGTGCAGTTTCCAACGCCTCGGCATCAAAAGGCAGATCTTGGGTCAGGCGATAGATAAGCAGGTTTTTGAACCACATGGGGCGAGTCTCTCCTTTATACAAAGGGGGGCATTATTCTCTTAGCGGCGCCATAGGCCAACCCTTCTCTAAGCCTTTGGAAGACCTGAAAAAATTATTTAAAAAAGTGCTTGCCAGAGGTGGGGGCGCTCCGTAGAATGCGCGCCACACCGAAAGTGAAGGGTGATTAGCTCAGCTGGGAGAGCGTCTGCCTTACAAGCAGAATGTCGGCGGTTCGATCCCGTCATCACCCACCATTCGCTTTAGTGTTACGCGCAGCGGTAGTTCAGTCGGTTAGAATACCGGCCTGTCACGCCGGGGGTCGCGGGTTCGAGTCCCGTCCGCTGCGCCATATTCGGTAACCTGGAACGCTGAACGCCAGGTCACCACGGAAAAGCCCGCTAACGCGGGTTTTTTTCTGTCCGTAGTTCCTGCAGGATGTATTGTTTTGCTGGTTTTCAGGTTTTTTTGATAAATATATCAATTAAATCAACACGTTATGAAAATCTGTGGCACAATGCGCCCCGCAACGAAGGTAAAGGGTGATTAGCTCAGCTGGGAGAGCGTCTGCCTTACAAGCAGAATGTCGGCGGTTCGATCCCGTCATCACCCACCACTACTTTCAATGTTACGCGCAGCGGTAGTTCAGTCGGTTAGAATACCGGCCTGTCACGCCGGGGGTCGCGGGTTCGAGTCCCGTCCGCTGCGCCATATTCGGTAATCTGGAACGCTGAACGCCAGGTCACCACACAGAAAGCCCGCTTAATGCGGGCTTTTTGCTGTCCGGGATTTGGCTTTTCCCATGAAAAGCGACCCATTCAGGCGAAATACGCCCCTTGTAGCAGCTGTCGAGGTACGAGGCTGCGTTGCGTGTCCGCAGGACCGCCCTCGAGGGCCGCTGCGCAGCCCACGCAGCCTCGTACCTCGACAGCTGCTACAGCCGGACGCAGGCCCCGCCAGCTGTTACAGATCGCGTTTTACCTGCTTACTGTTCAGCGTTGCGACTGTGGCGGTAATCGCTGACCGCTTCGTATGCCGCTTTGCGCAAGCGATTGATCCCGCCAATTGGCCGATGAGCCTCCAGACCGAACCAGGGATTGAACGACTGGTTGTCGCATTGCACGTTCAGTGCCGGCGTATCGAAGTCCTGGGCCGGCACATTGATCCGCGCCACCGTCTCGAACGGTGCGTCACTTTCTCTCCATTCGATGCTGGTGTCCTCGATCGGCATGTACTTGCGCGGATCCTGCCGCTGGATCTGCAGGACGAAACACGCAGGTACCCGATCTGTCGACAGCTGCTGGTTCAGGGCATTGCGCAGGAAATTCGGCAACTTCTGGTTTTGCGCCGGCAGGGTGTAGGTCGGGCAACTGTCAGGATCCGGCATTACCCGGAACTTGGCATTGGCTTCACCGAATTTGTAGGGCGAAACCGAAAAGTAGGTCGTCCGCGTCGGGCTTTCCGGGGCGGGGGAGAGGGTCGCCAGCGCGATGAACAGGTGTCGAACCTGCCAGGTCCGCGGGTCCCAGCCGGGGAAGAACGCCATCAACGTCTCGCCGTCAGCCTGGGCGGAAACGTTCTGACGATACTCAGCGACATCGCTGACGAAAAAATTCGGATGGCTGAACATCACGAAGTCCTGCTCGTCACGGCTTTTTTGATCGTCGAGCAGCTGTTTGCCAGGCACATCGAGTAATTTGATCGCCATTCCCCGAGCGTCGCGGATGCTGTCGAACTGCGGATAAGCATTGCCATTGGAAAGCCGCATCGTCGCTTGCCAGGTTTTGCCCGGCTCACTGAATACACCCTGACGCAGCTCATCGGGCAGCTCCGGCAGTACCCGAACGTCGGCCTTCACACACCCGTGAGCCTTGGCATGTGCATCGCGCAGGTAGCGCGTGCCTTCACGGTGCTGATCGACGATGCGCACGGCGGTCTGAATGACGTCCTGAGTCATCGCTGCTTCGCCGTCCGGAATCAGTTCTTCAGCCGACACCGGCCCTCGGTGCTGCCAGGTAAACCAGGTTGTCGCCAGCGCCCAGCCGAGCAATCCAAGACCCAATAACAACAGCAGGGTTTTGCCAAGGAAGACGCCAAAACGCATCCACAGTGTCGTCATGGCAATTGTGCCTCTAGCGGGCCACCCAATACTTTCAGGTATTCCAGAAGCGCCCAGCGCTCCTCGGGTTGCAGCCAGCGACCGATCACGCCATTGCCGAGCTTGCCAGCGCGAAACTCGTGGCCGCTGTTGTGATTGCCGGTGATACGCGTGTCGAATTCAAAACCGTTGGTAAAGGCCTCGGTTCGATACCCCAGGTGCCTTGGGTTGTACTCGAACGTGCCTTTGTAAAAAGTGGTCGCGCGTTCATCCTGGGGCGAGAGTAGTTGATAGAGACTCGGCACCGAGCCGTTGTGCAGAAACGGTGGGGTCGCCCACACACCCGCCAGTGGCCGGGCCTTGTAGGCGCGCAATTCCCGGACCCCGATGGGCAGGCCGAAGCCATCCATGGCCGGTCGCTCGGCGACGGGGATGTTCGCGTCACGGTAAGCGCGGTTCTCGACGAATGCGGTGATGTAAGCCAGCCCTTTGGCCGATGACAGCTTGCTCAAATCCAGCAGCTCGGTGGGTGTCGGTTGCAATTGCACATCCAGTTGACCCAGTTCTGCCGGATCCCATTGCAGGGCGGTGAGGTCGAAGCGGTGGTCGGCGATGTTGTCGGCCGCGCCAGGGTCCGTACCAATGAACGCCACAGGCAGCATTTTCAAATGTTGCACCCAGCGCCCATCGCTTTCGACTGATCGAGGGACATGGCAGCCAGCGCAGTTCTCGGTAAACAGCGCACGACCTTTGGCGGCCAGGGGTTTATCGATCGCGCCCAGCAGTTCCTCCGGCCAGGCGGGTGGTTTGAGTCGTTGCAGGGTTTGTTCGATCAGGTGTAAATCGTGCACCCGGACACTGGACGGATAACGGTCGTCACCCTTGAGTGGCTGCCCGCTACTGTCGAAGAAATTCAGCGTGGCGCCTACGCCCAAGGCTTCACCGATGTTGCGGGCCATGGGTTGCTGTGCCGAGCCGTTCCATTGCACCCAGTCGAAATTCCACATGTCCCACAACTGCGGATAATCAACTGGCGCATTGGCCACCCGGTAGTTAGCGGGGGAAATGGCATCGCCGAAACTGGCATTGGCAATGCGCCCGAATGCATCGGTACGACCGGGGCCTTCTTCGGTCGGGTAGAGTCCGCGATGGGTGTCGTTCCAGGCCACCTTCAAGAAAGTATCAAGGGATTCCTTGAAGTTTTTGCGCAGTTGCTGATGGCGGATGTCGTAATCCTGACCCAGTACGTTGCGTGCAAAACGTTCGAATTTCCACGGGTTGTAGTAAGTCGACGTCAGACTGGCCACCAGTGCTTGCCCGAAACTGCCACCGCGAAGCGTAGGAACGCTGGATGGCAGAACATGCTGCGCCGAGCCGCCGTCGATGCGTACGGCCTGGCCATTGAAACGCAGTTCGCCGGTGTGGCAAGCGGCACAGGTGATGTCCAGAAATTCGTCCTGGCTGCCAGGGTTCTGATGACGGGCAAACCCGACAGGCAGGTTGCCAGGGTTATTCGGTATAGATCGCTGGCTGGGGTCAATCAGAAAACCGAAGCGGGCGAGGTATTCGGGCGCGGCGAATCGTTGTTGTGAGAAGGGCAGTTCGAGGGCGTTGAACCAGTCGTAGCGCAAGCCTTTGACCTGAGTGCCCTGAGGCGTGAAATAGTAAGTCTGGCGGTCGGCAGCGCTCCATTGTTCCAGGTAGTGCACCTGTTGCGCAGGCGACCAGGCGGGCAGTTTCGGGTTGGCGACGAAGTACAGAACCACGCCAAGGCCGAGTCCCAGCAGCGCAGCAATCAGAGCTAACAAGCGGCACAAGAGGCGCACGATAAACATCCTTGTCGATTTATCGCTCTTTTATGCCTCAGCCTCAGAGGTGCAGCAAGTGGCCATTACGCCAGATGTTGTGGGATAGGGGATCAGTCGCTGTGAGGGGAAGATGACAGAAGCTTCATCATCCGATTCCTGAAATGCGTTAAAACACCTGAACTTATCAGAAGTTTCCTGCTCTCATGCCGGTAGCCATTGGTCGTGGCCGCCTGATAAGCTCGCGGCTTTACTCGATTGCCCTTTAGGCGCATGAACAAGGAAATAGCATGAAACAGCATCGGTTGGCGGCGGCGGTAGCCCTGGTTAGCCTGGTACTTGCGGGTTGTGATTCGCAGACCAGCGTAGAGCTGAAAACTCCGGCGCAAAAAGCTTCCTACGGCATTGGCCTGAACATGGGCAAAAGCCTGGCTCAGGAAGGCATGGATGACCTGGACTCCAAGGCCGTAGCCCAAGGCATCGAAGATGCCGTCGGCAAGAAAGAACAGAAGCTGAAGGACGACGAACTGGTCGAAGCCTTCGCAGCACTGCAAAAGCGTGCTGAAGAGCGCATGGCCAAAATGAGCGAAGAGTCGGCAGCCGCCGGCAAGAAATTCCTCGAAGACAACGCCAAGAAAGCCGGTGTAACCACCACCGCTTCCGGCCTGCAGTACGAAGTGGTCAAGAAGGCCGATGGCGCACAGCCTAAGCCGACCGACGTCGTGACTGTTCACTACACTGGCAAGCTGACCAACGGCACCGTTTTCGACAGCTCCGTCGAGCGCGGCAGCCCGATCGATCTGCCAGTCAGCGGCGTGATTCCGGGTTGGGTCGAAGGCCTGCAACTGATGCACGTTGGCGAGAAGTACAAATTGTACATTCCTAGCGAACTGGCTTATGGCGCGCAAAGCCCAAGCCCGGCGATTCCAGCCAACTCGGTGCTGGTATTCGACCTGGAACTGCTGGCGATCAAAGATCCGGCAAAACAAGACGATGCTGCCAAGTAATTCGCATCTGCTCTAAAAACAACGCCTCGCTTTATGCGGGGCGTTGTTGCATCTGGCGTTCGGCAAGAGGTAAACAAAGCGAACGGATGTTGTAGGCTGCAGTCTTAGCATTGAGGACGTTCGTGCTAGCCGCGTCAGAACGCCAAGTCAATGAAATCTTGGGTTTTTTTATATGAGTAAAAAACGCCCGATCTGAGTTAAGCCCTTATGAAACGGGGCTTTCAGCCGTGAAATGCAGCTCTGTTCACAAGGTTATCCACAATTTGTGTGGATAACATTTCAGCGGGAGGAATGATGAAAGCACCTTGGAATTTCGCTCGTTTCCTGCCTCTGGCCGGACGCCTGTTGGCTCGTGGACGATTGCCTACCTTGTTGTTCGCGGTGGCCAGCAAAGGTGCCAGCCAGGGTAACCGACTGGGTAAGCTGAAAGACGACCTGCGCTTGTTGCAGGCATTGTGCCTTGCCTACTGGCGTGGTGAGTACCGGGCCATCAGCCCGAAGGCGATGATATCGGTCGTCGCAGGCCTGATGTACTTCCTCAGTCCGGTGGATGCGATTCCGGATTTCATTCCGGTTTTTGGCATGCTCGATGACATCGCCGTGCTGGCCTGGCTGATGAAAGTCCTCGACGACGAACTCAGCGCCTTCCGAGCCTGGCGCAATCGGCAGCTGCCGGAGAAGCTCGCCGTGGTCGAACGTTTGCCCGATACCCTGGAGCAACTTCAGCTTCAGGGCCCGAAAAAAACCTGATTCCACTCAGGAACGTCCCTATATTCATACCCCCCGCGACCTTGGCCGCTGTTAGGATTACACTTCTAGGGAAAAGTGCCGACTCGCTAAGTGTCGTTGTCCTACGGGGAAGTCATGGATATTCAGATAATCACACGCGAAGGCGAGCCCGAGTATGCGGTTCTGCCGTGGGCTCAGTACCAGGCTCTACTCAAAGCTGCAGGCATCAATGAGCAACCGCCGCGGGTCGCCCCAGAGCGTCAAGCGGCAGCACCAGACCAGATTCTTCCAGGTCTGGACCAACTACGCAGTTTGCGCGAAGGGAAGGGCATCGCCATCGAGGCGCTGGCCCGCACGGTAGGCATCAGCCCGTCTTATCTGGCCTTGATCGAAAGTGGCGAGCGTCAACCCGACGCTGCGATTCGCCGAAGCCTGGCCTGGGAGTTGACGGTGCCAGGGTGGAGGGATGAATCGTGAGCGTACGCATCAGTCGTCAACATTGGGATGGGTTACTGGGCGAACTGGATCAGGCGCGCCGTCAGCGCCATCTGCTGACTTACCGGGCATTGCTGGAGCGTTTGCAGTTGCCCACGCCAGCCATGCAAACGCTGACGGCTGCCCTTGAGCATCTGGCCGCGCTGGACGCCAAAGCCGAACAGCCCTTGCGCAGTTCGCTGGTGATCAGCCAAGGCGCCAGCCGCTTGCCGCGCACGGGGTTCTTCGAATGCGTCGAGCGCCTGGGGCGTTTCTCCGGGCCGTCCGATGGCATCGCCGCGGCGTCCTGGCATGCCTCGGAAGTGGTGCGGGTGTTCGAATATGAGTACCCGGAATCGGCGGAGGCCTGAGTGTTTTTACGACTCAAGGCACGGGCCGGCTACTGGCTGGCCCGCCGGTTGTTTCACTGGTCATGGTTTGTGCGTCAGCCCCGAGGCTGGAGCTGGCTTGAAGGCCAATTCGCGCGGATGGCAAACCTGGGGGATGTCGGCGCTCAGAGCTTCTATGGCCACATCCTGACCTTTCGTGGCGTTGGCCTTGGGGCTCGTGAGGAAGGTGTGCGATTGCTGCGCCTGGCGGCGTTGGCGGGCGATGGCAAAGCGGCGTATCAGGTGGGCGTGATCAGCCTGGCCGGAACACCGAGCAAAGCGCCGGATCCGGCTGAAGCGGCTCGGTTCTGGGGGATGGCTGCAAAGGCTGGGCATCCGTTAGCCGAGATCAAACTCAAAGAGCTGGCGGCTCGCGGGTCTACGGATTAATTTCCTGCCTACCTGACAATCAAACGTGGCGAGAGGGAAACCTCCCGCCACGTTTGCGTTTGGGTGGCGAAATCTCTGGGCAAAGTCGTCGGAAGTTTCCTTCAAGTCGCGGCGGTTTTCGTGAACTGGTTCGATCCGACTATCGTCGCTAGTCTCTGCATGCCGCTGCAAAGTCAGTGGCAGGGAGTAGGAACCCTGAAGACCACCGGAGCGCGTCCTTTTTATTTTCTGGAGCTCTCATATGCCAACACTTCACTCAGACTTACCGTATGTCAAACCAACTCCCCACCCCGAAAGCCGCTTCATGGCGCTCACCAGCAACTGCGACGACATGCCGACTTTATTCGTTGATACCCATGTGCCGCTCGATGTTTTGTATGACACGGCCAGCTATCGAATCCGTGCCGTCACCCAAGTGCTTGAAAACCTGTCGATGCGGGGTTCGATCGAGTGCGAATCCTTCATTCTCAGTGACTTCGCTTTGCTCTGTGCCATTCCGTTGCGCGATGGGTGTGATGTGCTGGATGTGGTTGGGCGGCGGTTGAGGGCGCGGGCTTCGGAGTAGTTGCCGTGGCTTTCCCAGATGCGGTTCAGTTAAGCAATTTTGGCTGATATGCACGTTTTGTAGCAGCTGGCGCAGCCTGCGTTCGGCTGCGCAGCAGTCGTAAAATCAGAACATGCGGTGTTTCAGGTGCACCGTGCAGGTGGGGTTTGCGACTGCTGCGCAGCCGAACGCAGGCTGCGCCAGCTGCTATGTATGGACTCGCCCCCCACTGTCTACCCGCTTTTGAAAAACCGTCGCCCCGTTGCATCTATGTATCAGGCCTATTCGTGGAAGCCGTCTTCGGCTTCTGGCCAAAATTGGAAAAGCTCGTGGTATGCCGATTACGGTCAGGCCTCGAAGGCCAGTAGCAGCTTAGGCATCAATCCACGCCGGTCTTACCTGGGGTCAATTTTTTTCAGCAAAGGGTCGGACAGTTAGTACCTCGGTGACAGAACTCTGTCGCTCAGTGGCTCATTGTCGCTTGCTGGCCATCACCAGCGTGGCGACGATAAGTCTGATCATTCTGTAAAAGCACCCAGACGATTCGCAGGTTGCGGTTGGCTAGCCTGATCGCAGCCTCCTTACGGCCCAGCCGGCTCATCCAGCGCAACAAGCGGCGGTCATCGGGTTGCTGGGAATCAGGTCGTAGTTGTTGCAGCACCGCATGGGCTCCCTGGATCATCAGGCTGCGTAAATAAACATCGCCTCGCTTGGTCATATCCCCTAGCCGGACCGTCTCCCCGCTGCTGTGCTGGTCAGGCACCATGCCAAAGTACGCGGCAAACTTGCGGGCATTGGGGAATCGCTCAGGCTTGGTTTCCTTGGCCACCAGTGCCGTGGCCGTGACTGGGCCGATGCCGCGCACAGTCATCAGTCGCTTCGCCGTCATGTCGGCGTTGGCGGCCACTTCCAGGCGTCCCGTCAGCACGCTGATGCGCTCGCCCAAATGGCGCCACTCGGCCAACAGTTCGTCGATCAGTTCACGCAGCAGGCCCGGCACCGGCTGGGTAGCATCTTCCAGTACCCGCGGAATTTTCTGGCTGATCGCAACATCGCCCTGCGCCAAGGCCACGCCGTGCTCGAGCAGCAGGCCGCGCATCTGATTACTGACGGCCGTGCGCCGACGCACATAGCCCTGACGGGCGCGATGCAACGCCTGCATTGCCAGCGCCGCGACGCTTTTGACCGGTACTGCGCAGATTTTTTCATCGCGACCAGCCCGCAGAATCGCCAGCGCATCGTTGCGATCATTTTTTGGCCCGCTGCGATGCGTGGCCACCAAACCGGCTGGAAGAATCCGCGCCAGATTGCCTTGTTCTTGCAACTGCCGGGCCCAGGCTTGAGCCCCCGGACCGGTCTCCATCAAAACCACGACATGAGGCGGTAACTTGTGGAGAAACTCATAAAACGCCTCGCGCGACTTGATCCGCTGCTCGTAGCGCACCTGGCCGAGGACATCTTCACCGGCAACCTGAAAGACCTGCTTGGCCAGATCGACCGCTAAGGTTGTGCAGGCCGACAAATCGGAAGAAGACAGGGATTGATCAATCGAACTATGATTTTTCATGGACTCGCCCTCGCTGTCGTTGGCTGTTTAGACTGCCACCGTGGCGCATTGACGCCTCGGCTTGGGCGAGTCCATCCAATTACAGGGCGCAAGGGCAAGATCAAAAGATCGCAGCCTTCGGCAGCTCCTACAGGAGATCGGTGTAGGAGCTGCCGAAGGCTGCGATCTTTTTGAGCGGTAATCACCGATGCCCGGCGGCCAACGCTTCCTCGGCAGCTGGCACCGCCAAACTATCAATCACATGCACGCTATACCCCGGCACATTTTTCGCGTGGTGCTTGGCCTGCGACGCCATCTCCGCGAGCTGGCTCGCATCAAGTTGTTCGCAGGATTGTGGATGCAAATACACCACGCCAATCGACAGTGACAGTAACGGAAACTCCTGCCGCATTCCCTGGCGATTCGGCGCGGTGAAGCAGCCGGCTTCCAGGTGCTCATTGCGGTAGAAACGTCGGCATTGGCTCTGGAAGTCGTCCAGCAGCTGGTTCAAACGTTTGCGCCAGTCCTCGGGGCCGAGCACCAGCAGGAAGTCATCGCCGCCGATATGGCCGACGAAGTCGCGGGACGGATCGACGCGGTCATTCAGACATTGCGCCAGACACAGCAGGACTTCATCCCCACGGCCGTAGCCGTAGATGTCGTTGAAGGGTTTGAAGCTGTCGATGTCCACGTAGCAGATCACCGATTCCCGTTGCTGTTGCAGCAGTCGCGTCAGGCATTGCTGGATCGGCACGTTACCGGGAAGCAGGGTCAGCGGGTTGGCATAGCGGGCCTGCTGGATCTTCAGTTCGGTAATCAGCTTGAGCACATCGATGACCCGACCCAATCCCAGATAACCGCCATTGAGGGTGATGATGAAATCCTCCTCGATGCGCTGTCGAGCGCGACTGGTGATGAGGCGGCTGACCTGTTGCAGCGATTGACTCAGTTCGACAGCCAGAAAGTCATCGCTCATCAACCGACTGATAGGCTTGCGGGCAAACAGGTCGGTGGCAAATGGCTTCAGCAGGACGTCAGACAGCGAATGCCGATGGACGATGCCGCAAGGGTGGCCTTGCTCGTCAAGCACCGCCAGTGAGTTCAGGTTGGCCTGACGGCGGAAGGCTTCCAGTACCGTGGCGGTCGGCGTATCGCGAGGCACCGCCAGTTGGTCGTTGAGCAGAGCGCTCAGGTCGCTGCCTTCCTCGTTCAGCGCTACAGCGGTGCTGTCGTGTTTGGGCATCAGGTTTCGAGCATCCCTGGGCGGATGCTCTTGGGGCCGACAGAGCAAATAGCCCTGGACCAGATCGACGCCCATGTCGGTCAGCACCGCGAGTTCTTCCGGCAACTCGATGCCTTCGGCGATGACTTGCGCCCGAGAGGCTTTGGCAATTTGCAGGATCGAGCCGACGAACTCACGCTTGAGGGCATCCTGGTGAATACCGTCGATGAAGTGTCGGTCGATCTTCACGTAGTCCGGCCGCAATTCGGACCAGAGTCGCAGGCTCGAATAACCCGCGCCCAGATCATCCAGTGCGATGGAAAACCCCATCGCTCGATAGTGATGCAGTGCATTTTGCAGCAGCTGGAAATCATCGGTCGGGGTCTGTTCGGTGAGTTCGATCACCACCTGGCTAGGCGGTATGCCGAAATCCTGCAGCAGTTGCAGGGTGCGACCGGGTTGGTGACTGGCTTCAAGCAGCGATTCCGGCGAGACGTTAAGAAACAGCTTGCCGGGCAGTTGCTGCTCACTGAAGCGCCGGCAAGCACTCTCGCGACAAGCAATTTCCAGCTCACTGAGACGCCCCGCCTGACGGGCCACGGCGAACAGCGCGATAGGGGAGTGCAGCGGACTGTTGGAAGGGCCGCGACTGAGGGCTTCGTAACCGACGATGCGTCTTTCAGAGAGGGAAATGATCGGCTGGAACAGGCTGTGCAAGCCGCTTTGAGCCAGTATGGAACTCAAGGCACTCAGCTGTTCTGTCGTGGTCATAGCTTTCTCTGGCGATAAAAAAAGGACCGGGAGCAAAAAGCTCCCAGTCCCTTATTTCACGACAGAATGATGACTGTTTAATGACGCTCAGGGGAGAGTCAGCATTAAATTGCCATCACCTTGCTTGTAACAACTTAGTGCTTGGCTACCGCGGTGTTGAGTTTCAGGTAGTCCAACAGAATCCGGCCTGTTTCGCTCAGGTAGGCGTCGTCTTCTGGTTTGGTCTGGTCCGGCTCGGCCGCGATGGCGTCTTCGTCTTCTTTCTTCAGCTCTTTGAGCGGCTCTTCACCCTTGGCCTTGCGACGGATATTCTCCATGGCCAGCTGCTTGGCTTCGATGTCGGCATGCTGCGCACGGCGATCGGCTTCGTTGAGGCTGACGGTTTTTTCTTCCATCAGTTTCTGCGCCAGCGCCAGCTTGTCACGGATGAACACGAACTCGGCGTCTTTGGCTGAACGCGCGTCATGCTCGGACTTGAGTTGCGCGATGTACGGCTTGAACGGATCGACCGCCGGCTTGATGGCCGCCTTGATGGTGTCCCACGGCATGGCTTCCGGCAGGGCGCTTTCACCGATTTCCTTGGTGTCGATGATTGACGGGTAGTCGATGTCCGGCAGTACGCCCTGATGCTGGGTGCTCTGGCCGGAAACCCGGTAGAACTTGGCCAGGGTCAGTTTCAGTTCGCCGTGGTTCAACGGCTGAATGGTCTGCACGGTGCCTTTACCGAAGGTCTGGCCGCCAATGATCAGCGCGCGGTGGTAGTCCTGCATGGCGCCGGCAAAAATTTCCGAAGCCGAGGCGGACAAGCGGTTGACCAGCAATGCCATCGGGCCTTTATAGAACGCACCCGGGTTTTCATCTTCCAGCACATCGACGCGGCCATCGGCGTTACGCACGAGCACGGTCGGCCCTTTGTCGATGAACAAGCTGGTCAGCTCGGTGGCTTCCTGCAAGGAGCCGCCGCCGTTGTTGCGCAGGTCGATGACCACGCCGTCGACCTTGTCTTTCTGCAACTCTGTCAGCAGCTTCTTGACGTCGCGAGTGGTGCTCTTGTAGTCCGGATCACCGGCACGGAAGGCCTTGAAGTCCAGGTAGAAGGCCGGGATCTCGATGATGCCGAGCTTGTAATCCTTGCCGTCCTGTTTCAGGTTGAGGACCGACTTTTTCACTGCCTGGTCTTCAAGCTTCACCGCTTCACGGGTGATCGGGACGATCTTGGTGGTCTGATCGTTCGGCGCGTTGCTGGCCGGGATCACTTCCAGGCGTACCACGGTGCCTTTCGGACCACGGATCAGCTTGACCACCTCGTCCAGACGCCAGCCGACCACATCGACCATCTCTTTGTTGCCCTGGGCAACGCCGATGATCTTGTCGGCCGGTGCGACTTGCTTGGTCTTGTCGGCGGGGCCTGCCGGCACCAGACGCACGACTTTCACCTGGTCGTTATCGCTCTGCAACACGGCGCCGATGCCCTCGAGGGACAGGCTCATGTTGATGTCGAAGTTTTCCGCGTTATCCGGAGACAGATAGTTGGTGTGCGGGTCGTAGGACATCGCGAAGGTGTTGATGTATGCCTGGAAGATGTCTTCCGGACGGGTCTGGTCCAGACGCGTCAGCTGATTTTTGTAGCGCTTGGTCAGCGTTTCCTGAATCTGCTTGGAATCTTTGCCGGCGATTTTCATCCGCAGGACTTCGTCCTTGACGCGTTTGCGCCACAGGTCGTCCAGTTCGGCGGTGGACTTGAGCCAAGGGGCATCCTTGCGATCGATCAGCAAGGTTTCCTTGGTGGTGAAGTCCATTTTGTCGACGCCCTTGTTCAGCTCCACAAGGGCGAAGTCCAGACGCGCTTTGACGCGGTCCAGGTAGCGCTTGTAGATGGTGAACCCGGCGTTCAGGTCGCCGCTTTTGAGGAAGTCGTCGAACTGGGTTTTCCACTTGTCGAATTCGGCAATGTCGCTGGCCATGAAGTAGCTGCGCGACGGATCCAGCAGCTTGAGGTAGCTGTCGTAGATGATCACCGAGCGCGCGTCATCAAGCGGCGGCTTGCTGTAGTGATGGCGCTTGAGCAACTCGACAACGTTCAGGCTGGCGATCACTTCGTCACGATCAGGCTGAAGCTTGTCCCAGCTATTGGCTGCGAACGTATTGCTCGACATCGGCATCAGGCCGATACCAATGAACAGGGCGAGGGCGGTGCTTGGGAACAGATGCTTCATGCTGATTCGACGCGGGGACAATTGATCACGCATATTAGGCCGTCTTTGAAGTCGCCGGTTCCCCAAAGGGCCGGTCACATAATGCAAGAAAGCCCGGCGCTACCGCTACGGGCTCAGTCCAGACTCACTATGGAGGCACTGTGAAAGCATTGCAAGGCGTTGACGGTCAAGTGGCGTGGGTTGAAGAGCCGAGTCCTGCGTGTGATGTAGGACAAGTTCGGATCCGTGTGGCGGCAGCGGGGCTCAATCGGGCCGATTTGTTACAGAAGGCAGGCCTTTATCCACCACCGCCGGGAGCCAGTCAGGTGCTGGGTCTTGAGTGTTCGGGGGTGATCAGCGAGGTGGGTCCTGGCTCGTCCTGGCGGGTCGGTGATCGGGTCTGCGCCTTACTGGCCGGGGGCGGGATGGCCGAGGAAGTGGTTGTCGACGGACGGCATGTGTTGCCGGTTCCCGACGAAATGTCGTTGGCCGAAGCGGCGGCGCTTCCGGAAGTGTACGCAACCGTTTGGTTGAATTTGTTTCAACTGGCTGCGCTCAAACCGGGAGAGAAAGTTCTTCTGCATGCCGGAGCAAGTGGAATTGGTTCAGCTGCCATTCAGCTGTGCAAGGCGTTCGGCAACCCGTGCTGGGTCAGCGTCGGTTCCGCCGAGCGTTTGGCTTACTGCGAAGCGCTGGGAGCGCAGGGCGGTGCAGTGCGCACCGGGGATCTGGAAAGCTTGAGCGACCTGGGGCCGTTCGATGTGATTCTTGACCCTGTCGGCGGTAACTATGCCGCGCTGAATCTGAAACTGTTGGCCCGCGATGGTCGTTGGGTATTGATCGGCCTGATGGGGGGGCGTGAGGCGAAGCTGGACCTGGCGCAGGTGCTGGCCAAGCGCGTGCAATTGTTGGGTTCGACCCTGCGCAGCCGCGACGAGCAGTTCAAGGCGGATTTGTTCAGCGACCTCAGTCAGCATGTCTGGCCACTGTTTGCCGAAGGGCGTTTGAGCCCGCAACTGGCCAAGACTTTTCCGATCAAGGACGCGGAAGCGGCGTTCGCTGAATTGGCGACCAATAAGGTGGCGGGGAAGTTGGTGTTGGTGATCGACGAAAGCCTGACCTGACCCTTGTAGGAGCGAGCTTGCTCGCGATGAATTTGAAGGCGGCGCATTTTACCAGGCAGCACGCGTTATCGTTCACGTCCATCGCGAGCAAGCTCGCTCCTACAGGGATCTCGGTTACTTCCAGAGATGGATCGGCCAGCCGGCTTTTTCAGCGTGCTCAAGTAACACCGCATCCGGATTCACCACGTGTGGGAAATCCACCTTTAGCAACAATGGCAAATCATTCCGTGAGTCGGAATAAAAACTCGCGCCTTCCAGGTTTTCTTCTTCGGCATCCAGCCATTCCAGCAAGCGTGTGATCTTGCCTTCACGGTAGGTCAGGGTGCCAACGGTATGGCCGCTATAGACCCCGTGAATCACTTCCAGCTCGATGGCGAGAATTTCATCAATGCCCAAGCGGTCGGCAATCGGTCGGACCAGGTGTGTGCCTGACGCCGATATCACCAGAATCCGGTCGCCAGCCTTGCGGTGAGCCGCGATGGCTTTGGTCGCGTCGCTGAAGATGATCGGCTCGATGAAGTCTTCCACCCAAGGCCCCACCAAATGGTCGACCTCTTCCGGTGTGCGCCCGATCATCGGCTCCAGGCTGAAGGTCATGTAGTCCTCCATCCGCAACTTGCCGTGGCTGTAGGCGTCCATCAGATCGTTGTTCTGCCGCATGAACGATTCGGGATCGACCCAGCCGAGCCGGCCCATCTGTTCGCTCCAGAGGGTGGCGCAGTCGCCGTGGATCAGGGTTTCGTCCAGATCAAAAATTGCCAGGGCCATCAGTGCAGTTCTCTCTTCAACATCAGCAAGGACATCAGGCTACCTCACGGAGGGCCGTTGGATCGATGGAAAGCGCCAGGCGCTGACCATCGGGATGCAGATCGGCCGCCGAGCGGTTCAGCACATCCACCACCAACTCCACGCCCCGGGCTTCGACCCGGTAGCGAATCACGTTGCCCAGCAGGCTGTGACTGCGCACTTGCGCGTCGAGCTCGCCGTTGAGGCTCAGTTCGATGGCTTCCGGGCGAATCGCAATGCGGTGGGTGATCGGCCGTTGCAGCAGCTTGGTTGCGCTTTCGGCGTCCAACAGGTTGTAGTTACCGATGAAGCCGGCGGCAAAAACATCCACTGGCGCGGTGTAAAGGGTTTCGGCGTCGCCGCTTTGTACGATTTTTCCCTGATTCATCAGGAAAATCCGGTCAGACATGGTCAGCGCTTCTTCCTGATCGTGTGTGACGAAGATTGTGGTCAGGCCCAGTTCGCGCTGGATCTGACGGATCTGGTCGCGCAGGTGCTTACGAATCCGCGCATCGAGGGCCGACAGCGGTTCATCCAGCAGTAAAAGCCGAGGCCGGGTCACCAAAGAGCGCGCGAGCGCGACACGCTGGCATTGGCCGCCGGAGAGTTGATGCGGATAGCGGGAAGCAAAGTCGTTGAGTTCCACCAGTTTCAGCACTTCGGCGACGCGCTTTTGGCTGTCGTCGGCGTTGACCTTCTGCATGCGCAATCCGAAGGCGACGTTCTGTTCCACGGTCATGTTCGGGAACAGAGCGTAACTCTGGAAGACCATGCCGATCCCGCGTTTTTGCGGGCTCAGTGGAACGAGGTCGACACCGTCGAGCAGAATATGTCCACCGTCCACCGAGGTCAGGCCGGCGATGCAGCGCAGCAGTGTGGATTTACCGCAACCGGACGGGCCAAGGAGGGTGACGAACTCGCCCTTTTTAATCTCGCAGTTGATGTCGCTGAATACGGTGGTGCCCGCGTAGTTTTTCTGTAGGTGTTGGACGCTGACATAGCTCATTCGCTTTTGTCCTTGTTCAAGATATTGGCCGCCCAGGTCAGAACCAGCACGAAGAAGAAGTAGGAAATCACCAGCGCACTGGTGAAGTGGCCGCTGCTGTTGCGCATGTTGTTGAGGTAGACCTGCAGGGTTTCGTAGCGCGTTCCGACAAGGATGTTGGCGAATACAAACTCACCGAACAGGAACGAGAACGACAGCAGCAATGCCACCATCAAACCCTTGCGCAGGTTCGGCAACACCACCAGGAACGCAGCTTGCCAGGTGCTGGCGCCGAGCAGTTGGGCGGAGTCCATCAGGTCGCTCAGATTGATCGCTTGCAGGTTGTTAGTGATTGCCCGGTACATGAACGGCAGCGCCACGGTGAAGTAGCAACCGATCAGAATCCACGGCGTCCCGACCATTGCGAACGGCCCCGAGCCGTAAAGCTGCAACAGGCCTACCGACGACACCACCGGTGGCACCGCGAAGGGCAGCAGGATCAGGATATTCATCAGCGCGTCGAGTTTCGGGAAGTGGTAATGCACCACAAACAGCAGCGGTAAAATCAGCACCACCGACAAAATCAGCGAACCGACGCAGACCAACAGCGACTGCCCGAACGCGTGCAGAAAACGCGGATCGCTCCACAGCTGGATGTACCACTTCAAGGTAAAACCGCTGGGCAGAACGGTCGCCGACCAGCTGCTGGCGATCGAGTAAATCAACGTCCCGGCCAGCGGTAGCAACAGAATGGCAAACAGCAAATACACCACGACCCGGTGGTAGACACCGACGGGGCCCAGTTCAGCGCGAGACATGGTAGCTCCTCTTCAACAGCAACTGATGCACGACGGTCACCAGGGTCATCAACGCCACCAGCACTACGGCCAGGGCACTGGCGAGGTTCGGGTCCAGGGAAATGTCTCCGGACACCATGGCGGCGATGCGGATCGGCAGCACGTTGAAGTTCCCGGTGGTCAGCGCATAGACCGTGGCGTAGGCGCCGAGGGCGTTGGCCAGGAGGATCACGAAGGTGCCGAGCAGCGCCGGCGTCAGTACTGGCAAACCGATGTGTCGCCAGAACTGCCAGCCGTTGGCGCCGAGCAATTCCGCGGACTCACGCCAGTCCTCACGCAGCGCGTCGAAGGCGGGGTAGAGCAGCAGAACGCCAAGGGGAATCTGGAAGTAGGTGTAGAGAATGATCAGCCCGGTTTTCGAGTACAGGTTGAAATCCTGAATGATCCCGGCCTGCTTGAGCATGATGGTGAAGCTGCCGTTGAAGCCCAGCAGAATGATGAACGCAAAGGCCAGGGGCACGCCGGCGAAGTTGCTGGTCATGTTGGCGAAGGAGTTGACGAAGTTGCGCAGTTTCGAGTCGACCCGACGTAGGGAATAGGCGCCGAGCACTGCAATGATGATGCCGAACACACTGGACCAGAAACTGATCTCGAGGCTGTACTGGATCGCCTGCAAATAGAACTTCGAATTGAATATTTTCGTGAAGTTTTCAATTCCCCAGCCAAATTCTTCCGATTGCAGGCTGTTGATCATCACCCAGGTCAGCGGGGCGATCTCGAATACGATAAAGAACAGTGTGAAGGGCACCAGGCACAGGACGGCCAACCATTTGCCGCGAGTCATCGCGTTCACTTGAATAACTCCCGGCAGACAGGTTTGTCGTGAGCCACACCCAGCAGTTCGCAGACGGTGCCGCAGATTTCAGTCTGTTTCGGTGCGGCGCTGGCGTTGAAACTGAAGGCGTTGCCGAGGACAAACAGTGGTACTTCGCGCTCTTCGGGTAGCAGGCCGTTGTGGGAGCGGTCGTTGTTCATGCCGTGGTCGGCGGTCACCAGCACCTGATAGCCGGCGTCGAGCCAGCCTTGCAGGTAATCGGCGAGGATGATGTCGACCGAGCGGGCACTGTTGCGGTATTGCGGGGTATCGAGGCCGTGCTTGTGCCCGGCGTCGTCGATGTTCATCGGATGCACCAACAGGAAGTTCGGCACATGGCGCAGGCGCAGGCTTTCGGCGTCGGCGAACAGGTGCGAATCCGGGTAGTGATCGTTCCAGTAGAAATGACCGTGCTGAATCGGCAGGTCGGGGTTATCCGTGTGACGGTCCCGGGCGGCCACGAATGGCGAACGGTTGTACAGCTCGCTGACCCAGTGATAGGCCGCAGCGGCGGTTTTCAGCCCGGCATCGGTCGCGTAGTGATAAATGCTGCGTTGGTTGGACAGGCGCGAGACATTGTTGTGAACGATGCCGCTGTCGATCGGCGTGACGCCGGTCAGGATGCATTCGTAAAGCGGACGGGACAGGGCCGGCAATTCGCACTCCAGTTTATAGAGCGCCGCGCGTCCTGCGCCGACGTAAGCCTGCAGGTGCCCCATGGCGTGGCGTGCGACTTCGTAATTGAGGCCGTCGAGCACGACAAGGATGACGTTGTGCTTCATAGGGGCAAAGACTCCGCAAAACAGGTAGTCGCAATTCACTCGGTCCACTGTGGGAGCGAGCCTGCTCGCGAATGCGGTGTGCCAGTCAACAACAGTGTTGAATGTGAAACCGCTTTCGCGAGCAGGCTCGCTCCTACAGGGATCTCCATTAGCCCTCCGAATGGTGGGCTACAGCTTCACTTCATCTCGACGATGACTTCTTCGTTCCACTTCTGCGGCAAGGCCTTGGAAGTCTTCTCCCACGCATCCGCGTCCTTGATCGGGGTCACGCCTTTGTACTGTTCATTAGGCAGCAGCTTGGCCTTGACCTCGGCTGGCAGGGTCAGGTGATCGGCACGAATCGGACGGGCATTGCCGCGCGCCAGGTTGATTTGGCCCGCGTCACTGAAGATGTACTCGCGGGTCAGCTTGGCGGCGTTCGGGTTCTTCGCGTACTTGTTGATGATGGTGGTGTAGCCGGAAATCACCGAGCCGTCGGACGGGATCAGCACGGTGTAGTCGTCCGGATTCGCCATCTTGGCTTTGTAGCTCAGGCCGTTGAAGTCCCAGACCACACCGACTTCGATCTCACCCTTTTCCATGGTGGCGATTGTCGGGTTGGCCATCGACAGGCGGCCTTGTTTGGCGATATCGGCGAACATCAACAGGGCCGGTTGAAGGTTTTTCTCGTCGCCACCGTTGGCCAGCGCTGCGGCCAGTACGCCATTGGCGGCCTGAGCGGCGGTGCTGACATCACCAATGGATACTTTGTACTTGCCGTTTTTGAGGTCGGCCCATTTAGTCGGTGCTTCAGAACCGTGCAGCAGCTTTTTGTTGACGATAAATGCGATGGTGCCGGTGTAGGCCAGCGCCCAGTTACCGTCCTTGTCCTTGGCCCAATCCGGCACTTGCGCCCAAGTGGTTGGCTTGTAGGGTTGCACTACGCCTTGCTTGACGGCGATCGGGCCGAAGGCTGCACCGACATCGCCGATGTCAGCGCTGGCGTTGTCTTTTTCAGCGGCAAACTTGGCGATTTCCTGTGCCGAGCTCATGTCGGTGTCGATGTGTTTCAGGCCGTAAGTCTTGGCCAGGTCTTCCCAGGTGCCTTTCCAGTTGGCCCAGTCATCGGGCATGCCGACGCTGTTGACTGCGCCTTCCGCTTTCGCAGCGGCTTCCAGGGTTTTCAAATCATCAGCCGCCATGGCGGCGGTGCACATGGCAATGGTCGAGCCTAACAGTGATGCCAGGAAAAGCTGTTTCATCCGAAGCTCCTTTGGGCGTTTTCAACGCTGCGATTGCGGTTGTGTTGGTCTAGGTCAGCAATACCTGAGCCAATCTAGGCGGCCTGGATGACATTTTGATGTCGACGACCGGTCTGCCTATATTTTTTGCACGGCAATGCTCAGGCTTCTGCATAAGCGTAGACCATGGCTAAAAGGCTGATATAGAAGGACTTGGCCGTGATATTGCAGATGCCTGGGTCAACCGTTCGGCGGCTTTGTCATCTACCAGTCATGTGCAGTGCCTAGGCTTGCAGGCAGCTATAGGCGCCGCCTTGAACGGCGATTCTGCCCCGAGACAGTGCTGGTCTAGTCCAGATAGGTAACGTTGATGCGCATTGAGACAACCAAAGCGGTGACAGCCATCGGGCAGGTTCTTCAGGAACAGCTCGACCACGGCCTGTTGGCGCCTGGCAGCAAGTTACCGGCCGAGCGCAAACTCAGTGAGTTGTTTGGTACCACGCGGATTACGGTGCGTGAGGCGTTGTTACAGCTGGAAGCCCAAGGGCAGATTTATCGGGAAGAACGACGTGGCTGGTTCGTGTCGCCCCCACGCCTGGCTTACAACCTGATGCAGCGCAGTCACTTTCACGCGATGGTCAGTGCTCAGGGACGAGTGCCGTCCACCGAGGTGATTTCGGCGCGTTTGCAACCTGCATCGGCGGCGGTATGCGCCTGGCTGCAGTTGCCTGCGCTGTCGAGCGTGATTCAGATTTGCCGCGCCAGGCGCATTGATGAGCGCCTGGTGTTGTACGTGGAGCACTATTTGAATCCGCAGTTTTTCCCGGGGATTCTGGAGTTCGATTTGAATCAATCGATCACCGAGCTGTATGCACGGCACTATGATTTGCACTACGGACGGGTTCGTTTCGAGATTGTGCCGACGGCATTGTCGGTGGATGCAGCGGCAGCATTGCGGGTGTCAGTGGGGAGTCCCGGGCTGCGCATTGCGCGGGTCAATTACGATCAGCATGAGCGGCTGATCGATTGTGATCTGGAGTTTTGGCGGCATGATGCGATTCATGTCGGGGTCGATGTGGTCTGAACCTGGCCGCCGCAGGTTTCGGGCCTTGCGTTATCCGAAGCGGTAAATGTCCATGCCCAAGGCACCCAGGGTGAATCCCTTGTGGCTCACGCTGAATTTTCCTCCTGCACCGCGGGCAAAGTACAAGGGCAACAAATGCTCATCACTTGGATGGTTGCGCACCGCATTCGGTGCTTGCTGGCGATAGTCGTGCAACGCGACTTCGTCGTTGGCCTCAAGTTTCTCGATCATCCAGTCGCGAAAGGCTTTGGCCCACGGTTCGACGCTTTCCGGGCCGGCGTGCCAGTCCAGTTCGCGCAGGTTGTGGGTAATGCTGCCCGAGCCGATCAACAGCACGCCGTGTTCGCGCAGGCTGGCCAGGGCATGACCGACGCGGGTTTGCAGGGCGGGGCCACCGTGTGTGGGCAGGGAGACTTGCACAACGGGGATATTGGCTTGCGGATACATCAACGACAACGGGACCCAAGCGCCATGGTCGAATGGCCGTTTAGTGTCGATGCGCGCGGGCAAACCGTTGGTCTTCAGTAGTTCGACCACCTCTGCCGCCAGTTGTGGATCGCCGGGCGCCGGGTATTGCACCTCGAACAAAGCTTTGGGAAAGCCGCCGAAGTCATGCAGGGTTTCAGGCTTCGGGTTGCCGCTGACCAGCAACTCATTGCTTTCCCAGTGCGCAGATACAATCACGATGGCTTTGGGCTTCGGCAGCTCGGCGGCCAGGCGCGCGAGGGCCGGTCCGCTGGCCCCCGGTTCCAGTGCAAGCATGGGGGAACCATGGGATATATACAGGCTGGGGAACATGATTGAGCTCCTGAGAGTAAGATGACGCATCTTCAGTCAGATCATTGATCTAAATCTAATATAAGTTTTAGGGTGTTTTGATCGAATTTTCGGGGTTATTTATGCAGCCGGAGTTTTGGCACAAGCGGTGGACGTCGAATCAGATCGGCTTTCATCTGCTGGAAGTGAATCCATATCTGCAACGGTACTGGCCTCAGCTGGGCCTGGAAGAGGGGGCGCGCGTACTGGTGCCGTTGTGTGGGAAGAGCCTGGATCTGCTATGGCTGGCGAAATGCGGTCACGAAGTGCTGGGAGTCGAATTGTCGGAAAAAGCGGTGGAAGACTTTTTTCACGAGCATCAATTTGACCCGGACGTCAGCGACCAAGGGCCTTTCACTGTGTATCGGGCGGGTTCGATCGAGATCTGGTGCGGTGATTTCTTCGCGTTGACTGCCGGCGATGTCGCCGATTGCAGCGCGCTATACGACCGAGCTGCGTTGATTGCCTTGCCACCGAAGATGCGGGAGCAATACGCCGAGCATCTGAAGCGGATTTTGCCGAAGGATTCTCTGGGGCTGTTGATCACCCTGGATTACGACCAAGCGCAAAAGGACGGACCGCCATTTGCAGTGTTGGATGATGAAGTGCAACGGTTGTTCGGGGCTTCGTGGGCGCTGAAAATTCTGGAAGATCAGGACGTTCTAGGCGAGAGCTGGAAGTTCGTCGAGAGTGGCGTTACGCGGCTTGAGGAGCGGGTGTATCGGGTTTCCAGCCGGTAAATTTTTGTTGTTTGTGCTGGCATCATCGCGAGCAGGCTCACTCCCACATTAGATTGCGCCCGCTTGAACGACTCATTCAACTGTGGGAGCGAGCCTGCTCGCGATGGGGCCAGAATGAGCAACGCTACATTCAAGTGTCTAGTCCTGAAATAGGTTTACACCTGTTTCACCCCAACGCCCGATGCATCGCATCGGGCGTTTTGTATTTCAACGACAGGTGCGGACGCTCGCGGTTGTAGATCGATACCGACTCGCTCACCATTTTCTTCGCCTGCGTTAAATCCTGTGGTCGCTGGAGCAAAAGCTCCGTCTTCAATATCCCGTTGACCCGCTCTGCCAGGGCGTTTTGATAACAGTCGTAGCCGTCCGTCATCGAACACCTGATGCCGTGTTTTGCGTGCAGTTCCTGGTACATTCCCGAGCAATACTGGCTGCCTCTGTCCGAGTGATGAACCAGTGGCTGCTCCGTTCGACGGTGCTTCACCGCCCGGCGCAGCGCCTGCGCGACCGACTCGGTGTGCAGGCTTTCATGGACGTGATAGCCCACGATCTTTCGCGAAAAAGCATCCGTCACAAGGCTCAGATAGGCCACGCCTTCCTGAGTGGGCAGATAGGTGATGTCAGCCACCCAGACCTGTTCCGGGCCGCTGGGAACAACCTGTTCAGGCCCCGGTTTGAGCAGGTTCGGATGGCGTCGAAAGCGATGATGACTGTCGGTTGTCTTGTGATACGCCCGCTTACGGGCTACCAATAAACGCCGTTCGCGCAGAATCGAAAACAGGCGATCTCGCCCTACTTGCAGCTCAAGCAGCGGCTGACATTGCAGCAGGTAATGCAGCTTTCTAGTGCCCAACCGCGGCTGCCGCAGGCGCTTTTGCTGAACGAAATCGGCAACTTTCTGATCCAGAATCAGACGAGCAGCATCGGCGCGATTGCGTTTGTAGTAAGCCTGTCGGCTTATCCCCATGAACTGGCAAGCCCTGCTGATGCTCAGGTTTTGGATTCGTTTTTGCGCGAGGACTTGCCGGGACGCTTTTTTACGACAGAGAGACCGTAGTCATTTTTCAAGACGTCCACGACGGCCTCGAAAAACTGCGCTTTCTGATTGGACAGCGCCAACTGCTCTTCAAGCTCTTTGATGCGCTGCTCTGGCGTTAATGGTCGGTTTTTGTCGGGCATAGACCCCATCCTCGGCGAGCCAATGTAGGTGCCGGGGCTCCAATCTTGACGACCGTGCTTGCGTAACCATGTCAGAACGGTCGTTTTGCCTTGAATCCCGTAGCGCTCCTGAGCCTCTTTATAACTCAGCTCGCCTTTTTCGACCTGGTCGACGACCGACAATTTAAAGGTCAGCGTGTAGTCTCGCTGACTACGCCTTTTTGCGGATTCCATTACGTCCTCCTGAAAAACAGATCAGAAGGTGTAAACCTTATTCAGGACGGGACAAGCAGACAAAAAAAGGCCCGCATCGCTGCGGGCCTTTTCTTTTTATGCCGAGCCTGTCAGCCCCGACGACGCAGTGCGTCGATGCGCTCTTCCAGTGGCGGGTGGCTCATGAACATGCGGGCGAACCCTTGTTTGATACCACCGTTGATGCCGAAGGCATTCAGTGTGTCGGGCATGTGCACCGGCAGTCCTTGTTCCGCCCGCAGGCGTTGCAGGGCGCCAATCATCGCGCTGGTACCGGCCAGACGCGCACCGGCTTCGTCGGCACGGAATTCGCGTTTGCGCGAAAACCACATGACGATGGAGCTGGCCAGAATACCCAGCACCAGTTCGGCGAAGATAGTCGCCACGTAGTAGGCGATACCCTGGCCTTCTTCGTTCTTGAAAATCACCTTGTCGACAAAGTTGCCAATGATCCGGGCGAAGAACATCACGAAGGTGTTCACCACGCCCTGGATCAGCGCCAGGGTTACCATGTCGCCATTGGCAACGTGGCCGATTTCGTGGGCCAGAACGGCTTTTACTTCATCGGGCGAAAAACGCTCGAGCAAACCCTGGCTGACCGCGACCAGTGCATCGTTCTTGTTCCAGCCCGTGGCGAACGCGTTCGCCTCGTAGGCCGGGAAAATCCCGACTTCGGGCATTTTGATCCCGGCTTCGCGAGACAGTTGCTCGACGGTTTGCAGCAGCCATTGCTCGTGACGTGTGCGCGGCTGGCTGATGATTTGGGTGCTGGTGCTCATCTTCGCCATCCACTTGGAGATGAACAGCGAGAACAGCGAACCGGCAAAACCAAAGACCGCACAGAAAATCAGCAGCTGATTGAGGTTGAGATCAACCCCGTTGGCCGCCATGAACCCGTTGAAGCCGAAAAGGCTCAGGGTGATGCTGGCAATCAGCACGACCGCCAGGTTTGTGGCCAAAAACAGCAGGATGCGCATCATGGTTGTAGAAATCTCCTTGTGCTAAAGATGTAGCGTACTGCGGGGTATATAAGGTGCTGCACCGGGCTATTCAACCGGGTGACTATTTCAAACTGTGTCCTACGGCAACAGTCTAGCTGCTTGCAGGGCATTTCCGACGGCGATGCGGGAAGGGTTTGTCAGCCAAATACCCGCGCAGGCCCCCGTCCTTATTAGGCGCGAGCACGCAAAGTGCAATCAGTCAGCGATTGAAGCGGTAATGTTCGGCAGGGCGCAAAGATATGTTGCTGAATGGATCACCGTGCGACGGCGCAAGCGTCGCACGGTGACAGGCCGCTTACTGGCGATAGGACTTCAGGAAGTTACCGATGCGGCCGATGGCCATGTCCAGGTCGTCCACGCGCGGCAGGGTCACGACCCGGAAATGGTCCGGCCAAGGCCAATTGAAGGCCGTGCCTTGTACCACCAACAGCTTCTCTGACAGCAGCAGGTCGAGTACGAATTTCTCGTCGTTGTGGATCGGGCAGACTTTCGGGTCGATTCGTGGGAATGCATACAGCGCGCCCATGGGCTTGACGCAACTCACGCCCGGAATGTCGTTGAGCAGCTCCCACGTGCGATTGCGCTGTTCCAGCAGACGACCCTGCGGCAAAACCAGGTCATTGATGCTCTGGTAGCCGCCGAGCGCGGTCTGGATCGCGTGCTGGCTCGGCACGTTGGCACACAGGCGCATGTTCGCCAGCATGTCGATGCCTTCGATGTAGCTCTGGGCGTGGTGTTTCGGACCTGAAATGGCGATCCAGCCAGAACGGAAACCGGCCACGCGATAAGACTTGGACAGGCCGTTGAAGGTCAGGCACAACAGGTCCGGCGCCAGGGAAGCGGTGCAAATGTGCACGGCATCGTCGTACAGAATCTTGTCGTAGATCTCGTCGGAAAAAACCACCAGATTGTGCTGGCGGGCCAGTTCCAGCATCCCCAGCAACACTTCTTTCGAATAGACGGCGCCCGTCGGGTTGTTCGGGTTGATGATCACCAGCGCCTTGGTGTTCGGGGTGATCTTGGCCTTGATGTCGGCCAGGTCCGGCCACCAGTTGGCCTGCTCGTCACACAGGTAATGCACCGGATTGCCGCCCGACAGGCTGACCGCGGCGGTCCATAGCGGGTAGTCGGGAGCCGGCACCAGCACTTCGTCGCCGTTGTTGAGCAGGGCCTGCATCGACATCACGATCAGCTCGGAAACGCCGTTACCGAGGTAGATGTCTTCAATGCCGACGCCTTCCACCTGCTTTTGCTGGTAGTACTGCATGACGGCTTTGCGCGCACTGAACAGACCCTTGGAATCGCTGTAGCCCTGCGCGGTCGGCAGGTTGCGGATCACGTCCTGGAGGATTTCGTCCGGCGCCTCGAAACCAAAAGGCGCCGGGTTGCCGATGTTCAGCTTGAGGATGCGATGGCCTTCCTCTTCCAGGCGTTTGGCGTGCTTGAGCACCGGGCCGCGAATGTCATAGCAGACGTTGGCGAGCTTGTTCGATTTGCTGACCTGCATGGCGATGTGTTCCCGAAAATGAACGATCCAGGCGGTGTATGAATTACCGTACTGGGAATCCTGCGTATTCACACAGGCCTGACGCCTCGAGTTGCCGATCCAAAATCCGTTTGAATGCGCGTGGTGCGGCTGCCAGACTGGCGTTTGACGAGGCGCAATCATACGTGCCGTCCGATCCGTGGAAAAGGTACAGATCGGGCTTTTTCAACTGCTGAGGTGTGACAATGGAAAAGTTGGAGAAAACCCTGGAGGAATGGCGGGCGATGCTCGACCCGGAGCAGTACAACGTTTGCCGTCTCAAGGGCACCGAACGGCCGTTCTCCGGTAAATACAACGGCACCAAGACTGACGGTGTTTATCACTGTATTTGCTGCAACGAGCCGCTGTTCGACGCCAAGACCAAATTTGACTCCGGCTGCGGGTGGCCGAGTTTCTATGCGCCGATCGGCGACAGCGCCATGGTCGAGATACGAGACGTGAGCCACGGCATGATCCGCACTGAAGTGGTCTGCGCCAAATGCGATGCGCACCTGGGCCACGTGTTCCCGGATGGTCCGCCACCGACCGGCCTGCGTTATTGCATCAACTCGGTGTGCCTGGACCTGGTACCGCGCGAATAACTTTCGTCCACGCATTACCAACCTGCTTCTGTAGGAGCTGCCGAAGGCTGCGATCTTTTCATCTTGACCTTTTACGATCTGAAAAAATCAAGATCAAGATCAAAAGATCGCAGCCTTCGGCAGCTCCTACGGGGATTGTCGTTTATCAATCGGTCAGATTGATTTATTAAATTGCACACAATTCAATTGAGCGCTATGTTTCCCTCATCGTCCTTCATTCAGAGCCCGAACCATGAGCGACAACCTGCTGAGCATCCCGTGCACCACCATCAAGGGTGAGCAAAAGACCCTGGCCGATTACGCGGGCAAAGCCGTGCTGGTGGTTAACACCGCGAGCAAATGCGGCTTCACTCCACAGTACAAAGGCCTCGAAGAACTGTGGCAAACCTACAAAGATCAAGGTCTGGTGGTGCTTGGCTTTCCTTGCAATCAGTTTGGCAAGCAAGAGCCGGGCAACGAAGGGGCCATTTCCGAGTTCTGCGAGCTGAACTTCGGCGTCAGTTTCCCGCTGTTCAAAAAGATCGACGTCAATGGCGCCGGCGCCCATCCGCTGTTTGTTCAGCTGAAGAAGCGTGCGCCGGGTGTGCTCGGTTCCCAGGGCATCAAGTGGAATTTCACCAAGTTCCTTATCGGCAAGGACGGCAAGCTGGTCAAGCGCTTCGCTCCGGCGACCAAGCCGCAGGACCTGACCCGCGAGATCGAAGCCCTGCTCAAATGAACACGTTGTCAGTCGATTCCCTGAAGCTCGACAGCCAGCTCTGCTTCAAACTGTACGCTGCTTCCAGGGCCGTGATCCGCGCCTACAAGCCGATGCTCGATCAGCTCGGCCTGACCTACCCGCAATTCCTGGCGATGCTGGTGTTGTGGGAATGGCAGGAGGCCGCTCCGGGGCAGCCGACGGTCAAGGCGTTGGGCGAACGCCTGGCGCTGGACTCGGGCACGTTGACGCCGTTGCTCAAGCGTCTTGAACAACTGCAATTGGTTCAGCGCCAGCGTTCGGCGCGGGATGAACGAGAGGTGCACTTGAGCCTGTCGCCCGCCGGCAAGGCTTTACGCGATCAGGTCGGGCCGCTCAAGGCTCGTCTGTTATGCGACAGCGGCGTGGATCTGGACCGTCTGAATGACCTGCGCGATGGTCTCGATCACCTGCTAGGGCAAATCAAAGCATTGTCGTAGCAGGAATCCACACGTCGAGCAACGCGGCAAGTTCTTCCCGGCGGAAGGGTTTGGCCAGGTAATCGCTCATGCCCGCCGCACGGCAGCGTTCCCGTTCTTCGGACATGGCGTTGGCGGTCAGGGCGACAATGGGCAACTGCGGCCAGCGCCCGCTGCGACGGATTTGCCGACTGGCCTCATAGCCGTCCATTACCGGCATGTTGCAGTCCATCAGCACCAGATCGAATTCTTTGTGTTCAAGCTGATCCAGTGCCTCGCCACCGTGGGCGGCAACGATCACGTCGCAACCGAGTTTTCCAAGCATCCCTTTGGCCACCAATTGATTGACCGGATTGTCTTCCACCAGCAGCACGCGTGCGCGCCGTATGGATGAAAGGGTATCGAGCCGGGCATCGTTGAGGGTGTTCAGCTCCGGTTGGAGCACTCGCCGCAGCGTCTGGTACAGCGCATTGCGCGCCAGCGGCCGTGCTTGTTGCTGCAAGGGGGCGAGGGCACTGGCTTCCTCGCTCGGCATGAAACTGCCATAGGCAGTGACCAGCAAAATGGGTGAAGTACAGGTGGGGCGCAGGCCAAACAGGCTTTCGGGGCAATCAGTGATCACGATATCGGGGTTCAGACCGATCATCGAGTCATCGATCGAGCGTTGCTGATAGTCGAGCCCCCAGCCAGGCAATAGACTTTTCAACAGCTCCGCCAGACCGCTGCTGGCAGCGGTGATTGCAATCACGTTGCCTTGCAAAGATCCGGGGGGAAAAGCCCGGGTGTGACAAGGCAACGGCAGATCGGCACAGAACAGGCTGCCCAAACCTGCTTCCGAGCTGATCGTCAGTCGTCCTTGCATGGCTTCGCAGAGGTTATACGTCAGGGCCAGGCCCAATCCGGTACCGCCAAACTGCCGGGTAATGCCGGCACCGGCTTGGGTAAAGGGCTGGAAGATTTTCACCTGCGCGTCTCGTGCAATCCCGATACCGGTGTCGCTGACTTCGATTCTGACGCCGTCCCCGAACGTTGACAGACGCACGTCGACCCGACCGAAACGGGTGAATTTGAGGGCGTTGGACAACAGGTTGCTGACGATCTGCCGGACCCGGGTCGGATCTCCGAGCACCAGTGCCGGAAAGTACGGGTCGATCAGGCAGGTCAGTTCGACGCTCGGCGCAGCGTTCTGCGACAGCAGATTGGCGGTATCCTCGATCAGCGATCCGAGGTCGAATGGAATGTGTTCGAGTTCGAGCTGGCCGGCATCGAACTTTGACAGGTCGAGAATATCGTTGAGCAGTTCCACCAGGACTTTGCCAGAGTCGTGGGCGATGGACAGTTGTTGCTGCTGTTCGGCAGTGAGCGGGCCGTCCAGGGAGAGCGCGATCATTCCCAACAATCCGTTGAGCGGCGTGCGGATTTCGTGGCTCATATTGGCCAGGAACGTGGAACGTGCTTCAGCCATGTCCAGGGCGGTGCTACGCGCAACTTCCAGCTCCTGATTGGATTGGCTGAGCCTGGAATTGATGGTCTTGAGTTCTGTCGTGCGGGCCGAGACGATGTGTTCCAGTTGCCCGAGGTAGTCGGTCAGGCGGTTTTCAGCTTTACGGCGCTGCTGTATTTCGGTGGCGATGTTTTCGAATTGCTGATTGGCAACCTTGACCAGAACGCCGATTTCATCATTTTCATGGCCCGTCGGGCACTCCAGCGACGTGGGTTCCACGCTGCGCGGATTGCGGCCACTGAGTTTGCGGATGACCCGTACCAACGGCTTGGTCAGCATAAAGTAGAACAAGGTCAGCAAGATGCCGGTCAGCAGCAGACTGCGGGCGAAGCCGTTGAGCAGCGTCACTTCGGCTCGACGCAAAAACCGGTTGCCGAATGAGTAGGTGTCGACGTCCAGGCGCAGGGTGCCGAGGGATTCGGCGGGCGAGTGGTCGAGGTAGAGACGGTCTTCGAACGACCGGTTGGCGCCGAACAGGAAGTCGCTGACTGCCCGATAAGCGCTTTGCGAGCCTGGGCGTTTTACGTTGGCTAACACGTTACCGTTGTTATCAGTCAATTGTGCGCCGATGATCACCGGTGAACGTAACAGGCCGAGGGTCAACTCCTGAGCGAGTTCGGCGTCAATGTTGTAGGCGATGCGAGAGGCGGGGTTATGGCTGATTTCCAGTAAGGACCGTATTTCACGATTGATAGAGTCGTCTTCACTGGCATAATCGATGCCAATTTGCAGCAGACTGAGCAGCGTACCCAGAATAAAACCGACCAGCACGGTGAGCCTGGCTTGCTTGTATGACAGCCGGTTGGTGAACTTGATATCCATGGGCGATTGAACCACTTCCGTTTCCCTTCGCTGCTCAAGCATAGTCGATCGTGCATGGTTACCGTTCTCGCGAGCCTTGTGCATGGGAGAAACCGGTCACCTAACGCTGTGTTTTGTCGCTGTAACGCCATGATTACTGTGAACGTGCCCGAGGAGAAGACGTGGATTCCCGATTAAATGCTTTTCTTGAACGCGCCGATGCTGTTCTGGCCCGTATCGAGCCGCTGCTGCCCGCGCCTCGGCAAGCCATCGACTGGAGCCACTGCCTGGCTGCGCGCTGGCAGCGCGAAGGGCGCAGTGGTTTTTTGTTGCCGCTGCAAGTCAGCCTCGACATGCGCTTGTCCGACCTGATTGGCGTTGACCGGCAACTGGAACAATTGGGGCGTAATACCCAGCAATTCATCGATGGGATGCCGGCCAACCACGCGCTGCTCTGGGGCTCGCGAGGCACCGGTAAATCGTCGCTGATTCGCGCGTTGCTGGCCGAGCACGCCAACGCCGGTTTGCGATTGATCGAGATCGAGCGCGATCACCTCGCAGACTTGCCGCGTGTGGTCGAACAGATTGCAAAATTACCCCAGCGTTTCGTGTTGTTCTGCGATGACCTGTCGTTCGAGTCGGGCGAGGGTGATTATCGCGTGCTCAAGAGTGTGCTCGACGGCTCTCTCGAACAGGCGCCGGACAACGTTTTATTGTACGCCACCTCCAACCGCCGCCACCTGGTGCCGGAAAAGGAAAGCGATAACGAAAACTGGAAAAGGGTCGACGGCGAACTCCATCCCAGCGAGGCCGTGGAAGACAAAATCGCGTTATCGGACCGTTTCGGGCTGTGGCTGTCGTTCTATCCATTTACCCAGGAACACTTCCTCAACGTCGTCGAGCACTGGATTGGTCAACTGGCTGACAAGGCCGGCCTGGCCTGGCAGCGTGACGAAGCACTGGACATCCTCGCCGTGCGCTGGGCCACGGGCCGTGGTAATCGCAACGGGCGTTGCGCCTATCAATTTGCCCGCTATTGGGTCGGGCTCAAGCTGTTGGAGCACAAGGCATGATCGATTTACAGAAGAGCGGTCAGGGCCTTGAAGGCTACGGCATGCTGCAGGCGCAGCTGGAGTCGTTGCTGGCGGATGAACGGGACTTCATCGCCAACGCCGCACAGTTTTCGGCATTCCTGTACAACCAGCTCGATGATCTGAACTGGGCCGGTTTCTACCTCAATCGCAATGAAGAACTGGTGCTTGGCCCATTTCAAGGGCAGATCGCCTGCGTGCGAATTCCATTCGGTCGGGGCGTGTGTGGGGCTGCCGCGGCGACCTTGCAGACCCAGTTGGTCGAAGACGTGCACGCGTTCCCCGGGCATATCGCGTGCGACAGCGCCTCGAACAGCGAGCTGGTCGTGCCACTGGTCAAGGACGGTCGACTGATCGGCGTGCTGGACCTGGACAGCCCGAAACTGGCGCGTTTTACCGCGCACGATCAGGTCGGCATCGAGCGGCTGGCGGCCATATTCCTGCGTCTCACCGACTGCTGATCACGCGCTCAGGCCTGCTTTGGCCAGCAGGCTTGACGGATCCACCGCATCGATTTGTTGTGGGTCCAGGAATTGATTGGCGTACTGCAAATAGATTTTCGCGTTGATGAAAAGCCCAAACAACTGCGGGTCGATGTGGGCGTCACGGCACATGTTGGCCATGATGCCCAGTGCTTCGCTCAGGGACTTGGCTTTCTTGTAGGGGCGATCGGCGGCGGTCAGCGCTTCGAAAATATCGGCGATCGCCATCATCCGTGCCGGCAGGCTCATTTCTTCGCGCTTCAACTGTTTGGGATAACCGGTACCGTCCATTTTTTCGTGATGGCCGCCGGCGATCTCGGCAACGTTGTTGAGGTGAGCGGGGAAGGGTAGATGGCTGAGCATCAGGATCGTCTGCACCATGTGGTGATTGATGATGTAACGCTCTTCGCGGGTCAGAGTGCCGCGGCCAATGCTCAAGTTGTAGAGCTCGCCCCGGTTGTATTTGTAGCGCGGTACATCGAGCTTGAACCCCCAGGGGTTGTCTTGCGGAATCAGTTCGCTCTCGGCGCGTTCGAACAGATGCTCGGGTTTGTCCGCCAGCAGCGGTTCGCTGACCGGTAACGTCGGCGCGGGTGTTCGGGCCTGGCGTCGGTTTTCTTCCCACGAAACACCCAATCGATCATCCAGCGTTCGGGTCCAGGTGCGTTGGGCCAGACTGCGCAGGCGTTGCAGGTCAGTCTCGGCCATGGCCTCGCCCCCCAGATTGCAGTGGGCAACGAAGGTGAAGTCATCGTCGAGGTCTGCCAGACTGGCATTGCGCAGCTCAGCCAGGTGCTGTTCGTCACCACCCAGGGCAATGGCTTGCCAATAGTTGATCCAGACATCGCGCTTGAGCACTTCGAAACGGGTGCGGATTTCGTGGATACGGTCGTTCAGGGTTTCCAGCTTTGTGGCTTTATCGACCACATATTCCGGGGTGGTGACCTTGCCGCAATCGTGCAGCCACGCGGCGATGTGCAGCGCCTCCCATTCATCTTCGGTGGGGTGATAACCGCTGAAAGCCGGGGCCTGACTGGCAGCCGCGGCCCGGGCAAGCATCAGCGTCAACGCTGGCACCCGTTGGCAGTGGCCGCCGGTGTAAGGGCTTTTGGCGTCAATTGCGCCGGCCAGCAGTTGAATGAAGGCGTCCAGCAGCTGTTTTTGTTTGGCTTGCAGTCGCTGGCTTTCGATACTCACGGCGGCTGCACCGGAGACGGCCTGGAGAAACGCGATGCGGTCGGGGCGAAGCTTTTCCAGATCGCTTGGGTGGCCGCTGTCGGCCAATAACAGGACCAACAGGCCCACGGTTTCATTGTGTCGGTTGTGCAGCCGAATACCGATCAGATGCACGCGGGGACTGTCCATCGCGAGCAACACCTTGCGCAAATCCGCCGCCTGCTCAAAACCGATGTTGGTGACGACATTGTCGGTTTTCGACAGATGCTGTAGCCATGCGGGGCTCTGTAAACTCTGGAGTTCGTGTCCTTGAACTTCGAATGCGGGCAATGCCTGGGACGTGCCATTGATGACCAGACCCTGCGGCTCCATCCGATCGCCATCATTTTCGCGCAGGTAGATCAGACCGGCATCGGCCTGGCCAATTTTCACGGTTTCAAACAACACACGTTCCAGCAAAGGGGCGAAACGGGTTTCGGCACTCAGGCTGTCGGTGATCTGGAAAAAACTCGCCAGGGTGTCTTTCATGCGTGCCATCGACATGCCCAGTTGATCGACTTCCAGCACCGGGGAGCGACGTGAGGCCGGAAAATTGAAATCGAAACTGCGAATCGCATCGGCCTCCTGCACCAGTGCACGCAGGGGTTTGACCAGAATTCTTGACGTGAGCCAGCCCAAGGGCAGGCACAGCAATAGCGTGGCCAGGGTAATCAGTGCGCCTTGCCAGCGCATGCGGTAGGCATCGACGAGTAATTCATTTTCCGGCACCAGCAGCGCCAGTTGCAGTCCCTTGGGTCCGCCTTCCTGTAGGTGACTGCGGGCAACGATCCATTGACGCCCGGAGACCTCCAGTCGATTGCCTTCGGGCGGATGGTTAAGCAGCGCACTGATACTGGGGCTCAGATCGGCCGCTTTGATCAGGCGGGCAGTCTGGTCGTCGATGATCAGTTTGCGACTGTCGGGATAAGCGATGGCATCGTTGTTTGCATCGAACAGCACGATTTCGGTACTGGGGGTTACGACATGTTTGGCCAGGGTTGCGGAAAGCTCCGCCAGGGTCAGGTCTGCCCCGATGACCGCTTGTACACCACTGCGTCGGGCCAACGTGGTGCCGATTTGGTGAGTGGAGAAGAAGATGTAGGGTTCGGTGGTGATCTGATCCCTGACGCTGCTGGCACGCGAGTACCAGGCGCGGGATCGTGGATCGTAGGTTTCTTCGGGGTTGTCCTGTCGACTGATGAGGGCCAGGTCCTGATCGAAAAACAACGCTTGGGAATGGACCTGATTGCTGTTGTGCTTCTCGATGCTCCACACCTGATATGCCGCCGTTTGCGGAGCATTGAGGAGGGATTTCAGGTCGGCGGTTCGCAAGGGGCGAACCATGAAAAAATCACCGTTGTCATAGCCCAGATACAGCGATGCCAGGTCGGGATTGTCCTTCAGCGACTGGCTGAAGGGTTTGAGCAGCGCCAGGCGTTTCTCCAGGTCGGGTGCCTGCGCCGCCGGATTGTCCGCCAACAGGCTCAACAGATGACGAATCGGCTCATACGTGGCGTTCAGGTCCTGTCGGACGTCCTGCTCGATACGGTCGAAGAGCTTTTCACTGCTGGAAAGAATGATCTGTGTGGTTTGCCGATAGTTGAAAATGCCGAGCACCACCCCGGTCAGCAACAGCAGGAAGGTGAACATCACGCTGATATGGACGTGCAGGGGAAACCGTCGCTGATCCGGGCGCAGTGGGCTGGGCATTGCAGTCACTCCATGATGTTTAACACACTGCTCAGCGACCAAGCATAGTTAAGGCTCGGTCATTCTGCGTTTGTCGTTTTGTCCAATTTGTTGCTGCAACGCTTGCTCCAGTTCCAGCATGGCGTGCTCCATGGCCTTGCTGCATTCAGTCACCTGATCGTGATGGACCACTTCATGGCAAGCCTTCTCCAACGCTTCGCAGCTGTCGACCAACCGGGAGGCCTGGACGATTCGGGCGGCACCCTTGATTTTGTGGGCGACGTCAAGAAATGACTGCAGATCCTCTGTGGGCGACAGCGCCATCAGCTCCTCTCGGTCCAAACGGTTGCTTTCCAGCAGTTCGGCCAATAAGCGCTGGTCCAATGCCCGATTGCCCCCGTCAACACGTGTAGCCCTGCCAGACTGAACGCCGGATCACGGTTGGTCGGCTGGATACCTTCAACCCATTGACCCAAGGCGGTCAGGGTCAGGGGCTTGAACAGGCAGTCGTCCATTCCTGCGTCTTTGCAGCGTTGTATTTCTTCCGGTTGTGCGTTGGCAGTAAAACCCAGGACAGTGCAACGCGGCCGGTGCGATTGTTGTTCTTGTTGGCGAATGGCGCAGGCCAGTTCGTAGCCATTCATGACCGGCATGTTGCAATCGGCAATGACCAGGTCGAATGGCTCGACTTTCCAGGCTGCCAATCCTTGCGCTCCATCCGGTGCAACGCTGAATCGGTGGCCCAGATACTCTAGCTGCTGGCACATGAGCAGGCGATTCGCCGGGTGATCGTCGACCACCAGAATATTCAACGGGGCTGTCGAGCGGCGTATTTGCGCTTCAGCAGGTTCCGGCAGTTGCTCGCGTGGCAATGTTGCCAGGTACAGCGAAACCTGGACTTGAGTACCGATGCCCGGCTGGCTGCTCAATTGCAGGCTGCCGCCCATCGCCTCGCACAGGCTGCGGCTGATCACCAGACCAAGCCCTGCGCCGCCCCTGTCTGATTGCCCGGAGTTCTCGGCTTGTGCGAAAGGCTCGAACAACTGCTGTCGATCCTGCTCGCTGATACCGATGCCACTGTCCTGAACCTGCACCAGCATCAGCACTTGCTCGGAGGAGGCCGTCGGGTGCAGGTTGACGACAATCCTGACCTGGCCTCGCTCGGTAAACTTGATGGCGTTGCTGACCAGGTTGGACAGCACCTGCTTGAAGCGCATCGGGTCCAACAGGACATCGAACAACGGGTTGGCAGGATGGAACTCGACCAGCAGCGAGAGATTTTTCTGGTGAGCCAGTCCATCGAAGATCCGTACGACCGACGCGACGATCTCGACCGGATTGACTCGTTCCGGGCTCAGGCTCAGACGCCCCGATTCGATCCGTGCGATGTCGAGTATGTCGCCGATCAGTTCCAGCAGGTCTTTCGCCGAGTTGTAGGCCACGTGGATGGCCGGACGATCCGGGTGCTCGTGATCAATACGCTTGAGCGTCAGTTCGAGCATGCCAATGACTGCATTCATTGGTGTGCGGATCTCATGACTCATGGTGGCCAGAAAAGTGCTTTTGGCTCGATTGGCCTCATCCGCACGCTCTTTCGCGGCTCGCAGGTCATCGAACAGTTGCCGACGCTCGCTGATGTCGACCCAGCCACCGATGATGCCTTGCACTTCTCCACTCGAATCACGGTAGGGCAGAATCCAGTGATAAATCGTCAGTCTGCGGCCACCGATGTGCAGTGCACGGTCAAGAATCAGCGGTATGCCCTCGGCCACGACACGCTGGTAGTCAGCCTGATATTCCTGGGCTTCGAACGCATTGCTCATATTGCCCTGCATGACACTTTTGCCAATAACGTCCTCACGCTTCGCGCAGAAAACTTCGAGGTAACTGTCATTGCAGCTTTGCAACAAGCCCTGACGATCGCGTACGTAGATCGGATGAGGCGTCCCGTTGACCAGTGATCGCATGAATTCGAATTGATCGTTCAACGCACGCTCCGCCGCCTGGCGCTGTTTGATCTGGCGACGCATGTACGCGTTCCAGGCAACGGAAATCAACAGCAGCACACCAGCACCGATGACGATCTGATAGAACAGTCGGTGGTAATTGCGCCAGGTACTTTGCGAGGACGCCGAATAACCACGCCAGCGGCTGTTGATGATGCCCAGTTCCTCCGGCGCGATGCTCAACAGTGCCTTGTTGAGGATGGAGTTCAGCTCCTTGGAGTTCAGGCCGGTCGCCAGGGAGAACGCAGCCTGTCGGGTACCAATGGTGGTGCTGATCTGAAGGGTGTGTTCGAAGAGCCGCGAGGAGATGAAGTAGTTGGCAATCACCAATGAATTGACCGAACCTTCTGCCTTGCCCTCGGCGAGCAACTCGACGGCGCTGAAGGTGTCCGGGGTTTCGATCAGCTTGATCCGCGGGTACTCGCGGCGCAGGTAATCCACCAGTGGATTACCTTGGGCGATGGTCAGGCGTTTGTCCTGGAGCTGATCAAGGTTGGTCGGGCTATCGGCGGCTTTTCGAGTCAGCAGGACAAAGGAGTTTTGCAGGTAGGGGCGGGTGAAGTTTAACTTCGATTCACGTTGGGCGCTGGGGAGCAAGGCGCCGATCAAGTCGGCTTGATTGCTCATGATCTGCTGGATCATCTCGCCATCGCTTCGGCTGCGATGGATGTCGAAGCGCAAACCGGTGCGCAATCTGATCAGTTCGAGCAGATCGGCGGTCACGCCTCGAAAGTTGCCAGCGCTGTCAAAAAACGTCAGCGGCGCATAGGCCTCATTGACCACCACGCGAACCACGGGGTGCTGTGCCAGCCAGCGTTCCTCGCTGTAACTGAGCTCCAGTTTTTGATCGGTGAGAAGAATGTCACTGCCGGCACTCCAGCGTTTGGCGATATTTTCTCGCTCGCTGATGGGGGTGACCATGAGCATCGCATTGATGATCCCGAGCAGTTCGGGGTTGTTCTTATGCACGGCAAAGCTGAACCCGTGGGCTTCGTGTTTGCCGAAGTTGGCCATGCGGATGTTGTTCAGGTACCCCTTGTTGATCATGTAATGGGTTGAAATGGTGTCGCCGAGGAACACGTCAGCCTGGTCAAAGGCCACTGCGTTGATCGCATTCTGGTAGGAGGGATAGGACGTGATGATTGCCTTCGGATAAAGCGCCCGGACCTCCTCCAGTGGCAAGTAGTGATACACCATGCTTAACCGCAGGCCGGCCAGACCATCGGTCAGTGATCGGGTTTCGCCTTCACGCGTCACCAGCACTGGCTGATCTACCGCGTAAGGTGTGGACAATGCAAAGTCCGCATTGTGAGCCTCGAATCCATTGGCGGTGCCGAGCAGGTCGACCTCGCCGTTTTCGAGCGCCTCTATCGCGGCTCCTCGGGATGCGAAGCGCTGAACCCTGATGGGTAAACCGGTGGTCTTGCCGAGGATGCCCGCGTAATCGGCGGTGAAGCCTTCATACTCATGGCCGCTGATTGTCAGGTCGAAGGGCGGGTAATCCGGTGCCGACGTGCCGAGAATCAGCTCATGTTTGTTCTTGATCCATTGTCGTTGGGCATTATTCAGTTGGACTTCCAGGTGTCCGGTTGCTGATCGACTGAGCAGGGCGTAGTTTTCGCTGGCGATCTGTGCAGCCGACACCGAGGTGCTCAGGCACCAACCGGTGGCGATGAGTATCAGATAATCCTTTATACGACTGGGCATCCTTTTCTCTCACACTAATGCGTTACGTTTTGCCATCTCGATGAGTTCAACCAGTGATTTGGCTTTTAGTTTTTGCATCAGGCGCTTTTTATAAGTGCTGACGGTTTTATTGCTTAGAAACATGCCTTTGGCAATTTCTTTGTTGGTGCGTCCTTGGGCAAAGAGTTGTAATACCATCAACTCTCGGTCGTTGACCGATTTGAATAGTTCCAGATCGGCGTAACGCGCGTCATCACTGCGAACAGGGTTCAAGGCCTGGCTAGGAAAATAGTTGTAACCTGACAATACCGCTTTAATAGCACTGACCAGTTCACTCAGGTCTTCCTGTTTGCACACATACCCTGAGGCGCCGGATTGCATACAGCGAATGCCAAATAGTGTCGGGCATTGTGCAGTCAGCACCAGTGTTTTCAGGGGAGTACTCATGGCGTTGAAACGGGCGAGCACTTCCAGTCCATCCAGTTTAGGAATGCTGATGTCGAGTATGACCAGGTCGGGCATGCATTCGCGAACCATCTGCATGGCGTCGACCCCATTATCAGTTTCGCCTACGACTTTGTAGCCCTCGTGTTCCAACAACATTCGGACAGCAAGACGGATCACAGGGTGGTCGTCGACAATAAAAACGGAGTTCATAATAAAATCCCATACGAGCTCAAATAAAGCGCGCACCTTAGCTCAGATAGTTCAGGAGACGCATGAAGTGACGGACCTGTAGCAGCAATATAGGAAGATTCCTACATGCGAAGAAGAATAGGACTACGTAACAACTAGGTTTTTTATGAGGAAGAGTGAAAGTTGTTAGTGTTTGGTTTGGTTGTTGAAGGCTTTAATTTGTAAGTTTAAAGTTGGTTTTCAGTGTTGTTCGCGGGTTTTTATAGTGTGCTTAAGGTCAACAGGTTTCTAAATTCGGATTGTTTCAATGGCTTGATTAAATACCCCAGCAATGGCAGTCCGTGTTCGTTGGCCAGTTTTTTAAGTTCGTCCAGTTCAGCAGAGGTAAGACTGCTTAAGAGTATGGCTTGCCTGATCATTCCCTGGTGGCTGGCGAGTTCAACCAAAGCAAGTCCGGGAAGATCAGGCAAGCATTGATCGCACAAAAGAATATCGAACGGTTTTACGGCTTTGAGCATTTGTTGCAGGGCGCCTTCAGCACTGTCGGTGGTGGTCAGTTGGGTGAAGCCGTAACTTTCAAGCAGGTATTGAGTTGCCTTGAGCTGAAAAGGATGATCTTCCACCAACAGGATGTGCAGATCGTCTTTGAACATAGGATTATTCACGCTTCATCTGTCGATCAGAGGGAGATGACATTATTTCGTGAGACCACCGAGCAATCGGTCAGTTTACTCAGCACGAGGTGTAGGGGGATTCAGCGAGGTTTGACTGTAATTGACCTTTTTGTGGTAGATCGGCCATTTCGTATGTCGTAATGGCCGATCACCCCGTTCTCATCAGTAGCTTGAGCGACCGGTCATTTCCTGCGCCATTTGACTCGCATAGCTGTCGGTCATGCCGGCGATGAAGTCGATCATCCGCAGAAACGAGCTGTGTAAGGGGTCGTGAGGATCGGGCGCATTGTTTGCCAAGAGGTCAAGGATACGTCGGCTCTTGAAGGAAGGTGTTCGACCGTTGTGCTGTTCCAGTGCCGCACTGCAGAAGGCGTTTAGCAAGATTTCCAGTGTGGTGTAGGCACCGATTTCGTGCAGGGTCTTACGTTTGTCCTGGAAGATTTTTTTGCGCGCCATGTCCTTTGCATTCAGTACACATCGCTTGGCAGGGCCGTGCATATGCTCCACCAGATCGCCGGGTAGCGTACCGGCCAGCAGCGCTTCCTGTTGCTCGACAAAGGCGCGGGCGGCTGCGTTGGTCAGGTGTTCGATGGCTTTGCCCCGCAAAATCGCCAGTTTGCGCCGACGCGAATCCGCAGGACCGAGCAGACGATAAGTCTCCGGAAGGTCGTCGCCCACAAGGTCCAGCAACAGTGACTCGACTTCGGCGTACTCCAGCAACTCCATTTCCAGACCGTCTTCCAGATCAATGAGCGCGTAGCAGATATCGTCAGCCGCCTCCATCAGGTACACCAGCGGATGGCGTGCCCATCGCTGATCTTCGAGTTGCGGCAAGCCGAGTTTCAGGGCGATCTGTTCCAGCAGTGGCAGTTCGCTCTGATAGCAGCCGAATTTATGCTTCTTGTAACCCAGCGAATCGGCGTGTTTTGCCGTCCATGGGTATTTCAGATAAGTACCCAGCGTGGCGTAGGTCAGCCGGGTGCCGCCATCGAACTGGTGATATTCCAGCTGGGTGAGCACGCGGAAGCCTTGGGCATTGCCTTCGAAGTTCAGGAAGTCATTGCGTTCGGCTTCGCTCATTGCATCCAGCCAGCCACGGCCGGCGGCTTGTTGGAACCAGTGACGAATCGCATCTTCGCCGGAGTGGCCGAAGGGCGGATTGCCGATGTCATGGGCCAGGCATGCCGATTGCACCACCATTCCCAGGTCGCTCGGTTCGCACCAGTCGGGCAGGGCGCTGCGGATGGTCTCGCCGACGCGCATGCCGAGCGAACGACCGACGCAACTGACTTCCAGCGAGTGGGTCAGGCGCGTGTGGATATGATCATTACTGGTGACCGGATGGACTTGGGTCTTACGCCCGAGGCGACGAAATGCTCCCGAGAAAATAATGCGGTCGTGATCTTTGTGGAAAGGACTGCGGCCGAGTTCTTCGGGGCTATGCAACGTCTTTCCGAGGCGTTCGCGGGTAAGCAGGGTTTGCCAATCCAAGGCTGATTCTCTCCGTCAGGTGACTGATTCCTTACTTTCCGGGTTCGCGCCAGGACGTGCAAGTGGAACTACAACCCGGCAGCGTCAATGTCGATGAGCAGCAGTCGCTCGCCATTATCGAAAAATTGCCCGGCGGTCAGGCAATACTGGTTGCTGGTGGCATCGCGGTACGTGTTGGAGAGCGTCAGCCGACGCTCATCCCAGCCTTCGGCCAACAGGTGATAGAAGTAGGGGCGCCATGACCAGTTGTGACCCAGATAGCGATTGTCGGCTTCCCAGCCGGTGTCGCGCCATTCAAGGTTGGGCGTCAGTTGCGTGCCGTGACGGTCGCACTGATAGAAGCGTAACAACCAGGGATATGCATCCAGTTGTGGCAAGGCGCTGAGCGGTGCGCGGGCCTGGGCCCAGGCTTGCAGGATCGACATCAGCTCGCTGAGTTGCTGGCGCATGACCATCAGGCGGCCTCGTTCCGCCAGCTTTTGTTGAACATAGCGCTGGCGCAGTTGCGCAAAGCGCTCGACAAACGCCCCGGTATTAAAGAAGTCCGCTTGTGCCCGGGCAAATAGAAAACCCTGCACGTAGCGCGAACCGCACTCCAGGGCAAAATTCAGTTGAGCGTCGGTTTCCACCCCTTCGGCAATGATCCAGCAACCGGTTTTTTCCGCCATTTGTGCCAGGGCCTTGACCACATCGCTGCTCGGCCCACCCAACGCAGCAGCCTGAAACAGCCGCATGTCGAGCTTGAGTATGTCCGGTTGCAGTGCGAGTACACGGTCGAGCTGAGAGTAGCCGGCCCCGAAGTCATCGATGGCAATCCGCGCGCCGGCCTGCCGGTAACGCGCCACCACCTGGGCCAGGCGCTGGATATCGCCATCCAGTTCGGTGATTTCGAAGACGATTCGCTGCGGGTCAACCCCATGCCTGGCCAGTTGTTTGAGGCTCGGCAAGGCTTGGTCAGGGCGTAAGCGGCTGATCCAGCGTGGGGACATGTTCAGGCTCAGAAACCAGTCTGATGGCGCTTCATGCAGACGGCTCAGGGCGTCATCGCGGATTTGGCGATCCAGACGACGCAGCGCAATCGCGGGTGTTCGCGGGTCGGCGAACAGCGGTCCTACCGAGGCCAGTGAACCGTCGGCCTGACGCAGTCGACCCAACGCCTCAACGCCGGCGATACGGCCAGTGGCGCTATCGATGAAGGGTTGAAAGCAGGCGAGCGGTTGCCCGTCGATCACGAGGCCTCCTTAGTAAGGTCTTGTTTTTGGATAAACCTGGTCATCGAGTAGGCACGCAGGAATGAACCTCTCGATAAAGAGGTTCATTCGGTGGTAGTGCAAGAATGCAGCCAGACAGTGGCTTAGTGGTTGCGCGAAGAGCCTTGCATGACCAGCTTGATCAGCGGCCCCAGCGTTGCGCCCAGACGAACCAGTCGAGTCAGGCCGCTGATGCTACCGTTCTTGGCGCCCTTGCCGGTCAGAAAGCCCAGCAAGGTGACGGCTGCCACGCCCCAAAGCGGAGCGTGCTTGATACCGAGCCCTTCCTGCAGGTTTTGCGTCATCCCGCGCACTCGCTGCAAAGGTTGCAGCAGTTGCGTGGTTTCGTGACGGATTTCCTGGCGATGCATTTCCATGCGCAGGCGGATCAACGCTTTGCGCATTTCCGCGCGTGAGCTGTTGTGAGGCAGTTCGGGAAGGCTCATGGCAGCAGGCGCTCCCTGTCATTGGCCAGTTCTTCCAGGGTGCCGTGGAAGGGGGACGACTCATCGAAAATCGCCGCTCTCAAGCGCATCGCACAAAAGATAGCGGCGAGGGTGTAGAACACACAGAGCCCGATGATGGCAGCCAGGCGATAGGTGTCCCAGAACAGGATCAACACCAGTGTTGACAAGCCCACCAGCAACAGCAAGGCAAACACCAGCGCCAGGCCTGCAAACAGCAACAGGCTTACGGTGCGTGCTTTTTGTTCCTGCAATTCGATGCCGAAGAGTTCGACATGGCTGTGCAACAATCCAAGAAACGCCGCACCCAGGCGCCGCGATGAAGAGCTTGGGCCCGTCGCGGACGAGCCGGATTCGCCGATCGCCATAATCAGCGCCGGGTTGCCAGCAGACCAATCAGGAATCCCACGCCGGCCGCGATTCCTATCGATTGCCATGGGTTGGCCTGAACATAGTCTTCTGTGGCGGTAACGGCTGCCTTGCTGCGATCGCGCAGGGAGTCTTCGGTCAGTTTCAAGGTTTCACGCGCACGCAGAAGACTGTCGTGAATTTGCTCGCGCAACTCGTCCGCCTGATCACCCGCCAACGTGGCGGTGTGTTCCAGCAACCGTTCAGTGTCGCTGACCAGTGTCTGAAAATCGGTCATCAGGATTTCTTGAGCAGTCTTTGCCTTGATGCTGGCCATTGGTGATCTCCGTAAGTGGCTTCTGTTGCGTTCGAGTATGAGCCTTGCGCGAAGGTTCAGTACAAATCACTGGTACAACTTTTGCTATGTCGTGGTGCGCCAGGCACGCGCCGTTGCGCTGTTGCTGGGCATGATTCAAGCAAAACCTTATCTCAAATAACGAAAACGCGCGCAAAGGTTCCAACCTTGTGCACCAAAGCAGCTCATCGGGCTCAACGTATTGATCCTGAAAGGTTGCAACTTGGTGCATGAATTGTCTGCGCGAACTGCTTTGGTGCTTTTTTAGCCTTCAGGTCTGCCAACTCCATGGAAAATCTGCAAAGCGCTGTGGACAATCTGGTCCACAGCTCCAACACGTTGTTCATTCTGATCGGCGCGGTCATGGTGCTGGCCATGCACGCCGGGTTTGCCTTTCTCGAAGTCGGCACGGTCCGACAAAAGAACCAGGTCAACGCCTTGTCGAAGATCCTCAGCGACTTCGCCGTTTCGACCCTGGCCTACTTCTTTATAGGCTATTGGATTTCCTATGGGGTTACCTTCCTGCAGCCGGCGGCTGTGATCAATGCCGATCATGGCTACGGGTTGGTGAAATTTTTCTTTCTGCTGACCTTCGCCGCGGCGATTCCAGCGATCATTTCCGGCGGCATCGCCGAACGCGCCCGGTTCGTTCCCCAGTTGTGCGCGACAGCCCTGATCGTGGCGTTCATCTATCCCTTCTTCGAAGGCATGATCTGGAACGGCAACTTTGGCTTGCAAGCCTGGATGCTGGATCGCTTCGGCGCCAGTTTCCATGATTTTGCAGGTTCTGTAGTGGTCCACGCCATGGGTGGCTGGCTGGCACTGGCGGCGGTGTTGTTGCTCGGGCCTCGGCAAGGTCGCTATCGAGAGGGGCGACTGGTGGCGTTCGCGCCGTCGAGCATTCCGTTTCTGGCGTTGGGTTCATGGATCCTGATCGTTGGCTGGTTCGGCTTCAACGTCATGAGCGCGCAGACATTGCAGGGTGTCAGCGGCTTGGTGGCGGTCAATTCGCTGATGGCCATGGTCGGCGGCACCATGGCGGCATTGATTGTCGGGCGCAATGACCCAGGCTTTCTGCATAACGGCCCGCTGGCCGGGCTGGTGGCGATCTGCGCCGGTTCCGATCTGATGCATCCGGTGGGCGCCCTGATGACCGGTGCGATCGCCGGCGCGCTATTCGTTTGGTGCTTTACGGCCGCCCAAGGCAAATGGCATATCGACGATGTGCTGGGTGTCTGGCCGTTGCATGGTCTATGCGGCGTGTGGGGCGGGATCGCCTGCGGAATCTTTGGCCAAAGTGCATTGGCTGGCCTGGGCGGTGTGAGCCTGATCAGCCAGTTGATTGGCACTGCGCTCGGCGTGGTCGTGGCATTGGCCGGCGGGTTTACCGTGTATGGCGTGATCAAGGCGTTCCATGGTTTGCGCCTGAGCCAGGAAGAAGAGTATTACGGTGCAGACTTGTCAGTGCACAAGATCGGCGCAGTGAGCCAGGACTAGTTTTCTTCAACTCGGCCATGGCTCAGGCACAGGGGCATTGGCTCGACGGTTTTTAATCGCGAGCCTAGAATGAACCTCTCCTTTGCCTGGTCTGGTGGTCATGCCTCCTGAATGTCAGCTTTTCGGCACCCTTGGTTGCCATCTCTGTGAACTCGCCGAAGAAGAACTGATGCCCCTGGTTGAGCACGGTTTATTGGTGGAGGTGGTCGATATCGCGGAAAACGAAGGTTGGGTCGAAGACTACGGTCTGCGTATTCCCGTACTTCGGCGCCTTGATACCGGTGCCGAACTCGATTGGCCGTTCGATGCCGAGCAGGTCGTGGCGTTCTTGCGCTGATCCGACACCACTGGCGACGCTCCCACCCGTCGCAGTCCTTGATTCATCCATTGGCGGAAAAAAGGTTATTCGGTTACTGTATGGGCATACAGCTATTTCCGGTTGCCTGCCATGCTTTGTCTTTTTCGGGTTGGGGCAGGCGATCCCAGAAGTCAGAGGGACGAACCTTGGTCAATGTCGAACAATTGAAGAACAGCGTGAACCGTATGTCGGCGGACGTGGTCCGCGAGGCTGTCGTCGAATTGCGTCTGGATGGCCTGGTGACGGAAGGAAAAACTCCGTTCAACAAACTGCATTTCAATACCTGTTTTGCTGAAATCGAAGCCTTGTTTCAGCGCGCAGGCTATCACCGACAGCTGGATGTCGTGGGCTATCAAGGGTTGTTGTATGCGCTTTATGATCCGGGGCGCTGGGAGGCTGTTGACGTGTTGCGCTGGCTCAAGGAGTTTACCGACGCGGCAGCGCAGACGCAGTCGATACCGGCTTGAAGATTCTCTTCTAGGTTCGTTCCGGCCGCTGTTGGATAATGCCGCCCTGTATTGAGGGTTAGAGTTTTCGTATGTCCAGTTCATCTTTTTCTGCTGCACACAACCAGGCCAGCACGCTCTACTTGCCGCCTGGCCAGTGGCAGACCGTGCTCGATTGCCTATGCGAACACTTCAGCGCAATCGGCCGTGAACAATGGCTGGACAGAATTGCACGGGGTCGCGTTCTCGACGGTCAAGGCACTCCAATCGCCCGCGACCTGCCTTACAAGGAAGGCCTGCGGATTCACTATTTTCGGGAAGTGCCAGACGAAAAGTCGATTCCGGTCGTCGAGTCGATTCTGTACGCGGACGAGCATTTAGTCGTGGCGGACAAGCCGCATTTTCTACCCGTCACTCCAGCGGGTGAATACGTAGAACAGACCCTGTTACGGCGGTTGATCCGTCGGCTGGATAATCCGCATCTGGTGCCTTTGCATCGCATTGACCGCCATACGGCAGGACTGGTGCTGTTCTCCGCCAACCCTCAGAGTCGTTCGGCTTATCAGTCGTTATTTCCTACACGGCGGATTGAAAAACGCTACGAGGCAATAGCCCCAGCGTTGCCTGAGCTGACCTTTCCATTGGTCCACAAGAGTCGGCTCGTCGATGGCGAACCTTTCTTTCGAATGCAGGAAGGCCCGGGCGTCAGCAATACCGAAACGGCTGTCGAGGTCAGGGAAAAGAATGGAGATCTCTGGCGCTATGCGCTTTACCCGGTGACGGGCAAGAAACATCAGTTGCGGGTGCACATGACCGCTCTGGGCGCGAGCATCTGCAATGACCCGTTCTATCCGCAGGTGCTCAAGAATGTTGACGATGACTATGCCAATCCCTTGAAGCTGCTTGCTCAGGGGCTACGGTTTGTGGATCCGGTCACTGGCCAGGAAAGAGCATTCGAAAGCGGCATTACCCTGCAGTGGTGATGGCCGTTTTTCCGCCATGAAAAAGCCCGCAAAAAGCGGGTTTTTCTATATCCGGTTGTCGCCGCAAAGATTACAACTCTTTAACGGTACGTACCTGATCCTTGTTGATGCGGGTTTGTTTGCCATCCAGTTGTTCGAATTCGTAGAAACCCGACTCCTTGTCGTACTTAGGCGCATCGACAGCCTGGATTTCTCGACCGTCATTCAAAGTGATCACGGAAGGTGATGCGCAACCGGCAAGTGTCGCGAGGCCCAGTGCGAGCATGAAAGTGGCGAGGGTCCGTTGAGTCATGAGCGTGTCTCCGAATATGAGTTCTTTTGGTTGCTGAGCTTGAGACGTGTACCGCACGCTCAAGTTCCTTCTCGCTTCAGTCTGACACAGTGTAGTGGGTGCTGAGCAATTCCGGTGTATTGAGATTGGCCAGGCGAGGATCGTTGTCGGGACATTGCAAAGCAGTAGCACCCAGCTTGCGCATGAGGCGCCCCGGGCTGCGTTCACCGTCGTTCCATGCGCTTTCGAAAGCCCCGCAAAGTGCCACGGGAATAATGCACAGCAGGGGTTCCCAATGTTCGCCATGGCGCAGCATCAACGGTTTGTCCGGATGCTGGCTGGCGGTTTCGCGCATGCCATGAAGCAGAGCGGCATCAATGCGTGGGACGTCACACGGTAAAACCATCAAGTGTGAATGGCGAGCAGCCTTCAAGCCCGCACGAATGCCCGCCAAGGGACCCGGGAAGTCACCTTCGTCGTCGTGCACCAACTGATCGGCATAAGGCGCGTACTTTTCCAGGTTTCTATTGCAGGAGATGATCAGGTCGTCGCTCAGCGACCGGGTTTTGCGATGCAGGTGTGCAATCAGTGGTTCGCCGTGCCATTCCAGCAACCCTTTGTCCTGACCGCCCATGCGTTGGCCTCGGCCACCTGCCAGGAGCAGAATGGAACAGGGCGGTAAATGCGTCTTCAAGTTCATGGCAGGTCTCCATGGGGGCGGCGAAAAAATGGGGCGCTGTGATATAACACCGGGCTGTTTCTCCTACAACTGGACGAGCCTATGAAAGCCAAGGCTGATGTACCTTTCGCCCCGCTGAACATTGCGGTGTTGACTGTCAGCGATACCCGCACCCTGGAAACCGACACGTCAGGCCAGGTCTTCGTCGACCGCTTGAGCGCAGCCGGTCACAACCTGGCGGCCCGGATATTGCTCAAAGATGACCTCTACAAAATTCGCGCGCAAGTTGCAAACTGGATTGCCGACGATGTCGTGCAGGTGGTACTGATTACAGGAGGCACCGGATTCACCGGGCGCGACAGCACACCTGAAGCGGTGAGCTGCCTGCTGGACAAGCAGGTCGATGGTTTTGGTGAGCTGTTCCGGCAAATATCAGTGGCGGATATCGGCACTTCTACTGTCCAGTCCCGCGCCTTGGCCGGTTTGGCCAATGGCACTCTGGTGTGTTGCTTGCCGGGATCGACCAATGCAGTGCGCACCGGTTGGGATGGCATCCTTGCCGAGCAGCTGGACTCGCGGCACCGACCGTGCAACTTCGTTCCTCATCTGAAACAGGCAGCGCCTTGTGAATCCCGTGGGTAAGCCAGGCAAGACTGGCAGCCTGATGCCAGTCGAGGAGGCACTTGCACGCCTGCTCGAAATGGCCGAAGCGTCGCCGATTCGTGAACGTGAACGCTTGCCATTGGCCCAGGTTGAGGGCCGCGTGTTGGCCGATGACCTGGTCTCGACGCTTGATCTGCCGCCATGGTCGAACAGTGCCATGGACGGTTACGCGTTGCGCATGGCCGACTGGACGGGAGAACCGTTGGTGGTCAGTCAGAAGATTTTTGCTGGCCAGGCCCCCGAGCCTCTGAAGCCAGGCACCTGTGCCCGAATCTTTACGGGGGCACCTGTTCCCGCGGGTGCCGATTGTGTCGAGATGCAAGAAAACGCCGAGGTCCAGGCGGATGACCGCGTTCGTTTCACTGAAACCATGGTCTCTGGACAAAACATCCGTCCACAAGGCCAGGAAACGACTGTCGGTGAACTGATCCTTCCGGCCGGCACGCGCCTGGGGCCGATTGAACAGGGCCTGGCTGCATCGCTTGGGTGCGCGGAGCTGGAGGTGATTCGCAAGGTTCGCGTTGCGGTTCTGTCCACCGGAGACGAGTTAATTGAACCCGGTCAGGCGCTAGGGCCGGGACAGATCTACAACAGTAATCGCGTGCTGCTCTGCAGCTGGTTGCAGCGCTTGGGCTGTGAAGTCATCGACGCCGGTATTCTTCCGGACAATCTGGAGACCACGCGTGCTCGTCTTGGCGAATTGAAGGGTGTCGATCTGATCCTCTCGACGGGTGGCGTATCGGTAGGCGAGGCCGACTTCCTGGGCATTGCCTTGCGGGAAGAGGGCGAGCTGACGTTGTGGAAACTCGCCATCAAACCCGGAAAACCGCTGACGTTCGGGCACTTTCGCGGTGTACCCGTGATTGGTTTGCCCGGCAACCCGGCGTCGACTCTGGTGACCTTCGCGCTATTGGCGAGGGCCTATCTATTGCGCCGTCAGGGCGTAAAAGCGGTTGAGCCCTTGAAGTTTCAGGTGAAGGCAGGATTTGCCTGGCCGAAACCTGGCAATCGACGCGAGTATTTACGTGGGCGCCTGGAGAATGGACGGGCAATCATCTACAAGAATCAGAGTTCTGGTGTGTTGCGCAGCGCCGCCTGGGCCGATGGCCTGGTGGAGGTGCTGGAGGATAGAACGCTGATCGAAGGTGACGCGGTAAGCTTCATACCACTGAGCGAAGTGCTTGGTTGATCACGCCAACCCGGTTGATTGAACCGGGTTTTGCGTATATGGCTAACGCCTAATGAGCCAGGAGTGTCACGACCTGGTCGAAACGGCTATTGGCGATCCACGCCAGAAGCCCGAGGACCACGGCTGTTCCACCCGCTGAATAGGCGAGCCGGTGCTTGATGGATTTGACGTCACCACGGAGCTCTTCCATGTCTCGTCGGATGTATTTGAGGTGTGTCTCCAGTTCAACGACGCGAGGTTCCATATCAATTTCTCCATTGGGGTTTGAGCTGCTTTTGAATTCGGCTTGATGCTTGGTGCGCTTTTCTGCGAGCGGTGCCACCGGAATGACCGGCGACCTGACGGTATGGCTTTGCATTTCACGTCCCTGTGTATTTCCTGCTAATGACTGATAACCACAAACACCAAGGTGTACCAATCACAGGGGGGAGGTCAATTGAGCCGATTCCTCACGTCTTGTAAGAAAAGTCCTGTCTTGTAGGGCTGCAGACTGATCGAGTTGAAATAAATCGATTTTTTGCGACTTTTAGGGTGTGCGTCGAGGTCAACATCTCCCATACGGAATTCATTCAGGGAGTAACCACCATGAGCGAACGCAAGGCGATGTTGATTCTGCATGGCAAGCAATCGCCCAACGAAGAAGTCCGTGCAGCCGTCGAGAGGAAGCGCGAACAGGGTTGGGAACTGGCCGTTCGACTGACCTGGGAGGCCGGCGATGCGCAGCGGCTGGTGAACGAAGCATTGACGGCAGGCTATACGCAGATCATTGCTGGCGGCGGCGATGGCACCTTGCGTGATATCGCCGAGGCCATGGCTGGGCATTCGGCGCAGGCCAGCCTGGTGCTCTTGCCCCTGGGGACCGCCAACGATTTTGCGCGCGCCGCCGGCGTGCCTTTCGAACCTGCGCAAGCATTGGAACTTCTCGACGTTACGCCGAGCGCCATTGACTTGGGCGAGGTCGGCGGACAAGTGTTCCTGAATATGGCCACGGGCGGTTTTGGCAGCCAGGTCACGGCAAACACCTCGGAGGATTTGAAAAAAATCCTCGGGGGCGCCGCTTATCTGTTCACCGGTTTATCGCGGTTCAGTGAGTTGCACGCCGCCTATGGCGAGCTGCATGGTCCGGATTTTCAGTGGAGCGGCGAGTTGCTGGCGTTGGGCATCGGCAATGGCCGACAAGCGGGTGGTGGTCATATGTTGTGCCCGCAGGCTCTGGCTGACGATGGCCTGCTGGATATCAGTATTCTGCCTGCACCGCAGGAAGTGGTCGGTACCTTGAGAAGCCTGCTGACCGATGGCTTCGGCATCGACAACATGTTTGTGCGCGCGCGCTTGCCATGGGTCGAGATCAAGGTCTCGGAAGGCCTTTATATCAACCTCGATGGCGAACCTCTGGAGGGCGACAGCTTACGTTTCTCGGCACGTCCTGCGGCACTGCGGGTGCATTTGCCTGAAAATTCGCCGTTGCTGAGCGCGTCCGGAGCGGTTAATCGTCCAGGCTGATAATCTGCTCACGCACGGCGAACAGCACCAGGCCGGCCACGTCGTAGATCTGCAAGCGTTTCATGACCTGCGAGCGATGGGTCTCGACAGTTTTGACGCTCAGGCCCAGGCCGTTAGCGATCTCCCGGGTGGATTTTCCGCGGACAATCAGCCGCAGGATTTCCAGCTGACGGGCCGTCAGATTGTGCGAGACGGTTGGGGTCGCCTGGTTTTTCTGGGTTCGGGTCAGCGCCTGATTGATGACGGTGTGGGCGATAGCCGGGCTCAGGTAGCGTTCGTTGTGGCGCAAGGCATCCAGGGCGTGTTCGAGCTCGGTGGCCGTGGTGTCCTTGAGCAGGTAGCCATGAGCGCCGGATTCCAGTGCCTGCATGATGAGTGAAGGATCGGTGTGCATTGACAGGATCAGCACCTTGCTCTGCGGACGTACCCGCTTCAATCGCTGCAATGCTTCAAGGCCGCTGGTTTCCTTCATGGAAATATCCAGCAGTACGATGTCTGGAGACAATTGCTCGACCATTTCAAGCAGCTGCGAGCCGTCGTTGGCCTCACCGATTACCGCGTAACCGGGAATATCCAGCACCAGAGCGCGCACGCCAGCCCTGATAAGCGAGTGGTCATCCACCAGAAGTAAGTTACAAGTCAATGCATAACCTTATTGGTACTGGCCCGTTCAAGCGCACGGGGCGCCCATGGGAAAAGAGCGTCGATTTGAGTGCCTTTGCCGGGCTCGCTGGTAACGCTCAGGGTGCCACCCAGTTGATCGATTCGTTCCGACATCCCGGCCATTCCGCGTTGCCCCTCACGAGCAGGATCGCGCGCTGGCGCAAAACCCAGACCGTCGTCGCTGATCAACAGCGCCAGGCCTTGAGGCAGACGTTGCAGACGGACCAGCAGGTTTTTCGCTTCGGCATGGCGCAGGATATTGGTCACCGCTTCCTGGGTGATTCGAAAGGCGGCCACTGCCATTTCTTCTGGAACACCGGTCAATCGTTGATGGCATTCCAGACTCCAGTGCACTGGCGTATTGGCCAGTGTCTTGAGTAAATGCGCACGCAGACTGGCTTCCAACCCAAGACTGGTCAGCTGCCTGGGATTGAGAATGGCTGATACATCACGCACTTTGGCCAGGGTTTCTTCCAGGGTGTCGCAGAGCACCGAACACTGCGCTTGAAGTTCTTCAGGCATACGGCGTTTGAGCCAGTCACTTTGAAGTTTTGCCGCGGTCAGCAACTGGCCAATGTCGTCATGCAACTCTCTGCTGAGGCGGTGACGTTCATTTTCCTGAACCTCCAGCAGTCGGTTGGCCAGCTCTTGGGGCTGAAATTTTATCGATTTTCGTGACAGGCGATGCTGCGCCCAGACACACGTCAGTGCCGCAACATTTAGCACCAGCAGGCTCAACGGCAGACGAATGGACAGGCTATAAATCAGCAGGCTTCCCAGCGCCGAGCAGGTGCATAGCAGCAGCGTAAACCGGCACGCGTTTTCTCGGGAGGGTGGCCATTGGGTGATTGACTTGAGGCTGGCGTACATAGCAGATGGAGCCAATGGATGTTCGCTGCGGGCAGACCGGTCATGCTGGCTGACGGGTCTCTGTCTTGTTGTTTGAGGCATTGAATTCAGCGGGGCAGACTTCAGTGCGCGAACCCGAGGGTTGAACGTTCCGACTGCACTCCGTGGAATCACTTCGCCATTATTTGACGTCAACTAATGGTCGGCATAATACCACTTAAGCTACCGTTGGTCGCGTTTGGTATAACGTGCACGGTCGAGAAATATGGCGCACTGGACGACGCTTCCACAATGGAAAAAGTTATCGTGGGAAGAGTTCGGTATTTCCAGGGATTTAGCTTTTTGTTACCAGGCAAAACCCTAGTGACGAAAGAAATCCAGCGGTCGACAGGATTGGTTAATTATTCAGAATTGTCGTTATCAGGTATGAGTTATTCAATTGCGACAGGAGTGTGCATAAGTTGCAGCAACGTCATCGCAATAAAAATTCCGCGCACGGCTTAGTTGTCGGTCGAACTTACGCTTGCCTGCCCGAATAGGAAACCAGCGTGAACGGTTTGGAATTAACCGGAGGCTGAAAATGACTGTGCCCGACCTGAAAGGCGAAGGCTTCGATCAAAGAGGTCTGTTCACTGTCATCGAGGCTGAGCTGGCCTGTGGTCTGATCAATGAGCTCAAGTTGCCAGGCGATCAGCGTCAAACAGTCTTTGAGCGCGTCCAGGGCTTGATCGTGAAGGTCCATATGGTTCTGGGCATGGCTCAGCAAGCCATGAATGTGCAAGGAAAACTCCGAAACAGCCGCCAGCGCCAGGGCATCAGCCTTGCTGGCCAATTTTAGGAGGGTGCTCAGCAGGCAGTCGATGGCGTCTTTATCATTGCTGATCAGTTGCAAATGACTCAGGCATTCCTCGGTTTTGGCCAGGAGTGTTTCAGCCTCGACGAGAAACTCTGGGAGCCGTTGAGCCCACTCATTACGGTCGTTCGGCATGCTTATCTCCACAACGTCGTGTCAAATGAGGGAATGCCGTGTGTGTCGACGAGGACGAGAAATGTCCCGGCGTGGCCGTTTCGCCGTGAGATCGCGCGTCGGTCGGCCTGGGTGCAGGCTGAGGAACACGAGAGGGTGGATGGCCACTTACCTGCGATCGCACACAAAAGCCTGACTCCGTTCATGCAATGAGAATGGCGTCACATTAATGGCTATTGGATATTGCGAATATCAGGTTGTACCTGATTGTTACTAGGGGAATCCCTTACACAGGGGAACCAAACGATCGAACCGAGGTCGCGTCGCTGGAAGTGATGCAGATGAAATCACAGGGCCAGTAAAGCATGATGCTAATGTGACATCAATGCTTGAGCGTGGCATTTTGTACGGGGGTCAAGGTCCAGCAAACACAGCCGATAACCTTATTTAATGAATTCACCAGAACAAGACCAGGAGTCATAGATGGCCGGCATTCTCGACGCGGTAGACCAACGCACGCAGCTAGTGGGTGAGAATCGCCTGGAAATTCTCATGTTCCGGTTGGCCGGACGGCAGTTGTTCGCAATTAACGTCTTTAAAGTGCAGGAAGTCCTGCAACTGCCAAAGTTGACCCTGATGCCCCAGCGTCACCCGTTTGTTTGCGGCGTGGTCAACCTGCGTGGCCAGACCCTGCCGGTGATCGACTTGTCCCAGGCCATCGGCATGCGTCCGTTGGTGCCAAGTCCTACCAGTACGATCATCGTCACCGAGTACAACCGCTCGGTGCAGGCGTTCCTGGTCGGTGGCGTCGATCGCATCGTCAACATGAACTGGGAAGCCATTCTGCCGCCGCCGACCAGCGCCGGTCGCCAGCATTACCTGACCGCCATCAGCAAGGTCGACGACCAGTTGGTGGAAATCATCGACGTCGAAAAAGTCCTGGCCGAAATTGTGCCGTATAACGCCAAGGTCTCTCGCGAAAAACTCGAAGACCCGGTACTGGAGCGCGCCCGTGGCCGTGAAGTGTTGCTGGTGGATGACTCAAACGTAGCCCTGTCGCAATTGCGCGATACGCTGGGTCAATTGGGCGTGAAGATGCACATTGCCAGCGATGGCTTAAAGGCACTGAACATGCTCAAGGCGTGGGCCGATAGCGGCGTTTCCATGACCGAGAAACTGCTGATGGTCTTCACCGACGCTGAAATGCCGGAAATGGATGGTTATCGCCTGACCACCGAAATCCGTAACGACCCGCGCCTGCGTGGCCTTTATGTGGTGTTGCACACGTCATTGTCCGGCAGCTTCAACGACTCGATGGTCAAGAAGGTCGGCTGCGACAACTTCCTCTCGAAATTCCAGCCGGACAAACTCGTCGACGTAGTGCGCCAGCGTCTGATGCTCGACGAAGTGCCTGCCTGATAACGATGTAAAGGCTGCACACGGTCTACCTGTGGGAGCGAGCTTGCTCGCGATGGCGGTTTAACATTCAACATTTATATCAACTGTTCCACCGCTTTCGCGAGCAAGCTCGCTCCCACAGGGTATGCAGTGTCCAATTCTCAGCCTTTGATTCAATGATCAAGCTCGTATAGGGTGGCATTTTTACCCACCAGGGAGCTGGCCATGCTGCGTCTGAGCGCGCTTTATCGTTATCCGTTGAAATCCGGCAAGGGCGAGACCTTGCAGCAGGTTGGCCTGGACAAACTGGGCCTCGACGGTGACCGACGCTGGATGCTGGTGGACGAGGCCAGCGGGCGTTTTCTGACCCAGCGTGCGGTGGCGCAGATGAGCCAGTTGTCGGCACTGTGGAATGCCAGTGGCGGCTTGACCCTCACAGCTGCGGGCCATTCACCCATTGATGTCGCTTTGCCTGGCCGCGAAGCTGAACTGCGTGGCGTGACCATCTGGCACGACACCTTGCGAGTGCCCGATGCTGGCGACGAAGTGGCGGCCTGGGTCAGTGAGTTCATCGGTAAACCGACGCGCTTGGTGCACGTGCCGCTGGACCGCGCGCGGATGACACAGGCCGGTTATGGCAAGGACGACGATCAGGTGGCATTCGCCGATGGTTTCCCGCTGCTGCTGATCGGACAGGCGTCCCTGGAAGATTTGTCGCAGAAGGTTGGCCGCTCGTTGGAAATGTTGCGCTTCCGGCCGAATCTGGTGATCGAGGGCAGCCAAGCCTTTGCAGAAGATGGCTGGAAGCGTATCCGCATCGGCGATATCGAGTTCCGTGTGGTCAAGCCGTGTTCGCGCTGCATTTTGACCACCATCGACCCGCAGACCGGTTTACGCAGCGAAGATCGAGAACCGCTGGCGACCTTGCAGAAGTACCGTGCCGAGGAGGATGGCGCGATGTTTGGCCAGAACCTGGTCAACGACGGTAATGGCCGACTCGAAGTCGGGATGCCGGTGACAATCCTCGAATAAAAGCCCTCACATGAAAAATGCCCGTGTCGTTGGACACGGGCATTTTTTTGTCGCTGTGAAAACCCAGGGTTTTAGCCGCGGTATTCGCACAGGTAAGCGGTGTCGACGGCCACTTTCAGCTGGAACTTGCTGTTGGCAGGTACGTTGAACTGGCTGCCGGCGGCGAAGGTTTCCCAGTCGCTGCTGTCTGGCAGTTTGACGGTCAGGGCGCCGCTCACCACGTGCATGATTTCACGCTGGCTGGTACCGAATTCGTATTCGCCCGGGGCCATGACGCCGATGGTTGCCGGACCTTCAGCGGTGCCAAAGGCGATCGACTTGACGGTACCGTCGAAGTACTCGTTGACTTTAAACATGGGCGATTCCTCGAAAAGGGCTTAAAAGGGCCGGCCAGTATGCACAAGGCCCTCGGTGCCGTCACCACTCTAGACGGGGAGAATCAACGGTAATAACCGAGCGGTATTGCGTGCGTCTTCCAGTGCCCGGTGTTGCTGGCCAGTGAATTGCAGGCCCGCCAGTTGCAGGGCACCGTTGAGCCCCAGCGGGCGCTCAAGGCGACGGGCCTTGGCAAAACGCTGTTTGAGGTTCATATGCGGCACCCGGCTCAGGGCGCTATCAAGTTGCAGGCGTTGCCATTCCTGAAGCAGTTGCTTGCGGTCGTAATCGCCCCAGCTGGCCCAGCCTTCCAGATGCGAGTGATGGTGCTCGAGCCAGCGTTCGAACGCGGGCCAGACCTCGCTCAGAGATTGTGCAGCATCGATATTGGCCTGGGTGATGCGCGTCAGCTCCCGACAAAACGGTGTCAGCAGCGGCCGACGCAGTGGCCGGACGAAACGCTGGAAATGATCCAGTTCTCGACCCTTGCGGTCCACCAGGGTGGCGCCGATTTCGATGATTTCCATTTCCGTTACTGGCCAGCCACCCTCATCGGTGGTGGCTTCCAGATCAATGACCAGCCAATGAGGCATCGCAGGTTTCCTGGTATCCGCGTCCTGATAGGGCTTGAGCGTAGCCAAACCCGACGGATCCGCCTAGCGGCTTATTCGACCTCCAGCAAAATCTGACGGTTTTTCACCTGATCGCCGACCCGGACCTGCAAGCGTTTGAGCACGCCGTCGATGCCAGCCTTGAGCGGGTGTTCCATTTTCATGGCTTCCAGTACCACCAGCAGTTGGCCTTTACTGACCGCGCAGCCCTCCCTGACCAGCACGTCGACGATCGCCCCGTCCATCGGAGCCTTGAGGGTGCCGGAGCTGACACCGGCCTGGCTGCTGACCACGGCTTGCGTGCGATCCACCAGCCGCAGGCTGCCAGGGCGGGTGAACAGCCAGAGTTGCCCGGCTTCCAGGCGATAGGCATGGCATCGGCGGATGCCGTCGATCGTCAGGGTTGCCCGGCGTCCATTGCACTCAATGACCTGCATTTGCAGCGTGCGCGCGCCGACATGTATCCGATACGGTTCGCCCGGCACCGCGTTCAGCTCCACTGGCCAATCCTGATCGTCCAGGCCGATGCGATAGTTCAACGGCACGCTGGCATTGTTACGCCAACCCGCCAGAGGCGCGCGGTGAACCTGCGCGCAGTCGTGATAGAACAGTGCCGCGGCGATGGCCAGTTCTTCGGCGCCCGGCACGACCGGGTGCAGGCAGGGATGGTCAGCGAAACAGGTCGGGATGAATCCGGTACTGAACTCGCCGCTGATGAATTGTGGATGCTCCAGTAAACCGGCAAGCAAGCGCTGATTGCTCTGAATACCCAGCAATACGCTGTCCTGCACCGCCCGTAGCAGCTTGCGTCGGGCTTCTTCGCGGGTAGCACCATGGGCGATGAGCTTGCCCAGCATCGGGTCATAAAACGGGCTGACCTGTTGGCCTTCGATCAGGCCATGGTCGATCCGCACGCCGGCCTGCAACGCTGGCTCCCATGCACTGATTCGTCCGGTCTGAGGCAGAAAACCCTGGGCCGGGTCTTCGGCGTACAGGCGAACTTCCATCGCATGCCCGTTCAGTTGCACCTGCTCCTGTCGCAGCGGCAACGGCAGTCCTTCAGCGACGAGTAGCTGCCAGGCCACCAGATCGAGGCCGGTGATCAGTTCGGTCACCGGGTGTTCCACCTGCAGCCGGGTGTTCATCTCCAGAAAATAAAACTGCCCGCGCGCATCCAGCAGAAACTCCACGGTGCCAGCGCCGACGTAATTGACCGCCCGACCCGCCTTGAGCGCCGCTTCACCCATCGCCTGACGCAATTCGACGGTCATGATCGGGCAGGGCGCTTCTTCGATGACTTTTTGGTGACGACGCTGGATCGAGCAATCGCGCTCGCCAAGATAGATCAGGTTGCCCTGTTGGTCGCCGAACACCTGCACCTCGACATGCCGCGGATCGATCAGCGCCTGTTCGAGGATCAGTTCGGCGCTGCCAAACCCGTGCAGCGCTTCAGAGCGAGCGGTGCGCAGCTGTTCCAGAAAATCGCTCGCGTCGTGCACCAGCCGCATGCCGCGCCCGCCACCGCCGGCACAGGCCTTGATCATCAGCGGATAGCCGATGCGTTCGGCTTCGCCGCTCAGGGTCGCGTCGTCCTGCTCGGGACCTTGATAACCGTTGATGCACGGCACGCCCGCTTTGATCATGGCGAGTTTCGACAGGCGTTTGCTGCCCATCAGTTTGATCGCTTCGGCGCTGGGGCCGATGAAGGTGATGCCGGCACGTTCGCAGGCGAGGGCGAATTCAGCGTTTTCCGAGAGGAAGCCGTAGCCGGGATGAATCGCGTCGGCCCCTGTGCGCCGGGCGGCGTCGATGATGGCCGGGATGTTCAGGTACGACTGTTGCACCGGGGCCGGGCCGATGTTGACGGCTTCGTCGGCCATTTGCACGTGCAGGGCGTCGGTGTCGGCGTCGCTGAAGATTGCGACGGTGCGGTAGCCCAAGGCTTGAGCCGTGCGCTGAATGCGGCAGGCGATTTCACCGCGGTTGGCGATCAGGATTTTTTTGAGGGCGGGCATGGGTACTTCTCTTTTAAACTGCGGTGATTGTCGGGGCCTCTTCGCGAGCAAGCCCGCTCCCACATTTGAAATGCGTTCGAATGTGGGAGCGGGCTTGCTCGCGAAGCTTTTAGAGCGCCCACCCCGGTTTACGCTTTTGCACGAAGGCCTGGGTTCCCTCAATGCCTTCAGCCCCGGTCACCGCCTCGCTGAACCATTCGGCCGCTTCATCCAATAACCCTCCCGAAGGCTGTCCGGCACTCGCCAGCAAAAGTTTTTTAGTCACCGCATTCGCTCCCGGTGCGCAGCACAGTACGTGGGCCAGGATTTCATCGAGACGCTCGGCCAAGGCTTGCGCGTCATGCTCGACAAAATGCACCAGCCCCATACGCCGCGCCTGGGTGCCGTCGAACCGCGCCGCGGTCAGGGCCAATCGCCGAGCCTGGGTCAGACCGATGCGCTGAACGACGAACGGCGCGATCTGCGCGGGCAGCAAACCGAGGCTGGTTTCCGGCAAACCGAATTGCGCCTGATGATCAGCCAATGCGACATCGCTGACGCAGGCCAGACCCAGACCACCGCCGAGCACCGCGCCTTGCAGCACCGTGATCACCACTTGCGGTGCGTGTTGCACCTCTTGCAGCAGCGCGCCGAATGCTCGATTCAAATCGCGATACGCCAACGGACCTTGAGCATGGGCGTTGGCCATGTCCTTGATGTCGCCACCGGCGCAAAAATGCCCGCCGGCACCGCCAATCACCAGTGCACGAATCTCGCGGTCGTCGCGCACGGCCAGCAACACCGCACGCAGTTCGGCGACCATCAGCAGGCTCATGGCATTGCGGCTTTCCGGGCGATTGAGTGTGATGTGCAGTACGCCGTTATGCAGTTCGAGCAGCAAGGTCTGGCAAACGGGCAAGGTATTCATTTGTTTTTCCCCGGCAGGATGCCCATGAGTTTGCAGATAATCCCCAGCATGATTTCGTCTGCACCGCCACCGATCGACACCAGCCGCACATCGCGATAGGCCCGGGCCACCGGGTTGTCCCACATGAAACCCATGCCGCCCCAATATTGCAGGCAACTGTCGCTGACTTCGCGACCCAGCCGCCCGGCCTTGAGTTTGGCCATGGAGGCCAGGCGCGTGACGTCCTGGCCTTTGATGTATTGCTCGGTGGCCTGATAGACCAATGCACGCAGGCATTCAATTTCGGTTTGCAGTTCGGCCAGGCGGAAATGGATGACCTGGTTGTCGATCAGCGCATTGCCGAAGGTTTTGCGCTCCTTGCAGTACTCGATGGTGCTGTCGACACAATATTCCAGGCCTTTGATCATGTTCGCCGCGCCGAACAGACGTTCTTCCTGAAACTGCAGCATCTGCATCATGAAACCCGCGCCTTCATGGCCGATGCGGTTGCGTTGCGGAACGCGCACGTTGTCGAAAAACACCTGGGCGGTTTCCGAACTGCGCATGCCGAGCTTGTCGAGGTGCGAACTGAGGCTGATCCCGGGTGTGTTCATCGGCACCATGATCAGCGACTTGTTGATGTGCGGTTTGTCGTCCGAGGTATTGGCCAACAGACACATGAAATCGGCATTCGGCGAGTTGGTGATCCACATCTTGCTGCCGTTGATCACGTAGTCGTCGCCGTCCTTGCGGGCAGTGGTTTTCAACCCGGCCACGTCGGAACCGGCACCGACTTCGGAGACGCCGATGCAGCCGACCTGTTCGCCGGTGATCGCCGGGCGCAGAAACTCGTCGCGTAATTCATCGGAGCCGAAACGGGCCAGCGCCGGGGTGCACATATCGGTTTGCACGCCGATGGACATCGGAATGCCGCCGCAATGAATGGTGCCGAACTCTTCAGCGGCGACGATGGAATAGCTGTAGTCGAGGCCCATGCCACCGAATCTTTCCGGTTTGGAGATCCCCAGCAGGCCAAGCTCGCCGGCCTTGCGGAAGACCTCGTGGATCGGAAAACGCCCGGCTTTTTCCCATTCATCGACGTGCGGATTGATCTCGTGATCGACGAATTGGCGGACGGTGCGACGCAGTGCTTCGTGTTCCTGGGTGAAGATCATTTTTATTATTCCCCTCTGATCCCTATGGTTCCCGCGCTTGTTAAAAACGCGCGACACCAAAACTGTTGGCTTGCAGCGGCCGCACTTCGGCCTCGTGGCAGATATCCAGCAAGTAGCCAAGCAAGGTCCGGGTATCCCGAGGATCGATCAACCCGTCGTCCCACAGATTGGCGCTGCCGTAGAGCGCAGTGGACTGGCTGTCGAGTTTCTGTGCGGTGACCTGTTCCAGCATGTCGAGCATTTTCGGGTCGGGTACCTGCCCGTCCTTGGCCTGTTTCGCCTCGGTGACGATTCGCAAAACCTTGCCCGCCTGGGCGCCGCCCATCACCGCCGTGCGGCTGTTGGGCCAGGCGAAGATGAAACGCGGGTCGAGGCCGCGGCCGCACATCGCGTAGTTGCCGGCGCCATAGGAGCCGCCGACGACGATGGTCAGTTTGGGCACGCGGGCGTTGGCCACCGCTTGAATCATCTTGGCGCCATGCTTGATCACGCCTTGCTGTTCCGACTCGGTGCCGACCATGAAACCGGTGGTGTTGTGGAAAAACAGCAGCGGCGTCTGACTCTGGTCGCAGAGCTGAATGAACTGCGCCGCTTTGCTCGCCCCCTTGGGCGTAATCGGTCCGTTGTTGCCGATAAATCCACAGACGCGGCCCTGAATCTGCAGATGGCCACAAAGGGTTTGCTGATCGAACTCGCCTTTGAATTCGAGAAAGTTCGAGGCGTCGGCAATCCGCGCGATGATCTCGCGCACGTCGTAGGGTTTTTTTGCATCGTCGGGAATCAGCCCGAGCAACTCGTCGATGGGGTAGAGCGGTTCTTCCCAGCATCGCTCGCGCAACCTGGGCAATTGATCGTTCCAGGGCAGCAGGCCGACAATCTCACGGACCTGGCGCACACCATCGGCGTCGTTCTCGGCCAGGTATTCAGCCGTGCCGGCGGTTTGCGCATGCATCTCGGCCCCCCCCAGTTCTTCGTCAGTGGCGACTTCGCCAGTCGCCGCTTTCAGCAGAGGCGGGCCGGCCAGGAACAGCTTGGCCTTGCCACGCACCACCACCACATAATCCGACAGTCCGGGTTGATAAGCACCGCCCGCCGTGGCGGAACCATGGACCACCGTGATCTGCGGTAATCCCATGGCCGACATCCGTGCCTGATTGGCAAAGCTGCGTGCGCCTTCGACAAAAATCTCCGCGGCGTAATTGAGGTTGGCGCCACCGCTTTCAGCGAGGGTGATCACCGGTAGTTTGTTTTCCATGGCGATCTGTTGCAGGCGCAACGATTTTTTCAGGCCGCTGGGGGAAATGGTCCCGCCCTTGATGGCGCTGTTATTCGCCACCACCAGCACCCGTACGCCGGACACGTAACCGATACCGGCGATCAAACCGCCACCGGCCGCGCTGCCGTCCTTGTCGTCATGCAGTTTGTAACCGGCCAGGCTCGCCAGTTCGAGGAACGGCGCACCCGGGTCGAGCAATAGATTTAGCCGTTCTCGGGGCAATAGCTGCCCGCGCTTGTCGAACTTGGGTTTGGACTCAAAAGCCTTGTTCAGCAGGTTTTGTTCAAGCTCGCGGACCTGCTCGATCCCCACCAGCATCGCCGCGCGATTGCGGGCGAACTGTTCGCTGAAAGGGTCCACTTGCGACTGGATGACCGGCATGGGCTATTCCTTGTCCTTGAGCACATCCGGAAGGTAAGCGCGGTGAAAGCCGTTATAGGACGCGCTGTTCTGCGCCTTGTGGATCGGCCAGGCGCGCCCGCCGAGGCTGGCGGCACCGTCGATGCGCAAAGTGCTGCCGCTGACAAATGCCGCGGCCGGACTGAGCAGGAAAACGATCGCCGCGCTGACCTCCGATTCGGTGCCGATGCGTTTGAGCGGCACGTGTTCGCGCAAGGTCGGAATCACCGCTCTGAACGCGCCTTCGTAGGTGTCCATGCCGCTGGACGCGATCCAGCCCGGCGCCACTGCGTTGACCCGCACCCCGGCGTAGCCCCATTCAAACGCAGCCGTTTTGGTCAGGTTATCCATGCCCGAGCGCGCCGCGCCCGAGTGCCCCATCCCGGGCATGCCGCCCCACATGTCGGCGAGCATGTTGACGATCGCACCGCCGTGCTGGCTCATGGATTGGTTGAACACTTCCCGGGCCATCAGGAAACCGCCCACCAGGTTGGTGCGCATCACGGTTTCGAAACCCTTCTGATTGATCGAGGCCAATGGGGAGGGGAACTGTCCGCCGGCATTGTTGACCAGCCCGTGGATCGGTCCGTGCTTGCGGATCAGTTCGCTGACCAGATGCTTGACGGCTTCTTCATCGCGAATATCACAGGTCTTCCAGTCAGCCTTGCCACCGTCCTCGGCAATCTCGGCGGCGACGGTTTTCAGTTTGTCGGCATTACGTCCCACCAGCAGCACATGGGCACCGAGGGCCGCCAGCTCATGGGCGGTGCAACGGCCGATGCCGCTTCCGCCACCGGTGACGATGATGTTTTGGCCAGCAAACAAATCGGCTTTGAAAATCGAATCGTAGGCCACGGCGGCAGTCCTCTAGTTGATCTGGTCGGCGATGCGCTGAGGCACCGGAATCTGGATTTCCAGCAGTTGTTGGGCGAAGGCTTTGCCTTGTGGATCGATCCGCAGGCTGGCCATGCCACCGCCACCGAGGGCGTTTTCCAGCAGAAAATTCAGGCTGTGGGTTGCCGGTAAATACCAGCGTTCGACACGTCCGTGGACCGGGTCAAGGACATGACTCATCCAGTCGACGATCACCTCCGGCCTCAGTGCTTCGGCGATCCACGGCAAGTACTCGGGATCGCGGGCCATGACGCCGATGTTGCTGTGATTACCTTTGTCGCCGGACCGTGCCACCGCGAGTTTTATCAGGGCCACGCTGGCGTCGGCCAGACCGGTGGGCTTGGGTGGCTCGAACGGCACCGGCAAGTCGGCGGTGTCGAGCACATCGAGGGCAGGCAAGGCGCACGGATGACGCTGGCCCATGAGATCAATTTCCAGCGTGCAGGCCGTTTTGTCGATCAGGAACGAGAACAGTCGGATCAGCGGATACACCGTTGGCCGTCCGCCGACAATGCCGGTCAGCCCCGGTGCCATGCCGGTGGCGGCCTGGGCGATTTCCCGGGAGAACACCATCAGAGCCGGTTTGCCCGGATGGCGCACGGCGAGTTTGATCACCACTTCACGGCTGTCCTGGCGCTGGCCGTGGGGACCGTAGGTGGCCTCGCTGCCCAGCAACTCGATGCTCACCTCGCTATAGGGCGCCCAGCCGCGCTGGCTGAAGATCTCCGAGGTCTTGTTGATGATTGCTTCGCTGACGCGCCTGGCCTTGTCGACCGCATCGATCCCGGCGATCAGGCAACTGGCGGTGCAGCGGAAACCGTCGGGCCAGGTCGCGCTGACCTTGTACTGATCAGTCGGCGGCAAACCTTTTGCGCCGTGCACCTGAACCGCGTTTTTGCCTTGTTGCTGGAGTTTGACTTGAGTGAAATCGCAGACCACGTCGGGCAGCAGATAGGCCTGTGGATTACCGATTTCATAGAGCATCTGCTCACCCACCGTCAGTGGCGTGACCAGCCCGCCGGAGCCTTCAGGTTTACTGACGATGAATTGGCTGTCGGCGCTGACTTCGACGATGGGGAATCCGATGTGTTCGTAGTCGGGCACGTCGCGCCAATCGGTGAAGTTGCCGCCCGTGCATTGGGCACCGCATTCGATGATGTGGCCGGCGAGTGCGGCTTGGGCGAGTTTGTCGTAGTCACGCCACGACCAACCGAACTCATGCACCAGCGCGGCGCTGACCACGGCGCTGTCGACCACGCGCCCGGTAATCACAATGTCCGCCCCCAGACGCAGGGCTTCGACGATGCCAGGCGCGCCGAGGTAGGCGTTGGTCGAGACGCACATCGGTGGAAGTGGCGCGCCAGTGAACATTTCTTGAATGCCGCTGCTGCCCAACTGTTTGAGCTGCGGTTGCAGGTCATCACCCAGCAGCACCGCGATTTTCAGTGGCACCCCGGCCTTGTCGCAGGCCGCTTGCAGGGCGGCGGCGCAGGCTTTCGGGTTGACTCCGCCGGCATTGCTGATCACCCGGATTTTTTGTTCGGCGAGTTGCCCCAACAACGGGCTGAGGGTTTCGATGAAGTCACTGGCGTAGCCGGCCTGGGGATCTTTGATCCGCGCGCCGGCCATGATCGACATCGTGATTTCGGCCAGATAGTCGAACACCAGATAGTCCAGACGCCCGCCTTCCACCAGTTGCGCGGCGGCGGTTGAGGTGTCGCCCCAGAACGCGCTGGCGCACCCGATGCGGATTGTTTCAGGCACAGTCAACTGCATAGCCACCTCCGACAGAAGTGTTTCGAGACTACCAAGCAAGCGCTTGGTTTGTAAACGGCTGAAGTATCTTCTTCCCGAGCGCTTGCTTGGTTGCTCCGGCCAGCTTAAATTGCCCGCGCTACCCCGCGAAACTGTAGGAGCGAGCTTGCTCGCGAAGGACGAGAGGATGTCGCGTTCATTCAGGTTGCACGCGTCATCGTTAACGTCCATCGCGAGCAAGCTCGCTCCTACATAATAAGCGGCGCATTTGATTGATCGACTGTAGGAGAGAACGGGTGGACGAGCAAAAAGCCCTGAAGGTCATGCGCGAACTGGTCGACAACGGCCAATTGACCGACCCGGACAGCGCCCGTGGCAAACTGCTGCAAGTGGCGGCTCACCTGTTTCGCAACAAAGGTTTTGAGCGCACCACCGTGCGCGATCTTGCCGGCGCCGTCGGCATTCAGTCGGGCAGCATTTTTCATCACTTCAAAAGCAAGGACGAGATCTTGCGGGCGGTGATGGAGGAGACCATTCGCTACAACACAGCATTGATGCGCGCGGCCCTGGCCGAGTCAACCAACGTGCGCGAGCGGGTATTGGCGCTGATTCGCTGTGAGTTGCAGTCGATCATGGGCGGCAGCGGCGAGGCCATGGCGGTGTTGGTCTATGAGTGGCGCTCGCTGTCCGAAGACGGGCAGGCGCAGGTATTGGCGTTGCGCGACATTTATGAGGACATCTGGTTGCAGGTGTTGGGCGAGGCCAAGAACGCCGGTTTTATCCGCGGCGATGTGTTCATCACCCGCCGTTTTCTGACCGGTGCATTGTCCTGGACCACCACTTGGTTTCGCGCCGGTGGCAGCATGAGCCTCGATCAATTGGCCGATGAGGCCTTGATTCTGGTGCTGGAAGAGCGGTAATAAGGTTGTGTAGGCCCGCGGGATACTGGCTAACTGGGCGCAACCGCCTGGTTTGAATGCATTGATGCGTATTTTTCGGGGAGTAGGTCGTGTTGATGTCTTCGCCAATTCGGACGGCTTCGCCGCTTTTACTGGCCGCGCTCGCGGCGTTGTGGGTATTGCCCTCCCAGGCCGCACAACTGGTGCGGATCGGTGCCGCCCATTTCCCGCCTTACACCGTGCGCCCGGAATCCGGTGTCGACACGGGGTTGCTGCCGCAGCTGGTCGAGGCACTCAATGCCTCGCAAACTACGTATAAGTTCGTGTTGGTACCCACTTCGATTCCCCGGCGCTTCGGTGACTTCAAGGAGGGGCGGGTGGACATGGCGATTTTCGAAAACCCGGACTGGGGCTGGAAGGACATCCCCCACACTAACGTCGACATGGGCCTGGAAGACGCCGAAATTTTTGTCGCGCAACGCCTGCCCGATCGCCAGCAGAGCTATTTTAACGACCTCGCTGGCAAGCGCCTGGCGCTGTTCAGTGGCTATCACTACGAATTCGCCAACTTCAACGCCGATCAAAAGTTCCTCGCGCAAAATTACAACGCCACGTTGACGTACTCCCATGACAGTAACCTGCTGATGGTGCTGCGCGGGCGTGCAGACATTGCCCTGGTAACGCGCTCTTATCTGAGCGATTACTTCTTGCGCAACGAAAAAGTCGCCGATCAGTTACTGGTGTCCGAGCGCATCGATCAGGTCTATCACCACTACGCGATCCTCCGCCCGACTGCACCGATCAGTGGCGAGGCATTCGGTCAGTTGCTGCAAGGGTTGCGCGACAAGGGTCAGATGCTGAAGATTTTCGAGCCGTACAAAATCACCGTAGTGCCCATCCCGGATAGCTGAGCGTGCGTGGAGTTGCAAATCGTCCGAAAGCTGTTCGAGCCTTCGGACGATTTTTTGAGTCAGCGGTCCTGCGCTTCCTTGGCGTCCATTTCCGCATTGCGTTCGGCGACGCGTTTACGTTGCTCATCGGTCAGATCGACCTTGGTGGCGGTGTCACGCAACATCATCAAACCGCCAACGATCGAGCCGATTGCAACGACCAGAATCAACCAGGCATACCAGGGCATAGGGCTCTCCTTGAAGGCAGGCGACTGGCGAGGGTTTCACCAATCGATGGTGCATACCACTTTGAGCGATGGGATTTCGCAGTGGTTCCATTCTATGCCTGATATGACCGCGCTACCTGCGCTGTTTTCAACCCGGTCTACATCGCGTCGGCCGGTGTATCCGCGTGCAACTGCACCGTCAGCATGAAGATGCATTTTTTATGCATTCAGTTGGGGCTTTGGTGCCTGTTATGCCGCTATCGCGAGCAGGCTCACTCCCACATAAGTATGCGTTCCCCTGTGGGAGCGAGCCTGCTCGCGATAGCGGTCGCCCGAACACCGCTGTAACCCCCGCGTAAACCCACTCTTTACGCTTTCTTTATGCCCAGCCAACGCCCTCGGTCTCGTTCCTTTACAGCCTTCCTCCCGACAATGACTCCACACGCGGCAATACGCCGTAACACGGAGAACTTCCATGAGCGTTCTGGACGGGGTGTCACTGCTGCTGGCAGTGGGGCTGTTCATTTATCTGTTGGTTGCGCTGTTGCGCGCGGACCGGAACTAGGAGCGGCTATGCACAGTTATGACTATTGGCTGATCCTCGCCTTCTTCGCCGTGGTGCTGATCCCGGCACCGTTTCTGGGGCGGTTCTACTACAAGGTGATGGAAGGCCAGCGCACCTGGCTGACACCGATCCTCGGGCCAGTGGAGCGCGGTTGTTATCGGGTGGCCGGCGTTGACCCGCAGGCCGAACAGAGCTGGCAGAAATACACCCTGGCCTTGCTCGCCTTCAACCTTGCGGGCTTTTTGCTGTTGTTCGCGATCCTGTTGTTCCAGGACCACTTGCCGCTGAACCCGCAAAACCTGCCGGGTCAGGAGTGGACGCTGGCGTTCAATACCGCCGTCAGCTTCATGACCAACACCAACTGGCAGGCCTACAGCGGTGAAGCTTCGCTGAGTTACCTCAGTCAGATGGTCGGCCTCACCGTGCAGAACTTCGTCAGTGCCGCCACTGGCCTGGCCGTGTTGGTTGCGCTGTGTCGCGGCATCGGTCGTAAATCGACCAAGACCCTCGGCAACTTCTGGGTCGACATGACCCGCGCCACCCTCTACGGCTTGCTGCCGCTGTGCCTGCTGCTGGCGCTGTACCTGGTCTGGCAGGGCGTGCCGCAAACCTTCGCGCAGTACGTGAATGCCGTGACGATGCAAGGCGTCGATCAGGTGATCCCGCTCGGCCCGGCCGCGAGCCAGATTGCGATCAAGCAACTGGGTACCAACGGCGGTGGCTTCTTCGGCGTCAACTCGGCGCACCCGTTCGAGAACCCGACCGCATGGAGCAACCTGTTCGAGATGGCCTCGATCATTCTGATCCCGGTGGCACTGGTGTTCACCTTCGGCCACTACGTCAAAGACTTGCGTCAGAGCCGTGCGATTGTTGCCTGCATGTTCGCATTGTTCCTGATCGGCGGCGCCACTTCGCTGTGGGCTGAATACCAACCGAACCCGACGCTGAACAATGTCGCCGTCGAACAGACCGCGCCGCTGGAAGGCAAGGAAGCGCGCTTCGGCACCACCGCCACCGTGCTCTGGTCGGTGACCACCACGGCTGCGTCCAATGGTTCGGTCAACGCCATGCACGACAGCCTCAACCCGCTGACCGGCATGGTCGCGCTGGTCAACATGATGGTCGGCGAAGTGATCTTCGGCGGCGTCGGTGCCGGGCTCTACGGCATGTTGCTCAACGTGTTGATCGCGGTGTTCCTCGCCGGCCTGATGATCGGCCGCACCCCGGAATACCTCGGCAAGAAGCTGCAAGCCAAGGAAGTCCAGTTGCTGGTGGTGACCTTGCTGGTGATGCCGGTCGGCGTGCTGGTGCTCGGCGCGATTGCCGCCAGCTTGCCAGGCCCGGTGGCAGCGGTGAGCAACCCCGGTGCCCATGGTTTCAGTCAATTGCTGTACGCCTACACCTCGGCCAGCGCCAACAACGGCTCCGCGTTTGGCGGCTTCAGCGCCAACACCCCGTTTCACAACCTGATGCTGAGCCTGGGTATGTTGATCGGTCGCTTCGGTTACATCCTCCCGGTACTGGCTCTGGCCGGCAGCCTGGCGATGAAGAAAACCGCACCGATTGGCCAGAACAGCTTCCCGACCCACGGCCCGTTGTTCGTGACTTTGCTGACCGTGACCATTTTGCTGGTGGGCGGTTTGACCTTCCTGCCGACCCTGGCGTTGGGCCCGATCGCCGAACATCTGAGCATGGGCTTCTAAGGAGTCAATGATGAATATGCCCGTAACCAAAACCGTCGCCGCCAAGGCGCCGGAGCAACCGAAAACCGCGATCTCGGCCCTCTGGCGCCCGGCGCTGGTGCAAGCCTTCGTCAAGCTCGACCCACGGCAATTGCAGCGTGCACCGGTGATGCTGGTGGTCGAACTGACCGCGATCCTGACCACCGTGCTGTGCTTCATTCCCGACAGCGCCGTACCGACCTTTGTCGCCGCGCAAATCGCGCTGTGGCTGTGGTTCACCGTGCTGTTCGCCAACTTCGCCGAAGCCTTGGCCGAAGGCCGCGGCAAGGCCCGCGCCGACAGCCTCAAGGCCGGCAGCGAAGGTTTGAGTGCTCGCCGTAAAACCACTAACGGCACCTTTCAAGTGGTGCCGGCCACCAGCCTGCGCAAGGGCGACGTGGTGCGCGTCGAAGCCGGGGAAATGATCCCCGGCGATGGCGAGGTGATCGAAGGCATCGCGGCCGTCAACGAAGCGGCGATTACCGGTGAATCCGCGCCGGTGATTCGTGAATCCGGTGGCGACCGTTCGGCCGTTACCGGCAACACCCGACTGGTTTCCGACTGGCTGCTGGTGCGCATCACCGCCAACCCTGGCGAGTCGACACTGGACCGCATGATCGCGTTGGTCGAAGGCGCCAAACGCCAGAAAACCCCGAACGAAGTCGCGCTCGACATCCTGCTGATCGGCCTGACCCTGATCTTCCTGCTGGTGGTCGTGACCCTGCAACCGTTCGCCCACTTCGCTAACGGCAGCCTGCCGCTGGTGTTCCTGGTGGCGTTATTGGTCACGCTGATTCCGACCACCATCGGCGGTTTGTTGTCGGCCATTGGTATCGCCGGGATGGACCGCCTGGTACGGCTGAACGTGATCGCCAAGTCCGGTCGTGCCGTGGAAGCGGCCGGGGACGTGCACGTCCTGCTGCTGGACAAGACTGGCACCATCACCTTCGGTAACCGTCGCTGCACCGCGGTCCATGCCGCACCAGGCGTCAATGCCAAGGAACTGGCCGAGGGCGCGTTGTTCGCCTCGCTGGCCGATGACACGGCTGAAGGCAAATCCATCGTCGAGTACCTGCGCGGGACTCATCCACAACCCGAGCCGGCAACCGAGTTGCTCACTGTAGTGCCGTTCAGCGCCGAGACGCGGTTGTCCGGTGTCGACTATCAGGGCCGCGTGTATCGCAAGGGTGCAGTGGATTCGTTGCTGGCCTTCGTCGGCCTGAAACGCGCCGATCTCGCACCGGCCCTGTCCCGGGAAATCGACAAGATCGCCCAGAGTGGCGGCACGCCATTGCTGGTCTGCGCCGACGGCAAATTGCTCGGCGCGATCCACCTCAAGGACGTGGTCAAGCCCGGCATCCGCGAGCGTTTCGCCGAGTTGCGCAAACTGGGGATTCGCACGGTCATGGTGACCGGCGACAACCCGTTGACCGCTGCGGCGATTGCGGCCGAGGCAGGTGTCGATGACGTGCTGGCCGAAGCCACGCCGGAGAAAAAGCTGGCGCGCATTCGTCACGAGCAGAACGACGGTCGGCTGGTCGCCATGTGTGGCGACGGCGCCAACGACGCCCCCGCATTGGCGCAGGCAGACGTCGGTATGGCGATGAACGACGGGACGCAAGCGGCACGCGAGGCGGCGAACATGGTCGACCTCGACAGCGACCCGACCAAGTTGCTGGACGTGGTGCAGATCGGCAAGGAATTGCTGGTGACTCGCGGCGCGCTGACGACCTTTTCCATCGCCAACGACGTGGCCAAATACTTCGCGATCCTGCCGGCGCTGTTCGCCTCGATCTACCCGCAACTGGGCGTGCTCAACGTCATGCACCTGAGCAGCCCCCAGAGCGCGATTCTCTCGGCGATTGTGTTTAACGCCTTGATCATTGTGGTGCTGATTCCGTTGGCATTGCGTGGGGTGCGGGTGCAGGCGGCGAGTGCGGCGGCGTTGTTGCGGCGCAATCTGCTGATCTATGGATTGGGCGGGATATTGGTGCCGTTTGTGGGCATCAAGGCGATCGACATGCTGTTGACGGCGTTGCATCTGGTTTGACCGAACATCCCCACTGTAGGAGCGAGCTTGCTCGCGATGGTGGTTAACGATAACGCGCCCTTCCTGACACAACGCGGCGCTTTCAAATCCATCGCGAGCAAGCTCGCTCCTACAGATTGTTTTCCGAATTCGAGGATTTTGAAATGTCCGCAATGATACGCCCGGCCTTGAGCCTGTTGGTCCTGATGACCCTGATCACCGGCGTCGCCTACCCTCTGGTCGTCACCGGCGTCGCCCAGGTCGCTTTCCCCGATCAAGCCAACGGCAGCCTGGTGCGCGACGCCGACGGCCACGTGCGTGGCTCGTCGTTGATTGCCCAGGATTTCGTCGGTGACGCCTGGTTTCACCCACGCCCCTCGGCCGGTGCTTTTGCCACGGTGTCGAGCAGCGCCAGCAACCTGTCGCCAAGCAACCCGGCCCTGGCCACGCGGGTGATCGATGATGCCCATAAGCTGCTGGTTCCCGGTCAGGGGCCCGTGCCATTGGCGTTGCTGACCACCTCCGGCAGCGGCCTCGATCCACACTTGCCACCGGCCGCGATTGCCTATCAACTGGCGCGTGTTGCGACGGCGCGTAATCTGCCGGTGTCTACGCTTCAGCAACTGCTGGATGCGCACACCGAGCAGCCGCTGGTGGGGCCGCCGGTGGTCAATGTGCTGGCGCTGAATATCGCGCTGGAAAACCTGTAGATCAAAAGATCGCAGGCTTCGCCAGCTCCTACAGGGTGTACGCCATCCCCTGTAGGAGCTGCCGAAGGCTGCGATCTTTTAGGGCAACACCCCCAATTCAAATCGAACAAGGCAATGACAGATGAGCGACTCCGGCCGCGCCGACGCGCTGTTAGCAGACCTGCCCCGCGATGGCCGTGGCCGGCTCAAGGTCTTTCTCGGTGCCGCGCCCGGCGTCGGCAAGACCTACGCCATGCTGCAAGCGGCCCACACCCAACTGCGTCAAGGCGTGAAAGTCATCGCCGGCGTGGTCGAGACCCATGGCCGCGCCGAAACCGAAGCGCTGCTCGGCGGCTTGCCGCAACAGCCGTTGGTGCGCTCGGAATACCGTGGCGTGATGCTCGAAGAGATGGACCTCGATGGCTTGCTCGCGGCTAAACCGACGCTGGTGCTGGTGGACGAACTGGCCCACACCAATGCCCCTGGCAGCCGCCACATAAAACGCTGGCAGGACATCCAGGAATTGCTCGCCGCCGGCATCGACGTGTTCACCACCGTCAACGTCCAGCACCTGGAAAGCCTTAACGATAAAGTGCGCGGGATTACCGGCGTACAGGTTCGCGAAACCCTGCCGGACTGGGTGCTGCAAGAAGCCTACGAACTGTTGCTGATCGACCTGCCGCCGCGTGAACTGCTGGAGCGCCTGCGCGACGGTAAAGTGTATGTGCCGGAGCAGGCGAGGGCGGCCATCGACGCGTTTTTCACCCAGACCAACCTCACCGCCCTGCGCGAACTGGCGATGCAAACGGCCGCTGCGCAGGTCGACAATGATCTGGCCCAAGGGTATCGCCAGCTCGGCCAGGCTGCACCGGCGGTGCGCGGTCGTTTGCTGGTCGGCGTCGATGGCGATGCTCAGGCCGAACGTTTGGTGCGTCACGCCAGTCGTGTCGCCCAGCGCCGCCATCTGCCGTGGAGCCTGGTGCACGTGGACAACGGCAGCGTGCGTGACGAGCAGTCACGCCTGCGCCTGCAAAGTGCCCAGCAATTGGCCGAACGCCTCGGCGGCGAAGTGGTGTTGCTGCGCGCTGGTGAAGTCGCGAAAACCCTGATTCAACACGCCGCCGAGCGTCGCGCCAGCCTGGTGTTGGTCGGCCAGTCGCGACAGCGTTTACGTCGGCGGTTGTTCGGCGGTGGGCTGGCGTCGCGCTTGCTGCGTGATGCGCGCGGGCTGGAAATCAACGTCCTCGACAGCGATCACGAACAGCATCCGCCGCGTCAGCGTTCGGCACAGTCGCTGGTAGGGTTCGACTACGCCCTGGCCATTGTGGCGACGGTGTTGGCCAGTGCGTTGGCCTGGGGCGTGGCCAGCGTCTTGCCGCTACCGAACATTTCCCTGGTGTTCCTCGCCGCCGTGTTGCTGGTGGCGGTGCGCAGCAGCCTCGGGCCGTCGTTGGCCTGTGCGGCGCTGTCGTTTTTGACCTATGACTTTCTGTTCATCCCGCCGAATTTCTCTTTCAGCATCCAGCGCGAAGAAGACGTGCTGACCTTGCTGTTCTTCCTGCTGATGGCGGCGCTCACCGGTAACCTCGCGGCGCGTCAACGGCGGCAACTGCAGGCGTTGCGCGACACTCAGGAAGAGACCACCGAACTGCTCGACCTGTCGCGCAAACTCACAGCCGCCACCGACCGTCAGGCGGTGGTCAGCGCCGCTGCCCAGCACTTGAACGGCTGGAGTGATCTGCAACTGTGCCTGCTCAATCGCGACGGACAGTCGGGCTGGAAAGTCGAAACCGGCGGCCCGCTGGAACTGACCGAAGCCGAACGCGCCGCCGCCGATTGGGCCTGGCAACACGATCAGCCAGCGGGCGCGGGGACGGGCACGCTGCCGTTCGGGCGTTGGTGGTGGTGGCCGCTGTCGGTGGAAGACGGACCGCTGGCGTTGCTCGGCGTGTGTGCCAAAGAAGGCCAGACCTTGAGTGGCCAGCGTCGGCGATTGCTCACTGCGTTGAGTCAGCCACTGGCGCAAGCGCTGGCCCGTGCGCAACTGGCCGAGGACCTCGAAGCGGCACGGCTGCACGGCGAGACCGAGCAACTGCGCAGCGCCTTGCTGGCGTCGGTGTCCCACGATTTGCGTACGCCGCTGACCTCGATGCGCGGCAGCATTGACAGTCTGTTGGCCCTCGGCGAAGCGATCCCGCTAGAGGATCGCCGCGAGCTGCTCGAAGGCACCCGCGATGAAGCCGAGCGCCTCGACCGCTACATTCAAAACCTGCTGGACATGACCCGCCTTGGTCACGGTGCGCTGAAACTGGCACGGGACTGGGTGTCGCCAGCCGACATTGTCGGCAGTTCGCTCAATCGCCTGCGCGCGGTGCTCGCGCCGTTGCAGGTGACCACCGAAGTGCCGCCCGAGTTGCCGTTGCTCTTTGTACACGCCGCGCTGATCGAACAGGCGCTGGTCAACGTGCTGGAAAATGCCGCACGGTTTTCACCCGCTCACGGGCGTCTACAATTGAACGCCGGAGCCGACGACAACGAGCTGTTTTTCTCGGTGAGCGATGAGGGGCCGGGGATTCCAGAGGAGGAGCGGGCGAAGATTTTCGACATGTTCTACACCGCTGCGCGAGGTGATCGTGGCGGGCAGGGCACCGGGCTGGGGCTGGCGATTTGTCAGGGCATGGTCGGTGCTCATGGCGGGCGGATCAGCGTTGCCGACGGCATCGAAGGGCGCGGCACGTGCATCACGCTGCACTTGCCCTTGCAGGAGCAGCCCGCCTTTGAAATTTGAAAGCTGAAGGTGAGCGCTAAAAGTGAAGCCTGATACCCTTCTCAAATCCCCATGCTGCGATCAGACACCATGAGCCAGACCGCGACCATTTTAGTCATTGACGACGAACCACAAATCCGCAAATTCCTGCGCATCAGCCTCGTCTCCCAAGGCTACAAAGTGCTGGAGGCCGGCACCGGTACCGAAGGCCTGGCGCAAGCTGCGCTGAACAAGCCGGACCTGCTGGTGCTCGACCTCGGCCTGCCGGACATGGACGGCCAACAGGTGCTGCGCGAGTTTCGCGAATGGTCGACGGTGCCGGTGCTGGTGCTGTCGGTACGCGCCAGTGAAGGGCAGAAAGTCGAAGCGCTCGATGGCGGCGCCAATGATTACGTGACCAAACCGTTTGGCATCCAGGAATTCCTCGCCCGGGTGCGTGCCTTGCTGCGTCAGGCCCCGGTTGGCGAGGCTCAACAAGCGGCACTCACCTTCGGCCCATTGACCGTGGACCTGGCGTATCGCCGGGTGCTGCTCGATGGCGTTGAAGTGGGGTTGACCCGCAAGGAATACGCCGTGCTGGCGCAACTGGCGCGGCATCCGGGGCGAGTCATCACCCAGCAGCAACTGCTCAAGGATATTTGGGGGCCGACCCATACCGAAGACAGCCACTATTTGCGGATTGTGGTAGGGCATTTGCGGCAGAAACTGGCGGATGATCCGACTCAGCCAAGGTTCATCGTGACCGAGGCTGGGGTTGGGTATCGGTTGTTGAGTGAGGGTGGTCTTTAGTTCAGTGGTGGCTGATCTGGCGCTTTCGCGAGCAAGCCCGCTCCCACACTTGACCGTATTTAACTGAAGAACTCGGTCAAATGTGGGAGCGGGCTTGCTCGCGAAGGGGCCCTATCATTCACTCAAGTACTTCAGGATTCCCGCTCATTCTCATACCGATCCAACGTATCCCGCGCAATCTGTCGCCCCAGCGCGATCAGCTCCGGCGCCTTGTAGAACTCGAAAAACCGGCACACCCGCTTCGGCACGTTGATCAAAACATCCGGCGGATAACCGGCGATCTTGTACTGCGCCAGTGAGGTCTGCATCACCTCGAAACTCTGGTTGATCAGGTCCAGCAACGAGGCCGGCCCGACGTTGTCGATAATGAACGAGCCCGTGGCGGACTTCGGCGCGCCGTCGCGTTCAGGGGCGGCCGCGGGTTGCTGGGCTTCGGGTTCGGCGGATTCGATCCAGGGGTTGATCTCGGCCGCTTCTGCCAGCAACGCTTCTTTTTCCAGCAGCAGCAATTTTTCCGCCTGTTTGCGGCGGAAGGGCAATTTCGAACCCAGTGAGGTGATCAGGCTGTCGAAGCGACTCTTGAACGCCGCCGGGCGCTGGATCACCGGCAGTTGATAATGGCGCTGGTTGGTGGAGTTGAGGTTGACCGCGATGATCAGGTCGCAATGACTCGACACCACGGGCACGATCGGCAGCGGATTGAGAATACCGCCGTCCACCAGCATGCGATTACCCTGCATCACCGGCGTGAACAGGCTGGGAATCGCCGCCGAGGCGCGCATGGCCTGGTGCAGGCAACCTTCCTGGAACCAGATTTCCTGCTGGTTGGTCAGGTCCGTGGCCACCGCCGTGTAGGGGATGCGCAGGTCTTCGATATTGATCTCGCCGACGATCTTGCGGATCTGCCCGAACACTTTCTCGCCGCGAATCGCACCCAGACGGAAGCTGACGTCCACCAGCCGCAAGACGTCGAGGTAGTCCAGACTCTCGATCCAGTTGCGATATTCATTGAGTTTGCCGGCGGCGTAGATCCCGCCGACCACCGCGCCCATGGAGCAGCCGGCAATGCAGGCGATGTCGTAACCCCGTCGTTCGATCTCTTCAATGACACCGATATGGGCATAGCCCCGGGCTCCACCTGAGCCCAGCACCAGTGCGACGCGCTTTTTCATGAATCGCCCTCGTCTGACAAGGTTTAACAATGCACCTATCAAGGGGCGTGCTTCAATCGTTAAGGTCGTTCGGTGGGGGAGGACGTCGTTTTTTCGACACTTCTATGGCGGCACATGCTTATTCTCGCGAGCGCTATAGTTTCCTCTGGCGATCAAAGGCACTTTTCACGTGCCAGACCGTCTTACCTGCACAATTGTTGACCTGACTTGAGGTGTTATTGATGAAAGCCTGGATCTGTGTGCCTTTGATTGCCTTGGCACTCGCCGGTTGTGCCGGCAAAACCGCTTACCGCGACAGCTGCGGTAGCCAGATCGATGCCGCGTGGCATGAGCTGGACCTGGCCAAGGCCGAGGGGTTCGCCGGGACGGTCAGTTACTCCAAAGCCCTGTCGCTGTTGACCGGCGCCAAGACCCAGCAGCAATTTGAAGCGTACGAGGGCTGTACCAGCAAGGCCGAAAAAGCCCGCTTCTACATTCGTGAGTCACGTGCGGGCCGTTGAGGCATGATGTAAGGCCTCAAGGGAATTCGATTCAGGGAGCAAGCGATGTCTGCCTTGGTTGATCGATTAGTGGCTCATGTCCTGAGCCTTGAAGTCCGTTTGCTGGCCTGTCAGGCACGCTTGAGCGCCCGCACCGACCCTGAAGCATTGCATGAACTGCGCACCACGGTTCGCCGTTTGCGCAGCCTGCTGCGACCCTTGCGCGGCTTGCCTGGCGTCGAGCAGCTGGAAGCCGCGGCGTCCGGCGTAGGCCAACTGACCACGCCATTGCGTGATCGCGAAGTGCTGGCGGCGTACTTGCTCCAGCACGAGCAACCGGAGGCGGCGCAACGGCGCATGGCGCAGATGGCCGAGGCTTATCCGGCCGTGGCCGTGAGCCCGGAGCTTGCGCAGTTGCTGATGATCCTCGACGCCTTTCCGCGTTTTTTGCGGGCCGCCCAGCGTCAGGGTTTGCTTAAGGGCTTACGTCCTCGCATCGAAAAACGCCTGGCCAAGCAATGGAAGAAACTCGATCAGGCCCTGCACGATCCTGCCCATGATCGTCATCGCTTGCGCCTGCTGATCAAGCGCGTGCGCTACGGCATCGAAGCCTATCCCGAACTTGATCGGCTGCCGAAACCAGCGATGCCCAGACTCAAATCCGCCCAGGGTGCGTTGGGCGATTGGCACGATTGCTGGCAATGGCTGGCCAGGGCCGAGCAGGAGGCCGATTTGCAACCCTGCATCGCGGTCTGGAAAACCACCATGGCCCAGGCCGAAGGTCGTGCCGACCGGGTTCTCGACAAACTCAGCGCCGCCTGTTTCAAATCCTGACCCCTGTAGGAGCGAGCTTGCTCGCGATGGACGTCAACGATAACGCTGCAAATCTGATACCCCGGTGCTCTCAGGTTCATCGCGAGCAAGCTCGCTCCTACATACAGCGTATGTATCCGGCTTTTCTGTCAGTTAATTTGGCCGAATCAGGCACTGTGCTGTCATTACAGGCTGGTTAAGATTCCTTCATCCTTTTCCTGCCTTTGAGGTTTGCATGCGCTTTTCCGATCTGCTCGACGCCGTCCGCAGCCAGCCACTGGCGCTGTCTATTCCGGCCGAATGGGCGCAGGGGCGTGCCAGTTTCGGTGGCCTGGTGGCCGCCTTGCAATACGAAGTCATGCGCGCAAAAGTCCCGGCGGATCGTCCGGTGCGCTCGCTGGCGATTACCTTTGTCGGCCCGGTCGAGCCTGAAGTGCCGGTCAGCTTTGAAGTCGATGTATTGCGTGAAGGCAAAGCTGTCAGCCAGGTGCTGGGCCGCGCGATGCAGAAGGGCCAGGTGGTGACGTTGATTCAGGGCAGCTTCGGTGCGTCGCGTCCGTCCGAAGTGGCGGTGACTGCCCTCCCGGCACCCGAGATGAAGCACTGGGACGACTGCCAGGAACTGCCTTACATCAAAGGTGTGACCCCGGAGTTCATGCGGCACCTGGCGATGCGCTGGAGCGTCGGTGGCCTGCCGTTCACGGGCAATAAATCCCGTGAAATGGGCGGTTGGGTGCGCTTGCGTGGGGATGTGAAGGAAGAAGCGGTCAGCGAATCGCACATCCTGGCGCTAGTGGACGCCTGGCCACCGGCCCTGTTGCCGCACCTGAAAAAGCCGGCGATGGGCAGCACGCTGACCTGGACCATCGAATTCGTTCAGCCGTTGCTGGAGTTGAGCACGCTGGACTGGTGCAAATACCTGGTTGAAATCGAGTATGCCGCCGACGGCTACGGTCATGCGGCCGCGAAGCTGTGGAGCGCACAGGGTCAGTTGATTGCCATGAGCCGGCAGACGGTGACGATTTTCGCCTGATCAGTGACGACGGTGGCGCTCACGCCAGGCGCGCCACCAGCCGCCGCTCAGGAAAAACCGTGGAAAGGTCAGAAACTGTTCGACCATCAGGCGGGACACCGCGTCTTTGCGATCGCTGAAGGGCTCGGAGGCCTGCGCCTCCAGGCTGTGACCGTGGCGTTGCAGGCCTAAAGCGGCCAGCAGGCCGATAACGCCAATCGCGATGTTCACAAAGCTCAAGCTGAACACCCCGGAAACAAGCAGCAGAAACGCCACGATGAACAGCGGCACGGCAATCAGGTGCAGCACCAGATTGGTCGGGTGCTGGTGATTGTTCGGGTACGCTCGCCATTGCCAGGCGGGAAGGTTGGGGTGACGTTTGCCCATGACGTAAATCCTCGATCCATGTTGAACACATGATTGAAGAATAGGCCCGGCCAATGGGGGCGGCGAATCGAGGTTGGCTATTGGATCGATAGGGCTTCATGGTCAATATTGATGTGACCGCGCTGACGCCTTCGCGGGCAAGCCCGCTCCCACAATGACCGAGTTGATCGGTAAATGTAATCAACGCTGAACCTGTGGGAGCGGGCTTGCCCGCGAAGGGTTCCTTAGAGTTTCAACTGCCCTATAGCCTTGCTCAATTCCCCCGCCAACGCCGCCAATTCATTACTGGTGGTCGCCGAATCCACCGTCTGCTGCACCGTGTTCTCGGTCACGTCGCGAATGCTCACCACCGCCCGATTCATCTCTTCCGCCACCTGGCTCTGCTGCTCGGCCGCCACCGCAATCTGCGTGTTGCTTTCGCGCATCTGCGCCACCGCATGGGTGATTTCCGCCAGTGCTGCCCCGGCCTCTTGCGCCTGCTGTACGCAATCGTCAGCCTTGAACGAGCTTTCCTGCATGAAATCTACCGCATCACGCGTCCCGGCCTGCAACGCGGAAACCATCAGGGTGATCTCGTCCGTGGAAGTCTGCACACGCTTGGCCAGGTTGCGTACCTCATCGGCCACGACTGCAAAACCGCGCCCCATTTCACCCGCGCGTGCGGCCTCGATGGCGGCGTTCAGGGCCAGCAGATTGGTCTGCTCGGCGATGCTGTGAATCACACTGACCACGCCGTTGATCTTCTGACTGTCCTCGGCCAGACGCTGAATCATCTCGGCGGTCTGCTGAACGCCTGTGGATAACCCGGCAATCGACTGCTGCACCCGACTCACCACTGCCTGCCCGCTGCCGGCCAGGGTATCGGCGGTTTGCGAGAGGTCGCGGGTGGCGCCGGCGTGTTGGGCGATGTGATAAACCGTCGCGGTCATTTCGTTGATCGCCGTGGCGGCCTGATCGGTCTCGCTTTGCTGGCCGAGCATGCCGTGGCGCACTTCGTTCATGCTCAATGCAAGCCGCGCGGCACCGACATCCAGTTGCCGGGCCGTGCTGGCAACGGTGTTGACCACCCGCTGATAGCCGGCCTGCATGGCATTGAAAGCGTTGGCCATCTGCCCGACTTCGTCCGTGCAGGCCAGCGGCACACGCGCCGACAGGTCGCCGGTTTTCTCGACGTGCAGCATCACGTCTTTCAGGGTGTTGAGCTGGCTGAGAAGGAAGCGGATCAACAGTTGCGAAGCGCCGAGCATCGCCAGCATCAGAATGAACACCGCCACCGCGTAGTTGGCGAAACGCTCGCCGAACACTTGGGTCAGGCTGGGACCATAGGCAATCACCGCCAGCTGTTGACCGTCGGCGCGCGTGAACACCTCAGCGCCCATCAACGGGTTTTCGCCGAACAGCGGCATAGCGTTGATATCGACCCAGCCATTTGTATCGGTCAGTTCCAATACCGGCTGCCCGTTCAGCAACGGTGCCTGCCCTCGACTGAATGTCAGCAGGTTATCGGCCTTCGGCAGCGGTTGCCCGGCGGGCCAGGCGTTGAGCAATCGCGCCTGAGCCTGGACCGACACATGGGCGGCGTGGCTGCGGGCTTGTTGTTCGAGCTGTACGGCGTACAACACCAGCAGCAGGGTGGTGAAGAGGGCCACGGCGTTGACCGCCCAGAATTTGTATTTCAGCGAGATGTTGCTAAGCCAGGCACCCATGGAGGTCTTCTCTGATAGCGGAAACAGTTTCGGCAAGGTGCCAGTATTGTGCCGCTGCTCAGCGCGTCGGTTCTTGATGTGGATCAACCTCTTCGGCCGCGCGCCCGCACAGCAATTGCAGTGCGGAATGCGCTATCCTTCGCGCCTTCAAAATTCCTTCGCTACAGGATTACGCCCCATGAAAGCCGCACTCGTCGAACTCATCAGCAAAATCAGCTCCGGGTGCATGAGCGATGACGAAATCCTGAAAGTCGCTGACGAAGCGGCCCAGGCCTACGCCGATCAAGGGGCTTTTCTGACGGCCAATCCGGACATCAACTACGACGACACGTTCCCGATGCCGCTGGGCGAGTGGGTCGTCGTCGGCAGTCTGCCGGAAACCGTGTTGTTCCAGGCCGACACCTACATGGACCTGTTTGCCCAGATCGTCGCCTCGTTCGGCCCCGGCGTGGACTTCAATATCAAGCCCAAACAACTGGCCAAGACCGAAGCCCTGACCGCGCTTAATCGCATTCAGGTGCAGATGAGCAGCATGAACAAGGAAAACGGCGGCTACGTGCTGATGAACTTCAGCCAATTGCTCGACGACGAACTGCAAGTGGTGCTGGTCTACGGCAACGACGTGCCACGCGTGCTCGAATTGTGCGCCGAAGTCGGCATCGCGGCCGCGCCCTCCCTGGAAGCCCTGAAAGTGGCCATCCACGTCTGAAGCCTTAAGGGCGCTAATAAAACGGAACCCTCGCAATGGCCGGCTATCCTAAGAGGGCATACCACTCATAGGGAGCGTCACCATGGGTTCCACGTTCAACGGTCTGGTTGGCCTGATTATTCTTGCCCTGGACATCTGGGCAATCATCAACGTGCTGAAAAGTGGCGCCGAAACCGGGATGAAAATCATCTGGGTGCTGCTGATCCTGTTGCTGCCGGTTCTGGGCCTGATCATCTGGGCCATCGCCGGACCTCGCGGCAACGTCCGGATCTGACCGATTCCCGCAAGCAACAACGAACCTGTGGGAGCTGGCTTGCCTGCGATGCAGGCGACGCGGTCTGTCAGTTAAGCCGCGGCGATCCCTTCGCGGGCAAGCCACGCTCCCACAAGGGATTAGGTCAAGCCATCAAGTGACGTTCGACCTGTCATCTTCCGCGACGTAGAATGCGCGCCTTTCCCGGCCAATCGAACAGATCGATTGGCCATCATGGGCGGGTAACCGTCCGTTGCCACCCGCATTTATCGGAGCACTTCCCATGAGCAACACTCCCACCAGCGAATACCTGGAAACCCTCTACGAAGGCTACGGCCAGCGTTTTCGCATGGAAAAACTGCTGCACGAAGTGCGTACCGAACACCAGCACCTGGTGATCTTCGAAAACCCGCGCATGGGCCGGGTGATGGCGCTGGACGGTGTGATCCAGACCACCGAAGCCGACGAGTTCATCTACCACGAAATGCTCACCCACGTGCCGATCCTGGCGCACGGCACCGCCAAGCGCGTGCTGATTATCGGTGGCGGCGACGGCGGCATGCTGCGTGAAGTGGCCAAGCACCGCAGCATCGAGCACATCACCATGGTCGAAATCGACGGCACCGTGGTCGACATGTGTAAAGAGTACCTGCCGAACCACTCCAAAGGCGCGTTTGAAGACCCACGCCTGAACCTGGTGATCGACGACGGCATGCGTTTCGTCGCCACCACCACTGAAAAATTCGACGTGATCATTTCCGACTCCACCGACCCGATCGGTCCGGGCGAAGTACTGTTCTCCGAGAACTTCTACCAGGCCTGCCGTCGCTGCCTGAACGAAGGCGGCATCCTGGTGACCCAGAACGGCACGCCGTTCATGCAAATAGAAGAAGTCAAAACCACCGCCGGCCGCCTGCGCAGCCTGTTCCCGGACTGGCACTTCTATCAGGCCGCTGTGCCGACTTACATTGGCGGTTCGATGACTTTTGCCTGGGGCGCGACCAATACCGCCTATCGCAAATTGTCCCGTGAAACCCTGCAACAGCGCTTTACCGGGAGCGGCATCATCACCCGCTACTACAATCCAGAAATACACATTGGCGCGTTCGCCTTGCCGCAATACGTCCTGCAGGCCGTGAACAAGCCAAGCAACGACTAAAGGTTTACGCCCACCCCCCATGTAGGAGCGAGCTTGCTCGCGATGGTCGTGAACGATGACGCTTGCTGTCTGGAAACAAGCGTCGCCTTCAAGTTCATCGCGAGCAGGCTCGCTCCCACAGGTTTTGTGTCTATTTCATGCCTGCGCGTTGTGATCCGTTGAACGATCAGTCAGGGCAAAAGTCCAGATAGATGTAAGCCCATTTGCGGGTTTGATCGAGGAGGCACTGATGCAAAAGTGGAAAATCACTTTCGTGGACGATCACGGCGAAACAGTCGACGAGGTCTTTGAGTGCGACGAGTGCCCGGATAATGAGCACGCCGCCAAACTCATCAAGGCCCGGCTCCTTCCTGTCGCCGCTGAACTGGATCTGAATGATCTGGAAGGGCGAACCGCGGATGCGAGCGTCAAAAGTCTTAAAGCCCAGAACAGCATCCAAATCCTCGGCATCACGCCAATCTGAACTTCTCCTGTCACATTCTCAACCAGACCTTGGCAGCGCCTCTGTCTTGAGGCTACTCTGCAAGCGAGATCAGCGAACGGATCGCTAAGGTCTGGTCTTGTCAGCTACATGCTTGTTTCCCATCGGCAACGTGTTTGTCGCATCGCCTTCACCATTCGGTTGCGGGCGTTGGGAGTACGGAAAGTCTATCCATCAGTTTGAGGAGGACGTTTCATGAGCACAGCCTATCAAGAAGACATCAGCAGCTCGGTACTGCGCCGCATGAAAGAAGGCGGTTTCGACTTTTCACGGTTCCATCCCATCGAGTTCTACGCCATTTTCCCGGACGAGGAGCGGGCACGCAGGGCGGCAGGGCATTACTGTGGTGAATCCTTGAATGCACAAATCAGCGTGCGCGACGACGGTGCGTGGTACCTGGAACTGAGCAAAGTGATGTACGCGACCTATGACGGCATCGGTGACTTTGAGCAGGACTTCGAGGCAGTGGTTGAGCCTTTGGGTGGCATTATCGAAGGATGGGGCGTCAAGCAGGAGGTACGAGGGCGACTCGCATAACACTATGAACAGCGACAACACTCAGCAACGGCTGACCTCAGGGTTGGCCGTTTTCGTTTTCGCGGGTACGAAAATCAACATCAAAAGATCGCAGCCTGCGCCAGCTCCTACATTTGGATGGCGTACACCCTGTAGGAGCTGCCGCAGGCTGCGATCTTTTGACCTTGCTTTTGATTCACAACATTTCAAAAAGGCAAAAAAAACCGCCTGAGCAGGCGGCTAAAGGGAAGTTCGGTGAGCATTTACAGCGAATGCGCGAATTATCCGCATCGACAGCCAGGCAGTGAAATCAACTCTGGCTATGCTGGTGATAGGCGACAACTTCGCCTTGCAATGAAGCGGGGGCGATCAGGTGGGGGCGTTTGCTGCACAGGGTTGGTGCAGTGTTAGCGGCTTGATAATCCAACTGATTGATATCAAAGCGTTTCTGCCGATGGCACGGGCCTTGCGAAGGCCTGGATGTCCGGGTGACAAGGAGTACGGCATGATCCGCACCTATTTTGATGAGATGTACGATGCCGGCGGCCAGGTCCGCCCGCATTATCGGGAGTTTGCCCGTTGGCTGGCCGAAACGCCTGACGAGCTGTTGGCACAACGGCGACGCGAGGCCGATCTGTTATTTCATCGCGCCGGGATTACCTTCACGCTCTACGGTGATGAGCAGGGGACAGAGCGTCTGATTCCCTTCGACACCATTCCGCGCAGCATCCCCGCCAGTGAATGGCGGATCGTTGAACGCGGCTGCATCCAGCGGGTCAAGGCGTTGAATATGTTTCTCGCCGATCTGTATCACGAGCAGCGCATCATCAAGGCCGGCATCATCCCGGCCGAGCAAGTGCTGGCCAACGAGCAATACCAGTTGGCGATGCAAGGGCTGGATTTGCACCGGGATATCTATTCCCACATCTCCGGTGTCGATTTGGTGCGCGATGGCGACGGCACGTACTACGTGCTTGAAGACAATCTTCGTACACCCAGCGGCGTGAGCTACATGCTCGAAGACCGCAAGATGATGATGCGACTGTTCCCCGAATTGTTCGCGGCCCAGCGCATCGCGCCCATCGATCACTATCCGAACCTGTTGCTCGACACGCTGAAAAGCTCCAGTCCGATCGATAACCCGAGCGTGGTGGTACTGACACCAGGGCGTTTCAACAGCGCGTTTTTCGAGCATGCGTTTCTGGCCCGGGAAATGGGCGTAGAACTGGTGGAGGGCGCGGACCTGTTCGTGCGTGACGACAGGGTGTTCATGCGCACTACGGACGGGCCGAAAGCCGTCGACGTGATCTACCGTCGCCTCGACGATGCCTTTCTCGATCCGCTGGCGTTCAACCCGGACTCGATGCTCGGCGTCCCAGGGCTGCTGTCGTCGTACCGATCCGGCAACGTGGTGCTCGCCAATGCCATCGGCACCGGGGTCGCGGACGACAAGTCGGTGTACCCATTCGTCACTGACATGATCCGTTTCTACCTGGATGAAGAACCGATCCTGAAGAACGTGCCGACGTTTCAGTGTCGAAACCCTTCTGAACTGTCCCACGTACTGGCCAATCTTCCAGACCTGGTGGTCAAGGAAACCCAGGGCTCTGGCGGGTACGGAATGCTGGTCGGGCCGGCCGCGACGGCGGCGGAAATCGAGTCGTTCCGCGCCCGCATCAAGGCCAAGCCCCACGCGTACATCGCACAACCGACGTTGTCCCTGTCGACCTGTCCGACCTTTGTCGAAAACGGCATCGCTCCACGCCACATCGACCTGCGTCCGTTTGTGTTGTCTGGTCGCGAAACCCGGGTTGTGCCCGGCGGTTTGACCCGTGTTGCCCTGCGCGAAGGCTCCCTGGTGGTGAATTCCTCCCAGGGCGGCGGAACCAAGGACACCTGGGTGGTCGAGGATTGAAGGAAGCCTGCCATGTTAAGTAGAACTGCCTCGGATTTGTATTGGATGTCGCGTTACCTGGAGCGGGCGGAAAACCTCGCTCGGATGCTCGACATCAGTTATTCGCTGTCGCTCATGCCACAGGATGGTCGCGGTGACGGTTTGCATGAACTGGCCATGCCGCTGTTGATCACCGGCACGCTGGACGATTACCTGGAGCGCCACGGCGAACTGCACGCCGAACGACTCCTGCACTTTTTTGCGTTGGACGCGGCCAACCCGGCGAGCATCTACAGTTGCCTCGGTTCGGCGCGGGCCAGCGCCCATGCCGTGCGTGGGCGAATCACCGCCGACATGTGGGAAAACATCAACGCCACCTGGCTGGAAATTCGCGGGATTGCCGACCAGGGCTTGAGTCGCTACGGCATGAGCCGTTTCTGTGAGTGGATCAAGGAGCGTTCCCACCTGTTCCGTGGCGCGTCCTACGGCACCATCATGCGCAACGACGCGTTCCGTTTCATTCGGCTGGGGACGTTTATCGAACGGGCTGACAACACGTTGCGCCTGCTCGATGCCCGTTACGAAATGGCCGGTGATCGGGCCGAAGCGGTCAGCGACGGCACGGCTCACGCCTATTACCAGTGGAGCGCTTTGTTGCGGGCCCTGTCGTCGTTCGAGGCCTACACCGAGATCTACCGCGATGCGCCCGGCGCCCGGCATGTGGCCGAGCTGTTGCTGTTGCGCGCTGACGTTCCGCGCTCCTTGCGCGCCTGCACCGAAGAAATCGACCAAATCCTCGCCCAGTTGCCGGGCGCCAACGGACGTCCCGCGCAACGTCTGGCAGCGGAGATGGACGCGCGCCTGCGTTACACCGGCATCACTGAAATTCTCGATGAAGGCCTGCATGCATGGCTGACCGAGTTCATCCCGCTGGTGCGCCAGTTGGGCAATGCCATTCACAGTTCTTACCTGGAGGCTGCATGAGACTTTCCATTAGCCACGAGACCACCTATCACTACGAAGATCAGGTGCGGGCGAGCATCCAGTACCTGCGACTGACCCCCCACGACAGCGAGCGCCAGCATGTGCTCAGCTGGCAGCTCGACCTGCCGCGCCCGGTGCGTGCGCAACTCGATCCGTTCGGCAACATCCTGCACGTACTGACCATGGACGAGCCCCACGAGGCGATCATCATCGGCGCCCGTGGCCAGGTGGATATCGACGAACTTCGCGAAGCAGAGCATGAGAGCCAGTCGGCGCTGCCGTTCCTGCGTTTCACCCGGTTGACCGAGGCCGACGAAGGTCTGCGCGCGTTCGCGGAAAAGGAATGCAAAAAGCGCCGGGATCGTACGGCGCTGATTGACTTGATGCAGGGTTTGAACCAGCACATGACCTACACGCCGGGTTCCACCGAAGTGGACACCAGCGCCGCCCAGGCCTTCGCCGGGCGCGCGGGCGTCTGCCAGGATCATACCCATGCATTTCTGGCCTGTACCCGCAGCCTGGGCATTCCGGCGCGCTATGTGTCGGGGTATTTATACAGCGAAAACAGCGAACACCTGGCCAGTCACGCCTGGGCCGAAGCCTGGCTCGATGACGCCTGGTACAGCTTTGACGTCACCAACGAACTGGCTCGGCCCGAGCGCCATTTGAAACTGGCGGTGGGCCTGGATTACCTGGATGCGTGCCCGGTACGCGGCATGCGCCGGGGCGGTGGTTGCGAGCAGATGCATGCGAAGGTGTTTGTGTCGCCGACACCGATGCCGGTTATCTCCGTCCAACAGCAATAATGTAGGAGCGAGCTTGCTCGCGAAGGTGTGTCAGCTACATTGATGTCAACTGACACACCATCGCGAGCAAGCTCGCTCCTACAGAGAATGGGATACGATCAGGGCTGAACCTTGCGCCCCGCCATATGCTTCAAATACCCCACCAACATGTCCAGATCCCCCTCCGGCAACACCGTCGCTTCAAACCCAGGCATCTTCGCCTGCGGCCACTGCCGCAAACTTTGCGGATCACGGATGTAGCGCTTGAGGAACTGGGCGCCAAAGTACTCGGTCGGGCTAAACGGAATGTTCAGGTCCGGCCCAAACTGCGCATCCCCCGCGCCATTGAGTCGATGGCATGCCAGGCAATTCTTCTGAAACAGTGCAAACCCCTGATTGACCGGGTCGTCAGCCTTTAACGCTGGATCGGGCAGCAGAGCAGGGAAGCGCTCTGCCACTGGCGCCAGGCGCTTGATACTGGCGACCTGAAACGGCCATTGCTCGGGACTGATATTGCCTGCCTGCGGATCCGTCCAGACCAGATAAAACGGCCCGGCACTCGGCTTGCCTTCAGACAGCGCGGGCCACGGTTTGGCCGGGTCTTCAATGGCAAGCCAGGCCCGTGAACCCTTGGCGTTGAGCAGCGGTGCAGCCGCCATTTCAGCGGCAAAACCGTCCAGCGCCACCGCTTGTAGATGATCCCCTGGCTTGATGCCGGTCAACAACGCCGCCACGGGAACGGCGCGATAGCTCATGTCCCGTTTATAAGAAACGTCGTTGTTAATCGTGATGGTCTGAACCTGAGGATGCGTGAGCAGCTCCTCGGTCTGCCAGGTGCGACCGCTCGCGCCCAGCTCCAGATTCAGCTGTGCGGCATAGAGGGGCGTGCTGAGCAGCAAGGCCCCCAACAGAATGAGCGTTTTCAAATGACCGCCGTCCATGTCGTGGAAGTGTCATAGAGGTTGGCACACCCACGCTGGCCCGGGTAGCGAGCCAGTCACATTTTTAAGCAGGCGATTGTTAAAACCCTGGCGCCGTATTTTTAATAACCGACTAGCCGATCACCTTGGTCAGGTTCGGCAAAATCAACAACAGCGTAGTGGCGAATAGAATGAGCCCGGCTTGACGTACTTTCGAATGTTTGAACATGGCTTGACCGCCTTTTTTGTTATTTCCTGATGCCTGCCTGCATTTCTCCATGACGGCAGAGCGTTGCACTTCCTGTTGTACGAGCGCCTCGGCAAAACCCGACGACAACTTCGTACAGTTCACCTTAGAGCCCGCGTCACTCGTGGTTTAGATCCATTTCGTATGGTATTGCGCTTATTTGCTCTTAAAAAGGCATGAGGCCTATTGCCAGCTTCTTTGGCGCCCGTTTGCTAGACAGCTTGCTGTCCTGAAACGGTTAATTCGCTCGTTGACTACCGTCCGTCTGAGCGTGTCCGTCAACGCTCGTGAGCATTGCGGTCATTGAATTGGCAGGGGGCCGGAATAAGGTGGAGGCTCCTTAAAAGATCAAAAGATCGTCCGAACGCGGCCCGATCTTTTGATGGACAACAACAAAATCGAGGACGTCATGACCCAAGCTTTGATTTTCGACGCAATACGCACGCCCCGTGGCAAAGGCAAGGCCGATGGCGCCCTGCACAGCGTCAAACCGGTGAATCTGGTGGCCGGATTGCTGAAGGCGCTGCAGCAGCGCACTTCTCTGGACACCCGTCAGGTCGACGATGTGGTGCTTGGTTGCGTGACGCCGATTGGCGATCAAGGCTCCGACATCGCCAAGACCGCGACCCAGGTAGCGGATTGGGACGTCAGTGTGGCGGGGGTCCAGATCAATCGCTTCTGCGCTTCGGGTCTGGAGGCGGTAAACCTCGGGGCGATGAAAGTGCGTTCCGGCTTCGAAGACCTGGTGGTGGTCGGCGGTGTCGAGTCCATGTCCCGGGTGCCGATGGGCAGCGACGGCGGGGCGTGGGCGCTGGACCCGGAAACCAATTTGCACAGTCATTTTACCCCGCAGGGCGTGGGGGCCGATCTGATCGCCACGCTCGAAGGCTTCAGCCGTCAGGACGTCGATGCCTATGCGCTGCACTCCCAGCAAAAGGCCGCGCGTGCGCGGGCGAATGGTGCATTCAACAAGTCACTGGTGCCGGTGCAGGACCAGAACGGCATCATCCTGCTCGATCACGATGAGTTCATTCGTGCCGAGTCGACCCTGGAAGGCCTGGGCAAGCTCAAGCCAAGCTTCGAAATGATCGGGCAGATGGGTTTCGACGCCACCGCGTTGCGGGTCTACAGCCATGTGGAGCGGATCAACCACGTCCACACACCGGGCAACAGCTCGGGCATCGTCGATGGCGCGGCGTTGATGCTGATCGGTTCCGAGGCCAAGGGCCGGGAGCTGGGTTTGCAGCCACGAGCGCGAATCGTTGCCACCGCGGTGACCAGCACTGATCCGACCATCATGCTCACCGGCCCCGCGCCGGCCACCCGCAAAGCGCTGGCCAAGGCCGGGCTGCGGGTCGAAGACATCGACCTGTTCGAGGTCAACGAAGCCTTCGCGTCCGTGGTGCTGAAATTCATCAAGGACATGGACATCGACCCGGACAAGGTCAACGTCAACGGCGGTTCCATTGCCCTGGGTCACCCGCTGGGCGCCACCGGCTGCGCGATTCTCGGCACGCTACTCGATGAACTGGAAACCCGGCGCCTGCGCTATGGCCTCGCGACGCTCTGCGTCGGCGGCGGCATGGGCATTGCCACCATCATCGAACGCCTCTGAGCCCCGACTTCAAGGAAATATCTAATGACCGAAGCCATTCGTTACGAAAAAGGTCAGGACCAGATTGTCGTCCTCACCATCGACCTGCCGGGCCAGAGCGCCAATACCATGAACGCGGTGTACCGCGAGGCCATGGCTGACTGCGTCGCCCGGCTGGTGGCCGAAAAGGACACCATCGCCGGCGTCATCATTACCTCGGCCAAAAAGACCTTCTTCGCTGGCGGCGACCTCAATGAATTGATCACGGTCGGCAAAGCCGAAGCCAGCGTCTTTTACAACATGGTGCTGACATTGAAGGGCCAGTTGCGCACCTTGGAAACCCTCGGTAAACCGGTGGTCGCGGCGATCAACGGCGCCGCGTTGGGGGGTGGCTGGGAAATCTGCCTGGCTTGCCATCACCGGGTCGCATTGGACAACCCGTCGGTGCAGCTCGGCCTGCCGGAAGTGACCCTCGGCTTGCTGCCGGGCGGCGGCGGTGTGGTGCGCATGGTCCGCATGCTGGGCATCGAAAAAGCCCTGCCGTACTTGCTCGAAGGCAAAAAAGTTCGTCCGCAACAAGCGTTGCAGGCCGGTTTGATCGACGCGCTGGCGAATGATCACGATGAGCTGATGAGTAAGGCGCGGGCCTGGATTCTTGCCCATCCGACGGCGGTGCAGCGTTGGGATGTGAAGGGGTACGCGATTCCAGGCGGCACGCCGTCGAATCCAAAAGTCGCGCAGATGCTGGCCATTGCGCCATCGATTCTGCGCAATAAAACCCAGGGCTGCCTGCCGGCGCCGGAGAAGATTCTCTGCGCTGCGGTGGAAGGCGCGCAGGTGGATTTCGACACGGCGCACCTGATTGAAACCCGGTACTTCACGGAACTGACCACCGGCCAGATCTCGAAAAACCTGATCGGCACGTTCTGGTTCCAGCTCAACGAGATCAACGCTGGCGGCTCGCGGCCTCAGGGCTTTGCGCCTTACGTCACGCGTCGGGTGGGCGTGCTCGGCGCCGGAATGATGGGCGCCGGTATCGCGTTTGTCAGCGCCTCAGCGGGCATCGAGGTAGTGCTCAAGGACATCAACCTCGCGGCGGCGGAAAAGGGCAAGGCTAACTCGGCGGCGCTGCTGGACAAGAAAGTCGCTCGCGGCCAGATGCTCCCCGAGCAGCGTGAGGCCATCCTGGCGCGGATCCGCACCACCGAAAACGATGCCGACCTGACCGGTTGCGATCTGATCATTGAAGCGGTGTTTGAAGATCGCGAGCTCAAGGCCAAGGTCTCATCGGCTGCGCAAAAAGTCGTCGGTCCGGGTGCCGTCATCGCTTCTAATACCTCGACCCTGCCGATCAGCGGCCTCGCCACCGCCGTGCCTGATCAGACAAAGTTCATCGGCCTGCATTTTTTCAGCCCCGTGGAAAAAATGCCGCTGGTGGAAATCATCAAAGGCAGCCACACCAGCGACGAAACCCTGGCTCGCGGGTTCGATTTCGTACTGCAAATCCAGAAAACCCCGATTGTGGTCAACGACAGTCGCGGCTTTTTCACTTCGCGGGTGTTCGGCACCTTCACCAACGAAGGCATCGCCATGCTCGGCGAAGGCGTGAGCGCGCCGATGATTGAGACTGAAGCCCGAAAGGCCGGGATGCCCATCGGGCCTCTGGCGATCTCCGACGAAGTTTCCCTCAGCCTTATGAGCCATATCCGCCAGCAAACCGCCAAAGACCTGCAAGCAGAAGGGAAACCGCTGATTGAGCACCCGGCATTCGCCGTGATTGACTTGCTGCTTAACGAATACGGCCGTCCCGGCAAGGCCGCTGGAGGGGGCTTCTACGATTACCCGGCCAGTGGCCAGAAGCATCTATGGCCTGAACTGAAAACCCGGTTTGAGGAGGCCGACGGGCAGATTTCACCGAAGGACGTGCGTGATCGCCTGCTGTTCGTGCAAGCCATCGAAACCGTGCGCTGTGTGGAGGAGGGCGTGTTGACCTCGACGGCGGATGCCAACGTCGGCTCGATCTTTGGCATTGGTTTCGCAGCCTGGACCGGTGGCGCGCTGCAATTCATCAACCAGTATGGCGTGAAGGATTTTGTCGCCCGCGCCCAGTATCTCGCCGAGCAATACGGCGAGCGGTTCGCACCGCCTGCGCTGCTACTGGAAAAAGCGGCTAAAGGGGAGGTGTTTTAGGGACCGGTGACGCGTTCCGGGGCTTGCCTTGCCACTGTGTTTCAAGGCAGGCTCTGGGGTGTGCATTATTCCCATCATGTGTCAGGTATTTTTTATGTCGTTACGCATCTGCATTCTGGAAACCGACATCCTGCGTCCGGAACTGGTCGATCAATATCAGGGTTACGGGCAGATGTTCCAGCGTCTGTTTTCACAGCAACCCATCGCGGCCGAGTTCACCGTCTACAACGTGATGCAGGGCGAATACCCCAGCGATGAACTGACGTTTGACGCCTACCTGGTCACCGGCAGCAAGGCCGACTCCTTCGGCACCGACCCGTGGATTGAAACCCTCAAGACTTACCTGCTGACCCGTTACAAGCGCGGTGACAAGCTGCTGGGTGTGTGCTTCGGCCATCAGTTGCTGGCGCTATTGCTGGGCGGCAAGAGTGAACGTGCGACCCAAGGCTGGGGCGTCGGCACCCATAACTACAAACTCGCGGCCAAGGCGCCGTGGATGAGCCCGGTGCGCGAGGAATTAACCTTGTTGATCAGCCACCAGGATCAGGTCACGGCGTTACCGGAAAACGCCACGGTCATCGCCTCCAGCGATTTCTGCCCGTTTGCCGCGTACCACATCAACGATCAGGTGCTGTGCTTCCAGGGGCACCCGGAGTTCATCCACGATTATTCGCGGGCGTTGCTGGACATTCGCCAGCAAGCGCTGGGCGAGCAGGTTTATTCGAAAGGTGTGGCCAGCCTTGAACAGGAGCATCACGGCGCTACGGTTGCGGAGTGGATGATGCGATTTGTGGCGCATAAGCCTCAAACGGTCTAAAGCAAAAGCTTCGCGGGCAAGTCGGATCGCCGCACCGCTCGCTCCTACAGGGATACGCGTTCATCTGTAGGAGCGAGGCTTGCCCGCGAAGGTCGTGAACGATAACGCGTTGAACCAGATGCCCATCGGTGCCAGCGGTTTTTTCGCGAGCAAGCTCGCTCCTACAACCACCCCGACTTCTTGAAACTCGCCCACAACCCCACGCAACCCACCACAATAAACCCCAGCACCGCAAAGTATCCGTAATGCCAGCTCAACTCTGGCATGTTCTGGAAGTTCATCCCGTAAATCCCGGCCACCGCCGTCGGGAACGCCAGAATCGCCGCCCACGCCGCGAACTTGCGTTGCACCACACTTTGACGTGACGCCTCCAGCAATACCCCAACCTCAATCGTCTGGCTGGCAATGTCCGCCAGCGTCGTCAGGTCTTCCATCTGTCGCGTCACATGAATCTGCACATCGCGGAAATACGGGCGCATGTTCTTGTCGATGAACGGAAAGCTCAGCTTCTGCAGTTCTTCACCGATCTCTACCATCGGCGCCGCATAGCGGCGTAAACGCAACACATCCCGGCGCAGGCTGTGGAGTTTCTGGATATCGTGTTCGCTTAACGAGCTGCCCAGCACATTGCGTTCCAGCTCATCGATCTCGGCGTGGATCGCTTCCCCCACCGGCTGGTAGTTTTCGATCACGAAGTCGAGAATGGCGTAGAGCACAAAATCCTCCCCGTGATCGAGCAATAGCGGACGCGCCTCACAACGCTGTCGAACATGAGCGTAGGACGCCGAGTGACCGTTGCGTGCGGTAATGATGTAGCCATTGCCGGCGAAGATGTGGGTCTCGATGAACTCAAGCTTGCCTTCATGGCGGATCGGCGAATACGTGACGATAAACAGCGCATCGCCGAAGGTTTCGAGCTTCGGTCGACTGTGTTTTTCCAGGGCATCTTCGATGGCCAGTTCATGCAGGTTGAACTGGCGTTGCAGATTGAATAGTTCCTGAGCGTTCGGTTCTTCGAGACCGATCCAGACAAAGTGGCCAGGCTTGGCAGCCCAGGCAGCGCCCTCGTCGAGGGTGATATTGGTGACTTTTTTACCAGCGCTGTAAACCGCAGCAGCAACAACTCTACCCATGATGATGGTTCACTTCTTATTGGCACAATGGCAGTGGCAGGCAGTGTTCAGCTTAGCCTTGTCTGCTGCTTCAGAGTCAGTGAAATCTGCTGTAGGAGCGAGCTTGCTCCGGGCGGCGATCCGACGATGGTCGTTAACGATGACGCGGGCCGACGGGTGCAACCATGCGCTCTCCGGTTTTTCGCGAGCAAGCTCGCTCCTACAGACATTACGCACAGGGCGGGTTTTTTCATCAGGCAGCTTGCAGTTGCCGATCCATCGACGCGATGCACTCGCGCATCTGCTCGCGACACTGCGCAATCAGCAGCGGCATGTCATCCAGGCTCAGTCCAGCCGTAGGAATCGCCGGCAAAGAGCGGATCAGAATTTTCCCACTGCGCCAGCGGTTCAATCGCATGTGTTTGACGTAGGTGCTGACACACACCGGCACGATCGGGACACCGGCGGCAATTGCCATCTGAAAGGCGCCTTTCTTGAACGGCAGCAGGTCTTCACCGAGGTTGCGTGTGCCTTCCGGGAAGACCCAGATCGAGGTGTCTTCATTTTGCAGGGTGTGGGTCGTGGTCAGCATCGACTGACGCGCCTTATGCGCATTGCCGCGATCGATCAACACATTGCCCGCCAGCCAGAACAACTGACCAAACAGTGGCACCCATTTCAGGCTTTTCTTGCCAATGCAGACGGTACGGCGGGGCACCACGTTGCCGAACACAAACAGATCGTAGTTGGATTGGTGATTGGCGACGATGACGCAGCTGTCCGGTTTATCCATCAATGGCCCGACTTCAGCCTTCACCCGCAGACGCAAAATACACATCGCCGGCAAGGCATACAGTCGCGCGCACAAGCGGCTGTTGTCCGGGTTAAACGGTCGGCACAGACCGAGAATCACCCCAAGCACACCGGCCACAATAAAGTGAAGGCTCATCAATAACATACGGAACACAAACAGCATTTACAGGCCCCACCGGTACAAAAGGTGGCGCAGTGTACGGATGTGCACTGTCTTCGGCAATTGCCGCTATAGAGGTAGGAGATAGCCGATGTTTGAGCGCATGTTTCCGACTTAATGGTCAGACGTGTTCTAGAGCGGTTGCAGGAATTTAAACGAGTCGCATACGAAAAAGCCCGACACGACGGTCGGGCTTTTTCGTACAGCGCGTTTGGGCTTAACCCATGTGCTCCTGATCCAGGATGATCGCGTTGTCCAGCGTCTCCAGCAACGCTTTGCGTACTTTCAACTTGGTGTTCTTGTGGGCCGTCATGTTGATCTTCTTCAACTGACGGGCCGCCGCCAGGGCGGCGCCTTGCAGCTCTTCGGCCGAGACCACCACGTCGAGGAAACCTGCATCAACGGCGCTCTGCGGATTGAACATCTCGCCATTGATCACCGAACGATGGAATGCCGACTTACGCAGACGATCACGAGCAAGCTCGATACCGGCGTGGTGCATGGTCATGCCGATCTGCACTTCGTTCAGGCCAATACTGAACGGGCCGTCGACGCCAATGCGGTAATCCGCCGACAGCAGCAGGAACGCACCCTTGGCCACCGCATGCCCAGGGCACGCCATAATCACCGGGAAGGGGTGCGACAACAGACGACGGGCCAGGGTCGAACCGGCCGTCACCAACGACACCGCTTCTTTAGGGCCGGCGGTCATCACCTTCAAATCATAACCGCCCGACAGAATCCCGGGCTGACCGGTAATGATCACCACTGCACGATCAGTCACCGCCTGATCCAGCGCAGCGTTAAACGCAGCAATCACATCCGGGGAGATGGCATTGACCTTGCCATTGCTCAAGGTCAGGGTCGCGATACCGTCTTCGAGATGGTAGGAAATCAACTCACTCATGACGCTATTCCTTTCAGTAAAGTAGGACAGACGTTACCCACCGCCGTAGGCCAGGTAAAGCGCGGTGACTGACCCATCAGTCACCGTTTTACTGCCCGCCAAGCGTCGCCCTCCATGCCAGCAGCGCATTCCCTTCTATATAGAAGGGTGCGCGAAGCCAGAGATTGGCAGGTTTGCCATGGCCCGGAATCCGCCGGAACGACTAAATCGCTAACCGCATGAAAATTCTGAAAAAAAAGTTTGCCATCAGAAAAGCTTTCGACTACATTAGCGCGCCTCGACAGACTGAATATGTTTGACGAGATACGGTGAAGTGTCCGAGTGGCTTAAGGAGCACGCCTGGAAAGTGTGTATACAAGAAATTGTATCGAGAGTTCGAATCTCTCCTTCACCGCCAAATTCGATGTACACAAAACCCCTGATTTCGAAAGAAGTCAGGGGTTTTGTGGTTTCTGGCGTCTGAAAAAGGGTCATATGAGAACACGGGGGTTTTGTGTTGCTGTCTCGGCGGTGCTCAGGGAAGGTATGAGGCTACAGGCTTGACGTTTATTTGCGCTGCCGTAGACTTTCGCGAATTCGTCAGGAGTTACGGATATGCGGCGTTTTCATGGATGGGTGTATGGATTGTCCTTTCTGGCATGCTCGGCACAAGCGCAAACAGCCGCAGAGGTTGACCCACTGTTAGAGAGTGCGAGACCTGGTGCACAAACACCTGCTGCCAGCGAGGCTCGAGGCGTATTGCGCGCCCGCGATCAAGCGGTGCTTGCCAGTGAATTGCCCGGCAGAATTGTCGAGTTGCCGTTCAGTGAAGGCGAGTCCTTCAAAAAAGGCGACACCCTGGCGCGTTTCGACTGCTCGGCCTTTCAGGCGCAGCTCAATGCCGCGCAAGCTGCCAGTCGTGGTGCCGGTGAAGAGTTGGCCCACAACAAGCAACTCGCTTCATTGAACTCGGTCGGGCGCTTCGAAGTCGCGCGAGCCGAAGCCAAACTCAGCGAAACCCAGGCGCAATCCCAGGTTTATCAGGTTCAGGTCAAACGCTGCAGCGTGGTTGCGCCGTTTGACGGTCAGGTCGTCGAACGCAAGGTCCAGCGCTATGAAAGCGTCGCCGCCGGTGCGCCGCTGCTGGACATCGTTGACAACCGCAGCCTGGAAATCCATCTGCTGGTGCCTTCGCGCTGGATGGGCAAACTCAAGCCCGGGCAGACCTTCAGCTTCGTTCCCGATGAAACCGGTCAGCCGCTCGATGCCACGGTCAAACGCCTCGGTGCGCGGATCGATGAAGGCAGTCAGACTCTGCTGCTGGTCGCAACGCTACCCAATGCCGCCGGTTTGCTGGCCGGGATGAGCGGCACGGCGCACTTCGCGGAGCTCAAGTGAACGCGCCCGTCACTGGCGGTGCCGAGCAGGTCTTTGCGCGCTTTCTGGAATTGGAGCGCCAGACGCGCGCCGCGCGCACAACCGAACAGCTGGCCTACAGCCTGACCAACGACGGCCAGGCCTTGTTCGGTTTTCGTCACGCGGCGCTGTTGATCGCCGGCAAGGTGCGCGCGGTCACGGGCGTCAGCGTCGTAGAGCCGAATGCGCCATTTGTGGCGTTCGTCGAACAAGCGGTGGCGCAGTTGTTCAAGCTCGACCTGGTAAAACAGGCGCGGGTTGTACCGGCCACTGCGTTAAGCGGCTCGATTCAGGCCGACTGGCAAAGCCTTTCCGCTTCACAGGTGTTTTGGCTGCCGATGATCGATCATCAGGGCGAGGTATTTGGCGGTTTGTGGCTGGCTCGTGATGTGCCGTGGAACCCATCCGAGCAAGTGCTGCTGTCGCAATTGGGCGACACGTTCAGCCACGCCTGGCTGGCGCTGCAACCGCGTCAACCGTGGCGCCTGCGCTGGACTCGCAAACGCCAGGTCGCCTTGGCGGCGGTGTTGCTGCTGGGCTTGTTGATCCCGGTACGTCAGTCGGTGCTGGCGCCGGCCGAAGTCGTGCCACTCGGCGGTCGGGTGGTGGCGGCGCCGTTGGACGGGGTGATCGCCGAATTCCTCGTCAAACCCAACCAGGGTGTGAAGACCGGCGACTTGTTGTTGCGTTTCGAAGGCACCACGCTCAAAGCCCAGGCCGATGTCGCCGATCGTGCCTTGGGCGTGGCGGAAGCCGAGCTCAAGGCTAACGCCCAGCGCGCCTTTACCGACGCCGAGTCGAGTTCGAAAATTGATTTGTTGGCTGCCAGGGTTGAGCAGAAACGTGCTGAACGCGATTACGCCCGCGAACTGCTCAAGCGCAGCGAAGTCCGCGCCGAACGCGACGGTATTGCGGTGTTCGCCGACGCCGAGCGCTGGACCGGAAAACCGGTGCAGACCGGCGAGCGTCTGATGGAAATCGCTGATCCGAGTCAGGCGGAATTGCGCGTTGAGCTGGCGGTCGGTGATGCCATTGCACTGGAACCGGGCGCACAGGTGGCGCTGTTTCTCGACAGCGACCCACTGCAACGTCATTTGGCCAGACTCGAACGTTCGGCCTACGAGGCGCAACCGACTGCCGGCGGGCAGTTGGCTTATCGGCTCGATGCCAGTTTCGAGGCAGCGCCGCCGCGTATCGGCTTGCGCGGTACGGCGAAAATCTTCGGCGATCGCGCGCCATTGGTGCTGTATCTGTTGCGCAAGCCGCTGGCCGGTTTGCGTCAAAGCGTAGGCCTCTAGATGACGCTACCGAGCCTGCGCGCCGATTTACAGTTGCAGATGGCCGCTCCGGCGCTGGACGGGTCGCCGCGCTGGACCTTGGCCGATCCGCTGCGCGGGCGCTACTTCAAACTCGGGGCCGCGGCCATGCGCTTGCTGCGTCATTGGTCTTTGGGCGATCCCGAGCAAGTGCTGCGCGCCGCCAATCGCGAACCGGGTTTGCCACTGGATGCCACGGAGCTTGAGCATCTGCTGAGTTTTTTGCGGGCCCACGACTTGATCTCCGCCCTCGACCCGCAACAACGCGCCAGTTATGGCATCAAGGCAGCCGCACAGCGTCAGAGTGTGTGGCAGATCTTGCTGCACCAATACCTGTTTTTCCGGATTCCACTGTGGCGCCCTGACGCTTTCCTCAATCGTGCGTGGCCATGGCTCGCGCGTTTTGGCCCTGGTGCGCTGCGCTACGGTTTGCCACTGACTCTGGGCCTGGGAGTGTTTCTGGTGTTGCGGGACTGGCAGCGTTTTATCGCGACGTTCCCGCACTTGTTCAGCCTCGGTGGTGCGCTGGCGTTTGGCGCGGCACTGTTCTTCGCCAAGCTCTGTCACGAGTTCGGCCATGCCTTCATGGCCAAGCGTGCCGGTTGCCGGGTGCAGAGTATGGGGGTGGCGTTCATGGTGCTGCTGCCGATGTTTTACACCGATGTCAGCGATGCCTGGCGGGTCAATGATCGTCGCGCGCGCTTGCTGATCGGCGCGGGCGGGGTGCTTGCCGAATTGCTGCTGGCGTGTATCGCGTTGCTCGCCTGGTCGCTGTTGCCGGACGGACCCGCGCGTACGGCGGCGTTCATGCTCGCCAGCGCGACCTGGCTCACCACGCTGGCAGTCAACCTGAACCCGTTCATGCGCTTCGATGGTTATTTTTTGCTCAGTGATTTCTGGGGGGTGGATAACCTCCAGGGCCGGGCATTTGCCTTGTGTCGTTGGCGATTGCGTGAGGCGTTATTTGGTTACGGTGCGCCGGCACCGGAGCCCTGGTCGCCATCGATGCAGCGACGTTTGCTGTGGTGGGGGTATGGCTCGTGGCTGTGGCGCGCGGTGTTGTTTTTCGGAATTGCGCTGGCGGTGTATCACCTGTTCTTCAAGTTATTGGGGATCTTCCTGATGATGGTCGAGCTGGTGTGGTTCATCTTCTTGCCGGTTGCGCGCGAGTGGCGCGAATGGTGGAGCCGCCGCGAACAGGCCCATGCACCGCGGGCGTTGCTCAGTGGCTTGGGGTTGTTGGCGGTGATTGTCGCGCTGGTGCTGCCGTGGCGCAGCGCGGTGGAGCTGCCTAGCATGCTGGAGGCTGGCCGAGTCAGTGCCTTGCATGCGCCGGTGGCGGCACGGGTCAAACAGCTGAATGTCGGCGATGGACAGATCGTTGCTCAGGGCGATGTGCTGATTGAGCTTGAGTCGCCGGACCTGGATTCGCGTCAGGCCATCGTGCGCCGGGAAATCGAGATCCAGCAATTGCAGATGCGGCGTCAGGCCGGGCGCAGCGAAACCGCCGCTGATGCGGGTATCGTCGAGCAGCGGCTGGCGGAGGCGGTGGCCGAGTATCGAGGATTGGCGGCGCAGCGCGAACGCCTGCTGCTGCGGGCCCCTCAGACTGGGAAGGTGCGCGATCTGTTGCCGCAACTGGCCGTTGGCCGTTGGCTGTCGCCCAAAGACACCTTGGTTCGAGTTGTCGAAGAGGGCGCGCGACTGCGCGGTTATTTGGCCGAAGCCGAGCTGTGGCGGGTGGTACCCGGTGCGACAGGGCGGTTTATCGCCGAAGACCCGATGCACCCGGCGGTAGCGGTCGAGCTGACTGAAATTGACGCCAACGGCGCGGCGGTCGTCGATCAGGAAGCGCTGACCTCCGACCACCACGGACCGATCGCCGTGCGCCGCGATCAAAGTCAGCGCGCCGAGCCTGTGCAAGCGCAATACGCGGTGCGGCTCAAAGTCCTCGACAGCATTGCCACCCCGGTGCAGCCATTGCGTGGTCTGGTGGTGTTGCAGGGGCGCAGTGAGTCATTGTTGGGTACCGCCTGGCGCCGATTGGCGGCATTGGGCGTGAGGGAGAGTGGTTTTTAGCGCAGGGACATTTCGCGGCTATTGACAGGTTCTTGCTTCGATTTGATATCAGAACACCATTAGTCGGAAAGCATTGCATAAGCTATGCTTCGCCCTACAAAGGGACTTCAGGCTACGGTGAAAGGATTGCAGCAATTCCATTTTATTTCCGGCTTGCCGCGCTCAGGCTCGACCCTGCTTTCTGCGATCCTCTTGCAGAACCCGCGTTTTCACGCCGGTATGACCAGCCCCGTCGGTGCCCTGTTCAGCGGCATTCTCGATCAGTGCAGTGCCGGCAGCGAGTTCGGTGCGGTGATCGACACACCGTTGCGCCGTCGCTTGCTGCGGGGGCTGTTCGATTCCTACTACGCCGACAAGGCCGATAAGCAGATCGTCTTCGACACCAATCGCCAATGGAGCTCGCGGCTCCCGGCGCTGAACGATCTGTTTCCCCAGGCCAAGGTCATCGCCTGCGTGCGCAATGTCGCCTGGGTCATGGACAGCCTTGAACGGTTGTATCGCGCCAATCCTTTTGAAAATACCAAACTGTTCGGCGATGCGGTCGAGCGCAACACGGTGTACAGCCGCTGCGAAACGCTGGCGCAGCGCAATCGCCTGGTGGGATTTGCCTGGGCTGCGCTCAAGGAAGCCTATTACGGCGAGCACGCCGAGTCGTTGCTGATCGTCGATTACGACCTGCTGACCCAGGCCCCCGAACGGGTCATGCGGTTGATCTACGATTTCATCGGCGAACCCTGGTTCGAACATGATTTCAACCACCTGGCCTACGATGCGCCTGAGTTCGACCAGGCACTTGGGGTTGCAGGTCTGCACAAAGTCAGATCCAGGGTTTCCCTGGAGTCACGGCGCACCATTCTGCCGCCGGACCTATTTGCGCAATACGCTGAACTGTCCTTTTGGCTCGATGGCTCTGCCAGCGCTGCCAATGTCATTCGTATGAAAGCCGACGCCGCGATCAGTTGATCGTGGCGTTTTCATTTGCGCGGTAAGAGCGTTCGAGTCTGGGTGAGCAGCATGTGGTGGAGCAAAGGCAAATCGCGGGTCACGGAAGGCGCACGCGTCCTGGTATCGCCATTGATCATGTCCCTGGAGCCGCGAATGCTGTTCGACGGCGCAGTGGCGGCCACGGTGGCCGATACCGCCGCCCAAGCTGACAGCCACGCCACGGCGGACGCTGCCAAGGCACCGGTTGCCGACCACCCGGTGGCCAGCAAGGACACCCACGGCCAGACGGACAACACATCAGCGGCTACGCCTGCGCCTGCTGCGACGCCCACCGCCGTACCCGGCCAGAGCGTGGTGTTCGTCGACTCGCGCATCAAGGACGCCGATAGCCTGCTCAAAGGCGTGGCACCCGGCACCCAGGTGGTCCAGCTCGACCCGACCAAGGATGGTTTGCAGCAAATCGCTGATTATCTGGATACCCATCACGGTGTGAGTACCGTGGAAATCATCGCCCACGGGAATACCGGCGACCTGTGGCTGGGCGACACTTACCTGTCGGCCGATAACGTGGCGGCCCGCAGCGCCGTGCTGGCCGAGATCGGCAAGGACATGAACGTCGGCGGCGACATTCTGATCTACGCCTGCAACACCGCCGCAGGTGAAAAGGGCATCAGCTTTGTCGACTCTCTGGCGCAATACACTGGGCGTGATATTGCCGCGTCGACCAACCGTACCGGTCTGGGTGGCGACTGGAACCTGGAAATCGCCACCGGCACCATCGAGAGCCACAACGTGCTGTCGGCCCAGTCCATGGCCGCCTATCAGTACGGCCTCGCGACCCTGACGGTCACCAACAACGGTGACAGTGGGGTCGGCTCGTTGCGTCAGGACCTGATCGATGCCGTGGCGGGTGACACGGTTACCTTCAGCACCACCATGACTATCAATCTGAACTCGCAACTGACCATCACCAAGAACGTCACGGTTGAGGGTGATCTGAACCATGACGGCATTGCCGATGTGACCCTCAACGGTCAGCACAAGACCCGGGTGCTCCAGGTCAATGCCGGGGTCACTGCGACCCTCGACGGTCTGATCATCACCAACGGACTGATGGCCGGCAACGGCGGCAATGGCGGTAACGGTACTACCGCGGCCAATTTGTTGGGGGCGGGGATCAGTAACTTCGGTGACCTGACCCTGAATAACGTCAGCGTGACAGCGAACGCAGCCTCGGGTGGCGGTGGTGGCGGTGGTGTGACCGGTGGCGATGTCGGCGGTGGCGGTGGCGGTGGTGGCGCGGTGGGCGGGGGCAACGGCGGGCATGGTGGCATTACCGGCTCCGGGAGCGGTGTCTACGCCGGAACTGCGGGCACCGCCAACCAGGGTGGCACGGGGGGGCTACAGAACCATGGGCGGCCACGGCGGTTCGAGCAGCGGTGGTGCCGGTTCGACCGGCATCTACGGTTATACCAACGGTTCCGCTGGCGGCACAGCGGCCTCTGGCGCCTTGTCGATCGGCGGTGGTGGTGGTGGTTCCGGCTGGAATGGTGCCGGTGGCAAGGGCGGCGGAGCGGCCGGCGGTATCTACAACGCCAGCGGCGCCACCCTGACCATCGTCGGCACTAGCTCGATTACCGGTAACATCGGTGCCGGCGGCGGCGGCGGTGGCGGCTCGGCGAGCGGCAGCGGCACTGCTCTGAATGGCGGTGACGGGGGCCTGGGTGTCGGTGCCATCTGGAACAAAGGCACGGTATTGATCACGGCGTCCAACTTCGCGGCCCTGGGCGGTGCGTCCAACACCGGTGCCAGTGGTAACGGTGGCTTGGCCACCGGCGCCTCGGCAGGCAACAAACCAACAGCAGTCAACGGCCTGTTCAACGATGTCGGCGCAACGGCGAACACCGCTTACAATCCGGCCCCGACCGCGACCATCGTATTCAGCAACACCGCCCAGCACATCGGCAGCACCTCCTTAGTGACCTTTACCTTCAACCAGGCGGTGACTGGGTTCACCAACGCCGATCTGACGATTTCCAACGGCACCCTGAGCTCGGTCAGCTCCAGCGACGGCGGCACCACCTGGACCGCGACCTTCACCCCCAGCGCGGGCACCACCAGCGCCACCAACCACATCGTCCTGGACAATACCGGCGTCAGCAGCGTGTCGACGAGCACGGCGGGGACCGGCACCACCTCGTCCAACAACTATGCCATCGATACCGTGCGCCCGACTGCGACCGTCACAGTCGTTGCTCCGACGTTGAGCACCACGGTCAACTCGACAGTGAACATTACGTTCAGCGAAGCGGTGAGCAGTTTCAGCCTGGCGGACATGTCGGCATCCAACGGTACCCTGAGCAACCTGACCACCAGCGACAACATCCACTGGACCGCGACCCTGACGCCGACCGCCGGTAACAACAGCAGCGGCAACGTCATTACCCTGGACAACACCCTCTATACCGATACCGCGACCAACGCCGGCACCGGCACGACCACGTCCAACACCTATGCGGTCGACACTGTGCGACCGACCGCGAGTCTCGTGGTCGCCAGCAGTGCGCTGAACATCGGGGGAACGTCCCTGGTGACCATTACCTTCAGCGAAGCGGTGACCGGTTTCACCAACGCCGACCTGACGGTTGCCGACGGTACCTTGAGCGCGGTGAGCAGCAACGACGGCGGCATCACCTGGACCGCGACCCTGACCCCGACCTCAACGGTTTCCCATACCGGCGACGTGATAACCCTGAGTAATGCCGGGGTCAGTGACACGGCGGGCAATGCCGGTAGCGGCACGACCAATTCGAACACCTATGCGGTCGACACCCTACGGCCGACGGCGACCATTGTGGTCGGCACGACCAGCCTGGGCATCGGCCAGACCTCACCCGTGACCATTACCTTCAGCGAAGCGGTGACCGGTTTCACCAACGCCGACCTGACGATTGCCAACGGTACCCTGAGTGCGGTGAGCAGCAGCGACGGCGGCATCACCTGGACCGCGACCTTCACCCCGACGACCAACATCACCAACGCCAGCAACCACATCACCCTGGACAACACCGGCGTACAGGACCTGGCGAGCAACGCCGGCTCCGGCACCACCACGTCCAACAACTATTCCATCGATGGCGTGCGCCCGACGGCGAGCATCGTGATTGCGGACACGGCGTTAGCCATCGGCCAGAGCTCGCTGGTGACCATTACCTTCAGCGAGGCAGTGACCGGCTTCACCAACGCCGACCTGACCATTGCCAACGGCACCCTGACTGCCGTGAGCAGCAGTGACGGCGGCATCACCTGGACGGCGACCTTTACTCCGAGTGCCAGCACCACTGACGCCACTAACCTGATCACCCTGGACAATACCGGCGTCACCGACCTGGCCGGTAATGCGGGGAGCGGCAGCACCGACTCGAACAACTTCGCCATCGACACCCAGCGTCCGACCGCCACGATTGTGGTGGCCGACCCGACATTGGCTGCCGGTGAAACCTCGCTGGTGACCATCACTTTCAGCGAGGCGGTGAGCGGCTTCACCAACGCCGACCTGAGCATCGCCAACGGCACGTTGAGCGCGGTGAGCAGCAGCGACGGCGGCATCACCTGGACCGCGACCTTCACCCCGGCCGACGGGGTAGCGGATGCGACCAACCTGATCACCTTGAGCAATACGGGGGTCAGTGACCTGGCCGGCAACACCGGCAGCGGCACCACCGACTCGGGCAACTACGTGGTCAACACCGCGCACCCGACCGCGACCATCGTGGTCGCCGACAACGCTTTGAAAATCGGTGACACCTCGCTGGTGACCATCACCTTCAGCGAGGCGGTTACCGGTTTTACCAACGCCGATCTGACCATTGCCAACGGCACGCTGACTGCGGTGAGCAGCAGCGATGGAGGTGTGACCTGGACGGCGACCTTCACCCCGAGCAACGCCATTACTGACGCCACCAACCTGATCACCCTGGACAACACCGGTGTGCAAAACGCGGTGGGCAATATTGGCCTGGGTACGTCCAACTCCAACAACTACGCCATCGACACCGTACGCCCGACCGCGACAATCGTGGTCGCCGACAACGCGTTGAAAATCGGCGAAACCTCGTTGGTGACCATCACCTTCTCCGAGGCGGTCAGCGGTTTTACCAACGCCGACCTGACGATTGCCAATGGCACGTTGACGGCGGTCAGCAGCAGCGATGGCGGGATCACCTGGACGGCGACCTTTACCCCGAGCGCCAGCACCACCGACGCCACTAACCTGATCACCCTGGACAACACCGGCGTGGCCGACCTGTCTGGCAACGCCGGGACCGGCAGCACCGACTCGAATAACTTCGCCATCGACACCCAGCGTCCGACCGCCACGATCGTGCTGGCCGACCCGACGTTGGCTGCCGGTGAAACCTCGCTGGTGACTATCACCTTCAGCGAGGCGGTGACCGGCTTCACCAACGCCGACCTGACGATCCCCAACGGCACCCTGACCGCGGTCAGCAGCAGTGACGGCGGTATCACCTGGACCGCCACATTCACGCCGACTGCGGGCATCAACGATACGACCAACCTGATCACCCTGGCCAACGCCGGCGTGGCCGACCTGGCCGGCAATGCGGGCAGCGGCACCACCAATTCCGGTAACTTCACCATCGATACCGTGCGCCCGACCGCGACCATCGTGGTGGCCGACAACGCCTTGAAAATCGGTGACACCTCGCTGGTGACCATCACCTTTTCCGAGGCGGTGAGCGGTTTCAGCAACGCCGACCTGACGATTGCCAACGGCACGCTGACCGCGGTCAGCAGCAGCGATGGCGGCGTGACCTGGACGGCGACCTTTACCCCGAGCAACGCCATTACCGACGCCACCAACCTGATCACCCTGGACAATACTGGCGTGCAGAACGGTTCCGGCAACGTCGGTACAGGCAGCACCGATTCGAACAACTACGCCATCGACACCGTGCGTCCGACGGCGACCATCGTGGTGACAGACACTGCGTTGGGGATCGGTCAGACTTCGTTGGTGACCATCACCTTCTCCGAGGCGGTCAGCGGTTTTACCAACGCCGATCTGACAATCGACAACGGTACGCTGAGTGCGGTGAGTAGCAGCGATGGTGGCGTGACATGGACTGCCACACTGAGCCCGGTGAACGGCGTCACCCACAGCGGCAATGTGATCGCTCTGGATAACACCGGGATTACCGACCTGTCCGGCAACGCCGGTACCGCTACCACCGACTCCAATACTTACACTATCGACAGCCAGCGCCCGACCGCAACCATTGTGGTCGCCTCGCCAACGCTGGCAGCCGGTCAGACTTCGTTAGTGACCATCACCTTCAGTGAAGCGGTAACCGGTTTCGACAACAGCGACCTGAGCGTGCCCAACGGCACCCTGACCGCCGTCAGCAGCAGTGATGGAGGCACTACCTGGACCGCCACCTTCACGCCCACCACCGGCGTTCACGACACCACCAACCTCATCACCCTGAACAACAGTGGCGTGGCCGATCTGGCCGGCAATGCGGGCAGCGGGATCACCAATTCCGCTAACTTCACCATCGACACCGTGCGCCCGACCGCAACCATCGTGGTGGCCGACAACGCGCTGAACATCGGCGAAACCTCGCTGGTGACGATCACTTTCAGCGAGGCGGTGAGCGGCTTCAGCAACGCTGACCTGACGGTTGCCAACGGCACGCTGACCGCGGTCAGCAGCAGTGATGGCGGCGTGACCTGGACGGCGACCTTTACCCCGAGCAACGCCATTACTGACGCCACTAACTTGATCACTCTGGACAATACCGGCGTGCAGAACGGTTCCGGCAACGTCGGTACAGGCAGCACCGATTCGAACAACTACGCCATCGACACCGTGCGTCCGACGGCGACCATCGTGGTGACAGACACTGCGTTGGCCATCGGCGAAACTTCACTGGTGACCATCACCTTCTCCGAGGCAGTGACCGGTTTCAGCAATGCGGATCTGACGATCGACAACGGTACGCTGAGTGCGGTGAGCAGCAGTGATGGCGGCATCACCTGGACCGCGACCCTGACCCCGGCCGCCGCAATTACCGACACCACCAACCTCATTCAATTGAACAGCGCGGGCGTCAGTGATCTGGCGGGCAACGCGGGCACTGGCACCGTCGATTCCAACAATTACACCGTCGACAGCCAGCGGCCGACCGCAACCATCGTAGTCGCCGATCCGGCCCTGGCCGTGGGCGAGACTTCGCTGGTGACCATTACTTTCTCCGAGGCAGTGAGCGGTTTCGACAACAGCGACCTGAGCGTGCCCAACGGCACTCTGACCAACGTCAGCTCCAGCGATGGCGGCGTGACCTGGACCGCCACCTTCACCCCGACCGTGGGCATCAACGATACGACCAACCTCATCACCCTGAACAACAGTGGCGTGAGTGACCTGGCCGGCAACGCCGGTAGCGGCACCACCGACTCGGGCAACTTCACCATCGACACCGTGCGCCCGACGGCGACCATTGTGGTGGCCGACAACGCGCTAAACATCGGCGAAACCTCGCTGGTGACCATCACCTTTTCCGAGGCGGTGAGCGGCTTCAGCAACGCTGACCTGAGCATCGCCAACGGTACGCTGACCGCAGTCAGCAGCAGCGATGGCGGCGTGACCTGGACGGCGACCTTTACCCCGAGCGCCAGCATTACCGATTCGACCAACCTGATCACCCTGGACAATACCGGTGTGCAAAACGCTTCCGGTAACGTTGGCAGCGGCAGCACCGATTCGAACAACTACGCCATCGACACCCAGCGTCCAACCGCAACCATTGTGGTGGCCAACCCGCTGCTGGGCATTGGCCAGACTTCGCAGGTGACCATCACCTTCAGTGAGACGGTCAGTGGTTTCACGCTGTCCGACCTCAGCGCGGCCAATGGCACGTTGTCCAATCTGCTGAGCAGCGACGGTGGCAAGACCTGGACTGCGACCCTGACGCCGACCGCCACTATCAACGATGCCACCAACCAGATCGTGCTCGACACCGCCAATGTGCTGGATAGCGCCGGTAACACTGGCAGTAGCGTTACCCTGTCCAACAACTACGTGCTCGACTCCGATAATCCCACCGGGACCATTGTGGTGGCCAATCCTCTATTGGGCATCGGCCAGACCTCGCAGGTGACCATCACCTTCAGCGAAGCGGTGACCGGTTTTGATCTGTCCGACCTGAGCGTGACCAACGGTGTACTGTCCAACCTGGCCAGCAGTGACGGTGGCAAGACCTGGACCGCGACGTTCACTCCGACAGTAAACGTGACTGACGCGACCAACCTGATTGTGCTCGACAACAGCACCGTAACCGACGCTGCAGGCAATGCCGGGACAGGACTGGCCATCTCCAACAACTATGCGCTGGACAGTGATCGCCCCACCGCGACCATCGTCATCGACAACCCGAACCTGGGCATCGGCCAGACTTCGCAGGTGACCTTCACCTTCAGCGAAGCGGTGGAGCATTTCGATTTGTCCGACATCAGTGTGGCCAACGGCATTCTCACCAACCTGAGCAGCAGCAATGGAGGCAAGACCTGGACCGCCACGCTGACCCCGACGGCCAATATCAACGATACGACCAACTTCATCGGGCTGGACAGCAGCAATGTGACCGATCGCGCCGGGAACGCAGGCACTGGCGTAGCAATTTCCAACAACTTCGCAATCAACACGCTGACCGCAGTGCCTGCGGTGACACCACCGAGCGTCGTGGTCTCGGCCGGCGACCCGCAGATCAGCAACCCGGCACCGCCGCAGCGTGCGCCAGACGTGCCGTTGCAGCCGATTATCTTCACGCCACCAAACGGTAATCTCGGTTCACCGCTAACGTTTGCGCCGCTGTTCGAACAGCGGGTACTGGGCGATGGCATCCGCCCACTGGGGGATATTTTCATCAGTCGTGGCGCACTGAGCTCAAGCTTTATCGCTCAGGTGTTCAGTAGCAGCGACAGCGGCGGGGAGGGTTCCGGCCACGGCTTCCTGGGTTTTGGTGGCGGTGATGGCGGGGTGTTTGGTGCCAGCACGCTGTCGAGTCTGTTCAGCCACGAATCGAGCAGTGGCGACAGTTCACTCAACGGGTTCGGCGACAGGTCGATCCAGCGCACCGGCGATGCTGCTCAGGGGCTGCACGGTGTTTTCGGTGCATTGACCCTGGGAGAGCAACTTCAACAACTTGAAAACACTGAGAAGCAGCAGATCCAGGCATTGGCTGCAGCTCTGAAACAGGTCGGCATCAGCGAAATGCAGGCCTGACAAAAAACTAAAATTGTGCGACACCCTGGGGTAAAACAAGGATGAAAAAGAGTCAGAAACTATTCGGCGCCAGCTTGCTGGCGCTGGCGGTCAGCGGATGTGCGGTGACCAGTGAACCAATTGAACGCGGCGTCAGCGAGCAGCGCGCCAAAAGCGATCTGCTGAGCATGTACCGGGATCAGGAACCCCTCAGCGGCCCATTGACCCTGCACCAGGCCATGGCCCGCGCGGTGAAATACAACCTTGAAGGCCGGTTGAAAATCATGGAAGAGGCGTTGGCCAAGCGCCAGCTCGACCTCGCCAGTTTCGACATGCTGCCGCGCATGGCCCTCGACGCGGGCTATGTGGGGCGCAACAACACCAGCGGCTCCAGCAGCCAGAGCGTGAGCACCGGCGCCCAATCCCTGGAACCATCGACCTCTCAGGACCGCGACCGCAGAGTTGCCGACCTGACCATGGTGTGGAACGTCCTCGACTTCGGTGTCAGCTATATCAACGCCAAGCAGCAGGGCGATCAACGGCTGATAGTTCAGGAACGTCGGCGCAAGGTCGTCAACACCATCGTTCAGGACGTGCGCTCGGCCTATTGGCGGGCGGTGGCCGCTGAGCGCCTGCTCAAGCAGATCGACAGCCTGATGGCGCGAGTCGATGCAGCACGCAACAACAGTCAGAGCATGAGCGAGCAGCGCATCGGTGACCCGGTGCAGGCTTTGGGATACCAGCGTTCGTTGATCGAAGCCACGCGCCAGCTCGAAGAGCAGCGGCGGGCGCTGTCGTTGGCGAAAACCGAACTGGCGACCCTGATCAACCTGCCGATGGGCACAGACTTGACGTTGGCGACGCCGGAGGACTACCCGATTCCGGAGCTCAAGGTCGGTATGGCCAACCTTGAGCAAGAGGCGCTGGCCAGCCGTCCTGAACTGCGCGAGCAGGATTATCAGACGCGCATCAGTGCCGCCGAAACTCGTAAAGCCATGCTGCGGCTGCTGCCGGGGCTGGAATTCTCCGCCGGCGGGCATTACGACAGCAACTCGTTCCTGGTTAACGACAAGTGGGCCGACTATGGGGTTAAAGTCACCTGGAACCTGTTCAACGTGATCTCCGCCCCGGCGGCCATCGACGTTGCCAAGGCCGGTGAAGAAGTGGCCAAGGCGCGCCGTCAGGCAATGTCGATCGCGGTTCTCGCGCAGCTCTACGTGGCTAATGCCAACTACCGCGAAGCGCTGCGTCAGTTCCAGACCAACCAGCAGCTGTCGAACATTGACGGGCAGATTCTTGGCCAGTTACGTAACCGCCATCAAGCTGCGGGTATCGGCGAGCTGGAGCTGATCCAGGGCGAACTGAACACTTTGCAAGCCGACCTGCGTCGCGACCTGTCGTACGCCGATTTGCGTAACGCGTACGGGCAGATCTTCGCCAGCGCTGGGCTCGACCCGCTGCCGGATCAAGTGCAATCGACCCAAGTGCAATCGATCGCCACGGCAATCGCCAGCCGCGAGGACGCCTGGGCCGCTGGCAACATCACGGTGCCGCCAGCGCATGTCCAGATAAAGTAGCCGGCTGGCCCCCCACCGTCAGCGTCAGTCGGGTATAGCGGCAGGGTCGATGACGCGCCTGGTGTTTTCCCGACTGCCGGTGATGGTGCATCTGCGTGCATAGTCAAATTGTGCCGGGCATGAGCCATGAAAGCGACTGGGCTCGTCGCTGGCCGGAGTTACTTCTACCCCCTCTGCCGTGTTCCTCGAGTCCTTGAAGATGAATAAAAACCTGACTGCCGTACCGCACGCGCTGAGTGCGTCGGACCGCAAAGCGCACTATGGCCACTGCGGCGCGGTATTGTGGCTGACCGGACTGTCCGCTTCGGGTAAGTCCTCCTTGGCCATGGCGTTGGAACTCGCTCTGACGAAGCTGGGCTATTCCTGTTACGTGCTGGATGGCGACAATGTGCGCAAAGGCCTGAATGCGAACCTCGGCTTCAGCGCCATAGACCGAACCGAGAACATCCGCCGCGTCGGCGAGACCGCGGCCTTGTTTGCCGATGCCGGTCTGATCTGCATTACCGCGTTCATCTCACCCTACCGCGAGGATCGCGCACGCGCACGTGATGCAATCGGCCCGATGTTCCATGAAATTCATATCGCCGCCGACCTTGCGACCTGCGAAGCCCGTGACCCCAAGGGGTTGTACAAGAAGGCCCATGCCGGCGAGTTGCTGGAGTTCACCGGTGTCAGCGCGCCTTACGAAGTGCCGGAACATCCCGAACTGGCCCTTGATACGAGCCATGAGCCGATCACGACGAGTCTGCAGAAGCTAATCAGCTATGTAACCCGCCATATTCCTCTTGGCGAGCCATCACCTTCTTGAAACAGGCCGATCTAAAGGCTCGTTACCGCGCCCCTGTTAGACTGCCGAAGCCCCTCGAATGGAATCGACTTTCATGCCCAAGCCCCGTGCTACTGCCCTCCTTGATACCCGGCTCATCACCGTACTCTTGATGTGCTTCATGCCTTCGCTGGTCACCGCCTCTACAACCTTCCCCGACGCCGCCGCCAGCGATCCGGCAAAGCTAGGCTGGATGGTTGGCTCTCCACCGCCAGCCGATCGCACGGTGCGCTTCGAAGATGGCAGCTATTTCCGGTTCCCGGCGATGCGCTGGAGTGTCTCGAATTTCCGCCAACTGATGCCAACGATCAATGTATCTCGAGGAGTCGATGCGCCGGTTCCATTGGCGTTCGCGCTGCGCAAAGACATCGATGCCATCAGCTTTACCCCGCTCGGGGCGAAGGCGTCGATGACCTGGGAACAATCCCTCGCGACCACTTACACCGACGGCATTGTGGTGATGCATCGCGGGAAAGTTGTCTACGAACGCTACTTCGGCGTGTTGAAACCTGAAGGCCAGCATGCAGCGATGTCGGTGACCAAATCCGTGATTGGCACACTGGGGGCGATGTTGGTGGCTGAAGGGCGAATCGACGCGAACAAACGCGTTGCCGACTATGTCCCCGAACTGACGGCTTCGGCGTTTGGTAGCGCGACGGTGCGCCAGGTCCTCAACATGACGACCGCGCTCAAGTACAGCGAGGATTACGCGGACCCGAACGCTGAAGTCTGGGCTCATGCCAAGGCTGGTAGCCCTTTGCCCAAGCCCAAGGACTACACCGGGCCGCGAAGTTACTACGAGTTTTTGCAAACGGTACAGCTGCAAGGCAAACACGGCAGCGCGTTCGGCTACAAGACCGTGAACACCGATGTATTGGGTTGGGTGATCGCTCGAGTCACTGGACGCAACGTTGCACAGTTGTTGTCGGAACGGATCTGGAGTCGGCTGGGGGCTGAGCAGGATGCCTATTTCACGGTGGATTCCATCGGCACCCCGTTTGCGGGTGGCGGGTTGAATACAGGGCTGCGGGATCTGGCACGGTTTGGCGAGATGTTGCGCAATGACGGCACGTACAACGGTGAGCAAATCGTGCCGAAAACAGTGGTGGACGATATACGCCGAGGCGGCGACAAAAAGGCCTTCGCCCAGGCGGGTTATGAGCTGCTGAAAGGCTGGAGTTACCGGTCGATGTGGTGGGTGACGAACAAGGACGGCGGGGCATTTATGGCGCGCGGGGTCCATGGGCAACGCATCTATGTCGACCCGAAGGCCGAGATGGTGATTGTTCGCTACGCGTCGCATCCAGTCGCCAGCAATTCGGCCAACGACCCCGTTACGTTGCCGGCGTTTGACGCGTTGGCCGAGTATTTATCCCGGTTGCCTTGAGGCCTGTTGAGGTCAGTCAGAAACAGGCCATTCGTCGGGCGCACAGGCAACTGAATTACAAGTCCAGTAATGACCGGCTAGTCTCAAAAGCTTGGTGGTCGATATTTTCCAGGCAAAAAGGGCTTGCCGGTATCGATCCCGCTTTTGAGAGGGGCGAAATATGGCTGATCCGTATATCGAAGACGATGGGGCAGAATTTCCGATCAACAATTGCGTGCAGTGTGGCCAGACCGAATATGTGGTGGGCTTTGGTGATGATGAGGCCAAGCTCGGCAAGATGAAATCTATGGCGCCCCAGGGGCCGAAGGCGAAATTTTTGCCCAAGGTAGCGACTCCTGTCAGGAAGTAATCCACCACCAGACCAACCCCGCCATCTAGCGGGGTTTTTTCAAGCCTGAAGGGTGGGGTGACTGGAAATGTTGGACGTTGCGACTTTCACAAACTTTTCACACCGCGCTACGTAGGCTCAGCTCATCCGTTAGAAAGCAACACCTGGCCCGTTCCCCAGCGGGCTTTTTTTTTGCCTGTCATAAAACCTTTTCCATAAAAGCTGTCCAATCGACGCGATTAGCGAGGTGGCGACGGATTTTTGTGTGGACGCTACCTTCTCTAGAGCATTTAATCCCCGGCCTTTCGGTTCTCTATTTTTTGAGGTTTACGTCATGCGTTTAACACTGCCCGCTCTGGTTTTGGGGCTTTTGGTTGCTCAAGGGGCGATGGCTGCTAGCGACGGCACTGCCGCGCTGGGTGGCGGTCTGGGTGGCGCGTTGGGCAATGTGGTTGGCCAGAAAATGGGCGGCAGCACCGGCGCAGCAATCGGCGCTGGCGTGGCGGGCGCGGCGGGCAGTGCTGTTACAGCACGCAAAGGCAGCCGCACTAAAGCAGCCATTGGTGGCGGTGTCGGCGCGGCCGGTGGTTCGATCATCGGTAACAGCCTGGGCGGCAAGACCGGTTCCACCATTGGTGCAGGCCTGGGTGGCGCATTGGGCGGCGGCGTAGGCAGCAATCTGGCTAAAGGTCACAAGGGTCACTGATCCTGATCGATCAGCTTAAAAAGCCCGGCTTGATGCCGGGCTTTTTGGTTTATGAACGTTTCTAACTCCAGCGCCTCGAATCCCATATACCCCATGAAGAAAGGACGCACACCATGACACCGGAAGCCAGCGGCAAGAAAGTTAAAAGTTTAAGTGCTCGACGTTTGACGTTGTCTGCGTTTGTTTTTGGACTTTTGGTCGCCCAGGGCGCGATGGCGGCCGGTGACGGCACCGCCGCAGTGGGCGGTGGTCTTGGTGGTGCACTCGGTAACGTAGTGGGCGGACAAATGGGCGGCAGCACCGGCGCGGCGATTGGCGCCGGCGTGGGCGGCGCGGCCGGTAGCGCAGTGGGTGCGAAGAAGGGCAGTCGCACAGAAGCAGCGGTGGGCGGAGGGTTAGGCTCGGCGGGTGGTTCGGTGATCGGCAATAGCCTCGGCGGCTCAACCGGTTCGACCATCGGCGCAGGCCTGGGTGGCGCGGCGGGTGGCGCGGTCGGCAACAACCTGGGCAGTGACAATGGCGGCTCCCATTCCGGTGGCGGCCACAAACATAAGCACAAATATAAACATCGTTAATTCGACATCGACTGATCACAGAACCCCGGCCCAGCGCCAAATGCCAGTCAGTTAAGAAAATCTCAAGCGAAACACCCTCTTGGTAGCAGCTGGCGAAGCCTGCGTTCGGCTGCGTGTAGGAGCGAGCTTGCTCGCGAAGATGGAACATCCGACACATTTTCTGTGGCTGAACGACCATCGCGAGCAAGCTCGCTCCTACACACAGCCGAACGTAGGCTTGGGCGAGTCCATTCAATTACAGATTGCGTTACGGCTCCCAGCGCCGGGTTTTTCATATCTGTCCGTAGGCGGTCGGAACGTTTGGCCGTAGGCCGCCTCGAACGTGATACACCCCTGAATGTTGTGAGGCATGCCATGACTCCAGAAACCGAAGGCAAGGAAGAAAAAGGCCCGAGCGGCCTTCCATTCATCAACGACCCGGGCAACGAAGATCCGGGTTCACTGATGGATGACGCGACTGTGCCGCTCAATGATTCGGATGACGCAGGCGATGTCGGAAACATCGAGTATGAAGAAGAGGAGGAAGACGACGTAGACGACAATTGATCTGATTGGCGCTCAGGTCGACCGATCGTCTCTTTTATCGAACGCTCGCCTAATTGGGTCCTCGAAATTTCAAGGTCTGCTTTTCAGGCCCTTCGAGAGGTGCTTATGAACGCTGATCCGAAAGACGCCGACATCGATGACACCCCTGAATACCCGCTGCCGTCACCTACCGATTCGTTGAGTCGAGATCAACGTCCGCCTGATGATGACGACACTGCAGTGGAGCAGGTGCCGGATGTTGGTGTGAAGCGTGGTGATGTTGAGGCGGATCCGGATATTGCCGGGGATGATTGTTCGGGGGAACCGAGTTAAGACGCCGGGATCCTCGCCATTTTGTCGAGGATCCATCCTGATAGCTCTTGAAAAGATCCCGGCATCATTCCTCCGAAATATCAGACTCAACCCAGCGCAAAAAGAAGTCTTTCTGCACATTTGGGTCGTTTGTCAGATTGTTTTCCTCATAGTCAAATATATGCACCACATCGCTTCTCAGTGCCTGCTTTCCCATTGTCAATTCATACGCTACTGCGCCATTGCTCATCTGGGAGCACATTCGTGATGGAAATACATTAATCTTTGCTCCTTTACAAAGGAATTCTATATCAGGGAATTCTTGTCGGATTTGTGCTAGGCATAAATATAGGTCGTGATCTGTGTAGGTTTTCTTAAATCCATTTTTTCGTGAGAATGTTAGCGAGCTGAAACTCTCGTTTAACGTGGCGGTTTCAATGATGTTTCCGATTTTTAGTTTTATGTGGTGTTTCATGGTGTTTACTCTGTGAGTTGAAGGTTTTATTTCAGAAGTTGAAAAAGTGGTTGATAGTTTTTAATTGTGATTTTGTATTATGAGAATTTATAGGTTTCGCTTGGCTGTTACGAAATTTTCTGGTCGCCAAGAAATATTTTGATAAATTTAGATAAATATATTACTGGTTGTTTTTTAGAGGGTTCTCATCAGTTTCTTCTGTCGATGAAATTGCTAAGGAGTCAATCCATTTTTTATAAAAAGCTCTTTGTTCCTCGATGTTGCTGGTAATGCTTTCGTCGTCGTAGTCAAAAATTCTTACTATGTCCTCTTCTTCGCTGGGGATTCCAAGCTTAAGTTCATATGCGACTAAGCCGTTTGACATTTGAGAAGACATTCGTGAAGGGTGAACATTTAATTTGGCACCCTTACATAAAAACTTTATCTCAGGATGGTCGGCTCTCAACATGCCAAAGCATGCGTAAAGGTCATAAGCGGAATAGGTTTTTTTTAAGCCGTTTTGCATTGTGAATGTGAGGGTGAGTTTTTTTCTATCGCATTCGACTGTGGCAGTCTCTACCACCCCTTGGGTATTTATGAATATCTCAATTGGTTTCATCATTATTTCCTAAACGGATTGGGTATTGAATAGCCTTTGTAACTGCCGTCATCGTATACAGGCGTGGCGCCGACAATATCGTGATTTTTTATTCCTCCTGGAAATGCTATTTCAACCTCGCGTCTATGCGGCGACAGGATGCCTAGCTCTTTATTTACATCGATTCCGCGAATGTTTTTTAATACATAAACATATCCGTCGGCAAGTCCGTAACCTGTGGCAAATATTTTTGCCTCTTTCTCTTCAATCGAGGTGCTGACAAAGTAGCTAGGAGGACTTCGGTTATCCAAAGCGTGCAGATATAAATCTTTACTGTCCCCCAATGGTTCAAATCCAGCCTCAAAAATCTCCCATGGTTCTCGACCGTCACCGCGGTACAAATAATAATTCTTTTCTTTTGGGGTGGGACTTTCGGGCCCCCCTCATCAACCCCCACCTTCCCAGCCGGATCCCCATCCCCAGCCACCGGCCTCTTACACCCACCCACCCCCGGACAATCATTCAACCCCAACGGATCAACCCACCCCGTCGGGTTCAGCGCGTACCGGTACCCATTCAACCCGCCCGCCAGCTTGAGCGGATCCTGCGTCAGGTACCGTCCAACCTCCGGATTGTAGTAACGATGCCGGTTGTAATGCAGCCCCGTCTCCGCATCGAAGTATTGCCCCTGGAAGCGCAGTGGCTGATCAAGCACTTGATAGGTGTCGCGACTGAGGCGGGTGAGGCGGCCATAGGCGGTGTACTGGGCGGCCCAGACGATGTCGCCGCTGTAGTCGGTGAGTTCTTGGGGGGTGCCGAGGTGGTCGAGTTGGTAATAAAACGGGCACGCTTTGCGCGGGCCTTTGCCGTCGAGCATGGCCAGAGGGCGGAAGGTGCCGGGTTCGTAGAGGTAACTGCGGTAATGCTCGTGACTGCTTTCGGCGACGAGGCGGTCGCCCTGCCAGAAGAATTCGGTGGTTTTGCCGTCGACGGTTTTGCTGATGCGGCGGCCGAAGGCGTCGTAGCGGTAGCTTGCCTGGCTGCCGTTGGGCAGGGTGGCGCCGATCAGCCGATGCTGGCAGTCGTAACGGTATTCAGTGACGAGTTTTTGGGCTGTGCCTCGCCGTTCGCGAATCAGGTTGCCGAAGGCGTCATAGTCGTAGTGCCGATCGCCTTGCATCAGCAGGCGGTTGCCGTTGAGGGTGGTCGGGCCTGGACGACCCTGCATCAGCAGGTTGCCGCTCGGGTCGTGGGCGAAGGTTTCCGGTTGGTGGTCGCGGGAGTGATGGACGCGGATCAGGCGGTCAAGAGGGTCGTATTGGTAGTTGCGTTGGCCGAGTCGCGTGTCGGCAATGTGATCGAGGTTGCCGTTGGCGGTGTAGGCATAGTCGCGGCGATACAGCGATTGTCGGTTTTGGCGGACGCTGTGGGCTTTCAGGCGACCCTGGTCGTCGTACTGGTAGTCGCTGAGCAACAGACCTTGTTGACGGTTTTGTTCGCGGCCGGCGAGAACGGTATGCGACGTCAGTCGGGCGCCATTCAGGTCGATGGCGATGAGTGCGCCACCCTTGGCGCGCCGGTAATCGAGTTTGCTGTTGTCCGGCAAACGCACATGGTTGAGCTGGCCACAGGCGTCATAGCGATAATGCAAGGTGCCCCAGCCCTGATGCTCGGTGATCAGGCGATCCTGGGCGTCGTATTCGAATTCCAGCGGGTGGTCGTGGCCATCATCGACATTGACCAGTCGACTGAGGCTGTCGTAGCGGTATTCGACGTTAACCCCATCGGGCAGGGTTTTGACCAGCAGGCGTCCCGCAGAATCACGTTGATAGGCGGTAATCAGTCGCGACCCATCGTCGCCGAATTCGGTTTTTTCCAGCAGATGACCATTGAGGTCGTAGGCATACGCGGTGCGTCGACCGTCGAAGCCGGTTTCCTGTCGGATCAATCCATTTGGCGTGTAGTCCAGCTGATATTTTTCGCCGGATTCGTTTTCGATCTCGGTCAGTAGTAGCTGGGCGTTGTCGTAGCGATAACGCAGTTGCGTGCCATCGGGATTGATCCGGCGACTGACCCGGTGCAGTTCATCCGCGTACTCAAAGCGGGTAACGCGGCCCAGTTCATCACGTTCGGCGGTGATCTTGCCGTAGGCGTTGTAGCTGAAGGCGCGGCTGGCACCGGTAGGAAAAATCGTCTGGATCAGTCGTCCGACGGCATCCCATTGGTACTGGAAAACGGCACCGTGTTCGTCCTGACGGGTAATCTGCCGCCCCAAAACATCGTAGGAAAAACGCCGTTGACCGCCGTCCGGCAAGGTTTCTTCGACCAGCTGGCCCAACCCGTTCCAGGTGAAGGTGTGGCGGCTGTTGTCCGGGTGCCGGATCGACAGCAATCGCCCTTGGGCATCGTGGTGGTAATGGGTGACGTGCCCCTCGGGATCGCTCGCCTCGATCACCTGACCCTGGGCGTTTCGCTGATACGTCCACACCGCTTTGCCGCGATACCGCGCCAGCAGGAAACCGTTGCGATATTCGTAGGACGTCGGCTCGCCTTCGGACGGAATCAGAGCGGTCAGCCGTCCGATCTCGTCGTAGTGGTAGTGGGTAATCGCCCCCAGTGGACTCTGTTCGGCAATCAACCGGCCCTTGTCATCGTAGGCCTTGCGGTGTTCTGCACCATTGGGCTCGACCCGCCGCACCAGCCGCGCCTGATCGTCGTGCTGGTAAACCTCTTCGCTGCCATCGGCGTGTTTAACAACAACACTGCCTTTGTCATCCCAGGCGTAGGAGGTGTCCATCTGCGAAAACGACGCCCAGTGCCGGATGCATCGCGCGGCTTTGCCAGACCGTTCCCATTCCCAATAAAAACTTGCCCCACCGGCCAGCTGCCGTTGAAGAATGACGTGCTGGTTGTCGTAGTCGTAGCGTTCGTTTTCGCCCGCTGCATTGATCGCTTCGACTAAGTGATGGCAGGCGTCATAGCGGTAGGTAACCAGTGTTTGCTCGGTTTTCCAGGCATCTTCCTGCGTGGCAGCCGGCTGAAAGCTCTGATAGTCGACGGCGACTATCTGTCGGCGCTCGTAGCGCAACCGCAGCGAACGCCCGGCGCCGTTGTCGAGACGCTGAATCCTGTCAGCGCAATCCCTTTGCACCGTAAGCCGATTGCCAAAGGCATCGCTGATTGCCGTCAATCGTCCCGTACGAAAGTGGTAGAACCGCGCTGCCTCGCCCGTCATGGCGAGGATCAGTTCCTCAGGTTCGCCCCCCAGGTAAATCGCTGCCCGCGATAGACTGTTGTGAATAGTCGGGCGCTCGACACTGGGTAGAGGGAAGGTCGTCCGGCGGTTCTCGTGATCGATCCAGATGACGGTATTGCCATTGATTTCCAGCCGATGCGCGAGGGAATGACTCCAGCCGAACCCGAGGCCGCAATCAATCTCCGCCGCACTGGTGCGGTAGAGCCGGGTAAAGTCGAAGGGCAAAATCCCGTCCAGCGAGCCATCGGTCAGTGTCAGCAGTTCTTCGCCGGTGACCATCGACACCGGGCAGCCGCTGGTACAGGTCAACGGTGCGCAATCGGCGCTATCGCCATTAGGGTTTTTCGCCTGGTCCGAGGCCTCGTCGCGATGTTCCTGCCGCTCCAGGCGGGTCTGGGTTCAGACTTGTTGCGAGCAATGGCAACGGGATTTTTCACCCGCACTGCTGGTGATTCACCGGCGGTGATTTGCAACGGAATGACAGGCGCAGGTGTCAGCGGTGCATTTCTGGCATTGACCATCAAGGGCTTGAGCGCGCTGGCGTGATCGGTCAGGTCAGTCCTGGCCGTCAGTTCGGCCAATCGCGAACCCATGCCGGCCAGCCATTGTCGGGCTCGTACGGACTTGATTTTGCTCAGCACTTTGGCGCTGATGCCGAGCGTCAAACCCGCAGGGCCGGTGAGGCACGCCAGCAGGAAACCAATCAGTATTTCTGTGCGAATTTCCGCGACGACTTCGGCGATGTATTGCGGCGGCAACATGTTCAGCCAACTGGTGAAGGCCGCGAGATGAATGAACATCAAGGGTTCGTCACTCAACATCAGCAACACATTGGCGATGGCTTCAGACGAAGCGTTCAGCAATGACTCAAGTTCGGCCTCGGTCAGGTACTCAAGGAGTTTTTCGCTGTTGGCTTGCAGGTCCGACACCAGGGCGTAAACCTGCTTCACGTCATCCCACACACCGTGCAGCGACTTCTCGAAACCACGCCAGTCGGCCCGTTGCAGCATGCGGTAGCGATCAGTAAAACCAGCCCCGGAGAACGCGGCCCATGAGGGTTCGAATTCGGTTGTCCACTCGTGACGCAGCCAGCCTTCCAGGTGGCTGATGACGCCTTGATAAGAGGCATAAAGCGCTTTGACGTGATCAGTGGAAACGTCGGGAAAGAAGGTGATGCGATAACGCAGGCTGCGCTCGCAATCGGAGATTTCCAGAATGCCGCTGGGGCCAATCTGGTGATACCTCGGCTCGCCGAACGTCTGAGCACCTGCCACGTCGGAAATCAACGGTTCGAGCATCACCGGCGTATTGCCGATCGGTACAAACCGCGCAGCGTCGAACATATGCACCAACGTCAACGGACCGCTGGCCGGGCATGAAGTAACGGTCGAGCTCATCGGTGTGGTGGAGTTTTTGGGCGCGATAAGCCGGACTTCATTGCCGACCTTGAACACCTGCTCGATATCCAGCGCCGTGCCCGTCCAGAAGGCTTCAGCCCAGGTGTCGTAGTCATTGAGGCAGAGTCGAAAGTCACTCAGCAGCGCTTCGACATTCGGCTGCTCGGGGTTCATGGCGGCGACGACCAGAAGCCCGATGGCATTGTTCAAGGCCAGGACCTTGTCAGGAACGAACATTCGCAGCCCCTCGCGCGGATCAATTTGGAGCGCGAGACTGTGCGGGGGATCTACAAGGAAAGAAGTCGGGAAAGGTGGTATTTGGTGTAGGGCGAATCGCTAAATTTTGCTTGGTGTCGGACCTTGGCCGTTGCTCTATACCAGCCGCGCTCGCTATGCTGCTGAAACCTTTAATCGATCACGGAGCTGGCCGTACCTGAGCCGCCTGGGATGTCATTAAAAACGGATCAGATGCGATGAATGCACCGCTGAAAGCACTCGGCCCGATCAAGGCTGTGATTTTCGATATGGACGGCTTGCTGCTGGACACCGAAGGTATTTACACCGAGGTCACATCCATCATCGCCGAGCGCTACGGTCGGACTTTCGATTGGAGCGTCAAACAGAACATCATTGGCCGTGGCGCGGGTGATCTGGCGCGTTATGTGGTCGAGGCGCTGGACCTGCCGATGACCGCCGAGGAGTTTCTGGTTATCCGCGAGCCGCTGATGCGCGAGCGTTTTCCTACAGCGCTGGCGATGCCCGGCGCCGAGGAGTTGGTTCGGCATTTAAAGGCCAACAATATTCCGATTGCAGTGGGGACCAGTTCTTCGCGCCAGTCGTTCGGCCAGAAAACCACCTTGCACCGCGACTGGTTTGCGCTGTTCGACTTCATCGTTACCGCCGATGACCCGGAAGTCACCGCCGCCAAGCCGGCGCCGGATATCTTCCTCACGGCAGCGAGACGCTTGGGTGTCGCCCCTGAGCATTGCCTGGTGTTCGAGGATTCACCGTTCGGCGTCACGGCGGCGAAAGCGGCGGGGATGACGGCGATTGCCATTCCCGATGCGGCGATGGCCGATGAAAAATACGCACATGCCGATGGCATTCTTCGTACGCTGAAAGCGTTTAAACCGAGCGCTTGTGGTTTACCGGCGCTCGAATGGGCTTAACGCGATAGGCGCAAGGATGCTGGCAAATGTGGGAGCGGGCTTGCTCGCGAAGAGGGCGTGTCAGGCAACATTGATTTGCCTGACCTACCGCTTTCGCGAGCAAGCCCGCTCCCACATTTGGATGCGTTTAATTCATCAAGCGCCGAAACCGCCGTCGATGGTCAGGCTGGCACCCGTGATATAGCCAGCCTCAGGACCTACAAGGTAGGCGACGAAACTGGCGATTTCTTCTGCTTTGCCGTAACGACCTACGGCCATCAACGGGATCAGGCTGTCGGCAAAGTCACCGTCGGCCGGGTTCATGTCGGTGTCGACCGGACCCGGTTGCACGTTGTTGATGGTGATGCCACGCGGGCCGAGGTCGCGGGCCAAACCTTTGGTCAAACCGACCAATGCTGATTTGCTCATGGCGTAGGGGCCACCACCGGCGAAGGGCATGCGGTCGGCGTTGGTGCTGCCGATGTTGATGATGCGACCACCTTCGGTCATGTGTTTGGCAGCGGCCTGTGTCGCGATGAACACGCTGCGTACGTTGATGGCGAGGGTTTGGTCGAAGTCTTCGAGTTTGAAGTCCTCGAGCGGTGCCACGGCCAGCACGCCAGCGTTGTTGACCAGGATGTCCAGGCGACCGAAGGCTTCAACGGTAGCGGTCACGGCGCTGCGAATGGCCTCGGCGTCGGCACTGTCGGCCTTGATGGCGAGCGCTTTGCCGCCGCTACCGATGATGCTGTTTTGCAGTGCTTCGGCTTTGGTCGTGGAACTGACGTAGGTGAAGGCAACCGTCGCGCCTTCAGCGGCCAGGCGTTTGACAATGGCTGCGCCGATGCCGCGAGACCCGCCTTGAATCAACGCCACTTTGCCGCTGAGGTTCTGAGTAGTCATATCGATCTCCAAAGTCCCGAGGCGAGATGTCTCGGTTGATGGAGCCTAGTATCGATTCAGGATTACCCGCTGTGTAGACGGTAATTGCGATAGTCTGTGTAAACCAGAAGTTTATAGTCGTGCCTATGGAAACCTTCAGCAGTATCGAATGCTTTGTACGTAGCGCCGAGGTCGGCAGTTTCGCCGAAGCCGCGCGTCGCCTGAGCCTGACCCCGGCGGCGGTGGGCAAGAGCGTCGCCAAGCTTGAGGCGCGACTGGGTGTGCGCTTGTTTCAGCGCAGCACTCGGAGCCTGACGCTCACGGAAGCCGGCCATCTGTTTCTCGGCGAAGTCAGCGCCAGCCTGCACACGATTCAGAACGCAGTGGCCAATCTCGCCAGCGCCGAAGGGCGCCCGGCGGGTACGTTGAAAGTCAGCATGGGCACGGTGTTTGGGCGCCTCTACATCGTGCCGTTGCTCGGGGAGTTTTTGCGGCGCTTTCCGGCGATCAATCCCGATTGGCATTTCGATAACCGCCAGGTCGACCTGATCGCCCAAGGTTTCGATGCGGCGATTGGTGGCGGATTTGAACTGCCTCAGGGCGTGGTGGCGCGCAAGCTGACGCCGGCGCATCGGGTGTTGGTGGCGTCAGCCGACTATCTGGCGGGGCGGGAGCCGATCGTTGAGCCTGATAATCTCAAACATCATGACGGGATTCTGATTCGGTCACCGCAGACTGGTCGCGTTCGATCCTGGCAGTTGACCAGTCGCACTCAGCAACACAGTCCGTTGACGCTAAAGGCGCGGATGACCATGAGCGATTCGGAAGCGGCTTGCGCGACGGCAGTCCAGGATTTGGGGATTGCGCTGGTGAGCATGCCGTTCGCATCCGGTTATCTGGAGGCCGGGACGTTGCAGCGGGTGTTGCCGGACTGGTATGTCGACGATGGCAACATTTCTATCTATTACGCGGAGCACAAATTGTTGCCAGGCAAGACCCGGGCGTTTGTGGATTTCATTATTGAGCAGTTTGCGGAGCAGGGGTTGGGCGCACGGTTTAGCGCGCTATGAGTCTGGCTTAATACCGAGGCGCGGCCTTCGCGAGCAGGCTCGCTCCCACAGGGGATTTGTGTGCGACACACATCAACTGTGGGAGCGAGCCTGCTCGCGATGAACGATAACGCGGTCTACCTGCCAAACCGCCCCGGCCAGCCAATGATTTTCTTCGGCCGCGGTGTCGCATACGTGCGCACCTTCGATGTCGATAACCCCAGCCGCACCAACGATTCGGCAATCGTCACCGCCGCCGTCACGCCATCCACCACCGGCACGCCAGTACGCTGGCGAATCTGTTCATCCAGCCCGGCCATCCCGCCACAACCGAGGCAAATCACCTCGGCCTTGTCTTCAAGCACTGCCAGTTCCGCCTGACGAATGATTGCCTCCAACGCACGCTCAGGATCGGATTCCAGTTCCAGTACCGCCAACCCACTGGCCCGTACCGATGCGCATCGATCCCACAACCCGGACAATTTCAGCCGATCCTCGATCAGCGGCACGGTGCGGTCCAATGTCGTGACCACCGAGTAGGCGTGACCGAGGAACATTGCGGTGCTGGCCGCCGCGTCAGTGATGTCCACCACCGGTACGTTGAGCAATTCCTGCAAACCTTCGCGGCCGTGCTCGCCGTAACCGGCCTGGATCACGGCATCGAAGGGTTGGTCGTAGGACATCACCCGGTCCATGACGGCAATCGCTGCCAGGTAGCTTTCGAAATTGCCTTCGATGGAGTCGGCACCAAAGTAGGGCGTCAGGCCGATGATTTCGGTGCCAGGCGCAGCCACGGATTGTGCCGAACGTGCGATGGCCTGGGTGATGGATTCGGTGGTGTTGACGTTGACCACGAGAATTCGCATGGGAGGTCCTTACAAACGGGGTGGTTCTGCGGCCCGGCTGCGCTGGGCCGCGATGGATTAATGGCAGACGTTATCGACCGCGATGGCTTCACCGCTGACGTCGGCGTAATGGGACTGCCGCTTGGTGATGATCAGGTAGAGCATCCCCGCAATCCCGGCGCCAATCAGCCAGGAGAATGGCGACACGCTATGGAAACCAGGCATCAGCGCCAGGGCAATCGCGATCATCGCTGCGGGAATGAACGCCGCTACGGCGCGCAAATTGACCCCTCGGCTGTAGTAATAAGCACCGTTGGGATCTTCGCTGTACAACTGCGGTACGTTGACCTGACCTTTTCGTACGAGCCAGTAGTCGACCATGATCACCCCATACAGCGGGCCGAGGAGGGCGCCGAGGCCGGACAGGAAGTACACGATCACCAGCGGGCTGTTGTAGAGGTTCCACGGCAGAATCAGCACGGCAATGGTCGCGCTGATCAGTCCGGCGCGCCGGAACGTCAGGTACTTCGGCGCCAGGTTGCTGAGCACGAAGGCCGGGGCTACGAAGTTGGCCATGATGTTCACCGCCACGGTGACGATCAGGAAGGCCAGGCAACCGAGTACCAACAGGAAGGTATTGGGGATCGAGGCGATGATTTCCGTCGGGCTTTCGATGATGTGGCCATTGATCTGAAATTGCGCGCCGCAGAGCAGGACGGTGATGCTGGCAAACACCAGAATGTTCACCGGCAGGCCCCAGAAATTTCCGACCTTGATGGTCTTGCGGCACGGCGAAGAACGGGCGAAGTCGCAAAAGTTAAGAATCAGCGTGCCGTAGATCGCCAGCCACAACGCGCCACCGGCAAAGATGTTGCGCCACATCTCGCCGCCGCTCAGCGGTTCGCGGATCGACCAGGCAATGGTTGCGTTGGCCTGGGTGTACATCCACGCAGCGAGCGAGGCGACGGTCAGTAGAATCACCGGCCCGGCGAACGCTTCGTAGCGGCGGACCATTTCCATGCCATAGGCGAGGATGCCCAGCTGCACCAGCCAGATCGCCACAAAACACACCCAGCCCAGGCTCGACAAACCAAGGATCGAGTTATGGTCGTAGTCGGCGAACCCCGGATGAACCGCCGTCAGCAATACACGAAAGACCACCGATGCGAGGTACGTCTGGATACCGAACCAGGCGATGGCGATAACGGCGCGGATCAATGCAGGAATTTGCGCTCCGTGAATGCCGAAACTGATCCGGCTGATGACAGGAAACGGCACGCCGGTCTTCTGGCCCATGTATCCCGACAGGTTCATGAAGCAATACACCAGCGCCGCGCCGATCCCCAGGGACAAGAGTATTTGCCAACCGCCCAGGCCCAGCGCGTACAAGCCGATGGCGAAGGAATAGTTGGCGATGTTATGAACGTCGTTGGTCCACAGGGCGAAGATGCTGTAGCGCCCCCAGCGTCGACCCTCAGCTTTGGTCGGCGCCAGGTCTTTGTTGTGCAAGCGAGGGCTGAGCACGACAGGATCTAGATACGTTTGATCGTGAGGGGCGGAGGTGGGTGGAAAGGAGGGCAGATCCAGCGCGATGTTGTTATTGGAGAGGCTAGTACGCATTCCGGCAGACTCCTGAAGCTTGGCGTCGCGATGACTGTGCTTGAGCGTGGGCTCGACAAATCTTCGTCGCGGGCAAAAAGCATCATTGGTTACGGGGCATCTGCAGCCTGTACGGGATAGGGCGCTTCAGGCTTGCGGATCTAAAGTGTGTGTATGTTTTGAGTTGATTGTATACAAAACATGTATGCACTTAAGCCAGATCCATGCCAGCTCTCGATCTATAAATTTCGCTGCTGATTTCGTTTTGTTATCGATTAGAGATAAGTTATTGAAATAAAGGCGATATAAATTGACCGATTGAGCAGGTATTTACTTTTCAGTGAAGTTTGCGCGGAAGGTCGACTGGGGAAGTCAGGAAAGGCGGATGTAACTTTTCAGGGCGCAGAAACAAAAAGTGCACACATAAATGGCACCTATGGTGACAGTCATGTGTACACGTTTTGTAGGAGCGAGCTTGCTCGCGATGGTCGTCAACGATAACGCGGCAAGCCTGACATCCCCGCGGCGTTCTCAGGTTCATCGCGAGCAAGCTCGCTCCTACAGGGAATTGCATTAAACCGGCGGTTACGCCTTGGATTTGCTGATGATATTCCCTGCATGCAGCCCGCATTCTTTCTGCGTCGCTTCTTCCCACCACCAACGACCTTCACGCTCGTGCTGGTTCGGCAACACCGGGCGGGTGCAAGGCTCGCAGCCAATGCTGATGAAACCGCGTTCATGCAGGCTGTTGTACGGCAGCTCCAGCATGCGGATGTAACCCCAGATCTCTTCGCTGGTCATTTGCGCCAACGGGTTGAATTTGTACAGGGTGCGTTCCGGGGTGGAGAACGCAGTGTCGATTTCCAGTACTGCAACGGCGCTGCGAGTGCCAGGGCTCTGGTCCCGGCGTTGGCCGGTGGCCCACGCAGTTACTCCGGACAGTTTGCGACGCAGCGGCTCGATCTTGCGGATGCCGCAGCATTCGCCATGACCGTCCTTATAGAAACTGAACAGGCCCTTTTCCTTCACGAACGGTTCAAGTTTCGTGTAGTCCGGTGACACCAGTTCAATGTCGATCTTGTAGTGCTCGCGCACCTGATCGATGAAGCGATAGGTCTCGGGGTGCAAGCGGCCGGTGTCGAGGCTGAACACCTTGACGTTCTTGTTCAGCTTCCAGGCCATGTCCACCAGCACCACGTCCTCGGCGCCGCTGAAAGATATCCATAGGTCATCGCCAAACTCGGCAAACGCGAGTTTCAGGATGTCCTGGGCGGATTTGTTGGCATAGGTCGTGGCGAGTTCCACAACATCGAACGATGGGCTCATCAGGGCGGCTTCCTACAGGTCGGTGGCGCTGGGCGCTCTATATGGGCCAGATGGTAACAAAATCCTGCGAAGTCTGGTGCGCCCTCTGCGTTGCGCAGGATGGCTTGAGTCGCTAGAGTTCGGCAGTCTTTTTGCTCGCTCGACTCAATAATCACTACAAATGGGAGTGTCTTGTGGAAATTGCCTGTCTGGATCTTGAAGGTGTGCTGGTCCCGGAAATCTGGATCGCCTTTGCCGAAAAAACCGGGATCGAATCCCTCAGGGCGACCACCCGGGACATTCCCGACTACGACGTGCTGATGAAGCAACGTTTGCGGATTCTCGACGAACACGGCCTGAAACTCACCGACATTCAGGAAGTGATTGCCACGCTGAAGCCACTCGATGGCGCAATCGAGTTCGTCAACTGGCTGCGTGAGCGCTTTCAGGTGGTGATTCTGTCGGACACGTTCTACGAATTTTCCCAGCCGCTGATGCGTCAGTTGGGCTTCCCGACCTTGCTCTGCCATCGTCTGATTACCGACGATTCCGGGCGGGTGACCAGCTATCAATTGCGTCAGAAAGATCCGAAGCGTCAGTCGGTATTGGCGTTCAAAAGCCTTTACTACCGGGTGATCGCAGCAGGGGATTCCTACAACGACACCACGATGCTGGGCGAGGCGGATGCCGGAATTCTGTTCCATGCACCGGATAACGTGATTCGTGAGTTCCCGCAGTTTCCGGCGGTGCACAGTTTTGCGGAGTTGAAGCAGGAGTTCATCAAGGCTTCCAACCGGGCACTAAGCCTGTAAACCCGATCCCTGTATGTAGGAGCGAGCTTGCTCGCGATGAACGTGAACGATGACGCGTGCTGTCTGGAAACAAGCGCCGCCTTCAAGTTCTTCGCGAGCAAGCTCGCTCCTACATACAGGGAACGGTTTAGGTCAGAGGCTCTGCAGGGTATCGAGCAGCACTTTCACCTTGGTAATCGATTCCTGATACTCAGCCTGCCACTCCGAATCAGCCACGATCCCGCCACCGCCCCAGCAACACACCTGCCCATCCTTCACCAGCAGGCTGCGAATCGCGATGGAGCTGTCCATCTCGCCGCGTACGTCCAGGTACAGCAACGAACCGCAATACAGCCCGCGACGGGTCGGCTCCAGCTCATCAATAATCTGCATCGCCCGAATCTTCGGCGCTCCGGTGATTGAACCACCCGGGAAGCTGCCGGCGATCAGGTCCAGCGCATCGCGGTTATCCGCCAGTTCACCGGTCACGCTGCTCACCAGGTGATGCACGTTCGGATAGCTTTCCAGGCTGAACAACTCGGGCACCCGCACGGAACCGATGCGGCAGGTACGACCGAGATCGTTGCGCAACAGGTCGACGATCATCAGGTTTTCTGCGCGGTCCTTGGGGCTGGCCAGCAGCTCGGCGGCGTTCGCCGCATCTTCGGCGGTGGTCAGGCCCCGAGGGCGGGTGCCTTTGATCGGCCGGGTTTCCACGTGGCGTTCGCTGACTTTGACGAAACGCTCCGGTGACAGACTCAACACGGCGCCGCCGTCAGGCAGGCTCTGAAAACCGGAAAACGGCGTCGGGCAGGCCGCCCGTAGCGCGACATACGCGGTCCACGGATCCCCTTGGCACTCGGCGCGGAAACGCTGGGCAAAGTTGACCTGATAGCAGTCGCCAGCCTGGATGTACTGCTGAATACGCTCTAGCGCTTGTCGGTATTGATCAGCACTCAGGTCGGCGCTCATCGGGGCGTTCAGTTTGAACGGTTCAACCGGTTCAACCGCAGGCTGGCTAAACAACGCGATCAGGCGCTGACGTTCGCTGTCGATCAGTGACGGGTGGAACATCAGCTGGCTGGTCATCTGGTGGTGATCACTGATCAGCGCCCAGTCGTACAGCCCGAAACGCGCATCAGGTAATTGCAGGTCATCGCGCGCCTGACTCGGCAGGTTTTCCAGGTGCCGGCCGAAGTCGTAGCTCAGGTAGCCGATCAGGCCACCGGCGAAGGGCAGGTCTAAAGGAACAGATGCTTCACCGAGTCGGGTCAGATTGTCGCGAAGGCGCTTCAGGAAATCAGCACCACTTTCGTCAGGCATTACCGCCAGTTGTTCCAGCGGCCAGGCACTGAGCAAGTCATAACGCCCGCGCTCGGCACTTGGGCGGCCACTGTCGAGCAGCACGGCACCGGGGGCATGACGAATCGCCGCGAAGTACTCGGCGGGGTTGGCGCGATAGGGGAGCGGGTGAACGGAACAAGTCAGCATGGGCGGGGCAGATCAGCCATCGAGGCGGGGTGGCGATTGTAGTCTCCTGCAGGATTTGCTCCTAGAGGGAATGTCGGGGATTGGCAGGTTGTCGGCAATGGGTGAGAGACCCGTGGCGAGGGGATTTATCCCCGTTGGACTGCGCAGCAGGCCTGATTTTGGGGCCGCTTCGCTGCCCAACGGGGATAAATCCCCTCGCCACAGGTCAACCCTCAACCGCAGGAATATGCCCAAACATCTCCTGAACAAACTCGACCCGTTCCTGCGCAGTCTCGGTCACCCCGCGAGCCTTCAGCGCTTCCAGTCGCGCTTCGACCGCATGCGTACGCAATGTCAGCCCGCAATGATTGGCAATCTGAATGTTCAGCCCCGGCCGGGCATTAAGCTCAAGAATCAGCGGCCCTTTCTCCTGGTCCAGCACCATGTCGACACCGATGTAACCCAGCCCGCACAGCTCATAACAGCCGGCGGCGAGTTTCATGAAGCCGTCCCAGTACGGCAGCTGCACGCCATCCACTGCGTTGGTGGTGTCCGGGTGTTTGTTGATGATGTTGTTCAGCCAGGTGCCGCGCAGGGTCAGGCCGGTGGCGAGGTCGACACCAACGCCAATAGCGCCCTGGTGCAGGTTGGCCTTGCCGTTGGACTGGCGCGTCGGCAAACGCAGCATGGCCATCACCGGGTAACCCATCAGCACAATGATGCGAATGTCCGGCACGCCTTCATAGCTGATGCTTTTGAAGATCTGGTCCGGGATCACGCGGTATTCGATCAGCGCGCGGTCACGGTGACCGCCCAGGGAATAGAGACCGGTCAGGATGCTGGAAATCTGATGCTCGATTTCCTCATGGCTGATGATCCTGCCAGACACCGTGCGATAACGGCCCTCGAAGCGGTCGGCGATCACCAGGATGCCATCACCGCCCGCACCCTGGGCCGGTTTGATCACGAAGTCGTTGCGCCCGCCGATGATCTCCTCGAGGTTGTCGATTTCCTTCTCGGTGGAAATCACGCCATACAATTCCGGCACATGGATCCCGGCGGCGATGGCGCGCTCCTTGGTGATGATCTTGTCATCGACGATCGGGTACAGACTGCGTTTGTTGTACTTGAGCACGTAGTCCGCGTTGCGCCGATTGATCCCCATGATGCCCTGGGCTTCAAGGGCCTTCCAGGTCTTCCAGAGACCGAACATCAGGCGTCAACCTTTTTCAGGAACGCCTTGAAACGGATCAGTTCGGTCAGGCGATAGCCGCGATAACGACCCATGGCCAGCATGAAGCCCACCAGAATCAACAGGATCGCCGGGAAGGTGAACACGAAGTAAACCAGTTCCGGCACGGTCATGATCAGGTGCCCCAGGGACGCGGCGAACAACGTGCCGATCGCCACTTTCATGGCATGGCCGGAACCGCGCTCTTCCCAGGTGATCGACAGGCGTTCAATGGTCATGGTCAGAATGACCATCGGGAACAGTGCCACCGACAACCCGCGCTCCAGGCCAAGTTTATGACTGAACAGGCTGATGGCCGCAATCAGCACCACCACAAACGTCAGCACCACGGACAGCCTCGGCAGCATTTGCAGCTTCAAGTGTTCAAGGTAGGAGCGCAGCGACAGCCCCAGCGCCGTGATGATCGTGAACAGTGCAATACCGAAGCCGAGCTGGGTTTCGCGGAAGGCCAGGGCGATCAGCACCGGGGTAAAGGTGCCGAGGGTCTGAATGCCGATCAGGTTGCGCAGGATCAAAATCACCAGCACGCCAATCGGGATCATCACCATGATCATGAAGGTCTGCTGGGTTTGCAGGGGCAAACCGTACAACGAGTATTCGAGGAAGTTGGCGTCGGTGTTTTCGTCGGTCAGCTTGGCCAGACGAATGGCGTTCATTTCACTGTTGTTCAGGCTGAACGTCACGTTGGCTTTCTTGCCGCCATCAACGGTGATCAGGTTTTCATCGCCGGTCCACCACAGCAGGCGGTCGGTCGGCAGGCCCTGTTCCCCGGTTTCGGGGTTGAAGTACAGCCAGTCGGTGCCGTTAAAGCTGCGCAGCCAGAGTTCCGGAATTTGTGGTTGGTCGGCCACCAGACGAATGGTGTGGACCTTTTCCACCGGCACGTGGGCGATGGACAGTACCAGCTCGACGATTTTGGCTTTGTTGGCGGTGGAGGGATCGCCGCCCAGCAGCAGTTTCACGTTGTCGTCGCTGAGATTGTTGACACGCTTGATGGCTTCGCCGATGAAGGTTTCAACGTCGGCCGAGTGCTGGCGAATCGGCGCGAGCAGGGCTTCGGCAGCGATTTTTTCCGGGCCTTCCACCGCAATGCTGTCGCGGAAAGTCGGGCCTTTGACCTTGGATTTTTCACCGGTGTAGCGCTTGGTCAGCACCAGACGGTAATAAAGGGTCTGGTTGCCTTTGGCCCGACGCGCCGACCAGGTCACCTTGCGGTTGCCGTCGACACGATTCACCGCCACGCCGTAGTTATTGGAGATGAAGCTCTCGTTGAGGCTGACGTAATCGCGGCTCAGCGGCGGCACGAACATCTGGATCTTGACCGGGTCCTTGGCACTGGCGACGAACTCGACCTTGGCGTCGATGTTCCACAAGTCGTCGGTGGCGTCTTCGGTCACGGGAATCCCGAGCACGAAGATTTGATAGGCCGTAACTGAAATGCCCAGGACCACCAGGATGGCGATCAGCAGTTTCAGATGGAGGGTAAGAGAGCGCATTGGAATTACTCTGCGGTATGAGCGTCGATGGCGCAGGCGGGTTTGCCAGCAGCGTATTTAAGGCTGGGATCGACCAGCGCATCGAAGCGTTTGAGCGCTTCGGAGCCGATCAGGAGCGGGTATTGAAAGGCGCTGCGGTCGGTCAAATTCACTTCTATGCTGCGTAAAGCCGAGCCCATGCAGATATCCAGTTCGATCACCGGACGGGCGGTGTACTTCTTGCCTTCTTCCGGGTCGTAGTCACCGGCCCGGCGCTTGATTTTGCTGACCCGGGCCAGTGGTCGTTCGATCGGGTGCGAATGAGCGGCGTCGATGGCCAGATAGAAACGCACCCAGGACTCACCATTGCGTTTGAAACGTTTGATGTCGCGAGCACTCAGGGACGCGGTTTTTGCCCCGGTATCGAGCTTGGCGGCGACTTCCAGGTCGATGCCGTCCAGGGATGCGTACTCATTGAGGCCATACACGGTCTTTTCCCCTGCTGCGGCAAAACCGGGCAGGCAAAGAAGATAAAGGAAGGTGGGGAAGGGCTTGAGTCTCATAAATCCTGGTGCGCAGCGGTCCGTACTTCGATTCAAGGCCCTGGCATTGCTGCGCAAGCTCTCTCGTATGCCTAACAGCTCTTTGTGACAAGCCGTGCAGACGTCACAAACAAATGCGGGCGGCATTCTAGCACGGTGGTTTTATGGCGCCAGCGCTGGCCGACGGCTATAAACAGCAGTACTGCTTCGTTATGGTGCGGTTGGTTCTTAGACGATTGTCGACAATACGTATTTTTTCTTTGACTCTTAGGCCTGTATTCGCTAGTTTTTGCGGCATCAGCTTTCAAGGTGTCGACAATATGCTGGATCAACTCGATCCCCCGGTCATTACGCAAGACGATTCGGAAACACTTTCCGAGAATGTCTTCCGCCGCATTCAGGCCGCCATCGTCAAGGGCGAAATCGCACCGGGCAGCAAGATTTCCGAGCCGGAACTGGCGCGCACCTATGGCATCAGCCGTGGGCCGCTACGCGAGGCGATCCACCGCCTGGAAGGCCAGCGCCTGCTGGTCCGTGTGCCGCACGTCGGGGCGAGGGTCGTTTCGCTGAGCCACGCCGAGCTGCTGGAACTCTACGAAATCCGTGAATCCCTTGAAGGGATGGCCTGCCGCCTGGCCGCCGAACGCATGACGGTCGAAGAAATCGACGAACTGCGCCGCGTCCTCGAAACCCACGAGCGCGATGAGGCGTTTCAAGCCGGCATAGGCTATTACCAGCAGGAAGGCGATTTCGACTTCCATTACCGAATCATCCAGGGCAGCGGCAACCGTACCCTGACCCAGATGCTTTGCGGCGAGCTCTATCAACTGGTGCGCATGTACCGCATCCAGTTTTCCACCACGCCCAATCGCCCGCACCAGGCCTTTGCCGAGCACCACCGAATTCTCGATGCCATCGCCGACCGTGACGGTGAGCTGGCCGAGTTGTTGATGCGCCGCCACATCGGCGCCTCGAAACGCAATATCGCCCGTCACTACCAGGACGGCGCTAACCCGACAGCCACTGAACGAGGTGAGTCATGAGTTCCAACAAGAGCACTCCAGGCCAGCGTTTCCGCGATGCGGTCGCCAGCGAACATCCGCTGCAAGTCGTCGGCGCGATCAACGCCAACCACGCACTGCTGGCCAAGCGCGCCGGTTTCAAGGCGATTTACCTGTCGGGTGGCGGGGTGGCTGCCGGCTCCCTCGGTGTGCCGGACCTGGGCATCACCGGCCTGGATGACGTGCTGACCGACGTGCGCCGTATCACCGACGTCTGCGACCTGCCGCTGCTGGTGGACGTTGACACCGGTTTCGGTTCTTCGGCGTTCAACGTCGCGCGTACCGTCAAGTCGATGATCAAGTTCGGCGCGGCGGCGATTCACATCGAAGACCAGGTCGGCGCCAAGCGCTGCGGTCACCGTCCTAATAAAGAGATCGTGTCGCTGCAGGAAATGGTCGACCGCATCAAGGCCGCCGTCGATGCGCGCACCGACGACAGCTTCGTGATCATGGCCCGTACCGACGCCCTGGCGGTGGAAGGTCTGGAATCCGCACTGGATCGCGCCGCGGCGTGCATCGAGGCCGGCGCCGACATGATCTTCCCGGAAGCCATCACCGAGCTGGACATGTACAAGCTGTTCGCCAACCGTGTGAAAGCGCCGATCCTGGCCAACATCACCGAATTCGGCGCGACGCCGCTGTACACCACCGAGCAATTGGCCGGTGCCGATGTATCGCTGGTGCTGTACCCGCTGTCGGCTTTCCGCGCGATGAACAAGGCGGCGGAAAACGTCTACACCGCGATTCGTCGCGACGGCACGCAACAGAACGTCATCGACACCATGCAGACCCGCATGGAGCTTTACGATCGCATCGATTACCACACCTTCGAGCAGAAGCTCGATGCGTTGTTTGCTGCTAAAAAATAACCCTGTAGGAGCGAGCTTGCTCGCGATGGACGTTAACGCTAACGCGGGCCCCCTGATACAACGCGGTGGGCCGTCCACCATCGCGAGCAAGCTCGCTCCTACAGAGGCGGGGTGCATCCCGTCCAGTGTATTTGCAGATCCCCTAATAATTTCAAGATTGGAGACAGCAATGGCCGAAGCAAAAGTACTCAGTGGCGCCGGGCTCCGTGGCCAGGTTGCCGGACAAACCGCATTGTCCACCGTGGGCCAGTCGGGCGCCGGTCTGACCTATCGCGGCTACGACGTTCGCGACCTGGCGGCTGACGCACAGTTCGAAGAAGTGGCCTATTTGCTGCTTTACGGCGAACTGCCGACCAAAGCACAACTCGCCGCTTACGTCAGCAAGCTGAGCAAGCTGCGTGACCTGCCGCAAGCCCTCAAAGAAGTATTGGAACGCATCCCCGCCGACGCCCACCCGATGGACGTGATGCGCACCGGTTGCTCGTTCCTGGGCAACATCGAACCGGAGAAAGATTTCTCCGAACAGCACGACGTGACTGACCGCCTGCTGGCCGCATTCCCGGCGATCATGTGCTACTGGTATCGCTTCAGCCACGACGGCAAGCGCATCAGCTGCGTGAGCGACGAACAGTCCATCGGCGGCCACTTCCTGCACCTGCTGCACGACAAGAAGCCGAGTGAGTTGCACGTCAAAGTGATGAACGTTTCGCTGATTCTCTATGCGGAACACGAGTTCAACGCTTCGACCTTCACCGCACGGGTTTGCGCATCGACGCTGTCGGACATGTTCTCCTGCATCACCGCAGCCATCGGTTCCCTGCGCGGTCCGCTGCACGGCGGCGCCAACGAAGCGGCGATGGAAATGATCGAGCGCTTCAGCTCGCCTGAAGAGGCGATCAAAGGCACCCTCGGCATGCTCGAGCGCAAGGACAAGATCATGGGCTTCGGCCACGCGATCTATAAAGACAACGATCCGCGTAACGAAGTGATCAAGGGCTGGTCGAAAAAACTCGCCGAAGAAGTGGGCGACACGGTGTTGTTCCCGGTCTCCGAGGCCATCGACAAGACCATGTGGGAGCAAAAGAAGCTGTTCCCGAACGCCGACTTCTACCATGCGTCGACGTACCACTTCATGGGCATCCCGACCAAGTTGTTCACACCGATTTTCGTCTGCTCGCGCCTGACCGGCTGGGCAGCGCATGTGTTCGAACAACGTGCCAACAACCGCATCATCCGTCCAAGCGCCGAGTACGTCGGCGTCGAACAGCGCAAGTTCGTGCCAATCGAACAACGCTGAATGGTGGGCACTGGCACTGATTACTGAAGGAACCGGGAACCACTGTGGGAGCGGGCTTGCTCGCGAAGACGGACTGACATCCAACATTGATGTCGACTGATACACCGCTTTCGCGAGCAAGCCCGCTCCCACATTTGATCCGGTTTCAGTTCAGGGCCGTGCCAGCCCCATCTTTTGAAATTACCGTGACCGAGTCCTGACGATGAACACTGAATTCCGCAAATCGCTGCCCGGCAGCCATCTGGATTACTTCGACGTCCGTGCGGCTGTCGAAGCCATCCAGCCTGGGGCCTATGACACCCTGCCATACACCTCCCGCGTGCTGGCGGAAAACCTGGTGCGTCGCTGTGACCCGGCCACGCTCACCGAATCCCTGAAGCAATTCATCGAGCGCAAACGCGACCTCGACTTCCCGTGGTTCCCGGCCCGCGTGGTGTGCCACGACATTCTTGGCCAGACCGCGCTGGTCGACCTCGCCGGCCTGCGTGACGCCATCGCCCTGCAAGGTGGCGATCCGGCGCAAGTGAACCCGGTGGTGCCGACGCAGTTGATCGTCGACCACTCCCTGGCCGTCGAGCGTGGTGGTTTCGATCCGGAGGCGTTCGAGAAGAACCGCGCCATCGAAGACCGTCGCAACGAAGACCGTTTCCACTTCATCAACTGGACCAAAAAGGCCTTCAAAAACGTCGACGTGATCCCGCCGGGCAACGGCATCATGCACCAGATCAACCTGGAGAAAATGTCTCCGGTGATCCAGGTGCGCGATGGCGTGGCATTCCCCGACACTTGCGTCGGCACCGACAGTCACACCCCGCATGTCGATGCGCTGGGCGTGATCGCCATCGGTGTCGGTGGTCTGGAAGCAGAAAGCGTGATGCTCGGTCGCGCGTCGTGGATGCGCCTGCCGGAAAGCGTCGGCGTCGAGCTGACAGGCAAGCTGCAACCCGGCATCACCGCCACTGACATGGTGCTGGCGCTGACCGAATTCCTGCGTAAACAGAAAGTCGTCGGCGCGTGGCTGGAGTTCTTCGGTGAAGGCGCCTCGGCCCTGACCCTGGGCGACCGCGCAACCATTTCCAACATGGCCCCGGAGTACGGTGCCACGGCCGCGATGTTCTACATCGACCAGCAGACCATCGACTACCTCAAACTCACCGGCCGTGAAGACGAGCAAGTGCAGTTGGTCGAGCATTACGCCAAGACCACCGGCCTGTGGGCCGACAGCCTGAAAGGTGCGCAATACGAGCGCGGGTTGACCTTCAACCTGTCCTCGGTAGTGCGCAACATGGCTGGCCCGAGCAACCCGCACGCCCGCGTCGCGACGTCCGATCTCGCTGCGCAAGGCATCTCCGGTCAGTGGGATGACGTGCCAGGCCAGATGCCGGACGGCGCGGTGATCATCGCCGCCATCACCAGCTGCACCAACACCAGCAACCCGCGCAACGTCATCGCTGCCGGCCTGCTGGCGCGCAATGCCAACAAGCTCGGGTTGACCCGCAAGCCGTGGGTCAAATCGTCCCTGGCACCGGGCTCGAAAACCGTGGCGCTGTACCTCGATGAAGCCGGCCTGACCACTGAACTGGAGCAGCTGGGCTTCGGCGTCGTGGCGTTCGCGTGCACCACGTGCAACGGCATGTCCGGCGCGCTGGATCCGGTGATTCAGCAAGAGATCATCGACCGCGATCTGTACGCCACTGCCGTGCTGTCCGGTAACCGCAACTTCGATGGCCGGATTCACCCGTACGCCAAGAACGCCTTCCTTGCGTCGCCGCCTTTGGTCGTGGCTTACGCCATCGCCGGCACCATCCGTTTCGACATCGAAAAAGATGTGTTGGGTGTGGTCGACGGCAAGGAAATTCGCCTGAAAGACATCTGGCCGAGCGACGAAGAAATCGACGCGGTGGTCAAGGCCTCGGTCAAACCGGAGCAGTTCCGTCAGGTCTACATTCCGATGTTCGCCATCCACGAAGACACCGGCCCGAAAGTGACGCCGCTGTACGACTGGCGCGAAAAGAGCACCTACATCCGTCGCCCGCCGTACTGGGAAGGCGCACTGGCCGGCGCGCGTCCGCTCAAGGGCATGCGCCCGCTGGCGGTGCTGCCGGACAACATCACCACCGATCACCTGTCGCCCTCCAACGCGATCATGCTCGACAGCGCCGCCGGCGAATACCTGGCGAAAATGGGCTTGCCGGAAGAGGACTTCAACTCTTACGCGACTCACCGCGGTGACCACTTGACCGCGCAGCGCGCGACCTTCGCCAACCCGAAACTGTTCAACGAAATGGTTCAGGAAAACGGCAAGGTCAAGCAGGGTTCGCTGGCTCGCGTCGAGCCGGAAGGCAAAGTGATGCGCATGTGGGAAGCGATCGAAACCTACATGGATCGCAAGCAGCCGCTGATCATCATCGCCGGTGCCGATTACGGTCAGGGTTCGTCCCGCGACTGGGCGGCCAAAGGTGTGCGTCTGGCGGGTGTGGAAGCGATTGCGGCCGAAGGCTTCGAGCGCATTCACCGCACCAACCTGGTGGGCATGGGCGTGTTGCCGCTGGAATTCAAACCGGGCACCGACCGCCACACGCTGGCCATCGATGGTAGCGAAACCTACGACGTGATCGGTGAGCGTACGCCGCGCGCCGAGCTGACGCTGGTCATCCATCGCAAGAACGGTGAGCGCGTCGATGTGCCGGTGACCTGCCGCCTCGACACCGCCGAAGAAGTGTCGATCTACGAGGCCGGCGGCGTACTGCAACGTTTCGCCCAGGACTTCCTCGAAGAATCGGCGGTCGCCGTCTAACACAGGCTGTGCAGACACGGGACTTCAAGTCCCGTGTCTGTTTTCAAGGAGTAAGGAGCACCATGGCTCACGCACCTCAGATCAAGATTCCCGCCACCTACATGCGTGGCGGCACCAGCAAAGGCGTGTTCTTCAGCCTGAAAGATTTGCCCGAAGCGGCACAGATTCCAGGTCCGGCCCGCGATGCCTTGTTGCTACGCGTCATCGGCAGCCCCGATCCGTACGACAAGCAAATCGACGGCATGGGCGGCGCGACCTCCAGCACCAGTAAAACCGTGATCCTGTCGAAAAGCATCAAGGCTGATCACGACGTCGATTACCTGTTCGGTCAAGTCTCGATCGACAAGCCTTTCGTCGACTGGAGCGGCAACTGCGGCAACCTGTCGGCAGCGGTCGGTTCGTTCGCCATCAGCAACGGCCTGGTGGACGCCAGCCGCATTCCGCAGAACGGCATTGCCGTGGTGCGCGTGTGGCAAGCCAACATCGGCAAGACCATCATCGCCCACGTGCCGATCACCAACGGCGAAGTGCAGGAAACCGGCGATTTCGAACTCGACGGCGTGACCTTTCCGGCCGCCGAAGTGCAGGTCGAGTTCATGGACCCGGCGGCGGAAGAAGAGGGCGGCGGCGGTTCGATGTTCCCTACCGGTAACTTGGTGGATGACCTCGAAGTGCCCGGCGTCGGGACCTTCAAGGCGACCATGATCAATGCCGGCATCCCGACGATTTTCGTTAATGCTGAAGACATCGGCTACACAGGCACCGAGTTGCAAGGCGCGATCAACGGTGATCCGAAAGCCTTGGCCATGTTCGAGACCATCCGTGCTTACGGCGCCCTGCGCATGGGGCTGATTTCGAACCTGGACGAAGCGGCCAAGCGTCAGCACACGCCGAAAGTGGCGTTCGTTGCCAAGCCAGCCGACTACGTGGCGTCCAGCGGCAAGGCGATTGCGGCGGGTGATGTCGACCTGTTGGTACGCGCGCTGTCGATGGGCAAGTTGCACCACGCGATGATGGGCACGGCAGCCGTCGCTATCGGTACGGCCGCCGCCATTTCCGGCACCTTGGTGAACCTCGCGGCAGGCGGCATTGAACGCAATGCTGTGCGTTTCGGCCATCCGTCGGGCACGTTGCGTGTAGGGGCAGAAGCCAGTCAGATCAACGGTGAATGGACCGTGAACAAAGCCATCATGAGCCGCAGTGCGCGGGTGTTGATGGAAGGCTTCGTCCGTGTGCCGGGCGACTCTTTCTAACTGACACATACCCCCTGTAGGAGCTGCCGAAGGCTGCGATCTTTTGATGTTGCTTTTACAATCAAGATCAAAAGATCGCAGCCTTCGGCAGCTCCTACAGGGGGGGCGCATTTCAAGAATAAGAAAGATTAGTCCTGAACCGAGGTCCTCCATCAACGAACCACTTCAAGAGTGAATCGAACATGAGCGCCAACGTCGACCTGAACAACCGCCCCGACTACGACACGGTCCTGCAGGACATTGCCGATTACGTCCTGACTTTCAACATCGAATCCAAAGAAGCGTTGGATACCGCCCGCAACTGCCTGATCGACACCCTCGGCTGCGGCCTCCTGGCCCTGCGCTTCCCCGAATGCACCAAACACCTGGGCCCCATCGTTGAAGGCACCGTCGTCCCGTTCGGCGCCCGCGTGCCTGGCACCAGCTTTCGCCTCGACCCGGTCAAAGCCGCCTGGGACATCGGTTGCATCGTCCGCTGGCTCGACTACAACGACACCTGGCTCGCTGCCGAATGGGGCCATCCGTCCGATAACCTCGGCGGCATTCTCGCGGTGGCCGATCACCTGTCGCAAAAACGCCTGGCCAATGGCGACACGCCGCTGACTGTTCGCACTGTACTCGAAGCCATGATCATGGCCCACGAGATTCAAGGCGTCATAGCACTGGAAAACTCCTTCAACCGAGTCGGCCTCGATCACGTGATCCTGGTGAAAGTCGCCTCGACCGCCGTGACCGCCAAACTGATGGGGGCCAATCGCGAGCAGCTGCTGTCCGCGTTGTCCCACGCGTTCGCCGACGGCCAGGCGCTGCGCACATACCGGCATGCGCCGAATGCCGGATCGCGAAAATCCTGGGCGGCCGGCGATGCGTCCAGTCGCGGCGTGCGGCTGGCGGACATCGCGATGCGTGGCGAGATGGGTATTCCTGGCGTGCTCAGCGCCAGGCAGTGGGGCTTCTACGACGTGCTGTTCAGCCACACCAACAATGACCTGGCGCTCAAGCCTGAAGGCAAACGCACGTTCAGTTTCTCCCGGAAGTACGGCAGCTACGTGATGGAAAACGTGCTGTTCAAAATCAGCTTCCCTGCCGAATTCCACGCGCAAACCGCGTGCGAAGCAGCGGTAATCCTGCACCCTCAAGTCAGAAATCGTTTGCACGAGATCGACAAAATTGTCATCACCACTCACGAGTCGGCGATTCGCATCATTTCCAAGGTCGGCCCGTTGGCCAACGCTGCCGACCGCGACCACTGCATTCAGTACATGACCGCCGTGCCACTGGCCTTCGGCAATTTGGTGGCTGAGCAATACGAAGATGACTTCCACGCGGAGCATCCGATCATCGACGTACTGCGCGACAAAATGGTCATCGTCGAAGAGCCGCGCTATACCCGGGAATACCTGGAGCCGGACAAGCGCTCCATCGCCAATGCAGTGCAAGTGTTCTTCAAGGACGGCACCAGCACCGAGAACGTGGTGGTTGAGTACCCGATCGGTCATCGCCGTCGCCGTACCGATGGCATCCCGTTGCTGGAGGAAAAGTTCAAGACCAATCTGGCGACCCGCTTCACGGCCCAGCGTAGCGCCGAGATTTTTGCGTTGTGCAAGGATCAGGCTGCGCTTGAAGCCACCCCGGTCAACCGCTTCATGGACCTGTTCGTCATCTAGCCCCCCCCTGTAGGAGCTGCCGCAGGCTGCGATCTTTTGATCTTGATTTTTTAAGATCAAAAGATCGCAGCCTACGGCAGCTCCTACAGGAGTTTGCATTTCAAGCTTTGAACCATTTTTCGATGGGTAGCTTGGTGATCGCAAACCCCGTCAGCAAAATCGCCGAGTACATCATCAGTTCCCCGGACAGGGGTTGCCCCTCGTACCAGGCGCCGATGACGACGGCGAACACCGGAAAAATGATGAAGACAAACGACAGGATGATCGGGCTCAGCCTTTTGAGCAGCAGGAAATAGACAATAAACCCGCCCACCGACGCCACCAGCCCCAGATAGAGCAGGGCGCTCCACGAGCGCAGGCTGATCGCAGCAAACACTGGCGCTTCGACATTCAGGCCCGCGACAAACAGCATCAAACCGGCGATGCCGATCGGCAGGGTGTTGTAGGTGATCACACTGATTGCACTGCCGTGTTTTTTGGTCACCACATAGCACAGCGCATGCATCACCGCCGCGCAGAGAATCGCCAGCACCCCGAACCCTTCCGCATCGTCCAGGTGCAACCCTTGGCTACGAATAATCATGAACAGGCTGCCGAAGCCGATGGCGATGCCGAGCACTTGGGAAAGGTAGATTTTCTCCCGCAGAAACAGTGCGGAAAACAGCAGGATGAACACGGGCATGCAACTGAACAGCAGTGCCGTGAGCCCTGATGAAACATGCATTTCTCCATAGTTGAGCAAGTAGTACGGCAGGCTGAAATAGGACAGCGTCACGAACACGAAAAACCAGCGGCTTTGCCTCGGGAACAACAGCGGTTCACCCCGCAAAAGCGCAAAGCTCAAGAACAGCGGGAACGCGATCAGGAACCTCAGGCCGGCAGCGGTCAGCGGCGGCACCGTTTCTACCGCAATCTTGATGCCCAGCCATGTGGTGCCCCAGCTGAGGCAAACGATCAAGAACAGCGCGCTGGTAATCACTACGGCTAGCCAGGGTCTTGCATGAGGTGAAGACGCACTGATGGCGACGGACATGATCGAGCTCCTTTTATCGTCGGAATTGACCTTCATCTGCAAAAGGTCTATCCCTGATTGAACCTGTTTTAAGCACGCTATTCGGGGCTTGAATGACTGTCAAAGTAAGTATTGCCATGGTGTCAATCCTGCGTGATGGCCTTGCCAACGGCTTGGGCGTGAAATACAAACGCCTGGCCGATGCCGTCGAGAAAGGCATCACCCAAGGGTTGATCGAGCCGGGCTGCAAATTGCCACCCCATCGACTGTTGGCCGACAGCCTCGGCGTGACCATCGGCACCATCAGTCGCGCGTATGGCGAGCTGGAGCGTGTGGGATTGGTCGTCGCTCGTGTAGGAGACGGCACCTATGTGCGTCAGCACGGGATGGAGCGGCCGCGTGACGGTGGTTTTCGCAATGTGAGTGATGAGCCGCAGCCGTTTTTTGACATGAGCCGCAATCAACCGATTCCCGGGGACGAAGCGCTATTTTTGAGTCAAAGCTTGCAAGCACTGGCCCTTGATCCTGTGGCGTTGCAACGCATCGGCGGTTATACCGCTGAGGCCGGATTGCCTCGCTATCGTGCGGCAGGCGCACACTGGCTACGACACCAGGCGTTTGTTGCGAATGCAGAGCAAATTGTCTGCGTCAACGGCGGTCAGCACGGCCTGTTGTGTGCTTTGACGGGGCTGTTGAAGGCGGGTGACACGTTAGTTACGGAGCACCTGACTTACCCGGGGCTGATCAGCGTCGCACGCCTGCTCGGGATCAAGCTCATCGGCGTCGCAATGGACGCGGAAGGGCTGATGCCTGACGCCCTGAATGAGGCTTGTCGCAACCACCGCATCTCAGCGCTGTATTGCACGCCAACGATCCAGAATCCCACGGCGGCAGTGATGTCCGTCCCACGGCGCGAGGCGATAGTTGAAGTCTGTCGTCAGCACAATCTGCTGATCTTCGAAGACGAAGCCCACGCGGTATTGGCGCAACAGCGACCATTACCCTTGAGCTATTTTGCCCCGGAGCGCTCGGTGCTGATCGGTAGCCTGAGCAAAGCGGTTTCGGCGGGATTACGGGTGGGTTACCTGCATGCGCCGCAACCGTTGATCGGACGCTTGAGCGCGGCGGTGCGCGGGACGTGCTGGATGGCTAGCCCTCTGACGCTGGAGGTGGCGAGTCGGTGGATTGAAAATGGCACGGCGGAGCAGTTGTTGGGCCGGCAGACGGTTGAGATCAGTCGGCGCAAGGCCTTGGTCGCTGGGCGGCTGGATGGGTTGGCGTACAAAACGCATCCTCACAGCCCGCACTTCTGGATCGAAGTGCCCGACCCGTGGCGGGCGTCGCAGATCGCGGCGGAGCTTAAGGAGAATAATTTTCTGGTGGCGACTGCCGAGATGTTTGCGGTTGGGCAGGGGGCGGTGCCGCAGTTCATCAGGGCGAGTGTGTGTCATTCGGCGGGGGATGATCGGCTGTTGCTGCAAGGGTTTGACGCGTTGGCGGCAGCATTGGCAGAGACCGTGTAATCGTTCTTCGCGAGCAGGCTCGCTCCCACATTGGATCTTCAGTGGACACAGTATTTGTGTACGACAGAGATCCAATGTGGGAGCGGGCTTGCTCGCGAAAGCGGCAGATCAGGCGCCATGAATTTTGCCTTTCAAGCAACATCAAAAGATCGCAGCCTGCGGCAGCTCCTACTTGAACCGCCGCTCCACCCCTTTCTCCACCAGAATCTTCGCCGAAATCTCTTCCACCGAAAAATGTGTGGAGTTGATGTGCGGGATGTTCTCGCGGCGGAACAGATTCTCCACCTCGCGCACTTCGAACTCGCACTGGGCGTAGCTCGAATAGCGGCTGTTAGGCTTGCGCTCGTTGCGGATCGCGGTGAGGCGATCCGGGTCGATGGTCAGGCCGAACAGCTTGTGCTGGTGGGCGCGCAGGGTGCCAGGCAGTTGCAAGCGCTCCATGTCGTCTTCGGTCAGCGGGTAGTTGGCCGCACGAATGCCGAATTGCATGGCCATGTACAGGCAGGTCGGGGTTTTGCCACAACGGGACACGCCCACCAGGATCAGGTCGGCCTTGTCGTAATAGTGCGTGCGCGCACCATCGTCGTTGTCGAGGGCGAAGTTCACCGCCTCGATCCGCTCCATGTAATTGGAGTTACTGCCAATGGAGTGGGACTTGCCGACGGTGTAGGAAGAGTGCTCGGTCAGTTCCTGTTCCAGGGGGGCCAGGAAGGTCGAGAAAATATCGATCATGAAACCATTGGAGGTCGCGAGGATCTCACGAATGTCCTGGTTGACGATGGTGTCAAAAATAATCGGCCGAAAGCCGTCGGTTTCGGCGGCTTTGTTGATTTGTTGTACCATGGCCCGCGCTTTATCCACGTTGTCGATGTACGGTCGCGTGAATTTGCTGAAGGTAATGTTTTCGAACTGCGCCAGGAGGCTTTGACCCAGGGTTTCGGCTGTAATGCCCGTGCCATCGGAGATAAAGAAAGCAGATCGTTTCATTTGCACCTTGGGCCTTAAGCTAGTGACGAATCTTGGATATGATAGGCGCGATTTGCCGGCCGCCAATGGCCCGCATTCTCACTTATTTTCCAGGTCCAGGCCATACAGCTGGCAAACGCTCTCTTGAGCAGCCGGCTTCTGAGCTTTTCCAACACAGTTAGTGGAGAGATCACCTTGGTAGAGTACGTAGTTTCCCTCGATAAGCTCGGCGTCCATGATGTAGAGCATGTGGGGGGCAAGAACGCATCCCTGGGCGAGATGATCAGTAACCTTGCAGGTGCCGGTGTATCGGTGCCCGGTGGCTTTGCCACGACAGCTCAGGCTTATCGTGATTTTCTGGAACTGAGCGGCCTGAACGATCAGATCCACGCCGCCCTGGATGCCCTGGACGTCGACGACGTCAACGCCCTTGCCAAGACCGGTGCCCAGATCCGTCAATGGATCATGGAAGCCGAGTTCCCCGAGAAGCTCAACGCCGAGATCCGCACCGCCTTCGCCACACTGTCGGCCGGCAACCCTGACATGGCCGTCGCCGTGCGCTCTTCCGCGACAGCCGAAGACTTGCCGGACGCTTCCTTCGCCGGTCAGCAGGAAACCTTCCTGAACATCCGTGGTGTCGAAAACGTCATTCGCGCCGCCAAAGAGGTGTTCGCTTCGCTGTTCAACGACCGCGCGATTTCCTACCGCGTGCACCAGGGCTTCGACCACAAGCTGGTTGCCCTGTCGGCCGGCGTGCAGCGCATGGTCCGCTCCGAAACCGGCACCGCCGGCGTGATGTTCACCCTCGATACCGAATCGGGCTTCCGTGACGTGGTGTTCATCACCGGCGCCTACGGCCTGGGTGAAACCGTCGTACAAGGCGCGGTGAACCCGGATGAGTTCTACGTCCACAAAGGCACGCTGGCCGCCGGCCGTCCGGCCATCTTGCGCCGCAATCTGGGCAGCAAAGCCATCAAGATGATCTACGGCGAAGTCGCCACGGCCGGCAAGTCGGTCAAGACCATTGATGTCGACAAGGCTGATCGCGCACGCTTCTGCCTGAGCGACGCCGAAGTCAGCGAACTGGCCAAGCAAGCAATGATCATCGAGAAGCACTACAAGTGCCCGATGGACATCGAATGGGCCAAAGACGGCGACGACGGCAAGCTCTACATCGTTCAGGCGCGTCCTGAAACCGTGAAGAGCCGCACCTCGGCCAACGTCATGGAACGTTACCTGTTGAAAGAAACCGGCACCGTGCTGGTAGAAGGTCGCGCCATCGGCCAGCGCATCGGCGCCGGCAAAGTGCGCATCATCAAGGACGTGTCCGAAATGGACAAAGTCCAGCCAGGCGACGTTCTGGTGTCCGACATGACCGACCCGGACTGGGAACCGGTCATGAAGCGCGCCAGCGCCATCGTCACCAACCGGGGCGGTCGTACTTGCCACGCAGCGATCATCGCTCGCGAGCTGGGCATCCCGGCTGTGGTCGGTTGCGGCAACGCCACCCAATTGTTGAAAGACGGCCAGGGCGTGACTGTTTCCTGCGCTGAAGGCGACACCGGTTACATCTTCGAAGGCGAACTGGGCTTCGATATCAAGAAAAACTCCGTCGATGCCATGCCGGACCTGCCGTTCAAGATCATGATGAACGTCGGCAACCCGGACCGTGCCTTCGACTTCGCACAACTGCCGAACGCCGGTGTGGGCCTGGCCCGTCTGGAGTTCATCATCAACCGCATGATCGGTGTGCACCCGAAAGCGCTGTTGAACTACGACGGTCTGCCGCAGGACATGAAGGACAGCGTCGACAAGCGCATCGCCGGTTACAACGATCCGGTCGGCTTCTACGTCGAGAAACTGGTCGAAGGCATCAGCACCCTTGCTGCAGCGTTCTGGCCGAAAAAGGTCATCGTGCGTCTGTCGGACTTCAAGTCCAACGAATACGCGAACCTGATCGGCGGCAAACTGTATGAGCCAGAAGAAGAAAACCCGATGCTGGGTTTCCGCGGCGCCTCGCGTTACATCAGCGAAGCGTTCCGTGACTGCTTCGAACTCGAGTGCCGCGCTCTCAAGCGCGTGCGCAACGAGATGGGCCTGACCAACGTGGAAATCATGGTGCCGTTCGTCCGTACGCTGGGCGAAGCGAGCCAGGTTGTCGACCTGCTGGCCGAAAACGGTCTGGCCCGTGGTGAGAACGGTCTGCGCGTGATCATGATGTGCGAATTGCCGTCCAACGCGATTCTGGCTGAAGAATTCCTCGAGTTCTTCGACGGTTTCTCCATCGGCTCCAACGACCTGACTCAGCTGACGCTGGGCCTGGACCGTGACTCCGGGATCATCGCTCACTTGTTCGACGAGCGTAATCCGGCGGTCAAGAAGCTGCTGGCGAACGCCATTGCCGCATGCAACAAGGCTGGCAAGTACATCGGCATTTGCGGCCAGGGTCCTTCGGACCATCCGGACCTGGCCAAGTGGCTGATGGAGCAGGGCATTGAAAGTGTTTCGCTGAACCCCGATTCCGTACTGGAAACCTGGTTCTTCCTGGCTGAAGGTCAAGCGTCGGCTTGATGGGTGCGTGAACGGACCGGCTATTGACTGCAATGCCGGTCACTGTAGGAGCGAGCTTGCTCGCGATGGTCGTTAACGATGACGCGTGTTTGCTGGATAAACGCGGTGTTCGGAAGTCCATCGCGAGCAAGCTCGCTCCTACACAGTGATGAACATCGTGGTCATTGATTGGCCCTTTCAGACAATCAAGTAGGGCGGGCTCCTCTGGACGCCGCCCTTTTTTGTGCAAGAGCATTATGCAAAGCAGCAGCAACCTATTTCCTGTCGCTCTGATCAGCGCCGAACGGCGCGGCGATCTGAGCGAAGACGTTTACCGTTTGAAACCCGGCAACAGCCCTGACGGTACGGTGGAACTGGCCGTGACCCGCCTGGGCATGGCTGACGAGCCCGCCGTGCGTGGCGTGCCGGTGATCCTGTTGCACGGCAGTTTTTCCAATCGCCGGTTCTGGTTTTCACCCAAGGGCCTGGGCCTGGGGGCTTATCTGACTCGCCTGGGATTTGATGTGTGGATCCCGGAAATGCGCGGTCATGGCCTGTCCCAGCGCAACCAGAACTACCGCAAGAACCGCGTCGCCGACTACGCTCGTTATGATCTGCCGGCCATTGGTGCATTCGTGCGTGAGCAAAGTGGCCAGGTCCCGCACTGGATCGGTCACTCGCTGGGCGGCATTACCCTGGCGGCGGCGTTGGGGGGTGAGTACATCGGCGAGCCGGTTGTGGCGTCTGCGGCGTTCTTCGGTACGCAAGTCAGCCGCACCTACTGGCCGTTGAAAATTCCGCCGGTGGAGTGGAGCGGGCGCTTCATTCTCAAACGTTTTGCCCAGCTCTCCGGTTCACGGCTCAAGCGCGGTCCGGAAGACGAGCCCATTGGCCTGGCCCTGGAAAGCATGCGCTGGTATGGCTTGTTCGGACGCTTTGGCGATGCCGACAAGGATTGGTGGGCCGGGCTGGCCGAGGTCAAGTTGCCGATACTGGCCGTCAGCGCAGTGGGCGATCATCAGGACCCGACCTGGGCCTGTCGCAAGCTGTTCGATCAGATCGGTGCCGAGCACAAGCAATTCATCAACCTGGGCCGCGAGCAGGGCTTTGGCGACAATTTTGGTCATGTGGAAATGCTTGTCAGCAAAGCCGCACAGGTCGAAGTTTGGCCGCTGGTGGCCCGCTGGCTGGCGGATCCGCAGACGCCATTGCTCGGTGATAAACCGGATTTGGTCACAGCAATCTCAGCCTGACGCTCTATCAAGGGCATTTCGCTCTGATCGGCTTGCGGATAAGATATGACGCGTTCAGCTTTTTCGGTCACTTTGCGACATCCTCGATTGTCTTCCTCTTTACAGGAGTTTCTCGATGAACCATTACCTCACGCCTGACCTGTGCGATGCCTATCCGGAACTGGTGCAGGTGCTGGAACCGATGTTCAGCAATTTTGGCGGTCGTGATTCCTTCGGCGGCGAAATTGTGACCATCAAGTGTTTCGAAGACAACTCGCTGGTCAAGGACCAGGTCGAGCTCAAGGGTAATGGCAAAGTGTTGGTCGTTGACGGTGGCGGGTCCCTGCGTCGGGCGCTGCTTGGCGACATGCTGGCCGAGAAAGCCGTTAAAAACGGTTGGGAAGGGCTGGTGATCTACGGTTGCATCCGCGACGTCGACGTCATTGCGCAAACCGATCTCGGTGTGCAGGCCCTGGCCAGCCATCCGATGAAAACCGACAAGCGCGGTATCGGTGATCTGAACGTTGCGGTGACATTTGCAGGCGTGACCTTCCATCCGGGCCATTACATTTATGCGGATAACAACGGCGTGATCATCTCGCCAAGCCCGCTGAAGATGCCTGAATAAAGCGTCGATGCGAATTTTTGTGGCAAAAACGGGGTGAGGATGTTCGAGGAAGAAAACGCGCAGTGGGGGCTGGTGCATGCCCTGGTGCTGGACGGTAGAGGCGGCGCGCGTTCGATAGCCCGGACTGAACTCGATGACTTGCAGCTGCAGGCGCATGAAAGCCTGTGGCTGCACTGGGATCGCAGTCACCCGCAAACCCAGACCTGGCTGCGCAAATCCAGCGGTCTGAGTGAATTCAGTTGTGACCTGCTTCTCGAAGAAAACACCCGACCGCGTCTTCTACAGCTTTCGGACAGCGAACTGCTGCTATTTTTGCGTGGGGTTAACCTGAACCCGGGCGCAGAACCGGAAGACATGGTGTCGGTGCGGATCTTCGCCTCGGCGCAGCGGGTTATTTCCCTGCGTTTGCGTCCGTTGCGCGCCACCGATGAGTTGCTGGTGCAGCTCGGCGAAGGCAAAGGCCCGAAAACCGCCTCCGAGCTCATTCTTTATATGGCGCAGTACCTCACCAACAAGGTGCAGGATCTGATCAGCTGCCTCTCGGAAGTGGTCGATGAGGAAGAAGAAAAGCTGGATGCCGACGAACGGTATACACCCGAGCATGGGGCCATTTTGCAAATCCGGCGCAGGGCTGCTGCACTGAAGCGGTTTCTCGCGCCGCAACGGGATATTTTCGGTCAGCTGACGCGGATAAAATTGCCCTGGTTCGTTGAGGACGACGGCGATTACTGGAACGAATTGAACAACAGCCTGACTCGATATCTTGAGGAGCTGGAATTGACCCGGGAGCGGGTGGGGTTGGTCCTTGAGGCCGAAGACCGGCGATTGAGCGTGCGGATGAACCGCACGATGTACCGCTTCGGAATCATCACCGGAATCTTTTTGCCGATGAGTTTCCTGACCGGTTTGCTGGGCATTAACGTCGGCGGTATTCCGTTTTCTGCGAGCCCTTATGGCTTCCTGATTGCCTGCCTGATCATGGTCTCGGTGGCACTGGGGCAGTGGTGGTTATTCCGACGTTTGCGCTGGGTCTGAGAGTGAGCCATGTGACCCGGTCAAATTTGACTGCGTCTTTCACAGACATCACGAGAGGTGCGTATGCACGATCCGTTTGAACAGTCTTTGCGTGACATGCTCAGGGCATCACCGTCCACCCGGGACGACGATGCGTGCCTTGGTCGTGTGCTGAAAACCGCCAACCGCCAGGTCGGCGCCGGTGATTTGTTCAGCCTGCTGGGCCGCTGGTTGCCCGCGCTGATGATCGCCGTGAATAGCGGATCGGCGCATGTCTCGCCGGTTTCCCGTCACCGTAAACCTACTGTTCGCACTGCTGATAAGGCTGATTGAATATGGAACTTGATCTCTGGACACAGAGCCTCGTCACTGCAATGACTGCGTTATGGACCAAGGTTGCAAACTTCATTCCGAACCTGTTTGGCGCACTGGTTGTGCTGCTGCTAGGGTTCGTCGTAGCCAAGCTGCTGGACACATTGCTGTCCAAATTACTCGCCAAACTGGGCCTTGATCGCCTGATGGGCGGCACCGGTCTGACCAAGTTGCTGTCCCGCGCCGGCCTTCAAGTACCGATCTCGACACTGATCGGCAAAATCGTCTATTGGTTCGTTCTGCTAATATTTTTGGTTTCTGCTGCGGAATCTCTTGGACTTGAGCGAGTCTCAGCTACGCTTGACATGCTTGCGCTCTATTTGCCGAAGGTATTCGGCGCCGCGCTGGTGCTGCTGGTGGGTGTATTGCTCGCACAACTGGCCAATGGGCTGGTGCGCGGCGCAGCCGAGGGAGTAGGGCTCGATTACGCTGCTGGCCTGGGGCGAATCGCCCAGGGCCTGGTGATCATCATCAGTATTTCGGTTGCGATCAGCCAGTTGGAGGTCAAGACTGACCTGCTCAACCATGTGATTGTGATCGTTTTGATTACCGTTGGTCTGGCTGTAGCCTTGGCCATGGGATTGGGAAGCCGGGAAATTGCCGGTCAGATTCTTGCGGGAATCTATGTGCGTGAGTTGTACCAGGTTGGGCAACAAGTACGTGTTGGCGAGGTCGAAGGTCAGATCGAAGAGATCGGCACGGTTAAAACCACATTGCTGACCGACGAGGGTGAGCTAGTCTCTCTCTCCAATCGGATCCTCCTGGAGCAGCATGTGAGTAGCCGCTAACCCGGCAAACCCTGCTAATGTATGCCGCCGCAAAATGCCCTGAATGGGCTGCGGCGGACATTGACCTGACTGTCGGCCCGACTTGTTTTGAATAAAGCTCAATCGCTCTCCACGCGCTACGACCCCCGCGAGCTCTCTGATGAGGAGTTGGTCGCGCGCTCGCATTCCGAGCTGTTTCACGTGACGCGCGCCTATGAAGAACTGATGCGGCGTTACCAACGAACATTATTTAACGTCTGTGCACGATATCTTGGGAACGATCGCGACGCAGACGATGTCTGTCAGGAAGTGATGTTGAAGGTGTTGTACGGTCTGAAGAACTTCGAGGGCAAATCGAAGTTCAAAACGTGGCTATACAGCATCACCTACAACGAATGCATCACACAGTATCGGAAGGAACGGCGAAAGCGTCGCTTGATGGACGCTTTGAGTCTTGACCCCCTCGAGGAAGCGTCCGAAGAAAAGGCGCCGAAACCTGAGGAAAAGGGTGGACTTGATCGCTGGCTGGTGTATGTGAACCCGATTGACCGCGAAATTCTGGTGCTACGATTTGTCGCAGAGCTGGAATTTCAGGAGATCGCAGACATCATGCACATGGGTTTGAGTGCAACAAAAATGCGGTACAAACGCGCTCTAGACAAATTGCGTGAGAAATTTGCAGGCATTGCTGAAACTTAGTTCGGCGCAAATATCTCTTACGTGTAGGCAAGTTCTGATAGACTTGCCGCCGAGTTGTCCCCCGGTTTGCGGGACTGCTTCACAATCACCAGATGGGGATTTAACGGATGAAACTGAAAAACACCTTGGGCTTGGCCATTGGTACTCTTATTGCCGCTACTTCTTTCGGCGCTCTGGCACAAGGCCAAGGCGCAGTTGAAGGCGAGCTCAACTACGGGAAAAAGTACAACGACAGCGTTAAGAACGTTGAAGATGGTTACACTCCTGGCGCTGCCATCGGTTACTTCCTGACCGACGATGTATCGTTGAATTTGACCTACAACAAAGATGACTACACCCGTGCGAACAACGGCAAGGGCCCTCAGAATATCGAAGGCGACCAGTTCGGTCTGAACGCTCAGTACCACTTCAACAACGCCGGCGACGCTCTGCGTCCTTACGTTCAAGGTGGTGTTAAGCACGGCAGCATGACCAACGTAGCCGCTGATGGCCACACCGGTCGTGACCAGTCGACTTTCCTGACTGCAGGCGCTGGCGTTAAGTACTACTTCGTCGAGAACGTCTTCGCCCGTGCTGGCGTAGAAGCTGACTACAAGCTGGACAACGGCAAGTGGGACTACATTCCTTCCATCGGTGTGGGTGTGAACTTCGGTGGCGGCAACAAGCCTGCTGCTGCTCCAGTTGCAGCACCCGCTGAAGTCTGCTCCGACAGCGACAACGATGGCGTGTGCGACAACGTTGACAAGTGCCCGGACACCCCAGCCAACGTAACTGTTGACGCTGATGGCTGCCCAGCAGTTGCTGAAGTTGTTCGTGTTGAGCTGGACGTGAAATTCGACTTCGACAAGTCGGTAGTCAAGCCTAACAGCTACGGCGACATCAAAAACCTCGCTGACTTCATGAAGCAGTACCCATCCACCACCACTACTGTTGAAGGTCACACTGACTCCGTCGGTCCTGACGCTTACAACCAGAAACTGTCCGAGCGTCGCGCTAGCGCCGTTAAACAAGTTCTGACCAACCAGTACGGTGTAGCTCCTTCCCGCGTTCAGTCTGTTGGCTACGGCGAATCCCGCCCAGTTGCTGACAACAAAACTGAAGCTGGTCGCGCTGTTAACCGTCGCGTAGAAGCGCAGGTTGAAGCTCCAGCTAAGTAATTAGCTCGCAGCTCTGAGAAAAGCCCGGCTTAGGCCGGGCTTTTCTTTGTCTGCGATTTGGGTTTCACCGTGAATTCTGGTGGGCTTCGAAAAGATCGCAGACTGCGGCAGCTCCTACATGGACCGCGTGCGAACCCAATCCTGTAGATACCGTCTTGAACCTCACCGAGCAAGCGCAAGTTTCGGGTCAAAGGGTTGACCCGACTTGAGCACGCCGTAAACGAAGTGCAGCAGCTTGCGCATCGCCGCACAGATGATCTGCTTGGGGGCCTTGCCGTTGGCCTTCAGGCGATCCTTCATGGCGATGATCGCCTCGTTATGCTTCAGCGCCACCAGGCCAGGCATGTAAAGGCCTGCCCGTACTCGCGCTGAGCCGATCTTGGAGATCACGGTCCGGCCTTTGAGCAGTCCCGAGTCCTGCAATTTCGGGTTCAACCCAGCAGCAGCGACCAGCTTGCGAGGATCGTCATATTTGCGCAGGTCACCCAGCTCGGCGAGCAGCCGCTCAATGGTTTTCTGTCCGATACCATCGATGGTCACGATCAAGTCGCGCATCTCGCGCATATCAGGGTCGTCATCGATGTGGTTTTTGATTGCTTTGTGCGTTTCAGCGATCTCTTTTTCGATGTGGCGCAGCACGGAGTTGATCGAGTCTTTGACCTTTTCATCGGACACCTCCAGACGATTGCGTTCCATTTGCTCCATTTCCTGAAGGTCATCCAGGCGGCGCACCATAGCTTTGAGCTGGCGGTACTTCAACGGCTCCGGCGCCCACAGTTGAAGCTTTTCAGCTTTTTCCCGGGCGAAATCGGCGATCAGCTTGGCGTCGCTTTTATCGGTTTTGATCCGGCGTAATTCGCTGCCGGCGTACGCATGGGTCGTGGCCGGATTGACCACGCAGACCCGGTAACCCTTGTTGTAGACGAACTCGGCGAGCTCCAGGTGATAGACGCTGGTAGCTTCCATCACGATCAGCGCTGAGGGCTCGACCTGCCTGTGCAACCAGGCTTCAAATTCTTTGAAACCCTTGGCATCGTTCGCCAGCTTGGCCTTGGTTTTGTGCTTGCCGTTTGGCAGATGGGTAGCAATATCAAAAGTGTTTTTAGCGACATCGACACCAACGAAACTGGACATGACCGTCTCTCCATTAGATCCCTTGCGATCATCACTGCACTCCGTCCAACCTTGTGAATGCGGGCTCTCGCCAGAGACGGGCCCAAGATACCGTTCGAACTGTATGAGTGAGTGTGGAGGGCTGGAGCACAATCTACGTCACAGGCAAAAAGCCTAAGGAGCTGCACGGCTTCCAGATCCCTCCCTCGATGATCAGTCGAGAACTATCGCTCCTGACGGAGCGATAGTCGAGATACAAGGAGCTGCCGCAGGTTCGGGCCGCGTTCGGACGATCTTTTGATCTCATCACAAGCTGCCACAGCGCCAATCACCAGGATCGCCGGGCTTTTCAACTCGAAGGCGCAGGCATCTTCCTCCATGGCTGTCAGATCGCTCCGACATTCCCGCTGATGTGGCAGTGAAGCGTTTTCAATCATCGCTACGGGCGTATCCGCCGCCATTCCACCGGCCAGCAGTTGCTCGCGAATCTCGCTCAGCTTTGCCACTCCCATATAGACCACCAACGTCGTGCCACCTTGAGCCAGGGCTCGCCAGTTCAGGCTGCTGTCGTCCTGAGTGTGGGCGGTAACCAGCGTCACGCCGCGTGCCACGCCCCGCAAGGTCAGCGGAATATCACATTGCGTCGCACCAGCCAGTCCGGCGGTGATGCCGTTGACCAGTTCGACCTCGACCCCGCGCTCGCGCAACCATTGCGCCTCTTCACCGCCCCGGCCAAAAATGCACGGGTCGCCGCCCTTGAGTCGCACCACGCATTGACCGTGGCGGGCATAACGCAGCATCAGGCGATGAATGAATGCCTGAGGCGTGGAGCGACAGCCACCGCGCTTGCCCACGGGAATGATCCGTGCCTGAGTGCAATGCTCCAGCACCGCGTCATTCACCAGATCATCGATCAGCACCACATCCGCTTCCCTCAACGCCCGTACAGCCTTGAGCGTCAGTAATTCCGGATCCCCAGGCCCCGCACCTACCAGCCAGACTTTTGCGCTCATGGTTTTTTTCCTTACGAGATGACGGCGACGGGCTGCGCAGTGGCAGCCAGTAATCGCTTGATTTCCGGGACGCAGGAGCCGCATTGCGTGCCGCAACCCAATGCTTGTTTCAAACCCTGCAAGTCCAGGCCACGGCTGATACCGGCGCACACCGCGGTTTGGCTGACGTTCTTGCAGTTACACAAGGTTTTGTTGCCGGCGACCGGCGTATCGATGTTGCCCGGTGGCGCGCTCAGCGGTGCGAGCAGCCAGCGCCGCAGTTGTTCGTCGGCGCGACCTTCCATCCACAGGTTTTGCAACCAGTGTTGGGCGAGGGTTTCGCCGGCCAGGCGAATCGCAGTGATCCGGCCGTTTTCTATTCGTACCCGTTTGCCGATAGAGCGCCGTGGGTCGTCGTAGGCCAATACCGGGCCTTCGTTGAGTCCCAGGCAATGATCGATCTCGCGCAACAGTTTCGGATCCGGCGCTGTGGCGCTGGCAGCGCGTATGAGCAGCGCGGGGCGTTCTCGGCCTGCCAGGCTGAGGCTTACGTAGGAAAACGCCTCGCAAAGCGGTCGTAGCGTCTCAAAATGCCGTTGAACATCGCCCTCGATCAGGGCGAAAAGGTGCCAGGGTAGGTGCACGGGCTCGAGGCGCACACCGCTGTGCTTGAGTTCCGGTTGTTTCGACAACGGGTCGAATGCCGGTTGGGTGATCGCATTAACGCCACCCTTGAGGAAGCGGTCACCCCAGTGCATGGGCAGAAATGCCTGGCCCGGGCGCACACTGTCGTCGCTGCCCACCGCGACAATCACGGCACCGCGACGACTTTTCAGGCTGACGAGGTCGCCCGATTGCAGCCGGTGCCGGCGCAGTTCATCCGGGTGCAGGCTCAACACGGCTTCACTGACGTGGCCGAAAAGCTGCGCGGCGGTGCCGGTGCGGCTCATGCCATGCCATTGATCACGCAGGCGGCCAGTGATCAGGGTCAGTGGAAAACGTGCATCACGTTGTTCCTTGGCCGCGCGGTAAGGGTCGGCCACGAACTGCGCTCGACCGCTGGTCGTCGGGAAAACCCCATTCAGGTACAGCCGCGCCGTCCCTTCGCTGGCGCCCTCGGGGAACGGCCATTGCTGGGGGCCGAGGCGGTCAATCAGGTCATGACTGAGGCCGGACAAGTCCAGATCACGCCCGCGGGTCAGTAGCTTGTACTCATCGAACACCTGCGCCGGCGTTTCAAAGGCGAACAGACTGATGCGCTCAGGACGCAGATGTCTTTCCAGGCGCTGTGCGAAATCCACCGTGATAGCCCAGTCGGGGCGTGCTTCACCGGGTGCGACGATTGCCCGACGGACGTGGGAAATACGCCGTTCGGAGTTAGTCACCGTGCCGTCCTTTTCGCCCCAGCTGGCGGCTGGCAGCAGCAGGTCGGCGAACGCTGCGGTTTCGGTGGTACGAAAGGCTTCCTGTAACACCACGAACGGGCAGGCTTGCAGTGCCGCGCGCACAGCGCCCTGATCTGGCAGAGATTGCGCGGGGTTGGTGCAGGCGATCCACAGTGCCTTGATCTTGCCGTTGCGCACCTGCTCGAACAGTTCGATGGCGGTGAGACCTGCGGTCGCGGGAAGTTGCTCAACGCCCCAGTAAGACGCCACTTCGGCGCGATGTTCGGCATTGGCGGCGTCGCGATGACCTGGCAACAGGTTCGACAAACTGCCGGTTTCCCGTCCGCCCATGGCATTCGGCTGACCGGTCAGCGAGAAAGGTCCTGCACCCGGACGGCCAATTTGCCCAGTGGCCAGGTGCAGGTTGATCAGCGCACTGTTTTTCGCGCTGCCGGCGGTGGATTGGTTCAGCCCCATGCACCACAACGACAGGAAGCTCGGCGAGGTGCCGACCCATTCCGCACAGTGTTGCAGTTGCTCAATACTGATACCGCAGAGCTGGGAAACCATCGGCGGCGTGTAATCGCGCACCAGGCTTTTCAGCTCGGCCAGGCCTTCGGTGTGGGCGTTGATGAAGTCGCGATCAACCCAGTCTTCCCACAGCAGCAGGTGCAAAATCCCATGGAACAAGGCGACGTCGGTGCCCGGCAAAATCGCCAGGTGCAGGTCAGCCAGATCGCAGGTGTCCGTACGACGTGGGTCGATGACGATGACTTTCATGTGCGGACGGCGGGATTTGGCCTCTTCCAGGCGACGAAACAGCACCGGGTGGGCGTAGGCCATGTTGCTGCCGACGATCATCACGCAATCGCTCAACTCCAGGTCTTCGTAGCTGCACGGCGGCGCATCCGCCCCCAGGCTGCGCTTGTAGCCCACCACCGCCGAAGACATGCACAGCCGTGAATTGCTGTCGATGTTGTGGGTGCCCACCAGCGCTCGTGCCAGTTTGTTGAAGGTGTAGTAATCCTCGGTCAGCAACTGCCCGGAGATGTAGAACGCCACACTGTCCGGACCGTGTTCGGCGATGGTTTCGGCAAATACGTTGGCGGCGTGATCGAGAGCAGTGTCCCAATCGGTGCGGCCACGGGCCAGGCCTTTACCCAGGCGCAGTTCGGGGTACAGCGCCCGGGCGGTGAGGTCGCCGGTCAGGTGCAGGGTCGAGCCTTTGCTGCATAACTTTCCGAAGTTAGCCGGGTGGGCCGGATCGCCGCTGACGCCAAGGATACGCTCGCCGTCATGTTCGATCAGCACACCGCAACCGACCCCGCAGTAACAGCAAGTCGAGGCGGTGATTTGGCGGTCCATCAGCCTGCATCCCGTAGGGACAGCAGCACCCGGCCGTTTTCCACCCGCGCCGGATGGTGATGGGCGCAGCCAATGTCCGGCGCCTGGGCTTCGCCGGTTTCCAGGTCGATCTGCCAGTTGTGCAGCGGGCAGGCCACGCGTTTGCCGTAGATCAGGCCTTGGGACAATGGGCCGCCTTTGTGCGGGCAGCGGTCGTCGAGGGCGAAAACCTCATCGTCGCTTGTGCGAAAAATCGCAATGTCACCTTTCGGACCCGCAATGATCCGCGAGCCGAGGGCATTGATCTCTTCCAGTGCGCAGATATCCAGCCAGTTCATGCCAGCACCTCCAGGTTCTTCACGGGAATAACGTCGAATTCTTTCTTCAGCAGCGGCTGTTCCAGGCGTTCTTTCCACGGGTCCTGTTCGAACGACAGGGAGAATTGCAGGCGATCGTTGAGCGCCTTGCGTCGTTCAGGGTCTTCCAGCACGGCTTTCTTGATGTGTTCCATGCCGACCCGTTGCAGGTAGTGCACGGTGCGCTCGAGGTAGAAGGCTTCTTCGCGATACAGCTGCAGGAATGCGCCGTTGTATTCGCGCACTTCTTCGGCGGTTTTCAGCTTGACGAAGAATTCGGCGACTTCGGTTTTGATCCCGCCGTTGCCACCGATGTACATCTCCCAGCCAGAGTCGACGCCGATAATTCCCACATCTTTGATGCCCGCTTCCGAACAGTTACGTGGGCAACCGGAGACCGCTAGTTTCACCTTGTGCGGCGACCACATGTTGAACAGGTCATGCTCCAGTTCGATGCCCAGTTGCGTGGAATTCTGCGTGCCAAAGCGACAGAACTCGCTGCCGACGCAGGTTTTCACGGTGCGGATGGATTTGCCGTAGGCGTGACCGGACGGCATGTCGAGGTCTTTCCAGACCCCCGGCAAATCCTGCTTCTTGATCCCCAGCAAATCGATGCGTTGGCCGCCGGTGACCTTGACCATCGGCACGTTGTACTTGTCGGCCACGTCGGCAATGCGCCGCAGTTCCGAAGGATTGGTCACGCCGCCCCACATCCGTGGTACTACAGAGTAAGTGCCGTCTTTCTGGATGTTGGCGTGGGCGCGTTCGTTGATCAGGCGTGATTGCGGATCGTCTTTAGCCTCGCCCGGCCAGGTCGAAATCAGGTAGTAGTTGAGTGCTGGGCGGCAAGTGGCGCAGCCGTTCGGGGTGCGCCAGTTCAAGTAGCTCTGGGTGCCGACGATGGTCAGCAAATGCTGATCGCGGATGGCCTGGCGGATTTGCCCGTGGTTGAGGTCGCTACAGCCGCAGATGGCTTTTTCGCTTTTTGGTTTGACGTCCGCTGCGCCGCCCACGGTGTTGATCAGGATCTGTTCCACCAACCCCGCACAGGAGCCGCAGGAGCTGGCCGCCTTGGTGTGTTTCTTGACGTCGTCGACGCTAAACAGACCGTGCTCCTGAATGGCTTTGACGATGGTGCCTTTGCATACGCCGTTGCAGCCGCAGACTTCGGCGGTGTCGGCCATGCTCATGGCTTTGTCCTGGCCCTGGTGTCCTACATCGCCTATGGCCAGCTCCATGGATGAAGAGCCGCCGAACATCAGGTGATCGCGGATCTCGCCGATGGCGTGATTCTCGCGAATCTGCCGGAAATACCAGCCACCGTCTGCCGTATCGCCGTACAGACAGGCCCCGACCAGCACGTCATCCTTGATCACCAGCTTTTTGTAGACCCCACCGATAGGGTCGGACAGGGTGATGGTCTCGGTCCCTTCGCCGCCCATAAAGTCACCGGCAGAGAACAGGTCGATGCCGGTCACTTTCAATTTGGTCGACGTAATCGAACCTTTGTAGCTGGCGAAACCCAACTGGGCGAGGTGATTGGCGCAGACCTTGGCCTGTTCGAACAGTGGCGCCACCAGACCGTAAGCGATGCCACGGTGGCTGGCGCATTCGCCGATGGCATAGATGCGCGGGTCGTAGGTTTGCATCGTGTCATTGACCAGAATCCCGCGGTTGCACGGGATGCCGGATTTTTCCGCGAGTTCGGTGTTCGGGCGAATACCGGCGGCCATCACCACCAGGTCGGCGGGGATGATGTCGCCGTTTTTGAATTGCACCGAGCCAACCCGGCCATTGCCGGCATCATGCAGCGCCTGGGTTTGTTCGCTCAGGCGAAAATGCAAGCCACGGGTTTCGAGGGCGGTTTGCAGTAACTGGCCACTGGTTTTGTCCAGTTGCCGCTCCAGCAGCCATTCGCCGAGGTGCACCACGGTGACATGCATGCCGCGCAGCATCAGGCCGTTCGCCGCTTCCAGGCCCAGCAAACCACCGCCGATGACGACCGCGTGTTTGTGGGTTTTCGCGGTGTTGATCATCGCCTGGGTGTCGGCGATGTCGCGGTAGCCGATCACGCCCTGCAAGGTATTGCCGGGGATCGGCAGGATGAACGGGGTCGAGCCCGTGGCGATCAGCAGGCGATCGTATTCGGCCTCGGTGCCGTCTTCGGCGATGACCCGGCGCTTGACTCGGTCGATCTCCACCACTTTGCGGTTCAGCAGCAGCTTGATGTTGTTGTCCAGGTACCAGTCCAGATCGTTGAGTACGATTTCTTCGAAGGTCTGTTCGCCGGCCAGTACGGGTGATAGCAGGATGCGGTTGTAGTTGGTGTGGGGTTCGGCGCCGAAGACCGTGATGTCGTACAGCTCGCCGCTCAGTTTCAGCAGTTCTTCCAGGGTGCGAACCCCGGCCATGCCGTTGCCGATCATCACCAGTTTTAGTTTTTTCATCAGATTCTCCGGGGAGCTTGGACCCGCCTCATCAGGGCTTTCAGGTCGTGCTCGACATATTTTGCGCAAACAAAAAAAGGCGTCCCGCTAGTTGCCTAGCGAGGACGCCTTTGTCCTTGTCCCGTTCTGTCGGGAAGCGCAGCCTTCATCGTTGAAGGTTGGGCTTTATGTGTGGTGAGAGAGGTAATGCAGTGGTTGTGCCAAGTGCGCCAAATGCCGTTTTTATGGACGATTCATAAGGGGCGAAGGGAATTTGATGCACCGGTTTAAGGCATGACGCGCGGTTTTGAAGCGCAAAGATCAAAAGATCGCAGCCTGCGGCAGCTCCTACAGGAGAACGCATTCCATGTAGGAGCTGCCGCAGGCTGCGATCTTTTAACGATGCAAAAACAACAACATCAGGTTCACCACCAACGACACCAGCGCCACAGTCCGCCAGACCTTTAACGGCTCGCGCTCCAGTAACGGTTTGGGGCGCATGCTCAAACTACGCCGCTCGCCTTGTTCCAGCAGCAGCAACCATTCTTCCGCCGTTTCAAAGCGCTGACCCGGATCCACCGCAACCGCGCGCTCCAGGCTTTGTGCGAGCCATTCCGGCAGGTCCGGTCGATAGCGACTGGCGCTGATCGGCACACCAAACCGGGGCCGCTGGAACGCTTCAATTTCGCCGTAGGGATAATGCCCGGTGAGCAGGAAATACAAGGTCACACCGACCGCATACAGATCCTGTTGCGGTGTCGGCGCTTCGCCGCGAAAGGCTTCCGGGGCGATATAGCTGGGCGTGCCGGGCAGGGCTGAGGGCTGATCTTCGGACAGGCCGGGGCAGTAGGCGAGCCCGAAATCCAGCAGGCGTAATTCGCCGTCGTCCCCCAGCAGCAGGTTCTCCGGTTTGATGTCACGATGCAGAATCTGTCGTCTATGCAGCATGCCGACCGACCGCAGCAGGCGTTCGGCGCAATCCTGCCATAGGGCCAGCGGCAGCGGTCCTGCCTGTTCATGCAGGTGCGCCAGGGTAGAGCCGGAATATTCGCGCATCACGTAGTACAAATGCTGACGCTGAGTGGCGGCATGGACTTCAGGGAAATGCCGCCCGGCCACGCGTTTGAGAAACCATTCCTCGGACAATAACGCCTGCCCGGCCAGATGATCGTCGCGCAACGCACCGGGCAAGGTTTTCAGCAGCCAGGGTTGTTGTTGCCCATCGCGCACCCGATAGAGCAACGACTGCTGGCTCTGGCCAAGTATCCCTTCGACCTGCCAACCCTCGAACATCTGACCCGGTCTCAGTGCCGGCGGTAACGGCCATTGCTGTAAATGAATCAGGGCATCACCAATGCTCGTTTCACCGAGGGCATCAACCCGCACCAGCAACGCGCTGGCATTGTCCTGGCTACCCGCCAGATGCGCCGCACACACCAAGGTCTGCGCAGCGCTGTGCAGATCCGGTTGATCGCGCAGAATCGCCGCAATGGCGGTATCGCCCAACACCGCCCAAATGCCATCGCTGAGCAGCACGAAGCTCTCATCGAGGCGCAATTCGCCATCCAGAAAATCCAGCACCAGATGCTGATCCAGCCCCAATGCACGCTTGAGCACATGCTGCATGCCCGGCTGATCCCAGACGTGATCCTCGCTGACCCGCAGCAACTGACCGGCGTACCAGCGATAGACCCGGCAATCGCCGACATGGGCCAGGGTAAAACGCCTGCCACGCAGGACCAACGCGCTGACGGTGGTCAACAGCGGTTGCCCACCGCCATTGGCCTGCAGCCAGCGATTCTGCGCCAGCAACAGGCGATCCAGTGCTTGAGCAACGCCCCAGGTTTCCGGCGTGGCGTAGTAGTCCAGTGCCAGGGCTTGCAAGGTCGAGCGGGCGGCGAGCCCACCGTCGGCGCATTGACTGACGCCGTCGGCGATGGCGAACAGGTAACCCTTGCTCGCCGCCAGCGCCGGGGCCGGGGTGACCAGGCGCAGAGCGTCCTGATTCTCCTCGCGGGGACCGGTGGCGCTGGCTTCGGCGAAACTCAGTTGCAGGCTCATTGAGGTGTCAGACCCGTGCAGCGGTCACGGCCGCCGAACCCCAAGTGGTTCTCCAGCGGCGTTTCACCCCGTGCAGTCCGAACCAGGCGAGGACGCCGAGGCTGGCGAACAACCACAAGGCCAGCTGATAGCTGCCGGTGCTTTGCTTGATCGCGCCCATGCCTGCCGCCAAGGCGAAACCGCCGATGCCGCCGGCCATGCCGATCAGGCCGGTCATTACGCCGATCTCCCGACGAAAACGCTGCGGTACCAATTGGAAAACAGCACCGTTGCCGGCACCCAAACCGAGCATGGTGCAGACGAAAAGTGCCAGTGCCGCGTAGGAATTTGGCAAATTGAAGCCCACGGCGGTGATGCAGATCGCCGCCACGGTGTACATCCCCAGCAATGTGCGGATTCCGCCGAAGCGGTCGGCCAGGGCGCCGCCCAACGGACGCATCAGGCTGCCACCGAATACACAGGCCGCGGTGTAGTAACCGGCGGTCACCGGGCTCAGGCCATATTGGTCGTTGAAGTAGCCGGGCAGGGCGCTGGCCAGGCCGATGAAACCGCCAAACGTCACGCTGTAGAAAAACATGAACCACCAGCTGTCGCGGTCGCCCAAGGCTTTGAAGTAGTCGGAGACGGACTTGGCTTTCGGCCGTTCCGGCGCGTTTTTGGCCAGCCAGGCGAAGACGATCAGGCTCAGGATCAGCGGGATAAGCGCGAAACCGAACACGTTGCTCCAGCCGTAGGCGGCGGCCAGCACCGGGGCAATCAGGGCGGCGAGCACGGTGCCCGAGTTACCGGCACCGGCAATGCCCATGGCTTTGCCTTGATGCTGGGGCGGATACCATTGCGAGGCCAGGGGCAGCGCGACGGCGAACGACGCGCCGGCCATGCCGAGGAACAGGCCCAGCAGCAGCGCTTGTTCGTAACTGTGAATGCCGAGTTTCCAGGCGCCGAACAAGGCGCAGATAACAATCACCTGGCCAATCAATCCGGCGGTTTTTGGCGACAGACGATCCGCCAGCATCCCCATGATAAAACGCAGCACGGCACCGGCCAGAATCGGCGTCGCCACCACCATTCCGCGCTGCTGGGTGGTCAGGTGCAGGTCGGCGGCGATCTGCACCGCCAATGGGCCGAGCAGGTACCAGACCATGAAGCTCAGGTCGAAATAGAGGAAGGCCGCGAACAATGTCGGGGTATGGCCGGATTTCCAGAAGCTTGAATTCATCGCGCACCTCAGCTGTTAGTCGTCTCGGAAGGAGTCATGAGCTTGCAAGTGGGGCGCCGCAACGGCCGCACCACCGGCCCCGGGCTGTGGGGCCAAAACAAAAAAACGCCGCCCCCCGATTCGCCATGGGCAAATGAGGTGAGCGACGTCTTTGTCGTAGGTGGGGCAACCGCCGTTGGTTACCTGTAGCGATTACTTAGCGAGATCTGTGCCAGATCGGGTTTTGTGGTGAGGCCGAAAAGATCGCAGCCTTCGGCAGCTCCTACAATTGGAATGCGTACACCCTGTAGGAGCTGCCGAAGGCTGCGATCTTTTGCTGTTCAACCCAGCAATTCACTCATGGCAATAATCTGCTCCGCCACCTGAATCAGCTTCTGCTGTCGGCTCATGGCCTGACGGCGCATGAGGGTGTAGGCCTCTTCCTCGTTGCAGTGCTTCATTTTCATCAGCAACCCTTTGGCCAGCTCGATGCGCTTGCGCTCGGCCAGTTGCTGGTCGCGGGCATGGAGTTGCGCGCGCAGGGCCTGGTCGCTTTCGAAGCGAGCCATGGCCACGTCGAGAATCGGCTGCAAGCGTTGTGCGTGAATGCCTTCGACAATGTAGGCACTGACCCCGGACTTGATCGCCTGGCGCATCACGCCGGGGTCATGCTCGTCGGTAAACATCACGATCGGCCGTGGCTGATCGCGAGTCACCAGGACCACCTGCTCCATGACATCGCGGCTCGGTGACTCGGTATCGATCAGAATCACATCCGGATGCACCGATTCGACGCGTGCGGGCAGGTCGATGGTCAGGCCGGATTCGTCGATCACCTCGAACCCGGCTTCGGTCAACGCCGCTTTCAGGCGCCCGACTTTTTTCGCTGTGTCGTTGATCAGCAGGATACGCAACATAGTCGAAGGCACCTGTCAGCGGCTGGAAAATCGGAGCGAGCTGTCGCTCAGGGCGTGCAGCTTGAAACTGCGCGCATACCCGGCGGGGTCCGAGCCGTCCCAGACCTTACCGTCGATCAACTGGCTGCTGCGCATTTCCTGGCCCCGGGCCGCGACACCCACGGCGGCAGCGGCGTCGCGGTAGAGGTCGAGTTGCTGGACCTGGCGGGCCACGCCGAGGTAATCCGGGTCTTCACGCACTAACCCCCAACGGCGAAACTGGGTCATGAACCACATGCCGTCGGACAAGTAGGGCAAATTCACCTCGCCTTCGCCATGAAAACGCAGCGCGTGCGGGTCTTGCCAGCGATTTCCAAGACCGTCGGCATAGTCGCCCAGTAACCGCGGTTCGATGCAATCAAGCGGCGCATCGAGGTACTCCGGTGCGCTCAACAACTGCGCGGTGCTGCGGCGATTGTCGGGGCTTTCTTCGATAAAACGGCTGGCTTGCAGAATCGCCATCACCAACGCCCGGGCGGTGTTGGGGTATTGCTCGACGAAGGCGCGGGTGCAGCCGAGGACTTTTTCCGGGTGATCGGGCCAGACAGTCTGGGTGGTCGCGAGGGTGAAGCCGAGGTTCTGTTTCACCGCGCTGGCAGACCAGGGTTCACCGACGCAGAAACCGTCGATGCGCCCCGCTTGCAGGTGCGCGACCATTTGCGGCGGCGGCACCACCACGCTGTCGACGTCCTGCAAGGGATGAATCCCTTGGCTCGCCAGCCAGTAATACAGCCACATGGCGTGAGTGCCGGTCGGAAATGTCTGGGCGAAGGTCAGTTTTGGGCGACTTTGGTGCACGTGACGAGCCAGCGCTTCAGGACTGGTCACGCCCAGGGCTTGCAAGCCGTGGGAGAGGTTGATGCTCTGACCGTTCTGGTTCAGGCCCATGAGCACGGCCATGTCCGTAGGAGCCACGCCGCCGATACCCAAGTGCACGGCGTAGATCAACCCGTACAGGCTATGGGCGGCATCGAGCTCGCCACTGACCAGTTTGTCCCGCAGGTTGGCCCAGGACGATTGGCGCTTGAGGTTTAGCGTCAGGCCATAGGGCTGGGCGAAACCCTGGGTGGCGGCGACCACCACGGAGGCGCAGTCGCTCAGGGCCATGAAGCCTACATTGATCGCGGACTTTTCCGGGGCGTCGCTGCCATTGACCCAGGCCAGTGGGCCGGCTGATGGTTCATTCATCGATTCTGCACCTTCAAAAAAAAACGCCGCCCCAGTGTTCTTGCATGAGCAAGGTCAGGTGACGACGCCATTGTCCTTCCACTCATCCCGTCGTTGGCATGAGCGCTGATGACAAAGCTGGTGCAAGGCATATGCCAGCGTGGGGCCCATCAGCTTTCCATCAGGATTCAATGCGCCGCCTCTTTCATCCTGTCGTCCATTCCAACGCCAGGTTGCATAAGGAGGCCAGTGTGCAGATCGAACCCCCAGGCAAATCGGAGCGGCGATGGCGCGAGCGGACCGCGAGGTCGCCATACAGATGGAGGAGAGTTATACGCAACTCGGCGAAACTGACCGAGTTGTGGTGGGGCGTGCCAGCGATTTTATTGAGCATGGGCAGTTACCCGAGGAATCTCTCAACTAGGATTTTTTTAATCGGGTCACGGAGTTGAATGCAGCAGATACCGAGCAAACCCGTGAAAGCCGAATGCACACCATGCTCCAGGCGGGCATGGATTGGCTTGAGGGTGCCAGAGGGCCTGGGCTCAACCTGCTGAATATCACCGGACGTACGGGGTTGATCGTTGCGTTGACGGTGGTGCTGCGCCAGGTCGTCGCTTACAACGTCGAGCACGCTCTGCGCGAAGGCGATTCAGCTGAGGCCACCCGCGCATGGGCAGTTGTCGCGATATCAATGATCGGCCCGGCGCTAACCTTGGTAGGGGCCATTCGAAATGAGTGTGACGGGACCGCTAATTTAGCGTCGCGTCTGGGGCGTGTTGGCATGGCCAGTATTACGATGGGGGCTCTGATTGCGGCGCATCTCACTGGCGCGTCTCAACGGTTACTGCCGGCGGTGGTCGGCGGGTCGATTTATACGCTGGCCAGAGGCTTGGCCAACGTCTTCATTCCATTGCATGACAACGCGAATCCCGCCACCTCCGCGACCACCGGAGTAGCGACCGCTGCCTATGGTGTGGCTCAGTTTTTACTGGCGGAGCTGGGGCAACTGGCACCGTTGAGCGGCGCGGCCCGAGCAGCTGCAGAACTGGGTTACAGTCTTGGCGCTGACGCGATCCAGGGGTTATTGAATGGCTTTGGCATTGTCGTGGACGACGTCATCTCAATTCTTTGCAGAGTTGGCACGTGCTGTCTCCAACCCCGGGGATGGACTCGATATTTTCTGACCCGGAAGCTTTGCAGCAAGTGGTTTTGGAGGTGCGCGCCGGTGTTCAGCGACCGACCCGAACACAACTGGCGGATGCGCTACTCAATATCGGGGCGTTGCGTCTCTCGGTAGGGCACGCCATCGCTTTGGTGACGGGCGCGGTAGCTTCTTTGCTGAGTAATTCCGAGATCGAAGAAGGTTATCAGGGTCATGTCATGAGCGGTTGCCTGGCCCTGATGGCGATGATTATTTACTTTCCACTGGTTTTTGGCAGTACCAAGCGCACCGATAACTTCTACACGCTGCAGGAGACTGCGGTTCCTTGAGCCAAGGCAAAGAGGTCGCCTGTCTCTGTGAACCCCGGCTATAATCGCCGCCACTTTTCGTAGCCCAGAGTCAAACCCGCCCATGTACACCCTGGCCCGTCAGCTGTTGTTCAAACTTTCCCCGGAAACCTCCCATGATCTGTCCCTGGACCTGATCGGCGCGGGCGGGCGTTTGGGCCTCAACGGCTTGCTGTGCAAGGCCCCGGCGAAAATGCCGGTGAGCGTCATGGGCCTCGACTTCCCGAACCCGGTGGGGCTGGCGGCGGGCCTGGACAAGAACGGCGCGGCCATCGACGGTTTTGCCCAACTGGGTTTTGGTTTTGTCGAAATCGGCACCATCACCCCGCGCCCGCAGCCAGGCAACCCGAAACCACGGATTTTCCGACTGCCGGAAGCCGAGGCGATCATCAACCGCATGGGTTTCAACAATCTTGGCGTCGATCACCTGCTGGCCCGCGTGGCTGCGGCCAAGTACAAGGGCGTGCTGGGCATCAACATCGGCAAGAATTTCGATACGCCGGTTGAACGTGCGGTCGACGACTACCTGATCTGCCTGGACAAGGTTTACGCCCACGCCAGTTACGTGACGGTCAACGTCAGCTCGCCGAACACCCCGGGCCTGCGCAGCCTGCAATTTGGAGATTCGTTGAAGCAGTTGCTCGCGGACCTGGCCACACGCCGGGCGGAACTGGCGCTGCGTCATGGCAAACACGTCCCGCTGGCGATCAAGATCGCACCGGACATGACCGACGAAGAAACTGCTCAGGTCGCACAAGCGCTGATCGACACCGGGATGGACGCGGTGATTGCCACCAACACCACCCTCAGCCGCGTCGGCGTCGAAGGCATGGAACACGGTGACGAGGCGGGCGGTCTGTCCGGCGCTCCGGTTCGTGACAAAAGCACCCACACCGTTAAGGTGCTGGCCTCGGAATTGGCCGGTCGTTTGCCCATCATCGCAGTGGGGGGCATCACCGAAGGCAAGCACGCGGCTGAGAAAATCGCGGCGGGTGCGAGCCTGGTGCAGCTCTATTCCGGCTTCATCTATAAAGGCCCGGCGTTGATTCGTGAGTCGGTAGACGCCATCGCAGCCCTGAGATAACCGATTCCCGCGCGCACCCGTTGAATCGCGGTGTGCGCCGTCAATGTAGGAGCTGCCGAAGGCTGCGATCTTTTGATCTTGCTTCTTGGTAATTTGTGCGTGAATTCAAAATCAAGATCAAAAGATCGCAGCCTTCGGCAGCTCCTACAGGGAATTGTGTTTCGGCGAAAAGCAGGCATAAAAAAGGGCTCCCTAAAGGAGCCCCTGGGCCGGAGCCCGCCGTCCGGATGGGACGTGCGTGGTTAATTGATTCAGTTATCAGATTGTCGTGTCGGAGTGATAAGCCCTGTAATTAGCCGACGGCGTGAAGTTCGTTGAGTCTATGGATTCCCGCAGTGCCGGTCATACCGTCCCAGTTGTCGCCGCGTCCTTCGCGCCAGCCGTTAATCCAGGCTTGGCGTACCGACGGTAGAGTAAATGGGCAAAGCTCACGGGATTTGCCACCAACGCCATATTGATATCCGCGCAAAAATGCTCTTTCCAACGGATCACGCTTAAGTCTTCTCATAGGGTGTTGCCCTCACTTGTTGACTGTATTTATCGCGTCGACCTCAATCGAGGTCTGGCAGAAAAATTCTGCCGTTGGCGGCTCGCTGCCGGCGTCGCGAGCCAAGGTGTTGGCGTCATTGCGGCGCCAACCTGTATTGAGTTCTAACCAATGCGTCACATCGAGGGAATGATCGTTTTGTCATAAGAACGTAACCATTTAGGTGGTATGGCCATAAGTAACGCGATGTTTGTCGCATATTTATTGACCAAACCCCGGTATGATCGGCCCCCCGCTGGCTGGCGGGGCTATTCCTTCAGTGGGGAGGGGCCTGTAGCGCCGGGGGACTATTCGACGAAGGGTCGAGTTGTGACATTTTGTTGCATCAACTTTTTTATCTGTCCTTGCATCTAAGCTCATTTAACCCGAGCAGCAGGGGTGGAACGGCACACCTTCGTGCCACGCGGGCGCTCTTCGAGAAAAGCGCCTGATTGAAAACCGGACCGGCAATGCGTTGCCCGTTCACTTAGCCAAAGGCTCTGAAATTCCAATGTCCGATCAATTCGAAATCTTCCTCACTTGCCCCAAAGGCCTGGAAGGCCTGCTCATCGAGGAAGCCGTCGGGCTTGGCCTTGAAGAAGCACGTGAACACACCTCTGCCGTGCGCGGCATGGCCACCATGGAAACCGCTTATCGCCTGTGCCTGTGGTCGCGTCTGGCGAACCGGGTGCTGCTGGTGCTCAAGCGTTTCCCGATGAAGGACGCCGAAGACCTGTACCACGGCGTGCTCGATATCGAGTGGCAAGACCACATGCTCAACGACGGCACCCTGGCCGTCGAGTTCAGCGGTCACGGCTCGGGCATCGACAACACCCACTTCGGCGCCTTGAAGGTCAAAGACGCGATCGTCGATAAACTGCGTACGCCGCAGGGCGACCGTCCGTCGATCGACAAACTCAACCCGGACCTGCGCATTCACCTGCGTCTGGACCGTGGCGAAGCGATTCTCTCCCTCGACCTTTCCGGCCATAGCCTGCACCAGCGCGGCTATCGCCTGCAGCAGGGCGCGGCACCGCTGAAGGAAAACCTCGCGGCGGCCATCCTGATCCGTTCCGGCTGGCCGCGTATTGCGGCCGATGGCGGCGCGCTGGCTGACCCAATGTGCGGTGTCGGTACGTTCCTCGTCGAAGCGGCAATGATCGCCGCCGATATGGCGCCGAACCTGCGTCGTGAGCAGTGGGGCTTTACCGCCTGGCTCGGCCACGTGCCGGCGCTGTGGAAAAAGCTCCATGAAGAAGCCACCGAACGCGCCGCTGCCGGCCTGGCCAAGCCACCGCTGTGGATTCGCGGTTACGAAGCGGACCCGCGCTTGATTCAACCGGGCCGCAACAACGTCGAGCGTGCCGGCCTGAGCGAATGGATCAAGATCTACCAGGGCGAAGTCGGGACATTCGAACCACGTCCGGACCAGAACCAGAAAGGCCTGGTGATCTGCAACCCGCCCTACGGCGAGCGTCTGGGCGACGAGGCGAGCCTGCTCTACCTCTACCAGAACCTCGGTGAGCGTCTGCGTCAGGCCTGTCTGAACTGGGAAGCCGCTGTCTTCACAGGCGCCCCGGACCTAGGCAAGCGCATGGGCATCCGCAGCCACAAACAGTATTCGTTCTGGAACGGTGCCTTGCCGTGCAAATTGCTGCTGATCAAGGTCACCCCGGATCAGTTCGTCACCGGCGAACGTCGCACCCCGGAACAACGTCAGGTCGAGCGTGAGCAAGCTCAAGCGGAAGTCGACGTCGTCGAGAACGATGTGGCGCCGGGCAAATACGAGAAGTACAACAAGAACGGCAACCCGATCAAACCGGCACCGGTGGTGGTCGAGCAACCGCGCTTGAGCGAAGGCGGGCAGATGTTCGCCAACCGTCTGCAAAAAAACCTCAAGGCGTTGGGCAAATGGGTCAAGCGTGAAGGCATCGACTGCTATCGCGTGTATGACGCTGACATGCCTGAATACTCCATGGCCATCGACCTGTATCACGACTGGGTCCACGTCCAGGAATATGCCGCGCCAAAATCCATCGATCCGGAAAAGGCCTCGGCACGCATGTTCGATGCCCTGGCAGCCATTCCGCAGGCGTTGAACATCGACAAGAGCCGTGTGGTGGTCAAGCGTCGCGAACGTCAGAGCGGCACCAAACAGTACGAGCGCCAGGCTGCACAGGGCAAATTCGTCGAGGTGAACGAAGGCGGCGTGAAGCTGCTGGTGAACCTCACCGACTACCTCGACACCGGGCTGTTCCTCGATCACCGGCCGATGCGCATGCGGATTCAGAAAGAGGCGGCCGGCAAACGCTTCCTCAATTTGTACTGCTACACCGCGACCGCCAGTGTTCACGCGGCCAAGGGCGGTGCGCGCAGCACCACCAGTGTCGACTTGTCGAAAACCTATCTGGACTGGGCGCGTCGCAACCTGTCGCTGAACGGTTTCTCCGACAAGAACCGTCTGGAGCAGGGCGATGTGATGGTCTGGCTCGACGCCTGCCGTGAAGAGTACGACCTGATTTTCATCGACCCGCCGACGTTCTCCAACTCCAAGCGTATGGAAGGGATCTTCGACGTGCAGCGTGACCAGGTGCAATTGATTGACTTGGCGATGGCGCGTCTGGCACCGGGTGGGGTGTTGTACTTCTCCAACAACTTCCGCAAATTCGAGCTGGAGCCAAACCTCGCCGAGCGTTACGCGGTCGAGGAAATCACCACACAGACCATCGACCCGGACTTTTCCCGCAACGGCAAAATCCACCGCGCCTGGAAAATCATGGCGCGTTGATAGTCAGATCCACTGTAGGAGCGAGCTTGCTCGCGATGATCGATAACGATAACGCGTGCTTTCTGGATGCACGCGGTGCTCTCGTGTCTATCGTCGGAACGCCGCCCGGAACAAGCTCGCTCCTACAGGCTTCTTTCAGTGCTGGTCAAATTAGTGGCTAATAGCTATAACTCAACGCATGGCCAAAGGGCTTTCCCGCACCTGGCGTTTTGAGTTGCGTTTATGTCGTTGCACGCCGTGCGCCCCAAGATCCTGGGTTTTATCAGCGAAGATGTCTCGGCCTGGCTGGTCGCGCTTTTGGTATTGCTCCTCGGCGGGATTCTCACGGGGTTGCTGACCTGGTCGACGCTGAATCTGTTTCACCATCAATTGCGGCAACGTTTCCAGCTACTGGCCAGTGAACGTTACAGCCGTATCGAAGAGCGTTTCGAAGATCAGGAACAGCGCCTCGATGGCCTGCGCCGGTTCTTTGCCAATTCCGACTCGGTGTCCCGAGAAGAATTCGACGGCTACACCCAACCTCTGTTGCACCGGACTCAGGCGTACTCATTTGCTGAGCGGGTAAGCGGTGCCGAACGCGGGGCTTTCGAACGCCGGGTGCGGGATGAGGGGTTGAGCGATTTCACCCTGCGTGAGCTCAATGCCGACGGCGAACTGCAACTGGCGACCGAGCGGGATGAGTATGTGGTGGTGCTGTATAGCCAGACACAAAGCAAACTTGGCTCGCCGCTGGGCTATGACTTGCTGGCCCAACCCCTGCGCCGGTCTACCCTTGAGCGGGCCGACCAGCATGGCGGCATGGCCGTTTCCCAACCGATGCATCTGGTCAATATCGAGCCCGCTTATGCCCGGGGTGTGCTACTCGTCGCGCCGGTCATGCTTGGCAATAATCCGGGACCGACGACGAAAAAACCGTTCGGTTACGTGATGGCGGTCATCAGCATGCGTCAATTGCTAGCCGATGGATTGCCAGAGGTGGACCGTGACTATTTGTCGGTGCGCATTCTCGATTTATCCACAGACGATCAGCACGAAGTGCTTTATCAATCCCCCAATACGCCGGCCGCCAGTGAGTTGGCTGCGACCCGGTTGCTGCGGCTGGCTGATCACGACTACCAGGTCGACATTCAGCCCAGCGAGGCATTTCTGCAAGCCAACCATTCTTCGGTGAGCAGTCTGGTGGTATTGGGCGGTTTGCTAAGTCTGTTGCTCAGTGCCTTGTTGTATGTGCTGGTCAGCCAGCGACAACGGGCGCTGAAGATGGTCGAACAGCGGACCCAGGAACTGCGCGCCCGTGAACAGGAGCTGCGCGGCACGCATGGCCAGTTGCGCGGCGTGCTGAATGCCGCGACCCAAGTGGCGATCATCGCCACCGACCTGCGTGGGGTCATCAGCACCTTCAATGCCGGAGCCGAGCAAATGCTCGGTTACGCCAGCATTGAGGTGGTGGGCCACATGACCCTGGAAAACCTGCACCTGCCCCGAGAGCTCGTCGCACGTTCGGCGGAGTTGAGCGCTCGTTATGGAAAACCGGTGCCGACGTGCCAGGCGATGCTGGTCGAGGGTGGCGAGAAGGGAGGGCACGAAGCGCGGGAGTGGACGCTGGTCCGCAGCGATGGCAGCCACCTGACGGTAAACATGCTGGCGACCCCGGTCCTCGATGAGCAAGGCCTGTGGGTCGGACACCTGGCGATCTGTATCGACATCACCGAACGCAAGCGGGTCCACGAGGCATTGGCGGCACGGGACCTGCTGTTGAAGAAACTCAGCGCCCACGTGCCTGGCGGGATCTACCAGTTCAAGATGGAGTTCGACGGTCGTTTCAGTGTGATCTACGCCAGTGATGGCATTCGCGAGATCTACGAACTCGAACCGGACGTACTGCTGTTGAATGCCGAAGCGATTTTTACCCGGATTCATCCCCAGGACTCCACCCGCGTCCGCGCCTCGATCCGGGCCTCTGCGGACACCCTCAGCCCGTGGCGTGAGGAATATCGCGTGCAGCTGCCTCAGCGAGGGCTGCGTTGGGTCCGGGGCGAGGCAACCCCGGAGGAACTGCCCGGTGGCGGTGTGCTGTGGCATGGCTACATTTCGGACATCTCCGACCTGAAGCGCGTGGAAGAAGAGTTGCGCGCACTGTCGGTCACCGACTCCCTGACCGGCATCTATAACCGCCGCTATTTCCAGGAACGGCTGACCACCGAAATGGACCGTGTCGAGCGCGGCGGTGGCGAGCTGTCGGTGATCATGCTCGATATCGACCACTTCAAACGGATCAATGACCAGCACGGTCACGCGGTGGGCGATCGGGTGCTGCAGGTCGTGTGTGAGCGCATTGGTCATCGGCTGAGGCGCACCGACGTGTTCTGTCGTCTGGGCGGCGAAGAGTTCATGGTGCTTTGCCCGGATATCGACGGCAAACACGCTCACGTCCTGGCCTTGCAACTGTGGCAAGGCTTGCGCAATTCACCGATCGACGGCGTCGGGACGGTGACCGCGAGTTTCGGGATTGCCAGTTGGCGCGTCGGCGAGGGCGCGGATGCGCTGTTGTTGCGGGCGGATTCGGGGGTGTATGAGGCGAAGCAGGCAGGACGGGATCGGGTTGAGGGGGCGTTGAATTAGGTGAATCAAAAGATCGCAGCCTCGTTTCACTCGACAGCTCCTACAGGGTTATGCGTACACCTGTAGGAGCTGTCGAGTGAAACGAGGCTGCGATCTTTTGCCGTTAAAAGCTTACAACACAGAAGCCGTGGTCGGCAGTTTTGGCTGGCGATACAGGTCCAGCAGCACCTGATCCAGCACCGAGGACGCGCCAAACGGTGCCTTATCGTTGAGGATCGCTACCACCGCCCAGGTATTGCCGTTGACGTCGCGGCTGAAGCCGGAAATCGCGCGCACGGTGTTCAGCGTGCCGGTCTTGACGTGGGCTTCACCGCGCATCGCGGTGGTTTTCAGGCGTTTGCGCATGGTGCCGTCGGTGCCGGCAATCGGCATCGAACTGATGAACTCGGCGGCGTACGGGCTGCGCCATGCGGCCTGCAACATCGCAGCCATTTCCCGCGCACTCACACGTTCGGCACGGGAAAGGCCAGAGCCGTTCTCCATCACCAGGTGCGGTGCGGTGATGCCTTTCTTCGCCAGCCACTGACGTACAACACGCTGCGCCGCTTTGGCATCGTCGGCGTCGGCGTCAGTGCGGAATTTTTGACCCAGGCTCAGGAACAGCTGCTGAGCCATGGTGTTGTTGCTGTATTTGTTGATGTCACGAATGATTTCCGCGAGGTCAGGCGAGAAAGCCCGAGCCAGGACCTTGGCGTTGCCTGGCGTCGGCGCCAGACGGTCCTTGCCCTGAATGCTGCCACCCAGTTCCTTCCAGATCGCCCGCACGGCACCCGCGGTGTAGGTCGCGTGGTCGAGCAGCGACAGGTAGGTCTGAGAGCTGCAACCGTCGCCCAACTGACCGCCAACGGTCACGGTCACGCTGCCATCGGCCTGGGTCACCGGGTTGTAGCGCACGCCACCGGTGCATTGCTTGGAGTTGATGGCTTTGACCTGGTTTTCGATGTTGATGCTGGCAATCGGCGGTTCGACCGAGATCAGCACTCGGCCATTATCGTTGCGCGCCACAAAGCGCAGGGCCTTGAGGTTGACCATCAGCGAGTCCGGCTTGACCAGGAACGGCTTGTTCTCGTCATTGCCATCATCGTTGAACTCGGGCAATTGCGGCTGTACGAAGAAACTGCGATCCAGCACGAGGTCGCCGGTGATTTGCGTCACGCCATTGGCGCGCAGGTCGCGCATCAGCAGCCAGAGTTTTTCCATGTTCAGCTTCGGATCGCCACCACCCTTGAGGTAGAGGTTGCCGTTGAGGATGCCGCCGCTCAGGGTGCCGTCGGTGTAAAACTCGGTTTTCCACTGGTGATTCGGACCGAGCATTTCCAGCGCCGCGTAAGTCGTGACCAACTTCATGGTCGAGGCCGGGTTGACCGAGACGTCAGCGTTGAACACGGTCGGGGTGCCAGGGCCGGTGAGCGGGATCATCACCAGCGACAGGGCGTTGTCCTGCAGTTTGCTGGCCTTGAGGGCTTTCTCGACATTGGGCGACAGGGCGGTATTGATGGGCTCAGCAGAGACGGAGAAGGCCAGTGGGAGCAGAAAACCGGCCAGCAACAATGGACGCAAAGATTTGATCATCTGAAATAAAACCCTACAGCCGAGGGGGAAAAAGACGAGGGCATGAAGATAAATTCCCTCAGTGGTCACGAAAGTGTCGGCATTATGCCCCAAGCTGTAGCGGCTTGTGCCGTGCCCTGGCCCTCTAATGCGCTATTTTTTACCGATGGTAGGCCCGCAAGCCCAGAGATTCGGGCAATTGGCGGCTTAAACTGCTAAAGTGCCGCCCGTTATTACTTATGAGGATTGTTCCAATGGCGACTAACCGTTCCCAGCGTCTGCGCAAAAAACTGTGCGTCGATGAATTTCAAGAGCTGGGTTTCGAACTGAACCTGGATTTCAAAGAAGATTTGGCTGATGAAGCCATTGATGCTTTCCTCGACGCGTTCCTGAAAGAAGCCATGGAAGCCAATGGTCTGGGCTATGTCGGCGGCGACGACTTCGGTCTGGTTTGCCTGCAGAAGCGTGGCTCGGTTTCCGAAGAGCAGCGTGCCGCTGTTGAAGCCTGGCTCAAAGGCCGCAGCGAACTGACCGAAGCAACCGTCAGCCCGCTGATCGACGTCTGGTACCCGGAAAAGCCGATCAATCCGGTAGCTTGATGTTCTAAAAAACGGCGGCCCAAGGGTCGCCGTTTTTTTATGCCTGCTTTTTGTAGGAGCGAGCTTGCTCGCGAAAGACGTCCAGACAACGTGTGCATTCAAGCGGCCCACGTCATTGTTAACGTTTTTCGCGAGCAAGCTCGCTCCTACAGAGGGGCGTGTTTCAAGGCACCTTGCGCCAATTCAAAATCACCAGCGTCAACACCCCCGCCACAATCCCCCAAAACGCCGACCCAATGGAAAACAGCGTCAGCCCCGACGCCGTGACCATGAACGTGATCAACGCCGCTTCACGTTCCTTCACTTCGCTCATGGCGATGTTCAAGCCATTGATGATCGAGCCGAACAACGCCAGCGCCGCAATCGACAGCACCAGTTCTTTCGGCAACGCAGCAAACAACGCCGCCAACGTCGCGCCGAACACCCCGGCGATCCCGTAGAAAATCCCGCACCATACGGCCGCCGTGTAGCGCTTGTTGCGATCCTCATGGGCGTGCGGCCCGGTGCAAATGGCTGCGCTGATGGCCGCCAGGTTGATCCCGTGGGAACCGAACGGCGCAAGCAGCAGCGAGGCGATGCCAGTGGTGGTGATCAGCGGCGAGGCCGGCACCGTGTAACCGTCGGCACGCAATACGGCAATGCCCGGCATGTTTTGCGAAGTCATCGCCACCACGAACAGCGGAATGCCGATGCTGATGGTCGCGGCCAGGGAGAAATGCGGGGTGGTCCAGATCGGCGTCGCCACTTCCAGGTGAAAGCCGCTGAAGTCCAGCAAACCCATGAGCCCCGACAGTGCGGTGCCGATCAGCAGCGCGGCGAGCACCGCATAACGCGGCGACAGGCGTTTGATCACGAGGTACGTGAAGAACATCCCCAACACCAGTCCTGTTCGGTGCTGAGCGGCAACAAAAATCTCGCTGCCGATCTTGAACAAAATCCCCGCCAGCAACGCTGCAGCCAAGGAGGCCGGAATTTTTTTCACCAGCCGTTCGAAGCTGCCGGTCAGACCACACAGGGTCACCAGCACCGCACACGTAATATAGGCGCCGATGGCTTCGCCGTAAGTCACACCGCCCAGGCTGGTGATCAGCAGCGCGGCGCCGGGGGTCGACCAGGCAATGGTGATCGGGGTGCGATAGCGCAGGGACAGGCCGATCGAACACACCGCCATGCCAATCGAAATCGCCCAGATCCACGACGAAATCTGCCCGCTGGTCAGGCCAGCCGCTTGCCCGGCCTGGAACATCAGCACCAGTGAACTGGTGTAACCGGTCATCATCGCGATGAACCCGGCCACGATGGCCGAGGGTGATGTGTCGGCCAATGGGCGCAGTTGCGTGTGCGTGGCGTCATTCATGACAGCGGTGTTCCTTGCTCAGATAAAGATGTCCGTAGCGCCGCAATACCCTGTGGGAGCGAGCCTGCTCGCGATGGAGTGTCAGATACATCGGTGTCGATTGACACACCATCGCGAGCAGGCTCGCTCCCACAGAGATCGCGGATTCTGCGTTAAAGCCTAAACTCAAAAGTAACCCGTCGTTGCAGTACAGCGGAGGCAACAAACAGCCGTACAGTCGTGTTGCCACCATCCATTGTGTACAATCGCGGTGTTTTTTACGCGATACTTGCCAGCGACCCACTGTGCCGTATTACAGTCACGGTCAATTCGCCGCAGTTCTCCCGACTCGAGTGCCCATGAACGAACAGTTGCAACCCCTAAAGAAACAGCCACGCGCAGGCAAAGCCGGCCGCAGTGGTACCCAGGACGATATTGTCTACGCGCATATCTTCGAGGCCATCCTCGAACAGCGTCTGGCGCCCGGCACCAAGTTGAGCGAAGAAGCGCTGGGGGAAATTTTCGGGGTCAGCCGCACCATCATTCGCCGCGCGTTGTCGCGTTTGGCCCATGAAGGCGTTGTGCTGCTGCGACCGAATCGTGGCGCTGTCGTCGCCAGCCCGAGCGTCGAAGAAGCCCGTCAGGTCTTCCTGGCACGGCGTCTGGTGGAGCGAGCAATCACTGAGCTGGCGGTGCAGCACGCTACCGCCGAGCAGATTGCCGAGTTGCGCCAAATGGTCAACGACGAGCGGGACAGCTTCTCCCGCGGCGATCGCGGTGCCGGCATCCGTCTGTCGGGCGAATTCCACCTGAAACTGGCCGAGGCGGCGAAGAATGCCCCGCTGATCAGCTTCCAGCGCAGCCTCGTCTCCCAGACCTCGTTGATCATCGCGCAGTACGAAAGTGGCAACCGTTCGCATTGCTCTTACGACGAGCACACGCAACTGATCGACGCGATCGAAGCACGCAACGGTGAGCTGGCGGTGAACCTGATGATGCATCACATGGATCACATCGACAGCAAACTCAACCTCGACGAAGAAAGCGCGTCGGATGATTTGCATGCGGTGTTCTCGCATTTGTTGCAGACCAAGAAGCCAGGGCGGCCGACCGCCAAACTGTAGGAGCGAGCTTGCTCGCGATGGTCGTAAACGATTACGCGGGAAGTCTGACACCCCCTGGCGTCCTCAAGCCCATCGCGAGCAAGCTCGCTCCTACAGATCATAAAAAATCCCCCGCAACCATCGATTGCGGGGGATTTTTTGTGCCTGTAAAACCTTAGCGCTGATGCACCTGATTCCCCGCCGCATACGTCTGCAACACCGTCCGGTCATCCCCCAGCGTCATCAATACAAACAACGTCTCGGCAATGTTTTTCGCCTGCTTCAAGCGATAGCTCAGCAGCGGCGTGGCGTTGTAGTCGAGCACCAGGAAATCGGCGTCGGTGCCCGGTTGCAGGGTGCCGATCTTGTCTTCCAGTCGCAGTGCCCGTGCGCCGCCGAGGGTGGCCAGGTACAACGATTTGAACGGGCTCAGTCGCGCACCTTGAAGTTGCATGACCTTGTACGCTTCATTCAGCGTTTGCAGGAGCGAGAAACTGGTGCCGCCGCCAACGTCAGTGCCCAAACCGACGTTCAACTTGTGCTTCTCGGCCATCGGCAGGTTGAACAAACCGCTGCCGAGGAAGAAGTTAGAGGTCGGGCAGAAGGCAATCGCCGAACCGGTTTCTGCAAGGCGCGCGCATTCGTCATCGCACAGGTGCACGCCGTGGGCGAACACTGAGCGCTCGCCCAGCAGTTGGTAGTGGTCATAGACGTCCAGATAGCCTTTACGCTCCGGGAACAGCGCCTTGACCCACTCGACTTCCTTGAGGTTTTCGCTGATGTGGGTCTGCATGTACAGATCCGGGAATTCGCTGAGCAACTGGCCGGCGAGGGTCAGTTGTTCCGGGGTGCTGGTCGGGGCGAAGCGCGGGGTGACGGCGTAGTGCAGCCGACCTTTGCCGTGCCAGCGTTCGATCAGCGCCTTGCTTTCCACGTAGCTGGATTCGGCGGTATCGGTCAGGTAGTCCGGCGCGTTGCGGTCCATCATCACCTTGCCGGCGATCATCCGCAGGTCCAGCTGTTCGGCGGCTTCGAAGAATGAATTCACCGATTGCGGGTGCACGCTGCCGAACACCAGCGCGGTGGTGGTGCCATTGCGCAGCAGTTCCTTGATGAAAATGTCGGCGACTTCGTCGGCGTGAGCCTTGTCGGCGAACTGGCTTTCGCACGGGAAGGTGTAGGTGTTGAGCCAGTCCAGCAGTTGCTCGCCATAAGCACCGACCATGCCGGTTTGCGGCAAGTGGATATGCGTGTCGATGAAGCCAGGCGTAATCAGTGCGTCTTGATAATGAGTGATGTCGATATCGGCGGGCAGGGTCGGCAGCAATTCGCTGGCATGGCCCAGTGCGCTGATCTGGCCGTTATCAATGACCAGCAAGCCGTCCTCGAAATACTCATAAGAGGCTTCGATGCCCACTTCGGCTGGGTCGGCGATGCTGTGCAGGATAGCGGCGCGGTAGGCTTTGCGAGTCTGAGGCATGAGCGTTCTCAATGGGAGGCTTGGCTGCGACGTGAAGCAGGCAGCAGTTTGGCAATCGATCCGGCGCTGGCAGTGTGCTGGCCGAAATTGGCGTTATAGGTGGCGATGATTTCGCCGGCGATGGAGATGGCGATTTCCACAGGCAACTTGCCTTTGACTTCGCCGAGGCCCATCGGGCAGCGCATGCGTTGCAGCACGCTGCTGTCAAAACCGCGGTCGCGCAGGCGATGTTCGAACTTCACCCGTTTGGTCTTCGAACCGATCAGGCCGAAGTAAGCAAAGTCGTTGCGCTTGAGAATCGCGGCGGTGAGTTCAAGGTCGAGCTGGTGGTTGTGGGTCATGACAATGCAGTAGCTGCCGGCGGGCAGGTCATCAATTTCGTCCACCGGTTCTTCGGCGACAATTTTGCGCACGCCGTGGGGGATCTGTTCCGGGAACTCGTCTTCCCGCGAGTCGATCCAGCGCACCCGGCAAGGCAGGCTGGCGAGCAGCGGCACCAGGGCCCGACCGACGTGGCCGGCGCCGAACACGGCAATTTGCGCCTGGACCTGGCCCATTGGTTCGAACAGCAACACGGTCGCACCGCCGCAGCACTGGCCCAGACTGGCACCCAGGCTGAAGCGCTCCAGATGCGTGTCCTGCTTACCGCTGGCAAGCATCTCCCGGCCAATCTGCATGGCCTTGTATTCCAGATGCCCGCCACCAATGGTGTCGAACGTCTGGTTAGCGCTGATGACCATCTTCGAGCCGGCATTGCGCGGCGTCGAGCCGAGCTCTTCGATGATGGTCACCAACACGCAGGGTTCACCCCGGGATTGCAGGTCGGCGAGGGCGTCGATCCAGTTGTACATATCCACCTCGACATCGTTGTTGTCTGTTCGGGCCTCTTCGCGAGCAGGCTCGCTCCCACAGGGGAATGCGATCACTGTGAGAGCAAGCCCATCCCCAGAAGGGACCGCAATCAATTGTGGGAGCAAGCCCATTCCCACAAGGCAATGCGATCAACTGTGGGAGCGAGCCTGCTCGCGATGGCCGCGCCTCGGTCTTAAAGCGAAGCCAACTCCGGCTCAGCCTCGGCGGCTTTCGCCACCTTCAACTGCCGCATCTGTTCACAGCCCCACAACACCCGCTCCGGGGTCGCCGGTGCGTCGATTTTCGGTTGATGCTTGTAGTCACCCAAACTCGCCACGGCATCCTTGATCGCACACCACGAGGCGATGCCGAGCATGAACGGCGGTTCACCCACGGCCTTGGAGTGGAACACCGTGTCTTCCGGGTTCTTGCGGTTTTCCACCAGCTTCACCCGCAGGTCCAAAGGCATGTCCGCCACGGCCGGGATCTTGTAGCTCGCCGGGCCGTTGGTCATCAGTTTGCCTTTGTTGTTCCACACCAGTTCTTCCATGGTCAGCCAGCCCATGCCCTGAATGAAACCACCCTCGACCTGGCCTATGTCGATCGCCGGGTTCAGCGAGTCGCCGACGTCGTGGAGGATGTCAGTACGCAGCATCTTGTACTCGCCGGTCAGGGTGTCGACGATCACTTCGCAGCACGCCGCGCCAAAGGCGTAGTAGTAGAACGGCCGGCCACGGGCCTGGCTGCGGTCGTAGAAAATTTTCGGGGTTTTGTAGAACCCGGTGCTCGACAGCGACACCTGAGCAAAATACGCCTGCTGGATCAGCGCTTCGAACGTCAGGATGTGATCGCGAACGCGCACGTGGCCATTGTGGAACTCGACGTCTTCTTCGCTGACCTTGTACTGCCGCGCGGCGAACTCGACCAGGCGTTTCTTGATGATCTCTGCAGCGTTCTGCGCCGCTTTGCCGTTCAGGTCGGCACCGCTGGAAGCCGCAGTCGGCGAGGTGTTCGGCACCTTGTCGGTGTTGGTCGCGGTGATCTGCACACGGTCCATTTCCACCTGGAACACTTCGGCCACCACCTGAGCAACCTTGGTGTTCAACCCCTGGCCCATCTCGGTGCCGCCATGGTTCAGGTGAATGCTGCCGTCGGTGTAAATGTGGATCAGCGCACCGGCCTGGTTGAGGAAGCTGGCGGTGAAGGAGATACCGAATTTCACCGGGGTCAACGCCAGGCCTTTTTTCAGGATCGGACTGTTGGCGTTGTAGCGACGGATCGCTTCACGGCGCTCGGCGTACTGGCTGCTTTCTTCCAGCTCAGCGGTCATTTCCTCGAGCATGTTGTGCTCGACGGTCTGGTAATAATGGGTGACGTTGCGCTCGGTCTTGCCATAGTAGTTGGCCTTGCGCACCGCCAGCGGATCAAGGGCCAGATGACGGGCAATCGCGTCCATCACTTCCTCGATGGCGACCATGCCTTGCGGGCCGCCGAAACCCCGATAAGCGGTGTTCGACGCGGTGTTGGTCTTGCAGCGATGACCGTTGATGGTCGCGTCGCCCAGGTAGTACGAGTTGTCGGCGTGGAACATCGCACGGTCGACAATCGAGGCCGACAAGTCCGGCGAGCAACCGCAGTTCCCGGCCAGTTCCAGGGCGATACCGTGCAAGCGGCCGGTGCTGTCGAAGCCCACGTCATACTCGACGTAGAACGGGTGACGCTTGCCGGTCATCAGCATGTCTTCGACCCGTGGCAGGCGCATTTTGGTCGGCTGGCCGGTCAGGTGCGCGATGACGGCGCAGAGGCACGCCGGGCTCGCGGCCTGGGTTTCCTTACCGCCAAAACCACCGCCCATGCGGCGCATGTCGACGACGATTTTGTTCATCGACACGTCCAGCACTTCCGCCACCAGTTTCTGCACTTCGGTGGGGTTTTGCGTCGAGCAGTAGACGATCATCCCGCCATCTTCCGTCGGCATCACCGAAGAGATTTGGGTTTCGAGGTAGAAGTGTTCCTGGCCGCCAATGTGCAGCGTGCCCTGAATGCGATGTTCAGCCGTTGCCAACGCATTGGCCGAATCCCCCCGCTGGTGTGTGTGACTGTCGAGCACGAAGTGGCGTTTGCGCAGGGCTTCGACGACGTCCAGTACCGGTTCCAGATCTTCGTATTCAATGATCGCGGCCATTGCGGCCTGGCGCGCGGTTTCCAGGTCTTTCGCCGCGACTGCGAGCACCACCTGACCGACGAATTGCACATCGTCGATGGCCAGCAGCGGGTCGCCCGGCATCAGTGGGCCGATGTCTTTCAAACCCGGAACGTCTTTGTGGGTGATGGCGATGCGCACCCCGTCGAAGGCGTAACACGGCTGGGTGTCGATGCTGATTATTTTCGCGTGGGCGCGGTCCGACAGTCGGGCATAAACATGCAGCTGATTCGGAAATTCCAGGCGATCGTCGATGTACTGCGCTTCGCCGGACACATGCTTGGCGGCGCTGTCGTGCTTGACGCTGCGGCCGACACCGGTGGTCAGGTCCTTGGCGAACAGTTCAGCCAGTTCGGCCTGGGTCTTCTCTACGGCGTGATGATTAGACATAAGCGGTCACCCGAGTTTCGATGTGCGGCGTTTGCAGTTCGATGAAGTATTTGCGCAGCAGGTTCTGCGCGCTGAGCAGGCGATATTCCTTGCTGGCGCGAAAGTCCGAGAGCGGCGTGAAATCTTCGGCCAGTGCGGCACAGGCGCGTTCGACGGTGGCGTTGTTCCACTGGGCGCCGAGCAGGACGGCTTCGCAACTCTTGGCGCGTTTTGGTGTGGCCGCCATGCCGCCGAAGGCGACGCGGGCGTCCGCAATCACGCCGTTGTCGATGCGCAGGTTGAACGCCGCGCAGACGGCGGAAATATCATCGTCCAGACGCTTGGACACCTTGTAGGCGCGGAACAGTTGTTCGGCACTGGCACGGGGCACGATGATCTTCTCGATGAACTCGCTTTCCTGACGCGCGGTCACCCGGTAATCGATGAAGTAATCCTCGAGCGCCATCGTGCGCCGGGTTTCACCTTTGCACAGGACGATCTGTGCGCCCAATGCAATCAATAGCGGTGGCGAGTCGCCGATGGGCGAGGCGTTGCCGATGTTGCCGCCGAGGGTGCCCTGGTTACGGATTTGCAAGGAAGCAAAGCGTTGCAGCAGTTCGCCAAAGTCCGGGTACTCGGTTTTCAAAGCCTCATAGCAATCGGAGAGGGCGGTGGCGGCGCCGATTTCCAGTCGATCGTCGAAGCGCTCGATGCGCTTCATTTCAGCGACGTTGCCGACGTAAATCATCACCGGCAGCGTGCGGTGGAATTGCGTGACTTCCAGCGCCAGATCGGTGCCGCCAGCCAGCAGGCGGGCCTGTGGATAAGCGTCGTAGAGGTCGGCCAGATCGGCCACCGTCAGCGGCACCAGGCAGCGCTTGTCACCGCTGTTGAGTTCGCCGATATCGGAGGGGGCAATGGCTTTCAGGCGGGCGATGGTGTCGGCTTCACGGGCATCAAACTGGTCCGGCTGCTGGCCGCAGCAGGATTGCTCGGCGGCGGCGAGGATGGGTCGATAGCCGGTGCAGCGGCAGAGGTTGCCGGCCAGCGCTTCGTGGGCTTTATGCAGGTCCGGTTGATCGCTGTTCTTTTGCAGCGCGAACAGCGACATGACGAAGCCGGGGGTGCAGAAGCCGCACTGCGAGCCGTGGCACTCGACCATGGCTTTTTGCACGCTGTGCAGCTCGCCGTTGTGCTTGAGGTCTTCGACGCTGATCAGTTGTTTGCCGTGCAGTGACGAAACGAACGTCAGGCACGAGTTGAGGCTGCGATAGCGAATGTGTTCGCGGCCATCCTCATCCGTTTGCAACTCGCCGACCACCACCGTGCAGGCGCCGCAGTCACCGCTGGCGCAGCCTTCTTTGGTGCCGGATTTGCCCACATGGTCGCGCAGATAATTGAGCACGGTCAGGTTTGGGTCCAGGGCGTGCTCGCTACGGAGTTCCTGGTTTAGTAAAAACTGGATCACGGAAGGCCTCGCAGACTCATTATTGTTGTTAACCGCTTTGAACCGAATTTATCAGGTCTGACTTTTCGGTCAATGATTTTCTGACTTAAAGGTCAGGAAATCGTGTTTTGGCGATCAACAGTACGTTTCATCAGTATTGACCCTCGCGGGATAGCCTGCTTTTTTGCTTGAATCGTGCCAAAAACCGCCGAGTGGGCACTCGGCCATGGCGTATCAATTGCGCTACACTGCGCCGCTTGTGCAAATCGAAGAGTTTGAAGGACAACCATGACGTTCAAGGCGCCGGACAGCCTCGCCGAGCAAATCGCTCACCACCTCGCCGAACGCATCATTCGCGGCGAAATGAAGCCCGGGGAGCGCATCCAGGAACAGAAGGTCACGCTGGCCCTTAATGTCAGTCGCGGTTCGGTCCGTGAGGCCTTGCTGATTCTCGAGCGCCGTCACTTGATCGCGATCCTGCCGCGACGCGGTGCCCATGTGACCGAACTCACCGCCCACAAGGTCCAGAGCCTGTGCAAACTCATGAGCGAGCTCTATATCTTGCTCGGTAACGCCGTGGCCACGGGCTGGCAAGTCCAGCCTGACCTGGCGCCGTTCGTGCAGATTCAGCAGCGCCTGAGCGCCAGCTACGAGCGCCAGGATATCCGGACCTTCGTCGACGACAGCTTCAACGTGATGCGCGCCGCCTATCCGTTCGCCAACAACCCTTACTTGCAGGAAACCGTCGAGAATCTGCAGCCCGCCATGAGCCGCGCGTATTTTCTCGCCCTGGACCAGCGCAAGGCCTCGATGAGCGAGTTCCTGGCGCTGTTCGAACGCTTGCTCGCCGCCGTGATAGCCCGTGACTTTCCGCAGATTCGCGAGGTGCTGACGGCTTACACCCAGCGCAGTTGCGATCTGGTGGTTTCCGCCCTGACGGGCGCTTAAGCGTGCGGCTCAAGTGCATCAAACTGGCGGGGTTCAAATCCTTCGTCGACCCGACCACGGTGAACTTCCCCAGTAACATGGCGGCAGTGGTCGGGCCCAATGGTTGCGGCAAGTCGAACATCATCGACGCCGTCCGGTGGGTGATGGGCGAGAGCTCGGCCAAGAACTTGCGCGGCGAGTCGATGACCGACGTCATCTTCAACGGCTCCACCAGCCGCAAACCGGTGAGCCAGGCAAGTATCGAGCTGGTGTTCGATAACTCCGACGGCACCCTGCTCGGCGAATACGCCGCCTATGCGGAAATTTCCATTCGCCGCAAAGTGACCCGCGACAGTCAGACCACTTACTACCTCAACGGCACCAAATGCCGCCGCCGCGACATCACCGACATCTTCCTTGGCACCGGCCTCGGCCCGCGCAGCTACTCAATCATCGAGCAGGGGATGATCTCCAAGCTGATCGAGTCCAAGCCCGAAGACCTGCGCAACTTCATCGAAGAAGCGGCCGGCATCTCCAAGTACAAGGAGCGCCGGCGCGAGACCGAGAACCGCATCCGCCGCACTCACGAAAACCTGGCCCGCCTGACCGACTTGCGCGAAGAGCTTGAGCGTCAGCTCGAACGCTTGCACCGCCAGGCCGAAGCCGCCAAGAAGTATCAGGAATTCAAAGGCGAAGAGCGTCAGCTCAAGGCCCAGCTGTCGGCCTTGCGTTGGCAGGCGTTGAACGAGCAGGTGGGCCAGCGTGAAGCGATCATCGGCACTCAGGAAATCACCTTCGAAGCGCTGGTCGCCGAGCAGCGCAACGCAGACGCGAGCATCGAACGCTTCCGTGACGGGCATCACGACCTCTCGGAACGCTTCAATCTGGTGCAAGGACGCTTCTATTCGGTCGGCGGCGACATCGCCCGGGTCGAGCAGAGCATTCAGCACGGTCAACAGCGTCTGCGTCAATTGCAGGACGATTTGAAGGAAGCCGAGCGCGCGCGACTGGAAACCGAGTCTCACCTGGGCCATGACCGCACCTTGCTGCTGACCCTCGGCGAAGAGCTCGACCAGCTCACGCCGGAACAGGAAGTCACCAGTGCCGCTGCCGAAGAAGCCGCCGCGGCGCTGGAAGAATCTGAAACCACCATGCACGGCTGGCAGGAGCAGTGGGACACGTTCAACCTCACCGCCGCCGAACCTCGACGTCAATCCGAGGTTCAACAGTCACGGATCCAGCAGCTGGAAACCAGCATGGAGCGTTTGGCTGATCGCCAGAAGCGCCTTGGCGAAGAGCGCGACTTGCTCTCGGCGGATCCGGAAGACGCGGCGATCATGGAACTCAGCGAACAGCTGGCGGCCAGCGAAGCGACGCTCGAAGATTTACAGGCCAGCGAAGAAGCGCAGGTTGAACGCCTGGAGCAACTGCGCCAGGAATTGCAATTGGCCCTGCAAAATCAGCAACAGGCTCAGGGCGATTTGCAGCGCCTCAACGGTCGACTCGCATCGCTTGAAGCCCTGCAGCAGGCCGCGCTCGATCCGGGCACCGGCACCGCGCAATGGCTGCGCGAACAGCATCTGGCGGATCGCCCGCGTCTGGCGGAAGGCCTGAAGGTTGAAGCGGGTTGGGAGCTGGCGGTGGAAACCGTGCTCGGCGCCGATCTGCAAGCGGTGCTGGTGGACGATTTCGGTGGCTTCGATCTGGCCGGGTTTACCCAAGGCGATCTGCGATTGCTGAGCCCAGCCAGTGATGGCGTGCGTATGCCGGGCAGCTTGCTCGATAAAGTTGAAGCGCCAATCGATCTGTCGCCGTGGCTGGGCCAGGTTAAACCGGTCGACAGCCTTGAGCAGGCCTTGGTCCTGCGCGGCCAACTGACTGTCGGCCAAAGCCTGATCAGCCGCGACGGTTACTGGGTCGGGCGCCATTTTTTGCGTGTGCGTCGGGCCAGCGAAGCGGAAAGCGGTGTGCTGGCCCGTGGTCAGGAAATCCAGCGTCTGGGCCTGGAGCGTGAAGAGCGCGAAGCCACGGTCGAAACGCTGGAAACTACGTTGCAAAACCTGCGGGCGCAGCAGCGTCAGCAGGAAAACGGTCGCGAGCATTTGCGTCGCTTGCTGCAGGATGAAGCCCGTCAGCAAGGTGAATTAAAAGCTCAACTGTCCGCCGGCAAAGCCAAGGCTGAACAATTGACGCTGCGCCGCACGCGCCTCGACGAAGAGCTCACCGAGTTGGGCGAGCAGCGCGCGTTGGAGCACGAACAGATCGGCGAAGCGCGCCTGCAATTGCAGGAAGCGCTGGATGCCATGGCGCTGGACACCGAGCAGCGAGAGTTGCTGCTGGCTCAGCGCGACAGCCTTCGCGAGCGACTTGATCGCGTGCGTCAGGAAGCCCGGCAACACAAGGATCACGCGCATCAATTGGCGGTACGCCTGGGTTCACTCAAGGCGCAGCACGATTCGACGCGTCAGGCGCTGGAACGGCTGGAGATGCAGTCCGAGCGGCTGACCGAAAAGCGGGAACAGCTCAGCCTCAATCTGGAAGAGGGCGAGGCACCGCTGGAAGAGCTGCGCCTCAAACTTGAAGAGTTGCTCGACAAGCGCATGACCGTCGACGAAGAACTCAAGGCTGCGCAGATCGCCCTGGAAGATGCCGACCGCGAACTGCGCGATGCCGAGAAGCGCCGCAATCAGGCCGAACAGCAATCCCAACTGATCCGCAGCCAGCTCGAACACCAGCGCATGGAATGGCAAGCCCTGACCGTGCGCCGCAAGACCCTCGAAGATCAATTGCTCGAAGACGGCTACGACCTTCACGGCGTGCTCGCCACGCTGACGGCCGAGGCGAACGAGAAGGACGCCGAGGAAGAGCTCGAACGCATTGCCGCTCGGATTCAGCGCCTCGGTGCGATCAACCTGGCGGCCATCGACGAATACCAGCAACAATCCGAGCGTAAACGTTATCTGGATGCACAAAACGACGATTTGGTGGAAGCGCTGGACACGCTCGAAAACGTGATTCGCAAGATCGACAAGGAAACGCGAAACCGCTTCAAAGATACCTTTGATCAGATCAATGCCGGTTTACAGGCACTTTTCCCAAAAGTTTTCGGTGGTGGCAGCGCGTATTTGGAACTGACGGGCGAAGATCTACTCGATACAGGGGTGACGATCATGGCGCGGCCGCCAGGAAAGAAGAACAGCACCATCCATTTGCTCTCCGGTGGCGAAAAAGCCCTGACAGCATTGGCCCTGGTTTTTGCCATCTTCAAGTTGAATCCGGCGCCGTTCTGCATGCTCGATGAAGTTGACGCGCCACTGGATGACGCTAACGTTGGACGCTACGCACGGCTGGTCAAAGAGATGTCGCAGACGGTGCAGTTCATCTATATCACCCACAACAAGATCGCCATGGAAATGGCCGATCAACTGATGGGGGTGACGATGCACGAACCGGGTTGCTCGCGACTGGTGGCAGTGGATGTCGAGGAGGCGATGGCGATGGTTGAGGCCTGAGGTGCGGCCTTGTAGGACAATGTAGAGCACGTATTCGCGTGGGGTTTGGCGAATTACCGGTCTCTACTTGCTGGCCAATCGACATATTCGCTCAAGCCATTGTGACTGACGGTGTAAAGTTGCCTTTGGTCGTGCTAGTTTAATGTCAATTTTTCGTATACGTGGGCAAAACGCCTGTCAGAACATAGAGTTGGCGCCACGTTTTAAAGCGGTTTACGAGTTGTAAACCCCTTATTTTTCAGCATTTTTTATAGAGGCACGGGATTACATGGAAATCGGTCTGCGCGAGTGGCTGATCGTCATCGGCATTATTGTCATTGCCGGTATTCTTTTCGATGGATGGCGTCGCATGCGCGGCGGTAAGGGAAAACTGAAATTCCGTCTTGATCGAAGTTTGTCCAACCTGCCGGAAGAGGACACCGGCGCCGAGCTGTTGGGCCCGCCCCGCGTGCTGGATACGCACAAAGAACCGCAACTGGACGAGCATGATCTGCCGTCGGTCAGCATGCCTGCCCGTGAACCCCGTGATTCGGGTTCCAAGCGCGGCAAGCGTGGCCATGGCGAGCCCTCCCAGGGCGACATGAACCTCAGCCTGGACCTGGACGGCGGCCCAAGCTTCAGCAGCCGTGACGACGATTTCCCGGATGACACCAAGGCCGCGCCTTCGGTCAGCGAAAAAGAGCAACCGCAAGCCGAAGAAGTGCTGGTGATCAGCGTGATCTGCCGCGACGCGGCCGGTTTCAAAGGCCCGGCGCTGTTGCAGAACATTCTGGAGAGCGGTCTGCGTTTCGGCGAGATGGACATCTTCCACCGTCACGAAAGCATGGCCGGCAATGGCGAAGTGCTGTTCTCGATGGCTAACGCGGTCAAGCCGGGCGTCTTCGACCTGGACGACATCGACCACTTCAGCACGCCGGCGGTGAGCTTCTTCCTCGGTCTGCCAGGCCCGCGTCATCCGAAGCAAGCCTTCGACGTGATGGTGGCTGCGGCACGCAAACTGTCCCAGGAATTGAACGGCGAACTGAAAGACGACCAGCGCAGCGTGCTGACCGCCCAGACGATTGAGCACTACCGTCAGCGCATCGTCGAATTCGAACGTCGTGCCCTGACCCAGAAGCGCTAAAGTCAAGAGATCGCAGCCTCGTTTCACTCTGTAGGAGCTGTCGAGTGAAACGAGGCTGCGATCTCTTGATCTTGATCTTGATGAGATGAGATAGAGCAGCCTCGGCTGCTCTTTTGCTTTATGAGAGAACACCCATGACCGCCGCCAAAAACCGTATTCTAGAGCTGCGCGCTGAGCTGGATCAGCACAACTACCGCTATCACGTATTGGACGAGCCGAGCATCCCGGACGCCGAATACGACCGGTTGTTCCATGAGCTCAAGGCCCTTGAAGCGGCCCATCCCTACTTGATCACCAGCGACTCGCCAACCCAGCGAGTGGGCAGTGCGGCACTGTCGGCGTTCACTCAGGTACGCCATGAAGTGCCGATGCTCAGCCTCGGCAACGCCTTCGAAGAAACCGACATGCGCGAGTTTGATCGTCGGGTGACCGAGGGTCTCGACTTGCCGGCCGGCGACTTGTTCGGTGGCGGCGCGGCGGTGGAATACAGTTGCGAACCCAAGCTCGATGGCCTGGCGGTCAGCCTGCTTTATCAAGACGGTGTGTTGGTGCGTGGCGCGACTCGCGGCGACGGCACCACCGGCGAAGACATCAGCGTCAATGTGCGCACCGTGCGCAACATCCCGCTCAAACTGCAAGGCAACGGCTGGCCAGCGACCCTGGAAGTGCGCGGTGAAGTGTTCATGTCCAAGGCCGGATTCGAACGGCTCAATGCCACGCAACTGGAAGTCGGCGGCAAGACCTTCGCCAACCCGCGCAACGCGGCGGCGGGGAGCTTGCGGCAGTTGGACTCGAAGATTACTGCCAACCGTCCGCTGGAATTCTGCTGCTACGGTATCGGCCAGATTTCGGCGGATATCGCTGACACGCACATTGGCAACTTGCAGCAACTCAAAGCCTGGGGCATGCCGATCAGCCATGAGCTGAAGCTGGCTCAGGGCATCGATGAATGCCTGGATTATTACCGCGACATCGGTGAGCGCCGTAATGCGCTGCCGTATGAAATCGACGGTGTGGTGTTCAAGGTCAACAGCATCGCCTCCCAGCGTGAGCTGGGTTTCCGCGCTCGCGAGCCGCGTTGGGCGATCGCCCACAAATTCCCGGCCATGGAAGAACTCACCGAATTGCTCGACGTGGAATTCCAGGTCGGTCGCACCGGTGCCGTCACCCCCGTGGCGCGCTTGAAACCGGTCAAGGTCGCCGGTGTCACCGTGGCCAATGCGACGTTGCACAACATGGACGAAGTGGCGCGCCTGGGCCTGATGATCGGCGATACGGTGATCATCCGTCGCGCGGGCGATGTGATTCCGCAAGTGGTGCAAGTGGTCCTCGAGCGCCGTCCGGATAACGCACGGCCGGTGCAGATCCCCGAGCAGTGCCCGGTTTGCGGCTCTCATGTCGAGCGCACGCAACTGGTCAAGCGCAGCAAGGGGCGCGAGACCGTCAGTGAAGGCGCGGTGTACCGCTGCGTCGGTCGGCTGGCCTGCGGTGCGCAACTCAAACAGGCGATCATTCACTTCGTTTCCCGCCGCGCCATGGACATTGAAGGTCTGGGCGAGAAGAGCGTCGAGCAATTGGTGGACGAAGGCCTGGTCAATTCGCCGGCCGATCTGTACGCCCTGACGTTCGAGCAAATTGTCGATCTCGAAGGCTTCGCCGAGCTGTCGAGCAAGAACCTGCTTGGCGCTATCGAAGACAGCAAAAAACCGAGCCTGGCGCGCTTCATCTACGCCCTCGGGATTCCCGATGTCGGCGAAGAGACGGCCAAGGTGCTGGCGCGTTCTCTCGGCTCGCTGGAGCGGGTTCAGCAGGCGTTGCCGCAAGTCCTCACGTACTTGCCGGATGTCGGTCTGGAAGTGGCTTACGAGATTCACAGCTTCTTTGAAGATGCGCATAACCAGCAGGTGATTGCCGATTTGCTCAAGCACGGCCTGCAGATACAGGATCAGGGCGAGTTGGGTGCCGAGTTTGCGGCGAGCACGACGTTGGGCGGTTTCCTCGACAAGTTGCACATTCCTTCGGTTGGACCGGGCGGGGCGCAGAAGCTGGCGGACAAGTTTGGTTCGCTCGAAGGCGTGTTCGGCGCTGACTGGCTGGACATGCGTCAGGCGCTGCCGGAGAAACAGGCGAATTCGGTTCGCGAGTTTTTCGCGGTGGCTGAAAATCGCCAGGTGGCCGAAGCCGCCGAGAAACAGTTGCGCGATTTCGGCATGCATTGGCAGAGCGAGAAAAAAGTCGTCGAAGGCCTGCCGCTGGCTGGCCAGACCTGGGTGTTGACCGGTTCGCTGGAGTTGATGAGTCGTGATGTGGCCAAGGACAAGCTTGAGAGCCTGGGTGCCAAGGTGGCGGGTTCGGTGTCGGCCAAGACTCATTGCGTGGTGGCTGGGCCGGGTGCCGGGTCGAAGTTGGCCAAGGCCAATGAGCTGGGGTTGAAGGTGTTGGATGAAGAGGCGTTTGTCGGGTTTTTGAGCCAGCACGGCATCTCGATCTGACACAGGGAAGCACAAGATCAAAAGATCGCAGCCTGCGGCAGCTCCTACAGTAGATCGATGTCGTTTCCGCCAAACGTGCGGTGACCGCCAATCCCCTGTAGGAGCTGCCGAAGGCTGCGATCTTTTGATTTCCCCCACCCAATACGCAGGAACGATCATGGCCCGAGAATGATCTAGTCTTGGCAAGCCCCAGGGAGAGATCGCCATGCACCGCTTCTTCGAACAGCTCAGCTCACGCATCGCCGCGCCTTTCATCGGGGAAAGCTCGCGCAACAGCAAGGTCTGGCATTGCCGCTGCGGGCAGTCGCTGTTTTTTCGCAACAGCCAATGCTTGGCCTGTTCGGCGGCGCTGGGTTATCAGCCGGAGCAGAGTCGCCTGTCCTCACTGCAGCCTGGCCCTCTAGCCAATACATGGTTACTCGATGTCGATCTCGAGGCGGGCGTGTTCAGCCGCTGTGCCAACCTCGATACCCCCGCCGCGTGTAATTGGTTGCTGCCGGCCAACGGCCACGATGCGTTATGTATCGCGTGCAGCTTGAACCACACCATCCCTGATCTATCCATTGCAGAAAACCACGAACGCTGGCGCAAGGTCGAAATTGCCAAGCGGCGCCTGGTCGCTCAGTTAGTCAGCCTCGGCTTGCAGGTGATCCCGAAAACCGTGGACGAAGAGACCGGCCTGGCCTTCGATTTCATCGGTGTCGACCTCGAAGGCAATCCGCCGACCACCGGCCACGCCAACGGCCTGATCACCCTCGATATCAAGGAAGCCGACGATGCCCATCGCGAGCAGGTCCGGGTGCAGATGCACGAACCGTATCGCACGTTGCTCGGGCACTTTCGGCATGAAGTCGGGCATTACTACTGGGACCGATTGATCGCCAACAGCCAGTGGCTGGAGCACTTTCGCGGTGTGTTCGGTGACGAGCGCGCCAATTATGCCGACGCGATGGAGCGGCATTATCAGCAAGGCGCGCCCCTCGACTGGCAACCGCATTACGTCAGCGCCTACGCCACCATGCACCCTTGGGAGGACTGGGCCGAAACCTGGGCTCACTACCTGCACATGATGGACGCGGTAGATACGGCGCTGGGTTTTGGCATGAGCGCCCGGGAAATGGATTTCGACTATCAGCCATTCCCGCCCAGCACCCTCTACGATCCACACCATCCCGGTGGCGCGGCGTTCCTGTCGTTCGTCAATGCGTGGATCGAACTGGCCGGCATGCTCAATGAACTGTCGCGCAGCATGGGGCAGCCGGACTTCTATCCGTTTGTCCTTTCACCTGCGGTGATCGCCAAACTGCACTTCATTCACTTGGTGATACAGCAGGAAGGCGGCCGGGCAGACGAGGTGTTGGCGCAATAAAAATCAGCCCGTGATTGCACGGTGCGGTGCTCCATGATGGCAATTCAGTTTCAGTTAAGTTCGGATCGCTAAGGTGCCCCCGTAGGCGACACACAAAGATACGGAGACACCGATGAAAGTCCTGACCGCCAGCATCGCCCATGCTCTCGACCTCGGCCCCGATGAAGCCCTGAGGCTGCGCGATGCGGGTACCCTTGTGTCGTCCGGGAAACAGGATACGTAATGAAGGTGCTTTCTTTTTCATGCCTGGCTTTGGCGCTGCTGGCTTTTTGCTCGGCGGTCATGGCGCGCGAGCTGAATCAGGACGAAGCCCTGCGCCTGCGTCAGCAGGGTGTGATCCTGCCATTGGAACAGCTGTTGCAACAGGCGCTGGACCGCTACCCCGGTTCCAAACTGCTGGAAGCCGATCTCGAAGAAAAACACGACGTCTACCTGTATGAAGTCGAGCTGTTGACCACCGAAGGCGTGGTCCGCGAACTGGACATCGAAGCCGTCACTGGCCGTTTATTGAAAGACAAGGAAGATTGATCGATGCGATTGCTGCTGGTGGAAGACCACGTGCCCCTGGCCGACGAATTGATGGCCGGGCTCAACCGCCAGGGTTATGCCGTGGACTGGCTGGCCGACGGTCGCGACGCGGTGTACCAGGGCAGCAGCGAACCCTATGACCTGATCATCCTCGACCTCGGCCTGCCGGGGTTGCCGGGGCTTGAGGTGTTGACCCAATGGCGCGCTGGCGGATTGTCGACGCCGGTGCTGATCCTCACCGCGCGCGGTTCCTGGGCCGAACGGATCGAAGGCCTCAAGGCTGGCGCGGACGATTACCTGACCAAACCGTTCCACCCCGAAGAGTTGCATTTGCGGGTTCAGGCATTGTTGCGCCGGTCCCACGGTCAGGCCAATCAGCCGACCCTCAAGGCGGCCGGCTTGCACCTGGATGAGGGCCGTCAATGCGTGACCCGCGACGGCGCCGACATCCAGCTCACCGCCGCTGAATTCCGTCTGTTGCGTTACTTCATGCTGCACCCCGAACAGATCCTCTCCAAAAGCCACCTCGCCGAACACCTCTACGACGGTGAAACCGAGCGCGATTCCAATGTGCTGGAAGTCCACGTCAATCACCTGCGACGCAAACTCGGTCGTAGCGTGATCGAAACCCGTCGCGGTCAAGGGTACCTGTTCGGCGGGCAAGCCCAGTGAGGTCAATCCAGCGCCGCTTGAGCCTGGGGCTGATCAGCGTGATGGTGATTGTCGGCCTGGTGCTGGCGCAAACCAGTCTGTGGCTGTTCGAAATGGGCTTGCAGCGTTACCTCGAAGCCGGGCTGCGCGACGACAGCGAAAACCTGCTGGTGGCACTGGTGCGTGGCCCGCAGGGCTTGCAACTGGATGAGCGGCACCTGTCGCCGGCGTATCAGCGACCGTTTTCCGGGCATTACTTCCGTATCGATTTTGCCGACAGCCATTGGCGTTCCCGTTCGCTGTGGGATCAGGAACTGCCGTTGATGGACCATCCCGGTCTGCACAGCAACCTGCAACTGGGACCGGAAGGGCAGCAGTTGCTGGTGTTGCGTTCGGACTATCGCCGATTGGGCCAGTCAATTTCCATCAGCGTGGCCCAGGACTACACGCCGGTACGCGAGAGCTTCCTGCGCATGCAGCAGATCGGCCTTGGCCTGGGTCTGGCGGGGCTGCTGCTGATTCTGCTGTTGCAGCGGGTCACTGTTCGCCGCGCGTTGCGTCCGCTGGAAAAAGCCCGCGAGCAGATCGCCCAGTTGCAGCAGGGCCAGCGCTCGCAACTCGATGACCAGGTGCCCGTGGAGCTTGAACCGCTGGTGGCGCAGATCAATCATTTGCTGGCCCACACCGAAGACAGTCTCAAGCGTTCGCGCAATGCCTTGGGCAACCTCGGTCATGCCTTGAAAACCCCGTTGGCGGTATTGTTGAGCCTGGCGTCAAGCGAGCAGCTCGATGCGCATCCGCAACTGCGCAAAACCCTCAAGGAACAACTGGAACAGGTCCAGCATCGACTCAATCGCGAACTCAATCGTGCCCGGTTGTCCGGTGACGCACTGCCGGGCGCGTTGTTTGATTGCGACGCTGAATTGCCCGGCTTGCTGGCCACGTTGAACATGATTCATGGCGAGCATCTGCACCTCAGTTACCTCGCCCCCGCCGGACTGCAACTGCCGTGGGATCGCGAGGATTTGCTGGAACTGCTTGGCAACCTGTTGGACAACGCCTGCAAATGGGCGGACGCCGAGGTTCGATTGAACGTGACGGTAACCACAGAAAGCTTTGAGTTAAGCGTGGCAGACGACGGACCGGGGATACCCCAGGACCAACGCGATAAGGTGTTCAGCCGTGGAACACGGCTGGATGAACAGACTGACGGGCATGGCTTGGGCCTCGCGATCGTGCGTGACATCGTCGACACGTGGCGCGGGGCATTGCTGTTGCAGGAGAGCGAGTGGGGCGGGTTGAATGTGACCATCAAGTTGCCGAAACGCTGATACAACAGCGGGGCGCTTAACGCCCCTCAAGCAACTCGGCGGCCTGATCCAGCAACGCCAAAGGCTCTTTGGCCTTGTGGATATCCACCGACAACAGCTGCCGAAACTTGCGCGCCCCCGGAAAACCGGTGCCCAGTCCCAGCACATGCCGAGTGATATGGTGCATCGAACCGCCCGCCTCAAGGTGCGCAGCAATATAGGGCCGCAACTGCGCCAGCGCTTCGGCCCGACTGATCACGGGTGCCGTGCTGCCGAACAGCTGCTGATCCACCTCAGCCATCACATAAGGATTGTGATACGCCTCACGGCCCAACATCACACCGTCAAACGTCTGCAAATGCGCGTGGCAGGCTTCCAGCGTCTTGATCCCGCCGTTGAGAATAATCTCCAGCTCCGGAAAATCCTCTTTCAACCGTGCCGCCACGTCATAGCGCAACGGCGGAATGTCCCGATTCTCCTTCGGCGACAACCCCTCCAGAATCGCAATCCGCGCATGCACCGTAAAACTCGTGCATCCGGCATCCCGAACCGTGCCGACGAAATCACACAATTCCTCGTAACTGTCCCGCCCATTAATCCCGATCCGGTGTTTCACCGTCACCGGAATCGACACCGCATCGCGCATCGCCTTCACACAATCGGCCACCAACTGCGGATGCCCCATCAGGCACGCACCAATCATATTGTTCTGCACCCGATCACTCGGGCAGCCGACATTCAGATTCACTTCGTCGTAACCGTGGTCCTGGGCCATGCGCGCGCAGGCAGCCAGGTCCAACGGCACACTGCCGCCAAGCTGCAACGCGAGCGGGTGCTCGGCCTCGTTGTGCCGCAGGAAACGCTCGTGATCGCCGTTGAGCAGCGCGCCAGTGGTGACCATTTCGGTGTAGAGGAGCGCGTGCCTGGAGAGCAGGCGCAGGAAGAAACGGCAGTGGCGGTCGGTCCAGTCCATCATCGGGGCGACGGAGAAACGGCGGGAGAGCGGGGCGGGTGTGGCGTTGGTTACGGACATTGGGGATCTGGAATCGGTGAGGCTAGGAGGTGGGAGAGTTTATCAGGATTGGCTTAGGACTGAGATAACCCCCCCGGATAAGAGATAAACAAGCGATGAGAAACCGTGGCGAGGGGGCTTGTCGGAACGCCGCACCGCCCCGTTGGACTGCGCAGCCGTCGCAGCAGCCCAACACCGACAAGCCCCTCGTCAGAACGAACCAGGCCTACACGGGCGGATCAATCTGATCCAACACCCGGTTAGCCGTGATCTCCGCCAGCATGATGCTGTTTGAAATACCCAGCAGGGCATTGCGCGACCCACCCTCTAGAAGATCCACCAAGTGATGGACCATCACATCGACCGAGGCCAGGGTCTCGACCAGATAAACCATCAGGGTTTCGGTAGTGACCTCTGGGGCCACGGTGAACAGAGTGCTGGGCGTACGCGGCTTCGCTTTGATATCGGCAGTGGAGGGGAAGTGATAATCAAGGGCCCGTTCGGCGGCGTCGTTGAGTTTTTTTGAATCGGGTTCGTACGGGGATGCCGGATCGGTGTCCGGTGGGTTGGGTGTGACTTTGAACATATCTTAGGTTCCTAATGGTGTGCCAACCCTCCTGCTGCTAAACGAGAGGGTGGCAGCTGCACGCAGGTTAGCAGACCGGGAAACCTAAGAAGCCGGCGCGCCCAAGGGCGCCCTGCGCACAGCTACCATCAAAATGCAGGCGAAAAACCTGACTGATAGAAGCGTCGTACGACTTAGGTTATCGCGGGCTGCTAAACCCGATCACTGATGGGCAGTGACACGAATCAAGTTACCGAGCGGGCCCAAGGCGCACAAGCCGGCGGATTCTGGCGTAACCGTAGGCAACGGCGCAAGGTTTTGTAGCTTTCAGGAAGTAAGCTTGAGGGTGCTTAAACAAGCACCTTTTGGCGATGTTTAATGAAAGGCCACGTGGTGCGTTTTCGATGCTCAAACCTCGAAGGGTAGAAAAGTGGACGGATTTATTTTTGTACTTCGCAGCATGGAAAAATAAATCTGTCCCATCTTTTTTCGGCCCCTCTTTTTTCGCTTATGAGAAGAGGGGTGATAGCGCCGTATTCTATGGTCTGGAGCAGTCCTCAGAGAACTTGTAAGGGGTTCGGATCCCTATCCACTCATGCTCCCCGTTCACGGCAATGACTGCCTGCCCCCCATGGTAACTGTCTATGAAATAAACAGCAGGGATCACATGCTCATTGATACCGACCTAGTAGGGATTGAATGAAACCACAGGACTGCTAGTCTTAAAAATTACGCCATCCTAGAATTACTCAGTGACAAGCAGATCGCAATCGTTGCTGCAGTGGAGCGATTGACAAATGAACTGAGTCGATGTGGCTATTAGTGCTTGCGTAGGCTACACCTTTAGTATGTTTGCTGAGGCCGATTGCACCAGTTACGAAAGGTATTGAGCTTAAGGAGTCAATATGAAAGCCGGTTACTTGAGGGGCGCAATTCTAACACTCCTGTTCTACAATGTTTCTTCTTTATCGATTGCAGCTGATACTAAAGATGATTCAACGCTCGAAAAACAAAAAGAAGCTCTACTAACCATAAGAGATTTTGCCACCTCCATTTGTGATTCAGTAAAAGCACAAGGCAAGGCAACAGCATGGGAAGGCTCTACTGGTGCGAAAGCGAAACTCGGAGGAGTAGTTAAAATCATAAGCGACCTTGGTGTTGAAGGAGCAGAGAAATATAAGTCTTCTGAATATGAAGGGGTTTTGCAAACCGACCTAAGCAAAGTGCTTACAGAGCAAGGATCCTGCCGACATTCTGTATTCGTCGAATTGAAAGATAAACTCATTCCTGATGCTGTCGCTATTAAACCGATAGTTTCATCCAGTGCGAGAGATTCGATATTGGGGCGGTTCGGCCTTACCGTTAAAGAGGTTGAAGACAACAATGATATCACTACTTCACTTCATAAAAGTGAAGAAGAAGGAACACTTTGGATAGAATACAAGCAGCCTCTGTTCGGTAAAATCTTTACAGTAGCTCAGAGTTTAGATGACTCCAAGAAAACCGAAATGGCAAGGGCGTACTATAGCCTTTATGGTGGTGATGGTAGTTTATTCAAAAACGCAGACTTTGCTGAAGCACACTCTATGTGCACAATAACACGTTATAACTCCATGCTATCTAAATTGATCGAGAGATTCGGCATTCCTACTGATATAAAAGATCCAAGTGAGGAAGAGGCATACTCAAACGAAGGAGGAACGACGTATAAAGGGATATCAAAAACCGCTGGCGCCGGATGGCGATTTTCTGATGAAAGCAAATTACTTTTCCAGATTAGATCAAGTGAGAAAGAGCGGGTATATGGAAATGCCCAGATCACTTGGAAGTGTGTCGTGCAATTATGTGCCATACCCAAAGGGTGGAAAAAATCTTGTTTTGAAATACCTGGAATTGAGCTTTAATGTATATTCTCTAATCGAGATTAATTATCCTCATACAGCGCTTGATCTGAGTGGTTAAGTTAGTCGCTAGAGTGCTAGTCCTGGTATATCAAAACAAGTTTCTTTGGTGTCTGTAGGTATCGCGCATAGTTCGACGATGCACTCCCAATAGTTCTCGGTCTTGCTGAATGTTCGCTCAACATCTCGGGAGTTCATCTGGAAAAGTAATTTGCTTTCATCAGAAAACCGCCATGCAGCGCCTGCACTATTAAATAATGCATTAACTTTAACTCCTCCGTCGTTGGAATATGTGGTTTTCTCTTTTGGATTTTTGATGTCAGTGGGAGTGCCGAATTTTTGAATCAGTTGGGATAGCATGGAGTTATAATGTGTAGTAGAACACATAGTATGTGTTTCATCAATGTCGGCTCCCTTGCTTCCCCAACTATCACCGCCAAGCAGCTTGTAACTTGCCCGTGCCATTTCGGTTTTTTTTGCGTTGTCTAAGTTCTGCGCTACAATAAAGCTTTTGCCAAATATAGGCTGCTTATAGCTTATCCAGAATGTTCCTGTATCATCATCCTTGTGCAGCGAAGTAGTGACTTTATTTGTCTGTTCAACTTCTTGTACTGTTTTCCCAAACTCCCCGTATATCACAGTGCTCGCCTTGGAGGAACCGGGAGGTATAGAAGTTCCGCTCTCGGGAATGAGCTTGTCTTTCAACTCTATGAATACTGAGTGGCGACAGGATCCTTGATCTGTTAGCACTTTGCTTAGGTCCGACTGTAAAACTCCTTCGTATTCAGAAGACTTATATTTTGCGGCTCCTTCAACACCAAGGTCGCTTATGACTTTCACAACCCCTCCGAGTTTTGCTTTTGCATCAGTGGAGGCCTCCCATGCTGTTTGTTTACCAACAGCCTTTACTGAATCACAAATGGAGGCTGCAAAACTTTGTATGGCTAAAAGGGCTTCTTTTTGTTTTTCTAAAATTGAAGTTTCCTTGGTTTCAGTCGAAAATACTAAAAAAGAAACGCTGAAGAGTAAGGTCGTTAGAAATATGTTTTTTATATATTTTGCTTTCATGTTAGTTCCTTGCTAAATTTCTGTTGATGGTCAGATCCAAGCAATGAAGCAATATGTTGTGCTGAGTACTATAAATAAGTTGCCTTGTTGCATGTTTCTAAAATTGAGATTCCGACCTGGCTTGCATGTTGCTCTATGCTGATCTGAAGGAGGCGCTAGTTCAGCATTAATTTGTGTGTTCGGTCTCATCAGGCACAATAAAGGTGTAGACTATTTTTGTGCGGATATCCACACTGACTCTAGCCGTTTGTCAATCGGCTCTTTTGAGCAGTCTAAGCATGGTCTAAAGATGAACACTTGGTTCGGTTCTTCGCGTGATTCATGATCTCAGTGATGTCTTTGGATTTCGACCCCATTCCGTCGTTGAAAATCTTGGAGAGTTTCACTGCTCCGGCTGCAGGCTTTTGAACGACGACTCATCCCCCTGCGCTCAACATAGGAGCCGAGAATTTCCTCAGCACCGCCTGCAAGGTGCAGCGCCGCGAAATAGGAGTTCCCCTCGTAGTACATGGCCCAGGCTCGATCCAATAGCTCCCATTTTTGTTCTTTTTTGCTCGGCTGAAGATATCAATCAACAGATCACGCGCATTGCCCAGTAGTGCGATCACAGCGCCGGACGGGCCAAACAAGGCGCCGAGATCAGCCAGGATCTTGAACGTATGGCCGAGTATCTGCATAGCCTGGCTGAGCGTTTCAACCCATAATCATAAGCGTCTACTGAGCGCCCACAGGGATGTGGATCTGCGTTCTACGGGTACATCTGTTATAGATATCGACCTACTGCTATAGGGGGCGACGGTTCAATGAGGAAACATGTACCAACAAAAGTCTAACCACGGAATGTGGCAGTTCAAACCGATGCTGCTGATGTGCACACTCTACCTGCTGGCTCCGAGCGCCGCCGCTGCACTGGAGACGCACGAGACGATGACGATTATGGTCGAGGATGCCGCCGCCCCTTGGTCGGAGCATGACGGCACAGGTTACGCCAACGACGTAGTGGTCGCCGCCTTCAAAGAAATGGCGGTCGAAGTGAAGCTCAAAGTCGTGCCCTACGCCCGTTGCAAGTACTTGGTGCTCAACGGCACGAGTGTGGCCTGCTTCAATATGAGTTGGCTGCCCGAATTCGAGGGCAAGATCAAACTGGCCTCGCAACCGATCTACACGGTCAATAATGATATTTTCGAACTGACCAAAGCCCCCTTGCCGAAGTCGCAGAAAGGCACATGCACCTTGCCGCCCGGCACTGTAGTGGGCACTGTCAGAGGCTACGAATATTCGCCCCAGGCTACAGCGCTACAGTCTGCCGGGGTGGTATTCGAGAGCGCCGACTCGGATGTGCAGAACCTTAAGAAACTCGCTGCTCGGCGCTTATCTGCCGCCTTGATAGTGACCAATAATCTGGAAGAAAAAAGACAGAAGGCCAAACAATCCGGCACAGAAGATGCCGTTCAATTTGCCTTCAATTGCGGGGTGGCAACCGCGACCATAGGCTTTAGTCTGGCTCACCCGGACGGATTGCGGGCACTGACGATGTATGACGAAGGCTATCGACGCATAAAGGCTAACGGCGTGCTCAAGCAAATTCATACGCACTGGTTTCCCTCGCAGCCTGTAGACCCTCTATGAATTCTTAAGCGCCATAACACGATCCGTAGCAGCCGGACGCAGGCTTCGCCAGCTGCTATGTATGGACTCGCCCCCCACTGTCTACCCGCTTTTGAAAAACCGTCGCCCCGTTGCATCTATGTATCAGGCCTATTCGTGGAAGCCGTCTTCGGCTTCTGGCCAAAATTGGAAAAGCTCGTGGTATGCCGATTACGGTCAGGCCTCGAAGGCCAGTAGCAGCTTAGGCATCAATCCACGCCGGTCTTACCTGGGGTCAATTTTTTTCAGCAAAGGGTCGGACAGTTAGTACCTCGGTGACAGAACTCTTTCGCTCAGTGGCTCATTGTCGCTTGCTGGCCATCACCAGCGTGGCGACGATAAGTCTGATCATTCTGTAAAAGCACCCAGACGATTCGCAGGTTGCGGTTGGCTAGCCTGATCGCAGCCTCCTTACGGCCCAGCCGGCTCATCCAGCGCAACAAGCGGCGGTCATCGGGTTGCTGGGAATCAGGTCGTAGTTGTTGCAGCACCGCATGGGCTCCCTGGATCATCAGGCTGCGTAAATAAACATCGCCTCGCTTGGTCATATCCCCTAGCCGGACCGTCTCCCCGCTGCTGTGCTGGTCAGGCACCATGCCAAAGTACGCGGCAAACTTGCGGGCATTGGGGAATCGCTCAGGCTTGGTTTCCTTGGCCACCAGTGCCGTGGCCGTGACTGGGCCGATGCCGCGCACAGTCATCAGTCGCTTCGCCGTCATGTCGGCGTTGGCGGCCACTTCCAGGCGTCCCGTCAGCACGCTGATGCGCTCGCCCAAATGGCGCCACTCGGCCAACAGTTCGTCGATCAGTTCACGCAGCAGGCCCGGCACCGGCTGGGTAGCATCTTCCAGTACCCGCGGAATTTTCTGGCTGATCGCAACATCGCCCTGCGCCAAGGCCACGCCGTGCTCGAGCAGCAGGCCGCGCATCTGATTACTGACAGCCGTGCGCCGACGCACATAGCCCTGACGGGCGCGATGCAACGCCTGCATTGCCAGCGCCGCGACGCTTTTGACCGGTACTGCGCAGATTTTTTCATCGCGACCAGCCCGCAGAATCGCCAGCGCATCGTTGCGATCATTTTTTGGCCCGCTGCGATGCGTGGCCACCAAACCGGCTGGAAGAATCCGCGCCAGATTGCCTTGTTCTTGCAACTGCCGGGCCCAGGCTTGAGCACCCGGACCGGTCTCCATCAAAACCACGACATAAGGCGGTAACTTGTGGAGAAACTCATAAAACGCCTCGCGCGACTTGATCCGCTGCTCGTAGCGCACCTGACCGAGGACATCTTCACCGGCAACCTGAAAGACCTGCTTGGCCAGATCGACCGCTAAGGTTGTGCAGGCCGACAAATCGGAAGAAGACAGGGATTGATCAATCGAACTATGATTTTTCATGGACTCGCCCTCGCTGTCGTTGGCTGTTTAGACTGCCACCGTGGCGCATTGACGCCTCGGCTTGGGCGAGTCCATCCAATTACAAGGTATGTGTTGCTGCTGAATTTGCTTAACTGATCGGCATTACCCTGAGAGGCGTCCTTTTTACTTGAGATACCACCGTACCTGAACCAGCGCTGTCACTCAGCAAAGTTTCATAATGGGTGGCTGGTCAACGAACTAGAATGAAATCACAAAGCCAAGCCACTGCGTCTTCCCCAAAGGAATCTGAAAAGTGATCTCAAACATAATCAAAGTCTCGCTCATCGCCGGTGCTTTGCTGTTGAGCGCCTGTTCCGGGGCGAGCACCCATGACTGTTATGGCGAAGACTGCCAGTCGTCTGATGGCTTTACTCCGAGCCACAGCAACAACCCCAACCAGATGAATTTCCATGGCAGTGCGCTTGGCAGCAGCTTTAGCCAATACAGTTCCGGTTTGCTGCATGACGATTGATCCGCCACGAACCACCTGAACCACAACGAAAAAGGGCGCTCCATCAGGAACGCCCTTTTTGCTAAAACTATCCGCTTTTTTCTGCAATATCACTCAATAAGCGGTGGCCGATAAGCCCGCAATTCCAAAATCGCGGGAGTATCAGAAGAAACGGTTAACTCGATGACATGATGTGTATTTGGAAGGCCGGTTGCCAGTACATGACGTTGCTGCACCGAGCCATCTGCCAGGGCGGTCGCCAGTTCGTCTCCGCAGGCGAAGCGTCGCTCCCATTGAAAGCTTTGTTCCTCCGCGAGACCTTTACCGGATGTCGTCTTGGCATAGGAAAGGTTCCAGGCGCCCGGCTGTATAGTAAAGTTTCCCGAGAGCGACGTGAAAACGTCCTTACCCGAGCCGCTTCCCTCTGCTCCTGTACGAGCACTCTCGACGTCAAAGTCGAAGTTTTCCTGCGAGATGTCGAGACTCCGTACCCGAAGCGTCCAAACATCCGCTTCTCGATAAGATAGGCGGACGTCGACTTTTGTCAGGGCCGGCCAATCCGGGACATTAGTCAAACGCGTCACGCGGCTGGTCTGCCAGCAGCCGTCGAGCTCGCTAGGGTCCTTTCCGTCGATTTTGAGATTTACTTTTCCGTCCAAGGGCCCCGCGGCGATTAGTTCGGCGCGGTTTCCATCAAATTCATAGCGGGTCTTTTCGCCAGGGACCGGCGCAGTAAAACTCCGAACTTGCCCGGAAGTGTTCCACCCATTATTTTGAGGACGATCCCCAAGCTCCTCGACCCAAGAGGTGAACAGGTTAGCCATGAGGGTCCACCCCTCGGCGTTGGGATGCGGCGAATCGGCGAGAAGATCAGCTATTTGAAGATTATGCTCCTGCAAATAGGCATTCCAGCGCTGGCGGCGCGGTTCCAGCGCAAGGTCATATTTCGCCGCCAGGGCTGGCTCCCAGACGCCGGACATGAACTCCTCCCAGCTCCTTTGCTTGAACCAAAAATGGCCCACACAGCCCTCGGGCGGCGACCATTGAAGATGAAAGCCAGTGTCACACACGGGTTCAAGCGGACTTACGACGTGGTCGGTTTGAATGATGACGTCGGCTGCCGTTTTTGAGCGAAGGGTTCGTATAATTCGTTCGTAGGCACGGTGATCGCCATAAGCGTGGAAAACGATCAGATCGGGATAGACTTCCTCCACGTCGCGGGCAACCGCCTGCTCCAGGAGAGCGGCGCCCCAGCCCCCCAAAGCGAGGTTACGGTAATCGAAGGCCACGTTGGGATATTTGGCTCGCAAAGTCGCAATAGCCAGATCGGTCCACTTCGGCGTACTGATCGATTGTCCGTAGAAAAGAATTTTCAGGACCTGCGGCGTCTCTGGAGTTGCTGACCGAATAATTGACAACGAACGGCCAATCGCCTGATCAGGATCGGGAGGAGCCGGCTCTGCGGATACCTGTAGAAAGCAGCTTGTAAGCATTAGGCTTAAAATGACGACACGATTAACTTTCCGCCGCATCAAAACACCACATCTAAATAGTTAATCGGACGCAAAACCTGGGTGCTGTAAGACGTTCTCTCACAGGAGTGTATCGGACATTACTGCTAACGCTATGAGGTGTTGAGATCAGGAAGGCGTGTTGGCCGGACGCTTACCAGATTTGGCTTTGCCTTGAATCACGTCGGAACAGGTGAAACCTTATTCAGGACTAGACAACACGTTCCGTTATTTGGTCTTCAGCAGAAAAGGGTCGTCAGCAGAACCATGACTGGATCGAGAGTTCGCGTTAAGCAGTCCGTGGCTTGTTTCCCTGACTTTCGGCGAGAAAGCGCCAGACTGCCGGGTCTTCGCCAAAGGCCGCGTTAAAGCGAAGCCAGGGGGTAACTTCCAGGTCGGGGCGGAAGATGCAGCCGGGGGACAGCAGGATATTCTGCTTGAGCCCTGCGCGTGTCAGGGCCACCGGATCGAAACCTTCCTGGCCGCTACCGATCCACAGATACGGCGCCGGTGCGATGGGGGCCCAGCATTGCCAGCCGAGTTGTTGCAGTTGCTGGCGAGCAAACACCTGGGCCTGCAATAGACGATCGCGCAGCCTCTGGCAGCGTTTGCGCTGGGTGCCGTCATTGAGCATCTGCAACGCCAGCCGTTCGCAAAGCTGCGAACTGTAGAGGCCGGTGGTCATCTTGTAGTGCAGCAAAGCTTCGGCCACTGCCGGTTCGGCGGTGACGAAGCCAACCCGCAGCGAGGGGGCCATGCTTTTAGAAATGCTGCCGATATGAATCACCCGCTGCAGGTTGTCGAGGGCGGCCAGTGTTGGCTGGTTGTTCGGTACCAACTGACCATGCACGTCATCCTCAACGATCCAGCAATCATGAGTATCGGCAAGTTGCAGCACGCGATGGGCTACCGCTGGGCTATAACTGGCGCCGGTTGGGTTCTGCAGCCAAGGATTGGTGAAAAAGGCCTTGGGCCGATGAAGGCTCAGCAGCTCGCCAAGCTTCTCCACATCCGGACCCTGTGGGGTCCAGGGCACCCCGATAATTTTGACTTTGTGGTCACGCAGATTAGACAGCAGGTTGATATAGCCTGGGTCGTCCACCAGCACACAATCACCCGGATGCAGTAGGGCGTTGATCACTATGTTGAGCGCCTGGCTGGCTCCCTGGGTAAGCAAGATTTGCTCACTTTGTGCGGGTACCCCTCGCTCGTTCAGATGGCGCTGCAGCCATTGTCGAAGGTCCAGGAGGCCGCGAGACTCACCATACTCGGCAATCAGCCCAGAGCCACGAGCAAGGCTGCGCATGGCCAGGCGAAGGCCCGCCTCATCCAGCCAGCTATCTGGCAGGCCGCCGCTACCCGGTTGCAAGGCATCAGCATCCGGTTGGAACGCATCATCCAGCAGCCAATAGACATCCCCCAACGGGGCTTCGCTGCGTTGCTGCTCAATACTCGGCGAGGCCTGGGCGACAAAGAAGCCAGCCCCTTTGCGCACCTCGACATAACTCAAAGCGACCAGGCGATCATAAGCCTGTACCACGGTGAAGGTACTGACCTCGAACTCCTTGGCTGCGGCACGAATGGATGGCAAACGGGCGCCCTGGGCCAGCTTGGCCTGATCGATCAATTGCGAAAAATGCTGCACCAGCCGACCAATAAGGGATGTCTTTTGCGGCGAACTCATGAGGGGGTGTGCAGCCTTTTCGACCAATACAGGTACGTTCATCTTAGGGGGTGCTGTGTATGGATTGAAAGCGAATATCGCGTAGTTTGGCGTCGAAGTAATCGCGCTCTTAACCGGTGTTATGCAGATGCACAGAATAAAAAATACTTCTTGGCCTGATGATCTTGGGCTGCCGTGTCGCATGCCAAAGCGTCGTCATCGTTTCAACAAACAGCTATCGCTGCTTGCGCTTTGAAAGCGTTACGCACTGAGCGTGGAAGAGTGTCCGGGAAAACCGGGGCGATTCAAACGTCCTGAAAAACCCGATTAAAGGAGATGTGCATGACCCGTTATATCGACGTCAACGACCTGAGCCAGCTCGTTGCGCAAAAAGGCCTCACGCAGTGCCTGACTGAAATGGCCGAATACATTCGTGAGGACTATCTGCGCTGGCACGCTTTCGAAAAGTGCGCCCGCCTGGCCAACCACTCCCCCGAAGGGGTGATCGAGTTGATGCCGATCTCGGACCATTTACTCTATGCCTTCAAGTGCGTTAACGGCCACCCGAAGAACCCCGAGACCGGCAGGCTGACGGTGATGGCCTTTGGTGCGTTGGCGGATGTCGATACCGGAACCCCGCTCCTGATCAGCGAGATGACCCTGACCACGGCGATCCGCACCGCCGCCACATCAGCCCTGGCTGCCCGCTACCTGGCGCGCACCAACAGCCGTAGCATGGCGCTGATCGGCAACGGCTCGCAGAGCGAATTCCAGGCACTGGCCTTCCACACGTTGCTGGGTATCGAGGAGATCCGTCTGTACGACGTTGATCCGAAGGCTACTGCCAAGCTGGCTGCCAACCTCAGCGGCTTCCCTGCGATCAAGGTGATCCTTGCCGGTAGCGTAGCCGAGGCCGTGCGCGGTGCCGATATCGTCACCACCGTAACCGCCGACAAGACCTACGCCACCATTCTCACCCCAGACATGATTGAGCCCGGCATGCACCTCAATGCTGTGGGCGGCGACTGTCCCGGCAAGACCGAGTTGCACCGCGATATCGTCGAACGAGCCCGGGTGGTCGTCGAATACGAACCACAAAGTCGTATCGAAGGGGAGATCCAGCAGATGCCGCAGGACTCGCCGATCATCGAATTCTGGCGCGTGGTGAACGGCGAGGTGGTCGGTCGCGACAGCGAGCAAAGCGTCACCTTGTTCGACTCCGTAGGCTTCGCACTGGAGGACTACTCGGCATTGCGCTACGTCCTCGACACCGCCAAGGCTCTGGATATCGGCAGCGAGATCGAGCTGGTACCTGACTTGAAAGATCCCAAAGACCTGTTCGCCCGTCTACAGCCCAAAGCTTCTGTACCGCAGAAGAAACGCGCCTAAGACGTCTACCTGTCGCGCCAAGGCGTGGCAGGCAGAAAAGCCGCTATCCCGGTGCTGCTGCGCTCGTCTGAACCACCTATTTGGATATTCCCATGCAAGAGCTTCGACATGTGCTTATAGCGCAGACCCTTGGCGCACCCCGTGAAGTCATCAGTCTGCATTTCGGGCCGCAGGGGCAGGGCAAAAAGGTTTACCTGCAGGCTGGTCTGCATGCCGATGAGCATCCCGGTATGCTGGTTCTGCATCACCTCAAAAACCACCTGCTGGCGCTAGAGTCCGCTGGCCGCCTGACGGGTGAGGTGGTACTGGTGCCGATCGCTAACCCAATCGGCCTGGGCAATTATGTATTCGGGCGTCAGTTGGGCCGCTTTGAGCTGTCCAGCCGAGAGAACTTCAACCGCCACTACCTCGATCTCGCCGAACTCGTATGCGAGCAGGTTAGCAGTGAGCTTGGTAGCGATCCCATTGCCAATGTCGCGCTGATCCGTCGCTGCACTCGCGAACGCCTCGAAGCCCTGCAGCCACGCACCGAGCTGGAGTCTTTGCGCCTGACGCTGCTGCGCCTGGCCAGTGCTGCCGACTACGTCATCGATGTGCACTGCGACAGTGAGGCCATGGTGCACATTTACGCACACAGCAAACAGCAGGATCAGGCGCGAGTACTGGCCAGCTTCACCGGTGCACATGCCGTGCTGCATGCCACCGAGCAGGGTGGTCCCGACGCCAAAACCTATAGTTTCGACGAGTCCTTCACGGCCATCTGGGACAGGCTGCAACAGCGCTTCCCACATTTGCCGATTCCGCTGGCAACTTTCTCCGCCACGTTAGAACTGCGCGGCCTGTTTGATGTTAGCCACGAGCTAGCGACGCGCGATGCCGATGCGCTGTTGGCGTACCTGGGGCACCTGGGTTTGATCGCGGATGCACAGACCAAGGTGCCGACACCCTTGTGCGAGCCGACGCCTTTGGCCGGGGTGGAGATACTCAATGCTCCACACGCCGGAGTAGTTGCATACCGCGCGCCAATTGGCAGCAGGGTCGAACCAGGCACCGCGCTGGCCGATGTTATCGATCCGCTCAGCGGCCAAGTCAGCACCCTCTACAGCAGCGTGGCTGGCGTTTTCTACGCACGGGTGATCGAGCGTTTCACCGAAGCCAATACCGAGCTGACGTTTGTCGCGGGGCAAGAGCCTGTGCGCTCAGGCTCACTGCTCTGCGCCTGACAATTTCTCCGGCAGAGCCGAACGGTGTGAGAGCAACAAGATGAACATCAGGTTTCGTTTCTGTATGCCATGCAAGTTCCAGTAACAGTACTCATGCGCCACAAGCGCTCATGTTGGATATTAGGAATATAACAATGAAAAAAGCATTTCTGACCCTTTCTGCAGTGGCTCTATGTGTCGCTGCCGGTTCCGCCCTGGCCAAGGAATACAAAGAGTTGCGCTTTGGCGTCGATCCGTCCTATGCACCCTTTGAGTCCAAGGCTGCCGATGGCAGCCTGGTGGGCTTCGATATCGACTTGGGTAATGCGATCTGTGCCGAACTGAAGGTCAAGTGCAAATGGGTCGAAAGCGATTTTGATGGCATGATTCCGGGCCTCAGGGCCAACAAATTCGACGGCGTACTCTCGTCTATGACGGTCACTCCAGCCCGTGAGAAAGTCATCGATTTTTCCAGCGAGTTGTTCTCGAGCCCGACTGTCCTAGTCTTCAAAAAAGGCGCAGCAATCGACATTGATCCAGTATCGCTCAAAGGCAAAAAAGTCGGCTACGAGCAAGGCTCTATCCAGGAAGCCTACGCCAAAGCCGTACTGGACAAGGCCGGGGTAGAAACCCAGGCCTATGCGAACCAGGATCAGGTCTATGCCGACCTGGTCTCCGGCCGCCTCGATGCCTCGATCCAGGAAAAGCTGCAAGCCGAATTGAGCTTTTTGAAGTCACCACAAGGTGCCGATTTCCAGGTCAGCAAGCAGATCGACAGCGAGTTAATGCCAGAGCAAACGGCGGTGGGCATCACTAAAGGCAATCAGGAACTCAAAGCGCTTCTGGACAAAGGCCTCAAAGCGCTGCACGACAATGGTACCTACGCGGCCGTTCAGCAAAAGCACTTTGGCGATCTGAATCTTTACAGCGGCAAGTAACGACCCTGCGCCCATCCCCGGATGGGCGCTTTCTTGATTGCCAAAGGGCTGCCCAATGTTCGAAAACCTATTGCAGATTCTGGGGCTATCCGGCTTCAGTCTAAAGGGCTTCGGTCCGCTGTTGCTGTCAGGCACCTGGATGACCGTCAAACTATCGGTGTTGTCACTGTTGTTGAGCGCGTTGCTCGGCCTGATTGGCGCCAGTTCCAAACTTTCACGATCTTCTGCGTTGCGCATTCCCGCGCAACTCTATACCACGCTGATCCGTGGGGTGCCGGACCTGGTGCTAATGCTGCTGATTTTCTACAGCCTGCAAACCTGGCTGACGAGCCTCACTGCAGCGCTGGGTTGGGACTACATTGAGATCGATCCGTTTAGCGCCGGGGTCATCACCCTGGGCTTCATCTACGGAGCGTATTTCACCGAAACGTTTCGCGGCGCGATCCTCGCCGTACCCCGCGGCCAAATGGAGGCGGCTACCGCCTACGGCCTGAGCCGCACCCAGCGCTTTCGATACGTGGTGTTCCCGCAAATGATGCGCTTTGCCCTGCCGGGCATCGGTAATAACTGGATGGTGATCCTCAAGGCCACCGCACTGGTCTCGATCATCGGCCTGGCCGATCTGGTCAAGGCTGCTCAGGATGCCGGCAAAAGCACCTACCAACTGTTCTACTTTCTGGTGCTGGCAGCGCTGATTTACTTGCTGATTACCAGTGCCTCAAATGTCGTCTTGCGTTGGCTCGAACGGCATTACGCGGCCGGTTCCCGAGAGGCTGTACGATGATTGAACTACTGCAGGAATACTGGAAACCTTTCCTTTATCACGACGGTCATCACATCACCGGGTTGACCATGACTCTCTGGCTGCTCAGCGCGTCGATCTTTTTCGGCTTTTTGATGTCGATCCCGCTGTCGATTGCCCGGGTTTCAAGCAATGTTTGGGTGCGCTGGCCGGTACAGTTCTACACCTATCTGTTCCGCGGTACGCCGCTGTATATCCAGTTGCTGATTTGCTACACAGGGATCTACAGCATCGCCGCGGTGCGCGCTCAGCCCATGTTCGATGCATTTTTTCGCGATGCAATGAACTGCACCATTCTGGCCTTTGCCCTGAACACCTGCGCCTATACCACGGAAATTTTCGCCGGGGCGATTCGCAGCATGAACCATGGCGAAGTCGAGGCGGCCAAGGCTTATGGCCTGCGCGGCTGGAAACTCTATGCCTATGTGATCATGCCGTCGGCCCTGCGCCGTTCGTTGCCGTACTACAGCAACGAGGTGATTCTGATGCTGCACTCGACCACGCTGGCCTTCACCGCCACCGTGCCGGACATCCTCAAGATCGCTCGCGATGCCAACTCGGCAACCTTTCTGACTTTCCAGTCGTTCGGCATCGCGGCGGCGATCTACCTGGCGGTCAGTTTCTCCCTGGTCGGTTCGTTCCGCCTGGCCGAACGCCGTTGGCTGTCTTTCCTGGGCCCGGCTCACTAATTCAGGATTTGCGCACATGTACAAACTGACCGTTGATAACCTGCATAAAAGCTATGGCAACCACGAAGTCCTCAAGGGCGTCTCACTGAAAGCCAAAACCGGCGATGTGATCAGCCTGATTGGCGCCAGTGGTTCGGGCAAGAGCACCTTCCTGCGCTGCATCAATTTCCTCGAAACGCCCAACGACGGTGCCATGAGCCTGGACAACCAGCCGATTCGCATGGTTCATGAGCGGCACGGCATGCGCGTGGCCGACGAGGCTGAACTGCAGCGCATCCGCACCCGTCTGGCGATGGTGTTCCAACACTTCAACCTGTGGAGCCACATGACGGTGCTGGAAAATATCACCATGGCCCCGCGTCGGGTGCTGGGTGTCAGCAAGAAAGATGCAGAGGATCGGGCTCGACGTTATCTGGATAAGGTCGGTCTGCCGGCCCGAGTCGCTGATCAATATCCGGCATTCCTCTCTGGCGGTCAGCAACAGCGTGTCGCCATTGCCCGGGCCTTGTCCATGGAACCGGAAGTCATGCTATTCGACGAGCCAACCTCGGCACTCGATCCGGAACTGGTGGGCGAAGTGCTCAAGGTCATTCAGGGGCTGGCCGAAGAAGGTCGTACCATGATCATGGTCACCCACGAAATGAGCTTCGCTCGCCAGGTGTCAAACCAGGTGATGTTTCTGCATCAGGGACTGGTCGAAGAGCAGGGGGCGCCCGATGACGTACTGGGCAATCCGCAGAGTGAACGGCTGCAGCAGTTCCTTGGAGGCAACCTGAAGTAAATCACATAGTCCGAGTCACACCTTTTAGCGACTGGTTCATCGCACAAAGGGCTTTAGATGCTGGGTACCCAGCGAGCAGCATCAAGGCCAAGAAGGTGTGAGTGATATCAGCGAGACAAGGTTGATCGCCTCAATGATTTAATGGCGGAGTTGGAGGGGCTTTAAAGTCAAAAGATCGCAGGCTGCGCCAGCTCCTACAGGAATACGCCCGCCCCCCTGTAGGAGCTGCCGAAGGCTGCGATCTTTTAATCTCAAAATCACTTCGGCCCGAGAATTTTCACCAACGCGTCCGGCGAAGGCGCGCCTTGCTGCTGTTGCAGCTCGCCCTTGTCGTCCATGTAGAAAATCGCCGGGGTGGCGGACAACTCCAGGTCCTCCATCAACTGCATGTTCGCCGCGAGTTTCACCTGAATTGCCGGCGGCACGTCTTTCAATGCCTTGAGCGAGCTCTCTTTGCCGGATTTCTCGTGGTTTTCCAGCGCTTTGCTCGGATCCTTTGCCGCCAGCAACGCAGCGGATTTGCCCGGGCTGTCTTCGCGGATGATGCCGACCATGATGTGGCGCAGTTGCACTTTGCCGGCCTTCACCCACGGCCGTGCCTGCTCCCAAAACATGTTGCAGTAGGGGCAGTTCGGATCGCTGAACAGGTAGACGACGCGTGGCGCATCTTTGTTGCCGTCAGCGATCCAGTTACTGGCTTCCATCTTGCCCCAGACTTCTTTCGCCATCGGTGCGTACACCAGCTTTTGCAACGGCGCGCTGGTCAGGTCATTGCCCTCGGCGTCATACAAATTGCCCAGTAGCACGTGCTTGCCATCGGGCGTCAGGTACAGCGCCATGCCGCGATTCTGGTACTGCGCCGCATAACCCCGTAGACCGTCGGGCGCATCGAACTGGCCGACGATTTTCGCGCCTTTGGCTTCGATTTTCTTGATCGCCTCGGGCAATTCTTCGGCCTGCACTGACGGCAGGTGCAGCAGGGCAGCGCCCAGGGTCAGGGTCAGCAGGTGGCGGAGGCGGGGCATGGCAGTTTCCTTGAAGGCGTGGCCGTGGTGGCCGAATGAGTTGAATCAAAGTTTTCCAGGGCGCGGGCCAGGCTCGCTTCCGACAGTTCCCCCAGATGGCTGCCCAACAGGCGCCCGTCGGGGCTATAGAACAGGGTCGTCGGCAACGCCATCGAACCGACGGCCTGACCCAATCGACCGCCGCCGTCGAATAGCACGTTGGACAGGCTCAGGCCCTGGGTTTCCAGAAAGGTGCTGACACTTTGCATGCTTTCAGCCTGATTGACGAACAGGAAGGTCAGGTCCGGGCGGTGTTGCTGGGCGTTTTCAAGCACCGGCATTTCCCGGCGGCATGGCGGGCACCAGGTGGCCCACAGGTTGATAACCAATGGACCGCCCTTGTAGTCGGCAAGTTGCACGGTTTGACCGGCGGCATTGCGCAGGGTGATTTCCGGCAGGCGCGTGCCTTGTTCGTAAATTGTCAGGGAGAAGGTTGCCAGTAGCCAGAATGCCAAGCCGCTGGCCACGCCAAAGCCCAAGGGGCGGCGCAAGCCAGGGCGACGCCAGCCTCGATACAAGGTGGCGAGTAGCAGCGTGATCACGCCGGGCCAGGCGAGGAAGCCACCATCGCGCAGGTCGATGATTTGCCATGGATCATTGCGATAGTGCGCCCAGTAAACCGCCACGAAGCTGATCCGGGCGGCGAGCATGCCGATCAGGAACAGGCTGAACAGCGCCGACTCCGGATTCTCGCCTCCGCGCTTGGCCACCCGCCAGCCGACAAAAGTCGCCAGCGCCAGGGCGCTGATCAGCAGCAGGTGATTGAGCGCGATGGCAAAAGTGCCGAGGGTAAAAGTCAGCATTAACGGGCGTCTCGGGTGGTGGTCCAGCGTTGCAGGAACGTGTCGGCATCGACCTCGCCGGTGATGCGCTGACTACGGCGTTCTTCGCCGTCGGCACCGATCCACAGCAGACTCGGTGGCCCCGGCACTTTATATCGACCGAGCAGCTCGCGGCTGGCGGCATTGTCTGCGGTGACGTCCAGCCGTAGCAAGCGCACCTCGCTGAGGGCTTCCAGCACTTGGGGCTTGGCGAACACTTGCTTTTCCATGACCTTGCACGACACGCACCAGTCGGCGTAATAGTCCAGCAACACCCACTGGCCTTGCGTTTGCGCTTCGTCCAGTTCCCGCTGCAGTGCGCTCGGGTCCTTGATCGTGGTGAAAGCGTCATGAGCCGTGGGACTTGCCACATTGCTCGAATTTGAAGCGCGGTAGACCTGCAACGGCTTGAACACATCATCACTGCCGCCCGCCGCACCAATGACCAGCAGGCTGCCCCAAAAACCCAGCAATAACGAACCGGCACCGAATACATGGGTGGACCGGCCGAAACCCGCGGACTGGCGCCAGGCGGCGTAAGCAGCAATCAACAGCAACGCACCGCACAAACCGACCCACAGCGATTCATCCAGCACCGGGCGCAGCATCAACAGCGCAGTCGCCAGGAACAGAAAGCCGAACACGCCTTTGAGCAGGTTCATCCAGGCGCCAGGTTTGGGCAGGAAGCGATTGCCAACGGTCACCAGCAACAGCAGCGGCACACCGATGCCGATGCCCATGGCGAACAGAATCAACCCGCCGTGCAGCGCGTTACCGCTTTGCGCAATGTAGAGCAGGGCGCCGGCCAGCGGGGCGGTCATGCACGGGCCGACCAGCAGACCGGACAAGGCGCCCAGTACACCAGCGCCGATGAGGCTGCCGCCGCGCTGATTGCGCGAAACATTTTCCAGTCGGTCACGCACGGCCACCGGCAATTGCAGTTCGAAGAACCCGAACATCGGCAACGCCAGCAGCACAAAAATCGCGGCGAAACTGCCCAGCAACCAAGGGTTTTGCAGCAGCGCCTGAAGGTTTGCCCCGAGCAGCGCGGCCAGCACACCCATCGCCGCATATACCAGCGCCATGCTGACCACATAACTGCCGGCCAGGGCAAAACCGCGCTTGGGCGTGGCGCCACTGCCGACGACCAATCCGGCGAGAATCGGCAGCATCGGCAACGAACACGGGGCGAAGGCCAGCAGCAGACCCAGGCCGAAGAACACCAGCAGACTCCAGCCAAGCGCCCGTTGTTGGAGGCCGCTGGCCAATGCTTGATCCGGCGCTTCGTTAGTCGCCGAAGTGGCCGCGTCGCCGCCCAGATTCACCACTTGAGTTTGCGGTGGATAACACAAACCGGCATCGGCACAGCCCTGGAAACCCACCTTGATCTGGCCACTGGCCCCGGCGGGAATCTTCAGTTCCAGGCCTTGACGATAAACCTGCTGTTCGCCAAAGAATTCATCGCTGTGGGATTCACCCTGGGGCAATTCCGGTTTGTGCTCCGTCGGCAAGCCATCGAATTTCAGGCGTTGTTGGTACAGGTAGTAGCCATCGGCAATCTGCCAATAGAGCTGGGTTTCACCGGACTCAAGGCGTTCGGAGGTAAAGATGAAGGCTTTGCCAACGGGAAGAAAGTCGGGTTTGGTTTCAAACGGATTGTTGCCGGACTGTGCTTGAGCCAGTCCGGCAAACAATCCAAATACAAGCAGGAAAAGAAAACGCATCGGCAACGCCTTGGAATTTACAGATGCTGATTACGATGATGGTCATCGATTAACCGGGTGTTAACGCAAGGTGTCGGCGAATATTGAAGTTGTCAGTCTGACTGCTGCGCTGTTCAACCGGCCCGCTTAGCGATCTTCGTTGTAGGTCAGTCGGTATTCGGACATGGAGACATGGATGCTTTTCCATTCCTGGGCGAATGCTATGGCTGCCTGGATTTGTGCCGCTGTCATGCCCTTGCCGATCTCCTCAAGATTGGTTCTGGCAGTGTCGTATTGCAGAAACTCTCGAGTGGTATCGACCACCAGCCAGACCAGTCCATAGCCCTTTACCACGTCCCTTTCAAAACCGTACTCATCGGCGTCTTCCTCGTCTGTGTAGTCGAAGGCGAGCGCATACCCATAATCGAGCACCGCGTTGACGTCGTTTAATTGTGTTCTCTTTTCCAGCCACTGCCGCTTCGCAGCCTTATCGTTGCTGACGGGGGGACGATTGCCATACCAGAGCATGGCTTTGGAAAACCCCGCATTGGCAGCCTTTTCAAGCAGAGTGTTGACAGTCGTTCGACGTGTGACCGCATCTGTAATGAGGGTTTCATCTTTGTCATACCGTCTGGCCAGGAGGTATTGCCCTTCCTGAAAATTCGCGTCGGCGGATTTTTTCAGCCATTCAATGTCATTTGTTAGCTCGTACATCTGAAGCATCGCTTCGCCACTGCCTCCATCGGCAGCCGTCTGAGCCAGCGCTTTAGCGTTTTTCAGTGAATCTTCGTCTGCCAGTCGCATCAAGGCATAGACATGATTCTGGGCAGCGGCGAGCGCGTACCATTTTTTTGCTTCTTCGATAACGGTCTTATCCCGTTTTTTTTCGTCGGTAACCTTTTTATCCCGCCGCCTGAAAATTTCGCCCAAGGCAAACTGCGCCGCAGCGTCTCCGGCACACGCCGGGATCTTCAAAAAAGCTTCCGCATGGGTGAATTCGCCCAAGTTGTATAAGTCCATGGCCTGTTTTTTGGCGGACTCTTGCTGCTCTTGCACGGACTTGATCAGTGCGTTCAGGTTTTCGAGAAAACCGAACAGCATCGTAAGTGCATCTGAATGGGTATACATCATTGATTCCTGTGTCTTTGGAGGGTTGAGGTAACACCCGACACAGGCTATTGAGTGGAGACGAGTGATGTGCGGTACATAGTTATTGCATGCCATTAATCGACGGCTTGTCCGGACAGCGCGTGTTGGCCGCAGGCATAATCCGGGGTTAATCGGCAGCCCTTTTAATCAACGCATTTGCAGGTAAAACCATGCACGTACTGGTTTGTGAAGACGATGAGTTGATCGCCAGCGGCATTGTCGCCGGCCTGACCGCCCAGGGCCTGACCGTAGAGCATGTCGCCACTGCATCGGCGGCCCGCGCGATGCTTAAAGTGGCCGAGTTCGACGTCATGGTGCTCGACCTTGGCCTTCCGGACGAAGACGGGCTCAAACTCCTTCAGCAATTGCGTCAACATGGCCTGGAAATTCCGGTGTTGATTCTGACAGCGCGCGATTCGGTCACTGACCGCGTCGATGGTCTGCAAGCCGGCGCCGACGACTATTTGCTCAAACCCTTCGACCTGCGCGAACTCGCGGCACGTTTGCACACCCTGCTGCGGCGTGTGGCGGGGCGCAGTGTGAATCTGATCGAGCACGGTGCTCTGACCTACGATCCAAGCAGCCGCGAAACCATGCTCGGCGGCCAACCGGTCGATTTATCGCGTCGCGAGCAGTCGTTGTTGCAGGCCCTGCTGCATAACCGTGGCCGCGTGCTGTCCACCGAGCAGCTCAAGGACAGCGTGTACGGTTTCAACGACGAACTGGAGAGCAACGCCCTCAACGTGCATATCCATCACCTGCGGCGCAAACTTGGCAATGGCATTGTCGAGACAGTGCGCGGCCTGGGTTATCGACTGGGGCCGGCCGATGGCGGAGATCAATCGAAGTGATGAGCCTGCGTTTGCGCCTGAGCCTGACACTCGGCGCCGCATTTGCGCTGATCTGGGCCTTGGCGGCGGCCTGGATGCTCAGCGATTTGCGCAACCAGATGATGTTTTCCCTCGACCAGCGGCTGGTGGCGTCGGCGCGCATGGTCGCCGGCCTGATGGAGCAAATGCCGGCGTTGCCGAGTAAGGGCGAAGGCACTCACTTCAGCGCGGAACAATTGAATATTCCCGGCGGCATGGCCTGTCAGGTCAGCTCGTTGCGTGGCGAGATCCTTGCCCGCAGTCATACCGATCCGCAGCAAACACTGGAAGCCGAGAAGGTGGGCTTTCACGATCAGATGATCGACGGCGCGCCGTGGCGCAGCTTCACCCTGGCGCGTGGCGACCTGCGGATTACCACGGCGGATCGGCAGATCGAGCGTGAGGCGCTGAATATGTCGATCCTGCTGGCGGCTTCGGTTCCGGTCGGCGTGGCATTGCTCGGTTGCCTGTGTCTGCTATGGCTGGGGATCGGGCAAGGGCTGGCGCCGCTGAACCGCATGCGCGATGCCTTGATGCGCCGCAGTGCCGATTCCCTCGAGCCCTTGCAGATCCAGCCGCTTCCCAGCGAACTGCAACCTTTGCTGGACACCCAGAATCAACTGCTCCAGCGCATCGGCAAGACCATCGAACGCGAACGCCGGCTGACCGGCGACGCGGCCCATGAATTACGCAGTCCGCTGACGGCGATCAAGACCCACCTGCAAGTGGCGCGTATGACCGAAGGCGCGGCCCGGGATCAATCCCTGGCCCGTGCCGAAGAGGGCGCCGATCGCCTGCATCGCACCCTTGAACAATTGCTGTTGCTGGCGCGCGTCGAGGGCAGTCTGTCGTTCGACGATGGCGTGCAATGCAGCGCCGAACAGGTGGCGAAACTGGCGATTCAGGACGCCGCCAGCAGTGATCGTCAGCGCATCAGGTTTCAGCTGCCGCCAACGCTGTCTCATGCCCCGGTGAAAATGCCGGCGGTGCTGTCGATCGCCGCGCTGCGCAACCTGCTGGACAACGCGCTGCGGCATACTCCAAGCGACGGGGCCGTCGAACTGAGCCTTGAAACGACTGAGGCTCGGGTGCGGTTTGTCGTTCGAGACCATGGCCCGGGCATTGCCGAAGACGATCTGCAACACCTGACCCAGCGCTTCTGGCGCAATGGCCAAAGCACCGGCTGCGGTCTGGGGTTGGCGATTGTTCAGGCGATCGTTCAGCGTTGTGGTTGCACGTTGCATTTCGACAGCCGACCGGACGGGTTGCGGGTTGAACTGACCATGCCGTTGCATCCGGCCTGACAAACCCTGTAGGAGCTGCCGAAGGCTGCGATCTTTTGATCTTTTGATCTTTTGATCTTTTGATCTTTTGATCTTTTGATCTTGCTGAAAAAAGATCAAAAGATCGCAGCCTGCGGCAGCTCCTACATTAGGTTCTGCGTTGCACATCAAATGAAACCTCTCTCCACTGGTGTAGCTGCCGTCGCCGGCGCTATCGTCCCCGGCAGCTTTTTCTCAATGGATTGAGGTAACAGCGCCATGAATGCATCGATACACATCAGCAAGGCAACCGCCGCCGACGCCGGCATCATCAGCCGGATCGTCGAGCGCTCCATCCGTGTCGGCTGTGCGCTCGACCACCGCAATGATGCAAAAATCGTCGCGGCCTGGGTCCACAACAAAACCGTTGAACACATCAGCGCCTGGCTGACTGACCATCGGTTGTACCTGAACATCGCCCTGTTGCAGGACAAACCGGTCGGCGTCGCCATGGCCGCGATCAGTGGCAAGGTCGCGTTCTGTTACGTGCAGCCGGAATGGTTTCGCCGGGGTGCCGGGCAAGCGCTGGTGCAGGACCTGGAAGGCTGGTTGATCAATCAGGGTTTACGTCAGGCACAACTCAACAGCACCCGAACCAGCGAAGCGTTTTACCGTCATTTGGGTTATCGGCCCTGCGCTCAAACTTTCGAGGTGTCGGGGCTCCACGCCATTCCCATGGACAAAGGCCTGTCGCCCCCTTCATAGAAAGCAGATCAAGGGTCTAAGCCCTTGGGCCCTTCGCGAGCAGGCTCACTCCCACATTTGACTGTGCGCACAAATCTACTGTGGGAGCGAGCCTGCTCGCGATGAGGCCATAACATCGACTGCAAAACTCAACCCTGGCTGAACATCTCCTTCGCCCGCTTTTCGATCTGCTCCTGTGTCAGATCTTCTTTACGCGTGGCCAGAAACCACAGATGCCCATAGGGGTCTTTCAAGGTCCCGGACCGGTCGCCATAAAACTGATCCTTGACCTCGGACACGACGATGCCACCGGCGGCAATCGCCTTGGCATAGGACTTATCGACGTCGGTCACGTACAGATGCAGCCCCACGGACGGTGATTTATCCGGATTGCTCAATGGCCCCTGATCGCACGGTGTGCCGAGCATGATCGGGCAGTCGCCGATGCGCAGTTCAGCGTGGCCGATGCCGCCGTCGGGCATGGACAGGCGCATGACTTCAATCGCGCCAAAGGCCTTCTTGTAAAAATCGATGGCTTCGGCCGCTTTCTGGATGCCCAGATACGGGGTGATGCTGTGATAACCCTCTGGAATGGGTTTGACGCTCATGATCGATCTCCCTGATTTTTGTTATGAAACAAAAAGTATTCCGAGCGAACAAATATAGTAGGAGCTGCCGAAGGCTGCGATCTTTTGACCCTGTCGCCAATAAGGTCAATACACAATCAAGATCAAAAGATCGCAGCCTTCGGCAGCTCCTACAGGTTTAAGGCATAACTAAGCCACTGTTCAGCCATCAACAGCGCTGCAACAGATTGCTCGGTTTTCTCATCAAAAAACCCTCGAGAAGGCGCTGAACTGCCCGAAAACAGGGGCTCCGGCTGTCAGGCACAGAAGCTGCAATGACCTCACCTAAACACTGGTACCGAGAGTCTTGTATGCCTGAATCTGCCGTTTATCCGATCAACCCACCGGCCGCCCATCGGATCGCCGATGAGGCCGAAGCCCTGCAGGTTGCCGAACGCGTGGCCGCCGTTTTACTGCAGCAGGATGCCGAGCGTGACCGCAGTCGCGAGGTGCCCGCCGAGATCGTCGACTTCTACTCCAACAGTGGTTTGTGGGGCATCAGTGTGCCGAAAGCCTTCGGTGGTGCGCAGGTGTCCTACGCGGTGCTGGCGCAGGTCATCGCCATCATCTCGGCAGCCGATCCGTCCCTGGGGCAAATCCCGCAAAATCACTATTGCCTGCTGGAAGACATTCGCCTCCAGGGCACGCCCGAGCAGCAGGCGCATTTCTTTGAGCTGGCACTGCAAGGTCATCGTTTCGCCAATGCCCTGTCGGAAACCGGCGGCAAGAACGTGCAGGATATTCAGGCGACCCTCCGCCGTTATGGCGACGGCCATGTGATCAACGGCCGCAAGGGTTACTGCACCGGTTCGCTGTATGCCCACTGGCTGGCGGTGCTGGCGCTGGATGAGGATCAGAACGGCCAGCTGTCTTTCGTCGAGCGCGCAACCCCAGGGCTGGTGATCGTCGACGATTGGGACAGCATCGGCCAGCGCACCACGTCCAGCGGCACGGTGCTGGCCGAGGACCTGCACGTCTCGGCGTTCAATGTGTTCCCGACCTATCGCTCGTATGAAAGCCCGACCCTGGCCGGCCCGTTTGCGCAATTGACCACTGCCGCCATCGATGCCGGCATTGCCCGGGCGGCCCTGCGCGACACCATTGCGTTCGTTCAACAATTTGCCCGGCCGTGGATCGACGCGGGTGTGGAAAAAGCCAGCGAAGACCCGCTGACCATCATTCAGGTCGGGGGCCTGGAGATTCGTCTGGAAGCCGCCGAAGCCTTGCTGGAACGGGCGGGTCTAGCCCTGGATGCGGCGCGGCCGGCGCCGGATGAAGACAACGTCGCCCGTGCCTCCCTGGCGGTGGCCAAGGCCAAGGTGCTGACCACCGAAATCGCCATCGAGGCCAGCAACAAACTGTTCGAACTCGGCGGCACTCGCTCGACGCTGAAGCAGCACAACTTCGATCGCCACTGGCGCAACGCGCGGGTTCACACCTTGCACGACCCGGTGCGCTGGAAGTACCACGTGGTCGGCAACTGGCTGCTCAACGGCGTGAAACCTCCGCGCCACGACTGGTCGTGATCATGGCTGAACTGCTGAAAAACATTTATTGGGCCGACATCGCCCAGGCATGTCTCGACACCCTGAGCATGCTCGGTGCCGCCCTCGGTTTTACCGTGCTGTTGGGGTTGCCGCTGGGGGTCGTGTTATTCCTCACCGGCAAGCGCCAGTTACATGAAGCCGTCGGCGTTTATCGGGTGCTGTCGATCATCGTGAACATGCTGCGTTCGCTGCCATTCATCATTTTACTGATCGTATTGATTCCCCTGACCACGCTGCTGGTAGGCACTTCGCTCGGCGTGCCGGGGACGATTCCGCCGCTGGTGGTGGGTTGCACGCCGTTCTTCGCGCGGCTGGTGGAAACCGCGTTGCGTGAAGTCGATCGCGGGGTGGTGGAAGCGACCCAGGCCATGGGCGCGAACACTTGGCAGATTATCCGCCACACCTTGTTGCCCGAAGCACGGGGAGGGCTGTTGGCCGCCGTCACTGTCACGGCCATTGTGCTGGTGGATTACACCGCAATGGCCGGGGTGATTGGCGGCGGCGGCCTTGGCGACCTGGCGATTCGCTACGGCTACCAGCGTTTTCAAACCGACGTGATGGTGGTGACCGTGGTGCTTCTGCTGATCCTGGTCCAGGCCCTGCAAATGACCGGCGACCGGTTGGTGGCGCGCTATAGCCATCGCTGAACCTTTAACTCAAACCCCAAAAAATCGGCCCCACGTCCACCCCACGACGGCCACTTAAATCTGCCTTGGAGCACAGCATGAAAAAGACCCTGGCCATACTGGCTGCCGTTGTGTCGTTGAGCGTTCACGCTAACGAAAAACTGACCGTTGGCGCCACCCCGGTGCCGCACGCGGAAATTCTCGAATTTGTTAAACCAACACTGGCCAAGGAAGGCGTGGACCTGGACATCAAGGTCTTCACTGACTTCATCCAGCCCAACCAGCAGTTGGCATTGAAGAACCTCGACGCCAACTATTACCAGTACCGTCCGTTTCTCGATGACTACAACAAGACCCGCCACACCAATCTGGTGCCGGTGGTCGGGGTGCACATCGAACCGTTCGGGGCGTACTCGACCAAAATCAAAAACATCGCCGAACTCAAGGATGGCGCTACCGTGTCGATCCCCAACGACCCGGTGAACACCGGTCGCGCGCTGGTGCTTTTGCACGAAGCAGGGCTGATCAAACTCAAGGACCCGAGCAACACCCTGGCGACGCAGCGCGACATCGTTGAAAACCCCAAGCACCTGAAGATCCGTGAACTGGAAGGCGCGTTGCTGGCCCGTTCGGTGAGCCAAGTGGACCTGGCGTTTGTCTTCGCCAACTACGCCCTGGAAGCTGGGATCGACACCAACAGCGCGTTGATCGTCGAGAAGGGCAAGAGCCTGTACATCGAATTCCTCGTCGCACGGCCGGACAACATCAACGACCCTGGCCTGCAGAAACTGGCCAAGGCGTTGAACTCCGATGAGGTCCGGCAGTTCATTTTGACCCGCTATAAAGGGCAGATTGCGCCGGGGTTCTAAATTCCCGCTGACTGACAGGACGCCTTCGCGAGCAGGCTCGCTCCCACATAGGATTTGTGAACGCCACAGATCTCCTGTGGGAGCGAGCCTGCTCGCGAAGGCCGCGCCGCTATTCCGGATCAACTCCCGATTCCAACAGCTGCGCCCCCGGCCCACGCTCCCCCAATACATCACCAAAATTACGCAACGGACACGCCTCCATCGACAAACACCCACACCCGATGCAGCCATTGAGCCGGTCCCGCAACATCACCAACTGGTTGATCCGCTCATCCAGATCCCGACTCCACTGCGCCGACAACACCTTCCAGTCCGCCGCCGTGGGCGCCCGGTTATCCGGTAGGGATTTCAACGCCTCACCAATCTCCGCCAACGGAATCCCCAACCGCTGCGCCACCTTGATCAACGCCACCCGCCGCAACACTTCCCGTGGATAACGCCGCTGGTTGCCCTGATTGCGATGGCTTTTGATCAATCCCTTGGATTCATAAAAGTGCAGCGCCGTGACCGCCACACCGCTGCGGGCGGCGACTTGGCCAACGGTGAGTTCTTTATGCAAATTTTCCGAGGTGATCATTTAAACAATGCCCCTTGACCTCTAGTTAACTAGAGGTTTTACCCTGCAGGCCTTCGGATCGCAAGATCCGGCTTACACGTCAGTGGGGACTTTTCATGCAAGCGCCAGAGAAAAATCGCAGCTTCACCCAATTGATCGAATTCGAGATCGAACCCCATCACCAACATGCACTGGTGTCGGCATTATCGAAACAAACCGAGCACCTGGCCCAGAGCAACAGCGGTTTTCTGAGCGCCAGCATCCAGGCCAGCGACGACGGCCGGCGGGTGCTCAACTACTTGCAATGGCAATCTCGCGAAGCGGGTGAAGCCGCGTTCCAGCGTTTTGAAAGTGGCGAGCAGGATTTCTGGCAACTGATCCGTGCCCATCAGGCGAAAACCGTGACCTTCGGCTCGTTCCAGGTACTGCACAGTCTGGAGCGTAGCCACGACAACGCGTTGCACTGCAATCTGGTGGGTTAAATCGACAGCTGCATCAAGCGCTCACCCAGCACATTTTCCGTGGGGCGGCGCTTGTTCACCGCCAGCTCACCGATCTTGATCAATCGTGTGCGGGTGACGTTGCGGCTCAGCCCCAGCAGTGCTGCCGTGTGGACCTGGTTGTAATGGCTGAAGCGATAAGCCGCCCGCAATAAAGCGTCTTCTACCTTTTCGTGCAGTGCGCCCGCCTGTTCCTCGAAAAGTTTTTGAAAGGCCCGGTCGAGCAAGGCTTGCGCTGAATCGTCGATATTCGCCTGGTAGTCGTCCTGGCGCTCGATGCGCAGGTTCGATAGCCGCAGGTCTTCGCACTCGATCACGCCATTGCGGCAGATCAGCAGGGTGTGGTGAATGACGTTTTCCAACTCGCGGATGTTGCCCGGCCAACTGTAGCTGCGCAGTTTCAGTTCAGCGTCTTTGCTGATGGTAATGCTGCCGTAGCCCAAGCGCTGGCTGTAGGCTTTGACGAAATGTCGGGTCAGCGGCAGGACGTCGCCGGGGCGGTCGCGCAGGGGACTCAATTCCAGGTTGACCACGTTAAGGCGGTAGTACAAATCCTCACGGAAATGCCCGGCGCTGATGGCTTTTTCCAGTTGCACATTGGTCGCGGCCAGTACGCGCACATTGATGGGAGTGCTCTTGCGCGAACCCAGTCGCACCACTTCGCGCTCCTGCAGCACCCGCAGCAACTTGACCTGAATCGCCATTGGCAAGTCGCCGATTTCATCGAGGAACAACGTGCCGCCGTCGGCCTCTTCGAACCAGCCGGCCTTGGCACTCAGCGCCCCGGTAAAGGCACCTTTTTCATGGCCGAACAATTCGGCCTCCACCAGGGATTCGGAGAACGCGCCGCAGTTCACCGCCACGAACGGCCGGTTGCGTCGCGCGCTGAGGTTGTGGATATGTCGGGCAACCAGCTCCTTGCCAGTGCCGGTTTCGCCGATGATCAGTACGCTGGCTTCACTCGGCGCGACCTGCTGCAAATGCGTGAGCAAGGCCTGGGATTTCGGATCTTCGAACACCTGGGCCGTGGCGCGGATCGAAGTGGCCAGTGCGGGCGAGGGCGGTAAGGTCAGCAGTTGCATGGGGCAAGCTCCATGAATAGAAGGCTATGAATAGAAAGTCGACACATCATCCCTGTGGGAGCGAGCTTGCTCGCGAAGACGTCCGCCCAGTCGACACTGAAGTTGGCTGTTCAGGCCCATTCGCGAGCAAGCTCGCTCCCACAGGGATGATTTGTCAGGCATTCGATGGGGCGTTCAGCACATGGAGCGGTAGGCGTGAAGGTCTGTTTAATCGACGGAGTTGTTATAAACACTCTCCCTTATTCCGTAAAAGATCATTAAAAAATATTTATAGATCATAAGTGAATATAAAAATAGGCTGACCGCGATCTTTTGACCGTGATACCCACTATCGAGCGCGTTGATTTCTACTGAGCCAAGGCCGGGCGTAGCCTGTGTTCATTGCCCCGAACACAGATGTCAGGACGCCAGACATGAAACCTCTAATCGCGATATCCATGCTCCTAGCGGTCTCCGTTCTCGCCGGATGTGCAAGCCATGTTTCACCGGAATTGCGGCCATACACGGCGGAAGAAAGCCGGGAACTGGCACTGGAGAACCTGAATCGTCGCGGTTTGTCCTTCGACGAATACCAGGCGAAAAAAGCCGAATTGCTCGGCTAACCACAGAAGTCGTTCAGTTTTGACAAGCATGGCGAGATGAACGCCGAACGTGCTGTACAGCTTCACGGCCACCCTAGCTGAGACTGTACTGCTCGAACTTTCACCCAACTGTCCATGGGTTTCCCGCAGGGCGTGCGATAGGGTCAATACCTGACTGACCTTGATGGACTGCCGCTCATGACGCTCTCATTCGATCTGATGCTGGGCTTCGCCCTGTTTGCGCTCGTCACCTCGATCACGCCAGGCCCGAACAACACCATGTTGCTGGCATCGGGCGTGAACTTCGGCTTTAACCGGACCATCCCCCATATGCTGGGCATCACCTGCGGCTTCTTTGTGCTGGTCGTGGCAGTGGGTTTCGGTCTGGGCGCCGTGTTCAAAACCTATCCGTTGCTCTACAGCGTGCTGCGTTACGTCGGGGCGGCGTATTTGCTGTACCTGGCGTGGAAAATCGCCCATTCCGGGCCGGTTTCCGAGCGTGACGAAGGCAAGAGCAAACCGATCAGCTACCTCGGCGCCGCCGCGTTTCAGTGGGTCAACCCTAAGGCCTGGATCATGGCGATCGGTGCCATCAGCACTTACACACCCATGCAGGGCTATTTCACCAACGTGATCGTGATTGCAGCGGTCTTCGCCCTGATCAACCTGCCGAGCGTTGGCGTCTGGGCCGCTTGTGGCACGCTGTTGCGCAATGTGCTGAAGGATCGCCGCTGGTTGCGCCTGTTCAACTGGGGCATGGCCGCATTGCTGGTGGTTTCGTTGTATCCGTTGTTGCTTGAAAGCTTTCGCTGACGCATTGCTTCAACCGGTTGCCCGATGCCTGTTAAGCTCGACTTCAGGAGCGTTCCTACGCACTTTTAAATGAAGTCGTACTTCTTTAACGCATCCGATCAGGTATTGCTGGTGCGGTGGTTTCCAGCACCTGATCCCGGAACAAGCTCTGCGAGTCTTTTATGAATAAACGTCCGTTGTATTTCGACTACGCCGCCACCACGCCGGTGGATGAGCGGGTCATCAAGGTCATGGTCGAGTGTCTGGGTTTTAGCGGCAACTTCGGCAACCCGGCGTCCAGCTCCCACGCGTTTGGCCAACAGGCCCGACAATCGGTCGAGCAAGCGCGGCGTCAGGTGGCCGAACTGGTCGGCGCCCAAGCGGAACAGATCGTCTGGACCTCCGGTGCCACTGAGTCCAATAACCTCGCCCTCAAGGGCGTCGCCCAGGCTCGCGGTATTTCCGGCGGCCACATCATCACCAGTCAGATTGAACACAAGGCGATTCTCGACACCGCAAAACAATTGCAGGACGCGGGTGTTACGGTGACTTATCTGGTGCCTGACGCCGAGGGGCTGATTACCCCGCAAGCGGTCAGCGAGGCGATGCGCGAGGACACCTTTCTGGTCTCGCTAATGCTGGTCAATAACGAACTGGGCACCGTCAACGACATTCCGGCCATCGGCCAGGTGGTGCGTGATCGCGATGCGTTGTTCCATGTCGACGCGGCCCAGGGCGCGGGCAAAGTGGCGATTGACCTGGCTCAGTGGCCGGTGGATTTGATGTCGTTCTCCGCGCACAAGATTTATGGCCCCAAGGGCATTGGCGCGCTGTATGTCGGCCCTCGCGCGCAGCAGCGTTTACAGGCGCAGATTCACGGCGGTGGTCACGAGGGCGGGTTACGTTCGGGCACTTTGGCGACTCACCAGATTGCTGCCATGGGCGCGGCTTTCGCGTTGGCAGCGCAAGTGTTCGCTGAAGAAAAAGACACGATTGTGCGTCTGCGCGAGCGTTTGCTCGAACAGCTACTGAGCATTCCCGGCGTTCGCCTCAATGGCAGCCCGATCCAGCGGATTCCCCATACCCTGAGCCTGACCTTCGACGAAGGCGAGTTCAATTCCGCCGCGCTGAGCACATCGATCGCGTTTTCCGCGACGTCGGCCTGCAACTCCGCGAGCAATGCGCCGTCCCATGTGCTGCTAGCGTTAGGGCATGACGCGCGCTCGGCCGGTCGAACCATTCGCTTGAGTCTCGGGCGTTTCACCACCGAGCAGGACATCGACCAAGCAGTTGAACTGATTAAAGCGGCCTGCGCCAGTGCTCCGGCATTCTGGCAGTAGCGTCTTAAAGCGCCGACCCGTATCGGCACTCAACAATAATGATGAAGTGGTTAGCAGGAGACACGATGAGTACGCAGCCTTCGATCAATGGGTCAGTGCCCCAGCGCCTGGCGCAAACCCGCGAACTGATGAGCCGGGAAGGCATTCACGCCTTGCTGGTGCCGTCGGCCGACCCGCACCTCTCGGAATACCTGCCGGGCTATTGGCAAGGGCGGCAATGGCTGTCGGGTTTCCACGGTTCGGTCGGCACCTTGATCGTCACCCCGGACTTTGCCGGCGTCTGGGCTGACAGCCGTTACTGGGAGCAAGCGACCAAGGAACTCAAAGGCAGCGGCATCGAATTGGTCAAGCTGCAACCGGGTCAGCCCGGTCCGCTGGACTGGCTGGCCGAGCAAACCCCTGAAGGCGGCGTCGTTGCGGTAGATGGTGCGGTGATGGCCGTGGCGTCGGCGCGTACGTTGAGCGGCAAACTCGAGGAGCGCGGCGCACGTCTGCGCACCGACATCGATTTGTTGAGCGACGTCTGGAGCGATCGTCCGACGCTGCCGAATGAGCCGATCTATCAACACTTGCCGCCACAGGCAACAGTCAGCCGTGGTGAAAAACTCGCCAAACTACGTGAAACGCTTCAGGCACGTGGTGCCGACTGGCATTTCATCGCGACCCTCGATGACATCGCCTGGCTGTTCAACCTGCGCGGCGGTGATGTGTCGTTCAACCCTGTGTTCGTGTCCTTTGCCTTGATCAGCCAGCAGCAGGCGACATTGTTTGTGGCGCTGAGCAAGGTCGACGCCGAGTTGCGTGCGGTCCTTGAACAAGACGGCGTGACCCTGCGTGATTACAGCGAAGTGGCGGCAGCCTTGCGCGCGGTACCGAGTGGGGCGAGCTTGCAGGTCGACCCGGCCCGGGTCACGGCGGGTTTGCTGGATAATCTGGACAGTGGCGTGAAACTGGTCGAAGGCCTGAACCCGACCACCCTGGCCAAATCGCAGAAAAGCCTGGCCGATGCCGAGCACATTCGTCAGGCCATGGAGCAGGACGGCGCGGCGCTGTGTGAATTCTTCACCTGGCTGGACACCGCGCTGGGGCGTGAACGCGTCACCGAACTGACCATCGATGAACACCTGACGGCCGCGCGTACTCGACGTCCAGGTTATGTGTCGCTGAGTTTCAATACCATTGCCGCGTTCAATGCCAATGGCGCCATGCCGCATTACCACGCTACCGAAGAAGAACACGCGGTGATCGAAGGCGACGGCCTGTTGCTGATCGACTCCGGCGGCCAGTATTTGGGCGGTACCACCGACATCACCCGGATGGTGCCGGTCGGTACGCCAACCGATGAGCAGAAGCGCGACTGCACGCGGGTACTCAAAGGCGTGATTGCGCTGTCCCGTGCGCAATTTCCTCGGGGCATTCTGTCGCCGTTGCTGGACTCCATCGCCCGGGCGCCGATCTGGGCGGAGAGCGTCGATTACGGTCACGGCACCGGTCACGGCGTTGGTTATTTCCTGAATGTTCACGAAGGTCCGCAAGTCATCGCCTATCAGGCCGCTGCGGCGCCGCAAACCGCGATGCAACCCGGCATGATCACCTCGATCGAACCGGGCACTTACCGTCCGGGCCGCTGGGGCGTGCGGATCGAGAACCTGGTATTGAACCGCGAGGCGGGCAGCAGCGAATTCGGTGAATTCCTGAAGTTCGAAACCCTGACCCTGTGCCCGATCGACACGCGCTGCCTGGAGCCGTCGCTGCTGACGCTGGACGAGAAGCAGTGGTTCAACGCCTACCACGCCGAAGTGCGCGAACGGTTGAGCCCGTTGCTCGACGGCGCAGCCCTTGAATGGCTGAACACCCGCACCGCAGCTATCTGACCGGCTTGAGTTCAGGCGCTGTTTCCAGCGCCTGGCTCATGTAGTCGACAAAGGCTTTGACCCTGGCGGATTGGCGACGATTGGCCGGGGACACGGCATGAATCGGCAGCGACTGCGCGGTGTAGTCCTGCAAAATGGCCGTCACTCGACCGGCTTTCAGATCCTCGCTGAACAGCCACACTGGCGACAGCGCAATCCCCAATCCCCCCAGCACCATCTCGCGAATCGCCTCGGAATTGTTACTTTGCGCATTGCCCTTGATCCGCACTTCGTGACGTCGGGCGTCTTTTTCGTAAGCCCATAGGTTTTGACTGTTCAGCAAGTTGAACTGCAGGCAGTTATGCCCGCCCAGTTCTTGCGGCGTTTGCGGCTGGCCGTGTTGTTTGAGATAGACGGGGGCTGCGACAGTGACTCGATGGGTCGTACCGATGCGTCGGGCGATCAAGCCGCTGTCGTTTAGCTCGCCGATCCTGAACGTGACGTCCAATCCTTCGCTGACCAAGTCCTGGTTTTGATCACTGAGTTGCAGATCGATCTGCACCTGTGGGTATTTAGTCAGAAAACCCGGCAGTCGCGACGCAATCTGCAAACGTCCAAAGCTCACTGACGAGCCAATTCTGAGGTTTCCAGCAACGGTTTCGCGCCCTGAATGAAAGCTGTGCTCCGCAGCATCCACGGCCGCGAGGATGTGTCGACATTCGCTGTAGTACCGCTGACCTTCGTCGGTCAGGGAGAGCTTCCGGGTACTGCGGGCAATCAGCTTGCCCCCCAGCTCGGTTTCCAGCGCTCGCAGGACTTTGCTGATGGTGGGTTGGCTGGTCTGCAACTCTCGGGCGACGGCCGAAAAGCTACCGCGTTCGACCACACGGACGAAGATCGCCATTGCATTGAGTTTGTCCATGGGCTTTCTCATTGATGCCAATTGGGCATGATCACTATAGCGATATGACGCCTTATCGGCATGAATGACTAAGCGCAAGATTTATCCCACAGCCACCTCTGACGGGAATTTGCGAAATGACTGACTCACTTGAAATGCGCGCTCTGATTGTTGACTCGGCCAACGGGCCGTTACGCTTGGCTTTAATTCAGCGTCCTGTGCCTGCAGCGGGTCAGGTGTTGGTCAGGATCAGGGCCAGCGGGGTGAATCCTCTGGATGGAAAAATTCGTGCGGGCCAGGCAGACCATGCTCGGCAGCCGTTGCCCGCGGTATTGGGTATTGATCTTGCGGGCGTTGTTGAAGTGTTGGGGGAGGGCGTCAGCGGATGGCTGCCGGGCGATGAGGTCTACGCAATGGCGACCGGAATTGGCGGTGCGCAGGGTTCGCTGGCTGAATACGCGGTGGTTGATGCCCGATTGTTGGCGCGTAAACCGCGCAATCTGAGTCTGCGCGAAGCAGCAGGGTTGCCGTTGGTGTTGATCACGGCATGGGAAGGATTGGTGGACCGGGCTCGGGTGCGAGCGGGTCAGAAAGTATTGATTCATGGCGGCGCGGGTGGGGTCGGGCACGTTGCTGTGCAAATAGCACGCGCCTTGGGTGCCGAGGTGTTCGCCACCGGCTCAGCCAGTCAACAAGCGATCTTCGAAGGGTTCGGTGCGACATTTATTGATTACCGCGCGTCCTCGGTTGAGGACTACGTGGCCGAGTACACGAGCGGGGAGGGTTTCGATATCGTCTACGACACGGTGGGCGGTGAAACGCTGAATGCGTCGTTCAAGGCGGTCCGGATTTATCACGGCCATGTGGTGAGCTGCCTGGGTTGGGGCCAGCACAGCCTCGCGCCGCTATCGTTTCGCGGAGCGACTTATTCCGGGGTGTTTACCTTATTGCCGTTGTTGACTGGCAAGGGGCTTGAGCATCATGGACAGATTCTTCGAGAAGCGGCGCAATTGATCGAGGCGGGCAAGTTGAAACCGTTGGTAGACCCTCGGCATTTCACATTACAAAACGCCGAGGCCGCCCATGAGCTGCTGATGTCCGGAGCAGCACAGGGGCGGTTGGTCGTCGAGATTTAACGCAGGGCTTCAAGGACGAAGTCCAGTCGATCCTGGCCGAAGAACAATTGATTATCGACAAACATGCTCGGTGCGCCGAATACACCTCGCTGCACGGCTTTCTCGGTGTTGTTCTTGAGCGCGGCTTTGACCTCCTCATCGGCGGTCAGGGTCATTATCTGATTGGGATCGAAGCCGTTCTGTGTCAGAACGATCGCGACGGTTGCCGGGTCATCGAGGCTGCGGCCTTCAACCCAAAGGGCTTGAAACAGGCAGTCGATAAAGGCCTGAAAGCGTTCGGGATGGCGCAGTTGCATGCCTGTTACGGCGCGCATCAGCATCAGGGTATTGATGGGAAAGTGCGGATTGTACTTGAGCGGCACGCCGTAGCGTTTGGCATAGCGGTCCAGGTCCTGAAACATATACCGGCCCTTGGCCGGGATAGTCGCCGGGGAGGCGTTGCCAGTGGCTTTGAAGATACCGCCCAGCAATATTGGGATGTAGATCAGCTGACTGTCGGTCTGTTGGCAGATTGTTGGCAGTTGGGTGTAGGCCAGGTAGGTGGCTGGGCTGCCGAGGTCGAAGTAGAACTCCACGGTTTTGCTCATGGTCGATACGCTCTGCTTAGTGTTGTGGGGGAGGGCTTACCAACGTTCGCTCCAGGGGCGCAGATCCAGTTCGAAGGTCCAGGCGTCTCGGGGCTGGCTGTGCAGGTACCAATAATTCTCGGCGATGTGCTCGGGGTTGAGGATGCCGTCCTGATCCTTGGTCGCGTACTTTTCGGGAAAGGTGTCTCTAATGAAGTCGGTATCGATGGCACCGTCGACGACAACGTGGGCGACGTGAATATTCATCGGACCCAGTTCGCGGGCCATACTTTGGGCCAGTGCACGAATACCGTGCTTGGCTCCGGCGAATGCCGCGAAACCCGCGGCACCACGCATGCCGGCGGTGGCACCGGTGAACAGGATAGTGCCACGCTGACGCTTGGCCATGCGCTTGGCCACTTCACGGGCATTGAGAAAGCCTGAGAAGCAGGCCATTTCCCAGATTTTGAAATATTTGCGGGCGGTTTCTTCGAGAATGCTGCATGGCACATTGGCGCCGATATTGAAGACGAACGCTTCGATGGGGCCGATTTCGCTTTCTATCTGCTCGACCAGGGCAACCACATCCTCTTCTTTGCGCGCATCGCAGGCAAAACCGTAGGCCTGGCCACCGTCAGCCTTGATGGCATCCACCAGCGGCTGGAGTTTGTCCGCGCTACGCCGGGTGACACAGGCCACAAATCCTTCCTGTGCAAAACGCTTGGCAATGGAGCCGCCTGTGGCATCCCCAGCGCCGACAACCAATACGACCTTCTTGTTATTCATGAGTAGATCCCTTTGTTAAACGATCGTTAACTGAACGAACGTTATGCTACGATTCGGCAAGCGTCAAGGCGAACAATCCTGAGGGCAAGGCAATGCGATACTCGGCCAATCACAAGCTGGAAACCAAAGAGAAGTTGCTGGAAAGCAGTGCGGTGTCCGCCAAGAAGTCCGGGTTTTCGACGGTGGGGGTCGACGGTTTGATGAAGGCTATCGGTTTGAGCGGGGGGGCTTTCTACAGTCACTTTTCGTCGAAGGACGAATTGTTCGCTTCAATTGTCGAGCGTGAGCTGGGCCAAAGCCTGGCTCGATTGGGCGCTGACCAGGGCCGCGACAAACTCGAGCGCTGCGTGAAGCATTACCTGACCATGGCTCATGTCGAGCACCCGGAATCCGGTTGTGCCTTGCCGACATTAGGCGCTGAAATTGCTCGCTCCGACGTGATGGTTCGTCAGCAAGCGGAAAGCTGGATTTGTCGACTTCAGGAGAGTTGGGCACGGGTTTTGGAAAGCGACAGCCTGGCCTGGGCGATTTTGTCGCAATGCATCGGTGCATTGGTGGTGGCGAGAATGCTGGCCACTCCGGACATTCAGCGCAGGGTGCTGAAGTCCAGTTACGATGAGATTGGCCGCCAGATCTCAAGTCCACGAACCTGACAGGGCGGCATCAACCTATTTGCAGATGACGATCATGCTGCGGCTGGTATAGCCGGCAGGGTTGAGGCCAAACGGATAATCGCCTGGTTCTTCCACGGCGTCCCCTGACTTGGCGACAACCTTGTATCCCTTGGGGGCACATGAGTTGGCTGCGCTGGTGTAGCACTTGTCCCAGGATGACGACAGCCCGGAACAGTTGATATGAAGTCCTTTCTTGCCGCGCTTCGTATGCGTTTCCGATGTCGCCGCGCAGCCCGCAACTGCGAGTACAGCGATCAGTATCAAAATTCGTTTCATTGCCGTCCTTATTAGCGTCCCCGGATCTAGCGCCCGGGTTTGGCTGTTTTCGCTTTTTGCATGAAGCGCTTTGAGATCTCTATCCTGAAAAATCCATGTCTGACGCCGGGTTACGGCCCTAAACATGGCCTAATTGAGCGTTAAATACCAGACCCACGTCAAATCCGATATCAATCGGCTGCGACCGCAGGCTTCGCAGCACTCCCCATGGTCATGGTCGCGCCAACGGAAGCCAGAATGATGCAGGCGATGGCCATCCACTGTGACAGCGTGAGGTATTCGTGGAGGAACAGCAGGCCAGACAATGCGCCGATCGCAGGTTCAATACTCATTAGTGTGCCGAAGGTACGGGCCGGCATTCGGGTGAGCGCGATCATCTCCAGCGTATAGGGCAAAGCAGTGGAGAGAAGGGCGACACCAATGGCCACGGGAATCAGCGAGGGCGTCAGCAATGCAGCGCCAGCATGGACGATGCCGATAGGGGCCACAAACAGGGCCGCGATCATTACCCCCAGTGCCGCGGTCTGAACCCCATTGTCGGCACCGGCCTTTTGACCGAACAGAATGTACAGGGCCCAGCAAACACCGGCGCCCAAGGCATAACCGGCGCCTACCAAGTCGATTCCCGCCGCTGTTGCTCCAATAGGTACTAATAGCAGCAGGCCTACGGCGGCGAGGGCGATCCACAAGAAATCGATCGCGCGACGTGAGGCATAGATAGCTACCGCCAGTGGCCCGGTGAACTCTAGCGCTACCGCGATACCCAGGGGCACTGTCTGCAAGGACATATAAAAGAGGAAGTTCATGCCGCCCAGCGCCATTCCGTAGACGATGACGGTGCGCAGGGATTTCGCCGTGAGCTTCGCCCGCCATGGGCGCAGAATCATCATCATGATCACGCTGGCGAAAATGAGACGCAGGGTAGTGGTCCCTTGCGCGCCAACAATAGGAAACATGCTTTTGGCCAGGGAGGCG
>NZ_JAEKFH010000003.1:0-327500 GCF_016650695.1 Pseudomonas sp. TH41 | reverse complement strand
ACGGGGCCATAGCTCAGCTGGGAGAGCGCCTGCCTTGCACGCAGGAGGTCAACGGTTCGATCCCGTTTGGCTCCACCACTAACTGCTTCTGACTTGTAAAGCTTAGAAATGAGCATTCCATCGTGACGATGGTGAATGTTGATTTCTGATCTTTAAGATTAGATCGTTCTTTAAAAATTTGGGTATGTGATAGAAAGATAGACTGAACGTTACTTTCACTGGTAACGGATCAGGCTAAGGTAAAATTTGTGAGTAATTGCGAATTTTCGGCGAATGTCGTCTTCACAGTATAACCAGATTGCTTGGGGTTATATGGTCAAGTGAAGAAGCGCATACGGTGGATGCCTTGGCAGTCAGAGGCGATGAAAGACGTGGTAGCCTGCGAAAAGCTTCGGGGAGTCGGCAAACAGACTTTGATCCGGAGATGTCTGAATGGGGGAACCCACCTAACATAAGTTAGGTATCTTAAGCTGAATACATAGGCTTAAGAAGCGAACCAGGGGAACTGAAACATCTAAGTACCCTGAGGAAAAGAAATCAACCGAGATTCCCTTAGTAGTGGCGAGCGAACGGGGACTAGCCCTTAAGTGGCTTTGAGATTAGCGGAACGCTCTGGAAAGTGCGGCCATAGTGGGTGATAGCCCTGTACGCGAAAATCTCTTAGTCATGAAATCGAGTAGGACGGAGCACGAGAAACTTTGTCTGAATATGGGGGGACCATCCTCCAAGGCTAAATACTACTGACTGACCGATAGTGAACTAGTACCGTGAGGGAAAGGCGAAAAGAACCCCGGAGAGGGGAGTGAAATAGATCCTGAAACCGTATGCGTACAAGCAGTGGGAGCCCACTTTGTTGGGTGACTGCGTACCTTTTGTATAATGGGTCAGCGACTTATTTTCAGTGGCGAGCTTAACCGAATAGGGGAGGCGTAGCGAAAGCGAGTCTTAATAGGGCGTCTAGTCGCTGGGAATAGACCCGAAACCGGGCGATCTATCCATGGGCAGGTTGAAGGTTGGGTAACACTAACTGGAGGACCGAACCGACTACCGTTGAAAAGTTAGCGGATGACCTGTGGATCGGAGTGAAAGGCTAATCAAGCTCGGAGATAGCTGGTTCTCCTCGAAAGCTATTTAGGTAGCGCCTCATGTATCACTGTAGGGGGTAGAGCACTGTTTCGGCTAGGGGGTCATCCCGACTTACCAAACCGATGCAAACTCCGAATACCTACAAGTGCCGAGCATGGGAGACACACGGCGGGTGCTAACGTCCGTCGTGAAAAGGGAAACAACCCAGACCGTCAGCTAAGGTCCCAAAGTTATGGTTAAGTGGGAAACGATGTGGGAAGGCTTAGACAGCTAGGAGGTTGGCTTAGAAGCAGCCACCCTTTAAAGAAAGCGTAATAGCTCACTAGTCGAGTCGGCCTGCGCGGAAGATGTAACGGGGCTCAAACCATACACCGAAGCTACGGGTATCACTTAGGTGATGCGGTAGAGGAGCGTTCTGTAAGCCTGTGAAGGTGAGTTGAGAAGCTTGCTGGAGGTATCAGAAGTGCGAATGCTGACATGAGTAACGACAATGGGTGTGAAAAACACCCACGCCGAAAGACCAAGGTTTCCTGCGCAACGTTAATCGACGCAGGGTTAGTCGGTCCCTAAGGCGAGGCTGAAAAGCGTAGTCGATGGAAAACAGGTTAATATTCCTGTACTTCTGGTTATTGCGATGGAGGGACGGAGAAGGCTAGGCCAGCTTGGCGTTGGTTGTCCAAGTTTAAGGTGGTAGGCTGGACTCTTAGGTAAATCCGGGAGTCTAAGGCCGAGAGCTGATGACGAGTTACCCTTTGGGTGACGAAGTGGTTGATGCCATGCTTCCAAGAAAAGCTTCTAAGCTTCAGGTAACCAGGAACCGTACCCCAAACCGACACAGGTGGTTGGGTAGAGAATACCAAGGCGCTTGAGAGAACTCGGGTGAAGGAACTAGGCAAAATGGCACCGTAACTTCGGGAGAAGGTGCGCCGGTGAGGGTGAAGCATTTACTGCGTAAGCCCATGCCGGTCGAAGATACCAGGCCGCTGCGACTGTTTATTAAAAACACAGCACTCTGCAAACACGAAAGTGGACGTATAGGGTGTGACGCCTGCCCGGTGCCGGAAGGTTAATTGATGGGGTTAGCTAACGCGAAGCTCTTGATCGAAGCCCCGGTAAACGGCGGCCGTAACTATAACGGTCCTAAGGTAGCGAAATTCCTTGTCGGGTAAGTTCCGACCTGCACGAATGGCGTAACGATGGCGGCGCTGTCTCCACCCGAGACTCAGTGAAATTGAAATCGCTGTGAAGATGCAGTGTATCCGCGGCTAGACGGAAAGACCCCGTGAACCTTTACTATAGCTTTGCACTGGACTTTGAATTTGCTTGTGTAGGATAGGTGGGAGGCTTTGAAGCGTGGACGCCAGTTCGCGTGGAGCCAACCTTGAAATACCACCCTGGCAACTTTGAGGTTCTAACTCAGGTCCGTTATCCGGATCGAGGACAGTGTATGGTGGGTAGTTTGACTGGGGCGGTCTCCTCCTAAAGAGTAACGGAGGAGTACGAAGGTGCGCTCAGACCGGTCGGAAATCGGTCGTAGAGTATAAAGGCAAAAGCGCGCTTGACTGCGAGACAGACACGTCGAGCAGGTACGAAAGTAGGTCTTAGTGATCCGGTGGTTCTGTATGGAAGGGCCATCGCTCAACGGATAAAAGGTACTCCGGGGATAACAGGCTGATACCGCCCAAGAGTTCATATCGACGGCGGTGTTTGGCACCTCGATGTCGGCTCATCACATCCTGGGGCTGAAGCCGGTCCCAAGGGTATGGCTGTTCGCCATTTAAAGTGGTACGCGAGCTGGGTTTAGAACGTCGTGAGACAGTTCGGTCCCTATCTGCCGTGGACGTTTGAGATTTGAGAGGGGCTGCTCCTAGTACGAGAGGACCGGAGTGGACGAACCTCTGGTGTTCCGGTTGTCACGCCAGTGGCATTGCCGGGTAGCTATGTTCGGAATAGATAACCGCTGAAAGCATCTAAGCGGGAAACTAGCCTCAAGATGAGATCTCACTGGGACCTTGAGTCCCCTGAAGGGCCGTCGAAGACTACGACGTTGATAGGTTGGGTGTGTAAGCGCTGTGAGGCGTTGAGCTAACCAATACTAATTGCCCGTGAGGCTTGACCATATAACACCCAAGCAATTTGCGTCGAAAGGCCAGATTGCGGTGTGTGAAGACGAAACGAACCGAAAGTTCGAGCTGTTCACAAACACCGAGATCTATCACATACCCATTCGCTGGAGCGTGATCTCGCAAGAGAAAACGACCTGGCTCCCGAATTTCTTGACGACCATAGAGCATTGGAACCACCTGATCCCATCCCGAACTCAGCAGTGAAACGATGCATCGCCGATGGTAGTGTGGGGTTTCCCCATGTGAGAGTAGGTCATCGTCAAGATTAAATTCCGAAACCCCTATCTGCGTATGCAGGTAGGGGTTTTTTTTTGCCCGCAGGAAAGTGGGACGGCACCCGGGCGTCAGCGTATCAAGAGGCCTGCCGCCCGAGCGCGCAAAGCCATCACCAGGTTGGCTGGCAGTTTTTTGATCTCGTCAGACCAAAGCGCCAAATGCCCCCGGAATTCTTTCGATTCATCATCATATTTTGACAATTCAGCGAGCAAAAAACTGTATCGACTCAGATAGGCCGCGGACAAATCGTCAGCCAGGGCTCTGGCAGGCTCTCCGGCCATTGCCAGACACCATTGCGCAATTTCGATCACCCGTTCGCCAGGTGGTCGCGGTGTTACACCATGTATGAAATTCAGAATGTATTTGTTGTAGAGCAGAGCCCCCTGCTCGGGTTCATCCGTAGGATTGCCCGGGCAAAGTCGTCGTTCCCATGGAAGGATATAAACTTTTTTATCCATCACAGCCTGGAGTACATAATCCGACGGTTTAACCAATCGCGGCATGACTTTCTCCTGGGAAAAAATACGGTTTAGCTAGGGTAGCTCATCCATAGAGGCCAATGGCTTCTATGAGAAAAATCAGACCGGGGGCATATCCGATCGACGTTTCACTGGCGCATTTGGTGTTCCGATTACGTCGATCAACCAGCAAGAAAAATGCATGAATGAGATATAGCTCTTGAGTACAACGCACGAGTCATAAAAAACCGACCATCGTTTTGGCCCTCAAGGACAGCCCTTATAGGAAATCGCACTAAAGCGATCGTGTAGTTTTTGGTATGGTGCAGCTCGTTTTTTTATGGACTGATTTCAGGCTGACGGATCGACGCCCCCTTTTATAGTCATAGAGCTGCTGCAGAAATGCCTGAACCAATACCCATCAAGGACCACGAGAATGAGAAGCGCTTGGTCAACAAGCGACTAATAGCCTGCGCCTTGTTCGTCGTTGCGATTTCCTGTGCACTGGTGGTGCGCATGTATGTGCTGCAAGTGGTGGAGTTTGATTACCACTCCACGATCTCCGAAAACAATCGCGTCCATGTCCTGCCGATCACCCCCACCCGAGGGCTGATCTATGACCGCAACGGCGTGGTTCTGGCGGATAACCGCCCCAGCTTCAACCTGACCATCACCCGTGAACGCGCAACCGATGTCAAAGAAGAACTGGATGAGGTGGTCAACCTCCTGCACTTGCCGGCTGACGACCGCACCCTGTTCGACAAGGCGATGAAGCAGGCGCGGCATCCGTTCGTGCCGGTGACCTTGTTCTATGAGCTCACCGAAGAGCAGATCGCGGTATTGGCAGTCAATGAGTTCCGTCTACCGGGAATCGATGTTGAGCCACAATTTGTTCGCCACTACCCGATGGGCGCGCATTTTGCGCATTCGATCGGCTACGTCGGTCGTATCAACGAGAAAGAATCCAAAGCCCTGGATACGGTGGAATACCGTGGCACCCAATCCATCGGCAAGACCGGTATCGAGAAATTCTACGAGTCCGAGTTGCATGGCCAGGTCGGTTACGAAGAAGTCGAAACCAACGCCCAAGGCCGCGTGCTGCGGGTGCTCAAGCACACCGATCCGATCCCTGGCAAAAACATCGTGCTTAGCCTCGATGTCAAACTTCAAGAAGCCGCCGAAGATGCTCTAGGTGATCGCCGTGGCTCGGTGGTTGCGCTCGATCCGTCGACCGGTGAAGTGTTGGCCATGGTCAGCAAACCGAGCTTCGACCCGAACCTGTTCGTCACCGGTATCAGCTTCAAGGAATACGCGGCGCTGCACGACTCCATCGATCGGCCGCTGTTCAACCGCGTCCTGCGTGGTCTCTACGCACCGGGTTCGACCATCAAGCCGGAGGTGGCCATTGCTGGCCTGGACGCTGGCGTGGTCACCCCGCAGACCCGCGTCTTCGACCCGGGTTATTACCAACTCCCGGACTACGATCACAAATACCGCAACTGGAACCACAGTGGCGACGGTTGGGTAGACATGGACGCGGCGATCATGCGCTCCAATGACACGTACTTCTATGATCTCGCCCACAAGCTGGGTATCGATCGCTTGCACGATTACATGGCGATGTTCGGCCTCGGAGAGAAGGTCTCGCTGGACATGTTTGAAGAGTCTGCCGGTCTGATGCCTTCCCAGGCCTGGAAGCGCGCCACGCGCCGTCAGGCATGGTTCCCCGGCGAGACGGTGATCCTTGGCATCGGCCAGGGCTATATGCAGGTCACACCGCTGCAGTTGGCCCAGGCAACAGCACTGATCGCCAATAAGGGCGTTTGGAATCGACCGCACCTGGCCAAAACCGTGGACGGCGTCGCACCGGTGGACGAGCATCCGATGCCGAACATCCTGCTCAAGAATCCGCATGACTGGGAACAGGTCAACCACGGCATGCAGATGGTGATGCATGACGCTCGCGGGATCGCCCGGGCGGCGGCGATAGGCGCTCAATACCGTATCGCCGGTAAGAGTGGTACCGCGCAAGTGGTGGCAATCAAGCAGGGTGAGCGCTACAACCGGGCGAAAACCCTGGAGCGTAACCGTGACAACGCGTTGTTTGTCGGGTTCGCCCCGGCTGAGCATCCGAAGATCGTCATCTCGGTGATGATTGAAAACGGCGAGGCCGGTGGTCGCGTCGCCGGTCCCGTGGTGCGGCAGATCATGGACGCCTGGTTACTTGATCAGGACGGTCACCTGAAGCCGCAATACGCCACGCCGAGTAAGCCGCCTGGCGATCCTCATGTTTAAGTGATCAAGGCTTCACAGCACAGGCTCACGAATACTGAGCATGTGCTGGAAGCTTTCGAGGAACACGGTTTCCGCCTGGCTCATCTTCTGCTCGCGATTCCACAACAGCTGGATATCGAAATCCACCACCCCGTCTTCCGGCGGCAAACGCCAGAGCAATCCTTGCTCGACATCCCGCCGCACCAAGTGGGTCGGCAGGCAGCCAATGCCATACCCTGCGCAGATCAAGCGGTAAATTTCTTCGAAGCTCGTCGATGAAGCGACAATCTTGCCGGTGAACCCTTGTTGATCGCGAAACAGTGTCAGCGGCGAAAGGTTGCCGCCAAGTTGGTCACTGGTGAAGCTGACGAAGTTCTCTGCGGCGAGCTGTTGCAGGGTCAGATTCTTTTGTCCGAACAGTCGATGACGCTGGCCGCAAAAGTATGCATAGGTCTCGCGAAACAGAACGCGTTGCTCCAGTCGCGGCTGCGGTAAACGACACAAACCAACGCCAATGGTCGCCGTCTTTTGCAGCAGCGAGCTGATGATGTTCGAGCTGCCCATCACTTCGACTTCCAGCTCGATTTTCGGGTGGGTTTCATGGAAGTCGGCAAGGAATTCATCGTAGTGCCGCGCCTGTACGCCGCTGACGGTGAGGATGCGAATCTTGCCTACCACGTCGTCGTGGCGACTCTCCACCACCGTGCCCAAACGGGAAATGTCACCGTAGATATCGGCCGCAATGCGCAGGACTTCTTCCCCGGTTTCCGTCAGATCAAATCGCCGTCCGCTACGGGCAATCAACACACATTCCAACTGTTCTTCCAGCCTTTTCAGCGCCTGACTGACCGCCGACTGCGTGATATGCAGGCGCGCAGCGGCGCGACTCATGCTGCCTTCCTGACCGATCACCAGATAAGTGCGCAGCAGGTTCCAGTCGAGGCGGTCATTCAGAAAGCGGCGACCGACCCAAGGGTTGGAGCTGGAGGACATAAAGTTCCTATGTAGTAGCCTGGCTAATAGTAAAGATAAGAATTTGAAAATTGACTAATCCTGCCACGGAAGCGATAAAGCCCACAAGCGCCACAGAGTGCAACCGTAAACAGCCTTCAGCACCTGCCCAAAACTATAAATACACAGGGTCCTTGCATGCACACTACCCCTCAACCGCGACGAGCCGCGGCCGCAGCCTTCATTGGCACGACCATCGAGTTCTACGACTTTTACATTTACGCCACGGCGGCGGCGCTGGTGCTTGGGCAAGTGTTCTTTCCCAGCAGCGACCCGGTGATGAGCACCCTGGCAGCCTTCGGCAGTTTTGCCGTCGGCTTCATCGCCCGTCCCATGGCCGGCATGGTGTTCGGTCATCTGGGTGATCGACTGGGTCGCAAGAAGATGTTGCTGGTGACCATGGCCTTGATGGGCCTGGCTACCGCCGGCATTGGTCTGTTACCGAGTTACGCCAGTGCCGGCATCTGGGCACCGATCGGCCTGATCGCGCTGCGACTGATCCAGGGTATTTCGGTCGGTGGCGAGTGGGGCGGGGCGGTGCTGATGGCCAGCGAGCACGCACCGGCCAAGCGCAAAACCTTCTACGCGTCCTTTGCCCAACTCGGCAGCCCGGCCGGTTTGCTGCTGGCGTTGATCGCCTTTCGTCTGGTGACGGCCCTTGAGCCGGAAGACTTCCTCGCCTGGGGCTGGCGTCTGCCGTTTCTGGCCAGCGGCGTGCTGATGATGGTCGGCCTGATGATCCGCTCCGGCGTTCACGAGTCGCCGGAATTCGCCAAGGCGCGGGACAACAACGAAACAGCCAAGTACCCGGTGAAAGACGTCATCCGCACGTGCTGGCGGCAGATCCTGTTCGCCGCGGCGGCCGTGACCATCGGCTCGGCCGGGTTCTTTTTTACCAACACCTTCATGATTACTTACGTCACCCAGTACCAGGGCATCGCTCGTTCGACGATTCTCGATTGCCTGTTTTTGGTAACCGTCATTCAGTTGCTCTCGCAACCGCTCTCCGCATTGCTCGCCGAGCGTATGGGCGAAGGCCGCTTTCTCAAAATCGTCGCACTGCTGTGCATGGTCACCCCATACCCGATGTTCCTGCTGGTGGGGACGCAGAACATTGTGCTGATGACCGTCGGCATCGCCCTGGCAGTGGTGATCCTCTCGGCGCTGTACGCGGTGATCGCCGGCTACATGACCCAGGCGTTCCCGGTGCATCTGCGCTACTCGGGCATTTCCATCGCCTACCAGTTGAGTTGCGCCCTGGCCGGCGGCACCACGCCGCTGATCGGCACACTGCTGGCGAGCAAGTTTTCCGGACAATGGTTGCCGCTGGCGGTGTTCTTCACCTTGCTGTCGGCGCTGTCCTTGATCGGTGTTTGCGGCCTGGCGCGTCTGCGCGCCAACCCGGTCGTCACCCACGCTGCTAAAGAGGTGTATTCGTGAGTAAACCTGAACACATCGGCCCGGTTGAATGGCAAGCCCGTTGCGAACTGGCTGCGCTGTATCGACTGGTCGCGCATTTTCGCATGACCGACTTGATCGACACACACATCACCCTGCGGATTCCAGGGCCAGAGCATCACTTTCTGATCAACCGCTACGGGGTGATTTTCGACCGCATGCGCGCCTCGGACCTGGTGCGCATCGATCAAGAAGGGCGAGTGGTCGATCCGGCCTACGAAGGTCACCGGGTCAACGCCGCAGGCTTTGTCATTCACTCGGCAATCCACATGGCCCGCCCGGACCTGAATTGCGTCATCCACACCCACACCGCCGCCGGCATGGCGGTCGCCGCACAGAAGCAAGGCCTGCTGCCGATCAGTCAGCACGCGCTGAAGTTCTACGGCAAGCTGGCGTATCACACTTATGAAGGCATCGCCCTGTCGCTGGATGAGCGCGAGCGTTTGATTGCCGACCTCGGGCCACACCGGGCGATGATTCTGCGCAACCATGGACTGTTGGTCGGTGGTTCCAGCGTGGCCCAGGCGTTCCAGGAGATTCACTTTCTGGAGCGTGCCTGTCAGGCGCAGGTTGCGGCGCTGGCCGGCGGTACTGCGCTGCATTATCCGTCGCCGGAAGTCTGTGCGCACACCGCCGAGCAGTTTGACCGTGATGAGCAGGACAACATCATCGACCTGGCCTGGGAGGCCGCCCTGACCCTGATCGAATCCCAGCGTGAGTCCTATCTGTCATGAACACCGTGGTTCTGCTGTCCCGTGACACCCTGTTGCTCAAGCAACTGCAAGCTGCGTTTGCCCGCAGCGCGCCGCAACTCACCACCGTGTTGGCCGATGATCCGCAGGCCGCGAATGCGCAGATTGCCGCGTGCTGGTTTCCGTTACCGGGCAGCCTCGCCGCGTTGCCGAACCTGCAAGTCATTCACTCGGTGGCGGCCGGTATCGATCACTTGGATCACGACCCGTCGTGCCCGGACCTGCCCGTGTGCCGCGTCGTCGACCCTGGCCACCGCCAAGGCATGACCGAGTACGTGCGCTGGGCGGTGATTCACTTTCACCGCGGCTTCGATCACGTGCTGGTGCAGCAACAGGAACAGCGTTGGGAGCGACCGCTGCAACGGGCGGCGGGGCAGTTCAAGGTGGGGGTCATGGGCCTCGGGTCGTTGGGCAGTGCCATTGCCCTCGATCTGGCCGCGGCCGGTTACGACGTTCGTGGCTGGGCTCGCCGCAGCAAGGATTTGCCAGGCGTGCAGACCTTCGCCGGTTCGGAAAAACTGAACCCGTTTCTCGACGGTCTGGAGTTGCTGATCAACCTGTTGCCCCTGACCAGTGAAACCCGGGGCATTCTCGGCAGTGCGACCTTTGAGCACCTCGCCAATGGCGCCGCCATTGTCAATTGTGGTCGAGGCGGGCATCTCAATATCGACGATCTGGAACAAGCGCTGGCCCGAGGAAAATTGCGCGGCGCTTTACTGGATGTTTTCGAACAAGAACCACTGCCGGTCGAGCACCGCCTCTGGACAATGCCCGGCGTTACGATCACACCGCACATGGCTTCCGCAGCCTCCCACGATTGTATTGCCGAACAAGTAGCGGAAAACTTTCGTCGATTAAATGCCGGCGAACCGCTATTGAATTGCGCCGACCGAACCCTGGGTTATTAATAAGAAAGTGCCTTGCAAACTCGCCTGATTAGTTGGGCGAGATATAACAATAATCCCCACTTCGAACGTTTTACTGCCAGTTAAAACAATTAAATAACGAGTTCTTGAAGAATTCCTGGAGACAGTGATGAGCGATCTATCGTCTGTAGAAAAGTCCGGCGCACCTCCGGAAGTTGCAATTAGTATGAAAAAAGTGGCGGTGGCCAGTGTGATTGGCACCACGGTGGAATGGTACGACTTGTTTGTTTTCGCCACGGCTTCGGCACTGGTGTTTAACAAAGTGTTTTTTCCGGACTTCGTGCCTTTGATTGGTACGTTGTTGGCCTTCGGTACATTCGCTTCGGCGTATCTGGCCCGTATCGTCGGCGCGGCATTGTTTGGTCATTTTGGTGACCGCCTGGGTCGCAAGTCGATGTTGTTGATTTCGCTGTTGACCATGGGCGCGGCCACGTTCGCCATCGGTTTATTGCCCAACTACGCGACCATTGGTATCTGGGCGCCGATCCTGTTGTTATTGCTAAGAGTGATTCAAGGCCTGGCGCTGGGTGGCGAGTGGGGCGGGGCGGTGTTGATGGCGGTGGAACATGCGCCGGCCAACAAGCGCGGCTTGTACGGTTCATGGGTGCAGATCGGCGTTCCGGCCGGGACCATGATTGCCAACCTGGCGTTCCTGGTGATTGCAGCGTGGCTGTCCCCTGAAGACCTGTTGGCCTGGGGCTGGCGGATTCCGTTCCTCGCCAGCGTGCTGCTGATCGCCGTGGGCTTGTACATCCGCTTGAACATCGCTGAAACCCCGGCCTTCAACAAGGTCAAGGAAGCCGAGGTGCAGGTGAAAATGCCGCTGGCGGAAGTGTTTCGCAAGTACTGGAAACAAGTGGTGCTGGGCGGGATCGCCACCATGTCGACCGGGGCGTCGTTCAACATCATCGTTGCATTCGGCCTGACTTACGGTACGCAGAATCTCGGGTTCAGCCGCAGCGTGATGCTCGGCGTGGTGTTGCTGTCCTGTGCCTGGTGCATCGTCATGTTGCCGGTGTTCGGCGCACTGTCGGACCGCTACGGACGCAAGCCGATCATCGTCGCCGGCATCGTGGCCGAAGCGTTGGTGGCGTTCCCGATGTTCTGGTTGATGGACACCAAAGAGCTGTCGCTGGTGATCTTCGCTTACTTGCTATTGATGACCGCGTTCGCCGCTAACTACGGACCGATTGCGACGTTTCTCGCCGAACTGTTCGGCACCCGGGTGCGTTATTCGGGACTGTCCATCAGCTACATGTTGTCCGGCCTGCTCGGCAGTGCGGCGACGCCCATCGTCACCACAGCATTGTTGGCGGCGACCGGCAAAGGCTCTTCGGTGGCCTGGTACATGATCGGCGCGGCGTTGATTTCGTTGGTGTCGCTGTTGTTGCTGACCGAGACCTTCAAGCGAGACATCAGTGACGTCCCGGCGGCAGTGCCGGCCGATGAGCCAGCCCTCGGCAAACCGGTCAAATCGGCTGCCGCCTGATTAAAGGAGTTCAACTACATGCGCAGAATTCAATCAGCCCCGGGCTTTATCGGCCCGGTCGGCCCGTACTCTCAAGCGGTGGTCAGTGGCCACCTGGTGTTTACCGCCGGGCAGATCCCGGCCCAGGGCGGCCTCGATGACCAACCGGCCCATTTCACCGAACAAGTGCGACAAACCTTGCGCAACCTGGAGGCGATCCTGATTGAAGCCGGGTCTGACTTCAGCCACGTGATCAAGGTCAACGCGTACCTCACCGACCCCGCGCAACTGGAGCCGTTCAATGCGGTGTATCGCGAGTTCCTCGGCCATGCGCCACCGGCACGCACCACGGTGTGTGTGGCGCTCTGGGGTGTTTCGCTGGAGATCGATTGTGTGGCCGAGTTGATTGCGAAGGAGCCGCAGCATGGATGAGTCCCGGCTGATCGAGCAGCTCAACGCGGTGAGCTTTCCAACCCTCGGGCATTTTCTGGAGGAGGGGTTTGCCGATTCGCAACTGCGAGCCATGGTGCCCAATGTGAAGCTGGTCGGCCGCGCGCTGACCCTGAAACTGGTGGGCGCCGACGCTATTGCGGTCAACCAGGCCCTGGCGCTCATCCAGCCCGGCGATGTGCTGGTGATCGACACCGGCGGTGACTGGCAACACGCCCCCGTGGGCGCTGTCACCAGTTGCGCGGCGCGCTGCGCAGGTGCGGTGGGCATTGTGGTGGACGGTGCAGTGACCGACTTGCTCGAACTGCGTGAAGCCGGGTTACCGGTCTTCGCCCGCGGCACCAGCCTGCTGACCACCAAGCTGCATGGCCATGGCGCCAGCCTGATCAATCAGCCGATTCACTGTGCCGGCGTCACGGTGCGTCCGGGGGATCTGGTGCTGGCGGATGACAACGGTGTGTTGTTCCTCGATCCGGCCATCGCGCAAAGCGTCATCGAGCGCGCGCTGGCATCGGACCGGGCAGAACCGCAACTGCTGACCCGGTTAATGGCGGGCGAGCCGGTGGCCAGTGTCTTGAGCATCAAACTCTCTTAATGACCGGTAGCCAGCGCAAAAGCTGGCTGCTCAGGAACTTCAAAATCAATGAACAAACAACCGTTGGCAATGATTGCGATCGGCAGTGCGCTGTTCAGTCCGTTGAGCATGGCGGACTTTATTAAAGACAGTAATGCGACCCTCGGGATGCGTAACTTTTACTTCAATAACGACAATCGCGATGGCGCTTCGAACCCTTCCCGAACCGAAGAATGGGCGCAGGGATTCATGCTCAACTATCAGTCCGGGTTCACCGATGGCACGGTCGGCTTTGGTGTCGATGCGTTAGGCCTGCTGGGTGTTCGCCTGGACAGCGGTGATGGTCGCCACGTGGGCAGTTCAATGATCCCCGACGATGGCAAGGGGGCCGCCGAGCAATGGGCGCGTTTCGGTGCAACCGCGAAAATGCGCGTTGCCCAGACTGAAATGCGTTACGGCACCCTGACACCGAAGTTGCCGATCCTGCTGGCCAACGATGGCCGGCTGCTGCCGCAAACATTCGAGGGTGGGCAGATTGTCTCCAATGATTTTGAGCATCTGACCCTGACCGGTGGCCATCTCGAACACGCCACGGGGCGCGGTTCCAGCGACAGCACAGGCCTCGCCGTGGCCGGCGGCACCCGGGAAAGCAACGCGTTCAATTTTGCCGGTGCCGATTACAAGGTCACCGATGCGCTTCTGGCGCAGTACTACTACGCCAATCTCGAGGACTACTACCAACAGCATTTCGCCGGTCTGGTTCACAACTTGAAACTGGGAGAGTTCGGCGCGCTAAAAACCGATCTGCGCTACTTCAAGACCACCGCCGACGGTGCCAATGACTCGGCCGCCGGACGGGCCAGCGGCTACCGCACCAGTGGTTATACGCAGAATGGCGACGGCAAGATCGACAACAACACCTGGAGCCTGGCGTTCACCTGGGGCATTGGCGCTCACGCGTTGATGGCCGGTTATCAGCAGGTGTCCAGCGACAGCGGCTTCGTGCAGCTTAACCAGGGTGGTTTACCGGATAAGGGGGCTGGGGGCGCAAGCGTCTACTTGTTGACCGACCGTTACATCCAGAACTTTACCCGCGCTGGAGAGCGCACCAGTTTCGCCCAATACACGTACGATTTTGCCGCCCTCGGCGTACCGGGGCTCAAGGCCTCGACAATGTACCTGTCGGGTAAAGGGATTCGGACGACGGCCGGGCCTGAGCAAGAGGAATGGGAGCGGGACCTGAGTGTCGATTACGTGATCCAGAGCGGACCGTTGAAAAACGTTGCCCTGGGTTGGCGCAACGGCATGTCGCGCAGCGAAGCGTCGCGCGACGCGGATCAGAACCGCTTGGTGGTCAGCTACAGCCTGCCGCTATTCTGATCAGCCATCGATCGGTGCCGGGCACTCAATCCGTCAGTCGTTGTTGCAGGCTTTCAAGAAAGATCGTCTCGGCCCGGCTCATGCGCTGCTCGCGGTTCCACAGCAAATGAATGTCCACATCGGCAATCCCTTCGTGGGGCGGCAGGCGCCAGAGCAATCCGGCGTCGACGTCCGCCGCCACCACGTGCTCGGGCAAACAACCGATACCGAACCCGGCGATCACCAGTCGCCGGACTTCCTCCAGGCTCGGTGACGAAGCGACGATCCGCCCGCTGAAGCCTTGCTGATCACGAAAAATCGTCAACGGCGAGAGCATGCCGCCAATCTGGTCGCTGGTGAAACTGACGAAATTCTCTCGCTGCAAATCCCCTTCGGCGACGTTCTGTTGGCCGAACATCGCATGGTGCTTGCCGCAGAAAAACGCATAGCGCTGCCGCAGGAACAGCCGTTGTTCCAGGCGCGGTTGCGGGCGGCGATTGAGGCTCAGGCCGAGGGTTGCGGTCTTTTCCTGCAAGGCGCTGACGATGTCGGAACTGAGCATGACGTCGACTTCCAGGTCCACGCGCGGATGCTGCCGATGGAAGTCGGCGAGGAAGTCATCGAAGCGCTCGGAGAAGATCCGGCTGATGATCAGCAATCGAACCTTACCGATCACTTCGTCGGCCGGTTGCTCCAGCACGCTGCTGACCTGGGACATCTGCCCATAGATTTCCCCGGCCAGTTCAAAGATCTGCTCGCCGACTTCGGTCAGGGCAAACCGTGGTCCGCGACGGGCGATCAGTTGTCGACCCAGTTGCTCCTCCAGACGCTTCAGCGCCTGGCTCACCGCGGGTTGTGTCAGGTGCAGGCGGGCCGCGGCGCGGCTGATGCTCAGTTCCTGGCCGATCACCCGAAACGTACGCAGCAGGTTCCAGTCCAGGCGGTCATTGAGCAGGCGTTGCACGTCGCGTTCGGCCATGGCGTTTCTCGATTATAAGCAGTCGTAATACTTCGCATAATAAATAGAAAATTGACTAATCATAGCCCCGGGACGATAAATCAACCCCAGACAGGCGCCGCCAGAGTGCCTTGAATTTGCCGTTTCTCTCCTGCCAAAAAAACAAATCAAGGAGCCCGACCCATGAAGCCTCAAGCTTCGCCCCAGCCGCGCCGTGCGGCAGCCGCAGCCTTCATCGGCACCATGATCGAGTGGTACGACTTTTACATTTACGCGACCGCCGCCGCGCTGGTATTCGGCGCGCTGTTCTTCCCCTCTGACGACAAACTGTTCAGCACCATGGCCGCTTTCGGCACCTTCGCAGTGGGTTTCTTTGCGCGGCCGTTGGGCGGGATTATTTTCGGCCATGTCGGCGACCGGATCGGCCGCAAGAAGTCGTTGATCATCACCTTGTTGATGATGGGCGTGGTCACGGTCTGCATCGGATTGCTGCCAACCTACGGACAAATCGGTGTTGCGGCGCCGTTACTGTTGATCCTGCTGCGCATCGTCCAGGGTATCGCCGTCGGTGGTGAGTGGGGCGGGGCGGTGTTGATGGCGGGAGAGCACGCACCGAAAGGCCGACGCAATTTCTTCGCGTCCTTTGCGCAACTCGGCAGTCCGGCCGGTTTGATCCTGTCGCTGCTGGCTTTCAGCGCGGTCACCCGTTTGCCGGAAGCGGACCTGATGAGCTGGGGCTGGCGTCTGCCGTTCCTCGCCAGCTCGCTGTTGCTGCTGGTGGGCCTGGCGATTCGACTGGGTGTGAATGAATCGCCGGAGTTCCTCGCCAGCCGCGAACGGGCCCGCAGAAGCACACGCAAGGAACAGGCACCGGTGATGGAAGTCCTGCGCACCGCGTGGCGTCCGCTGTTGCTGTGCATTGGCGCCAACACCCTCGGGATCGCCGGGGTGTATTTCACCAACACTTTCATGATCGCCTACACCACCCAGCAACTCGAACTACCGCGCTCGCTGATCCTTGAGTGCCTGTTTGTGGTGGCGATCATTCAGTTCTGCATTCAACCCTTGGCAGCGTGGGTCGCCGAGAAAATGGGCGCCACGCGATTCCTCTGTCTGGTGTCGTTGTTGGCCATGGCTTCTCCATACCCGATGTTCGTGCTGGTCAGCTCGGCCCAGGCGCCGCTGATCATTCTCGGTATTGCCCTGGCGGTGGTGTGCATGGCGTCGTTCTACGCGGTGATCGCCGGTTACGTCAGCGGCATGTTCGAAACCCACGTGCGCTACACCGCGATCTCGCTGGCGTACCAGATTTGCGGTGCGCTGGCCGGTGGTCTGACGCCGCTGATCGGCACGTTACTGGCGCATGAATTTGTCGGCCAATGGTGGCCGCTGGCGGTGTTCTACAGCCTCATCGCCGCGACTTCACTGATCTGTGTCCTGTCCCTTTCCCGTCGCCATGCCTGTGCTGAACGCATCGAATTGGCCAACGCTTAATCCAGCTTTTCCAGGAGTGACGCATGTTGAAGATTAATGGTGAACGCCTGTGGGCGAGTTTGATGGCCATGGCCGAAATCGGCGCCACTGCGCGTGGCGGCAGCTGCCGCCTGGCCCTGAGCGATGAAGACAAGGCCGGTCGTGAACTGTTTTCCCATTGGTGCCGCGAAGCCGGCATGACCCTGAGCGTGGATGCCATCGGCAACCTGTTCGCCCGCCGCCCTGGCACCGACTCCGATGCCGCGCCGGTGATGATGGGCAGCCACCTCGACACACAGCCCGAAGGCGGGCGTTTCGACGGTGTGTATGGCGTGCTTGCCGGTCTGGAAGTGGTGCGTTGCCTCAACGACCTCGGCATCCAGACCCGCAAACCACTGGAAGTGGCGGTATGGACCAACGAAGAAGGCGCGCGCTTCACCCCGGCCATGTTCGGTTCGGCGGTGTTCACCGGGATCATGGAACTGGACGCCGCGTTGGCGGTGCGTGACGTCAATGGCATCAGCGTTGCCGAGGCGTTGCAGCGCACCGGTTATGCCGGCGAGCGTCCGTTGGGCGGCGCGGTGGACGCGTACTTTGAAGCGCACATCGAGCAAGGTCCGATCCTTGAGGACAATGCCAAAAGCATCGGCGTGGTCAGTGGCGGTCAGGCGATTCGCTGGCTTGATGTGCGGGTCGAAGGCATGGCCGCTCACGCTGGCACCACGCCGATGCCGCTGCGCAAGGACGCCCTGTACGGCGTGGCGCGAATGATCCAGGCGATCGAAGAATTGGCCAGCGATTTCGCCCCCGAAGGCCTGACCACCGTGGGCGAGTTGAGCATCAACAAATCCTCGCGCAACACGATTCCGGGCCTGGTGAATTTCACCGTCGACCTGCGTCATCACCGCGACGAAGCCATCGAGGCGATGGAGCAGCAAGTGCGTGCGCGACTCCAGGTCATTGCCGACGGTCGAGCATTGAAGCTGACGATCACCCCGCACTGGATCAGCCCGGCGACGCCGTTCGACGCCGACTGCGTGGCGGCGGTGCAGCAGGCAGTGGACGCGCTGGGCTACGCTCAACAATCGATTGTCAGCGGCGCCGGCCACGACGCGATTCATCTGGCGCGGTTCTGCCCGACGGCGATGGTGTTCATCCCTTGCGTCGGCGGGTTGAGCCATAACGAAGCCGAAGATGTGCTGCCCGAAGACGTGCGCCAGGGTACTGATGTGTTGCTCAATGCCGTGCTGTCTCGCGCCGGCAACGCCGAATAATCGCAATTCCTGTAGGAGCGAGCTTGCTCGCGATGGAGTGTCAGTCACCACCAATGTAGCTGACACACCATCGCGAGCAAGCTCGCTCCTACAGTTTCAGGGTTTACGTTAACTGACAGGTATTAACCCCATGCGCAGTTTTTTCCATCCCGAACAATTGCTTCACCATCCACGCAGCTACTACTCCCGTGGGCAGATGCGCACACCACAGGAAGTGCCGGAGCGCGCTCAGCGATTGGTCCAGGCGTCGCACGCTTTGGGCTTTACTGTTGAACAACCGGCCGATGCCGGGCTCGATCCGTTGCTGGCGGTCCACGGCGCGCCCTATCTGACGTTCCTTCAGGAAGCTCATCTGCGCTGGAAGGAAATTCCCGAGGATTGGGGCGACGAGGTGATGTCGAACATTTTTGTCCGCGAGCCCAATGCCCTGCGTGGAATCCTCGCCCAGGCCGCCCGTTATCTCGCGGATGGCAGTTGCCCGGTGGGCGAGCAGACCTGGCGTTCGGCCTATTGGTCGGCGCAAAGCGCGGTTGCCGGAGCCCAAGCGTTGCTGGATGGTGCGCCGGCCGCATATGCCTTGTGCCGTCCACCGGGACATCACGCCCGGGCCGAAGCGGCGGGTGGTTTCTGTTACGTGAACAATGCGGCAGTGGCGGCTCAGGTTTTGCGCGGCGGTTTCGAACGCGTCGCGGTGCTCGATACCGACATGCACCATGGGCAAGGCATTCAGGAGATTTTCTACGACCGCGATGATGTGCTGTACGTCTCGGTGCATGGCGATCCGACCAATTTCTATCCGGCGGTTGCCGGGTTCGCTGATGAGCGTGGTGTCGGGGCGGGAGAGGGGTTTAACCTGAACTTGCCGATGAACCACGGCGCGAGTGAGGCAGACTTCCTCGGTCAATTGGACGTGGCGTTGGCGACGGTGAAGGATTTCGCTGCCGATGTGTTGGTGCTGTCCTTGGGCTTCGATATTTTCGAACTGGACCCGCAGAGCAAAGTGGCGGTGACCCGAGAAGGGTTTGCGCTGCTTGGGGAGCGGATTCGCAGCCTTGGGCTGCCGTGTCTGATTGTGCAGGAGGGGGGGTATCACCTGGAGAGCCTGGAGGATAATGCCCGGGCGTTTTTTGTGAATTCCGAGGTGTGGCAGCTCTGAGATCATTGGTGTCTGGTAGATCGCCATCGCGAGCAGGCTCGCTCCCACATTGGCCGGGTTTGACCACAAGCTTTCGGTCTACCCTGTGGGAGCGGGCTTGCCCGCGATGAACGATAACGCGGTGCAACAGATGAAACACAAGCGCCGTAAGGCACTTGCCATTGCCCTTACGTTAACGTAAAGATTGCGGCAGGGCGCTGAACTTAAAAAAGCGCAGGGCGGACCGATCCGGAGCGCTTGATGACGCTAATAAAAACAACTCCACCCCAACTGCACCGTGAAGCCCGGCTGGCCCGGGAAAAACTCCATCTCGAGGGCGAAGTCCCCGATGGTGTACTGCGCGCGGAAATCGATGCGTCGTGGCGGCGCAGCCTCAGCCATGGCGTGCATTTCAACGGCAAATTCGAGCTGGCGCTGGAATCAAGCGCCAGCCTCGATGTGCTGCTGGCGAGCAATCGGTTGTTGATCGACGCCGCGATGCCGGCCATCGACTACCTGGCTGCGCGCCAAGGCAAGGAAGGGCTGATCATCCTGGCCAACTCCGACGCGACCATCCTCGCCGTCGAAGGCCGTGCCGATCGCCTCAAAGGCAGCGGCCTGCAAGACATCACCCTCGGCGCCTGCTGGAGCGAAGCGGCTCGCGGCACCAATGCCCTCGGCACCGCGCTGGTCGAAGCCCGGCCAACGATGATCGATTGTGGTGAACATTACCTCGATCGCCTGACTGATTTTTCCTGCACCTCGGTGCCCATTCATTGCCCGCAGGGCGACATCCTCGGCGTGCTCGACCTGACTCGCGAAGGCCCGCTGGGCCGTGTCCACGACAGCACCGCATTGCTGGCGATGGCCGTCAGCCAGATCGAAAGCCGAGTGTTCAACGCCAGTTTCCCGGACCAGATCGTCCTGGCGTTCCACAGCCGTCGTCAATACCTCGAATCGCCATGGCAAGGTCTGTTGGCCGTGAGCCTGGGCGGGCAGATCCTCGCGGTCAGCGCCCAGGCCTGCCAGTTGCTTCACGCCGAGCGTTCGGCGTTGATCGGTCGACGCTGCGAAGAGTTTCTCGGCGTCGATGGTCTGCAATTGTTGGCGCGTCTGCATCAGGACGGTGTCGGCAGCCTGCAAACCGCCAAAGGCGAATTTTTCTACAAGACCCTGCGTGCACCGCAACGTTCGATCAACGTCAGCAGCCCTGCGCGCAGCACCGCCAAAACCGCCAAACCACACCCCGATCTGGACACCCTGGCAGGCAGCAATGTCCGTTATGCCCGGGCCTTGCGCATGGCCCGGCAGGGTCTGGCCAATGAGCTGCCAGTGTTGCTGCTCGGTGAGACCGGCACGGGCAAGGAAGTCATCGCCCGCGCCCTGCACATGGCCGGCACCCGCTGCGACAAACCTTTCGTTGCAGTGAATTGCGCGGCGATCCCCGAAGGCCTGATCGAGTCCGAACTGTTCGGCTATCGCGAAGGCGCCTTCACCGGCTCCCGTCGCGGCGGCATGATTGGGCGCCTGCAACAGGCCCACGGCGGCACCTTGTTTCTTGATGAGATCGGTGACATGCCGCTGGCCTTGCAGGCCCGTTTGTTGCGGGTGCTGCAGGATCGTAAGGTCGCACCGCTGGGCGCTGGCGAGGAGCAAGACATCGACGTCGCATTGATCTGCGCCACTCACCGTGACCTCAAGCGCCTGGTGGAAGAAAAGCACTTCCGTGAGGACCTGTTTTACCGGGTCAACGGCATCAGCGTAATGCTCCCGGCCCTGCGTGAACGCGAGGATTTCAGTGGTCTGGTCGGCCGTCTGCTGAGCAAACTCAACGCGCCGACGGTGGTCTTGCATGACGATTTGAACCGCTTGCTCGCCGGTTATCACTGGCCGGGCAACATCCGCCAACTGGAAATGGTGCTGCGTACCGCACTGGCCATGCGCGAGCCGGGTGAAACCGTGCTCACCCTCGACCACTTGCCCGACAGCATGCTCGACGAATTGACCGCCAGCGAACGTCCCCAGTCGGGCAGCATTCGCGAAAACGAGCTTGAGCTGATTCGCCAGTCCCTGGACAGCCATCAGGGCAACGTCTCGGCCGCCGCCGACGCCTTGGGCATCAGTCGCGCGACCCTCTATCGCAAGCTCAAACAGTTGCGTTCGTGATGCAGCGCTTGATCGTTCGGCTGATCGACAGCCAAAACCCCGAGGCCCTACAGTCGGCATTGCGTTGGCTCTACAGCTTTGTGCGGCCCCATCGCCTGGCGATTGCCGGGTTGCTGGGTTTATCGGTCTGCGCGTCGTTGCTGGTGCTGGTGCAACCGTGGCTGACCAAGTTGTTGATCGACGATGGGCTACTGGCGCGCAACTTTCCGAAGCTGGTGCTGATGGCCGCACTGATGATCATTGCCGGGTTGCTTGGTACCGGGTTGTCGGGGATCAATCGTTACCTGCATACGCGGCTTTCCGGGCGAATTCTGTTTGCCCTGCGCGACGACCTCTACCGGCATTTGCAGACGTTGTCGCCGAGCTTCTACGGTCAGCGCCGGATCGGTGACCTGATGTCGCGCCTCGATGGCGACGTTGCGGAGATCCAGCGCTTTGCCGTGGACTCACTATTCTCGGCAGTATCAAGCGTGATCGGGCTGGTCTGCGCGGTGGCCATGTTGCTGACCCTGTCGTGGAAGCTCTCGCTGCTGGCGCTGGTGCTGATTCCCCTCGATGTGCTCTGGCTGCGCTGGATGCGACGCAAGGTCGAGCGCGATGTGCGGCAGTTGCGCGAGCGTTCGGCGGACATGTCTTCGTTCATGGTCGAGACGCTGCCGGTGATGAAATTCATTCAGTCCGCCGGCCAGCAACAACGTGAATCGCGGCGGCTGGAGACATTGGGGCAGGGCTACATGAGCCAGTTGCTGCGCCTGCAAGTCACCGAATTTTTCACCCAGGCTGTGCCCGGTACGCTGACCTCGTTGTCCCGGGCCTGCGCTTTCTTGATCGGCGGTTACTGGGTGGTGCAGGGGACTTGGCAACTGGGTGCGTTGATCGCGTTTTCCACCTATTTGGGCATGGCGGTCGGGCCGGTTCAGAGCTTGCTCGGCCTCTATGTCGCGATTCAGCGGATGACCGTCAGCCTCGGGCGCGTGATGGAATTGCGCGGCGAAGCGCCGACCGTTCTCACGCCCGTCACACCGCAGCCGATGCCGGCCTCCGGCGACTTGCGATTTGACGATGTGCACTTCAGCCATCCCGGTCGCCCGACAACGCTGCGCGGCATCGAAGCGCGAATTCCCTATGGCTTGAAAGTCGCCCTCAGCGGCGGCTCCGGGGTCGGTAAATCGACCCTGATCGACCTTCTGCAACGGCACCATGATCCGCAGTCCGGGCGTGTGTTGCTGGGGGAGGTCGACTTGCGTGAACTGGACCTGTTCCAGTTGCGTCGACGGATTGCCGTGGTCAGTCAGGACATCGTTTTGTTTCGCGGCAGCCTCGCCGATAACCTCGCCTACGCCGTGCCGGACGCCAGCCGCGAAGCGATTGCCGAAGTGGCGCGGCTGGCGCAACTCGACAGCCTGATCGCGTCCTTGCCTGAAGGCCTCGACAGCCCGTTGGGCGAGCGTGGTCAACAATTGTCCGGCGGGCAAAAACAGCGTATTGCCATCGCTAGGGCACTGTTGCAGGACCCCTTGATCCTGGTCCTGGACGAAGCGACCTCGGCGGTGGATGAAGCCACCGAACGCGAAGTGATCGAGGCCATTGACCGACTGTTTGCCGGGCGCACACGAATCCTCATCAGCCATCGCCCCTCGACCCTGGCCGACGCCGATCTGCGTTTTGAATTGCTGGACGGCGTGCTCACGTCGAGAACGGTGCTGCATGAAGCCTGAGCTGCGGATTGGCGTGGTGGACAGCGGTCACTCGGCGGCGCAACGGGTGCAGATCGTGGCCGGGCGGCGGTTTTCGTTGCTGGAAGACGGGCTGGCCGAAAACGAGTTAAGCGATGATCCGCTGGGCCACGGCAGCGCGGTGATCGAGGCGATCGGTCGGCGGGCACCTTCAGCGGTGTTTTGCGTGGCTCAGGTGTTCGATCAGCGTGGCGTCACCAGCGCGTTGCAGATCGCCACGGCGATTGACTGGCTGGTCGCGCAGGACGTGCGGCTGATCAATCTGAGCCTCGGCTTGCGTCAGGATCGTAGCCTGTTGCGGGAGGCCTGCGCGGCGGCGGTGGCGCGGGGTGTTTTGCTCTGTGCCTCCAGCCCGGCGCAAGGCGAGGGCGTGTTCCCGGCGAATTATCCACAGGTGCTGCGAGTGACCGGCGACGCCCGTTGTGCCGAACACGAATGGTCGTGGCTTAACAGCGCTCAGGCGGATTTCGCAGCGTGTGTGCATGGCACGTATCCGGGGCAGTCCGGCGCCAGCCTGGGGTGCGCCGCGTTGAGTGGGCACATCGCACGCTTCCTGGTTGAGCAGCCCGACGCCAGCAATCAACAGGTCATCGAATGGCTGCGGGAGAACGCCCGTTATCGCGGCCCCGAACGGCGCGTTGGGCGATGATCTTGATTCTGGGCGCAGGGCCTGCAGGCGCGGCGGTTGCCTTGGGTTTGCGACGACTTGGTTATCCGGTGACGCTGGTCAGCGAGTGGCGCCGGTTTGCCGCGCTGGAGGGCGTGTCTGTCAGGGTGCTGGACGCATTGCGCGGCGCGGGGTTGCATCAAGCGTTGGCCGACGCGGCACTGCCGTCTCAGCGACAGGTGTCGTGGAACGGCCAACAGCATGCGCAAAATATTGAATTTCTATTGGATCGTCCGAGCTTTGACCGAGGTCTGCGCGAGGATTTACGACGGGCCGGCGTTGAGTTGATCGAAGGTCGAGTGCTGAGCGTTCAGACCTCAGCGGCGGGGCATCAGGTCGAGATCGAAGGACGTGAAGCCCTGCTGGCAGACTTTCTGGTTGAGGCGCGCGGGCGTCAGGCGCCTGCGCTCGGCAAAGGCCGGCGTGGGCCAGAGACAGTGAGCCTGTTGAATCGCTGGCAAGGTGCACCGGGCGACACGGCCAGTGCCGTAGAAAGTCTGGAGGACGGTTGGGCGTGGATGGCGCGGCGGGCCGACGGCCAGTGTTATTGGCAATGGACGGTGGACGTGGCGAGCGCGCAATTGCCGGGCAAGGCGCAGCTGCTGGATTACTGTACACAGCGGCGCCAAGGCTCGGCGTTGGCGCGGGCTTTTTTCGGTGCTGAGCCTGAGGTGGACCTACAGCTGCACGCACGCAGCAGCACCGCGATTCTGTGCCCACAGGTATGTGGCGAACACTGGATTCGGGTCGGCGATGCGGCGATGGCAGTGGATCCGTTGTCGGGCAACGGGATATTTCAGTCGCTGTCCTCGGCGTTGCAGGCACCGACGGTGATCAACACGTTGTTGCGAAAACCCGAGCGAGCAGCGCTGGCGCAGCGGTTTCATCAGCAGCGAGTGGAGCAGTTGTTTTTACGATTTGCGCGGATCGGGCGGGATTTTTACGCGGACGAGCAGCGTTGGTTGGGGCAGCCGTTCTGGCAGGCGCGGCGGCAGTGGCCGGATGCAGTGGTTGCCCATGCCGAAGCGGATTTTGAAGCGTTGAGGATTGAGCGAGCTCCGGTGCTGAAGGATGGTTTTGTCGATGAAGCCGAAGTGGTGATTACGGCGGATCAGCCGCTGGGGATCTGGCATGTGCAAGGGGTTGAGCTGGCGCCGTTGGTGCGGCGGTTGCGTACCGAGTCTGCGGATCAGGCGTTGGCCGGATTGACGGTGGAGCAGGGGCGGGTGGTTCGGAGTTGGTTATTGGCTCAGGGGTTCAAACCCTGACATTTGTCGTGACTGGACCGGCCTCTTCGCGAGCAAGCCCGCTCCCACAGTGGTTCTGTGAACGACACAGAACCACTGTGGGAGCGGGCTTGCTCGCGAAGGCGGCCTGAAGAACGCCGCAGATCAGAGCTTAATCAACACCGACTTCAACTCGGTGTAATGCTCAATCGCCGCATACCCCATCTCACGTCCAACCCCCGACATTTTGTACCCGCCAAACGGCAGCGCCGGGTCCAGCGCACTGTGGCAGTTGACCCACACCGAGCCCGACTTGATTCGCGGAATCATCCGGTGCACCGCCGCCAGATCATTCGACCAGATACTCGCCCCGAGGCCATAAGGACTGTCATTGGCCATGCGTAACGCATCGGCTTCGTCATCGAACGGAATCGCCACCAGCACCGGGCCGAAGATTTCTTCCTGCACCAGTGAGTGCTTCTGGTCGACATCGACAATCACCGTCGGTTTGACGAAAAACCCCGGCCCGAACTGCTCGCCGCCGCAGGCAATCGTCGCGCCGCTTTCCCGTCCCTTTTCGATGTACCCGTAAACCCGTTCCTGTTGACGTGCGGAGATCAGCGGTCCCATCTCGACACTCGGGTCCAGCCCGTTACCCAGCTTCATGGCATTGGCGATATCGGCGATGTCCGCCACCACATTGTCGAAATGCTTGCGCTGCACATACAGCCGCGACCCGGCGCAGCACACCTGGCCCTGATTGAAGAAAATCGCACTGGCGGCACCGGCTGCGGCGGTCTTCAAGTCGGCATCGGCCATGACGATGGTCGGGGATTTGCCCCCCAGTTCCAGGGTGACCCGGGTCATGGAATCCATGGCGATCTTGCCGATCTGCTTACCCACGGCGGTGGAGCCGGTGAAGGTCAGCTTGTCCACCAGCGGATTGTGGGTCAGGGCCGAACCGGCGGTGATGCCGGTGCCGGTGACGACGTTGAACACACCCTCGGGGTAACCGGCTTCCAACACCAGTTCGGCGAGTTTCAGCGCAGTCAGCGGTGTTTCGTCCGCCGGCTTCAATACAACGGTGCAGCCGGTGGCTAACGCCGGACCGAGTTTCCAGCAGGCCAGCAGCAGCGGGAAGTTCCAGGCGACGATGGCGCCGACCACGCCTACGGCCTCGCGACGGATGAAGCTGTGGAACTGATCGTTGGGCATCAACGGTAACGAGACCTCGACGCTGGAACCTTCGATCTTGGTCGCCCAGCCGGCCATGTAGCGCAGGAAGTCGATGGACAGCTGCACGTCCATGACTTGGGCCACCGCCGCGCTTTTACCGTTGTTCAGGCATTCCAGCTGCGCGAGCAGTTCGGCATCGCGCTCCATCAGCTCGGCCAGTTTCCACAGCAGGTTCTGCCGCTCCCGTGGGCGGGTGCGGCTCCAGGCGGAATCATCGAACGCCTGACGGGCGGCGAGTACCGCACGGTCGACGTCTTCGGGCGTGGCCCGCGGCACCACGCATAGCACTTCGCCGGTGGCCGGGTTGTGCAAGGGCATGGTCTGGCCGTCGGCGGCCTCGACCCAGTCGCCGCCGATAAGCATGCGCGGGGCGCGTTGGATGAACGCCGAGGTGGCAGGGAGCAGATAAGGGAGCGTCATGGCGAGGCCTCTTGTTGTTCGTGAGAACAGGGCTTTCGCAATGGCTGTGCCAAGTACCGGGAAGCGCTGGCAAGCCCTTTGTCGACAGGGTTCTGCGTGACGCAGCGGGATAATGACAGCCTTTGGTTTGTCGCAAATCGCGACAGCGGCTGAGACGACGAGCAACCGGTTTGCGACCTTGAGGCACCCCGCATTGAGGATTAGAATTTTCAGGCTGGGTGGGTGAAATGACGGAGCATTTTCCCGGCAACACATCTAGCGTGAGGGAGGTAGCGATGTTCCTTTCAACCCTGGAAATTCAAAACATCATTGAGCACAGTTTTCTGCCCTCCGTGTGCACGTGCAGCATGGATGCCGACCAATCCCTGACCATTCGGGTCTGTGATTGCATGACCGGCCAAGTGGACCTGGTCGCAACTCACGTTCCCATGTGGACGCTGGACAGTCCCCACGCGATTGCGACACTTGTGGCGGAGATGCAACAGGAAATCAGTGCGCACAAAGCCATTCACCCGACGTTCTACATCTAAGACAGCGGCACGCCACACCGCGTCGGCGGTGCGGCATGTGCCCATGGTCTCATGAGTGAAACTTGCGGGAAATTTCTTCAAACGCGTTGCTATCAGCGGCGGCCAGAAGCCTTTTTCCGTCCTTGAACGTTGCCAGAAAGGTCACTTCGGTTTCCTTTCCGGCCAGCATGAAGCCGGCGATTGCGCCGATAGGGCCCAGCAGCATCGCGCCGGCCACGCCAAAGCCGATGGCGTCCTTGATGTTGTTGATCGATTCCTCATTGGCCACTTCGATACGCTCGATCGAAGAGAGCGCAAGGTTAATGCCGGGCCACGGATGCAGTGACGTTCTGAGGGTGAAAACGCCGTCTCTGTACTCTCCATCACCCTGAAGAAAGTCCCCCGCCAGGACAGTGAGGCTTGCCATTTTTTGTCCCCTGCTTGGCAATCGGTGAACAATCATTTCGCACCTGCAACCAAACCCCGTCAATCGTCGGGCGATGAACTGTTCCCGCCAGGGCATCTATGCTTGTCTCAGACTGCAACACCTGTCGCGATATTAGACGCAGGCCACCTCGATCAGGCATGGCCAACCGCCGTCAGCTTCACGCAACTGCTTGATAAAAAAGGTAATCGCTAAGCTGGCACGCTCCGTGTATTGCTCATCGCAGACGTTTCTCTTGCCTCCGTCAGCGGTTCGCCGCCGGCGGCAGAAACCATGAAAACGATAAGCCACAAAAATAAGAAAGCACCGTGCGAGGTTCGACGTTGATGAAGAGAAGACTCCGATCAGGCCTGAGCGCCAGTCTGCTGGCCGTGGCCGCGTGTGTGGCGCTGCATTCGCCTTACAGCCTGGCAGCCCGTGACGCCCAGACCATCCTCAAGGAAACCTGTCAGGGCTGTCACACCCCTGAAGCCAATAACGCCCTGAGCCGTATCAGCCACCAGCGCAAGACCCCGGAAGGCTGGCTGATGAGCATCGCCCGGATGCAGACCATGCACGGTTTGCAGATCAGCGATGACGACCGTCGCACGCTGGTCAAGTACCTGGCCGATACCCAGGGTCTGGCGCCGAGCGAAACCGACGGCGTGCGTTATGCGCTGGAACGACGGCTCAATACCGTCGAGAAGTTCGACGACCAGACCAGCCAGATGTGTGGCCGCTGTCACTCCGGTGCGCGAATTGCCCTGCAACGCCGTCCGGTCGAGGAATGGGAGCGCCTGGTGAACTTCCACCTCGGCCAATGGCCGTCGCTGGAATACCAGGCCCTGGCCCGCGACCGTGACTGGTTCGACATTGCCCGCAAGGACATGGTGCCGCTGTTGGCCAAGCGTTATCCACTGGACAACCCGGCCTGGAAAAAATGGCTGAGCACGGCACCGAAAGCCGAGACGCTGGTTGGCGACTGGAGCTTTAGCGGCCACTTGCCGGGTAAAGGTGAAGTGGCCGGGGTGATGAGCGTCAGCGCCGATGGCGACGACACCTTCAAGGTCAACGTCAAAGGTCAGTACGCCGATGGCAGCCCGTTCAACGGCGATGGCAGCGCCATTCTCTACACCGGTTACGAATGGCGCGGCAACGTGACTATCGACGGCGTGACGATGCGTCAAGTGTTCGCCGCCCAAGGCAACGCCATGCAAGGCCGGATGTTCGAGGCCGACCACGACGAGCGTGGTCTGGACTTCGTCGCGGCCAAGCAGGGCAGCAGTCGCTTGCTGGCGGTGCAACCGGGTTACCTGAAGGCTGGCGCCGAAACTGAAGTGACCTTGATCGGCAGCGGTCTTGCCGGCAAACCGAACTTTGGCAAAGGCGTGGACGTGGTCGAAGTGCTGGAGCAAAGCCCTGAACGCATGCGCGTCAAACTCAAGGCAGCGCCCAATGCCCAACCGGGTCTGCGTGCGGTGACCCTCGGCTCGTTGAAAGGCCCGACCCTGTCGGTCTACAACAGCATCGACCAAGTCAAAGTCGTACCAGAGTTCTCGGTGGCACGGATCGGCGAGGGGGGCGGCTCGACGCCGAAGGTCCAGGGTCGTTTCGACGCTGAAGCCTGGGGCAAAGGCGCTGACGGCAAACCGTATCGCATCGGTGTGTTCCCGGCGCAATGGAAGGTCGAGGCCTTCGACGATCGCGCCAAGGCAGACGAAGACGTCAAGTTCGCCGGCACCATGCAGGCTGACAGCGGCGTGTTCACTCCGGGCGATGCCGGGCCGAACCCGCAACGCAAAATGTCCACCAACAATGCCGGCAACCTCAAGGTGATCGCCGCCGTCGACGACGCAGGGAAATCCCTGACCGGCGAAGGCCACATGATCGTCACCGTGCAACGCTGGAACAATCCACCCATTCCATAAGTTGGCTGATCCAAAAAGGCTTCAGACACTTTTCGGAATGACCGCAGGCCCCGCCAGGCGGGGTTTGCACAGGAGGTTGCAATGGGCGTTATTTTGAATCTGGTCGAACGGAACCTGCACGAAGTGCACGTCGATGCCGACCGCATGCTGTTTCACATTCCCAGCAGTTCGCTGTTTGCCAGCGATGAGCTGACGGGCACCATCATCGATACCTTGCGCGGTCCCGGCTGTTCGTCGGACGACCTGATCCAGCGCTTGGCCGCACGCTTCAACGGCGAAGAAATCACCGAGACCCTGCGTGAGCTGATGGCCCTGGAACTGGTCAGCGACGGTTCGCCGCTGACTCCCGACATCGGCACCAAACGGGTCGAGCGCACCGCGATCAACACCGTGGTGCTCAACGTCAACACCGGCTGCAATCTGAGCTGCACCTACTGCTACAAGGAAGACCTCGACAAGCCGTCGGCCGGCAAGAAAATGGACGTCGAAACGGCGGTCGCCTCGGTGGAAATGCTGCTGCGCGAATCCCCGGACGAAGAGCGTTTCACCGTGGTGTTCTTCGGTGGCGAACCGCTGAGCAATCGCAAGCTGATCGAGTACATGGTCGACTATTGCGAGAAGCGTTTCCGCGAGGCCGGCAAGTTCGTCGAGTTCGTCATGACCACCAACGCCACGTTGCTCACCGAAGAAACCGTGGACTACCTGAATGCCCATCGCTTCGGGCTCTCCGTCAGCATCGACGGGCCGAAAACCGTGCACGACCGCAACCGCATCACCGTGGGCGGGCAGGGCACGTATGACGTGGTGCGACGCAAGGCCGAGATGCTGCTGTCGCGCTACAACAGCCGTCCGGTGGGCGCGCGGGTGACCCTCACCACCGGCGTCACCGACGTCGAAACCATCTGGGATCACCTGTTCAACGAACTGGGTTTTGCCGAAGTCGGCTTTGCCCCGGTGACCTCCGGTGACATCAGCACCTTCAACCTGTCCAGCGACGAGCTGATCGAAGTCTTCGCCAATATGAAGAAACTCGGCCGGCGTTATCTGGAAGCCGCGCTGGAGCACCGCAACATCGGTTTTTCCAACCTGCACCAGTTGATCACCGACATTCACGAAGGCCACAAAAAAGCCCTGCCGTGCGGCGCGGGCCTGAAGATGCTGGCGGTGGATCACAAAGGCGAACTGAACCTGTGCCACCGCTTCACCGGTTCGTCGCTGCCGACCTTCGGCAACGTCCACAGTGGTGTGAAACAGGTGGAGTTGAACGACTTCCTGTCCCAGCGCCTGGACCGTACGAACACCGGTTGCGAGGACTGCCAGATCCGCAACCTTTGCTCCGGCGGCTGCTACCACGAGAGCTACGCCCGTTACGGCGACCCGACCCACCCGACCTATCACTACTGCGAACTGATGCGTGACTGGGTCGATTTCGGCATCGAGGTCTACACCCGGATCATGGCCCACAACCCTGCGTTTATCAGCAGCTACATCACTCCGCGCAAGGCTCACTGATATGAAACATCTCAAGGCAATCAATAACAAAGCGTTGAAACTCGATGAAGCCGCGGCCGAAAACCGTATTGAAGAAGTGGTGGCGATGAGCTCTGTCGCCGGCTGCGCCTCAACCACCGACCCGGGGTGGGAGATCGATGCGTTTGGCGGTGTGTCGTCGCTGTGCCAGCCGATGGAGGCGGACCTTTACGGTTGCTCCGACCCTTGCTGGTGGCCGGCGCAGGTGCCCGACATGATGAGCACCTACCCGGACTGGAACAAGGATGCCCAGGCGTCCAACGAGAACTGGCGCAACCTCGGTACTGTCTTTCCAAAAGACAAATGATCGGTCAGATAAAAGGATTCCAGCATGCCTAGCATCAAAGCCTGCGGCCTGGCCGCGTTCGCCGTCCTGAGCACGTTTTCGCTCACGGTACTGGCCGATGAAAATACAGCACTGCAAGACGGTCACGAGTACATGTTGACCACCAATTACCCGAACAACCTGAACGTCATCGACCTGGCGACCGACACCCTGTTCAAGACCTGCAAGATGCCGGACGCTTTCGGTCCTGGCACCGTCCAGTTGTCGCCGGACCGTAAAACCGCTTACGTGCTCAACAATCACTACGCGGATATCTACGGCGTCGAGCTGGACAGCTGCAAGCAGGTGTTCCACGCCAGCATCACGCAGAAACCGGGGGAGAAAGCGAAGTCGATGTTCGCCTTCACCCTCAGCCATGACGCCAAGGAACTGTTCGCCATCGCCAACCCGACGTTGATGTTCAACGATCACTACGAAGTGCAGCAGCCTCGGCTGGATGTGTACGCCACCGACGCCGGCATGGATGCCAAACCCGTGCGCAGTTTCCCGGCACCCCGGCAGCTGACCATTATGCAGAGCGGTGACGACGGCACGTTGTATGTGGCGGGGGCGGATGTCTACAAGGTCGATGTGAAAACCGGCAAGTTCGACGTGTTGATCCCCAGTCGTCACTGGAAACGCCCGAACTACAGTGCACCGGACGTGCTTTACGTCTGGAACCAGCAGACCTATCGCCATGATTTCTCGCTGCTCTACACCGCGGCCAAATTCAAGGACAAGAAGCAGGACCCGTTGACCGCCGAATACCTCTATGGGCTGTTCAGCATCGACCTGAAAACCGGCAAGACCGAAACCACTGACTTCGGCCCTCTGACGGAAATCTACTTCAGCGGCATGCGTTCACCCAAGGATCCGAACTTGATGTTCGGCGTGCTCAATCGCCTGGCCAAGTACGACATTAAACAGAAGAAGATGCTGCAGGCGGCGACGCTGGATCATTCCTACTACTGCATTTCGTTTAACAAGGACGGTAGCAAGATCTACCTGGCCGGAACGTTTAACGATGTGGCGGTTTTTGATGCCGACAGCCTGAAACAGATTGGCAGCATCAAAATGCCGGGTGGGGATATGGCGATTACCACGGCACAGGTGTTTGTTCGGTAAGGCTCGAAAGCAGATCAAAAGATCGCAGGCTTCGCCAGCTCCTACAGGTTTTCGCGATCGATGTAGGAGCTGCCGAAGGCTGCGATCTTTCGCTTTGCCAGTTCGGTAAGGCTCGAAAGCAGATCAAAAGATCGCAGACTTCGCCAGCTCCTACAGGTCTTCGCGATCGATGTAGGAGCTGCCGAAGGCTGCGATCTTTTCGCTTTGCCAGTTCGGTAAGGCTCGAAAGCAGATCAAAAGATCGCAGGCTTCGCCAGCTCCTACAGGTCTACGCGATCGATGTAGGAGCTGACGAAGGCTGCGATCTTTTGCTTTGCCAGTTCGGTAAGGCTCGAAAGCAGATCAAAAGATCGCAGGCTTCGCCAGCTCCTACAGGTCTACGCGATCGATGTAGGAGCTGCCGAAGGCTGCGATCTTTTGCTTTGCCAGTTCGGTAAGGCTCGAAAGCAGATCAAAAGATCGCAGACTTCGCCAGCTCCTACAGGTCTACGCGATCGATGTAGGAGCTGACGAAGGCTGCGATCTTTTGCTTTGCCAGTTCGGTAAGGCTCGAAAGCAGATCAAAAGATCGCAGGCTTCGCCAGCTCCTACAGGTCTACGCGATCGATGTAGGAGCTGCCGAAGGCTGCGATCTTTTCGCTTTGCCAATCCCCAAGGATCAAACCCCAGGCACCGGGCAACTCAAATCCCCCTCCTGACACTTCAAATAGTTCTTGAAAGTCTCCACCCGCGCCTTGGTCAATTCAGTGATGCAATTGCTGTAAATCAGCGGATACACACTCCCACCCTCTACCGCCGACGCCGAAAACTTGCACTCGGCATCCCGAAACGCCACCCACGCTCGCTGCGCGCTGACCATCAGCTTCTTACTGTTGGGACTATCCTTCAAACGCGCGGTGATCTGCTGGTAGTGCGCATTCAACTCCTTATCGGCCGCCTTGCCCTGCTGCGCCGCGCATTGATTCATCGTGCTCTGATCGGCGGCGCTGTCGCAGTCCACGGCATGGGCCCAGGCGGTGAACAGCAAAGGTGTCAGCGCCAGAAGAAAGCGTGGGGGCATGGGATTCTCGCTCTGGCAGGAAAAGTTGACGTGCAGTTTAGCCAAGAGCCGCGGCCCCACGCCTTCAAGCCAGAACTTATACGCGCAAATGCAGCCGAATATTTCAGACAGGGTTGATCGCGACACCCAATTGATACAACTTTAGGGTGGGTCTTGTGGTCTTACAGGCCTACTGTTCATTACAGGAGGTGACATATGAACCCAGCATCAGATCGCATCGAAAGGAAAATCCTGCTCAAAGCGCCGCGCGCGCAAGTCTGGCGGGTGCTGGCCAATGCCGAAGCGTTTGGGCAGTGGTTTGGCGTGGCACTGGAAGGCAAGCGTTTTGTCGCCGGTGAATGGACTCAAGGGCAAATTACGTATCCCGGTTATGAGCACTTGCTGTGGAATGTGCGGGTGGAGCGGGTTGAGCCGGAGCGGGTATTTTCGTTTCGCTGGCACCCGTACGCGGTTGAGCCCGACGTTGACTACTCACAGGAACCCACCACCTTGGTGTTGTTCGAGCTCGAAGACATGGATAACGGCACCTTGCTGAAGGTGACCGAGTCCGGTTTCGATCACGTTCCCCAAGCGCGCCGACTCAAGGCGTTCCGCATGGACAGCCGCGGTTGGGATGAGCAGATGAGCAATATTGAAGAGTTTCTGAAAATCAGCGCCAAGGCACGCGAGCATCAGGGCGGCTGAAGCGGCGTCTAAGGGTTTTCGGAAGGGCTGCTATGGCGAATGTCTTACACGCCGTGGTAACTATGTCGCCTATTGCGGATTGGATCCGATGCGTAATCTAGCCCCATCAACTGAAGCACAGGAAGCGCTTCAGGATCACGGACGATCGACCATCAGCAAGGATTCGCTACCGACAGGGAGTCGACAATGGTCTTGGGAAAAACCCGCCTCTGGCGGGTTTTTTTTTGCCTGCTGTAGGAGCGAGCTTGCTCGCGAAGGACTCTGAAAGCAACGCGTTCATTCAGGACGAACGCGTTATCGTTAACGTCCTTCGCGAGCAGGCTCGCTCCCACATTGATCTTCTACAGTTCGAGTGTTGCGGCCACCCGTTCAGTAATCAACGTCCGCTGCTGCAACGACTGCGCTGAACGCCGATTGGCTTCATCCAGGACCGACGCTGGCGCGGTTTCCGGGCTGCCCGACGCAAACGGTGGCGCCGGGGCGTATTCCAATTGCAACTGCAGCAGCTGCGCCGTGTCCTCATCGAACAATTCGGCGGCCAACGTCAGGGCAAAATCGATCCCTGCGGTAATCCCGCCCCCGGTCAACAGATTGCCGTCACGCACCACCCGATCCTTGACCGCAATCGCCCCCAGTGGCTTCAGCAATTCGTGATAAGCCCAGTGAGTGGTGGCGCGTTTACCTTTCAGCAGGCCCGCCGCGCCGAGCACTAGCGCCCCGGTGCAGACCGACGTGACATAACGTGCATTGGCGGCCTGAGCCTTGATGAAAGCCAGTGTCTCCTTATCCTCCATCAACGGCCCGACGCCGCTGCCGCCTGGAATACAGATCACATCCAGCGCCGGGCAATCGTCGAAGGTAATGGTCGGTTTCAGTATCAGTCCCGTGCTTGAAGTGACGGGCACCAAATCCTTCCAGATCAAATGCACCTTCACGTCTGGCAGCGAGGCCAGCACGTCGTAGGGGCCAGTCAGGTCCAGTTGCTGAACCTGTGGAAACAACAGAAAACCGATCTGCAACGTCATGGCATCTTTTCTCATGAAGTGGGTGGACGGCTTGACTGTAGGCTCGTAGGATTTGGCGTATACGCCAATTACCCCACGAATTACGCCAATCATGCCAAAATCCATTCATGTGCTCGCGTTTGCCAACGTGCAATTGCTCGATGTCACCGGGCCGTTGCAAGTGTTCGCTTCAGCTAACGACATTGCTCGCCAGCAAGGATTGCCGCCGCCCTATGCGCCGTCAGTGATCGCCAGCGGTGGCGGGGCGGTCATGTCCTCGGCGGGGTTGGCGTTGTTAGCCGAGCCATTGCCCGACCAGGCAAGCGATACCTTGATCATAGCCGGCGGCTGGGGCGTTTACGCCGCAGCGGAAGACGCCCCGCTGGTGGCTTGGGTGCGTGAGCATGCGACGGGATGCCGGCGAGTGTCATCGGTATGCACCGGGGCGTTTTTGCTGGCGGCCAGTGGCTGGCTCGATGGCCGTCGGGTGGTCACCCACTGGACCCGTTGCGAGCAATTGGCGCAGAAGCATCCGCTGTTGCAGGTGGAACCCAATCCGATTTTTATCAACGATGGGCCGGTGTGGACGTCGGCCGGGGTCACTGCGGGTATTGATCTGGCGCTGGCGATGGTCGAGGAAGATCTCGGTCGCACCCTGGCGTTGGACGTTGCCCGACAACTGGTGGTATTTCTCAAACGTCCGGGTGGGCAATCGCAATTCAGCGTGACTTTGTCCTTGCAGAAGGAAGGTAACCGTTTTGACGAACTTCACGCCTGGATCAGCGAAAATCTCACCATGGATTTAGGCATTCCGACCTTGGCATTACAGGCGGGCATGAGCGAGCGCAGCTTCGTTCGTCACTATCGCGCCGACACCGGGCAAACGCCGGCCCGGGCCATTGAGCTGATTCGGGTCGAGACGGCCCGACGGTTGCTCAGCGACACGGGCGTGTCGATCAAGCGCGTTGCAGTGCAATGCGGCTTTGGCAGCGAAGAGACCCTTCGGCGCAGTTTTCTGCGAGCCATGGGCGTGACACCACAAGCCTACCGCGAACGGTTTTCGGTCAGCGCTCAATCAGATCCAGTCCTGCCTGTCAGTCTTAGGGTTGGCTGATGGCCCCATCGTCGGATCGCCGCCCGGAGCAAGCTCGCTCCCACAGGTTTGGTGTTGCTCACACAATAGTGTTCATGCCAAAAACCCAATGTGGGAGCGAGCTTGCTCGCGATATAGGCAACTCGGTCTCAAGGCTGCCAGAAACTCTTCTCGCCACTCAATCTTCGATCCAGAAAACACGCCGCACTGATCAGCGCCAGGTGCGTCAGCGCTTGTGGGGTATTGCCCAGATGTCGTGCATGGCTGTCGAACTCTTCGGCATACAACCCGAGCGGGTTGGCGTACCTCAGCAACTGTTCAAATTCCAGGTGGGCCTTTTCCACCCGACCTGCCCGGGCCAGACATTCGACATACCAGAAGGAGCACGCGGCAAACGCCCCTTCGGTGCCTTCGAGGCCATCGATATGGACGTCATCGTTGTGGTAGCGGTAAACCATGCCGTCGCGCACCAGGTTTTTTTCGATGGCGTCGAGGGTTGAGAGCCAGCGGGGGTCCTTGGCGCTGACAAAGCGCACCAGCGGCATCAGCAGCATCGAACCGTCGAGGGCGTTGCCGCCCTTGTACTGAACGAAATGCCCGCGTTCTTCGTTCCAGAAATTCTCCCAGATATCGGCGTAGATCGCCTGACGGGTCTGGTCCCAGCGGGCGAACGGGGCGGGCAGCGAGCGTTTGGAGGCGAGGCGAATGGCCCGGTCCACGGCGACCCAGCACATCAGCCGCGAGTGCAGGAAGTGATGCTGCTCACCGCGCATTTCCCAGATGCCTACGTCCTCTTGCTGCCAGGTTTCGCAGACCTGATCGACCACTTCAATGGTGTGTTTCCAGCCTTCATGGGAGATGGCTTCGCCGTACTTGTTGACCAGGTACACCGCGTCCAACAGTTCGCCGAAGATGTCGAGTTGAACCTGATCGTAAGCCTGATTGCCGATCCGCACCGGGGTTGCGCCGCCATGCCCGGACAGGTGCGAGAGATTGGTTTCCGGCAGTTTCTGGCGGCCGTCGATGGCATAGAGAATGTTGAGCTTCATGGACTGGCCGTGGCAATCGCTGACCCGGCCGCGCAGCCAGCGCATGTAATCGTTGGCTTCCTGGACGAAACCCAGGCGCATGAAGGCGTAGACGGTGAACGACGCATCGCGGATCCAGGTGTAGCGGTAGTCCCAGTTGCGCACACCGCCGGGTGTTTCCGGCAGGCCGAAGGTCGCGGCGGCGAGGATCGCGCCGTGTTTGCGCGACGTCAGCAGCTTCATCGCGAGCGCCGAGCGGTTGACCATTTCCCGCCAGCGTCCGCGGTAGTTGGACTGGCCGATCCAGTCGCGCCAGAACTTCAGCGTGCGTTCCAGGCACAGCGCGGCGGCGCCTTCCTGGAAGCGCGGGTCGTCGACACCGCCGAGCAGGAATTGGGCGCTCTGGTCCTGTTCGAGGGTGAATTCGGCGACCGCTGCATGGCCGTCAATCCGCAAAGCCTGATCTGAAGACAGGCGCATGGACGGCTGATCAGCCGCCTCGAAAACCACGTCTTTTTTATCCATCCGCGCGCGGGTCTTGGCGCGAGCGTAGTCATGGCGCACGGCACAACGCAGGTGAAACGTCGCTTGACCGCTGACCACCCGTACCCGGCGCATCAATATCGGCAAGTCGTCCTCACTGTCGCCGATGGGCAGCAGGTCAGTGAACTCGACCACCGCGCGCTCACTGAGCCAGCGGGTTTGCAGCACGTTGGTGTCCGGCAGGTAAATCTGTTCGCGACGGGCGTCTGGCAAGTCGGGAGCGAGTTGGAAAATGCCGGCCTCGGGGGTGTCCAGCAGCGAGCAAAAAATCGAAGGACTGTCGAATTCCGGCCAGCAGAAAAAATCCACGCTGCCCTTGTCATTGACCAGTGCCGCACTGCGCATGTCGCCGATGATGCCGTGGGCGTCGATGGCGCTTTGTCGTTCGGGATGATGATCAGCCATTGCCGCGAAACTCCGGATAGAGGCTCATGCCGCCGTCGATGAACAGCATGGTGCCGAACAAGTCTTGAAGCGAGGGCCTAATCAGCTGACCGGTTTGAGCCGCAGAGAGTTCATTTGTGTGGACCGACAAGATGACTGTGGCGGCCTCTTCGCGAGCAGGCTCGCTCCCACAATGGAACTGCATTCACAGGACTAATGTGGGAGCGAGCCTGCTCGCGAAGGACGTTAACGATAACGAGTTCTTCCTGAATAAACGCGTTGCTCTCAAGTCCATCGCGAGCAAGCTCGCTCCTACACTCCCGGTCCATGTACAAGCGAGCCTGCTCGCGATGGGGCCCTCAAGAACACCCAAACGCCTGATTCCTGAACCCTGCCTGAAGAACCCTGACATTCCCCATCCACACGCCGTTCCTTCGTTTACTCTCCATAAATCGGGGCGTAAGCTTCGCGCGTTTTCATCAATAGCGGAGACCCACAGTGGGTACTTGTTCGAGTGACAGTAGTCGGCCGGCTTCAATAACCGGCACCTTCCCGGCCCGATAACGCGCAACCTGTTGTGTCGTTGTCTCGCCGTAAAGCGAGCAGCGGCATCCCGATCACGGCCAGTCCTGGCCCGATTCCCGACGTCCTCTCATCGACGCTGAACCGTGCGTGATGTTCGACTGTTTGTCGTCATCGCGGCGCATCGACACGCCTGCTCGACGGTTTCCCGGCTGACCCTGGGGGAGCTGCCATGAACCTGAACCCGCTCAAAGAATTCTTCGCCGGATTCCTGCGCACCCGCCACATCGCCCGGCACTTTCGTCGATTGGCGCTGCTGGAAAATTTCACCGACACCACGGTCAGCCGGGAAGTGCCGCCCACCCTGGCGCAAACCCTGGTGGGCGCCGCCAACAGCGACATCGGCCAACTGCTGGAGAACCTGAGCACCCATACCGACGGCTTGAGCGAACTCGAAGCCGATGAATTGCGCGCGCAATTCGGCCTCAATGAAGTCGAGCACGAACAACCGCTGCCCTGGTGGACTCACTTGTGGCACTGCTACAAAAACCCGTTCAACCTGCTGCTGACCTTGCTCGCGGTCATCTCCTGGCTGACCGAAGACATGAAAGCCGCCATTGTGATTTTTTCGATGGTGGTGCTGTCGACGTTGCTGCGGTTCTGGCAGGAAACCAAATCCAACCAGGCCGCCGACGCGCTCAAGGCGATGGTGAGCAACACGGCCACGGTGCTGCGCCGGGATGAACCGCGCACCGAACTGCCGATCAAGCAACTCGTGCCGGGCGACCTGATCGTGCTTTCGGCCGGCGACATGATTCCTGCCGATTGCCGGGTGCTCAGCGCCAAAGACCTGTTCGTCAGCCAGGCCGCCATGACCGGTGAATCGATGCCGGTGGAAAAATTTCCCCGTCAGCAAGACAGTGACACCAGCAACCCACTCGACCTGGACAACATCCTGTTCATGGGCACCAACGTGGTGTCCGGTACGGCGATGGCGGTGATTCTCACCACGGGTAACAGCACCTACTTTGGTGCGCTGGCACAGCGAGTCGGTGCCACCGACCGCGTACCGACTTCGTTTCAAACCGGGGTCAACAAAGTCAGCTGGCTGCTGATCCGCTTCATGTTCGTGATGGCGCCACTGGTGCTGTTCATCAATGGTTTCACCAAGGGTGACTGGACCCAAGCGCTGCTGTTCGCGCTGTCGATTGCCGTGGGCCTGACCCCGGAAATGCTGCCGATGATCGTCACCTCGACCCTGGCCAAGGGCGCGGTGTTTCTGTCGCGCAAAAAAGTCATCGTCAAACGCCTCGACGCGATCCAGAACTTCGGCGCCATGGACGTGCTGTGCACCGACAAGACCGGCACCCTGACCCAGGACAAAATCTTCCTGGCGCGCAACGTCGACGTCTGGGGCAATGACTCCGATGACGTGCTCGAAATGGCTTACCTCAATAGCTACTACCAGACCGGCCTGAAGAACCTGCTGGATGTGGCGGTGCTCGAACATGTGGAAATCCACCGCGAGCTGAAAGTCGGCACGGCGTTTCGCAAGGTCGACGAGATTCCATTCGACTTCACCCGTCGGCGGATGTCGGTGGTGGTGGCCGAGCGTGACCAGCCACACCTGTTGATCTGCAAGGGGGCGGTGGAAGAAGTGCTGGCGGTCTGCACGCGAGTGCGCCATGGCGAAGTCGACGAAGCGCTGACCGATGACTTGCTGGCGCGGATTCGCCAGGTCACGGCCACGTTCAACGCCGAAGGTCTGCGGGTTGTTGCCGTGGCCGCGCGGTCGATGATTGAGGGACGCGACACGTACAGCCTGACGGACGAGCAGGAATTGACGCTGATCGGTTACGTGGCCTTCCTTGATCCACCCAAAGAGAGCACCGCGCCCGCCCTCAAGGCATTGGCGGCGCATGGCGTGTCGGTAAAAGTGCTGACCGGCGACAACGAATTGGTGACCGCGAAGATCTGCCGTGAAGTCGGTCTGGATCAGCAAGGCCTGCTGATGGGCAACGACGTCGAGCGCATGACAGACGCCGAACTGGCGGTGGCGGTGGAGACCACTAACGTCTTCGCCAAGCTGACGCCGTCGCACAAGGAACGTATCGTCCGTCTGCTTAAAGGCAACGGCCATGTGGTCGGCTTCATGGGCGACGGCATTAACGACGCGCCCGCGCTGCGTACTGCCGACATCGGTATTTCGGTGGACAGCGCCGTGGACATTGCCAAGGAGGCGGCCGACATCATCCTCCTGGAGAAAAGCCTGATGGTGCTGGAGGAGGGTGTGCTGGAAGGTCGCCGGACCTTCGCCAACATGCTCAAGTACATAAAAATGACTGCCAGCTCGAACTTCGGCAATGTGTTCTCGGTGCTGGTGGCCAGTGCGTTCATCCCGTTCCTGCCGATGCTGCCAATGCACCTGCTGGTGCAGAACCTGCTCTACGACATTTCACAGATCGCTATCCCGTTCGATAACGTTGATGAAGACATGCTGAAAAAACCCCAACGCTGGCAGCCAGCGGACGTCGGGCGTTTCATGCTGTTCTTCGGGCCGATCAGTTCGATCTTCGATATCACGACGTTCGCCTTGATGTGGTACGTCTTCGATGCCAACACCCCGGACCATCAAACCCTGTTCCAGTCCGGCTGGTTCGTGGTCGGGCTGCTGACCCAGACGCTGATCGTGCACATGATCCGCACGCCGAAGATCCCGTTCCTGCAAAGCCGTGCGGCCATGCCGTTGATGGTGATGACCGCACTCATCATGGCCGTGGGCATCTTCCTGCCGATGGGACCGTTGGCGCACTACTTCAAACTGCAGGCGCTGCCGTCGCTGTACTTTGTATTCCTGCCGATGATTCTGCTGGCGTACATGGGGCTGACCCAAGCGGTGAAAGGGTTTTATATCCGTCGGTTTGGCTGGCAATAAACCGTGCCAATGGTCATTCCCACGCTGTGGATTGCACCCCAACTGTAGGAGCTGCCGCAGGCTGCGATCTTTTGACTTTGTTTTTTAAAGGCCAGATCAAAAGATCGCAGCCAACTGTAGGAGCTGCCGCAGGCTGCGATCTTTTGACTTGGTTTTTTAAAGACCAAGATCAACAGATCGCAGCCTGCGGCAGCTCCTACAGAAGTACCGTAGATCGCCTCAGTTGGTGGAGGATGCGTCAGGGTTTTTAGGAAAAGTCCTACATAAAGCCTGGCGGGTCTTCCGTAGCCTTGCGCCCTCACGAATCTGACACCCTTCTGGGGGGCACGTTGTCGAACAAAACCTTACGTATCCTGATCGCCGACGAGCAGCATTTTTACCGCATGAAGATTGAGCGCCTGTTCAATCAACTGGGCTTCTACCGGATAGCGCCGGTGCACAGTCTGGAAGAGTTATTGACCCTGATCGAATACGCCAGCGAGCCATTCGATCTGGTGGTCATCAATGCCGTGATGGCGGCGGGGGCGTTAAACCTGCCGGATTACTTGCGCGATAACCGCCAGGTTCGTCACGCGATGATCTACAACGGCCAGTCGGTGACGTTGTCGCCCATCCCCGCCTGTGTTCAACAGACGGTTCAAATAAGCCATGCGCCGCTGCCTGATCTATCGTCCATTCAGCGGCAGATGACGCTGATCGATCCTCAACTACCGTTCATCGGTACTGTCACTTCTGTCAGGTAGTTGCAGGCGGATTTTCATGCAACAGTCTCAGCGCAGCCGCTGCGTCCAACCCGGGCGCTTTCATTGCCCGATTGTCGTGCCTTTGCACAGGGAGTTGCCATGAAGTCAGCGTTGATAGCGGACGATCATCCGGTGGTTCGCGCTGCGGTCAAAATATTGCTTAAACAGGAGGGGTTTAAACGGATTCACGAGGCCTCCAGCGGCAACGAGGTGTTGCCGATGGTTCGTGAACAAAAGCCGAACCTGGTGGTGCTGGACCTGGTCATGCCCTCACTCGACGGGCTCGATGTGCTGACACGGATTCAAACCGGTGGCGTGGCGTGCCGAGTCCTGGTGTTCACGTCTCAGGAGGCGATGTTCTATCAGGATCGGTGCATGCGCGCCGGTGCCTCGGCGTTCGTTTCCAAGACCAACGACCTGGAGCATTTGCACAAAGCCGTGCATGCGGTCATGGCCGGTTATAGCTATTTCGTCCAGTTGCCCTCGGCGTCGGTGGCGCTGAGCGCATTGCAACGCAGCGAAAAACAGATGATCGACACGCTCTCCGACCGCGAACTGACGATCTTTCAGCACCTGGCCCGGGGCATCAATAACAAAGCCATTGCCGAGGTCTTGCACCTGAGCCACAAGACCGTCAGCACTTATAAAACCCGATTAATAGAAAAGCTCAACGTGGATTCATCCGTGCACCTACGGGATTTCGCCAAGCGCAATCACCTGATCTGAGTGAGCCTGACCATGCGTAATTGTTTGTGGGCTCTATGGCTGTTTTGGGCAGTGGGACCCTCGGTTGCGATCGCTGACGAACCGTTGCAGTTGCAACTGCACTTGCTGGGACGTTCTTCGGTGGCGGGCTATCAGGTCCAACTGGATGAAAAAGACTGGCAATGGCTGCGTGGCAAGCAGGTCTTGCGCCTCGGGGTATCGGGGGCGGACTATCCGCCGTTCGAGATCACGCGTAACCGTGATGAGCTGGAAGGCATCACCGCCGACTATGCCGCGCTGGTGGCAGAGCTGCTGCACGTCAGGATCGAGGTGCTTCGCTACCGCACGCGCGATGCGGTCATGGCGGCACTCAAGCGCAACGAGGTCGACCTGCTTGGCACGTCCAACAACTTCGAGGCGGCCGATCCTGAATTGAGCCGATCCAGTGCTTACGCTGAAGATCAGCCGATGCTGGTCACCCGACAGGACGAACAGATGCCCGTCGATCTGGCGGGTAAACGCATCGCCATGGTCGATGACTATCTGCCGGCGACGACCGTCGAAGCCTTTTATCCCGACGCCAGCCTGCAGCGCTACGCCTCAACGCTGGAAGCGCTCGGGGCCGTGGCGTTCGGGCAGGATGACGTGTACCTCGGGGACCTGATCAGCGCCAACTACCTGATCAACAATAACTACCTCAACAACGTTCATCTGGTGGGGCCATCCGGCCTGGACGCCAATCCGTTCGGCTTTGCCCTGGCCTCGGGTAATACACGCCTGAAGCACATGCTCGACTTGGCCTTGGCGGCGATTCCCATGGACCAGCGCCTGGCCATCGAGCAGCGCTGGAGTGCCGGCCGGGCGACGATGGCGGGCCAGCAGCGGGTGAGTCTGAGCGCCAGTGAACAGCGCTGGCTGGATCGGCATCCGCGCGTGATCGTCGGCGCCGTCGAGAACTTTGCGCCGCTGAGTTTTTATGATGCCCAAGGCCGGTTCAGCGGGCTGACGGCGCAGTTGCTGAACCTGATCAGCCAGCGCAGCGGTTTGAACTTCGAGGTGCAACGGGGCAATTCCCTGGAACAGCAGATTCAGCGCCTCAAGGTCGGTGAGATCGATGTCGTGCCGGCGATCATCCCCAGTCTCGAAGACGAAGCGCAGATGCGCTTTACCCGCGCCTACCTGAGCAATCCGTTTGTGCTGGTGAGCGCCAACGCTCCCGGCAGCCCGAAGACCCTGGACGATCTGGCCGGTAAACGTTTGGCGATCTATCACAGCCACCCGATGCGCGAGTTCATTCAGACGCGGGCGCCGACTGTGCGGATCGTGGAGGTGGACAGTCTCGGTCAGGGCCTGGAATGGGTGATGAAGGGGCAGGCCGATGCCGCGCTCAGCTCATTGTTCATGACGCATTACCTGATTGCCCGGCATTACCGCGACCGCCTGCGAATCACCAGTACCGTGGGCGATGAACCGGCGCGTATCGCCCTGGCCACCACCCCCGGCGCGCTGGAATTGCACTCGATTCTGAACAAGGCGTTGCTGAGCATTTCGCCCCAGGAGATGGATGAGCTGGTGGCCCGCTGGAGCAATGATGTGGTGGTGGATGACAGTTATTGGCTGCGGCATCGCCAGGGGATTCTCCAGGCATTCGCCGCCGCGGCTGCCTTGCTGCTACTGGCGTTGAGCTGGATCGCCTGGCAACGTCGGCAGATTCACCAGCGCCAGCAGTGGCTCAGGCAATTGCAGGAGGCCAAGGACGCCGCCGACGAGGCCAACCGCGCGAAGACGACGTTTCTGGCGATCATGAGCCATGAGATCCGCACGCCGATGAACGCCCTGCTGGGCATGCTCGAATTGGCACTCAAGCGCGCGGAAGAGGGCGTCACCGACCGTTCCGCCATCGAGGTGGCCTCGAATGCCGGGCAGCAGTTGCTGGCGTTGATCGGCGACATCCTCGACATCGCGCGTATCGAAGCCGGGCATTTATCGCTGACACCCGAGCGCGCCAATCTGCGGACGCTGGTCGAGTCGGTGAGTCGGGTTTTCGAAGGTCTGGCTCGGCAGAAGCATCTGCAATGGCGGGTCGAACTGGACGAACTCAGCGACTGCGACGTGTTGATCGATTCCACACGATTCAAGCAGGTGCTGTCCAATCTGTTGAGCAATGCGATCAAGTTCACCCGTGACGGTGAGGTGAGCCTGACGCTGCGGGTAGCCCCCGGTTTATCGGGTCATCTGGTCGTCAGCGTATCCATTGCCGACAGCGGCGTCGGTATCAGCGTGGTTGATCAGCAGCGACTGTTCAGTCCGTTCGTGCAAGCCGACACCGGCCAGCAGTCTGCTCGCAATGGTTCCGGCCTGGGGCTGGTGATCAGCCGGTCTCTCTGCGAAATGATGGGCGGCCGGTTGCAGCTCGACAGCGTTTTGGGGCAGGGCACCCAGGTACACATCAGCCTCGATCTGGTGGCGTTGCAACCATTGCCCTTCACCGCGTGCATCGACAGCGCAAAGCAACGCCCCACTCGGTCGCTGACGATTCTGGTGGTCGACGATTACCCGGCCAATCGATTGTTGCTCTCACGACAATTGAGTTATCTGGGGCATCGTGTGCTGGAGGCTGAGGACGGCGCGCGCGGTTTGGCGCTGTGGCGTGATCAGGTGTGCGATTTGGTCATCACTGACTGCAACATGCCGGTGCTCAGTGGTTATGAACTGGCGGGTGCGATCCGCGATGCCGAGCACTTCGATGGATCACCGCCGACATTGATCCTGGGGTTTACCGCCAATGCACAGCCCGAGGAAAAGATCCGCTGCCTGGAGGCGGGGATGGACGATTGCCTGTTCAAACCGATCCGGCTGGCGGATCTGAGCGGCTGGTTGGCGTCGAAGTTTGTGAGTGAATCGGCAGGGAAGGGTGAAGCGCCCTCAAATGCCGAGATCGATTTGAGCGGTCTGGAGCAATACGTGGGCACGGACCGAACGCTGATCAATGAGTTGTTGCGCGACCTGGCGGTGACGAACCGGGAGGATCGCCAGCAACTGCTCGTCGCACACGCCGGTGCCAATCGTCGTGACCTGCAAGACCTGGCGCACCGCATCAAGGGCGGCGCGCGCATGGTTCGGGCGCTCAATCTGATTGAGTGTTGCGAGCAGCTGGAACGTGCTTGCCGCGAGGGCCGCGCGGCGTTGATCGACGAAGCCGTCGATCACTTGCAACACGCCATGACGCGCCTGGACCAAAGTCTTGCGCAGGGCTGACCTTCAGTCCCAGTTCGGGGCGATACCTTTGGGGCTGGTCAACCGCTGGCCGCGATCAAGGCCGGCGATCAACGCCATGTCGGCGTCGCTCAACGTCAACGCGCAGGCTTGCAGGTTGCTGGCGAGGTTGGCGCGTTTGGTCGACGAAGGAATCACGGCGTAACCCAATTGCATGGCCCAGGCCAGGGTGACTTGCGCTGGCGTCGCCTGCAGGCGATTGGCGATTTGCTGGATCACCGGGTCTTTCAGCACTTCGCCGTAAGCCAGTGTCATGTACGAAGTGATCTGGATGCCGTGGCGCTGCGCGAACTCGACAACTTTGCGATTTTGCAGGTACGGGTGCAGTTCGATCTGGAGGGTAGCGATGTGCTCGGCACCGACGGCGGCTATTGCCTGTTTCATCAGGTCAATGGTGAAGTTGGACACGCCGATTTGCCGGGTCAGCCCCAGTCGCTTGGCTTCGAGCAGGGCACCCATGAATGCTTCGACCGGCACCTGATCTTCCGGAGACGGCCAGTGAATCAGGGTCAGGTCCAGGTAGTCGGTCTGCAATTTGCGCAGGCTCTCTTTGAGGCTGTCGATCAGGCGGTCCTTGGCGAAGTTGGCGACCCAGATTTTGCTGGTGATGAACAGGTCTTCGCGGGCAATGCCGCTGGCAACGATGGCCTCGCCGACCTCGGCTTCGTTCTCATAGATCTGCGCGGTATCGATGACCCGGTAGCCCAGCTCCAGGCCAGTGCTCACCGAATCGATGACCACCTGGCCTTGCAAGCGAAAAGTACCGAGACCGAAGGCGGGAACAGACATTGATGACTCCAGGGTGCAGTGGGAATGGGCAGGAGTATCCGCGTCTGCATCCTTGAGAAAAACCGCTGGGGCGGCAAAGCACTGTTTACCGCAAGTCATGAATCGCGGTCGGCAGAAGGATTTGTGGTGTTTGATCTGGCGCCTTCGCGAGCAAGCCCGCTCCCACATTGGATTTGCGTACACCATAGATCCCCTGTGGGAGCGGGCTTGCTCGCGAAGGCCGCGACTCGGTTCAAAGCCTTACCCCCGGACCTCAAGCAATATCGGCATGGCTGAACTCCTCACCCAAAAAGTCGATCAACGCTCGCACTGACGGCAGCAACCCACGGCGCGAGGGGAAGATCGCGTGGACGATTCCGCATTTCGGTGCCCAGCCTGGCACCAGTTCCACCAGGCGTCCGGCATTAATGTCATCGCGCACCACCACGCTGGGCAGGTGCGCGATGCCGATTCCGGCGAGCACGGCATGACGCAACGCCAACAGGTCATCGGTGACCATTCGCGGCGCGTGTCGAATCACCGCGCTGGCACCGTCCGCGCCGAACAATTCCCACTGATATTCACGCTGCGCCGCGCCCCAGTGCACGCTCGGCAAACCGCTGAGATCGGCCGGGGAGGGCGGTGATGACAGCTGTGGCACAAACGCAGGACTGCCCACCAGGCACTGGGTGCTGTTGCCCAGCACCTTCATTACCATGTCGGTGTTTTCCAGTGGCGGAAAGCGCACCCGCAGGGCGATGTCGAAACCCTCGTGGATCAGGTCGACCCGGCGGTTGGTGCTTTCAATGAACATCTCCACCAACGGGTACTTGAGCATATAGCGGGTCAACATCGGCCCGACCCAGGTGTTCAGCAGCGCCGTCGGGCAACTGATCCGGACCAGCCCCTGGGGCTCGGAGCGGTTGCGTTCGATCAGTTCGGCGGCGCTTTCAGCTTCCACCCGCATGGCCAGGCAACGCTGGTAATAAGCCTGGCCGATTTCCGTCAGTGAACACTGCCGGCTGGTGCGGTGCAGCAGGCGCACGCCAAGACGCTCTTCGAGCTCGGCGATGCGCCGGCTCAGCTTCGATTTGGGCATGTCCAGCGCTCGCCCGGCGGCGGCGAAACCCCCGTGCTCCACCACTTGCGTGAAGTAGTAGAGGGTGTTGAGGTCTTCCATCATCGTTCTCCAAATAGAACGCTATGACTGTTTTTTGCAGTCTAGCGCACCAAAGGGTTCGGTTTTAAGCTTTGTCCATCGCGTCAAACACCTGATTTGGAGGCAAGCATGAAAAGCATCATCGGCATCTACACCAGTCCACGGACCCATTGGGTCGGCGACGGTTTTCCGGTTCGCACGCTGTTTTCCTACGACAACCTGGGCAAGCACATCAGCCCGTTTCTGTTGCTCGATCACGCCGGTCCTGCTGAATTCACCCCGACCACCGAGCGTCGTGGCGTTGGTCAGCATCCGCACCGTGGTTTCGAAACCGTGACTATCGTTTACAAGGGCGAACTGGAACACCGCGACTCCACCGGCAGCGGCGGCAAGATCGGCCCGGGTGACGTGCAATGGATGACCGCCGCCTCGGGGATCCTGCATGAAGAGTTTCACTCGCAAGGCTTCGCCAAAAGCGGCGGCACCCTGGAAATGGTGCAGCTGTGGGTCAACCTTCCCGCCAAGGACAAAATGGCCGACGCCGGTTACCAGACGATTGTCGAGGGCGACATCCCGAGCATTGCACTCAAGGACATGGCCGGCAGCCTGCGTTTGATCGCCGGTGAGTTTGACGGCCATACCGGCCCGGCGCGCACGTTTACCCCGATTGACGTCTGGGATCTGCGCCTCAATGGCGGCAAGTTGCTGACCCTGGATCTGCATGAAGGTCGTAACACGGCACTGGTCGTCTTGCGTGGCACGGTTCAGGTCAACGGCGTGGAACTGGTGCGCGAAGGGCAGTTGGCGCTGTTCGAGCGTGACGGCCATCAGCTCAGTCTTGAAGCCAATAGCGACGCCGTGGTGTTGCTGCTCAGCGGCGAGCCGATCGACGAACCGATTGTCGGCCACGGCCCGTTCGTGATGAACAGCGAGCAAGAGATCCATCAGGCGTTCGCCGACTTCCAGTCCGGCCGCTTCGGCCAGATGAGCGGTTGAACTCATTGTTGTAATGCGGTGGCGTGCCGGGCTTGGGTGACTACGCTTGCTTGGCCGCGGTTTAACGAAATGTCAGGTTTCACTCACGCCGGCTCGTTCGGCATCGATAAAAAACGAGGATTACTCCCATGACTACCTCTTACAAACGTCTCGACAAGGATAACGCCGCCGTTCTGTTGGTGGATCATCAAGCGGGCCTGCTGTCGCTGGTACGCGATATCGAACCGGATCGTTTCAAGAATAACGTGCTGGCGCTGGCTGACCTGGCCAAGTACTTCAAGCTGCCGACCATCCTCACCACCAGTTTCGAAACCGGCCCCAACGGCCCGCTGATGCCTGAGCTCAAGGCGCTGTTTCCGGATGCGCCGTACATCGCCCGTCCGGGCCAGATCAACGCCTGGGACAACGAAGACTTCGTCAAGGCGATCAAGGCCACTGGCAAAAAACAACTGATCATCGCTGGCGTCGTGACCGAAGTGTGCGTGGCATTCCCGGCGCTGTCGGCACTGGCCGAAGGCTTCGACGTGTTCGTGGTGACTGACGCTTCCGGCACCTTCAACGAGCTGACCCGTCAATCGGCCTGGGACCGCATGTCGTCCTCCGGCGCGCAATTGATGACCTGGTTCGGCCTGGCGTGTGAGCTGCATCGCGACTGGCGCAACGATGTGGAAGGCCTGGGCACCCTGTTCTCCAACCACATCCCGGACTACCGCAACCTGTTTACCAGCTACAACGCCCTGACCAACAGCAAGTAACCCCGACGCACATCGCCCCTTGTAGGAGCTGCCGAAGGCTGCGATCTTTTGATCTTTCTAGATCGCCAAAAGATCGCAGGCTTCGCCAGCTCCTACAGTTCGTGCGATGTTTGCCTTATGGAACCTTGCTGGAGTTGCTCGATGCTGTCACTGCTTACCGATCATCCATTGGTCTGTGCATTGATCCTGATCCTGATCGATCTTGGGTTATGGCGCTTGATCAGTGCTAATGGCAGCAACTGGAAACTGCTCGTACGGCTGCTGATTTTTTCGTTGTTCAGTATTCTGCTGTTCAATGAAGGCCTGAACCCGCTGGAGACGGCACCGTGGGCCGACAATGTGCCGTTGCACCTGGCCGCCACCGGTTTGCAGATTGGCTGGTGGCTGTTCGGCGCGCGAACACTGACGGTGCTGATCGGCGCTGTGATGATGCAGCGGGTCGGGCACACCGGGCGATTGTTGCAGGATTTGCTCGGTGCGGTGATTTTCCTGATTGCGATCATCGCCGCCCTGGCTTATGTGCTCGATCTGCCGGTCAAAGGCGTGCTGGCGACCTCCGGCGCCCTGGCGATCATCGTCGGCCTGGCGTTGCAAAGTACCCTCAGCGACGTGTTCTCGGGGATCGTCCTCAATACCACCAAACCCTATCTACTGGATGACTGGATCTCCATCGACGGCACCGAAGGCCGGGTCACCGACATCGACTGGCGCGCCACACGCCTGCAAACCTCCCAGGGCAGCATGGCGGTGATTCCCAACTCGTTGGCGGCCAAGGCCAAGATCATCAACTTCAGCCGGCCGAGCGATATTTTCGGCGTGTCGATCAGCCTGCAATTGAGCCCGCACGCGCGCCCGCAAACGGTGATCGATGCGCTGGAACGGGCGATGGAGGGTTGTCGATACCTGTTGGCCAAACCGGCACCGTGCGTCGCCCTGAAAGGCTCCAGCGCTGAGGGCGTGGAGTACGAAATCAGTGGCTTCGTGGTCTCGATGGATCAGAAACGCATGGTCCGTAATCAGCTGTTCGACCTGGCGTTCCGGCATTTGCAGGCGTCCGGTGTGAGCCTGTTGTCGAGCGTCGAACCCACTGCGCCGGGTGGCCTGTCACGGCCACGGGCGTTGCTGGAAAGCTCGGCCATCTTCTCGACGCTGCGTCAGGAAGAGAAAGAAACCTTCAGCCAGCACATGACCCTGCAACAATTTCGCGCGGGTGAAATGATCTTGCCGGCGGGGGAGGTCAGCGATCATTTATTCATCATCGAATCGGGCGTGGTGTCGGTCACGCTGAGCCGTGGCGGCGTCAAGTTAGAAACCGCGCGCATGGGGCCGGGTGAGGTGATCGGCGAGGGCGGGATATTGTCGGAGACGGCGCTGCCGGCGGACTTCAGCGCCAAGACCTCTTGCAGCCTGTACCGAATCGAAAAAGACTACCTAAGACCCTGCCTGGATGCGCGGCATGACATCGGCGAAGCGATGAAGGCGTTGCTGGATTTCCGCTTGAACAAGGCGCAGACGTTGATGCAGGAAGTGCCGAAGGTGGTGGAGAAAAAGGGGTTTCTGCAGTGGTTGCGTAACAGGGCTTAGCGGTTTTCGGTGGATGGCCGCTCTCCCATTGGCCTCCTCGACTTCTGAAATATTGGCTATTTGTGCAGGTCAGTCGTGAGGCTACCTTATCTGCACACCCACTTGCCCTGGAACACACCATGAAACCTCGTATCGATTTCTACACCGCTTCCCCAGACGCTCTCAAAGCCATGATTGCCCTGGAAACTGCTGTCTCGAAGCTGCCGCTGGAAAAAACCATCATCGAACTGGTCAAGCTGCGCGCGTCGCAAATTAACGGCTGCGCCTTCTGCATCGACATGCACACTGCCGATGCCATCAAGGGCGGGGAAACCCCGCGTCGCCTGTTCGCTGTGACGGCGTGGCGTGAAGCCCCGTTCTTTACCGACCGTGAACGCGCCGCCCTGGCCTGGACCGAATCCATGACGCTGGTGAGCCAGACTCATGCGCCGGACGAAGACTACGAATTTGCCATCGCTCAGTTCAGCCCCAAGGAAATGATCGACCTGACCGTGGCCATCACCACCATCAACGCCTGGAACCGTCTGGCGATTGGTTTTCGCAAAATGCCTCAAGCCTGATCAGTGAGCGTCCGCTGACGGCGCGGCCGGTGGTTGCACTTTTCGCATCAAGGGCACCATCGCCGCCTCTTGGCAGATGTTGATCAATTCGGACCGACTTATAAGTAAATAGTCTAGCGGACTGGTACTTATGACAGTTACAGGGGGGTATTTGCTAACCCTAAGCTCTCCGGTACTTCAATCATTAGTGCCGGAGTTATTGAAATGGCTGACAAAGAACAGCACACCTCCCTTGTTCACACTTTTTACAGTCTTGAGAGACCTGACTGGTTGATGAATTCGGGCATGGGCAAAGGTATCTTTCATGATCGTTATGCCCTTGGCGCTGTTCTGTCGGCAGGCGTGAAGATTCGATTTCGTCAGTCTTTCCCTGCATCGGGAATGGGGTCAATACTGCAGCTGTTGAACAACGATTCGAAAACAGAAATTCAGCAGGAGGTCACCACTGCTTGGCGAGAACTGATTTCGAACGTTTCTTCCGTCCCTTTTTTTACAACGCCTTATACCGAACATGCGCGTGAGCGTATTGGTATCGAAGTGGAAATAGAGGGCGATTGGAAAATTCTGCCTATTTATAAAGCGGGGGGAAATGCTTATTTATTTTTTAATGCCTGGGATTCGTTGGATGCTGAATACGCGCTGTTTGATTCAACTTACGCGAAAATCCTGATTCCGGCTAAAGATAAAGCCGCGTTGAAAGCGTTGCATCAGGTGTCTGGGCTGGAAAGTCTGACTGATTATTACGCTGGTATTTTCGAGCACTTCAATTACCTTGCCGGGCTTTCATTCAATTCAACGGTGCCAACCGATAAAAACATACCCAATCGTTATTTTATGAAGGCTGACAAGTCGGGGGCTGGCGCTGCTTATTATGGATGGGGAGCGACTGCGGTAACCTCAGATTCGGTTGCAGAATTCTGGCTGGATATCAAAGGTACTAATTGGGGGAGTATTCATGAGATTGGTCATGGTTATGAAGGTTCGTTCAGAGACAATAGTACGATTAATCTGAGCGAAGTCTGGAATAATTTGTTTGCGGCAAGTTACCAAAGCAAGGTGTTGGGGGAGGAGGTTTATCAACTTGGTTGGTTATATAGTGGTGGCGAGGAAACAACCTATAGGCTAGTCAGGGCGGGATTTGATAATGGGACCGTTGGCAAGGATTTAGGATTAACTTTATATTTTTTACTGTTGATCTTTGCGCGTGCTGGTGACCGATCTATTATCGAATTTCATAAGCGCTATCGTCGAGTTAGTAATGAGCCAGGCTTTCGAGTTGTAGATCTTCCGACAATGGATTTTCTGAGTCGTGTCACTATTGATGTCGCCAATGTCGATGTTTCTGCGTTTATGGAGTTTACAAAAGCGTCGCTGACTGCACGGCAGGTCATGGAAAATGCTTATAGTAATGCCAACGCATTTTACCCTTTGTATTTACTGGTTCCTGAGAGCGATCTCACGCGGGTTAGGGAGTTGTTGGGATTAAGAAGTACTTTGGATTTGGTCAGTTGTGCGCAACTAGCCAAAACTGGTTTAACGGGAGATGTGACGTTCCATTTTACTGGCCTTTATAATGGTCTTGGTAAACATTTTTTGTTAAGAGATGGGGCGGGAGCAGTCCGGGTTGTGAAAGTTACCAGTCCATTAGTGACGGTTCGTGGTTTGCCTGTAGGGATGTATGTCGTGCAATTACCGTATGCTGAAGAGAATGGGTATCTTCCCGTTAATTATTATGTGGCTGTCAAAGATAATACTAATGTTTTTAGGTGTGTTTACGAAAAAAGAGTTGCAAGTGCATTGGCAGATAATGTTGTGTATCTTCGTGGTTTGAATGGTGTTTTTTGTAGGCTTGATGTGAAAGTGTCCAATGGGAATTTATTTATAGATGTGCTAAGTACTGCCCCGCATAGCTATTATGCTGGTCAGGTTTATGCGGAAGTTACAATAAAAAATGCGCAGGATCACATTGTTTTTTTTCGAAGCATACTGGGTGATGTGACTGAGCTGTTTTCCAGTGGAGTTGCAATCGCTAAGGATTTCATTGTCGAAATACTGCATAAAGAACCTTCGCGTTTGGACGTAGCAAACAGTTTTGCGTCGTTGATTGATACAACTGCTCAGGTCAATCGGTTGAAAGTGACTGATCAGGGGCTGGTGAATATTAGTCTGGTTACTGATGCAGGTGAAAATTTAAAAGCTGAAATTGATAAGTGTGCAGCGATTTTCGAAAAATCCCCTCATCTTGTGCTGCATGATGAGTATCCATTGAAATATGACATGCGTCGCGCGATCAATACATTCACCGAACCCGTTCGTAGTGAGTTATTTGAGCGTTATCGTGCTGTTGAGTTCTCTCGCCCCAAGGTTAATGGTCTAGCCTTGGGTAGCAAGTTTACGTGGCACTTCCAAGGCAACGCCGGACGAACCGTAGGGTATGTAAGGATTAATCTTCCGACCGGGAAAATTGACATCAGTTTTTCTGCTGTCAGTCCTCATGAGTATTTTTCTTCGGTTTATGTCTCTGTCATGGTGAAGTCCAAAGAAGGTGAGGTGCTCTATCTGCGTGAGCTTCGCGGAGATGTCGTGGCTGAAGCGAGTCATGTGCAATTACCTCTTGTACTTGGATGTACAGTGAGTGTTATGCACAGAGAGCCCAGCCGTAGCTGGATTGTCAATGAAGACAATCAGAAAATATTTCCGGCGGGGCGTGTTCAACATGTTATGTACAATGCCATTTCAGGTATTAACTTCGCTAGTTATTGGTCAACGACAAACAATGAATCCTTGATAGAGGAATAATGGCGAGCCTCAATGGCCATCGGCACTCGGCGCGGCCGGTGGTCGCACCTTGCGCATCAGGGGCACCATCGCCGTGGCGATGATGAAGCAGACCATGATCATCAGGAACGCGTCGCCATAGGTTTGCGTCTGGGCTTCGCGGTAGGTCAGCAGCCAGAGCTGATGCAGGCTGGCGGTCACCCCGACATCGCCGCTCTGGCCCAGAGCGGCGAAGTTGTTGCCGACCTGGGACAGCCACTGGTTAAGGGCTTCGTTGGTGCTGTTGAGGTTCTCCGCCAACCGCGTGAAGTGCAGGTTGGTCCGGTCGTTGAGAATGGTCGCGCACGCAGCGATGCCGATGGCGCCGCCCAGGTTGCGCATCAAGTTGAACAACCCCGAAGCATGTTTGAGCCGCGCGGGCGCCAGTCCGCCGAGCGTCAGCGTCACCGCTGGCGGCACCGCCAGTTGCTGGGCAATTCCGCGAAAGGCTTGCGGCAACAGCAGTTCTTTTGCCCCCCAGTCATGGGTGATCGGGCTGAAATCCCACATCGACAGGGCAAACAGCCCCAGGCCGGTCATCATGATCCAGCGCAGATCGACGCGGTTGGCCAGAAAGGCGTACAGCGGAATGGCCATGATCTGGAACACCCCGGTAGAAAAAACCGCCAGGCCAATGTCCAATGCGCCATAGCCACGCACCCGACCGAGAAACAGCGGCGTCAGGTAAATCGTGGCGAACAGGCCGATCCCGGTGACGAATGAAAAGAAGCAGCCGAGGGCGAAGTTGCGATCTTTCAAGGCGCGCAAATCGACGACCGGGTTGGCCACGTGCAGGGTTCGGCCGATGAAGGCCAGACCGGCGAGGCCGCTGATCCATGCCGTGGTCAGGATCGTGTGGTCGCTGAACCAGTTCCAGCGCGGGCCTTCTTCCAGGGTGTATTCCAGGCAGCCGAGAAACAGTGCCATGAACAGCATGCTCAAGTAATCGGCACCTTTGAGCAGAGAGAGTTCAGGCTGGTCGATTTTCACCAGCATCGGCACCGCCACCGCGACGAAAATCCCCGGTACCAGGTTGATGTAGAACAGCCAGTGCCAAGAGGAAATATCGGTGATCCACCCGCCGATCACCGGACCGAGGGTGGGTGCCAGCGAAGCCACCGCACCAATGGTTGCGGCAGCAATTACCCGCTGTTTGCCGGTGAAGAAAACGAACGCCGTGGTGAACACCATCGGGATCATCGAACCGCCGATAAAGCCTTGCAGCGCGCGAAAGGTGATCATGCTCTGGATGTTCCAGGCTGCGCCGCACAGGAGGCTGGCCAAGGTGAAACCCACCGCCGAAGCGCAGAACAACCAGCGCGTCGAGAACACGCGGGACAGCCAGCCAGACAATGGGATCACGATGATTTCAGCAATCAGGTAGCTGGTCTGCACCCACGCCGTTTCATCGGTGCCCGCCGAGAGCCCGCCGCCAATGTCGCGCAACGAGGCGGAAACGATCTGGATATCCAGCAGCGCAATGAACATGCCGATGCACATCGAGGCGAAGGCAAATACCTTGGTCGCCGTTGCCATGTCGGCGGCATTGAACGGCTGGGCGGGAACGGCGATGGCGCGGTTCATGGCGCGCTGGCCACGGCTGGTGTTTCAGGCGCCTTGCGCGTATCCACTTCAGCGGTTACTGACAGGCCCGGACGCAAATGACCGAGCACACCATCGGCCGGGTCGAGCAGGATGCGCACTGGCACCCGCTGCACGATTTTAGTGAAGTTGCCGGTGGCGTTTTCCGGTGGCAATACGCTGAACTGCGAACCACTGGCCGGGGCCAGACTGTCCAGATGACCGTGGAATTCCTGTCCCGAGAGCACGTCGGCATGAACGATCACCCGTTGGCCCGGTGTCATGCGCGCCAGTTGATCTTCTTTGAAGTTGGCATCGACCCACAAACCGCTGGACGGCACCACCGACAGCAACTGCGACCCGGCCTGCGCGTAAGCGCCGACCCGCGCCCGGCGATTGCCGATCACGCCGTCCACAGGCGCCTTCAGTTCGGTATAGCTCACGTTCAATTGCGCCAGGTCACGTTCGGCCTTTGCCTGTATCAAAGCTGCGCGGGCTTGCTGTTTCTGGGTGGCGATCACATTCAGTTGCCGCTGCGACGCCAGCAGTTCCGCCTGAGCGCGGGCACTTTGGGCCTGGGCGGTCTTGAAGGTGGCGTTGGCCCGTTGGGCGCTTTCCACCGAGACGGCGTTGCTGCCCACCAGTTTTTTGTAGCGAGCATCGTCATCCCGGGAGCGGGAGGTTTCGGCACCGGCGGCATCGATGCCGGCGCGAGCCTGGCCGATGACGGCCTGTTGCAATTGCTCGGTGGCGTCGAGGTTGGCGAGCAATGCCTCTTCAGCGGCCACCGCACCTTCAGCCTTGGCCAGGTTGGCGCGGTAGTCGCGGGAATCGAGACGAATCAACACATCGCCGGCCTTCACTTGCTGGTTATCAGTGACCAGCACTTCTTCGATATAACCCGCCACCTTCGGCCCGATCACCGTCACGTCGCCACCAATGTAGGCGTCGTCGGTTTCTTCGATGAAGCGGCCGGCGGTCCACCAGTGGGTGGCGTACAGCCCGGCGAACACCAAGGCCGCAATGAGCGCAATCAGCAGGATCAACCGTTTGAGCAGGGGAGGCTTGGGTGTACTCACCGGGACGGCGAGGTCGGATTCAAGGCTGGGCATGCTGGTCATGGATGAATACCTGTGGCAACGGGTGTTTATTACGTCTGTAATATGACGCGTGTAATATTTGATGGCAAATGATTTTTGTTGCCGGCCGTCAGGTAATTATTTGAGCCACGTGCCGGGCGTAAAACCGGTCATGTCCTTAAAGAAGGCGATGAATGCGCTGTCGCTGGAAAAACCCAGCTCGAACGTGCTGTAGCCGATGTTTCGCCCCGTCGACAGCAGCTCGATGGCGCGCATCAGCCGCCACTGTTGGCGCCATTGCTGATAACTCATGCCGGTTTCACGCTGGAAGATTCGCCCAATGGTTCGGCCGCTGGCGCCGACTTGCGCTTCCAGAACCTGAAGCTCCGGCGGCAAGTGCTCGACAGTGGAGAGGAGCGGTGCCAGGCGTTTGTCGTGAGGTAATGGCAAGAGCATCGGTTGGTGCGCGGCGTCGCGAATTTCGCTCAGGCACAGACCCAGTAAATGAACAAACCGGCCCTGCTGCCAATCGGTGCCGAAGTCGGAGTGGGCGATTGCCTCCAGCACGGCTCGCAGCAACGGGCTGACTGCAATCACACAGACATGGTGCGGCAGCTCGGCGCACAACTCGGGTAGCAGGTAAATCGACCGGTAGTCGACGCTGTGTTGCATCACTGCGCGATGGGCGACTCCCGGTGGAATCCAAGCGGCGCGGGAGGGCGGCAGCAGGCATAGCTGTTGCGCCAGCGTAATGCGCGTGCAGCCTTGGCGGGTGAACAGCAGTTGTCCGCGTTGATGTTGATGCACGCCGGAGTCGTGATTGCCAAGGGTCGCAGCAATACCGATAACCGACGCCTGATAGCTGTCGGGATCGAAGGGTGCGTGGGCGTCGAGCCAGGCCATGGTTTGTCCGATTTCAACGATTAATTGGCGGGATTCAGATAATACGTCAGTCACGACTTCTTAAGCTGCTCGGCAGTTTTTCTTGAAAAGAGAAGGTGTGATGAATTCGAAAAATTTAACGATGTTGGCCATCGCCTTGCTGATGTTTCCCCAGATCGCTCAAACCCTTTACAGCCCTGCACTGGTGGACATCGGTCTAGCGTTTGCCATCGGCTCGCAAGAGGCTGCGCAAATCCTTTCCGTGTATTTCCTGGCCTTCGCGTTTGGCGTGGTGGTGTGGGGCCGGATGTGCGACCGGATTGGCCGACGACCCTCGATGCTCGCCGGTCTGGCGTTGTACACGGGGGCTTCGATCCTGGCGCTGAATGCCCGTACGTTCGATGCGCTGCTGATGGCCCAGGCGCTGGCCGCGTTCGGTGCGGCGGTCGGTTCGGTCGTTACACAAACGCTGTTGCGCGACCGCTTCAAGGGCGCGGAACTGGCGCAGGTGTTTTCAGTCATGGGCATCGCACTGGCGGCCAGTCCGGCCATCGGCCTGTTCACTGGCGCGAGTTTGGTGCAGGCCTTCGGTTATCGAGGGGTGTTGGGATGTCTTTTTCTGTTGTCCTCGGCGTTATGGCTGTGGTGCCTGCTGACCTTGCCGGAAACCAGGCCGCAGCCTGTCAAGACGCCCCCGCTGTTCGAGACGCTGTGGCGAATGCTGCGTGACCGCGATATCTGGTATTCGACGCTGTTGGTGGCGTTGTTCAACATTGCCCTGTTCAGCTACTACAGCCTCGGCCCCTTCATGTTTCAACGCCTGGGCCTGAGTGCGCAGCTGTTCGGCTACAGCGGCGTGATTCTGGCCCTTGGCTCCGGCCTCGGCGCGTGGCTCAACAAGCGACTGCTGCAACGAGGCGTAAGTGGTTCGCAACTGATTCAGGTGGCGGCGGCGCTGACCTTGGTGGGGGCCAGCGGCGTCTTGCTGCTTGAAGAAAGCGCCGTATTTGTACTGGCGATGTTGCTGGTGGTGCTGGCGTTCGGCATGGCAATCCCGAATATCCTCGGCTCGGCACTGGTGAACTATGGCGATCGGCTGGGAACGGCTGGCGCGCTGTTTGGATTGCTGTACTACCTGTTGATTGGCGGTGGGTTGATGTTGGCAGCCTGGGGACAAGCGCTGGGTGAAACATTGATGCTGTGTGGCGCGGTGGCGTTGCTACTGGCGTCGACCGATAGAAAATCCACTGGTTGATCGTTCTCCGGCACTGCGCCGTCGCCGTGCCGCTGGATAACGGCAGCCAATGTCGTTTCCCGTCAAGTGCGCACAAGGCGTCTCTCTACACTGCCAGACAATCGATAACGAACCCTGGGGGACGCCATGAGCCAAGCTGTCGAACAACTGAGAGTCCGCCTGGCCTGCGCCTTTCGCTGGGCCGCGCGGTTGAACCTGCACGAGTCCATCGCCAATCACTTCAGCGTGGCGGTATCCGGCGACGGTCGGGAGTTTCTGATCAACCCTTACGGCACGCATTTCTCGCGGATCAAGGCCAGCGACCTGCTGCTGGTGAATGCCGATGATCCCGCCAGCCTCGACCGCCCGGACGCGCCGGACATCACCGCGTGGGCCTTGCACAGCGCCTTGCACCGCAATCAGCCGCACGCCCGTTGCATTCTTCATACCCACTCCCGATACGCGACGGCGCTGGCCTGCCTGGCGGATTCGCGGCTGCCGCCCCTCGAGCAAAATTCGATGAGGTTTTTCGAGCGGGTGGCCATCGATGACGGGTTCGACGGCATGGGGCTGGGGGACGAGGCTGAACGTGTCAGCCACCTGCTGGGCGATAAACCGATTCTGTTGATGGGCAACCACGGTCTGTTGGTCGCGGCGCCAACCATCGCCCAGGCGTTCGATGATCTGTACTACTTCGAGCGTGCCTGCGAGACCTACATCACCGCGCTGTCCACAGGCCGCGAGTTGCGCATTGTCAGTGACGAGATCGCCCGCAAGACCTGCCGGCAATGGCTCGATTATCCGGGCTTTGCCGACAAGCATTTCAATGCGCTGATGGGGATTCTGGACGAGGAGGAGGCGGGTTATCGGCGATGAGATCAATCCGCCTCGGCCGGCCGATGCGCTTTGCGCAGCGGCTGGCGCATCACCGGGGCGCTCCAGATCTGGCTGCGATCCTCGCTGGGCGGGCAACCGAAACGGGCGCGGTAGGTGCGGGAAAAGTGCTCCAGCGAACCGAACCCGGAGCAGGCCGCCACCTGGGCGACGCTGAGGCGCGTCTGTTGCAGCAAACTGTGGGCCCTGGCCAGACGCAGGGTGATGTAGTACTTGAGCGGCGACAGGCCGGTTTGATGCTTGAATTGGCGCTCCAGTTGTCGCCGCGATAAACCGACCTGACCGGCAATCACTTCGCAATCGAGCGGCTCCTCCAGCGCTTTCTCCATCAGTTGCACGGCACGGCGAATCTTGCTGCCGTACATCCCGGTATGGGTCAGGCCGCCGTCGAGTTGATGGTCCGCTGGCGCGCGCACGTGGCCCATCAGCAGGTGCATGCCGATTTCCCGCGCCAACTCGCTGTCGATGGTGTGGTCGATCCAGCCGAGCAGCATGTCCAGCGTGGTCGTCGCGCCGGCGCAGGTCATGCGCTGACGCTCAAGCGTGTAGAGCTGCGGCTTGGCATGAACGCGCGGATAGCTCTCCTGAAAGCCCTGCAGATTGTCCCAATGCACCGCGGCTTCATAGCCGTCGAGTACACCGGCCGCTGCGAGCAATTCCGTGCCGGTTTCCACGCCCGCCAACACGGCGCCGAACAACGCCTGCTTGCGCAGCCAGCTCTTGAGCGCCAGGTTCCGACTGTGTTTATGCACATCGAAACTGGCAATCACCAGGCACACATCAAAACCCTGATCGGTGCGCAGACTGTCGTTGGCCACGGTCATCAGGCCATTACTGGCCTGCACCGGTTCGCCGTCCAGGGACAGCAGCGACCACTGGAACAACGGGCGTTGGGTCAGCCAATTGGCAATGGCCAACGGTTCGAGCACCGCCGCCAGGCCGAAGTTGGAAAACGACGGCAACAGCAGCACCGCCACCCGCAGCGGCGCGACTTCACCACGCCGCCAGGTGAAGCGGGTTTGCACGGGCGGAGCACTGTCAGACGGTTGATTACTCATAAGTCATCTCTATCGTTGCCGCGTCTGCCACTGCGGATGAATCCACACCGGCACATCACTGCTGGGCAGCGGTGGCCTGCCACGAATCATGTCACTGGCTTTTTCCGCGATCATCACCGTTGGCGCGTTGGTGTTGCCGCTGACGATCTGCGGCATGATCGAGGCATCCACCACGCGCAAGCCATCGAAGCCATGCACGCGCAATTGCGCATCGACCACCGCTTCGACGTCGTCAATCGGCCCCATCTTGCAGGTGCCGCTGGCATGGTAGCCGGTTTCCGTGACCTGTCTGGCCCAAGCGTCCAGCGCCTCGTCGCTTTGGGCATGGAGGCCGGGCACCAACTCGTCACCTTTGAACGCGGCCATGGCCGGTTGCTCGATGATCTCGCGCACCCACCGCGCACCGGCGCGCATGTCGGCCCGATCCTGCTCGGTCTTCAGGTAATTGAACAGGATGCGCGGCGGCTGTCGAGGGTCGGCGCTGCGCAGGGTCACGCTGCCCAGGCTGGTGGGGCGCATCAGGTCGATATGCACCTGAAACGCGTGGCCCGGCACCAGGTCGACGCTGCCGGGCTTCACCGCCAGCGGCATGAACGTCAGTTGCAGATCCGGGTGTTCAACGCCCGCCCGCGAGCGAATGAAGGCCCCGGCTTCGAAGTGATTGCTCGCCGCCAAGCCATCGTGGGTGGCGAACCAACGCGCACCGATCCACCATTTGCCGGGCGCCGTCGTCCATGGATACAGCGACACCGGTTTCTTGCACAGGTACTGCACGACCGTGTCCGGGTGATCGTTAAGGCGACGGCCAACACCGGGCAAGTCATGTTTCACCGTGATCCCCAGGTCCCGTAACTCTGCTGCCGGGCCGATGCCGGACAGCAACAGCAGTTGCGGTGAATTGATCGCGCCAGCCGTCAGCAACACTTCGCGCCGTGCATGGGCCTGAAGCGTTTCGCCGTTTTGCTCGTACTCGATCCCGATGGCGCGATGGTCATCGAACAGAATGCGCAATGCCAGCGCATCGGTCGCCACGCGGACATTGCCCCGCGCCAGCGCCTCGCTCAGATAACCCCGCGAAGTGCTCCAGCGACGTCCGTCGCGCGTGGTGCGATCCACCGGCCCAAAGGCCTCCTGGCGATAGCCATTCAAGTCGCTGCTCAAGCCATACCCGGCCTCGGCGCCGGCCGCCAGAAACGCTGCGCACAACGGGGTTTGCGTATCGCCCGGGGTGACGTGTAAGTGCCCGGTCGCCCCTCGGTAAGCGTCCGCGCCGTCGGCATGGGTTTGTGCTCGCTTGAAGTACGGCAATACCGCCTGATAACTCCAGCCGTCACAACCCTGCTCAGCCCAACCGTCGTAATCCAGCGCATGGCCACGGATATAGACCATGCCGTTGATCGACGACGAACCGCCCAGCGTCCGGCCGCGTGGTGTGCCGATCCGCCGACCGTCCAGGTACGGTTCCGGCTCGGAGGTATAGCACCAGTTGTAGCGCGAGCCGCCGACCACAATTCCCACCGCGGACGGCATATCGATAGTCCAGCTCTTGTCCGCCGGCCCGGCTTCCAGCATCAGAATCCGCACCGCTGGATCTTCGCCCAAGCGGTTGGCCAACACGCAGCCGGCGGACCCTGCGCCCACAATCAGGTAGTCAAACTCATGCTCGGCCATGGTTCGGTGTACTCCATCAATGAAAGGTCCATGACACACGAACCTGTGGGAGCGGGCTTGCTCGCGAAGACGGAGTGCCAGTCGACATTTGTGTTGCCTGACACACCGTCTTCGCGAGCAAGCCCGCTCCCACCTTGGGTCGCGTTTGACTGAAGGGTTCAGATCGCGGACGGCCCATGAATCCCGTTGAACACCAGCCGATGAAAGTGATGCACCAGATGCTCACTTTCATTACTGCGCTGGGCATCGATCATGTAACGGCCCTGGTCGTAACCCAGGGAATGCAGGCCTTTCTGCACCGAGATATTCAGCGCAATGTCTTCCGGCCCCAGGTCTTCATTCATCCACTTCATGCACGACTCGGTGACCGCAGCGGTTTCCGCATTGTTGGAGTAATACCCGAAGCGCAGCAGCGAGCGCTCGGCGTCCAGCGGGATCATGATGAACGAGCCCAAAAACTCGGAAAACGGGAAGGTATAGAAGGTGTTGTTCGGCCACATGCCAATGTTGAAGAAGCATTCGTTTGGGTTCACTTCTGGCTTGAGCGGCACACCGTAGGCCTCGGTCACCGACAGATTGGCCGGCGCGATGTAAGTCCACCAGTTGTCGCGTTTGCTCAACTGATAGCCCTTGAAGTCGATCAGCCTGGCGAGGTCGATATGGCACGGTCCGGACAACTTGAAGTGATAACCCTCGATGGAGTTGTCCATGATCACTTTCCAGTTAGCGGGCACGATCACGTCCTGTTCCTCGATCAGGCGCATGTTCTCAAGGTCGGGAAACACCCGACGCATTTCTTCATCGGCCCCGGGGAACAAGTCCCGCAGTGACGGCGCGTTCGGGTCGAGGTTGAAGTAAATGAACCCGCCCAGTTCCTCGGTGCGAATCTGTGGAATATTGAACTGCTGCAACTCGAAGTTCTTCATCTTCTCGCAACGCGGCGCGCTGCGCAGGCTGCCGTCCATTTCGTAGCACCACGAGTGATAGGCACAGCGCACCACCCCGCCGGTGGTGCCACGACGCGCTTCGAGCAGGCGATTGCCGCGATGCTGGCAAACGTTGTGGAAGGCATGGATCTGGCCCTGACGGTTCTTCGCCACCACCACACTCTGATCAAACAGATCCGTCACCACGTACTGACCCGGTTCGGCGAACTCGCTGACGTGCCCGGCCACATGCCAGGCGTGCATGAAAATGTTGTCGCGCTCGGCCTTGAACAGGGTCTCGTCGAAGAAATAGCGCGAGGGCAGGGTGAACGCTTCTTCCGGGTCCTGATGGTCCCAACCCTCGACGGGGCTTTGCTGTTTGCGGGTTTGGAAGTTTTGCATGAGGCGATCTCCACAGTGACTGGCCGCACGGCACGGCGACGTGTTCTGGGCGTTAATCTAGGGCGAGGGGCAGCGGGGAGGTTGATGGATTGCGACCAGTTGCGCGGGGAAATCATCAAGCGAACCCCCTGTAGGAGCTGCCGAAGGCTGCGATCTTTTGACTTTGCTTTTTACAATCAAAATCAAAAGATCGCAGCCTGCGGCAGCTCCTACAGGGGGCAAAGAAATGACACAAACGGAAATCGGAGACGATCATTTCGGAAGCTTCCCACAGCCAGAATTTGAGCTTCCCGGTAGGGTCAACGGCCCCCGCACCCCGCCGGGACACTCCCAAGGAAGAACGAATGGCTGTGATTTGATGGATGTCGTCGGACGACGATTGCAGAGGCAGGTTTCAGCGTAGAAAAAAGGGCGCCATTCGGCTAATGAAAGGTACAAAACCTCTGGGAGCGAGCTTGCTCCGGGCGGCGTTCTGACGATGGTGGACTAGCATCCTCCATTGATGTTGACTGACACGCCGCCATCGCGAGCAGGCTCGCTCCCACAATAGATCGGCGGCGTACACCAGTCCCGTGCCGGCGAAAATCCATGTAGGAGAGAGCTTGCTCGCGAAGGACGTTAACGATAACGCGTTCTTCCTGAATAAACGCGTTGCTCTCAAGTCCATCGCGAGCAAGCTCGCTCCCACATAAAGCAGATCGGCGTACGGCTTTTGCTTCTCATCACTCAACAGGCCGAGCGTTAGCTCGCCTGCAGCTTTTGATCTTGAGGCACCGAACGAAAGGGGCATGAGCGTTTGGTTACTTTGCGCTTTTCAAAGTGACCCGCCGTAAGGGCGGAACCCTAAGCAGCCGCTACCGCAAAAACGGATATGCCCCCAATCGATCAACCCCTCAAACCCGCTCAAAAATCGCCGCAATCCCCTGACCACCACCAATGCACATAGTCACCAACGCATACCGACCATTAATCCGGTGCAATTCGTGGATAGCTTTGGTAGCAATGATCGCCCCCGTCGCGCCCACCGGGTGCCCCAGGGAAATGCCCGAGCCGTTCGGGTTGACCTTGGCCGGGTCCAGATCCAGTTCCTGGCTGACCGCACAGGCCTGGGCGGCGAAGGCGATGTTGGCTTCGATCACGTCCAGGTCAGCCACTGTCAGGCCGGCGCGCTTCAGCGCCAGGCGCGTGGCAGGAATCGGACCCAGGCCCATCAGTTCCGGTTCGACGCCGGCATGCGCATAACTGACAAGACGGGCGAGTGGCCGCAGGTTGTTGACCTGAACCGCGCTGCCGGTCGCCATGACCAGCGCAGCAGCGCCGTCGTTCAGACCCGAAGCGTTGCCGGCCGTGACCGAGCCGTCCTTCTTGAACGCCGGCTTCATCTGCGCCAGCTGTTCCAGGGAGGTGGCGCGAGGATGTTCATCGACGCAGAACAGCTTGGTTTCCTTGCGATCACGGATTTCGACGCCGACGATTTGCTCGCTGAAGTAACCGTTGGCAATCGCGAACGCCGCGCGCTTCTGATCTTCGAGGGCGAGGGCGTCCTGCATTTCGCGGGTGATGCCGTTGCGCTCGGCGACGTTCTCGGCGGTGATGCCCATGTGGATGCCATGGAACGGGTCATGCAGGATGCCCAGCATGTAGTCGATGGCCTGGACGTTGCCCATGCGCGCACCCCAACGTGCCGAAGGCAGCAGGTACGGGCCGCGGCTCATGGACTCGGCACCGGCGCCGATCGCGATCTCGGCGTCGCCCAGCATCAAGGTCTGGGCCGCGCTGATAATGGCTTGCAGGCCAGATCCGCAGAGGCGGTTGACGTTGTAGGCCGGTGTCTCTTTCGGGATGCCGGCGTTGATGGCGGCAACGCGGGAAATGTACGCGTCACGGGTGTCGGTCGGGATCACGTTGCCCATCACCAGGTGACCGATTTGCGCCGGGTCCACGCCGGAGCGTTGCAAGGCAGCCTTCACAGCCGTGGTCGCCAGATCGGCCGGGGGAACGTCTTTGAGTGAACCACCGAAGGTGCCGATGGCGGTACGTGCGGCGCTGACTACAAAAACTTCTGGGGTGTTCATGACGACTTTCCTTTGGATGGGTTCTTTTCTGTACTGCGATTAAGTATGGCGTTCAACGCCGTCTGCGCTTCAGGGCTGTTCAAACGGTCGATGAACAACAGGTTTTCCTGGCGGAGGGTGGCTTGCAGTTCTGCCATCAACGGTTGTTTGAGCAATTGCCGGGTCTGGCGCAGGGAATCCTGAGACATCGACAGCAGTCGCCGGGCCATGCTCTGCGCGGCCTCCAGACACTGCTGCCCGTCGTCGAACACTTCATTAGCCAACCCACACGCGACCGCGGCGGTACCGTCGAGGCTGTCGCCCCATAGCAGTAAACGCGCCGCACGGGCATGGCCGAGCAGGCGAGGCAACAACAGGCTCGCGCCGAATTCCGGGCACAGGCCCAGGTTCACGAACGGCATGCGCAGCTTGGCGTTTTGCGTGACCAGCACCTGATCGCAATGCAACAGCAACGTGGTGCCAATCCCGATGGCCGCCCCGCAAACGGCTGCGATCATCGGCTTTTTCAGGTGGGTGACGATACCCATCAGGCGAAACACCGGGCTGTCCAGATGGGTGGGCGGATGCTGGAGAAAGTCCGCCAGGTCATTGCCGCTGGTAAAGCATGCGGTGCCACCGGTGAAGATAATCGCGCCGATGTCGTCATCTTCGTCCGCCGCCAGCAACAGGTCGCCAAGCTGCGTGTACATGCTGTTATTCAGCGCGTTGAGCTTGTCGGGGCGGTCAAACGTGAGCGTCAGCACGCCGTCGTTACGTTGTTGTTTGATGAGGTCGGTCATTGAGTGCCTCTGCGTATTCGTTGCGTAAGGCACTTTAAGCGCCTGACCTGCGCCGCTGCTATGACAAAACGAGTCAACCAAACTGCTGCTTTTTGCCATGTTGCGCCACACCGGCACAGGTAAACCGGCGCACACACCCTTTCGGGGTATGGTGCCGTTTGCCGAATCGCTCGATAGTGGATTCATCCGGTCATCCAGAACGGAACCTGCTTGATAAGGTGAATTTGCTATGCGCAAGGCATTCAAGTTGATTTTCAGTGTGTTCCTTGTCCCTCTGTCAGTCAGCGTCCATGGCGCCGAAGTCAATGATGCCAATACGCTGCGGTTGTATAACTGGGCGGACTATATTGGCGAAAAAACCATTTCGGACTTCGAGAAGGCCAGCGGCATCAAAGTGATTTATGACACCTTTGATGCTTATGAAACGGTCCAGGCGAAATTGCTCACCGGCCACTCCGGTTATGACCTGGTCGTATTGAATGCCTCCCTTGCGCCACCGCTGATCCAGGCCAAGGTATTCCAGCCGCTGGATAAAAAGTTGCTGCCCGGCTGGAGCAACCTTGACCCGAAAGTCCTGCAAGACTTGCAGGGCTATGACGCCGGAACGAAGTACTCGGCGCCTTATACCTGGGGCAGTAACGGCATCACTTACAACGTCGACAAGATCAGGGAGCGCATGCCGGACGCGCCGATTGGTTCGCTGGCGATGATCTTCGATCCGAAAATCGTTTCGCGCTTCGCCGACTGCGGCGTCACCCTGCTCGATGCCCCTACGGAAGTGATTCCCCTGGCGCTGATGTACCTGGGGCGTGACCCAAGAAGTGCTGCGCCGGCCGATCTGAAAGCCGCGCAAGATTTGTTGTTATCCGTGCGGCCGTACATCAGGAAATTCGATTCGGTGAACTACCTCACCAGTCTGCCCAATGGCGATGTGTGCATGGCCATGACCTGGTCCGGCGACTATGCGACCGCTATGGCCCGCGCCGAAGAAGCCAAGCTGAAGATCAATCTGGCCTATTTCATTCCCAAGGAAGGTTCATTGATCTGGTTTGACAATATGTACATTCCGGCCGATGCACCGCACGTCTCCAATGCCCATAAGTTTCTTGAGTACCTGATGCAGCCACAGGTGATGGCCGACGTCAGTGATTACATCAATTACGCTAACAGCAACGCGGCGGCCACGCCGTTGCTCAATGCCAGTGTGCGAAACAATCCGGCGATTTACCCCGATGACGAAATACGTCAACGGCTGTTTCCGCAAAAGACCCAGGACGCGAAAGACATGCGCGCCATCACGCGCGTCTGGAGCACGGTGAAGAGCGGGATCTGATCGTTCAACTATTCGGTTTGAGGTTTTTGTATGGCTACTCCAACTAAGCAAGTATTGTCCGCCGCTGATGAGTCCCGACTGGTCAAGGCCGATAAAGCCCACTACATGCACGGCTATCACATGTTCGACGAACATGCCGAGCAGGGCTCCCTGAACATTGTGGCCGGTGATGGCGCCTATATTTACGACGCTCAGGGCAACCGTTTTCTCGATGCAGTCGGCGGCATGTGGTGCACGAACATCGGTTTGGGCCGCGAAGAAATGGCCCTGGCGATTGCCGATCAGGTGAGGCAACTGGCCTATTCGAATCCGTTTTCCGACATGTCCAACAACGTCTCGATCCAGTTGTGCGAGAAGCTCGCCAGCCTGGCACCGGGGGATCTCGATCATGTGTTCCTCACCACCGGCGGTTCTACCGCCGTGGACACCGCGTACCGATTGATTCAGTACTATCAGAACTGCCGCGGCAAGCCGGAAAAGAAGCACGTCATCGCCCGTTTTAACGCCTATCACGGCTCCACGACGCTGACGATGTCGATCGGCAACAAGGCCGCCGACCGTGTCCCTGAATTCGATTACGCCAACGACAAGATTCACCACGTCTCCAATCCCAATCCCTACCGCGCACCGGACGGCATGGACGAGGCGCAGTTTCTGGAGTTTCTGATCAACGAGTTCGAGGACAAGATTCTGTCCATTGGTGCGGACAAGGTCGCGGGCTTCTTTGCCGAGCCGATCATGGGGTCGGGCGGGGTGATTATTCCGCCCAAGGGTTACCTGAAACGCATGTGGGAAGTCTGCCAGCGCTACGACATTCTGTTTGTCGCCGATGAAGTGGTGACATCGTTCGGCCGCTTGGGCAAGTTCTTCGCGTCCTACGACGTGTTCGATGTTCAGCCCGATATCATCACCACGGCCAAAGGCCTGACGTCCGCTTATTTGCCGCTGGGCGCTTGCATCTTTTCCGACCGTATCTGGAAAGTCATCGCCGAACCGGGCAAGGGTCGCTGCTTTACCCACGGTTTCACTTACAGCGGTCATCCGGTGTGCTGCACGGCGGCACTGAAAAACATCGAGATCATCGAGCGGGAAAACCTGTTGGAACATGTCGACGTTGTCGGCGCTTATCTGGAAGAGCGATTGGCGACACTCAGCGATTTGCCGCTGGTGGGCGATGTGCGCTGCCAGAAGTTCATGGCCTGCGTGGAGTTCGTCGCCGACAAACGCACCAAGGCGTTATTTGCCGATGAAATCAATATCGGCGAGATGATTCATTCACGTGCGCAGTCCCGAGGATTGTTGGTGCGGCCGATCATGCACCTCAATGTCATGTCGCCGCCGCTGATTCTCTCTTGCGCCCAGGTCGATGAAATCGTCGAGATCCTGCGGGTGTGCATTCTTGAAGTGGCGGCCGAGCTTCAGGCGAACGGTCAGTATTTCGGGCAATGAGTTCGCCAGACAGGCTTTTACCCGGTGCCGGCTCACCCGCTAGACTGCGGGGCATGAGCAAACCAAACGACGATACGCTGATCGCATTGCCCTTCGGGGCACTGCACAAATGGCATGGGGGAATGCGCGAGGCATTCGCCCATATCGACGAGCCTGACGCACTGCAATACCTGGCGTCAGCGTTGGCGCAACTGGTGTCCATCGAATCGATGATGATCAGCCTGGAGCGCAAGGACCGTGCGCCACAGTTGTTGCATCAGCGCGGTATCGCACAGGAGTATCAGGTCTCGATCCTTGAACGTTATTTTTCCGGGGGCTATTTGCTAGACCCGTTCTGTCTGGCGGTGGAGCAAGGGTTGGCGCAAGGGTTCTATCACCTGGAGGAAATTGCGCCGGACAACTTTTTCGACAGTGACTATTACAAGACTTACTACCTGAATGCGGGCTGTTCGGAAGACAGCTACTACATCGTCGATACGGGCAACGACACGAAGATTTCCGTCAGCCTCTTTCAGGGGTTCGGTGGTGAATGTCTGCGGGTCGAACAGCTCAACCTGCTGCGCGCCGTCGAACCGCTGGTGCGCGAATTTATCAGCGAGTTCAGTCAGCGTGGCATGCCGCGCAGTACCGAGTTGCAGAGCAGTAACGATCAAGGCTTGCGCGATGATCTCAAGCACCGGGTGCAGTCGGCTTTCGAGCAATTTGGCTGCGACTTGTTGACCGAACGCGAGCGGGAAGTGGCGCACATGGTGCTCAGGGGGCACTCCGTGAAGTCCACGGCCAGCCAGTTGAGTATTTCGCCGGAAACGGTGCGCATGCACCGCAAGAATCTTTATCTGAAGCTGGATATCGGTTCACAGTCGGAGCTGTTTGCGCTGTTTATCGAGTGGTTGCGCAAACACTGAGCCAAGGGTTGACCACGAACCCTGTAGGAGCGAGCTTGCTCGCGAAGGTGTGTCAGTCGACATCAATGTAGCTGACACACCATCGCGAGCAAGCTCGCTCCTACAGTTTTTTCAGTCTTCGCCTTTCGTTCACCCGCCGTTCTTGAGCAACTGGCTGAACGCCTCCAGCTCACTTTTCTCCAGATCGGAAACCAGCACAAACCGCATGTGATTCGCTTGCCAGGACACCACGTTAAAGCCACGAATCGTCTGGCTCTGTCGCGGCTTATCCGCCTCCTGCGTGGGCAAGATAAACACATTGATAATGTGCTTGGCCCGTCCATAACTCAGGGCCGCCGTGGTCTGATGCTGCAGATAATCCAAGCGCCCACCCAACAGTGGAAACCCTTGTGTCGAGTAATCGAATACCGGCGGCGAGAAGTCGAGTTTGCCGGTGAACCAAGGCTTCACGGTGTGGCGGTCGGACGAAACCACATCGTTCAAATGCTCACCCATCAACGAGCGGACATGGCTGGAGACTGCCTCGTCCATCAACGGCTGCTCGCTGGCAGGTGTTGCCACATAAAGCACCACCGCCAAGCCCAGCGCCGCCGCTGAAAAGGCCGGTGCGAACCATTTTCGCCAACGTTCAAATGTGCGGGGCGGTGGGGCATCAGGGGCGAACACACTGGCAGTCAACGACGCCGGCGCCGCGTAATACGGCGCGTGGCGCTTCACACTGAGCATCAGCAGCTTCGTCTGATCAAGCAACCGCGCGCATTCGGCGCACTCGGCCAAATGCCCGGCCACCGTCGCAGCCGTCGGAGGGTCAAGTTCCTTGTCCAGATAGCCATGCATCAGCGTCTGGCAAACCGTGCAATCGAGTTCATTCATGATCGTACAACTTCAGTAGTTCGAGCTTGAGCATGGCGCGAGCCCGGGCCAGTCTCGACATGACGGTGCCGATGGGAATGTCGACCACCAGGGCGATGTCCTTGTAGGGCATGTCTTCGAGTTCTTTCAGAACAATCACCTCACGAAACGCCGGCGGCAGGGCACACAGGGCTTGCTGGATCAGTGCCGCATTTTCCGTGTGAATGGCCAGCAGTTCCGGGGTCTGGCTGTGGCTCAGCGCCCCATCGTTTTCGCTAAGTTCGTCGCCGATAGCGACCCAATGGTGTCCGGCCGAGGCCTTGAGCCAGGTGTAGCTTTCGTTACGCACGATGGTCAGAAACCAGGCCTTGGCGTTGCCGTCGGCGAAGCGGTGTGAAAATCTGAAGGCTCGCAGGGCGCTTTCCTGCACGACATCGCGCGCGGCGCTGTCGTTGCCAGTGAGCCAGCGCGCGAGGTTGTAGGCGGCGTCCAGGTGGGGCGCAAACAATTCCTCAAATCGCTTCATAGTGGTTCCCGCACTGTCCCACCCCTATAACCGTGCTGCGTGGTCTTTTATTCCCTGAAAAAAATTATTTTCCAAAGAGCGGCCCAAATCCCCGTAGCAGCTGCCGAGGCACGAGGCTGCGTTGGGCTGCGCAGCGGCCCCCGAAGGCCGGCCCCCGGAGGGCGGTTCTGCGGACACGCAACGCAGCCTCGTGCCTCGGCAGCTGCTACGGGCGATTTAATGTCGAGGTGGAATAAAACCCCGTCCTGGCCGGTTGTATCTCGTGTCAGCTACATCACTGTAGTTCGCCAGCGAGGGAAGACCGATGGACATTCATTCAAAACAGCAACGACGTACCGACGGCCCGCTGAACCCTGACCGCCGAACGCTCCTCAAATGCTCGGCGTGGGCCGGGGCGGGGGTGATCTGGGCCCTGAGCGGCGGTATTCCCCGGGCCTTTGCACTGGATGAGATGGGCAACGTCTCCGACCCCAAAGCACTGGCCAGCACGTTCCACTTCGTGCAGATCAGCGACTCGCACATCGGCTTCAACAAAGACGCCAACCCGGAACCGCTGAAGACCTTGCAGGTGGCCATCGACAAGGTCATCGCGCTGCCTAAACCGCCGTCGCTGATCCTGCATACCGGCGATATCACCCACCTGTCCAAACCCGAGGAGTTCGACACCGCCGCACAGCTGCTCAAAGGCCTGCCGTCCACCGTTCACTATGTGCCGGGCGAGCACGACACCCTCGACGAAGGCGGCGGCAAGCTCTACCTGGAACGTTACGGCAAGGGCACCAAAGGCAATGGCTGGTACAGCTTCAATGACCACGGCGTACATTTCATCGCGCTGGTCAATGTCTTCAACTTCCAGGCGGGCCACGAAGCGACCCTTGGCGCCGACCAACTGGCATGGCTCGCCGATGACTTGCGCGCCGTGACGAGCAGCACGCCCATCGTGGTGTATACCCATATTCCGTTGTGGACGATTTATCAGCCCTGGGGCTGGGGCACCGAGGATGGCGACCAGGCGATTGCCATGCTGCGTAAGTACGGTTCGGTGACGGTGTTGAACGGGCATATCCATCAGGTCATCCAGAAGGTTGAAGGCAATATCACCTTCCACACCGCCCGCGGCACCGCTTATCCACAACCTGCACCGGGTACGGCGCCGGCACCGGGGCCAATGACGGTGGCGGCGGATCAACTGCGCAATTATTTGGGGATCACCGATGTGCGAGCGACACAGGGTGATCATCCGCTGGCGCTGATCGATTCGACACTGGTCTAGGGGAGGGTGCTCGGATGAAAAAGCAATTGTTGGCCGTGGCCTGTCTGATGCTGTCGATGCCCGTGTGGGCTCAAGACGTGAAAATCGATATCAAGGAGTTCATGTTCGGGCCCAAGGAGTTGACCGTGGCCGTGGGTACCAAAGTGACCTGGGTGAACGACGACCAGATCCCGCACACCGTGGCGGAAACCCACAAGGTGTTTCGCTCGGGGGCGCTGGATACCCATGACAGTTTTTCCTGGGTGTTCAACACGCCGGGAGAGTATGAGTATTTTTGTGTGCTGCATCCGCAGATGATCGGGAAGATTGTGGTCAGCCAATGAATGCCCCCCCATGTAGGAGCGAGCTTGCTCGCGATGGTGTGTCAGCTGCATAGATGTCGACTGACACACCATCGCGAGCAAGCTCGCTCCTACAGGGGGGAAAGCCAATGAAAGCGACGAGGGCGTGCGGCCACCCCTTTGCCATTCATGAAGACGTCTTATTACACTGCCTCTTTTTACGGTAATCAACGCAGATGGATATTGAACTGGCTAAAACATTTTTAGAGATAGTCAGGTGTGGCAGCCTTATCGCTGCAGCGGACAGATTACATGTCACACAAACCGCGATTACCGCTCGAGTTAAAAAGCTGGAACATAGTTTGAACAGCAAGTTGTTTGTTCGAAATAGAACAGGGGCAAGACTGACTGCGGACGGAGAAGCGTTTGTCGTCTATGCCAATCAGCTGGTGCAAACCTGGGAGGCTGCCGTTAGAGATTTACCCTTGCCGGAAGGTTTTCATAAAATACTTCATATCGGCGGGGAGGTCAGTCTATGTAACCCGCTCATGCTGAACTGGGTGAGCGAAATACAAAAAAACATACCGTCGCATGCGATCAAGACGGAAATAAGAGATGGGGTGGCATTGCTGCATCAACTGGAACTAGGGCTGTTGGATGCAGTACTGGTTTATCAGCCGGTCTATTGGCCCGGTTTGCAGGTCGAGCAAATTCTTGAAGAGAAATTAGTGCTTGTGCGCCTGGTCAGCAAACCTGCACCGTATGTTTATATCGATTGGGGAGAGGCGTTTCGACAGGCCCACGATGCGGCGCTCCCCGAAAATGCTCGAGCGGCGCTCTCATTTAATCTGGGGCCGGTGGCACTGCAATACATATTGGATAACGGCGGGGCGGGGTATTTTCGGACTCGGGTTGTGCAATCCTATATTGAAAGCGGGATCCTGGAGCGAGTCAGTTCGGCCCCGGAATTCAATTACCCTACTTACCTGGTGTATTCCCGTAATCGATCGTCTGTGGAATTGCAATTGGCGATCGAATTATTGAAGAAGGTTGTCGCTGATGACAGTGATTGGTCCCAGCGTTGGGATCCGATGATTTGATCTGCACACAACATCTGCGCACGACACCAATCCAATGTGGGAGCGAGCCTGCTCGCGAAGGCTGCTTCCCAGTCGATAACGGTGTTGCCTGACACACAGCTTTCGCGAGCAGGCTCGCTCCACAGGGGTTCTTCGTTGTGCCCGCGAAGCGTTTAAACCTTCAAGACCTTCCCGCCGATGGCCACGGCCACCAGCAACAGCGCCATCAAGCCGAAGGCAAAGCTCAAACTGCTGCCGTGGGCGATAAACCCGATCACCGCAGGCCCGGCAAGAATCCCCGCATACCCCAAAGTAGTAATTGCCGGCACGGCAATGTGCTCGGGCATGACCGTCTGTTTGCCCACGGCCGTGTACAGCACCGGCACAATGTTCGAACAACCCGCGCCCAGGAGGGCATAGCCGACCAACGCGGCCTCCCAGCTCGGTGCGAATGTCGCCAGCGCCAGGCCCGCCGCGGCCGTCAGCCCGCCGAACACAATGACCCGCGTAGAGCCCAGGCGTCGGACGATCGTGTCACCGGTCAACCGCCCGACCGTCATGGTCAGCGCAAATGCCGCATAACCCAACCCTGCATACGCCGTGTCGATCCCGCGCTCCTGCGCCAGGAACACCGCGCTCCAGTCGAGCGCCGCGCCTTCGGCCAGGAACACGATGAAACACATTCCGCCGATAAACAGCACGATCCCGTGGGGCACGGCAAATGCCGGACCGGCGCTTTCACTGCCATAAGGCAACAGATGTGGTGCCGCCTTGAGTAGCGCCGCCACCAGGCACGCGATGACCACCACCATCGCCCCCAACGGCGAAAAACCGAAGCCGAGCAGGGCGCTGACCCCCGCTGCGCCGACGATTCCACCGAGGCTGAACAGTCCATGAAACCCCGACATCATGTGCTTGCCACTGGCCCGCTCGACGATCACCGCTTGCAGATTCACCGTCGAATCCACCGTGCCGAGCCCAGCGCCAAACATGAACAAGGTGGCGATCAACGCCGGCACTGACGACACCGTCGCCAGCAGGGGCAGGGCCGCGCAGATCAACAACGTCCCGCCAGTTGTCACCCGTCGACAACCGAAACGCGTCGATAGAATCCCGGCCAGCGGCATGGCCAGGATCGAACCCACCCCCAGGCACAACAACAGCAACCCGAGGGTTCCTTCATCCAGCCCGGCCCGCGCCTTGACGTAAGGCACCAGTGGCGCCCACGCGGCGATACCCAGACCGGCGATGAAAAAGGCGATGCGCGTGGACATCTGTTCCAGGCGCCCGGGAACGAAGGTGGTTGAGGTGTTGAGGTTGCTCATATCAATCCTTGGCAAAAAACGTCGCGTCTCCAAGGGACAGTGACCAACCCGTGTGGGTTTCATCAGTGTCCGTAGGATTTCGTGGTCCGTCAGGCTGACATCCTTGCACAGCCAGGCCGTGTTTCGCGATATGTTGAGCCCGACCAATCATTGCAGCCGGGAGGGCGCCATGGCGCGGATGTACGATGCACGAGGCAATATCTACATGGTTGTGGCGCCTGACGAATTGCGCCGCAACGGAATTGATGTCCCGGAGCAGGCCAGTCACGCCGCACAAACCCGCGAAGCATGGGCGTCGGCAGCCATCGAGGATTGCTGTGCCTGGGCGCCCGGCTCACAACCCCCCGGCAGCAAGGACCATCGCAGCGATGGTTTGCTGGTCGGACCGTTCCAGTCGTCCCCGCCTTTTGATCTGTTGATTGTAAACACCGATGGCACCTTGGCCGAGCGCAGTGGCAATGGGTTGACGATTTTTTCCCAGGCCCTCAGCGACCGGGGGCTTTTGCCGAGGAGCGGGGCGTGCCTGCTCAGGGTTCATCACGACAAGGCCGATGTGCTTTCACCGGGGGAGACATCGGTGAACCCGGCACAGGTCGAAGGCGTGCAGGGGTTCTGGCTGGACTTGGGCAAACCGTCGTTCGGGCCGGGAGCGGTCAGCGCTGAAGGGGTTGAGAGCGTGGCATTCAACGGACGTGAACTCAGTCATGTGCAACCGTTGTCATCACTCAATGCCGCGTGGTCGCGAAGCCAGTTCGCGCGGGTCGGCAATCCGCATTGCGTGACACTGGTGGATGACGCCGGTGCCTTGCCGAGCAATGAACAGATGCGCCAACCGGGATTGTCCGAAGGGCTGACGCGTATCGCTTATGCCATGCCCACCGGGGCGGGTAAGCCGTGTCCTGCCGGGGTTAATTTGCAATGGGCGATGCTTGAGTCCGAGGGGCGCGTCGTTGCCCGGGTGTTCGAGCGTGGCGAAGGGCCGACGGCGTCGTCGGGCACCAGCGCCAGTGCAGTGGCTTGCGCGGCGTGGCGCGTGGGGTGGGTGGCAGCGGGTGAAGTGAAAGTCGTCATGCCCGGCGGGACTGCGCCGATTTTGCTGGAAGAAACAGACGGTGAGTTGAGTCGGGTCAGTCTGTTTGGTACGGCTCGATTGATTCGTTGATTACTCGATCGTCTTCGCGAGCAAGCCCGCTCCCACATTAGATCTGTGTCGTACACAAAATCCCCTGTGGGAGCGGGCTTGCTCGCGAAGAGGCCAACCCAGGCAACGAAAAAATCAGCCCGGATCACCGAAAAACTCCACCACCGGCATTTCCCGCTTCATCAATACCTTGCCATCGCGAACCGAATACAGCGGCAACCCCTGGCTGCGGATCACCTCGTAATCACTTTCCGCCGACAGAATCAGCAAATTCGCCGGTCGTCCGCGTTCCAGTCCATACCGATCCCCCAGGGCCATCGCTTTGGCGCTGTTGTCGGTCACCAGGTCCAGCGCGCTTTGCAGGTTGCGGTAACCGAGCATGTGGCAGATGTGCAGACCCGCTTCGAGTACCCGCAGGATGTTGCCGTTACCCAGCGGATACCACGGGTCGACAATTGAATCCTGGCCGAAACACACATTCATCCCCGCCTCGAGCAACTCGTTGACCCGCGTTACGCCACGGCGTTTCGGGAAGTTATCGAAGCGCCCCTGCAGGTGAATGCTTTCTGTGGGACAAGAGACAAAACTGATCCCCGACTGCCCGAGCAGGCGAAACAGTTTGGCGCAGTAGGCGTTGTCGTAAGAGCCCATCGCCGTGGTGTGGCTGGCCGTCACGCGCGAGCCCATATCGCGGCTGCGCGCTTCTTCGGCCAGTACTTCAAGGAAGCGTGAGTGCGGGTCATCGGTTTCATCGCAATGCACGTCCACCAGGCAACCGGTGCGCTCGGCCAGGTCCATCAGGAACTTTACCGAGCTGACGCCCTGGTCGCGGGTGTTCTCGAAATGCGGAATGCCGCCGACCACATCCGCGCCCATGCGAATGGCTTCTTCCATCAGTTCTCGACCGTTGCGGTACGACTCGATGCCTTCCTGCGGGAACGCGACGATTTGCAGGTCGATCAGGTGACGGCTTTCCTCGCGTACTTCGAGCATCGCCTTGAGTGCGGTCAATGTCGGGTCGGTGACATCGACGTGGGTGCGCACATGCTGGATGCCGTGGGCGGCGAGGGCCTGGATGGTTTTATTGGCGCGGGTCTTGGTGTCTTCCAGGGTGATGGTCGCCTTGCGCTCGCCCCAGCATTCGATGCCTTCGAACAGCGTGCCGCTCATGTTCCAGCGCGGTTCGCCCGCGGTGAGGGTGGCATCGAGGTGGATGTGCGGTTCGACGAACGGCGGCACCACCAAATTGCCGCCCGCGTCCAGGTCGTCGGGCCCCAGGGTGGGCGCTTCCGTCTGTCGGGCGATATTGCTGATCAGGCCGTTTTCCAGGTGCAACTCATGCAGGCCTTCCAGGTTGCGCAGGCGGGCGTTGATGATGTGCATGAGGTGAGTCCTTTGAAAGAGTCGTGTCGTTAATACCTTACGTTAGCGCGGCAGCGGCAATTACCGCCAGCAGCATTGGTCAGCACAGTTCAATTGTAGGAGCGAGCTTGCTCCGGGCGGCGTTCCGACGAAAGCTGCTTGGCATTCAACGAATATGTTGACTGTGACACCACCTTCGCCGGCAAGCCGGTCTCGCTCCCACAAGGGATGTTGGTGACTTCAAGGGGAGTTGTGTTGCGGTAAAAATCGCAGCAGCGCCGCGACGATGGCTTCGGGTGCATCTTCCTGTACCAGATGCCCGGCATTCGGAATCGGATGAAACTGCGATCCAGGCATCAGCTGATGCAGCGCGCGGCCACGCTCAATGGGAATCCATTGATCGTCCTCCCCCCACAGAATCTGCACCGGACACCGAACCGCCGGGTACAACCCTTCAGCCTCTCGCGTGTAGCGCTCATCCATCTGCGCAATCTGTCGATAGAACGCCGCTTGCCCCGGATCGCCGAGCCACGGCTGCACATAAGGCGCGAGTTCGTCGTTCGGGATTTCACGCTTGATCGCCCCGCGAATGTAGGCCGGCACAATCGCTCGCTGAATGTAATCAGGCAGTCCGCTGAACGCGGCTTCATGCTGGCGCACATGCTGCACAAACGGCGACCCCCATGGCGTCAGCGCCACCGGATCGATCAGCGTCAGGCTGCGGTAATCCTTGCCGTTCAGCAGGTGAGTGCGCAGGGCGGTGGCGCCACCAAAGTCGTGGGCCACGACATCCGGCCGTTCCAGTCCCCAGTGATCGAGCAAGTGCGCCAACAGATCGTTCTGCACACCCAACGATACATCGCCCTCGATTTTCTCGGACTGGCCATAACCCAGCAGGTCGAAGTAATGCACTCGGTGCGTGGAGATGAAGTGCGGCGCAATCCGGTGCCAGACATAGGAAGAAAACGGCGTACCGTGCACGAACACCAGTGGCGGGCCGTCGCCACGTACGGCGTAGCGAACGGAGTGCCCGTTGAAGCGGTAGGTCTGAGCCAGTGGCCATTCAGTCATGGGGGCGTCCTCTTGGCGTGTGCGAACCAAGAAGCATAGGCATAAAAAAACAGCCCTGAAGGCTGTTCGAATGTTTGCTGACGAAACGAATCCATTGTGGGAGCGAGCTTGCTCCGGGCGGCGTTCCGACGATAGCGGCCGTTCAGTCACCTCGATGCTGAATGTGCCGCCGTCATCGCGAGCAGGCTCGCTCTCACAGTGGTTTTGTATTGTCTTTTAGATCTGATTACTCGCCGTGGTAGATACAGCCGCTGGTGCAGGTTTCGTGGATACGAATCGCACTGAGCTCCGGCAGCAGAGGCTTCAATTCCTTCCAGATGAATTTGGCCAGCACTTCACTGGTCGGGTTTTCCAGGCCGGGAATGTCGTTCAGGTAATTGTGATCCAGACGCTCGTAAAGCGGTTTGAAGATCGCCTTGATTTCAGAGAAGTCACGGATCCAGCCCGTGTGCGGATCGAGGTCGCCACTGAGGTGGATCGCCACTTTGAACGAGTGACCGTGCAGGCGGCCGCACTTGTGGCCGTCCGGTACGTGGGGCAAGCGGTGGGCGGATTCGAAGGTAAATTCTTTGAAGATTTCCACAGTTTTTTCAGCTCTGTCAGGTGGCGATCGCCGCAGCGATGTGGGCAGACGGCGAGTTTAACAGTTTGCGTTTGGGCGTGCGGGAAAACACTGACTAAAGGGTCAGCAAGTGCTCGCCGAGGCGATTAGTGGTGGCCAGTTCCAGGAACTCGTCACCCAGGCGACGGCTTTCGTCCATCGCCGCGCGCCAGTATGTCCGCCGGCTCGGGGCGTCGCCCATGAAGCGCTTGAAATCGTTGCGATCCGGCAGCTTGCCGAAGGGCAGGCGCGACAGGTATTCCTTCGACGGCGCCAGCAGCAGCACATCTTGCAAGCGCGCCGGGCAGGCTCGGCGCCACGGCAGGGTTTTGTCGAACCAGCCGGGAATGACCCGGTCGGTGAAGTGCGGATAGAGGACGATGTCGTTGCCGCTGTAGGGCAGATCGAGGTGATAGTCCAGCAGACCGCCATCGCGGAACGTCCCCGCGCCAGCGCCCGGCAAATCACGCACGCCTTCCATCACCATCGGTATCGAGCCCGAAGCGAGCAAGGCCTGGCGCAGGTTGCCGGCATTCAGTGCGACGAAGCGCGACGGGAAGTCGTTAAGTGCATTGACCGGCGGGGCCCGGCGCGGGTCGTGGATGATCAGTCGTTCGAAGTGCCGCGACAGCCGCGCCCGGCCGCGCAGGTTGTCGGCGATCACCGATGACAAACCCAGCCCCAGCCGGCCGCGATGATCGTGCGCCAGTAGGCCGTGGCTTTTGACCACCATGATGTTCAGGCGGTAGTGGGCGTTGTCGAGGATCGAGGCGTCGCGGCCGTCGAGCAAATCATCGAGCATGCGCTGCGAGCTCTGGCTGACCTGTGCAAGGGTCACGCCTTTGGCGAAGTCTTGCTCGGTGTACAGATGGCCGAGACGGCGAATGCCTTCGGCGGCATCTGGCAGGCAGGCGCTGGCGAAGCGCCAGGAGCCCACCGATGCGCCAATCAGCGAGCGCTCCCGAGGCGCCGCCGGTAGCCATTCACCGAACAGCGCCAGGTCCAGACCTTGAATTCCCAAGGCCTTGGGGCCACCGGCGGCGCCCGGTAGCGTGCCCACATCGGCGGCGCTCAAACCGTGCTCACGGATGCGCGCGAAGGCACGCGGGCCGGCTTTCAGGATCAATGAAGGGTACTTGATGTGGATAGCGGTCATACCGGTCTCGAAGTCTGGCGAGCGGGCGGATTATAACCGCGTACGGGCTACTGCCGTTTGTAGGAGCGAGCTTGCTCGCGATAGTCGTAAACGATAACGCGTATTTACTGGCTAAACGCGACGCTCCAGAGACTATCGCGAGCAAGCTCGCTCCTACAGTGGATCACTTTCGTTTAGGCCCTCAGTACACAAGTCCCTTTCAGAAGACCCCGCCCGGGATTATAGTTTTGACAGGTTCACGCGGTATTCAACGGCGAGCATTGGGCTTGGACGCCGTCGCCATGGTGGCCCCACTGCAATTGATATAGGCAGACGATTTCAACCAGCGCTGATCCGGGTAGTAGGAAAACAACAACTGCCCATCCTTCATCGAGTCAATCAGTCGACGGGCAATGGCCGGCCTTACAGCGGGGCAGCCGAGGCTTCTGCCAATACGGCCATTGGCCCGCGCCAGGACCGGGCTGACATAGGGTGCGCCATGTATGACGATCGCCCGGTCAAACGCATTGTCGTTGAAACCCGGTTCAAGACCTTCCATGCGCAAGGAATAGCCGTTCTGGCCGACATAGCTCGACTGGGTGCGATACAAACCGAGGCTGGTGGCGAAGCTTTCGTTTTGATTGGAGAAGTTGACGGCCATGTTTTCGCCGCTGTTACGACCGTGGGCAACCAGTTCGTGAAACAGCAACTTACGCTTCTTCAGGTCGAACACCCACAGCCGCGGCTCGGTGGACGGCAGGGAATAATCAATCACTGCCAGTCGTTGGGCAGGGATTGCACCCTGGACCTGGGTACATTGTGTAGCGCGTACAGCCAGGGCAATCACCTTGGCATCGGCGTCGGGAGCTGTTTTGGCGAGCGCGGTGGCAAGCGAATCGGCGTAGGCTGCCGGTACTGACGTTATCGTCAGCAACAGGGCCGTGAATAGAAAGCCAAAGCGATCTCGCGCCATATAGATGTCTCATCATGATAGTTTCGAGTCTAGCAGTACGTTTGCCAGGCGTTGAATGCGGAGATTAAGGATTATCCATGGTGCAATTAACAGGGTTATTTGTCATAAGCCGCGTGATTTTTATGGGCTTTCTGATCAGCGGTGCAGCGGTCGCCGAAACTTCGCCGATCGAGCCGACATTTGCGCCGAGCAGCGTGATCAGTGCGGCACCCGACGACAACGTCGCTCAGTTGATTGAGGCCACGCTCGAGCCGCTTCGCAGCGCTTTTCCACCACTGCTCACGTCACCGCGGCATAAGCGGGTGGATGTCAGCCGGGTGGTCATGGATTTTTATAGTCATCGTGGCTATCGCGCGGCCTGGACGAATGACAGTGATGTCAGCCAGTTGTTGATCAGTCTGAACGCAACCCAGGCCGACGGCTTGAACCCCGCGGACTTCCGGGGTGATGAGCTGGCAAGATCTCGAGCATCAATGCAGGCCACGGCGCCAACACCCGAGCAACGGGCGGCATTTGATATTGCGGCGACTCACACCTTTGTCACCGCACTGCTGCAGTTGCGGCGGGGCAAGGTCGATCCTTCGCGGCTGGATATCCACTGGAATTTCGACCCGTCGGATGTCGATCCCCGGGACGACTTCAATCACTTCTTCGCCGCCCTCGACGCCCACGATGTCGCCAGCGCTTTTGCTCAGGCACCGCCACAAGAGGCGGTCTACCTCGGTTTGCGTCAGGGCCTGGCGCAACTGCGCAAGATTCGGGCCTCGGGTGGCTGGCCGAAGATTGCGCAAGATCATTCACTCAAGCCGGGTATGGACGAACCTGCTGTCGCGCAATTGCGGGCGCGGTTGGTGGCGGGTGGTTTTCTGGACCCGCGATGGGTGCGCGGGACGAACTACGACGCTGCCGTCACGGCGGCGGTGAAAAAGTATCAAACCGAGCAATACCTTGGGGCGGACGGTATGGCCGGGGCCACGACGCTGGCGGCGCTGAATGTGCCCGTTGACGCGCGCATCGATCAGGTGCGGGTGAACATGGAGCGGGCGCGTTGGCTGCTTTATAAACTTCAGGGTACGTTCGTCATCGTGGATGTCGCCGGGTACAAGGTCGCAATGTATCGCGATGGCAAACCGATCTGGCGTTCTCGGGTGCAGGTTGGTAAACCATTCCGCAATACACCGATATTTCAGTCAGAGATTACGTACATCACGTTTAACCCGACCTGGACCGTGCCCCCAACGATTCTCAAAGAGGATGTGCTGCCCAAGATCCTGAAAAATCCGGGTTACCTTGAAGCCAACCGCATTCGGGCGATTGGCAAGGACGGCGCTGTGGTTGATCCATCGACCATCGACTGGAATAACCCGCGTGGCATCACCCTGCGCCAGGACGCCGGGACCGACAGTTCGCTGGGTCAGGTGGCTATCCGGTTTCCCAACCAGTATTCGATTTACCTCCACGACACGCCGCATCGCGAATTGTTTGCCAAATCGGTACGCGCAACCAGTTCAGGCTGCATTCGGGTGGAAAATCCGCTGCAGTTGGTTGAGCTGTTGTTCAATGACCCGGTTCATTGGGACAGCGCCGGGATTCAAAAGCAGCTAGCCAATGGCAAGACAGAAAATATAAGGCTCCCGGTCAAGGTGCCGGTGCTGCTGGCGTACTGGACGGTCGACCTCAGTAGTGAGGGTCGAGTGGTGTTTAAACCCGACGTCTATGGGTACGATACCGAGGTCCTGCGGGGATTGAATCTGCCTCCTCAATCGCCCGTTCTGGATTGGCGGCGAGGGCAAACTTCCGCCGTGGTCACGGGGAAAAACACGTTTTAGCCAATATCGTCTCAGCCTTAATCATTTCGATTCATTGTTGTGGTGTGAGAGCGATCATGGCTATGCCAAAGTACCGGCCAGGGACTTCACCCGATAATCCATCCCAGGGAGTGGGAAGATGAAGAAAATTTATGCCGTGACCGTGCTGATCTTGATCACGCTCGGCAGCATTAACTTGAGCACCGCTCGAGATTCAAAAAACGCCAGGCCCGAATCCGTGGCAGGCGTGTTCGATTACTACCTGTTGACGCTGTCCTGGTCGCCCACGTACTGCCTGACCCACGAAGGCGACGCCCAATGCTCCGGCAAAGGTTATGGCTTCGTGCTCCACGGCCTCTGGCCGCAATACATCAAGGGTGGCTGGCCGCAATCGTGTCCGCCCAGGGTGGATTTGTCTGCCGTGGAGCGAGCGAAGGGGCTGACATTGTTTCCGACCCGCAAGCTGCTCGAGCACGAATGGGCCAAACACGGCACCTGCAGCGGACTGGATGCCATGAGCTATCTGGAGGCCGCCGACACGGCCGTCGGCGCGGTCAGAATTCCGCAAAAACTGCAGCCCTTCGGCGATTCGTACTACTTCCAAGCCAGTGAAATCATGCAGATGTTCCGCCAAAGCAACCCCGGGCTTCCTGCGGATGGCATCGCGGTGATTTGCAATGGACCGACACTGTCGGAAGTTAGGGTGTGCATGAGTAAGGACCTGGAGTTTGCAGCCTGCGGGAAAGGGGTGAAGACCCAGTGTCGGGCGGGGGATATTCGGGTTCCACCTTCGCGATAGCGCCTGGTACAAAAAACGGGAGGGTCAACGCGCACCTGAAACTCATACCGTGAGGGTGGGTTTCGTACCTCTTGAAAAACCACTGCGTGATCGTCGCCGGGGCGGGTATCGCCGAGGCCTGCGACGATCGGTATCACCTGAAACGTGCCGCTAACGGACATTTGCCCCTCATCACCCCGTAGACTAAGCTCACAAAAAATAAGGGTTTTGGGCTGTTGCCCATGCCTTACCCTTTCAGGACGAGCTTTTGCCTATCCCCCTTTACGACCCGCACCATGCCCCCGGCGGCACGTTGAAACGGCTACCCCTGCTCAAGGCGTCGGTACTGTTTATCGTGACGGTGTGCCTGTGCCTCTGTGGTTTGCTGTACCTGCACCTGGAACAGTCGCGCCGCCAGGACCTGGAGGCGGCGCAAGTGGCGTCCTCAAACCTGACCCGGGCCATGGCGCAGCAGGCCGAAGACACCTTCATGAAAGCCGATCTGGTGCTGACCGGTCTGGCGGAGTGGATACAAGCCGATGGTTATGCCGCCGCACAAAAGCCGCGATTGCAAAAAACCTTTGCGCGGCGGGTTCTGGCGCTGGAGCAGTTGCACGGGATTTTTCTGTTCGACAAACAGGGGCAGTGGGTCGTGACCTCATTTGAGGATCCGCCTCGCGGCACAGGTGTCGCGGATCGCGAATACTTCAAGTTTCACCAGCAGAACGTGGCGTCAGTGGTACATATCGGGCCGGCGATCCGCAGCCGAAAGAATGGTGAGTGGATCATTCCGCTGTCCAAACGGTTGAACGACAAGAACGGCAACTTCCAGGGCGTCTTGATGGCCGGGATCAAAATGTCGTACTTCGATCAGTTCTTCAAAAGCTTCAATATCGATGACAAGGGTACGATGTTTGTCGCATTGACCGACGGAACGCTGCTGGCGCGCCGTCCTTTTGTGGAATCGTTGATTGGCGCGTCGGCGGCGAAGAGCGAAATCTTTCAGACACTCCTGCCCCGGGCGCCCTCTGGCAGCGCAATGTTCAGCTCGGTGGTGGACGGTGTCGTCCGGATGTATGGTTACCGCCAGCTAAGTGCCTACCCGCTGGTGGTGGCCGCGGCAGCTTCCAGGGACGCCATTCTCAAGGAGTGGTACGCCACGGCGTTTCAATCCATCGTCATCGTTGCATTGGTGATCCTTGGTGTGGGGTTGTTTGGCTGGGTGTTCATTCATCAGGTGCGTGATGGTGAGCGGATCGAGGCGGATTTGCGTAAGGCCCAGGAAGCGCTGGAGCTGATTGCCACCCACGACAGCCTCACCGGTCTGGCCAATCGTCGACTGTTCGAGCGGGCGCTGGACATCGAGTTTGGCCGCGGCGCCCGACAATCAAGCCCGCTGAGCCTGATCATGCTCGATATCGATTTCTTCAAACGCTACAACGACACCTACGGCCATGTGGCCGGGGACCACTGTCTGGCCGAAGTGGCGCGGGCGCTGAAAAGTTGCTGCCAGCGCAAGGCTGATCTGGCCGTGCGTTATGGCGGTGAAGAGTTCGCGGTGTTGCTGCCCGACACCGACATCCACGGCGCACTGGCGATTGCCGAACAGATCCGTCGTAGCGTCATGGACAAAAACATCACTCACAGCGGTTCGCCCATCGGCTACTTGACCGTCAGCCTGGGTTGTTATTCGTTTGTGCCGACCGGGCGTGACAGCATTGAAGTGTTCATCCAGCGCGCCGACGCGGCGTTGTATCGGGCCAAGCATTCGGGGCGAAACCGTTCGGCGGTACTGTCGCTGGAGGGCGGCGTCGAAGCGCTGGCGCGATCGGATCGCTGAGATACTCAAGAGTGTTTCACTCATGCAACACCCCGGCCAGCCGGCTGTCCGGCTGTCAGAACAGCTTGAAATGATCGTCTAGAGTTCCGTTAGCTCTGCCGAGTCCGGCAGATCTTCCCTCAGCACGGACGATCGCCAAAATGTTGATTACTCAAGCATTGACAGCCGTTGCTCTAACCATCGCAGCCTCCGCCATTTTTCCATTGGCCAGTCACGCCCAATCAAAAATAGTGCCTCAAGTCACTCAGGGCCCGGCGAACATGTTTGTGAATGTGCCAGTGTCTTCATCGGCAGGTCTCAAAGGGGCGATGCATTCGAACCTTGACTCGCTGTACTCCATTGCCTGGCTGGACCTTACCCAAGAACCACTGGTCATCGCCGCGCCGGGCACCGGGGCGCGCTTCTATTTGCTGCCGATGCTGGACATGTGGAACAACGTGTTTGCCTCTCCGGGCTGGCGCACCACCGGCAAGCAGGCAGGGCCGTTTTTGGTGACGCCACCGGGCTGGGCCGGGACCGTGCCTGCCGGATTGAGTCAGTTGCCAGCGCCTGCGTCCTTCGTCTGGGTCATCGGTAGGGCCCGGTCCAGCAGGACTGCGGACTACGCGGCAGTGCAGAAGATTCAGGCGGGCTACACAGTGACGCCGTTGTCGCAGATGGGCAAAAAATCTGTGCCAGTCAACGTGAAAGTCGAGCCGGTGATGGACATGAAGACATCACCCAAGATCCAGGTCGACACCCTGTCGGCGGCCAATTGATTCGCTTGGCCGATGAAAAATTTGCGAGTCGCCACCTTCAACGTTAACGGCCTGCGCGCTCGGCTGCCGAATTTGCTGGCCTGGCTGGAGAGGGAAAAACCGGACATTGCCTGTTTGCAGGAACTCAAGTCGATCGACAGCGCCTTTCCCGCTGCGGAGCTGGAGGCGGCGGGTTACGGCGCGATCTGGCAAGGTCAGCCATCGTGGAACGGCGTGGCGATTCTGGCGCGGGATGCGCAGCCGCTGGAAACTCGTCGGGGGCTGCCGGGTGATGACAATGACACCCACAGCCGGTATCTGGAGGCGGCCGTGCACGGAATTCTGGTGGGCTGCCTATACCTGCCCAATGGCAATCCGCAGCCGGGGCCGAAGTTCGACTACAAGCTGGCGTGGTTCGAACGGTTGATCAGCTACGCGCAGGCGCTTCAGGGCAGCAAGCATCCGGTCGTGCTGGCCGGCGACTATAACGTGGTCCCCACCGACCTGGACATCTACAACCCGCGCTCCTGGCTGAAGGATGCACTGCTGCAGCCAGAGAGCCGCGAGTGTTACCAGCGGCTGCTCTACCAGGGGTGGACCGATTCCTTGCGTCATCTGTATCCGGAGGATCGCCTCTATACCTTCTGGGATTATTTCCGACAGCACTGGCAGAAAAACTCGGGGCTGCGCATCGATCATCTGTTGCTCAACCCGGCGTTGAGCCCTTATCTGCATGAAGCCGGCGTCGATGCCTGGGTTCGTAACGAACCACACGCCAGCGACCACGCACCGACATGGATTCGGCTAGGCTCGCGCAAGCGTCGTTGAAGTTTACGTGGGGGGCGATTGGCTAAATCAATTGTCGGTCGAAGCGCTTTTTCCCTTATACATGGCGCCCATCAGCGGAGTGATCCGCGGCCCCATGCAAAAGGACCGAGCAATGAGCGAGCCACGCCTGACGAATCTGAGCCTGTATTTACAACGCCTGGGTTTCAACGCGCCCCCCACACCGACGCTGGAAACCCTGCGTCAACTTCAGCTACGCCACACTGGCACCTTCCCCTTCGAAAACCTCACTACCTTGTCGGGCGAACCTGTACTCATCGACTTGCCGTCCATCGAGCAAAAAGTCCTGTACGAGGGGCGCGGTGGGTACTGCTACGAACTCAATAATCTGTTTCTGGCCTTGCTTCAGGCGCTGGGTTTCGATGCTCGAGGCATTAGCGGTCGTGTGGTGATGGGCCAGCCTGAAGGCGCATGGACTGCTCGTACTCACCGCTTGAGCCTGGTGATTCTGGATGGCGTGCGCTACATCACCGACGTCGGCTTTGGCGGCATGGTCCCTACCGCGCCGCTGCTGCTTGATACACCGACCGAACAGTTCACCCCGCACGAGCACTATCGCATCGAGCAACATGCTGATGGCTATACCCTTCGCGCCAACGTCGCCGGCGAATGGCGGGCGATGTACCTCTTCGATCTGCAACGCCAGGAAGACATCGATTACACCGTCGGCAACTGGTACGTCTCAACTCATCCAGAATCTTCCTTCGTTAAACAACTGATGGTGGCCCGCACGGGGGAGGGCTGGCGGCGCACGCTGAACAATGGCAGTTTCGCGATTCATCGTCTGGGCAGTGAGAGCGAGCGAAGGCAAGTGGCAGATGTTGATGAATTGGTTGGGTTGCTGGAGAGCGAGTTCGGGATTCGGGTGCCCGAGCACCTGAAGTTGAAGCAGGTGCTTGGGCGGTTGCTGGAGCCTTGGGTCACTCAAGGCTCCAGCACGCGATGAATTTCATTGAGGACCTCTGACAATTTTTTCTCCAGGCTCTTCAGCTCGGAGGCGGTTATCCCTTCTTTGAAATGACCGGCATTCGCAACAGCGGTGTACGGGGTAGATGCCTTGCCTTTACCCCCATCGCCGAGCAAGGCGTGGCGCAAGGTGTTGTTGATCACTGTCTGGTAACCAAACCCCTCGTTCTCGGCCACGGCGCGAGCAGCTTCCAGGACGACATCATCGAGCATGATGGTGATTCGGGTTTTTCCTTTACTGGAAGCAACCGCTCCGCGCTTGGCGTTACTGAAGTCGTATTCGTCTTTCATTGATCAAGCCTCCATATATCGACGCGGCTCGTTTTTGGTAGCGACGCGTGCCGAAATGATTCGAACGAAATTCGGATCGCGATAGGTGTACGCAACGACCAACAAACGACCTTTGGCATCCAGCCCCATGATGATCCACCGCTGCTCATCGTGATGGTTGTCTTGCAACGAGAGGGCTCTCTCGTCGTAAAACACGGCCTCCGTTTCCGCGAGGCTGATGCCTTGATGCTTTAATTTGTTAGCTGCGCTCTTTGCCTTGTGATACTGAATTTCGAATGGCTTCATTATGCATACTTTATATGTATAGGCGAGAGGCGTCCGTGCCGGCGGTCGCTTGGAACTCCGAAGACTAGCGGGCGAGGGGAAAGGCAGCGGAAGGATGTATTTCAAAATTTTTGGAGGGCGACCGCACAGATCGGGGATCGGGTGGATACATGTCCATAATCCGACTGATGAGTTGTATACAACTCTATAGACATTTGTCCTATGTCTTGCATACAGTGTGCGCATAACAAAAACCAGGGAACCCCCAAACATGAAAACGCCCCATGTTTCACACCAACGGCCCGAGGATGAAAATCTTGGGATCGGCGCGAATATGGCTTACGGCCTGCAACATGTTCTGACCATGTACGGCGGCATCGTCGCGGTGCCTTTGATCATCGGTCAGGCGGCGGGGCTCTCTCCCGCGGACATCGGTTTGTTGATTGCTGCTTCATTGTTTGCGGGGGGCTTGGCGACGTTACTCCAGACCCTTGGGTTACCGTTTTTCGGTTGTCAGTTGCCGCTGGTGCAGGGCGTGTCTTTCTCTGGCGTCGCGACCATGGTGGCGATTGTCAGCAGTGGTGGGGAAGGCGGGTTTCAGTCGATTCTGGGGGCGGTGATTGCGGCGTCCTTGATCGGTTTGCTGATCACGCCGGTGTTCTCGCGCATTACCAAGTTCTTCCCGCCGCTGGTCACGGGTATCGTGATCACCACCATCGGCCTGACGCTGATGCCGGTGGCCGCACGCTGGGCCATGGGCGGCAACAGCCACGCGGCGGATTTCGGCAGCATGTCGAACATCGGTCTGGCGGCACTGACGCTGGTGTTGGTTTTGCTCCTCAGCAAGATCGGCAGCGCGACCATCTCCCGGTTGTCGATCCTGCTAGCGATGGTCATTGGTACGGTGATTGCGGTGTTCCTCGGCATGGCGGACTTTTCGTCCGTCACCCAAGGCCCGATGTTCGGCTTCCCCACGCCGTTCCACTTTGGCATGCCGACCTTCCACTTCGCCGCGATCCTGTCGATGTGCATCGTGGTCATGGTGACGTTGGTGGAAACCTCGGCCGACATCCTCGCAGTCGGTGAAATCATCGGCACCAAAGTGGACTCCAAGCGCTTGGGCAACGGTCTGCGCGCCGACATGCTGTCGAGCATGATCGCGCCGATTTTTGGCTCCTTCACCCAAAGCGCATTCGCCCAGAACGTCGGGCTGGTGGCGGTGACCGGCATCAAGAGCCGCTTTGTGGTGGCGACCGGGGGCGTATTCCTGGTGATCCTCGGCCTGCTGCCCTTCATGGGCCGAGTCATTGCCGCCGTACCGACCTCTGTACTGGGCGGCGCCGGTATCGTGTTGTTTGGCACCGTGGCGGCCAGTGGTATCCGTACGCTGTCCAAGGTCGACTACCGTAACAACGTCAATCTGATCATCGTCGCCACCTCCATCGGTTTCGGTATGATTCCGATTGCCGCGCCGAACTTCTACGACCACTTCCCCAGCTGGTTTGCGACGATCTTCCACTCGGGCATCAGTTCCTCGGCGATCATGGCCATCGTGCTGAACCTGACGTTCAACCACCTCACTGCCGGCAACTCCGATCAGCAGTCGGTGTTCGCGGCGGGTACTGAGCGGGTTCTGCGATATCAGGATTTGGCAGCGTTGCGCGAAGGGGATTACTTCAGCGAAGGCAAACTGCATGACTGCGACGGAAAGGAAATTCCGGTGGTGGAGGTGGATCATGGGCATGGAGAGCCGCGGACGCTGCTTGCGAAAAGTAGTGAGCATGTCTGAGTAAAAAAGCGCCGTAGGAGCGAGCTTGCTCGCGATGGGCTCAACAGTGACGCGTTTAATCAGAAAACACGCGTTATCGTTAGCGTCTATCGCGAGCAAGCTCGCTCCTACAAACAGCCACAAAAAAGCCCCTGAACCTTTCGATTCAGGGGCTTTTCGCTACTTCTGTCTGGCTCCACGACCTGGACTCGAACCAGGGACCCAGTGATTAACAGTCACTTGCTCTACCAACTGAGCTATCGCGGAATGGCGTGTATGTTACTGATTCAAAAAGAGAAGTCAAGCACCAGTTGGTAACTTGACGGATTCGCGATGACGGACGGTGGTTTATCGGCCATTGGCGGTTACCAGAATCGCCTCAGAGGTCTACCATGGCCGCCCGGAAGTGGTTACACGCGCTGCCGGCCATTCGCCGAAAAGGTACGCGCCATGAATCACCCAGTTTTCACACCTCACCACAACGGGGTGTTCGCATGAGCATCGCACAGATCAGTCTGCCCAAGGGTGTCGGCCCGCACGCCGAGAAACTGTTCGACGCCATCACTCAGGCCAGTACCGCTGACGAATTGAACCGCGCGGGCGGTAAGGCCGAAGGTTTTGTCCTCGGTCTTGAAAGCACCAAGGCGATCAAGAGCCAGGTGGCTGAATCGCTGTATGTCGCCTATGACGACGCAGCCAGCCAGCGTGCGACCGAACTGGCTTAGCCGCCGAACGTCACCGTGCCGAGCATCAGTTTGGCGTACAACATCGTTGCGCCCAGTTGCACCAGCCACAAGGCCAGGCCACCCAGAAACACGCCCGCCGCCACTTGCAGCACCAGGTTGTTACCGCGTTTGGCCGGTGTGCGGGGCACGAAATGGTCCAGCTCATCGCGGTCGGCGCGTAGGTCATCGTTTTTCATGTGGGTTCTCGTAAGAAATCTCGGATGTACACACAACCTGTAGGAGCGAGCTTGCTCGCGAAAAACTTGAGGGCGGTGATCACATCCAGATAGTGCGCGTCATCGTTAACGTCCATCGCGAGCAAGCTCGCTCCTACAGGTAGATGTGTGCAGTCTAGAGGGCTTGATTGTCGGGTTGAGAATTATCTGAGACAAATAAAAAACGGGAAGCCCAAAGGCTTCCCGTTTTTCGTGTCGTGCGAGACTCAGATCACCTGAACGATGGCCTGGGTCACGGCATCAATGTTGCTCTGGTTCAGCGCAGCCACGCAGATGCGGCCAGTGTCCAGGGCGTAGATGCCGAACTCGTTGCGCAGACGGGTCACTTGCTCAACCGTCAGGCCGGAGTAGGAGAACATGCCGCGCTGGCGACCGACGAAGCTGAAGTCGCGCTGTGGAGCGTTTTTCGCCAGCAGGTCCACCATCTGGATGCGCATGCCACGAATACGCAAGCGCATTTCGGCCAGTTCTTCTTCCCACTGGGCGCGCAGTTCCGGGCTGTTGAGCACCGCGGCGACGATGCTTGCACCGTGGGTTGGCGGGTTGGAGTAGTTGGTGCGGATCACGCGTTTGACCTGCGACAGCACGCGCGCGCTTTCTTCTTTCGATTCGCTGACGATCGACAGGGCGCCAACGCGCTCGCCGTACAGCGAGAAGGATTTGGAGAACGAGCTGGAGACGAAGAAGGTCAAGCCCGATTCTGCGAACAGACGTACCGCAGCGGCGTCTTCGTCGATGCCGTCGCCAAAGCCCTGGTAGGCCATGTCGAGGAACGGCACGTGACCTTTGGCCTTAACGACTTCCAGAACGTTTTTCCAGTCCGCCGGGCTCAAGTCCACGCCGGTCGGGTTGTGGCAGCAAGCGTGCAGCACAACGATCGAGCCGTTAGGCAGGGCATTCAGGTCTTCCAGCAGGCCGGCACGGTTTACGTCGTGGGTCGCGGCATCGTAGTAACGGTAGTTCTGCACCGGGAAGCCGGCGGTTTCGAACAGCGCGCGGTGGTTTTCCCAGCTTGGGTTGCTGATCGCTACGACGGCGTCTGGCAGCAATTGCTTGAGGAAATCGGCACCGATTTTCAGAGCGCCAGTACCGCCAACGGCTTGGGTCGTGATAACCCGGCCTGCGGCGATCAGCGGCGAGTCATTACCGAACAACAGCTTTTGCACCGCCTGGTCATAGGCGGCGATGCCGTCGATCGGCAAGTAGCCACGGGACACGTGTTGAGCGGCGCGAATCGTCTCGGCTTCGACAACGGCGCGCAAGAGAGGAATTCGCCCCTCCTCGTTGCAGTAAACACCGACCCCCAGGTTGACCTTGTTGGTACGGGTATCGGCGTTGAATGCTTCGTTGAGGCCCAGGATTGGATCGCGTGGTGCCATTTCGACAGCGGAGAACAGGCTCATTTTTGCGGCGGCTCTGAATGGAGTGTGGAGGGACGTGTCGCGCTCCAGCCGAATGCACTAGAGCGGTGCACAAACGGGGAGCTAGTATAGAGGTCATCCGCGATTGATGGCGACAGACGATTCCGCTTTTACAGTAAGTTTTTCCGATTATTTTTCGACCGTTAGTCGATTGGCAGCGTCGAAGTCTTTACGCGATGTAGGACGTTTGCCTTGAAAGCGACAGCAATCGGCTCCACATTGAGCACAATCCAGTTTTTTCCTCGGGCGACGTCGGTCGTTTGCGGTCTTTCTCGTTCCTGTCCGGTTTGACCAGGCCGGCGCGATCCAGAGGTAGTTCATGTCTGAATTCCAGCTAGTCACCCGCTTCGAGCCCGCCGGCGATCAGCCGGAAGCCATCCGCCTGATGGTCGAGGGTATCGAAGCCGGGCTGGCGCACCAGACGTTGCTCGGTGTGACCGGCTCGGGCAAGACCTTCAGCATCGCCAACGTGATCGCCCAAGTGCAGCGTCCGACCCTGGTGCTGGCGCCGAACAAGACGCTGGCTGCGCAGTTGTATGGCGAATTCAAGGCGTTCTTCCCGAACAACGCCGTTGAATACTTCGTTTCCTACTACGACTACTACCAGCCCGAGGCCTACGTGCCGTCCTCGGACACGTTCATCGAGAAAGATGCCTCGATCAACGACCACATCGAGCAGATGCGTCTGTCCGCGACTAAAGCGTTGCTGGAGCGCAAGGACGCAATCATCGTCACCACGGTGTCGTGCATCTACGGTTTGGGCAGCCCGGAAACCTATTTGAAGATGGTGCTGCACGTGGATCGCGGCGACAAACTCGACCAGCGAGCTTTACTGCGCCGTCTCGCCGATTTGCAATACACCCGTAACGACATGGATTTCGCCCGTGCGACCTTCCGCGTGCGCGGTGATGTGATTGATATCCACCCGGCGGAATCCGATTTTGAAGCGATCCGCATTGAACTGTTCGATGACGAAGTCGAGAGCCTGTCCGCCTTCGATCCGTTGACCGGCGAGGTGATCCGCAAGCTACCGCGCTTCACCTTCTATCCGAAAAGCCACTACGTGACGCCACGGGAAACCCTGCTGGGTGCCATCGAAGGGATCAAGGTCGAGTTGCAGGAGCGCCTGGAATACTTGCGCTCCAACAATAAACTGGTTGAGGCTCAGCGCCTGGAGCAACGCACCCGTTTCGACCTGGAGATGATTCTCGAACTGGGCTACTGCAACGGCATCGAAAACTACTCGCGCTATCTGTCCGGCCGTGCGTCCGGTGAGGCGCCGCCCACCTTGTTCGACTACCTGCCGGCGGACGCCTTGCTGGTGATCGACGAATCTCATGTCAGCGTGCCGCAGGTCGGCGCCATGTATAAGGGCGACCGCTCGCGTAAAGAAACGCTGGTGGAGTACGGCTTCCGTCTGCCGTCCGCGCTGGATAACCGGCCAATGCGGTTCGACGAGTTCGAAAACATCAGCCCGCAGACGATTTTTGTCTCGGCCACGCCGGGCAATTACGAGGCGGAACACGCCGGTCGCGTCGTCGAGCAACTGGTGCGCCCGACGGGTCTGGTGGACCCGCAAATCGAAATTCGTCCAGCACTGACTCAGGTCGACGATTTGCTCTCGGAAATCGGCAAGCGCGTGGCGCTGGAAGAGCGGGTGCTGGTGACCACGCTGACCAAGCGTATGTCCGAAGATTTGACCGATTACCTGGCCGACCACGGCGTGCGCGTGCGTTACCTGCACTCGGACATCGACACGGTCGAGCGGGTCGAAATCATCCGTGATTTGCGTCTGGGCACTTTTGATGTGCTGGTAGGGATCAACCTGCTGCGTGAAGGCCTGGACATGCCGGAAGTGTCCTTGGTGGCGATTCTCGATGCGGACAAGGAAGGCTTCCTGCGTTCCGAGCGCTCGCTGATCCAGACCATCGGCCGCGCGGCGCGCAACCTAAATGGTCGGGCGATTCTGTATGCGGATCGCATTACCGGTTCCATGGAGCGGGCGATTGGCGAAACCGAGCGTCGTCGCGACAAGCAGATCGCGTTCAACCTGGCCAATGGCATTACGCCCAAGGGTGTGTTCAAGGATGTCGCCGACATCATGGAAGGCGCTACTGTGCCGGGCTCGCGCAGCAAGAAGCGCAAGGGCATGGCCAAGGCGGCCGAGGAAAACGCCAGATACGAGGCCGAACTGCGCTCACCGGGGGAAGTCGCCAAGCGCATCAAGGCGCTGGAAGAGAAGATGTACTCGTTGGCGCGTGATCTGGAGTTCGAGGCGGCGGCGCAGATGCGTGATGAGATCACCAAGCTGCGGGAGCGGTTGATCGCTGTGTAGGAGCGAGCTTGCTCGCGATGGTCTTCAACGATAACGCGTCAAACCTGACACCCCTTGGGGCTCTCGGGTTTTTCGCGAGCGAGCTCGCTCCTACAGGTACTGCGCCGGTCTCAATGCGCTTCGCCAGCCTTCAACCCCGCCGGCAACTTCCTGGTCAACAACACCGCAATCATGCTGATCCCCAACGCAATCCCGACAAAATGAAACGCGTCGTTGTACGCCATGATCGACGCTTGCTGATGCGCAATCTCACTGAGCTTGCCCAGCGCCGCCGTCTCACTACCTAATCGATCCGTCAACGACGCCATCCTCTCGGCCACTTGCGGGTTGCCCGGCACGATGGATTCGCGCAAATAATCAAAGTAGGTCTTGGTCCGCGCATCCAGTAACGTGGCGAGGAGGGCGATGCCAATTGCGCCCCCCAGGTTACGCAGGATGTTGAACAGGCTCGACGCCGACCCCGCGTCCTGCGGCAGGATGTACGCCGTGGCGATCAGCGAGATGGTCACCATGATCAGCGGCTGGCCCAGCGCCCGGACGAGCTGGATCTGATTGAACTGCGGCCCGGCGAAGTCCGGGTTCAGCACCCCCGAAGAAAAACTGGCCAGCCCGAACAGCCCGAAGCCCAGCGTGCACAGCCATTTCGGCGAAACGACCTTCATCAGCTTCGGCACCAGCGGTATCAGAAACAGCTGTGGCACGCCCATCCACATAATCACTTCGCCGATCTGCAGGGCGTTGTAGTTCTGGATCTGCGCGAGGTACAGCGGCAACAGATAGATCGAGCCGTACAGCCCGACCCCCATCCCGACACTGGAAATGCTCGATAAGCCGAAGTTGCGATTGCCCAGGATCCCGAGATTGATCAGCGGATTGGGCTTGGAAAACTGCACGATCACAAAGGTGATGAGGCTGATCAGCGCAATGCTGCCCAAGGTCACGATCAGGTTCGACTCCAGCCAGTCCTTGCGATGGCCTTCCTCCAGGAACACCTGCAAACAGCCGAGGCCCACGCCCAGGGTGAGAATGCCCATGTAGTCGGTGCTTTTCAGCAACTCCCAGTGCGCTTCTTTCTTCTCCAGGCCATACATCAGGCCCGCGATCATGATCAGGCCGGGCGGCACGTTGATGTAGAAGATGTATTCCCAGCCCCAGTTTTCCGTCAGCCAGCCGCCGAGGGTCGGGCCGATGGAGGGCGCAAACGTCGCGGTCATGGCAAACATCGCCATGCCCTTGGCGCGATGGTGCTCGGGGAGTTTGATCAGCGTCAGCGTGAACGCCAGCGGAATAAGTGCGCCGCCGGTGAAGCCCTGCAAGGCACGGAAGACAATCATGCTCTCCAGGCTCCACGCCATGGAGCAGAGCAGGGAGGCCGCGAGAAACCCCAGCGACACCCATACCGCCAAGCGTCGCGCCGAAAGCAACTGGACCAGCCATGCCGTCAGCGGAATCATGATGATTTCCGCGACCAGATAAGACGTGGAAATCCACGAACCTTCTTCCAGTGTCGCTGACAGCGCGCCCTGAATGTCCTTGAGCGAAGAGTTGGTGATCTGGATGTCGAGCACCGCCATGAATGCGCCGAGCATCACACTCATCACCGCAATCCAGTCCCGCCGAGTCGGCTCGCCGACCGGGCGGATCAGTTGATCACCGGCCATCGTCAGGGGCGTCTTTGATGTTCACTTTCGCGGTGACCGACATGCCCGGACGGATCTTGCCGTGCAGCGGATTGTCCGCGGCGAAGGTCAGTTTTACCGGAATTCTTTGTACGACTTTGGTGAAGTTGCCGGTGGCATTGTCCGGCGGCAAGAGGCTGAACTGCGCACCTGAAGCGGCGAACAGGCTGTCGACCCGCGCGTTGATCGGCGTGTTGCTGTAGGCGTCAAAGGTCAGCTCGGCTTTCTGGCCGGGCTGCATGCGGCCGATTTGGGTTTCCTTGAAATTGGCCTGAATCCAGATGTCCTGGTCCGGAACGATCGACATCAGATAGGCGCCGGCCTGCACGTATTGGCCTTCGCGGGCGGCGCGCTGGCCGATCAGGCCGCTGATGGGGGCGTGGATTTCGCTGCGGGTAAGGTTCAGTTCAGCCTGGGCCAGGTCGGTTTTCGCGGTGGCGATCATGGCGTCGAGACGCTTGATCTCGGCGCTCAGGGCATTGACTTGCTGGCGCTGACTTTGCGCGTCCGCCTGGGCCTTGGTCACTTGTGAGCGGGCAATGTGATTGTCGGCGGAGAGGGTGGTGACTCGCTCTTCCGAGACGTAACCGGGTTTGCGCAGGGTTTGCGCGCGGGACAAGTCGATCTGCGAGCGGCCGAGGCTGGCCTGGCTGGAGGCCACTTGCGCATCGCTGGCGGCGATCAGGCTGGCTTGCTGGGTCAGTTTACTCTGGGCTTGCAGGCGTTCGGCCTGACGCGTCGCGAGGGTGGCGTTGGCGCGGTCGACGGCGAGATGGAAGTCGTCGCCTTCGAGCTTGATCAGCAGCTGGCCTTTCTCGACGTGCTGGTTGTCCTGCACCAGCACCTGTTCGATGCGCGCCCCCAACTGACTCGACACACGGGTGATCTCGCCCTGGACATAGGCATTGTCAGTGCTTTCATAAAACCGTCCCTTGAAGAACCACTGGGCAAAAAAGCCCCCGGCAATCAGCAGGACGATCAATAAGAAACTAAACAGGCGACGCTTGAGTTGGGCAGGCATGGGGCAAACTGTAGTCGAGAAAGTGTAAGGAAGTTATCAGCAGGCGAATCTGGCATACAGCCGATAAACGGTAAATGCCATCGGCTGATATTCGGCCATTCACCGCCGCATACGTGCGTTGTAGACGCAACCTTGGCTTAAATGCCCTGTTCACTGGAGCCGGGCGGGCATCGCCTGTTACCATTCGCCCTTTGTTTTATCTTCATTTCGAGACTTGCCATGACCACCGTCCGCACTCGCATCGCGCCATCGCCTACCGGGGATCCCCACGTAGGTACCGCTTACATCGCTTTGTTCAACTACTGCTTTGCCAAGCAGCATGGCGGTGAGTTCATCCTGCGGATTGAAGACACCGACCAATTGCGTTCGACCCGCGAGTCCGAACAGCAGATTTTCGACGCCTTGCGCTGGTTGGGTATCGACTGGAGCGAAGGCCCGGACGTCGGCGGCCCGCACGGTCCTTACCGTCAAAGCGAGCGCGGCGACATCTATCAGAAGTACTGCCAGCAGCTAGTAGAAATGGGCCACGCGTTCCCATGCTTCTGTACTGCCGAAGAACTCGACCAGATGCGCGCCGAGCAAATGGCTCGCGGCGAAACCCCACGTTACGACGGTCGTGCGCTGCTGCTGTCGAAAGAAGAAGTTGATCGTCGTCTTGCCGCTGGCGAGCCGCACGTCATCCGCATGAAAGTGCCGAGCGAAGGTGTTTGTGTGGTGCCTGACATGCTGCGTGGCGACGTCGAGATCCCGTGGGATCGCATGGACATGCAAGTGCTGATGAAGACCGACGGCCTGCCGACATACTTCCTGGCCAACGTGGTCGATGACCACTTGATGGGCATCACCCACGTATTGCGCGGTGAAGAGTGGCTGCCATCGGCACCGAAACTGATCCTGCTTTACGAGTACTTCGGCTGGGAACAACCGGAACTGTGCTACATGCCGCTGCTGCGTAACCCGGACAAGAGCAAGCTGTCCAAGCGCAAGAACCCGACCTCGGTGACGTTCTATGAGCGCATGGGTTTCATGCCGGAAGCGATGCTCAACTACCTGGGTCGCATGGGCTGGTCGATGCCGGACGAGCGTGAGAAGTTTTCACTGCAGGAAATGGTCGATAACTTCGACCTGAGCCGTGTCTCCCTCGGCGGGCCGATTTTCGACATCGAGAAGCTGTCGTGGCTCAACGGCCAATGGCTGCGTGACTTGCCGGTGGAAGAGTTCGCCTCTCGCTTGCAGACCTGGGCGCTGAACCCTGAGTACATGATGAAGATCGCACCGCACGTACAGGGCCGTGTTGAAACCTTCAGCCAGGTTGCACCGCTGGCCGGATTCTTCTTCGCCGGTGGCGTGAACCCGGATGCCAAGCTGTTTGAATCGAAGAAACTGTCGGGCGATCAGGTTCGTCAGTTGATGCAGTTGATCCTGTGGAAGCTCGAAAGCCTGCGTCAATGGGAGAAGGACAGCATCACTGCGACGATTCAGGCGGTGGTCGAGTCCCTGGAACTGAAACTCCGTGACGCCATGCCGTTGATGTTTGCGGCGATCACTGGCCAGGCCAGCTCGGTGTCGGTGCTCGACGCAATGGAAATCCTCGGTCCGGACCTGACCCGTTTCCGTCTGCGCCAGGCCATCGACCTGCTGGGTGGTGTGTCGAAGAAGGAAAACAAGGAGTGGGAAAAACTCCTGGGCAACATCGCCTGATTCCGAAAAGATCGCAGGCTACGCCAGCTCCTACATTTGAAATGCATTCCCCTGTAGGAGCTGCCGAAGGCTGCGATCTTTTGATCTTTGCCTTCGGCGTAACCCCGAATTTACGGGGGAGGGCGGTAAGTGATTGTTAAGTCGGCAAAAAACTTCGGAAATTGTTAAAAATAAGTTTGACAGCCTTCCGATGCGCCATTAAGATTCGCCCCGTCCTCAGCGATGAGGGGCTATAGCTCAGCTGGGAGAGCGCTTGCATGGCATGCAAGAGGTCGACGGTTCGATCCCGTCTAGCTCCACCAATTTACACTTCAAGACCTGGCCACACCGGTCTTGAAGCGATCAACACTAAGCGTTGATCAGTTGTATAGAAGGGTTTGCGTCCCCTTCGTCTAGTGGCCTAGGACACCGCCCTTTCACGGCGGTAACAGGGGTTCGAGTCCCCTAGGGGACGCCAGTTTTACAGAAGCGATGTTGCAAGATGTCGCTCCGCCGCGAGGCGAAAAATCTGGGGCTATAGCTCAGCTGGGAGAGCGCTTGCATGGCATGCAAGAGGTCGACGGTTCGATCCCGTCTAGCTCCACCAATTTTACAGTTCAAGGTCTGGCCACACCGGCCTTGAATCGATCAGCTCTCAGCACTGATCAGTTGTATAGAAGGTTTTGCGTCCCCTTCGTCTAGTGGCCTAGGACACCGCCCTTTCACGGCGGTAACAGGGGTTCGAGTCCCCTAGGGGACGCCACGATTACCCGCTCTGCGGGATTTTATAAGGGTCATTCAATTATTGAATGGCCCTTTTGTTTGTCTGGCGTTTGGCCAAATCCCCCAATTCTTTCAAACTGTTCTTCAGACCAGCGGTCACATCCACGACTTGCGAAAAATTATTATGAGAATAATATTCTAGTCGTAATATTCGGAGGCAACGATGAACGATAAAAAAGCTCAAACCCGTGAACGCATCCTCAAGGCTGCCAGTGCAGCACTGATCCAGCGCGGCCCGGCCGAACCGAGCGTGGGCGAAGTGATGGGCGCAGCCGGCCTGACCGTCGGCGGCTTCTATGCGCACTTCGAAAGTAAGGACGCGATGATGCTGGAAGCCTTCAAGCAACTGCTGGATCGACGTCGTGGCTCGATCGCCGACATGGATGCCGAGTTGACCGGCGAAGAGCGTCGCGCCCTCGTCGCTGCGTTCTATCTCTCGCGCAAACACCGTGACTCCTCTGAATCAGCGTGCCCGATCCCGGCGTCTGTCGGCGAGTTGGGTCGTCTGCCGGACGAGTTTCGGGTGGCATTGAATGAGCATGTGGAGTTGATGGTCGCGCAGTTGGCGGCCAGCCCGGAAGACACCGACAAAGCCTTGGCCGACATGGCCTTGATGGTCGGTGGTCTGGCTCTGGCACGGGCGCTGGGGCCAGGAGATTTGTCCGATCGATTGCTGCGTGCCGCCAAATCGGCGGTGCTATGACCTGAAGGCCATGGCCTGAGGAGTAAGAGCGATGAGCACGTTGAAGTGGGTTCGTGGCGTTAATGGCACCTTAGGCTGGTTTGCACCGACATTGGTCGCGAGCAAAATGCGACTGGCATTCATGACACCGCGGGAACTGCCACCGCGTGACTGGGAATTGCCACTGCTGGCGAGGTCCGAACGAATCACTTTGCGCTTCGGCCTCTCGGCGTTGCGCTGGGGGCAAGGCCCGGCGGTGTTGCTGATGCACGGTTGGGAAGGTCGGCCGACGCAATTTGCCAGTCTCATCACCGCGCTGGTCGATGCCGGTTACACCGTGGTTGCGCTGGACGGGCCGGCTCATGGCCATTCTCCTGGCCACGAGGCCAATGTGGTGCTGTTCGCCCGCGCCATGCTTGAGGCCGCCGCCGAGTTGCCGCCGCTGCAAGCAGTCATCGGCCACTCCATGGGGGGCGCCAGTGCCATGCTCGCGGTCCAGCTGGGCTTGCGCACCGAAACCCTGGTGACAATCGCCGCCCCGGCACGGATTCTCGGCGTGCTGCGCGGTTTCGCCCACCATGTGCGGCTGCCGCCGAAAGCCCGTTCGGCGTTCATTCGTCAGGTTGAGAAAGACGTCGGCATGCGCGCCGCGACGCTGGACGTCGCGCACTATCAACTCGACATGCCGGGGCTGATCGTCCATGCCGAAGATGACAGCTATGTTTCGGTCAAGGAGTCCCAGCTGATCCACGAATCCTGGTTCGACAGTCGCCTGTTGCGCCTGGAAGAGGGTGGTCATCAGCGGGTGCTCGCCGACCCTCGAGTGATTGATGGCGTGCTATCACTGCTGGCCGGCCGCAGCCTGCAATCGCGCCAATCGGCCTGAGCATCCGTTACACTGCCCCGGTCGAATTTATCTGACCGGGAGTGGGGCATGGGCTGGGATCGGGCAACGCCATTTATCATTGATCTGGAAGTAGGCGCCGAGGACATCGACGGGCTGGGGCACGCGAATAACGCGGTGTATGTAACCTGGCTCGAACGCTGCGCCTGGCGCCACTCGCAACGGCTGGGTCTGGACCTGGTCGAATATCGTCGGCTGGATCGGGCGATGGCGGTGGTACGGCACGAGATCGATTACCTGGCTGCCGCGTATGAAGGCGACGAGCTGCAATTGGCGACCTGGATCGTCGACTGGGACCAGCGCCTGAAAATGACCCGACATTTCCAGTTGAAGCGCCCGAGCGACAACACCACGTTGTTGCGTGCACAAACCACCTTCGTCTGCATCGAACTGTCCACCGGCAAACCCAAGCGCATGCCGGCGGAGTTTATCGAAGGCTATGGCCCGGCGTTGCACATGTTGGATACAACCCAAATCTGATGTAGGAGCGAGCTTGCTCGCGATGGTCGTCAACGATAACGTGGCAATCCTGACGTTCCGCGGCGTTCGCCAGCTTTTCGCGAGCAAGCTCGCTCCTACAAGGGATCTGCGATTTTCCGCGCAATCCAGTAAACTGCCGCACGTTTTTCGTCGAGTGTGTTTTTCATGCAAATTGCTTTGGCACCCATGGAGGGGTTGGTCGACAACATCCTGCGGGACGTGCTGACCCGTGTGGGCGGTATCGATTGGTGCGTGACCGAGTTCATCCGGATCAACGACCAACTGCTCACGCCTGCCTATTTCCACAAGTTCGGTCCTGAATTGCTGAACGGTGCGCGCACAGCATCCGGCGTACCGCTGCGGGTACAGCTGCTCGGCTCCGACCCGGTGTGCCTGGCGGAAAATGCCGCGCTCGCTTGCGAATTGGGCTCCGAAGTGATCGATCTGAACTTCGGTTGCCCGGCCAAAACCGTGAACAAGTCCCGTGGTGGCGCCGTGCTGCTCAAAGAGCCTGAGCTGCTGAACCAGATTGTCGAGCATGTCCGTCGCGCCGTTCCGGCGCACATTCCCGTCACCGCCAAGATGCGTCTGGGTTTCGACAGCCCGGACGGTGCGCTGGTGTGCGCCACGGCCCTGGCCGAAGGCGGCGCTGCGCACATCGTCGTGCATGCACGAACCAAGACTGACGGCTACAAGCCACCAGCCCATTGGGAATGGATTCCGCGGGTGCAGGACGTGGTCAAGGTACCGGTGTTCGCCAATGGCGACATCTGGAGCGTCGAAGACTGGCGCCGTTGCCGCGAAATCAGCGGCGTGGAAGACATCATGCTGGGTCGCGGTCTTGTCTCGCGTCCGGACCTGGCGCGGCAAATCGTGGCGGCGCGGGCCGGTGAGGAGGTCGTCGAGATGACCTGGGCCGAACTGCTGCCGCTGATTCAGGACTTCTGGCTGCAAGCCAAGGCGCAGATGACGCCACGTCAGTCGCCGGGTCGCCTAAAGCAGTGGCTGGCAATGCTGACCCGCAATTATCCCGAAGCGGTAGAGCTGTTCACGGTGCTGCGCCGTGAAACCGAACTGGATCATGTCTCGCATTTACTGGGTCTGCAGGTATCTGAAGCGGCCTGAAAAAATCTGAAAGTAATCTCTTGAAAAGTAATCAGCGGTCCCTATCTAAGGATTACGCGATGCCGAATTCGGGTCGCGGAGACAAAAAACCTTGCTGATTGTTTTCAGGAGATTTGAACCATGAGTACTGCATTTTCCCTGGCCCCACTGTTCCGTTCCTCCGTAGGCTTCGACCGTTTTAACGACCTGTTCGAAACCGCCCTGCGTAATGAGCCAGGCAGCACCTACCCACCTTACAACGTCGAAAAGCACGGTGATGATCAATACCGCATCGTCGTGGCGGCGGCGGGCTTCCAGGAAGAAGACCTGGACCTGCAAGTCGAGAAGGGCGTGCTGACCATCAGTGGCGGCAAACGCGACGCGACTGAAGGCGTGACCTTCCTGCATCAAGGCATCGCCCAGCGCGCGTTCAAACTGTCGTTCCGCCTGGCCGATCACATCGAGATCAAGGCCGCCGACCTGCGCAACGGTCTGTTGAGTATCGACCTGCTGCGGGTTGTTCCAGAAGAGGCGAAAGCCAAACGCATCCCGATCAACGGGACGCAGAAACCGGCTCTGCAGCATTAAGGCAGAGCAGTAAAAAAGGGCGCCACTGGCGCCCTTTTTTTGTGCCCCTTGCCCTCCGTAGGAGCGAGCTCGCTCGCGATGGACGTTAACGATAACGCGTGTTTTATGAATAAACGCGCCGCTCTTGAGTCCATCGCGAGCAAGCTCGCTCCTACAAGGGGCTGTGTTATTTAAGGAGTTTCAAAAACTCCTCCACCGGCAGCGGCCGACTGTGCAAATACCCCTGGTAAAAATGGCAGCCCAGTCCCTGCAAAAACTCAAGCTGCTCTGGCGTCTCAACGCCTTCGGCGATCACTTTCAATTCCAGGCTGAGAGCCATGGCGACGATGGCGCGGATGATCTCCGCATCGTTCGGGTCGGTGGTGGCGTCACGGATAAACGACTGATCGATTTTCAACGTGTCGACCGGCAGGCGTTTGAGGTAAGTCAGTGAGGAATAACCGGTGCCGAAGTCGTCCATGGCAAAGCTCACACCGAGTTTTTTCAGCCGGCGCATTTTGCCGATGGTGTCATCCAGGTTCTGGATGACGATGCCTTCGGTGATTTCCAGTTTCAGCAACGAGCAGGGCAGGCCATGGCTGACGAGGCTGTGTTCGATGCGTTCGACGAAGTCGTTCTGGCGGAACTGTCGTGGGCTGATGTTGACGCACAGGCTGAAGTCGAGCGGGTCTATCAACCCCCGGGTCATCAACAGTTTGAAGGCTTCGCAGGCTTCATCGACGATCCAGGTGCCGACCTCGAGAATCAGCCCGCTGTCTTCCAGCACCTTGATGAACTCAGTAGGCGATTGTTCGCCGAGCTGCGGATGGTTCCAGCGCACCAGTGCTTCGGCGCCGACGATGCGGTTGGTGCGGGCATCCACCTGAGGTTGGTAATGCACGCGAAATTCGCCCCGTGAAAGCGCCAGGCGCAGGTCGGTTTCCATGCGCAGGCGTTCGCTGGCGGCCTTCTGCATGGTGTTGTGGTACATCTGCGTGGTGTTGCGACCCGAATCCTTGGCCCGATAGAGGGCGATATCGGCGCGTTTGAGCAGGTCGGTGGGCGTGGATCCATGGTCGGGAATCAGCGCGATGCCGATGCTCGGTGTCACTTGCAGGCGTTGCCCGTCGAGGAACATCGGTTCGGACAGCAGTTCGCGCAAGGTGTCCGCCAGTTCCCGAACCTGTTCGCTGACTTCGTGGCGCGAGCCTTCCAGGCCACTCAGGAGCACGACGAACTCATCGCCGCCCAGTCGCGCCACGGTGTCTTCCATGCGCACGCTGGCCTCGAGCCGCGCGGTGATGATTTTCAGTACGGTATCGCCCACCGGATGACCCAGCGAATCATTGATGTGCTTGAAGTGATCGAGATCGAGAAACAGCAAAGCCCCGCGCAGGTTGTGGCGCTTGAGCAGGGCGATCTGCTGGCTCAGGCGATCCATCAGGAGTGCGCGGTTGGGCAGATTGGTCAGTGGGTCGTGGTAGGCCAGGTGACGGATCTGTGCCTCGGCGTTTTTCAGCAGGCTGACGTCTCGTGCGGTCAGCAGCAGGCAAGCTGTTTCATTCAGGGTAATGGGTTCCACCGAGACTTCGACGGTCAGCAACTCGCCGCGTTTATTGCGCCCGAGCATTTCCTGATGATGCACCCGGCCCTTGATCTGTAGCTCGGACAGCAGCGCCGAGCGTTGTTTCTCTTCGGCCCAGATACCGACTTGATACACGGTGCGGCCGATCACTTCATCGGCGCGGTAGCCCGTCAGGCGGCAGAAGCCGTCGTTGACCTCCAGATAACGCCCGGTGTCGCGCTCGGTGATGGTGATCGCGTCAGGGCTGGAGTGGAACGCCTTGGCGAACTTCTCTTCGCTGGCCTTGAGCGCCGCTTCGGAGCGTTGCTGTTGGGTGATGTCGCGCAAGGTGGTGACGATGCACGGTTGATCGCCGACGCTGATCTGACGGCTCGAAATCACGCAGGTCAGGGACTGTCCGTCTTTGTGCTGGACCTGGATCGCCACGTTATTGAGGCCCTGTTCGCGGATGACCTGCTCGATCCGTTGCAGGCTTTTCGCCGAGGCATCCCACAGGCCGATTTCATCGGCGCTATGGCCAATCACGTCGGCGGCGCTCCAGCCGAACGTTTGCGTGAAACTGGAATTGATCTCGATGAACTGGCCCGAGTCCTGACGGGTCACGCAGATCGGGTCCGGACTGACCTGGAACAGCGTCGCGAACTTCTCTTCTGATGCCACCAGTCGCTCTTCGCGTTCTACCTGATCGGTGATGTCAAGGAGGGTGCCCGCCATGCGCAGCGGGACGCCGTTTTCATCGCGATAGAGGCGGGCGCGGCTTTCCAGATAGCAGGTACTGCCGTCCGGCAGCTGCACGCGGTAGGTCAGCTGATAGTTGCCGGCCGGGCCCTCGCGCAGGCTGCGGTAGGCGTCGCGCATGGTGTCGCGTTCTTCGCCGGGGACGCCTTCGAAAAACTCTTCGAAAGATTCATGGAAAGGTATGGCTTCCAGCCCGTGCAGCTGGGCGGCGCGGGCCGAGCCGTAAAGCATACCGCTGGGAATGTGCCAGTCCCAGGTGCCGAGTTGTGCTGAATCCAGGGCCAGGTCGAGACGTTCCTGGCTGTCTTTGAGGGCTTGCTCGGCGGCTTTGCTTTCGGTGGTATCGAGGAAGGTACTCAGCAGATAAGGCTGGCCCTCGAGCTCGACCTTTTGCGCACTGAGGATGCCGTCGTGAATCTGGCCATTGCTGGCGCGGAACTGCACCTCCATGCTGATCAATTCGCCTTTGGCCTTGGTGGCCTTGACCAGTTTTTCCCGTTGATCCGGGTGTACCCACAGGCCCAGTTCAAGGGTGGTACGACCAATGGCATTCTGCACCGGCCAGCCGAACAGGCTTTCGAAATACTGGTTGGCCTCGGTGATCAGGCCATCATCCTGGCGGGTCAGCAGCACCATATTCGGGCACAGGTGAAACAATGTCGCGAAGCGTTTTTCCGAGCTGCTCAGTGCTTGTTCGCGCTGGCGCTGGTGGGTGATTTCGCGGATCACGCCGATCATTCTGGGCCGACCGTGTTTGTCCGGCAGCAGGCTGCCGTTGATCTCCAGCCAGTGCAGGCTGCCGTCGGGCCAACGGATACGGTGGTGCATCGCCTGTTCCAGCGGCGCGCCGGCGATCACGGCGTGGAAGGCGCGAACGGTCTTTGCCCGATCCTCCGGGGGCACCAAATCCAGGTATTCCAGATCGGCCGGCAAGGGTTGCCGGGGATCGAAACCGAACAATGCCTGGGTGCCCCGGGACCAGCTGATCTGCCCACGTTCGATGTCCCAGTACCACGCGCCCAAACGTGCGCCGTTGAGGGCTGCCAGCAATTGCGGCGCGCTTTCCCAGCTTTGCTCGGACCGTTTCGGGTCAAGCGCCTGTATATGCGGCATCGGCGGAATACGATCAACAGATTTCGGCATTGGCAAGCCTTGGGCAGAAAGGGGCGTTAGGCACAGGGTTTCGCGGCTCTATAAGAAGTAGCACACCTTAGCCTTGTTTCCCTGGCAGATCGATTTGTGCATCCAGCAGGGCCATAAAGGCCCGTGCCGCGTTCGACAGTGTCCGTTCTGTGTGCAGGATATAGCCTAGCTGGCGAGTGAGTTGTATGCCCGGCAAAGGTATTCGCGCAACCTGATCGTCAAGCATGGTGCGCGGCAAGACGCTCCAGGCCAGGCCGATCGAGACCATCATTTTGATGGTTTCCAAATAATTCGTACTCATGGCGATGTTCGGCGTCAGGCCCTGAGCCTCGAACAGGCGCTGGACGATGTGATGAGTGAAGGTGTTGCCGCCGGGGAACACTGCCGGGTGCAGGGCGATATCTGCCAGGCTGACCGCACCGTTGCTGATCAGCGAATGCTCGGGGGCGACCACGAAGTCCAGCGGGTCGTCCCACACCGGCGTGGCCTTGACCAGCGTATGGGGCTCCGGCGCCAGGGTAATCACCGCCAGTTCGGCGCGGCCATGGAGGATTTCTTCGTAGGCCACTTCCGAATCGAGGAACTGAATATCCAGCGCTACCTGTGGGTAACGTCGGGTGAACTCCCGTAATAAGGGCGGCAAGCGATGCAGGCCGATGTGGTGACTGGTGGCCAGGGTCAGGCGGCCAGTCACTTCGCCGGTGAGATTGGTCAGGGCCCGACGGGTGTCATCCAGCACATTCAGAATCTGATAGGCCCGCGGCAGCAAGGCGCGGCCAGCCTCTGTCAGGCTCACTTCGCGGCCCAATCGGTCAAACAGTCGCACCTTCAATTGCTGCTCGAGCCCGGCGATACGTTTACTGATCGCGGGCTGGGTCAGGTGCAGCCGTTCGCCCGCGCCGGAAAAGCTCCCGGTCTCGGCAATCGCGATAAAAGCGTTGAGGTTGGCCAGGTCCATTGTTGTATTCCAGTTGGTTATCCAAAGCATGAAAAATATGAATTTGAGTTATTTAATGTAACCCCCTAGGATCGACCTCACAAGCCAAGGGGTTATTGAATTTCCAAAACCCGGGGCATAGAAACAAGCTGATGAGGAAACCGTCTGATGGCCGGCAAAACGCTCTACGACAAGCTCTGGGATTCGCATTTGGTTAAACAGCGCGACGATGGCTCTGCGCTGATCTACATCGATCGTCACATCATCCACGAAGTGACTTCGCCGCAAGCCTTTGAAGGCTTGCGCCTGGCAGGGCGCAAGCCTTGGCGCATCGATGCCAACATCGCAACCCCGGACCACAACGTACCGACTACCCCGGAACGCAAGGGCGGCATCGCAGCCATTGCCGACGAGGTCTCGCGTTTGCAGGTTCAGACCCTCGACGATAACTGCGATGAATATGGCATTGTCGAATTCAAGATGAATGATGTGCGTCAAGGCATCGTTCACGTCATCGGCCCGGAGCAGGGCGCGACTTTGCCGGGCATGACCGTGGTCTGCGGCGACTCCCATACCTCGACCCACGGCGCGTTCGGTGCTCTGGCTCACGGTATCGGCACTTCCGAGGTCGAGCACGTGCTCGCCACTCAGTGCCTGGTTGCCAAGAAAATGAAGAATATGTTGGTCTCCGTCGAAGGCAAACTGCCGTTCGGCGTGACCGCCAAGGACATCGTCCTCGCGGTCATCGGCAAAATCGGCACCGCCGGCGGTAACGGTCATGCCATCGAATTCGCCGGTAGCGCGATTCGCGATTTGTCCGTTGAAGGCCGCATGACCATCTGCAACATGTCCATCGAGGCTGGCGCTCGCGTAGGCCTGGTGGCTGCAGACGAAAAAACCGTGGCCTACGTGAAGGGTCGTCCATTTGCTCCGAAGGGCGCGGAATGGGACTTGGCCGTCGAAGCCTGGAAAGACCTGGTGACCGATAAGGACGCCAAATTCGACACCATCGTCGAACTCGACGCGACCCAGATCAAACCGCAAGTCAGCTGGGGCACGTCACCGGAGATGGTGTTGGCTGTCGACCAGAACGTGCCGGATCCGGCTCAGGAGATGGACCTGGTTAAACGCGGCTCCATCGAACGCGCCTTGAAGTACATGGGTTTGACCGCCAATCAGGCGATCACCGACATTCAGCTGGACCGCGTGTTCATCGGTTCCTGCACCAACTCGCGGATCGAAGACCTGCGCGCTGCAGCTGTCATCGCCAAGGGCCGCAAAGTGGCATCGACCATCAAGCAGGCCATCGTGGTGCCGGGTTCGGGTCTGGTGAAGGCTCAGGCGGAATCCGAAGGCCTGGACAAGATTTTCCTCGACGCCGGTTTCGAATGGCGTGAACCCGGTTGCTCAATGTGCCTGGCGATGAACCCGGACCGTTTGGAGTCGGGCGAGCATTGTGCATCGACCTCCAACCGTAACTTCGAAGGCCGTCAGGGCGCCGGTGGCCGTACCCACCTCGTCAGTCCGGCCATGGCCGCCGCCGCCGCTGTGAACGGTCGTTTCGTCGACGTCCGTGAATTGATCTAAAGGAGCGCAGCATGAAAGCTTTTACCCAGCACACTGGTCTTGTCGCGCCTTTGGATCGTGCCAACGTCGACACCGACCAGATCATCCCGAAGCAATTCTTGAAATCGATCAAGCGCACGGGTTTTGGCCCGAACCTGTTCGATGAATGGCGCTATCTGGATGTGGGGCAGCCGTACCAGGACAATTCCAAGCGTCCGCTGAACAAGGATTTCGTCCTTAACGCGGAGCGTTACCAAGGTGCCAGCGTATTGTTGGCCCGTGAAAACTTCGGTTGCGGCTCCAGCCGCGAGCACGCGCCATGGGCGCTTGAAGAATATGGTTTCCGCAGCATCATCGCGCCGAGCTACGCCGACATCTTCTTCAACAACAGCTTCAAGAACGGCTTGCTGCCGATCATCTTGAGCGACGCTGAAGTGGATGAGTTGTTCCAGCAGGTTGAAGCTACGCCTGGCTATCAGTTGCAGGTCGATCTGCAAGCCCAGACCGTGACCAGTCCGGATGGCAAGGTGTTGAGCTTCGAAATCGACGCGTTCCGCAAGCATTGCCTGCTCAACGGTCTGGACGATATTGGCCTGACCTTGCAGGACCACGAGGCGATTGCGACGTTTGAGGCCAAGCATCGCGCGAGCCAGCCGTGGTTGTTTCGCGACGCATAATTCTGCGTAAGGCTGATGACGCCTTCGCGAGCAGGCTCGCTCCCACATTTGAAATGCGATCCCCTGTGGGAGCGAGCCTGCTCGCGAAGAGGCCCGAATAAACACCGCAAGACTCACCCCCAAAAAGGAAGTCCCATGACCAGCACCCCCCAGCACAGCCAGGTAGTCCAAAAGCAATTCGGTGAACAGGCCGCGGCCTACCTGAGCAGCGCCGTTCACGCTCAAGGCACCGAATTTGCGCTGCTACAAGCCGAACTGGCAGGGCAGGGCGATGCCCGAGTGCTGGACCTGGGGTGCGGCGCCGGTCATGTGAGTTTTCACGTGGCCTCGCTGGTCAAGGAAGTCGTGGCTTACGACCTGTCCCAGCAGATGCTTGACGTGGTCGCCGGTGCCGCTGTGGATCGTGGCTTAAGCAATGTGTCCACCGTACTCGGTGCCGCCGAGCGCCTGCCATTTGCCGATGGCGAGTTCGATTTCGTCTTTAGCCGTTATTCGGCGCACCATTGGAGCGATCTCGGCCTGGCCCTGCGCGAAGTTCGTCGGGTGCTGAAACCGGGCGGCGTGGCGGCGTTCATTGACGTGTTGTCACCGGGCAGTCCGTTGTTCGACACTTACCTGCAAAGCGTCGAGGTGCTGCGCGACACCAGCCATGTGCGCGATTATTCCGCCGGCGAGTGGTTGCGTCAGGTCAGCGAAGCGGGGTTGCACACGCGCAGCACCACGCGTCAACGGCTGCGTCTGGAGTACAACTCCTGGGTCGAGCGCATGCGCACACCCCAGGTGATGCGCGCGGCAATCCTCGAGTTGCAGCAGTCGATGGGCAATGAAGTACGTGACTATTTTGAGATTGAGGCCGATGGTTCATTCAGTACAGATGTGCTGGTGCTGATGGCTGAACGATAAGCGCTGAACGATAGAATTTTTCCGGGTGTGCTCACGGGCGCACCGACTGATGACATGAGGAAAGCATGAGCAAGCAGATTCTGATTCTCCCAGGTGACGGTATTGGCCCGGAAATCATGGCCGAAGCGGTCAAGGTGCTGGAGCTGGCCAGCGATAAGTACAGCCTGGGTTTTGAACTGAGCCACGACGTCATCGGCGGCGCAGCCATCGACAAGCACGGCGTGCCACTGGCTGACGAAACCCTGGACCGTGCCCGCGCAGCCGACGCTGTGCTGCTGGGCGCCGTGGGCGGCCCGAAATGGGACGCCATCGAGCGTGACATTCGCCCTGAGCGCGGTCTGCTGAAGATTCGTGCGCAACTGGGCCTGTTCGGCAACCTGCGTCCGGCGATCCTGTACCCGCAACTGGCCGAGGCTTCGAGCCTGAAACCGGAAATCGTTGCCGGCCTGGACATTCTGATCGTTCGCGAACTGACCGGCGGCATTTACTTCGGCGCGCCACGCGGCACCCGCACCCTGGAAAACGGCGAGCGTCAGTCCTACGACACCCTGCCGTACAGCGAAAGCGAAATCCGCCGCATCGCCCGTGTCGGTTTCGACATGGCGATGGTGCGTGGCAAGAAGCTGTGCTCGGTGGACAAGGCCAACGTCCTGGCGTCCAGCCAGCTGTGGCGTGAAATCGTCGAGGAAGTGGCCAAGGATTACCCGGAAGTCGAACTGAGCCACATGTACGTCGACAACGCCGCGATGCAACTGGTGCGCGCACCGAAGCAGTTCGACGTGATCGTGACCGACAACATGTTTGGTGACATTCTTTCCGACCAGGCGTCGATGCTCACCGGTTCCATCGGCATGCTGCCGTCGGCATCCCTGGATACCAACAACAAAGGCATGTACGAGCCGTGCCACGGTTCGGCGCCGGACATCGCGGGCAAAGGCATTGCCAACCCGCTGGCGACCATTTTGTCGGTGTCGATGATGTTGCGTTACAGCTTCAATCTGCAGGATGCGGCGGATGCGATCGAGAAAGCCGTGAGCCTGGTGCTGGATCAGGGCCTGCGCACGGGTGACATCTGGTCGGCCGGTTGCACTAAAGTCGGTACGCAGGAAATGGGTGACGCAGTAGTCGCCGCGCTGCGGAATCTGTAATCTCTCGGGCCCGCTGCCACTTTCAACTTCGAAGGCAGCGGCCCACTTTTCAAGAAGGTGTAGTTGCGATGAAACGTGTAGGTCTGATCGGTTGGCGCGGTATGGTCGGTTCCGTGCTCATGCAGCGGATGCTGGAAGAGCAGGATTTCGATCTTATCGAGCCGGTGTTTTTCACCACTTCCAATGTCGGTGGCCAAGGCCCGTCCGTGGGCAAGGACATTGCTCCGCTCAAGGACGCTTACAGCATTGAAGAGCTGAAAACCCTCGACGTGATTCTGACCTGCCAGGGTGGCGACTACACCAGCGAAGTCTTCCCGAAGCTGCGCGAAGCCGGCTGGCAGGGTTACTGGATCGACGCCGCTTCCAGCCTGCGCATGCAGGATGACGCGGTGATCGTGCTGGATCCGGTGAACCGCAAGGTCATCGACCAGCAGCTCGACGCGGGCACCAAGAACTACATCGGCGGCAACTGCACCGTCAGCCTGATGCTGATGGGCCTGGGCGGTCTGTTTGAAGCCGGTCTGGTGGAGTGGATGAGCGCCATGACGTATCAGGCAGCTTCCGGTGCCGGCGCGCAGAACATGCGTGAACTGATCAAGCAGATGGGCGCGACCCACGCGGCTGTCGCGGATCAACTGGCCGACCCGGCCAGCGCCATCCTCGACATCGACCGCCGTGTCGCCGAAGCCATGCGCAGCGACGCGTACCCGACCGAAAACTTCGGCGTACCGCTGGCTGGCAGCCTGATCCCGTGGATCGACAAGGAACTGCCGAACGGTCAAAGCCGTGAAGAGTGGAAAGCCCAGGCCGAGACCAACAAGATCCTCGGTCGTTTCAAGAGCCCGATCCCGGTCGATGGTATTTGCGTGCGCATCGGCGCGATGCGCTGCCACAGCCAGGCGCTGACCATCAAACTGAATAAAGACGTGCCGATCGCCGATATCGAAGGGCTGATCAGCCAGCACAACCCTTGGGTCAAACTGGTGCCGAACCAGCGTGAAGTCAGCATTCAGGAACTGAGCCCGACGAAAGTCACCGGCACCCTGAACGTACCGGTTGGCCGTTTGCGCAAGCTGAATATGGGCACGCAGTACGTCGGTGCGTTCACCGTCGGCGATCAACTGCTGTGGGGCGCGGCCGAACCGCTGCGTCGCATGCTGCGGATTCTGCTTGAGCGTTGATCGATTGATGCAATGAAAAAACCCGCGCCTTGAAAGAGGTGCGGGTTTTTTTATTCTGGCAACCTGATTTTGATCGGTTGCCCATACCGGCCCCTTCGCGGGCAAGCCCGCTCCCACAGTATTCGGTGTCGAGCACAAGGTTTGGGTACACCATGAAACCTGTGGGAGCGGGCTTGCCCGCGAAGGGGCCGGTATGGGCAGCACATATCCCCGGCAGAATTGCCTGCATGCCCACCACCCGGTAAAGTGCCGCTCCCCCCGTTTCGCCAGAGGTAGAACCATGAGCCAGTCCTTTGATATTGCCGTGATCGGCGCCACCGGTACTGTCGGCGAAACGCTCGTGCAGATTCTTGAAGAGCGCAACTTCCCGGTCGCCAACCTGCACCTGCTGGCCAGCAGCGAATCGGCCGGGCATTCGGTACCGTTTCGCGGCAAGAACGTGCGTGTGCGGGAAGTCGATGAGTTCGATTTCAGCAAAGTCCAGCTGGTTTTCTTTGCGGCCGGCCCGGCGGTGACCCTGAGTTTTGCCTCGCGTGCCACGGCGGCCGGATGCTCGCTGATCGATCTGTCTGGCGCCTTGCCGGCCGATCAAGCACCGCAAGTGGTACCTGAAGCCAATGCGCAGGTGTTGGCCGGTCTGAAAAAGCCTTTTCAGGTCAGCAGCCCAAGCCCGTCGGCCACCACACTGGCGGTGGTGCTGGCGCCGTTGCTCGGTTTGCTCGACCTGCAGCGCATCAACTTGACCGCCAGTCTGGCGGTCTCTGCCCAGGGGCGCGAAGCCGTGACCGAACTGGCGCGGCAAACCGCCGAGCTGCTGAACGTGCGTCCACTGGAGCCGACTTTTTTCGATCGGCAGATGGCCTTCAACCTGCTGGCGCAAGTCGGCAAACCTGATGACCAAGGCCATACGCTGTTGGAAAAACGCCTGGTGCGCGAGCTGCGTCAGGTCATGGCGTTGCCTTCATTAAAGATTTCCGTGACTTGCATTCAAGCCCCGGTGTTTTTTGGCGATAGCTTTAGCGTGACCTTGCAATCAGCGCGCGATGTCGACCTGGCGAAAGTCAACGCGGCCCTGGAGGACGCACCGGGTATCGAGCTGGTGGAAGCCGGCGATTACCCGACGGCGGTAGGCGACGCGGTAGGGCAGGATGTGGTGTACGTCGGTCGGGTTCGCCAGGGTATCGACGACCTGTCGGAACTTAATTTGTGGCTGACGTCAGATAACGTACGCAAGGGCGCGGCGCTCAATGCTGTGCAGGTGGCTGAATTGTTGATAAAAGACCTTGTGTAAAAGATACTTGGCAACAATTTGTCTTATGGATCTAGCCGAGCGCTATGCTCCGCCGGATTGCTGAAGGCGAGCCATCCTGGTGGCTTCGCGTGGCATGAATGAAATGATCGCGCGTGACGACCCTTCGCCGCCGCGCGCAATGCCTTACGGCAGCGGCTATCAACTCCTTCTCGCTGGCCGAGGAATGTTCAAACAAAGGATGAGGCTATGGTTCAAGTTCGCAAACTGGTGTTAGCAATTGCGGCCGCCTCGGCGCTGTCCTCCGGTATGGCGCATGCACTCGGGCTCGGGGAACTGACCCTGAAGTCGACGCTGAACCAGCCTCTGGTGGCGGAAATCGAGTTGCTCGACGTCAAGGACCTCACCGCTGCCGAAGTGGTGCCGAGCCTGGCTTCGCCCGATGATTTCGCCAAGGCCGGTGTCGATCGCCAGGCGTTTCTCAATGACCTGACCTTTACGCCGGTGCTCAACGCCAGCGGCAAAAGCATCCTGCGTGTGACGTCCAGCAAACCCCTCTCCGAGCCGATGGTGAAATTCCTGGTTCAGGTGATGTGGCCCAACGGTCGCCTGCTGCGCGATTACAGCGTGCTGCTTGATCCGTCCAAATTCTCGCCGCAAACCGTAGATGCGGCCGCGCAACCTGCGCCGACTCAAACCGTCACGGCGCCAGTCACCGGTGCGACCCAACCGACCCAACACACCACGGCGCCGCGCGATACCCTGTGGGAAATCGCCGCGAAGGTGCGCAATGGTGGCTCGGTTCAACAAACCATGCTGGCCATTCAGGCACTGAACCCGGATGCCTTTATCGGCGGCAACATCAACCGGCTGAAAACCGGTCAGGTGCTGCGCCTACCGGATCAGACACAGAGCACCAGCCTGCCGCAACCCAAAGCCATCGCTGAAGTGGCCGCGCAGAATACGGCGTGGCGTCAGGGGCGTCGTTACGTCGCGAAGCCTGGCACCGGCCAGCAGCAACTCGACGCCACCAAGCGCGCGCGCGGTGAAGGCCCTTCTTCGAAAACAGCCAAGGACACGCTGAGCCTGGTCTCTGCCGGCACTGGCAAGGGCTCTGGCAAGGGCGCCGCAGGCGATGCCAAGAACCTGAGCAGCAAGCTGGCCGTCACCAAGGAAAGCCTCGACACGACCCGTCGTGACAATGCCGAACTGAAAAGCCGCATGACCGATCTGCAAAGTCAGATGGACAAGCTGCAACGTCTGATCGAACTGAAGAACAATCAATTGGCCAAGTTGCAGGCAGAAGGGAGCGCCACTGCACCCGCTGCGACTGCCCAGCCACCGGCGCCGATATCGGCCGAACTGGTGGCCGGCCCTGCGACAACGCCTGCAGAGGTTGCCCCGGCAACGCCAGCCGCTGCCGCAACTGCGCCTGAGGCCACGCCAGCGCCGGTCGAGAAGCCAATCGAACCGGCACCGGTTGCGTCCGACGAGCAACAATACAACGACCTGCTGACCAATCCGTACCTGCTGGGGCTGGCGGGTGGCGGTGCGGTGATTCTGTTGCTGTTGTTGCTGTTGCTGGCCCGTCGCCGCAAAGCCCAGCAAGAAGCCGAGAAGCATCTGCGCATGGCCCGGGCTTTGTCTGAGGAGCAGGAGTTTTCCGTTGAGCAGGACCTGCCGGAGAGCAGCTTCGAAGGTCTGGAAGTTCCACCGCCGAGCGTGAAACTCGCGACCGCACCGACACCAACGCCCGTGCCGACACCCGCGCCAGCGCCCGCCCCCGTACGCGCTCCGGTGATTGCACCGGTCGTGGTTACGCCGCCGATTGCCGCGCCATTGGTATCGCCTGCTGCCGAGCGTGATGATGGCGTACTGGGCAAGGCTCAGTCGCACATTGCCGCCGGTCGATTGAATCAGGCGGCGGCGTTGCTTGAGGAAGGCATCAAGCAAGAGCCGCAACGCAGTGATCTGCGCCTGAAACTGATGGAAGTCTACGGTCAGCAGGGCGATCGCGATGCGTTCGTCGCCCAGGAGCGCCAATTGGTCGCCAATGGTGACAACTATGCTCAAGTCGAACAGCTGAAAAGCCGCTTCCCGGCCATGGTTCTCGTGGCTGCCGGTGGCATCGCTGCCGCCGCCGTCGCGGCCGAACTGGACGCGCAATACGTTAAGGACTTGTTGCTGGACGAGCCGCAAGCGCCGGAACCGGCCTTGGCCGACGACGATTTTGACAGCGCCTTTGATCTGAGTCTGGATGATCTGGAAGTCGCCTCGCCTGCGGTGGTTGCGCCGGAACCCGAGCCAGAAACGGCTGCCGAGCTGGGCGACTTCCCGCAAGACGACGATTTGAGCTTCGAGTCGGTGTTGCAGCAGCACACCGAAATCAAGGAAAACCTTGATGACCTGTCGGACTTCGATCTGGATATGGACCTCGGTGGCGATGCCTCTCTAGCGACCTTGGCCGAAGACGATTTCCTGCTGAACCTGGATGATGACCTCAAGGACACGCCTGCCGCTAAAGCGCCAGTTGTCCCTGCAGTGCCGGACGATCTGGACCTGCCGGGCGACTTCGACCTGTCGCTGGCCGACGACATGGACACTCTCGACGCGCCGGACGCCTTCGCTGCTGAGCTGCATGATGTCAACGCCGAGCTTGAAAAGTTGTCTTCCAGCATTGGCGAGCCGACCTTCACCGCGGAAGACGCTTTGGCCTCCGCGGGCGACGAACCGGAATTCGATTTCCTTTCCGGCACTGACGAAGTCGCTACAAAACTCGATCTGGCCCAGGCCTACATCGACATGGGCGATAACGATGGCGCTCGGGATATCCTCAATGAGGTGGTGTCTGAAGGCGATGCCGGCCAGAAGAGCGAAGCCAGGGAAATGCTTTCGCGTCTGGCTTGAGTCATCGACACGGCGTAAACAAAACGGCAGCCCATCAAGGCTGCCGTTTTTGTTTGTGTGGGGATGCGATGGTGTTTGGTTGAAGATCAAAAGATCGCAGCCTTCGGCAGCTCCTACGCCGATCTCGGTAGGAGCTGACGAAGGCTGCGATCTTTTGATCTTCAACCAACCACCACTGGCATCCCCGTCCGGCGGCCTTATAATGCCCGCCTTTGCGTACATCAGCAGGCTGTCACTCCTTGGCAAATATAGATAACCCGGCCGCCGAACAGGCGGCCGACGGCTTTTTCCGGATCGCGTTGGGCGTTGAATACAAAGGTTCGCGTTATCGCGGCTGGCAGCGCCAGGCCTCCGGCGTGCTCACGGTCCAGGAAACCCTGGAAAAGGCTCTGTCCAAAGTCGCCGACTCACCTGTGTCGCTGCTCTGCGCCGGGCGCACTGACGCCGGCGTGCATGCTTGCGGACAGGTGGTGCATTTCGACACGCAGGTCGAGCGTTCGATGAAAGCCTGGGTCATGGGTGCCAATATCAACTTGCCCCACGACGTGAGCGTCAGTTGGGCCAAGGTCATGCCGGCGCATTTTCATGCGCGGTTCAAGGCCATTGCGCGGCGTTATCGCTACGTGATCTACAACGATCAGATCCGTCCCGCGCACCTGAACGAAGAAATCACCTGGAACCACCGGCCGCTGGACGTCGAGCGCATGGCCGAGGCTGCCCAGTACCTGGTCGGCACCCACGACTTCAGCGCTTTCCGCGCCGGCCAATGCCAGGCCAAATCGCCAATCAAGGAGCTGCATCACCTGCGCGTCACGCGCCACGGCAAGATGATCGTACTGGACATCCGCGCCAGCGCGTTCCTGCACCATATGGTGCGCAACATTGCGGGTGTGTTGATGACTATCGGCGCCGGCGAGCGTCCGGTGGAGTGGATGAAAGAAGTGCTGGAAAGTCGCATTCGCCGTTCTGGCGGGGTGACGGCGCATCCGTTCGGCCTGTATCTGGTGCAGGTCGAGTACCGCGATGAGTTCGAATTGCCCGAGCGTTACATCGGCCCACACTTCCTGACCGGTTTCACGGAACTTGACGGCTGACGCCTTCGAACGCTTTTGTTACCATCCGGCACTTCCCCGGATTTGCCTTGAGGTTCTATTGACATGTCAGCCGTTCGCAGCAAGATTTGCGGGATTACCCGCATAGAGGATGCGTTGGCGGCGGTCGAGGCGGGGGCCGATGCCATTGGTTTTGTGTTTTACGCCAAAAGCCCGCGGGCGGTGACGTTTCAGCAGGCGAGGGCAATCATTCAGGCCTTGCCGCCCTTCGTGACCACCGTGGGTTTGTTCGTCAATGCCAGTCGCTGTGAGTTGGGCGAAATCCTCGACGCCGTGCCGCTGGACCTGTTGCAATTTCACGGTGATGAAAGCGCCGCCGAGTGCGAAGGCTGGCATCGGCCATACATCAAGGCCCTGCGGGTCAAGGCCGGGGATGACATTGCGGCGGCGTGCGATACCTTTCCAAGCGCCAGCGGCATTCTGCTGGATGCTTATGTTGAAGGCGTGCCGGGCGGAACTGGCGAAGCTTTCGACTGGTCACTGATACCGCAAGGGTTGAGCAAACCGATTATCCTCGCCGGCGGCCTGAACGCCGATAACGTCGCCGAGGCGATTGCACGGGTTCGGCCTTATGCCGTGGACGTCAGTGGAGGGGTAGAAGCGAGCAAAGGGATCAAGGATCACGCAAAGATTCAGGCGTTCATTAAAGCGGTTGTAGGAGCTGTCGAGTGAAACGAGGCTGCGATCTTTTGATCCAGACGTTGATGTGACGGCTGGCAGACTGCCGCCGTCCATAACTGCACTTGCACAAAGCAGGCAGGGCTTAGGATGGTTGGGTTGCACGCAGGTCAAGTCTCGCGCTGACCGTGGCAACCCATCAATCATCGCCGCACACATGAATTTAGCTCAAGGGCATACGCGGGGCTGCGAACCAAAGCGTTCGGGCCGCCGGTACTGGAGAAAGAAAGCATGAGCAACTGGTTAGTAGACAAACTGATCCCTTCGATCATGCGTTCCGAGGTCAAGAAGAGCTCGGTGCCTGAAGGTTTGTGGCACAAATGCCCGTCTTGCGAGGCTGTGCTGTATCGTCCAGAGCTGGAAAAAACCCTGGACGTTTGCCCCAAGTGCAACCACCACATGCGTATCGGCGCACGCGCGCGCATCGACATCTTCCTCGACGCCGACGGCCGTGCCGAACTGGGCGCGGACCTGGAGCCGGTTGACCGTCTGAAATTCCGCGACGGCAAGAAGTACAAGGATCGCCTGACCGCTGCCCAGAAGCAGACGGGCGAAAAAGACGCGCTGATCTCCATGAGCGGTACCTTGCTGGGCATGCCGGTTGTGGTTTCGGCCTTCGAATTCTCCTTCATGGGTGGTTCGATGGGCGCCATCGTTGGGGAGCGTTTTGTTCGCGCCGCCAACTACGCCCTGGAAAACAAATGCCCGATGATCTGCTTCGCCGCCTCCGGTGGTGCGCGGATGCAGGAAGCCCTGATCTCCCTGATGCAAATGGCCAAGACCTCCGCGGTGCTGGCGCGTCTGCGTGAAGAAGGCATTCCGTTCATCTCCGTGCTGACCGATCCGGTGTACGGCGGTGTTTCCGCCAGTCTGGCGATGCTGGGCGATGTGATTGTCGGTGAGCCGAAAGCCCTGATCGGCTTCGCCGGTCCGCGCGTGATCGAGCAAACCGTGCGCGAAAAACTGCCAGAAGGCTTCCAGCGCAGCGAGTTCCTGCTGGAACACGGCGCAATCGACATGATCATTCACCGTCAGGAACTGCGTCCGCGTCTGGGCAACCTGCTGGCACAAATGATGGGCCTGCCGACGCCGAAATTCGTTGCCGCGCCAATCGAACCCATCGTAGTGCCACCGGTACCTGCCAACCTATGACCCAACGCACCCTTGGCGAGTGGCTCGCCTACCTTGAGCAGTTGCACCCTTCAGCCATCGACATGGGGCTGGAGCGCTCGCAACAGGTAGCGTCCCGCATGGGACTGGGCAAGCCGGCGCCTCGGGTGATCACGGTCACCGGTACCAACGGCAAAGGCTCTACCTGTGCATTCGTGGCTTCGTTGCTGCGGGCGCAGGGCCTGAGCGTCGGTGTCTACAATTCTCCGCACCTGCTGCGTTACAACGAGCGGGTGCAGGTCAATGGCGTCGAAGCCACTGACGCCGAGCTGTGCGAAGCCTTTGCAGCGGTTGAGGCAGGGCGTGGCGACACTTCCCTGACGTACTTCGAAATGGGCACCCTGGCGGCGTTCTGGCTGTTTGAACAGGCAGGGCTTGATGCGGTGGTGCTGGAAGTCGGGCTGGGTGGACGTCTGGACACGGTAAACGTGGTGGACGCCGACATGGCGCTGGTCACCAGTATTGGCGTCGATCATGCGGACTATCTGGGCAATACCCGTGAATCCGTGGCTTTTGAGAAAGCCGGCATCTTCCGCCAGGGCGCGCCTGCGCTCTGTGGTGACCTGAATCCTCCGCAACCTCTGCTGGATAAAGCGCGCGAGCTGGCCTGCCCGTTTTTCCTGCGTGGGCGCGACTTTGATCTCGGTGTGACCGATCACGACTGGCAATGGCGCGGTCTGGACGCTCAAGGGCGTGTGGTCGAGTTGCATGATCTGCCGTTGCTCGATCTGCCCATGGAAAACGCTGCGCTGGCGCTGCAGGCTTATCTGTTGCTCGGTTTGCCTTGGGTGGATGCGCAGATTATTGATGCCCTGAAAGCGACACGGGTGGTGGGTCGTCTTGATCGCCGTCAGTTCGACTGGCAGGGCAAGCGTCTTAACCTGTTGCTGGATGTGGGGCATAACCCGCATGCGGCAGAGTACTTGGCGCGCCGTCTGGCCAGTCGCCCGCCCGCAGGCAAGCGACTGGCGGTGTTCGGCTTGCTGGCGGACAAGGATCTCGATGGTGTTGTCGGTGAATTGAGTGCTAGTGTCCAGCATTGGGCCGTCGCGCCGCTGGATTCACCGCGAGCGCGCCCGGTCGCCGACTTGCAGGCTGCGTTGCAGTCTCTTGGCGCGTCGGTCACATCTTATGACAGCGTCGCTGCTGCTTTGGAAGGGCAGTGCGCGCTGGCGACGAGCGACGACGAGATTCTGTTGTTCGGATCATTTTATTGTGTCGCCGAGGCCCTCGATTGGCTGGCTCGGCGCTCCACGGAGGAAGCGGCAAATGGCATTGCTGGATAAGGCATACAAGCAGCGCATGGTCGGCGCCCTGGTTCTGGTGGCGCTGGCGGTGATTTTCCTGCCCATGCTGTTTTCCCGCCAGGATGAACAGCGTCAGGTGATCGTCGACGCCCCGGCTGCGCCGCAAGCGCCTTCGGTGCCGCAAGTCCAGGTCGAGCCGGTGGTAGTGCCTGAGCCGCAGGCGTTGCCCCAAGAGCCGGTGCCGAGTGATGACGAGATCGCTCAGCAAGAAGCGCCGTTGACGCCGATTGCACCGAGTGTGCCTGTCGCCAAAGCGGTCACGCCGCCTCCGGTCGCCAAGTCATCCACACCGCCTCCGGTCGCCAAGTCTGCCACACCGCCTGCCCAGCCCATCACGGCCGCACCGGGCAAGCCGGACACCACGCAAAGTCGCGTCGATGCCAATGGCCTGTCGGTCAGCTGGTCGGTGCAGCTGGCCAGCCTGTCGAGTCGTGAAAGTGCAGAAAGTCTGCAGAAAACCTTGCGCAGCCAGGGTTACAACGCCTACATCCGCACCGCAGATGGCAAAAATCGGGTGTTTGTCGGGCCGCTGATCGAGCGTGCAGAAGCCGATCGCCTGCGTGACCTGTTGAGCCGCCAACAGAACCTCAAGGGGTTTGTGGTGCGTTTCCAGCCGGAGCGCGGTTAACAAGCACCGCGAACTTTGTAGCAGCTGCCGAGCCTGCGAGGCTGCGTCCGGCTGCGAAGCAGTCGTAATGCCAGCTTGCCTGGTGTACCTGATACACCGATTTGCCTGATTTTACGGCTGCTGCTCCGCCGGACGCAGGCTGCGCCAGCTGCTACAGGGGCGTATGCTATTGCCTCTATTTGAAATGCACTGACAATCGCAGCTTACCGATAAGCATGGGCTCTGCTAAAATGCGCCGCCTTATCCGTCTGTAGGCTGCACTGTGCCATTTACCTGGGTTGACTGGGCGATCGTTGCAATCGTCGCCATCTCCGCATTGATCAGTTTGAGCCGCGGCTTCGTCAAGGAAGCACTATCGCTGGTGACCTGGATCATCGCAGGAGTTGTCGCCTGGATGTTCGGTGGTTCATTGTCCGAGTACCTCGGCGGATACATCCAAACGCCATCGGCTCGTGTGATCACGGGCTGTGCCATCATGTTTGTCGCCACCTTAATCGTGGGCGCAATGATCAATTATCTTATCGGCGAGTTGGTACGCGTCACCGGGCTATCCGGGACCGATCGATTCCTCGGCATGGCCTTCGGCGCCGCGCGTGGCGTGCTGCTGGTGGTCGTGGCCGTCGGGCTGTTGAGCCTGGGGCCGGTACAGCAGGACGGGTGGTGGCAACAGTCACAGCTCGTGCCAAAATTTCTATTGGTTGCAGACTGGTCCAAAAACCTGATCCTTGGGTGGAGCAGTCAGTGGCTTGCCAGCGGTATCAGCGTACCCGCTGAGATACCGTTCAAGGAGCACCTCTTGCCGATGGTCAAAACACCTCAGTAAGTTGTGTTCAGTTCAGATCCATTAAGTAGGGGTTGCGTCGCATGTGTGGCATCGTCGGTATCGTCGGTAAGTCGAACGTCAATCAGGCGCTGTATGACGCGCTAACCGTCCTCCAGCACCGCGGCCAGGACGCTGCCGGTATTGTCACCAGCCATGATGGCCGGTTATTCCTGCGCAAGGACAATGGCCTGGTACGTGACGTGTTCCATCAGCGTCACATGCAGCGCCTGGTCGGGCACATGGGCATTGGCCATGTGCGTTATCCGACCGCGGGCAGTTCGACCTCGGCCGAAGCTCAACCGTTTTACGTCAACTCGCCTTATGGCATCACCCTGGCGCATAACGGTAACCTGACCAACGTTGAACAGCTGGCGAAGGAGATTTACGAATCTGACCTGCGCCACGTCAACACCAACTCCGATTCGGAAGTGCTGCTCAACGTGTTCGCGCACGAGCTGGCCCAGCGTGGCAAGTTGCAGCCAACCGAAGAAGACGTATTCGCGGCCGTCACCGACGTGCACAACCGCTGCGTCGGTGGTTACGCGGTCGTCGCGATGGTGACCGGTTACGGCATCGTTGGTTTCCGCGATCCGCACGGCATCCGCCCGATCGTCTTCGGCCAGCGTCACACCGACGAAGGCGTCGAGTACATGATCGCCTCCGAAAGCGTTTCCCTGGACGTGCTCGGTTTCACCCTGATTCGCGACCTGGCACCGGGCGAAGCGGTCTACATCACTGAAGAGGGCAAGCTGCACACCCGTCAGTGCGCAACCAACCCGTCCCTGACCCCGTGCATCTTCGAGCACGTCTACCTGGCGCGTCCGGACTCGATCATCGACGGCGTATCGGTCTACAAGGCCCGTCTGCGCATGGGCGAGAAGCTCGCCGAGAAAATCCTGCGCGAGCGTCCAGAGCACGACATCGACGTGGTCATCCCGATTCCGGACACCAGCCGCACCGCGGCCCTGGAGCTGGCGAACCACTTGGGCGTCAAGTTCCGCGAAGGCTTCGTGAAGAACCGCTACATCGGCCGGACCTTCATTATGCCGGGGCAGGCTGCCCGGAAAAAATCCGTACGCCAGAAGCTCAACGCCATTGAGCTGGAATTCCGCGGCAAGAACGTGATGCTGGTGGACGACTCGATCGTTCGCGGTACGACGTGCAAGCAGATCATCCAGATGGCCCGTGAAGCCGGCGCCAAAAATGTCTACTTCTGCTCCGCCGCACCGGCCGTCCGCTACCCGAACGTCTACGGCATCGACATGCCGAGCGCCCACGAACTGATCGCTCATAACCGTTCGACTCAGGACGTGGCGGATCTGATCGGCGCTGACTGGCTGATCTATCAGGACCTGCCTGACTTGATCGAAGCGGTCGGTGGCGGCAAGATCAAGATCGACAAGTTCGATTGCGCGGTGTTCGACGGCCATTACGTCACCGGTGACGTCGACGAGGCTTACCTGAACAAGATCGAGCAGGCCCGTAACGATGCCTCCAAGGTCAAGACGCAAGCAGTCAGCGCGATCATTGATCTGTATAACAATTGAGTAACGAACAACCTCGCGGCTGGCCACTGTAGGAGCGAGCTTGCTCGCGATGGACGTCAACGATAACGCGGCTGCCCTGAAGCAGTGTGCCGCCCTTGAGTTCTTCGCGAGCAAGCTCGCTCCTACAGATGGTGCATGTCTTTATTAGAGTAATGAATCAAGGAGTGGCGGCATGAGTCAGGATTGGGATGCCGGTCGGCTGGACAGCGACCTCGACGGCGTAGCGTTCGATACCCTGGCCGTACGCGCCGGTCAGCACCGTACACCGGAAGGTGAACACGGTGATCCGATGTTCTTCACCTCCAGCTATGTATTCCGTACCGCTGCCGATGCGGCGGCGCGCTTTGCTGGCGAAGTGCCGGGCAACGTTTATTCGCGTTACACCAACCCGACCGTGCGCGCGTTCGAAGAGCGCATTGCCGCGCTGGAAGGCGCCGAGCAAGCTGTCGCCACGGCCACCGGCATGGCTGCAATCATGGCCGTGGTGATGAGCCTGTGCAGTGCTGGCGATCACGTATTGGTATCGCGCAGCGTGTTCGGCTCGACCATCAGCCTGTTCGAGAAATACTTCAAGCGCTTCGGCGTCGAGGTCGATTACGTGCCCCTGGCGGATTTGTCCGGCTGGGATGCGGCCATCAAGTCCAACACCAAATTGCTGTTCGTCGAGTCGCCATCCAATCCATTGGCCGAGTTGGTGGACATCACCGCGTTGTCGGAAATCGCTCACGCCAAAGGCGCGATGCTGGTGGTCGACAACTGCTTCTGCACGCCTGCGTTGCAGCAGCCACTGAAACTGGGTGCGGACGTCGTCGTGCACTCGGCAACCAAGTTCATCGACGGCCAGGGCCGTTGCATGGGCGGCATAGTGGCCGGTCGCAGCGAGCAAATGAAAGAAGTGGTCGGGTTCCTGCGTACCGCCGGGCCGACCCTCAGCCCTTTCAATGCCTGGATCTTCCTCAAGGGCCTCGAAACCCTGGGCCTGCGCATGAAGGCGCATTGCGCCAACGCCCAGCAACTGGCCGAATGGCTGGAACAACAGGACGGCATCGAGAAAGTCCATTACGCCGGTCTCAAGAGCCATCCGCAGCACGAACTGGCTCGACGTCAGCAGAAGGGCTTCGGTGCGGTCGTGAGTTTCGAGGTCAAGGGCGGCAAAGAGGGCGCCTGGCGCTTTATCGATGCGACGCGTCTGATTTCCATCACCGCCAACCTGGGGGACACCAAGACCACCATCACGCACCCGAGCACCACCTCCCACGGTCGTCTGGCGCCGCAAGAGCGTGAAGCGGCGGGCATTCGTGACAGCTTGATCCGCGTCGCGGTCGGTCTGGAAGATGTGGCAGACCTGCAAGCCGATCTGGCGCGTGGCTTGGCGGCCTTGTGATCGAGTTGTCCACGCCGAGCACCGGCACCAATGGCCGTGTCGCACTGGTAACCGGTGCTGCGCGGGGCATTGGTCTGGGGATTGCGGCCTGGCTGATCTGTGAAGGCTGGCAGGTGGTGCTGACGGACCTGGACCGCGTGCGCGGTTCGAAGGTGGCGAAGGTGCTCGGCGACAACGCCTGGTTCATCGCCATGGATGTGTCCAATGAAGGGCAGGTGGCGTTGGGTGTCGCCGAGGTGCTGGGGCAGTTCGGGCGTCTGGATGCGCTGGTGTGCAACGCTGCAGTGGCCGATCCGCACAACATCACCCTGGAAAGCCTCGACCTGGCGTACTGGAATCGGGTGCTGGCGGTGAACCTAAGTGGGCCGATGCTCTTGGCCAAGCACTGTGCGCCGTACCTGCGGGCTCACAGCGGGGCGATCGTCAATCTGGTCTCGACCCGCGCCGGGCAGTCGGAACCGGACACAGAGGCCTATGCGGCGAGCAAGGGCGGTCTGTTGGCCCTGACTCATGCCTTGGCGATCAGCCTGGGACCGGAAATTCGGGTGAATGCGGTCAGCCCTGGCTGGATCGATGCGCGGGACCCTGCTGTACGGCGTGCCGAACCGCTCACCGAGGCTGACCATGCCCAGCATCCGGCGGGCAGGGTAGGGACGGTCGAGGACGTTGCAGCGATGGTCGCGTGGTTGCTGTCGAAGAACGCCGGGTTCGTCACGGGCCAGGAGTTTGTGGTCGATGGCGGCATGACCAAGAAGATGATTTACAGCGAATAGCACTGAGACACTGGCTTCAATGGATTGATGTTGAATGTGCCGGCCTCATCGCGAGCAGGCTCGCTCCCACAGTAGTTTGCGGGTCTTCAGGCAGGATGCATTTCTAATGTGGGGGCGAGCCTGCTCGCGAAAGCGGTCTGGCAGTTGTCTGGAATGACACGATTTTGTCTTTTTCAGAAAAACTTCAATCCTGCTATTGACTTAGGTTCGCTACCTGCGTAAATTTCGCGGCCTCGGAGATGCAAACGGGTGATTAGCTCAGCTGGGAGAGCGTCTGCCTTACAAGCAGAATGTCGGCGGTTCGATCCCGTCATCACCCACCACTTCCGAGAGTCTTGTGAAAGCAAGATGGAAGCCCTTAAAAGCCTCCACCGACGCGCAGCGGTAGTTCAGTCGGTTAGAATACCGGCCTGTCACGCCGGGGGTCGCGGGTTCGAGTCCCGTCCGCTGCGCCATATTTACCGAGTCAGGTTTGCCCTGATTCGAGATTGAAAGAGAGATTGAAAAGTCTCGGAGCTTTCAATCAGACGAGTTAATTGAGCGTCAGCTCAAAGCGATACGCAGCGGTAGTTCAGTCGGTTAGAATACCGGCCTGTCACGCCGGGGGTCGCGGGTTCGAGTCCCGTCCGCTGCGCCATATCTGCCTCAAGGCCCACTGAACGCCTTGGAGCTACGAAGAAAGCCACTGGCTTATTCGAGTCGATAGCAAAGACCCTGGTCGAAAGACCGGGGTTTTTTGTGTCTGAAATTTGGCTTTTCCTCCTTTCCTGTCACTGAATTACTCTCGGTTGCGAAGGCAACATAAGCAACACCGCATGCGTATGGGTGCACTCAATGCCGCCGCGATACGCTCGATAAACAGAAAAACTGCAATAAATTGATTCTTTAGTCAGTTTTTTGCAGCGGGTTGTTTGCGGCGAGCGCATAAACCTTTAAAGTTAACCTTTCGGTCAGCTTTGCACTGTCAATACAGCCCTTTGCATCGTCAAAAAGGGTTTCTGCAAGACTCGAGATTTCCAGTACATAATCAGAAGGGCGGTCCCATAACCGCCCAGAGGATGATCCATGTCCAACCGTGATATATCCCGGCGCTCATTCCTGCAGGGCGGGCTGGTGGCGGGTGTGAGCGTGACGCTTACACCGCTTAGCACCCAGGCGCTGGCCGCCTTGATGGAAAACAGCGTGACCGTGCCGTCCGAGCAGTGGCTTGGTAACAACGGCAAGGCGCGCTCGCGCAACGATGCCTTGTCGAAGGTCTGCGGCAGCAAGGTCTTTGCCCGCGACATCCGCGCCAAGGACATGCCGGGCTGGCCCCAGCAGCAAGGCCACGCCATGCTGCTGAAAACTATCAAGGCCGACCGCATCTACGCAGGCTATGACCTGTCGTGGCTTGGTGCCGAGTTGCAACCCGACCGCATCGTCACCGCCGCCGACCTGGACAAGGACGGCATCGTCTTTCCGGAAGAGCACGCGCCTGATCCGCTGCTGCCGGAAGGCAAGGTGCCGATGTTCATCGGTCACCCGGTGGCGATCCTGATCTGGAATGATTTCGAGCGCTTCCGTCAGGCCAAGGCCAAACTCAAATTCAATGACAAAGCGATTCGTTACGGCGCCCAAGTGCCGTTCTACGAAGGCGATCCCTATGGCAGCTTCCGCTACGTGCGGGTCGGCGGTGCGACCTCGGCGGACGAAGATGAGTTCGCCAGTCTCAAGGATTCGATCCTGTTCCCGATGCTGCGCAACCGCCGTCCGGTATGGAATTCCCAGCCGAACCTGCACGGTAATCTGACCGAGCGCGGGCTGTTTTACGCCGAACGCATGAAGCAGCAGATCGACGCGCCGCCAGACAACTGGCTGGTGTTCGACGAGCGCTATAAAACCCCGTCCATTGAACCGGCCGCCATGGAGCCGGACAACGGCAACGGCTGGTACGATCCAGCGACCAAAACCCTGCATTTCGTGGTGGCGACTCAGTGCCCACTGGAAGCGGCGACCGAAACCGCGAAGATGATCGCGCCGTCGCGTTTCGGCCTGGCCAACTTGAACATGCACCCTGGCTACACCGTGGGTTACGGTTCCAAAGACCACAACATTTTCGTCTACTACGCCGCCCTCGCGGCGTTGTACGGCGCCGGTGTGCCGGTGCGTTTGGCCAACGATCGCTATGAACAATTTCAGAGCGGTATCAAACGTCACTCGTTCGACATCCGCTACCAACTGGCAGTGGACAAGACCGATCACAGTTTCAAGATTTTCCGCGCCGAGATGAGCGTCGACGGCGGTGGACGAGTCAACTACAGCCCGTCGGTGGCGGCGGTTGGCGCCACGGCGGCGCAGTCGATCTACTACATGCCGCAGAACGATTTGCAGGTCACGGCCTATCATTCCCGCGCTGTTGAAGCGGGTTCGATGCGCGGTTACGGCACCCTGCAAAGCATGGCTTCCACCGAGATGATGGTGGATGAAATTGCCGGTCGTCTCGGCATCGATGCCATCGATTTGCGCAAGAAAAACGCCATGGTCTCGGGCATGAAAAACACTCAGGGGGCAGTGCCGGCGGGTGCGTTGCGCCTGCACGAGATTCTCGACAAGGCCGCCGCGCATGACGTCTGGAAAAATCGCGACGCGATCAAACAGCAGCGCGAGGCCGAAGACCCGGATAACTGGTACGGCGTGGGTTTCGCCATTTGCCAGAAAGACTTCGGTACCGGCTCCGAAGCACCGATGGCAAGCATCGAATTCACCGCGGAAGGGCACATTACCCTGCGCCACATTGGTATCGAACTCGGCACCGGTATGTCGACCTCGCAAGCCTTGGTCGTGGCCGATTTCCTTGGCGTTCCGGCGACTGAAGTGAAGACCGGCCAGACTGAATGGAAAGAGTTGCAACTCATCAGCGGCGGCAACCCGTACATCATGAGTCAGGCCGAGCAGGACAACTTGCTGCGCAACCCGCGCTGGGTTGGCAAATTGGCCTCGGCGTCGTCAGCGACCAACTCCGCGTATTACTTCAGCCACGCCACCCGTGAAGCGGCGCGTGTACTGTTCAACCACGGCTTGTGGCCGGCGGCGTTGCAGATCTGGGGCCAGGGCCCGTACGGCGGCCAAGCCAACCCGTACGTAGTGCGTCGCGAAGACGCGCATTGGGTCGACGGCAAACTCACCGCCAACGGCATGCAGCCGTTGAGCTTCGAACAGCTGGCCAAACACGCTCACGAGCGCGGTCTGGTCACCGGCGCGACCGTCCACGGTTTCAACCGCTGGAGCTGGGCCGAGGCCGAGTTCAGCATCGACGGCGTGCGTGAGCGTTTGCCGCTCGACGGTCTGGCAGTCAAGTACGGCGACGGCGCTCCGAGCGTGAAAAAGGCGCAGATGAACAGCGCCGGTTTCCATCTGCTGGATCGGCAGAACGTGCATTACCCCGACACCCAGCTGAACAACGCGGCAGTGACGTACTACAGCCCGGTGGCGACGTTGGTGGAACTGAAAGTGAACAAAGGTTCGGCCGAAGTTCAGGTCCTCAATCACCACTCGTGGGTTGAGTGCGGTCGGGTGCTGGTGGAAGAGCTGGTCAAGGGGCAGCTAGAAGGTGGGATTGCAATGGGCATCGGCCATGCGCTGATGGAAGAGATGCCGTTGTACGAAGGCGGGCCGGGGGAGGGTGACTGGAACTTCAACCGATATCGCCTGCCCATGGCGCGACACGTTGCGGTCTGGAAGCAGACGGCCGAGATTTTGCCGCCACTGTCGCCGAGCGATCCATCGAAGGGCATTGCTGAAGTGGTGATGATCCCGGTGGTGGGTGCCATCGGTAACGCCGTGGCGCATGCCATCGGCAAACGGGTCCGCGACCTGCCTATCACGTCTGCACGCATCAAGGAGGCCCTCAATGGCTAACCGTCCGCTTCAACTGACCCTCAACGGTCAATCCGTCGGCCCAGTGGACATCCCTGATGATCTGCCGATGATCGACTACCTGCACGAGTACAAAAATCTCACCGGCTCGCGCCTGGGATGCGGTCAGGGCATCTGCCACGCGTGCGTGGTGATCGTCGACAATCCGGACGGCACCAGTGAAGAAGTGCGCACCTGCATCACTGGCGCGCATTACTTCGAAGGCAAGAAAGTGCGGACCATCGAAGGTCACGCGACCCGCGATGACCAGGGCAAGGTCACCCAATTGAACCCGATCCAGCAACGCTTCGTCGATGAGTTCGCGTTCCAGTGCAGCTACTGTGCGCCGGGGTTTGTGAATGCCGCGACGGTGCTGGTGGAAAAACTTCAGCGTCAGCCGATTGTAAAAAGCCAGCTGGAGAAAGTCATTGAGGACAGCCTCGGTCACCATATCTGCCGCTGCACTGGCTACGTCCGCTATTACAGCGCCACGCGCAACGTGCTGACCGATCTCGGCCTGGTCAAGGAGGGTTAAGCATGAAGCATCTACTTTCCCGCCTGGCATTGGCGGTTGGTCTGGCTGCGCCGGTGTTAATGGCTCACGCAGACGATCAGGTCAAACGCGGCGAATACCTCGCTCGCGCCGCTGACTGCATGGCGTGCCACACCGCACCGGGTGGCGCACCGTATGCGGGCGGCCTGCCGATTGTCTCGCCGTTCGGGACGATTTACGGCACCAACATCACCCCGAGCAAAGAGCACGGCATTGGCCTGTACAGCGATAACGAATTCTTCGCCGCGCTCACCGAAGGTAAACGCCGCGATGGCGCGAGTCTGTATCCGGCGATGCCCTACACCTCGTATCACCTGATGCCCCGTGAAGACTCGGACGCGATTCATGCGTACCTGAAAACCGTCGAGCCGATCGAGCGTGCGGCCCCGATCACCCACCTGAGCTTTCCGTTCAACGTGCGCCTGGGCCTGATGGGCTGGAACATGCTCTACGGCAAAGACGTGAAACTCGCGCCGACCGAAGGCAAAAGCGAAGCTTTCAAGCGCGGCCAGTACCTGGTCGACGTGCTCGGTCACTGTGGTGAATGCCACACCCCCCGTGGTTTGCCGGGTGCGATGCAGCAGGACAAGCGCCTGACCGGTGGCCTGCTCAATGGCTATCTGGCGCCAAGCCTGCTGGCCAATGACCTGGCCGCTCGCGGCTGGAATCATCAGGACTTGAGTTCGTTCCTCAAGCACGGCATGAGCGCCCAAGGCACGATGTTCAATGAGATGTTCCCGGTGTTCCACAACAGCACTCAAGGCCTCAATGATCCGGACTTGGCGGCGATGGCGACGTTCCTGCTTGGCGATCAACCGCCAGCGGCGAAGCTCCTGAATGACGTGCCATTGGACACGCTCAGCGCCAGCGCCCAGCGCGGCCGTCAGGAATACCTGAACGTCTGCGCCGGTTGCCATGCGGTCGATGGCGAAGGCAAGCCGCACATTGCCGTGGCCATGCGCGGCAACACCACTCTACGCCTGGACGATCCGCGCAACCTGGTGCGGGTGATCGACGACGGTATCGGTGAGCAGAAGTTTGCCGGGTTCGAACACCTGCAACCGATGCCGGGGTTTGCCGAAAAGCTCAGCCACGAGCAACTCACTGATCTGCTCAATTACCTGCGTCAGACGTGGGGTGGTCAGTCGGGTGATCTGGCGGTAAACGATGTGCAGACAGTGCGGGCCGATGCACCGCCGCTCGAGCACAAGGCGCACTGACATGCAGCATCTCGATCTGCAAGTCGTGCGACGGGCGCTGCAATGGTCGGTGGCTGGTCAGCGCATCTGGCTGTGCACGGTGCTCGCCACTTATGGCTCGGCGCCGCGTGCGCCGGGTTCGTTGCTGGCGGTGAATGCTGACGGACAATGGATCGGTTCGCTGTCCGGCGGCTGCGTCGAGGAAGATTTTCTCGAGCGTGTCGCCGAGGGCGCATTTCTCGATGCGGTCAGCGTGGTTCGTTACGGAGAGGGCGACGATCCGCGTTCACGGGTAAGCCTGCCCTGTGGCGGCGTGCTCGATGTATTGGTGGAGAAGCTTGATTCCGATTGCGAGGTTCAAGCTCACCTGCGAGAACTGGAGTCGGCACTGTTGGGGCAGCGTCGCTTGATCCGGGAAATCGATCTGGCCAGCGGCGTACGTAGTCTGTTCGCTGACCGCGAGCAAGGCATGCGCATCGAGCGTGAGATCGATCGGGTGCGCGTGCGGATCGGTGCGGCCCAGCGCCTGTTGCTGGCCGGGTATTCCTCGGTCGCTCAGGCGTGTGCAGAGTTTGCCGTCGGGCTGGGTTTCGAAGTGATTCTTTGCGATCCCCGCGACGAGGTACTGGAAGACGTGGTGCTGGAAAATGTCGAGATTCGTCGTCAACTGCCCTCGGTGTTCATTGCTGACGGTGGCTGCCACAGCGACACGGCGGTGGTGGCGTTGACCCACGATCCGCGCATCGATGACCTGGCGATGATGGAAGCGGTGCGCACCGATGCGTTTTACATCGGTGTGATGGGGTCGATGCAGACCTCACAGAAGCGTTTCGAGCGGCTGCGTAGAATTGGTGGTTTGGGTGATGCCGAGCTGGCGCGGATTCATGCGCCCATCGGTTTGAACCTGGGCAGCAAGACGCCTGCTGAAATCGCCCTTGCCGTACTCGCCGACATCCTGCGAATCCGCAGCGGCATTGCGCGGGATCGGCTTTAAAATCAAAAGATCGCAGCCTTCGGCAGCTCCTACAGAGAATGCGTACCCCTGTAGGAGCTGCCGAAGGCTGCGATCTTTTAACTGACTGTATTTATCTTCCCGAGCTGATATGCGTCTGCCGGTCAAAACCCGAGCTTGTCCCGCAACCCGTAGTACCAGGCGCCCAACGCGGCAAACGGTGTCCGCAGCAGTTGTCCGCCCGGGAACGGGTAGTGGGGCAGGTCGGCAAAGGCGTCGAAACGCTCGGCCTGGCCACGCAACGCTTCAGCCAGCACCTTGCCCGCCAGGTGCGTGTAGGTCACGCCGTGGCCACTGCAACCCTGGGAATAGTAGATGTTGTCGCCCAGCCGTCCGACCTGCGGAAGACGCGACAGTGTCAGCAGGAAATTGCCGGTCCAGGCGTAGTCGATTTTCACGTCCTTGAGCTGTGGGAAGGCCTTGAGCATTTTCGGTCGAATGATCGCCTCGATGTTCGCTGGATCCCGCGCGCCATACACCACACCACCGCCGAAAATCAGACGCTTGTCGCCGGTCAGACGGTAGTAGTCGAGCAGGTAATTGCAGTCTTCGACGCAGTAATCCTGCGGCAGCAAGCTTTTCGCCAGCGCCTCCCCCAACGGCTCGGTAGCAATCACCTGAGTCCCGCACGGCATCGACTTGGCGGCCAGCTCCGGCACCAGATTACCCAGGTAGGCGTTGCCGGCAACGATGATGAACTTGGCCCTGACCTTGCCTTGTGGCGTGTGCACTACCGGGTTCGCACCCCGTTCGATACGCACCGCCGGCGACTGCTCATAGACAGTGCCGCCCAACAACTCCACGGCCGCCGCTTCACCGAGCACCAGGTTCAGCGGATGAATATGGCCGCCGCTCATGTCGAGCATGCCCCCGACGTATTGATCGCAGCCCACCACTTCACGGATACGACGTTGATCCATCAGCTCAAGTTGCGTGTGACCAAAACGCTCCCACAGGCGTTTTTGCGATTCCAGATGGCCCATCTGCTTGGCGGTGATGGCGGCGAACACGCCGCCGTCCTTTAAGTCGCACTGGATATTATATTTGGCAACCCGTTCACGAATGATCCGCCCACCCTCGAACGCCATCTGCCCCAGCAGCTGAGCCTGCTTTGGACCGACACTGCGTTCGATCACATCGATATCACGGCTATAGCTATTGACGATCTGGCCGCCATTGCGCCCCGACGCACCAAAACCTACCTTGGCCGCTTCCAGGACCGTCACCCGAAAACCGTTTTCCAGCAGAAACAGGGCAGAGGACAGACCGGTGTAGCCGGCGCCGATCACACAGACATCAGTCTCTACGTCATCCAGCAAGGCCGGGCGCGGCGGAACCGCATTGGCCGATGCGGCGTAATAGGACTCTGGGTAAGGTGTGTTCGCCATCCTGCTGCCTCTGTTTAATATATTTTACGAGTGCGTCGATCCTACCCGAGTTAAAAATCGACCGCCAGCCACCGGAAAATCTTCTTTGCCGCTGCGAAATTAAATATTTTGCATATTCATAGGCTTAGCTCGAAAAAAGGTGTTGACACCCCTCCGGAATTCCGTAGAATGCCGCCTCACAGCAGGCACGTAGCTCAGTTGGTTAGAGCACCACCTTGACATGGTGGGGGTCGTTGGTTCGAGTCCAATCGCGCCTACCAAACAAAATCCGCTCTGCTGGGCGGTGTGAAGGGGAATCCGAAAGGGTTCCCCTTTTTCTTTGCCTAAGAAAACGTTCACAAATTATAGGCTTCGTTCACACAAGGCAATGTGAACGTGGATTCATGCCTGCCTCTGTTCACACTCAGAATTGTGAACGGCTCTCCCTAACCTATTGATACGTATGGCCTGAGCACTTTCTTGTCTAGGTGGTGGTACGTTCGCAAGCTCACTCCCTTGCCCGTTGTTCGTACCTCACAAGGGCAGGCTTTCTAACCAACTGAGCTACGTGCCTGCTGTGAGGCGATAGACGCCTATCGGCCACGCTCTCCACCCCAGCGCTATGTGTTGAATCCTGCACGCCATGAGCGATGCTGTAGGGATTCTGTACGCGTTTCTTTAACAGGGGTGGGGCAGGGGGTAGGGGTGGGGTGCTTATATATGCAATGTCGCTAATGGATTTCTAGGGAAAACTCAGGTTTTCTGTGCGCTGAGTTCATCAGCTAACTTTAAAGCGTCTTCAAGAAAAATGATTACTTCGGTGTAGTCTTCGACAGAGCCTCTTTTTCCAAGGTTTCCTTCTGGTTTTACGTCCAGCATTATTGACTCAAGAAGGCTATAGAAGCTTACTATTTTAAGTAATTTTTTACCGTTGATAACGCCTAGTTTATCTAGGTTTGCTTTGTAGATTCTGTAGTAGTCAGTTGATACTGTAACTATAAATGTCTGGGTGGCGACGTTGGGTAGTGTCTCGCTATCATTGTGAGTGTTGGCAATTTGCTTGTTCATTTCGGTGAGTGTGTCGCGTATTTCTTTAAGTTGAATAACAAAATTTCTTTTTCTTATCATTATTGCTATGTTTGCGATCTCAGCAAGCAGTGCAATTTCTACTGATTTACGAGTGGAACGACCTCTCCAAAATGCTCCAATTGCAATGGGTATCCATGCGATCAATCCGCCTACTATCGCTGACCATAGAGGAACCCATTGGGAGCTATTTGTACATAGATCCTTCATTTGTTTCAAAGTTTGAATATATTGAGACAGGTCTTGAGGCGTCGGGTTGTCCACTGAGATGCTCCAGGCTGGATAATAGCGTGTCTAAACTCTCTTTCCCTTGCTTGATATTGTAGTTGCTTTACGCTATAAGTCTATTAGGCAAACGGGCCTAGCAGATGCTGAGCAGTACGTCTCAGAGAGTGAGACGCTTCAACGTTAGTAGCGTCATAACGAACCTTCGATGGTGTAGTGGTGATGTGAACGCTCAGAAGACCGAGCCGGTGGTTAGTAAACAGGCAGAGGTGCCACCCTCAGAGGTGGAGTGCTTACCCCTTCTGGCGTGGTTAGGAGGGCAGGTTTCTGGTAGCTGAACTATCAGGCACAGCAGGCGCTAGCCCCTGTGAAGAACGGCCAATGTGGTAACGCATTGAGCACCCCTGAGGGGCATCTAGGAGTCTCCTAGAAACTGAGCGGAACGCTCATTATGCCCTAGCTATGTTCAAGAAACGGATGGTGCATGCAGTGGACAGTGATCAGGCACGCTTGGCCTCAGTCATAAAAGCATCTGCGTCCTATCATCCCATAGGTTTGATATGTAACGTGCTTATGGTGTCTGTCTTGGTTGCTGCGGTGTGTATAGCTGTATTCAAAGGCAAGGTTATGGGCGCTGTGATCTTCGTTGTGGTAGCTGTGATTGTTCGATTTTTTATTATGTCACTACTTAGAATATATCTAGTTAGAAAGTATCGTTAGTTTGAATGTTGGCGTCAAAAACCAATGCGTCTTGCCTGCCTTAATAAATAATTATCCTGATTTGCTGTCTACAAGCTTCATTCTTTTTACATCTGACTGGTATTCTTCATCAATCCGCTTGCCAATTGCAACTTCACGCTCAACTTCGGATTTGCGTGGACGCCCTACAGGTCTTACGCCACCTGTTACCTTAAGCATCTCCTTCACTGCGCTAATGTTTCCATTGACGAGTTCCTGTTTTAGAATCTCAATGGACTTGTCATGCCAGTAGATGCGGTGTTCCTCTTTCCATCCTTGTTCCTCGGCGTAAGTATCTAGGGTAAGCATGGATACGCCTAACCGTTTGGCTAGGTTGCAATGTGAGTTTGTCTCAATGTATTCGGTCTTGTCTTTATCTGTTAGGTTCATGGTGTTCTCTTGTAGGTGTGTTGGATTGTAATTATCTGGGTGATCGAGTAGCAGATTATATTTAGGGCTATGGCTAGAATGCTGTAGTTCTGCATTATCTGTAAGATTAGTAGCTGGGAGTATTGAAGGCATAGTAGGAGGGTTAAGAGGTAGGTCACGGTCTAGGTAGCTGATGCTTTCTTAATGGTATCTGTATAGGGCATTCTTGTTATTCATTGGTGGGGTTGGCTTACTTCACTGCGTGACAAAAGCAAGAGCAAGAGCACGCCACGGAGTGGCATACGCAAATAAGAAAGATCAAGAGCGGAATACTAGGAGGTGCTCTGCTTTTGATTCTCTCTTTAATGCGTGCTCTTGTCGGCTATGCCGACGTTGCTTTTGATCTTCAGTGTTAATTAGTAAGGGTGTGTAAAATCCCTTAGAGTATCTTTAAGGAAAATTACACAGTCTGCTTTAGCCACAAGCTCACAGTTCTATTGCTTACACCCATCTGGCTAGCTATCTTTCTTGCAGATAAGCCATCAGTTGATAGTTCCTTAGCTATTAGAATGTTGTCCTCTAGCTTGCTTCTTGAGTGCGTGCTTGGTGCTGGTCTAGTAAGATCCTTGAGGATGTGGTGACACCCCCTAAGATCGAACGCTAGGTGTAGCCCAGATTCCTCTGTGGGTACAAAGTGAACAGTAGGCCTGTCGTTATTAAAAGTTCTGATACTACTGCGTGTAGCAGCTTGGAATATCAGTTCTCTGTAGCGCTCATTGCGTAAGGCTTGCTTACCTACTGATGATGATATGGCCATTTTCTCAAGCATCTCAGAATTGTTCTGGTCATCAATAGGATTAGGGTTGCCATGAATCAGAGACAGTGTGTGGTGTACGTCTGAATATCCATTCAATCCCCTAGCATCAAATGGAATGCGTATTACGTTAGGGTGATCCTCGAAAGGATACTTACACCATTCATGAACCTGGACAAGGATAGGTTCCCCCTGAACGAATTCTATAGCGTCACGTAGCAGGCTATGCCCGTACACTCGATCATTCCATTCCTCAGCTACCACACCATCAGGGAGCGTAAGGAGCATGGTCTTGCTAACCTTGCTGCCCCCAATCAATGGGTAAATGTAGCTAGGGAACTTATAGCGTCTGTATTCTGGGGTCAGCTTAGACGCTGCAATGGTGTAGCCCTTGGTTAGGGCGTGTTGATAGGCGAGGGTTCCTGTTACGTTAGCTCCGAGAATGTGTGTTTCTAGGGCGTGCTCATAGATACCGCTCAAGTCAAAGTAATCAATGACCCTGACTTGCCACTTCCATTTGTTCTCTTTCTTGTTGAAGAAGGTTTTGATAAATACATCAGCCCTCCCTCTGATTAGCGCACCTAGACACGTAGTAATGGTAGCCATGCCTTTGTCTTCAATTACATCTGCGTATGTGCTCCTAGCCTCTCTTTTCATTTCAGGCTTGATAGATGCTTTGGTTGAGTCACTATCAATATCAATGAACTTTTCAAGAAAGTTAGTATACGCATGGTCTCCAATATCTCTGGTGAGATTATTAGCGACCGATGGCACCTCATCAATAACCACAATCCAGTCTTGCAGGTAGCAAGGGTCAAGGTCTAGTAATGTCTTATGCGTAATGATAAGAACTTTAGGGTCGTCTTCTAGGAGTGTGCATTCTACTGTGTTAGTGACGTGCTTGTGAGTGTCACTATTGATTACGTAGATGTGATTGATGCCGATTGCCTGAATACGCTTAACAACATCCTTTGAAAGCACCTTGGTAGGTACAGCATAGAGATAGCGTTTGTAAGGTGCGGAGTCTAGCTCTCTGATGAACTGTTCTGTTTTGCCTGTACCCGGTGTAGCTTCTGCTACGTAAATAACCTTTGGCTCACTTGGGTTCAATCAGTTTCCCTTCTGTGATTAAAGTATCTATTGTTCGTGTGATTTGTCTTGGGTCTGTGAAGGTGCCCTCAAGCTCTACAGGAAGTGAGGTACAACCATGAACGGATAGCACCTGATACAAGCCATACTGACTCATGCCGTATTCACTCCCCTTATAGTCTCTGATTCCTGTGATGAGTTTGTTCTTCTTTTCAATACTACAATCAATAGCACCTAGCGATGAGCGACGCTCCTCTAAAGCTCTCAGTTCTGATTGTGTCATTTCTATGTTTTTCATGAATTACTCTCCTTGATTATATTTGGCGCGAATTGCAGCCATCAGTTCAGCTTGCTCTGACTGCGTTGCACCAGTGAGCATTGATTTGGTAGTGCCTGTGATGTTTCCAGCTTCATCGCGTACGAGAACGCTCTTATGAGGTTGAGTTCCAAACCCGTTATAAGCACTTTCTACATCCATCATTTGTCGAACTAGAGGGTCACCCTTATAAAGCTCGTCAGCTACTTTTTGCTTGGATGCTTTCCAAAGTGCCAGCGCGTCTTTAGATGAGGTGAGCGGGTTGCCTCTAGGTTGAGGTGCTTCTTCTACAATCTGGTAGCCTTCTGCGAATAGCTCGGTCAGGACGGCTTGAGGGGAGTTGCCTGTGCGTTTAGCAAGTTCGTGTACATCACTCATTGTAATGGATTTCATATTAATTCCTTAGGCTTCGATAACGCGATATTGATATACGGCGTTGGTGTTGTTTGCTGATTTTTGACGTTCAATTAGGCCGACACTCATCAAGTGTTTGATCACGTAGTCAACGCTACGGCGTGATAGTGTGGTCGCTCCAGAAAATGCACCTCTAGATATGGTGGCCCAACCTGTATCATCTTCACTGTTACGGATCATTAGATAGATGATCTTGCGGGGTAGGGTGTTTAATGCTTGATGCTGTACAGCTACAATTTCTTCTAGCGTGATGCTCATGTTTTATACTCGGTTGTTCTTGGGGGAAGTGGTGCTTCTTTCTTTTGGTTAAACATAGTCCTACCCCTCATTGACTCAGGAGGTAAAGTTTAACTAGGTAGAAAATCAACACCTTACTATGTATATACTTATTTTTGAGAGAAAAGACTACAGCGTGGGTTGAAAATAGTTACCATCGTTATATGTATATACTTATTATTGAGAGAAAAGGGGACAAGCACCTTGCAAATTATTTTCTAAGGGTAACTCTCAGTAGTCATCATTCCATTACTCACTATCGCTATAAGCCCCTGTGAGGGGGCTACAGGACTACGTGGCTATGTCGGCGGGATAGGCTGCTTGTCGTCGCTCCTGTGAGCTTGCAGGGCCTTTAATCAATCAGATGAAGTACATCCTTAGCGTTCAAGTGAGAGTATCTAGCTACAGACCTTGTATCCCTGTGTCCTGAGACAATCATAATCTGTGCGTTGTTGAACCCTTTCTTAGCCACGTTGGTAATACGTGTATGTCTGAGTTGGTGAAGCCTAACGCTATTGTCCAAGCCGGCTTTGTTCCTTGCTAACCTGACCGCCTGAGAGACGCTATGAGGCGTTACAGTAAACAGTCTTCCCTTGTGTGCCCGATCTGCTAATGCCAAACGCTGAGCCTCTTTCAGTAACTCTATGGCTCTGATGGTTAGGGGCACAGACCTAGTGCCATTCTTCCCATCAATCACATCCGCAATACGTTCATCCAGGTGAAGACAGTGAGTCGTGAGCTTGAGTATTTCTGAGCGTCTCATAGCCGTTTCATAGGCAAGCTCTACGATAAGCTCCATGGTGGGGGAGAGCTTGTTCAGCAACTGTCTTAGCTCGCCTGCACTGATTACCTTGTCGCTCGACTTGTCTGGCTTGGGTAGGGCTATGTCACTTACAGGATTGGGTATGTCGATTAGCAGGCCACGTTTAGCGAACCTGAAGAAACGGGACATGAACGCTAGCTGTATGCGACAGGTAGCAGGCTTGACCGTCTGTAGACGCTTCAGCTTGAAGTCATTGACTAGCTGAGGGGTGATGTCATGGATTGACTGAGGGAACGCAGCAAAGAGCTGGTCAACGATCTTGATTGCATGGTCATAGCTACCCTTACCCTTGAGCAAGGTTTCACAGTAGGTCATGCCCAAGGTGTAAATCGTATGGGTTTGGTGTTCCTTGGTGACGGCTTCAAGCTGGTCAGCCCATGCTTGGGCCAGTGCTTGAGTGGGGAAGGTTTTAGACTGGGCAGGTTTCCCTTTCAAGCGTACCTGAGCGTTCCAGTTTCCTGACGGTAGGGAACGGATATTAGCCATTGTTGACGCCTCATAATGTGAATGGGCGTTCTCTTAGGGCCTTGAGCTACGTGGCTCAGCGCTTAGCATGGTGGCTCTTGACATGGTGGGGGTCGTTGGTTCGAGTCCAATCGCGCCTACCAAACAAAATCCGCTCTGCTGGGCGGTCTAGAAGGGCTCACCGAAAGGTGGGCCCTTTTTTGTTGTCTGTGTCCCGTCCTGAATAAGGTTTACACCTTCTGATCTGTTTTTCAGGAGGACGTAATGGAATCCGCAAAAAGGCGTAGTCAGCGAGACTACACGCTGACCTTTAAATTGTCGGTCGTCGACCAGGTCGAAAAAGGCGAGCTGAGTTATAAAGAGGCTCAGGAGCGCTACGGGATTCAAGGCAAAACGACCGTTCTGACATGGTTACGCAAGCACGGTCGTCAAGATTGGAGCCCCGGCACCTACATTGGCTCGCCGAGGATGGGGTCTATGCCCGACAAAAACCGACCATTAACGCCAGAGCAGCGCATCAAAGAGCTTGAAGAGCAGTTGGCGCTGTCCAATCAGAAAGCGCAGTTTTTCGAGGCCGTCGTGGACGTCTTGAAAAATGACTACGGTCTCTCTGTCGTAAAAAAGCGTCCCGGCAAGTCCTCGCGCAAAAACGAATCCAAAACCTGAGCATCAGCAGGGCTTGCCAGTTCATGGGGATAAGCCGACAGGCTTACTACAAACGCAATCGCGCCGATGCTGCTCGTCTGATTCTGGATCAGAAAGTTGCCGATTTCGTTCAGCAAAAGCGCCTGCGGCAGCCGCGGTTGGGCACTAGAAAGCTGCATTACCTGCTGCAATGTCAGCCACTGCTTGAGCTGCAAGTAGGGCGAGATCGCCTGTTTTCGATTCTGCGCGAACGGCGTTTATTGGTAGCCCGTAAGCGGGCGTATCACAAGACAACCGACAGTCATCATCGCTTTCGACGCCATCCGAACCTGCTCAAACCGGGGCCTGAACAGGTTGTTCCCAGCGGCCCGGAACAGGTCTGGGTGGCTGACATCACCTATCTGCCCACTCAGGAAGGCGTGGCCTATCTGAGCCTTGTGACGGATGCTTTTTCGCGAAAGATCGTGGGCTATCACGTCCATGAAAGCCTGCACACCGAGTCGGTCGCGCAGGCGCTGCGCCGGGCGGTGAAGCACCGTCGAACGGAGCAGCCACTGGTTCATCACTCGGACAGAGGCAGCCAGTATTGCTCGGGAATGTACCAGGAACTGCACGCAAAACACGGCATCAGGTGTTCGATGACGGACGGCTACGACTGTTATCAAAACGCCCTGGCAGAGCGGGTCAACGGGATATTGAAAACGGAGCTTTTGCTCCAGCGACCACAGGATTTAACGCAGGCGAAGAAAATGGTGAGCGAGTCGGTATCGATCTACAACCGCGAGCGTCCGCACCTGTCGTTGAAATACAAAACGCCCGATGCGATGCATCGGGCGTTGGGGTGAAACAGGTGTAAACCTATTTCAGGACTAGACACTGGTGTTTGGGCAAACTTTGGGAATATTTTGGGCAAACGACCACCGCGCTACACCTTCAGGTCGGCTTTCACCTTCATGTACACCACCGCATCATCGCCGTGCCCTGCCTGGTAGTGCTCGGTCATCTTCACATCGGCATGGCCCATCAAGCCCTGTATGTATTCCTGTGTAAAACCCTGCTGCTCGTACAGCCAGGCGCCGAGTGCGCGGATCTCATGGAAAGTGGGGCGCTCGCCGGCGGGCACGTCCTCGTAGGCCTTCGAATCGTCCCGCGTGGAAGGCCTACAAGTTCGCCCTGGGCAAGGTCAAGAAGCAGCCGACCTGGCCGGCTGCTCCTGGGTGGCCAGTTGTGCCCGCTGTCCCTGTAATCGCTGCTGACCCCGAGGCTCGCGCCGCCGACTTTATGTAATACGCGACAGCTGCACGCCGCACCCGCCATTAGCGGGTTTATTTTTGCCTGGAGAAAAGCATGCGGATCACCTCGCAGCAGCTGCTGCAGATCCTCCCGAACGCCTGCCGCAAAGCCGGCGTTTTTGCGTCCTCGCTGAGTACGACACCGGCCCGCTGGCCAAGCGCTTCGGCGTCGCCATAGCGCTTGGAGTCCCTGGTGCTGACTAGCTTGGCGTTGCCTCATACTGGCATACGGCAGGGCCTATATATTGCATGGCTCTCCCTCTACTCATGGGAACTACATATTTGTCTGGATTTGAGATTGAAAGGCTTTCAAGGGTAGAGCCCGAAGCAAGGATGTGGCTGGTCATTCGGACGCAGTCATAATCAGATCGGGTGTAAGCCACGGAATAGCGCGACGCTTTTTTGATGACGGCTATTCTCTCGGGGCCTGAAATTTCGACAGAGACAATTGAGTAGTTTGATTCGTCATCCGCCGGCACTTCGATCGTTTTTTCTGCCGAGAAAGCATTCAGGCTGGCGGATACGCCAATGGCCAGCATAAGAAGATGCTTGCGCACGTCCATGTTTCGCTCCGTAAGTTTCGTTTATTGATACGGCCTGGCGTACCCCTACGCCGAGCTGCGAGCACTCTACCAGAGCGCTTGTGACCAAAATAATCGGCCTCAGACAATTATTTCCTTTTCTTGCGTTCGGCCCGTGCATCCCTAGCGCCGGTGCCGGCGTTTTCATGCCTGGAGAAAAGCATGCCCATCACCGCGCAGCAGTTGCTGCAGATCCTCCCGAGCGCCGGCAAACAAGCCGGCTTTTTTGTGCACGGAGAAAAGCAATGACTGAAACCGATAAAGACCGCGACATCCTCGCTCGCACGCTATGGGGTGAGGCCCGCGGTGAAAGTCTGGCGGGCCAGATTGCCGTGGCCTGGACCATCCGCAACCGGGTGAATGACGGCAATGCCAAATCGTGGTGGGGGGAGGGCTATGCCGGCGTGCGCCAGAAGCCGTACCAGTTCAGTTGCTGGAACAAGACCGATCCGAACTTCACCTACCTAAGTGGCGTCAAGCTCATTCCGTTTCGCGAGTTTGCTCAAGCGCAGATCGCCGCTGACCTGGTGATGACCGGCAAAGCACCAGACCCCGCCAGCGGCGCCACGCATTACTACGCGACCACCATGCCGAAGGCTCCGGACTGGGTAAAAGGTGCCAAGCAGACGCTGAAGCCAGGCCAGCACGTTTTCTTCAAGGATGTGCCATGACTCCCGGCGCATTGTAGGCGGCACTGGCCGGCGTGCTGGCACTGTTGCTGATCACCGCCGGCGGAGTATGGAAGGTGCAGGACTGGCGCTACGGTAAGCAGCTGGCCGAACAGGTCGGCACGCATCAGGCAGACCTAACCGCCATCAGTAACGCGGCCGCCGCCCAAGTCCGCGCCGATCAGGACAAACGGATTCCTGCAGAACGTTCACCAAATATAGGCTTCGTTCACACCGGGCAATGTGAATGCCGAAAGCCTACCTTTCTCGGATGAAATTCCTCAGGACGCTGGGGATGGCTAGGCGTGTGCGCGAAGTTAAGTCGATAGGGTTGTCAGACGAAAGTTATGGCTGCAAACAAATAGAGTGCACGCTAAAAAATGTCATCGTCGTCTCGAAGGTGGCGATACCAGCCATACAGCGCCAGACCAAGAGTCGCAATGATTATAGCTATGACGATGAAGGCTAGATAACGCACCATTCGGTTGCCCTGGGCGTGAGTGGTTGTGATGCGTCCCTGCCGGTGAGCGAAAATAAGCCCCCGGGAATCCGCTGTCTATAGGGCAACGCCTTACTAGTGCTTCGTCATTCTCTCGTCCGCATGCCCCATCAGTCTGAATGTATTCCTGTGGGAATTTCTGCTGGTCATACAGCCATGCCCCCAAAGCACGGATCTCGTGAAAGGTGGAGCGCTCACCTGCTCGATTCCATTCGAGGGAGTGGGGAGCTTGGCAGCGGGAATGGCTGACAACAAAAAGCCCGCGCTCGGCGGGCTCTCTGTATGGGGTCAAATCCTTTTGTCTGTTTAATCTGCGCTCCATAATGTGAGCACTTCGTGAAAAGCATGTCGCTGGAATGGAAAAAACCGGCACTGCGTCTGGCGATGGCCAACCAACAGTTTTCATTGACGAATCATTCTTTGCGACCGTTTCAGATGGGCATCTGCATCGGCTCGCGAAACGTGGCATTTCAATCCTATACCTTGGAGTAGGTAGATTTCCTAATGGGTCTAAGGAAACCACTTACACATCGGAAAAATTTGCGCCGGTATCATCGCTTCGTTCGCCTGGCTGAGGCTCTTTACCGGCGCATTGGATGCAAGGCTTCAGTTGGGCGAATTCCTATTCCTATTGTCTTGCGCAGTTTGCGTCGGGCGGTGGAGGCTGCCGAGTCAGGAGACCGCTTCATTAAAAATATTGAAGAGTTGTTAAGACAGTCCCAAGAGGCGCAGGCAGAGTATCGGGAAGCGTACAGTGTCGTGAGCGATATGCTGCGTCGCGGTACGGCGTGTGGCCCCGAGTGGGTGCTCCAGTATAAGCGATGGTTGGACGCAATTGACCGCCTGGCCGACTTGCGTCACGAGTGTCTGAGCGACTGACTTTTTATGCGGCTATTTCCCAGGCTTCAGTGATGGAGCGATCCTTTTCGGCGGGGCAGTGAGTGATTCATATCCGGTCGTTCGCTCAAGCAAACGATTACTGCAATTCGGGCGTAAACTGGCAGCGCTACCTCATCAAAAAGGAGCCGCATATGATCGCCAATCAAATGAACAAGCCGTCAACTGAGGACATAGCTGTTTGGGATCAGTACTTCTGCGCTGCGTTGATTGCGGAAAGCAACCTGACGGCGCCCGTTGTGGGAGGCTCAACTCATGAAGACAGGCAGAACCTGTTGATTGAGCGGGCCAAAACCCTCGCCGACAAGATGATGGCAAACAGAAAATAACCAGAGCCCAGCCATCGCGCTGGGCTCTTTGCATTAGTGGCTCGGCAGCGATGCCGCACTTCCTGATGAAGCGATCTCCTGAGTCAGGCAATCAGTTCTACTTTGCCGGTAGCCAGGCGATACACGCCGCCCACTATGTTCAATGTGCCTTTGCCGAGCGCATCCGTCAGCAGCGGTGAGGCATTTTTAAGGCGCTTGACCGAGTCTTTGACATTTTGCGCGGTCGCGTTGTCCATGAGGCTCCCTGGCTCATGAAGCACTTTTTCGATCGCTGGCTTCAGTGCGTCAGTCAGTTTTGGGATGTGGCCAGGGAAAACGGTGTGATCTTTGACAGCCTTTATTCCTGCGCTGATGGCGCCGCAACTCTCATGACCGAGTACGAGGATCAGGGGGGCCCCGAGCACTGCGACACCGTATTCGAGGCTGGCCAGCCCCTCATCGGTGACGAAGTTGCCAGCGACGCGTATGGCGAAAAGATCGCCACGAGCCGTGTCAAAAGCGTACTCGGGGGCGATGCGAGAGTCCGAACAGCTCAGTACCGCCACGAACGGGTTCTGCCCGGAGACCAGGGCTTCTCGCTCAGCCTTGAAGTCGTGTGTCTTGGAGGCGCCGGTAACATACCGTTCATTCCCCTCCATAAGCCTTTTAAGGGCCATTTCAGGGCTGATTGAGTTTTGGGGTTTCGGGGGCGCGGCCGTTTCTTCTGCCGCCTGGATAATGTTGTCGGGCAGCGCACTGGTCAGTAGCAGCGCGCCGGCGCCCAGTCCGGCAAGCCGGAGGAATCTACGACGACCACTCGCGTGTTGAAGAGGGTTTGAATCACATGATTCACACATGATCTTGTGTACTCAGGTTGGTTGCGTGGAGTGACTGCAGTTGGGGGCTAGTGCTTTGAGGAGCCTTCAGCACTGGTGTGGAGTCTAGACGGTGCGTAACGTTGTCCCTTCGCGATGCAAGCCTTCATTTCATGGACTACTACTGACAGGCTGACTCAACTTCGTCCTGACAGGAGTATCTCGATGCTGGTTCACTGGTTTCTTGCGGCGGTTCACCTGTTGGCATTTGCCCTGGGTTTTTGGGCCGTGGTCACTCGCGGTACGGCGTTTCGGCGCCTGGCAGCCGGAACGGGGGAGGCTCGCAGCGTATTGATCGCGGATAACCTGTGGGGGATCTCTGCAGTCATTCTGCTGATCACAGGTGGGATGCGCGCTTTTGGTGGGTACGAAAAGGGCGCTGATTACTATCTTCATCAGCCACTGTTCCATCTGAAGATGGCGCTGTTCGTCTGCATCCTGCTGCTTGAAGTTGCACCGATGGTGACGCTGATCAAATGGCGGATTGCACTGGGGCGGGGCGCGGCTATAGATACCAGCCGTGCGAAGCAGTTCGCGCGGATCAGTCATGCCGAAGCGTTGCTGGTGTTGCTAATGGTGGTGGCGGCCACGGGCATGGCGCGGGGAGTGGCGTTTGGTTAGCCGAAACGGATCGGTCTTTTCCTCGGCGTTAACCGCAAACGTCTGACCGTTATCACCTGAGGCTTGTCGGTAGTATCGGCTTCGGGAAACCGACGGCATCACAGAGAAGGTCGTGACCTCTCTAAGCAGAGAGAAATACAGAAATGCAGGGCGAAACGGGGCTTGAATCTTTAGCCAGCCGTGGTTCTAAAGTGAACGGGCTGGCTACTGACTGCATCAGGATTCAGGGCGTTTGTGGCTTGTCCGGAGCGGTCAGGCCGGCCTGAATACGCTGATAAATTTCTTCGCGGTGCACCGCAACGTCTTTCGGAGCGTTGATGCCAATCCTGACTTGTTGGCCGCTAACGCCCAGAATGGTGATCGTAATATCGTCACCTATGTTTATGCTTTCACCGACTTTGCGGGTGAGTATCAGCATGGTCTTCTCCTTGATTGCTTTGTAGGGCACCTGATTCGAACAGTGCAGAGGTCGGTGGTATGTATAGATTAGTGCGAAGTCTCACGGTTTGGGTGCCTCTTTCTGACGCGCAGATGCTGCATTAATTCCCAAGGCGTAACTATACAGAGGCCGCAACCATCATTCTCGTTGTTTTGAGCCCATTTTGCGGCACTCGGGAAGTATTCATGAATGTTAAAATCGCTGCTTTAAGCATTCAGAGGGACGCGTTGTGCGCAAAATGGTCTTGGTAATCGCGGTACTGGCGTTGGCGGGATGCGGTGAGGGCAAAAGTGTAGACGCTCAAAAGCCGAAACCGGCGGTCGTTTCCATATCGGCGGCAGCAATAACCGGGCCGCAATGGGACCTGGAAGTGCGAGGCGAAACCACACAGGCTGTCAGCGACCTGAGCGGCTGGTTGATCGAACACAGCTTTGTTTCCAACGTTGTGATGGAAAATGGCAAGGCTCGTATCCTGATCGGGCCATTCAATTCGAAAGCCGAGGCCGAGGCCAAACAGGCAGAGGTCGACGCGGCGCTCGTTCGGGCGAAGAAACAGAACATTCAATTGCTGGTCCTTGAGCATCCCGCTGCCCAGTAACCGTCGCGGCATTGTTCGGAAGTTATTCAATCTGCTGGGCGCTGGCGCCACCACACAATCGGCGATTCGAAACGAACAAAGGCCTCGGGTATCACGCCCGAGGCCTTTGTGTTCTCAGCGAGCGCTCAGCCGCAGGCTTTCATGTCCACCGGGCCGACAAAATCGTTGCCGCGTCCCATGACGCACGCCACGCTCTGGTTACGCTGACGCTCCCAGGCTTGTACCGGATAGGTCTTGTTCCACGCTTCGTACAGTTGGCGGTCCTGTTTCGACAAGCTCAAGCCGTACTGCTTGCTCATGTAGAAGTAAGTCCGGGCGATCATGCCGCGAATGGAGGGGCGGGGCATGACCTTCTTCGCCTTGAAGTCGACCTGGGTCAGGCATGAGCCATATTGACCCGACTGCACCGGCAGCCAACCGAAACTGAAGTTATTGCGATCGCCATTCACCTCACCGATGCTCGGCACCAGGTTATGCAGATCGGCCTCGGCCTTTTGATAAACCGGGTCGTAGCGCGTGCAGTTCTTGCGCCCGCCTGCTTGCCAGCATTGACGCTGATGGCCGATCTGCCAGGCCGGGACAATGTGTTCCCACTCAATGCGGGATGCACGCTTGGCATTTTTGCGCGGCACATAGCCACAGGCCGACAGGTTCACCTTGTTGCCGGTGTATTTGCACCCGCAGTAAAACTCGGTGGATTGCGGCGCATACAGCTTCCAGGCGACTTTCTTGGCTTCGTTGAAGGTGCGTGGGGCATCGGCCTGTGCGCCCATGGCGAAAAACAGAAAGAGCAAAGCAAAACTGCGGGCACTCATTGACTCAATCTTCCTTCGGCACAACCCAGAAAATCTGCACACCGCCATCGTCGCGATAGGCGAGGGTGACGTTGTCGTTCTCATCGATTTCTTCGAGCAACTGTTCCCACTCATCCACAGGCTCGTCAGGCAGACGGAAGATCAGTGCGGCTTTGGCTTTCTGAGCGGTGGGGGAATTGATGATTTTCTGAACGCGCATGCCCATGCGCTCATAGGAGCCAGCAGAGACAGAGGTGGAGGCCACGGGATTTTCCTTATTAAACTGTACGTGCATACAGTATTTAACTGTAGGCATTTTCGCAACTGCTTAAAATCCAAGAAAATCCTCTGACAGCGGTTTTTTCCGTTTGATGTAGGAAGAAGGGAGTTTGTTTGTCAGGTGAAAGGCACGAACCACTCACCAAGGCTGGCGAGTGGTCACAGCGGAGCCCGGCCGGAGTCGACCGGGGCGAGGGCGAATCAGTATTCCCAGAACATCCGTTGCAGCTCTTTACTGTCGTTGGTCTTGGTCAGAGCGACCATCGCCAGGATGCGAGCCTTCTGTGGGTTCAGGTCATGCGCGACGACCCAGTCGTATTTATCGTCAGGCTGTTCGGCGTTACGCAGGACGAAACCACCGGCGTTGACGTGGGAAGAACGAATGATTTGCACGCCATCTTTGCGCAGGGCTTGCAGGGCTGGAACGACCCGCGAAGAGACCGAGCCATTGCCGGTGCCGGCGTGGATGATGGCTTTGGCGCCCGACTGCGCCAGGGCTTTATAGGCGGTGTCGCTGACATTGCCGTAGGAGTAGGCGATTTCGACGTCTGGCAAGCTCTTGATGTTCTTGATGTCGAATTCCGAATCCATGGTGTGACGCTTGGCTGGCAGGCGGAACCAGTAGGATTTGCCTTCGACCACCATGCCGAGCGGGCCCCAGGCACTTTTAAATGCTTCGGTCTTGATGTTGATCATTTTGCTGACATCACGACCCGACTGGATTTCATCGTTCATGGTCACCAGCACGCCTTTGCCGCGTGCATCTTTGCTGCTGGCCACGGCCACGGCGTTGTACAGGTTCAGCATGCCGTCAGCCGACATTGCGGTGCCTGGGCGCATCGAGCCCACGACGATGATCGGCTTGTCGGTTTTTTCCACCAGGTTCAGGAAGTAGGCGGTTTCTTCCAGAGTGTCGGTGCCGTGAGTAATGACGATACCGTCGACGTCTTCGCTGTCGGCCAGTTCAGCCACACGACGACCCAGCTGCAGCAGGTTGTCGTTGGTGATGCTTTCGGACGCAATCTGCATAACCTGTTCGCCGCGAACGTTAGCCAATTGACTCAGTTCCGGAACGCCGGCGATCAATTGGTCGATGCCGACTTTCGCCGCTTGGTAGGTCGCACTGTTGGCGGCGCTGGCGCCCGCGCCGGCGATGGTGCCACCGGTGGCCAGGATCACCACGTTCGCCAGTTTTTGTTTAGTTTCGACTTCTTTTGCTTGAAGGGCGGTAGGCAGAAGGAGCAGCAGGGCTAAAGCGCCCGGAACGAAGGTCTTGAAAGCAGATGTCATTATTTTTCTCTCTAGTAGTCAGACGGTGCTGATGCAGGTTCATCTAGATACGCCCCAGGACGATCTGAACGCTTGGGGTGAGTGAGAAAGTGCAGGATCTGTACCAGTCATGTCTTGTATTGAAAAAATAATCTAACCTAATGATTTATATAAACTATTTGCGTTACGTCGGAGGCGCTTTAAACAGGTTGTTGTCCGGGTTTCCGAATATCTATGGCTTTTGTGTTCGGCTCTCCGAAAAGGACTACAACTCCTGTTGAACTAGTCGTCTTGCAAGATCGTAAATCCGTGCTAAAGAAATCCGCGCACAGGTCGATGCTTCCCTAAAGGATATTTTTTTAAGGGAGTTCACATGTCGTTCACCGTCGGTTTTCCTAATGCGGCTGCAATCATGATCGGTGGTAAATCGGCAGCGACTGTCGGCACCCTGAATGACGGGACATCGGAGACAGGGACGCCTTTGCCGGGCAAGGAAGGGAGTGGCGATAACCGGGTCAAGGCGGGTGGCGGCGCTCAAGACGCCGCGGCATCCGAGAAAAGTAGTAATCAAAGTATCGCGGTGCAGATGCTGCTCAAGCGTATGAAAGAGCTTCAACAGCAACTTCGCGAGCAACAACAGCAACTCGCAGCGGCGCAGGCCACCTCTTATCCGACACCGGAAGCCAAGACCACCGCTGTGATGTCAATCCAGGCGAAAATCGCCGATACCAGCGCCGCGCTGGCACAAGTAACAGGCAGTCTGGTCAAGGAATTAGCCAAGGCTTCCCATTCTGGCGGCCTTATCAGTACCACCGCGTAATGCCTTCTTTTTGCTCATTGAAGTGCAAAACGGAATTTTCCGGTCGTTGACAAATATCGGCCGGGTTCGCATAGTTCGGTCGACGCAAACGTTTGCGAGGCTCTGCCGGTGGCTAAATCCATCGACGACCCGTTGAAGCCGATGCCAGTGCAAGCGTTGCTCACAATAATCATAAGAACGGAGTGAACCCATGAAGCTGCCATTCGCTGGACGTCTTCTCGCTGTCGCTATGCTGGCTGCCGCATCCGCCGCGTTGCCTGTCTCTTCGGCCTTCGCCGATACGCCTGAAAAGCCTAAAGTCGCGCTGGTCATGAAATCGCTGGCCAACGAATTCTTCCTGACCATGGAAGATGGCGCCAAGGCTTACCAGAAAGACCACTCCGACCAATTCGAACTGATTTCCAACGGCATCAAGGACGAAACAGACACCGCCAACCAGATCCGTATCGTCGAGCAGATGATCGTGTCCAAGGTCAATGCGCTGGTCATCGCCCCGGCTGATTCCAAGGCCATGGTGCCGGTGATCAAGAAAGCCGTCGATGCCGGCATCACCGTGATCAACATTGATAACCAACTAGACCCTGGTGTCGTCAAAAGCAAAAACATCAGTGTCCCGTTCGTAGGCCCGGATAACCGCAAAGGCGCGCGTCTGGTGGGCGACTACTTGGCCAAGCAGCTGAAGGCCGGGGATGAAGTCGGCATTATCGAAGGCGTTTCCACCACCACCAACGCACAGGCCCGCACCGCTGGCTTCAAGGATGCGATGGAGGCTGCGCAGATCAAGGTCGTGTCCGTACAGTCTGGCGACTGGGAAATCGACAAGGGTAATAAAGTCGCCGCTTCGATGCTGAGCGAATACCCGAACATCAAGGCCCTGTTGGCCGGCAACGACAGCATGGCCGTCGGGGTCGTGTCTGCCGTGCGTGCGGCGGGCAAGGCGGGCAAGGTGCAAGTGGTCGGTTACGACAACATCAACGCCATCAAGCCGATGCTCAAGGATGGCCGCGTTCTGGCCACCGCTGACCAGTTTGCAGCCAGGCAAGCCGTGTTCGGCATCGAAACTGCGCTGAAAATCATCAAAGGTGAGAAGGTCGACAGCGGCATCAACGGCGTAATCGAAACTCCAGTAGAGCTGGTGACCAAGTAGTCCTTCTGGCGAAACAAGGTGCTCGCCCGTCCGGGCGAGCGCATGGAGAGTTTTTTATGTCAGTTTCCGCCCCGAACGCTGTCCTCTCGGTCAGCGGTATCGGTAAGACCTACGCCCAACCGGTCCTGACCGGCATCGACCTGACGCTCATGCGCGGTGAAGTGCTCGCGCTGACCGGTGAGAACGGTGCCGGCAAAAGCACGCTGTCGAAAATCATTGGCGGTCTGGTCTCGCCGACCACCGGCCACATGCAGTTTCAGGGGCAGGATTACCGCCCCGGCAGCCGGACTCAGGCTGAAGACCTGGGCATCCGCATGGTCATGCAAGAACTTAACCTGTTGCCGACCCTGTCGGTGGCGGAAAACCTGTTTCTCGACAATCTGCCGAGCAAGGGTGGCTGGATCAGCCGCAAGCAACTGCGCAAGGCCGCGATCGAGGCCATGGCTCAGGTCGGGCTCGACGCGATCGACCCGGATACCCTGGTCGGCGAGCTGGGCATCGGTCACCAGCAAATGGTTGAAATCGCCCGCAACCTGATCGGCGATTGCCATGTGCTGATCCTCGACGAACCCACCGCGATGCTGACGGCCCGTGAAGTCGAGATGTTGTTCGAGCAGATCACTCGCCTGCAAGCTCGCGGCGTCTCGATTATCTATATTTCCCATCGTCTCGAAGAACTCGCGCGGGTCGCTCAACGCATTGCAGTGCTGCGCGACGGCCGCCTGGTCTGCGTCGAGCCGATGGCCAATTACAACAGTGAGCAACTGGTTACATTGATGGTCGGTCGCGAGCTCGGCGAACACATCGACATGGGCCCGCGCAAGATCGGCGCTCCGGCGTTGACTGTCAAAGGACTGACCCGCTCCGACAAGGTCCGCGATGTATCTTTCGAAGTGTGCGCCGGCGAGATTTTCGGGATTTCCGGTTTGATCGGAGCAGGGCGCACCGAGTTGCTGCGCCTGATTTTCGGCGCCGATGTAGCAGACAGCGGCACGGTTGCGCTGGGTTCGCCGGCCCAAGTGGTGAGTATTCGCTCGCCAGCCGACGCGGTCAGTCATGGCATCGCCCTGATCACCGAAGACCGCAAGGGTGAAGGCTTGCTGTTGAGCCAATCGATCAGCGCCAACATTGCGTTGGGCAACATGCCGGTGATATCCAGTGGTGGCTTCGTCAACAACGCTGACGAGATGGCCCTGGCTCAGCGTCAGATCGACGCCATGCACATCCGCAGTTCCAGTCCGACGCAACGTGTGTCGGAACTGTCCGGTGGCAACCAGCAGAAAGTCGTGATCGGTCGCTGGCTGGAGCGCGATTGCTCGGTGCTGCTGTTCGACGAGCCGACCCGCGGCATCGACGTTGGCGCCAAGTTCGACATCTATGCACTGCTCGGTGAGCTAACCCGTCAGGGCAAAGCGCTGGTGGTGGTGTCCAGCGACTTGCGTGAACTGATGTTGATCTGCGACCGGATCGGCGTGCTGTCGGCAGGGCGCTTGATCGACACCTTCGAGCGCGACAGCTGGACACAGGATGATTTGCTTGCTGCCGCTTTCGCCGGCTACCAAAAACGTGATGCGTTGCTCAACGAAGCAGCGCCTAGGGATCTCCCATGAAAACCGCAACGCTTGCTGGCAAACGAAGTGGCAATTTTTACGGCCTCGGCACCTATCTGGGCCTGGCCGGTGCCTTGCTGGCGATGGTCGCGCTGTTCTCGGTCCTGAGCAGCCATTTCCTGTCTTACGACACCTTCAGCACCCTGGCCAACCAGATTCCGGATTTGATGGTCCTGGCGGTCGGTATGACGTTCGTGTTGATCATTGGCGGTATCGACCTGTCGGTGGGTTCGGTATTGGCGCTCGCGGCGTCGACGGTCAGCGTGGCGATTCTTGGCTGGGGTTGGAGCGTATTGCCCGCAGCGCTGCTAGGCATGGCCATCGCGGCATTGGCCGGCACCCTTACCGGTTCGATCACGGTGGCGTGGCGGATCCCCTCATTCATCGTGTCCCTCGGCGTGCTGGAAATGGCTCGCGGCGTGGCGTATCAGATGACCGGTTCACGCACGGCCTATATCGGTGATGCCTTCGCATGGCTGTCCAACCCGATAGCGTTCGGCATTTCACCCTCGTTCATTATTGCCTTGCTGATCATCTTCATTGCCCAGGCCGTATTGACCCGGACGGTGTTCGGTCGCTACCTGATCGGGATTGGCACCAACGAAGAGGCGGTGCGCCTGGCGGGGATCAATCCAAAGCCCTACAAGATCCTGGTGTTCAGTCTGATGGGCTTGCTGGCCGGTATTGCTGCGCTGTTTCAAATTTCTCGCCTGGAAGCGGCGGATCCGAATGCCGGTTCTGGTCTGGAGCTGCAAGTGATCGCCGCTGTGGTGATTGGTGGCACGAGTCTGATGGGGGGGCGTGGTTCGGTCATCAGCACCTTCTTCGGCGTCTTGATCATTTCCGTATTGGCAGCCGGTCTGGCGCAGATCGGCGCGACCGAACCGACCAAACGCATCATCACCGGTGCGGTGATCGTGGTGGCGGTGGTGCTTGATACTTATCGCAGTCAGCGCGCAAGCCGGCGGACCTGAGTCATGGCAACGATCAAGGATGTAGCGGCCCTCGCGGGAATTTCCTATACCACGGTTTCCCACGTGGTGAACAAGACCCGGCCGGTCAGTGAAGAAGTGCGGATCAAGGTCGAAGCAGCCATCAAAAGCCTCGACTACGTGCCCAGCGCCGTAGCCCGCTCGTTAAAAGCCAAAACCACCGCCACCATTGGCTTGCTGGTGCCAAACAGCCTCAACCCGTACTTCGCCGAGCTGGCTCGCGGCATCGAGGATTACTGCGAGCGTCACGGCTATTGCGTGATCCTCTGCAACTCCGACGACAACCCGGACAAGCAACGCAGCTATCTGCGCGTGTTGCTTGAGAAGCGTATCGACGGGCTGATCGTCGCATCGGCCGGTGGCGACGCAGGGTTGGCAGAAGGCCTGGCTGGCGTGCGCACGCCGATGGTCATCGTCGACCGTGGACTGGACGGCGTGAATGCTGACCTGGTGCGAATCGATCACGAATATGGCGCTTATCTGGCGACCCGCCACCTTCTGGAGTTGGGGCATCGGGATATCGCCACCATTGGCGGTCCGGCAAGTACCAGCGTGGCGCAGATGCGACTGGCCGGTTATTGCCGAGCCTTGAAGGAGGCGGGTGTCGAAGTGCCACGCGAGCGCATGCTGGAAAGCGACTTTACCAGTACCGGCGGTTATAGCGCCGCTGCCATCCTGCTGGAAAAGAACCCGCCCAGTGCCATTTTTGCCGGCAACGACATGATCGGTATCGGCGTGCTGCGGGCCGCCGCCGAGCGCAATATTCGTGTGCCGACAGAGCTGTCGGTGATCGGCTTCGACGATATCCAGATGAGCCGTTATGTCTATCCGGCGCTGACCACTGTTGGCCAATCGATCCTGCAACTGGGGGAGATGGCGGCGGCAGTCCTGTTACGACGGATCGCCACACCGGATATGGCCACCGACCAACGGATTGTGACGCCCAGTATTGTCCTGCGAGAGTCGACTGCGCCTCTGGCCGGCATGTTCGCCCAGTTCCGTTGAAAAGAGAAAGTCGCTAAACCAAAAGCACCGTTGAAACAAAATTGATGAGTAGGGATGTATGCCAGCAAAAGTAGTGGTGGTAGGCAGCATTAACATGGACCTGGTGACTCGCGCGCCAAGGTTGCCGCGTGGTGGTGAAACGCTGATCGGCGAGTCGTTTGCGACGGTCCACGGAGGCAAGGGCGCGAATCAGGCGGTCGCCGCCGCAAGGTTGGGAGCGCAGGTGTCGATGGTCGGTTGCGTAGGCAGCGATGCCTACGGAGAAGAACTGCGGGGGGCGCTATTGGCCGAGCAGATCGATTGTCAGGCGGTCAGCATTGTTGAAGGCTCAAGCGGCGTGGCGTTGATCGTGGTCGATGACAACAGCCAGAACGCAATCGTGATCGTCGCCGGTGCCAACGGTGCGCTGACGTCAGAGGTCATCGACCGTTTTGACTCGGTATTGCAGGCCGCGGACGTGATGATCTGTCAGCAGGAAGTGCCGGATGCCACCGTTGGCTATGCGCTCGCGCGTGGCCGTGCACTGGGCAAGATCGTGATCCTCAATCCGGCACCGGCCAGTCGTCCGTTGCCGCCGGATTGGTATGCGTCCATCGATTACCTGATTCCTAACGAAAGCGAAGCCGCGGCCCTGAGCGGATTGCCAGTGGACTCTCTGGAAACCGCCGAAACTGCCGCGACTCGGTTGATCGGTATGGGTGCCTCCAAGGTCATCATTACCCTCGGCGCCCAAGGGTTGCTGTTTGCCAACGGCAAAAACTTCGAGCATTTCCCCGCGCCGACGGTGAAGGCTGTCGATACCACGGCAGCAGGCGACACCTTTGTCGGTGGTTTTGCCGCGGCCCTGGCGGCCGGTGAAAGCGAGGCCGAGGCAATCCGTTTCGGCCAGATCGCCGCCGCGCTGTCGGTCACCCGTGCTGGCGCGCAACCCTCGATTCCCACCTTGTCCGACGTACAGGCCTTTAAAGCACCATGAAAAAGACACCTTTGCTTAACATTGCCCTGTCGCGGCTGATCGCATCCCTTGGTCATGGCGACAATGTGGTGATCGGCGATGCCGGTCTGCCCGTGCCGCCAGGCGTTGAATTGATTGACCTGGCCCTGACTCACGGCATTCCCGATTTCGTCAGCACCTTGAAAGTCGTACTCAGCGAAATGCAGGTTGAAAGCCATGTGCTCGCCCGGGAGATCCTGGACAAAAAACCGCCGGCGTTGACGACGCTGGATGAGTTGGATGCCGAAGGCGTGCTGGGGCAGCGTGAGCTGCTGAGCCATGAGCAATTCAAAGTCCTCAGCCGACAGGCTCGGGCGATTATTCGTACCGGCGAATGCCAGCCGTATTGCAACATTGTGCTAGTGGCCGGGGTAACGTTTTAACGCTCTGTTGTCTCTCTGCTATTTCACGCACAAGGAGTGCGCCATGTACCGCTATGCTCAGAAATTGCACCACCTGCTCCGGAGCCTGCTGCTTTTGTCCCTGATTACTGCAACAAGCGCCCAAGCGGCGGAAAGAATCGACTTGATCATCGACACTGACCCAGGTGCCGACGACGTGGTTGCCTTGCTATTCGCCCTGGCATCGCCCGAAGAACTGAATATTCGCGCGCTGACCACCGTCGCCGGCAATGTTCGCCTGGACAAAACCTCGCGTAATGCGCGACTGGCTCGCGAGTGGGCAGGGCGCGAAGAGGTACCGGTTTATGCGGGCGCACCGAAGCCGCTGATGCGCACGCCCATCTATGCCGAGGACATTCATGGCAAGGAAGGTTTGTCGGGCGTCGCCGTCCACGAACCCAAGAAGGGCCTGGCCAAGGGGAATGCGGTCAATTACCTGATCGATACCTTGAAAGCGGCCAAGCCTCACAGCATCACTATCGCCATGCTGGGGCCACAGACCAACCTGGCCCTCGCGCTCATCCAGGAGCCTGAAATCGTTCAGGGCATCAAGGAAGTGGTCGTCATGGGGGGCGCGCACTTCAACGGTGGCAACATCACCCCCGTGGCCGAGTTCAACATGTTCGCTGACCCGCAGGCAGCAGAAGTGGTGCTCAAAAGTGGTGTGAAGCTGACCTACCTGCCGTTGGACGTGACCCACAAGATCCTTACCAGCGAGATGCGCCTGAAGCAAATTGCCGCACTGAACAACAATGCCAGCAAGCTGGTGGGCGATATTCTCAATGAATACATCAAGGGCGACATGGAGCACTACGGGCTTGCGGGTGGGCCTGTGCATGACGCCACGGTCATCGCTTATCTGCTGAAACCGGAGCTGTTCAGCGGTCGCTCGGTCAACGTAGTGGTTGATAGCCGCGAAGGCCCGACCTTTGGTCAAACCATTGTCGACTGGTATGACGGACTGAAGGCACCCAAAAATGCCTTCTGGGTTGAAAGCGGCGACGCCCAGGGTTTCTTTGATTTGTTGACCCAGCGTCTGGCTCGTCTGAAGTAATCTGCCAGCCCGCAGGTGCCAGCCTGCGGGTTTTACTCTCTCTCGGTATCCGCTGCACCTTTGAGCTCGGGCGGATATTTCTCGAATATCTGTTTGATGAATGTCTGAGCAGCTTCGGTTCCCAGTTCCTTGACCAATAGATCGATACCGATGATTGCCAACTCTTCCGGGCTGCCCGGGCTGTAAGAACTGTGGCCCTGTGACCACTTGACTGTGATGTTGGCGTCGATGCTTACGGTGGTCATGATGGCGCTCGTGCGGTCGGGAAAGTCTGAATGTCGAGTTAACCATTTTGCGCGATGTTTGGCACTCCGACTTAGGCATGAAGGGAGGGCTATGCGACACTTGGACTTTAACGATTTATCAAGGATCGCGCTGTGCAGATCGATTTGAACGCTCCTGACGGTTTAACGCTTGAGGCGGTGCGTCAGTTGCTGGCCTCCGCCAGCGACGATGAGCACACCCAATTGCGGGTGACCAAGGGCGGCATTGCCTATATATCATCAGGCATCGTCGGAGGGACCGATATCAATGGGCTGCTGTTTCGTCTGGAGACGTGGGCCAAGGGTTCCGGTTATGTAGGATTGGTCGCGGCCAGCGATGAGGTCTGGGTCATGCAGATCTTCAACGCACTGAAAGAGAACTGGCCGAATCCGCCGTTCGACTACATCGACGTCTATTGAGTGTTGTTCATATTCAGTCACGATTGAGTGATGAACGGCAGGCGATGCTCAGGCAAACTCGCCGCTTGTCCGGATCGAGGGCAGGGTGATGGCATTCACCTTGAAACCAAACACCGGATGGGTGGTCGCAAGATCTCAGCTTAACTATCGGAAAAAGGAGGCTTCATGCCTTGGAAGCTCGCGTCATTGGGTACTTTGTTCGCCGTCACTCTGCTGGCCGGTTGCAGCAGTACGACTTCTGAATCGGCAACAGACCCTGTTACGACGACTGACACTGGCCACAGCCGTTGTGAGGCAAAGGCAGCTGAATTCACCATTGGCAAAGCCGCTTCGCCAGAACTGCTGGAGCAGGCGCGTACCCGTGCAGGTGCGCAGAACGCGCGGTTCCTGATGCCAACCGACATGGTGACCCTGGAGTACCGCTCCGATCGCCTGAATTTGAACACCGATGCCAATCGGGTTGTCACCCGCGTTAACTGCGGCTGACTCCAGGCTTTTGTTTCACCCATAAAAAACCCCGTCACATGGACGGGGTTTTTTTAGTGCGCCTGGAAATTACTCTGGGCGAACTTGAGCAGCTTGCATACCCTTTTGGCCTTTCTCAGCCACGAAGGAAACGGTTTGGCCTTCTTTCAGGCTTTTGAAACCGTCGCTTTCGATAGCTTTGAAGTGTACGAACAGGTCGTCACCGCCACCTTGAGGAGTGATGAAGCCGAAGCCTTTTTCATCGTTGAACCATTTAACGGTGCCGGTTTGGCGATTAGACATGGTGTATCTCCAAGAAACATATATTTTCAGTAGTACTGTGCTGCTCAGGCCAACTGGGCACACCGGGGTATCATAGTCGAAATGTTCGCTTTGGGAGCCCCCCGGACGTGCTGTTTGCCCTGCAGTCACACTTTCTTTGTTGCTTGATGTGGCTGAAAGCCCCGTTTTATAACGCTTTCAGCCGAAAGTAAAGACGATAAAAAAAGCTGTAAAACCTGCATAAATTGTACGACAAAGCGGTTTTCGGAGGCTTTTCATCGGCTTGGAGGGCCTTCAAAGCATCCGGTAGGGCTTATTTTTTCGTGTTGGGAGCGGCTTTGCACGATGAGATTTGGCTGAGCGCTTTTTGTTTCAGCGCATCACTGGCAGTGCCGCTCATCAATGACTGAAGGTCGCTGGCCGGGTACGATTTGATCGCGTCGGCACCGCAAGCGCAGTGGGCTTTGGCCGCTGCTTCGCCGATCTGTTGCGCGGCTGCAGGAACGCATTGAGCCATGTACTTCTCGCGCTCACCCTTTGGCCATTCAGCGTGTGCGGCCAGTGGCAGCAGCAGAACGATAGGGGCGACTACTGCGAACAAACGATTCAGACGCATGCTGGGATGCTCCTTGTGGGTCAATGTATTGTTATCTGAGCGATGAAGCAGGGTTCAAGTTCAGCACTCTGGCATAAAAATAGCTGATTTACCCCAGCATAAAGCGCAGGTGCGTCGACGACCGTTCATCTGTGCTAGCATGCCTCGCTCGGGTGTTTGCAGGCTCCGGATGACCTTCAGTCCCGGTAGCGGCAGACGCACGAATAACCCTGATTTGAATCCCAGTCACTCTGGTTCGGTTTTCCGGTTGGCCGCAAGGCTCCTGCCGCTGTAAGGCAGGCGTTCGTTATTGAATGGCCTGGACCGGATCTTGTACTGGCTCATCCCAACCCACGTGACCTTTGGTAGGGGTCACCACTAGGAGAGGAGGCGCCATGCCAACTATTACTCTTCCCGACGGCAGTCAACGTTCATTCGATCACCCGGTTTCCGTAGCCGAGGTCGCCGCATCCATTGGTGCCGGTCTGGCCAAAGCCACCGTGGCCGGCAAGGTCAATGGCAAGCTGGTCGACGCCAGCGACATCATCGACAGCGATTCCACGCTGCAAATCATTACGCCAAAGGATGAAGAGGGGCTGGAGATCATTCGCCACTCTTGCGCCCACCTGGTTGGCCATGCGGTCAAGCAGCTGTACCCGACCGCCAAAATGGTCATTGGTCCGGTCATCGATGAAGGCTTCTATTACGACATCGCCTTCGAACGTCCTTTTACTCCGGACGACCTGGCGGCCATTGAACAGCGCATGCAACAGCTGATCGAAAAAGATTACGACGTGATCAAGAAAGTCACTCCGCGTGCCGAAGTGATCGAAGTGTTCAAGGCTCGCGGCGAAGACTACAAGTTGCGCCTGGTCGAAGACATGCCGAACGAGCAGGCCATGGGCCTGTACTATCACGAAGAATACGTCGACATGTGCCGTGGTCCGCACGTGCCGAACACTCGGTTCCTGAAATCCTTCAAACTGACCAAGTTGTCCGGCGCCTATTGGCGTGGCGATGCCAAAAACGAGCAGTTGCAGCGCGTTTATGGCACCGCATGGGCCGACAAGAAGCAGCTGGCGGCATACATCCAGCGCATCGAAGAAGCTGAAAAGCGCGATCACCGCAAGATCGGCAAGCGTCTGGGCCTGTTCCACACCCAGGAAGAGTCGCCGGGCATGGTGTTCTGGCACCCGAACGGCTGGACCCTGTACCAGGTGCTCGAGCAGTACATGCGCAAGGTTCAGCGCGACAACGGCTATCTGGAGATCAAGACTCCGCAGGTCGTTGACCGCAGCCTGTGGGAGAAATCCGGGCACTGGGCCAACTACGCCGACAACATGTTCACCACCCAGTCGGAAAACCGCGACTACGCCATCAAGCCGATGAACTGCCCTTGCCACGTGCAGGTATTCAATCAAGGCCTGAAGAGCTACCGCGAACTGCCGATGCGTCTGGCCGAGTTCGGTGCTTGCCACCGTAACGAGCCATCGGGCGCATTGCACGGCATCATGCGCGTGCGGGCATTTACCCAAGACGACGCCCACATCTTCTGCACCGAAGAGCAGATGCAGGCCGAATCCGCTGCGTTTATCAAGCTGACCATGGACGTTTATGCCGACTTCGGCTTTAAAGACGTCGAGATGAAGCTGTCCACTCGTCCGGAAAAACGCGTCGGTTCCGACGAGCTGTGGGATCGCGCCGAAGCTGCTTTGGCTGCAGCCCTTGATAGCGCTGGCCTGCCGTACGATTTGCAGCCGGGCGAGGGTGCGTTCTACGGTCCGAAGATCGAGTTCTCGCTGAAAGATTGCCTTGGCCGCGTCTGGCAGTGTGGTACCCTTCAGCTCGATTTTAACCTGCCTGTCCGTCTGGGAGCCGAATACGTCTCCGAAGACAACAGTCGCAAGCACCCGGTAATGTTGCACCGGGCGATCCTTGGATCCTTCGAGCGTTTCGTCGGAATCCTGATCGAGCACTACGAGGGTGCATTCCCTGCGTGGCTGGCTCCGACCCAGGCAGTGATCATGAATATCACTGATAAACAGGCTGATTTCGCCGCCGAGGTTGAAAAAACCCTCAACGAAAGCGGATTTCGTGCCAAGTCTGACTTGAGAAATGAAAAGATCGGCTTTAAAATCCGCGAGCATACTTTGCTCAAGGTTCCTTATCTCTTGGTTATCGGAGATCGGGAAGTCGAGATGCAGACTGTCGCTGTGCGTACTCGTGAAGGTGCTGACCTGGGCTCGATGCCCGTCGCCCAGTTCGCCGAGTTCCTCGCTCAAGCGGTTTCCCGGCGTGGTCGCCCAGATTCGGAGTAATTACTATTAAGCGTGAAATGAGACAAGATAAACGAGCTGCACCGAAGGCCCCGATCAACGAGAATATCTCGGCACGCGAGGTTCGGTTAATTGGGGCTGAAGGTGAACAGCTTGGGATTGTGTCAATTGAAGACGCGCTTCTTAAGGCTGAAGAGGCCAAACTGGATCTGGTGGAGATTTCCGCCGATGCAGTACCCCCTGTTTGCAAACTGATGGACTACGGCAAATCGATCTTCGAAAAGAAGAAGCAGATTGCCGCGGCCAAGAAAAACCAGAAGCAGATCCAGGTTAAAGAAATCAAGTTTCGTCCAGGGACGGAGGAAGGGGATTACCAGGTAAAACTGCGCAACCTGGTACGTTTCCTGAGTGATGGGGACAGGGCCAAGGTATCCTTGCGATTCCGCGGCCGTGAGATGGCCCACCAGGAGCTGGGGATGGAACTCCTCAAGCGAGTTGAAGGTGACTTGCTCGAGTACGGTTCGGTCGAACAGCATCCTAAGATGGAAGGACGCCAACTGATCATGGTCATCGCCCCGAAAAAGAAGAAGTAATCAATAGGGCACGGCAGGCCTTCTGATTATGTTTATCAACTGAATGCGGAGTATCCGAACATGCCAAAAATGAAAACTAAAAGTGGTGCTGCTAAGCGGTTTCTGAAAACTGCTAACGGTATCAAGCACAAGCACGCTTTCAAGAGCCACATCCTGACTAAAATGTCGACCAAGCGTAAGCGTCAACTGCGCGGTAGCAGCTTGCTGGCACCGTGTGACGTGGCAAAAGTCGAGCGCATGCTGCGCCTTCGTTAATTTAGTCAAGAATAGAGGAAGTAACTCATGGCTCGTGTAAAGCGTGGCGTCATTGCCCGTAAACGTCACAAAAAAATTCTGAAACTTGCTAAAGGCTACTACGGCGCTCGCTCGCGCGTATTCCGTGTTGCCAAGCAAGCGGTAATCAAGGCAGGCCAATACGCCTACCGTGACCGTCGTCAGAAAAAACGTCAGTTCCGCGCTCTGTGGATCGCTCGTATCAACGCTGGTGCACGTATCAACGGCCTGTCCTACAGCCGTTTCATCGCCGGCCTGAAAAAAGCGTCCATCGAGATCGACCGTAAGGTTCTGGCTGATCTGGCAGTGAACGAAAAAGCGGCGTTTGCTGCGATTGTCGAGAAAGCTAAAGCCACCTTGGCTTAAGTACCCCCGACAGTCACCCGGCCTCATCTCTGTGGGGCCAGGTGTTAAACGTCATAAATAGGGGAAGAGCCTTCAAGCTCTTCCCCTATTTTGTATCTGGAGTCTGTACATGGAAAACCTGGATGCGCTCGTCTCTCAAGCACTAGAGGCTGTGCAAAGCGCTGAAGATATCAATGCCCTGGAGCAAATCCGGGTTCACTACCTTGGCAAAAAGGGTGAATTGACTCAGGTGATGAAGACCCTGGGGAATTTGCCGGCAGAAGAGCGACCGCAAGTCGGTGCGCTGATCAACGTTGCCAAGGAGCGTGTCACAGAGGTTCTCAATGCCCGCAAGGCGCTGTTTGAAGAGGCCGACCTGGCCGCCAAACTGTCTGCCGAGTCCATTGACGTGACCCTGCCTGGCCGTGGCCAGACCTCGGGTGGTCTGCATCCGGTTACTCGTACTCTGGAACGTATCGAACAGTTCTTCACCCACATCGGCTACGGCATTGCCGAAGGCCCTGAGGTCGAAGACGATTACCACAACTTCGAAGCGCTCAACATCCCAGGCCACCACCCGGCCCGGTCGATGCATGACACCTTCTATTTCAATGCGAACATGCTGCTGCGCACCCATACCTCGCCGGTACAGGTCCGCACCATGGAATCGAAACAGCCGCCGATCCGCATCGTCTGCCCAGGCCGTGTGTACCGTAGCGACTCCGATATTACCCACTCGCCGATGTTCCACCAGGTCGAAGGCCTGCTGGTTGATCGCGACATCAATTTCGCCGACCTGAAAGGGACTATCGAAGAGTTCCTGCGGGTGTTCTTCGAAAAAGAACTGGCCGTGCGTTTTCGTCCTTCGTACTTCCCGTTCACCGAGCCATCCGCCGAAGTCGATATGGAATGCGTGATGTGCAGCGGTAAAGGCTGCCGCGTCTGCAAACAGACTGGCTGGCTGGAAGTCATGGGCTGCGGCATGGTTCACCCTAACGTGCTGCGTATGTCCGGGATCGACCCGGAAGAGTTTTCGGGCTTTGCCTTCGGCATGGGCGTTGAGCGTCTGGCCATGCTGCGTTACGGCGTGAACGACTTGCGTCTGTTCTTCGACAACGACTTGCGGTTCCTCGCGCAATTTCGCTAGTCGTAACGAATTCTTAGGAGAGCAGGATGAAATTCAGTGAACAATGGCTGCGTGGCTGGGTAAGCCCGCAGGTAAGTCGCGACGAGCTGGTTGCTCGTCTGTCGATGGCCGGTCTTGAGGTCGATAGCGTTACGCCGGCCGCCGGTGAATTCAGTGGTGTGGTCGTGGGCGAGGTGCTGAGCACCGAGCAGCACCCGGACGCTGACAAGCTGCGTGTGTGCCAGGTCAGCAATGGCTCGGAGACCTTCCAGGTGGTATGCGGCGCGCCTAACGTGCGCCCGGGCCTGAAGATCCCGTTCGCCATGATCGGTGCCGAGCTTCCAGGCGACTTCAAAATCAAGAAAGCCAAGCTGCGTGGCGTTGAGTCCAACGGCATGCTGTGCTCGCAAGTCGAGCTGCAAGTCGGTGAAGGCAACGATGGCCTGATGGAGCTGCCGGCCGATGCGCCGGTTGGTCAGGACATTCGCGAATACCTGAACCTGGACGACGCGAGCATCGAAGTCGACCTGACCCCGAACCGCGGCGACTGCCTGTCCCTAGCCGGTCTGGCTCGCGAAGTCGGCGCGCTGTACGCCGCCGAAGTCACCCGTCCGGTCGTTGCTACCGTTCCAGCGGCGCACGACGAAGTGCGTTCGATTGAAGTGCTGGCGCCAGCCGCTTGCCCGCGTTACCTGGGTCGTGTGATCCGTAACGTCGACCTGTCCAAACCTACGCCGCTGTGGATGGTCGAGCGCCTGCGTCGTGCTGACGTGCGCAGCATCGACGCGGCTGTCGACATCACCAACTACGTGATGCTAGAGCTGGGTCAACCGCTGCACGCTTTCGATCTCGCCGAAATTAATGGCGGCATCCGCGTGCGCATGGCCGAAGAAGGCGAGAAGCTGGTTCTGCTCGACGGCCAGGAAGTCAGCCTGCGTAGCGATACGCTAGTGATTGCCGACCACACCCGCGCCTTGGCAATTGCCGGCGTCATGGGGGGCGAGCACAGCGGCGTCAACACCGCGACCACTCGCGATATTTTCCTTGAAAGCGCGTTCTTCGATCAGATCGCCGTTGCGGGCAAGGCGCGTTCCTATGGCCTGCACACCGACGCTTCGCATCGCTACGAGCGTGGCGTTGACTGGCAACTGGCCCGCGAAGCCATGGAACGCGCCACTGGCCTGCTGCTGGAGATCACTGGCGGCGAAGCCGGCCCGATCATCGAAACCGTCAGCGAACAGCATCTGCCAAAGATCGCGCCGGTCACTCTGCGGGCGCAGCGCATTACCCAGATGTTGGGTATGGAAATGGATTCGGCCGAAGTCGAGCGTCTGCTCAACGCGTTGGGTCTGTCCGTTTCTGCCGACGGGGCAGGGCAATGGCGCGTCGAAGTGCCAAGCCACCGCTTTGATATCAGTCTGGAAGTCGACCTGATCGAAGAACTGGCCCGTCTATACGGTTACAACCGTCTGCCAGTTCGCTACCCACAAGCCCGTCTGGCGCCACAAGCCAAGGCTGAAGCCCGTAGCGATCTGCCTGAACTGCGTCGTCTGCTGGTGGCTCGTGGTTACCAGGAAGCGATCACCTACAGCTTCATCGATCCGAAACAATTCGAGTTGTTTAATCCTGGTGTTGAACCGCTGCTACTGGCCAACCCGATTTCGAACGACATGGCGGCTATGCGCTCGTCCTTGTGGCCGGGTCTGGTGAAGGCACTTCAGCACAACCTGAACCGTCAACAGGATCGCGTCCGTCTGTTCGAAAGCGGCCTGCGCTTCGTCGGTCAGTTGGAAGGCCTGAAGCAAGAGCCGATGATGGCGGGCGTTGTTTGCGGTAGCCGCCTGCCGGAAGGTTGGGCGCAAGGTCGCGATGTCGTGGATTTCTTCGACGTCAAAGCCGACGTGGAAGCGGTGCTGGGCTTCGCCGGTGCACTGGATTCGTTCACGTTTGTGCCCGGCAAACACCCTGCGTTGCACCCGGGTCAAACCGCACGCATCGAGCGTGAAGGCCGCTTGGTCGGTTTCGTCGGCGCAATCCACCCTGAATTATCGAAAACCCTCGGTCTCGACCGTCCGGTCTTCGTTTTCGAGCTGGTTCTGTCCGAAGTGGCGTTGGGCAAAATGCCTAAATTCCAGGAGTTATCGCGCTTTCCTGAAGTGCGTCGTGACCTGGCCCTGCTGGCCGATACAGGCGTTGCAGCCAGTGCCGTACTGGACGTAATCCGTGAAAATGCAGGCGAGTGGCTGACAGACCTCAGGCTATTTGACGTGTATCAGGGTAAAGGTATTGATCCGCATAGAAAAAGCCTTGCAGTTGGCTTGACCTGGCAGCATCCATCGCGCACTCTTAATGACGATGAGGTGAATACCACGACGCAAAACATCCTCACCTCGCTCGAACAAAGGTTGAACGCCACGTTAAGGAAGTGACGTATGGGGGCTCTGACGAAAGCTGAGATGGCGGAACGTCTGTATGAAGAGCTGGGCCTGAATAAACGGGAGGCCAAGGAATTGGTCGAACTGTTTTTTGAAGAAATCAGGCACGCTCTTGAAGACAACGAACAAGTCAAATTGTCCGGTTTCGGCAATTTCGACCTTCGGGACAAACGCCAGCGGCCTGGCCGCAATCCGAAAACGGGTGAAGAAATCCCGATCACGGCTCGCCGTGTGGTCACCTTTCGTCCAGGGCAGAAGTTGAAGGCCCGAGTTGAGGCTTATGCTGGAACCAAGTCATAACGACGAGCTACCCGTCATCCCAGGCAAACGCTACTTCACCATCGGTGAAGTCAGCGAGCTGTGTGCGGTAAAACCGCACGTGCTGCGCTACTGGGAGCAGGAGTTTCCTCAACTCAACCCCGTGAAACGCCGCGGAAACCGCCGGTATTATCAGCGACAAGACGTGCTGATGATCCGGCAGATCCGCGCGCTTCTTTACGATCAGGGGTTCACCATCGGCGGCGCACGCTTGCGTTTGTCCGGCGATGAAGCCAAAGACGACACCACCCAATACAAGCAAATGATTCGGCAGATGATCGCTGAATTGGAAGACGTGCTGGTTGTGCTCAAGAAATAAATTCCTGCTTTTAAATACTTCCAGTTTTCAAAAGCTTGCGATATATTCTTGAGCGTTCCTCGAGGAGAGGAACAGGTTTCACGCCTAGTCGGGGCGTAGCGCAGTCCGGTAGCGCACTAGCATGGGGTGCTAGGGGTCGAGTGTTCGAATCACTCCGTCCCGACCATATAATTCAAGGGGTTGCGAGATTTTATCTCGCGACCCCTTTTTATTTTCAGGGGCTTTTACCCCTACAAAACGACTGGCTCTGAGTGGAATTCTCACTGCTTTCCGAGTGAGCTGAAGTCACATCGAAATGGCCGAACATCCCGACCATTCACCGGAGCCCGATTCACTTGAGCTTGCGCCGGATGAAGTTGGCCGAGAAATTTTGCCGCGACTCGAGGAAAGCGACATCTGCCAAACGGTGTCAATCTGATGCTGTTTTTTATTGTGAATCTGAGCCTTTTTTTGGCTGGATCGGTACTTTATAAAGTGCGCGCCCGACGCACTAGTGGACAGTGATCGGCCGCCCACTATTTCAGGCTCTCTGAAGACCGGACGACCTCGAGAGTCTTCAGGAACCACCATGAATACTCGTCCTAGCTTTCACAGCAAGACACTCCCCGAGTCGCAACGTGACATTCTCGGTATGATCGCGACCGATCATCATCTCGGCGACATACTCTGCGCCATTTGCCAGATGCTCGACGCACAGGCCCCCGAAACCTTCTGCTCTATCCTGCTCACTGATGCCGAGGGCAGACACTTGCTGAGCGGCGCGGCGCCCGGCCTGCCGGCCGAGTACAGCGAGGCGATTCATGGAATGGCCATTGGTCCACAGGAAGGAACCTGCGGCACCGCAGCGTTCCGGCGCGAGCTAGTGGTCACCGAAGACATCGCTCGGGACCCAAACTGGGAGCGTTTCCGCAGCCTGGCGTTGGGGCATAACCTGCGTTCCTGCTGGTCGGTGCCTTTGCTCTCCCATCAAGGAAACGTGTTGGGTACATTTGCCCTGTACCAGAATCGCGCTCATGCGCCGGACGAGGCGCAGATTCAACGACTGGCCTTTGCAGCCCAACTGGCAGTCATTGCGATCCGCCATGAGCGCGACGGCCAACGTCTGGAGGAAAGCGAACAACGTTTTCGTTCATTGTTCACCTACAACCCCAACCCGGTGTTCGCCCTCGATCTGGTCGGCAACATCCAGAGTGTGAATCCAGCAGGCCTGAAGCTGAAACCGCACACTGCAACCAATTTCATTGGTCATCACTTTTCCCATCTGGTGCTCGAAGAAGACCTGGAACGGGTCAGTCAGCATTTTTCCGCAGCCCGCGCCGGAGCGCCTCAGCGCTTCGAGGCGCGGGTTCGCGACGAGAGTGAAAAACTGTTGACCATGGACATCTCTAACCTGCCGATCATGGTCAACGGAGAGATCGTCGGGGTATTTGGCATTGCCCGAGACATCAGCGAGCAGAAGCATTTCGAGCGCCAATTGAGCTTCAACGCCAGCCATGACCGGCTGACCGGTTTGCTTAACCGTGTTTCGCTTGAAGACCGGCTTATTCTGGATTGTCACATCAGTCGTCGGCGTAAGCGTCGTCTGGCGGTGATGTGCATTGATCTGGATGGATTCAAATCCATCAACGATTCGATCGGGCACTACTTCGGCGATCAGGTGCTGATTGAGGTGGCGCAGCGTATGACCCAGCAGGTTCGTCCCGGTGACACCATCGTGCGCATGGGCGGTGACGAATTCATCGTGCTGCTGCCGGACCTGCTGCGTGATGAGGACGTTGTACCGGTGACGGAGCGATTGATGGCCAGCATTGCCAGACCCTACTGCATCCAGGGCATTGACCTGCACGTGAGTGCAAGTGTCGGCATCACCCTGAGCGATGGTCACATCGAGCAGCCGATGCAGCTAATCCAGCAGGCTGACATGGCCATGTACAAAGCCAAGCAGCAAGGGCGCAACAACTTTCAATGGTACACCAGCGATCTTAATCAGCGCGTTTGCGAGCACGCGAGCCTGCGCAATGACCTGCAAAAGGCTATCGAAACACAGTCGTTCAAGTTGCATTATCAACCGCAGATAGAAGCGCACACGTGTCGGGTAGTCGGGATCGAAGCGTTGCTGCGCTGGGAGCATCCGGAAAAAGGATTTATCTCACCAGCGGTGTTTGTGCCGGTGGCAGAAGACAGTGGTCAGATCATCCCGCTGAGCCTTTGGGTACTCGATACGGCCTGCGCGCAGCTGCGCCAGCTAGGCGAGCAGGGCATCACGGGCATTTCGGTGGCCGTGAATATTTCGCCGATGCATTTTCAGCGTGGCAATTTCGTCCAGTGTGTCCAAGCCACCCTGGAGAAACATGGTCTCAGTGGTGAGCAGTTGGAGCTGGAGATCACCGAGTCGCTTCTGTTGCATAACGCTGAACAGGCGATCGACACGTTGCACCGGCTCAAGGCGTTGGGGGTGCGCATTGCTCTTGATGATTTCGGCACCGGTTTTTCCAGCCTCAGCTACCTCAAGCGGTTGCCCATCGACAAGATCAAGATTGACCGCTCGTTCATCCAGGAAATCACCACCGACCATCACGATGCAGCGATCACCCAAGGCATTATTTCCATGGCCCATCACCTCAGCCTGACGGTGGTCGCCGAAGGCGTGGAAACTGCGTCGCAGGTGGATTTCCTGAAGGGCAGTCGTTGCGATATTTTTCAGGGGTATTACTTTGCCAAACCGATGCCCTATGCAGAAATCGAAGCTTTCCTGAGCCATCCCGCGTCCCATCCCTGACCGGCAATTCTGTCTGGTCCCAGTCCTGAAAATCAGACGCTAAGGCAAATTTTCAGACCCCAACGCAGAACTCCCTCTCCCCAGGCAAGGCGCTCCCTGCGCCTTTCTCACACACTCGGCTCTAACGCTATCGCGCTGCATAACAACAAGAGCCGCGAAAAAAATGACTAGTTTCCAACCTGCTACCGAAAGCCAGACCGGCCACATCGGCGCCCGTCAGACCCGTGTCGAGGACGCTGCATTGTTGCGCGGCCTCGGCTGCTATGCCGATGACGCTGCGATCCCTCCGGGTACGCTACATGCGGCGATCATCCGTTCACCCCACGCTCATGCGCGGATCACCTCGGTGGACTTTTCCAGTGCGCTGCTGATGAAAGGCGTGCACGGCGTGCTGGTCGGCGAAGACGTCAAACGCTGGGCGCTGCCGTTCCCGGTGGGTGTACGTCAGCCAATGGAGCACTGGTGCGTCGCCGTGGACAAGGTGCGTTACGTCGGAGAGCCGGTGGCCGTGGTGATCGCTGAAAGCCGCTATCTGGCCGAGGACGCCATCGAGGGTGTGCGCGTTGAATACGAGCCGCTGCTCCCGATCATCGATCCCGAACTGGCCAGCGCCGAACAGGCGCCGATCCTGCACGAAGCTGTCGGCAGCAACGTGGTCAACGAACGGCGCTTTCGTTATGGCGAGCCGGAGCAGGCCTTCGAGCAGGCGCCGCACAAGGTCTCGCTCAAAGTGAAGTTTCCGCGCAGTTCCTGCACACCCATTGAATGCTATGTGGTGCTGGCTCAGTACGAGCGCGCCACCGGCATTTATGACGTGCTGGCCAATTTCCAGGGTCCCTATGCGTTGCACACGGTCATGGCCCGGGCACTGAATGTGCCAGGCAACCGCTTGCGTTTGCGCACACCGAAAGATTCCGGCGGCAGCTTTGGCATCAAGCAAGGGGTTTTCCCTTACGTGGTGATGATGGGCCTGGCGTCACGCAAGGTCGGTGCACCGGTGAAGTGGGTCGAGGACCGTCTGGAACATCTTCAGGGGGCCTCTTCGGCGACCAATCGGGTGACCGAAATTGAAGCGGCGGTAGAAGCAGATGGCCGCATCACCGCTTTGCGTTATGACCAGATCGACGATTGTGGTGCCTACCTGAGAGCGCCCGAACCGGCGACTTTCTACCGCATGCACGGCAACCTGACGGGTGCCTACGCGATCCGCAATTTGCAAGTGCGCAACCGAGTGGTGCTGACCAACAAAACCCCTTCCGGTCTGAACCGTGGTTTTGGTGGCCCGCAGGTGTATTTCGCCCTTGAGCGGCTGCTGCAACACATCGCCGTGCAGTTGAAGCTTGATCCGTTGGACGTGATCCGCCGCAACCTGGTGCCGGCCGATGCCTTCCCTTATCGCGCGGCCGCCGGTGCGTTGCTAGATTCCGGCAATTACCAGGCAGGCATTGCCTTGGCGGCGGCTGACGGTGGACTCGACGAGTTGCTCAAACGTCGTGATCAGGCGCGTGCCGAAGGCCGAATCTATGGCATTGGTTATGCCGCAGTCATCGAACCATCGATTTCCAACATGGGATACATCACAACCGCGATGACACCCGAAGAGCGGCGCAAGGCCGGTCCGAAAAACGGCGCTGTCGCAACTGCAACCATCAACGTCGGCCCGTTGGGTGACGTCAGTGTGCACGTGTCCTCGGCACCGCAAGGGCAGGGCCATCAAACCACTGTCGCTCAGGTCGTCGCCGAAGTGCTTGGGGTTGCGCTGGAATCCATCGTGGTTAACGTCGAGCTGGATACCCAGAAGGACGCTTGGTCGATTGCCTCTGGCAACTATTCCAGCCGCTTTGCCGGTGCTGTGGCCGGTGCCGTCTACAAGGCGGCGCTGAAGATCCGCGATCGCCTCGCCGCGATTGCCGCCGAGCAATTGCAGGCCAGCCCCGAAGATATTCGTTTCGCTGGTGGCAAGATTTTTGTGGTCAATGGCGGGGCGGTGGCGCCATTCCATCGGATTGCTGGTGCGACCCACTGGTCGCCGGGCCTGCTGCCGGAAGGTGAAAGTGGCGGTCTACGCGAAACCGCCTTCTGGAGCCCGCCGCAATTGGTGGCACCGGACGACCAGGATCAGGTCAATAGCTCGCTGTGCTACGGCTTTGTCTTCGACATCTGTGGTCTGGAAATCGACCGCATGACCGGCGAGATCCACATCGATCGTTATGTCACCTGCCATGACGCCGGCCGCCTGCTCAACCCGGCGCTGGTCGATGGACAGATTCGTGGTGGCTTCACCCAGGGCCTCGGCGCGGCGCTGATGGAAGAATTCGCCTATGGCGAGGACGGCAGCTTCCTCTCCGGGACCTTCGCCGATTATCTGGTGCCGACCGCACCGGAAGTGATCGAACCGGTGATCCTGCACATGGAAACGCCATCGCCATTCACCCCACTGGGCGCCAAGGGTGTGGGCGAGGGCAACAATATGAGCACGCCGGTATGCATCGCCAACGCGGTGGCCGACGCCCTCGGTCGCTCGGACATCCGTCTGCCTCTGACACCATCGAAAGTACGCACGCTGATCGGGATCGACGAGCCGCCACGGCCCGCCGGTATGGAGCCCGATGAAAACCTGGACGCAGCACCTGCCGGTGGACCGGCACTGCGGGCCAACGACTCGGTGGTGATTCCTGCTTCGCCGCAACAGGTCTTCGATACCTTGCTCGACCCGCAGACGCTGGCGGCGATCATTCCCGGTTGCCACGACCTCGTGCTTGAAGGCGAAAACCGTTACCGCGCAGACGTCACCGTCGGCGTCGGCATGATCCGTGCGCGCTTCGAGGCCAAGGTTGCCCTGAGTGATCTGGACCCGCCGCATTCATTGCGTCTGTCCGGTTCCGGCAGCAGCTCGATGGGTTCGGCCCAGGGTCAGGCCAAGGTGCGTTTCGTCGAACTGGAAAATGGCCACACACGTCTGGAATACCAATACCAGGTGGCGGTCAGCGGCAAAGTCGCGGCGGTCGGCGGCCGAATGTTGCAAGGGGCCTCGAAAGTGATCATCGGACAAATATTTACTCGCCTGTCGCAACGGATCAGCGGCCAAGCCATCTCCACCGGCTGGTGGACGCGATTGCGTGCCTCGCTTGGCGCGCTGTTTGGTAAGGGAGGTGCTCAATGAAACCGGCTGCTTTCGATTACGTTCGGGCTGACACCCGTCGTCAGGTGGTTGAGTTGCTCGCCGAGTACGGCCAGGAAGCTCGCATCATCGCCGGTGGCCAATCGCTGATGGCGGTGCTGAACATGCGCCTGGCTCAACCCAAGTTGCTGATCGATATTAATCATGTGGCTGAGCTGGCCTATATCGAACTGCGCAAGGATTGCCTGGCGGTAGGTGCCGGGGTACGACAGGCGCAGTTGCTGGCGCGTTCGACCCTGATGGACGAGGTGCCTTTATTGGCACTGGCGATGCCCTGGATCGGTCACTTCCAGACGCGTAATCGCGGCACAGTCTGCGGTTCGGTGGCTCACGCCGACCCCAGCGCCGAGTTGCCGCTGTGCCTGGTGACGCTGGGCGGCGAGATCGTTCTCGAGTCGAAAAAAGGCAAGCGCATCGTTAAGGCTACCGACTTCTTCCAAGGCATTCTCACCACCGACAAGCGTGCAGATGAACTGGTCGTCGAGGTGCGTTTTCCGCTCAAGCGCGAAGGCATCACCTATCGCTTCCGTGAAATCGCCATGCGCCACGGCGACTTTGCAATTGTCTCCCTGGCCGCGGCCATCGGCACGGACCAGGTCGAACTTGGCATCGGCGGGGTCGCCGACCGTCCGCAACGTCGCAGCCTGCCTCGTGGTGCGGCGTTACCAGACGCGCTCAATCAAACCGCCTGGTCGCTCGATGCACAAGACGACGTGCAGGCCAGCGCTGCCTATCGCCGCCAACTGATTCGCGAGCTGGGTCATCAGCTGATCGAAGGAGCCTGAACATGCGTGTAAACGCCGAACAAACCTTTGCAATTCGCCTGGAACTCAATGGCCGCTCCCGCGAAGCGCTGGCCGAACCGCGGACCCAACTCTGCGACTTCCTGCGCCACGACCTCGGTGCCACCGGTGTCCATGTCGGTTGCGAACACGGTGTCTGCGGTGCCTGCACGGTGCTGGTGGACGGGGTCGCCATGCGTTCCTGCCTGATGCTCGCGGTACAGGGGCACGAGCGGTGTATCGAGACCGTCGAGTCCCTGGCCGACGACGACACACTGAGCGACCTGCAACAAGCCTTTCGCCGTCATCACGCCTTGCAGTGCGGCTTTTGCACTGCGGGCATTCTCATGTCCTGCGTGGATTTCCTCGAACGGGTACCCAACCCGGACGAGACCCAGGTACGCGACATGCTTTCGGGGCATCTATGTCGCTGCACGGGCTACACCGGCATCGTCCAGGCCGTGCTCGAAGTAGCTGCCCAGCGCCAAACGAACAAAGGGGTATAACAATAATGTTCGATCTCGGACGCAGCTTCCTCGCTGCCGTTGAACGCAGACCGCACGCCGTGGCGGTCAGTGACGGTGCGTTGAAGAAAACCTATGAAGACTGGTTCGTCGATATCCAGAGCGCCGCTTGGGGCTTGCAATGCCTTGGGCTGCAACGCGGCGATCGACTGCTGGTAGCGATGCAAAACCGCTGGCAGATGGCGACCCTGCATTGGGCCTGTCAGTTTGCGGGCGTCGTCATGACCCCGTTGAACTGGCGTTCGACTGCCGATGAGCTGGGCTACTGCATCGAAGATGCGCAAATCCGCGCACTGGCTTACGACGACGCGACCGTGGCCGCGGTGGCCGGTTGCAGCGCCGCCACAAGGCTGCCACGGATCGCCGTCGGTATCCGTGCCGCCGACACCGACCTGAGTTTTGAGGAACTGTGTTCACAGACCCCCTCCGAAATCATTTTTCAGGCAGACGCCGAAGACTTTTCACTGCTGCTATACACCTCCGGAACCACCAGCAAGCCCAAGGGCGTGCCCCGTCGGCACCGTTGCGAACGCGCCGCGGCGGTTGCCCACGTAGCGCAAAACCTCTACCGCCAGAGCGAGTGCACGCTGGGTGTCATGCCGCTTTACCACACCATGGGCGTGCGTTCGTTGCTGTCCATGGCGCTGATCGACGGGCATTTCGTCTGTGTGCCGAAGTTCGATGTGGAAGCCACGCTTCAGGCCATCGAGCGGGAAAAGGTCAGCAACCTGTACCTGGTGCCGACGCTCTACCACATGCTCATCGAACACCCGGCCTTTGCCCGAGAGCGAGTAGCCAGTGTGGAGAAAATCGGCTTTGCCGGCGCGCCGATGAGCGACGGCTTGATGCGTCGCGTCGAGCAGGCGTTCCAGCCGCAATTGTTCGTCAATCATTACGGCAGCTCGGAGATTTACACCTTCACCATCGACCAGCAAGCCAACCGCAAACCCGGTTCGTCAGGGCGCAGTGCAATGAACCAGCGAGTGCGCGTGGTGCCGATCGATGCTGAAACGGTGGACGTGCAGGTCAACCCATTGGAGGAGGGCCAGATCATCGCCGACCTGGCGAGTGACGAGGCGTTCGAAGGCTACCTGAACCGCCCCGAAGCAACCGCCAAGGCGTTGCGTGACGGATGGTATTTCACCGGTGACATCGGCTACTTCGATCTGGAAGGCGATCTGTTCGTCACGGGTCGTGTCGATGACTTGATCATCACCGGCGGCGAAAACGTCAGCCCGGCGGAAATCGAAAACATGCTCTCTCTGCACCCGGCAGTGGAAGAAGTGGTGGTGGTCGGTCTGCCTGACGAGCAGTGGGGCAAGATCATTGCAGCGTTTATCAAGCTGCGCGCCGAGGTCTCGGAATGCGACCTCGATGCCCATTGCATCGCTTCGGGCCTGGCCAAATTCAAGCGGCCACGGCGCTACCAGTTCATCGATCAGATTCCCAAATCTCCAGTTGGCAAGGTGCTGCGGCGCGTGCTGCTGGCCCAATTTCAGGAACAGGCCTTGAAGGCCATCAGCTAATCATCCAGAGGACAGTCCCATGCAACAACAAGCGATCCAGCAATTTCTCGACACTCAGTTCGATGGCTTCCAGGTTGAAGTCGATGTGTCCCGCGAGCGCGCTGACATCATCCTCAACCGAGCACCGTTGAACGTCATTTCCATGGGGCAGCGCGATCAACTGCGCCTGGTCTTCGAAGCCCTCGATGCACACAAAGATGTGCGCGTCATCGTGCTGCGCTCGGTGGGTGAACACTTCTCCAGCGGCGGCGACATCAAGGGCTTCCTCGAAGCGTCGCCGGAACACGTTTCGAAGCTGGCCTGGAACGTCGCGGCACCGGCACGTTGCGAAAAACCGGTGATCGTTGCCAACCGTGGTTACACCTTCGGCGTCGGTTTCGAACTGTCCCTGGCCTGCGATTTCCGCATTGCTTCGCAAACCACTCGCTACGCCTTGCCTGAGCAGAACCTGGGTCAGATCCCGGGCTCGGGTGGCTCCGCACGCCTGCAGAAAATTATCGGCATCACCCGCACCAAGCACATGGTGATGCGCGCTAAACGTATCACGGGCGACCAGGCCTATGCCTGGGGTATCGCTACCGAGGTCGTGCCGGATACCGAACTGGAAAGCACCGTCGATGCGTTGGTCGATGAACTGCGGCGCTTCTCGCCGCTGGCTCAGCGCACGGCGAAAAAACTGATCAACGACAACGAAGATGCGCCGCTGACCGTCGCGATCGAAATGGAAGGTCACTGCTACAGCCGTCTGCGTAGCTCCAAGGACTTCAAGGAAGGTGTCGAAGCGTTTCACAGCAAGCGTGCGGCAGTGTTCACCGGCGAGTAAATGCGTACCGGCGAGCAGGCCCGGGAGCATGTCGGTAACGGCGTGCGCCCCTACGGAGCAGGGCCTGCCGCCCCTTCAATGCAACTGATAGGGCACATATATCACCGCTGTCCGCTGATTACCCGCAACCCGCGCACCGGGATGCAGAACGTTTCGATTCACCGTTTGTGTGAGGCAACCATGACCACGACAACAACAATAACTGCATCACCAACCAGCGCCGCTATCGATACACCGCAGATTCCACCGGGCAAGGCCTTGCTTGCGGCATTTGCCTCGACATTCGGCTGGGCGCTGGATTTGTTTGACCTGTTCATTCTGCTCTATGTGGCGCCGATCATCGGCCGCATGTTCTTCCCCTCGGACACCCCGACACTCTCGCTGGCCGCCGTGTATGCTTCGTTCGCCGTGGCCTTGCTGGTGCGTCCGCTGGGCTCGGCGATCTTCGGCGCGTATGCCGATAAACACGGCCGCAAGCGTGCGTTGATGGTGTCGATGGTCGGCGTCGGTATTTCTACGGCACTGTTTGGCGCGTTGCCGACCATTCACCAGGTCGGGGTGTTGGCCCCGATACTGTTTTTGGTATTGCGGGTGATTCAGGGCGTTTTCGTTGGCGGCATCGTCGCCTCCACTCACACCATCGGCACCGAATCCATCTCGCCGCGCTATCGCGGATTGATGTCCGGGTTGATCGGTGGGGCTGGCGCCGGCATGGGCGCGCTGTTGGCGTCAGTCACTTATCTGGTGTTGTCGGAGATCTTTCCCGGGGAAGAATTTGACGTCTGGGGCTGGCGCTTCATGTTCTTCTGCGGCCTGCTCAGCACGTTTTTCGGTCTGGTGATGTTCCGTTACCTGGAAGAAACCCCGGTCTGGCAGCAACTGCAACAAGCCCGCAAAACCAAGGGGCCGGCAATAGTGGTCGTGTCGCCACTCAAGCGTCTGTTTGGTCGCGAGTACCGCGGCGTGATGATGGTCAATCTGCTGATTACGTTCGGAGGCGGTGCCACGTATTACCTGGCCTGCGGTTATCTGCCGACATTGCTCAACGTGGTCGCTAAAGTGCCCCATACGCAGACTTCGCAGATGCTCATGTACGGGTCGGTGGCAACAATTGTCGGAGCATTGGCCTTCGGTTACCTGAGTGACCTGATCGGTCGCAAGAAGACCTTCATGCTGCTGGGTGTGATCAACCTGGTGAGCCTGCCCATGATGTTCCTTGGTGTCGCCGAACCGGGTTCGCTGACCCGCACTGCGCTGTATTGCGTGGGCATAGGCTTCATGGGCGGGGCGATCATCGCGCCGATTCTGATCTTCCTCAATGAACGCTTTGCCACCGAGCTGCGAGCCAGCGGCACCGGGTTGTCCTGGAACATCGGTTTCGCCCTCGGCGGAACCATGCCGACCTTTGTGTCCCTGGTCAGCAGCAGCCCGGCGCAGATCCCCATGGTGCTGGCGATTTTCGCCGCCGTTCTGTCGGTGATCTACCTGATCGGTAGCGTGGTGATTCCGGAAACCCAAGGCAATTTCAAATAAAGGCGGGGAGGCGCTCCAGGAATTCGCAGATTAGCTGCAAGGTCCGCTCGGTCGCTTCGGTCTGGGGAAAGTGCCGGCAGTTATCCAGCAACACACAGCGGCACGGCCCAGGCACCTGTCGCTGGATGACCACCAGTTGCTCGGGCGTGGCGTAGTGGTCTTCGCGACCCTGAATGACCAGCAGCGGCCTTTCGATATAAGCCAACTGCGCTTCGAGATCGTCCAAGGAAAAGTCCGGGTGCAACCAGCTGTCGCTCCAACCGTGAAAAGCGCCGTCGACATTGGCCCCATGGTGGCGTGCCAGGCGTTCGCGCAATTCGCCCTGATGCCAAACTTCAGTGGTATGGCGAATGCCATCGAGGCTCTCGGTCTCGACAATCACGTGAGGCGCCAGTGCAATGCTGCCCAACACGCGTGGATCGTTGGCAGCGGCATAGGCGAGGACGATGGATGCGCCATCACTGTGACCGAGCAAGACCACTTGCGGCAGTTGCAAGGCATCGAGCAATTGCCGCAGTTCACGAGGGCCGTCGCTGCTCAGGTAGTTCAGCGGACGCGGCAGGGTTACCGGGCTCGATTGCCCGTAACCCTGACGGCTGTAAGTGACCACACCGTAACCGCTGGCCTGGGCCAGGCGCAGGGGGAAGTCTTTCCATTGGTCGGCGCTGCCGAGGCCTTCGTGCAACAGCACAAGCGTCGGTCGCGATGAGTCAGACGGAGGCAGTTGGCGATATTCCAGGCGCAGCGGCCCAAGTTGCAAAAATTGTTGTGGCGACATGTTGAATCAACGATTGAACAAGATTGCTCGCAGGTTACCGTAAACGTAACCCTGCATGCAGCACCACGCTTTGCTTGAGGTACAGAAAACATGCGTCATCTCGATGTTCAGGTGATCGACCAGGCACTGCAATGGGCTCGCACCGGGCAGGCCCAGTGGCTGTGCACGGTGCTCTCCACCTATGGCTCGGCGCCGCGTGCGCCGGGTGCGATGCTGGTGGCCAATGGCACGGGCGAACACGTCGGCTCGCTGTCGGGTGGCTGCGTCGAAGAGGAGTTTCTCGAAAGTCTGGCGCGCGGTGAATTACGCGAACCGGCACAGATCGTCAGTTATGGCGACAGCGTCGAACAACGCCACCGTCTACGATTGCCCTGTGGCGGCGTGCTGACCGTGCTGGTCGAGCACCGCGCTGCCAGTCTCGAATGGATCGCGCACCTGGAGAGTCTGCAAGCGGCGTTACTGGGTCAGCGCCGTCTGCTGCGTCACGTCGAGCTGAGCAGTGGTGCCTTGCGCCTGGACGCAGACACCGGACACGGCACCGAGCGGGTGCAAGTCGTCGACGAGACGGTGCGCATCAGTGTTGGCCCTGCGTTGCGACTGATTCTGGCCGGGCTGTCGCCGGTCGCGGAAGTCTGCGCCAGTTTCGCTCGCGCCATCGGCTGCGAAGTCATCGCCTGCGACCCCCGGGAAGAGATGCTGCATGTCCAGCTCGAAGGCGTGGAGATGCAACGCTTGCTGCCCTCGATGTTCATCGCCGCCGGTGGTTGCCATGCGGCGACCGCGGTGGTGGCGCTGACTCACGATCCGCGAATCGATGATCTGGCGCTGATGGAAGCGGTGCACACTCCGGCGTTTTACATCGGCGCCATGGGGTCTCAGGCAACCTCGGCCAAGCGCGCCGAGCGGCTCAAGCGCATCGGTGGTCTGACAGATGAACAGATTGCCCGTTTGCACATGCCCATCGGCCTCAATCTGGGCAGCAAGGCCCCGGCGGAAATCGCTCTGGCGGTGGTGGCCGATATCCTGCGCGTTTATCACGGGAAAGAACGCCATGCCTTGTAAGGCGGTTTATCCGATGAGCGTGGGGGCTGCGAAAGTCGAGGTAGACGCTCGGTCATTCGCGCGCGATAGTGGCCAGCCAAGTGCTGCTGAAACATTGAGTGATCGCCGGGGTTCAGAAACAGATAGACGCCGCGATGATCCTTCATTGTGGTCGGTAACAATATCGCTTCAAGCGAGCGGAGGAATCTGATGTCGATTGCCCAACGGGTTTTCCACGGCAGGTTTGGCCGGGTCGCCTTGCTGAATATGGATCGTTCACTGGTCACCCACACCCATTCCGAATGCCATGTGCTGGTCAAAGTGTCCGGCGAAGACACTTACTTCAGCGTCAACGGTCGGCGGGTTCCGCTCAGCGATCGCACGGCGGTATTGGTCAACGCTTGGGAGCCGCATTTCTACGATCCGCAGCCGGGTGCCGGTGCCACCGTAATCCTGGCGCTCTACATCGAGCCCGCCTGGCTGGCCACTGCCCAGCAGTCGCTGGCGCTCAGCGGTCGGCCGGACTTTTTTGCCCAGTCGTGCATCGAGCTGTCGAGTCGTAATCGCACCTTGGCCGACATCCTGGTCGCCGAAGCGCATGGCTGCGGGATCGTGCCGAAAGAACGCATGGAATTCATGCTGTTCGACTTCCTGATCGAACTGATCGAGGACTTTTCCAGCTGGCGGCATTTGTCGCTACTGGGTGCGCCGAACTCAGCTGAGTTCCGGGACGCGCGCGTGCGCCGTGGCACCGCCTGGTTGCTTGAGCACCTCGATGATCCGAACCCGATCGACAATGCTGCGCGGGCTTGTGGTCTGTCTCGGGCGCACTTCTTTGCGCTATTCAAGAAAGATACCGGCATGACGCCGACCTTGTTGCTTAACGACGCGCGCATGCGCCGGGCTTTTGCCTGGCTTGAGCGTGAGCGCAGTGGGACGTTGGGCCTGTTGTCGGAGAACCTCGGGTTCTCCGAGCAAGGTCATTTCACACGGTTTTTCCGTCAACACATCGGAGCTTCTCCCAGCCAATATCGGCGTGTAGTGGATTGTTATGCGGCGGTTTGAACCGAGAGGAGGGCGGGGGGTATTGGGCAACCCTCCTGCTGATAAAGTTAGTCTTTCATCTTGAAAGCTGGCGGCCTGTGCAGGCTACGAAAGTTGTAGAGTCTGCTAATCGTCCAGAAAGTCATAAATCTCTTTCATGCGTTCTTCGCGCATCAACTCAAGTTCTTCCTTAGTGTCGGCTACCCACTGCAGAGTGAAGTCCCAGCAATCGCAGTCGTGAGCGTCCGCTTCTGCTTCAAATGCTTCTTGCAGAAATTTAAGGCGATATTCTTCTGGCGAAAGCCCGCAGTTTTCAGCGAGGCTGTAGTTCAGCTCGCTGAGTTCAAGTTGGATCCATAAGTTGGCGGCCAGGAATTTCTTCAGGGCGAGTTCGGCCCTAAGTTCTTTTGCGATCATGAATGCGCTCTTGTGTCATAAATAAGTAGCCGTTTGTTCGAGGTCGGCCCAGTGCTAAATCGGGCTATGTCAATTTCCCGCCATCATCCATCCTCTAACGCCATGACTTTCACTCAACTCTTTCACGACTCGAGCCGCGTCCTGCTTCTGTTTATACGGGCCGATGACGACAAAGTTGTTTTCTTTACGCGCTACCGGCAACTCCAGCTGCTTAATGGCTTTTGTGGCGCGATGACGGTTGGGTGTGTTCAACGCTATTTCGATCACCCACAAGCCGGATGAAGGCGTGGCTGAAGCGGGTTTTACAGTGTGGGAAATGAAGCCGCCGCACGTCAAACACGGGCGTTCCAGCGTGATTAGCGAGCCTGGCACGGTGTGAAAGACGTGCCATTGCGGATCAATGGTTTTTTTGCGGGCGAATACGGCCAAGAGCAGGCCGGTAACAGTGATCAGACCGCTGAGAATAATCGTCCATTTGTGTGCCTGTGCGGGCAATGAAGGCAGCGTAAGTACTGGAGTTTCGTCTGGCTTTTCGACCAAAAACTGTACGGCGTCAGCCTCCGTTGAATCGGGTATGTGGGATCCGTTTTTCGCAAGGGGCGTGAGCCCGTCGGAATGTTTTGTACTGAGCTCTGTCACAACTTTATTAGCGGTGTCATCGATGAGTTGTTCGAACTTTGTCACTTTTTGCTGGATGTATGAATTGTCGACGTTATTTTGACAAATGGGTCCTGTAGACATGTAGGTCCATAGTAGTGCTGATAGTTGCCCCAAAACGCCAGTTACCAGGAAGCCCAAGCCAAGCTTTCGCACAGCGGCCATCTCCAAATCAAGTGAATAGTTATTTGTCCCATTTCTTTCTGATAAACAGGGTTCTATTGTTGATCCTGGGATGGTCTAAATTCTTGGGCGCGTCAGTGTGCCCAAGAGCCAAAGCTAGTTGGCTGCTTTTTGTTGTTTGAAAGAACATCGGGCATGCACTTTATAGACTGTTGGTTGACGAAAAAGGCTCAGGTGATCGAAAAAAAACCGTATCAGATGGATTTTAGGGTGATGAATTAAAACACTTGTATTCAAGGTGAATATCGAGGCCAAGCACCTTACTGTCGGAAAGCCTCGACGATTCACCGATATCAATCTGGTGCGCGCAGTCAACGTCTTTGTCGACGTCAAATTTAATGAATTGCCGAGCAGCGTTCCTGCCGGATGTTCTTGACGCCTAAAAGCGAAACGTGGAGCGCAGCACCAGTATTTGCGAGTTGTTGCCGCCGGCGCTTTCGATCGCCGAACCGATGTCGTAGAACAAATAGTCGAGATCAACGGAAACGTTAGCGGTCGGCGTCCAATTGGCGTTGGCCTGATACAGGGTGCCCAAGCGTTTTCCACTGCTGGTGGTTGTTCCGGGGACTGTGGTCATGCCTGGCAAATAGACGCCGTCATCGTTGCTTTCTCGCCAGGCAGCAAATATGCCCGGTTCGAAACGGAACTTGTTGAAGGGAGAGAACCTGAGTGTCGGGCCTACCAGAATGATGTTCGACAACGTTGTCAGGCTGGCCTGTCCGTAGAAGGCGTTCTTGGGAAACAATGGGTCGAAAGTACCGGCCTTGTGATCGCCATCCTTATCACCGCTCGCGGCATCGACACGCAAACCCAGACGCGCTTTCCAGGGACCCGCAAAGGTATAACCGCTGTCGCTGGAAACCGCCCAGGCATCGATGTCGGCGCTGGCCATATGGCCCACCTGCTTCATCAGATCCCAGCTCCAGTCGAATTTATTCCATGTGCCGAACAACCGCGTGCCGAAGGTGTAGCGATTGTCCTCTCCGGTAAAACCGTCGAGCTTGCGCTGCTCTGTTTCCAGGCCAAAGGCGTACAGATCGGCTTTCAACACGCTGGACAGGGGCAGGGTGCCATAGAGCCCGTAGAACTTTTGCTGATGATTACTTGGGTCGTTGAACGAGCCATTGTCTCTGCTAACCACGGGTCTGGTGGCGAACGCGTCCATCTTGTAACCATCCTTTGCAATCCAGCTCAGGCGCACACCATCAAACGACTGCCGTATGTTGGGGATTTCGCGATAGGTCACCAGTACCTGATTACCGTAAGCCATCTCCTGCCGACCGACCCGCGTTGTCAATGTGCCGCTCTGGTAATGAAGATTTCCGTCGATAAAGGCCTGTTGTATTTCATTACGGCTCTGATCGGAAGGGCTGGGCAAGTCCTTACCCCATGTCCGAGTATTTTGTAATTGGATAAAGGTGCGCAGGCTGTCGTCGAATAAGTGCAGGTCGACATGTACTTGCGCACGTTGCATTAAATAAGAGTCGTCCTTTACTCCGCGCAGGCCGAACACCGGTTGGTCCGCCGCATCGGCGCGATAACGCAGTTCCGCTCCGGTCTGCAGCCAGGCAGAGTCTGACAGGCGCTGAAAACGCAATGCATCGAACGGGTCCGTGCGTTTTGCCGGGTTATCGAGAAAGCGATAATCCTCCACCCAGCGCGCCGGTCCCGGACGCAAAGGGCGGGATATCTCAAGGGGCGAGGGAGGCGTGGACTGAATCTCTTGGGCCTGAGCGGTCGACAGAACCGTTTGGCCGAGGGCCATAATGATCGGCAAGTGGAACGAGTAACGCTTCAGTGTTGTGCTGAACATCAGATGACTCCTGTTTTTTATTGTTCATGGGGCAGGTAGACACGCGCGGGGATGCCTCAACATGAAGTTGAATTCGCGTCGATGTTGTTCCGGATTAAACGTTTCGATGCTTTGGAAAGAAGTGCTCTGCGTTTGCGTTGAATAAAGAGTGGGTTGTTTTCAAGGGACGTAAATCCTTATTCATCCCTTGGTGAGCTTTCATTGAAGTTGTCGAGTAGTACCGTTCGTGTTTTAAAGCGTGCTGCCGCCGTATCGTCGACCGAGAAACAGGACGAGTAACCCGGCGATCAACATCGGCACGGCCATGGCATAGAAAACTGCCGAGGGTGACCAGCCCATACCCAAGGCTGCGCCGACCACGATGGGGCCAGTAATCCCGCCGATCCGTCCGATGCCCAACCGACTCCGGTCGAACGTATCGGCGCCGGGTAGAAAACCGCCGCCAGGGCGATGAGGCTTTTTTGCCCGCCGCTGATGCAGCAGCCTGCGAGGAAGTTGGCGATCAACAGCATCCACAGCGGGCTTTTGAACGCCAGACCGGTCAATGCCACGCACACGAATCCGACGAGATAAAGAATGCCCAGGGTTTTGTAGGCGCCCAACCGGTCCATGGAGGGGCCGGTAATGAACGCAGCCGCGATACCGCCCACGGTGGTCAGTGTGGTAGCCATCACCACGGTGCTCATTGGGTAGTTGAGCCCCGTCATGATTGATGGCAACCAGCTTTGCAAGGCGTAGAACTCCCCCAGGTTAATCGCGAACACCAGCCATAACAGTACGGTGCCCAATACCCGATCACGGGTGAACAGACTGGCGAGTGCTCCACGTTGCCCTTGCCCTTGCTCGAGAGCGTCGACGATGAATGTCGGCTTCTCCTGTCGTGCAATGGTTGGGTCTATTTTTCGGAAAATTTTCAGGATTCGCTCGGCTGCTACCTTGCGCTGGATCATGAACACCATGGATTCCGGCAGGAAACGAATCAGTACGGGTATCAGCATCAAGGGCGCCAGGGCTCCGATCCAGAACATCGAGCGCCAGCCGAAGTGGGGGATGAACCAGTTCGCCGCCAGGCCAGCCGCGATGAACCCGAGGGAAAAACCGCAGTAAATAGCCAGAACAAAGGTTGCACGAAAGCGTTTGGGGCTGTATTCGCCGGTCATGGCGATCGCGCTTGGGGCTGCGGCACCCAGGCCGACCCCCGTGATAAAGCGCAGGATCATCAGCTCGGTCACGTTGTTGGCCCATACCGATGCCAAGGTGCAAAGGCTGAAGACAATGGTGCTGACTATGATTGCTTTCTTATGTCCAAAGCGTTCGGACAGTGGGGTAAGCACCAGATAGCCAATCATCAAACCAGCGAGCGACGAAGAAAATATCGGTCCCAGCATCTGCCTGGGCAGATTCCATTCACTGGCTATATAAGGCGCCATGTAACTAATGGCCTGGGTATCGAACCCATCGAGGAACATGACAAGACCGCACAGAATGATGACCACGTACTGAAACGGACTCACGGGTCGTTCATCCACGAACTGCGGAAGCTGCAAGGGCTTTGATTCGGGCAACATGGTTTTTCCTCATGGCCATTTTGGCCTTGTTGTTTTTATTGCGTGCACACGCAGGCGGAGAAAAAGCCGCCTATGAAGGCGGCTGGATCTCTCCAGAGGGTACGAAGGCGTCGCAGAAGAATGCGTCAGGCGACAACTGGCCTTCGGCAGTCAGGTCATTGAGCGCCGCGGTTGTCATGATCGGATTACCGCACGCATACACTTGATAGGCACCCAGGTCGGGGTAATCCTCGAGAACTGCGCGGTGCACCCAACCGGTACGGCCGGACCAGCCTGGCTCGGGCTCGGAAAGCACCGGGGTGAAGCTGAACCCGGGCAGGCGCCTGGACCATAGTGCCGGCAGGTCGCCGAGGTACAGGTCGTCGCTGTTGCGTGCCCCCCAGAACAGGTGCATGGGTCTTGAGCCACCGCGTTTGATCTGGTCTTCGATGATGGACTTGAGCGGCGCCATGCCCGTACCGGTGCCCAGCAGGATGACCGGATGGTCGACCTCTTCGTCCAGTGAGAATTCGCCATAGGGCAGCTCGACGTTGAGCGTGTCTCCTTTTTCCAATCCTGCCAGCACGCCCTCGGAAAAGCGCCCTCCGGGAACATGGCGAATATGCAGTTGCACGCCATCGCTCTCATGGGGCGCATTGGCCATGGAGTAGTTACGGCTGTCACCATCCTCCATCAACACTTTCAGGTATTGACCGGCCTGGAATTTGGCACGCACACCCGAAGGGAAGCGTAGGTGCAGAACCACGACATCGGCGTTGGGGCGGGTGAGGCGATGGACCTTGGTGGTAATGACCTTACGCACCGGCGCCGCGCGTTGAACGATGCGTTTGGGGGCGATTTCCACCGACGAGCACGGACGCGCCTGACACAGCAGCACCCCCGTGGCAGGCCCGCGTGCGATCCCTTGTCCGCGCACTTGCAATTCCCCGGCGATCAAGCCGCCTTCGCAGGTCGAGCACACGCCCTTGCGGCAGGAGTAGGGGATCGAAAACCCCGCCCGCTCGGCAGCATCCAGCACTGTCTCGTCGGGCTCGCAGGGAAAGACAATGTCCGATCCAGAGACTGTTACGTCGAACGTCATGCCAAAACCTCCTGGCTGGAAAGAGCCGCGCCACCTACCAGGCGCAACGCGCGGATCACCGCTTCGGGATCAGCGAGGTTTTTACCGGCGATATCGAATGCCGAGCCGTGGCCCACGCTGGAAAAGATCAGGCCGGCACCGATGGACAGCGCCGAAGCGGTTCGCCCGGCCAGCAGTTTGATCGGGATGTGACCCTGGTCGTGATACATGGCAATAAAGGCGTCATAGCCATTTTGGCCGAGCATCAGATCGGCGCCGACCGGCCCATGGGCATCGATACCTGCCTGCCGCAGGCGCTCGACGGCCGGAACAGTTATCTGCTGATCATCCCGACCGAAGAGGCCGTTTTCACCCGCATGGGGATTGATGCCGAAGACGCCAATGCGCGGAGCATTGATGCCCAGCGCGTGGAGTGCAGAAACTGCTGCATGACCTGCGGCCACCACCAGCTCGGGCGTCAGCCTGGCCAGTGAATCGGCCAGGCGCTCGTGCAAGGTGACGTGGACGATCCGCATCCCCGCACCGATCAGCATCAGAAACACACGGTCGGACTCGACGCCTACCAGTTTGGCCAGCAGGTTTGGGTAACCGGAAAAATCGATGCCGGCGGCATTGATCGCCGTCTCGGAATGCGGGCACGCGACAATGCCGCGTGCCCGGCCCAGGCTCAGACCCACCACTGCGGCAGACAAATAATCCACCGTGGCAGCACCTGCCGAGGCATTCACTTGCCCAGGCACGAAAGCCTCGGATGCCAGACTATGTACGGGCAGCATGTGGATCACTCCCGCTTCTGCCGGTGCGGTGCCGTCAGTCTCTTTGACTCGTAGGCCAACGTCCTGCGCATAGGCTTCGACGACAAACCGATCGCCGACAATGACCGGATTCAACTCGGGTTCGTTCTGCAGAGCCGCGACGGCTTTGACAGCGACTTCCGGGCCGATGCCGTTGGGGTCGCCGATGCTCAAGAGGATTCGCGATGCCGGCAGCCTCATAGCGGCAGCGCCAGCAGCGTGTCGATGCGTGAGCTGTCGCACACCACGGTTCGTTCAGCCAACATGGCTGTTTCGCCTTCGACCCGGTAGCAATCGATATAGCGGCCGGAGACGAAGTTCTCGGTCGTGCCGTCGCGCATGATGCGCAGCACCAGGAATGCAGTCTCGCTGCGCACCAGGTTGCCGTTGCATTCCATGATCACTGGCTGATTGAGCATATGGCGGTAGCTGTGCCGCTCGTAGATATTGGCATCGCGCAAGGCGGATACCCGGTCAATCAACATTCCGCGGTTGTCGGCCCAAATCATGCCAGCGGGCAATCCTTGTCGGTAGTTATCGGCGGTAGTAACGGTATACAGGCACTTCTCCAGGAAAAACTCCGGCCATGCTTCTAGCGGGCCTTCATCGATGCAGCGGGCATATAGGGCTTGAGTCTGGCTGATCAGTGCAAAAATATTATGTGTCACGAATGATTCCCTCTTCATAGATCCATGGCTGCGCGATAGGCCTTCCAGAAACCGCGGATAGACGCTTCCGTAATCCGGCTATCACTCGATTCGGCGTCAGTCCCGCCCATTTCCAGCACCGCGCTGTGATTGGAGGCGCCAGCGATGCCACGCTGGACAAAGCCGCCTACGCAACCATCTTCCATGGAGATATAGCCAGCGGGACCGACAAGGTTGGCCTGCTTCAGACGCGTCAGTCGTTGTTCGGGCGTGTCGTCTTCAAAGCCCAGGTAGGTCCAGTTGAGCTGAGTCGTTTCCACGCCCCGTGGCAGCACTTGGCGGACAGCGACCGAATTCTGGATCTGTTGCAGTACGAAGCAGGGGAAGATCGACAGGATTTGCAGCGTGACGTCATCACCGACTTCACTGAAGCCTTCGAGCAAAGAGGGATCCTGCAACTGATAGGCGCTGTCGGAGCGGATGCTTTGTTCTGCATAGGAGGCATCGCGCTCGGCCTGACGTTCGGCTTCACGGTCGATGGCCGAGTAGCTGACGTGATGTCCGCCGCTCTCATCGACGATGATCGCGCCGCGTTGAGACAGGCGGTTGATCTCGAAGGTGGTGAAAAACAGATGCAGGATACTGGCGTGGTACGAGTCTTTGACGTTCTCGATGTACAACTTCCAGTTGTTGGGCAGCATCTGGGTGAAGCGGCCCAGAACCACTGGCTTGCGTCCGCCCAGAACGCGCTCAATACGGCTGAGGATTTCCTCCCCCAGGTACTCTTCTATATCGGGCACGTCATCGCTGAAGCTGCCGAACACCAGGCCGTGGACAGTCGCTACGCGCAGCTTGCGCGGGCCGTGTTGTTCCATGCAGAACGAAGGCGCCATGCCGCCATTGCCCTTGATGCCATCCTTGAAAGCGATGCCGGTCAGATCGCCTTGCAGGTTGTAACTCCAGGCGTGATACACGCAGGTGAAGTCTTTGGCTTTACCACTGTCCTCCAGGGCAAGGAGGGCGCCACGATGCGCGCAGCGATTCTCGAAGGCGTAGAGTTCGCCGTCGCTGTCGCGGGTCACGACAATCGAGGTCTCGCCAATGAAACTGGTCTTAAAGTCGCCGGGCTCGGGAATCTCAGCCTCGAGGCAAAGATAATTCCAGTGAGGCCCCTGGAACAGCCGCGTCTGTTCATCCTTGTACACAGCAGCGCTCTGAAAAGCCCAGTAGGGCACACGGGTCAATCCATCAGGCCACAGCGGGTTTTCAGGTACTCGATCAGTAATGATGTTCATTTTTTCTCCCGGATCAGGTCCTCATGGCTGCAGAAAAATGTTCTTTCCGACAAGCACATGGTTGACATGAGGTTTTATTTTTGTTCGAATAGCGAACATTGTTTCATTTCTCGAACAATTAGAGCGTTGGACAATTATGGTTGTCAAGAAAAATACGTCCGCTGATGGCATAGCTGTGCGCGCGCCAGAAGGTATGTCGGGCCTGGCAAAGGGCCTGGCAATCATCGAAGTGTTTGGTTTGGAGCACTCGCAATTGACGGTATCGGACGCGGCGGCACTGACCGATACCACCCGTGCCGCTGCCCGCCGATGCCTGCTCACGCTGGTGGATCTGGGGTATCTGACCCATGACGGCAAGCACTTCAGGCCCACGCCTAGGTTCTTGCGACTCGGTGCGGCGTATCTGGATGCAGCGCCGCTACCGCAACTGGCCCAGCCATATTTGGCATCGGCCCGTGAAGCGCTCGGGGAATCGATTTCCTTGGCAGTATTCGAAGATGGCTGGTCGGTATTCGTCGCCCGTGCCGAGACAGCAAAAGTCGTGACTACCGGCGTACGCCTTGGTGCACGTCTACCGGCCTATGGCTCGGCAACGGGGCAGGTCTTGTTGGCGGGGTTGAGCGACGAAGAAATCCGCAGCCACCTGACTCATCCTCCGTCGCCGACCACGGCTCACATGATCGTCGACCCGAAAGTGATCATGGACAGGATCGAGCAGGCACGGATCGAAGGGTTTGCTTTTACCGATGAAGAGCTCGAGTTGGGGATGCGTTCAATGGCGGTGCCGGTGAGAAATGCCCAAGGTAAAGTGGTCGCCGCCATGAGTGTCAGCACATTTACCGCACGTTTGACCCTTCAGGAATTACGCGATCAATGCCTGCCGGTGCTCCAGCAGAACGCTGCCTTGCTTGGGTGTATGCTTTGAATACGCCAGTTGCCCTGTAATCAGAGTGCGAGGGAGAGAGCATGGGGCACCCGCCGTGCGCTTGCGTGCGCACAGGATGAGGCGAGGACGAGTATGCACTTGGCCTCGTTCGTGGTTGCCATAGACCAACATTGGATGTTCGACTATGCAGTCCTGACAGCTGCTACACGGGGTACTCTTGGCCGATTTCTGCCGATTTCTGCCGATTTCTGCCGATTTCTGCCGATCACGACGAGCCGGAGTCGACCTGAAGCAAGCGCTCAGCGATATCTATGAAACTATGAGCCTGACCTATGGAGCCGGCAGTGATCCAGTGGCAGAGTAGGCTGGAAAAGTCATCGTCGACTCAGCCGGTGGATGCTCGTAGGTCGAGGACAAGACAGCACTGAGTCGATCGCCCAACAGGTTCCAGGCGCATTTCTTCTCTTCGGCATAATCGTGATGCAGGTAGTGGCGCCTCACCCGAGAGCCAGCCAGCACATGGTTTTGGCAGCGATCGATAACGTCCAGACTGACACCCAACGCCTGCATCATGGTCGCGCCCGTGCGGCGTAGGATTTGCCGTCAAATCTTGATCTCTCGCTGCCGGGCCGCTCTATACGACTTTGCCGGACGTGTCTGACCTCGATGGCATCAGAACCGCGATCAACGCTGGCATCAGGATCAGCGCCCCGATCATGTTCCAGATGAACAGCAGCACCAGCAGAAGCCCCATATCAGCCTGGAACTTCAATTCAGAGAAGGCCCAGGTGGAGACCCCAATTGCCAGGGTTACGCCGGTAAATGCAACCGAAGTTCCGGTGGTTTTCAGCGTTTCGAAATAAGCAGCACGCATGGTCAGCCCCTGGTGCAGAAAACCTTCCATTCGGCTGTACAGGTAGATGCCGTAGTCAACACCGATACCGACACCGAGTGCGATCACTGGCAGGGTGGCGATTTTCACGCCCAGGCCCATTTGCGCCATCACCGCCTCGCACAGCACGGTCGACAAATACAGCGGTGCCATGAGAGCGATAGTGACCTTGATCGACTTGAACTCGCAAAGCACCACCAGCGAAATAATCACGAACACCAGGAGCAACATCAGCTTTTCCGAGTGTTTGATCACCTGGTTGGTGGCGGCCTCGATCCCGGCGTTCCCGGCTGCCTGGAGGATCTTGACGTCGCCGGTGTCGTACTCGCTGTTGAACCGTTCGACGGCTTCACTGACACGACTCAGGGTTTGCGCCTTGTGGTCGGCCAGGTACAGGCTGATGGGCGCGATGTTGCAGTTCGGGTCCACCAGTTCTGCGGCTACCCCGGAGCGGGCATTGTTCATCACGTACTGGTCACGGGAGAACTCGGCCCATTTCGGATTGCCTTCATTACGCGCAACGATGTTGAAGCGCATGGTGCCGTACAACGACTGCACAGACTCGACCCCTCTCACTTCGAGCAAACGCCGTTCCAACTGGTTGGCCAGGTCGGCCGCGGCGAAGCGCGAACATTGCTCAGGTGGTGTCTTGAAGATCAGTACGTAGACATCGGTGCTGGTGCTGTAGTGGGAGAGCAGGTAGGCGTTGTCCTGATTGTATCGAGCTTGCGGGCGGAATTCCGGTGCGCCGGCATCCAGGTCACCGATTTGCAGGCCCTGGCGCGCATGGTAACCAAGGCCCAGTAACACCAGGCTCGCAAGAATTAGAGCGATAGCAACCGGTTTACGCGTTACGCCCGAGAGTCTGCGGAAGATCGGCCAGCTGGAGTCGCGGCGTTCATGCTGTTGACGCAGGCCACGAGGGCTTATGCCGACATAGGACATCAGCACCGGTAGCAGGAACATCTTGGTGAAGATTGCCACGAATACGCCAATGCTGGCGGTCACGGCCAACTGTTGAATTACGCCGATGTCGATCACCAGCAGGGTGATGAAACCGACTGCATCGGCCAGCAGCGCGGTGCTGCCCGGAATGAACAGGGTGCGAAAAGTACGTCTCGATGCTTGTAGCGCACCGCAACCATTGCCCATTTCACTCATCATCAGATTGATGTTCTGCACGGCATGGCTGATGCCAATGGCATAGATCAGGAAGGGCACCAGGATTGAATACGGGTCCAGGCCGTAACCCAGTAGCCTGAGCAGGCCGAGCTGGCAGATCACGGTCAACAGGCAGGTCAGTACCGTGACGACGGTACTGCGCCAGCAGCGGCAATAGAAGTACAGCAGTACGCTGATCAACCCGACGGTGATGGCGAAAAACAGCGCAATATCGCTGGCTGCGGCCAGCAGGTCACCGACAATCTGGGCAAACCCGATCACCCGAATGGTCACGCCTTGCGCGCTAAAGTGTTCACGCACCTGCTTGTCCAACGCCTCGCTGAAAGCCCCGTAATCCAGGGGCTTTCCGGTTTGCGGGTCGTTGTCGAGCAGAGGCACGCGGATGATCGTCGAGCGCCAGTCGTTCGCCACAAAGCTGCCCAGCATGTTGGCACGCAGGATGTTCTGCCGTACCTGGGACAACGACTCGGTACTCGCGTTGTAGGTGTCGGGGATCACTCGGCCGGCGCGTACACCCTCAGTATTCACCTCGCTCCACAACGCGTTAGGGGTCCACAACGACTTGAGCTTTCCCCGGTCGACACCAGGCAGATAGAAAATCCTGTCGTTGACCTCGCGCAGTGTTTCCATGAACGCCGGATCGAGGATCTCCCCCTTGGGATTTTCCACCAGCACGCGCAATACGTTGCTCTGTGGCCGAAGTACGTCCTCGTACTGCAGATAGTTCTGGATAAAGGGATGACTGCTAGGAATCATCCGGGAGAAGCTGGCGTCCGGGCGCAGCGCCAGGGCTTTGTAACCCAGGAACAAGGAAGCAACGAGGAAGAACACCAGGACTGCCAGACGATTATGGAATAGCGTTCGTTCGATGAAATCCAGCATTCGTGGTTCGGCGTTTTCCAGCTGATGAGGAGGTGGGTCGAGGTTCAAGCGGGAATTCATCAACGCAGTTCCTTCAGTTCGTCTGTGGCAAGCACGCGCAGGCCATTGTTGCCGACCAGGGCCAACTGTTTGCTGCCCAAGGGGACAGCGCCAAGCCAGGCGCCTTTGACAGCACTCTGACGGACGCTGAACTGCCGCAGATCGGTACTGTGCAGCAGCAGACCTGCTTGCCCGGTCAGCCACAAGCTGCCGTCGGCCAGTTGTTCGCCGCCATAGAGGCTGGCCTTGATGGGCAACGGGATGGCCTGCCAGTGCTGACCCTGGTCGCGGCTGGAGAACAGGCTGGCGCCAAAGCCCATGGCCAGGATTTGCCCATCACGCAGTTGCATGAGTTTGTAGAGCGAAGCGGGTGTCAGTTGTTGGGCCGGCAACCATTGACTGTTGACTTGCCGGTACAGGCGTCCACCTTCGCCAGCAATCAACAGATCACCGTTGACCAGCCCCAGAACGGTGTTGAGATGCAGGCGCTCCGGGTTGTCCAGGTCTGGCAGATAATCCCAGCGCTGACCGCCGTCGAGGGTATGCAAAACCATGCCATAGGCGCCGACGACCCAGCCTTCCTGAGCGTTGCGAAACCAGACATCCAGCAGCGGCCGTGAAGGGCCGGCGGCGGCACCGGCATTGATGTCGTCGAGGGCGAAACGGGCGTTATCCAGGGCCAGTAGCTGTGCCTCGTTGTCAGTGTTATCGGTGCCGACAGCGTTTTCCAGGCGGGCCACCTCGGCCTCGGCCCACTTGAGCATCAGGGCATTGATGGTCCTGCCATCGAGTTGTTTGACCCAGGACTTTCCGCCATCGCTGCTGTGCAACACCACACCGTCATGACCCACGGCCCAGCCCTGGAGATCGTCGACAAAATGTACAGCGGTGAGCAATACGTCCACCGGCACCTTGGCCTGTTGCAGTTGGCCGTCTGGCTCACGCAGGAGAATGTGGCCGTCTGCTCCCACCATCACCAGACGTTCGCCCAGGCGCTGGATGGCGGTGAGTGGCGCCTGGCTGGCGCTCGCTAATACCCGGGAGGCGCGCTCCAGGCGATCGGCCATTGGCGCGGCAAAGGGGGAGGTCGATAGCGCGGCGGTAGTCAACCCGACGAGCAGACCCAACGTCGAGCGGGTGGGGATTTTCATGGCAGATGTCTCGGGAGGAATAACTGGGGTGGTACATGACCACCCCGATGTCATGGGGCAGGCAACTCAGTGACCTGACCGTCGCAATGCCGCCGGGCTGAAATCGGCAATCTTGGCGCTGATGCCGAACTGGGTGTTGCGCTCTTCGTTCTCCAGTCCGTACACCACATAGCGGCGAGCCTGCAGGTCGTAGGCAACGTCGCTCAGTTGAAGGCTCGAGAGCACGTCATAACGCTGCAACGTATGGGCTTCCTGCATGCGCCACAGATCACCGCGACCGTCGTACAGGTCGGCAGCAAGAATGCTCCAGCTGTCCTCGTCGACGTAAAACACGCGCTTGGCGTAGATGTGTCGCTCTCCAGGCTTGAGGGTCGCTTCTACCACCCAGACGCGATGCATCTCGTAGCGCAGCAGGTCCTGATTGAGGTGATTGGGCTGGATGATCTGGTTGTACTTGAGTGAGCGATCGGCCAGCTTGTAGGTGTTGTAAGGCACCAACATTTCTTTCTTTCCGATCAGCTTCCACTCGTATTTATTTGGTGCACCGTTGTACATGTCGATGGCGTCGTAAGTGCGCAAACCTTCCGAGGTGCCGACCGGGGAGTCATAGGCTGCTTCGGGCGCGCGCAACACGCGGCGCTGGCCCGGGTTGTAACTCCATGCCAGGCGTGGTTCCTGGGTCTGGTCAATGGGTTCGTGGATCAGCGTCTGTCCGCCCGCAACGCTCTCGGGCGAGATGACCTTGCCCAGGTAGTAGTACAAACGGTTTGGCTCGGGATTGCCCATGGCCGAGGCCATCATCACTTTTACGTCACGACGGATCGGGGTGAAGTTGCCATTGCTCTGCACCACCATTTCCGTGGGGAAGTATTCGTAGCCACCGGTGCGGTACCGAACGAAGTGATTGAACAATACCTCGATACCCGAGTGAGGAATGGGGAAAGGCACGCTGCTCTTCTCATAGCCGATCAGACCATTACCACCGTCAGCCAGTGAGATCTTCGGGGCCTCTCGGACTATCTCTGCGTACTCGGTTTGCGGCAAGGCAGCGGTGCGGTGGGTGGGGTAAACGAGCATTTTGAAGTCAGGGTACTTCTCCAGCATGGCCTGGTAGCCGGGAGTGAGCACTTGAGCGTACTGCGCCTTGTTGGTCTGGGTGATGCTGTACAACGGTTTTTCACTGGTGTAAGGGTCGACATAACCCTGGCCGGCCTGGAACCCCGGCGGTGGCTGGGTCAGCCCACCGGTCCAGGCCGGAATGCTACCGTTGGCGTTTGCAGCTTTTTGTCCGCCGGTGGGCGTCAGATCCTGGCCCAGGCGGGCGACTTCGCTGGCGTCTACGTTGGCCAGGACACAACCATTGCCCAAACTCAGGAGAGTGCCCAGTACGGTGGCGTGAAACAAAGTGGTGTTCATGGAGTACCTCATCAATCAGAAGCCCATTCGCAGGCTGAGAGAAACAAAATCCCTGTCGGTGCTGGCGAAGGGCGAGTTGCCACTGGCCGACCAGGAGAGCTCGGCCGAGTAGTCCTGCAGGTAGTCGAATTTTGTCCCGACCGACCCGAGCAGGCGGCCTTCGGAAAAGACGCCGTCGTAGGACCAACCCTTGACGTCCTGACCGAAGGCCACGAACGGCGAGACGTTGATCCCGGCCAGCAGCGCCGGATAGCTGAGTTGAGCGCGCAGGCGATAGCCCCAGGAGAATTTGCTGGTGTACCCGTCTGTGGAACAGCCTCGATTCTGGTATTTGCTTGGAGACCCGAGGGCGCAGCCGATCGTGTTGCCATTGGCCAGGTCGGAGCCATACAGGTCCCCCTTGGCATATCGGCGGTCATTCAGGTCGGGCAGGTCGTGCATGTACTTCATACCCGCCTCGCCAATCAGGTTGAGGTTATCGGCGCCCAGCACCTGGGGCAGCGACTTGAGGAACCCCAGCGAAAGCTGCGAGATCTTGCGCCGGTCGTAGCCGTTGTAGACCGATCCAGGTGCGGCGTTGATGGCATCCTCACCAAGGGTGATGTTCTGGCCGATCGCTTGGCCTAATTGCACCGGGTTGCCGGCAAAGGCTGGGATCAGATCGCCGTTGGCCAGTTGCACCGGCTGGTTGGGTCGGAAGCTGTATTCGCCAAAGACTGACGTCCCCCACAGGTTGCTGGAGAAGCTCAAGCCGAAGATACGGATGTCTTCCGGGAAGTCGGCGAAGTAGGTGCCGTTGGTGTCTTGCCGGCCTGCGATCCAGCCAGCTCCTGGACCAGGGCGCAGGTCCGTGGTGATGCTGGTGTAGGGAGTGCGTGAATGGATGTTCATCGCGTAGGCGCCGAATTCGGTGTCGAGCTGATCAGCGAAGTAACGCAACGCGAAACCGAACTGACCGTTGTCGGAGGGTTCGTTGTCACCGGTACGGCGGATGATCTGGTCGTTGGCAAAACTCGCTGGATCGTTCGCTCCGCCACGAGGTACACCGAAACAACCATCTGGAAGAAAGTCGTTGCTTGAAAAGTAGGTGCCGCAACCTTCCAGCACCGTGCGCCGCCATTGCAGTTGATAGAACGCTTCGAGACTCAGGCTGTCCGTCAGGCCGAAGTTGCCATACAGCATCGGCACCGGCAGCAACGCTTCCTTGACCTGCGATCCGGGTCGACGCAAGGCAGCGACGTCGACGGGATTGATCGCGTTGATGCCGTTCTGGAAGTACAGGCCTTCGCCCCAGTTGATCACCTGGTTGCCCACCCGGGCATTCAAGGGATGCTCGGCAATGGTGAAATCACCGAACACGTAAGCATCCAGCAACGCCACCCCCTGAAACTTGGCGAGTTCGTCAAAGTGACTATCATCGAGCTTGCTGTTGGGTTGGTAACCGTTGGAAGAGTGCCCGAAGTCGACTTCACGGTTGTTCAGGGTGTAGTCGTACCAGGCCTTGCCGCGAATGAAGGCGCCGTAGTTTTGCCAGTTAAGTTCCATTTCACCCAGCAGGGTGACGGGTGAGGACACCAGGTTGCGCTTGCGAAAGTTCAGCCGCCCGTCATCGCCCGTACGACCGCCGCTGGGGTTGAACTCACCGGATTTACCGTAACCGATGGCGTTGGCGTTACCCTGGAATATGTTATCGGCATTGGGTTTCTCGGCGCTCCACACACCACCCAGGCTGAGGCTGCCATTGTAACGGCCACTGACTTCACCCCAGGTGAAGTCGGCAGCGCTGGCGTAGTTGCACAGGGCACAGGCCAGAGGTGTCAGGAACAGGCCGGTGAGTTGCCGGCGATGGAGCCGCGCAATGCCGCCGCTTGATGGAGAGCCCATGAGGTCTGCCTCTTAATTATTGTTATAGGAAGCCCGTCGGCACACCTGGCGCGGGGACGCCGGGTACCGTTGAGTTGTAAAACCGGGGGTCAGGCCAGCCCGAGAGGGCCGGCATGGATCGTTACTTGAGGGCTGGGAGCAGGGCGCTCACCATGCTGTTGAAGGCCGTGACGCTATCAACTTTTGGCGCTGCGATATGTGCGGTGGCGTTCGCACTGGTAGCCCTGGGCGCCATGTCCGGTGCGGAGGACATCTTGACGATCACCAGTTCTCGTTTGGGGTTGATATAGATCCGCTGGCCAAAGCGACCGGCCGCCTCGACGGAGCCGTCACCGTCGTTTTTCTGATACCAGTAATTCCTGTAGGAATAGCCCGCTCGCTCCTTGGCGTTCGGATTGCCTTCGATTAGGGCCTGGTTGGCATTGGGCTTCAACGCCAGTTGAACGGCCTGCGCAAACGGGTCGTCGGCCTGTCGTGCAGCGGCGGCTTGACGGACGGCTTCGGCAAATCGAGCGACGTCATGCAGGGTACTGCTCATGCCTCCACTGGCCATTTCGGTACCCAATTGATCCACCTGAGCGTAGGCATCGTCCTCTGCAATACGGGACCAGATGCGTTCCGAAACCAGCGTCGACCAACTTTTCCCGGTGATTCTGCGCATGGCCCAGGCGACCGCTTCAGGCGAACCGTTCTGATAGAACCAGATGTCCGTGTCGGCAGATTTCTGTGGGCGTGTCGCCACTTTCAGAAAATCATAGATATTGTCGGGCATGCCCTCTCGGCGAGGCAGGATGCCGGCCGCCGCAAACAGCCCCAGATCGGGTGGCAGATTGACCGGGTAGATGGCGCGAACCTGCATGTCGAGATTCTGTTGCACGGTGGCTTCGCCGAACGGCGTGCCGGTCAGCTCGGGCACATAGCTCGCCAGTCGGGCCGTCGGGTCCATCTTGCCTTCTGCGATGAGGCTCGCGGCAAGCAACCCCGTCACTGACTTGGTCATTGATGCCCAGATGTGCGACTGCCGAGGGCTGAATGAATCCAGGTAGCGCTCGTACACCACCTTGCCGCGTTGCAGGACAATGAAACCATCGGTGTAAGTCTGCTGTAGATATTCCGGCAAGGTCAGCGATGCGTCTCCCACCTTGAAATTCAGCTCATCCAGGGCGAGCCGATTGCCAGGGATCAGCGGCAGGGCGGTTGGACCCCGGTCGATGCCGGTGGTAGGCGACATTGATCGCGCATTACGCAGCGCCCAGCGCAAATTGGGCATTTCAAAAGCGTTGAGTTTGTTCACGCGCTTATCCATCGCCGGTGGAAAACCCTGCATCACGCCCAACTGAATTGGATCGGTGGTGGTTACAGCGGCAACGGCCTGCCCGCTGATCGCAGCCAACAACAGGACGGGAAGTAATCTAAAGGACTTTGCTGCCAGTTTTGCTGCAACGTTTTTTTCATTTTTCGTGACGCACATTTTTTTTGTTATCTCCTGATGGCTTGGGTCGCCAAGGTGTTGCCAGCGTCGACTGGATCAAACGGGCTGGACATTGATTCCAGTCTGAGAGCGGGATATACATAAGCGCAATGCATCACTAGCTATAGATACATAACCAACAGGAATGCCATGGACGTACGTGACCTTGAGTATGTGATCGCTGTCGAGCAATGCGGCACCATCGGTAAGGCCGCCGATATGCTGGGCCTCACCCAACCTTCGCTCACCAAAGCCGTGCGCCGGGTTGAAACCTTGTTGGGGGTCATGCTTTTCGAACGAACCTCCACAGGCATGCGGGTGACCCAGGCGGGTGTGCAATTTCTGACACGAGCCAAGCGTCTGCGCCGCGACTACGACGATGCACTGGCAGAGATGCGCAGCATTCGAACGGGCGAACAGGGCGCCGTGCGATTGGGGTACTCGCCATCGCTTCCCGATGGTCTGCTGGTCGCCAGTTGCCGCCGTCTGTTGCGCGAACGCCCGGCCGCCCGCTTGCGTCTGCGTCGCCGCCTGGCCCAGGAGTTGCTGGACGCATTGCGCAGCGGCGAGATCGATGTGGTGGTGATGCCGTTACCCGGCGTCACGCCTGAGTTCGCCACAGAATATTTGTACGAAGATCGTCTCGCTGTCGTGGCTGATACAGGCCACCCATTGCTGGCAAGGCCTCGCCTGGATTTGAGCGACTTACAGGGTGAGGAGTGGCTGCTGCCGGAAAGCCATATCGTTATCCGGCAATCGCTGGAAGATGCCTTTCACCGACATGGACTGGCGCCTCCGTTGCTGCGCATCGAGGCTGACTTCAGCAGTGAGGCCCTGTTTCAGTTGATCAACGGTACCAACATTCTGACGATATCGCGGTGCGGGCAGATGACCCGTTCGGCCGGGTTGGAACCGCTGAATCTGGTGGTCGATGGCCTTGAGTTCAATCGTCGGATAGGGCTGGTTACCCGCACCGGAGGCTATCTGTCCCCGGTCTGCTGCCGGTTGATCGACCTGTTCAGGGAGGAGGCGACGCCAAGCAATATGGCGAAGTGGCTGTAGCGACTTTTGCACGTGGCTGCACGGAATTTTGCGCTCAGCCCTATCCCGTTTTGTTATGGGTGCTCATCAAACAGTGGTATTGGCGAGCATTTTTTCTCCGCTTGTAAGATCGGTCGCCCTCGATCTACTTCGGAGAATAATTAAAAGTGAACCTCGCAAAGATACTGAGCCGAAGTGCGCGTTATTGGCCCGATAATCTGGCCGTTATCGATACACGGCAACGGCTGACTTATGCGCAACTGGAGGCACGCACCAATCGCCTGGCATCGGGATTATTGAAGCTGGGCCTCAAGCAGGGCGCGCATGTTGCGATATTGGCAATGAACCGTGCTGAACTGGTCGAAGCGGAAGTTGCTTTCTATAAAAACGCAATGGTCAAAGTGCCGATCAACGCTCGGTTGTCCCCTGAGGAAGTCATCAGCGTTCTCAATGACTCGCACAGTGAGGCGGTCGTTACCACAAGCCATTTCGCCAGTGCGCTGGCTTCGTACCGGCAAGCGCTACCGCATTTGAAATGGGTGATCGCGTTGGCCGAGACCGGTGGCGATGTTTCCTATGATGCCGTACTGGAGATGGGTGCAGAGACCCCGGTACACACTGATCCGGACGACGATCAACTGGCCGTGCTGCATTACACCTCCGGTAGTTCGGGCGTGCTGAAGGCCGCGATGCTGACGTTTGGCAACCGCAAGGCGCTGGTGCGCAAGAGCCTGGCCAGCCCGGTTCGCGGTGCGGGTTCTGATGACGTCATGGCCCACGTCGGGCCGATTACCCATGCCAGCGGAATGCAGATCATGCCGTTGCTGGCGGTCGGTGCCTGCAACTTGTTGATCGAACGTTACGACGACGAGTTGTTACTGCGCACCATTGAGCAAGAGCGGGTGACGCGCTTGTTCCTGGTGCCAGCGATGGTCAACCGCTTGGTGAATTTCGCGAATGTGGAGCGCTTCGACCTCAGCAGCCTGCGCCTGGTGATGTACGGCGCTGCGCCGATGGCTCCGGCGCTGGTTCAGCGAGCCATCGAGGTGTTCGGGCCGATTCTGGCGCAAGGCTATGGCGCGGGGGAAACCTGCTCGTTGGTGACCGTGCTGACCGAGCAAGACCATCTCGTCAAGGCCGGCGATGTTCGGCGGCTTGCTTCTTGCGGACGCTGTTATTTCGAAACCGATCTACGAGTAGTCGACGCGCAATTCGAAGACATCAAACCCGGTGAGATCGGCGAGATCGTGGTCAAGGGCGCCGACATCATGAAGGGCTATTGGCAGGCGCCGGAGTTGACGGCAGAAGTCATGCGCGACGGCTTCTACCTGACTGGCGATTTGGCCACGGTCGATGAACTGGGTTACGTGTTTATCGTCGACCGCAAAAAGGAAATGATCATTTCCGGCGGTTTCAACGTTTACCCCACTGAAGTCGAGCAAGTGTTGTACAGCCTTCCACAGATTTTCGAAGCCGCTGTCGTCGGCGTACCAGACCCACAGTGGGGCGAGGCGATAAAGGCCGTTGTGGTGCTCAAGCCCGGAGCAAGTCTGGACCAGGAGCAGATCATTGAGTACTGCGCCCAACACCTTGCCGGATTCAAGAAACCACGCAGTGTCGATTTCATCGACGAGTTGCCGAAGAACCCCAACGGCAAGGTAGTACGCCGCCTGGTTCGTGACGAGTACTGGAAGAACAGCGATCGCAAGATCTGAAACCACCGAAGAGAATTAGACATGATCGAACCAAGCGAAAAAGCCAAGCGCATCATCAGTGACATGGGTACCTTCATCCGTGACGAAATCATCCCGCTGGAAAAGAAAGAGCAACTGCAATGGGGGGAAGCCTATCCCAAGGCCATCCTCGCCGATGTCTGGAAACGCTCCTGCGAACTCGGTTTTTACAATGTCATGTTACCCGAGCCTCTTGGCGGTGCAGGGTTGAGTGTGGTCGACCTGTGCGCGGTCAAGGAGTCGGCCATTCTGACCGGTTCAATGCTCGCCCCTCATGTGCTGGGCGAGTTGAGCGGGCCGCCGCGTATCGGCCATCTGTTTCGTGTGGCCAGAGATGTGCAGGTTGAGAAGTTCTTGCAGCCTGTGTGTCGTGCGGAAAAAGCCGTGTGCTTCGCCCTCACTGAAGCCGAGGCCGGTTCGGACGCCAGCGCCATCAAAACCAGCGCTCGGCTCAATGGTGATCACTACGTACTCAACGGCGCCAAACGCTACATCTCCGGTGCTCCTTACGCCGATATTGCCGTGTTGCTGGCGGTCACCGGGCCGGGGCAGGGCGCGGCAGGTATTTCTGCCTTCTTCGTTGACCTCAAGGCGCCTGGCGTGAAAATCGATTCGGACTATCAGGTCATGTCTGGCGCAGGCAGCCACGGCAACATTGAGCTTTGCGACGTCAAGGTGCCGGTGGAAAACCGCATCGGTGAAGAAGGGGCCGGTTTCAAGCTGGCGATGGGGCGCATTACCCTCAACCGTCTGCTGCATTGCCCGACCATGTTGGGGATGGCGGGGTTGGCGTTGAATCTGTCAATCGACTATGCGCGTACGCGGACTCAGTTCGGCAAGCCGATAGCCATGTTTCAGGCGGTCAACCATATGATCGCCGACATGGCCACCGAGTTGCTGGCCGCACGCAGCATGATGTACGCCACTGCGGCGTTGAACGATGCGGGCGGTGATATCAAGGTTCAAGCGCCGATGTGTAAAGTGTTCGCCTCGGAAACCGCGTTTCGCATCGTCGACCGTGCCGTTCAGGTTCATGGCGGTGCCGGTTTGATCCGGGGCAACCCGGTGGAATGGTTGTTCCGCGCCACCCGGATGATGCGAATTCTCACCGGTACCAGCGAGATCCAGCGCAACACCATCGCCAAGGGTATTTTGATGCCCGACTAAGCATAATCCGCAACGCCTGCCTCCGGGCAGGCGACTCACTTATAACAATAATCAGGGGTACTCCATGCTTAGTGTTGAATCAGCCTACCGGCCAAGGGCTGCCTGGACGATTGCAGTTCTGCTCGCCGTGATGATGTTGGTTAATTTTCTCGACAAGGTAGTTATCGGCCTGGTCGCGGTGCCGATGATGCAGGAACTGGAGCTGTCCCCGACGCAGTTCGGTTTTGTCGCAGGCGCGTTGCACTGGCTGTTTTCGATTTCAGCCGTGGTCGGTGGCTTTGTTGCCAACCGCAAGCCAACGCGTATCTTGCTGCTGGGCATGGGGTTGTTTTGGGCACTGATTCAACTGCCTATGCTGTTTGCCACCTCACTGTGGGCGATCATTGCTTGCCGGGTGTTGCTCGGAATTGGGGAAGGCCCGGCATCACCGGTGGCCACTCATGCGTTGTACAAGTGGTTCCCTGATAACAAACGCAGTCTGCCGGTGGCATTGCTGCATTCAGGCAGCGCCATGGGTTTGCTGGTGGCCGGTCTGCTGATTCCCTGGATCAGTTTGCATTACGGCTGGCGCACTAACTTTGCGGTGCTGGTCCTGGTCGGTCTGATCTGGTGCATCGTCTGGTTTCGGTTTGGTCGCGAAGGACAAATGGACAGGGTCCATGTGAATGCTGCGCAGCCGGATACAGGTCACATACCGTATCGTCGGTTGCTGAGGGATCCGACAGTGTTGGGCAACTACGTCGGCCACTTCGCGGCCAACTGGTCGCTGGCGCTGACCTTGACCTGGGTTCCGGCCTATTTGGAGAAAGGGTTGGGCATGGCCTCGTTGAGCGCGGGAAAGATGTTCGGCGCTTTCGTGCTGGTGACCACGCCCCTGAGTCTGATCATGGCGTGGTGGTCCCAGCGTCTGTTGCGTCGTGGTCTGCCGTCGCGTGTTGCACGTGGCATGTTCGTGTCACTGTGCCTGATCCTGAGCGGGCTGCTGGCTGCCGCACTGGTGTTGCCCGGGCTGTCGGTGGTTGAGCGAATGGCCTGTCTGACGTTCAGTGGTGGCCTGGCGCTTGTGATGTATTCGATCGGCCCGGCGATGCTGGCCGAGGTCGTACCCAGCGGGCAGCGCGGCAGCATGCTGGCCATTGGTAACGCCTGTGGATCACTCGCAGGGCTTGCAGCGCCTGTCGTCACCGGCTTTCTCGTACAGGGTGCGACGGGCATCAACGGCGAGGGTTATGCCCACGGTTTTCTGGTCTGCGGGGCCATTCTGGTCATCGCCGGTTTGAGCGGGCTGTACATGATGAACCCGCAGCGCTCGCGTGCTCAATTACATCATGGGATGCCTGCTGTCGCCGTGCGTGCTTGAGCGGATCAAGCTTCTTCGTGAGGTAATTGCCGTTCGATCAACTCGCCTTTCCAGCGACCCGATTGCACGGTTTCGACGAGGATCGATCGGACCAGATCGCGCATGCAGGAGGCTGCGAAGGACAGGGGTTTGTGGGTCGAGTGGGCGATGGTAATGGTGCGTTGCAGGCATGGCTCGACAATCCTTCGCGCGCATTGCAGTGTCCCTTCCTCGACCGCAGGCCAGTTGCAGATGGTTGCCGCCAGACCGCTGCGCACCAGACTGCTGAGTCCTTGAGCGGTCTGCTGTTCGTAGACCACATTGAGTTCCACTCCGGCCTGCATCGCGGCCTGTTCCGCCCGGCGGCGCAAATGCGAGCTGCTGCGCGGGGCCATCACCAGGGCGCTGGCGGCCGCCTCGACCAAGGTGATGACTTCACTGTGATTGGGCACAGCCAATTGACCCAACCAATAAAGCTCTTCGGTGAACACCGGATCGGCGTGCACGTGCTCCAGCTCCTCGGCGTTGGGCACCACGCCGAAATCAACCTTGCCCAGTTCGATCGCTTCGCCGCCTTCCTGACTCAGGCCATCGCGTACAGTTAATTCGATGCCCGGAAACTTTTCACCGGCACGGGTGATAATCAGCGGCAGTAGCAGCGCCGATGCAGTGACAGGTATGGCAATAGCCACACGCCCCTTTGGATTGCCTTTAGTCGACTCCAACTCATCCTTGACCGAATCGACGGTCTGCACCACCGAGCGTGCGATTTCGAATAGACGTCGACCTGCGTCGGTGAGGTTGATGCCATCGTGCAAACGCTCCAGTAACTGCACCTCCAACTCTTCTTCGAGCAAGCTGATCTGCCGGCTCAGTGCGGGCTGGGCGATGTACGCCTGTCGAGCAGCACCCGAGAAACTGCCTGCTTCGGCAATAGCGATCAGATAACGGAGCTGTTTCAGCGTCATTGACAATTCTCTGGCCATGCCAATGCGTTATGGCATGTATTGAAAGTTGATATTTGTCTAGAAAAAAGCGGCTCCTTAGTATCACCAAACAGAGGAGGTGATACTACTCATTCCTGCGTTTGGATTTTGTAAGTTCAGTCAATGATCACAATGACAACTTGCTGCTGCGCGCGCCGACATGAGCTTTAACTCCACGATGCTGCATTTAAAAAACGCATTTCTATAAGGGCGCGCTGAGTGAAGATTTTCAATTCCAGGTTCAGCCTCAATCGTTACTTTACCGCTGAGGGGCAAACGCCCGATCCGCGGTTCACGTTGGCTAACGAGCGTACCTTTCTTGCCTGGATCCGGACGGCATTGGCGTTGCTGGCCGGTGGTGTTGCCATCGAAGCGTTTGCCTCTTCGGTGCTGACCGAGAGCGGCAAGGTGCTGTTGGTGATCCTGCTGTTGAGCCTGAGTCTGCTGGTCAGTGTTTGGGCATTCTGGCGCTGGGCCGGTGTCGAGCGCGCATTACGCAACGGAGTTGAACTGCCAATTCCATCGTTGATTCCCATTCTTTCGCTAGGCTGCGCTGCAGTGACAGTCGTTGTGTTTTTGCTGTTCTGCGGGCGTGCTTGATGGATGCGGGCCTGCAGGCGGAACGCACTGCGCTTGCCTGGCGTCGAACGCAGCTCGCATTTTTTCTGGTGGCTGCACTGTCGATGCGCGGCCTGTTGCATCACCCGGCGCTGACACTGTTGATTTCTTTACAGGCGATTTTACTTGCCGTGTTCATTGCGCATGGCCAACCGCGTCGCTACGCCAGCCATTTGGCCGCATTGACGTCGGCCGACTTGGTGGCAAGACCTGTAAGCATTTTACTGTTGAGTATTCACGTTTCATTGATAGCACTGACCGCATTGATGGCAGTGCTGTTGTCGTCACTATAAGGAAAAGATATGAAGCCAGAATGGTCCTGCCTCAAAGACGTGAAAATCATTGATGCCAGTCAGTTGTTGCCTGGTCCGCATGCAACTTCGTTACTGCTGCAACTGGGCGCCGATGTGATCAAGGTGGAACGGCGTGGTAGCGGTGACCCGTCCCGTGAGTTGGGCAGTGCAGTATTTGCCCAATTCAATCGTGACAAACGTTCTGTGGCGCTTGATCTGCGTGACAGTGCAGACCGGGAAGCTTTCCTTGAACTGGTTCGTGACTGCGACGCCGTGGTCGAAGGGTTCCGTCCCGGTGTGATGAAAAGCTTTGGGTTGGGTTTTGATGACCTGGTCAAGGTCAATCCGGCGATAGTCATGTGTTCCATTTCCGGCTTCGGTCAAACCGGTCCTTATGCGGACAATGCGGGGCACGACCTGAATTACCTCGCACTGGCCGGCTACTGGGCAGCGCCGACACAGGTCGAGAGCAAGGTGGCTCGACCAGGCGTGCGCGTGTCGGACTATGCCGCTTCCAGTTATGCAGCACTGTCGCTGGTGGTCGCGATCATGAGTGCACGGCAAAATGGTGTCGGTCAGCACCTGGACGTATCGATTCACGACAGCATTCTTTCCTGGACGGCCCCAACTGCGTGGTTGGCCAGGAACTTTGAAAAGAACCCCGTGATGTCGCCCATGGTGATGCCGGAGAACGATATTTTCGAAACTCAGGATGGCCGTTACATCGCGTTAGGCATTCTCGAAAACAAGTTCTGGATAAATTTGTGTGATTGCCTCGGTGAGGTATTTCCCCTGCTCAAGGACGTACGATTTTCAACGAGGATGGGACGTTTGGCTTGCAAGCAAGAGGTCAATCAACTGCTCAAACAGATCTTCCGGACCCGACCCCTTGCTGAGTGGCGCCAGTACCTCGCCGACTTTGATTTGCCATTCTCACCGGTACTCGAAGCCCGTGAGCTATTTTGCGACGTCCACGTACAATCACGCGGCACCCTTCGTGAGTTTGCAGAAGAGGGCGCGGTCGCGGTCCGTTTTCCGGTCAAGTTCTCTCTTGGTTTGCCTGATTCTGAAGGGAGAGTTCCCACGCTTGGGGAATTAACATCAGCGACCGCCAAGTGAAAAATGAATAACGTATGTTGGCAATTTCAATTTGAAACGATGGCTCCGCCCAGAAACAGACATGGGCACAGATTACTTCTGGGGGGAGAATAGTTAATCATCAATGAGCGCTTCTGGCCGATTTCTGCCGGTCATGACTGGCCTGAGTCGATACGAAGCAATCGTTTGGCGATATCTGCGAAACTATGGGCGATTCTATATTGAAGAATCTGATCTATGAAGGCAGCAGGGATCCAGTCGCGGCGTAGTCTGGAAAAAACATCATCCATTCGGTCGGTGGGGGCTCGTAGGTTGAGGACAACTCAGTACTGAGTCGATCGCCCAACAGATTCCAGGCGCGTTTCCTCCCTGAGGATCCGGCCGGCATCATTGGCGGTCAGCGACTCGAGTTCTTTGATGGTAATTTTGGCCATAAAACGGACTCCCCCTACTTTTACCCCCACAAAAACGTCGGCTCTTGATGGACGTTACTGGACTCTCGTAGAGCAAAACGCCGCTGGAGCTTAAGTAAATACTAACTTAGAAAAATCCAGAGTAAAATTTTGGAAGCTTTCAAGAAGTATGAAAAAGGAGATGGGGTGCTATGGGTCGAGTGTTCGAATCACTCCGTCCCGACCATATTATTCAATGACAAAGCCCAACCTCTTGAGGTTGGGCTTTGTCATTTGTGGGTTTCGGTGTTTCAGGTTGCTCGCCTGTATGCGGCCCCCGATTTACTTCAAATCTCCACCCAGGCTCGGCGTGCCGAAGCCTGCCAACGATGCATTGGAATGGCTGAAGTAGCCAGCCCAGAACTCATTCAGCGCGTCCATGGTCTTGCCTGAGCGATAGCTTTGTTTGATGCCATCGGTGATCAGGCCGGCGCCTGTGACGTAGATGCGAGCGCCGGACAGGTCGGCGAACAGGTTGTGGGCTTGGGCTTTTTTCAGCTCGTCGGCAACCACCAGGTTCTTGATCTGATTTTTGGCGTAAAAACTGGTGTAGTCACTGTTTTCCAGCATGTCGCTGATCAGGAACACTACGTGGTCGTGGGTGTTCTCGGCGGTCTTGATGTCGTCGCCGATTTTGCGCAAAGCGTTCATGATTTCGCTTCTCGGGATGTCTTGACGGGCGTCACGCAGGCTTTTCACGAACAGTTTGCCGAAACCGGTTTCGAAGTCTTGCGGCTGACGGGCGAGGCACTGGTCCAGAGAGCGTAGTTTGCGTGCGCTGGCGTCGTCGCGGGCGTCTTCTCCGGCGTTTTTGTCGAGTTTGCCGGCGTAGATCAAACGCAGGTATTCGCCCGGCAGGAACGCCGAGAAGCTGTAAAGCTTGACGTTGTCACCGGGTTGCACGAAGCGGGTGATCTGACCCCAGGCCTGCTTCTGGATGTCTTCCGGAACGGGCACGGTTTCGTCGACCACGACAATGAGTTCACGGCCTGACGAGGCAGGCTTGAGTTCGGACAACTGGGCGGTTTCGTAGCAGCTTTGCAGGTCATTACGCTCGTTGGCCAAGGCGATGCAAGGCATCACCAGGGTCGCGAGCATCAGTGCCTTGAGGGCCTTCATGCGCTGACTCCACCGACCTTGAAAATGCCCAACTGCTTCAGCAACTGCTGTTGTTCGCGAATACTCTTGAGCGTGGCTTCGTCGTGCTTCAGGGCCTTTGCCAGGGTTGGCAATTGCTCATCGGTAACGCTCGTGAGGTCGTGGAAAGTGTTGGCATCGATGTCTGCCAATACCGCCACGGGTGCCGATGCCACAGGTTCGGACACCGCAACAATGGCTGCTTGCAAGGCCGGGACGGGTTGAGCACTGGGGACCACCAGTGCCGCTTCAACCGCTGGCGCTGGCGTCGCGTTGATGCGCTCTTGACCATGTTTCAGCGCTTTCTCCGCGGTACGACGCACCATCACATACGCATTGAAGTCGCGCTTTTGAATGGCCGAGCCTTTCATCGCATTGAGGTGCTCGGCATTGTTGGTCAGACGGGTGGCTAGTTTCTGCTGCAGCATGCTCAACTTATGGTCTGCATGGCCGGAGATTTTGGTGCGCTCGCGTTCCATCCAGCGAACCATTTCGTCCGCGCTGTTGAATTTGTGGGTGTAGTCGTAGGCGCGACGCGAGTGGACACCCGCGAAACCAAAGATGCTCGCGAGCCAGCAGGTGATGCACTGGATGGCGATGTAGATGACAGAAAGGATCAGGTAAGTGGTCAGCGATGCTTCTCGGATCGCCTGCATTTTGTCGTCAATGGTCTTGTTGTCGGCGGAGTTGTTGACCGCTTTGGATTCGTCCGGCAGTTCAAACGGGCTGGCTTTGGTTGAGCCAGTGCTGTGTACGCTTTCGGCGCGCAGCGAATTGACCATCTCGTCCTGAATGCTGTCGAGGGTCTTGGCGCGAACCACGAATGCGGCGACCGACATAATCATGATGATTCCGACAAAGGCACCGATCAACAGGTACTTGGGCGTGACGTCGACTGAGGTGGCGATGCGCGACAGGATGCGATTGTAGTCCTTGTCGTTGCTGTCACTGAAGCTGTCTTCGATGTTGATAGAGTCGATTTGCTTGAGGTGGTTCGAACGCGAATCGGACGCGTCGCCACGCCACCAGGCACGGGCCTTCTTGATCAGGCTGTTGTGATGGATAGCGTGACCGGCCGCCTCGGCAAAACCGCAGGAAATGACGGCCAGCAGAATGGCCACGCCGATTGCCTGATAGCGTTTGTCACTGGCTGACGCGTCGAGGCTCAACCACCCCGACAGCACGTAACCAAAGCCGACCGCTTCGACCACCAACAGGACGGCGGCCAGGATAAACACCCAGGCCGGACGTGGTTTGCGGCCGGCTTCGCCGATCTTTTTCAGATAATCCTGGCACTGGCGAAAGAACTCCGGGCTCTTGTCGACCTGGCCGTACGCTTCGTAGTAGTCGTTGCACAGGTCGTACTCGGAGTTGGTCCATCCATCTGGGCGAATGGTGGGTTCTTTGCTGGCCGAGCGCGATACCGTGCCGATCAGCGGCATACCGTGCCAGATACGCATGGTGAAGTAGCCGATTTTATCCCAGTAAAACTTCAGCAGGCATAGTAGGACGAAGAGGGCGGTGACGCTGATTATTGCCATCTCGTTTGCAGCCATAAAGGCTTTGAATGCAGCCATCGCGGATTCTTGCACGTTCGATTTCTCCGTTTATCTACTACTGAGTGCTGACAGGGGCGTAGGCGACGGTGTAACTCTGCTCGCCGACGGGGTAGAACAGCGCGCCGCGCTCTGCGGTTGCATTGCCCTTGCTGAAAACAACGTCCATGCAGGCCACGGGCGCCTTGGGCTCGCTGATGAATACGCGGTACAGCACTTCTTTCTCGCCTTCGTAGGTGTTGGCGACAGCGTTCATTTTCGGTAGCGGCTTGCGGTTGCCTTCGCCATAACCCTTCACCACTTGAATGAAGGGTTGTTTACCGACTTCGGCGCCCTCGCGAAGGATGGAAACCGGGGAGATGGTGACTAGATTTCCGTTGACGGTATTGGCCCAGACCCGGTTGTTGTAGCCCGGTAGGTAGTCGTGGGTTTTCACGCCATCGAGCGGTTTGTCAGTGGCCAGGCTCATGACTTCGCCGCTTTCTCGCGGCATGTCGTCCTGGCAACTGCCAACGGGAATTTCGCTGGCATTCGCCGTGTTGATAAAGCTGAAGCCCCCGGTTTTCGGGGTGATGTTCTGGCCCAGGTTCCAATGCATGCTGGCGGTTGGCACGCCACCAAAGTCCACTGCTGGTTTCGCGCCGTTACTGTTTTTGGTGCTGGTGTTCTCCACTGGGGTGGCGGGTGCAGGGGTAGGTGAGGCCGAATTTGTCGCCACCGCGGGTGCGGCGGGCTTGGTCACCGGCTTGGCTGTGGACGCGCCGTGGGCCAGGTATTTGGCGTTCGATTGCTCGGCCTTGACGCGCATCACCAACATCTCCTGGGAGGTCAGCTCCGCGATTTCAACCCGACGGTTCTCGGTCCGACCTTCGAAGGTGCTGTTGTCGGCAAGTGGCCGCGAAGCGCCTGCGCCCTGGTAGAAAATCGAGGTCGAAGGAATACCTGCGGCCATCAAGACTTTGCCAACGGTGCGCGCACGGCGTTCTGACAGCTTCTGATTAGTGGCGCTGCTGCCTGTAGCATCGGTATGGCCGACCACCAGTAAACGCCGAGTGTTCGCCGCTTTAGGATCGACATTGGCATAGGCCGCCGCCACTTTGGCGATGCTTCGCTGGCCACTGACGGTGAGCTGGTCGGAGCCGGTGTCAAACATGCCGGAGTCTTCGATTTGCGTCACGATACCGGCATCCACTGGCGCTGCACTGGGGGTGGCCGACGCGGTCTGAAGTTGTTCTGAATGGATCTTCAGGTTTTCCTCTTTGGCGATGCGATCCAGCTCTTGCATCCGGCTTTGCCAGACCGACCCGGCGTAGCAACCTACTGCTGTGCCCGCGGCAGCACCAATGAGTGCGCCTTTCTTGCCATTGACGGCGTAACCCGCTGCGCCTCCGGCAACCAGTCCGGCACCACACAGGATCGCCGTGCCGTAGGTTTTGCCCAGTTGATCGAGTTGGGCAGTAGAGCACCCGGCAGCCAGCAGCAATGCACTGGCAAGCGTCGTGAAGCGAAATGCGTTGGTCATCTCAAGTCCATTTCAATGCTGTTGTACACAACGCTGTTGCACCGAAATGCTGATAAAAAAATCAGCAGCCAGGCAAAACGAAATGCGTTCGGGAAGTCCGTATTGGGGACGAGGTCACGTGGAAACCTCGGTTAAAGGTCTCCAGCGTTTATCAATGGGTGAGTGCCGCAGGGAAGGATATAAATGAACAAGTTTCGGCGAAATTTTTTAATCCGCGTGCAGCATTTGGCGGGCCAGAGGGAAGAGTGGCCGGCGCAAAGAGGGTGATCTTGTTCAAGCGAAGTCCTTTTCCACGGAGTGCAGGATTGAATCCTGATTGATGGCTATATGACACCATCACTTTTTTGATACTAAATGCAACAAGGAGGGATGTCACGAAAAAGTTCGGACTGAACGGCGACTGGATTTTTGGGGGCTGAGGTGAGATTGAGAGGTCTTATCGTTTCAGAAGCTCTGACTTTCATTTGATTTCAATGACTGAGCCCGATTTGGAAAGGTGGGGCTTTTTCATGTCTGAAAATAGTTCTTCAGAAACTCTGCGGCGTAATCACCCAGACCACCACTGGACAGCAATTTACTGCCCATCCTTTCCGGCTTTTGTACTGGTTAGCGACAGCGCTCGCACTTCTCTAGCTTGGCGCTCCAGCAACCGGACGGTGTCCTAATGCAGCCCGAACATTTGAGCCAAGTGCAGCGTGGGAAGGCTTTCACAGGCTTGAGTTACAGCCTCGGCCAAGCGCCGTGTCAGGCGAGTGTAGCGGTCCAGCCAGCTGACCGCCTCCGTTCGTTTGCCACAGTCACGACAGCAAATACGCCTGAGCAAAACGTTGAGAATGTAGTGGTCAGATACGGGAATGGCAGCACAGAGGCTGCCAATAGCGTGGAATCAGCCCTCGATAAAAACCTTCAACGGCGGTTCGTGCATCAGGAAGTTCTGGTGCGAGATGTTCCAGGCATAGGCGCCCGCGAGGGTGAACACTAGCAGGTCACCAATCGCTAGCTGCGCCACCGGTTGTTGTCTGGCAAGAACGTCCTTTGGCGTACACAACTGGCCCACCAGCGTGACGGACTGATCGCTGATCTGTGCCGGCTGAGAACCTCGCAGTACCGTGAACGGATGGTCGTGGCCTTGAGCAGCAGGCGTGCGGAAGTGATGAGTACCGCCGCGTCCGATGGCAAAGAACTCGCCGTGGCTGCTTTTGATGTCCAGCACCTGCATGACGTAGTAGCCACATGCAGCGCTGATGAAGCGGCCGATCTCGAAACGTATGCGGGTCGCGTCCATGTCGTACTCATCGATCAACCCCTTCAGGCCCTGACAAAACCGTGGCCAGTCGAACGACTGCGCCGCGTCCTGATAGTTGATGCCCATTCCTCCGCCGACATTCAATAGCGGCAGTTGCAGGTCGTGGTCGGCGCACAGCTGGCGGAAGGTCAGGAAGTAGCTGCGAATCAGTTCAAGGTGCGCGTCGACATCCAGCTGGTGCGACAGCAGGTGAAAGTGCAGTCCCTTGAGCTCCAGAGACGGCTCTTCGCGCAGCAATTGCAGGGCGCTTGCGAGACCTTCTTCATCCAGACCGAACGGCGTGGGTTTTCCGCCCATGACCAATCGGCTCTGTGGGGTCCGGGCCAGCTTCAGATTCAGCCGCAGCATCACCGGAGCCCGCTCACCGCGTTCGCGGGCGATGCGTGCCAGACTGCGCAGCTCGGTCACGCTCTCCACGTGAAACGCCGAAATCCGATACTGCAGGGCGATGTCCAGTTCACGATCGAGCTTGCCGGGGCCACCAAAGATCAGCGGCTGGTCGGGGCACTGCTCATGCAGCCACGTCAGTTCGCCACCCGAGGCAGCCTCGAAACCGTCCACCCACGGCGCCAGGGTTTTCAGCACCAGGGCTTCCGGATTGGCCTTGGCGGCGTAGAACAATTCGCAGTTTTCGGGCAATACCTCACGCATCGCCTTTACGTGCCGTTCAAGGGCAGGCAGGTCGTAAACATAGGCGCACAAAGGCGCGTCGTGTTCAGTCTTGAGCTGCTCGATGCGTCGGGTGACGGCGACAGGAAGACTCATGCGTGTTTCCTCTGTTCAATAATCGCCAGTGGGCTGGGCAGTAAGGTGTAACCGGCCTCGCGGTCGGCGCGCATCATCAGGCGCGTCATGAAGTTTTCCTTGCTTGGGAAGGGCGCGCCAGCGCACAGCTCACGCAGTTCTGTCGGATGGCCCAGACGCGTGGATTGCGCGAGCAGCAGGTCGCCGATTCGCCCCCACAACTGTTGTTCCAGCGGGCCGCTGCCGTTGGCCAGATGGAAGATCGCTTCGCCGAGATTGTTCACCAGTGCGCAGTAACCCACTCGTTGCCAGGCCTTTTGCGCGCTGTAGTACACCGAGCTGCGGGTGCGTTCATCCAGCGCACTCAGCCGTTCGGCGGGCCAGATTTCAGGGACCAGCTTGGTGCCTTCCAGATCGCGAATCCAGACCTGGCGGGGCAGTCCGTTTTCAGCGAAGCCGATGACCGTGTTCTGCAAATGCGGCTCCAGCGCCACGCCCTGACGGAAAAGGCAATACAGCACGCCGCCGAGCATCTGACCGGCATAGGCATCCAGCCAGTTCAGCGTGGCTTCCTCAATGGTCAAGCCAGTATTGTCGGCGTAGCGCTGTACCTGTGGGCGGCAGACACTGCGACCTTGTTGATCCCAGGTAAACAGCGCCATTGCCACTTGCGGCTGATAGCGCTCGCGGTCGGCGACAGGAAGGTTTTCCCGGTAAACGATACCGAAGCATTCGGTGACTTCGCGAGCCTCCTCCAGCGTACCCAGGGCGCTGAGGTCCAGGCTGGTGGCACTGGGCTCGGGCATCAACATGAAACCCGGTTGTTGCGTCGCCAACTCGCTTATGACGGGGCGGAGCAAACGAGTGAGGGCGACGGCGCTGTCCAGTTCATACCAGGCGTTCTTGCGCACGCAGTTGGTCAGGCGCACGTGCATCGAGAACTTCATGAAATAGGCCATCTGCGGATGGTAGAGCGTGCGCACCGACGACGTCGGGTACATGGCTTGACCCAGGGGGCCGAGGTATTCGATCAAACCCTGTTGTTGCGCACGCTGTACCAGCGGGTCGGCAAGCACGCGGGCGACTTCCCAGGGATGGCACGGATAGGCGTCGTCGCGCCCCGACAGTTGGCGCAGCGTACTGCGCGGATCCTCGCCTTGATGACGAATCAGCGTCGGATCGACCTTGAACCAGTGCAACTGAAAGCGCGCCCCGACTTCCGGCGAGCAGGCCAGCAAATCGTCATGGGAAATACCCTCGCGACTTTTCGGCGTCGGATGCAGGGCGTGGCCCCAAAGCTGGTATTGCTCGGACGCCAGCAGGCTGTCGGCTGCTTCGTTGGCCGGGCGTGAATGACGCAGAAAGGTGCGGGTGATCTGCAGGCTGTTGGCGACCTGTTGCAGCATCTCGCCGACGCGCTCGGCACCACTCAGTGGGGTACAGAGCAGGCGTGCCAGTTCGGGGGCGTTCAACGGTCGCCAGCTCTGGTTGTTGCCTTTGAAATAGGGGGCGCTGATGTAGTGGCAGCGACCCAGAAGGCTGGCGCGGTCGATGCGTACCACCAACCTGCCACTGGGCAGGCGAATGCTGATGCAACGGCTATTGGCCTGACGCAGGCTCATCGGCAGATCCTGTGCTTGATAGTTCAGGTTCACTTCGTTGCGCGGCGATGCGTATTCGCGCAAATAGCAGTTGAGCAGGCACTCGATGGCATGCCGCTGGGCTTCGCCATCAAGGGCATGGTCATGCAGGGATACGGTGTTCTGCGATGCGGTATTCAGAGCGAGCGTCATGCCGGAATCTCCCGGGAAGTCATCATTAGAGGGCGCGCGAGCACCATGGCCGCCATGGCTGCCAGGCACGCAACGAGAAAGGGGGACGCGATGCCGCAGGTCTGACTGACCAGAGCGGCAGTCACACCGGCAGCGGTGCCGGCCCATTTGCCACTGGAGTCAAACCAGCCGAACAGGCGACCGGCGCTGCCTTTGCGGCTGCGCTGGCTCAGGCAGCGGTGCAACCCGACAAAACTGAGCAACATGCCGGCTCCGCTGAGCAGACGCAGAGCGAACAGCGGCTCAGCCTGTACGCTCCAAAACTGCAGCGCGTTACTGATTGCCAGCAGCGCCAGTCCCGGCAATAGCAGGTTGCCCTGATGCTTCTGCACCCAGGGCAGGGCCAGCAGATAAACCAGATGCGGCAGGCTGTAGAGCACGCCGATCAAGGCATCGTTGCCAATGTTCAGTTGCTCGCCGAAGGGCACGAAGTAGGGAAAGGTGACGACCATCGCAAAGCTGAACAAAAACTGCACCGTCATCAATCGCAGCATGTCTTCAGGCAGTTCGCCCAATGCCTCGGCTTTTTTGGTGGCCAAGGCATGTTTGGGGGCGTCCTTGGGCAGCGGCAGGATGAGCACGAAGGCCAGCAGCGGTAACCAGGCCAGATAGCGATACAGGCTTAACCCCAAGCCTTGGGAGGTCAGCAACCCCAACAGAATCGGACCGCTGATCATCGCTAGCCGTGCCGAATACTGCGTCCAGTTCAGGGCGCGGGACAGATCGCCCTCCTTGAACTGCGTCGACAGGTAGGCATTGGACGCCGCCATCGCGCCGCCGAAGGTGCCCTGGATGATCAGCGCCAGAACGAACACCGGCAGATTGGGGCTGAAGCCTGCCAGCAGAAAGCCCGCGAACAGGCCGGCATGGGCGCGCAGCAATGACAGGCGACAGCCGTTGCGATCGGCCCAGCGTCCCCAGATCGGCGCCGCCAGTGCGGTGCAGAGTGTCGGCAGTACGAACAGCACACCGATGGCCCAGCCTGGTGTGTCAGGTGCGAGGTCGGCGAGGATGCGCGGCAGGTACAACGGAATACCCAGCGCCGTGAAGGCCGACAGATAGTGCCCCAGCAAGACACTGGTGATCAGACGCCGTTGCATGGAGCATCCTCCAGCAGGAAGTTCGCTGCGCTGTAGCCATAGAACTTGTTGATGTCGCTGGCACCGGAATGCGCCTTGCTGAACAGGCTGCCGGCGCTGAGCAGGTATTTCACCGGCAGTTTCGGGTTGTCGAGTAGCCATCGGCGCGCGTCGTGACAGTCGATGCCTTCGGCTTCGAGTTGTTGCAAACAGGTCATCAGACGCTGACGCAGTGTGCCGTACAGGCTGGACCGAGGGGCCAGGCCTGCGGTTGCTATCGCTTCCAGGATCGCCACGATGTTCAGCTGCAAGGTGATGGTGCAGAACATCTCGGCCAGCGGTTGGCTGCTGTCGACGCGAATGCGCTCATCCTGCAAGGCTGCCGGCAGATCAGCCAGATCCGGGCAGGCAGTGGCGAAGCGCTGAGGCCAGAGGCGGGCGGCGTCGTTGTCCTTCATCAGCAGGCGCAATGGCTGACCTTGTTCGAACATCAATACGGCGTTCTGCTGGTTGGCCTCCAGCGCGATGCCGTACTGCAGCCACAGTCGCAGATGGACCTGCAGCAGCAGATCGAGATAATCGTCCAGCCAGTGTTGCAACGAACCTGCGTAGAAACGCTCGGCCAGTTGTTCGAGGAACAGGCGCCCATCGGCAAGCGGGCTGGCCAACGCGGCGACAGGTACCAGTGTGATGTTCTCCAGCCCCGTCGGGTAACGGCGCACGATATAGGCCAGATGACGACTCTCGGCGGCATGGCCACCGTGTTTTTCGTCGACGTGCAGATAACGTGACGCCAGTGCCGGATCGCGTTCGGTCAAGGCCAGCAGGGTGGTCTGGAACCAGTGACCGTCGTATAGGGTGCTGGGTTTGATCAGGCGCAAATTACGCGCACCGAGCGTGCTGACCAACAACGGCAGTTTGATGTGCCACAGAGGTTGATTGATGCAGGCCACCGTGCGCACGGACAGCGTAGGCTCGACCTGCATGGCGGTATATGGAGCCTTGAGCGTGCCTTCAGGCAGGCCGTATTGCTCCAGCTCGCCCCAGGTCAGTGGGTGCACTGGCAGTAATGAATGGCTGTTTTGCAAGGTCGGTGACAAGCCGACTTCCTCGAAGTCCGGCCAGTGCGGCGGCTGCGGACTGGTCAGGGTCAGGGCGTTGTTGGGAATCGCCAGCCAGTTAAGTTCGAAGCGCGGCGCAAACTCCGGCGCGTAGCCTTTGAGCGCGGCGGCATCGAAGCCGCTTTTGGCCCGCGCCGTTGGATAGAACGGGTGATCCAGGTAGCTCGCCAGTTGATCGATCTTCAGCAGCCTCCGTGACCAGTCCTTCAGGTCAGTCACGTCGCTCAGCGCGGGCGCATGTTGGTGATACGCCTGATTGCACAGGGTCCGATGTTCGGTCGCGCAATCCGCTTCTTTCAGATACGACGCGAACAGCGTCAGACTTTCTTCGTCCAGACCGTGGCTCAGATGGTCCAGCCAGAGCCGGTAGCCGCGTTGAACCTCGCCGTGGCTGTGCGGCGACACCTTGATCCAGGCGTCGCCCGTACCGATCCAGTCCTGCAACGGATACGCCCTGACCACCGGCAGCCATAGTTCGTCGGCGCCCAGATGGGCGATTCGCAGCCAGCTGGCGTCGGGCTGATGGTGCAAGTGTTGGCCAAGTTCTTCCGGCAACCGACCCAACAGCCCTTTGCTGACGATCCCACGGATGTCCTCGCGCAGGCAGCAATCGATGATGCGTCGGGTAATGAACGCCTGATCCGCGTCCTCCGGGTGCAGGCTCATGCCACCACCCACTTCAGGTCGTTCAGGGTCGAATTCAGTTGCGCTTCGAGGCTCGCGTCATCCGGCGCGATCAGCCGCAGTACGCCGACGTAATCCTTGTTGGAATGGCTGATGGTCAGGGTGTCACCGGTATTGTGCAGTGCACGGTAATCGCACCAATGGCCCTCACGTTCGACGCTGAAGCTGGCGCTGGCCTGATCCAGACGCCCGGAGCGGTCGGCCACAAGGTAATGAACGGTGGCTACGGCATGCGCCGGTTGCGCGTCGATCAGGTTGTCTCCCAAATGCAAAGCGACGATGCGGTCAAACCAACCCTGCGGCAGCAGCCGATCAAGCAGGAACTCGCGACCATCGCCGATACTGCGATAGTTGATCTCAACCAGTACCGGGCCTTCAGCGGTCAGAATGAATTCGCTGTGGCAGACACCGAAATTGACCCCAAAGGCGGCTACTTGAGCCAGCGCGGCGGCACGCTGGGCGCGGCTGAGCTGTCCATTCCAGCGCGCGGCGATTTCTACGAAATGCGGCGGCGGTGAAAGGGTGACGTCGAAGCCTCCGATGGCTTGCAGGTTGCGTCCGTCGCCCAGGGTTTCGAGGGTGAACAACGGACCTTCCATGTACGCCTCCAGCAACAGCGCCCGATCCGGTTGCTGCTGCCAGAACTGCTCGCAGTAAGCGGTCAAATCGGCGGCGTTGTGGCACAGTCTGACGTCCAGGCTGGCGACGCCTTCACGAGGCTTGGCGACCACTGGCCACGGCGCATCGGTCGGCAGTTTGGCGTTCGATGTGAGCACCTGGAACCATGGCCCGGGCAGACCTAGACGTTGCATGCGCTCGCGCATGGCCGCCTTGTTCTTCGCCGCATAGCACAGCCGCCAGTCCTTGCCAGGGCATTCGAAGGCCTCGGCCACCATCGCTGTCGCGGTCTGCAGGTGATCGCTGTTGGAGAACACGGCGACGGGGCGCAAGCCCTGACCGTTGAGTGTCTCGATGACCGCTAGCGGATTGAACACATCACATTCGATGACCTGCAACTGTTCCGGCGAAATGTTCGAGGTGGCGAGCAAACGCCGGTGTTCCTGAGCGTGGTCGGTGATGACCATGATCGGCAATCCGCGTTTGTGCGCGGCAGGCAGGAAGCCCTCGAGAATGGCAGGGTGGGCGACATGAGCAAGGATGATGAATGGACGTTGCATGGCAGCCCCCTGGGGGCAGCAGTTGCCCGTCCCGGAGGATCGGGCAACTGGTTTACAGGGGCGCAAGTGCGCGGTTTAGAAGCGGTAGTTGAGGCCTAGGGTGAGCGAGCGCTGGGGCGCGGGTTGACGACCCCATGGACTGGTGTCGATACCGCGGAAGTAGTACTCGCGGTTGAACAGGTTGCTGATGCCCGCAGACGCGGTCAGGACGCTCTTGTCTGCCAGCTTGAACTCACGCTCGAGGGCGGTGTTCCAGAGCCAGTAAGCAGGCAGTTTGCCCACGCTGGCAGTGGCGTCTTCATCGCCGGAGTTGGCGGCATCGGTGTACGCGCTACTGACGTACAAGCCGTCGAGGTTGTAGGTCCAGTGCTCGGCGAAACGGTAACGACCGTCAACCGTGAACTGATTGCGCGAAGCGAAAGGCACCTCGTTGTCCTTGAACGTGCCGTTGCGTTGCTTGGCATCGAGGTAGGCGTAGCTGGCGTGCAGGTCCAGATCACGCATGGCTTCAGGCGTCCAGAAAATCTCGGTCTCGAAACCCTGATGACGCGTGCTGCCGAGGTTGTCGAAACGGTCGGTCGTAGCGTTGTAGACGATCTGGTCGTCGAAATCGATGCGGTACAGATCGAAGTCGACGCGCAGGCCGTCCCACGGGGTATAGCGCACACCGGTCTCGTAGTTCCACGCCAGTTCGGCGCCTACATCGCCTTCCTTGACGATCTGCGTGACTTGCGGTGGACGCAGGGACTTCTGGGCGTCGGCGTAGACGAACCAGGTGTCGGTCGCTTGATAACCTACGGTCAGGCCCGGCAGCCATTCTTCGGATTTGTTCTCGCGCGAGAACCCGGTGATGCCGTCACTGTAATCCATGTGGGCGTTTTCGTAGCGCACGCCGGGGGTGATGGTCAGGCGATGATCGAGCAGGCTGATGGCGTTGCTGAGGTAGAACGCGCGGGCGTCATCGTCGAACTTCCAGTCCCGGAACGGCGCCGTCTTGCCGGTAGCGAGGCTCTGGCGGTTGACCTTGTAGTCGATGTCTTCGCTGACATAACGGGCGCCCAGCAACCAGGTCTGGCCGACAGTGTCGCCATCGATGGTGGCGCTGATGCGCGGCTCCGTGCCCCAGACTTTAAAGTCGCGAGGGCCGTCCTGTTTGGTCACCGCCGTACCGTCCGGGGTGAACGGCAGGCCGACCACGAAGTTGCGGTAGCTGTCATGGGCGAAGTTGGTCCAGCTGAACTCTACTGAGTCGAACGGCCCCATGGCGCCCAGGCGCTGGGTGTAGGTGCCCCAGACGCGATTGGTGTCGCCCTCGAAGCGGTCCAGCGGACGCGTCGATTGCCGCGGATCATCCTTGTAATCCCGCACGCTGAGCGCTCCGGCCAGGTCCATGTCGGCCTTGTAGCGCTGGATACCGAAGCTCAGGTCGCGATCGTCATCGATGTTCCACTGGCCGCGCAGACGGTAGTTCTGCACATCGGTGTCGGAGTGCTCGCGACCGTATTCGCCACCCAGGGTATTGAGGTCCAGTTGCAGGCCGAAGTTGTCGGTCAGGTAGCCGCCGGTGCCCACATAGTTGTCCCACAACTGGCGCCCGCCAGCGTTGAATGTCAACTTCTCCTGCAGCGTGGTTTCCCACTCGCGCGGAATCGGCTTGCTGATGAAGTTAATCACCCCGCCCACGTTGTTCGGACCGTATTGCACCGCCGCGCCCCCCCGCACGACATCAATACGGTCGACCGTGGCCATGGTCACTGGAAACAGCGACAGACCTGTCTGGCCGTACGGCGCCAGTGCTAGTGGAATGCCATCCGACAACGCTTGAACCCGGCCGCTACGACTCTCGTACAGCCCGCGCACCGAAATCTGTGGCAAGGCGCCGGTGCCGGTTTCGTCAAAGATCTTGATGCCCGGTACCCGTTGCAGCGCGTCGTCCACACCGCGGACGCTGGCTTTGCTCAGTTCGCTGGAGTCCACAACGCTGCGACTGCCGGCATAGGTCCGCACCTCCTGATCGCTGGCCGTCCCGAGAACGTCACCCTGAATCACCATGGGTGCCAGTTCCATGTCACTGGCAGGTCCGGTGGACAAATCGGCGGGTTGATCGGCAGCCATGGCACCGTGGCAGATGCCCAGTGTGATAAGGCTGAGTGAAAAGTGCAGGGATTTTGTTGTTTTCATCTGGGCTACGTAGGCTCATTTTTTACTGTTGGAGAGAATGCAGGTGGGCTTTCAATGCGTTATGCAGCAAGCCCCGATCTTCACCGGCCAGAAAGCTTCTGATACCGCGAGCGCGCCACAGCGCGTTCTGTTCAGCCGTGCGGGGGTTTGCGCAGAAAGGTATTCCGGCAGTGAGGCAGGCATCGGCCATGTATTGCAGCGATTGCCAGACTTGAGCATTGAGCGGGTCGGGTCCCAGACCGAGATCGAGCGACAGATCCAGTGCGCCTTCCATGATCATGCCGACCCCCGGTAGTTGCAGGATCTCGCTGAGAGCGTCGACCCCGGCGGCGCTTTCGATCATGGGAACAATGGGGGTCTGACGATTGGCCAGATCGATGTATTCGGGTAATGGCAGGCGACCGAATCCGGTAATACGTCCGCCGGTTATTCCGCGTTTTCCCATGGGTGGAAAGAAGGCCGCTTCAATGGCGCGCTGAACTTGCGCAGCGCTTTCGGTGCGTGAAAGGACAATGGCTTCGATGCCAGCATCCAGTACCCGACCGATCAGTTTTTCGTCCACTTGCGGTATGCGCAGCCAAGGCGAAATGCCAGCGGCCTCACAAGCGCGAACACAATGCATGATGTCTTCCTCGGAGCGCAGTAAGTGCTCAAGATCGAGAATCACGAAGTCGTAGCCCGCAAACGCGAGCATTTCGCAGAGCATCGGTGAAGGTAGGGAGTTGAGCAGGCCGTAGACGTTTTTCCCTTCTTGTAACCGGGAAAACACCGGAGAGGTTCGTATCACTAACGCAAGTCCTTTGGGTTGAGTACTCAGTAATAATAATCATTCCCAAATATAAGTAAACATTATTTAGTTTTAGGTTCGTGATTGGCCTCATAAAAAACCCCTCGCTTGGGGGGTGTAATGCTGTTCATTTAGGTGCCACAAAATGATCAAGCTATAGCGGACGGGTTCTCCACCAACCCATACCGGGATAGACAGCCAGTAAATCCCGCGCACAAGCGCGATTGGGTGCTACGCAATACCGACGTCTCTGAGGTCTTGGGCGTTGGACGCCAGATAAAGCTTTACCTGGAGCCGGATGAGACAGATCCGCCGACGCAGGTGATTTGCTGCAGCCGCATGTTCGGTATGGAGAGCATGCCGGGGGGAAGGAGGTAATGTTCGGGCTGGGCTGGCGCGTACTTTTGCAGAAGCATCTAGAGTTGATTTCAGATGGATTGGAGGATCAGCTTTCAGTCAATCGAGGGAGTTACGTGATCATGATCCACACTCGGCGTACACCTACGCCATAGGCGGCAACATGCAGGCGGCGCGCACGTCCGGTATTAACGTCAAGCGCCATCTGATAATCGTCTACAGCATCGCCGGGTTGCTGGCGGGACTGGCGAGCGGAGTGGGGCGCATCACCCGCACGGTCATCGGCGCACTGCTCCTTGGGGTGATGGCCAGCGGGTTCACGTTCGTCGGGGTCGATGCCTACCTCCAGGACATCATCAAGGTCTTGATCATCGTGGTCGCGGTGGTCATCGACCAATACCGCAACAAGCGCAAACTCAAGCGCTGAAATTGACTGCAAACAGCGAGGGCCTGTTCTGGCTCTCGCTTCGCAATACGTGAATCAGACCACGGCACCAAACAAGTGCCCGACCAATGCGGTAATCCCCATGGCCAGAGCGCCCCAGAATGTCACTCGCCAGGCGCCGGTGATGACCTTGGCCCCGCCGGCCCTGGCGGCGATGGCGCCCAGTGTCCCGAGAAACACCAATGACATGCCTGAAATCCAGGGCACGACGCTGTGCTCCGGTGCGACAAACGTCACTGCCAGAGGCAATACGGCGCCCCCCACAAAACTGGCGGCGGAGGCCAGGGCGGCCTGCAAGGGTTTGGCGGTGAGGGTTTCGCTGATGCCCAGTTCGTCCCGGGCGTGAGAGCCCAGCGCGTCATGGGCCATCAATTGATCGGCCACCTGATGGGCCAGTTCGGGAGTTACGCCACGATGCATGTAGATGGTGGCGAGTTCGAGGCGTTCGGCTTTCGGGTGGCTTGCCAGTTCTGCACGTTCGCGGGACAGGTCTGCCTGCTCGGTATCGGCTTGGGAGTGTACGGAGATGTATTCGCCGGCGGCCATGGACATGGCACCGGCCATCAGCCCCGCCATTGCGGTGACCAGGAGGGTCGTGTGGCTGGCGTTGGCTGCGGCGACGCCGATGATCAGGCTGGCGGTGGAGACGATCCCGTCATTGGCCCCCAGGACGGCGGCGCGGAGCCAGCCGATACGATCGCTTCGGTGGGACTCGGTGTGCCTGTGCATGAATTTCATTGTTTAACGGGACTCACTGTCATTAGGCGGTTCAACGTTTCACATTGCCTGGCAATCGGCGTTAGCGCGTTTCAATCTGCGCCTGCAACTGACCGCCGACAATGGATATTTCCTTGAACTGTTCACCGTCACGCTGCACGAACAACGCATCCATCCCGCGTTCCTGTGCCAGGCGTGGGCCTTCGGTTTCGCCCAATACCATCAGCGCCGTGGCCCAGGCATCGGCGAGCATGCACGAGGCCGCGACCACAGTGACGGCCGCGAGCGGGTTGCGTAGCGGGGCACCGGTGGCCGGATTCATGGTGTGAGCATAGGACTGACCCATCACATCGACCCAGTGCCGATAGTCGCCGGACGTAGCGATGGCGGCATCGCTGAGTTCCATTACACCCATGACTTCACGTGCGCCCCGGCAGGGTTTTTCAATGGCCACGACCCAGGGTTGTGCATCCGGTTTGACGCCACGGGCACGCATCTCGCCGTCGATGCCGACCAGATAGCGGGTGATGCCAAAACCGTCCAGGCATCGGGCCAGCTCGTCGACGCCAAAACCCTTGGCGATACCGTTCAGGTTGAGGTTCAGCGGCGCGCGTTTGCGCACCTGATGGCGTTGCGGGTCCACCATCAACGCCGCGCTGGCAGGCAATCGGTCGCGCGGCGGCAGAGTGCCGAGTGCCTGTGCGGTGATCGTCTGTTCGCCGGGGCCGAAACCCCAGGCATCCACCAGGTCGCCGATGGCGATGTCGAAGGCGCCGTTGGATTGCTGACTGACCCGTAATGCGGCGGACAAAACCGTGGTCAATTCCTCGGGCACTGTCAGCCATTCCTGCTCCGGGGCGGCATTGAGGCGGTTGAGGTCAGAGTCGGGTTTCCATGTCGACATTTGCTGGTCCACCCGGCCCACGGCGCACGCCAGGCTGTGGCTGATTTCGTCGGTATCGATCCCGGCCTCGGCATAGAACAGGGCGGTGTAACGGGTTCCCATGGTCTCGCCATTCAGGCTGTAGCGTTGCAGGTCAGTAGACATCTTCACGGTAGCGTCCTTGTGTCTTGAGCATCAGCACACTCAGGTCGAGAGGGGCGAGTACTTCATCCAGGGCGTGCATTACGCCTTTGGCCATTTCCCGACTGCCACACACCAGAACCTGAGCGCCTTTTTCAATCAAGCGACGCAAGGCCAGGGCATCGTGGATCAGCCGGTCCTGGACGTAGCTGCGGTCCTGAGCCTGGGAGAACGCGGCGCGCAATGCGGTGAGGCGTCGGTCCGCCAAGTAACGGTTGAGGTCCGGTTCATAGAGAAAATCAGAGGCCGGATGGCGCCCGCCCCAATACAGGTGCATCGGGTGCCGGGCCTTGTTGTTGCGGATAAACCCGGCCAGCGGACCAATGCCAGTACCGGCACCGATCAGGATCACCGGGTGTGTGCCCGACGCCGGACGAAATTGCGGATTGGGCTGGATAAAGACTTCGATCGACGCGCCGATGTGCAGGTCATGCAGGAATTGCGAACACACGCCACCGTCGTGTTTACGTACACAGATCTCCAACACGCCGTCTTCCGAACGGCTGGCCAGCGAGTAGAAACGTGGGACCGGGCTGCCCGGGGGCAGAATCCCAAGCAGGTCACCGGCCTCAAATCCTGGCAGCGTGCTCGGCGCTTCAAAGCGTAGGACGCGGGTTGGCGCATTGACCTGTTCGCCGTAGACGATGCATTCGGTCAACGCCACTTGATGAGTCTGTGGTCGCTGCGGGGTATGGGCCAGCATCAGTTCCTGCCCCAGCACGTCGCCCAATGCATGGCCCCAGCGAGCAAATTCCTGAGAGGACTGGCGGTTGACGGTTTCCAGCCCCAGTAACGCTGAGCCACCGGCCTGCGATATGGCCTCCTGTACCTGATGGGCGAACTGACAGAACTGCGGGAACTGCCGGTCACCAAAGCCCAGCACGGCGAACGACTGGCCAGGTTTCAGGCCGACTTTTGTCAGCCGATCCAGGAACTGCGAAGCCGAAGCCGGTGCATCACCGTCACCGTGAGTCGCGGTCAGAATGAACACGCGCTCGGCGTTGCGGTAATCGCCTGTCCACTCATTCATTGAAGCGCTATGCACCTGATGACCGGCCTGATGCAAGGCGTCATGCAAGGCTTTCGCAAAGCCCCAAGTGCTGTTGTTTTCACTGCCCACCAGAATCACGCTGTCGGCGGATCGGGCAGGACTATTGTGGCGGATGTTTGGGCCGGCCTTGCGGCGGCGCCACCACAGCAGGATGCCGGTCACGCTCATCAAAGGCACGCACAGGGCGCAGAGTCCGAGCGGCAGACCCAGCCACCAGAGGCCTGCACCGGTGTGCAGCTGGTAGATCCACTCGTAGAGGTTGCGCATCGAGTCGTGAGGTTGATAGGACAGTAAGGCGCCGCTGACCGGGTCCACGTAGCCGTCGCCTTGAGCGGTGCGCAGGGAAAACACGTCTTGCGGGTTGCCGGGGCTTGGGTAAACCAGCTCGCGCAGGTCATTGAGGTCGGTGGCCTGCAAGGCTTGCAGGTTTGCCACCGGCGAGGCCGGACCGGCGCTGACATGAGTGGGGAAGGCCGGTTCACTCTGACTGCCGTCGGCGATAAAACCGAAGGTGCTGGCGGACATGTAGAGCCCGGTCAGTGCCGACAGCAGCAGCCCGAGCAAAGCCAGTCGCCCGACTTCCGCATGCCAGCGCTGGCTGAAGTTGCCGCGCAGTGGCCGCTGCAGGTTGCGCCAGCCGCCCAGGCGCCGGGCCAGCAACAGCGCGCCGGACACCGACAGCAACAGCATGAACAGTGCGCCGACGCCTGACACGCCATGGCCCGGTGTGCCAAGGAACAGCGAGCGGTGCAGGTCTTTCATCCAGCGTGAAAAGGCGGACGGCTCGTAAGGTGTGAGACCCTGGCCGGTCAGCGGGTCGACCTTTTCGGCGCCGGCCTGACCGTTCTGGTTGTAGTAGACGATGACCGTCCCGGACGCTGTGCGCTGGATCTGCTCCACACCCGGGAAGTGATTGGCAACGCGCCCGGCCAACTGGCCGACGTTGAGTTGTCCGGCTGTGGTGGGGGTGCTGTGCAAGCGTTCCAGAGCCGGATCGACGGACAATACCGCACCGCTGATGGACAAGAGCATGACCAACAGGGCAGCGATCAGGCCGGGCAGTGAATGGAACTGACGAAGCATGTTCAGCCTCCAGAAAATAGCGGGTGCTACAGATCGTAAGTAAAGGACTCGACGTAAGCGCTGCCGGCCGCCGGCTTGCCTGCGCCTTTGGACGTCAGGGGTACGTTCACATCAGCACGGGCGTCACGTTTATCCTCGACGGCGCTGTCGATGCGGATCTGATACCCGGCATCGATCAGCGTGTCCGCCAGCTCGACGCTGATTTTGAGTGTGCGTCCGCTACCGACACTGGCGCCGCTGACCCCGTCAAACTCGCTCGGGTTCATCCCGCTGCCACGGGCCCAGTCGGCCAGGTGCTTGTAGTACTTGGCCTTCTTGCCAGCCACCCAGAGGGTTTTCTGGTATTGGCCGGTGGCGTCGGTGACGTAGATCGCCAGGTAGGCATCATTGCCGCTGTAGTCTTTGAGCTGGGTGGTCAAGGTCACTTCACGGGCCTGGGCCAGCCCCGGCAGGGCAATGGCGCCGACGAGGCAGGTTGCTGCGATGATTTTTTTCATGTGGGGTGTCCTTTTGATCGTTAGGTCGAGAGCCTGGACCTGCTTGCTGACAGCAACCTGAAACTCAGTAAAAATCATCAGCCGTTGGCCGGTGTCATTCGGTGGTCGGGCTGGCGAGGTAATCCCTGGCATCGCCATCGTCCCGGAAACGGATCTGCAGGGTGTGCAGGCGCAGCGATGCCGGCGAGTAACTGGCTTCGATTGCATTGCCTTTACGGTCCAGTCCCTTGAGCTCGTAACAGCCGTCATCGACCTTGATCCGTTGCACGCTTCAGCCGTATTGCTGCTCCACCTGTTGACGCAAGGTTTCCCGCGGTTGCCAGTCGCTGACCGGCTCGTTGCAGTGGTTATCGGCCAAGGCATAGCCGCTGAGCACAAGGCTCAACAGCGCGGTACTGGCAATAAAACCTGATTTCATGATCTGTCTCCCGCCGGGGCGGCGTCTGTGGCATACCCTAAGGTGCATTCCTGACAACCAGCTGAATCTTCAGATTCACGTCAGGTAAGTCGATTAAGGTGCTGCACAACAACCATCACAGGAGGTGCCAGATGCGGGTTTTATTGGTCGAGGACGCACCAGCGTTGGGCGAGGCGGTGCGCGAACAGATCGCCGATGACGGCCACGCCGTGGATTGGGTGCAGCGCCTGGACCATGCGCGTAATAGCGTGCGCACCACGCCTTACGACCTGATTCTGCTTGACCTGATGCTACCGGACGGTCGCGGACTGGATTTTTTGCGTGAGCAGCGTTCCGCCGGAGAGGTGACCCCGGTGATCATCCTGACCGCGCAGGATCAGATCTCCGATCGCATCGCCGGCCTCAATGCCGGAGCCGACGACTACCTGGTCAAACCGTTCGACCTGTTCGAGCTCTCGGCCCGTGTGGCGGCGGTGGCCCGACGCTACAGCGGCAACCCCAACCCGCAGATCAAACTTGGCGAATTGCAGATCGACATGAACGCTCGCACGGTGCAGCGTGCCGGCGCCACCGTGGACCTGACAGCCCGTGAGTGGGCGCTGTTCGAAGCGTTTGTCCAGCGCCCCAGCGCGCTACTGTCGAAGTCACAGCTCGAAGAGCGGCTGTACGCTTTCGGCGCCGAAATCGAGAGCAACACCATTGAGGTCTACATCAGTCGCCTGCGTAAAAAACTGGGGCGTGACCTGATTGAAACCGTGCGCGGCATGGGCTACCGATTGATGTCCATATGACGCTGTCTTTCAGCCTGCAAAAACGTCTCGGCCTGGGGTTAACCCTGGGCATGACCTTACTCTGGCTGGGTGCGACCGTTGGCGCCTGGCTGGTGGTGCAACATGAATTGAACGAGGCGTTCGACAGCGCGCTGGAGGAGACTGCACAACGCATCCTGCCTCTGGCCGTGCTGGAAATCAGCAACCGGGAAGAACCCCGTGAGGCACAACACGTCGCTACCCTGAAAACGCACAAGGAATACCTGTCGTACCTGGTGCGCGATGCCAAGGGCAAGATCCTGATGCAGTCCCACGACGCCAACCCGAAGATCTTCAATCAACAACCGACTGAAGGTTTTTCCACCTCCGAAAAATACCGTCTGTATGGTGCCAGTGCGTTGCGTGAGACGCTGTTCATCGAGATCGCCGAGCCGCTTGACCATCGACGTGAGGCAGCGCGGGAAGCCTTGTTTGCCTTGTTATTGCCGTTGTTGGCGCTGATTCCCATCAGCCTGTTAGGCACCTGGTTATTTGTGCGTATCAGCCTGCGCAGTATTTTGGCTTATCGTCGTGCTGTTGAGACGCGTGGTGTGGGTGATCTGTCGCCGATCAAGGTGGCGCGTCTGCCGGCAGAAATCGATCCGTTGGCCGAGGCGGTCAACCACCTGCTGGAGCGCTTGCGCAAGGCCCTTGAGGCAGAACGCAGCTTTACCGCCAACTGCGCCCATGAACTGCGCACGCCACTAGCCGCGACTTTGGCGCAGATCCAGCGGTTGCACCACGAGGCGCCCGAAGGCCCGTTGCGAGTGCGTGCGGCGAAGATCGAAAATGCGTTGCGCGAGCTGGCACGGCTTTCGGAAAAGCTCATGCAGCTGGCTAAGGCCGAGGGCGGTGGACTGTTGTCCGAAACGCCTCAGGACCTGATTCCGTTGCTGGCCCATGGGGTCAATGAGTGGAACCAACGCAGCGGGCAGCGCATTGAGTTGCAGCTGCCAAGGCCGGTCAGCGTGTACTCGACCATTGACCCGGACGCCTTCGGCATCTTGTTGCGTAACCTGATTGAGAACGCGTTGAAGTACGGCTCAACGGAGCAACCGATCGAAGTCAGCCTCACCGAACAGGCACAACTGCGGGTAGTCAATGGCGGCCCGGCGGTGCCGGAGTCGGTGTTGCAGCACCTGACCGAGCGCTTTGTGCGCGGTCACAGTGAAGTCAGCGGCTCGGGATTGGGGTTGGCGATTGCCAAAACCATTGTGCAGGGGGTCAACGCGAGAATGAAATTGGTATCCCCTGCAACAGGTCGACGGGAGGGATTCGAAGTGTGCGTCTGGTTACCGCTCGCGTCGGTTATCGAAGGCTGAGGGCTGCCTGGCAGACGCTGGCGTTATCGACATGAATCGGCTTGCCCTTACTTCCGATCAGACCCCTGTGTTTTCAATCATCCGATGACAGCAGCCCGGAATTAAAATCACGCTGTGGTTTGGACGTCACCGATACTTGATCACAATCCCTTTGAGTTTCCGGCCCTGGATGGTTTCGATGTCGCGACTCCACAGCGGCCCGGTGACATAAGCGGCCACCGGTTGGATATGGTCGTAGACCACCACCACCGCATCGCCGCCAAGCTTGGCCGACTCTTCCCGCAGTTTTTCTTCGACCTGGGTGATGGGCGGCGCGGGGTCAACGCTGGCGTCGATCAGCACTTCACCCAAGCGCACATGGGGGCGAAGGGGTTCGGTGCGCAGCACCGTCACCTCGCTGGCCAGCGTTGGTGCGGGATGCTCGACGCCAACATAGGCGGTGGTCTGCGCATCGACAGTCGCGCAACCACTGAGCGCGAGCAAGGCGGCAGTGAGGCCCCCCGCCAACATTGATAGTTTGAAACGGGTGGACCAAGGCACGTCATGGGCAGGCATGGTGCGCTTCCTCCTGAAAATCCGCTGCTCTTCGGGCTGGCTTGTTGACATTAGCAGACGGTCCGGGAGTTGCCAGAAAGCCCAACCTGTTGGGGTTGGGCTTTTTAACCCGTTGAAAAAGTCAGTTTCACTGATCTTTCTCGCAATTCACCATCCACGACACACCAAACCGATCGACCAGCATTCCGAAGCGCGCGGCCCAAAAGGTCGCTTCCAGGGGCATTTGCACGTTGCCGTCCTCCGACAATGCCGCGAAGACTCGTTCAGCCTCGGCAATGCTGTCGACATTCAGCGAAATCGAACAGCCGCTCATGTCGTCAGTGGGGCGATCGGGTGTGGTGTCCGAGCCCATGATCGCCTGGTCGCCCACCAGCAGGCGGGTGTGGATGATCAGGTTGTGGAGGTCCGCGGGGAGGTGCTCGCGAGCAGGGCTTTCGCCGAAGGTCATCATGACTTCGATCTTGCCTGGCAGGCTTTGGGCGTAGAACGTGAAGGCGGCTTTGCAGTCGCCGTTGAAAATGAGGTAGGGATTGATTTTCATGGTTGCGCTCCCGGTCATTGAGGGTACACACCGGTTTGACGTCGGGTTCGTCAGTGAATTCCGATGAGTGTTGACCCGGGTAGCAAAGCGCTAAATCGCGGCAGGTGTCGGCGTTTTTTTAGATGATTTTTCTATAGGGTGGGCAAGGCTTATTGCTTCCAGCGCGCGTCGCGGCGCCAGCAAGCGCTCGATGGCGCCACTCACCAGACTTTCCAGCAGTTCATCGCGCTCGTGTTCATCCAGCGAATGTTGCGCCAACCAACCGGGAGCGCTGTTGAGCAGGGAGGCAATGGCGTGGCCAGTGGCCAACAAACGCTGCTCACTGATGCGGGGGCGCACGCCCAGCATTTGGAGCACCTTGCGTTCGTACTGCTCGCGCAACTGCTGGACCCGTTCCTGTTGCTCTTCATTCAGGCAGCCGCTGTCACGTTCCACCAGACGAAAATGCCAGGGCATTTCCTGATGCAGATTCAAATGCGCGCGGATCAGGCTGTTGAGTCTGTCGCGTTTCGCCGGAGCCTTTTGTTCGATGCGCCCGAGGGTTGCCAGCAGCTCTTCGTAGAACTCCTCGATCAGGTCGAGCAGCAAGTGCTGCTTGCTGGGGTAATGGTGATACAGCGAGCCTGGGGCGAGCCCCAGGCACGTCGCGAGCTCACGCATGCCGACCTGCCCGAAGCCCTTGCTGGCGAATAATTCCAGCACTTTGTCCCGGTATTCGGCGAAACGTGTGCAACGCTCAGGCATAGGCATGGAAGCCGCGCCCCGTTTTGCGTCCCAGGTAACCGGCGGCGACCATTTCCTTGAGCAGTGGCGCCGGGCGGTATTTGCTGTCGTTGAAGCCGTCATGGAAGGCTTCCATAATCGACAGCAAGGTGTCCAGGCCGATCAGGTCCGCCAGGGCCAACGGGCCGATAGGCTGATTGCAGCCCAGGCGCATGCCGGCGTCGATGTCTTCGGCGCTGGCCAGGCCTTCCTGAAACACAAAGATCGCTTCGTTGATCATCGGCACCAGAATCCTGTTCACCACAAAACCCGGGCGGTTGCCGGCGGTGATCGCGGTTTTGCCGAGCGTGGTTGCCATGTCCAGCGCCAGGGCGTGGGTGGCGTCGCTGGTTTGCAGGCCGCGAATCACTTCGATCAGGCCCATCACCGGCACCGGGTTGAAGAAGTGCAGGCCGATGAAACGCTCAGGCTGGCTGACACTGGCAGCCAGCTGGGTGATCGACAGCGATGACGTGTTGGAGGCGATCACGCACTCAGCGCTGACCTGCGTGGCGATCTGTTGCAGCACCCGCAGTTTCAAGTCGAGGTTTTCGGTCGCGGCTTCGATCACCAGTTGCACGCTCTGCAGGGCGCTGTAGTCGGTGCTGGTGCGAATCTTGTCCAGGGCCGCGAGCTTTTGCTCTTGCGTCAGTGTTTCCTTGGCGACCTGCCGATCGAGGTTTTTGCCGACGGTCGCGACCGCTTTTTGCAAGGCACTCTCGGAGATGTCGAGCAGGGTCACGTTGAAGCCGGCCAGGGCGCACACTTGCGCAATGCCATTACCCATGGTGCCCGCGCCGATCACGCCAATGTTTTGCAGATTCATGTTCCCGTCCTTCCGGTCAAACCCTGCGATACCTTGGCCGCCGCAACGGACGAAGGCGTACTATTGGCCGCGAGTCTAGAGCTGACTGGGCGGTTGTCCTATGCCGAAACTGTTCAACGGCTCTGGTGTTTTTTGCCATTTCAGGTGATGAGGAGAGAAACGTTCACATGCGGGAAAAGGATTCGGTGGCCGCCTACTTCGTGCAGGCAATGATCCATGGGCAGGGGGAAAATCCTCAGCGTCTGCGGGCTGCGCTTGAGCAGGCAGGCATCGACCCGGCGTTGATCGCGCAGCCCACCGCGCGCGTACCGGCCAGCGCATTTGCCGCGCTGTGGTTGATTCAGATCCGCGAACTGAATGACGAGTTCTTCGGGCTCGACTCCCATGGCATGCCGCCCGGCAGTTTTGCCCTGATCTGCCGGGCGCTGATTCAGGAGCCTGATCTGCACAAAGCCATGCGCCAATGCCTGGCCAACTTTGCCCTGTTCCTGCGGGATTTTCGCGGCACGCTGACCGTGCGCGGCAAACGTGCAGTGATCAGCCTGGAAACCCACGCACAGAACAACGACGCCAGCCGGTTCGGCGAAGAGACGTTTCTGGTGTTGATGATCAGTTTGCTGTGCTGGCTGGGCGGCCGGCGAATCCCCATCGATCGCGCGGATTTTCGGCATGAACGCGTGCCGCTCAGCGATGACCGTTTACTCTGGGGACCCAACCTGACGTTTGGCGCCGAGCACACCGAAATCGAATTCGCCAGTCACTACCTGCGCCTGCCGGTGGTTCAGGACCTGGCGTCGCTGAAAGTGTTTTTGCGCACCGCCCCTCAATGGCTGGTGATCCGCTTCCGCAACCAGCATGGTCTGGCATCGCAGGTCCATCAGCGCCTGCGTCGCAGCCACTACAGCGAATGGCCGACCTTGCAGGCCTTCGCCCTGGAACAGCACCTGAGCCCCAGCACCTTTCGCCGAAAACTGGAACGTGAAGGTTGTTCGTATCAGGAGATCAAGGACGAAGTACGGCGGGGCGTTGCGTTTGAGCAACTGCGCGAGAGTCGGGCGAGCATCAGCGACATTGCCGAGCAGCTGGGGTTTCAGGAACCGAGTGCGTTTCATCGGGCGTTCAAGAAGTGGACGGGGGAGAGCCCGGGGAAGTATCGGGCGCGGTTTCAGGAGTAAAACGTGGGATTGCGATTGAGTTCCTGTCGGATTTTTCGCTGAAATCCCCACGAAAATTCCCTACGTTTAATCTTGAAATCTCTTGTGACGACGGCGATGCATCAACGGATGACATAAGCCGTGGAGGTGAGGTATTTGTTTGTTCCGGGTTGAAGCTTTCAATGGATTGGAAACGGCATGGATGATTTGGTCAAGGAAGTAATTCCGTTGCTTCAATATTTGATTCCGGGGTTTTTAGCGGCCTGGATTTTTTACTCCCTCACAGCCTTCAAACGGCCAGACACATTTGGACAGATCGTTCAGGCGCTTATTTTTACTTTTGTGATTCAGTCGCTTGTAGTCGGTTTGGGGGCGTTGTTGCTTTTAACGGGAGAGCATTTTTTTTCGGTCGGCTTGTGGGACAAGAAATCGGAGACCTTATGGTCTGCAATGATTGCGGTGGTTCTGGGGTTTCTCTCCTATCACGTCGCGAGTAATGACAAGCTTCACTCCTTGCTCAGGAGGCTGAAAATCACCAGGCAAAACTCATTCCCCTGTGAGTGGTACGGTGCTTTTTCATCGAGACGTGGATTTGTCATCTTGAATTTAATTGATGGAAAGCGACTGTTTGGTTGGCCGACCGCATGGCCATCGGAGCCTGAAAAAGGGCAGTTTGTACTTGAATTCCCTCATTGGATTGATAACGAAGGTAAATCGTTAACTAGCAGGGTTGGAGTTGTTGTCATTGATGTTTCAAAAGTTCAATTGGTCGAATTCGCAAAAACGATAGGGTGATCCCATGACATGCAAAGCGCCGAACGAAATGCCGCCTGAGCTCAGGCGGTTAATGGAGGACTGGGAGAATGGTGGTCCGCCACCCCTCGGGTTGGAGTTTCCATTCGCTCCTCCTCCTCCTCCAAGAAGAGAGTCTGAGAGACCGCGTCGGCGCAACAAATAAATATGCCCGCTGTCCTTACCCGCTTCTCGTCATTGCTCGATCAGGCCCGGCGCGCCTTGCTGCTGGTCTGGGGAACCTCTCGCGGATTGTTTCTAGGCCTGGTCCTGGCGACGCTGATCGCCGGTGTACTCCCAGCGCTGGCGGCGTGGCTGGGTCAGCGCATCGTCGATGCGGTGGTTTTCGCCATGCAGTTGCACGCGCAGCAGGGCAGTGCGCCGTTGTGGCCGGTTGTGCGTTACGTGTTATTCGAGGCGGGTGTGCTTGCCATGCTGTCCGGGACCCAGCGTGCGCTGTCGGTCCAGCAATCGCTGTTGCGGGTGCAGCTGGGGCAGAAGGTCAACACGATGATTCTGGAGAAAGCCCAGACCTTGTCGCTGGTGCAGTTCGAGAATTCAGAGTTCTACGACAAGCTGGTCCGGGTGCGGCGCGAGGCGTCGACCCGGCCGTTGGCGCTGGTGATGAAGTCGCTGGGGTTGATCCAGAATCTGATCGTTTTGATCAGCTTCGGCGTGTTGCTGGTGCACTTTTCACCTTGGGCGCTGGTGCTGTTGGTGGTCGGCGCGTTGCCGGTGTTTTTTGCCGAAGCGCATTTTTCCGGGGATGCGTTTCGGTTGTTCACCCGGCGCGCACCGGAGAGTCGGCAGCAGAGTTACATCGAGACGCTGCTGTCCCATGAGGGTTACATCAAAGAGGTCAAACTGTTCGGCTTCGCGCCGCTGCTGTTGAAGCGTTATCGCGAGACGTTCGCCCGTCTCTACGCCGAAGATCGCCGACTGACATTGCGTCGTGATGGCTGGGGATTTGTTCTCGGTCTGTTAGGTACGGGGGCGTTCTATCTGGCCTATGCCTGGGTTGTGGTTGATACCGTTCACGGCAACATCAGCCTGGGCCAGATGACCATGTATCTGGTGCTGTTCAAACAGGGGCAGACGGCGGTGAGCAGCAGCCTGAGTGCCATCAGCGGTCTTTATGAAGATGGTCTCTATCTGTCCAGCCTCTATGAATACCTGGCTGAACCGGTGGTTGCCGACAGTGGACATCTGACCGTGGGCGCGGTGCCTGGCGACGGTTTGCGTTTCGAAAACGTTGGTTTCAGTTATCCGGGCGCGAGCCGCGTTGCGCTTACGGGCATCGATCTGCACCTGGTCCCGGGACACAGTGTTGCGTTGGTGGGGGAGAACGGCTCGGGCAAGACCACACTCATCAAATTGCTGACTCGGCTGTATCGCCCCGATCAGGGCCGCATCCTGCTGGATGGCAGCGATTTGCAGGCGTGGGAGGAAGAGGCTTTACGGCAGCGCATCGGCGTGATTTTTCAGGATTACATCCGCTACCAATTCTCGGTCGGCGAGAACATTGGGGTGGGCGACACCTTGGCATTCAACGATGAACTGCGCTGGCAGGAAGCCGCGGTGGAGGGCATGGCTGCGCCGTTCATCGAACGCCTGGATCGAGGTTATGCCACGCAATTGGGACGCTGGTTCGCCGGTGGGCAGGAGCTGTCTGGCGGGCAATGGCAGAAAATCGCCTTGTCCCGCGCCTACATGCGCCGCAACGCCAATATCCTGATTCTCGATGAGCCGACCTCGGCGCTCGACCCGGCGGCGGAAGCGGCGGTGTTCGAGCATTTCAGCCAGCACACTGAAGGCCGGATGACGTTACTGATTTCCCACCGGTTTTCCAGCGTGCGTAATGCCGATCACATCATCGTGCTCGATCAGGGGGCGATTCTGGAACGCGGTGACCACGACAGTCTGGTCGCAGCGGGAGGGCGCTATGCGCAGTTGTTCAACCTGCAAGCCCGGGGTTACCGCTAGGCCCGGCTATCTGAGGTGGTTTTGCCTTCATCAAGCTTTCGATTGCCTGGCGATACTGGGTTCCACCCAGGCTCATGCTGTTGTTGTGCGTACCGCCAGGCACCAGTAACAGGCGTTTGGGTTCGCTGGCGGCATTGAACAACTGCTGGCTGAACCGCGAGGGCATGAACGGGTCATCCAGGCCATGCACCACCAGCAGCGGCATGTCGATGTCGACGATCTTGTCGATGGAGTCGAATTTTTGCGACAGCAGCCAGCGCACCGGCAGCCATTTCACGGGCAGGTTGGTGTCGGCCACTTGGGCCACGGCATCGCCCAGCGAAGTGAAGGTGGACTCGATCACCAGGCCGCGCACCGGCACCGCGACATGGTCCTTTTTCGCCTGTGCGGCCAGGTCAGCCGCCAGGTCGATGGCCACCGCACCACCCAGGGAGTGGCCATAGATCAGGCGCTTGTTGGCGTCCGGTTGCATGGCTGTGAAGCGTTCCCACGCGGCGTGAGCGTCTTCGTAGACACTGGCTTCCGAGGGCAGATCGCCTTTGCTCTGGCCAAACCCGCGGTAGTCAATGGCCAGCACCGAATAACCCATGGCGCGCAATTGCTCGATGCGAAACGCCTGGCCGGTCAGGTTCCAGCGCACGCCGTGCAGGTACAGGATCGACGGTGCATCGCGGCGCGCAGCCGGCCACCACCAGGCATGCAGGTTTTGCCCGGCCTTGAAGCCGGCGGGCGTGATGTCGAATTCCTGCACGTCCTGTGGCAAGCCGCGATACCAGCCAGCCGTACCCGGCTCGATGCGGAACAGCAACTCGCGCTCTTTTTGCTTGAGTACTCCACAACTCACGGGCAGACCGACGATCAGCGCGGTCATGCACAGTAGCGCCAGCCAGCGTTGGCGCAGACGAGTGAGAAGGGAAGCGGGCATTGGATGGTCCACCGGTACAGACAGAAAGAACGGGTTTTAACAGAAGCGCGCCCGGGGCGGGAACAAATTCGACAGTCGTACACCTGCCCCTGTGGGAGCGAGCCTGCTCGCGATAGTGTGTCAGTTGACGACGATGTAGCTGACACACCATCGCGAGCAAGCTCGCTCCTACAAGGGTTTAGCGTTGCTTCAAATCACCTGCAACACTATCTTGCCGATGTGATCACCTGCCTCCATCCGCGCATGAGCCTGCGCCGCCTCGGTGTACGGATAGACCTTGTCGATCATCGGCTGGCAACGCCCGGCAGCGAGCACCGGCCAGACATACTCGCGCAGCTGTTCGGCGATCGAGGCTTTTTCTCCTTGGGTGCGTGGGCGTAACAGTGAACCGGTAATGATCGCGCGTTTGCTCATGATCCCCAGCAGGTCGACATCGTTGGCACGTGCGCCGCCGAGAAAGCCCAGCATCACCAGTCGACCTTCCATGCCTAACGCCGCGATATTCTGATTCAGGTACGAGCCGCCCATGATGTCGAGGATGACATTGACACCCTTGCCGGCGGTTTTTTCCTGGATGACCTGAACGAAGTCCTGATCGCGATAGTTGATCGCCTCCGCGCCCAATTTGCGGATCGCCGCACACTTTTCCTCACTGCCCGCCGTGGCGAAGGCCTTGACGCCGAATTCGCGGCACAGCATCAACGCGGTGGTGCCGATGCCGCTGGTGCCGCCGTGAATCAGTGCACGCTGGCCCTTGCTCGCGCCGCCCATGTCGAACAGATTGGCCCATACCGTGAAGAAGGTTTCCGGGATCGCTGCCGCGTGCACCCAGCCCATCCCCTCAGGAACCGGCAACGTCTGGCTGGCCGGGGCGACGCAATATTGCGCGTAACCGCCGCCGTTGGTCAGTGCGCAAACGTGATCGCCAACGATGAACTCACTGACGCCTGCGCCGATGGCCACCACTTCACCGGCCACTTCCAGCCCGGGGATAGGGCTCATGCCCGGTTTCATCGGGTACTTGCCGGCGCGTTGAATCACATCGGGGCGATTGACCCCGGCGGCATGCACGCGGATCAGCACTTCGCCAGCGCCTGCGGTGGGCACCGGCTCCTGACGCGGCTTTAAAACTTCGGGACCGCCGGGCTCGGTGATTTCAATCAGGGTCATGGTTTGGGGTAGGGGCATATTGGCTACCTGTTGTGAAAGTGTTCAGTAAATGGGACCGCGTATTGGTGGAGAAAATCAAAAGATCGCAGGCTGCGCCAGCTCCTACAGGGGAACGCGCACAACTGTAGGAGCTGGCGCAGCCTGCGATCCTTTGATCTTCAAAAATTCCAGCAACAGCACAACCACAATGGCACCGGCCGCCATGATGAACAACACTGCGAGATGCTAGCGTTGAATAGCGCCGAATACGCAAACCCCACGCAGGAACGTGGGCTGATCATCGCCGGGCCGGGACGGCTGGCGCTCTATGTCTTATTCGCGGGAGCGTTGCGTTATGCCTGAATCCAATCGTTTCGAGGAAGTCGTGACCCTGGTCATCAAGCATCGGGTCAGGGCAGGTTTTGAAGTGCCCTACGAGGCCTGGCTACGCAACATTGTCAGGATCGCAGGACAACAAGAAGGGCACTTGGGTGTGGACGTGATGCGCGGTAAAAACGCCGGGCTCGACATGTACACCTGCGTGTTGCGTTTTTGCTCGACCGAGGCGATGCAGCGCTGGCTCGACTCACCGCAGCGGCAGGAACTGGTCAACGAAGCGGTGCCGATGCTCGCGGACGGCGATCAGACCGAGGTCAACCCGGTCAACGAGTTCTGGTTCGCCCCACAGGCCGACGCTGCCACGCCACCACCTCGCTGGAAGCAGGCCGTGGTGACGCTCCTGGTGATTCTGCCGCACACCTTGCTGGTGCCGCTGATTTGGGGCCCGTTGCTGCAGCTCAACGCTTTCCTGTCCAGTTACGTGGTCGCCACTTTCCTGATCACGCTGACTATCGTTGTCTCGGTGGTGTACCTGTTCATGCCGATGGCGACGCGCGTGTTCGCGCCTTGGCTGTCTCGTTCCACTTCGCCCAAGCAAACGTGATGACGGCCGGGAAGGGAGCGATGCGATTAGCGCCGGACCTGCTTCAAGGTCTCGGCAATCAAAAACGCCAATTCCAGTGACTGGTCGGCATTCATCCGCGGATCACAATGGGTGTGATACCGGTCCGACAACCCGTCTTCAGTAATCGGTCGCGCCCCACCAATGCACTCGGTGACGTTCTGCCCGGTCATTTCGATATGGATCCCGCCGGCGTAGCTGCCTTCCGCTTCATGAACCTGGAAGAACTGTTTCACCTCGCCAAGGATCTGCGCGAAGTCGCGGGTCTTGTAGCCGCTGCTGGCCTTGATGGTGTTGCCGTGCATCGGATCGGAACTCCAGAGCACCTGCTTGCCTTCACGCTGCACCGCGCGGATCAGCGCCGGCAAATGATCACCGACCTTGTTCGCGCCCATCCGCGCAATCAGGTTCAGACGGCCCGGATCGTTGTCCGGGTTGAGCACGTCGATCAGACGAATCAGATCCTCAGGGTTCATGCTCGGTCCGACCTTGACGCCGATCGGGTTGTTCACGCCGCGCAAGAATTCGACGTGAGCACCGTCGAGCTGACGGGTGCGGTCGCCGATCCACAGCATGTGCGCTGAGCAGTCATAGTAATCGTTGGTCAGGCTGTCGCGACGTACAAAGGCTTCTTCATAATTCAAAAGCAACGCTTCGTGGGCGGTGAAGAAACTGGTCTCGCGCAATTGCGGCGAGCTGTCCATACCGCAGGCGCGCATGAAAGCCAGGGTTTCATCAATGCGGTCGGCGAGGTGGCTGTACTTTTCCGCCAGCGCCGAGTTGGCGATGAAGTCCAGGTTCCACTTATGCACCTGATGCAGGTCGGCAAAACCGCCTTGGGCAAAAGCGCGCAACAGGTTCAGGGTGGCGGTGGACTGGTGATAGGACTGGAGCAGGCGCTCCGGGTCCGGCACCCGGCTTTTTTCGTCGAAACCGATGCCATTGACGATGTCGCCACGGTAGGCCGGCAGGGTCACGCCATCGATGGTTTCGTCGTTGGACGAGCGCGGCTTGGCGAACTGCCCGGCCATGCGCCCGACCTTGACCACCGGGCACCCGGCGGCGAAGGTCATGACAATCGCCATTTGCAGCAGGACTTTAAAGGTGTCGCGGATTTTCGCGGCAGAGAACTCGGCAAAGCTTTCGGCGCAGTCGCCACCCTGCAACAGAAACGCGCGGCCCTGGGTCACTTCGGCGAACTGACGACGCAATTCCCGCGCTTCACCGGCAAACACCAGCGGCGGATAGCTGGCCAAGGTTTGTTCGACCTGCAGCAAATGCGCCGCATCGGGGTAGAGGGGTTGCTGCTGGATCGGCAGGGCGCGCCAGCTGTCAGGGCTCCAGGGTTGGCTCATCACGGTCTCGGTTGTTTTACGCTCGGACACTCATGTTATCAGCAAATTAGTGCGTGACCTGTTCCCGTCGCTTCGCGGACAATCGCGCCTTTGCAGCGGCATCAGTGGTTATATTGCGCTGCCGTTAATTACGTTGTTGGCCCGGTATCAATCAGGAGATGAAATGACTGAGGAGCGCGTCGAGCATCTGCTCGCCGAGGTGCAGGATGAGTTCGGCGTGATTCGCGTGCTGGAAGTGGCCGATTACCGGTTTCTCGAGTTTGGTGATGCCATCGAACAGAGCTGCGTGTTCACCGCTGACCCCAGCTGGCTCGAATACGATTACACCCGCGCGATGCTGATCGGCGCGTTGTGCCACGAGCAGCCGGAGAGCGCGCTGTTCCTTGGACTCGGTGCCGGTACGCTGACCCAGGCGTGCCTCAAGTTCCTGCCGTTGGAGGATGTCGAGGCCATTGAATTGCGCCCTGACGTACCGCGCCTGGCCATCGAATACCTGGGGCTGGATGACGATCCGCGGCTGTATATCCGTGTCGGCGATGCGCTGGAGCTGCTTGATACCGCCGAGCCGGCCGACCTGATTTTCGTCGACCTCTATACCGATGTCGGACCGGGCGTCGGGCATTTGGCCTGGAACTTTCTGGAAAACTGTCAGAAACGCTTGAATCCGGGTGGCTGGCTGGTGATCAATCAGTGGGCAACAGATGATGGCAAACCCTTGGGCGCGGCGTTATTGCGCGGGCTTTATCACCGGCACTATTGGGAATTGCCGGTGAAGGAGGGCAACGTGATTCTGATCGTGCCGTCGGAGCTGGATCAGGAGCTGGACATGAACGGCTTGATCGCCCGGGCCGAAGGGCTGGCACCGCGATTGGGGTATTCGTTGCAGTCGTTGATCAAAGCCATTCGCCCGGCGACTTGATGGCACCTGTAGGAGCTGCCGAAGGCTGCGATCTTTTGATTTTGCTTTTAAAGGCGAAAATCAAAAGATCGCAGCCTTCGGCAGCTCCTACAGGGTGAGTGTTATGCCAAATGGCTTCAACAACCTTTGAAGACGCCCGGTCGCTTCTCCACCATCGACCGCACACCTTCCTTGGCATCCTCACTCGCCAACAACTTCTTCACCAGCGGTGGCAACCCCTGCGCCGCCGCTGTTTCCCCTTCATACCGAGCCTGTCGCGCCGACATCAACGTCGCCTGAACCCCCAGCGGCGCCTGACGGGCAATCCGCTCAGCCAATTCAATCGCCCGGGGCAGCAAATCCTCACTGGCCATGACTTCCTGCACCAACCCCAGGTGCAACGCGTCATGGGCGTCAAACTCGTCTCCGGTCAGCAGCCAGCGCATGGCATTACCCCAACCGGCCACTTGATGAAGGCGTAACGTGGCGCCGCCGAACGGGAAGATGCCGCGCTGCACCTCCTTCTGGGCGAATCGCGTGTTGCTGGCGCACAGGTTGATATCCGCCGCCAGCATCAATTCGATCCCGATGGTCAGGCAGTAGCCTTGCGCGGCCACAATCACCGGTTTGCTGACCCTGGGACCGGCAAACACCCCCCACGGATCACAACCACCGGGCGGTGCTTGCCAGCCTTCGGCCAGGGCCGCACTGGCGTTGATCAGATCGAGCCCGGCGGTGAAATGCTCGCCATGGCCAAATACCACCGCGACGCGTGCCTCGCTGTCCGCCTCGAACTCGCCGTAGGCCAGGCTGAGCTCGTTGAGCAGGTCGAGGTCGAAGGCGTTGCGCTTGGCCACCCGATCCAGGCCGATCAACAGGACATGACCGTGCCGTTCGCGGCTGACTCGACTGGAGCTGGGCTGATTCATGGAGCAATTCCTCGGGCGGGAAGGGGGCAGGTCTGCGTCACAAGGGTGAACCGTTTTAGCGCCATCGCCAGCAGGGCCGGGCCTTTGAAAAATAGACCGTTGCACGATTATCCGCAAAGCCTGTGACATAACGGTGTATCCGTCAGTTTTCCGACAAATAATGCTCCCTTTTTGGGCTAATTCCGGTATAGTGCGCGCCGGCCTTTAACCGGGCCGCGTTTAGGTAGCGCAATTCCCCGAAGTCAGCTTCGGCTGCACGTCCGCACAGCGGACTCTCCCTTGACGAATCTTTTTCATTCATTCGTTTTCGCAAATCCCCGCCGACAAAGCAGCCAGGGCGACTCTTGAGTCTTACACGGCATGCGCAGCTTTGGAGCATGGGTCTTTGCGGATGCACTTAGAGGCAGACCCATGACCCAGGAAACCGGCGGCTTCGCCGCTTTTAATCTTAATCCGAATATTCTTGCAGCCGTCATCGCGACTGGCTACGAAGAACCTTCGGCTATTCAGCAGCAATCGATCCCGATCATCATGGCCGGCCACGACATGATTGGTCAGGCGCAAACCGGTACGGGTAAAACCGCCGCGTTCGCCCTGCCGATCCTGCATCGCATCGATCCTGCCAAGCGCGAGCCGCAAGCCCTGATCCTGGCGCCAACCCGTGAGTTGGCGCTGCAAGTAGCAACCGCTTTCGAAACCTACGCCAAGCAAATGCCAGGCGTTACCGTTGTGGCCGTTTACGGCGGCGCCCCTATGGGTCCACAACTGAAAGCAATCCGTAATGGCGCACAGATCGTTGTCGCCACGCCGGGCCGTCTGTGCGACCACTTGCGCCGTGACGAAAAAGTGCTGTCTACCGTGAACCATCTGGTTCTCGACGAAGCTGATGAAATGCTCAAGCTGGGTTTCATGGACGACCTCGAAGTTATCTTCAAGGCCTTGCCTCCAACCCGTCAGACCGTATTGTTCTCGGCCACCTTGCCGCAGTCGATCCGTGCTATCGCTGAGCGTCACCTGCGTGATCCACAGCACGTGAAGATCCAGACCAAGACTCAGACCGTTACCGCGATCGAACAGGCTCACCTGTTGGTTCACGCTGACCAGAAGACCTCGGCTGTATTGAGCCTGCTGGAAGTCGAAGATTTCGACGCCCTGATCATGTTCGTACGTACCAAGCAAGCGACCCTGGACCTGGCCAGTGCCCTGGAAGCCAAAGGCTACAAAGCCGCTGCGCTGAACGGTGACATTGCTCAGAACCAACGCGAACGCGTCATCGAATCCCTCAAGGATGGCCGTCTGGACATCGTTGTGGCGACCGACGTTGCTGCTCGTGGTCTGGACGTTCCGCGCATCACTCACGTTTTCAACGTTGACATGCCGTACGACCCAGAGTCCTACGTTCACCGTATCGGCCGTACCGGCCGTGCGGGTCGCGAAGGTCGTGCGCTGTTGCTGGTGACTCCACGTGAGCGCCGCATGCTGCAAGTGATCGAGCGTGTAACCGGTCAGAAAGTGGCCGAAGTTCGCCTTCCGGACGCTCAGGCTGTTCTCGATGCCCGCATCAAGAAACTGACCAACAGCCTGTCGCCACTGGTGGCTGATGCCGAATCGACTCACGGTGATCTGCTCGATCGCCTGACCGTCGACATCGGTTGCACTCCGCGTGCACTGGCCGCTGCGCTGCTGCGCAAGGCGACCAACGCTCAGGCGCTGACCCTGGCCGCGATCGAGAAAGAACGTCCACTGGTGCCGAACAACGCACCGCGTGGCGATCGTAGCGATCGTCCAGAGCGTACCGGTGATCGTCCGGACCGTGGTGATCGTGAGCGTCGTGCTCCGGTTCCATTGGCTGAAGGACGTGCTCGTTGCCGTACCGCGCTGGGTGCGCGTGACGGTATCGCTGCCAAAAACCTGCTGGGCGCCATCCTCAACGAAGGTGGCTTGGCTCGTGAAGCTATCGGTCGCATCCAGGTGCGTGACAGCTTCAGCCTCGTCGAGCTGCCGGAAGATGGTCTGGAGCGTCTGCTGACCAAGCTGAAAGACACTCGCGTTGCCGGTAAGCAGTTGAAGCTGCGTCGCTACCGCGAAGATTAATCCGCCCCCGGGCTGATTGATCGAACATAAAAAATCCCCGACTGGTTCGGGGATTTTTTTTGCCTGTTGTAGCAGCTGCCGAGCCTGCGAGGCTGCGTTCGGCTGCGCAGCAGTCGCCAAACCTGTTGCCGCAGTTCGTCTGGAAGACTGAAGTGTCCGGTTTTACGACTGCTGCGCAGCCGAACGCAGCCTCGCAGGCTCGGCAGCTGCTACATCGGATCGAGTCCTGAGGCTCTGTCAGGTATTCGTCGGGAGGGTTATTCCGTTACCGGCCCGCCCCCCGCCGTAACCACATGCACGCTCATGCGCGGTGTCGCCAGGTCCAGTCCAGCTTCATCCAGATGCCGTTTGAGCGACAGGTTAAACGCCCGGGAAACCTCCCATTGCTTGATCGGCGCGGTCTTGAAGCGAGCGCGAAGAATCGCATTGCCAGACTCGAAACTTTCCACACCTTGAATCTCCAGCGGCGACCAGATGTTGCGACGTTGCAGCGGGTCGGTGCGCATCTTCTGCCCGACTTCGCGCATCAGTTTGATCGCGTTGTCGATGTCCATGTTGGAGGGCACCGCTACCCGGAAGATGGCGTAGCCGAATTCGCGGGAGTAGTTCTTGATGCTTTTGATTTCGCTGAACGGGATGGTGTGGACGATGCCATCGATGTCCCGCAGGCGTACGGTACGAATGGTCAGGCCCTCGACAGTGCCCAGGTGACCGCCGACATCCACATAGTCGTCGATGGCCAGCGAGTCTTCGATGATGATGAACAGCCCGGTGATCAGGTCGGCAACCAGCGACTGCGCGCCGAAACCGATGGCCAGGCCGATCACGCCGGCACCCGCCAGCAGTGGCGTAACGTTCATGCCCATGTTCGCCAGAGCGACGATCAGCGCAATGATGAAAATGGCCACGAACAACACGTTGCGGATCAGCGGCATCATCGTCTGCGCGCGAGCATTGGCCAGGCCTTTGCGCGAGCGGGTGAGCGCGTGGTGCACGGCGGTGTCACTGAGAATCCAGATCAGCCAGGCAAAAATCAGCGTGCCGCCGAGGCTGAACAGTTTGACGCTGACTTCATGGCCTTCGCCTTCGGTAAAGCGAATCAGCGACATGCCCCAGACCCGCAGGCCGAGTTCGATGAACGCCAGCCAGACGAGTAGATGGGCAAGGGTGTAAAAGAAGCTCTTCAGGCGATCCGAATACAACGCATGACGCTTCACGCCGCGTTGCGGTTTGAGGGCATGGCGGCGGACCAGTCCGTTGATGACCATGCACAACACCAGCAACACGGTGCAGATCAGCGACTGACGCAGCGCGGTGCTGGTGTCGCCGGCGGAGACGAAGGTAGCGAACAGCGAAATGCCCACCAGTACCAGCGCCGGCAAATACCAGAAGGTCCCGAGAATGTCGATTGTGTCGCTCAAAGCCCGGCGAGTGAGGCGGCGCGACAGCGGCTGATTGCGGATCAGGTGCGCAATCGGGCGCCGGAACCGCAGGATGAACAACCCGGTCGAGAGCGCCGCCAGCACGTTGGCGAGCGTCGATGCGGTGTGCGCCAGGTGGGTGCCGAGGCTGTCGACCAGCTTCGGATCGCTCAGGGCTTCACCGAAGGCGGCGAAACTGCCGATCAGCCACAGCGGCCGAAAAGCCTGGTGCCGCAGGATATACAAGGCGCGGTGGCGGTGCGGGCCGTCGAGCACGGAAAAGGCGATCACGCAGATCGCTGAAAAACAGGTGCCGACCACCAATGCATAGGCCAGCACCATGGCCAGGCTTTTACCCAATGAAGAGGGCAGGGCGTAGCTCATATAGACCGTTATCACCAAGGCAATCAGCCATGGCCCGAGTTTGCGCAGGGCGAAGCGCAACATGTCGAGGGCCTTGGGGTGCTGCGGTAGTTCTTCGGTCAGGCCGAAACGCATGCGCACCCGGTGGCCGAGCCAGATCAGCGCGGCGGCCAGCAGACTCCAGACCATTAAAATCATGGCGAAGGCTAAAATGATTGGCAGCCATTCATTGGCCGGCAGCACCAGCGCCTTCAGCTCATCCTCGGCCAGGCCGAGCTCTTCGGACCAGCGATTGAGTGGGCTGTCGGCCCCGGAAAACTGCTTTTCGAAATTGGCCAGGGTGCCACCGATCAAGCCAAGCACGCCTTCTTCGACGGTCGGCTGGGCCTTTTTAGTGGCGTCGCGCAACTTCTTCAGGTCCGTCAGCAACTGGGTTCGTTGCTGATCGTTCTCCAGCGACTTGATCACGTCGTCCAGCGATTGCCCCAAGGGCGCTTGCGCCTCTGGCTGGGTTTTCGCCGAGCTGTTGAGCAGGCTCGGCAAACCGACGGCCTGGGCAGGCGCCATCGGCAGCAGCGTCATTAGGCAGGCAAGGAGAAAACACGGCAGGGTGAAAAGACGAGCGAACACTAGGCGGTCAACCTTGGGATGGGCAGATCGACCGAGTGTACGAGCCCGCCAAAATCAATGCGAGCCGGGGGTGAGGATTTATTCGTTGAGTTTGGCGAGGATCTTGAAAACCACGGTGGCGAGGATCGTCAGCATGCCGACCCACATCGCGAACACCCCCGCGTTTTTGTCACGAAAATTGAAGCCGACTGCCAGCATGATCATCCCGGCAAGAATCGGGATCAGCATGGCGTGAAAAGAGGACAACGAGATCATGGCGACTGCCTTGTCGAAAGGGGTAGTTAAAGTCTAGGTGGCTTTTGGGCCACCTGGGGTGTTGTCTGTAGGAGCGAGCTTGCTCGCGATGGAATTGAAGGCGGCGCATTCTTTCAGGCAGCACGCGTCATCGTTCACGTCCATCGCGAGCAAGCTCGCTCCTACAGAGTAATGCGGGGTTACGGCAATTCGCGGCAGGCGTAAAACGCGCTCAACACTTTGACCAGGTGCGCCAGGTCATGGCTGCCGCACAGCTCGCGGATCGAGTGCATGGCGAACGTCGGCAGGCCGATGTCCACGGTGCGCACGCCCAGATGGCTGGCAGTGATCGGGCCGATCGTCGAGCCGCAGCCCATGTCGCTGCGCACGACGAAGCTCTGAACCGGTACTTCTTCGGCCATGCACAGATGGCGGAAGAATCCGGCGGTTTCGCTGTTGGTCGCGTAGCGCTGGTTACTGTTGACCTTGATAACCGGGCCGGCGTTGAGTTTCGGGCCGTGGTTGGCGTCGTGTTTGTCCGCGTAGTTCGGGTGCACGCCGTGGGCGTTGTCGGCCGAGACCAGCAGGGATTTCTGAATGGTCCGTACGAATTCATCACCTTCGGGCAGCAGGCGACGCAGTGTCTGCTCAAGCATCGGACCATCGGCACCGCAAGCGGAGCAGGAGCCGACTTCTTCGTGGTCGTTGGCGACCAGCACGCAGGTTTCGTCGGTTTCGGCGGTCAGCAAGGCTTGCAGGCCGGCGTAGCACGACAACAGGTTATCCAGGCGTGCGCCTGCAATGAAATCGCCATGCAGGCCGATGATTGCTGCGCTTTGGGTGTCGTAGAAGCTCAGCTCGTAATCGAGTACGACGTCGGCGTTCAGGCCGTGTTCCCGGGCGAGTTGGTCGGTGAGTACGGCGCGGAAGTCCACGCGCTCGTCACCGGCAAATTGCGCAAGAATCGGCGGCAGTTCGGTCTGGGCGTTGATCGCCCACCCCATGTTGGCTTCACGATTGAGGTGAATGGCCAGGTTCGGGATGGTGGCAATCGGTGCCTTGAAATCGATCAGCTGGCTCTCGACCTTGCCGTCTCGGCGGAAGGTTACGCGGCCAGCCAGGGACAGGTCGCGGTCGAACCACGGCGCGAGCAGTGCGCCGCCATAGACTTCGACGCCCAGCTGCCAAAAGCCCTGGCGTTGCAGTTCCGGCTGGGGTTTGACTCGCAGGCACGGGCTGTCGGTGTGGGCGCCGACCAGGCGAATGCCGCCGTGCAACGGTGAATGACGGCCCATCTTGAACGCGACAATCGACGAATCGTTACGGGTGACGTAGTAACGACCGTTGGCTTCGGTCGTCCATGGCTCGCGCTCGTCGAGACGCTGATAGCCAGCCGCTTCCAGGCGCTGGACAAGGCTGGCAGTGGCATGGAACGGGGTAGGGGAGGCCTTGAGGAAGTCGATCAGGCCTTGGTTCAACTCTTCGCGCATAAGTAGCTCCAGACAGCAATGGCGCCAGTTTACCGTATTGGTCACATAATTGGCGGCGGGCTGCTGTGGAAGATCCCTGTAGGAGCGAGCTTGCTCGCGATGGTGTGTCAGTTGACATCAATGCAGCAGACACACCATCGCGAGCAAGCTCGCTCCTACAGTTTTAGATTGTATTGGTCTTTAAAACGGGGCAGGGCACTCGAAGCGCAGGCGTTCGCCGCTCTGGGGGTGAGTGAAACTGAGCATGCTCGCATGCAGGCACAGCCTTGGCCAGGCAGCCAGCGCCTGCTCGTGGGCGTACAGCCCGTCTCCCAGCAGTGGGTGGCCGATGGATAGCATGTGCACGCGCAACTGATGGGAGCGGCCGGTGATCGGCGTCAGTTCGACACGGCACCAGTCGCCGCAGCGTTCCAGCACACGCCAGAACGTCAGGGCATGTTTGCCAAATTCATGGTCCACCACATGGCGCGGCTTGGTCGGCGGGTCGTAGCGCAATGGCAGATCGATGCTGCCACTGTCCAGTTCCGGTTGGCCCCAGCAGAGCGCGGTGTAGGCTTTTTCGGTTTCGCGGTCGTGAAATTGCCGCGACAGTTCGCGATGAGTGTCCGGGTCGCGGGCCAACAGAATGATGCCGGAGGTTTCCCAATCCAGTCGATGGACGATTCGCGCTTCTGGATAGCCGTTTTCTTGCAGACGGGTAATCAGGCAATCCTTGTTGTCATCGGCCCGACCGGGGACCGAGAGCAGCAGGGTAGGTTTGTCGACCACCAGTACGGCGGCGTCCTGATGGATGATGCGGATGTTGGACAGCGGCATTAAAACAGCCTCGTAACAAACGCCAACGGCGGCTCAGGCCCTCGCTGTCCCCTGTAGGAGCGAGCTTGCTCGCGATGGTGTGTCAGTCGACATCAATGTGTCTGATACACCATCGCGAGCAAGCTCGCTCCTACATGAAGCCTGAAAGCCTGAACCGCCGTGGCTCCCGCCGGATCGACTCAGCGATCTGGCAGGGTGATATTGAGTTCCAGAATCGAGCAGCTGCCCTGGTTTTCCAGGGCGACGTGCACGTCATCGGACCCGATATTGACGTACTTGCGGATCACCTCGACCAGTTCCTTCTGCAAGGCTGGCAGGTAGTCCGGGGTACTGCGTTGGCCGCGTTCATGCGCCACGATGATCTGTAGACGCTCTTTCGCTACCGAGGCGGTACTTGGCTTCTTGTTAGCACGAAAGAAGTCAAAAATGTTCATTACCGGCCTCCAAACAGACGCTCAAAGAATCCTTTCTTCGTTACATCGAGAAACCGATGCTCCACGGTTTTGCCCAGCAGACGATCGACCGCATCGCTGTACGCCTGACCGGCGTCGCTCTGATCGTCGAGAATCACTGGCACGCCGGAGTTGGAAGCCTTGAGTACCGCTTGGGACTCCGGAATCACACCCAGCAGGGTAACGGCCAGAATTTCTTTGACGTCTTCGACGCCGAGCATTTCACCGTCACTGACGCGTTGCGGATTGTAGCGGGTCAGCAGCAGGTGTTCCTTGATCGGTTCTTCGCCTTTTTCAGCGCGACGCGACTTGCTGGCCAGCAGGCCCAGCATGCGGTCCGAGTCACGAACCGAGGACACTTCCGGGTTAGTCACGACAATCGCTTCGTCTGCGAAGTACATGGCTAGGTGGGCGCCTTTCTCGATGCCCGCTGGCGAATCGCACACCACGAATTCGAAATCTTCTTTCAGTGCCATCAGCACTTTTTCCACGCCTTCCACGGTCAGCGCGTCTTTATCGCGAGTCTGACTGGCGGCCAGTACGTAGAGGTTTTCCAGGCGTTTGTCTTTGATCAGGGCTTGCTGCAGGTTGGCTTCGCCGTTGACCACGTTGACGAAGTCATACACCACGCGGCGCTCGCAACCCATGATCAGGTCGAGGTTACGCAAACCGACGTCGAAGTCGACGATAACTGTTTTGTGACCGCGCAGAGCGAGGCCGGTACCGATAGCGGCGCTGGTGGTGGTCTTACCCACACCACCCTTGCCGGATGTAACCACGAGAATCTTGGCCAAGGTGTTTCACCCCTAAGGAAAAAGGACTTTTAGCCCCTGAAAAACATCTCTTGAAAAACTACTGCAGTCGGACAGCCTTGGCTGGAATCCGGTCCTGGGCGGCGCTTACCCCCGGTAAACACTGCTTTTGGCCTTTTTCCTACTTCGTTTGAGCCGTTTTCGCTACGTTTTAGAGATGCTTGGAAAATGCGGCAGTATCCGTTAAAGCCGAATGATGTTCAACACATCGCCCGACAGACTGACTTGCACGCCGGCACCCCATAAAGGGTCGCGACGCAAATCTTCAGAAACCTTGTAGTGGCCTGCAATGGAGACCAGTTCAGCGCTCATTTGCTGACAGAAAATCCTGGCTTTCGTGTCGCCTTTGACCCCAGCCAATACGCGACCGCGCATGGGGCCGTATACATGGATGTTGCCATCGGCGAGAAGTTCCGCCCCCGGGCTGACGGACGAGATCACCACCAAATCGCAACCCTGGGCATAAATCTGCTGGCCACCACGGACTGGCGACGTGATGATTTTCGTCGGTTTGACGGTGGGCTCCGGTGGTTTTTCCGGTTTTTTCTTCACTTGACCTTCGAGCGGGTCAAGCGAGCGTTCCCGGGCACCGGACGGCGGCAGTACGGGCAGGTCGACTGCAATGGCGGCGGCGATGTCTTCAATGCGGCTGGCGCGGATCGCCAGGGTGCGCAAGCCATGCTGGCGACAGACGCGCATCAGCCCCGGCAAGTCGATGGCGCCTTCACTGGCCGGGAGTTTGTCCAGGGCCAGCACCAGCGGTGCGTTACTGAAGAAATTAGGCGCCTGGGCGACTTTGGCGGCCAGCTGCCGATCGAGGCTCTCGAGGTCGTTGCGGGTCAGCTCCAGCACCGTAATGGCGAGCATGCTGCCCTTCAACTGGAACACGGGATCTTGGTCTAGCGGTTCGGTTTGGCTCATGGTCGGCATACAACGACTTGTCACTAAAAGTGCCGAGACTTATAACGAGAACGCCCGCGAGCCGCAAGCCGGGTCGAACGATGTAGAATGCGCGGCCATTGTCTTGACGGAAGCTTTAATGGATCGCCCGCGTTTTCGAACAGCATTTCTTTCTCCACGTTTCTGGCCTCTATGGTGTGGCTTGGGGCTGTTGTGGCTGATTGTTCAGTTGCCGTATCCGGCGTTGCTGTTTATCGGTCGCGGCCTCGGTGCATTGATGTATCGAGTGGCAGGCGACCGACGGCGCATTGCCAAGCGCAATCTCGAACTGTGTTTCCCGGAAAAATCCGCGGCCGAGCGCAAACGTCTGCTCAAGGAAAACTTTTCTTCCACCGGCATCGCTTTCTTTGAAATGGCGATGAGCTGGTGGTGGTCGCGTCAGCGTCTGGCGAAGCTGGCCCATGTCGAAGGGTTGGAGCATTTGAAAAAAGCCCAGCTAGCGGGCAAGGGCGTGATTCTGATGGCGGTGCATTTCACCACGCTGGAAATCGGCGCGGCGTTGCTCGGCCAGCAGCACACCATCGACGGCATGTACCGCGAGCACAAGAATCCACTGTTCGACTACATTCAGCGAAGTGGCCGCGAGCGGCATAACCTCGACTCCTTGGCCGTGGAGCGCGAAGACGTGCGCGGGATGCTCAAACTGCTGCGGGCCGGTCGGGCGATCTGGTACGCACCGGATCAGGACTATGGCGCCAAGCAGAGTATTTTCGTGCCGTTTTTCGGGATTCAGGCTGCAACGGTCACCGCCACCAGCAAATTTGCGCGACTGGGCAAGGCGCTGGTGGTGCCGTTCACCCAGGAGCGCCTGGCAGATGGCAGCGGTTATCGTCTGGTGATCCATGCACCACTCGATCATTTCCCCGGCGAGACCGAAGAAGCCGATTGCCTGCGGATCAATCAGTGGGTCGAAGGTGTCTTGCGTGAGTGCCCGGAGCAATACCTCTGGGCCCATCGCCGCTTCAAGAGCCGTCCGCCGGGCGAGCCGAAGCTGTACAAAAAACGCGGTTAAATAGTCGATCCCCTTAAGCACCATGGAGTGTTGCGATGAGTCCTGCTGAACCGGTTACAGGGTTGATTCTTTCCGGTGGCGGGGCTCGGGCGGCCTATCAGGTGGGTGTGCTGGCGGCGATTGCCGAGCTGTTGCCGGTCGGTGCAAGCAATCCGTTTCCGGTGATCGTCGGCACGTCTGCCGGTGCGATCAACGCCGTCAGCCTCGCCAGTGGGGCGATGGACTTCCGTAGCGCTATCGAGCGCCTGACAGCCTTTTGGCAGGGCTTTCGTAGTCATCTGGTGTTGCGCAGTGACTGGCCGGGGGTGATCCATCAGGCCAGCCGCTTTGTCGGGCATAGCTTGCTCGGCATCGGCGCGCAGGTTCCGGTGGCCTTGCTCAACAGCTCGCCGCTGCGTGAGTTGCTTAATAACAAGCTGCACATGTCCGGCATCGCCGACGCCATCGCGCAAAAGCAGTTGCAGGCGGTGGCGGTCACGGCATTCGGCTACGAGTCCGGTCAGGCCGTCACGTTTTATCAGGGCGGTGGCACCATTGATGCCTGGTTGCGCCATCGGCGCATTGGCATCCCGTCCCAATTGTCCGTCGAACATTTGCTCGCCAGTTCTGCCATTCCACTGTTATTCGCGCCGGTAAAAATCGGCGAAGAATATTTCGGCGACGGCGCGGTGCGCCAGTCGGCACCCATCAGCCCGGCCCTGCACCTGGGCGCCAGCCGAGTGCTGGTGGTCGGTGTCAGCGGCAACCCTCGCGGGGTCGACCCGCAACAACCGCTGCAACGCGCCTACACCGGTCAACAGCCAACCTTGGCGCAGATCGGCGCGCACATGCTCAACAGTACGTTCATTGACAGCCTGGAAAGTGATATCGAACTGCTGCAGCGTCTGAATCAGTTCAGTCATCTTCTTCCCGACGGCACGCCGACCCGTGCGCTGGGTGTGGCGCCGGTGGACGTGCTGGTGATTTCACCGAGTCAGCCGATCGATGAGATTGCGGCGCGACATCGGCAGGAATTGCCAGCGGCACTGCGCCTGTTTCTGCGCGGGCCGGGGGCGACCAAGACGAGCGGGGCGGGGGTGCTGAGTTATCTGCTGTTCGAGGCGGGGTATTGCGGCGAATTGATTGATCTTGGGCGGCGGGATGCGTTGGCCAAGAAGGATGAACTGTGTCGGTTTCTGGGGTTGTCATGAAGCAAAGATCGCAGCCTTCGGCAGCTCCTACAGGGATATGCATTCCAATGTAGGAGCTGGCGAAGCCTGCGATCTTTTGACTTTAAATCAGAAGTGGAACTTCACCAGCAAGCTCGTGGCGCTCTGATCGGTCTTGAAGGACTCGCTGTCTTCGATGCCGTACTTGTTTTTCCAGTAGTCGTACTCCACACCGACATACAGCTGTTTCTCGCCGATGTTCAGCGCTTTGCCCAAGTCGTATTTGATCTGAGGATTGAAGTGCAGGTTGGCGTGGTAAGTGCCTTTGGAATTCTTGTCATTGTCGACCACCCAGTCCATGAAGCCATCGATCAGGATGCTCGAATCGCCCACAGGAATGGTGTAGGACCAGACCGGAGTGATCTGCCAAATGTTGTCACCCGGACGGGCGCCTTCGCTGTGACGCTGGTAGAAGTTCAGCTGGAAGTAGTCGAAGCCCGGGATCGCCAGGTCGAAACCAGGACCGATCAGGTAGGACTCGGTATCGCCTTCACCGAACTCGTAAGTCATGGCCAGCAACACGTCCTTGACCGGGCCAAACTCGAGTTTCTGGTCGAAGATCTTGCCGAACGACAAACGCGGGCTGATCTCGCCATAGTAGGTGTTCGAACCGACGCTGCTGTCAGCCTTGCCGTTGTAGAAGATCTTGTCGACAAACAGGTAGTTATCCCCATATTTCCAGGCGTCGGCGTGTTCGAAGGTGACGGTCTGCTGAATGGTCGGATTGACCTGAAAGTCCTTGCCATAGAGGTAGGTCAGGCTGTTGTTCTGCCATTGCAGCAAGTCGCCGGCCATCGCCTGGCCCCCGGCCAGTAACGATCCCGCGAGCATCAGGCTGGTGCACGTACGTTTCATTCGGTTGCTCCCAAAAAGTAAGTGGTTCCACGTTATTTTTCTAAGGTCGGCGCTCTGGTGTGGCGCCTTTTTCTGTAGCGGTAATAAATCATCCATTCGGTCAGCGTCGGTGCGGTTGGCAAACGCTGAGCCAAGGCTTTCAAAAAGCAAACAAACTCCCGCTCGGCTGCTCAAAAACAGTCGATTGAGAGGGGGGGTGGAATGCCTTGATACTGTCCAGTGCCGGGATAAGTTGGCTAACTGGTCAGAAAATAAATCCGGACTTTTTTTTAAAGCGGATTCAGGCGGCCGCGGAGAATACTGACTACTTGGCCAGGTCTCAAGTGCGCCGCAACAGCGCACCGACGACAGGTTTGTGGCACGGTTGCGGGCCATCTTAAAAGTGCACCTTCACCGGCAGGCTGGCAGTGCTCAGGTTGTTGGTCTGCCACAGCAATAAATCGCCGGCCATGGCCTGGCTGGCGGCCAAAAGACCCCCGCCCAAAAGCATGTTTGGCTGTGTCCGAATCATCTGTTGCTCCCCGTTGTTTTATTGTTTGAGGTGCAGGCAGCCGCTGACCTTTGTAGGAGCGAGCTTGCTCGCGATGGTCTATGGAGCGCCGTGTTTATCCAGGAAACACTCGTTATCGTTAGCGTCCATCGCGAGCAAGCTCGCTCCTGCAAAGGACCAGTTAATGAGGGTGGGCGTGGCAGTCGTTAATGGCCGCGCGTTCGGCGCCGCCGAGGATGTTAAACAGCAGGTTCAGCGACAACGCACTCAACGTCGCCATCGCAATTCCGCTGTGAGTGATCGGACTCATCCACAGTGGCAAGTATGCGAAAAACTCCGGACGTACCACCGGAATCAGCCCCATGCCGATGCTCACCGCCACCAGCAACTGGTTGCGACGGTCACCGATGTCGGCTTCCTGAAGAATCTTGATGCCGGTGGCTGCAACCATGCCGAACATCGCAATCGCCGCGCCGCCCAGTACGGCGGGCGGTATCGAGGCGACCAGGAACGCCGCTTTCGGCAGCAGGCTCAGCACCACCAGCAAACCGCCGGCGACGATGGTCACCGAGCGGCAACGCACGCCGGTCATCTGCACTAGGCCGATGTTCTGCGCGAAAGAGGAGTGGGTGAAGGTGTTGAAAAAACCGGCGAAGAACGAAGCGCCGGCATCACACAGCAAGCCGCGACGCAGCATCCGCGGGCAGACTTCCTGACCGGTGATTTTGCCCAGCGCGAGGAACATCCCGGTGGACTCGACGAAGATGATCACCACCACCAGGCACATCGAAAGAATCGGTGCGAGTTCAAACTTCGGCAGGCCGAAATGCAGCGGGGTGACGATTTGTACCCAAGGCGCCTGAGCCATGCCACTGAGGTCGACCATGCCAATCAAGCCACAGATCACATAGCCGAGGCACATGCCGATCAACACGGAAATGTTGACCCAGAAACCGCGCATGAAGCGATGGACCAACAGAATGGTGGCCAGCACCAACGCGGCGATGGCCAGGTAAATCGGGGAGCCGAATTGAGCAGCACCCGCGCCGCCACCCGCCCAGTTAACGGCCACCGGGAACAGCGACAAACCGATCGAGGTGATGACCGTGCCGGTGACCAGCGGAGGGAAGAAGCGCACGACTTTGGACATGAACGGCGCGATGATCATGCCGAAAAAACCAGCGGCGATGGTGGCGCCGAAGATCCCTTGCAGACCGATGCCCGGCATGCCGGCCATGGCGACCATGCTGCCGACGGCGGCGAAACTGGCGCCCATCATCACCGGCATGCGGATGCCCATCGGGCCGATGCCCAGCGATTGCACGACCGTAGCGATCCCCGCCACCAGCAGGTCGGCGTTGATCAAGAAGGCGATTTCTTCACGACTCAAGCCTGCGGCCTGTCCGATGATCAGCGGCACCGCGATGGCGCCGCCGTACATCAGCAAAACATGTTGCAGACCGACCAGGATCAATTGCAAAAGAGGTAAACGCTGAATGGCGGGTGCGTCGGGGATGCGCGCTTCGGATAGCTCGGACATGCAACACCTCGGATCTTTTTTATTCTTGTGATTGAACAGCTGCAGTGCTGCTGGCAGCTGTTTTTGCATCAGGTGGGCCGCGTTGCGGCCAATCGCAGGCAAGCCAGCTCCCACAGGATTGAGTAAATCCCTGTGGGAGCGAGCTTGCTCGCGATGCTTTACTGCTTAGTTGGTCTGGGCACCCTGAACAATCCACGCGCCGATCAGGTCACGTTCCTGCTGGGTCATCTGGGTGATGTTGCCCAGTGGCATGATCTGGCTGGTGACAGCCTGAGCCTGAATGCGCGGGGCGTTCTGGCGGATCTGCTCGGGGGTGTCAAACATCACGCCGGCCGGTGCAGCACTGAATAGCGGGCTGGTCGGTTTGGCCGAATGGCACACCGCGCAGCGTTCCTGAATCACGCTGTGCACCTTGTCGAACGCCGGGCCCTGATTCGACGCTTGGGTCGGTGCGACAGCAGGGGCCGCGGGTTTAGCCACTTCAGGCTTGGCACCACCACCGAGGGCCGTTTCCGGCAGCGGCTGGTACTCGATGGCGGCAGGCGCCTTGGCCACTTCAGGCGCGCTGTTCATCGGCGCCGGCCCAGTCACGTAAGCCAGGCTGATCATGCCGACGGCTGCCACGGGCAGGGTCCAGGCAAACTTGTGGCTGTCGTGACGGGTGTTGAAGTAGTGACGTACCAACACCGCCAACACCGCGATCCCGGCCAGGATCAGCCAGTTGTACTGGCTGCCATAAGTGCTCGGGAAGTGGTTGCTGATCATGATGAACAGCACCGGCAAGGTGAAGTAGTTGTTGTGACGCGAACGCAGCAAGCCTTTGGCGGGCAGCGCTGGGTCCGGCGTGCGGTTCTCGGCAATCGCCGCTACCAGAGCACGCTGGGCCGGCATGATGATGCGGAACACGTTGCCGACCATGATCGTGCCGATGATCGCGCCGACGTGCAGGTACGCACCCCGACCGCTGAACACTTTGCTGAAGCCATAAGCCGCGCCGATGATCAGCACGAACAGGATTCCGCCTAGCAGGGCAGGGCGTTTGCCCAGGGCCGAGTCGCAGAGGAAGGAGTAGACGAACCAGCCGACGAACAGCGAACCGATGCCCAACATGACGCCTTCAGGGCCTGTCAGGCTGCTGCCAGGTGCCAGCAGGTATAGCGTCGGATTGGAGTAAAACACCACGCACAGCAGCGCGATCCCTGACATCCAGGTGAAATAGGCTTCCCATTTGAACCAGTGCAGGTTGTCCGGCATGGTCGGTGGGGCCAGTTTGTACTTTTCCAGGTGGTAGATACCGCCGCCATGGATCGCCCACAAATCGCCCGCCAGACCACTTTTCGGGTTGACCCGATTGAGGTTGTTTTCCAGCCAGACGAAATAGAACGACGCACCGATCCAGGCCACGCCAGTAATCATGTGAACCCAGCGCACGCTCAGGTTCAGCCATTCCAACAGATGTGCTTCCACAGTCTTTACCTCTCGCCCGTCACTCTGTTGTCGAGTGATCGGACCTTCTCTTATTGGTGGGGGGCGAGGATCAAACGCTCATCCTCTTTGAAAAAATGCTCATCGCAGTTATTGCCTGTGCCACTGCGATCAACCACCAGGAAGTCATCCCGCTTTTCGATCGTCAGCACCGGATGGTGCCAAACGCCGCGATGGTAATTAATGCCCTGCCTGCCGTTGGTGACGAAGGCGCGGACCAAGCCTGATACAGGTTCATCGCCAAGTGGCGCGACCACGATCAGAAAGGGGTTGCCGAGCAGCGGAATGAAAGCCTGGCTGCCCAGCGGGTGACGCTCCAGCATGCAGACCGTCAGCGGCATGTCCTGCGCGTCGGCGCGGAAGATGCTGATGATCGCCTTGTCCTCTGGCGTGGCGGTTTCAACCGTCGCCAGTTTGTGGAAGCGCATGGTCGAACCGTTGTTGATCATGAAATGATCGCTGCCGTCGGTTTCGATAACGTCACCGAAAGGGGCGAAGGCTTCTTTGGTCAGCGGTTCAATCGTCAGTGTGCGCATGCTGGTCTTCTTATCCGAGTTCTGTGTTGGTTGTTCTTTGTAGGAGCGAGCTTGCTCGCGATGGTGTCCGGGACAACGCGTTTATCCTGAAAGTACGCGTTAGCGTTGACGACCTTCGCGAGCGAGCTCGCTCCTACAGGCTCAGCATTACTTCGCTACCTTGCCCAATACACGCAGGCGGCTCACACCACCATCCGGGAACACGTTCAGGCGGATGTGGGTGATCGGGCCCAGTGCCTTGATCTGCTCGGCGAAGGTGTGCTCGGCGTGCATTTCCAGTTTCTGCGCTGGCAGCAGTTCGCGCCAGAACAACGATTGGGTTTCGATCTGGCTGTCGGTACCGCCCTTCACGAACGCGCCCTGGATCGAGCAAGTGTCCGGGTAGTTGCCCTTGAAGTGCAGGGTATCGACGATGACTTTCTCGATCTCGCCGGCATGACCCAGCGCGACGATGACCCAGTCATTGCCTGGTGTACGACGACGAGCAGTTTCCCAACCGTCGCCCATGTTGATGCCACGGCCCGGGTTGAGGATGTTGCTCATGCGACCGAAGTGTTCGTCGGAGCAGGCGAGGGCGCGGCCACCATTCAGGGCTGCGGCCAGGTCGACTTGCTCGTTGTCGCCAACAGCCGACCAGTCGCGGAACGGAATGCCGTACACGCGCAGACGGGCCACGCCACCATCCGGGTAGATGTTGAAGCGCAGGTGGCTAAAGGCCTGGTCGTTGTTGATTTCGTGGAAATGGTGGCTGTTGCCTTGCAGCTCGACGGCTGACAGCACTTCAGTCCACTGGGTGTTTTCGTCCGGCTCACCGGAAGCCAGGAAGCAGGCTTCCAGGGAGGCCGACGGCGGGAAGTTGCCGGTGAAGAATGAAGTGTCGATGTCCACGCCTTTGATCGAACCCGGTACGCCCAGGCGGATCACGGCGCTGTCGTAGCCTTCGAAGCGCTTGCGGCGCGACTCCCAGCCGTCCATCCACTTGCCGTTGTCATCGAACACGCCCTCCTTCCATACGGCCGGGGTCGGTTGGAACAGACGATTGGCGTCTGCGAACCAGTCATCGGTGACCGAAATGATTTTGGTGCCCAGGCGGGCGTCGGCCAGGTTGACGAACTTCTCGAAAGGTACGGCGTAAGCTTTCATTCTTCTAGTCTGCCTTTAATTAGTTGGCTTGGGATGCTTGCTGCCCTGGGTGCTGTCGCGTTTTTAACACCCGGGTACTTTTTACAAGGGCAGCTCGCTATAGGGTCAGTAATCGGAACAGGGCGATCTTGTTGATCTCCGCCAGCGCGCATTTGAATTCGGTGTCGACCGAGTTGTGAATGCGCATTTCGAACGCCGCGAGGATCTGATGCCGGTTGCTGCCTTTTACCGCCATGATGAAGGGAAACTTGAACTTGGCTTTGTAGGCGTCGTTCAGCTCGGTGAAGCGCTGGAACTCTTCGGCCGTGCATTGGTGAATACCGGCGCCAGCCTGTTCATTAGTGCTGGCTTCGGTCAGCTGGCCCTGGACGGCGGCTTTGCCGGCCAGGTCCGGGTGAGCGTTGATCAGGGCCAGCTGACTGGCGTGATCGGCGCTCAACAGGATGTCGCTCATGCGCTGGTGCAGGGTTTCGATCTGGTCGATCGACGCGTCCTGGCCCAGCTCGAAGGCCTTTTCGGCCACCCATGGCGAGTGTTCGTAAATATCGGCGAAGGTAGCGACAAACGGCTCGCGGCCGAGGGTCGATGGCTTCAATGTCTGGAAGTGGCTCATTTCGCAGCCCCTGGGTACGAGTGGGTTTCGTGCCAGTGGCGAGCGATGTCGACGCGACGGCTGAACCACACCTGTTCATGACTTTTAGCGTATTCGATAAAGCGCTTGAGCGAGGCCAGACGCGCCGGACGGCCGATCAAACGGCAGTGCAGGCCGATGGACAACATCTTCGGTGCTTCAGCGCCTTCGGCATAGAGCACGTCAAATGCGTCTTTGAGGTATTCAAAGAAGTCGTCGCCCTTATTGAAACCCTGGACCTGGGTGAAGCGCATGTCGTTGGTGTCCAGGGTGTACGGGATCACTAGATGCGGCTTGCCGGTCGGGTTGTTCGGTTCCCAGTAGGGCAGGTCGTCGTCGTAGGTGTCGCAGTCGTAGAGGAAACCGCCTTCCTCCATCACCAGTCGACGGGTGTTCGGGCCGGTGCGGCCGGTGTACCAGCCCAGCGGTCGTTCGCCGGTGATTTCAGTGAGCACGCGGATCGCTTCGAGCATGTGCTCGCGCTCCTGCGCTTCGTCCATGTACTGGTAATCGATCCAACGGTAACCGTGGCTGCAAATCTCGTGGCCGGCATCGACCATCGCGCGGATCACATCCGGGTGGCGCTGGGCGGCCATGGCCACGGCGAAGACGGTCAGCGGAATGTCGAATTCCTTGAACAGTTTCAGAATCCGCCAGACGCCGACACGGCTGCCATACTCGTAAAGCGATTCCATGCTCATGTTGCGCGCGCCTTGCAGCGGCTGTGCCGAGACCATTTCCGAAAGGAAGGCTTCGGACTCTTTATCGCCGTGCAGGATGTTGCGCTCGCCGCCTTCTTCGTAATTGAGTACGAAGGACAAGGCGATACGGGCATTGCCCGGCCAGTGTGGGTGAGGAGGGTTACTGCCGTAACCGATCAGGTCGCGTGGGTAGTCAGCGCTCACTGCAGTCTTCCTTCTTATTCGTTGACAGGTTGTGTGGCGGCCTGGCGATGAGATGACAGGCTGGCGTCACAGCGATGGGATGATTGTATACAACTTTATATTCACTTTGTAAGCCTGAATTTTTGCATTTTTGATGAACTGTCATCTTTACCGCTTCAGGAGTGAGGCGTGCAAGAAATCTGCCTGTGTGGTCAGCTAATGGATAGGAGGGCCGCTGATCGTATGATTGGGCTACAGATTCGCGGTTAAATTACGAATGGCGGCGTTTGCGGTAAAAATGTCGTTTTTATTGTGTACAATTTTTTAAAGAAATGTCTTAATCAATCGCTCGCCGTAGCGTTTCGTGCTTCGAAACGGTGCGGCCTCCTTTCAACTGACTTCGGGAGGCGCGAGGTCTGACTGCTTTATGCAGGCAGGCGCGCAGAATCAATGGGACGTTTGACTACTCATGTTTTGGACGCTGCACACGGTTGCCCGGGCAGCTCGATCAAGGTCGAGTTGTACCGCGTTGAAGGCTTGCAGCTGGAATTGGTCGCCAGCGCGATAACCAACAGCGATGGCCGTGTCGATGCACCGCTGCTGCAAGGTGATGACTACCGCTCCGGGGTTTATCAGGTTCAGTTTCATGCGGGCGATTACTACCGCGCCCGTGGCGTTCAGCTGCCGGAACCTGCGTTCCTGGATGTGGTGGTGCTGCGTTTTGGTATCTCTGCCGAACAGGATCACTACCACGTGCCATTACTGATTTCGCCGTATAGCTATTCGACCTACAGAGGAAGCTAGGACTTTCCCCCCAAAAAATCCTGCGCATAAAGCTTCTTTGGTCTTTCGCCCGCTCATGCTGCGGGCTTTTTTTTGCAAAAAAATCCTCACGGCCACAGGCTGAATCCGCTGCTACATAGGACTCGCCCCGCCAAAATAGGGGACAACAAGACAATTCAGTTACGTAATGAGCAGGCAAAAAGCCAATTCGTGTAGTATAACTACAAGCGTGCTACATCCCCGGCGCTTGCCAATAACAAAGAGTCCAGCCCCTTGAATCTGCTGCAACACATCGCCCAGTCGCGCCACCTGTTACGCAAGTCGGAACTCAAGGTTGCCGACCATGTATTGCTTGACCCAGCAGCCGTGATGCACAGTTCCATGGCCGACCTGGCCCACAGCGTGGGCATCAGCGAGCCGACCATCGTGCGTTTTTGCCGGGCCATCGGGTGTTCCGGGTTTCAGGATTTAAAGCTGAAGCTGGCGCAAAGCCTGGCGGCTGGCGCGAGCTTCGGGCAGTTTGCGATCCATGAAGACGATTCGGTCGCTGACTACAGCCTGAAAATTTTCGACACCACCTTGCACACCCTGATGGAGGTTCGCGAGAAGCTCGATCCGGTGGAGCTGCAGCGAGCGGTGTCACTCATGTCCCAGGCCCAGCGCGTCGAGTTCTATGGCTTTGGTGCATCGGGTGCGGTGGCGGCAGATGCCCAGCACAAGTTCTTCCGCTTGCTGCTGACCGCGGCGGCGTATTCCGACCCGCACATGCAGGCGATGTCGGCGGTAACCCTGAAGCCGACCGACGTGGCCATCTGTATTTCCCAGTCCGGGCGCTCCAAAGACCTGTTGATCACGGCCAACCTGGTGCGTGAGAGCGGTGCATCGCTGATCACGTTGTGCCCGAGCCAGACACCGCTGGCAGAGCTGTCGACCGTCAATCTGGCGATCGATGTGCACGAAGACACCGAAATCTATACGCCGTTGACCTCGCGTATCGCTCACCTGGTGGTAATCGACGTATTGGCTATGGGCGTGGCCATGGCGCGCGGGCCGAGCCTGGTCAATCACCTCAAGAGCGTCAAGCGCAGCCTGCGCAGCTTGCGGTTGTCGCCCAAGTCGGTGAAAGCGCTCGACGATTAAAGATCAAAAGATCGCAGCCTTCGGCAGCTCCTACAGGAGCTGGCGCAGCCTGCGATTTTTGCTTTTGAATCTTCATCAGTCTGTAACGTCCGAGCCGCCAAACCGTCATCCCCAGCGCCTATCTTGAAACTCCCGCACTCGCCTTGGGAGACTAGAAATGGCCCAGCCCTACGAAGAACGCAACAGTGCTATCAAAACCCGTCGTCAGCAGGAAGATCAGCGCCGCATGGAATTTCGCCGCGCCATTGAAGATCGCTGCGAACGCCGCCAGCTTCTGGCCGAAATTGGCGATTTTCCTGACGGACTGGAACTCAATTATTGGCAGGCAGCACCGGTAACTTCCCGTCGAAACGCTCAACCAGCACGCTGATCTGTACGCGTTCGCTGCGGATAAACGCAAGGAATGCGTGAGCCACCGGTGACAGGCGTTTAGCCTTGGCCTGCACCAGACACCAGCTGCGATACAGCGGCAATTCTTCGACCGGTAGCTCGATCAGGGCGCCGGTCGCCAGTTCAAGGTTCAGGGCGTGGCGTGTCAACAGCGCCAGGCCCAGACCCGCCAATACGCATTCACGCTGGGCTTCTGCCGAAGCGACTTCCTGGGTCTGCGTGAAGTGCACGCGTTTCTCTTTGAAATACTCCTCGCACGCCAGTCGCGTGCCAGAGCCGGGCTCGCGCACCAGCAGCGTGTAAGGCTCGAGATCCTGCAAGCTCAAAGGCCCCATGTGGCTCAGCGGATGGTCGGGTGGCGCCACGGCAACGATCGGATTATTGAGAAAGGGCAGAAACTCCAACCCCATGTCCTGCGGCACCATCGACATGATTACCAGGTCATCGCGGTTGTCCGACAGACGCCGAATGACTTGGCCGCGATTCACTACCGTCAGATGCAGATTCACTTCCGGATGCTGGCGCTTGAACGCAGCAAACAGGTGCGGCACGAAATACTTGGCACTGGATTCCACCGCCAGTTTCAGCTGGCCCTGCAGCGATCCCTGCATGTCCGAGAGTTGCATGTCGAGGTTTTCCAGGCGGCCGAAAATGTCCCGGCTCGCCCGCTGTAGGGCTTCGGCGGCCTCGGTCATATAGAGCTTTTTGCCCACGTAGTCGAATAACGGTTGACCGATCAGCTCCTCAAGTTGACGAATCTGTAGGCTCACGGCAGGTTGTGTGAGCGACATTTCATCAGCCGCACGGCTGTAGGACCGTAAATCACAGACTTCGTTAAAGATTTGCAATTGGCGCAACGTCATACGCATCAAGGACTTACGCATTTTATAGAGACTCTGTCCGCAGGCTGATGAATCAACTATAAGTCTTTACTTATGCCTAACCCAATAATTATTCATTTTTGTTAATCCCTTGTGGGCGCTAGTGTGGTGTTGCGACCGAATTGAAACATTTGGTCACGCGTCGACCTGGTCTAGCAGGTCGTGGGTACCACCGGCTCAAGGGAACCTCCAAGTGATAAAAAAGATCCTGATCGCCAACCGTGGTGAGATTGCCGTACGAATCGTACGAGCCTGCGCCGAGATGGGCATTCGCTCGGTCGCGATCTATTCCGACGCCGACCGTCATGCCCTGCATGTGAAGCGTGCGGATGAGGCCCACAGCATCGGTGCCGAGCCTCTGGCCGGTTACTTGAATGCGCGCAAGCTGGTGAATCTGGCAGTGGAAACCGGTTGCGATGCATTGCATCCCGGCTACGGCTTCCTTTCGGAAAACGCTGAACTGGCGGATATCTGCGCAGAGCGCGGCATCAAGTTCATCGGTCCATCGGCTGAAGTGATTCGCCGCATGGGCGACAAGACCGAAGCGCGCCGTAGCATGATCAAGGCGGGCGTACCGGTCACGCCGGGCACTGAAGGCAACGTCGCGGACATCGCTGAAGCCTTGATTGAAGGCGACCGCATCGGTTATCCGGTCATGCTCAAGGCCACCTCCGGTGGTGGCGGCCGCGGTATCCGTCGCTGCGATAGCCGAGAAGAACTTGAACAAGCATTCCCTCGGGTTATTTCCGAAGCCACCAAGGCTTTCGGTTCCGCGGAAGTGTTCCTGGAAAAATGCATCGTCAATCCGAAGCATATCGAAGCGCAGATTCTTGGCGACAGCTTTGGCAACGTGGTGCACCTGTTCGAGCGTGACTGCTCAATCCAGCGCCGCAACCAGAAGCTCATCGAAATCGCCCCGAGCCCGCAACTGACCCCGGAACAGCGCGCCTACATTGGCGACCTGTCGGTGCGTGCAGCCAAGGCCGTGGGTTACGAGAATGCTGGCACCGTGGAGTTCCTGCTCGCCGAGGGCGAGGTGTACTTCATGGAGATGAACACCCGGGTGCAGGTGGAACACACTATCACCGAAGAAATTACCGGCATCGACATTGTCCGTGAGCAGATCCGCATTGCCTCGGGCCTGCCGCTCTCGGTGAAGCAGGAAGACATCCAGCACCGCGGTTTCGCGCTGCAATTCCGGATCAACGCCGAAGACCCGAAAAACAATTTCCTGCCGAGTTTCGGCAAGATCACCCGTTACTACGCGCCCGGCGGCCCCGGTGTGCGTACCGACACGGCGATCTATACCGGTTACACCATTCCGCCGTTCTACGACTCGATGTGCTTGAAACTGGTGGTGTGGGCGTTGACCTGGGAAGAGGCGATGGACCGTGGCTTGCGTGCCCTCGACGACATGCGTCTGCAAGGGGTCAAGACCACCGCCGCGTACTACCAGGAAATCCTGCGCAACCCGGAATTCCGTAGCGGCCAGTTCAACACCAGCTTCGTAGAAAGCCACCCTGAACTGACCAACTACTCGATCAAGCGCAAACCCGAAGAGCTGGCCCTGGCCATCGCTGCCGCCATCGCCGCCCACGCAGGCCTGTGAGGAATCAAACAATGTCCAAGAAGATTCATGTAACCGACACCATCCTGCGCGACGCCCACCAATCGCTGCTCGCCACGCGCATGCGCACCGAAGACATGCTGCCGATCTGCGACAAGCTCGACAAAGTCGGCTACTGGTCGCTGGAAGTCTGGGGCGGCGCAACATTCGACGCCTGCGTTCGTTTCCTCAAAGAAGACCCGTGGGAGCGTCTGCGCCAACTGCGCGCGGCGCTGCCTAACACACGCCTGCAAATGCTCCTGCGTGGCCAGAACCTGCTGGGTTATCGCCACTACAGCGACGACGTGGTCAGAGCTTTCGTCGCCAAGGCCGCGGTCAACGGCATCGACGTGTTCCGTATCTTCGATGCGATGAACGACGTGCGTAACCTGCGGGTGGCCATCGAGGCGGTAAAAGCAGCGGGCAAACACGCTCAAGGCACCATCGCTTACACCACCAGCCCGGTGCACACCATCGAGGCCTTCGTGGCGCAAGCCAAGCAAATGGAAGCCATGGGTTGCGATTCTGTGGCGATCAAGGACATGGCCGGCCTGCTGACCCCGTACGCCACCGGCGAACTGGTCAAGGCGTTGAAATCCGAACAGTCGCTGCCAGTGTTCATTCACTCGCACGACACCGCTGGCCTGGCTGCCATGTGCCAACTCAAGGCCATCGAAAACGGTGCCGACCATATCGACACTGCGATCTCCAGCTTCGCCTGGGGCACCAGCCACCCGGGCACCGAGTCGATGGTTGCAGCCCTTAAAGGCAGCGAATTCGACACCGGCCTGAACCTGGAACTGTTGCAAGAGATCGGCCTGTACTTCTACGCCGTGCGCAAAAAGTATCACCAGTTCGAAAGCGAATTCACCGCCGTCGACACCCGTGTGCAAGTCAACCAGGTACCGGGCGGGATGATTTCCAACCTGGCCAACCAGTTGAAAGAGCAGGGCGCGCTGAACCGCATGAGCGAAGTGCTGGCCGAAATCCCGCGCGTTCGTGAAGACCTCGGTTTCCCCCCGCTGGTGACGCCGACCTCACAGATCGTCGGTACCCAGGCGTTCTTCAACGTGCTGGCCGGCGAGCGCTACAAGACCATCACCAACGAAGTGAAGCTCTACCTGCAAGGTGGCTACGGCAAGGCACCGGGCGCTGTGAACGAACAGTTGCGTCGTCAGGCCATCGGCAGCGAAGAAGTGATCGACGTCCGTCCAGCCGATTTGCTCAAGCCGGAAATGACCAAGTTGCGTGCCGATATCGGCAACCTGGCCAAGTCCGAAGAAGACGTGCTGACCTACGCCATGTTCCCGGACATCGGCCGCAAGTTCCTCGAGGAACGCGCTGCCGGCACCCTGACGCCTGAAGTGCTGTTGCCGATTCCGGAAGCGGGCGGCGTGACCTCGGCCGGTGGCGAAGGCGTACCGACCGAGTTCGTCATCGACGTCCACGGCGAAACCTACCGCGTCGACATCACCGGTGTCGGCGTCAAGGCCGAAGGCAAGCGTCACTTCTACCTGTCCATCGACGGCATGCCGGAAGAAGTGGTGTTCGAACCACTCAACGAATTCGTCAGCGGCGGCGGCAGCAAGCGCAAGCAAGCCACTGCACCGGGCCACGTCAGCACCACCATGCCGGGCAACATCGTCGACGTACTGGTCAAGGAAGGCGACACCGTCAAGGCCGGCCAAGCCGTGCTGATCACCGAAGCGATGAAAATGGAAACCGAAGTTCAATCGGCCATCGCCGGCAAAGTCACCGCCATTCACGTGGCCAAGGGCGACCGGGTAAACCCGGGCGAAATCCTGATCGAGATCGAAGGCTGAGTGAACAGCCTCGATACACCGCTTTAAACCTCGGGGGGGCATGTGCTCCCCTTTTTTTTTTTGTAGTGTTTGGTGATCGTTTTCCGAATAAATCTGGATCAATGTGGGAGCGAGCCTGCTCGCGATGCGGTGTGTCAATCGATATGAACGCTGGATGGCACTCCGCATTCGCGAGCAGGCTCGCTCCCACAGGTTTTGCATCGTGTCAGTAAGGTCGGTTTGGGATCATCAGAACACCAACCGCCACTGCCCCATCACGCCGTAACTACGACCGTCACTACCGGCTTCGCCAGTGAGGCCGACACCCACGGTGTGTTTTGCCGACAGCCCAAGATCCAGCCCTGCATCGAGCATCAGACTGTCGCGATCCAGCGGCGCACCGGAAACAGTGTAGTTGCGGCCGCCAGTGACCAGACGTTGACGGGTTTCGGTAAAGACTTCGCCGAATGTGTGTTTCCAGCCGGCACTGAATCGTGGCGTCAACTGCATGCCGTTATCCAGAGTGGTGAGCTTCGCCAGTCGCAGGCCGAATGTGGTGTTGAGATTGGTCTGGGTTTGGCCTTGGACTTTCAGTGCGGCTGCGCCACCTTTTTCCGTGTAGCCGTCGCGCTGATAGCGTTGGTAACCAAGGCTGGCAAACGGCTCGATGCTGACGTTGGCGCGGCCGAGGTTGTAACCCGTTTCCGCGAATGCTTGCTGCGTGTTGGCATCGTAATGACCTTCGGGGCGGTCGCTGAAACCATTGAAGGCAACCCGGCGTTTGGTACTGCCGTCGTGACTGCTGAAGGTCGCACCGAGGCGCAGCGACATGTGGCCATTCTGACGCAGCACGTAGGCGCCCAAGTGCCAGCTGTCGAGATCACCGTCGAGTCCACGGCTATCCAGACGAGTCTCGGACTTGCCGCCCATCACACCCAGACGCCATTCCTCATCGATGCCCCAATCTGCACCCAGCACCAGACCTTGGGTCGTGTGTTTCAGGGCGTCGTAATCGCGGTCCAATGTCCCGCCGTGACCCAGCGCTTGAAGCCAGACTCTGCCGTTGTTTTCACTGCCGGCGGCAAGGCGTGGTGCGTTGCGTCTATTACCGGGGTTGTTGAAACCGCTGGCGCTGTCGAGCTGGCGCATGGCTGAGAGCATGGTCGCGCTTATTGGCCTGTCGCTGATCAGAGTCGCCTTCGCAAGGTTGGCGTTGTTGCTGCCGGCCAGCTGTTCGATTGCACGGGACGCGGTAATTTTGTCGCTACCGAGCAGGGCAGCGACCGCAGCGTTTGTGGGGCTGGATGGCTTTTGTACGGTGGCGACGGGATTGGTAGCTGTGGGTGGAGTTGAGGCGGTAACGGGCGTATCGGTGGCGGGTAGAGTCGCAACTGTTGAAGACGTTTCGGCGGTCGGTGTGAAGGCGGGAGCCGAAGTGTCGGTGCTTGCAGGTGGATTTACGGCTTCAGCGATTGCAGGCGCAATGTCAGCTGGGACCCGTTCGTGCGGTATGTCCTTCGGCTCCTCAATAATGCTTTGGCCGACTTCCCGTCCGTTATCACTGACTGCGACACTCTCGAGCGTTACGTCGTTACGGACGAAGATCAGATCGACCGTCTTTACTTCGTATTCGGGTTTGGGTGTCAAAAAGGCGAGGTTGTTGATGACCTTGCCAAATTCGCCTTCGATTTTATTGGCAGCAATGATGGTGTGTTGGCTGAATAGCGGATAGTCACCCGGTACGGCGAGGATATTCAGGGTGGCACCGCCGAGGCTGGCGGTTCCGTTGACCAATATCGTTTCACTTTTGCTGCCGGCATCGACCTCGTAGGTCAGTTCGGCAGTTTTGGACATTCTCAAGTCACCTGATACCTGCGGGGCACCTTGCAATTTGTCGACGGAGAACCTCCCGTTTACATTCAGATTGGCGACTCGGCCCTTGCCGGAAAATGCTCCTTTTTCGTTGATAAAAACGTTGCCGTTGATGTTTCCTGGGTTGGTCAGGATGCCACCTGATTGCACGGTCACATCGCCGCCTATGACGTTGTTGTTGACCAGTGCACCTTGAACCAATGCTCCTCCTGTAATGGTTCCGTCATTTATTAGCGTTGCTTTGGAGCGCACCAAGACGCCGGTGTTGAAGTCACCGGAATCATTCAAAGTCCAAGTGCTTCGTTTGAGCTCCAGGCCTTCAAAACGGCGGCTCGCGCCTAACGTGCCACCACTGGCCGTATCAAGTTGCAGGAAATTGGTGCCCCCGCCACCGTCAACCAATCCAGTAAGGCTTCCGCGGCCGGAGACAGTAACCAGATCATCGTAGTCGCTGAATGTTCGATTAATGCCGTCCGCTGCTTTGTTGATCGGGGTCTTTAGGGTGGCAGGATCGTTGATGAAGGCGTCAAGGACAGCCAGGAGCTGCTCTGGCGTTCCGGCCGAAGGCGCTTCGACAGAGATCTGCTGGGCAAGTGAAAAATCAACGCTACCCACTGTTAGCGCAATGGCTAACGCCAGGTGATGTGGTCGGTATTTATGCTGAACGGGCATCGAGTTCGGCCTCTGTTGACAGGAGGCCAAACTTTAAAAGGGAGGCTATGAGTGCCGATGTCAGCTGCTTCTGACGAGCTTGAGAGGGGTGTCAGATCGTTATGTGGAAAATTGCCGACCGTTTTAGGATGACTATTTTTAACCATCCTGGCTGATGCTTTTTCTGACAGGAAATCGAGACACGGCGGCTATCGCAATTTCAGAAATTCATCTGTCATTGTCCGATCAACCTTAGATTCATTCTGTTGCAGCTGATCTCCAGTGCAAAAGATCAAAAGATCGCAGCCTTCGGCAGCTCCTACACGGGAGCGCATTCCCCTGTAGGAGCTGCCGAAGGCTGCGATCTTTTACTGTCGGGGTCGTTAATCGCGGCACTCAGCCAGCGTTTTCACCTGCCCCGAATCCGTCTGGTTCTCATCGCTCAACCACCGCTCAAACCCCGCGCCAATCGCCGACCATTCCGAATCCAGAATCGAATACCAAGCCGTGTCGCGGTTCTGTCCTTTCACCACCATGTGCTGGCGGAACACCCCTTCAAAACTGAACCCCAGGCGTTCAGCCGCGTACTTGGAGCGGGCGTTGCCGTTGTTGCACTTCCACTCGAGACGCCGGTAACCCAGGGCAAACGACTCCTTCGCCAGCAGGTAAATCGCCTCGGTACTTTTCGGCGAGCGCTGCATCGGTGCGCCAAACGTCACGTGGCCGATTTCGATGCGGCCTTGTGCCGGGACGATCGACATCAAACTGAGGATGCCTTGCACGTCACCGCTGGCACGATCGATCACGCTGAAGAAATACGGATCACTGGCGGCGGCATTATTGTTCAGCCAATCGTTGAACGCGCTGCGTTCCGGGAAGGGACCGTAAGGCAGATAGTCCCAGAGTTTTGGATCGGACCCCGGGCCTTGCAGGGCGCTCCACAAGCCGTCGGCGTGGCGCGCCGGGTCGAGTTTTTCCAGGCGGATGAAACGTCCTTCGATGGTTTGAACCGTCGGCGCCGGGACGCCTTTCCAGTCCGCGAGTGAATTCGACATGCTGTTCTCCTTGAACCTTAAATGGCTTTGCGAAACTGGATGAAACCGGGACGTTCGGCAATGCGCTCGTAGAGCTGGATCGCGGTGGCGTTGGTTTCGTGGGTCAGCCAGTGGACCTTGCAGCAACCGTCGGCTTTGGCTGTGGCGTAAACGAATTCGATCAGCTGCCGGCCAACGCCGGTGCCACGGGTTTCGGGCGTTACCAGCAAGTCTTGCAGGTAGCAGGAGTTTTCGATGCTCCAGTTCGAACGATGGTAGATGAAATTCACCATGCCCACCGCGTTGCCATCGACCCACGCCAATGCCGAATGAGTCAGTTCGTTCGGATCGAGCATGCGCTGCCAGGTGCTTTGAGTGACTGCCTCGGGCAGTTCGGTGTTGTAGAAGCGCAGGTAGGCTTGCCATAGCGGCAGCCATGCGGCGTGATCGTCGGCGGTGACCTGGCGGATGTCGATCTGACTCATGTTCGTTCCTTAACGCATCAAGTGGGCGAGGGCCTGGTCGTGCACGTCGGGGCTGGCGGCGAGCCCCTCGCGCACACCGGCGATGTCTGCGGTGCTGCGGTTCTGGCTGAGCTTGCGTTTGCCTTCCAGGCGTTGGACAGGCAAGGCAAAACCGACGATGGCTTTGAGCATGCCGTCGATATAGTCGGCGGGGGCATCGGCGACTTTCCACGGTTGGACACGACCGGCTTCATGACGATCGGTTAACGCGCTGACCAGATTGCGCAGGCGATCGGCCTCGGTGAACACCTCTGCCGTGCCGTAGGCGTGGACGGCGACGTAGTTCCAGGTCGGTACGACTTTGCCGTGCTCGGCTTTGCTTGGGTAAAACCCCGGGCTGACATATGCATCGGCGCCGGCAAATATCACCAACGCTTCAGCGCCATTTTGCAATTCCTTCCACTGTGGATTGGCCCGGGCGAAGTGGCCGTAGAGGGTGCCATTCGGGCCTTGGTCGGGGCTGAACAGCAGGGGCAGATGACTGGCTTGCAGGCCTTGTTCCCCGTGAGTGACCAACACCGCAAGGCGAGTGCCGAGTATCTGCTGGTGCAGCTCATTCAAATCGTCGATGGCAAAAGCGCTTGGTGTGTACATGGAAATTTTCCTTGGCGAATGCCTGCATCGTAGGCAGGCTATTGGTCTGTTGTAAGAGCCATTACCGACCAATTTCATAGGTCCAATGCCATGTCCAGCGAACCTCTGTCCTTATCATTCAACCCGGCGGGTATCGAGCTCGACCGTCGCCAGGGGCTGAGTCGTCAGCTCTACCAGGCCTTGCGCGTGCGCGTGCTCGACGGGCGGCTGGCCAGTGGCACGCGTTTACCGGCCAGTCGGGATCTGGCAGCGGCGTTGGCGATTTCACGCAACAGCGTGGTCCGAGCTTACGATCAGCTCTACGCCGAAGGGTTTATCGAGGGGCGGGTAGGCGACGGGACGTATGTGGCGCAATTACCTCAGGCGTCATTGCCGGTGAAAAAAATCGCTAAAAGGGTAGCCACGGCCTCATCCACGCCCGGGGCGGAGTTACCGGTGGTCCTCTCCAGCACCGTTGTTTATAGCGGTGCCTTGGAGCGGGTTGAAAAGAACCATTTGGCGACGCCCCCGAGTGGCCCGCCCCGGGCTTTTCGAGTGGGCGTTCCGGCATTCGATCTTTTCCCGTTCGAGGTGTGGGCCAAGCTGAACGCGGCGTTCTGGCGCAAACCCGATTTACAGCAGCTGTGTTATGGCCCGCCGGAAGGGGATGCGCGCTTGCGTGCAATGATCGCGGCGTATTTGCGCAGTTCTCGCGGCATGCAGTGCACGGCGGAGCAAATTGTTATCACCAGTGGCGCGCAACAGGGGATTAGCCTGTGTGCGCAGTTGCTGGTGGAACCGGGTGATGTGGTAGGTATCGAAAATCCCGGGTATCGGGCGGCCGGTCACGCGTTTGCGGTGGCAGGAGCGCGATTGCAGGGGGTGGCGGTGGACAGTGAGGGCATTGACTGTGCCGAGTTGACGGCGTTGGGCGATTGTCGTCTGGCGTACGTCACACCGTCGCATCAGTACCCGACGGGGGTGGTCATGAGTCTGGCGCGTCGCCTGGAATTGCTGGCCTGGGCCGAGCGCGCCCAAGGCTGGATCGTCGAAGACGACTACGATGGCGAATACCGTTACAGCGGCGCGCCGCTGGCACCCTTGGCCGCGCTGGATCGACAGGGACGGGTTTTGTACGTCGGGACCTTTGGCAAAGTCGCGTTCCCGGCGCTGCGTTTGGGGTATCTGGTTTTGCCGCCGGCGCTGGTCGCGGCGTTCTCTCAGCGTCGGGCGGTGGATGTCCGGCATTCCGAGGTGAGCACTCAAGCGGTAATGGCCGAGTTCATGGCCGCCGGGCATTTCCAGCGCCACATTCGCCGCATGCGCCGTGCGGCACTGAGCCGACGTAATACGTTGTTAGCCGGTTGGCCGCAGAACATTCCCGGTATTGGTAGCCTGCCGAGTGTCGCGGCCGGGCTGCATCTGACGGTGGCAGTCGAGTCACAGGCCCGCGAGCGTGAGCTGGTGGAAAAAGCGGCCAGCGTCGATGTCGAAATCAACGCCTTAAGCACTTACTGGCTGGCGGACTCGCAAACACCGGTGGACCAGCGTGCAGGGCTGGTCCTGGGTTTTGCGGCGGTGCCCGAGGCGGCGATCAGTGCTGCACTCGGGCGTTTGGAAAAGATCTGGCGTGCATAAGCGGCGCCTTGGCTCCTGGGTTTTACGTAAAGAACAACGAACTGGCCAGGCGGGGGTTGATTTCAGCACGATAAATGGCAATGGACTGAAGTGCGTTCAAGCGGGCGTGCTTTTCGTAGGCTCCCCCTGAGCTGCGTTGTTCGACGGTCTTCAAGTGCGCTGCAGAGAAGGCTGCTCTCGGGCTGTCAGACGCCGGGTAATGAAAGTGCGCATACCAAAGTACTCTGCGAGTTTCGTGATCGCGAATCTCGTACTCATCCATATAGTCCTTGCGCGGTCCCTTCAAACGCTGATGCTCCGGTAGTGGTTTACCCATCCGGTGGATTGTCACCAGCCCCTTGGAGTGCAGCCACTCAACCCGGCCCGCGGTGGGCAGCTGTCGTTTGGTCATGCTGATACGAATATCAGTGCCCTTTTTGTAAAGCGCGGTTGCCCCATCGTTTAGTTTTTTGGTGACGGTGGCAGCCGACCCCGGACCGCCTTCGGTGGCATTGTTATCGGTCAGGTTTTGCTCGATAGCCTCCGCCGCCGCTTCCATTCGGCGGGCCTGCTGGTGAAACATCTCCTCGATTTCCAACGGAATACGTCGATCGGCTTTTGAGTGCGCCTCGGTACGTCGGATGAATGGCTCCAACTGTGCCAGTAACGTTTCACCGTTTTGCAGGCTGACCGCCAGTGTTGGAGGACTGACAGCGGGTACAGCCGTTTTGACAGGCACATGTTCAACCCAGACACCGGGTGTTTTCTCATGGAACGTAGCGATCATCTTCCCGGTGAGTGGGGAGGTCACGTCGACCAGATCGGTGTCGGTGGTGTTCGCCCGCGTTCGGGACTTGCCGACAACCGCGCCCTTGAATCGCGTTTTGATGAGGCGATGCGGGGCAATTGCTGGTCGCGATGGCCCCGGAACCGGTTCGAGGATCTTGCGTTCCTCCAGCAATCCCGTCAGCTGATTCACTGCGCGCTGATTGAACGCTTCGATACGCTGACGCGTCAGGTCCAGTGATGGTTGCACCAGCTCCCCGGGGTACTCGTCGGGCAAGTCGAGAATACGTTGGTCGATGGTTGCGAATTGCTCTACCAGATCGCTGAACCCTTCAATCCGTTCGGGTAGCGCCAGGAGGCAATCATCCTTGGCGAGGTCCAGTGATGACTGGATGATCAGACCCACATCTTCGACAAGGGTTACTAGCGCCTGTCGGGCAGCCTCGGTGGCGACTGTTCCAGAGTCACTCAGGCAGAGCTCCTGCGCGAGGCTGATCTGAAACAGCTTCAGGTCCTGCAGGTCAAAAGTCGGCAGCGTTACCGTGTATTCCCTGGCAGATTCGGCGGCCTCCCTGCCCAGGCGTTTCAACTCGTCGATCCGGGCCTGGGCAAACTCGATTCTTTCGATAAACCCTTGGGTCAGATCGCTGGTCTGTTGATGAGTCTGGCGTGGTGTTTGGGTGAGTTTATTCGGCTCTCCATCCAGTAGGGCTAGTGAGCGACGCATGTAGGTGCCAAACACAGGATTTTGCCGGTTGAACCACTTCTCCGTCAGCAAGAGCTGTTGGTCCAGGCAACTGACCAGGACGGCGCGGAAGTTGGTAATCGAACCCCGCTCGTTGAATGCTTTGAGCTGTTCGATGTAGACGCTATAAACGGCCACCTGTTTCTCCAGCGTTTCGATCAATAGGCGACCATTGGGATCATCAGCGCCCGGTGCGGAGGGGACCGCCTCTTTCTCTGCGGTTTCGAGCGCTGTCTTCAGCACCTCTTTGTTCGTATCGAAGGTCTCCAGTTGCGTTCGCAGTTCGTCTATGCGCCTCGTATTTTCCTGCGCCAACTCTTTTCGGCTGCGGCCTCCGCCGCGCAACCTCAGGCGTGTATCGACGATCCATTCTCCCGTTGCGGTATGGGTCAGCAGGGGGCCGGTCTTTGCTGGGGACTGACGGCTATCGATGATTTGCACGAATTCATTGTCGTTAACCATGACTTCGAACCAGCGTTGGCCAACCTGGGCATACCATTTGTTGTTGAACTGGCTCAAAAAACGATGAGGTCCGACTTGGGTCGAGGGGCTTGCCAGGCCGTCAGGTTTTGCAATGGCCAGCCCATCCAGCAACGTCCCCAGGCTCGTTCGCGCAAGGGCGCCATGGGTGTACAAGAGGGTCCTGTGATTCGTTGGCAGCGGTTGAGCGGTGATATCGGGTAAGCGGGTCACGGTGATTGTCGGCGTTGGCGTGGGTTGTTGCCCAGGTGTGAAAAAAGCCTCCTTTTCTACGACGCGGCTTGCTGTGTGACGCGTCGCCGCGTAATGGGCCAGGACCATGCCCAGAGACAGGAACAGGTCGGTCAATGCTGTCCACGTCGTGTCACTGTCACCTTTCTCACTGGCTTCATTCGCTTCATCCAGGTCGCTCATGATTTGCCATATCCAGGCTGCGCTGGCAGCCGTTTTACCCAGAAATGGCAGGGCAATGTTGAATAGCATCCAGGCCCCGTGCTTGAGGGTCTCCCAACGACTTTGAGCGTTGGAGACCGACTGCCGATCTGCCAGGGTAATCATCGCGTTGGCATTGGCGGTGAACAGTGTCGACAGTGAAGGTTGCGCAAGTGGCGCTGCCGCTAGCGTGACAGCCCCCATCATGCCGAGTGCCGACGTTGGATCGACCAACCATTGCGACATTGTCCAGACGGAAGGCAGCTGGCCGGGAAATACGTACTGTGAGTAGTTGAAGCGCATGTCGTCCGGCAACCAGGCCAGCACTGACTGGCGAAGCGTCTGGTTATGTTTGATCGCATACAGCAGGTTGGTTTCGCGGGGATATTGCAAAAGCGGGGGATCAAGCAGTGGGCGAAAGAGCAGGCAGGGCCCCTTGTCGGCGAGACTTGGGCTGATGACGAACATGTTGGCCACCTCGTCGGCCTTGTTGTCTGTGCGGCCCCCGGGAATAAACGCGAGAGGACGAATGATGATTTCCAGGCCGTCCACAAAACGGTCGTCGGGCTTTTCCTGCATCGCCGCGACCACATACCGGTACCCCTGATCGTCGATGCCTGCCTCGCCACGAATTTTGTGCTGCAGCGTCTGAAGCGGCAGCTGAATACGCAGGTGGCTGGCGAACAGGTCTTGCCGGCGTTGTGTTTCTTTGGTGTCGCCGAGCAGTTTTTGCTTGATCAGCGTGGGATAGGTTTCACCGATGTTGACCTCGGTGACCAGTTTTTCCAGATAGCTCGGGGTCATCCACGATTCAACGGTACTGCCGTCGGTACGGCGAACGGTCTTGTTGCCCAAAGGTACGGCAATCAGATTCTGCAGGGCCAGATCGATCAGCGACATCGTGACGGTTTCGGTTTTGCCCGGCACAGCGATGGCACCGAGGATCACCGGACTGGTGATACTGAGCTCAATATTTTCGAGCTTGGCGTCCGTCGCCTCCGGGTGATCTTTTAACACCTGGTCTTGCAATGTTTGCAGCGTAAATTCCGGTAGCGATGGAATGTCATCCAGAAAAGATTTACCCGCGTGTTGCTCCCGAAGCAGGGCCAGGTCCATCAAGTGTCGGCTGTAGCGGGTCAGGTCCGCCGGTTGAGCGCGGAGCACCCAGTCCGGCAGCAAGCGCTCGATCCGGTTGAAGCGCTCTGCGTCAAATTCCTTGCGGTTTCTGGCGGCGGTGCTGGCTCGACGCGCGAGACCACCTGTCGTAATAGTGTCTTGAAGCTGGCCAATGGCAGCGATTTCGAGCGCGATCAGCGCACAGGCTTGATGGTCGAAAAAATTGCCAGTGGGTTCATACAAACGCCATTGCAAAATGCGCGGACTCGACTTTGACGCCATGCGCGTAGGCAGCGTTTCACCGAATGATTCCAGCGAGTCGTAATGCTTGAAGCCCTCTGTGATCGAGTGGCTGATCACCAAGGTGCGCTTGCCCAGCGTACCCACCAGCACCGCCAAGTCGAGCACCCACAGATGCTGGTCCGGCTTATCGATGTCGATCAGGCAGGCTCTGGATTTGTAGACGTCGTCGCGGTGTCGGGCAGTTTGATCCGGGCTGTTGAACAAGGCCTGTGCCATTGCCTTTTGGTCCTCGTCCCAGCCTGAATCTTGCTCGATGTCCCAGAGGTTGCGCAGTGAGCCCGAAAGTTGATGCCAGCGTGGTGTGTGGTCTTCTGCCTGCTGGTTCCAGTAATCCAGTTGCTGCTCTTGATAAGACACAAACAGTAGAGGGATCAGTTGATTGATCAACCGGGAAATGGCATCGATCTTGACGGGCAACTGGATCGCCGGATCTACCTCCGATTGCAGGGTCAGGAAGTGTTCTCCATCAATGTAGGTCGCGGTCTGCGCCGACAGCGTGAGCCGCACCAACACGTCGGTCAGCGACTCGGATCGGCGGATGCCGGGCGTGACCTGGCTCCCGGTGACGGTCCAGGTGGGTGTCACGACCATGGCCTGGGTCGGATCGATATGAAGGCTTGGGTACGCGGCGTCGAGCGCCGTGCGCAGTGCGTTCGACGCCACCTCCCTGAGCGAGGGGCCAGTGACCAGTTGGGTCAATACATCTTCGGAGCGGGTAGAGGAGGTATCGGGCATGACCATTTCCTTTGTGCTGCTGAGGAGCTGGCCGCTGGGCCGCGTTGTATCGAGTCAAGGTAAAGGGCCGTTGAGGGCGAGCGGTGGTAGATAGTTATCGCGGGCAAAAAAAGACCCGCTCGTTGGCGGGTCTTCTCTATCAACAATGTTTCAGGTGCCGGACTTGATCTTGGTCCAGGCTCGGGTGCGCGCGCGTTCGGCATCGCGTGGTAGCGGTTGCAGGGTATAGAGCGTGCTCATGGCCGTTTCGGTCGGGTACAGGTTAGGGTTGTTGCGAATCGCCGGGTCGACCATTTCGGTGGCGTCCTTGTTAGGGTTCGGGTAGCCGACGAAGTCGCTGACTGGCGCGATGACCTGCGGTTGCAGCAAGTAGTTGATGAAGGTGTAGCCGTCTTCCGGGTTTTTCGCGCCTTTAGGGATCGCGAGCATGTCGAACCAGATGGGCGCGCCTTCTTTCGGCAGGCGCATGTCGACGATCACACCGTTCTTGGCTTCCTTGGCGCGGTTGGCCGCCTGGGAGAAGCTGCCGGAGTAACCGACGGCGACGCAGATGTCACCATTGGCGATGTCAGCCATGTACTTGGACGAGTGGAAGTAGGTGATGTAGGGACGGATCTTCATCAGTAGCGCTTCAGCTTTGTCGTAGTCCGCCGGCTTTTTGCTGTTCGGGTCCAGACCGAGGTGTTGCAGGGCCAGCGGCAGGATCTCTGACGGCGAGTCGAGCAGGGCGACGCCGCATTGCTTGAGCTTACTGATGTTCTCTTCCTTGAAGATCAGGTCCCAGCTGTCCACCGGTGCATTGTCGCCCAGCGCCGCTTTGACCTTGTCCGGATTGAAGCCGATCAGGATGGTGCCATACATGTACGGCACGGCAAATTTGTTGCCTGGGTCGTTGGCTTCGATCAGCTTCATCAGCTTCGGATCGAGGTGGTTCCAGTTCGGCAGTTTGCTACGATCCAGCGGTTGGAAAACGCCGGCCTCGATCTGTTTGGCGAGGAACACGTTGGACGGCACCACGACGTCGTACCCGGAGTTACCGGTCAGCAACTTGGCCTCCAGCGCTTCGTTGGTGTCGAAAATGTCATAGACCAGTTTGGTCTGGGTGTTCTGCGCCTTGTAGTCGTCCAGCGCCTTGGGGGTGATGTAGTCGAACCAGTTATAAACACGCAACGTTCGCTCTTCAGCGTGGACAACACCGCTGAGCACCGCGGCGCACAGTGCAGGAGCGATAAAACGCTTGAGTCTGTTCATTGTTCTAATTCCTCATTGGGCGCTTTCAAAACCTTCGAGAACGTTCACGGCATTGATGCCGATTTCTTCCACCGCGTAACCGCCTTCCATCACGAACAGCGTCGGTTTGCCGAGGCCGGCGATGCGCGCGCCCATCGCCAGGTAATCCGGGCTGTCGAGTTTGAATTGGGAGATGGGATCGTCTTTGAACGTATCGACACCCAGGGACACGACGACGATGTCCGCGCCGTATGTCTCGATCTCTTTGCACGCCAGTTCCAGCGCCGCGCTCCAGCTGTCCCAACCGCTGCCGGCGGGCAACGGGTAGTTGAAGTTGAAGCCTTCGCCTGCGCCTTCACCCGGCTCATCTTCATAGCCAAGGAAGAACGGGAACTCGGCTTCCGGATGGCCGTGGATCGAGGCGAAGAGCACGTCGCTGCGCTCGTAGAAAATCGATTGGGTGCCGTTGCCGTGGTGGTAATCGACGTCGAGAATCGCGACCTTTTTATGGCCCTGATCGAGGAATGCCTGAGCGGCGATGGCGGCGTTGTTGAGGTAGCAATAGCCGCCCATCAAGTCGCTGGCGGCGTGATGTCCCGGTGGACGGCACAGGGCGAAGGCACTGCGGGCGCCGCGTTGGATAGCGGCTTGGGCGGTCAGTGCGACTTGGGCTGCGCTGTACGCCGCTTGCCAGGTTCCGGCCGTGATCGGCGCACCGCCGTCGAAGCTGTAATAGCCGAGCTGGCCATGCAGGCTGGTGGGCATGATTCGACGCAAGGTGCGGGCCGGCCAGGTGTAGGGCAGCAAATCGCCGTCGGTACCGAACTCGGTCCAGCGGTCCCAGGCACCTTTGAAGAATTCGAGGTAGTCGCGGCTGTGGATGCGCGCAATCGGGTCGAGGCCGAAATCCCGTGGCGCTTCGACCGGCCCGAGATTGCGCTGTTGCACGCGTTGTAGAACGTGGTCGGCCCGCGAGGGCATTTCGAAGCAGGGCATCAGTTGCCCGTCCATCAATTCACAACGGCCGTGGTGCAGGTGGTGATCGTCCGAGTAGATCGTCAGCATTTCTTGTTCTCCGCAGGCTGTTTCGGTTGGACACAGTCTTACGGCGGGCGGCGTTTCGGAGAACGACAGGAAAGGCCAAAAGGGGATTTATATGGCCAAAAGGTTTGACCGAAAATCGCCCCTTGATGGTACGGAAGATCAAAAGATCGTCCGAACGCGGCCCGAACCTTCGGCAGCTCCTACAGAGATCGGTGTAGGAGCTGCCGAAGGCTGCGATCTTTTGATCTTCAGGGGCGGAACTGACTCGGCGCCACGCCGCTCCATCTTACAAATGCATGGCGGAAACTCGCAGTCTCGCTGAAGCCCAGCGCCTCTGCGATCCGGTAGATCGGCAGGTGATCCTCGCAGAGCATTTGCTTGGCCTGCTCGAAGCGCAATTCGTCGAGCAACTCCTGATAGCTGCAACCCAGGTCCTTGAGGTGTCGGCGCAGGGTCCGCGCCGAACACTTCATCTGTTGCGCAAGACCTTCGAGCCCGGGAGCTGCGTTCAATTGAGCCCTGAGCAATTGGCGAATCCGCCCCAACCACGCCTGGCGCCCGGTGAATTCAGTGTTCTGTTTGCGGCAGCGTTCGGCCATGGCCTGGTGGGTGATGACGTCGGCGAGCGGCAGCAGCTGATCGAGCCAGCATCGGTCGAAGGCAAATGCGTTGTCCCGCGCCTCGAAGCGCAGTGGGCAGTTGAAGTGTTCGGCGTAAGTCGATTGGTAGTCGGGCGCGGCATGTTCGAAGCGAGCGGCCAGCAGGGGTAATGGATGCCCCAGCAGGTCGTCGCAGGTGACTTTCAGCGACACCAGACAAAACTCGGCGTTGAACGCCGCCAGTGCCGGGTTCTCCCGATAATCGGCGGCAACGAACCAGACGCGCTCCCCGTCGTCTTCAAGGCTCAGCTCGAAAAGTGTTCCCAACAGCGCCGGATAACGCATTGCCAGCCGTAAAGCGTCACCGAAGGTGGCACTCGTGAGCAACGCATAGCCGAGCACGCCGTATGACGAAACGTGCATCCGACGGCCCAGTTCCAGGCCGATGTCGCGCTTGAGGGCGACCGCGTTGGCGCAGACCTGCATCTCTTGATTGGTGGTGATGTGCGTGTCCGCCCGGCTTAAATCCGCCGCGCTGATACCGCTGCCGGCTAACAACTCTTCGCTGGACAAGCCTTCGGCCTTGAAGGCATTGAGCACCAACGAGACGGCGTTGAGGGTAGTGAGGTGGGAGTGGAGCATGCTCGGTTCCAGCGTGGGGATGCGGGAACCGAGCAACTTGTGTGCCGATTTGTGGGCGACGCCTTAATGACCACTCAATAACGAGGCCGCTCCGGCGCCACCGAACAACCCGGCACTGATCCGGTTAAACCAGCTTTGGCCTTTGCCACTGCGCAGATACCGCGCCGCGCCATGGGCACCGAGGCCATAGGCCAACTTGCACAACAGGTCCAGCACGGTCCAGGTCGCAATCATCACCAGCAATTGCGGCAAGAAGGGTTGCTGGGCGCTCAAAAACTGCGGCAGGAATGCAGCGAAGAACAGGATGTCTTTCGGGTTGCTGGCGCCCAATACGAATGCGCGACCGAACAGTGCACGAAAACGGGGGACCGGCGCAGCCTGAGGCACTTCAGCGCCCCGGGATGGCTGACGCGATTGTTGCCAGCTCTGCCAGGCGAGGTAGAACAGGTACAGCGCGCCGACAATTTTCAATGCGCTGAACAGCTGTTCCGACGCGAGCAGCAGGGCGCCCAGACCCAGCGCCGAAGCACTCAACAAACAGATAGAGGCCGTCACGCCCCCCAGAAACGCCGGGTAAGAACGGCGTAAACCGTAATTGAGACTGTTGCTGATCATCAGCAACGACAATGGCCCAGGGATCAGGATCACCACTAGCGCAGCGCCGCTGAACAGCAGCCAGGTTTCCAGACTCATCACGTTCCTCCAAATGTGCAAAAGCCCCACCCGATGGGGTGAGGCTGGTTGAAGCTATGGCCGCTTACAAGAAAACGAACTTGGCGATGAAGATCGCGCAGAGCACCCACAGGCTGGCGGAAATTTCCTTGTACTTGCCGGTACCGGCCTTCAGCACTACGTAAGTGATAAAGCCCAGCGCGATGCCGTCGGCAACCGAGAAGGTCAGCGGCATCATGATCGCGGTGATGATCGCCGGAATGCTGTCGGTCGCTTCATCCCATTCGATGTGAGCCATGCCGCTCATCATCAGCATCGCCACATAAATCAGCGCACCGGCGGTGGCATAAGCGGGGATCATGCCAGCGAGTGGGGCGAAGAACATCGCGGCTATAAATAGCACACCAACGGTCACGGCGGTAAGACCAGTCCGACCACCCGCCGCTACACCCGCGGCACTTTCTACGTAACTGGTGACCGGCGGAACACCGACCATCGCCCCGAACACGCTGGAAGCACTGTCGGCTTTCATGGCGCGGGACAGGTTCTCGATCCGGCCGTCAGCGTTCACCAGGTTGGCGCGCTGGGCGACGCCCATCAAGGTGCCGGCGGTGTCGAACATGTGCACGAAGAGGAAGGCCAGCACCACGCTGATCATGCTGACGTTGAACACGCCGGCGATGTTCATGGCCATCCAGGTCGGTGCCAGGCTTGGCGGGGCGGACATGATGCCCCCGTAATGCACCAGGCCCAGGCCCCAACCGGCCAGTGTCACGGTGATGATGCTGATGAGGATCGCGCCGAAGACTTTGTGGTAGCTGAGTACGGCGATCATCAGGAAGCAGATGGCGGCCAGCAGCGGGGCAGGTTCGCTCAGGGCGCCGAGCTTGATCAGCGTCGCCGGGCTGGCGACGATGATGCCGGCGGTTTTCAGGCCGATGATCCCCAGAAACAGTCCGACACCGGCGCCCATGGCATGGCGCAAGCTGACGGGAATGCTGTTGAGCAGCCATTCGCGGATTCGGGAGAAGGTCAGAATCATGAACAACACGCCGGAGACAAACACCGCGCCGAGGGCGGTTTCCCAGTTGTAGCCCATGGTGCCGACCACGGTGTAAGTGAAGAAGGCGTTCAAGCCCATGCCCGGCGCCAGGCCGACTGGCCAGTTGGCGTACAGGCCCATCAACAGGCAACCCAGTGCCGCGGCGATGCAGGTAGCGACGAACGCGGCACCGTGATCGATGCCGGCGTCGGCCATGATGTTCGGGTTGACGAAGATGATGTAGGCCATGGTGATGAAGGTTGTCAGACCGGCAATCAGCTCGGTCTTCACCGTGGTGCCATGCAAGCTGAGTTTGAAGATGCGCTCCAGCCAGCCATTGCGTAATGGCGGCGAGAGTTCCAGCGTCGAGGCTTCGGATTTGCGGCTTTCCACAGCGAGTACTCCTCAAGAGTTTTATTGTTATTTCCAGGGCCGGACCCATGAGGGTGGCAGCGGCCCTTTGAGGCACTTGCGAATTTGTTGACCGGTTGGTCAGGAACTCGCACGAAGTGGATTATGCTTTTGTATACAAATAATGCAAATAATGTTTTTTGTTTTGTCGACGAAAAGTTTGGCAATAGGGATATATCGCCTGTTCTGGCCCCTTCGCGAGCAAGCCCGCTCCCACAGGTGACCGTATTCTCCCAAGAGAACTCGGCCACCTGTGGGAGCGGGCTTGCTCGCGAAGGGGTCAGAACAGGCCAATACAAATCCGGCAGGCAAAATACTCAGTCAGCCGCCACCTGGCTTTTCCCCAACGCCAGATTCACTGTCAACCACCCATTCACCGCCGCCTCCCCAGCCTCGGCAAACACCCGCTCCAGCAATTTCACCTGTTCACGCCGCAGCGACTGTTCGAATCGCGCGCCGTCGTTGGTCAGTTCCAGCAACCGCTTACGCTTGTCGGTCTGCGACGCGACGCTGTTCACCAGATGCATTTCCACCAACTGACGCAGCGGAATGTTCAGCGCCTGCTTGCTCACGCCGAGCAGCGCCAGCAATTCCTTGACGCTCAGGCTTGGGTAGCGGGCGATAAAAAACACGATACGTTGATGCACCCGGCTCAAGCCTCGGCGCTCAAGCATTTCGTCGGCCTTGGCGGTGAAGGCCTGGTAGCCGAAGAAAAACGCTTCCATGGCGTGTTGCTGGGTGCCAGGGTTTTTAAGGTCAAGCATGTTGACGTTTCCGTTCGAGTTGTCGTAATTTCGGTCAACCAGTTTGACTTATTTTCCCCAGGCCTCGCTACCGGTGACTCCCATGGCATTTTCGGAACGTGTCTCGCGTCTTAAAAGTTCTTTGATCCGTGAAATCCTCGCGGCGGCCCAGCGTCCGGAAGTGATGTCGTTCGCCGGCGGCTTGCCAGCCGAGGCCATGCTGGCGAAAGTCGAATGGGATGAGATGCCGGTGTCCATCGGCCAATACGGCATGAGCGAAGGTGAGCCTGCGCTGCGGGAAGTATTGGCCGCTGAGGCTCGGGCGCTGGGTGTGCCATGCGAGGCGAGCCAAGTGCTGGTGGTCAGTGGCTCCCAGCAAACCCTCGATCTGACAGCCAAGCTTTACATCGACAAAGGCACCGAAATTCTGCTCGAAGCGCCGACTTATCTGGCGGCCTTGCAGATATTCCAGCTGTTCGGCGCGGCCTGCATCAGCGTTCCGCTGGAAGCCGACGGCCCGAGCCTGGCTCAATTGCGTGAATGCCTGGAGACACACAAACCCGCGTTCATCTACCTCATCCCGACGTTTCAGAACCCTTCGGCCGTGCGCTATAGCGACGCCAAGCGCGATGCCGTGGCAGCCTTGCTCGACGAGTTCGGCGTAACCCTGGTCGAAGACGAGCCGTACCGCGAACTGTCATTCGACGGCGGCAGCGCGACGCCAATCGTCAGTCGTTTGAAAAAAGCCAGCTGGATCTACACCGGTACCGTGTCGAAGACGCTGTTGCCGGGGTTGCGAGTCGGTTACCTGATTGCCAGTCCGGACTTGTTCCCGCACTTGCTGAAACTCAAGCAATCGGCCGATCTGCACACCAATCGGGTCGGCCAGTGGCAGGCGCTGCAATGGATCGGCACCGAGAAATACCAACATCATTTGAGCGAATTGCGCGACTTCTATCGGGTTCGTCGCAATGCATTCCAGTCAGCCCTGGACACGCATTTTTCCGATCTGGCGGATTGGAATGTGCCTCAGGGCGGATTGTTTTTCTGGCTGACGCTCAAGCAGCCGCTGGACACCCGCACGTTGCTTAACGCAGCCTTGGCAGCCGATGTAGCGTTCATGCCGGGTGAACCGTTCTTCCCGGAGCCGGACAACCATCCGGGGCATCTGCGACTGAACTTCAGCCACATCGACCCGGCGCGGCTGGACGAAGGGCTCATGCGATTGGCGGCTGTCGTGCGTCAGGCGCAACAGGCAGAAGCGGCTTGAGGGGAGGGTAAAAACAAATAAACTCCGATCAGTTAAGCCGTAATGCGATCTATAGCAGCTGGCGAAGCCTGCGTTCGGCGGCGAAGCCGTCGTGAAATCAGCCAACGCGGTGCATCAGAAACACCTCGTGCACAGGTTTCACGACGGCTTCGCCGCCGAACGCAGGCTTCGCCAGCTGCTACATCTATGGTTACCCCCTTTTCTGCAATACTGTTTTTGATGCGTGTTTGGCTTGCTTTCATCTATCCGGCGTCTGAGTGGGGTTGTGGCCCCGCGCCTCGATGAGAATCGATGCCTAACGACCCTAATTAGATTGACGGCCTTTCAGCCGTGTAGCAGCTCAGGGTTGTCGTCAGGCCGGTTGGCCGTTCACGTCATCTGTTATCCAGCATCGCAAACCAGGTGGGTGGTGCTTGGGTGACAGCAGGGTCAGGCGTTCATCACGCTTGGCCCTGCATCGAATTCGGTGTGGTGTGCCGCAATCGCCCAGGCGATTCTTGCCAGCTTGTTGGCCAACGCACAGACCACGAGATTGGAGTGATGGTGGGACGCTAATAGCTGGCGGACCCAGTCCGCCAAAGCACCTTTCTGTCGTTCCAGCTGTATCAAATAAACACGGGCACACTGGATGAGTAGGCGTCTCTGGTTTCGATCACCACGCTTGCTGATGCCCAGCAGAACGGTCTTGCCGCCCGTGGAGTGCTGTTTGGGCACCAACCCGATCGAGGCCGCATAGCCTCGGCCACATTTGAACTGTTTGCCATCGCCCAACTCGGCAGCCAGGACGGTGGAGGTGATCGGGCCGATGCACGGCATGGTCATCAAGCGCGTTGCCAGATCATCTTCAGCGGCCTGGCATTCCATGTCTTTGTCCTGCGCCTTGACCTGCCCATCCAGATAGTTGAAGTGCCCATGCAGCACCATCAGATTTTTCTTGATGCGTTCAGAAAATGAACTCACCTCAAGCAACGCTGGAAGCTCTTTGATGGCTTTGAAGCCGGCTGCGAGGCTGACACCAACCTCCAGAAGGGCTGCGTGAATCCGATTGACGGTCGCAGTGCGGTCTTTAATGAACGACTCACGGAGCGAGTTGGACATGGCCAGCGCCTGTTGGGCTTGGGTTTTTGGCGGCACAAAACGCATCGTGGGCCGGGTCGCCGCCTCGCAGATCGCCTCGGCATCAGCGAAGTCGTTTTTGTTGCTTTTCACATACGGACGCACGAGATGAGGTGCAATGAGCTTGGGCGTATGCCCCAGCTTGGCGACCTCCTGCGCCATGAAGTGGGCGCCGCCGCAGGCCTCCATCACGACGGTGCAGGATTCCAAGTTGGCCAGGTACCGAATGAGCGTCACCCGATTGAATTTTTTGCGGCAAAGCTCATGACCGCGATCATCTTGTGCATGCAGATGAAAAGAGTGTTTTCCCAAGTCGATGGCGGCAATAGCTACTTTGGTCATGGCATCAGTCTCCGATGAGCCCCCGGTGAAAGCTTAGTGGGCGATCACAGGGGGCGGCGGGGGTAGCCATTTCATTAGATTTGTGGTGATTGTGCCGGCCTCATCGCGAGCAAGCTCGCTCCCACAGGGGAATACTGTCCACTGTGGGAGCGAGCCTGCTCGCGAAGGCGCCAGTCAGAACACCACAAGAAAATCAGGCTGCAGCGAAACGCTTATCCAGATAATCAATGATCACCTTGGACTCATACATCCAGGTGGTCTGGCCATTTTCTTCGATGCGCAGGCACGGCACTTTGATCTTGCCGCCTTGCTCCAGCAGGGTCTGGCGATCCTGTTGGTTGTTTTTCGCATCGCGCAACGCCACCGGAACGTTCAGGCGGCGCAGGGTGCGGCGGGTTTTCACGCAGAACGGGCAGGCGTGAAACTGATACAGGGTCAGGTCCTTGGCGGCCGTTTCGACCTGAGCCTGAGCGGCGGCAGGGCGCTGTTTCTTGCCCGGGCGGGTGATGAAGTCGATGAAGATGATCAGTTGGCCAAGGCCGACACGAAGCGCTTTAACGAACACGGTATAAGCCTCACGGGGCGAAAGAAGGCGCGCAGCTTACCTGATTTTTGCGGACGAAAAAAAACCGGCGATGAGTGCCGGTTTTCTTCGTGTTGCGAATTACTTGATCAGGCTAAGAAACTCGCTGCGAGTCGCCGCGTTTTCGCGGAACTCACCGAGCATCACTGAGGTGATCATCGTCGAATTCTGCTTCTCCACGCCGCGCATCATCATGCACATGTGCTTGGCCTCGATCACCACCGCAACGCCCAGGGCGCCGGTGACCTGCTGGACCGCGTCGGCGATCTGGCGGCTGAGGTTTTCCTGGATCTGCAAACGGCGGGCGTACATATCGACGATTCTCGCGACCTTCGACAACCCCAGCACTTTGCCGCTCGGGATATAGGCAACGTGAGCCTTGCCAATGAACGGTAACAAATGGTGTTCGCACAACGAATACAACTCGATGTCCTTGACCAGCACCATTTCACTGTTGTCGGAGCTGAACAAGGCACCGTTGGTGACCTCTTCCAGTGATTGTTCATAACCGCGGCAGAGGTACTGCATGGCTTTGGCGGCACGCTTTGGCGTGTCGAGCAGGCCCTCGCGGGAGACGTCCTCGCCCAGTTGGCCGAGAATCGCGGTGTAATTCTGTTCCAGTGTCACAGGGGCTGATTCCATAAGGGTTTCAGAGGGGTACTGTTTCTATCTGTACCAATTTTGTACCAATCAAGCTCTTTTCAAGCGTCCCGGGTTCGCTCCAATCAGTGCTGGAGCTGATCCGTCGGGGGAGGTCGATAGCAACATCTGAACGCTATGACCGAGCTGAGTGGCAATAAACGCAGGGTTCATCCCCGACATGGGGCACATGGTAGCGTATGTGTGACGGCAGTTGTATTGCCGACGGGCGCGAATACCTAAATCAGTCAGCACGGCCAAGCCCTGTGCGGCGTCCCATTGCCTGTTCCAGGCAACGGGACGGTTTGAACCTTCTCAATTCAGCTGTAATCAAACGAATACAGCGTCGGCTTTGCCCGTCCGGAGAAGATCAAATGAAACGCACGACTGCGTTAATTCTGTTGATGTCAGCCACCTTGCTGCTCGGTGGCTGTTGGCCGTATTGGCATGACCATGGTGGTCACGGAAATGATCATGGTCGCTACTATGGTGGTGATCGCGGAGGTCAGGAATACCACCGGTCTTAGTGTTCAGGAGAACCGGAGTGGACTGCCAGGCTTAATCACGGCCGGGCAGCATTACTCGTCGCGGCCTTCCATCATGGTCCGTTTGAGCATCACATAAACGGCGCCGGCGCCGCCGTGTTTCGCCTGGCACGAGGTGAAGCCAAGGACCTGTGAATGCTGGCGCAGCCAGGTGTTGACGTGGCTTTTGATCATCGGGCGCTTGCCGTCCAGACGCACGGCTTTGCCGTGGGTGACGCGTACGCAGCGGATTTCGAATTTGGTCGCTTCGGCCAGGAATGCCCAAAGGGTTTCCCGGGCCTTTTCCACGCTCATGCCATGCAGGTCGAGGCTGCCTTCGAACGGAATCTGTCCGATCTTGAGCTTGCGCATCTGACTTTCCTGCACGCCGTCACGCGCCCACATCAGCTCGTCTTCCGGACCGACGTCGATCACGAACTGATCGGACAGCCCGTCAACGGTTGTGGCATCGGTACGCACGGTGGCGGCTTGGCGCAGCTTGGCAATTTGGGCGCGGTCAGCTTTGGGTTTGCCGGTCTCGGCGCGATCGTGCTTGATCGGCTTGACGCCTTGGATCGCACTTTTGAACAGGGAAAAATCGTCGTCTTGCATGTCAGCCTCCGCGAAGGGCGGCCAGTTTACCCAAGTCGAGGCGTCATCCATAACAATTAGGCCCGCCAAATTGGCGGGCCTTTAATTCAATCGTGTTTTTTCATCAGGTGCGGGGACATGTTCAGCTCCCGCGACTGGCGCGAACGACGACGGCAACGCCGCCACAGCCACACGCCGATGTACAGCACGAACAGTCCAATTGCCAGAACCACGGCCGAGCCGATCGGGCTGGCATTCAACTCGCCCAAGGCGGGCGGGTGACCGAGCAGGCTGGCGGCACCGGCCATTGCGAGCAACACGCCGCACATCGCCAGCAGGGCAGCAAACGCCGCGCCGAAACGAAAACGCCAGTTGCGTTGGCCTTTGGGCCGCAAGCGACGAGCGTCAAAACCATCGGATAACTTCATTCCGACCTTCCTCAATGGGTATCGGCCCTTCGACCGGGAGTTGACCGGGATGTTCCTGAGGCTAAGACAATTACAGCAAATGATAGGATTTTGCGGATGAGCGGCGGCATTAACCGCTCATCAACCGTCGATCAGATCAGGTCGCGGGTCAGGGCGAGGGTGGCGAAGTTGTCCGCCATGATCGCCATTTCGGTGTGTTGAACATGCTCGGCGCTCAGGACTCCGCCCTTGTAAGGCAGGTCACGGGTGGCACAGGCATCCTCCACCAGGGTGCAACGAAAGCCCAGGTTCTTCGCGGCGCGCACCGTGGTGCTGACGCTGGAATGGCTCATGAAGCCGCTGACGATCAGGTCAAGGGCGCCGAGGTCCTGCAGGCGTTTTTCAAGCTGGGTGCCGTGAAAAGCACTCGGCAGCAGCTTGCCAATGATGGTTTCGTCGTCTTGTGGTTCGAGGCCCGGGATGAACTCACCGCGTTCGCCCTGTGGATCGAACAGCCCGCCGACGGTGCCGAGGTGGCGCACATGGACGATCGGCCGACCGGCGGCACGGGCAGCGGTCAACAGTTGCTTGATGTTCGCGACGGCAGCATCCATGCCGCTCAGGGCCAGAGGGCCACTGAGGTATTCTTTCTGGGCATCGATGATCACAAGGGTCGCATGGCTCAGATTGGCTGCAGCGTAACCGCGGCCGCTGAGTTGAAACATCGTTTTTGGAACGGACATTCTGGGGCTCCTTCGGGTGGGGCTTTTGCGACATTGTCCTCTGGCTGAGCGCTTCTGTGAATCGCTACCATCGTAGGCGCCGTCGTTACTGGCTTGCAGCCTTGTCAAGATGCCCGTTTTGTTCAATAGGCAGCCAAATAAATAGATTAGTCCTACATCCGAGACGGTGTTTTTCACGCGTCGTCGTGGCGCCGTTTGGCTGGTAGAATCGCCAGTCGTTTTTTTTGGAGTTTACCCCTGTGATCACTTCCCGACTTCGTACCCTGCGTGACCACATCCGTTGGGCCGTCAGCCGCTTCCATGGGGAGGATCTGTTTTTCGGCCATGGGGCCGACAACGCCTGGGACGAAGCCCGTCAACTGGTGTTGGGTGCCTTGCACTTGCCGTGGGAAATTGCCGACAGTTATCTCGACTGCAGTCTGGAAGAAGACGAGCTGGTGAAACTGCAACGCCTGCTCAAGCGTCGCATCGAAGAACGCATTCCTACCGCGTACTTGTTGGGTGAAGCGTGGTTCTGTGGCCTGTCGTTCGTCGTCGACGAGCGTGTATTGATCCCCCGTTCGCCGATCGGCGAGCTGATCGAAAAGCGCTTCGAGCCGTGGCTGGGCGCCGAGCCTGCGCGGATTCTCGACCTGTGCACCGGATCGGGCTGCATTGGTATCGCCTGCGCCTATGAGTTCCAGAACGCTGAAGTGGTGCTGGCCGACCTGTCATTCGAAGCGCTGGAAGTGGCCAATCAGAACATTGAGCGCCATGGCGTCGATGAGCGGGTTTACACCGTGCAGGGCGATGGTTTCGACGGCTTGCCGGGTCAGCGTTTCGACCTGATCGTGTCGAACCCGCCTTACGTCGATGCCGAAGATTTTGCCGACATGCCGGACGAATACCAGCACGAGCCGGAGCTGGGCCTGGCCTGTGGTGACGATGGTTTGAACCTGGTACGACGCATGCTGGCCGAAGCGGCCGATCATTTGACCGAGAAGGGCTTGCTGATCGTTGAAGTGGGTAACAGCCAGGTGCACGTCAAGTCGTTGTACCCGGAGGTCGACTTTGCGTGGCTCGATTTCGAGCGCGGCGGGCACGGCGTGTTCATGTTGTCGGCGCAGCAGTGCCGCGATCATCAGGCGCTGTTCGCCTCTCGCGTCTGACCCTATCTTGTAGGAGCGAGCTTGCTCGCGATGGATGTTAACGATAACGCGTGTTTTCTGGATAAACACGTCGCCTTCAGGTCCATCGTCGGAACGCCGCCCGGAGCAAGCTCGCTCCTACAAAAACCGTTAGCGGTGCGTAGCAATCCAGATCAACAACCCCGCCTGGAACACTGCAAACGACACCAGGCAGGTGATGGTAAAGCGCAGGCCGGCGTCTTCACGCTTGTACTTGCTGACTTTCTCTTCGTGTTTCTTCAGGTTCACTTCCTGCTCGGCCAGATTGTGCTCGGCTTGCTGGAGCATCTGCGCCGCCTCGAGAATCTCCACCACCTGCAATTTTTCGGTGTTCCATTCAGCCAGCAGATCGCCGACTTGCGCCTCTTTGACGCTGCCCTTCAAATGCTGGACATCGGCATACACCACCTCAAAACCATGCGCCTTTAGAAAGTGGTCGCGGCGCAGGCGGGTGTCTTCATTCAGCGCATCTTTATTATTGAGGTCGGTGCCGTCGACGGCATAGCCGGGCCATCGCTTTCTCGCCCAGCTAATGCCCCGAGCGGCCATGAAACGGCCGATGCCACGGTTCAACGGTTCGATCTGCAAGCCGCTGTCAGGCCCGAAATGCACGCGTTTGGTGGTGTGATCGACCCACACGTCCAGATGATTCTGTTCTTTACGCACGCGCTGGCCGGGCAGCGAAATGCTCATGCGCATCAGGCTGTGTTCCTTGCTGTTGCGTTCGGCGTAACCGAACTCGACAAAGCGCAAGGGGCGCCCACCGGTGTTACGGTCGGTCTGCAACGGTGCCAGACGGAGCATCTTGTGGTGCTCGACGTGGACGTCCGCCCATGGCAGCTCGGCCGCTGGCGGTGCGTCTTTTTCAGCGGTGGTGTCGGGTGAAGTCTGGGTATCAGTCATAACGGCGAGATCCTGTCCAAGCTCTGTTGCCGCCAGTCATAGCGCTGGCGACAAAGACTTATCGGCCGTTTTTTTCAGGACTGGAGGGCTAGGGGGCGTTCTCAACTAGTTTTCACGCGTGAAAACTAGTTGAGAACGCCCCCTGCAGCGCTTAACTGGCGCGAAGAGCGTCAATAAACCCGAGAATTCGCGTGCCCAGCTCCGCCGCCAGCGGCAATTGCGGATCTTTATAGGACGCCAACTGTCGTTTTATATCGTTTGGCACGATGCGCATGACGTGGTTCATGCCTTCGATCAGTGCCAATTCGGCGTCCGGTTTGGCTTCCTTGAGCATCCTCGCGTCACCGACGCCGACCTGAATGTCATTGCTGCCCTGAATAATCAGCGCTGGCATTTTCAATTTGGCGAACGCCGCTGCCGGGTCCTGGCGGAACAGCGAAATCAGGTACGGTTGCACGCTGGGGCGGAAAATTACCTGCAATTGCGGCGGTACGTTGTCGTCGGTGCGACCGGCCTTGAGGCTATCGAGCAACTCATTGCTGCGCAGCATCAGCGGCGGCGGCAGGCGATTGCTCAGTTGCTGGCGCAGCACTTGATCGATCGGCCGGGCGCTGCCGGACATCGAAATCACTGCCGCGGCATCGAGGCTTGGCGCCGCGAGGCTGGCAATCAAGGCGCCTTCACTGTGACCCAGCAGAATCAGCGGGCCAAAGCGCGGATCGGATTTGAGTTTCTGACCCCACGCCTCGGCGTCGGCGACATAAGCCTCCACTGACAGATTGCGTTCGTCCGGGGTGGCGGCAAGGCTCGCCGCCACGCCGCGTTTGTCGTAACGCACGCTGGCGATGTTGTGTTTGGCCAGCACCCAGGCCAGCCGTTTGAGGCTGTCGTTGCGTCCGCCCTCCGGGTTGTTTCCGTCGCGGTCCGTAGGGCCGGAACCGGAAATGATCAGGACTACCGGCACAGGCTTGTCGGACTTGGGCAGCAACAACGAGCCGAAAAGCTCGCCGGTGCCGGTGTCTAATGTGATCGGCCGTTGCAGGACAGTGGCCTGAACAAAGCCGGTAAACAAGGTAAGGCTCAAGGCTAGAACTCGCAGCATCATCACGCCATCATGAACAAGATGCCGGTTTGGACTCGCGGGCACCCATAAGGTTCGAGGATGAACTAGTCGGGTAGCCTGCGTATACTGGCGCGCATTACGTATTCAGGTTCATTTCACGGAGCGTCCTGCATGTCCGGCAATACCTACGGCAAGCTGTTCACTGTCACCACCGCGGGCGAAAGCCATGGTCCGGCGTTGGTCGCCATTGTCGATGGCTGCCCGCCGGGGCTGGAGATCTCTCTGGAAGATCTGCAGCGCGACCTGGATCGGCGCAAGCCCGGCACCAGTCGCCACACCACCCAGCGTCAGGAGGCCGACGAAGTCGAAATCCTCTCCGGCGTGTTTGAAGGTCGCACCACGGGTTGCCCCATCGGCCTGTTGATCCGCAACACCGACCAGAAGTCCAAGGACTACTCGGCAATCAAGGATCTGTTCCGCCCGGCCCACGCCGATTACACCTATCACCACAAGTACGGCGAACGCGATTACCGCGGCGGCGGTCGCAGTTCGGCCCGGGAGACCGCCATGCGCGTGGCAGCCGGGGCGATTGCGAAGAAATACCTGGCCACCCAGGGCATTGTCATCCGTGGCTACATGAGCCAGCTCGGCCCGATCGAAATCCCGTTCAAAACCTGGGATTCGGTGGAAGAGAACGCTTTCTTCAGCCCTGATCCAGACAAGGTGCCAGAGCTGGAAGCCTATATGGATCAGCTGCGCCGCGACCAGGATTCGGTCGGTGCGAAAATTACCGTAGTCGCTGAAGGCGTGATGCCTGGCCTCGGCGAGCCGATTTTCGACCGTCTTGACGCTGAGCTGGCCCATGCGCTGATGAGCATCAATGCGGTCAAGGGCGTAGAAATCGGCGCCGGTTTCGCCAGCGTTGCCCAGCGCGGCACCGAACACCGCGATGAAATGACCCCGGAAGGTTTCCTCAGCAACAACGCTGGCGGCATTTTGGGCGGTATCTCGTCGGGCCAACCGATTGTTGCGCATCTGGCGCTGAAGCCGACGTCGAGCATCACCACGCCGGGCCGTTCCATCGACATTGATGGCAACCCTGTGGAAGTCGTTACCAAGGGGCGTCATGACCCGTGCGTGGGCATCCGCGCCACGCCGATTGCCGAAGCGATGATGGCCATCGTGTTGATGGATCACTTGCTGCGCAATCGCGGGCAGAACGCCGATGTGCGGGTGAGCACCCCGGTGCTGGGTCAGCTTTAATGGCTGACGTAGGGTCTGTACGAAAACTCGTCGCGCAGGCAGTTTTCGTACAGCGCCGCACAGCCGCTGCGGTCTGACGACGGTGGCGGCGCTCCCGTACTGGCGGCTCTCCAGTTTCTATCTGTTCTATTTCGCCTTGCTCGGTTCGACAGCACCGTTTCTGGCGCTGTACTTCGATCACCTGGGCTTTTCCAGCGCGCGGATCGGCGAGCTGGTGGCGATCCCGATGCTGATGCGCTGCGTTGCGCCGAATATCTGGGGCTGGCTCGGCGACTACACCGGCCGGCGTCTGGCCATCGTACGGTTCGGTGCCGTGTGCACATTGCTGACGTTCTCGCTGATTTTCGTCAGCAAAACCTACGCCTGGCTGGCGATGGTCATGGCCTTGCACGCCTTTTTCTGGCACGCCGTGTTGCCGCAGTTCGAAGTCATCACGTTGGCGCATTTGAACGGTCAGACGCAGCGCTACAGTCAGATTCGCTTGTGGGGCTCCATCGGTTTCATCATTACCGTGGTCGTGCTGGGCCGGTTATTCGAATGGCTCAGCCTCGATATCTACCCGGTGGCGCTGGTACTGATCATGGCCGGTATTGTGGTCAGCAGCCTGTGGGTGCCCAATGCCCAGCCGGCCCAAGGCAATCGCGTAGCGGGGGAGGGGTTTCTCAAGCAATTGCGCAGCCCCGGCGTCCTGGCGTTCTATGGTTGCGTGGCGCTGATGCAGATGAGTCACGGACCGTATTACACCTTTCTGACGTTGCACCTTGAACGATTGGGTTACAGCCGTGGGTTGATCGGCTTGCTCTGGGCGGTCGGCGTGGTTGCCGAAGTCCTGATGTTTTTGGCGATGAGCAGGATCCTCGCGCGCTTCTCCGTGCGTCGGGTGCTGCTGGCGAGTTTCCTGCTGGCGGCGCTGCGTTGGCTGTTGCTCGGTTCGTTCGCCGAATTTTTGTGGGTGCTGCTGTTCGCCCAGGTGCTGCACGCCGCCACCTTCGGCAGTTTTCACGCCGCTGCCATCCAGTTCGTGCAACGTAGCTTCGGCGCACGCCAGCAAGGGCAAGGCCAGGCGTTATACGCCGCGCTCGCCGGCACTGGCGGCGCACTCGGCGCGTTGTACTCCGGCTACAGCTGGAACGCCCTCGGGCCCACATTGACCTTTAGTATTGCCAGCCTCGCAGCCCTGGCGGCTGCCGTTATCATTGCAACACGACTGCAAGAGGACAGGCCATGAGCCTTACCCGTGAACACCTCGCCCAGGAAATCATCGATGCCGGGCGTTTTCTGTACGGCCGCGGCTGGTCGCCGGCCACCAGTAGCAACTACTCAACGCGCCTGTCTCCGAGCAAAGCCTTGCTGACGGTTTCCGGCAAGCATAAAGGCCAGTTGCGCATGGATGATGTGCTGGCCACCGACTTGTCGGGCAACAGCCTGGAGCCCGGCAAAAAGCCGTCAGCCGAAACCCTGTTGCACACCCAGCTCTACCGCTGGCAGCCGGAGATCGGCGCGGTGTTGCACACCCATTCGGTGAACGCCACGGTGCTGTCGCGCCTGACGCCGCAAGACTTCATCGAGTTCGAAGACTACGAACTGCAAAAAGCCTTCAGCGGCGTGTCGACCCACGCGTGCCGAGTGCGCGTGCCGATTTTCGACAACGATCAGGACATTGTGCGCCTCGCCGCCAAGGTGCAGCCTTGGCTGGAAACCCATCCCGATTGCGTTGGCTACCTGATTCGCGGCCACGGCCTCTACACCTGGGGCGCGCGCATGAGCGATGCCTTGCGGCAGATCGAGGCCTTTGAATTTTTGTTCGAGTGCGAGTTGAAGATGCGCTCGCTCTTTAACCATAAAGCATGAACCGTTAAGGAGTTGCCCTGATGAGCAGCCTGTCCGTTTACCACGTCTCAAGCCCTGATATTCCGAACAAGGTGCTGACCCATTTCGAAGACATCGCGTCGACCCTGGCCGAGCAGGGCGTGCGCTTCGACCGCTGGCAAGCCGCTGCGAAGATTCAGCCGGGCGCCAGCCAGGAAGAAGTGATTCGCGCCTACCAGGAGCAGATCGACAAACTGATGACCGAGCGCGGTTACATCACGGTCGATGTGATCAGCCTGAACAGCAACCACCCGCAAAAAGCCGAGCTGCGCGCCAAGTTCCTCGAAGAACACCGCCACGGCGAAGACGAAGTACGATTTTTCGTCGCGGGTCGTGGCTTGTTCACCCTGCACATCGACGATTACGTCTACGCCGTGCTCTGTGAGAAGAACGACCTGATCTCGGTGCCGGCCGGCACCAAGCACTGGTTCGACATGGGCGAGCATCCGCATTTCGTCGCGATTCGTCTGTTCAACAACCCGGACGGCTGGGTGGCCAATTTCACCGGCGAAGACATCGCTAGCCAATTCCCGCGTCTTGAGGACTGAGCCGATGCCGATCAAAGCGATTCTCACCGACATTGAAGGCACCACCAGCGCGGTGAGTTTTGTGTTCGACGTGCTGTTTCCCTACGCCGCCAAACACCTTCCCGCGTTCGTTCGGCAGCACGCCGCACGCGCGGATGTGGCCGAGCAACTGGCCGCCGTACGCCGGGACAGTGATGAGCCGGACGCCGACGTTGAGCGCGTCATCGAGGTTCTTTTGCGCTGGATCGCCGAAGATCGCAAAGCCACGCCGCTCAAGGCGTTGCAGGGCATGGTCTGGGAACAGGGTTATCACGCCGGCCAGTTGAAGGGTCATGTTTATCCAGATGCCGTTGAAGCGCTGAAACGCTGGCACCAGGAAGGCTACACGCTGTTTGTTTATTCCTCGGGTTCGATTCAGGCCCAACGGCTGATTTTCGGTTGCTCGGAGGCGGGTGACTTATCACCTCTGTTCAGCGGCTATTTCGACACCACGTCCGGGCCCAAGCGTGAAGCGCAGTCTTACGCGCGCATCACCCAGGCCATTGGCCTTGAGGCGTCGCAGATTCTGTTTTTGTCTGACATCGTCGAGGAGCTGGACGCGGCGCGCGTGGCCGGGATGGCGACGTGCGGGCTGGCCCGAGAGGGTGGCGAACTGGCGGGGCATGTCACCGTGGACAGTTTTGCCCGGATCAATCCATCAAATTACGGTGCATGACCTGTATCTGTAGGAGCGAGCTTGCTCGCGAGGGACGTTAACGATAACGCGTTCTTTCTGAATAAACGCGTTGCTCTCAAGTCCTTCGCGAGCAAGTTCGCTCCTACACAGATTTACGCCGAGTGATACGACGGCAGGGCAAACCGTTGCTGGCTCTGCAGCATGGAGATTTTCGGCAGCTCACTGGCCTGTTCGGCAATGTCGCGACGAATGGCGCTAATCGCCCACGACAGTTGGTCACCGGCATGCAATTGCTGGTAGGAAATCGAGCGTTTGAACACTTTACCGTCGGCGCTGCTCAAGGTCAGCAAGATGCCACCGTCAGGTCGCGCCTGGGTGGTCACGTCGAAGTTGGAGAACAAAGACGAAAATTTTTCCTGGATCAGGCTCATGTCTATCAGCTCCGTTAGCACTTGATTGGCAAGCATGGAGAGGTAGTTGCAGCCTTTGTGCCAGCATTTGAAATTAATAAAGTCGTTGTAAATCAATGTTTTAAGTTTTTTGTCATTTTTCGCGTTCGTGCAATCTGCATGAATGGCCATCGTGCATCCTGCATTTTGCGTGGTCGGCGACAATTGGATGGAACCAATTGCCTCGCCAATACTCACCCTGTCCAGGGGATCGGTCGCGGATACAAAACATTTCAAAAACCGCGTGTACAGCTCAAGAACCGCTGACGTATTTTCGGGGTCATTCAACGCCGCCCGACAATAAAAATATTCAACGGGAGCATCAATGAGCGACACGATTACCTGGGGCATGATGCTCCGTAAGCTGCCTTCCATTGCCAAAGCCATTCCCCGATTGGTGAAGGGCATGAAGGTCGCGAACGTCAAGGACCCGACCCAAACGTGTGGTCTCGGCTGGAGCTTCGAGCAGGCAACCTTGCGCAATCCCGATGGCCCGGCCTTGCTGCAGGGAGAGGTGGTGCTCACGTATTCACAGGTTAACCAGTGGGCCAATCGCATGGCCCATCACCTGATTGCCCAAGGCATTGGCAAGGGCGATGTGGTGGCGGTCTTCATCGAGAACCGCCCGGAACTGTTGGTAGCGATTCTGGCGGTGGCCAAGGTCGGCGCAATCAGCGCCTTGCTCAACACTGCGCAGACGCGCGATGCCCTGGCTCACAGCTTGAACCTGGTGGTGCCGGCGGCGATTGTTGTGGGCGAAGAGCTGGTCCCGGCGTATTCAGCCATCCGCGAGCGAGTGGCGATCGAGGCGACGCGCACCTGGTTTGTCGCCGATCAAAATACCTATGACCATCCGGGCATTGCGCCCAACGGTTTCATCAACCTGATGACCGCCTGCGCCGACGGTTGCGACGATAACCCCGCCAGCAGCCAGCAGGTGTTCTTCGACGACCCCTGTTTCTATATCTACACCTCGGGCACCACCGGTTTGCCCAAGGCAGGTGTGTTCAAGCACGGTCGCTGGATGCGCAGTTTCGTGAGCTTCGGAATGATCGCGCTGGATATGCGCCCGGAGGATGTCGTCTATTGCACGTTGCCGCTCTATCACGCCACCGGGCTTTGCGTGTGCTGGGGTTCGGCCATCAGCGGCGCCTCCGGGTTTGCCATCCGCCGCAAGTTCGGCGCCAGTCAGTTCTGGAGCGACGTGCGCCATTACCGCGCGACCACCCTCGGCTACGTCGGCGAATTGTGCCGCTACCTGGTGGATCAACCCCCCAGCGCCAACGACCGTCAACACGGCGTGACGAAAATGATCGGCAACGGCCTGCGCCCGGGCGCGTGGGGCGAGTTCAAGAGACGTTTTGGCGTGAACCACATCTGTGAGCTGTACGCCGCCAGCGACGGCAATATTGGTTTCACCAATATCCTCAACTTCGACAACACCGTCGGTTTTTCGCTGATGTCCTGGGAGCTGGCGGCGTACGACCACGACAGCGGCGCACCGACGCGTGACACAACAGGTTTCATGCGCAAAGTGGCCAAGGGCAAGGAGGGGCTGTTGCTGGCGAAAATCGACGACAAGGCGCCACTCGACGGTTACACCGATCCGCAGGAGACTGAAACCGTGGTGCTCCACGACGTCTTCGAGAAGGGCGACCGTTACTTCAATACCGGTGATTTGCTGCGCAACATCGGTTTTGGTCATGCCCGGTTCGTCGATCGTTTGGGTGACACCTACCGCTGGAAGGGCGAAAACGTCTCGACCACTGAAGTCGAGAACACCCTGCTCAAACACCCGACCATTTCCGAGGCCGTGGCCTACGGTGTCGAGATTCAGAACACCAACGGACGTGCCGGGATGGCGGCGATCACGCCGGCCGAATCCTTGGCGACCCTGGATTTCAGCGAGCTGCTGGCGTTTGCCCGCCAGCAATTGCCTGCCTATGCGGTGCCACTGTTCCTGCGGGTGAAAGTGAAAATGGAGACCACCGGGACGTTCAAATACCAGAAAACCCGGCTCAAGGATGAAGCCTTCGATCCGGGCAAAACCGGTGACGATCCGATCTACGCCTGGCTGCCGGGCACCGACACTTACGTGCGAGTCACCGAACAGCTGCTGGCGCAGATTCAGGGCGGCAAGTACCGTTATTGAATGTGGCTATGGTCGTGCATGAGAAAAAAGAAGTGACAGTCTCGGGGCTGCTCGGGAAACTGTCGGCTTTGCGAATAACTGAACGTGGAGTGCTTCAATGTCAGACCAAAGCCGCCAGATGACCCCCGAAGAAGCCGCTGAATTTGCCGAACAGGTATTCAACAAGGCGCGCGAGGGCGATGCGGCCATGATGGCTGCGCTGCTGACCAAGGGCTTGCCGCCTAACCTGCGCAACCACAAGGGCGACACGCTGTTGATGCTGGCCGCCTACCACGGTCATGTCGAGACCGTGAAAGTCCTGCTGGAGCACAAGGCTGACCCGGAAATCCGCAACGACAACGGTCAGAGCCCGATTGCCGGCGCGGCGTTCAAGGGCGACCTGGCGGTCGTCAAGGCGTTGGTCGAAGGCGGTGCGCAAGTGGAAGGTTCGTCCTTTGACGGCCGCACTGCGCTGATGATGGCGGCGATGTTCAACCGCGTCGAAATCGTCGACTACCTGATCAGCAAGGGCGCCGATCCGAAAGCCAAGGATGCCAATGGCGTTTCGGCACTGGATGCCGCCAAGACAATGGGCGCGGTGGACACCACGGCGCAACTGGAAAAACTGCTCGGCTGATTCGCCCCGTGTAGTCGCTGTGTAGCAGCTGTCGAGCTTGCGAGGCTGCGTTCGGCGGCGCAGCCGTCGCAAACCCGACACACGCGGTCTACCTGAAAGACCACACCGCCCGATTTCACGACGGCTGCGCCGCCGAACGCAGCCTCGCAAGCTCGACAGCTGCTACAGTCCGTCAAGCCGTCAGTAAACCCACACCTCAACCCGCCGATTCTTGATCCGCCCCTCATCCGCGCTGTTGGCTGCCACCGGCATCTGGGCGCCAAAGCCGCGAATCTCGCGCAACACCACACCGCTTTTCACCAGTTCCCGTCGCACCGCCATCGCCCGCAGTTTTGACAACAGATCAGCGCGTGCCGGGTCACTCTTGGCATCGCCAAACCCCACCAGTGTCACCTGCCGATTGGCTTTGTCACGCTGCTTTATATAGTCGAGTACCCGTGACAGGTCCTGCCGAGCCTTGTTATCCAGGGTCGCGCTGCCTTCCTCGAACCGGAAATTCACCGACAGCCGTTGGGCATGGCGACTGAGCGCCTGATAGCCCTCGGGCATCAGCGCATTCGGCGTGACGGTCATGGCCTGGACGGTCTGTGCGATAAAACCATTGGCCGCGACGATGGCCTGGCCCTTGCTGCTCTGGGCAAACGCCACCAGCGCTTGGGCCCAGGGATTTTTCCCGTTAGGCGGCAGGTAAAAGAACAGTCGGCGCGACAACGGATAGTCCTCCGTGGCGATCAGGCTGTTGAGCGGCAACATGGCCTGGGATTGACCATCGACAATCGCGACGGCTTTGGCCTCTCGCACGTAAGGCAGGCCGATGAAGCCGATACCTTGGGGGTCGAGACTGACCGCGTCGGACAATTGTTCACTGGATTCGAAGCGTTTCGCGGCGCCGCTCAGGGTTTTCCCACGACCGCTGAGGACCAACTCTTTAAACGTGTCGTAGGTACCGGATTGGTCATCCCGCGCATACAAATGAATCGGCCCACCGGTGCCGCCGAGTTCTTCCCAGGTCTTGGTCTCGCCACTGAACAGGCGCGCCAATTGCTCAGTGGTGAGTTGATTGAGTGGGTTTTGTGGATGAAGGATGATCGCCAGCCCATCAATGGCGATGACCTGCTCGGCAGCGGAACTCTTCAAGTCGCCCAAGGGCTTGAGTCCTACCAGTTCGCTGTCATTGATCGGACGCGACGACGCAGCAAGATCGGCCGTGCCGGTTTTCAGCGCCGAGAATCCGGTGCTGGAACCATGAGCCGCGATGTCCACCACGACGCGGCGACCCTCAACCGTTTCACCGACGACGCGCAGTTCGTTGGCGGTCTCCGGCGTTTCGCTGTGAACCTTGAGCAGGCCCTGTTCACGCAACAAGCCTTTGACCAGTGCCGGGCCCAACGCCGCGCCGATGGTGTTGGAACCCTGGATTCGCAGCGCCGGGCCCTGTTCGGGCGTCGGTAGACCGCCGGCCGTAGCGGTCATCGGCAGCCAGGCGCCCAGCATCAACAGGAATAACACGCGCAGCGTCATGCCGGCACCTTATAAGCCAAAGGAAGTGCCGGGAGAATAAGTCAGTAAGGTTTCCGAAAGATGACAGTTACCAACAGTGTAGGAGCGAGCTTGCTCGCGAAAGCGGTGTGTCATTCAACATTAATGTCGACTGACAGTCCGCCTTCGCGAGCAAGCCCGCTCCCACAGTTGATTTGTGCAGAAATCGAGGGATCAGGCCAACTCAAGCCAGATCGGCGCGTGATCCGACGGTTTTTCCATCCCGCGCAGTTCGTAATCCACACCCGCATCCTTCACCCGCGGCAGCAGGCCATGGGATGCCATGATCACGTCGATTCGCAGCCCACGCTTGGGTTCGTCCTCAAAGCCACGGCTACGGTAGTCGAACCAGCTAAAACGGTCGGCCACTTCCGGGTTCAAGTGACGGAAGCTGTCCACCAGGCCCCAATTCTTCAAGCGAGCCATCCACTCGCGTTCCTCTGGAAGGAAACTGCACTTGCCGGTTTTCAGCCAACGCTTCATGTTGTCCGGGCCGATGCCGATGTCGCAGTCTTCCGGGGAAATATTCACATCACCCATCACCACCAACGGCTGATCGTTGCTGAACTGGCTTTCCAGCAGGTGCTGCAGATCGTTGTAGAAGCGTTCCTTGGCCGGGAATTTGGTGGGGTGGTCGCGGCTTTCGCCTTGTGGGAAATAGCCGTTCATGATGGTCACCGGCACACCATTGGCGTCGGCGAAAGTGCCCCAGATAAAGCGCCGCTGGGCGTCTTCTTCATCCGTAACAAAACCTTTGTGCAGGTCAATCGGCTCCTGGCGCGAGAGCAGGGCGACGCCGTAATGACCTTTTTGCCCATGGAAATACACGTGATACCCCAGCGCCTGAACCTCGGCCAACGGGAATTGGTCGTCGTGGACCTTGGTTTCCTGCAGGCCGATCACGTCTGGCTGGTGCTTTTCGATCAGCGCCGCCAGCTGATGGGGGCGAGCGCGCAGCCCGTTGATGTTGAAGGAGACGATCTTCATGGTCGGCAGTCCTGGCAAAAGGGCGATGCTAGCTGACCTGTAGGAATCGGGCCAGTGTTGGGGTGAGGTGAATCTCATTTGTCTGTAGGTGTTGTTTCGTCAGTACTGGCCTCTTCGCGAGCAAGCCCGCTCCCACATTAGCTCGCTGTACAGCCCATCGAATTTCTTCAGTCTGGTCTATACCTTGTGGGAGCGGGCTTGCTCGCGAAGACGGCTTAAGCATCCACACTGATTTGGATCAGCCAGGAACTGTGCGGATGTTTATAGGCTCGTACCAATGAGAGCGCCGCCATTTGAGCTGCGCCCAGGGGAGATCAACCGTAATGCCTGAAACCTCGACCGCCATCGCCGATATTCACATGCTCGACAGCGGCTATTCCCGCGAAGCTCGCTCCCTGCTCTATCAGGCCTACCGGCACGAACCGACGTTCGGCTACTTGTTCGAAGCCGAACGCCCCGGTTATGAACAGCGGGTCCGCGCCACCGTGCGTGAACTGGTCAAACAACACTTTCTTCAGGACCTGCCGGCCATCGGCCTGCTGGTCAACGATCGGTTGATCGGTATCGCGCTGATCGCACCGCCGCAACGTCGGTTGGGCATCACCGAAAGTTGGGCCTGGCGCCTGCGCATGGTGCTGAGTACCGGTTTCCGCTGCACCCGCCGCTACCTCGAGTATCACGATGCCGTGGCGGCCTGCGTGCCGTCCGATGCGGTGCATGTGCTGCCATTGCTGGGGATTCATCCGCAATTCCAGGGCAAGCACTTCGGCGAGCAACTGCTGCAAGCCGTCCATAACTGGTGTGCGGTGGATGAACACTCTCAGGGCGTCATCCTCGACACCGGGAATCCGCGTTATCTGGAGTTCTATAAGCGTCAGGGCTATGAGGAAATCGGCGAGGTCGCCATCGGACCGATACGCGAGCATGTGTTTTTCCATGCCAATCCTCAGGTGCTGCAAACCGCTACGGCATAGAGGTCGAACTTTCCGCGCACGCCAGGCTCTATCACGCTCCCAAGCTCGTGATAGCATCCGCGCCTATGAAGTTTCCAGGAAGAAATACCAGCGGCGTGCTGATGCTGATTTTCAGCTGCGCAGCGCTGGCCCAAAGTGAATTGGATGTGCGGGTCAAACCGTCCAACGATGAACTGAAAGCCAATATAGAGGGCTATATCGGCAGCCTCGGCGATCGTGACGAAAAAGCCTTGTTGCGCTTCAGTCGTGGCGCCGAAGAACAGGCACGCAAGGCCGCCCAGGCCTTGGGCTATTACCAGCCGCAGATCGAGACGGACGTGAAGGGCGGCAAGACGCCGCGCCTGGTGCTCACCATCGATCCAGGAGAACCGATCCATTTGCGCAACGTCACCGTGCGCATTGACGGGCCGGCCGCTTCCCTCAAATCCTTTCGTGTGCCCAAAAGTGATGCGCTGAAAACCGGTGCGGTGCTTAACCATGGCCAGTACGAAGACGCCAAGCGGCTGATCCAGAATCAGGCGTCGCGCTATGGCTTTTTCAACGGCCGCTTTACCAGTCAAAAATTATTGGTCGACCCGCGAGCCGGCGTCGCCGATATCGAGTTGATCTACGACAGCGGTCCGCGTTATTCCCTCGGCAAGGTCACGTTTGAAGGCGATACGCCATTCGACGAAGACCTGCTGCAGCGCATGGTGCCGTTCAAGGCGGGCGCGCCTTATGACTCCGAATTGATCGCTGAACTCAATCAGGCCCTGCAATCGAGCGGCTATTTCGAAGGGGTGCGAGTGGACGCTGCGCCAACGGCGTCGAAGGACGATGTGATCCCGGTGGACGTCAAGCTCGAAACCCGCAAGCCGCGGACCATGGGGCTCGGCCTGGGGTACTCCACTGACGTCGGCCCCCGGATCAAGGCCAACTGGACCCGGCATTGGGTCAATCCCCAAGGTGATAGTTATGGCTGGGAGACGGAAGTCTCGGCGCCACGGCAAAACGTCGGTGTTTTCTACGACGTCCCCCTGGATCCGCCCCTGACCGACAAGCTGCGTTTCGCCGGTGGCTATCAGTACGAAGAAATCGCCGACAAGGACAGCTTGAGCAAGCTGCTGACCCTCGGTCCCGAGTGGCACAGCCAGTTGCCCAGCGGCTGGCAACGCGTGGTGTCGCTCAAATGGCAGCGCGAGGAATATCGCCTTGGCGATGATTCTGGCCTGAGCAATTTGCTGATGCCTGGCATCAGCTATTCCTACCTCAAAAGCGACAATCGCATCGACCCGCATAACGGTTATCGTCTCGAATTCGCGACCAAAGTGGCCAAGGAAGGGCTGGGCTCGGACAACAACCTGGTTTACGGCACGGCATTGGTCAAAGGCTTGACCACGGTCTTCGACAAACACCGTTTCCTCGGTCGGGTGCAGGTCGGCGGCAGCGCCACCAACGGCTACAAATCAGTGCCGCCGTCGTTGCGCTTTTTCGCCGGTGGCGATCAGAGCGTGCGCGGTTACGACTATCAGAGCCTGTCCCCGGAAAACTCCGAGGGCGATCGCATCGGGGGGCGCTACATGATCGCCGGCAGCGTCGAGTATCAGTATTCCATTGCCGAAAAATGGCGGGTCGCGACCTTCATCGACCAGGGCAACGCGTTCAATACACTCGAACTGCCGAACCTCAAGACCGGCGTCGGCATTGGCGTGCGCTGGGTGTCTCCGGTGGGGCCGATTCGCCTCGACCTGGCCCATGCCTTGGACGATGACGGCGGCATTCGACTGCACTTTTCCATGGGGCCTGAGCTTTGAATCGTGGTTTGAAAATAACGTTGCTGGCGATTCCGATGCTGCTGATGCTGGTCGTCCTGACCCTGTCCACGGTCTTGGGGACGGCAGTGGGCAGTCGTTGGGTGCTGGGCTTCGTGCCGGGTTTGACCGTGGAGAATTTCCAGGGCCGATTGGGCGGGCAGTGGAGCGCCGATCATCTGTTGTGGCAGCAAGACAGCAGCCGGGTTGAACTGACCCGAGTGATTTTCGCCTGGTCGCCGCTGTGCCTGACGCGCATGACCCTGTGCATTGAGCAATTGCAGGCTGATCTGGTCAGCCTGCAATTTCCACCCGGCACGGAAGAAAAAGCTCTGGGCCGATGACGCTGCCAGACCTGAAATTGCCCTTGGCGGTTGAGCTGGGGGACGTGAAGGTCGGCAGCTTGCTGTTCAACGGCAGCGAAGAACTCAAAGGCTTGCAACTGGCGGCGCACTGGACCGAGCAAGGTATGCGGATCGATGCCGTGCACCTGCAACGTGACGCGCTGACTCTGAACCTCTCCGGCCTGCTGCAACCCAGCGGCAACTGGCCGCTCAACGTCGAAGGCACACTGACCCTGCCGGCCCCGGGCGCTGAGCCGTGGGCGTTGGCCCTGAAGGTTGATGGCGACTTGCTGAAAACCCTGCGCCTGAAAGCCGACAGCAGCGGTTACTTGAACGGCCAACTGACCGGCGAGCTGCAACCGCTGGTGGACAATCTGCCGGCCAAGGCGCGGATCACTGCCGACGGCTTCAAGCCCAGCGCCGATTTACCGGACACCCTGCAACTCAATCAGCTTGAGCTCACCGGCGACGGTGACCTGAAAAACGGTTACCAGCTCATCGGCAACGCCACATTGCCCGCAGAACTTGGCCCGGTCGCCCTGCGGCTGCAAGGCAAGGTCGACGCCAAGGGCGCACAGATTGCCGCCCTCGACCTGACCGCCAGCGACAAACAAAGCCTCAAACTCACCGGCCAACTGGACTGGAGCAAAGGCCTGAGCGCCGACGCAAAAATCGACTGGCTGGACTTCCCGTGGCACCGCCTCTACCCGCTGATTGACGAACCGGAAGTCGCGCTGCGCAGCTTTAAAGGCGACATTTCCTACACCGACGGAAAATACCTCGGTAGCTTCAACGCCGCACTGGATGGCCCGGCCGGGGCGTTCAGCCTGAGCAGCCCGTTCAGCGGCGACCTGACGAAAATCTACCTGCAACAAATTCAACTCGAAGCCGGGCACGGTAAGGCCGAAGGGCACCTGAACCTGCAATTCGCTGATGGCATTGCCTGGGACACCGCGCTCGACGTGTCCGCCATCAACCCGGCGTATTGGGTCGCGGAGTTGCCGGGGACGCTCGCAGGCCCGTTGCGCAGCCATGGCGAGATGAAAAATGAAAAATTCAGCCTGACTGCTGATCTCGATTTGAAGGGCAAACTGCGTGGCCAGCCGGCGGTGATTCAGGCGAAGGCCGATGGCGGTGGCGAGCAATGGAACCTCAACGCGCTGCAGATTCGTCTGGGTGACAACAGCATCACCGGCAAGGGCAGCCTGCAACAGAAACTCGCCGGCCAGATCGATATCAAGCTGCCGCGCCTGGCTCAGCTTTGGCCGCAACTGCGCGGTCAACTCAATGGCCACGTGGATGTCGCCGGCACGCTCAAGGCGCCGCAAGGCAAGCTCGGTTTGCAAGGCACGCAACTGGCGTTCGCAGACAATCGCCTGCAAAGCTTGAACCTTGACGCGACTCTCGACAGCACGCAACGGGCGAAAATCGACCTTAAGGGCAGTGGCATTGAGGCCGGCGACACCTCGCTGGGCACACTGACGGCCAGCGGTCAGGGCGATATCAAAAACCAGAAACTCAACCTCGACCTGCAAGGGCCGAAACTGAAACTGGCGCTCGGTCTCGATGGCAGTCTGGATAAAGGCAATTGGCGTGGACGCTTGGCCAGCGGCGATATCCAGGCCGGTGGTCAGGACTGGAAGCTGCAAGGGCCGGCGAAACTGGAGCGGTTGGCAGACGGCAAGATCAACTTCGGCGCGCATTGCTGGATGTCCGGCCCGGCCAGCCTGTGCGGTGAAGACCAGCGTTTGATACCTGAGCCGAAGCTGCGATACCACCTCAAGCAATTCCCGATCGATAGCCTGGCGCAGTGGTTACCGAAGGATTTTGCCTGGAAAGGCAATCTCAATGCCGACGTGCAGCTGGACCTGCCCGCCAGCGGCCCGAACGGTCAGATCAGCATTGATGCCAGCGGCGGCACCTTGCGCATGAAGGAAAAGGATCAGTGGCTGGACTTCCCGTACCAGACGCTGAAGCTCACCAGCAAACTCACGCCCAAACGTATCGACACGGACCTCAACTTCGTCGGCGGCAAGCTCGGAGAGTTGATGGTGCAGGCGCAGATCAATCCGCTGCCGAAGAACAAACCGCTGACCGGCTCGTTCCGTCTCAGTGGACTGGACGTGTCGGTGGCGCGGCCGTTTGTGCCGATGGTCGAGAAACTCACGGGCCGTTTGAATGGCAACGGCACGATCTCTGGTGGGCTGATGGCACCTCAGGTCAACGGTAATCTGCTGCTCAGCGACGGTGAGGTGTCCGGGCCGGAACTGCCAATCGAGCTTCAAGCCTTGCAGCTTCAAGCCGTGATCGCTGGCGAAACCGTGCAATTGAACGGCGGCTGGAAAAGCGGCAAGGCCGGGCAGGGCAGTTTGAACGGTAACATCGCCTGGGGGCAGGCGTTGGTGGTGGATCTGACGCTCAAAGGCTCGCAATTGCCCGTCACCGTCGAGCCCTACGCCAAGCTCGAAGTGGCGCCGGACCTGAAGATTTCGATGAAGGGTGACGAGTTGGCCATTTCTGGCAAAGTCCTGGTGCCCAGGGGCGAAATTACCGTGCGCGAGTTGCCGCCATCGACAGTCAAGGTCTCCGGTGACACGGTGATCGTCGGCCAACAGACCGAAGCGGGTAAACCGCCGCTGGCGATGAAGATGGACATCGACGTGGTGGTCGGCGACGACAAACTGAGCTTTGCCGGGTTTGGCCTGACTGCCAACCTGCAAGGCCATGTGCACATCGGCGACAACATGGACACCCGCGGCGAACTCTGGCTCAACGACGGGCGCTATCGGGCCTACGGCCAGCGCCTGACCGTGCGTCGGGCGCGGCTGTTGTTTGCCGGGCCCATCGACCAGCCCTATCTGGACATCGAAGCGATTCGCCAGACCGACGACGTCATCGCCGGCATTCGCCTGAGCGGCAGCGCCGAACAGCCGACCACGCAGATCTTCTCCGAGCCGGCCATGAGCCAGGAACAGGCGTTGTCCTATCTGGTGCTGGGACGTCCGCTGGCCAGTAGCGGTGAAGACAACAACATGCTCGCCCAGGCAGCGCTCGGGTTGGGCTTGATGGGCAGCTCCGGGGTGACCAGCGGGTTGGCCAAGAACCTGGGTATTCAGGACTTCCAGCTCGACACCCAGGGCAGTGGCAACACGACCAGTGTGGTGGCCAGCGGCAATCTCTCCGAGAGGCTGAGCTTGCGTTATGGCGTCGGGGTGTTTGAGCCGGCCAACACGATTGCCTTGCGTTACAAGCTGAGCAAGAAGGTCTACCTCGAAGCGGCGGGCGGCGTGGCGAGTTCGCTGGATATTTTCTATAAGCGGGACTTTTAGGTCCCCGCTCCTTCCAGCACCGAGTCGCCCCGTTCGCGAGCAAGCCCGCTCCCACATTGGATCTGTGATGTACACAAATCTAATGTGGGAGCGGGCTTGCTCGCGAACGGGGCGCTGCGTTCGTCGATCAGAAGCAACTTCCTCCCGCCACTAATCACCTAAATACAAAGCAACCTAACTATTCCGTTGACATTCGCTGCCTAGGCAGTAACATCTAGTCATACATTCTCTGCCTAGGCAGCTAATTGGTGGTCAGATGAAACATTTCACCCCAGACGAATTCAAAAATTGCCATCTCGGTCTCCTGCTCGGGCGCGCTGCATTGCTCAAGGACCGGATCATCGACACGCACATGGAACCCCACGGCATCACCGCCGCGCAGTTCAAAGTGCTGATCATCATGGCCCAGTTCGGCGTCGATACACCGGCCGAGCTGTGCCGGCACCTGTCGCTGGACAGCGGCTCGATGACCCGAATGCTCGATCGTCTGGAACAGAAAGGTTTCCTCGCCCGGCAACGTTCCGAGGCGGACCGCCGTCAGGTTCAGTTGGTGCTGACTGAAGAAGGCCAGCAACTCGCCGACCGCTTGCCGCACATCGGCGCCGACGCCATGAATGAACTGGCAGGGGCGATTACGCCGCAAGAGTTGGACACCCTGGAACAGATCCTGAAAAAAATCTTGGTGGCAGCCGGTGACTCGATCACCCTGCTGCGGGTAGGTGACAAATGAGCAGTAAAACCGTGCGTGCCGGCCTGAGCCTGGTGCTGGCGGCCATGACGCTGGCCGGTTGCGCCAGCTACAGCGGCCTGACCACCGAAGGCGTCAGCCTCGATGCGAAAAACCTCAAGGCCGGGCAATCCCTCAACGGCGTGACCCTGTCACCCGCCGCCTGGCCGAAAAGCGACTGGTGGAAAAACCTCGGTGACCCGCAGCTCGACGGTCTGATTCACGAAGCCCTGCACGACAGCCCTGACATGCAAATTGCTGACGCCCGCGCTCACCAGGCCAGCGCCGCCGCTTATGCCGCCGATGCCGCGCGGATGCCGACGCTCGATGCCAGCGCCGGCGTCAGCCGTTCGCGTCTGGCCAAGGATCAAGACCCGCGCGGGCAAGGTGATGCTTACGCCACCGTGCGCAACATCGGCGCCAGTTTCAATTACAACTTTGATCTCTGGGGCGGTCAGCGTGACGTCTGGGAAGCCGCGTTGGGCCAGGCCCGCGCAGCGGAAGTCGACCAACAGGCCGCGCAGTTGACCCTGGCGGCCGACGTTGCTCGTGCTTACAACGATTTGGGGCAGGCGCATATCGTTTATGACCTGGCGAGCGACGACCTCAAACGGACCCGGCAGATGCTCAACCTGAGCCAGCGTCGCCTGAGCTCCGGGATCGACAGCCAGTACCAGTTCCAGCAAACCGAAAGCCTGGAAGCCACGTCCGAAGCCAATCTGATCGACGCCGAGAAACGCCTGCAAAGCGCCAAAATCACCTTGGCCGTGCTGCTCGGCAAAGGCCCGGATCGTGGCAATGAAATCGCCCGCCCGAAAATCCTTCAGGCCAGTGCCGTGGCGTTGCCATCGGTGCTGCCGGCGGAATTGCTCGGTCGTCGTCCAGACCTGGTGGCTGCACGCTGGCGGGTTGAGGCAGCGAGCAAAAACATCGCCGCCGGCAAAACACAGTTTTATCCCAACCTGAACCTTAGTGCGGCGGCGGGTGCCGAATCTTTACTGGGGGACGCGATGTTCGGTTCGGCCAGTCGCTTCTTCAATATTGCGCCGACGATCTCGGTGCCGATTTTCGACGGTGGCCGCCTGCGCGCCAACCTCGATTCCCGCGACGCCGATTACGACCTCGCGGTGGCGCAGTACAACAAAAGCCTGGTGAAAGCTCTGGGTGATGTCAGCGACACCATCAACCAGTTGCGCGATATCGGCCGGCAGATTGGTGCTCAGCAGCACGCCACCGACATCGCCCAGGATTCTTACAACACCGTGGTCCAGCGGTACGGTTCCGGCATCGGTAACTACCTGGACGTGCTCAGCATCGAACAGCAATTGCTCCAGGCCCAGCGTCAGTTGGCCAACCTGAATGCCGAGCAGATCGACCTGTCGATCCAACTGATGCAGGCGTTGGGTGGCGGCTTCCAGGGCGAGACCCTGGCCACCGCCAAAACAACCCCAGCCACGCTGACCCACTAATTCAAGGTATTTGTCATGGCCACTGCCGAAACAACTCCTGCTCCAACTGATCAAGCGCCTGACAACGCTCAAGACACCAGCAACCCGCGTAAACGTAAAGTCATGCTGGTGGTACTGGCCATCGTGGTGATCCTCGCCGGTGTCGGCGTCTGGGGCTATCACGAATTCTATGGTCGCTGGAACGAAAGCACCGACGACGCCTACGTGAACGGCAACGTGGTGGAAATCACCCCGCTGGTCACCGGCACCGTGGTCAGCATTGGCGCCGACGATGGCGACCTGGTCCATGAAGGCCAGGTGCTGATCAATTTCGACCCGAACGACGCCGAAGTCGGCCTGCAAAGTGCCCAGGCCAACCTGGCGCGTACCGTTCGTCAGGTTCGCGGTTTGTACAGCAACGTCGACGGCATGAAAGCCCAGGTCAACGCTCAACAGGCTGAAGTGCAGAAGGCGCAGGACAATTTCAATCGTCGGAAAAACCTTGCCGCTGGCGGGGCGATTTCCCAGGAAGAACTGTCCCACGCCCGCGACGACCTGACCTCGGCGCAAAACGCCCTGGCCAACGCCAAGCAGCAACTGAAAACCACCAGTGCCCTGGTGGATGACACGGTGGTTTCGTCGCACCCGGACGTGATGTCTGCCGCCGCGCAACTGCGTCAGGCGTACCTGAACAATTCCCGCAGCACCTTGATCGCGCCGGTCACCGGTTACGTGGCCAAACGCTCTGTGCAGCTCGGTCAGCGTGTTCAGCCGGGGACCGCGTTGATGGCGGTGATTCCGCTGGATCAGCTGTGGATCGACGCCAACTTCAAGGAAACCCAGCTGCGTGACATGCGCATCGGTCAGCCAGTGGACATCCAGGCCGACCTCTATGGCAGCGACGTGAAATTCAGCGGCACCATCGACAGCCTCGGCGCCGGTACCGGCAGCGCGTTTGCCCTGTTGCCGGCGCAGAACGCCACCGGCAACTGGATCAAGATCGTCCAGCGTGTGCCCGTGCGGATTCACATCAACGCCGAAGAACTGGCCAAGCACCCGTTGCGGGTCGGCCTGTCGACTCAGGTCGACGTGAACCTGCGCGACCAGAGCGGCCCGGTACTGGCGCAACAGCCGCCGCAAAAGGCCTCGTTCAGCACTAACGTCTACGACCGTCAGTTGGCCGAGGCTGACGCCATGATCACCCAGTTGATCCACGACAACAGCGCTGCGGTCAGTAAAACCGTTCAACGCTGATGCCATCACACCGACCCTGTGGGAGCGAGCCTTTGTGGTGAGGGGATTTATCCCCGTTGGGTCGCGAAGCGGCCCTAGCACTTCAAAGTCCAACCGCATTAATGAGTTGACGTCTGCTTCGCAGCCGAACGGGGATAAATCCCCTCACCACAAAGGCTCGCTCCCACAAGGTCCGCTGCGTCTGTAACAGGCGCAGCACCCATCAGGTTCCAAAGGATTCGCGATGAGCAATAACGCGTCTTTCACGCCGCCCAGCCTGGTGCTCAGCACCATTGGCCTGTCGCTGGCGACTTTCATGCAAGTGCTCGACACCACCATTGCCAACGTGGCGCTGCCGACGATTTCCGGCAACCTGGGCGTGAGTTCGGAGCAGGGCACCTGGGTGATTACTTCGTTCGCCGTGAGCAACGCCATCGCGCTGCCGCTGACCGGTTGGCTCAGCCGGCGCTTTGGTGAGGTCAAGCTGTTCCTCTGGGCGACGATTCTGTTTGTGCTGGCCTCGTTTCTTTGCGGGATCTCCACGTCGATGCCGGAGTTGATTGGCTTCCGTGTCTTGCAAGGTCTGGTGGCAGGCCCGTTGTACCCGATGACCCAGACGCTGTTGATCGCGGTCTATCCGCCCGCCAGGCGTGGCATGGCCCTGGCGTTGCTGGCGATGGTTACGGTGGTGGCACCGATTGCCGGCCCAATCCTTGGCGGCTGGATTACCGACAGCTATAGCTGGCCGTGGATCTTCTTTATCAACGTCCCAATCGGGATTTTCGCGGTGATGGTGGTGCGTTCGCAGCTCAAGACGCGGCCGGTGGAGACCAGTTACCAGCCGATGGATTACGTGGGGTTGATTACGCTGATCATTGGCGTCGGCGCGTTGCAGGTGATCCTCGACAAGGGCAACGACCTCGACTGGTTCGAGTCGAGCTTCATCGTCGTTGGCGCGGCCATTTCAGTGATTGCGCTGGCGGTGTTTGTGATCTGGGAAATGACCGACAAACACCCGGTGGTGAACCTGCGGTTGTTCGCTTACCGCAACTTCCGCATCGGCACCCTGGTGTTGGTGTTGGGGTACGCCGGATTTTTCGGCATCAACCTGATCCTGCCGCAATGGCTGCAAACCCAGATGGGCTACACCGCGACATGGGCCGGCCTGGCGGTGGCGCCGATCGGGATTCTGCCGGTGTTGATGTCGCCGTTTGTCGGCAAATACGCCCACAAGTTCGACCTGAGGTTACTGGCGGGCGGCGCGTTCCTTTGCATCGGCTTGAGTTGCTTCATGCGTGCCGGGTTTACCAACGAAGTCGATTTCCAGCACATCGCCCTGGTGCAGCTGTTTATGGGGATTGGCGTGGCGCTGTTCTTCATGCCGACCCTGAGTATTTTGATGTCTGATTTACCACCGAGCCAGATCGCCGACGGCGCAGGCCTGGCAACGTTCCTGCGGACGTTGGGCGGTAGTTTTGCGGCGTCGCTGACGACGTGGATCTGGATTCGTCGGGCGGATCAACATCATGCGTATTTGAGTGAAAGCATCACCACCTTTGACCCGGCGACCCGGGATGCCTTGAACACCCTGGGCGGAGCGGGGAATCCGGCGTATGCCCAGCTGGATCATGTGCTGACCAGCCAGGCGTACATGCTCTCCACCGTGGATTACTTCACGTTGCTGGGGTGGGGGTTTATGGGGCTGATACTGATTGTATGGCTGGCGAAACCGCCGTTTGCGGCGAAGGCCGGGCCGGAAGCGGCCGGTCACTAAACACAGCCCCTGTAGGAGCGAGCTTGCTCGCGATGGTGGGTCAGCTACATTGAGTCGCCTGACACACCATCGCGAGCAAGCTCGCTCCTACAGGGTTTGGTGTTGGGTAGTCAGTTAGCGGGTGCTGCCAACTGCGGTGGCGGGGCGAAATCAAAAGGCGCCAACGCAAACCCTTGCTCGTCCACCTGCAACGCCCATCCTTGACGATCCCAATCCCCCAACACAATGCGCCTGGCCGCTTGCTCGCCGATCTGCAACTTGTGAATGGCCGGGCGATGGGTATGCCCATGAATCAACGTTTTCACGCCATAGACCTGCATGATCCGTGGCACTTCGTCCGGCGTGACATCAACAATGTCATTGGCCTTCATCCGCGTCTGCGCGCACGGAATTTGTCATGCCTGCTCTTCTAGATAGGCGTCGGTAAGCAAGTCGATGGTCGCGAGCAACATATCGATATCTACCAATGTGGTTCGTGGGTTCAATAACGTCATCTTCAATGCTATTAGACCGTCGTGGCGGGTGACACCAAGATTGGCAATGCCTCGATCAAGCAATGTCTGCGCGAGATGACTGTGCACCGCATCCCGATCTGCGTCAGCGCAGAAGGGCCTGTGGATCCGGAACAAGACGCTTGACAGTTGCGAGCGGCTGACCAGTTCGAATGATGGTGACGTATCGATACGTTTGGCGACTGCGCTAGCGAGATCAATTGTTTGGTCGATCAGCTCCGCAAATCGGGTCGTTCCGAGGCTGCGCAGACTCATCCATAGTTTCAGGGCGTCAAATCGACGAGTTGTTTGCAGGGACTTTGCAACCAAGTTCGGTACGCCATCCCGATCATCCTCAACTGGGTTTAAATATTCCGCATGAGTACGCATCAGGTCGAAATGCATCGCATCGCGAAGCAGGAATGCCCCGCAACTGATGGTTTGGAAAAAGTGTTTGTGGAAGTCGAGCGTGACCGAGTCAGCACGCTCAAGACCTTGCAGACGATCGCGATATTTTTTTGATAGGAGCAACGCACCACCCCATGCGGCGTCCACGTGGAGCCACAGTCCATGGGCCTGCGAGATATCGGCAAGTGCACCGATAGGGTCGATTGCACCTGTATCCGTCGTACCGGCGGTAGCGACGATTGCGAATGGCACCTGCGATTCGCTTGTTAGTCTGGACAGCGTACGCTCGACGTCGCCTGCGGCCAGTCTGCCTTCATCGTCGCACGGCACGGATATGGCAGCGCTCCTGCCCAGGCCGAGCAAGGACATCGATTGCTGAACCGAAAAATGCGCCTGGCTTGAACAGATCACGACCATGCGCTGCGCGTCGACCGGAAGCCCATCCTCCTTGACGTTAACACCCAAGTGAACCAAGGCATGACGATCACGAGCAAGCATCAGGCCCATTAAATTGCTTTGCGTACCACCGCTAGTCAACACACCAGCGTCGTTAGCCGAGTAGCCAATACGTGCTCGAAGTGCGCTGACAAGATGCTGCTCGATGACTGTGGCAGATGGGCTCTGGTCCCAGGAGTCCATCGACTGGTTCGCTACGTTGATCAACACCTCGGCAACTTGAGAAGCGAGCGTTGTCGGACAGTGCAAATGCGCGACGCAGAGTGGATGGTGGACCTGTAGCGCATGGTCAAGAAAATGCGCAGCAGCATCGGCTAGAGCTTGCTCGTCGCCGACGCCATGTTCGGGAAAAATATCGAGACTCGACAACTGTCTTTGCAGCGTATCGGGCCGCATTCCGTCGAACAACGTACCTGTTTCGAGCCATCTGCTCGCAGTATCGACAGCCTTTGTCATCAGAAGACTGTAGGCTGCCGATCCCTGCTGATCGGCGGTGGTCATTCCTTTGGTCGGCAACTCAGGCATGGACTGTCGCCTCCTGCACGGCACGCGTTGCCGTTTCCAGTGCCGCCTCCAGCCGTTCGATCACGATGTCCCCTTCCTGATGTGTCAATGTCAACGGAGGTAAAAGACGCAGGACCGCGCCGTGCCGGCCGCCGCGCTCGGCAATCAATTGATTGTCGAAGCAGGCTCGTTGTAGCGCTTGCGATAATCGTGGATGGGCGGGATGACTGCCAAGTGAGTCGGGGGATAGTTCGGTATCGACGATTTCAATGCCAAGCATCAGACCGCGGCCGCGAATGTCACCCATGCATGGGAAGCGTCGCTGCAGGTGCATGAGACTGTGTTCCAGCGCAGCGCCGACCGAACGGACGTTGTCGAGCACGCCTGTCTTAGCCATGATGTCGAGCGTTGCTTGTCCGGTAGCCATCGCAAGTTGGTTGCCTCGAAATGTGCCGGCGTGTGCGCCCGGCGACCAAACGTCGTACCCGGCCTGGTAGGCCACCAGCGATAACGGAAGACCACCACCTATCGCCTTCGACAGCACGATCATGTCGGGAACGATTTTCGCGTGTTCAAAAGCGAACCATTGCCCGGTACGTCCGATTCCCGCTTGCACTTCGTCAAGTATCAGGATGATGCCGTGTCGTCGTGTGACCTCGCGTAGTTTTACCAGCCATGGAACTGGCGCAGGAATGACGCCGCCTTCACCTTGGATGGCCTCGACGATGATTGCTGCCGGCTTGATGACGCCGCTCTCGACGTCATCGAGGAAACGCTCGACTAACACGCCCAAGGCAATGACAGCGGCTTCGCCGCCAATACCAAGCGGACAACGATATGAATATGGGTAGGGCAGGAACTGTACCCCGGGCATCAGACCGCCCACGGATGTTTTCGGTCCGAGGTTTCCGGTCACGCTCAAGGCTCCGTGCGTCATCCCGTGGTATGCGCCGCAGAAACTTATGATGCCGGAACGGCCCGTAGCAATTTTCGCCAACTTAAGCGCGGCCTCTACGGCGTCGGCGCCTGTCGAACCGCAGAACTGCAGTCGCCAGTCCTCTGGTGAACCTGGAAGCAACTTGAGCACGGTTTCGCAGAATGCGTCCTTTATAGGTGTCGTCAAGTCGAGTGTGTGTAACGGCAATTGGTGGTCGAGCGCATCTCGTATAGCACCGATGACGGCCGAATGGTTATGGCCGAGAGCTAATGTTCCTGCACCCGACAGGCAATCGAGGTACTGCCTACCTTCGACATCGGTTACCCACGCGCCTTGCGCTGACTTGATCGCAATCGGAAATTTATGTGGATAGCTTCTTGCATTCGATTCAAAGCGAGATTGCCGTTCAAGATAATGTGCATTGCTAATTGATATGGCTAAACCTTCCATGTTTATTTCTCCATCTAGTGTTCAAGAAATTCGATAATAAGAAGTTTAGCCTCCGACTACCGATAGGCATACGACACAGTACTAAGCTAGCGAGTACCATGTTTTTCTAATATCGTTCCCAGCCGAAAAAACAAAAACAGCATCAAAATAAACGAACAAAATACAAGAGCAATAAATATAGAGCGAACACTATATTCATAAAACGAAAGCAAGCAGACAGAAAAAACTACTCCCAATATATTTAGAGACGATATGGTGAAGAGTGTTGGTACCCAAACATCCTCCATGCTTCTTAATGTCATCCGAGTCACAATATAAACGTATTCAAAAACCAAAAAAGGTATCGAGATCAGAATGTTGCTTTCAATCAGTCGCCTTATCGCTTCATCGGATGTATAAAATAGCGATACATTCTCATTGAAGAAAAAGCAAACCAGCAAGACAGGGGTCAATATAACAAATCCGAATTTCAATCCTTGAAAATACGTTTTTCTCAGCAAGGAAAATTCCTTTAGCACATAGTGGCGAGCTACAATTATTCCGGCAGCATTCCCCACTCCAATTGAAATCATGTATACGATGCTTAAAAAATGGAGGGATGCCTGATAAGCAGAGAGGCTTACATCGCCCAAGCTTTTTGAAACAAACGAGAGAATAAAAAATAAAAGACTTTCACCGCCGAAGCATAGCGCCAAGGGAAGTCCCTTATAAAAATAATCCGCGTACGTTGCCCTCTGAATACTCTGTAAGTACCGAAACCGGAAAATGTAGCGGTGGATTATTCGACTAAAAAAAATGAACGCTACTACAACAAGAAGCCACCTCAGTACAACATATGCAGACACAAAATAAATAATATTCGAATCCATATCTGTCAGGACCAAAATAGCGCCCATTGCAACAACAGCCACATTGAATGTCCACGTGTATAAGAGCTCATATTTTATTTGTTTAATGGCATTAAAAAAATTGAATATAATTATTTGTATGTAAATAGCAGGGGTGGAAAGTGAAAATATCAGTAGTACTTCAAGCCCTATAGAATTATCGTTAGCAGCAGAGGAGTTCCATGTGTTAAGAACGTATAGGAGCACCCCAGCAGCAATAAATACTCCAAACAAAAATGCGTACCTGAAAGAGACATTTAAATCAAGCGCAACCCCGCTGGCATTTAAGTCAGTCGAACCTGCCACATTCACCATCAATATTGAAAAAAACCCAATCCCTACAACAGTTAGAAAAGAAACCAAAGCCCAGGCTAATGAAGCATGACTCAGAGAATCAACTATAAAATGCCCAACAAAGGCAAAGTAGAAGAGGGACGCAATCATCTCGCCCAGCCTGGAGACTATCAACGTAACGGATATTCTAGCAATCTCCATATTTCCTTACCCTATGTAAGTATTATCGTATCTCACCAAGAATGTCTGGATATACCTCGTCCTCCCAATCAGTGGACAAATCCAAACCTAACGAGATTAAAAAAGCAGAGAGAATTTTTCCGAAAATAAAATGGAGAGATAAGTTTCTCGCATCAAACGCAGCATGGCTTGATAAATTAATTGGCCTTCCTTTATTTACAACATTAATTCTTTTTCCGTCCAGCATAATAGATGAGCCATCACCGCTCTCAAAACATTCCATTAGTTCCTGATCAAACTCATCATCATAAGATGTTACGACCGAAATATATCCATTATCATTCATCGCTCTGACTACTTTCTTGGTAACTCCATGTTGCCCCGACATAGAAAAACAGTACTCAAAATAACAAGCATACAGGCCCAACTCAGCATGAGTTAAAGCCTCGAAGCCCTCAGTGGCGGCCATAAACAGACGTGCTTTGTCTGAGTCAATAACTACAATATTTGTGACTCCTCTCTCCCTTAGCCCAAAGCATAGTGAGCGCCCAATTCTGCCGTAACCAACAACCAATGCAGGTTTATATTTTGACCAATCTGTAACGAACGAAGGCAGATGCGCCAGCATAATGTTTGCCACCATTACATTTTCTGCCATCTTATAGGAGTCATATGCTACCGACTTAAAACGTCTTCTATTAGCAAAATATTGAGTGTCTTGATATTTTTTGTGACCATTGGCAGTATCTTCGAGTACTAATAGTAACCGTTCACCCAGCGAGGCTGATATCTCATCGATATAGGGAGCAAAATAACCGCCAATATCAAATATAATGACTGGA
>NZ_JAEKFH010000002.1 GCF_016650695.1 Pseudomonas sp. TH41 | reverse complement strand
ACGCAGGTGTTTTTTTGTCGCCGACAGTGTGCCTCGCACTGTCTGGCGGCTTTTTTTGCCGAGTAAACCTCATGAATGCATTTAGATGGATAACGCTGGCTGCGCTAGGCGTGGCATTGGCCGTGCCATTTACCAGAGCTGTGGTCGCCGCGGATTTTGTCGACCCGCTGTCAAGCCCGGCGATTCCAAGCGAAAAAGCCATAAACGGGATGTTCACCGGATTGGCCACTGCGGGTAAACGCCTGGTCGCCGTGGGCCAGCGTGGGCATATTTTTTATTCCGACGATGCTGGCGTCCGCTGGCACCAGGCTGAAGTTCCGGTGAGCTCCGACCTGGTAGCCGTGCAGTTCCCGAGCCCGACGCAGGGTTGGGCTGTCGGGCACGACGGCGTTGTGTTGCACAGCGACAACAACGGCGAAACCTGGAAGCGCCAGCTCGATGGCCGTCAGGTCGGGCAGATCATGCTGGACTACTATCGGCAGCAAGCGGCACCGGATGACACTCTGCTGGCTGACGCTCAACGAATGATCGATGAAGGGGCCGACAAACCTTTTCTGGATGTGTGGTTC
>NZ_JAEKFH010000001.1 GCF_016650695.1 Pseudomonas sp. TH41 | reverse complement strand
TTCCAGATGAACATGAACGTTAGCAGGATGCCCATGTCCGCCTGGAATTTGATCGGCGACCAGGCCCAGGTAATGACACCTGCCGCCAGGGTGATGCCGACCAGCGCCACCACTTTGCCGGTGAACGCGACGGAGTTTTTGTAGGCTTCGGTCAACGACAGACCGGCACGTTGTTGCGCCAGTTGGACGCTGAGCAGGTACAGCGCGTAGTCAACACCGATGCCGACACCCAGTGCGATGACTGGCAAGGTCGCGACCTTGACGCCCATGCCCAGCCAGACCATCAGCGCTTCGCAGAGAATCGACGTCAGCATCAATGGAACGACCGCCACCACCACCGCGCGCCAGCTGCGGAAGGTGATGAAACACAACACGATCACCGCGCCGTACACGTAGAACAGCATGGTGCGGTTGGCGTCGCGCACAACAATGTTGGTCGCCGCTTCGATCCCGGCGCTGCCGGCAGCGAGCATGAACTGGCGATCGCCATTGCTATGCTCCCGGGCGAACTGATCGGCAATCTTCACCACATGATCGAGGGTTTCGGCCTTGTGATCCGAGAGATAAGCGATCACCGGCATCATTGAGCAGTCGTTGTTGAACAATTCGGGGTTGTTCACCGAGGCCTGCTGCGCACCGTAGTTCAGTACGTTCTGGTTCCGGGCGATGGTCAGCCACTTCGGGTTGCCCTCGTAGGAACCGGCGGTAATCTGCCTCACGGCATTGACCAGCGACACAGTGGTTTGCACACCCGGTTGCTGTTGCAGCAACCAGCCCAGGCGGTCCGCTTCCACCAGCGTTTCGTACTTCAGGCAGCCTTCGCTGGCGGTTTTGACCATGACCGCGAACTGGTCGCTGGACAGCGAGTAGTTCGCGGTGATGTAGGCGTTATCACGGTTGTAACGCGAGTCCGCACGCAGCTCAGGTGCCCCCGGGTCGAGATCACCGATCTTCAAATGCGTGCTGACCACGAAGCCACCCACCGCCAGCAGCCCGGCAACCACCACCGCCACCGTCGCCCAGCGCCGTTCGGTAAAGCGGTCCAGCAAGCTCCAGACATTGCCCAATCCTTTGCCTTTTCGCTCCTGGCTTTCCTGACGCAAACTGCGCGCCGCCGCTTTCGGACTGACGCCCCAATAGGACAGCAGCACCGGCAGCAACACCAGGTTGGTGAAGATCAATACCGCCACGCCAATGCTCGCGGTGACGGCCAGATCCTGGATCACCGGAATGTCGATCAGCATCAGCACCGCAAAGCCCACGGCATCGGCCAGCAGCGCGGTCAGGCCGGCGAGGAACAAGCGGCGGAAGGTGTAACGCGCGGCGATCAGCTGATGGGTGCCGCGTCCGACGTCCTGCATGATCCCGTTCATTTTCTGCGCGCCGTGGGATACGCCGATGGCGAACACCAGAAACGGCACCAGAATCGAAAATGGGTCGAGCGCATAACCGAACAAGGTGATCAAACCGAGCTGCCAGACTACGGCCACCACCGAGCACAGAATCACCAGCGTGGTGCTGCGCACGCAACGGGTGAAGGCATAAATGATGGCGGTGGCAATCAGAGCGGCCGCGCCGAAGTACAGCATGATCAGCAGCAGGCCATCGATCAGATCGCCCACCAGTTTGGCGAAGCCGATGACGCGGATCTTGATCGGGCCTTTGCCCTCTTCACCCGCCTTGTGTTTCGCGCTGGAACCTGCAAATTCAAACTTGTCACGCAGCTGTTCTTCGAGCATACGCGAGAACTGGTGATAGTCGATCGCAGCGCCAGTAACCGGGTCTTTCTCCAGCAACGGCACCACAATCATGCTCGATTTGAAGTTGTTGCCGACCAGACTGCCGATGATGCCGGAACGGGCAATGTTCAAGCGCAATTGCTCGACGCCACTGGCCGAGCCGTCGTAGGAGTCTGGCATCACCGGACCGCCACGGAAACCCTCTTCCGTCACTTCGGTCCAGCGCACGGCCGGTGTCCACAATGATTTCACCCACGCCCGGTCCACGCCCGGCGTCAGGAACAAGGTGTCGTTGACCTGCTTGAGCACTTCCAGGTAGTTCGGGTCGTAGATGTCGCCGTTGGTGTTCTCCACCACCACCCGCACCGTATTGCCCAGACCGCGCAGGGACTGGCGATTTTCCAGGTAGTTTTTGATGTACGGCTGACTCTGCGGAATCATCTTTTCGAAGCTGGCATTGAGCGTCAGCCGCGTGGCCGCGAAATAGCTCAGCAACACGGTGACGACCAGGCAAGTCAGCACCACCAGCAGACGGTTATTGAAAATCAGGCGTTCAAGCAAATTGCCGGAGCGTGCATCGAAGCCCTTGAGCTCTCGGATCACCGGCATCGTATCGAGGTTGTAATTACCCATGACGTGGCTCGTCTCTTTTTATTCTGTGAAGTGGGCTCATTGGTACGGCAACTGGCGCAAGCCCTGAGCGCCTGCGACCACCACCGAGCCAGACCCGGTTGCCTGCACCGCAGCAGCAGGCCCCAGGCGTTGTTGTGGCGTTTGCGTGAAGGTCACGCCGTCATCAGAACTGACCAGCACTTGCCCCGCCTGGCTGACCAGAATGATGCGTCCGTCTGCCGTGACCGTGCTCGCGGTGATGCTGGAAGACAGGCCCAGCTCCACTTTGTCCCAGTTCGATCCGTGATCGACACTGCGGTAAACATTGCCGCGCAGGCCATAAACGAGCACAACGCCTTGTTTGCCCGTGATACCGAAATAGCTGCCGCTGTAGGGCGTCGGAACGTTGACGAAGCGTTGCGTGGCCGGATCCAGTTTCAACACCAGGCCTTGTTCGCCGACGATGAACAGGTCATCGCCGATGGCGCGCATTCCGTAGAAGTTCAGTGCTCCCGGATTGTCCGTGCGGTCCATCATCGGTAGCCAGGTCTTGCCACCATCCTCGGTACGGAAAATCAGGTTGAATGCGCCGACGATGTAGCCGGTTTTGTCGTCGGCGAACCACACATCCAGAAAAGGTTTGTCGGCCCCTTCATCGATCATTCGTTGAGCTTCGGCTAATAACGCATCATCCGGCACCGCTTGCCGCTGATAGTGTTCGAGCATGATCTGCCCTACCTGACGGCCATCGAGCTGGCGTTTCCAGGTTTCACCGTTGTCGTCGCTGTGCAACACAATGCCGTCGTGCCCGACCGCCCAGCCCTGCGTCGGGCTCGGAAACTGCACCGCCACCAGATCGGAGCTCACCGGCACTTCAGCCTGATGCCAATGAACGCCGTTATCATCGGAATAAAAAATGTGGCCGCGCTGGCCCACAGCAATCACTCGCTTACCCGCACGGGCCACCCCGGTGAACGTTCCATTAACGGCTTTTTCACTCTGAATCGCCGGGCTCGACAGCGGGTCGACAAAATCCGCGGCGACCACGGCTCTGGTAAATGGCACGGCCAATGCCACGGCTAGCGCAGTGAGCGTTATCCATCTAAATGCATTCATGAGGTTCACTCGGAAAAAAAAGCCGCCAAACAGTGCGAGGACACACTGCCGGCGACAAAAAAATACCCGCGTTTATGGCTTAGCGAATACCCGTACCGGCCAGTGATTCAGGTGCCCACTGCGCTTTCGAAAGCGGATCGATGTACTTGATGCCGCCATACGGGCCGTAGATGCCGGTGATGTTGTAGCTGCCGGAGACAAAGTCATAAATCATGTGGTTGTCGGAGTTCGGCGCCTGCACGTCGTAGCTGTAAGCCAGGTGTGCAAACGAGCCGCGGTACAACTTGCCGCTGGCGTCGTATTCATCGGAAGCCAGTGCGATCCAGCTGTCTTCGTCGAGGTAGAACGTACGTTTGCTGTAGATGTGGCGTTTGCCCGGTTTCAACGTCGCTTCAACCACCCATACGCGGTGCAACTCCCAGCGCACCAGGTCCGGGTTGACGTGGTGCGGCGTGGTGATGTCCGCCGCTTCCTTGTGATAGTTCAGCTTGTAGGTGTTGTACGGAACGATCATTTCCTTCTTGCCGACCAGCTTGAAGTCGTAACGGTCCATGGCACCGTTGAACACCCAGGCATCGTCATAGGTCGAGGCACCGGCCGAACCTGGGTTCGGCGTGTCGTAGGCGATGTCCGGCGCGAGTTTCACGCGGCGCTGACCCGGCAGGTATTGCCAGCCACGACGCTCCATTTTCAGCGGGTTGACCGCATCCTGCACCAGGATGGCTTCGCCTGCTCGACGGGCCGGGGCCTGGTAGTAGAGTTTGGTCTTAAAGAACAGATCGGTCTCTTTCGCCGGCTCCGTACGCTTCGGATCGTAGAGCGGATATTCGAGATAGGCGTTACCGGACGTAGCCAAAATCGCCGAGCCGGAACCGTCGACGTTCCAGGAATCGTATTTGAAGTTGGTGGCATAACCCTGATAACGCAGCAGGTGGTTCCACATGGCTTCATAGCCATCTTTCGGGATCGGGAACGGCACGCCCGGCAGCGCGTTTTCAAGGGCTACACCGCCCTCGAGGGTTTTAGTGCCGACGGCGTTTTTCGCGGTGTTGTCCAGCAAGCGCTGCGGCAGTGCAACACTGCGATGGGTCGGGAACACGTCAACCCGGAACGTTGGGTAACGTTTGAGCAATTCTTGCGTGGTCGCGGTCAGTTTGTTGGCGAATTGACTGACGTTTTTACCGTCGACGACTGCACGTGGCTTGTCAGCCTCGAAAGGGTCCGGACGGAAGGAGCTGCCGGCCTGGAAGCTGGCCGGCGGTGTGGTGATACCACCGGTGTAGGCCGGAATGGTGCTGTCGGCATTGCCGGCTTTTTCAGCGCCGACGGCGGTCAGGCTGCTGCCCAGTTTGGCTGCTTCATCAGGGGAAACTGCAGCGTGTGCCGCGCCAGCAATGGCAACGGTCAAGGCAGTGAACAATAGCGTGTTGACGAACTTCATGGAGTGACTCCTGCTATCAAGCAAAGACTTCGATCAAATGGTCGTTTTGAACGTAAACGTGACCATGCCCCGATCCTTGAGCTGAGGCTGTGTACCGCTGAACGCGGTGGTCTGCCCCGGTACACAGTTGTATTGACCATTGGCCCCAGGTGCGGCGCCCGCGCCTTGTGCACCCGCGCTACCGGCGGAATCGCAGGTGTCGAACGGACCAAAGTTGTCTACGTACTTCAGGTCAAACCGGTACTGGTTGTGCACGTCCATGCCGACACCCACCGAGTAACTTCCGGAGTCCTTGTTACCCCCGAGCTGAACCGACGAGTTGCCCGAAAGCCCGACGTTATAGGTGGCCGGCAAGTACATATCGATGCCGGGGAACACCTGGTACCAGGTCGGGTTGAAGTTGACGCCCAGGACGTAGTTGTCCTTGCTGACCTTGTCGACGCCGTGATACCAGTCTTCGCCTTTGAACAATTGCTTGTTCTCGGTGACGTCCAGCCAACGGCTGTAGGCGAGTTCGACCAGCAAGGTCGAACTGTCCCAAACGGGAGTCGCACCGAAGGTGGTCAAGCCGTTCAGTACTGCGTGCACGGTGTTGCCTCGGGCCACGCCGTTGTCACCATCGAAGTTGCTGATGAAGCCCGGTAAACCGGCAGCACCTGCCGCCGGACTGACCGTTGCCGGCACGCTGGACAACGGCATGTTGTGGCGATAGTTCAGGTCGAGACCGACGCTGACGCCTTCGATGCTTTTCGACAGGCTGAGGCCGTAGACATCGATGTCATCGACGTAGAACTGGTTGTAGCTGCCGATGTTGCCGGAGATCAGTTGCGCAGGACCTACTGCGGTTGGCTGCAAGACCAGGTTCGGCAGGATGTCGGATGTTTTGCGGTAGTAGAAACCGAGGGTGCCTTGCAGCCACTCAGGGCTCCACTTGGCCATCAAACCGAAGTCACCGTGCTTGTCTGGGGTGAACGTGTGACCGTTGTTGAGCCGCAAAAACTGATTGGCGCCCAATGGGCCGGGCGTACCAAAGCGAGGGTTCTGTGCACCGATCAACGATAGATTGTGCCCGCCATTCTGGATGCCGTCGTTAAAGCCAAGGTAGGTGCCGGATTCCGGCAGCCGCGCGGCGTCCCAATCCAGAAAATACTGCGCGCCGAGGGTCAGTTCCGGGTTGAGCGTGAAGCTCGCGGACAACTGATTGCGCGGAATAAACAGCTCTTTGGCTTCCGTTCCGGGTACCGCCAGCGCCTTGGAAATATCAAGTCCGGATTGCCCATAACTGTTGCCATGGGCAAAGGACAGAAGACTCTCCCCCAGTAGAGGGTGTGCTTGCCTGCCTTGCCACTGAGCAGCGACTCATCACCGACTTCTGTACTGCCAAACACGAAGGCATCGAGAATTTCGGAAGACGGACCATTGTAATAACGATCGGTGTAACCGCTCTGGTGTCGGGAGTCCGGTACACCACTGTTGAGCTGATTGGTCGACGCATTGTTGCTGCCGACATCGTCATAAGCATGGTCGTACCAGGAGTTCGCGCTGACCCGGAAACCAGCCTTCTGTTTGTAAACCACATCCAACTCAGACAGCACATCCAGCCGCTGAGAAACTGGACTGCCGGAAGAGAAATTGCGATCCCCGTCGTTGTTGTTCCACGAATGGGCCAGCTTGCTGTTGGGTGCCTCCACACGCTGGGCGTAGTTGAACTTCACCGTGTTGTCGAAGCGCACCGCAAAATCTTCATTCCCGGTGTTGATCTCGACGGCCTGCACGGGCGCGATGCCCAGGCCGGTGAGAATCGCCGAAGTCAGCAACCCCTTGCGAAGGTTTGCATGGCAGATCTTATTATTTTTGTTCATCAAACGTGCCACCTGCTCTATGGTTTACGAAAGTCATGGGGTGAATCACGGCGCACTGAGCCTCCTCTCAAGTGCGCTGCAAAATGGTGATTGACACGGCCCGACCCAGGGCTGTGCTGTGTTGGAGCGCCGTACGGGCGCCCGTAATTTGTCTGCCGTCGGCCATGTCGCGCAGTTGCCAGACCAGCTCGACCAGTTGCGCCAACCCGGTAGCCCCCGGGGCGTGTCCACGCCCCAGCAAGCCGCCCGAGGGGTTCACTGCATTCATCCGTCCTTTCAGGCGGTGACCGAACTGCACGAATCGGTCAATCTCGTCCTCTCGGCAAAAGCCCAGCGCTGCGCTGTTGACCATGAAGTCGCCGACGCTCTGGTCGTGCAACTCCGCCACGTCGATGTCTTCCGCGCCGAGACCGGCCTGCTGATAGGCTTGCTGCGCCACACGCCGGGTGGTCGCCCGCCCCAGCACATCAAGCACGCAGCCCGACTCTTGCTCCGAGGCGCTGTCACTGCCTCGGGCACTGGCCAGCACGGTGATGTCCGCCCGAGCGCCGAAGCGCAAGGCGAAGGCCGGCGTGCAGATCAGGACAGCCGCCGCGCCGCGGGCTGGCGGGCACAGATAAGGCGGAAGCCAGCCGTCGCGATCCGGCACGCGATTCAACACGGCGTACGGGTTGAGTCCGGCCTGAATTCGCGCCCGCTCCAGCACCTGGTCGAAGCTGTTTTCGGCAACGCCCAGCCGCGTCAGCAGCCAACTGGTTTGGGCCGCGAACAGCAGCGCCGGTTGCTGTCGACGCTCGACAAAAGCGACGTCGCCACTCGGACCGACCATTGCCGACTCATCGCGAGCGAGCTCTTTCAAACCGAAAAACTCACGATTGGAAATCCGCGCTGGCATGCACTCGACGCCCATCACCAACACACATTCAGCCTGACCGCACAGCACGCTGTTGCGGGCCAACTGAAAAGCGCTGCTGGCAGAGGCACAACCATCGGCGAGACTGAAAACCGGTACACCGGAGTAGCCAATCTGAGACAACATCTGCTCGGCGATACCGGATTCGCCGTGGACACAGGCAGTAAATACCTGGTCGACCAGGTCATAGTCGATTCGCGCATCGGCCAGCGCCGCACGAATGGCCTGCCCCGCCAATGCCGCGTGGCTGTCACAGCCACCCAGCGGCAGAAACGGCACCATTCCCGCGCCGGCGATCAGCACTCTCTCCGACATAATCCCTGCTCTCCACCCACTGATGCACGTTGCACTTTTGTTGGGGCCAGACTATGGCGAAGACGCGGGTGTAAACCCCCCATTGGTAGGGGGGGAGGCATAAAACCGGATTGGGGGTATTGAAGAATGAACCGGACGGATCATCCTGGATTGCGGATGAGCATCAGCCCGCTGTTTCGAGAATCCCGAGCATGTACGCACGCGCTACGACATGCTGCCGTGTCCCGGCCTGGAACTTTCCAAACAGGTTTTTCAGGTGCCACTTCACGGTTTCCTCGCCGACATTCAGGGCCAGGGCAATTTGCTTGTTGGAGAGATTGCGTGCGAGCAGCTGCAACACCTCACGCTCCTTGGGGGTCAGCAAACGACTGGCTGAGACGCTCGATGGGGCGGACTCCGGTCGCGAAACAGGCATTGGCGCAGGGGATACTGCCGTCGCCGCCGGGAGGGTCTGACGCTGGAGGGATTGCACCCACTTGGTCAGATCGGGATGGGTGTCTTGCACCACGCGCTGCATATCACTCTCTTGTGCGAGGCTGACCGCTTCCAGCAAACAGGGGGTGCCCTCTTCGCCCGTCGCTTTGAGCGCCAAGGCCCTGAGCAGTTTGATCTGCACAATTTCCCGGCCACGGCGCAGGTACTCGGCGGTTGCGCCAGCCTTGTCCAGTACAACCAGCATGGCTTCCCAATCACGCTTGGCCAGCAAGACATAAGCGTCGGCCACGCCCGCCATCAAGGCCAACTCCGGACCGAGCAGCCCGGTTTGTTCGCGGGCAATGAGCGGTGTGACAACCTCCAGACGCCGCCATAATGCCTGACAGGTGTCACTGCGCCCCTGCAACGCATGCAGACGAATCTGCTCGCCCAGCGATGCGATGCAAAACCTTGGAATGCCGCGTTCTTCGCCCAATGCGAATAACGCCTCAAGAAGGTCCTGTCCGCGATGTCCATGTCCCTGCATCGAAGCCAGTCTAGAGGCAGTGATATAGCCCAGCACAATCGCATCAGGCGAAGCGAGACGTTCAACCATGTCCATCCGGTTCGCCAATACCGTACTGGCTTCCTGAATTTCCCCTCGCTCCAGCATGACGGTTGCCAGGGCGCTGGCCATCATCACGGCAATCGGACTGCGTCGTCCAATGTCTTGCTCAGCGAGCACCAGACTGGCGCGCAAGGCAGCTTCCGACGACAGCATCCGTCCCTCCCAAAGATACGTCAGGCCGACGACCCACTCGCCAAACCCGCGAATGGCATCCAGGCCGGGGCTCCACGAGTAATGCGGTGCACGCTGAAAGATGCGCCGGGCCTTTTCCGGCTGGCCCTGTGACAAGGTCAGACGAGCTATCTGGTTCGCCACAATCGCTTGCACCTTGATCGGGAACGAAGGCAACCGGTCAACCCATGGCGTGATGAGGGCCAGCGACTCATCCGGACGATCGGCAAAATAGGCGGCGGCGGTCTCGATGGCGGCGGCCTCGCAACGGGTTGCCTCATCGGCGGACGGGTGTTGCTCGATGGCGGTAATCAATCGCGCGGCTTCAGCCTGACGCTCGCCCATCGCCAGTGCCCAGGCAGCAGCCAGGCAGATGCGCGGGTGTGACAACACGGCCTCGGGCTCAAGTTCTTCGACCCATTCCAGCACTCGACTGAACCGGCCGCGCAACATCACGTCGTACAGGCATGCTTCGATCATTTCGTAAGCTGGCTTTGGTAGCCCGGCCAACAGGTATTGGCGAGCCGCCTGCTCCAGGAATTCGTGCTGTTGCAGCCAGACCGCTGCACGCTCGTGAAAACCCTGACGCTGCTGCGCAGGCAACATTGCAAAACGTCCCAGAAGGAACTCCCGGGCCAATGGATGAATGCGCACCCAATCGCTGTCGACACTCTCGACGAAAATGGGTGTCGAAACACACAGTTCCTGAAGCAGCTCTGCTGCGCGCGGATGCCCCGTCAGGGCGACGCATAAAGAAGGCTGAACCATCTCCAGCAAGGCGATGCCCGTCAAGAATGTGACCTGCTCGTCGGGCAGGTGGGCCACCAGGCTGTCAACGAAATAGCGCTGAATATCGCCCGTGCATTTTGACAGTTCTACGATGGCTGCCCCCGGACTCGAACTTTTTTCCATCGCTGAAATAGCCAGCTGCAAACCCAGGGGCCAGCCCTCCGTAACCTCATGCAGACGCACGCAAAGGTCGGCGTCGATCTTTGCGCCAAAGCGCCCCGTGAGTATCGCGACAGCTTCCTCAACACCGAACCGCAAGGCCGTCGTGCTGACCGTAGCGTACCGTCCCCTCGCCGCGAGGTCGGCCACTTGCAGATTCAAACGTGAGCGGGAGGCCATGATGATGCGCAAATTGGCTGGAGCGTTATGCAACAGATAGGTCAGGGAGTGACGAATAGTCACGTCGGGCAAGGCGTCAGCTTCATCCAGGATCAATACGGTCTCGCTGCCCAGATCGGCGACTTCCGCCAGCCACTGTGTCAGCCCTTCGAACTCGTCACGCCCTGGCCCCGGAACAGGCTCGAAGGCGCGAGCAAAGGATGGCCGGCCACTGCCAATCGCCATGGCCACTCCCAGGCCCTGGACAAATCGGGCGCCATCATCATGCGCATCGAGCGTCAGCCAGGCCACCACGGCGCCGTGGGACAAACACTCCCGGCGCCACTGGGTCAGCAAAAACGTCTTGCCGAAGCCGGCCGGCGCATGGACGGCGATCACCACCTTGTCGGTCAGTTCCGGGGTGTCGATCGCCAGCCGGCTGCGCATCCGGGCAGATTTCTGGCCGCGCGGCGGTGTGGTTTTGAGGATCAGTTGTGGCTCTATGTGATCCATTGTCAGGCCTTTTGCATAACGAAAAGTGGCTCGGTCTTGAGCCGCGGTCGATCAGGCAATGGGCCATTGCAAGCTACTGAAACGACCCCCTTCATTTAGGAAAGAGTAGCGTGTATGCCACGCGAAAGCCCCAGCCATGAGCGCCGTCTTCAGGACTGTCCGCCCAATAGCGTGGCCCCACTTGAATACTCATCGGCTGCTTGCCGACTTTGAACAGCTGCGTCACGAACAGATTGATCGGCACACTCCACTCCTTGGCCTGCCAGTCATAAGTGGATTCGGTGTTAATGCCAAAACTGGTGTATTTCGCGGTGGTGTACACCAGGAAAGGTTGCAGGAACGTCTGGTTCACTTTTTCCTTGTCATCGGCCGGACTGTTCTCCAGCGACCAGATGTGGTTGGCGAGAATACCCGTCGTCCAGCCGTGTTCCTGCTTCAGCGCCACGGCCGTCGGACCCAGCCCCCACTGCTCGCTGCTGAGTAATTTGTCACTGCCGGTGGGCAACAGCAAGGCCGGCCCTACCCCCCAGATCCAGCCACTGTCGGTGGGCTTTTTCGGTGAGAAGAAAAAGCTTTGCGAGGTATCCCCTACGCCGTTTTTATCGGCGATGCCACCCGGCGCCAGCCCGTGCTGATCAATAATCGGCAGAATCGTGCGGGAGATCAGGTTCCAGTCCTCGTTCAGGCTGAACGGCAGAACCGGCTGAATGTTGGTGACGCTCTGAATGCCTTCGCCCGAGGGCCCCATTTTCTGGTTCCAGTTGTACTGGATCGGCAAGCTGTACAGCGCGGCGACCGGGTTCAGTGATTGCTTGGCCAGCTCGGCCTGATCGTCGGCGTAGCTGTTCACGCAAACACCGAAGGCGATCAGTGACAGCAAACGCAGTTCAATGTACTTGTTCATGTCGAACTCCCAAGCGATCCGACTGACCCGCTAAGCCCTGATCTGCCGAATCGCCCATTGCGTGAGCCGCGAGATGCTATTTGACTTGCGCCAATATGGGCCTTTTCCACTGACCGTCCAGAGCTTCTCGCCAGCCTCTGGATGCGTAGAAAAAGCTGAACATCCGTCTTGAGTCCGACAGGAGTATTGGTTCCAACGTCCCGGTCGATCGTCAGATCGCCGAAGAGAATCGGACACTTATGGCGAAGTGAAGTATTGCTGATGATTCGTCATTTTCCATTTGTGCACTCTCATACCCGCAACCAGGCTGCCAATTATGGTTTTACCGGACAGATGGTCACATTAGAGTGGGCTGGACTCCGACTTGCCCCCCCACTCATGGGGGGGATGGGCTCGCGAATTTGAAACAGGGCTATTCTTCACTAGCATTTGTGTAATGACCTCACCGCCAGTGGCCGGAGTGTTGGCCTTTGCAGCCAACGGTTACTGGTCTCGGTGGCACGGTGGCGAGTTACACGGACTATCCTTTCTACACCGAAGCTGCCTGATACGCTGCGCCGTCGGTAACTGGGGGCCATAGCTGCCCTCAACTGTCCTCGGTTGCTCATGGACACCTGTTTCGTTTCCAAAGAGGTGCCTATATGAAGGACCTTTTCACCTACAGGCTTTTCACAAGGGTGGCGCGACTGGGCAGTTTTTCGGCCGCGGCACGTGAAATGGGTCTTTCTCAATCCCAGGTCTCCAGGATTGTTGCTGAACTCGAAGCCGATCTCGGCACCCTGCTGTTGGCGAGATCCACACGCGCCGTTGTACCCACTGAAGCCGGGGCGGATTTTCTGTCGCGCATGGAGCCGATCCTTGCAGCGGTGGAAGAAGCTGAGCAGAGCGTTCGCGCAGGTGGAGAGCTGCGTGGCGTCGTCCGGATCAGCATGCCAACGAGCATCGGCGTTAGGGAAATCATTCCGCGTATAGCTCCGTTCGCGGCAATACATCCCAACCTGCATATCCAGGTCCTGCTCGCCGATCACTGGCAAGACCTGGTCCGCGAAAATATCGACGTTGCGATAAGGCTGGGACGGCTATTGGATTCCAGTGCAACAAGCCGTCAGATCATGACAATCTCCAGGTTCATTCTCGCCTCCCCCTCCTACTTGCGCGCCGCTGGAGTGCCGACTACACCGGAGGACCTGCAATCACATCGAATCATTGCCGGTCCAGCCTCGACTGTCCCGAGCGGCTGGATGTTCACACGCAATGGAGAGACCAGGACAATTCAGCTCGAGGCTCACTTCTCGACCGACGAAAATGAGGGAGCAGTCGCAGCCGCAGCCGCTGGGTTGGGGGTCACGTCGACAACGGCCTGGGCGTGCCGGCGTGAGCTTGAAAGTGGTGAACTCGTCAGACTGCTCACTGATTGGGAAACCGAATCCGTACCTGTTCATGCCTACTTCCCCCATGGCTCGCGTACCCGGAGTGCCGGCCGTACCTTGATCGAGCATCTTGTATCCAGCCTTCTTGGCGAGGGCTGCGACGCGCTCGGAACACATCGCGACAATACCTATGCATCCCATACATAGAAGATAGCGAGCCAGAGTGGCTACTCTGATCCCGCCGTACCTGCCAATTTAGTGCCGTCATCCTGCACAACGCATCGGTCGACCTTTCATCCGAGCGGCGCGCTGGACGCCCTTACTTCATCAATCAAGGAGAAGTGTCATGCGTATGACCGGCAATACTATCTTCATCACCGGCGGCGGCTCCGGCATTGGCCGAGGCTTGGCCGAAGCCTTCCACACGCTCGGCAATAAGGTGATTATCTCTGGCCGGCGCAAGGAGCGGCTGCAGGAGACGCTCGACGCCAACCCTGGCATGGCCGCCATTGAGCTCGACATTACCGATCCGGGCAGCATCCAGGCGGCAGCGCAGACGCTCATTGCCAATTATCCGGAGGTGAATGTGCTGATCAATAATGCCGGCATCATGATGTTGGATCACGCAGACGGGCCGGTGGACGATGCGCTCGCGCAGTCGACCGTCACCACTAACCTGCTCGGCCCAATCCGCATGACCTCCGCGCTGGTCGAGCATCTGAAGGCACGGCCTGATGCGGTGATCGTCAACGTCTCCTCCGTTCTCGGCTTCGTGCCGATGGCAGTGACGGCGGTCTATTCGGCGACCAAGGCAGCACTCCACTCCTACACGCTGTCACAGCGTTACCTGCTGCGGGGACATGGCATCCAGCTGGTCGAAATCGCGCCGCCTTGGGTACGCACCGAGCTGCTCGATAGCAGCGAGGAAGAGCGCGCTATTCCTCTCGACCAGTTCATTACTGAAGCGATGACGCAGTTCGAGAGCGGCGTGGACGAAATCCTCGTCACTCCAGCCGAGGCTATGCGTGCCAACCCCGGCCCGAACGAGCATGCGTGGGTCAATCAGTTCAACGACATGATCGCAGCCGGGCCAACGTTGGGCTGACCGGCCGGGCGGCCCCAGCGATCGCCTGCCCCTCACCTTTAACAGGATCAAGACGATGACCGCACGCACACCCGCCGAGAACAAGGCAATCGTTCTCGAAGGCTTCGAAACCCTATTCAATCGCAAGGATCTGGCTGCGGCCGAACACTTCTGGTCGCCCTCCTACATCCAACACAGTGCTCATGTGCCCCCAGGTCGCGAGGGCCTGTTCGGTCTGGTCGCCACGGGGCCGGCCGATCTGCGTTACGAATGCCAGCTCGCTGTGGCGCAGGGCGATTTCGTCATGCTGCACGGCCGGTTCTCTGGACTCGGCCAGCCGACGAACTGGGTCGTGGTCGACATCCTGCGCCTCGAGGACGGCGTGATGGTCGAACATTGGGACGTCATCCAGGACGAGGCGACGCGCGAAAGCTCCGTCGGCGGCCATCCCATGTTCGGCGATCACTTCCCGGTCACGGCCGATTAGTTTTTTTATCATGTAAAGGAGCGCAGAATGAGCTGCCTGGCGTTCCAATGACGTGCCGCCGTCGGCTGGCGTGTAGTCATCTCGGGCACCATGGGTAAGGACTTTCTCGGGGACGATGAGCGCGCTTGCTGTCGACAAGGGCCGGAGGAGGCGTTTTGAAACCATTCCCGCTCAGACCTGGCGCCTCAACTCTGGACATGTTGCTTCAAGCGTGCCTGCCACGCCGTGACGCTGTTCCGCCAACCTTGACGGAAAAAGCGGTCATCCCAGGCATTCCCAATGCTCGCTACAGGCTGGACCACGACCTGACGCCTTTCATTGAGGATGCGGTTCAGTCCAACAAACGTGAGAGCGAGGTGCTCGCCAAGGCTGGGAAGCCGAGCAATATACTGCCGCTGGCAAATATGCTGGCAGTTTCGGGCGGCGGCGATGCAGGCGCATTCGCAGCGGGACTCATTGCTGGATGGACCACGCATGGAACCCGCCCCATGTTCAAGGTCGTCACGGGCATTAGCGCGGGTGCCCTGGTCGCTCCGTTCGCTTACCTGGGGCCTGAGCACGACGGCGTGATTCGGTATGTCTCCAACGCAATCGGTCCAAAAGACATTTTTCATTCGCGAAACGTGTTAACCCGTCTTGCCAGCGACGGTATAGCGGACAGTAAGCCACTGTCGCGGCTCATCGCAAAATACGTCACTGCGCAGATTCTTGCGGCGATCGCGTCGGAGTATGCCAAAGGACGAATTCTGCTGATCGGCACAACTGACCTTGATTCGGGGCGGCCAGTCACCTGGAACATGGGCGCGATTGCCTCCAGCCAGGCACCGGGAGCGCTCGACCTCTTTCGCAACATCATGCTCGCGTCAATGAGCATTCCCGGTGCAGTCTCACCCGTCATGATCGATGTGGACGTTGACGGCAAACAGTTTCAGGAAATGCATGTGGACGGAGGGGTCATCACTCAAGTGTTTCTTTACCCACCCAGCACCGTGATGGCGCTGAGCAAAGCCACTGGAGCGCCTTTGCGACTCGACCGTCATTTCTATGTCATTCGTAATGGGACACTGGAGCCGCAGTGGTCCGGGACCAAGCGCCGTACATTGAGCATCGGCGGTCGAGCCATCAGTGCCTTGATTCAAACTCAGGGGATCAGCGACCTGGAGCGTATTTACCGTATGGCGCAACAGGATGGAGCGGATTTCAATCTTGCGTACATTGGCTCCGACTTTTCCTTTGCGCACAATCGGAAATTCGATGGCGAGTACATGAAGCGTTTATTCGATTACGCCTTTCAGCTCAGCGCGAAGGGCTATCCGTGGCATAAATCGCCGCACTTGGAAAACACTAAACGATGAAACATCCGCTGAAAGATTGAGTCAATCTGTTGCATCGACCGGTTGAATCGACAGCCAGAAGCGGACAGTGGTCAACGGGCCGCTAGTGCCCCAGGGTGGACACTCATCGATGCTATCCAGGCGTCCTGACCTACGACATCGGATAGGCTGATTTTTCAGTCCTGCCTGGAACACATCTAGAGTCTTCATATAACGGCTGAGTCGGAGCATCTTGCAGTCGAGCGTGCACGGGAATGAGGCTGGGCGCATGATTCATTGATCATCGTAAAATCCAGATCCCTTGTACATTGTGGTCCTAGGTGCTTCGGAAGCTACAGCACGAATCGTATTGAGCACCAACGTGGCCGCAGGGGACAGTGTTCGTCCGCCCAAATGCACAATGCCAATTTCCGTAAACAACGATCCGGTCTCGGGAAAAGGCAAGGAAACCAACGTCCCAGCTTGTAAGTCTCGCTCCACCGCAGCTTGTGTTGCTCCCAGAATCAGGTCGTCGTTAATCGCGAGGTCTTTCAGCACAGAGAGGTTATCGCACTTCAGCGCCACCGGCAGAGGCTGATCGGGAGCCAATTCAAGTAGGTGTCTGAGTTGGACCAACGCCGCATTTGGGAACGAACTCAGGGCAAAACCATAGTGCAAACAATCCTTCAGCCTGCGCATCGGTTTGCCTATCAGTGGATGACCCGGACGGCAGAAGAATGCTCCCCGTTGACGACAAAGTGGAGTGATGGCGAGGTCTGGTTCATGTGAAATTTCCTGCGTGTCAGCGACAAAGAACTCTATCTCCTCGGCCCGCAGATGGAGTAGCAGGTAGCGCCAGTTGTTTGTGTCCACGGTGAAGCAAATGCCGGGGCTCTGCCGCCTTACCTCCCGGAGCACCTGTCGCACCAGCCCATAGGTCGGCGAAGGTCCGACCCCGAACGCGACGTGACCTACATCGCCGTCGCGTATTTGCGCCATGTCCAACTCAAACGTGCGCATCTGGTAAGCAATGCGTCTGGCGTGCTCCAGAAATACCTCACCCACTTTGGTTATCGAAACCGCTCGGTTGTCGCGGTCGAACAAGGACAGCCCCAGCTCTTCTTCCAATGCCTGAATGCCACGACTGAGTGCAGGCTGGCTCAGATGCAGTTTTTCGGCTGCCCGCGCAAAGTTCAATTCCTGCGCCAGCGCGAGGGCATAGCGGATACGCTTCAAGTCCATCTATCACCTCATAATGTCCAGTGGTAATTGCTTCAATGTTTATAATGCATTGGACGCATCGCTGTAGCAAAAATTACAGTTCGCCCATACCAATAAGGCAACTGTTCCTATGTCAACTATTGCTCCCGATCCCGCATCGCCAAATAGCTATCAACTAATTATCGAAGGCACCCCGCTGCAAGCGTGTGTGGCATCGGGCGAGACAGTCCTCAAGGCTGGTCTTCGCAGCGGCGTCAAAATTGCGCATTTGTGCATGGTCGGCGAATGTGGCTCCTGCCGTTGTCGTCTCCTGCGGGGAAAAGTCAGGCTCAAGAAAGACATCTCCCATCATGTGGACCACGCTGCATTGCGCAACGGCTATCTATTGGCGTGCCAGTCCGAACTCTTGAGCGATGTATTGCTGGCCGTGCCTGGCTTGTCGCCGGATGTCCACGGCCCAGCGCTGGTCACACGTTCTGGACGGATCAAATCGGCCGTTGCTCTGAACCACAATATTCGCCACCTGGTGCTGGAGCTTGATGCGCCAATTTCCTATCAGGCTGGACAGTACGCCCAATTGAGCATCCCAGGGCATCCGGCCCTGGCCCACGAACCGCGCTGCTATTCGTTCTGCTCAGCGCCATTGGGTCATCCGCAAATCGAGGTGGAATTTCATGTCCGCCTGGTCCCCGGCGGACAATTTACCGAATGGTTGTTTGCCGAGGATCGCATCGGTGAGCGTATAGAGTTGACTGGCCCGCTCGGTGATTTCACCACCCAAAACGCTCAGCGCCCGATGGTGCTCATCGCCGGTGGAAGTGGTCTTGCTCCCATAAAGTCAATTCTCGAACAGTTGAGCGCTCAGAAAAGCGCCCCGGATGTGACGCTGTTTTTCGCCGCCCGCACCCAGGACGATCTGTACTGCCTGGGCGAAATTGCACAACTACAGGCCAACTGGCCTGGTCGCAGTCGAATGCTGTTTGAGCCCGTCCTGTCAAATGAGCCTGGTCATTCCACCTGGGGCGGTCTGACTGGGTATTGCGGCGAATATATTTCCAGTTTCTGTAGCCCTGCCGACAGCAGTTTTTATCTCTGCGGTGCGCCACTGATGATCGATTCGATTCTTCGCCAATTAGAAGGCGTCGTTGAGCCTCAATACATCCACTACGACCGTTTTATTGATCGCAGCAATATGACGCAGCAATAAGCTTTCCCCGGTACTCATTGACTTTGGATAATAAAAATGAAATCGAAATTGATGCCCGCTTTAATCCTGTGTGCAACGTTTTCGCAGGCGCAAGCCGCTGATTCGCCCATCACTCTTGAATTTGGTGCCGCAGTAAAAAACGTATCGGAAGTGAATGTTGCTTCGGGAACCTCAAGTTTGAATATGATTGCCGAGGGCGCGGGAAAACTGGTGTCACAAGGTGAGTCGGTGCGTTTCTATGCCCTTTGTGCCATTACCGACACATTGAAAGGAAAGGCAGTCGTTGCGGGATTGGGCGACTGTGAATTCAAAACGACGGATGGTGGCGTGTTGTATGCGCATTTCCAGACAACCCCAGGACATGGAGATCAGGGTCAGATTACGCTGAGTGGCGGTAGCCAGAATCTTGAGCGTTTCAACGGCATCGTTCCCATCGAAATAACAGTCAATCCGGCCAAGGTCGGCAAGCTGGTGTTTTTTGCCGAAAACCTGAAATGAGCATTGCTCAAGGCTCACAACTCAGTAAAAGGAAACCGTGATGGGAATGACCATTGGGCTTAGTGTCTTTGTCACGCTGTTTGTGCTTGACATTGTGATGGGGGAGTTCAGGAAACCCGGTGCATTGAGTATGAATGAACTGGGCGTAAACCTGATCAGTATCGTGATCGCGTTCTCCATTCGCGCGTTGCCTTTTGCGGGGATTACTTATTTGCTGGTCACGTTTCTGCCAGAGTGGAGAAACGCCCTGGCTCACACCCATTTCGCAGTATTGTTCCTCGCGGTCCTGTTGCTTGACGATTATGGGAATTACTGGTTTCACCGCCAGGCACACCAAATACCCTGGTTGTGGCGCCTGCACAAACCTCACCATATTCCGACACGCATGAACGTGCTAATGGGGGTGCGCGAAAGCACGTTTTATTACCTGCTGATTCCCGTCAATGTGATGGCCCCGCTACTGGTTTTTGTCGGTGCAGAGGAAGCCGGAGCCGCAATGCTGGGCCTCAAGCTGACAGTCGGTTATCTCCAACATGTGGGCTATCGCTGGGATTTGTGGCTGCGCCGTTTCGCCCCTGGCCGCCTGTTTCTCGATTTGGCAGAAAACCTGTTCTCGCTTCAGGATTTTCATCATGTGCATCATGGTATCGGCCGCTACGGCAATGCCTCATCCAACTATGGCAACGTGCTCAATATCTGGGACAAGATTCACAATACGAGCAGCGGCCATCCGCACTGCGCTCAGGATGCTTACGGCGTGCCAACAGGTGCAAAGGTAGAGTCTTGGGCGGTGCAATTGTTCTGGCCACTTTGCCGGGAGCGGAAGGTAAAACCCGATGCATCCTCGATCATCGTCCAGAGTTCGCCCGATGAACTGGAAGCAGCCCAAGCCATCATTTTTACCGCTGAAGGTCTGGCAATTGCGGTGAGATGAAGGTCCGCTTTAGATCGAGGCATAGGTCCGCAATGGGTTGAATGCAACCATATGCATTACACCGCCATGTTAGATGGGGTTTTCTAGGTAGCTAAGAGCAATTAAAACGGGGCGCCCCTCATCGCTAAGTGCCGGGTTAGCAACATGCTCCCTGGCGTGGTCTTCGATGATTTCGTCCATCAACCCGTTGATAGCTCCGCGTATGGCCGCCACCAAATAGAAGGTCTTCGCGCAATCGGCGTCGGACTCAAGCGCCCGCTCAATGGCCTGGACTTGACCTGAAATGCGCCGAACGCGGTTGAGCAGGTCATCTTTATGATCATGGATGTACGACCTACATATACCCCTACCCCTATTTGCTGCGCATAGTCACCGATGCGACGGAACAGGCAAGCAGCCAATCAAACGAATTCAATACATCAGGTAATAGGAGTAATAACCAACGATGCATTTATCCCGAGCGGCTTTCTCCCTACAGTCGCTTAAATAACCGTGAACAACGAGGCTCCATTGATGCAGACCCTACTGGACAAGTCGCTGAGTTCTTTTGCACGGACAGACCTTCTGCAAGGCCCCACTCCCATCCAGCAGGCCGAACGCCTTGAACAGTTGTTGGGCTTGAAGGCGCAGGGAGTCGGCCTGTTTCTCAAGCGCGACGATCACATGTTGATTGGCGGTGGCGGTAACAAACTGCGCAAACTTGAATTTCATATCGGCGCAGCGCTGGCGTCCGGCGTCGACACGGTCATTACCATCGGCGGCCTTCAGTCCAACCATGCGCGCCTGACCGCCGCCGTGTGTGCTCGCCTGGGCATTGCGTGCGAATTGATCCTGACCCGGTCAGTCCCTAAAGCCGAAGTGGATTACGAACTCAATGGCAACGTTCTGCTCGACCAGTTGTTCGGCGCAGAAATGAGCGTGTTTCCCGCCGGCACCGACTCACTCGCCAAGGCCGAACTACGCGCAGCGCAGCTTCGGGACGCGGGACGCAACGTGATGGTGCTACCCACCGGGGGCTCAACGCCACTGGGCAGTCTGGGTTATGCGCGCTGCGCAGTGGAGATCGCGCAGCAGGAAACGCAACTGGGCGTCACCTTCAACCAGGTCGTGGTACCCAACGGCAGCGCCGGCACCCACGCCGGGCTCGCGGCCGGCTTCCAATTGCTGGACCGAGGCACGTCTATCGTCAAGTCTTACTCGGTTTTATCCGACCGGGACTCATCAGCGGCCAGGACCGTGCAATTGACCCAGAACGCGCTGGCGTTGTTGGGCAGCAGCGCCATCGTACAGGCTGACGAAATCACCATTGACGGCAGTCAACTGGGCGACGGTTACGGGCTGCCGACGCTAGCCATGCAGGACGCAGTACGCCTGATGGCCCGTGCCGAAGGTTTGTTGATCGACCCGGTGTATTCCGGCAAAGCGTTCGCCGGGTTGTTGGCCGATCTCAGGCAAGGGCGATTCCGGTCCGGGGACAATGTGCTGTTTGTGATGACCGGCGGCACACCGGGCCTGTATGCCTACCGGGAAACTTTTCAGGCCTGACCAGCCAGGTCAAAATCAAAAGATCGCAGCCTTCGGCAGCTCCTACAGGTGTACGCGATCTTTTGATCTTCAAACCCAAAAAATCACACTATTAATCATCACGGGTAAGCACTTCCAACAACTCAATCTCGAAAATCAAATTCGAATTCGGCGTGATCGCCCCCATCGAACGCTCGCCATAGCCCAGGTGCGCCGGCACCAGCAGCTTGCGCTTGCCGCCGACCTGCATGCCCATAATCCCCTGATCCCAGCCCTTGATGACCCTTCCAGTGCCAATCACGCACTGGAAAGGTTTGCCTCGACTGTAGGAAGAATCGAATTCGGTGCCGTCTTCCAGCCAGCCGCGGTATTGGGTGGTGATCAGTGCACCTTTGACCGCGGTTTTGCCTTCGCCCACTTCAAGATCGATTACCTGCAATTCATCATTCATCACGTTCACTCTATTGTGCACCCACCCAACAGGGCGTAATGGGCGCCGTTTTCCCAGAAATACGCCCGATTGGCAACCGATTCGACCTGTTTCCGGCATTCACCGTGAACTAAGCTATGCAACACCTATCCGTACGGTTCAATACGCCATGATGGCAATTCCTGAATGAATCTGGTCTGGACCAGCGCAACCATTGCCTCAGTGATGCTTGCCCTGATCGTCGCGTTGATCTGTCGCGAGCGCGCGCTGAAAAAGCAGCTGGCCGAGTGTCGCGTGCTGATTGCCAGCCTGACCGATGGGCAAAATATCCGCGAGGACGGCGACGCCGAACGCTTCAAACGTAGCCAATACTTCGCCCGCATCGGCACTTGGGACTGGGATGTCGACACCGACAAACTCTACTGGTCGGACGCGATTTACGGCATGTTCGGCTTCAAAATCGGAGAGGTGACACCCTCCTACGCCTTGTTTTGCGCCTGCGTGCACCCGGACGACCGTGCAACGGTTCGGGCCGGTGAATTGCGCTGCCTGGAAACCGGCGACAACCATGACGAGGAATACCGGGTCGTCTGGCCCGATGGCACCATCCGCTGGCTGAGGGAGACCGGCAATGTGGTGAAGAACGATCACGACATGACCATCAAAATGATGGGCGTGGTGCGCGACATCACCGAGGAAAAAGCCTCTGCCAGTTACCTGCAACACCTGGCCCACTACGATCCGCTGACTGGCCTGCCCAATCGCCTGGTGCTGGAGGAGCGCCTGTGCGAAGCCCTGGAGCAGGCCCGTGTCAGCGCCACGCGTGTCGCGCTGGTGTTTGTCGATCTCAATGGCTTCAAGGCAATCAATGATCGCTACGGCCATGCGGCTGGCGACCGGGTATTGATCACCACCGCCACCCGGTTGAAGCGGATCCTGCGTTCAACCGACACCGTCGCCCGGATTGGTGGCGACGAATTTGTGGTCATCCTGCAAGGCCTGCCACAGGGCAACAGCCTGCAAGACGAAGCCCGCGTCATCTGCCAGAAAATTTTCGTCGAACTCTCACCGCCGATCACCATCGGCAATGACCAGCGGCACATCGGTACCAGCCTTGGGGTCGCGGTGTTCCCGGACCATGCGCCGAGCATGGACCGGTTGATTCACATCGCGGACCTGGCGATGTATGAAGCCAAGCGCAGCGGGAATAATCAGTATCGGTTGGGTGATCAGACGGTGAGTCATATTCGAGTTGAGTAAACGCTTCAGTCCTTGCGTTGGCCAAAAGGAATGCCGTTAAACGTGTGGGTGCAACAATGACAATAAGGAGTCATGCGCTCAGCCGTCAGCTCAGGATTGACGATTCGCAGAAGCCCCTGGTCATCCACAAACAAGCCACTGAAATAGCTCGACTCCCCTAGACACACCTGCTCCTGCCTTTCGCTTTCATGCAGGGCAACCATCCAGAACACCGGTTCATGCCGGTCGAGACGAGCCACCGCCTCACTGAAAACTTCATCCCATTGCCTACCGACGCGAGACAACAGAAACCGAAAGAGCGGCGTGTAATCAAACCCGTGCCGACGAGTTCCATGCATAGAACTGCGTTGCACATCATTATGAATTTCAGCCTTAGTGTTGCGCTGATGCCGATAATGTCCCGTGAAATCGTTACGCCAAACTCCCCACGTGCGGGTATTGACCTTGCGGTAGAGGGGTTTCTTTTCCAACGGGTCGCTCCTGACATCCAGTCAACAAAATCGCCGTCGAGCTTTACCGGAACGCAGGATGATTTCAATCAGCCTTCCATGGCCAATTGTTACCGGCGACTTACCGCTCCACCGGCGTGATGTCCATGATCGTCCCGCTGGTGATCATTACCATCATGTACTTATCGTTGATCTGCACCCACTGGGCCTGATCCTTCGGTGCCTTGAGCCCTTTCTGCTTCCAGTTGACCAGGGCTTTTTCGCTGCGTTGGTAGACCTCCGGCGCGCGGTCGCCGACCACCAGATTGCGGGCATTGTTGACCCCGGGCTGGACGGTTTTTTGCGCTGGGTCATCGGCTTGAACGATCGGGCTGATACCGGCAATGCCCGCGACTAGGGCCAGGCTGGCGATAAGGGTCTTGCTGTTCATCGGTGAACCTCCTGTGATGTCGTGGTACCCGAACTCCGACTGCGCGCGGACGCAATCATTCATTACTGTTGCGATGATTCTGTGCCGGACTGTATGGGATGCTTCGCGCATCGTCGGCGTAGGCTGCGAAAAAACACTCGGGATTCGCCATGCACATCGCCATTCTGACTTTTGACGGCTTCAACGAACTGGATTCCCTGATCGCCTACGGAATGCTCAGCCGGATTTCCCTGATCGGCGACAAGGATTGGCGGGTGAGCATCGCTTCACCGACCGCTCGGGTCACGTCCATGAACGGTTTGACCATCGACGCTCATATCGATCTGGCCGAGGCCTGTCAGGCCGATGCAGTGCTGGTGGGCAGTGGCATGAAAACCCGTGAAGTGGCCAATGATCCAGCAATCATGGATCAGTTGTGTTTCGATCCGTCCCGCCAGTTACTGGGCTCTCAGTGCTCCGGAACCTTCCTGCTGGCCAAGCTTGGGCTTCTGGGCGAGGCACCGGCCTGCACCGATACCACCAGCAAACCCTGGGTGCAGGCGGCGGGCGTCAACATTGTTAATCAAGCGTTCTACGCCAACGGCAACATCGCCACCGCCGGCGGCTGTTTCTCCGCGCAATACCTGTCGGCGTGGGTGCTGGCCCGGCTCAAGGGTGCAGAAACCGCGCGGGAAGTGTTGCACTACTTCGCCCCGGTCGGCGAAAAGGACGAGTATGTGGCCAGGGGGATGGCGCATATCGATGCGCATCTCTGACAGACGGATCGCCAATTAGGCCGCCATCGCGAGCAGGCTCGCTCCCACATGGGTTCTGTGAATGACACAAATTCATTGTGGGAGCGAGCCTGCTCCGGGCGGCGATCCGACGATAGCGGTGTGTGAGTCAACAACCATTTATGTTCAGGCTGACGCCTGTGCCTGCAACCCTTATCCTTGACGCTCCGCCGCACCGAGTCTTTGGAGTTCGTCATGCCCCACGAAGGCAACCTGTTGCAAGCCGCTGTCGTGTTTCTGTTCGCGGCCGTGCTCACCGTGCCCTTGGCCAAACGTCTGCAATTGGGGGCGGTGCTGGGTTACTTGTTTGCCGGCGTCATCATCGGGCCGTCGGTGCTGGGCTTGATTGGCAATCCGCAAAGCGTCAGCCACATCTCCGAACTCGGCGTGGTGTTGCTGCTGTTCATCATTGGCCTGGAACTGTCGCCGCGCCGGTTGTGGGTGATGCGCAAAGCAGTGTTTGGCGTGGGCCTGGCGCAGGTGCTGCTGACGGGCTCGGTGATTGGCGTGCTGGCGCTGTTGGTGTTTGGCCAGCCGCTGAATAGCGCGATTGTGCTCGGCCTTGGCCTGGCGCTGTCGTCCACTGCATTTGGCCTGCAAAGCCTGGCCGAACGCAAAGAGCTGACCAGCCCGCACGGGCGACTGGCGTTTGCGATTCTACTATTCCAGGACATCGCCGCGATCCCGCTGATCGCCATGGTGCCGCTGCTGGCGGGCGGTGATCACGCCACCAGCGCTGCCGAAAATCTGAACCACGGCTTGCGGGTGTTGGGCAGCATCGCGGTGGTGGTGATCGGCGGGCGGTATCTGTTGCGGCCGGTATTCCGTGTCGTGGCCAAAACCGGATTGCCGGAGGTTTCTACCGCCACCGCGTTGTTGGTGGTGATTGGCACGGCGTGGCTGATGGACTTGGTCGGTGTGTCCATGGCGCTGGGGGCGTTTCTTGCCGGTTTGCTGTTGGCGGACTCTGAGTATCGCCATGAACTGGAAGCGCAGATCGAACCCTTCAAAGGCCTGTTGCTGGGGCTGTTTTTCATCAGCGTCGGCATGGGCGCCAACCTGAGTTTGTTGCTGAGCGCGCCGATCACCGTGCTGGGCCTGACGCTGCTGCTGATCGCTATCAAACTGCCGCTGTTGTTCATTGTGGGTCGATTGGCCGGTGGTTTGGGCAAGGTCAGTGCGATTCGCCTGGGCATCGTGCTGGCGGCCGGGGGCGAGTTTGCGTTCGTGGTGTTCAAGATCGGCCGGGATCAGGGCTTGTTCGATCCGCGCCTGTACGACTTGCTGGTGCTGACGATCACCTTGTCCATGGCGGTGACGCCGTTGTTGTTGCTGCTGTGCGCACGGCTTTATTCGCCCAAAGTACAACCGGTCGTGGTGCCAGAAAAATTCCGCGACATAGACACCGACGAACCCCGCGTGGTGATCGCCGGCATGGGCCGGATGGGGCAGATCATCGCCCGTATACTGCGCGCACAGAACATCAAGTTCGTGGCCCTCGACACTTCGGTGGAAACCATCGAACTGTCCCGCAGCTTCGGCGGCGTGCCGGTGTTCTACGGCGATCCGATGCGCCCGGAAATCCTCAGCGCGGCCAAGGTCGGGCAGGCGGAATACTTTGTCATCGCCACTGATGATCCGGACACCAACATCAAGACCGCCGAGTTGGTGCACAAGCTGTACCCGCACATCAAAATCATCGCCCGCGCCCGTAACCGCCAGCATGTGCACCGCTTGATGGACCTGGGCGCCGAGGCGATTCGGGAAACCTACTATTCGAGCCTGGAAATGAGCCGGCGCACGCTGGTCGGACTCGGGCTGACCCAGGCCCAGGCGGATGCGCGGATCAAGCGCTTCAAGCATCACGACGAACAGGTGCTGGAAGCGCAGCATGCGGTGTATGACGATGCGGCGAAGGTGTTGCAGACGGCGCAGGAGGCCCGGGCGGAATTGGCGAGGCTGTTTGAGGCTGATCAGTTGGAAGAGCAATCGGGTAAGCATTGAGGTGCATTTGAGGGCCCCTTCGCGAGCAAGCCCGCTCCCACACGTGTTCTCAGTCGTACACAAATCATGTGTTCACCAAAGAACCCTGTGGGAGCGGGCTTGCTCGCGAAGAACGATAACGCGGTAATTCAGACAAACCAGAATTCTAAGGAACGCACCATGGCTGACCAACCCGCCCCCGCCCTCAAGGAAATCTTCAACGCCGAGCGCCTCACACACATCGCCACCGAGATGACTGCGGTCTACCCCGAATTCAACGCCAAGGCCTTCCTGAAAATGGCCAACGAAGGGCTCGCCGAGTTGTCGATCATGCAGCGCATGGCCCGTGTCAGTGAGTGCCTGCACGCGGTGCTGCCGCTGAGTTATGAAGCATCCCTTGAGGTACTGCGCGCCTTGGCCCCACGCTTGAACAGCGGCTTCGTCAGCATCTCGTTACCACATTACGTCGCGACGTATGGCGCCCATGCATTCGAGCAATCCATGGACGCACTCAAATACTTCACCACCTTCGGCTCCGCGGAATTCGCGATCCGGTATTTCCTGCGCAACGACATCGAGCGCTCACTGGCGGTCATGCACGCTTGGTCCCTGGATGAAAACGAACACGTCCGCCGCCTGGCCAGCGAAGGCAGCCGACCGCGCCTGCCATGGTCCTTTCGCCTGGAGCACATCCAGGCCGACCCAACGCTGGCGGCCGCGATCCTCGACAACCTCAAGGCAGACGCCAGCCTTTATGTGCGCAAATCCGTGGCCAACCACCTGAACGACATCACCAAGGACCATCCCGACTGGGTGCTGAACCTGATCGAGGGTTGGTCGCTGGATAACAAACACACGGCGTGGATTGCCAAACATGCCCTGCGCAGCCTGATCAAACAGGGTAACCAGCGGGCGCTGGCGCTCATTGGCGCCAGTGGCAAGGCTGAAGTCGAGATCATTGATGTGAAGGTCGAACCGGCAGTGATTGTTCTGGGGGAGAAAATCACGCTGGCCTTTACCGTCAACTCCACGGTCGAGGACAACCAGCGGCTGGTGATCGACTACGCCATCGATTACGTCAAAGCCAACGGCAGCACCTCGGCGAAGGTGTTCAAACTCAAAACCCTGACCTTGCCCGGCAAGGCCAGCGAGCGCATCGCCCGTGGCCAGCACATCAAGGAACTCACTACCCGTAAACACTACGCGGGCAAACATGCAGTGCACATTCTGGTGAACGGCGAACGCCTGGCCAGCAGCGCCTTCGAAATCCTCCCTTGAACCACAATCCCTCTGTAGGAGCGAGCTTGCTCGCGATGGTGTGTCAGCTACATGGGTGTCGACTGACACTCCATCGCGAGCAAGCTCGCTCCTACAGGGATTGGCCAGTCAACAGCGCCTGCTCGCGCTCACACAACTCCACCACGTAATCCCACAGCACGCGCAACCGCACGGACTTGTGCAGTTCGCGGCGGGTGCTGATCCAGTAGCTGCGCTGAATGCTTTCATCCGGCAACAGCGGCACCAGCTCCGGATCGGCGCTGGCCATGTAGCACGGCAACACCGCAATCCCCAACCCTGAACGAGCGGCCTGTTGCTGGGCGATGACGCTGGTGCTATGGAAAACCACCTGCGGGTTGCGACAGAAGCTGTTGAGGAACATCAGCTCCTGACTGAACAGCAAGTCATCGACGTAGCCGATCCAGGCATGACGACCGAGGTCTTCACGGCTGCGCAGCGGTGGCGAGCGATCCAGATAGGCCTGGCTGGCGTAGAGCGCCAGGCGATAGTCAGTCAGTTTTCGGGTAACCAGCATGTCGGCCGCCGGGCGTTCGAGGTGGATGCTGATCTCGGCTTCGCGGTTGAGGATGCTGACAAAGCGCGGCACCGCCACCAGTTCAACTTCCAGCCCCGGATAGCGCTCGAACAAACCATTCATGCGACTGGCGAGGAACATGATGCCCAGCCCCTCGGTAACGCCAACGCGGATCTTGCCCAGTGGCGCAGTCGATTGAGTGATTTCCTCTTGGGCCAGCAGCGCGACGTTTTCCATGGCTTCGGCGTGTTTGAGCAGCGCTTCGCCGGCCGGGGTCAGTTCGTAACCTTGGGCGTGCTGAACAAATAGCGCGGCGCCGAGGCTCTTTTCAATGGCCTCGATGTGCCGGGCCACCGTGGCGTGGGTCGTATTTAAACGGCGGGCAGCGGTCAGCAAACGCCCGCTCCGCTGTAATTCGAGAAAAAACCGCAGGTCATTCCAGTCAAACATGAACCGTCCTTAGGGCTGCGCTGTTTAAAAACGCACAGCAGCTGCGTAAAAACTAACATTCTTTTAACGAAAGCTAACAACTAGGATGACTGACAACAAGAACAACAAGACGAGGTCAGGGATGCAGACTTCACTGGATGAATACGACTACATCGTGGTCGGCGCCGGGCCGGCAGGCTGTTTGCTGGCCAATCGACTGTCGGCCAATCCGCAACACCGGGTGCTGCTGCTCGAAGCCGGCGGTCGGGACAACTACGCGTGGATTCACATCCCCGTGGGTTACCTGTTCTGCATCGGCAACCCGCGCACCGACTGGTGCTTCAAGACTGAAGCACAACCTGGCCTGCAAGGTCGCGCCCTGAGCTACCCACGCGGCAAAGTGCTGGGCGGTTGTTCCTCGATCAACGGCATGATCTACATGCGCGGCCAGGCCAGCGACTACGACGGTTGGGCCGCCGATGGCAATCCCGGTTGGCGCTGGCAAGACGTTCTGCCGCTGTTTAAACAAAGCGAAAATCATTTTGCCGGCGAATCGGCGTTTCACGGCGCTGCCGGCGAATGGCGGATCGAGCGCCAGCGTCTGTCGTGGCCGATACTGGATGCCTTCCGCAGCGCCGCCGAACAAAGTGGCATCGCCAGCATCGATGACTTCAACCAGGGTGACAACGAAGGATGTGGCTACTTTCAGGTCAATCAGAAAGCCGGGATTCGCTGGAATGCGGCCAAGGCGTTTCTTAAACCCATCCGTCACCGCTCCAATCTCACCGTGTTGACCGACGTCGAAGTCGACCGCGTACTGCTGGAAAATGGCCGTGCCTCTGCGGTCACCGCACGCTGGCAAGGCCAGGCGAAATCCTTCAAGGCGCGCAAGGAAATCGTCCTTTGCGCAGGCTCCGTCGGTTCGCCAACCATTCTCCAACGCTCCGGCATCGGCCCTCGCCCGCTGCTGGAAAAACTCGGTATCGGCGTGGCGCATGAACTGCCAGGGGTGGGTGGCAACCTGCAGGATCACCTGCAACTGCGGCTTATCTACAAGCTCGAAAACGCCCGCACCCTGAACCAGATCGCCAACAGCTTGTGGGGCAAGATGGGCATGGGCCTGCGCTACCTTTATAACCGCAGCGGGCCGCTGTCCATGGCGCCGAGTCAGCTCGGTGCCTTTGCCCGTTCGGGGCCGGAGCAGACCTCGGCGAATCTGGAGTATCACGTGCAGCCCTTGTCGCTGGAACGTTTCGGCGAGCCGCTGCACGCTTTCCCTGCCTTCACTGCATCGGTCTGTGATCTTAGGCCGTACAGTCGGGGCCGAGTGGAAATCCGCAGTGCCGACCCACAAGCGGCACCCCTTATCCAGCCCAACTATTTGAGCCACCCAGAAGACTTGCGCGTCGCTGCCGACGCGATTCGCCTGACCCGCCGCATCGTCGCCGCGCCGGCCCTGCAAGCCTTCAAACCGGTGGAATACCTGCCCGGTGACAGCCTGCAAAGCGAGGAACAACTGCACGAAGCCGCCGCGCGGATCGGCACGACGATTTTTCATCCGGTCGGCACCTGCCGCATGGGCCATGACGCGGGCGCCGTGGTCGATGCGCAACTCAACGTCCACGGCATCCCCGGCCTGCGCATCGCCGATGCCTCGATCATGCCGCGCATCACCTCGGGCAACACCTGTTCGCCTACGTTGATGATTGCCGAAAAAGCCGCGCAACTCATCCTCAACCCCAACACAAGAATCATCACCGAGAAAAAGGAACGGGTCACCCACACTTGAACCCGGACACGGAATCTGTAGGAGCGAGCTTGCTCGCGAAGGTGTGTCAGTTGACACCCATGCAGCTGACACACCTTCGCGAGCAAGCTCGCTCCTACAAGGAACAAGTACACCCGATACATTGAAGTAGCGGCGCCAACCCACAAGGCCGGCGCCGACAGTGGAACAACAAAAACAATCACTGTGAGGGATAACGATATGTCAGAACATGTTCAGCCTCTGGAAGCCGTGCGCAGCGCAGGCACCAGCCATGACACACAAAAAGTCATCTTCGCTTCGTCACTCGGGACGGTGTTCGAGTGGTACGACTTCTTCCTCTATGGCGCGCTGGCTGCGGTGATCAGCAAACAATTTTTTGCCGGGGTCAACGACACCACCGCGTTCATTTTTGCGCTGATGGCCTTCGCTGCCGGTTTCATCGTCAGGCCATTCGGCGCACTGGTGTTCGGTCGGTTGGGGGACATGATCGGGCGTAAATACACCTTCCTCGCGACCATCATCCTCATGGGTCTTGCGACGTTCTGCGTCGGGTTATTGCCGACCTACGCCAGCATCGGCATCGCCGCGCCGATCATCCTCGTGGTGCTGCGCATGCTTCAGGGCCTGGCCCTGGGCGGTGAGTACGGCGGCGCTGCCACGTATGTCGCGGAACACGCGCCGATCGGCAAACGTGGCTTTCACACCAGCTGGATTCAATCCACCGCGACCCTCGGGCTGCTGCTCTCGCTGCTGGTGGTGCTCGGTTGCCGCTACTTCACCGGTGACCAATTCGAAGTCTGGGGCTGGCGGATTCCGTTTCTGTTTTCGATCATTCTGCTGGGCATTTCGACCTGGATTCGCCTGAGCCTGCACGAGTCGCCTGCGTTCGTGAAAATGAAAGAGGAAGGCAAACTCTGCAAATCGCCACTGCGCGATTCCTTCGGTAAATGGGAAAACCTCAAAGTCGTTTTGATCGCCCTGTTCAGCATCAACGCCGGGCAAGCGGTGACGTTTTATGCAGCGCAGTTCTACGTGCTGTTCTTCCTCACGCAATTCCTGAAAATGGACCCGGCCCTGGCCAACAGCCTGCTGATCGTCAGCGTGATCATCGGCGCGCCGTTCTTCATCTTTTTTGGCTGGCTCTCGGATAAGGTCGGGCGCAAACCGGTGTTGATGATCGGCCTGCTGCTGGCCACTGCACTGTACTTCCCGATCTTCAAAACCCTGGCTCACTACGCCAACCCGGCCATCGACCAGGCGAGCCGTCAGGCGCCGATCACCGTCATGGCCGACCCGGCCACGTGCACCTTCCAGTTCGACCCGGTGGGCAAGGCTAAATTTGATAGCCCGTGCGACAAGGTCAAAACCTTCCTGGTGAAACAGGGCCTGCCCTACTCCAGCGCGGCCGCACCTGCCGGCAGCGGCGTGCAGGTCAGCGTCGGCGACGTCAAGCTCGATGGCTTTGACGAAGCGGCCCTGCGCGGCGCGGTGACATTGGCCGGGTATCCGTCACAAGCCGACGTGCAGCAGATCAACAAACCGATGATTGTCGCGCTGATTGTGGCGCTGATCATCATCTCCGCCATGTGCTACGGCCCGCTGGCGGCGCTGATGGTCGAACTGTTCCCGACCCGCATCCGCTACACCTCGATGTCCTTGCCGTACCACATTGGCAACGGCTGGTTTGGTGGGTTCCTGCCGACCGTGTCGTTTGCGTTGGTGGTGTACACCGGGGACATTTTCTATGGGCTTTGGTACCCGGTGGTGATTACCGGGGTGAGTCTGGTGGTCGGGCTGATCTGCTTGCGTGAGACCAAGAACGTGGATCTGGATACCAACTGACATCAACCGCCCACTGTACTGTAGGAGCGAGCTTGCTCGCGATGGACTCAAGAGCGCCGCGTTTAGCCAGTAAACACGCGTTATCGTTAACGACCATCGCGAGCAAGCTCGCTCCTACAGTGATCGGCATGATCGCAAAGCGGGCCATTTTCGCTAATCTGACCTGATACATCGCCCCGACACTCACCAGACCGAGGCACCATGATCATTTCATCCGCATCTGACTACCGCGAGGCCGCACGCCGCAAACTCCCCCGCTTCCTGTTTGACTACATTGATGGCGGCGCCTATGCAGAGCACACACTGAGGGCTAACAGCGCCGATCTGACAGACATCAGTCTGCGCCAGCGCATTCTGAAAAACGTCGAAACCCTGAGCCTGGAAACCACCCTCTTCGATCAACCCCTTTCAATGCCAATCATATTGGCGCCCGTTGGCCTGACCGGCATGTTCGCCCGCCGTGGCGAAGTGCAGGCTGTCAAAGCGGCAGAAAATAAAGGCATCCCCCTCTGCCTTTCAACCGTCTCGGTGTGTTCGATCGAAGAAGTCTCGACCCAAAGCCAACAGTCCATCTGGTTTCAGCTGTATGTGCTGAAGGACAGAGGGTTCATGAAAAATGCACTGGAGCGTGCAAAGGCCGCCGGTGTGAAGAACCTGGTGTTTACCGTCGACATGCCCACCCCCGGCGCCCGTTACAGGGATGCGCACTCGGGCATGTCAGGCCCTTTTGCGGCATCGCGGCGAATTTTCCAGGCCATGACCAAACCCGACTGGGCATTCAATGTCGGCGTCATGGGACGCCCACATGACCTGGGCAACATATCGAAGTACCTCGGCAAAGCCGTCACGCTCGAGGACTACATGGGCTGGCTGGCCAATAACTTCGATCCTTCGATCAGTTGGAGCGATCTGGAATGGATTCGTGACTTCTGGAAAGGCCCGATGATCATCAAAGGCATTCTCGACCCGCAAGATGCCAGAGACGCGGTCAGCTTTGGCGCGGATGGCATTGTGGTGTCGAACCACGGTGGCAGGCAGCTGGACGGCGTGCTCTCCACCGCCCGGGCATTACCGCCCATCATGCAAGCGGTGGGTAATGATCTGACGGTGCTGGTCGACTCGGGAATCCGCTCGGGGCTTGATGTGGTGCGGATGTTGGCGCTGGGCGCGAAAGGCGTATTACTGGGGCGTTCGATGGCCTACGCGCTGGCCGCCGATGGCCAACGCGGGGTCGAAAACATGCTGGACATTTTCGCCAGGGAAATGCGCGTGGCCATGACCCTGACCGGTGTGACCTCGATTGGTCAGATTGATGAGTCCACGCTGGTGAAAGCTGTTCGATAAGAACCGCAGCTTCTTTATCGGCTGAAAAAGCGAGTGTCAGACCTCCGAGTCGAGGAGCTCGAACTTCACCTGATCAGGGTAAAACGCCACGTAACCGCGAATCTGATCCACGGACACCTTGGGGTCCTCATAACTCCACACTGCATTGGCGCCTTCATGCCCCGGGACTTGCAAGCTGAAATAGGTGGCATCGCCCTTGTAGGGGCAATAACTGGTGTGATCGGTGCGGGCAAAGTACTTTTCGTCGATATCCTCCCGCGGAACGTAATACACCGGCGGATAGTTGGCCTCAAGCAACACCAGCGCCCGTGCAGACGCGGCCACCTGGATACCGTGAAATTTCACCAACAGGCAGCCTGGCTGCTCGGCGATGGTAATGACAGGACTAGGAGCGGAGGTTTTCATGGAATACGTTCCTCATGATGCTAATGAACCTGCAGGTAGGAGCGAGCCTGCTCGCGAAGGACTTGAGAGCAACGCGTTTATTCAGGAAGAACGCGTTATCGTTAACGTCCTTCGTCGGAACGCCGCCCGGAGCAAGCTCGCTCCTACACTCCAGGGTGAACAGACTAGAAGCAATGCCCGCGATGGCTGCGCAACAGCCCCAAAACCTGAGACCACGACTGTCAGGTATAACCCAGATTTCGCAATCACGACTGTTTCGCAGCCGAACGGGGTGGCACGCTCCTGGAAACCGGCGAAACACTCGAACCCGGTAAAACTTCGTCTACGATCTATAGCACCGTTGACACCCCTACTGGGCAGTTGAGCAGTCGTGGCGTGGGGGTACGAGTCTCAACAGCTTGAGGGACCCCACATGCCTGCCACACAGTTCGCTCTCGATCAAAAGATCATCACCCTCGACGCCCGTCCGGATCGCCTGGATCTGCGTGATCGCATTTTCACCCCGCGAGTCCAGTCACTGCCGCCCTCCTGGCCCGCCGACAAAAGTATTGCGACCGAGCTCTCGGCTTACCTGGGTAAAGGCATGGTGCTTTATCAGGGCAACGAAGGCGCGTGCACCGGGTTCGGGTTGGCGGCGGTGGTCAACTATCTGTTGTGGCGGCGGGACCGGGCCTCCACCCAAACCAGCCCGCGCCAGCTTTATCATTTGGCCAAGCTGTATGACGAGTGGCCAGGTGAAGACTACACCGGCTCCAGTTGCCGGGGTGCCTTGAAGGGATGGCATAAGCATGGCGTCTGCGCGCAGGCGCTGTGGCCGTATACCGTAAAACCCGACGGCTCGGTGCCGGATTTCGAAGCGCCGGCCGAGAATTGGGCAATTGATGCGATGACTCGACCGCTGGGGGTCTATTACCGCGTCGAGAAAGACGATATCACCGCCATGATGGCGGCGCTCTACGAAGCGGACGTGCTGTACGTTTCCGCCAATGTGCATCAGGGTTGGGCGCTGATGCAGCCCAAAGCCAAAAAACGTCCGCCCGTGGTGTTCAAGAGCATGTCTCAGCTTCCCGTCATCAAATGGCCGACAAAGCGACAGGGCGGTCACGCGTTTGCCTTGATCGGCTACACCCATCAGGGGTTCATCGTGCAGAACTCCTGGTCAACCGATTGGGGATTTTCAGGCTTCGCCATCCTCACGTTCGAGGACTGGCTGGCCAATGGCACCGACGCCTGGACCGTGGCCCTCGGCGTGCCGATCGAACACGGTGCGCTATCAAATAGCCCGTCGTCACGCGCCAGGGCCGATGCTCGATCGCCGTTTCGCAACGCGCTGTCGAGCGCCAGCGCCAAGCGCGAAGGTGTCTCGCTGTTCACCGCCAGCGCCCGCGATCTCGACCGCAAAGGCCCGCCGTTGTTGACCATGGACCAGGCCTATGGACTGACCATCGTGATGGAAAACAACGGCAGCATCGGCCCCCGACTCACCGACGTGGAAAACGTCCAGGCGGGCGTCAAGCGCATCGTCTACGAATCCCCGCGCGCCTGGTACGACAAGCTGCCGGCAGCCAGCAAACCGGTGGTGCTGAGGATCGCCGTCATTGCCCATGGCGGGCTCAATTCAGAGCAAGACTCCATCAACCGGATTTGTGCGATGGCGCCCTACTTCCTCGAGAACGGCATTTACCCGCTGTTTGTCACGTGGCGCACCGGCGCGCTGGAAACGTTCGCCGACATCGTTCAAGACACCCTGCCGGGACTGTTTCCCGGAGCAGGCAGCCTCAGTGATGTGTTGAAGAACATCAAGGACAAGGCCCTGGAAGGCCTGGACCGCACGGTGGAGCTGGCCACCAAGAAACTCGGCGGCGATCAGTGGAGCCAGATGAAACAAAACGCCGACGCCGCGTCCGTGGCAGGCTTCACGCCGCGCGGGCTGGTGGAAATGGCGAATAACCTGAAAACCCTCGTCGCCGACATGGGCAAGAAAAACGTCGAGTTGCACCTGATCGGTCACTCGGCGGGCTCGCTGATCAATGGCCATTTGATTCAACTGTTGTCGGCCAGGAGCTTGTCCATCGAAACGTCGACGCTGATGGCCCCGGCCTGCACCCTCGATTTCGCCAACCAGACCTATCGCAAAGTCATCGAGGCCGGTGGACTCAAGCGCGATGATTTCCACATCCACATGATGTCCGACAACCGCGAACAGGACGACAACGTCATCAACGTCTACCACAAGTCACTGCTGTATCTCGTGTCCCGAGCCTACGAAGAATTGCAACGCATGCCGCTGCTGGGCATGGCCAAAGCCCTGGATAAAGACTTCCAGGACTTCAGCGACCCGGATCTGTCCGAGTGGAACATTGCCGCGAAAAGCATGACCGAACAGTGGAATCAGTTTTACTGGGGGAACACCATTCCAGCCGGTTTTGCCGCAACAGGCCGCGGGCTGCCTGACAAATTCGCGAAAACCCTGCACATCTTCAACGATCCCAAAATGAACTATGGCGCGGGCACCAAGGCGGACACTTCCCACGGAGGATTCGACAACGACGTGAACGTCATTACCGCCGCGCTACTCACCATCCTCAGGCGCGAGCCCGACGCCAAGCTGGACCTGCCAGTGGTGAACCTCAACTATTAAACACAGGACCTTGTAGGAGCGAGCTTGCTCGCGATGAATTCGAAGGCGGCGCATTTTTCCAGACAGTACGCGTCATCGTTAACGACCATCGCGAGCAAGCTCGCTCCCACAAGGGCAAAAAACTGTACATCCATACAGATAAAGATTGCTCCTTCCTTCATCAGCCGCCATTCTGTCCGCCTCTCGACAGTTGATGAGCGATGGTGGTTATGCGGCTGTACCTCTGTGAAAAACCTTCCCAGGCCAAAGACATTGCGGCGGTGCTCGGCGCCAGGCGTCGTGGCGACGGCTGCTGGTTGGGCACGGACGTCACGGTGACCTGGTGCATCGGCCACCTGCTGGAAACCGCGCCGCCGGATGCCTACGACGCACGTTACAAGCGCTGGGTACTGGCGGATCTGCCGATCATTCCAGAAAAGTGGAAGATGACCGTCAAACCGCGCACGGCCAGCCAGTACAAAGCCGTCAAACGGCTGCTTGGCGAAGCCGATGAGCTGGTGATCGCCACTGACGCCGACCGTGAAGGCGAGATGATCGCCCGGGAGCTGGTGGAGCATTGCCGGTATCGCGGGCCGATCCAGCGTCTGTGGCTCTCGGCGCTGGACGATGCCTCCATCCGCAAAGCCTTGGCGGCACTCAAGCCCGGGGCCGAAACCTTCAGTCTTTATCATTCGGCGCTGGGGCGTTCCCGGGCCGACTGGCTGATCGGGATGAACATGAGTCGGCTGTTCACACTGCTGGGGCGTCAGTCAGGCTATCAAGGCGTATTGCCGGTTGGCCGGGTACAAACGCCTACCTTGCGCCTGGTGGTGGATCGCGACCGCAGCATCGCCGATTTCGTGCCGGTGGCTTATTGGGCCATCGACGTGCAATTGCGGCACGACGGCACCGCGTTCACCGCCCAATGGCGCGCGGCCTCCGAGGTTTGCGACGATCAGGATCGCTGCCTCAATCAGGCGCTCGCCCAACAGGCCGCTTCGGCGATGGGCGGTGCGACGACTGCCCGGGTGATCAAAGTGCGCACCGAGCGAATGCGTGAAGTGGCGCCGCTGCCGTTCGATCTCGGCACTTTGCAGGAAGTCTGCTCGAAGAAGCTCGGTCTCGGCGCGCAAGAAACCCTCGATATTGCCCAGGCGCTCTACGAAACCCACAAAGTCATCACCTATCCCCGCAGCGATTGTGGCTATCTGCCCGTGAGTCAACACAGCGAAGCGCCCAGTATTCTGGCGGCGCTGCGCCAGGCTGACCCGACGCTGAATGCCTTGAACGATCACCTGGAACCGCAGCGACGCTCGCGGGCCTGGAACGACGCCAAGGTCAGCGCGCACCACGGCATCATCCCCACGGCCGCGGCGAAAAACCTTGAGCGACTGGTGGGCAAACAGCGCGCGGTCTACACCCTGATCCGCGCGCGTTATCTGGCGCAGTTTCTACCCAACCATGAATACGACCGGACCCAGGCCGACTTCGACTGTGCAGGCGAAGCCCTGCGCGCAGTGGGCAAGCAGATCGTCGAGCCCGGCTGGAAACGTGCCCTGCCCGAGGCCCTTGCCCCGACAAAGGGCCGCGAAGCACCGGCGCCGCAAACACTGCCGGCCTTGGCCGAGGGCCGCGACTGTGCGGTGGTCGACGTGAAACTCAAAGACCTGTGGACGCAACCGCCGAAGCCGTTCACCGAAGGCGACCTGATAAAGGCGATGAAGAACGTTGCCAAACTGGTGGAAGATCCGTTGCTCAAGCAAAAGCTCAAGGACACCACCGGCATCGGCACCGAGGCGACCCGCGCCTCGATCATTCAGGGTTTGCTCGACCGTGGTTACCTGATCAAGAACGGCAAGGCTCTGGCCGCGACACCGGCGGCTTTCAGCCTGATCGATGCCGTGCCGCGCGCCATCGCCGACCCCGGGACCACGGCGATCTGGGAGCAGGCCCTGGACATGGTGCAGAGCGGTGAAATGAGCCTGGAAGAATTCGTGACCAAGCAGGCCGCGTGGATGAGCAAACAAGTCGCCCGTTGCGCCGGCCTGAGCCTGACCATCAGCGGGCCGGCAAGCCCTGCCGGACGCGGTGCGACACCGTGGAAGAACAAACGAAAACCGGCCAAACGCAAGCCATCGGCAGGCACCAAACGCGCCGCAAAACCGGCGAGCAAGGCATAGCTTTTCATTTTGACCTGAAACTTTTTCAGCCATTTTGAAATTCTATGAGGCATTACGCACAGCAGATTGCGGATTCGAATTTCCGAAAAATACTTTCCGAAAGCAGACGACTTTCACGCGTCCTGGTTGCCTGGTAGTCAATCAACTAGAGTGAAGTGACAGCTCTTGCTGCAACTGCCGGGTCCCTGGATCAATGTGCTGAAACTACCGCGGTAGCGCATGGCCTCGAGGTCATCCAGGGGCCACATCGGGTTGAACTCCTTGAGGAACACCGATGCCTTCAAACATCCTTTTCGCTTGGGGGCTGGCGGCCAGTACGGTGATCGTACATGCCGTCGGTATCGCTCTGATGCTGAGGGCTCTGAATCGCTGGGCAAGAACGTATCCGACGATCCTTTGGGCCATTAGCTGGAGGTTGGTTTGGGTGGCTTGTTACCTGCTTTTGCTCCATCTGGCAGAAATTTCGATCTGGGCAGCGTTTTATCTGTGGCAGAAATGTCTGCCCGATCTCGAAACGGCACTTTACTTCTCCGGCGTGACTTACGCGACGATTGGTTACGGAGAGGTGGTGATGGCGAAACCATGGCGGTTGCTCGCGCCGATCGAGGGCTTGACCGGCATCCTCATGTGCGGTTTATCCACAGGCATCTTCTTCGCGATGGTTAATCACATTTACCAGATGGCCCACACCGAAACCAACGACGATCACAAGTCCTGATGTATTTTTAGTGGGTGGCGCTCCTGGTTCCTCAGGTGAATTGCGCAAGCTTCTTCTTCGATGTGACCCACAAAATACTACGGCAAAGCGTGAGGCCACTTCGAATGGACGAGGGAGTCTAGAGTGGGGCTATTCACTGATTAATCCCGCTTGAACAGGAGCCCGTCAGCATGCCTTCGATAGCACTGCACGCCGCCCAGCGCGACGAGTGGGAGACGATTGAAAATCTGATGCAGTTCTATGTGTACGACTTCAGCGAGTGGCTGCCGCTGAAACTGGCTGAGCATGGTTTTTTCAACGTCCAGCCCAAACCCGGTTACTGGCGCCACCCCGCGACCCAGCCGTATCTGATCCGCGTCGACGGCGAGCTCGCCGGCTTTGTGACCGTGGATAACGACACACACCTGGACGGCGCCGAACACAACATCGGCTACCTGTTTGTCACTCGCCGCTTTCGTGGCCAAGGTGTCGGGACGTTTGTCGTGTCTGCCCTCTTGAGTCGAATCCCCGGTCAGTGGCAAATTTTCCACATCGATGCCAACCTGCCTGCGCGGCGGTTCTGGGCCCGGGTCATGCCCGAACTGGTCGGTATCGAGTGCTCTCTACATCAGCGAGAGGTGGACGGCTATCCGTGCACCTTCTACCGCTTCCAGGCCCCGCCCCCTTTGGCCTGACCAACGCTTCCCCCTACTTTTCTAATTCCAAACGGCTTTGTCCGACAATATGTAGTGACTGAAAATATTCACTACAAAACCGTTGACGCCTCCGATTTGCCCTTGCATGATGCAGACATCTCCCCGATCGGGAGTACAGCAACATGTTTGAGCAAGCTCGTCTGACCGCCGAGCTGTTTTCCCCCGGATACACGCTGCCCACAAGGCAGATTGAAGAAGCTGACCTGGCCCGAACGTCCAGTACAAGGACGAGAAGCGCTGGCGATCAATCCTCATGAAGCTTGTGGCCGACACTGAAAAGGTCGGCAGTGGCCTCCAGGTTTTCGCTGCTTCTCTTCGTTGTGACGCTATTGCGTAGCAGCTATTCAACAAGACTACATGCAACAGACGCGGGACCTCGCCAATTTGGCGGCTGAACGCTGACGTCCTGGTTTCGGTGCCAGGGATCAACTAACCGATGGGCTACTTGTATTAGCGAATCAACTTTGAAAGATCACCAAATGGTCAAGGGGCTTTATTATGAATCTGAACAATCAACCCACTATCGATGAACTGGCTCGTATGTTCGCTGCCCAAAAAGACAGCCATGACAGCCATATTCTGTGGATCAGCAAGTCGGGCCAGGTTCATATCGACTGCCTGTCGCCTCACGCCCATGAAGCGGAGTTCGACAAGAACAACCAGCACCTGCTCGCCCGACTGAAGATGTACCGTCGCGGCCAGGGCTATGTCGGCAAGAAAGCCGCGGCCGACAAGGACTTCATCGGTAATGTTCTGCAAACGCTGAAACAGGCGTGGGCATCGATGCAGAACCACAACGAAGTTCGGGTGATTGACCGGTTCTATTGATTGCTCAATGGGGGTTTAATCCCTCCCCCCTCAATAAAGAAGGCCCCGCTCGTCACATCGAGCGGGGCCTTTTTGTTTTTCTCGTGCTCATCAAACCTAGCTATCGTTAAGTCTATCCACTGACCATTGGAGGCTTGCGATGAAAAGTACCCTGACGCTCATGCTGTTGTTGGCACTGGTGAATGTTGCTTACGCAGACAGTACGCCCGGCATGCCCTCCTTCGATGTCGACTGCCCCGGTAAAATCCCCGTCCACGCGGATCAGGACGGGCCGGTGTTGATCAACGGCAAAGAAGCCGAGAGCAAAGCCATCGACGATCACCACTTCGAAGCCAAAGGACAGGGCCTCACGCTGTCGATCTTCCTCGACGCTGACGACTCGGTGATCGTGACCCCTATTGGCAAGACTCCCAATAACCCGTGCCTGTCAGTGGATGATTGATTTCGCGCCCAGCACCAGGTCCATAAAGGCCAGCGACGCCGCGCTGTGATAGTTATTTTTGCGTCGTAGTAGAGCGGCGCCACGCCTGGGCGCCTCCCCCAGCAGCGGAATTTTACGCAGCGCACGGTCCTGGGTGGCGATGGCTTCCGGAAGAATAGTGGCAATGGCCGTGTGCCGGATGACTTCCAGCAACGTGTTCACCGAGTTGACCTCAATCACCACCTTCGGCGTGATCTGTGCGTGGGCAAAGTACTCATCGATGCGGGTGCGAGTGACGAAGTCCTGGGCCAGCAACGCAAACTCCAACTGCGCCACGTCCTCGGCGGACAACGCACTGTGGTTTTCATAGAGTGGATGATCGCGCCCGACCATCACCCCCAACGTTTCGGTAAACGCCGGGATCGATTCGATGTCGGCACTGCGCACCTGGGAAAACGCGATGGCGATGTCCAGAGAGTCATCCGCCAACCTGGCCTCGATGTCGTCCATCGACAACTCGAAAATCTCCAGATGGATGTTCGGAAACCGCGCTACGTAATCGCGCACCAACGGTCCCACCAGGTACGCCATGAAGGTCGGCGTCATGGCCAGCCGCAACGAGCCCCGGGACAAGTCCTTCACGTCATGCAGCGCGCGTTTGCCGGCGGCCAGTTCCACCAACACCCGTCGGGCGCACTCGATGTAGGCCTCGCCGGCATCGGTGGGCTTGACCGTACGCGAGGTTCGGTCGAACAGGCTGACGCCCAGGGTTTCTTCCAGTTGCCGGATCTGTTGAGACAGGGTCGGCTGAGAGACGTGCAGCGCCTCGGCGGCGCGGGTGAAACCGCCGTGGTCGGCGACCGCCAGCAAATAGCGCAGATGTCGGAGCAGCATGGGGGTCACCATCCATAGGCAGCACTTATGCGTTGCATTGTATATCGGTCTTGGACGCTATGGATCAAACGGCAGAAGATTGCTCCACACCCAAGCGATACCCACCCGATAGGAGCAACCCCATGCAACAGTCGCACGCTTACAACGACCCAAGCCTGGCCCTGACCACGTCGATCCTCGACGCCAAGGCGCGCAAAAACCTGTCCTGGCAGGACCTGACCGACGGCACCGGCCTGGGTCTGGCCTACGTCACTGCAGCCCTGCTCGGTCAGCACCCCTTGCCGGAAAGCGCCGCCAAAGTGATTGGCGAGAAACTCGACCTGGACGCCGACGCCGTAGCCCGTCTGCAGATCATTCCGCTGCGCGGCAGCCTCTCGGGTGTCCCGACCGACCCGACCATCTACCGTTTCTACGAGATGATCCAGATCTACGGCACCACCCTCAAAGCCCTGGTTCATGAACAATTCGGCGACGGCATTATCAGCGCCATCAACTTCAAGCTCGACATGAAGAAAGTCGAAGACCCGGAAGGCGGCTCCCGCGCCGTGATCACCCTCGATGGCAAGTTCCTGCCATTGCGTCCTTTCTAAGCAGATACCGGCCGTTAAGACACGCAATCCCCTGTAGGAGCGAGCTCGCTCGCGAAGGAGGTTAACGATAACGCGTTCTTCCTGAACAAACGCGTTGCTCTTAAATTCTTCGTCGGAACGCCGCCCGGAGCAAGCTCGCTCCTACAGGGCTCGGCAGCTGCTACGGGAACATCATTTGAATCACGTATAAGGAAACCACCATGAAAGCGCTCATCGACGGTTTTTTGAAGTTCCAGAAGGAAGCCTTCCCACAACGGACCGACCTGTTTAAACACCTGGCCACCACGCAACACCCCGGCACGCTGTTCATCACCTGTTCCGACAGCCGTGTCGTCCCGGAACTGCTGACCCAGCAAGAACCCGGTGAACTGTTTGTGATCCGCAACGCCGGCAATATCGTGCCGTCCTACAGCCCGCATCCGGGCGGTGTATCGGCCACCGTCGAATATGCGGTCGCGGTACTGGGGGTCACCGACATCGTGATCTGCGGCCATTCGGATTGTGGCGCCATGACCGCTGTCGCCCAGTGCAAATGCATGGATCACCTACCCGCCGTCAGCGGCTGGTTGCAACACGCAGAGTCGGCGAAAGTCATCAACGAGTCCCGCCCTCACGCCAATGACGCGGCAAAAGTGAGCTCGATGGTCCGGGAAAATGTGATCGCCCAACTGGCCAACATTCAGACCCACCCGAGCGTGCGACTGGCTCAGGAAAAAGGCCTGCTGAACCTGCATGGCTGGGTCTACGACATCGAAACCGGTTCGGTCGATGCGCTGGACGCCAACAGTCGCCGTTTCAAGTCGTTGGCTGAGTACCCGAACACCTGTGCCGTTTACAGCAAAGCGGTTGAAGCCGCGTAGGAGCCAACGAAACACCCATTCCCACGAATCAATCCCATACCCCGGTAGGAGCTGCCGGAGGCTGCGATCTTTTGATTTTGCTTTTAGAAACGAAGATCAAAAGATCGCAGCCTTCGGCAGCTCCTACAGATGTACGTATCAAAGTGTGTACAGCCCTGCTTCTGACACACCGCCCTTATAAAACCCCCTGCCAAAGACACATCGCAGATACAGCTGCTTGATGAAATGTGCCTGTCGATTGGCCAAGCCGATCAAAGCGCTCAACTCACTCAATGCTACGGAGTATCACCATGTTCAAACGCTCGACTGCTTCCCTGACCCTCGGCCTGATCATCGCGGGTGGCCTGGCGCTGTCCAACGTCGCTTCGGCCTCCGAGTCCGAAGCGTTCAGCATGAAACAACTGGCCCACGGCTACAGCCAGGCCCAGGCCGATACGGCGGAAAAACCGGCTGAAGGCAAATGTGGCGAAGGCAAGTGCGGCGCCAGCGAGTAACCCATTGCGCGGGGCACGCCGTTTGTCCCGCATTCCTGACTGAACGGAGACCTAGCCCATGAACACTGCAATTTCGTCGGCCGTGAAAGGCCTGCACCTGAACCTCGATCGTGCCGGTAGCTGGCTCGCCCCCCTGACCTTGCGGTTGTTCATCGCCTGGGAGTTCTTCGAGTCAGGTCTGGAAAAGTGGAACGGTGAAAACTGGTTCGCCGACATCCAGGACCGCTTCCCGTTTCCGTTCGACCATGTGTCGGCCACCCTCAACTGGGAACTGTCGATGTGGGCCGAGTTGATTTGCGCCCTCGCCATCCTGGTGGGTTTGGGCACGCGAATATCGGCCATTATTCTGATCGTGGTCACGGTTGTTGCGACGGCGGCCGTTCACTGGCCGGCCGATTGGTCTACATTGAGTGAGCTTGCTCAGGGTTACGCCATCACCAACAAGGGCCATGGCAACTTCAAACTGCCGTTGATCTACCTCGCCGCCCTGATGCCATTGTTGCTCTCGGGTGCCGGCAAGCTGAGCCTTGATACACTGCTGACACGATTTTTCTGGCGCCGTAACAATCGTTGAAATGTTACCGTGGCAAGCTTCATCCCCACCTCACTTGCGTAGACAGGAGCCACCATGGCCGTGACCACCCAATGGATCGAAATCGACAGCGCCGAAGGTAAATTCGGCGCTTACCTGGCGATTCCTCATACCCAAAAAGGCCCGGGGATCGTATTGATCCAGGAAATCTTCGGCGTCAACGAGCACATCCGCTCCGTCGCCGAGCAATACGCCGCCGACGGCTATCTGGTGATCGCACCGGACCTGTTCTGGCGCAACGGTCACCGCATCGAACTGGGCTACGACGAAGCCGGCTGGAAACGCGCGGTCGAGCTGATGAATGCCACCGACATCAAAAAAGCGCAGACCGACATCGAACTGGCCATCGACGCCCTGAAAGCTCAACCGGGCCTGGATGGCGGGATCGCGTCCATCGGTTATTGCTTTGGCGGCTTGCTCTCGTACCACACCGCCGCCAACGGGCTGGTGGACGTGGCGATCGCTTATTACGGCGGCGGGATCCAGAATTATCTGGATCGGGCCGATGAGATCGAAGTGCCGCTGCTGATGCACTTCGGTGAACAGGACAGCCACATTTCATTGGAAGCCGTGGAGAAAATTGCCGAACGTTTCGATACCAACGATAACGTCGAAATTGTCGTCTATCCGGAAGCCGAGCATGGCTTCAACTGCTCGCATCGCGACAGCTACAACCAACGCGCAGCGGCTGAAGCCCACGGCAATACGCTGATCTTTTTGGGCATGGAACTGTAAAACCGCCGCCCACGCAAAAGGCACCTTCGTCAAACGATGAAGGTGCCTTTTTTTATGGGCGGCGCTTACATGAGCAAAGCAATGCGGTAGATCGGGTCGTCCGCCGTGCTGTTGGCCAACTCGCCCGCACGGTGCGCCTCCTTTAATACGTCTATACATAACGTTAAGCAGTTGGCCGAAAACGCGAGGTCCAGGCCATGGACAGCAAGGGTTCAGGCACTAATCTGGCGTTCTGGCTGCCAGGCAGTGCGGTCATCCTCAGTCTGGTGGTATCAATGTTCGCCCTCAACCGCGAGCCTTTCCTCGAACCGCGGCCCATCGGTGCACAATTTCAGGCGCAACTGCCCATCGAAGCGCGACTATGGCAGGACCCTTTCGATGCGGTGGAGCGTTATCGCAAGAAGCTCGCCGACAGCAAGAACCCGGACGCCGAAAATGTGTGCAGTCCTGATATATCCCCCCTGTCCGGAGCAAAACAGGTGCCCGACATCATGGTGGCGCTGGTCGAAGGCGGCCCTTACGCCGACGAAGTTGAACGCCGGCGACGCATTCGTTACGCCTTGTTGGCGGGATTCAAGAACTCCCACCGGGTGCCGGATCAGGAGCAGTACATCCATTGCTTGAGACTCGCCACTAACCTGTCGGTCGACGCCCCGCAGAAAACCGGTTTCGTCGATGCACCTTATGAAATCTTCGTGTCCAATCCATTCGACCCGCCGACAGCCCTCGAAGGGGCCGCGCCACCGCCGGACCGAACGATCGTGTTCTGGTTGAAACAGGACGCGCTCGGCTCAACCCCGCTGCAACTGCTCGAAACGTTACGCACCAGCCTCAAGCAAAAAATCGCGGCGGCGTGTTCTCCAATGCCGTGTTCCGAATCACCCGGCAATGCCGTGCTCAAAGTCATCGGCCCTTCGACCTCGACGGTCCTGCGCGACATGTTCCAGGACCAGGACATCGGCAAAGCCACGCCCACTGTCGAAATCTACTCACCGCTGGCCACAGCCGACAACGAGACGCTGGATCGCGGCTACACGAAACTTTCGCCGCCTCTGGCAAACCGCGAACCCATGAAGTTGCTGCGCACCGTCAGCGACGACGGCACCATGACCCAGCTGATGCTGGAGGAATTGAAGCTGCGCCGTGTTGACCCGGCCAGCGGCGTGCGGTGCAGCGAAGGCAAACTGCGACGCATCGGCTCATCGTGCACCCGCGACCTCCGCCGCAGCGGTAATCGCATCGCCTTGATTTCCGAGTGGGACAGCTTCTACAGCCGCGCGTTGATCGAAAGCTTCAAGGCGCAGGTGGCCAATGACGCCCGCCTGGGCAACGACGAGAAAAACCAGCGGGCGGTGGTTGATCAATGGATTTTGCGCTTCAGCTATTTACGCGGCCTGGACGGGCGCCTGCCGGAGGAGTCCGCGAGCACGGATAAAACCGCCAACACCGATACCAGCAAAAACAGCAACGGCGCGGGTCAAATCGATCTCAGCCCACTGGAGAAATCCGACGGCAACTCCCAGCTCGATTACCTGCGACGCCTCGCCGACCACATCGCCAGCGAGGACGCGGCCTACCGACGCAACGGCGAAAGCGGCATCGGCGCTATCGGCGTACTGGGCGTGGACGCCTACGACAAGCTGTTGGTGCTGCAGGCGCTCAAGAGCCGGATGCCGTACAAACTGTATTTTTCCACGGACCTCGACGCCCGCATGCTGCAACGGGGCCAGGCGCAAACCACCCGCAACCTGATACTCGCCGCACCCTATGGACTGACGCTGACACGCGCCCTGCAACAAGACGTGCCGCCGTTTCGCGACAGTCTGCAAAGTGCGGTGTTCATCTCGGTACTGGCCGCCCTCGCGCCGCAGTCCTTCGACGCCAAGCGCGCGAAGTTCGACTATTCCAAATCGGAGTTGCTGTCGCCGGGGATCTATGAGGTGGGCATCAGCGGCTTCATACCCTTGGCGAGCCGCCTGACCGCCTCGCGTCCCGCCAACTGCGAAGCCCCGACGCAATCGCAGTCCGATCTCGGTATACGTCCGCACGACCTGATGGCACTGCGCTGCCTTCAAGACCCGTCGCCACCGCCCTACCCTGAACCCTCCCAGTCCATCCGTGAGCGATTCAAGCAAGTTCAATCCTTCTACTGGGCCGGCCCGCTGACGATTACGCTGCTGATACTCGCCGGGTTTATCGTCTGGTGGCGGATCGAAGGCCCACAGGATGACCGCGACACCCCGCTGGCCTGGGTGCGCGGCGTGCCAATGACCTTGTACATGGTGGCGGCGGCCTGCGCCTTTATCGCCACGCGGTTCTGGCACGCGGAATTCCTCTGGTTCACCTTCGTGCTGATCCTGTTGGGCATCGTCTCTTCGAACCTGGTCCGGCGTTCCGCCAGGCAACTGGTGTTGGCCGAGGATTCGACGGGCAGCACAACCTTGTACGACTCCTGGGCGTGGTACATCGTGGTGCCGCTCGTGGTGTTTATCCTCGCATTGATGCTGGCGTACCAGATGCGCAGCACCTTGACCGACAATGGCCTCGGTGAGCCGATGTTCCTGATGGAAGGCATCAGTGCCTGGCCGACCGTGGCGCTGCGGCTGCTGGCGGTGCTGATTTCCATCTCGGCATTGGCCTGGGGCTGGCGCAGGCTACGCATCAACCGGGCCGAGATCGAAACCGCCTACCATCTGAGCCTGCACATGCGCAAATACGAGATGACCTTGTGGGGCCAACTTCGACGCTTGATCCGCAGAGGCAAAGACTGGACGTTTCGTCGTTGGTGCAACGAACTGGGTCACTGCCTGCTGAAGATTTTTTTCCCATTGCTGACCACCAGCGACGACTGGTCTAAGAACTGTGAAGCCGTCCAGGCCAACTGCACCGACGGACGCAAGATGATCTCCATTGCGCGCTTCTGGGGTGAGCACTGCGTCTGCGGTTCGCTCGGCGCGCGAATGCTGCGGGCGATGCTTGCCACCTGGGTTTACGTGGTGGTCACCAGCGTGTTGTTTGTTGTTTGGCCCATGGAGGGAATCCCCGTTCGCGGCGAGTCTTCTATGGGGTGGATGCTGAGTTGGCTGATTCCAACCCTGGTGTTCCAGTTCCTGGTGTTCTGGGTGGTGGATGCCAATCTGCTGCTGACACGATTCATTCGCCATCTCAGCGAACATCATGCGATCTGGCCTGGCTCGTTGCAGATGGAGCACAAGAAAATCTTCGGCATGCTCAAGCATCCGTGCATCGACGAGTGGGTGGATTTACAGCTGATCGCCAAGCGCACCTCGGCCGTCAACCGGCTGATCTATGCGCCGACGGTGGTCATGCTGATCCTGGTGGCATCGCGAAGCAGCGCGTTCGATAACTGGCCGTCACCGCCCAGCCTGATCATTTCATTCCTGCTGACGGCGCTGGTGCTGCTCATCTCTGCGTTGTCGCTGCGGCGTGCAGCGGAAAAGGCCCGCACGCTGGCCTTGCAACGTCTTGATGCTTACCTGCTGGTAACGCCCGAAACGGTGCCTTGCTACGGTAAATTCAAAATGATCCGCGAGCGGGTTGCGCTGCTCAATACGGGGTCGTTTTCACGTTATTCGGAAGATCCGCTGATTCGGGCGTTGCTGCTGTCGCTGACGGGTATTGGTGGGTCGGCCATTGTTGATGCGTTGAATTATGCGAAGTTTTAGCGGGACGTCCATGACCTTGCCCAGGGGTGCATATCCGTTTTTTTGGTAGCGGCCGCTATTGGTTCCGCTCTTACAGCGGGTCACTTTGAAAAGCGCAAAGTAACCAAACGCTTCTGCCCCTTTCGTTCGGTGCCTCGCCTAGGCTCGGCATGCCCTCGCTCCGGTCCTGCTCCGTGGGCCCGCCGCCATCGGCCATCCATGGCCGGGGGCGGCTAACCCGGCATCCATGCCGGGTTGCCCACTGCGCAGAACCTCCACTCGGCCTCTCGAGGGGGCGGTGCATCGAGATCAAAAGCTGCAGGCGAGCTAACGCTCGGCCTGTTGAGTGGTGAACAGCCAAAGCGATACGCCGATCTGCTTTTTGTAGGAGCGAGCTTGCTCGCGATGGACGTGAACGATAACGCGTACTGTCTGGAAAAATGCGTTGCCTTCGAATTCATCGCGAGCAAGCTCGCTCCTACAGGGGGAGTGCGTACGCTCTGTAGGAGCTGCCGAAGGCTGCGATCTTTTGATCTTGATGTCGCTTTAGATGTCGATCTGCCGCCCCTTTCCCAGAGGCCGAACGCAGGCGTTGCGCAGGAGGCACCGCGGCAAGGATGCCGCGGTAGCCGCCCCCGGCCATGGATGGCCGATGGCGGCGGGCCCCCGGTCCATACAGGCGTTTGGAAAAGGGACTCGCTGTAAGAGCGAAACCGCCAGCCGCCGCTACCGCAAAAACGGATATGTACACAATCCAAAAAACCCCCATCCGCAGCGATGACCAACACCTACTTCGCCGCCCCCTCATGCGGCTTATAAAAGAGAAACTTCTTGGTCTCGGTAGTCTTGATGTACTCCTTGGCCCAATCCGGCTTCACATTGCGGTCATGGAAATACATGGCGCCATGGGTTCGGTCGGTCAGTTGTTTGTTGAGCGCTTTGCGGGCGATTTCCTTGGCAATCACGTATTGGGACTCTTCCTGGGCTTTATCGGAACGCCCATCACACCACCACGAAAACTGGCATTTCTTTTTCTCGGAGCCTTGCTTGACCACGCCACACACCGTATCCGGAAAGCCCTCATGGCCCAGTCGATTCATGACCACACTGGCGACGGCTTCCATGTCTGCCGACTCCCCAGTTTTGGCTTCCCAGTAAATGGAACGAGCCAGGCAGGTGATTGCATCGTCCATCGGCGCTTTTCCTGCCGGATCGACTGCCTGCACTTCAGAGGTCGTGATGGTTTCGGCCTTGGGCACCACCACGTCGCTGCCCTTCTCCGCGGCTTTCTGTTCCAGGACCTGAGCCTTGTCTTCGGCCACTTCTTTTTTTTGTGCCTGGTCATCCGCCAACACGTGACCAGTGAGAAGGGTTAATGCAAGGCAGGTGACTGTCCAAATAAATCGCATGATCGACCCTTCTGAGTGAACTGCGTTTGAACCACCAAATGTCGACGCTGTAACGCGTTTTATCGGCGATCTGGCTTGATTGTAGTAGCCAAAATTCATTCCAACAGACGGCGAATAAACTGTATTTCGGCGCGAAAAGGCATTGCGCTCACGGGGGTGAAATCGCGCATCATGGGCGCAGTCAGCTCAAGGGGGATTTCCATGCGTTTGATTTCATCCATTCCACGTTTTGCCGCGTTGTCACTGGCTCTGTTATTCGCCGGCCAGGCGCTGGCGGCCGACGAGAAACAACTGATTGACTCGATCAACCTCTACCGCAGCCAAGTGCAGCGTTGCGCGGGTCAGCCGGCGGGAGAGTTGCCGCCGCTGGCGGGCGATCCACGTCTGGCGCTGTCCGCCACCAGTGTTGGCAATCTGCAGCAGGCCATGCAGAGCGCGGGGTATCCGATGGTCAACGTGCAGGCGATCAGCCTGTCCGGGCCGCGAGATGCGCCAGCGGCAATGAAGGCGATTCAGGAAAGTTTTTGCCAAGTGGTGCTGGACCCGCAATTCGTCGATGTCGGCGTCAGTCGGGATGGGCGTGAGTGGCGCATTGTGCTGGCGCGTCCGTTGTTGAGCGGACGTCTGGGCGACACGCAGGCAGAAGGGCAAAAGCTGATGGCAGCGCTCAACACCGCCCGCAGCCAACCCCATCAATGCGGCACACAATCCTTCGCCGCTACCACTCCGCTGGCCTGGAATGCCATGCTGGCCACCGCAGCGGAGGGCCATTCACGGGCCATGGCCAACAACAACTTCTTCGATCACAAGGACCGCGAGGGTCGTACACCGGGTGACCGCGCTGAACTGGCGGGTTACGTCGGCCAGCAAATTGGCGAAAACATCGCCGCCGGACAAGACACCGTAGGCAAGGTGGTCAGTGGTTGGCTGGACAGTCCGGGGCACTGCGCTAATCTGATGAACCCGCAGTTCCGGGAGTTGGGGGCGGCGTATGCGGTGGATCCGAAGAGTGACGCGGGGATTTACTGGACGGCGATGTTTGGCACCCAGTGAGTGACAGGTTGTCATCAATTTCCTTGATCCTTTAAATCATGAAGCCGAATTTTTTATTTTTTTCCGACCTGTTCAAGATGGCTGCACTTTTGATATATCGGGCGAAAACTTCATGAATCTCAATTTTGCGTTTGCGTGCATGATCGTCGTCTCGTTTGCGATCGCACTAAGCCACAGCTGAATCGCTAAGGAGCAGCCGCTTGAGCGACACACCCTCGTCGGCCACCGATCTGAATCAAACAACACCCGAGCCGGTCTCCCTGCGAGAGGCCTTGCGCTTCTGGCTCAAACTCGGGTTCATCAGTTTCGGTGGCCCGGCCGGGCAGATTTCGATCATGCACCAGGAGTTGGTCGAGCGCCGACGCTGGATATCGGAGCGGCGGTTTCTGCATGCCCTCAACTATTGCATGTTGCTGCCTGGGCCTGAGGCTCAGCAGCTGGCGACCTACATCGGCTGGTTGATGCACCGCACGTGGGGTGGCGTGATTGCCGGCGCGCTGTTTGTGCTGCCGTCGCTGTTCATCCTGATTGCGTTATCCTGGATGTACATCGCCTTCGGTGAAGTGCCGGTGGTGGCCGGATTGTTTTACGGGATCAAGCCGGCCGTTACGGCGATTGTGGTGCAGGCGGCGCACCGGATCGGTTCCCGGGCGCTGAAAAACAATACGTTGTGGGGAATCGCCGCCGCGTCATTTGCGGCCATCTTCGTGTTCAACGTGCCCTTCCCGCTGATTGTGCTGGGGGCGGCGGTCATCGGTTATGTCGGTGGGCGTCTGGCCCCCGAAAAATTCAAGACCGGCGGCCACGGCGCCGCCCGGAAATCCTTCGGGCCTGCGCTGATCGATGACGACACCCCAACCCCGGACCATGCCCGCTTCAGCGGATTGAAACTGCTGCGCCTGGCCATTATCGGCGCAGCCTTGTGGGCGTTGCCGATGGGCATCCTCACCGTGCTGTTCGGTTGGGAAGGCACGCTGACCCAGATGGCCTGGTTCTTTACCAAAGCGGCGTTGCTGACGTTTGGCGGTGCGTACGCGGTGCTGCCGTATGTGTATCAAGGTGCGGTCGGCCACTATGGATGGCTGACGCCGACCCAGATGATTGATGGTTTGGCGCTGGGCGAAACCACGCCCGGACCGCTGATTATGGTGGTGGCCTTCGTCGGATTCATTGGCGCCTATGTGCGCCCGGTGTTCGGACCTGATCAAGCATTTCTCGCCGGCGCACTCGCCGCCACGCTGGTGACCTGGTTCACCTTCCTGCCTTCGTTCCTGTTCATCCTCGCTGGCGGACCGCTGGTGGAATCGACGCATAACGAACTCAAATTCACGGCACCGCTCACGGCGATTACCGCGGCGGTGGTCGGTGTGATCCTCAATCTGGCGTGCTTCTTTGGCTACCATGTACTGTGGCCGAAAGGCTTCAGTGGCCATTTCGACTGGCCTTCGGCGCTAATCGCCATCATCGCGGCGATAGCGTTGTTGCGCTTCAAGCGCGGGGTGATTGAGGTGCTGATGGGCTGTGGACTGATGGGGTTAGCGGTGCATTTTCTTCGTTAGAAAGCGTCCGAAAGCGCGGCGGAAACAGACGTCGTGGAGCGCCTTGCGCTTCAGACGTCGGCCTGCACCACCTCGATCCCCAACCCTTGATAATCCTCGACGCTCCCCGAAGCCACATGGCGCTCAGTGATCAGCGTATGCACCCGAGAACATGGCGCGACAACGAACGGCTCCACGGCCCCCAGTTTGTCAGCCGTGGTGACGGCCACCACGTGGGAGGCACTGGCGAGCATGGCTTGCTTCACCGGCACCTCATCGAAATGCAGCGAGCTGATGCCAACTTCCGGGTGAATCGCGCACACCCCGGTGAACAGCAGGTCAGCCTTGATGCTCTCGATCAGACGCAAGGTTTCATGCCCGCTGGAAGACATCGTCGCGGGATTGAGCTGGCCTCCCGCCAGAATGACCTTGATGCCTTTGTATTCGGCCAGGGTGATCGCGATCATGGGTGACGCAGTGACTGCCGTGATGGAAATGTCCGAGGGGAGCGACCGCGCGATTTGCAGCGTTGTGGACCCTGAATCGAAAACGACAATCTGGCCATCCTGCACGTGGCGAACGGCGAGTCGGGCCAGCTGGGTTTTCACCTCATCGGTTTCGTCGACGCGAGTGAAGAAATCCTTCCCGGTGTCTTTGGGTCGCGGCAGCGCCCCACCGTGTACACGCTGTACCAGGCCAACCGTGGAAAGCTCGGCCAGATCCCGACGAATTGTGTCTTCAGAGACCGCAAAATGCTGGCTCAACTCGGAGGCCATGACCTTGCCGTCACGCTCCAGGATCAAGAGGATTTTCTGCCGGCGCAGATGAGGGAGCTCAGCAGCCGAATGCTGGTTTTGCATGTTTATGCCTGTTTTTGCGTGTTTGTGCGAGGTTACCTAAGCCAAATTACAAACACAATCGAACGCCGCGCTGCTTCCCAACCTTCGGGCTGTGTCTCGCGGTGAGCCTGCTCCGTGGGCCTCTCGAGGCTGCGATCTTTTGATCTTGCCGTTGCTTTGGCTTCAGATCTGCCGCCCCTTTCCCAGAGGCCGAACGCAGGCGTTGCGCAGGGGGTACCCCGGCATGCAGGTCAGATGAGTGGTCATTCAATAAGCGGCGAAATACCGGTGATGGGACTAGCGTTATAAGTCCGCGCTGGTCCCCCAGCATTCTTGCAGTGGTGAACTTCCATGGAAAAGATCGCCCGAAAGTTAAGTGAACTCGCTGCCATCCGCGTCGCTGGCGCGGGGTTGGCATTAGTTGTCGGTTTGAGTAGTCCGATCACCGTACACGCCGATGAGGCCACTGCAAAAAGTCTGCTCAAGAACATGTCCGACTACATGTCAGCGCAAAAAAACATATCGTTTAACTACGACACTGACCTTGAAGTCGTCACCAAACAAAATCAGAAACTCGCACTGGCCGCGTCCGGCACCGTGGTAATGAACCGGCCTGACAAAATCCGCAACACCCGTACGGGCGGATTTGCCGATGTCGAGCTGCTGTTCGATGGCAAGACCCTGACCCTGTTCGGCAAGAACGCGAACGCCTATACGCAGGTTGAGGTGCCCGGCACGCTGGATCATTTGATTAATGAGCTAAGGGATAAGTACAACCGACCGTTACCCGGCGCAGACCTGTTTGTGTCCAACCCTGAAGCAGAACTGATGGACGGGGTGAACGACATCAAGGATTTGGGCAGTGGCGTGATCGGCGGCGTGGAATGCGATCACCTGGCCTTTCGAACCAAGGACGTCGACTGGCAAATCTGGATCGCCCAAGGCGACCGACCTTATCCTTGCCGCTATGTCATCACGACTAAACAGGTGAACGGTGGGCCGCAGTACAGCATTCAGTTGCGGGACTGGAAAACCGGCGATGAAGTGGCCGCTGACGACTTCGCGTTCAACAATTCGACGAATGCCAAAAAAATCGAGCTGAAAGACCTGCCCAACGGAGATGACCTGCCGAAGAATTTTGTGCGAGGAAAACTCAAATGAACCTCTTGATGAAAACCGGCGGTTTCCTGGTGTTCGGGTTCGTCCTGATCGGCGCGCTTGAACTCGGTGAAACCCTGTCGATCCCTGGCGTGCACAGCGTTATTTCACCTGCTGAGGCGATTGTCGGGCGCCCTCTCACGCCGGTCAGTGTGGCCGGGGTAGCACGGCGTACGGTGCGACGTTGCGCGGTGGGGGTTTATAACTGCTAGCGGTCGATTCGCTGTCACCCAAAAATTAACGCCCACTTACGAGTGGGCGTTTTTTTTTACTGACTGCGTTAGTTGCTGGCAACCTGAGCCCCGTTACCCGATGTCACGAGCGCCTTCAGCGACGCATCAAACTGCTTCAAAGCGTTCACTTGCAGTTCGGTTTGCTGGTCGATTTGCGCCGCGATCTGCGGCGCTGCTTTGCCATGAACCCAAACGGAAGGCATCTGTTGTTCACGCGAGCCTTCGGCTTTGCCGATGTATTGCAGGTTCGAGTCGTAGAACTTGGCCATGAAACGCGCTTCGACCTGATTGTTGCGCTTCGACACCAGACGGTTGTAGGTGTCCAGCATCACCACCACGTCCGGATGAGCTTGCACCGCCGCGTCGAGGTTGTCGTAGACCGTCACCGAGGCGAACTCTTTCTGCAGTGAACCCATCAGCCAGTTGATCGCCAGTTTTGGATCGGAGCTGTTGACGAAGGCGTTGCTGATGCGCGAATCCATCTCGGGATTCTTCGCGCCGTTCAGCGCGACAGCGTGGTATTGCTCGAGGTATTCGATCGTGCCGAGGGTGTTTTCGCTGTAGAGCACGCCCACCGATTGGGCATGCTGCAAGTTGGCGGCGCTGTCGCCCATTGGCAAGAAATGGCAGGACGGGGCGGCGGCATAAGCCGGCACAGTCACGGCAACGCTGCCGATCAATACGGCGACCAGGGCCAGCAAGGTAGGCATTCTCATCGCGCAGGTTCCTTCAAAGGCGAGTTCGGTATGTCGCTATCCTCCTCCCTTGCCGGAAAAACAGAACTTGCGTTTCTTGATGGTGGTTATTGATCAAACGAATGATTGCGCAAGGCGCGCCCCACACAAAAAAACGCCAGACCGGATCGGAATGGCGTTCTTCGTAAAGACAGGAAAATGGCAGGGGCGGCTGGATTCGAACCAACGCATGGCAGGATCAAAACCTGCTGCCTTACCGCTTGGCGACGCCCCTGTAACTTGCGCGGAAATTTATCAACTTTCGCCTCGTCCGGGAAGCCCCTACAAAACATTTTTTTGTTTTAAAACAGCCACTTATCACTAATCACATTTTGACACAAGCCTCCAGGAGACTTTGAGCCGACCAGCGGAACCTGAAACCCCCAGCGCCTCCTCTACGCTGCTCGACACCAGCACACCCACCACGCCCCGTATTCAACTACGATTTGACTACGGATAAAGTCCCCTCCAACAGCGGAGTGAAGTCACATGACACAGATATTGTTCATCGGCCAGACGGTGGAAACCGTGGATTTCTCCGATCCAGCCTTACCCCCCGGTTTGACGGTCGAAAAGATTCAAGCAGGCATAGCGATTGCCATGGCATCCATGGCGGACCGGGGATGGCAGGCTGACCTTTTTTTGGTCCCTCCCGACAAAACCGCCGGTCCGTTGCTGGACAAACAGCTAGCTAGAAAGTCCTACAACTGCGTCGTCATCGGGGCAGGTATTCGCCTTCCGCCAAAGAGCTTGCCCCTGTTCGAAGTGGTTATTAACGCCGTGCATAAAGGCGCGCCCAACGCAGTCATTGCCTTCAACACGGGACCAGAGACAACCGCCGACTGCGCCGCTCGCTGGTTAAAACAGGACTAAACCAACGGCGGGTGTCCCATTGATCACGAAGTCGTTGATCCAGCCGGCAGCGAAGTCAGGGTTGTCGTGGTTGAACGGGCTCTTGCGCGGATTTGAAGTCAGTTCGCAGTCGCCGTCTTGAACTTGGTCCAGGTTCGCATGCGCGCCCGCATATCCGCCTGGGGAATGTCCTTGCCAGGAATCAGCCGCGCATACGTGGCCTCATCGAGGTAAATATCCGGATTGTTGCGCATAGACGCATCGACATTCGGACGCGCCTTGGCATTCGAGGTCGGGTAGCCGGTGAAGTTACTGATGGCGGCCATGTTCTCTGGACGCATGACGAAGTTGATGAACGCATAAGCGTATTCCGGATGTCTGGCGTCGACCGGAATCGCCATGGTGTCCATCCACACCGTGGTGCCTTCGCGGGGAATGCGGTACTGGAACGTGGTTTTCTTGCCGGCGCTATCCGACGTCCGTTGCGCCTGGGTCATGTCGCCGCTGTAGCCGAGTGACACGCACAGGTTGCCATTCACCAGGTCGGTCACTGGCTGCGACTGAAACTTGCGAATGTACGGCCGCAGTTTCAACAGCAACTCACTCGCTGCGGCCAGGTCCTCGGGCTTGGCGCTGCGTGGCTCACGCCCCAGGTAGTTGAGCACCACCGCCAGTACCTCGTCCGGCGAATCGATCATCGAGATGCCGCAGTCGGCAAATTTGGCGGCCAGTTCCGGTTTGAACAACAGGTCGAGGCTATTGACCGGCGCATCGGGCAAGCGCTGTTTGATCTGTTCGGCATTGTACGTCAGCCCGATGGTGCCCCAGGTGTAAGGGACGGTGGCCTGGCTCGAATGTTCATACTGTTTGCGCAGCGTCTGCAAACCGGGCTCGATGTCAGCCATGGCGGTGAGTTTTGAGCGGTCCAGCGGCAGCAGACTGCCGGCGCGCATCAAGCGCTCGGCAACGGTGTCGCCGGGGAAGATGAGGTCATACCCACTGCCGCCGGCCAGCATCTTGGCTTCCAGTGTTTCACTGCCATCCATGACGTCGTAGATCACCTTGATCCCGGTTTCGGCGGTGAATTGGGTCAACGTGTCTTCGGCGAAATAGTCGGCCCAGTTGTACAGCCTGAGGGTTTTCTCTTCGGCGTGCAGCGATGGCAAGGCACAGGTCAGTGCCAAGGCACCGACCAACACTCTGTTGGCAATACGCATATCAAACTCCTTGAGTGGCCCAGCGTGAGTGAAGGTGACGACCGTCCTGACTTAACAGCGCCCCATACATCTCCGGGCGACGGTCGCGGTAGATGCCCCAGCTCAGGCGTTCTTCGCGAATCGCGTTCAAGTCCAGGCTGTGAACCAGCACGCCGGTACTGTCACGGCCTGCTTCGGCGAGCAATTTCCCCTTGTGGTTGCAGATAAACGACGAGCCGTAGAAGCTCATCTGCAAGCTCGGATCGAGGGTCGCTGTCTCTCGGCCGACGCGATTGGCGGCCACCACCGGCAGAATGTTCGCGGCGGCATGACCGCGCATGGTCATCTGCCAATGGTCGCGGGAGTCCAGCGTTGCGCAGCCAGGCTCAGAGCCGATGGCCGTGGGAAACAGCAAGACTTCGGCGCCCATCAACGCCAGGCAACGGGCGGTCTCGGGGAACCACTGATCCCAGCAGATCCCCGCACCGATGCGTCCGAAAGCCGTGTCCCAGACACGGAAACCGGTATCGCCGGGGCTGAAATATTCCTTCTCCTGATAACCGATGGCGTTGGGAATATGGGTCTTGCGGTACACACCCAGCAGGCGTCCATCGGCATCAGCCACACTCAAGGAATTGAAGTAGGCATTGCCGGCCTTCTCGAACCAGCTCAGCGGCAGCACCACGCCCAACTCCTTGGCCAATGCGGCGAAGCGCTTGAGTACATGGCTGTCTCGGTATTCTTCGGCCAGCGCCAAGTGTTTATGGCTTTGTTCGATGCAGAAATACGGCGTGGCAAACAGCTCTTGCAGCAGGATGATTTGGGCGCCCTTGGCCGCCGCCTCTCGCACCAGCTGTTCGGCCTGATCGAGGTTATGTGGCAGGTGCCAGGTGCAAGGCATCTGGGTGGTGGCAATCGTCAACAAAGTCATGGCATCAGCCCTCCACTGGCCAGGCGGGCTGTTGCTGGGTGATGCAATGCACCCCGCCACCGCCATGGGCCAGATGATTGATTCGGACCGGCACCACTTCTCGCCCGGGGAACGCCCGGGTCAGCACGTCGGCAGCCGCCTGATCGGCCTCAATGCCATAAGCCGGCATGATGATCGCGTCGTTGGCGATGTAGAAGTTGGTGTACGAGGCACAGAACACTTCGGCGTCGGTGTCCACGGCATCGGTGGCTTCATACAGATCGATCAGTTCGAACGTGCGCCCTCGGGCATCGGTAGCCAGTTGCAGCGCACGGCGGTTTTCCCGGACCACTTCGGCATACACCGACTGCTTGTCGTGGGTCGCGTCGACCAGCAACACGCCGGGGCGTGCGAACGCGCAGACGCCATCGACATGGCCATCCGTCATGTCGCCGGTCACGTAGTCCGGATCGCCCGGTAGCCAGATGGTTTTTTTTACGCCCAGCAGACGCGTGAAGATGTCTTCCATCTCCGCCTTGCTCATGCCCGGGTTGCGATTGGCATTGAGCAGTACCGATTCCGTGGTGATCAGCGTGCCCTCACCGTCGACATGAATCGCGCCGCCCTCGTTACTCAGCGGCGTGCCAAAACATTGCACACCGAGGTGATTGAGTGCGCGGCGCGCCAGGCTTTCGTCCAGGTCGTGCGCCGACTTCCCGCCCCACGCGTTGAAGCGCCAGCTCACCCCGGCCAGTCCTTGTTGCGGATGGCAGACGAAGCTCGGGCCGGAGTCCCGGCACCAACTGTCGTTGACCGCCAACTCGATCAGTTCGATGTTGGGTCCGCACAGTGCCCTGGCACTCGTGACAGCAGACGGGTCGACCACCATTTTCACCGGTTCGAAACGGGCAATGGCGTTGGCCACCCGGGCGAAATCGGCCTGCACCAGCGGCAACGTCACGTGCCAACCCGACTCCCAAAGGGCCTGATTGTGCGGCCAGACCATCCAGGTCGCGGCGTGCTTTACCCACTCTGCCGGCATCCACCAGCCACTGTTTTGTCGTTCGTTTTGCTGCATGACATGCGGCATGATAAAAACCCCTTTAGTTAAGCCATTGTGTTCAACGAAAACTGCCTTGGCGGTCTTGGCATGCATGCTACGGCTGTAAAAACGGGCCAACAAACGATGGTTTTAGCAGAAAAGTGATTAGAGGAACTTATCAATATGCTCAAGCACTGGCCCCCGCTCAGCACCCTTCGCGGCTTTGAAGCGGCCGCTCGGCTGGGCAGTTTTCACAAGGCCGCCGACGAGTTGCACCTGACCCAGTCAGCCATCAGCCAGCAGATCCGCAGCCTTGAGGCGTACCTTGAACAGCCATTGTTTTTTCGCAGTGGACGCAGTGTCAGCCTGACCGATGCCGGCCACGATTTGTTCAGCACCACCCAGGCGCTATTGCAGCAGCTGGCCGTGGGCATTCGCCGACTCGGGCAATACCAGAAACCCAACCAACTGGTGCTCAACACCACGCCGACGTTCGCCCGGCACTGGCTGCTGCCACGCCTTGGAGATTTTCGCCGTCAGCATCCGGAAGTTGATCTGTGGATTTTCAGCACCGATGAAGTCCCGGACATGACCACCCAGACCATCGACCTCGCGGTGCGTGATGACATCAGCTCCCAGGCCGAGTGCAGCTTCAAGGTGCTGCACGCAGACCGCCTGTACCCGGCCTGTCACCCGGATGTGCTGGCAATGCCCATCGAACAGCGCACCACGCTTCACGGCGAGCGGGAAATGGATTGGAGTCACTGGGCTGTGGAGGCTGGCATCGACGTCGGCCAGAAGGATCAGGGCCTGAACTTTTCCGATCCCGGCCTGCTGCTGGACGCTGCGTGCGCGGGGCTCGGCATCGCGCTGGTCAGCCAGTTGCTGAGTCAGCCAGCGCGCGCCAGCGGACTGTTGCACCCGTTGGTGGACGACACCATTCGCGGCCCGAACTGGGCCTTGCTGACCCATCGCGACAGTGAAAACAATCCGTTGGCGCGAAGCTTTATCGAGTGGCTCCTGGGTAACCTGGACGCGACCGGAATGGCTATTTGACGAGTCGCGTTTCCTTGGACGGCCGGTAGCCAAAGTATGAGCTGTAGCACTTGCTGAAATGACTCGGCGACACAAAGCCGCACGCCACCAACACATCCACCTGGGACAGTTCGGTGTGTTGAAGCAGTCGCCGCGCCTCGGTAATCCGCAGCTCCATGTAATAGCGCTGCGGCGTCGTGCCCAATTGCTCCTTGAACAGACGCTCGAGTTGTCGACGTGAACGGCCGGCATAGACCGCCAGTTGCTCCAGCTCCAGAGGTTCTTCAAGGTTGGCGTGCATCAGTTTCACCACCTCGCGCAGAGGCGCGCTGACACAGATATTTTCAGTCGGTTTTATGCGCCGATAGCGGGACTCCTCGAACGCCAGGATGTCCTCGATTCCCTCGACGAGGGCTTTGTCGTGCAAGCCTTTGATCCAGTCCAGCGCCATGTGGAATGCGCCTGACGGACTGGACGCCGTGAGCCGGTCTCGGTCGATGACGTAGGGCTCACTGGTGACCTGGGCAGCCTTGGCAATTTCTGCGAGTGCGGGACGATGTTCGGGGTGAATCGCACAACGATAGCCATCCAACAAGCCTGCGCTCCCCAGGAACCATGCACCGTTCCACAATCCGGCCAGAGTGACGCCGTGATCGGACGCGTTTCTCAGCAAACTGACCAACTCATCAGTCGCCTTCAGCTCTGTCCTGTAGCCGCCACACACCACCAGCAGATCCAGGTCCTGAATCGCGGCACTATCGATCCGGGCATCCGGCCGAATGATCAGCCCCAGGTCGCTGACCACTTCTGCGTCATTCAAACCGAACGTTCGGGAAGAGAACAACCTGGGCCGTAGCAGGTTCGCGGTGACAATCGTATCCAGTGCTTGCGTAAACGCAGGCAGCGAAAAATGTTCGAGCAGCAAAAAGCCTGTCCGTGTCATTTGAACAGGCTCGTTGGGGTTCTCGTTCAGATAGCGAAGGTTTTTCCCCTTCATGCCTCCGCTAAATTGGCGTCTTTCGATCAATGTTTGAGCCACTTGTTTACGTTAACCAACCTATAGTTTGGCACATCGGAATTTCGTAATGAGGTCTACGTTCCTCCTGTCGACCCATAGGGAAACACCGTCATGATCCGCGCCCTGCTAACCGCTTCCTTGCGCAATTGCGCAGCAATCGTCAGGACGCGGTGGGCAGTGACGTGGATCAAATGAATAGCCAGCCTTAAGCGTTGGAAGCTGTAGTTTCTCTAACGCCCAGCAACGCATTGAACGCGGGCGTATCAAGCGGGCGGCTCAAGTAATAGCCTTGGCCTTCGTCGCACGACACTGCTTTCAACAACTTCAAGTGGTCGGCTGTTTCAATACCTTCTGCGGTAACAGTGAGCGATAACGCACGGCCCAACCCCACGATCGCCTGGATAATCGACTTGTCATCCTCGCTGCCATGCAGCCTGTTCAAAAAACTTCGGTCTATTTTCAGGCCATCGAAAGGAAAGGTACGCAGGTAGCTGAGCGAAGAATACCCGGTGCCAAAGTCGTCCATGGCGATGCGCACACCAAGACGTTTGAGTGTGTGCATTATCTCAAGCGCGCCTTCGGCATCCTCGAGCATGACGCTTTCGGTAATTTCAAGCTCCACTCGAACAGGATCGATTCCAGAGTCGAGTAATATTTTCTGGAGGCGCTCTACCAGATTGCCTCGCTTGAACTCGATGGGGGAAAGGTTGACTGACACGAACAGACCATCCGACCACTGTGCGGCGTACTTGCAGGCGGTATCGATTACCCAGTCACTCAAGGAGAGTATCAGCCCGCTTTCTTCCGCGATGGGGATAAAGGTGTCGGGTGACAGCAAACCGCGCTCGGGGTGTTGCCACCGCACCAAGGCTTCGGCTCCGACCATCTGGCCGTCCGCAATGCGATAACGCGGCTGGAAATGCAACCGCAGCTCTCCGTGTTTGATCGCAAAACGCAGGTCACTTTCCAAACGGCGGCGCTCAATGATCTTGGTGTTCATATCACCCGCATAAAAGCGCCACGTGTTACGCCCACAGGTCTTGGCCTCGTACAACGCGATATCCGCATAACGAAGCAACTCGGTAGCCTCACAAGCATCATTTGGCGCCATCGCAATGCCGATACTGGCGCTGACGAACACTTCCTGTTCATCGATCGCTATAGGCCGCTCGATCGACTCGATCAGGCGACGACAGAGTGCCTCGACCTCTTCCTGGGAGCTGACATCGCTGAGGATCAATACAAATTCATCCCCGCCAATTCGGGCAACAAGGTCGCCGTGGCGAATGCAGTCAGCCAGGCGACTCGACACCTCGTTAAGCACCAGATCCCCTGCCGCATGCCCCAGCAGGTCATTGACCGGCTTGAATCGGTCCAGGTCCAGGCTGAGCATGACCAGTGGTTGATCCACCGTCGGCAAAGCCTTGAGTTTACCGTCAAGAAATTCCTGCAACCGCGTCCTGTTAGGCAACCCGGTCAGCGCATCATGCTGCGAAAGAAATTCAATTCGCCGACGGGCTTCGACTTCTTCCGTGACGTCAGTTGCAGTGCCCCGAAATCCTCCACAGGCCATTTCTCGTGCCGAAACACGAGTGATTCGCTCTCGACCCATCGTATCGACGTAGCGGCACTGGACACTGATATCGGGTCGACGATTCGGGATGCTGAGCCACTGAGATACGTTGCCCAATTCGGTGTGCAGCAGCTCATCCATCGCCGCACCAATCCAGCGGCCCCTCAAGAGACCTGTCACATCCTCAAATCGCTCGGACAGATAGGTGAAACGCCAGTCAGCATCTATTTCCCAGACCCAGTCCGAGCTGGCTTCAACCACATCGCGAAAGCGAGCTTCACTGGTGGAGAGGGCAGCCTGACTGCTTTGCAGCGATGCAAAGCTGGCGTCAAGCGCCTTAGCTGCGGCGGTGGTGCGACGTAAGATGGCCCAAGTCATCAGGCACACCAACAGCGCAGCGACGCCGATCAATGGCAGCCCTATCCCCAACAACTTCAGACCTGGCCTGGAAGGACTCCAATGCAAACTGCCAGCAGCACCGACCTCGCCCAATGGAAAGATTGACGTTTCGTTACTTTCGTCGGAAGTGGCGACATGCAGGCCATTTACCCCGAACTCCTTACCTATCAACTCAAGTTTGGCGCTGTCCAGAACATCTACAAAAATCAACACCGACGGCAGCCTGTCATCAGGTATCACGGTCGGGTCGGTTCCCGGCGTAATGGCAGCTGCAGCAACCAGGGCGGGGACTCCGCCGAAATCAATGAAAGCGGTTACCGGCGTTTCTGCTCCCGCCCCTTCACGAGCCTTGGCAAGAATGGCGTCAATCGGCTGCTTGAGCCACTTCTCGACTTCAATCGATTTCAGCTCCCCCTTGACCACAGAATAAACAGTGCGATTGTCGTCGTTGACCACAAATAATCCCGGCAGGCCAAATTCCGTATAAAGCGTAGTCCCCATGTTTTGTCGTACATATGCCCAGTCAACGTCCACTTCAGCATGCAGGTGCCTGTAAGCATCGCCCCAAAATGCGTAATCCTTGACGGTAGACCGCAGGGATTTTTCCAGCGATTCAACTGCCTTCTTCGTGTAAAAAGCAGTTTCGACCTCTTCGGTTCGGTCTAAATCATGCGCCAGGTAAACAAGTGCGTAACTGGTCAGTAGAAAAACGCCCGCCAAGAGACCCACAAACTTGAATAGAGAGGTACGCGCCAGTGCCACGCTTGAGCGATCAATCGAAGAGCGGGTGATTAAGGGAAATTTTTTCGGCATAAGCTCCGCTCGTCGTTGAGACAATTCGATTGCATGGCAATGCTATCGGCCGAAGTAACAAATTTGTGAATATCGAGGTCAAAACCCACGAATTCACAAGCCTAGACTACTACGCCAGCGTTACCACTCCGGCGCAGTAGTCGACGTCTTGGTTGATGAACCTGACGGGGCCTTCACCGTTTTGATGGCGGGTTGCTGCGTGCATCAGCGGTGGTAGAGCTATCCAACGTGCGCTTACTGAACGAGGCCACCGGATAAATCCGCCCATTCAGCCCTTGGCCGCCATCGCAGTCACTTCCACACGCATGCCTTCAACCGCCAATGCAGCCACACCGACAGCCGCGCGAACTGGCCATGGCTTGGCAAAGAATCGCTTATAAACCTCGTTGAACGCAGCACGGTCGGCCATGTCGGTGAGGTAGATGGTCAGGTGCAAAACCCGGTCCATGGAACTGCCGGCGCGCTCCAGCGCCACCTTCAATGCCTGCAACGTGCACTCGCTCTGTAGGGCGATGTCGCCCAGCTCCAGGCTGCCATCGGCGCGGGTCGGGATCTGGGTGGAGACCAGAATGCCACCGAAACCGGCGACGTCGGAGGAGATGGAATCCGCGTCGGGATCGGGAGTAAAAGCGATGTCTTGATTTGCCATGGGGAGCCCTTGGTTGAGGTGGTAAAAAGTGCGGCCAGTTTACAGCCCCGCCGAATCAAACGCTCTGCATCAGTTATTTATACTCAAATGCCAGCTTAATAATATTTTACCGATACCAGGGTGATCCCTAGTCTTGAGCCCAAGAAATGGCAGGCCGTTAGCGACCTAACTCCAACTTCGAAGGGTATTGAGATGACCACTGAAAAAATAAAAACAGATACGCTGATTGTTGGCGCCGGTCAGGCTGGCGTGGCCATGAGTGAACACTTGAGCAAACTTGGGGTGCCGCACCTGGTGCTGGAGCGCAACCGTATTGCCGAGCGCTGGCGCACCGGCCGCTGGGATTCGCTGGTCGCGAATGGCCCGGCCTGGCACGACCGGTTTCCCGGTCTTGAGTTTGACGACCTCAGCCCCGACGGCTTTGCCCCGAAAGAACGTGTCGCCGATTACTTCGAAGCCTACGCGAAGAAATTCAACGCCCCGATCCGCACTGGCGTGGATGTGCTGAAAGTGGAACGCAACATCGGCCGCCCGGGTTTCACCATCGAAACCTCTGAAGGCGTGATCGAGGCCAACCGCGTGGTGGCTGCCACCGGGCCTTTCCAACGTCCGGTTATCCCGCCGATTGCACCGAAAGATCAGCCTTTCATGCAGATCCACTCAGCCGACTACCGCAATCCGGCGCAATTGCCTGAAGGCGCTGTTCTGGTCGTTGGCGCAGGTTCTTCCGGCGTGCAGATCGCCGATGAATTGCAGCGTGCGGGCAAAAAGGTTTACCTCTCCGTCGGCGCTCACGACCGCCCTCCTCGCGCCTATCGCAACCGTGATTTCTGCTGGTGGCTGGGTGTGCTCGGCGAGTGGGATCAAGTGGCGATGAAGCCGGGCCGTGAACACGTCACCATCGCCGTGAGCGGTGCCCATGGCGGTCGCACGGTGGACTTCCGTGGTTTGGCCCATCGCGGGATGACGCTGGTCGGCCTGACCCAATCGTTCAACGGTGGCGTGGCCACCTTTCAGCCAAATCTGGCCGACAACCTGGCGCGCGGCGACGAGAACTACCTGGCACTGCTCAATGCCGCTGACGCCTACATCGAACGTAATGGCCTGGACCTGCCGGAAGAACCGGAAGCGCGCATTACCTTCCCGGACCCGGACTGCGTGACTAAGCCGATTCTGCAACTCGACCTGGCCAAGGCCGGCGTGACCGCGATCATCTGGGCCACCGGTTTTGCCACCGATTACAGCTGGCTCAAGGTGGGTGCCTTCGACGACAACGGCAAGCCGCAGCATCAGCGCGGTGTGTCGAGTGAGCCTGGCGTGTATTTCCTCGGCCTGCCGTGGCAGTCCCGTCGCGGGTCGTCGTTCATCTGGGGTGTTTGGCACGACGCCAAGTACGTGGCTGATCACATCGCCATCCAGCGTTCATACCTCGACTACCACGATGCGGCGCAGCGTCAGGCTGAAACCGTTCCGGTCGCCCACAAAACCACTGTCAGCGCTTAAGTCATTTTTCAGGAGCTTCAAATGTCCACGCCAACCCATACCCGTATCCGCATGTTCAACACCAAGGAAACCTACCCGAACCAGAGCCTGGACAACGACCTGTGCCAAGCCGTTCGGGCGGGCAACACCGTTTATGTTCGGGGTCAGGTGGGTACTGATTTTGAGGGCAATCTGGTGGGTCTTGGTGACCCACGTGCCCAGGCCGAGCAGGCCATGCGCAACGTCAAGCAGTTGCTGGAAGAGGCCGGCAGCGACCTTAGCCACATCGTTAAAACCACGACTTACCTGATTGACCCGCGGTATCGCGAGCCGGTTTATCAGGAAGTGGGGAAGTGGCTTAAGGGTGTGTTTCCGATTTCGACCGGGCTGGTGGTGTCGGCATTGGGGCAGCCGCAGTGGTTGATGGAGATTGATGTGATTGCGGTGATTCCTGATTAAGCAGGTTCACCGAGTCGCGGCCATCGCAGGCAAGCCAGCTCCCACAGGTTAGGCGTCGTACACAAATTTTGTGACCACTGCAGATCCCTGTGGGAGCGAGCTTGCTCGCGATGGCGCCCGCCCAGACGCCCACTATGCCAAGGCAAAACCAGGAGCAAAAACCATGACCTTCTCCATCGCCGCCCGTTGCCCCGAAACCGGTCAGTTCGGCATCGCGATCAGTTCCTCCAGCATCGCCGTCGGCGCCCGCTGCCCGTGGTTGCTGCCGGGCGTTGGCGCGGTATCGACGCAAAACATCACCCTGCCATCCCTCGGCCCGGAAGTCCTCGCCCTCATGGAGCAAGGCCTCGCGCCCTTTGATGCGCTAGACAAAGTCCTGACCCGCAACGGCTACAGCCAATACCGCCAGATCATTGCGATTGACCACCTCGGCCAAACCGCACATTTCAGCGGCGCGCAAACCCTCGGCAACCACAACGCCGTGTCCGGCGAGCAATGTGTGGCGGCCGGTAACATGCTCGCGGACCGCTCCGTGATCGAAGCCATGGTCGAAGCATTCGAACACGGCGAAGGTCAACTGGCCGACCGCCTGCTCGCCGCGATGAAAGCCGCCATCGCGAAAGGCGGTGAAGCCGGGCCGGTGCATTCGGCCGCGATGGTGGTGGTCGGCGAACTGACTTGGCCGATCATCAACCTGCGGGTCGATTGGGCTGACGAAAACCCGATCGGTCAGCTTGAAAAACTGTGGGACGCCTATCGCCCACAGGTTCAGGACTACATCGACCGCGCGCTCGCCCCTGACAAATCCCCTGGCTACGGCGTCGCCGGAGACGACCGATGAGCACCAGCCGCGATTTGCTGAAAACGTTGGTGGCGTTCGACACCACGAGCCGCGAATCAAACCTGCACCTCATCGAATTCGTCCGCGACTACCTCGCCCGCTTCGATGTGCCTTGCGACCTGGTCTACAACGAACAGCGCAGCAAGGCCAATCTGTTCGCCACCATTGGCCCGGCGGATAAGCCGGGCATTGTGCTGTCGGGGCACACCGACGTGGTGCCCGTCGACGGCCAACCGTGGAGCGTTGCGCCGTTTGAACTCACCGAGCGCGACGGCAAACTGTACGGTCGCGGCACGGCGGACATGAAAGGCTACATCGCCTGCGTGCTCGCCCTTGTCCCTTCACTGGTGAACGCGTCGCTGCGGCTGCCGGTGCACATTGCGCTTTCGTACGATGAAGAAGTCGGCTGCCTCGGCGTGCGTTCGCTGCTGGCCGAGTTGGAACAGCGTCCAGTCAAACCGATGCTCTGCATCATTGGCGAACCGACCGAACTGAAGCCGGTGCTCGGCCACAAAGGCAAACTGGCCATGCGTTGCGATGTTCACGGTGAAGCGTGTCACTCCGCCTATGCTCCGCTCGGGGTCAACGCGATTGAATATGCCGCCGAACTGATCGGTGAACTGGGGCGGATCGGCAACCGGCTCAAAGCGCCCGAGCATCACGATGCACGTTTCGATCCGCCGTTCAGCACAGTGCAAACTGGCGTCATTTCTGGCGGTAAAGCCCTGAACATCGTTCCCGCCGATTGCCGCTTCGACTTCGAAATACGCGCGTTGCCCTCGCACGATCCAAGCGACGTGGCGCAGGAATTGAAGGCCTATGCCGAGCAGCAGGTATTGCCGCGCATGCGGGCCGTGAGTGAACAGAGCGAGATCCGCTTCAGTGAGTTGTCGGCGTATCCCGGCTTGGCGACTGATGAGCAGAGCGAAGCGGCTGAACTGATCGCTGCATTCTCCGGCTCCCGCGAGTTCGGCACCGTGGCGTTCGGCACCGAGGGCGGCCTGTTCGACGCCGTCGGCATTCCCACCGTCGTCTGCGGCCCCGGCAGCATGGACCAGGGCCACAAACCCGACGAATTCGTCAGCCTCGCACAACTCACAGCGTGCGACGCCATGCTGCAACGGATGCTGTCATCTATCTCTGACTGACACGGCATGCCCCCCTGTAGGAGCGAGCTAGCTCGCGATAGTGTGCCAGTCACATTGATGTCTACTGACACACCATCGCGAGCAAGCTCGCTCCTACAGGTTTTGTGCGCATAACTGACTGGCATTCAGGCCCGTCCGCTGCCGCGCGGACGCTGGAAAACCGGCCATCCACCCGACTCCACCAACCTACTTTTTTTAACGTCTATACCCACAAACTTACTAATTTATCTATCCCACCCCACCGCACATCATCCACTCCAACAAGAAAAGCGTCGCCCCCGCTGCGGCGCTCACCGAAGTACGTCCACGTACTCAAATCGCCTTGGAGTCCGTCATGGTTACCGCAGCAACAACCACCGCCCCGCTCATCGAAAAACACACCATCGGCTACGTGCCGCCCGAAGATCGACACGGCAAAACCCGCGACCTGTTCACCCTCTGGTTCGGCGGCAACATCGCCCCGCTGCCCATCGTCACCGGCGCCCTCGGCGTGCAACTGTTTCACCTGAACCTGGTGTGGGGCATCGTCGCCATCCTCGTCGGCCACCTGGTCGGCGGCGTGCTGATGGCGCTGCACTCGGCTCAAGGTCCGCAGATGGGCATTCCACAAATGATCCAGAGCCGCGCCCAGTTCGGCTCGCTCGGCGCACTGCTGGTGGTGTTAATCGCCGGCGTCATGTACATCGGCTTTTTCGCCTCCAACATCGTCCTCGCCGGCAAGTCGCTGCACGGCGTGGTCGACAGCGTCCCGGTACCGGTGGGCATCGTCATCGGCGCCCTCGGCTCGGGCATTATCGGCATCATCGGCTACCGCTTCATCCACGTGCTCAACCGCATCGGCACCTGGGTGCTCGGCGCCGGCATCGTGCTCGGCTTCGGCTACATCTTCACCCACGTGCAGACCGCTGACTTCCTCACCCGCGGCAGCTTCAACATCTCAGGCTGGCTCGCCACCGTCTCGCTGGCCGCACTCTGGCAAATCGCCTTCGCGCCCTACGTCTCCGACTACTCGCGCTACCTGCCCGCCAACGTGCCCGTGGCCGCAACGTTCTGGACCACGTATCTGGGCACCGTGCTCGGCTCCAGCCTCTCGTTCATCTTCGGCGCCGTCGCCGTCCTCGCCACGCCCGTGGGCATGGACACCATGGACGCCGTCAAACTCGCCACCGGCTCCATCGGCCCACTGATGCTCGTGCTGTTCCTGCTCAGCGTCATCAGCCACAACGCCCTCAACCTCTACGGCGCCGTGCTGTCGCTGATCACCCTGATCCAAACCTTCGCCTACCGCTGGATCCCGACCGCCAAAAGCCGCGCCGTCCTGTCCATCGTCGTCCTCGGCGGCTGCTGCTTCGCCGCCGTCGGCGCCTCGGCCAACTTCATCGGCCACTTCGTCGACATGGTCCTGGTGCTGCTCGTGGTGCTGGTGCCATGGACTGCGATCAACCTCATCGACTTCTACGCCATTCACAAAGGCAAGTACGACATCGACTCGATCTTCAAGGTCGATGGCGGAATCTATGGCCGATACAACCCGCAGGCGTTGTTGGCCTATGCGATCGGGATTGCGGTGCAGATTCCGTTCATGAACACCCCGCTATACGTCGGGCCAATCTCCGAACACATCAACGGCGCTGACCTGTCCTGGCTAGTAGGCCTGCTAATCACCTCACCGCTCTACTACTGGCTAGCCAACCGCGACACTGCCTACAAACGCCGCCTCTCAACCGGAAAACTGGCCAACTCAATCTAACTAAACCCCCAATTCCCTGTGGGAGCGAGCTTGCTCGCGATAAGGCCCTGACAGTCAATATTGCTTTGCCTGACAGACCACCATCGCGAGCAAATCCGGCCTAAACCGAATTGAACCGCACACCTCTTGGCGTTTCCGCGCTTGATACGTCCCTGATACGTCCCCCCGATTGTTCTGTTTCCTGCGTGTTACCTCACCGCCCCAGTTGTCACTTCTGCACCGAACGCCAGGCCAATAGAGTAGGGCCTTCGGTGTGTTGCGGGGACGTGAACGCTGTCGGCCCTGCCCTGCACCGATCCCCCCATCACGGAAGAGGTGAAACCATGAGTTTCGTTAAAGTGGAAAAAAATCAGAGCAGCGCCCCGTCGGAAGTCGAGATGAAAAAGGCGATGATTGAATCCGGCGGTGAACCGGGCGAGTGCACCGGGACCAACGCCGCCCGAACCCTGACCTACACCGGCCAAGTCAATCACACAGTGTATGAGAACAAGCTGATCGAGATTGCCAAGGGCAAGCGAACCAGCTGGAACTTCGTCTGGGCCGACGCGAAGGCAGCCTGAGGCCATGGTGGGGCGACCCTTCGGGCGCCCCACTGTTTCATCTGTTTGATACAACCGGTTACCCGCCTGTAACGCCAAGACACTTAGCCACCCTGCTCCATGAACCTAGAGTGAAGTCCTCAATGGACTGACCGGGTTGACTGCCCGCCGCCCATTGATTGCCAAACACACCAACAAGGAAGAGGGAAACCATGAGCAAATCAATCGCTGTCAGCCAAAATAGCCAGCAGCTTCACAATGACGTGCAAGAAGCGGTCAAGTCGATCCTGAGTGCCCCAAAGGCGCTGAAAACATCCGACTACAGCAAGGTATTGAGGTCCGCCCTGGCGGCTTCGCAAAAAATAGTCACGATCGAAATCGCCGCCGGCGACCTGACCCTGCTCAAGAAGTCTGGCTACAAGCTGTGCTTTGCCAAAAAAGTCGGCACCGAAGACTACAACGTGGTGTGGCAGTCCTATGACGCGTACCTGAGCAATAACGAATTCAGCTGGACGCCGCAATATCAGCTGTTCGCCTCCAACGTATTCAAGGAAAACGTACAAGTCAAAGTCTCGACCAACATCGTCAATATTGGTCTTGGGCAAACCTCGACACTCGATGAACACGGCCTGTTGAGCTCGGCGGTAACGGGCGGTCCGGACGTTTCCATGACTTTTGTGAACGACTACGCGCCCATCCATCCGGGGATCAACCAGCTATCCACCGGCATCGATGGCAATCAGGTCAGCACCCCAATTTACGTTGCGGTGGACCAGGTGGTCACCGGTAAAACCGTGCTGACCCCCGTCGAAACCATCCTCGTGTGGTTCGAACAGAACGTACAGACCAGCACCATGTTCAGTACCTCACGCTCCAAGGCGATCGAAATCGACCTGACCTTCGATAACACCGCAGGTCGCCTTTACGAAGGCGGTCAGTGGAAAACCGTGTAACGGGTACATTGGGGCAACCTCGCGGTTGCCCCTCTTATTCGTCGATTGCGTCCTTGGCAAAATACCCCGTCAGCGACAGACAGATGGACGCCGCCAAATCCTCTTGGGTAGCGATGCCATAAGGCTGATTTCGATCAAACTGCGCCGACCAGCGAATCCGCCCCTGCGCCACATCCACCAGTCGTAACGACGCCCGCACCCGTGCTGACTCGACCCGCACGCTGCCTTCCAGGCAATAGCTGTAACGCCCGCCGCGTCCGATCTCCGCTGTTTTTACGCTGCTGCGCGGCACCTTCATCAACACATGATTGGCGCCGGTCTGCGTTTGCTCGAACGACTCGAACAACCGACAACTCAACTCCTCGCACAAGCCCCGGGCAAAGTCCTCGCCATCACGGGTGATGCAGGTAAACGGCTGGACCTGCAAAACCGGATGATGCGTGCCAACTCCCTTGAGCCGCAGCCGCTGATACGCCAGGCGATAACAACCGGCCGGAATGCTCAGTCGCACCGGGTCCTGCTGACCGTTGGTGGCGTAATGTGTCGCAAGCTTACGACGCAATCGCCCCACCTGCACCCGCACTACCGGGTCATCGCCCGTGCAATACACCGCAGGATCACGACGAAACACGGCGATGCCTATGGCGTGCTCGGTTAGCGATGTATTGGAAAATTGCAGGTCGTGCTCGACCAGAAAACGCAACAAACTGCCCATCCGCCTGGACTTGGCAAACAAGGGACTGGCTAGCAACGTCGCCAGCACCTGCTCTATCTCTTCACGATCGAGTGGGTCTGGAACCTCGTCCGCACTCGATTCGACCATGCGCTTGATCTCCATCGCCTGCCTCCGTGCAGTTTAACGACAGGAATAGAAGTTGTACTCCATGCTGACGCTCGCAACGCGAGCCAAACAACGCTCGGCCGCTGCAACGACGAAGCTTAGCAGCCGTGATGGAATGGGCAGGCAAATGCGGTGATAGCAACCTGACATCCGACGAACGTTAGATTTTTGATCTGTAAAAGCTGTAGGACATTTCCCAGTGTTGCGAAGGAGCTTGCTCCCGCCGGGCTGCATTCCTGCCGAACCTTTAAACAACACCCAAACCCTGTAGCAGCTGGCGAAGCCTGCGTCCGGCTGCGCAGCAGCCGTAAATCCATCCTATAGCGTTCAACTGACACACCGCGACTTCCAATACTGCGACTGCTACGCAGCCGAACGCAGGCTTCGCCAGCTGCTACAAAAACCGTGCTGTCGTCCTACACCCTCATTTGCGGACACCAAAATCGCCGCTTATAGTTCCCCAGTCGCTGACATTGTCGGTGGCAGGGATTCGCAGCCCAAGAAGAAAACCACCCAGTAACGTCAGGCACAACACAGGCAATTTTCGTCTGTTGAACGGCTCAATGACGTTGTTGTTTATCTTTTAGGACTAGAACCCATGACAACCCAAAACCCGCCCCGCCGCTTCACCCCCATGTCCCAATTCGCCACCGACTACGCCGTCCTACTCATCGACAGCCAAGCCCCAATCCGCGAACTCCACAACGTCGTCAGCGAGCGCCTCAACGCCGTCCTCCCCTACCTTCAGCTCATGGGCTGCACCAGCCTCCCAGACTATGCCGAAAACGACATCAACACCGTCGCCAACATTGCACGGATCCTGCTCCAGGATGTAAGCGATGTGTTTCGGGTGATTGAGCAGCGAGGGTTTGAGGCACCCAAGGGATAGTCACCAGCTCTTGAACCGCAGCAACCCTCGTTGTTGCGGTTTTTTCACTTCAACACACGTTGTAACGGTCGTTTTCTTTTCAGTGAACAGGTTTCAGGAGATCGTTACATATAGCTATCGGGCAGAAGGAACCTGCATCTCAAGGTGGAAAATCTGTCCCTTCACACAGTAGTCAAGGCGCGTACACTACCGAGGAAATTCATATGGACCTGATGACGTTCGAAAGCCCGCCTAATGCAGTACTATCCGGGCTAGAAGCACTAGAGCGCTCGCTCACGCGGAGAATCCCGATGACTTCAAAACCCAAAAAGCTTTCGGATAAGGAGATGGATGCTCTGGAGCTCCAGATACCCGAGCTCGCTCAAAGAGCCACCGAGGCTGCTTACGCTCGCGCATTGTTAGTGAGCGATAGCGTACTTTGCGTCGACTCTGACGATCTGGTAAGGATCTCACTTGATGGCAGCAAGACCGTTATAGCCAAAGCCAAGCCGCGCCGCAAAGTCAAAGTAGGTGAGGTGATCACAGTGCGCCGTATCGACGATCAAACGGCTGGTGATCGTGCCTAGGTTTCGGGTATTTGCGGGGCCGAACGGGTCAGGAAAAAGCACCATTAAGGGAGAAATTGACCCCGCCCTTATCAAAATGTACGTGAATGCCGATGACCTTGAGAAGGAAGCAAAAGCTAGCGGCTTCATCGACTTGGCTACCTTTGAAGTGACCACTACACTGTCCAAGTTACTCACGTTCCATACCGAACACTATCTGATAAAAAACAAAGAGCTCAGCAATCAAGTCAAACAAATTGGTTTGCTGGGTACTAAAGTTGATTACAGAAATGTCGAGGTCAATTCCTATCTAGCTTCCGTGATATCGGACTTCATTCGCCAGCGCCTGCTTGAAAAAGGTGTGAGTTTTACCTTCGAAACGGTGATGTCACATCGCAGCAAGGTCGACTTCATGGGAGAGGCACAGGCTCGCGGTTATCGGACATACCTTTACTTCGTTTCGACTGAAAACCCGGCTATCAACATAGACCGCGTAGGAATCAGAGTACGCGAAGGTGGACATCCCGTGGCACCTGAAAAAGTGAGCGAACGGTATCACAAATCTCTGGGCCTTCTGCCAGACGCCATTGCCGTCAGCAACCGGGCGTACATCTTCGATAACTCCGGCGACAGTACGGTTCTTCTGGCGGAGATTACAGATGGAATAAGCCTTGAATTTCGCACAGACGAAGTCCCGGATTGGCTCTTCGAGTCTTATGTCGATAAAGTCGAAACTATTTAAGAACTTAGAAAAAAAAGCATGGAAAATTTAAAAAAACCAACTGGAAAACGGTGACAGATCTACTTGTTAAATAGATCTGCCACCTTTTTTTCGTTACTTGGCAGTAGTTATATTTTACAAAAAAGGAGCCTGATTTATTTTTATGAAGTTTGCGATCCGCTGCCAAGCGAGGTATGACAGGTAGGCGAACGCAGCCACGAGGTTAATGCCGTTCAGTTAAGGACTGTAGGAGCGAAAGAGCGTCGCGTTTAGCCAGTAAACACGCGTTATCGTTTACGACCATCGCGAGCAAGCTCGCTCCTACAGTAGGCATTAGCCATCGAGGCGGCTTTACATTAGAAGTTAGCCGGGGTGTTAGCGCTGATGATCTCCGCCTCATCCGCCCCAATATTCCGAAACCGATGCGGCAACGTCGTCGGAAAGTAATACCCATCCCCAGCATTCAGAACACTAATCTGCCCATCCACAGTCAATTCAACTGTGCCACGAGTGACGAGCCCACACTCCTCCCCTTCCGAGTGCACAATCGGCTCTTCCCCCGAACTCGCCCCAGGCGCGTACTGCTCGCGCAACAATCGCATCTGCCGACTCGGCACCGAAGCGCCAATCAGCAGCAACCGCAACCCATGACGGCCAAGATCCGGCTGTTCGTTAGCCCGAAACACGTACTGATGCTCACGCGGCGGCTGATCAAAGGTAAAGAAATCCGCCAAGGACATCGGTATGCCTTCGAGCAGTTTTTTCAGGGAGCTGACGGAGGGACTGACGCGATTCTGTTCGATCAGGGAGATGGTGGCATTGGTGACGCCGCTACGCCGGGCCAGCTCGCGCTGGGAGAGCTTGTAGCTTTCGCGTACTAATTTGAGTCGTGAGCCCGTGTCCATGACAGCCTTATGCGAGAAAAAACTTAAGGGTTATGGGGGTGGATGGCGGGCGACTTTTGGCCGCGAAAACACCGCTTCCCTGTCCCGGAAATTTGAAAGGCGGGTATTAAATCACGTTTGGTGGTGTTGCTGTAGGAGCGAGCTTGCTCCGGGCGGCGTTCCGACGATGGTGTGTCAGCTACAGAGACGTTCACTGGCATACCATCGCGAGCAAGCTCGCTCCTACAGGGGGTGTGTGGCAGCCAGGCTTTTAGGTGGCCACCGACTGGGCTGATTAGATCCCGAAACGATCGCGCAGCGCGTAGTACGCGGCGCCCATGGCGGTGAGTGGGGCCTGGAAGGTGCGGCCGCCGATCATTGGCATGTGCGGTAGCGAGGCGAAGGCGTCGAAGCGTTCGGCGTCGCCGCGGATCATTTCCGAGATCAGTTTGCCGGCCAGGTGCGAGCAGGTGACGCCGTGGCCGCTGTAACCCTGCATGTAGTAGGCGTTTTTCTCGATGCGGCCGAATTGCGGCATGCGGGACATGGTCAGCAGGAAGTTGCCGGTCCAGCGGTAGTCGATTTTCACGTCCTTCAGTTGCGGGAAGGTCTTGAGGATTTTCGGCTTGATCAGTTGTTCGATGTCGTCCGGCTCGCGCGCACCGTAGACCACGCCGCCACCGTACAGCAGGCGGTTGTCGGCAGTGAGGCGGTAGTAGTCGAGCAGGTAGTTGCAGTCTTCGACGCAGTAGTTGTTTTTGATCAGGCTACGCGCAACCTTTTCGGACAACGGCTCGGTGACGACGATTTGCGAGCCGCACGGCATGCTTTTGCGCGTGACGCGGTTGTCGAGGTCCTGCGGCAAGTAGGCGTTGCCGGCGATCAGCAGGTACTTGGCGCGGACCACGCCTTTGGCGGTGCGCACGGTGATCGGTTCGCCGTAGGTGATTTCCACGGCGGCCGATTGCTCGTAGATTTTGCCGCCCAGGCCGATGATGGCCGAGGCTTCGCCCAAGGCCAGGTTCAGCGGGTGGATGTGGCCGCCCTGCATGTCGAGCAGGCCGCCAACGTAGTTGTCGCAACCGACTTCGCGCTTGATGTCAGCGGCGTCGAGCATTTTCAGGTTCTTGTTGCCGTAACGTTCCCAGCTGCTTTTCTGCTCGGCCAGGCCTTTGAGTTGCTTTTTGTTCAGCGCGGCGAAGATGCCACCCGGGCGGTAATCGCACTGGATGTCGTAGTGTTGTATGCGCTGACGGATGATGTCGGCGCCTTCGAAGATCATGCTGCCGAGGACTTCGGCGGTCTTGTCGCCATAGCGCTCTTCGATCACATCGACGTCGCGGCTGTAGGAGTTGACCAGTTGGCCGCCGTTGCGACCGCTGGCGCCGAAGCCGACTTTGGCGGCTTCGAGCACGGTCACGCTGTAGCCGGCTTCGGCGAGGAACAGGGCCGAGGACAAACCGGTGTAACCGGCGCCGATGATACAGACGTCGCATTCCACCAGTTCTTCAAGCACCGGGAAGTCGCCGGTGAAGTTGCGGGTGGCGGCGTAGTAGCTGTTTACATGTGCTTGTTTCATAGTTTTCTCCGATGGCCGCCAGCACCTGCCGGCGACCGCCGTTGTAGAAGTATTAGAGCTTGATCCAGGTCGCTTTGAGTTCGGTGTATTTGTCGAACGCGTGCAGCGATTTGTCCCGACCGTTACCCGACTGCTTGTACCCGCCGAACGGCGCGGTCATGTCGCCGCCGTCGTACTGGTTGACCCAGACACTGCCGGCACGCAAGCCGCGAGCGAAGGTGTGGGCCTTGCTCAGGTTGCTGGTCCAGACGCCGGCGGCCAGGCCGAAGATGCTGTCGTTGGCGATGGCCAGCGCTTCTTCAGCGGTGTCGAAGGTGATCAGTGACAGTACCGGGCCGAAAATTTCTTCACGGGCGATGGTCATGGCGTTGGTCACGCCGTCGAAAATCGCCGGTTCCACGTACAGGCCGCCCGTGTCTTCGAGGGTGCGACTGCCGCCCGCGATCAGTTGCGCGCCCTGGTCTTTGCCGACCTGGATGTAGCGCAGCACGTTGTCCAGTTGACGCTGATCGACAACCGCACCGACGGTGGTGGCCGGATCGAGGGCATGCCCCGGTTTCCAGGCTTGCAACGCTTCCACCAGCAGCGGAATGAACTGCTCGCGAATCGAACGCTCTACCAGCAAGCGCGAGCCGGCGGTGCAGACTTCGCCCTGGTTGAAGGCGATCGCACCCGCCGCCGCTTGTGCTGCCGCGCGCAGATCCGGCGCGTCGGCGAACACCACGTTCGGGCTCTTTCCGCCGGCTTCGAGCCAGACGCGTTTCATGTTGCTTTGCCCGGCGTAGATCAACAGTTGCTTGGCAATCGCGGTCGAGCCGGTAAAGGCCAGCACGTCGACGTCCATGTGCAACGCCAGTGCCTTGCCGACGGTGTGGCCGAAGCCCGGCAGGACGTTGAACACGCCTTTCGGGATGCCCGCATCCAGCGCCAGTTGCGCGATGCGGATCGCGGTCAGTGGCGACTTTTCCGATGGTTTGAGGATGAACGAGTTGCCGGCGGCCAGGGCCGGGGCGAATTTCCAGCTGGCCATGATCAGCGGGAAGTTCCACGGCACAATGGCGGCGACGACGCCCGCCGGTTCGCGGGTGATGAGGCCGAGTTGGTCGTGGGGCGTGGCGGCGACTTCGTCGTAGATCTTGTCGATGGCTTCGGCGCTCCAGCGGATCGCGTTGGCGGTCGCCGGGATGTCGATGTTCATCGAGTCGTTGATCGGCTTGCCCATGTCGAGGGTTTCGAGCAGGGCGAGTTCTTCCTGGTTGGCCAGGATCAGGTCGGCGAAGCGAATCAGGATGCGCTTGCGCTCGGCCGGGGCCAGATTGGCCCAGATGCCGGAGTCGAAGGTGCGACGCGCGACGGCGACGGCGGCATTGGCGTCAGCTTCGTCGGTGCTGGCGACGTTGGCCAGGAAGCGACCGTCGACCGGGCTGATGCACTCAAAGGTGTCGCCACTGAGTGCGGAACAGTATTGGCCATCGATGAATGCGCGGCCTTCAAGTGTTAGGGACTGGAAGCGTTGTTCCCAGTCGCTGCGAGTGTTTGTCATTGTTGTGACTCGACGCAGAGGAATAAGTGATCGTCAGGCTGGCGCCTGTCATTTAAAACCTGGAATGCAATCCCCTGTAGGAGCTGCCGAAGGCTGCGATCTTTTGACTTTGCTTTTTTAAGATCAAGATCAAAAGATCGCAGCCTTCGGCAGCTCCTACAGGGTTATTCACCAGTCGTTAGACGGTGTGCAGGTACCAGTTGTACTCAAGGTCCGAGATGGAGTTCTCGAACTCGGCCAGCTCGCTTTCCTTGCACGCCACGAACACGTCGATGTACAGCGGGTCGATGTAACGGGCCATGACTTCGCTGTCGTCCAGCTCGCGCAGTGCATCGCGCAGGTTGTTCGGCAGGCTCTGCTCGTTCTGCTCGTAGCTGTTGCCTTCAACCGGTGCACCCGGCTCGATTTCGTTGGTCAGGCCGTGGTGAATACCGGCCAGGACCGACGCCATCAGCAAGTAGGGGTTAGCGTCGGCGCCGGCAACGCGGTGCTCGATGCGCACCGAGTCGGCAGAACCGGTCGGCACACGTACCGCAACGGTACGGTTGTCGATGCCCCAACTCGGCGAGTTCGGCACGTAGAACTGTGCGCCGAAACGACGGTAGGAGTTGACGTTCGGGCACAGGAAAGCCATCTGCGCCGGCAGGGTCTCGAGCACACCGCCGATCGCGTGTCGCAGCGCGGCGTTCTGCTCGGGATCCTCGCTGGCAAAGATGTTATTGCCTGCTTTGTCGAGAATCGAAATGTGCACGTGCAAACCGTTGCCCGCCTGGCCCGGATACGGCTTGGCCATAAACGTGGTGTCCATCTCGTGGTCGTAGGCGATGTTCTTCACCAGACGCTTGAGCAACACCGCGTAGTCGCAGGCCTTGATCGGGTCATTGACGTGATGCAGGTTCACTTCGAACTGCGCCGGGGCGCTTTCCTTGACGATGGCGTCGGCAGGAATGCCCTGCTCTTTCGCGCCTTCGAGGATGTCTTGCAGGCAATCGACGTATTCGTCGAGGTCGTCGATCAGGTAGACCTGGGTCGACACCGGACGCTTGCCCGATACCGGCGAACGTGGCGACTGCGGACGACCGTTCACGTTGTCCTGGTCGATCAGGTAGAACTCCAGTTCGAACGCCGCACAGATGGTCAGGCCAAGTTCGTCGAACTTGCGCACCACATTGGCCAGCACTTCGCGTGGATCGGCAAAGAACGGCTCGCCTTCCAGTTCGTGCATGGTCATCAGCAACTGAGCGGTTGGGCGCTTCTGCCACGGCTCAATGCTCAGGGTGCCAGGGATGGGGAAGCAAATCCGGTCAGAGTCGCCGATGTCCAGACCCAGGCCGGTGCTTTCCACCGTAGAACCGTTGATGTCCAGAGCAAACAGTGACGCCGGGAGGTTAATGCCTTTTTCGTAAACCTTATGAAGACTGGTGCGCTCGATGCGCTTACCGCGCACCACACCGTTCATATCCGCAATCAGAAGGTCGACGTACAAAACCTCAGGATATTTCTTAAGGAATGCGTTTGCTTCGTTGAGTTGAACGGCACGCAGAGGGACCGACATGATGCACCTATTAGCTGTTAATTATTATGTTCACTACCCTTTCACGAGCCCAGTCAATCCGAAAGGCAAAGTGAAGTCAATAGCGAACACTTGGCCTTTCAACCTTTATTTTCGGGCCTCTTTTGGGCACGAGAGTGCCAGATAAGTCTTGCGCACCGCGTAAATACTGAGCTTCGGACGTATGGCGTTTAGAATTTTTTACATGAGAGTTGTTAATTAAAATCAACAAGGCTAAGCTCCGGAAAAGCTCGTTCAAGTGTGAAACTTCGAGGTGATAAAAATGGCACTCAAGCCATTGATCGGCGTTACAGCGTGCGTCAAACAGATTGGCCTGCACCCCTACCACATCAGCGGCGACAAGTACTTGCGTGCTGTCAGCGTCGCGGCTTTGGGGCTGCCCGTCATCATTCCTTCCTTAGGTGATCTGACCGAAATCGATGATCTGCTCGCGCAGCTCGACGGTCTGTTGCTGACCGGCTCGCCGTCGAATGTGGAACCTTTCCACTATCAAGGCCCGGCCAGCGCTCCCGGCACGGATCACGATCCGGCGCGGGACGCCACGACCCTTCCTTTATTGCGTGCAGCCATTGCGGCGGGCGTTCCGGTGCTCGGCGTCTGCCGGGGCTTCCAGGAAATGAACGTGGCGTTCGGTGGCAGCCTGCATCAGAAGGTGCATGAACTGCCGGGCATGCTGGATCACCGCGAAGCGGACAGCCCGGAGCTGGCGGTGCAATACGCACCGGCGCATGCGGTGACTGTGCAGCCGGGCGGTGTGTTCGAAGCGCTGGAGTTGCCGGTCGAGTTCAGGGTCAATTCGATTCACAGCCAGGGCATCGACCGCCTCGCGCCGGGCCTGCGTGCCGAAGCGGTTGCGCCGGACGGTTTGATCGAGGCGATTTCGGTGGACCACAGCCCGACGTTCGCCGTCGGCGTGCAATGGCACCCGGAATGGCAGGTGCTTTCGAATCCTCCTTATTTGAGTATTTTCCAGGCGTTCGGTGATGCATGCCGGCGACGGGCCGCGCTGCGTAGAACGCGCTGACTTAACACACCAACAATCAATTTACTGCCCCCGTGAGCCAGGCGGGCGTGCCCTTGCGCGCCCATCCCTCACGACAACGACACACCGCGATAACAACAAGTACCACCCAGGCAGCCAGGATGGCGGCGCCGAATAAGCCCGACTGGAATGGGCCAGTGATTCAACCGCAAATCCCTGTGGGAGCGGGCTTGCTCGCGAAGACGGAGTGTCAGTCGACATCCTCGTCGCAGATACACCGCTTTCGCGAGCAAGCCCGCTCCCACAGGGGGACCGCGTTTCGATTGACTGGCACCGTATGCCCCGGGCTTGCAATCAACTATTAAGTCAGGCCGCGTTGGCCCGACGACTGAAACCTGTTGGGAGTTTCACATGGCAAACGCCTCCAGCATTTACAGGAAGGCTCTTGAAGGTCACCAGGCACCGAAAAAGGTGTTGGTGAAAATCGATCGCGTCACCAAGAAATTCGACGAAACCACCGCTGTGGATGATGTCTCGCTTGAGATCCATCAAGGCGAAATCTTCGCCCTGCTCGGCGGTTCCGGCTCGGGTAAATCGACCCTGCTGCGCATGCTCGCAGGCTTCGAACGCCCGACCGAAGGCCGGATTTTGCTCGACGGCGTGGACATCACCGACATGCCGCCCTATGAGCGGCCGATCAACATGATGTTCCAGTCGTACGCCTTGTTCCCGCACATGACCGTGGCACAGAACATCGCCTTCGGCCTGAAGCAGGATCGTTTGTCCAACAGTGAAATCGACGCCCGCGTTGAAGAAATGCTGCGCCTGGTGCACATGACCCAGTACGCCAAGCGCAAGCCGCATCAGTTGTCCGGTGGTCAGCGTCAGCGTGTGGCACTGGCTCGTTCCCTGGCCAAACGTCCGAAGCTGTTGCTGCTCGACGAACCGATGGGTGCCCTGGATAAAAAGCTGCGTTCACAGATGCAACTGGAGTTGGTGGAAATCATCGAACGCGTGGGCGTGACCTGCGTGATGGTGACCCACGATCAGGAAGAGGCCATGACCATGGCCCAGCGCATCGCGATCATGCACCTGGGCTGGATCGCCCAGATCGGCAGCCCGGTCGACATTTATGAAGCACCGGTCAGCCGCATGGTGTGCGAATTCATCGGCAACGTGAACGCCTTCGATGGCACGGTGGTGGAAGACCTTGAAGGTCACGCGATCATTCACAGCCCGGACCTGGAACAGAAGATTTACGTCGGTCACGGTGTCAGCACCTCGGTGCAGGACAAGACGATCACCTACGCGATCCGCCCGGAAAAAATGCTGGTCAGCACCACCAAACCGGACACTCGCTACAACTGGTCCCAGGGCAAAGTGCATGACATCGCCTACCTTGGCGGTCACTCGGTGTTCTACGTGGAATTGCCTGGCGGCAAAGTCGTGCAGTCGTTCATGGCCAACGCCGAACGTCGTGGCGCGCGTCCGACCTGGGATGACAAAGTCTACGTGTGGTGGGAAGACGACAGCGGCGTGGTACTGCGCTCATGAAAACACTCAATCAGCAGTTTATGCGGCTGATGCCGAGTGGTCGTAAGCTCGTCATCGGAATTCCGTTCCTGTGGCTGTGCCTGTTTTTCCTGTTGCCGTTCTTCCTGGTGATGAAGATCAGCTTCTCGGAAGCGGCGCTGGCCATTCCTCCTTACTCAGAGATTTACACCTACGCCGAGCAAAAATTTCAGCTGTTCCTGAACGTCGGCAACTACCTGCTGCTGACCGACGATGAGCTGTACATCTCGGCCTACCTCGGCTCGCTGAAGGTTGCGCTGTTCAGCACGCTGATGTGCCTGGTGATTGGCTTCCCGATGGCCTACGCCATTACCAAGGCCAACAAGGAAACGCAAAACGTCCTGATGCTGTTGATCATGATGCCGACCTGGACCGCCATCCTGATCCGCGTTTACGCATGGATGGGTATCCTCAGCAACAACGGTTTGCTCAACGCGTTTTTGATGTGGACCGGGCTGACCGATCACCCGATCGAGATCCTCAACACCAACACCGCCGTGTACATCGGCGTGGTTTACGCCTACTTGCCGTTCATGGTGTTGCCACTGTACGCCAACCTGGTCAAGCACGATGGCAGCCTGCTGGAAGCCGCGTCTGACCTGGGTTCGAGCAACTTCAACAACTTCTGGAAAATCACCGTGCCGCTGGCCAAGAACGGGATCATCGCCGGCTGCATGCTGGTGTTCATTCCGGTGGTCGGTGAGTTCGTGATTCCGGAACTGTTGGGCGGCCCGGAAACCCTGATGATCGGTCGCGTGTTGTGGCAAGAGTTCTTCAACAACCGCGACTGGCCGGTGGCGTCTGCGCTGGCGGTGGTGATGCTGTTGATCCTGATTGTGCCGATTCTGCTGTTCAACCGCAGCCAGGCCAAAGAGATGGAGGCACGGGGATGAAACGTTTCGGGTTTTCAAAAATGATGCTGGTGCTCGGCCTGTCGTTTATCTACTTGCCGATGCTGATTCTGGTGATCTACTCGTTCAACGCCTCCAAACTGGTGACGGTGTGGGGCGGCTGGTCGTTCAAGTGGTACGCCGGCCTGCTCGACAACACCCAACTGATGGGCTCGGTGGTGCGCTCGCTGGAAATCGCCTGCTACACCGCGGTGGCGGCTGTGGCGCTGGGGACGTTGGCGGCATTCGTGCTGACTCGCGTCACGCGTTTCAAGGGCCGCACGTTGTTCGGTGGCCTGGTGACCGCGCCGTTGGTGATGCCGGAAGTGATCACCGGTCTGTCGCTGTTGCTGCTGTTTGTGGCGATGGCACAGTTGATCGGCTGGCCGATGGAGCGTGGCATCGTCACCATCTGGATCGCCCACACCACGTTCTGTGCGGCGTATGTGGCGGTGGTGGTGTCGGCGCGCTTGCGTGAGCTGGACCTGTCCATCGAAGAAGCGGCCATGGACCTCGGGGCGAAGCCGTTCAAGGTGTTTTTCCTGATCACCATCCCGATGATCGCGCCGTCACTGGCAGCCGGCGGCATGATGTCGTTTGCCCTGTCGCTGGATGACCTGGTGTTGGCGAGCTTCGTCTCCGGCCCGGGTTCGACGACCCTGCCGATGGAAGTGTTCTCGGCGGTGCGTCTGGGTGTGAAACCGGAAATCAACGCCGTGGCCAGCCTGATTCTGTTGGCGGTATCGATTGTGACCTTCATGGTCTGGTTCTTCAGCCGCCGCGCCGAAGCCACCCGCAAACGCGCGATCCAGGAAGCAATGGACCAGACCGCCAGCGAATCCTGGCAACAACCGAAGAAACAGATGGTTGGGGCCACCGCCTAATGTAGGAGCTGCCGCAGGCTGCGATCTTTTGATCTTGCTTCTAAAAATCAAAAGATCGCAGCCTCGTTTCACTCGGCAGCTCCTACAAGATGATGGGTCCCCTCCCTTGCCACAGGTTTTATGTTCACTGCATTTTTGCTTTGTGATTTTGAATAAAAAGAGAATTGGAGTTGTACCGATGAAAATGTTTGGCAGGACTCTGCTGACACTGTCCTTATTGGGCGCAATCGCCACTGGCGCCCAGGCCAATGACAAGGTACTGCGCGTCTACAACTGGTCGGATTACATCGCCCCGGACACCGTCAAGAAGTTCGAAGACGAGACCGGCATCCGCGTGACCTACGATGTGTTCGACAGCAATGAAACCCTTGAGGCACGGCTGCTCGCGGGCAAATCCGGCTACGACATTGTCGTGCCGTCCAACAGTTTTTTGGCCAAGCAGATCAAGGCTGGCGTGTATCAGGAACTGGACAAGTCGAAGCTGCCCAACTGGAAGAACCTCAACCCGGTCCTGCTGAAAAACGCTTCCGCCAGCGACCCCGGTAACGGTCACGCCTTCCCGTACATGTGGGGCTCGATTGGCATCGGCTTCAACCCGGACAAGGTCAAGGCAGTGCTCGGCAAAAATGCGCCGACCAACTCCTGGGACCTGCTGTTCAAACCTGAAAATGCTGAAAAACTCAAAGCCTGTGGCATCAGTTTCCTTGATTCGCCGACCGAGATGCTCCCGGCCGCCCTGCACTATCTGGGCTACCCGGTGAACACCCAGGACAAGGATCAGATCGCCGAAGCTGAAGCACTGTTCATGAAGATTCGGCCGTCGGTGGCTTACTTCCATTCGTCGAAGTACATCTCTGACCTGGCCAACGGCAACATTTGCGTGGCGGTCGGTTACTCCGGCGACGTGCTGCAGGCCAAGGCTCGCGCCAAAGAAGCCGGCGACACCGTGAAGATCGACTACAGCATTCCAAAGGAAGGCGCGGGCAGTTTTTATGACATGGTCGCGATCCCTCGGGACGCTGCGAACGTCGAGAACGCTTACCTGTTCATGAACTTCCTGATGCGTCCGGACATCATTGCCGAGATCACCAACAACATCGGCTACAGCAACGCCAACTCAGCGGCGACGCCGTTGGTGGATGAGGCGATTCGGGATGACCCGGGCTCGTACCCATCACAGGAAGTGATGGCGACGCTGTATGCCATTCCTGATCTGCCGATTGCTGTTCAGCGGGTGATGACGCGCGGCTGGACCCGGGTGAAGCTCGGTAAGTAATTCACTCGAAGCTGCCATCGCGAGCAGGCTCGCTCCCACAATTATCTTTGGTGAACCACAGAATTGTGAGCAACGCCGAACCCTGTGGGAGCGAGCCTGCTCGCGAAGAGGCCATCACATTCAACATAGATGTCTGTTTACTGTTTTCCGTTCACGCAGCGCCTTACCACCGCTGCACCTCTCTCAAGAACGGCCTCACCTGGCTTCCTCGGTTAAGGTGAATTTGGGCGCCCTCCTCGGGCGCCTTTTTTTATGGCACGAGTGGCCACTCGGCCAGCGCTCGATAACGGCCCTTATGGGATTCGTACAAGGTGAAGTGATCGGCGCGCAGGAAAAACTTGGGGGGCGTAGCCGATTCCGGGACCGGCACTCGGTAGTCACGCATCAACGTCAGGTGCGGCCGAAACTCTTTGGATGATTCCTCGAATCCAAACGGCAGCATCGCCTGCTCCAGCGCATACACCAGCCGCAGTAACTCCGCAGGCGCCTGCTCCGAGGCGAGCACCAACACCCCTGCCCTGCGCCAGCTGTCCACTCGATCAAGCACAACCCGCAACGGCACACCCGGCACTCGAACCTTCGCGGCGGCCGTGCAGATGTCCGCGATCTGTACCACGCCAACCGATCCCAGAAACATCAGTGTCAGGTGGAAGTTTTCCGCGGGTACCGTGCGCCCACTCCGAAGCTGAAGGGCGCTGCGCCATTGGGCAATGGCCTTGCGCTGCTCGACGGGGCAGTTCAACGCGAAGAACAGCCGTTTGGACGGTTCATGGGTTTCGTCGCTCACGCCTGGCACCTCCTGACATGCACGTTATAGTTGAACCAACCGAACACACGGGATGGGGCCATGCGAGAGATCATCAGCAAAGAGCCGTGGTGGGCAATGCCCCCCAAACCCGGTCAGGATGAGTCCGAACTGGACTGGGGCTGGCTGGTTCACTATAGCGAAGGTGAGCCGCGCTTCGAATTCGTCAAAGAGCGACCGACGGACAATGAGATCCGCAATCGCAAGAGTTGCAGGATCACCCCGACGCCGGAGTGATCCTGACGTTTGGTTTCAGGCTTGCACGATCATTTTGAATCCACCGAACACCATGCGCTGGCCATCAAACGGCATCGGATTGACGTCCGCTTTCATCCGCGGATCGGTCATCATTTTCTGCATGCCTGCATCGCGGGTGGCCTTGTCTGGCCAAATGATCCAGCCAAACACCACCGTTTCGTCTTCCTTGCGTTTCACTGACATGGGAAACGAGGTCACTTTCCCTTCGGGTACATCGTCGCCCCAGCACTCGGCGAGGCTAAGGGCGCCGCTTTCCTTGAAAATGGCAGCGGTGATTTCAGCGTGTTTCTTGAATTGCTCGCGGTTGGCAGTCGGTACGGCAGCGATAAAGCCATCAACGTAAGACATAGTCATTCTCCTGCTGGAGGTAGTGGGTCAATCTGATGGTTAGTCGATTCAGTCGGGCCCAAATCGACAGCTCCCGCGTCCGCACCGACCGACGGTTCGGCACTCCCCGCCAGATTGCCCTCGATCTGCGCCGCCATGTACAGCGTGCCAGCCATCACGCCGGTCGTCGGGTTTTGCACCAGCTTCAGCCAGGCCTTGTCGAACGTATTGCCCAGGCTGCTGCGAATCAGCGCCTCGCTGTCAGGTCGGTCATTGGCCTGAATGATGGCGCGAATCCCTGCAACACCCACGGTGATCAATCCCCCGGCGAGTTTGCCCGCCGCCGCTGCCACGGCACTGGCCGCGCCTCGAGGGGCCATTTCGGCTTCCATCCGTTGGCTGGCGCGCTTGGCCACCGGCGCCATGGCGGTGTCGGTCGACGCGACCCCCTTGTTGCCACCCGCCTCATGAATCTTGGCGATCAGCGCCGCATAGGCCGGCAACGTATTCAGCGGTGTGGTGTGCATCACCTGATACAACGACGCGTCGCGAGCAGGCGGCGGCCCGAGCGCAATCGCGGGGATTTTCTGGATGCGCCCGTTGAGCTGAGCCATCGGCACATTGTGGCGCTGAGAGATTTTCTGCAGTTCTTCCTGAAGAATGTCCACGTAGAACGCCGTCGCCAAGCCGAGAATCGCGTCAGGATCGATCTCCACCGCGACCGGCGCCAATACGCGCTCTTGGTATTGTTCCAGCAGATAGGCCGCCAGGCGCTTGGCCGAAGCGTCCTGCTCGCCCTTGGCGCTGATGGTGTACCAGCTGACCTTCATCGATAGCCATTCCTGGGTCCAATAACTGCTGAACCATGGAATGAAGTTCTCTTCGGTCCGTTCATAGACCCGTGTTCGCCAGTATTCCATGGCACCGCGCGCGTAGATTTTTGTCTGCTCGGTGGCCGATTGCGACGCAGTGACAATCTCCCGATCCACCTGCTGCCAAGTGCTCTGGGAGATGATCACTGGCGGCGGTGCCGGGGCACGCACAGGCGTGGCGCATCCCGCCAACACCACCAGCACGGCGACGATCAGCGAACGCAGCTTCAAGATCGCGGTTCTCTTAAGTGTTACGCCGAACGAAATGTTCGGTGATCAAAAACATCCTGATTTGAGTATAGGCGGCTGTTGATGGCCGCCTTGAGGTTGAGGGTGTTCTGAAGGACCTCATCGCGGGCAAGCCCGCTCCCACAGTGATCAGCGGTGGAATACAGATTTGCGAACGAAACTGAACCCTGTGGGAGCGAGCTTGCTCGCGATGGGGCCCTCGCCCCCCCCCCAAAATCCGACCATCACTGGCGTCGATATTCACCATCGCCGCGAATGCCTTCCGCTCAATTACCGTCAGCGTAGGATCGATCCCAACCCGACACGAAACCCCGTATTGGAGGGGCGAATCATGATCCACTTTGTCAGCCTGGCCGTGAGCTTTCCGGTATTCGGCAGCAATTACTACGCTCAACAATTCGAGTCTCGCAAAGTGTTGACGCTGGTGTTTGACAAAAAGTTCGAAGCGATGCTGATACCGGCAGCCGACCACCATTTCACCAACGAAGTCGTCGGGCTCAATGATCAGTTTCGTTTTTTGAACGATGTACTGGCTGAGCATTTGCTGGACGCCGAACTGGCTCAGCGCACCGGCCGTTCGTCCACATTTTCATCCAGACTATTTAATAACTGACGCAAACGCCGGCATCAGTTATCGACTCTCCGCGGCGGTGGCGACGTTTCGATCCATTGCAACGAAGTCCCCCAATTGTTCGATAAGCTCACGCCCGTCACTGAACATTTGCTGCCAGTCAGTGGGAAAGCGAACATTCAATGGCAGTTGATCGATTCTCCAGCGTTGCGTCAGGGGTTGATCGAACCGCGCAGCGACCTGCAAGCCCACCTCACTGGTTGCGAACGGCCCTCGCAATACCGTCGGCGTGCGACCGGCGCTGTCCACTGCCTGGATAACATGCGCAGTCAGCCACTCGCCATTGGGCATGCGAACGCGCAACGGTTGGCCAATTGCGGCATAGGTGATGTTCAGCGGTTCCAGATAAATCCACAGCACGGGCTCTTCCAGCCGCTCCATGCGCATCAGCAATGTACCGGCACCGACGTTTTCGCCGGGCGTTACCAATACCTCCGCAATCCGTCCGCTCTGCGCCGCCTTGACCGACAACGCGTCGAGGCGCGTTTTCAACCACTGCTGCTCGGCGTTCTGTTGAACAATCTCTCGCTCAACGCTCAAGGGTGACTGACGCGCCTGTTGATCGCGTTGCTCGAACGCCATCAAGTCCGCTTGAAAGGCGTCGCGTTCGGATTCGGCTGCCAGCACTTCACCCGGAGAGACGGCGCCTCGTGACACCAGGTCCTGAAGCGTCCTCACGCGCTCCCCCGCCCTGCCCACTCGAGTCTTGAGCAACTGGCGCTCCTTGCCACTCAATACGGCATTGGTGGCGGGCGCTTTGTTCGCCGGCAGGGCAGCGAGTTGCGCGAGCCGGGCACGCCATTCCGGATTGTCGAGATTGACCAACGGCTGATCGGTCCGCACCTGGTCACCGGCCTTGACAAAAAGCTGCTCGACCCGACCGGCATCCCGCGCCCGCACTTCAAGAATCGGCAGGCGCAACTGCGCCGGTGCGTCGATCATCAGCATGCCGTAAGCCAGTTTGCCGCCCAGCCACAACAGCGGGCTCGCGACCAGCAGCAGGATCAAGTACCAACGCACGCGAAACGCCATGCGTTTGCCCGGTGCGTACAGCACACTCAAGCCCTGCTCCTGGGTCGGATTGAGTTCTTTGCGACTATCGAAACGAATCTTCATGACGGCTCACCGTTTTGGGAAGTCTCGCCAGGCTTGCCAGTCGATACCGGCAATCCCTTGTGGTTGAAGCTGTTCGCGCCAGACACTGTTCTGGCGTTGCAACTGCTCAGTGGACGCGCCGGCCCAGGATTCCGTGGCATCCAATTGCGGCTCGGCGCTTTGCGCCAGGCGAAATTGCAGATCGGGCCAACGTTTGGCAATCTGCTCTGCCATTCGTGCGCTGTTTTTCGGGTTGCGGGTATAAATCATCAGGCTGACCTGGCGCACACCCGCCTCGGGAAGCGCACAAGGCACACAGGTTTGTCCGGGTTTGGCCTCGGCGAACCAGCGATGATGGCTGGAAATCTCCACTGGCCAAGGGCTCTCCCGGGAGGCCATACGCAAGGTGTCGAGCCAGTTCTGCAAGTGCTGATCCGGGACGGGTACGCCCAACTGCTCGACCTCCAGGTCCAGGTGCAGGCTGGCGAAGGGAAGTCCTTTCAGTTTCGTCAATAAATGGCTGAGCTGATCGCGTTGCTGCGGCTCAATCCAGGCCGAATCGCCGAGCAACAGGCTCACTTGCAGCCCCTGAGCGGCCGCTTCCTGCAGCAATTTCCCAAGCTGGTCACGCGTTCTGACCAGGTCACTTAACTGTGCGGCCTTAAGGCCAAGGTAGATCTTGTCCATCCCGGCTTTACTCAGTGCCGCCAGTTCCGTGGCACGCTGGCCGGGATCGAGCAACGCTTCGCTGTCCCAGACATAACTGGCCTGGGACCATTTAACCGATTGCGCCGCCATGGCCTGGAGCGCCAGAGGGGGTGCGATCAGCATCGCGACGGGTAACGCCAGCGACAGGACCAGCAGTATCGAGCGCATTTCAAAACCTCGTGGCGCGTTTGAGCACCCACCACGGCGCCATCGAGCTTTCTTCATGGCCCCGACGAAAGATTTCGTTGAGCATGGCCACTGCGCTCCAGCAGCGCAGCAGCAGCATGAACAGCGGGAAGACAGGCACCAATAACCCCAGGGTCATGTCCTGCCGAGGCCGGTCCGACACCATCGTCAACATGGCGCCGAACAACACCATGGTGATGATCAGGTACAGCAGATAAATCAGCACAAACAGAAACAGCAACGTCTTGCCCGGCAGAATAAACAGCGCCAGCAAGGTGTAGCTGAAGATCATGAAGGGCAGCACCAACTGAAAAAAGAAGCCGCTGACCAGGATCATCAGAAAGGTTGGCCAGCCCAGTAATTTGGGATTGATGTTGCGGCTGTGCTTTCTGATGTACAGAAAAAACAGATCGCCATCCCAGCGCAAGCGTTGCATCAGAAACTGACTGAGCGTCGCCGGTGCATCGGTATGCCCGATCGCTTCCGGCTCGAATGGAATCCTCAAATCGTGGCGCTTGAAGTAACTTTTGATGCGCAACGTCAGGTCCAGGTCCTCTGCGGTATGCGTGTTCCAGCCACCGATTTTTACCAGGAAACTGCGGCGAAATGCCCCAAACGCCCCAGAGACGTTATTGACCAGGTTCCATTCGGCCAGACCGATTTTCGACATATGGATCGACAACAGGTATTCCAACGCCTGCATCGCTGTTACCCAGGAGGCCCAGACATTGCGCACCCGCAGGCTACCGGCGACCGCAGGCACCGAGGGATCCTCGAAATGCCGCACGATGGCGCTGACCATGTTGTTGTCGAAGGACGTATCGCCATCGAGCGCCATCACGATTTCACCGCTGGCAAGCGACAGGCCGGCGTTCAATGACGACACCCGCCCGCCCCGCTGCCATTTGGCGATCGGGCGCAAATGGCGCCTGGGGTACAACTGCGGATCCACGTTAAAACTGCGAACGGCGCTGAGCGTCGGCTGGTTGATCGTGGCCCCGTCCACCACCGGAATCATCTCGATGTGCCCCGGGTAGGTCTGTTCGCACAGGCTTAACAGCGTGGTTTGAACGTCCATCCCTTCGCTGTAGCAGGTGATGATGCACGAGACTCTGGGCCGATAGAGGCTGACCTTTGGCACACCGGTGCGCCGGCGTGCAAACCAGCGCAACACCCCCAGCATCACCATGATCAGCATGGGCAATTCAAAGATCAGGAACGACGGAAAAAGCATGTAAAACAACCGGCTCAGACCATCCGGCCCAGCGAATCCGCCGAGTGCGTTGTAGAGTTGTTCCATTAAAGGGCTCATGGCGTTTCACACCAACTCACTGGCCAGACGGGCCAGTAGTAATTCACCATTTTCCTGATCGCGAAGATCGTCGGGCGCAGTGATGCTGACGACCTGCAGGGAAACATCACTCACCTCCGGTGCGGAAAATAACTCGGCAACCCGGCCCAAACGCTGTTTGACGCATTCCAGTCCCTTGCTATCGGTATGCGGAAGCATGATCCAGAAAAACTCTTCCGTACTTCGAGAGCAGCGGTCTGTTTCCCTGACGGTCTCCTTCATGCGATCAGTCAGGCTATCGATGAAGGCATGGCCGCGGTGTTCACCGAGACGAGCCAGTGTATTGGTCAGGTTAACGAAGCGCAGGCCGATCAGTGAGAAGGTGGGCAACGGGTAGCGCCGTACCAGCTGGATCTGCCAGGTCAGGAGATCATAAAAATCCTTGCCGCCTAATAGATTGAGTCGACCGAAGTGCTGAATCGATCGCTCACCGAACTCCTGGCGACAACGAAAACGTCCTGCCTCGGCCAAACGGAAATCCCTGACTTCCCGTACTCGCAACTTGTCGGGCGTGTGGGACAAGCCGCAGTCCAGGCAGCGTGCCTGCACGTCGGCATCGACAAAAAACGCCTGAAATGACCGGCAGCGATAGTTCTCCATAGGACGGTCGTAATCAGTCCCGATATGGCGCAACCGGTTCAAACAGTTGGGGCACAGCAACACGCCGTCTTTGAGAAACGATTCCTGCGGCCCCACATGACCACAGGTAAAGCAGTGCAGCGAAGGCTGCCGGGAAATGTCCAGGGCCTGACATTCGGCACACACATCGACGTAATTGAGCCGGCCCGAACCGCAGTTTGAACAGAGGCGAACGCGATCTACCAGCACCCCCTCCTCCAGCCAGTCCTGTTGCACCATCAAACCAAGCCAGACAAACGGGTTGATTTGCTCGTTATCAGCCAGGGCGTCCAGCAACGGATAACGATAATGCTGAGGCACTTCCGGGTCTCGCAGGGCATAGACATGGGCGTTGTCGCGTAACCACAGCCAGGTGAGCACCCGGCTTTCAAAACGCTCAGGGGCAACCGCCTGCTTGAACAGCTTGAAGCGTTCTTGCCATACACCCCAGAAGGTTTTTATTTCACTGGAATCAATCGGGCACGCACCGTCACCCAAGGCCTCACACCAGCCGTTCTGGTCACGGCAACAATAAATGAGGGTGTATCGATAGGCGGGAATCGAGCGCAGCTTTTGAAGCACTCGCCCCGCATAAGCTGCTGGCATGTCAAGCAGCACGACATCAGACGCGGCGGCAGCCAACAAGCTGCCGAGATCGGCAAAGTATTCAAGCTCTGGAAGATTCAAGGATGGAACTTTATTACCGAGTATCGCAATCCGGGGACTTGACGTCGCCATGATGCTGACCCCTATAGACGGACCGATTAATCAACAGGAGGTAAAAACCCTAGCACTCTGACGGGAAATTGCTTGAAGTTATTTATTTATACGACGAACGCGAAGTCTTGCCGCGCAGGCACTGAACCTCAACACTTATTCGAGAGAGCCAAACAATCAATTATTTTTCTATTATTTCATAGAGTTATATAACTATAAGCATTAATTCCTGCAACTACTACACTGCTATTTAATTGCCATCATCGATAGCCTTACGCCATACAACATCTGTTACAGTGCAATGCATAGAGCCCTCACCACTACCTTGCGCCACTTAATAAGTTCAGATTTTTTTTCTATATAAAAATAACTAATAATTATTCCCAATAACACACTGATGCGTTACAACCACCTAACACCTACTGCATAGATGTACATAGAAACTTATTTAACTTTAAAACCAAGTGCTCATTACCGAATACAGACATCACGCAGGCAACCACGCAACCATTGATGGGCGGGATCTGCATCCAGCCTCGGATGCCACAGCATCGCCACCGTGAACATCGGCAAGGAAAACGGCAGCGCAAAGCTGTGCATTCCTGTGCGCAGGTTCCCAGTGTGGCGCTCAGGTACGCTTGCGATCAGGTCGGTAGCCCGGGCGAGCGCAAGCGCTGTTGAAAAGCCGGCGACTATGGTCGCGATTTCCCGCGTCAACCCAAGCGGTTCAAGCGCTTCATCGACAGGCCCCTTGTCGAGTCCCCGCCGAGAGACACTGATGTGGCGGCCTGCCGCATAACGAGCAGGCGTGATCTCGCCCTGGCTCAGCGGATGGCCGATGCGCACCACGCCGATGAAGCGGTCGCGGAACAAGCCCTGCGTGCGTAATTCCGGGCCGGCGTCTTTTCCCACGACCCCCGTTTCCAGGTCGACCGTCCCGTCCCGCAGTGCAGTGCTGTCCTTGTCGGGTTTGTGCATGAAGCGCAGCCGCACACCCGGCGCTTGCTCGTTGATTCGAGCAATGAGCGCCGCGCCGAAATTCTCGACAAAGCCTTCGCTGGTGCGCAGCGTAAAGGTGCGCACCAGTTGTGTGAGGTCAGGCGGTTCAGCGGGGCGCAGAACCGCTTCTGCGTCCTGCACCAACTGGCTGACCCGCTCGCGAAGTTCGAGCGCTCGCGGCGTCGGCACAAGGCCCCGCCCGGCTCTGACCAGCAACGGATCCCCCGTCGTCTCACGTAACCGCGCGAGTGCCCGACTCATCGCCGACGGACTCAGCCGCAAGCGTTTGGCGGCACGTGCCACGCTGCCTTCGGCGAGCAGCACATCAAGGGTGACCAGCAAGTTGAGATCGGGAATGGACATCGTACACCCGCAGTATTTTGATATGGCGTTTGACGCACGAATAAAGTGCAAAGGGTGCGTCTTCCGCCATGTTAGGCCTGGGCGTAGATTTCTGATAGCTCCGCTTCGGGAGTTGCCAGAAAAGAGGGACACGATGAAACCAACGATTGCTCTAGTGGACAGCGCGCCAGCGATTCCTTCGGTTCGATGGGCGCTGGCCAGCCTTGCGCTCTCGATGTTGCTGTCCTCGCTCGGCACCAGCATTGCCAATGTGGGTTTGCCGACCTTGGCCCAGGTCTTTCACGCCTCCTTCCAGGACGTGCAGTGGATAGTGCTGGCGTATCTGCTCGCCATCACCACCCTGATCGTCAGTGTCGGGCGGCTTGGCGACATGACGGGCCGTCGTCGGCTTCTACTCACCGGGGTCGGCGTATTTACGCTGGCTTCAGCACTGTGCGGTGTCGCGCCCACCCTCGAATTTTTGATTGCGGCCCGGGCGCTGCAAGGGCTCGGCGCAGCAATCATGATGGCGCTCACCATGGCGTTTGTCGGCGAAACGGTGACGAAGGCGAAAACCGGTAGCGCCATGGGTTTGCTGGGGACGATGTCGGCGATGGGCACCGCGATGGGGCCATCGCTCGGTGGCATGCTGATTAGCGGATTCGGCTGGCGGATGATCTTTTTGATCACCGTACCTCTGGGGCTGCTGACGTGGGTGCTCGCGCGTCGCTATTTGCCCGCAGATAACCAAAAGCCCAAGACCCATCGTGCCGGCTTCGACGCGCTGGGCACGCTGCTGCTGGCGCTGACACTCGCCGCGTATGCCTTGGCCATGACTGTCGGGCGCGGCAGTTTCGGGGCGTTGAACGTGGGGCTGCTGGGCGCGGCGTTTTTGGGTGTCGGCCTGTTCATTTTCACCGAAGCGCGCGCTGCCTCGCCGTTGATTCGCTTGGCGATGTTTCGCGATCCGGTGCTGAGCGGGAGCCTGGCCATGAGCACGCTTGTCGCAACGGTGATGATGGCGACTCTGGTGGTCGGGCCCTTCTATCTTTCCCATGGGCTCGGGCTTGATGCCGTTCTGGTGGGCATTGTCTTGTCAGTCGGGCCGTTTGTCGCGGCGCTGACCGGTGTGCCCGCAGGTCGTATAGCCGACCGAATGGGCGCCCAGCGCATGACAATCGCCGGGCTTCTCGCCATGGCAGCCGGCTGCCTGACGTTAGCGGTGCTGCCGGAAACGCTCGGCATCGGCGGCTACGTCGCGCCCATGATCGTCGTCACCCTCGGCTATGCCCTGTTCCAGACCGCCAACAACACGGTAGTGATGGCGAATGTTCAGCCAGAGCAACGAGGCGTCGTTTCTGGCCTGCTCAATCTGTCACGCAATCTGGGGCTTATCACCGGCGCCTCCGCGATGGGCGCGGTGTTCGCCTTTGCCTCGGCGACGGCCGACATCACCACGGCGCGGCCGGAAGCCGTTGCCAGTGGAATGCGCATGACTTTTGCGGTGGCGCTGTTGTTGATTTGCATTGCTTGCGCCACCTATAAGGCGTCCCGCACCTCACAGTGATGGAAGCAAACTTCGTGCGATGACGTTTACAGCAGGCGCCAGAAGCTTGGGGTATTGGCGCCAGGCGCTTGGGCGGTATCGCCGCTGATCACGGCGAAAAAGTCATTGAAGTATTGGAGATAGGCATCGGCGTGAAAGATATGCTGCTGCTTGTCACGCATCGTCTGCACCAGCCCCCATGGGCTTTCTTCTTTCGGCCGTAACGAACCTGCGTTGTAGGCGATCGCTACAAGAGGCGGGTCAAAATTGGTTGGCTGTTTGGCCGAGACCGCCTGCTTTTTCATGTAACAGGCTGCAGCCCGTATTGACGTTTCGGCATCCAGCAAGGCGGCACGGTCCAGCGATTTGTCGCCCGTGGCCGAACGGGCCGTGGAGATCAACGTCTGCATCAGGCCAGGTGAAACCTTGTCGGGTGTAGACACATCATCGACATAGCCGGGCTCTTGGCGAACGTCGCCAGCACGCCCGTTGCTTTCAGTGCAGGCCGTTGCGACCAGCAGCTCCACCGGCACGCCATAGGCGGCCGCGCACTTTTCGAACGCGGCGCGATAATCCCGCCAGGTTCGCGCTGCCGTCTCGGGTTCCCCGCCGGTGCGTGGCAGCTTACCGTCCACCCTCACCCCCTCCTTTGTCAGCGCCCAGCGTGCGTTGCCGTCACCGATGGGTGCCCCGTGCAACTGGGCCAGACGCGTCTTGTAGGGCTCGAGCACCGTATACCAGGAAACTGAAATGATGCTCGGCGCGGGCACGTTAGTGTTGGCCGCCAGCACTGTGCCAGCGGCTTTATCGGAGAACAGTAAGCTCCAGGTGTTGCGGCCGACGATGCCGTCTTCCTTAAGTCCATGTGCATGCTGAAACTGCTGCACGGCTTGCGCGGTGCCTGGACCAAATACGCCATCGGCCGGATCGCTCAGTAGTTTCGCGCGGGCTAACGCCAGCTGCACCGCACGAATATCGAGCCCGCGCATCAACGGAAAGCAGAATGACAGATCGCTGAAAAGGTCCATGGTCTCACTCCGTACAACCGATGATCAGGTGATGCAGTTGGTCGGCATCGTGCGATACGCGGTCGAGGGTTTGGCTTTGTTCACTGTTCACGCCTAGTCGCTGCGCCGCACGGGCTGCTTCGTCGGCCGAGCGCGCCGCCGCGCAGCGCTGTGCATCGTTACCCGCCCCCGGTCGTGCGAGATAGAGCTGACTCATGGCTTGCCAGAACAGCGCGTCGGCACGTGAAAGCGCCGTGGCCTGCTCGGCGCTCTGGCGTACGAACACTTTGCCCTGCTCGATCGACGAGGCATTTTCCGCCAGGCAATAGAGTGCTTGCGCCTGCAGGTTCTTGAGCGAAACTTTCCCGGCGGGAGTCAACGATGCGTCACCCAATTGCTCACTTTTCGAGTAGCTGGCCACCGCGGTGTTCAGCCGCCCGTTGGCCCCAGGCGGCGGGCAGAACGCATTCGGCGCAAGGCTGGCAAAGGCGAGATGCTGATTGGCCTCGCCATAGATCGCATAGAGCTTGGCGCATCCTTCAAGGACAGGCTGACAGTCGCTGACCGGCGCTTCATCGGTAATGGCCTGCCAGTTGCCGGCACTACGCGCCTGTTGGTAACGATTGAGCTGCCCGACAACAGGGTCCAGCCCATCCGCAACGTGCGAGCAGCCAACCAGGGCGAACACCAGGAGCGGCACCGTGCGCAGTAAGACATGCCCAGTGGTGAGGGTCAGAGGCATCACGGCCTCCAGATCTGGGCGAGTAAATGCACAGGATCGATATTGATTTTTCGCATGTAACCCACCCACAGGATGAGGGCCTCCATTGCGATGTGCGGCTCGTCAGTGGTACCGGGTTTGCCTATCTGTTTGAGCACCTCATTTACGGTGTCCAGACTGGGGGCCGCGGTTGGGACGAGCGCTGTACCGGTCAGTGGTGCAAGTGCGTTCTGGATGTGCTCGGTCGTAATGTCTTGCGATGACTGTTCCCACAGCAACACACTTCTGAACTCAAGCAGCCCATCTTCCAGCTCACCGCGGCTGGCAAAGAGCGTTGTATTGGCGCCATATTTCGCCCACAGGTTATCGGCGCCCTCGTCGCTCAGGACCTGCGTCAGGAGATCACTGACGAAGGCGGGTGTTTGTCGTTGCACGCTGAAGGCCCGAGCAAAAATCGGGCTTTGCTCAAGCGCTATGGCCGCCGAGGTCGCTGACACCTGACCGTGACTGATGATCTGCGGATCGTACGGTGCATTGAGCACCCGCGCGACCCAACGGCGGTATTGATCCGAGCCCAGTTGCCAGGCCGTGCCCAATGCCAACGCGACGACGGTGATCGGGGTCAGCCCACTGATGACGGGCATCACGGTCGAGGCGGCCTTCAAGAGTTCCACCACCGGTGATGCGCCAAGCAGGCCTTGTGCCGCATCGGCGACCTGCTTCACCGACTCGGGCGTCAGCCCATCGGCTTCCACCCCCTGCACTGCGCCCAGTGCGAGGTTAGCCTTCGCCAGGGCATCGGCGGCCCCCTCTGGAATCAATCCTTTGGGTAGCATCGGACCGAGCGTGTTAATCAACACCTCGGCACCGGATACATGCGCCTGAAGACGCACCAGCTCCTCGCGCAATTTGCCGCGAGTCTCGGTGGTCTGCAACGCCGTTTTGGCCTGTGCCACGTCGCCGCCCAGCGCACTGACTTGATTTTCAAGCTTGCGCTTTCCTTCCTCGGACTCCCCCAAAAGCTTGACCGTCTGGCGGGTGGTCTGAGCATCGGCGCTGCTGCTACGCGAGCCGAAGTAGTACGAAAAGACGCCAATGATGATGCCATTGACATACCCGGCGACCGCATCACTCAGATTCAAGACATCGGTATACATCAGCAATGGCAAGCCAATAACGCCAACGATCAGCGCAATCACCGCACGCACGGTCCCCTCAGGCAATGCCATCGGCGTGTCTTTCAAATTGGCGAATGCGCTCGCAGCGTCAGTCGACGACATGGCGCGAATCAACGAGAAGGACCGTGCACACAGCCACCACAGGAACGCCGCAAAACTTAAACCCACTAGAAATACAAGCGTCGCAATGCGTGACTTACTGTCCGAAAAAGTCAGAAATCCCATGAGTTCGGTAAAAAGGCCCGTGGTTTTAAGCGCAAAAACCACAATGAAAATCGATAGGCCATAACCCAACAACTTGAGCGGCCCGCTGAATATTTTCCACAGTCGATCAACGGCGTCCTTTGTCATGTTAGTTGCCCTCGCCTACCACCGTTTTCGAACAAACGGCCCTGTATGTGTCTCAAGTCTGAAACATCCAGGCAACTACTGAACGGCACTCCAGCAGCAACAGAAGACCCATTCAAAGCATGGACTGTGCTCTTAATCGTTAGTGTAGGCAGTTTCAAAAAATCCGCGCTCACCTAACAAAGCGTTAAAAGAAATATGACCTATAACGATTGGCGATTATTTGCTGGCAACTGTCCAGCCGGTAGAAGCCAGGAGCCCAGTCTAGAGCAGACGCGCGGTGTGATACGGGCCAATTAGTTTGGCTCGGAATTGATTGCTTTTTACGAACCGACAAACTTATGCATACATCACTCGACGGGGTCGCTAACTAACAGTGGTGTTCTTTTAGCTTAGACCAATCAGTCATTCACTCTCTTGTATCAGCATAAACAGGCGACCCCCCGTTACTTCCCCCCATTACCTGCCAACTGCTTGGAAAGTATTCACCCAGCAGTCGGCAAACAGCACTTTACTGCTCCAGTACCACCAGCGGTTCGCCTTTCTTCACAATGTACGTCGCCAGTTCCGACCCGCTGCTGCCACCGATATTCTTCGCAACATGCGCGGTGCCGGCAGGGATGTACAAGGAGTCGCCAGCTTTGAGTGTCACCGCTGGTTGCCCTTCGAGCTGATATTCAAACGTGCCACTGATAACGTAGGCGACTTCAACCCCCGGATGAGAGTGCTTGGGGGATGCCACGCCGGCATCGAAATCGACACGCACCTGGACAACCTCACGCCCGGCGACGTCGAGATCCCGGCGTACCAGGTCCGTGCGATGGAGTCCTGTTTGCCAGTTTTTGGCGGCAGCCGACTCATGACCTGCCTCGGTGGGCGCCTTCACTTCCTGTGCTTGAGAGACGCCCGTGAAGGCACAAAGTGCGGCGGCGGCGACAAGGGCGACGATACCAACGGTGTGACGGGTGTTGAAACGGGACATGGCATTTCTCCAGGGTGTGCGTGGCGGGACCACGCGGAGGTTGCCGCAACGGCGGTGGTGCTATTTCAACCCCTTCATGTATTGGGCATGTGTCGCGAAAGGCATGGATTTGTATATGAAGTTAGCTTGCGACCCGGGGGATACGTGCAGATACACGATCTGCCCTTGCTGCGGCACTGGTGGCCTCAACAATTGAGTGGGAGCGAGCCGGCTCCGGGCGGCGTTCCGACGAAGAGGCCGGCACAATCACCGCATATCCCAGCCAAAATAAACACGCTTCCTGCAGCTTCCTGTAGCAGCTGGCGAAGCCTGCGTTCGGCGGCGAAGCCGTCGTGAAACCTGTGCACGAGGTGTTTCTGATGCACCGCGTCGGCTGATTTCACGACGGCTTCGCCGCCGAACGCAGGCTTCGCCAGCTGCTACAGATCGCGGGCCGGATGGCATTCACCGTCATGAAAAACCGCTGCCGAACATGCGCCGAAAGAAGCCTTCAGGTTTCAACAGTTTCTGTATCCGCTGTTGATTGGCGCTCCACCAAAGCAGCAAGGCTTCGCCAGGCATTGGCTTGGCAACGAAGTAGCCCTGAACTTCATCACACCCCAGCTCCCTAAGCAGTGCCCAGTCCTTATGGGTTTCCACGCCTTCGGCGACGACCTTGAGGTTTAACCGCCGGGCAATGTCCAGCGCACTTTCCAGCAAAATGCGCAGATGCACGTTCTCGCTCGCGCCATTGACGAAGGCACGGTCCACCTTCAACTCGGAGCAGGGAACCCGCGACAACTGCAGCATGCAGGAAAAGCCAGTGCCGTAATCGTCCACCGACAAACCGAAGCCTTTGAGACGTAAACGGGCCAGCGTCCCCTGAGTGATCGCCAGATCCGTCATCAGTGCGCTTTCAGTGATTTCCAGCATCAAATAGTGGGGGGCGATACCACTGGCCGCCACACGCTCGATGATGGCGTCCGCCAGTTTGCTGTCGGCCAGCGAGCGAGCCGACAGGTTGATCGATACGCCGATCATCAATCCCTCGGCGTGCCATTGCTGGCACTGGCGCAACGACAGGTCGAGCATCAGCATGGTGATGGCCGGCATGTTGTCGGTACGCTCGACAAGGTCGAGAAAGTGCCCGGGCTGCAGCAAACCATGCGTGGGATGTTTCCAGCGGACCAAGGCTTCCACACCACTCAGTCGGCCATCCTGTAACGAAACCTTGGGTTGGAAATAGGCGCAAAACTGCTGTTCGCGCAAAGCGACCATGACTTCGTGCTCGGTCAATTCCGGCCCCATTTCGGCCATGACCTGAAAGGCATCACGGTGTTGCACGGCGGCGAAACGACCAAGGCTTGAAGCCAGCTGGTCGAGTGTCAGCGGTTTTTGCAACACGCCCAACAGCTTGACGCCCAGGCTCTTGCCCATGCTTTCTACCACCGTCAGCAATACGCTTTCCCGCGCACTGGCGACAATCACGGCCGGATCCATGCCAAGCCGCACCAGCTCATGCAACACCTGCACGCCGTCCATGCCCGGCATTTCCAGGTCGAGGATCACCACCTCGATCAGGGGTATTTCCTGCAACAAGGCAATGGCTTGATGACCCTCTTGCGCCTGGTAAATGTCTGTAGCGCCCAGGCGCAAACACAGTTCCACGGCAAACTCGCGCTGTACCCGACTGTCGTCAACCACCAGGATGCGCTTTGGAATAATGCTCGACTGCATACCTGAATCCCCTTGTCTCACCGCCAACCCATCAATAGCGCGGGAATGGCATCGAGCGGTACGATCTGCTCGACCCCTCCCAGCTTGATGGCTTCTTTGGGCATTCCGAACACCACGCAACTGTCCTCGTCCTGCGCATAAGTACGGGCTTTCGCCTCGAACATCTCTTTCATGCCGCGAGCCCCGTCGTCGCCCATGCCCGTCATGATTACCCCCAGCACGTTGCTGCCGGCTTGCAGTGCCGCAGAACGAAACAGGACATCCACCGAAGGCCGATGCCGGCTGACCAACGGGCCGTCCTTGACCTCTACGTAATATTGCGCGCCGCTGCGTTTGATCAGCAGGTGCCGCCCACCCGGTGCAATCAGCGCCAGCCCTGGCAACAACCGGTCACCGTCCTTCGCTTCACGCACTTCAATGGCACACAGGGTGTTCAAGCGCTCGGCGAAACTGCGGGTAAAGCGCTCCGGCATGTGCTGGACAATCGCGATACCCGGACAGGTGACACCCAGTTCCCGCAGAACGAACTCCAACGCCTGAGTGCCTCCGGTCGATGTCCCGAGCACCGCAATTTTTTGCGTTGTGCGCAGGCTCGAAAGCGCGGTGGGTGTCGGCAGCAGGGCATCGGCCGTCAACTTGGCTGGCGGATGGTTATCGCTGTCCGCTTTAGGCTGGCCTCGACGGGGGCGAGCCTGTGCAGCGGTGCGGATGGCCGCCACCAGTTCATTGGCGCTTTGCTGCAGGAAATCGCGTAGGCCCATGGTGGGTTTGGCCATGACTTCGACCGCACCGGCAGCCAGTGCCTGGAGCGTCACATCGGCGCCCTTTTCGGTCAGTGTCGAGCAAATCACCACCGGCGTCGGGCGGGTCAGCATGATCTGCCGCAGGAACGTGATGCCATCCATGCGCGGCATCTCCACGTCCAGCAAAATCACGTCCGGCCAGTTGCTATGCATTTTCTGCAAGGCAATCAGCGGGTCCATTGCCGTGCCGATGACTTCAATGTCTTTATGGCCAGACAACAGCTCCTGCATCACCTGGCGCATGACAGCAGAGTCATCGACGATCATTACTTTGATGGTCATATCGCCTTCTTCCCCCAATGCGCGGGCAATGCCAACGGTGCGCCATGGCGCACCCAGACGTCGCCATTGGAAAGGTCAAACCTGAGGTAGCGATGGCCTTGCCCGCCGAGGTCACAACTGACTACCCGGACCCCTTCAGCCCGCAGGCACTCCTCGGCGAAACGAATATTGCGTCTACCCACCGCGTGATGCCCGTTGGTCCCGACCAGGGCCTGAGCCCCGCCGAACAGTTTCGCCTCGCAGTCGCGGATATCCAGACCGTTTGCCCAGGCCTGCCCCTTCAACCACAGAACCGCTTCCTCCCCATAGCGACCATCCAGGGTCTGCAAGGCATCGCGTAGTCGGGTTGGCAACATGAAATGGCACAACCCGCCAAGCTTCTGCTCTGAATGCCAGAGCGTAATCGTGACGCACGAGCCCAACACGGTTTCGACCTGACAGTCGCCTCCGCCGAAGAACCAGCCACCAGGTTTGATGAACAGTTTTTCGCTCATACGCCAACCTTGCGATAGACCGAGGGCGTGATCAGCTCCAATGGCAAGCGAGTGTCATGCAAGGATTCGGAATGGCCGACCATCAGCCAGCCACCCGGCTTCAAGCGTTCCATGACGTTATGCAGCACCAGCAACTTGGTCGGCGGGTCGAAATAAATCAGGACATTGCGAAGCAGAATCACGTCAAATAAACCCAGATTGTTCTCCGACTGTGTGAGATTCCCGGGAACAAAGTCGACGCGTGCACGCAACGCCGATTCGACCATGAAATACCCCGAGTACCGCCCATTGCCTCGCAGGCAATAGCGTTTGAGATAGTGCGCCGGAATGCGCTCGCCACGACTCATCGGGTACAACCCGCGCTGAGCATTGACCAGCACCTGGCGGCTGATATCGGAGGCTGTGATCGACCAGGGTTTGGGCGAGCGAAAGCTGTCCAGAACCATCGCCAGGGTATAGGCCTCCTCCCCCGTCGAACTCGCGGCACTCCAGACCCGTAACTCGGGGCTGGCGTGCAGGCTGGGAATCACTTTGCTTTGCAGCAGTTCGAAATGCTTGGGCTCACGGAAGAAATAGGTTTCATGGGTGGTGATCAAGTCGATGGCCGTTTCCCGCTCCTCCCCCCCCGACTTCGACACCAGCAGGTTGTAGTAGGCGCGGTAACTGTCCAGCCCCAATGCATTCAGTCGCTTCGACAGCCGGCCACACAGCAACGGCTTTTTCACGCTGGTCAGCTGGAGCCCGATGTGCTCATGAAAATACCGCTGGAACAGGCTGAATTCCTGATCGCTGATGCTCGAATTCAAACCGGTGGCCGCGTTATGGACTTCCATGCATGCATTCCTGTTTTCAGACCGAGGCCAGACCGACCAATTCGCAAATTTCGTCTACCGACAAAACCTGGCGGATATCGAGCACGATCACGAACTGTTCGTTCTGGCGGAGGATGCCGGCAATGAAGTCCGAGCGGATACGGGCACCGAAGGTCGGTCGCGTTTCCACCTGATTGGCTTCGACGGCCAGCACCTCGTTGACCGCATCGACGATGATGCCCAGCATCTGGGCTTCGTCGTCCTGTACGACCTCGACAATCACGATGCAGGTACGTCGACCGATCGCCGTGCGCTCCCGGCCAAAACGAACCGACAGATCAACCACCGGCACCACCGCCCCGCGCAAGTTGATCACCCCACGCAGGAAGGCTGGCATCATCGGTATTTCGGTCAGGCCACCGAATTCGATGATCTCGCGAATATGTTCGATGGGCAGGGCATACAGTTCTTCACGCAGTGTCAGGGTCAAAAACTGCTGAATCAGCAGCGTTTCTTGCTGAGCCGCTGTGCGGCTCTGACTTTGCAGATTTAGCGATGACATGGCGACAGCCTCTTAGAATCGAGTGAACGCTGCTTCATCGACTACCTCTTCCTGCGAGGGACGTCGCATCGGAATGACCTCTGCCCGCTGTGCTCGGCGCGGTGGAGCCAAGGTCTTCTTGGCGTTTTTCACGTGTTCGTCGCCGATGCGGAAGAACTGGATCATCTCCTGCAACTGCACCGCCTGGGTGCTCATTTCTTCGGAGGTGGACGACAGTTCTTCAGAGGCCGATGCGTTCACCTGAGTGGTTTGCGCCAGCTGGCCGACCGCCAGATTGATTTGTTCAAGCCCGGTGTTTTGCTCGCGAGAAGCGGAGGTGATTTCCTGCACCAGGTCGGCGGTCTTGCGGATCGATGGCACCATCTGATCCAGCAATTGGCCTGCCCGCTCGGCCAGGGTGACGCTGTCGGTGGCCACCCCACCGATCTCCTGAGCGGCCACTTGACTGCGCTCGGCCAGTTTGCGCACTTCCGCCGCTACGACCGCAAAGCCCTTGCCATGATCACCGGCGCGCGCCGCTTCAATGGCCGCGTTGAGCGCGAGCAGGTTAGTCTGGTAGGCGATGTCATCGATGATGCTGATCTTCTGCGCAATCTGGCGCATCGCATGGACCATCTGACCGACCGCTTCGCCCCCTTCTACCGCGTCCTTGGCCGATTGGCTGGCCATGCTGTCGGTGACCTTGGCGTTCTCGGTGTTCTGGGCCACGGTGGCGGAGATTTCCTCGACCGACGCACTGGTTTCTTCGACGTTGGCGGCTTGCTCGGAAGCATTCTGGCTCAGGGCTTCGGAGGACGCGGCGACCTGCTCCGAGGCGGACGCCAGCGAGTCGGCGGTCATGCGCACATCACTCATGATCCCGCGCAGGCGAAGCACCATCAGTTGCAGGCTGTAGAGCATGCTGGACTTGTCACCGTCGCGCAGTTGCACGTCGACTGTCAGGTCACCGCCCGCGACGCGTTGCAGCGCGTCCATGGCGGCGGCAGGCTCCCCACCGACCTGACGAACAATCATGCGGGTAATCAACAGCCCCAGCGCAAGCGCCAGCAGGAAGCCGCCGATCATCAACGCGATCATGAAGTTGTTGATGCCGGCAACGATCTGATCGGCTTCCTTGTTGACCGTTTCAGCCGTAGTGCTGTTGATCTCGACCAGACCGGAGACGGTTTTCAGCACGGCGTCGAACGCCGGCTTGGTTTCACTGCGCAGACGTTTGGTGGCGTCAGCCAACTGATCGGCTTGCAGCAAGTCCGACACGGCTTTCGCCGAGGCCACATAGACAGGCATTTGTTGGTCGTATTGTTCAATCAGGCGTTTTTCCGCATCGACCATCGACGTCTGCCGATAGGCCGCGAACAGTTCGTCGATTTTGCGCAGCGACGCGACATTCTCGGTTTGCTGAAGGATCATGTTGGCCGGATCGTTCATGGCCACCGAGACATAGGCGCGACGGTTGTGTTGAACCAGTTCGATTTCAAGCTTGTTCAGATCGCGAATCGGCACCAGTCGATCGGCGTACATGCTGGTCATCAGATCGTTGACCTTGCCGATGTTTACAACGGCGGCCAAGCCAATGATCAGCGACACCAGTGCGACCACCAGGAACGTGGAGATCAGCTTTACACCCAACTTCAGATTCATGAACCACTGCATATTCTCTCTCCGACGACTTAAATTGAATTCATCACACTGCGATTGACGTCAGGTACAACTTCCGCAGGGCGCCCAGAGGTATCAACTGAGTACGCACTGGCACGCTGGAGCAGGTTGGCGACATCCAGGATCAGGGCCACGCGGCCGTCTCCGAGAATGGTCGAACCACTCAAACCGCGACTTTTCTGAAACAACATGCCCAGCGGTTTGATCACCGCTTGAAACTCACCGACGAGGTGATCCACCACCAGTCCGGCACGGTGGGCCCCGTGCTGCAGCACCACCAGGCTTTCACGCCCGGGAGAAGCGCCGGCGATACTGAACAGCTCGCGCAGACGCAGGAAAGGCAAGGGTTCACCGCGCAGGTTGATCAGATGATGCCGACCCTCCTGCGGCGGGAGGTCAACGCACTCGACCACCTGATCCAGCGGCAACACGAAATGCTCGTCGCCGACCATGACCTGGAAGCCATCGATGATCGCCAGTGTCAGCGGCAGGCGGATCCGCACCGTGGTGCCCCGTCCGAACTCACTGAGCACTTCGACTTCGCCGCGCAACAGTTCGATGTTGCGGCGCACCACATCCATTCCCACACCACGACCGGAAAGATTAGTGACCTGTTCGGCAGTGGAAAAACCCGGCTCGAAGATCAACCGGTAGACATCGGCATCGCTCATCGGCTGATCCGGCTGAACCAGGCCACGCTGCAACGCCTTGGCCAGAATGCGCTGGCGATCAAGCCCCCGGCCGTCATCGCTGACTTCAATCACAATGCTGCCGGACTCGTGGTAGGCATTCAGACGCAGTGAACCGCTGACCCCCTTGCCCGTGGTCAATCGCTCATCGGCCGTCTCGATGCCGTGGTCCATGGCGTTGCGCACAATGTGCATCAATGGATCGGCGAGTCTTTCCACCATCGATTTGTCGAGTTCGGTGTCAGCACCGGTCACCAGCAACTGGATGTCCTTGCCGAGCTCTTTGGAGATGTCACGCACCACTCGCGGGAAGCGCTGGAACACTTCGCCGATGGCCACCATTCGCAAGCTCAGTGACGCATCGCGGATGCTTTCGACCAGCACCGACATCGCCTGGGCGGCCTCTTCCATCATGTCCATGTCACGGCGCAGGGCATGCAAATTGGTGGCGGCACCGGCGATCACCAGCTCGCCCACCAGGTTGATCAGTTGGTCCAGTTTGCCGACCTCGACCTTGATGAATACCTGCTCGTGAGCACGCTTGTCTTCGACATTTTTTTGCTTGTTGAGCGCCACGGCCATCACCGGTTCGGGCACCAGATGATCGTCCAGCAGCAGCGAGTCCAGCGGGGTGACCGGCAACGATTCGCCACGTTGGCGAGCCAATCCGCGTTCAAGCTCGGCCTGGGTCAGCGCGCCGCTTTGCACCAGTACTTCACCCAGGCGCTGCGGCGACTCGGGGAGCGCCTCGATCAGACGCAGGTATTCTTCGACCCGACTATTAGGCGCCAGGATGTGTAACTGACAGTCATCACGAACGAACTCGAATACGTTCTCGATTTCCTGTTGGGTGGCCGTCGATTCGAACGCCAGCTCAAACCCCAGGTAGCAGCTCTCGGCATCGAAACCGGCAGGGTCCGGAAGTTGATCAGTGACCGTGTGCAAATGAACGATGCGCCCGAGTTTGCCCAGATAGCGCAGGAAGGAAAGCGGGTCCATGCCATTGCGTAAAACATCCGCTGATAGCCGCAATGACAGGTGCCAGAATTGATGACTCACCGAATCACCAGGCAGGCGCTCCAAGGGTAATTCGAGCACATCGAACGATTCGATTTCCGGCCCGGGATCGCTATGCGTACGGTCGAGGTACTCTTGCAACTGCTCCAGCAAGTGGGCGCGCAGGACCGCATTCGGCTCCTGCATCTCGCTCCCGTCCTCCACTGCCGTGAGAAGGCTGCCGATATAGTCACCGCAGGTCAGCAGCAGGGAAAGCATGGCCCCTTCGACAAACAACTCACCTGTACGCACTTGATCCAGCAGGCTCTCCGCCACATGGGTGAAACTGACCAACGATTCCAGGCCAAACAGCCCGGCAGAGCCTTTGATGGTGTGGGCAGCTCGGAAAATCGCATTGATCCGCTCCTCGGTGAACCCCTCGTCCTCGATGGCAAGCAATGCCTCTTCCATGGCCGCCAGCAATTCACGCCCCTCTTGCACCAGTGCGCCACGAGCGCTGTCCAGATTCATTGGAAACCCTCCTCTTGACTGGCCATGTCCGGCGATGAATCACCCAGGTCGCCGACCAGATTGAGCAGCTCAAGCACTTCCCACACGGCGACAGAATGCCGGACGAAATTGATCGGTTTGTTCTGTCGCGCCGCCTCGGCTTTGAGTACCAGCAGTACCTGAACGCCGGCGGTGTCGAAATCCTCGACCCCTTCCAGGTCAACTTCCAGCTGCTGGCGGGACTCCAGGGCTTGCAAGAGTTCCGTTCGTACCGTTGCGGCACTGTAAATATTCAGCTCGCCAACAAGGCTGAGGCCGTGATTTTCAGCGTGTTGAAAGTGACGGTTCGTCGCCATGACTGCGGTACCTCAAGGCAGGATTAGTTTGGACACCGCATCCAGTAGCACGGGAGGCTGGAACGGCTTGACGACCCACGCACGCACGCCGGCAGCCTTGCCTTCGTTTTTCTTGGCCTCACCCGATTCGGTGGTCAGCATGATCACCGGGGTGAATTTGTAGGCGGGAAGTTGCTTGGCCGCTTTGACAAAGGTGATGCCGTCCATGACGGGCATGTTCACGTCGGAGACGATCAGATTGATCTTGCGACCGTCGAGTTTGCCCAGGGCATCCTTACCGTCGAACGCCTCCACTACGCTGTAGCCGGCATTTCTGAGGGCGATGCCGACGACCTGACGAAAGCTGCTGGAGTCGTCGACGATCAACACTGTCTTAGCCATGAGGTTGTCCTGGTTTTTATCTTTTAGAGGATTAGAAGAAGGTCACGGATGACTGCTCGACCGGCGCCTGTGACTCGCCGCCATGAATGCGGGTTTGTTCCAGCGTGGTGTAACTGGACTCCAGCACTTGCAACCAGGCCTGGGCGTCCAGCGGCGCGACGTCGTACAGCCGCTCCAGCAAGCGGCGCATGTCGAGGGTGATGTGAGAGGTAATCTGGCTGACTCGATCCTGGAACTGCAGGTCGACCAAGACCTGGTTGACGGTGTGCTCGACCTCGCGACTGGAGCTTCGCAACAGCGTGATGCGTTGCTCCATTTGAGCAATGCCTTGGGTCAGCTCAGCGAGCACCTGATTCACAATGCTTTCGGCTTCGCGGATTTTGCTTCGCTCGGTCTCGGCCACCTGACCCGCATGTTCGATCAGCTCGTGCATGGAGCCGCCCATGATCCGAACTTTTTCAGTGATGCGCGCACCGGTGGCGCCAGACAGGGTGGAAAGCTTGCGCACCTCGTCGGCGACGACCGAGAAGCCGCGACCGGACTCGCCGGCACGGGCGGCTTCGATGGCGGCGTTGAGGGCCAGGAGATTGGTTTGCGAGGCGATTTTGGCGACATCTTCGGCCATGCCGAACAACTCATCGACGAAGTTGCCCAGTTGGTGCATTTCCGTCAGAAAGTGTTCGCGTTCGGCCTGGGTGGCGTCCAGGGCAGTGACCGCTTTAGGCAGCTCGACCTGCGCACTTCGAATCACCTCGAACACGCCGTCCTGGCCGTTATCGTCAGCACTTAACGCAATGGTCTGGCCCACTTGCTGACTCATGGCGACGAACTTTTGCGACAGCCCGTCAGCGGCGGTTTCAGTTTGCGTCCGAGCCAGCTCGACTTGTTTTTCCCATAGCGGCAATACGCTCGACAGCAACTTGCGCAAGGACAACAGTCCAACCGAATCCTGATGCTCTGCGGGTTCTTCAACTCTTTCCACGTGAGCGACTGATGTCTGTCGCCAGCACAACCAGAAACAAAGACCCTGGATCAGCGCGGCAAGGCCAGCCTTCCACCACGCGTCCGCCAAGGCGCTGCACAGCAGAACCGTCAAGAGCAATCCAGCCATCAGCCACCAAGGATTACGCACCTGACTGCGTGTCGGATTCAGCGCCATCAGACCACCCCATCGTTTTTATTTTTTTGCGGGGCGACGCTGCCACACAGCAACGTTCATGCAAACGAAGACTGCTGGCAGAAGGCCGCGCCATCTTGGGTAAAGTCTAGAGGGGCAAGCCGCAGGCGACTACGAGCCAATTACCGGGAGCGACTAGGTAAAATAACCTATACGGCTTTTAGCACTCGGGCCGGGGTGGTAATCCCGCCGATGCTGTCTGTAGGAGCGAGCTCGCTCGCGATGGACTCAAGAGCGCCGCGTTTAGCCAGTAAACACGCGTTATCGTTAACGACCATCGTCGGAACGCCGCCCGGAGCGAGCTCGCTCCTACAGATCCAGGATGCCTTGCCGGATGGCATAAACCACCAGGCCCGCGAGATCGCGAATGTTCAGGCGCACCATGAGTTGTGCGCGATGTGCATCGACCGTCTTGACGCTGAGGTTGAGCTGGTAAGCGATTTCTTTATTGGTTTTGCCGTTGACCAGCCAATAAAGCACTTCACGCTGACGGGCAGTCAGGGTGACCTCTTCCGACTCGGCACCTTGAGCATTCATCGCCTCGATCACCCGACCGGAAATTTTTGGACTGAGGTAGCGATGCCCACTCAGCACAGCCTGAATGGCCATACGCAATTCAACCTCGGCGGCATCCTTGAGCAGATAGGCCGAGGCGCCCTCCTGCATGGCCTTGAGGACAAAGTCGCGGGTGTCGTGCATCGAGAGCAGAATCACCGGTAGCGCAGGCCAACGCACGCGCAGTTTTTTCAGCGCTTCCAGGCCGGACAAACGCTCCATGGTGATGTCCATCAGCAGCACATCCGGCTGGTGCAGCTCGAGCAACCTTTCGACATCGTCGCCATCACAGCCTTCGGCAACCACCGAATAACCCCAATCCCCCAGCAACACCCGAATGCCCGCGCGCACCAGATTGTGGTCGTCCACCAGGACAATTCGAACAGTCATGCCGCGTTTCCTCGTTCGCTATTATTGTTATTGCTGTTGTCCGGAATGATGACCAAGATCTGTGTGCCCTGCCCCGTGATCGATGTCAAAAAAAACTCACCGTCTACCAGTTTGGTCCGTTCTGCCATGCTCATTAAGCCCATGCCACTGCCATCGGTTAAAGCAGCGTCATAATCAAAGCCAAGTCCGTTATCCATTATTCTCAAGTGAATGTTTTCATTGAATCGCGCCAACCTGATTTGCACAGAATCGGCCGCTGCATGCTTGAGAACGTTATTCAACGCCTCCTGGAATATCCTGAACAGGGTGATTTCCACACAGGGCTCCGTGCGCGGTTGCAGCTCGACACAATCGAGCAGGCAATCGACGCTGTCGGGCAGGTAGTTGTCGATCTGCCAACGCATGGCCGCTACCAACCCCAGGCTGTCCAGTTGTACCGGGCGTAACATCCGTGACAAATCGCGGACCTTGCCCAAGGCTTCGTCGGCAATGCGCACCAACACGGCCTGACGCTGCTCAATCTCGCCCTCCAGATGGCGCTGAATCCCGGAAGCACTGATTTTTATGCAGGTCAGCAGCTGCCCGATATCGTCGTGCAACTCCCGTGAGAGATGCCGACGCTCACTTTCCTGCACCTCAATGATCTGGCCGGAAAGGCGCTGCAATCGACCATTGGCGGTCTCCAGATCCCTCTGCAATCGACGGTGCTCGCTGACATCACGCAACATCACCTGAATGCAAATCTGGCCATCCAGCAACAGGCGCCGTGCGGCCATTTCGACTTCAATCGCCGAGCCGTCCAGCCTCAGGTAATGCCGAGAACAAAATGTGGGCACATGATCAGGCTTCAGGATCACCGCTAGGTCATCCATGACTAGCTGATGAAAACAGGGGTCGATCATCGTGAAGATATTCACACCGATAAATTGCTCGACTGACTTGACGGCAAAGAGCCTGGCCGCTGCCACGTTGGCAAAAATCACTCGATAGTCGCGGAAGATCAGCAATCCTTCCGGTAGCAACTCGACCAGTTCGCGATAATGTCGCTCCCCCTCCCTCAACCGTTGCTGCACCCGTTTCTGTTCAGTGATGTCGAGCAAGGCCCCCAGCAGCAGAGGCTTTTCGCCCTGGGGACGCAACTCACCACAGAGCAGTATGTTACGAAGCTGTCCGTCGGGTCGGCGAATCTGCAGCTCGATGTCCAGTCGCTCACCTTCCAGCGCCCGATCAAAAGCCTGTTTGGCCCACCGCTGCTCCTCCACGACGATGCTGCCGAAAAAATCCCCATAGGTGCACTCACCGGAAATGGTTGGCAGACCAAATATCCGCGCGCATTCATCAGTCCACGTGGCGTGCTCGGCCCCGACTTCCCAGGACCATACCCCCAACCCGGCGATCAGCTGCGCCTCCAGCAACTTCTGCTGCGACACCTCCAACGCCTTTTCGGTTTGCTGACGGGCTGAAATGTCATGCAGACAGGCCAGGACATAGACCTTCTTGCCCAGCCGGATGGGCGATAGATGCACCTCGCAGATAAACGCGCCGTCTCGATCCAGACGCCTGAATTTCAAGGTCGCGCACAACTCTGCTCCGCCAGCAGCGCCTAACAACGATTGAGCAATGCCTGACGGCTGGCTACCGTTCAATTGCTCGGGGTAACAGAGGTCGACAAACTCGTAGTTGCAAAGGCGTTCAGCACTGTCCACACCGAACAGCTTCGCGGCTCGCTCATTGGCCTCCTGAACCCCCGACGCGCCCAGCAACAGCACGCCGTCGTGGATCGATTGAAACAATCGGCGATAGCGATGCTCGCCGCGACCAATGCGCCGCCAGGCGGACACCAGCCCGACGGATGCCGCCAGGATCACGAAGCACGTGAGAAAAAGTACGACAAGGGTGAAACGCTTCTGCTTGTTCCAGTCGGCCAGGTACTCCTGTGGCCACCTGGCGACCACCACTTGCAAGGGATAATCCAGCACTGTGTTGCGCACCAGAAGAATGTCCTCTCCCTCATCCTCCTGCAGCCATTGCACACCCGCTTCGCCTGGAACACGTGCTTGCGGCGGCAATCGACCTTGCTCTCGATAAACATTGCCCTGAAGGTCAAGCAACACCAGTGAAATGTCGAATGTATAGCCAAGGCGGGAGAAGTAATCACGCTGGTTTGTCAGCGGCACGAGCGCGCCAACCGTCAACCATCTGCCGTTGGGGCATTCGTAACGGCGAAACACCGGCAGCCAGAGTTTGTCGCCCCGTTGCAGGCCGGCTTCGAACCAGGGCTCACGGCCAACATCAGGCGAAGGATGCCAATCAACACCCTGGAACGCCTCGCCAGGAAGTGACCAGTGTCGCTCCCCGGCGCTGACGAACAGCGGTCCGCGCCGTGGATCAGAATCGACAAATCGTGCCAGTTCGCTGTCGACCTGTGCATCTGTCAGTGGCCAGTCCAGACCCAACAGGTGATTGGCCAGGGCATCCATCGCAAACCTTCGCTGCTCCAGGGCCGTCGCGGTGTAACCAGCAATAGTGGCGCCCACCAGCTGCGTACGAACACTGACTGCACGCTTGCGGTCTTCATGGTCGCGCCACAACGTCATGCTGCCCAGACCGATAATGAAAATGAGCAGCGTGACGCAAACACTCCAGATCAACAGGTACGGGCGTGAGTCCGGGCGAATACATGATTTCAGGCGCGATACTCGCATAACAATCCGGGGCTCAGCTGGCACAAAGGGAATGGGGAGGTTTGACTAACGCCGGGCAGCAGACCACGTGGCAATCGAGCCACGCTCGACAGGGGCCGGGTCATCAGGGGAGGCGAATTTATGGTCGCAGGTTGCCTAGGGAAAATGGGCGCACACATTACTACGGAATTTGAAGGGGGAATGATCAAGCCGACGTATGTTGCTCAGGTGGCGCTTTTGCCATGATTGATACCGGTTTCAGTGGTCAAAATCACCGAAACGGGTGATAGCCAATAGCTATCCTGTTAGCAATCATACTGAGTTTTGCAAGCGCACCCGAACAAGCCATTTCCTTGGCGATTTAGGCGGTTTTACCTATAGACGGCCGGAGTTTCACCTCTTTCCGAATCTCAGAGCGTCATGATCGGCCGCAGCAGCGCCTGCCCTCATAAACAACGCTAACCGATAACGCTCGCCCAAGCGCCAATAGAGGTGTGTTCCACGCCCTACTTCACCTCGCGCATGCACTCTGCGGTACTCGCGAATAACGTCCCCGCCTCCTGAGCGAGCTTGCGCCATTCAGTGCTGGTGATGAGCCCCTCACGCTCCATGTCATCCGCAGCCCTCAATAGCCTGCTGTACTTGTCCTCTGCGTCGATGCGGTTTTCGGGCAGGGCGAAGAGCTGTCGCCAAGCGGATAGGGCCTGCTTTCTTTGTGTCTCTTTCATCGTGCCCCCCATAGTTCGTATAGGGATAGATGACTTCGGCGCTCAGGCGTTCAAACAAACTGACGCACAAAATCGCACACCTCCCCAACCGGTCTATCCGTGAATCCGCACGTCTTGTTTTGATATGTTTTTTTTCATAATGTTGATTTTTGAAATAATACGTGTCATTTATAGCCACACAAAATCATCAGGACAGCTCCACCACGCCAGATCGGACGGCCAGTACCTGCACCCCAAACGCCCCCCAAGGAGTCAACAATATGAACAAGACAGAACTTCTAGGTGCCCTGGCACTGTGCGCCGCCAGCTTCCTGGCACAGGCCGACGAAGGCAGCCTGCGTATCGGTATCGAAGCCGCCTACCCGCCCTTCTCTTTCAAGACGCCGGAGGGCAACGTCAGTGGTTTCGATTACGACATCGGCAACGCCTTGTGCGAAGAGATGAAGATCAAGTGTGAGTGGGTCATCCAAGAGTTCGACGGCATGATCCCGTCACTGAAAGTGCGCAAGATCGACGCGGTGCTGTCGTCGATGTCGATCACGGAAGACCGCATGAAATCGGTCGACTTCAGCAAAAAGTACTACCACACGCCGGGCAAGTTCGCGATGAAGGCCGGTAACGTGATCAACGATCCAGCGGTTGATCTCAAAGGCAAGAAACTCGGCGTGCAACGTTCCTCGACCTACGACCGGTTTGCCACCGAGCAGCTGGAAAAAGCCGGGGTCAACGTGGTGCGCTACGGCTCACAAAATGAAGCCTTCCTTGATCTGGCGTCGGGTCGTCTCGATGCCACGCTCGCCGACATCGTCAACACCGATGAGAGCTTTATCAAAACGCCGGCGGGTCAGGGTTTCGCCCTGGTCGGGCCGGACATCAATGACCCGAAATACTTCGGCAGAGGCGCCGGGATCGCGGTGCGCAAAGGCGACAGCGTGAATACTGCACGCCTGAACACAGCGATTGACGCCATCCGCGCCAATGGCAAGTACCAGCAAGTGATGGCCAAGTATTTCGCCTTCGATATCTACGGCGAATAAACGCCTGCCCGCAACCCTGTGGCGCCGGCTCCTTGCGGCGCTCGCTTGAGGAACTTCACCATGCTTCACGGCTACGGATCGAGCATTCTCGATGGCGCCTGGCTGACCGTAAACCTGGCCCTGACGTCCATGTCCATGGCGATTGCCTTGGGTCTGATCGGCGCCGCCTTTCGTTTGTCGCCGCTCAAATGGCTGGCGATGCTGGGCGAAGGCTATACAACACTGATTCGCGGTATTCCCGACCTGGTACTGATTCTGCTGATCTTCTACGGCGGTCAGGATCTGGTGAACCGCATCGCCCTGGCGCTCGGTTACACCCGTTATATCGACATCAATCCCTTCATCGCTGGCGTGTGCACCATGGGCTTCATTTTTGGTGCCTACCTCTCGGAGACGTTTCGTGGCGCGTTCATGGCGATTCCCAAGGGCCAGGCCGAAGCTGGCGCGGCTTATGGCATGAGTGGCACGCAGGTGTTCTGGCGAATTCTGGTGCCGCAGATGATTCGGTTCGCCCTTCCCGGGTTCACCAACAACTGGCTGGTGCTGACCAAATCCACCGCGCTGATCTCGGTGATCGGCTTGCAGGACATGATGTTCAAGGCCAAGAACGCAGCGGACGCAACCCATGAACCCTTTACGTTTTTCCTCGCCGTGGCGGCGCTTTATCTGATGCTGACCAGCGTGTCATTGCTGGTGCTGCGCTACCTGGAAAAACACTACTCGGTCGGCATCAAAGCCGCCGAATTGTGATGGGGAGCTGACCCATGATTCTCGACTACAACCTGATCTGGGAAAACCTGCCGCTGTATTTCAACGGCGTGCTGGTCACCCTGAAAGTCCTGCTGATCTCACTGGCGTTTGGTCTGGTGCTGGCGATACCGTTGGCGCTGATGCGGGTGTCCCGATCCCCTCTGGTCAACTTCCCGGCCTGGCTTTACACCTATGTGATTCGCGGTACCCCGATGCTGGTGCAATTGTTCCTGATCTATTACGGGCTGGCGCAGTTCGCAGCCGTACGCGAAAGCGTGCTCTGGCCGTACCTGTCCAGTGCAACGTTTTGTGCCTGTCTGGCGTTTGCGATCAATACCAGTGCCTATAGCGCGGAACTCCTCGCCGGCAGCCTGAAGTCCACGCCCCACGGCGAGATCGAAGCCGCCAAGGCCATGGGTATGTCGCGCTTCAACCTGTACCGCCGCATTCTCCTGCCGTCGGCCTTGCGCCGGGCACTGCCGCAGTACAGCAACGAAGTGCTGATGATGCTGCAAACCACCAGCCTGGCATCGATCGTCACGCTGGTGGACATCACCGGCGCCGCGCGTACGGTCAGTTCGCGGTTCTACCTGCCGTTCGAGGCGTTCATCACGGCCGGCCTCATCTACCTGGTCCTGACCTTCATCCTGGTTCGTCTGTTCAAGCTGGCCGAGCGCCGTTGGCTGGCGTATCTGGCACCGCGCAAGCACTAAGGAGTTTTATGAAGCACATTCAATACCTTTTGCCGTGGAGTGCCTTGGGCACTGAACGACAGCTGTCGCTGTTTCGTTTTGGCAGTGGGCCGCGCAAAGCGTACATCCAGGCCTCGCTGCATGCCGACGAACTACCGGGGATGCGCGTTGCCATTGAGCTCAAGCGCCGATTGCGTGAACTGGAAGAACAAGGCCGCCTGACCGGGGTGATCGAACTGGTGCCGATGGCCAATCCGATCGGTATCGCACAAATGTTCCAGGCCACCCATCAAGGTCGCTTCGAATTTTCCAGCGGCAAGAATTTCAATCGCGACTTCCCGGAGCTGGACGAAGCGCTGGCGGCGCGTTTGGAAGGTCAACTCACAGACGATGCCGAGACCAACGTTGCACTGATCCGCCGCGCCATGGGCGATGTCCTCAGCGACTTGCCGGCAGCGACATCGGAACTCGATGGTCTGCGCCGTTTGTTGATGCAGCATGCCTGTGACGCGGATGTGGTCCTGGATCTGCATTGCGACTTCGAGTCGATCATGCTGCTTTACGCCATGCCGCAAAACTGGCCGCACTTGCGCTCATTGGCCGCACGCCTGGGCGCCGGTGTAGCGCTGTTGGCCGAAGCCGCGGGAGGCAATGCCTTCGATGAAGCCTGCGCGATCCCCTGGTTGCGACTGGCCGAGCGTTTTCCGCAGGCCAATATTCCGCTGGCGTGCGTGGCCACCACCATCGAACTACGCGGGATGGCCGACACCGAACGCGAGCCCTGCCTCGACAGCGCTGACGCCATTCTCGGCTATCTCGCCGAACAAGGCCTGATCAGCGGTGACTGGCCTGTTGCGCCACCCTCCCGCTGTGAAGCGACGCCGTTCGCTGGCGCGCAGTACGCCTATGCACCGCACCCGGGCGTGGTGAGTTTTCTGCAACCGCTGGGCGCGCGGGTCAAGGTGGGTGATCCACTGTTCGAAGTGATTGATCCGCTGAGCGATCGCCACAGCGTGGTGCGCGCCAGTACCGACGGCATTCTCTACGCCCGCGAACGCCTGCGCTTTGCCCAGCCCGGTTTGTGGTTGGCCAAAGTGGCCGGCAGCACCCTCATTCGCCAAGGCCGCTTGCTCAGCGACTGACTCCAGAGAGTTGAAACCATGTACAAACTTGAAATTCAGGATCTGCACAAAAGCTACGGCACCCACGAAGTGCTCAGGGGCGTGTCGCTGGAGGCGAAAGCCGGTGACGTGATCAGCATCATCGGCTCCAGCGGCTCTGGCAAAAGCACCTTTCTGCGCTGTATCAACCTGCTGGAGCAGCCCAACGCGGGCAACATTGTGCTCAATGGCGAGCCACTCAAGTTGGTGACCAACAAACTCGGCGGCCTCAAGGCTGCCGAACCCAAGCAGTTGCAACGCATGCGTTCCCGGCTGTCGATGGTGTTTCAGCACTTCAATCTGTGGTCGCACATGAGCGCCCTTGAAAACGTCATGGAAGCGCCGGTGCATGTGCTGGGCATAGGCAAGAAAGAAGCCCGGGAAAAGGCCGAGCATTACCTGAACAAAGTCGGCGTGGCGCACCGTATGGATGCTTATCCGGCGCATATGTCCGGCGGCGAGCAGCAGCGCGTGGCGATTGCCCGTGCGTTGGCCATGGAACCGGAAGTGATGCTGTTCGATGAACCGACTTCGGCTCTCGATCCCGAGCTGGTCGGCGAAGTGCTCAAAGTCATGCAGGACCTCGCACTCGAAGGCCGCACGATGGTGGTCGTTACCCACGAAATGGGCTTTGCCCGCGAGGTGTCGAACCAACTGGTGTTCCTTCATAAGGGCCAGGTCGAAGAGCGTGGCGATCCGCGTGAAGTGTTGGTCAATCCACAGTCCGAGCGTCTCCAGCAGTTCCTGGCCGGCAGCTTGAAATAACCCTGACGCAAACGTGTAGGAGCTGCCGAAGGCTGCGATCTTTTGATCTTGATTTTCGATTTCAAGAGGAAGATGAAGATCAAAAGATCGCAGCCTTCGGCAGCTCCTACAGGGTATGCGTCCAGCGCGCTGCACACCGAGGGTTGGCTTCGGATACACTCCAGCCAACCTTATGCCCTCAGGAAATGTTGAGCCGGATATGCCGACACCTTCGAAAAATACCACGGTCTATGCCGCGCCGGTGATGCGCAAACTGGCGGAGATCGTTTCCGACTTGCAGCCGTCGTTGCGCAAGGTGGCGGACTTTATTCTGCGTCACCCCCTGAAGGCGGCGACGCTGACCATCGAGGAGATGGCGCACGAAACCTCCACGTCGCCCGCCGCGGTCAACCGCTTGGCCAAGGCGCTGAACCTGGGTGGTTACACCGGCATGAAGGCCGAACTGGTCGCGACGTTGCAGCAGATGGTGTCGCCGGTCGACAAACTGCGCAACGAACTGGCGCATCGGCCCGGTGGCGCGTTTGGCCTGCACGAGCAAATCCAGAGCGCCAGCAGCAACCTCGCCACGGCGGCGACCAACAATCATGAAGACGCCTTTGAAGCGTTTGTCACCTGCCTGACCCAAGCGCGCAAAATTTACATCCTGGGCTTTGGCAACAGCGTCTACTTCGCCGGCCTTGCCGCCTCGACCCTGATGCCCTTCTGTGCGGACGCCACCGCCATCAGCATGGAGGGTGGTAACGAAAACGCCGCTTACCGACTGGCCGCGATCACCGATCAGGATGTGCTGCTGGCGATCTCCCTGCCACGATATTCACTCGACACCTTGCAACTCGCCCGCTTCGCCAATGAGCGCGGCGCTTCGGTGCTGGCGATCACCGATTCACCCGCCTCGCCGCTCACCAGCATTGCCGAACACGTGCTGTTCGCCCCTGCCGACCATCCGGTATTGACCAGTTCCAACATCGCGGTGCTCGCCTTGATCGAAGGCTTGGTGGCAGGCGTGATGGCGCGCAACAAAGAAGCGGTGAAGCTGGCGACAGAATTGACCGAAAGCGTGATGGCTTACCTGCACATGCCCACCCACAGTAAATCGCCGAAGAAGTGAGCATGTCCGACCCTGTCCCGCCCCCCTACTGACCAGCCTCAGTGGTTACGCTCCGGGGTCGTGTCCGGTTGCCCCGGCCCCTGTGTGGTCAGCCATTCGTGCACCGGATCGTTCTTGAAACACCACTGGCGGGTCGGCCCGGCCATCACATTCAGGTAATAGCTTTCATAGCCGTAAGGCACCACGACGGGGTGGTAACCGCGTGGCACCATCACCACGTCCCCGTCTTCGACCGCCATGGCCTCATCCAGGCTGCGATCATCGGTGTACACGCGCTGAAAGACGAAACCCTGCGCCGGGCTGATACGGTGGTAATAGGTTTCCTCGAGCACGCTTTCATGGGGTATCGCATCGGTATCGTGCTTGTGCGGTGGGTAGCTCGAACTGTGGCTCTGCGGCGTGCGTACCTCCACCACCAGTAATGACTCCGCTGGCTGGTCGGCCGGCAGGATATCGGTGATGTAGCGGGTATTGGCGGCCACCCCCCGGACCGAACGCCGGATACTGGCGGGCTCGATCAACCGCGCTGGCAGCTTGCCTTCGGCCGGCGCCGTGCACAGCGCAATCTCCGCGTTGCTGTGGGCGATGATGTGTGCGGCAAGCTTTGGCGGCAGATACAGCGCATAGGGTGCCTGCTCGTCGAACGGACCTGTACGCCCGCCTATCTCCTTGCAGTGCAGCTCGCCCGCGCTCACCGACACCACGCCACAGAGCAAGACCGCACAGGTCTCGCGTTCCGTTTCATGCAGGCTGATCGACTCACCGGCTGCCAATTGCCGGACTTCAAAGCCGACATGCCCCCAACCTGCCGACTCCGGAGTCACTTTGACCCGCTCCCGCCCACACTTGGCCGCTTTGACTAATAGGCTCATGTTGTTCCCCCTTAGATGCGCTGCACCTTTCTGGCCGACTCATAGGCGGCACGCGCCTCTTGCACTTGTGAGCGCTGCGACACTTGCGGTACCGAGACTTCCCACCAGCAGCCGCCTTCCTGGGTAGTACGCCGTGCATCGGTATCGATAACGACCACATAACTGCGTTCGCTTTGCCTGGCGCGCACCATGGCCGCTTCCAGTCCGGCGATATCGAACACGTGCTCGGCCTTGGCGCCCAGCGCTTGCGCATGTTTCGCGAAGTCGATCTCAGGCAATCCCTGCGGACCGGTCAGGCAGTTTTCGAGCATGTTGTTGAAGGGCTCGCCACCACAGGCCTGCTGCAAACGGTTGATGCAGCCGTAACCTCGGTTGTCCAGCAACACCACGATCAGCTTTTGACCCAGCATTACGGACGTCGCCAACTCCGAATTCATCATCAGGTAGGACCCATCGCCCACCATCACAATGACTTCCCGTTCCGGGCAGGCCATCTTCACCCCCAGCCCCCCGCCACCTCGTAGCCCATGCAGGAGTAGCCATACTCCATGTGGTAGGCGCCTGCCGCGCCCGCCCGCCACAACTTGTGCAGCTCGGCAGGCAGCGTACCGGCGGCACACACCACGATGTCGTGTCGGGCCGAGTCTGGGTGCGAGCGCTGTACGGCACCAATCACTTCGGCATCATAGGGAAGGTAGCCAGCGCCCGGCACTTCACACCGGCTGGTGACGCCTTGCACTGTTTCGCGCCAACCGTGCGCCAGCCTGCGCGCACGTTCGGTCCATTGCGCCTCGGCCTGCCAGTCGCTGCCCAGTTGTCTGGTCAGTTGGTCCAATGCCCAGCGAGCGTCCGCCACCAAGCCTTGACCACGCCATTTCAGCGCATCAAAGGTGTTGACGTTGATCGACAATAACCGGGCCTGGCTGAACAGGCTGTGCGAGCCCGTTGTGAAGTCCTGCAAACGGGTGCCGACGGCCAACACCAGGTCAGCCTCGCTCGCCAGCTCGTTGGCCGCCGGTGAACCGGTCACACCGACCGCCCCCAGTTGCAGCGGGTGGTCCCACGGCAAGGCGCTCTTACCCGCCTGGGTTTCACAGACCGGCACACCGAAGGTCTCGGCGAAGGTACGTAACGCAGCACCGGCACCGGAGTACAGCACACCCCCACCGGAGATGATCACTGGTTTGCGGGCCTGGCGAATCGCCTGGATGGCCTCGGCCAGCTCATCCTCGGCAGCCGTCAGGCAGCGAATGCGCACCAGCCGCTCGTTGAAAAATTCAACCGGGTAATCATAGGCCTCGGTTTGCACGTCCTGCGGCAAGGCCAGTGTCACTGGGCCGCACTGGGCCGGGTCGGTCAAAATCGAGATCGCACGCGGCAAGGCCGTCAGCAATTGCTCGGGGCGAATGATGCGGTCGAAGTAGCGCGACACCGGCCGCAAGCTGTCATTGGCCGACACGCTTCCATCGACGCTGTCTTCAATTTGCTGCAGCACCGGGTCCGGTGCCCGTGAAACAAACACGTCGCCAGGCAACAGCAGCACCGGTAGCCGATTCACGTGGGCCAGCGCGGCAGCCGTGACCAGATTGGTGGCACCCGGGCCAATACTGGTGGTCACCGCCATCATGCGCTTGCGAAAGTGCGCCTTGGCGTAGGCAATCGCGGCATGCGCCATGCCCTGCTCATTGTGCGCACGATAGGTGGGGAAATCCTCGCGCTGCTGGTAGAGCGCTTCGCCGACACCCGCCACGTTGCCGTGGCCGAAGATGGCAAAACAGCCTGCGAACAGCGGCAGACGCTCGCCGTCGATCTCGACCCGCTGCGCGGCAAGATAACGCACCAGTGCCTGGGCCATGGTCAATCGAATAGTGGACATCAGGCAGCCCTCCCGGACTCTTCACGCCAGGCTTGAATCAGCTCCACGAAGTTGGCCGCGACTTCACGCTTGACCCCCTCATCGTCGAGTTCACCCTGAAACCATTTGCGGCTGGGTTCGTAGAAAATGGTGCGGCCAACCGTGAAACCACGGCAGGTCTTCGAGGCGCGTGCGGCCCGGAAGCCCTCACGCAGGGACTCGGCCGGTGCATTGAGCCCCAGTAACACCACGCCACGGCAGTACGGATCGCGCGCATGAATCAACGCATCAATCTGCTGCCACATCGGCGCAGAGACTTGCTCCAGCTTCCACCATTCGGGAGCGATACCCAGGTCGTAAAGACGCTGCAATGCGCGGTAGACGGTGTCCGGCCACTGCTGCATTTTCTTGGGAGGAATCACTTCCAGCAGCAATTCGTGACCCGACACCTGAGCCGCCTGGTAGAGCGCCAGCAGCTGTGCCTCCTGCTCCAGGCGGTTTTTAAGCGTGTCATCGGGGTGGTACTGCACCAGGCACTTGATCACATGTTCCTTGGGCCAACTGAGCAGATGTGAGCCGATTGACCGTCCCCACTCGAACTGAAGCGGATTGGACAACGGCAACTCGACCGGGCGACCGATCCACCAGCCGCGACCTGTCGCATCGTTCAAGGCATCCTGGCCATAGAGGTCATCTGCCAGAATCCCGACCTTGCCAGCCAAGCCGTATTCACGTTCCACCTCGGCCACCGCCTCGACCAGCAGTTGCTTGAGCTTGCCGATGTGCGACTCGGGCAGACTGTTCTGCCGAGCCAACTCAAGTAACTGGACACGATGATCGAAAGCCAATACCAAGAGTTCGTCCCATTGAGGACGAGGTACCGTCACACGATGCAGGTGGTTGAGACATTTGTCCTCGGCTGGCCGCACCGGTTGAGTTTCGAGGAAATAGCTCAGCTCTGCTGGCGTCGGCATGGCCGGAGCACAACCGTGACGACTCACGACCAACGCGCCACAGGCATTGGCGTAGCGGCAGCAGGACGTATAGTCTTCGCCGCGTAACCAGCCTGACAAGAAGCCAGACAAGAAAGCATCTCCGGCACCCAGCACATTGAGCACCTCCACTTGGACGCCTCTCTGTACACCGGCGTCCTCAATTTGGGCGGGGATGGCACCGTCGATCACCACGCACCCCAGCGCACCGAGCTTCACCACTAAAGTGGCGTCCGACAGTCGGCGAACCACTCGTAGACAGGCGATAAGATCGTCCATGCCGCCAGCGATGCGAAACTCTTCCTCGGTCCCGACGATCAAGTCGAACTGCGGCAGGATGGTTTGCAGGTGTTGGGTGACACTGGAATCGGCGATAAAGCGCGTTTCGCCGTCACGCTTTTCGGCAAGCCCCCACAACACAGGGCGGTAGTCGATATCCAGCACCGTGCGTACGTTATTGCGGCGAGCAAAGTCGAGGGCAAGGCTGGCAGCGGCGTGTACCCCTGGTTGCGAGAAGTGCGTGCCGGTAATGGCCAGCGCCTTGCTGGAGGCAATAAAGGATTGGTCGATATCATCAACCGAAAGCGCCATATCGGCGCAATGGTCGCGATAGAACAACAGCGGGAAGCTCTCGCGGTCCTTGATACCAAGCAACACCAGACCCGTAAGATGTTCAGGGTCGCGCTTGAGTTGCGATACATCACAGCCTTCTGCCGCCAGTGTCTCGATCAGAAACTGCCCCATCTGATCGTTACCCACCCGGCTCAACATCGCCGACTTCAGGCCCAGCCGGGCAGTACCGAACGCCACGTTACCCGAAGAGCCGCCCAGGTATTTGGCAAAGTGGCTGACATCTTCCAGGCGTGCACCAATGTTGGTGGCATAAAGGTCAACCAGCAAACGCCCAAGGCAAATGAGGTCTAAAGGGCGATCATTTGCAAACTTCGTTAAATTTCCCATCTTCAGCCCTCGTAATCCTGATCACTCAAATCACAACGCCCGGCGTCTCCACGAGCGTGTCCAGGTCCTCACCACCGGCCATCACACGCAAAATTTCTTCGCGAGAAATATCGGTTTTCTTGTAGGTACCGTGGTTTGTGCCTCGATTGAGCAGGGTGAAGCGATCGCCAATCGGGTAGGCGTGGTTGATGTTGTGGGTAATAAACACCACGCCGATGCCATCGTTTCTGGCCTTGGCTATATATTTCAAGACCATGCTGGCCTGATGGACACCCAGCGCTGAAGTCGGCTCATCCAGGATCAAGACTTTGGCGCCGAAATAGGTCGCTCGAGCGATGGCCAATCCTTGCCGCTCGCCACCCGACAGGGTTCCGACGGCCTGCGCCGGATCACGAATATCGATGCCGATCCGTACCATTTCCTCACGGGTCACTTGATCGGCGTACTTCGCATCAAAACGCCGCATCAAGCCTCGGCCCTTGGTCGGTTCACGCCCCAGGAAAAAGTTACGGCTGATACTCATCAAAGGCAGCATCGCCAAGTCCTGGAACACGGTTGCGACACCGGCTTGATAGGCATCGCGCGGGCTCTTGAACAAGACGTCCTTGCCGTTGATACGAATGCCGCCGGCACTGGGCTGATGCACACCAGACAACACCTTAATCAGGGTGGACTTGCCCGCACCGTTATCCCCAAGCAAGCAATGCACTTCGCCTGGACAAACATCAAATGACACACCCTGAAGGGCAACAACTGAACCGAAGGTTTTTCTGACATTGGCAAGTTCAATTACTGGAAGCATTTTAAATCTCCTGTAGAAACTTATCGGCTGCTGGTTGCCATCTTGCGGATGTAATCGTTAAACAACACCGCAATCAGAACCATCAGCCCCAGGAAAACCTTGAACCAATCCGTATCGATCCCGGTGTAGAACATGCCAACTTGAACCGTACCGAAAATCAAGGCGCCGACCATAGACCCCACCGCAGAACCATATCCTCCGGTCAATAAAGAACCACCAATGACCGCGGCAATAATGGCTTCAAACTCTTTTTGGACACCGCGCATTGTGTCGGCAGACCCCGACTCCAAAACTTGTATGGTGGCAAACAATGTCGCCATCAGCGCCGAGAACATGAAGAGCAGGATTTTTACTTTATCCACCGGCACGCCCATATTGCGGGCGGCATTGGCATCACCACCTGTTGCGAAGATCCAGTTCCCCAGACGAGTACGCAGCAGTACCCACGTCGCCAGCCCGGTAGCAGCTACCCACCACAGGATCGATACCGGAATGCCGGGGACTGACGCCAGTCCATCCGGACGCATCGTGATCACGCCATGTTCCGCGAGGTACTGGAACAGTCCGCCAAAGAGGTGCCCTGAAAAAATGGACACTACCCAAGAGTTTTCATTGAGCTCATTCACGACATAAGAAATTTGCGTTTTACCGGTCAATAGACGCGTTACCGCTACGGCGACACCGCGCAAGATGAACATTGTCGCCAAGGTCACAATGAACGATGGCAATTTGGTGCGAACCACCAAATAACCGTTGAACGCGCCGATCATCAAACTGAATACAAACGCCATCATCACCGCGACCGGTAATGACAACCCCAACTTGGTAACGCCAACGCCGATCATCAGACCCGAAAGTGCAATCATGGATCCGATCGATAGATCAAACTCACCCGCAATCATCAGCAAGGAAACCGAAACCGCCAAAATCCCAAGTTCTGCAGCCACTTTGAAAATGTTCAGCATCCCTTCGGCGCCAAACATCCCGCTGCCGTTTGCAAACAGGAGAAAAAATACATAAACAAATAGCAGACCCGATACAGCGCCCGACTCAGGGCGATGCATAACACGCGCAAAAATCGATTGCTTGGCCAAGCGTTTTGAATCGCTGCCAATACCCTTCTTTGTTATCTGTATGCTTTTGGGCACTTCAACACTTGTGGCATTCATTTTCTTCTCCATTTGGTCTAGAAATTACTATTTCCAAATAAACTAGGAGGCCATTGATACCAGGATGCCTATCGAGCGCGGGCCTGTAGGCTTGATGCGCTCGACAGTGCGACCAATGAAATCCCGGATACTTATCAGTTATCGAAGTTAACGATTTTTTGCTGTTCCAATGCTTCCCGCATGGCAACGCCAATACGGGTGGCGGCTTGTGCCTCCAACAAGCGGCCCCTCAAGGTGTCGCCACTGCTGATGGCATCGACAAAGGCTTGTGCTTCCAGGACAAAGGCTTGCTCAAAGCGACCAAAGAAATCCACTACCCTATCGGAGTGGTTGGCATTGCCCTTCTGGACACTGACTTCTGAAACCGGGGTTCCGCCTACGCCAAGTGCCAGGGAGGCATCGGTCCCCACCAACTGCAACGAGGTTTCATCGCCGTGATGGGAAGTGCGGGAGGCATGAAAGGTCGCGAGAATGTCGTTCTCGAATAGAACGGTGGCAGTGGCGGTATCGACGTCATTGCAGGCGGCCAGGCCTGGATACATGGCGCGGATGCCGGTAGCGGAAACCGACACGGGTTTTGCACCGTCAGTCATCCAAAGGGCGACGTCGATGTCGTGAATGCTGCAGTCCAGGAACAGACCGCCCGAGGTCGGCGCAAAATCAACAAAGAAGCCATTGGTATCAATCGCATCCAGCGAAGCGCAATGCAGGCGGAACAGTCGGCCCAGATCGCCATTGTTCAACAGACGCTTGGCTTCTACATACGCCGGATCGTAGCGGCGCATGAACCCGATCATGACCGTTTGCGAAGCGTACTTGTCGGCCGCCGCCAGGACCCGCTCGCACTCTGCTTCGGTGAGTGCCAATGGCTTTTCGCAAAATACGTGTTTACCGGCTTCGAGTGCCGAAACAATTTGCTCGGCATGCAATGACGTCGGGGTAGCAAGCCACACGGCATCGACGTCCTTATCCGCCAGTAGCGACTCCATGTTTTCATAAAGTCGCGTGATACCCAGTTCTTTCCCGGCCCACTCACGTTCGGCGGCAACCGGACTGGATCCCGCAATCAGTTCTGCACCACGTACCCGCTGTGCCAGATTGCGCGCATGGTTCTTACCAATACGACCCAGGCCTACGATGCCGATTTTTATTGTTGTTTTCATTTCATGCCCCGTATATTTCGGCCACACAAAGAGCGAATTCATGACTTCTGGAAGTCGCTGCTTTTGCGTTTATCCCACTGCAACACCCGTCATGTGGCCGGATTGATGGTGAGATTAGCGGTAGCCTTGCTTACTGAGCGTCAATACTTTTTCCGCGTCCGTCTTGGTGCTGACGAACAGCGGACCGGTGTACACATTGTTCAGTGGCAGCAGACCATACTTGGCTTGCTTGGTGAGCATGACTACGGGCAAGTAGCCCATCATGTATTGCTGTGCATCCAGCGCAAAGAACACGTCGCCTTTGGCCACACCATCGAGCAACTCAGGGGACACATCAAAGCTGCCGAACTTGTACTTGGTTAACGTTCCTTTCTTGCGCAAGTCGACAATCAATACGTTCGCCACGCTGGAACTGGTCGCCAGAATGCCGTCGACATCCGGATGGCTCGCCAGGTAGGCGCCCACTCGCGAGGTGATATCGGTCGGGTCCAGCGTCATGGCCACAACGGGAGCATTGCCACCCATGCCGTCCTTGAATCCACGGCAACGGTCATCGATAGCAACGTTACCGACTTCGTGATTCAGACAGATCGGGTTTTTCACCCCCGCCGCCTTGTAACGCTCACCGGCCATCTTCCCGGCGGAATACTCGGCAGCACTGCCCACATAAAACTTTGCACCGACTTTTTGTACATCGTCTTCACCGGAGTCGACGACAATCACTGGAATACCGGAAGCATCGGCGGCCTTGATGGACTTCTGCAGTGCGTTCGCATCCGGCACAGACACGACAAGTCCATTGACCTTGGCAGCGACGGCGGCATCGATCATGCGCGACATGGCAATCGGGTCAAAGGCATCGGGGGCCTGGTAGGAAACTTTTGCGCCTGTTTCCTTCGCCGCATCCTCCATGCCTTTCTTCAATGCGTTCCAATAAGAGTCACCCGCTTGCCCATGTGTAACAAAGGCAATGCGCACAGGTTCGTCTGTAGCATTGGAAATTGACGGAATCATTATTGCCGAAGTTAAAACAGCCGTTACAACACCCTGGAACAATGTATGTTTGATCCGCGACTTCATGGTGAATCTCCTAAAGTGGACTGTCTTCTTATGCTTATTGTTGACTTCCGAACTTTCAGTTGACTTCCCTAACAAATACCGGACGTTGTTCCTTTAAAGAAATATCTGCTGCCAATGCTACTCTTTCGGCTTGCAGGGATTCTTTAGCGCCCACTAGCACAGGTTTATTATTCAGCACGCTATGGGCAAAGGCAGCGAGCTCGCTGGCATAAGATAGCGGGTAACGATCAAGGCAAGAGAAATAAGGCTTCTCTGTCTTGACGCCCTCTTCCTTGAAGATTTCTACAGTTGTCGGCGTGAGGTTGTGGATTTTCGCGAGCCCCTTGGAGCCCAGCACCTCCGCCAATTGGTCATGACCATAAACAGCATTCAGCGAGCAATCAATCACCCCCACGCCACCGTTGGCGAACTTCAGCGTGATGATGGTCGTGTCAACAAACCCTTCTTCATCCGCACGCGACGGGTCAGCAATGGCCCCGCCTTCGACATACACCCGTTCGATGGTGTCGCCCATCAGGTACTGCGCCATATCGAAGTCATGCACATGGATGTCGATAAAAACATTGCCTGCCGACTTGAGTGCGCCACGTGGTGGAAGTTCGGCTTCGCGCGAGGTGATTTTGACCACCTGAGGGTTGCCGATTTCGCCACCACTGACCACCTGATGCAATTGACGAAACTGCGCGTCAAAGCGTCGATTGAAGCCGACCTGGAACGGCACGCCGGCTTCTTTGACGATGGCCGCAATTTCCTTGCTCTGCCGATAGTCAACATCCAGCGGTTTTTCGCAGAACATCGCCTTTCCGAGCCCGGCGACGTATTTGACGATTTCCAGGTGAGCGGTGGTGGCGGAGCAGATGCACACCGCATCAACCTCCACACTTGCCAGCATTTCCTTGTAATCCGCGAATTGATTTCTGACGCCTGCGTTAGTCAGCCATTCCTTGTGCTTGCCGATCGATGGAGAGGCCACTGCCGCCAGTTCTGCGCCGTCCACGCCTTTTACCAGATTCTGGATGTGCATTTTCCCAATGACACCGGCACCGATCACTGCAATTTTCAGCTTGCGCATACTCACCTCTCACATCGAACGTGTTGAGTTGTTTAATGCAGTGCGTCCCATTGCGGACAGCAGACGTGTGTCACGCTCGGCATCTTCGAGGGTGTTGAGCGGCGTACTTTCGTTGACAATGGTTTCCCAGAAATATTTGATCTCCTCGACAAAGGCTTCCTTGTAGTTGGCCCGGTGCTCGGTTTTCTGTGAGTGCTGCCCATCGGCTTTCCACACGGTCAAGCGAGTGGGAAAGTGATTCAGATAAGGCGAAGGGAATTCCAGGTGGTACACGGCGTCATCAAAATACAGCGAGATACGCTCGTGATACTCCGCCACCTGTGGAACGGTCAGGTGCATCATTTGCCACAGGCTGGTCTGCGTATTCAGCCGCACCGTGGCCTGCCCACCATCGCCGTTGGCAAAGAAGGTGGCCGCTTCAACGCCGACCGTGGAAACATTCATTTTTTGCAGCAGCCCATGAACAACGTTGATGTCATGCACCAGGCTTGAACAGTACGCACCCGTAAAACCACGGAAGCTGTTTTCATCGGGCTGCCCGCCCAGCGCCTGGACCACTTGCTCACGCTGCCGGATCTTGAACTCGTCTCTGAGCGCTTGAGGAATATCATTGGCGAATACCAGTTCGCCCTGATGTTCACGGAACGGCCAGGAGTCCGGATCGCACACTTCCACACTGACCATGCGCAGCTTGGCGCCGTCTTCGGGCAACATGTCGCGCAGCAGCAGGTAAGAAGGATCAAAGCGCTTCATGTAGCCAACCTGCAGAACCCGACCATTGGCATCACGTGCCTGTTTGATACGGGCGACGTCCTCCAGGCTGTAGCAGATGGGCTTTTCAGTGAAGACATGGCAGCCGGCATTAAGCGCATCGATCACCATGTCGGCGTGGTAGCAATCCGGCGAACACACAAAGATCGCTTCCGGCTCGCCCTGGCTCAGCAATTGTTGATGCGATTCATACACGGGCAAATGCTTGTCGTGGAAGAATTGGCGTACGGTCGCCGAAGCATCCGCGATACCGACCAGTTCAAACAGCCCACTCAACTTCAGGATATTCGGAATATGTTCGAGTTGAGCAATTAACCCAGCCCCTAAGACACCAACACGCAATTTCTTTTGCATAGACGTATCTCTTTCCTAATGGTGAAACCGATTTGGAAATTCAGGATTTGACAGTAAAGCCAGCGCCTTCTGCCAACTGCTTGGTATTCTTGTAACCCATCGTTGCATACACCAGCGGATTCGCTTTATTCGGATCCTGCTCGGCTTCAACGACCAGCCAGCCGCTGTAATTGTTTTCCGCCAGGACTTTCAAGATGTCCGCGTAATCAATCACACCGTCGCCCGTCACCGTGAAAATGCCATTCATCACCGCGCCCATGAAGCTCAAGTCTTCTTTCAAGGCTTTTTCCAGCTCGGCCTTTCGAACATCTTTCAAATGAACATGGTTGATACGTTTGGCGTGACGGCGAACCAGTGCGTAAGGATCGCCCCCGGCATACAAACAATGCCCCGTATCAAAGAGCAAGCCAACCGCCTCACCGGTGTGTTGCATCAGCTGATCTATCTCATAATCGGTTTGAACGACGGTTCCCATGTGGTGGTGGTAGCCCATCTTCACGCCAAAATCAGCCATCTTTTCCGCCAACTGGGTCACTTTCTTGCCGTAGCTGATCCAGTCGCCATCCGGTAACTCGGGACGAATGGAAGCCGGGTCATGGATAGCGCCGTGGCGGCCGTAACTGGTGTCTGCATAGACAACCACTTTGCTGCCCATTTCCTTGAGCAATGTCAGGTGCGGTAAAATAGCGTCGAACTCTTCATCCACCTCGTTCTCTGCAATTCGTCCGTCATACCAGCCCGAAACAATATCCAGCCCGTGTGCCTTAACAATAGGGCGAAGTACTTCCGCTTGACGCGGGAACTTACCCCCTAATTCCGAGCCCGCATAGCCTGCCAATTTAGTTTCACTCAGACAGACTTCCAGCGGCGTATCGCCCCCTAACTCCGGAACATCGTCATTTGTCCAAGTAATCGGGTTAATACCAATTCGTACCGTTGTCATGTTATCTCTCATGTTTGCGGGAGGAATGTCGGCTCACAGACAAGCCGGTTAATGCACTTCTTTTTATTATTAAAACTCTCTACGGAATAGCGGTTCTACTTAAGTACAACTCATTGTCTTGCAGCTGACTCGGAAGTTGCGCGGAAAAGTACCGACCATTAACTTCTTGCAGTGCAATTGCCACGGCCCCGAGTAGTCCGGCTTTCTTGCCTAAGGCACAGGCTTCCAGCGGCAGCGGATCATCCATCATGTCCGCCAGCCAATAGCGGACCCGTTCCAGCATTTCGGGGCGCCCGCCAACGCTGCCGCCTAACAGGCAGAGTTGCGGATCCAGTACGGTGGCGGTTGCCCCAATCGCTTTGGCGCAGCCTCGCGCCACTTGGTCGATAACCTGTTGGGCAACCTCATCGCCTGCCGCGGCGCGGTCAAATACCTCAGGTACTTCGTCAACGCTATTGCCACTGAGCTCTCGGTAGAAGCGCAAGATCGCTTGACCACTCGACACCGTTTCCAATGGGCCGTGCCGTTTCACCTCAGGATCAACATCTTCGTTCAGCACTGGCATGTAGCCAATTTCACCCGCGCCACCGCGGGCACCACGCCACAGTTTGCCGTCCAGGATGACCCCCATCCCGATGCCGGTTCCCATCGCGACAAAGATGAAACTATCAGTGGCCTGCCCACGGCCACGCCACAATTCCCCAACGGCGGCCAGATTGACTTCGTTTTCCAGCAACACTGGCACACCTAATGCCCGGTACAGTGCGACTTCAAGGTCTGCTCCTGGCAATGCTGGCAAATTCGGCGAGTGATGCACTCGCCGGGTTTTGCGATCAACGACCCCTGGCACCCCAACGACAACCTGTAGCAATTTGCTGCGTTCGATAGTGTGCTTTTTCAACAAGTCGCTAATGCCCTGCGCCAGCTGCCCTTCCACCTGTGCACCACCGTCCTTCAGCGGCGAACGGGTTTCTTCGATCAGATGCCCTGAAACATCTGCAATCCCCAGCTTCAGATGGGTTCCACCCAGATCACAGACGGCGACATAGCCAGCTTTTGGATTCAGTTCATAGGTAATCGCAGTGCGACCCAACTTGCCCTGAACGCTGCCCACTTCACGTACCCAGCCTGACTCCTCAAGCATGGAAACCAATTCCGATACGGTCTGCTTGGACAGCCCCGTCAATTTGGCGACCTGGGCGCGGGACGTCGGGCCTTGGCGGACAATGCACTCCATCACAGTCTGGTAATTCACCCGACGCCCAAGTGCCGACTCAGCCAATACCCCATTCATCTTGAATTCTCCCTTCCTAGAAAACCGTGTGGTCTTACTGCGCCCTTACTTAGTTCGGGCTGCGAACGAATTAATGCACGCCTCAAAAATTATGTAAAGGATTTTTTTCTCAGGGATTCCACGAGACTCGGCGGGGTGCTCAAGCACGGCGTTTCAGCGGGCGTGGCGTTGCGCAACGGCAAGCGTGCAGCTGCGCTGATGGGACTGATCAAGTCGACCCAGACCAAAAGAAGGCTCAATCGAGAGAGGAAAAAACAGGCCCTCTTTTGCGGATATCCAACGGCTGTTCAGACGCTGAATTCTTTTTCCAATTCCGTCTTCATCCACTGGATGAACCACGCGACATCCGCTGAAAACTCGGCAGTAGGCGTCAGGACCCGATAGCTATCCAACTTCACCTGGGTGTCCAGTGCCTTCACCAGTTTGCCGGCGGCGAGTTCTTCGCGCACCAGCACTTCATTGGCCAGCGCGATGCCCTGCCCGCTCTCGGCCACGGACAGCGCGTGGTCGTTGTTGACGTAAAGCATGTCTGAGCTAAGGTGAACATCCAGTCCATAGGCTGCGAACCACATATTCCACCATTCGCCGTCGTCGACGTGGATCAGCTTGTGTTTGACCAGGTCAGCCGGGCCCTCGATGGGGTCGATGCTGGCCAGGTAACCCGGGGTACAGATCGGAAAGACTCGTGGGCAGATCAGGCTTGCGCGTGAATGCGGGTATTGCCCATCCAGGCCATAGACAATGCCCAGGTCAGCGTTCTTGCCATCGACATCACTGAAAGTAGAGTTGGGTTCGATGGCGAACTTCAAACCCGGCCGAAGGTGACGCATGGCTTCAAGGCGTGGCGTCAGCCAGCGCTTGGCGAATCCCGGCACCACCATGATTCGCAGCCACCGTTCGGCATCCTTGGGCCGTACCTCCTTTCCCGCCTCGATGATCAACTGCAAGGCTGCACAAATCTTGCGGTAGTACTTCTCCCCCGCCAACGTCAGGGTCACGCCCCGCGAAGTACGCTCAAACAGTTGAACGCCCAACCACTCCTCCAGCAACTTCACATGCCGCCCGATGGCGGGCTGGGTCACGTGCAGGGCTTTCGAGGCCTCGACGTAGCTGCCCAGGCGGGCCGCGGCGTCAAAGGCACGCACCGCATTGAGCGGCGGCAAACGGTGGTCAGGCATGGTTGTGGACGCCTTTAGCTATTAATTTATTTAACAGGACCTATGTTAAATCTGAAGTTTCGCTCCTGCAATCGCTCACTGATAATCGCCCCACAGCACAACAAAAAAAGCAGCTGGTTCACACCCAAACGCAATTCGATCCTGCTCAAAAAAACAATATCCATCGCCGTTGGCAACGCTGTTATCAGCCTCTGCGCAGGTGATGGGGGAATCGGAGGTAACGCATGAATGCCCTGCATTCGCTGCAAACGCTGGCGGTCTCTATCCGCTCAGTGCGTAAAGTCTACGGTGATCCACACTCTGGCCCGGTGGCGCTGAAAAGCATCGACCTGGACATTCGCGATAACGAATTCTTCACCCTCCTCGGCCCGTCCGGCTGCGGTAAAACCACCCTCTTGCGGATGATTGCGGGGTTCGAATTTCCAACCGAGGGTGAGATTTTGCTCTACGGCGAAAACATCGCCGACCGCCCACCCTTCGAACGACCGGTCAACACGGTGTTCCAGCATTACGCATTGTTCCCGCACATGACCATCGCCGAAAACCTGGCCTTCGGTCTCGAATCGCAGCCGATGGGCAACGTCCTGAACAAAGCGCAAATCGCCGAAAGAGTGCGCGAGATGCTCGCCCTGGTGCAGATGGAACGGTTCGCCGCACGCAAGCCGGCACAACTCTCCGGCGGCCAACAACAGCGTGTCGCCCTGGCCCGCGCACTGGCTCCACATCCCAAGGTTCTATTGCTGGACGAGCCGCTATCGGCGCTGGACCTCAAGCTGCGCCAAGCCATGCGCGAAGAACTGAAAACCATCCAGGCCAAGACCGGCATCACCTTCATCTTCGTCACTCACGACCAGGAAGAAGCCCTGACCATGTCCGACCGCATCGCCGTCCTGTCCGAGGGCGAAGTCCAGCAAGTCGGGGCTCCGGAAGACATTTACGAACGTCCTCGCAATCGCTTTGTAGCGGACTTCATCGGCGAAACCAACTTTATAGAAGGTACCGTCACGCGTGTCGAAGCAGGCCAGGCGTGGTTCGCCGGGCCAGCAGGTCACCCGCTGCCCGCACAACGCTGCAGCAACGCTCGGGCCGGCGACACGGTAGCGTTGTCTGTACGTCCAGAGCGTCTTCATCTGGTGCCTGAAAGCACCGAGGGTGCGCTGCCGTGCCGGATCGATACGCAGATCTATCTCGGCACCGACCTGCAATATCACGTCCGCCTGAGCGACGGTTCACGTCTCACCGTGCGCACGCCCAACAGCGTCGACCCTGGCCAGCGCTTCGCCGTGGGCAGCCAGGCCGGTCTGCTGTTCGACCGCGGTAGCGCCAGCGTCCTGCACGATTGAGCACGAGGATTTGCCATGTCCGCATTACCGATTGCCAATACCCTGGAACGCCGCCGGGCCTTCCAGAGCTTCCTCGGTGTCAGCCCGGCGCTGATCGCCATCATTCTGTTTCTGATCGTGCCGATCCTGATTGTTGTCGGCTATTCGCTGATGGAAGCCAACCCCTACGGTGGGGTAAACAAGGTCTTCAGCAGCGACGCCTACACCTCGCTGCTCTTCGAACGGCAACTGGACGACAGCCTGACCTTTGCCGACTCCTACTTGATCATCGCCCTGCGTTCGATCGTCATTGCCGGGTTAACCACCCTGATCACTTTGCTGATCGGCTTTCCGGTGGCGGTGTGGCTGGCCATGCAGCCAGCGCATCGGCGCGGGCTGCTGATTTTTCTGATCACGGTGCCCTTCTGGGCCAACCTGCTGATCCGCACGTACGCCTGGATTCTGCTGCTGCGTAATACCGGGGTGATCAATAACAGCCTGATGGGCCTCGGCCTCATCGACCAGCCCTTGCAAATGCTCTATACCGACGGCGCGGTGCTGCTGGGACTGGTCTATACCTACGCCCCCTTCGTCGTGCTGCCTATCTACGCCACGCTCGAAAAAATGGACATTCGCCTGCTGGAAGCCGCTCAGGACCTCTATGCCGGCCGCGTGCGTACCTTGCGAAAAGTGGTGTTGCCCATCGCCAAACCGGGGATTCTTGCCGGCGCCATCCTGACCTTCGTGCCATGCCTGGGGGCGATGATTGCCCCGGAACTCCTGGGCGGCGGCACCCGGATGATGCTCGGCAACCTCATCTTCAGGCAGTTCAGCGATGCGCGTAACTGGCCATTCGGTGCCGCGCTCTCGTTAGTCCTGATGGCGGCGGTGATGTTGGTGTTGACCGTTTATGCCCTGCGCGCCGAGCGCCAACGTATCGCCAAGGGAGGTGCATGATGCTGCGTCTATTCAACCAAAACAGGCTGGGCGTGCAGGACTTCCCGGGCTTCGGCGGCTTCAGTTTCCTGTTCTACCTGTACCTTTACGCGCCGATCGTGGTGCTGGTGGTGTTCTCCTTCAACGCCAACCAGTCGGCAACAGTGTGGACCGGTTTCAGCCTCGACTGGTATCGCGCCGCATTTGCCAACCAGGCGCTTCGACAAGCGGCCGGCAACAGCCTGTTGATTGCGGTCTGCGCGAGCATGGTCGCCACGGCCATCGCGACGCTAGCCGCCCTCGGCACTTCGCGGGGCGCAAAATTCAAGGGCCTGCATCTGTCCATGGGCGCGATCATGTTGCCCCTGGTGCTGCCGGAAATTGTCGTCGGTGTCGCCACGCTCGCGCTGTTTTCCACCATTGGCCTGTCCCTGGGCTACGGCAACCTGATCATCGCTCATACGGTGTTCTGTATCCCCTTTACGTATCTGCCGATTCGCGCACGGCTCAACGACATGGACCTGTCCCTGGAGCAAGCCTCGGCGGACCTCTATGCCGGTCCATGGCGGACCTTTCGCAAGGTCACCCTGCCGCTGTTGATGCCGGGGATCGTCTCCGGGCTGATGCTGGCCTTTATCGTTTCGCTGGATAACTTCGTGATCTCGATGATGGTCTCCCAGGCGGGCACCACCACCTTGCCGATCTTCATCTTCGGCTTGCTACGCATGGGTGTGACACCTGACGTCAACGCCGTCTCGACCCTGATCCTGGGCGTCTCGGTGCTGTTCGTCAGTCTCTCTTACCTGCTGGGCAAAAAGAACGCCTGACCTTTTTACAAACCGTGGGGAATTAGCATGAGCAAGTGGATTAACAGTATCGGCACTTCGTTGTTCCTGACCTTACCGCTGACCCTGGTCGCCAGCGTTCAGGCCACGGAAAAACTCAATGTGGTGAGCTGGAGCGGTTACTTTTCACCTGAGATTCTCGCCAAGTTCCAGAAGCAGACCGGGATCGAAGTCACCGTCGATTCCTACGACTCCAACGAAACACTGCTGGCCAAACTGAAACAGGGTGGCGCTGGCTATGACGTGGCGATTCCGTCGCACCAGTTCGTACCGATCCTGATCAAGGAGAAGTTGCTGGAACGCTTCGACCCGGTCAATGAACCCTACTATGCCAGCGTCGTCGACAACCTGAAAAAGCCCACCTGGGACCCGGAGGGCGCCTATTCCATACCCTTCATCTGGGGCACTACCAGCGTGGTACTGAACACCGAACGCTACAAAGGTCCGGCCGACAGCTACAAAGTGCTTTACGAGCCGCCGGCCGAATTGCAGGGACGAATCAACATGTTTGATTCGGTCAGCGAAGTCATCGACATGGCCAGCCTGTACCTGAATATCCCGCTGTGCAGTGAAGACCCCAAGCAGATGCAGCAGGTGCTGACCCTGCTCAAGACGCAGAAGCCCTTCGTCAAAACCTACAGTTCGAAGGCCGGCTCAATTCGCGAAAACCTGGCCTCGGGTGAAGTCGACATGTCGATGTTCTGGGGCGGTTCGTCAATGCGCGCCCGGGAAATGAAACCCGCCCTGAAATACCTGTATCCGAAAGAAGGCGTGCTGGCGTGGGTCGATAACATGGTTATCCCGGCGGGCAGCAAGAACCCGGCAAACGCCAAGGCGTTTATCGCGTTCCTCAGCCAGCCGGAAAATGCCGCGATGACTCAGAACTTCCTCAAGCACCAGAGCCCGATCAAGGGTGTGGAACCGTTCCTTGACGCCAGCCTGAAGGACGCCCCGGAGCTGCATATTCCCGAAGGTACCCAGGTGGTGTTCAGCAAAACCTGCGGCGAAGGCGCAATCCGCCTGGCCGATCGTCTCTGGACCAGCCTGATGCGTTGATTCCAACCGCCCCGTCACGGTGACGGGGTGTTCCTCCAGCCGTCCGAAAGGCAGCGTTGCAATGACTTCTAATACCCTCAGCGAACTGGTCCTGCTACAGGCCCATGAACTCGCCGAACGCATCCGCTTGCGCCAGGTTTCCTGCCGCGAAGTGATGCAGACTTATCTTGCCCATATCGATCGCTTCAATCCGCGAGTCAATGCCTTGATCAGCCTGCAAGCGCCGGAAGACCTGCTGGCGCAGGCCGATCTACGCGACGCCGAACTGGCCCGGGGCGAGTACCGTGGCTGGATGCATGGCCTGCCCCATGCGGTCAAAGACCTGTCGCTGACCCGCGGCATCCGCACCACGCTGGGGTCGCCGTTGTTCAAGGATTTTATCCCTGAACGCGACGGCATCATGGTGGAGCGGATCAAAGCCGCCGGCGCGATCATTATCGGCAAGAGCAACACACCGGAATTCGGCCTCGGTTCGCAAAGCTACAACCCGTTGTTCGGCGCTACTGGCTGCGCCTTTGACCCGAGTAAAACCGCTGGCGGTAGTAGCGGTGGCGCCGCCGCAGCGCTGGCCATGCATTTGGTGCCGGTGGCCGATGGCAGCGACATGATGGGTTCGCTGCGCAACCCGGCCGCCTTCAACAATGTCTTCGGATTCCGCCCATCGCAGGGGCGCGTGCCATTTGACGACAGTGCCGATCTGTTTTTCGACCAGCTCGGTTACGAAGGTCCCATGGGCCGTAGCGTGCGCGACGCCGCCTTGCTTTTGTCGGTGCAGGCCGGCGCCGATGCCCGCGCGCCACTGTCCATCGCCGAATCCGGCAGCGCCTTTGCCGCGCCGCTGGAGCGGGACTTCAAAGGCACTCGCCTGGGCTGGCTGGGCGACTTCAACGGCTACCTGCCAATGGAGAACGGCATTACCGCGCTGTGCGAAAAGGCCTTTGCTGATTTCGAAAGCCTGGGTTGCCACATCGAACCCGTGCAGCCTGAGTTCACCCCGCAACACCTGTGGAACAGCTGGCGAACGCTGCGTCACTGGTCGATCGCCGGCTCTCTGGGGGCAGCCTATGCCGACCCACAAAAGCGTGCGCAGTTAAAACCGGAAGCCTGCTGGGAAATCGAAAACGGCCTGAAACTGGCCGCCAGCGAGGTGTTTGCCGCTTCAGTCGTGCGCAGTAACTGGTACCGCGCCCTCTCCAGACTGTTCGAGCGCTTCGACTACCTGCTGCTGCCGAGCGCCCAAGTGTTCCCGTTCGACAAAAATGTCCCTTGGCCGACGTCCATTGAAGGCACGGCCATGGATACCTATCACCGCTGGATGGAAGTCGTGATTCCGGGCACGCTTTCTGGCTGCCCAGTGGCCAATGTGCAAGCCGGTTTCAACGAAAACGGGCTACCGATAGGAATGCAGATCATCGGTCGACACCAGGCCGATTTCGCAGTGTTGCAGTTGGCCCACGCGTATGAGCAGGCAAGCCGTTGGTTCACTAGGCACCCGTCGCCCCTACTCAAAGAGGACCGTTGACAACGGGGTCAATCAGCCTGGAAGCCTGCGGCAAAGTGCTTGTCTGCTACAGTGTTTTCAATGTTTCTACTGCTGATGGACCTCTCTGTGACAACACCTATGGATGACCAGACGCCTGAGCCTCAACCCATCTGTAACCCCATTACCAGCAGCGCAATTTTTATCGTGGCCACTTTAACGTCTACCAGTGACTCTGCCAGTCAAGTGCGAGCCTGGTGCGCTGACGTCGCAGCCCTCACACGCTCTGTTGGCAAACGAGTCCCCTCCGGCAATTTGTCCTGTGTCTGTGGCTTCGGGTCCACCGCATGGGACACCTTGTTTGGCAGCCCGCGCCCCGCTTCACTGCACGGGTTTCGCGAGTTCGGTGCGCAGGGACGCCGAGCCGTTGCAACGCCTGGCGATATTTTGCTGCACATTCGTGCAGACCAGATGGATCTCTGTTTTGAATTGGTGACGCAGCTACTCTCAGCACTTGGCGAGGCAATCTCGGTCGTCGATGAAGTCCAGGGTTTTCGCTATTTCGATATGCGCAGCATCATCGGCTTTGTCGATGGCACCGAAAATCCCGTCGGCCGCAAGGCGGTCGACTTCACGATTGTGGGCAATGAAGATCCGGCGTTTACCGGCGGTAGCTATGTGCTGGTGCAGAAGTACTTACACAACATGACCGCCTGGAACGCGTTATCCGTTGAGGCCCAGGAGCGGATTATCGGGCGAACCAAATTGTCCGATATCGAACTTGATGACGCGGTCAAACCGACCTCTTCGCACAGTGCCCTGACGACAATCACCCAGGACGGGCAAGAAGTGAAAATCTTGCGCGACAACATGCCCTTTGGCCGGCCTGGCGCCGGCGAGTTTGGCACCTACTTCATAGGGTATGCGCGCTCGCCTGCCCCGCTTGAACAGATGCTTGAGAACATGTTTGTCGGCAGGCCGCCGGGTAACTATGACCGGCTGCTTGATTTCAGCACCGCGGTCACCGGAGGTTTATTCTTCGTACCGTCATCAGACCTGCTGGAGGAGCTGGCTGATCGTGTGCCTTAGGGCTGGCGATCAAGGATCAACTTGCCCCATCAGTTCAGCCACCGACTCCTGGCGCTTGGCATAACGTTGCGCGAGCACCGCACAGATCATCAGCTGAATCTGATGGAACAGCATCAGCGGCAGGATCAACACGCCAATGGTACTGCCGGCGAATAGCACCTGGGCCATCGGCACCCCGGTCGCCAGGCTTTTCTTCGAACCGCAGAAGAGGATGGTGATGCGGTCTTCCTGATTGAAACCAAAGGCTTTGCCCAGCACGGTAGCGGCCATTAACACCAGCCCCAGCACCACGCAGCAAGCGACCACCAAACCGGCCAGGTCCCGCAGCGGAATTTGCTGCCAGATGCCTTCGTTCACCGCTTCGCTGAACGCACCGTAGACCACCAACAGAATCGAGCCCTGATCGACGAACTTCAACCAACTCTTGTTACGCCCCACCCAGGCGCCGATCCAGCGCCGCGCGATTTGCCCGGCAATGAACGGCAGCAACAGCTGCACGCTGATCTTCACAATCGCATCGAGGGTCGAGCCGCCGTCGCCATGCACATTCAACAGCAGCGTCACCAACAACGGCGTCAGGAAAATCCCGAACAGGCTGGACGCCGCCGCGCTGCAAATCGCTGCCGGAATGTTTCCGCGAGCCAGAGAGGTAAAAGCAATCGCCGACTGCACCGTGGCGGGCAGCGCGCAGAGGTAGAGCATGCCCATGTACAGATCATCGCCGATCAGCGGAGACAGCAACGGCTTGAGCGCCAGACCCAGCAGGGGGAACAGCACGAAGGTCAGGCCGAACACCAGCAAATGCAGGCGCCAGTGACCGGCACCGGCGATGATCGACTCGCGCGACAGCTTGGCGCCATGCAGAAAAAACAGCAGAGCAATGGCGATGTTGGTCAGCCAGCCAAAACCCACCGCGACGTGCCCGGTGGCGGGCAGAAAACTGGCAAGCGTCACCACGCCGATCAGGGTCAGGGTGAAGTTGTCGGGTAAGAAACGGGGGCGGGTCATTGGGATCATCCGGGTTTGCCAGGAACGTGACCCCGACTCTAACGCGTCTGCAGATTACCGACTAACGCTAATAAGCCAGTAGATGTCGCCTAAAGGACATGACGCCATTCCGCGCGGGTCATTGATCGGAATACCTTCAGCAGGTCCAGCAATCGCACTAACCTGAACTGAGTGCTGCGAAAATGCACATTCAACTGCAATATCGCAGCACTCTTGATTAGCCACGCCCTCGCTCCCCAATGTTCGCGGGCATTTTAGTTGGCATGCGATATGCCCTTGTCTTAACCGCCTGAGTATTCAGCCAGGTTCCCCTAAGCCAAATCGAGCCGATCCACCGATGGATATACTGAATTTACTGGCCAACAAGGCGCAGCCCCTTTCCAGTACCGTCAGCGCTGACGGACACCTTGTCAGTCTGTCCGCCAGCCTGAGTGACCAATTGGGCTATGCGCCAGCAGAGCTACTGAATCAGCCGATCGAACGCATCTACAGCGTCGAGTCAGTGCGCACCTTGCAACTGCTGTTCACCAATCCCCCTGCCGACGAGCACATCCACAGCCTGGAGCTGACCTTGATTCGGCGCAATGGCGGTCTACTGCAGGTCGTCGCTTGCGGGCTGTTGGAGTGGCGCGCGGTTCAAACGGCGCGTCTGCATCTGCTGAAAATACCCCTCGGGGCGCTGGGCCATCGACTGCGGGAAATGCACAACGCCAATGAGGTGATGAGCCAGATGCTGCAGAGCGCCAAAGTTGCCTACTGGTGCATCGAGTTCGCCGAGGCGGTGGATATCAACAATTCCCCGGATGAAATCGTCCGCCAGGTCTTCGAAAACGACTCGCACTGGCGTTTGTGCAACCGTGCCATGGCCGAAGTCTACGAGATGCCGTCGGATGTCGATTTCAACCAGCAACCGGTACGCCTTTACTGGCCCCGCAGTCCGGCTAATGAAGAGTTCGTGCGGCGCCTGATCGAAGCCGGGTTCAGCGTCGATTGCGCACTCTCGGTGGATCGTCGGCACGATGGCTCCCCGGCCTACGTGGAAAACGATGTACGCGCGACCATCGTCAACGGGCACCTCCTTCGGATGTGGGGAAGCATCCGCGACGTCAGTCAGGAGTTGCGCATGCAGCACGACGCCGAGCAGCGCATCGACGCCTTGCGCCGGGTATTCGATGCGGTGCCTGACGCGGTGCTCGTGATCGATGAACACTTGCAACCACAATGGCGCAACGCCGCGTTCGAAGAGACCTTTGGCATCACCCATGGCGCCGGTATCGCCCGTTTGCTGTTGGATAACGCCCTCCCCGAGCGCACCTGGCACAGCGTGCCTCTCCCGGACCTGAGTGGACGCAACCTGAACTTCAATGTGCATTGTTCACGCATCCTGATTCGTGAAGGCGTGGCCTGGCGAGTCGCAGTATTCCGCGAAAGCCAAGGTGTGCGCTACGCAGAAGAGTTGCACCCATGAACGAAAAGAACCTGCCGCCCACGTTGCAGATGGGCATGCGGTCTTCGGTCAACGTCAGCAGCGAAGTCCTGGGGGCATTGCTGGAAACGCCCGCGCTGCATGCATTGCTCGACAGCTTCAGCGAAGCCTTGATCGTGACGGACGGTGAAGGCCGGGTGCGCTTTATCAACCTGGCCGCCGAGCGCGTCAATCGACTGTCCAAACAGCAAGCCGTCGGGCTGTTCGACAGTGATTTCTTCCAGCGTTCCGCGTTGAATTACGACGACTTGCAGGCGGCGTTGAATCGCGGGGGCAACAGCGCCTTGACCCGCTCACGGGAAGGCCGGGTTCTGCTCAGCAGTACCCACGCCATCCCCACCGGCGCCTACGAAAAACCGTTCAGGATGCTGACCCAGAAAGACTTCGACGGTAGCCAGCCGCAGCGTCGAGCATCGCTGGGCAACCGCCCCGTCGAGCCCCAAGGCCTGCGCGATCCCCAGGACAACGCGCTGCATCTGTCACCCCAGCTATCGAGCATCGCCGACACCGGGGTCCGAGCCTTCCGGCGTCGCGCGCGGTTGCTGTTGCTCGGCGAGCCGGGTGTCGGCAAGACCGCCATCGCCCGGCACATCCACCGTGCGGCCGGTTGGGGAGATCGCCCGTTCATTCACGTCAACTGCGGGAGTATTCCGGAGAGCCTGTTCGAGTCGGAGATGTTCGGCTATGAGCGCGGCGCTTTTACCGGCGCACTACAGGGGGGCAAGCAGGGATACATCGAGGCCGCGGCGGGCGGGACTTTGTTCCTTGACGAGATCGGCGAGATCCCGTTGCACGTTCAGGCCAAACTGTTGAAGTTCCTCGAAGACAGCACCATTCAGTCCGTCGGTTCGCCCTTGAGCAAAACGGTTCAGGTGCAAGTCATCGCCGCCACCAACAAGGACCTGCGACATCTTGTGAGTACCGGCGAGTTCCGCGCCGACCTCTACTATCGCCTGGCCGTCCTGCCGGTGGAAATACCGCCGTTACGCCAGCACCGGGATGATTTGCCGTTTCTCATCGACATCCTGCTGAGCCGCATCAACGGTGATCGCGAGCCGTCGCTGAGCCTGTCCGCCGGTTGCCGAAAGCGCCTGATGAGTTACGATTTTCCGGGCAACATCCGCGAGTTGGTGAACATTTTCGAGCGGCTGGCGGTCCTCGCCGACGATGAAGCGCAAGAGCATCATTTACCGGCCGAACTGCTTGAGCCGGCACGCCCTCAGGACCGCATGAAACAGGGGGGCGTGGACAGTGAAACGGAAGAAGACCCAGAGCAAAACCTCAAGCTCCAGGTGCAGCAGTTCGAACGGCAGGTCATCCTCAAGGCCGTGGATGTGTGCGGTAGCAAACGCAAGGCTGCGCAGCATCTGGGCATCGACATCGGCACGTTGATCCGCAAGCTTCAGCGCGATTGACTTCATGAGCCGTACCCGGTCTCTGTAGGAGCTGTCGAGTGAAACGAGGCTGCGATCTTTTGATCTTGATCTTCGAGAAATTGAAGCAGCCAAAAGATCGCAGCCTCGTTTCACTCGACAGCTCCTACAGGAATTCAAGGGTTCAGGAGTTCAAAGGTTCAAAGGTTCAAAGGTTCAAAGGTTCAAAGGTTCAAAGGTTCAAGGGTCCGCTTCCTGCGTATAAGCGCTGCGAAAATACCTACATACCTGGTTATTTCTGCCTGTCCCCTCCGCAATAAATAAAACAATTTCCTTTAAATTCAAACAGTTGAATATCTGGCACGACCTGTGCTCCTGCTATTGGCAACCCAGCGTCGTGGGTTTTGCATCAGAGCCGGCTTCCATCAGCGAGCCGATAGTCAGGAGATAATAAAAATGTTGATCACCGGGATCAAAAGCCGACCGATCTATGACCGGTTGCAACCGCTGCCGGGAGGCATCCGGCACATCATTGCCGGCCAGGGCAGCGGCGGTCAGGCCATGTTACGCCTGTTGAATGATATGGCCGGCCTGGATCGACCGATCACCCTGCTGTACTCCCTGGAGTCGTTTTCCGGCCAGGACTTCCTCGCCCAATTGCAGCAGCATCCTCAACACCCCTTACACGTTCACCCGACTAACCAGGCATTGATCGACGCACTGAATACCTTGCTCGGTGAAGCCCGCATGGGCACCCGCTTGTACCTCGCAGGTTCGGAAAGTTTCCTGGGCAGCGCCATGCAAGTGGCCACGCATTTCGACCTGAACCGCGACGAGGTGCTGCGCGAACACTCCGGTACTTTGGTCCGTCGAGTGTGGTGCGTGCACTGCGATACCTATACCGAAAATGTCACCCAGCGCGTCTATGACTGCCCCGGCTGCGGCCTGACGCTGGTGGTGCGCGATCACTATTCGCGGCGGCTGGCGGCTTTTCAAGCGGTCAAGGCCGATGCCGAAGTGCCGGGTGAATTGCCAGAAGCCGAGGAGCTCGACACATGAGCCAGAACAATGGGACGTTGAACCTGCGAGTCGCCCGAATCGAATCGGTGACCCCGGAAATCAAGCGCTTTACCCTGGTCTCGCCGACCGGTGCGCACCTGCCGGCATTCTCCGGTGGCAGTCACGTCGTGGTGCTGATCGCCAATCAACACAACACGTTGCGTAATTCCTATTCGTTGCTGAGTTCGCCTTACGACACCAGCAGTTATCAGATTGCCGTGCGCCGCGTGGACAGCGGTCGCGGGGGTTCGGTGTCGCTGCATGACAACGTCGGTGAAGGCGACCTGATCGAAGTCACACCACCGGTCAACCTGTTCCCGCTGATCAAACAGGCGCGCCTTCATGTGTTCATCGCCGGTGGGGTCGGGATCACGCCGGTGATTTCCCAACTGGAAGAATTGCGCCTGAGCAAGGTGCCTTTCGAACTGCATTACGCGGTTCGCGGCGAAGCGCATGCGCAGCTCGGCAAAGAGTTGCAGGCCACTTACGGCGAGCAGGTTCACCTGTACCGCAAGGGCGTCGAATCGCGCCTGGAGATTGGTCGGGTACTTGCCGACCGTCCACTGGGCAGTCACGTCTACGTGTGCGGCCCGGACAGCATGATCGACGCCACGCTGGCCTGTGCCCGCGACCTGGGCTGGACCGATAGTCATGTGCATTTCGAACGCTTCCTTGAACAAAGCAGCGGAGGCGAAGCCTTCAGTTTCACGCTCGGCCGCAGCGGCACCACTGTCGAAGTCTCGCCTGACCAGACCATGCTCGAAGCAGTTGAAGCCGCCGGCTTCACCATGCCCTACCTGTGCCGCGGCGGCGCCTGTGGTCATTGCGAAACCGACGTGCTGGAGCTCGATGGCGAGCTGCTGCACAGCGATGACTGGCTGTCCGACGAAGACAAAGCCAACTGCAAAAAAATCATGCCCTGCGTATCCCGCGCCAAGTGCAATCGCCTGGTCATCGACCTCTGATCGACGGAAAAAAACAATGAATATCAAATTCAATCCCGACGAAACCTATCGCGACGACTATACCTTCGCCAACAGCCCGGAAACCATCGCCCGCGCGCCCTTCCCGTTCCCCGACGACGACTACATGTACTCGATGAACCTCGAGCCGCATGTGTCGGTGGGCGATGGTGCGTTTCGCGCCGCGTTCGATATTGATGAACACTACATCAGCGAATGCCGGGACCGCGCGATCACCCTGGAAAAAGACCCAGGCATGCACTACGTCTCGGCGCCGCACATGATGGAGGCGCAATGGGACCTGCTCGAACTGATCATGGAATCCTACGCCCGGGACTATCCGCAGTACTTCAGCCTGGCGCGTGAAGGCCGGCAGTGGCATTGGACCAACCGCCTGCTGGACATCGACGATCACTTCACCTTCGGCGATCCGGCCACTCTCCCCTATGAGCCTATGGAGTACGTGACCCGTCAGGCCCAGGGCGATTGGGTGCTGCAAGAGGAACGTGACGGCACGCTGTACTGGGGCGCCGGCATCGCGACCCAACGGGCCGATTATTCGCTGCGTTTCAACCTGGGCATGAGCTGGGAAGAGTTCCACGGTCCGGTGCCGTTGGTGAAAGAAATCGGCATGCTCGACCGTGCCCTGAAGTTCCTGTTGCGCCTGCGCACTGGCCATCCGGTGCGTCGTCTGAACTGGTCGCTGACCGTCAACCCGCGCCTCGAAGTCTCGGCCGAAAGCTTGCCGGAATGGGCACCGGACCGGACCGTCGTGACCGCTGAAAATGCCGGCAAGCTGGTTTACCTGCGGATCGAATTGCAGCCGCTGCATCGTTTGCCGCGCAGTAACGCCATTGTCTTCCCGATTCGCACCTACTTGCTCAGCCTGGAAGACATTGCCACCAACCCGGCATGGGCCCGGCGCATGCACCGGGTCCTGCGGGACTTGAACCAGCAACTGGTGGATTACAAGGGCTTCAGCCGCTACCGCGATGCTGCGGTGGAGTGGCTCTCCCAGTACGACGACGAACCCAAAGCCTGACGCGCTCCTGTAGCAGCTGGCGGAGCCTGCGTCCGGCTGCGTAGCAGTCGTGAAATCAGGCCACATGGTCCTTCAGGAAAACCGTGGGCTCACGTTTTACGACTGCTTCGCAGCCGGACGCAGCCTTCGGCAGCTGCTACAGGATCGGCATCGCGATTAAGCCTGGTATCAACACAACAACAAGCGCGAAACGAGCATTGGCGGGCCGACCCGCCAGCAATAATCCACTGCCATTGATAATGAGGAAATAACATGAGTGGCTCACCCAATACGCGTGCAAGTGTCAGCGCCGATCAGGATGCGGAACAGCTCCGCGCCCTCGGCTACAGTTCGGATTTCAATCGCAGCATGAGCCTGTGGGAGAATTTTTCCCTCGGGTTTACCTACCTGTCGCCGGTAGTCGGCGTCTACACCTTGTTCGGTTTATGCCTGGCCGCCGGCGGACCGCCGATGTTCTGGTCCTATCTGTTGATTGGTGCAGGTCAGTTGTTGGTGTGTCTGATTTTCGGCGAAATCGTCTCGCAGTTCCCGATTTCCGGTGGTGTCTACCCTTGGGCGCGTCGCCTGGTGGGCAAGCGCTGGGCGTGGATGGTCGGCTGGGTCTATGCATGGGCCTTGTGCGCAACCATCGCAGGGGTAGCGGTGGGTGCCGGACCGTACCTGGCCATCATGCTGGGTTTCAACCCCGGTCCCGAGGCCAATACCTACATTGCCCTGACGATCATTCTGCTCTCCACCGCCCTGAATCTGGTGGGCACCAAACTGCTGGCGCGGGTGGCGATGTTTGGCTTCCTCTGCGAACTGGTCGGGGCAATTCTGGTCGGCGGCTACCTGTTGATCTTCGAGCGTCATCAACCCTTCAGTGTGTTGTTCGACACCTTCAATCTTCAAGTCAATGGCTCGTACTTGCCAGCGTTCCTTGCGGCGTCACTGGCAGGCCTGTTCCAGTACTACGGTTTTGAGGCCTGCGGCGATGTCGCCGAAGAAACCCCGAACCCGGGCAAGCGCATTCCCAAAGCCATGCGCATGACCATTTACATCGGTGGTGCAGCGGCGATGTTCGCGTGCCTGGCGCTGATCCTTTCGGTGCCGGACATGGCCAAGGTTCTGGCGGGCGAAGACACCGACCCGGTTGCCACTATCCTGGCCAACGCCTTCGGCCCGGTCGGTTCTCGTCTGGTGATGGCAGTGGTGATGGTGTCGTTCATCTCCTGCGTCCTCAGCCTGCAGGCCGCGGCCAGTCGGTTGCTATTCGCTTATGCCCGTGACGAAATGATCGTTGGCAGTTCGCTGCTCAAACGCCTCTCGGGCAACCACGTGCCATCGTTCGCATTGCTGATCAGCGGAGTGGTGCCGGCAGCGATTGTCTGCCTGGGGATGTTCATGGCCGATGCCGTGGCAACCATCGTCGGCTTCGCGGCGATTGGTATCTACGTCGCGTTCCAATTGATTGTCATCGCCGCGTTGATCGCCCGAGCCAAGGGCTGGCGCCCGAACGGTCAATTCACCCTCGGCGCCTGGGGTCTGTGGGTGAACGTGGCCGCACTGATTTATGGCGTGTGCGCGATCACCAATATGGTCTGGCCTCGTTCGCCGGATGCGCCGTGGTACATCAACTACTCGATGATCCTGACCACCCTGGTGGTGATGGGGGCCGGCGTCGTTTACATGCTGCTGGGCAAGCCTTACGACAAAGGCACGGCACCGGCGGGCGATGCGTGGAAGTTCTCCAAACCGCTGGCCAAGGCTGCTGATATTTCCGGCGCAGCGGTAAATAGATCAACGATCTGACAACGGCGATCCCTTGTAGGAGCTGCCGCAGGCTGCGATCTTTTGATCTTTCGCTTGGAGTTCGGGCGAACTCTAAAAAGATCAAAAGATCGCAGCCTGCGGCAGCTCCTACAGGGATCCGGTTTCCACAGAAGAACAATAGTTTTGAAGAGGACAATGGCATGCAAACCAAATTACTGATCAACGGCCAACTGCTCGACGGCGAAGGTCCCGCACAACCCGTGTTCAACCCGGCCCTCGGTCGGGTGCTGGTGGAAATCAACGAAGCCAGCGAAGCCCAGGTCGATGCCGCCGTGCGCGCCGCCGCTGCCGCCTTCGACAGCTGGTCGCACACCCCGCCAAAAGAGCGCTCGTTGTTGCTGCTCAAACTGGCTGACGTCATCGAAGCCCACGGTGAAGAGCTGGCCAAACTGGAATCGGACAACTGCGGCAAGCCTTACAGCGCCGCGCTGAACGACGAAATCCCGGCGATTGCCGACGTGTTCCGCTTCTTCGCTGGTGCCAGCCGTTGCATGAGCGGCTCGGCGGGCGGTGAATACCTGCCGGGCCACACGTCGATGATCCGCCGTGATCCGGTGGGCGTGATCGCCTCCATCGCGCCGTGGAACTACCCGTTGATGATGGTCGCCTGGAAAATCGCCCCGGCCCTCGCCGCCGGTAATACCGTGGTGCTCAAGCCGTCGGAACAAACCCCGCTGACCGCCCTGCGTCTGGCTGAGCTGGCGTCGGAAATTTTCCCGGCCGGCGTGCTCAACCTGGTATTCGGCCGGGGTCCTACGGTGGGCAGCCCGCTGGTCACGCACCCGAAAGTGCGCATGGTGTCGCTGACCGGTTCGATCGCCACCGGTTCGAACATCATTTCCAGCACCGCCGACAGCGTCAAACGCATGCACATGGAACTGGGCGGCAAGGCCCCGGTGATCATCTTCGACGACGCCGACATTGACGCTGCGGTGGAAGGCATCCGCACCTTCGGCTTCTACAACGCTGGCCAGGATTGCACCGCCGCTTGCCGCATCTATGCGCAGGAAGGTATCTACGACCAGTTCGTCGAGAAGCTCGGTGCGGCCGTCAGCAGCATCAAATATGGCTTGCAGGATGATCCGTCGACCGAGCTGGGTCCGCTGATCACCGCGCAACATCGCGACCGCGTGGCCGGGTTTGTCGAGCGGGCCGTGGCGCAGCCGCACATCCGTTTGATCACCGGTGGCAAAGCGGTGGACGGCAATGGCTTCTTCTTCGAGCCGACGGTGTTGGCCGACGCGCAACAGGACGACGAAATCGTGCGTCGCGAAGTGTTCGGGCCGGTGGTGTCGGTGACCAAATTCACCGACGAAGCGCAGGTGCTGGGCTGGGCCAACGATTCGGACTACGGCCTGGCGTCGTCGGTCTGGACCTCGGATGTCGGCCGTGCGCATCGCTTGTCGGCACGCTTGCAGTACGGCTGCACCTGGGTGAACACGCACTTCATGCTGGTCAGCGAAATGCCCCATGGCGGTCAGAAATTGTCCGGTTATGGGAAAGACATGTCGATGTATGGGCTGGAGGACTACACCGTCGTACGGCATGTGATGTTCAAGCATTAACAGCGAAAAGATCGCAGCCTTCGGCAGCTCCTACGCGCCTGTGGGCGCCTCCGCAGGCTGCGATCTTTTCAAGCTTCACAGTGTCCGTTGGCTGTTGCCGATACCTTTCGCGATGTCGATGCCCCAGTCCAACGCAGCTTCCATGTCCAGCAGATGCGGCTTTGGGTCGTGATCCTCGAAAATGACCGAGTTGTCTGGCCGGTAAACACCGATGAACATCTCCAGCGACCCATCCCTCAATATCTCGGCTTTGACCTCGATTTTGCATCCGTTCGACAATGTCTCCTTGTGGACCTCATGACGCTCAGTCATTGCTGCACTCCTCTCGTCGTTGACACTCGATTCACGCAAACACCCATTGGCCATGTTAGCTCACTGAAGTCCGCCATCAGTGCTCATTCAGGGTAAATGAGGCCCACCCTGACAGCGGCGTAATGCCATCTATACTCAAAGCCACCGCCCCCATGGGGTCTGCACGTCCAACAATAAAAAGCAGAGGTGGAACATGGTCTGGCAGCAAGTCTACGATCCATTCGGCAACCCGGTGATTTCGACCATCATGGCCGCAGTCCCGGTCGTGGTGATGCTGGCCTCCCTGGCGTTTTTCCACCTCAAGGCCCATATGGCGGCCTTGCTCGCCCTCACCTCCGCCCTGCTGATCGCAATCTTCGCCTTCGGCATGCCGGCGAACATGGCTGGCTCGGCGGCGTTATTCGGTGCCGCCAACGGGCTGCTGCCGATTGGTTGGATTGTGCTGAATATTATTTTCCTGCACCGGCTGACCACCGAGAACGGCTCGTTCAAGGTCCTGCAAGACTCTCTGGCGCGCATCACTGACGACCGACGCCTGCAATTGCTGCTGATTGCCTTCTGCTTCGGCGCGTTCTTCGAAGGGGCCGCCGGTTTCGGTACGCCGGTGGCGGTGACCGGGGCGATTCTGATCGGGCTGGGGTTCTCGCCGCTGGCCGCGTCGGGCCTGGCATTGATCGCCAACACCGCACCGGTGGCATTTGGCGCCTTGGGCACGCCAATCATTACGCTGGCCAAGGTGACCGGGCTGGATGAAATGGAGCTGTCGATGATGGTCGGCCGCCAATTGCCGTTTTTCTCGGTGCTCGTGCCGTTCTGGTTGATCTGGGCTTTCGCCGGCTGGCGCAAGATGCTGGAAATCTGGCCGCCGATTTTGGTGGCCGGGGTCAGCTTCGCTGTGCCGCAGTTCCTGGTGTCCAACTACCACGGCCCGATGCTGGTGGACGTGATCGCCGCGCTGATTTCCATGGCCTGCCTGACCGGCTTTCTCAAGGTCTGGAAACCCGCCATTGTGTATACCTCCGCCGCCCTGTCCGGGCGAGTCGACAACTCGAAAATCGATGCGGAGCATGAGGATAAACCCACCGCCACGGCGACGTTTTCCGCCGATGCCAAGCCTGCCGTGATGCGGGCGTGGATGCCGTGGATCATCCTCACGGTCTTCGTCTTCGCCTGGGGCACCCAAGGCTTCAAAAACATGTTCGATACCCGCCCGGCAATCGATCCGCAAACCAACTCGGCCAAGCTCGACCCTCAGGGCAAGCCGATGCGCGAAGCGAACCCGATTTTCTCGCCAGCGCTGACCTTCACCACCCTGCACCTGCAAGTCGAAAAGGTGCCACCTGTGGTGCCTGCGCCTAAAACCGAGGAAGCGATTTACAAGTTCACCTGGTTCACCGCTACCGGTAGCGGAATCTTGCTCTCGGCCATCCTCGGCGGTTTGCTGATGGGCTACTCCATTCCCCAGTTGGCACGCCAATACCTGCGAACGCTGTGGGTGGTGCGTTATTCGCTCATCACCATCGCAGCCATGCTTGCCCTGGGCTACCTCACCCGTTACTCGGGCCTTGATGCGACGATGGGACTGGCCTTTGCGGCAACCGGCATTTTCTACCCCATGTTCGGCACCCTGCTCGGCTGGCTCGGCGTGGCCCTGACCGGGTCGGACACCGCCTCCAACGTGCTGTTCGGTGGCTTGCAACGGGTCACGTCCGAACAATTGGGCATCAGCCCGGTGTTGATGGCTGCTGCCAACAGTTCTGGCGGGGTCATGGGCAAGATGGTCGACGCTCAGTCAATCGTGGTCGCCTCCACCGCCACCCGCTGGTACGGCCATGAAGGGGAAATCCTGCGTTACGTGTTCTTCCACTCGATCATCCTGGCGATTCTGGTCGGCGGGCTGGTGACGTTGCAGGCGTATGTGGCGCCATTCAGTCATATGGTGGTGGGCGGGCATTGACCGGCAAGATCAAAAGATCGCAGCCTTCGGCAGCTCCTACAGGGCGTACGCGTTCCAGTGTAGGAGCTGCCGAAGGCTGCGATCTTTTGAACTTCGCCCGGGCTTTCGTGAACGGAGTATCGTAAAGCGACTATGAACATTCTCTACGATGAACGTGTCGACGGTGTCCTGCCCGACGTGGACAAAACCGCGCTATTGCAGGCCTTGCAGGCGCAGTGGCCGGATCTGGAAGTCCTGCATCAGCAGGAAGAGCTCAGGCCGTACGAGTGCGATGGACTCTCCGCTTACCGCACCACGCCGATGCTGGTGGTGCTGCCCCGTCGCATCGAACAGGTGCAAGGCGTGCTGCGACTGTGTCATGAACGGCAGGTGCCGGTCGTCGCCCGTGGCGCGGGAACCGGCTTGTCCGGCGGTGCATTGCCCCTGGAAAAAGGCGTGCTGCTGGTGATGGCGCGCTTCAACAACATCCTGCACATCGACCCTGCCGCCCGCACGGCGCGGGTCCAGCCAGGGGTGCGCAACCTGGCGATTTCCCAGGCGGCCGCACCGTTTGGCTTGTATTACGCGCCGGATCCCTCCTCGCAGATCGCCTGTTCGATTGGTGGCAATGTCGCGGAAAACGCTGGCGGTGTGCACTGCCTGAAATACGGCCTGACGGTGCACAACCTGCTCAAGGTCGAGATCCTGACCGTCGACGGTGAACACCTGACCCTGGGTTCGGAAGCGCTCGACACTCCCGGCTTCGACCTGCTGGCGTTGTTCACCGGCTCCGAAGGCATGCTCGGGGTGATTACCGAAGTCACGGTCAAGCTGCTGCCCAAACCGCAGACTGCCAAGGTGTTGCTGGCGGCATTCGATTCCGTCGAAAAGGCGGGCCGCGCCGTCGGTGACATCATTGCCGCCGGCATCATTCCCGGCGGCCTGGAAATGATGGACAACCTGGCCATTCGCGCTGCCGAAGACTTTATCCACGCCGGGTATCCGGTCGACGCCGAAGCCATTCTGCTGTGCGAGCTCGATGGCGTTGAAGCCGACGTCCACGATGACTGCGACCGCGTGCGCCAGGTGCTGGAACAGGCCGGCGCCACCGAAGTGCGCCAGGCCCGCGATGAAGCTGAACGTGTGCGCTTTTGGGCCGGGCGCAAGAATGCCTTTCCGGCGGTGGGTCGCCTCTCGCCGGATTATTACTGCATGGACGGGACAATCCCGCGCCGCGAGTTGCCCGGGGTGCTACACGCCATCGCCGCGTTGTCGGCCGAGTACGACCTGCGGGTGGCCAACGTTTTTCACGCGGGCGACGGCAACATGCATCCGTTGATTCTGTTCGATGCCAATCAACCGGGTGAGCTCGATCGCGCCGAAGCCCTGGGCGGCAAAATCCTCGAACTGTGCGTGAAGGTCGGGGGCAGCATTACCGGTGAACACGGGGTGGGTCGCGAGAAGATCAATCAGATGTGCGCACAGTTCAACAGCGATGAATTGACCGTGTTCCATGCCGTCAAAGCCGCCTTCGACCCGAGTGGCTTGCTCAATCCCGGCAAGAACATTCCGACGCTGCATCGCTGCGCCGAATTTGGCGCCATGCACATTCACCTCGGTCAGATGCCCCACCCTGATCTGGAGCGCTTCTGATGCACAGTGAATGGGATCTCGATGACAGCGCTGCCCTGCTGGAGCAGGTCAATCAGGCGCTGGAAAACGCCACGCCGCTGCGCATCCAGGGTTCCAACAGCAAGTCGTTTCTGGGGCGCATCGTGGCCGGTGAAGTCCTCGACACACGCGCTCATCGGGGCATCGTCAGCTACGACCCGACCGAGCTGGTGATCACCGCACGCTGCGGCACGCCATTGGCAGAGCTTGCTGAAGTACTGGACGCGGCGCACCAGATGCTGCCGTGTGAGCCGCCCGCCTTCGGTGAAGGTGCCACCGTCGGCGGGATGATTGCCTGCGGGCTGTCGGGGCCTCGGCGGCCCTGGTCAGGCTCCGTGCGCGACTTCGTCCTCGGAACACGCGTCATCACCGGCCATGGCAAGCATTTGCGCTTCGGTGGCGAGGTCATGAAAAACGTCGCCGGCTACGACCTGTCGCGCCTGATGGTCGGCAGCTACGGTTCCCTTGGTGTCATCACTGAAGTCTCGCTCAAGGTCCTGCCCAAACCACGTCAAGTCTTAAGCATCAGCCTGGACATGGACAGCGATCGCGCCTTGCTGCGCCTCGCGGAATGGGGCCAGCAACCGCTCCCGATCAGCGCTGCGTGCCACGACGGGCAGCGCCTGCACCTGCGACTTGAGGGTGGCGAAGGCTCGGTGTCAGCCGCGCATGACCGTTTAGGCGGCGAGCTACTGGACGATTCGTATTGGGATGATCTCAACGAGCATCGATTGAGCTTCTTCGATGAGGATCAACCCCTGTGGCGCTTGTCATTACCGCACAACACCGCTCGGCTTTCCCTGCCCGGCCGGCAATTGATCGATTGGGGCGGTGCGCAGCGCTGGCTCAAATCGAACGCAGAAGCCGCGTTCATCCGCGAGGTCGTGGAGGACGTCGGCGGGCATGTGACCTGTTACAGCCACGGGCTGATCGACAGTCCCTTCCAACCGCTGCCGGCCGCGCTGTTGCGCTATCACCAGAACGTGAAGCATCAACTCGACCCACGGGGCATCTTCAACCCCGGGCGCCTGTACGCGGAGCTTTGAACCATGCAGACGACCCTGAGTGAACGCGCCCGCCAACTGCCTCGAGCCGCAGAAGCCGAAAGCATTCTGCGCACGTGCGTGCACTGCGGTTTCTGCAATGCCACCTGCCCGACCTATCAACTACTCGGCGATGAACTGGACGGGCCACGGGGCCGTATCTACCTGATCAAGCAAGTGCTGGAGGGTCACGAGGTCACTCAGAAAACCCAGCAACATCTTGATCGCTGTCTGTCATGTCGCAATTGTGAAACCACCTGCCCCTCTGGCGTCGACTATCACAACTTGCTCGACATCGGCCGCGCGGTGGTGGATGCAGCGGTGCCACGGCCACTCGGTCAGCGACTATTACGCGAGGGTTTGCGCGCGGTCGTCCCCAATCCGGAGTTGTTCAAGCGGATAGTCGGCAGCGGGCAGGTTTTCCGTGCATTTTTACCCAACACCCTGCAAATCAAATTGCCGCGCACCGTGTATCCGGCAAAGCCGCGGCCCCCCCTCCGGCATGCCCGGCACGTGTTGATGCTCGAGGGCTGCGTACAGCCGAGCCTGTCGCCCAACACCAACGCGGCCACCGCGCGCGTCCTGGATCGACTGGGAATCAGCGTGATCCCGACCCGCGAGGCCGGTTGCTGTGGCGCCGTGGATTATCACCTGAACGCTCAGGCCGCCGGCCTTGACCGTGCCCGCCGCAATATCGACGCCTGGTGGCCGAGCATCGAACAAGGTGCCGAGGCGATTGTGCAAACCGCCAGCGGCTGTGGTGCGTTTATCAAAGACTATGGTCACTTGCTCAGCACCGACCCGGCGTATGCCGATAAGGCGAAAAGGGTCAGTGCGCTGGCCAGGGACCTGGTTGAAGTGCTGCGCGAGGAGCCACTGGAAAAGCTCGGCGTCCACAGCGATCAACGCCTGGCCTTCCATTGCCCTTGCACGTTGCAGCACGCGCAAAAGCTCGGCGGCGCGGTCGAGGCGATGCTGACGAGTCTGGGGTTCAACCTCACGTCCGTTCCCGACAGCCACCTGTGTTGCGGCTCGGCGGGCACCTATTCGCTGACCCAGCCCGAACTGTCCCGGCAACTGCGCGACAACAAACTCAATGGGCTGGAAAGCGGACATCCCGACATCATTGTCACGGCCAACATCGGCTGTCAGTCCCACCTCGATGGCGCAGGCCGAACGCCAGTCCGGCACTGGATCGAACTGGTCGAAGCCGCGTTGCCCTCACCCAACACAGGAGAAACCCCATGAACAGTAAACCCGTACTGAGCCAGATCGAAGTCAGCCAGATTCTCGCAGCCGCCCGATCCGAAGCGCAAAACAATCAATGGGCCGTGACCATCGTGATTGTCGATGACGGCGGCCATCCCCTGGCCCTCGAACGCCTGGACGGCTGCGCCGCTTCCAGCGCCTACATCGCCACCGAAAAAGCGCGCACCTCCGCGCTGGGCCGCCGTGAGTCCAAAGGCTATGAAGAGATGGTCAACGGCGGGCGATTCGCCTTTCTGTCAGCGCCGTTGCTGACCTCTCTGGAAGGTGGCGTGCCGATCATCGTCGACGGCCAGGTGATCGGCGCGGTCGGTGTGTCCGGCGTCAAGTCCGAGCAGGATGCACAAGTGGCCAAGGCTGGGGCGCACTGCCTGAACTGTTGAATCGGGTGAGGCGCCGAACCTGATCCAACTCAAAAAATACCCGTATATGAGCCACAAGATGCCTTTGTTACTCGTATATAGGTAAAGAAAGGCCCAAGGAGGACACGCATAAATGCCCCGTCTCACTGCGAAAGACTTTGCCCCGGAACTGCTGGAGCTCTACGACTACTACGCCCACGGCAAGATCAATCGGCGAGAGTTTCTCGATCGGGCGGCGTTGTTCACGTTGGGCGGTTTGACGGCCAGCGCGTTGCTCGCCGCCCTCAGTCCGAACTATGCAATGGCCGAGCAAGTTGAATTCACCGACCCGGACATCCTTCCCGAGTACATCACCTATCCCTCACCCAAGGGCAACGGGCAGGTTCGTGGTTACCTGGTGCGCCCGGCGAAAGCCACCGGCAAAGTGGCGGCCGTGGTGGTCGTGCATGAAAACCGCGGGCTCAACCCTTACATCGAGGACGTCGCCCGCCGTTTGGCCAAGGCCGGTTTCATCGCCCTCGCCCCCGATGGCCTGACCTCGGTTGGCGGCTATCCGGGCAATGACGACAAAGGCCGGGCGCTGCAAGAGACCGTCAATCCTGAAAAGCTCATGAATGATTTTTTTGCCGCCATCGAGTGGCTGATGAAACACGACGCGACCACCGGGAAAGTCGGCATCACCGGGTTCTGTTATGGCGGCGGTGTCACCAATGCTGCGGCGGTGGCGTATCCGGAACTGGGCGCCGCAGTGTCCTTTTATGGCCGACAACCTGAGGCCAAGGATGTCGCCCGAATCAAGGCGCCGCTCATGCTTCACTACGGCGAACTGGACACGCGCATCAACGAAGGGTGGCCCGCCTTTGAGCAGGCCTTGAAAGCCGCGGGCAAGACCTACGAAGCCTACATCTACCCTGGCGTAAACCATGGTTTCCATAACGACTCCACACCTCGATACGACGAGGCGGCAGCCAAACTGGCCTGGGACCGCACGCTGGGGTGGTTTCGGCGCTACCTGGTTTAAACGGTCACCCTGTCGAACACACTACAGGGTGACCATTACCATTGATCGGTTACTTCGGCTGCGCCACGGTACGCAAATACGGTTTCAGCGTTTTGAAGCCTTGCGGGTACTTCTTCCTGGCGTCCTCGTCAGACACCGAGGTAGGAATGATGACGTCGTCGCCCGGACGCCAGTTCACCGGGGTGGCGACTGTGTGCTTGGCGTTCAACTGCAGAGAGTCGAGCAGACGCAATACTTCATCGAAGTTGCGCCCGGCACTCATTGGATAAATCAGCATCGCCTTGACCTTCTTGTCCGGGCCGATGATGAATACCGAACGCACCGTGGCATTGTCCACAGCGGTGCGCGAGCCGCCGCTGGCATTCGGGTGAATCATGTCGTAGAGCTTGGCCACCACCAGATTGTCGTCGCCGATCATGGGGTAGTTGACCGCATGCCCCTGGGTTTCTTCGATGTCATCAGCCCAGGCTTTGTGATTACTGACAGGGTCAACACTGAGCCCGACGATCTTGGTATTACGCTTGTCGAACTCCGGTTTGAGTCCGGCCATGTAACCCAGTTCAGTGGTACAGACCGGTGTGAAGTCTTTCGGATGCGAGAACAGAATGGCCCACTTGTCGCCAATCCACTCATGAAAGCGAAGGGTGCCTTCAGTACTTTCGGCGGTGAAATCCGGGGCTTCATCGCCAATGCGAATAGTCATGTTCGATCTCCTTTCAGTGGCTGATAAGGACGCTGTGTCTGCGTTGTGTCTGTCAACGCGGATCAGTATAGGAGAGGCGCTGGAAAAGGCTGAGAAACAGGAGCGAGGTGCAGGTGCGAATGGAGTTGCCGGTACGCGCCAACCAGTTGATCCAAGGTAAACGCACGATTTCGCCCACTCGGATTGGGCAATACCCATACCGCAGCATTGCCAAACGTCTTTGGCTGAAGCCCCCACGAAACCTCTCGCTGGCCAGACAACGCGCAATACGCCGCTTTACCGAGAAACGCCACGAAGCGTGGCGCATAGCGCGCGATCTTCCGTTCAAAATCCGCGGCGGCAGCCATGAATTCATGTAATGACAACTGATCCGCTCGCGCCGTAGGCCGTTCCACCACGGCCGTTAATCCACACTGATACTGCAAGATCGTCCGATCGTTTTCCGGGCGTATTTCCTCGGGGGTAAAACCGGCGAGATGGAGTGTGCGCCAGAAGCGATTACCCCTGCCTGCAAAATGATGGCCTTGGGCGGCCGCCATCACGCCCGGGTTAATGCCACAGAAAATCACGGCCAGTTGCCCAGCCAGAATATCGTCGAGTTTTTCTTCCACCCTTAAACCCCTCAACCACAGATGACGCTGACTGCATTGCGTGCAAGCTCGGTTAATTCAGCGCGGGATTTGCCCGCCCGTGCACGTATCGAAATGCTATGCAGCAGGGAAGACGCGAGTACCGCCAGGGCCGCTGGGTCCACGTCGCTTTTCAACTCGCCGGAATCGACGGCCGCTCGCAGCCGCGTTTCGAGATCGGTATCGAGCCGGCTCAGCCGATCAGAAAGAACCTCTCGTATTTCAGAATCCTCGACGGCTTCGGTTGTCGCCGTGCCGATCGCAAAGCAGCCGCGCGGTTGGCCTTCTCCCGAAAAATAAATCGATAGCTGCCCTTCGTAGAAACGCATCAACGCCTCGCTCAATGTCAGCTCTTTGTCGGTCAACGCCTCATGCATGGCCGCCGCCGCAAACTCCCAATACTGCTCAAGCGCTTTGATATAGAGCGCGTGTTTGTCACCGAATGCCGCATAGAGGCTGGGGCGATTCATCCCGGCCGCCGTAGCGATGCTGTCCAGCGAAGCGCCGGAATAGCCGGTGCTCCAAAACACACCAAGCGCTTGCTGCAGCGCTGTCTGCGGGTCATACGCGCGAGGGCGGCCGCGGCCTTTTCCCTCTGCAATCTTTTTTTGTGCCATGTCGTACAAAATCCTTGAATGAAGGTGGGTGAGTGGATATTCTTACACCATCGCACAAAATTAAGGAACCAAAAATTCCTTGATTTACGGTTTGTTGAAGCGGAGCTCGAACTGAGTGTTGCGGCGACGAAACAGGTGCGGCGGAGCGATCCTCTTGGCCGCGCTCGGGCTTGATTCCTCACAGCAACTATTGACGTCAACGCCGCAGGCGATTTCTGCGGGCACGACTTCCCGGTTAAAGGTGTATTCGATCATGACTAAACAGTTCGACATCCCAGCTTCGCAGACCTTCGAACACCCCCTGCCGAACCCGCCTGGCGCGCCGTTCAAGAAACCGTTCAAAGAGAAACTGCGCCCCTTCCTTATTGTCGGTTTGCCGGTGCTCTTCGCAGCGATTGGCTACACCCACTATCAGGCGGGCGCAGCGATTATTTCGACCGACAACGCCTACGCCCGAGTAGCGAAAGCTTCGATCAATGCCCGCATCTCCGGACAAGTCGTGGAAATCGCGGTTGAGGATAACCAGCCGGTTCGCAAGGGCCAGGTGCTGTTCCGGATCGATCCGAAGCCATTCCAGATCGCGGTTAACCGCGCAGAAGCCCAGCTGAGCGTTGCACGGCTGCGCATCGATGGACTCAAGGCCAGTTACCGCCAACAACAGGCCGAACTGCAATCGGCCAAAGAATCGGCCGATTTCGACCAACGAGAATTTGGCCGCAAGAAAGCGCTGGTCGCTACCGAGTTCGTCTCGCGCGCCGTTTACGAACGCGCCGACACCGATCTTAAAGTTTCACGGCAACGAATCGCTTCGATCGAACAACAGATCGCGAGCACGGTCGTTGCATTGAACGGCAATCCAAACATCGAAGCCGATACTCACCCGACGGTTCGCGAGGCCAAGGCCCAACTCGACGAGGCGCAGCTCTACCTTTCGTATACAACGGTCTATGCGCCGGACGATGGCATTGTGGCCAAGGTCGACGATTTGCAGGTTGGCAACTACGTCAACAACGGCGCGCCCGCCTTTGCGCTGCTGTCCGCTCGCGAGATTTGGGTGGAGGCCAACTTCCGCGAAACGGAGGTGACCCACATGCGTCCAGGCCAGGAAGCGACTATCAGTATCGATACGTACCCTGATCACGTATTCAAAGCCCACGTGACCAGCATGAGCCCGGGAGCCGGATCGGACTTCGCCCTGCTGCCGCCGGAAAATGCGACCGGCAACTGGGTCAAGGTGGTCCAGCGGGTTCCGGTCCGACTCGAACTCGATGAGACCGATCCTGCCCTGCCCCTTTTCTCGGGCACCAGCGCCACGGTCAAGGTTGATACCGGGTATCACACGCCTTGGTGGCACCCGCTTAAAGCGTTGTTGACCGCAGGTAACGACCGATGAACGCCCAACTTGCCGGACCTCAAGGCCCGGGGACGTTAAGGTTCGCCGCGTTGCTCGCGACCTACATGCAGTCGGCGAACCTGCCTTTGCCGAACGCGGTGCTCAGGTTTATCCAGGGCAGCCTGTCGATGACCGACGACCAGGCTGGCTGGGTGTTCACCTCGTACCTCGCGGCGAGTGCGATCACCCTGCCGATTGCGCAATGGCTTGCCGGGCGCTATGGCCTGAAGCGGATTTATCAAACCGCATTAGCCTTCTTCGTCCTGGGTTTGCTGCTCGCTACGCAGGCAACGACACCGCTGGAATTCGTCGGTGTGCGCATCATTCAAGGCCTGGCGAGTGGCGTGCTGGCGCCCCTTTCAATGGCGATTTCAATGGAGACATTGCCACTGGAGAAGCGTGCGAAGTTTGGCGCGACATGGACGGCAATCGTGCTCTTCGGCATCGTCAGCGGCCCGAGCATTGGGGGTTGGATCAGCGAACATTTCGGATGGCGCCCGATTTTCTACATCAGCGTTCCGCTGTCGGCGTTTATCTTTCTGGTGATGGCGCTTTTGCTTGCCGAGAAAAAGGCCGAGAAACGTCCAACGTTCGATTTCCTGGGCTTCGGCAGTTTCACGCTCGCGTTGATCAGCCTGCAAATGTTACTCGACCGTGGTGAACGCCTGGACTGGTTTTCCTCGACCGAGATCTGGCTGGAAGCGATGGGCTGTGCACTGGGTCTCTACCTGTTCGTTGTGCATGTACTGACCACCAAGGTGCACTTCCTCAACAAGCGTTTGTTCAACGACCGCAACTTCGTGCTGTCGACGGTCATCTTTTTCGCTGTGGGTTTCGTGCTGTTGTCGACCATGGCCCTGACGTCGCCCATGCTGGACGAAATTCTCGGCTACCCGCCTGACATCACAGGTTCCCTGACGATACCGCGCGGGGTGGGACTGGTCGGTGCGTTCCTGCTGATGGGCCGTGTTCCCGAGCGTTTCGACCGCCGGCTGTTCGTGGCGGCAGGCGTCGCCGTGGTGATTTATGCCAACTGGCTGATGCTCGGCTATTCGCCGTTGATGGACTGGTCGCCCGTGGCGGTGGCCGGTGCGATCCAGGGCATTGGCATCGGCATCTTGATGCCCTCGCTTACCAAGGTCGCGTTCAGCACGCTCGACCCCACGTTACGCCCGGAAGGTACCGGTTTTTTCAATCTGTCACGGGTGTACGGGAGCACCCTCGGCGTTGCGATTGTGCAACTGTTCTTCTTCAACAATACCCAAGCGATGCACATGGCGCTGGCCAGCAATCTGACGCCCTATCGCGCCGCTGCGCATTCCGTGCCGACATCGCTGCAAGCACTGGCGGGGCTCAACGAAATGATTACCGGCCAGGCGGCTTTTATCGCCGTGATCGACCAATTCAAGATTTTGATGTTCGCGATGCTGGTGGTGAGTCCACTGGTGATCTTTCTTCGCAAGCCCGTTCCGACCAACTAGTTATAGTGGAGTTTGCCAAATGAAATCCAATGCGCTCTTCATCAATAGTCATCTGTTCAAAACCACGTTCGGTGCGGTGTCGGCGCTGGTGTTCCTGACCGCCTGTACCGTCGGCCCTGATTATCAAATGCCCCCACCAAGCCTGTCGCAACACTACGACCAACAGGCCGAGCAGCGCCTCGACCAACGCGGCAACAAGCCCGGTGAACAACACATTGACCTTGGCAAGAAGGTCAGCGGTGACTGGTGGACGGCCTTCCATTCGCAGAAGCTCGACAAGGTTGTACGTCGCGCCATTGAAGGCAATCTTGAACTGGTGGCGGCAGATGCAACGATCCGGCAAGCAGCCTCCTCCGTCGCGGCGGCGGAAGGGGCGCTGTATCCGCAGGTCGACTTTGGCGCGACTGCCGGCCGCCAGCGGGTACACACCGCAAAAGAACCGTCCATCTCCAATTTCTATGCGATTGGACCACGGGTCGGTTTTGACCTTGACGCGTTTGGCGGTAACAAGCGGCTGGTCGAACAGCAGGAAGCGTTTACGGACCTGCAGAAGCATCGCTACGACGCGGCGTACCTGACCCTGACGGGCAATGTTGCCAGCCAGGCATTGTTGGTCGCCTCTGCAAATGCGCAGATGAAAGCTGTCGAAAAGCTGCTCGCCAATGACACCAGGAACCTCGACCTCGTGCGCATGGCCCACATCAATGGCACCACCACGCAGATCGATGTTTCGCTGGCCGAGACCCGGCTCGCTCAGGACCGCACGCTGCTGCCGCCCCTCGCCCAGCAGCGTGATGCGGCACGCCATGCGTTGTCGATACTCACGGGTAAAGGCCCGGGTGACTGGATCGCGCCTGACTTCGATTTTGCCGAGTTTGTATTGCCGGCAAATGTGCCCGTCAGCTTGCCTTCGGAAATGGCCCACGGCCGGCCCGATGTGCTGCAAGCAGAAGCCGAACTGCACATGGCCAGCGCGGCCGTTGGCGTCGCGACCGCGAACCTCTATCCCCATGTAACGCTGTCCGCATCGCTCCTGCAGGCCGCTTCCGGCAATGGCGGCGCCGCGCTCTGGGGCTTCGCTGCGGGGTTGGCGGGCCCGATCTTCGATGGCGGAACACTCAAGGCTGAACGTCAGGCTGCCGTCGACGGCTACAAGGCGACGCTCGCCGGTTACCAGCAGACGGTCATTAGCTCGTTTGGTCAGGTCGCAGACTCGTTGCAGGCGATCAACCATGACGCTGAGGAAAACCTGGCACAGGAAGACGCGTTACGCGCGGCCGACACCAGTTTTCGGTTGAACCAGCAAGCTTACGCGCAAGGCGAGAACAGCATCCTTCAGGTACTGGAAGCGGAACGCGCCTACGAGCAGGCATTGCTGGGCCAAATCCGCGTGAAGACCGCACAGTATCTCGACACCGTGCAGTTGTATGTGGCACTCGGCGGCAACTCTGCAGGCGCGTTCGAGCAACGAGTGGCCAGTCGCGACGAGCAGAAACCTTCATATCAATAGCGGCTGCGGCCCCGGACGTTGGAGTACAGACATGCCATACGAATCATTTTACGACGCGCTTCGCGACACGAAATTTCCGCTGAACCATGGCTCTGGTGAAATACCGGCCGTTGGATTTGGCACACTGTTCCGCGATCCAAGCGTCACCACACAAGCGGTCAAGGACGCGCTGGAAGTCGGGTTTCGTCATTTCGATTGTGCCGAGCGCTATCGAAATGAAGAACAGGTCGGCGTTGCACTACAGGAAGTTCTGTCAGCGGGAACAGTTCGCCGGGAGGACGTGTTTATCACCACGAAACTGTGGAACACCAACCATCGTCCCGAGCGTGTCCAACCTGCGTTTGAGGCCAGTTGCCGACGGCTTCAGGTTGACTACATCGACTGCTACCTGATCCATACGCCCTTTGCCTTTCAACCCGGCGACAACCAGGACCCGAGAGACGAACAGGGTCACGTCATCTACGACTCAGGTGTAACACTCTTAGAAACCTGGCGAGCGCTTGAGCGCCTAGTGGATGAAGGCCGGTGCAAGGCCATCGGTTTGTCTGATATCACGTTGGAGCGTTTACGAGAGATCGTGGCCGTGGCGCGGATAAAACCCGCCGTCGTGCAGGTCGAGTCCCACCCTTTTCTGCCGGAATGGGAACTGCTGGAGTTTTGCAAACAGCATGGAATCATCGTCCTTGCGTTTGCGCCACTCGGCCATGGCATGGAGCCGAATGTACTGGAAGACCCGGTGATGACACAGATCGCGCAACGCCTGCAGAAGACCCCGGCTCAAGTGGCGTTGGCCTGGTCTGTACAGCGAGGAGTCGCTTTCCTGACCACTTCTGCAACACTGAGCCATATCCGGGAAAACTTTGATATTTCAACCCTGCCTCATAGGGCCATGCTTGAAATCAAGGAAGAGATTACGACCCGAGTGCGATTCAACTCGGTAGTGGAAACGGGTGTGCCTGGATTTATTCCGCGCAAGAAGTAATACACCACAAGGGGCGGACTTCTGCAGGACCGCCCCTTTACGCACTCCCAAAGAGGTGAAAACGATGGACGTTTTCCAGACCCTGCGTGTTTTCGTTGCTGTCGCTCAAAGCGGCAGCTTTACGGCGGCCGCGGATATTTTGGACACCACGACAACCAACGTTTCCAAAGCTGTCTCCAGTCTGGAGGCCAGGCTTCAAACGCGGCTGATTAACCGCACGACCCGACGCTTGGCGTTGACTGAAGCAGGCACGCGTTATTTGCATCGATGCGAGCGGATTCTTGATGAGGTCCGTGAAGCCGATGAGGAAGCAGGTACGGCTCATACCCTGCCCGTTGGCCGGCTGAAAATTCACGCCATGTCAGCCATTGGCAACCATTACGTGATCGATGCGATCGCCCGGTATAGAGCGACTCATCCCTCGGTCATGTTTGATTTGACCCTGACCAATCGGCTACCCGATCTGCTGGAGGAAGGGTATGACATGTCGATTGTTTTAGCGCGGGATCTACCCGATTCAGGATTTGTAGCTCAGCAACTCGGCATCACTTACAGCATTCTCTGCGCCTCGCCAACGTACTTGAAGAAACGCGGGCACCCTGCTTCGCCGAGTGATCTTTGCTCACATGATTGTTTGAGAATTGTTAATACGGTCATGCCGGTTGAAAACTGGGCATTAGAAGGGCCTGAAGGCGTGGAGACGGTGCACATCCCGCAATCTCCCTTTCACGTCAACACCGCCGATGCGATGACCGTCGCTATAGCGAATGGGATGGGGATTGGTATTCAGCCGATTGCTTCTGCAGTTGACGGCCTGAGGGCAGGCACCTTGGTGCGGGTGTTGCCGGGGTATAAATTTGAGCAGTTCAATTTATTTGCAATATACCCATCACGAAAATTCGTCGATGCGAAAACAAAGACATGGGTAGCGTTTCTCAAGGATCACATACCGGGGTTATTGGCAGCCGATCAAAAAATCGTAGGCTCATAACCAAATAAGCAATCTTGATTCACCGTTGCTGCAGGCATGGAGTGTCGACCCTCCATCGTCCGCACCGTACTCAACCGTTTGAACAACCAGTGCCCATCACTTGGTACTGCATGACATGTTGTTGACCGTGAGAGTCTTCATAAGTCATTTGAACCGGAACCGGGGCACACTCGTCCGGGATCTCAGAAATCGTAATGACTTTGCTGATGTCCAGTTTTGTGCCGTAGGTATAAATTTCGACAGGTGCGTTGCTGGCCGCCTCCGTTGAATGGCTCTCGTCTGCAAAGGCCTGTGCGCCTATACCGGCAAGAGCAAGAACTACCGCCAACTTCAAGATCCTCATGATATTCACCGTCTCGTTTAAGGCTCACTCTGCGACCGGGATGATCGTAAAGGTCGCATTGGATTTCCGATTTCTCGCCTCGTGAGTTAGTTGATACCTACTCGGTTTGCTCACGGGGTAGAGACGATGCTAGGTGTTTACCCTTCCCCCAAACAGCGACCTACTGGACAAAGACTGTTGCCAGATTTCGCATGAATGGTGGGTGACTTTCCAAGAAAGGTAACGTGAACGAATGCTGCGTCTGTAACAGGGGTTCTCACGCAGGATGATTCAGTCAGTGAGAACGCCTGCAGGGATGCAGTGAAAGGAACATCAGGACAAATTCGTATACCATATCGCCAACTCATTCCGAACGACCGCCGCCGTGACCCTACCCAAATTCAATGCTCCAGACCTTGGCAATGCGCCTTCGACGTCGGAAATCATCACCCGTCATCTGCGGGACGCCATCGTCGCCGGGCATTTTGCCGAGGACGAGCCGATTCGGCAGGACGACATTGCCCGTCAGTTCAACGTCAGCAAGATTCCGGTGCGCGAGGCGCTCAAGCGCCTGGAGGCCGAAGGCCTGGTGATGTTCCAGCGCAATCGCGGGGCGATGGTGACGCGGGTGTCCGATGCGGAACTGGCGCAGATGTTTGAAGTGCGCATGTTGCTCGAAGACAAAGTGCTGCGCCTGGCCATTCCCAACATGACTGAAGAAACCTTCGCCCGTGCCGAACGTATTTGCCAGGAGTTCATTGGCGAAGATGACGTGGGACGCTGGGCCGAGCTCAACTGGGAACTGCACGCCTGCCTGTACGAACCGGCGCAACGGCCGTTTCTGGTCGGCCTGATCCGCTCGGTCAACGATAAGCTGGAGCGTTACCTGCGCATGCAGATGAGCCTCTCGGCCGGCAAGGATCGCGCCGATCATGAACACCGGGAAATCCTTGCCGCCTGTCGCGCCGGCGATGTGGACCTGGCGGTAAAGCTGCTCGACGAGCACATTGCCGGGGTGTGCAAGACGCTGTTCGAGCACCTGCCTCACCCTCACTGATCGCTCACCGCACTGTGCCGATTTCGTCATCGGCACTGGATAAAACCATCAAGCCGGCAAGCCCCGGTACAAGCCACTCTTTCGTTCACTCATCTAAATGGACGTGGCCATCTTATGAAACGCATCAGCGTGATCGACTCCCACACCGGCGGCGAACCGACCCGCCTGGTGACGGCCGGTTTTCCAGACCTGGGCAGCGGCAGCATGGCCGAACGTCGACAGCGACTGGCCGAACATCATGACCAATGGCGCGCCGCCTGTGTGCTCGAACCACGGGGCAGCGACGTGCTGGTCGGCGCCCTGCTCTGTGAGCCGGTCGACCCGTCGGCCTGTGCTGGGGTGATTTTCTTCAACAACAGTGGCTACCTCGGCATGTGCGGCCACGGCACCATCGGCCTGGTGGCTTCGCTGGCGCACCTGGGCAAGATCGGCCCCGGCGTGCACAGTATCGAGACGCCGGTGGGCACCGTGCAGGCGACACTGCACGAAGACCATTCGGTGAGCGTACGCAACGTGCCGGCCTATCGTTACCGCAAAGCGTTGGTGCTTGAAGTGCCAGGTATCGGCCAAGTGGTGGGCGATGTTGCCTGGGGTGGTAACTGGTTTTTCCTGATCGCCGAACATGGTTTGCGGGTTGCCGGCGACAACCTCGATGCATTGACCGCGTATACCTTTGCCGTGCAGCAGGCACTGGAAATACAGGGGATTCGTGGCGAGGACGGCGGGCTGATTGACCACGTCGAGCTGTTTGCGGATGACGAGCAGGCCGATAGCCGTAACTTCGTCCTCTGCCCCGGAAAGGCCTACGACCGTTCGCCCTGCGGCACCGGCACCAGTGCCAAACTGGCGTGCCTGGCGGCCGACGACAAGTTGCAGCCGGGACAGATCTGGCGCCAGGCCAGTGTCATTGGCAGCGAGTTCGAAGGCTCCTACGAACTTCAAGGCGAGCGCATCGTGCCGACCATTCGTGGACGCGCCTACATCAGCGCCGAAGCCAGCCTGATCATCGAACAGGACGACCCGTTTGCCTGGGGCATTCGCCCGTGAGCGAAGGCCTGGTGGCCGATGTGATCGTAATCGGCGCCGGCATTATCGGCGCGGCCTGTGCCCAGGCGTTAGCGCGGCGTGGCTTGCGCGTGCTGGTGCTGGATGCCGGGCTGCCCGGCGCCACGGCCGCGGGCATGGGTCACCTGCTGGTCCTCGACGATAACCCGGCCGAGCTGGCCCTCAGTCAATATTCCCTGCAACGCTGGCGCGAGCACGGGCCGGACCTGCCAGACGGCTGCGCCTACCGCAGCAACGGCACACTCTGGCTGGCGGCCAATGCCGAAGAAATGGCGGTGGCCCACAGTAAATACCTGAACCTTCAAGCCCGAGGCGTCACCTGCGAGCTGATCGCCCGCCGTGCCTTGCGCGAGCGCGAGCCCGAGTTGAACGAGGGTTTGGAAGGTGGCTTACTGATCAATGGCGACGGCATTCTGTATGCCCCCGCGACCGCCAACTGGATGCTCGAAACGCCGAACATCAGCCAGCGCCGGGCGCGGGTCGGCGAAGTCGATGGCGACCGCGTGCGCCTCGATAATGGCCAGTGGTTGAGGGCTGAAGCGGTGATTCTGGCCAACGGCATTCAGGCCAACGATCTATGCCCGGAACTGCCGATCGAGCCGAAGAAAGGCCATTTGCTGATCACCGACCGCTACCCCGGAAAAGTCACCCACACCCTGGTGGAACTCGGTTACGTCACCAGTGCCCATAACGCCACCGGCCCTTCGACGGCGTGCAATATTCAGCCTCGGCCGACCGGCCAATTATTCATTGGCGCCTCCCGGCAATTCGGCACCACCGATCCGCAGGTCGAAGGCTGGATGCTCGCGAAAATGCTCAGGCGCGCCACCGAGTACATGCCTGGTCTGGCGCAACTCAATGGCATCCGCGCCTGGACCGGGTTTCGTGCCGCCAGTCCCGACGGCTTGCCGCTGGTAGGCCAACACCCGCAACGCAAAGGCCTATGGTTGGCAGTCGGCCACGAGGGGCTGGGCGTTACCACGGCCCCCGGCACGGCTGATTTGCTGGTCGCCCAACTGTTCAACGAAACGCCGCCGCTGGCTGCACAACCCTATCTGCCACAGCGTTTTCTCGGAGAACCTGCCTATGCCTGAATTGATGCTGGACGGCCGTGCCCTGCGCGTTGTCGAAGGCACGAGTGTCGCCGCTGCGCTGGCCCTGGGCGGCGACGGTTGCAGTCGAACCTCGGTCAGTGGCCAACGCCGCGCCCCCCTGTGCGGCATGGGCATTTGCCAGGAATGCCGGGTGACCATCGACGGTCGACGGCGCCTGGCCTGCCAGACGCTGTGCCGTGACGGCATGCATGTGGAGACGCGCCCATGAACGAATACGCCGACCTGCTGATCATCGGTGCCGGTCCTGCCGGTATGGCCGCCGCGCTCGCCGCCGCGCCAAGCGGTGCACGCATCGTCCTGCTCGACGACAATCCACTGCCGGGCGGGCAAATCTGGCGCGATGGTCCGCAGGCCAAACTGCCGAAACAGGCACGCCAGATGCGCGAACGACTGGAGGTATGCAGCAACATTCGCCGCCACGCCGGCACCCGTGTGATCGCCTGCGCCGCGCCAAAACAACTGCTGGTTGAAGACGCTGAGCGCGGTTGGCTGATCGCTTACGACAAACTGATTCTGTGCACCGGCGCCCGCGAGTTGCTGCTGCCCTTTCCCGGCTGGACGTTGCCTGGCGTAACGGGCGCGGGCGGCCTTCAGGCACTGATCAAGGGCGGTCTTGCGGTGCAAGGCGAACGATTGGTCATCGCCGGCAGTGGGCCGTTACTCTTGGCGAGTACTGCCACCGCAAAACATCATGGCGCAAAAATCCTGCGCATCGCCGAGCAGGCCTCCACCGCCGCTGTCGCCGGTTTCGCCGCGCAACTGCCACGCTGGCCCAACAAACTGCTGCAGTCGTTCACCTTGTTCGACCGCCATTACCGCACCGCAACCCACGTGCTCGCAGCCCTGGGCACTGAGCGACTGGAAGGTGTGCGTCTGCAACAGCAAGGCAACATCATCGAACTGGAATGTGATCGCCTGGCCTGTGGCTTCGGTCTGATCCCCAACACTCAACTTGGCCAGGCCCTGGGCTGTGATCTCGACGGCCAGACACTCGCCGTCGATGCCTGGCAAACCACAAGCCGCGCCGATCACTACGCGGCAGGTGAGTGCACCGGGTTCGGTGGCAGTGAACTGGCGTTGGTCGAAGGTGCGATTGCCGGCCATGCGGCCGTCGATGAACATGAGGCGGCCCAGGCATTATGGCCGCGTCGTGCACGCTGGCAGGGTTTCGCCAACGCCCTGAACGCAGCGTTTGCCCTCGACCTGCAACTCAAGTCACTGGCGCAGGCCGACACCCTGGTGTGCCGTTGCGAAGACGTGCCCTACGCGGCACTGACCGGGCACACTGACTGGCGCGCAGCCAAACTGGCCAGTCGCTGCGGCATGGGCGCCTGTCAGGGGCGGGTGTGTGGCGGCGCGTTGCAGCACCTGTTCGGCTGGCAACCTTCGGCGCCACGCCCGCCGTTCAGCCCGGCGCGGATCGAGACACTGCTGTGCCTGGACGACACCCCGCCAGTTTGATTACCGGGCCAGGGCTTTCGGGAGCGCGGCCGAGTCTTTATGATCCCGAGGATTACCACCAGACGCCCAGCGCCATGTATGCCTCGCTCACGACCTTCAAACCTTGCGACCTGCCGACCCTGCTGAGCAGCCTGCAGCCCATCGCGGCGCTGTTCGACACCCTGTCGGACGTGGTGTTTTTCATCAAGGACAACGAGGCCCGCTACGCCTTCGTCAATCAGACCCTGGCCCGGCGCTGTGGCTTCAAACACCGTGACGAGTTGCTCGGGCTCACCGCCGAAATGGTCTTTCCTGCGCGCTACGGCCCGTTGTACACCGAGCAGGACCGGCGCGTGCTGTCCACCGGCCGTGAATTGGCCGACCAACTCGAACTGCACCTGTACTTCGGAAACCAGCCCGTGTGGTGCCTGACCCACAAACTCGCGCTGCAGGATGAACAGGGTCGAATCGTCGGCCTGGCCGGCATCTCCCGTGACCTGCAATTGCCCCAGTCCAGCCATCCGGCATTCCAGAAACTTGCGGCGGTGGACGCGCATATCCGCAGCCACTTCGCCCGCCCTATCAGCCTTGCCGAGCTGACTGCGATCGCCGGGTACTCCGTGGCGCAACTGGAGCGCCACTGCAAACGCGTGTTCCAGCTCACCCCACGGCAGATGATTCACAAGGCCCGCCTGGAAGAAGGCTCGCGGCTGTTGTTGCACACCGACCTGCCCATCACCGAAATCGCGCTGCGCTGTGGTTACACCGACCACAGCGCCTTCAGCCGACAGTTCCGCGCCTTGACCAGCCTGGCGCCGAGCCAGTTTCGCGACAACCGCCGTTAGAGTGTTCCTTTAAGGGGCGCCAGAGACCGGTGGTGCTCCCTTCTGTAACACCTCCCTGATCCGCACCACGGTGCTGTTTTTGGCCACCCTTCTCTGAACCCCCTCTGACTCAAGGGCTGACAATTAATTCTGTCCACGGGAGGAAAACAGGCACGTCCGTTGCTATGGTTAATATCGTATACGAAATCCCCAATACGATATCTGACAGCACACCAACCACAACGAGGCCTCTATGAAAAACCCCGCATTTGCCGTAGCCCTCAGCGCTGTTCTCAGTACTTCCTTTATCGCCACCGCCCAGGCCGACAAGCTCGACGACATTATTGGTTCGGGCAAACTGCGTTGCGCCGTGACCCTGGACTTCCCGCCAATGGGTTTCCGCGATGAAGGCAACAACCCTGCCGGGTTCGACGTGGACTACTGCCGGGACCTGGCGAAAATCCTCGGGGTCGAGGCCGAAGTGGTTGAAACGCCCTTCCCTGATCGCATTCCGGCGCTGGTCTCCGGGCGTGCCGACGTGATCGTCGCGTCCACCTCCGACACCCTCGAACGGGCCAAGACAGTCGGTCTCACCGTGCCGTACTTTGCCTTCCAGATGGTGGTCCTGACCCGCGATAACACCGGCATCAACAGCTTCGCCGATATCAAAGGCAAAGCGTTGGGTAACACCAGCGGCACCTATGAAGCCATCGCCCTGGAAAAAGACGTGAAGAACTGGGGCAGCGGTTCCTTCCGTGCCTACCAATCGCAAAACGACACGCTACTGGCGGTTGCCCAGGGCCACATCGACGCCACCGTCGTGACCAATACCGTGGCCGCCGCCACGATCAAATCAGGCAAGTACAAGAACCTGAAAATCGCCGGTAATGCGCCGTACACCATCGACTACGTCTCCCTCGGCGCCAAGCGCAACGAGTATGGCCTGCTTAACTACCTCAATCTGTTCGTCAATCAGCAGGTGCGCAGCGGTCGTTACAACGAGTTGTTCACCAAATGGGTCGGCACCGAAATCTCGCCCTCCGACCTGACCGTGCCTAAGGTCTACTACTAAGGTGTCCTGCATGCCTAGGTTCACTTCTCTGACCGGTCGCAGTCTGGTCGCGGGTGCCGCCCAAGGCGCCCTGTTGTTCGCCGATGTCGGGCTGAGTTTCTGGGGCGGCGTTGACCCGTTTAGTGGTGAGGTCATTGACCGTCATCACCCCCTCAGCGGCGAGCACCTGGCCGGCCGTGTGCTGGCCATTCCCAGTGGCCGCGGTTCGTGTACCGGCAGCAGTGTGCTGATGGAGTTGATCAGCAACGGTCACGCACCGGCCGCACTGGTACTGGCCGAACCCGATGAGATCCTGACCCTGGGCGTGCTCGTGGCACAGACCCTTTTTGAGCGTTCCCTGCCGGTGCTGTGCATCGGCCGGGAAGCCTTTGCCGCGTTGCGCGGCAAGGCCTTCGCTCGGGTCGAAGACACATCGCTGACACTGTTCGATCACCTGCCCGGCAATGCCTGGCAGGCACTCGGCACTCCATTGAACACAGCAGAAACAAGCACCTCGATCGAGCTCACCGAGCACGACCTGGCGCTGCTTGATGGCAAGCATGGCAAGGCCACGCAGATCGCCATGCAGATCGTCCTGCGCATGGCCGAGATACAAGGTGCCCGGCGCTTGGTGGATATCACTCAGGCACACATTGATGGCTGCATCTATACCGGTCCGGCAAGCCTGAAATTTGCCCAACAGTTGGTGCAGTGGGGCGCAACAGTACGGGTGCCGACCACGCTCAATTCGATTTCCGTCGACCAGCGCCGCTGGCGTGAATTGGGCATCGACCCGGCATTGGGCGTACCGGCCAGCGCCTTGGGCGATGCTTACATGGCGATGGGCGCACAGCTCAGTTTTACCTGCGCGCCCTACCTGCTGGACAGCGCGCCAACGGCGGGTGAGCAAATCGTCTGGGCCGAATCCAACGCCGTGGTCTATGCCAACAGTGTGCTCGGCGCACGGACCCTGAAATACCCGGACTACCTGGACATCTGCATCGCCCTGACCGGCCGCGCGCCCCTGATCGGTTGCCACCTGGATGCCCAGCGCAAAGCGCGTCTGCACATCGAGTTACCGGCATTGGGCGAGCTGGATGACTCGTTTTATCCCCTGCTTGGTTATCACATCGGCGCTCTGGCAGGCAGTCGGATCCCGCTGGTGTCCGGGTTGGAACAGCGCAAGCCAAACCTCGACGACCTGAAAGCCTTCGGCGCGGCGTTCGCCACCACCTCCGCCGCACCGTTGTTCCATATCGCCGGGGTCACGCCGGAAGCACTCGATCCGACACAGGTTCTGGAGCCGGGTGAAACCTTGCCGGTGGAAAAAATCCACCTGCGAGACCTGCTGCTCAGCTGGCGCGAACTTAACAGTGCCCGCGACAACCGGGTAGACGTGGTCTCGCTGGGCAACCCGCATTTCTCCCTCAGCGAATTCGCCCACCTGGCGCGGCTATGCCGCGGTCGGCACAAGCACCCTGACGTGGTTCTCGCCATCACCTGCGGCCGCGCGGTGCTGGAGCAGGCCCGCGAAGCCGGGCACATCGCCGTGATCGAGGCGTTCGGTGCGACTCTGGTCACCGACACCTGCTGGTGCATGCTCGGCGAACCGGTGATCCCGCTGGCCGCAAAAAACTTGATGACCAACTCGGGCAAGTACGCCCATTACGCACCCGGCCTAGTGGGTCGAAAGGTGCACTTCGCCAACCTCGCCGAATGCGTTGACGCCGCTTGCCGCGCCACGGCCAGCGGTCGACTGCCAGCCTGGTTGCAACCGGCCGCCCTCCTGGAGAACCCCGCGCATGTTTGATTACACCTTCCAATGGCGCTCGGCCCTGCGCGCCTTGCCCGACATGCTCGCCGGTGCCCTGGTCACGTTCGAGACCGCTGCGTTGTCGATGATCCTGGGTGTGCTGATCGCCCTGGCCCTGACCGTGATGCGCGAAGCCAAAAACCCGATGCTGCGCGGCATCGGCAACGGCTGGGTGTCGATCGCCCGTAACACCCCATCGCTGTTTCAGATCTACGTCCTCTACTTCGGGCTCGGTTCGCTGGAGTTACACGTCAGCTCATGGTTCGCGCTATTGGCGGGGATCACGTTCAACAACGCCGGTTATCTCGCGGAAAACTTCCGTGGCGGCCTCAAGGCTGTGCCCGACACGCAAGTGCGTGCCGCGCGCTCGCTGGGCATGAGTGCCTTTCAGGCCTACCGGATGATCATCGTTCCGCAGTTATTGCGGATCGTGTTCTACCCGTTGAGCAATCAAATGGTCTGGGCGGTATTGATGACATCGCTGGGCGTGATCGTCGGGCTGAACAATGACCTCACCGGCGTGACCCAGGACTTCAACGTCAAAACGTTCCGCACCTTCGAATACTTCGCCATCGCCGCGGTGCTGTATTACCTGATTGCCAAGGCGATCGTCGCGACGGCCCGGCTGATGGCCTGGCGGCTGTTCCGTTACTGAGGACGTGAGTATGTTTACCACCAGCTTTTCCTGGAATGACCTGCATTTCCTGCTCAACGGCGCCTGGGTCACTCTGCAACTGACGTTCTGGTCGATCATCCTCGGCTCTTTCGCCGGGCTGTTATTCGGCGTAGTGCGGGCGCTGTTGCCACGGGCCAGTCTGCCACTGGCCTGGGTGCTGGACGTGTTTCGCAGTGTGCCGTTGCTGATCCAGTTCGTGCTGTTCAACTCGCTCAAGAGCATCGTCGGTTTGAACATCAGTGCCTTCAGCGTCGGCTGCATCGTGCTCGGGGTCTACGCCGCCGCGTACTTCACCGAGATCGTGCGCGGCGGCGTGCTGGCGGTGCCGTTTACGGTGCGCCGGGCCAGTCGTTCGCTGGGCCTGAGCTTTCTGCAGGACCTGCGCTGGATCGTCTTGCCAATGGCCACGCGAGTGGCGTTCCCCGGCTGGCTGAACCTGGTGCTCAGCGTGATGAAAGACACCGCGCTGGTGATGTGGATCGGCATCGTCGAACTGCTGCGCGCCTCGCAAACCATCGTGACCCGCATCCAGGAGCCGTTGCTGGTGTTGTGCATCGCGGGCCTCATCTACTACGTCATGAGCCTGGTGGTTGCCCGCCTCGGCGCTCGTCTGGAAAGAAGGTGGCAAGAAAATGATTGAGATCGACAACGTACACAAATCCTTCGGCGACCTAGAAGTGGTCAAGGGTGTGAACCTGACGGTGAGCAAGGGCGAGGTGGTGTCGATCATCGGCGGCTCCGGTTCGGGCAAGTCGACCCTGCTGATGTGCATCAACGGCCTGGAGCCGATCCAGAAAGGCAACATCCGCGTCGACGGCGTCGAGGTCCACCACGGCGCCACTGACCTCAACCGCCTGCGGCAAAAGATCGGCATCGTGTTCCAGCAATGGAACGCCTTCCCGCACCTGACCGTGATGGAAAACGTGATGCTGGCGCCGCGCAAAGTACTGGGCAAGAGCAAGGCCGAAGCCGAGGAACTGGCGGTGCGGCAACTGACGCACGTTGGTCTCGGTGACAAGCTCAAGGCTTTCCCGGGCAAGTTGTCCGGTGGTCAGCAGCAGCGCATGGCCATCGCCCGCGCCTTGGCCATGTCCCCGCACTACATGCTGTTTGACGAAGCCACCTCGGCCCTCGATCCGCAATTGGTAGGTGAGGTGCTGGACACCATGCGCATGCTCGCCGAAGACGGCATGACCATGGTGCTGGTGACCCACGAGATCCGCTTCGCTCGTGATGTGTCGGACCGCGTGGCGTTCTTTCGTAATGGTTTGGTGCATGAGATCGGCACGCCGGATCAGGTGATTGGCAATCCGGTGCATGCGGAAACGGCGGCGTTTCTGAAATCAGTGAAGTAACGGATGGCCCCTTCGCGAGCAAGCCCGCTCCCACATTGAATTTGTGAACGCCACCGATCCACTGTGGGAGCGGGCTTGCTCGCGAAGGGGCCTCAACAAACAAAACAAGGAGTAAACCATGCGTTCATCAAAAGTAATTCACGTCGTCAGCTGCCACGCCGAAGGCGAAGTCGGCGATGTGATTGTCGGCGGCGTCGCCCCACCGCCCGGCGCCACCGTGTGGGAACAATCGCGGTGGATCGCCAAGGACCAGACCTTACGCAACTTTGTACTCAACGAACCTCGCGGCGGCGTGTTCCGTCACGTCAACCTGCTGGTGCCGGCCAAGGATCCGCGGGCGCAAATGGCCTGGATCATCATGGAACCGGCAGACACCCCACCAATGTCCGGCTCCAACTCGCTGTGCGTGGCCACGGTATTGCTCGACAGCGGCATCCTGCCGATGACCGAACCGCAAACGCGGCTGGTGCTCGAGGCACCCGGTGGGTTGATCGAGGCCGTGGCCGATTGCCGGGATGGCAAGGTCGAACGGGTCGAAATCAAGAACGTGCCCTCCTTCGCTGATCGCCTCGACGCCTGGATCGAAGTCGAAGGCCTCGGTTCATTGCAGGTCGACACCGCTTATGGCGGCGATAGTTTTGTGATCGTCGATGCCCAGCGCCTGGGCTTTTCCATTGGTCCCGACGAGGCGGCCGAGCTGGTTGAGGTCGGGCTGAAAATCACCCGGGCGGCCAACGAACAATTGGGCTTCGTGCATCCGCTGAACCCCGAGTGGTCGCATATCTCCTTCTGCCAGATCGCCGCGCCCATCGTTTATGAGAATGGCATCGCCACCGGCGCCAACGCGGTGGTGATTCAACCCGGCAAGATCGATCGATCGCCCACGGGGACCGGCTGCTCGGCGCGCATGGCGGTGCTGCAGGCCAAGGGATTGATGCAGGTGGGGGAGCGTTTTATTGGCCGTTCGATCATCGGTTCCGAGTTTCATTGCCGCATTGATTCGCTGACGGAGGTGGCCGGGCGTCCGGCGATCTACCCCTGTATTTCCGGCCGGGCCTGGATCACCGGGACTCACCAATTGCTGCTCGACCCAAGCGATCCGTGGCCACAAGGCTACCGCCTGTCAGACACCTGGCCTGACGCCTGACAGCGGCGCTTTAGTGCAGAGGGAGCAAGCTCCCTCGCCATACGACCAACGGCTGAAAAAAACCACAGATTGATTGAAAAAAGCACTAGCCGAGTATTGTCACTTAACATATCGTATACGAAATACAATTAACGAACCGGAGGCAACAATGAGCAAGCGCATTAACTGGAGTGGTGTCTTCCCAGCGGTGACCACTCAATTCAACGATGACTTCTCCATCAACCTGGAAAAAACCCATCAGGTGATTTCCAACGTGATCCGTGACGGTGTGTCGGGCCTGGTGGTCTGCGGTTCGGTGGGGGAAAACACCTCGCTGACCGCTGAAGAAAAAATCGCCGTGACCGAAGTCGCGGTCGACGCCTCCCGTGGTCGTGTCCCCGTCATCTGCGGTGTGGCTGAATTCACCAGCGTGGCAGCGGCCAAGGTCGCCAACGCGGTGCGCCGGGTTGGCGTGGATGGCATCATGTTGATGCCGGCATTGGTCTACGGTTCCAAGCCGTTCGAGACCGCCGAGCACTACCGCTACGTGGCGAAAAACGCTGACGTACCGCTGATGGTCTACAACAACCCGCCGATCTACAAGAACGACGTCACCCCGGACATCCTGATTTCCCTGGCCGACTGCGACAACGTGGTGTGCTTCAAGGATTCCTCCGGCGACACCCGCCGCTTCATCGACATACGCAATGAAGTCGGCGATCGTTTCGTGCTGTTCGCCGGTCTCGACGACGTGGTGCTGGAAAGCATCGCGGTGGGTGCCGAAGGCTGGGTCTCGGGCATGTCGAACGTGTTCCCGAAAGAAGGCGAAACCATCTTCCGCCTGGCCAAGGCCGGTCGCTTCGCCGAAGCCATGCCGATCTACGAATGGCTGATGCCGATCCTGCACCTCGACGCCCGTGCCGACCTGGTCCAATGCATCAAGCTATGCGAAGCCATCGCCGGCCGTGGCAGCGCGTTGACCCGTCCGCCACGCCTGGCGCTGCCGGAAGCTGACCGCGTGTTCGTCGAGCAGATCATGGCCAAGGCCCTGGCCAACCGTCCGGAGTTGCCGGACGTCGGTCTCTGAGTGATTGCCGGGCGGGTCTTTGCGGACCCGGCCCGGCTGCCTGTCTTTGCGCCCCCACAAGGATCGTCAGCATGTCCAATCCCCAAAGCACCTCTAGCTCAACCACACCCTCGGGACTCAAGCGCGTCGTGGCCGCCGCCATGGCCGGCACTGTCGCCGAATGGTACGAATTCTTTCTCTACGGCACCGCTTCCGCACTGGTTTTCGGGCAATTGTTTTTTCGCCAGACCGACAGCCCGGTCGACGGCATTCTTGCGGCTTTCGCCTTGTATGCCGTCGGCTTTCTGGCCCGTCCGCTAGGTGGTTTGGTGTTCGGTCACTACGGTGACAAATTCGGCCGCAAGCGCCTGCTGCAATTGAGTCTGGTGGTGGTCGGCATCACCACGTTCCTGATGGGCTGCCTGCCTGGCTTCGACCAGATTGGCTATGCCGCGCCGGTATTGCTGGTGCTGCTGCGGCTGATCCAGGGTTTCGCCTTCGGGGGTGAATGGGGCGGCGCGATTCTGCTGGTGTCCGAACACTGCCCGGATAATCGACGAGGATTCTGGGCCAGTTGGCCGCAAGCCGGTGTCCCGGCCGGCAACCTGGTGGCTACCATCGCCCTGTTGCTGCTGTCGTCGAACCTGTCAGAAGCGCAATTCCTCGCCTGGGGCTGGCGCGTCGCGTTCTGGTTCTCAGCGGTGGTGGTGCTGATCGGCTACTGGATTCGCACCAGCGTCGATGACGCGCCGATTTTCAAGGAAGCTCAAGCGCGTCAGGCACAGAACAAGCAGCAGCAATTGGGCGTGGTCGAAGTGTTGCGGCATCACTGGCGTGCCGTGCTGGTTGGTATCGGTGCGCGGTTTGCCGAGAACATCCTCTACTACACCGTGGTGACCTTCTCGATTACTTACCTGAAACTGGTGGTGCACAAGGACACGTCGCAGATCCTGTTGCTGATGTTCGGCGCGCACCTGCTGCACTTTTTCCTGATCCCGTTGATGGGTTATCTGTCCGACCTGATCGGGCGCAAACCGGTGTACCTCACCGGCGCGGTGCTGACTGCTTTTTGGGGCTTCGTCGGCTTCCCGATGATGGACACCGGCAACAACTGGCTCATCATCGCCGCCATCACCCTGGGCCTGGCCATCGAGTCGATGACCTACGCCCCCTACTCGGCACTGATGGCCGAGATGTTCCCGACCCATGTTCGCTACACCGCGCTGTCTCTTTGTTATCAGGTGGCGCCGATCTTCGCCGGTTCGCTGGCACCGCTGATTGCCCTCACCTTGCTCAACAAATACCACAGCTCGACACCGATCGCTTTCTACCTGGTCGGTGCTGCGCTGATATCGATTGTCGCCGTTGGCCTGACCCGTGAAACCCGTGGCAAGTCGTTGCATCTGGTGGACAGCGAATCCGCCGCGCGCATTGCTGCACTGGATAACGCCCAACCGGCGGCCACACGCCGCAGCGATTCGTTGGCCTGAACCCCGCCCCTGTAGGAGCGAGCTTGCTCGCGATGAACTCAACAGCGACGCGTTTATTCAGAAAGTACGCGTTACCGTTGACGTCCATCGCGAGCAAGCTCGCTCCTACAAGGGACCGGATCCCAGCCTCATTTTGATAGGAGTTTTTTATGCCCGAGATCATCGGCCACAACTACATCGGCGGTGCGCGCAGCGCCGCTGGCGATATCCGTTTGCAAAGCCACGACGCCAGTACCGGTGAAGCCCTGCCCTATTCCTTTGTGCAAGCCACTGTTGAGGAAGTCGACGCTGCCGCCCAAGCCGCCGCTACCGCCTACCCGATCTTTCGCAACCTGCCGGCGAGTCGGCGTGCGGAATTTCTTGAGGCCATCGCCGCGCAACTGGATGCACTGGATAATGACTTCGTTGCGCTGGTAACCCGTGAAACGGCGCTGCCGGCCGGGCGGATTCAGGGCGAGCGCGGGCGCACCAGCGGCCAGATGCGTCTGTTCGCTCAGGTCCTGCGCCGTGGCGATTTCTATGGCGCGCGCATCAATCGTGCGTTACCCGAGCGTCAGCCGTTGCCACGGGTCGATCTGCGTCAATACCGGATTGGCGTCGGACCGGTCGCGGTGTTCGGTGCAAGCAATTTTCCGCTGGCATTCTCTACCGCCGGTGGTGACACCGCTGCCGCCCTCGCGGCGGGCTGCCCCGTGGTGTTCAAAGCTCACAGCGGACATATGGCGACCGCCGAGCGTGTGGCCGATGCGATCATTCGCGCCGCTGAGCAAACCGGCATGCCCAAGGGTGTGTTCAACATGATCTACGGCGCGGGTGTCGGTGAAGCGCTGGTCAAGCACCCAGCCATTCAGGCGGTAGGGTTCACCGGCTCGCTGAAAGGGGGTCGAGCCCTCTGCGACATGGCCGCCGCTCGGAAGCAGCCGATCCCGGTGTTTGCCGAAATGAGCAGCATCAATCCAGTGGTGGTGTTACCCGAAGCGCTGCAATGGCGGGGCGAGAAAATTGCCAGTGAACTGGTGGCTTCGGTGGTACAGGGTTGCGGCCAATTCTGCACCAACCCAGGCCTGGTGATCGGCATCAGCTCGCCAAGGTTCAGTGCTTTCACTGCGCTGCTCAGTACGTTGATGAACGAACAACCGGCACAAACCATGCTCAATGCCGGCACGTTCCGCAGCTACAGCAACGGCGTGCAAGCCTTGATGAGTCATCCAGGTATCCGTCATCTCGCCGGTAAGGCTCAACAAGGAAATCAAGCCCAGCCGCACCTGTTCAAGGCCGACGTCAATCTGCTGCTCAACGGTGATCCGCTGCTGCAGGAAGAAGTGTTCGGCCCCACCACCCTCGTTGTCGAAGTGGCCGACAAGGTCGAGTTGCAACGGGCACTACAGAGCTTGCACGGTCAACTCACCGCCACATTGATTGCCGAAGCAGGCGACCTGAGAACCCATGGCGAACTGCTGCCGCTGCTGGAACAAAAGGTCGGCCGGGTGCTGTTCAACGGCTACCCGACCGGCGTCGAAGTCTGTGATGCAATGGTGCACGGCGGGCCTTACCCGGCCACTTCCGATGCCCGCGGCACGTCGGTCGGCAGCCTCGCCATCGACCGCTTCCTGCGCCCGGTGTGCTACCAGAACTGTCCGGATGCGCTGCTGCCTGAAGCGCTTCAAGACGCCAACCCGTTGGGCATCAATCGCCTGGTCGACGGCCACAGCCATCGAGAACCGCTATAGAAAACAATGATCTCCTGTGGGAGCGAGCTTGCTCGCGATGTACGTTAACGATAACGCGTGTTTTCTGAATTAACGCGTTGCTCTTGAGTTCATCGCGAGCAAGCTCGATCCCACAGGTTCCCTGGTCATTTCAGTCAATCCAGCAATGCCTTCAAGTCGTTGTACAAGGCCTCGGGGATCTGCACCCCGTCCACCAGACTGCGCGCCCGCGCCTCATAACGGCGTTGCGACGGCAAGCGGGCGCCCTGCCCTTGAATGCTCTCGAACAACCCTTCGGCACGGGCCAGGTGCTGCTCGGTGGCCTCGCCGAGAAAGCGCCGCGGATCGAGGGCGATGATCAGCTCGCCATGGTACGGCGACGATTTGCTGCCCGCGTCGTAGGCCAGCGACTCGGCGCTGGTCAAGTCACCGATCAACGGGCCCGCAATCAACTCCACCATCGCGGCCAGCGCCGAACCCTTATGACCACCGAACGTCAGCATCGCACCGGCATCGAGCACCACGTTAGCGTCGGTAGTCGGTTGCCCCTCGGCATCCACCCCCCAACCTTCGGGGATCGGTTTGCCGGCACGCCGATGCAACTCGATATCGCCACGGGCAATCGCACTGGTGGCGAAATCGAATACAAACGGGTCCTTACCCGAACGTGGCCAGCCAAACGCGATGGGATTGGTACCGAACACGGGCTGGCTCCCTCCCGCTGGCGCGACCCAGGCGTGGCTAGGATTACAGGCCAGCGCCACCAGACCCGCAGCGGTCAATTGCTCGATCTCCACCCACAGCGCAGAGAAATGCACGCAGCGATTGATCGCCAGCGCCGCAATACCGTTGGCCCGGGTTTTCTCCGCCAGCAGCGGCAGCCCCGCCTGAAAGGCCAATTGCGAAAAACCGCCCGCCGCGTCAACACGCACGATCGAAGGCGCCTGATCGATCACCTGCGGTTCGGCATCAGCCACCACCTTGCCGGCCCGCAGCGAGTTCACGCAGCCCAGAATCCGGTACAAACCATGGGAGGCACAGCCATCGCGCTCGCCGGCAATCACCGTGGCGGCCACCGCCTGCGCGTGGGCAAGGTTGAAGCCGTTATGCAGCAGGATCGATTCGGCCAGCGTACGAGCCTCGATCAGGGACAGTCGGATCATAATCAACTCCTTGAACAGACCGTCCAGACTGGCCCAATCCAAGGCCTGCGGCTTGATCGCTTTAGGCAAGGTCGATGACGAATTCGGCATACCCCGAAAACGGATCTCAGTGTGGAACGCCCAATTTGGTCGCAATATCTTCAGGCTTGAGATGCCGTCCATCGACTGACACCAGCTCCAGCTTTCTGATCGGCTGACGGTCCTTCGCATCGACCATCACCGATCCGAGTTCACCGGGCTCGTACATAAACTCGTTACCCCACTGCGAGAGCGCAATGAGGACTGGCTGCAACGCTCTGCCCTTTTCGGTTAACGCGTATTCCTTGTAAATACTCCCATCAGCGGCTGGCTCCATCCGCATCACACCCTCTGCGACCATGTTTTTCAGGCGCGTGCTCAAAATGTTCTTCGCGACATCCAGGCTTTTCTGGAAATCGCTGAAGCGCCGCGTGCCCGCGAGCGCATCACGAATAATCAGCAACGACCACCAATCGCCGATAAGGTCGAGTGATCGAGCGACTGGACAAGCATTCCCCTGCAAACTTTTACGCTTCACGTAAGACGCCTCTCTCTAATGGTTTCCAGCACCGACGCCAATGCGTCATCAACAAGTGGTTGCATGATACAACCTTTGGTGGTAAAAATCGCTTCGTGTGGTTTTATTATGAAACCACAAATTCAACTCATGCGACGTAAGCGGATGCCTTTTGCACATTTGTGTCGGCACCAAAGGTTGCATAATAAAACCATCGGAGCATCCCCATGAAACTGGCTGGAAAAACGGCATTTATCACCGGCGGCAACAGCGGCCTGGGCTTGGCCACTGCAAAACTGTTCATCGCTGAAGGCGCAAAAGTCGCCATCACGGGCCGCAGTCAAAAAACCCTGGATGAAGCCAGAGAGGCTTTGGGCCCTAACCTGCTTGCAATCAAGGCAGACCTCGCCGACGTTAAAGAGATTGAACGCGCCGTGGCCGAGGCCGTCGCCGCATTCGGGAAGTTGGACATTGTGTTCGCCAATGCGGGCATAGCCGGGCTGACGCCGGTTGGCGGCACCACCCTGGAGACGTTCCAGAACATCATTCAGACCAACCTCACTGGCACATTTTTTACCGTGCAGGCGGCTGAGCCACACCTCAATCCGGGTGCATCGATCATTTTGAATGGCTCGGTACATGCCGTCATGGGATGGCCTGGCTACAGCGCTTACGCGGCAACCAAAGGCGCTGTTCGCTCAATGACACGCGTCATGGCCGCCGAATTTGCCCCACGTGGAATTCGGGTCAATCAGATCACACCCGGGGCTGCACGCACACCAGTCTGGAATCCTCATGCCGCCAAGACAGGAATGGATACGCTGGAGAAAAAGCTTGAAACCACTATCCCACTTGGCCGCATGGGCGAGGCCGAAGAGGTTGCCAGCGTTGCGTTGTTCCTCGCCTCCAGCGATTCCAGCAACGTCGTGGGTGCAGAGATCGTCGTCGATGGCGGTGCAACGAGTTCACCCATGGGCGCCCCTGCTCACACAAAAAACTGGGCGTCATAAAGGCGCCCCTACCTCGGTAAGCGCAGTGGCAACGCCTCTACCGCACCACATCAATCAGCTGTTCGCGCTGCGCGCCTGTCAGCATCAGACCAAAACCGGCCCCGGCATTTTCCGCCATGTAGCGCGGGTTGCCGGTGCCGGGGATGACGCAGGTCACCGCCGAGTGAGCCAGCAGGTACTTGAGCGCCAGTTGCGGCCAGGTTTTGACCTGCACTTGCGCAGCCCAACCCGGTAGAGGCTTGCCTTTCAAGCGTTCGATCAAGCCACCGCCGCCGAACGGACGATTGCAGATGACCGCCACGCCTCGCTCGCGACACAGCGGCAGGATGCGTTTCTCGACCGCACGATCATCCAGGGCATAGTTGATCTGCAAAAAATCCATCGGCTCGGCCCTGAGCACCGCTTCCACTTCGTCATACGCCGACGCCGTGTAATGGCTGATGCCGATGTAGCGGATGCGCCCTTCTTCCTTCCATTGGCGCAAGGTGGGCAAATGGGTTTTCCAATCCAACAGGTTGTGAATTTGCATCAGATCAATGCGGTCGGTCTGCAGCAACTTGAAGGACTGCTCCATCTGCGCGATGCCTTCTTCGCGGCCGCGGGTCCAGACCTTGGTGGCCAGAAACGCCGGCGAGCGCGGTTGATGAATCGACAACAGTTCACCGCTGGTCTGCTCAGCGCGACCGTACATGGGCGAGCTGTCGATCAAGGTTCCGCCCTTCTCGAACAACGCATGGAGAACAGCCGGCAGGTTTTTGTAGGAGGGATCCACGGGTGCGACATCCAGCCCCCGATAAGTGCCCAACCCGACGACAGGTAACGGTTCAGCGCTGGATGGAATGGCTCGGGTCAGCATGTTCTTGCCTCCTGATTTCATGGAGCGGCTGGCCCCGCTATCGATCTACTACACTCTGAAAGCGATCAAGCGATAGCCGTCTTCAGGTCCAGAACAGTCAATGTCGCCCCTTAAACTTAGTCGAATGTCGCGCGCCCTGATGACTCTCGTCGTAATCATTGTCGCTGTGTACCTGCTGCTCTGCGCTGCGCTGTTGGTGTTCCAGCGCGCGCTCATCTACTTCCCGCAACCCCGTGCCATCGGGACGTCGGCTAGCCTGATCACACTCTCTGTCGACGATGCACAGGTGCTAGTCTCGGTCCGACCGCACGATGGCCCCAATGCGTTGATTTACTTCGGTGGCAATGCCGAAGACGTGTCTCGCAGCCTGCCCTCGTTTTCCGCAGCCTTTGCCGATCAAGCGCTCTACTTGCTTCATTACAGAGGCTACGGTGGCAGTTCCGGTTCACCCTCCGAAGAGGCGATCCAACGCGATGCCGTCGCCTTGTTTGACCAGGTCCACGCCACCCATCCCCATGTTGCAGTAGTCGGTCGCAGCTTGGGCTCGGGAGTCGCCATCCGCCTCGCCAGCCAACGCCCTGCATCGCGCCTGATCCTGATCACGCCCTATAACAGCGTGGAAGAACTCGCCGCCCGCCAGTTCCCGGTCTTTCCGGTGAAGTGGCTGCTGAAGGATAAATTTGAATCCTGGAAGTACGCCGACCGCCTCACCGTGCCCACACTGCTGATCGCAGCGGAGCACGACGAAGTGATACCGCGCTCAAGCACGGAGCGACTCCTCGGGCATTTCGCCAAAGGTGTTGCTTCGCTGAAGGTCATTCCGGGGGCGGGGCACAATTCGATCTCGGAGAGCCCCGAGTATCTAAAACTGCTGGGCGAAGGGTTGTGAGCGGTTGCTGTACTCAGCATCCAGCGCGCAGTTATGACCGCTGATCAGTGATTTTTCTGCGAGCCAATAAAAACATATTTATATGCTTTAATTGATATTGTCGAACAATCCCAAAAACCAAAGGGTGCCGTCATGAATATCAAAACCTTGGCTTTAATACTGTTGGCCTTCTGCGCGCAACCGGCCTGGAGTCAAACGCCCCCCGCCTCCCCGCCAGCGGCCGATAGCCTCGCGCTCACCATGCGTCTGGCGCTGCGCGACCTTTGGGTCGAGCACATTTTCTGGATCAGGAATTACGCCATCGCCAACCAGGCGGCCAACAAGCAGCAAGCCAAGGTGGCGGCTGACCAGGTCGTCGACAACGCCACAAAAATCGCCAACAGCATTGCGCCGCTCTATGGCCAACCCGCTGCCGATCAACTGCTCAAGCTGCTTGCCGGTCATTGGGGCGCGGTGAAACACTACAGCGACGCCACGGTCGCCAAGGACGCGAAAGGCAAGCAGGCCGCCGTCACAGACTTGACCAGCAACGCCAAGGCGATTGCGGCATTTCTGGCCAAAGCCAATCCCAACCTGCCTGAAAGTACGCTGGTCACGATGTTGGCAGCCCACGGCGGCCACCATATCGCTCAGGTCGATCAACTCGCCGCACACGACTACGCTGGCGAGGCTGGCACCTGGCAGATGATGCGTACCCATATAGTGTCGCTGGCTGAGGCGCTGACGGCCGCGCTGGTCAAGCAGTTCCCGGACAAATTCTGATACCGCGCGAGGCATACCATGCTTGAAGGACTGGGCCGCACACAGCAGGACTTGCTCAATGCGTTGCTGTACCACGCCAGTGGCATGAGCATTGACGAGTTGGCCGACCATCTGTCAGTCACCCGTACAGCGATTCGCCAACATCTGGCGGCGCTGGAGCGTGACGGGTTGGTGCTGCGCGGCGAAACCCGTCCGACAGGCCGGCGTCCGGAGCAGCTGTATCGGCTCACGGACCATGCGAAGGAGCAATTCCCTCGCCAGTATCTGTTGCTCGCCAGCGTGCTGATCGACGAAGTGGCCGACATCATCGGCCCTGATGCCCTCGCGTCGCTGATGCGCAGCATGGGCCGCAAACTGGCGCTCGACCGTGAGCAGCAGGTGGTGGATGAGGCCAAAATCGTCCAGCACATGAACCATGCGGGCTATGAAGCCGAGGTGATCTTTCGCACCTCGAACGACAAGGAAATTGTTGCGCACAACTGCGTATTCCACCGCCTCGCCGCCGCGCATCCCGTGGTCTGCGAGCTGGACCTGGCCTTGATCGGCGCGTTGGGCGGTGGTGAAGTCGAGCACACCGAATGCATGGTGCGGGGCGGTCATGTCTGTCGCTTCAAGCTGCGACCGAGTTAAACCCCTGACGCCGCGACAGAGGCTGCTTCAGCCAATATCGATCAGTCAGCCTAGCGCTTGCGTGACAGCCGTTGCTGCCAGTTTCCGGCGTTGTCCCGCAGGCAGGCTTCTTCAGAGTCGAGCAGTACTTGGGGCGACGTTCTGTGGAAGTGAGAAAATGCCACCGTGGACCCTTGCGAGTTGCCGGCAACGGCGCGGCAGTCCGTTATAACTCGCTTACGCTGACCACAACATTATCAATAAGCCGAGTCTTCCCTAGACGCGCCGCGACGAGAATAACAAGATGGCCGGACGTTTCCGACGTAAGGCTCAAATCATACGCGTTCCTTATTTCCAGATACTCCAACTGAAACCCAGAGGAGGTTATGCGCTTACATTGCTCATCCAGCAGTTGTTCAACGTCCAGACATCCGCGCTGTAAAGACAGGGCAACGTCCTTGAGGCATTGATAAAGGATCGGAGCAGCGGCGCGCTCCTGCTCATTGAGGTATCCATTACGGGACGAGAGCGCCAGACCATCAGCGGCCCGGACGGTAGGAGCACCCAAAATTTCGATCGGGATGTTCAGGTTTCTGACCATCGACCTTATGACGGCCAACTGCTGATAATCCTTCTCCCCAAATACGGCTATGTCTGGCTGAACAACGTTGAACATCTTATTGACGACGGTCGCCATTCCATTGAAATGTCCCGGCCGAGCCGCACCACAAAGCCCGTCTGATACTCTCGGGACACTGACCATCGGTTGAGCCTCAAATCCCTCGGGATACATCTCAGCCACATCGGGTAAAAACAGCAAATCACAGCCAGCGTCTTTTAACTTGGACTGGTCTGCCTCTGGTGTCCGAGGATATTTTTCCAAATCCTCCGTAGGCCCGAATTGCAGGGGGTTTACAAAAATAGTCGCCACAACGAAATCAGCGTGTTGCTTGGCGACGTTAATCAACGCTACGTGCCCTTCATGCAGGTTGCCCATCGTAGCGACGAGCGCAACTTTCTTGTTGTCGCTCCGTGCGCCCCCCACCAGCGTGCGAAGCGCGAGAACCGTTTCCACAATAACCATCAGCTACTCCCCTTTCGTATTTCGACCACAAGCTTGCCGACCGCCTTGCGCAGACGTAGCGCTTCGAGCGCATCACCTGCGCGAGCCAATGCATAGTGCTGTGAAACCAATGGACGCAACTTGCCTTCTGCGTGCCAGGCAAACAACTGCCGGTAGTTGGCCTGGTTTTCTTGCGGCTGGTGCTGGGTGAAAGCCCCCCAGAACACGCCCAAGACAGCCGCGCCCTTGAGCAGCGTGAGGTTGACCGGCAATTGTGGAATGCGCCCGCTTGCAAAACCGATCACCAACAAACGGCCATTCCAGGCAATAGCGCGGATCGCTTGATCGAACAAATCGCCGCCCACCGGATCGAAGATCACGTCAGCACCCCGGCCTTCGGTCAGTGCATTGACCTGCTCTTTGAGGCTGCCGTTGCCATAACAGATGAGCTCGTGAGCACCTGCCGCTCGAGCAACTTCCAGTTTTTGCCTGCTGCTGGCGGCCGCAATGACGTGTGCTCCCATCGCCCTGCCGATCTCCACGGCAGCAAGGCCCACACCTCCAGAAGCTCCCAGCACCAACAAGGTTTCGCCCTTTTGCAGCCTGGCACGCTGACACAAAGCATGCATTGACGTGCCATAGGTCACACCGAAACCTGCTGCGCCGGCAAAATCCATACTGGCCGGCATCGGCATGACATTTTTTGCTTGTACTACAACCTGCTCGGCGAAACTGCCCCAGCCGGTCAACGCCATGACTTTGTCACCCGGCTGCAAATGGCTGACACCCGCCCCCACCGCGGCGACTACACCGGCCGCCTCGCCTCCCGGCGCAAAGGGAAATGGCGGCTTGATCTGGTATTTGCCTTCGATAAGCAAAATATCGGGAAAGTTAACGCCGGCCATGTGCACATCGATAAGGATTTCATCGCTCTCTGGCACAGGGCTCACGATATCTTCCAGGACTAGGCTGTCGGCGGTGCCGAATGCTTTGCACAGCAACGCTTTCATAAGTGTTCCATGTCTGGGATGGGTACCAGCCTGAAAATAACTGTCATATCATCAGTTATACCCACCTCAGACACTGGAAGCAATCGTGAACGAAGAAGTCATTTATCAGGACCTACAAGGCGGTATTGCGCTGATCACCCTCAATCGCCCGAACAAGCGCAATGCTCTCAACGTCAGCGCTTCGCGCGCCCTCGCCCACATGGTCGAAAAGACTGAAACCAACCCGGACATCCGCGTCGTAGTCCTGACAGGCTCCGGGCCTCTGGCGTTTTGCGCAGGTGCCGATCTCGACGACATCGCTGCCGGTATCGGCGAGCAAATCGCCATCAACGAAGCCGGCATGGGGGGGCTGATCCATACCAATCGGCGCAAGCCCTGGATTGCCGCCGTTCGCGGTGCGGCACTTGGCGGCGGCACTGAACTGGCACTCGCTTGTGACCTGATCGTTGCAAGCAAAAATGCCACCTTCACCTTGCCCGAGGTCAAGCGTGGTTTGATCGCTGGCGCAGGCGGTATCTATCGACTGATCCGACGCATTGCGCCGGCCATCGCCATGGAACTGCTACTGACTGGCAATCGGCTTGAAGCTGATCGTGCAAAGGCGCTCGGCTTAATCAATCACGCAGTGGACGATGAACACGTGTTGGAGACGGCCCTTCAACTGGCCCGGCAAATTGCTGCCAACGCCCCACTGGCAGTTCAAGAAACCCTGATGATTGCCCGCCAAACCCTGGCGTTCGGTGAGGCAAAACTGCGCGTTGACGTCGAAGCTGCGGGGTTGCGGTTACAGACATCTGAGGACGTGCAGATCGGTGTGCGTGCCTTTCATGAGAAACGTACTCCCGAATGGAAAGGCAGATAATCATCGGTGGCACAGCGCGACTGGGTTGCCACCACACAATATCTGACCACATGTTAGTTATTCGGAGATCCCGCCCCTCCGGCTTGCCCCCGGATAAAAAAGCCTGGGCGTAGTTGGCACCCATGAAATCCGCAGTTATATTACTAAAGAGTAACGTATAAAAGTCATCCAACCGTTCGCCCAAGGTAAAAACTGATCAACAGTCAATAACCCTTGCCCCGCCACGCCACGCCAAAAACATAACAAGAGGCTGATGGAAGTGAAGAAATGGCAGTGCTTCTTCTGTGGTTTTACCTACGACGAAAACCTGGGCTTGCCTGAGGAAGGCATCCCGCCCGGGACGTTGTGGACGACATCTCCGAGACCTGGGTCTGCCCAGAGTGCGGAGCGGCCAAGCAAGACTTCGCGATGATCGAAGCAAGCTGAAACAGCCACGCCAGTCATAACCCTTACCGATTACCGACCCCGGCACCCGGCGGTCCGGTGGTGCACCAGCTCCCAAGCAACAGAACAACAAAACTACCTGGGGCAGCAAAATGAATGAGCAATACGACTACATCATTGTGGGTGCCGGTTCCGCAGGCTGCGTCTTGGCGAATCGACTTTCATCTTTGCACTCAGTCTCCGTGCTGCTGATCGAAAGCGGCCCGGATGACAGCAACGCATTGATTGCGATGCCCCGCGGCATAGGCAAATTGCTGACTCCGGGAAACCCGCATGTCTGGGATTACAAGGTTTCGCGCGGCCCCCGACAAGCTGAAGACATCTGGCTCAAAGGTCGCGTCCTCGGTGGGTCCAGCTCGATCAATGGCATGGTCTATGTGCGTGGTGCACCCGAGGACTATGACGCGTGGGAAGCCGCCGGGTGCACCGGTTGGGGTTGGAACAACATGGGGCGGCATTTCGTTGAGCTCGAAGGCCATATATTGGGGGCAGCGCCAGGGCGGGGTTCCGGTGGCCCTCTAAAGATTTCAGTTCACGCCTCAGGCGACCCACTCTGCGAAGCCGTGCTGACTGCGGGCGTGCAGGCGGGAACACCTCGGGTCGATGATATCAACCTGGCCAATACTGCCGGGCCTGGTGGATTGGGTTACCAAACCCAGAACATCTGGCACGGCCAGCGCTACAGTGCCGCGAAAGCCTTTCTCGATCCAGTGCGCAACCGCCCGAACCTGGACATCGTCACCCAGACCGACGTCCTGTGGATCAACTTTGAAAACAAGCGTGCAACCAGCGTGACCGTACGCGACAACAAGGGTGAACGCGCGATTTGCGCGGGAAAAGAGATCCTCGTCTGCGCCGGAGCCATTCAATCACCCAAGTTGCTGCAGCTTTCCGGCGTAGGGCCTGCTGCCCTTCTTGAGTCCCATGGCATTGCCGTGATCAAGGATGCTCCCCAGGTGGGCCACAACCTGCGCGAACATTTCTTCTTGGCCATGCAGTACCGTGTGAAGAGTCACAGCCTGAATCATCGCTTTTTCGGCTTGGGCCTGTTGCGCTCAGTGTGGCAGTACTACACCGGCAGAAACGGACCGCTGACCCATAGCGCACATGAAATTGGTGGCTTCGTTAAAACCCGCCCCGAACTCGACCGTCCCGACGCGCAAGTCGGTATCAGCCTGTACTCCCTGACCTACGGAGAAGATGAAGTCATACCCGAAAAGCAACCCGGGCTGACCCTGGGGGGCTATTTCATGCGCCCACAAAGCCAGGGTGAAGTGTCGATTCGCTCTGCCAACCCCAATGTACCGCCCTACATCTGTGCCAACTATCTGGAGTCGGTAACGGATCGTGCTGCCGCCATTTCCATGTACCGCTGGATCCGTAAGCTTGCCTCGCAACCGGCCTTGGCGCCGTTCATCGTCGGCGCTACTACACCAAACGCCGATGCACAAAGCGATGAAGAAATCCTTGAGGCATTCAAACAGTGGGGAGGTACCGCCTACCACGTGTCCGGCACCTGCCGCATGGGCAGCGATGCCGAATCGGTATTGGACCCCAGCCTGAAGGTTCGCGGGGTATCGGGGCTCAGGGTGGTGGACACGTCGATCATGCCGGCATTGATCTCAGGCAACACCAACGGCCCTGCCATGGCTATTGCATTGCGCGCCGCCGAAATCATCGCGGCGGAACTGGCCAATCCGCTGGCAGCGACATCGGTGAACCTTACCGAGATTGCAAGCTGAATACGGCCACCTTCCATTGCACAAAAATAAAAAAGGATGACCGCAATGCCGACGCCCTACACCGACATTAAGAACTTTTACATCGACGGCCAATGGGTTTCCCCCTCCGAGGGCTACGAAACCATTTTCAATCCAGCGACCGAAGAAATCATTGGTCGGGCCCCGGTGGGTGGCAAACCGGAAGTCGACCTTGCCATTGCTGCTGCCCGCAACGCTTTCGATAACGGCCCTTGGCCAACCCTGCAGATGGCCGAGCGCATCGAGGCCATCAAGCGTTTTCGCGCATCAATTATCAGCCGCCAGGACCGGATCAAGCAGTTACTGATTGAGGAAGTCGGTGCCGTACACATGCTGATGAACAGTGCTCAGTTTAACGGCGCTATCGAAGCTATCGACTATGCGATTGCACTGGCGCTAAAGATTGAGCCCGAACCAATAGCGATAGAGTCAAAACCCAATCCCTTCGACCCTTCGGCACCCGATCTGCTGGGAGGCGGCGTCACTCTGTTCGAACCCTACGGTGTAGTGGTCGGTATTACACCGTACAACTACCCGTTTTTGCTCAATATCGTCAAAGCTGTGCCGGCGTTGCTGACAGGCAATACGGTTGTCATCAAACCCTCGCAATTCACACCTTTCTCTGGCTTGCTGCTGGCTGAAATCATCATCGAGGCACAACTGCCCAACGGCGTACTAAGTGTTGTGACCGGTGGCCCGGAAGTCGGGGCGATGCTCACCGAGGATCCTCGGGTCGATTTGATCAGCTTCACCGGCTCCGATGCCGTCGGCTCGGCCATTTTACGTCAGTCAGCCAGCACCCTGAAGAAAGTCCACCTCGAACTAGGCGGTAAATCGGCAATGATCGTCAGGCATGACGCTGATGTAATCAAAGCCGCGAGCCTGGCAGCGTTCAGTGTTTCCCTGCATGCAGGCCAAGGCTGCGCCCTGCTGACTCGTTTCCTGGTACACAACACCATTCGTCCTGCGTTTGTCGAAACCGTCAAGGCGATACTCGGCCAACTGAAAATTGGCGACCCACAGGACCCCAGTGTGATCGTCGGCCCATTGATCCGCGAAAGTGCCCGCACCAAGACCGAATACTACGTACAACTGGGCATAGACAGTGGCGCAACCCTGGTCGCCGGTGGCAAACGCCCGGCGCATCTTGATAAAGGCTATTTCTACGAACCGACCGTTTTCGACAATGTGGACAACGCATCTCGACTGGCGCAAGAGGAAGTCTTCGGGCCAATCGGCGTGATCATCGGTTTCGACACTGATGAGCAAGCGATACGCCTGGCCAACGACTCCAGATTCGGACTCAGTGGTGCGGTAATGTCAGCCGATCGCTCTGCCGCATTTCGCATTGCGCAAAAACTCAGAACAGGCGGCGTGGCCATCAACGGCGGTACCGGTGATCTCTATGTCAAAGCACCCTTTGGTGGATACAAACACTCGGGTATCGGGCGGGAGTTCGGCCCACACTGGCTCAAAGAATACCTGTTGGAAAAAGCCATTACCTATCCGATCGGTTAATCGCCTGAACTCGCCCCCCCGCACCACGCTCAGCGCGTCGATGCGGGGGATTCACTTCGTTCACTAGCGAATGGCGCCTGCTTCGCGCAATGCGCTCAGTTGAGTGTCGGTCAAACCAATTTCGCGCAGAACTTCGTCGGTATGCTCGCCAAATCCGGGGCCAGCCATGAGCCTTCCGATCGGTTGCTCATCGAATTGCGCTGGCGAGACCCCTACCAGGTACTGGCTTTGTGCATCAATGTCCACTGCGCTGATGAAACCGTTTTCCAGTGCCTGAGGATCAGCCAGTACTTCAGAGGGGCTCTGGATCGGGGCCCATACACCTTCCAGCGTCTTGAAGCGTTCGCACCACTCTGCGTAGTTACGGGTGGCGAACACTTCGTTGAGTTCGCCCACCAGCGCGCGGGAGTTGGCATGCCGTGAAGCCGCATCCTTGAAACGCGGGTCGCTGAGCAGCGCCGGCCGTTCGATATGAGCGACAAAATCGGGCCACCACTTATCCATCAACAGGCAGATAGTCAACCAACGGCCATCGCGAGTGCGGTAGTTGTTTGCCAGGGCGAACGAACTGTCCTCCTGCCTCTCGATGGGAATGGTCGGCACGCCAATGCTGGTGGCCAGCAGAGACTGTGACATCAAATACGTTCCAACCATGTAAAGCGCGTTGTCCACCACTGCGCCCTTACCGGTGCGCTCGCGGCGAAACAGGGCAGCGGCAATGGCCCCTGCCAGGGTGACGCCACCGGTAAGGTCGCCGATGGATCCGGGTTGTTTGGGTGGCGGTTCGTCCGCCAGCGTCTGGTTGAACGCCGCACCGGCCCGACACCACGCCGTGGGGTAGTCGAATCCGCCGTCGTTGGCCATGGCACCATGCAAACCGTAGCCAGTACCGCGTGCGTAAATCAAACGGGGGTTGCGCTTGAGCAAGTCCTGAGGCTCGATACCCAGCTTTGCCCGCGCATCGGCACGCAAGTTGGTGAGGAACACGTCGGCACCTTCGATCAGTCGATACAACTGCTCTCGACCCTCAGTCTGGGTCAGGTCCAGGGCGATGCCCCGTTTACCGCGGTTGCCGGTTTCAAAGAATGGATTGACCCGGCCATCCGTGCCTGGCAGACGCATATGCCGCGAAGCATCGCCACCTTGCGCGCGTTCAACCTTGATGACATCCGCGCCCCAGTCCGCCAACACCATCGCCGCGGCTGGCACATAAGTGTGTTCCGCAACTTCGATTACACGTACACCGTTCATGACATCGTACATAGCCTCTCCCGTGGGTAACTGACACTCATGATCACGTATGCATTCCTTCGCAGCGCCACGGTGTAGTGGCTGCTCAATCCGGACGCGGTGCGTAGCCCGCGAGAAAAAAACGCACGATTTCTCTTAGGTGAGGCTCCACCTGTTCTTGCGCCAACTGCACCCCCATCAAACGCTCATGGGTGCGACCCGCAAGGGTCAAAAAGATAATCGCGGCGTCGATCGAGTTCGGTATTTGCACAACCCCTTTTGTGTTGAGTTGGTCGAGCCAACCTGTCAGCTGCGACATGAAACCGCTCATGACTTCTTCACGAAAACTGATGATCAGCTGAGGAAACCTGACGCTTTCATGCGCGCCTAACCGGGACATGGCTAAGACACGCGGGGTACCGAGCTTTTCGTAAAACAGTTGGGCCAACTCGTAGAGCAACTGTGCGACTGGCCGATCAACCAGCAAAAAACCTAAATCGAGTTCGAAATCCTTGGAAATGTGCGCAAGCACAGCCTCAAACAACAATTCCTTGCTGGGGAAACGTCGATACAGCGCCGGCTTTGTTGTCTTCCCGGCCTCGGCGATACGGCCGAGATTGGCATCGGTGTAACCGAACTCCAGAAACTCGTTGGCGGCTGCCTGGAGCAGCGCCTCATCCAATTCACGACGAGGCCTCCCCTTGGGTTTTACTGACATGAAAGTCCTTCCACCATTTTGCTGTTCACCCTACCTGATCAGTACCAGGCAGGCCGTTCTACGGCGCAAGGAAACTTAACATAACAGTCGGCTGAATCAGGACAGGCCTACCACTGGAATGACGGCGCCATTGAGGGCGCTAGCAGCATCACTTGCCAGGAATCCGAAAACTGCTGCCAACTGCTGCGGCGAGACCCACAGGGCCGGATCAACATCAGGCATCGCGGCACGGTTGGCAGCGCTGTCGATGATGCTCGGGGCAACGGCGTTGACGTTAATGCCATGGCCACGAAGCTCCTGGGCCATGGACTCGGTGATCCGCGCCACGCTGCTCTTGGCTGCGCAATAAGCGCCCATCGAGCCCTTGCCCGTGACGGCGGAAGCGGCCGATACGTTGATGATCTTGCCTGCACCAGCCGCCAGCATCCCCGGAACAGTGGCGCGACAAGTGTTCAGCACAGTCGCGACGTTCAGGTCCATCATTTGCTGCCAGACAGTGCCGTCAGCGTCATGCACGTCGTTACCCATGGCAAAGCCACCGGCAATGTTGCACAACACACCCGCCGGCCCTTTCGCCTGGAATACCTTGCCTAGGGCCATCTGAGTCGCGGCGGTGTCGGTCAGGTCGACGACCAGAAAATGCTTGTCGCCACCAATACCCTCATAAACCGATTGCAACGCTTGCTCACTGCAGTCGACCAGTACAACCGGGCGCCCCTGTTCCAGAAAGGTTTGCGCGACAACACGGCCCAGTGCACCTGCTGCCCCGGTGACCACTACTAATGCGTCCGACATCTTGATTCTCCTCTCTTCTTGTTAATAACTGACCATGTATCAGCTTATACAATAGAAAAAGCGTCTTCGGCAACATCCTTAGGCCACAGAATGATGTCGAGCAAACATCTTATAGGCGCCTATTGCATCTTTGTTTGAGATGATCTAAAAATAACAACATGTTAGTTTTAAGCGATTCATGACTAGCGGTGGAAGCACTATGCGAGCTCAAGCATGATGTTCACTTTCCCCCCGTCAACGCTGGAGATCCGAATGAGCACTGCCTACAAACGCGTATTGCCACAGCTGGATGATCTCAACCGGTTTTTCTGGACCAGTGGTGCCGACGGCCAATTGCGCTTTCTGCGCTGCAACGACTGCGACCATTGGCTGCATCCACCAGGAATCATCTGCCCGCAGTGCCTGAGCCGAAACCTCGCACCGCAGGCGGTTTCGGGCCTGGGCACTATCGAGGCACTGACGATCAATTATCAGCCGTGGTCGCCTGACCAACCTGTGCCTTATGCCGTCGCCATCGTTTCACTCGACGACCACAAAAGCCTGCAACTGACCTCCAACATCGTCGGTTGTGCACCCGAGTCGGCCTTCATCGGTCAGCGGGTACGTGTGGTCTTCGAAGCGATTGAGGATGTTCATTTACCTCTGTTCACGCCTGTCTGAGAGAGTCCGCATGCAAGAAGAACACGCCGAAAGTCTCGCTTCGATCCGCGAACAGGCCAGGCGCCTGCTAGAAGATCAAGCCACCCCGGAACACTTGAAGTCGCTGCTGGATACACCCGCCAGTTTTGACCGGCACTTGTGGGGCCATGCCGTCGACCAGGGCTGGCCGAGTGTCGCAGTAACCGAGCAATCAGGTGGTTTGGGTTTGGGTTGGAGCGGCCTTGGCGTGCTTTGCGAAGAAACCGGACGCATGACCGCCTCATTACCGCTTATAGGTAATGCTGTGGCAGCCAATGCGCTGCAATGCGCCAAAGGCACCTGGGATAACTTGATAGAGGGGCTGGCCAACGGCAGTAAAATCGCCTGCGTGGCATTGTCCGACCCACATGACAGCGGTTTGTCATCCAGTCCGTCACTGTTAGCCGGCAACGGCTTATTGCAGGGTGAAAAGGCATTGGCTGCCTTTGCCAGTGTTGCCGATATCGCTTTGGTCCAGGCGCAGGGCGAACAAGGCAACGAGCTCTACCTGGTCGATCTTGCACATCCCGGAGTATCACGTCGGACATTCGATACCGTCGACAACGCGCGTGCCGCAGCTGTCCTGCAATTCAAACAGGTTCCAGCCACTCGGCTAGGCGGTGTCGAAGCACTTCTGAAGGTGTCGAGCCTGGCTGCCCTCGCCTGTGCCTCCGAGCAGATTGGTGGCGCACAAGCCAGCCTTGAACTCGCCTGTAACTATGCCCGCGAGCGTCGTGCCTTTGGTCAACAGATTGGTAGTTTCCAAGGGATCAAGCACAAGCTCGCCGAAGCTTACTGCCTGCTGGAAATCGCCAAGGGCTGCACCAATGACGCACTCGATGCCTGGGAAAACGGTCTGCTAGAAAGCCGTCAATTGAGCGCAGCAGCACGTATCGCAGCGACCAAGGCCTACGACTATATCGCCCAGGAAGGACTGCATACCCACGGCGGCATGGGTATGACCTGGGAAGCCATGCCTCATCACCACTATCGTCGCTCACGCACTCTCGCCCTGGAACTGGGCAGCATCCACTACTGGCGTGAATGTCTGCTGAACGAAATCGGTCTGGAAACGGCGAATCATGGATAACGGTGGAATCATCATGAGCAATTCACTCGAACGCTATCGTGAGCGCGCCAGTTCCTGGCTGGCAGAGCACGCCCCTCTTTACGCAAGTCAAGCACGGCACGGGTTGAGTTTCAAAGAGGATCTGGCCCTGGCTCGTGCCTGGCAAGCCCTCAAGGCCGAGCATGGCTACGCCTGCATCACCCTGCCAACGGAGTTTGGTGGTGCGGGTGGCAGCGAGCTGGAAAAAGTGATCTTCAGTGAAGAAGAGATGCGCTATGACCTGCCATTGGTCTACTTCAGCATCAGTCTCAACAACCCCCTGCCAATTTTCCTGCGCTACGCCCCGTCCTATTGGACCGAGCGGCTGGCCAGGCCCACTGTCCGTGGCGAGCTGATCTGGTGCCAGCTGTTTTCCGAGCCTTCGGCTGGCTCTGACCTGGCGTCGCTACGTTTAAAGGCTGTTGCAGTGGAAGGCGGCTGGCGCCTGAGCGGGCAAAAGGTCTGGACCAGTTGGGCACAAATCGCCGATTGGGGGGTAATCGTCGCCCGCACCGATCCGAGCCTGCCCAAACACGCCGGACTGACCTACTTCTTTGTCGATATGAAATCCCCTGGCGTAAGTGTCGTGCCGATCCGCCGTCTGGGCGAGGAAAGTGACCTCAACGAAGTGTTCTTCGATGATGTATTCGTCCCCGATGACCAGCGCCTTGGCGAGATCAACGGTGGCTTCAAGGTCGCGGTAGAAACGCTGATGATCGAACGCTACTCGGTGACCGACGAATCCGGCTACGCCCCCAGCCTGGAAAAATTCATCGCATTGGCCGAACAGTCGAAAATCAATGGCAAGCGTGCGCTTGATGACGGTGAAATCCGCACCACCATTGCCGATGTATTCGTCCAGCGCCAAGGCCTGCGCGCCATCCATCGCCAAGCTTTGGAGGCATTCGCCAAGGGCCAGGTCCCGGGCCCTGAAGGTGCCATGCGCAAATTATTACTGGGGCGCACACGCCAGTCTTTGAGTCGGATGGCGACGAACATCCAGGGCCCGAACAGCCTGGTTCTGCATGAAAACTCTCAGGCGAAGACAGACTTCACCAGCGCCTGGCTCGACCCCAGCTTGCGTATCGCCGGCGGCACCGACGAACTGCTGCTCAACACGTTGGCAGAGCGTGTACTGGGCTTGCCGCAGGATTCACGGCCAGACAAGGGCCAGCCATTCAACGCCACCAAATAATTGACCCGGGCGGCCCCTCGCTGCCCGCCACCGAAGGATCTCGCTCATGCATTTCACCCTCGACCAGGAAGACGAGCGCTTCCGTCAGGAAGTCCGTGCCTTCCTCAAAGCCAAGCTTCCCCAGGATCTGGCTGAACGCAACCGCAGGGGTTACCACCCTTTGCGTGAAGACACTCGCCAGTGGACCAAGATCCTTCACGCCCAGGGCTGGGCTGGCGCCAACTGGCCGACGTCCTGGGGTGGTACTGGCTGGTCGCCTCTGCGACAGTTCATTTTCGATGAGGAAAGCCTCCTGGCGGGTGCGCCAGCGGTGGATACCGCCGGTTTCAAGATGATCGGTCCGGTGATCATGACCTTCGCCAGCGACACCATGAAAGCGCAGTATGGCCCACGCATCCTCAGCGGTGATGTGTTTTGGGGCCAGGGTTTTTCCGAACCCAATGCCGGTTCCGACCTTGGCTCTCTGACCACCCGTGCCGAACGCGACGGCGATGAATATGTCATCAACGGGCAGAAGATCTGGACTTCGTTCGTTGAAACCGCGGATATGATCTTCATTCTGGCCAAGACCGACCCGCAGGCGCGTCAACGCGGCATTTCCATGATCCTGGTAGATCGTCAGGCCCCAGGCGTAACCATTCGCCCGATCCACGACATCGGTGAAAGCCACAGCCTCAACGAGGTCTTCTTCGATAACGTGCGGGTGCCGGTCAGCAATTTGGTCGGAGAGGAAGGCATGGGCTGGACCTACGCCAAGTTCCTGCTGGAAAACGAGCGCGCATTCAGTGCCGAATGGCCGCGCAACAATGCCCACCTGGCTCGCCTGCGAACCTTGCTCAATACGCCACAAAGTGATGGTCGGAGATTAATAGACCGGCCTGGCTTCGCCAGTCGCCTGGCACAATTGGATACCGACTTGCTGGCATTGCGTTGGTTGAGCCTGCGTGCCCTGCACGAAAAAGCAGGAGGTCAGGTCCGTTTGCCGGTGGGTTCGCTGCTGAAAATCCGCGGCTCGGAACTCCTACAAAAAATCGGCGAGTTACAAGTCGAAGCACTCGGCAGTCACGCCTGCTACGTCTACCCAGACCCATTGGGCAACGCCAAACGCCAGCAGGCCTGGCCACCAGGCCCGACCACGGCGCCCGGCATCATGGCCGATTACTTCTACCGTCGTGCGACCACCATTTACGGCGGTGCCAACGAAGTGCAACGCACCATCATCGCCCGTTCGTTCCTGGAGCTCTGAGCATGGATTTTCAACTGAATGAAGAGCAAAACATGCTCAAGGACAGCGTCCGTCGGTTCATGGAGGACAATTGCGCCTTCGAACAGCGCGGCACGACCGTCGACAATGGCGCCTTCGACGGCGGTCACTGGCTTCAATTGGCAGAACTCGGGCTCCTGGCCCTAGGCCTACCGGAAGATTTAGGTGGAATGAACTGTTCGGCCATCGAAAGTGCCTTGGTTATGGAGGAATTCGGCCGCGTGCTGTGTGTCGAACCCTACTGGGCAGTGGCCATCCAGGCGGCGCAAACCCTCTTGGCCAGCAACGACCCGAAAGCTCACGCGGTACTGCAGGCCATGGGTGAAGGTATGGCATTGCCCGTGCTGGCCCACGAAGAAGCACCTGCGCGCGGAGAACTGGCTTTTGTCCAGACCCGCGCCTTCGAGACCGGACAAGGTCGCTGGCGCTTGAACGGAGAAAAAATCGCTGTGGTCGGTGGCAATATCGCCGAGCTGTTCATTGTTTCGGTACGGACCTCCGGTGCGTCTGGAGACCGCGAGGGCATCACACTGTTCTTGATCGACGCCAAAACAGCCGGCATCGACAAGCGCAATGTCCGCCTGATCGATAACCGTTGGGCCAGTCACCTGGTATTCACCAACGTCGAGGTGACCGAGTCCCAGGTACTAGGCAAGGTAGGTAACGGCTATGCAGCGCTGAGCCACGCCAATGCGCATGCGATGGTAGGACTGTTCGCCGAAGCAGTTGGAGTCATGGAACAGTCGCTGTGGATTACCCGTGACTACCTGAAAATTCGCAAACAGTTCGGCCAGACACTTTCGAACTTCCAGAGCTTGCAACACCGCATGAGCGAAATGCTCATTGAGCTGGAGCTGTCGCGCAGCATGCTGCACCTGGCATTGGCCAGCCTTGATCTGGATGCAGTACAGCGCGACCGCGCGCTATCGGCTGTCAAGGCGCATATCGGCAAAAGCGGTCAATTCGTTTGCGGCCAGGCTATTCAGCTGCATGGCGGGATTGGCGTGACCGAGGAATATGTCATCGGTCATTACTTCAAACGCATGACCCTGATCAACGCCGCGCTTGGCACCAGCATGCATCACTACGAGCTACTGGCAGAGGCAGAGCGCGCGGCCTGAGGGGGCTCGCTCTGCCCTGTTTGCCATGGAAAATCCGGACTGTGCACATGGCTCCGGATTTTCTAGCGCCGCGTCGCATCGCCTGGGTCACCCGGCACCGATGACAACAAACACACCATTATAAAAAAACCAAGAGGACCGTGTGATGTTGAACCTTTCCATGAAACCTACCGGCTGGTTCCAGATCGGCTGGAGCGATGAGCTGGCTCCTGGCGCGGTCAAGCCGATGAAATATCTTGGGCATGACCTGGTGGCATTCCGTAGCGAAACAGGCGAGCTTGCCGTACTTGATGCCCACTGCCACCACATGGGTGCCCATTTGGGTTATGGCGGCAAAGTGAAAGGCGACTGCATCGCTTGCCCTTACCATGGCTGGCAGTGGAACACCCAGGGCGAGAACGCCTTGATTCCCTATCAGGACCATCCCATTCGCAAAAAACTGCGCAAATGGGACGTGATCGAGCAGCACGGCATCATGTTCCTGTGGCACGATCCGGCAGGTGGTCCACCCCGCGACGGCTGGTTGCCCGACGTATTCAATCACCCAGAACACCCGGCGGATCCTGCCGATTATTACCCCTGCTATCCCGATGCCGTGGTCTTCGCGCCCGATGAACCCATTCATCCGCAACTGATTACCGAAAACGCAGCCGATACCATGCACTTCCGCTTTGCCCACAACGCTCCCGAAGACCCGCTCCTGCTGGCCTTCGACACCAGCACGCCGATCTGGCAATCGACCATGGGCTTTCGCTCGAAAGTCACCAAAGAAGTCGCGATGCTGCTGCATGCACGCAATGCCGGGGTTGGTCTGAACTTCTCAATATTCGATCATCCGTTACTGGCTCGTCGACTGGTGCTGTCATGCACCCCCATCGATGATGAAAAATCAGACCTGCGCGTGAGCTACTACTTCCGGCGCAATCCAGAGTCCCCTGAGCACATGCCTGAATCTGTTCGGCAAATGGCACGGCATACGCGTGTACTCTTCGAAGAGGACGCTGTGATCTGGAGACACCAGAAGTTTGTGCAAAGGCCGATCTATGCCAGACAGGACGTCGCTGGTTATACCGCGCTGAGAACCTGGTGCGAGCAGTTCTACGAGGCGACAGTCAGTGCCCAAGGGCCGCTGAAAGTCCTGGAGGACACCGACGAACCGGTCAATTGCAGTCTGCTGCGACACGCTGTGGAGACTCACTCTCAACTGCCCGGCCCATAAAGCTATTTCACCCGACCTTCTTGCGTGATATCCCCACAGAAAATATCGACGTTTCCATCAGGCGGTGCCGTTCGCACGACGATCGAGTATCCGCCTGAAAGCAGGTCCGCCATGGCGATAGGTGCGCTTCTTGAATAGGTCCAACCGCGTACTGCGGCACGCTCGGTATTGATCTGATCATTCATCGCATAGGCAACTGGCCCGGGCTGCTGGCAATGACCTTTATTGATGAAGGTGTAGAGTCGCAAGGGCAGAGAAACGCCGCCTGGAATACCACTGATGAAAAAGCTGAATCCGGTTTGTGTACCCCGGCTTGCCAAAATGACATTGGCGATCTGACCGGGGTTGCGCTGGGTGGCGAGTAAAGGAACAGTCACCACCTGCTCTGATGACGTTGTGCAGCCGGTGCTGCAGGCAATGACCAGAGAAGCTGCCAGTTGATTTGTGACGTTCATCGTTCACTCCGTCGACCGGATCAGTGGTGCCTTAGGCTTATGGTCGCCTGGCACTCAATGACGATGCAAAAACCTGGAATCCAGTCCGGATTCCAGGTTTTTTAAGTAATGCTCAAGGTTCAAGAATAGACTTCAAACAACCCCGCTGCGCCCATACCGCCGCCAACGCACATACTCACGACGACAAAACGTACGCCACGTCGACGTCCTTCGAGCAAGGCGCTGCCCACCAGCCGCGAGCCGGTCATGCCGAATGGATGCCCAAGGCCAATGCCACCGCCATTGACGTTGAATATTTCGGGATCGATTCCCAAGTAGTCACGGCAATACAAAGCCTGGCAGGCAAATGCCTCATTCAACTCCCAGAGCCCGACATCGCCGACAGTCAAGCCATGTTTACCCAGCAGTTTCGGAATGGCTGTCACCGGACCAATCCCCATTTCTTCTGGTGCACAGCCAGTGACGATCATTCCCCGATAGGCGCCAAGTGGCTTCAACCCGCGTTGTTCGGCAACACGCGCTTCCATCAGCAGACAAGCCGAGGCACCGTCAGACAGTTGACTGGCATTGCCGGCGGTAATGCTTCCGCCCTCAATGACAGGCTTGAGTGCCGCCAAACCTTCGGCAGTCGTGCTCGCACGCAGGCACTCGTCTTCGCTGAACAGGAAATTCTTGTAGCTGATCTCTCCGCTCTGTTTGTCGACTAGCTTCTGCGAAACCTGTAACGGTGCGATCTCTTCAGCGAAGACACCCCGAGCCTGGGCCGCAACGGCGCGCTGCATGGCTTGCAGGGAGAATTCATCCTGGGCCTGGCGTGAAATGCCATATTGCCTGGCGACATACTCGGCGGTTTCGATCATCGGCATGTAGGCAGTGGGTACGCGCTCGACCAGATCCAGATCCTTGTCGCGAATGGCCCACTCAAGATAGCTGGGGGTCAGCGCGCTGACGTTCTCCGAGCCACCACCAATGACGATGTCCATGCCATCGACCATGATCTGCTTGGCGGCCATACCAATGGCCATCAACCCCGAGGCACATTGCCGATCGACGGTGGAGCCGGCAACACCGACACCAAAGCCGGCACGCAATGCAGCCGCACGAGCCAGGTTGCGCCCTGCTGTCCCAGCGCCCATCGCTGCGCCAATGATCACATCCTCGACTTCAGTAGGATCAACAGCCGCGCGCAGCGTGCTGTGCAGTAACGCATGGGCTGTCAGGCTCGGCGACTTGATGTCGTTCAAAGCGCCCCGATGTGCCTTGCCGATCGGTGTGCGTGCAGTGGAAACAATAACCGCTTCTCTCATGATGTTATCCGGTAGTTCACGGTGGCATGGGCCTCAGGTGCGCGGGGCACTGGGCAGTTTCAGGACAGCCTTGGCCAGAATGTCGCGCTGGACCTCATTGGCGCCGGCATAAATCGATACAGGCCGCGCCATCATCAATGGCCAGTGCAGGTCAGTGAGCAGCGAGCCGATTTGCACATCGCCGACAACACCGCCAGAGTCACCGGCGATTTCGGCGCAAAATTCGGTGATGCGTTGCAACAGCTCCGATATGTAAACCTTGAGCATCGAAACCTCTGGCCCCGGCTGTTCATCAGCTTCGGCGATTCGGTCGCAAATTTGCGCATAGAACAATCGATAGTCATGCAGGTCGGTTTGCAAACAAGCCAGTCGATCGAGCACGCCACGGTCATCGGCCAGACCCAGTTCCGTTACCAGCCGCTGCGCCAGATCCAGTGCACTGCCGGCCATGGCCGCGCTGCCAAGCCAGATCCGTTCATGGCCCAGCAATGCCTTGGCCAGGCTCCAACCTTGATGCAATTCCCCCAGCAGGTTGCTGGCTGGCACTCGAACGTTGTCGAAGAACACTTCGCAGAACTCATCCTCGCCAGCGATGTTGGCGATCGGTCGGATACTGACGCCCGGGGCACTCAGGTCGATCAACAGGAAGCTGATTCCCTGCTGCTTCTTTTCGAACTTGCCTGTGCGCACCAGTGCATAGATATGGCTGCACTCGGCGGCGTGTGTGGTCCAGATTTTCTGCCCATTAACGACAAACTCATCGCCGTCGAGATCGGCCCGCGTGCGCAAACTGGCAAGATCCGAGCCAGCACCTGGCTCGGAATAACCCTGACACCACATATCGTCGCAGGCCAGGATCCTGGGCAGGATGCGTGCACGTTGCTCTTCAGTGCCGCCCTTGATGATGGTCGGACCAAGTTGTGTTTCTCCGTTGTCGATAATTCGCCCGACGCCTGCGCGCTCCATTTCCTGCTGGTAGATCAACTGTTTGCGAAAGGAGATGCCCATACCGCCGTATTCACGGGGCCAGGCCGGAGCGCGCCATCCATGTTCGTTGAGCAGGCGTAGCCAACCGGTCAAGTCGTCGCCGCGCAGGCGCAGGAATGGCCGGCGGTCGTTCTGACGCAGGTCATCCGGATAGAACTCCACCAACCAGGCACGCAACCGTGCCCGAAACTCCTCATCGCTCCACTCACGAGGATCACTGGAGCTCGACACTTCGAATGGCGCCAGCTCTTCTTCACGTTGGTTCTCGCTATTGACCGCTGCAAATTGCCGACGGTGATCCCAGACCGTCCCCAGCCAGGCCGATCCGAACATCGCCGCACGCAAGTACAAGCCGATGTCCACTTCCTCGGCAAAGCCCATCGCACCATGCAGTTGCACTGCCTGTTTGCCCGTGATGATGGCGGCTTGAGCACAACGCGCCTTGGCGGCACTGATGGCTGCCTGAGTGGCCTGAGTTAAGGGTGCCTGTTCATGGCAGGTCAGAGCATGCTGCCAACTGGCCTTGGCCAGCGTCTGTTCGATGCTCAAGTCGACGCACCGATGTTGAACGCTCTGGAACGAGCCCAATGGGCGTTCGAACTGAACCCGCTGGCTGACGAAATCCAGGGTCTGTTGCAAACAACCCGCCGCTTGCCCCGCCAATTCCGCCGACGAGGTAATGCGCCCGCCTGCCAGGCTAAGTTGCAAGGCATCGAGCGCCGGTTGCCCTTTGAGCAACGGCTGTGTGTAAAGCACAGGGGCTTGGTTGAAGTCGACGTGATACTGAGCACCGATGCCAGCGGAAAAGGCTTCAATGCGTACTCCTGGCGCATCTGCAGAAATGGCAACAATTACCGGTTGTCCGTGCTCGATCGCAGACACCAGCAAGACCGCTTGCTGTTCGGCGCCCAGGACAAAAACCTTGCGGCCACTGAGCCGACCTTGCTCAAACCTGCAGTCAATCGGGTGCGGGTGCAACTGCTTGGCCTGCTCTTGCCAAGCCAAAGCAAGCATGCGTTCCCCACTGACCAGCCAAGCGGCCAATTGCTCGGTGGCGGGTCCTTCCTGCGCCTGTGAAAGCAACAACGATGGCATCACACAGCAGCCCACGAAGGGTTCGGCAAACAAACGCTCGCCCATCACTTCACAGAGAACCGTCGCCTCGCGCAATCCCAGTCCGCTGCCACCTAGCGCCTCCGGAAGCAGCAACCCGGTCCAGCCCAATGCTGCAATGTCATGCCATAACGATGATTCCACCGGTCGCGCCCGGCCGATCCAGCCCCGCAAGCGCGATGGGCTGTGCGATCCTGTCAGAAAGTCATCGGCCGACTGGCGCAGCATGGCTGACAGCGATTGATCCGCAATTACTCCCATCAGAGACTCCTGAATACTTACATCAATTAACTAACGTTATGTCAGTTTTCATTCTATACTCAACTGGTGTCAACCACTATTTCAACCTGCCCGTCGTGGCCAGACTGCTTGAGAGGAATTCATGCTTAGAGGATTTGAAGCTGGAAAACGCCCTGCGCTGTTGATCAGCGAATGTCAGCTTGGCGTCATTGACCCTGTGCTATCAGACTTTCCGGGGCTTGCAGAGCAGGTTCAACAACGTGGCGTGCTGCCGCGCATCGCTCGTCTGGCGGATGCCTTCAGGGCCGCAGGGTTGCCGGTATTGCACCTTCACGTGGCCCATCGCCCGGGTTATGTCGACCTGCCTCGCACCAGTGTCATCATTGCGCGTTCGACCAAGAAAAACAGAATGATCGTCGGTTCTGAGGATGTTAAGTCCGTCTCTGAAGTGGCACCCCACGAATCCGACATCGTGCATGCACGCAGCTTCAGCCTGGTGGGTTTCCACGGCACCGACCTGGATTCGATTCTGCGCAACATGGGGGTCACGACTTTGGTGCCTGTAGGCGTTTCAACCAATGTCGCGATTTCTGGATTGTCGCTCTGCGGCTCTGACCTGGGCTATCAAGTGGTGGTTCCGGAAGACTGCATCGCCGGTGCCACGCCACAAAGCCACGACTTCATCGTGACCAACCTGCTGCCGCTCTATAGCACCCTCAGCGACAGCGAGTCGGTGATCGCCTCGCTCAGCGAGCGTAGTGCTCACGCAGGACGTGCTTGAGTATTTTGTTCAATGTTTGATTGCGCGGCAGTTGCTCGACGACCTCCAGTTGCTCGGGAATCTTCTGCCGCATCACCTGCGCCTGGATGAAGTAATCAACCATCTCTTCGAACTGCAGCGCCGGGACACCTGGCTTCAGTTCGACAACGGCGCAGACCCGTTCGCCGCGCAATTCATCCGGTAGGCCTATGACCGCCACGGCCGCCACTTTAGGGTGGGTGAACAGCAGGTCTTCGATTTCCCTGGCCGAAATATTTTCGCCCTTGCGGATGATCACATCCTTGAGTCGCCCGGTCAGGACAATACGTCCATCGGCCCGGCGCATGCCCAAGTCGCCGGTGCAAAAAAAACCGTCTTCATCGAACGCAGCATCATTCAATTCGGGGTCGGTATATCCCTTGAATACCGCATTACCACGCACACGCACTTCGCCCGACTCGCCCTCCCCGGCCAGACGCCCACCGGAGCAGACGATCCGCAGTTCGATACCCTGCATCGGCGTTCCATCGGCATTGGCCAACTGCTCGTCGGTATCGGCCTCACAGCCGGCACAAATCAACGGTACTTCCGTCATGCCGTAGTTATGAATCAAGCCACAGTTCATCTCGTTACGGACTTGGTAATAGAGCTCCGGCGGTTTTGGAGCCCCGCCGCCGCAGAGCAAACGCATTGCCGGAAGGAGTGGCGCTTCTGGCTGACGGCGTTGCTCGGCAAGCAGCAGTTGATAATGTGCCGTGCTGCCACCTGCCAGTGTCACGCTGTAGCGACGATAGATCTCGGCGGCCTCCTGCGCCTGGAAGCGGTCAAGCAACACCGCACTCATGCCGGCGGCCAACAGCATACCGGTATACATCGCACCGCCGATGTGCGCATAGGGGAACGCCACGCTACCGATATCGGCTGCACTGACGTTCATCGATCTGGCCAGGTTTCGCCCACCAATCATCAAGGTCTCGTCGGTATGACAGGCGCCCTTGGGTTGCGAGGTGGTACCCGAGGTGTAATAGACCCACCGTACGACCTGACCGTCCTGCGGCGGCGGTGGTAACCCGGATACTCGTCCGCGAGGCAACTGACTACCCATGACGATCACCTGCGGTGGCTGTTCGAGCTGCTGGCAAAGTTGATGGGCCATCGCCGGAAAATCACGCTCACCGCTGTCGGGGATCAGCAAGAATTCCGAGCGATTGCGCTCAAGGATGCCGAGCACCTCGCGTTCACCATATAGAGAGATGATCGGGTTCTGCAAAGCGCCCAAACGTGCCAGGGCCAAGGCTGTCATGACTGCCGGCATGCCGGTCGGCAGCATCCAGGTGACCAGGCTGCCGGAGCCGATACCACGCTCGTGAAAGCCCGCCGCAAGCCGCCCGGCAATATCCAGTGCCTGGGCGAAATTCATGTGCAGATGTTTGCGTCCATCAATCAGCATGGGCGCGTCCGGCGTCAACGCAGCTCGGCGCTCCAACAGTTGCCAGAGGGTTGTTGCTTGCAAAAGGGACGTGATCAAGGGAACTCCAGAGTTCTACCAGGCACTGCGATGGCTACCACCATCGACCGGAATAAGGCAGCCATTCATGTAACCGGCCAGTGAAGAGCACAAGTACACCGCTAGCGAGGCGATCTCTTTCGGATCGCCCGCGCGGCCAACAGGAATGCCCTTGGTCAAGCGCTGCAGCATGGCATCGGCAGCCATGCCTCGCTCCCTTGCCATGCGCCCGACTTCATCAAGCATGGTCGTTGTGGCGATCCAGCCAGTGGCGAGTGTATTGACGGTGATACCATCGACGGCGAACTCATCGGCCAAAGATTTGTTCAGGGTCACGACCGCCGCACGTGCGGTGGTTGCGGCCATCAGGTTCAATCCCGACGCCGGCTCCTTTGCTGCTGCCGTGCCGATGGTCAACAGACGCCCCCAGCGTTGCTCACGCATGTGCGGTACTGTCGCCCGTGCGAGATGCACGACGCTCATCACCAGATTCTGGAAAGCATCGACAAACGCATCCGCATTACCTTCTAAAAAATCGCTGGGCTCACCGCCATGTACGTTGGTGATGACAATGTCCGGCGAGCCAAAAGTCTGCCGCGCAACCCCCACCGCTCGCTGCACATCGCCGGGCAGGGTCAGGTCAGCAATCACACCGCAGGCAATGCCACCGGCGTCACGCAGGGCCGCTACCGTTTGCTCGATTGCATCGCTACTACGCGCGACAACCACCACTTTGCACCCTTCGGCCGCAAGCAGCTCACAGCACGCGCGGCCGATGCCCTTACTGCCACCGGAAACAAAGGCAATTTTTCCTTCCAGACCAAGATTCATCAGCAGCCCCGGCTCTTCCACAGATTATTAAAGGTGCGCGCAAGCACGGAGCAGATAATTCTGCCCCGTGCCTTAGCTGGACTCAGGCGGTGGTACGGAGTTTGACGGCGAGCTTGTCCGCGTCGTCTGGAGATACCGTTGCGGGCATCGCATCCTGCTCCCCGGTGGTCACTTGTTCCTTGTCACGATCGGCGTCATCCGCCGGCGTGCGCAAAAGGAAGTAGGACAGTGCCGGAATCAGTACCAATGCACCCACCATATTCCAGAGGAACATGAAGCTGAGAAGGATGCCCATGTCGGCCTGGAACTTGATCGGAGACCAGATCCATGGAATCACCCCGGCCGCCATAGTCAGACCGACCAGACCCACGATCCGTCCGACGAAATCAAGCGAACCTTCATACGAACGCGCGAGCGTCAGGCCATGTCTCTGCAAGCCCAGTTGAACGCTGAGCAGGTACAACGCGTAGTCGACACCAACACCGACTCCAACCGCAATGACCGGCAAGGTTGCCACCTTGATGCCGATGTTCAGCATCACCATCAGCGCTTCGCAGAGGATAGAGGTAATAATCAATGGAATCAGCGCCACAACCACTGCCCGCCAGCTGCGGAAGGTGAGGAAACAAAGCAGCGCCACGGCACCGTATAGCACCAGGTGCAGGGTCCAGAAGCTGCGCTTGACCACAATGTTCGTCGTCGCCTCGATGCCTGCGCTGCCGGCCGCCAGCAAAAATGTGCGCGATTCGGTGCTGTACTGGGCGCTGTAGGCCTCCACTTCCTTGACCACACGTTCCAGCGTGGCCGCCTTATGGTCGGCCAGGTAGGCAATCACGGGAGTGATCACGCAGAACCGATCGACCAGTTCCGGACGGTCAGTGGCAAACATGTTGAATGCCTGCGTGCGGTTACTGGCGTTACGCGGGATGGTCTGCCATTTAGGGTTGCCCTCGAACAGCCCGGAGGTAGTCAGGCGGATGCCATCGGCCGGCGAAAACGTGGTCTGTACACCCGGTAGCTCGCGCAAGCGGGCACTCAGTCGATCCGCTTCAGTGAGCGAGGCGAATTCGGTGCACCCATTTGCCGGGGTTTTTAGCATGACCACGAACTGGTCAGTGGACAGGCCATAGTTCTGCGTCACAAAGGCAACATCGCGGTTATAGCGCGACTCAGGACGCAACTCCGGCGCACCGGGGTTGAGATCCCCAAACTGCACATGGTGTCCGATCATCAGCCCTCCCCCGGCCAACACCACGGCGCCTGCAACAGCGAACATGGCGGGACGACGCTCAGTCAAACGGATCAGACCCGCGCGTATCCGCTGCATCGGGCTATGGCCCGACTCCAACTGTTCAGAGGTCTGGATGCTACGTTTGGCAGCAAGGTCGCTGACACCGAAATACGACAGCAGCACCGGGATCAGAAACAGTTTGGTGAAAATCAGGATAGCCACGCCCAGACTGGTGGTCAGGGCCATGTCGCGGATCACCGGGATGTCGATGATGATCAATACGGCAAAGCCGACGATATTGACCAGCAACGCTGTCAAACCGGCCATGAACAGTCGACGGAATGTATAACGGGCAGCGACGTACTTGTGCGTCCCGCGCCCTACATCTTGCATGATGCCATTCATCTTCTGCGCACCATGGGACAGGCCGATGGCGAAAATCAGGAACGGTACCAGGATCGAATAAGGGTCCAGTACATAGCCCAGAACACTGAGCAGCCCCAATAGCCAAACCACCCCAAGCAAGGCGCAGAACACCAGCAGCAGCGTGCTACGCAGGCAACGGGTGTAGAGCAGCACCAGGGCAGTTGCGATCAACACAGAGAAACCGAAATACGCCATGACCGAATACAATCCGTCGATCAGGTCACCGACAATCTTGGCGAAGCCAATAATGTGAACCTTGATCTTATCGGTTTCCAGAGAACGCACTTGCGCTTCCAGTTGCCGGGAAAACTGTGCGTAGTCGAGTGGCTTGCCTGTTTCAGGGTTAATGTCGAGCAACGGCACAAAAATCATCGACGACTTGAAGTTGTTGGCGACATAGCTGCCAACGATACCCGCACGATTGATATTCTCACGCAGACGGTCCATGGACTGCGCACTGCCGTCCCAGCGATCGGGGATGACCGGCCCTCCGCGATAACCCTCTTCAGTCACTTCCGTCCAGCGCAGGCTGCTGGTCCACAAGCTGCGCATCCAGCCCTGGTCAACACCCGACATCAGGTAGACGGCGTCATTGACCTTCTGCAGGGCAATCAGGTAATCCTTATCGAAAATGTCACCCTGGGTGTTTTCAACCACGATGCGGGTCGCATTGCCCATACCGCGAAGTGCATCCCTGTGCTCCAGATAATTCTGGATATAAGGGTGAGACTGCGGAATCATTTTTTCGAAACTGGTGTTGACTGGAAGTTTCAGTGCACTCCAGCCAAAGAACAACGTCAGTAACCCACAGAACAGGATCACGCTGATGCGGTGATTGAATACCAGCCGCTCGAGCCAATTGCCGCTGTTCTTGTCGAACTCGGCAGGGTCCGCGATGACAGGCATTTGCAGCGCTTTCAAATCAACCATATTTGCCTCTGAAAAGACTGGAGCCGTTGACGCCTATTGCACAGTGACTTTCCGTACACCGGAAAAACCAACGCTAACGGCACTACCATCCTTGAGCCCCACCAAGCTGGTGAACCTTCCAGGACGCGACACCGCCAAGGGTTTGAAACTGCTTACCGAGGCATCACTGATAACGACTTTGCCATCGACCCCGGCCAGCAAAAAACGGCCATCGGGCAAACTCTGCACATCGCTGAGTGCCACATTGATTCCGGTGGGCAAGGATTGCCACGTGGCGCCGCCATCCAAGGATTTGAATGCAGTGCCGCGCAGACCTGCAGCAACCAGTGTCGTCGGCGTCGCCTTGATGCTGAAAAAACTGCCCGTATAACCGGTATCCAAGCGCCTGAAGCGTTGCGCCTGAGGATCCAGCTTGAAGACCACCCCACGCTCAGAAGCGATGTACATCTCATCATCGCGTCCGCTGACCGCCATGTAGTGCAAGAAATCCGGGTTATCCACCCGTTCCATCCAGGACTCCCAGGTTCGTCCGCCGTCATGGGTCGCGAAAATGGTTCCAAACGTTCCCACAACGACACCGTTGTTCTCGTCAGAGAACCACACGCCCATCAGCGCTTGCTCAGGGCCGTCCTGATAGTTCAGCTTGACGCCATCTTGAAAGCTGATGGCTGACTCGTCACCGGCAGCAACCAACTTGTCAAAGTGCTCGGTCAACATCTTGCTCGCCGCCACGCCATCGAATTGCTTGACCCAACTGCGCCCACCATCAGTGCTATGCAGAATCACGCCATCGTGGCCGACCGCCCAGCCTTGCTTTGCGGTTGGAAAATAAACGCCCAACAGGTCGCTGGAGACGGGGGAAGAAGCTTGGGTCCAACTGGTACCGGCATCGTCGGAAACAATGATCAGACCGCGTGCTCCAACTGCAATCAATCGCTCGCCCGCAGTGGTCACACTATTGAGATGTGCGCCAGCCAAATTACCGACAGTAGACGCTGGACGATCCAGTGGATCGATAAAATCCGTTTGCGCACTTACCGGGTTCGACAGCCCTGCTACCAGGGCTGCCGCCAGAACGAACATATTACGTACAGTTGCCATTTCATCCTCACAGCACTACTGAGCCAGGTAGGTTCGAAGAGTCGAGCACACAGTGCTCGACTCTTCCCAGGTTTCAGCGTACGCCGGAGCCGGACAAAGCACCGGATGAGAAGTAGTTGGCCGGGTAAGGATCAACTTTGTAGAAACCTGTCATCTTCGGTGCACCCATCAACGAGCCGTTGGAGTACACGTTCTTGGTCATGTCGTAGAGCACATATTGACCATTGCGATAACCGGGTTTCTCGTACTGTTGTACGGCGGGCTGGTACATCAAGTGGTGAACCTTGCCTGCCTGATCCAGCGCGTAGTAGGTCAGGATGCTCCAGCTGTCCTCGTCCAGATAGAAGCGCTTGACCTTCTGCACATGACGTTCGCCAGGCTTGAGCGTTGCTTCCACCTCCCACACCCGGTGCAGTTCCCAACGCAGGTAATCCGGGTTCAAGTGCTTGGGCGTGTTGATTGCTGTTGGATCAGCCGCCCAGGTTTTGTAGGCGTTGTACGGCACGTACATTTCGCGCCTGCCAACCAGTTTGAAATCAAACTTGTCCATCTTGCCGTCGAAGCCGTTGATCTCATCGAACAGCAACACACCGCCGCTGGACGTACTGACCGTATCGTATTTGAACTCAGGCGCCAGGCGAACACGACGCTGCCCAGGAACATAGCTCCAGGCCATGTTGTCGCGTTCCTGAGTTTCCAGGAAGGCATGACGCATCTGCTTGACGCCTGCAGAAGCAGCAGGTGACAGGGTGCTGGCAATCAAAGCCCAGAACGGCTGATTGTCAGGCACTTTGTCGATCGTGTTATCCCAGAAGAGGTTACGGTTTTCGATTTTCTGAACGTTGGTAAGAGTCACGCCACCGTTGTTATCGATCAGGTAAGCCGCCTGAGTTCCTTCGGAATAGGGCAGTTCAAACTTGACGCTGGCATTCCACATTGCCTCGTAACCGTTCTTGGGGATCGGGAACGGATACTGGGCGTGAGCGTTCACCAAGCCTGGCGCTGAACCAGCCAACTGCGGATTTTTAACTCGCGAAATGGTGTTGTCATAGACCCACTTCGGATAACAGGCCGTCCGATGGGTTGGGAAAACGTCCACGCGGAAGCTGTCGGGATAGCGTTTGAACAGCTCTTGCGTTCCCTCGTCAAGCTTGTCCTTGTATTGCGCCATATTGGCCGCCGTGATGCTCACAACCGGCTTTTCATTGGCGAAAGGATCAACATAAGGTGAACCGCCCTTGTCGCCCATGATCGGTTTGTAACCGGCGGGTGCCGTGCACAAGCCACCTTCCCAGGAAGGAATGGCGCCATTGGCATTACCCGCCTTGACTGCGCCGAGAGGTGTGAGGCTGTTGCCCAGTTGCTTGATCTCTTCATCGGTCGGTGCGGCCAAAACTTGGCCCGCTAACAGAAGGCTTGCCGCCCCCCATACCATCATATTCTTGTAATTCATTGATGAACCCTCACATCAGGCAGGTAAAGGGAAGCCAATCAAAAGGTTGTCTTGTAAGTGAACGACAGCCAGCCATGGTCGTTCTGCACCGCCGCGCCGTTCGTGTAGTCACTGGTGACGTAGCCGCGAGCCGGATTGTTTTTGTAATCGGCGTGCGAGTCTATCCATTTGAGGGTGAAGTTGTGCAAGTTCATCCACTTGCCACTGATACCGACCGAGTAGTTGTAAGCGCCCTCGTTGGTACCGCCCAGGGTCGGACTGTTGCCATCAATGCCATAGGCCCATGTAACCGGCATCGAAACGTCCCAGCCCGGAAACAGTTGCGGCCACTCGGGAGTAAACCCTACTTGCGTACCGACCGAATGGTCATCCGCACAGTTTTTACTGTACGCGGTCACGCATCCGTACCCACGCCCGTTGTATCGCCCCTCGTTTTCAGTGATTTTGTCCAACTTGTTATAAGTCAGTTCAGCCTGAAGCGTACCTCCCTCCCATAGGGGGGTGCGTGGTAGCAGATAGATTCCGTTAATCAACGCATGGTAGCTGTCGCCGCGTGCACCTTCGGCCTGGGAATAGCTGGCGTCCCCGGTGGAAATCACGGTGTAGCCTGCTACCGAGTTCAGCGCGGTGTTTTTGCGGTAGGAAACTTCACCTGCAACACTGACTGTGCCCAGGTTTTTGGTCAGGCTCAGGCCATACAACTCGGTGTCACGAGCGTAGTTGTAACGGATGGCATTGGGCACGCCTGCAAAACGGCCTGGCGCCACCTGCACGATACCGACCTGAGTAAAGCTCCATGGCAATTTCTCACCGAACTTGCGGTAGTAAACCCCGGCCGTGCCTTCCAGCCAGTAGGGGCTCCAGCGCAAGTTCAAGCCGAAGTCACCATGGCTGTCGGGCTCAATGTCATCGCCGTTGGGGATCTTGAAAATCGCAGCAGGCGAACCAAGGTCGGATCGTGCTCCGTCAGCATTTGAGAAGTAGGTACCACCTGGCACCAAGCGAAACGGTTTCCAGTCCAGCAGGTATTGCGCACCAAACGAAAGTTCGTCAGTCAGTTGGACATCCGTGGAAATTTGCTTGAGAGGCAGGAACAACTCTTTGGCTTCCGCACCAGGGCTGGTAGCAGCTTTGATGGTGTCAACCGGACCTTGGGAGTAAGCGATACTGTTACCGAGGGTAAACAGCGACTCCCCCCAGTAAACGTTGTGCTGACCAGCTTTCAGGTTGACACCTACGCTACCCAGCTGAAACCCGGTAAAAGCGAAAGCATCCAGGATTTCACCTGAAGGGCCCGCAATATAGCGGTTGGCATAACCGTTGTAATGGTTATTGGTGTAGTTGCCGCTACCGACCAGGTTGGGGTTGGGCTCTGCACTGTCCTGATAGGCATCGTCATACCAGCCAGCAGCACTGATTCGGAAACCATGCTTCTGCTTCCAGGCGACATCAAGTTCGGTGAGAAGGTCAAGACGATTGGTGACCATATCGCCCTTATCGAACTTGTGCTCCGTATCATCGTAGAACGGCGACTTATCAAAGTCGTCATTGCGCCCTTCCATCCGCCAACCGGCATTGTAGCGAACAGTATTGTCCCAGCGGACGCTGACATCTGGGTTCCCGGTTTCAACTTCAAACGCCGCAGCTTCGTTGCCGACAGCCGCCCCCAGCAGCAACACAATTGAACAAGACACATAGACCGGTTTTTTGGAACTGACACTTCGACCGCTAACGCTGCGTTTTGTGGTTGTTTTCACTGCCTGCCTCTCCGATTCGAATCGGTTTCTTATTTTCGGCTATGACCCTCTGCAACCGAGGGCCTAGACACTGGGCACGAAGAACAAATGACTGCAGCAAGGACGAGCGCAAATAGAGCATTTGACCTTGAGGCTGTCAATGACGATCCTTCAGAACCGCTAGGTCACAAGCTAACAGATCGTCAGCTATTGGCAAGTCGTTTTCTCTTGATTTTTTTTATATTTTAATCTTTTTCCATATTTATCAACCAATTAGTAGATAAAAAAGACCTTCCATCAGCATCAGATCATTACTGAATGACAGTTACATAGCAGTGCAGTACCACTCGTCAAGTCAGCGCCCCGAGACAGAATAGTCCAATTGGACTAGCGGATTTTCCCGGATTCAGGCGCCCTTCTGCCCTACGAGTTAACAGGGACGTAATAACCACTGGCATTCGAAAAATAACTGATATATCGTCAGCTTTATCACATAACAACAAACCAGCAGCTTTTCATGCGTCCACGTCAATGCCCCAGTGGACACGCGTGCGATAAGCGAAAAAGCCAGGAGTCAGCTGATGTCCACCGTGCCCTACCCACATCTGTTCGAACCCATTCGACTGCGTAACCTGGACATTCCCAACCGAACGGTCATGGCGCCGATGTCAACCAATCTGGCCGGCCATGACGGTCAAGTGACGCCGCAGCAGATCGCCTTTTATCGCGAACGTGCGGAAGGCGGTACGGGCATGATCGTGGTGGAGTTTTGCTGTGTGGATGCAGCCAGTGGCCGCTCTGAGCACCGTCAGCTGACGCTGGAAACGCCCGCCTTCGTAGCAGGCCATCAGCGCTTGGTCGAAGCCATCACCTCGGCTGGCTCCGTGGCTTGCCTGCAGCTGCAACATGGCGGCCAAGGCGCCAAACGTGACCTGGTCAAGGACGGCATGCCCTGGGCGCCGAGCGATATTGGCTCACGCTCGGATCCTACGCGACTGGTCGCACGCGGCATGACCGAAGAGCAAATCGAACACTTGATCGAATGCTTCGGCCGCAGCGCCGAGCTAGGCGTACTGGCTGGCTATCAGGCCTTTGAATTGCACGGTGCCCATGGCTATTTGCTGACATCCTTCCTCTCGCCTTTCAGCAATCATCGTGATGACGCCTGGGGTGGCGATGAAGAGCGTCGTCTGAATTTTCCTCGCCGGGTAATCCAACGGGTGCGCCAGAGCATCGGCGACCGTCCGTTGATCTATCGACTCTCGGCAGACGAATTCACCCCCAAGGGCCTGGATATCGACGATATGGTGCGCATCGCACCTAAGCTGGTGGCTGCCGGCGTCGATGCGCTGCATGTGTCCATGGGATTGGGCTGGACCAGTTTTGACAAGGTCATCGAACCGATGTCGACTCCCGAAGGCTGGCGCCTGCCTTATTCGCGGCGCATCCGCGAAGCGGTCAATGTACCGGTAATCAGCGTCGGGCAGATTCGCTGGCCACAAACAGCGGAAAATGCCATTCGTGACGGTGATGCCGACATGATCGCCCTTGGCCGCCCGCTGCTGGCTGATCCCGAGTGGGCCAATAAAGCACGGCGCGATGCCGCGCTGGATATCCGACCCTGTACTTCCTGCAACTATTGCGTCGCCATCAGCTCCGGCGCCCACGGCACCATCGGCTGTGCCGAGAACCCCCGTAGCGGTCATGAACTCGATCGCTTGCCTGACGCTGGCAGCCTTCGCGGCCAGCGCGCAGTGGTTGTCGGCGGTGGCCCTGGCGGCATGGCCGCCGCATTGATGCTGCAGCAAGCCGGTTTCGCCACCGAGTTGCATGAGAGCCGCGGCGAACTGGGCGGTGGTTTGATCGCCTCGGCGGCACCGCCTTTCAAGGATAAGTTGACCTGGTACTTGAACTACCTGATTCGCCAGCTCGACAAAAGTGCGGTGCAGGTGCATCTAAGCAGTCATGTCGATGCCAGCACCCTGTCCGGCCCCGGTGCGCCGGCCATTGTATTGCTGGCAATCGGCGGCAGAGCCCTGCGCCTGCCGATCGAAGGCATCGACTCAAGCCATGTGCGCGATGCCTATGAGTTGCTAATGGGGCACACACAAAACTTCCCCGCCGTCGACGAGAGCTTACCGTTGCTGGTCTATGGCGGCGGCGAGACCGGCTGCGAAACCGCCGAGCTGCTCAGTGAAAAAGGTTATGCAGTGGTACTGGTCAGCCGCTCACCGGCAAAACAACTCGCGCGCTCGGCCGAAGTGATCTATCGCGGCGTGCTCAATACACGCCTGGCCAGCAACCCCCGTATACGCATTATCGATAACAGCAGCATCGTCGCCATTGCCGAAGACGGTCGCGTGCAATTGCAGCACAACGACGGTGCACTAAGTGAACTGCAGACCCTCGGCGTATTGATCGCCCAGGGACGCAGGCCCGATGACACCTTACTCAATAACTTGCTCGAAGCTGGTATCGCTGTAGCGACCATCGGCGATGCGCGCAAGGGCGGACGCATCGGCGATGCCGTTCACGATGCCTATCAGACCGTACTCGGGCTGTGCGCCAGCGATGCGCCGCTACGTCCGCTGGCGTGCTGATGCTCAACCGAACTGGATCTTGCCCAAGGAAACCATCATGCAACTGACGCTCTCCCCCGAGGATCTGGCCTTTCGCGAGTCGGTCCGGGCCTTTCTCAAGGACAAGTTGACCGAAGATGTCATTCGCCGCAGCCGTACCGGCATGCATCCGCCAAACGAAGACGACCGCCGTTGGTGGAACCGCGTGCTCAATGAACAAGGCTGGGCCGCACCGCACTGGCCGGTCGAATACGGAGGCACCGGATGGAGCCATCTGCAGACCCACATCTTTGAATACGAGTGCAAAGTCGCCGGCGCGCCAGAACTTCGCTGGCAAGGCCTGCGCCTGCTTGCCCCGGTGCTCTACACCTATGGCAGCGAGCAGCAAAAGGCACGCTACCTGCCGCCGATCCTCAATGGCGATGAGATGTGGGCGCAAGGTTTCTCCGAGCCTGGTGCCGGCTCCGACCTAGCCGCGCTAAAGACCCGCGGCGTGCTTGAGGGCGATCACTACGTGGTCAACGGCCAGAAACTCTGGACCACCGAAGGTCAATACTGCGAGCAAGGCTTCTTCCTGATTCGTACGGAAAACAGTGACCGTCCGCAAAAGGGCATCTCGATGATGATCATCGACATGAAGTCGCCCGGCGTCACAGTGCGACAGATCCCGATGATCAACGGCGAGGGTTCGACCTGCGAAGTGTTTCTCGACAACGTTCGGGTCCCGCGGGAAAACATCATCGGCGAAGTCAACCAGGCCTGGTCCCAGGCCAAATTCTTGCTGTCCAACGAGCGCACCTCCAGCGCCGACATCTATAAGGCCCGCACAGACCTTGAACGCATCCGCCTGATTGCCGGTGCCGAACACAAGAATGGTTTACCGCTGCTGCAAGATCCCGAATTCGTGCGGCGCTTCACCCAGGTGCGCCTGGAAGTCGAAGCGCTCGAATGGTCGGTACTGCGCGTACTCCATGAAGCCCCCAGCCGGCACCCCATTGCCGCCTGCGCCTCAGTGCTGAAGGTACGAGGGTCGTCCCTGCAACAGAAGCTCACCGAGCTAATGGCCGATGCATTGGGTCAACGCAGCCTGCGGGTTTACAGCCGCGAAGAGGCGTTTGCCAATCCTTCTGGCGACCCGCTTTGGCCGGCCCACGTGCCTGGCGTAACCGCAGACCTCATGTACTTGCGCGCTTGCACCATTTTTGGCGGAGCCATGGAAGTACAAAAGAACATCATTGCCAAACTGGCTTTCGGGTTTTGATCATGAATTTCGATCTCACTGATGAACACAAGCTGCTGGCAGAAAGTGCCGAGCGCTACATGCGCGAACGTTATGTATTCGAAGAGCGTCGGCACACCGTTACCAGTGGAGCCCATTTCTCGCGCAAACACTGGCAGCACTTCGCCGACATGGGCTGGCTGGCGCTGGAAATCGCCGAAGTAGACGGTGGGCTGGGTGCAAGCAGTTTCGAGCTGACACAGCTGATGGAGCCACTGGGTAATGGTCTGTTGCTCGAACCTGTGGCCGACACAGCCGTGCTCTGCGCCCACATCCTGGGCACGAGTGACAATACCGGCGAACGCCAGCGCCTGCTTGCGTCGATCGCCACCGGTGAAGCCGTGATGGCCCTCGCCCATCAGGAACAAGACTCACGCAATGAGTACCAGGTGCAGCTGCGCAGCAGTGCTCGACGTGTTGCCGATGGCTGGGCCTTGAATGGCCATAAGCACCGCGTGTTCCATGGCGGCGTGGCGGATAACTTTCTGGTGAGCGCCATCCTTGAAGAAAGCAACGAAGCGGCGCTGTTTGTGGTCGACCGTGCGGCTGTCGGAATGACAGCCAACACCTATGAGTTGATCGACGGCAGCTGCGCCGCCGACCTGCATTTGCAGGACGTGCAGGTCAGCGACGCAAACATGTTGTTGCGCGGTGAAGTCGTGCAACAAGCCATCGAAGCCGGTCTCGACCGCGCCATCCTGGCACTGTGTGCTGCAAGCGTTGGCTCCATGGAAGCGGTCATGGCCATGACCGCTGACTATCTCAAGACGCGAGTGCAATACGGCAAGCCTCTGGCGCAATTCCAGGCCCTGCAACATCGCATGGCGGAGATGTTCGTGGAAACCGATCAGGCCCGGGCTATGTTGTTCAGCGCGATCAATGCCTTCGACTCAGGGACTGTCGAGAACCGGCGCCAGACACTGTCCGGCGCCAAGGTATTCATTGCCCGCGCCCACTATTTCGTTGCAAGCCAGGGCATTCAGTTGCATGGCGGCATCGGCACCACCGATGAGTATGCGGTAGGCCACCATTACAAGGCAGCTGTGCTTTTTGAAAAGCGCTTTGGCGACAGCGATTTCCACCTGACTCGCGCTGCCGGCAGCCTGCAGCAACCCATCGGAGGAGCTTTGTATGCGTGATTATCTGCCACTATCTTTCGCCGATGACCTGGAACAACGCGCTCGCTTTTATCGCAATGACCCGGCTTATATTCTGGGCGAAAAAAGCATCAGCCACGGCGAGCTGCTATCCAGCGCGAAACTGATCGGCTCGGCCTTGCATGTGGCCGGACTGCAACATCAGGATCGGGTCGGGATCCTCTCGATGAATTCAATTGAGTTCGGCGAAATCATGGCTGCCACCCAATGGGCCGGCTATATCCTCGCACCGGTCAATTTCCGGTTGGCTCCGGCTGAGATCGCCAGCATTGTCCGTGATGGCTCGCCTCGTCTGTTCTTTTTCGAGGCTCAGTACCTGTCGATCATGGAGCAGTTGCGTCATGAGATGCCATCAGTGGAGACCTTTGTCTGCATCGATGGTGAGAGCGACTGGGCCATCGGCTATGAAGACTTCACCGCCACTGGCGATCCGCTCGGCCCACCGATCCGCGCCACCGAAGAAGACATCTGCTGCCTGATTTACACCAGCGGGACCACCGGAAAACCTAAGGGCGTGATCTGGGGTCACCGGGAGTATCGGCAGTTGGTTCAGGTCGATACCTGGTTGATCGACATGCAGCAACCGGACGTCACCCTGATCGTTATGCCTATGTTTCACTTGGGTGGCATGGTCATCAGTCTGTCCCAACATGTGCGTGGCGGCGCTGCCTATCTTCAGCGTCAGTTCGAACCGCTGGATGTACTGAAGGCTATCGAGAAGGAACGTTTGAGCATACTGCTACTGGCACCGACCATGGTGCAGATGGTGCTTGAGCATCCTTACGTGAACCAGGCAGATCTCTCCAGCGTACGCACCATCATTTACTCCGCGGCCCCCATGCCAGTGCCGGTACTGAAAAAAGCCATCGATGTGTTCAATGGCTGCAACTTCGTCAACCTGTTCGGCCAGAGTGAAATTTGCATGTTCTCGCTGTCCTCGGCACAGCATCGACCTGATGGTACCGAGCAGGAGCGCAAGCGCCTGGGCTCGGTTGGCAAACCCTACCCCAACTTGCTGGCCAAAGTGGTCGATGAGGATGGCAACGAGTGTGCACCTAACCAGCCGGGCGAGATTCTAGCCAAGAGTAGCGCCATGTTCCGCGGTTACTGGAACAACAATGCCGCCACCCTGCAAACCCTGCGTGATGGCTGGTGCCATACCGGTGATATGGGGCGCTTCGATGAGGATGGGTTCCTGTACCTGGTCGATCGCAAAAAAGACATGATCATTACCGGTGGCGAAAACGTCTACTCGAGGGAAGTCGAAGAGGCCCTGCTTCAGCACGCTGCGGTGTCTGAATGCGCGGTGATCGGAATTCCCGATGCCAAGTGGGGTGAGAGCGTCTGTGCGGTCATCACCTTCAAACAAGGCGAAAGCTCGAGCGAAGTCGACCTCATCGAACATACCCGCGCGCTGATCGCCAGTTACAAGAAACCGAAGAAAATCATTGTGGTCGATGCACTGCCCAAGCTGGTCACCGGCAAGGTCAACAAGATCGAACTGCGCAAGCTCTACGCACAACCGAACTGAACCCAAGCGAGGTTGCCATGAACTTGAATTTATCCGAAGAGCAGCAATTGTTGCTCAACTCCGTCACCCGTCTGCTCAGCGTTGAGTCCAGCCCTGCACGCGTCCGCGCGGCAGAAGTCAGCGGGTTCGACGCCGACCTGTGGCAGCAACTGGTGGCTTTCGGTATCACAACCATGCGCATCCCGGCATCCGCCGGAGGTTCAAACATGGGGCTGTTGGAGGCATTGCTGGTTGCCGAGGAAGCCGGACGCCATCTGGCCTCGGTGCCTCTGGCAGAATCGCTGCCTGCGGCGCGCCTGCTCGCACAACTCAACAGTTCGGCAGCCACAGCGCTGCTCGATCAGGCTAAACAGGGCAAACTGATCACCCTCGCTCCGCAGCCCTACAGCGCGGGGCGATCCATTGCCCTGCCAGGTGCCAATGCAGCGGTTGCAGTGCTTGTTCGTCAGGGCGATGCCATTCTGGCCATGACGGGCCTGGCGGCAAAAACGCCAAGCGCTAACTTAGGCACTGACAGCCTGCAGATACTCACCGCCGATGACAACACTGTCGAAAGCCACATAATTGCCAGCGGTGCCGAGGCCTGCCACGCATTCGAACAAGCCGTGGAAGAATGGAAATTGCTCAAGGCGGCGATGCTGATGGGCCTTGCTCATCAAGCATTGAAGTTAGCCGCTGCCTATTCATGCGAACGCCAGCAGTTCGGTCGGGCCATCGGTGGTTTCCAGGGGATCGCCCACCCACTGGCCGATGCCCTGACCGAAATCGAAGGCGGCCAACTGCTGGTGCGACATGCGGTCTGGAGCATAGCGCGACAACAACCCGACGCCGCAGCACTGACCTCGATGGCCTGGTGGTGGTCAACGCAATCGTCAGGACGTACGGTCGCCCGTGCCTTGCATACCTTTGGTGGCTACGGCGTTTCGCTGGAATACGACGTGCAACTGTATTACCGCCGGGCGAAAGCCTGGGGAATGCTCAATGGCGACCCGCAGCTTGAGCTGGACAGGGTTGCCGCACGCTTGTGGACTGACGGCCACACCGTCGCCCTGCCGGACGTCGGTGAGGTCAATCTGGAATTTGGCCATGGGCCGCAAGCTGCACTCTTCGCCGAAGAGGTCCGAGAGTTTTTCCGCACACATCTGACCGATGAATTGAAAGCCCACGCCCATCATTCGGTCGATGGATACCATGCCGGCTTTAACCGCATGCTGGCTGACGCAGGTCTGCTGTTTCCTCATTGGCCAGTTGAATTCGGCGGCAGAGGCAAGAACTCTTTTGACATGGCTGCCCTGCAGGAAGTGTTCGAAGCGCACAACTGGCAACGCATCACCACCCCAATCACCAACCAGGTAGCGCAGATCGTCATGCGCTTCGCCAGCGAAGAAGTCAAAACAGAAGCCCTGCCCCGCTTTGCCAGTGGCGAAGCATTGGCTTGCCTGGGCTTCAGCGAGCCTTCGTGCGGCTCCGACGTTTTTGCCGCTAGGACCCGTGCCACGCGCACACCCGACGGCAACTGGGTAATCAACGGGCAGAAGATGTTCACTACCGCGGCCAACCTTGCGGATTATGTTTTCCTGCTGGTGCGGACGAATCCAGATGTTCCCAAGCATGCGGGTCTGACGCTGTTCCTGGTGCCGATGGACTTGCCGGGCATCGAAGTGCATCCGGTACATACCCTGCAGGATGAGCGTACCAACATCACCTACTTGAGCGAAGTTGTCGTCGCCGATCGCTATCGGATCGGTGACATTGACGGCGGCACCGCCGTCATGGCCGCGACTCTGGAACTGGAGCACGGCGGTGACCAGTACCGCATCAGCTTCGATAACATGTACAAGCATGCGCTGGAATGGGCGCAATCTACTCAGCGCGATGGCCAACCCATGTTGGCGAATGCCGATGTACAGCGTCGATTGGCGCGTGTAGCGGTACACACGACCATTGCCCGCGACCTGTGCTATCGGACCATTTGGGGAGTACAGGAGCAAGTGCCTGGCCGTGCCGCATTCGGGCCGATGTCCAAACTGTTTTCCACGGAACAGTACCAGCGTGACGCGCTCGACTTGATGGACCTCTGCGCACCCGACACCTTGCTGCAATCAAACAGCGGACTGGGGCATGTGGAACTTGGCTATCGGCAGTCGATCGGCATGACTATTTACGGCGGTACCAGCGAAATCCATCGCAGCCTGATTGCCGAACAGGCATTGGGCATGCCGCGTTCCCGGACCTGAGGATCCATAGATGCCACGCTTGCAACTTGAGCTCCCGGAAGAATCGTTCTGTTTCAGCACAACGTTCAGGGTACGGATGAGCGAAATCAATGCCGGAAATCACTTGGGCAACGACACGTTGATTTCCTTGATTTCGGATGCACGCACACTGTTCCTGTGCCATTACGGAATGCCACCCGAGGATGTCGCCAACAGCCGCAGCGGTACACTGATCACTGACCTTGCAACGCTTTACAAGGCACCCGCCTATTTCAATGATCAACTGCTTATAGAGGTAGGAGTGGCTGACCTGAATACGTATGGAGGGGATTTTACTTACCGCATTACCCGCCAGCGAGACGCGAGCGTGATCGCCCTGGCAAAAAATGGCTTCGTGTTCTTCGATTTTGTCGCATCGAAAGTCGTGCAAATACCTGATGAGTTCAGAGAGCGATTCGGTGCCCTTGCACACAATTGACCCTGCAACTGCGAAGTCGCCAGCCCTAAGCCGGCGACCTCCTCGTTGTCAAACCCCTCTGAAATTGGGAGGGCGTTTGTTCATGAACGCCTCGACCGCTTCACGATGATCCTGAGTCAGGTACAACGCCGCCTGGTTATCCATCTCGTAACCCAGCGCCTCATCCAGGGTGCCCATGCCGCGGGACAACGCCGAACGTACCAGCGCTACCGACAGCGGTGCATGGGCGGTGAAGCTTTGTGCCAGGTTGAGTGCTGTCGACAGTAAATCGTCAGCATCGGCGACCAACGTATCGATGATCCCCAACCGTAAACCCTCCTCCGCTTCGACCACCGCAGCGCTGTAGAACAACCGTCGTGCCTGAGCTATACCGATGCGCTGGGGAAGACTCCAGAGCAATCCAAGATCGGGTACCAGCCCTACTTTGGCAAAGGATGAAACGAATTTGGCACTTGGCGCTGCCACGACATAGTCGGCGGCTGCAGCCAATGAAAACCCGGCGCCCGCGGCATAGCCTTGCACGGCGGCGATCACCGGTTTGTTGCCCGAAACCATTGCCTTGACCACACGATGCCCAAGCACCATCCGTCCACGGCCTACGGGTAGCGGGCGCTCGGCCGACATGCCGGAAACATCGCCACCGGAACAAAAATGCCCATTGGCACCATTGAGCACAATTGCCCGGCATTCCACGTCGTCGTTAAGTGTCTCGAGACAATCTGCAAGAACGGTGAGCAAATCTCGAGACAAGGCATTACGGGTCTTGGCATTGTTCAACGTCACAACCGCCACGGCACCGTGACGTTCCAGCAAAACCAGGTCATTCATATTTGGCTCCATTGGCGAGAAGTCCGCGTATCAACGCGATAAGTGCAAGAGGCTGATCGATCATCATGTGATGGTAGGCGCCCGGTATGCCGAACGGTCCTCGCCCATCAGGCAACCCCGCGACAACGCGTTCGGCCATGGCTCTGGAAACGATCGCGCTTTGCTCGCCGTAGACGAAATCCACCTGCCGCGGGACCCTGGGCAGCAAACTGGCAGCGGTCTCCTCATAGGCAACCCCAGAGGGCAACATCGGGTCGAACTTCCAGCAAAAGCCTTGCTCATACTCGGCCAGTGAATGCCTGGCGATATGGTCCACGATGTAGGGCAGTGCGCCTGGCTGTTCCGGCAATAGGCGGTAACGCCCCAGGGCTGTTTCGCGGTCCGGGTAGTAGCGCCTTGGCGAAGGCTTTACCGGATCGAAGGGCGGAATGTCCTCGGGGTAAACCACCAGTGCATCGAGAATGATCAGCCGCTGGAAAAGATCGGGGCGATCGGCACAGGCACGCAGCACCCGCGCTCCCCCGTAGCTATGGCCTACGGCAATGACCGGCCCCAGGCCCGTCTGTTCTATAAAGCCGACGATATCGGCAGCAGCGATCTGGAACGGATAGTCCGAACGATGACCACTGTCACCCATCCCGGAAAGATCGAGGGCAACAACCCGGTAATGTTCGGCGAAGAACGGCGCTATGCAGTCCCACCAATGCGCATGCGCACGCAGACCATGCACAAACAGCAACACCGGCTTGTCTGAATTGAGTGGCGACCAGCTCAGGTAATGTAGCTCGATACCCTCGACGCTGACGCAACGTGATTGTCCCGCCTGGGCGATAGCCCAGCTAAACCAGCTGGGCACCTCCAGGGCGCGGCGGCCTAAGGCTGCCTGGGCGAAAGAGGCGCTCAGCATGTTTGATCAACGCTGATTGAATTTAGGTGCGCGCTTCTCACGGAAGGCCGCGATGGCCTCGACATGATCCTTGCTCGCCGACGAAACGTTCTCGTATGCCATACCCACGTCCATCATGCTCGCCGCCATCTGGCGCAGTGGTACGTTGATGGTCGATTTGCTCCAGCGCAGCGACTGCACCGGCATGGCCGCCAGTTTGTCCGCATAGGCATCGACGTAGGCGTCCAGCTCAGCGGCCGGCAGGGCAGCGTTGACCATACCAAACTCGACGGCTTGCTTGGCAGTGAACTTCTCGCCGGTGAACAGATAATGCTTGGCACGGGCATAACCCATTAGGTACGGCCACATGATCTGACCACCATCGCCGCTGATCAGGCCAACATTGTTGTGCGGGTCGCCAAAGCGTGCAGTTTCGGATGCGAAAACCACATCGCAGAACACCGCGACGGTGGCCCCAAGGCCAATCGCATCACCGTTGACTTTGGCAATGATTGGCTTGTCACACTCAAGCATGCCGTTAACGATGCGCTTGGCTTCGCGAACGCAGCGATAGAACTCGGTCGGGTTGTCATGCAGCCACTGCATGTACTCGATATCGCCGCCAGCACTGAAGGCGCGCCCGGCACCGGAGATTACGATGATGTCGCTTTCAGTGTCTTCGACCAGATCGTAGAACAGCCATGACAGTTCTGTATGCGATGGCCCGGCGAAGCTATTGAGTTTCTCGGGCTGGTTGAAAGTCACGTTGAGAACACGGCCACGACGTTCAAAAGCAATCGTCTTATATTCAGCGAAATTCATCATCACCCTCCACGGGTTATTGTTGTTAAGCTCACTCAAAAGCTGACATTTGGTCAGTTATGTGTAGAATGTATATCAGCATAAACAGTGAAGCAAGCCAAAAAAGCCAAATAAAAATACAATAACCAACTGACATTCATTTTTAGGAGCTTCCCATGCGGATATTTGCGGCAACCTCGCGCTATGTTCAGGGCGACGCAGCACTGGATGAACTGGGACGCCATTGCAAAGTACTGGGTAGGAGCGCTTTGGTGATCACCGACGCCGATATGGCCCGGTTGCTGGGCGACCGCGTGCTGGCGAGTTTCAAGGCAGCCGACGTTGCCTGCGCACTTGAAGTCTTTCCGGGGGAAATCACCCATGCCGCGATTACTGCTCTGGCACAGGACAGCTTGCGATTTGGTGCTGACATGGTGGTTGGTTTAGGCGGCGGGAAGGCACTGGACACTGCCAAAGGTGTTGCCTTGAAGCTGGGCTTGCGTAGCGTCAGCGTGCCGACCATCGCTTCGAACGATGGCCCTGCCAGTGCCGCTATCGCCGTTTACGACGATGAACACATCATGCAGGACATCCTTCATTTGCCACGTAACCCGGACTTGGTGCTGGTCGATACGGGCGTCATTGCCAATGCACCGGCTCGCTTTCTGCGGGCGGGTATCGGCGATGCCATTTCAAAGAAATTCGAAGCTGAAGCATGTGCATCCGCCGGCGCCCCTACCCTGCTTGGCACCCCGGCATCGCTCACGGGTCTGATGGCCGCCGATGCCTGCTACAGCATCATTCGCAAGTACGCCGCCCCGGCCTTACGCGCCGTAGAAGCCAAACAGGTAACCGACGACCTGGAAGCGCTGATAGAAGCCACTGTACTGCTCAGCACGATCAGTTTCGAGAACGGCGGTCTGTCGGTATCCCATGCGATTGCCCGTGGCTTCTCTTACTTGCAGCGCGCCCGAGGTACTTTGCACGGCGACCACGTTGCCTATGGCCTGCTCGTTCAATTGGTGCTGGAGAAACGGCCGTCGGCATTCATTGAAGAGCTGTACAGTTTTTATCGGGAGATAGGACTACCGACCCGACTGCAGGATTTCGGTCTATTGCAACCGAGCGCCGAAGAAATTCATGAGTTGGCGGAGAAGTCCATGGTCAGCCCGAGTGCCGCGCGCTTCTCTCCACCCGTAAACGCCGGCCAGTTGGAAGCGGCAATCAGGCGCGTCGAACAGTTGGGTGAGTAACATCGTCATCTGGACAGCAAAAAAGGGAGCCTAGGCTCCCTTTTTTGCTGTTCGGAATCAGGAGAAGCGTGCGAGCAACTCAGCCATGCCCGGGGATGGAATCATTTTTGCCGGGTTGTAGAACGGTGACAGCACCTTGACCAAGCGCTTCTTGCTGGCCTTGGCGATTTTTGCCTTCAGCAGCTTCTGGCGCTCAATCGACGCCTGGCGCTGTTCCTCGGTCATGCCCTCTCGATCTTTGTCAGTCAAGTAGGCCGCCACCCGCGCGGTATGCGAACCGATGTGCTTGACCGCATAGCCGAAGGCCCAGACCCGGTATAGCCAGGCGAAGAGTCCATTGCCATACAGCGCTTTATAGGCCTGGAAGCATACTTCCCGGTGTTCGAACTCTTCTGCCAGGTGCCACTTCCACAAGTCCACTGCCTCTTGGTCGGCACCTTCGAGGTACTCGTTCAGTTCTTCGAAAAACACCTGCCCGGCCGAAGAGCCCATAGCCTCGAAACCTTCGCAATAGGCGACGTTGAAGCGCAGCGATTTTGTCTCGAGGAAACGCTGATAGTCATCCTTGTAGGGTTTCTCCAGGGTTTGCATGCCTTCGTAGCCGGACTTGTACAACATCTTGTTGAAAGCCACATGCTGCTTGCAGTGCTGTACTTCCTGCTTGTTGAAAATCTCGATGCTTTCACGCAATTTCGGGTGGCTTTCGCCAAGGGCTTCCTTGACGCGCATCATGACTTTTACCAGAAACGGTTCGATATGCGCCGGGACCGTGGAAAATGCATTGTAGCTCTGGGCAAACTCATGAACCGGTGCCCAATGAGGTCGAATACTGGAAAAATCGAAGTTGGGTAGACGGACTTTCATCACCACGGTTCCTCTTATTGTTATTGATTGTGCTCAAGTCGGGTCGCAGGCACCCAACGGCTAGAATAATAAATGACTGTTTGTCAGTTGTATTCCGATCCTCGCTCCGCGTCAATTGTCGCGGATGCCCTCGGACTAACGGCTTGTCGTTACGGATGCGCCCCAGCGGCGAATGTCTTCGACGAAGTGTCCAGGCACTTCCATAGCCGCAAAATGCCCGCCTTCAGGCAGAGATGTCAGCTCGGTCAGGTTGTACACCAGCTCAATTCGGCTACGTGGCGGTACGGGTGTAAGCGCATCACCCGAGTATTGGGCGAAGGTGGTCGGAGTTTCACAGCGAACACCGGCCGGCAAGATCGTGAAGCCGTCTATGACCACCCCGGGGTAATACCAAAGCGCACTGGTGAAGCTACCGGTCATCACATACAGCACGATGTTGCTCAACAAAGCGTCCAGGTCGAATACCTGTTCGAAGCTGCGCTGGCGCAAATCCGCCCAATCATGAAAGCGCTCCAGAATCCATGCTGCCTGGCCCATTGGATTGTCGGCAGTTGCCCAGGCAATCGACTGTGGCTTGGTCATTTGCACGGCGGCGTAACCGCTGTAGCCCCGCTGAGCCGCTTCCGCTTGTCGCTGCCAATTGAGCTCGGCGTCATCGCGCGGCGGCGTCAGCGAGCGAAAACCCAACAGGTTTAAATGAATCGCCTCAACATGATCGCCATGGTCCAGACCAAGCCAGGACGTGACGATAGCGCCCCAATCCCCGCCTTGGGCCAGGTAGCGCGGATAGCCGAGTACGTCGGTCATCAGTTTGTTCCACAGGGTTGCCGTCTGACGCTGACCGAAAACCCCTGCAGGTTTGCCGCTGAAACCGAAGCCCGGCAGGCTCGGGATGATCAGGTCGAAGGCCTGGTCCGCACTGCCTCCATGACGTGACGGGAACGCTAGCGGCTCGATGACATCCCAGAATTCCAAGTGGGAACCCGGCCAGCCATGGGTCAACAGCAATGGCCGACGACCTTCGGCTTCGCCTTTGACATGGACGAAATGCACGTCCAGGCCGTCGATCTCGACGATGAATTGCGGGTAACGATTGAGCCGGTCCTGGCAAGCCTGCCAGTCGAATGACTCAAGCCAGTGGCGTTGCAGTCGGTGCAAGAAATCACTGTCACAGCCAAGCGTCCAGCCACTATCGACAGGCGCCGGGGGCAACCGACAATCTTCGACCTTACGCATCACCCGCGTGATTTCGGCATCGGTCCATTGCACTTCGAAGGCTTTCATATCAGCTCCAGGTCCAGTTCGGATCGCGCTTTTCCATTTGGGCACGGCGCGCTTCAGTGGAATCGTTGTAGCGCGTCACCCGGCCCGTGTAATCCTGCTCGATACGATAACCTTCCTTGAGCCCCAGGTCCTCGACCCGCGTCAGGGACTCTTTGCCCAAACGCAAACCAATCGGACTGTTGCGAGCAATACTGGCGGCCAGCCCCAGGGCAGTGTCCATTAACTTCTCAGGTGCGACGACTTCCTCGACAGCGCCCAATCGATAGAACTCTTGCGCCGGAACTGCTTCGCCAGTGAAAAACATCTTGCGCGTCTTGAACGGCCCGACCAGCCTTTGGAGGTGCCGCGCACCACCGAGCACACCGACCTTGATTTCCGGAACGGAGAAGGTGGCATTCTCGGACGCAATAATCAGATCACAGCACGCCACCAGTACCAGCCCGGCACCAATAGCCTTGCCGTTGACTGCCGCGATGACGGGTAGCGGGCAATCGAGGATCGACCAGAAACACTCGCGCACCACCGCCCCCGGGTCGAGCAGATCGATGGTGGTGTCACCCTCGGCTGGCGTACGAGCATGTCGACGCGCTGAGTCATTGAGGTCGATGCCCGCACAAAACAGCCGATCACCAGGTGCAGTGAATACGATCACACTGGCCTCGGTGGACCGCGCCAGGGCATTAAAGGTGGCGGTCAGCTCACGGACAGCAACCGAATCGAGGGCGTTGACCGGTGCGCGGTTGAGGGTAACGACAGCGATCCGATCGCGGATTTCAGTGTGCACATATTGCATTGGCGTGCCTGTGACAGTGGCGCTCATGAAAGTCTCTCTCCAGTGGATCAAAGGGTCTCAGCTGTGCCGAGGATCAACGTGGCCTGGCTCGACAATGTGCCGCCGTTTGCGTGTGCAAGGGCCAACCGGGCATTGGCGACTTGCCGCTGCCCGGCCTCGCCACGCAGTTGCAGGCAGGATTCGACGATAGTGAACAGCCCGTACATGCCGGGGTGGCAACAGGACAAACCTCCACCATTGGTGTTGACCGGCAACGAACCGCCCGGGGCAATGTTGCCGTTCGAAACGAAGTGCCCGCCCTCGCCTTTCGGGCAAAAACCAAGGTCTTCGAGAAACAGCAATGTATTGATGGTGAAAGCGTCATATAGCTGCACCACGTCAATATCCGCCGGCGTAACTCCGGCCAATGCGTAGGCGCGTTGGCCCGATTCACGCGCGGCCGTGACTGTCAGGTCTTGCGACTGATCGACACCGGAGTACCAGGTGGCGGCAGCACCGCCAAGCAGATAGACCGGGCTCGCTTGCAGGTCACGGGCGCGGTCGGAGCGAGTCAGCACAATCGCCGCTGCGCCATCGGTGACCAGGCAGCAGTCCCGCACGCTCAAAGGGTCGGAGACCATTCGCGCTTTCAAACAATCCTCGATTGTCAGTTCGTCGCGGGCGAAAGCATCAGGGTTGAGCTGAGCCCACTTGCGCGCTGCCACAGCAACCTCGGCCAGATGCTCGCGGGTCGTGCCGTACTGGTGCATGTGCCGCGCTGCCGCCAGTGCATAGGAGGACAGCGGCGTCAGCGGCTTGTAGGGTTTCTCGTAGGGCGAAGCCAGGCGCATGGACACAAGCCCGCCGGACGCTGTGCGCTGGTTACTGCCATAAATAATTAACGCCGTGTCGCAGTAACCACTTTCGAGCATCAGCGTTGCGGCAATCACATGAGAATGGAATGCCGACCCGCCGGTCCGGTTGTTTTCTGTAAAGCGTGGCTGAATGCCGAGGTATTCCGCTGCGCTCAGACCTGACAATGCGTCATCTGGTGTGCAGACGAACAATGCATCGACTTCCTTCAAGCTGACGTTGGCGTCCTTCAGTGCCAAGACGGCGGCCTTGGCTGCCAGGTCCAGCGGTCGCATGCCAGGGGACTCGCCCATGCCAAAGGTGGCAGCGCCGACGATTGCCACCTGCCCTCGAGGAAAACGCTCCATTACTGCACTCCGCTTCGGTCCGGTCGAAACCGGCGATTGGTCTGGACTTCGAATTAATAACTAACATAGTATCAGCTATGAAGACAAATTAGCCTAAGCTGCAGAGCGCTGCAATAGCGCCAGGAATATTCCGAAAACAGGCCATTGAAAGGACCGCCCCCATGAGCGAAACCCCACAGCATCAAACCAATGAATCTACGGGGCGTCCCGCCTGGTTCGAGTGGGCGCTGGACAACCCGGGACGCTCACATTTCATAGAAGCCAACGGTAGCCGCCTGCACCTGCTGTCCTGGAACTTCGAAGCACATGACAAACCTGTTTTGCTGTTCGTTCACGGCTTTCGTGGACACGCGCACTGGTGGGATTTCATTGCCCCCTTCTTCGCCGACCAATACCGTGTCATCGCCCTGGACCTGTCCGGAATGGGCGACAGTGCCCACCGCACAAGTTATGGCCCGCATACCCTGGCCGAAGATGTCATTGCCGTCGCCGAGTGGCTGGACACGCCGCACTTGATTGCAATCGGCCACAGCTACGGTGGCTCCCGCGTGCTACGTGCTTGTGCAGATCGTCCGGAGCTGTTCGAGCAGCTGATCATCATTGACAGCTACGTAGTGTTTTCCGACCAGGAAGCGGTCAGAGAGCCGGCAAAAATTCGCGGTGATCGCGAATACCCGGACTTTGAAAGCGCCGTTGCACGTTTCCGGCTACTACCGCAGCAGCCCGACGCAATGCCCTGCCTGGTCGAACATGTGGCAAGGCACTCACTGCGCACGACGGCTACCGGCGTGCGCTGGAAATTCGACGTCAATCTGCCACCCGGTGGTGCACGCGAGGCCGACGGCGAACACCTCCTGTCCAGGATCAAGCGCCCCGTCGCGTATGTGTTCGGCGAACGCAGCGTCGTAGTGAGCCCAACCATGGCCCGGCGCATCGCCAGCCACCTCGCGGATGCACGCGGCCCCATCGCCATACCCGACGGACACCACCACTTGATGTTCGACCAACCCATTGCATTGATCAGCACGTTGCGCGCGCTGCTTGCCTAACCCCTGCTTTTTGTCAGCCCGAGGACCCGAACCATGGCCATCGATTACCACAAGCTGCTTGATCTGCAGATCCCCGATACACAGCAGAGCTACACCCACAAGGACAGTATTCTGTACGCCCTGAGCCTGGGCTACGGCAGCGATCCGCTGGACACCCATCAGTTGCCCCTGGTGTATGAAGCCGAGTTGCGCGCGGTACCGACTATGGGCGTGGTGCTCGCTCATCCCGGCTATTGGCCGCGCACCCTCGACACAGGTCTCGATTGGGTGCGCATCGTGCACGCCGAGCAGGGACTGGTCTTGCACAAGCCGTTGCCCGCCGAGGCCCGGGTTATTGGCAAATCGCGGGTCGTCGACATCATCGACAAGGGTGCTGACAAAGGCGCGTTGATCACTTACGAGCGACGCATTCTGGAGGCTGACAGTGGCGAGCCGCTGTGCACCATCAGCCAGACCATGCTGGCACGCGGCGACGGCGGTTTCGGCGGACCGCAACGCAGTGCCCCAGCGCCCCACACCGTGCCCGAGCGTGCCCCTGACTACATCATCGATCTGGCTACTGCCGAAAACATGGCGCTGCTCTATCGCTTGAATGGCGACTGGAACCCTTTGCACGCCGATCCAGCGGTAGCCGCCAAGGCCGGTTTTCAACGGCCGATCCTGCACGGACTGGCCACCTGGGGTCTGGCGGGGCGCGCGATCATGCAAGCGGTGTGTGCATTCGATGGTCGCCAGATTGCGTCCATCTTCGGGCGCTTCACCGCCCCCGCGTACCCCGGTGAAACCTTCCGCACGGAAATCTGGATCGATGGCCCGGTCATCTCATTTCGGGTTCGCAGCGTTGAACGCGATGTAGTAGTCATCAATAACGGTCGAGCCGAACTCAGAAGCTAAGGCCACTGACAGCCATGGAGCACTTCATGACACCCAATGACATTCGTTTGGACGGAAAAGTCGCCCTGATTACAGCCGGGGCCAATGGTATCGGCGCCGGAATTGCCCTGAACCTGGCCCGCTTCGGAGCCCACGTGGCCATCGCCGATATCGACCGGGCCAGCGGCGAGCAGTTGGTGCACGCCATCGAGACAGAAGGCGGCCAGGCGCTGTTCCTGGAAACCGACGTCAACCATACGGAGCAGATCACCGCAGCCGTGGCGCGGACTGCCGAGCATTTCGGCCGCCTCGACATCCTGGTCAATAATGCCGGCGGCGTGCGCAACGGCAGTTTTCTGGAACAAAGCGAACGCAGCTGGCGGCGCCATATCGACTTCAACTTTATCAGCATGCTGACCGCGACCCAGGCTGCCGCGAAAGTGATGGTTGAAGCCGCCCAAGGCGGTACGATCATCAATATCGCCAGCAGCGAAGGCTTGCGAGCGGCGCCGGGCTTTGCCGTGTACGCCGCTTGCAAGGCCGGCATGATCAGTTTCAGCCGTTCGATGGCGCTGGAGCTTTCCGGGCATGACATTCGCGTGCATGCATTGGCGCCAGACATGATCATGACCGACGGTTTGAGACCCTATATGGAAGCTGGCGGCGAAGCCGGCAAAGCCGCCCGCGATCGTTACATCCCTCTTGGGCGTACCGGATCGACCGATGAATTGGCTGGCGTTGTGGTGTTTCTGGCGTCGAACATGTCGTCCTATGTTACCGGCTTGACCGTACCGGTGGATGGCGGTGCCATCGCCTCTAGCGGCTGGACGCGTTCACCCACCACCGGCGAGTGGAACCTCTATCACGCCTGAGCAGTACCCGAAGGCTTGCGGATTGAATGCCGCAAGCCTTCGGGCAAGGGTTACTCGCTGGACAGCAGCACGGCCCCGGCCAAAGGGCCGCCGCCATTACTTGCCACCGCCAGACGCGGTTGACCCGGTACTTGCCGCGCCCCGCCTTCGCCGCGCAATTGCACCACGGCCTCATGCACATGACCTAGCCCATGTAGTCGTCCGGCCGACAGCTGACCGCCATGGGTGGCCATTGGCAACTGGCCGTCCAGAGCAATGCGCTGACCGCCTTCGACGAACGCCGCCGCCTCACCGCGCCCACAGAAGCCCAGGCCCTCCAGCCAAAGCAGACTGAGGAAACTGAAACCGTCATACAGCGCGGCGACCTTCACATCAGCAGGCTTGTAATCGGTTCGCTGCCAAAGCCGCCGACCTGCCTCTTCGGCGCAATAGCGCGTCAGGTCGCCCATCTGATCCCAGGCGTCGCGACCGGTGAACGGGCCACAGATTGATTCGATGTTGACCGCCCGAGAACGCAGGTCCGGCGCCGTATCACGGTGAGAAACGATCAGCACCGTCGACCCATCGACCGGCACGTCGCAGTCGTACAGGCAAAGCGGCGTCGAAACCATCCGCGATGTCAGGTACTGCTCCATGCTCAAAGGCTCGCGATAGACAGCCTTGGGGTTGAGCGCGGCATTGCGACGGGCGTTGATGGCAACCGCCGCCAGTTGCTCGCGGGTCGCGCCAAATTCATGGAAATAACGGCTGGCAACCAACCCCACCCAGTTGGCGGCCGAGGCAGCCTGAAACGGCACCTGGAATTCACCAAAGCCCGATACGCGCCCTTCTCCTCCAACGGAGCTTGAACGCACGCCCGTAGCCAACGCGCTGGATTCGGTGACGGTACGAAAACAGATGACGTGCCTGGCCTGGCCTGAGGCGACCGCCATGCAGGCATTGATCAAGGCACTCATCTGCGTGGCTTCGTTACCCGCGCTGTACCAGCTCAATTCCAGGCCTAGCGATTCCTTGACCTGGCCGATGGACACCGGGGAAAACGCCGGCATATCGGCACGGTAGCCTGGCCAGCTGGCAACACCGTCGATTTCCTTGCGGTCCAGGCCGGCATCCTCCAGCGCCGCCAATATGGCTTCCAGCGTCAGGTCCAGGCCACTACGCCCAAGCCTGCGTCCGACTGCCGATTGCCCGATGCCGGAGATGATCGCTTGGCGCTCTGGAGCCGTGGTCATGAAAATTCCTCTTGTTTTTTTGATCTGGAGTCATCGCCTGTCTTCACTTCGGACCGGCATATATGCAATTGCCAGGGTCTTGAGTATTGACCCACCTGCAACACTGCGGCAGACTCTAAAAAATGTCAAACAGTCAGTTATTGGAAGTTGCGGATGTTACGCAGGTCTGGAACTGGCGCTAAGATAGCGGGAAATCTCTGCTCTCGTCCCGAGCGTAGAGAGGCACCTACAAAAACAAAATTCGAGGTGAAGATCCATGGCAGCACGTGAACCCGGCTGGAGCACTGACCAGCTAGACACCATCAACGCCGTCTTGCAGCGCGCTACCGAGAAGTATGGCGACCGCCAGTTCATGGATTTTCTTGGCGACACCTACAGCTTTGCCGATATCAACCAGGCCGCCTGTCGCCTGGCCAATGGCTTGAGCAAACTGGGGGTCAAGAAAGGCCAGACCGTGGTAACGCTGCTGGATAACTCCGCCGACGCCGTCTTTATCTGGTTTGCCATCAATAAACTCGGCGCTGTCAGTGTGCCGGTCAACACGGCACTCAAAGGTGAGTTCCTGCGCCATCAAGTGGGTGATGCCGGCGCCGCCGTGGTCATTGCCGAGAGTGACTATGCCGATCGGGTCGCGGCCATTGCCGACATACTGCCTGAACTGACCACCCTGGTTCACCGCGGCGCCATCCCAACGGTGACAATCAATCAGACACTGCTGGCCTGGAATGACCTGCTCAGTGACGACTCCAGCGAGCCGGACGTGCAAGTCATGCCCCATGACCTAGCGATGCTCATCTATACCGGCGGCACCACTGGCCCTTCCAAGGGTTGCATGGTCAGCCACAACTATACCTGCAGCCTAGCGCGGCAAATGCTGGTGATTACTAATCGCCAGGAAGACACCATTACTTGGTCGCCGCTGCCACTGTTCCATCTCAACGCGGTGGCCACGACCGTCGTTGCCAACATGATGGTCGGCGCCCGGATCGCCATTTACCCACGTTTCTCTGTGTCCAATTTCTGGCCGCAGATAGAGCGTACCGGCGCCAACGATGTGCAATTGCTCGCCGCGATGATGCCCATGCTGGCGGGCGCACCGGACAACGAATCCAGCCTGCGCTGCCGCGGCCAGGTCAAGGCGGTCTGGGGGGCGCCGTTCCCCGAGACGGTGCAGCAACAGTGGAAGGAACGATTCGGTGTCACCCACACCGTTTGTGGCGGCTTTGGCCTCACCGAATGCTCGCTGCCGAGCATTCTGCCTTTCGGTACTGTTGGCAAGCCGGGCAGTTCCGGCCTGCGCAATACCGAAGACTTCGACGTGCGCATCGTCGACGACAACGATGTCGAGCTGCCACCCAACACCCCAGGCGAGATCATCGTTCGCCCGCGCAAACCAAACGTCATGTTCGAAGGCTACTGGAAGCGCCCTGAAGACACCCTTAAAGTCATGCGTAACATGTGGTTCCACACCGGCGATATCGGCAAGTTCGACGACGATGACTTCTTCTATTTCGTCGACCGCAAGAAAGACTATCTGCGTCGTCGCGGCGAGAACATCTCCAGCTTCGAAGTTGAAAGTGCATTCCTGCAACACGAAACGGTCGACGAGGTGGCAGCTCACGCTGTGCTCTCTGACCTGGGCGAGGATGAGCTGAAGGTCACGATTACCCTGAAGCCAGGCAACGCGCTCAGCGAGGAAGAGTTGTGCCGCTGGGCCGCCGATCAGATGCCCTACTATGCGGTACCCCGATACATCGAGTACCGCTCGGCGCTGCCCAAAAGCCCGCTAGGACGCATATACAAGTTCCAGCTGCGCGATGAAGGCGTGACCGCAACTACGTGGGACCGGGAAAAGTCCGGTCTGAAACTGGCCAAACGCTAAATGACGGCGGCCAAGGAGTTTGCAATGCAACCCATACCTGTCTGGTTCACGGGCGGTGCAGGCAATCGCCTGGCCGCCGATGTTTCCGGCCCGAAGAGCGGCCCACCGATTTTGCTATTGCACGGTGGTGGTCAGACCCGCCACTCCTGGTCACGGGCCCATAGGACGCTGGCCGGTGCGGGGTATCGGGTAATCTCCCTGGACGCCAGAGGGCACGGACAATCGGACTGGATCGAAAACGGCGATTACGGCCCGCAATCCCAAGTCGACGACCTGCTTGCGGTCATCGACACTTTGGGAGCAGCACCCGCGTTGGTGGGTGCGTCGATGGGCGGGGTCAACTCATTGCTGGCCTGTGCATCGGAGCCGAGGCTGGCCTCGTGCCTGATTCTGGTCGACGTCGCCCCGCGCCTGGAACTTGAAGGAATCGAACATATCTTTCAATTCATGACCGGTAATGCCGATGGATTTACCTCCCTGGCACAGGCGGCCCAGGTCGTCAGTGCCTACAACCCCCATCGTAAGCAAACGAGTGATACCAGCGGGCTGGAGAAGAACCTCAGACTGCGTGATGACGGGCGTTGGTACTGGCACTGGGACCCGCGCTTCATGGCCGGAGATCATCGTCAGAAGGTTGCCCGCATAGCACAACGGATGCAGGACGCCGCTGGCAAGATCAACATCCCAACCCTGCTGGTGCGCGGACAACAAAGCGATGTGGTCAGCCCCGAGGGTGCACAAGAATTGCAGGCGATGATTCCACATATGACCTTCGTCGACGTGGAAGGCGCAGGTCATATGGTTGCTGGCGACAAGAACGACCTGTTCAATGCCGCCATTATCGAGTTCCTCCAACGCCACTACCCGGCACACTAGAAGAGGGCAACGCGCATCACTTCAAGGGCCGTCGCGGGCCCTTTTTTTATCAGGAAAATGCAAAGTGTGTGGCATGTGGCGCCGGCAGATCGAGGACGGAGCGACAGCCTGGTGCCGCTAGCACGACACCCGGCACAAAATTGACCGCCCGCGCTGCGTTCAGCGCTGCAGCGTGATCCATCCCATCCTCCCCCGGCTGTGCCGACAGCTCACAGCAGATGCGAGGCGAACCATCAATCTCGACCCGCCAGTTGGGTTCGTCAGCCCGCTGTCGCCAGTTCGGGCCGAGCCTCAGACACGCAACCTGCTCGTTCACGATTTCAAGGAAAGGACGACCATAGGAATAGGCGGTGAAGGTCCATCTCACGCCAGCCGGAGTTCCAGCAGGAATGTGCAGTCCACTGGCTTCGAGCACCAGGTCCTCCGGAGCCAGCGCGTATTCCTTGTTGGTAATTTTCACATCGTCCAATTCCAGCCCCAGGCCGTCGGCCACCATGCGAGCGGATTGACGCATGCCCCACAGCCATAAATTGTCCACCATCGCGCCGCTCGTTTGCTGCTGCACCGGAATGCCGAATCCGCAACCCTGGCTCAATTGCACGGCGGACGGATAGTGGGCGTTATAGCCGCGTTGCCAGGCTCGGATCGACGTGACCCGGCCGGCGTAACCGGAAAGAAACAAAGGCAGAACATCACTGATTAAACCAGGGATGTTGCCCCCTGCGACCAGCGTGGCGTTACCCGCTCGGCAGGCTTCTTCCAGTGCCGCAAGTTCTGGCTCTCCCTGCAGGTACCAGCCGCCGATGCCGGAATAGACATTGATGCCGCGGCGCAGAAAGCGCTCCACGATATCGACGTTCCACGATGTACCGTGCCATAACGCGCAATCGGCACGCACGGTGAGCAACTGTTCCAGATCCCGTGTCGCCGCCATACCCAAGGCCCCGATGCCGCTCAGGATGCCTGCATCGACGCCGTCCTTCTTTTCGTCATGAACGAGTACACCGACGAGCTCAATCTTGGGATGACCATCGAGAAGGCGGATGATTTGACGGCCCACGCCGCCGGTATAACAGACGATAACCCGAAGTTTTTTCACGGCGATATTTCTCCAGAGCCGTCAGGCGCAAGGTGACATGGCAAGGGTGCGAACAGCTTGGCTCAATCGCGCTCGTCCATCAGGCAATCCTGGGCAATCGACGCCAATAACTGTCGGTGCTGGTCGTAGATCCGCACATTGGACAAGGCACGTCCAGATTGCAGGCTAGGGCTGTCACAAACGAACAGCAGCCATTGATCGGCGCGGCAAGGGCGATGAAACCAGAGGGAATGGTTGAGGCTGGCGATAAACAAACGGTCGCGCGCCTCGATCAGGGCGACATGGTGCAGAATCGCCGCACTGTTGACCCAAAAATCACTGAGATAGGCCAGGCCAGCCGCCTGCACCGCGTCATCTTCGGGCAAGCGTTGGTGCAATTTTACCCAAAAGACCAGGTTCGGCTCGTTTGAGGGCTGGCATAGATAACGTTGCGGTTCGACGATGCGCAATTGCGCGCAGTTTTTTTCAAACCGCCCCCAGTCCGCCCGGTCACCAAGACGCAACTGAGTCATCGTGGGCAGTTCTTCAGGGTCTGGTACTTGCGGCGGCGCCTCGACATGAAAGAAGCCTTTAATGGGAGCCTGAAAGCTGACCTGAACATCGATCACCCGCCGCGTCTGTTGCAACCCACTGACATGAAAGTTGGCAAAGCGTTTGCCCTCCTGCAGCGGCGTCACCTGATAGGTAATCGGCAGCGTCGGTAGCGCGCCTTGTAAAAACAGACAATGCAGCGTCGCTGGCTGCTTGTCCGGGCAACAGTGCCGGGCAGCCAGAAAAGCCTGCGCCAACAGTTGCCCACCAAAGACTCGGCCATTGAGGTTGGCATCATGAACGTCACCGGTAAAAACCAGTGAATCTCGTTGTGTGATACACAGCAGGTCCGCCAATACCTGCTGATTCCAGAGCCGGGCTTGCACAACATCAGACGGGTTCATCGGGTATCCCGGCAGGCTTGTCAGAGAACGGAAACCGGACGTTTGATGTATTTGAACGTACCGGATGCGGTAGCTAGCAACTCACCCGCTTCGTTGCGCACTTCAGCATCGCAGAACGCCAGCGAGCGGCTGCTCGAACGCAGAAAACCTTGCGCATTCAGCACGTCCCCGGCCTGCCCGCCGGGGCGCATGAAACTGCTCTTCATCTCCACGGTGACGCAATGCTGGTCGCGCCCAGAGGCGAAGGTGCTGCAGGCCATGACCACATCCATCAGGGTCATGATCAACCCACCATGGGTGCTGCCACCGCCGTTCATGTGGAAACCCTTGAGCCGGACCTGAAGTCGCGCCCCCTCTTCGTACATCTGAGGCGCCCCGAGAATTTCCAGGTGCTGCATCAAGGGATCGATACCCTGGTCCGCCATGAGATTGGCCAGGAAAGCTGCACCGTCTGCCATGTGTTTATTCCGTTGTTCAAAGCGAGGTTCGGGAGGCGGGTTGGCCCACGGCCAACGGCTTGCCTGCGGATGAGCGCTCAAACGTTGCCGATCCGTCGAAGCGCGGATAGCGGCCCAAGGTCAACAACAGCAGCGAACACAGCGGGAATGCCAGAACGCAATAGGTCAGCATCGAGTCGTAGGTTCCGGTGCGGGAAAAAAGAATAGCAAAGCCGAAGGGTGCCAGGGTACTACCCAGGCCAATGACGCCCATGTGCAGGCTGTAGACCCTGGCGTAGTCGCGCATACCGAAATAACGCGCCATCAGGAACGCCGCGATGTCCATCTCCGCGCCGGCACCGAGGCCCACCAGAATCGAACCGAGCATGAAAATATGCATGTCGCTTTGCGTCATGAAAATGAAACAGCCAATGGCTGGCGTCATTAACACCACGAAGGCCACGCCCGGAGCCCAGAACCGATCGATCAAATACCCCACCACCACCCGGCCGAGCACCAGGGAAACGCCATAAATACTGAATACGCGGGCTGCGTCCGCCGCCGAAAGCCCTTTGTCGCGCAGCATTGGCACGGTATTGATCACCATGCCGATCATGGCCGTGACCGCCAGCAGCAGCGCAAAGTTACAGATCCAGAAGCGCCGTGACCGTGCGGCTTGACGTAAATCCATACCTGGCAGCTTGACCGCTTCGACATCAGCCCCTTCAGCCACCGCGATTTGCTTGATCAGCGGCGCTGCCGTGGACAGCCAGCTCAACGACAGCGGCAAGGTTACCAACAATGGCAACAGGCCCAGCAGCCAGTAACCTGCGCGCCAGCCCCACTGCCCGATCGCCCAGCTCAGTACGGGCGGCAGCACCAAGGCTGCCAGCCCGGTGCCGGAAAGGATGATCGCCAGAGCCAGGCCGCGATTAAGGTCAAACCACAGATTGACCAGCTGCGTCCAGGTTACCTGCATGGTCCCAAGCCCGGCGAACGCCAACAGCGCATATCCGCCGTATAACTGCCATATGGAGCCGGTGTTGAAGGTCATCAGCGCATAGGCCAGGGCCAACGCCACCAACGAGCACAGTGTCACCGGGCGTATTCCGTAGCGTTTAAACAGCCAGCCGGTGATCTGGATGGAGATCACCGAGCAAGCGAACAAAAAGGAAATGGCCGGCTGTATCTCGCCACGGGTCCAGCCGAAGGCTTCCTGCAGGGGTACGATCATGGAGCCGAAGGCATATAGCGGCGCAACACTCACGGAGGTACCGATCCCGATCAGGGCGAGGATCAAAACTCTCCACCCCAGGCGGAACTCGGTGAAGTCGATCGAAAACGTTCTTCCAGGCTTTTCAACAGGACGAGACATGCTGACACTCCATCATTTTTCATGACAGTCTGCCAGCAATCGTCCTCGACTAACAGGGAAATCAATGAAACAATTTCACCTGATTTCGTTAGACTTTATAAATATTTATGCAGATAAACGCGCGAATCACGCAAAACACAAAAAAATAATAGCTAACGATTTGTTATTTTACTCCATCCAGCCTCACCAGCTTCCGGATATCAAATTTGTTCGACTCACCCGATTGATGTCAGCACATCCACTCAAGGCCATGGTCGCATCGAGCTCTTTATGAATGATGCTCAGGCACTGGGTGACGCCCGCTTGCCCCGCCGCCCCGAGCCCATACAGGTAGCTGCGCCCGATCAATACGCCAGTGGCCCCCAGAGCGCAGGCCTTGAACACATCCTGACCACTGCGCACTCCTCCATCCATCCACACTTCAATAGAAGAACCCACTGCATCGACGATTGCTGGCAACATACTGACTGACGAAGGTGCTCCGTCCAGTTGACGCCCGCCATGATTGGAAACAATGAGGGCATCGGCCCCCTGATCCACGACGATTCGCGCATCCTCTTCATCCAGAATCCCTTTGATAACCAAAGGGCCATCCCAGAGCTTCTTGACCCACTCAACATCATTCCACGTCACGGTTGGATCAAATTGCGACCCCACCCACGCGCGCAGCGAAATCTCGTCACTGACACCTTTGGCGTGACCGACGATATTGGCGCAATTGCGGTGTTTGGTTTTCAACATGTCCAGGCACCAGCGCGGCTTGCTCAACACGTTGGCGTAGCGGCTCATGGTATTGCGCGAATGGGCCCGACCATTACGCACATCCTTGTGCCGCTGGCCAACCAGCGCCAGATCCAGGGTCAGTACCAGGCCTGAGCATCCCGCTGCTTTTGCACGCTCGATCAGGGAACGGGCGAACACGCGGTCGCGCATCAGATAAAGCTGAAACCAGAACGGCTTGGACGTAGCAGCAGCGACGTCCTCTATCGAGCACACGCTCATCGTACTCAGGGTGAAGGGAACATCAAATTGCTCCGCTGCCCTGGCCGCAAGAATCTCACCGTCAGCGCGCTGCATGCCGGTCAGTCCTGCCGGGGCCAACGCCACGGGCATGGCCACTTCACGACCGAGCATAGTGCTCCTTAGTATGCGTACTCCTACATCGACAGCCACGCGCTGACGAAGCTTGATGCGCTGGAGGTCCGCCTCATTGGCACGAAACGTCGTCTCGGTGTAGGACCCGGCATCCACCAGGTCATAAAACATCCGTGGAACCCTGCGGCTGGCGAGCCGTTGTAAATCATCAATCGTTGCAACGATGGTCATTGCGAATATCCTTTGGTCTGAAGTCCGGGCAGATCAAAAAAGGTGAACCTGCCAGCCGAAGGCGTACACACTCAACGGCCGACAGGCTGGATCGGGCAACCGGTCTAATGGACCCGATCCTCACCAAAAGCGTCGGCAATGCAGCCGCGATCAGCGCACGCCGGTTCCCGCCAGCGAGCCTGCCGAAAAGAACGTCTTGGGATATTGGGCAACACGGTAGAAACCCGTGGACTTGTCAGCGCCCATCCTTGTGTTATTGGTGTAAACGCGCTTGGTAAAGTCATAGAGAATATTCGGCGCGGCGCGGTATTGAGGCTTGTCGTACTCCTGAAACCCTGGGAAAAAAGTGACTTTCTGGATTTTCCCGCTCTGGTCGAACGCGTTGTAGACCATCACCGCCCAGCTGTCTTCATCCAGGTAGAACACTTTGGTTTTCTGCACGTGCCGCTCACCCGGCTTCAGTGTGGCCTCCACCTCCCATACACGCCGCAACTCGAACCGCAGATAATCAGGGTTGGCGTGGCGCGGTGTATTGACCACTTCGCCAGGCGCAGAATTGAACGCATAGTCATTGGCCGGCACATACATCTCTCGCTTGCCCTTGAGGACGAAATCAAACTTGTCCATCTTCCCGTCAAAGCCACTGATTTCATCGAATAACAACACGCCACCGGAGCTAGTCGAAACCGTATCGTATTTGAATTCCGGTGCCAGCCTCACTCTGCGCTGGCCCGGAACATAGGACCAAGCCATCGGATCCTGCTTCTCTGTATCGAGGAAGTTGTAGCGCAATTGCTTCACGCCAGCTGACGCTGCCGGAGCGATAGTGGTTGAAACCAACGTCCAGTGAGGTTCATTGTCGGGCACTGACGTTAAAGTGTTGTCCCAATAGGGTTTGCTTTGTTCGATCCGATTGGTCGATGTGAGTGTGACGTTGCCACTGGCATCGACCAGCCAGTTTTCCTGGTCCCCTCGCAAATACGGTGTATCGACCCGCAAGGACTGGTTCCACATGGCTTCATAACCGTTTTTTGGGATCGGGAACGGAATCTGCGCATGTGCATTGATAAGCCCGGGCGCCTTTCCCACCAGTTTCGGATTGCGCACATTCTTGATCGTGTTGTCGTACACCCATTGCGGATAGCAGGCTGTTCGGTGCGTGGGGTAAACATTGACGTGGAATGTCTCGGGATAGAGTTTGAACAAGGTCTTGGTCCCCTCATCCAACTTGTCGGCATACTGCGCAAGGTTCGCCGGAGTAATGCTGACCACGGGTTTTTCCCCTGCGAAAGGATCGACCCAAGGCCCGCCGCCGGCCTCCCCTCTTTTCGGGCTATAACCAGCCGGTGGCACACAAAGGCCACCGTCCCAGCGTGGAATCGTGCCCGCCGCGTTACCGGCCATCTCGGCTCCGATAGGCGTCAGCGTGGTACCCAGTTGGCGGATCTCATCTTCGGTCGGTGTTGCACTGGCATGCAGGGAAAGCCCAAGGCTCACAGTTGCCAGCATGAAGCACTCAACATATTTCATTATTGTTCTCCAGATGCGTTACGGATGCGCAGTGCCCCGATGCCGACCAGCCGGATGCGCCGGCTGGCCGAAACCAGTCAGTTCAGAACGTCGTTTTGTAGGTCAGGGAAACTCGTCCGTGATCATTCTGCACCGCGGGCCCTGCGGTGTAGTCGGTGGTCACGGTGCCGTCGGGACGGGTGTCATAACGCGCATAGGAGTCGATGTAACTCAGTACGAAACTATGCACACTGTGGTAAACGCCACCTATACCCACCGTCCAGGTGTAGGCGCCCTCGTTGGTGCCACCCAGTGCCGGGCTGTTGCCTTCGAGCCCGTAGGCAAGGTTCATTGGCATTGACAGGTCCCAGCCTGGAAGGGCTTGCGGCCATTCCGGGGTGAAGCGCATTTGCATGCCCCAGGCATCCTTCGTCGCGCAATTGTCGGTGAATGCCGTTGTGCAGCCATGACCGACTTTATTGAAACGATTCTGTGGGTCATCGGTGATGCTATCGAGCCGGGTGTAAGTGAGCTCGCCCTGCAAGGTCCCTCCGTCCCATAAAGCCGTTCTGGGCAGCAGATAAACGCTGTTGATCAGCGCGTGCCAGGTATTACCTCGGGCACCTTCCACTGCGTCGTAATCGGGTTCGATGCCCGCCGCGGTGGTTCTGACGGTATAACCGGAGCGGGAAACCAGTGCAGTGTTCTTGCGGTACGAAAGTTCCCCGGCCACGCTCATCTGAGCAATATTCTGGCTGAGGCTCAGTCCCCATAGTTCGGTGCCCCTGGCATATGCCAGGCGCACCGCAGTCGGCGTCCGACCTTGAATCTCGGTGAAACTCCACGGCAGTTTTTCATCGAATTTGCGATAGTACAGCCCCATCGTTCCACCGAACCCTGAAGGGCTCCACCGCATGTTCACGCCATAATCGCCGTACTTGTGGTCTGGCTCGACATCAGGGCCATTGAGCAACGCCGGAGGGGAAGCGATATCCGAGCGCGAACCGTCCGAACTTGCGTAGTACGTGCCTCCTGGCACCAGGCGGTAGGGCTTCCAGTCCAACAGATATTGCAAACCAACAGTCAGTTCATTGGTCAGGCTGATCGAAGCAGAAAGCTGATTGATCGGCAGAAACAATTCTTTGGCTTCAGTACCAGGGCTGGCTGCCGATTTGATGGTGTCGACCGGGCCTTGCGAATAGGCAATGCTGTTGCCCAGTGTGAACAGCGACTCGCCCCAATAGACGTTGTGCTTGCCCGCTTTCATACCCACGCCGACATCTCCGAGCTGGACGTTGGCGAATACAAAAGCATCGAGGAACTCGCCGGAGGGTCCAGAGTTATAACGCGTGGCGTAGTGGTTGTAGTGATTGTTGATGTAGTTTCCGCTTGCGATCAAATCATCGTTAGGCTTGGCACTTCCTTGGTAAGCTTGGTCGTACCAGCCTGCAGTACTGACACGAAAGCCGTAAAGGCCCTGGTAAGCCACATCCAACTCGTTGAGCAGATCCACGCGATTGGTCACTGCATCGCCGCGATCAAATTTGTTTTCGGTGTCGTCGAACCCGGGTGAGACGAGAAAGTCCTTGTTCTGCTTTTCCGTGCGCCAGGCAACGTTGTAACGCACGGTATTGTCGAAGCGTACTTCCCAATCAGGGTTGTCCAGCTCCAGCAGGGCTGCGTCTGCGCACAAGGGAATTGCCGGTGCGAGCAAACACAGCAAGGACCGGTTACCTACCCGCTGCCAACGCCGGGCTCTGCCGGTATCAGATTTTCTTATTATTATTGTTTTCATGAAGACACTCTCCGCCTCACTGTCATGTATGAGCGATTTGAACCTACGGTTTACAATCCGGTATCGATCCTCGAGCCAAACCCGGCATCCAACAACGAGCGGTAGCTAGCGAGAAAATCGTGTGGGTAGTGCAAAGCCGGCGCATTGAGCCGATCAAGTTCATGCAATTGCTCAGGTGTCAGCTCGAAATCCAGGCAGCCAAGGTTGTCTTGCAGTTGGTTCAACGTACGTGCCCCGAGTATCGGGATAACGCGCGGTTGTGCCCGCACCCAGCTCAACGCTACTTGTGATGGCGTCCGGTCGATCGCCTCGGCCATGCGCGTGACTCCTCGAGCAATCTCGAGGCTGCGCTCATCGATTTTTTTGAGAGAGGAATGATCGAGCCGCTTGCTGCTCTGGGAGCTGCTTGCACCGCTGTATTTGCCACTGAGAATGCCGCTGGCCAGTGGCGACCAGGCTGCTACGCTGAGCCCAAAGTCACTGGCCATCGGCACCAGTTCATGCTCGACCGAACGCTCCAACAAGTTGTATTCGGCTTGTATTGCGACAAAGGGTGTCCAGCCCCTGGCGTGCGCCAGGGTGTTGCATTTAGCGACCACCCAGGCTGGGGCATTGGAAATTCCGAGGTAGAGCACCTTGCCTTCGCGCACCAAGTCATCGAGGGCCCGCATGGTTTCCTCGACCGGCGTCAGACGATCCCAAGCGTGAACCCAAAGTACATCCAGGTAATCCGTGTTTAGACGACGAAGACTGCTCTCTACCGAGCGACGCAAACTCTTGCGCTGATTCCCCCCCGCATTGACGTTGTTGCCACCGGGGTAAGCAAATGAGTATTTGCTGGCTAACACAATGTCGTCTCGATGCCCTGCCATCAGCCGCCCCAGCACCTCTTCTGAACGCCCCGCCGCGTAGACTTCATTAGCGGTATCGATGAAATTTCCTCCCGCCTCTCGAAACCGGGTGTAGATAGCCGCTGCCTCAGCCTCTTCTGCACCCCAGTTTTGCGTACCAAAGGTCATGGTGCCCAGGCACAGCTGTGACACCCTTAAACCCGAATTTCCGAGCAATTTGTAGCGCATAACCACCCCTCTAAAACTAACTATCTGTCAGTTATATATGCGTATTTATCCCGTACCAGCTCCCGCAGAAACTAGTCCTTCACTTGAATCGGTTCAGTAGTGCCCCAGCAGTCCACCATCGACAGCCAATACCTGCCCTGTCACATAGGATGCCGATGCCGATGAGAGGAAGACGGCTGCTCCTGCAATTTCCTCGGGCCGCCCCCAACGCCCCAGCGAGCTGCGCGCGGCCAACCAGGTCCGAGATTTTTCGCTTTCGGCCAGGGCCCGGTTGGTTTCTGTGGCAAAGGGGCCCGGCGCAATGGCATTGACTGTAATGCCGTGAGCGCCCAATTCCGCCGCCAGCGCTCGGGTCAACGCCACCAAGCCACCTTTAGCAGCGATGTAAGCGGCGTCTCCGGCCGAGGCCAGGAAGGCAGACACCGACACCATGTTGATGATGCGTCCCTCACCCTGCTCGATCATGATGCGCGATGCTGTCCGGGCAAGGTCGAAAGCCGCCACCAAGTGGTTGTCCAGCAGGGCGCGCAGGGCCTGACGGTCCAGCTCAAACAGGCCGCGACGATCACGCATACCGACGTTATTGATCAGGATATCGATCCGCCCTTGCTGTTTAAGCAAGTGCTCGAAAGCTGCAGCGACCGCGTGCTCATCCTCGACATCGAACGCCAACAGAGAAACCTGCAGTCCCCAGTCGGCCAACTGCTGCTGCGCAGCCTGCAACGCTGCAAGATTCCGTCCGTTGATCCACACCTCGGCCCCCGCCTGCGCCATGCCCTTGGCCATCTCAAATCCCAGACCGCGACTCGCGCCAGTGATCAAGGCCACCTTGCCCGTCAGCGAGAGGCCGGGCAGTCCACCTGCGAGATGTTTTCCATCGTGCATTTATCAGTTCTCCCATTCGAGTCGCATACCCGACCGCGCCCTATCAGCCTTCGTCGTTGATCCACCGGACCAACCGCGACATCGGCAAAAAGCCATCGTGGGCCAACCCCGCTTCCATACCGCCGGAGCCACCAATGCAGGTCACTCGTTGGGCTCCGGCCGAGGCCAGCAAGTCACGCAGTTGCGTCTTGCGCTGATCGGGGTAGATGCTGACCGTCTGTGTTGCGACATTCACGTAGCGCAGGGCATCTTGCAGGTCCTTGACCGGCACCACATTGACCACACGCCCTTCCGGATGGAAATCCACCGGTTCTTCGGAGCGGATGACCACACCGGCGCCCTGATAGTCGCCCCACACTTTGTAGTACGCCGACATACCGCGCAGGCCGTCGATTTCCTCACGCAGGTGCGAGGCCAACGGTCGTCCTTCAGCCGACGACAGGGGGCGCTCGAAGCCCATTCGTTGTTGCAACAGCTCGGCGAATCGATCAACTTGCGCGGGACTGCCTTCGACGAATTGAATACGGCTGGAAGCGCACGCCAACTGCTCGAGCAGGGTCGCATCGGCCGCGGCCTTATCGGCCACCTCTGCAAGAATTTCATCAGAGACGAAGGCTTCCCGACCAATTAGCGAAATCGAGGTTTTCGGGTCGAACGAGACCAATTCGAACCCCGGGCAGATGTAGTTCTTCGCGCTGCGCAAAGTACTGTCGCCGCCCCAGGCGGCCAACTTGTCGAAGAACTGCGGACGCATTAACAGGCTTTCGACTTTTTCATCCCCTCCGCGCCAATACGCTGCACTGAATGAGCGGGCCAGGGCATGACCGGGCGCGACGGCAGCAATCCCACGCAGGATCGCGGGTACCGTGAACAAATCGTTGGAAGGCAACTTGATCAGGTTCACCGCCTTGGTCACTGCGCCACGGGCGATGGACACCGCCGCGACACCCGGCGCATTGCCGGCAATCACATGCAGGATGCGTGACGGGAATGCCCGCATCCGTGCAGGGCGGCCACTGACCAGATTCTCCACCGGATACCAGCCATCGACGGCCCGGGTGCCACCGAGCTCATTTTCGATCTGGCACAGCAAGCGGTCACGATCGAATATTCGCGGCAGCATTTCGTAGGAGCGCTGCATGATCCGCGGGTGCATGGGGTTCTTTTGGATGGCGTTTTCCAATGCCTGGGCCATCAAACCTTGCGGATCGCGCTGCAACCACTTGCCGGTCTCGGCCAGGATCGCAAGGATGTCTTCCAGCGGAGTGTCGAATGCCGGGCCGGGTTCCTGCCGCGACCATACCAGTTCGTCAAGATTCAGGGCCGGCGTGGAGAAACGCGCATGCGCCGGTCCATATTCGAGTTCTGCGCCTTCCACTACGCGGCCTTTGACGATATGGCAGACTTGTATGATCGGTTTGGCGGTCAGGGTATTCATGCAATCGACCCCCGAATGTAGGCATCGATGGTACCGGCACAGCCGATATTGTCTTCCTGACCCATCTGGGTGAAACGCACGATCGTGTCGTGAATGACCGGACCCGGACGACCACAGGAGCAGGTCGGCGTGAAATCGACCGAAACCTTGTCGCCAGTGATCAACCCACCCCAACGGCCTTCATAGGCCAAGTCGAGGAACGCGAAGCGGCCCTCCTTGATCCCCTTATGCTCCGCTTCAGGGTTGAGCAACGTCTCGCCCGATTCGTCGAGCAGCAGCATGATCAACCCTGGTGGCACGTGATAGTGCCCGTGTTCGCAGCGTGGCATTGGTTGGGACAATTCAGTCATGGCATACAACCCCGGGCGCCGGACATTGCCATAGAAGGCGTTGACCTGTTCCCGATAATCCGCTGGCAGAGGAATGCCTTTGACGCCTCCGCCCGCCCCAATGATGCTGTCGGGATGGAAGTCGCCGTTGGCAATCCCGCGCTCCCGCGCCCGTTCGATGATTGCCAGGTGTTGCGCCCAGAAGCCGATCAAGTAGATCGGCTCGTGGCGATGATCCAGAACCCGGTCGGCGAACTCACGCATCTCCTGGGTGCCCTGCTGCCCTTTGACGACCGACTCGGCTTCAAACTCGGCCACCTCGGTGGGGGTTGCCGTACCGTCAGCCATTTTCTTGCGCATCGAAGCCATTTTGCTGACTTCGCTGATCCGCAGCGGCTCCTGGGTCAGGGTGAACACCGCACCTTCGCGCCCCCAGTTCTCCATCGCAAACTGGCCAGCCTCCACCGCACTGTTCGGGCCCTTGATCTGCCCCATCCAGAATACTGGCCGATCACGGCTGGCAACCTGTACCGGCCACGCTGCGCAGTATTTGAAATGACGCTTTTTATTGGCTTGGTCACCCGCGGTATGGTTAAGGAAGGAGCATTTTCCACTCGAACCGCTGGTAGCCAGCACTCGATGATCTGCAGCCCACAGACGCTCAAGCCATTCATCAACATTGGTCACCGTGCTGACATCAACTCCACTCAAGTCCAGTACCGACAACGAATCAAGCCACTTCAATAAACGGTCCCATTGACCTTTTTCTACAAAAGATGCCGGGTACGACTTATACGCCGTATGGGAAAACAGTAGCGGCACCAAGTCCGAAAGTTTCTCAATTTTTGAGATACCGGCCTCTTGCGCGCGTTGTTTAAGCAGTGGAATCTGTTCAATTCGCTGTGAAAATAACTCTTGCGCCGCCGCAAGCCGCAAAGGAAGAAGTTGCGCCTCACTCATGGAGAATGCCTCATCGGGCTTCTCTATCAAATCCAGTAACATTTTGCGCTTCGGGGTCATTCGTCTCGCTCCGACCTTATATAACCTGGTTAAGTAATTGAGTTCGCCAAAAGACCATATTCCCCGGCTATCGAAATGATCAACCTTAATCACATAAGCACTGACTTATATGATTGTCAGCGCAAACAGAAGAGAACTCACCTAGCCTAGGCGCACAACAAGAAAGCGTGCACATCTGGTTCTTCTGGAGAAACCCATGAACTCAGAACATGAAACACTCACCCCCCGTTCAGCCTGGATTATTTATTCAGTGCTGCTTTTCAGTACGTTCGTGACCATTGAAGCCATGACGTTTCAAGCACCAGCCTTGCCCAGCATCGTTCGGCACTACGGTGCCTCCATGAACGCTGCGGCCCTGATCATCCTGATCTTTTACATAGGGTCGACGACGTTCTCACCGATCATGGGGCGATTGGCCGACAATGTCGGTCGTAAAAAAGTCGTGATGATGGGTCTGGTCATCTTTTGCATTGCCGAATTTGCCGCGGCACTGAGCCCGACGTTTTCCGCCTTGCTGATGGCCAGACTGGTACAAGGCATTGGGGTAGCCTGCATCCTGCCGGTGATCCTGGCCTACATCAGCTACCTGTTTCCAGAGCACAGGCGTGGTCTTGCCTTGGGCATTTTTACCGCGGCGATGTCACTCGGTGCGACCACCGGCGCCCTGGCCGGTGGCTTGTTGGTCGATGCCTTCAGTTGGCAAATCATCTATTGGCTCAGCGGCGCCCTAGGTGCTGTCGGCCTGGTGTTGATCTGGTTTTTCGTTCCGCATACACCGGTCGCAGCGACGAAGCGTGGTTACGACGCTGCCGGATCCTGCCTGCTGTTTCTGGCGCTCAGTGGTCTGCTCTCGATTCCGACGGCCATCAGCAAGCTGGGCTTCTCCTCTCCCTACACCTGTGCGGCGCTGGCCATCGGTATCCTTGCCGCCTTGCTGTTGTGGAAAGTCGAGCAACGCGTTGCCGATCCGATCATCGATGTGGCGCTGCTGCGCCAGGCCGATTTCATTCTCCCAGCCGGCCTGTACCTGCTTAGCGTGATGTGTCTGTCCGGGTTGACTTACTCCCTGGCTTTTTTCATCAGCGAACGCCCGGGCGGCAGTGCCTCGCAAGTCGGCTTCATCAACATGTGCGTCTATGGCTGTTCCATGCTCTGTTCGCCCTTTGCCGGGCACCTCGCCGACCGTTACGACCTACGCAAAATCGTGGTCAGCGCGATGGTGGTAATTCTGGTCTTCATGCTGATGATCGGCACCATCGAGCTTTCTACCCCCCTGTGGATCGTCGCCGCGCTGGTCATGGCAGTCGGCTTGGCCAATGGCATGAAGACCCCGGCCCTGATGAAGCTGTTGATCAGCGCCATACCCAAGACAAGGATGGCCAGTGGCAGTGGCTTGTTTACCCTGATGAAGGACGTTGGCTCCCCCTTGGGCGCGACTTTCGGCCTCAGTGTTTTCGGCAGTGCGGCAACCCTGTTTTCGCAGCGTTCAATCAGCGAACAAGCGCGGCAAGCCGGTGCCGACCTGACACTGCTGACTCAACTGGATCAACACACGGGGGACAGTCCCACGCCTGCGCTCACCCACCAACTTCAACAATTGGGGCTGGATGCAACACAGCTATTCAGCGCGGCCAAACATGCAGGCATGGCCAGTGCGATTCCGTGGATCACGTGTTCGTTGGCAGCGGTACTTATAGTGATGTTGCTGTTAAGCCTACGCTTGCAACGACGCCCGAAAATCATTGAACTCAAGAACGCACAATTAATTTGAAGCACGCTCATTACTTTCAAAGGGAGTTACTGTGAACATTAAAATAAAACCACTGCCCAATGGAATCGGCGTTGAATGCATCGGTCTGGACCTGAGCCAACCTATCAACGAAGCGATCAAGCAAACGCTATATAGCAGTTGGATCGACAACGGCATCATGGTGTTCAAAAATGCGGCCCACACGATTGAAGAACAACTTAACCTAAGTCGATGCTTTGGCACACTTGAAGTTCATCCGGTCAAGAGTCTGGTCAGTGAAAGTGATTACCCCGAACTGATGGTGCTCGAAAGTACAGCCCAATCAAAGTTGAGTGTTTATTATCGAGAAGCCGAACCGCAGAAGCCCTTTGTCGGTTTTATTCCCTGGCATAGTGACCTGGTGTTTACGACCCAGCCCAATCATGGAGCGATTCTGCGCTCCGTGGAGAATCCAGCCCAGGGTGGACATACCGCATGGATCGATACCATCGCCGCCTACGAGGCCTTGCCCGCAAGCACCAGGAAAGCCATTGCCGATTTGGAAGTGGAATACAACTTCTGCACATCCCTGCTTGATGCCCCCTATGGACGTGACCCGCAACTGCGAATGCAACACAAAGGCGAGCGTAACTTCCCTACATTCCCGGCGGTCGCGCATCCACTGGTACGCCAACACCCGGTCAGTGGGCGTCTGCTGCTGAATTTGAGCCCGTTGCACCTCACGCGCATCGTCGGCATGGACGACCGACAAAGCGATGAATTGCTGCAGGAGTTGGTTGCGCACGTGACCAGGCAACGGTTTTCCTATGTCCATGAATGGCAACCGGACGACATGGTGTTGTGGGACAACTGGAGAACCTTGCACTCAGCGCTGGGATACCCGCTGGGAGAGCGGCGCCTGGTGCACCGCACCACCATCAGCGGCGGCGGGCTTGCCATGGGAAGGACGCTTGAGCAAACGGCCGTGGCGTGATTTAACATCTGCCTGGCGAATGCCCTCTGCCGCTCAAGCGTTCGCCAGGTTGAGCAATACTTAGCTGTCAGGGCTTTCCAACTCGCCCAGCGACTCACGCAAACTGCTCATTAAGGGGCGCAGTGCCAGTGTCAAACGCATGCGCTCTTCTTCACCCATCTGATAAACCGCTGCATGTTCTTGCTCGCGTTGCGATGTCATTATCCTGCGCAACACATCACGTCCCTTGTCGGTCAAGCTTATGAGGTTGGAGCGGGCATCGCTCTGATCCCGGCGACTGTGTATCAAGCCGCGCTTTTGCGCATATCCCAGATGCCGTGCAGTGGCTGGCATCGACATGACGCTGATCCTGGACAGCTCGGTCAGAGTGCTTTCATGGCCTGGCCCCAAGCGGTCAAGTGTCGCGAGCAGCATCAGTTGCACAGTATTGAGTTGATAGCGCGCCGCTGAGTGTTCCGAGAGCTGCTCCAGTGTGCGCGCAATAAGCCGCAGGCGAACGATGACGCCCACTGTCAGGCCATCATGCTCAGGCCAAACCTGTTCCCATTGCTGCATGGCAGCATCGATGGAGTCCGATGCGTTGGGCGCACCTTTGCCTGACCCTATGACCTGGGCTTGGTGCAACACCTGATCGTGGACATTTCCAAAATGTAAAGACAGCCAATCCAGCGCCACCGGATTGGCCGCATACAGGCAACACCGCCCTCGCCGCTCGCACGAGAGCAGTTTGGCTTGCATGAGAATTTTCAAATGCTGGGAAACGGCGGGCTGTGAAATAGTCATCTCCGCAGCGATAACTTTCACCTCCATTGGCCGCTCAAGCAACCGGTAGAAAATGGCCCGACGACTCGGATCTACCAGAGACCCGAATCGAGCCCAATCGAGTTCGGCCAACGTTGCACTTTCAGAGGTTTGCATCGAGCAATCTTCCTTGCAGTTTCCATGGCTGGCGCAACAAATAACACATTGTCATTTATAGCGCGACCTTCCTGCAGCAAGATGGCTCAACGCTTGTCAAACGTCACATTGGCCTTGACCCGATCCCAAGTCGTGGCAGTGACGCCCTCGTCGCGCAACTCATACTTGAGAATCCGCCCGACCGGGCTACGAGGCACCTGGGTGCGAAACTCGATATAACGCGGCACCGCATAGTAGGGCACGCGGTCGATGGCCCAGCGACACAGCTCTTCTTCGGTCACATTGCTGCCCGGACGCAATACCGCAGTCACCTTGACCTCGTCTTCGGAGAGTTCGGAGAACACGGCATGGACCGCGACATCCTCGATCTGTGGATGCGCCGCGAAGGTTTTTTCCATCTCATAGCTGGAGATGTTTTCGCCACCACGGCGCATGTAATCCTTCTTGCGGTCGAGGAAAAAGAAGAAGCCTTCCTCATCGATCATGCCGATATCGCCAGTGTGGAACCACATGTTGCGCATGACTTTCAGGGTGTCGGCGGGACGATTCCAGTAACCCTCGAACATCACGTGGGGCTTGAGCGGACGCACAATCAGCTCACCGGGTGTGCCATAGGGCAGCTCGACGTCATTGTCGTCCACCACGCGAATATCGAAGGAGCCGCAGCGCTTGCCGGCGCAATTGGGTTTGTAAGGGTCGCCGAACGGCAACATGGTTACGATGGCGCATTCGGTCAGGCCAAAACCTGCGCCACCCACGGCATGCCGCACGCCAAAGCGCTCACGCCAGCGTTGCTGCAACTCGGGTGGAAATGGCGCGCCATACACCTTGTCCAGTTGCCCATAGCAACGCTTCATCGCGTCGTTGTCGGGAGCACCGGCGAGTAGCGGTACCATCGATGCCAGCAGGTTTGCCTCGTTGGCGCCACTGCGCTCGATATCCGGCCAGAACCCGGAAACCGAGAAGCGCGGATAAACCACTGCGCGTGCGCCAATCATCAGGTTGCACAGCACCGTGGTCACTGTGGCATTGAGGTGAAACAGCGGCAACGGCGTCCACGTGATCGACTCTCGCGTGCGACCAAGGCAGATGATCATCTGCCGCGCTTCGTTGCACGCATAGTTGTGGCTGATCATGCATCCCTTGGACGGTCCGGTGGTGCCACCGGTGTAGATCAGCATGGTCAGATCGCCCGGTGAGACCTTGACGTCGGGATCTTGATCATCATCACTGCGCATACTTTCCAGGTCGACGATCTCGATATTGCCAACACACTCATTGGGCGCATCACCTCGGTGGACCAGGTAGCGCAGGTCAGGCAACTGATCGGCGATCTGGCCGACACGTTCGGCGTAAGCGGTCTCGGCGATAACCACCGCCGCATTGGCGTCGGCAATCTGGTGACGCAGAAACTCTCCCTTGAACGCTGTGTTCACCGGAACGCTGATAGCACCCAGTTTATTCAAAGCGAACCACATCAACACGGCATCGCAGTTGTTGTCGAGAATGGTCACAACCGTCTGGCCCTTGACCACGCCCAGTGTTGCCAGGCCATTGGCCAGGCGGCAAGCCTCACGCTGGATGTCATTGAAGCTGAGCACCTGGCCCAGGACATCGAGGAAAGGTTTGTCGCCGAACTCGCGGGCAGCGCGTCGAACAACGTCGTTGACCGTGTCGGACTCGCCCGCGGACCAGCCTGGCAGTGCTTGCGGATTTTGAATTGAAGGCAAAAGGGTCATGCTTGTGAGCTCCGGTAATGGGGTGAGCAATCGCGTGTAAGCCGCTGCCAGCGCTGGCCGGCAAGCTCCAGTGAGTTTTCGTGAGTCAACACGTAGAAGCGCTTTTCATGAATGCCAATCAACAGCTGCATGGCCACCTGATCAGCCGTCACGGTCGCAGTGTTCAGGGCTCTCTGCGCGTGCTGGTGAAACGCTTGTGCGGTTGCGCCGGGAGGTGCTGCCCGGGATTGGGCATGATCCGCACCCGGCCCGGTCAACCCTGTACGCACAAGCCCAGGGCACAGCACTGAGACGGCGATATCGGCGCCGAGACTCCCAAGCTCCAGATCCAGGGATTCCGAGAGCGCAACAAGCGCCGCCTTGGCTGCTGCGTAGGGACTGATGAAAGGCAACGCCATCAGCCCTCCCATGGAGGCTGTATTGACGATATGCCCTTCCCTGCCCTGTTCCAGCATCATCGGCACAAAGCTGTGCAATCCATTGACCACGCCAAGCAGATTGACGTCCAGCACCCGACGCCAGTTGGCAAGGTCATGCTCCCAGCTGCAGCGCGGCAGGTCCCCGGTAATACCGGCGTTATTGCACAGCAGATCGACGCCGCCCCCGGCCTTGACCTGCTCGGCCAGCGCGGCCATCGCCAGCGGGTCGCTGACATCGGTGGGCACTGCCGTCACCTGTCCCGTCTTGAAGCTTTGAACAGCAACATCGAACGCCGCCCCCGGCAAGTCCGCGAGCACCACATGCATGCCCTCGGCCACGAATAACCGCGCCATGGCCAGACCCAGGCCACTGGCGGCGCCCGTCACGACGGCCCTCTTGTTCACCAGTTCCAACATGAAGCTCACTCCATATTCGAAGCCATTGTCAGCGTACGGGCACCGTGCCGCCGTCAACGCTCAGGGTTTGCCCAGTGATGAAACGGGCGCCGTCGCTGGCGAGGAACACCATCACCGGTGCCAGGTCACGGTCGGCATCCCCCAGTTTGCCACCCAGCGGGATGATCGATGCCAGGTGCCGGTCATGGGCGCTCAACTCTTCGGCGCTCATCTTGGCGCGGTGGGCGTCGTACATCGGTGTCCAGATCATTGGCGCTACGGCGTTCACGGTAATGCCGTAACGCGCCCACTCCTGTGCCACGGTGCGAGTCCAGGCCAGGACGGCCCCCTTGGATGCTGCATAGTGAGCGGCGCCCGGCATGCCGGTGAGCCCTGCCGCCGAGCCGAAGTTGATGATGCGGCCACCGCGCTCATGCATATGATCGAAGGCCGCCTGGTTGGTGTGCAGAGTGCCACGCACATTGACATCGAAGATCAGGTCCCAATGGTCCCGAGTGATGTGCTCGGCGGGTGCGGTACGTTCGACACCCGCGATATTGGCCATGGCATCGAGTCCACCCATAGCGCCGACAGCCGCTGCGAATACTTCGGCGACTTCATCGCTATTAGCGATGTCGCAGTGATAAAAGCTCACGGCGCCCGGGAACTGTTCATTGACCTGGGCGGCGGTGTGCTCGCCCTCGGCGTCCAGCACATCCAGCGATGCCACCTTTGCACCCTGCGCGGCGTACGCGCGCACGACGCTGGCGGCAATGCCGCGCGCGCCGCCGGTGACGATGATTTTCTTGCCTTGAAGCTGCATGTTCCTGCCTCTTGTTGTTATTCAGGTGTTATGCACGTTTGCAGCCAAATCTACCTATGGCAGTCCACCGTCGACCTTGATCAATGACCCTGTCGTATAGCTGGAGTACGGGCTAGCCAGGTACAACGCCGTCGTGATGATTTCTTCCGGCTTGCCGGGGCGACCCAGGGCATTAGCACAGGTCTCGCGCATCTCTTCGCTCCAAGCCTTGGATATGTCGGTTAGGAAGGGACCTGCGGAAATGGTGTTGACCCGCACCTTGGGACCATATTCCTGCGCAAAACCAACGGTCATGGCGTTCAACGCAGCCTTCGCCCCGGAGTACGGCACGATCTGTGGTGACGGGCGCAGGCCGCCGGTGCTGCTGACGTTGATGATTGACCCGCCCCTGCTTTCGGCCATTCGCCGGGCAACCAGGGCACCGAGGCGAAACGGCCCCTTGAAATTAAGGCCGACGACCTTGTCGAACAGCTCCTCGGTCACTTCGTGTGAAGGCACGGCCGGCGACATGCCGGCGTTATTGACGAGCACGTCGATGTAACCGAATTCGGCGTAAGCCACGTCAACCAAATGCTCAACTTCCTGCCACTTGCCGACGTGACAGGCCACCGCTAGGGCGCGCCGTCCCATTGCCCGCACTTGCTCGGCAACGGCCTCGCAGGCATCCTGCTTGCGACTGGCAATGATCACATCGGCGCCTGCCCGTGCGAAAGCCAGGACCATCTGGTATCCCAGACCACGACTACCGCCCGTGACCAGTACGACTTTTCCCGTCAGGTCGAACAACAACTTGTTATAAGGTGCATCAGTCATCTCAAATCCACCGTCTCAATCATTGAGGATGTGTGCATAGCGAGCACGCGCCGCCGCGATTTTCGGCGGCAGGTGTTCGCTGGGGAACATGCCGTCGGCCGGCTTGTACCGACGGAGCAATTCGCGGGCTACAGTCACCCGGTGGACCTCGGTCGGGCCGTCAGCGAGGCCAAATGTCGGTACATTCATCCACATGTAGGCCAGCGGAGTTTCAAAGGTTGCGCCCAGGGAACCATGCAGGTGCAGAGCACGCTGGACGATATCGTGATAGATCTTCGCCATGCCGACCTTGACCATGGCGATGTGCGCACGGGCCTGGCGCGGATCGCCATGGCTGTGATCGATAATCCAGGCGGTCTTCATGACCAGCAGGCGAAATTGCTCGAGTTCGATCTGGCTGTCGGCAATCATCGTTTGCACGGTGCCCATATCGGCCAGTAGTGTGCCTTGGGTGCGGCGACTGAGCGCCCGCTCACACATCATGTCCAATGCCCGCTGGCATTGTCCGACAATACGCATCGCGTGATGCACCCGACCGCCGCCGAGACGCGCCTGGGCCACCGCAAAACCACCGCCCTGCTCACCGAGCATATGGTCGAGCGGCACGCGCACATTGTTGTAGTGCAGATAGCCCTCGGTAGCCTCATCCTGCTCCAGGCGCTCGCCCATATACGGCACGTTGCGGATCATCTCCAGGCCTTCGGTTTCCCGCGGTACGATGAACATCGACATGCGTTTCTGGATGGGCGCCTCGGGGTCGGTAACCGCCAGCACCAGCACGAACTCGGCATAACGCGCATTGGAGGAGAACCATTTCTCGCCATTGATGACCCAATGGTCACCGTCACGTACGGCCGTGGTGGTGAAGACCCGAGGATCTGCGCCACCTTGGGGCTCGGTCATGGAAAAACAAGAAACGATGTCGCCATCGAGCAGCGGTTGCAGGTAGCGAGCCTTTTGCTGGGAGGTACCGAACATGGCGAGGATTTCCGCGTTGCCGGTATCCGGCGCGGCCGTGCCGAACACGGTCGGTGCCCACAGGGAGCGGCCAAGACGCTCGTTCATCAAGGCCAGGGCAAGTTGACCGTAGCCTTCGCCGCCCAGCTCCGCACCGAGATGACAGGCCCATAGCTTCTGACGCTTGACCTTGTCCTGAAGAGGTTTGAGGATGGCCCGCGACACCTCATGACGCGTGTTATAAACCACGCTTACCGATGGAAAGAGCACATCCAGCGGCTCCACCTCCTCAACCAGAAAACGGTCGATCCAGTCCAGCTTCTTCTGGAACTCAGGGTCGGTCGAAAAATCCCACATGTTGTTTTCCCCAGGCAACGTTGCAATGAGCCGCTCAGGCGGCAGCGATAAGTTGGCGAGCCTTGGCCATCAGCCAGGTGGCGTAGTTATGCAGGTAGTCACCCATCTCCTTTGGCGCCTTGCCAATCAAGGACCGCGCATAGGTACCTTCGAGCAGGCAGGCGAGCTTGAAGCAGGCCAGAACGAAGAACCACGGCAGGCTGGACAGGTCACGGCCAGTCAATTGGCCGTACAGCTCAATCAATTCTTGCCGGGACATGAACCCGTCCCATGGCTCGACCACCGGCTTGCTGCCTGGCCCCGGAATCTGCGGGTCGCCTGGTTCACGCCAGGATGTCAGCACCCAGGCAAGATCCAGTAGTGGGTCGCCTAGGGTCGACAACTCCCAGTCGATCAGGCCACTGATGCGCGGTGACTCCAGGGAAAACATCACATTGGGCCATTGATAGTCGCCGTGGATAATGCCAATGCGGCCATCTTCCGGGACGTTGTCAGCGAGCCAGCGTCCAACTTCATCGACGCTGGGTAAGCCACTCTGCTGATAGCCGGGAGTATCGCGGTAACCATCCAGCTGCGAGCGCCAGCGATCGACCTGGCGACCATGCCAGTTCTCGGGCCGGCCGAAGTCCGCGAGCCCGGCCTGCTGATAGTCCACCTGACTCAGCGACGCCGCCGCACGAACGAAGGCTTCACCCATCTGATAGCGCCAACTCGCGTCGGTGGCATAGCGACCTTGCAGTTGACCTGCCGGAGAGAAGCCTTCAAGCGGCTCCATGAGGAAAAAATTCACGCCCATCATCGAGCTGTCCGTACAGACAGCCAAGAGCGCCGGATGAGGGACGTCGCTGCCCGCCAGGGCCTTGAGCACCCGGGCCTCACGCAACATGGTTTCATTGCTGTTGGCACGCAGATGTCGAGGTGGACGGCGCAGCACCATTTTCCTGGTGCCGCGGTTGAGCATGAACAAATTGTTCTGCGAGCCACCGGTAAGCTGGCGGACCTCTGTGATCGGACCGTCACCGGGCAAGCCTGCGTCGTCAAGCCATGGCTGCAACACGGACCAATCGAGCAAACCGTCGAAATCGGGAAGTGTCGGCTTCATACGAGGCTACCTCCCCCGCTGCGGTTCGGTTCAGCACTTAGCAAGCGCCGATCATGTCGGCCCTGCATGCGTAACGAAGTCTCCATCATCCGCTATCCCCATCGTTATTGTTGTTCGGTCACTCCTTGCGCAGCGGAGTTCTTGTCCTGCTCAAGGTTTCGGCGCACTTGTCTCAACACTTCCAGCGTCTGATCCAGAACCGCAACATCCAGGCCCCGCGAAATACGCTCGGTCCACTCGGCACTTTCCCGGTTCACCTGTGCATACACCTGACGCCCCAGTGTGGTGGCAACCAACTGCTTGGACGTTTTGTGATGCGGGTTGTCCTCGTAGCTCACATACCCTTCTGCGGCCAGTACATCGGCCAGCCGCTGAATGGCCTGGCGCGTGTAGCCCAGACTGCGGGCGATTCGCGCAACGGTTGGTGGCTCGGCCGCCAACACTACCGAGGCCAGCACGAAGGTCTGGCCAGGGCCACCCAACACTGATGGCCTCTTCACGCTCATTACCCGTCCATGCAGACGCAAGACCTCATCCACCAATTCTCCGAGACGACCACCAACCTCGCTATGAACCGAATGGTCGAAGGTCGGCACAGGCCTTTCCTCAGCTTTCTTGCTAGCCATACTGACACCTCATTTCCATATTGACAACATGCTGTCATTTTATTTTATGCGATTTACCGAAATTCAGCATCGTGTGTGAGCCTCACATCCTCAGTGGACGACTCTACAGACACAACTAGGGGGAGCAAGCTCCCCCTAGTTAAATCGTGTTGAACGATCAGACTCCGCAGGCTGTATAGCCTCCATCAATCGGCAAAAGAGCCCCAGTAATGAATGAGGCGGCCGGCGAACAGAGGAACACAATGCCCTGCGCGATTTCCTCCGGCTGCCCCCACCGCCCCAAAGGTGTACGCCCCAGCACCCGGGCATTTCGCTCCACATCAGCCGACATGCCACGGGTCATCGGCGTGTCAGTCCAGCCTGGCGCTACTGCATTGACGCGAATGCCTTCCTTGCCCCACGCCACAGCCAGGCTCTTGCTCAACTGCACGACACCGCCTTTGCTCGAGGCATAGGCGGGTGCTGTAGGACTACCGAAGGTGCTCATCACCGAGCCTAGATTGACGATACAACCGGCACTGGCCGCCAGCAGTTCACGTGCTGCGTAACAGCAGCGCATGGTGCCGAACAGGTTGATCTCCAAAGTGCGCAGGAAACCTTCTTCAGTGAACTCGCTTGCACCACGACCAATGCCTGCGGAGTTGACCAGGATGTCGAGCCGGGAAAGCCCGGAAAAATACGCGGTGACAGCAGCGGAGTCGGCGACATCAAGCACAATGAAATCAACAGCGGCCAGCCCGCTGTCATCCTGGCAAGACTGGACTTCAGCCAGCGACACACCGGTCGCCTTAACCGCACAGCCGGCTTCCAGCAATCTGCGAACAGTTGCCAGGCCAATACCACTGGTACCGCCAACAACCAGGGCCGTTTTATTGCGCAAATCGGTCGTCATAAACTCTCCTATTAATTTCCCTGGGCATCCCGCTGACACCCTGACAGCTACAAGATGACATAGAGTCAGTTTATAGCGCTATATCCATATCAGCCTCACAGCACCGGTATACCTCAGCAAAACACTTGGATTACTGTGGATAACAGCACTTTTGGAGAGGAGACTTGACGCAGAAAAATAACTGACATATGGTCATCTTTACCAAAACAACACGCCTGCAACCCGAGGTCAGCATGCCAACCGTCAACTACCCGATCTATGACGTAGACCGTCACTTCTACGAGCCGCCGGAAGCCTTCCTGCGCCATCTGCCCAAGCAGTTCCGTAAAGAATTCCAGTATGTGCAGGTCAATGGCCGCACCAAGTTGGCGGTTGGCGGCGTATTGAGCGACTACATCCCTAACCCTACTTTCGATGTAGTAGCCGCTCCCGGCTCCCACGAAATGTGGTATCGCGGTGAAAACCCGGAAGGTCTGTCACTGCGTGAGTTCGGTGGCGATCCAGTGCCTTCCCATCCAGCCTTCTTCAACGGTGAAGCGCATCTGAAGGTCATGGACGAACAGGGTATTCATGCCGGCCTGTTCATTCCGACACTCGGCTCGGTCATTGAAGAACGCCTGTCACACAAGCCTGACGCCATTGCAGCCCTGTTTCATTCGTCCAACCAGTGGCTGGCCGAAGAATGCGGTTTTGCCCGCGACAACCGCCTGTTCCCGGTGCCGATGATCAACCTCATCGATGTCGATAAAGCGGTACAAGAACTGGAATTCGTCCTTGCTGCCGGGGCACGGGTCGTCGGTGTTCGCCCTGCACCAGTCGCCGGTTTGACGGGTGGTCGGTCAATGGGCTTCACCGAGTTCGACCCTTTCTGGGCTCGCGTCAACGAAGCGAAGATTTTCGTCATGCTGCACGTTTCCGACTCCGGCTACGACAAGATCAATAGCTGGTGGACGGCGGGTGGCAAAGGTGAGTTCAGGCCGTTCGAGAAAGAGCCATTCGGTGAAGTGCTGGACTGGATGGGTCGTGCCATCTCGGACACCCTGGCGGCATTGATCTGCCATGGCGTTTTCGATCGCTTCCCAGATGTGCGCGTGGCGTCGCTGGAAAACGGCACTTCCTGGCTGGAGCCGCTGCTGGGACGCTTGGCACACATCTACAAGAAGATGCCGAAGTCGTTCAAACGCGATCCGGTGGAAACTTTCCGCCGTCATGTGTTCGTTTCACCGTTCTATGAAGATCCAGTAGACAAGCTCATCGAGCTGATCGGCGTCGAACGCGTACTATTCGGCAGCGACTGGCCGCACCCGGAAGGCCTCACCCATCCGCGGGACTTCTTCAAGGACATCGACATGCTTGATGAAGCACAGACCCAACGCGTCATGAGCAGCAACCTCAAGGGCTTGCTTGAGGGTGCTCGGGACTGATATTGGCTGCAGAAAACAAAAAGGGCATGAGCATCCCTCATGCCTTTTTTATTGACCATGTCCCGTCCTGAATAAGGTTTACACCTTCTGATCTGTTTTTCAGGAGGACGTAATGGAATCCGCAAAAAGGCGTAGTCAGCGAGACTACACGCTGACCTTTAAATTGTCGGTCGTCGACCAGGTCGAAAAAGGCGAGCTGAGTTATAAAGAGGCTCAGGAGCGCTACGGGATTCAAGGCAAAACGACCGTTCTGACATGGTTACGCAAGCACGGTCGTCAAGATTGGAGCCCCGGCACCTACATTGGCTCGCCGAGGATGGGGTCTATGCCCGACAAAAACCGACCATTAACGCCAGAGCAGCGCATCAAAGAGCTTGAAGAGCAGTTGGCGCTGTCCAATCAGAAAGCGCAGTTTTTCGAGGCCGTCGTGGACGTCTTGAAAAATGACTACGGTCTCTCTGTCGTAAAAAAGCGTCCCGGCAAGTCCTCGCGCAAAAACGAATCCAAAACCTGAGCATCAGCAGGGCTTGCCAGTTCATGGGGATAAGCCGACAGGCTTACTACAAACGCAATCGCGCCGATGCTGCTCGTCTGATTCTGGATCAGAAAGTTGCCGATTTCGTTCAGCAAAAGCGCCTGCGGCAGCCGCGGTTGGGCACTAGAAAGCTGCATTACCTGCTGCAATGTCAGCCACTGCTTGAGCTGCAAGTAGGGCGAGATCGCCTGTTTTCGATTCTGCGCGAACGGCGTTTATTGGTAGCCCGTAAGCGGGCGTATCACAAGACAACCGACAGTCATCATCGCTTTCGACGCCATCCGAACCTGCTCAAACCGGGGCCTGAACAGGTTGTTCCCAGCGGCCCGGAACAGGTCTGGGTGGCTGACATCACCTATCTGCCCACTCAGGAAGGCGTGGCCTATCTGAGCCTTGTGACGGATGCTTTTTCGCGAAAGATCGTGGGCTATCACGTCCATGAAAGCCTGCACACCGAGTCGGTCGCGCAGGCGCTGCGCCGGGCGGTGAAGCACCGTCGAACGGAGCAGCCACTGGTTCATCACTCGGACAGAGGCAGCCAGTATTGCTCGGGAATGTACCAGGAACTGCACGCAAAACACGGCATCAGGTGTTCGATGACGGACGGCTACGACTGTTATCAAAACGCCCTGGCAGAGCGGGTCAACGGGATATTGAAGACGGAGCTTTTGCTCCAGCGACCACAGGATTTAACGCAGGCGAAGAAAATGGTGAGCGAGTCGGTATCGATCTACAACCGCGAGCGTCCGCACCTGTCGTTGAAATACAAAACGCCCGATGCGATGCATCGGGCGTTGGGGTGAAACAGGTGTAAACCTATTTCAGGACTAGACACCACAGAAAGCCATGGAGACCTCCCCTTAACTTTCTGTGTGGGACGGGCCGCGGGTGCCGCCCCCTAAAACCCCTTGGCGATTTCGACAGGCAGTAGTCGGCAATCTGCGCCGACTCCTGCTCATCCATTACCCAACCCAATTCCCGGTTTCAGCCTTCAGCGAATAATTTGCCGCCGATCATTCACGGGGGGCTGTTTTCCATCGGCGAAAGGCACGGGGCCAGGCTGCTGGCACCGCTGAAGCCCAATCTGCCGGAGTGACTGATGTCAGCCAGTCTTGTCGAACAATCCACACATTTAGATAGCACACTAATCACAAGCTAAACTATGATGAGGTAACTCCTTAGTCGCAGACTTCGACATGACTGACACATTGACACTTGGCTTCGCCCTGCATGACAGCGCACGGTTGATGCGCAAACGCTTTGAGCAACGCGCGCGGCATGTCGGCCTCACCCGCTCGCAGTGGCAAGTACTGGCCATGTTGTCGAAGAACGAGGGCATCCATCAAAAAGGCCTCGCAGATTTACTGGAGCTGGAATCGATCACCCTTGTGCGCTTGCTGGACAAAATGGCGGAACGTGGGCTGCTTGAACGACGCAGTCATCCTACGGATCGACGCCTGTCCCTGCTTTTTTTGACCGAGCAGGCACACCCGCTTCTGGAACTCATGCGAGACATGGGCCGGTCGACACGCCTGGAGGCCACCGCCGGATTTTCTGAAGAAGAAGAACAACTGCTGCTGCTGATGCTCAAGCGGATGAGGTCCAACCTGATCGAAGCCTGCAGTCTTCCCATCGACGACGAGGAGACGCGTCGCCATGACTGATCAACACCTGAAGTCAGCGGCGCAGAAGCCTGTGATGCCCGCGACCTCACGACTGCAAGCCCCCTCTTCAACCGAGGCGCGCAAACCAACCCCGGGGCAAACTGAGGGTAGCCAGAGCAATGCCTCCCCTGCCCGTCCAAAGCGGCAGAGGGTGCGTACTGCACTCTTTACCCTGTTACCCATCGCCCTACTGGTCGGTGGTTACCTGTATGTCACGGGCGGGCAAATCATTTCCACCGACAACGCCTACATACAGGCTGATCATGTCGGCGTCTCCACGGATGTCTCGGGCCTGGTCGCCTCGGTGGTTGTCAAAGACAATCAGCGGGTCGTCAAAGGTCAAGTCCTGTTCACCCTGAAACCCGAGCCGTTTCAGATTGCGCTGGCGAGTGCCAAGGCGCAACGGGACAACGTGCGCAATCAGATCCTCAATCTCAAGGCCAACTACAACCAGGCACTGGCCGAAATCGATCAGGCGCAAATCGACCTCGCGTACTACCAGGCCAGTTTCCAGCGCCAGCAAACCCTGGTCAGCGTTTCTGCGGTGTCCAAAACCAACTTCGACGACGCCAAGCATGCGCTGGACAGCACCCGGCAAAAAATCGCCGTTGCCAAGGCCACGGCGCAAATGGTACTGGCGCAATTGGGTGGGCATATCGAGACACCCGTCGAACAACAATCCACATTTCTACAGGCACAGGCCGCCGTCGACGAAGCGCAGCGCAACCTGAACAACTCAGTCGTCAGGGCGGCGTTCGACGGTGTCGTGACCAACGTTGATTCGCTGCAAGTCGGCTCGTATCTGCAACCCCCACAATCGGGCATCAGCCTGGTATCGGCCGATCACTTGTGGGTGGCAGCGTCCCCCAAGGAAACCGAACTGACCCACATGAAGCCCGGTCAGCCCGTCGATATCAGCGTCGACAGTTACCCCGGCGTCCGGTGGCACGGCACTGTCGAAAGCATCAGCCCGGCGTCGGGTTCAAGCTTCTCGTTGCTGCCTGCACAAAACACCACGGGCAACTGGGTCAAGGTCGTGCAACGGATTCCCGTGCGCATCAGCATCGATGATGCCGCGAACAAACCGTCGCTGCGCACTGGCATGAGTGTGCAAGCAGAGATCAACACAGGCTCGGCACGTGGCCTTCCGCACCTGTTCTCGGGGCTGTTGGCGAGCGAGGCCCCCGCTCATGAGTAATCCGGCAACGACGCAACCGGTGGCCCATCGCGGGATGATCACCGCTTGCGTCGTGCTGGCCGTGATCATGCAAGCGCTCGACACCACCATTGCGAACGTCGCCCTGCCCTACATGCAAGGCAGCATCTCGGCCAGCTCGGACCAGATCAACTGGGTGCTGACGTCCTACATCGTCGCCGCTGCCGTCATGACGCCGCCCTCTGCTTTCCTGGCCAGACGCTTCGGTCGCAAACGCGTGTTGCTGTGGGCGATTACCGGCTTCGTCGTCTCGTCGATCCTTTGCGGCCTGGCGCAGTCGCTGGAGGAAATCATCCTGGCCCGTCTGCTGCAGGGGCTGGCGGGCGCGGCGTTAGTGCCATTGTCCCAAGGCATTCTGCTGGACATCTACAGCCTCAAAGAGCGCGGCTCAGCCATGGCGCTGTTTGGTGTGTCGGTCATGGTTGGCCCGGTACTGGGTCCGATGCTTGGCGGCTGGCTGACGGAGAATTTCAGTTGGCGGTGGGTGTTTTTCATCAACTTGCCCATTGGTTTGCTGGCACTGGCCGGGATTGTCTACTACGTCAGCGAAACGTCGACCGACACTGCGTCACGACTGGACTGGCTCGGCTTTGGTTCCTTGAGTGTGGCGATCATGGCCCTGCAACTGTTTCTGGATCGAGGTGAGCAACTTGGCTGGTTTTCTTCCGGTGAAATCCTGATCGAAGCGGCGGTGGCCGCTGTCGCCACCTACGTGTTTCTGGTCCATACCTTCACCAGCGATGCGCCCTTCATCAGCCCGAAGCTGTTCAAGGATCGTAACTTTTCGATCAGCGTCATCTTCATTTTTATCGTCGGCATTACCTACCTGGCCTCGCTGGCGCTGATGACCCCTTACCTGCAAACCCTGATGGGCTATCCGGTGCTGACCGCCGGCATGGTGATGGGCCCACGCGGGTTGGGCACGATGCTGACCATGTTCCTCGCCGGCCAACTGCTGGGCAAAGTCGATATCCGCCTGTTACTGCTGACGGGGCTGGGTTTGTCGGCGCTGTCGATGTGGCTGATGACTGGCTGGACGCCTGATGTGTCGATACAAACCATCATCGTAGTCGGGTTCATTCAAGGCACCAGCCTGGGCATGCTGTTTGTACCATTGACCACGGTTGCCTTCGCGACACTGCCCGCCTCCTTGCGCGCAGAAGGCACCGGGCTTTACAGCCTGTCACGAAACGTCGGCTCCAGCGTCGGGATCTCCATCGTGACCGTGCTGCTCACTCAGAACATCCAGGCCAATCACGCAGAAATAAGTGCTTACGTCACGCCATTCAACCGCGCCTTCGAGGCCTGGCCGATCAAGCACTTTCTGGACCCGATGGTCGCTTCCGGGCGCGCAACACTGGACGCAATGGTCACGGTGCAAGCCAGCTGGATCGCTTACGTGGATGACTTCAAACTGCTGATGGTGTTGTCACTGGCAGTCATGCCGCTGCTGCTGATTATCAAAACGCCGAAAATTCAGTCGAGTGCAGAACCGACGGCGGTCATGGAGTAACTAGAGTCCGCGTCCGTTCGATTGCAGCTATTCGTGACAGGCACCTATTGGCCGATGCCTGCCTACCACGACCGCCGGAAACCGACCAAAAGCGGTCTGTCGCCGTCGTTGAGATGTGCCATTCGCCTATGCCCGTTTGATGATCAGGTCAAGCGCGCCGACGCGATTCAACGTGTAGTTGGGTCGCTCGACTTCGGCGTCAGAACTATCGCGCCGTCGATCACTTCAATGGTCAGTACGTCGCCGACGCTCAGTCCTAAGCTGGCAAGTAAGTCAGGCGGCAAGTCGATGATGACGTCACCATTTCCATCCGTAGGATCTTGGCATTTCACTATCCAGCGTTGGGCTTCGGCCATGATGCTACTCACACTTTAGTCTTGGCGGGAGCGATTCATTATGCGCGCAATGTCTTCGCCAGTTGAAGCGTGGTGCTAGCTGCTGATGACTTCCTCTGGCCGATTTTTGTCTGTCGCCACCATCAACTCTGGGTCACTCTCTGCCGTAATGACCACGTCAAATCCTATAAAAATGGCTGAGCCGTACCCACCACCCAATTACCGCAGCTCCGACAGCAATCGTCTTCAAACTTTATCCGACTGCCCCACCACTCGCGCTGCGCTTCTCAAATCCGAAACGCGCCAATTTCCTTGCGCAAGACATTGACCAATCCATGCAAATCCTGGCTTGCCTGCTCGGCGCGGATGACGCCTCTAGAGGTCTGCTCTCCCGCTTGGCTGATGTCCACAAGACTCTTGTCGATCTCCATCGAAACCTGGGTCTGTTGCTCCGCCGCAACAGCTATCAGCTGGCTCTGCTCAACAATCAGCCCTGTAGCCCGGACGATATTCTCCAGTGTCTGTTGCACATCATCGGCTTGGCTGACCGTGGCTCCCGCCGTCTTGTGACTGTTGCCCATGGCTTTGACTGTCTCAGCGACCCGGCTGTGCAAGTTACCGATCATCTGCTCGATCTCAAGTGTCGATTGCTGCGTGCGTCGCGCAAGTGTGCGCACTTCGTCGGCGACCACAGCAAATCCCCGGCCCTGTTCACCGGCGCGGGCGGCTTCGATGGCCGCATTGAGTGCGAGCAGATTGGTTTGTTCGGCGATATTGCGAATCACCTCCAGGACCTGACCTATCGCCTCGCTGTCGGCCGCCAATTGGTGAATCAAGTGCATGGAGCTATCAATTTCTCCCGCCAACCGCTGGATTGCACCGACCTGGTCTCGCACCCTGAGACGACCCTGCTCAGTTTCCCGGTTCACCTCGCGGGCGCTGCTGACCGCAATCTCAGCATTGCGTGCGACCTGGCGTGCAGTAACCGCAAGCTGGTTCATGGCTGTGGCAACGACCTCCAGTTGCTCACGCTGCCCGGTGACTTCACGCGCGCTGGAACGGGCAACCGATTGCACCAGATCGGTCTGTTGACCGACTTGCAAGACCACGCCATCGACTTGCCTGATCAGGTGCTGGATCTGCCCAACCGTACCGTTGAACACTGTACCGAGCGCTGCCAACTCGTCCTTGCCTAGCACCTCGAAACTCACGGTCATGTCGCCTTGGGCGACTTTGCCCATTACCCGGCTCAAGTCATCCAGGATTCCACGAGTCGCCAAATAAAAAGCGCCATACAGGTAGGTGATCAGCAACAAAATGGCGAATGAAAACACGGACAACAGAATCATTTCGCCGCGGGCCTGCCCAAGCCGCTGTTGCAATGACTCGGTGAGCGATGCCAGCGCTGCATCGTTCAACCCTTGAACCTTGTCACTCAAGCCGGTCATCTGATCGAAATAGACAGGCCACTCCTGCATTGGCTCCGCAGCATTGAGGATTTGCTCATCGAGTATTTGCTTGCCTCTTTCGATGCTTTGCAATCCGACCTGCAGCGCCGGCGCTAGCGACCTGGCACTCTGCGAGTCAAACACCTGGAATTTCTGTGCACTTTCGGCGCCGACGCGATCCATACCTACTACCAACTGTTCCAGGGCAACGCTGTCGGCGGCACTCGGATACCCTTGGCCCAATGTAATTGAGCCTAGTGTTCGAGCATTGTTCAACAGCGCCGATAGCCGCGGCACTTGAACCGCGATCAGGGTACTGAGTTGACGCACTCGCGGCTCATCGTTCTGGCTCAACCCGGACTGTTCGACAATGCTTTCCAGGAACAGCGCACCTTGAGCCGCCAACTGACCGCTCAACTCCGACCGGGGTGCTGCGCCCTCCGTCGTGCGCAAGGTTTGCAGCCCCTGGATCAACGCCGTGCGCTGGCGCTTGATCGCTGGCTTATCAACGTCTGAAATGTCCAGCCGGTTAATGGTGGAGACGGCAGCTTCTTCAGCCAGTTTGATGCGCTGGCTGATATCGCTTTTCTTTTCTACCTGGCTTACTCGCTGTCGGATCAGGGCCAGATCCTTGAGTAGATCAAGCTGTTGCTGCAACTGCATAGACTCCCGCACCACGGCCAGGCTACTGAGTACAACTGCACTGATTCGCCACTGGTGATAGGCAATGCCAACCAGGTACGTATTGGCTCCCAGCAGCGGCACGAAGAACAAAACACTGATCAGGCTGAATTTCATGGCGAACCCTAGACGGTTCATCAGCCAAATTCCCGGATAAAACAAAGCCTTCATAACGCACTCCTTCTCTTATTGTTTTTATGAGTTCAACGCTCTAGGCGCTCACCAATGAAATGCGAAATTTTCGGCGGGCCATCTCCACAGTGAAACGCTCTGACCTTTGCCTCAGCCTGCTGGTCTGCAAGGGTGGTTCGGGCTTGCTGACGCAAATAATCCGACCATGAATCGACAATGAATCGCTCGAGGTAGTGATCCGGGTGATCCAATTCCCGATAGATCCGCCAAAAGCTGGCGCCGTCGCGGCGACGCTGAGCACCGATACGATTGATCTGGCGCAGGAACTCTTCGCGGCTCCGCGGACTGACCTGATAGGCGATCTGCACCGCCACAGGTCCCTCGCCCGGGTCGAGGCCGGCAAAATTGAATACCGACGGGTCTGCGCTCGACGGAGTTACTTCGTCGTCGTCACCGAGCCAGGCCGGATAACGCCACATAACCATCATCGACAGTGCCACCGCTATCGCTGCGAACATCATTGCTGTACGACTGCCGAAGTGACTGGCTGCAGCCCCCCACAGCGCACCGCCAATGGCCAGGGACCCCTGAAACACCAGCATATAGATCGCCACTGCACGGGCACGAATCCATGGTGCAACCGAGGACTGGATAGCGACCAGGTTACTGGTACCTACAGCGAGCCAACCGATGCCGGCGAAAAACAACGCCACACACTGCACTACCGTGCTGGACGCCAACGCGACCAACAGACAATTGAACGCATACAACAATGCCGCCAGCGCAAGCATCAGGTTGAGCGACATCCGAGCGCGCACCATGGGCATCAGAAAAGCCCCCACCATGGTGCCCACGCCGAGACTACCCAACAGCACGCCATAGTTCCCGGCGCCACCCGACTCGCTGGCGACCACCGGCAACAGCGCCCACAGACCACTGGCTGCACCGACAAAGGCAAAGGTGCGCAAGCATTGCTCACGCATTACGGCCGAGTGCCGCACGTAGCGCAATGTACCGCGCAACCCGGCCCACAGCGTTTCGGGTGGCAGGCTGGAATCACGAGCCGGTACCTTCATGCTGATCACCACCAGCAATGATCCCAGCAACAGCAGCCCGCAAATGGCAAACACGCTGACCACATTCGACATAGCTACCACGCTGCCTGCCAGCGCTGGGCCAACCGCGCGCGCTGAACTGTATGACAACGACGACAGCGCGAGTGCCGAGGCCATGAATGGTCGTGGCACTGACTCAGCCTGGGTGGTGTACCAAGCCGGCCCTTGCAGAGCAAAACCAATACCAAAGCAAAACGTCAGCCCCAGCAGCAACCAGGGCGTGACCAGACCCAGTGCACTGCAGGTAATCAAGGCGGCGGCTGTGCAAAACATCCCTATCTGGGTGACCAGTAGATAACGGCGTCGATTGAAGATATCGGCAAAGACTCCGCCTGGCAGCCCAAAGAAAAACGCCGGCAGGCTGATTGCTGTCTGCACCAGCGCCACCAACATCGGTGAGTTGGTCAGCGACACCATCAGCCAGGCGGCGCCCACGTTCTGCATCCAGATCGCCAGGTTCATTGCCAACGCGCCCAGCCACAAGGCGCGGAACGAAGCAAATCGCAGCGGCGCCCATAACGAATTCGAACTGTCTGTCATCGAAACCTCGCCTTCTCTGATGCAGTCCCCGCGCTTGACTGGCGAAAGGAATGACCGCATATTAAAAACTAACTGTTTGACAGTTTTATATCAGATAGGACAACAATAATCGACAATACACCGCCATCAATTGTCAATTACTGACACTGTGGCAGTTTAGTGATCACGGAGCAGGCTTTCGATGACGACTATTCGCCCCGACGCCGACTTTCAGGAATTTCTGAAGAAAGGCCAATTCATGCTCCAGCGCAGTCGCTCGAGCCAACGCTGCTTTTTTTATCCTCGGGTGCTTGAGCCGCAAACCGGCAGCACCGATCTGGAATGGGTGCAAGCCTGTGGGCTTGGCACCGTCTACTCAGCGACGGTCATTCGCCCCAAGCCTCCTGCGCTGCCGTACAACGTGTCCCTCGTCGACCTTGATGAAGGTCCTCGAATGATGACTCGCATTGAAGGCATGCCCGCCGAACAGGTCACGATCGGCCTGCGTGTCAAGGCCCGCATCGTCGAGGAAGTTGATCAGTTTTTTGTCGTTTTCGACCCACACCACCACTAGGCGATAGATCATGAAAAATCCGATGTCACTTGCCGGTCGCACGATTGTTGTGACCGGTGCCGGTCAGGGAATCGGCCTAGGCATTGCGCGACTGGCCATCGAATTGGGTGCCAACGTCGCGGCTGTCGACCTCAATGCCGATGCTTTGCACAGTGCCGCCCATGAGCTGGGCGAGCAATATCTGCCACTGGCGGGCAGTGTCAGTGACCAGTCCTTCGTACAGTCGGCCGTGGAACAGGCAGTCAGCCACTTCGGGGCTGTCCACGGTCTGGTCAACAACGCCGGCATTGGGCGGCCGGCCATGATCGAAAAAATGACGCTGGAGCAGTGGCAACAGGTGATCGATGTGCACCTGACCGGGTCATTCTTCTTCACCCAGGCGGTTGGCCAGCACTTGCTGCAACGTGCCCGGGCGGGCGACAGCGCTCCGGGCTCTATCGTGTTCATCTCCTCCGATGCCGGTCGCCGGGGCAGCCTCGGCCAGATCAACTATTCGGCGGCCAAGTCCGGCATGTTCGGCATGGCCATGACTGCTGCGCGCGAATGGGCAAAACACGGCATACGCGCAAACGCCGTGTGTTTCGGCATGGTTGAAACGGCCATGACCGAGAAAGTGCGTACTGATCCGAAGTTTCTCGAGACGTACCTGGCGCAGATTGCGCTGGGCCGCTTCGCCTCTCCCGAAGAAGTTTCAGTCCCTGTCTGCTTCCTGCTGTCCGAGGCGGCTTCCTATATCACCGGCCAAGTCCTTTCGGTCAATGGCGGTTACACCATAGCGGTATGACTATGCACAATATTGCCAAAGAAGCACTTGCAGGCCTGCGCGTACTCGACATGACCCGCGTCATCGCCGGCCCTTATGCCGGGCAGATACTCGCCGACCTCGGTGCCGACGTCCTCAAGGTCGAGCGCCAGGGCGAAGGCGACGACATCCGTCGCATCGGCCCACCTTGGATCAAGGGCACCGAGAACGAACCACACCAGGAATCCACATACAGCCAATCGGTCAACCGCAATAAGCGCTCAATCAGCGTCAATTTCGCTGAGCGCGAAGGCGCCGAGCTGTTGCGCCAGCTTGCGGCCAAATCGGACATCCTGCTGGAGAACTATCGTACTGGCACCCTGGCCAAATACGGCCTGAGTTATGAAGAGCTACGCGAGATCAACCCGCGCCTGATCTACTGCTCTATCACCGGGTTCGGCCAGACAGGTCCCTACGCTAACCGATCAGGTTATGACTACCTGATCCAGGCCATGGCCGGGGTCATGTCTGTGACCGGTCACCGCGACGAACATGCCGGCAATGGCCCCATGCGAGTCGGTGTTCCAGTGGCAGATATCTGTGCCGGCCTTTACGCCGCAATCGGCGTACTCGCCGCGGTCAATCACCGCCATGAGAGCGGTGAAGGCCAGCACATCGATGTGTCGTTGTTCGACTCCCAAGTAGCGGCGCTGCTCAACACTTTCTCAGCCTGGTTCAACGGCGGCAAGGAACTGGGCCGCACCGGCAACGATCACCCAAGCGCATCGCCCTACGGCGTTTACGCGGTGGATGACGGGTTTATCCTGGTCGCCACCTTTAACGACCGTGAATTCGCCCGGTTGGCAGCCGCCGTCGACCGCGCCGAGTGGATCGAAGACCCTCGTTTTGCCCGTAACGGTGCGCGCGTCGCCAATCGCCAGGAACTGTCGGCCCTGCTCACCGAGGCATTACGTGGCCGCAGCAAGGATGAGTGGATCGCTCACCTCAATGCCGCCACCGTATCTTGCGGCCCGATCAATAGCATGGCCGATCTGGAGCGCGACCCACATGCCATCGAGCGCGAAATGATTGTGCCGCTGGAACACCCGGTAAATGGCACGATTCGTACCGCGGCGAGCCCGATGCGGTTTTCCGCGACACCGGTTCAATACAAGTCGGCGCCACCGACCATTGGCGAGCACACCAGTGAAATTCTCGGTGACTGGCTGGGGATGAACCCAGCGCACATCGCAGAACTGCGTGAACGCAACGTAATCTGAGGGATCTGCCGTGACATCAACCTTCAGCTTCAAACCCTTACAGCTGCCTGCCGCCCTGGAGCCATTACGCCAGGAAGTCAGGTCGTTCCTGCAAGACAGTGCCAGCCAATGGTCCGGCTGGAAGATCGGCCACTCCTGGACGGGTTTCGACCGCGAATTCAGCCTTGAAGTCGGTCGCCGCGGCTGGATCGGCATGACCTGGCCCAAAGCCTATGGCGGTCACGAGCGCTCTGGCCTCGAGCGATACGTGGTCGTCGAAGAAATGCTCGCCGCCGGCGCGCCGCTGGGTGCGCACTGGTTCGGCGACCGACAGAGCGGCCCCCTGCTCCTGCGCCTGGGCAGTGAAGAGCAACGCCGTCGCTTCATTCCACTCATCGTCAAAGGCCACGCCTCGTTTTGCATTGGCCTTAGCGAACCCGACTCCGGCTCCGACCTGGCTTCGCTGCGTTCACGCGCTACCCGCGTCGACGGTGGCTGGCGACTCAATGGCCGCAAGGTCTGGACCACCAACGCACACCTCTGCGATTTCATGATCGGGCTGTTCCGCACGGGTGCCAGTGCTGACTCGGAGCGCCACAAAGGGCTCTCGCAGTTTCTGATCGACATGCGTTCATCCGGCATCGAAGTACGCCCCATTCATGATCTGACCGGCGAAGCCCACTTCAATGAAGTCGTCTTTGACGATGTCTTTGTCCCTGACGATATGCTGGTGGGACAAGAAGGTGACGGCTGGAGCCAGGCCACTGCGGAGCTTGCTTTCGAACGCAGCCAACCGGACCGTTATATGAGCAGCTTTCCTCTGCTGCCCTTGACCATCGAGGCCCTGCATGGCGACCACAAGGCGGACCGCTTGGCGGCACGCAAACTGGGAGAGGCCTTCGCGGAACTGACGGTGTTGCGCGAAATGTCGCTGTCCATCCTTGGCCAACTTCAGGATGGCCACTCCCCTGCCAAGGAAGCCGCCCTGGTCAAGGACCTGGGCAACACCCATGAGCAACGAATCCCGGAGCTCGTCCGCGAACTGCTCGACACGCCATCCACCATTGTCAGCGGAAACAAGTTGAGCGAATTGCAGGGTTTCCTGGTACAGAACGTGCCGAGCTTCTCCCTGCGCGGCGGAACACGCGAGATTTTGCGCGGCATCATTGCCAAGGGGCTTGGACTGCGATGAGTGAAGACATGAACATCAGCGAAATGCTCGCAGAACAAGTGAACCGATTGTTCAGTGATCGTATCGATCGCAAAATCTGGGTCGAGGCCGAAGATGGCCAACCGGCGACAATCCTCTGGACAGAGATCGAGCAGTTGGGTATCCCACTTGCCATGTGCCAGGAAGAGCATGGTGGCGCCGGACTGAGCTGGACCGAGACCGAACCTATGCTGCGCCTTTGTGGTGCCCATGCTGTTCCGTTACCTGTTGGCGAAACTGCCATCGCGGCATGGGCGCTTTCCAGTGCCGGACTGCACGTACCTGAAGGCCCCATCGCGGTATCGACCAGCTTGTATCAACTGGATGGGCAAGATCGCTTGCAGGGTCATGATCCGCAACTGAGCTGGTTGCCGCAGGTCGAGCATGTCGTATTACTCGCTGAGCGCGAAGGCGGCTTGTACCTCTGCCTGATTCGCGCCAGCGAAGGTGAACACCAAATAGTCGAAACTCTGGACCGTCTTCCCTGCGCACAATGGAGCCTGTGCGACGCGCGTCCCAACCAGTTTTCAGCCACACCAGCAGCGCTTGGAACGAGTACGCTGCAACCGCTGATCGCTGTGCTCAGAAGCATACAGATGGCCGGTGCTCTGGCTAAAGTGCTGGAGCTCTGTGTCGACTATGCCAACACACGTGTGCAGTTCGGCAAACCGATCGGCAAGTTCCAGGCCATTCAGCACATGATTGCCGAGCTAGCCTCCCAGGCAGCCGCCGCCCAAGTTGCCGGCCTGTATGCGGCACGGATGATCGATGCAGGCAATCCCTTCCAGGCGGCGGCAGTGGCCAAAGCGCTGGTTGGAAAGGCTGCGGGACGAGCTGCCGCCATGGCCCACCAGGTATTTGGTGCCATCGGCGTGACTGACGAGCACAGCCTGCACTATTACACCCGACGCCTGTGGCAATGGCGTGCGGATGCCGGCAGCGAACACTACTGGGCAGAGCGCTTGGGGCAGCAGATTTTGGCCCGCGACGGTGCAGCTTTATGGAGCATGCTGACCCAACCAATGGAACAGCCTGCCTAGCATCAAGATGCTGTCGGCCTTGATTTCAGGGCCGACAAGCTATCAGTCACTTCGTATCACTTCTGGCTTTTGATCAACTGCAAAAACTCTTGGCGAGTGTTGGCGCATTCGCGCAATTGTCCGAGCATGACCGAGGTGGTCATCATCGAGTTCTGCTTTTCCACACCGCGCATCATCATGCACAGGTGCTTCGCTTCAATTACCACCGCGACGCCGACGGCATTGGTGACTTGCTGGACCGCCTCGGCAATTTGCCGCGTCAGGTTTTCCTGGATCTGCAGGCGGCGCGCAAACATATCGACGATGCGGGCAATCTTCGACAAGCCCAGTACCTTGCCGGACGGAATGTAGGCCACATGCGCCTTGCCAATGAACGGGAGTAGATGGTGCTCGCACAACGAGTACAGCTCGATATCCTTGACGATTACCATCTCATCATTGCTCGACTCGAACAGCGCACCGTTAACGAGTTCTTCGACGGTTTTCTGGTAACCATTACACAAATACTGCATGGCCTTGGCCGCACGTTTTGGGGTGTCCAGCAGCCCTTCACGCTCGACATTTTCACCAAGGCCCTGAAGGATGGCCTGATAGTGCTGGGACAGCTGCTCGCTCATATCGCCCTCACGAAACCGCGTTGGCTAATACCTACGCAGACAAATCAATCGACTGGAAGAAAGCGGGCTCGTCCATGCAAAGCGAACGAGCCCGTCGGCCTGGAGCGCCGGGGGTCAGAGCTTTTTCAGAATGGTGACGACGCACGCGCCACCCAACCCAACGTTGTGTTGCAGACCCAGACGTGCGCCAGGTACCTGGCGATCACCCGCCAATCCACGCAAATGCCAGGACACTTCAGCGATCTGCGCCAGGCCCGTCGCACCCAATGGGTGCCCCTTGGACAGCAGCCCACCGGATGGATTGGTTACCACCTGGCCGCCATAGGTGTTGTCCCCGTCCAGGACAAAGCGCTCGCTACCGCCTTCAGCACACAAACCCAGTGCTTCGTAACTGATGATCTCATTGGAGGAGAAGCAGTCATGCAGCTCAACCAAATCCAGGTCCTGAGGTCCGACACCTGCTTGCGCATAGGCCTGCTGAGCCGCCAGAGCGGTCATGCCAGCACCCACCACTTGAATCATGCTGCCCGACTCGTAGCTTTGTGGTCCATCCGTAGTCAGGCTCATACCGGCGATTTCCACGCAATTGGCTAGCCCATGTTTACGTGCATACGCTTCGGACACCACCACGGTCGCAGCTGCACCACAAGTCGGTGGGCAGCACATCAGGCGAGTCAAGGGACCGAAAATCGCTGGAGAGCCCATCACTTGCTCCAGCGTTAGCGGATCGGTGAACAAGGCATAGGGATTGCGCCCGGCGTGGCTGCGTGCTTTGACCGAGACACGACCGAACAGCTCAGCACCGACGTTATATTTCTCCATGTACTCGGCCCCCGCTCCGCCGAAGTACTGTGGTCCCGAAGGAGCGAGCTCGTCCCACCCACGAATACGCCGAGTGGCTTCATCGATACGCACGGTAATTGGCGTTCGGGCAGCGGCATCACTGCCGGCCAGGGCACCGGGATTCATTTGTTCAAAGCCGACAGCCAATGCTACGTCGACAACGCCACTCATGACTGCCTGACGCGCCAGGAACAAGGCCGAAGACCCGCTGGCACAGGCGTTGTTTACGTTGATCACCGGAATCTGAGTCAAACCTGCATGGTAAAGCGCAGTCTGACCGGAGCAGGTGTCACCGGAAACAAAGCCGGCATACGCCTGTTGCACTTGGCCATATTCGATACCGGCGTCCTTGAGGGCATTGGCAATCGCTTGCGCGCCCATGACGTCGTACATTTCACTCTTGCCGGGCTTGGTGAACTTGACCATGCCAACACCGGCCACCAGAACTTTATTACTCATGCTGTTCTCCACCGGACGATGCGCGTCCGAGATGAGTTGACGGGCGCTTTGTCAGCGGGAGAAATCCATGATGGTCAATGCGGTTTCCGAACGGAAAACCTTGTCCTCCTCGTTCGCCAGCCGCTGAGCACTGAATTGCGGATCGACGCCACCGCCGCGAATACCCTCGGCGGACACCAGCTTCAGCTCCCGCACGCTCTGACCGGAGGCGAACAGGCAATGCCCGGTGCGCTGGCCGGATAGCTCACTAACCATGTACAGCACCACTTGGGCCACATGCTCGGGCGCCAACTGGGCCTTGCTGACTTCGTCCATCAATGGCGCGGTCAGCGCGGAAACCGCGGCCGGTGCCAGGGTCCAGACTCGCACGCCAAACTTGGCAGCTTCGATCGCCAATACGTTGGAAAAGCCCCAGGCGCCACACTTGGACGCCGCATAATTGGCTTGGCCGAAATTGCCAACCAGACCTGATGTGGAAGAGGTATTGACGATGACGCCGCCACCGTTCTCCTTCATCCAGCCAAATACCGGCTGGGTAACGGCGTACATGCTCTTGAGGTTGACGGCGATCACCGCGTCCCAATCCGCCTCGCTCAACTTGAGGAACGATTTGTCACGAAGGATCCCGGCGTTGTTGATCAGGATATCCGCGCGACCGAAATGCTCCAGCGCCGCCGCGCACAAGGTCTGACCACCTTCGACGGTTGAGATGTCCTGGGTGTGGGCGACTGCCTGGCCGCCACTATCACGAATGCCCTGAGCCACTGATTCGGCAATATAGGCTCCACTTTCGTCGCGCCCCAGGTCATTAACCACAATCGCTGCTCCCTCGGCGGCCAGAAGCGTTGCATAAGCAGCCCCCAGCCCGCGCCCGGCACCGGTGATGATTGCTACTTTCCCACTCAATAAAGCCATTGTCTGTCTCCAAAGCGTTCTTGTTATGAGTGAGGGTTCAGACGTCCAACTGAACCTCAGTCACTAATTTATTACCAACAGCCTATTTTTAGCGGCCTCACATGAATACTACACCGCATAACTGACTATTTGACAGTTTTAATGTTAGAGGCAATGCTATGACTCAGCAACCACCCTGGCCGAGGTATAAAACGTGTCTCTCGATTACCAACGTATAAAAAACTGGCCCATTCCAGAGGCCAGACAAACCTACAGCGAACGTGACACCATCCTTTATGCGCTGGGTGTCGGCGCCGCTACCTGCAACCCTCTTGCCGCCGAAGACTTGCAGTTCGTCTACGAACCCGGATTGAAAGCCCTGCCCACCATGGCCAGCATCCTGGCCGGCGGTGCAGCCTGGCTGGCCGATCCGGCAACTGGCATTGACCTGAGCAGGGTCCTGCATGGCGAACAGTTTCTGACCCTGCATCACCCTCTTCCCGCCCATGGCGAGGTGATCGGCCGCGACCAGGTTGATGAGATATTCGATAAGGGCGCCGACAAGGGCGCGGTGATGTACATGTCGCGACGCATCTACTGCGCGCGTACCGAAACGCTACTGGCGACTTCGAAATGGTCGACCTTCATGCGTGGCAACGGCGGCTTCGGTGGCTCGGCCGAAGGCCAGCCCAAGCCACATCCAATCCCTGCGGACCGGCCTTGCGATTTGAGCATCGAGATGGAAAGTCGTCCTGAACAGGCCGTGATTTACCGGCTGTCCGGAGATTTGAATCCCTTGCACATCGACCCCGCCTTTTCCGCTCTCGCCGGATTCGACAAGCCGATCCTGCACGGAATGAGCAGCTACGGAATGGCTGGCAGAGCATTGATCAAGCTGCTTTGCGACAACGACCCCGCTCGACTGAGGGTACTAAACCTGCGCTTCGCCGCACCCATGTATCCCGGTGAAACGTTGCGTATCGAAGCCTGGCGCGAAGGCCCCGGCCAGGCCTCCTTCAGGGTTACCGCTACACAGCGCGACATCACCATCCTCAACAACGGTTACGTTGAGTTCGACGCATGACTGACAACAGGAAAACCATCATGGAATACCAAGACATCAGCTACGAAATCATCGGCAATGTGGCCCGCATCAGTCACAACCGGCCCGGCAATGCCAACGCCGAATCGGAAAATCTGCTCGCCGAACTCGACCACGCCCTGGATCTCGCGAAAAAAGACGACAATGTCCGCGTGCTCATTATCGGCGCTAAAGGCAAGCACTTCTCGGCCGGACACGACTTGATGGACGGTATGGAAAAACGTGGCCAGTTCTCGCCCGAGCAACACTGGCTTTGGGAAAGCGAACATTACTTGGGCAATGCCCTGCGTATCTGGGACTTTCCCAAGCCTACGATCGCCCAGGTGCAAGGCGCCTGTATTGCCGGCGGCTTCATGGTAGCCAACATGTGCGACATCATGATCGCTTCCGACGACGCCTTTTTCAGTGATCCCGTCGCCCACAGCCTGGCGGCGGCTTCGGTGGAAACACTGGTTCACCCTTGGGTAATGGGCATTCGCAAAGCCAAGGAATTTCTGTTCACCGGGCAGAAAATCAGCGCAACCGAAGCCAAGGAATGGGGCATGGTCAACCATGTGGTGCCCCGCGCGGAACTAGAGCAATACACCATGAACATGGCAGAGCACATCGCCAAGGCACCACCCATTGGCTTGCGCATGCTCAAGCGCTCGATCAATCGCTCAGCGGACATAATGGGTTTCCGCAATTCGATCATGGCGCACTTTGACACTCACATCCTCAGCACCTCAACCAACGAGCACTTCGCTGTAGCCGCCGCCGGCATGCGCGCCTCGCTGGAAGCCGCCAAAAAAGCCCAATCCTGAACCACGCGGGCAGGCCCACGGGCCTGCCCAATCGTGCCATCGTCTGGAGCAACCGTAGTGTCCCTTGATTATCAAACGCTAATGAATTGGCCGTTTGCGGCCTCCACTCGCACCTATTGCAGAGCTGACAGCATTCGCATTGCAGAAGGCTTCGGTGCCGGTGTCGACCCGAACTGGCAAGCCACCGATAACCGTTACATCGAAGACACCCTGACACTAGCCATTTTGCCAATGAGCGCCGTGGCCCTGGCCGATGGCGAATTCTGGCAGCAAGACCCACGCAGCGGGATCGTCTGGCAGCAGATGGTGCATGCCCAGGAAAGTCTTCGCGTGCATCGCCCCCTGCCCGTCGAAGGAAGTGTAGTGCTAACCCAAAAGGTCAAGGACCTGTTCGACAGAGGCCCTGAAAAAGGCGCATTGATGGTTCAAGAGCAACTGCTCAGCGACGAGCTGGGCAACGCACTGGTGAGCATTGAAGTCACAACGGTATTGCGCGGCAACGGCGGCTTTGGCGGTCAGCCGCAACCCTCCCAGCGCCCGGAAGCGATACCTGACCGCAGCCCTGACTGCGCATTGAAAATTCGCACGCCCGAGGGCGCCGACACATTGTTCCGGCTTTCAGCCGATATTGCTGTCGCCGCTCAGGCGCAAGCCGACTCTCAGCAGTACATGCTGCGCGGACTGGGTTGTTTTGGCTTGGCCGGACGCGGAGTGTTGAAAATGGCCTGTGATAATGAACCTGATCGCCTGCGAGCTATCGGCGTGCGTTATGCAGGTCCGATGCTCACAGGTGAAACCATGCGCATCGATTTGTGGCATATGCGCTCAGGTTTTGCGTTATTCAAGATGCACGCCTGCGAACGCGACGCACCAGTACTAAGTTATGGTTTCATCGAGTTCGAGCCTACGGCCTGATATCAGCGTTGCTCTTCAGCCAATTCCGGGGCAGCGACTTCTTCGGTCGCAGCCTTGGTGGCCTTGGGCGCGCGCTTGGGCTTACCCGGGGCGACCTGGTTTAATGGAACTGCATCGGTGGACTGGCCGACCAGAGTCTGCACAATAATCCGCGCAATTGCCGCATTGACACGTTTAGCGCCAAGCCCCCGCTCCATAACCACGGGATCCAAACCCGCCAAGCGCTCCATAGCCGCATGCAATACCGTTGCCTCAGCGTAGGCGTCACCTCTCTTGCGCCCACCCATAGCTGGGTGAACCGCGAGGATCAACTGAGCGAAGCGTTCAATGAACGGGATATAAGTGTTCATACGCAGTTCTTCGAAACGTGGATCGCCACGGTCTGCTTCCAGGTTCCGGTACCGCAGCACCTCGCGGTGGCGACTCCAGACCAGGTTCATCGACTCAACAATTCGCAGCGCCTCCTCTTCATAACGAGCAGGTTCCCATGGATGCTCAAGTAGGCGCGCCACGCCGGCCATCTCCTCACCAGCATCCAGACTGAGTGCATACAGCACATCCTGCACATCATCGAAATACATATAAAAGCTTGCCGATGACGTACCCGCCGCCTTGGCAATGGCTACCGCGGTGATATCCGGGAGTGGGTGCGTATAGAGCAATCGGCGTGTGGCGGACATCAGCCGCTGCCGTGTTTCCAAGCCTTTGCGTCCGAGCGTCTGGCCCTGCTTATTCATCGTGACGTCGTTTGCCATGGGTTGAGTCTCGCTCCATCTAATCGAAAATTTGTGGGTCTTGGTAACCCAAAAATAAAAAAGTCCTGCCTCGATCGTTTTTTCAGAGCAAACGGCACCAAAAAACAACAATCGAACAGCTATTAGTGAAACCTATACAAACTGTCTCACAGGCGCAACTGTTGTCTTCCTATCGATTTAAGACCTCAAGCGCAAAAAGGTGTCTTGCTGCGCAAAACCAATAACTGACATAATGACAGTTATGGTGATAGCATAGCGAAGCCACGCAGATACACAATCCTTATCGGAAACCGCACTCAATACGTAGGAGACGGGCATGCCTTCCATGGTTCAAGATAAAGTCGTCGTTATCACCGGGGCCGGTAGTGGTATTGGCCGCGAATACGCTCTTGCCTTCGCCGCCGAAGGCGCGCGGGTCGTAGTCAATGATCTGGGTCGCACCCCGGATGGCGGCAGCGCTGCCGAGGCAGTTGCCCACGAAATACGCCAGGCTGGCGGTGAAGCAGTGGCCAGCATCGAGAGCGTTGCTCAGTGGGACTCCGCACACCGCATCGTCGAATGCGCGCTGGACCAGTTCGGCCGGATCGATACCGTAATCAACAACGCCGGCATTGTACGTGACCGCTTCTTCTTCAAGATGAGCCTTGAAGAATGGCAGGCTGTGGTCGATGTCCACCTCAATGGTTCGTTCTACGTCGCCCGTGCCGCGGCCCCGCATTTCAAGGAACAGGCCAGCGGTAGCTACATCCATATGACCTCTACCAGCGGCCTGATCGGCAACCCCGGACAAGCCAACTACGCTGCAGCAAAAATGGCCGTGGTCGGGCTCTCCAAGAGCATCGCGCTGGACATGAAGCGCTACAACGTGCGTTCGAACTGCATCGCGCCCTGGGCATGGACCGCCATGACCGCTTCAGTGCCGACTGATACCCCCGAAGCCGCTGCGCGTATGGAAAAGCTCAAACTCATGGAGCCGCGCAAGATCGCCCCACTGGCGGTGTACCTGGCCAGCGATGCGGGGGCTGATGTTTCCGGGCAGATCTTCGGCGTGCGTGCCAACGAAATTTATCTGTTCTCTCAATCCCGGGTCATCCGCTCAGTACATCGCAGCGAGGGCTGGACTGCAGAAACTATTGCCGAGCACGCGATACCGGCCATGCAGACCTCCTTTTATGCAAACACGCCTTCACCAGAGCTCACCACCTGGGATCCGATCTGATCCCTTGCTCCCGACTTTGCAACCAGACACGAGATAACAAGATGAGCGAACTAGAAACCATTGGTATTGGCTTTCCCTGGGAAGACCTACCGGTAGGACGCACCTTCAAAACACTCGGGCGTACCGTAACCGAGGCTGACATTGTCAACTTCATTTCTGCGACCGGGATGCTCGAAGTGTTGTTCACAAACGTCGAGTTCCTCAAGGAGGCCGGCTTCAATGGGCGCCTGGTACCAGGTGGGCAAGTGTTCTGCTTTGCGGAAGGACTGCTCTTTCAGACAGCTCTGCAAGGCGTTGGCGTGGCTTTTCTGCACATGGAACTGGACATCAAGGGGCCGACCTTTGCAGGCGACACCCTGCACGTTGAAGTCGAAGTCATTGAATCCAGGCCTAGCAAAGGCAAGCCAGGAATGGGGCTTGTGCGCACCCGCAACCAAGTGGTCAAACAGGACGGCACAGTGGTGATGGTCTATACGCCGCTACGCCTGGTCAAGGGCCGCGCCAATCTGGCCGGCTGAACCGACTCAACGAGGCCACCCGATGAAACAAGTACGCTTGTATGGAGTTCAAGACCTGCGAATCGTCGACGTGCCGATGCCAGAGGCCGGCCCGCTCGATGTAATTGTAAAGGTCGCTATGTTCGGCATCTGCGGCAGCGATCTTGGTTTTGCCCGCGACGGTTACATTGGTCGACCGGGTGGTCAACCATTACCGTTGGGGCATGAACTGGTCGGCACCATTCACGCTGTCGGCAGTGATGTACAAAACATCCATCCTGGCCTGCGAGTGGTAGTAGACCCCATGAAGGGCTCAAGCCGTATTGGTACCGGAGACCCTGACCACGGCGGCTTTGCCGAGTACCTGCTGGTGCGAAATGCACGGCTGGGCGAAACGCTATTCCCCTTGACCGACTCGCTGGACTTTCAGCGCGCCGTACTGACCGAGCCCATTGCCGTGGGCATGCATGGCCTGAACCAGGCTGGCGTTAACACTCTAGATCGTGCCGTTGTCTTTGGTGCAGGCCCGATTGGCCTGGGTGTGATAGCCGCATTGAAGTACCGCGGAGTGGCCAAAGTGGTTGCCGTGGACTTGACCGACGAGCGATTGGAGCGCGCCAGTCAATTAGGAGCCGACCACGTCATCAACCCCGGGCGTGCAGATTTGCAGACAACACTGCAGGAGCATCTGGGCATGCAAACCGCCAAGCTCACTGGGCTACCCGTGGTCGACGCCTCGTTGTACATCGACTGTGCCGGGCATGGTCCGCTGCTTGAGCAAATGGTGGAAATGGCCGGGGATAAATCGCGGATTGTAGTACTGGCGACGCATAAAAAGCCGGTTCAACTGAACATGATCCAAGTGATGATCAAGGAGCTCGTGCTGATCGGCTCTCTCTCCTATCCCGATGAATTCCCGGAAGTCATCGAGATGCTCAGCGATTCGCAGCTTGATATCACCCCGATGCTCAGCCACTCGTTTGATTTCGATCAGTTCGCCGAAGCCTTTGCCATGGCCCAGGTCCCCGAACTGTCCGCCAAAGTCGTAGTGAGGATGGAGTGAAACTTACACGACGGCTTTCCATTTCCACGCATTAAGAAGGTGAACGACGATCATGAAAAAGTGGCAGTGTTTTTTTTGCAGTTACATCTACGACGAAGCTCTCGGCGCGCCAGCCGAGGGCATTCCCGCTGGCACACGCTGGGAGGATGTCTCCGAAGGCTGGATTTGCCCGGAATGCGGCGCCACCAAAGAAGACTTCGCCATGCTGGAAATCGCCTGAATTGACGAGTCGCCGGGAGACTGTACATGAACCATTCTGATTCCCCTTGTACCCTGATCGTCGGCAGCGGCCATGCTGGCGCAGAAGCGGCCATAGCACTGCGCCAGAACGGTTACACCGGACGCATCGTGCTGATTGGTAATGAAGCGAGCCTGCCCTATCAACGCCCTCCTTTGTCCAAGGGGTTTCTGGCCGGAGCGGTCGATCATCCGGCCTTGCTGATGCGTCCCGCCGATGCTTATGAAAAAGCCAATATCGAGACACGTATCGGCGTTCAGGTGACAAGCCTGGACGCCGCGCGAAAGCTCATCGAACTGTCTGATGGGGGCAGCTTGGATTATAGCCACTTGATTCTCGCCACCGGCAGTCGGCCCAGACCGCTGTCCGGCCTGGATCCAGAGTGCCCCCTTGTCAACCTCCATTACCTGCGTACCCTTGCCCATGCGCAGCAGATGCGTGAGCAGATGATCGAAGGTAAGCGCCTGGTCATCATCGGCGGCGGTTACATAGGACTGGAAGTTGCCGCCGTGGCCCTCAAGCAAGGGCTCGAAGTCAGCCTGATCGAAAACATGGACAGGATTCTGGCTCGTGTAACGTCAGCAGAAGTTTCCAACTTCTATCAACAGGTCCATCAGGCCGCCGGACTGAAGTTGCACCTCAACGCCCGCTTCGATCGTTTGAATCTGGATGCTGAGGGCAAAGGGGTTGAGTCCGTGCAGCTCAGCGATGGCAATCGGTTACCGGCCGACCTGGTACTCGTCGGAATCGGCGCGATTGCCAACACAGAACTGGCCGAGCAAGCAGGCCTTGCAGTCGACAACGGTATTTTGGTCGATGAGTTCACTTGTAGCAGCGACCCATTTATCCACGCTATCGGTGATTGCTCCAACCATCCCAGTGAGCGGTACGGTCGACGGCTGCGCCTGGAGTCCATACCCAATGCCATCGAGCAAGCCCGGACAGCAGCACTCGCGATTTGCGGGAAGCCTGCGCCCTACCGGTCCATACCCTGGTTCTGGTCCGATCAATACGAGCTGAAACTGCAAACTGTCGGCTTGTCTCAAGGTTACGACCAGACCTGTCTACGGGGCTCCCCGGCAACTCGTTCGTTTGTAGTGTTCTATCTGCGCGAAGGTCAGGTAATTGCCGCCGACTGCATTAATCGTCAGTTGGAGTTCGCCCTGATCAAGAAGCTGGTTCAAGGTGGACAAACACCCAACGCCCAGTGGCTTTGCGACGACTCGACACCACTCAAAGACATTCTCGCTCAAGCAAACGCTATTGCCTGAAAACACCCGGCCACAACGCCAAAGCGATCCGCGCAGTGAACTTGCGACGGACTATTGTGCGGTGGATTGGTAATACCCTACGGCAATCAGGTAATGGTCTACCTTACGAAAGTAGGCATGCTTGTGCTCGATGCTATGGGTCAACGGGTTCAGCCAGTCATATTGGAATTCCCCTGCCCCCTTGCGCTGAACCATCCGCAGAAGCGGGGCCCCTAGTGGCTTACCATGGGCATCATTGATTGTGCTGAAATCCGTCCCCACCATCCGCTTGCTGGATCCATGAGCAACAAAGCGCCGGGTGTTCAGGTCGATGACATACGGGTAAAGATCATCAAGCCGAAAGGCGGGGTCTAATTGATTGATGGCCTCCAGCGTCGAGTTCGGATTTGATGCAATTGCACTTGAGACCTTATCGAGCATCGACTGGGCATGCTCCGATGTTTGCCGTGAAATGTAGTAGCCAACAGCAAAAAGCTTGTCATCGACGCGGCGGTAATAGACCACTTTGTTCTCATCGCGGTCGCCATTCCAGACTTTCCAGTTGTATTCGGCCTTTTGCACCCCTTGGACTGCCTCGGTCTTCAGGGCCTCGGAGAAAGCCGCCGTCAACTCCTTGGGCAAGGATGCGCCGACGTTCTTTCCGATCAAGAAACTGGACGGCCCGCCACTGGCCAGCATGACACCCTGGGTATTGAGAACCATCACATAGCAGTTATTATCGATAAAGTCCCCTTGGCGACTGAAAGCAGCCATGGCACTTTCGTGGTGCTCCTGATAGTAAAGAACTGCACGCTCAAGCAATGCCTTGGCCCGCTGCGCATCGTCCTGAGAATCCGTCGCCCCTACCTGAGCAGCCACCAGTAACAACATCCAGCATGCTGCCTGCCTGCCCAACCTTTGAAACAGCTTCATGTACTGCACCTGCATCGATAGATAAAGTTACAAATTAACTGACATAGTATCATTTGCAGTACCTTGACATGCAATTAGCGCGACGCAAGGCGATCACAGATCACCCTGCTCGAACCATTAGCTAACAATGTGTCGGTTATTGCTTGCCGAGCCAAGGCAAAAGCCTTAATGTTCTCCTAGCCAAAAACAAAAACCTGAAGCAGCCCGTGATGCTGGCCCTGCCTGGCCAGCGGCAGCATACGAAATGGAGACAGCAGCCAATGAAAGTCGATGACTTGATCCTGATTAGCGTTGACGACCACATCGTAGAGCCTCCCACCATGTTCGATCAGCACCTGACAGCGGAGCAGAAAGCCTTCGCTCCCAAGGTGCTCAAAGACAAGAATGGTGCGGACTACTGGCTCTTCGAAGGCCGTCGCGCTGGCAATATCGGATTGAATGCCGTGGTCGGGCGCAACCGGGAAGAATATGGCTGCGAGCCCATATCCTTCGAACAGATGCGTAAGGGTGCCTGGGATATCAAGGCGCGCATCGATGACATGAACGCCAACGGCCTGCTGGCTTCATTGAACTTCCCGAGCGTCGTGACCTTCGATGGCAGCCTGTTCCATCAGTTCGATAACAAGAAAAACGCACTGACCCTGCTCAAGGCCTACAACGACTGGCATATCGACGAGTGGTGCGGCAGTTTCCCGGGACGCAACATTCCCAATGCAATCGTTCCATACTGGGACATCAACGCCACCGTCGAAGAAATCAAACGCGTGGTTGCCAAGGGCTGCCACGCCATCAGCTTCACCGACAACCCATCCCTCAAGGGTCAACCGAGCCTGCACGACGCCCACTGGGAACCGCTGTGGAAGGTCTGCGCGGAAAACAAGGTAGTCATTAACATTCACATTGGTTCCGGTGCCCAGGCTCCGCACGCATCGATGGACACTCCGATCGATGCATGGATCATCACCATGCCGATTTCCATCGTCAATTCGGCAGCCGACTGGCTTCACCTCAAGGCCTTGCACCGTTATCCGGACCTGAAGATAGCCTTGTCCGAAGGCGGCATTGGCTGGATTCCGTATTTCCTGGAGCGCGCAGATTTCGTGCACGACCACCACCGCGCCTGGACTTATGCCGATTTCGGTGGCAAGAAGCCTAGCGAAGTGTTCCGCGAGCACTTCCTTACTTGCTTCATTGATGACAAGTTCGGTCTGAAGAACCTCGACGATATCGGCGAAGACAACGTTGCCTACGAGTGCGATTACCCACACTCTGATACCGTCTGGCCAGAGTGCCCGGATCGCTTGATCGAAACAGTCTCGCACCTGTCGGCCAGCACCATCGACAAGATCACCCATGGCAACGCCATGCGACTCTACAACTTCGATGCGTTCAGCCTGATGGGGGGGCGAAAAAACTGCACGGCGGGTGCTTTGCGTGCTAAAGCAGCCCACATTGATACCCGCCCACAATCGTTCGGTGGCCCGGCGCCGCTGGCTGAAGGCGAAACCCGTCGCTGCGTGACCTCGGGCGACATCATCAAGATGTTCACCCAGGTATCCAAGGAAGACGGCAAAATCGAAGCATGAGGCAAAACCCCTCACGGCTCAGCCGTGAGGGGTATCCAACCTAGCGATCGGCATCGATCTGCGATTGAAAGCCTGCGTTGATCAGGCTCTGATACTTGTTCAAATAATCGTAAGGGTAATGGGCAACCGGCTTGCCTGATGCACCCAGTTCGGCCAAACAAGCCGAATCCAGATCAAACTCAAGACACCCCATATTGTCCAGTAACTGAGCCTGGGTCCTCACACCCAGTAGCGGAATGACATTCGGCTGCCCGCGTAACCAGTTCAAGGCCACTTGCGCAGGGGTCCTGCCAATTTCCCGGGCGATTTTACCGACGGCCTCAGCCATGGCCAGCCCCCGCTCGTCCAGGGATTTCATTGCCGCAACATCCAGGCGCTTGCTTTCACCCTTGGCGACTTCGGCACTGTACTTACCGCTCAGTATCCCGCTGGCCAGTGGAGACCAGGCAGCTAGGCTCAAGCCTTCGCTGCGGCACATCGGTAATAGTTCGTGTTCGATCGAACGCTCGAGCAAATTGTACTCAGCCTGCATGGCGATAAAAGGCGTCCAGCCGTTAGCACGAGCCAATGTATTGCATTTGGCCACAACCCAGGCCGGTGTGTTGGAAATGCCGAGGTAAAGCACTTTTCCCTGCCTGACCAAGTCATCCAGAGCTCGCAGCATTTCCTCGAGAGGCGTCAATGCGTCCCAGGCATGTACCCAGAGCAGATCGATATAGTCGGTACCCAGCCGTCGCAGGCTCGCCTCGACCGAACGATGCAGGCTTTTACGATGATTGCCGCCAGCGTTGATGTCTTGGCCACCAGGAAGCGCCAAGGCATACTTAGTGGTCACCACCATTTGATCGCGATGGCCCTGCAATAATCGCCCTAGCATCTCCTCGCTTGCACCGCCTGCATAGATTTCATTGGCAGTATCGAGGAAGTTGCCGCCTTGATCGCGAAAGTGCGAATAAAGCCTCGCCGCTTCGGCTTCCTCCGTGCCCCATCCTTGGTTGCCGAATGTCATGGTTCCCAGGCACAGCTCCGAAACCCGTAGACCGGATCTTCCCAATAGTTTGTAACGCATGTTGCCTCCTTTGACGGTGAGCAAGGCGAGCTGACGCCCACCTTGCTGCAAGATGGGTCAGACGAGCTGTTCAAATTCCGGCACAGCTTCGAACAGGTCAGCCACCAGGCCGTAATCGGCCACCTGGAAGATCGGCGCTTCTTCGTCCTTGTTGATCGCAACGATCACTTTGGAGTCTTTCATGCCGGCCAAGTGCTGGATCGCGCCGGAGATACCGACCGCGATGTACAGCTGTGGCGCAACGATCTTGCCGGTCTGACCGACCTGCATGTCGTTGGGTACGAAACCTGCGTCGACCGCGGCGCGCGAAGCACCGACGGCAGCGCCCAGCTTGTCGGCCAAGCTGTACAGATGTTTGAAGTTGTTGCCGTTCTGCATGCCGCGGCCGCCGGAAACGACGATCTTGGCAGCGGTCAGTTCCGGACGATCGGACTTGGCCAGTTCCTCGCCGACGAAGCTGGAGATGCCCGCGTCGTGAGCAGCGCCAACCGCTTCAACAGCAGCCGAACCACCGATAGCGGCAACCGGGTCGAAACCGGTGGCACGCACGGTGATCACTTTCACTGCAGCGTTCGATTGCACGGTAGCAATAGCGTTACCGGCGTAGATCGGACGCTTGAAGGTATCGGCGCTTTCTACCGAGATGATCTCGGAGATCTGGTCGACGTCCAGCGCAGCGGCAACGCGCGGCAGGATGTTTTTGCCGTTGGAAGTAGCGGCAGCCAGGATGTGGCTGTAGCCCTTGCCCAACTCTGCAACCAGCGGTGCGACGTTCTCCGGCAGCTGGTGAGCGTAGGCGGCGTTGTCGGCCACCAACACTTTAGCCACGCCAGCGACTTGGGCCGCGGCTTCAGCCACGACGCCAGCGCCCTGGCCGGCAACCAGAACGTGGATGTCACCACCGATTTTGGCGGCAGCCGCAACGGTGTTCAGCGTGGCCGGGGCCAGTACTTTGTTGTCGTGTTCAGCAATAACCAAGATAGTCATTTAGATTACCTTCGCTTCGTTTTTCAGTTTCTCAACCAGTTCAGCCACCGACTTGACCTTGATACCCGCGCTGCGTGCCGCTGGCGCTTCGACTTTCACGGTCTTGTTGGTGGAGGCAGTGGAAACGCCCAAAGCGTCCGGAGTCAGCACTTCGAGAGGCTTCTTCTTGGCTTTCATGATGTTTGGCAGGGACGCGTAGCGCGGCTCGTTCAAACGCAGGTCGGTGGTGACGATGGCCGGCAGTTTCAAGGAAACTGTCTGCGCGCCGCCGTCGACTTCACGAATCACGGCAACGCTGTCGCCGCTGATGTCGACTTTCGAAGCGAACGTGCCCTGACCGTAGCCGCTCAATGCAGCGAGCATCTGGCCAGTCTGGTTGTTGTCGCTGTCGATGGCCTGTTTGCCAAGGATCACCAGCTGAGGCTGTTCCTTGTCGACAACAGCTTTCAACAGTTTGGCAACGGCCAGGGACGTCAGATCTTCGGCGGACTCGACGAGGATGGCGCGGTCGGCACCCAGAGCCAGCGCGGTGCGCAGTTGCTCTTGAGCGGTGGACGGGCCGACGGAGACGACGACGACTTCAGTCGCAACACCTTTCTCTTTCAGGCGTACGGCTTCTTCAACGGCGATCTCGCAGAACGGATTCATCGACATCTTGACGTTGGCAAGATCGACGCCGGAATTGTCCGCCTTGACGCGAACCTTGACGTTGTAGTCGACCACCCGCTTGAGAGGGACCAGGATTTTCATGTGCATTCTCTATTTGGCGATAACAGGAAAAGGCCGAAATGACCTGCCACTCCACTCTTGTTCCCGCCTGAAAAAATGTCAACATTTAAGACGTCAATAACTGACATTTTGTTATTTTTTTAATAAAAAGGCAGCTATAGTGTGAACGTCATCCTTTTGCTGAATCCTGGAGGTACTCCATGCTTTACGCCTATCAACAATATTTGATGGCCTGTGAAAAAGCAGGCATGGAACCGCGATTCCTGAATGCAGAACAAACAAATGGCCTGATTGAGCTGCTTCAAAACCCACCACCTTTTGAAGAGGCAGTGCTGGTCGACCTCTTTGCCAATAAAGTTTCGAGTGAAACAAAAGCCATGAAGCTGAAAAGGAGTTATCTCCAGGCAATTATCTCAGGCGAAATTTACTGCTCAATCATTGGTAAGCAACGTGCCTGCGAGATGCTGGAGCAATCGCCGGACAATGACGAACCCATGTAAAGGATTTTCCAATGACTCGCTTCAGACAGCGTGCCTCGGAGGAGCTTCAGGTTGGGGACAGTTTCACAGCCTCTCGCCGCTTTAACATTGAAGACATCCAGCTTTTCACGAGAATTTCTCGGGACTATCAACCTGCATTTTTCGATGCGTGTTGTGCCGAGGCCGCTGTACTCAAAGCACCTGTTTCCCATGAGTTGCTGACAGCCAGCCTGGTCACAGAAATCGGCAGGAAAATTGGCTGGATGGGTGACAGCATCGCCTTCCGCTTCACGCGGCCGGTCTATACCGGCGACACGATCACCTGCCAATGGGTAATCAAGACTTTGGGCAATCAAGGCCATGCAACGGCCCAAATCACGATGACCAACGAAGCGGGAGTGACAGTAATGGACGCCGAAGCCTGCGGGGTTGTTTCGTCGTTGGCCGGTCACAACAATAAGAAAGGGTTGTTTGCCCCAATATGAACATTCTCTACGACGAACGCGTTGACGGAGCTCTTCCGACTACCAACAAAAACGCGCTTATTCAGGCCTTGCTTGAGCAGATGCCTGACCTTGAAATCCTACACAGCCAGGAGGAACTCAAACCGTATGAGTGTGACGGATTGTCCGCCTACCGCACCACGCCAATGCTGGTGGTGTTGCCCCGCGAAATCGAGCAAGTCGAGAAACTGCTGAAGATCTGCCATCAACAGCATGTTCCAGTGGTACCGCGCGGAGCCGGTACAGGCCTTTCCGGCGGAGCACTGCCACTTGAAAAAGGCGTGTTGCTGGTGATGGCGCGTTTCAACAAAATTCTCGAAATAGATCCTGCCGGGCGGTTTGCCCGCGTACAACCGGGAGTACGCAACCTGGCGATCTCTCAGGCTGCCGCCCCCTATGGTTTGTATTACGCACCGGACCCCTCTTCACAAATCGCCTGTTCCATCGGCGGCAACGTCGCGGAAAACGCTGGCGGTGTCCACTGTCTGAAGTATGGCCTGACCGTGCACAACCTGCTGAAAGTGGAAATGCTCACGGTCGATGGCGAGCGACTGACTCTGGGTTGCGACGCCCTCGACTCTCCCGGCTTTGACCTGCTGGCACTGTTCACCGGCTCCGAAGGCATGCTCGGGGTGATCACCGAGGTGACCGTCAAGTTGCTGCCCAAACCACAATCAGCCAAGGTGCTACTGGCAGCATTCGACTCAGTGGAAAAAGCCGGTCGTGCAGTAGGTGACATCATTGCTGCCGGCATTATCCCCGGTGGCCTTGAGATGATGGACAACCTGGCCATTCGCGCCGCCGAGGACTTCATCCACGCAGGCTATCCAGTAGACGCCGAAGCCATCCTGTTGTGTGAACTCGACGGCGTCGAAGCCGATGTCGACGACGACTGCGAGCGCGTCCGACAGGTCCTGGAGCAAGCCGGTGCCACCGAAGTGCGCCAGGCCAAAGACGAAGCCGAACGAGTGCGCTTCTGGGCCGGACGCAAGAATGCTTTTCCCGCTGTCGGGCGCCTCTCGCCGGATTACTACTGCATGGACGGCACCATCCCGCGCCGCGAACTGCCCGGTGTTCTACGGGCAATCACCGAGTTGTCCGCCGAGTACAACCTGCGCGTCGCCAACGTCTTTCACGCCGGAGACGGCAACATGCATCCGCTGATTCTGTTCGATGCCAACACACCCGGAGAACTGGATCGCGCCGAAGCACTGGGCGGCAAGATCCTCGAACTATGCGTAAAAGTCGGTGGCAGCATCACCGGCGAACATGGTGTAGGTCGGGAAAAAATCAACCAGATGTGCGCCCAGTTCAGTAGCGATGAATTGACCCTGTTCCACGCGGTCAAGGCAGCCTTCGATCCCAGTGGCCTGCTCAATCCCGGCAAGAACATTCCCACCCTGCATCGTTGCGCCGAGTTCGGCGCCATGCATGTGCACATGGGGCAGTTGCCCTTCCCTGAACTGGAGCGTTTTTGATGCTTGGCCAACATTCAAACGACGCTGGCGCGGACCTCTTGCAACAGGTTGAGCATGCCCTGCGCAGCCATGTTCCATTGCGCATACAAGGAGGGAACAGCAAGGCTCATCTGGGTCGAGAGGTTCGCGGTCAACTGCTCGATACTCGTACGCATCGCGGCATTGTCACCTACGACCCTACGGAACTGGTGATCACGGCACGCGCCGGCACGCCGCTGGCCGAATTGAACGCAACGCTGGACGCCGCCGGGCAGATGCTGCCTTGCGAACCACCCTACAGCGATGACGGCGCCACCCTTGGTGGCATGGTCGCCGCCGGTTTGTCGGGACCACGCAGACCGTGGGCCGGCTCGGTTCGCGACTACGTGCTGGGAACCCGCGTCATTACCGGCCATGGCAAGCATCTGCGCTTCGGTGGCGAAGTGATGAAGAACGTGGCGGGCTACGATTTGTCGCGCTTGATGGCGGGCAGTTTTGGCTGCCTGGGGCTGCTGACCGAAGTATCCCTCAAGGTGCTGCCAAAGCCGAGACATAGCCTCAGCATCGCCCTGGAAATGAGCAGCGAGCAGGCCCTGCTGAAACTGGCGGAATGGGGGCAACAACCCATCCCCATCAGCGCAGCCACCCATGACGGACAACGCTTGCATTTGCGCCTGGAGGGTGGCGAAGGCTCGGTAACGGCCGCCCATGATCGTTTGGGCGGCGAACTGCTCGACGCGGGTTACTGGGACGAACTCAATGCCCAGCGCCTGACTTTCTTTGCCGATGCTCGCCCGCTCTGGCGCCTGTCACTGCCGACCCACACTGGCCCATTGAGCCTGCCAGGCGAGCAGTTGATCGATTGGGGCGGCGCCCAGCGCTGGCTGAAATCCAACGCCGAGGCCGAGACCATCCGCGCCATTGCCAGGCAAGCTGGAGGACATGCCACCTGCCATGCAAATGCCGAGCAGCCCTTCCAGCCACTGGCAGCACCGCTGCTGCGCTACCAGCAATCGCTCAAGTCACAACTGGACCCACAAGGGATTTTCAATCCAGGCCGAATGTACGCAGAGATCTGATCATGCAAACCACCTTGAGCGAAAACGCCCAGCGTCTGGAGCGCGCCGAAGAAGCCGAAAGCATCCTGCGCAGTTGCGTACATTGCGGTTTCTGCAATGCCACCTGCCCGACCTACCAACTGCTGGGTGATGAACTGGATGGCCCACGCGGGCGCATCTACCTGATCAAGCAAGTGCTGGAAGGCAACGAAGTCACAGCCAAAACGCAGCAACATCTGGACCGCTGCCTGTCGTGCAGAAGCTGTGAAACCACCTGCCCGTCCGGCGTTAACTATCACAACCTGCTGGACATTGGTCGTGCTGTGGTTGATCAGGCAGTGCCGCGCAGCACGGGTCAGCGCATGTTGCGCCATGGCTTGCGGGCTTTGTTACCCAACCCGATTCTGTTCAAGCCGCTGCTGAAAATAGGCAAAAAACTGCGCCCCGTACTGCCGCAAACCTTACGGCTGAAATTGCCGCGGTACATCACCCTGGCAAAACCCCGGCCTACGCGAACACTTGCACGAACGATGTTGATGCTCGAAGGCTGTGTGCAACCGAGCTTGTCCCCGAACACCAATGCTGCCACCGCGCGGGTGCTGGATCGCTTGGGCATCAGCATCACGCCGATCAGCCAAGCTGGATGTTGCGGTGCCGTTGACTACCACCTGGACGCCCAGCAAGCGGGGCTGGAACGCGCCCGGCGCAATATCGACGCCTGGTGGCCGGCCATCGAAAGTGGTGCCGAGGCGATCGTGCAGACCGCCAGCGGCTGCGGCGCGTTCGTCAAGGAATATGGCCATCTGCTCAAGCATGACCCGGTGTACGCCCAGAAGGCTGCCCGAATCAGTGCCATGAGCAAAGATCTGGTCGAGGTCCTGCAATCGGAGCCTCTGGAACAGCTTGGCACTCGCAGCGAGCAGCGCCTGGCCTTCCATTGCCCGTGCACACTGCAACATGCCCTCAAGCTCGGCGGCGCGGTCGAGAGCGTGCTGACGCGCCTGGGGTTTCACCTCACCGCCGTGCCCGACAGCCATCTCTGCTGCGGCTCTGCCGGCACCTACTCAATCACTCAACCTGCGCTTTCGCGTCAGTTGCGCGACAACAAGATGAAGGCGTTGGAGAGTGGCTCACCCGCCGTTATTGCCACCGCCAACATCGGCTGCCAAACCCACCTCGACGGTGCCGGCCGCACCCCGGTTCGACACTGGATCGAAGTGGTCGAAGATGCCATTCACTCACAGGAAAACCCATGAACAGCAAAGCCGTATTGAGCCAGAAAGAAGTCGGCCTGATCCTCGCTGCCGCGCGCAGCGAAGCCCTGCGCAACCAATGGAATGTCTGCATTTCCGTGGTGGATGATGGAGGTCATCCATTGGCCCTCGAGCGCCTGGACGGCTGCGCGCCGATCGGTGCCTACATCGCCACTGAAAAAGCCCGGACATCCGCCCTTGGTCGCCGCGAGTCGAAAGGCTACGAAGAGATGGTCAACGGCGGACGTAGCGCATTCCTCTCGGCGCCGCTTGTGACGTCCCTCGAAGGCGGGGTACCCATTGTTGTCGAGGGTCAAGTAGTGGGCGCAGTTGGTGTTTCCGGCGTCAAGGCCGATCAGGATGCACAGATTGCCACAGCCGGCGCCCGAGCCTTGAACTGAGAGAAGTACCAATGACTGAGTACGCAAAAATTCATGGCCTGCAGGTCGCGTCCGCACTGCAGGCATTTATCGAAGAAGAAGCCCTACCCGGTACCGACATTGACGTAGACGCCTTTTGGAGCGGATTCGCCGACCTGGTCCAGGAACTGGCACCGGCCAACCGTGCCTTATTGGCTGAACGCGAGCGTTTGCAGCTAGAACTGAATATCTGGCATAAAGCCAACCCAGGGCCCATCACCGACATGCCGGCGTATCGCGCGTTCTTGTCCTACCATCGGCTACCTGCAACCACCACCTGCGCAAGTACAGGCCAGCACCACCAAGGTCGATAGCGAAATTAGCCAACAGGCCGGACCGCAGTTGGTCGTGCCCGCCATCAACGCGCGGTACGCCCTGAATGCGGCCAATGCGCGTTGGGGCTCGTTGTATGACGCCCTATACGGCAGCGACGTGATCAGCAGTGACAACGGTGCCGAATCCGGCATGAGTTACAACCCGGTGCGTGGCGCCAAAGTAGTCGCCTTTGCAAAAGCCTTTCTGGATGAAGCCTTTCCATTGCAGTTGGGTTCGCACGCCGACGCCACGTCGTACCGCATCATAGGTGGTGCGTTGGCTGCCATGCTCAAAGGCAATCAGCACACCACATTACGCCAGCCCGAAAAGCTGGTTGGATATCAAGGTACAGCCGCTACGCCGACGGCCATCGTACTGCGCAACAATGGTTTGCACATCGAAGTCCAGATCGATCCGGACAGCCCGATCGGGCGCATCGACACCGCTTCGGTGAAAGACCTGCTGATCGAATCGGCATTGTCGACCATCATTGACTGCGAAGACTCCGTCGCTGCCGTCGATGCCGACGACAAGGTACGGGTATATCGCAACTGGCTGGGGTTGATGAAGGGCAACCTGTCGGAGACGCTGGAGAAGAACGGCAAAACCGTGACCCGCCGACTCAACGCGGACCGTGTATACACTGGCGTCGATGGTGCTGCCTTCAAACTGCACGGCCGCGCCTTGCTGCTCATTCGCAACGTCGGACACTTGATGACCAATCCGGCCATGCTCTATGGCAATAACCGGGAAATTCCCGAAGGCATTCTGGACGGCATGGTCACCAGTCTGATCGCCCTGCACGATCTAAAGCGCCAAGGCAACTCGCGCACCGGCAGCGTCTACATCGTCAAACCGAAAATGCACGGGCCAGCCGAAGTCGCCTTTGCCGAGCGCTTGTTCAGCTGTATCGAAGACGTGCTGCAGCTTGAACGCCACACGCTGAAAATGGGCATCATGGACGAGGAGCGCCGCACCAGCATAAACCTCAAGGCCTGCATTGCTGCCGCTGCGTCACGTGTCGCTTTTATCAATACGGGCTTTCTTGACCGCACCGGCGACGAGATCCACACGGCCATGGAAGCGGGCGCGATGCTGCGCAAAGGCGACATGAAAAGCACCGCCTGGATACAAGCCTATGAGCGCAACAATGTACTGGTCGGCTTGAACTGCGGATTACGCGGCCGAGCACAAATCGGCAAAGGCATGTGGGCCATGCCCGACTTGATGGCCTCCATGGTCGAGCAAAAAATCGCGCACCCGAAGGCAGGTGCCAACACAGCCTGGGTGCCGTCGCCCACTGCTGCAACTTTGCACGCCTTGCATTACCACAAGGTTGACGTAGCGGCGATTCAGCAAGAACTCGAAAGAACTGACCTGACAGCCGTTAGAGACGATCTGCTCGCAGACCTGTTGACTGTGCCAGTTGCGGTTGACCCCAACTGGACGGAGGAGCAAATCCGCGAAGAAGTGGAAAACAACGCCCAGGGACTGCTTGGCTATGTGGTGCGCTGGGTCGAGCAAGGCGTGGGTTGCTCCAAGGTGCCGGATATCCATGATGTCGGCCTGATGGAAGACCGCGCCACACTGCGCATCTCAAGCCAGCACATCGCCAACTGGTTGCGCCACGGTGTAATCGACCAACAGCAGACGCTGAAAATCCTACAGCGTATGGCACATGTGGTGGATCAGCAAAACGCTGGTGATCCGCTGTATCGACCGATGGCGGCAAACTTCGATAAATCTGTGGCGTTCCAGGCAGCTTGCACTCTTGTGTTTGAAGGCGCGCACCAACCTAGTGGTTACACTGAGCCACTGTTGCATCTGTTCCGTGCCGTATTCAAACAACAAAAGTAAAATGTTGACCGCATTCTCACGTCGAATGTGGGAATGCGGCCACCCGACGTCAGCTTAACCATTCGACTCTTTTGCGTATCGATCGATATAGGGTGCTTTTTTCTATTACATCCTGCGCGTGATGTCAAAAGGTCGTGGGGCGGGCTAAAGACTACCGGGCCTTTGGCAAAGTCGTTGTTGGAAAATAGGCTGGCGGCTGAGATCACCGCTATATCCCCGAGCTCGATGCCCAATAGTGAATCAGCACGCTGAACGCCCCGTTCACCGTGAGTTTCGTAAAGCTTTGACCTTTGACTAGGCTGAAGCGATGCAACGCAACAGCATCTTATTGCTCAAGCATCGAAACAGAACTCGCCCCCGATAATGGCCGTATCTATTGTATGAAAAGTCGAGTGGCTGGAGGGGTATATGTGCCGCACTCTTGAAATGCTCAGCGACCTGCCATTTTTTCGTTTTGACTTTGCGCTTACCTTTCATCACGGATCTCGAAGTGAATCACGAACGTCTACTCCCGATGGACCGCCCTGGGACGCCTCTAGAACCCACGCTCGTTGCTCCAAAGGTAGCACTCGCATTGATTAGGGTGAGACACACTTGTCCTAGACGTACCGGCAACCATGGCTATCGCCCAAAAAATGTTCTGGGGTTTGAGAATCTTGTCTTCTCAAACGTCAGGATTTGCCCGCTTTCACGATCACTGGTGGCGCTATACAGGCGTAAAAATATGGTCTGTAACGCGGAACACAATCGTCCGCCGCGCAATGATTTCGACTCAGGCGTGCTGTCGCGCCGCCAATGTCCAACGGACTCACCGATGCCAACATTACGCAGAGCGGTCATGTCGACTGGCAATGCGTGGTCAGATGCCACACCATTAATGGGGCGTTCGCACGACGTCCGTGGTGTTCCCTGACGCCGCGGCCGATGTTGCGTGCCGGCTTGCCGACCTTACATCAGCACTGTCTTGGGGACCTTCCTTGAGCGGTGGATCAGCTACTAGGAACCTTATGTTTAGCCCTAATCTTTCAGACCTGCTGGCTCAAGTCACCGAGGTGGTTAGGTCGTGGACGAAGCCAGGATCGTGCAGCACATGAATCAGGCGGGATACGAAGCAGAAGTGTTTTTTCGTGCGTCCGACGATAAGGAAATCGTCGCGCACAACTGCGTCTTTCACCGCCTGGCGGCTGCTCATCCGGTCGTCTGCGAACTGGACGTGGCCTTGATCGGCGCACTGGGCGGTGGTGAAGTCGAGCATACGGAATGCATGGTGCGGGGCGGTCATGTGTGTCGTTTCAAACTTCGGCCGATCAAGAATCCGGACACTGATACGGATCCTGATGGTTGATCAGCGCCTCTTCAACGCCGAGTCGAGCGCTTGCGTGCGAGGCGTTGCTGCCAGTTTCCGGCATTGTCACGCTGACATTGCTCCTCAGAGTCGAACCGCACACAGGCCGCCACCGGGCTGACCAATACATCCGCCTCACGTAACGCCACGGCCGTCAGGTCGACCATGCGTTCTCCTTGTCCACCGGCCAACGCCTGATCCTTCTGGGCCTGGCTATCGAAGACCCAGATGACCTCCAGACTGGACGGAAATACAGCGTAATCGATCTCATGGGTCAGCCAGGCAAACCCGATAATTTCTGCCTTGGCCGTCTCACACGCCTCGGTCAGGGCGGCAACCAGGCGACGTTCGATATGTGCCTGATTGCGCTTGCTTAATTCCATAGGTTGGTCCTTGTGAATGGTGGAAAATAGCCATCATACGATAGCTCCCCGCACACTTTGTCGGACGCACGACCGCGCCGAAAAAAATGCCCCCGCCTCCCGTGAACCTTGTGTCGAGACCCCAGTCTTAGATCCGCGCTATTTCTAATGCCGATCAATTAAGTCGCAACACGATCTGTAGCAGCTGGCGAAGCCTGCGTTCGGCTGCTCAGCAGTCGTAAAGTCTGAGCGCGAGGTCTTCCTGAAACACCGCGTCGCCTGATTTCACGACTGCTGCGCAGCCGAACGCAGGCTTCGCCAGCTGCTACTCGGATTGCGTTATTGCTTAACTGATCGGCATTAGGCGCTATTCCCCATTCATCATTGTCATCTCATTAGAGCTGTCCGCCTCATGCGCCCGACTTTCCTCGCCTTCCGCATTACTTCGCTGTGTCTGCTCACTTTTCTTCCTGTTCTCGCCAGCCCCGCCCATGCCAGTGCCGAAAGGGATTTGGTGGAGGCCATCAACGATTACCGCGCGCATCCGCGGGGATGCGACCGGCGTCCCGCGCAACGCTTATCGCCGCTGGCGCTGAAGTCGAACCTGGCGTTGCCGGTCGGCTACGGCGGCGGTTTGCGCGACAGGTTGAAGGATTCCGGCTATCAGGCAGTGACGGTGCGGAGCATCCGCGTGGTTGGGGCGCAAGATGCCGACGAGGCGTTCGACATGCTCCAGGACAACTATTGCGGGGCTTTGCTCGATAGCCAATTCGCCGATATCGGCGTCAGCCGCGCCAGGACTGAGTGGCAGGTGGTGCTGGCGCAGCCAGTGCTCGATAGTCGGGTGGGCGATACACGAAGCATCAGCAAGGCGTTGCTGGCGCAGGTCAATGCGGCACGCGCGAAGCCGCGCCTTTGCGGTCGCCAGCGCTTCGCCGCCGCAAGGCCGCTGACATGGAACGCGGCCTTGGGCGCTGCCGCGCAAGGCCATAGCAAAGCAATGGCCTACGGCAACTACTTCGCACACCAGGACCCCGACGGTGAAACATCGTACGACCGGGCGAAAGCCGCCGGCTTCCGTGGCCGGCAGATCGGCGAGAACATCGCCGCCGGACAAGGCTCACCGAGCAAGGCCATGACAGGCTGGCTCGCCAGCCCCGGGCATTGCGCCAATCTGATGAACCCGATGTTTACCCAAGTGGGCGCAGCCTACGCCGCCGACGCACGCAGCGACAAAGGTGTTTATTGGACGATGATGTTTGGGGCACCTTGAAGGATAACCGGCAGTGGAGTGATTTCGACTGCCGTTGGACGCTGGATACGCCGCTGCAGGTGTTAAAGCAGAAACACCCCTGCGTCGGCGAGAAAGCGCACTGGAATGTTTTTAAACATGACTCTCAGACCGGCGCAAATTCCCTGTAGGAGCGAGCTTGCTCGCGATGGCGGAGGCTCAGCCAACATCACTGTTTAATGACGCACCGCATTCGCGAGCAGGCTCGCTCCCACATTTGATCCGGGTACATCTGCAAGAGATTGGTCGGCTTTCAGGCCGCCTTCGCAGGCAAACCACCCATCATTTTTATCTCCCCCTAACCGTCTCATCCTGGTCGACGAACCACCCTCACCTTACCGCTCCCACCCCCACCACAGAAAAACCGGTCGCCGCCATCAGACTCAAGCCCGGACACCCCGACGCCTGCTGGCAGCTTCACGCTTTCCAGCACCTCCCCGGTTTTCGAGTCGATCCGCCGCAATTCGCTTTCATCGCCTTCCCACGTGCCATGCCATAGTGATCCTTCGACCCAGGTGACCCCGGTGACAAAGCGGTTGGACTCGATGGTGCGCAGAATCGTCCCGGTCTCGGGATCGATCTGATGAATCTTCCGGTCTCGATACTCACCCACCCACAAGGTCCCTTCGGCCCACGTCAGCCCCGAGTCGTTGCCGCCGCCGGGGGCCGGGATGGTGTTGAGGACGCGGCCCGTCTGCGGATCGATCTTGCGGATGCGATCCTCGGCGATCTGGAACAGATACTGACCATCGAAGGCCGTGCCGGCATGGGCGGCGATATCGATCGAACGCAGGGTCTTGCCGCTCGCCGGGTCAAGGGCAGTGAGTTTGTTTCCGGTGGCAAACCACACGTGCTGGCCGTCCCACGTAACGCCATGCACGGCTTCAACTCCTTCAAAGGGACCATATTCACGGAGGATGTCGGCGGTTGAATGTTTCATTTGGGTTTCCTCGTCACGGATGTGTGGCGTTCATCCTAGTCACTGGGCAGAGGATGCGGGAGTAACAAGGTCGTCGCGAAACCCGGCATCGGTGGGGTCATCCAGCGACGCGCCCGCCCGCGACCGAATGACTGCACCTTGCCGCTGGAGCCCAGTTCGTCGAGTACCCGTTGTACCGTGCGCTGGCTGGTGCCGAGGGCCAGCGCCAGGGCCGAGCTCGACCACGATTCACCGTCGGCGAGGAAGGCGAACACCGCCGCGTGTTTCTCTTCGACGAGACGCGCCAGCACCACGACGTCGGCCGCAACCGACGACACCAGCGCAAACCCGCGCGGGGTGGCCGTCACGCTGGCCAAGGGTTTAAGCGCCGCGCGCAGTCGCCCGATTTCGACGCGCAATCGCGCGCGGTGGGACTCATCGCCGAGCTTCAAGCGAAAGGCCTGGGCGATCAGTGTTTCCCTCGACACGTCGGCGGGCCAGGCTTCGGCCAGCACCCGTGCGAGGGTGAACAACACCGGGCGCGTGGCGAGGGATATCGACATGCCGACGCCACGCACGACGTATCGGCACGCGTCGACAACCAGCGATGTTGACCCGAGCAACGCCTCAACCTCATCCAGCAACAGCGGTCGCTCTTCACCGTGGGCAATCAGTCGAGCGGCGGGGCTGTTGAGGACGCGGGTTGCGCTTTGCACCTCGGCCGTCAGCGCAGGGATACCGGCGGCGCGTGCGGCGAACTCGGCCCTTGCCAGTGCAGACCGCGCCCGCTGCGTCTCTAGCCGCCGCAGGGCGATCCCCGCCACGACCAGTTCATGAGCCGCGCGCAAGGCTGGCGGCAAAGGCTCCGGATCCAGTTCGGCGAGCAGCCCTTCGGCCTGATCGAGACGCTCGATCAGCAGTAAACGCCGCAGCTCGAGATACCGCGCATGGGCCGCGTTGACCCGATCACCGTGTGCCTCCAGCGTCACCCGCGCCGCCTCGAGCGCCTTCACTGGCCAGCCAAGCTCCCGAGAAGCCAACGCGACCTCAGCCTCGGCAACCACGCACCGCGCCCGCGCCACGGGTTCTTTCGGCCCGAAGGCCCGCGCCGCTTTTTGCAACAGCGCCTTCGCCCGAACCAGATCGCCGAGTTGCGCCATCGCGATCCCCCGCAGCGCGAGCGCCGGCGCATCGTCGCGCAAGGCAACCCGGTCCAGCGCGCCGAGCGGATTACCGGCTGCCAACGCCTGCGCGGCGGCCGTGATCAGCGAATCCATCTGAATCCCGCCACACTTGTCACTCCCATCCTCGGATGTTCGCTGGTTAGTCTATCTCACGACGACTCACCATGAAGGACGACCCTAAGGGAGCGAATAATCATGACCAGGCACCTAACCGCAACACGCGAAGAATGGCTGGCGGCGCGGCTCGAATTGCTCGCGGCAGAGAAAGCGCTGACCCGGCGCAGCGACGAACTGGCGCGGCAACGCCAGGCGCTGCCGTGGGTTCGGATCGACAAGGCTTACCGATTCGACACCGAAGAAGGCCGCGTCACCTTGGGCGACCTCTTCCAGGGGCGCTCGCAACTGCTCGTCTACCACTTCATGTTCGGGCCGGACTATAAGGCAGGTTGCCCGTCCTGCTCGGCCATCGCTGACGGCTTCGATGGCATCGCCATCCACCTGGCCAACCACGATGTCACCTTGATGGCGGTGTCCCGCGCCCCGCTCGCAACGCTTCAGGCGTACAAACGACGGATGGGCTGGACGTTCCCCTGGGCATCCGCGCGAGACAGCGATTTCACCGCTGACTTCAACGTCTCGTTCACCGAAGCGCAACAGCGCGAAGGACAGGTTGAATACAACTACCAACGCGGCGGCCACGCCATGGACGCCACGCAGGTCCCGGAGCCCGTCACCCGCTTTGCAGCCACCTGCGGCACCGACGCGCCCACCTACTCGCGTGACCGACCGGGCTTGAGTGCGTTTGTGCTTGAGGAGGGTGTGGTTTACCACACCTATTCCACCTATGCGCGGGGGCTGGACGGGTTATGGAGCATGTACCAATGGCTTGATCGGGCTCCCTTGGGGCGCAATGAATCGGGACCGTGGTGGCGGCGACATGATGAGTATGGCGCGGGTTGATTTGAATACAGATGGATCAAAAGATCGCAGCCTTCGGCAGCTCCTACAGGGTTTATCACATTCCCATGTAGGAGCTGCCGAAGGCTGCGATCTTTTGATCTTTTTAGCCTCCCCACCGCATGTCGAGGCTTGCCAGGTCATTACCGTGCAGCACCGGTGATTCCCCGGTGACCTCGCACAGCAGCGCCGTAATCACTTCCCCGCTCACTGAGCCACGCGCTTGTAGAAGATCCGCCAACGCGGTGACAGCCAGCCAGTAACGACGCACCAGACAACTGGACCGGGCGATGGCTTGGGATTCGGCGTCGAGCAGCTTTCGGGCGGGCAGCAAACTGATCAATGCGTAACCCCGGCGTTGGTCCTCTCTCCCGCCGCCGCTGAAACACTGATCAGGTTTTGAGTGCCTGAAGACAGCTTCAGCCACGGGACCCGCGAAGCAATCGATAAGGTCACGTTCAATGGACTCGACCATGGAGGGCAAGCATTCAGCAATACCGGGGGGATCCAGAGAGGGGCATGGGACAAGGTAATCGGCCTCAACCAACCCCTCCGCATTTTGCGGGTTGCCGCGTAGATCAATCATCGGGCCGGTGAGTGCTTCTGTCTGGGTGCGCACCGTGACGCGCGCGATGTGCTGACCATTCCACCAAAAAGCCAGGGCATGGCCGGCTTCATGGATAGCGGTGCGGCGCAGGCGCTTGTTCATGGTCGGATCTTCTCCCGTGACAGCTCGCCCTATCGTCTGCCCCGCCCCAGGGCTCAGATAAAAGATTATAGCTATCAAGTACCAATAGTCCGCCTATTAGCTGACTTCAAAACCGACGTCTAACCTTAATCCACCGCTGGCGCCATAAGCTGGCCGGTTTAGTGCTGATAAGGAGACAGGAATGAGTCCGAAGCTTGACTAGGCCACCCGTGGGCCACCGCGCAGGTCACTCGATTGCTGCTATTGAAAATTCCCGTGTGGTCAAAACAATCAGTTGATCCAACTGCTGGCCCTGAAGCTTAAGTCATTGATTCCGCTCGTTGCTATTCAACGCCCATCCCGGGCGGGATAGCCGGATAAACACGACCAAAGGTAGCTCACACATGGCAAATGAATCGAAATGCCCGTTCAATCACGCCGCTGGCGGCGGCACGACGAACCGCGATTGGTGGCCGAACCAACTGAATCTGAAGATCCTGCACCAGCACTCGTCGCTGTCCGACCCCATGGACGAGAACTTCAACTACACCGAAGCGTTCAAAAGCCTGGATTTTGCGGCGGTCAAAAGAGACCTGACCGCGCTGATGACCGATTCGCAAGACTGGTGGCCGGCGGACTTCGGTCACTATGGGCCGCTCTTCATTCGCATGGCCTGGCACGCCGCCGGTACGTACCGCACCGGGGACGGCCGTGGTGGCGCCGGTTCCGGCCAACAGCGCTTTGCACCGCTCAACAGTTGGCCGGACAACGTCAGCCTCGACAAAGCGCGCCGGCTGCTTTGGCCGATCAAGCAAAAATATGGCCGCAACATCTCTTGGGCGGACCTGATCGTTCTCACCGGCAACGTCGCGCTGGAGTCCATGGGCTTCAAGACTTTCGGGTTTTCCGGGGGCCGGCCGGACGTCTGGGAACCGGATGAAGACGTCTACTGGGGCTCCGAAAACAAGTGGCTCGGTGGCGATACCCGTTACGGCAAAGACAACGAACCCATGCAAGAGCCCGGCGACGTACCACTCGTTGCCGAGCCGGGGAGAAATGAGGAGAGCCGTACCGATCAGGGGCGCAACCTGGAAACCCCGCTCGCAGCCGTGCAAATGGGCCTGATCTATGTCAACCCGGAAGGTCCTGAAGGCAACCCGGACCCGGTCGCTTCGGCCATAGACATCCGCGAGACCTTTGGCCGCATGGCCATGAATGATGAAGAAACCGTGGCACTGATCGCCGGCGGCCACGCTTTTGGTAAGACCCACGGCGCCGGCCCAGCCGACAATGTCGGCGCCGAGCCCGAAGCGGCTGGCCTCGAAGCTCAAGGGTTTGGCTGGAAGAACAGCTTCGGCACCGGTAAAGGCCCGGACACCATCACCAGCGGCCTGGAAGTGACCTGGACCACCACGCCAACGAAGTGGAGCAACAACTACCTGGAAAACCTGTTTGGGTTCGAGTGGGAACTGAGCAAAAGCCCGGCGGGCGCGAACCAGTGGGTGGCGAAAAACGGCGCTGGCGCTGGCACCATTCCGGATGCGCACGACCCGTCAAAACGGCGTAATCCGACCATGCTGACCTCGGACCTGGCCCTGCGACTTGACCCGATCTATGAGCCGATTGCCCGGCGCTTCCTGCAGAATCCGGATCAATTGGCCGACGCATTCGCTCGCGCCTGGTTCAAGCTGATCCACCGTGACATGGGGCCAATCTCACGCTACCTCGGCCCGGAAATGCCTGGCGAAGAACTGCTGTGGCAAGACCCGATCCCAGCGGTAGACCATGCCTTGGTCAACGACAGCGACGTCGCCGCACTCAAGAGCAAAGTACTCGCCTCCGGGTTGTCGGTCTCGCAGCTGGTGTCTACGGCGTGGGCGGCGGCTTCTACCTTCCGTGGTTCCGACAAACGCGGCGGTGCCAACGGCGGACGCCTGCGTCTCGCTCCGCAGAAGTCCTGGCAGGCCAACCAGCCTGAGCAACTGGCCAACGTGCTGGCAAAACTTGAAAGCATTCAGCGCGAGTTCAACAGCGGCGGCAAGAAGATCTCGCTGGCAGACCTGATCGTGCTGGCCGGTAACGCCGGTGTCGAACAGGCCGCGAAAAATGCGGGCCACAGCGTCACGGTTCCGTTCACACCGGGGCGGATGGATGCCTCGCAAGAGCAGACGGACGTCGAGTCTTTCGGCTTCCTCGAACCCATCGCCGATGGCTTCCGTAACTACCTCAAAACCCGCTACCGCGTGCCGGCCGAGCAGTTGCTGATCGACAAGGCGCAACTGCTGACACTCACCGCACCAGAAATGACGGCGCTGGTGGGTGGGCTGCGTGTGCTGAACACCAATGTCGGACAAACCAGGCATGGCGTGTTCACGAAGCAGCCTGAGGCGCTGACCAACGACTTCTTCAAGAACCTGCTGGATATGGGCGTGGAATGGAAACCGACCTCGGAGGCGAATGAGGCGTTTGAAGGGCGTGATCGCAAAACGGGTGAAGTGAAGTGGACCGGGACGCGTGTGGATCTTGTCTTCGGCTCTAATGCGCAGTTGCGAGCCTTGGCTGAGCACTATGCAAGCAACGACGTGAAAGACAAGTTTGTTAAAGACTTCGTTGCCGCGTGGACCAAGGTGATGAACCTGGACCGGTTTGATGTGAGGTAATCGTCGCTTTTGACGTGTGATGCCCGAAATGAGCCACCTCAACCTGCCCTGCAGGTTGGGGTGGTCTTGGGAATTTCCTTGGGTTTTGACGGAACGGATTCAGATCAACGCCAAAGTTCTTCCCCTTCGCTAATCAGCGTATTGCGCCAGCGCGTCCTTGAGCTCACCTCGTATGTGGTCACGCAATTGGGAGGGCGCAATGACCTCAATGTCCGCGGCGTTACTGAGCAGGAAAAGGCGAAGCCCTTGGGTGTCCAGGATCTTGCAGCGGAGGCGCCACCGTGCCCCCACGCGTTCGACAACTTGGTCAGCAGCCAGGGCGTTCTCTGTCAGGCGGTTGTGAAGGTTATCGCTAAGCCGTAACTCAAGATCGATCGGTACTTCTGCATGAACGGTCATCAGGTCACGCTGCGCGCTCGGCGATCGCACGTCATAGTTAGCCGGCTCCGAAACATCCTCCCGCGCCACTGTGACATTGAGCATCCGGTGCAGCATCAAGGCACACGTGGTGCCCGGGCCGTTACTGCTGTACTTGCCACGCTTAGCATCCGGGGATGGTTCAGCCCCATGCCATTCCTCCCGGGCCACGAATGCCGACAGGTACACGTTGCTGTCCTGATAGGCCAGCGCGAGTGGTTTGAGGAGGTAGGTGCATTCAATACCACCCGACCCCCGGGGGTTGTAGTGCACCTTCAGGCTACGGCCGTCGATCATTGCTTTCTGAATCAAAGCAAGATGCGCAGGTCTGTACTGTCCTGGCAGCAGCACCGTAAAGCGTGTCCCAGTGCTAATCCTGCCATCCGCTATCAGGCGCTGTGCCGAATGAGATTTGATTTCGCCGGCAGCATAGTCGCGCAGCTTGGTGAGTTCATCAGAGGTAGTCCAGAACCCGAAACGCTCTGCGTGCTGGAAAATCGCCGTTAAGGTCATCGACTCTTCGGGGGAGAGTGCCAGGTCGAAACTCCCCCTGCCGAGCGCCCAGTATCTAGACCGCCGATTTGGCCCAGAGCCTTTCGGTAGCCCGATCAGTAATCCGGCCTCAGCTAATTCCGCCAAGTCCCGACGAGTGTTCCTGGGATATACCTTGCTACTCGACCACTCCACTAATTCCTCATGCAACTCCTCGGTGGCCATTGGGGTTCCCGCGCGCTGGAGGATTTTGCGCAGATGAATGCGGCGTTTCTCTCGGTGTTCGGTTGCATCAGAAAGATTTTTCATCGTGATTCGCACGTGGCCAAATAGTGACCGCGTAAGGGTGCACCATCGCTTCACTGGCACGCAATACCGCGATCAATTATTTGCCAGTCCACTGGAGCAACCATGAAATCCAAACAAGCTTATGCCACCCTCCCCCACGTCCCAGAGTTCATCGGCTGGCTCGCCACCCAACTCGATTCCACCACACTCTTCAAGCACGAGTATGTTGATCGCCGCACAGGCGCGAAGTGGTCCTGCGACAGCTTGTACGGAGCGTACGCGGCATACGCCTGGAATCACCCTGGCAACAAACGTCTGGCTTACAACCCAGGATCTTGCTCGGTGAGTAACGACAAGGCGCTCGATGCCTTGCGTGCAGATCTGATCACCGCCGGCACCGATGACTCGAAGGTGCTGCAGTCAACTCGCGACATCATGGCCTGGGGCGGTGTAACCGCCCGCAACGCAAAGTGGTTGGAGCAGAACGAAGTAGACCTGGGCCGCATGATCCACGATGTCGCTGCAGCCCTGGTCAAGAAAGACCCTGATCATCCCGTGCTGAAATCGAAGGCCTTGCGCTTCAATTCGGGCATGACGAAGGTCTACTCTCTGCTCTGCCCCGACTTTGTCATTTACGACTCTCGCGTGGCAGCCGCTATGGGCATGCTTGTAGTGCGCTACTGCCAATTCAAGGGGCTTAGCACAGTTCCTGCAGCACTGAACTTCCCATGGGCGGCAGCGAAGGAAGCTGAAACCGCGGTAGCGCCGAAGCGCCGTAATCCGAATACCGGAACTCTCCAGTTCAAACGCCTGCGCTCCGGCTCCCACCACGCCTGTTGGAACATGCGCGCCAGCTGGATATTGAGCCAGGTCGCCCAGCACCCTCTGTGCTCGAACAGCCCTTTGCGAATTGGCAAAACCCACGCGCAAACTCTGCGCGATATCGAGAAGTCTTTGTTTTCCATAGGGTACGACCTCTCTAACTTTGCGTAACCGCTGCTACCAAGGTGAAATTTCAATCTCATATGGACTGAAATTTCACTCAATCAGAATCCAAATTTCATGGTGTTTGAATTCCCGGGGTCTGAAATGACTGAGTTGACCGCAATGCAAAAGTTGATCGTGCACCTGGCTCACGAGGGTAAAGAGTCCAGCGCGCTGCGCTATGCAGTATTTGAAGCCTATCCCGCGGCCACCGAAGGTGAGTATTTATCTGATTTGCTCGCTCTTCAGAACTGCAAGCTGCTCGACGGAGGTGAGGATAACGGCGCTTGGATATATACCTCGGTAGCTCCGGAGGACATCGTTGAGCTTGAATACAGCCCAGCGTTCGCGGAGAAGATCATCGCAGCTGATTGCGGTAAGTGGACTGAAATAGATCCGGATGAACTGATCGCAGATCTTGAAGTGATGATCAAGAAGGCGATCGACCGTCGCGCCGGCAAGGGATAGGTTGCTGAGTCGTCGGGCCTGTGATGCCTAAAATAAACCACCTCAACCTGTCGTGCAGGTTGGGGTGGTCTTGGGAGATTGAGCCCCACTCGGCACTAGTGTTTTTTACGGTAGGCCATTGAGTCATCTATACGCTTGAGTATGTAGTCTCCCGCGGCTACCGGCTCATACAGGCTCTGCGTCCGGTCGATACCCAGATCGCAAGGGTCGACTCTGGCGCTGTAAGTCGGGTCGTAGAACGTCGCAATGGAGTAGCGCTCATGGCCTGAAGCGTTGATCACCCGGTGCAGAGTCGAACGAAAACGATCGTTGGACCAATGCGCCAACAAGTCTCCGACGTTCACCACCAGGCTGCCCGGAATCGGCGTGGCCTCGATCCAGCGATTGGAGCCCAACTCGCGCACCTGTAAACCACCGCTGTTGTCTTGATACAGCAACGTTATGCAGCCGTAATCCGTATGAGGCGCTACCCCAAACTGATCAGCCTCGGCTTGCGGCGGTTGCGGTGGGTAATAGACCATCTGCGTGCGCTGCAATGGCTTGGTGTACTTATCCGTGAAGAAACCTTCTTCGATGCCCAGCCCAACGGCCACCGCCCTCAGCAGATCCGCTCCGGCCTTTGCAATTTCCGCATAGTACTCAGTGAGCGCATCTCGCAGCTGCGGCATGAAGGCTGGCCACTGGTTCGGTCCACGCAGCGCCTCACCGGCGAGTACACAAGGATCATCCTCCGTTAGCTCCAGGCCAATACTGAAGAACTCCTTGTGATCAGGTTTAGTAGCGCCATACATGGTCGCACCGCCCAGCGCATGCCAGCCTCGGTGCCGCGTATTCACGGCCACCTGGCGTTTGACCTCGGTCGGGTAGGCAAAGAACTGCGTGGCTGCCGACATGGCTGTGTCGATCACCGTTTGCGGCACACCGTGATTGATGATGTAGAAGAAGCCGGTTTCGCTACAGGCTTTTCGGATGGCGTCACCGGCTCGACGAATACTCGCCTGATCACCTTCGCGGACACCGGACATATCGATCAACGGCAGATTGATGCTAGAGATCATGCTCACTCCTGAGTACGTCGTGCATACAGCAGCGGGATGAAGGTTTCGCCAGCGAATGACGAACCGGTATATACAGGTCAAAGCATTTACTGTGCCGCCCAACCAGGCACTCACTTGCAAGCCTCGGACTAAAGCGAATACCCCTTTTCAATCTCGATATACAACCGAAAACAATCTGTTACCCAGTGGTTTCCCTTCGCCCCAGCAGGGGGCAGAGTGAGCGAACCTGGTGCAACCTTTGGTTACAGCATTGAACAAGGTGCCGCCCTTGCTTGATTTCTTCTCTTGGACAAACCGGGTCTGGAACGCTACTCAGCGACCGAAACCAGAATTCTGGCCTGCATTTTGCTCTACCTGTATATACAGGAGCATATAGCTACTCTACTTCCCACCACCTGACCTCAGGACACTCTCAATGTACGCATCGCTGCAGCTCAAACCCGGTCAACTCACCCTCGATCAATTGCGCGCCATTTACCAGTTGCAAAGCCCTTTCGAACTGGACCCGGCTGCACGCGATGTGGTCGATGCGAGTACTCGTACGGTAGACGACATTATCGCCAACCAACGCACGGTGTATGGCATCAACACGGGTTTCGGCCTGCTGGCACGGACCTCTATCGCCACCGAATCGCTGGCCAAGCTGCAACGTAACCTGCTGCTGTCGCACTGCACTGGCACCGGCCCGTTACTCGATGACGCCAGTGTCGGCCTGATCATGGCGCTCAAGGTCGGCTCCCTTGCCCGTGGCTTTTCCGGGATCCGCTGGGAAGTCATTCAGGCCCTGAGCAAGCTCTATGCCGCCAGGGTTTATCCGTGCATACCGTCGCAAGGGTCCGTCGGCGCTTCGGGCGATCTGGCGCCGTTGGCGCATATGTCCGCCGTGCTGATCGGCGTCGGCCGGGTGCGTCATGAAGGTCGTGAAATGGATGCCGTCGAAGGCCTGGCGATTGCCGGCCTGGAGCCGATGGTGCTGGGTCCGAAGGAAGGTCTGGCGCTGATCAATGGCACTCAGGTTTCAACGGCGCTGGCCTTGCGTGGCCTGTTCGCCTGCGAAAAGCTGTTCAGCGCTGCGGTAGTCGCCGGCAGCCTGAGCGTTGAAGCACTGAAAGGCTCAGACGTACCGTTTGACCCACGGATCCAGGCGGTTCGCGGACAACCGGGGCAAATCGACGTGGCATTGTTCTACCGCGAACTGCTGGCCACGAGCGAGATTCGTGAATCCCATCGCGACTGCGACCGGGTGCAAGACCCGTATTCGCTGCGCTGCCAGCCGCAGGTCATGGGTGCCTGCCTGGATCACATGCGTTTCGCCGCCGGGGTGTTTCTGCGTGAAGCCAACGCCGTTTCGGATAACCCGTTGGTGTTCTGTGCCGACGGGGACGTGCTCTCCGGCGGCAACTTCCACGCCGAACCGGTCGCCATGGCCGCCGATGTACTGGCCTTGGCCATTTCCGAAATTGGTGCCTTGTCAGAGCGCAGGATCGCCCAACTGGTTGATCCGGCACTCTCGGGTCTGCCGGCCTTTCTGGTGCGCGAAGGCGGGTTGAACTCTGGCTTCATGATCGCTCAGGTCACCGCGGCCGCCCTCGCTTCGGAGAACAAGACCCTCGCCCATCCAGCCTCGGTGGATAGCCTGCCGACATCGGCCAACCAGGAAGACCACGTCTCAATGGCGACCTTTGCGGCACGTCGTTTGCTGGACATGGCCGGTAACAGCAGCGCCGTCGTCGCCATCGAACTGCTGGGTGCCGCTCAAGGGGTGGACTTGCATGCGCCTTTGCAGACCTCGGAAAAACTCGGCGAAGTGCTGACGATGATTCGCCGCGAAGTCGCGCATTACGATGAAGACCGCTACTTCGCACCCGACATCGCCGCCGCACGGGCCTGGGTCGAAAACGCGGCGTTCACTCGCTGGTTGCCTGCCGAACGTCTATACGCCTGATGTGTACACCCCCGGCTCTGTACACCTGAGCCGAACCCGTTCGCTGCAGCGCTGCTGCGGCGAACACTTATTCTTTCGTAGCCGATGGGAAGTGCCATGCGTCGCTATTACTCAGGCCCCGATTTTCGTCGAGCACAGAGCATTGCCGAATTAGCGGCGATGGCCCGTCAACGCTTGCCGCATTTCGCCTGGGAATACCTGGAGGGCGGTGCCGAGGAAGAACTGACCTTGCGCCGCAACCGTCAGGGCTTTGCGGATATCGCCCTGCTGCCCCGGACCCTGGTGCCCTGCTGCGTGACGCAACCCCAGCGCTCACTGTTTGGCCGAGACCTGACGCTGCCCATCGCCATCGGCCCCACCGGCTACAACGCCATGCTCTATCGCGATGCCGATATTCACCTGGCCCGGGCCGCTACGGAGCTCGGCCTGCCCTTCACCCTGAGCACCGTCTCCACCAGTTCCCTGGAACAAGTGGTGGCGGCAGTGCCTGAGGTGAATCTCTGGTTCCAGCTGTATTGCCTGCGCGATCCCAAGGTCCAGGAAGACCTGTTGCTACGCGCCAGCGCCGTGGGCTGCACGACCTTGTTGTTGACCAGCGATGCCGTGCTGCTGGGCAATCGGGAGTGGGATAAACGCAACTTTGTCCGCCCCCGGCAACTGAGCCTGCGCAACAAGCTCGACGTGTTGAATCATCCACGCTGGATGGCCCAGGCGCTGTGGCCCCATGGCCTGCCGAACCTGGGCAACATCGAACGTTATCTGCCCCCCGAGCAACGCAACATCGAAGGTGCCGCCCATTTCATCGGCAGCCAGATGGACACCGGGCTCGACTGGGATGCCCTCGCCCGACTGCGCGACCGCTGGCCACAACGGCTGCTGCTCAAAGGCGTGTTGCACCCGGCCGATGCCGAGAAAGCCGTTGCGCTGGGCCTCGATGGGTTGGTCGTGAGCAACCACGGCGGTCGGCAACTGGACGGCGTTCCCGCCAGCATCGACTGCCTGCCGGCGATTGCCGCCGTAGCCAAGGGCAAGCTGACACTGCTGCTCGACAGCGGCGTGCGCCGTGGCACCGACATTCTCAAAGCCTGCGCCCTCGGTGCCGATGCAGTTTTGCTCGGGCGCGCTACTTTGTATGGAGTGGCTGTCGGTGGCCAAGCGGGTGCCCGCCATGCTCTCGACCTGCTCGCACAAGAGTTACGTTTAGCCCTGTCATTACTCGGTACGCCGGACCTGAACCAGCTCGACTGTCGCCAACTGTGCGCGATGCCTTCCACTTCCCTCACCGTGAGTTGAACCGATGAACGATCTGCAACAAACCCTGGAACAGTTGCGCCAAGCACTGGGTGATGCCGCGGTGGTGACCGGTGCCGACATCAGTCAACGGCATTACAGCGACTGGACCGGCCACGCACCGGCCTGCCCTGCCGCGCTATTGCTGCCGCGCACCACCGAGCAGGTCGCGAGTGCCTTGCGCATCTGCCACAACGCACAGCAATCGGTGGTCCCCCAAGGCGGGATGACTGGCCTGGCGGGTGGCGCAGTGCCTCGTGAGACGGACATTGCCCTGTCCCTTGAGCGCCTGCGCGGCATCGAAGAAATCGACCCGGCGGCGGCGACCATCAGCGTCTGGGCCGGCACCACCCTGGAGGAAATCCAGCAAGCGGCGATCGAGGCCGGTTTTCTGTTCCCGCTGGATCTCGGCGCTCGGGGTTCATGCCAGATTGGCGGCAACATCGCCACCAATGCGGGCGGCAATGCGGTGATCCGCTACGGCATGACCCGCGATCTGGTACTCGGGCTGGAGGTGGTCCTGGCCGATGGCCGGGTGCTCAACCTGCTCAACAAAATGATCAAGAACAACTGCGGTTATGACCTGAAACAGTGCTTCATCGGCAGCGAAGGCACCCTTGGGGTGATTACCCGTGCGGTATTGAAACTGGCCCCGACACCGGGCGAAACCACCACATTGCTCTGCGCCCTGCCCGATTATGCCAGTGCGGTCAGCCTGCTGCGCCGGGTGCAGCGCAGCGTCGGTACTCCGCAAGCTTATGAACTGATGTGGCAAGACTTCTTCCGCCTGGGCGTTTCCTGGCTGGAAAACCCGAGCGCGCCTATGTCGCTGGATCATCCGCTGTATGTGCTGCTCGAGTCCGCCAGCCCTCGGGAGCTACTTGAACAAACGCTGGAAGAGGCCTTTGCCGCCAATGAAGTGGTCGATGCGGTATTGGCCAGTTCCCAGACCCAGGCCCGGGCACTCTGGAAAATCCGTGAAGCGACCGGCGAATTTCCCCAACGCATGACCCCGTTGAATTTCGACGTCAGCCTGCCCATCGGCTTGATCGGCGACTTCGCCGAACGCTGTCGCCAGCGTCTGGAGCAGCGCTGGCCGGGCAACCGCAGCGTGTATTTCGGACACATCGGTGACAGCAACCTGCACCTGACTGTCGACTGCGCTTCCTTGCCCCAGCCCGCCCCCATCCTTGAAGTCGAGGAACTGGTCTATAGCGCGGTCGGCGAACTGGGCGGCTCGGTCTCCGCCGAACATGGCATCGGCCTGCTCAAGCGCGAGTTTCTCCATCACTCGGTCAGCCTCGAGGCTCGCCAGGCCATGCAGCAACTCAAGGATTGCTTCGACCCCAAGGGCATTCTCAATCCGGGAAAAATCCTCGGCTGAGTACCCGTTCAAGCTGTATATACCGCCATGGCACGTTAACTGCTGTAGCGCTAATGAATCACCCGCAACACATAACTAGAACCAACACACACCATAAGCCTCACTGCATCTGATGAAGGAGTTACACCATGCAACTCGATTCTCTGTTCAGTAAAAAATTCAATGGCCTGTGTATCGCTTTGGCCCTGGCTGGCGCCTGTATGGCCGCCCAGGCTGATCAACTTGCCGATGTGAAAAAGGCCGGTGAACTGGTGGTGGGCACCGAACTGCAATTTGCGCCTTTCGACTTCACCGAGAACGGAAAACAGAAAGGCTTGAACTCGGAGCTGTTCGAGCAGTTGGGCAAAGAGTTGGGGGTCAAGGTCAGGTTCATGGACCTGCCATGGCCAAGCGTATTGCCGGGGCTGGAAGCGAAGAAATTCGACGTGGTTGCAGGTCCTATCATCGTCACCAAGGCGCGTAAGGAGCGTTACCACTTCGTGATGCCGATCGCCGAGGCGACGGTAGCGTTGCTGGTCAGCGCCAAGGATAGCCCCATCAATAAACCTGAAGACATCGCCGGCCAGGCCGTGGGCGCAGGCAAAGGCTCGGCGCAGCTCGAAGAGCTGAAAACCTTCGCCGCCACCCTGCCGAAAAAAGTCGATGTGCGTGAATACATCGATAACAACCAGGCCTACGCCGAGCTGGGTACCAAACGCATCGTTGCGGTCGCTAACTCCTTGCCGAACATTTCCTATGTGGCCGCCCAGCACCCAGACAAGTACAAAGTGGTGATGCCTCCGTTCGGCAAAAAGTCCTACTTCGCCTACCTGGGGCGCAAGGATGACGACGCCAACAGCCTGATCGCCGCCCTCGATTCCGCGATGCTGAAAATGCACGAAGACGGTCGTCTCGCCGCCCTGCAAAAGAAATGGCTGGGGGCCGAAATGGACGTGCCAAAAGCTGACTTCGACCCTACCTGGTAAACCAGGCTTGCGGGTTCGATGAACGGATCGCCGGCTCAGCCGAGCCGGTGATTTATCCATGCTGGAGGCACGACGATGTTCGATTGGCCTTTACTACTACAAAACCTGCCCCTGCTGCTCGACAGTCTGCTGGTGACCCTGGAGATTTCCGTCGCGGCACTGGCCATTGGCTTTGTCATCGGTGTAATCGTCGGCAGCCTGCGTCTGTCGCCCCTGCCATTGCTCAGACGTCTGGGTGGCGCCTATATATTCGTGTTCCGCGGCATTCCACTGCTGGTGCAATTGCTGTTCATCTATTACTTCCTGCCGCGTATCGGCCTGCCCAACGTGTCGCCCATGGTGGCGGCGGTCATTGGCCTGTCGCTGGCGGCAGGCGCCTATATCGCTGAAATCATGCGCGGTGGCTTTCTCGCCATTCCCGGCGGCCAACTGGAAGCCGCCGGCCTGCTGGGCCTGAGCTCAGGACAAATGCTGGTGCGCATTCGTGTCCCTCAAGCCGTGCGCCTGACCCTGCCGGCACTGGTCAATGAAATGATCCTGCTGATCAAGGCGTCGTCGCTGGTCTCAGTGGTGGGGCTGGCCGACCTGACCCGCACGGCGCAGAACATCGCGGCCAGTGACTACATGTTCGTTCAGGACTACCTGATGCTGGCGGGCTTCTATTGCCTGATCAACATCCCGCTGGCGTTCTTCGGCGGCCTGCTGGAACGCCATCTGAAGGAGCGCACCGCATGATCTTTGACCCCACGATCATCACCGATCACCTGGCAGATATCGGCCAAGGCTTCATGGTCACCCTCGGTACCTGGTCCGCCGGGGTCACGCTGGGTCTACTGTTGGGCCTGTTGATCGCCGTTGCGCAACTGTTCGGCAACAGTCTGGTGCGCGCGCCGTTGCGGGCGTTCATCGAGATGATTCGAAGTACGCCGTTTCTGGTCCAGTTGTTCCTGGTGTATTACGGCGGCCCGTCTTTTGGGTTGAGCCTGGACCCCATTCCGGCCGGTATTCTCGGCTTGGGCATTTATGGCAGCGTCTATTTCGCGGAAATTTTCCGTACCGGTTTTGAGTCCGTCGCCCGAGGACAACTGGAAGCCGCCGACTGCCTGGGCATCAGCCGCCTGCAATGCATCGTGCGCATTCAGATTCCGCAAATGCTGGTGATCATCCTGCCGGCGCTGGTCAATCTGGTCACCATCCTGTGTAAGGAAACCGCCGTGTTGTCGATCATCACCATCCCTGAACTGACCATGGTCCTGACCGGCATTGGCTCGGAAACCTTCGCCTTCGTGGAAACCCTGCTGGTGCTGTGCATCGGCTACCTGCTGCTGGTGGAAGCCTGCTCACGGTTGGGCATGTTGCTGGAAGTGCGCGTCGGGCGTTTCATGCAGAAGCAGCCGCGATGAAAGGCCTCCATTCTGCCGCCGTGGACCTGCGCGCGAAGTCAGTCCCTTCGACGCCAACAGCCCCGCCACACTCATCCGTATTGAAACAATCAGGTGAAGCGATGAAGACTTCCAAGCCACTCTCCGACAACAGCGAGCCGATGCTGAAACTGCACAACGTCGGCAAGAGCTTCGGCAACCTGCGTGTACTCAAGGGTATCGATTTGCAGGTCCGGCATTCTGAAGTGGTGTGCCTGATTGGCCCCTCCGGCTCAGGCAAAAGCACCCTGCTGCGCAGCATGGCGTTCCTTGAGGAATACGACGAGGGTGAGATTTATATCGAAGGCCAGTTACTTGGCTGGGTGCCGGAAAACGGCAAGGGCCGCAAGCGCGCGGCGCAGTCGCAAATCAATCTGGTGCGGCGCAATGTCGGCATGGTCTTCCAGCAGTTCAACCTGTGGCCGCACATGACCGCCCTCGGCAATGTGAGTGAAGCCTTGCTGCGCGTGCGCAAGCTGTCTGCCGATGACGCTCGTCAACGGGCCATGGCGATGCTCGATAAAGTCGGGTTGGCTCACAAGGGCGCGGCCTATCCGGCGCAGCTGTCGGGTGGTCAGCAACAGCGCGTGGCGATCGCCCGAGCGCTGGCAATGGAACCGCACATCATGCTGTTCGACGAACCCACTTCTGCCCTCGACCCGGAACTCGTCGGCGAAGTGCTGCAGGTCATGAAAACCCTGGCCAAGGAAGGCATGACCATGGTGGTGGTCACCCATGAAATGGGCTTCGCCGCCCAGGTTGCCGATTCGGTGGTGTTTCTCGATCAGGGTCAGGTGGTCGCTCAAGGCACGCCCCACGAAATCTTTCACAACGCCGAACAGCCGCGCCTGCAGCAATTCTTGCAGAACTACCTGGATCGCAATGCCTTCTGGCAAGACACCAAAGAGGTCAGCCCTGTATGAATGCCAACGATCTGAATCTGTTAGCCCGAGCCGAAGTACGTGACCTGGCCAGCTACAACGCCGGCCTCGGTTCGGATGCGGTGCGCAAGCGCTTCGGTCTGACCCGCGTGGCCAAACTGGGCAGCAATGAAAACCCGATGGGCCCGGCACCCGCCGTTACCGCCGCAATGGCCCGGGCTTGCAGTGAAATTGCGCTGTACCCCGATGCCGGTTGCCAGGCATTACGCGCCGCACTGTCGAAAAAACTCGACGTACCGGAAGATCACTTGGTGTTCGGCAATGGCTCGGAAGATTTGCTGAGCGTCATCAGCCGGGTGTTTTTGGACCACGACGATGAAGTCGTCACCGTGGTGCCGTCCTTCGGCTTGCACTTTATCTACCCCATGGCAGCCGGTGCCCGGGTGGTAGGCGTACCCATGACCGCCGAAGGCACCTTCGACGTGGCGGCGATGGTCGCCGCACTCACGCCACACACGCGCCTGCTGATGTTTTCCTGCCCGTCCAATCCGGTGGGCTGCACCCTGAGCGCCGACGAGTTGCAGCAGGTGCTCGACGCATTGCCCGCGCAATGTTTGCTGGTGTTCGATGAGGCCTATTATGAATACGCCCGACAGGAGGCCGACTATCCGGATTGCCTGGGCTTGATTCAGGCCTGCGGCAAACCGTTTGTCCTGCTGCGAACCTTCTCCAAGGCTTATTCCCTGGCGGGTTTGCGCGTTGGCTACGGTATCGTCAGCGATCCGCTGCTGGCCGATCTGATCAACCGTCTGCGCACACCCTTCAACGTTAACCGCGTGGCCCAGGCCGCGGCGGTTGCGGCGCTGGCCGACGATGAACATCTGCAAGCCTGCCTGTCCCATGTCGCCAGCGAACGCCGGCGGCTGGTGGTCGCGCTGCAGGAACAAGGCATCCGGACCGCACCCTCCATGACCAATTTCCTGTACTTCAGCACCCCTTATCCTGCCGAAATTATCAATCAGGCACTGCTACGTGAGGGGGTGATCATCAAGCCCTGGCGCGAAGCCGGATACGCTCGGCACTTGCGGGTATCCATCGGAAGCTGTGACGATAACGACCTTTTCCTCCAAGCCCTGGCAAGCGTCCTTGCCGTACAAGAGACACGGACCGACTAATGATTAAAAATGCACCGCAAGCGCTCTATCGGCGCGCGAAGGATTTTGTGCAAGGCCAGCTTCGCGCGGGCGTTTGGAAACCCGGCGACCTGATCCCTTCAGAGAACCGTTTGGTGCAGGAACTGGGCATGTCGCGCATGACCGTCAACCGGGCATTGCGCGAGCTTACCGAAGAAGGCCATTTGGTGCGGATCTCGGGCGTAGGTACCTTCGTGGCCGAAAGCAAACCACAATCGAACCTGCTGCGAATCACCAACATTGCCGACGAAATCCTCGCTCGGGGTCACAGTTACACCTGCCGCGTCCTGCACCTGGGACGCGAGGCGGCCTCAATGCCGGTAGCCTCCGCCCTGTCGCTGGCCACCGGCTCTTCGGTTTTTCATCTGGTCTGTGTGCATTGCGAAGAAGGCGTACCGGTGCAGCTGGAGGATCGTTACGTCAATCCCGAACTGGTGCCGGAATTTCTGCAGCAAGATTTTGGCGAGCACCTGCAATCGGCCAGGTACCTGTTGCAGGTCATCAGGCCCGATGAAATGGAACATATCGTCGAAGCCAGCCACCCCAGCAGCGATGAAAGCAAACACATGCAAATCGATGCCAATGAACCCTGCCTGGTCCTCATGCGCCGGACCTGGAGCCAGGGCAAAATCGTCACCTATGTCCGCCTGATCCATCCCTCCTCACGCTATCGCCTGGGCAGTCGCCTGCCGGTGAATGGCGCGCACAGAGACAGCTGAGGCTCGCCGAAAAATTCACCCGTTTAACGTAATGCCAGTCTAAGAAAATCTCACGCGAAACACGCGTCCTGTAGCAGCTGGCGAAGCCTGCGTTCGGCGGCGCAGCCGTCGTGAAATCAGGCGATGCGGTGTTTCAGGAAGACCTCGTGCACAGGTTTTACGACTGCTGCGCAGCCGAACGCAGGCTTCGCCAGCTGCTACAGATCGCGGACAGGCATTACCCGTTTAACGCGCTTGTTTAATGACGCTCTGTGTTACCTCCTGAGAGCTACAACACCTTGCGTCATTGCCTACGGTTAAGACAGAATCCGCCGGCTTGTGCGCCTTGACCCCGACCTCTACTGTTTCCCTGTCGCTGAACATCAGTGATCGGGTTTGGTAGCCCGGTTTCGTATCATGGCGCATGGCGTCACCTATTATGGTGGCCATGCGCGGGGCCCTTTCGAGGGCGCCGGGTTCTGATACGACCGGTCTACCAACCCGCGTATGGCCGCCACCCTTCGTTTGGTAGCGAGTGTGATGGCTCTTCTTAAAATAAACTCGTATCAGGAGTTTGATTTATGTTCAAAGTTACACCCAATCCGCCGGACACCGATCCGGCATCGCCGTACGAAGGCCTCGGTTCAAACAAACTCAACGACGCTGCCGAGCGCGCCCTCGATTTCCATTTCCCCTCTGCCGCCGACATTAAAGCGACTCCCCGCACGCCCGACTCCATGTTCATCGTCAACCCGGAACTCAGTATCGAAACCCTGCTGGCCCACGCATGCGAGTCACTGGCATCAGCCAATGTCATGACCATGGATTTGGCGGACCATACCGAGGGACCAGGTCGCAACACCCTGTTGGGCATTGCGCAAGTCATCATGCTGGGTGAGCTCGCGGTGAACCGAGCGCTGGACCAACTCGACCCACCTTAGTCGTCACTCTGCCTTTGTGGCGAAGGGGCTTGTCGGAATGCCGCACCGCCCCGTTCGGCTGCGCAGCAGTCGCAAAACCGGGAAACGCAAGGCACCGGTTTTGCGACTGCTTTTAAGCGAGTGAAAGACGGCTTACTGATGCAGGATAAAAGTCGCCAGGGTTTGCAGGTCATCCGGGCTTAATTGCGCGTAAGGCGGCATTGGGATTTCCCCCCATTTACCGGTCCCGCCGCTCTGAATACTGGACGTTACCCTGGTCAGTGCCTGCGGATCATTTCCATACTTGGCAGCCACCTCGTGATAGGCCGGGCCTACCACCTTATGATCGATCGCGTGGCAGGACAGGCAGCCGTTGTTCTGGAGCAAGGTCATGGCGTCGACTTTTGCTACCGGCGCTGCCGGGGGCTGGCCCGCCGCCGGGTTCGAGGCAGCCTGCACATCGGCATCGCTGGCATGGGCACTGCCGTAGGTCGCCGCCAGGTAGGCGCCGATAATGTTCACGTCCTGATCGTTGATCGGAGCACCGTACACGTGCTGCATCTTGCTCGCCTCGCCAGTCCACTGCACCAGGCTCATGCCAGGGGGCTGGAAGTTGATGTAATCGGCAGAATGGCAGGTGGAACACTTCTGCTGAGCCAATGGGTAGCCAGGCAGCGCACTGGGTTTGAACACAGCCGTTTCGGGCGGCAACGTGATCGATAGGGGCGCTGCGCTAACCATGCCGGCCAAGCAAACCTGAGCCGTGCACAGCACGGTGGTCATGAATTTCATGAGTGTCATGCGGCCCTCCTCAGGCAACGATCACGTGGCTGGTTTCTACGACGTGGCGGCGGTAGCCACCGGGGTTCCAGTCGGCTTGCAGCGGTTGCGTCTCGCCCGCACTGTTACTGGCTCGCACCATCAACTGCGTAGCACCCTTGCTGGTAAAGGTGATGGCCAGCGTCCACTCACGGAAGGAGAAACGGCCCAGATCCTGCCCCAGCCTGGCTTCGCGCCAGGTTTTACCGCCGTCGATCGAAATGTCCACCTTGTTGACCCCTGCGCCGCCGTCGAACGCTATGCCCTTGAGCACCACGCTTTTTTTCAGCGGCAATACATCACCGTGTTTAAGGCTGGTGATGAAGCTGCGCACCGGCAACTTGGAAATCGGCTGAGTCTGCGCGGCAGTGGTGCCAGGGGCGATGCAGAAACAATCGTTGTCCGGAACCCGGTAGCCTTTAGCCATGAAGAAACCGTCATAGGTGTGGTCGACGACTTCGATCTCACTCAGGTGCTTGACCCAATACGTGCCGAAATAGCCTGGCACCACCAGACGTATCGGGTAACCGTTGAGGAATGGCAAATCGGCACCGTTCATCGACCAGGCGATCATCGGCTCGCCATCCATGGCATGGCTGATATCCAGGGCCTTGATGAACTCCGGCGTGGTCGGCAGCACCGGCTTATCGAGCCCACGGAATGTCACTTGTCTGGCGTCGGCCTTCACCCCCGCCTTTTCCAATACTGCCTTGAGCGGTACCCCCACCCAACGGGCATTGCCCATTGATCCATTGCCCAACTGAGCGCCGAACACCCGCGGCATCGAAAAACCACGGCTATTACCCGAACACTGATTGACGGCCACCACCTCTACCGGTTCGGCGAGGGTCTTGAGTTCTGCAAGGGACAATGACAGCGGGGTGTTGACCGAGCCCTTGATCGTCAAACGGTAGTTGTCCGGATCGATGCTGGTCGGGAAATTGGCCAGGTGGTAACGCACGAAAAAGGCGTCATTGGGCGTGATAGGCCCTTGATTGAAGACAGAGAATGGCGTCTCCAGATGCGGTGGGCGAGTGGTCACCAGGGTCAATGGTCGTTTTTGCGGGTATTGCACCAGCGGCCGCGGGCCAGCAGCAAAAGTCACGTCTTCGGCATTTTCGTCGGCCGCCCTGGCGAGGCTTGCCAACGGAGAGGACGCCAAGGCCAGGGTGAAGGCATCGCGTAGAACACGCCGACGGCTCGGCTTGCTGTTATCTACAAAACTGAACTTCATTCTGCACTCTCTATGTTTGTTTTATTGAGATGCAACGGACAACCTCCCGTCAGGGCAGAGAGGCATTGGGCTTAATCTGTCAGGGGTTTCGCTTAACGGTTCGACGTCAATGAGCAAACCAGTATCGTGATGCGTAAGTCGGCTGCTTTTCATTAAGCGTCAATTACTTAGCATTTGATGCCAGCGACTGCTGCACGTGCGTTATCGCTAGCCCGTCATTAAAACAATGCCTTCAAAGCGTCTCATCAGACGACAGCGACTTTCCATTTCATGGCAAACGACACACCGCCTTCCTCACCGCTCCCAAAACACTGAGGACATTGCTACTCGCAAAGAGTAGCAGATCAGCCCCAAAAAAGTGTCAACAATAGTATTGATAAAGGCGATGGATACCATTAGATTCCACGCAAACAACGTCAATGTGTCGACAATCAATCGACACAGGACGCCAGAACCGCTTTCGTAGGAGCCGATTCACTTTTCGACCGTGCGGGTGGTCACCCTCCACGGCCGAACAGAGCGGCGCCTACTTTTTTCTCATAACACCGCTCCAGCGATTCATCTCACCCCGGCGCACTTAGCGAAGTGCGCAAATGACAGGAGATCCCTCCGTGCTAAAAGCTTATGCCCGACACGTCCATGCACGCGCCGAGGAAGGCCTGCCGCCACTCGCGCTTAACGCCGAACAAACTGCAGGCCTGGTCGAACTGCTGAAAAATCCCCCGGCTGGCGAAGAGGCCTTACTCGTCGACCTGTTCACCCACCGCGTTCCGTCGGGTGTGGACGAAGCCGCTTACGTCAAGGCCGGCTTCCTTTCTGCCGTGTGCACAGGGGAAGCCACGACCCCGCTGATCGACAAAAAGCGCGCCGTCGAGCTGCTGGGCACCATGTTGGGCGGTTACAACATCGTCACCCTGGTTAACCTGCTGGACGACGCCGAGCTGGCCAGCATTGCCGCCGAACAGCTCAAGCACACCCTGCTGATGTTCGATGCGTTCCACGATGTGGCCGAGAAAGCCAAGGCGGGCAATGTCTACGCCAAGGCTGTCGTGCAGTCATGGGCTGATGCCGAGTGGTTCACCAGCAAACCGGCAATCGCCGACAAGTACACCCTGACCGTGTTCAAGGTTGCGGGTGAGACCAACACCGATGACCTGTCCCCTGCCCCGGACGCCTGGTCCCGTCCAGACATCCCGCTGCATGCCCTGGCCATGCTGAAAATGGCCCGTGACGGCATCGTGCCTGAGCAACCGGGCGTCATCGGCCCACTCAAGCAAATCGAAGCGGTGAAAGCCAAGGGCTTCCCGGTGGCCTATGTCGGTGACGTGGTCGGCACCGGTTCTTCGCGCAAATCGGCGACTAACTCGGTGCTGTGGTTCTTCGGTGACGACATTCCTTACGTGCCGAACAAGCGCGCCGGCGGCTTCTGCTTCGGTGGCAAGATCGCGCCGATCTTCTACAACACCATGGAAGATGCCGGCGCCCTGCCGATCGAGTTCGATGTATCGAGCCTGAACATGGGCGACGTGATCGACCTGTACCCACATGCCGGTAAAGTCTGCAAACACGGTACCGACGAAGTCCTGACCACCTTCGAAATGAAGACCCCAGTGCTGTTGGACGAAGTCCGTGCTGGCGGTCGTATCCCACTGATCATCGGCCGTGGCCTGACCGAGAAGGCGCGTACCGAGCTGGGCCTGCCAGCGTCCGAGCTGTTCCAGAAACCCGACCAGCCTGTCGACACCGGCAAGGGCTTCACCCTGGCGCAGAAAATGGTCGGCAAGGCCTGCGGCGTAGCGGGCGTTCGTCCGGGTACTTACTGCGAACCGAAGATGACCACCGTCGGTTCCCAGGACACCACCGGCCCGATGACCCGTGACGAACTGAAAGACCTGGCGTGCCTGGGCTTCTCCGCCGATCTGGTGATGCAGTCGTTCTGCCACACCGCGGCTTACCCCAAACCCGTGGACGTGACCACCCACCACACCCTGCCCGACTTCATGCGCAACCGAGGCGGGGTTTCGCTCAAGCCCGGCGACGGCATCATCCACAGCTGGCTGAACCGCATGCTGCTGCCGGACACCGTCGGTACTGGTGGTGACTCCCACACCCGTTTCCCGATGGGCATTTCGTTCCCGGCCGGTTCCGGTCTGGTCGCCTTCGCTGCCGCCACCGGCGTCATGCCGCTGGACATGCCGGAGTCGATCCTGGTGCGCTTCAAAGGCAAAATGCAACCGGGCGTCACCCTGCGCGACCTGGTGCATGCCATCCCTTACTACGGCATCAAGAACGGCCTGCTGACCGTCGAGAAGAAAGGCAAGAAGAACGCCTTCTCCGGCCGCATCCTGGAAATCGAAGGCCTGGACAACCTGAGCATCGAACAGGCTTTCGAGCTGTCCGACGCCTCGGCCGAACGTTCGGCTGCCGGTTGCACCATCAAGCTGTCGAAAGAGTCGATCACCGAGTACCTGAGCTCCAACATCACCCTGCTGCGCTGGATGATCGGCGAAGGCTACGGCGATGCGCGCACCCTGGAACGTCGTGCTCAAGCAATGGAAGCCTGGATCGCCAACCCTGAGTTGATGGTGGCCGATGCTGACGCCGAATACGCCGAAATCATCGAAATCGACCTGGCCGACATCAAGGAGCCTGTGCTCTGCGCGCCAAACGATCCGGACGACGCCCGTCTGCTGTCCAGCGTTGCTGGCGAGAAGATCGACGAAGTGTTCATCGGTTCGTGCATGACCAACATCGGTCACTTCCGCGCGGCCGGCAAGTTGCTGGAACAGGTCAAGGGTCAGCTGCCAACCCGTCTGTGGCTGTCGCCGCCGACCAAGATGGATGCTCACCAGTTGACCGAAGAAGGCTACTACGGCATCTACGGCAAGGCTGGCGCACGCATGGAAATGCCAGGCTGCTCGCTGTGCATGGGTAACCAGGCCCGTGTAGAGCCAAACTCCACCGTGGTGTCGACGTCGACCCGTAACTTCCCGAACCGTCTGGGTGACGGCGCTAACGTCTACCTGGCCTCGGCCGAGCTGGCGTCTGTTGCTTCCATCCTGGGTCGCCTGCCGACCGTCGAGGAGTACATGGAATACGCGGGCAAGATCGACAGCATGGCGGCCGATGTTTACCGCTACCTGTCCTTCGACCAGATCGCCGAGTTCCGTGAAGCCGCTGCGAACGCCAATATTCCGGTCGTTCAAGCCTAACGTTACGACGCGATAAAAAACGCCGCCCCTTTTGCGAGGGGCGGCGTTTTTTTTATATCCCTGAATTGAATATATCCCCTGTGGGAGCGAGCCTGCTCGCGAAAAACTTCAGAACAACGCGGTTATTCAGGCTACTCGCGTCATCGTTGACGACCATCGCGAGCAAGCTCGCTCCTACAGGTTAAGTGCAAGCATCCCCGGAAGACTTAAGTGCTTGCTGCACCGCACCGTCGAAACTCAAACCACTGAGAATCACCTGCCCCAGCTCCTGCCCCGGCAACAGCGCATCCCGCCTCTCAATCCCTGAATTGAGTCAACTGCTGGTTCAACGAGCCAGCCTGGTCGCGCAATTGCAGCGACTGATCGAGCAAACTGCGGATCGCGTGATCGTTCTGCTCGGAGATGCGGCTGACACCCTGGATAGCGACGGACAGTTGTTCACCCGTTGCGGCCTGACTTTGCGTCTGGCGCGCCACTTCGCTGATGCGCGTGAGAATGTCCTGGGCGTGTTGGCGGATTTGATCGACGCCTTGCGCCGAAGTCGTCAGTTGCACGACGCCTTGGCGCACGGCTTCGCCGACTTGCTGAACGTTGGCCACGGTGTTGCGCACATCGGAGCCGATGGCACCAATCATCTCGCCGATTTCCCCGGTCGAACGACTGGTGCGCTCCGCCAGTTGCCGCACTTCGTCCGCCACCACGGCAAATCCTCGCCCCTGCTCCCCGGCCCGTGCCGCTTCAATCGCCGCGTTAAGGGCGAGCAGGTTGGTCTGATCGGCGATGCTACGAATCACCGCGATGATGCCCGCGATTTGTTGTGAGCGTTTTTCCAGATCGCCCACGGCGCCTGCGACGACGTCCATGGTCTGATCGATATGGGTGATTCCCGCCAGGGTCAGGCTCATGTCGCCGGAAATGTGGGTGGTCAACACCTCGGTGTTGCGCGCCAGTTGCTCCACGTCTTCAGCTTGTTGGGACATCTCGGTCACCGAGTGCGCCAACGCCGTGACGCCACTGGCCATTTCCTCGGTGGCAGTGTGCTGCGAGGTCGCCCGTTCGGCGACGGCCTGGGTGGTATCGCTCAAGTGACTGGATATTTGCGTCAACGCCGCACTGCTGTGGCGAATCGAGCCCACCAGATCGCCCAGGCGCTGGATGAACTGATTGAACGCTCCGGCCAATTTTCCGGTTTCATCGCCACTGCGTTGTTCGAAACGCAGCCCCAATTCGCCACCCCAGGCTTGAATACCAACCGTCAAACCTGACAGTGGGCGAATCTGCCACGCCAGCAAATGCCAGAGCACAATGGACAATACCAGCAGCGCCACCAGCCCAATGACGACGGCGATATAGAGAAAATGATTGATGCCCGCCATCGCTTCCGCGAGGGGGTAGGCCACCATCAAGGCCCAGGTGTTTGGCGCATCGCCAATACGCACCGGTTGCAGCACATAACCCCAGCCATCGCGCTGGAAGTTGTAAGGCTTACCCGCCTTGATCGCGTCCTTGGCGGCGTCCGATAAGTCGTCGGCCGGCTGGCTCAAGCGCTTGGCATCAGGGTGGCTGGCGTACAAGCCATTGCTGGAAACGAGCGCGCCATAGCCTTTATAGGCATCGATTTTCGCCAGTTGGCGGTTGATGCTTTCCAGCGGAATGTCCACACCCGCTACGCCCAACGCTTTGCCACCTTGTAACAGCGGCACCATGAGGGACACCATCATGACTTTCTGGCCGCTGCCCGTGCTGTAGGCAAAGGGTTCGGACGCCCACGGTTGACGGGTGTGCAACGGCTGATAGTAATACTGGTTATCGGCGTTTTCCGGGACATAACCGGTCAATGGCTCAGACTTCACCGAGCCACTGGCACGGTTCCAGTAGGTCAAGTAACGGCCCGTGGCATCGTGATTCGGCTGGTTAACAAAATCACTGTCTTTGCCATCGAACGCGTTCGCTTCCCAATATTGCCCAAGGCCCAACAGTTTTGGATTGGCCTCAAACAATTGGCGGGTCAAGGCATCGGCGGTTTTGCGGTCGACGTGCTGTTGTTGCATCGCCGTGGCGACACTGGCCAGGGACTGGGCAACGGTAAAACCGGTACCGAGTTCAACTTCGACTTCCTTGGCATTGGCCTTGACGATCGTTTCGACCAGGGCGGATGTTTCTTTGACCGACGAGCCATAAGCGATATAGGCGATGGAGCCGAGAAGTAGCGCCATGACCACGACAGTGCCAATCAGGGATGTCCAGAACAACTTGAAGTGCAACGAGCGATTAGGCATGAGCATTCTCGAAGGGTCGATACGTCGACCAGCACGGACCACTCAAAGGTGAGAATGCAGCAGCCCTGCTGGCAGATTTCTGTAGCTGATATTGTTGTGCCACTATACCGATACGCACTTCATTGGTGCAAATCGGCCTGCCCCTTTCGTTCGGTGCGTCAAGATCAAAAGATCGCAGCCTTCGGCAGCTCCTACAGGGGAATGCGTACGCTCTGTAGGAGCTGCCGAAGGCTGCGATCTTTTGATCTTGATGTTGCTTCGGCTTCAGATCTGCTGCCCCCCGGAGCAATCCCAAACCCAATCCCCCCTGATTCAACGAGCTCCTGACGCACCATTGAACCGTTCCCCAAGCCTCTCCCCATACAAACTGTCAAACATAGCCTGGGCCGCCGCCGACAACTCATGGCCAGGCTTGGTCAGCACACCAATGGCCCGCTCCACAACCGGCTCATGCAAGGTGATGCAATGGGCACCGAGTTCTCGCATTTGCTCGGCGCACAGGGCCGGTACCACGCTGACACCGAGCCCGCTGGCGACCATGCGGCCGACCGTGGCCAGTTGATGACTTTCGAACTCCACCGGCAATTTCATTTGCCGCGCCTGTAAATGCTCTTCAAGCAGCACCCGCACTGCGGAAGGTCGTTGCAGCGTAATGAACGGCTGCTCGAGCAGCGTTTTCCAGTCAATGATCGAGAGCCCGGCCAGCACCGAATCAATGGGCACCACGGCGACAAAGCGATCGAGATACAGCGGGGTAAAGGTCAGCGATGAACCTGACGTCGGCTCGAAAGCCACACCCAGTTCCACCTGGCGATCGCGGACCATCTCCAGCACTTGCTCGTTGATCACATCGTTCACCGTGACATTGACCCTGGGGTAGCGCACGCGAAAGTTCTTGAGGATCGGCGGCAACAGGTTGCAAGAAAACGACGGTATGGCCGCCAGGGTCACGCGCCCACGTTGCAGGGTGAACAATTGCCGCAGCTCATCCTCGGCGTTGTCCCAGTCCGCGATCAGCCGGCGGGCCAAGGGCAACAGTGCCTCACCTTCCGGCGTCAGTGCCACATTGCGCGTGGTGCGGCTGAACAATCGCCCGCCGAGGCCTTCCTCCAGCGCCTTGATCGTCAGGCTCAAGGCCGACTGTGATAAGTGCAGGCGTTCGCAGGCCACGGCAAAACTGAGACTCTGGGCCACAGCGAGGAAAGCACGGATCTGTTTGACGGTCATGGGTGTGGTCTCCCGGTTAATTATTTTATTTTATCTATTAATAAACCGAAAAAATCAACTTAACAAATCAATGCCCCGGAGTAACACTCGCTGCAAACGGCTAACCCCCGCCCACAAAAAATAAAAGAGGTGCATATGGCAGGTTTCGACAAGCGCGTGAGTTCTTACGAAGAAGCTCTGGCCGGTCTCGAAGACGGCATGACCGTGATCGCCGGCGGCTTCGGCCTGTGCGGGATTCCGGAAAACCTGATCGCCGAGATCAAGCGCAAAGGCACTCGCGACCTCACCGTGGTCTCCAACAACTGCGGCGTCGACGGCTTCGGTCTCGGCGTCCTGCTGGAAGACCGGCAGATCAGCAAAGTGGTGGCCTCCTACGTCGGCGAGAACAAGCTGTTCGAAGAGCAACTGCTGAGCGGTGCAATCGAAGTGGTCCTGACCCCCCAAGGCACCCTGGCCGAGAAAATGCGCGCTGGCGGCGCCGGCATCCCGGCGTTCTTCACCGCCACCGGCGTCGGTACCCCGGTGGCCGATGGCAAGGAAGTCCGCGAATTCCATGGCCGCCAGTACCTGATGGAAGAATCCATCACCGGCGACTTCGCCATCGTCAAAGGCTGGAAAGCCGACCATTTCGGCAACGTCATCTACCGCCACACCGCGCAGAACTTCAACCCGCTGGCCGCCACCGCCGGCAAGATCACCGTGGTCGAAGTCGAAGAAATCGTCGAACCCGGCGAGCTGGACCCGGCGCAGATCCACACCCCTGGCATCTACGTCGACCGGGTCATTTGCGGCACGTTCGAAAAGCGCATCGAACAGCGCACCGTGCGTAAGTGATCCCCTGCCCCGGACCGAATGAAGGAATAATATCAATGGCACTTTCCCGCGAACAAATGGCTCAACGCGTTGCCCGCGAAATGCAGGACGGCTTTTACGTGAACCTGGGCATCGGCATCCCGACCCTGGTCGCCAACTACATTCCTGAAGGCATGGAAGTCATGCTGCAATCGGAAAACGGCCTGCTCGGCATGGGCCCCTTTCCGACTGAAGAAACCATCGATGCCGACATGATCAACGCCGGCAAGCAAACGGTGACCGCGCGTATCGGCGCGTCGATCTTTTCCTCGGCCGAGTCCTTCGCGATGATTCGCGGTGGTCATGTCGACCTGACCGTGCTCGGTGCCTTTGAGGTCGACGTGCAAGGCAACATCGCCTCGTGGATGATTCCCGGCAAGCTGGTCAAGGGCATGGGCGGCGCCATGGACCTGGTGGCCGGCGCAGACAACATCATCGTCATCATGACCCACGCCTCCAAGGACGGTGAGTCCAAGCTCCTGTCCCAGTGCAGCCTGCCGCTGACCGGCGCCGGGTGCATCAAACGCGTACTGACCGACCTGGCTTACCTGGAAATCAAAGACGGCGCGTTCATTCTGAAAGAGCGTGCGCCGGGCGTCAGCGTTGAAGAAATCGTCGCCAAGACCGCCGGTAAACTGATCGTCCCGGATCACGTCCCGGAAATGCAGTTCGCTGCTCAGTGAGGAATCATTCCATGCAAGAAACAGCCAGCGTTCGGATCCACGACATCTGCACGCTGGCTGGCAATACCCCCTGCGTGACTTCGGTCACGCAGGGGCTTTTTTTGCCCGCTGTTTGTGGCCACTGCTGCGCATAGAACACCTCGCCACAGGTTGTGTTGGGGATTGCCAAGGAAGAGCACCAGCCCGATGAAAACCCTTTTGTGTCTATTGATCGCCACCGGCGTTGGCACGGCGTTGCAATACGCCGGTATCCCCCACGGGCTGCTGCTGGGCACGATATTCACCACCGCACTGATCGTCAGCAACATGCGTGTTTCTCTCACGCTGCGCTTCGGCCTTGGCTACGTGCAAATCGTCTTGGGAATCGCGACTGGCTTGATGTTCAAGTCGTGGGACAGCCAAACGGTGGCGGCCATGTTGCCCAGTCTGGGCGTGATGTTGCTGTGCCTGACAGTCCAGAGCGCGCTGGCCGGTTTCTGGTTGTTCAGCGTCTCGGGCTGGAACCGCAAGGATTCGCTGCTGGCCGTCTATCCCGGCGCACTGGCTGCCGTGTTCGATTTGCTCGAGTCCGAGCGTGCGTCCAGCAAAGTCATCGTCGTGCACCTGATCCGGCTGCTGTCGATCACCGTGCTGGTCAGCGTTTGCATTCCCGGGCAGAGCGACGCCGTGCTTGCCGATAACAGCCCGCTGGTCATGAGCACGGTGCTCACCCTGCTGTCACTGATCGCCTTGTGCATCTTGCTTGGCCGCGTGCTGTTGAACGTCGGCGTCCCGGCACCGTTCATGCTCACGGCGATCGTCCTCACCGGCGCCTCCATCAAGATGGGCTACCTTCAGGCCTTCCACATGCCGCTTTGGAGTGTCGACGCCGCTGTCGTTCTTCTGGGTGCACTGATTGGCTCGAAATTCAAAGATATCTCTCTGAAAGAGCTGGTTCGCCACGGGCGCGCCGGGCTGATTGCAGTCGCGCTGATGTTGCTGACTGCGGCAGCCTTTGCGGTGGTCGCCGGGCGAGTGTTGGGCAGCGATACCGTGTCGTTGTGGCTGGCGTATATGCCGGGCGCCATCGAGACCATCGCCATCGTCGCGTTCGGTGGCGGGCTGAACGTGGTGTTCATCCTGACTCATCATCTGGTGCGAATGGTCATGCTGCACTTCACACCCGCCTTGATTGTTCAGGCGCGGCGCGGGCAGGAAGAAGCCTGATCAGGCGATAACCCTGGAGGCGCGTGTTCGAGCGCCCCCCGGCTGACCGACATTTCGATTGAATACCCCCGTGATTGCCGCTCCGTGAGCCGTCCTGACGCCTTGCTTACGACGCAAGCGAGCGCCCCAAATACCCCGCCCTCTACGTTTTGTCGCCTTCGTGCGAGAAATTCATTTCGAACGCTTGCACTGCCGGTATTATGGTATACCATCATACGCACAGTCACCTTACGCCTTATACGGAGCAGCTCATGAGTTTCGAAATCCGCAAGATCGTCAGCTATGTCGAAGAAACCTTTATCGAAGGCGGCAAGGCCACCGACACGCCAGTCACCATGGTCGGCTTGGCCGTCGTCATGAAAAACCCATGGCTGGGACGCGGCTTCGTCGAAGACCTGAAACCGGAAATCCGCGCCAACTGTTCAGACCTCGGTGCACTGATGGTTGAACGTCTGGTCGGCATCATCGGCGGCGCCGAAAAGATCGAGGCTTACGGCAAAGCCGCTGTGGTCGGCGCCGACGGCGAGATCGAACACGCTTCGGCAGTCATCCATACCCTGCGCTTCGGCAACCATTACCGCGAAGCGGTCAAGGCCAAGAGCTACCTCAGCTTTACCAACAAGCGCGGCGGACCGGGCACCTCGATCCAGATTCCGATGATGCACAAAGACGACGAAGGTCTGCGTTCGCACTACATCACCCTGGAGATGCAGATCGAAGACGCACCGCGTGCCGACGAAATCGTTGTGGTACTGGGTTGCGCCGATGGCGGCCGCCTGCACCCACGCATCGGCAATCGTTACATCGATCTGGAAGAACTGGCGGCCGAAAAAGCCCAGTAATCAAGGTCGGTAACCAAAACAAAAAGGCATGCAGGAGCGCTCCATGATTCGGCTCACCGCTGAACGCACCCCGGCTGGCACCAGTTACCTGGCGACCGGCCAAGGCCAGCCCGTGGTATTGATCCACGGCGTGGGCCTGAACAAAGAAATGTGGGGCGGCCAGGTTGTTGGCCTGTCCACCAAATACCGTGTGATTGCCTACGACATGCTCGGTCATGGCGCCAGCCCGCGTCCGCAAAGCGGCACGCCGCTGCTCGGCTATGCCGATCAGTTGCTCGAGTTGCTCGATCACCTGCAATTGCCCAAGGCTTCGGTAATCGGTTTCTCCATGGGCGGGCTGGTTGCGCGGGCGTTTGCCTTGCATTACCCGGACCGCCTCCAGGGCCTGGTGGTGCTTAATAGCGTGTTCAATCGCAGCGCCGAACAGCGTGCCGGTGTCATCGCCCGAACGGCACAAGCTGCCGAGCACGGACCGGATGCCAACGCAGAAGCCGCACTGTCGCGCTGGTTCAGCCGCGAATACCAGGCGGCCAACCCGGCGCAGATTGCCGCGTTGCGCCAGACGTTGGCGGACAATGACCCGCAGGGTTATTTGACCACCTATGAACTGTTCGCGACCCAGGACATGTACCGTGCCGACGACCTGGCCAGTATCCAGGTGCCGACACTGGTCGCCACCGGTGAACTGGACCCCGGCTCGACGCCGGAAATGGCACGGCAATTGGCCGAACGCATTCCCGGCGCGACAGTTGCCGTGCTCGATGAGCAGCGGCATATGATGCCCGTAGAATCGCCGCGACTGGTCAACCAGCTATTGCTGGAATTTCTCGACACAGCGCACGCCCGACAAAACCAAATAAAGGGGATCGTTGCATGACACTCGCACGCTTCCAGATGTGCATCGGTGGTGAATGGGTCGATGCCCTCTCCGGTAAGACTTTTGAAAGCCTGAACCCGGCCCTGGCGCAAGCCTGGGCCGAGCTGCCCGACGCTGACGAAGCCGATGTGGAGCGCGCCGTACAGGCTGCGCAGACCGCCTTCGACAGCCCGGCCTGGCGCGGTTTGACCGCCACCGCTCGCGGCAAATTGCTGCGGCGCCTGGGCGATCTGATCGCTGAAAACAAGGAACAACTGGCGCAGCTGGAAAGCCGCGACAACGGCAAGCTGATCCGCGAAACCCGCGGCCAGGTCAGCTACCTGCCGGAGTTTTTCCACTACACCGCCGGTCTGGCGGACAAACTGGAAGGCGGTACCCTGCCACTCGACAAACCGGACCTGTTTGCCTACACGGTGCACGAAGCCATGGGTGTGGTCGCCGCGATCATTCCCTGGAACAGCCCGCTGTACCTGACCGCGATCAAACTCGCCCCGGCCCTGGCCGCAGGCAACACCATCGTGATCAAACCGTCCGAGCATGCCTCCGCCACCATTCTTGAGCTGGCTCGTCTGGCGCTGGAAGCGGGTATTCCGCCGGGCGTGGTCAACGTCGTCACTGGCTACGGCCCAAGCACCGGCGCGGCCCTCACCCGCCATCCGCTGGTGCGAAAAATCGCCTTCACCGGCGGCGCTGCCACGGCGCGGCATGTGGTGCGCAGCAGTGCCGATAACTTCGCCAAGCTGTCGCTGGAACTGGGCGGCAAATCGCCCAACATCATTTTTGCCGACGCCGACCTCGACAGCGCGATCAACGGTGCGATCGCCGGGATCTATGCGGCCTCCGGGCAGAGCTGCGTTTCCGGGTCGCGTCTGCTGGTTCAGGATGAAATCTACGACGAGTTCGTCGAGCGCCTGGTCGAGCGCGCCAAGCGCATTCGCATCGGCAACCCGCAGGAAGACAGCAGCGAGATGGGCCCGATGGCCACCGCGCAACAACTGGCGGTTGTCGAAGGCTTGGTCGCCGATGCCATTGCCGAAGGCGCGCGTCTGCGTCTGGGCGGCAAGCGTCCCGAGAATCTGGGTGATGGCTGGTTCTACGAGCCGACCTTGTTCGAATGCGACAGCAACTCGATGAAGATCATGCAGGAAGAAGTCTTTGGTCCGGTGGCCTCGGTCATTCGTTTCAAAGATGAAGCCGAAGCGCTGGCGATCGCCAACGACTCGCAGTTCGGCCTCGCTGCCGGCATCTGGACCCGTGACCTGGGACGCGCCCACCGCCTGGCCCGAGATGTGCGTTCGGGGATTATCTGGGTCAATACCTACCGTGCTGTGTCGGCCATGGCACCGATCGGCGGCTTCAAGAACAGCGGCTATGGACGCGAAAGCGGCATCGATTCGGTGCTGGCCTACACCGAGCTCAAAACGGTGTGGATCAACCTTTCCCAGGCACCGATGCCTGATCCTTTCGTGATGCGCTAAGAGACCACCGACATGATCGAACCCGGCATTTACAAAGACGTCATGAGCTCGTTTCCGTCCGGGGTCACGGTGGTCACCACCCTGGACCCGGACGGCGGCATCGTCGGCATCACCGCCAGCGCGTTCAGTGCGCTGTCGATTGACCCGGCACTGGTGCTGTTTTGCCCTAACTATGCCTCGGACACGTACCCGATCCTGCGCGACAGCAAGCAGTTTGCGATTCACTTGCTGTCCGCCGACCAGACCGCCGAAGCCTATGCCTTTGCCAGTAAAGGCAAGGACAAGGCCAAGGGCATCGAGTGGCACTTGAGCGCCTTGGGCAATCCGTTGCTGGCTAAAGCGACGGCGATCATCGAGTGCGAATTATGGCGCGAATACGACGGCGGTGATCACGCCATCATCGTCGGCGCGGTGAAGAACCTGATTCTGCCCGAGCAACCGGTGACGCCGATGATCTACCACAAAGGCAAGCTGGGCCCCCTGCCCGCCCTGGCCTGATATGCATTTCATGTAGGAGCGAGCTTGCTCGCGATGGTCGTGAACGATGACGCTGTCAACCTGACACTCCGTGGCGTTCTCGGTTTTTTCGCGAGCAAGCTCGCTCCTACAAGTACCGCCCCATTTTCTAGGAGCCGGCATGAGTCCAGCAGCCTTGCAACTGTTCCGTCAGCAGGCCTATATCGATGGCCAATGGCTGGATGCGCCGGATGGCGCCTATCAGGACATCTTCAACCCGGCCACCGGCGAGTTGATCGGCCGAGTGCCGAACCTTGGCGCCGAGCACGCTCGTCAGGCCATTACCGCCGCCAACAGCGCCTGGCCGGCCTGGCGTGCATTGACCGCCAAGGAACGCAGCAACATTCTCAAGCGCTGGCACGCGCTGATGCTTGAAAATGCTGATGCCCTGGCAGAAATACTGACGCTGGAACAGGGCAAGCCACTGGCCGAAGCCAAGGGTGAGATTCTCTACGCCGCGAGCTTCATCGAGTGGTTCGCCGAAGAAGCCAAACGCATCTACGGCGACACCATCCCGAGCCACAAAGGTGACGCGCGCATCGTCGTCAGCAAAGAACCGATCGGCGTCGTCGCCGCCATCACGCCGTGGAACTTCCCGGCAGCGATGATTACCCGCAAGGCTGGCCCGGCGTTGGCCGCTGGCTGCCCGTGTATCGTCAAGCCGGCGCCGGAAACACCGTTCTCTGCCTTGGCAATGGCTGCGCTGGCTGAACAGGCGGGTATTCCTCCGGGCATTTTCAATGTGATCACCGGTGACGCCGTGGCCATCGGCGCCGAGCTGACCGCCAGCCCTCTGGTACGCAAATTGTCCTTCACCGGTTCCACCGCCATCGGCAAGTTGTTGATGGCTCAGTGCGCGCCGACGCTGAAGAAGGTGTCGCTGGAGCTGGGCGGCAACGCGCCCTTTATCGTCTTCGACGACGCGAACCTGGAACGCGCCGTGGAAGGCGCGCTGATTGCCAAATTCCGCAACGCCGGACAGACCTGCGTCTGCGTCAATCGCTTCCTGGTGCAGGCCGGTATTCACGATGCGTTCGTCACGCGACTGGCAGAGCGTGTGGCGCAATTGAAAGTCGGCAGTGGCTTCGACAACGGCATCACTCAGGGCCCGCTGATCAACGAGCGCGCCGTGGCCAAGGTTGAAGACCATGTACAAGACGCCCTCGCCCACGGCGCACAATTGCTTTGCGGCGGTGAACGCCACGCCCTCGGCCACGGCTTCTTCCAGCCAACGGTGCTGGCCGGCGTCACGTCTTCGATGAAGGTTGCCCAGGAAGAAACCTTTGGCCCGCTGGCCGCCGTGTTCCGCTTCGAGTCTGAAGCCGAGGCGATCCAAATGGCCAACGACACCGAATTCGGCCTCGCCGCTTATTGCTACACCCGCGATCTGGGCCGCGCCTGGCGCATGAGCGAGGCGTTGGAATACGGCATGGTCGGGATCAACGAAGGGCTGATTTCCACCGAAGTCGCGCCATTTGGCGGCATTAAATCCTCGGGCCTTGGCCGAGAAGGGTCGAAGTACGGCATTGAAGATTACCTCGAGCTCAAATACACCCTGATGGGTGGGCTCGACGACTTCGGGAGCACGCAGCGATGAGCAACGAGAAGTATGAACAGGGACTGAAAATCCGCACTCAAGTGCTGGGTGAGGCCTACGTCAACCGCTCCATCGAGAACGCCGACGACTTCACCCGGCCGCTGCAGGAAATGGTCACCGAGTACTGCTGGGGCCACGTTTGGGGCCGTGAGGGTTTGTCGCTTAAAGAGCGCAGCATGATAAACTTGGCCATGATTTCGGCCCTCAATCGGCCTCACGAACTCAAGCTGCATGTACGCGGCGCCTTGCGTAACGGGCTGAGTCGTGAACAAATACGCGAAATTCTGCTTCAGGTCGGTATTTATTGCGGTGTCCCCGCTGCCGTTGACAGTTTCCGGCTAGCCCGTGAAGCGTTCGCTGAAGCCGATGCCGAGGCCTCCAGTTAATCCTTGGCTGTTTTGATTGAATGAGCACGGATGATCCACGGATCGAAGTGCTCTTTTTGCATGGACAGCCACATTCAGAGCGGACCCCATGAAACGCCTGCCACTCGACGACAGCTTCAAGGTCAATCGCAACCCCGTTACCCTGCGCGAAATCGTGCTGGATAAACTGCGAAGCGCCATCATGAACTTCCAGCTCATGCCGGGAGACCGCCTGGTCGAACGCGATTTGTGTGACCGCCTGGGCGTCAGCCGTACGTCCGTACGCGAAGCCTTGCGTCACCTGGAATCCGAAGGCCTGGTGGAATTCGCCGACGCCAAAGGGCCAAGCGTCGCCATCATTACCCTGGCCGATGCCGTCGATATCTACGAATTGCGTTGCGTGCTCGAGGGCTTGATCGTCCAGCTGTTTACCTTGCGTGCCAAGGCCAAGGACATCAAGGCCCTGGAAAAAGCCCTGGAGGAAAACCGCAAGGCCCTCAAGGAAGGCGAATTGCAACAGGTCATCGACTCGGTTCAGGGTTTCTACGATGTCCTGCTCGAAGGCTCCGGCAACCATGTGGCGGCCACTCAGCTGCGTCAGTTGCAGGCACGAATCAGCTACTTGCGGGCGACATCGGTGTCCCAGGAAAACCGTCGTGGCGCCAGTAATCAGGAAATGGAACGCATGGTCGAGGCGATCAAGAGTGGCGATCCGCTGGCCGCGCATCAAGCGTGCGTCGACCACGTCCGCGCCGCCGCCGCCGTCGCTCTGGATTACCTCAAGCGCAAACAGGAAGAGACCGGGAAAATCCCCGAAATCACCCTGCCCATCGCGCTTAAAGAACCGCGCATAGGCCGCTGAAGATGTTCAGCCCGAGCTTTTGTCCAAAGTGCGGCGGCAATGACCTCAAGTCTCAGCTTCCGCCGGGCGATACGCACGAGCGCCTGATGTGCCGCGGCTGCGGCTACATCCATTACGTCAATCCGAAGATCATTGCCGGCTGCATCATCGAGCAGGACGGCAAGTACCTGCTGTGTCAGCGCGCCATCCCACCGCGTCCTGGTACCTGGACGCTACCGGCAGGTTTCATGGAGGGTGGCGAGACCACCGAGCAAGCGGCATTGCGGGAAGTCTGGGAAGAGAGCGGCGTACGCGCGGAAATTCTCTCGCCCTACTCGATCTTCAGCGTGCCGAAGATCAGCGAGGTGTACATCATCTTCCGCGCCATCGCGCTGGAGATCACCGGCCAGTACGGGCCGGAAACCCTTGACTACAAATTCTTCGCGCCCGAGGACATCCCTTGGGACAGCATCTACTATCCGGCGATCCGGCAGATCCTCGAACGCTATATCGAGGAACGCCAGGCCGGGGTTTATGGCATCTACATCGGCAACGACGATACCGGCAAGATCCACTTTATCCGCTAGTGCCTCCCCCACCCCTGTAGGAGCGAGCTTGCTCGCGATGGACGTGAGAGCAACGCGTTTATTCAGAAAGAACGCGTTATCGTTAACGTCCTTCGCGAGCAAGCTCGCTCCTACAGGACAGGGGTGGTGTTGTCAGGTTGGGTAATTCGCCCGCAGCGCTTCGAGGCCACCCTGGTAGATCCCGGTAAACAGCGCCACGACCTCTTCGTCACTCACACCGACAGGCGCAAACCGCCCTGACCACGTCACCCGAGCCCCCTGCCCTTGCGTTTCAACCCGCAGAGTCGCCAGGTAATCGGTGACCGGAAACGGCGCCTGCACAATCGAATAGCTGTACGTCTGCGCGGCGTTATCAAACGACTCAAGCCGCTCAACCACCACCGCGCCATCCACCGTTTGCAACGTGCGCACACGCCCGCCTTCACTGGCCTCGCTGTTCGTGATCATCGGCAGCCAGTCCGGCAGTGAGTTGAAGCCGCCGATCAATTGCCAGACCTTGTCAGCCGAAGCCGGGATATCGATAAATGCTGATGCCGTTGCCATGTCATGTTCTCTCTTAATCAACGAAGTCGGATCGCCAGGCTATCAACCCGCAAAGCCGCGCCCATGCTAGCCGATGACAGCGGCGCGCTGGGACGGGTGGCGTCGGAATGGGGTATCACCATGATCCAGAAAGCCTTGAGCCGCAATGCCCCGTGGCGAGGGGGTTTACCCCCGTTGGGTCGCGCAGCGACCCCAAAACCTGCAACTGCAGTCATTCAGGTAAACCGTGTACACAGGATTTACGACTGCTGCGCGGCCGAGCAGGACGGTGCGGCGTTCCGACGAGCTCCCTCGCCACAGGCGATCGGTAATCCATAGGTTTTTGTACTTGACTGGTACAAGGCAAAACTAGCAGTTCTGCTAGTACCCAACCTGGGCATCACAGCAGATACTCAAGCTCCCAGACCTTGAGAACTTAGAGTGCACCAATGTCGCCCATACTGCCAACTTTGCTCTGCCACTATCGCTACGATCCACTGGATCGCCTGATCAATCACACTCAGTCGGAGATGCCCACGCATCAGCGCTTTTACTGCAAAAGCCGCTTGGCTACCGAGATACAGGGAGCGATGCAGCATTCGATCTTTCAGTACGGCGACCAATTGTTGGCGCAACAACAGCGTCAGGGCGATGGGGGCGACAGCACGCTGCTGGCCACCAATCAGCAACGCTCGGTGATGCAGGCTCTTAAGGCAAATAATGAGAGACGTGCCATTGCCTATTCGCCCTATGGCCATCGCCCCAATGAAAGTGGGTTTCTCAGCCTGGTGAGCTTCAATGGCGAACGGCGAGATCCGGTGACAGGGCACTACCTGTTGGGACATGGGTATAGAGCATTTAATCCGGTATTGATGCGATTTAACAGTCCGGATAGCTGGAGTCCATTTGGAAGGGGCGGACTAAATCCATATGTATATTGTGCAGGCGACCCAGTTAATAAAATCGATCCTAGCGGACACGCCAAAGTCGGCCTCTTCGGCGTAGTTATGGTCAAAGTACACATAAGAAAATGGAGATTGAATGGGATTCTGGACAGACTTAGTTACCCCCCCCACCAAAATTTAACACCAGAAAAAGCACTAGCACTTGCAGAACGCCGGCAAGACGTGATGAATGGGTTCAAAGCCTTAGTATCGCACCAAGCGGCGGTATTTAAATTTGATTATGATAATCGTCTCTCACCAAACTTAAAAAACATCGCAGCAGGCTCTGTCTCCAGACATGAACTGCCCTTGGACAACTTGCCCGTAGCGTTGCAGAACTTTGCAAAAACTCCTCACAGACCAACCAATTCCGCAAAGTTACTAGAAACGCTAATGGAGAGTACGTCCAGAAATGGAAAATATTCTTTCCTCTATGAACTCGCGATGTCGGAGCCTATCATAGATCGCAATGGAGTAGAAATCCCATCAAATATAAAAAAAGGGTACTTCGAAAGAATAGATCACACCGTATCAGCTGCACGTCAAATTCTTTATGACGAAAACGTACGAATCGGCCAAGAAATAAGAGGCATCAACGAATTCGATTAAAGTTACTCAAGTCCAAACAAACAACCGTACAGCCGAATGGGGGAAACTCGCCCAAAGTATGGCTTGAGCTTTATTCAAGGCGCAGCGGGGTAAAACTGCTTTGTCGGTGATTTGTCGGCTACGCCGCGTGGACTGAACCTGCTGGTGATTTTCGAAACCCTGATGTTCGAACAGAACCGGACCCGGGCTGGGGAGAAGCTGTTCCTCGGCCAGCCCGCCGTCAGTGCCTCACTGGCCAAGTTGCGCAATCTGTTTGACGACCGATTACGCCCGCCTCCGGGGAGATTTCCGTCGGAATCAGCTGCACCAACTGAGGCACCGCCAACACTAGTCGCCGGCGTCAACGATAACGACTCGGCAGAACGTTGGTTGCGCTCGCGAATGTCCCGACACAGGTCGGCGCCACTGCCGGTGTATTGCGCGAGTTGAAACCGGAATCGGTCTCGCGCAGGAAGATCGGCAGGTCGGTCGTCGGCGGCATGGCCGGAATGTCGAAATACATCTGGATCACCCAGCCACGGTGATAACTGGCGTGGTTGACCACGTGCAGCAGCATCGCGCCGGCGCTCATGGTGCCGCTTTCTCCCGAGACAAACCTGAACTCGACGGGTTGATCCAGCGAGGCCTCGGTCTGCCGCGCGCTCCAGTCGCAATACCAGTGGTCGATGTCCCTTTGCGCTCGGCGCAGGTCCGGGAGTTCGGCGTGGAGCAGATCATGGGAGGTTTTGAAGCCGTGCCCTCGGCCTTCGAGGTGGGCCTGCCAGATGCAGTCCACCACATAGATGTGGTTCAGGGTGCCGATCATGTTCTTGAACACCGATACCCGCTCTTTTTTGACTTCGCCCGGCGGCAGCGCGGCCAGGCTGTCATAGAGGCGCTGATCGGCCCATTGTTTGTAATCGGCAAGCATACGGGCAGTACGTACGTTGATCATCTTCGGTCTCCCATTGTGATGGGCGCACTGCCAAGCATAGCCCCCCCGGCAAGCAACATCGCAGATGCTGATCATCGGTGTCAGGCATCGGGATTTCCGGCTTTGGACTTATAACGCATCAACAGGGAACTCCTGTCGACCGCCATGCATCCTAAATTATGAAAGACCTTCTTTTTTGCTTCACGCTTTCAGAGGACACCAACATGCGCCGTCTGATTATCATCTCTTCCCTGATGCTGTGTTTACCCTTTGGCTCGGCTATGGCCAAAGTGGATGCGGGCGATGTCGCCACGTCAGCCGGGGTTTCTGCGTCCCTGTACTCGACCTTCAAGAACCACAAACTGGTGATTCCCGCCCGGGATGACGCGTCCAGCTTCGTGGCCAGTGGCGGTGCGATTCGCGGGGTGTATCTGGAGTCGGTTTTAAAACGGATTCGTCAGGAAAATCCTGGCCTCAACGCCAGCGACGAGGACCTGGCCAGAGCTATCCTCGTTCAGGAATCCAATGACGGTCAATAAAAGCAGCGGTGGGGTTCGCGAACACTGGATCGACTTTGCGGCCCTACTTTGCTTCAGCGCTCGCCGATGAGCGCGCCCATCCGGCCACCAACGACGCATTGATGCTGACTCCGCCGCACACCACGATCACCACGTCGTGGGCGTCGGCGATTGCGGGGTGATCCAGGTAGCCGATCGCCAATGAAACGCCACACGCGGGCTCGACCAACTGACGCAAGTCGTTGGCATAACGAACCACGCCCATGATCGCCTGCTCATCACTGAGCACCACGCATTCATGGGGAAAATCGACGATGTGCTGCACCGGCCACGCCGCCACCAGAGTCGCGCCGAGCGACCTTGCGACCGTATCGATCCGGGGGAATATCACCGGATGTCCGGCGCTCACTGCGGCGGCGAATGACGCCGACCCTTGAGTTTCACACGCGACGATCCGGCAATCCATGCGATGGTGGCGGATCAATCCGGTGAGTATCCCTGCCAGCAAACCTCCACCGCCTACCGACATCACGACCGCATCGACTTGAGGACAGTCTTCGAGGATTTCATCGACCATCGTGCTGTGCCCTTCCCACAACACCGGATGATCGAAGGCTGGCACGTATTCGGTGTCCGTGCCCTGCGCAAGCTCCTTGGCCCGTTGATTGGCTTCGTCCCAAACCTTGCCATGGACAATCACCTCGGCACCGGTTTTCCTGATCCGTGCGCGGGTCGCTTCCGGCGTGGTGTGTGGCACCACAATGCAGGCTTTCAATCCCAGGCTGGCGGCAGCCACCGCGGTGGCAAAACCGGCGTTGCCGCCGGAAGGACAGATCACCCGGCGTTTACCCTGCTCCGCGGCCTGGCTGCACAAAAGCCCGATGCCGCGAAGTTTGAACGAACCGCTGGGTTGCAGGTTTTCCAGCTTGAGCCAGATTCGCCGGGATGGAGTCGACAGGTCTGGATGGAGAATCAAGGGCGTTCTGATGTGAAGCATGGTCGGCTCCCTTTGGCTAACCGCCGACTCGTCGAAGGTTCAACGAGTCGGTGGTGAACGGTCCTTATCCCAGTTTAGTTCACCCTGCCCCCGGCTCATCGTCTCAGCGATAGCGCGGCGCTGCCGTGGAGTGAAAGAACAAACCCGAAAGCGTCTGACGTTGGGCTTCGTAGCGGTCCCACTCCTGACCTTCGTGCAGGCTTGGAAGGGTCACCACTTCACCGTTTGCCAGACCCACCAGAGCGGCATCGACCAGGTCTTCCGCGGACATCACGATCTCTTGCGGCAGGTTTTCCACCGGGTTGCCGGCTTCGGTCCAGAAGTCGGTGGCAGTGGCGCCTGGCAACACGGCCTGAATGCGCAGGCCTTGACTGGCCAACTCATGGTGCATTGATTGGCTCAAGCTCAAGACAAACGCCTTGGTCGCGCCATACACACCGTTGAGAATTTCCGGCGCGACAGCAACGATCGAGGAAATATTGATCACCGTGCCGGTGCCGCGAGCGACAAAGCCAGGCACCACCGCATAGGCCAGACGCATCAGCGCGGTGACATTGAGGGTCACCATCTCCTCCATCTCATCCACCGGGCTGGCGACCAGCGGCATGACAGCGCCGACCCCGGCATTGTTGACCAACAGGGTGATGCTCGCATCGTGGCGCAGAATGTCTTCGACCCGCAGCAGGTCAACTTTGTTTTTCAAATCGGCGGCGACCACTTCCACCGTTCGGCCGGTTTCGTTGCTCAAGTGGTTGGCCAGGGCGTTCAGCTTTTGCTGGTTACGGGCCACCAGAATCAGGTTGTAACCCTGCCGGGCGAGGCGGTCGGCATACAGCGCGCCGATGCCGGAAGACGCGCCAGTAATCAATGCGGTGCCTTTGGATGAAAGTGTCATGTCTATTTCCTTCACAGTGAGGCGATAGGTTCGCCGGGTGTGAGCAGTTATAAATCGACTTACGCTCGTCTCAAATGACGTTTAAGATACGTTTTTAGGACATGACCTTTTGAGGACATATCGATGACTTCCGTGGCGTTCTTGGTGTTTGAAGGTTTCCAGTCCATGGCGCTGGCCGCCATGCCGGTGTTTGAGTACGCCAACTTCAGCGCTGGTGAAGCGCTCTATGACGTCAGCGTGCTGTCCGAGGACGGCCGCACGTTGCGCGCTTCCGGTGGCTTGAGCATCGGAACCGAGGCATTCGATGAGCGCGTGTTCGACACGTTGATCGTGGTCGGCGGCGACTGCATCATCGAACAGGCGCCCGAGGGTGTGCTGACGTACCTGCGGGACAACGTGAAAGCCGCCCGTCGTACGGCGTCGATTTGCTCCGGGGCGTTCGTCCTGGCCCAGGCCGGATTGCTCGAGGGACGGCGGGCAACCACGCATTGGGCTTACGCTCGGGAACTGCAAGCGCGATTCCCGACGATCAAGGTCGAAGAAGACCGGATCTATGTGGTCGACGGTTCGATCTGGACCTCCGCCGGGATGACCGCTGGCATTGACCTGGCGTTGGCCATGGTCGAAAAGGATCACGGTGCCGAACTGGCCCGTGCCGTGGCGCAGAAACTGGTGATGTACCAGCGCCGCGCGGGCGGTCAGTCGCAGCACTCGGCGCTGCTGGAACTGGAACCGAAATCCGACCGTATTCAGACCGTCCTCGGCTATGCCCGGGAACACCTCGCGCAGGCGCTGTCCGTGGAGCAACTGGCGGACGTGGCGCGCCTGAGCCCTCGGCAATTCAGCCGGGCGTTTCGCGCAGAAACCGGTCAGTCGCCGGCTAAAGCCATCGAAAACCTGCGCCTGGAAGCGGCACGGCAGATGCTGGAGCGCGGACGACTGACCCTCGATCAGATCGCGGTTGAGGCCGGCTTCAACGACAGCCGCCGCATGCGCGAAGCGTTCCTTCGGGCGTTCGGGCAACCGCCGCAAGTCATCCGACGTAATGCCAGAACCCTGTAGGAGCGAGCTTGCTCGCGATGAATTCGAAGGCGGCGCATTTTTCCAGGCAATACGCGTCATCGTTTACGACCATCGCGAGCAAGCTCGCTCCTACACTGAATGATGTATTCCTGATATGGAGATGCAGATGAAAATCTCGGCCAAACTGGCGTTTTTCGCCGTCGTATCCACCCTCGCCTACCTGGCGCTTGCCGTTTGGGGGCTGGGTGGGTTGGCGGCTTTCTGTTCCCATTCAGCACTGGTGGTCGTTGCACTGGCGACCCTGGTGATGGCGATTGTTTCGTTGTTTAGCGAAGTTAACCTCAGCTCCGGTGAACAAGAGGACCGGGCCAATCGCTGGGTGCTGCCGGCCTTTGGGGTGATCGGGTTATTGAGCGGGTACCTGCCGGCCTACACGGACCGGGTCGACTTCTGGACGTTCGGTGGCGAAGGCGTGCGGTGGCTCGGGGCGCTGTTGTTCATCGTCGGCGGCGCGCTGCGGTTGTGGCCGGTGTTTGTGCTGGGCAACCGCTTCAGCGGCCTGGTAGCGATACAACCGGGACACCGTCTGGTGACTGACGGGATTTACCGAAACCTGCGCAACCCCAGCTATTTGGGGATGTTGGTCATTGCGCTGGGCTGGGCGCTGGCGTTTCGTTCAGGGGTGGGTGTGTTGTTGGCGGTGTTGACACTGATTCCGCTGATTGCTCGTATCCACTCCGAAGAAGCGCTGCTGAGGGCGCGATTTGGTGGTGAATACGAGGCATATTGCAGCCGCAGTTGGCGGTTGATTCCCGGCCTGTACTGAAGCCAACACACTTCCAATGTGGGAGCGGGCTTGCTCGCGAAGGCAGTGTGTCAGTCACCGTTGATCTTGAATGTACCGGCCTCTTCGCGAGCAAGCCCGCTCCCACAGGGGACAGTGTTGATTACGAAGAATGCAGCCATATCCGGCCATCGCCATCGACTCGGCAGGCGACCGAGTCATAGCTGGCCAGCGTCGCATGGGAAGTCTCGATCGGATGATCATGGGTCGAGGTGATGATCAACAGGTCAGCCCCCGCTGCTTCGGCGGCGAGTATGCCCACCGTCGCGTCTTCAAAAATCAGGCATTCGGTCACTTCAACGCCCAGCCGTCGAGCAGCCAGTCGGTAGCCTGCTGGATCGGGCTTGCCGGCGCTGACGTCTTCAGCGGTTACCATCACTTCAGGTGCCGGGATCCCCGCCGCCGCCATCCGACGCAAGGCCAGCGCTTTCGGCGCGGAAGTGACGATGGCCCATTGATTGGCCGGCAACGACATCAGGAAATTCGCGGCGCCTGCCACCTCGACAATCCCTTCCACGTCCTCGATTTCTGCCTCGGTTATCCACGCGGCTTCAACCTCTGCATCCACCCCCGGCAACGCTTGGCGGTTGACAGTGTCGATGGCGCGAGCGCCGTGGATAGTCGGCAGGAACGCCTCGACATCGATGCCGTGGCGCAAGGCCCACGTGGTCCAGATCCGCTCGGCGGCGGCGATGGAGTTGAGGACGGTGCCATCCATATCGAACAGAAAGGCGCGGTACGGGGTATTGAAGACGGATTCTTGAGCAGACAAAGACAGCTTCCTTTCGCAAGGCCTGGCGGATATATCGAGGAATGTACACGATCCGTGTAGGAGCGAGCTTGCTCGCGAAGGACTTGAGAGCAACGCGTTTGTTCAGGAAGAACGCGTTATCGTTAACGTCCTTCGCGAGCAAGCTCGCTCCTACAAGGTACGGTTCGACAGGAATGCGCTTTGCACGCAATCGAGCAACTGCCCAAGTGCCCAGGGTTTCTTGATGAATGAAACGGAATGCCTGACCCCGGCGCTTTCCGGCGTTTCGTACCCGGACATGATCATGATCGGCTTGTCTGGCCAGCGGTCGCCGAACTGATTGGCCAGGTCCGCGCCATTGAGCTTGCCTGGCATGGTGATGTCGGTCAGCAACAAACTCACATCCTGCGCATGTTGTTGCAGATAAATCGATGCGGCGTCCGCACTGATCTGCGGTTCCACCACAAAACCCTCTTCCTGAAGAATTTCGCACAGAAACTCCAGGATCAGCGGGTCGTCTTCAACCACTAGAATCAACCTGCCAGGAACGCCCACCGTCGATACTGGACTCATGACCGTGTTACTCCCTGATTGCATCGCTGTTTTTGGCGGCTTTATCCCGCTACCTATCAGTTATGAGCAGCGGACTTCGCGGAAATTCATTTTTGATACAGCCGGACGCCAAAATCAGGCCTTCAGCGCAATCAGATTGCCACCAGCTCAACAACACTTGCGCGCGGCCTGTGACTGAGCGTCAGATACGCACTACTCAACATTCATCCAAAAAAAACAACCCGGGCCCACGCTTCAACGCGTCGGCAGCAGGTGCGGAGTCAACCTTTCATGCGTCAACTGCCCTCGCTCAACATGCTGCGCGTCTTCGAAGAGGTCGCGCGGCATCGCAGTTTCAGTCAGGCGGCTGTGGGTCTGAACGTTACCCAAGGCGCGGTTAGCCGCCAGATCAAGCAGCTCGAAGACTACCTCGGTGTGACACTCTTCATCCGTACACCGCAGGGATTGTCGTTGACCGAAATCGGCAGCGCCCTCTCGCCGAATCTCAGTGACGCCTTCGATCACATCGAGCGGGCCCTGCAAGCGGTGCGCGTGCCCAACCTGCGCCAGCGCCTGCGCATCCTTGCGCCACCGACCTGGGCGACTCGCTGGTTATCTGCGCACTTGCGCGCGTTCTGTCAACGCTACCCGGACATCAGCCTCAGCGTGACCAACCAGGGCAGCCAGGACAACCTCGCGGAAATAGACTGTCACATCCGCTTTGGCCTCGAAGCGGCCAGCCATTGCAGCAGCCAATTACTGGTGATGGAGCGGCACATCGCGGTGGCCAGCCCGGAGCTGTTCAGCCACGGTCAGCCACCGGATTTGAAGCAGCTTCCACTGCTACATATCCTGCATGACGGCAAGCGATTGAAGGTGTGGGAGAACTGGTTGGCGGCGATGGGCCGCGAGGATGTCGATGCCGGGCAAGGTCTGGAATTCAGCACCCTGGATCAGGTGATCCACACCGCTCTGGCGGGCGGTGGATTGGCCGTGATCGACCGACAGATGATCGAAAAGGAGTTGGCCAATGGCAGCCTGTTGCCCATCACCCCGGTGGAAGTGATCGGGCCGTATGGGTATTGGCTGGATGTGGCGAACGACAAACAGGGATTGTCGAAGGTGCGGTTGTTTACCGAGTGGTTGGAATTGGTCAGCAATCCCTAGAACACCGATGCCCACTGTAGGAGCGAGCTTGCTCGCGATGGTGCGTCAGCTACATTGATGTCGACTGACACTCCATCGCGAGCAAGCTCGCTCCTACAGTTGATCTGTGTAGTTATTTAGATCGGCGCCGCTGCTTTCACAGCCACCGATGCACTCCCCTCCACCGGGCTCTGCGCCTTGCACGCCTGGCTCAGTGTCAGGGACTTGGTTTCCGGCGCCCAGGCCCACGACAGGATCGCCCCCAGTGCCAGGATCGCCGCCAGAATGCCCATGGTCGGACTCAAGCCAATCCCCGCCACGCTCACTGGCAACAGGAACGTACTCACCGCCGAGCCCAGGCGGCTCACCGCCGTGGCCAGGCCGATCCCGCTGGCCCGCACTTCAGTCGGAAAACTCTCCGCCGGAAACACGCCCACCAGGTTACTCACCGCCGACAGCACCAGCGTGAAAAGACCAAACACCAGCACCATCAAAAACGCCGCGCTGCCCGGCAGCACCGCCAGCAAAAACAACGCCACCGCGAGAATGATGAACGAGTTGATCAGGAAGCCCCGGCGCGAAAACTTCACCGTGCACCAAATTCCGATCAGCGCGCCCAGAATCAACAACATGTTCAGCATCAACTCGGTGCCAAAGCCTTCGGCCAGGCCCATCTTCTGCAGGATCGACGGCAGGAAGGTGTAGATGGCGAAGTACGGCATGACGATGCAGACAAAGAACAGGCAGTTGAACGCCGTGCGCTTGCGGTATTCACGGCTGAACAACACCGCGTAGCCGGAACGGGTTTCGGTGGATTGGGTTTCGTCGAGCTCGACGTTGTCGCCCAGGTGCTTCTTGACGATGGCGCGCGCCTCGGCAATTCGGCCCTGATTCACCAACCAGCGCGGCGACTCCGGCGTACCGATGCGGGCGATCAGAATCAACGCCGCAGGAATGGCCGACGACGCGAGCATCCAGCGCCAGGCATCGTCACCGAGGCTCAGCATGGCGGTACCGACAAAGGTCGCGGCGACATAGCCGAAGGTCCAGATCACGCTGAACGAACCGAGCAACACGCCCCGGTGTTTCTTCGGCGAGAACTCGGCGAGCATGGCGTGACCGACACTAAAATCACCGCCCAGGCCAATGCCGATCAGCACCCGGCAGAGAAACAGGCCCATGGCCGTTTCGGCGTAGAACTGCATGACCGAAGCGAGGGTGATCAGCACGAAGCTGACCAGAAAGATCTTCTGCCGGCCCACCTTGTCGGAGATCCAGCCGAAAAACAGGCTGCCAAGGAACAGACCGATCAGCGCCGAGGCCCCGATCAATCCTTGCCAAAACGCGTCCAGGTGCATTTGCGGGCTCAGCAGCGTGAACGCGATACCGATCAGGCCCAGGATGTAGCCGTCGGTGAAATGTGCGCCGAACGTCAGGCCGGCGATTTTCAGGTGAAAGCGCCCGATGGGCAGGTCGTCGATTTTTATCGGTTGGACGGACATGTAAATCTCCAATTTGTTGTTATTGACGGAGAAGTGAAACGTGTAACACCTGTAGGAGCGAGCTTGCTCGCGATGGACCTGAGGGCGCCACGGGGTGCCAGGCTCGCAGCGTTATCGTTGACGACCATCGCGAGCAAGCTCGCTCCTACACAAGGGCGCCGGTGCCTTACAGGCCGCCCATTAACAGGTATTTGATTTCCAGGTAGTCCTCCAGACCGTACTTCGAACCCTCGCGACCGAGGCCCGATTCCTTGATGCCGCCGAACGGCGCCACTTCCGTGGAAATGATCCCTTCGTTGATCCCGACCATGCCGGCTTCCAGGCCTTCGGCCATGCGCCATACACGGCCGATGTCGCGGCTGTAGAAGTAGGCCGACAAGCCGTAGGGCGTGTCGTTGGCCCGTTGCAGCACCTCGGCCTCGTCCCTGAAGCGGAAGCAGGCCGCCACCGGGCCAAAGGTTTCGTCCTGGGCAATCAGCATGTCGCTGTTGGCTTCGACAAGAATGGTCGGCTCATAAAACGTGCCGCCCAGTGCATGACGACGACCGCCGCACAGCAACCTGGCGCCCTTCTCCAGCGCATCACCCACGTGCAGTTCAACCTTGGCCAGCGCCGCCGCATTGATCAGCGGACCTTGCTCGGTTTCACCGTCCAGCGCACTGCCGACGCGCATTGCCGCAACCGCTTCGGCCAACTTGCCGGTGAAGGCTTCGTACACGCCATCCTGAATGAAGAAGCGGTTCACACAGACGCAGGTTTGCCCGGTGTTGCGGAATTTCGACGCCATCGCGCCTTTGACGGCCGCGTCCAGATCGGCGTCGTCGAAGACAATGAACGGCGCGTTGCCGCCCAGTTCCAGCGAAACCTTTTTCAAGGTGTCGGCGGCTTGGCGCATCAGCAATTTGCCGGTGCGGGTGGAACCGGTGAACGACAACTTGCGCACGATGCCGGAGGCTTGCAGCGCACCGCCAATGGCCACGGCGTCGCCGGAAACGATGTTGAACACACCGGCCGGAATGCCCGCCTGCTCTGCCAACACGGCCAGGGCGAACGCCGACAGCGGCGTCTCTTCCGACGGTTTGAGAATCATCGTGCAACCGGCCGCCAGCGCCGGGCCGACCTTGCGCGTGACCATGGCCAGCGGGAAGTTCCACGGGGTGATCGCCGCGACCACGCCGATGGCTTCCTTGACCACGATGATCCGCGCATCGGCCTTGTGGCTCGGGATCACATCGCCGTAAGCCCGCTTGGCTTCTTCGGCAAACCACTCCAGAAAACTCGCCGCGTAGACCACTTCGCCCATGGCTTCGGCCAGTGGCTTGCCCTGCTCGCGACTGAGCAAGATCGCCAGATCCTTCTGGTTGCTCAGCATCAGCTCGCTCCAGCGCTTGAGCTTCTGGCTGCGTTCTTTGGCGGTGAGCTTGCGCCAGGCTGGCAACGCGCGGTTGGCGGCGTCGATGGCGAGGTTGGTTTCCTCAGCGCCGGCCTTTTGTACGTCGGTGATCAACTCGCCATTGGCGGGGTTGAACACCGAATACGTCGAACCACCGCTGGACCATTGGCCGTCGATGTAGTTGCCGTTACGAATCAGCGCGCTCATGCCACCGCCTCGGTCAGGTTGAAGCGCTCCAGGCCCGGGCGGGCCGAACGCAAGATACGTTTGCCAGCGGTGTAATCGTTGATCACGTCGCACGGGGTGTAGTTGCGTTCCAGCTCATGCAGTTCTTCGGCATCGAGCTTGGTCTCCAGTGCCGCCAGGGCGCTGTCGAACTGCGCAGTGGTGTCAGCGCCTACCAACATGCAATCGACACCCGGATGGTTGGCGACCCAGGCCTGAGCAATCTGCGCATTGGACACGCCACGGGCACGGGCCACGCGTTGTACCGAATGCGCGATTTCAAACGAGGCTTCGTCGCTGTACATCTGCTGAGTGAAGAAGTCGGTCTGGTTGCGAGTCGACTGCACATCGCCGGTCAGCAAACCACGGGCCAGCGGGCTGAACACCGAGACGCCGAGGCCTTGATCGCGGCAGAACGGAATCATCTCGCGTTCTTCCTCGCGGTAGGCGCAGTTCAGTTGCAGTTGCATGTTGATCGGCTTGACCCAACCATGGCGCTCGCAGGCCATGAGGATTTTTGCCAGTTGCCCGGTGAGCATGGTCGACACGCCGATGTAACGGGCCTTGCCAGAGCGCACGATGTCGTTCATGGCGCTCATGGTTTCTTCAACAGGGGTGTTCACGTCGAAGTAATGCAGCATGAACACATCGACGTAATCCATGTTCAGACGCTTCAGCGACGCGTCGATGCTGTCCATGATGTGCTTGCGCGAATGGCCGCTGGCGTTGATGCCGGTGCGGGTGCCGTAGCCGACCTTGGTGGTGATCACCAGGTCTTCGCGACGAGCCAGGCGGCTGACGATGCGCCCCACCACTTCTTCGCCTGTACCTGCGGAATAGAAGTCCGCCAGGTCGATGAAGTTCACGCCGTTGTCCAGTGCATGCTTGATGATCGGCTCGCTTTTCTTCTCGTCGAAGATCCACGGTTTCCAGTCCGGGGTGCCCATGTTCATGGTGCCCAGGCACAGGCGGGAGACTTCAAGGCCGGAGTTGCCCAAACGAATGTATTGCATGGTGCGAACCTCAGGCTTTTGGGGTGTAGAAAGGGTTGCTGATGTGATTGACCACATCCGCCAGTTGCGCAGTTTCCGGCTTGCCGGTCAGCGCGGCACGGATGGCCGTGCGGCAGGCGTTGTAGTTGTTCAGGTAGACCGCATCCAGGTCATCGCAGGCCGGGTTGACCCAGTTGGCCGTCACGATGGCCCATTCGTCTTCGGCTTCCGGCGGCAAGGTGCCGTCCAGCAACGCTTCGAGCACAGCCTTGGCGATACCGGCCTGGGACGCGCCCCAGGTGGCGTTACCGTGCAGGTCGCTGCTGATCGCGGCTTTGTTGACGTAAAGGGTCATTGGTTTGACCGGGATGTTCGGTTGCGCAATCACCATGAACGGGCAGTGCCCCTGGCTCGGCGACGCCAGGCTGTTGGCAAACGCCTGCCCCGCCGGACCGTTGCGCGGACCGATCAGAATGTTGATGTGTGCGGCGTTCACGCCAGGGCCTTCGAAACCTTCACCGATGTACAGGTCGAGTTCTTTCATGGGGGCATTTCTCTTCAGGGATTTGGGTTAATCGATGCGCACGCAGACCGTGGAGGTCGCGTGGTAACTGTCGGGGATTGAAGAGCGAAGGACGTGGCGCAGAGAATCAGGCATGGGTGCAAACGCTCTTTTTTGTAGTTGATGAGCTGTGTTTGCGATTTTTTAACACTGGGGGTTTGCGGGGCTGTAACCATTAAAAGTCATGAGGGTATGACTTCAAGTCATACCCTCGAATGACGGTGTGCGGATCAGTAGGACGGCGCGGCTTTTTTCATCGCGTCCTGGTCCTTGGTCATCGCATCTTTCTTCATGGGGTCCTTGGACATGGTGTCTTTCTTCATCGTGTCCTTGCTCATGGAATCCTTGGACATGGCGTCCTTTTTCATGGTGTTTTTCTGCATGGCATCCTTGGACATCGAGTCGTTGCTCATGCTGTCGTTGCTCATGCCGTTGGTCGTTGTAGCCTCGGCGGCGTACACGCTGGCGGCGCCCAGGGCGAGGCACATGGACAGAACGGCGGTGGTTAACTTTTTCATCATGAAACTCCTTGAAGCACAGGTGGCGAGTGAACGCAGCGAACGCTGCGCGTTGAAGTGGGCAAGCGCCGTCAGCTGCCACCGAACCAGTTGTAGCCCTGGTCTTCCCAGTAGCCACCGCTGTAGGTGTTGCTGACGAAAATCGCCTGAATGTGTTTGGGGTTTTTGTAGCCCAGCTTGGTGGGCATGCGCAGCTTCATCGGGAAGCCGTATTGACGCGGCAGCACCGCGCCGTCATAGGTCAGTGTCAGCAAGGTCTGCGAGTGCAGCGCAGTGGCCATGTCGATGCTGGTGTAGTAGTCGTCGGCGCATTTGAAACCGACATATTTGGCCTCCGTGTCGGCACCGACCCGCTTCAGGAAATCGCTGAACCGCACGCCGCCCCAGCGCCCGATCGCGCTCCAGCCTTCGACGCAGATGTGCCGGGTGATCTGCTCGGTCTGCGCCATAGCCCGCAGTTCTTCGAGGCGCCAGCTGCGTTTGTCGGCGACCAGCCCGGTGACCTCCAGTCGATAGCTGTCTTCCTCGACGGTCGGTGCCTCGTCGATGCTGTAAAAAGCATTGAAAGGAAACGGTCGGGTGATCATCGACTCGGGGTAGGTCGGCGCCAGTGCGTTGGGGTTGAACAACCAGCCCTGCACCCGGTCATTGAATCGAGACATGGAGGAAAGTGCCGTCTCGACGCTTTCGTTGTCCGTCAGGTTGCACCCGGACAGCATGGCAACGCCGCCGAGGGTAAGGCCACGCATCAGAAACGAGCGCCGTGAGCGATCCTCGATCTGCGGTGCGATGGTTTTCCGGGCGTCTGTCAGGATGGACGACTCGTCCAGCCCTGAACCGTCTATGCGCTTTTTCATACGGGCTCCTTGCGACCGACAATCATCGCCAACAGCGTTTTTGGAACCACTGCCACCATCACCAGATGAACCGCGACGAAAGCCACCAACAGCGACATTGCGATGAAGTGCACATGCCGTGCGGTGTCGTAGCCGCCCAACAATTCACGCAGCAGCGGGAACTGCACGGATTTCCACAACACCAGCCCGGAAACCACCAGCAGCGCTATGTCGATCATCACGAACAAGTAAGCCACCCGTTGCACCTGGTTGTAATGACTCAGGTCGGCATGCCCCAGCCGCCCCCTCAACGCGGCCCACAGGTCGTGCACGACACCTTTGGGCGAGACCGGGAAAAAGCGCCGCGACAGACGGCCACTGGCAATGTTGATGATCAGGTAGATGAGGCCGTTGATCGCCAGGAACCACATCGCCGCGAAATGCCATTGCAGCGCGCCGCCAAGCCAGCCGCCCAGGGTGATCGACTTGGGAAAACTGAAATCGTAAAGGGGTGAGGCGTTATAGATTCGCCAGCCGCTGGTGACCATCACCAGCACCGCCAGGGCGTTCAGCCAATGGGTCAGCCGCAGCCAGCGCGGATGAGTGTTGACCGTGGGTGGAGCAGGTAATGGCGACATGTCGGGCTCCCGGCGGTTGATCGATGGGGCCAAGTATGGGGGCCTGAAGATCGCCAAATCCTCACGTAAAGTTAAATTAAACGTGATAACTACCCCCCAAATAACCTGTGGGAGCCCAATACCTGTGGGAGCGAGCCTGCTCGCGATGGCGGCATTACATTCAACATCAATGTTGACTGACCTACCGCTATCGCGAGCAAGCTCGCTCCCACAGGTATTGCGTGGTTAAAATGCCGCCCCCTCAAATTGCCGACCCAGCCCGATGAACTCAGACGCCCTCTCCACCCTGCATGCCCATTTGCTGACCGCCCTGGCAACGCCCCCCGCGGAAACCCGCCGGCTGTTCCACGGCCGTGGCCGTTGCTGGCCGGGGCTGGAGCAACTGACAGTGGACTGGTTGCAAGGCGTGGTGCTGGTGTCGCTGTTCAAGGAACCTGAAGCGGCGCAACTGGAGGCGTTGAAACAGCAGCTGTTGGCGCTCACGCGGTCGCCGGTCTGGGAACAATCGGGTGCGCGCACCTTGCTGTTGCAACACCGCTATTTGCTGCAAAGCACCACCGAGTGGTTAGTGGGCGATGAGATCGACGAGCTGACGATCACTGAGGGCGGCCTGCAATATCGGGTGGACCTGGGCCGAAAACAGAACACCGGCCTGTTCCTCGACATGCGTTACGGTCGCGATTGGGTGCGGGCGAATGCCGAGGGTAAGCGGGTATTGAACCTGTTCGCCTACACCTGCGGATTCTCGGTGGCGGCCATCGAAGGCGGCGCGACCCAGGTGGTCAACCTGGACATGTCCAGCCCGGCCTTGAGCCGTGGCCGCGACAATCACCGGCTCAATGGGCATGACTTGAGCAAGGTGAGTTTTCTCGGCCATGACCTGTTCAAGTCATGGGGCAAGGTGATCGGCAAGGGCCCTTACGACCTGGTGATCATCGACCCGCCATCCTTTCAGAAAGGCAGCTTCCTGCTGACCAAGGACTATCAGCGCGTGCTGCGCCGCCTGACGGAATTGCTTAGCCCTCAAGGCACTGTGCTGGCCTGCATGAACGACCCGGCCTTCGGTGCGGACTTCCTCATCGACGGCGTCACCCGTGAAGCACCGAGCCTGCGTTTTGTGCAACGGCTGGACAATCCGCCAGAGTTTCCCGACACGGATGTCGAATGCGGGTTGAAGGCGTTGGTGTTCACGCTCGGGGACTGAGTTGTGCGCTCTGGTTTTTCATGACGGTGAATGCCATCCGCCACGCGATCTGTAGCAGCTGGCGAAGCCTGCGTTCGGCGGCGAAGCCGTCGTGAAATCAGCCGACGCGGTGCATCAGAAACACCTCGTGCACAGGTTTCACGACGGCTTCGCCGCCGAACGCAGGCTTCGCCAGCTGCTACAGGAATGTGTGTTTATTTGGGCTGGGATTTACGGTGATTGTGCCGGCCTCTTCGCGAGCAGGGGATGCGACTAGCGGTACTTGAGCGCAAAACCGCAACTTTCTACGATGGATTTACGCAGCCGCTTGTTGACGCAAGCCGTTGCGTAAGTGGTGAGTGAACTGAACCCCTTCTAAGCTCACCACTTGTTTCATGCGCATCTTGAGCCTCAGGGCTCCACTTCCTCCCCATCAAAGAGCGTTGAGGCTCTTTTTTAATCACCCGACTTCCAGACACCCAAAAGCCCGGCACTGGTCGGGCTTCTGTAGGAGTGAGCCTGCTCGCGAAGGGCCCCTGGCATTCAACATTGATGTTGACTGACACACCGCCTTCGCGAGCAGGCTCGCTCCCACCCTTAACCGCGTGCGCCCAAGCGTTCGCGGACAAATTCATTCGCTTTGCGCGTCATCTGGTCCAGATGACGGTCACGCTGCTTTTCCGCATCGAGCATCGCCCGCTTGCCGTGTTTTTGCAGCAGGTACGTATGAATTTGCCGCACCTCCAGCGAGCTGTAGATCGACGCGACATCCAGCAGCCCCATCAAGCCGTCGGAGCCATGATCGCGGGTATTCATCAACACCTGAGTCCCGCGCACGCCCACGACCTGAAACCCCATCGACTCAAACCAGGAAACCTTGGCAACCGCGCACGTCAGCTCGGCGTGAGGGTAACGGCCGACCATTTCCCGTAGCAGGCGCCGCGCGACGCCCTGACGCCGATGACCGGTCTGCACCGCCATATAGGCCACGCCACACGCCTCGGGATCGTCCTTGATCGGCAGGAACAGCAAAAAGCCAACGACCGTGTCCGGATCGTCGACTTCCGTCGCGACCAGCAACTCCACGGCAATCCCTTTCGCCCCGTTCAACGCCTCCAGATAGAGATGAACCTCATAGCCAATCGCGTACTGGTACACGTTGTACAACAGGTTGCTCGGCGGGATGGCGACCATGCTGATATCGGTCAGGTTGTCGACGACCATCTGCAGGATCTGGCTGTTGAAGTGTTCGGGGCACGGCGTTTTGAAATGGGTGATCTGGGGCATTGTGGCTCTGACTTTGAGGGCGGACGTGCCAATCATAACGTGCCGGCGCACATTGCGGCGTCGCCGGCTTTTGCTTTGTTGTTGGACGCGCTGCGATATCGGGGATGAGACCGGGTTGTGTGTCAGGTGACAGATGTGCGTCACCTGCCGGCCTCATCGCGAGCAGGCTCGCTCCCACAGTGGATCTTCGTCGTACACAGATTTTGTGTTCACTGAAGATTCACTGTGGGAGCGAGCCTGCTCGCGAAGGGGCCGGAGGCACCACCGCTAAACCGTCGCCTTGAACCCCTCCTCCCGTTGCAACGCCCGCGCCTGAAGCACATCCAGTATCGCGCACCCTTCACGCATGAGCAGATGCACGGCACGGGTAACGCGCGTCAGATCGCAATCGGAAATACCTTTGAGGTTCAAGCTGGAAAAGGTGTCCGCTAAATCGCGAACCACTGTGAAGCGATGCATGGCGCAGGCGGCCATGTCGCTGAGTTCTTTGTGAGTGTTGATGAAGAGCACCGGGTTTTCGGCGTCGTAGGTGTCGATGGGGAGGTAACGGGGCATGACTTGGTCGAACATGGGTGTAGGTCCAAATAGAGCTACCACCGTTCGCGGCCAAGCGAATAAAGGTGGCAGCTGTGTGCGGGTTGGCCGACCGGTACCCAGAACTCCGGCACACCCGAAGGTGTCCCGCGCACAGCTGCCATAACACGAAGCCCAGACATGAAGTCGGAACAATGACGGCGTTGCGTTTTGGGTAATCGACCGGCCAAGGTCGTTCGCGGTGTTTTCCGCGAGCCCGAACTATAGGGGTCGATGCCGAAACGCGGCAACAGGGTACGTTGTAGGAAACGTCTTGGAAAGTTGTGCGCTACTGAATGATCATTCCAATGCGTGGGAAAGATCCTTCAAGGGATTGACGTCCGGCCCACGCAATGTGGACCGGGCGCCCATCGATTACGGAGCAATTCGTCCAGAGAGAGCGGATCGCTGGCCCATTTTTCTCCCCATCCTACTGGCCTAAAGTCGCCTCCAGACACTTATTGGAGGTCACCATGAATCATCCCACCCTGCTTTCCACGATCCAGATCGGCCCGCACACCCTCTCCCACCGCGTGGTCATGGCGCCGTTGACCCGCATGCGTTCCGAGCCCGGCGATCTGCCCGGTGCGTTGATGACCGAATACTATTCGCAGCGTGCCACTGACGGCGGGCTGATCATTTCCGAAGCCACCGTAGTGTCGACCACCGGCAATGGCTACCTCGGCTCACCCGGCCTGTACAACGACGCGCAGGTCCCTGGCTGGAAAGCCATCACTGAAGCGGTCCACGCCAAGGGTGGACGGATTTTCCTGCAACTGTTCCACGCCGGTCGTCAGTCCCACAGTGACATGCAACCCGACGGTGCCCAACCGATTGCGCCTTCTGCCGTCGAGTACGACGGTGTCGCCTACACCGCCAACGGCTGGGTGCCCAGTACACCCCATCGCGCAATCAGCGAAGCCGAAGTCGAAACACTGGTCGAAGACTTTCGCAGTGCCGCACAACGGGGGTTGGAAGCCGGTTTCGACGGTGTGGAAATCCATGGTGCCAACGGTTACCTGATCGACCAGTTCCTGCAGGACGGCAGCAACCATCGCACCGACGCCTACGGCGGCAGCATCGCCAAGCGTGCGCGCTTTCTGCTGGACATCACCCGCGCAGTGATTTCGGTCTGGGGCAGCGATCGCGTGGCGGTGCGCCTTGGTCCAAGCGGCAACTTCGGCGACATGAAAGACAGCGCCCCTGAGGCACTGTTCGTCTACGTTGCACAACAGCTGGCGCCATTGAAACTGGCTTACCTGCACCTGATCGAGCCGCGTGTGTTGGGCAACTCGATCGATGAGAGCAAAGACCAGAACCCGGTCGCCGCGCAGTTGATTCGGCGTCACTACGATGGGCTGATCATCGCTGCCGGTGGCTTCAACGCCACGTCAGCCGAGCAGATCCTGCAAGCGGGCGATGCTGATCTGGTGGCGTTTGGTCGCGATTTTATCGCCAACCCGGATTTGCCAGAGCGCATTCGACATGACCTGCCGTTGAATGCTTATGACCGTGACACTTTTTACGGCGGTACTGAGGTGGGTTTCACTGATTATCCGTTCTACCAAGCCACTGCCTGAGTTTCGCGCTGAATGTAAAACCGCCATCGCGAGCAGGCTCGCTCCCACAGTGACCGTGTTCCCTTGAGAGGACTCGGTCAAGTGTGGGAGCGAGCCTGCTCGCGATGGCGGCACCTCGGTTTCCAGCTCCCTCCCCTTTGCAATTCCCCCTCCCGCCTCTACTCTGCCTTAACCCTCCCTGCATCGAGCACACCCCCATGATGGACAGCCTCAGCGGTATCACGGCCTTCATTCAGGTGGCCGAGACCCGCAGCTTCACCGAAGCCGGCCGCCTGCTGGAAATTTCCTCCTCAGCGGTGGGCAAGAGCGTGGCGCGCATGGAGGAACGCCTGGGCGTGCGCTTGTTCCATCGCAGCACTCGCAGCGTCACCCTGACCACCGAAGGCGAGCTGTTCCTGGACCGCTGCAAACGCATTATCAGTGAAGTGGAAGCGGCGCAGATGGAGTTGCTGAACCTGTCCGCCAGCCCCCGGGGCAAAGTGCGGATCAGCGTGCCGATCCAGAACGTGCTGATCATGCCGGTGCTGGCCGGGTTCATGCGCACCTACCCGGACATCGAGCTGGACGTGGACATGTCCGACCGCATGGTGGACGTGATCGAGGAAGGGTTCGATGCAGTGATCCGCACCGGCGCGCCCCAGGACTCGCGGCTGATGGCGCGCAAGTTGGGTGGCTATCAATTGCAGTTGGTGGCGTCGCCCGAGTACCTGAAACAGCATGGCGAGCCGACGCACCCGGACGATCTGAGCCGCCACGTGTGCCTGCTGCACAAGTTTCCGGCCACCGGGATGATCGAGCGTTGGCCGCTGCGCATCGGCGAGACGCACATTGAACCGAATCTGACGAAGGCCTTGACCTGCACCACGATGGATCCGCTGACGTACCTGGCGATCGATGGGGTGGGGATTGCCTGCCTGCCGGATTTTTCAATCCGCCAGCCACTGGCCGACGGCAGGCTGAAGGTGGTGCTGGAGGATTACACCGACCACGCCGGCAACCTGTGGATGCTCTGGCCTGCGTCCAAGCAGACCGCGCCGAGGCTGCGGGTGTTGATCGACTACTTCAAGGACAACATTCTGAAAACCTGAGCCTAGCGTTGAAATTGTAGGAGCGAGCTTGCTCGCGATGGACTCAAGAGCGCCGCGTTTAGCCAGTAAACACGCGTTATTCTTAACGACCATCGCGAGCAAGCTCGCTCCTACAGTGGATCAGAGCCGCTTAACTGGACACGATCAATCACTCCGCAATCGGCGGATTAGCGCCATCCCAGTCCAAAGAGTCCGGAGTTCTACCCCATTTTTCCCTTGAGTCGCACTCCCTAGACTTCACCTCGTCAGCCATCACCTTACGAGGACACTCCCATGACCACTCCACACATTCCTATCCGCGTCGGCATCATTGGTGTCGGCAACTGGGCACGCCACGGCCACTTGCGCGTGCTTGAGCTGCTGCCGCAGTACCAGTTGCAAGCGGTGCACAGCGAACACCGCGAACGCGCTGAAGCAGCGGCCGCAGAATACGCCATCGCGCAGGTCGCCGACTCGGTCGACGCACTGGTGAACAATCCCGACGTCGACCTCGTGGTGGTGCTCAATACCGCGCCCCAACATGAACAGACCGTGCGCGCGGCCATCGCCGCCGGCAAAGACGTCTACTGCGAATGGCCGTTAACCACCACCACTGGCGCCTCCGAGCAACTGCTTCAGATGGCGAACGATGCCGGCGTGCGCCACATCGTCGGCCTGCAACGCCGTCATGCACCGCATAATCGCTACCTGCAAGACCTGTTGCAGCAAGGTTACGTCGGCAAACTGCGCTCAGTGCGCCTGCACGTCAGCACGAATTACTTCCAGGCCCTGCGCCCCAATGCGCTGCGCTGGACCGCACCCGAAGAGAACTTCTCCAGTGTGATCGCAATCTACGCCGGGCATTTCCTCGACATGCTCTTCACCGCGACCGGCTGGCCGACCAGCGTGTCGGGATTGCTGGTCAATCAGTTCCCGCAAGTGACCATCAAGGAAACCGGCGAAGTGCTGGCCAGCAGCGCGCCGGATCAACTGGTGCTCAGCGGCATGCTCGAAGACGGCGCCGTGATTTCGATCCACATCGAAGGGGGAAAACGCAACGGCTCCGGCGTGCAGATCGACATCACCGGCGATCAGGGCGACCTGAAAATCACCAACCGTTCCGCCTTCGGTGATGTCGGCGACGACTATGTGATCGAAGGCGCCCACGGTGACAATCTGGCGCTGCAAGTATTGCCGCTGCCTGAAAACTACCTGCGGCTGCCGGCCTCTTCATTGCCATCGGCGGTGTTGGAACTGGCGGAGCTGTATTACGTGTATGCGCAGGATGTAGCGGAAGGAACGCATGCAGCAGCGACCTTTGAGGATGCGCTGCGCTTGCATCGGTTGTTGGATGCGGCGAAAAGTGCAACAGAAAAGGCCATCGACATCTAAAACCCTTCGGTGTCCACATCGCAAAAGGGAGCCTTTTCCTGAAAAAAATTTCATTTTCCTCACGACGGATATTTTCCGTTTCTCGCGTTCAACTCTTCAGCAGCATTCACTTTCGGATGCAGGCCTGAGGAGTTGTCATGCGATTTGTGCGTTCCCTGATTAATGTGCGGCACGTTCTGCTTGTCCCATTGGCGCTTGCCGCTCTGTCGAGCACGCCAGTCTTTGCTCAGACCGAAATCATCATCCAGCAAGCGCCGCCACCCATGCGGATGGAGGTGATGCCCCCGGGACGTCCCGGTTACGCCTGGGATCAAGGCCACTGGCGCTGGGACGGTCGCGGTTATGCCTGGGTGCCCGGTCACTGGCAGCCAGTGATGCACGGCGCCCGCTGGAAACCGGGGCATTGGCAGGCACACGGGCCGAACTGGCGCTGGGTCGAAGGACATTGGGTGAGGTGAGCCGCGCCCCGGCCGATGTGGACTCCGGGGCACTGGCGTCATGTGTAGATGGGCACGCTAGTGTTGCGGCGCAACCATTCGAAACCGGATATTGATGTCGTCGGAAACAACGCTATCGGCCCATTCACCTTCGCCAACCTTGAAGTCACTACGCTTGAGCGTTAGCTGGCCGTCGAAGATACCGATGGCGTTCGCCACCTTCAGGAGGACCGGAACGGAGACCGTACGAGTAACGCCTCTGAGCGTGAGTTTGCCGGTGATCGTGTAATGGTTGCCGCCCAGTGCTTTTACGCCGGTCGATTCAAACGTCGCCACCGGATACGTTGCCGTGTCGAACCACGCTGGCTTTTTCAGCTCTGTGTTGGCCTCGTTGCTGCCGGCATCGATGCTGTCGAGCTCGATGGTGAGCGCGGCATGACCCGCTGCGGGGTTCGCCGTGTCGAAATCAAGCGTGGCCTTGAACTTGCCAAACGTGCCATACACCCGCGAGCTGAACTGGTTGTAGGTGAAGGAGATCGTGCTGGCAGTCTCATTTACTCGCGTGTATTCGACCGCCTGGGCACAGGGCAAGAAGCCGAAAGTGAGCGCGGCGGCCAATACAGCAAACCGAGGGAATCGAGGATTCATGGGATTGTCCGGTCGGGGGCTACCGCCAAGAGCTGAGGCGCCCGCACACGCGGGCCAGCGATAGATGGACTTAAGCAAAGAACTGCCCTTTATTCCACCCCCGCCGAAACTTCCTGCCCTCTGTCGGCGCCGGCGATGCGCCAACCCCATCGTCAGCGCAACAACGTTCCAGGACTGGCTCAAGAACAGCTAGGCAGCCTCGTGAACGGCGGGATTCACCTGCATCAGCTTGGCGTAAGCCTGCAAGTGATGGTCATCATCACCAAACTGGCGTGCGACCATCAGCAGATGCTTGGCATGGTGTGACAGTACGTATTCCCATGTCAGGCCGATGCCGCCGTGCAACTGGATGCCTTGGTCGGCGAGCTTCAGCATTGACCAGATTCGCGCGGCGGTAGACGCGAAAATCGAAGAGAAAGCCAAGGCTCAAGCAAAACCGTGAGGTTCAACGCGGCATCTGGTTGTTAAACCCAATCCTGTAGGAGCGAGCTTGCTCGCGAAGGTCGTTAACGATAATGCGTTTCTCCTGAATAAACGCATTGCTCTCAAGTCCTTCGCGAGCAAGCTCGCTCCTACATTTTTCCGGGTCCGATCCAGCGACCATCAAATCCCGTCGGGACCGGCCTCCTTCTGCCAGGCCCGCTGCAACAGCTTGATAACCTCGTCATCCGACGTCTGGGAAAAATCCACGTACCAATAGCCAATCGACATGAGCCATTCGGGGATGAGCGGGCAAATCAGCTCATCCACTTCGCTGCGCAGCGCCTGCGCGGTCTCGGGCGGCGCAACCGGCACGGCGACGACGATGCGCGCTGGCGCGTGCAGACGCACCGCGTGGATCGCCGCCATCATCGAGGCGCCTGTCGCCAGGCCGTCGTCGATCAGAATCACCACCTGATCCTTGAGCTGTACCGGAGCGCGCGTCCCCCGGTAAGCCTGCTCGCGTCGCAACAGCTCCCGCGTTTCCCGTGCGACCACGGCGTCGAACGAGGGTTTATCAATCGGGTGCGCCCGCAACGCCTGTTCATTGAGAATCTGGATGCCGCCGCTGGCAATCGCGCCCATCGCGAACTCTTGATGAGACGGAACACCCAGCTTGCGGACCAGCATCAGGTCCAGACGAACCTCCAGCGCAACGGCCACTTCATAAGCGACCGGCACACCGCCACGGGGCAACGCGAGGATGATGACATCAGGTCGATGCGCATAGTGTCGCAACGGTGCCACCAGGCTTCGACCGGCGGCGGCGCGGTCCTGCAAGATGGTTCGCGATGAGGGACTCATTTGAACACCTCCCCAGGCGATCACGCCTGTCGGTTCGCATCACATGGTCACCCTGGATTGTCGGTCTGACGGTGGCCGACATCAAGCGTCTGCGCCTACACCAACCGCTCGATCTTCTGATGCTGCCAAACCCATTTGTAGTACAGCGTCTGCAACACCAGCATCCCCAAATAAGCCATCGGAAACGCCATCCACACACCCTGCAATCCGAACTGCCCATCCAGCAGATACGCCCCCGGCAATTGCACCAGCACCACACAAAAAATCGAAACGGCCATCGGCACCAACACCGTGCCACTGGCACGCATGATGCCGCCGATGATCGCCTGGAAGCCAAACACCAACAGGCTCCAGAGCATGATGTGCAACAGGTGCTCGGCCATCACCCGAGTGCTGTCCTCGGTCAGGAACAACCCCAGCAACCAGTGCGACAACCCATACCCCAACACCACCAACCCACCGGTCAAACACACATTGATCAACAGCCCTGTGCGCAAAATCAGCGCCAAGCGTTCAAGGCGCCCTGCCCCGATGGCCTGAGCGCCGAGAATTGACGCCGTGATCGCAATCGACAGCGCCGGGAACTGCACGTAATTGACGATCTGCGTCACCGCGCCATACGCCGCCGTCGCCTGAGACCCATGCTGATTCACCAACGCCAGAATCACCAACTCCGACAGCGACAACACCACCATCTGCAACCCGGTCGGCAAGCCGATGCGCAGCACTTTGCCGAGAATCACCCGATCCAGGCGCATCGCCGCAAACATTTCCCGATCGGGCGCCAACGGATGCCCCTTGCGAATCAACCGCCACGCCAGCCATCCCATCGCCGACAAGTTGCCCGCCAGCCCGGCATACGCCGCACTCTGAATCCCCATCGGCGGCAGCCCCAGCCACCCACGAATCAACGCCGGCGTCAGCGCCAATCCGATACACGTCGACACCACCAGCGCCACCAGTGGTGACACCGTATCGCTCACCCCACGCAGCAGCTGGGTGAACAGCACGTACACCAACATAGACGGCATGATCCACATCATCACGTGAGCGTAGGCCACCGCGTCGTCCAGCACGTCGACCGGCGTGCCCAACCCTTGCAAGGCTGGCCGTGCGAACACACTGCCCAGCACCGCCGCTGCCAAACCGATCATCGCGCCCAGCAGCAACGTTGACCCGGCGATGGCTTTCACCCGATGCAGCTCACGCGCCCCCACGCCTGACCGATGAGCACGCCGGCCCCCGCGCCAAGGCCGATGACCAGGGCGATGAAGAAAAAGACGATGGGGAACATGCCTGATACGGCAGCCAGCGCTTGGGTGCCGAGCATTTGGCCGATGTAGATGCTGTTGACGGTGCCCGACATGGATTGGAGGAAATTGGAGAGGACCATGGGGGCGAGGAAAAGGAGGTAGGTTTTCCAGAGGGGGGTTGGGTGGTCGGGGTTTGCATTGGGTGGAAGTCCAGCTCGGCTGCGGGGATGGGATTCTAGAGGATAGCGTCAGCGATGATAAACAACGTGAAATGAACAGCTCGGAGCTGGTTCGATCGTTTCAGCCAAGTGGAGTGAAGGTCCTAGGACTGCATAAAAGTTCCTACACAAACCTCGGAATCGCTAACCTTGCCGACCGTTCCGATGAAGCCTGTAGGAGCGAGCTTGCTCGCGATGGACGTTAACGATACCGCGTGTTTTCTGAATAAACGCGCCGCTCTTGAGTCCATCGCGAGCAAGCTCGCTCCTACATTGGCCTTTTACAGTCTCGCAGGTGCTGGAAAACATCGCCTTCCGCGCCGAGATTGGTTGCGACACGGTGGTGCTGTCGGATTTTTCCAAACTGCTGGCCATCCCGTTGCGCGATGGCTGTGACTTGATGGATGTGATTGGTAGACGCTTGCGGGCGCAGACGGCGGAATAAATGAAACGGGCGCCTGACTGGGTGTAATACCTGTAGGAGCGAGCTTGCTCGCGATGGACGTTAACGATACCGCGTGTTTTCTGAATAAACGCGCCGCTCTTGAGTCCATCGCGAGCAAGCTCGCTCCTACATTGGCCTTTTACAGTCTCTGACGACGAACCCGGCCCGTGCGCAGCGGTCAAAGCAGGTGATGGCATCGCCAATGATCAAAGCCACAGGCCTGCTTCATTTCAAAGGCGAAGCCAGTCGTTTACACACTTTAGGGTGCGCCGGATAATTTTCAGTAGCTCTTCTGCCAGGTGGCAGGCGCTGACTGCTGCTCACATCCCATGCTCCCGAATCGGAGTACGAAAATGACTCAGTCAATGCGGTTTTTCCTATCGATGGTCCTCGCGACCGCCTCACTGGCGTCGGCGAGTTTGCTGAACACTGCAGGTGCGGCAACCGCCGAGGATCTGAATACCGACTCTCGGCAAGCGTTGCAAACGCTCTACAAGTCCCATCCACTTGCCGAAACCATTTCACACACCGCCAAAGCAGTGCTTGTCTTCCCGAAAATCATCAAGGCAGGCCTTGTGTTTGGGGGTAGCTATGGTGAAGGCGAATTGTTGAAGGGCAAGACAGTGGAGGGTTATTACAACTCCGTAACCGGGTCATGGGGGCTGCAGGCAGGCGCCCAGTCGTACGGCTATGTGGTGTTCCTGATGACCGACAAAGCCGTGAACTACATCCGCGAAACCAAGGGCTGGGAAATCGGTGTAGGCCCTACCGTTGTTGTGGTTGATGAAGGGGCCGCGAAGAATCTGTCCAGCTCCACGCTGAAGGACGAGGCCTACGCGTTCATTTTCGACCAGGAGGGGTTAATGGCTGGGGTCAGCATCGAAGGCACGAAGATTTCGCTGATCAAGCGCTAAAGACGGCCGACTGGCGCACGGATGCGCCAGTACCCAAAAGTGCTGAACCGTCCCCTTTTTTGCTGAAAAGTCAGGAGACGAACCATGAGTAAACAACCCCAACCCCGCAGCCGCTCCAACCCTCAACCCAGATCGCGCCCGGTTGTGCCTGACCTGCCCAGCAAAACCGGCAACAAGTCCGGGGGCTTGCGCGGCAACTATCCGTCGAAGAAGTCGAATTGAGTTCAAGCGTACCGCGGGCTTTGTAGTTGAGTCTGTTGTACGTGCCTATCCGCCGTTATGGATGATCAATGCGATTTTTTGATATCGATGTCCCGGCTTTACTCAACCCTTTTGAGTTGTGATCCCCAGGAGTCGAGGTCGCGATCGCTCGGGCTTTGGAAATGCCACGAGTATCTTTGGAGTGGGCGATGCCTGACGTCGTTGTGCCATGACCGCGATCACCATTGCGATCACTGCCGTAGTGGTTTCCGCTTACACCATGGTCGCGAACAGCCCTGCCCGCATGATCGCTGGCCAGTCCATTGCCGTGGCCATTACTGTCAGAGTCGCCGGCGTGATTTGAACCGCTGTGACCGGCGCCTATACCGCCGCCATGGCCACCGCCATTACCACCTCCGTTTCCTCCCCCATTACCACCTCCGTTACCACCACCACCACCACCACCACCACCACCACCACCACCACCGTCCTTCGCATAGGCGGAGTTCATGATGGACAGTTCAGCTGGGAGTAACGGGGCAGCCGCAAGCATCAGGGCGCAGGACATTACAGCAACGAGACTCTTGTTCTTTAAAAGCATGATTGCTTCCGTAGGGTTGATATCGCGTGCTTTATGACGCGTTAAGCCCCCGACAGTTCAAGTCCTGCGACAGACGGAATGCAGTGCGCATTAACCCAATCAATACACCGCCAGAAGTGGCGAACCCTATGTTTCCCCTGCGTGCCCGTGAAGGCGGCGGGCTGACCTGGAAAGGTTGAGCCGATGCCTTCGAGCGACCCGGCGGTCGCTCGAAGGTGCTCTTGTTACTTCAGGTTGCCGCTGAGGAACTGCTGCAGGCGCTCGCTCTTGGGGTTGCCCAGCACATCATCGGGTGCGCCCTGCTCTTCCACACGCCCCTGATGCAGGAACAGCACCTGGTTCGACACCTTGCGGGCGAAGCTCATTTCGTGGGTCACCATGATCATGGTGCGCCCTTCTTCGGCCAGCCCCTGAATCACCTTGAGTACCTCGCCCACCAGCTCCGGGTCGAGCGCAGATGTCGGTTCGTCGAACAGCATGATCTCCGGCTCCATGGTCAGGGCCCGGGCAATGGCGACGCGTTGTTGCTGGCCACCAGAAAGGAACGCCGGGTATTGATCGGCGACGCGCAACGGCAGCCCCACCTTGTCGAGATACCGACGAGCGCGCTCCTCGGCATCCTTCTTGCTGACCCCCAGCACCCGGCGCGGGGCCATGGTGATGTTGTCGAGCACGGTCATGTGGCTCCACAGGTTGAAATGCTGGAACACCATCGCCAGGCGCGTGCGCAGGCGTTGCAGTTCATCGGCGTCGGCCACGCGCATGCCGTGGCGGTCATGGACCATGCGAATCGGCTGGTTGTCCAGGGTCATGGCGCCGTCGTTGGGCGTTTCCAGGAAGTTGATGCAACGCAGGAACGTGCTCTTGCCCGAACCGCTGGCGCCGATCAGGCTGATCACGTCGCCGGTTTTGGCGCTCAGTGAAACGCCCTTCAGCACTTCGTGGTTGCCGTAGCTTTTATGCAGGTTTTCAACGGTCAGTTTGTACATGTGCAAGCCTCCTGAATTAATGAGCCGGGCCGAGGAAAGACAGCCAGCGGCGTTCGGCCAGGCGGAACAAACCGACCAAAGAGAAAGTGACTGCCAGATAGATGATTGCGGCGATACCGAACGACTGGAAGGTCAGGAAGGTGGCCGAGTTGGCGTCCCTGGCGACCTTGAGGATGTCCGGCACGGTGGCGGTAAAAGCCACGGTGGTCGAGTGCAGCATCAGGATCACTTCGTTGCTGTAGTACGGCAACGAGCGGCGCAGGGCCGACGGCATGATGATGTAGGCATAGAGCTTCCAGCCGCGCAGGCCATAGGCCTTGGCCGCCTCGACTTCGCCGTGATTCATGCTGCGGATCGCCCCGGCGAAGATTTCCGTGGTGTAGGCGCAGGTGTTCAGGGCAAAGGCCAGAATGGTGCAGTTCAACGCATCGCGGAAGAACGCATCAAGTAACGGCTGGGCGCGTACCGCAGCAAAGCTGTAGATGCCGGTGTAGCAAATCAGCAACTGGATATACAGCGGCGTACCGCGAAACAGGTAGGTGTAGAACTGCACCGGCCAGCGCACCCAGACATTGGACGACACCCGGGCAATCGACAACGGCACCGACACCACGAAGCCGAAGAAAATCGAGGCACTGAGCAACCAGAGGGTCATGGCCAGCCCGGTGATATGACTGCCGTCCTGGTAAAGGAAGGGTCGCCAGTATTCCTGCAGTAGTTCGATCATCGTACGGCCTCCCGGGTGCCTGCTGAGTAGAAGACATCCAGCCGGCGCAAGACGTAATTCGAAGCGGTGGTAATCACCAGATAGATCAACGCGGCCAGCACAAGGAAGAAGAACAACTGATAGGAGCTTTTGCCCGCATCCTGGGCCACCTTGACCAGATCGGCCAGACCGATGATCGAGACCAACGCGGTGGCCTTGAGGATTACCATCCAGTTATTGCCGATGCCTGGCAGGGCGAAGCGCATCATTTGCGGGAACACCACGAAGCGAAAGCGCTGGGCGCGTGTCAGTCCGTAGGCGGTAGCCGCCTCCATCTGCCCGCGGGGTACGGCGAGGATCGCGCCGCGAAAGGTCTCGGTGAAATACGCCCCGTAGATGAAGCCCAGAGTAATGACCCCGGCACTGAACGGGTTGATTTCAATATAGTCCCAGCCCAGCGCTTCGGTCAGGTTGGTCAGCCAGGTTTGCAGGCTGTAGAAAATCAGCAGCATCAACACCAGGTCCGGCACGCCACGGATCAGCGTGGTGTAGGCCTGCGCCGGGACGCGCAGCATCGCTGACTTGGAAAGCTTGGCACTGGCGCCGATCAGGCCGAGGCCCACGCTCACCAGCAGCGACAGAAAGGATAATTTGACCGTCATCCAGGAGCCTTGCAGCAATAGCGGGCCAAAGCCCTTAAGGCTGAAGCCGGAAAATCCCAGAATCTGCAATAGGTTGTCGAACATTGAGCAGCCCCTTGGCAATCAAGAAAGCGCCCATCCGGGGATGGGCGCAGGGTCGTTACTTGCCGCTGTAAAGGTTCAGGTCACCGAAGTGCTTTTGCTGCACGGCCGCGTAGGTGCCGTTGTCATGCAGCGCCTTGATGCCTTTGTCCAGAAGGGCCTTGAGCTCGGCGTTGCCTTTGGTGATCCCCACTGCGGTTTTCGCTGGCAGCAACTCGCTGTCGACCGGTTTGCTGACTTCAAAGTCGGTACCTTGCGGCGACTTCAAAAAGCCCAGTTCGGCTTGCAGCATGTCCTGGATCGAGGCATCGAGGCGGCCGGAGATCAAGTCGGTGTAGACCTGGTCCTGGTTGGCGTAGGCCTGGGTCTCGACACCGGCCTTGTCCAGTACAGCCTTGGCGTAGGCTTCCTGGATGGTGCCCTGCTCGTAGCCGACCTTCTTGCCCTTGAGCGAGGCCGGATCGATGCCGATGGCAGTGCCTTTCTTGTACACCAGCGCGGTCGGGCCGGAGAACAGCTCGCTGGAGAAGTCGATGGCCTTCTCACGGGCAGGCGTTGCGGTCATGGAAGAGATCACGCCGTCGAACTTGTTGGCCTTGAGGCCCGGAATCATGCCGTCGAAATCGCTTTCAACCCATTTGCACTTGACCTTCAGCTCGGCGCAGATCGCATTGCCCAGGTCGATGTCGAAGCCCACCAGGCTGCCATCGGCGGCCTTGGATTCGAAGGGCGCGTAGGATGGATCGACACCAAAACGCAGTTCCTTGTATTCCTTGGCCAGGGCAGAGCCGGCAGCCACACACAACGCCAATGCAGAAAGGGTCAGAAATGCTTTTTTCATTGTTTTATTCCCAAGGTCTATCGAAAGCGCTTGTGGCGCAAGTGCAGAGGTACTGTGAGGCGAATGGTCTTACGCACACACACTTACTTGTACAGACAAGCATATGCAATCGGCCGGCCAATTCGTTGCGTGGCTGCCCATGAAAGCGCGCGAAGCCGTCTGGGATGGGGCTTGCAAATAGTAGAGCGCAAGGGCGGGTACAGCCGTGAGGCTGTTACCACCGCTGGATTTTGTACGCAGCTGGGGTGTGTGGTAACAAAAAATGAGGAGACTCAGTCACCGACCTGAGGAAAATTCCGGCAGCTGTTGCGCGCCTTTATCTGCTCTTCGGTGTGGCGTTCGTCGACGAATACCGGTGGCCGGTCGGAATAGATTTCCAGGAGCCCTCAGTGCAGGTCGTCCTCGGTCTGGCCCGGTTTTGGTGGCTCGAACCTTCAGAAAGTGTCCACCATGTCCCCGCACACCTGTTAGCTATGTCCCCGGTCTATACAGTTAATCAAAAGCGCCGTTGAGCACTTCGTAGATGAGCCCGGTTGCCAGCGCGACCAGTATCAAGTCGGTGCCAGCTTGCTGCCATTCATAGCCATCATAATGGGGCAGCCTGCCGATCAACCGGCCATCCAGCTTTTTGGCAATCCCGGGTGGAAGCGGCTTACCTCGAGCGAGGTTCTTTTGAATGCCGGGTGGCAATGCAGGTCCGGGGCTCCAGTAGTCCCGATATCCACCAACAATCCCAATAACGCCAGCGCGATTGATGCTTGGGCCATTATCCCAATCGCCACCCCCGGAATTTTTGCCTTTGCTTGCATGACCTTGACTGTTTTGCGGATTTCCCTTGCCGTTTCCTTGGCCCTTTCCATTACCAGGATCGGCTAATGCACTCGCTGAGCCGCAGACCAGCGCAAGGCCTGTAATTGCTGCAATCAATGAGCGAGATCTGAGCATGAGTCGTTCCTTCAGAGTGGCGGAATATCGTTTCGTAAAGTTAGACGCTATCGACACGGTGGGTTCCCTGTCGTCCCCAAATCACACGAGGACAGGAAAGTGTGAACCGCGCCCAGCATGAAATCACGCAGCTGGCGTCGCGCTTGAAAGGCACCAACGATACCGTGCAAGCGCTGGCAGGACAGGCGGAGCAAATCGGTACCGTTCTGGAAGTCATCAGCAGCATTGCCGAACAAACCAACCTGCTGGCTCTCAACGCCGCCATCGAGGCTGCGCGCGCCGGCGAGCAAGGTCGAGGCTTTGCCGTTGTCGCCGATGAAGTACGCAGCCTGGCGCAACGCACGGCGCTCTCAACCAAGGAGATCAGGACGATCATCGAGGCGTTGCAACAAGGCAGTCGCAAGGCCGTCGAGGCCATGCATGCCAGCCACGAAGGCGTGGAGCGTTGTGTCGAAGACAGCCTTCTGGCGGCGACCCTGTTGCAGGCGATAGGCAGCGATATATCGCAAATCGATGAACTCAATGGGCGCATAGTCACCACGACCCGCGAACAATCCACGGCGAGTTTCGACATCATCGGACACTTGCAGTCGGTGCAGACCATCGCGCAAAACACGGCAGACGATGTGGAAACGCTAGCCCTTAGCAGCCAGCGTTTACCGCCGATTGCTGTTCGGCTGGATGCATTGGGGCGTACGTTTCATCAGTAGCGCTCAACGCGTTACTGCTTTGGGTGGTTTGCTGCTCGTTGCGATGGACAGCAACCGGTTGTCAGGCGTCATGGTGCCCTTGGCGCCGAAGTACAACATGGGTGGCTTTCTGCGACGCAACGAACTGAACGCATTCGTATCCTAGAGCGCGCACGTCAATCCCCTCGAACAGTCGCTCTCCCCCGCCCAGCAGGACCGGCGAGATAGCGATGTGCAGCTCATCGATGAGGCCCGTACGAAGATATTGCTGGATAGTGTCAGGTCCGCCGCCTATGCGCACATCCATTCCGTTGGCTGCGTCGCGCGCCCGGTCAAGCGCCTCGTGAATACCGCCCGTGACGAAGTAGAATGTCGTTCCGCCTTCCATCTGGATGGGCGGGCGCGCGTGATGAGTCAAGATGAACGTTGGCACGTGATAGGGCGGGTTGTCCCCCCACCAGCCTTTCCAGTTCATGTCGGGCCAGGAACCGCGAATCGGTCCGAACATGTTTCTTCCGAGAATCCAGGCGCCAACATTCTTGAAGCCCCGCGCAGCGAAGTCGTCATCGATCCCCGTTGTGCCATCGTCGGCGCCAAACAGGGTCCGTTGGAACGTGCGTGTCGGGACTAACCACTGGTGCAAATCTGTCCCGCCCACGCCGAGCGGATGACTCATGTCCTGATTCGGACCCGCTCCGTATCCGTCAAGCGAGATCGTAAAGCCCTCAACTCGGACGCGTGTCATTTTCATGCCTCCCTTTCGATTGCCGCCTGACTATCTGTTTCGACGCCAATTCCGCTGTATCACTCCGGCCGCTTCTGGATAACAGTCCGCAGAAAAATTCAAGGAGACCGGCTCCCGGCTTGGTTTTGCATGAAGCTCATGCCATTTTGCACCCTTCTAAATTGGGATGAAAAGCAGCTCAAATGGAGTGTTCTCTGAACGATTGATGTGTTGCCCCCTGCTATCGGCAACTGAGACAACGGCAAGCGATACGCTACACTTTTCTGGCTGCGCTGCAGCGCCTGAACGGCCAAAGCCTTGTCTCCTGATCTGGAGGTGCCTAATGAGCGACAGTACCGAACTTTCGACCTTCACCGGCTGGGCCGCAATGGCGGCCGGCGCTCCACTGGAACGCTATAGCTACGATCCCGGTCCATTGGGGGAAGAGGAAGTGGAAGTCGCGGTGGAGTATTGCGGCGTCTGCCATTCCGACCAGTCGCTGATCGATAACGATTGGGGAATTAGCCAATACCCGTTTATCCCCGGCCATGAGGTGGTCGGCCGTATTGTGCGAGTGGGCGCGCAGGTACGCGGGCTCGAAGTAGGACAACGGGTGGGCATTGGTTGGTACAAGGGCAGTTGCATGCATTGCTCCTCGTGTATCGGCGGCTCCCATCACTTATGCGGCACCGTCAAACCGACCATCATCGGCAGCAACGGCGGCTTCGCCGACCGCCTGCGTTCGCACTGGGCCTGGGCCCTTCCGATACCGGATGGACTCGACCCGGCCCTGGCCGGCCCCCTGTTCTGCGCCGGCTCGACGGTGTTCAACCCGTTGCTGGAATTCGACGTCAAGCCCACTGACCGGGTCGGTGTGGTGGGCATCGGTGGCCTCGGTCATCTGGCACTGCGCTTCCTCAACGCCTGGGGCTGCGAAGTCACAGCCTTTACCTCGTCATTGAGCAAGCAGGACGAAGCCAGGCGCCTGGGCGCACACAATGTAGTCGCCTCTACCGACAGTAACGCGCTGAAAGCCATTGCCGGCACCCTGGATTTTCTCCTGATCACCGCCAACGCCGACCTCGACTGGACGGCCATGCTCGGAACCCTGCGCGGCAAAGGTCGCCTGCATTTTGTTGGCGCCGTACCCGGCGCTATTCCAGTGCACGTGTTCGACCTGCTTCCCCAACAAAAGAGCTTGTCCTCCTCGCCGGTCGGCTCGCCCGGTACCACCGCGATCATGCTGGAGTTCTGCGCACGTCATCAGATCCTGCCGCAGGTCGAGCACTTTCCCATGAGCCGGGTCAATGAAGCCATCGATCACCTGCGCAGTGGCAAGGCGCGCTACCGCGTCGTGCTGGACGCCAGCAAATGACAGACTGGCGCGTCGGGTAATGCCGCACGCGCCTTCAACTGCCGCTATTACAGCAGCCTCGCTTCATGCCATTCCCGCTAGCTTCGTAGCCCCCGCCGTTGCGTTCGCGATCGAACAACCTGCGGCCGTGGACCTCAACGAGATCGTTCTGCGCCCCACCGCACCGGCGTTCTGATAGACGAACCGCGAGCCTTCCTGTCGGGGCCTAGGAGAACAACAGAACCGGTTGCTCTATGTCGCAGGTCATGGGGACTCCTTGAGTGAAAGCCGATCAGATGAGTAAGTCTTCGTAGAACGCGCCGAATGGACGCTCAGGGTGGGCGATCTGGATTTCCAGAATCCAAAGACCGGCGTTCGGAGAATGCTCGAAATGACCGAGGTCACCGCCCCGGTGAATCGCATGAGGAAAATCGCTGACTCGGTGGCCTTTGATGTCCAGGTTGAGCTTCCATCCCATGGCCTGCGCTTGAGCGGTTGCATAGTCGTAAAGCTCCACGCCGGAAACCCGCTCGCTACGCCAAAAGCTCTCAACCCGATTGAAAAGCTCCTTGGCAGCCAAGGTACAGGCGATCATTTCCGGGTCGGAACCGGTGATAAACGTCGCGCCGGCATCGCCTTCGTGCCCTTGCCATACCACGCCCAAGTCGATGAAAAAAATGTCTTCGTCACCCAATTCAGGATCGCCATCGGAGCGCTGTTTGAACGTCTTGAGCGTATTGGCTCCAAAGCGGATCAGCAGTGGATGCCAGATTCGATCCATGCCCAGTTCGGACAAAATCTGTTTGCCCAGCAACTGTGCCTCGGATTCGCGTATGCCTGGCGAAATGGCACGAGCAATCTGCTCGATGGCCTCCCAGGTCATCTGCTGTGCGTGGCGCATCGATTCCAGCGTGTAACGCTCACCTACCGCTTCTTTGCTGCCCAGAGCCGTGGTCATCAGTCATTCCTTTCGTAAGAAAGCGCAGGTCAGGCGCTATGTAGTTTTGTATATTGCGATATTCATTAATAAAGATACAGCCATGACCCACGCCTCGATCCAGCCTGATGAGAACTTCCAGCACCGAAACTCGCGTGGACATTTTTACCTGCTTGCGCAGCAGAAACGGGTAAGGCGTCTAATATTGAAATGCTATAGATCGGTCCATCCCCTATTGGCGTAATGATGCGAGGGACCGTTGGCATGTTGGCGGCTCCAATACCGGACCGGTGTTAGCTAAATGGATTTAAAACTGGAGGGAACCATGAGCAATCTCATCGCCACCGGCGAGCCACCTGAAGCTGTTCGCCTCATCGTCAAGGTTTACGCCTACTTGCTGCTCGCAGGATTTGCGTTTGTTCCGGCCTATCTGATTGGCTACTTATACTTCTTTCAAGACCCCACCCTTATATTCGAGAACCACCTGTTCCATATCATTGCGATCACGGCAGCCACCCTGGAAGGCTTGTTTGTTACTTACGTAACGTGGCGCTGCTATCAGTCATCGGGAGACCCGCTGCTGCGCTGGATGACGCTTGGCTTTTTCGGTTTTGTGCTGATCTACGCGTTGCATGGTGCATTCACCGGGCTCGCACACCACAATATCTGGCTCTTCCTGCTTTATGGTCCGGCCTCTCGACTGGTCATGTCGATTCTGCTGTTAGTCGGAATGCTGTCGTACCACCGCCCACCGGATGCCGCGGACCAACGAATGAAGGCCCGCCCGTGGCTGACCTGGATAGGACTGTTCCTGCTGGTTGACGTGGCAGTGGCGTACGTCGCTAATTCGCCGATCGCCGGCAATCTCGCGGTGCGCCTCTCGATGGAAGGTGGTGCCCTCGTTCTTTCCACATTGACTGTGGCAGTGCTCCTGCTGCGCCGTATCCGTTCGCCGCTGATGATGATTTTTGTCATCTCGGTCACCGCGTTCGCGCTGTCATCCCTTGCCTTCATCCTTGCACGTCCGTGGAACCACATGTGGTGGCTCGCTCATGCGATCTTCGCCGGTGGATTCTTCATGTTGAGCTATGGGGTAGTGCAAGCGTTCCTCACCACGCGGTCGTTCTCGAAGATTTACAGCCAAGAGGAGTTGATGGTGCGTCTTGCCGAAGCGATGGCGTATACCGAGAGCGCCCTGCAGGAACTCCAGCGTACCAATCAAGAACTCGGGCACCTTGCGGCGACCGATCCACTGACTGGCGCTGATAATCGGCGTCGGTTCATGGAGCGGGTCGAAGTCGAAATTGGCCGGACCAAGCGCGGCGGTGAGCCGTTCTCCGTGTTGGCGCTCGATCTGGATAATTTCAAGTCCATCAACGATCGCTTCGGGCATCAGGTTGGCGATGACATCCTGAAGAGCTTCGTGGAGAAATGCCTCGATTCCATCCGGCCGTATGACGGCGTAGCCCGAGTGGGCGGTGAAGAATTCATGATACTGCTACCTCAGACTTCACTTGAGGGCGCGCACGTCATCGCTGAGCGTCTGCGAAGCTCCGTTGCAAATAATTCTTTTCATGGCTTGCAGCGGTCAACCGTGGTCACAGTGAGCATCGGCGTATCGCAATCTGGCCGCGACGGCGACACCATCGAGGCCATTTTGCGTACAGCTGATCAACGCCTGTATCACGCTAAACACGAAGGCCGTAACCGTGTGGTCACTGCCCTCAAAACCAGCCTCCAACCTCTGCCCTGACCATCATCTCGAAGTCGCTGAAAGCGTCGGCACCGATACCCGGAGCTATCAGGCAAGGAGGCTCGGTGAAATAGCCTCCCCTACTCTTCTTCGCTGCTCAGATTTCATTGTGGCCAGAGATCGACCGGAAAGTACTTTTCCGATATTTGCGTGTACTTGCCCGAATCATGCAATTGCGTGAGCGCCTGATCGATTCGCGTCTTGAGTGCGGTGTCACTCTTACGCAGGCCTGCCCCGATACCCAGGCCATATTGCAAGGGGTCCATTTTGACGCTGCCGGTCCCTTTCTCCTCGAACACCGTCCCGTCTTCGGACTTCAGAAAATCGATGTCGCCGAGCTTGTCGAGGAACATGACGTCGATACGGCCAGCCAGCAAATCGGCATTGCAGTCGTCCTGCGTGTTGTAGATACGAATGCCCGATGCAGAGCCATAAGCGGTGCGGATGAACTCGGCATTGGTGGTCGAGCCCTGCACACCGATGGCCTTACCTGCCAGACCTTCCGGTGTCAGCGTCAGCTTGACGTTTTTCGGGGCGACGAAAATCCCCGTCGTCTCATAGTAAGGGCGCGAGAAGGCAATGACCTTCTGACGTTCCGGGCTGATCCCCATTGAGTTGAAGAGCACGTCGAACTTGTTGGAGAGCAGCGCCGGAATAATGCCGTCCCAAGCCACTTCCTTGATCTCGCACTCGGCTTTCATCTGCTCGCAGAGCGCCCGGATCAGGTCGGGCTCGAAACCGGTGAATTGCCCGGTGGGTGTTTTGACCAGAAACGGCGGATAAGGCTCCGCGGCAACACCAAAACGCAGCGTCTCCGCCGCTGCGCTGGCGGGAGCCGTAAAGGAACACAACGTCATGCCGACAGAGGCCAGCACAGCCAGATTGCGGAGCATTCGTTTCATGGTCGATCCTTTTTTTTGTCAGGAGGAGAGTGGCAAATAGAACAGTCCAATTGCGTGCAGCGATTTTCAGAAAAACCTTCTACACCCCGGGTACGGGCAACGGCAGCCATCCCTGAATGGCTTGCCAGTCAGGCTCGAGGGCCGCAAAACGTGTGAGCGAGAAGCTCGACAGGTCGGCGAAACTGCACGTCCCGTCGACGACGAGATCGCGAATGGCATGACCACTTGCCGGCGAGAGTCCGAAACCGACACCGGACAGGGTCGCGACGATAACGTTATCCAGCGCGGCCGGACGATCGATGACGGGGCGACCGTCCGGGGTATTTTCGATGAACCCTGCCCAACTGCGAATCACCCGTTTGTGAGCGACCTTGGGGAACAGTTCGGCGAGTCGTCTGGCGATACTGCATTGCAGGGGTGTCGACTGCGCACGGGTGCCGCGCAGATCGGCGAGGTCGACCCATTCGTGCGGGCCGCCGCCATACGCCAGGTTGCCACGCAGGGTTTGCCGACCATACAAACCATTGCCATCCACACCGCCGACCTCCATCAACGGGAGCGGTTCGGTAACGATCATCTCGGCACGCGCGCTGACGAGCGGAATGTCTACGCCGAGTTGGGCTGCCAATTCACCGGTGTGCGGGCCTGCGGCAATCACCAGGTGGTCGCAGGCGATCAGGCCTTGTGCGGTGCGCACGCCCGTCACCCGGTCGCCTTGGCGTTCGATGGCGACAACGGACGTGTGCTCGAGAACGCGGCCGCCGAGATGTTGCAGGGCCCACGCGTAGGCCTGCAGGGTGCGGTGCGGATTGGCGTGGCCGCCGAAATGGTAGTAGTAGCCAGCCAGCACATTATCGCCAGCAAAGGGTACGAGTTCCCGAACCTGCTGAGGGTCCAGGAGGTCGGCGCGCAACCCGTACCAGGCGGCTTCGTCCACGACTTTTTTATCGAGCGAAAGCTGATGTTCGTTGAGGTCGATACTGATCCGGTCCGGGCGATACTCGGTCGGGTAACCGAGCAGTTCGTCCATCATCGGCCAGAGCCGCTGTTCTTCGACAAACAGCGGGCTGTGGTGATGTGAGCATCCACCGCCGTTACGGCCCGAGGCGCCCCAGCCAATCAAGCTTGCTTCGAGAACAAGCACATCGACGCCATCGCGGGCCAGCCACCAGGCGGCGCTCAATCCGGTCACGCCGCCCCCCACAATGACGACGGACGCACGGGTGGACGATTTCGTAACTGCCTGCATGGTGTCAGCCCTCGTTGTGCGGCGGGTTGGTGTCACGGATGGCGTCTTGCGGGCGCCTGGCGACGGTCTGCTGCCCAGCGCACAGCCAGAACGGCGTCCACTGCGACGGCATGTCAAACCACGCATCCCATCGGCTGTGCATCTGCGGTGTTTCTTCGATCTGCCCCACCTGCTGCAGTGACAGTGGGCGGACCGGAGGACGAAACGAGGCCAGCGCAATGACGTCGACACTCACGCCGGCGCCGATGCCGAGCAAGGCTGCCACCTGTTCGCGGCAACGACGTCCCTGGCAGGGGCCCATGCAGGCCCGTGTGAGACGCTTCGTCACATCCGGGTTGGGCGAGCCGTTTGCCTGCGACGACGTCATCACGCTTTGCACCGCCGTGTCGGCGGGTGTCCAGTCGAGATAACGCGGCGGCTGTTGTGCCAGAATTTCGCTGGCCGTCACCTCTTCGCACAGGCACACGAAGGGTTCGTTCTGTGCGTGGACGGTGGACGCGCGCACCCATGCTGCGCGGTTGACAGAAACATCGCAGACAGGCTCGTCGGGCATTGGCGCTTTGTCGTTAGGTCCCCTGTCGACACCCAGCGCGGCCAGCGCGGTGTGCGCGGCGATCCGGCCTTCGCGCCGGGAAATGCTGTCGTCGAGGCTTTTCGATGACCAGACGCCGGCGCAGTCGCCAGCCACCAGGATGAACGGCAACGACGTGCGCTGCACAGGGTCCGTGTCCGGGACGTGGCCGCCGCGGCCGGCCTGAAATGACGTGCGACACCCCGCGGCCTCGACCAGTTCGATCGCGGGAATGGCGGCCACCCCAAGCAGCACCGTGTCGCATTCGATTTCGTTCAGCGACCCGCAAACGGGGCGACCCGCCGTGTCGACAGCGACCGCCGTAATCCGCTTGACGCCGAATGCATCCCCGCCCGCCTCGCGAACGACATGCCCGGTCAACACCTGAGCGCCGTGCTCGACCAGCAGGCCAAGCAGCGCTGGATCGCCACTCACGTGTCCGGCCTGTTCAATGATTGCAACGATTTGCACGCCCTTGCTGATCAGCGCATGGGCCGACGCTAGCGCTTGCGTATCGCTACCGACCAGCACGGCGCGCTTGCAGTCCAGCGCGTCGTAAACAGTCGCCAGCCGTTGCGCGGCGCTCACGCCCATGACGCCGGGGCGATGCCAACCGTCAAAGGCGAGGCCCATGTCGCGCCTTCCGGCGGCGACGATCACCTGCTTGAAGCGCAGCAGCCAGGCGTTTTTGTCATCGGCGAGGCCAGCGACGGAGCCCTCGATCCACGCCGTGGTGCGCTGTTGAGGAAACAGTCCCCAGACCGCCGTGCCGAGCCGCACGTCGACACCGGCTTCAAGCGCATCGGCGATCTCCGGGCGGGCGTCGAGCAGGGTCTGCAGCACGCTGTTGCGGTTAGAGACCGCAGCGCCCATCCGCCCACCGAAATGAAGCGGCACCTCCTCCCCCATGGTTTCGATGGGGACCGGATTTTCGTCTACCAGTGTGACGCGCAGGCCATGCCCAGCGGCGGTCAGTGCGGCAGCGAGTCCCGCCGGGCCCGCGCCCACGATGAGAATATCGGTCTCGTCGCTGATAGGCGGTGCTTTGCCTGCCACCGACGCGGGATCGTAGTAGATGTTGGGCGTGAGATGTCGTGTCACCGTGTTTCCCCCGGGAAGTAGGCGCGTGAGTGTTGAGGCATGAGCGTTAACAAAGGGCTATCGACTAGAACAGCGATGACGGCGGCTTGACGTCGCCCTCGGCGAATCGCGACAGACGCAGCTGGCGCATATCAAGGCCTGGATCGCCAGAGTCGATCCAGTTCGCCAGGGTTTTGCCCACGATGGGACCCATGGCAAAGCCGTGGCCGCAGAATCCGGTGGCTACGGCCAGGCCGCGCGGCGACGCTTGCGCGTCGATGACGGGAATGCCGTCGGGCAAAACATCGATACCGCCAGCCCATCGGTCGGCGATGTGCGTATTCACCTGTCCGGGGAACGCGGCCTTGAGCGCGCGCATGGCCATTCCCAACCCCTTGTCATTCGGGTGGGTGAGCGGATTACGCAGGTGAATCCCCGCGCCTAGCCGCGTCGCTTCCGACCACGGCAGGCGCTGGCGCAGATCCGTCAGGCACGCACCGTTCAAATTGAAGCGAAACGATTTACGGTGCACCCACAGCGAAGGCGCATACCAATGGAGTGCGCGCAGATGGCCAAGCGTCATGTCGACATCGACATGGGCGTCGTCTGCGATGTTGAAGCTGCCGTCTATCCTTTGCCGGAAGCCCACGCCGTTGGCGATCGTGGATATGCCGCTGAGCATCGGTCCGGGCGTGGTCCGCGCCACCGTTCCCCTGACCAGTTGCTGTGGCAGGGAGATGCCGAGCATCTTCAGCAGGCGGAACGTGGTGACGCCCGCCGCGCACACCACCGTTTTCGCCTTCACGTAGCCCCGCTCGGTTTCAACGCCCACGACCTGGCCGGCGGCGACATCGATGCCTTTGGCGCCACACTGTTCGACGATGTGGGCGCCCAGTTCCCGGGCGCGCATCGCGAAGGCGCGTGCCACGAGCGTGGGCTCCGCTTGACCGTCGCTGGCGGTAAACAAACCACCGAGTTGCGGGACGGCGTAACCCGGCAGTTTTTTGGCCACCTCACGCGGCGAAAGCATCACGGTATCGACCGAAAAGCTGCGTGCGACCGTCAGCCAAGATTCGTATCCGTCACGTTCGGCCTCATTGCCCGCGACGAAAAGACAGCCGTCATTGCGCCACCCCAGGTCGGTCTGGAGCTCGTGTTCCAGCGAGCGCCAGATCTCGATGCTGGCTTGCATCAGCGGAACTTCGGCTTCATCACGCGATTGCTGGCGAACAAAGCCCCACGCGCGTGACGATTGCTGACCCGCAATGATGCTTTTGTCGAGGACAAGAACCTTGGCGCCCGCTTTGCTAAGGTAGTACGCGCACGCACACCCCATCAGACCGCCGCCGATGATCGCCACGTCGACTTCACGAGGCAAAAGGTCCTGGGACGCCGACACGGTGGAAAATGCCGCTATTGGGGTGTTCATAAGGGGGACCGTCAGGTTGAGAATGACGCGTAGCGTGGCGTCGATATTTCGGCTAAGAATGTGCCCCGATCATTTGAAAGAACAGTGATGTATCTGCATCAATCCCATGCGAGGAGCGCATAGAAAACATGAGCCGCCAACTGCCATCCATCGAGCTTTTGCAGGCATTCCTGACGGTTGCGAAGACCGGCAATTTTGGCAAGGCAGGTGAGCAGCTCAACCTGAGCCAGAGCGCGGTGAGCCGGCAGGTTGCGCAACTGGAGACGCGTCTGGAGAACCGCCTGTTCGAGCGGCACACGCGCAAAATCGTGCTCACCGCCGAAGGCCGGTCGCTGGTACCGGTTGCGGAGCAGGTCATCGGCCTGCTGTCGGATGCATCGCACATGCTCGCGACCGTGGGCAGAAGCGTCAGCCTGCGCGCGCATCCGACCATGGCAGCACGCTGGCTGATTCCACGGCTTACGGCGTTTTATCGCTTGCACCCGCAAGTGTCTGTCAGTGTCGACACGGTGTATCACCGCTTTCCCGACTTTGCGTTTGAATCGATCGACGCCATGATCGCGTACGGCACAGCCACATGGCCCGACTTCGAAGCACTGGAGATGTGGGAAGAGGAACTGATTCCGGTGTGCTCGCCGGTATTGCTCGCCGGAACAACTCCGCAAGAGCTACTCAAAACCGCGCGGCTCGTGGACTCGAGCATGGATCGTCTGGACTGGCGCCGCTGGGAAGAGTACTACCCGGGTTCAACCGGGGCCGATAATGCTCACCTGACTTTCGATACGCTGGAGTCCGCTATCGTCGCCGTGAAATGTGGTCAGGGCATCGCGCTCGTCGACGCCGTTCTCGCACGCGACGAGTTGCTCACCCAGCAATTGACGCGAGTGCATTCCGGCAGCGTCATTACCGGTGGACGGTACACGCTGGTCTATCCAAAACGGGTGAAACGCTCAAGCGGCTTTTCCGAGTTCCTCGACTGGCTGGAACAGGAAGTGGCCGGAGCCGGTTTAGGTCGCACGCCAGAGATTGCCATTTAGTCCAGCGCCTGGTTCACCCGCTGCCTGCTGTTGAACAGCTTGGCAATGGTGTGGTTGTCCAATACGCTTAATGCCTGTCAGTTAAGAAATCTCAGGTGCAACACGCTTCTTGTAGCAGCTGGCGAAGCCTGCGTTCGGCGGCGAAGCCGTCGTAAAACCTGCGCACGAGGTGTTTCTGATGTACCGCATCGGCTGATTTCACGACGGCTTCGCCGCCGAACGCAGGCTTCGCCAGCTGCTACAGATCGCATTACGGCTTAACTGATTGGCATTAGCCGATATGCTGCGAATATTTCGTAGGCCGCTGGTGTCTTCTTCAGGCCCGCCGGGCGATTGATTAATGCCATCAACACCCACCCATTACAGATACCAGCGATACTCCCGGGCACTGATCTCCTGCAGGAACGCCAGATGATCCTGACGTTTGTTCTCGCAATACACATCCACGAACTCAGCCCCCAAGCCTTCGCGCAGTTGCGGTTGATGCTGCATCGCGCGAACGGCTTCGAGCATTTCCAGCGGGAAGTCGACTCCACTGTTGCGGTCTTCGTTGAGCGGCAGGATGGGTTCTTTGCCGGCTTCCAGACCATGTTCCAGCCCCACCAGAATCGCCGCCAGCACCAGATAGGGGTTGGCATCGGCACCGGCCAGTCGATATTCGATGCGCAGGTTTTTCGAGTCCGACTCCGGTATGCGCAAGCACGCATCACGATCTTCGAAACCCCAGCTCGCTTGTGTGGCCACGTTCACCGTACCGCCCAGGCGGCGCATGGCATTCTGGTTCGGCGCGAAGATCGGCATGCTGTGTGGCAGCAGTTCCAGACACCCCGCCACGGCATGGCGTAGCGGTTGCTGTTGGTTCGCCGCCAACAGGTTTTTGCCGGCACTGTCATACAGACTGACATGCACATGCATGCCGCTGCCCGGGTGCTGCAAGTAAGGCTTGGCCATGAAGCTGGCGCGGTAGCCGTGCTTGAGCGCGACGCCACGGGTGCTACGACAAAACAGCGCGGCCCAGTCGGCAGCACGCAGACCATCATCAAGATGACCAAAGTTGATCTCGAACTGACCCGGACCCAGTTCGGCCGTAATCACGGTGGCATCAATGCCTTGAGCCCGCGTCGCCTCAACCATTTCGTCCAGCACCGGGGCAAAGCGTGAGAGACGCTCGATGTGCATGTTGGGTTGATCATCGGCATCGTCCGTCAAGCCATCCCGTGGGAACTGAGGCAAGCCGTCACGCAGCTGTTTATCGAACAGGTAGAACTCCAGCTCAAAAGCCACCACCGGATGAATGCCTTTGCGCGCCAGCCGATCCAGTACCTGCGCCAGCACTTCGCGCGGTTCGAAAACAATCGGCTTTTCGGTGCCGTCCGAAGTGATCAGCATCTGTCCCAGCGGCTGCGCTTCCCAGGTCACCGGTTTGAGTGTGCCGGGGACCAGTCGACGCAGCGCGTCCGGGTCACCGTCGTTAAAGCAGTAGTCACCGATTTTGAATAACCCGCCTTGCACGCCCAGCAGTACACAGTTCTGGGGCAGCTTGAGCGCGCTGCCGGCCGCGACTTTTTCCAGCATCTCAACGGGGTAACGTTTGCCGTAAAAATGCCCCGGGATGTCCAGGGAAATCAGGTCGACATAACGCACCTCGGGGTAGCGTTGGCGAAAAGCGCGCACTTCGGACAGCAAATCAGAGCAGGCAGCATCCATCATGGTTGTTCCTTTGTTGTTATCAGGTGTAGACCCAGAGCACTCGCGTGAGATGCTCGGTAAGGTTGCCGTAACGGCAACGGGTGTGACTGTCGAACTGAAAGCTGTCGCCGGTTCGTAACGTGACAGGGTCTTCGTCGTCACCCAGCCAGAGCGTCAACTCACCCTCGAGCACGTAGCCGCCCTGCTCCGAGCTGTCGGTCAGGTGCCTGTCACCACTGCTGGCGCCGGCTTCCAGATGACTTTCGAGCATTGAGAACGAAGCCCTCATCTTGGGCGATACCAGAATGTCGGTAATGCCGTTGGCGTAATACAACGTGCGACGCTCGTCCGGCCGGGTCACCCACGGCAGAACCTTGGGTTTGGGCAAGCTATAGAAATAGGTCGTCGGTACGCCCAGGGTTTCGCTGATCGCCGTCAGATCGGCCACCGTTGGCCGAGACAAGCCACGCTCGACTTGGGACAAAAAACCCACCGAACGACCGATCTGGTCAGCCAGGTCCTTCAAGGTGAATTTCTTGTGTTTGCGCAAATCGTGAATAAGGATCGCCAGCGCGGCGATTTCTTCTTGCTTGTTCATGGCTGGGATTCCGGTCAATGACTCATCAAATGCTGTCGCGCAGTCGGTACCAGGCTTTGCCGATGGCTTCCAGCGGCGCGGCCAGGTACTTGCCGCCGGGAAAGCTGCCATTACTCAAGCCTTGATACAACGCCAATTCATCCCCCTGGCCGAGAATCGCGTCGGCCACCGCGCGAGCGGCCGCCAGTGTCGGGAGCACGCCATGCCCGGAGTACCCCTGTAGCCAGTAACGATCACCCTGACGTCCGACGTCCGGTGTGCGGTTCAAGGTGAGGTCGATGTGTCCGCCCCAGGCAAACTCCAGATCGACACCCTTGAGCTGCGGGAAGACACGCTCCAGAAACGGCCGGGTTGCACCGGCGATGTCCTTGGGCATGCCGCCCAGGTAGGTGCAGCCACCGCCGAACAGCAAGCGGTTGTCCGGTGTGCGGCGGAAGTAGTCGAGGACAAACTGGTTATCGGTCACGCATACATTGGTCGGCAGCAACGCCGTGGCCTGCTCACGCGTCAGGGGTGCAGTAGCGACCTGATACGTCCCGACCGGTAACACGCAACTGGCCAGTTTCGGGTCGAGCCGGTCCAGATAGGCATTGCAGGCCAGTACCAGCACGTCGGCCTTAATCGCCCCGTGCTCGGTAGCCACCCGGAACCGACCGCCCTCTTCTCGATAACTCGACGCTTTGCTTTGTTCATGGATGCGACCGCCCGCACGCTCGATAGCGGCAGCCAGGCCCAACGCCAGTTTCAGCGGGTTGAGGTGAGCACCTTCGGGATCAAAGAGGCCGGCCTGATAGCGGTAGCTGGCCACCCAATTGGGCAACTGCTCGCGAGGGATGAACTGCAAACCATCATGCCCCCATTTATGACTGGCCTCGTGTTGCCACTCGGTCAACAGGCTGACCCGGCGCGACATGACCGAAGTCCACAGATGCCCAGCCCGATAGTCACAGTCGAACCCATGACGCCCCGGTAATTCACGCAACTCCTTAGCGGCCCAGCGCATTCCGTCCCACAGTCGCCTGGCGCGTTCATAACCCAATGCGGACTCCAGCGGTGGCATGTCACACGACCAGCCGAGAATGGCCTGCCCGCCATTACGCCCCGAGGCGGCCCACGCCACGCGGCTGGCTTCCAGCAGCGTCACCCGTTTTCCGGCCAACGCCAGGCGCAATGCGGTGTGCAGGCCACTAAACCCCGCGCCGATGATCACGACGTCGGTGTCGTGTTCCCCCACAAGCGCGGGCCGAGCGCTCAGGAGATTGGCGCAACTGTGGGCGTAATAGCTGGCGACATGTCGCTTGGACTGCTGAAACATTCGAGGCCTCGTGAAATTATGTTTTTATAATTTCATGAAAATTTACAGCGTAAATTTCATATATGCAATGCGCATTACATCGAAGTGATCAAGGCCAGCGCTGTATCGTCGATCTCCACTGGTCGCGACAAACTTGATCTATAGATTACTTATGCCTACATTTGAGTCTATGGATTCACATTGAGGTAGTGAACATGGCCGTTGCCCTCCAAGAACAAGCCTTTACCAAAAGCCAGTGTGTGACCGGCTTGCGCGCCGCTGTCGGCATTCTCGAAAAGTGGGCGGCGTCCGGCGATCAGGCCTGCCATATCCTGCGCATTTCCCGCAGCACCTACACCCGTGCCCGCCAGCGCGATCCCGATTGGGCCGTGGCGCTGGACTCGGACCAGATGCAGCGCATCAGTTTTGTGCTCAACATCCACGCCGCCCTGCGCCTCGTTTTCGATAACCCGGAAAACGTCTACGGCTTCCCGTCGATGGCCAACGACAACGAGTTCTTCAATGGCCGCTCCCCGCTCGAGATCATGTCTCAGGGCGATATGATTTCTTTGTATGAAACCTTTCGGCGCATTGACGTACTGCGAGGCGCGCAATGGTGAGCCTGAGCGAACTGGCAGCGTTTGCCGGTGAGCCGTTACAGGCCTATCGACTGGTCAATTCAAAGTTTCCGCCTGTTGCGTTGTTTGATGACGTCGCGGACGCAGACGCGTTTGAGGTGCTGTATCAGATACAGGCGCTGACTAACCCCAGGCTGAACAATGAAGTGGGTCGCCTTGAGTTGATTCCACGGCGTGAGATCCCGTTCGGTATTCCTGGCTGCTCATACGCGACCGCGCCTTTTACCCACGTTAACCCGGCGGGTTCGCGGTTCAGTGATGGCAGCTTTGGGGTGCTGTATCTGGCGGACTCCATGGAAACGGCGCTGGCCGAGGTGCGGCATCACCAGAGTCTGTACTGGTCGAACGTACCGAGCCTCAACTATGAGCGGTTCGTTTTTCGGGGCTTGTCCTGCTCGTTTGTGGACGCAGCGATGAAAGATGCTGCAGCCATTGCGATGACTGATCCTGTTTATGCGTCTGACGATTACACGTATTCCCGTTTGTTGGGGAGGTCCGTTAAAAAGGCGGGATGTCCCGGCATTCGTTACAACTCGGTGCGCATGCGCGGCAGTTATTGCTGGGCGTTGATGACACCAAGACCGGTGTTGTCGGTTATTCAAGCCGCGCATTACGAGATGATCTGGAATGGTCAGGTCACGAGTGTCAGCAAGATCAGTGAGGCCTGATTTTAAAAACGACCCCGGCCCAATCAAGGGACGGGGCTATTTCAATTCCAAAGCGCGGTTCACAGAATGAGTCATGCATCTTTTGTATTCCTTTAAATGCAAGGCTGGCCATACTCAGCTGATCGAATCGATATCCAGCGGCTTGCGGGCCAGCCGAAGTCCATCATCCAATTGCCTTGGAATCATTGCATACTGCTCCAAACGCCGATTTTCAGCGTGTTTGAACCAGCGTTCCACGCTACCGGTGAACTCCGGTGACTGCGCAGCGCTGCCATACACGTCAGCCAGGGTGAGGCCGTTATAGCGCAAGTTTTGCAGGCGTTTGCGGGTTCTCGTCAGCCGGTCACGCTCTTTGTACAATGCATCAATGGTGGCGCTTTCATCTTTCGTCGCGCCACGCGGTCCTTCGTTATAGCGCACCCTCTGGGCATACTCGTGAAGTTTCTGCTTGAGCACCGCGAGAGCGATATCGACAACGTCGTACTCACGTTCGGTAACAACGCTCGCGCCAGTTTCCTGGGTTTGCTGCCAGCGGCGCAAAGTCGCCCAGGCGAAAGGAATGTAACTGGCAACCATCATGTGGTCTGTGTAGTTGATCAGTTGCGCGAGCAGGCCGTCGCGCACCGGCATATCACCTTGCCGGGTCTTCTCCAGCATCGCGGTACACGCGGCCTTTTCGATGGACTCGCAATCCGGATCCCACAACACGGCCGACCACTCCTTGGCATTGAAACTTACGGGCATAAAGTGCTGCTGCCGACCGTGATGCTGATAGGGATCACCGCCGACACGCACCAGACCGGCGCCGAACACCAGCAGGCCGTACCCGCTGACGACCGTCATCGCCAGGCCCGGTACCCAGACCTTCCAGTTGGCGTTCATCCAGGGGGCCGGCACGCCGGGAACCGGGTCGTTGTTGTTGACCATGCGGTGATGGACGAGGTCGGCGGCCCCTTCAACAAAGGTTGAGTCGCCGGCGCGTGGGGCGCCGTAGGTGTAGAGGAGGATGTTGTATTTCTGCGTGGTGCTTCGACGCAGTGCTTCGGCCAGCAACAAGGCGATAGCTCCACCGAGACTGTGCCCACAAATAATTATCTTCTGGTCAACATAAAATCTGCCCAGATAACTCCGCACAAAATTACTGATCGCCTGAAACGCGCTGTAGAACCCCTTATGAACCCGCCCGACACCCTCCTCGAACGGAACCTGAAGCGCGTGTACATCCCGAACCGCGTCCTTAAGACTGGCCGTGCCGCGCACTGAAATCAGAACGACTTCGTCGTGATGACAGATAAACGCCTGGGTATCGCCGCCATCTTTCTGGTCATCGAAAAAATGCTGGTTGGCTGGGTGTTCCTGGTCCTTGCCTTTGTCCGGGTGGTTTTGCGCATACAGCGTCGGGTCGAACGGCAGGATCTCCAGGCGTTTTGAATACGGCACATCCTCGTACAACGGGTAGTACCGATCGCGCTGGTGTTTATCGATTCGCCAGTTTTCCCGGTAATTAGCCAACGCCTCGCCGAACAGATTGCCGATGCTCGGGTCCTCAGGAAAGCGCACTTTATCCAGCGGTTTTTCGCGCGGGTCCTGAGCGAAGTCGGTGTAACTCAAGGTCGCCATCAACGCCAATTGATAAAGGTTCAGCGCACAAAACGAGTCATCGGTGGACAGCATGGGCCGCAAGGCACGCATCGGCCGCACTTCCAGCACATTGTGCTGGTTAGGGCTCAGGGCGATGCCGAACGGTACCTCGGGGCCAATACCCAGCTCACTCATGGCTCGGAGCAGCGACGATTGCGGTTCATGGAAGCGCTGGACCACCGGTGGTAAATGCGCGCCTTCACGCACCAGGTCCCGCACCTCGACCTGGACAAAGACATCGGCGTCCTTGATCGCCGGGTTGTGCTCACGCCGAAATCCGTCGTCGTGGAAGAAACGCGTTTGTTCGGCGCGGAACTGGAGTTCGGTGATGGGGAGGGGGTAGTACTCTCGCTTTATCAATTGTTCATATGGTTGATCGAGTCCGTTGTATCGCTTGTCCATGATGAGTACGACAGGCCCGCGGTAATGGTTCTCTACTTTGGCAAACCCCTCACCATCTAACCGTCCGGTATATTCCTGGCCGATGCTGTCGATAACGGAATAATGCAAGCCGCCGTAGGGTTTCCCGTCGCCAAATTCATCCACCAATCGAAAGCTCGTCCAATGCCCCCGCAGTGGACAGACCAATATTTTTCCGCTGAAACAGCTGTCTTTTTGCTCCTTGATTGTCACGTTGTTGCTCCCTTATTCAGTGCAGTTGGGGTAGACGGTGCATTCGCGGCCATCCGGTAATTTGAACGGCTTGAAATCGGTGGTATTGCCGCGGCAGAACGCATATGGGTCTTCAAGACTCTTGCCCATGCAGCGTTTCCAACCTTGCGGAAAGCGGACCCAGGTGTCTTGCCCAAAAGGCCTCTCCTCGGCTGCCATCTTGAACACCATCGTCACCGTCCTGCCCGGTAGCTGATCACGCTGCAACACCCCACCCGCCATGCGTTTGACCATCTGTCCATCCGCGTCTACAGCCCGGCAGTGCAGGATTTTCACGATGTAGCGATACGGACCCATGGTGCGAAACAACCACTGGCATTGCCCTTGAAACTCCTGAATGCCAGAGGCTGGAAAACCTGGACGGTCATCTGCAAGTTCGTCGTAAAAGGAAAGGCTGGCAAAGTCGCCATCAGTATCAGAGCGGTCTGGCCCCCATCTCGCTCGCAAATTCAACCTCAAACTACTCAACGCCAACGGACAGCCACCCGCACGCGTCGTCAGCGGGATCTGAAACTCGGCCGTGCGTGCAATGTTCTGGTATTCACTGGTAAACAACTTGCGATTCGGTGCCACTTTCCCGCTTTCACGCGGCGGAGCCTCGCAGGTTTCGCCGGTGGCCGGCACATAAAAGGCATCAGCCTTGACCCTGAAATCGGCCGGCACTTCGGCCTGCAAAGTAAAGGTCTCTGCTGGTGCAAAAACGCAACCGCCAGCGGTGAGCGCCAAGATGCTGATTGCCAGTGTGCGAGCCAGTTGTCGGCGTATAAGACGCAACGACCGGCTGTTGTAGAGAACGGATGGTGTCCATCCATGGAGTGTCGTCACCTGATGCTCCTGCCAATTAACTCCGTCGAGAAACGAAGTATTAACAGGGCTATGGCCGTCATCCAGCGCTATCCGAGGGGCCTGAAAACGTTTCGGATCGGACTTACAATCGTCACTGAAATGTCTGACAGCTCCAGCCTTGCACTCGCTGAAAAGTGTGCAGAGTGTTCATGTCTGACCAAGACTGTCTCGAAGGGTGTGAAGCAACCTGCCATAGGGTTTTCCATCGCCCTGCTCGTCCACTAATCGAAAACTCGTCCAATGCCCCCGTAGTGGGCATACCAGCATTTTGCTGCTGAAACAGCTATCGTCTTGCTCCTTGACTGTCATGTTGTTGCTCCCTTATTCAGTGCAATTGGGGTAGACGGTGCAGCTTCTGCCGTCGGGCATTTTGAAAGGTTTGAAATCTGTAGTGTTGCCGCGACAGAAGGCGTATTGGTCTTCAAGGCTTTCGCCCAGGCAACGTTTCCAACCTTGCGGAAAGCGGACCCAGGTGTCTTGCCCAAAAGGCCTCTCCTCGGCTGCCATCTTGAACACCATCGTCACCGTCCTGCCCGGTAGCTGATCGCGCTGCAACACCCCACCCGCCATGCGTTTGACCATCTGTCCATCCGCGTCGACAGCCCGGCAGTGCAGGATTTTCACGATGTAGCGATACGGACCCATGGTGCGAAACAACCATTGGCATTGCCCTTGAAACTCCTGAATGCCAGAGGCTGGAAAACCTGGACGGTCATCTGCAAGTTCGTCGTAAAAGGAAAGGCTGGCAAAGTCGCCATCAGTATCAGAGCGGTCTGGCCCCCATCTCGCTCGCAAATTCAACCTCAAACTACTCAACACCAACGGACAGCCACCCGCACGCGTCGTCAGCGGCACCTGAAACTCGGCCGTGCGCGCAACGCTCTGGTATTCACTGGTAAACAACTTGCGATTCGGTGCCACTTTCCCGCTTTCACGCGGCGGCGCCTCACAGGTTTCGCCGGTGGCCGGCACATAAAAGGCATCCGCCTTGACCCTGAAATCGGCCGGCACTTCGGCCTGCAAGGTAAAGGTCTCTGCTGGTGCAAAAACGCAGCCACCAACGGCAAGCGCCAACGTGCTGATTGCCAGTGCGCGAGCCAGTTGTCGGCGTATGAGACGCAACGACCGGCTTTTGTTGAGAACGGATGGTGTCCATCCATGGAGTGCCGTCACCTGATGCTCCTGCCAATTAACTCCGTCGAGAAACGAAGTATTAACAGGGTTATGGCCGTCATCCAGCGCTATCCGAGGGGTCTGAAAGCGTTTGGGACCGAGCCTACGACACTCTCTGAAACGTCTGACATTTCCCGCCGTTCAATCGCTGAGGAGAGCGCAGAATTAAAGATCATCAAGCAGATGGCGTACGGTTACCGGGACAGCGAATTTTTTTCATGAAGATCAAGCGTGTCTTTCCCGGTAATCCGTGAAAAACCTGATTTTAAGGGTGGGATGGCCGAGTAATAGCAGTAGAAGCTCGCTGAAATTTCATCCTGTCGTCTATGCTGTGCCCCGACGCTACGCATGTCATGGCCCCACCGGAGATTTCTGTGCAACCCCTGACCGCCCGCGAGGTTTACCAGCAACTGCGAGACGCCGCCTTGGGCATTCGTCCACTACAACGCCTTGAAGAATACGCCGAACCCGGCCAGGTACAGGTCGATGTCGAGGGCTGGCGCCTGACCCTCGATATCGATGGCAATCACCTGCGCCACTGCCAACGTTGTCAGAGCCCGGACGGCCGCGAGGGTGAGTTCGACAGCTGGCAACGTTTCGGCACCGATCCGGTCAGTTTGCTCAGCACCTGGGAACTGGCACAGGTTGAGCGCCTACTGATCGAGACAGGTGATCGCAGGCTGGCGAACTACCCGCAATAGCGTGTTGTATGGATGACGCGAATCGACTTGAATGGCCATTGCCGAAAACCCACAGAAGAGAGTGTGCCGATGCCCCGCGCCCCACGCTTACCACTGCGGCTGACCTGCGCGCTGTTCGGTTTACTCGCTTGCGTTGCACAGGCCAGCACACCCTCCCCGGCGCCCGATAGTTTGCAGCCGCTGCTGGTGACGATGAATGAGCGCCTGATCATTGCTGACCTGGTGGCGCTGACCAAGTGGGACAGTGGTAAACCAATTCAAGACAGCACTCGGGAAGCCCTCGTCATCGCCAACGCCAGGGAGATGGCTATTGACCGGAAACTGGACCCGGATGAGGTGGCCGAATTGACCGCCGCACAAATCGAAGCCAACAAGTTGGTGCAGTACGGACTGCTCGCTCAATGGCAGGCGGCTGACAAAGCGCCCGATACGCCACGGCCGGACCTCGTCAATGAAATCAGGCCTCGGCTGGATGAATTGCAAAACCTTCTGTTGCAGCAATACGCCGCTTTCGCGCCCTATCGCAAGGACCCGGACTGCCCGAGCTGGCTGGGTACCGCGCGAGCCGGCCTGATCAAAGATCAATTGCATGGGCAGGCCTTGATACGCGCCTCCGGGGAACTGTGCGTCGTTGATCGCTGACCGGCACTGAGTAGTTTGCAGGACTTGGGCGAGCAAATGGGACAACGCCTGGGCGCCTATCTGGCGACCAGTAAGGCCCTATGACGTAGCATCGACTTGCGCGCGCGTCTTGATTACTGCGGCTGGAACGTCTGAAGGTAAGCCAACAGGTTCTCAATCTTTTCCGGGTCGCTGATCCCCCAGAAAATCATCCGGGTTCCGGACACCACTCCTTTAGGATTTTCGATGTACGCGGCCAGTGTTTCACGGGTCCAGACGACGCCTGATGATTTCATCGCGTTGGAGTACTGATAGTCCGTCGTGCTGCCGGCCAGACGCCCAATAATGCCATTGAGTTGCGGCCCGAAAGCCCCTCGCGCCGACTCCCCTACCTGATGGCAGCCGCCACAGGTCCGGCTGAATAGTTTCTGGCCCGCTTCAGCATCACCGACCGCGAAGGCAGGCGTGCTGAGGAATCCTGCAATGAGCAAGGCGGCAGTAAATACGGCGATAGGCTTCACGTTCTGCTCCCAATCAGTGGCTGCTTACAGACTGACGATTCTGCCGGTAAGCCGCCGGCAGCAAACCCACTCGCTGCCGGGAAGGAATTGAGGAGTGATTTGTGTCGGTCTGTATATTACCTGGCGATCTTACACAGCGTTACACAACGATTGGATCAAGACACATACGCGGTACATGAGGGTGAAAAAGTGAAGTGGCGTCATCACTCAACGCCCTTTGCCTCAACAGGAGCCACTCATGATCAATCAAATCGACACCGTGCTTTATACCGGCCAGACTCACACCACCGGAGGTCGCGACGGCGAGGCGCGAAGCTCTGATGGACGTCTGGACATCAAGCTTTCCCCGCCGGGCTCCTCAGGCAGTGGCACCAACCCCGAACAACTGCTGGCAGCCAGTTGGTCAGCCTGTTTCATCGGAGCCATGGGCAAGGCAGCGGCCGCATTGAAGGTGACCTTGCCGACCAACGTCGCTGTCGATGCCGAAGTGGACCTGGGCAAGACCGACAACGCCTTTTTCCTCCAGGCGCGCCTCAATGTCAGCCTTCCGGGCCTTGAGCCTGCTGTCGCTCGGGCCGTGGTGGACGCTGCACACCAGACCTGCCCCTACTCGAAAGCCACCCGCGGCAACATCGACGTCACGATCAATCTGGTTTAACCCCGGCACCCAGCGCAGGCTGCGCTGGGTTTCCCAGCCTAATGAACATCATGAAACTTCGCGAATCGACACCATTGGTTCAGGTCATCAGGCCAGGTCAACCCGTCCATCAACCATTCAACCATTGAAAAGCCACGGATCTATACTGCTTCAGTCAGCTATTCAAGCGTCATGCAGATTGTCGACACCCGTGCGCTTTTGTGGTGCGCCCGTGCCTATCACAACGTAATCAATCCCGAGCCAATGGGTCGTGTCGCCAAGGGTCGAACGGTGGGCTGTGCTCAATTGCTTTGCGGCTAGCGGGTGGTGGAGAAGATCATGAAATACAAGCTGTTTTCAGGCGTTTTATTTGCAGTCGCGGCAACGGTCGTGGTGCCCTCTGGCGTCACCGCTGTCTGGGCTGCAGGTGCTCAGGCATTGGCCGAGGGTGGTTCTGATCGCGTAGGTGCCAATCGGGTTGCCTCCGATGGTGCGGACCATGTTGGCGCCGGATCGGTGGCCTCTGACGGATCGGACCATGTCGGCGCCGGATCGGTGGCCTCTGACGGATCGGACCATGTCGGCGCCGGGGCGGTTGCCTCTGACGGATCGGATCATGTCGGTGCTGGGGCGGTGGCCTCCGATGGCGCGGACCATGTCGGCGCTGGAGCGGTGGCCTCCGATGGCGCGGACCATGTCGGCGCTGGAGCGGTGGCCTCTGACGGATCGGACCATGTCGGTGCTGGAGCGGTTGCTTCTGACGGATCGGATCATGTCGGCGCCGGGGCGGTTGCTTCTGACGGATCGGATCATGTCGGCGCCGGGGCGGTTGCCTCGGACGGATCGGACCATGTCGGCGCCGGGGCGGTTGCCTCGGACGGATCGGACCATGTCGGCGCCGGGGCGGTTGCCTCGGACGGATCGGACCATGTCGGCGCCGGGGCGGTTGCCTCGGACGGATCGGACCATGTCGGTGCTGGAGCGGTTGCCTCTGACGGATCGGACCATGTCGGCGCCGGGGCGGTTGCCTCCGATGGTGCGGATAAAGTGAGTGCTGCCCGTCTTGCGTATGTGTCTCGCGTTGGCGTAGGGTCGGATAGAGTCGCGACCTCTCTCATGACCGGCAATTATTCCGACCAGTTCAATACCCCGATCGGTAACCAATAACGGGAAGGACCGTACTATGACGACACGAACTGAAACAGCCATTCTGGCGGGTGGCTGTTTCTGGGGCATGCAGGATCTGCTGAGACGCTATCCAGGCGTAGTGTCCACGCGTGTGGGCTACTCGGGCGGTGACGTACCCAATGCGACCTATCGCAACCATGGCACACACGCTGAAGCGATCGAGATCGTGTTCGATCCGGCGCAGATCAGCTATCGCCAGATCCTCGAGTTTTTCTTCCAGATCCATGACCCGACGACCAGGAATCGTCAGGGCAACGATCTCGGGACGAGCTACCGCTCCGCCCTCTTCTATCTCAACGACGAGCAGAAGCGCGTGGCCGAAGACACCGTAGCCGACGCTGATGCATCCGGGCTATGGCCCGACAAGGTCGTCACGGAAATCACGCCCGCCGGCCCTTTCTGGGAGGCAGAACCGGAGCATCAGGACTACCTCGAACACTATCCCAACGGTTACACCTGCCATTTCATTCGGCCAAACTGGAAACTGCCCAAACGAGGCTAGTTACTGAATAGAGGCGAATTCTGGCGAGTCGCCGACTCAGCAGCACAAAAGCCTGGGTAACCCCTAATGCCGGTCAGTTAAGCCGTAACGCGATCTGTAGCAGCTGGCGAAGCCTGCGTTCGGCTGCGCAGCAGTCGTGAAATCAGGCAACGCAGTGTTTCAGGAAGACCTCGCGCTCAGGTTTTACGACTGCTGCGCAGCCGAACGCAGGCTTCGCCAGCTGCTACCAAGAGCGTGTTTCGCCTCAGATTTTCTTAACTGACTGGCATTAGGGTAACCCCGCCATTTCCGGACCGCGCTGGCGCCATCGGCCGCTCGGCATTAACGTTAATCCGCCTGCCTGAACCTCAATAGGCTGCTCCATGCTGTATGCTCTTCACTAAAAATTACCGCGGAGCGACGCTGCATTTTTTTGCCTCGTCCATCGATAATTTTCGTGTTATATCAATGAGGAATTTCGGGTCTCGACGTTAGCCTCGTATAGATCATACGGAGTATACAAATAACATGCAGGACGCCCGCCCCAACCCGACCCTTCCTCTGGAATATTGTTCCGAACGTCCGATTTTCATGGATTTCCTGCAACAGGTGAAACGCTCGCCTGATGCAGTGGCTGTTATCTCTGAAGACGCGACCTGCAACTATCGTCAGCTTGAAGAGATAAGCCAACGCATTGCTTGCTTCTTGATTAAAAACGGCGCTATCGAATCCGACCGGGTGGTTATTGTTTCAAGTCGCTGTGCGGGGCTGGTGTACGCAATGCTCGGTGCCTCGCGTGCCGGATTGACGTTCACCGTTGCTGACACGGCTTATCCACCTGCGCGCATCAGTCAAATTATTCAAACGCTTCAGCCTTCCTTTGTCCTGCTATGTGGTGAGGCTACTGTCGACCTCAATCCCGAACAGCTTGAGCCAAGGGCAAGAAGTTCGTCACCGCAGGTCGTTAGAATTCCCGAACGCCCCACCCAATTACTGCATGAGTTCGCCGCTGATCAACAGACGTTGCCAGAGGTCAATTCTCGTCATCCGGCCTATATCACATTCACATCGGGCAGCACCGGCGAACCGAAGGGGATTGTGACAAATCATGCGCCTTTGGTTCACTTTATTGAGTGGCACACTCAGCGCCATTCGTTATCAAAAGACGATTGCTTTTCCTTACTGTCCGGGCTTGGTCACGACCCTGTGTACAGGGACGTATTTACCCCTCTGTCCATTGGCGCGAAAGTTATTGTTCCTGCACAGTCAACCGTCATAGATCCTTCGGCGTTGGCGGCGTGGATATATAAATACAAAATATCCATCATTCACCTTACCCCGCCCTTGGGAAAACTTATTGAAACCGGGGCAAAAATCAATAAATTAAAATTCAACGATTTACGGTATCTGTTTTGGGGTGGAGATGCATTGAGCCCCACGTTATACGAACAAATACGCGTTATTGCACCCCATGCCGTTAGCGTGAATTTTTACGGTACGACGGAAACACCGCAGGCCATGGCGTATCATCATGTCGCCCCTGAAGCCGACAATTCCAGAATTCCGCTTGGCAAAGGGATTGAAGGCGCCCAACTGCTGGTCCTGAATGATTCTAATCAGTTGGTCTGCGAAGGAGAGACTGGAGAAATCCTTATACGCAGTCCCTATTTATCATTGGGTTACTGGGGTGATACCGCACAAACCCGGGAAAAGTTCGTTGTGAATCCGTTCACAAATGTCGAGGACGACATTTGTTACAGGACCGGCGACCTTGGAACTTATCTTTCAGATGGCAGTGTCAGTTTTCTAGGGCGGGGAGATAGTCAGGTCAAGATACGCGGCCACCGAATCGAACTCAGTGAAATCGAAGGTGCCCTATCACGACACCCTCGGATCAAGCAGTGCGTTATTCTGGCGAACAATGACAGTGCAAGCGTAAAGCTGATTGCCTATTGCGTTTCAACACAACCTGTTTCATCGACTGAGTTGCGTGAGCATGCCACCCAACAACTCCCGGAATACATGGTGCCAGCGTTGTTCGTTTTTCTGGACGCTATTCCACTGACGCCGAATGGAAAAATTGATAAGCGGGCATTGCCTCCGATTACCGGTAACACGGATGCGGGGGCCATCAATTCAAGCCAGGATCTATCGCCGCTCGCGCACAAACTGGCGGCTGCCTGGTCTGAAATACTCGAAGTCACGCAGGTCGATGCCAATTTATCGTTTGTGGAACTGGGTGGCGATTCGCTCTCGTTCGTCCAGGCTTCAATGATTCTTGAAGAGCTTATTGGTCATTTGCCAGATCGATGGGAAGTGATGCCCATACGAGAACTTTGTGAGTTAGCCCACACAACCAAGCTGTCAAAATTTTCAGCCCGGGTAATGGAACTACCCATTTTGTTACGCGCAACAGCTATATTGTTTATTGTTATCGGGCATTTTCATGTTTTTTCAACATGGCCCTTTTCAGGCGAGACGACGGCGTTATTTCTAGTGTCCGGCATCAGTCTGGCAAGGTTTCAATTCAAAGCGATACATGAGCGCGGCAACGTGCACCTGCTGCTAAAATCCATGGCCAGCATCGCGATACCCACAATACTGTACATCATTTTGAATCAGGTTCTGTTCGACAAAATTCGTTGGCAAACACTGCTGCTTATTTCAAACTGGTTCCCACCGGATGTCGTAGGTGTCTTTGCGTATTGGTATATTGAAGTTCTCCTGCAAATGATAATAATCATTGGATTCGCTCTGTCATTCAAGCGCGTGAGAACTCTAATAATTTCAAACCCGTTCCGCAATCTCATCGCAGCGTCATGCGCGTTGGCAGTGGCAAACATCATGATTAATGCCTATATGTTTGATGCGGCACCGCTTTATAACAGAGTGCCCCAGCACTACCTCGCGATTATGGTACTCGGAATGGCCATTCACTATGCTCATTCAAGCCTCCAGAAATGGGTTGCCAGTGCGATAGCTGTCATTTTGATAGTCGGGCAAGATATTTGGATAATCGTCGGACAGGGATTAAACCTCTCCGACATCAATGAATATATTGATATATCCCTGCCTGCCGTGCTTGCGGTGATTTGGATCAGGTCTATTCCTGTGCCAGGCATCATCGCGCGGGGACTTGCATTAATAGCCTCGTCAACACTGTTTATCTATTTAACGCATTTCCAGTTTCAGTCCCTGGCCCGTCATATCTATGACCAACCCGCGCTCGCGGTAGTCATTGCCATCGCCGGTGGGATTGGCGTTGGTTATGTCTGGAACAAGCTAGTTCGAATGGTTGTAATGCGCTGGACTGGAGGCGTAAAAAAGAGCAGTTCCGATACGATTGAGCGAGTGGCGTAAAGGAGAAACAGGAATGTTTCCAATCAAGTTCAGCGCTCTTCGTCCTGCTGCCCCGCACTCTGCACTGGATGAATCAAAAGATAGTTGCCGACTGCATCGTCGATGGTTGGAAAGAACGCCGTTACGCCCAGCCGCGCGAAAAGCCCGAATCGCTTGAGCTTGTCCTTGACCGGATCCTTCATTTCGGCCACGCACAACTTGATACCCGCCGCACGCAAGGTTTCGTCCAGCTCAGCCAACATGTCGGCAGAGGTCACGTCCACACTGGTGACGGGTTCCGCCGCAACGACCAGCCAGCGCACGGGCGTAGGCGATGCCGCCACGGCGTCCAGCACTCGGTCGTTGAACAGTTCGGCGTTGGCGAAAAACAAGGGCGCATCCCAGCGAAACAGGACCAGTCCGGGGATCAGGCTCGCGTCCGGATAACGCTGGATGTCGTGGTAGCCCTGGACCCCCTCGGCTTGCCCCAGCACCGCAGAATACGGCCGCCAGCCATCCCACAGAAATTCGATGACGGCGATCACGATGGCCAGGCCGATACCCTGAATAGCACCCAACACCGCTACGCCAATTGTGCAGACAATCGACAACCAGAACTCCCAGCGCTGGATGCGATAAATTCGTCGCAGGTCGGCGACTTCAATCAAGCCGATGGCCGACGCAATCACCACCGCTGCCAGTGCGCTGTTGGGCAAACTCTGCAACAGGTTTGGCGCCACCATCAGCAGTACAGCAACTGCCAACGCGCCGACAACGCCGGTCAACTGTGTTCTGGCGCCTGCGGCTTCGGCCACGGGAGTACGTGATGAACTGCTACTGATCGCAAAGCCCTGGAAAAATCCAGCGGCCAGGTTGGCAACACCAAGCCCCACCATCTCCTGATTCGGATCGACATAGGTACGGGTCCGCGCCGCATACACACGTGAGAGCACGCTGGTGTCGGCAAACGAGACCAGGGCGACGGCGCACCCGCCAATGACGACGGGGACAATATCGTCTTGGGTGATCCAAGGGATAGCGAACGCAGGCAAACCTTGTGGAAGAGAACCGAGGACTGACACACCGGCGCGCGCGGCAAGGTCCAGCACACCCACGGCGACGGTCGCTCCTGCCACGGCAATCAGGATGCTCGGGATTCGCTTGTTGCCTTTGAGTAGAAGGATGACGACCAGGGTGGCTGCGCCCACCATAAACGTGGTCCAGTTGGTTTTTCCTTCCATCACCGCCGTGGCGATGGCCCACAGGTTTCTCAGCGGGCCGTGGGACTCGATCGAAAAACCGAAAAGCTTGGGCAATTGACTGATCAATACCGTCACTGCAATCCCGTTCATGTACCCGTAGCGGATCGGTTTGGACAGAAGCTCCGTAATAAAGCCCAAGCGCGCGATGCCCGCCAGGATGCACACGGCTCCCGACACGATCGCCATCATGCTTGCAAGGGCGACGGCGCGATGGGGATCGCCACCCGACAGTGGCAGGACGACGGCAAGGATAACGGCGGCCAGCGAGGAATCCGGCCCCAGCACCAGAATCCGGCTAGGTCCGAACACTGCATAAGCGATTAGCGGAACGATGGTCGCGTAGAGGCCATAGATACCGGGCACACCCGATGCCACGGCATAGGCGATGCCGACGGGAACCAGCATCGTGGTGAGCACCAAACCGGCCATGATGTCGTGACGTAACCAGGCCATTTGGTATTCGCGAAGTATTCGAAGTCCCGGGAGCCAGCGACTCAAGCCGGTCTCATCGCCGGTGCCCCGACGTGCGATCCGGCCCGGTTCCGGGACGGGAGGCGAAGCATCCGAATGGCTCATTGGACGGTGGCCCTTTGGTGTAAAGCGCAGATGGGCTTAAACGCACCCTTCAGAAGTTTTCGGGAATTCGCCGCAATGGATAATCCGGTTCGCGATAGCCGCCTGGCTTCTGCCGCTTGGGCAACACCACCTTCTCACGCGCTACATCCTGATACGGGATGCGGCTGAGCAAATCAGAGAGGATGTTAAGGCGCGCTCGTCGCTTGTCGTTCGAATTGGCCACCAGCCATGGGGCATGGTCGGTATCGGTCGACTTGAACATGTCGTCACGCGCCCGTGAATAGTCATACCAGCGGCTGTATGACTTAAGATCCATTGAGGTGAGTTTCCAGATTTTGCGTCCATCCTTGATGCGCGCCTCAAGCCGGCGGGTCTGCTCCTCTGGACTGACTTCCAGCCAATACTTGAGCAGAATGACGCCCGAGTCGACGATGGCACGCTCTACAGCGGGGACTGATTTCAGGAAAGCGGCCACCTGCTCTTTAGTGCAAAACCCCATCACCCGCTCGACGCCCGCACGGTTGTACCAACTGCGATCGAAGATCACCACTTCGCCAGCCGCTGGCAGGTGCGGCAGGTAACGCTGGACATACATCTGGCTTTTCTCTCGATCGGTCGGCGCCGGTAGCGCCACCACACGAAACACACGCGGGCTGACGCGTTCGGTGAGCGCTTTGATCGTCCCGCCTTTGCCGGCACCATCGCGCCCCTCGAAGACAATGCAGACCTTGATGCCCTTGGCTTTTACCCACTCCTGCAATTTGACCAGTTCAACGTGCAGGCGGCGCAGCTGTTCAAGGTAATCCTTGTTCTTCAATTTCAGGCTTTCAGCAGGATAACGCTTAGGGGTTTTCTTATTGTCCTTTGCCATGACCAAGACCTCACCAATACGAATTGCCAATAGGGAAACAGCGTAGAAGGCTGCCTGCTTATCCGCCGAGCGCAATGATCGCGGTGATTAACACAGCACCGGTAACGGCCAACGCAATGGCGCCTAACCAAGGCTTGCCACCTGCATATTTCGCAAGCACCCAACCAGCGGAGAACAGCACCACCAGGCCGATCAGGTTAGACAGGCGTACCGCCAATGCCGTCTGATCAAGAAACAGAAACGGCACCACAAGCGGGAATGTCGAAAGCACCACCAACAGGAAAACGCCGATGGCCCCCTTGAAATCGTCCCAGCCGAGGCGCGGCGGCATCGGCATCGAGGCGTACTCGATGACGCGACGGCGCAGCGATTCCAGCTCATCGGTGCCGACCACTGCCGCGAGTCGCGGAGGTAATGCATCAGCAATAAGCGCCTGGCCGGTGGCGGCGTCGGTTGCGCCGCACAGGTTTGAGCGTAGCGTGCGGTTACGCGTGTGCTCGATCAGCGTGCGCAGCAAATACATCACCGCATCGGCGAGTCCCCACGCGAGGTTGCAACCCAGCGCAGCGATCATCATCGTGCGCTCCGCCTCCTGGCCAGACGTCGCCACGCTGATCGTTCCAGTGAAGGTCATTGCCATGAGCAACCCAAAGATGACCTCCGTGACACGCTCGACCGGGTCAAGCACACGCGCCCGTTTTGGTTCTCCAGTGTTTTGCATAAGGTCATCCTCGCCGCGGCAGCGTCAGCGTGATGCCCTTTGCGGCAGGTTCACAGGCCAAAGCACCGGACTTTTTTTCATAGGGCGATTTCAACCCACTTCAGTGTAGTTTTAAAAGACGTTTTCGCTGCTGATTCTGACTTGAGCGTTACAACGCAATGCATCGACAGCGGCTAAGCTTTTACGATTGAACCTCGCCGCCCAAGGAGACTTCTGTGAGCAGCGCTCCCCTGTCCGAACTTGATGCCGCGTTGCCCGGTCTGGCCCGCAAAATCCGCGTGCTGGATGCCCTGTCCTGGCCAGACGGGGTCGAGGAAGCATTCCTGGCGAAGTGGCGCGCCGGGCAGGCACAATTGCCCGACGTCGAGCTACGCCCGCGAGAGCACAGCGCCGATATCGCCGCCCTCGAAGCCTTTATCAGCCGCTGCGATGAGGGCCACCCCGCCGGGCGCCACCTCGCCCTGACAGCCCGCAGCTATGCCACGGCCGGGCGCATGCTCGGTGCCATGGGCACACCCGCCTTTACTCAGTATTCGTCAGCGCTGTATCGGCGCCCGGACTTCTACTACTCGAACCTGAAACTGAGCATGCTGGACGCAGCCCAGTTTTTCCTGAAGACCACCGACGCCCTTCTGGGCGGAGCGCGGATTCCACCGAGCCCGGCCGAGATCCCGGCCGATGCCTTCGCCGCCTGGATGCAGCCGGAACTGGACCACTTTTTCGGACCGGGCCGGATCACGGTCGTGCTTGATCCGACCCTGGCCGCCAAGGCCATCGCCGGGGCGAACCGCATCCGCTTGCGTGCCAGCGCCCTGTTCTCGGAACTGGACAAAAACCAACTGTTGCAACATGAGGCTTTCGTGCATATCGCCACGGCACAAAACGGTGCGCTCCAACCCAACCTGAAAAGCCTGGGTCTGGGAGCACCACGCACCACCCAGACTCAGGAGGGTATCGCGACCCTCGCCGAGCTGTTCACCGGCAGCATGGACATCAACCGCCTGCGTCGCCTCGCCCTGCGCGTGCTCGCGGTCCAGCAGGCGCTGGATGGCGCCGATTTCATCCAGGTATTTGAAGGTTTTCTCGCAGCCGGTCAGTCGCAAGAGGAATCCTTCCGCTCGACCCAGCGAGTGTTCCGCGGTGCCGACCTGCGGGGCGGTTCGGCGTTCACCAAGGATGCCGCCTACCTGACCGGGTTGCTCGGCGTCCATACCCTGCTGCGCATCGCGATCCGTGACAACCGACCCGAACTGGTGGGCTACCTGTTCGCCGGGCGCCTCAGTCTGGGGGATACCGTACGCCTGGCCCCGCTCTTCGAGTCCGGCTGGCTCCAGGGACCGGTCCATCTCCCGGCCTGGGCCAGCGACCTGCGTCGGCTCGCCGCCAACCTGGCCTTCTCCGCCTTTATCGCCCGGATCAAGCTGGAAGTACTGGATCTGGAGGTGCTCATGGCCTTCGCCGATGAGCATGAAGCCGATGCCAGCGCCTAGCCTGGATTCAGGCTAAAGGCATCACAAGGAGTGGATGTCCGGCCCAATGTCATTCATGCCGCATCAGAATTGATCGGCATGCAGCATGTACAGGCTTTCGCTACCGGCCTTGGCCGAAGCGGCTAATGAGTGGACCCGCGGCAAAAGGCGTGCGAAGAAAAAGCGCGCAGTCCCCAGTTTGGTCCTGTAAAAAACGTCTTCGTCTTGCCTGGACAGCGCGGTACGCGCCATGAGGGCCCACATGTACGCGTAAGCGGTATAGCCGAACACATGCAGGTATTCGACCGAAGCAGCACCGATTTCATTCGGGTTGGACCTGGCGCGCTCCAGCAGATCGGCGGTCATTTGCTCAAGATTGGCAATGGCCGCTTTCAGCGGCTCGGTGAATTCTGCCAGTGACGCGTCGGCGGAGTCGGTGAAGGCCTTGATCTCTTCGGCGAAGTGCTTATAGAACGCCCCGCCGCTACCGACCACTTTACGACCCAACAGGTCGAGTGCCTGGATGCCGTTGGTGCCTTCGTAGATCTGGGTGATGCGGCAGTCACGGATTAGCTGCTCTTGACCCCACTCACGGATGAAGCCGTGCCCCCCGAAGATCTGCTGTCCATGTACCGTGGTTTCCAGGGCCACGTCGGTGAGGAAAGCCTTGGCGACCGGCGTCAGCAGGTCGACCAGTTCTTGCGCGCGTTTGCGGGTGGCGGCGTCTTCGCTGAATTTGGCGGTATCCAATTGCATGGCTACATAGCTGGAGAAGGCGCGACCGCCTTCGTTCAACGCTTTCATGGTCAGCAACATGCGGCGCACATCCGGATGCACGATGATCGGGTCAGCGGCCTTGTCCAGATCGGCCGGGCCGGTCGGCGCACGGCTCTGGATTCGGTCGCGAGCGTATTCGATGGCGTTCTGGTAGGAACGTTCTCCCAGTGACAAGCCCTGGATACCAACACCCAGGCGTTCGTAGTTCATCATCGTGAACATGGCGGCAAGGCCCTTGTTCGGCGCATCGATGATGTAGCCGGTAGCGCCGTCGAAATTCATTACACAAGTGGCCGAGGCCTTGATGCCCATCTTGTGCTCGATCGAACCGCAGGACAGGCTGTTATGTTCGCCCAGCGAGCCGTTGGCATTAACCATCAACTTGGGCACCAAAAACAGCGAAATACCTTTCGGGCCAGCCGGGGCATCCGGCAGCCTGGCCAGTACCAGGTGAATGATGTTTTCGGTCAGGTCGTGCTCGCCACCGGTGATGAAAATCTTGGTCCCGCTGACCTTGTAGCTGCCATCGGCCTGCGGCTCGGCCTTGGTGCGGATGATGCCCAGGTCGGTACCGGCATGCGGCTCGGTCAGGCACATGGAGCCGGTCCAGACGCCGGCATACAGGTTCGGCAGGTACATTTCTTTCAGCGTTTCGCTGGCGTGAGCGTTGATCGACAGGCAGGCGCCGGCAGTCAGCATCGAGTACAGGCCGAACGACAGGTTGGCCGAGTTGAGCATTTCTTCGACCTGGGCGGAAATCACCTTGGGCATACCCATGCCACCGAACCGGGAGTCCCCACCGACACTGGTCCAGCCGCCTGCGGCGTAAGCCTGGTAGGCCTCCGGGAAGCCAGCCGGGGTCTTCACTGCGCCGTTGGTCCAGGAGCAGCCTTCTTCGTCGCCGCTGCGGTTTAACGGGGCAATGGTACCCGCGATGACTTTGCCGGCTTCTTCGAGGATGGCGCTGGTGGTGTCTTCGTCCACTACGTCGGCCAAGGCCGGCAGTTGGGACCACAGTTTGGAAACTTCGAACACTTCATTGAGAACGAAGCGCATATCGCGCAGGGGAGCTTTGTAGTCAGCCATTATCGAATCGCTCGGAGGGTGTTTGGGCATCGCCCGATTTCGGAATTTGTTATCGGCAATAGGATAAGAACACTAGGGGACTTCACCTTGACCGGGCAGGACAACGGAGGTTGCTGGCTGCGTGACGATTCCGTGCTTGCGCCGTTCGCCATTCAGAAGGAAGTACGACAGCGCCGGAATCAGGATCAGCGCTCCGAGCATGTTCCACAGGAACATGAAGGTCAGCAGGATGCCCATGTCGGCCTGGAACTTGATCGGCGACCAGGCCCAGCAGATGACCCCGGCAGCCAGAGTGATACCGACCAGGCCCACTACCCGTCCGGTGAATGCCACGGCATTGCGGTAGGCTTCCGACAGCGACAGGCCCTGGCGTTGATACTGCAGTTGCACACTGAGCAGGTACAACGCGTAGTCCACGCCGATTCCGACGCCCAGGGCGATGACCGGCAGGGTCGCCACCTTCACGCCGATGCCCATGACCACCATCAAGGCTTCGCAAAGAATCGAGGTCAGCACCAGCGGCAGCAAGGCCACCAGCGTGGCGCGCCAGCTGCGGAAAGTGATCAGGCAAAACAGGGTCACCGCCAGGTAGACATACAGCAGCATGGTGCGGTTGGCCTCGCGCACCACAATGTTGGTCGCCGCCTCAATACCGGCGTTGCCGGCAGCCAGCAGGAACTGGCGATCCTCGCTGCTGTTTTCCTTGGCGAACTGATCGGCGATGGCCACCACGGCGTCCAGGGTCTCGGCCTTGTGATCCTTGAGGAAGGCGATCACCGGCATCACCGAACAATCGGTGTTGAACAGCTCCGGAGCGTTGACCGAGGCCTGTTGCGCCGCGTAGTTCAGCACGTTCTGATTGCGCTGGATGCTGTTGAGCTTGGGGTTACCCTCGTAGGTGCCCGCGGTAATCTGGCGTACCGCATTGACCAGTGACACGGTGGCCTGCACCCCTGGGTGTTGCTGCAGTTTCCAGGCCAGGCGGTCAGCCAGTACCAGGGTCTGGTAGTTCAGGCAGCCTTCCGCCGGGGTTTTGATCATCACCGCGAACAGGTCGCTGGACAGCGCGTAGTGGCTGGTGATGTAGGCGTTGTCACGGTTATAGCGCGAGTCAGCGCGCAGCTCCGGGGCGCCGCTGTCGAGGTCGCCGATCTTCAACTGCAGGCTGACTACGAAACCGCCGACACCCAGCAACACCGCCACCAGCACGGTGCCGATGGCCCACTTGCGCGTGGTGAAACGGTCGAGTAAATCCCACAGCTTGCCAAACCCCCGACTCTGCGCGGCGCGAGTGTCGATCTTCAGCGCCCGCTCGGCCGCCTTGCGCCCGACGCCGATGTAAGACAGCGCCACCGGCATCAGCAACAGCGAGGTGAAGATCAGCACGGCCACACCGATGCTGGCGGTGATCGCCAGGTCCTGAATCACCGGGATATCAATCAACATCAGGACGGCAAAGCCCACCGCGTCGGCCAGCAACGCGGTGACACCGGCAATGAACAAGCGACGGAAGGTGTAGCGTGCGGCCACCTGTTTATGGGTGCCACGGGCGATGTCCTGCATGATGCCGTTCATCTTCTGCGCTGCATGAGACACGCCAATGGCAAAGATCAGGAACGGCACCAGGATCGAATACGGATCGATGGCATAACCCAGCCAGGCGACGATGCCCAGCTGCCAGACCACCGCGATCAGCGAACAGCCGACCACCAGCAACGTGCTGCGCACACAACGGGTGTAGAGGTAGATGATGACCAGCGAGGTGACCACCGCCAGGCCGAAGAACATCATCACCTGGATCAGACCGTCGATCAGGTCACCCATCAGCTTGGCGAAGCCGATCACCCTGACCTTGTACTTGCCCGTGCCCTCCACCCCGGCCTTGTGTGGGGTGCCGCTGGCGAACTCGATCTTGTCGCGCAGTTTTTCTTCGAGCATCCGCGAAAACTGATGGTAGTTGAGGCTCTGGCCAGTGGCCGATGTTTTGTCCAGCAGCGGCACGACCAGCATGCTCGACTTGAAATCGCTGGCGACCAGACTGCCGACGATGCCGGCGCGGTTGATGTTCTGGCGCAGCTGTTCAATGTCCGACGGCGAACCCTGATAACTGTCGGGCATCACCGGGCCGCCCTGGAAGCCTTGTTCGGTAACTTCGGTCCAACGCACCGCAGGACTCCACAGCGACTTCATCCAGGCGCGATCAACCCCTTCGGTGAGGAACAGTTCGTCGTTGACCTGTTTGAGGACCGTCAGGTAGTCCGGATCGAAAATATCGCCCTGAGTGTTTTCCACCACCACGCGCACTGAATTGCCCAGCCCCCGCAGCGACTGGCGGTTCTCAAGGTAGTTCTGGATGTACGGCTGACTCTGCGGAATCATCTTTTCGAAGCTGGGGCGCAGCTCCAGTCGAGTCACGGCCATGTAACCCAGCACCACGGTCGCCAGCGCCATGAGCAGCATGAACAGCGGGCGATGGTTGAACACCAGCCGTTCCAGCAGATTGCCGGAGCGCCGGTCGAAGTCCGGCAGTTCGCGGATCACCGGCATGGTGTCTTGCTTCAAATTGCCCATGTCTGGGTACTCGCTCTAATTCTTATCGTTATTCGATGGACAGCGTACGCACGCCACGACTGCCGACCAGCACCAGCGCGCCATTGGCGGCCAGGGTCGCGCCGGCCACCGGTGATTGTTGTGCCTGTGGCATCAGTTGCAGCGGGGCATTGCCGTTGCTGCTCCTGAGCATGTGCCCGGCCTGGGTGAACAGCCGGAAATGGCCATCGACGTCCAGCGTGGCAGAAGTGATGCTGACCTGCAGACCGCTTTCGAGCCGGGTCCAGCTGAGGCCGCCGTCGGTGCTGCGAAACACATGACCGCGCAGACCATAGGCGAGTAGTTCGCCAGGCTGGCCGACCACACCGAAAAAGCTGCCTTGATAAGGTGTCTGCAGTGCCACGAAACGCTGCCCGGCTTCGTCCCATTTGAGCAGCAGGCCTTGTTCGCCTGCGATGTAGAGCGCATCACCCGTTGAGGCAATGGCGTTGAGGTGAAAACCCTGTGGGTTCTCGGTGCGGTCCTGAAACGGGGTCCAGTGCTGCCCGCCATCCTCGGTGCGTAGAATCAGGTTGAAGACACCAACCGCATAACCGAGCTTGTCATTGGCGAACCAGACGTCGAGAAACGGCTTGTCGGCGCCCTCCTCGATCAGCCGCTGGCTGTCGGCGGCCAGCCCGGCCCATTGTTCGTTATCCGGCTCGGCATTGGCCAAGGCGGTGTAATGCTTGAGCATCAGCTCGCCGATCTGGCGGCCATCGAGCTGCTTGCTCCAGGTCGCGCCGGCATCGCTGCTGTGCAACACCACGCCATCGTTGCCCACTGCCCAGCCCTGCTCGGCGGTGGGGAAACTCACGGCATTGAGGTCAGAGCTGACCGGCACGACGGCCTGCTGCCAGTTCCGGCCTTCATCATCTGAATAAAGAATGTGCCCGCGCTGACCCACCGTGACCAGACGCTGTCCCGCATGGGAAACGCCCAGCAAAGGACTGCGCACGGCCAGGGCACTCGGCTGGGCCGGCAGATCCAGCACGTCAACAAAGCTGGCTGCCTGAACGACGCTCTGCAGCGTCAGCATCACGACCAGCGCCAGCTTCACGATTTTCTTATTGTAGGAGCACATAGCGCGCCCTCATGGCAAAAGGCGCCGGTTTGCACACAAGCACAACCCGGCGCAAGAACTGTCCGATCACACATCGGGCAGTAGAGAATGACGACGAAGCAATTAGCGGATACCGGCACCCGCCAGCGATTCCGGTGACCATTGAGTCTTGCTCAGCGCCTCGCTGTACTTGATGCCGCCGTATGGGCCTGGAAAGCCGACGGCGCTGTAGGTGCCGCCGACCAGGTCGTAGCTCAGGTAAGGCGAGGCATCCGGCACCTGTTGGTCATAGCTTTGGCTGAGGAAGGAGTAAACGCCTCGGTACAACTGGCCGTTCGCATCGTATTGGTCGGATGCCAGTGCGACCCAGCTGTCCTCATCCAGATAGAAGCGGCGCTTGGCGTAAACGTGACGTGCTCCCGCTTTAAGGGTCGCCTCGACCACCCATACGCGATGTTTCTCCCAGCGAACGAAATCCGGCGCCAGGTGGTTCGGGGTCATCATCGGCTTCAAATCGTTCTGATAAGTCACACGGTAGGTGTTGTACGGAACGATCATTTCCTGCTTGCCGATCAACTTCCAGTCATAGCGGTCCAGCGCACCGTTGAATACGAAAGAATCATCCCAGGTAGAGGCTCCAGCGGCGCCTGGGTTAGGCGTATCGTAGGCCAGGCTCGGCGCCAGCTTCACGCGACGCTGCCCCGGCAGGTATTGCCAACCACGGCGCGGTTGCACCAGTGGGTTGACCGCATCACGCAGCAGCACAGCCTCACCGGCACGACGGGCTGGACCGGTGAAGGCCAACTTGATCTGGTAATAGGTGTCCGCGGCCGCGAGCGGTTTGGACAGGTCGTCATAGGCGGCATAGTTGATCTGCGCGATGCCGGTCGTGGCCAGGCTGGCTACACCGGCGGAGTCGACGTTCCAGTTGTCGTACTTGCTCTGGATATTGACGCCCTGGTAGCGCAGCAAGTGGTTCCAGATGGCCTCGGCGCCTGTCTTCGGGATCGGAAATGGTATGCCTGGCAGCGCATTTTCGATGGAATTGCCGCCGTCGGTCGAGCGAGCCGCGGTGGCATTTTTTACCGTGTTGTCCAGCACGCCCGAAGGCAGCGCGGCAGTACGATGGGTCGGGAAGACCTCGATTTTGAAACTGGGATAACGCTTGGCCAGCTCGGCGGTCACCGCGGTCAGTTGCCCCTTGTACTGGTCGACGTTCTTGCCGTCGATCACCAGCAGCGGTTTTTCTGCAGCGAACGGATCGGGGCGCCCTTTGTCACCCGCCTTGAAGCCGGCCGGCGGAGTGGTCAACCCCCCCTCATAAGCCGGAATGGAACCGTCGGCATTACCGGCTTTCTCGGCGCCGATCCGGGTCAACTGGTTACCCAATTTGGCCGCTTCGGTGGCGTCGACAGCTGCGTGGGATGGCCCCGCAAGGGCCAGGGCCAGGGAGGCGGCCATCAGGGTATAGGCGAATTTCATCTTATTGTTCTCCTGCTTGCGCTTGGCAATGGGTGGATCAGAAGGTGGTTTTCAGGGTCAGGTAAACGGCTCCCCGATCCTCGGTGGCACCGGAGCCGGAGGCGGACGCAAGACCGCCCGCGTAGCAGGTGTAACGCTGCGTGGCATCAAGGGCGTTAGGGGTTGAACCATCGTTTGCGCCGTCGTCACAGTTGGTGGTTTTGCCGAAGGCGTCGACGTACTTGAGGTCTACGTAATACTTGTTATAGATGGCAGCACCGATCCCGACGGCGTAGTTGCCGGCGTCTTTCGCACCACCTGCTACCACAGGCGAAACGCCGTCGATGCCGACGTTGACCGACATCGGTGCGCTCAGGTCCACACCGGGAAACACCTGGTACCAGGTCGGCGTGAAATTGACGGCGATGCCCCAGTTGTCCCGGGTAGGTTTGTCGATACCGTGATAGGTGTCTTCGCCCTTATAGAGCGCCTTGTTTTTGCTATCGAGGCTCAACAGGTTGCTGTAATACAGCTCGCCCAACAGACTGGCCGAATCGAAAAACGGGGTTTTGGCGATAGAGACCAGACCATTGATGGTCCAGTGCAGCGTGTCGCCCGTGGCGGCCAGGCTGTCACCGTCCTTTGGCACATCCGTGATCACGCCGGTAGCCGGACTACGCGCAGGGAGCAGGCCAAGACCTGCCGCCAACCCACCGGCACCTGGGGCACTGATGATCGCCGGAATGCTGGCCAGCGGCATGTTGTGGCGAATGTTCAAATCACTGCCGACGCTGACACCGCCCACTTCCTTGGACAGACTCAGCCCGTAGATATCGATGTCATCGCCATAGGCGAATTCATAGGTGGCGGTGCTGATCGAGTTACGCAGCCCTGCTACGCCGCCCACGCTAGTCAGGCCTCGAGTGTCCAGGACCGCTTGAGGGAGAATGTCCGAGGTCTTGCGGTAGTAGGCACCCAGGGTGCCATCCAGCCACTCGGGCGACCATTTGACCATCAGCCCCCAGTCACCCTGGTTGTCCGGGGTGTAGTCATGGCCGCGGCGGACGGTCGTCAGCGTGCCGTTCGGCCCGGCCAGCCCCGCACCACCCGTATGCCCCAGAAGAAACGACTGAGCGCCGAAGCCGACCACGTCGGACCCGCTGTAGTAGGTACCGGCCTCAGGCAAGCGCGCGCCATCCCAATCAAGGAAATACTGAGCGCCGAAGGTCAGTTCGGGGGTGAGGGTGAAGGTGGTTGAAATCTGATTGCGCGGAACGAACAGTTCTTTGGCTTCCGTGCCCGGCGAGGCCGCCAATTTGGCCAGGTCGAGGCCGGACTGGCCATAACTGATCGAATGCACCGGGTTGAGAATGGTCTCGCCCCAGAACACATTGTGCTGACCCGCCTTGATATTGATCAGAGACTCGTCGCCAACTTGGGCGTTGTAGAACACGAAGGCATCAAGGACTTCACCCGACGGGCCGTTGTAGTAACGCTGGGCATAGTTACTCAGGTGCGGGCTGCCAAAAATGGCTGGCGCTGCCGGATGCCCGCCAAACCCGGCAATCGACGAGTAATCATCGTTGCCATTGACGAACGGGTTGGAGTTCGAGCCGGTGTTCTCGTAAGCCTTGTCGTACCAGCTCGCAGTGCTGACACGAAAGCCCATCTTGCTTTGATAGACCAGATCCAGTTCAGTCAGCAGATCGACACGATTGGTGATGTTAGTGCCGGCCTTGCGGAAGTTGTAATCACCGTCGTTACTATTGGGCGTACCCAGGATGCGCTTGTCGGCATTCTCCGTACGCACGCCATAGTTGTACTTGACGGTATTGTCGAAACGGATGGCCCAGTCTTCGCTGCCTGTGTCCAGTTCAAAGGCATGGGCGGCCGGCAGGCTCGTAGCCAGGATAGCCGTGGCAAGCAGTTGGTGCCGCGCGGACAGGAGGTTGCGACTCTTCATCGGGTGATACACCTTTATTGTTTTTGTTGTGGCTTGACGTCAGGCACGGCTGCTGACTCCTGTCCTGGTCTCGGTAGTCGACCAGGTCAGGGGCTTGCTCCAGCCTTGCGGCTAACGACGGGTATTAGGAGTTCATGCTACGGGTGGGTAAGCGGTTGTCCCGGAACTCACTCTAAGAGCATCGCTTTGATCCGGATTGACTTATCGGGGCATCGGTTTGACATTTCGGGACACCCAACAGGACGCCCCGAAAAACCTCAGATGTAGGTACCGCCACCGGCGTTGATGATCGAACCGACCAGGTAGCACTCATCGGAAGCCAGATGGGATACCAGCGCCGCGTATTCCTCGCCCTTGCCCAAACGCCCCAGAGGCATGACCTGTTTGAACACGCTGAGTTGCTCAGGCGATTGCTGATCCATGTAGCGCTCGAAGGCCGGGGTCTGTACGCCACCCGGGCAGATTGCATTGACCTGCACATTGGCACCGGCCACCTCGTAGGCCACCGCGCGGGTGAAGGCAATCACCGCGCCTTTGGCTGCGGAGTAGTGCGGGCTATGCGCACCCATGGCGGAAATACCGGCAATGCTGGCGATGTTGATGATCTTGCCATAGCCCTGTGGCTCCATGCGCTGCAAGGCCGCGCGGGTGCAATAGAACACGCCGTCGACGTTCACCGCCCAGAAGCGCTTCCATTCTGCATCGTCCATATTGCGGGTGATCTCCAGCGACTGACGGGGCAGCGGCTGGGTTACCAGCGCGTAATGACGCTTGCGTCGCTCATCATCATGCGGTTTATCCGGCACCAAGGCGGCATTGTTGACCAGGATGTGCAGTGTGCCGAAACGCGCGTCGATCTGGCCGAACATGGCGTTCACATCAGCGCTCGACGAGACATCGCAGCGCAGGGCCAGGCATTGCGCACCGACTTCCTCGATCATGGCACGTGTGGTTTCAAGCGCCTGTTCGTTGATGTCGCAAATGACCACATTGGCGCCTTCACTGGCCATGCGCAGGGCAATGGCTTGGCCCAACCCACCTGCGCCACCGGTAATCAAGGCAACTCGACCATTCATTTTCATGGGTGAACACTCCGTCTTGGGGGAGAACGCAGTGTCGCCCAGACGTGGGCATCAGCCTTGACTTAGCGGGACATCGACCTGCCAGGTGGGCGAATCGCTGCCAACCTGCTTGGCCCGGCTTCGCCATTCCCGTGGCGAACAACCGAACTCAACGCAAAACCAGCGAGTAAATGAAGTCGGAACCGCGTAACCAATCATCATGCCCACTCGTTGCAGGGAATAATTTTTGTTTGCCATGTAATGCAAGGCGAGTTCGCGACGCACAGCGTTCAGCAACTCGGAAAATGTCAGGCCGGCCTCGTCGAGTTCTCGTTGCAGAGTTCGCACGCTGACGCCTTTGGCATAGGCAACCTGATTGATGGTGGCGCGCCCGACCGGCATCAACAAATAGATCGCCTTGCGCACATCGAAAATCACCGAGTGCTCACTAGCTCCTGCCATCGAGTCCATGAACTGGCGAGCGTAAATAGCCATCGCCGGGTCGGCTTGCGGATTGAGTTGATCGATATCCGCGCCATTACAGACGATGCCATCGAATTCGGCGTCGAACACCACCCGGCAACGAAAGAATCGCGTGTAGTCCTGCAGGCTTGCCGGGGCCTCATGGCTGAAATGAATGCTGCGCGGATGCCAGTCGCTACCCATAAGCGATTTGCACGTACGGTGCAGGATGCCGATTGCCAGTTCGGCGGCTTGACGCTTGGGTACGCCCGCCTCGGCCATGATTTCATCACGGATCAGCACCGTGTTTCCCACCGTTTCCAGGTTCATGGCCAGCGTCCGATTTAGCAGATGCCGATACTCGATACTGGTGAGCAACATATCGCGCAGTGTGCGCTGATGACTGAACAGCAAGCTGATGGCACCGAGGTCCGAGAGTCGTCGGGCCTCTGCCATGCGCAGGCCAAAGGTCGGGCAGGATGAGCGAGCCGCCGAGCTTTCCAGCAGCTTGAGCGCCGCCTCCAGCGGTAGCATGCATTCCGGGTCGTTCAGCATGGCCGGCGTCAGACCGACGCCTTGCAGCATCTCGCTCGGATTCAAACCAAGGCTCTGGGCCACCTCCCTGTAATTCTTGAGAGTTGCAGCTCTTACGAACGCTCCCATCGCACATTCTCCAGTGATGTCGGCCGCGATATCAGCGAGGCCTGCACTCGATTATATGGCACCGATTGAAAACTCACGCAACGAGCGCACCGACCCTATAACACGCTGCCGCTGGCACGTAATGAAAGGTTTTTGGCACGTCTTGAGAGGTTTTCACCTGCCATCTGCCTCAAAGTACAAGCCATGAACCAGCGTCATCAACACCTTGAAAAGCACAAAAACAACAACAGACTGGAGACATGCATGAACTTTCTCGACGGATCCCTGCACCCCGAAAATCAACAGAAGCTCGTCATCACCGTTGCGCCCTACGCTCCCGAGTGGATGCCTTCGGACTTCCCGGAAGACATTCCGGTCACCATGGCAGAGCAGGTTCAGATGGCGGTCGACTGCTACAACGCCGGCGCCACTGTACTTCACCTGCATGTCCGCGAGCTGGATGGCAAGGGTTCCAAGAGACTGTCCAAGTTCAATGAATTGATCGCCGGCGTCCGCGAAGCGGTGCCGGACATGATCATTCAGGTCGGTGGCTCGATTTCCTTCGCCCCGGAGGATGACAGCGACGTCGCCAAATGGCTCTCCGATGACACGCGCCACATGCTCGCCGAACTCTCGCCGGTGCCCGACCAAGTGACGATTGCCATCAACAGCAACCAGATGAACATCGTCGAGCAGATGTGCGAAGCCGATCTCGCCGGCACCAGCATTGCCACGCCCGAGATCTATCGCGCCTACCGCGAGATGACCATTCCGGCCGGCCCCGAGTGGGTCGAGGAACACATCAAGCGTCTCTCGGCCAGTGGCATCCAGGCGCAATTCCAGCTTGGCAACATCCCCTCGTTCGAAACGGTCGAGCGCATGATGCGCCGTGGCGTGTGCAATGTGCCGTTGGTCCTGACTTGGGTGGCGATTGGTGGCGGCTCCGACGCCCCTAACCTCTACAACCTGGCGAACTTCGTGCGTGCCTGCCCGGACGGTTCCGTGCTGACCCTGGAAACCGCCATGCTCAATGTGCTGCCACTAAACGTAATGGCGATTGCCATGGGGATGCATGTGCGTTGCGGCACCGAGGACAACCTCTGGACGCAAAGCCGTGATCGCAAGATGAGCAATGTCGAGCAGATCGAGCAACTGGTGCGCATTTCCAGGGAAATGGGGCGCGAAGTGGCCAACGGCAAAGAAGCCCGTGAGATCTACAAGATCGGCACGTTCTACAAGGACGCCGATGAGACGCTGGCCGAGAATGGCTTTGCGCCAAACCGCAAGCCTGGCCAGAAAGGCTTTACGCAACACGGCTGAGTCAAATTTGCGGGGTGCGCGTTCCCTGTACATGAGCGCACTCCGCACGTATCGCGGCACCCAATTTACAAGAGCTGCGCAATGAACGCGGCCGTAACGAGAGGAGAGTCTTCGTGACTTTGCACGCCCCAATAGAAATAGGCGGTGACACCTGGCGACGTATCGCCCGACCCTACGCCTGGGTGGTTTTCGCCCTGACCTTCGGACTGCTGCTGTCAGACTTCATGTCACGGCAGGTGCTGACGGTGGTTTTTCCGCAGCTCAAGGCTGACTGGGGCCTCTCCGATTCCGAGCTGGGCGCGCTTTCCAGCGTCGTCGCCATCGCCGTCGGCGTGCTGGCCTTTCCGCTATCGTTATTCGCTGATCGCTGGGGGCGTGTCCGCAGCCTCATCCTTATGGCCTCCATCTGGAGTCTGGCCACCCTGGTGTGCGGCTTCGCTGCCAACTATCAGGAAATGTTCGTGGCGCGCTTCTTCATCGGCGTCGGCGAGGCAGCCTATGGCAGCGTCGGTCTTGCCGTGGTGTTGAGCATTTTTCCGCCGCAGCAACGGTCCACAATAACCGGCGCTTTCCTGGCCGGAAGCATGGTCGGTTCCGTACTCGGCATCGGTCTGGGCGGCGTCCTCGCGACACATTTCGGTTGGCGTGCGTCCTTCGTTGGCATGGCGATCTATGGCATTGCACTGACGGCTGTGTACGCACTGGTCGTCAGGCCTGCTCGCATCGAATCGCCTCGCCAGAGTGCGGACTCGGGTCTGCCCAAGGTCCATCCTCCGCTCAGAACCCTGTTCTCGACGTCTTCGGTGCTGAGCGTCTATATCGGCAGTGGCCTGCAGTTGTTCACCGTCGGCGCCCTGCTGACCTGGCTGCCCAGCTACCTCAATCGTTTCTACGACATGCCGCTCACCCAGGCGGGTGCAGTCGCCGCGATCTTCATGCTCTGCACGGCGGTCGGCATGCCATTGTGCGGTGCCATCGCCGACCGACTGTGTCACGGCTCACCAACGCGCAAGATCAGGTTGACCATGGGCTACTGCCTGCTCTGCAGTGCTCTGTTGGCCGTGGCTTTTCAGCTTCCGGTGGGCATGGGACAACTGGTCATGATCGGCCTGGCAATGTTCGTTGGCGGTGGCGTCGTCGGCCCCTCCGGCACCATGGTCGCCGACCTTACTCCCCCCGCGCTTCACAGCACCGCAATGGCCACGCTGGCCATTGCAAACAATCTGCTGGGCATGGCCCCCGGCCCCTTCGTCACCGGCTTGCTCGCCGATCGCATTGGCCTCGCCTCGGCGCTACAACTGCTGCCATTGGCAGGCGTTGCAGCTGCCTTGGCGCTGATGGTGGGGGTACGCAACTACCGCACTGATCTGGAACGCGTGTGTCCTCAGCCCTGTTCCTGAGACGAGCGCCATGGCACGCGAAAGCCCTCGTCCAAGCGTCTCCCGCACGCTAGAGGCCAAATCATGACTCGTACCCTGGATGTGCCCGTCTCTGTCGATCTGGGCATGGGTAAACGCGCTCGCGTGCAGTCCGACGGCATCGATATCGCGTTGTTCAATATCGAGGGTCAGATTTACGCCATCAACGACAGTTGCCCGCACTCCGGCGCCTCGCTGTTGTTCGGCAAACTCGACGGTCGCTTCGTGCAATGTCCCGCCCATGGACTGCGTTTCGACCTTGCCACTGGCTGCATGCGCGGTGGCGGCATGACCGTGCGCGCCTATCCCGTCGAGGTCGTCGAAGGTCGCGTGCGTATCACTCTGCCCGTCCCCATCACCCATCAACAATAACTTCAAAAGCAGGTTGATCATGACCACTTCCTTCACCCCTCCTCGTCATTGGCAACAGAGTTACGACGCCCGCGTACCGACGGACATCAACCCCGATGCCTGGCCTTCTATCGTGGCGATGGCGCAAGAGGCAATGCAGCGTTATGCAGGCCACACAGCATTCCGCTGCTTCGGGCACTCACTCAGTTATGCCGATGTCAACCGGCAGTCGTGCGCATTTGCTGCCTACCTGCAGCATGAAGGTGTGCGTCGTGGGGATCGTGTCGCGGTCATGCTGCCCAATATTCCGGCATTTCCCGTTGCGATGTTCGGTGTCCTCCGAGCCGGCGCAGCCCAGGTTAACGTTAATCCGACGTACACCGCGCAAGAGCTCTTGCACCAGCTCAACGACGCTGGGGCCCAGACCATTGTCATCATCGCCAGTGCGCTCCCGACACTGGAAACGATACTGGTCGGCACAACCATCAGAAAAGTCATCGTGGTACACCCCGGCGACACCTTGGACGGGGCGGTGGTGACCGCCGACATCGATACCCAATCATCGCAGAGATTCCCGTTGACGCGTTTCGACGATGCCCTGCGCTTGGGCAGCGCATTGCCAGTTACACCGGTCGACCTGACGGGTGATGACTTGCTCTTTCTGCAGTACACCGGCGGTACCACTGGCCCCTCAAAAGGTGCCGCCCTCTCTCATCGCAACTTGATCGCCAACATTATGCAGGCGCGCGCTTTTCTCCCTGACATGTTCGACACTGACGGTGACAACGTTGTGGTCACGGCACTCCCGTTGTTCCACGTGTTTGCTCTGATGGTGAATCTGCTGACCTGCTTTTCGGCCGGGGCCGAGAATTGGCTGATCCCCGATGCGCGCAATAGCGATGATCTGGTCGACACGCTGATCGCGGCCCGGCCGACGCTGTTGACAGGGGTCAATACTTTGTACGGCGCACTGGTGCGCCATCCACGCATTGGCGAAGTGGATTTCTCGCGCTTGCGACTGGCCATTGGCGGTGGCGCCGCCGTACTGCCGGCAACTTCGGCGCAGTGGAAGCACATCACCGGTCAGGAAATCCTCGAAGGCTACGGCCTCTCCGAGACGTCGGCCATCCTGTGTCTGAACGTCATGGGACGGAGCAATTTCTCTGCAGCCGTTGGTTTGCCGTTGCCTTCGACCGACATCGTGCTGCTCAAGGACGATGACCAACCGGCCACGCTCGGCGAGGCCGGAGAAATTTGCGCCAAGGGGCCGCAGATCATGTCCGGTTACTGGCAAAAACCCACTGCCAACGCCACTGCGTTTACGGCCGATGGCTATTTGCGCACCGGCGATATCGGCATCTTTTCCACCAACGGCTTACTCAAGATCGTCGATCGCAAGAAGGACTTGATCATTGTCTCGGGCTTCAACGTTTACCCCAACGAGGTGGAAGCCGTTGTTGCCAGCTGCACAGGTGTCAGCGAGTGCGCCGTGATCGGTATGCCGGATGAGCGCAGCGGTGAATCCGTATGCCTGTACGTCGTCAAGGCCGCCAATGCCACGCTCGATGAAGCCATGCTGATCGAGCACTGCCGCGCGCATCTTGTGGCCTACAAAATACCCCGCCACGTGCGGTTCCTGGCGGCATTGCCCAAGTCCACGGTGGGCAAGATATTGCGTAAAGACTTGCGCGCACTCGCGACCTCGGGCAGTTCGACTGAAACGATTCTGGTCGGTTGAACGACGCCGCACACTGCATCTGTGGCGAGGGAGCTTGCTCCCGCTGGACTGCGCAGCAGGCCCATTTTTGGGGCTGCTCCGCTGCCCAGCGGGAGCAAGCTCCCTCGCCACAGGTTACTCAGCGGCATTAGGCCCGTCGGCGGTCTTTGGCATCAATTGAAAGGTGCCTGGCATGAAATGAGAAGTTCTCAAACAGCCGTCGCCCTAGAGTTAATCACCTGCCCGTTTCCACATCCCCACGGCATCGCCAGCGAGGACTCCACTTCATGAGCTCAATCGCTCTCGTCAATATTCACACCCGCGCACTCGACCTCGCGCCGGGTTTAATCGTCAGCGTGATCGTTGCAACAGCGGCGACTTTCCTCTCTGAGCACTATGGTGCGCCAGTGATGCTGTTCGCGTTGCTACTTGGCATTGCGATGAATTTTCTATCCGGCGAGGGCAAGTGCAAGGCCGGTATCGAGTTCACCGCACGCGTTGTTCTGCGCCTCGGTGTAGCCCTGCTGGGAATGCGCATCACTCTGGAGCAGATCGCCACGCTGGGCTGGAAGCCGGTGGCACTGGTGGTCATTCTGGTGGTGGTGACGATTGCCGTTTCGATCCTGGCGGCCAAGGCGCTGGGCTTCAATCGCCTCTTCGGCATGCTCACCGGTGGTGCCACGGCGATCTGCGGCGCCTCAGCAGCCCTGGCCCTGGCTGCTGCGCTTCCCAACCATCCGCAAAAGGAGCGCGCTACCCTGTTCACCGTGATTGGCGTGTCGGCGCTGTCCACTTTGGCGATGATTCTCTACCCGATGATCGCGAACTGGTTCGCGTTGCCGCCGCAAGTGGCCGGTGTTTTTCTCGGTGCCACCATCCATGACGTCGCCCAGGTGGTTGGCGCCGGCTATAGCATGTCCACCGAGACCGGCGACACCGCCACCGTGGTCAAGCTGATGCGGGTGGCAATGCTTTTGCCGGTCATTCTCTGCGCCACGCTGATCACTCGTGCGCAGGGTGCGGACCCAACTGGCAAGCGCCCTCCACTGCTTCCCATGTTCGCCGTCGGCTTCCTGATCCTGGCCTGTATCAACAGCACCGGTTGGGTCGCGCCAGCGGTGCAGGGCTTCGTCAACGAGCTGTCGCGTTGGTGCCTGGTGATATCCATTAGCGCCTTGGGCATGAAAACCCAGCTCAAGGAACTCGCCACGATCGGCATCAAGCCGATTCTTTTAATGGTGGGGGAAACCGTGTTTCTCGTTGGCCTGGTGCTGCTATTGCTGCATTGGGGATTGTAAAGCGTGGGTCTGCGAAGGCCGGTCCGGCCTTCGCATCCGAGCGAGGAGTGACGTGATGAATTCAGAACGTGCCTTTCACCGGACCATCGACAGCCAGCTTCTGCGCTTCCTCGATGAGAATCGGGGCGCCCAGCGCCATGCTGTGGATGCCCAGTATCGTAGTCAACTGCAGCACCGCCAGTATTTCCTCGACGCTGACGCCCAGTTCGAGTGCCTTGCGGATGTGGCGACGCACACCCGGGGCATACATATGAGTGCAGGAGGCATCGACAGCGATGGCGATCAATTCGAAGGTCTTGGGGTCCAGAATCCCCTTGCGTATCGGGTGTGTGGCCATGCCGACAAACTTTTCCATCCACTCGGCATCCAGCTCGGCCAGCGGGTCCCAGGCGTGATTCCAGTTTCCAGAATCACGCATGGCATCGCAGGTAGGGGTACCGGGTTTGGTTTGATCGTCATTCATTTGCAGTTCCTCAAGGTTGAGTGGTTGCTTTCAACTCTAAGCGTGCCGATGCCACCTGTATTGACTATAGGGGGCGCGGACATGACATCTCGGGACACATGCAACGTATGGGTAAATCCTCAATGAAAGGTCTTGTTCGAAGTGCCAGCCTCACCAACTACGCGGAAATTGCCCGCTCGTTGAACGTCGAGCCCATGCAGCAACTGCGTCTTGTCGGTCTTGATCCACGCTGCTTGTTGCAGCCGGACCTGAAAATTTCCATCGAAGCAGTGGCACGGTTGCTGGACAGTTCGGCGCGGGAGGCCGGCGTAGAAGATTTCGGCCTGCGCATGGCAGAAAGTCGCAAAGCCTCCAATCTCGGGCCCCTGGCACTGTTATGGCGCGAGCCAACCCTGCGTTCAGCCTTGAAGGCGCTCCAGGAATTCCTCTATCTGCACAATCAGGGTTTGGTCCTGGATATCGAGGAAAGCGGCGGTGTGGCTGTGTTACGGCTTGAGCTGGTGACGGTCAGCCACTTGTTTGTGCGCCAGTCGGTGGAGTTGGCGGTAGCGGTTACTCACCGAATGCTGAAGGCCTTGCTCGGTAATCACTGGCATCCTTCAGCGGTCTGTTTCCGTCACTGCGCTACCCTGGACGATAGCCGGCATCAGCGTGTGTTCGGCACGGCTGTACAGTTCAACTGCTTGATGGACGGCATTGTCTGCCGCACCAGCGATCTCGACCGGGCCCTGCCCAGTGCCGATCCAGAAATGGCCCGCTGCGTTCATCAGTACCTGAAAAGTATTCGCGAAGACTCCAGAACTGCCCTGTTGGAGCAGGTGCACCAGATGATCTGGGTGCTGCTGCCCACTGGACGCTGCTCGGTGGAACAGGTAGCGGCCCACCTGGGACGTGACAGACGGACGCTGCATCGGCAACTGACGCGGGAGGGTGAGACGTTTTCTTCACTGCTGGATCAGGTACGCGGGGAACTGGCGACGCGTTACCTGGCAAACCCCCATCATCCCTTGAGCGAGATTGCTGGCGTTCTGGGTTTTTCCGAACTGAGCGCCTTTTCCCGCTGGTTCAGCCGGCTCTTCGATTGCAATCCATCGTCCTGGAGAACTCAGTCCTCCCCGATCGCAACAAGAAAGCCTGCAGCTCAGCTATTCAATTAGAGGATGCCCGGATGTCGGCACGATCCCCCACGTTGCGGGCACTAGCCGATGGTCATGGTCCTGCTGCGAGCCACCCTGCTCACAACCGCACAGTCAGCCGGGTCCAACTATAGGGCAGCGAAACCCATAGAAAAACCCAAGCTATCGCCTAAGCTCCAGGAAGGGATAGTGGGTGCGACCACTCATGGCACCACACTATGAAACACACACCACTAATGCGATTCCATGGATTGAATCCAAGCCACTTGACCTTCAGGTTTTGGAGATGTCGATGTGCAAGCATTTGAGTCCATTTTTTTTACTTGCCGCTACCATCTGTCTCAGTGGAGCATCCTGTCACGACCATAAAGATGAAGACAATTCGCAGGACAAACCATCGATGGAGGGTGGCCAAAACCGGATGGGGGCCGGGATTGTGCCCCGGCAACAAATTCAACCCAGAATGAACAGAACTCATTGAGCAGGCATATCGGCAATCGGTGACTATGCTTTCGCGTGAGCAACGCGCTCTGACCCAGTATTCGCTGCGTTGCCCCGTCAGCCACCATATGGAAAACAGGCCAATGAAACCGATCCGGTCCCTTGCCCACGCTGTTGCTCTCGCCTCACTCATGTCCACCTTCAGCTTTGCGGCCCATGCAGCCGATGTGCCGCTGGGTAGTACTGCTCTGGAGGGTCACATCATTACGCACGTACTGGCCGTCGATGCGGCGAATTATCAGGTCACTGTGGAAGGTTCCGACAAAAACCCGGTACCCATCCAGCTCACCGACAAGGCCAAGGCCCTGCACAACCTGAAAGTCGGCGACAAGGTCGACATACACGTTGCCCGCTCGATTGCCTACGTGCTCGACACTGATGTCGACAGCGATAGAGGTGTCAGTACTAAAACAGGGATCACCCGCGCCGACAAGGACAACCCTAATCCGGGCGGTGAGGCATTTCGCCAGGTCAAGGTCACGTCGAAGATCACCCACATTGACTTGAAAAAACATGAGGTGACCTTGCTTCCTCCAGAAGGAAAAGTAAAAGTCGTCAAGGTCGAGGACCCCGAGCTCCAGGCTCGCATGAAGAACCTCAAGGTCGGTCAGACGGTCGACGCCATCTACACCGAAGTGCTGAAAATCAAAACCTCACGCTAGCACCGTACGCTGACCAGAGAAGGCCTCGACGAAGACGATCTGTGCAGTACTGTGATTGCTCACTCTGGTTGGCGATTCGTCCTACCGTGCCGCCCCGGACCGGTTATCCCCGGTCCAGGTCAAAGACAGACAGTCGCTGACGACAGCATCTGACAAAAGGCCCTGCGCAGGACCCGATCGACGGCGTTTTCAGTTAATCCGCTTTTGGTAACTGAAATCTGGCCCGATACGCCCCCGGCGTAAATCCAACCCGCTCACGAAACAGGCGGGAAAACGAGCTGATGTCGCTATAGCCAACATATTGAGCGATTCGCTCGGTGCTCAGGTCGCCGGCTTCCAGTAACGCTCGCGCCGTATCGATGCGCAAGTTCTGCAAATAGGTCAGGGGGGACTGCTCAAGCACACTATTGAAGCGGCGTATCAGTGTACGTTCGCTGACTGCCAATCTCGTTGCCAGGTCTTTCATGCGTATCTGATCCGCCAGGTGATCCTGTAGCCACTTCTGTGCGCGCTGAATCAAGGGGTCATTGTGGGTGTTGTCGGCAATAAGTGGCTGCAAAGGTGTCTGTGTCGTTTGAGTCAAATCGATCAGCATGCTGCGTGCGCACTGCATGGCTATCGCCTTTCCCGCAAATTGATTGAGCACGTGGACCGATTGCAACAAGAAGGTGGCGTGTGCGCCGCCACACACGAGTCGCTCAGATTCAGTGACCAGAGGACGCATTTGCAGATCGACCCGCGGGAATCGCTCGCGAAAATGCCCCTCCAGCCACCAGGTGGTCGTTGCAGTTCTGTTATCGAGCATGCCGGTATCGGCGAGCAGAAAGGTACCCGTGCAATTCGCGCACAGCCATGCACCCTGCTCCCATTGCTTGATCAGCCATTCGCGCACGGCTATCTGATTATCCAGAAATTGCTGGAAATGCTGCCAGCCTCGGTAATGCAGGCTTGGGATAAAGACCAGATCGTAATTCTGGCTCTGCGGTAGTGGCCGCATGGCAAGTTCAAGTCCATTGCTCGTACGTACAGGCCGCCCGCTCTGCGATATGAAATGCCATTCAAACAATCCGGCTGGCGGCATTCCTTGCCTGGACATATGCGCATTGGCGACCTGAAGCATGTCGGCAAATCCTCCAATAACGGAAGCATAAGAATCGTCAAATCCTAGAATCGCGACGGTAGGCATGGCGACACCTTTTTAAATGGGTATGGCGATATTCGCATATTTACAGTCGTTTTTGCCTATTACGCCATCTCAGGCGTCTCTTTACAGTTCTCGCCACGTTACTTTCCAGGCCGCTTACGAGAGACCTCATGACCCAGACGACTATTCCCCGCTACCAGAACAGCCTGTACCACGACCTCAATACCCCGGAGGAAATCCTGGCTATCCGCCAGGAGGTTCGTCGCTTTGCTGATGAGCATGTCGCACCAGTGGCTTATGCAATTGGTCATACCGAGGAATCCGTCGCAGCCTTCCCGAGCGACCTGTTCGCCAAAATGGCCAAGGCAGGTTTGTTCGGCATCCCATTTGCTGCCGACATTGGCGGACGCGGGCTCAAGTACCCCACCGCAGCCACTGCCGTGATGATCGAAGAGTTGGCCTATCATTCGAACTCGGTGGCCGCCATCGTTGACGTGCATTGCATTCTCGCAGGCAATGCGCTGAATCACGGGTCAGACTCGATCAAGCAACGCTATCTCACTCCTTTGCTCAACGGCGACAAGATCGGGAGCTTTGCCACTACCGAACCAGATGCCAGCACCGACCTGAGCATCCAGGCCATGACCACCCATGCCACGCGCACCGAAGATGGCTACATCGTCAACGGCCGCAAGCGCTTCATTTCCAACTCGCCCGTCGCTGACTTCGTTGTATTGCTCTGCGTCGATGGAGAGCGCATGACCGAGCTGGTCGTTGAACTGAATTGGCCAGGTGTTCGTGTTGGCGAACCAGACAAGAAAATGGGCAACCACGGTCAGTTGACTGCGGATATCTACTTTGACAACGTCAAGGTACCCACGGCGAACGTTGTTGGCCTGCCGGGTCAAGGTCTCAAGATTGCGTTGCAAACGCTGACTTACGGGCGCGTCGGGATTGCCGCGAGCGGGACCGGCATGGCTCAGGCCCTGTTTGATCATAGTGTCGAGCGCCTCAAGACCCGCCGGGCATTCGGTAAAGCCATTGCGCAGTTCCAGCACTGGCAGTTCAAGCTGGCTGAGCGCGCCACTGAAATCGAGAATGCCCGCAACCTGTATCTCAAGGCAGCGTTACGCATGGACGAAGGGCACAGTTTCCCGGAACCTGAGGCCGCGATGGCCAAATGGTACGGCACTAACCTTGCCGGTGAATTTGCCCGTGATGCGGTACAGATCTTTGGCGGTTACGGCTTTATGCGCGAACTCGCGGCTGATGGTTCGCACTACCGAGTCGAAGAGATTTACCGCGATTGCAAGATCGCCGAGATCTATGAGGGTACCAATGAGATTCAAAAGTTGGTCATCGCACGCGGGATCTTTGGTAAAGACATCACAGGCTGATGGGTCTGCCAATTAACGCTCACTGGAGGCCTGTCCAATGAATATCTTCATTATCCATGCACACAACGAGTCGCAGTCGTTCAATACAGCCATGAAAAATCTGGCCGTCGAAGAACTACAAGCGCAAGGACATTGCGTCGACGTTTCCGACCTGTATGCCATGAACTGGAATCCGATCGCCAGCGCAGCTGATTTTGGTAGCCGTGCCAATGCCGACTACCTGACGTATGCACTGGAACAACGTCACAACCATTCGCAGCACACCCTGGCACCGGATATCCAGGAGGAGTTGGACAAGTTGCTGAAAGCAGATCTTGTGATCTTCAACTTCCCGATCTATTGGTTCTCGATGCCGGCGATCATGAAGGGCTGGATAGACAGAGTGCTGATTTCCGGCGTTTGCTATGGCGGCAAACGCTTCTACGACCAGGGAGGCTTGGTTGGCAAGAAAGCCATGCTTGCCATTACCATCGGTGGCCAACCTCACATGTTGGTCAAGGACGGCGTGCACGGTGAACTCAACGATATGCTCCAGCCCATCCTGCGTGGCACGCTGGCCTATACCGGAATGGCAGTGTTACCCACCTTTGTTGCGCATCACGTGCCGTATATCTCCCAAGAGGCGCGCGCCACACTGTTGGAGCAGTATCAGCAGCACTTGCGTTCGCTGGATACCCTCGAAGCGCTTGCGTTCGTATCGCTCAATCAGTTCGACGAAAAGTTGCACCCGACCTCTGCCCCAAATAACTAGCGATATCACCTTCTCTGCTCCCGGCTTCGGTGTTAAATAGGCGGTTCAGGTTGTAAGTCCAGACCCTGTCGCCTAAGGCAGTGCAACGAGAGTCGATATGAGAATCCATTTTGAAAAAAGTGATGCCCGTGAGCCCAACGTCGAGCGTCATGGAAACATTCACCGAATCACCCCTCAGCCGTCGGCGGTAACAGCATGATCGAGGTCACCGAGGTTTCCATTGCCCAACTGCGTACGGCGCTTGAGTCTGGCCAGACAACGGCGGTCGAGCTTGTCCAGGCTTACCTCGCCAGGATTGACGCCTACGACGGCCCCGACACGCCTACCGCCCTCAATGCGGTGGTGGTGCGAAATCCCGATGCGCTCAAAGAGGCGCAGGCGTCCGATGCCCGTCGGGCCAAGGGTGAAGCGCTGGGTCCGCTCGATGGCATTCCTTATACGGCCAAGGACAGTTATCTGGTGAAGGGGCTGACCGCCGCCTCTGGCAGTCCGGCCTTCGTGAACCTGGTGGCTTATCGTGATGCCTTCACCATCGAACGGCTTCGCGCTGCTGGCGCGATCTGCCTGGGCAAGACCAACATGCCGCCCATGGCGAACGGCGGTATGCAGCGCGGGGTCTACGGCCGCGCAGAGAGCCCGTACAACGCTGACTACCTCACCGCCCCTTTCGCATCGGGTTCATCGAATGGCGCTGGGACTGCAACCGCCGCCAGTTTCGCGGCCTTCGGCCTCGCTGAAGAAACCTGGTCGAGCGGACGCGGTCCTGCCTCCAACAATGGCCTGTGTGCCTACACGCCTTCGCGCGGGGTGATCTCGGTGCGCGGGAACTGGCCGCTGACGCCGACGATGGACGTGGTCGTGCCGTTTGCCCGAACCATGGCGGACCTCCTGGAGGTGCTCGACGTGGTGGTGGCGGAGGATCCCGACACACGGGGTGATCTGTGGCGGATGCAACCCTGGGTGCCCATTCCGAGTGTCGCCTCGGTGCGTCCCGCCTCCTATGCCGAGCTGGCCGCGAACACCGATGCACTCGCCGGAAAGCGACTGGGCGTTCCCCGTATGTACATCAACGCGGACCCTGAAGCGGGCACGGCGGACGCGCCGGGTATCGGTGGCCCAACGGGTCAGCGAATCAACACCCGCGCCTCGGTGATCGGGCTCTGGGAACAAGCTCGCCACTCACTTGAAGCGGCCGGCGCCGAAGTGGTCGAGGTCGATTTCCCGCTCGTTTCCAACTGCGAGGGTGATCGTCCGGGCGCGCCGACGGTGTTTACCCGAGGCCTGGTGTCCAAAGAATTCCTACACCATGAGTTGTGGGATCTGACGGCCTGGGCGTTCGATGATTTCCTGCGGGCCAACGGCGATCCGGCATTGAACCGTCTGATCGACGTGGACGGGCCGCTGATTTTCCCGCACGACCCGGGCACCCTGCCCAACCGCGAGGGCGACCTCGTCGCGGGCATGGACGAGTATGTGAGGATGGCCGAGCGCGGCATCACGCCGTGGGACCAGATCGTCACGGTGCCTGACGGTCTGCGCGGACTTGAACAGACCCGTCGAATCGACCTTGAACACTGGATGGATCGGCTGGGGCTCGATGCGGTGCTGTTTCCGACGGTCGCCGACGTGGCGCCGGCGAATGCCGATGTCGATTCAGCGTCTGCGGATATCGCGTGGAGCAACGGCATCTGGGTCGCCAACGGCAACCTTGCCATCCGTCACCTGGGGGTTCCGACGGTCACCGTGCCAATGGGCGTCATGCCGGACATCGGCATGCCCGTCGGTCTGACATTTGCCGGTCGCGCCTATGACGATTCGTCGCTGCTGCGCATTGCTTCGGCGTTTGAGTCGACCGGGACGAAGCGAATGATCCCGCCTCGAACCCCTCCGCTGCTGGCTGGCAAAAAATAGAAGCGGCGGGATTGGGGCACACGCCCCAATCCCGCACAGTCATCATCACCACCGACCAAAGGTGGCTAGCGCCAGAACAAATCTCGAACTCGCTCATGACCGCCGCATCCAATGTATAGGCCAATGGAGGTACGCGACATGAACAAAGATGACCGTAATAACGAGCCCGAGCCCGAAAGTGTTGATGAAACCAATGCGCCCCCTTTAACCCCGGCCCAGGTAAAGGAGGCCGAGGAACTCAGACAAAAAATTGCCGAGATAGAGCGCAAGGTAGCGGATGGTAATTAACGATATTCGAGAAATGTGTTGCCCATAAAAACCCCGGTTCACTGTGGGAGCGAGCTTGCTCGCGATGGACTCAAGAGCGCCGTGTTTAGCCAGTAAACACGCGTTATCGTTAACGACCATCGCGAGCAAGCTCGCTCCTACAGTGAACGGCATGGCGAAACAATTCGGGTTTTTTATGAGATTGCCGGTTACAGCAGCGAAATAGTGTAGTTAACGATAAAGCGATTTTGATCCACATTCCGGCCAGCGTCGGTGTTCGATTTGCCGTTGCGCAAGCTGAAGCCAAGTCCTTTGAGCGTGCCTGATTGAAGGACATAGTCCAGGGTCATGTCGCGCTCCCACTCGGACTGATCGCTGGCGTTTTGGGCTTTGATGTCAGTGCCCTTCAGGTACACGATGGTCGCTTTCAAACCCGGTACGCCCAAGGGTGCGAAGTCATAGGAATATTGGCCGAAATTGGTCTGTTCACCTGCGCGCGAAAAGCTTTGGATCATGCGGTCTGTGGGCAAGTAAACGCTGCCGCCACCCGCACCTTTATCAATCAGGCTACCCTGGTTGGGCTGAACGAAGTTGCTGCCGTCCCCCACACGCTGATGCCCCAGCGACACCGCGTGCCCACTGTTCGCATAAGTGATCATCGCAACCCAGGTGTTGTTGTCGATTTCACCGTTGTTGTCGTCGGTGTAACCCGATACCCGATAGCCTTGTGCACGGCCTGCGGCGGAGCTGTTTGCACCGGTCGATGTGGTGCGGAAGTAACGCAGGTCGGTGGTGAACGAACTGTTGCTGTCGATCGGCAGGACGTGCGTCAGCCCGAAGAAATTCTGGTTGTAGAAATCTTCCATCTGCGCAAAGTAGTACTGCGCCTTCAGATCCTTGGTGACGAAGTAGTCACCTCCCGCGAAGTAGAACTTGTTGCTGTCCTGAGTGCTGCCTGCCACGGATAGACCGGTTCGGTCCGTTGAGGCACGGCCGACCGCATGTTCAAGCACACCACTCGTCAGCATCAGGCCATCGATGTCGTTCGAAGTGATCTGGGCGCCGGTGAACGACTGCGGCAATAGACGGGCATCGTTCGAGAGCAGGATCGGCAGTTTTGGCAGCAACGTACCGTAGCGAAACTCGGTTTTGGCAAAACGCATCTTCGCCGTCGGGCCGAAGCTGCTCCAGGAATCAACAGCACCGTCGCCATCGGTAGGAATCATACCGCTGCCGACATGGCGCCCGGAACCGCTGTCCAGCGTAATCCCGAGCAGCGCCTGCGCATCGAGCCCGAACCCTACCATGCCCTGGGTAAACCCGGACTCGTAGCGCAGCACAAAACCCTGCGCTGTCTCCTCGGTTTTCGAGGGGGCGGCGGTGCCGTCGCGGTTATCGCTGTTGAAGTACAAGGTGCGCATCGACAGGCTGGCCTTGCTGTCTTCCAGAAAGCCGTGCGCGGCGGTGTCTGCTGCCTGCGCGCCCATCGAACTGGTGGCCAGCAAGAGTGCGGCGGGGATTGCTCGCTTAAACATACGGTGCTCCTGGGTAATTTTTTTATGTTTTTTTTGAGTGTTGAACGACCGCAATCCGCCCGTGGCACCTGACACCGGCGCGCACAAAGACGCGCCCGATGAGTGACCATCAGCTTTGAATCTGGAAAGCGATCGGGGTGTTCGAGCTAGATCAGGTAAGAAAGACCCACGGTCAGACCGAACGCGACCACCGAAATAAGGGTCTCGAGCACGGTCCAGGTCTTGAAGGTCTGGGCAACGGTCATGTTGAAGTATTCCTTGATCAACCAGAAGCCGCCGTCGTTGACGTGGGAAAAGATAACCGACCCGGCGCCGGTCGCCAGCACCAACAACTCCGGGTGCGGATAACCCAGCCCCATCGCCACCGGCGCGACAATCCCCGAGGCGGTGGTCATGGCCACGGTGGCGGACCCGGTGGCGATGCGCATCAATGCCGCGAACAGCCAGCCCATGATCAGCGGCGACAGGTGAAATTCGTGGGCCAGGCTGACGATCTGGTCGGTGACGCCGGCGTCCACCAGAATTCGGTTCAAGCCGCCGCCCGCGCCGACCAGCAAGGTGATGCTGGCGGTCGGGGCCAGGCATTCGTTGGTGAACTTAAGGATCGATTCGCGGCTGAAGCCCTGGGCGATACCGAGGGTCCAGAAGCTCAGCAACGTGGCCAGCAGCAAGGCGATCACCGAGTTGCCGATGAACAAAAGGAACTGGTTGAAACCGCTGCCCGGCGTGGAAATCAGGTTGGCCCAACCGCCGATCAGCATCAGCACCACCGGCAGCAGAATGGTCGCCATGGTGATGCCGAACCCCGGCAGGCTGTCGCGCGGTTCACGGTCGAGGAACTGCCGCTCCAGCGGGTTCTCCGCCGGCAGTTGAATGCGCGGCACGATGAATTTGGCGTACAGCGGACCGGCGATGATCGCGGTCGGGATGCCGATCAGAATCGCGTAGAGCAAGGTCTGCCCCACCGACGCCTGATAGACCTGCACCGCCAGCATCGCCGCCGGGTGCGGCGGCACCAGCGCATGCACCACCGACAACCCGGCGACCATCGGCAAACCGACCATCAGGATCGACACGCCCACGCGCCGCGCCACGGTAAACGCAATCGGCACCAGCAACACAAAACCGACCTCGAAGAACAGCGGCAGCCCGACCAGGAAGGCGATGCAGACCATCGCCCAGTGCGCATTTTTCTCACCAAAACGGTCGATCAAGGTGCGCGCCACCTGCTCGGCGCCACCGGACTCGGCCATCATCTTGCCGAGCATCGTGCCCAGCGCCACGACCAGCGCAATGTGCCCCAGGGTTTTGCCGACCCCGGCCTCGTAGGCACCGACCACGCCGGACGCCGGCATCCCGGCCAGCAGCGCCAGGCCGATGGACACCAGGGTGATGACGATGAAGGGATTGAGTCGGTAACGGGCGATCAACACGATCAGCGCAATAATGGCGATGGCGGCGTACACCAGCAGCCAATAGCCGAAGGACAGGGTCATGCGGTACTCCTCGAAAGGGTCACGTCGAATGGATTGTGAAACTCATAAAACATTTCGAGGCGTGATTTTCAAACGAGGCGAAAGTAATTTTCGTATAGGGATAAGGGTTGTCGCACAGAGGCATGGGCCGTCGCTGTTTTTGAAACTCGGTCAGGCGGATTTTCATCCTTCCGGCCTGTTCGTCTTCAGTGGCGACGGCTCCTCGCGCATCTGCGGACATTGGCCAATACTTCAAGGTCTTGCTGGTTGGCAACAGTGCGCGCCACCCTTGCGCCGAGGAGTTGAAAAATGTCGCTGACGCTCTACTACCATCCGCTGTCGTCGTTCTGCCAAAAAGCTCTGATCGCGCTCTATGAGCACGGTATCGATTTCGAGAAGAGGATCATTGACCTCGGGAACGAGGCAGACAGGGCGGAGCTTCAAGCGCTATGGCCAATCGGTAAGTTCCCGGTGATCCGCGATCATGCGCAACAGCGTAGCGTGCCCGAGACCACGGTCATCATCGAGTACCTGGATCGCTTTTATGCGGGTCAGTCCTGCTTGATTCCAGGCGATTGGGATACCGCGCTGGAGGTGCGTCTGTGGGACCGTTTTTTTGATCTTTATGTACAGGAACCGATGCAAGCCATTGTCGGTGATCGGTTACGCGCCGCTAACGGCGACTTGACCAAAGAGCGCTCTATGCTGATGACGGCGTACGGCATGATTGACCGTCAGGTGGCGTCCAGAACCTGGGTGGCGAGTACGGAGTTCAGCCTGGCCGATTGCGCGGCGGCTCCGGCACTTTTCTATGCCAGTACGCTGGTGTCGTTTCCTGATGGCTATGGACATTTGAGGGCGTATTTCGACAGGTTGACGCAGAGGGCCTCATTTCAGCGGGTTATTGATGAGGCCAGGCCTTACTTTTCGCTTTATCCGTTTGTGGAGGCTATCCCTGGGCGGTTTCTGGCCGGGGGTTAGTTGGGTTTTGATTGGGGGTATATCCGTTTTTTTGGTAGCGCCGGCTATTGGTTCCGCCCTTACGGCGGGTCACTTTGAAAAGCGCAAAGTAACCAAACGCTTCTGCCCCTTTCGTTCGGTGCCTCGCCTAGGCTCGGCATGCCCTCGCTCCGGTCCTGCTCCGTGGGCCCGCCGCCATCGGCCATCCATGGCCCAGAGTGTGTAAAAATCCAAGCCAACCCTTGCTATGATTTCCCGGGATTTCATCGTAAGGGTTAGCCATGAAACGCTTCATTCAAGGTGAACACCGAGGTCAAAGTACCTTGCTCCCCGAGAGCCTGGACGATTACGTCAGCGACACCAATCCGGTGCGCGTTGTCGATGTCTTCGTGGATGAGCTCGACCTGATCACCCTGGGTTTTGAAAGCGCGGTCCCAGCTGAAACGGGCCGACCGGGCTACCACCCCGCCGTCATGCTGAAGATCTACATCTACGGCTATCTCAACCGTATTCAGTCGAGCCGACGCCTTGAGCGCGAGGCGCAGCGCAACGTCGAGCTGATGTGGCTGACCGGTCGCCTGATGCCGGACTTCAAGACCATCGCCAACTTCCGCAAGGACAACGGCAAGGCCATTCGAGGCGTTTGCCGCCAGTTTGTTGTGCTGTGCCAGCAACTAGGGCTTTTCTCGGAAAACCTGATTGCCATCGACGGCAGCAAGTTCAAGGCGGTGAACCACCGCGACCGCAACTTTACCAGCGCCAAGCTGAAGAAGCGGATGGAAGAAATCGAATCGAGCATTGCCCGTTATCTGAAGGCACTGGATGCCGCTGATCGTGAAGAGCCCAAGCCCTCGGACCCAAAAAGCGGCGGCCTGGAAGAGAAAATCGCCAAACTCAAGGAGCAAATGAAAGCGCTTCAGGAGATAGAAATTCAAGTTGAGACATCGCCGGATAAGCAGGTCTCGCTGACCGACCCGGACGCCCGCTCGATGATGACGAGCGGTAAAGGCATCGTGGGTTACAACGTACAGACCGCGGTCGATACCAAGCACCACCTGATCGTTGCGCACGAAGTGACCAATGTGGGCCACGACCGTGATCAGCTCAGTTCGATGGCGGTGCAGGCCCGTGAGGCGATGAAACTCGAATCGTTGTCGGTGGTGGCTGACCGCGGGTATTACAAAAGCGGGGAGATCCTTGCCTGCCATGAAGCAGCGATTACCGCGTATGTGCCGAAGACGCAGAGCTCGCGGGCCAAATTCGATGGCCGCTTTAACAATGATGCTTTCATCTACGACGCGGACAAAGACGTGTACGTCTGCCCCGCCAAGGAAGTGCTGACCTGGCGCAACGCTTGCGTCGATAATGGCAAGACGCTGAACAGTTACTGGAGCTCGAACTGTCGGTCCTGCTCGATAAAGGCGCAATGCACACCGGCCAGAGAGCGAAAGGTTCGTCGCTGGGAACATGAAGCGGTGCTGGAGGAGATGCAGGTCCGCCTGGACGAAGCGCCGGAGATGATGAAGATCCGCAAACGGACAGTTGAACATCCTTTCGGGACGCTCAAACAATGGATGGGTGCGACGCACTTTTTGACCCGACGACTTGCCGGGGTGAGCACCGAAATGAGCTTGAATGTGCTCGCTTACAACTTGAAAAGGGTGATGAAAATCCTCGGTGCGCAGAATCTGATGAAAGCGCTGGCGGCCTGAAAAGCCCCCGTTTTGTCTGGTAGACGAGCTGTGATGCGCCGCCAGAGGCCCCTTGATAACGGGCTGGAGCTACGAAAAACGCTTTTGGTTTAATGAGCCAGCCAACACTCGTCGGCGCACGCGCCGACGATGTTTGAGCCCGTTTTTACACACTCTGGGCCGGGGGCGGCTAACCCGGCATCCATGCCGGGTTGCCCACTGCGCAGAACCGGAACGAAGCCTCTCGAGGGGGCGGTGCATCGAGATCAACAGCTGCAGGCGAGCTAACGCTCGGCCTGTTGAGTGGTGAAAAGCCAAAGCCGTATGCGGATCTGCTGTGTGTGGGAGCGAGCCTGCTCGCGATGGACGTGAACGATAACGCGTACTGTCTGAAAAAATGCTTTGCCTTCGAATTCATCGTCGGAACGCCGCCCGGAGCAAGCTCGCTCCTACAGGGGGAATGCGTACACTCTGTAGGAGCTGCCGAAGGCTGCGATCTTTTGATCTTGATGTTGCTTTAGATTGTGATCTGCCTGCCCCTTTCCCAGAGGCCGAACGCAGGCGTTGCGCAGGGGGCCCCCGGAGCAATGCCGGAGTGAGGGCATGCCGAGCCTTAGCGAGGCACCGAATGGAGGGGCAAGCGTTTTTGGTTACTTTTTACTGGGCCGGCATTCCGGGCGTTTGTAAAAAGTGACTCGCTGTAAGAGCGAAACCGCCAGCAGCCGCTACCAAAATAACGGATATACACCCAACCCCAATCAGCCAGCGCAGCGTCTCCAACCCTTCACTTCTGATACCAATCCTGTAGCACTCGGTAACACCCAGCCCCGTTGCAGTGCGCATTTCCACCGACCACGCCCACCCTGCCCCGCCACCACAGGCCAAACCACCCATGGCGTACTTTGTGCATCAAAACGCAACCCAATCCAGCCTGAAGTCACCATGCGCCCCAAGGAACTGAAACTCTGGACCACCGGTGTCGCCCACCTGCTGGACCTGCCCCCCGGGCATGCGCGGCTGGCGGGCCTGAGCCACTGGTTGCGGCATGTATGCCCGGTCGATCATTTCGTGCTGTTCGTCTACGAAGGCAATCACCGGCCGCTGGCGCTGTTCGATACCTTCTCCGCCGACAAACGTGCCGTGTATGTCGATGACTACCAGTGCGGGCCCTATTTGCTGGACCCGTTCTACCTCGCGTGTACCCGTGGGCAAGCGCCCGGGTTGTGGCGTTTGCGGCAGTTCGCGCCCGATCACTTCTACCTCGGCGAGTACTACCTGACCTATTACCAGCAAACCGGTCTGGCAGAAGAAGTGGCGTTTTTCGTCGATCTCGGCGATGGCTCCATGGCCGTTCTGTCGTTGATGCGCTCCTCCGCCAGTTGCGCGTTCAGCCGTGACGAGATGCAGTTGATCGAGTGCGCCCAGGCCGTGGTCGAGCAGGTCATCAATGAAGCCTGGCGTCTGCGTCAGGCCCAGCAACCGCGTCCGGCGCAGGACCTGGATTTCAAGATCCGCGAAGCCTTCGATCAGTTCGGCGCGCACATCCTCACCGGGCGTGAGCAGGAGATTGTGCAGTTGCTGTTGCGCGGTCACTCCAGCGCCTCGGTGGCTGAACAACTGAGCATCAGTCCCGGTACGGTGAAGATTCATCGCAAGAACATCTACGCCAAGCTCGGCATCGGCAGCCAGTCCGAATTGCTCGGGTTGTTTATCCGCGACCTCACCGGCCAGGAATTGGTCGTCGAAGCCTGATAGCCGAAAACGACTCTATCCCCCAAGGGATATATACAGCGCAAAACCCCCATTGCTAGTTTGGCCCTCGACGCACTGAGTCATCACTGCAAGGGAGCCGGACCGTGAACGACAACCCGCCAAGCGATATCGAATTCTGCAATGTGGTCAAACGCTATGGCGAGGTGTCGGCCGTCAATGGCCTGAACTTCGCGGTGCGCCGTGGCTCCTTCCACTCCTTCCTCGGCGGTTCCGGCTGCGGCAAAACCACCACGCTGCGCATGATCGCCGGCTTCGAACAGCCCACCCATGGCGAAGTGCGTCTGGCCGGCAAAAGCGTTGCCGGCGTGCCGGCGTTCGAGCGGCCGGTGAACATGGTATTCCAGCATTACGCCCTGTTCCCGCACCTGACCGTGGCGCAGAACATCGCCTATGGCCTGCGTTATCGCAACCCGCGTCCGGACAAAAAAACCCAACTGCGCATGGCCGATGAGGCGCTGGAAATGGTCCGCCTCAGTGGCTTCGGCCAGCGCAAGCCGAGTGAGCTGTCCGGCGGTCAACAGCAGCGCGTGGCCCTGGCCCGCGCGCTGGTCAACAAGCCTACCGTGTTGTTGCTCGATGAGCCGCTGGCGGCGCTCGATCGCAAGCTGCGCAAGGAGATGCAATCCGAATTGCTGCGTTTGCAACGCGAGGTCGGCATCACGTTCGTCTTGGTCACCCACGACCAGGAAGAAGCCCTGTCGATGAGCGACAGCATCAGCGTGATGCACAACGGTTCGATCATCCAGACCGCCACCCCGGAACAACTCTATGAAGCGCCGGCCAGCCGTTACGTGGCCGACTTTATCGGCGAATCCAACCTGTTCGACGGCACGGTGCGGCGCCTGCACGGCAATTCGGTGGTGCTGCGCACCGCCCAGGGGCTGGAACTGACCAGCCCGCTGACGCCCACCGGCAAAGCCCTGAGCGCTGATGCCGACGGCTGCATCGCCGTGCGCCCGGAGCTGATCAGCATTGCGGGAGCCAGCGTTGACATGGCCCGCGAAGTGACCCTGCAAGGCTGCGTGGAAGACCGCATTTACCTGGGTAACTCCACCGAATACCGCGTGCGTACCCAGGCGTTCGGCGTGGTGTGCGTGCGTGTACCGCGCCAGCAGGATCACGGCGCCAACGCATTCGAACACGGCGCGGCAGTGCGCGTCGGCTGGGATCACGCCAACGGCCTGGCCATGGCGTTGTAAGTCATCGATTCGTTTCATCAACCGGATGGGAGCGTGTTATGGACCAGAAAACGTTTATCAAGACCCTGCGCAGCTGGCAGAACGGCTCGATCAGTCGCCGTGAATTCCTCGGCCGCACAGGCCTTGGCCTTGCCGCAGCGGTGGTCGCCACCAATATGCCCGGCCTGCTGACTTCAACGGCCGAAGCCGCCGACCAGACGAAACTGGGCGATCGCCTGTCGCTGGCGACCTGGCCGAACTACCACAGCCAGGAAAACCTCGACGCCTTCACCAAGACCACGGGCGCCCGCGTCTCCATGAGCGTGTTCGGTTCCAACGAAGAAATGCTCGCCAAGTTGCAGGCCGGTGGAAGCGGCTGGGACGTGCTGGTGCCGACCAATTACACCATCAGCACCTACGTTGGCCTGGGCCTGATCGAACCGCTGGACCTGTCGCGCATTCCCAATTTCGATGCGTCGGCCTTCCAACAAAAGTTCATGGCTCAAGGGACGGTGGACGGCAAGGTGTACGCGGTGCCGAAAAACTGGGGCACCACCGGCATGCTCTACGATACCGGCAAGCTGAAGAACGGGCCGACTAGCTGGAAAGAATTCTGGGCCGCCGCCCAAGGCCCTGCCAGCGGCCGGACGATGGTCCACGACTACCAACTGACCGCCATCGGCAACGCCCTGAAAAGCTTCGGCTACAGCTTCAACTCCCTGGACCCGAAAGAACTGGCCGACGCCGAGAAACTGCTGACCGAGGTCAAGCCGCACTTGTTTGCGATCAACTCCGACATCCAGCCGTCGATGCGTAGCGGCGATGCCTGGCTGGCGATGTCCTGGACTGGCGACGCATCGCAGTTGCACCGCGACAACGCACAAATGCAGTTCGAACTGGGCAAGGAAGGTGGCGAGTTGTGGAGCGATTTCTTCGCCATCCCGAAAAGCTCGGAGCACAAAGACGCCGCTTACGCCTTTATCAACTACCTGCTCGACCCGCAGCACAACAAACTCGAAGTGTTGAGCCACGGCTACCCAAGTGGTGACAAGCGCGTCGATGCGTTGCTGCCCACCGCCATGCTCGATGATCCGATCATGTACCCGGCCGCCGAAGCCCTCAGCCCACTGGAATTCGGTGCCGCCGCGACGCTGACCAGCCCTGCGCGCGCCGAACTGATGGCCCGCTTCAAGTCCGCCTGATCACCTGACCATGGCCAATGAGGAGTCACCCATGAACGCCGCCGCCCACCCGCAAACGGTGCAGTCGGGCAATGCTCTGTCAGTCGAGGTTCGCCAGCGGCGCAGCCTCGGCCGGCGGATTACCCTGCTGATGCTCTTGCCTTCGACATTGTGGTTCCTGCTGCTGTTATTGATGCCGCTGGTGATCATCCTGGTCTTCAGTTTCGGCGAGCGCAGTGCCGTGGGTGGTTACGCCGGTGGCTTCACGCTGGCCAACTACCTGAACCTCGGCTCTCGCGGGGCGGCGTTCAGCAACACGCTGATGTTGGCGCCGCTGGGCACGTTGGTGTGCCTGGTGGCGGCCTACCCGCTGGCGTACTTTCTGGCGGTCAAGGTCAGCAAGAACCGCTCGCTGTTGCTGACGCTGGTGATCGTGCCGTTCTGGACCAGCTTTCTGATCCGCACTTATGCCTGGATCTTCATCCTCAGCGGCAAGGGCATTCCGGCCTTGCTGGCCAGCCTTGGCCTTGAGGACGTGCGCCTGATCAACACGCCGTGGGCGGTGCTCATCGGCATCGTTTATGGCTACCTGCCGCTGATGGTGTTTCCGATTTACGTCAGCCTGGAGAAACTCGACAAGCGCCTGCTCGAAGCGTCGGCCGACCTCGGCGCCAGCGCCTTCGAAAGCTTTCGCCGGATCACCCTGCCGCTGTCCGCGCCGGGGATCATCACCGGGGTGATGCTGGTGTTCATCCTGCTGATGGGCGAGTTCCTGATCCCGGCCATTCTCGGCGGTGGCAAAGTGTTTTTCGTCGGTAACGCGCTGGTCGACTTGTTCCTGCAATCGCGCAACTGGCCCTTCGGCAGTGCGCTGGCGATGACCCTGGTGGCGATGATGCTGCTGATCATCGGCGCATATCTGAAACTGGTGGCGCGCTACGGCGGCCGTCCTGCAGACGGAGGTGTATGACATGTGGTTGCGCAGCTATTCGACGTCGCTGTACCTGTTTCTCTACGCGCCGATCGCGTTGATTGTGCTGTTCAGCTTCAACGCCGGGCGCAGTGGCCTGGCATTCGAATGCTGCTCGGTGCAGTGGTTTGGTCGCGCGTTCGGCAACCCGTTCATCATGGAAGCGCTCGGGCATAGCGCGTTCATTGCGTTCACCTCGGCGGTGATCGCCACACTGTTCGGCACGCTGGCGGTGTTTGGTTTGCAGCGGGCCGGCCCCAAAGTGCGCCTACTGTTCGATGCACTGACGTACTGCGCGATCATCGTCCCGGGCATCGTCATCGGCATCTCGACGCTGATTGCGTTCATCAGTCTGTTCGACCTGATCAACCCGTTGCTGGCGACTTTGGTCCCCAGCGTTCCACGCCTGAACATGGGCTTCTTCACGGTGATCGCGGCGCACTCGCTGTTCACCATGGCACTGGTCATGGTGATTGTGCGCAGCCGCGTCGACTCGCTGGACAAGGCCTTGCTGGAAGCCTCGGCCGATCTGTACGCACCGCCGATGCAGACTTTCTGGCGAGTCACCCTGCCGCAGATCAGCCCCGCGATCATGGCCGGGTTCCTGCTGGCGTTCACCTTCAGCTTTGACGATTTCATCATCGCCTTCTTCGTTGCCGGTTCGGAAACGACATTGCCGATCTACATCTTTTCCTCCATCCGCCGTGGCGTGACGCCGGAGATCAACGCGGTCTCGACGGTGATCATTTGCGCGTCGCTGGCACTGCTTTTCACATCCCGCTCTCTGCAAAACCGCCGCACCGGCGTTCAGGAGTCTCAGCATGCGTGATCAGCTATACATCAACGGCGAGTGGGTCAGCCCGGATCTGGGGGGTTACCTGGACGTCATCGACCCGGCCACTGAACACACCTTTCATCGCGTCGCCGCGGGGACTGAAGAAGACATCGATCATGCCGTGCGCGCCGCCCGCCGCGCGTTTGACAATGGCTGGAGCCAAACCAGTGGCGCCGAGCGCGCGCAGTGGCTGGAAGCACTGGCCGACGAGCTGGAAAGTGGCCAACAAGCACTGGCCGAACTGGAAGTGCGCGACAACGGCAAACCGTTGCCCGAAGCACAGTGGGACGTTGGCGATGCGATCGGCTGCTTTCGCTACTACGCCGGACTGGCCCGGGAACTGGATCAGCAGCAAGACCAGCCCCTGGCGTTACCGGACGCGCGTTTTCGCTGCCGCATCCGCCATGAACCAATAGGTGTGGCCGGGCAGATCATCCCCTGGAACTACCCCTTGCTGATGGCGGCGTGGAAGGTTGCGCCGGCGCTGGCTGCCGGGGCCACGGTGGTGTTGAAACCCTCCGAGCTGACGCCACTGACCGCGCTGGAACTGGCCGCTGCCGCCGACCGTATCGGTCTGCCGGCCGGGGTCTTGAACGTGGTCACCGGCCTGGGCGCCGACGCCGGCAGTCCACTCACCGAGCACCCCGGCGTCGACAAACTGGCCTTCACCGGCAGCGTGCCCACCGGGGCGAAAATCATGTCGGCGGCGGCCCGCGACATCAAGAACATCAGCCTCGAACTGGGCGGAAAGTCCGCGTTCATTGTATTCGACGACGCGGATGTCGAGGCTGCCGTCGAATGGATTCTGTTTGGTATTTTCTGGAACCAGGGTCAAGTGTGCAGCGCCACCTCACGCCTGCTGGTGCAGGAAAACATTGCCTCGCGGTTGATCGAGCGGCTGGTCGAGGAAACCCGCAAAATTGCCATTGGCCCAGGCCTGGAGCCGGGTGTTCTGCTCGGCCCGTTGGTCAGTCAAAGTCAGTACGACAAGGTTCTCGGCTTCATCGACCAGGGCCTCGCCAGCGGCGCCCGCCTGCTCACCGGAGGTCGACGGCCGGCGCGTCTGGCACAGGGTTACTTCATCGAACCGGCGATCTTCGACGAACCCGGGCACAGCAGCATTCTCTGGCGTGAAGAAGTGTTCGGCCCGGTGCTGTGCATCAAACGCTTCAAGACCGAAGAACAGGCCGTGCAAATGGCCAACGCCAGCCGCTTCGGCCTTGCCGCTGCGGTGATGAGTGCCGATTTACACCGCACCACCCGCGTCGCCAACCAGTTGCGCGCCGGGATCATCTGGGTCAATTGCTCGCAACCGACCTTCGTCGAAGCGCCTTGGGGCGGCATGAAACACAGCGGGATTGGCCGCGAATTGGGCCAGTGGGGGCTGCACAATTACCTGGAGGTCAAGCAAGTCACCGAGTATGTCAGTGACCAGCCTTGGGGCTGGTACCTGAAATAGTCTGCACTCCCACAGGGATTGCGGGTGGGTTCAAGACTTGCGGACACCCGGAGAAAAATGTGGGAGCGAGCTTGCTCGCGATGGCGTGTCAGTCGACATCTATGTTGCTGATACACCATCGCGAGCGAGCTCGCTCCTACAGGGATTGCGGGTGGGTACAAGACTTGCGGACACTCGGAGAAAAATGTGGGAGCGGGCTTGCTCGCGATGGTGTGTCAGTCGACATCAATGTTGCTGATACACCATCGCGAGCAAGCTCGCTCCTACAGGGATTGCGGGTGGGTACAAGACTTGCGGACACTCGGAGAAAATGTGGGAGCGGGCTTGCTCGCGATGGCGTGTCAGTCGACATCAGTATTGCTGATACACCATCGCGAGCAAGCTCGCTCCTACAGGGATTGCGGGTGGGTACAAGACTTGCGGACACTCGGAGAAAAATGTGGGAGCGGGCTTGCTCGCGATGGTGTGTCAGTCGACATCAATGTTGCTGATACACCATCGCGAGCAAGCTCGCTCCTACAGGGATTGCGGGTGGGTACAAGACTTGCGGACACTCGGAGAAAAATGTGGGAGCGGGCTTGCTCGCGATGGCGTGTCAGTCGACATCAGTATTGCTGATACACCATCGCGAGCAAGCTCGCTCCTACAGGGATTGCGGGTGGGTACAAGACTTGCGGACACTCGGAGAAAAATGTGGGAGCGGGCTTGCTCGCGATGGTGTGTCAGTCGACATCAATGTTGCTGATACACCATCGCGAGCAAGCTCGCTCCTACAGGGATTGCGGGTGGGTACAAGACTTGCGGACACCCGGAGAAAAATGTGGGAGCGAGCTTGCTCGCGATGGCGTGTCAGTCGACATCTATGTTGCTGATACACCATCGCGAGCAAGCTCGCTCCTACAGGGATTGCGGGTGGGTACAAGACTTGCGGACACTCGGAGAAAAATGTGGGAGCGGGCTTGCTCGCGATGGTGTGTCAGTCGACATCAATGTTGCTGATACACCATCGCGAGCAAGCTCGCTCCTACAGGTATGGGTGTTAAGCCGGGTCGCGATAGAACACGTCGTCGGCATATGGATACCACCAGTCCTGGATCTTCGGCTGGTGATCGATAATGACCATTTTCGAGCGACGGAACGCTTCAAGGCCCTGACGCCCGAGTTCGCGCCCGAGGCCGGACATCTTCCAGCCGCCAAACGGTAGTGCATCGTTGTCGATCAACGGATTGTTGACCCAGACCATCCCGGCCTCCAGGCGCTCGGCGGCTTCCATGGCTTCGGCAAGGTCAGTTGAAAACAGTGACGCACCGAGACCGAACGGCGAATCATTGGCCAGGCGCACCGCTTCGTCGAAATCACTGACACGGCAGATCGCCGCGACCGGGCCGAAACACTCCTCCTGCAGAATCGCCATGTCTGCTGTGACGCCGGTGAGAATGGTCGGCTCATAGAACCAGCCCACGCTGTGCTGCGGTGGAATCCGTCCCCCGCACACCAGCGTCGCACCCTTAGCCAGGGCGTCGTCGACCAGCCGCATGACTTTACTGCGCGCTGCCTCGCTGACCATTGGCCCGATTTCCGAACGCTCCAGGCCATGGCCGATGCGCAAGGCGCGGGTGCGCTCGGCGAACTTCGCGACAAACTCATCGTGGATTTCATCGACCACGTAGAAGCGTTCCGCCGAGGTGCAAATCTGCCCGCTGAGGTGAAACGCGGCGGTCACCGCCCCCGCCGCCGCCACCTCCAATGGCGCATGTTTAGAGATGATCAGCGGGTCGCTGCCACCGGCCTCGATCACACAAGGTTTCATCTGCTCGGCACACGCCACCGCCACCGCTTTGCCCGCCGCGACACTGCCAGTGAACGCCACCGCATGAGTCCCGGTCGACTTCACCAGCAGCTGTGCAGTCACCGCATCGCCCGGGACACAAGACACCAGGCCCGGCAACAGCGAGGTGAAATGCGCCATGAACTTGAGCGTGCACAGGGTCGTGGCTTCTGCCGGTTTGACGATGCAGGCGTTGCCCGCCGCCAACGAGGCGGCGACGGTCCAGCACATCAGCAGGATCGGAAAGTTGAACGGCATGATGTGCACGCTGACGCCATACGGCTCATACCGTACATGCTGGAACGAGCCGATTTGCGTGGTGCCGGCGACCTTGCCCGCATCGTCCCGGGCCATTTCCGCGTAGTAGCGAAAGATCGGCGCGCAGTTGGCCAACTCACCCATGGCTTCGGGAAACGGCTTGCCCATTTCCAGTGTCATCAACCGCGCGACTTCCCGATTACAGGCGATGTCTTGCTCGATGGCATTGGCCAGTTGGTGCAGGCGCGCAGCGCGGCTTTTTGCATCGATCAGGCGCCACCGTTTTTGCGCGACGGTGGCGGCATCGACGGCGGCTTGCACGTCCGTCTCGTCGCACAGGCCGACCTGCCCGACACGTTGCAGGGTCGCCGGGTCAAGCACCTCGCGCACACGGCCATTGGTCAGCGGCAGGTAGTCGGCGTTGATGAAGCGCAATGCAGTATCAATGTTGAACGTGGCCATGGGTTGATCCTTGAACCAATCGATAAGGGGTTTCGCGTAGCGCCGCCAGGGTCTCGGCCGGCAGTTCTTCGCGCCAGCCCGGCACATGGCCGTCGAGCCAGGCGCGCAACGGCGCAAAGGCTTCGGCGTCGAGTGCCCGAATAAACAATCCGAGGGTGCGCGGCAGGTGCGCCAGGTAACCCTGCTTGCCGTCCCGTCCGGCCAGGCGCACAAAAATCCCCAGCACCTTGGCGTGACGCTGGGCGGCCAGGCGCCGGTAATCCTCGAGAAACCGCGGCGCGTTGAGTTCCGGACGCTGCATCAGGTAATGGGTAAGCAGTGCCACGCGCAACGCTTCGGGCACGTCGCGGCGAGCGTCTTCGAGCAACGACATCAGGTCATACGCCGCCGCACCGACCAACGCGTCCTGAAAATCCAGGAGCCCGCAGGCCGCGACGCCTTCGCGGCCGTCCAGCAGCATCAGGTTGTCGACGTGAAAGTCGCGCAATACCAGCGCCTCGCGACGCTGCGCGACCTCACCGCAGGCGTCGGCGAACAGCGCCAGATACGACTCGCGCAGGGCCTGCGCGGCGTCTTGGCCAATCAGCAACGGGACGTACCAGTCGATAAACAGCGCGCACTCGTCGCTCAATCGTCGGGCGTCGTAGGCCGGCAGCTCGGCGGCCGGCGGTGCGCGATGCAACGCCACCAATGCATCGACTGCCAAGCGATACAGCAAACTTTCCGAATGCCCTGCCGCCAGCAGTCGAGTGTAGGTGTCGTGACCGAAATCTTCGATCAGCGCCAACCCTGCGGCTTCATCGACCTGCAGCAAGGCCGGCGCGGACAGGCCCAGCGCCTGCAGGTGCCGGGCAACCTGGACAAACGGGCCTATCGGCTCGCTGTGTGGCGGTGAATCCATCAGCAGCAGACCTTCGCCGCTCAAGCGAAAATAGCGCCGGGTCGAGGCGTCCGCCGGCAACGCGATCAACGGTGTTTCGGCGAAGCCGGCACGCGCCAGAAAGGCTGCGCGCTGGTCTTCACGGGTGGGCGAAGACGTACGTGTTTCATTCATGGCTATCACCGGATCATGTAGACCTTTTTCACCGTCTCGTGGACGGTGCACACACCTTTCCAGTCCTTGCGAAAGAAGGCCGCCGTGTCGGGTTTGATTTCAATCACTTCGCCGGATTCGTGGACGTACGTGCAGCGACCTTCGAGGAAGTGGCAGAACTCATCGCTGGTGACATGGCAAAACCATTTGCCCGGCGTGCAGATCCACACGCCACACTCGGACTGGCCCTCGGGGCCTTTGTGCAACACCACGCCAGAAACACGGGACTCACCTTCGAGCATGGTCGGGATCACGCCCCAATCCTTGACGTCAGTGATGCTCAGCGGGTCGTACAGAAACGGGGTTGTCATGGTTGCTCTCCAAAAAATTCAGGTTCTGTAGGAGCGAGCTTGCTCGCGATGGACGTCAACGATGACGCGCGCTGTCTGGATGAGCGCGTTGTCCTGACGTTTCTCGCGAGCAAGCTCGCTCCTACAAGCTTCAGGCCAGCATGTACACGTTGCGCAGGGTTTCACGGACGTGGCATTCGCCGGTCCAGCCGGCCGGGAACAGCACCAGAGTGTTGGGGCGAACGTCGATCACTTCGCCGTCGTCATTGCGGTAAGTGGCGTCACCTGCCAGGAAGTGGCACAGCTCGTCACGGGGAATCGACAGCCGCCAGCGACCGGGCGTGCACACCCACAGGCCGGTTTCCGGGCTGTTGTTCGGACCTTTGAACAGCAATCGTCCGCTGGAATGCGAAACGCCTTCGACGGCGTCGCTCTGCATGCCCCAGTCCACCAGATCGGTGCGACGGCTGACCGCTTCGAGGTACGGCGTGATGCCGGCTGTGGTGTTTTGGTCAGGCATTGTTGAGCACCTTGTCGAGAATCGCGGCCGCCTCGGCTGGCCCCTTGCGTGATTGCATCTGCGCGCTGGTCTGCTGCAACCTCTGGCGCATCGCCTCGTCGTTGAGGCACGCGGCGAGTTTTTCCGCCAGCAACGCTTCGCTCCAGTCGTAGCGATCGAGCTTGAAACCGTGACCGCTTTCTTCGGCGCGCATGGCGTTGTCGTGACCGTCCCAGACGTACGACATGACGATCGCCGGTTTGCCGAAGAACAGGCACTCGGTGAAGCTGTTGTTACCGCCGTGGTGAATCACCGCGTCGACCTGGGCGATCACCGACGGTTGCGGGAACCAGTTGGAGATCTGCACGTTGTCCGGCAAGTCCGGGTATTCATCGAGGTGCTCGCCAACGTTGAATAGCGCGCGGTACGGCAACTTTCCGACTGCCGCGATCAGGCGTTTGAGCAACTCGATATCACCGGAACCGAGGCTGCCGAAACTGACGTAGAGCAACGGCTTGTCGTTGTGAGCACGAAACAGCGGAATCTCGTACGACGTGTCGTGACGCACGCAACCTTGCAGGTAGTGGAAACGCTCGGGGGGCAATGGATGACGGCGCTCGAACTTGACCGCATCCGGGTACAGCAGCAGGTTCATGTAGGGCGAGGCTTCGAAGAACGTGCCGAGCGGGTACGGCTGCTCGCCATGGGCTTGCAGGAACTGGTTGAAATCCTGATGAATCGGCCCGACCACCTGTTCAAAGCGCTGCCTGAATCGCGCGTGTCCGGCCTTGTCGTCGATGCTCATGCCAGACAGGTGCGGCGGGATATCCGGGTCTTCGATTTCATTCTCCGAGCAGGAAATGATCCGCACCCACGGCTTGCCATACTGCTTGATCGCTGGAAACAGGATGACGTTGTCGACGCAGATCAGGTCCGGCTTGACCTTGTCCAGCACCGCCGGCAAATCCTTCTGTGCCCATTTGGCGGTGTCGACGATGGCGGCCCAGCATTCCTTTACGTAGTTGTCGATCTGATCCAGCGGCGACTTGCGAAAGTTCGGAATGTGGCCGTTGATGAAGTCGACCCAATAGCGGGCCATCTCTTCGGCCGGCATCGGTGCCGACAGGTTGACCATGTGTTCTTCAAAACCATAACCGGCGTACACACCGCTCATGCCCGGATCGGTGAGGAACACCGCTTTGTGCCCGAGGGCTTCACAGGCCTGGGCGATACCGACGGAGTTCAGCGCCGGGCCATAAGCGGCTTCCGGAAAGAAGGCGATCACTTTCTGTTTCATCGAGCGGTTCTCCTGCCTGGTCTTTTTATTGTTCAGCGCGTCAATACGCGGGCGTGGCGAGCCTGCCAGCCCAGCCGGATGGTCATACCGATTGCAAAATGAGCGAATTCGAACTGCGACGACGGCACCCGGACGATCAAGGGTTTGTCGCTGAGAGGCGTCTGCACATGCACGTTGGTGTCGAGGCCGTGGTAGGCGATTTCGACGATTTTCCCGCTCACCTGATTGGCGCAATCACCGCCCTGCTCCGCCAGCACCTGCAAGCGTTCGGGACGCACGACGACAGCGACCTGTTGACCCTGGACCAGCGGCGCGTCGGTCTCGACGGCCAACGCCTGGCCGTTGACGCGCACCGAGCGCTCCCCGGAACGTACGCCTTCAAGCAGATTGCTGACGCCGATGAAGTTGGCGACAAACCGGCTGTTGGGGTTTTCGTAGAGCTCGGTCGGGCTGCCGCACTGGCAAACCTTGCCGCCATCGAGCACCGCCATGCGATCCGACATCACCAACGCTTCTTCCTGATCGTGGGTGACGATGATGAATGTAATGCCGCTCTCAAGTTGCAGACGCTTAAGCTCCAGTTGCATTTTTTCCCGGAGCTTTTTGTCGAGCGCGCCCAACGGTTCATCCAGCAACAGTACCCGAGGGCGTTTGACCAAAGCCCGTGCCAGGGCGACGCGCTGGCGCTGGCCACCGGACAGCTGATCCGGTTTGCGCTCGGCCAGTTCACCGAGCTGCGCGGTGCTCAATACTTCATCGACCCGACGGCGGATTTCCGCTTCGGGCAGGCGCTCCATCTCCAGACCGTAGGCAATGTTCTTGCGCACGGTCATGTTCGGAAACAGCGCGTAGGACTGGAACATCAGGTTCAGCGGGCGCTTGTTGGCCGGCAGCGGCGAGATGTCCTTGCCGTCCAGGTAAATGCAGCCGGCGCTGGGTGTTTCGAAGCCGGCGAGCATGCGTAACAGCGTAGTCTTGCCGCAACCGGAAGGCCCAAGCAGCGCAAAGAACTCGTTCTCGCGAATGTTCAGCGACACCTCATCAACCGCCAGACCGTTGCCATACGACTTGCTGACCTTGTCCAGAATCAGTACCGCAGATGAATTATTCATGGGTTCGAGGAGCCTTGTTGAGACGCTGCGAAGCCAGCAGCGCGGTGATGCTGACCAGCATCACCAGCGTCGCCAGAGCGTTGATTTCCGGGGTGACGCCAAAACGGATCATGGCGTAGATCTGCATCGGCAACGTAGTGGACGCTTGGCCGGAACCGGAGTTGAAAAAAGCGATGATGAATTCGTCCACCGACAAGGTGAATGCGAGCAATCCACCCGCCAGGACGCCGGGAAAAATCGCCGGCAGCAACACCCGGCGAAACGTGGTGAACCAGCTCGCGCCCAGATCGATCGAGGCTTCAAGAATCGAATAGTCGAAGTGCTTGAGCCGTGTGCGCACAACCGCACAGACGAAGGCGATGTTGAACACGGCGTGGCTGATGATGATCGAGTGCAGCCCCAACCCGACCTTGAGCAGGTTGAAAAAACTCAGCAGCGCAATCGCCAGCACGATGTCGGGAATGATCATCGGCGCCATCAGCAAGGTGTCGACCACCTGCCCCTTGTCATTGCCCTTGCGCTGCAACTCGATGCCCAGCGCCAGGAACGTTCCGAGCACGCAGGCAATGAACGTCGCCGACAACGCGACAATCAAGGTGTTGAGGGCTGCCGACAAAATCGCCGTGTTATGCGCCAGCGCCACATACCACTTCAGCGATACGCCGCCCCAGGCCGTCGGCAAGCCGGACTTGTTGAACGAGAGCAGGATCAACACCAGGATCGGCACATACAGGAAGGCATACACCAGACCCAAGTGCGAGCTGAGCAGTGTGCCGCCAACAGAACGTGGCTGACTCATGAGCGAGCCCCTTCTGCACGACGAGCCACCAGCGCCTGAATGAACAACAGGACCAGCATGATTGCGATCAGGAAGAAGCTCAGCGCTGCGCCGAATGGCCAGTCCCGCGCCGTCAAGAATTGCGAATAAATCAGGTTGCCGACCATCTGCACCTGCTTGCCGCCCAACAGGTCTGCGGTAATGAAATTGCCGATGCTGAGGACGAAGACGAACACCGCGCCCGCCGCAATACCGGGGACGCTCAGCGGCAGAATGATCCGTCGGAAGGTCATCCAGCCCGAGGCGCCGAGGTCTTTCGAGGCGTCCCAGAGTTCGTTGTTGATTCGGGACAACGAAGAGAAAATCGCCAGGATGACAAACGGGATGTAGTTGTAGACCAGCCCCAGCACCACCGACGATTCGGTGTATAGCAAACTGATGGGCTCGCCGCTGTAGCCGAACAGCTGCAGCATCCGGTTGATCAAACCTTCGCGGTTGAGCAGGACGATCCAGGCATAGGTGCGAATCAGGTAGTTGCTCCAGAACGGCAGCATCACCAAAAACAGAAACACCGCTTGGCGGCGCCGTGGCGCACGGGCAATCGCATACGCGGCCGGGTAGCCGATCAGCACCGCGAACACAGTGGCCAGGCCGGCAATTTTTGCTGATTTGAGCAAGATGCCGAGGTACAGCGGGTCGAATGCGCGCTGATAGTTTTCCCAGGTAAACAGCCAGTCAATACCGCCATAAGCACCGCGCTCGACGAAGCTGTAGACCAGCACCAGCAGGCAAGGCATCACCAGAAACATCAGCAGCCAGCCAAAGCCGGGCGCAAGAAGCCAGGCCGACAGACGCCTGTCAGCGTGCAAAGCACTCATTACCCATATCCTCCCGCCTCAGAACAGAGGCGGCTTGCTAGCGTGGCGAGGCATGCCGGGCACACCTCGGATCGGTGCGGACTAGTTCTGTGCCGCCATGATTTCGGTGACGGCGCGGGTGTAGGCTTTTTGCGTGGTTCCGCCCAGATCGCGCAATTGCTCCATTTTCAACAGCTCGCTCGGAGCGATCGTCAAGTTCGGGTATTGCTTGAGCAGGTCAGCGGACAAACCCGCCATTGCGGCCTGGTTGGGGATTTTGTAGAGGATGTTTTCGGCCACCCAGACGTGGTTTTCCTTGGCGAGCATGAAGTTGACGAACTTGAACGCCTCGTCCTGATGCTTCGAGCTTTTCAGCACGACCATGGTGTCTACCCAGAGGTCGGAGCCTTCTTTGGGCACGACAAACTTGATGGCCGCGTTGGCCTGGGTGCCGTAGTTGCACCAACCGTCCCAGGCATGCGCCATCAGCGATTCGCCGGACGCGAGCTTGGAGTAGAAGGTGGTGTCATCGAAGGCAAGGATGCGTTTTTTGGTGGCGATCAGTTGGTCGCGAACAGCGGCGATATGGCTGGGGTCGTTGTCGTTGACCGACCAGCCCTTGGCCAGGAACCCGGCCCCGAGCATCCAGCGGTCGGTGGCGAGCATCGTTACTTTGCCCTTGAGGGCATCGCTTGGGTTGAGGAGCTCGTTCCAGCTTTGCGGTACCGGTGCCACCTTGTCGGTGCGGTAGCAAATACCCGTTGTGCCCCAGGTGTAAGGCACCGAGAAATGGTTGCCAGGGTCGTATTCCAGCCGGGTGGCTTCAGGGTAGAGATTTTTCAGATTGGGTACTTTGACCGGATCGATGTCGGCCAGCAGACCCTGTTTGTGCAGGACTTCGGCGAAGGGTGAGGAGACAAACACAACGTCGTAACCTTCACCGCCGGACGCCATGAGCTTGCCCATGATTTCTTCGTTGGTCGCGTGCAGGGCCTTGTCGACATCAACGCCGCTGGCTGCTTTGAACTTGTCCAGCGCATCCGGGGCCATGTAGCCGTCCCAGATGGAAATCACCATGTCTTGGGCACTGGCGGCCTGTGAAGCGATCGCCAGGGAAACGCTCAATCCCAGACACAGAAGGTCTTTCAGCTTTCTCATAATACTCACCCGACGATTGTTAATTTTTTTGTGTTCGAAGGCAGTACGGTAAAAAGAGAAACGGTTGCGTGTGTTTTTTTTTAGAAATTAGGACCGACGAGATGAGATGTCAACGCTTTTTTTGCGCCTGACTGATCTACGATGCATGGCATAAGATGAGCACCTGAATCCGAAGCGACCCCACCGAGATAAGACGCTTGAGCACAGCAGCCGAGAAGAAGCCCCGCACCAACCACCTGGAACTCGCCCGGCGGATTCTGGAGCACACCCAGGAAACCGGGCTGGTGGCCGGCGATCCGGTCGCAGAGCAGGCGCTTGCGCGGGTGTTCCAGGTCTCGCGCACACTGATTCGTGGTGCACTGAAAGTGCTGCTGGAAGAAAACCTGTTGAGCCATGAACCCGGTAAGGGCTATCGATTGATCGCGTCGCCCGCGGGCCAGGCGTTCAACACCGCACTGCCACAAGCCGAGGAAGAAGAACTGGCCACCTCGGTCCTGCGTGACCGCATGGCCGGGCGGCTTGCCGATAGCATCAGCATCAGCGAACTGATGCGCCGCTATGACATCGGTCGGCCAGCGGCACAAAAAGCCCTGCAGCAATTGAGTGAAAGCCAGGCCATCGAGCGCGGCCCCGGCCAGTCCTGGCTGTTTCGGCCGTCACTGAACAGTCTCGCCGCCCTCGAAGAAAGCCTGAAGTTTCGATTGATCCTGGAACCGGAAGCGTTGCTCAGCCCCAGCTTCAACGCCGATCCGCAACGCCTGGCATTGCTGCGTAGCGCCATGCAAAGCCTGCTCTCCAGCCCGGTGGAAAATTTCGATATCCAACAGTTTCGCGAGCTGGACATCAGCTTCCACGAACTGCTCGCCCAGAGCTGTGGCAACCGCTTTATCGGGGACGCCCTGCTCCAGCACCAAGGCCTTCGGCGCCTGCCAAACCTTTTGCCGTCGGTCAGCGTGCACCGCCTGCAAGAGGCACTGCGCGAACACCTGCACATCATTGCGCACATCGAGCGCGGGCAAATGGAGATCGCCGCCGACCTGCTGCGCCTGCACCTGCGCCTGAGCGCCGCCCAGCGCCCGCAAACCGCCAACCGCGGCATTCCGCAGGGTCAGTTGTTCGCACGCCGCTGAACCACGCCAAAAAACATGATGATTTATTTTTTAAAATAAGACAGCATCAAGTCAACTTCAGGTACGGCGGGATGACCCCGCCATGGACAGTCCGCCGCCATGCACACACACAAACTGATCGCCCTGTTTCCGGAAGCCAGTTTCGGCGCGGCCTTGAACTGCATTGGGATCGCCCAATCACTGCGAGAGCTGGGGGCAACGCCGGTGTTCATCTGCCACGAGCATTTTCAAGGGCTCTTCAGCGAATACGGCTTCGACGAATACCCGATCCCGCAGGCCAGTCCGTTGTCGGCGGCAGAACACCAGCATTACTGGGAGCGCTTTATCGAGCGCAGCATTCCCTACTTCGACCAAACCCCGCTGGCACAGATCGACAGCTATGTAGCGCCGGCCTGGGAAGCCATTATCGACACCGCGATCGAAGCGGAAAAACCGTTGCAACAGTTGCTCGGCCGCCTGAAACCCGACGTCATCGTCCTCGACAACGTGGTGATGTTCCCCGCCATCGCCAATGCGGGTTGCCCTTGGGTGCGGGTGGTTTCCTGCGCCGAAACCGAACTGCCTGATGCCGCCGTGCCGCCGTATTTGTCGGGGTGCCGGGCGGATGAAGCGGCCGCCTGCAAATCCTTTGACGAGCATTACCAGACGGCCGTCGCACCGGCCCATCAGCGTTTTTTGCAGTTTCTCGCCAACAACGGCACCGCGCCCTGCCCGCCCGGCCAGTTCCTCGTCGACTCGCCGTGGCTCAACTTGCTGCTGTCACCGACCCCAGTGCGGTATGAAAGGCAGTCGCCGCTCGATCCGCAACGTTACGTCTACCTCGACGGTTGCGTACGGCGCGAGGCGCCTTACATTGTTCCGGACTTTCCGCGACACAATGAAGCGCCACTGATTTACATCAGTTTCGGCAGCCTCGGCGCCGCCGACACCGACATGATGAAACGCCTGATCGGTACCATCGAAACCTTGCCCTATCGCTTCCTCGTCAATGTCGGCGCCTATCGAGACATGTACACCACGGTCCCGGACAACGTGTACCTGGACAGCTGGTTTGCACAGCCGGCGGTGCTCAAGGAGTGTGATCTGTTCATCCACCACGGTGGCAACAACAGTTTCTGCGAGGCGCTGTACTTCGGCTTGCCCTCGCTGATCATCCCGTACTGCTGGGACGGTCACGATAACGCCGCACGCGCCGAGGAAGTCGGCGTTGGCCGCTACTTGCCACGGTTCGCCGATCCGCTGGCCGCGCTCCCTGCCGCCCTCGAACAGCTACTGGCCGATCAGTCGATGAAACAGCGTCTCACAGCGTTCAGCGAAACCATGCAGGCTACCCGCGGGACCGACCTTGCTGCGCGGGCGATTCTGGCGCTGCCCATTTGAGAGGGATGTTGTCTGACGTACCGCGATCGCGAGCAAGCTCGCTCCCACATTGATACGGTCGTCCACAGATCCTGTGTCCTCTGAAGATCAACTGTGGGAGTGAGCCTGCTCGCGATGAGGCCAGCACATCCAGCATCGATGTCGCCTGACACACTGCCATCGCGAGCAGGCTCGCTCCCACCTTGATATGGTCGTCCACAAATCCTGTGTCCACTGAAGATCAACTGTGGGAGTGAGCCTGCTCGCGATGCGGTTCACGCCCACTCAAGAATCAAAACCGATTCCCAGCGCGTCCAGCCCTTTAAGCAGCCAGTCACGGTGTCCGGTGAGGTCTTCGCGGGCGAGTGAGCGCTGCGCCATCGACACACCCATGTAACGGAAGGGTTCGGGGGGAAACGCAAAAGGTGGGGTCGAGGTCATCGCGAGCTTCGTGCGCTCGGTGGATGTCCCGTCGAGTAAATCAAGCATAGTCAGTGCCGCAAAACGGCTGGCTGACACACCCTGTCCGGTGAACCCTTGGGCGTATGCGACACGACCGCTGGACGCTGTTCCACAGAACATCGTGGTACGCGCCGAGGTATCAATGATGCCGCCCCAGGCATGACTGAACGTGACGTCGGCCAATGCCGGAAAAGCCAATTGAAATTGCCGGGCCAGGATCACGAAGCTTTCGGGACGTTGCGTCAACGCCTCGTCGCGCCGGCTCCCGTAGTGGTAAATGGCATCGTAGCCCGCCCAGAGAATGCGGTTGTCCTCGGTTTTACGCAGGTAATGAAACTGGTTGCCGCTGTCCGCAATGCCGTAACGCCCTACCCAGCCGATGGCCCACAGCTGATCATCGTCCAGAGGCTGAGTGGTCAGGGCGTAGTCATATATCGGAATGACCGCCGACTTCAATGCCCCCAGCAGCGGTGGCGCAATGTTGGTGGCGAGGGCGACTTTACCGGCTTTTACGCTGCCCATTCCGGTCTGTAATCGCTGCTGACTGCCCTCTGCTTGCAAGTCAGTCACTGGCGAATGCTCGAACAGCTGCACGCCTTGCTCCAGGCATACGCGTCGCAGTTCCGAGACCATTTTGACCGGGTTGAGCAACGCATAGTTGGGCTCGAATACCCCGGCGATATAGGCAGGTGAATCCAGCCGCGACTTGAGCTCATAGGCGTCCAGAAACTCGCAGTCGATACCAAAGCGTCCATAGTTCTTCTGCATCGCCCTGAGCCCTTCGACCTGCCAGGGCTGACTCGCCACGTTCAACTTCCCTGAACGTTCAAAGGCTACGTCCATGCCGAAGCGCTGGAGGTCCTCCTCAAACGCCACCAGGTTTTCCCTTCCCAGTCGTACCAATTGCTCGGCTTCTTCAGGCCAGCGTTTCAGTGCATTGGAAACGCCATGGGAGATACTCGGCGCACAGAACCCGCCATTGCGTCCGCTGGCTTCACCGCCGCACTGCCCGGCATCCAGCACGACAATCGTGGCATCGGCCCAGCGCTGACGTGCCAGTAATGCTGTCCACAGGCCGACAAATCCACCGCCGACGATCGCGATATCACACACCACGTCCCCCGTAAGCCTCGGCGCGATGATCGTCGGCGGTCGTGTCTCCTGCCAAAAAGGATAGGGCCTAGCGTCAGCCAGGGACCGGTACGCGTTGTGGGGTGTCATGCACGTATGCTCCGCAATCATTTCATGGGCTGACGCTAAAGCAATCGCGGGCACTTTCACAGAGAGGACACGGCGGCAAACATCGCAGCGGACACGGGCGGAAAAACGGCGCTTCTGGAATACTCTGCGCATCGCGCTGCCTGATCTGCACCCTGGAGCCTGCCTTGGAAACGCCTGACTTACTCATCACCCCCGTTGTCCTGGCGGATGCCTCTAGCGTTCACACTCACGACGCTGCGGTGCGGTATCACGAGGCATGGAAACGACGCGATCTGGACGGCGTGATGGCGCTCTATCACCCGATGATCGAGTACCACGATTTTTTCCAGAACCGCCGCCTCGCACACGCGCAGTTGCGTGACTACCTTAGGGCAAGCATGCCGCTGGGCGCAGCGGAATTTCAAACCTACACCGACCGCTTGCGAGTCGATGGCGATACGGCTTTTTTACAGTACCGAGTGACGCTCAACGGCAGCGATGGCCTGGTGTCATTCCAGGCGATTGAAGCCCTTACGGTCAAGGACGGGCTGATTGTCAACGTCAATGAGCATGCGGTGTTGGTCAGCCATATGCCAACGGGACCACGCCCACCCTACAGCCGTGAGGCCGTCAGCCGTTTAGGGTTGTCGGCTCGTCAGGTCGGGGCGCTGTCCAACGACTTGCAGCAGTACTTCGAGCAGTCGAAGCCTTATCTTGACCCCACGCTGGATCTTTCCCAGGTAGCGGCATTGACTGGGTATTCGCGCAACCAAATCTCTTTCTTTCTCAATCAGGTCCGGGGGCAAACCTTCTACAGCTTCCTCAATCAGCTGCGCCTGGAGGAGGCCCTTGTGCATTTGACTGCGCAATGCCACGCGTCACGCATTGACGAGATTGCCCGTGCCTCGGGCTTCAACTCGCTGTCGACGTTCTACCGTTGCTTTAAACAAAAAACCGGGTACTCGCCCAAGTCCTGGCTACAAAAACGTGAACCTGCAGACGCGAAAAAGCCCGCACAAGGCGGGCTTCGAAAATCGAGTAGGTGGCCAGTGCTGGTCTCCGGCTTACAAGGTTTATCAGGCCTCCCACAGAACAGTTTTTTTGAACCGTTACATGCTGCTCTGCTTCACACGGCATAAGGGCTGGATCTCAGCGCGGAGATCTTTCTAACCGTGTACCCTTCGGAACGCGCCCCACGTTTCCTCGCTATCCGCTTGCGCATCAGTCTGCGTCATCACCTACATCTTCAAGCATAGCAACGGTTCGAAGAGTTGAAAGGGCATTTTTAGACCGATTTCATTCAGCGGAACACGTGGCAGAATGGAAAAATTCTATCCCTCGCACCTGTAGCAGCTGGCGAAGCCTGCGTTCGGCGGCGCAGCCGTCGTAAAACCTGTGCGCGAGGTGTTTCTGATGCACCGCGTCGGCTGATTTCACGACGGCTTCGCCGCCGAACGCAGGCTTCGCCAGCTGCTACAGATCGTGTCATACACCGGTGCATTGTCATTAGCGAGCGGCGGTGTTGAGCGCCACGGCGGAGCGAATGAGCGCTTTCAGCGCTTTTTCATCAATGTTCTCGCCTTCATGCACATCAATCGCACGGCGGGTGTTGCCTTCGAGGCTGGCGTTGAACAGTCCGCAAGGGTCTTGCAGCGAGGCGCCCTTGGCAAAGGTCATTTTCACCACGCTCTTGTAGGTTTCTCCGGTGCAAAGGATGCCGGCGTGTGACCACACGGGGACGCCTCTCCACTTCCACTCTTCGACCACGTAGGGATCAGCCTCGCGGATGAGCGCCCGGATCCGGGCCAGCGTGTCGCCTCGCCAATCGCTCAGCTCGTTGATTCTGGCCTCTATCAGCTCAGAGGCAGAGGCGCCCTCTCCTGCTGCCATTGGGCCGGTCGTCTCCTTCTTCATGTTGCTCATCGTCCTCTTCCGGGTGGTTATCGGCATCGATCAAACATCACCGTGAAAGTAAGTCGCGTGCTCGACCAGCCACTGTTTCCCTTCCTCGAGACCCTTTTTTTCCCTGGCGAGGATCCAGTCCGATGTTCGAGCGACGCCAGTGCGGTCCTGGCCCAAGGCCTGCCCGACCAAAACCTGTCCTTGAGGCAGCGTCAGGAAGCTGAATACGCCCGTCGAATGCGCGGCTTTTCTGATCGACTTCCACGTGCCGTAAAGATAACGCTCGTCATAAATGTCGCAGTTCCCCTGCCAGAGGTAGCCGCCCACATTCCTGGAATTCAACAACCGAAGACGCCCATCGGCGACATCCACGTTGACTTTCTCGGTGACCCATTGGTTGGGGTCATCCGCGTCCTGCCACGTGGACTCCCAGTCACCGAGAAAATCATCGCGGCGCAGGTAAGCCTGGGTGCTCTGGCGTTTGGCCCACCATGGCGACAGCCAGACACCGAAACCCGTGCTGAAGGCCGCGACGATGATGGGGAACCAGTAAACCTCAAAGGCGCTCATGGGCTAGAGACCTCCAGATAAATCTGAGGCAAAGTCTAGTTCACGCCCTTGATGATTTCCCCACTAAACCCAAGAGAGGCAACCATGGTCACTTGTCACCTGAAATACGTGCTTGATCCCTACCAGATCGAAGCGTTTGAACACTACGCGTTGTTGTGGATTCCGCTGGTTGAAAAATTCGGTGGTCAGCATCACGGCTATTTCTTGCCGTCCGAGGGCGCCAACAATATCGCCATGGCGATGTTCACCTTTCCCAGCCTTGCAGACTACGAGCGCTATCGGCAAGACTCGATGAAAGACTCGGACTGCCTTGCGGCCTTCAAGTACGCGCAGGACACAAAGTGCATCCTCAGCTATGAGCGCACGTTTTTCAGACCTGTGCTGGGTGAGCCAGTCAAATCCAGGCAGTAGGTGTAATACCCCGGATCGCGCACGTAGCCCAAGGACTCATACAAGCGTTGCGCCCCGACGTTATCCGTGGCCGTTTCCAGCACCATGCCCTTGGCGCCGGTCGACAGCGCAAAGTCTCGCGCGGCGTTCATCAGCAGCGTGCCGACCCCTCGCCCGCGCGCAGAGGGGGCGGTGAACAGGTCGCTCAGCAGCCAGGTGCGGTGTGCATCGATGGAGGAAAACGTCGGGTACAACTGAACGAAACCCAGCGCGTCGCCAGTGGAATCCTGGACGTAGAAGATGGCGGATTCATTCCGGGCGATGCGCTCGGCAATGAAGTCGCGCGATTGCGCCAGGTTCGATGGCTGGCCGTAGAAGCCTCGATAGGCGTCGAACAGGTTGGCGATTTTTTCGAGGTGGGATGCGTCGGCGCGCAGGACTTGGACAGCCATGACAGGGGCTCACTCGGTGCTGAGATCGACGCCTAAGCCTAGCAGCTCTTATGGATCAACCCATGAAGAACGCCAAACCTTAAGCCGGGCTCGGAGGGCGTCATGTGCGAGATCCCGAAGACCTTGAACGCGGCCAGCATGACCACGAGGCCGCCGGGCAGAATACTCAGCCGATGACTTTGCAAGCCCGCCAACTTGAGTTGTTTGACATGCCCCACTTCGAGCAGGCGCAACGACAGGCGCAACAGTCCGCTATAGGTGATACCGCTTTGGCCGAAATCGTTTAGTCCGTTGGCCTTGAGCACTTTGGCCAGCATCCGCGCAGTGCCGGAAGAGCCGATGGTCTGCTGCCAACCCAGCTCGCGGTACCGACGCGCGACTTTTTCAAACTGCAACGTGGCGACCCGCTCGGCCTCCAGAAGCGCATGAGCGGTGATGCATCCACCCTGAAAGTAACGCGCCCCGAACGTGCCGCTGCCGATCGCAATGCTTTCGGTGATCAGCGGCTGAGCGCCTCGACCCAGAATCAGTTCAGTGGAGCCGCCGCCGATGTCCACCACCAGTCGCATGCTCTCGGCGGCCGGTATCGTGTGGGCCACCCCGGCATACACCAATCGGGCCTCTTCGTGCCCCGATATGACGTCAATCCGAAACCCCAGGTGCCGCTCCGCACTGCCCAAAAACAGTTGCGCATTGTCGGCTTCACGCACGGCACTGGTTGCCACGGCGCGCACCCGACCCGCCTCGAAGCCACGCAATTTTTTGCCAAATCGCGCGAGCGCCTGCCATCCCCGGTCCAGCGCCAACTCATCCAGCGTTCCAGCCTGAAATCCTTCCGCCAAACGGACCGGCTCACGCAGGGTTTTCACTTCCTGGATCACCCACTGCTGATTTCGCCTGACCGATTGTCCGATCATCATGCGAAACGCATTGGAGCCCAGATCAATAGCCGCAAACAGGGAGGCGTCGCCTTTCATGGTGGGGATTCCTGGCAGATTGATCAGCCAACGTACGGCATTGCGCCGGGCATTCGAGACGGTTTGCGAAGATCCTGCCATGCCATAGGTGACACCCAGATGACACCCGCCATTTTTTTGCAGCACTCCTCAGCGTCACCAGCCCGTCATATCCACTGGCTTAGCATGAGCACTTCCACCTTCGTCGGGAGTTCCAACCATGCTTTTGACCAACGACACCCTGATGCAACGCATTCACCGCGAGCTGCTCGATCACAGTGACGAAGAGCTGGAACTGGAATTACTGGAGGACGATCACGACCTCAACGCGCTGTTCGATGAGCACATCGGCGACAACAGCGAAAAAGAACAAAGACGCCGCTATTTCAGCGAACTGTTCCGCCTGCAAGGCGAGCTGGTGAAGCTGCAAAACTGGGTGGTGAAAACCGGGCACAAAGTGGTGATTTTGTTCGAAGGGCGTGATGCAGCGGGCAAAGGTGGCGTGATCAAACGCATTACCCAACGCCTCAACCCTCGGGTTTGCCGGGTCGCCGCCCTGCCCGCCCCCAATGACCGCGAACGCACCCAATGGTATTTCCAACGCTACGTCTCGCACCTGCCTGCCGCGGGCGAAATCGTGTTGTTCGACCGCAGCTGGTACAACCGCGCCGGTGTTGAGCAAGTCATGGGGTTTTGCAACGCCGACCAATATGAAGAGTTCTTTCGCACCGTGCCGGAGTTCGAACGGATGCTCGCACGCTCGGGAATCCAGCTGATCAAATACTGGTTCTCGATTTCCGACCAGGAACAGCACCTGCGCTTTCTCAGCCGCATTCATGACCCGCTGAAACAATGGAAGCTCAGCCCCATGGACCTGGAGTCCCGTCGACGCTGGGAGGCTTACACCAAGGCCAAGGAAATCATGCTGGAACGCACCCACATCAGCGAAGCGCCGTGGTGGGTGGTGCAAGCGGACGACAAGAAAAAAGCCCGCCTCAACTGCATCAACCACCTGCTCGGGCAAATGCCTTATGAAGAGGTAGAACAGGCGGTGATTGAACTGCCGGAGCGCGTGCGCCAGGAAGATTATTCACGCAATCCGACACCACAGGAAATCATCGTGCCTCAGGTTTATTGAGACAGACCCAGCGAGACTGTGCGCTCGTTTGGGTAACGCCCCCCTGTAGGAGCGAGCTTGCTCGCGATGGGTTCACGAGCGGCGCGTTTATTCAGAAAACGCGCGTTAACGTTCACATCCATCGCGAGCAAGCTCGCTCCTACAGGGGCGCATTGTCAGCTAATTCGGGTCCAGTAACCCGCCATTCCAGTTGCGTGACACGCGGCTGCCGGTGAATTTCGCCACCACCATGCCCTGAGGCACCAGTCGGTCCCGATAGCGCGTCACCATCCGCCCCGCTTGTTCTGCGTACAGCACCACTTCGGACGACGGATCACCCGGCCGGCGCAGAATTCGCGCAAACCGCTGCCCTTCTTCGACGAAATCGCCCAGCTCTTTTTCAAAGATCAGCACGCCGGGTTGCGGCGCGAGGACAGTTTCCATGTGGCCCATTTCCATCGCCTCGACGGGCCAGTCAGCTGGCGAATGTGCCTCATCGATCACCCCGCAAGCGCAAAGCCAAACGTATAGCCCGTCGGCGTCCTGCTCGGCAAAGCGGTCGCTGACATCGCCCTGCCCGCGCAACTCCAGCGTTGCGGCCATGTGCTGATCGCTGACGCCGTCTCGCAGCCACGGCGCGATAATGGTTTCCTCGAAGGAGCCATCACCGCCATCGTCCCAGATGATCGCCACGTCCATTTTCATCGCCGCCGCCAGTTCGCGGCCACGGGGCCAGAATCGGCGGTGAACGTAGAGGTACGGCAGGGCCTCGTCGTCGGTGTGCAGATCGAGCACCACTTGCGCCGGGGCTGCCAGTTGCACCAGTTTTTTTTGCCATTCCTGGACATTGGTCGAAGGGTGGGCCATGGCGGTCGACTGGTCGAACAAGCGGTTGAAGTTATGCCCGGTGGCGTCGTGAAACCGGCCAAGAATTCGCCCCTGGCGAAACTGCCCGATGCCCAGCGGATTGGCCTGGGGCACCACCGTCACATGGCCTTTGAGCCGGCCCTGGTCCTCGGCGACCTGAAGGCGCTGCATCAACCGGTGCAGGACCAGCATTCCGGCGATTTCATCGGCATGCACACCCGCCTGCAAGTGAACGGTCGGCGCGCTGCCATCGCCCTCGAAACGCCAGGCACCGACTTGCACCGCGTCACCGTTGTTGTTGCGAACGTTAAACGAAATATCCTGCGCCATACGCTTGTCCTCCCGTGATGACCGTTAAAAACCGCTGTGTCGCCGCTGCGAGACTGGTGATTGAACGCCCGTTCAACTAAGCTCGCCCATCAGGCTCAGCACCCAAGGACGCCCTTGTGACAACCCTCGCCCCTAAAAACCGCCGTGCTGAACCGGACGAACGCCGCGAAATGCTGGTGGCCGCCACGTTGCGCTGTCTGGTCCGCGACGGGCACGCCGGTATTTCCGTGCGGCGCATCGCCACCGAAGCCGGGGTGTCCGTCGGCCTGCTCAACCATCATTTCGGCAGCATCGATGCGTTGATCGCCGATACCTACCAGAAGCTCGCCAGCGAGCTGACCGTTGCCCTTCAACAGGAAATCGAGCAGGCCGGCACACCGGCCGAAAAGATCGACGCGCTCCTCACCGGCTCGTTTTCGCCTCGGGTCATGGACCCCAAATTGCTCGGCGCATGGGTGGTGTTCTGGAGTCTGATTCGTCACTCCGAACACGTCAGCCAGTCCCACGAAAAAAGCTATCGCGCCTACCTCGATCTGCTCCGCCAACTGCTCGATGACCTGGCGGCCAGTGAAGGTTTCGTGATCCACGACACCCGCCTGGCCGCCATTGGTTTATCCGCGATGCTCGACGGACTCTGGATCGAGTGGTGCCTGAACCCCGAAACCTTCAGCCCCGCCAACGGCCTCCATATCTGCCGCTGCTGGATAAAGGGGTTGCGTCACGGAGCATTCAGCGCCGACGACATCCTGTGATGGGTGACGACCGAAGATCATCGCCAGGGTGCCGCTGACCGCGATCAACCCGGCACCGATCATCAGCGACACATCCATCAGCGTGCCCCAGATCAGGTTGGATAACAGGAACGCCCAGATCAGGCCGGTGTACTCGAACGGCGCCAGCAAGGTCGCGGTGGCCCGCTGAAAACTGGCGAACAGCAGGAACTGGCCGATGCCTCCCACCAGTCCGGCCCCCAGCATCCCCAGCCAGGCCGGGGTCGGTGCCGGCGTGTGAGTCCAGGGCAGCGCCACCGCCATGCACACCACAAACACGACGTTGGTGATCAGCATCTGCTCCAGCACGGACGTCTGCTCATCCACCTGCCGCAACTGGATGTAGGTGAACGCCCAGCACATCGCCGCCAGCAGCGTCAGTACGATGGGCAAGGGATCGGCCATATTGCTCGGGCGACAGGCAATGATCACCCCGACAAAACCCACGACCAGCGTAAACCACTGCCAGGCGCTGGCACGTTCCTTGAGAATCACCGCCGCCAGCACCGTCACCATGATCGGGGCCGAAAAATACAGCGTGGTCATTTCCGCCAGGGTCAGGTCCCTTGCGGCGGTGTAGTACAGCAGCCAGGCCACAATCGACAGCAAGCCGCGCACCACCAGCAAGCGCCGGCTCGGTGAGCGCCAGGCCCGCTGGACCAGGCGCAACCGCCCCACCAGCAGACAGGCGAGCACCACCACAAGGCCCCGCCAGAACAGGATGCTGACCACCGAATAATCGGCCACCAGAAACTTGATGGCCGCGTCCTGCAACGCCAGGAACGCGTAGCCCAATGTGCACAGGCCAATGCCCTGCAACGACCGGTCGACCACTCGTGGCGCACTCATTACACCGCCCTGCGCATCGGCGTCCCGCGCCGCTCGGCAAAGGCAAACAGCGCCTCGATCAGGAACGTCAGGCAGACATAAACCCCGGCCACCAGCAGCAACGGCTCATAGACCTGAAGGGTTTGCGCCCGCACAACGTTGGCGGCGCCCAGCAGGTCGATGATCGCAATCGTCGAGGCCAGCGCCGTGGACTTCAGCAACATCACCGTCTCACCGGCCAGGGTCGGCAACAGCAAGCGCATGGCCCGAGGCAAGCGCACCCGCAACAACGACTGGCGCGGAGTCATGCCGAATGCCGACGCTGCTTCCATTTCACCTTTTGGCACCGCCAGCAGGCCACCACGAATCACTTCACCGACATAGGCGCCCACCGACAGCACCAGGGCGAACACGATGTACCAGTAACCGTCGCGCAGATACGGCCAGAGAAAACTGCCGCGTATCAACGGAAACTGTGCAAACAGGCTGCCGAGCCCGTAATAGAAAATGTAGATCTGGATCAGCAACGGTGTGCCGCGCAAGACGCTGGTGTAGAACAGGCTGGCCTTGGCGATCACCTTATTCTTCGAGATCCGCGCCAGCGCTACCAGCACCGCGAGTGCAAAACCGAACACCATGGAGATCAACAGGATGGTGATGGTCGTTTGCAGCCCCCGGCTCAACAGCGCCGCGTATTCAACTATCCACGCTGGAATCATTTCATTCACTCAGCCAAAGGCATCCAGCGACGGATGCGTCGCTCAAGCCGTCCCGACAGGTAGTTGGACACCAACGTCACCGCGTAATACAACGCCGCGGCCGTGAGGTAGAACAACAGGTAGTGACGCGTCGAACCCGCGCCTTGCTTGGCGGTGTACAACAGCTCGTTGGTGCCGACCACGCTGATCAGTGCACTGTCCTTGATCAGGTTGATCCACAAGTTGGCCATACCGGCCATTGCGTAGGGCGCCATGATCGGCAGCGTGACGCGCCGGAACAGACCGAACCCGCTCAGGCCGAACGCTCTCGCCGCCTCGATCTGGCCGAAAGGAATCGCCTGGATCGCCGCCCGAAAAATCTCTGAAGCGTAAGCGCCTTGCACCAGTCCCAGCACCAGGATCGCCGCCAGCGGCCCGCTGACATTCAGTACGCCGTAACCCATCTGGGCCATCAGCGAATTGAGAAGCATGGAACCGACGTAGTACAGCAACAGGATCAGCAACAACTCCGGAACCGCACGGAACAACGTGGTGTAGCCGCGCATCAGTGCCGCGATCGGTTTAGGCGCGCCCAGCTTGAGGCAGGCCACCACCAGACCAATGAACAGCCCGACCACGAAGGCCCCGGCCGATATCTGCAGGGTCATCCAGAGCCCTTTTAACAGCGCACTGCCCCATCCTTGTTCGCTGAAACTGATCAACTCGAACATTGCCGGCATTTCACTCTCCCGTTAGCGCAACCAACCGGTTACCGCGATCCCTTGTAGGAGCGAGCTTGCTCGCGAAGAACGTCAGTGCGCCACGGTTCATCAGGCACCCCGCGTTAGCGTTGACGTTTGTTCGCGAGCAAGCTCGCTCCTACAGGTCAGAACGCCGGTTTCACACTGGTGCCAAAGTAGCTTTGGGAAAGGGCGTCATAGTCTTTGCTCGCCAGCAAGGTCGTGATCGCCTTGTCCAGCTTGGCCTTGAGCTCGGCGTCATCCTTGCGCAGACCGGCGCCCACACCCTTGCCGAAGATCGGGTCATAAGGCACCGCACCGAGGTATTCCAGGTTGCTGGCATCGGGCGTCTTGACGAACGACGCCATGGCCGTGCCGTCCGCCATCATCAGGTCAATGCGACCGGCAATCAGGTCGGCGTTGGCCGAGTCCTGCGTGTCGTAATACTTCACGTCAGCAATTTTTTCGTAGTACTGCTTCAGGTAGCTCGCGCTCACCGTCGAGTTCTGCACGCCGATGATCTTGCCCTTGAGGTCATCCGGGTACTTTTTCACCGAAGTCCCCTTCGGCCCGACAACCGCGACCACCGAGTCGTAATAAGCCTTGCTGAACGCGATCTGTTTTTCGCGCTCTTCGGTCACCGACATGGAGGAAAAAATCACGTCGATCTTCTTCGCCAGCAGCGACGGGATGATCCCGTCCCACGCCACTTCCTTGATCTCGCACTCGGCTTTCATGTCGCTGCACAGCTTGTGAATCAGGTCCACTTCAAAACCTTTCCACTCACCGTTAGCCTGCTTCTCGGTGTACGGCGGATAGGGTTCGGCCGCCACCGCGAATCTGATCGGCTGGGCCTGTGCCGCACTCATGCCGGCCAGCATTACGCAGGCCACGCCTGTCATCCAGTTTGCCAAACGTCGATTTCCCATGATTTTTCCCCGTCTTTTTATTGTGTATTAGCGAGTCTGATGAGCGTTGACGAATTGTCGGCAACGTTCGCTGCGTGGGTGTACGAACACTTCGTCCGGCGAGCCGGTTTCCTCGATCAGCCCTTGATGCAAATAGGCGACTTTGGAAGAGACATCGCGTGCGAAAGCCATTTCATGAGTCACCAGGATCATGGTCCGGCCTTCTTCCGCGAGAGAGCGGATCACCCGCAGCACTTCGCCGACCAGTTCCGGGTCGAGTGCCGAGGTGGGTTCATCGAACAGCATGACCTTGGGCCGCATGGCCAGGGCCCGGGCGATGGCCACCCGTTGTTGCTGTCCCCCGGAGAGAAACGCCGGGTACTCGTTGCGCTTGGCGGCAAGCCCCACACGTTCGAGCAAGGCTTCGGCCCGTTCAGTGGCCTCCGCACGGCTTTCACGCAGAACCTGGGTCGGCGCTTCGATCAGGTTTTCCAGCACCGTGCGATGGGGCCAGAGGTTGAAGTTCTGAAACACCATGCCCAGGCTCGAACGGATCCGTACCAGTTGCTTGGCGTCGGACACCAGCGGCAGGCCGGGGCGGGTTTGATTGAGGTGGATGCTTTCGCCGTCCACCAGAATGCGCCCCTGGTCCGGCACTTCGAGCATGTTGATGCAGCGCAGCAAGGTACTTTTGCCCGAGCCGCTGGCGCCGATCAGCGAGATTACATCGCCTTCGCGGGCCGTCAGGGAAACGCCTTTGAGCACTTCGATATTGCCGAAGCGTTTGTGCAGGCGATCGACTTCAATCATGGTCTTGCCCGCGACCGGTTCAATGGTCGCTTCGCAGGTGACCCGGCTGATCACTGGCCTCGGCGCTTCGCCTTTCAACACCAGGACAAAGTCGCGAATACGTTGGCAAGCCTGGGCCAGCCGTTCTTCCCCCAGGGTGAACGACAGCCGCACAAAACCTTGGGCCGGCTCACCAAAAGCGGCCGCATCGAGGACCGAGACGCGCGCCTCGCGCAATAGACGCCAGGCGAATTCCAGAGAGGTCAGTCCGGTGCCACGGACGTCCACCAGCACGAACATGCCGGCGTCGGGTTTGAGCACTGAAATCCCCGGGCAGTCAGACAACCCCGCGACCACCAGATCACGACGGCGGCGATAGATGTCGCGCATGCCGTGGGTCACGTCCTCATGGGCTTCTACTGCTTTCAGCGCAGCTTCCATGACAAACCCCGGCAAGCCGTAAAGCATGCTCAGCACCAGGGTTTCGACATGCGCGACCAGGGTTTCATCGGCGACGATCCAGCCGATGCGCCAGCCGGTCATGGCGTGGGATTTCGACAGACTGCCGATCACCACGCAGCGCTCGGCCATACCCGGCAAGGCCGCCAGGCTCAGGTGTTCGCGCTCGAAACACAGGCTCTCATACACCTCGTCCACCACGACCCACAGGTCATGGGCGATGGCGAGTTCGGCGATGGCTTGCAGTTCCTCGCTGTTGAGCACCACGCCGGTGGGGTTGTTCGGATTGGACAGGAAAATGGCCCGGGTGCGCGGGGTAATGGCCTTGGCCAACACCGCGGCATCGAGCCGGAAATTTGAATCCGCCGCGCAGGGCACGCGCACCAGCGTCGCGCCGGAGGCCTTGAGCGTTGCCTCGTAGGTCACGTACATCGGGTCCAGGGCAATCACTTCATCGCCGGCCGTGAGCAGGCACATCGAGGCGGCAAACAAGGCGTTCTGCGCCCCCGCCGTCATGATGACGCTGGACGCTTGCACCTCACGGTCAAGCAACGGGCTGTAGCGAGCGGCGATGGCTTCACGCAAAGCGTCGCGCCCGGCAATTTCGGTGTAGTGGGTGTCGCCCTCACGCAGGGCGTGGATCGCGGCGTCGGTGATGAAATCGGGGGTGGGGAAATCCGGGTCACCGATGCTGAGGATGATCACATCCTCGCCACGGCGCTGGGCTTCAAATGCCGCATTGTGAATATCCCAGGCGGCAACACCGTCGCCTGAAATCCGCTCAACAAAGGGTGAAAACCGCATGCCAGTGCCTCGTTCGAATAGAAGAAACGCAAGCCCGCGCAACCAGCCGGGGAGGTGGAACGAACATAGTCGAAGCTGAACACTCGTTCAACAGAAAAATCATCGAGCTTCGCGTTCAGCGTAAACAGGTCGTTTTCACGACAGTCGTGGCGTTTTTCGATAGGGAGCTAAGGAGGGAATATGGCGGCGGCGCCCTGAGGGAAATGGGGGGAAGCAACACACGTCCCTGTAGGAGCGAGCTTGCTCGCGATAAACCTGAGGGCGACGCATTTTTCCATACCGCACGCGTCATCGTTCACGTCCATCGCGAGCAAGCTCGCTCCTACAGTGACGGACGCAGGCCCGGTTATTTACGGGCCAACTTGTAGCGGATGCACTCCTCGTAGAAGCTCTCCCGGACAGCCGCAGGCTTGAACCGCGACGGGCTGTCGTAGGTTTGCTCGGTAATGCCCATGGCCATCATCCGCATCCAGGATTTGTTGAAGGGGTAGGCGTGTATTTTTTGTCGAGCGGCATACAGCGACACCCCCGAGAGTTTGAGTTCCTGGGCTCTCGCCGCAGTACCCGCGCCCCAGCTGCACATGAACCGATCATTCGCCAACAGCTCTTTGGCCTGGACCGAAGCCGCGACATTCGCCAAAGAAAACGAGACCAGCGCGATCACTACCTTGTGCATTTGCATCCACCTAACCACCTGAAAATAAAATGATTTTGGCGGTAAGTGCGAGACTGCGGGGCCAGCAAAATGCCTTATCGCCGGGCTACCCTCCCGGTAGCCTGGCTTTCGGGGCCCTGGATTAGACCCGGACGTTGCGTCCCGGCAGCGATGAGCGCTGGCTGGTTTCCCAATCCTGGACCACACCGACAGGCACCTCGGACGCGGGCAACATTTTGCGCCCGCGAACCAGATCGGAGGCCCGTTCGGCGAGCATGATGGTCGGGGCATTGAGGTTGCCGTTCGGCTCGGTCGGGAACACCGAAGAGTCGATCACCCGCAAACCGGCGATGCCATGCACGCGCAATTCGGAATCGACCACCGCCAATTCGTCCTCGCCCATTCGGCATGAGCCGCAAGGATGGTAGGTGCTCTCGAGGTTTTCACGCACGAAGGCGTCGATTTCTTCATCAGTGTTGACCAGCGCACCCGGTGCGATCTCGCCATCGCGGAAACGGTCCATGGCCTTCTGGCCGATGATTTCCCGTGTCAGGCGGATGCAGCGGCGGAAACCTTCGCGGTCCTCTTCGCGTTGCAGGTAGTTGAACTGAATCTGCGGATGCTCGTAAGGGTCAGCGGAACGGGCCCGCACGTAGCCGCGGCTTTTCGGTTTGTTCGGCCCGGTGAGCACCATGAAGCCGTGGCCTTTGATCGGTTTGTTGCCGTCGTAACGCATGGCTGCCGGCAGAAAGTGGAACTGAATGTCCGGCCAGCGCAGGCCTTTTTCGGAGCGGATGAATCCACCGGCTTCGAAATGGTTGGTGGCGCCGAGCCCGTCCTTGAACAACAGCCAGCGCAGGCCGATCAGCAGTTTGCTCAGCGGGTCCATTTTGCTGTTGAGTGTCACCGGTTCCTTGCAGCCGAACTGGATATACACCTCGGCGTGATCCTGCAGGTTCTCCCCTACCCCCGGCAAGTCATGGCGGACGCCGATCCCGGCTTTGCGCAGCACGTCGGCCGGGCCGATGCCGGAGCGTTGCAGCAAGTGCGGCGAACCGATGGGCCCGGATGAAACGAGCACTTCGCGGTTGCAATAGACCTGGTGGGTCTGACCCTCGTGGTCATAGCTGACCCCTACCGCGCGTTTGCCTTCGAGGATGATCTGGCGGGTCATCGCGTGGGTGATCACGGTCAGGTTCGGACGGCCCATGGCCGGGCGCAGATAAGCGTTGGCGGTGGAGCAACGCACGCCATTTTTCACAGTCATGTGCATCGCGCCGAAACCTTCCTGCATGAAGCCGTTGCAGTCGTCGGTCTTGAGGTAGCCCGCTTCGGCGCCCGCTTCGACCCACGCGCCATACAACGGGTTTTTCATGTGATTGCCGTTGGTGGTGTGCAACGGCCCGGTTTGCCCACGATAGTTGTCGCCACCGTCCTCATAGCTCTCGGCCCGTTTGAAGTACGGCAGGCAATTGCGGTAGCCCCAGCCCTGTGCGCCGAGCGACTCCCACTCGTCAAAGTCATAGGCGTGGCCACGGATGTAGACCAGGCCATTGATCGACGATGAGCCCCCCAGCACCTTGCCGCGCGGACAGTGAATTCGACGGCCGTTGAGGTAAGGCTCCGGTTCAGTCTCGTAGCGCCAGTTGTACTTCTTGGTGTTCATCGGGATCGAAAAGGCACTCGGCATCTGGATCACCACACTGCGATCACTGCCGCCGAACTCCAGCACCAACACGGAGGTGTCCGGGTCTTCACTCAAGCGGTTGGCCAACACACAACCTGCCGAGCCGGCACCGATGATGATGTAGTCGTATTTTTGCGTAGCCATGGTTATCTCCCGACCGTCGATTCGTTGAAAACGGGCAACGAGTGCAAGGTCAGCTTGTCGCCAGTGGTGTATTGAGGGGATGTTTTTTCGATGTGCTGGATGACCGCTTCTTCGCGCTTGAGGTCGATCGAGCGGCTGAACCAGTAGTACACCAGCCCCGACACGATCAGGCCGACCAGCCAGGCGATGTCGATACTGCCGAGCGCTTTGGCGAGCGGGCCGACATAGACTTCACGCTGCTCGACGCCGTCGTAGATGTAGAAGAACGGGATCATCGAAATGAAGCCGATGGCATACGCCGCAATGCCGCGCAGGCCCCAGCTGCCATAGATGTTGCCGTGGGGCATGAAGAAGTGCGGGATGGCATAGCGGCCTTTGCGGACGAAGAAGTAGTCGGTCAGGTTGACCGAGGTCCATGGCACCAGGAAGTACAACATCACCACCAGGTAGATCCCCAGCACCGACAGGCCTTTGCCCGAACTCTGGATGCTCAGGGCCACGCCCAGCTGCAACAGGATCACGAAACCGATCGCCAGAATCCGCGCCTTGCGGGTGGGTTCGATGTGCTTGATCGAGTCGACGCAGGTCAGCGTGGTCAGTTTGGCGCTGTAGATGTTCATGGCGATCACCGGCAGGAACGCCAGGATCGTGATGACCACCACCGCGGTGCCGATCAACGGCGACACCGTGTTGCCGACTTGCCCGAGGGCCACCAGCACATCAGTGGAATGCAGGTGATCGGCCAGCCAGCCGCCCACGGAAATCATCCACGCACCGGACAACGACGCGCCCAGAAACACCACCGCGATCAGTTTGCCGCTGGAGGTGTTCTTCGGCAGGTAACGCGAATAGTCGGACACATACGGCGCGTAGGCGATGTTGTAACTCGCCGCCGCGGCGAACTGGGCGATGAAACCGGTCCAGTTGAATCCCAACGGCGCCGGAGCCACTTCACCGGCCGCGAGCACCGGCATTGCTGCATCGGGAACCCAGCCCATCACCACCGCCAACGTCACCAGTCCGTACAGTGGCAGCGACAGGTACAAGGCCCATTTGAAACTGCGGTGCATCCAGTCATGGCCGAGGATCGCCAAAATCGCTGCCGGTATCGTCACGGCCACAGCGATCACGGCGGGGTTGAAGCCGAAGAGCGTGTGCAGGCCCTGCATCATCAACACCAGGTTGACGATGTTGAACCCGGCGAACACAAACAGCGTCGCCAGCAGCACCAGGATCACGCCACGATAGCCGAACTGTGCACGCGACTGGATCATCTGCGGCAGGCCGAGGTGTGGGCCTTGCGAGCCATGAAAGGCCATGAACAGCGTGCCGAACATGATGCCCAGCGTGCCAGCGAGTGTGGTCCAGAGCGCCGTCAGGCCGACGCTCGGACCCACGAAGCCGATGGTCATGGTGAAGAAGGTGAAATTGCCGAGAAACCAGAACGGGCCTTGGCTCGACAGTTTGTCGGTGCGCTCGTTTTCCGGGATGAAATCAATCGAATGGCTTTCGACAACGGGTTTGTCATCGAGGACCGACACGCTCGGGGCGGACTTGGCGTTAGTGTTCATGATGGTCTCTTATTGTTGGAAGATCATGACGGGATAACTGCATCCTTTTGGGTGAGGCGCAAAACCTGTAGGAGCGAGCTTGCTCGCGATGGTGTGTCAGCTACAGGGGTGTCGACTGACACTCCATCGCGAGCAAGCTCGCTCCTACAAGGGGTTGAGTCAGCCATGACTCAGGGCAGCGTGATCCAGACTGCCTTGGTCTCGAGCAGGTAATCGAGCTGCTCCGCGCCCAGGTCCTTGCCGAATCCGGATTGCTTGTAGCCACCGAACGGCATCGACGGGTCGAGGGTGCCGTGGGCGTTGACGTAGACCGAACCCGCTCGCAGCCGTGGAATCAGGCTGTGCACCTTTCCAAGGTCATTGGAATAGAGTGCGGCCGCCAAGCCGTACGGCGAGTCATTGGCCAGTGCCAAGGCCTCCTCTTCATCATCGAACGGCGCGGTCACCAGCACCGGACCAAAGATCTCCTCCTGTACGATGCGCATGTCGTTGCGGCAATGGGCGAAGATGGTCGGCTCGACAAAGAAACCGGGGCCATCGACAGGCTGGCCGCCGTAGACCAGTTCGGCGCCTTCACGCTTGCCGGTTTCGATGTAGTCGGTCACTCGCTGCTTTTGCAACGCCGAGACCAGCGGGCCGATGAAGCAGTCCGGGTCCAGTCCGGGTGCCATTTTCAAGGTACTGGTGTAAGCGATCAGCTCACGGAGGAATTCGTCGTAGATACTCCGATGAACATAGGCACGAGTACCGGCATCGCACACCTGTCCCGAGTTGAAAAACACCCCGTTGGCGACGGCCTGGGCGGCGGCTGGCACGTCGGCATCGGCCAACACGATTACCGGTGATTTTCCTCCGAGTTCGAGGGTTAGTCGCTTCATTTCGTCCAGCGCGGCACGCCCGACGGTACGGCCGACCGGGGTAGAACCGGTGAAGGTCAGTTTGTCGATGCCGGGGTGCGTGGCCATGGCCGCGCCGACGACGCTGCCGCGCCCGGTGACGATGTTGATCACCCCGTCCGGGATGCCGGCTTCCTGCACCAGCTCAGCAAAACGCAGGGCCGACAGCGAGGTCAGTTCAGCCGGTTTGACCACCACCGTGCAGCCGGTCGCCAGCGCCGCGCCGAGCTTCCAGGCCATGGTTTGCAATGGGAAGTTCCAGGGCACGATGGCGCCGACCACCCCCACCGCTTCCTTGCGTGTATAGGCCAGGTAATTGCCCGGCAACGAGGGTTCGACGGTGCGCCCGTGAAGTTTCGTGGCCCAACCGGCGAAATATCGCAGCGTGTCGACGGTGCCCTGGATGTCGACATCCTTGGCGAAGGCCACCGACTTGCCCATGTCGATCGATTCGATTTCCGCCAGCTCAACGGCGTTGTGTTCAATCAGGTCGGCCAGGCGTTGCATCATCCGCTCACGTTCCGCCGGCTTGGCCTGGCGCCAGGCGCCACCGTCGAACTGTGCGCGGGCCGCTTGCACGGCGCGGTCAAGATCCTCGGTAGTCCCCATGGGAATGCGCGTGATCAGGCCCTCGGTCGACGGTTCGATGACCTCGGACGTCTGGCCGTCGCTGGCCTCGACCCAGGCGCCACCGATGAACATCTTCTGCGCTTTGCCGAGGAAGGTCTGGGTGGCTTCGGATATACCGAATTTCTGCAGATACTGCTTAACGATCGTGTCCATTTCTATGCTCTCTGTGCGGCGGTCAAATCACGCCGAAACCGTGGTGGTTTCGCTCATGGCGTGCCGCGCCTGAGCCCGCTCGTGGAAGATGAAACCAATGCTGTTGAGCAGCAGTTGCGCGGCCAGAATCGAGGTCATGCCGGAAGGGTCATATACAGGCGCGACCTCAACCAGGTCCATGCCGACGATGTTGCCTTTGCTGCGCTTGGCCAGGGCCTGGATGATCTCCAGCACTTCGTAATAGAGGAAGCCGCCATGGCTGGGCGTGCCCGTGCCGGGTGCGATGGACGGGTCGAAGCCGTCAATGTCGATGGTGATGTAGTAGTTGATGTTTTGCGGGATCAACGCCAGCACCCCCTCGACGCCAAGGCGACGAACATCGCGTACCGAGAGAATCTTCGAGCCCGCCGCATGGGCCGCTTCGTAGTCATCGCGATTGGAGGAAGACACGTTGCGGATGCCCATCTGGGTCATGCCGACGATGTGGTTCATTTCGGATGCGCGGCGCAGCGGATTGCCATGGCCATAGCGAACACCGTGACGTTCGTCGACGAAGTCCAGGTGCGCATCGAAGTGGATGATGTGGATCGGGCCGCGACCCTCGAAGGCCTTGATCACCGGCGCGTGAACCGAGTGATCGCCGCCGAGCACGACGGGCATGACGCCGGCATCGAGGATCTTGCGCACGGCATACTCGGTGTTCTCGTTACTGGTGACCATGTCGGTGTGCACGATGTCGGCGTCACCGACGTCGACCATGCGCACATCGGCCGCGGTCAGGTACATGACGTCATCTTCGTGGTCGTAGGCGCCGGCATGGCCGAAGGAAAACAGCGTCGATGCCTCGCGAATCCCGCGAGGCCCAAAACGTGCGCCGGAACGCCATTGGGTGCCCATGTCGTTGGGTACGCCAAGGATCGCCACGTCCGCATCCAGTGCATCCCAGTCGGTGCACACCGGGGATTTGCCAAAGGTGCAGTGCCCCACGAAGGGCAGGTTCAGGCGACCGGATTCATAACCATTGTTCGACATTTCAGGCCTCTCCAATTCTTGTTTTCGGCTCAGCGGACATGGAAGGTGACCGCCGTTGAAGTGACTATGGACGCAGGTTTTCGTGGAAAAAATGCTAAACATCAGATACTCATATCGGCATTACCGATGCATCCACACGCAGGAGGTCCAAGGTGATTCAGCTGCACGATGTCGATCTGAAACTGCTCAGGGTGTTTGCCACGATTGTCAGGTGTGGCGGCTTTTCTGCTGCGCAAGCGGCGTTGAATGCCGGCCAGTCGACCATCAGCGAACAAATGACCCATCTTGAAACCCGGCTCGGGGTCAAGCTCTGCCAACGCGGGCGCAGCGGGTTTCGCCTGACTGAGCAAGGCGTGGCCATCCATGAAGCCACTCAGCGCCTGCTCTCGGCGGTGGAGAATTTCTGTATGGACGCCGACGTGCTCAAGCAGCACATCAGCGGCAAGCTCAACCTCGGGATCATCGACACCACCATTACCGACCCGGACTCACCGATCCCGCGCACCACCCAGCGCTTCGTGTCCAGGGGGCATGACGTGCACCTGAACGTGTACGTCGGTACCCCCGCCGAGCTGGAAGAACGCGTACTCGACGGTCGACTGCACCTGGCCATCGGGCACTTCCCGATCTATGTTCCGGGCCTGTTGCACTCACCGCTGTACAAGGAGGCACTGGGGCTGTATTGCGGGCGGCGGCATCCGCTGCATGGCAGCAAGGCCGAGGGTGACGAACTGCTCGAAGAAATTTCCACCAGCCGAATTGTCGTCAGGGGTTACATGCAGCAGTACGACCTGGAACGCCTGGGTGTCAGCAAAGCCGCAGCCACCGTCGACAACATCGAAGCCCTGGCGATCCTGATCATCTCCGGTGCGTACCTGGGCTTTCTGCCCGCGCACTTTGCCGCGCAGTGGATCAAGACCGGCGAGATGCACCAATTGGCACCGGCCAGTTTGCAACTGATGTCTCCGTTCGATGTGATCACCCGGCGCGGCATTGCCCCGCCACCGATACTTGAGGCGTTTCTTGAGGACCTCGCCGCCAGTTCACGCAACACCGGCAACACCAGCAGCACCTGACAGACACGACACGTGCCGGTCATACTCATTCCGTTCGCCACCCTTGCAGGCCACTTATGCGCATCCACGTCACCTTCATCGACCGCGTCGGCATCACCCAGGAAGTGCTGGCCCTGCTCGGTGGGCGCAGTTTCAATCTGGATGCCGTGGAAATGGTTCCGCCGAACGTTTACATCGATGCGCCGACCCTCGGTGCCGATGTGCTGGAAGAACTGCGCGATGCGTTGCTCGGTGTGCGCGGCGTGCAAGCGGTGACGATGGTCGACATCCTCCCGGGGCAACGTAGACGCTTGCAACTGGATGCCTTGCTGGCGGCCAGTTCCGATCCGGTGCTGGCGGTGGATGGCCTGGGTCATGTGCTGCTGGCCAATCCGGCGCTGATCGCCCTGTGTGGTCGTGAACCGGCGGGTGAGCCGCTGAGCGCGTTGTTCGATAATCCTGACCTGCAACACACATTGATCGAACACAGTTTCCGTCTGCCCATGCATGAGGTCACCCTTGGCGGCCAGACCTTGCTGCTCGATGCCATGCCGATCACCGACGCCGGCGCTCTATTGACCCTCTATCAGCCAAGCCGTATCGGTGAACGTCTCTCGGCGCTGCACCACGACCACGCCGAAGGCTTCGATGCATTGCTCGGTGAGTCCCCGGCGATTCGTGCGCTCAAGTCCCGTGCCCAGCGCGTTGCCACGCTCGACGCGCCCTTACTGATTCAGGGTGAAACCGGCACCGGCAAAGAACTCGTGGCCCGCGCCTGCCACGCCATCAGCACACGGCGGGACGCCCCCTTTCTGGCCCTGAACTGCGCGGCATTGCCGGAGAGCCTCGCCGAGAGCGAGCTGTTCGGCTACGCCCCTGGCGCCTTCACCGGCGCGCAACGGGGCGGCAAACTCGGCCTCCTTGAACTGGCCGATCAGGGCTCGGTGTTCCTCGATGAAATCGGTGAAATGTCGCCATACCTGCAAGCCAAGTTGCTGCGCTTTTTGAGCGATGGTTGCTTCCGCCGGGTCGGGGGCGATCGTGAGGTCAAGGTCAATGTGCGGGTCCTCAGCGCGACCCACCGTGACCTGGAAAAAATGGTCGCTGAAGGCCACTTTCGCGAGGATCTTTTTTACCGCCTCAATGTGCTCAATCTGCAAGTGCCGCCGCTGCGCGAACGCGGTCATGACATCCTGTTGATGGCCCAACACTTCATGCAGCAAGCGTGTGCGCAGATCCAGCGGCCGGTCTGTCGTCTGGCGCCAAGCACCTTCCCTGCCCTGCTCGGCAACCGCTGGCCAGGCAACGTCCGCCAGCTGCAAAACGTGATCTTTCGCGCCGCCGCCATTTGTGAAAATCCGCTGGTCGACATCGACGACCTGGACATCGCCCGCACGGCCGTGGAGCGACAGAACGACGGTGAAGTCGGCAGCCTGGAGGAGGCCGTCGAAGGGTTTGAAAAAAACCTGCTGGAACAGCTCTACCGCAGCTACCCCTCCAGCCGTTTACTCGCCGCTCGCCTGCACACCTCGCACAGCGCGATTGCCATCCGACTGCGCAAGTACGGCATTCCCAACAAGCCGTAAGCCTCACTCGATTAACGGTTAACTGTAGGAGCTGCCGCAGGCTGCGATCTTTTGATCTTGATTTTCAGTATCCCAAAAAGATCAAGATCAAAAGATCGCAGCCTGCGGCAGCTCCTACACGTTGCGTTGCGGCACAATTTGTATGCAAATCGATACAGCGTATCGAAATCAAGACAAAACACCGTCACTCGCCTGGCCCGGACTTTTCCACCCTCGCACCCAATGCCTGTATTGATTTCAATACAGAAGCGACTCGCCAACTCTGCCTAAAACAATTTAAGTCTTTGATTAATATCAAATAAATAAATCTGGCACCGCCCTTGCTATCACCTCTGAAGCCACCAGAACAATAAGGAGTTGATATGAGCGAACTGCGTTTTACCACCGACCACGAATGGCTGCGTCTTGAGAGCAATGGCCTGATCACCGTAGGCATTACTCCTTTCGCCCAGCAAGCGCTGGGCGACGTGGTCTTCGTTCAAGTGCCCGAGTTGCGCGCATTCGATGCCGGCGATGAAGTGGCGGTGCTGGAATCGGTAAAGGCGGCCAGCGGCGTGTACATGCCCTTGGACGGCGAAGTGGTTGAAGTGAACTCGACGCTGGAAAGCTCCCCCGAATTGATCAACGAAGACGCGCTGGGAGAAGGCTGGTTTTTTCGCATGCGACCACGCGACGCCAGCGCAATGGCCACCCTGCTTGACCAGACCGCTTATGAGCACCTGATCAACACCGACGCCTGACCACCCGCAAACCACACCATCCCTGTAGGAGCTGCCGAGTGAAACGAGGCTGCGATCTTTTGATTTTTTAGAAGACAAGATCAAAAGATCGCAGCCTCGTTTCACTCGGCAGCTCCTACAGGGGTAACTAACAGAGGGCTTCACCATGTTCAGCAAGCATGACCAGATCAAAGGCTACGACGACGAATTGCTGGCGGCGATGAACGCCGAGGACGCGCGACAGGAGCACCATATCGAGCTGATCGCCTCGGAGAACTACACCAGCCAACGCGTCATGGAAGCGCAAGGCAGCGGCTTGACCAACAAGTATGCTGAAGGCTATCCGGGCAAACGCTATTACGGCGGCTGCGAGCACGTCGACGTGGTCGAACAACTGGCCATCGATCGCGCCAAACAATTGTTCGGCGCCGATTACGCCAACGTCCAGCCGCACTCCGGCAGCCAAGCCAATGCCGCAGTGTATCTGGCGTTGCTGCAGGCCGGTGACACCGTGCTGGGCATGAGCCTGGCCCACGGCGGCCACCTGACCCACGGCGCCAAAGTCAGCTTCTCCGGCAAGTTGTACAACGCCGTGCAATATGGCATCGACACCGCGACCGGGTTGATCGATTACGACGAAGTCGAACGCCTGGCCGTTGAGCACCAACCGAAGATGATCATCGCCGGTTTCTCCGCGTACTCGAAAACCCTGGACTTCCCGCGCTTCCGGCAGATCGCTGACAAAGTGGGCGCTTACCTGTTCGTCGACATGGCCCACGTCGCCGGGCTGGTGGCGACCGGTCTGTACCCGAACCCGCTGCCGTACGCCGACGTGGTCACCACCACGACTCACAAAACCCTGCGCGGCCCACGTGGCGGCCTGATCCTCGCCAGGGCCAATCCGGAACTGGAGAAAAAACTCAACGCAGCCGTATTCCCCGGTGGCCAGGGCGGTCCGTTGATGCACGTGATCGCCGCCAAAGCGGTGTGCTTCAAAGAGGCGCTGGAACCCGCCTTCAAGACCTATCAGGCGCAAGTGATCCGCAACGCCCAGGCGATGGCAAACGTGTTTATCGACCGTGGCTACGACGTGGTGTCAGGCGGAACCGACAACCACCTGTTCCTGGTCAGCCTGATTCGTCAGGGCCTCACCGGCAAAGACGCCGACGCTGCCCTCGGCCGTGCCGGGATCACCGTGAACAAGAACGCGGTGCCGAACGATCCACAATCGCCCTTCGTGACTTCTGGCCTGCGTATCGGCACGCCAGCCATCACCAGTCGTGGTTTCAAGGAAGCCCAGAGCATCGAACTGGCGGGCTGGATCTGCGACCTCCTCGATCACCTCGGCGACGCCGATGTCGAGGCACATGTCGCTAGACAGGCCGCTGCGATGTGCAGTGATTTCCCGGTTTACCGCGACTGATCCACAGCGCACAACACAATCCGTAGGAGCTGCCGCAGGCTGCGTTCGGCCCCGTAGCAGCTGTCGAGCTTGCGAGGCTGCGTTCGGCTGCGCAGCAGTCGTGAAATCAAGCGATGCGGTGTTTCAGAAAAACCTCGCTCTCAGGTTTTACGACTGCTGCGCAGCCGAACGCAGCCTCGCAAGCTCGACAGCTGCTACAGGGCCGGACGCAGGGTTCGATGCGCTGCCGACCCACAACCTCATGGAAGCGAAACGGGTTTGAAGCCATGATGTGGCATCCGCCCTTTCTGGAAGCCTCGCATGCGCCGCCTTCTGTGCAAAATCCTGTTTCTGAGCCTCGCTGCGCCGTGCCTCGCCGGCGCCGAGCCACGGCCTGAGCACATGGTGTATTTGCGCACGGTTGACCCGAGCATTGAGCAAGATATCCGCTATGCCAGCACCCACAATTTCACCGGACACGTCCTCGACGGGTACGCGGCGCCGGAGTGCCTGTTGTCGCTGGAGGCCGCCAAGGCACTGGCTCGGGTACAAACGGCACTGCGCACGCAAGGCTACGGATTGAAGGTGTTTGACTGCTATCGACCCAGCCGGGCTGTCGCGGACATGGGACGTTTTGCAACGGAACCGGGCGACCCACTCAAGGCCGAATTCTATCCGCGCCTGGACAAGAAAGACTTCTGGCGCCTGGGTTATGTAGCCCGGATTTCCAACCATTCCAAAGGCAGCACCGTTGATTTGACATTGACCGGCTCGGGCGCCCTCCCCGCCGAAACCTGGACACCTTCAGCCACACCAGTCGATTGCACGGCACCGTATGGCCAGCGTTGGCACGACGGTGCGCTGGATATGGGAACAGGCTTCGATTGCTTCGATGAGCCGGCGCACACCGACACTCCGACGATCAACGCGGTCGCCCGAAAAAATCGCCAGATGCTCAGCAGCGCCATGGAAAAGGAAGGGTTTGCCGGCTACTCGAAGGAGTGGTGGCATTTCACGTACTCACGGGATGAAACGTTGAAGAACGTCATGGACTTCCCGATCACTCCGCTCGCTTCCGGCGGTGTTCTCGACACCAGCAATCAGCTGATTGTGGTGACCAGCAAAAACTGGACGGACACTCAAGGAACCGCCCAGCGTTATGTACGCCAGGGCAACACGTTTCGAAAATACGAAGCCCCGTTTCCGGTGGTGTTAGGCAAGAGCGGGCTGGCCTGGGGCAAGGGGCTAAACCGCATGGACCCGAGCGAAGGGCCAATCAAACGTGAAGGCGACGCAAAGGCCCCCGCCGGGATCTTCAAACTCGGAACGGCCTTTGGCTACGACACGACGGCCGACACCCGACTGCCGTACCTTGCGCTGACACCCACCATCGAATGCGTGGATGACAGCCAGTCCAAACACTACAACCAGTTGGTCGACGGGGCGACTTTAGTAAAGGACTGGAACAGTTCCGAACACATGCGCAGCATGGATGAGCTGTATCGAAAAGGCATTGTCGTCGAACACAACACCCCGGCGTCTCCCGCCTCTGGCTCGTGCATTTTTCTCCATATTTGGCGTAGCCCGACGTCCCCGACACTGGGCTGCACCGCCATGAACCCGGCGGATATGGCTCGTCTGTTCAGTTGGCTGGACCCTCGCCAGTCCCCGTTATTGATTCAAATGCCCGAGGAGCAATACGAGCACTTTCGCGAACGCTGGAACCTCCCCGGACGTTGATACGTGAGCCGCGTCAGGCCTTTGAACTGCGCTCAACCGACACCGCAAGCGCTGAGTTCCTGGCCAGCAGGTAATAGAGAATCCCCGGCACCACCAGGCCGACGATCCAGGAAATATCAACACCGCCCAACTGCCCGACCATTGGCCCGGAGTAGAAGTGGGTATCGACAAAAGGCAGCTGGATCAACACGCCGATGACGTACACGCTGATCCCCAGCACATTCCATTTGCCATAGCGACCTGTCGGGTCGGACAACGCCGGGATGTCGTAGCGCTCCTTGTTGATGAAGTAGTAATCCACCAGGTTGATCGCGCTCCACGGAGTGAAAAAAGTCAGCAGGAACAGGATGAAGTACTTGAAGCTGTTCAGAAACGAGTACTGCCCCAGCAACGCCAGTGTGGTGGACGCCACGACAATCAACAGCACGAACAGCATGCGTTGCCGGGCGGTAATCTCAAGGCGACTGCGAAAGCCACTGATGATGGTGGCCACGCACATGAAGCTGCCATACGCGTTGAGCGTCGACACCGTGACCTTGCCAAACACCACGCTCAGGTACAGCAGCGACGCCATCAACCCGGTACTGCCCAGCCCGACGATGGTTGCCACCTCATGACCGCGAAAATTTGCGCCGGCCAACGCCGCAGCGAACACCCCCAGCACCATGGAAGCCTGGGCCCCCAGCACCGTGCCCAGACCGACGGCGGCAAAGGTCTTCCAGGATGATGTCTTGCTCGGCAGGTAGCGCGAATAGTCAGCCACGTAAGGGCCAAAGGCGATTTGCCAGGACGCGGACAACGACACGGCCAACAGAAACTCGCTCCAGCCAAAATGGCGATTGTCCAGCAACAGGCCGATATCGTTGAGCGTCATCAGACGGGTAAACAGGTACGCAAAGGCAATGATCCCCAGCACGCTGGCCACCCTTCCCACCAGGTGAATCACCCGATAGCCGAAGATCGTCAGAAACGCGATGCAAGCAGCAAAGATCAGAATCCCGGCACTGTCGCTGACCTGGATCAACTGCGCTATCGCCTGCCCCGACAGTACCGCGCCGGTGGCGCTGAAACCGAGGTACATCAGGCACACCAGCACAATCGGAATCGCCGCGCCATAAACCCCGAACTGCACCCGACTGGAGATCATCTGCGGCAGGCCCAGCTTCGGTCCTTGCGCTGCGTGCAAGGCAACCACCGTGCCGCCGAGCAACTGGCCGATCAGCAAGCCGATGAGGGACCAGAACACATCGCCGCCCAGTACCACCGCCAACGCGCCGGTGACAATTGCCGTGATCTGCAGGTTGGCGCCGAGCCACAGGGTGAACTGGCTGTAGAGACTGCCATGGCGCTCAGCCTCGGGAATGTAATCGATCGAGCGGGTCTCGATCAGGGGACTTCGTTGCTGACTATCGTTGGTCATAACGGTGCTTTCCTTGGAGGAACAGTTCTTGTTGTTCGAGGGTGAACTCAGAAATTCTTGGTGGCGCTGGCCACAACGGTGGCCGTGCACAGATCGCCATATCCGTACCAATCCGCACATTCGCTTTTCGACAGGTCGGTATCGATATAGCTGAGGCCCCAGGTCACGCCGACGAATTCACGGCTCACCTTGGCTTCCCACTCGTAATAGGACTCGCGGTTGTCGCCGCTGGCGGACCAGAACGCCGGGTCTTTCACATCGTTGCGCCCCACACGCAGGTCCAGGCCAACCTCGGCCGGCAGGGCGATTTTGTAGCTGAGGTAGGTGTAGAGGGTGTCCTGGTCTTCGCCAAAGGCGTTCGGCGTGTCCTTTGAGTAGTAGCCGCCGAGTTTCACGCCGTAAACATCAAGGATGGCGTAGACCTCACTCAGGTTGAATTGGCTTTCCTTGGGGTAGTCGTACTTGATGTAGCCCAGATCGAGACTGATTGCCTCCGTCGCCTGCCAGTAGTAACCCGCGTAGTACTCAAGTTCCTGCCGGGTCTTGAAGTCACCGCCGAAATCGACGTTCGAGGTCCAGGCGCCGACATACAGGCCGCTGCTGTGCATCAGCGTGGCACCGGCCTGAACCGCCGGATCGCCCAGGGTTTGCGAGATCCCGCGGCTTCGATAATCGCTGACAGCGGCCAGGCTCATGTCGAGGTTGAAGTCATCGTTGAGGGGCAGTGCTTGCGTGGTCAGGGGGGCCAATACAAAACTGGCCAGGGTGAACAGTGAACGTGCGTTCATACAACTCTCTTATTGTTATGGAGGTACGGGAAATGTCGGGCATGGCGATGCCGAGCCCCTCGCGGTACGAGGAGCCGGCTTTTTTTGGGGGGGCTGCGGTCGTGGTCGTCAGGACGCGGGCGCGTAAACCTCTTTGCCGGCGAAGAAGGTCTTCAGGACTTTGGTCTCGAACAGTTCATCGTCACTGACCTTGAACACGTCGCGGTCGAGGATGATCAGGTCAGCTTGTTTGCCTGCGGCCAACGAGCCAATTTGCTGCTCCAGTCGCAGGGCTTTGGCGGCATTGAGGGTGTAGGCGTAGAACATGGTCTGGCGATCAATGCTTTCCTTGGCATTCAGCACGCCCAGCGGTCCTTTGCGGGTGCTGGCCTGAGCAATGGCGTTCCATGGATTGGGGCTGGACACCGGCCAGTCACTGCCACCGGCGATGACCGCGCCGGCGTTATGCAGGGATCTGGCGGGGTACTGATAACCGTAGGCAAACGCGCTGATGTATGGCTTGACCAATTCCACCGTGTACGTCTCGCCGGTGGCCCACAGCAGCTGCATGGAGGCGATCACACCCAGCTGTTTGAAGCGTGGAAACTCCTTGGGATTGACCAGTTGCAAGTGGGCGATGCTGTGCGCCACCGGCGTTGGATTGAGCTTGCGCGCATAGGCAACACCATTAAGTGACTCCCGCACGGCTCGGTCGCCGACCGCGTGCATGTGCACGATCCAGTTGCGCTTCTCCGCCGCCACCACCAGCTCACCGAAGTGCGCCGGGTCGATCAGCAGTTGACCGTTTTTATGACTGTTCTTGAACGGCACGATCACCGCGGCGGTCTGCCCTGGAAACTCCAGAATACCGTCGGCAAACACCTTGATGCCGGGGAACGTCAGGTTGGGCACGCCCTCGAATTTTTTCATCACCTTGGCCAGGACTTCGAGGTCGGCCGGTTTGCTTTTCGGGTTGGTGATCAGCAGAGCGGCGACGTGGGCGCTGAGTTCGCCCTTCTCGGCCAGTTGGCGGTACAGCGGCAGCACGCCGTAGCTCTGTTCGGTTGCTTTGAAATCGAACAGCGAATCGCCGCTGCCGGCATTCGCCGCGGCGTCCATCCAGGCGGTGACACCGTATTGGTTGTTGACCTTCACTGCCTCGCGGGCAGCCTTCAGCATGGTTTCGTCGCTAGGCGCCGGAATCTGATTGCGGACCAGGTCCCAGCGCGACTCGGCAAAATAGCCATTGGGTGTGAAGTCGGCTTCATGCCCCACATAGCTTCGCTCCTTTTCCGGCAGGCTTTTGACCAGCGCTGCATCGATGTTCAAACGCTTGAGCATGGCGTTGTTGGCCCAACCGGTGTGACCGTCAATCCCGCTCAGCACCAGCGGTTGCTCGGTCCAGCGCCCCTGATTGAAGCGTTTTCCCAGTTCGCGGCTTTTGTCCCAATAGGCTGAACTGACCCCGGCAATGCTGATCACGTCACCGGCCCGTGCACGGCCTGCCTGATCCTGCTCGATGATCCATTGCTCCAGTTCCGGCAACGGTTTTTCTTCGTCCAGCAGATTGGCCCCCATGCTGTCGAAGGCCGCTACCACCGGGTGGCTATGGGTATCAATCATCCCCGGCATCAGCACTTTGCCGGCCAGGTCGATGCGTTGTGTCCGGGCGTCGGCCAAGGCGGTGATCTCGGCATCGCTGCCCACTTTGAGGATCTTGCCGTCTTGCACGGCCACCGCCTGCGCCAGGCCTTGATCGGGTTCGGCGGTGAAGACCTTGCCGTTGAACAGCACAAGGTCGGCGGCGGCCATGGCTTGCATCGAAGCAAGCACCAGTGCGGCGGCCAACAGGTTTGGAATAAATCGTTGCATCGGAACGCTCTCTTGTTTTTATTGGGCGGTTCGGGTGACGGATGCCTGGGCCGTTTGAAGGCCAACGAACGGTGCCTTGGCCCATACGACCTTGCCTCCGACCACGGTGAGCAGCACCTGATTTCGGCCCAGCTCGTCCTCGGGCACTTGCATGAAGTTTTTGTCGAGGACGATCAAGTCGGCGAACTTGCCCACTTCGACCGAACCGACCACGTTCTCCAACTTAAGCTGCTCGGCGGCGTTCAGGGTGATGCTGCGCAACACTTCGCTGCGCGACAGCGCCGGGTCGTTGTTCAGTCGCCCGGCATACTTGGGGCCATAGCTGTGCGGGTTCAGCGGATCGCCCGAACGGGTAACACCGATTTTCAGCGCCAGGAATTCATCCAGCGGGTCGACAGGCCAGTCACTGCCATACGCCACTCGACCACCGGCATTCGCGATGCTGCCCGAGGGTTCCATGCGGGAAAAACGCGCGGCCCCCAGATGATCGCTGGTGCCATCGACCGTGGACGGCGCCTGCTGGGCCCACTGGAAGGACATGGTGGCGGTCACATCAAGGGCCTTGAAGCGCGAATAGTCGGCAGGGTCCACCGACTCGGCGTGAGCGATGGCGGGACGGAATCCATTACCGGGCAGTTCCCGGCGCACATACTCGATGCTGTTCAGCGCATCACGCACCGCGCGTTCGCCGGTGGCGTGCAAGTGCGGGTCGAAGCCGGCCTGGACTGCGTCCAACAGTAACGGGTTGAGGACTTGCGGCGGGAAATACAGCTCGCCAACGTTCTTGCCCGGCGTCCACTTCGGCGCCTTATCAGTGCCGGAATTGTGCAGGTACGGCGTCAACATCGCCCCCGTGTCCGCCGGGGCATTGATGATGCCATCCATGAACAGTTTGACGTGGCGCATGCTCACACCGGGCGCGGGTTTAGCTTCGCCCTGGTCATAGGTGTTGGCCAGTGCCTTGGCCTCGGCGATGGTTTTCGCCGGGTCGGCAGCGGCGGCAGCCGGGTCCAGTTTGATCGCCAACAACGCCCGGGCAGTCAGCTCACCCGACTGCTGCAAGGTGGTGAAGGCTTTGCCATTCTCGGGGCCCGACAAGGCATCGAAGAAACTGGTGATGCCCTGCTGGCGCATGGCGTCGAGCGCCGCACGGGTCTGCGTCAGCTTCTCGGCATCGGTGGCGGGCGGCACCATGGCGGCCATGGTATCGGCAGCGCCGTCTTCGCAGATACCATTCGGGTTGCCGGCGCTGTCGCGCATGTACTTGCCGTCACCGGGATTGGCCGTGTGCTTGTTGATGCCGGCAACGGCCAGGCCACGAGAGTTGGTCAGCACGGTATGGAAATCGGTGGAACGGACCTGAATCGGGCGTTGGGTCTTGAGTGCGTCCAGCGTCGATTTGTCCGGGTCGCCGTCGAGTCCGTCCATGCCTATGCGATCCCAGCTGCCGACTTCGAGCCAGACGTCAGGACCTTTGTCCTTGTCGGCATCCAGGCAGGCCTGAATGGTTTCCTGGAACACCTTGCGCGTCATCGTCTGGTATTTCAGGTCGCACAGGGTCATGGCACGACCGCCGTCCCCCGGGTGCATGTGCGCATCGATGAAGCCCGGCATCAGCATGCGCCCTGCCAGGTCAATCTGCTGTGTCTGCGCGCCGATGTAGGCGGCAACGCCCTCATCGCTGCCGACGTAGACAATCTTGCCCCCGGTCACGGCGATCGCCTGCTGCACCGAATTCTTGCCATCGACGGTGTAGACATAACCGTTGCGCATCACCATGTCAGCGCCTGTCGAACCCTGCGTCTGGCACCCCACCAGCGCCACACCGGAAAATGCCGTTGTCGCTGCAACGGCGATAAATAGCCTGGACAATTTCAACTGCCTCACCCCTGTTTTTATAGTTTTTAAGTGGCCCGAACAGACCGCCGTGCAAGCCCTTGATATGCAGGGCATACCCTATAGGGCGCGGCGGTTGGATGGACCTCCGCAAATGAGGAGGGGTGAGGCAAATAGTTGTCGGAGTTTTGTGTTGGAGCACCCTGTTCGGATTTTAACGGGATGGTTGGATGCAGTTTTCCTGACGCTAGCTTTATCCGCGTCGGCCACGGGGGTTAAAAAACTGAGGATATCGCTGCTGAAGTTCAGCGCGTGTTAAATATTCCAATCCGTTTCTGATTTTATGAATCAGCATGCTAGGCATAACGCCAGGAATGCTGCCTGTCAGTCCGCTATCAATTCTCGCCAATATAAGGCTGGGGTTCTGACTATAAGAAGTAGAAGAAAGTCCTGGAGCTGCAACAGATAGATGGTTATGAATGTTGACTTCTGAATTCCGTTGGTACACCTCCCTTACTGCATCGTGGTAAGGATGGCGTGCATTGCGAAGTGAGTAGTCTAGTTCTGAGCCAGGTGTTGCATCGAATCGCCTCTGGTTTCTCGTGGGATACACTACTCTATGTCTAATGATGCGAGAACTGTATATATGTACTGCGACCTCAGGGGAATCACTATATCTACTTGAAGTGCTTACTATATGGGGTAGACTTTTAGGAATACCGGGATTTTGATTCGGAGCTGGAATCGTGGCAATTCCCAGTTCGTCAATTGCGGATGGTCTAACAAAATAGTTACGGATTATACGCCCTTCGACTGGAAGCGATAAGTTCTCTTTAGCCTTTGCCACCCACCCCGAGACCATGACTTTAACCCTGGATGGAAGTATGACGTTCCCAGTCGGATCGCTATTATTAATGGGATCCCCCGAACAATACGCATACGAATTCACCCCCCCTTCCCCAAACGGACTCAAACTGTCCGGACTGTTAAACCGCATCAACACCGGATTAAACGCCCGATACCCATTACCCAACAAATAATGCCCGGTCAATGGATCCGGCCGTTCGCCGTTAAAGCCCAGCAGACTGGTCAAACCGCTTTCAACGAGGTGGTGGCCGTAGGGAGAGTAAACGATAGCTTTCGGCGCGCTGCCGTTGACGGCAAGCAGAACCGAGCGCTGCTGATCAGTGGCCAGTAAGATGGCGTCTAGGGTGTCACCCTGACGACATTGTTGCGCCAACAACTGATCAGCGTGTTGGAACACTGAACGTTTGATCGCCCCCTGCACCTCAGTAGCCAGGCGATTATTGCAGTAGAAGCGCTGACATTCGGAGGGATCCGGCAACGCATGGCCGACCAACCGATCCAATGCGTCGTAACGGTATTGGCAAAGCAGTCTTTTTCGTAGGCCGGGCATGGGCTATTACTCTCAGCGACCAAGGACTGGGATGGGTTTGAGTATTGATGATTCGGTATGAAAGAGGTACTAGCAGAACTGATAGGTTAGCGACCTGGACCAAGCGGCTTTCCGTCCACGGTCACCTCATCGCGACGTGCCCCGTCCGCCAGCGAACTCGCCGAACGCAGCACAGAACCCAGCTCCACCTTGCTCTTCACACCCAACTGCAAATAGCAGTTGCGCAAATAGGTGCGCACTGTCGCTGGACTCAAGACCAGGATTTTGGCGATCTCTTTGTAGGAATGTCCCGCGGCGAACAGCATCGCAGCCGTGCGCTCTCGTGGCGCCAGCACCGCCCCGCGCGATTGCGCTTCGAGCGACAGGATGACGTGATCGGCGTTAGGACTCAGCGTCAATGCGCAGCGACCCAGGCGGATGACGCAGGGCGCCTTTGGCAGTTGCGCGATTACCTCGACCGGAAGCATTGAACCGCTCCACCCTGGCAACTCGTGCTGAATGGCCGCACACAACTTCGCCCCCACATACAGCAAACTGCCGTCCATGCGCGCGACCCCGAAGTCCGTCGCGCCGTTGCCCATGTCGATCCGGATCATGTCCTGCACCTGAAACCGCCACAACTGCAACAAGTGGTCGCAGAACGCCGAAAACAAATCGGACTCGCTGTCGTTGAATGCCAGTGCGTGCTCACCACGGTAAAGACAGACGAAGAACATCAAGCCACTTTCGGGCAATTCGAAGGTGATGCACATCACATGGTAAAGGTCGTGACGCCGTGCAAAGTCGTTGACCTCCTCGCAGGGGTCGGTGAACTCGCTGTCACGCACGACTTCCCCGAGTTGACTCAAGGTCTGATGAGAAAATCTGTCGCTGACCGCGACCTTGTGCCATTCGGAGGCAAACGACTCGGGCAGATTGATCCGCCCGTGCATCCAGCTTTTGGGAGGAACATTGGCGCCGGACGCGGACATCTCGCCCCACCAGGCTGAAGCGAAGGGCACCAGCTGGCTGAAGGCCTGCAGACCATCGGCAATGAATTGGGAAGCGCCGCGATCTCGAGCCAGCCTTCCCAAATGCAACACACAAAGATTGAACGCCTTCAGCGTCGCCATCGACGTCTTGACGTCGACTTCGTTCCCCTCCTCCATCGCGCTGATCCTGTTTGCTACATGGCGTATTATTTCGACGATGCCATGGTGCAGCGTTGGCGTCCAGTCCGCTGCTCTCGCAAAACACTCACACGACCAATGCGCCGCCAAGCATCCCTCGGCGGCGCTTAGGGTCACTCGCCCAACCGCAACAGAAAGTCCTGAACATAGGGCACAACCGAAATCCCGGCGTGGGCAGTATTCGGCACGATGTCCTGTTGCACACGAATGTCGTGGGCCTCAAGGTTGCGTGCCAATGTTGCATTGCGCTCCACCCTTGTGCGTCCGGCATCGTTGATGCCTTCCTTGTATTGCACGGAACCGGGTGCGTAGTGAATCTCCCAGGTCTCCAGGTCGGCGGCCCCCACTAACAGTTGAACATCCACCTCACGCAGTGCCTCGAGATTCAGGCGCTTGCCGAAAATCGCTTCGATCCCACCGGTACCTACCCACCAATCGCGCCCCTCATCGATCAAGGTCACCGAGCCCGGTGCACCGATAGAAACGGAACGTAGACGTTCGGGGTGCAGGTAGTAAAATCGGTTGGCGAAATGTCCACCGCCCGAATAACCAAACAATGAAAACTTCTCGAACGAAGTGCTCAGCGCCTCGCCGACTTCATCAACCATGGCCAGCAGGACTTCGTCATAACGAATGTACCCTTCCTTGAGGTATTTGAAACCATGCGGGTTGCCATCGCCCAGCGGACCGACCGGAAACAGCGGCGCCAGAATGATGTAGCGATTGAAGCGACCGAATTCGGCAAACGCATCCCGATATTCGACCATCGTGCGCCCGGTACCATGGACCGCGACCAGTAAATGGTGGCCCTCCGGCGCTTGATCGAAGGTGTGCGGGACGTAAAGGCAATAGGCAAAACGCGGATCCTTGCGGCACGAAAAAATGGTCGTGCTACCTCGGTAGTACATCTGACGATGCCGCGCTTCGGGGGTGTCTTGAGGGTTGCTCAACATTGTGAAACCTCGTTGATAATTGTGCCATTATTGAAAACTACTGCGGCGTCGACTCACACGCCCACGTCCAAGTTTTGCGGAAGTCACCCTTGAACAAAAAAACGACTGATCGCAGCCAATTGGTGCTGCTGATTTCAAACGACATAAACGCCGGTGTTCTTCCGACCGGCAGCTGGCTCAAGCAGATCGATCTGGAACAACGTTACGGCTGCACACGGCTGGACATCCGTCGCGCACTGGACCAACTGACACTCAAAAACATGGTCGAACACATCCCCAACCGGGGTTACTACGTCCACACCCCTGACCCGGCCCAGGTGTCCGATACCCGCGAAGTTCGCATCGCACTCGAATGTGCAGCGATCGATCAAACGGTCGTCACCGAAGAGCGTTTGCAGGCGCTGGAGATCGTCGCCCAACGCTTCAGTCGCCTGGTGAACGAAGGCACGATGCAAGAGTGCTACAGCGCGAACCTCGAGTTTCATCGCGGGATCTACGACATGTGCACCAACCGGGTGATGATCGAGTTCATTGAAGAAATTCGCAGCCGTCCCCCATCGTCTCCAGGTGGCACCTGGCGCACCCATCTACGCGCCGAGCAGTCGAGCCGCGAACACTTCCAGATACTGGACGCCCTGCGTAACGGTGACCGCGAACACCTCAAGCGACTGATCGCGGCGCACATCCGTCAAACCCCGCTGGAACCATGAACCTCAAGGCTTGATGCTGACGCCCCACAGGCGCGGCTTCTGCCCGATCCAGGCGTCATAGCCCTCGACTTTCTGATTCAGCGCGACGATGTCGAGGCCGTTGTACATGACGATCATCGGTACTTGATCGATGAAGCGCTCATGCAGTTGATCGAAGATTGACTGGCGCTTGGCGACGTCACCTTCCTTCAGTGCCTGGCCCAGCAAATCGATCGCCACCGGATCCTCCCAGACCTTGCGCGACTCTTTGTCCTTGTTACCCGTCACCTGCTCAAAACTCAGCGCCGGGTCGAAGCGAGCCGAATAGGTGAAGGACATCGCCTGATAACGCCCGCTCTGGTAACGCTCAAGCTGAGTGCCCCATTCCATGACTTCAACCTGCGCGTTAATACCCACCGCTTGAAGCATGGCCTGGGCAATAATTGCCAGGTCGTAACTGGGCACCATCGAGCGCTTGTTGGCGACGATCGTCAGCGGTTGGCCGCGATAGCCCGCTTCCTGAAGCAGTTGCACTGCCTTCTGCGGGTCGTAGGTGAAACCGCGTTGCTCGCTGGGGCCGTAGTAGTTGGAGGCCACGCTGATGATGGAGTTATTGGGCACACCGAAGCCGTTGCTCGTGGTCGCGACCAGTTGTTTGACATCGATGGCGGCCGCAATGGCCTGACGAATCCGCTTGTCCTTGAGCAACGGATCGCGGGTCTGGAACATCAGCACATTCATGGTCGCGCTGGGGTCTGTCGAGACCTTGAGCGTGGCGTGGGTCTTGATTTCGGGCAGGTCCGTTTCGGTGACTTCCGCCATGTCCAGATCGCCCGAAAACAGCGCCGCCTTGACCGTCGCCTGATCGGGAATAATCACAAACCGCACTTCATCGGTCAGCGCGTTTTTGCCCCCGGTGTAACCGTCGCGCGGACCGGGCAAGGTCTGGTAGCCCGTGAACTTGTTCAGCGTGACGTACTGTCCGCGCTTCCACTCACCCAACTGATAAGGACCGGTGCCAATTGGCGCCAGAAACTCGCCCTGAGCGTTGACCGAGGCTTTGTTCAGTACACCGGTGCCGCCGCAATCGGTACGCGCCAGCGTGGCCAGGAACATGCCGCTGGGCTTTTCCAGCTCCATGACCACGGTATGCTCATCCGGCGCCGTTACCTTGGTCACTTTGGTCAGGCCGCTGCCATCGAACTCTGGCAGGCAACGCCACTGAGTCTTGGGGTCCATGTCGCGGTTCCAGCTCCAGAGCACGTCGTTGGCAGTCAACGCCTCGCCGTTATGAAACTTCACACCCGGTCGCAAGGTGAAGGTGTAGGTCAGGCCATCGGCGGAGACATCGACCTTCTGTGCCAGCAGCGGTTTGACTTCGCCCTTTTCCCCGTAGGCGACCAAGCCTTCGGTGATGTGCAACACGACGGCATCGGACCGGTCGTCACGATTGACGCCGGGGTCCAGGCTGCGAATATCGGAGTTCATTGCCAGGCGCAAGGTTTGCGCCTGTGCAGCACCGCAACCGATCATGGTCATCATGCTCAGGGTCAAAGCGTTTACTAAAAAACGATTCATAAGCGAGTCCTTGATAAAAGTTGGAACGGGTTCATGCCGCCACCGGTGTGACGGCCTTAAATGTCCTTCACACAGCAGCACTGCTGCGCAACTGATAACTGCCATCGACCAGGCGCACCAACGGATTGGCGGCAGCCAACAGTCGATGAGTGAAGGCGTGTTGCGGGTTATCGAACACCTGCGCGGTGGTGCCAATTTCTACCAGTCGACCTTGCTGCATGACGGCCACGCGGTGGGCAATGCGTTCCACCGCCGCCAGGTCATGCGAGATGAAGAGACAGGCAAAGCCGTACTGCTTTTGCAGGCGCTCGAACAACTCCAGAATTTGCTTTTGAATGGTCATGTCGAGGGCGGAAATCGGTTCGTCGGCGATGACCAGTTTGGGGTGGCGGATCAACGCCCGACCAATCGCCACCCGTTGCCGCTGACCACCTGAAAGCTGATGAGGGAAGCGGTTGGCGAACAGCGGGTCCAGGCCGACATCGTGCAGAATGGTGCGCACACGCTCGGCACGCTGCTCGCGGCTGAGGCCCGGCACATGACGCAGCGGTTCAGCGAGAATGTCCGAAATTCGGGCACGCGGATCGAGGGAAGATACCGGGTCCTGAAAGATCATCTGGCATTGCAATCGATGCTCACGATTGGCGCTTTTGAGGATGTCGATGCCATCGAAAAAGATCTCGCCGGCAATCGGATTGACCAGCCCGACCACCGACCGGCCCAGGGTGGTCTTGCCCGAACCGCTGCCGCCGACCAGCGCCAGTGTTTCACCGGCGGCGATTTGCAGGCTGACGCCATCCACGGCGCGTTTGGCTTTCCCGCGCCACAGGAAACCCTGACGCCCCGGGTGTTCGATGGTGACGTTGCGCATGTCGACCAATGGCGAGGCCAGTGGTGCGCGGTCCAGGTTGCCTCGGGTGGGCAGTGCTTCGAGCAGTTGCCGGGTGTATTCAGCCTTGGGGCCCAGAAGGATCTGTTCGGTCGGGCCGCTTTCGATCGCTTTGCCATGGCGCATCACCACGACTTTGTGGGCGTGGCGCACCACCAGCGACAAGTCATGACTGATGAACAGGATCGCCGTGCCCTCCTCCCGCGTCAGTTCGAGCATCAGCTCGATAACGTCGGCCTGGGCCAGGGTGTCGAGGGCAGTGGTCGGCTCATCGGCAATCAACAGCGCTGGACGCAACAACATGACCGAGGCCAGCATGATGCGTTGCCGCATGCCCCCGGAGAACTCATGAGGAAAGGCATGCAAACAGCGTTGCGGATCATCAATACCGATCCGTCGCAGCATCTCCAAGGATCGGGCAAGAATGGTTTTTTCATCCAGATCCGTGTGCAGGCGCAACCCTTCCGCCATCTGCTGACCGATCGTCATGGTCGGATTAAGCGAGACCATCGGCTCCTGAAACACCATGCCGATCTTCGAGCCACGCACATCGCGCAATTGATCGTAAGGCAAGGCGCAGAGGTCGGTGTCGGCGAACACAATTCGACCGGACGCGACGCGCATCGGCGGCGGTAGCAGCCCGATGACCGCACGCGCCGCCATCGTCTTGCCGCTGCCGGACTCCCCCACCAGCGCGACAATCTCGCCAGGGGCCATGTCGAAACTGAGGTGGTCAACCGCAAGCGAACCCTCGGTGCCCACTTGAATGCAAAGATTACTGACGCGAAGCAAAGGCTTGACGGTATCCATTAGCGACTCATCCGGGGGTCAAGGCGATCACGCAGGGCGTCACCGAAAAGATTGATGCCGATCAGGGCAATAGAGATCATCAAACCAGGGAAAAAGCCCAGCCACGGTGCCGTCACCAGATGCGGCCGACTGGAAGCCAGCATGTTGCCCCAGGTGGCCGCAGGCGGCGGAACGCCCAATCCGAGAAAGCTCAATGCGCTCTCCGAGAGAATCGCCCAGCCAAACATGCTGGTGGCCAGCACAATCAACGGTGCGACGCAGTTCGGTGCGATATGCCGCCACATGGTGTAGAGCTCACTGTTGCCGATGACCCTGGAGGCTTCGATGAATTCTCGTTCACGCAGTGACAACACGGTGCTGCGCACCACGCGCACCACGGTGGGGATATAAGCCAGGCCCAGCGCCAGCACGATGCCGTACTGACTCGCGCCGACAATCGCGAGCAACCCCAGCGCCAACAACATCCCGGGGAATGCCAGCAAGGCATCGTTGACCATCATCAACAGGCGATCCGTCCAGCCGCGCAAGTAACCGGCGAGCAATCCGAACAGCGTGCCGATGCTGATGGCCAGTGTCACCGTCAGCAGACTGATCCACAGACTGGTGCGGGCGCCGATGACGATGCGGCTGAAGACATCGCGACCGAACTCATCGGTGCCCAGGATGTGTGGCCAGGACGGCGCCATAAACCGGTGGGCCAGATCCAGACGCAGCGGGTCATAGGGTGTCCAGACGATGCCGGCCACCGCGAGCAGCACCAATATCACCAGCAGGCTGCCGCCGATCATCGCGTTGAACGGAAGCGGACGCTTGTGCGCCGAGACCTTCGGCACAGCGGCCGGCGGCGCTGTCACTTCGCTTAAAATCTTCATGCTTTCACCCGAGGATCGAACAGCGGATACATCAAATCTACGAGCAGGTTGACCAACACGTAGACGAACGTAATGAGCAACAGGCAGCCCTGCAGCACCGGATAATCACGGGCATAAATGGAGTCGACCATCAGGCGTCCGATGCCCGGAATGGTGAACACCGTTTCGATGACAGCGATCCCGCCCAGCAGGTTGCCGAGGATCAGGCCGATCAGGGTCCAGGTGGGTGCAAAGGCATTGCGCAACGTATGGCGCCACAGCACTGCACGCTCCGATAAACCCTTGGCTCGCGCATGAGCGATGTAGTCCAGGCGCAAGACTTCGATCGAACTGGCCCGCTGCATCCGGATAATCACGCCGCTTTCATGCAACACCAGCGTTGTCACCGGCAAGATGATGTAGGCCAGCGCCTTGCCAAAATCAGCTGAAAACGGCACATACCCCACCACCGGCAGCCAGCCTAATTCCAGGCCAAACACATACAGCAGCAGTAACCCCATCCAGAAACCGGGAATCGACAGTAACAACGTCGCGGTCGTCACCAGCCCCAAATCAACCAGCGTGTCCTGTTTCCACGCCGCCAGCATGCCAAGCGGAACGGCAATCACCGCCGCCAGCGCGACCGAGGTCAGCACGATGGTCACACTGACGCTGAACCTTTCAAGGACCAGCGGCAAAACGGCCTCATGGCTGGTAATCGAAAAGCCCAGATCCCCCTGGAACACGGCCTTGAGCCAGATCAGGTACTGCGCGATCACCGGTTGATCCAGCCCGAGCGACTGTCGCAACTTGATCAGGCTGGCCGGATCAGCCATGTCGCCCAGCATCAAGAGCGCCGGGTCACCGGGTATCAGCCGGATCATTGCGAAGACCGCAATAGAGATCAGCAATAACGTCGGGACCGCCATGGCCAGACGCTGAACGATCAAACGAAACATGTAGGTTCCTCGGTGTTGATACAGCCCTCAATCGGGCAGGGCTCAATCGGACAGGGCTCAGGCCGGCATCTGATCACTATTTACCAGGTGGCGTACCGCGCGTAATCGGATTCCATCTCGAGACGGTACTGCCCAAATGTCCGGTTGATCGCCGGCAAGGAGGCAATTTCCATGAACCCGCTGCCCGGGCGCATCAAAATCATCGCCACCGTTGCCGACAGATTGTCCTCGCCGCTGGAGCTCGGACGCGGTGGACGGCAGACAGCGAAGGGCTTGCCGAAATCATCGAAAAACGCACTTTTCAGATGTTCCAGCGTCAGGCTGCCATGAAAGGGCTTGAGCAATTTTTCGACACGCAGATCGCGATAAAAGCTTTCGGGTGCGCCACCGATACCGGTGTTCTTCAGTTTGATCTGCGCCACCGGGCTGCGCCAATGGTTGGCATGCACCAACAGGTCGTCGACCTCGAACAGCGGGAACACTTCATCAGGTGCACATTCGTAGTTGATGCCAAACCCGGCCGCATGACTGAGCATCATATTGTTCGAACCCGACTTCGGCGTCACCGCCACGGCTTTCATCGACAGGGCGAAATGATTGGCTTCCAGCGCCTTGCGGCGGATCAGCGGCAACGGCACGCCCAGCGTTTGATAATCACGGTCCGATTCCAGGTTGTTCCCCGTGATCGCCGTGCCGATGGAGTTCATGCCCGCGCGGGCCAGCCCGCCGGCTTCGGTGAACGTCAGCAGATCCGGGCCGTCCTCGCGACGAATATGCAGAACGACTCCGGTCTCCGCGCACTCCATGCGCCAGTCCCAGTTCTGGCCATGCAGCACCTCATTGTTCGCGGTAGCGCCCGGAAGAATGATTGCGCCGGTGCAGCCATCCAGTTCCGGTTTGTCCTGCATCGAACGCCGCCCAAGGTGGATGATCTCGGTACGGGCATTGATGAGCACAATGGCTTCGAAGTCGTGACCGGAGCCTTCGGCAATGCCGCGCATCTCTTCCAGGTACAGCGGCTCGAACGCTTCGATATTAGGAATGAATTGATTGACCAATCGCTTGATACCGGCCCAGTCATAACCCATGTCCAACAGTTGCTGACCGTAGATTTCAATGCTGCGAGCGATGATTTGTGGGCAGGCCTTGCCATATTGCACGCCTCGGGCAAATGGCCCGCCACTCAGTTCGATACACGGAAATTGACCACTCATGCCCTGCCCTCACTTAGGTTGAGCTAGACCTAGAGCAAGGATCAGACCAATTTTGAAAAAACCCAATCATTATTGGCGCCAATTTGAAATCCAATAAATTATTAGCTGCAAAATGCACCGGTTTTGGCCAGGAAATTGGGTAGTAAATTCACGAATGGGTAAAAAGGTGGCACAGGATTGATGTGCTACTTGTGATCCCTGCAATCTGGAAAGGCAGGCTTTGGGCAGGATTGGGTGGGTACAGATCCATCGCTGCGGTAACGACTGCTGGCGGTTTCGCTTTTACGAGTCACTTTCGAAAAGCCGGAATGCCGGCCCGGGCGACAGTAATCAAAGCGCTTTTGCCCTGCCATTCGGCCTCTGGGAAAGGGGCGGCAGATCTGAAGCCAAAGCGAAGCAACGGCAAGATCAAAAGATCGCAGCCTTCGGCAGCTCCTACAGCGCGCACGCATTCCCCTGTAGGAGCTGCCGAAGGCTGCGATCTTTTGATCTTGATGCACCGCCATCGCGAGCAGGCTCGCTCCCACAAAAAGCAGATCGGCGTACACGCTTCGCTTTTCACCACTCAACAGGCCGAGCGTTAGCTCGCCTGCAGCTTTTGATCTCGATGCACCGCCCCCTCGAGAGGCCGAGTGGAGGTTCTGCGCAGTGGGCAACCCGGCATGGATGCCGGGTTAGCCGCGCACGGCCATGGATGGCCGATCGTGGCGGGCCCACGGAGCAGGACCGGAGCGAGGGCATGCCGAGCCCAGGCGAGGCACCGAACGAAAGGGGCAAGAGCCCTTGGTTACTTGGGGCTTTTCCAAGTGACTCGCCGTAAGGGCGAAACCGCCAGCAGCCATCACCTAAAAAACGGATTGAACAGCATTAGCAGCCTATAGGGAGTTCTCTCCTTTATAGGTACCCAGCAAAAATCACACCCCTTGTTTCACCTGCAAAACAAATCCGCTATTTCCCCGCGCCGGACGTTACTTAAAAAAGCATCTCCTCCTCGCTATCCCCCATCACCCGCACAACCAATGTGCAATTTCGTGCCGTATAAGAAACTACGTTTCACCTATGAAACACCAACAAATCAATAAAAATCACGTAACCCATTAATAAAAAAGACTTTTCAAACAAAAAACCACCTTGGCAAAACGCTGGCATTGTTCATGCACTAAACACCGTATCACCTATAAAACAGACCAGAGACCCTTCCCAATGGCTGTGAACGAGATGTACGCCATCGCCCCTCAATGGAATAAACCCGCTCCCAAGGAAGACCAGGAGCCCACCGAAATTGAATTCCGCAATGTCGGTAAATGTTTCCCGGCCAAAGGAAAGTCCGAAGCGCCGTTTGCCATTCGCGACGTCAATTTCAAGATTCGCCGCGGTGAAGTGGTGTCGATCATCGGCCCTTCCGGGTGCGGCAAGAGCACCATTTTGAACATGGGCTCTGGCCTGTACCGGCCGACTGAAGGCGAAGTGTTCGTCGGCGGTGAAGTGGTGACCGGTCCGGTGCGCCGGGTCGCATTCATGCTGCAAAAAGACCTGCTGATGCCATGGCGCAGCATTCGCCGCAATGTCGAACTGGGCCTGGAAATTCAAGGTGTTCCAGCCGCCAAGCGCCAGGCGGTGGCCAAAGATCTGCTTGATCGCTGCCACCTGCAAGGCTTTGCCGACCACTACCCGTTCCAGCTGTCCGGTGGCATGCGCCAGCGCGCTGCCCTGGCCCGGACGCTAGCCATCGACCCGCAAGTGCTGTTCCTCGACGAGCCGTTTTCGGCGCTGGATGCGCAGACCAAGATGATCCTGCAACAGGACTTGGCGCGGATGCTGTTCGATGAAAAGAAAACCGCGCTGTTCATTACCCATGACCTGATCGAAGCCATCGCCATGTCCGACCGGCTACTGGTCATGAGCGCCCGCCCCGGCACCATCATCGAAGAAATCAGCATTGACCTGCCGTTTCGCGACAACCCGCTGGAGCGCCGCAAGTTGCCGGAAATCGGCCCGCTGGTGGGTCGCCTGATGGAGTTGTTGCAAGTCAGCGAAGACACCGAACTGCATTGACCAACCCCCATCGCGGCCATCAACCGATTCAGGAGTACGCATGTTCAAGTCTCTGTTTCAACGCTTCAGCCAGGCCACCGGCCTCGCACTCGGCCTGGGCATGGCATTCACCGCCCAAGCACAGCCGACCGACGTTACCTATTTGTTGCCGGCGCCGCCGAACCTGCCGGCCTTCGCTCCGTGGATCATCGCCCAGCAGAAGGGTTACTACGCGGCCCAGAACCTGAACATGAACTTCATCGCGGCCAAGGGCGGTGTGGACGTGGCGAAACAGATCGGTGCGGGTAACGCCATGCTCGGTGGCGCCCTCGGTGATACACCGATTGTGGTACGGGCTAATGGGATTCCGGTGCGCGACGTCGCGGTGCTGGGCGCCGGCGGCGTCACCATGATTGCGACCAATGCTGCGGAAAATATCAATTCGATCACCGACCTCAAGGGCAAGACGGTGACCGTGATGTCCTACTCCGACACCACTTACTACGCCTTGCTCGCCTCCCTGCGGAAAGCCGGCCTGAGCAAAAACGATGTGAACATTCAGGCCGCCGGGCCTGCCGGTGTCTGGCAGCTGTTCTCGGCCGACAAAGCCGTGGCGATGGCCGGTGTGCCGGACTGGGTGGTCAACGCCGAAGAAGCCGGGTTGAAGATCAAGCTGATCCCGCAAGCGCAGATCTTCGAAAGCATGGCCCAGTCGATCCTCGCCTCCGACGATGCCATCAAGAATCACCCGGATATCGTTCGCGGCACCGTCCAGGCCACCCTGCAGGGTATGCGCGACATCATTCAGGACCCGCGCGCTGCCGCAGTGACCTTTGCCAAGGCTGTTCCCGCCTATGCCGGCAAGGAAGAGTCGCTGGAGAAAATCTTCAAGCTCTACGTCGAGCACGTCTATGCCAACCAGGCCGTACTGGGCCGAATCGATCCGGCGCGACTGGAAGCGGTCCGCCAGTTCTACGTCAGCGAAGGCATCGTCACCCAGGAACCGAAGCTCGACGATCTCTACACCAACCAGTTCATCGACACCCAAACAGCCGCGCAATAACGGCGAGTGACAACAAGGTACCGATACGATGAAAAACCTCAATAACTCCGTGTTTGGCAGCGTCGCCCTGCTGATCCTGTTCCTGGTGCTTTGGCAATGGGGTCCGGGACTGCTCGGCATGCCCGAATTCGTCATGCCGAAATTGAGCCGGGTGGCCCAGGAAAGCCTGGTGATGTGGCATACCGGCGGCTTGCTGCAACACACCCTGATCACCGCATTCGAAATCATTGTCGGCTTTGGCCTGGGCGCCCTGCTCGGTGTCGCGATCGGCGTGTCGCTGGGCCTCTCGCCCGCCGCAGAGGCCATGCTGTCGCCGTATATTCTGGCGCTGCAAATCGCCCCGAAAGTCGCCTTCGCTCCGCTGTTCGTGATGTGGCTGGGCTACACCATCTACCCGAAGATTCTGATCGCCATTTTGATCGTGTTCTTCCCGGTGATGATCAACGTGCTCTCGGCGATCCGCACCGTTGACCCGGACATGATCAACCTGGTCCGGACCATGAACGCCAGCCGCTGGCAGATTTTCCGCCTGGTGGAATTCCCCTCGGCCATGGCCGCGCTGTTCTCCGGCCTGCGCATTGCTTCGACCCTGGCCGTGATCGGCGTCACCGTCGGTGAATTGGTCGGCGGCAACCAAGGCCTGGGCTTCCTGCTGGTCGATGCCGAAGGCCAGGGCAACACCGCGGGTGTGTTCGTCGCCATCGTCATGCTCACGCTGATCGGTGTGCTCGCTTACGGCGCAGTGGTCTGGGCCGAGAAACGCGTCCTGCACTACATGCCCAAAGCCATGCTGAGCACCCAATGATGACGACCCTCAACCGTTTACTCGAAGGCCGTCGCGTACTGGTCACCGGAGGCGCCCGCGGTTTGGGATACGCCTTTGCCCAGGCCATTGGCCGGGCCGGTGCCCACGTGGTGATCGCCGATATTCTCGCCGAGCGCGTCCAGCAATCAGCCGCCGAACTGGTCGCTGAAGGCCTGACCGTGCATGGCGTGACCGTCGATCTTGCGCAACCCGATTCGATCGACGCCTGCATCGCTGAAACCACCCGATTGCTCGGTGGGCTCGACGGTCTGGTGAACAACGCCTCGATCACCAATTCCGGCGGCAAGACCTGCGAAGAACTGAGCCTCGACACCTGGGATCAGGTGATGCAAGTCAATGTGCGCGGCACCTGGTTGATGACCAAAGCCTGTCTGCCGGCCCTGCGCGCCAGCGGTCATGGCGCCATCGTCAACCTGGCGTCCGATACTCCACTGTGGGGCGCACCAAACCTGCTGGCGTATGTCGCCAGCAAGGGCGCAATCATCGCCATGACCCGCAGCCTGGCCCGCGAACTGGGGACCGACAACATCACGGTCAATGCCATCGCGCCCGGCCTGGTGCTGGTCGAAGCCACCGCCTACGTGCCCGAAGCCCGTCACCGTTTGTACAACGACCAACGGGCCATTCAACGCCCGCAACTTCCCGAAGACGTCAGCGGCGCCGTGCTGTTCGCGCTGTCCGACCTCGCCCGTTTCATCACTGGACAAACCTTGCCGGTCAACGGCGGGTTCGTCATGCCTTGACTTGATCTGGAGACAGCCATGACCGATTTATCAGCACAGCAAGACACCCCGAAAAGTTGGGAACAGCCTGCCGGCAGCGACCTCGAAAGCTGGATGAAAACCCGCATCGCCCGCTACGACACGCGCAAGTACGACTGGAACGCACTGAAATTCCAGGCCGACTACGACCCCAAATTCCGTCGCGCGCAAATGCGCTACATCGGCACCGGCGGCACCGGCGTAACGACCGACATGAACACCATCCCGTCGGAGAACTTCACGTTCTCCACCATGGTGATTCCAGCCGGTCACGAAGGCCCGCCACACCTGCACACCGACGTTGAAGAAGTGTTCTTCGTGCTGCGCGGCAAACTCAAGGTCGTGATCGAGAAGGACGGCGAGCGTTTCGAAACCATCCTCACCGACCGTGATGTGATTTCCGTGCCGCCCGGCGTGTACCGCGAAGAGATCAACATCGGCGACGAAGATGCGCTGATGTGCGTGATGCTCGGTGCGAAAAAACCGCTGACCCCAACCTACCCGCCAGAACACCCTCTGGCCTCGATCAAGCGCGGATAAGCCCATGTTGCACGCCATCGATCATCTCGTCCCGCAGCTTACAGCTGACCTTGAAGCACGGCTGGCCCTGCACTTCCCCTTGCGCACGCTGGAGGTCGCCGGCGGGCGCCAGGCCTTTCGCGAATGCGGAACTGGGCCGGCCATTGTGTTGTTGCACGGGATCGGCTCGGGCTCGGCGTCGTGGTTGGAGGTGGCGCAAGAACTTGGCCAGAGCGCTCGGGTGATTGCCTGGGACGCTCCCGGCTACGGTGATTCCACGCCGCTGCGATCGCTGGCCCCCGACGCGTCGGACTACGCCGAACGACTGCTGCAGATGCTAGACGCACTGGGCATCCAGCGCTGTGTGCTGGTGGGTCATTCCCTCGGGGCGATCACTGCCACGGCATTCGCCAGCGGCGTGCACCGACAGCGAGTCAGCCGGCTGGTGTTGATCAGCCCCGCCCAGGGTTACGGTCATCCATCGCGCGCCTTGCTGCGCCAGGAAGTCCGCGGCAAACGCCTGCAGGCCCTGGAACAACTGGGCATTCAACACATGGCCGAGCAACGCAGTGCCTACATGCTGTCACCCACCGCCAGCCCGAAAGCACAGGCCTGGGTGCAATGGAACATGGCGCGGCTCAACCCCGATGGCTATCGCCAGGCCATTGAATTGTTGTGCGGCGACGACCTGCTGCGCCACGCGCCGCTGTCGATGCCTTGCGAAGTGCATTGCGGCGAAGCCGATGGCATTACCGCTCCCGAAAGCTGCCTGACCCTGGCCAAGGCCTTGGGCGGGACGTTCAACCTTATTGCCGATGCCGGGCACGCCAGCCCCATCGAACAACCTTGTGTGGTAGCGGGTCGTCTGGCCTTCGCCATCAAAGAATCCCTGACAGGTGCATCGCTATGAACGATTCAGATCTGCTAAAGGACGCCCAGGACAAATACATCGTGCCAGGTCTGGAGCGCGGCTTGCTGCTGCTGTGCGAGTTCAGCCGGCGCAATCGCACGCTGACCGCACCGGAACTGGCCCGGCGCCTGGCGCTGCCGCGATCGACCATCTTTCGCCTGCTCACGACGCTGGAAACCATGGGTTTCGTCACCCGCAGCGGCAACGAATACCGGCTCGGTATGTCGGTACTGCGCCTGGGCTTTGAGTACCTGGCTTCGCTGGAACTGACCGAACTCGGCCAGCCGCTACTCGCCCGTTTGTGCGACCGCCTCAACTACCCGAGCAACCTGGTCGTGCGCGATGGCCGCTCGATTGTCTATGTCGCCAAAGTCTCGCCGCCCTCCGTGTTCTCCAGTGCCGTGAACGTCGGTACCCGCCTGCCCGCCCACGCCACCGTCCTCGGCCGCATCCTGCTCGAAGACCTGTCGCTGGCCGAGTTGCGCGAGCTGTACCCGGAAGATCACTTGGAACAGTTTTCGCCCTGCACGCCAAAAACCGTGATGGAACTGTTTGACCTGGTGCAAGCCGACCGTCAGCGCGGTTTCGTCAGCAGCGAAGGCTTCTTCGAGTCAACGATCTCGACGGTCGCCGCCCCGGTGCGTGATGAGACGAGCCGGATTGTCGCCGCATTGGGCGTGACCATCCCGACTGCGCAGATCGCTCACGTCAACTTCAACGAACTGCTCTTGCAAGTGCGTCGCAGCGCCGACGAACTGTCGCGCCTGCTCAATTACAACAGCGCTGCTGGCCACGACGGCCAGCACCGCGTGACTGCCTTGATGAGGGATTGAGATGAGTCTCTATCAACTGCACAACAGCACCGCGATTGTCACCGGAGGTTCTTCGGGGATTGGCCTGGCCTGCGTCGAGTTGTTGCTCGAAGCCGGCGCAGCCGTGGCCTTCTGCGGTCGCAACGAAGATCGCCTGCGCAACGCCGAGGCCGGATTACGCCAACGCTTCCCCGAAGCGCGGTTGTTGGCCCACGTCTGCAATGTGCTGGACGCCGATTCGGTCAACGCCTTTGCCGCCGCCAGCCTCGCGGCATTGGGACCGGCCAGCGTGCTGATCAACAACGCTGGGCAAGGCCGGGTGTCGACCTTCGCCGACACCACGGACAGCGCCTGGACCGAAGAGTTGAACCTGAAATTTTTCTCGGTGATCAACCCGGTTCGCGCGTTCAAGGCACAGCTTGAACGCCAAACGAATGCGGCCATCGTCTGCGTCAATTCGCTGCTGGCCAGCCAGCCGGAGCCGCACATGGTCGCCACCTCGGCCGCTCGCGCAGGCGTCATGAACCTCGTGCGTTCGATGGCCACCGAATTTGCCAGTGAGGGCATTCGGGTCAACGGCATCCTGATTGGCCTGGTCGAATCCGGGCAATGGCGCCGCCGTTTCGAAGCCCGTGAAGAGCGGGATCTGGACTGGACCCAATGGACCGCCCAGCTGGCGCAACGCAAACACATTCCCTTGGGGCGCCTGGGCCTGCCGATTGAAGCGGCCCGCGCGATCCTGTTCCTGGCCTCGCCTCTGTCGGCTTACACCACAGGCAGCCATATCGATGTTTCTGGAGGCCTGTCTCGCCATGCGTAATGAAAATACTGTCACCGTTGGCGCTGCCATCACCGCATTTCTCGAACAGTGCGACGTTAAAGCCGCGTTCGGCGTTATTTCGATCCACAACATGCCGATCCTCGATGCGTTCGCCGTGCGTGGCAACATTCGTTTTGTCATGGCCCGCGGTGAAGCCGGCGCCACTAACATGGCCGACGCCTATGCCCGCACCACCGGTGGCCTGGGTGTATGCCTGACCTCCACCGGCACCGCGGCCGGCAACGCTGCCGGCGCCATGGTCGAAGCACTGACCGCCGGCACCCCGCTGCTGCACATCACCGGGCAGATCGAAACGCCGTACCTGGATCAGGAATTCGCTTACATCCATGAAGCCCGCGACCAACTGACCATGCTCAAGGCCGTGTCGAAAGCCGCGTTCCGTGTGCGCAGCGTCGACACCGCGATCAGCACCCTGAAGCTGGCCGTGCAAACCGCGCTGACCGCCCCCACCGGTCCGGTCAGTGTCGAGATCCCGATCGACATCCAGTCGACCTTCATCACGATGCCAACCGACTTGTCGCCGCTGCCGATTCCGGTGGCCGTGCCCGCGCCGGAAGCGCTGGATCTGGTGGCCGAACGTCTGGCCACTGCCACGCGTCCATTGCTGTGGCTTGGCGGCGGCGCGCGGCATGCCGGGCCTCAAGTCAAACGCCTGCTGGACATGGGCGTCGGCGTGATCACCTCGACTCAAGGTCGCGGCGTGGTCAACGAAGATGACGAGCGCTGCCTCGGCGCGTTCTCGCAAAACAAACTGGTCGAACAGTTCCTGCAAAGCTGCGACGCCCTGCTGATCGCCGGCTCACGCCTGCGCAGCAACGAAACGTTCAAGTACGCGTTGAAGCTGCCACGTAATACCTTGCGTATCGACGCCAACCCGGCCATTGAAGGTCGCAGCTATAACAGCGAGCTATTTATCTGCGGTGATTCGGCGCTGGCGCTCGAAGGCCTGGCCGATCGTCTGGAAGGTCGTCTGCACATAGACCCGACGTTCCTCGCCGACCTTAAGGACGTGCGCGAAAAATCCCGCACGCAACTGATCGCCGACCTCGGCCCGTACTCGGCCATGGTCGAACAACTGCAAGCGATGACCGGGCGCAATTTCTCCTGGGTGCGCGACGTCACGTTGTCCAACAGCATCTGGGGCAACCGCTTGCTGACCCTGTTTCACCCGCGCTCCGGCGTGCATGCCCTGGGCGGCGGCATTGGCCAAGGCCTGTCGATGGGCATCGGCGCGGCAGTCGCTGCGGCGGAAACCGCGCCTGAACGCAAAGTCTTCGCCCTGGCCGGTGACGGCGGTTTCATTCTCAACCTCGGCGAACTGGCGACGCTGGTGCAAGAGAACGCCAACGTGGTGATTCTGCTGATGAACGATCAGCGTTACGGCGTGATCCGCAATATCCAGGACGCGGTCTACGGCAGCCGTCATTGCTACGTCGACCTGCACACACCGGACTACTCGAAGCTGGCTGAATCGCTGAACCTGCGCCACGGCCTGGTCACCGACCTGAAGGATTTCGGCAGTGTTGTCGACACCGCGCTCGGTCAACCGGGCCCGTTCCTGCTGGAAGTCGACATGCTCAGCGTCGGCAGCTTCGCCACGCAATTCGCCGGTCCGCCCAACAGCGAAACCAAAGCGCAAAAAGCCACGGCCTGAGGAATTCGTCATGTTGCATATCACCATGATCGGCTGCGGCGCCATTGGCGTCGGCGTGCTCGAACTGCTGGAGAAAGACCCGCAGTTGTGCGTCGACTACGTCATCGCCTCGGCCGGCTCTGAAGAGCTGGTGCGCCAGCGGCTGGCGAGTTTCAAGCAGCCTCCGCAAGTGCTGACCGCGTTGCCGGCCGACGCGCGCCCCGACCTGTTGGTCGAATGCGCCGGTCACCGCGCCATTGAAGAGCATGTGTTGCCGGCGCTGGAGCGTGGCATCGCCTGCCTGATTGTCTCGGTGGGCGCGCTGTCCGAAGTCGGCCTGGTCGAACGTCTGGAAGCCGCCGCCGAACGCGGGCAAACCCGCATCGAGTTGCTGCCCGGCGCCATCGGCGGCATCGACGCGCTGTCGGCGGCGAAAGTGGGCGGGCTGGACTCGGTCAATTACACCGGACGCAAACCGGCGCGCGCCTGGAAAAACACCCCCGCTGAACAGGTCTGTGACCTGGACAGCATTACCGAAGCCACGGTGATTTTTGAAGGCAGCGCCCGCGAAGCGGCACACCTTTATCCAAAAAACGCCAACGTCGCCGCGACCTTGTCGCTGGCCGGCCTCGGCCTGGATCGTACGCATGTGACGCTGATTGCCGACCCGTCGAGCGAAGAAAACGTGCATCACTTCGAAGCGCGCGGTGCCTTTGGCGGTTTCGAACTGAGCCTGCGTGGCAAACCGCTGCTGGCCAACCCGAAGACCTCGGCGTTGACCGTTTACAGCGTCGTCCGCGCCTTGGGCAACCACGCCCACGCGATTTCGATTTAGGGGACAGCGATGACTCTCGAACAGACTTTACCGATTTGCATTGCTGGCGAATGGCGACTCGGTCGCGGCGAGCGCTATGCCACGTGCTACCCCGCTACCGGCGAAGCCGTCGCCTGGCTCAACGCCGCCAGTGTCGAAGACGTTGAAGACGCCGTGCAAGGCGCACACCAGGCGTTTTTGCACAGTGGCTGGGCGCAGCGCAAACCACACGAACGGGCCGGCGTGCTGTACCGCATTGCCGAACTGATCCGTGAACGCGGCGAAGAGCTGGCGCAATTGCAGCGTCAGGACAATGGCAAACCGATTAACGAAACCCGTGCGCTGGTGGCCAGCGCCGCCGGAACCTTTCAGTTCTTCGCCTCGGCCTGTGAAACCCTCGAAGAAACCATCACGCCGTCCCGTGGTGATTTCGTCAGCATGAGCGTTTACGAGCCCATGGGCGTGATCGCCGCGATCACCCCGTGGAACTCACCGATTGCCAGCGAAGCGCAGAAAGTCGCGCCAGCACTGGCCGCCGGTAACGCCGTGGTGATCAAACCGGCGGAAATCACGCCATTGATGGCCTTGCAACTGGCACGCATCTGCGAAGACGCCGGGCTGCCGAAAGGCCTGCTGAGCGTATTGCCGGGCAAGGGTTCGCTGCTGGGCGATGCGCTGACCCGCCACCCGTTGGTCAAGCGTGTGTCGTTCACCGGCGGCACCAAAACCGGCAAACACATCGCCCACATCGCCGCTGACAAAATGATGCCGGTGTCGCTGGAACTGGGCGGTAAATCACCGACCATCGTGCTCCACGATGCGGATCTCGACCACGCCGTGGCCGGGGTGTTGTACGGCATCTTCAGTTCTTCGGGCGAAGCCTGCATCGCCGGTTCGCGGTTGTTTGTCGCCCGCGCGCTGTACGCGCCGTTCATGACGCGTCTGGTGGCGGCGGCCGCTGAGTTGCGCGTCGGTGATCCGGCGGATGAGCGCACGCAAATGGGCCCGCTGATCAGCGCCGGTCACCGTGAATCGGTGGAGCGCTACGTCGCGCTGGGATTGGCTGAAGGTGGACGTTTGCTGCTCGGTGGCCAGCGGCCGACCGGCGGCATTTACGACCAGGGTTATTACTACCCGCCGACCATCCTCGAAGGCCTGAACAACAGCCAACAAGTGTGCCAGGAAGAGATCTTCGGCCCGGTGTTGATCGCCATGCCATTCGATGACGAAGCGCAATTGCTCGAACAGGCCAACGACAGCCTGTACGCCCTCGCCGCCGGAATCTGGACCCGCGACTACAAACGCGCCTGGGCACTGGGTCGAAAAATCCAGGCCGGTACGGTGTGGATCAATACGTACAAACAGTTCTCGATTTCCACCCCGTTCGGCGGCTGGCGCGACAGCGGCCTGGGCCGTGAAAAGGGTCGCCTCGGCATCCTGCAGTACATGGAACAGAAAAGCCTTTATTGGGGCATGAATGAACAGCCACTGGCCTGGGCCGGTGTGCAACGAGAGGTTGGGTTATGAGCGTTTTAGGCATTGATGAAGTCACTTACGGCGTCGAAGACCTCGACACCAGCGTGCGTTTTTTCAGCGACTGGGGCCTGACCAAAGTCAGCGAACAGCCGGACGAGGTGATCTTCGAAACCCTCAACGGCTGCCGTGTGGTGTTGGCCGATATTAACAAGGCGGGTTTGCCGCCGGCCATCGAACCCGGTTCAACCGTGCGCGAAGTGGTCTGGGGCGTCGAGAGCGACGCCGACCTGAAGCTTTACAGCGAGCGAATCGCCAACGATCCAGGCTTCATCGAAGCTGACGGGCGCATCGGTTGCACTGACCCCAACGGCCTGGCGATCCGCCTGCAAGTGACCCGCAAGCGTGAGCTGGACATCGAGTGCAGCGGCCACAACACCTGGCAGACCAAAGGCCGGATCAACAAGGCCGCGCCGGTCTACGAACGCGCCACGCCAATCGAAGTCGGTCATGTGGTGTTTTTCGTCAAGGACGTGAATACCTGCGAAGCCTTCTATCACGAGCGTTTCGGCTTCCAGGCCTCGGACCGTTATCCGGACCGCGGGGCCTTCCTGCGCACCGCTGAAGAAGGTGGCCACCACGACCTGTTCATGCTGCAACTGCCCGCCCCTCGCGCCGGTTTGAACCACGTCGCTTTCACCGTGCGCGATGTCCACGAAGTGTTCGGCGGCGGCATGCACATCTCCCGCAGCGGCTGGGCGACGGAAATCGGTCCGGGACGGCATCCAGTGTCTTCGGCGTTTTTCTGGTACTTCAAAAACCCGGCCGGCGCGCTGGTCGAGTACTACGCCGACGAAGACCAACTGACCGGCGAATGGGAACCACGCACCTTCGAACCCGGCCCGACGGTATTCGCCGAATGGGCGATCGCTGGCGGCATCGATGGCAATACCCGACGCCAGCAACATGTCGAAGCGCCGCAGGGCAAGTTCCTTACCGACAAACCGAAACCCTGAGACGGAGGTCAATGAGATGAGCAATACCGAACCCTACCTCGAGCCGCATCAGGCCCGCAAACGCCCGAATACCCAGTTCGAAGAGTTGCTCGGCGACTCCATCGAGCGCGCCTTTGGCAACGGAGTGACCGAGCTGCCCGCCCTGCTCGCGCACCTGAACATGGCCGGGCCGCCCTGCCCGCTGACCACCGGAGAGTGGACAGAAGACGCCTATAAAACCCTGATGGCTCGGCTGGGCGAATGACCCGCCGGAGGTAAATAAGAAATGAATATGAATACAACCGTCGATCCTGTTGAAAACCTCCTGGCCAATGGGCTGAAGGACCTTTGGTTTCCAGTCCTGCCCTCGGACCAACTGGGCGAAAAGCCGGTGTCGATCCGTCGACTGGGCTACAAGATTGCCCTGTGGCGTGACAACGACGGCAGCGTCCATGCCCTGGAAGATCATTGCCCGCATCGCGGCGCGCCGTTGTCTCAAGGCCCGGTGCTGGGTGACCGGCTGCAATGCCCTTATCACGGCGTCGAAGTGCGCTGCGACGGCACCGTCACCAAAGTCCCCGGCAGCCCGGGTTGCAAACTCGAGGGCAGTCGCCCGACGCGGATGTTCCACACCCGTGAAGCCGCCGGCGCCATCTTCCTCTTCAACGCCACCGATGCGCACATCGACACCCCGCCGGAACTGGTGCTGCCCGAGCAACTGACTTCCCCGGAGTGGAGCAGCTTTGTTTGCTACACCGAGTGGAAAGGCGATTACCGCTACGTAATCGACAACGTCATGGACCCGATGCACGGCACCTATCTGCACAAGATGTCGCACTCCATGAGCGAAGGCGAAGCCACGGCCAAGTTCGTCACTCGCGACACCGACAACGGTTTCTTTTTCGAGAAAGAAGGCCAGCGCGGCGTCAACTTCGACTGGACCGAATTCATGGACAACGGCTGCCACTGGCTGCGTCTGGAAATTCCTTATCCGAAAACCGGTGGCCCGGGCGGCAATTTCACCATCATCGGCAGCTACACGCCGAGCAGCCGCGCCTTGTCGGCGGTGTTCCACTGGCGTTGCCGTCCGCTGACCGGCTGGCAGCGCGACACTTGGCGCTTCCTCTATAAAAACCGCCTGGAAGCACGGCACTGGGCCGTACTGGAGCAGGATCGGGTGCTGCTCGAATTCATGGAACCGGACGCCAACCAGCGGGAAAACCTCTACCAGCACGACCTCGGTGTGGTGCGCCTGCGCCGCTACCTGAAAAACGCTGCCAAGGCCCAACTGGAACTGATCGAAGCGAAGCAGCTGCCATGAACAAAGCTTTGCGTACTGTCGAAAAGAGGTGACCCATGTCCCATTCTTCCCCCATCACCGCTCGCGTGCATACCCTGCGCTATGAAGCCGAAGGCATTATCAGCGTCGAGTTGCGACCGTTTGGCGACACGGTCTTCGCCCCGTTTGAAGCTGGCTCGCACATTGACCTGCATTTGCCCAATGGCCTGGTGCGCAGCTACTCGCTACTCAACTCGCCGAGCGATCAGGGCCGTTATGTGGTTGGTATCCTGCGTGACCGCAACAGCCGTGGCGGCTCGGAATATGTGCACGGGCAATTTCGGGTCGGCATGCAGCTGACGATCTCGTCGCCGCGCAACAACTTTCAGCTCGACCTGAGTGCCAAACACAGCGTGCTGGTGGCTGGCGGTATCGGCATCACGCCGATCTACTGCATGTTCCGCCAGCTGCTGGCGCTGGGAAAATCCGCCGAGCTGATCTACTGCGCCCGTTCGCGGCAGGAAGCCGCACTGGTGGAAGAGCTCAGCGGCCTGGATGCCAAAGTGGTTTACCACTTCAACGACGAAAAAGGCGTGCCGCCCAACCTGACCGCGTATCTGGCGGATCAGCCCGGCGATACGCACTTTTATTGCTGCGGCCCGACGCCGATGCTCGATGCGTTCGAAAGCACTTGCGAAGGCCTCGGTTACCCGCATGCCCACATCGAGCGCTTCGCCGCGGCCGAGCTGCCACCGTCCGAAGACGCGCAGAGTAGCTATAGCGTCGAGCTGAAAAAATCCGGCAAGACGCTGTCGATCGAGCCAGGTTTAAGTTTGCTCGACGTCTTGCTTGAAGCTGGCTGCGACATCGAATACAGCTGCCGCGAAGGGGTGTGTGGTTCGTGCGAAACACGTGTGCTGGAAGGTGACATCGACCACCGCGATGGCGTATTGACCAAAGCCGAACGTGCAGCAAATAAATCGATGATGGTGTGTGTATCGGGATGCAAAAGTCGGCGACTGGTGCTTGATATATAACACTTGGATTTAATTTCACACGTTAAACAGGCCGACATTATTGTCGGCCTTTTTTATGGGCCGTCGAGTAAAGACGCACAGTTAACGTGCAGTTTCGTTACTCGCTGGAGCCCGCGTTTCACGGGCAACACAAGAAAACGTGTTTCCCATATAAACAATTGTTTTATATAGATTTATTATCGATCACAGACCGTACTCAGCAGTTGGCATAGTTTCTGCTCTATAAATAATAAGTTCATATGTCATACGCCGTATCACCTACGAAACAGTAAAAACAAAAACGCACTCAAGTACCGAAACACTGAAAGTCATCCGCCCATTGCCACTTTAAATGGCAGCGGAAAAGTGTTGCCGATCGCTTTGTAGGGCACAACTTTGCAGGGGAGTTCAACATGAAGAAGTACGTTATATGTCTGGGGCTGATGATGAGCAGTTGCGTCAGCTTCGCAGGCGAACCCGGCCCCGCTGCACCCGAGACATCGAGCACCGCTAAAAAGCCTTTTCCGCATATCGCCTGGCGCAGTGATGATGGTGAAAGCAGCCTGGATATCGGCGGTGCCTTGCGGACCAACTACCGCGACGAGCATTGGGACACCACCGAAAACAACGGCAGGTTTCTTTTCGACACCTTTCGCCTCGACGTACAAGCGACCTACAAAAACCTGTTCAGTGACGTCGGCTACTGGTTCCAGGATGACGGCAAACGCTCCATCGACCGCGGCTTCGTCGGCTATCGCCTGAACAGTAATTCAAACCTGCAACTGGGCGCACCGCTCAAGCCATTCGGCCTGGAACCGTACCCACAATTCGGTTGGAGTTATCACCTGCCCTTCTTCATGGGTTACGGCGTCAGCGCCGGTACCGGTTTGAAGTACAGCTACAAGGATCAGGACTGGGATGTGCAACTGGGCTTCTTCCCGCGCATGTTGCCTTCCGATATTCGCTACTCGCCGGAAGTCGGGCGTTTTGCCGACCTCAAGGACAATGCGATCCCCTTCACCCAGTCACGCCAGGACAACGAGAAGCACAACCAGGTCAATGCCCGGGTGGCGCGGACCTTTATCAACGACGGCTGGAAAGCTGAAGTAGGCGCCTCGGTGGCCGCCGCCCAGCTGTACAACGACACCACCAAAGACGATGGCGACTACTGGGCCGGCGGCATTCACGCCATCATCAACGCTGGCCCATGGACCGTCAGCACGCAGGGCATTCGCTACGAGTACGACCCGAAAAACCCCGCCGGTGTCAGCAACGACTCGGTGCTGATGGGCGGTAACGGCCTGACGCCCGCGTACCTGATTGCCGCAAAAGCCACCATTGGCTCGCTGAACGTCAGCTACGACATCCCCACACCAAAACTGGGGCAGTTGAAGAAGATCAGGCTCTACAACGACTACAGCCGCATGATGAAAGACCAGAAAGACTGGGACGACTCGCAGATGTACACCGTCGGCGCACAGTTCCTGGCCATGCCGATCATGGCCTGGGTCGACCTGACCTGGGCGAAAAACGCCAACCCCTACGGCGGCGCGGAAAACGGCACTGGCTTTACCAACACCAGCTCAATTGGCAGCAATAGTTGGTACTACCGGACCAACGTCAACATTGGGTACTACTTCTGACGCCTGAGGTACGAAGGCGATCTATCCATACAACTCGGATCGCCGATCCTGATGTAAGTCATTACGCTCGCTGATGCGTTTATTACGCGCTTCAGCGAGATTCAGCGTCGCCAACAACATCTGCTCGCCGCCCTGCTCGGCCGGTCCTGCGAGCGGATAACCATCGGCGTCGACGATGACTGAGCCCTGCACCCAACTGACCCCGCGCTCGTGACCATGCCGGTCACACGCGGCGATGAACATCCGGTTTACCGATGCATTGGCCTGAACCCGCACGACCTCCGTCGGGCGCTCCGTTGGCGGCCGAGGCCCATCGGGCCAGTTGACCGGCGCGCACAGCAGGTCTGCGCCGGCCAGTGCCGGCAGGCGCACCCACTCGGGGAATTCGAGGTCGTAGCAAATCAGCATGCCGATTCGTCCGTGCACCGTTTCGACAACGGGCGGTGCGTCATTGCCGGCGCTGAAGATTTCATTCTCGGCATCCCACAGATGCGCTTTGCGGTACACCGCGCGCAGGCCTTGGGCATCGATCATCGCGGCGCTGTTGGCCAGTTGATCGCCTTCCAGCCGCTCGCAAAACCCGCCCACCACAACGATGTTCAGTTCTCGAGCCAGCGCCTGCCACAGGCGCAAGGTGGGCCCGTCGGCGGTTTCGGATAAGGACAGCGCTTCATGGCGGTCAGCGAACAGGTAGCCGCTCTGGACCAGTTCGGGCAACACCACCACTTGAGCACCCCGGAGTGCCGCCGAACGGATCGCTCGTTCGGTCAGCGTCCGGTTGAAGGCCAGGTCGCCTATTTTTGGCGCCACCTGGCAGCAGGCGACCACGGTATTTTTTGCAGTGTTCAACGCCCCGCCTCCACAGGTTGATGGGCCATGGCGACAATGTCGCTTTCTGTCATCGAGTCGATGATCCGCCGTTCGTATTCAAGGTCGATCGACCGGCTGAGGAGGTAGTAAGTCAGGCCCGACACCACCAGACCCACCAGCCAGGCGATGTCCACGCCCTCCAGCATGCGCGCCAGTGGCCCGACGAATACCTCTTTGTTGGCGGCGGCATCAAATATGTAGAAGAACGGCACCATCGCAGCGAAACCGATCAGATAGGAAACGATGCCGCGAAATTGCCAGGCGCCATAAATACCCTTCGGCGTGAAGAAGTGCGGGATCGCGTAACGGCCTTTGCGCACGAAGAAGTAGTCGACCAGATTGACGGCAGTCCATGGCACGAGGAAGTACAACAGCAGTACCAGGAAGGTGTTCAACAGGGCGATGCCGTCGCCTTTGATCGACAGCACGCAGGTCAACAGAATGGCGCTGATCACCGAGATCGACATCACTCGGGCGCGAGGGGTCGGCGTGATTTTTTTGATCGAGTCGGCACCCGTCAGCAACGTCAGCATGGCGCTGTAGGTGTTGAGCGCGATGATCGGCAGGAAGCCCGCCACCGAGACAATCACCAACACGTTGCCCAGGCCAGGAATCATCGAGGAACCAACCTGATTCAGTGCCACCAGCGCATCCGCCGCTTTCAACTGCTGTGCGAGCCAGGCGCCGAGGCCGATCATCCAACTGCCCGACAACGATGCCCCGATGAACACCGCGGCGATCAGTTTCGGCCGGCTGGTGTTTTTCGGCAGGTAACGGGAATAGTCAGAGACATAGGGCGCATAGGAGATGTTGTAGCTCGCGCCGATGGCAAACAGGGTGGCAAACGCAACCCAATTGAAACCCAGGTCGGTCGCGGGCGTAACGCCCTCCTGGCCTGCGCCGAACATCAGCGCAATGGTGACCAGCGCATACAGCGGCAAGGTGGCGAGCAACGCCCACTTGAAGGCTTTGTGCATCAGGTCATGACCGTAGATCGACAGCAGCGCACCGATCAGCACCACCGCCACGGCAACAACGGTCGGATCGATGCCAAACACATGCTCGAGGCCGTTCATGATCAACGAGATGTTCACCACGTTGAAACCGACGAACACGAACATCGTCGCCATCAAGGCCAGGATCACCCCGCGATAACCAAACTGGGCACGGGACTGGATCATTTGCGGCAAGCCCATTTCAGGGCCTTGCGAACCGTGGAAGGCCATGAAAATGGTGCCGAACATGATACCGAGCGCACCGGCCAACATCGTCCACAACGCGGACAATCCGAGGCTGGGGCCGACAAAACCGATGGAAATGGTGAAGAAGTGAAAGTTGCCTAAAAACCAGAAAGGGCCCTGGCTGCTGAGCTTGGCGTGACGTTCATTTTCCGGGATGTAATCGATCGAGTGGCCTTCGATGGCCAACCCGCTGCTCGCCTCGGCGGCTTGCGCAGAAAGAGGGGACCCTGACATAGGATTTTTCCTGTGTGAATAATTGTTTTTTTTGGGGGTGAAGCTGCCAGTTCGACGTTCAGATCAGGTGAAACTCCAGAAAAAGCTAACGATGACGCTGGTTTCACTGCAATGTATGGCGTTGGTCAGGGCTGTAAAATATCGCAGGCGCACTGTTTACATAGATTAGCGTCTATGTGATTGAGCATCGGAGGAACGCATGCTGGGAACGGTATCGGAACTGGATCTTCGTTTGATCCGGGTATTTTTGACCGTCGTTGAGGCGGGCGGGATCTCGGCCGCGCAGAACGCGCTCAACACCACCCAGCCGACCATCAGCGCGCAGTTGGCGACGCTGGAAGCGCGAGTCGGATTTCGTCTGTGCGAGCGTGGGCGCGGCGGATTTTCGGTGACGCCCAAGGGTGCCCAGTTTGTCGACGCAGCCCGTCGGTTACTGGCGGCTGCAGAAGGCTTCCGGGTAGAAGTCCAGCACATCAATCGTAAAGTCTCCGGCAACATCAACATTGGCCTGCTCGGTCAAATCGATCCGGCTGCCAACGAGAAAATCGCCCTGGCCATTGCACGTTTAAGGGCCCGGCATGAGGGCTTGTATTTCCACTTCACGGAGCTGTCGTCATCACTGCTGGAAGAAAAAATCATCAACAGCCACATCGATCTGGCAATTGGTTATTTCTGGCACCGCTTGCCCAGCATTGATTACTTTCCGTTGTTCCAGGAAACCCAGATCGCCTATTGCGCCCCCACTCACCCGCTGTTCGGCCACGTCGGTGACCTGACCCGAGAGGATGTCGGTGAATACGACTGGGTATGGCCCAGCCACCCCCTGCCGGAAATGCCTGCACCCGCGTCCATCGAGCGCTTGACGGTACTGACCGACAGCATGGACGGTGCCGCCCTGCTCATTCTGTCGGGCCAGCACCTGGGCTTTTTGCCGCAGCACTATGCGGCGAAGCATGAGCAGCTTGGGCAATTGCACCCGCTCAACCCTGAACGGCTGCGCTATGAGGTCGGCTTTCATGCGGCCGTCAGGCATTCGGCGCGCCAGCGGGATCTGGTGAGCGCTTTCCTGACTGAATTGATCGATGTTTTCGGACCCGCGTAACGGTGCAAACGACTGACTTCACTGCTACGCAACCCGGTGCGAGCAAGCTCGCTCGCCACAGAGCTCCCTCGCCACAGGGGTTGGTGGTGATTTCAGAGGCGGATTTCCTTGGCGGGCATCACGTCAATTCGTGATACGGCGCCTGTCAGGTGCGCCAAATCCTTGTTGTGCTCGGCAATGATGTCTTCGGCGGTGAGGTTGCCGTTATCGACGGTGGAATGCGCGTCAGCCGCGAGTACCACGTCGTACCCCAGTTGGAGCGCCTGTCGCACGGTAGCGTTAATGCAATAATCGGTTTGCAGGCCGCAGATGATCAGGCGTTCGACCTCTTCCTTGAGTAACAGCTTTTGCAGGTCGGTCCGGTAGAACGAATCCGGGGTGGTTTTGCGCACACGTAAGTCTATAGGTGACGTTTCCAGGCCTCCGGCCAGTTGCCAGTCTTCGGAACCGTGCTTCAGCAGGTCATCCTCCTCGTGCTGGATAAAGATCACCGGAACGCCGGCTTCGCGGGCCCTGGCGCTCAGGCCATTAATGTTTTCTATGACGCGCCGGATATCAAAGCATTCGTATTTGCCAGCGCACAAACCTTGTTGGACATCGATGATCAGCAGTGCGGTAGTCATGGTTCCTTCCTTGATAGGTCGGTGGATCGGAAACGGATTTCGAATCCGTTCCGCTTTTAACGTGTAGGAGCTGCCGCAGGCTGCGATCTTTTGATCTTTAGCGTCTTCAAGGGCACCAAAAACCAAGATCAAAAGATCGCAGCCTCGCAGGCTCGGCAGCTCCTACAGGATCAGGGCCATCCTCACGAATTTGGGTGGCCCCGGATCTGCCTCAGTAACCGAGTGACAACCCGGTATTACGACGCGGATCGTTCGCACCATAGAAACGGTTCTTGCCCACCGGTTTGCCTTCCAGCGAAGGCGCTCCGACGAGAATCGCCGCCACATGGTTGGCGTCTTGGGGACCGGCAAACTTGTGGCCCCAGCTTTCCAGAATTTTCACCGTATCCGGACTGGTGGTGAAGGTTTCCAGGTTGGTTGTTTCCGGCAACCATTGCTGGTGGAAACGCGGTGCATCGACCGCTTCCTGGATGTTCATCCCGTAGTCGATCACGTTAAGCATGGTCAGCAAGGTGGCGGTGATGATGCGACTGCCGCCGGGAGTGCCGACGACCATCACGACTTTACCGTCCTTGGTGACGATGGTCGGACTCATGGACGACAGCGGTGCCTTGCCGGGAGCGATGGCATTGGCCTCGCCTTGCACCAGGCCGTACATGTTCGGCACGCCGATTTTCGAGGTGAAGTCGTCCATTTCATCGTTGAGGATCACCCCGGTTTTGCTGGCCATGACGCCGGCACCGAACCAGTCGTTGAGGGTGTAGGTCATCGACACCGCATTCCCCCATTTGTCGACGATGGAGAAGTGCGTGGTGTTGCTGCCCTCATGCGGCGCTACGCCGGGTTTGATCTCGCGGGACACGCCAGCCTTTTGCGGTTGGATAGCGGTACGCAGTTTGGTGGCGTAGTTTTTGTCCAGCAGGTGCGCGATCGGGTTTTTGACGAAGTCCGGGTCGCCGAGGTAGCTGTTGCGATCCACATAAGCGTGGCGCATGGCTTCGATCTGGTAGTGCATGCCCTGGGCCGAGTGGTAACCCAGGTCTTTCATCGGGTAGCCATCGAGGATGTTCATGATCTCGCAGATCACTACCCCGCCGGAGCTTGGCGGCGGTGCCGAGACTACGTGGTAGCCACGGTAATCGCACTCAATCGGCGCCAGTTCGCGGGTCTTGTATTTGTCGAGGTCAGCCTGGGTGATGATGCCCTTGTTGGCCTGGCTGGAGGTGACGATAGCGTCGGCGACCCAGCCTTTATAGAAACCATCGGCACCCTTCTCGGAGATTTCCCGCAGGGTTTTGCCCAGGTCCTTTTGCACCAGTTTCTGGCCGACCTGCATCGGCTCGCCGTTGTTCAGGAAGATCGCGCCGGAATCCTTGATGTCTTTCTTGAACACGTCGGTGGCGTAATCCAGCAAATCGACATCGCCTTGTTCCAGCACGAAGCCGTCTTCGGCGAGCTTGATGGCCGGGGCGATCACATCTTTGCGAGGTTTAGTGCCGTATTTCGACAGCGCCAGTTCCATGCCAGACACGGTGCCCGGCACACCGACGGCCAAATGGCCGCGCGTACTCAGGTCCGGGACGACGTTGCCCTCCTTGTCGAGGTACATGTTCGCGGTTGCGGCCAGCGGCGCTTTTTCGCGGAAGTCGAGGAAGGTCTTGCGTCCATCCGCCAACTGAATGGTCATGAAACCACCGCCACCCAGGTTGCCCGCCGCGGGGTATACCACCGCCAACGCATAAGCCACCGCGACGGCGGCATCGACGGCGTTGCCACCGTCTTTGAGCACATCCACGCCCACGTGGCTGGCCAGATGCTGGGCGGTGACCACCATGCCGTTTTCGGCGGCGACCGGGGCCACAGAGGCCGCGTATGTACTGAGGCAGCTGAGCGCCAATGAGGTCGCAATCAGGGATTTGGCAAAAGGTTCGAACGTCATGAGTCGGTCTCTTTTTGTTTTTAGGCTCTGTACAAAAACAGAGGGAACGGTTCAAGAGCAGAGGCAAGTATGGCTCGGATTGCGTATTGCGCCTCCCCGTCGAGGCAGTATGCTTGCCCCATTCAGCACTTCTGCGGAGTCCGCCGGCATGTCTTTCACCTACACCTTCCTCGCCTCCCCGGTGGGTGAGCTAAAGCTGGTAGCGAATGGCTCGAGACTGGTCGCCATCCTCTGGGAAAACGACAAACCGAACCGGGTACGGCTTGGCCCGATGAGCGAGGCCCCGGAGAACCCGATCCTGGTGCGCACCGCACAACAGTTGAAGGAGTACTTCGCCGGAACGCGCGATTGTTTTGAACTTGAACTGGATTTTGCCGGGACGGATTTTCAGAAAAAGGTCTGGGCGGCGCTGCTGACGATTCCGTTCGGCGAGACCCGCAGTTATAGCCAGATTGCCGAGCAAATCGGCAACCCCGGTGCGGTCCGGGCGGTGGGCGCGGCGAATGGCAAGAATCCGATTTCGATTGTTGCACCCTGTCATCGGGTGATTGGTGCGTCGGGGAAGTTGACAGGGTTTGCCGGGGGGCTTGAGGCGAAAGCGTTGTTGCTGACGCTGGAAGGCGGGCAACAGGGCGAAACCGGCCGCCTGGAAGGCTTTTGATCTTTGTGTAGGAGCGAGCTTGCTCGCGATGGACGTCAGGGCGCGGCGTTCATCCAGGCAGTAACCGTCATCGTTTACGTCCATCGCGAGCAAGCTCGCTCCTACAGGTAACGGGAGTATCAGGTTCAGGCAAAGATGTTTTTCATCGCCGCGTACTGCAGCAACATGATGGTCTTGGCATCGCAGATTTCCCCGCGATAAAACGCTTGAAGCGCTTCATCGAAGGTCCACTCCAGCACCTCCAGCTCTTCTGTTTCCTCCTCCAGCCCGCCCCCTTCGCTGACCTTCGAAGCGGCGTCGTATTCGGCGATAAAAAAGTGCAGCTTTTCGGTCACCGAACCCGGGCTCATGTAGGCCTCGAATACCTTCTGCACATGGTGCACGCGGTAACCGGTTTCCTCCTCCGCTTCATCGCGAATACGCTCTTCAGGCGCGGCCCCCTCGAGCAGCCCCGCCGCCACTTCGATCAGCAATCCGTCGTCGCCGTTGACGAACACCGGCAATCTGAATTGCCGGGTCAGGACGACGGTTTTCTGTTCCCGGTTGAACAACAAAATCGCCGCGCCATTGCCTCGGTCGTAGACCTCACGGGTCTGACGTTGCCATTCGCCGTTGTTGCGCTGGTAATCAAAGGTGATTTTCTTGAGCAAGTACCAGTCGTGGGACAACACCTGAGACTCGATGAGGTTGACCCGCTCGGCTGTGTTCGACATGACAACGCGTCCTTATTTCGTCAGAAGGCCCGAATAGTAAGCGAAAAACGCGCTCAAGAAAGCTGCGCCTTGTACTCCTTCACATACTGCCCGGCGAGCGTCTCCTTCTGTTTGTCGTCGAGTAACTTGCCAGCCATTTGGAAGAACTTCTGTTCTTCCTCTTTCAAGTGGTGATGAACCTTTTCGGACAGCTTCTTCGCCGTCGCCAGCCAGGCCGGGCTGGACATCTCGGTCTCGTCCAGTTCTTCCATCATTTCGTCCATCTCATGATGCTCGGAAATCCCATGGCGACTGAGGTCGACACCGTTATCGAACTCCATCAGCGGGATGTAGAAATGCCGTTCTTCAGCAGTTTCGTGAGCCTGGAGTTCGGACTTGAGTTGTTTATAAGCCTCGACCCGTTCCGGGGTGTCGCCGCTGGTCTGGATCAGCGCATCGGCGTAGGAGCGTTGGCGGTCATGGCTTTCGCGCAGAGCTTCAAAAATATTCACGGGATGTCCTCGTTGGCCGCGTTCTGGAATGACGCTGTAAAGGCTAGACATCTGCGCGTGAACGGCGGTTCCGCCAGAGAGACTGGAACAACGACCGCTGGCCGCGATAGGCTTGGGAATGTTGTCCCCTCATAGCCATAAGGATTTAGCTGATGAACCTGCGAATCGAACAGTCGCAAGATCCCACGGATGAAGAGCGGCAAGCGATCCTGCTGCCATTGCGTGCCTATAACACCTCAAAAGCCGGCGTCACCGTCCCAGAGCCGATTGCCTTGCTGGTCCGCGACGAACACGACGAGATTCTCGGCGGTCTGTATGGCCGGGTGTTTTACCAATGGCTGTTTATCGAATTGCTGTCGGTGCCGGAACAGGGCCGTGGCCAGGGCATAGGCTCGAAGTTGATGCAGATGGCCGAAGCGCTGGCGCGGGAGAAGGAATGCGTCGGGATCTGGCTCGACACCTTCGACTTCCAGGCGCCAGGGTTTTACAAGAAACTCGGCTACAGCGAGCTGGGCCAGATCGTTGACTATCCGCCGGGGCACAAGCGCTTCTTTTTCCAGAAGCGTCTGACCAACGACGCATAACCTCTGTAGGAGCGAGCTTGCTCGCGATGGTGTGTCAGTCGACTGCTATGTGTCTGACACACCATCGCGAGCAAGCTCGCTCCTACAATGGTTTAGAGACAGGTCGCGAGGGCCGCCAATCGGCGCTTGGCGACAAAGTCATCGTGCTGTGCGTAGTAGCTCAACACCGTGCCTGAAGCATCGGTGGTCACGTCCACAAAAGATTCTGCCGAACGCGTGTAAACGGTGGAGCCGCCCTTCTTGCCCGGTTGCAAGTACGCGCCTGCATCGACGCCAAACACTGCCTCGTCCTGCCAGGAAAACTGCACGCACTGAGCGACGTCTTTTTCCGGCTTGTCCGAGTTCAGGGTTTTGTACGGGGCTCCAGTGCGGGCACTATCCATCACCGAACCCGCACATCCCGCCAGCAACGTTACGGCCAGCGCCACCATCAGAATTCGCATTGCGTTCGCTCATCAATAAAAAAGCGGACTGTATCACCGTGGCACGGCGTATCGTTCTGCTTTACTTCATTTATACCGCGACACCGCGTGACGATTCGCGCACCCTGTTGCGCCATTAATGCCACATCGCCCATTTTCCCGGGCTCATTTTTCTGGAAAGGCCATGACACCCAACGCCGAGTTTTACAAACCGACTGCTGAATACGCTGACAAGCTGATCAGCCAAATCGGTCAGACGCCTTCCTGGATCGCCAAGCGAATCGGTGTCACCGACAAGCGGATTCGTTACATCCTCGACGGCGAAAGAACCGTCAAAGGCGAAACTACCCCGATCCAGATGACTTACCCCGAGCAGTTTGCGCTCGAGTGCCTGGCCGCTGCAGCCAAAGCCAAGAAGCAATCTGCGTAACCCGGGCCTCAAGGAGCGACCATGGCGGCAACCGAACAGCAACACGAGCAGGCGCTGAAGACGTTTCTCGATGCGCGCCCTGAGCTGCGCGCTGAGCTCGACAACCTCAATCCGCTGTTGGCTCAAGCCAAGGGCGAAACGGCGGCGCAGTACCGCGACGAGCGCTTGCACGAAGCCTTCGAAGCCGAGGCCGAGCGTCTGGGCTTGTTTGCCTGGGAACTGACGCTGCAGCTGACGGCGACCACGGCCGAGGACTATCAGGCCCAACGCCTGGAAGTGCACAAGGAAGTGGCCGAAATGGCCGGCATGGACTGGCTGGAGTATTGCGAGTTATATGGACTAAGCAAGTAACCGTCACCGCTCAAGGATGCCAACACCGATGCTGCCTTCACTCTCCAGTCACCGCGCCAGTCCGGGTCATCTGCACACGCAGAAATGGCGCGGACGCATCGGCCTGTCGCTGGTCGCCAGCCTCTCGGTGCTCGCCGGCATGACCGACGCCATCGGTTTCATGGCCAGTGGCGATTTCGTTTCGTTCATGAGCGGCAACACCACGCGCCTTGCTGTCGCGATCAGCGACGGCAACGTCGGGCTGACCTTGCGCCTGCTGGTCCTTGTGGCCACTTTCATCATCGGCAATGCCGTGGGCATCGTCGTCAGCCGTCTCGGCGGGCGGCGCGCGCTGCCCTTGTTGCTGTGCATCGCCACGCTGCTCTGCGGCGCTGCAGCCTGGCCTTATGACGAACAACTGCCGGCGTTGCTGGCGGCGATCATTGCCATGGGCATGCTCAATGCGGCGGTGGAAGAAGTGAACGGCCTGCCGGTCGGCCTCACTTACGTCACTGGCGCCCTGTCGCGCTTCGGCCGTGGACTGGGGCGCTGGATGCTCGGCGAGCGGCGCAATGGCTGGCGGGTTCAGCTGATCCCCTGGACGGGCATGTTTGCCGGCGCGGTGCTTGGCGCTGTGCTGGAACATCACCTTGGGCTCAAGGCGTTGTTTGCCAGCGGGTTGCTGGCGGGTGCACTGGGGTTGCTGTCGCTGAAGATTCCGCGGCGTTGGCAGTTGGGCTACATGCCGCGTTAAGCGGAGACTACCAGTCCCCTTTGTAGGAGCGAGCTCGCTCGCGATGGTCGTCAACGATAACGCTGCAAACCTGACACCCCCAGGCGTTCTCAGGGTTTTCGCGAGCGAGTTCGCTCCTACAGGGGATGGTGTACAGCAGGTAGATTGCCTTCACGGCAAACACCCCTTCGCCGCGTTGGCGATAAAGCTTTATCATGGCCGCAGTTTTGCTGATCGAGTCCGTCATGAAGTTCGCCATCGCGCTGTTTTCCGCCGCCCATGCGCCCTCCTCGCGCCGCGCCTTGTTGTTCGCCCAGGCCGCGCTGGCCGGCGGGCATGAGATTGTCCGGCTGTTTTTCTATCAGGACGGCGTCTACAACGCCTCCGGTAGCGTGGTCACGCCTCAGGATGAGCTGGACCTGCCCAAGCAATGGCGTGCCTTTGTCATCGAACACCAACTGGACGGCGTCGTCTGCATCGCTGCCGCCCTGCGCCGAGGCGTATTGAATGAAGAGGAAGCCGGACGTTATCAGCGTGAAGCCGTTGCGGTGAGCGCGCCGTGGGAATTGTCCGGCCTCGGCCAGTTACATGACGCGGTGCAGGACGCTGACCGCCTGATCTGTTTCGGAGGCGCTTGAAATGCCTAAATCCTTGCTGATCATCAGCCGTCAGGCGCCATGGTCCGGGCCGAACGCACGGGAAGCGCTGGACATCGTGCTGGCCGGCGGCGCCTTCGATTTGCCGATTGGCCTGCTGTTTCTCGATGACGGGGTGTTCCAGCTCGCCACGAAACAGGACGCCAAGGCCCTGCAACAGAAGGACCTGAGCGCCAACCTGCAAGCCTTGCCGATGTTCGGTGTTGAAGACCTGTTTGTCTGTGGCGACAGCGCTGCAGCCCGCGGTCTGGACCCGAAAGGTTTGGCGCTCGAAGACGCTCAAGTGTTGGCCGCCCTCGAAATCACTGCACTTATTGACCGCTACGACCAGGTGATCACCCTCTGATGTCGACTTTGCATGTGTTGTCTCATTCCCCGTTCGGCGACGATCGCCTGACCAGTTGCCTGCGCGTCATTGGCGCAAACGATGCCCTATTGCTGACGGGCGACGCGGTGTATGCCTTGCAACCGGGCACCGCCCCCTTCAATGCGCTGAACGCCCGGCGCCCGACGTTGTTCGTACTGGCCGAAGACGCCCAGGCTCGCGCTCTGGATATTCCTGACACGGCCAAGGCTATCGATTACCCGGCCTTCGTCGAGCTGTCGATTCACTACGACAAGGTCAACAGTTGGCTATGAATTCCCTCACGGTCGGCGCTCGCGCCATCCCGTTGGACAAGGACGGATTTCTGGTCGAACTCAGCGACTGGTCTAACGACGTGGCCACCGCCCTGGCCGCCGCCGAAGGCATCGAATTAAGCCCCGAACACTGGGAAATCCTCGAACTGCTGCGCAGCTTCTACGCCGAATTCCAGCTGTCCCCGGCCACCCGCCCGTTGATCAAGTACACGGCAACGAAGCTGGGCCCGCTCAAAGGCAACAGCCTGCACCTGAACCGACTGTTCAAAGGCACCCCTGCCAAACTCGCCGCGAAACTGGCGGGCCTGCCCAAACCGACGAATTGTTTATGACCGACTATCCCGCACTGACCCTCGAAACGCCCGCCGAGCACCCGTTCGCCCAGTTCGTGCGGATCCTCGGCAAAGGCAAACGCGGCGCCCGCGACCTGACCCGCGAGGAAGCCCGCGAAGCCATGGGCATGGTGCTCGACGAGAAGGTCGAGGACACCCAGCTCGGCGCGTTTCTGATGCTGTTGCGGCACAAGGAAGAAAGCGCCGAGGAAATGGCCGGGTTCACCCAAGCCTTGCGTGAGCGTCTGCACGCCCCCACGCTAAATGTCGACCTGGACTGGCCGACGTACGCCGGCAAGAAGCGCCACTTGCCGTGGTATCTGCTGGCCGCCAAGTGCCTGGCGCAAAACGGCGTGCGGATTTTCATGCACGGCGGCGGCGCGCACACGGCGGGTCGGCTGTACAGCGAACAACTGCTGGACGAATTGAAGATCCGGTTGTGCCGTAACTGGCAACAGGTCGGATCGGCACTCGATAACGGGGGGCTGGCGTTCATGCCGCTGGTGGATTGGGCGCCGCAACTGCAGCGCATGATCGACTTGCGCAATACCCTGGGCCTGCGTTCGCCGATTCATTCGCTGACGCGGATTCTCAATCCGTTGAACGCTCGCTGCGGCCTGCAAAGCATTTTCCACCCCGGCTATCAGGCTGTGCATCGCGATGCCAGCGGCTTGCTCGGTGACACCGCGATTGTGGTGAAAGGCGATGGTGGCGAGATCGAAATCAATCCGGACACCGACAGCCACTTGTACGGCACCACCGGCGGCGAAAGCTGGGATGAGGAATGGCCGCAGCTGTCGAGCCAGCGCCACGTCAAACCCGCCTCGCTTGAGCCTGAGCATTTGAAAGCCGTGTGGCGCGGCGATGTGGTCGACAGCTACCCGCAAATGGCGCTGATTTCGACCATCGCCCTGGCCTTGCGCGGCCTTGGCCAGGCTCGTGAACAAGCCTTCAAAACCGCGCAGCAGTATTGGGACGCCCGAGACAGATCGATTTAACCGATCATAACCGCCCAACCTTTGCGCTATTTGTTCGAACCTATGCGCATAGACTCGGTTCCAACGCTTATCGGTTGAGGAGTCTTGGACATGGGTTTGTTAGTTGAAGGTCGCTGGCATGACCAGTGGTACGAAAGCAGCAAAGATGGCGCGTTCCAGCGTGAACAGGCGCAGCGTCGTAATTGGCTGACCGTCGACGGCGCGCCTGGCCCGAGCGGCGTCGGTGGCTTTGCCGCCGAGGCCGGTCGCTATCACCTCTACGTGTCCCTCGCCTGTCCGTGGGCCCATCGCACGCTGATCCTGCGCAAACTCAAAGGCCTCGACAGCCTGATCGACGTCTCGGTGGTCAGCTGGCTGATGCTGGAAAACGGCTGGACCTTCGACCAGAACCTCGGCTCGACCGGCGACAAGCTCGACCACTTCACTTTCATGCACCAGCGCTACACCGCCGATACCGCCGACTACACCGGTCGCGTCACTGTGCCGGTGCTCTGGGACAAACAGCAGAATCGCATCGTCAACAATGAATCGGCGGAGATCATCCGCATGTTCAACAGCGCGTTCGATGGCCTGACCGGCAATGAACTGGACTTCTACCCTGCCCCCCTGCGCGGCGAAATCGACGCACTGAACGAACGGATTTATCCGGCGGTGAACAACGGTGTCTACCGTGCCGGGTTTGCGACCTCGCAGAAGGCGTATGAAGAGGCATTCGATGGGTTGTTTGCAGAACTGGATCGACTGGAAGCGCTGCTCGGCGCCAATCGCTATCTGGTGGGCGAATACCTGACCGAGGCGGACATTCGGCTGTTCACTACGCTGATTCGCTTTGATGCGGTGTATCACGGGCACTTCAAATGCAACCTGCGGCGGATTGTCGATTATCCGAACCTGTCGAATTGGCTGCGGGAGATCTATCAGTGGCCGGGGATTGCCGAGACAGTGGACTTCACCCACATCAAGCATCACTACTACGGCAGCCACAAGACCATCAACCCGACCGGGATTGTGCCGAAAGGGCCAGCGCAGGATTTCTCGGCTACCCATGATCGGGCGCGGTTGAGCGGGAAAGGGGTTTGGCGCAGGGCCTGAGAGGTGTGCAGGTTTTGAGGGCCTCTTCGCGAGCAAGCCCGCTCCCACATTTGATTTGTGTCGTTCACAAATCCCTTGTGGGAGCGGGCTTGCTCGCGAATGAGGCGACCCGGTTTTCAGACTTGCGCCTGAGCCCCTTCAAACCACGCCAATTTTTCGCGCAGTTGCACCACTTCCCCAACAATCACCAACGTCGGCGCATGCACTTCATGCTCCGCCACCAGCCGTGGAAGGTCGGCCAGGGTGCCGGTAAACACCCGCTGATTAACCGTGGTGCCCTGCTGAATCAACGCCGCCGGGGTATCCGCCCCGCGACCATGCTTGATCAACTGTTCGCAAATAATCGGCAAGCCCACCAGCCCCATGTAAAACACCAGGGTTTGCGCAGGCGCGACGAGGTCTGCCCACGGCAAATCAGTGGAGCCATCCTTCAAGTGCCCGGTGACGAAACGCACGGACTGCGCGTAATCACGATGCGTCAGCGGAATTCCGGCATACGCCGCGCAACCGCTGGCCGCCGTGATACCCGGCACGACCTGGAACGGGATGCCATGGGCCGCCAGCTCTTCGATCTCTTCACCGCCACGGCCGAAAATGAACGGATCACCGCCCTTCAACCGCACGACGCGCTTACCCTGTTTGGCCAGATCCACCAGTTGCTGGTTGATCTGATCCTGAGGCACGGCGTGATCGGCGCGACGCTTGCCGACATAGACCCGCTCGGCATCGCGACGGCACAAATCCAGAATCGCGGGCGCCACCAAGCGGTCGTATAGCACCACATCGGCTTGCTGCATCAACCGCAAGGCGCGGAAGGTCAGCAGATCCGGATCGCCCGGCCCGGCGCCCACCAAATAGACTTCGCCCGTGGAGACAGGGGCTTCGCCGTTGATTTTTGCCAGCATCAAACGCTCGGCTTCAGCGCCCTGCCCGGCCAGTTGCCGGTCGGCAATCGGGCCCTGGAACACATCTTCCCAGAATGCCCGACGCTGCTGCACATCCGGAAACAGGCGTTTGACCTGGCTGCGAAAACGCGCTGCCAGCCCCGCCAGTTGCCCGTATGAGGACGGAATCCAGGTTTCCAGTTTGGCGCGGATCAACCGCGCCAGCACCGGCGCATCGCCGCCACTGGAGACGGCAATAATCAGAGGGGAACGGTCGACGATCGCCGGGAAGATCACGCTGCACAGCGCAGGCGCATCCACCACGTTGACCGGCACGCAACGCCGATGAGCATCGGCGGACACCTGCGCGTTCAATGGCTCATCGTCGGTGGCGGCAATGATCAGCCCGCAACCGTCCAGATCCGCTTCGACGTAGCCACGCAACAGGCACTCGCCACCGCTGCCGACAACCAGCTCACGCAGTTGCGGTTCGATTTCAGGTGCGACCACCCGCAGCAGCGCACCGGCTTCGGCCAGCAGGCGGGATTTGCGCAAGGCAATCTCCCCCCCACCGACGACCAACACACGACTGCCGCGAAGGTTATGAAACAGCGGCAGATAGTCCATTTAGCCGATGACCTCAAGGCCACCCATATACGGTTTCAGCACGTCTGGCACACGGATCGAACCGTCGGCCTGCTGGTAGTTTTCCAGCACGGCGACCAAGGTACGACCGACGGCCAGGCCGGAACCGTTCAGGGTGTGAACCAGTTCTGGCTTACCGGTTTCCGGGTTACGGAAACGAGCTTGCATACGACGGGCCTGGAAATCGCCGCAGTTGGAGCACGACGAAATCTCGCGGTACTTGTCCTGGCTCGGGACCCACACTTCCAGGTCGTAAGTCTTGACCGCGCTGAAGCCCATGTCGCCGGTGCACAGTGCAATCGTGCGGTAAGGTAATTCCAGCAGTTGCAGGACCTTCTCGGCGTTGGCGGTGAGGCCTTCCAGCGCTTCCATCGACGTCGACGGTTCCACGATCTGGACCATCTCGACTTTGTCGAACTGGTGCTGACGAATCATGCCGCGCGTATCGCGACCCGATGCACCGGCTTCACTGCGGAAGCACGGCGTGTGCGCAACGAACTTGATCGGCAGCAGTTTCGAATCGACGATCTCGCCCGCCACGATGTTGGTCAGCGACACTTCAGCCGTCGGGATCAGGTACAGATCGGCTTCGCCTTCGCGAGCAATCTTGAACAGGTCTTCTTCAAACTTCGGCAGCTGCCCCGTACCTTGCAGCGCCGGCGCCTGGACCAGATAAGGCGTGTAAGCCTCTTCGTAACCGTGTTCGCTGGTGTGCAGGTTGATCATGAACTGCGCCAGGGCGCGGTGTAGACGGGCGATAGGGCCACGCAGCAGCGAGAAGCGTGCGCCGGACAGCTTGGCGGCGGTTTCGAAGTCCAGCCAGCCGAACTTCTCGCCCAGGGCGACGTGGTCCTGAACCGGGAAATCAAACGTGGTCGGGGTGCCCCAACGGCGTACTTCGACGTTGTCTTCTTCATCTTTGCCGACCGGCACGGATTCGTGTGGCAGGTTCGGGATGCCGAGCAGGATCGAATCCAGTTCGGTCTGGATGGCGTCCAGCTCGACTTTACCGGCACTCAGTTCGTCCGCCATGCGCTCGACGTCAGCCATCAACGGCGCAATGTCTTCGCCGCGCTGCTTGGCCTGACCGATGGATTTGGAGCGTGCATTACGTTCAGCCTGCAATGCCTCGGTGCGGGTCTGGACGGTCTTGCGCTGTTCTTCCAGCGCTTCGATGCGCGCAACATCCAGGGCAAAGCCACGGGATGCCAGGCGGTCCGCTACGTCCTGAAGGTTGCTACGCAACAGTTTGGAATCGAGCATGTCGGTCTCTCGTTATCAAAGTTTGGTCAAGGATAGGCCAGCCCAGGTGGCGAGCAGCCCGCCGAATACGCTAATGGCCAGATAACCGAAGGCTATCGGTGCCTGCCCGCTTTCCAACAGGCGCAGCGTATCCAGTGAAAAGGATGAAAAGGTCGTCAGACCGCCTACAAAACCGACAATCAGACCGGCGCGGATTTCGATCGGCACTTCCGGGCGCGTCAGAAACAGCCCGTAGAGCAAACCGATGATCAAGCAGCCCACCAGATTGACAGCCAGCGTCGCAAAATAAAAATGCCGGGGCCAGTTGGCGCTGACCCAGTTGCTCGCGGCGAAACGCAATAATGTACCAGCGATACCGGCCACGGACACCGCAAGAATAGTTCGAATCACTATTTTCTCCGCTGCCGGGGGCTTAAACGGTCAAGTTGTGCGAGGTGGTTAAGCTTCTCGCCAATCTTCAGCTCCAGGCCACGGGGCACCGGCTGATAAAACGGTTGTGGCTCAAGTTCTTCCGGGAAATAGTCTTCGCCAGCGGCGTAGGCATCCGGCTCATCATGGGCATAACGGTACTCGTCGCCATAACCCAGCTGTTTCATCAGCTTGGTCGGCGCATTGCGCAGGTGCAGCGGCACCTCCAGTGATCCGTGTTCGGTGGCGCTGCGCATTGCCGCTTTGAATCCCATGTACACCGCGTTGCTTTTCGGCGCGCACGCCAGGTAAGTGATGGCCTGGGCCACCGCCAGTTCACCTTCGGGGCTGCCGAGGCGCTCCTGCACTTCCCACGCGGCCAGGCACAGGCTCAGGGCCCGTGGGTCGGCATTGCCGATGTCTTCGCTGGCCATGCGCACCACGCGCCGGGCCAGGTACAGCGGATCGCAGCCGCCGTCGATCATCCGCGCGAACCAGTACAACGCGCCGTCGGGATTGGAGCCGCGCACCGATTTATGCAGCGCGGAAATCTGATCGTAGAACGCTTCGCCGCCCTTGTCGAAACGCCGGCGGGTATCACCGAGCAGACTTTGCAGCAAATCGACGCCGATCTCGCTGTTGTCCTCCGCCAGATCCGAAGCGTTTTCCAGCAGGTTGAGCAATCGGCGGCCATCGCCATCGGCGGCGGACAGCAGCATCTGGAAACCTTCATCGCTGAGGGTCAGTTGCCGCTTGCCCAGGCCGCGCTCTTCGGTCAGCGCGCGATGCACCAACTTGCGCAGCGCCGCTTCGTCGAGACTTTTGAGCACGTAAACCCGGGCCCGGGAAAGCAAGGCGTTGTTCAGTTCGAACGACGGGTTTTCGGTGGTCGCGCCGATGAAAATCAGCGTGCCGTCTTCAACGTAGGGCAGGAACGCGTCTTGCTGCGACTTGTTGAAGCGATGCACTTCATCGACGAACAGGATGGTGCGCTTACCGTACTGACCGGCCTGTTGCTTGGCGATTTCCACCGCCTGACGGATTTCCTTCACACCGGCCAGTACCGCCGACACCGTTTCGAAGTGCGCGTCCGAGACTTCCGCCAACAGGCGCGCCAAGGTGGTTTTACCCACGCCCGGCGGTCCCCAGAAAATCATCGAATGCAGGGCACCTTGCTCCAGCGCTTCGCGCAAAGGCTTGCCGCGAGCGAGCAGGTGTTCCTGACCGACGTACTCGTCCAGATTGGCCGCACGCAAACGGGCGGCCAAGGGCTGAGCTATCGGGGCACTGCGAAACAGGTCCATCACTGCTTATGAAACCTCACTGGGGTCCTGATGCCGATCGGTGTAGGAGCGAGCTTGCTCGCGATGAACCTGAGCACGCCGCGGGGTGTCAGGCTCGCAGTGTTATCGTTGACGACCATCGCGAGCAAGCTCGCTCCTACAGGTATTATTCCTGGATCACGTCGGCACCCTTGGGGATGTCGAACTTGAACTTGGACGCCGGAATCGGCTCGTTGGCCTTGACCCCGGTGAACAGGATATTGGTGCGCTGGCCGACGCTGTCGATCAGTTGCATGTCATTGACCAGGCCATTGCGGAACGACAGGCGCAGGCTGTCGAACAGGGTGTCCTTGGTTTTCGGCTTCAAGGTGAAGTCGATCACACCGCCCGCTTCCTTGGCGCTGATATCGAAGCTCTGGCTTATCTTGGACACGTCGCCGGACAGCAGCAGTGCCGGCGTCTGGGTCAGGCGCTGATCGAGGTTCTTGATGGTGACCTGCTCCAGATCCGGGTCCCACAGGGTCACTTTCTTGCCGTCGGAGACCATGGTTTGTTCAGCCGGCGCATTGGTGTGCCAGTAGAACAGTCCCGGACGCTGCAGCGACATGTCGCCTGCCGTTTCCTGCAACTGAGTGCCGCTGCCATCGAGCGTCAACTGCGAGAAACGCGCCGTCAGGGTCTTGGATTTTTCCAGCAGTTGGGTCAGACGTGCCACGTCCTTGTCATCGGCGTGGGCCGAGAGCGTGGTCAAAGCCAGTACCGGCAGCAACAGCATGCGGATAAGACGCATGGGAGTCCTCATAACATTCGTGGGAGTGCGGGCAGCGCATGGGCGCCACCCTTTTTCAATTCAAATCAGTCGCGCACCGGGCCAGGGGCCAGGACTTCACGCGAACCGTTGGTATTCATGGACGTCACGACCCCGGCCATTTCCATGGCTTCGATCATGCGCGCGGCGCGGTTGTAACCGATCTTCAGTTTGCGCTGAACCGCAGAGATGGACGCACGACGGCTTTCCAGAACGAACTGCACCGCTTCGTCGTACAGGGCATCGGTTTCGGCATCGTCATCGCCGCCACCGCCGCCATTCTCAAAGCCACTGCCCGCCTCTTCGACACCGGCGAGGATCTCGTCGTTGTATTCCGGCGCACCGCGCAGTTTCCAGGCTTCGACCACCCGGTGAACCTCGTCATCGGAGACGAAAGCACCGTGGACACGAATCGGCAGACTGGTGCCCGGTGGCATGTAGAGCATGTCACCGTGGCCCAGCAATTGTTCGGCGCCGCCCTGGTCGATGATGGTCCGGGAGTCGATCTTGCTCGATACCTGAAATGCCATGCGCGTCGGAATATTCGCCTTGATCAGACCGGTGATCACGTCCACCGACGGACGCTGGGTCGCGAGGATCAAGTGGATACCGGCAGCACGGGCTTTCTGGGCGATACGGGCAATCAGTTCTTCAACCTTCTTGCCGACGATCATCATCATGTCGGCGAATTCGTCGACCACCACGACGATGGTCGGCAGCTTGGTCAGCAGCGGCGCTTCGTCGTGAATGCTTTCGCGCTTGTACAACGGGTCGGTCAGTGGCGTGCCGGCGTCCTGGGCTTCCTTGACCTTGGCGTTGAAGCCCGACAGGTTACGCACGCCCATTTTCGCCATCAGCTTGTAACGACGCTCCATCTCCGCCACGCTCCAGCGCAGGGCGTTGGCCGCGTCCTTCATGTCGGTCACGACCGGGCACAGCAAGTGCGGAATGCCTTCGTAGATCGACAGCTCAAGCATTTTCGGGTCGATCATGATCAGCTTGGCGTCTTCCGGGCCGGACTTGAACAGGATCGACAGAATCATCGCGTTCACACCCACCGACTTACCGGAACCGGTCGTACCGGCCACCAGCAAGTGCGGCATTTTCGCCAGGTCGGTAATGACTGGTTTGCCGCCGATGTCGTGGCCCAGGGCCAAGGTAACCGGGGACTTGAAGTTGTCGTACTCCGGCGTCGACAGCACTTCAGAGAAGCGCACGATCTGGCGGTCTTCGTTCGGAATTTCGATACCGACGGTGGTCTTGCCCGGAATCACTTCCACCACCCGCACGCTGGTCACGGCCAGGGAACGCGCCAGGTCTTTCGCCAGGTTGGAAATGCGGCTGACCTTGACGCCGGCCGCCGGCTGAATCTCGTAGCGGGTAATCACCGGGCCCGGGTGAATCGAATCCACCGAGACTTCGACACCGAATTCCTTGAGCTTGATCTCCAGCAAGTGGCCAACCGCAGCCAGCGATTCAGGCGAATAGTTGAGTTGTTTCTTTTCGGCCGGGTCGAGAATCGAGATCGGCGGCAAGGTGCCTTCGACGGCGCTGTCGACGAACAACGGCGCCTGTTTCTCTTGTTCCACACGTTTGCTGGGAGCGGCGGGCTTGGGTGGCGCGGGCGCAATGACTGGCGGCACCTGTTTCTCGCGCTCGGACATGTGCTTGCTCAGCGCTTGCTCACGCTCGATCAGGCGCTCCTTGACCTTGGCCTGCTCCCGTTTGTCGGTAACGGTAGGGGCCACCACGTCATGGACGCGGTCGTCGACTTCACGCAGCTGTGCAACAAGCTGCTTGCGCTCGACACGGGCCGCCCACCAGCGGTTGGCCGCGCCCTGGAACAGTTCGAACAGGTCGAGGGTGATCTTGCCGGTGACGTCCATCACCTTGAACCACGACAGGTCGGTGAACACCGTCAGGCCGAACAGGAACAGGGCGATGAACAGCAGCGTGCTGCCCTGAATATTCAGGGCGTTCTTGGCCAGGTCGCCGAGGCTTTCGCCCAGCGCGCCGCCCGCGCCGGCCGGCAGGCCCGTGGCAGCATGAAAGTGGATATGCGCCAGCGCCGCGCCCGAGAGCACCAGGAACACCAGGCCGATCAGGCGCCAGGAGAACAACCAGCCGCTCCACTGCCACTGCTCGTGGCGTTGACGGAAGATCTGCCAGGCCTTGATCGCCAGCAACAACGGGAAGATGTAAGCAAAGTAACCCAACACCATGAACAAAATATCGGCGCTGTAGGAGCCGACCGGTCCACCGAAGTTCTGCACATCGTCGATTTTGCTGTTATGGCTCCAGCCCGGATCGTCCTTGCCGTAGGTCAACAAAGCCATCATCAGGAACAGGCACAAGCCGCCGATGGCGATCAATGCACCTTCCTTGAGTCGGTAGTGCAATTGTTGACGCCAGAGCGGGACGACGACTGTTTTAGGTGCTGCGGTGGATTTCTTCAAAACGCTTCTTTTCCTGCGCCTGTGGCGCGTCCATCTGTTGAATGACTATAAAAAACTGCCCAATCCAGGCAGGTAAAAAAAGTTAACAGGCGTAACTGGGACTACTTTTAACACTGCACCCCGGTTTTTATAAACACGGTGCGCACTGAATATTGCATAACAAGCGGCATTGTACGGGTTTGTTCGTCCGATGCCATGCTTGAAGCCTTGGGCGTAGCATAACCAACAGCGCATTACGCACAGCTCAATTTGAGCATGCATTCTCTTTTGTGACAAAGGCTTATGAGGTGTTTTTATGAGCGAAGCGAAGCATTCCCGCCTGATCATTCTGGGCTCCGGCCCTGCCGGTTACAGCGCAGCCGTTTATGCCGCACGCGCCAACCTCAAACCGGTTGTCATCACCGGCATACAGGCAGGTGGCCAGCTCACCACCACCGTCGAAGTCGACAACTGGCCAGGTGACGTCGAAGGCCTCACCGGCCCGGTGCTGATGGAACGCATGCAAAAACACGCCGAGCGCTTTGACACAGAGATCGTTTACGACCACATCCACACCGCCAAGTTGCAACAGCGCCCCTTCGAACTTATCGGCGACAGCGGTACTTACACTTGCGATGCGTTGATCATTGCCACCGGTGCCTCGGCGCAATACCTGGGGCTGCCATCGGAAGAAACGTTTGCCGGCAAAGGGGTTTCAGCCTGCGCTACTTGTGATGGCTTCTTCTATCGCAATCAAGTGGTGGCGGTAGTCGGTGGCGGCAATACAGCGGTTGAAGAAGCCCTGTATTTATCAAACATTGCCAAGGAAGTTCACCTGATTCACCGTCGCGACAAATTGCGCTCGGAGAAAATCCTTCAGGACAAACTCTTCGAAAAAGCCTCCAACGGCAATATTCGCCTGCACTGGAATCAGCACCTGGACGAAGTGCTCGGCGATGCCAGCGGCGTGACCGGCGCCCGCCTGCGGGACAGCCACACGGGCGAAACCCGTGACTTGGCGCTGGCCGGCGTGTTCATCGCCATCGGCCATAAGCCCAACACCGATCTGTTTGTCGACCAGCTACCCATGCGCGACGGCTACCTGCTGGTCAAAGGCGGCAGCGAAGGCGATGCCACCGCCACCGAAATCCCGGGGGTGTTTGCCGCAGGCGATGTGGCCGATCACGTTTACCGCCAGGCCGTCACGTCTGCCGGCGCCGGTTGCATGGCCGCACTGGACGCAGAAAAATACCTCGACGACATTCCAACCGTTTGACGGCACACTTCACGGTGGGCCGATCAGCCCACCACTGCCCTCCCCTTTTGTAAGCCCGGATACCATGCTGACTTGGTTACAACGCAACACGCTGACGTTCCCACCGCTGGAAAAAGCCATGCGCGATCCCAACGGACTGTTGGCTGCGGGTGGCGATCTATCCGCCGACCGCCTGATTCAGGCCTATCGCCACGGCTGCTTTCCATGGTTCTCGGAAGGCCAGCCAATTCTCTGGTGGTCACCGGACCCGCGCACCGTGCTGCTTCCCGACGAGTTGCATATTTCACGCAGCCTGAACAAGTTACTGCGCCAAAAACGCTATCAAGTGACCTTTGATCAGGATTTTTCCTCGGTCATCCGCGCCTGCGCCGCTCCCAGGGAGTACGCTGACGGGACCTGGATCACCGAAGCGATGCAGAACGCCTACCTGGATCTGCACAGGCGCGGTTACGCGCATTCTGTGGAAGTCTGGGACCAGGGAGAACTGGTTGGCGGGCTCTATGGTCTGGCGATGGGTCAGCTGTTTTTCGGCGAATCCATGTTCAGCCGCGCCGACAACGCCTCGAAATATGGCTTTGCCACCTTGGTCCGACACCTGAAAGAATCGGGTTTTGTGCTGATCGACTGCCAAATGCCTACCGATCATCTGCACAGTCTCGGCGCTCGTGCGATTCCGCGCCGCACGTTTGCCGGCTACCTTGCGCAGCATCTGGACCAGCCCAATAGCGCCACCTGGGTTTGCTGAGCGACATTTGCGCGAGTGGCTTACACTTAATTCAAAAGCTTATCCCGAGGGTTGATCATGACCGAGTTGGCGCGTTTGAAGTTCTATGCCACTCAGCCCCACTCTTGCAGTTATCTGCCCGAGGAGCAGGCCACCACGCTGTTCCTCGACCCTAGCCAGCCCATGGATGTGCATGTCTACGCAGACCTGTCCGAAATGGGTTTTCGTCGCAGCGGCGATCATCTTTACCGGCCTCATTGCCAAAATTGCAATGCGTGCGTCCCGGCGCGTATCCCTGTGGCGCAATTTGAACCCAACCGCCAGCAGAAGCGCATTTTCAAACGCAATGCCGACTTACAGGTGCGCCCGACCAAACCGCAGTACAGCGAAGAATATTTCGATCTTTATCAGCGCTACATCGAACAGCGCCATGCCGATGGCGATATGTACCCGCCCAGTCGCGATCAGTTTTCGACGTTCCTGGTACGTGACCTGCCGTTTTCCCGATTCTACGAATTCCGCCTCGAAGGCCGGTTGCTGGCCGTTGCCGTCACTGACCTGCTGCCGAATGGCCTCTCAGCTGTTTATACCTTCTACGAACCTGCCGAAGAACGCCGCAGCCTGGGGCGTTACGCGATTCTCTGGCAAATCGCCGAGGCCCAGCGGCTGGGGCTGGAAGCGGTCTACCTGGGCTACTGGATCAAAAACTGCAAAAAGATGAGCTACAAGACTCAATATCGCCCCATCGAACTGCTGATTAATCAGCGCTGGGTCATCCTGAACTAGAGCACGCCCTAAACCCCTTGGCTTAAACCCCATTTTTCGGGCACAATGCACGCCGCTTTTGCCTGGCGCAGTTGCACCGGGCCATTCATTGGACACCGAGGGCTTTACTGCATGTCGAAAGAAGACAGCTTCGAAATGGAAGGCACTGTCGTCGACACCCTGCCCAACACCATGTTTCGTGTGGAGTTGGAAAATGGGCACGTCGTAACCGCGCATATCTCCGGCAAGATGCGCAAGAATTACATCCGTATTCTTACCGGTGACAAAGTGCGCGTCGAGCTGACGCCCTATGACTTGAGCAAAGGGCGCATCACTTACCGCGCTCGCTAAGGTAGGAGCGAGCTTGCTCGCGAAAAACCTGAGGGCACCGCGTCAAGTCAGACTCCCCGCATCATCGTTGACGACCATCGCGAGCAAGCTTGCTCCTACAGACATAGGGCCTGCTCGCTGATCAAGTCGATACAAAACGCCCGGTTTATGCCGGGCGTTTTTGTTTGCCTGCGATTTAACGGCCGCCGGACATCTGCCGTTGTAGGAGCTGCCGAAGGCTGCGATCTTTTGATTTTGATTTTGCCTGTGACTGGTAAAAGCAAAATCAAAAGATCGCAGCCTTCGGCAGCTCCTACAGTGCTCGGTGTACAACGGATAGACAGCAAAAAGGCGCCTTTCGGCGCCTTTTGCTTTGTAGCGGTTAACGTCAGGCCATTTCAGCCGTGGTCTCGAACTCAAAGGTCAACTCGCCATCTTTGAGGTCGATGTGCACCACCCCACCATGGTCAGCCAGTTCGCCAAAGAGAATCTCTTCCGCCAGCGGACGCTTGATCTTATCCTGAATCAAACGCGCCATCGGGCGAGCGCCCATTGCCGAGTCGTAGCCCCCAGCGGCCAGCCAGCTGCGCGCAGCGTCTGTCACTTCCAGCTGCACGCGCTTGTCTTCCAGCTGCGCCTGAAGCTCGGTAAGGAACTTGTCCACCACGCTTTTGATAACCTCATGACTGAGGCGACCAAACTGGATAATGGTGTCCAGACGGTTGCGGAACTCCGGCGTGAAGCTCTTCTTGATCACTTCCATCGCATCGGACGAGTGGTCCTGATGGGTGAAACCGATCGAAGCACGCGCTGCCGTTTCGGCACCGGCGTTGGTCGTCATGATGACGATCACGTTTCGGAAATCCGCCTTGCGCCCGTTGTTATCGGTCAGCGTACCGTGATCCATGACCTGCAGCAGCAGGTTGAAGACTTCCGGATGCGCCTTTTCGATCTCATCGAGCAGCAGCACGCAATGAGGCTGCTTGGTGATGGCTTCGGTCAGCAGACCGCCCTGATCGAACCCGACATAGCCTGGAGGTGCACCGATCAGACGCGATACGGTGTGGCGCTCCATGTATTCGGACATGTCGAAGCGAACCAGCTCGATCCCCAACGCCTTGGCCAACTGACGCGCCGCTTCGGTTTTACCGACACCGGTCGGCCCTGCGAACAGGAACGAACCGACAGGCTTGTCAGGCGACTTGAGGCCGGCACGGGACAGTTTGATCGCGGTCGACAATGAGTCGATCGCCGCATCCTGACCAAATACCGTCAGCTTCAGGTCACGCTCTAGGTTACGCAGCAGCTCTTTGTCGGAGCTGGTGACGTGCTTTGGTGGAATCCGCGCGATTTTCGCAACGATGTCCTCAACCTGAGGCACTTCGATGCGTTTCACACGCTTCTCGATCGGTTGCAGGCGCTGGTAGGCACCCGCCTCGTCAATCACGTCGATAGCTTTGTCCGGCATATGCCGGTCATTGATATAACGCGATGCCAGCTCGGCAGCGGCACGCAACGCTTCATCGCTGTATTCGATGTTGTGGTGCGCTTCGAAACGACCTTTCAGGCCGCGCAGGATGCCGATGGTGTCTTCCACCGACGGCTCCGACACATCGACCTTCTGGAAGCGCCGAGCCAGAGCACGGTCCTTCTCGAAGATCCCACGGAACTCCTGGAACGTGGTTGAACCGATGCACCGGATATCGCCCGACGACAGCAGCGGTTTCAGCAGGTTCGAGGCATCCATGACGCCACCCGACGCAGCACCCGCACCGATAATGGTGTGGATTTCGTCGATGAACAGGATGGCCTGCGGACGTTTTTTCAGTTCATTGAGCAACGCCTTGAAGCGTTTCTCGAAATCGCCACGGTATTTGGTCCCGGCCAGCAAGGCGCCCAGATCGAGGGAGTACACCACGCTGTTGGCCAGCAGGTCTGGCACCTGGTTGTCGACAATGCGTTTGGCCAGGCCTTCGGCAATCGCGGTTTTACCCACGCCTGCCTCGCCTACCAGCAGCGGATTGTTTTTGCGACGACGCGCCAGGATCTGCGCGACACGCTCGACTTCGAGTTCACGGCCTACCAACGGATCGATTCGACCCTGGCGCGCGAGTTCGTTGAGGTTGCTGGCATAAGCATCCAGTGGATTGCCTGAGGAAGAAGACTCACCGCCCTCGTCGTCCTGCATATCTTGCTCACCTTCAGAGTGATCGCCATGCCCCGGCACTTTGGAAATGCCGTGGGCGATATAGTTGACGACATCGATGCGCGCAACGCTCTGCTGTTTCAGCAGGAACACTGCCTGACTCTCTTGCTCACTGAAGATCGCAACCAGCACGTTGGCGCCAGTCACTTCGCGTTTACCCGAGCTCTGTACGTGAAAGACAGCACGCTGCAGAACACGCTGGAAGCCCAGGGTTGGTTGGGTCTCGCGATCCTCGTCATGAACGGGGATCAACGGCGTGGTGGAGTCGATGAACTCCTGCAGATCATGCTTGAGTTTGTCGAGGTTTGCGCCGCAGGCACGCAAAACGGTGGCGGCAGCCTCATTGTCCAATAGGGCCAGCAAAAGGTGTTCGACGGTCATGAACTCATGACGTTTCGAACGAGCCTCCTTGAAGGCAAGATTGAGGGTGACTTCGAGCTCGCGGTTTAACATAGCTTCACCTCATACCCAAGTGGTCGGCGATTAACCGTCCTTCTCGATTTCACAGAGTAGCGGATGCTGGCTTTCCCTGGCGTACTGGTTGACCTGCATGGCCTTGGTCTCGGCGATGTCGCGGGTAAACACTCCACATACTGCCCGCCCTTCTGTGTGGACGGCCAGCATGACCTTGGTCGCCAGCTCGCGATTCAGGTTAAAAAACACCTCGAGCACTTCGACGACGAAATCCATCGGTGTGTAGTCATCATTGAACAAAACCACCTTGTACATCGGCGGCGCCTGTAAAGCAGGCTTAGCCTCCTGAACAGCAATGCCTGCGGAATCGTCGTCGTGTGAATCAGGGCGATCCTGATTGAATGTTAGTCGAATCTGGCTGATTGCATGCATGGAAAGAAAGGTTCGTCAGTTGTGCGAATACAGTAGTGGGGACGTCTATGAACGATTTCAACTCCGACTGCCTGGTCACCTTGACTATCGGCAAAACGGTGTTACAACCAATAGAGCCCACAGTGGGTAAAAAAGGTCCGCGGAGTCAATCTTATTTGTGAGATTCGACTGCGGATGTACTGGATGATACTCCAGTGATGGAGTCTGTTGCAGAGGGATATGGGTATGTCAGGTGTCAAGGTGAGCGGCAAGGTCAAATGGTTTAACAACGCCAAGGGTTATGGATTCATCAACGAGGATGGCAAGAGCGAAGACCTGTTCGCCCACTACTCGGCTATCCAGATGGACGGCTATAAAACCCTGAAGGCCGGGCAGGCTGTCGTCTTTGAGATCATTCAAGGACCAAAAGGCTTGCACGCCGTCAACATCGGCGCACCTCAAGACACTCAACAAGTGCTCGCACCCACCGGACAACAAACCGTTACCGCTTAAATTTCGCAGTAACCTCCCGGTCATAAAAAACCCGCCTGACTCATTGAATGAGTCAGGCGGTTTTTTGGTTATTACGTTCCGCTTACATGTGCGAAATCAGTGCATCACCAAACCCGGAAGACGACACCAGCTTCGCGCCCTCCATCAGACGCTCGAAGTCATAGGTCACGGTCTTGGCCGAAATCGCGCCGTTGGTGCCCTTGATGATCAGATCGGCCGCTTCGGTCCAACCCATGTGACGCAGCATCATCTCTGCAGACAGGATCAGCGAGCCCGGGTTGACCTGGTCCTTGCCGGCATATTTCGGCGCGGTACCGTGGGTCGCCTCGAACATGGCAATGGTGTCGGACAGGTTGGCACCCGGCGCGATACCGATACCGCCCACTTCGGCCGCGAGGGCGTCGGAGAGGTAGTCGCCGTTCAGGTTCAGGGTCGCGATGACATCGTATTCGGCCGGGCGCAGCAGGATCTGCTGGAGCATGGCGTCGGCGATAGCGTCCTTGACGATGACGTTCTTGCCGGTTTTCGGGTTCTTGAACTGCATCCACGGACCGCCATCGAGCAGGGTCGCGCCGAATTCTTCAGCCGCCACTTCGTAGGCCCATTCCTTGAAGGCACCTTCGGTGAACTTCATGATGTTGCCTTTGTGCACGATGGTCAGCGAGTCGCGGTCGTTGTCGACCACATACTGCAGCGCCTTGCGTGCCAGACGCTTGGTGCCTTGCAGCGAAACCGGCTTGATGCCGATACCGCAGTTTTCGTCGAAACGGATCTTGGTGACGCCCATTTCATCTTTAAGGAACTTGATGACCTTGGTCGCTTCCGGCGAACCGGCCTTCCATTCGATACCGGCATAAATGTCTTCCGAGTTTTCGCGGAAGATCGTCATGTCGACGTCGCCAGGTTTCTTGACCGGGCTTGGCACGCCTTCGAACCAGCGCACCGGGCGCAGGCAGACATAAAGGTCGAGTTGCTGACGCAGGGCCACGTTCAGGGAACGGATGCCGCCACCGACCGGTGTGGTCAGAGGACCCTTGATGGAAACCACGTAGTCCTTGACCGCGTCCAGGGTTTCCTGAGGTAGCCAGGTGTCCTGATCGTAAACCTGAGTTGCTTTTTCCCCGGCATAGACTTCCATCCAGGAAATTTTGCGCTCGCCGCCGTAAGCCTTCTTAACAGCAGCATCGACAACCTTGATCATGACCGGGCTGATATCAACGCCAATACCATCGCCTTCGATGAAGGGAATGATCGGGTTGTTAGGAACATTGAGAGAATGGTCCGCATTGACGGTAATTTTTTCGCCGACGGCTGGAACCTGAATCTTCTTGTATCCCATGCTGAACTCCATTGTTTGGATTGAACATCTGGCTGCGCTCGAGCGTACCCCAGTTAAATCGGCAGGCAAACCCTCTGTTCCATCCATCTGCCGCTAAGCTGCGCAGCTCGCGACGTACAAGCCTGAAAGCAAAGGGAAAAGCGCCAAACTCAAGCACGGTGCAAGACTCTACGCCGCACGCTCCCCTGCGACCTTTAGACCAATGGACGATATTCGTTGTGCATGAACCATCGGCAGATTGCCAGCTACCTATGTATAATGCCGCCCGCTGACCGCAGAGTCACGACGGCCGACTTCTCCATGACGAGATTCTGAGCCCGAAAAAGCAGGATTGTTACCGCAGTCCACCCGCTTACCGCTCGACTGATGCACCCAACATCACCGCGCATAAATCTCGACATTCGGCTCATGGATGACTTTGAACGAACGCGCGCTTACCCGGCGCCCCTCGAGTTTCTGCGCACTCTTTAGCAAAGAAGAGAGAGTTAATCCGAATATGCCCACCCGCTCGAAGATCATCTACACCTTCACCGACGAAGCCCCAGCCCTCGCCACCTATTCACTGTTGCCTATCGTAGAGGCATTCACCGCCTCGGCTGATATCGCCGTGGAAACCCGCGATATCTCCCTTGCAGGGCGCATCCTGGCCAGCTTCCCTGAGCAATTGGGCGACAAAGCCGTAGCCGACCACCTCGCCGAACTGGGCGACCTGGCCATTACGCCTGAAGCCAACATCATCAAGCTGCCGAACATCAGCGCCTCGGTTCCGCAACTGCAGGCCGCGATCAAAGAACTGCAGTCGCAGGGCTTCAACATTCCGGACTACCCGGAAACCGTCACCAGCGATGCCGACAAACTCGCCAAGTCGCGTTACGACAAAATCAAGGGCAGCGCCGTAAACCCGGTTCTGCGCGAAGGCAACTCTGATCGTCGCGCACCCCTGTCGGTCAAGAACTACGCGCGCAAGCACCCGCACAAAATGGGCGCCTGGGCTGCGGACTCCAAGTCCCACGTCGCGCACATGAGCACCGGCGATTTCTACGGCAGCGAGAAAGCGGCCCTGATCGACGCCGCTGACGCCGTCAAAATCGAACTGATCGCTCAAGACGGCACGACCACCGTCCTGAAAGAAAAGACCACCGTGCAAGCCGGTGAGATCCTCGATTGCGCGATCATGAGCAAAAACGCTCTGCGTAGCTTCATCGCTGCCGAGATCGAAGACGCAAAAGCCAAAGGCGTGCTGCTGTCGGTTCACCTGAAAGCCACCATGATGAAGGTCTCCGACCCGATCATGTTCGGCCAGATCGTCGCCGAGTTCTATAAAGACGCACTGGCTAAACACGCTGACGTGCTGGCACAGATCGGCTTCAACCTGAACAACGGCATCGGCGACCTGTACGCTCGCATCAAAGCCCTGCCGGCTGAACAGCAAGCGCAGATCGAAGCGGACATCCAGGCGGTCTACGCCGTTCGTCCGTCGTTGGCCATGGTCAACTCCGACAAAGGCATCACTAACCTGCACGTGCCGAGCGACGTGATCGTCGACGCCTCGATGCCAGCCATGATCCGTGACTCCGGCAAGATGTGGGGCACTGACGGTCAGCTGCACGACACCAAGGCTGTGATCCCGGATCGCTGCTACGCCACCATCTACCAGGCGGTGATCGAAGACTGCAAGCTGCACGGCGCTTTCGATCCGACCACCATGGGCAGCGTGCCAAACGTTGGCCTGATGGCGAAGAAAGCCGAAGAGTACGGCTCGCACGACAAGACCTTCCAGATCAAGACCAACGGCGTGGTTCGGGTTTCCGACAGCGCTGGCCGCACCTTGCTGGAGCAGTCGGTTGAAGCCGGCGACATCTTCCGCATGTGCCAGACCAAAGACGCGCCGATCCAGGACTGGGTCAAACTGGCCGTCAATCGTGCTCGCGCCAGCAGCACCCCAGCGATCTTCTGGCTGGACCCAATGCGCGCCCACGATGGCGTAGTGATCGAGAAAGTTCAGGCTTATCTGAAGGATCACGACACTTCGGGCCTGGACATCCGCATCATGTCGCCCGTCGACGCGATGGCCTTCACCCTGGGCCGTACCCGCTCCGGCCTCGACACCATTTCGGTGACCGGCAACGTACTGCGCGACTACCTGACCGACCTGTTCCCGATCATGGAACTGGGCACCAGCGCCAAGATGCTGTCGATTGTTCCGCTGATGAATGGCGGTGGCTTGTTCGAAACCGGCGCTGGCGGTTCGGCTCCGAAGCACGTTCAGCAGCTGCTGGAAGAAAACTTCCTGCGCTGGGATTCCCTGGGTGAGTTCCTGGCCCTGGCCGCGTCCCTTGAGCACTTGGGTGTGACTTACAACAACCCTAAGGCGCTGGTGCTGGCCAAGACTCTGGATCAGGCCACCGGCCAGTTCCTGGACAACAACAAGTCGCCATCGCGCAAAGTCGGCAACATCGACAACCGCGGCAGCCACTTCTACCTGGCGCTGTACTGGGCTCAAGCCCTGGCCGCCCAGACTGAAGACGCTGCACTGCAAGCGCAGTTTGGCCAACTTGCAAAAACCTTGACCGAGAACGAAGCGACCATCGTCGCCGAGCTCAATGCCGTTCAGGGCAAGCCAGTGGACATCGGCGGTTACTACCACGCCAATGCCGAGCTGATCAGCAAGGCCATGCGCCCAAGCAACACGTTCAACGCCGCGATCGCTGCGCTGGTTTAAGGTTGTAAGGATGCAAAGAAGCCCCGGCCCTGTGCCGGGGTTTCTGTTTGTGGTCTGCATACAAATCTACCGACCAAAACAAAACCCTGTGGGAGCTGGCTTGCCTGCGATAGCGGTTTATCATTCACCGTTGATGTTGACTGCCCCACCGCTATCGCAGGCAAGCCAGCTCCCACAGGTCCTGTGTTCCAATATTCAAAAATCGAGGAAGCTTTATGGATTGGCTACCCCACATCACTGTCGCCACCATCGTCGAAGACAATGGCCGTTTCCTGATGGTCGAAGAACTCAAGGGCGGACGAACGGTACTCAACCAGCCGGCCGGCCACCTCGATCCGAACGAAACCCTGATTGACGCCGCCGTGCGCGAAACCCTCGAAGAAACCGGCTGGGACGTCAGGCCGACAGGTGTCGTGGGCATTTACCTTTACACCGCCCCGAGCAACGGCGTGACTTACCAACGCGTCTGCTTCATCGCAAAACCCCTTAAACACCACCCCGACTATCAGCTGGACGACGGCATCGTCGGCGCAAAATGGCTGACACGTGACGAACTGCTGGCACAGCGCGCAAACTGGCGCAGTGAGCTGATCATCCGCTGTATCGATGATTATCTGGACGGCCAACACTTCGGTCTCGAACTGATCCGCCCTTCTCTTTAGCCTTGCGGGCTTCGGCCTGTTAGAATCGCGTCCTTTTTCAAGACACTCATTGAATCCCTATGCGTGATCCAGCCCCTTCTGACACACAAAAGAAGCGCGTCATTGTCGGCATGTCCGGCGGCGTGGACTCTTCCGTTTCCGCTCTCCTGCTGATCGAGCAGGGTTATGAGGTGGAAGGCCTGTTCATGAAGAACTGGGAAGAAGACGATGGAACGGAATACTGCACCGCCATGGATGACCTGGCGGATGCCCAGGCCGTGTGCGACAAAATTGGCATCAAGCTGCACACCGCCAATTTCGCTGCCGAGTACTGGGACAACGTGTTCGAGCATTTCCTGGCCGAATACAAGGCCGGTCGCACGCCGAACCCGGACATCCTTTGCAACCGCGAGATCAAGTTCAAGGCGTTCCTCGACTACGCCATGATGCTCGGTGCCGACCTGATCGCCACCGGCCACTACGTGCGCCGCCGCGACATCGACGGTCGCACCGAACTGCTCAAGGGCCTGGACCCGAACAAGGACCAGAGCTACTTCCTGCACGCCGTCGGCGGCGAACAGATCGCCAAGACCCTGTTCCCGGTCGGCGAGCTGGAAAAACCCGAAGTGCGCGCGATTGCCGAGAAACACGAGCTGGCCACCGCGAAGAAAAAGGATTCCACCGGGATCTGCTTTATTGGCGAACGCCGTTTCAGCGACTTCCTCAAACAGTACCTGCCGGCTCAACCCGGCGAGATCAAGACCACCGAAGGTGAAGTCATCGGCCGCCACCACGGCTTGATGTATCACACCATCGGCCAGCGCCAGGGCCTGGGCATCGGCGGCCTGAAAGACGCCAGTGACGAGCCGTGGTACGTGCTGATCAAAGACCTGGAACACAACGAGCTGATCGTTGGCCAGGGCAACGACCATCCTTATTTGTTCTCCCGCGCCCTGCTCGCCTCGGACATCTATTGGGTCAACCCGATCGACCTTACCGAGCCACGCCAGCTGACCGCCAAAGTCCGCTACCGTCAAAGCGACCAGCCTTGCACGCTGGAAAAAACCGCCACCGGCTACCGTGCGACCTTCGATGACCCGCAACGCGCGGTGACCCCAGGCCAATCCGTGGTGTTCTACGACGGTGAAATCTGCCTGGGCGGCGGCGTCATCGAAATTGCCAAACCGTGGACCAGTAAAGGCCAGCAACAATGAGCCCGACCCAGGAGCAACTGACGGCGCTGGGCGGCGTTTTTCTCGCCGCCGTACTGGTCGACAAGATTGCCAAGACCGGCCAGACCACCGAAGCCGGTTTGAGCTGCATGCTCGGCAGCCTGCTGATTCGCGATCCCAAGGACACGCTGGAAGTGTACGGCGGCGACGATATCAATCTGCGTGAAGGCTACCGCGCATTAATTGGCGCCCTGGAACGCGACCCGAATGCCCTGCAACGCGAGCCGTTGCGTTATGCCCTGGCGATGCTCGGCCTTGAACGACAACTGGCGAAACGCAACGACATGCTCGACGTGATCGGCAAGCGATTGCCGCAAATTCAGTCCCAGGTCGAGCACTTCGGCCCGGTGCACGAAAACGTGATCGCCGCCTGCGGTGCGCTGTATCAGGACACCCTGAGCACCCTGCGCCAACGGATTCAGGTCCACGGCGACATGCGCAACCTGCAGCAGCCGAGCAACGCCTCGAAAATCCGCGCGCTGTTACTGGCCGGGATTCGTTCGGCACGCTTGTGGCGGCAGTTGGGCGGCCATCGGTGGCAGTTGGTGGTCAGTCGTCGCAAATTGTTGAAAGAGCTTTACCCGCTGATGCGCAGCAGCTGAACCGCGCCCGCAACATCGTTTTTAGTCTGTAACGCGTAGTACGCCGGTCAGTTGGCAACGGACCGGCGGATTTTTTCATGTATGATACGCGCCCCATTTCGTTGCCCGACTGTCCGAGAACACCCCATGCAGCTTTCTTCGCTCACTGCGGTTTCCCCTGTTGACGGCCGCTACGCCGGCAAAACCCAGGCCCTGCGCCCAATTTTCAGCGAATACGGCTTGATCCGTGCTCGCGTTCTGGTTGAAGTACGCTGGCTCCAGCGCCTGGCCGCTCACCCAGGCATCAGCGAAGTGCCGGCGTTCTCCGCCGAAGCCAATGCTGTGCTCAACACCCTGGCGGAAAACTTCGCCCTGGAACACGCCGAGCGCGTGAAAGAGATCGAGCGCACCACCAACCACGACGTCAAAGCCATTGAATACTTGCTCAAAGAGCAAGCGGCCAAGCTGCCGGAACTGGCCAAGGTCAGCGAATTCATCCACTTTGCCTGCACCAGCGAGGACATCAACAACCTGTCCCACGCCCTGATGCTGCGTGAAGGCCGTGATGACGTCATGCTGCCACTGATGCGCCAGACTGCCGACGCTATCCGCGAACTGGCCATCCGCTTCGCCGACGTCCCGATGCTGTCGCGCACCCACGGTCAACCGGCCTCGCCGACCACCCTGGGCAAAGAGCTGGCGAACGTGGTTTACCGTCTGGAGCGTCAAATCGCTCAAGTCGCGGCCGTTCCGCTTCTGGGCAAAATCAACGGCGCTGTCGGCAACTACAATGCCCACCTGTCGGCCTACCCTGAGATCGACTGGGAAGAAAACGCCCGCGCCTTCATCGAAGATGAGCTGGGCCTGGGTTTCAACCCATACACCACGCAGATCGAACCGCACGACTACATCGCCGAGCTGTTCGACGCGATTGCACGCTTCAACACCATCCTGATCGATTTCGACCGTGATATCTGGGGCTATATCTCCCTGGGTTATTTCAAACAGCGCACCATCGCTGGCGAAATCGGTTCGTCGACCATGCCGCACAAGGTCAACCCGATCGACTTCGAAAACTCCGAAGGCAACCTGGGTATCGCCAACGCACTGTTCCAGCATTTGGCGAGCAAGCTGCCGATCTCCCGCTGGCAGCGTGACCTGACCGACTCCACCGTCCTGCGTAACCTCGGTGTCGGCTTCGCCCACAGCGTGATCGCGTACGAAGCCAGCCTCAAAGGCATCAGCAAGCTTGAGCTGAATGCCCAGAAGATCGCTGCTGACCTGGACGCGTGCTGGGAAGTTCTGGCCGAGCCGATCCAGACCGTGATGCGCCGTTACAACATCGAAAACCCGTACGAAAAACTGAAAGAATTGACGCGCGGCAAGGGCATCAGCCCAGAAGCACTGCAGACTTTCATCGACGGCCTGGACATGCCAGCCGCCGCCAAGGCCGAGCTGAAATTGCTGACCCCGGCGAACTACATTGGCAACGCCGTAGAGCAAGCCAAGCGCATCTGATCGACCGTTTTACCCGTTTGAGACGCCCGGCAGCGCCGGGCGTTTTTATTCCCGTCTGAAAAGTGCTTTTTTTCAATAGGTTACACATGAATCCTGACATTCCTCTTCAACTTCTGGGCGGCATCACGGCGCGCGAATTCCTGCGTGACTACTGGCAGAAAAAACCGCTGCTGATCCGTCAGGCGATTCCTGATTTCGAAAGCCCGATCGACGCCGACGAACTGGCCGGCCTGGCGCTGGAAGAAGAAGTCGAATCGCGCCTGATCATCGAGCACGGCGAGCGTCCTTGGGAATTGCGCCGCGGCCCGTTCGCCGAAGACGAATTCAGCAAATTGCCGGAACGCGAGTGGACCCTGCTGGTTCAAGCCGTTGACCAATTCGTGCCGGAAGTCGGCGAGCTGCTGGAGCACTTCCGTTTCCTGCCGAGCTGGCGCATCGACGACGTGATGATCAGCTTCGCCGCCCCCGGTGGAAGCGTCGGTCCGCACTTCGACAACTACGATGTATTCCTGCTGCAAGGTCACGGCAAGCGCAACTGGAAAATCGGCCAGATGTGCGATTCCGAGAGCCCACTGCTGCCACATGCAGACCTGCGCATCCTGGCTGATTTCGAAGCCACCGAAGAGTGGGTCCTGGAACCGGGCGACATGCTTTACCTGCCGCCGCGACTGGCCCACTGCGGCGTGGCCGTCGATGATTGCATGACCTACTCCGTGGGTTTCCGTGCGCCGAGCGCGGCTGAAGTGCTGACCCACTTCACCGACTTCCTCAGCCAGTTCCTGCCGGACGAAGAGCGTTACACCGACGCCGACGCCCTGCCTGCGGTCGATCCTCATCAGATCCAGCATGACGCCCTCGACCGCTTGAAAAGCCTGCTGGCCGAGCACATGAGCGACGAACGCCTGCTGCTGACCTGGTTCGGCCAGTTCATGACCGAACCGCGCTACCCGGAACTGGTGGTGGGCCCGGAAGAAATCGCCGAAGACGATCTGCTCGCCAGCCTCGAGCAAGGCGCAGTACTGATTCGCAACCCAAGCGCACGCCTGGCCTGGTCCGAAGTCGATGACGACCTGCTGCTGTTCGCCAGCGGCCAGAGCCGTTACCTGCCGGGCAAACTGCGCGAGCTGCTGAAAATGATTTGCGCCGCCGACGCGCTGCACGTCGACAATCTGGGCGACTGGCTGAGCGACGAAGACGGTCGCGGCCTGCTGTGCGAGCTGATCAAGCAAGGAAGCCTGGGGTTTGCTGATGAATAAAATTCACGTACGTGTCGCAGACTGGCAAAAGGACAACGCCGAGATCCGGCGCATTCGTGAGACGGTATTCATCGCCGAGCAATCTGTTCCGCCTGAGCTGGAATGGGATGCTGATGACGCAACGGCGGTGCATTTTCTGGCCTTCGAAGGCGACTTCCCGATTGGTACCGCCCGCCTGCTGCCCGACGGGCATGTCGGCCGGGTATCGGTGCTGAAAGACTGGCGCGGCCTGAAGGTCGGCGATGCGCTGATGCAAGCGGTGATCGGTGAAGCCGAGAAGCGCGGGTTGAAGCAGCAGATGCTCAGCGCGCAGGTGCAGGCCACGGCGTTCTACGAGCGCCTGGGTTTTCACATTCTCAGCGAGGAATTCCTGGAAGCCGGGATTCCGCATGTGGACATGGTGCGTCACTCGGCTTGATCCCCTGTGGCGAGGGGATTTATCCCCGTTCGGCTGCGCAGCAGTCGCTAAACCTGCGCATGCGGTGTGCCTGAAGCAAATCCATAGCAGGATTCAGGACTGCTTCGCAGCCCAATGGGGATAAATCCCCTCGCCACAAAAAGCCCGCAAGAACACCACAAAACGCCCCGCCATTTTCGGATGCCGGGGCGTTTTGCTGTCTACGATTCAACTTGCCCCACGTCGAGCCGACAAACTGGCAATATCAAGACCTGTAGGAGCGAGCTTGCTCGCGATGGTCGTCAACGATTGCGCATGTTTTTATTGGATAACCGTGGCGCTCTGAAGCTCATCGCGAGCAAGCTCGCTCCTACAAAATCAAGACATCAGAAGTCGGAGATAACGGACATGTCCCTACGCACCCTGCTCACCACGCTGCTGCTGACCTGCAGTTTTTCGGTCATGGCCGCTACCGAGATCGTGCCGCTGAACTACCACACCAGCGCCGACATGTTACCGATGGCACAACAATTCATCGGCAAGGAAGGCCAGGTCAGCGCCTACGGAAACCAGCTGATCGTTAATGCCGATCAGCGCAAGATCGACGAACTTAAAGCACTTATCGCGCAACTCGACACGCAACCCAAGCGCCTGCTGATCACCGTCGACACCAACGAAAACAACTTCCAGGGCGATCAGGGTTACTCGGTGAACGGCGCCAAACCGAGCCAGACCCGGATCATCAATCGCAGCACCGACAGTCGTGATGGCGGCATCCAGCAGATTCAGGCCAGCGAAGGTGCGCCCGCGCTGATTCAGGTCGGCCAGAGTGTTCCGCTGACCAGCAGCCAGACCGATTCCTACGGCGATCTGCGCCTCCAGACCGAATACCGCAACGTCACCCAGGGTTTCTACGTCACAGCCAGCATTACTGGCGAGATCGTTCACCTGTCGATCAGCACCAATCGTGACCGCATGAGCCAGGAACGTCCCGATGTAGTGAACGTGCAAAGTACCGACACAACTGTCACGGGCCGTCTCGGTGAATGGATCACTCTGGCGGGTATCAATCGCCAGACTCAGACCGACAAACAGGGCCTGACCCGCAACTACGCGACTCAGGGCCGGGATGACATGACGCTGCGGGTGAAAGTCGATACTTTGGACTAAACCACCGGAAACTGACTGATTAGTCGTATTAGACCAAAGATGTAGTGCTCGAAAAAAAGCACTACAAAACATTTGACGATCGAAAAAAGCAAAGGCATGATGGCCTCGCTCCCGCTAATCAGGGGCCCTGGCAAGGGCCTTCGAGGCGATGCTCGCACCTACCCCGCGAGCCGTTTCGTGTCTGTACCGCCCATAAGGTGTGTTTGACGAGGTTGCCGACTGGAACGAAGTTGTCCCGAGGGACGGAAGCGTAATTAGGTAACCCGGCTCCACACTGATGTTCGCACCAAGGCCCACGACGCCCGAATGCGCTCGCCAGTTTGCCCTTACCTGCTCACTTCCCCTCGAGCCCATCGTTCATCCCGTCGCCTTCCCCGCCGAACCCGACTTGACCACCTAAGCTTCTGGTCAGCGAGCGCATGAATTTTCCACCGCAGAACAACTTTCCGTAAAAGACGCGACGAGGTTTATCTCCATGGCACTGACACGCGAACAGCAAATTGCAGCCCTCGAAAAAGATTGGGCTGAAAACCCACGCTGGAAAGGCGTGACTCGCGCTTACTCCGCTGCTGACGTCGTCCGCCTGCGTGGCTCGGTTCAACCTGAGCACACCTTTGCAAAACTGGGCGCCGAGAAACTGTGGAACCTGGTAACCCAGGGCGCCAAGCCGTCCTTCCGTCCCGAGAAAGATTTCGTCAACTGCATGGGCGCCCTGACCGGCGGCCAGGCTGTACAACAAGTTAAAGCCGGGATCCAGGCGATCTACCTGTCGGGCTGGCAGGTTGCTGCGGACAACAACTCCGCCGAATCGATGTACCCGGACCAGTCGCTGTACCCGGTGGACTCGGTTCCAACTGTGGTCAAGCGCATCAACAACTCGTTCCGTCGTGCTGACCAGATCCAGTGGAAAGCCGGCAAAGGCCCGGGCGACGAAGGCTACATCGACTACTTCGCACCGATCGTGGCTGATGCTGAAGCCGGTTTCGGCGGCGTACTGAACGCTTACGAGCTGATGAAGAGCATGATCGAAGCAGGCGCTGCCGGCGTTCACTTCGAAGACCAACTGGCTTCCGTGAAAAAATGCGGCCACATGGGCGGCAAGGTACTGGTTCCTACCCAGGAAGCTGTACAGAAGCTGACCGCTGCCCGTCTGGCTGCTGACGTTGCCGGCACTCCGACCATCATCCTGGCCCGTACCGACGCTAACGCGGCTGACCTGCTGACGTCCGACTGCGACCCGTATGACCAGCCATTCGTGACTGGCGAACGTACCCAGGAAGGCTTCTACAAAGTGCGCGCCGGCCTGGACCAGGCAATCGCTCGCGGCCTGGCTTACGCTCCGTACGCCGACCTGATCTGGTGCGAAACCGCCAAGCCGGACCTGGACGAGGCTCGTCGCTTCGCTGAAGCGATCAAAAAGGAATACCCGGACCAACTGCTGTCGTACAACTGCTCGCCTTCCTTCAACTGGAAGAAAAACCTGGACGACGCGACCATCGCCAAGTTCCAGCGTGAACTGTCCGCCATGGGTTACAAGCACCAGTTCATCACCCTGGCCGGCATTCACAACATGTGGCACAGCATGTTCAACCTGGCGCACGACTACGCCCGCAACGACATGACTGCCTACGTGAAACTGCAAGAGCAAGAGTTCGCTGACGCTGCCAAGGGTTACACCTTCGTGGCTCACCAGCAGGAAGTGGGCACCGGCTACTTCGACGACATGACCACCGTGATTCAAGGTGGCTCGTCTTCGGTGACCGCGCTGACCGGTTCGACTGAAGAAGAACAGTTCCACTGATCGGCTTCGCCTGAGCAAACGGCCGCTGCGGAACGGATAGAAAACTAACCGCAACGTCGCACATCTGACGCCCCGACTGGTTCGGGGCGTTTTTTTGCCCGCAATTTCACCAACACCACAAAAACCCTGTAGGAGCGAGCTTGCTCCGGGCGGCGTTCCGACGATGGACGTGAACGATGACGCGTACCGCCTGGAAAAATGCGCCGCCTTCGAATTCATCGCGAGCAAGCTCGCTCCTACAGAAAAACATTGACCCAGGGCCGTACCCACGGCAAAAAATCAGCTAAAACAGACGCCGTCGCTACTTGCAGTAAGGCGCATATAAGACAACTTCATGAACACTTGCCCGTTAAGCAGATTAAAAACCAAGCCAAACAATATTGATTATCATTTAGCGCCAAGTATGTTCGTTACATTCCCTACAAAACATAATTGACGAAATGCCGCCTAATGCCCGCATCGCAAGGGCTACGGCGCTTTTGCCGTTCGCTATGTCCTTATTCCTATAAATAAATTCGCTATCTGAATTTTACTTGCACGGTGTTTAGCCATAAAATCAGCGGGATTGATTGCTGCGACATATCGTCACTGCGTTGTTTCTTTTTCAAGCTCAGAGACCTTTGCTCTCTGTTAAGGATTACCAGCATGCCCGAAGCGACAGGACTCATGGCCCACAACTGGGGCTTTGCCATTTTCCTTCTGGGCGTTGCCGGCCTCTGCGCCTTCATGCTTGGCGTTTCCAGCCTCCTTGGGTCAAAAGCCTGGGGCCGCAGCAAAAACGAACCGTTCGAATCCGGCATGCTACCTACAGGTGGCGCCCGCTTGCGGCTCTCAGCCAAATTCTATCTGGTCGCGATGCTCTTCGTGATCTTCGATATCGAAGCCCTTTTTCTCTTTGCCTGGTCTGTGTCCGTCCGCGAAAGCGGCTGGACCGGATTCGTCGAAGCTCTCGTTTTCATAGCAATTCTGTTGGCAGGTCTTGTCTACCTATTTCGAGTGGGCGCCCTTGACTGGGCTCCGGCAGCTCGTCTTAAGCGGCAAGCGAAGCTGAAACAATGAGGCTTTGGCAATGCAATACAATCTCACCAGGATCGACCCCGATGCTCCTAACGAGCAGTATCCGATTGGCGAACGGGAAACCGTTTCCGATCCGTTAGAAGATCAAGTCCACAAAAACATCTTCATGGGCAAGCTCGAAGACGTGCTTAACGGCACGATCAACTGGGGGCGCAAGAACTCCCTATGGCCGTATAACTTCGGTCTTTCGTGCTGCTACGTGGAAATGACCACCGCCTTCACGGCGCCCCACGACATCGCGCGCTTTGGCGCCGAGGTCATCCGGGCATCGCCGCGTCAGGCGGATTTCATGGTTATCGCCGGTACCTGCTTCATCAAGATGGCGCCGATCATTCAGCGTCTCTACGAGCAAATGCTCGAACCTAAATGGGTCATTTCCATGGGTTCGTGCGCCAACTCCGGTGGCATGTACGACATCTACTCTGTCGTTCAAGGGGTGGACAAGTTCCTGCCCGTGGACGTCTACGTGCCTGGCTGCCCGCCCCGCCCTGAAGCTTTTCTGCAAGGCTTGATGCTGTTGCAGGAGTCGATTGGACAGGAGCGTCGCCCACTTTCCTGGGTCGTTGGTGATCAAGGCGTTTATCGCGCCGAGATGCCTTCCGAAAAGGAAAAGCGCCGCGAACAGCGAATCGCAGTCACCAACCTGCGCAGCCCCGACGAAGTCTGATCCAGCTCTGCTTCTTTAATAGAACAAGAAACTGGCTTCATTCTTTACGTTGACCGAAAGCGATAAATAACCATGACTACAGGCAGTGCTCTGTACATCCCGCCTTATAAGGCAGACGACCAGGATGTGGTCGTCGAACTGAATAACCGTTTTGGCCCCGAGGCGTTTACCGCCCAGCCTACCCGCACCGGCATGCCGGTGCTTTGGGTTGCCCGTGCCAAACTCGTCGAAGTGATGACCTTCCTGCGCAACCTGCCCAAGCCGTACGTCATGCTCTATGACCTGCACGGCGTGGACGAGCGTCTGCGCACCAAGCGTCAAGGGCTGCCAAGCGGCGCCGACTTCACTGTGTTCTATCACTTGATGTCGATCGAACGTAATAGTGACGTGATGATCAAGGTCGCCTTGTCCGAGAGCGACCTCAGCGTGCCAACCGTTACCGGCATCTGGCCGAACGCCAACTGGTACGAGCGTGAAGTGTGGGACATGTACGGCATCAACTTTGCCGGCCACCCGCACCTGACCCGTATCATGATGCCGCCGACCTGGGAAGGTCACCCGTTGCGCAAGGACTTTCCGGCCCGTGCCACCGAGTTCGACCCGTTCACCCTGAACCTGGCCAAGCAACAGCTTGAGGAAGAAGCCGCGCGCTTCAAGCCTGAAGACTGGGGCATGAAGCGTTCCGGTGCGAACGAGGACTACATGTTCCTCAACCTCGGCCCGAACCACCCTTCCGCGCACGGTGCGTTCCGCATCATCCTGCAGCTGGACGGTGAAGAGATCGTCGATTGCGTGCCTGACGTCGGTTACCACCACCGTGGTGCCGAGAAGATGGCCGAGCGTCAGTCCTGGCACAGCTTCATTCCGTACACCGACCGTATCGACTACCTCGGCGGCGTGATGAACAACCTGCCGTACGTGCTCTCGGTCGAGAAGCTGGCCGGCATCAAGGTGCCCGAGAAAGTCGACGTCATCCGCATCATGATGGCCGAGTTCTTCCGGATCACCAGCCACCTGCTGTTCCTGGGGACGTACATCCAGGACGTCGGCGCCATGACCCCGGTGTTCTTCACCTTCACCGACCGCCAGAAGGCGTACACGGTGATCGAAGCCATCACCGGTTTCCGCCTGCACCCGGCCTGGTACCGCATTGGTGGCGTCGCCCACGACCTGCCGCGCGGCTGGGAAAAACTGGTGAAAGACTTCGTCGAGTGGATGCCAAAGCGTCTGGACGAATACCAGAAAGCCGCCCTGGACAACAGCATCCTCAAAGGCCGGACCATCGGCGTCGCCGCCTACAACACCAAAGAAGCCCTGGAATGGGGCGTCACCGGTGCAGGCCTGCGTTCGACCGGTTGCGACTTCGACCTGCGTAAAGCGCGTCCGTACTCGGGCTACGAGAACTTCGAATTCGAAGTCCCGCTGGCAGCCAATGGCGATGCCTACGACCGTTGCATCGTGCGCGTCGAAGAAATGCGCCAGAGCCTGAAAATCATCGAGCAGTGCATGCGCAACATGCCGGAAGGCCCGTACAAGGCGGATCACCCGCTGACCACGCCGCCGCCGAAAGAGCGCACGCTGCAGCACATCGAGACCTTGATCACGCACTTCCTGCAAGTTTCGTGGGGCCCGGTCATGCCGGCCAACGAATCCTTCCAGATGATCGAAGCGACCAAGGGCATCAACAGTTATTACCTGACGAGCGATGGCGGCACCATGAGCTACCGCACCCGGATTCGTACTCCAAGCTTCCCGCACTTGCAGCAGATCCCTTCGGTGATCAAAGGCAGCATGGTCGCGGACTTGATCGCGTACCTGGGTAGTATCGATTTCGTTATGGCCGACGTGGACCGCTAAGCATGAACAGCACGCTTATCCAGACAGACCGTTTCGCCTTGAGCGAAACCGAGCGCTCGGCCATCGAGCACGAGCTGCATCACTACGAAGACCCGCGCGCGGCGTCGATCGAAGCCCTGAAGATCGTCCAGAAGGAACGTGGCTGGGTGCCTGACGGCGCGCTCTACGCCATCGGCGAGATCCTCGGCATTCCGGCGAGCGACGTTGAAGGCGTGGCGACGTTCTATAGCCAGATCTTCCGTCAGCCAGTCGGCCGCCACATCATTCGCGTCTGCGACAGCATGGTCTGCTACATCGGTGGCCACGAGTCCGTGGTCAGCGAAATCCAGAGCAAGCTCGGCATCGGCCTGGGTCAGACCACCGCCGACGGTCGTTTCACCCTGCTGCCGGTCTGCTGCCTCGGCAACTGCGACAAGGCGCCAGCGCTGATGATCGACGACGACACTTTCGGTGATGTGCAGCCTGCCGGCGTTGCCAAACTGCTCGAGGGCTACGTATGACCCTGACTTCCTTCGGCCCTGCCAACCGCATCAAGCGTTCGGCGGAGACTCACCCGCTGACCTGGCGTCTGCGTGACGACGGCGAAGCCGTGTGGCTCGACGAGTACCAGGCCAAGAACGGTTACGCCGCTGCGCGCAAAGCCTTCGCCGACATGGCTCAGGACGACATCGTCCAGACCGTGAAGGATTCGGGCTTGAAAGGTCGCGGCGGTGCAGGCTTCCCCACGGGTGTGAAGTGGGGCCTGATGCCCAAGGACGAATCCATCAACATCCGCTACCTGCTGTGCAACGCGGATGAAATGGAGCCGAACACCTGGAAAGACCGCATGCTGATGGAGCAACTGCCCCATCTGCTGATCGAAGGCATGCTGATCAGTGCTCGCGCGCTGAAAACCTACCGTGGCTACATCTTCCTGCGTGGCGAATACACCACCGCCGCCAAGCACCTGAACCGTGCCGTGGAAGAAGCCAAGGCAGCCGGCCTGCTGGGCAAGAACATCCTGGGCAGCGGCTTCGATTTCGAACTGTTCGTCCACACCGGCGCCGGGCGTTATATCTGCGGTGAAGAAACCGCACTGATCAACTCCCTCGAAGGCCGCCGCGCCAACCCGCGCTCCAAGCCGCCCTTCCCGGCTGCCGTTGGCGTGTGGGGCAAGCCGACGTGCGTGAACAACGTTGAAACCCTGTGCAACGTGCCGGCAATCATTGCCGACGGCGTGGACTGGTACAAATCGTTGGCCCGTGAAGGCAGCGAAGACATGGGCACCAAGCTCATGGGCTTCTCTGGCAAGGTCAAGAACCCGGGCCTGTGGGAACTGCCGTTCGGCGTCACCGGCCGCGAGCTGTTCGAAGACTACGCCGGTGGCATGCGCGACGGCTTCAAGCTCAAGTGCTGGCAGCCAGGCGGCGCCGGTACCGGCTTCCTGTTGCCGGAACACCTGGACGCACAAATGTACGCCGGCGGCATCGCCAAAGTGGGCACCCGTATGGGTACCGGCCTGGCCATGGCGGTGGACGACAGCGTCAACATGGTGTCCTTGTTGCGCAACATGGAAGAGTTCTTCTCCCGCGAATCCTGCGGTTTCTGCACCCCGTGCCGTGACGGTCTGCCGTGGAGCGTCAAGCTTCTGCGCGCGATCGAGAACGGTGAAGGGCAAGCCGGCGATATCGAGACCCTGCTGGGTCTGGTCGGTTTCCTCGGCCCAGGCAAGACCTTCTGTGCTCACGCACCGGGCGCCGTGGAGCCGTTGGGCAGCGCAATCAAATACTTCCGTCCAGAGTTCGAAGCCGGTATCGCGCCCACCAGCGCCGCCGTCCCGCCTCTGGCAAGGCCGATCGTAGTCGGCGCGTAAACGCTTAAAAAAGGCGAAGGGTCCGTGCCCTTCGCCTTCTCGTGTGATGACGCCTTGAACGGCTGTGTTGATTCACGCGAATAACAAGATTCCATTAGCCACGCCCGCTGACACCGGGCCAACGAAGAACTTTGAACCATGGCCACTATCCACGTAGACGGCAAAGAGCTCGAAGTCGATGGGGCAGACAACCTGTTACAGGCATGTCTGTCGCTAGGCCTCGATATCCCGTATTTCTGCTGGCACCCCGCCCTTGGCAGCGTTGGCGCTTGCCGCCAGTGCGCGGTCAAGCAGTACACCGACGAAAACGACAAGCGTGGTCGGATCGTCATGTCCTGCATGACCCCCGCCACCGACGGCAGCTGGATCTCCATCGACGACGAAGAAGCGAAAGTATTTCGCGCCAGCGTCGTTGAATGGCTGATGACCAACCACCCCCACGACTGCCCGGTCTGTGAGGAAGGCGGTCACTGCCACCTGCAAGACATGACCGTGATGACCGGCCACAACGAGCGCCGTTATCGCTTCACCAAGCGTACCCACCAGAACCAGCAACTGGGCCCGTTCATTTCCCACGAAATGAACCGCTGCATCGCCTGCTATCGCTGCGTGCGCTTCTATAAGGACTACGCCGGCGGCACCGACCTCGGTGTGTTCGGCGCCCACGACAACGTGTACTTCGGTCGCGTTGAAGACGGCACCCTGGAAAGCGAGTTCTCCGGCAACCTCACCGAGGTCTGCCCGACCGGTGTGTTCACCGACAAGACTCACTCCGAGCGCTACAACCGTAAGTGGGACATGCAGTTCTCGCCGAGCATCTGCCATGGCTGCTCCAGCGGTTGCAACATCTCCCCGGGCGAGCGCTACGGTGAACTGCGTCGTATCGAAAACCGTTTCAACGGTTCGGTAAACCAGTACTTCCTGTGCGACCGTGGCCGTTTCGGCTATGGCTACGTCAACCGCGAAGACCGCCCTCGTCAGCCATTGCTGGCCAACGGCGCCAAGCTGAGCCTCGACGAAGCGCTGGATAAAGCCGCTGACCTGCTGCGCGGTCGCAACATCGTCGGTATCGGTTCGCCCCGTGCCAGCCTCGAAAGCAACTACGCGTTGCGCGAACTGGTCGGCGCCGAGCACTTCTACTCGGGTATCGAAGCCGCTGAGCTGGATCGCATTCGCCTGGTCATGCAGGTGCTGAACGACAGCCCGCTGCCGATCCCGAACATGCGCGACATCGAAGACCACGACGCCATTTTCGTCCTCGGTGAAGACCTGACCCAGACCGCTGCCCGTATGGCGCTGTCCCTGCGTCAATCGGTCAAAGGCAAAGCCGAAGACATGGCCGACGCCATGCGCGTCCAGCCTTGGCTCGACGCGGCGGTGAAGAACATCGGTCAGCACGCGCTGAACCCGTTGTTCATCGCCAGCCTGGCTGAAACCAAGCTCGACGACATCGCTGAAGAATGCGTTCACGCCGCGCCAGACGACCTGGCCCGCATCGGTTTCGCCGTGGCTCACGCCCTCGACGCCAGCGCCCCGGCGGTTGAAGGCCTCGATGCTGAAGCCCTCGCACTGGCCAAACGCATTGCCGACGCCCTGCTCGCGGCCAAGCGTCCACTGATCATTGCCGGCACCTCGTTGGGTTCCAAGGCGCTGATCGAAGCGGCGGCGAACATTGCCAAAGCGTTGAAGCTGCGCGAGAAGAACGGTTCCATCAGCCTGATCGTGCCAGAGGCCAACAGCCTCGGCCTGGCCATGCTCGGTGGCGAATCGGTCGACGCCGCGCTGCAAGCCGTGATCGAAGGCAAGGCCGACGCCATCGTCGTGCTGGAAAACGATCTGTACACCCGTACCGACAAAGCCCGTGTCGATGCTGCCCTGACCGCCGCGAAAGTGGTGATCGTTGCCGACCATCAGAAGACCGCCACCAGCGATCGCGCGCACCTGGTTCTGCCAGCCGCCAGCTTCGCTGAAGGCGACGGTACGCTGGTCAGCCAGGAAGGTCGCGCCCAGCGCTTCTTCCAGGTCTTCGACCCGACGTACCTCGATGCAAGCATTCTGGTTCACGAAGGCTGGCGCTGGCTGCACGCCCTGCGTGCCACCCTGCTGAATCAGCCGATCGACTGGAGCCAACTGGACCACGTCACCGCTGCCTGTGCTGCAAGCAACGCGCAACTGGCTGGCATCGTCAGCGCCGCACCGTCTGCCGCGTTCCGCATCAAAGGCTTGAAACTGGCCCGCGAACCGCTGCGTTACTCCGGTCGTACCGCCATGCGCGCCGACATCAGCGTGCACGAACCGCGTACTTCCCAGGACAACGACACCGCGTTCTCGTTCTCCATGGAAGGTTACTCGGGTTCGGTCGAACCGCGTCAGCAAGTGCCATTCGCCTGGTCGCCGGGCTGGAACTCGCCGCAAGCCTGGAACAAGTTCCAGGACGAAGTCGGTGGTCACATCCGCGCTGGCGACCCGGGCACCCGCCTGATCGAAAGCACCGGTGACTCGCTGAACTGGTTCGCCGCTGTTCCGCGCGCATTCAACCCGGCTCCGGGCACCTGGCAGGTTGTGCCGTTCTTCCACCTGTTCGGCAGCGAAGAGAACTCTTCCAAAGCCGCGCCGGTTCAGGAACGCATCCCGGCCGCCTACGTGTCACTGGCCAAATCCGAAGCCGACCGCCTGGGTGTCAATGACGGCGCCATGCTGAGCTTGAACGTGGCTGGCCAGACCTTGCGTCTGCCGCTGCGCATCAACGAAGAGCTGGGTGCCGGTCTGGTCGCTTTGCCGGCCGGTATCGCCGGCATTCCACCCGCGATTTTTGGCAAATCCGTTGACGGTCTGCAGGAGGCAGCTCAATGACCTGGTTCACGCCTGAAGTGATTGACGTGATCATCGCGGTCCTCAAGGCCATCGTGATTCTGCTCGCCGTCGTGGTGTGCGGCGCACTGCTGAGCTGGGTCGAGCGTCGTCTGCTCGCCCTCTGGCAGGACCGTTACGGTCCGAACCGCGTCGGCCCGTTCGGCGCGTTCCAGATTGCGGCCGACATGATCAAGATGTTCTTCAAGGAAGACTGGACGCCGCCGTTCGCCGACAAGGTGATCTTCACCTTGGCACCGGTCGTGGCCATGAGCGCCTTGCTGATTGCCTTCGCAATCATCCCGATCACCCCGACCTGGGGCGTGGCGGATATCAACATCGGCATCCTGTTCTTCTTCGCCATGGCTGGCCTGTCAGTCTACGCGGTGCTGTTCGCCGGCTGGTCGAGCAACAACAAGTTCGCCCTGTTGGGCAGCTTGCGGGCCTCGGCACAAACCGTGTCGTACGAAGTGTTCATGGGCCTGTCGCTGATGGGCATCGTGATCCAGGTTGGCTCGTTCAACATGCGCGACATCGTTGAATACCAAGCGCAGAACCTGTGGTTCGTCATTCCGCAGATCTTCGGTTTCCTGACCTTCTTCATTGCCGGCGTCGCCGTGACTCACCGTCACCCGTTCGACCAGCCGGAAGCAGAGCAGGAACTGGCCGACGGTTACCACATTGAATACGCCGGCATGAAATGGGGCATGTTTTTCGTCGGTGAGTACATCGGCATCGTGTTGATTTCGGCGCTGCTGGTGACCTTGTTCTTCGGTGGCTGGCACGGCCCGTTTGGCATTCTGCCGCAGATCCCGTTCATCTGGTTCGCACTGAAAACCGCGTTCTTCATCATGTTCTTCATCCTGCTGCGCGCCTCGATTCCGCGCCCACGGTATGACCAAGTGATGGACTTCAGCTGGAAGTTCTGCCTGCCGCTGACCCTCGTCAACATGCTGGTGACCGCTGCGATCGTGTTGCTCAACACGCCCGCCGTCGCGGCTCAGTGAGGATAGAGAATCATGAAGTATATTTTTGACATCGTGCACGGCTTCTTCACTCAGCTTCGCAGCCTGGTGATGATTTTCAGCCATGCCTTCCGCAAGCGCGACACGCTGCAGTACCCGGAAGAAGCCGTGTACCTGCCGCCGCGCTTTCGTGGGCGCATCGTCCTGACCCGCGACCCCGATGGCCAAGAGCGTTGTGTAGCCTGCAACCTGTGCGCCGTGGCGTGCCCGGTCGGCTGCATCTCGCTGCAGAAAGCTGAAACCGAAGACGGTCGCTGGTACCCGGACTTCTTCCGCATCAACTTCTCGCGCTGCATTTTCTGCGGCCTCTGCGAGGAAGCCTGCCCGACCACCGCGATCCAGCTGACACCGGATTTCGAGATGGCCGAGTTCAAACGTCAGGACCTGGTTTACGAGAAAGAAGATCTATTGATCTCCGGCCCCGGCAAAAACCCTGATTACAACTTCTATCGTGTTGCAGGTATGGCGATTGCCGGGAAGCCGAAAGGCTCCGCGCAGAACGAAGCCCAGCCGATCAACGTGAAGAGCTTGCTGCCTTAAGGAAGAAAGATGGAATTCGCTTTCTATTTCGCATCGGGTGTCGCTGTTGTGTCCACGCTTCGCGTGATCACCAACACCAACCCTGTGCACGCCCTGCTCTACCTGATCATTTCGCTGATCTCCGTGGCGATGACGTTCTTCGCCCTCGGCGCGCCGTTTGCCGGTGTGCTGGAAGTGATCGCCTACGCTGGCGCCATCATGGTGCTGTTCGTGTTCGTGGTGATGATGCTGAACCTGGGCCCGGCCTCGGTTCAGCAAGAGCGCGTCTGGCTCAAGCCCGGCATCTGGCTCGGCCCGGTCATTCTTGGCGCCCTGCTGCTGGCTGAATTGCTGTACGTGCTGTTCAGTCACTCCAGCGGTCAGGCCCTCGGCCACACCACCGTAGACGCCAAGGCCGTGGGCATCAGCCTGTTCGGTCCTTACCTGCTGGTGGTCGAACTCGCCTCGATGTTGCTGCTCGCCGCAGCCGTCACGGCGTTCCACTTGGGCCGCAACGAGGCGAAGGAGCAATAACTATGCCTGCTATCCCCTTGGAACATGGCCTGGCCGTTGCCGGCATCCTGTTCTGCCTCGGTCTGGTCGGCCTGATGGTCCGGCGCAACATTCTCTTCGTGCTGATGAGCCTGGAGGTCATGATGAATGCCTCCGCGTTGGCGTTCATCGTTGCCGGTAGCCGCTGGGCGCAGCCGGATGGACAGATCATGTTCATCCTGGTGATCAGCCTGGCAGCCGCCGAGGCCAGTATTGGCCTGGCGATTCTGTTGCAGCTGTATCGCCGCTTCCACACTCTCGATATCGACGCTGCCAGCGAGATGCGCGGATGAATCTTCTCTATCTGACTTTCGTATTCCCTCTTATAGGTTTCCTGCTGCTGGCGTTTTCGCGCGGCCGCTTCTCGGAAAACCTGTCGGCGCTGATCGGCGTCGGTTCCATCGGCCTGTCTGCCATCGTCGCGGCTTACGTGATCTGGCAATTCAACGTCGCGCCACCGGAAGGTGGCCACTACACCCAGGTGTTGTGGCAGTGGATGGCGGTGGAAGGCTTTACGCCGAACTTCGCGCTGTACCTGGATGGTCTGTCCGTGACCATGCTCGGTGTGGTCGTCGGCGTCGGCTTCCTGATCCACCTGTTCGCGTCCTGGTACATGCGCGGTGAAGCCGGTTACTCGCGCTTCTTCGCCTACACCAACCTGTTTATCGCCAGCATGCTGTTCCTGGTCCTGGGCGATAACCTGTTGTTCCTGTACTTCGGTTGGGAAGGCGTGGGCCTGTGCTCGTACCTGTTGATCGGTTTCTACTACAGCAACCGCAACAACGGTAACGCGGCGCTCAAAGCCTTTATCGTCACCCGCATCGGCGACGTGTTCATGGCGATCGGCCTGTTCATCCTGTTTGCGCAATTGGGCACGCTGAACATCCAGGAACTGCTGGTCAAGGCACCTGAGCACTTCAAGGTCGGCGACTTCTGGATCGTTCTGGCGACCCTGATGCTGCTGGGCGGCGCTGTCGGTAAATCCGCACAACTGCCGCTGCAAACCTGGCTGGCGGATGCGATGGCCGGTCCTACTCCGGTTTCGGCACTGATCCACGCCGCGACCATGGTGACCGCTGGCGTTTACCTGATCGCCCGTACTCACGGCCTGTTCGCCCTGGCGCCGGACATCCTGCACCTGGTCGGCGTCGTGGGTGGCGTGACCCTGGTGCTGGCAGGTTTTGCCGCACTGGTGCAGACCGACATCAAACGTATCCTCGCCTACTCGACCATGAGCCAGATCGGCTACATGTTCCTGGCGCTGGGCGTCGGTGCCTGGGATGGCGCGATCTTCCACCTGATGACCCACGCCTTCTTCAAGGCGCTGCTGTTCCTTGCGTCGGGTTCGGTGATCGTTGCCTGCCACCACGAGCAGAACATCTTCAAGATGGGCGGCCTGTGGAAAAAACTGCCACTGGCCTACGCCAGCTTCATCGTCGGCGGCGCGGCCCTTTCGGCCCTGCCACTGGTGACCGCAGGCTTCTACTCCAAGGACGAAATCCTCTGGGAAGCCTTCGCCAGCGGCAACCACGGTCTGCTGTATGCAGGTCTGGTCGGTGCGTTCATGACTTCGCTGTACACCTTCCGCCTGATCTTCATCGCGTTCCACGGTGAAGCGAAGACCGAAGCGCACGCCGGTCACGGCATCGCTCACTGGTTGCCACTGTCGGTGCTGATCGTGCTGTCGACCTTCGTCGGCGCCATGATCGTTCCGCCGCTGCACGGCGTGCTCCCGGAAAGCGTCGGCCATGCCGGTGGCGAAGCCAAGCACAGTCTGGAAATCGCCTCGGGCGCCATTGCCCTGGCCGGGATCCTGCTGTCCGCGCTGCTGTTCCTCGGCAAGCGTCGGTTCGTCACTGCAATCGCCAACAGCGGCATCGGCCGCTTCCTTTCGGCCTGGTGGTTCGCTGCCTGGGGCTTCGACTGGATCTACGACAAACTGTTCGTCAAGCCATACCTTGCGATCAGCCACGCACTACGCAGAGACCCGCTCGACCAGACCATCGGTCTGATCCCGCGTATGGCCAAAGGCAGTCACTCCGCCCTGAGCCGTACCGAAACCGGTCAACTGCGTTGGTACGCGGCATCGATGGCAGCCGGCTCCGTGCTGGTCATCGGCGCCATCGTGCTGGTAGCGGTCTGATATGAACCTTGCGAACTTGCGAAAGGAATTGAGCCCGTCATGATTCTGCCTTGGCTAATCCTGATCCCCTTCATCGGCGGCCTGCTGTGCTGGATGGGTGAGCGCTTCGGCGCTACCCTCCCCCGCTGGATTGCGCTGTTGACCATGACCCTGGAACTCGCGCTCGGCCTCTGGCTGTGGGCCCACGGTAATTATTCATTTGCTCCGGCACCTGGCGCCGATCCGACCTGGGCGCTTGAGTTCAAGCACATCTGGATCGAGCGTTTCGGCATCAGCGTGCACCTGGCCCTCGACGGCCTGTCGCTGTTGATGATCCTGCTGACCGGTCTGCTGGGTATCCTCTCGGTACTCTGCTCGTGGAAAGAGATCCAGCGTCACGTTGGCTTCTTCCACCTGAACCTGATGTGGATCCTGGGCGGCGTCGTCGGCGTGTTCCTCGCCCTCGACCTGTTCATGTTCTTCTTCTTCTGGGAAATGATGCTGGTGCCGATGTACTTCCTCATCGCGCTCTGGGGTCACAGTTCTTCGGACGGCAAGAAAACCCGGATCTACGCGGCGACCAAGTTCTTCATCTTCACTCAGGCGTCCGGCCTGATCATGTTGGTGGCGATCCTGGGCCTGGTACTGGTCAACTTCAACAGCACCGGCGTGATCACGTTCAACTATTCCGACCTGCTGAAAACCAAGATGTCGCTCACTACCGAGTACATCCTGATGCTCGGCTTCTTCATCGCTTTCGCGGTGAAACTGCCAGTCGTGCCGTTCCACTCCTGGTTGCCTGACGCTCACGCCCAGGCACCGACCGCGGGTTCCGTCGACCTGGCCGGTATCTTGTTGAAGACAGCGGCTTACGGTCTGCTGCGATTCGCCCTGCCGCTGTTCCCGAATGCCTCGGCCGAGTTTGCGCCGTTTGCCATGACCCTCGGTCTGATCGGGATCTTCTACGGTGCGTTCCTGGCTTTCGCCCAAACCGACATCAAGCGCCTGATCGCCTACTCCTCCGTTTCCCACATGGGCTTCGTGTTGATCGGCATCTACTCCGGCAGCCAACTGGCGCTGCAGGGCGCGGTGATGCAGATGCTGGCTCACGGTCTGTCGGCCGCGGCACTCTTTATCCTGAGTGGTCAGCTGTACGAACGCACCCACACCCGCGATATGCGTGAGATGGGTGGCCTGTGGTCGAAGATCGCTTACCTGCCGGCCATCAGCCTGTTCTTTGCGGCCGCGTCCCTGGGCTTGCCGGTCACCGGTAACTTCGTCGGCGAGTTCCTGATCCTGATCGGCACGTTCGCCGCTGCGCCATGGATCACCGTGATCGCGACGTCGGGCCTGGTGTTCGGTTCGGTCTACTCGCTGATCATGATCCACCGTGCCTACTTCGGCCCGTCCAAATCGGACGCGGTGTTGCATGGCATGGATGGTCGCGAACTGATCATGGTGGTCGGGCTTGCGGCGCTGCTGATTTACATCGGCGTGTACCCGCAACCGTTCCTCGATACCTCTGCCGCGACGATGCATGGCGTGCAGCAGTGGCTCGGCTCCGCCTTCACTCAACTCGCTTCGGCCCGGTAAGAGCGCTATGGAATTCACGACTCAACACTTTATCGCGCTTGCGCCGTTGTTGATCACCAGCGCCACGATCATCGTGGTGATGCTGGCAATCGCCTGGCGCCGCAACCACTCGCAGACCTTCCTGATTTCCGTGGCAGGTCTGAACCTGGCGTTGCTGTCGATCCTGCCAGCGCTGAAAGTCGCGCCATTGGCGGTGACCCCACTGCTGCAAATCGATAGCTTCGCGTGTCTGTACATGGCGCTGATCCTGGTCGCCACCCTCGCTTGTGTGACCCTCGCCCACGCCTACCTCGGCGATGGCGGTTCGGGTTACCCCGGCAACCGTGAAGAACTTTACCTGCTGATCCTGATGGCCGCCGCAGGTGGTCTGGTACTGGTCAGCGCGCAGCACCTGGCCGGGTTGTTCGTCGGTCTGGAACTGCTCTCGGTACCGGTTTACGGTCTGGTGGCTTACGCGTTCTTCAACAAACGTTCGCTGGAAGCCGGCATCAAGTACATGGTGCTGTCGGCCGCCGGTTCCGCGTTCCTGTTGTTCGGTATGGCCCTGCTCTACGCCGATTCCGGCAGCCTGAGCTTCGTCGGTATCGGCCAGGCCCTAGCGGCCACCGGGCTGCCAAGCTCGCTGGCTCAAATGGGCCTGGGCATGATGCTGATCGGTCTGGCCTTCAAGCTGTCGCTGGTGCCATTCCACCTCTGGACCCCGGACGTTTACGAAGGTGCTCCGGCACCGGTGGCCGCGTTCCTGGCGACCGCGTCGAAAGTCGCTGTGTTCGCGGTGATGGTGCGCCTGTTCCAGATTTCGCCAGCGGCGAGCAGCGGTGTACTGAGCGACGTACTGACCATCATCGCCATCGCGTCGATCCTGTTCGGTAACTTGCTGGCACTGACCCAAAGCAACCTCAAGCGTCTGCTGGGTTACTCGTCCATCGCTCACTTCGGTTACCTGCTGATCGCCCTGGTGGCGAGCAAAGGCCTGGCCGTGGAAGCCATCGGCGTGTACCTGGTCACCTACGTGATCACCAGCCTCGGTGCGTTCGGCGTGATCACGCTGATGTCCTCGCCGTACAACGGCCGTGACGCCGATGCCCTGTACGAATACCGCGGCCTGTTCTGGCGCCGTCCGTACCTGACCGCCGTACTGACCGTGATGATGTTGTCCCTGGCCGGCATCCCGCTGACCGCGGGCTTCATCGGCAAGTTCTACATCATTGCTACCGGCGTCGAGTCGCACCAATGGTGGCTGGTCGGTTCCCTGGTACTGGGCAGCGCCATCGGCGTCTTCTACTACCTGCGCGTCATGGTCACCCTGTACCTGATCGAGCCGAACCTGCGTCGCCACGATGCGCAACTGCACTGGGAACAACGTGCTGGCGGCGTCATGCTGCTGGCCATCGCCGTACTGGCGTTCTTCCTGGGGCTGTATCCACAGCCATTGCTGGTTTTGGTTAAGCAGGCCGTACTGGCGGGTTGATCGCTTAAGCAGTTGTAGGTAGAAAACAGAAACGGCACCTTCGGGTGCCGTTTTTGCTTTTTGGGTTTCAAGATCAAAAGATCGCAGCCTGCGGCAGCTCCTACAGGGAAATGCAAATCCCGTGTAGGAGCTGCCGCAGGCTGCGATCTTTTGAGCTGTATGCAGGCAAGCGGTCAAAAGTCATCGGTTGTCTGGGATGACCTCTTCGTCGGACCGCTTTCGCTCTCCGCTCCTCTCGAATTTCCAGAATACCCTTGCTTGTATATCCGCCTCGTCCTACAGCCTTCTGCCCGTGTTCGAATTTATCGTAATGGCTTGACCGAATTGGCAGGAACACACGCCTTGACCTATTCGATTCTTGTGATAGAAATATACGCAGGTAACGTACAGAACATGGACGCTCTTTTTATCGAATTACCTGGATTTCAAAAGAACAGAAATGACTACCTGGACGACGAACTGTTTCGCAGCTTTCAACTGGAGCTGCTGAAAAACCCGGAAGCGGGCGATCTAGTGGAAGGTATGGGCGGGTTGCGAAAAATCCGTTTCTCCGACCAACGACGAGGCAAAGGCAAGCGCAGCGGATTAAGGGTGATTTATTACTGGTGGTCGGGTTTTGATCAATTCTGGCTGTTCACCGTATATAGCAAAAACGAGCAAGACGACCTGTCACCTTCCCAGAAGAAACTTTTCAGACAAGCTCTAGATAGCGAAATCAACACGAGATCCCACTATGAAACGTGACATTTTTACCGAACTGATGGAAGGCCTTGAGGCCTTGGCCGACGAGCGCCAAGGCAAGGTCACGCTGCGAACTCACAAGGTCAAACTGCCAAAACTGGTACCAATCACTGCTGAGGAGGTGGTAGCCATACGCCAACAGCTCAACCTTTCCCGTTCGGTATTCGCGATGTATTTGCGTACGAATACCCGGACGTTGGAAAACTGGGAGCAAGGACGGGCCAAACCTAATGCTCAGGCAACGACGCTGATTCGGTTGGTTGAGCGTTTTCCGGAGACGGTAGAACAACTGGCAGCGCTAAGCTGAATCCACTGTTATGTCCGATGATGCCATCGCGAGCAGGCTCGCTCCCACAGGTGATCGAGTTCGCTCAAGGGAATACGGTCAAATGTGGGAGCGAGCCTGCTCGCGAAGAGGTTGGATCGGGCACTAACAAAAACGGCACCTTGCGGTGCCGTTCGCCGTTCACAGTCCAGTCATTACTTGCGTGCGTCCGCCCACGATTTCAGCAGTTCGTTGTAGCTCACGGTTTCACCCTTGGGCTTCTCGTTCGCCAGTTTCGGTTTCGGTGCACCCGGCTGGTCGAACCAGTACTGCGCATCGCGCTCGGGGTTCATTTTCGGCGCGCAGACGGCTTGCGCCTTCGAGCGTTCCAGGCGGGACATAATCGCGTCCTGATCCTTGGCCAGACCATCCAACGCCTGTTGCGGGGTTTTATCGCCGCTGGCGGCTTCGGCGATGTGGCTCCACCACAGTTGCGCCAAACGCGGATAGTCCGGCACATTGGTCCCGGTCGGGGTCCATTGCACGCGGGCCGGGCTGCGGTAGAACTCCACCAGGCCACCGAGTTTTGGCGCCAGATCGGTCATCGCTTGTGAGTTGATGTCCGACTCGCGGATGGGTGTCAGACCGACGATGGTTTTCTTCAACGACACGGTTTTCGAGGTCACGAACTGCGCATAAAGCCAGGCCGCCAGTTTCTGTTTCTCAGGCGTGGACTTCATGAACGTCCAGGAACCCACGTCCTGATACCCAAGCTTCATGCCCTCCTCCCAATACGGCCCTCGTGGCGAAGGCGCCATGCGCCATTTCGGTGTGCCATCGGCGTTCACCACGGGCAGCCCTGGCTTGGTCATGTCAGCCGTGAACGCGGTGTACCAGAAGATCTGTTGGGCGATATTGCCCTGGGACGGCACCGGGCCGGATTCGGAAAAGGTCATCCCTGCCGCTTCCGGTGGTGCATAGGCCTTGAGCCAGTCGACATATTTCTGTGTGGCAAAGACTGCCGCGGGGCCGTTGGTGTCGCCGCCGCGAGTCACGCTGGAGCCCACCGGATGGCAATCCTCCACCCGAATGCCCCACTCGTCCACCGGCAAGCCATTGGGCAGCCCCTTGTCGCCACCACCGGCCATGGAGAACCAGGCATCGGTGAAGCGCCAGCCCAGGGAAGGGTCTTTCTTGCCATAGTCCATGTGCCCGTAGACCCGCTTGCCGTCGATTTCCTTGACGTCTTCGCTGAAGAATTTGGCGATGTCTTCATAGGCCGACCAGTTCACCGGCACGCCCAACTCGTAACCGTACTTTTCCTTGAATTTGGCTTTCAGCTCCGGCCGTTCGAACCAGTCAGCACGGAACCAATAGAGGTTGGCGAACTGTTGATCGGGCAATTGATAGAGCTTGCCATCGGGAGCGGTGGTGAAGGAAATGCCGATGAAATCCTTGATATCCAGGGTGGGCGACGTGAAGTTTTTACCTTCATTGGCCATCAGGTCGGTGATGGCTTCGGTCTTGCCATAACGGAAATGTGTACCGATCAAATCGGAGTCGTTTACCCAGCCGTCATAGATGCTCTTGTCCGATTGCATTACGGTCTGCAGTTTTTCCACCACATCGCCTTCTTGCAGCAAATCGTGGGTCACTTTGATCCCGGTGATCTCGGCAAAGGCCTTGGCCAACACCTTGGACTCATACTCGTGAGTGGTCAGGGTTTCCGAAACGACCTTGATGTCCATACCGCGAAACGGCTCGGCGGCCTTGATGAACCACTTCAGTTCCGCGAGCTGCTGCTCTGGCGTCAGGGTGGACGGTGTGAACTCGCTGCCAATCCATTTCTTCGCAGCCTCTTCATAGGCATCGGCCCACGCCGCAGCGCTCAACCCGCTGAGTGCCAGCATGGCTGCCAATGAAACGCTATGTCGCAGCTTATTGTTTTTATCGAACATAGAAACCTCCTGTTTAGATTTCGGAGCAACATTGCCGAGCGATTCGACTAGCCCCAACGCATCACAGCCAACAGCCACACCAGGGACAACGCGGACGCCACCCAGATGCTCCAGTCGGTGACGCCAATGACCAGCAAATGCAGGTAGGCGCTGCCGAGAAGACCGATAAACAGCCGATCGCCACGGGTGGTGGCAATAGGCAACAAACCACGCCGGAGGATGCTCGGCGAACGCAACTCCCAGGTCGTCATGCCGACCAGGATCATGCCAATGACGATGAAGAACGCGGCGGTGGGGGTGGTCCAACTCATCCATTCCATCATCAGTTCCTCATACCCGGCCGAGGGCAAAGCCCTTGGCCACGTGGTTACGGACAAACCAGATCACCAGCATGCCCGGCAGGATGGTCAACACCCCCGCCGCCGCCAGCACGCCCCAATCGATGCCGGAAGCCGAGACCGTACGCGTCATGACCGCTGCAATCGGCTTGGCGTTGACCGACGTCAGGGTTCGCGCCAGCAGCAGTTCGACCCAGGAGAACATGAAGCAGAAAAACGCCGTCACACCGATCCCTGAACCAATCAGCGGAACGAAAATCTTCACGAAGAACTTGGGAAAACTGTAGCCGTCGATGTAGGCCGTTTCGTCGATTTCCTTGGGAACACCAGACATGAACCCCTCAAGAATCCACACCGCCAACGGCACATTAAACAAACAGTGGGCTAAGGCCACGGCGATGTGCGTGTCAAACAAGCCAATCGAGGAATACAGCTGGAAGAACGGCAGCAGAAACACCGCCGGCGGTGCCATGCGGTTGGTCAACAGCCAGAAGAACAGATGCTTGTCGCCCAGGAAGCGGTAACGCGAGAACGCGTAGGCCGCCGGCAACGCCACGCTCAGGGAGATCACTGTATTCAGGCTCACGTAATACAGTGAGTTGAGATAACCGGTGTACCAGGCCGGGTCAGTGAAAATCACCTTGTAGTTGCCGAAGGTAAAGTTCTGCGGAAACAGGGTCAGGCCACTGAGGATTTCGGTATTGCTCTTGAAGGACATGTTCAGCAGCCAGTAGATCGGCACCAGCAGGAACAGGATGTAGATCAGCAGCGGAACCAGCTTTCTCTTACTCATGGGCAGACCTCAGCGGTTGGCGTCAGAGTGAGTCATGGCGGTGTAGAACAGCCAGGACACCAACAGGATGATCAGGAAGTACACCAGCGAGAAAGCCGCCGCAGGACCGAGGTCGAACTGCCCGATCGCCATTTGTGTCAGGGTCTGACTCAGGAAAGTCGTCGCATTCCCCGGACCGCCACCCGTCAGCACGAAGGGTTCGGTGTAGATCATGAAACTGTCCATAAACCGCAACATCACCGCGATCAGCAGCACGCTCTTGAGCTTGGGCAACTGGATGTGTCGGAAAACGGCCCAGGCCGATGCCCGATCAATCCGCGCGGCCTGGTAGTACACGTCCGGAATCGCCCGCAGACCGGAGAAGCACAACAGCGCCACCAACGACGTCCAGTGCCAGACGTCCATCACCAGCACCGTGACCCAGGCGTCCATGGTGTTGGCCGCGTAGTTGTAGCTGATGCCCATCGCCTTGAGGCTCGACCCGAGCAGGCCGATATCGGCGCGGCCGAAGATTTGCCAAATGGTGCCCACCACGTTCCACGGAATCAGCAGCGGAATCGCCAGGATAATCAGCACCAGCGATGACCAGCGGCCCTTGGTCGGCATGGTCAGGGCGATGGCAATGCCCAACGGTATTTCGATCAGCAACACACAGCCAGAGTAGATAAATTGCCGCAGCAGCGAGTCGTGCAAGCGAGGATCAAGCAACACCTGTCGGTACCAGTCGGCCCCGACAAAGTAGCGGCTGGACTGGTCGAAGATGTCCTGCACCGAGTAGTTGACCACGGTCATCATCGGGACCACCGCACTGAACGCCACCAGCAAAAACACTGGCAGGACCAACCACCAGGCCTTGTTGTTCTGCACCTTGTTCATGGCTGAACCTCATTCCGGGTTAGCGCTGGCAGCCAATAATCATCGGCGTACACCATCAACCATTGCGCCGGGAAACTGATGTAGGCGATGCCTTCGGGCACAGGCTTGTCTTCGGCGAGGCGCACCTTCAACGGCACGCCATCGAGGTTCAGAGTCATGATCTTGTAGGTGCCGAGGTCTTCGACGTGTACGACCTGTGCCTGCATCGCGTCATCAAAAGGCTCTTCCCAGACGTGCACGAACTCCGGACGAATCCCGACCTTCAGGGTTTTCCACTCGGACTCGGCAATGCGTACCTGTTGCGCGTCAGACAATGGCAAATGAGTCGACGCGAAACCGACGCCGCCCGGTTGTGGTTGCACCTCGATCAGGTTCATCCCCGGACTGCCGATGAAATAACCGACAAAGGTATGGCTCGGCCGCTCGAACAACTCACGTGGGGTGCCGAATTGCACGATCTGCCCGCCATACATCACCGCAATCTTGTCAGCAAAGGTCGAGGCCTCCAGCTGATCGTGGGTGACGTAGACCATGGTGATGTTGAATTGCTCATGGATCTGCTTGAGCTTGCGCCGCAGCTTCCACTTCAGGTGCGGGTCGATCACCGTCAGCGGCTCGTCGAAGAGGATCGCCGACACGTCATCGCGCACCAGCCCGCGGCCCATGGAGACTTTCTGCTTTTCGTCGGCGGTGAGATTGCGCGCCTTCTTGCTCAGCAGCGCCTGGAGGTCGAGGACCTCGGCAATTTCCTGCACCTTGCTGTGGACTTTCGCCTCGGCCATGCCCTGATTGCGTAGCGGAAAGGCCAGGTTGTCGAACACCGTCATGGTGTCGTAGACCACCGGGAACTGGAAAACCTGAGCGATATTGCGCTTCTCCGGGGTCAGGTCGTTGACCACTTTGCTGTCGAACAGCACCTGCCCCTGAGACGGACTGAGCAGCCCGGAAATGATGTTGAGCAACGTCGACTTGCCGCAACCCGATGGCCCGAGCAAGGCATAGGCCCCGCCCTGTTCCCAGACGTGGTCCATCTCGCGTATCGCGTAATCCTCGGGGCCGGTTGGCGTACGGGTGTAACTGTGGGCGAGGTTCTGTAAACGGATTTCGGCCATCAGGCAACCCTCGCGATACGACGACCGGGTGCCTGAACCAGCCGCCCCTGCGTATCGAACACAAACAGTTTATGGGTCGGGATATAGATGCGAATCGGCGCATCGACGTCGTATTCGTGCACACCAGGCAAGTGCAGCACCAACAGGAAATGCTCGTTGCGCACATGCAGGAAGGTCTCCGAACCACTGATTTCCGCCACCTCGACGGTCACCGCCAGTTCGAGGTCATCGTCATTGCTCGGCACCAGTGAAATATGGCTTGGCCGCACGCCGAAGCGGAACTCGCCCTCGCCCACCGGGCGCAAATCAACGTTCAACGGAAAGTGCACGAAATTGGCGAAACTGACTTCATTACCGGCAATCCGCCCCGGCATCAGGTTGATCGGCGGCTCGGAAAACAGCTCTGCGGCCAACACGGTTTGTGGCTGGTGGTAAACCTCGGAAGACTTGCCGCTCTGGATCACCCGGCCTTCGTGAAGAATGGTCGTGGAACCGCCCAGTGCGAGGGCTTCGTTAGGTTCGGTGGTGGCGTAAATAGCAATGGTGTGGCGCGCCTTGAACAGCTCGCGCATTTCCTGGCGCAGTTCTTCACGCAGTTTGTAGTCGAGGTTGACCAGCGGCTCATCGAACAGGATCAGCTCGGCGTCCTTGACCAGCGCCCGGGCCATGGCCGTGCGCTGTTGCTGGCCACCGGAAAGTTCGAGGGGATGGCGCTGCAGGAATTTCTCGATGCGCAGCATCTTCGCGGTTTCCAGCACTTTGCTCTGGATCTGCTCGTTGGAAACACCGCCCTGGCGCAATGGCGAGGCGATGTTTTCGAAAACGGTCATGGTCGGGTAGTTGATGAACTGCTGATACACCATCGACACGTTGCGCAACCGCACCGGGCGTCGGGTGACGTCGACGCCGTTCATCAGGATGCGGCCGCTGTCGGGCTTGTCCAGACCGGCCATCAGGCGCATGAGGCTGGTTTTGCCGGACAGCGTGCGCCCGAGCAAGACGTTAAAGGATCCGGGTTCGAAACTCAGGCACGCATCGTCGATCCAGGTCTGGCCCTCGACGGTGCGGCTGACGTGCTCCAGGGTGAGTGACATGGCTCGGCCTTTTTTATTTTTGGAATCAAGCGACCGGAGCTACAGAGCGACTTTCGTGCCAAAAACTTCAAGCCATTGATCTTGCTTAAAAATCTTCGAAACGCAGGAAAAATCACTTTCGTTGCTGAACAGAAATGAACAACCACGACTGAACAACTGAACAATTCGCTGGTTGACAATGAACAATAGTGAACAACACTCTACGGATGCTTTTGCCTGGCCCCGCAAACCGTGTGCACCGCGGTCACTGTAGGAGCTGCCGAAGGCTGCGATCTTTTGATCTTGGCGCCCGTGACGATTTCGAAATCAAGATCAAAAGATCGCAGCCTTCGGCAGCTCCTACAGGGGGTCGTGTGTACCTATAAAAACAATAAAAGCTTGCTTAGAGATCGACTGCCATGGCCGCACCTGCCTCGCCGCTCTCCCACGACGCGATCATCCAGGACTCCTGGTCACGCTGCCGCGCGTTCGGCCTCAATCATCAAAGCGCCCCGGCGTTCGATCAGCTGCCGGCCGCGGGCATCGCCCACTTGTTGGAGAGCCAGCATTCACTGGTGCAGACCACGCACCAGGAAGTCCTGCCGTATTACGAAAACATCCTCAGCAATTCCAATTGCCTGATCATGCTCGCCGACAATCAGGGCCAGGTGCTGACGTCATGGGGCACCCAGCGCTTTATTGAGCCGAGCCTGACTCGCGGTTTCAGCGCCGGCGCCAGCTGGATGGAGTGTTGCAGCGGCACCAATGCGATCGGCACCGCACTGGCCTGCGAGCAAGCAGTGCACATTGAACACGATGAACATTTTCTCAAGGCCAACCGCTTCATGACCGGTTCCGCCGCGCCGATTTTCGACGCCGAGCGCAAGATGATCGCGGTACTGGACGTGTCCAGCGACAGCTACCTGCCGCCGTCCCACACCCTCGGCATGGTCAAGATGATGAGCCAGACCGTGGAAAACCGGCTGATCCTCAACCTGTTCCATGGCCAACACTTTCAACTGACCTTCAACACCGGGCTGAACAACCTCGACAGCCAGTGGGCCGGGTTGTTGATCTTCGATGAAACCGGTCAGGTGCTGTCCGCCAATCGCCGGGCCGACAATTTGTTGGGCATCAGCCTGTCGCGGGTGAACATCGAGAGCCTGTTCAAGGTGTCCCTGATGGAGTTGCTGAACCAGCCCGATGGCTTGCCGTTCGCCTTGCAAGCCTCTGGACGCAACCGGTTCCAGTGCCTGTTGAAACGACCGAAACAGGCACCGATTCAGGCGCGGCTGTTCTCAGAAACAAAGAGTGCTGAACCCAAGGGCGCCGACCCCGCCGTGACCGCGCCCGCCGCTATCAGCCTCACCACGCTGCACTTCGGCGACAGTCGCGTGGAAAAAGCCGTGCGTCAGGCCGAGCGACTGCTGGAAAAAGACATTCCGCTGTTGATTCACGGTGAAACCGGGGTCGGCAAGGAGGTCTTCGTCAAAGCGCTGCACCAGGCGAGCTCTCGGAGTAAACAACCGTTCATTGCCGTCAACTGTGCGGCGATCCCCGCCGAACTGGTGGAGTCCGAACTGTTCGGCTACGAGAAAGGCGCGTTCACTGGCGCGAATCAGAAAGGCAGCATCGGGCTGATTCGCAAGGCTGACAAGGGCACGCTGTTCCTCGATGAAATCGGTGATATGCCGCTGCCGACCCAGGCTCGACTATTGAGGGTGTTGCAGGAGCGGTGTGTGCAACCCGTGGGTAGCAGCGAGCTGTTCCCGGTGGACATTCGCATTATCTCGGCGACCAACCGCTCCTTGCGTGAGCAGGTCCAACTCGGGCGGTTTCGCGAGGACCTTTATTACCGGATCGGCGGTTTGACACTTGAGTTGCCGCCGTTGCGAGAACGCAGTGACAAACAGGCGTTGTTCAAGCGCTTGTGGGAACAGCACCGTGAACCGAGCCAATGGGCCGGATTGAGCCGGGAAGTCATGGAGTTGTTCAGCCGTCATCCGTGGCCGGGGAATTTGCGCCAGGTCAGCAGCGTGATGCAGGTGGCGCTGGCGATGGCTGAGGAACAACCAGTGCGGCCGGAGCATTTGCCGGATGATTTTTTTGTGGACCTGGAGATGGAACCGGTGGATTCGCCGGACACGCTGGCGATGGATTTGAATGATGCCGAGGCATTGAATCGGCAGTTGCAGGCGGCCGGGGGGAATATTTCGCACCTTGCTCGGCGACTTGGGGTTAGTCGCAATACCCTTTACAAGCGATTGCGCCAGGCTGAGGATTAATGGCCCAAGATCAAAAGATCGCAGCCTTCGGCAGCTCCTACATTGGTTCGGCGTACCCTCTGTAGGAGCTGCCGAAGGCTGCGATCTTTTGATCTTAAAAAACAAAAACCCGCACAAGGCAGGTTTCTGTTTTTGTAAAAGGCGTAGCAAACGCAGCAATCAGTCAGCCAGACGCCAGGTCGTACCGCCCTTGCCGTCTTCCAGCACCACGCCCATGGCGGTGAGCTGGTCGCGGATGCGGTCCGATTCTGCCCAGTCTTTAGCCGCACGAGCCGCCAGACGCGCCTGAATCAGCGCATCAACCTCAGCGGCATCGACACGCCCTTCAGCGCCGGCCTGCAGGAAGTCATCGGCTTCAAGCTGCAACACACCCAGCAGGCTGGCCAGTTCCTTCAAGCGCGCCGCCAGTCCCGCCGCCGCGTCGAGATCGCTCTCGCGCAGGCGGTTGATCTCGCGAACCATCTCGAACAGCACCGCGCACGCTTCCGGCGTGCCGAAGTCGTCGTTCATCACCTGGGTGAAACGCTCGACAAAGGCTTCGCCACCGGCCGGTGCCACGTTCGGCAGGCCTTTGAGCGCGTGGTAGAAACGCTCGAGTGCGCCCTTGGCGTCCTTGAGGTTGTCTTCCGAATAGTTGATCGCGCTGCGGTAGTGGCTCGACACCAGCAGGTAACGCACGACTTCCGGGTGGTACTTTTCCAGCACGTCGCGAATGGTGAAGAAGTTGTTCAAGGACTTGGACATCTTCTCGCCATTGATGCGAATCATGCCGCAATGCATCCACGCGTTGGCGTAGGTCTTGCCGGTGGCCGCTTCGCTCTGGGCGATTTCGTTTTCGTGGTGCGGGAACTCAAGGTCGCTGCCGCCGCCATGAATGTCGAAGGTCTCACCGAGGCAGCAGGTCGACATCACCGAGCACTCGATGTGCCAGCCCGGCCGTCCGTCGCCCCACGGCGACGCCCAGCTCGGCTCGCCTGGCTTGGCGCCTTTCCACAGCACGAAGTCCAGCGGGTCCTGCTTGGACTCGTCGACTTCGATCCGCGCGCCGATGCGCAGGTCTTCGATTTTCTTGCGCGACAGCTTGCCGTAGCCCATGAACTTGGCGACGCGGTAGTACACGTCGCCATTGCCCGGCGCGTAGGCGTAACCCTTGTCGATCAGGGTCTGGATCATCGCGTGCATGCCGGGAATATGGCCGGTGGCGCGCGGTTCCATGTCCGGCTTCTTGATATTCAGGCGCGCTTCGTCTTCGTGCATCGCCGCGATCATGCGCTCGGTCAGCGCTTCGAACGACTCGCCGTTCTCGTTGGCCCGATTGATGATCTTGTCGTCAATGTCGGTGATGTTGCGCACGTAGGTCAGGTCGTAACCGCTGAACCGCAACCAGCGGGTCACCAGGTCGAACGCGACCATGCTGCGGCCGTGGCCGAGGTGGCAGTAGTCGTACACGGTCATCCCGCAGACGTACATGCGCACCTTGTTGCCATCCAGAGGCTTGAAAACTTCTTTGCTCTTGGTGAGCGTGTTGTAGATCGTAAGCACGTTAGTTCCTTGACGCTAAATCACTGGCCCCACGAATCACGCAGGGTCACGGTACGGTTGAATACCGGAGCGCCCGGTTTCGAGTCCTTGATATCCGCGCAGAAGTAACCTTCGCGCTCAAACTGGAAACGGTCTTCCGGCTGTGCATTGCCCAGCGAAGGCTCGGCACGACAACCGGTGAGGACTTGCAGCGAGTCAGGGTTGATGTTGTCCAGGAACCCGGCGCTGTCTTCAGCCTTCTCCGGGTTCGGCGAACGGAACAGACGATCGTACAGACGCACTTCACACTCGACGCTGGCAGCCGCCGGCACCCAGTGCACCACGCCTTTGACCTTACGGCCTTCAGGGTTCTTGCCCAGGGTTTCCGGGTCATAGGAGCAACGCAGCTCGACGATGTTGCCATCGGCGTCCTTGATCGCTTCGTCGGCACGGATCACGTAGCTGCCGCGCAGACGCACTTCACCGTTCGGCTCCAGGCGCTTGTAGCCTTTTGGCGGCTCTTCCATGAAGTCTTCACGGTCGATGTAGATCTCACGGGCGAACGGCAGAACGCGCACGCCCATGTCTTCTTTCGGGTGGCACGCCAGTTCGAGGTTCTCGACCTGGCCTTCCGGGTAGTTGGTGATCACGACTTTCAGCGGACGCAGCACGCACATGGCACGCGGGGCGCTGTGATCGAGGTCGTCACGGATGCTGAATTCGAGCATGCCGAAGTCGACCACGCCGTCGGAACGGTTGGTGCCGACCATGTCGCAGAAGTTGCGGATCGATTTCGGCGTGTAGCCACGGCGGCGGAAGCCCGACAGCGTAGACATGCGCGGATCGTCCCAGCCATTGACGTGTTTCTCGTCCACTAGCTGCTTGAGTTTGCGCTTGCTGGTGATGGTGTAGTTCAGGTTCAGACGGCTGAACTCGTACTGACGCGGTTGCGCCGGCACGGGCAGGTTTTCGAGGAACCACTCGTACAGCGGACGGTGGCTTTCGAATTCCAGGGTGCAGATCGAATGGGTGATGCCTTCGATGGCGTCCGACTGACCGTGGGTGAAGTCATAGTTCGGGTAGATGCACCACTTGTCACCGGTCTGGTGGTGGTGAGCATGACGGATCCGATACATGATCGGGTCGCGCAGGTTCATGTTCGGCGAGGCCATGTCGATCTTGGCCCGCAGCACGCGTGCGCCGTCCTGGAATTCACCGGCCTTCATGCGGGCGAACCAGTCCAGGTTCTCTTCGACGCTGCGGTCACGGAACGGGCTGTTCTTGCCGGGTTCCGTCAGGGTGCCACGGTATTCCTTGGCTTGCTCCGGGCTCAGGTCATCGACGTAGGCCTTGCCGGCCTTGATCAGCTCGACGGCCCAGTCGTGCAACTGGTCGAAATACTGCGAGGCGTAGCGCACTTCACCGGACCATTCGAAGCCCAGCCACTTGATGTCGCTTTCGATCGCGTCGATGTATTCCTGCTCTTCCTTGGCCGGGTTGGTGTCGTCGAAACGCAGGTGGGTGACTCCGCCAAATTCCTGGGCCAGGCCGAAGTTCACGCAAATCGACTTGGCGTGACCGATGTGCAGGTAGCCGTTGGGCTCAGGCGGGAAACGGGTGACGATCTGCGTGTGCTTACCCGAGTCCAGGTCCGCCTGGATGATCGGGCGCAGGAAATTGACCGGCACAGCAGGGCCGGTCTTGGAATTCGAGGTAGGGTCGACAGTGGGCTTGCTCATAGGATCCTTGAACGTACAAGTGCGCGGCCGGGAGACGGGCCTGACAAAACAAAGGCGCTATCATAGCCGATGCCGTCAAGTCGCTGACAGAGCAGGCCCGAAAACGGCTGCATTTAATCGGATGCAAATGAAAAACAGCCTCGAAATTCGCGCCTGTCGCGCTAAACTGCGCATCTTGGCCATTGCTGGCCAGACCGGTTGGGGGCCGTAACGCCCCGAAACCCACGAATTCCTAGAAAACGCATCTCCTAAAGAGAGTCCCCGATCATGACCCAAGTCAAACTGACCACCAACCATGGCGACATCGTCCTGGAACTGAACGCTGAAAAGGCACCGCTGACCGTTGCCAACTTCATCGAGTACGTCAAAGCCGGTCACTACGAAAACACCGTTTTCCACCGCGTCATCGGTAACTTCATGATCCAGGGCGGCGGTTTCGAGCCTGGCATGAAAGAAAAGAAAGACAAGCGCCCAAGCATCCAGAACGAAGCCGACAACGGTCTGCCGAACGTGAAGTACAGCGTGGCCATGGCGCGCACCATGGAGCCGCATTCGGCTTCCGCCCAGTTCTTCATCAACGTGGCTGATAACAGCTTCCTGAACCACAGCGGCAAGACCACTCAGGGCTGGGGCTACGCCGTGTTCGCTAAAGTGGTTGAAGGCACCGACGTGGTCGACAAGATCAAAGGTGTTTCCACCACCATGAAATCCGGCCACCAGGACGTTCCAGCAGAAGACGTGATCATCGAGAAAGCCGAGATCATTGAGTGATACTGCTGATTTCAGACTTGCATCTGGAAGAGGAGCGCCCGGACATCACCCGGGCGTTTCTGGATTTGCTCGCCGGACGCGCCCGCTCGGCGAGTGCGTTGTACATTTTGGGCGACTTTTTCGAGGTGTGGATTGGCGACGACGCCATGACGCCCTTTCAGCGCTCCATCTGCCAGGCCCTGCGCGAACTTAGCGACAGCGGCACGGCCATTTTTCTGATGCACGGTAATCGCGACTTCATGCTGGGCCAGGCCTTCTGCAAGCAGGCCGGCTGCACGCTGCTGAAGGACCCGAGTGTCGTGCAGTTCAACGGTGAGCCGGTGCTATTGATGCACGGTGACAGCCTCTGCACCCGCGACGAAGCCTATATGAAGCTGCGTCGTTACCTGCGCAACCCGATCACCCTGTTCATCCTGCGCCACCTGCCCTTGCGCACTCGCCATAAACTGGCGCGCAAGCTACGCAGCGAAAGCCGTGCGCAGACGCAGATGAAGGCCAATGACATTGTTGATGTCACGCCGGACGAAGTGCCACGGATCATGCAGGTCTATGGCGTGAAAACGTTGATTCATGGGCACACCCATCGCCCGGCCATTCACAAGTTGCAGATCGGCGAACAAGCGGCCAGGCGCATTGTGTTGGGGGATTGGGATCGTCAAGGATGGGCGTTGCAGGTGGACGAGCAAGGGTTTGCGTTGGCGCCTTTTGATTTCGCCCCGCCACCGCAGTTGGCAGCACCCGCTAACTGACTACCCAACACCAAACCCTGTAGGAGCGAGCTTGCTCGCGATGGTGTGTCAGGCGACTCAATGTAGCTGACCCACCATCGCGAGCAAGCTCGCTCCTACAGGGGCTGTGTTTAGTGACCGGCCGCTTCCGGCCCGGCCTTCGCCGCAAACGGCGGTTTCGCCAGCCATACAATCAGTATCAGCCCCATAAACCCCCACCCCAGCAACGTGAAGTAATCCACGGTGGAGAGCATGTACGCCTGGCTGGTCAGCACATGATCCAGCTGGGCATACGCCGGATTCCCCGCTCCGCCCAGGGTGTTCAAGGCATCCCGGGGCGCCGGGTCAAAGGTGGTGATGCTTTCACTCAAATACGCATGATGTTGATCCGCCCGACGAATCCAGATCCACGTCGTCAGCGACGCCGCAAAACTACCGCCCAACGTCCGCAGGAACGTTGCCAGGCCTGCGCCGTCGGCGATCTGGCTCGGTGGTAAATCAGACATCAAAATACTCAGGGTCGGCATGAAGAACAGCGCCACGCCGATCCCCATAAATAGCTGCACCGCATCGATCGGTTTTAAGACCCTTTCGGCAACTGCTACAGGGGCGGAGCTCCGTTTCATACCTGCCAGGCCTTTCATGGACCGTTGTTTTCTTAATGGTGGAAAGCAATGGATAGCCTGTAGGAAAAGGTTTACAAACTTTTAGGATAAGTACTTCACTGATTTGGGAGTCGTATTTCAGTTTCTGTAAGTAACTTCTGAAACTTTTATAAATTCTTGCGAGCTGTCTAAAACCCTACTAGTTTTGCAGTGTCAGCGTTCATGGCGAGTACCAATGCTCTACCGAGATGCTAGTACATCCGAGATACCCGAATGAGTAAATTAAAATGCTGTGAATTTGCCAGGAACTTTTATGAACATTCTACAAAAATCAGGAACGATACCACTTCGCCTCCCTTCGGCTAGGTTTTCTTGAGATGACCCGCTTATTGGCTTACCAAAAAAGGCCTTGAAGTTTTTTTGAAATTAAAAATATATGATTCCA